>NZ_CP030865.1:0-4367500 GCF_003408515.1 Micromonospora sp. B006
TTCACTGATGTTGCCAAGGTCGTCAGGGTGTCGCCGGTTGATGGCGTGGGGTCCGCGCTGTTAGCGTGCCCGATTGCGGTCGACGTCGGGGGTCCGGGGTTTGTCGCCGATCGGCAAGACCGGACACGCTGTTGAATCGTTCGGCACGGTGAACCCGCTTCAGCGCCTCCGCGAATCGAGGGGGGCAGGTCCGACCCGCGTCCGGTGGGCGGTCACAATCGGTCGGTACACAGGCTGTGGATAACTTGTGGATGACGACCGGTCAGCCGTCCGGGCGGGCGTGAGGAGCAGGCGAGGGGGTGGCACGACGGTGACCGGAGCGACCGACCTGGCCGCGGTGTGGACGGCGACCACCGACGAACTCGCCGACGAGATCATCTCCGCGCAGCAACGGGCGTACCTCCGGCTCACCCGGCTGCGGGCGATCGTCGAGGACACCGCGTTGCTCTCCGTTCCGGACGCCTTCACCCGGGACGTGATCGAGTCGCGGCTGCGCCCGGCCATCACCGAGGCGCTGAGCCGCCGGCTCGGACGGCCGATACAGGTGGCCGTCACCGTACGGGTCACCGAGGACTCCGGAGCACGCCCGGCCGGCACTGTCTACCGCAGCAGCCCGGAACCGCTCCCCGAGCACGACGGCGCGGCCCCGCTGCCCGGCTTCGACCAGCCCGGCCCGCCCACTGCCAACCCGCCCTTCCCGTCGCCTCGCCCGGAGCCCGGCTATGCCGAGTCCGGGTACGCCGAGTCCGGCTACCCCGAGCCTGGGTACGCCGACTCCGGCTACGCGGATCCCCGCACGGAGCAGCAGGCGGACGAACCGGCGCCGCGGCAGCGAACCGCGGACGGCGGCCGCCCTCATCTGATCCCGTCCGGGCGGGACGCGCAGGACACGCTCTTCAGCGCCGCGTTCGCCGAGCCGCTGCGCGCCGCGCCCGAGCGCCGCGCCTTCGACGAGCGCCGGGTCGAGCCCTCCGCCCCTGACTCCGGGGGGTACGAGCCCCGCTACCGGGAGAGCCCCGGCCCCGCCGATCCCGCGCCGATGCGCGGCCTGCCCCGCGACGGCGCCACTGACAGCGGCCCCGGTCGTGGTGGCCCCGGCCGTGGCGGTGCCGACCACCACCGCCCGGGCGGCCAGGCCGACCGCCGGCTGCCGGGCGGTACGGAGAGCGGCGGCAACCGGCTCAACCCGAAGTACATGTTCGAGACGTTCGTCATCGGCTCGTCCAACCGGTTCGCGCACGCGGCGAGCGTGGCGGTGGCCGAGTCGCCAGCCAAGGCGTACAACCCGCTGTTCATCTACGGCAGCTCGGGACTGGGCAAGACCCACCTGCTGCACGCCATCGGGCACTACGCGACGACGCTCGGCAACGCCCGCTCGGTCCGGTACGTCTCGACCGAGGAATTCACGAACGACTTCATCAACTCGCTGCGCGACGACAAGACGAGCGCGTTCCAGCGCCGCTACCGGGACGTGGACATCCTCCTGATCGACGACATCCAGTTCCTGGAGAACCGGGAACGGACGCAGGAGGAGTTCTTCCACACCTTCAACACGCTGCACAACGCCAACAAGCAGATCGTCATCACCTCGGACCGCTCGCCGAAGCAGCTCGCGACGCTCGAGGACCGGCTGCGTACGCGCTTCGAGTGGGGCCTGCTCGCCGACATCCAGCCGCCGGACCTGGAGACGCGGATCGCGATCCTGCAGAAGAAGGCGGCCCAGGAGCGGCTGTACGCGCCGCCGGACGTGCTGGAGTTCATCGCGTCCCGGGTGTCGAACTCGATCCGCGAACTGGAGGGGGCGCTGATCCGCGTCACTGCCTTCGCCAGCCTCACCCGCTCCTCGGTCGAGCTGTCGCTGGCCGAGGAGGTGCTGCGGGACTTCATCCCGGACGGCGCCGGGCCGGAGATCACCGCGGACCAGATCATGGTGTCCACCGCCGACTACTTCGGGGTGAGCCTGGAGGACCTGCGCGGCCACTCCCGGTCCCGGGTGCTCGTCAACGCCCGCCAGGTGGCCATGTACCTGTGCCGTGAGCTGACCGACCTGTCGCTGCCCCGCATCGGGCAGGCGTTCGGCGGCCGGGACCACACCACCGTGATGCACGCGGACCGCAAGATCCGCCAGCAGATGGCGGAGCGGCGCTCGCTCTACAACCAGATCGCCGAGCTGACCAACCGCATCAAGCAGACCACCTGACCCCTGCTCCCGCGCTGCCCTCCCCGTCCGCCGCCCCCGCGGCCCCGGTGGCCCCGGCGGTGATCAAGGAGTTTGTGTCGGGGAGACACGTCATTCCTGCCGCAAACCCCTTGGTCAACAAGGCGGGCTGCCGCGCGGATGTGGCCGGCCTCGGGACGGGGCGGTGCGCGCTGGGCGGTGGATCCGTTATGGCTTCTGCCATAGATGCTCCCTCGCTTCGTCCTACTGCCGGGCAGGAGTCAAACAACCCAAGCACCTCGCCCAGCGTTTACGCGGACATCACCGCAGATCTTGGAAGCTTTAGGCCCTCATAGGGGCCCTCTCCTTCCAAGATCTCTCAGAAGCCATGGCCTGGCCTTCCCCCGAGCCGCCCTGGCCCCCACCGCCTGCTCCGGCCCTCTCGCCCTCCGCCCTCATACCTCCCGCCGCCGAACTTCCCGTCGATCATGAGGTTAACGGCGACAAGCCGGACGCCAACTGCCGCCAACTTCATGGTCAACACGCGCAGGGCGGGGAGCGGGGCGATGTGCACCCGCTCCAGGTGGTGCAGCAGCGACGGACCCTCGTACCACGGCACGCGAGCGGGCGCGGGCGCGAGCCCTGGAAGGGCGAGCCGGCTGTCGCGAGCGAGGGCGGGGAGTCGGGCGGCGCGCAGCGACAGCACCAACGGCGGGTAGAGCGCGGTCCGGTAGAAGCGGCTGCCGCCGCGGAAGGGTCGCTCTCGACGTGATGAAGGTGACCACAGGACGACGACAGGCAGGCTGACGGCAAGCCGACAGCACCGATTCGTTGACCCTCGACCCGGTGAAGGGCCCAGGATCGGTGCTGTGTTCGTCCACAGCTCGTACCCGTTGTCCACAGCCCCTGTGTCACAGGCGGTGGACAAACACCGTCCGCACCCGGCCGGTTACCCACAGACTGTGGACAACTCCTGGGGACGACGCTGTGGACGCCTGGGGATGACGATCACGTTGTCCCCAGACGACGGGCCGCCTGTGGGCGGGCTGTTGAAGGTTCTGGGGATGACGACGTCCGACGCTGTCGGCGCTGTCCACAGCGCTGGGGAGAAAACCGGTGGATTACCGGTGGACAACCGGTGGACAGCCGTGGAAAACCCGGCGGCTGGCGAGGGCTGTGGACCGGGACACGAGTTGTACCCCTGGTTCTCCACAGCAAAAACACCGGTGGATAACGTGTCTGACCTGCGCCTTCGCGAGTTCTCCACAGTTTGCACAGGTGCGATGAAGACGATGAGTTATCTCTTCTAAACAACAAAAACCAATCATCACCGTTGGACTTCCTGTGGATCGGGCCGGAGCGCTGCCGTCGGCAGTCACCCCGGCACCTGGATCCACGGGGTCGGGCGCACAGCCGATGCCCACGCGCCCTAAGGTGCGATGGGTACCCGCACGGTCGGGCGGGACGGGTGGCAGCGGTCGGCATGAGAGAGTTGTCGCTGACGTCGACGCGGAGGCATTGATGAAGTTCCGAGTGGAGCGCGACGCGCTCGCCGAGGCGGTCGCGTGGACCGCCAAGAGCCTGCCCAACCGGCCCTCCGTACCGGTGCTGGCCGGGGTGATGCTCCGGGTGACCGACGGCAACCTCCAGGTCTCCGGCTTCGACTACGAGGTCTCCAGCCAGGTGACCGTCGAGGTGCAGGGTGACGCGGACGGCGCGGCCCTGGTCTCCGGCCGGCTGCTCGCCGAAATCACCAAGGCTCTGCCGGCCAAGCCGGTGGACATCGCCGCCGTCGGCGCCCACCTCGAACTGGTCTGCGGCAGCGCCCGCTTCACGCTGCCCACCATGCCGGTGGAGGACTACCCCACGCTGCCGGACATGCCGGAGAGCGCGGGCACCGTGGACGCCGCCGCCTTCGCCGCCGCCGTGGCCCAGGTGGCGGTTGCCGCCGGCCGCGACGAGACGCTGCCGATGATGACCGGTGTACGCATCGAGCTGACCGGCAGCACGCTGGCCATGCTGGCGACCGACCGCTACCGCCTCGCGCTGCGCGAGATGGAGTGGAACCCCGACGACCCGGAGATCAGCCTCAACGCGCTGGTGCCGGCCCGCACGCTGCACGACACCGCCAAGGCGCTCGGCCCGCTCGGCGGCCACGTCACCATGGCGCTCTCCTCCGGCGGCGCCGGCGAGGGCATGATCGGCTTCTCCGGCGGCACTCGCCGGACCACCAGCCGCCTGCTCGACGGCGCCAACTACCCGCCGGTGCGCTCGCTGTTCCCGGCCGACCACAACGCCGAGGCCCGCATCGCCGTCGCCACGCTCATCGAGGTGGTCAAGCGGGTCGCTCTCGTCGCCGAGCGCACCACTCCCGTCCTGCTCAGCTTCAGCGCCGACGGCCTCGTGGTGGAGGCAGGCGGCACCGAGGAGGCGCGCGCCAGCGAGGCGATGGAGGCCACCTTCACCGGTGAGCCGCTCACCATCGGCTTCAACCCGCAGTACCTCATCGACGGCCTGGCAAACCTGGGCGCCCAGCACGCCCTGCTCCGGTTCGTCGACGCGTTCAAGCCCGCGGTCATTTCCCCGGCCGGCGAGGATGGCGAGGTCATCCCGGGGTACCGGTACCTCATCATGCCGATCCGCGTGTCCCGCTGATCGCAGGCAGCACGACCCTGACGTACGGAGGTAGGAGCAGATGCAGCTCGGCCTGGTAGGACTCGGCCGGATGGGCGGCAACATGCGGGAGCGGCTGCGCGCCGCCGGGCACGAGGTGGTCGGCTTCGACCACAACCCGGACATCAGCGACGCCGCGAGCCTGACCCAGCTGGCCGAGAAGCTCCAGTCGCCCCGCGCGGTGTGGGTCATGGTTCCCGCCGGCGTCACCGACGCCACCATCGACGAGCTCGCCGAGGTGCTCGGCGAGGGCGACATCATCATCGACGGCGGCAACTCCCGGTTCAGCGACGACGCGCCGCGCGCCGAGCGGCTCAACGAGCAGGGCATCGGCTACATCGACGTCGGCGTCTCCGGCGGCGTCTGGGGCCGGCAGAACGGGTACGGGCTGATGGTCGGCGGCGCGCAGGAGCACGTCGAGCGCCTGATGCCGATCTTCGAAGCGCTCAAGCCCGCTGGCGAGTTCGGCTTCGTGCACGCCGGCCCGGTCGGCGCCGGCCACTACGCCAAGATGGTGCACAACGGCATCGAGTACGGCCTGATGCACGCCTATGCCGAGGGCTACGAGCTGCTGACCGCCTCCGAGCTGGTCACGAACGTCCCCGGCGTGTTCAAGTCGTGGCGCGAGGGCACCGTGGTCCGGTCCTGGCTGCTCGACCTGCTGGACCGGGCGCTGGACGAGGACCCGGAGCTGGCCGAGCTGAGCGGCTACACCGAGGACACCGGCGAGGGCCGCTGGACGGTCGACGAGGCGGTACGGCTCGCCGTGCCGCTCAACGTCATCACCGCGTCGCTGTTCGCCCGGTTCGCCTCCCGGCAGGACGACTCGCCCGCCATGAAGGCCGTCGCCGCGCTGCGCCAGCAGTTCGGCGGCCACGCCGTCCACAAGCGCTGACCGGTATCCACAGCCTGTGTACGTCCGCCGGCTCGAACTGGTCGACTTCCGCTCCTACGAGCGCGTCGGCGTCGACCTGGAGCCGGGTCCGAACGTGCTCGTCGGCGCCAACGGCGTCGGCAAGACGAACCTGGTCGAGGCGCTCGGTTACGTGGCGACCCTGGACTCGCACCGGGTCGCCACCGACGCCCCGCTGGTCCGGGTGGGCGCCTCCTCTGCGGTGATCCGCTGCGCCGTGGTGCACGAGGGCCGGGAACTGCTCGTCGAGCTGGAGATCGTCCCGGGCAAGGCCAACCGGGCACGCCTCGGCCGGTCTCCGGCCCGGCGCGCCCGGGACGTCCTCGGCGCGCTGCGCCTGGTGCTGTTCGCGCCGGAGGACCTGGAACTGGTCCGCGGCGACCCCTCGGAACGTCGCCGTTACCTGGACGACCTGCTGGTCACCCGTCAGCCCCGCTACGCCGGGGTACGCGCCGACTACGAGCGGGTGGTCAAGCAACGCAACGCGCTGCTGCGTACCTCGTACCTGGCTCGCAAGACCGGTGGTTCGCGCGGCGGCGACCTGTCGACGTTGGCCGTGTGGGACGCGCATCTGGCCCAGCACGGGGCGGAACTGCTCGCCGGGCGCCTGGAGCTGGTGGCGGCGCTCACCCCGCACGTCGCGAAGGCGTACGACGCGGTGGCCGCCGGCCGCGGCGCGGCTGGCGTCGCGTACCGGCCCTCGGTCGAGCTGCCCGAGCCCGGTTCCGACCGGGCGGCGCTGGCGGAGGCGTTGGCGGCCGCGCTGACCGCGAACCGCGCCGCCGAGATCGAGCGCGGCACGACGCTCGTCGGCCCGCACCGCGACGACCTGGCGCTGACGCTCGGCCCGCTGCCCGCCAAGGGGTACGCGAGCCACGGCGAGTCGTGGTCCTACGCGCTGGCGCTGCGGCTGGCCGGGTACGACCTGTTGCGCGCCGACGGGATCGAGCCGGTGCTGGTGCTCGACGACGTCTTCGCCGAGCTGGACACCGGCCGGCGGGAACGGCTGGCCGAGCTGGTGGGCGGCGCGAACCAGCTGCTCGTCACCTGCGCGGTGGACGACGACGTGCCGGCGACCCTGCGCGGCACCCGGTACGCGGTGGGCGACGGGACGGTGCGACGTGTCTGATGACGAGGTGCAGCTCCCGCCCGCGCGGCTCGGGCCGGGACGCGACGCGCGTACCCCGGGAAAGCCCGCGGACGGTGAGCCGGGCGCGAACGTGCCGGATGGCGCGGCCGGGCCGGAACTGGCCCGGGCGGTGCTGGACGCGGCGAAGGCCCGGCGTCAGGCGGCGGCTCCCCGGCGGCGCGGCGCGGTACGCGGCGACGGCGAGAAGCGGCTGCGCGGCTACTCCGGTCCGGGGCCGGACCCGCGCGACCCGCAGCCGCTCGGCGCGGTGCTGGACAAGCTGGTCAAGGCGCGGGGCTGGCAGCAGCCGGCGGCCGAGGCGACGGTGTTCGGCGCGTGGGAGAAGGTGGTCGGCGCGGAGGTCGCCCAGCACAGCCGCCCGGTGAAGCTGGAGGACGGCGAGCTGACCGTGGAGGCCCGCTCGACGGCCTGGGCGACGCAGTTGCGCCTGCTGGCGGGCTCGCTGTTGAAGCAGATCGCCCGCGAGGTCGGCCACAACGTGGTGCGCAAGTTGCACATCCACGGCCCGGCCGCGCCGTCGTGGGCGCGCGGCCCCCGGCGGGTACGCGGGCGCGGGCCCCGCGACACCTACGGCTGACCGTCGCCTCCCGAGCGCCGGGCCTCCCGCCGGGCGCGCTTGAGCTCACGCTGCTCGCGGCTCCACTGCTTGCGGCGCTCCAGGTCCTGCTTCCACGCCTCGCGGGCCAGCCGGGAGCCGCCCTGCACCGCGCCCTGGACCTGGGAGGGGCCGGCGAGGTTGCGGAACACCCAGCCCAACAGGCGGCCGCCCTTGCCGGAGGCGTCGCCCACCTGCTCGTCGTCGCTCATCCGCCGCCCTCTCCCTGCTTGGTGTACAAACAATTGGTACACCAATCGTTGCTACGCTCGCAACGACGACGAGGAGGACGAGGGTGAGCGACCCGATCGAGGAGGACCCCCTGGCGTTGGAGCAGCAGGTCTGCTTCGCGCTCTCCGTCGCCGCCCGCGGCGTGGTCGCCGTCTACCGTCCGCTGCTGGAGCCGATGGGGCTCACCCACCCGCAGTACCTGGTCATGCTGGCGCTCTGGCAGCACGCGCCGCTGTCGGTCCGGGACCTGAGCCGGCTGCTCCAGCTCGACCCGGGCACGCTGTCACCGCTGCTGAAGCGGCTGGAGGCGGCCGGCTACGTGCGGCGGGAACGGGACGCCGCCGACGAGCGCAGCCTGGCCGTCACGCTCACCGCCGCCGGACAGGCGCTCCGGGCACAGGCCGAGCGGATTCCGCCGGCCATCGTGCAGCGGCTCGGCCTGCCGCTGGCCGACCTGCGGCACCTGCACACGGCGCTGACCGAGGTGATCGCAGCGGCCAACCGGGCCGCCGCTGTCGGCGCGGCGCCCGATCAGGCGTCAGGGCCCGGTCAGGCGTCGGCGTCCGGTCAGGCGTCGGCGTAGACCGCGAAGCCGCGCTCCGCGCAGCGCCGGTAGAAGGCCGCGAGCACGCTCAGCTCGGCGCAGGTGAAGTTCCACTGCGGCGGGTCGCCGCTCTCGTCGCGCAGCCGGTCCAGCCGGCTGTCCAGCCAGCGGAGCTGCTGCTCGGCGAGCCGTCCGTCGCCCAGCAGCGCGCGCAGCACCTCGCTGACCGACTCGAACGTGACCGGCTCGCCGTACGGCCGGTGCCGGGCGATGAACTTCTCCACGCCCTCGGCGATCCAGGAGCAGCCGTCCGGGTCGATCACCGGGTCCTCGTCCTCGGCCGAGTTCTCCGTGGCGTAGAGCACATTTTCCAGCCCGAGGATCAGGTCGACCAGTTCGGTGTACGCGGTCGCCCGTACCGTGCCGGTCTTGGCGATCAACTCGGCGAGCGCGGCGGTCGGCGCGGAGATCCGGGGCATGTCCACGATCTCGCCGAAGTCCACGAACTCGGCCGGCGCGACCGGGTCGTAGAAGCGGCCGGTCCGCGGCCAGTGCACCGCGACGTTGTCCAGCCCCATCGGGCGTCACCTCTCACCAAGCGTTTTCGGGCCTTCTCCGACGATCGTCCCGGTTCCGGGCGCAAAAGATCAAGACCGCAACGGCAGCGCCGCAAAAGCTACGGCACGCCGGGCCCGGCCGCGACCCCCGGTCGGGGCAGCGGCCGATCACCGGTCGGATGACGGTCGTGGCTCACGGTGGCCGGTGGCGCGGCAGTGCCCCGTTGGCGTGTAGGGGGAGTCGCGGGAGGCGCGGTTCGTCCGGCTACGGCATTCTCAGCCGCCTCGGAGAGGGTGCCGAGTGGCGGTTTGGTCGGCTCCGCACAGTAAGATTGGGAGCGAGACGAAAGACCCGAGACGGAGCGACGGGCAGGGGCCTCCGGGCCCTCGATCATAGTCCCGCCTCGGGTCCGAGCCGATCGCGATCCGCGGGCAACCGCGGCGCCCGGCGTACACGATCCGTGCCTGGCGACCCCAGGGGCGGTCCGTGCGCGCCGACGTCGCGTCCTGTCCGCCGAACCCGCGCCCCGCGCCCACGCGCGGCCGGTGCGAGAAAGTGGCCGAGCGTGGCAGCGGAGGACAACAAGAAGTACGGTGCCGAGTCCATCACCGTTCTCGAGGGCCTGGAGGCGGTCCGGAAGCGGCCCGGTATGTACATCGGGTCCACCGGCGAGCGCGGTCTGCACCACCTGGTGTGGGAGGTCGTCGACAACGCGGTGGACGAGGCGCTGGCCGGGCACTGCGACACCATCGACGTGGTGCTGCTGGCCGACGGCGGCGTCCGGGTGACCGACAACGGCCGTGGCTTCCCGGTCGACCTGCACCCCAAGCTGAAGAAGCCGGGTGTCGAGGTCGCCCTGACCGTGCTGCACGCGGGCGGCAAGTTCGACGGCAAGGCGTACGCGGTCTCCGGCGGCCTGCACGGCGTGGGCGTCTCCGTGGTCAACGCGCTCTCCACCAGGATGGCCGTGGAGATCCACAAGGACGGCTTCGTCTGGCGGCAGCGCTACGACCACTCCAAGCCGACCCCGCTGGAGAAGGGTGAGACGACCGACCGGACCGGTTCGGCGGTCTCCTTCTGGCCCGACCCCGACGTGTTCGAGACCGTCGACTTCGACTTCCAGACGATCTACCGCCGCCTGCAGGAGATGGCCTTCCTCACCCGGGGGCTCACCATCCACCTGCTCGACGAGCGGGTGCCGGAGGACGAGGAGGGCAAGACCCGCGAGGTCACCTTCCGGTACGACGGCGGCATCGCCGACTTCGTCCGGCACCTCAACGCCTCGAAGAACCCGATCCACAAGACGGTGGTCGAGTTCGGCGCCGAGGAGACGGGCATGTCGGTCGAGATCGCCATGCAGTGGAACGAGTCGTACGGCGAGTCGGTCTACACGTTCGCCAACAACATCAACACCCACGAGGGCGGCACCCACGAGGAGGGCTTCCGGGCCGCGCTGACGAGCGTCGTCAACCGCTACGGCGCCGAGAAGAAGCTGCTCAAGGGCGACGAGCGGCTCTCCGGCGAGGACATCCGCGAGGGCCTGGCCGCGATCATCTCGGTCAAGCTCACCGACCCGCAGTTCGAGGGCCAAACCAAGACCAAGCTGGGCAACACCCCGGTCAAGGGCTTCGTGCAGCGCGTCTGCAACGAGTCGCTGGTCGACTGGTTCGACCGCAACCCGGCCGAGGCGAAGATCATCATCCAGAAGGCCTCCCAGGCGGCCCGGGCCCGCATCGCCGCCCAGCAGGCGCGCAAGCTCGCCCGGCGCAAGTCGCTGCTGGAGTCCGGCTCGATGCCCGGCAAGCTGGCCGACTGCCAGTCCACCGACCCGCGCGAGTCCGAGGTCTTCATCGTCGAGGGCGACTCGGCCGGCGGCTCGGCCAAGCAGGGCCGCGACCCGCGTACGCAGGCGATCCTGCCGATCCGCGGCAAGATCCTCAACGTGGAGAAGGCCCGCATCGACCGGGTGCTGAAGAACAACGAGGTGCAGGCGCTGATCACCGCGCTCGGCACCGGCATCCACGACGACTTCGACATCGAGAAGCTGCGCTATCACAAGATCGTGCTGATGGCCGACGCCGACGTCGACGGCCAGCACATCCAGACGCTGCTGCTCACGCTGCTGTTCCGGTTCATGCGGCCGCTCGTGGAGCTGGGGCACGTCTACCTGGCCGCCCCGCCGCTCTACAAGATCAAGTGGAACAAGAAGGGCGACGACGCCCAGTACGCGTACTCGGACCGGGAGCGCGACGGGCTGATCGCCCTGCGCCAGCAGAAGAAGCCCAACGCCCGCCCGGACGACATCCAGCGGTTCAAGGGTCTCGGTGAGATGAACTACCCCGAGCTGTGGGAGACCACGATGAACCCGGGGACGCGCACGCTGCGGCGGGTCACGCTCGACGACGCCGCAACCGCGGACGAGCTGTTCAGCGTCCTGATGGGTGAGGACGTCGAGGCACGCCGGTCGTTCATCCAGCGCAACGCCAAGGACGTGCGGTTCCTGGACATCTGACGGACGCGCCGGGCCGGCCGGAGATCCACCGGCCGGCCCGGGAGTCCACAGAGTTATCCACAGCCTGAACGCTTTCCACAGCCGTTATCCACAGCGAGACCACGACTGAAGAGTCTGATAAGGGTTAACAGTGACCGATACTCCCGAGTCCACCCCGAACGAGCCGGAGACCCCGGAGACACTGGCCGCGGTCGTCCAGCACGACCGGATCGAGCCGGTCGGCCTCGAGGTCGAGATGCAGCGCTCGTACCTCGACTACGCGATGAGCGTCATCGTCGGGCGGGCCCTGCCGGACGTCCGGGACGGGCTCAAGCCGGTCCACCGCAAGATCCTCTACGCCATGTTCGACTCCGGCTACCGGCCGGACCGCGGGTACGTGAAGTGCTCCCGCGTCGTCGGTGACGTGATGGGCCAGTTCCACCCGCACGGCGACTCCGCCATCTACGACGCGCTGGTCCGGATGGCGCAGCCGTGGTCGCTGCGCTACCCGCTGGTCGACGGCAACGGCAACTTCGGCTCGCCCGGCAACGATCCGGCTGCCGCCATGAGGTACTGCGTCACGGCAGATGTCCGGGTTCGTACCGTTGACGGCACCGTCCGGATCGGCGACATCGTGCCGGACGCCGCGCCGAGCAGCGAGACCGACGTCGACCTCAAGGTCCGCGACCGCAACGGCGACCTGGTCCGCGCCTCCAGGTTCTTCCACTCCGGTGAGCACCCGACGCTGCGGTTGCGCACCCGCGAGGGGTACGAACTGACGGGCACCCACAACCACCCGGTGCTCTGCCTGGTGAACGTGGCCGGCGTGCCGACTCTGCTCTGGAAGCTGCTCGCCGAGATCGCCCCGGGCGACCGGGTGGTCCTCCAGCGCACGGTGCCGGACGAGATCGGCTACCCGATGCTGGAGCACGTCGAGGCGGCCGTGCTCGCCGGGGCGTTCGTCTCCGAGGGCTGGGTGTCGGAGAACCGGGCGGGCTTCAACAACGTGGACCGGGAGTTCTTCGTCCGGGTCCTCACCGCCTACGACCTCGCGGTCGGCGGCCCTCGGTACGTCGCCGAGCGGGTCGTCGCCTCCGGCAGCACGCTGCACGAGCTCGACGTACAGGATCTCACCGCGCTCCGGGCGAGCGTGCTCGGCGAAATGGTGGGGGCGCGGAGCGCCGACAAGTTCGTGCCGGAGTTCGTCTGGCGCGGACCGGCCGCGGTCAAGCGGGCCTTCCTCCAGGCGCTGTTCGAGGGCGACGGTTCGTCGTCGCTGCTGCCCCGCCACACGATCCAGGTCTCCTACTCGACCCGCAGTGAGCGGCTGGCCCGCGAGGTGCAGCAGCTGCTGCTGGAGTTCGGCGTGGTCAGCCGGCAGTGCCGGTACGACAACGGCGAGATCAAGGTTGTCGTCACCAACCGGCGGGACGCGCGGATCTTCGCCGCCCACGTTGGCTTCCTCGGCCGCAAGCAGGCCAAGCTGGAATCCGAGCTGGCCCAGGTCCCGGCGAGCAGCACCGCGCTCTCCGGCGATCACGTGCCCTTCGTCGGCGACTTCGTCCGCGAGCACGGCGCGAGCCGCTGGACCGAGCGCGACTGGCTGCGCCGGCACAACGTGGACCGGATCGAGCGCTGGGAGCGGGACCGCGACGAGATCGCGGCCCGGATCACCGAGCCGGGCATCCTCGACGTGGTCGAGCCGCTGGTCGACGGGCGCTTCTACTACGCCCAGGTGACCGAGATCACCGACGCCGGTGTGCGGCCGGTCTACAGCATCCGGGTGGACACCGAGGACCACTCGTTCGTCTCCGACGGCTTCGTCAGCCACAACACGGAGTGCAAGCTCGACCCGCTGGCGATGGAGATGCTGCGGGACATCGACGAGGACACCGTCGACCTGCAGGACAACTACGACGGCCGGGCCAAGGAGCCCACCATCCTGCCGTCGCGGATCCCGAACCTGCTCGTCAACGGTTCCGAGGGCATCGCGGTCGGCATGGCCACCAAGATCCCGCCGCACAACCTGCGGGAGATCGGCGCGGCGGTCCAGTGGTGCCTGGAGAACCCGGAGACCGACGAGGCGACCACGCTGGAAGCCCTGCTGGAGATCGTCAAGGGTCCGGACTTCCCGACCCACGGCCTGATCGTCGGCCAGGCGGGCATCCAGGACGCGTACCGGACCGGGCGTGGCTCGATCCGGATGCGCGCCGTGGTCGAGGTCGAGGAGGACAAGCGCGGCCGGCCGGCGCTCGTGGTCAGCGAGCTGCCGTACCAGGTCAACCCGGACAACCTCGCCGAGCGCATCGCCGAGCTGATCAAGGAGGGCAAGCTCGCCGGCATCGCCGACATCCGCGACGAGTCCTCCGGGCGTACCGGCATGCGGATCGTGCTCGTCCTCAAGCGCGACGCGGTCGCCAAGGTGGTGCTGAACAACCTCTACAAGCACACCCAGCTCCAGGAGACGTTCGGCGCCAACATGCTGGCGCTCGTCGACGGCGTGCCGCGCACGCTCAACCTGGCCCAGTTCCTCCGCTACTACGTCGAGCACCAGATCGAGGTGATCCGGCGGCGGACCGCGTTCCGGCTGCGCAAGGCCGAGGAGCGGGCGCACATCCTGCGCGGTCTGTCCAAGGCGCTGGACGCGCTGGACGAGGTCATCGCCCTGATCCGGCGTTCGCCCACTGTGGAGGACGCCCGGCAGGGTCTGATCCGGCTGCTGGAGATCGACGAGGTCCAGGCGACGGCGATCCTGGACATGCAGCTGCGCCGGCTGGCCGCCCTGGAGCGGCAGCGCATCCTGGACGACCTGGCGAAGCTCGAACTGGAGATCGCCGACCTCAAGGACATCCTGGCCAAGCCGGAGCGGCAGCGGCGGATCGTCTCGGAGGAGCTGGGCGAGATCGTCGCGAAGTGGGGCGACGACCGGCGTACGAAGATCGTCCCGTTCGACGGCGAGGTCTCGATGGAGGACCTCATCGCCCGCGAGGACGTGGTCGTGACGATCACCCGCACCGGGTACGCGAAGCGGACCAAGGTCGACCTCTACCGGTCGCAGCGGCGCGGCGGCAAGGGCGTCAGCGGGGCGACGCTCCGCCAGGACGACATTGTCAGCCACTTCTTCGTATGCTCTACCCACGACTGGATCCTGTTCTTCACGAACAAGGGCCGGGTCTACCGGGCGAAGGCGTACGAGCTTCCCGAGGCCAGTAGGGTGGCCAAGGGCCAGCACGTGGCCAACCTGCTCGCGTTCCAGCCCGACGAGCAGATCGCGCAGATCATTGAAATCCCGAACTACCAGGTGGCGCCCTACCTGGTACTGGCCACGAAGAACGGCCTGGTGAAGAAGACGCGGCTTGAGGAGTTCGACTCCAACCGTTCCGGCGGCATCATCGCGATCAACCTGCGCGATGAGGACGAACTGGTCGGTGCGGTCCTTGCCGCTCCGGAGGACGACCTGTTGCTGGTGTCGAAGAACGCCCAGGCCATCCGCTTCAACGCCACCGACGAGGCGCTGCGTCCGATGGGCCGCGCCACCTCCGGCGTGATCGGCATGCGCTTCAGCGGCGAGGACGAGTTGCTCGCCGTCGAGGTGGTCCGGGAGGGTCTGGACGTTCTGGTCGCGACGAACGGGGGTTACGCGAAACGTACCCCGATCGAGGAATACCCGGTCCAGGGCCGGGGAGGTAAGGGCGTGCTGACCGCGAAGATCACCGAGCGACGCGGTGGCCTGGTCGGCGCGGTCGTGATCGATCCGGAGGACGAGCTGTTCGCCATCACGAGCAACGGCGGCGTCATCCGGACTCCGGTGAAGCCTGTACGCCGTACGCGTGACCGGAACACAATGGGGGTCAAGCTGATGGACCTCCCGGACGGCGTGACTATCGTGGCGATTGCTCGCAATGCCGACGAGCCTGACGAACAGGACTAGTTGATGACGGAGACACAGGCGAAGTCGGGGAACAAGGGGACCTCGGCCACTCCGGTCGAGGAGGAGGCCGCGCAGGGCGGTACACCAGCGACCGGCCGCGCGGCTGTGGGCCGGGCCACGGTTCCCGCCGACGCGCCTGCCCCGAAGTTCACCCGGGCCCCCGGCATGACGCCGCCTCCGGACAAGCCGTCCGAGGACTCGGGTTCCCGGGACTCGTCGGCCGAGACCAAGGTCGACGCGCCGACGTCGGCGAACGGTCTGGCCGCGCCGGCCGCCAAGCCCGCGAACGCCACGAGCGCGCAGCCGATGAAGACGCCGTCGGCGGCCGCCGGCCGGGCCTCTGCCGGGACGACCGGCACGCAGCCGCGCATCGGCGGCGGCCTGGGCACCGCGCCGAAGGCATCGCCCGACGGCGCCCGCCCGACCACAGGCGGCGCCACCGGCCAGTCCCGGCCCGCGAACGGCGGGGGCCTGCCACCGGGCATCAGCGGCGCGGCGGCTGTCGGCGCCGCGCGTGTGGGTGAGGCGGTACGCGCCGCGCGTACCTCGGTCAGCTCGGCAGCGTCCCGCGGGCCGCGACGGGCCCGGCTGAACCTGAAGCGGATCGACCCCTGGTCCGTGATGAAGTTCGCGTTCGCGGTGTCCGTGGTGCTCTTCATCGTGGTCGTCGTGGCGACCTCGGTGCTCTACCTCGCGCTGGACGCGATGGGCGTGTTCAAAAGCGTCAACGACAGCCTGACCGACCTGGTGAACGCGGGCGGCGGCCAGGGCGGCGGCGGCTTCCGGATCACCGCCAAGGGCGTGATCCTGACGTCGGCGCTGATCGGCCTGGTCAACGTCGTGCTGTTCACCGCGCTGGCCACGCTCAGCGCGTTCGTCTACAACGTCTGCGCCGACCTGGTCGGCGGGATCGAGCTGACGCTCGCCGAGCGGGACTGATCCACTCGACGCCGGGGCACCGCGTAAAGCGGTCGCCCCGGCGTCGTGCGTCCGGGTAGGTTCGGGGTGGCACGGGTGCTTCCGCCACGGACCCCCGATTTGGGCGCGGTGGAGGCGATGGGTTAACCTTGCTCGTCGCTACGCGGGGCTATAGCTCAGTCGGTTAGAGCGCAGAGCTGATAACTCTGAGGTCGCTGGTTCGATTCCAGCTAGCCCCACCGCACATCGTCCGACGGCAGTCGAGCACGAGGGGTCAAGCACATGTTCAAGAAGCTCCTGATCCTGGCCGGCATCGTCGGTGTGGCAGCCGTCGTGGCCAAGAAGGTCAAGGCGTCGAACGACGAGCGCGCCCTGTGGCACGAGGCGACCACCGCGCCCGACCTGCGCTGAGCGCCGACACGGGGCCCTAGCTCAACTGGCAGAGCACTGCCTTTGCAAGGCAGGGGTTAGGGGTTCGAGTCCCCTGGGCTCCACCAGCACTTTCCCCGGTTGATCTCGGTCCCGAGTACAGCCATTCGTACAGCCAAGCGGTCACGCCGTGCCCTCCTCGCCGAGGACCCGGTCGATGGCCGAGGCAGCCTGACGAGCCCGCGCCGGCAGGACGTGCCCATAGGTGTCAGCCGTCATCCGGATCGTGGAGTGCCCGAGCAGCTCCATCACCGTGCGCAACTCCTCGCCCTGGTCGAGCAGGAACGTGGCGAATGCATGGCGCAGGTCGTGCAGGTGCAGCCAGTCCAGCCGGGCCGCAGCGCGGAGCTGCTCGAAGCGCCGGTTGACGTTCCGTGGTTCCATGGTGTGCCGATGGTGCTGGCGAAGACCAGGTCCAGATCCGACCACACCTCCCCGGCCGCGAGCCGTTCCTTGGCCTAGCGCACGCGTTGTGCTTCCAACGCCCGGACGGCCAGAGCAAACAGCTCCGCCAGCCTTCCTGGCACTGAGAGGGCAAGGCGGTGTCTTTCATCGACGTGACCACGGCCTATCGCTACCCTCTGCTCATGGACAACGTGCGGGTGTCTGATCGTGACCGAGAGGCAGCCGTGGTGCGGCTCGGTGCCGCTGCCGGCGAGGGGCGATTGACTCTGGTGGAGTTTGAGGACCGGTCAGAACAGGCCTACGTGGCGAAGACCTACGGCGAACTGGACGCCCTGGTCGCTGACCTGCCGTCCGTGGCACACGATCACAAGGCCACGGGCCTCAATCACGCGGGCTTGGTCCTGTCCCTCTTGGCGCTGGCCGGCGGTGTGGTCTGGATGCCGTTGTTTCCGCACCTGGACTTCGGCGCCCTCTCCGGAGCTGCCGGTGTCGTATTCGGCTTGCTCGGGTTGCGTGCGAATTCCCAACTTCTCTGCCGTGCGCTGGCATTCCTGGGACTCGTCGGCGGCGCAGTAGGCATTGCACTGCAAATCGTATGGATCATCTTCCAAGTGGTGGATAGCTGACCGTACCGCGATAGCGGTGGATTCGTCCTGCTGGCGAGTCATCCGCTGGGGACGACGGGCTGGTCACCGGCGGGCACGAGAGGTGATCAAGCCCGGCAGCCACGAGCCGGCGTTTCGGGCATCACGACCGGTTGAGCACGCGCTCTTCCAAACTGACGGTGTCCCTGCGTGCGGGAACTTAGAAGGACGGTTGGACTGTGTTCCACCAGCCGACAATCCGGTTTGCAACGGAGTCGAGGTCATACCGCGCAGCATCTAGGCCGAAGTGGTCTCCCAGTTCGTGTCGCAGGAACGCCCGGATCTCCGTCTGGCCGGCACCGGCACGCAGCCTGTCCAAGAGTGGTCCGTGCATGCAGTCGTACTCGTCCGGCGCAATCTCCGCCACTCCGATCGGATCCCACTCGTTGAGGACGTTTCGCAAGCTCAGTTGAATGTCGGCCCAGTCCATCCGTTGATTCTGACGGTCTGTGTAGCTGTACAGCCCTGGTTGATCTCGGTCCCGAGTACAGCCTCGTCGACTATGAACACGCCTCAGGCCGGGAACGGACGGTTGGCGCGTGCGTCGGTGAGGACGGCGGTCCACCAGGCCAGCTCAGCCAGCGCACTGGACAGCGCCTTGTTCGTGCCGTCGGCGGGTGAGAAGCGGTTGCCGTCGTCCAGGGCCTCCCACGGGGCAGCCAGTCCGAGGCAGCGTCGCGTGGTGACCATGTTCAGTTCGGCCAGTACGCCGCGCAGGTGTTCGATCGCCGCGTACCCGCCCTGGACTCCGTAGGCGACGACGGTGGCGGGCTTGAGCATCCAGGCGGCGTAGTGCCAGTCGATCAGCCGCTTCAGCGATGCGGGGTAGGAGTGGTTGTACTCCGGGGTGACGAACACGAACGCCTCGGCGGCCTCGATCCGGTCGGCAACCTCGGTCTTCGGTCCGCCGCCGGGAGAAAGCTGGGCGTCGTCGGGCAACGTGATCTCGGCGAGGTCGATCAGGTCGACGTGCACGCCGCTGCTCTGCTGGAGCGCGGCGACGACCCATTCGGCGACGGTCGGGCTCATCCGCCCGTCGCGAAGGCTTGAGGCGATCACCGCGATTCGCGTCGTGGCCGGCGCGGCGGTGGTGGAGTGGCGATTCGCGTGTGCTGTCGGAGCGGTCATGTCCACCACGCTGCGGGTTGAACATATGTTGAAGTCAAGCCGGATCGACGCGCATCGTCGGGGGAAGCAACCCCTCGTGGGCGTACGGTGAGGACATGACGCTCACGAGCCCGCGCCTGGCATACGCCACCGTCAGCGATGTCGCCGCCGACAGTGGAGTGGCGCCCTCGGCGGTGCGGTTCTACGAGAAGCACGGCGTGATCAACGCGGTGCGGACCGCGGGCAACCAGCGCCGGTTCGACGAGTCCGCTGCCTGCCGCATCCATGTCGCCAAGCTCGCCCAGCGGGTCGGGTTGACGGTGCGCGAGATCGCCGAACTGTTCTCCGCGCTTCCCGCCGACCCGGGACCCGAGGATTGGGGCCGGGTCGCCGAGCGCATCGTCACCGAGGCCGAGCAGCGCGTGGCCGACCTGAAGGCCCGGCTCGAATTGCTCGGTTCGGGCGCCAGGCTCTGCGAGCTGGGGGCGGCACTGGACTCCTGACGCCGCCGGCAGGCGCCACCCTTGACTTCACCATATGTTGAAGGTCGAGGCTGCCGGTATGAACACTCGACCAGCCGCACCAGCCCCGGCCCAAGCCCTCGCCGAGTGGCTCGCCACAACTCCGGCCGGCCTGCGGCCGGACCTGATCGCCGATGCCGCCGCCGAGGCGGCAATCGTGGGTCTCGGCGTGAGCACCCGCGAGGCGCACGAGGTGCTCGACTTCGTCACCGACGCCACCTGGCTCCTGGTCGAGCGCGGATTCACGACGATCGCCGTGCTGGACAATCAGCGCGTCGCCGATCTCTACGACAGGTACGTGTCCGGTCAGGACGTCGACATCGACCGCGCGCTCGCCCAAGCGTGGGGACCGTGGCAGGTCGGCGAGATGCGCGATGCGCTGGTCTGGTTGCGTGAGCACAACCGGGCCCGGCCGGAAGCACCGGTCCGGATCATCGGCGTCGCCGGCGCACGTGTCCTGTCCGCGGATTACCCCCGCATCATCGACCTGCTCGCGCCCATCGACGGGAGCACCGCTGCGAGAGTCGAAGCGCTCCTTGACGTCATCCGTGTTGCCCACAGCAGCGGCGAACACGTGCTGCGAGCCCGTGGCACCCACCCGGGCACCCCGTTCGTGGAACTGGCACGCGCCGCACGGGCCGACGCGGCCGAACTGCCGCCCGGCGACGGGCGGGACGCCGCGCTGGAACTCCTCGACGCCGTGGTGGATTTCCACGCACGCGCGATCGACGTCGGACACGACATGGCCCGGGAGGAACACGCCGCCGCCGGTCGGCTCCTGGACCACCATCGACGTACCGGGGAACGGATCGTGCTGTGGGAGGGCAGCACCCACGTCGCCGCGCATCCCAGTGCCATGCTCGGCTCCCGCCTGCGAGCCGAGTTGGGAGATCGGTACGTCGCCGTGCACATCGCCGTCGGCAGCGGCCAGATCGCGAGGGCCACCATCCCCGAACCACGCCCGGACTCCATCGAGGCCCAACTCGCCGGCGCCCACGGCGAGCGCACCCTCGACCTGCGTACGCCGTCGTCGGCCGTGACCGCAGGGGAGCTGGACCGTTCCTGGCCCACCCGGATCATCTCCGGCCTGTACGACCCCGCCGAGGACGCCGAGCACTACGTCGAGCTGCCGTCGCTCCGCCAGAGCTTCGACGCGCTGGTCTACATCCCCGCTATCACTCCCGCTCGGCCGGCGTGACGCGCTCAGCGCCTCGTCTCGTACCTGCTCAGGGTTACGCCGCCGGAAAACGTCCGCGTCTCCACCAGGTCGAGCTTCGACCAGCCGTCCAGCGCACCGAAGAACGGTTTGCCGTCGCCCACGAGGACCGGGTGGGTGACGATCTCGTACTCGTCGATCAGCCCGGCCCGCATGGCTGCCCTTGCGAGCGTTGCGCCGCCGACCCTCATCGGGCCGCCGTCCTCGGCCTTGAGCCGGGTGATCTCAGCGATCGCGTCGCCGGTGAACAGGCGGGCGTTCCAGTCGACCTTGTCGATCGTGGAGGAGAACACCACCTTCGGCGTGTCCCGCCAGTTCCGGGCGAACTCGATCTGCGCCGGCGTGGCGCCCGGCTGCTGGTCGCCGGTCGGCCAGTAGCCGCTCATGTTCTCCCACAGGCGGCGCCCGTACAGGAACAGGCTGATCGCCCGCTCCTGATCGAGCCACCACTGGAACAGTTCGTCGCTCGGTTCGCCCCAGCCGATGTCGTCGCCGGGCGCGGACACGTAGCCGTCCACTGTCAGGTTCATGCCGTAGATCAGTTTCCGCACTGCGCATGCCTCCGTCGGTCGGTCCCGTAACACCAGACCAGCCGGGCGACGGGAACTGATCGGTGCACACCGCAGGTCAGTCGTGGCGGTGGCGCACGATGTAGTCGATGTGGCGGATGGTGTCCCGCCGGTCGTGTTCGCTGATCGAGTCCCACAGGTCCGCCAGCCAGTAGAGCGATACGGACAGCATCCACGCCCATCCGCGTACCCAGGTCGCCTCGTCGAACCCGAGCGCCTCACGGTAGGCGGCTCGCGCGCGGGCGTCGAACAGGCTCCAGCCGGGTCGCATCTCGACGGCCGGATCGCCGCGGCCGAGACCGCCGAAGTCGATCACCCCGGTGAGCCTGCCCCGGTCGACCAGCAGGTTGCCCGCCAGGAGATCAGCGTGCAGCCACACCGGCGGTCCGGGCCACTCGTCCGCCGTCATCGCCTCGTCCCACGCCGCGGTCACGGCCCGGCCGTCGATCCGGTCGCCCAGCGCCGCGATCGACCGGCGGGTCAGTTCGTCGCGCTGCACCAGGGGTACGCCGCGTTGGATCCCCTCTATGACCGGCCCGTCCATCGGGTCGATCGCGATCATCGCCCGTACGAAGCTGGCGAGGTCGACAGCGAGGTCGACGTGGTCCTGCCCGGCTTGCGGGTTGTCCCCGTTGAGCCACGGGACGACGGTCCACGGCCACTGATAGTCCCCGCCCGGTCGGCCCACAGCGACCGGCACCGGCACGGGCACCGGGAGATGGGGGGCGAGCCGCGGCAGCCAGGTCGCGTCGGTAGCCACCTGGTCGACCGCCCACGGCGCCCGTGGCAGCCGTGCCGTCAGGGAATCGCCCAGCCGGAACAGCGCGTTGTCGGTGCCGTTCAGCGGCTGCGGCACGATCGGCAGGTCCGACCATTCGGGGAACTGCTCGCCGATCAGGGCGCGTACCTGCTCCACGGTGACGACGATCTCTCCAGGGCGCATCGGCGCGACCGTAGGACCCGCCGGATCACCCGGTCAATCGAATTCGGCGCTCCAACGTGACCCTGATCATGAACCGATCGGTACAGAACCCTGCTACGGTTGGCTCAGAACCGAGCGGTACAAAATATGCACCGGGATCCGCTCGGCCACGGCCGGCCCGTGCACACGGTCCGGCACCAGCAGATGGGAACGAACGATCATGAGCGCCACTGCCACCAACACCGCAACGGGCATGTCCACTCAGGAAGTCCGCGACTTCTACCTGCGGTACGTCGACCTGGCGAACAAGCGTGAGTTCGACCGCATGGCCGACTTCGCCCACGAAGAGGTGATCATGAACGGCACGCCGGTCCGGATGGCGGACATGGTGGCCGAGTTCTACAAGCACGTCGAGGCGGTGCCGGATCTCCACTGGGAGATCCAGGATGTCGTCGTCGAGGGCGACCGGATCGCCGCCCGCCTCGTCGACACCGGCACGCCCGTCAAGGAGTGGAACGGCCTGGCCCCTACCGGCGCCTCGATCTCGTTCGTCGAGACCGCCTTCTACCGGCTCCAGGACGGCAAGTTCAAGTACATGTCGTACCTGATGGACACCGACTCGGTGCGGCGGCAGCTCGCCGGCTGACGGGGGAATCCGGAAAACGCGGCGCGCCCAGCCCGATGAGGCATCGAGTTGGGCGCGCCCAGGGAACTATGCGACGAAGCGGGAACGACGCCGGCGTCCGATGACGTAGCTCGCGCCACCGAGGAGCAGCAGCGCCCCGCCGATGCCGGCCACGGTCGCGGTGTCGGCACCGGTCACCGGCAGCCCGCCGCCCTCGCCACCACCGGGCGCGCCCACGCTGGCGGAGGGGGTGACGGGCGGAACGACTGTCGACGTGGCGCTGGGCGTCGCGGTCGGCGTGGTAGTGGGCTGAGACGGCGTCGGAGTCGCCGTCGGCTGGGACGCGCAGTCGAGCGCACGAGCCTCGTACAGGCCGTTGTTCAGGTAGGCGAGGTAGGCCTCGACGGACGGGCTGTCGAGCACCTTCTGCGCGGCGGCCAGCACGTTGGGGCCGGCGCCCGTCATCGTCTGGCCGATCGAGACGCGCAGAGCCGTCGCCCAGCGATTCGGCAGGTTCTTGAGATATGCGCGAAGGTCGTCCGAGGTGCCCTTCAGTCGCTCCTCGATCTCGCCCGGCAGAACGGGCAACGATTCGGCCTGCGCCTCGGCCAGCAGCCGGTACGCCAGCAGCCGCAGTTCGGAAACGGTGGCCGTGTCCAGGTCGATGGTGACAAGCTCGCGGAAATCCTTGTACACCTTGCGTTCGACCGTCTGGCAGGACTCGTTGAGCCCGGGCGCTGCGGTCTGCGCCACCGCAGGCGCCGCCGGAATCACAAAGGCCAGCGCCACCAGGGCACCGGCCGGAATCTTCCATTGCATGTGGACTTTCCTCCCCGTGTAGATCAAAACATGGAGATGTTACCGGCGTCTGTCCGAAACGCAAGGGGCATTGATGTGGTCCGGGCATGGGCGGAATTGCGCTAACGGCGCAGTCGATCAACCGCCTCTTTTATCGCCGCGACCCGGCTCACCAGCGGGCCGGCCGGCACGTCGGCGAGGTCGAATCCGGCCTCGCGATAGGTCAGCTCGTGGATTCGCTCGAAGACGAGTGATTCCTCGAACGTGATCCGGCGAGCGGCCGTCGCCTCGACGAAACCCTGATGGCGTACGAAGAAAACGGTCCGCTCGTGGTGGCGATTCGCCGTCATGCCCTCGATTTCGTCGAGCAGCGCGGGCGGTGCGGCCAGCCCCAGATAGCGGCACAGCGCCAGCGTGCAGACGGGCGAACGGTCGTGGAAGACGACCTCGCCGGTGTTCGCCGCGGCCCGGCGACGGCGCTCCCGCTGGAGGTCCAGCACCCGGTCGGCGAAGCCCGGCTCACGCCACGGCTCCGGTCGTCCGAGCGCCTGGTGAAGCGCGATCACGTCGGTCGCGGCCTCCTCCACGACGGGATATCCGTCGATCTCCAGGTGCCGGAGGATGGCTGTCTTACCGGAGCCGGGGGCGCCGGTGAGGATGTATCCGGGCATGACGTCCTCCGACTCGCGAGCAATGCGCTTGATAGGCAAGCCGTCGCTTGCCTATGGTGGGTGACGTGGGCGATCTGTACCAGGCGCTGGCCGACCACACCCGCCGCCTGATCCTCGACGAGCTGACCGAGCGCGACGGTCAGACCCTGTTCGAGATCTGCGGGCGGCTGGCCACGAAACACCAGGTCGGTTCGTCCCGGCAGGCGATCTCCCAGCACCTCGACGTCCTGGAGGCCGCCGGCCTGGTCGTCACGCGGCGGCAGGGTCGCTACAAGTTCCACCACCTCGACACCCGGCCGCTGCGGGCCGTCACCGAGCGATGGCTCAGGTCCGCCGCACCCACTCAGGAGAACCCATGAGAATCAACCTCACCAGCGTGTACGTCGACGACCAGGACAAGGCCCTGCGCTTCTACACCGAGGTGCTGGGCTTCGTGCCGAAGACCGACGTGCCGACCGGGGAGTACCGCTGGCTCACTGTGGTCTCGCCGGACGCCCCGGACGGCGTGGAGCTGCTGCTGGAACCCGACGCCCACCCGGCCGCCAAGGCGTTCAAGGAGGCGCTCGCGGCTGACGGCATTCCGCTGACGCAGTTCGCGGTGGACGACGTGGCCGCCGAGCACGAACGGCTGCGCAGCCTCGGCGTGCTGTTCACCCAGGAGCCGGTCGACATGGGCCCGGTGACCACAGCGGTGTTCGACGACACCTGCGGCAACCTGATCCAGATCGCACAGTACCGGTAGTGGGGCGCTGACTCCGCGCGGAATTGCTGGACACGATCGGTCACCCTGGCGGCATGACGGTGTGGCAGCGCCCGTACTCGCTGGACCTGACCACCTCCGGCTCCATGGTCGTGGGGGGTATCGCGGTCGGCTACTTCGTGCTCATCGTGTTCGGGGTCCGCAGCGGCAGGCTCCTGGAACGGGAGGCGGTGGTCCTCGGAGTGTGGAACGCCGGCGTCCTCGCCGTCGCGGTCCGCCGCGCGATGCTCGGCGTCTGGGTGAGCCCTGTCGGCGTCCGTTCCCGCTCGCTGCTCCGCACGACCACGGTGCCGTGGGCGTCGGTCGTGGAGATCCACAGCGGTACGGGTTCGATAGTGGGCCTGGACATGGGACGCGACGCGATCGTCATCGAGCGGACCGACGGCGACCCGGTGCAGACGCCGATCCAGTCCGGCGCCATCGTCCGGCCGTTCCGCCTGGAGCTGTTCCGGCTGGTCACCTGGCCGGAGCACTACGACGAGATCCTCGCGACCCTGCGGGAGTGCCACCGCAACGCCCGGCCGCCGGAGCAGCGCGCGGCGGCGAACCCGGCGCCGGATCCGGTCCGCGCCGACCGTCCGGACCGGACCCGGCCACCCGCGTCGGCCGCCGGGCGGCGGCGTGACATCCACGCGCTGACCCGGCAGTACGAGCGCGGGGTGCTGACCGACGCCGAGTACGCGGCCGAGTTGGCGCGGCTGCGGGGTGACGAGTAGGCGTCAGCCGAGCCGGTCGAGCAGTTCGCGGCTGCGGCTCACCACCAGCGCGGTCGCCTCGGCGTCGTACGAGGGCAGCGAGCTGTCGGTGAACAGGTGCCGGTCGCCGGGGTAGACGTACAGCTCGCCGCGTTCGGGGCCGACGATCGACACCAGTTCGCGGGCGGCGTCCACGTCGCCTTCCAGCCCGAAGAACGGGTCCCCCTCCATGCCGTGCACCTGTACCGCCACGCCGTCGGGCCAGGGGCCGATCGCCCACTCACCGGTGACCGGCAGACAGGCTTCGTAGAGCAGGGCGGCCCGGGCGCCGGGCCGGGTCTGGGCGAGCCGCTGGGCGATGGCGGCGCCCCAGGAGACACCCGCGTGGACGAGACCGGCCGGCAGGTCGGCGACGACAGCGTCGGCGCGCTGGTCGAGGACGTCCCCGCCGATGCGCTTGACCAGCGCGGAGCCGTCCTCGATGGTGGCCGGCCGTTCGCCGTCGAATAAGTCCGGGGTGTGCACGGTGTGCCCACCGGCGCGCAGGGAGTCGGCGAGGGCGCGTACGCCGTCGGTGAGCCCTTGAATGTGGTGGAAGAGCACGATCTCGGCCATCACTACACTCCTGAGTTGTCAGACCAGAGTTGTCGAACGAACCAGAATCTTAGAACGGTCGAGAAATGTCGGTCAATCAGCGGATCCCGGACTACGACCTCGAGGACCTGCTCGTGGTCACCGCCCCGGAGCAGTTGCGCGCGCTCGCCGACCCGCTGCGGAGCACGCTCCTGGAGCTGCTTCTGGAACGCGCCGCCACTGTGAACGAGCTGGCCCGCGCGGTCGACCGGCCGAAGAGCAGCGTCGCGTACCACGTGAACCAACTGGTGGACGCCGGGCTGCTGCGCGTGGTGCGGACCCGCCGGGTACGCGCCATCGAGGAGCGGTTCTACGGGCGTGTCGCCCGCACCTTCTACGTCGGCGCGCTCACCCGGGCAGAGGACAAGCAGGTGGTGTCCCGGATCAACGGGCTCGCCGAGGCAGCCGCCGAAGCGGCAGCCGCACACGCCGCCGACGAACTGCGGTGCACGCTCGTGCACGCGCGCATCCCGATCGAGGACGTCCGCGAGTTCTGGGCGGAGGTGCAGGCGCTGGCCCGGCGGTTCGCGCAGATCCCCCGGGCCGGGGACCAGGTGTACGGCTTCGCCGCCGGCCTCTACCCCACGGACGCGCCCACGCTCCCGGACACGGACCCCGCCCCGTCGACGGGGTCTTGCCGGGGCACCGAAGCGGGCAGGCTAGCGTCGGAAGCGTGAGCACCGGATCCCCGCGCGTCCTGCCGGCCGAGCGCGGCATCGACGAGGCCGCCGCCGTTCTGCGCGCCGGCGGTCTGGTCGCCTTCCCCACCGAAACCGTCTACGGGCTCGGCGCCAACGCGCTCGACGCGCGGGCGGCGGCGCGGATCTTCGAGGCCAAGGCGCGGCCCAGCTTCGACCCGCTGATCAGCCACCTGGCCGACGCCGCCGATCTGACCGCACTGGTGGGCGAGGTGCCAGCGGCGGTGGCCGAGCTGGCGAAGCGGTTCTGGCCTGGCCCGCTCACCCTGATCGTGGACCGGCCGCAGATCATCCCGCCGATCGTCACCTCCGGCCTGGACACCATGGCGGTACGCGTACCGGACGAGCCGTCCGCGCGGGCGCTGATCGCGGCGGCGGGCGTGCCGGTGGCCGCACCGAGCGCCAACCGGTTCGGCCAGCTCAGCCCCACCCGGGCCGAGCACGTGGTGGCCGGGCTGGGCGGGGCGGTGGACGTGGTGCTCGACGGCGGGCCCACCCGGTGCGGGATCGAGTCGACGATCGTGGACGCCCGGGGCGAGCGGCCGGTGGTGCTGCGGCTGGGCGCGCTGCCGATCGAGGCGCTGGTCGAGGCGGTCGGCCCGGTCGAGGTGCGCCAGGGCAGCTCCGGCCAGCCGGTCGCGCCCGGGACGCTGGCCGCGCACTACGCCCCGCGTACCCCGTTGCGGTTGGGCGCGGCGGCCGAGCCCGGCGGCGGCCGGCGGGGATTCCTGGCCTTCCGGGAGCCACCGGCGGACGGCGACTGGACGGCCGTGGAGGTGCTGTCGCCGGACGGTGACGTGACAGCGGCGGCGGCGCGCCTGTTCGACGCGCTGCACCGGCTCGACGCGGCCGGGGTGACGGAGATCGTCGCCGAGCCGGTGCCGGACACCGGCGTGGGCCGCGCGATAAACGACCGGCTGCGCCGCGCCGCCGCCACCTGGCACTAGAACTATTCCGCGTCGGGACGTCCATGCGAGCCGGGCTGCGGCATGCGGTCCACCAGCTTGGTGAGCGTGCCGTTGGCGAACGTCGCGCCGAGCGCCGAGCCGGTGGCGATGGCCCAGCCGACGGGTCCCATCGGGGTGCAGCCGAAGAACTGGCTGACACCAGGCGTCTGCACCACCACGACCAGCGCGCCCACCGACGCGGCGGTGGCGGCGAGCACGCTGGGGCTGGTGCCGCCGGCCAGCACGGTCTGGCCGAGCTGCGTGCCGATCAGGGACGCCAGCGCGACGGTGCCGGCCCGCCGCCGGGTGCCGGTCCACCTGGCGATCGTCCAGCCGGCCGTCGCGCCGAGCGTGGTCGACGCCGCGCGCAGCCCGATCTCCCGGGTCATGGTGACGCCCAGCGAGGAGTCCGGACCCTCGCGCAGCAGGTGGTCGGCGCGGTCGTCGGCCGGCGGGCGTACCGCGATGGCGAGCGCCGGCGCGAGGTCGGTGAGCAGGTTGACCAGCAGCAGTTGCCGGCCGTTCAGGGCGGACCGGCCGGTCGCGGCGGCGGTCAGGACGCTGAACGCGATCTCGCCGAGGTTGCCGCCGACCAGGATGCTGAGCGCGTGCCGCACGGACGACCACATGGCCCGTCCCTCGACCAGCGTGGCGATGATCGTCTCCAGCCGGTCGTCGGTGACCACCAGATCGGCGGCGGCACGGGCGGCGGGTGTGCCACGTTGACCGAGCGCGATGCCGACGTCGGCGAGCCGGATCGCCGGGGCGTCGTTGGCGCCGTCACCAGTCATCGCGACGGTCCGGTCCTGGCGCTGCAACGCCTGGATGATCCGTACCTTGTGGGCGGGCGTGCAGCGCGCCACCACGTCGGTGGCCATCAGGCGCTCGGCGAGCGCGGCGTCGTCGAGCCGGTCCAGGTCGGTGGCGGTGACCACGCGCTGCCCGCCGTCGTCCGGGCTGATGGCGGCGGCGATGGCCTCGGCCGTGGCCGGATGGTCGCCGGTGATCATGACGGTGTGCACGCCCGCCGCCCGGATCCGGGCCACCGCCGGCCGGGCGCTGTCCCGCACCCCGTCGGCCAGCGTCAGGAAACCCACGAAGACCAACCCGTCGACCTGTTCGTCGCTGACCTGCTCGGTGGAGACCGGGCACTCGGCAACGGCGAGGACACGGTGCCCGGCGCCGGCCCGTCCGGCCAGCATGGCCTGCACCTCCTCGCGTCCGGCCGCGTCCAGCGGCCGGTCCCCCTCGGCGGTACGCCGGGACGCGCAGCGCGGCAGCACCGACTCGGGTGCGCCCTTGACGCTGAGCAGCAGCCCGTCGGCGGCGCGGCCGACAGCGGCGCTGTAGCCCCGGGACGGCTCGAACGGCAGTCCGGCCGTGGCGGTCCAGTCCGCCGCGCCGGTCCGCTCGACCACCCCGGCGGCGTTCGCGCCGCGGCGTACCGCCCGGTCGGTCTGCTGCGGCAACTCTTCCGGGTCGGCGGCGGACGGGGTGGCCCGCAACGCGGCGGCGAGCGTCATCCGCAACGCGTCGTCGAGCTGGTCCACCGGGGCGTACCTGTCGTCGCCCGCGCCGACCCCGGCCAGCAGCAGCTTGCCCTCGGTCAGCGTGCCGGTCTTGTCGAAGCAGAGCACGTCGACGCGGCCCAGCGCCTCGATCGTCCGCGGGTTGCGGACCAGGGCGCCGTGCTCGGCCAGCCGCCGCGCCGCCGCCAACTGCGCGGCGCTGACCAGGAACGGCAGCCCCTCCGGCACCGACGCGACGGCCAGGTTCGCGGCGGTCGCCGCCGTCTCGGCCAGGGGTACGCCCCGAAGCAGCCCCGCACCTGCGACCGCGATCGCCGAGGCGGCCGCCAGCGGTACGGCGCTGCTGGTCAGCTTGCCCAGTCGCGCCTCCACACCGCTGGCGGGCGGGGCCTCCCGGGCCATGGCGAGGCTCCGCCCGGCCTCGGTCTCCGCGCCGGTGGCGACCACCACAGCGGTGCCGTGGCCGGCGGCGACAGTGGTGCCCTCGAAGAGCATCGAGTGCCGTTCGGCGATGGCCGCCGCGACCACCGGGTCGGGGTTCTTCGCCACCGGCAGCGACTCACCGGTCAGGGACGACTCGTCCGCCTCCAGCCCGTCGCTCGTCAGCACCCGGCAGTCGGCCGGTACGGCGTCCCCCGAGCTGATCGTGATCACGTCGCCGCGTACCAGCTCCTCGGCGGGCACCACCCGTTCCGCGCCGTCGCGCAGCACCCGGGCGGTGATCGCCGAGCGGGACAGCAACTCGGCCAGCGACCGTTCGGTGTTGCGCTGGTGCACCGCGCCGACCAGCGCGGAACCGCCCACCACGCCGCCGACCAGTGCGGCGTCGACAAGCGAACCGAACGCGGCGGAGAGCACCGCCCCGGCGGCCAGCACCGGGGTGAGCGGGTTGGACAACTCCTCGACGAACGAGCGGAGCAACCCGGCCGGACCGTGGTCGTCCCCGACCTCGACGCGCCGCCGCCGGGTCGCCTCGCCCTCGGTCAGCCCGGACGGATCGGTGTCGAGCTGGTCGAGGACGGTCTCCACCGGCATGAGATGCCACGCGCTGAGCGCGGGCGTCGGAGCGCCGGCGCGGTCCGGCAGGCGGTGCGCCCGGAACACGCCGTGCGCGAACGCGGCAGCAGCGGCGCCGTTCACGGCGGCGAGCGTCGGGCGGGGCAGGCGCCGGCGGTCGGCGGTGAACGCGCCGAGCGCGCCGAGCCCGGTGCCGGCCATGGCGATCCGGATGTTCTGCTCGGTCATCCGGCGGGCCACCCCGGCGGCGGCGACGAGCAGGGCCGGCACTCGCAGGTCGTCGCCGACCAGCAGGTGCGCGCCCCACGGGGGCAGGTCGTCCGGGCCGTACACGCCGAGGCCGCAGTCCGACGCGGCGAGCGCCGACCGCTCGCCGGAGACCACCATCACCACCGCGCCCTCGCGTTGCAGGTCGTGCACCGCGTCGGCGAGCCGGGGGCCACCCGGGACGAGCAGGTCGGCGAAGTCGTACCGGCCGTCGTCGGCGCCCGCCACGACGAGCCGCAGGCCCGCCTGCCGGGCGGCCGACGCGAGCGCGTCCACCCCCGGCGCGGGTTCCGGCTCGACCCGCAGTACGGCGGCGAGCCGGCCGTTCTCGGCCAGCCCGAGCAGCTGACCACCGTCGGCGCGCAGCCGCGCGCTGTCCGCGGTGTCCCCGGGATCGTCGGCGCCGAGACGGTCCAGCGGGCCGATCCGCCAGCCGTCGGCGGCGCGTACCGCGTCCGGCTCGGACGGGTCGAACAGCGCGAACGCCCGGCCGGCGACCTGACCCGTGTCCGCGCCGGCCAGCGGCGCCAGGTCGGCCAGCACGCCCCGGTCCGAGCCGAGCACCGCCGCGTCCAGCACCACCGTGTCGATCCGGTCCAGTTCACGCAGCACGCTGCGGTCCATTGCGATCACGCCGCGCCGGGCGAGCATCCGGCCCAGCTGTGCGCCGTACCCTTCGCGGCCGGAGCCGGGCGCCTTCGGTAGCGAGGAGAGCGCCAGCGCGGCGGCCCGCTTGGGTCCCAGCACCGGCAGCGCCGCCGCCCCGGCTACCGCACCGGCGGGAAGCATCCGCTTGGCGTAGCGCTCCGGCTGCCCGTCCGGCACCGGGCACGGCCGCTCACCGTCCGGCACCCGGGCCACCGCCCGCTCCGGATCACCGGTCAGGTGCGGCTCGGCCCGCCGCCACGCGGCCAGTTGAGCGGCGCCCTCGCCCCACTGCACCACGCGCTGCGCGCCGTCCAGCACGATCCCGGCCCAGCCGCCGGTCAGACCCTGCACCACCGCCTCGGCCAGCGGGAACAGCACCTCGGCGCGGGGGTCGGCGCGGATGCCGAGCCCGGCCAGCGCGTGCAGCTTCGGGTGCAGGTCGACAGCGCCCAGCAGACCGGCGACCTCGGCCGGAACGGGGGTGAGCGGCAGGACCCGGGTGGCGGCGGAGATGCCCAGCCCGAGCACGTCGGACAGCAGCGCGCCGAACGTCCGGGCGGTGCGCGGGCCGTCCTCGGGCGGCTGCGGCGGCTCGATCTCCGGGTCCGGCTCGTACGGGCAGGTCCGCTCGACTCGGGCCACCGTGGCGATCAGGTCGCGCAGTCTCGGCGCCGGTTCCCCGGTGGCCACCACCACCCGGCCGGACGGCGCGTTCACCCGCGCCCAGTCCACCCCCGGCATCGACTCCAGCGCCGCCTCCACCTGCCGGGCCAGCCGGTCGCCGCCGTCCTGGCAGACGCCGTGCACCTCGATGTGGTGGCGGTTGTCCTGGGACCACACCCGGCGGCTGGTCAGCCCGGTGAGCCGGGCCAGCCGGGCAGCGGCCGTACCCACGCTTCCCGCGACCTCGGTGACCTTGGTGGGCACGGCGTCGGTGGGCAGGGCCGACCCGACGGTACGCGCGACGCGCGCGGCAGCCTCCGGCACGACCGTCGGGGACAGCAGGAGGCCGGCGAAGCGTCCCAGCGCCATCTAGCCTCCCGGTCTCGTCCCGGCGGCCCGACTTCCCGGCGCGGCGTCCGTTATGCCACCCGGACGGTAGAAGTTCGCGCTCCCGTCGGTCCCGCCGGACGAGACGGGGACCACAGTTGACCTCAACCCGGGGTGAGGTCCGAGGCTGTGACCCATGACCAGCACCACCGCCGTCCCGGCTGATCCACCCGTCGACCTGTGGTCGCCGCGCCTGCGGGCGATGACGGTGGGCAGCGTCGCCCTGGTGTCCCTGCTCGCCTTCGAGGCGCTCGCGGTGGGCACCGCCATGCCGACAGTGGCCCGCGCCCTGGACGGGCTCGGCCTGTACGCGCTGGCGTTCGGCGGCTCGTTCGCCTCCGGCGTGGTGGCGATGGTCGCCTCCGGCATCTGGTGCGACGCGCGCGGGCCGCGGCCGGCGATGTGGCACGGCGTCGCGTGGTTCGTCGCCGGGCTGGTGGTGGCCGGCTCCGCGACGACCATGGAGGTGCTGGTCGTCGGGCGGGTGGTGCAGGGCTTCGGCTCCGGACTGGTCTCGGTGGCGCTCTACGTGGTGGTCGGTCAGGCGTACCCGGAGCAGTTGCGGCGGCGGATCTTCGCCGCGTTCGCCGCGGCCTGGGTGGTGCCGTCGCTGGTCGGCCCGGCGCTGGCCGGCCTGATCGTGGAACACCTGGGCTGGCGATGGGTGTTCCTCGCGGTACCGGCGGTGGCCATTCCGGCGGCGCTGCTGATCCAGCCGGGGTTGAAGGCGCTGGCCGGCACCGTGCCGACCCGGCCACCCGCGGGCGCGCTGGCCCGCATCGGCTGGGCCTGCGGGGCGGGGGCGAGCGCCGCACTGCTGCACTACGGGGGGCAGCAGCGCGGCGTGCTCGCCGCCGCCCTGATCGGGACGGCGCTGGCCGGGCTGTTCGCCTGCGCGCCGCGTCTGCTGCCGTCCGGGTTCCTGCGCGCGGCACGTGGCCTGCCGACGGTGATCGGCCTGCGCGCGCTGGCCTCGGCGGCGTTCGTCGCGGCCGAGGTGGTGATCCCGCTGATGCTGTCGCGGGAGCGCGGGTTCTCGCCCACCGGCGCCGGGCTGGTGCTGACGGTCGGGGCGCTGTCCTGGTCGGTGGGCTCGTGGATCCAGGGCCGGATCGGCTCACCCCGCTCGGCCGCCAGCCTGCCCCGGGCGGGCCTGACCTGCATCGCGCTCGGCACGGCGGGCGTCGCGTCGGCGCTGCTGCCCGGGCTGCCGGTGCTGCCGGCGGTGTTCTCCTGGGCCGTGGCCGGGCTCGGCATGGGCCTGCTCTACCCGTCGTTGTCGGTGCTCACCCTGGCGCAGTCCGCCCCGGCCGAACAGGGCCGCAACAGTTCGGCGCTGCAACTGGGCGACTCGCTCGCCGCGGCCACCGTGCTGGCGTTGACCGGCGCGGTCCTGGCCGCCGGGTCGTCACCCGGCCCGGCCAGCTACGCGACCACACTGGCCGTGGCAGCGGGCTGCGGCCTGCTCGGCCTGGCGCTTGCCGGCCGCGTGGTGCCTCGCCCGGCGGGCTGAGGTGTCGCCGCCCCGGCCCTCTGCCCCGGCCCTCCGCCCCCGCCCTCCGCCCCGCCTCTGCTGGTTGATCAAGGAGTTTGGGTCAGGCGACGGGCCGTGATCCGACACAAACTCCTTGGTCGACATCGATGGGGGGCGGAAGGCCGGGGTGGAGCGATCCGGGTCGGGAGGGCCGTCGGGTGGCGCAGGATCGGGTGGAGTGCCGTCGAGCGGGTCGCTGTCACGATCCGGGTCGGCGTCCCGTCCCACCGTGGAGCCGCGGTGTGGCGGCTGCACGCGGTTGGAAGGAGTGGCGATGCGGGTGCTGGTGACCGGGGCGACCGGACGGCTCGGGCGGGTGGTGGTGCCCCGGCTGCGGGACGAGGGCTTCACGCTCCGGGCGACCAGCCGTCGACCCCGTACCGGAGACGGGGTCGAGTGGGTGAGCGCCGACCTGTCCACCGGCGCCGGGCTGGCGGAGGCGGTCGCCGGGGTGGACGCGGTGCTGCACCTGGCGTCGTCGCCGCAGCGGCGTACCCACGAGGTCGACGTGCTCGGCACCCGCCGGCTGACAGTGGCCGCCGACCACGCCGGGGTGCGCCACCTGGTGTACGTCTCGATCGTCGGCGTCGACCGGGTGCCGATCGCCTACTACCGGCACAAGCTCGCGGCCGAACAGGTGGTGGCCGCCGGGTCGGTGCCGTGGAGCGTGCTGCGCGCGACCCAGTTCCCGGAGTTCCTGGCGGAGCTGCTGAAGGGCGCGAGCCGCCTCGGCCCGGTGATCGGGGACCGGGCGGTACTCGCCCAGCCGGTCGACCCGATCGACGTGGCGGACCGGCTGGCGGTGATGTTGCTCGCCGGGCCGTCGCATCGGGTCGAGGACTTCGCCGGGCCGGAGGTGCTGCGCTTCGACGAGGCGGTCCGCACGTGGCTCGCGGCCCGGCGGGTGCGCCGGCCGCTGCTGCCGGTCCGGATTCCCGGCCGGCTCGGGCGGGAGCTGCGCGGGGGTGGACTCACCACGACCGCCACGCCGACCGGCACCCGGACCTGGGCCGACTACCTCGCGGACACGTACGGGGGAGCCGGCGGAAGATGAGATCCGGTCGGATCCGCACCGGCCTATGGTGACCGCATGCTGGTCTTCGTCGCCACAGTCCTCCTCTACGTCTTCGGTTTCGTCTTCCTCTACGGCGTGATCCGGGTCGGGGTCCGGCACGGCATCGAGGACGCCGAGGCGAACCGTCCCGAGGTGCTGCGCCGCCGGCAGCTCACCACCGCCGAGAACCGGGACTTCGCGCAGGAGAACGCGTTCCTCAGCAATCCCAACTGAGGGGCGGAGGCGGGGCCCGGAGGGTCGATCCGCGGGGCGGGTGCGAGGATCGCGGCATGATGGGGACGCTGAAGACGGAGCCGGCCCGGGCACGGCTCGACCTGCTGGCCCCGCCGGTCGCCGCGGCGCTGCAGGAGTGGCCGGCCGGGGCCCCGGTGGACGTGGACGACGTGCTCGTCGCCCCGATCGACGCCGACCTGGCCGACACCGCTGCGTTCTGTGAGGCGTACCAGGTGGGACTGGCGGAGTCGGCCAACTGCGTCGTGGTCGCCGGCAAGCGTGGCGGCGAGACCCGGTACGCGGCCTGCGTCGTGCTGGCCACCACCCGCGCCGATGTGAACGGTGTGGTCCGCAAGCTGCTCGACGTGCGCAAGGCGAGCTTCGCGCCGATGGCCGAGGCGGTCGAGTTGAGCGGAATGGAGTACGGCGGCATCACGCCGATCGGGCTGCCGGCGGACTGGCCGATCCTCGTCGACTCGCGGGTGATCGCCACCCCGCACGTGATCATCGGATCGGGCGTACGGCACAGCAAGATCGCCCTGCCCGGGCCGGCGCTCGGCGCGCTGCCCGGGGCGAGGGTGGTGGAGGACCTGGCCAAGCCGGCCTAGGTCCTCATCTGCATCGATCTTGTTCCACGTGAAACATCAGGCTGCCGCTTCGCGCTGCGCCACCTCGCGCAACGCGGCGAGCAGCGTCTCCGGCTCCTGCGCGCCGGTGACCGCGTACTTTCCGGCCAGCACGAACGTCGGCACGCTGGAGACGCCGAGCTGGTGCGCGTCGCTCAGGTCGGCCGCGACCTCTCGGCGGCCGAGGTTCGACTCCAGGTACTGCCGCGCCTCGGTCTCGTCCAGACCGGCCTCGCCGGCCAGCGTGACGAGCGCGTCGATCGATCCGACGTCGACGCCGTCGTGGAAGTGCGCCCGGTAGAGCCGCTCGACCATCTCGGCGGAGCGGCCGCGCTCGGTGGCGAAACGCACCAGCCGGTGCGCGTCGAACGTGTTCGCCGCCACCGCCCGGTCGAACCGCAGGTCGAGGCCCGCGCCCGCGGCGACGCCCGTGACGTGCGCGGCCATCCCCTCGGCCTTGTCCCGCCCGCCGAACTTGTCGCCCAGCGCCTCCAGCAGCGGCTTCGGCTCGGTGACCGGCGTCGGGTCGAGCTGGAACGGCCGGAACCGGACCGTCACGTCGCCGTCGTACGCCTCCAGGGCCTGTTCGAGTCGGCGCTTGCCGATCCAGCACCAGGGGCAGACCACGTCGGCGTAGATCTCGATGTCCATGACCAGCGACAACCCGCCGGTCAGGCGATCTGTTCCCGGACCTGGCGCTTGAGCCGGGCCAGGATGGCGGTGCCGCCGCGTACCCGCAGCGGGCTGATCGCCTGGGCCAGGCCCATCCGCTGGTAGAGGTCATCCGGTACGGCCAGCACCTCCTCAGCGCTCGCCCCGGCCAGCCCTTCGGCGAGGATGCCGGCGAACGCGCGGGTGGTGGGCGCCTCCGGCGGGCAGTCGAAGACAGTGCTCACCGTCTTGTCCGCGTTCACCTCGGCACGCAGGAAGAACGCGGTCTGACACTCGGGGACCTGCTCCAGTTCGGCCCGGTCCACCCCCTCGGGCAGGGGCGGGATCACGTCGGCGAACTCCAGCAGCATTTCCAGCACGACGTCGCGCGGTGCGGCGGCGAACTCGTCCACGATCTCGGCCAGCTTGGTCGGCATCTCGGGCATGAGTCGAGGCTATCCGCCGCCGCGCGCCGTCACGCGACGGCGGTGGCGGTGCCCCGCCTCACGCGAGCGGGGCACCGCCCTCACGCGTTCGGCGCGGCTTCGCTGATGTCGCTGAGCGCCGACTGGGGGTCGAGCTGCATGGCGAGGTCACCGAGGGAGACGATGCCGACGAGCTTGCGGTCGTTGTCGCAGACCAGCACGCGCCGGATGTTGCGCTCGCGCATCAGCGCCGCAGCCTCGTTCGCCGTGCAGTGCTGCTCGATCATGACCACCTCACGGGTGATGATCGAGCCGATCGTGGTGGTGCCCGGGTCGGCGCGTTCGGCCACCGCCCGCACCACGATGTCGCGGTCGGTCAGCATGCCGGCGAGCGTGGCGCCGTCGGTCACCACCACGTCGCCGATGTCCGACTCCTTCATCACCCGGGCCGCCTCGTCCAGCGGGGTTTCTGCCGGGAGGTAGATCACCTGCCTGGTCATCACGTCACTGACGCGGTACATGAGAGCCTCCGAACACTTCGGTCGATCCGTCTGCGGTACCCGGTGCCGCGTTCGCTACACCCCGTTGTGGCGCGTCGCGCCCACCTCGTCGCGCAGACGCTCCACGATGTCCTCCACCGGCACCTCGGTCCGCTCGCCGCTGGCCCGGTCGCGCAGCTCCACGTACCCGTCGGCCAGGCGGCGGCCGACCACGACGGCGCGCGGGACGCCGATCAGCTCGGCGTCGGTGAACTTCACCCCGGCGGAGACGTGGGTGCGGTCGTCGACGAGCACGCGCAGGCCGGCGGCGGCGAGGCGCCCGCCGAGGTCGAGCGCCGCGTCGAGCTGCGGCCCCTTCCCGGCGGCGACCAGGTGTACGTCGCACGGCGCGACCGCAGCGGGCCAGACCAGCCCTCGGTCGTCGTGGTGCTGCTCGGCCACCGCGGCGACCGCCCGGGACACGCCGATGCCGTAGCAGCCCATCGTGGGCCGGACCGGCTTGCCCTCCGGGCCGAGGACGTCGACCGCGAACGCGTCGGTATACCGGCGTCCGAGCTGGAAGATGTGCCCGACCTCGATGCCCCGCCGGATGGTCAGCTCACCGGCGTCGCAGGCCGGGCAGGGGTCACCGGGGCGTACCTCGGCCGCTTCGATCGTGCCGTCCGGTACGAAGTCGCGCCCGCACACCACGTCGGTGGCGTGCCGGCCCGGCTCGTTCGCGCCGGTCAGCCAGGCGGTGCCGGGCACCACGCGGGGGTCGACCAGATAGCGGATGCCGTGCTTAGCCAGGATCTGCGGCCCGATGTAGCCGCGGACCAGCTCCGGGTGGGCGTCCCAGTCCTCGAAGACCGCCACGGTGGCCGGGGCCAGCACCGCCTCGACCCGCTTGAGGTCCACCTCGCGGTCACCGGGCAGACCGATCACCAGCGGTTCGGCCCGCTCGGCGGCGGGCCGGCGGACGCTGAGGACCACGTTCTTCAACGTGTCGGCAGCGGTCCAGCCGGTGCGCCCGCTCAGCTTCCGGGCCTCGGCCAGCTCGACCAGAGCAGCGATGGTCGGCGTCTCCGGGGTGTCGTGCGCCTCGGCGGGCGGGTGCGCGTCCGGGTCACCGGCGGCCGGGGCGCGGGTCACCACCGCCTCGGTGTTCGCCGCGTAGTCGCAGGCGGTGCAGCCGACGAACGTGTCCTCACCGACCGGTGTGGCGGCCAGGAACTCCTCCGACGCGGACCCACCCATCGCGCCGGACATCGCGTGGACAGTGGTGAAGTCCAGCCCGAGCCGGGTGAACACGCGCTCGTAGGCGGCCCGGTGCCGGTCGTACGCCGCCTGGAGCCCGGTGTCGTCCAGGTCGAACGAGTAGGCGTCCTTCATCAGGAACTCGCGCCCACGCAGCAGACCGGCCCGGGGACGGGCCTCGTCGCGGAACTTCGTCTGGATCTGGAACAGCGTCACCGGGAAGTCCCGATACGAGGTGAACAGGTCCTTCACCAGCAGCGCGGCCAACTCCTCGTGGGTCGGCGCGAGCAGGTGGTCGGCGCCCTTGCGGTCGGCGAGCGTGAAGATGTCGTCCCCGTACTCGGTCCACCGCCCGCTGGTCCGGTACGGCTCGGCCGGGAGCAGCGCCGGGAAGTGCACCTCCTGGTCGCCGATCGCGGTCATCTCGTCCCGCACGATCGCGGTGATCCGGTCCAGCACGAGCTTGCCCAGCGGCAGCCAGGTGTAGCCGCCCGGCGCGGCCCGGCGGACGTATCCGGCGCGTAGCAGCAGCCGGTGGCTCGGCACCTCCGCGTCGGCCGGGTCCTCGCGCAGGGTCCGGAGCAGCAGGGTCGACATGCGCAGCAGCATTGCCGCAGCCTATGGCGCGAGCGGAGGGCCGGGCGACCCCTTTCGGTGTCCGTGCGGACCGATCGTCGCCGGCTCGGCGAGGTGGCGGCATCGACACCAGTCGGATGCCGCCACCCCGCCGAGATGGTGCGGACGGGACAGTAAATGTCGCGGGTGCCGGGTAGGAATGCGGCATGGCTGAGCGACCGCTGATGAAGCTGACGACAACGGTGCTGGACGCGCCGTCCGCAGAGGACCTGGCCGCGTTCTACGAGCGGCTGCTCGGCTGGACCCGGCGCGAGAAGGAACCCGATTGGGTCCTCCTCGCCCCGCCGGAGGGCGGCCACTGGCTGGCGTTCCAGGACGAGCCGGCCTACGTGCGGCCGGTGTGGCCGGCCGGTCCCGGCGACCAGCAGATGTCGGTCCACCTGGACATCAAGGTCGACGACCTGGAGGCGGCCGTGGCGTACGCGGTGTCGGTCGGCGCGACGCTGCCCGACTTCCAGCCGCAGGACGACGTCCGGGTGCTCCTCGACCCGGCCGGTCACCCGTTCTGCTTCTACCTCTCATGACGGGTGCCACCGCGTCGGCACGCGCGACCAGCCAGTACGCGACGACGACCGATAACCTGACCGCTCGCATGGCGCTGCACTCGTACGGCACGAACCCGCAGAGCTGGTTCGCGTGGCTCGGCGAGCGGCTGCCGCTGGGCGGGGACGTGTTGGAGGTCGGGGCCGGCACCGGCGAGCTGTGGCACCGCGTGAGCCATCGTGGCCGGCTCACCCTCACCGACTTCTCGCCCGCCATGTGCGAGCGGCTGCGCGAGGTGCCCGATGCCCGGGTGCTGCGCTGCGACGCCACGCACCTGCCGTTCCGTGCCGGCGTCACGGACGCGGTGATCGCCAACTGCATGCTCTACCACCTGGACGACCCGGACGCCGCGCTGCGCGAGTTCGCGCGGGTGCTACGTCCCGGCGGGCGACTCGCCGTCGCCGTGAACGGCCGCGACCACCTGGTCGAGCTGGACGCGCTCGGCCCGGCGATCGGGCGCCCCGGCCTGGCGGTCGGATTGCACCAGAACGACGTCACCGCCGAGACCACACCGGCCCGGGTCGCCGCCCACTTCACCGACGTGACAGTCGAGCGCTACCCGGACGAGCTGGCGGTGCCCGCCGCGGAGCCGATCCTGGCGTACATCACCAGCATGATCGGGCCGCTCACCGCCGCGCAGGAGTCGGCCGGGCGTGCGGCGGTCGAGGCTCGCATCGACGCCGAAGGGGCCTTCCGGGTGCGCAAGCACACGGTGCTGATCAGCGCGACGCGCGGCCCCAACCGACCCGGACGAAGGCACGCCAGGCGTCGGGCGTGAAGGTGAGCACCGGTCCGGCCGGGTCCTTGCTGTCCCGCACCCCGACCACCCCGGCCAGGTTGTCCGCCACCTCGACGCAGTCGCCCTGGGTGCCGCTGCGGGTGGACTTCCGCCAGATCGCTCCGGTCAGCTCCATGAGGTCATCACGTCCTTCATCAGCTCGACCGACTGCCGGCGCGGTAGTGCCTCGCTGCGGACACTCTCCCATCTGGACAGCAGGATAGCCACGTCCTCGTCCTTGTCGATCACGACGCCGCCGAGTTGGTTCTCCAGATGCCCCACCCAGCCGCCGTCCGCTGCCCGTGCGAGCGCGAATGGTCCGACCAGGCCGACGTGCATGGTGACCGAGGTCGGCACGATGTGGATGCCGATGTGCGGGTGCTCGGCGCACTCGATGAGGTGCGCGATCTGCTCGGCCATGAGCCCGCGGTAGCCCTCGTCGGCGCGGCGCAGGACGGACTCCTCGATCACGGCGATGTACCTCGGGCGGCCCGGGTCGGAGAGGATCGACTGCCGGTCCAGCCGCACTCCGAGGCGCCGCTCCACCTCGTCATCGGTGATCAGGTCATCTGTGCGGATCATCGCGCGGGCGTAGTTCTCGGTCTGGAGCAGTCCGGGCACCAGGGTCGGCTGGTAGGTGCGCAACTGCTGCGCCTGGCGTTCGCCTTCCAGCCAGGGGCGGAACCAGCTCGGCTGGCCGTCGCGCTCGGCGAGCTTGAGCAGCGACATCAACAGCCCGCCGGTGCCCAGCACCTCGTCGGCCCGGGCGAGGAAGAACCGGTCGAGCGGCCGGTGGCCCAGCTCGACGGCCGACACCTGGGAGCCGGAGAAGTGCACCAGCCTCCCGAACTCCTCCTGGCTCAGCTCGGCCCGCAGCCGAAGCCGCCGCATTTGCGCGCGGATCAGCTCGGCGGTCGGCTCGTTCTCCACATGCTCTCCTCAGACTGCGGCCGGTCTCCCGGCCTCTCCCCGGACCGGCAGCGACGACTTCCGAGCGTAGTGGCGTCCTCAGCAGACTGTCACGCATGAACCTTCCCGTACCCCGGCTCGGGCCGTACCCCGATCGGCCGCGCCCCTACCCGCCGGACCACCCGGCCCACCTGCCGATCCGGCCGCTCTGGCTCTGCCGCGCCTGCGGCGCGCCGTGGCCCTGCGCGCAGGCGCGCCTGCTGCTCAAGGTCGAGTACGCGGACCACCCCGTCGACCTGGCCGTCTACCTGTCCGGGCTCTACCACGAGGCCACCCACGACCTGTTCCGTCTCAACCCGCACGACGGACCGACCCCGCGCGAGCTGTTCGAGAGGTTCGTCGGCTGGGGCCCGTACCGGCGGGGCATCACCGATACGATGCCCGCGACATGACAGCGCCCGGGGACTTCGACCTGACGGTGGACGAGTTGCGCGAGGTGGCGCGGTACGCGGTCCGGCACGCGGAGGACGTCCTCCCGGTCTACGAGCGGGCGGTTCCGGACGACCCGCGTCCCCGCGCGGCGATCGACGCCGCTTGGACGTTCGCGCGCGGTGCCGCCCGGACGAAACTCCAGCGGGTCACGTCCCTCGACGCGCACCGGGCCGCCCGGTCCGCGCCCACCGAGTCCGCGCGCCTGGCCGCCCGGGCCGCCGGTGACGCCGCCGCGGCCGCGTACCTGCACCCGATCGCGAAGGCCACCCAGGTCGGCCACATCCTTCGGGCCGCCGCGAACGCCGCGCGCGTCGCCGAACTGGAAGCCGGCGACGACGAGACCGTCGGGCAGGCGATGCTGGACCGGTACCGGCAGCTCGCCACGCCCGTACTCGTCGACGTGCTCCGCCGCTATCCGCCGCTGACCGGCGGCGGCAGCCGTGTCGCCCGGCTCATGAGCACACTGGACCACGACCTGCGCCACCGCGAGGCCGCGTCGTGATCCTGCCGAAGGTCCGCGATCCCCGGTTCACCACGATCCGCCGGGGCGGGACGCTCACCGACGAGCACCACCACCTGCTGGCGCTCTGGGCCGCCACCTGCGCCGAGCACGTCCTCGGCCTGTTCGAGGCGGTCCGGCCGGACGACAGCCGTCCGCGCGAGGCGATCGTGTACGCCCGGGCCTGGGTGCGGGGCGAGGCCAGGATGATGGAGGCGCGCGCGGCCGGGGGTCACGCCATGGGTGCGGCCCGGGACCTGCGCGGGGCGGCCCGCAACGCCGCGTACGCCGCCGGTCAGGCCGCCGTCGTGGCCCACGTCGCCGCGCACGAAATCGGCGCCGCCGCATACGCGATCAAGGCGGTACGCGCGGCGGCGCCCGCCGGTCTCGGCGAGGCGGCCGGGCGTGCCGAGTGCCGGTGGCAGCGCGACCAGCTCCCGGCCGAGATCCGCGAGCTGGTCCTGGACGACCAGCGGCTGCGCAACGACATCTGCTGGTCGGTCTTCGACTGCTGACGCCGGCCGGGTCCTGTCGGGAAAGTGCCACGGGCGGCGGCAACCATGGCGTGGGCGGGTGGCGTCTCGGAAGGCGTCACGCTGGTGCACCACCTGACCCCAAGGACCGGCTCGTGTGGATCTTCTCCTGACTGAGTTCGACCTGTTCGTGCGAACTCGTACGCCCGCGCTGCTGCGCTCCGCCTACCTGCTGACCGGCGACCAGCATCTGGCCGAGGACCTCGTCCAGTCCGCCCTGGCCCGTACGCACCGTGCCTGGAACCGGTTGCACGAGACCGGCAACGCGGAGGCGTACACCCGGAAGGTCATGTACCACCTGCAGGTCTCCTGGTGGCGACGCCGCCGGGTGGCCGAGTCGATGCCGGGCGACATGCCCGAGCCGCGCGGAGGCGACTCGGCCCTCGACCACGCCCAGCAGACCACGCTCCGGCTGACCCTCCGGGCCGCGCTGGCCCGGCTCTCCCCCAAACAGCGGGCCGTGCTGGTTCTGCGGTTCTTCGAGGACCGCACCGAAACCGAGGCCGCCGAGCTGCTCGGTGTGACAGTCGGCACCGTCAAGAGCCAGACCTCGAAGGCGCTGACGAAGCTGCGCAGCGTGGCACCGGAGCTCGCCGAGCTGTACGTCACGGAAGGAACCGCCCGATGAACCAGGACCGACTGCGTCTCGACCTGGCCGACCTGGCCGAGGAGGTCACCCCGGTCGACCTGCGGGACCGGGCACTGCGTACCTCGCGGCGGCTCGGCATCCAGCGGGCCGCCGCCACCTCCGCCGCCGTGCTGGTGGTGCTGGCCGCCGCGACCGGAACGGCACTGGCGATCCGGCCGAACAGTCAGACGCCCGTGCCGGCCGGGCCGTCGGCCACCGTCACCGCCCCGCCGGTCGAGCCCACCCCGACCCCGTCCGTCGAGCCGTCGAGCACGCCGTCGGCCGGGTCCAGCGAAACCACCGGCGAGGGGCCGGACGGTGACGCGACCTTCGGGCGGCTCGTCTACGGCCCGTCCGACCTGGCGAACGCCCCGTCCCCGACGAGCACCGTCCGGCTTCAGTCCTGGCGACCGGGCGACAATCCGGTCCGCCTGCTCGGGCTCCCGTACGGGCCGGCGCAGGTGAACGTCTCGGTGTCACCCGACGGAAAGAGGGTCGCCTGGGTCGAGACGACCGGTGCGGTGTGGGTGTCGGCCCTCGACGGGTCGGGGCGGCGCAAGCTCCGGGACGGCGTCGACGACATCTGCTGGTCACCCGTCTGGCTGCCGAACTCGCAGCAGCTCGTCGTGCGTCTGAACGCTGCCGGCAGCGACCCGGCCACCGGCGTGCTCGACGTCTCCTCCGGGAAGTTCACCAGGGTGACGGGCCTCGACGGCTGTCACGCCGTGTTCGCGGCGGACGGGACACTGGCGTTCGCCGACGGCTCCGACGGCACGATCGTCCTCACCGATCGGAACGGCAGGAACCGACGGACGGTGCCGGGCCTGGGCGCCAAGGGCAGCCGGTACGTCTCCTTCGACCTGTCCAGTCTCTCCCCCGACGGACGGCGGCTCGCGCTCCTGCGGATCGACCGGAACGGCACGTACGGGGACGCCGCACGGGAGCTTCTCGTCAACGCCGTGCTCGACACCCGGACCGGCAAGGAGGTGTCGCTGCCGCTGGAGGGACGTCAACTGCGGCAGGTCTTCTTCCAGCCGGACGGGTCGATGATGGTCCGGGTCCGCAGCGGTGACCGCTACGTGGTGGTACTGGTGGACGCGACCGGCAGAAAGATCACCGAGCGGACGGAGCCCGCGGCTCTGCGGGACATGCAGATCGTCGGCGCGCTCGGCTGAGGTGACTCGTCGGGGCGGACCACGCAGCGGTGGCCCGCCCCGACGGCGTTCAACGCAGGACGGTGATCGCCGCGTCCGCGGTCACGTGCTTCCACGGCACCAGCACCACAGTGCCGTCGCGCTCCAGCACCTTCGCGTCGCTGCCCTCGGTGCCGGCCGACAGTGGCGCCTCGGCCACCACGCTCACCTTCCCGGTGGCCGGATCGATCCGGACCAGCCGCGGAGCGAGATCCCGCCGGTCGCCCACCTCCCACGCCAGCAGGCCCTGCTCGTCGAGGCGGACGAGTTCCACCTCGCCGTCGGTGTGCCCGGCCGACACCCAGCGTCGCTTGCCGGTGGCCAGGTCGATCGCCACCACCTGGTTGGCCTGGCGCATCTTGCCGCCGACGTTCGTCGCCTCGGTGGGCAGGTAGAGCGTGTCCGCGTCGGCCAGGTACGGCCGGATCTCCGGCCCGCTGACCGTGTTGGAGCGGTTGATCGGGAGGTCGCTGAACCGCGTACCGTCGACGGGGTTGCCGAACGTGGCCCGCGCCTTGCCGGCGGCGTCGCGTGCGACGAACGTCTCGCTGACCAGGCCGGGCAGGCTGACCAGCGGGTCGACGCTCAGCACCCCGGCGCTCTGCTGCGCGGCGGGCAGTTTCTGCTGCCAGCGTGGCTTGCCGGTGGCCGGGTCCAGGCCGAGCAGCGCGCCCTGGTCGCCGTCACAGCGCGCGGTGACCACCGCCTGGTCCCCGGCGGCCTGCGCGTCGGTCAGGCGGCAGTCACGGCCGGGCAGCAGCCGGTCGGCGTCGGTCTGCCACAGCCGCTTGCCGTCGGCCAGCGAGTAGCCGAGGACGCTCTCGCCGCTGCGGACGACCACCTGCCCGGCGGCCACCGACAGGTCGGGGGCGACGGTCTCGGACCGGCCCGCCCGGCGTTCGACAGGGAACGTCACCCGCCACGTCTGCGTGCCACCGGCCGCGTCGAACCCGACGAGCGTGTCGCACGAGTCGGCCGGACCGAGCGCCACCACACCCCGCCCTTCGGCGAGGGTCTGCGCGGCCGCGCACAGCGAGGCCGCCTGCGGCGCGGGCACGCCCCACGCCTGGCCGCCGTCGCCGAGCCGGTAGGCGATGATCCCGTCCGGCTGGGCCCGGACCACCGCGTCGCCGACCAGCCAGGCGCCGAACATGTCCTGCCCGTCGTACGTCTTCAGCCCGTTGCGCTGCAACTCCGGGAAGTCGAGCACCCACGCGGTACGCAGCTTCTTCCCGTCGTCGTCACCGCCGCCGACCAGCCGGGACACGCCGTAGGCGGTGCCGGCCGCGACCGCGAGCACGGCCACCAGGCCACCGGCCACCAGCAACGCCACGCGCCCGCGCCGCTTCGGCGCCGCCGGCGGCGCACCCCCCGGGCCCGGGCGGCCCACCGGCGGGTACGCGGGCGGCGGGTACTGCTGGTGCTGATACGTCATCGGTCGTCTCCCGTTTCCGTCAGCCCGCCAGTTCGCGGACGTAGTCGGCCCAGCCGGCCTGGAACTCGTCGAGCGACACGCCGAGCACGTCCCGGGCGGCGCGGTCGGTCGGGGTGCCGGCGTAGACCGCCTCGACGAAGCGGAACAGCTTCGGTTCGCCGTGCTTCTCGGCGAGGTGGTCCATCGCGGTGTGCCCGAGCCAGTAGTGAAAGGTCAGCAGGCCGCTCTTCTCCCAGTCGCCGTTGCTGGGCAGCGTGCCGTTCCAGCCGTTGCGGACCAACTGCAGGGCCTGCGCCGTGCGGTCGCTGGCGGACAGCGGGCGGCCGTGGAAGGCGATGTACTCGGCGAAGCCCTCGACCACCCACTGGTCGAGCTTGCTGAACTCGTCCACGGCGGCCGGGTCGGTGCGGGGCGTCATCAGCGAGTGCGCGATCTCGTGCCGCAACACCATGTGGGCGTCCTTGTCGCCGCCGGAGCGGGTGAAGTAACGATCTCTGGTGTCCACCACGATGCGGGTGCCGCCGATCGTGGTCTTGCCGTCCTTGCGCTCGGCCGCGACCATGCCCACCGAGTAGCCCGCCTCGGTGGCCTTCTCGGTGCCGATCCGGTAGAGCGAGGTCATCTCTTCCTTGCCGGCGGCGAGCGTGACGACGAACTTGTCCGACACCGGCTCGGGCGGCGCGTTGGCCCGCCACACGGCCAGGTTGCTCGTCACCGACTTGTCGACGGCCGGGGCGTACCGCTTCGCCACGTCGGCCCGGGCCGCGTCGGTGATGATCAGGGCGAACGGGGTCCGCTCGACATGGATCTCCTGCCACTTGTCCCACGGCCCGGGGTAGTAGACGGTCTTCGAGTCGCCGTTGCCGCCGGCCGGCGCGCCGGTCACCGCGGTGACCCGGATCGGCGCGTCCTTGCCGTCGCGGACGACCGTCCAGCGGTACCACTCGGCGACCGGCGCCATGTCGAAGCCGTCCAGTTGGTGCACGAAGGAGACGTCGAGCTGGAACGTGACGCCCTGCCCGAAGGCGTCGCTGACGCGGCCCTGCTTGTCGATCGTCTCGTAGCGGGCCACCGACAGCGGCAACTTGCCCAGGTTGCGGAACAGCTGGGTCTGCCCGGCGATCAGCTCCTTGCGGGCCGGGTCGAACGCGGCCAGGTAGCCGTCCAGGTCCTTCGCCGCCAGCGCCTGGCTGTGCCGGTCGAGCAGGGCGGTCAGCTCGGCGTCCGTGACGGTGACGCCGTTCGCGCCGGCTGCGGCCTTCGGTGCCGGGCCGTCCTCGTCGTCGCCGCGCAGGCTCAGCCCGACGCCCACCGCCGTGCCGGCGCAGACCGCCAGCGCGAGCGCGCCCGCCGCGAGCCCGATCCAGAGCCCACGGCGGGACTTCGGCGCCGGGGGCGGCGGCCCCCACGGCACCGGCTGCGCGGGCGGCAGTGGTGCGCCGTACCGGGGGTCGGCGTTGCCGGGCGGCGGCCAACCTGCCGCCGGTGGGTGCCCCTGCGTCATGTGGTTCCTCACTCGTGCCGGGTGCGGGACCAGCCGGACGGTTCCGCCCGGCGGGATGACGGCAAACATCATCCCCGGTCCGGACGACGGATTCTGCCCCGCCCGGACGTGTCGGGGCTTTTGTCCCCGGGGTGGCTGTCGCGCACAGGACGTCGAGACATCCGCCACGTCCGGCGTCCAGGGCCAGCGGGACCGGTCCGTGCGGTGACAGACTGTGCGACGCACTTCTGCCGGGACGTCTGAGGGAGGCGCCGTGCGCTGGCGCAGCTACGTGGCGGTGGGCGACAGCTTCACCGAGGGCATGGACGACGCGTATCCGGACGGCAGCTATCGAGGCTGGGCCGATCTGGTCGCCACCCGTCTGGCTGTCGAGGCCGGGCCCGACTTCGGCTATGCCAACCTGGCCATCCGCGGTCGGCTGTTCCCGAACGTGGTGGCCGAGCAGGTGCCGTCCGCGTTGGCCATGAAGCCCGACCTGATCAGCTTCGCGGCCGGCGGCAACGACGTGCTGCGCCGCAGCTTCGACCCGGACGCCTTCGTCCCCCGCTTCGACGCGGTCGTGCAGCGGCTGCGGTCCGTCGGCAGCGACGTGGTGCTGTTCCGGTTCGCCGACGTGATGTCCCGGCTGCCCGGCCAGCGGATGATGGCCCCGCGCGTGGCGCTGCTCAACCGGGTGGTCGGCGAGGTGGCCGAGCGGCACGGCGCGATCCTGGTCGACCTGTACGCCGACGACACCTACCTCAACCCGCTGCTCTGGAGCACCGACCGGATTCACCTCTCCGCGGAGGGCCACCGCCGGGTCGCCGCGCAGGTGCTCACCGCGCTCGGCGTCGGCTGCGACGAGGAGTGGCTGCTGGTGCCGCCGCACCCGGCGCCCAGTCCGTGGCTGGCCGCGCGCGCCGCCGACCTGCGCTGGGCCGGTAAGCACCTGGCACCGTGGATCAGGCGCCGGTTGACCGGGCGCTCGTCCGGCGACTTCATCACCGCGAAGCGTCCGGTGCTCAGGCCGGTCGACTTCGACTGAGCGTGCGTACCGTCCACGCCGCCGACCTGCTGCGGCTGACACCCGACGACCCACCCCGAGCCGGGTGGGCGGTCGTGGTCGCCGGTGACCGGGTCGAGGCGATCGTGCCGACGGACGAGCTCCCCGGCGCGTACCCCGGGGTGCGGGTGCGGCGGTGGGCCGGAACGCTCGGGCCGGCGCTCGTGCACGACGGCCCGCTGCCTCCGGCGCCCACGCCACGCGAGCGGGTGCACGCGCTGTTCCGGCTCGGCGTCGCCGCGGTGGTCGAGGAGCACGTGGCCGATCCGGCGCTGCGGGCCGCCGCCGCCCGCAACGACGTGGCGGTGCTGCCCGGCGTGCGGCCGCCCGCGCTGGTGGCCGGCGGGCGGGCCGACCTCGCCGTGTTCGGCCCGGACGGCTCCTGCCTGGCCACAGTGGTCGCCGGGCGCCTGGTGCACCGCCGCGCCTGATCCCCGCCGGACGGCTGGACCTTCACCGCCCGATCGTCCGATGTGTCCGGTCATCCGCTTATCGGGATCGCCCGATGTCCGCCCCACTGGATAGCATCCGCTGCCCCCGTCGATCGAGCACGGGGTGAAATCGGGGAAAGGTGGATGAGGGATGACCCTCATGCCTGACAGAAATCCACGTCGAACCGGCCGGCGAAGCGTGCTCGCCGCCGCGCTGTCGATAGTGGTCGCGGCCGGATCGGTGGTCGCCACCGCGGCGCCGGCAGCCGCGTACGACATGCGCTACGAGACGAACACCTCGTGGGCCTGGACCGACTCGCACTCGCCCACCACGATCAACATCGACCGGCCCGGCGACGTGCCGGTCGGCACCTGGAAGGACGAGAAGGGCCGCCCGCACACCTCGCGCGCCTACTTCACGTTCGACATCTCCCGTTACCGGGGAGCGGACATCCAGTCGGCCGTCCTCGACGTGAAGGAGACGGCGGGCGGCGACTGCACCAGACGTCCCGTGGTGGAGCTGCGGCGTACCGCCGCCTACACCGCCCGGTCGAGCTGGCGGAATCCCCCGGCCGACCTGGGGCTGGTCGACAGCCGCCAGCTCACCGACCAGACCGTCTGCCCGGCACCCCGGGTGGAGTTCGACGCGATCGACGGTCTGCGCCAGGCGCTCGCCGAGGGCCGGTCGACGCTGACCCTCTCGCTGCGGCTGCCCGCCGACGCCGAGCGGGACCCGGCACTGGCACGGAAGTACGCCACCAAGGTGGGCATCTCGATCGACTACAACTTCCGCCCCGGCGTGCCGACCGACCTGCGGAGCGAGACCGGCACGGCGTGCACCACCACCGAGCCGTACCAGGTGATCCGCTACCCCGTCCCATCCGGAGTGGTGCACGACCGGGACCGCAACGACGGCGGCGGCACGGACCAGCTCACCGTCTCCTTCGCGGCCTGGCCGGTCGACCAGCCGGAGGCGCGGATCGAGCAGACGGACTACGCGCGCGACGGCGAGCGGGCCGTCGGCCGCTACGACACCATGTATCCGTCGCCGTTCGAGCACGACCGGACGTATGCCTGGCAGATGCGGGCGGCGGACAGCCGGGCCACCGGCGAGTGGAGCCCGGTCTGCTACTTCCGCCTCGACGCCCAGGGGCCGGTCACGCCGCCCGTCGTGACGTCGGCCGACTTCCCGGACGACGGCGCGTGGCACCCGGCTCTGCCCGGCGAGTTCACCTTCACCGCCAACGGCGCGGCCGACGTGGTGCGGTACGGCTACTCGCTGGACTCCGGCGTCGAGAAGACGATCGACGCGGACCGGACGGGCGGTACGGCCACCGTCACGCTCACCCCGGACAGCGGCCCGAGCACCCTGCGGGTGTGGAGCCTCGACGCGGTCGGCAACCGCTCGGCGACCACCGAGTACACGTTCCTCGCCAAGGACGTGGCGCCGGTCGTCGAGGGACGGCTGAGCGAGATCGGGGTGCCTGCCACGTTCCAGTTGCGTCCGCAGATGGACGGCGTGGTGCGCTACCGCTACGCCCTCGACGGCGACCTCGAGCAGACGGTGGACGCCGCGGCGGACGGCTCGGCCGCGATCACCGTCACCGCGACCCGGGGCGGCTCCCGCACCCTGACCGTCACCAGCGTCACGGCCGGCGGCGTGGAGGCCACCAGCAGCCGGCAGTTCAACCTGCCGACCGCGCCGAAGGTCTCGGCCACCGTCTACCTGCCCGTCCCCAGCGGAGGGCAGGGTATTCCGGGCGTCTTCACCTTCACCCCCCGCCTGCCCGACACGGTCAGCTACCGCTACCAGTTCACCGGCGAGGACCAGAAGGTGGTGGCCGCGCAGGCCGACGGCACCGCGTCGGTCACCTGGGCGCCGACCGAGGCGGGCGTGGTCAACCTGGTCGTGCGGAGCGTGAGCCGGGACGGCACCGAGTCGGAGGCGGCGACCTTGTCCTTCCGGGTGCGGGACCTGCGCCCCGCCGTCACCGCTGACCCGTACCGGACGGACGTGCCCACCGGCGGTCCGGGCCAGCCGGGCGAGTTCCGGTTCACGTCGCAACTCACCACGACGGTGGCCTTCCTCTACCGGTTCGACGACGGCGTCGAGCAGCGCGTCGAGACGGGTAACCGGGCGACGGTGAGCTGGACGCCCACGGAGGGCGGGACGCACACGCTCACTGTCGTCGGGGTCACCGCGGACGGCACCCGCTCCCCCGAGCAGGTCTGGACGTTCCTGGTGAACGACGAGCCGCAGGTCCAGTCGGCGAAGTAGCCGCACAGCAGCAGCGGCCCGACCGCACCGGCCCCACCACCTTTCCGAGGTGGTGGGGCCGGTGTCACATCCGTGGCCCCGGATCCGGCGTACCTTGGGGATCATGCCTGTGCCGAGCGATCCGCATCCTGATCTCCAGTCGTACGCCGACCCGCAGCGCCTGGTCACCACCGAATGGCTGGCCGAGCACCTGGGCGACGAAGGGCTCGTGGTCGTCGAGTCCGACGAGGACGTGCTCCTCTACGACACCGGCCACATCCCCGGCGCCGTCAAGGTCGACTGGCACACCGAACTCAACGACCAGGTCACCCGCGACTACCTGGACGCCGCGAGCTTCGCCGAGATGTGCGCGGCAAAGGGCATCGGGCGGGACGACACGGTCGTCTTCTACGGCGACAACTTCAACTGGTGGGCCGCGTACGCCCTCTGGGTCTTCTCCCTCTTCGGTCACCCGGACGTCCGGCTGCTCGACGGTGGCCGGCAGAAGTGGGTCGCCGAGGGACGGGAGCTGACCCGGGACAAGGTGAGCCGGCCCCGCGCCTCGTATCCGGTGCCGGAGCGCGACGACGCGCCGATCCGCGCGTACCGGGAGCAGGTCATGGCGCACGTGGAGGCGGGGCGGCCGCTGGTGGACGTGCGTTCGCCCGGTGAGTACACCGGCGAGATGCTGCACATGCCGGACTACCCGCAGGAGGGCGCGCTGCGTGGCGGGCACATCCCGGGCGCGGTGAGCAAGCCGTGGAAGTCCGCCGCGAACGACGACGGCACGTTCAAGTCCGCCGACGAGCTGCGCGCGATCTACGCCGACCAGCTCGGGCTGAGCCCGTCCGACGACGTGGTGGCGTACTGCCGGATCGGCGAGCGGTCCAGCCACACCTGGTTCGTATTGCACCACCTGCTCGGCTTCCCGCAGGTGCGCAACTACGACGGCTCGTGGACCGAGTGGGGCAACCTGGTGCGGGCCCCCGTCGTGAAGGGCGACCAGCCCGGCGGCCTGACCCGCTGAGCGTCCCGGCCGGTCCCGCCGTGCCGACGGTGGGACCGGCCGGTCAGCGGGCGGCGATCGACAGGCTGCCGGGCACGTTGCCCGCCACCCGGTCGACAGCGCCGGTCTCGGGTCGCCACCGGGCCAGACCGGCGTCGTAGCGGAACAGCAGTTCGCCGTCGGCGGTCCAGCCGTACACCTCGCAGCACCCCTTGGCTCGGCCCTCCCGGCCCAGGTCGAGCAGGCGGGTCACCGCGCCGGTGCGGGCGTCCAGCACCGCCACGCCCTCGGCGCCACTCATCGTGCCGGCGGGGCCCACGGTGGTGGTCCATCCGGCCTGGCCGATCCGGTCGCCGCGCTGCCAGCCCCGCCCGTAGATCTCGTCCAGGCGGTAGCCGGGTGGAAGCTGCCCGGTGGTCACCGGCCGCCGCTCCGGGGTGCCGCCGGAGGCGGGGAACCGGCGTACGGCCAGGCCGCCGTCCCCGGACCAGCCGCCCACGGTGAGCAGGTCGCCGGGCCGGTCCGGCTCGGGTACGACGAGCGTCCACGGGTCGACAGTCAGCTTCCGCGCCGCTCCGGTGCGCCGGTCCAGCTCGTACGCGGTGTCGTTGTCCCCGACGATCAGCCGGTCACCGGCCCAGACCACGTGCTCCAGGTAGCCCGCGAGCGGATAGCGGCGGACCTCGACGTCGGTCAGGTCGACCACCACCACCTCGCCGGTCTGCGCGAACGCGGCGGTCCGGCCGTCCGGCGACAGGCTGCCCGGCTTGAGGGCCGTCGCCTCGTTGCCCCCGGCGTCGCGGGTGGGCGCGAGCGTGACCACGTCGAGTTCCCGGACGATGCCGTCGTCACCCAGCACCCGGACCGGGCCCGCTTCGCCGGTGGCCGGGTCGACCGGCTGGTACAGCGCCAGTGCCCGGCTCACCGGGCGGGCGGAGAGGGCGGCGCGGACCCGGTCGCCGAGCCGGCCGAGCGGGTCGCCCGCCTCGCCGAGCCGGTCCGGGGGCCGCTGCACGACCGGCGCGTTCGGGGTGGAGGTCACGGCCGGGCGGGGCGGTGCCGCGGGGGGCGGCCCGGAGCGGTGCAGGAGCGCCGTCGTACCGCCGCCGACCAGGACCACGGCGACGGCGGCGGCCGCGGCGGCGCGGCGGGCACGACGGACCCGGCCGGCCCGTTCCCATCCGGCGGCGGCCGGCCGGCTCGGGCGGATCTCCTCGGTGGACCGGGTCAGCAGCCGGGTCAGCTCCGTCTCGTTCACGGGTTCACCTCCCTTCCGGCGGCCAGGCCGTCGGCGGATCCACCGGGTGCGGGCACCACGTCGCGCAGCCGGCGCAGCGCGTCGTGGCACTGGCTCTTGACGGTGCCGACGGTGACGCCGAGCGCCTCGGCGGTGGCGACCTCGGTCAGGTCCTCGAAGTAGCGCAGCACCACGACGGCCCGCTGGCGTGGCGGCAGCCGGTCCAGCGCGGCGCGCACGGTGAGCCGCAACGCGGGGTCGCCGTCCGCGTCCGGCCGGTCCGGCGGGTACGCGCTGAGCCACTCCCGCCGCCGGCGCCGCCACCAGGAGACGGCGTCGCGGTAGAGGATGGCGCGCACGTACGCGGCCGGATCGCCGTCGCGCACCGACGGCCAGCGCAGCGCCAGCTTGAGCAGCGCGTCCTGGAGCAGGTCCTCGGCCTGGTGCCGGTTGCCGCAGATCAGGTACGCGGCGCGCAGCAGCCGGTGCTGGTGCGACTCGACGAAGGCGAGGTAGTCCGCCCGCCCGTCGTCCGCGTCACGCCCCATCCGGCTCCTCCTCCGTCACCGGCCAGACGCGCGGGACGGGGGCAAAGGTTGGGTCAGGTAGCGCTGAATCGTCGGGCCGACCCAGGCGGTCAGTTCCTCCGGGTCGAGGTCCACCACGGGTGGCAGCCGGACGACGTACCGGGTGAGGGCGAGTCCGAGGATCTGGCTGGCCACCAGACCGGCCCGTCGCTCGGCGGTCGCCGGGTCGGCGCTCGACCGGGCCACGGCGGTGGCGAGCTGGCCGGCGAAGATGCCGCGCATCCGGTCGGCCGCACCGGGGTTGGTGGCGGCGGCCCGGAGCAGCGCGACGAGTGTCCCGTCCGCCTCCCAGCGGCGTACGAAGTGCCGGATCAGCGTCTCGCCGAGCCGGTCCGGCGGCACCTCGGCCAGGTCGGGCAGGCGCAGGTCGAACTCGGCCGCCGCGGCGAAGAGTCCCTCCTTGCTGCCGTAGTAGCGCATCACCATCGACGGGTCGATGTGGGCGTCGGCGGCGATGGCCCGGATGGTGGCCCGGTCGTAGCCGTCGGCGGCGAAGCGTTCCCGGGCGGCTCGCAGGATGGCCGCCCGGGTGGCGTCCGAGCGGCGGGTGCGGGTGGCGGGTTCGGTCACGTCCACGACTGTAGGCCAACACGTGTTGACATCGGTTCTACAGTGAAGTCAACACATGTTGGCAAACAGTTGTTGACCTGAGTCCGGAGGTGGAAGCGATGCTCCCCGAACGCACCGACGTCCTCGTGGTGGGCGGCGGGCCGACCGGCCTGGCGGTGGCCGTGACGCTGGCCGGGCACGGGGTTGCCGCGGCTGTCGTCGACCGGCTCGCCGAGCCGCCCGTCACGTCCCGCGCCGCCGTCGTGCACGCCGGCACCCTCGAAGTGCTGGACCGGATCGGGGTCGCCGCGCCGCTGGCCGCCCGAGGGCTGCGCTCGGCCCGGTTCAGCGTCCGCGACCGGGACCGGGTGCTGCTCACCGTCCCCTTCGACCGGTTGCCGTCGCGCTACCCGTACGCGCTGCTCATCTCGCAGGCCGAGACCGAGGCGGTGCTCACCGACCGGCTCGCCGCGCTCGGCGGGCGCGTGCTGCGGCCGTACGAGATGACCGGGCTGGACCTCGACGGCGCCGGCGCCGTCGCGCGCTTCGACGGCGGCCGCGCGGTCCGGGCGCGCTGGGTCGTCGGCGCGGACGGGATGCACAGCCGGGTCCGCGAACTCGCCGGCATCGGCTTCGGCGGCCCGGCCGACCCCGGGGAGTCGTTCCTGCTCGCCGACGTGCGGGTGGACAGCGCGCTCCCGCGCGACCAGGTGAGCCTCTTCCTGTCCCGGCAGGGCCCGCTGGTCTGGGCGCCGCTGCCCGACGGCACGGTCCGGCTGGTCGCCACGGTGGCCGACGCGCCGCGCGAGCCGCAGGCGCACCACTTCCAGGCGCTGCTCGACGAGCGCGGTCCGGCGCGGCGGCCGGACCGGGTCACCGGGATGGCGTGGTCGTCCCGGTTCCGGATCCACCACCGGATCGCGAGCGCCTACCGCTGCGGCCCGGTGCTGCTCGCCGGGGACGCGGCGCACGTGCACAGCCCGGCCGGCGGGCAGGGGATGAATCTCGGCCTGCGGGACGCGGTCGCCCTCGGTGACGCGCTCGCCGCCGGCCCGCGGGCCCTCGACCGGTACGCGGCCGACCGCCGCCCCCGCGCCGAGGAGGCGCTCGGCTTCGCCGCCAACCTGACCCGCCTGGCCGCCGCCCCACCTTTCGCGCGCCCCCTGCGCAACCTGCTGCTCCGGCTGGTCTCCACCCTCCCCCCGGCCCGTCACCGCATCGCCACTCGCCTCGCCGGCTTCGAACCACCGCCCCGCTGATCTTGCAGTTGTGGCCCTTGGCGGGTCTGTTTTGTGCGTGTTCGCCTGGGCGCAAAGTGCAAGATCGGCGAGGAGGCGGAAGGGGGAGGGAGGGATGAAACGGGACGGACACTGTCGGCGCTGACCGGTACGGTGAGCGCCGAAATCCGAACCGGGAGCGCGATTGGACCGCACCTTCCAGGTGGACCTCCGTGGCGTGGTCGACCTGCTCAGCCACCACCTGTACGGCAGCCCGCGCGTCTACGTGCGCGAGCTGCTCCAGAACGCCGTCGACGCGATCACCGCGCGCCGGTCCACCGAGCCGAACGCACCGGCCCGGGTACGCATCGAGCCCCCGGAGCTGACCGGCGACGGGACGCTGCGCGTGCACGACACCGGCATCGGCCTCACCGAGGCGCAGGTGCACGAGCTGCTCGCCACCATCGGCCGCAGCTCCAAGCGCGACGAGCTGGGCTTCTCCCGGCACGAGTTCCTCGGCCAGTTCGGCATCGGGCTGCTCTCCTGCTTCCTGGTCGCGGACGAGATCCGGGTGGTCACCCGGCACGCCGACGAGCCCACAGTGCTCTGGACGGGCTGGTCCGACGGCCGGTACGCGGTGCGGCTCGCCGAGCCCGAGCAGGCTCGGGACGAACCCGGCACCACAGTGACGCTGGTGCCCCGGCGCGACGCCGACCAGTGGCTCGGCGTACCCACAGTCACCGAGCTGGCCCGCCTCTACGGCAGCCTGCTGCCGGTCGACGTCCGGGTCGGTGACACGCCGACCACCGCCGGGCCGCCGCCGTGGCCGACCACGCCCGGAGCACCTGTCGACCGCGCCGCGCTCCAGCGGTACGCCCAGGAGCTGCTCGGGTTCGTCCCGTTCGACGTGGTGCCGCTGTCGGTGCCCGAGGCCGGCCTCACCGGCGTGGCGTTCATCCTGCCCACCGCGGTGAACCCGGCCGCGCGCGCCGGGCACCGGGTCTACCTCAAGCGGATGCTGCTCAGCGAGCACGCCGACGGGCTGCTGCCCGAGTGGGCCTTCTTCGCCCACTGCGTGGTCGACGCGAGCGAGCTGCGCCCGACCGCGAGCCGCGAGGCGCTCTACGAGGACGCGCTGCTCACCACGGTCCGGGACGCGCTCGGGGACCAGATCCGGGGCTGGCTGGTGCGGCTGGCCAAGCACGACCCGCGCCGGCTCGGCGAGTTCCTCCAGGTGCACCACCTGGGCGTCAAGGCGCTCGCGATGCACGACGACGAGATGCTGCGGCTTGTCGACCAGTGGTGGCCGATGGACACGAACGTGGGCACGATGACGCTCGCCGAGTTCCGGCAGCGGCACGGCGTGCTCCGGTACGCCGCCAGCCTGGACGAGTTCCGCCAGCTCGCCGCCGTGGCCGCCGCGCAGGACGTGGCAGTCGTGAACGGCGGCTACACGTACGACACCGAGCTGATCGAGCGACTGCCCACGGTGGATCGGTCGGTGCTCATCGAACGGCTGGAGCCGAGCGACCTCACCACCCGGTTCGAGATCCTCGACCCGGCGACGGAGCTGGCCCTGCGGCCGTTCCTGACCGGGGCGCAGCGGGCGCTGGAACGGCTCGGCTGCGAGGTCGTGATCCGGGCGTACGACCCGGTCTCGCTGCCCGCGCTCTACCTGGTGTCCCGCTCGGCCGCGTTCCACGACCAGCTCGCCGCCAGCCGCGACAAGGCCGACGAGCTGTGGGGCGGGGTGCTCGACGCGCTCGCCGCCTCCGCCCCGCCGGACCGCCCGCAACTCGTACTCAACCACCGCAACCCGCTGGTCCGCCGGGTGACCACGCTCGCCGACCCGGAGCTGGTCGGGCTGGCCGTCGAGGCGCTCTACGGGCAGGCCCTGCTGCTCGGGCACCACCCGATCCGGGCGGCCGACGCCGCGCTGCTGAACAGTTCCTTCCTCGGCCTGCTCGGCCGGGCCGTACCGGGAGTGACGCGTGACTGACGACGACCTCTGGCGCATGCACCACGAGATCGAAACCATGCCGTACGGCCCGGGGCAGATCGCCGCGCTGGAGCAGCTGCTGCGCCGCGCCGACGCGGGCGACGACAGGCACCTCGCCTTCGCGGCCCGGGTCACCGGCACCACCGCGTACGTCTACGGCGGCGAACCGGCGAAGTCCTTCGTCACGTTCTCCTGGTGCCTGTCGGAGTACGACAAGGATCCGCAGCCCTACCACCAGGGCTACACGCACCAGCTGCTCTGGGCCTTCAAGTACATGGTCAACGCCATGGTGAAGTTCCCGGAGCTGCCGCTGGACCGCACGTACGCGGTGCTCGACGACATGGAGCGGCGCTACCGCGACGCCGGGCACTCGTTGCAGGCGGTCCACAAGCACCGTTACCTGGTGGCCGCGCACCTGGGCGAGGAGGACGCGGCGGAGCAGTGGTACCGCAAGTGGATGACCACGCCCCGCGACGCGCTCTCCGACTGCGCCGGCTGCGACCCGACCACGCAGGTCGCGCACCTGGTCCGGCTGGGCCGGCACGAGGAGGCGGTGGCGCTCGCCGAGCCGGTGCTCGCCGGCCGGCTGACCTGTAGCGAGCAGCCGCAGGGGATCCTCACCGCGCTGCTCACCCCCTACCGCGAGACCGGCCGGGGCGACGCCGCGCGGGACGCGCACCGGGAGGCGTACCGGCGGCTGCGCGGGCACCTGGCCAACCTGTGGGACGTCGCCGAGCACATCGAGTTCTGCACCGCGACCGGCAACGAGGCCCGCGCGCTGGAGCTGGTCGAGCGGCACCTGGACTGGCTGGACCGGGCACCCACCCCGGCCGCCGCGATGCACTTCGCGGCCGCCGCGTCGGCGGCGCTGCGTCAGGTGCCGGCCGAGCTGACAGTGCACCGCCGCGCCTCCGGTGACCGGCCGGCCGCCGACGTGCCGGTGGGCGCGCTCGCCGACGAGCTGGCCGGTACGGCCACCGGGCTGGCCGGCCGCTTCGACGCGCGTAACGGCACCACGCACCAGTCCGCGATGATCGCCCGGAAGCTGGTGGCCGGCCCGGAGGGTGAGCACCTGCCGCTCTCCGCCAGCGTGCGCCGCCCGGTGGTGCCCGCGCCGCGTACCGCACCGGACGCTCAGACGACGACCGAGCCGCCGGTGACAGTGCCTGACGAGGCCGGCGCCGACGAGCTGCTGGCGCTGGCCGAGGAGTGCTGGCGCACCAACCGCCGGGACGGCCTGGGCACCGTGCTGCGGGCGTACGACGAGCGGTACGGCGACGCCGACCTGCCGGCGGCCACCCGGGCGTGGCGGCTGGAGCTGCGGGCGGGCGAGCTATCCCAGGACGACGACGGCGTGGCGGTGGCGACGGCTGTCAACCGGGAGGCGCTCGCCGCGTGGCGGGAGGTGCCGGACCCGCTGCGGGCGCAGGTGGTGGCCGGGCGGCTCGGTGTGCTGCTGAGCATGGCCGAGGAGAGCGCGGACGAGGGACTGACGCTGGCGCAGGAGTCGGCCGCGTATCTGGCCGCGCACGGCGAACCGCGGGATCGGGCCGCCGGCTGGGATCGGCTCGCGCTGGCCCACGTGCACCGGGAGCGGTGGGCGGACGCGCTGGACGCGCTCGACCGGGCCGGGGCGGACGCCGACGCCGACGCGTGGCTGGCCGGGCGGGTCGCGCTGCACCGGGCGCACGTGCTGGAGCAGTTGGAGCGGGCCGAGGAGTTCCGGGACGCGGCGGCGCAGGCCCGCCGGCTGGCCGGCGAGCTGGGTGACGCGGAGATGCTGACCGGCGCCTGCCTGGCGTGCGCGCGTGCCGCGGACGACGCGGCCGAGGCGGTGGCGGTCTGTGACGAGGCGCTGTCGGTCGCCCCGGTCGGCGCCCACCTGCCGCTGCGGGTGACGCGCGGGCGGGCGCTGCTCGCAGCCGACCGGGCCGGCGAAGCGGTGGAGGATCTGGCCGAGGCGGTCACGCTCTGCGTCGAGCAGGGGCTGCCGGGTGACGCGCTGCTGCGCTGGGAACTGGCCGAGGCGTACCGGATGGCCGGCCGGCTGGCCGAGGCCGCCGAGGTGGCCGAGGAAGCGGTGCTCGGGCTGGACCGCTCCGGCGCGCAGGCCGAGGCGGACCGGTGCCGGCACATGCTGTCCGGGATCTACGCGGGTCTCGGCGAGACGGATCTCGCGCTCACGGTGCTCGACCAGCTGGCCGAGAACCTGGACGGGCCGGACAATCTCCCCCGCCGGGCGCAGGTGCTGGAGGAGTCCGGCGGCCTGCTCTACGACGCCGACCGGGACGCGCTGGCCGCGCAGCGGTTCGCGTCGGCGGCCTCCGCCTGGCGGCTGGCCGGGTATCCGGTGGACGAGCTGCGGGCCCGGCGGCGGGAGCTGCTCGCCCTGCACTGGTCCGGTGACCTGCCGGCGGCGGTGGCCGCGATCGAGCGGGTGGACCAGGCCGCGAACGCGCTCGCCGGTCAGACCGACGAGCCGCCCGTGGTCACGTACGAGCGGGCGATGGCCGCGGACGCGGTGGCCCGGGTGCTGATCGGCGAGGACCGGCTCACCGCCGCGCTGGACCGGCTGGAGGGTGTGCCGGGGCGGCTCCGGTCGATCGAGGCATTCGGCGAGGCGGCGCAGGTCGAGGTGCTGACCGGCGAGCTGCTGCTGCGTGACGGCCGGCCCGAGCAGGCCGAAGGGCTGCTGCGCCCGGTCCTCGGCGGGCTGCCCACCGGCTCCCGGCCCGCCGCGCAGGCCGCCTGGCTGCTGGCCCGCGCGCTCGACGACCAGGGCCGGCCCGCCGAGGCGGCGTCGGTCCGCGCCGAGCACGGCATCGAGGAGGACTGAGGCGACCGTCGGGTAACCGCGGCTGCTCTAGATCGACCCCGAGGTCTAGGCTGGCCCGGTGGCGGTGGAACAGCAGGCACGGGGGACGGCGGGCACGGCCCGGCGCCGGTCCCGGCGGGACGAGATCCTGGAGATCGCGGTCGGTCTCTTCGCGGCGCGCGGCTACCACGGCGTGTCGATGGACGACATCGGCGCGGCGGCCGGAGTCACCGGGCCGGCGCTCTACCACCACTTCGCCGGCAAGGAGGCGATGCTCGTCGCCGCGCTGGTGCCGGTCAGCGAGGGGCTGCTCGCGGGCGGGCGGGAGCGGGCCGCCGGTCACCCGGACGACCCGCGTGGCGCGCTGGAGTCGCTGATCGACTTCCACGTCGAGTTCGCGCTGGCCAACCCGGCGGTGATCGCCCTGCACCTGCACGAGCTGGACCGCATGCCGGACGAGCCGCGCCGGCGGATCCGCCGGCTCCAGCGGATGTACGTCGAGGAGTGGGTGACGGTGCTGACGGCGCTGCACCCCGGCCTGCCGGACGGCGCGGCGCGGGTGCTCGCCCACGCGGCGTTCGGCCTGATGAACTCGACGCCGTTCCTCGGCGGCGAGGTCGATCGCCGGCGACGGGCCGAGCTGCTGCGCGGCGCGACGCTCGCGGCCCTGCTCGCGCCGACCGACCCGACCTGACACGCCGCCGGGACCTTAACGCATGTTAAGAAGGGACCCCGGCTTTGCGTCGAGAAGGGGTCACGTCCGTGCAGAAGATGATCGAATCGTTGTTGGTCGCGAATCGGGGGGAGATCGCGCGGCGGATCATCCGTACCGGCAGGCGGCTCGGGGTCCGGACGATCGCTGTGCACTCGGAGGCCGACGGCGCGCTGCCGTTCGTGACCGAGGCCGATGAGGCGGTCTGCGTCGGCCCGGCGAACCCGGCGCAGAGCTACCGGAACGCCGACGCGATCCTCGACGCCGCCCGCAGCACCGGCGCGCAGGCGATCCACCCCGGCTACGGCTTCCTGTCGGAGAACGCGGACTTCGCCCGTACCGTCGAGGGGTCGGGCCTGATCTGGGTCGGACCCGGCGCGGACGCGATCACCGCGATGGGCGACAAGATCAACGCCCGGAACCTGATGGCGGCGGCCGGGGTGCCGGTCGCGCCCGGCACCACCGAGCCGGCGGCCGACCTGGCCGCGGCGGTCGAGGCGGCCGCGGAGATCGGCTACCCGGTGATGGTCAAGGCCGCCGCCGGTGGCGGCGGCATGGGCATGGGCGTGGCCGCCGACGAGGCGGCGCTGCGCACCGAGTACGACAAGGTCCGCGCGTTCGCGGAGCGGATGTTCGGCGACGGCTCGGTGCTGATCGAGCGGTACTTCCCCCGGGTGCGCCACGTCGAGGTGCAGATCCTCGGCCTGGCCGACGGACGGGTGGTGGCGCTCGGCGAGCGGGAGTGCTCGGTGCAGCGACGCAACCAGAAGCTGGTCGAGGAGTCGCCGTCCCCGGCGGTCTCGCCGGAGCTGCGCGAGCGCTTCCTGGCCGCGGCGGTACGCGCGGGCGAGGCGGTGGGCTACCGCAACGCGGGCACCGTCGAATGCCTGCTCGACCCCTCCACGCAGGAGTTCTTCTTCCTGGAGATGAACACGCGGCTGCAGGTCGAGCACCCGGTCACCGAGTACGTCTACGGCGTCGACCTGGTCGAGGAGCAGCTGAGGGTGGCGGCCGGGCTGGCGCCGACGTTCGACCCGGACGCGCTCGCCCCGCGCGGCCACGCCATCGAGCTGCGGATCAACGCCGAGGACCCGAAGCGCTTCCTGCCCGGCCCTGGTGCGATCACCACCTGGAACGAGCCGTCCGGCACCGGGGTACGTGTGGACTCCGGCTACGTCGCCGGCAACACCGTCACGCCGTTCTACGACAGCCTGATGGCCAAGCTGATCGTCAGCGGGGACACCCGCGAGGAGGCGGTCGAGCGGGCTCGGGCGGCGGTCGCCCAGTTCGAGATCGCCGGCCCGAAGTGCAACCTGCCGTTCTTCGCCGAGCTGCTGGAGAACCCGGAGTTCCTCTCCGGCGACTACGACACCGGCATCGTCTCCCGGATGCGCTGACCTTCGACCCAGTGAGGTGAACCTGATGGCGGAACTCCCAGACTCCGTGAGCATCCGTGAGGTCGGTCCCCGGGACGGTCTCCAGAACGAGGAGCCCATCCCCACCGACGCCAAGGTGCGGCTGCTCGACGCGCTGTCCCGCACCGGGGTGCGGCGCATCGAGGCCGTCTCCTTCGTGCATCCCCGGGCGATCCCGCAGATGGCCGACGCCGACGAGGTGTGGCAGCGGGCGGAGAAGGCCGACGGGGTGCGCTACTCCGCGCTGGTGCCGAACACCCGCGGCGCGCAGCGGGCGCTGGCGGCGGGCTTCACCGAAATCGAGGTGGTGGTCTCGGCGAGCGACACGCACAACCGCCGCAACGTCAACCGCTCCACCGACGAGTCGCTCGACGACATCGCCGAGCTGATCGACCTGCTGCACGCCGCGGGCGCGACCGCCGAGGTGATCGTGGCGACCAGCTTCGGCTGCCCCTACGAGGGCGACGTGGACCCCCGCCGGGTCGCCGCGATCGTGGACCGCGTCGCCCGCGACGGCGCGGACCGCGTCGCCTTCGGCGACACCACCGGCATGGGTACGCCCCGGCGCGTCCGTGAGCTGGTGACCGCGGTCCGGGACCGGAACGCCCACCTGCCGGTGCTGCTGCACTTCCACAACACCCGGGGTACCGCCCTGGCGAACATGCTCACCGCGATGGAGTTGGGCGTCACCGAGTTCGACGCCAGCGTCGGCGGCCTCGGCGGCTGCCCGTACGCGCCGGGCGCCAGCGGGAACCTGGCCACCGAGGAGGCGGTGCACATGCTGCACGACATGGGCATCGACACCGGCATCGACCTGGACGCCCTGATCGCTGCCGCCGAGCTGGCCGAGACCCTGGTGGGCAAGAAGCTCCCCTCCGGAGTCCTCCGAGCAGGCCCCCGCACGCGCCTGACTCCCCTCCCGTCCTGACCCGCCCTGCCTACCGTTGATCAAGGAGTTTGTGTCCTCCGGGTGCCCGAACGAGGACACGAACTCCTTGATCACGAAGGTGAATGGGGTGCGGGGGTGTGGCGGGGTGCCGGGAGGGGTGCGGGTGGGGTAGCCTAACGATCGTTCAGGTCGGTGGCGCCCTGCGCGGGCGGTGGCAACGGGAGTCGGCGTGACGCTCGACGGTGAGGCACTGGAGCAGCTGCGCAAGCGCGCCCGCGCCGGTGGTGCGGACAAGTACCATGCGGCGAACGCCGCCAAGGGGAAGCTGTTCGCCCGTGAGCGGGTGGCGTACCTGGTCGACGAGGGCTCCTTCGTCGAGGACGGGCTCTACGCCAACGCGATGGCCGACGGGCTGCCCGCCGACGGCGTGGTCACCGGCACCGCGACCATCGACGGCCGCCAGGTCTGCCTGATGGCGAACGACTCGACTGTCAAGGCCGGCAGCTGGGGCGCGCGTACCGTCGAGAAGATCATCCGGACCATCGAGCGGGCGTACGCGACCGGCGTCCCGATGGTCTACCTGGTCGACTCGGCCGGCGCCCGGATCACCGACCAGGTCGACCTGTTTCCGGGGCGGCGCGGCGCCGGCAAGATCTTCTGGAACCAGGTCCGCGCCTCCGGCTCGATCCCGCAGGTCTGCGCGCTGTTCGGGCCGAGCGCGGCGGGCGGGGCGTACATCCCGGCGTTCTGCGACGTGGTCGCCATGGTGGACGGCAACGCCAGCATGTACCTCGGCTCGGACCGCATGGTCGAGATGGTCACCGGCGAGAAGACGACGCTGGAGGCGATGGGCGGCGCGAAGGTGCACTGCGCCGAGTCCGGCGTCGGTCACTTCCTCTGCAAGACCGAGAACGACGCGCTGGACGTGGTGCGGACCTACCTGTCCTACCTGCCGTCGAACTGGAAGCAGGACCCGCCGGCCGCCGAAGCCGTGGACGCGCCGGAGAAGGCCGACCTGGCCGCGCTGGTCCCGGCCAGCGAGCGGCAGGCGTTCGACATGCGCCGGTACGTCAAGGGCCTGCTCGACGAGGGCAGCTTCTTCGAGATCCAGGCGCTCTGGGCCAAGGAGCTGACCGTCGGGTTCGGCCGGCTCAACGGCGAGGTCGTCGGCGTGGTCGGCAACAACTCGATGTTCAAGGGCGGCGTGCTCTTCGTCGACTCGGCCGACAAGGCGACCCGGTTCGTGCAGCTCTGCGACGCGTTCAACGTGCCGCTGCTGTTCCTCAGCGACGTGCCCGGCTTCATGGTCGGCAGCGCGGTGGAGAAGCAGGGCATCATCCGGCACGGCGCCAAGATGATCACGGCGATCTCCGAGGCGACAGTGCCCAAGATCTGTGTGGTGGTCCGCAAGGCGTACGGCGCGGGTCTGTACGCGATGGCCGGCCCCGGCTTCGAGCCCGACGCCACCATCGCGCTGCCCACCGCGAAGATCGCGGTGATGGGCGCGGAGGCCGCCGTCAACGCGGTCTACGCCAACAAGATCGCCGCGATCGAGGACGAGACCGAGCGGGCCGCGTTCGTGGCCGCGAAGCGCGAGGAGTACGAGCGCGACATCGACGTGGTCCGCCTCGCCAGCGAGCTGGTGGTGGACGCCATCGTCGAGCCGCACGAGCTGCGCGCCGAGCTGGTACGCCGGTTCGCCGCCGCGCGCGGCAAGGAGCGGCACTTCTCCCGGCGCCGCCACGGCGTCACCCCGGTCTGACCGACACACGCCCGCCCCGGTCTGACCGACACACGCCCGCCCCGGTCTGACCGACACACGCCCCGGCGTCACGAGCGCCCGGCCCGTCCGTACCGCCGTCCCACCAGGAGGATCAGATGGACTTCCGGCTCAGCGACGACCAGGAGGCGCTGCGCTCAAGCGTGCGGGAGTTCGCCCGCGAGGTGGTCGCGCCCACCATCGCCGAGCACTACGAGCAGCACACCTTCCCGTACGAGATCGTCCGTCAGATGGGCAAGATGGGCCTGTTCGGGCTGCCCTTCGCGGAGGAGCACGGCGGCATGGGCGGCGACTACTTCGCGCTCTGCCTGGCCCTGGAGGAACTGGCCCGGGTCGACTCCAGCGTGGCCATCACGCTGGAGGCGGCGGTGTCGCTCGGCGCGATGCCGATCTACCGGTTCGGCACCGAGGAGCAGAAGGCGCAGTGGCTGCCGAGGCTGCTCAGCGGTGAGGCGCTGGCCGGGTTCGGGCTCACCGAGCCGGGCACCGGCTCGGACGCGGCCGGCACCCGGACGCGCGCGGTGCTGGACGGCGACGAGTGGGTGATCAACGGCTCGAAGGCGTTCATCACGAACTCCGGCACCGACATCACCGCGCTGGTCACCGTCACCGCCGTCACCGGTACGCGGCCGGACGGCGGCAAGGAGCTGTCCACGATCATCGTGCCGTCCGGTACGCCCGGCTTCACAGTCGCGCCCGGCTACTCGAAGGTCGGCTGGACCGCGTCGGACACGCACGAGCTGACGTTCGACGACTGCCGGGTGCCGGCGGCCAACCTGCTCGGCGAGCGCGGCCGTGGCTTCGCGCAGTTCCTGCGCATCCTGGACGAGGGCCGGATCGCCATCGCGGCGCTCGCCGTCGGCCTGGCCCAGGGCTGCGTGGACGAGTCGATCAAGTACGCGAAGGAGCGCCAGGCGTTCGGCCAGCCGATCGGCAACTACCAGGCCATCCAGTTCAAGATCGCGGACATGGAGATGAAGGCGCACACCGCCCGGCTGGCCTACTACGACGCGGCCGCGCGGATGCTCGCCGGTGAGCCGTTCAAGCGCCAGGCGGCGATCGCCAAGCTGCACGCGAGCACCGTGGCGGTGGACAACGCCCGCGAGGCGACGCAGATCCACGGCGGGTACGGCTTCATGAACGAGTACCCGGTGGCCCGCTTCTGGCGGGACTCGAAGATCCTGGAGATCGGCGAGGGCACCAGCGAGGTGCAACGCATGATCATCGCCCGCGACCTCGGTATGTGAGAGGCGCCCTCGTCCGCGCCCTGTCGGATAACGGCGAGGGACGGTCGGGTGGTTGACGATGGGCTGTGGAGCGTCGGAGTCCATCCGTACTCTTCGTGCCCATGACTCCGGATCATGACGGTGCGCGGGGCCCAGGTGGTCGCACCGGTCTGTCCGATCTGTTGCGCGGGCACCGGCTCGCCGCCGGCCTGACTCAGGCCGAGCTGGCGGGCCGGGCCGGCGTGGGCGTGCGGACGGTCCGCGATCTGGAGCGGGGCCGGGCCACCCGCCCTCAGCGCACCACAGTGGACCTGCTGGCCGACGCGCTCGGCCTGGCCGGTGACGACCGACGGGAGTTCGTCGCCACCGCCCGGCCCGGACCGCGCCTCGCCGACACCCACACCGACGCCGGACCGCTGGTCGCGTTGCCCCAGCCCGTGCCGCTGCTGGGCCGCGACCGGGACGTGGCCGAGGTGGCCGGCCTGCTCGACGCGTACCCGGTGGTGAGCCTGGTCGGGCTCGCCGGCGTCGGCAAGACCGCGCTCGCCATCGCTGTCGCGCACGCGGTGGCGGCCCGGCACCCGGGCGGGGTGACCGGGGTGCTGGTCGGGGAGGGCTCGGACGTCGCCGACGTGCTCGCCGCGTCGGCGTCGGTGTTCGGCGTGAACCGGCTGGCCGATCTCGCCTGCCGGCTCGACGGCCGGTCGGCGTTGCTGCTCGTCGACGCGGTCGACCGGGCGCCCGAGCCGGTGGCCGGGGCGCTTCGCGCCCTGACCGCGGCCGTGCCGGACCTGCGGGTGCTGGTGACCGGCCGCCGCCCGGTCGGGCTGCCCGGTGAGCTGGTCCGCCCGGTCGCGCCGCTCGACGTGCCACCCGCGGACGCCGCGCCCGCCGACCGCTCCGACCTGGATCGCTGGCCGGCGGCGGCACTGTTCGCCGCCCGCCTCGCCCAGGCCCGCCGCGAACCGCCCACGGCGGCCGAGCTGCCGGCGCTCGCCGCGCTGGTACGCCGCCTCGGCGGGCTGCCGCTGGCGATCGAGCTGATGGCGGCGCGGGGACGCATCCTCGACGTCACCGAACTGCTCGACCGCTACGGCGACCGTGTCCTGGACCTGACCGGCGCACATCCCGGCTGGGAGCCCGCCGACCGGTCGGCCGGCACGGTGACGCTGCGCGAGGCGGTGGCGAGCAGCTACCGCCTGCTCGCGCCGGCCGACCGGGCCGCGCTGCGACGGCTCTCCGCGTTCCGCAACCGCTGGTCGGTCGAGCTGGCCGAGGACCTGCTCGCCGGTGGCGGCAGGCGGTGGGACGCGGCACCGATGCTGGACCGGCTGCGCGAGCTGGGCCTGCTCAGTGTCCGGGGCGCCGGCCCCTTCCGGTTCCGGCTGCTGGACGCGGTCCGGGACTTCGCGGCCGAGCAGGCCGACGTCGAGGGCGAGACCGCCGGGATCCGGCTCCGGCACGCCTCGGTGATCGCCGGGCTCGTCCACCGCACCGCGCCCGGGCTGGTGGGCGCACAGTTGCCCGGCGTGGCACGCCTGCTCGACGAGGCGACCGGCGACATCACCGCCGCCCTCGCGTACGCCGCCGAGCACGCGCCGGAGACGGCGCTGCTGCTGGCCGCCTCGCTGCCCCGCTGGTGGCGGCTGCGCGGGCGGGACGTCTCCGGTCGGCGCTGGCTGCGGCGGCTGCTGGCCGATCCGCGAACCGCCGGCACCCGGTCCACGCTGCGGGCCTGGGCGATGCTCGGCGCGGCCCGGCTGGCCGTCGAGCACGGCGCGGGCGCGGAGGAGTTGCCGGCCGCCCGGGCCGCGCTCGTCATCTTCGCCGAGACGGGCGACGTGATCGGGGAGCTGTCGGCCCGGTCCGTGCTCTGCGTGCTGCTGCGCGGGCTCGGCGCGCACGACGAGGCCCGCGAGCAGGCCGAGGCCGCGCTGGCGACGGCCACCCGGCACGGCCGGATACGCGAGATGGCAGTCGCCCAGGCGCACCTCACCTGGCACGACGTACGCGCGGCGCGGCTGGCCGACGCCCGGCGGCGGCTGGCCACCGTGGACCGGCTGGCGGCGCAGTGCGGCGACCGGCGCCTGCGTCTGCTGGCGCGGGCCGACCAGGCCGAGCTGACCCGCCTGGAGGGCCGGTACGCGGAGGCGGTCGAGCAGGGGCGCCGGGTGGCGACAGCGCTCGCGGAGCTGGGCGATCCCGGTCGGCGGCGGCGGACGGTCGGCAAGGTCGCGTTGGCCCTCGCCGGCCAGGGCCGGAGCGACGAGGCGCTGGCAGCGGCCGCCGAGCTGTGGCCCTCGGGTGCGGTGCCGGGTCAGCGCCGGCCGCCTGTCGTGGAGAGCCTGAATCCGCCCGGTGTGGTCGCGGACGCCCGCGCCGAGGACGCGCTGCGCGGGCTGATCGAGGGCCATGTGGCGCTGCACCGGGGGGATCGGGAACTGGCGGTGGAGTGGTTCGCCGCGGCGGCCGACGCGGCGGAGGGCGGCGCGGGGCGGCGCGACCTGGTCGAGGCGCTTGTGGGGCTGGCGGTCAGCACCGGAGATCCGGCAGTGCTCGACCGCTTGGACAACGCGCGGCGGGTCACCGGGGTCAGCCTGCTGCCGCGGGAGGAGGAGCTGATCTTCTCCCTCGCGGCGCGGCGTCAGAAGGCGCGCTGACCGGTGGCGCGTCCGGCGGGCCGGGGAGGATGGAGGGCGCGGGGGTGGCGCGAACGAAGTAGCCCCCTGGTGCTGCCCCTCGCTCGACGCTCGCGCCAGCACCCCCCGGTGCCCCCCGCTGCGGGAAGACTACCGAGGTACTGCGAGAGATATGGGGGCTTATGCACCGGTTGCCCGGCTGCCTGAGTGGTTCTGCCGGTTGTTCTGCCGGTGACCCGCTGGTATTGACCAGCGGGCCGCCGGGCGGTGAACCGTCGGCAGTGGACCGTCAGGCGGCGTCCTCGGCCAATTCGGTGCTGCCGGCCGTGGCGCCGGGGTGGACCGCGTCCCGGACCCGGCGTAGCCCGTCCAGCAGCCCGTCGAGCTGGTCCGGATCGAGCTGGCCGGTGAACCACTGCTCGATGATCCGCAGGTGGCCGGGAAGGATGGCGTCCAGCCGGCTCAGGCCCGCGGCGGTGACCACCGCGAAGGAGCTGCGGCGGTCGGACGGGCAGGCGCGCCGACGGATCAGCCCGTCCCGCTCCATCCGGTCCACCACGCGGGTCACGCCGCTGGTGGAGAGCGAGGTCTGCGCCGCCAGGTCGGTCATCCGCAGCTGGTTGTTGGGTGAGCGGGCGAGTCGGGTGAGCACCTCGAACTCGACCGGGGAGAGGCCGTGCTCGTCGAACTGGGCGGCGAACCGGGCGGAGAGCCCGGCGTGCGCCTCGACGAGGAGGCCGACGGCGGTGATCCGGGGATCGTCGAACACGTTCTGGTCCACGCCACCATCCTAGCAACACTTGACACAGGGAATATTGCTGTAGCTATAGTTGCTCAGTCAGTCGTTGGGATACTAAACCGTTTTCCCCGGAGGAGAGCACCATGACCAGCAGCACCGAGGCGACTACCCGCGACTGGGAGGGTCTCACCATCCCCACCCCCGGTACCTATCTTCTCGACGCCGCGCACAAGCGTGTCGGATTCGTCGCCCGGCACATGATGGTCAGCAAGGTACGCGGTGAGTTCGCCGACGCAACCGCCACCATCACCGTCGCCGACGACCCGATGCAGTCCACGGTCACCGCCAGCATCCAGGCCGCCAGCATCAACACCGCCCAGGCGGACCGGGACGCGCACCTGCGCAGCCCGGAGTTCCTCGACGTCGAGCAGTACCCGACGCTGGAGTTCCGCAGCACCGAGGTGAAGTCCCGCGAGGGCAACGAGTTCGTCCTCCTGGGCGAGCTGACCATCAAGGGCGTGACCCGCCAGGTCGAGCTGGAGGTCGAGTTCGAGGGCGTCGGCCGCAGCCCCTTCGGGCAGGACATCTTCGGCTTCTCCGCCTCCACCGAGATCGACCGCGAGGACTTCGGCCTGACCTGGAACGTGGCGCTGGAGACTGGCGGCGTCCTGGTCGGCCGCAAGATCAAGATCGAGATCGAGGGCGAGGCCATCCGCCAGGGCTGAGCCCGGCCAGGTCCGCAGGGCCCGCACCGTCCCGCCGACGGTGCGGGCCCTTCCCGTGTACGCGCGGCGGTGCGAATCGTCACGCGATGTTCTCCGGCCGACGGTGCTGGTGAGGGCCCCGACGGGGTACAGGTGCAGATCTGCCGCCCGTCCAGCGGGCGGCGGACGGGGCGCACTTACGCGCACCACGCGAATGGTTCACAATGCGTTGCGGAACGGTACGGTTCCGTCGCACCGGCGTCGGGAGGACACATGGGCAGAGACGTCGACCAGGGCGCCTTCTCCCGCGAGGATCGGGTCCGCTACCGGCAGAAGGTCCGGCGCTGCCTGGACGTCTTCGCACTGATGCTCGACGACTTCGGCTTCGACGCCGACCGGCCGATGACCGGGCTGGAGATCGAGCTGAACCTGATCGACGCCGCCGCGGAACCGGCCATGCGCAACGACCAGATCCTGGCCGACATCGCCGACCCGCTGTTCCAGACCGAGCTGGGGCAGTTCAACCTCGAACTGAACGCCTCGCCCCGACTGATCGAGGGCAGCGGCTTCGCCGACTACGAGCAGGACCTGCGCAGCAGCCTCAGCCGCGCCGACGAGCGGGCCGCCAAGTCCGACGCGACGATCATGATGGTCGGCATCCTGCCCACGCTCACCGAACGCCACCTGGTCGCGGACAACCTCTCCACGAACGAGCGGTACCGCGTCCTCAACGACCAGATCGTCGGCGCCCGGGGCGAGGACATCGAGCTGGACATCAACGGCGTCGAGCGGCTGCGTACGCACACCGACTCGATCGCGCCGGAGGCCGCCTGCACCAGCCTCCAGTTCCACCTCCAGGTCGCGCCGGACAGCTTCGCCGACTACTGGAACGCCTCCCAGGCGATCGCCGGCGTTCAGGTCGCCGTAGGAGCCAACTCGCCGTTCCTCTACGGCCGGCAGCTCTGGGCGGAGACCCGGATCGCGCTGTTCCAACAGGCCACCGACACCCGTCCCGACGAGCTGAAGGCCCAGGGCGTACGCCCCCGGGTGTGGTTCGGGGAACGCTGGATCACCTCGATCTTCGACCTGTTCGAGGAGAACGTCCGCTACTTCCCGCCACTGCTGCCGATCTGCGAGGACGAGGACCCGGTCGAGGTGCTGCACGCCGGGGGCGTACCCCAGCTCGGCGAGCTGCGGCTGCACAACGGCACCGTCTACCGCTGGAACCGGCCGGTCTACGACATCATGAACGACCGTCCGCACCTGCGGGTGGAGAACCGGGTGCTGCCCGCCGGCCCGACAGTGGTGGACATGCTCGCCAACGCGGCGTTCTACTTCGGGCTGGCCCGCGGCCTCGCCGAGGCGGACCGTCCCATCTGGAGCCAGTTGACGTTCAGCTCGGCGGAGGAGAACTTCCACGCCGCCGCCCGGCGCGGCATCGAGGCGGTCCTGCACTGGCCGCGCCTCGGCGACGTGCCGGTGACCAAGCTTGTCCTCGAGACGCTGCTTCCGGTGGCCGAGCAGGGGCTGGACCGGTTCGGCGTCGCCCCGGCCGAGCGCGATCGCCTGCTCGGCGTGATCGAGGGCCGCTGCCGTACCGGCCGCAACGGCGCGGTCTGGCAGACCGAGACGGTGTGGGCGGCCGAGCGGCGCCAGGGCATGGACCGGAAGGCCGCCCTGCACCACATGGTCAAGCGGTACGCCGAACTCCAGCGCAGCAACGAGCCCGTACACACCTGGCCCGTCGACTGACCCCGCCCCCGCCCCCGCCCTCGCCTTCCCCGCCCCCGCCTCCGCCTCGCCGATCTGTGAGTGGGGTTGTCAAGTGGTGCGGTGGTGGTTGGTGATGGTGCGGTAGATCTGTCGGGCGATGTAGCGCTTGAGGCAGCGGGTGATTTCTTTGGTGGTGCGGCCTTCGGTGCGGCGTCGGGTGATGTAGTCGCGGGTTTCGGGGTGGATGCGGCGGCGGGTGAGGGCGATGGTGTGTAGGGCGCTGTTGAGGGTTCTGTCGCCGCCGCGGTTGAGGCGGTGTCGGTTGGTGCGGCCGCTGGCCACGGGGATGGGGGCGGTGCCGGCGAGGGTGGCGTAGGCGGCTTCTGAGCGGACGCGGCCGGGGTGGGACCAGGCGGTGAGGGCGATCGCGGCGGTGACGGGTCCGATGCCGGGTTGGTCGAGCAGGGGTGGGCACAGGTGGGTGACGAGGGCTCGTAGGCGTCGGTGGTTGTCGGCGAGGGCGGCGTCGAGGGTCTGGATTTGCCGGGCGAGGGTGGTCAGTTCGCGGCGGCGGGTGTGTTCTTCGCAGGGCAGGTCGGTGGTCTCGGGTAGGTCGAGGGCGGCCAGGCGGGCGATCTGGGTGGTGGTGGACAGTCCGCGCAGTGTGTGGCGCAGGGTGTCGTCGGCGGTCAGGATCAGCGCTTTGACCAGGTTGATCGTGGCGGTGCGGGCGTCGCTGTGGTGTCGGCGGCAGACCAGCAGCAGGCGCAGCGCTTCGCGTGGCCCGTCGCTGCGGGGTGCGGCGACACGCTGCAGGGGAAGGGCGAGCACGGCGTGGGCGGCGGCGACCGCGTCGAGCTGGTCGGACTTGCCGCCTCGTCGGCGCGACGCGGCGGCGGGTTTGGGTGCCTCGCTGACATCTTCACCAGCAGCGTCCAGCACCCGGCACAGCCCTTGACCGTGTGCCCGGGTGCCTTCCACCGCCCACAACCGGCGCCCCCGCGGTGGGGTGTGCGCGACGGCGAAGTCCAGCAGCCGCGCCAACCCGTCCGGGTCGGTGGACACGGTGACCTGCGCCAACACGGCGCCGAGGCGGTCGACCACGGCGGCGGTGTGCGTGTCGGTGTGGGTGTCTACCCCCACCACCACGTCGTAGCGATCCGCGACCCGCTCTACGATCCTTGCCATCTCGGATTGTTGCTCCTTAGCCAGCGACGACCGGGACAGTCGGCGTCGGCTCGGGAAGCAGTCACCACGACGGCAGATCTGTGATGGGCCACGTGTGCTCGCACGGGCAGGCTTCTGATCAGGCCAGCAGGGTGGGCCGGGCCGGCGCCGACGACCACCTGGGGACAGGTCTTGGACAAGACACACCCGCAACCCGAGCGGCCGGATCGACGAAGAGTCACCCAAGTGATCATCGATGCCGAACCCTAACGGCAACCAGCCGAACCGATCACCACACACATAGAAGCGTCTTGGAGTTGTGGCGCCTCAGATGTCCGCTTCGCGGCTTACGCGAGGTGCCACAACTCCAAGATCGACGGGAGTGGCGAGATTCGGCCGAGCCGCCGAGCAGCGTCGGTCTACGACGAGGGCTTGCCTGACCGTGACGAGGAGTCGTCCTGGCTGGTCTGCGGGTTCGGGTGGTCGAGGGTTTCGGGCTGCCGCTGCGGCGGGACGGCCCGACCCCGCCGGCCGGTAGCCGACCGGGTGGCACGGCCCTTCTCCGTTCCGGTCCGGCCGACGGCTGCGCCAGGCCCGTCCTCCGCTGCGGCCGTCGCCTCACGCGTGTCGGCCGAGGTGTTCGGTGCCTTGTCCGTCCCGGTCGCCCGATCCACTGACCGCTCCGAAGCCGACCGGCCCGATGCCGGCCGGTCCGCCGCCGATCGCTCCGACGCCGACCGGCCGACGGCCGACGGGCCAGCCGCCGACGGGCTCGACGGATCCGCCGCTGACGGGCCCGACCGCTCCGACGCTGACGGGCCTGATGGGTCGACCGCTGACGAGCTTGACGGATCTGCCGCTGACGTGCGGGCCTTCCGCGCCCCGAACAATCCGGTCGAGCGCCTGCGTGACACGCCCGACGGGCGCTCCCCGGAGTTGCCCGACGACGACGTGCCGGACGGGTCCGACACGGATCCGGCCGGCTCCGAGGGCCCGTCCTTCGAGGCCGGGTCGCCGGTCGTCGGGTCGGTCTCGCCGCTGATCGGGTCCGGCTCGCCGGTGCGCTGGCGGGGGACTGTCACCCGCTCGGCGCTGCGGCGCTCGGCGCGCTGGGCGAGCGCCGCCATCAGCATCGAGCCGCCGACACCGGCGATCACCGCGTACGGGGCGATCAGGTGGGCCGACAACTGCTCGGCGGCGATCCCGGCGAGCCGCGGTACGGCGAGCAGGTACGCCAGCGCCACGAGCAGCGGTCCGGCCGCCCCGGAGGCCGCCGCGCCGACCCGTACCTCCGGAGCGCGGGCCGCACGCCGGGCGGCCAGCACGCCGATCACCAGCGCGGAGAGCACCGACAGCAGCGCGCCGGGCCAGTAGAAGTAGTCGCGGATCCAGAACGCGCCACGGTCCGCGCTGATCTGCCAGATGCCGAGCTGGGCGGTGGTCAGGCCACGGCCGGCGACCACCCCGTCGACCACCGACACGACGGCGAGCAGCCAGAGCCAGCCCGAGGTGGCGATGAGGTTGGTGGCGGCGGCGCGGGTGTGCAGCGCCCAGGTGGCCAGCAGCATCCCGAGCAGCAGCCCCGCTGCGGCGTAGGCGGCGGCGACGGTCTGCGGCGCGGACACGTCCGGCACCTGGGCCGCCCGCGCCGGCACCGCCACCAGCAGCACCGTGACGAGCGCGCCGACAGCTGCGGCGAGCACCAGCGCGAGCCGGGGTGGCCGGCCCTGCGACTCGTCGTCCCGGCCCCGCAGGCGCTGGGCGCAGACCGCGCCGGCGATGACCGAGGTGGCCGCGATCCAGGTCGCCCAGGCGAGGCTCGCCACCCAGGCCGCCTCGATGCGTACCGCGCCGGTCGGCGCCCAGTTGATGATGCCCAGCCCGTACCCGAAACCGAGCTGCGCGGCGCCCGCGCCGGCAGCGACGCCGAGCGCGGCGGCGGTCGATCCTCCCCAGCCCCGACTGACCATGCCGGGGAGCGTAACGTCCCGAGGTCGGCGCGGCGAGTCGTGGCGACGGGCCGTGACCGTTTGGCAGCTGTGGATACGGTCGTCGATGAGCGGGGGCGGGGGAGCATGACGGACGAGCGGCGACCGGACGGCGACGGCACCGGCCCGGGACGGGCCAGGTTGCTCCTCGGCGGCGGTCTGGCAGTGGTTCTGCTGGCGGTGATCGGGGGCAGCGCCGGTTGGATCCTGGCCGGTGACCCGGACCGCCCGGCCGCGCCCGGCGAGGCCGCGCCGGTCGTCACGGCCTCGACGTCCGCGCCGGCCACCACGCCACCTGCGACCACAGCCGCCGCCCCGACCGGTACGCGGACGAGCGCGCCCGCCGGGCTCACCGTGCCGGAGGTGGTCGGCGTCGACTTCGAGCAGGCCCGCCGGGAGCTGCGTGACCGCCGGCTCGGCTGGCGACTGGTCTTCGGCACCGGCGCCGGACGCTCGGTGGAGCGCGCCTCGCCGGCGCCGGGCACGCCGGTGAAGCGCGGTGTCACCGTCTCCCTGTTCGTGACCGGACCGGCCCCGGCGGTCACCGTGCCCGACGTGGGCACGCTGTCCTGCTCCGACGCGGCCGACGACCTGGTGGACGCCGGCCTCTATCCCCGGTACGGCACCGGCCGCCAAGGTCCGGTCACCGCGCAGGAGCCGGTCGCGGGCAGCCCGGCGCGGTGGAACGACCAGGTGGTGCTGACCTGCGGCGACACCCGGTCCGTGTCGCCGGGCGCCACCCCGTCGCCGACTGGCTGACCGGCGCGGGCGCGCTGATCCCGGCCGACGTGGCCGTGGCCCGTTACGGTGGACGATCGAGGGCCGTGCGCCCCGTCCCGGTGGGGAAAGGACGTGCCATGAGCGACGACCGTCAGGATCCTCCCGCCGGTGACGCGGACGAGACCCGCGCCATGCCCCGGGATCCGGCCGGGGAGGACGCCGACGCCACCCGCGCGCTCCCTCGAAACGCTCCCGTGGACCCCGACGCCACTGCCGCGATGCCGCGCGACGTGGGCGCAGAGGACGTCGACGCGACCCGCGCCATGCCGCGCAACGCCGCCGGGAGCGACGCGACCCGCGCGATGCCGCCGGACGCGGGCGACGCCACCCGTCCGGTGCCCGGCGGACCGTCGCGGCGTCCGCTCGACGCCACCACCCCGCAGGAGCCGGTGGGCGCCTGGTCCGGCCGGGCCGGGGTGCCCCCGCCGCGACCGGCCGGCTATCCCGAGCCGGGGGGCGAGTGGTACGGCGACGAGCAGGCCGGACGCCGCTGGTGGATGCCGATCCTGCTGGGCATCCTGGCGCTGCTCCTGCTGGGGTTGATCGGGGTGGGGGTGTGGCTGGCGCTGCGCGCCGCCGACCAGGACTCCGATCCGGGGACGGTGCCGTCGGCGGTGCCGAGCACCTCGGCGCAGACCAGTGCCGCCCCGACGAGCGCCGCACCGAGCAGTTCCCCGCCGAGCACGCCGCCGACCACCGAGGCGGTCGAGGTGCCGATGCCACCGCTGGTGGGGCTGCCGGAGGCCGCCGCCCGGGCGGCGCTGGACCGGCTGGACGTGGACTACCGGGTGCAGCGGCGGGCGTCGGACCGGCCGGCCGGCACGGTGATCTCGACGGATCCGGAGGCCGGCTACCCGGTGGGTGAGGACGACCGGGTCACCATCGTGGTTGCCGTACCCGCGCCGCCGACCGCCGGCCCGAGCACGCCGGGTTCCGCCCCGGCGACCACCACCACGACGCCCTGACGCTCGCCACTGGCGTCGGGACGCTCACCACTGACGTCGGCGGGTGCCGACCAGGCCGAGGCCGGCGAGTGAGATGGCGAGCCCGAGCAGGCCGGAGTAGAACAGTGACCGGCTGAGGTCGCTCGTGGCGTCGACGGGCCGCTCGGCGAGCGCCTCGCCGCCCCCGGTGCCCGCGGGCGGCGTGTCGGCGTCCGGATCGTCCTCGTCCTGCGACGGGTCGGTGGGAGACCAGCCGTCCTCCTCGTCGTCGTACTCGTCCTCGCCGGCCGCCGCCCGGGCGTCCTCGCCGGATGCGGCGCGGCCGTCCTCACCGGCCACGGTGATCTCCGGGGCCGGTACGGGCTCGGCGAGCTGCTGGGTGGCGGAGAAGGCGGGGTGCCGCACCACGAGCGCGAGCGCTGTGGCGACGACGAGGAAGACGAACAGCCCGAGGGCATAGCCGACACGGGACCGGTGGTGCCGCCGCGCGGCGGGCAGATTGACCATGACCATCCCAGGTTCAGGGTCCATGGCGCGCGGGGTGGAACGTGCCGGGGTGGGCGTACCGATTCTATGGCGACGGCACGCCCTCCCGACCGGGAATCGTGAGGTCAGCCCACCCGGACCGGAGTCCGGACCACCGGGCGGCGGGCCGTCCGGACGGTGTGTTGCCGGGGCACCGGCGCGGCGTGGACCTGCTGCAACCCCTCTTGGAGTACGAAGATCGACCTCCGGTTGACCGCGTCCCCCGCCGCGTTCAACTCGTAGCCGTCGAGCCAGAGCCAACCGTCGTAGGTCGGCCAGTCGAGCACCCGGATCACCCGGAACATGATCGGTCGGAAGAACTGGACACTCGCCGCGCGCGTCACGTGCAGTACGTCACCGGAGCGGGGAAGCACATGGGCTCCTGGGGAGGGTCGGCCGGTCGGGACCGGCGAGGCGGAACGGGGTCGGTGCGGTCCGATGACGGGGGTCTGCCTCGTGGACCGGCGGTCGTTGGGTCGGTGCTGGTCGGGCCGTACCCGCGGTGGCGGACCGCCACCCGACCATCACCCGGCTGCTCCCGGTTACCGCTCCCGCCGCCGCAGCCGAGCTGGCGTGCAGCGACGGGGTCTTCATTCCGGGGCAGGTCGCACGGCGCGGGACGGCTCCCCTCCGGCCGTCCCACGGATCGTGGTACCACCACGCCCGGAGATCGTTCGAAGACGGTGAGTAACCCGTGCCATACGGACAGAGTGCTACAGCGACGTGCGACATGCAAGTTGCACGTCGTGTTTTGCGGATAGGTGAGGAGGACACGTGAACAGGAAACTTGAAGCGTCAGGTATCGGGGCGTCACACTGGACGCCGGTTTCGCCCGTCGCGGCCGGTCGATGACCGGCACCACCCCTGCCGCGAACGCTCGCCCACCGCCCGCCGGTCGCGCCCGCGGTGGGTGCCCAACCGGGGCGCGACCGACCGGAGGTAGCCGGGTGACTGTGACGCAGTCGCGAGCCGAGGAGGCGCCGTGACCGAACGGCGCAGCCCCACCATCCGGCGGCGCCGGCTGGGGGCGGAACTCCGCCGGCAGCGCGAGGCCGCGGGCATCACCATAGAAGCGGTCGCCGAGCAGCTGGAGTGCTCGGCGTCGAAGGTCTCCCGGATCGAGACCGGCCACACCACCGCCACGCCGCGCGACGTACGCGACATGCTCCGCATCTACGGAGTCGTCGGCGCGGAGAGCGACGAGCTGGTGCAGATCGCCCGGGAGGCCCGGCAGAAGGGCTGGTGGCATCCGTACAGCACGGTGCTGGTCGGGGCGTACGTCGGCCTGGAGGCCGCGGCCAGCAACATCCGGGCATACGAGCAGCAGGTCGTGCCGGGGCTGCTGGAGACCGAGGAGTACGCCGGTGCGATGATCCGGGCGGCGCGGCCGGACTTCACCGCCGAGCAGGTCGACCAACGAGTGCGTGTCCGATTGGGCCGTCAGTCGTTGTTGACGCAGGACGATCCGGTCGATCTGTGGGTGGTGCTCGATGAGGCGGTGCTGAGCAGGCCGGTTGGCGGCGACGCGGTGATGCGTGGTCAGCTCAAGCGGCTGGTGGAGGTGGCTGAACTGCCGAACGTGACAGTGCAGGTCCTGCCCTTCGAGGTGGGTGCGCACGCGGGCATGGACGGCACCTTCACGATCCTCAGCTTCCCCGAGCCGAGCGATCCCGATGTCGTGTACGCGGAGAACGCCACGGGTGGGCTCTTCCTGGAGAAGAGCGACGAACTGCAGAAGTACAGCTTCATCTTCGATCACATTCGAGCAGCGGCCATACGCCCGGAGGAATCCATCGCACACATCGCGAAACTGGCAGAGGAGCCACTGTGGAAATGGCGACCAAGGAGTTCCCCGTGGACCTGACGCAGGCGACGTGGTTCAAGAGCTCGAAGAGCGGGCCGAACTGCGACAACTGCGTGGAGGTCGCGTACGTGACCGGGGCGGTCGGGGTCCGGGACTCGAAGGACAAGACTGGCCCGGCCCTGGTCTTCGCTCCGGACGACTGGCAGACCTTCGTCGCCCGCGCCCGGGGCGGCGCGTTCGGCCGGAGCTGACCGGCACCGCAGCGTGGTCCCGCCCGGCAACGCCGCCGGGCGGGACCATTCGCGTCCGGGCGCCGCACCCGTCGCCAGTTTCGATCCGCCTCGTTGAACCGCACGGATCGGCAACCGAACGAGGCAGGCGAGACGGATGACGACGATCGGTTCAGAGAACCTCACCAGCGGCCCGGGCAAGCCCGAGCGGTTCGGTGGCAAGTACCGGGGTGCCCGCCGGGACACCGTCCTCACCGAGGTGGTCTCCGGTGACGGCGAGGAGGCCCGCGAGGGTGGTGTGCCCGAGCAGGCCGCGACGCCGCTGTCCCTGCCGTCGCTGGACCCCAACCCGCTCACCGAGCCGTCCTTCCCACCGAGCGGCTGGCCGATCGAGCAGCAGGAGTCCCTGGTGGACCACCCGCTGCTGCGCGGCCTGCTGATGGAGCTGCCGCCGAAGGGCAGCGTCCCTCCGCCCGGCTGGCTGGACCGCTGGTTCGAGGCGACCCGCGCGATCCTGGAACTGCTATACGTGCAGGGCACGAGCCGGTCGCGCTGACACCACCTCGGCGGCCGGCATCGCCCGTTCGGCGAGCCGGTTGTGCCGCAGCGCGTGGCGTACCCCGATCGCGCACACACCGAGCACCGCGACGGTGATCACCGGGCCGGCCACTCCCGGCGCGGCGAACAGGTCGACGCCGACCGCCGGCAGCACCGCCACCAGCACCGCGAGCGCCGTCGCCTGGAGCGGCAGCGCGATCAGCGGGTGCGCCGAGGCCGCACGCAGCCCGTGCGGGGCGGGTGTTCCCGGCGCCGCCGCGAACGCGCCCGCGCCGGACCGCAGCCGCCGGACCCGCCGTACCGTGCAGACCGCCACCACGGCCGCCGGCACCGCCGCGACGCCGAGCGCGGCGGCGGCCCGGTCCACGGTGGTGTCACCGGCGCTCTGCAGGCCCGCGGCGAGGACCGCCGCGGTGAGCGCGAGGCCGGTCAGCACCAGGGCGGACAACCATCCGGTACGCCGGCGCAGCGCCCGGGCGCGGTCCAGCCCGGGCAGGCCCTCCGCGACCAGGCCGGCGGCCAGCCAGACGGCGGCGACGGGAAGCAGCACGGCGAGACGGTCATCCATGCCCCCTAGCCTTGCCCGTTTCGACGTTCGCCGAATCCGGGACGGCACCCCGGTTCGTCCCGTATCCGGGCCCGTAGGGGTCGTCGGGGCGGGTCAGACGTCGAAAGTGGCCGGTCGGGTGGTGGCCGGCGCCGGCGGGGTGGCCTTCCACAGCCCGGTCTTCTGGGCCGCGAGCCGGGCCAGGTAGGCCGGGTTGAGGATGACGTAGCGGCGCCACAGGCGCTTGGGCTCCAGGCCGAGCCGCCAGAACCACTCCAGCCCGGCGCGCTGCATCCACGGTGGCGGGTTGCGCAGCAGCCCGGCGTGGTAGTCGAACGCCGCGCCGACCGCCATCAGCGGCATGTCCAGCAGCGGGCGCATGGCGTACGCGAAGACCTCCTGGCGCGGGCAGCCCAGCCCGACCAGGACGAGGCGGGCGCCGCTGGCCCGGATCCGGTCGGCGATCTCGGCGTCCTCGCCCGGCGTGGCGGCGCGGAACTTGGACGGCTCGACCCCGGCGATCTTCAGCGCGGGGAACTTGCGCTCCAGCGCCGGTACCAGCCGGGACAGCGTCTCCTCGGTGGAGCCGTAGAGGTAGACCGGCAGCCCTTCCTCGGCGAACCGGGCGAGCACCCGCAGGGTCAACTCCGGGCCGTAGACGCGATCGGTGAGCCCGGCGCCGTGCAGCAGGTTGAGCGCCCAGCGCACCGGCTGCCCGTCCGGGGTGACCACGTCGAACGAGTTGAGCCGGGCGTTGTGCGCCGGGTCGAGCACCCCGGTCATCACGCCGTGCACGGCGAGCGCGGTGAGCGCCAGCGGGCGGCGCTCGTGCGCGGCCGCCACCACGGCCTCGGTGGCCCGGGCGTAGTCGGTGGCGTCGACCCCGACGCCCAGCACGTTGCGCTTGGTCCCGGCGCTCATGCCTTCGGCACCCACTTGTCGACGTTGGCCTCGTGGATCTCGCGGAGGATCATCGGCACGTCGTACGTGATCTTCCAGGACGGGTAGTGCTCCTCGAACCGGGCCATGCTGCTGACGTACCACTGGTGGTCGCCGGTGCGGGCCTGCTCGACGTAGTTGATCCGGGCCTCGCGGCCGGTGATCTCCTGGGCGATCCGGAACGCCTCGATGTGCGAGGTGTTCGAGTGCCGGCCGCCGCCGAGGTTGTAGACCTGGGCGGAGCGCGGCTCGCGGAAGAACGCCTCGAACGCGGTGAGCACGTCGTGCGAGTGGATCGCGTCCCGGACCATCTTCCCCTTGTAGCCGAAGAGGTTGTACGTCCGGCCCTCCATCACGCAGCGCATCAGGTACGCCAGGAAGCCGTGCAGCTCGGCGGCGGAGTGCGCCGGGCCGGTCAGCGTGCCGCCGCGGAAGCAGGCGGTCTTCATGTCGAAGTAGCGGCCGTACTCCTGGACCATCACGTCCGAGGCGACCTTCGAGGCGCCGAAGATCGAGTGCAGCGACTCGTCGATCGACATGTCCTCGGTGATGCCGTCGTACCAGCGGTGGTCCTCGGGCAGTTCGTACCGGGTCTCCAGCTCGATCAGCGGGAGCGAGTTGGGCCGGTCGCCGTACACCTTGTTCGTGGAGCAGTGGATGAACGGCGCGTCGATCGCGTGCCGCCGGGTGTTCTCCAGCACGTTGAGCGTGCCGCCGGCGTTCACGTCGAAGTCGGTGAACGGCTCCTTGGCGGCCCAGTCGTGGCTCGGCTGGGCGGCGCTGTGGATCACCACGGCGATGTCCTTGCCGTAGCGCTTGAAGACCTGCTCCAGCCCGTCCCGGTCGCGGATGTCGACGGCGTGGTGGGTGTAGGCGGAGCCGAGGTCGGCGGCGAGCCGGTCGAGGCTCCAGGCGGTCGAGCCGTCCTCGCCGAAGAAGTACCGCCGCATGTCGTTGTCGATGCCGACCACGTCGAGACCGAGTCCGGCGAAGTGCCGGGCCGCCTCGGAGCCGATCAGACCGCCGGAACCGGTCACCAACGCGACAGTCACACGCCACTCCTGGTCCGTGGGAGGCAGGGAAACCATCGGAGCATAGCGTGACGTCCGGAACGCCCCGATACGAAGCAAGGGCCCCGCTGTGTGCGGAGCCCTTGTCATGGTGGGGATGGGGGGAGTTGAACCCCCACGTCCTTTCGGACACACGGACCTGAACCGTGCGCGTCTGCCATTCCGCCACATCCCCGTGGCACGACCCGGAACACCATATCGCATCCCGCACCCGCCATCTGCGGCGGGTGCCGGGACATATTACGCTGTCCACTGGCCACGCCACGAACGATCACCGCTCGTGGCGGGCGAAACTTTAGCACGTCCGCGGGCCTGGTCACGAACGGGCCGACGGCAGCCGGCCGAGCGGCGTGTGAGCTGCGGAGGCGGTGTCCGGATACCATCATTGCCTCGGGACCCGAGGAGGAGCCGGTGAGCGTGCTGCAACGCTTCGAGAAGCGTCTGGAAGGCCTGGTCGAGGGGGCCTTCGCCAAGGTCTTCAAAGGGGTGGTTCACCCCGTGGAGATCCTCAACGCCATGCAGCGGGAGGCCGAGGCGCACAAGGCGATCCTGGCCGGTGGGCGCACCCTTGTGCCCAACCGCTACGTGATCGATCTCTCGCCCTACGACCACAGTCGTCTGGCGCCGTACGCTGCCGCGCTGGCGCAGGAGCTGGCCCAGTCGCAGGCCGAGTTCATCGGCGAGCAGGCGTGGACGGTCTACGGCGACGTGATCGTCGAGGTCGAGCGCGGTGAGGGCCTGGACACCGGCATGTTCCGGGTCACCGCCGAGGTCTACACCGGCGGGGACGTCGCCCCGGTCTCCGCGCCCGGCGGCTACGACGCCGGCCCGGCGTACCCGGCGTACGACCAGGGTGGCGGCTACGGCCCCCCGCCCGGTCACGGCGGGGGCCGCAACGTCCGCCTGGTCTCCGGCGACGGCCGCACCTACCCCCTCCAGATGGGCTCGACCGTGATCGGCCGCGGCGACCAGGCCAACCTGCGCCTGCCCGACGTCGGCATCTCGCGGCGCCACGCCCGGCTGGACTTCGACGGCGGGCAGGTCGTGCTGACCGACCTGGGTTCCACGAACGGCACGATGGTCAACGGCCAGCGCGTCTCGGCGGTCGCCCTCAACCCCGGCGACATGATCCAGCTCGGCACCACGACGCTGACCTTCCGCGTGGACGGCTGATCCCCGTTGCCGGAGCTCGTCATCACCGTCGCCCGGTTCGGGTTCCTCATCCTGCTGTGGATCTTCGTGTTCACGGTCGTCGGTGTGATCCGCCGGGACCTCTTCGCGGGCGCCCGGTCGGGCCGCCTGGTGGCCGCGCCGCGGGGGATCGGCGCGTCGACCGGGCAGCCGGGAAAGCCGGCGAAGGCCAAGCGCGGCCGGGCCGCCCGCCAGCTCGTGGTCACCGCCGGTCAGCTGGCCGGCACCCGGATCACGCTCGGGGAGGCCCAGATCACCATCGGCCGGGCGGAGGACTCGACGCTGGTGATCACCGACGACTACGCCTCGGCGCGACACGCCCGGCTGGTGCCCCGCGACGGGCAGTGGTACGTCGAGGACCTCGGATCGACTAACGGCACCTATCTCGATCGCGCTAAGGTCACCGGACCAACCCCCGTCCCCCTCGGCGTGCCGATCCGGATCGGCCGCACTTCCCTCGAATTACGGCCATGACTCTGACCCTGCGCTACGCGGCCCACAGCGACCGCGGTCTGATCCGAGACGGTAATCAGGATTCCGTCTACGCCGGACCGCGGCTGCTCGCCGTGGCCGACGGCATGGGCGGCATGGCCGCCGGTGACGTCGCCAGCAACATCGTCATCGGTGCCATGGCGCCCCTCGACGAGGACGTCCCTGGTGACGCCCTGGTCGACGCGCTCCGCTCCGCCGTGGGCACCGCCAACCAGCAGCTCCGCGACACCGTGGACGCCAACCCGCAGCTGGAGGGGATGGGCACCACGCTCACCGCGACCCTCTTCTCCGGCAGCAAGCTCGGGATGGTCCACATCGGTGACTCGCGGGCCTATCTCCTGCGCAACGGCGAGTTCGCGCAGATCACCAAGGACGACACGTACGTCCAGATGCTCGTCGACGAGGGCCGGATCAGCGCGGAGGAGGCGAGCAGCCACCCCCAGCGCTCGCTGCTCACCCGGGCGCTCGACGGCCGCGACATCGACCCGGAGTACAGCGTCCGGCAGGTGCTGCCCGGCGACCGCTACCTGATCTGCTCCGACGGGCTCTCCGGCGTGGTCAGCGCGGACACCATCGCCGACACCATGCGGGAGTACCCCGACCCGCAGCGGTGCGTGGAGCGCCTGGTGCAGCTCGCGCTGCGCGGCGGCGGCCCGGACAACATCACCGTGATCATCGCCGACGCCACCGACCAGGACATCGTCGAGGCGTCCCCGATCGTGGGCGGCGCCGCCGCCCGGGACCGCGGCATGGCGACCTCGGCCGACGACTCCACTCCGGCGGCCCGCGCCTCGGCGCTGTCCGCGCCCCGGCCACCCGTGCCCGAGGAGCCGGCGGACAACCGCGACGACGAGCCCGAGGGCCGTCGCCGCCGGCCGCTGCGCACCGTCGCGATGGTGGTGGCGCTCGCGGTCATCGTCGGCGGCGGCATGTTCGGCGGCTGGACGTACACCCAGCGGCAGTACTACGTCGGCGCCACCGACGACGGCCAGCTCGCGGTCTTCCGCGGGGTGCCCGGCCAGGTCGCGGGGCTGGACCTGTCGAACGTGCACGAGCGCAGCGGCGCCCGGCTCGACGACCTGACGCTGGCCGCCCAGGAGCGGGTGAAGCAGGGCATCCAGGCCCGCAACGAGCCGGACGCCGAGCGCCGGCTGGCGGAGCTGACCAGCGACGACCCGGGCAACCCCAACCTCAAGCCGCTCTGCCCGCCCGACCCGTCGCCCGGCGTGACCAGCCCGACCCCGGTGGCCACGACCGACCCGCTGTCCCCGCCTCCCGGCGGCAGCCCGCTCCCGTCCACGCCGCCCGCGGGCGCGTCGACGCCCACCCCCGGCGCGCCGACGCCGACGTTCACCACCACGCCCGACGCCGTCCCCTCCGACACCGTTCCGCCGGCCGACCCGGCGGGTTGCCGGTCGCCGCAGTGAGTGTCGGCTCGATCCCGAGGACGTATCCGTGACCGCAGCCGCCGTACCGGCCGCCTCGCCCGCTTCGACGGGCGAGCAGTCCGGCGTACGCCTGGCCCGGTCCCGGCGTAACGCCGAGCTGTCCCTGCTCCTGCTCGCCATGGTGCTCGTGGCGGCGTACGCGGCGATGGTCGAGGCGAAGGCGCTGGACACGATCACGAACGACTTCTGGATCCCGGCCGCCGCGCTGGGGCTGGTCTTCCTCGGCCTGCACCTGGTGATCCGCTGGCTCGCGCCGTACGCCGACCCGGCGCTGCTGCCGGCGGTGGCCCTGCTCAACGGCATCGGCGTGGGCTTCCTGCGCCGGTACGACCTGGCCAAGGCCGCGCCCGCGGAGCGGGAGGACCTGGCCATCTTCGCCGGCACCGGTGGCCGGCAGCTCGCCTGGACGCTGGCCGCCGTGGTGCTGGCAGCCGGGCTGCTGGCGATCCTGCGCGACCACCGCTCGCTGTCCCGGTACGCGTACACGCTGGGCCTGGCCGGCATCGTGCTGGTGATGATCCCGGCGGTGCTGCCCAGCCGTTTCTCCGAGATCAACGGCGCCAAGCTGTGGATCAAGTTCGGCGGGTTCTCCATCCAGCCGGGTGAGTTCGCCAAGCTGGCCCTGCTCACGTTCTTCGCCTACTACCTGGTGCGCAAGCGCGAGGTGCTGTCGCTCGCCAGCCGGCGCGTGCTCGGCATCGACTTCCCGCGCGGGCGCGACCTCGGCCCGGTGCTGGTGGTCTGGCTGGTCAGCCTCCTGGTCCTGATCTTCGAGAAGGACCTGGGCACCTCGCTGCTCTACTTCGGCATGTTCGTGGTGACGCTCTACATCGCCACCGAGCGGGTCAGCTGGCTGCTCATCGGCCTGATCCTGTTCTTCGGCGGCGCCTACCTGGCGTACCTGCTGGGCAGCACCGTGGGCGGCCCGTTCGCCAACTTCTACGACCGGGCGGAGATCTGGCTCGACCCGTTCGCCGAGCCGTACGACCGGGGCTACCAGTTGGTGCAGGGCCTGCTCACGCTCGGCATCGGCGGCCTGTTCGGGGCCGGTCCGGGTGGCGGCCAGCCGACGCTGCTGCCCGAGGTGCAGACCGACTTCATCTTCGCCGGCATCGGTGAGGAGATCGGCCTGTTCGGTCTCTCCGCGCTGCTGGTGATCTACCTGCTGATCGTGGAGCGTGGCCTGCGTGCCGCGCTGGCGGTGCGGGACTCGTTCGGCAAGCTGCTCGCCGGTGGCCTGGCGTTCACGCTGGGCCTTCAGGTGTTCGTCATCGTCGGCGGCATCAGCAAGCTCATCCCGCTGACCGGTCAGACCACCCCGTTCCTGTCCGCCGGTGGTTCCTCGCTGATGGCGAACTGGCTGCTGATCGCGGTGCTGCTGCGGGTCTCCGACGGCGCCCGCCGCCCGGTGACCGGTGGTGGCGGCCCGGCGGCGCGGCCGTCCGGTGGTCCGCCCGAGCAGTTGCACGGCGCCCCGACGGAGGTGATCCGACCGTGAACGCCCCTCTGCGCCGCGTCGGCGTGGTCGTGATGGTCCTGTTCGGGCTCCTCTTCGCGAACCTGAACTGGATCCAGGCATACAAGGCCGACGAGTACCGCAACAGTGACTACAACGGCCGGGTCCAGGTCGCCGAGTACGACCGCAAGCGCGGCAACATCGAGGTCGGCGGCACCGCGTACGCGCTCAGCAAGGAGACCGGCGGTGAGCTGAAGTACCAGCGCACCTACCCGGGCGGCGAGACGTACGCGCACGTGCTCGGCTGGAAGCCGGTAAACGGCAGCGCGAGCGGTATCGAGCGGGTGGAGAACGACTTCCTCGCCGGCACCAGTGACGCGCTCATCGCCAACCGGATCAAGGACATGTTCACCGGTGACGAGACCGGTGGCGGGAACGTGGTGCTGACGCTGTCGAAGCGGGCCCAGGAGACGGCGTACAAGCAGCTGAACGACAACCAGGTCGGGGCGACGAAGGGCGCGGCGATCGCTATCGACCCGCGTACCGGCGCGGTGCAGGCGCTGGTCTCCATGCCGAGCTTCGACCCGAACCCGCTCGCCAGCCACAACAGCACCGAGGCGGACCGGGCGTACAACGCGCTGGAGAAGGACAAGGACCGGCCGCTGGCGAACCGGGCGCTGTCCGAGACGCTGCCGCCCGGCTCCACCTTCAAGATCATCATGGCGGCGGCCGCGCTGGAGAACGGCGTCGGCCAGCAGACCCGCATCCCCGCCGGCTCCAGCTACACCGCGCCCGGCGCCGGGCAGCCGATCCGCAACGCCGCGCCGTCGATCTGCCCCGAGTCGCAGGTGACGCTGCGCGAGGCGGTGACCGAGTCCTGCAACACCGGCTTCGCCCAGCTCGGCGTGCGGCTCGGCGCGGACAAGGTGAAGGAGAAGGCCAAGCAGTTCGGCTTCGAGCAGGACGACCTCACAGTCGGCCAGCTCGGCGAGGGTGGCCTCCCGGTGGCGGCCAGCCGCACCGGCGACATGCAGAACCCGGACGGCAGCACCGACCCGGCCGCGCTCGCCCAGTCGTCGATCGGCCAGAACAACGTGCGGATGACGCCGCTGCAGGGCGCGATGATCGCCGCCGCGGTGGCGAACAAGGACGGCAAGCAGATGCGTCCGTACCTGGTCAAGCAGTTGCTCGGGCCGGACCGCACCACCGTCTACGACCCCGCCCAGCCGCGCGAGCTGCGCCGCCCGATCAGCGGCCAGGTCGCCGCCGACCTGCGCGACATGATGCAGAACGTGGTGAAGGAGGGCACCGGCCGCCGGGCCGCCATCGACGGCTACCTGGTCGGCGGCAAGACCGGTACCGCGCAGTCCGGCCCGAACACCCCGGACCACGGCTGGTTCATCGGCTTCGCCCTGGACAAGGACGGCACGCCACTGTCCGCCGTCTGCGTCGAGCTGGAGCAGGCGGGCAACGGCGGCAGCGCCGAGGCGGCCCGCATCGCCGGCCGGATCATGGCGGCGGCCATCGCGGACTCCGGGAGGCGCTGACGTGCTGAGCCCGGGGGTGAAGCTCGGCAACCGCTACCGCCTCGACGAGCGGATCGCCAGCGGTGGCATGGGCGACGTGTGGCGCGGCACCGACCAGGTGCTGGGCCGTACCGTCGCGGTCAAGAGCCTGCTTCCCGCGCTGCTCGACGAGCCGGGCTTCGCCGAGCGGTTCCGGGGCGAGGCGCGGACCATGGCGACCATCAACCACCCGGGCGTGGTCGACGTCTACGACTTCGGCAGCGACCAGCACATCGCGTTCCTGGTGATGGAGTACGTCGAGGGCGACGCGCTCTCGGCCACGCTCAGCCGGGTCGGCCGGCTGACCCCGGCGCGGACCATGGCGCTGCTGGCCCAGGCCGCCGACGCGTTGCACGCGGCGCACGAGAAGGGCATCGTGCACCGCGACGTGAAGCCCGGCAACCTGCTGGTCCGGCCGAACGGCACGCTCGTGCTCACCGACTTCGGCATCGCCCGCTCCGAGCTGGTCGGTCAGCTCACCGCCGCCGGCTCGGTGCTCGGCACCGCCTCGTACATCTCGCCGGAGCAGGCCACCGGCGCGGTGGCCACGCCCGCCTCGGACGTCTACGCGCTCGGCGTGGTCGCGTACCAGTGCCTCGCGGGCCGGCGCCCCTTCGAGGGGGACAACCCGCTCGAAATCGCCATGAAGCACGTACGGGATACGCCCCGGGCGCTTCCGGCCGACATCCCGCCGCAGGTCCGGGCCATCGTGGAGCGGGCCATGGCGAAGGACCCGGCCGCCCGCTGGCCCAGCGCCGCCGCGCTGGCGAGCATCGCCCGGCAGGCCAAGCTCGCGCTCTCCCAGGCGGCCCGTGCCGGCCGTCCCATCTCGGCCGCACCCGCCTCACCGGCCGCGCCCGTCGCACGCGCGCAGGTGCCGACCGCTCCCCGGCCGCAGCCACCGGCCGCCGCCGCGCATCCGCAGCCCCGGCCGCCGGTCTCCCCCGCCCGCCCGCCCGTCTCGCCGGCCCGCCCGCCGGTGACGCCGCGCCCGGCCGTGATCGCCCACCCGGCCCCGATGCCCCGGCCGCCGGTGGCACCGCGTGGCGCGGCCCCCGTGCCGCCGCGACCAGTGCCCCAGCACAACCCCATGCCGTACGCGCGCCCGGCCGCCCCGCCGCCGCCCCGGCGCTCCCGGTCCGGGCTCTGGACGACGGCGATCGTGGTGGCCGTACTGGTCATCCTCTGCTCGGGCGTGATTTCGTTCCTGTACCGGAAATACGGTGCTACCGCATCCGCTCCGGCGAGTGTGAGCGTGACCTCCGGCGCGGTGCGGCCGCACGGAGGCGACTATCCGGTCCGCACGTCGTACCGTCGTGAGGTACGCCTCCTGCCGGCCGACGGCGGTACGACGACGAGCGAAGGACGAGACACGCGATGACAGCGCAGGCCCGCCTGCTCGGTGGCAGGTATCAGGTCGGCGAGCTGCTGGGCTACGGCGGCATGGCCGAGGTGCACCGCGGCCGCGACCTCCGGCTCGGGCGGGATGTCGCGATCAAGATGCTCCGTGCCGATCTGGCCCGGGATGCGACCTTCCAGATGCGGTTCCGCCGCGAGGCACAGAACGCCGCCTCGCTGAACCACCCGGCCATCGTCGCCGTCTACGACACCGGTGAGGAAACCGGCCCGACGGGCGAGACCCTGCCGTTCATCGTCATGGAGTTCGTCAACGGCCGCACGCTCAAGGAGGTCCTCGGCGTCGAGGGGCGGCTTCAGCCGCGTCGGGCGCTGGAGATCTGCGCCGACATGTGCGCGGCGCTGGAGTTCAGCCACCGGCACGGGATCATCCACCGGGACATCAAGCCCGGCAACGTGATGCTCACCCAGACCGGCCAGGTCAAGGTGATGGACTTCGGCATCGCCCGGGCGCTGGCCAGCGGCGCCACCACGATGACGCAGACCAGCGCGGTCATCGGCACCGCGCAGTACCTCTCCCCGGAGCAGGCGCGCGGCGAGGCGGTCGACGCCCGCTCCGACGTCTACGCGGCCGGCTGCGTGCTGTTCGAGCTGCTCTGCGGCCACCCGCCGTTCGTCGGCGACAGCCCGGTCAGCGTCGCGTACCAGCACGTGCGGGAGCAGCCGCCGACGCCGAGCACGATCAACCCGGACGTCAACCCGGCGGTCGACGCCATCGTGCTCAAGGCGCTGTCGAAGAACCCGCTCAACCGCTACCAGAGCGCCGGTGAGATGCGGGCGGACCTGCTCCGCGCCGCCGCCGGCCGGCCGGTGCTCGCCACCCCGGTGATGCCGGCCGAGGAGACCATGCCGATGGGCGCCGCCGCGGGCGGCGGTTACCAGCAGGCGCAGCAGACCCAGATGATGGGCCCGCAGACCCGCTCGCAGCCGGTGGCGCGGGTCGGCGACCCGGGCAAGCGCAAGAGCTCGTCCTGGGTCATCGCCGCGTTCGCCGCGCTCGGCGTGCTCGCGGTGATCGCGCTGGGCACCGCGCTCTGGCTCAACCAGGCCGGCAACGAGAAGGTGTCGGTGCCGCAGCTGGTAGGCCGTTCGCAGGCCGACGCGCAGGCAGCGCTGACCCAGGCCGGGCTGCGGTTCGTCCCCGGCGATCCGGTGCAGAGCACCACCTGCGAGAAGGGCTCAGTGGTCGAGCAGAGCCCGACGTTCGGCCAGCGGGTGGACAAGGACACCGAGGTCACTGTCAAGGTCTGCACCGGCCCGGGCCAGGTGACCGTCCCCACCGGCCTGAAGGGCAGCACCGTGGGTGCTGCGGAGGCGCGTCTGCGCGAGCAGAACCTCATTCCCGTGGTGGAGGAAGTCAACGACAGCGCGCCGAAGGACCAGGTCATCGCCGTGTCGCCCAACGAGGGCAGCCCGGTCGCCGAGGGCAGCAAGGTGACGCTCAAGGTCTCCAAGGGCAACGTCGGCGAGGTGCCGACCGTCATCGGCTACACCGAGGAGCAGGCGACGCAGCGACTCAAGGAGGCCGGCTACGACGTCCGGGTCCGGGAGGGCAACGAGGTCGATCCGTCCCAGGCGGGCAAGGTCAGCAAACAGTCGCCGGCCGGCAAGACGAAGCTGGCCAAGGGCGAGCGGGTGACCATCGAGGTCGACGTGCCGCGGGAGGACGAGGAGCCGACTTCCCCGACGCCGAGCGTCACCCCCAGCACGACGCCGACCACGCCGGGCGGTGGCGGCGGCAACGGCGGCGGCAGTGGCTTCCCGTTCCCGACCATCGGGCCCAGCCGTACCGAACGCTGAGCATCACCTGACCGACGACGCGGCGGCGTCCCCGATCCCGGGGCCGCCGCCGTCGTCGCACCTGCCCTTACCGCCCCACCCTCCCCGTCGATCATGAGGTTGGCGGCGACAAATCGGGCGCGCTCGTACCGCTAACTTCATGATCGCCGGGCCGGGCGGGGCTGGGCCGGGACGGGCGGGCGGCGGGTGAGTGGGTGGGGTTGGGATCAGGCTGTGGCGAAGGCGGCTCGGCGGCGGGCGTCGACCTCGGCGGCCAGCTCCGGGGCACGCTCCAGCGCCGCCGGGAAGCCGCAGGCGGCCAGCCAGTTCGCCAGCATCAGGTGACCGCCCTCGGTCAGCACCGACTCCGGGTGGAACTGCACGCCCTCGATGGGTAGCGTGCGGTGCCGCATCGCCATCACCACGCCGGAGCCGGTCCGGCCGGTGACCTCCAGCTCGTCCGGCAGCGTCTCGGGCAGTACGGCGAGCGAGTGGTAGCGGGTGGCGGTGAACGGGTCGGGCAGGCCGGCGAGGACGCCCACGCCGTCGTGGCGTACCTCGGAGGTCTTGCCGTGCAGCAGTTCCGGCGCACGCGCCACTGTCGCGCCGAACGCCTCGCCGATCGCCTGGTGACCGAGGCAGACGCCGAAGATCGGGAGCTTGCCGGCGTACTCGCGGATGACGTCCAGGCAGATGCCGGCGCGATCCGGGCTGCCCGGACCGGGCGACAGCAGGATGCCGCCGGCGCCGGCGCGCCCCACCTCGGCGACGTCGATCTCGTCGTTGCGCCGTACGTCGCAGTCGGCCCCGAGCTGGCCGAGGTACTGCACGAGGTTGAAGACGAACGAGTCGTAGTTGTCGATCACCAGGACACGCATCGGGGTCACCTGTTCGGGGTGGGGGGCGGGGCGTTGTTCGTCTCGGTGCTGTACGGCAGCTCCTCGTCGCCGGGCAGCCCGGTCGGCTCGGTGAGCCCGCCGTCGCCCGGTACGCCGGAGTCCTGGGTGACCTGCACGTCGTCGAAGGGCAGCAGCGGCTCGGCCCACGGGAAGACCACGAACCAGAGCAGCGCGACGGTGGCGGTGGCCAGCAGCAGCGAGCCGATCAGCTTCCCGGGCAGCCCGAAGGGGAGTTTCCGCCAGATCCAGGTGTACACGGCTCACGTCTCCAGTTCGGCCGGGCGGCCCGCCGACTTGGCCTGGACGGTGTCCAGCCGGGCGTGAATGATCAGCCGCTGGTAGTTGTCGAACTTCGGGTTGCAGGTGGTGAGCGTGAGCAGCTTCTCGGTGGGCTTCTGGCCAGGCTTGCCCGGCACCGGCGCGACCACCTCGACCTGGGACGGCTTGACGATGCGTTGCTGATAGACGCGGTAGACGAGCCAGTCGGTGCGGGTCTCGACCACTATGGCGTCGCCGGTCTTCAGCTCGTCCAGCCGCCAGAACGTGGAGCGGATCCGGTGGCCCGCCACGGAGAAGTTGCCCACCTCGCCGGGCATGGCGCTGTCCGGGTAGCGGCCCGGGGCGTACCGGATGTCGTTCGGGGTGACCCCCTCGACCACCACCCAGTGCTTGTCGAACTTCGGGATGTAGAGGCCGGCGACCGGCTTTCCGTTGGCCGGGGGCTTCGGTTTCACGGTCGGCCCGGTGGTCGGGGCGACCGTCGGGTCCGCGCCCCACTCCTGGGCGAGCTGGCTGTTCAGATCGCTCTGGTGGGCCTCGACGATGACCGCCTTGCCCCAGATCTCGTAGCCGGCGAAGAGGAGCACCACGAGGCCGAAGGTGATCAGCAGTTCGCCGGTGCCGCGTACGACGGTGCGCAGCCGGGAGCCGGCGGTGGGGCGGGTCAGCTCGGAGTAGACGCTCCGGTAGCCCTCGCCGGTCTGCTCGGGCCGCAACTGCACCACCCGCTCACCGCGCCGGGGGCGGGGCGGCTCGCCCGAGGACTCGTCGCCGCCGTCCGCCGCGTCCGGCGCCGGAGGCACCGCCCCCATCAGCCCGGTGGCGTCCATCCGGGGGTCCGCGGGCGGGCGGGTGACGGGGGGCAGCAGCGCCGTCGCTCCCGGGTCGACCGGCGGTGTCCGGTCCGCGTCGGCCGGGTCGCCGAACCGGGGTACGCCGGGCGGACCGGCCGCCTGCCGTCCCTCGCCCCCCGGTGGCCGGCCGGTGGCCTCCGGCGTACGTCCGCCGTTCTCCCACGGCTGCGGGCCGGTCTGCGGCGGCTGGGCCCCGCGCATACCGCGTTCGGGCGGGAGCGCGCCGCCGGCCGGGCGGGCGGAGTTCTGATGCGCCGCCGGTCCGTACGCGCCCGGCCGCATCTGGCGCTCGTCCCGCACGGGTGGGGCATCGCCGGGTCGCGCCCGGTGCTCACCCGCCGGAGGCGGGACGTCGCCCGGTCGCGCCGTGCGTTCACCGGTCCGGGGCGGCACGTCGACCGGCGTGGCGGGACGCATCCCGGGCCCGCGCCGGGGCGCCGCCGCGTGCTGCGGGCCGGCCGTCGGATGGGCCTGGTTGCCCGGCCAGGGCGGCGGCGGAGCGGACCGTGGCGGGCCGGGCGGTGGTGGGGGGGCGCTCCGTGGCGGGGCGGGCGTCGGTGGGAACGGGCCCCGTCGCGCCGGGGAGGCGTGTGACGGTCCGGCGTCGGGCCAGGGCAGGTCGAGCGGGGGCGGCGACGCCGGGGCAGGGCGCTCGACCTTGGGGAGGAACGCGGTCGGCTCCTCCTGGCGGTCGTGGCCGCGGCGGTCCCGGGGGTCGCCGCCGCTCACCGGGGCACCGTCGCCGACTGCAACGCGGTGGAGTCCTCGAAGGCCGGCACGGTGACTGTGGAGACGCGCTCGACGTAGCCGAGTTGGTAGTGGTCGGCCACTTCCTTGAACACCCGCACTCCCTCAGAGGCGGCGAGCGCCCGCTGGAGTTCCGCGGGGTCGCCGATTGCCACGATCTTGAAAGGAGGGGAGTACACCCGGCCGTGCAGCAGCAGGGTGTTACCGACGCAGCGTACCGCGCTGGTGCTGAGCACGCGCACGTTCATGATTGACATGGCCTCCGCGCCGCCGGCCCAGAGCGCGTTGACCACCGCCTGGACGTCGCCCTGGTGCACGACCAGGTCGTCGTTGCTGGCGCCCTTGGGCAACGGCTGGTCGGGCCGGCGGTCGGCGTCGTTCAGCTCGACCGTCACGCCGCTGCCGGTGAGCGCGGTGAACCCGGCGGCCTGCCGGCTCGCGGCGGCCCGGTCCCGCTCGGTCTTGATCGGCCCGTCGGCGCCGGCCAGCGCGGCGGTCTGTTCCTCCACCTCGGTGCGGAGCCGGGCGGCCTTTGCCTCGCTCGCCGCGACCTCCTCCCGGCGGTCCTCGATCAGCTGGGTGAGCTGGGGACGACGGTCCTCGCGCAGCGACGTGCCGCCCGCGGTGGTGGCGGTGGTGGTGAAGAGCAGCCCGGCCGCGGCGGCGATCAGGGGTACGCCGATCGACCAGCCCGGACGGCGCTGGCGGGCGCGCCGGGGCAGCAGGGCGGCTGCCGCGCGGCGGAGGACCTTCTGCCAGGAGGCGGCGCCGGACGTGTACTCCACCGGGCGTTCCCTTTCCCGTCGTCTCGTTCCGGCTCGCGCCGATGCGAACCGACCTGATCGACCCGGAAAGTCCGCTCTTTCCGGTTACTGAGTGCACCGGCCTGGCCCCATTCGTGGCCTGGACGGTCCGTCGGGACTACGCTAGCTGTCGAACATTATTGGCCATGGACCGTCGCCCTCGCGCCCGGTTGTCAGGCCGGACGAGGTCGTACCCCCCTCTGGAGAGCGTCGTGCCCAAGTCTCAGGTCCGCAAGAAGAAGGTGTACACCCCGCCCACGGACGTTCGTCCGACGGCGACGGCGTCGACGCGCAAGCCTAGCCCGGTCTGGTTGCCGGCCACGGCGGTCGCGCTGATCGTGGTGGGCATCGGCTGGCTGGTGCTCTACTACCTGTCCGAGCAGGCCTACCCGGTCGCCACCTGGGGTTACTGGAACCTCGCTGTCGGCTTCGGCGCGATGGTCTCCTCGCTGATCCTGCTCTCCCGCTGGCGGTGAGCCGGCCGCCCGTCCACCCGGCGTAGGTCACGCCACGCCGCCCCTGCCAGGCGCTTCGTCGCCGCTGCACCTAAGGTGTGCGCAGGGCGGCGTGGCCTGGTGCGAGAAGACTCACGTTACTGCTGGGTAACCTTGCGCGTAGGCTGCACGGACAAGCAGCAGACCGGGAGGCCAACTCGATGGGCAGCGTCCAGATCGTCACCACGATCCTCGCGGCCGCCATCACCGCTGTCGCGGTGTGGCTTGCGGTGCGCGCGGTCATGAAGATGACCGCCGTCATCCGGCTCGGCCAGCCCGCGCCGGAGCGCTTCGGCGACAAGGGCGCGCGTACGAAGAAGATGCTGGTGGAGACCGCAGGGCACACCCGCATGCTGAAGTGGAGCGTGGTCGGCGCCGCCCACTGGTTCGTGATGGTCGGCTTCATCGTGCTGTCGCTGCTGGTGCTGGAGGCCTACTTCGAGGTGGTCTCGACCGGTGGCGGGCTGCCGATCATCGGGCACTGGACGATCTTCGGTCTGGTCACCGAGTGGATCGGCATCCTCGGCCTGGCCGGCATCCTGGTGCTGATGGCGATCCGCCTGCGCAACCGTCCCGGTCGCGCGGAGAACCGGTCCCGGTTCACCGGTTCGAGCATGTGGCAGGGCTACTTCGTCGAGTGGGTCGTCCTGCTGGTCCTGATCTTCGGGTTCGTGATCCGGGGCTTCAAGGTCGCCACCGACCACTTCGAGTACCCGGTCTGGGCCGCCCCGCTCAGCCACGCGATCGGCTCGGTGCTCCCGAACTGGGAGGCCGGCGTCAGCGTGGCCGCCCTCATCAAGATCTGCATCTCGATGACCTGGCTCATCGTGATCTCGCTGAACGTCACCATGGGCGTGGCCTGGCACCGCTTCCTGGCCTTCCCGAACATCTTCTTCAAGCGCGACCCGGAGAAGCCGGCCGGCTCCGGTCTCGGCCCGCTGCGCCCGATGACCAGCGAGGGCAAGCCGCTCGACTTCGAGGAGGCCGACCCGGAGAAGGACCAGTTCGGTGTCGCCCAGGTCGAGCAGTTCAGCTGGAAGGGCCTGCTCGACTTCAGCACCTGCACCGAGTGCGGCCGCTGCCAGTCACAGTGCCCCGCCTGGAACACCGGCAAGCCGCTGTCGCCGAAGCTGCTGGTGCTGAGCCTGCGCGACCACGCGTACGCCAAGGCGCCGTACCTGCTGGCCGGTGGCGGCAAGGACCTCACCGGTGAGGAGAAGGCGACGCAGGAGCAGCTGGCCGGCGTCGACGTGCTCGCCATGGCCGAGGCCGACCGGCCGCTGATCGGCACCGCCGAGGAGGGCGGCGTCATCGACCCGGACGTGCTCTGGTCCTGCACCACCTGCGGCGCGTGCGTCGAGCAGTGCCCGGTGGACATCGAGCACGTGGACCACATCGTCGACATGCGCCGCTACCAGGTGCTGATCGAGTCGAGCTTCCCGTCCGAGGCCGGCGTCATGCTCCGCAACCTGGAGAACAAGGGCAACCCGTGGGGCGCCCCGCAGAACACCCGCGAGGACTGGACCAAGGGCCTCGGGTTCGAGGTGCCGCGGGTCGGCGAGGTCGACGACTTCGAGTACCTGTTCTGGGTCGGCTGCGCCGGCGCGTTCGAGGACCGGGCCAAGAAGACCACCCGCGCGGTCGCCACGCTGCTCAACGAGGCCGGCGTCAAGTTCGCCATCCTCGGCGAGGGCGAGACCTGCTCCGGTGACCCGGCCCGCCGCATCGGCAACGAGTTCGTCTACCAGATGCTCGCCCAGCAGAACGTCGAGACGCTGAACGAGGCGTTCGAGGGCCGGGAGAAGAGCAAGCGGAAGATCGTCGCCACCTGTCCGCACTGCTTCAACACGCTCGGCAACGAGTACGGCCAGCTCGGCGGCGAGTTCGAGGTCGTGCACCACACCCAGTTGCTGGCCCACCTGGTCAGCGCCGGCAAGCTCACCCCGGTGCAGCCGGTGGACGGCGGCGTCACCTACCACGACCCGTGCTACCTGGGCCGCCACAACCGGATCTTCGCCGCCCCGCGTGAGGTGCTCGGCAGTGCCATCGGAGATGGCCGCGGTGGCGCAGCCTCGGATTCCGGTGCAGGCCGCGACAGCGGCCTCGTCGAGATGCCGCGCAACAGCGAGCGCTCCTTCTGCTGCGGCGCCGGCGGCGCCCGGATGTGGATGGAGGAGAAGATCGGCAAGCGGATCAACGTGGACCGGGTCGAGGAGGCCATGTCCACCGGGGCGAAGACCATCGCGGTCGGCTGCCCGTTCTGCTCGACGATGCTGAACGACGGCGTGAACGGCAAGGGCGCGGGCGAGCAGGTCGAGGTGGTCGACGTGGCCAGCGTGCTGCTGCGCTCGGTCAAGCCGGAGGCCCCGGCCGGTGAGCCGGAGGTCGCGTCGAGCGCGAGCTGAGGCGTACCCCGGCAGAAGTCGGACCACGACGGCGGCGGCACCCGTGCCGTGCCGCCGCCGTCGCGTTCAGCTGGTCGTGGTGGTCATGATGGCGGCGCTCGTCCCGGCCGTCATCGCGACCAGCAGCGCGGCCTGCATCTCCTCGATCGCCTTCTTGACGGCGGCCGACGCCCAGTCACCCGCCGCGATCTCGTCCATCCGGGCCTTGACCCGCTCCTTCGGCAGCTCGCGGAAGACCTTGCGGTCCAGGCCGACCGCGCGGGTCAGCGTGAGCAGCGCGGCGGTCCGGGCGTCGACCGGGCCGTCGGTGGTGAGCGCCGCCGCCATCCGCTCCCGGGCCGCCGTCTCCACCGCCGGCTCCGCTCCGGTCGGCGAGGGATAGCGGGTACGTGGGAAGACCAGCAGCACCCGGTCCGACTCCCGGCGCAGCACCCCCGCGGCCACCAGCCCGTCGAGCACCCGCTCCGGCAGGCCCCGGGCCAGCTTGCCGATCCAGTCCTTCGGCTTGCGTGGGCGGCCGGAGCCGACAGTCGCCAGCGCCTCGTCCAGCAGCGGCACGCCGGTCGGCGCGGGATCGGTCACCACGAGCCGCTTGTCCGCCACCTCGACGCGCCGGGCGAGCGCCAGTTCCAGCAGCACCGCCCCGGCGAGGCCGTAGCCGAGGTGCGGACTGCCGAGGCGGTTCGTGCCGCTGTCGTCGTACGCGAGCAGGACCAGTTCGTCGGTGAGCAGCAGACCGTCCATGCGTTCCACGCTACGGGGGGCCCACCACCGGCGCTCGCGTGCCACAATCACGCCCATCGACGGCCTTCTCCTTCTGACGCTGTTGCCTCTGGTCGGTTTCGTGCTGCTGACCGCGGGCAACGCCTTCTTCGTCGCGGCCGAGTTCGCCCTCGTCACTGTGGACCGGGCGGAGATCGACAGGCGCGCCGCAGAGGGGGACGGCCGGGCCGCCACGGTGCGCCGCGCGCTGCGCGAACTGTCCTTCCAGCTCTCCGGCGCGCAACTCGGCATCACCCTCACCGCGTTGCTCACCGGCTACCTCGCCGAGCCCGCGCTGGCCCGGATCTTCGCCCCGCTGCTGCATCCGCTCGGCGGCGCGGAACGCTTCTCCGGCCTGCTCGCGCTGGCCCTGGCCACGCTCATCTCGATGCTCTTCGGCGAGCTGGTGCCGAAGAACCTGGCGCTGGCCCGGCCGATGCCGGCGGCGCTCGCCGCCGCCGCGCCGATGCGCGCGTTCTCCCGCACGTTCGGGTGGCTGATCCGGCTGCTGAACGAGTCCGCCAACCGGCTGGTGCGCCGCCTCGGCGTGGAACCGCAGGAGGAGCTGGCCAGCGCCCGCTCCCCGGAGGAGCTGGGTCTGCTCGCGGCCATCTCGGCGCGGGCCGGCGCGCTGCCGCCGGACACCGCGATGCTGCTGCGGCGCACGATCCGCTTCGGCGACAAGCGGGCCGCCGAGGCGATGACGCCCCGGGTGGACGTCACCGCGCTGCGGGCCACCGCGTCCGTCGCCGACCTGCTGGACCTCTCCCGGCAGACCGGCCGGACCCGGTTCCCGGTCTACGAGGAGACGCTCGACCTGGTCACCGGCGTCGCCGGGGTGCCCGACGCACTGGGCGTCCCGCTGGCCCGCCGGGCCGCCACCTCGGTAGCCGCGGTGGCCCGGGAACCGGTGTACGTGCCGGAGAGCCTCAACCTGAACGGCGTGCTGGCCGCGCTCAAGGCCGCCGGGGCGGACCTGGCGATCGTGGTGGACGAGTACGGCGGCACCGACGGCGTGGTGACAGTGGAGGACCTGGTCGAGGAACTGGTCGGGGAGATCGCCGACGAGTTCGACCCGGACGCGGTCGACGACGCCGGGCCGGTGGAGCTGACCGTGCCGGGCGGCGAGCGGACCGTCCTGGCCGACGGCGTGCTGCGCGCCGACGAACTGGTCGAGCAGACCGGGTTCCGGCTGCCCGACGGGCCGTACGAGACGCTGGGCGGCTTCCTGATGGCGCGGCTGGGCCGCATCCCGGTGCCGGGCGAGACGGTCGACGAGGCCGGGTACGAGTTCACGGTGGTGGAGGTCGACCGGCACCGGATCGAACAGGTGCGGGTGGTGCGCCCCGAGGAGCCCGACGACGGTGCCTGAGCTACTTGTCGCGGTGGTGCTGCTGCTCGGCAACGCGTTCTTCGTGGGCAGCGAGTTCGCGCTGATCGCCTCCCGGCGTACGGTGATCGAGCCGCTGGCGGCGACGTCGAAGCGGGCCCGGTGGGCGCTGGCAGCGATGAACCAGATCCCGCTGATGATCGCCGGGGCGCAACTCGGCATCACGGTCTGCTCCCTCGGCCTCGGCGCGATCGCCGAGCCGGCGCTGGCCCACCTGCTGGAAGGGCCGTTCGCCGCGCTCGGGCTGCCCGCCTCGGCGGTGCACCCGGTGACCTTCGTCATCGCGCTGGCAGTGGTGGTGTTCCTGCACACGGTGGTCGGCGAGATGGTGCCGAAGAACATCACGCTGGCCGGTCCGGAGCCCTCGGCGCTCTGGCTCGGCCCGGCGATGCTGGCGTTCTGCCTGGTCACCAAGCCGCTGCTGCTGGCGATGAAGTGGGCGTCCCGGCAGGTCCTGCGGTGGTGGCGGGTGGAGGCGACCGACGCGGTGAAGACCGTGTTCACGGCCGAGGAACTGGCCGGGCTGGTCTCGCAGGCGCGTACCGAGGGGTTGCTGGACGCCGAGGAACACGCCCGGATCACCGGCGCGCTGGCCCTGCACAGCCGTACGGCGGCGGACGCGCTGCAACCCTGGTCCACGGTCACCACAGTGGCCGAGGACGTCTCCCCGGCGTCGCTGGAGGTGCTGGCGACCCACACCGGCCGGTCCCGCTTCCCGGTGGTGCAGCGGACCACCCGCCGGGTGCTCGGTTTCGTGCACGTGAAGGACGTGCTCGGGTACGCCGGCGCGAGCCGCCGGGCGCCGGTGCCGGCCGATGTCTACCGGCCGCTGGCGGTGGTGCCGCCGGATCGTACGCTCGCCGATCTGCTGCTCGCGATGCGCCGTGAACGCCGCCACATGGTGCTGGTCAGCGACGGACGGCGGCCGATGGGTGTGGTCACGCTCGACGATGTATTGACAGCCATCGTCGGGAGATGAAATGAATACCCTTTGTGTGCAACCGATTGCGGATACGTGATTGAACAAACGGTCGCCTTGATTCCACCGGACGCCTTCCCTAATGTGGGGCACCGACCGCTGTGGGTCGTCTGCCTCGAATCTTCCCTCTCGCGAGGCGCCCGGCGGTCGGTTGCAAAGGAGTCCGTGCCGGTGGCAACCACGCCCCCTCAACGTCACGCCCCGAGCGCTCCACCCGGCCGGCGGGCCGGGTTCCAACGGATGGCACGCCGTCTGGTCACCCTGGTGGCGGCCGCCGCGGTCGGTGCCGGGATGCTGACGGCTCCGGCGCACGCGGCGCCGTCGGTGGACGAGATCGACGCGCAGATCGACAAGCAGTGGGAGCAGCTCGAACCCACCATCGAGCAGTTCAACAAGGTCCGCTCGCAGCTTCGCGCCAACCAGAAGAAGTCCAAGGCGCTGAAGGACAAGATGGTGCCGCTGGAGCTGGCCTCCACGCTCGCCATGAACAAGGTCGGCGACATCGCGGCCCGCTACTACATCCAGGGCCCGTCGCAGGAGCTGGGCGCGCTGCTGGTGAGCACCAAGCCGGGCACGCTGGCCGAGCAGCTGGTCATGCTGGACCGGATCGCCGACGACCAGCGCCGCCAGATCGCCGGTGTGCTCAAGGTGCGGGACGAGTACAACAGGCAGAAGGAGAAGCTCGACGCGCTGATCGAGCTGGAGACCAAGCAGCAGAACGATCTCGCGGCGAAGAAGAAGCAGATCGACTCGGAGATCAAGCGGCTCACCGCCATGCTGCCGGTGACCTCGATCCGCCCGGCCGGCTGCCCGAAGATCGACGGCGTGGTGAGCAGCGCCGCGCGGACCGCGATCGCGACGGCGTGCGCCCAGGTCGGCGACCCGTACGTGTGGGGCGCCACCGGCCCGAACTCGTTCGACTGCTCCGGCCTCACGCAGTACGCGTACAAGGCGGCGGGCATCTCGCTCACCCACTTCACCGGCGCGCAGTGGAACGAGGGCCGCAAGGTGTCCCGCTCCGAGGCGCGCCCCGGTGACCTGGTGTTCTTCGGCTCCGATCTGCATCACGTCGGGCTCTATCTCGGCAACGGGGTGATGGTGCACGCGCCCCGGACAGGCAAACCGGTCCAGGTGTCGAGCATCAACACCCAGCCGCTCGCCGGCTTCGTCCGGGTCACCTGACCTCGGTCACACGAAAAGGCCCCCGGTCCCTGCGGACCGGGGGCCTTCGCGTTCTGGTGGAGAGGTCAGCGCGGCGCGCCGACCGGGGACGGCAGGATCAGCACGTCGTCCAGGTTCACGAACATGATCCGGTGGCCGAACTGGACCTGCACGTAGCGGTTCTCGCCGCGTACCACGGTCCGGTCACCCGGGGCGGAACCGTCGAACGAGACCGCCCGGTAGTACTCGCCGGGCAGCACCCCGCCCACCGCGTACCGCTGGCCGGCGGCGAACGTGTACTGCAGCGGCGAGATGGTCTGGTACGGGATGGTGTCCGGGTAGGCGGCCTGCTCCGGGTAGGCGCGGCCGTACACCGGGATGGTGGCCTTGCCGGGCCGCGGGGTCACCACGAAGCCGGTGGCCCACTTGGCGGTGGGCGCGGAGGCCGGGTTGAGGAACCACGCCTTCTGGCCGAGGTACCAGATCGCGGTCCAGTCGCCCTGCCGGCCGGCGAGCGCGTACGTCTGGCCGGCGGAGGCGCGGGCGCCGTGGTCGGAGATGTACATCGTGTCCGGCGTGCCGTCCGGGCGCAGCCCGAGGTCGTTGACGAGCGGGGCGTCCAGGCTCGGCGCGGTCCGCAGGACCACCGCCGAGGAACCGCGCGACGGGCACGGCTCGGCCGGCGGCCGGGGCGTCGGGACGCCGGGCGGCTGCTGGTTGCAGCCGGTGAACGCGGGCCGGTTGGTGGCGAAGTCCGGGTCGATGGTGACCAGGCCGGTCTTCGCCGTGCCGGTGCCGCGGAACGGTGCCTTCATCAGGTCGTAGTAGTGCGACCAGTCCCAGTAGGGCCCCGGGTCCCAGTGCATGCCGCCCACGTTGGCGGCGGTGATGCCGGGCACGTTGTCGTGGCCGATGATGTGGTGCCGGTCCATCGGGATGCCGAACTTCAGCGCCAGGTGGCGGACCAGCTTGGCGGAGGTGCGGTACATCGCCTCGGTGTACCAGGTGCCCTGGCCGGCGAAGCCCTCGTGCTCCAGGCCGATGGACTTGGCGTTGACGTACCAGTTGCCGGCGTGCCAGCCGACGTCCTTGGTCTTGATGTGCTGGGCGATGTAGCCGTCCACCGAGCGCAGCGTGTAGTGCCAGCCCAGGTAGTCGGCCCGCTTCACCAGGTCGACGCTCGGGCCGAAGTAGCCCTCGGTGTCGTGGATGACGATGTACTCGATCTTCTGCTGCTTCGGCCGGTCGCCCAGGTCGTGGTTGCCGTAGTCGCCCGGGTCGTCGCTGAGCTGCTCGTAGGGGGCGGGAATCCACTCGCAGGCCAGCCGGACCGGGCACTCCAGCCCGTCCGGCCGCTCGGCGTTGCGCAGGCCGAGCCGGGCCAGCCGGGAACGGTCCGGCTTCGCGGCGGTGGCGGCGAGCGTGACCCGCTGGCCGTCGTCGGTGGTCCGGGTGGCGCCCTGGCCGAGCTGGTCGTAGACCTCGTCGGCGAAGGCCGCCGCCGCGTCGGCGGTGTCCGCGCCGGAGTACCGGGCCACCGCGGCGTACCAGGCCGCCGGGTCGGTGCCGGCGCCGACCGGCCCGCCCAGTGCCTTCTGGTACGACGCCAGCAGCGCCGCGCCACCGCGGATGTTCGCGGCCGGGTCGGTGCGCAGCGTGCCCGCGTCGAGTCCGGTGAGCGCGGCGGCGGCGTCGAGCGTCTGGAGCGAGGCGCTCGGCAACGGGGTCTCCCGCGTCGGCGCGGCGGCCGTGGCCGGGTCGAGCTTGAGCGGGCGGGCGTCGTCGCCGCGCGGGTCCTCGTCCTCGTCGACGTGGGCGCTGCCCGGCATGGCGAGGATGTGCGCGGCGTCGGTCAGGTGCATCGGGCCGTAGCCGCCGCTGGTGCTGGGCTGCCCGGTGTGGGTGTCCCAGCGGGACTCCAGATAGGAGACGCCGAGCAGCACGTTCTGCGGTACGCCGTACTCTGCCGCGGCGGCGGCGTATTGTTGTTGCCGGTCGCTCGCGGGCGTGGACGTGTCCGGCGCGGCGGTCACGGGGCCGGTCGTCGCCAGCACGGTGGCTGTGGCCACGGCGGCGGCGAGCAGTATCCGTCTGCCCGACGGCAGGGCGGAGAGATGCATCGAACCTCCTGGACAGGGATGGGGGTCACTGCATTCCCACCCTCACTCCGCACACCCGTGATGGTCAATACCTTTCCAGTGAGTAATCAGCAGTGAAAGAAAATTTCACCTCCGCGCGGAGTGGGGCATCGCATCGCGTACGGAGTGTCACGGCGCTGGAAGTTGCGGATCGATAACGGTGGTCCCTACTCTGGTGAATCGTCGGCCGCACGTCTCACCGTCCAACCCGGTCGGTGACGGTTCGACACCGCCGAGTCGCCTCCGGGCGAGCCGGGGAACCAGGTACCTGGGGTGAATCCGCAGCGCTGCTGCGGTAGGGCGGCTCCCTTCCCGCCCGAATCCGTCAGCTAACCCGGTAGGCGGTACGGAAGAAGGAGTACGGACGCCCGGTGGCACTCCATGCCCCGCGGCCGTCGTCGGGCCGGTCCACCGACCGGTCCAGCCTCGCGCCGCGTTCCCGCTGGTCCCGCTTCACCACAGCCCTCGCCGCGCTGGTCGGCACCGCCGTCGTTCTGACCGGCGGCGCCACGGCGGCACACGCCGAACCCTCGGTCGCCGAGATCGAGGCCCAGATCGACCGCGACTGGAACAAGCTCGAACCGGTCATCGAACAGGTGAACGCCGTACGCGAGCAGCTCGCCGCGCGGCGCAAGCAGGCCGACGCGCTCGGCCGCCAGATCGCACCCCTCCAGGCCCGGGTGGACGCCGCCCTCGGCCAGGTCGGCGGCCTCGCCGCCGACGCCTACAAGGGCGACAATCTCTCCACAGTCAACGTGCTGCTCGGCAGCCGCTCGCCCGGTGACCTGGTCAACGGCCTGGAACTGCTCGACCGCTTCGCGCACCGGCAGCACGAGCAGGTGCGTTCCGTCGCCGCGCTGCGCGACGAGCTGGCGGCGAAGAAGAAGCCGCTGGACGAGATGATCGCCGGGCTGGCGCGCACCGAGGCCCAGCTCGCGGCGAAGAAGAAGCAGATCGACGCCGAGATCGCCAAGCTGCAGAAGCTGCGGCTCAAGGTGTACGGCAAGGGTGGCGGCGGCCCGCTGCGCCCGGCGCCCTGCCCGGCCGGCTACCCCGGCGGCCCGGCCGGAGCGGCGGTGAAGTTCGCCTGCGCCCAGATCGGCAAGATCTACGTCTGGGGCGCCGCCGGCCCGGACCACTTCGACTGCTCGGGCCTCACCCTGGCGGCCTGGGCCAAGGGCGGAGTCTCGCTGCCGCACAACGCGCGCCAGCAGCACGCCGTGACGAAACGGATCAGCCGCGCCGACCTGCGCGCCGGTGACCTCGTCTTCTACTACAGCGACCTGCACCACGTGGCGATGTACGTGGGCGACGGCTGGGTGGTGCACGCCTCCCAGTCCGGCAAGCCCATCACGATGAAGCGGGTCGACGACGGCGACATCAACAGCTACGGCCGCGTGTAAGGAAGGGTCCCCTCTTAACGCCTCCGGTAGAGGAGGGGGCCCCTATTAACAACTGCGGTCGGCGTCAGCGCGTCGGCCAGGTGCGCCAGCTCTGCCAGGACCGGCTCGGCGTCGGGCCGCGCTGCCCCTGGTAACGCGAGCCGTAGACGGCCGAGCCGTACGGGTGCTCGGCCGGCGAGGAGAGCCGGAAGATGCAGAGCTGGCCGATCTTCATGCCGGGCCAGAGCGTGATCGGCAGGTTCGCCACGTTCGACAGCTCCAGCGTGACGTGACCGGAGAAGCCCGGGTCGATGAAGCCGGCGGTCGAGTGGGTCAGTAGACCCAGCCGGCCCAGGCTCGACTTGCCCTCCAGCCGGCCGGCGAGCTGGTCGCCCAGCGAGATCACCTCGAGCGTGGAGGCGAGCACGAACTCGCCCGGGTGCAGCACGAACGGCTGCCCCTCCGGCACCTCCACCATCGAGGTCAGGTCGTCCTGCTGTACCGACGGATCGATGTGTGTGTAGAGATGGTTGTTGAACACCCGGAACAGCCGGTCCAGGCGTACGTCGATGCTCGACGGCTGCACCAACGTGGGCTCGAAGGGCTCCAGCGCAAGCGTGCCGGCCTTGATCTCGGAGACCAGGTCGCGGTCGGAGAGCAGCATCGGAACACCATAGCGACCGGTATGGGTGACCTGCGTGTCGCACTACATCTTCGTACACGTGTTCGATAGGATGTCCGCATGGCTTCCTGGTCCGAATTCGCCGCCGACGAGCCCCGCCTCGCCGACGAGATCCGCCTCCTGATGCAGCAGTACGGGCCGGGCTTCGGCTACCTCGCCACGGTCCGCGCCGACGGCGGCCCCCGCGTCCACCCGGTTTCCCCGGTGATCACCGACGACGGCCTCTGGTGCTTCGTCATCGACTCGCCGAAGCGCCGCGACCTCGAACGCGACGGCCGCTACGCGCTGCACTCGTTCCCGCCGGAGGAGAGCGACGACGAGGCGTACATCGCGGGGCGCGCGCGGCCGGTGACCGACCCGGCCACAGTGGCCCACCTGGCCCGGATCGCGCGGGCGTCGCCGCAGGGTGACTGGCGGCTGTTCGAGTTCACTGTCGAGGCGGCGATGCTGACCCGGCGCGACCCGGTGGCCCAGCCCGGCGCCGCCCCGCCGCAGGTGCGGGTGTGGCTCGACCCGCTCGGTGCCGAACCGGCCCGGCGTGAGCCGGTAGCCGCCGAGGGCCGGCGCGGGCGGCACGGCTTCGACACCCGCCGCCCGGCCGCCTGACCAGAGCCCCGAAACGAGCGGTGCCGGCCCGTCCGAGGACAGGGCCGGCACCGGTACGTGGTGCGAGAAGGTCAGGCTGCGCGGTAGGCGTTCCACGCGGTGAGCATGCGGCTCGCCTGTCCGGCGGTGAACTGGTACATGCAGGAGTCGTACGTGTAGTCCATGAAGTTGGTGATCGGGTCCTTGCCGGTGGCCGAGCAGGTGTCACGGCCGGTAGGGCACTGGTACGCCGGGGACGCCTCGGCCGGGGTGTCGGAGACGCTGTCACCGGAGCCGGAGCAGCCGCCCTGGAAGGTGTGGTAGAGGTTCAGCCAGTGGCCGACCTCGTGCGTGCCGGTGTCGCCCTGGTTGTAGTTGGTCGACGTGCCGCCGGGCAGCGACTCGCTGAGCACCACCACGCCGTCCATCTTGTCCAGCGTCCGCTTCGGGAACGTGGCCCAGCCCAGCAGGCTGTCGCTCAGCTCGCCGAGGTAGATGTTCAGCGTGTTCTTGCCGCCCTCACGCAGCGAGGTCTTCATCGAGCGCTCGGCGGAGGAGCCCTGCACGATCGGGTACCACGACGGGTTCGTCACCCGGTTGATCTTCGTGAGCTGGAACCCGAAGGCGGTGGCGGCGCCGCCGGTCGAGCCCGCGTACGACTGGTTCAGCACGGTGATCTGCTGGTTGATCATCGAGTCCGGGATGTTGCCGCCGGCCCGGGTGCTGTTCTCCTGGATGACGTGCACGACGACCGGGATCGTCACGGTGGCCAGCGGGGTGACGGCGCCGGCCCGGAAGTTGGCCCGCTCGCGCTGCGCCGCGGCGAGGTCGGCTTCCCGGTCCTGGACCTGCCTGGCGGTCAGGTGGTTGGGGTCGAGCTTGGCGTTGCCGCCCTTCGCGACGCGGGCGTTCGAGTGCTCGTCGGCGTGGGCGTCAGCAGGCTCGGCGCAGACGCCGGCCGGGGCGGCCGAGAAGGCCGAAGCAGCGGGGACGACGCCGACGGCGGCGGTGCTGAGCAGCAGCGCGAGGGTCGACGTCGCGACACCGGCGGTACGCCGGGTCAGCAGGTTGGGACGCAGTCCCATGGGCCCACCTCTTTCTGACGGCGTGCCAGGGGGTGTGTCACGCCGGTGCGGAAACGTGGGGCAGACGTTACATCTCATCGATGCATTTGAGAACGCCCATATGTTGCCGACGTGCAACTTCGCGCTCGGCGACCTCGGCGCGTGCTTGATCCACTCCAGTTCGGGGAGGTGGCGGGGTCAACCGCCCGCCGATGCCGCCACCTCGGCGAGGTGGCGCGCGTACCTGACTGCACGGGGGTGGTGACCTTCAGGTAGAGTGGTGCCGCCTGCGGGTGTAGTTCAATGGCAGAACATCAGCTTCCCAAGCTGACAGTGCGGGTTCGATTCCCGTCACCCGCTCCAGCGTGAGGCCCCAGCTCAGGACAGGTTTCCTGGCTGGGGCCTCAGTCGTTACTGCCGCTTCTTGTTGTGGCCGTGCCCGCTACCCCAGTGCTGCTGCAAGGTCGGCGGCGTTGTCGAACGCGGGTGCCGCCCTTTCGGATTCGTCTTCCGTGAGCGTGACGGACTGGGCGCGGGCCAGCATCTCGGCCGCAGTCTTCGGATCGTGCAGCACCATCGCGAGTTCGGCGCGGTAGACCAGGACCTCTACCTGCTCGACCGGGTCGTCGTCGGCTTGCGGGCGGGCCAAGGCGCTGTCGAGGATCCGAACGGCCTGTCCGACGCTTCCCCTCGAATCGGCCTGCACGACAGCATTCGCCAGAGCCTTGGCCAGCCGCCCGGCAGGCGTGGTGGCCGGCAAGGGCGCGGTGGCGGCGTGCCGAAAGACGCGGATCCAGTTGCCGCCCGGGTCGATGACGCTGAACCCGCCCAACCCGTCGGCGTTCTTCCGCGCCCTGGGCCGGGTCATCCGCGGCGTTCCGGACACCAGTACCTTGCCGTACGCGGCGCGCATGCCGGCTGCGAATGCCCGGTGTAGTCCCTCGATGTCCGCGGTGAGTACGAGACAGGAGCCATAGGACTGCTCCGGGTCGAACCCGGGGATCTCGAAGAACTGCAGATTGAGGTCTTCCCGTTGCACCCCCACACACGCGTTGGGCTGGCGTTGCTTGTACGTGGTCCGGAAACCGAGGACTCCGTAGAAGGTTTCGATGTCGTCAATGGATGCGCACGGAAGCAGGGGAACGGTCACCTCGTTGGTCATGCGTCCTTCCTAAGCGCCGCAGGGTGTCCGTCGCACATGGAAATGGCCGATCATCGCCTTCGGTTGTCCGATCGGCTGATGACCCGGAGCGCAACGTGGCCCAGCCGGACCATCGGCGGTGCCTTCCTGCCTGCCACATGTCTCGCCAGGATCAGGCGCCCGGAGCTGCGCGCACCGCCAGATCGGCCGCCCGCTCTCGGTGGCGAAACGCCAAGCTCCGGAAACACCTCGGGGCGCTGCCCGAACCCCGGCCCTCCTCGGAGATCAGCCGCACCAGTTCCGACGTTGCAGCCACCTGGCTCTGGAACACCCGCCCCGCGGAGCCTTGGCGGGTGCGGGATCATGCCTGTCATGACTTCGGAAGAGGTTCGCTGGTCAGATGTCGCCTGCTTCGTCGGGCGATCCGATCACATTCCGTCGACGCTCGCAGACCTCTCATCCCCCGACAAGCAGGTTCGTTCGAAAGCGCTCAGGTTGCTGACGCACGACCTTGCTTGGAACGAGAACGTCTGCGAAGCAACGCCATATGCGATTCGCGAAATCGTGCAACGCCTGGAGCGGCGTGAGATCGCACACCCTGAAGAGGCGTTGGCGCTGCTCAGCACCCTCGGGAATGGGGAAGCAGCCCACCCCGAACTGATCGATTGGTATGGACGAGCAGTTGACCTCTTGTCGCTATGTCGGGAGCTTATGGAAAGCAACCTCAAGCTTTACGTGAGCTACCTCTCCGACCCGAGTGCACGCCTCCGTGCGTTGGATGTGATCAGCTCATATCGAGAGAGGGCGGAAGAAGCGCAAGCCGAACTACGCCGAGCCGCGGACCTGGCAAGGTCTACCGAGGAGCGTAAGGAAATCATGGCAGCGATCGACGACCTCCGCGAGTGGAACGAAACCTCGGTGGATGAGCCCACAGTCGTGTTGTCAGGCGACTTGTTCGATAGGAAGATTTCCGAAAGAAAAGCGGCGATGATGCGCATCGGTCAAGGTGGTTATGTAGCACCGGTGAGCAAGGTCGGTCCGTTCTTGTCTGCGCGACGTTACCTGATTCGACACATCATGCGTCTCCTTGAGCGGTCGGAGCGACAACGCCTCTGACGGGGCGAGGACGGCAGGGGCTGGCCGAGGCCACGAGAGACTGCCGAGACCGGGCTGCCAAGCCAGTGGCCCTGGCGGAGATTGACAATTCCCAGCGGGCTCGATTCCCGTCACCGCTCCAAGTGAGGCCCCAGCTCAGGAAGGTTCCTGGCCGGGGCCTCGGTGGTTGGCCACCGCCTTTTGTGCTGGCCGTACCCGATCACGGCCCTTCGTCAACGCGGCACGGGTCGAGGCGGGACCCATCCGAGTCCCCCGCCACCTACAGGCGGTCCGGATCCGGTATCGGTCTCGGATGGTCCGAAGGTGAGGCTGTCGGCGCCCCGGCTCAGCTTGACTGGATCGGGCTGAAAACCCCGTCCGCGCTGAGGAAGTCGGTAATGAGGGTGGCCAGTTCTTGAGGGCGTTCGGCGACCATCGCGTGGCTGGCGCCGGCGAGGTGCAGCACCCGCAGTGACGGGTTGTCCAGGCTGGCGAGACGCTCGGCGGTGGAGCGGCGGTAGGCGGCGTACAACTCGTGGAATGCCTGCTGTTCGGGCAGGTCCTCGGTTGCGAGTACGAGCAGCAAGGGGCACCGGGTGTCCCGGTAGGCGGGGATCAGATCAAGCGATTCCATTGCTTTGCGCAGCTGCTCGGTCAGCTCTGGAACGGGGCGTACTCGGCTACGGCCGTCGCCGCAGGGCACCAGATTGCGCTCGAAGGCCGCCACCCAGTCTTCCGGCGCGGCTCCGTACCGTTCGGCCATCGCACGCTGTCCAGCCAGCGCGGCGGCCACCTGGTCGGCGCTGAGCGGCTCGGCCAGCATCGCCGCCACGCCATCGAAGACGGCTCGCAGCTTGGCGAGTTCCGTCGCTGCCTGCTCCGGATCCATCCCGGAGAGCTGTTCAGGGCGGCTCAGTGTCGGGTTCCCGTCGAGGCTGACGGCGCCCGGGCATTCCGGGTGGCGCTGCGCCCAGAGCGCGGCCACCATCCCGCCGAGGGAAACGCCGACCATGGCGGGAGCGGTCAGGGCCAGGTCGTCGGCGACCGCGGCCAGGTCGGCCAGCACCTCGTTCCAGTGCCATGGGCCGTCTCCGGACCGCCCGTGCCCTCGAAGGTCGACGGTGACCACCCGGTGGGCCGGCCGCAGGTGTTGGGCCAGCCCCGTCATCTGGGCGAGATTGCCGCCGGCGCCATGCAGAAGTAGCAGCGGGCGCCCGGGCCCGCCGAAGTCGCGGACTGCGATCGGCGCGGTCCCCGAGCTGATGAAGGTTTCACCCACGTCTGGTCCTCTCCTGTAGCAATCGGTCACGGACGGAGGCGCAGAGCACGCCGCGCTCGGGGTGACGGGCCAACTTGCCGCGGGAGACCAGGTCGTGGACGCCCTGTCGGGTGATGCCGAGCATGGCGCCGGCCACGGCGTACGACACCGACTCGGCGGTGGGGTGACCCACCCGCCGCGCAACCGCCTGGCCGAGCGGGCTCCGCCACCAGTCGAGGGGAGGCTCGAACGGGCCATCCCCTGGATACAGGGTGGAGATCACTCGCATGATCGCTCCAACGGCCGCTCGATCGTCGCCGCCGAGCATCGTGGTGGCCCAGGTGCGGGCCCGCTCGTGGACGACGGCGCGCAGCGAGTCGACGCGGTCGTGGCCGTCGAGCAGGATCTCGAGGGGGTCGAGCAGGCGTATCTCGATCAACCTGACGAGCTGTTCGACAAGGTCCCCATGGCTTGGTGACATGCAGCCTCCCCACTTACTTGACGGTCATCGTCAAGTACTTGACGCAGCGTGTCAAGGACTGCGGGTGCGATGAGCGTCGTGCCGCCGAGGGACTCGCCTGACGGGCGGCTTCACTACGCGTGGGTCCGCAAGCCGGACGGCCATCAGGTCAAGTTCGTACGGAAGCGATGAGCCCACTGCGCTTGGGTGGGCAGGTTCCCGTGGTCGAGGCGATGGGCTACCGCCTGCTTCGCGGCCCGGTCCAGCGTCTCGGGCAGCCGGTCGAACGAAGCGGGCCAGACGTCGAGCAACGAGAAGATCTCCTGGCCGTCGCGCACTGTCAGCAGCAGCATGCACCGCCAGTGCGGAACGAACTCCGGCCGCCGCCCCGCCCGGTGCACCAGGAACGGGCGTAGGTAGTGCAGGGCGTGCGGGGTCGGCCAGCCAGCCGTGGCCGTGATTGCGGCTGAACCCGTACTCGATCGCCTGGCTGTCGAGTTGGATGAGCGTGGCGGTGTCGACCGCCTTGACGGTCCGGGGCACGGGAGACGGCACCCCGGAAGCATTCCACCGACCGGGTGGGCGGAGCGATGAGTCGCGGGCCGCAGCCGGGTCTGACGGGGGAAAGCAGCGGAAACCGGAGGAGCAGACCCATGGGTACGTTGATCGTGACCGAGTTCCTGACCCTCGACGGCGTGGCGCAGGCGCCCGGCGAGCCCGACGAGGACCGCGAGGGCGGCTTCAGCCACGGTGGCTGGCAGATGCCGCTGCTGGACGACGAATCCGGCGCGGTGATGTTCCAGCGGGCGAGCAGCATGGACGCGCTGCTGCTGGGCCGCAAGACGTACGACATCTTCGCCGGCTACTGGCCCAAGGCGCCGGAGGAGATCCCCTTCACCGGCCTGCTCAACGGCGTGCCCAAGTACGTGGCCAGCCGTACCCTGACCGAGCCGCTGGCCTGGGCGAACTCGACGCTGGTGAGCGGCGACCTGGCCGAGCGGGTGACCGAGATGAAGGCCCGCCACGACGAGGTGCACGTGATCGGCAGCCTCGACCTGGTGCAGTCGCTGCTGCGCGCCGGCCTCGTGGACCGGCTCAACCTGTGGGTGTACCCGGTGCTGCTCGGCACCGGCAAGCGGCTGTTCGGCGAGGGGACGGTGCCGAGCGCGCTGCGGCTCACCGAGTCGGTCACCCACGCCCACGGCACGCTCCAGCTGACGTACGAGCCGGCCGGCGCGCCCGCCTACGGGGACGCGGCCGCGTAGCGCGCGTCGAGGTCGAGCACGTGCCGCAGGCCGGGCTCCCCGTCCAGCTCCACCGGACCGTCGGGTACGAATCCGGCACGCCGGAGCACCGACAGGGAGGCCGGGTTCGCCAGTGCCGCCGAGGCGACCAGCCGGCGCAGCCCCTACTCGGTGCGGGCCAGTTCGCAGACGCGCCGTACGCCGTCCCGGGCGAGCCCGCGCCCGGCGGCGCGCTCGGCCACCCGGTAGCCCAGCTCGGCGCTGCCGCCTGCGACGTCGACCAGGTTGAACCGTCCGACCACGGCGCCGTGGTCGCCGACCAGCACGTGGAAGTGGCAGGTGCCGCGGTCCTGCTCGTCCAGCAGGGCCGCGTGCCGGGCGGCGTACCGGGTGAAGAAGTCGTCGCCCCGGTCAGGTACGTACCGGGCGAAGTACGCACGGTTCTCCCGCTCGAACCGCAGCACGGCGGGTGCGTGGTGAGCGGCGAGTCGTTCCAGCTCCGGCATCGGGCCAGGTTAGGCGTCGGCCGGGTAGGAGCGCAGTTCGATTGTGTTGCCGTCCGGGTCGCGGACGTAGATCGAGGTGCCGGTGCCGCGCGCGCCGAAGCGCGGTACCGGGCCGGTCAGCACCGTGAAAACCCCGGAGCCGATCACCCGCTGCCAGTCGACCGGCTCGACCACCAGGCAGAAGTGGTCCACGTTGGACCCGGCCGGGTCGCCCTCGACCAGGTCGATGATGGTGCCGGCGTCGACCCGTACGGACGGGAAGGGCGCCTCGCCAGCCCGCCACCTGTCGACCCGCACCGGGGCCAGCCCGAGCGTGCCGCAGTAGAAGTCGAGGGAGCGCTCGACGTCGCTCACCGAGAGCACGAGATGGTCGAATCCGGTCACCGTCACGAGATCGTTCCGCATGCGCCAACCCTGGCCCGGCGCGGCGGCGGGACCAACCCCCGATCGCACTACGATCGTTGACTCACGGGCAACGACGGAGGTGCCTTGTGCTGGAGCGGTACGAGATCGAGACGTTCCTGACGCTGGCCGGGGAACTGCACTTCGGGCGGACCGCCGAGCGGCTGCGGGTGAGCACCGGACGGGTCAGTCACGTGGTGCGCAAGCTGGAACGCCGCATCGGCGCGCCGCTGTTCGAGCGCACCAGCCGGGTCGTCCGGCTCACCCCGATCGGCGCCCGCCTGGCCGAGGAGATGCGCCCGCTGGTGGCCGGCATCGAGGAGGCGGTCCAGCGGGCCGTGGACGCCGGGCGCGGGCTCACCGGCGGGCTGCGGGTGGCGTACGTCGGCGAGTCGACAGCGCCGGTGCTGCTGCGCGCGGTGGCCCTGTTCACCGAGCGTCACCCGGACTGCGAGGTGCACGTGCACGAGGCACCGCTGGCCAGCACCCGGTCGAGCCTGCTGGACGGCACGATCGACGTGCTGATCGCCTCGTACCCCTTCGACGGGATGGCGAACGGCCCGGTGCTGCTGCGCGAGCGCCGGGTGCTCGCGGTGGCCGCGGGCCATCCGCTCGCGGCCGAGGAGTCGGTGTCGCTGGAGGTGCTGGGCGACCATCCGGTGGTGCAGTACCCGGCGGTGACGTCGACCGCGTTCAAGCAGGACCGCACGCCGGACCGCACCCCGTCGGGCCGTCCGGTGCCGAAGGGCCCGGTCGGCGGCAGCTTCTCCGAGATGCTGGCGCTCGTCGCGCTGGGGCGTGGCGTGCTGCCGGTGGGCGAGCAGGCCCGGCAGTTCTATGCCCGTCCGGACGTGGCCTACGTGCCGATCCACGACGCGCCGCCGATCTGTCGCGGTCCGGTGTGGACGGCCGGGAACACCACGTCCCGGGTACGTGAGTTCGTCCGCGCGGCGGCCGACGCCAACCCGCTGCCGCCGGACTGACCGTGTCGTACCCGGGTGGCAGCATCGGCGGGATGCGGGACGAGATCCGGGCACTGGTCGACGAGCTGACACCTGGTGACGAGCAGGAGGCGCGGCACCGGGAGGCGGCGCTGTCCTGGCTCGCCGCCACGGAGGACATCTTCCGCCGGGCCAAGCCGCGTACGCCGTCGCCGCATCTGGTCGCGTACTTCCTGCTCCGCGACCCGGCCGACGGCGCGGTGCTGCTGGTCGACCACCGTCTCGCGGGCATGTGGCTGCCGAGCGGCGGTCACGTCGAGCCCGGTGAGCACCCGGCCGACACGGTGCGCCGCGAGCTGCGGGAGGAGCTGGGCGTGGCGGCGGTCTTCGCGCCGCCGTTCGGCGAGCGCCCGGCGTTCCTGACCGTCACCGAGACGGTCGGCCCGCCGGAGCAGCGGCACACCGACGTGAGCCTCTGGTACGTGCTGTCCGCGCACCGCGACCAGCGGTTCACGCCCGATCCGGTGGAGTTCGCCGGCATCCGCTGGTGGACGACGGCCGAGGTGGCCGAGGCGCCGGCCGGCACGATCGAGCCGCACCTGGGCCGGATGCTGACCAAACTGGCGGCAGCGACGCCTTGACCCGTCCCCTGCGGCAAGGCCCAGCGTGATCAGTGCCGGTCGCGGTGACCGGCACGAGGAGCGCGAGGGAGGACACGTGCGACTGCTGACCATCGGGGCGTTCGCCCGCGCGACCGGCCTGAGCGCCAAGGCGCTGCGCATCTACGACGACTGCGGGCTGCTGCCCCCGGCCGCGGTGGACCCGCACTCGGGCTACCGCTACTACGCGCCGGAGCAGGCGGACCGGGCGCGGCTGATCGCCGGGCTGCGCCGAGCCGGGATGCCGCTGGCCGAGATCCGTACCGTCTGCGGTCTGCCGCCCACAGCCGCCGCCGAGGCGCTCGACGCCTGGTGGCGGCGGGTCAGCGCGGACACCGCGGCGCGCGGCCGGGCCGTCGCGCTCCTCGTCGACAGGCTCAGCGAGAGGGGCACCACCATGTCCGAGACGACCTTCCGGTACGCGGCGCGCTGCGAGACCGGCGCGGTCCGCGACTCCAACGAGGACACCGCGTACGCGAGCGCCACGCTGCTCGCGGTCGCCGACGGCGTACGCGGTCCGGCCGGGTCCACCGCGAGTGCGGAGGCGGTGGACGCGCTGCGGCCGCTGGAGCAGGCGGACGAGTCGCAGGCCGATCTGCTCGCCGCGCTCGCCGACGCGGTCACCCGGGCCGACCGGGCGGTACGGGCGCACGCCACCGACGCCGATCAGCCCGCCACCACGCTCACCGCGATCCTGCGGCGCGGCACCCGGCTCGCGCTGGTGCACGTCGGGGACAGCCGGGCGTACCTGCTGCGCGGCGGCGAGCTGTCCCGGCTCACCCAGGACCACACGTACGTGCAGACGCTCGTGGACCAGGGCCGGCTCACCCCGGCCGAGGCCGGGACGCACCCGCAGCGGGCACTGCTGGCCCGGGCGCTCGGCGCGGGCGTCGAGGTGGAGGCGGATCTGGCGCTGCGTACCGCACTACCGGGCGACCGCTATCTGCTCTGCTCCGACGGCCTCTCCGCCGTGGTGGACCCGGGCGCGCTGCACGCCGTGCTGACGGAGGCGGACGATCCGGAGACCGCCGTCGAGCGCCTGGTCGAGCTGGCGTACGCGGCCGGCGCGCCGGACAACATCGCCTGCGTGGTCGCCGACCTGGCGGCGTGATCCCCGCGACCCGGGTCGGCATGTCCGGCCCGGGTCGTACCCTGGCGATCATGCGAATCGGCATCGTGATCCTGCCCGACCAGCGCTGGTCGGAAGCGCGCCGGCGGTGGGCGCAGGTGGACGAGTGGGGCTTCGACCACGCCTGGACCTACGACCACCTGGGCTGGCGTGACCTGGTCGACGGCCCGTGGTTCGACTCGTGGACGACGCTCACCGCGGCGGCGGGCGTGACGTCCCGCGTCAAGCTCGGGACGCTCGTCGCGTCGCCGAACTTCCGGCATCCGGCGGCGTTCGCCCGACAGGTCACCGCGCTCGACGACGTCTCCGACGGCCGGGTGCTGCTCGGCCTCGGCGCGGGCGGCATCGGCTTCGACTCGGCTGTGCTCGGCGGGGAGACGCTGCCGCCCCGGCAGCGCGTCGACCGGTTCGCCGAGTTCACCGAGCTGCTCGACGCGATCCTGCGGGAGGACGGCACGACCTGGCGCGGGGACTGGTTCACCGCTGTGGACGCGCGCAACAACCCGGGCTGCGTCCAGCAGCCCCGGGTGCCGTTCGTGGTGGCCGCGAACGGTCCCCGCTCGATGCGGCTGGTCGCCCGGTTCGGGCAGGGCTGGGTCACCACCGGGCTCGGCGGCGACGACATCGAGGCGTGGTGGGGCACGGTGGCGGAGCTGTCCGACCGGATGACGCGGACGCTGGAGCAGGCCGGGCGCGACCCGGCGACGCTCGACCGCTACCTGTCGCTGGACTCCGCTCCGGTGTTCTCGCTCACCAGCGCCGACTTCCTCGCCGAGCAGGTGGCGCGGGCGGCCCGCCTGGGCTTCACCGACGTGGTGACGCACTGGCCCCGGGCCAGCAGCTGGTACGCCGGTGACGAGGCGGTGCTGGTGGAGGCGGCGGCGCTGCTGCCGGAGCTGCGCCGGGCCGGCTAGGTGCCGACGCTGCCCTCGGTGGAGACCAGCCGGAACCGGAGGCAGACGATCCGGGTGTCGTCGGTGACCGGGGTGCCCTGCCGGGCCCAGTAGGAGCCGTGGCCCTCGCGCCACTCCTCGATCGACCGGTCGCCCTCGCCCTCGGCGCGGGCGAAGTCCCACGGCACGTCGGCGAAGCGCACCACCTCGACGCCGGTGACCTCCACGACGCCGACGAACGTGTCGTTGTCGTCGACCAGGACCAGTCGCTCGCCGACGTACTCCAGTTCCTCGTTCTCGTCGTCGTACTCCTGGACCAGCCCGGCGGTGGCGGTCTTCACGCCGGAGAGCACGAGGGTGTTGAGCCGGGTGCGCAGCTCACCGGGCGTGCCGAGGGCGAGCGCGCGCAGTCCACCGATGCGGGGCCACATGCCGTGGACGCTACGGCACCGTCCCGCCTCACGGCAGTTCGTCGCCGGTGAGCAGGGCGCGCAGCCTCAGCCGCTCGCGTACCTCGGGCGGGCAGGTCGCCACCAGCGCCACGGCGCCGATCATGTCGGCTCCGGCGTCCCGGACGACCCGGCACAGCGCGTCCAGTTGCGCGCCGGTGTCGACCCAGTCGTCCACCAGCAGCACCCGGTCGCCGGGGCCGAGCCGTCGGCCGTCCACGCCGACCCGCAGCCGCCGTCCCCGGTAGTCGGGGGGTGTGTCGGCCCAGCGCGTCGGCCCGGCCCGGCGTCGCTCGCCACCGTCCTTGTACGCGGGCAGGAAACCGGCGCCGGCGGCGACCGCGACGAGCGGGCCGAGCAGCAGCCCGGTCACCTCGGGCGCGATGACGACGGTCGGGCGGGCGTCCGGAAAGAGCCCGGCGAGCGCGGGGCCGACCTGCGCGAGCACCTCGGGGTCACGCCACCAGCCGGAGATGTCGCTGACCAGGTGGGTGCTGCCCGGCCCGGGGTCGATCCACCGGAACAGCTCGACCAGGCGACGGTTCAGCACGGTTTCCATCCTCGCGGATCGGTGGGCCGTTCGGCCGATCGACTGTGGCGTGATCGGCTACACGTACCGGGGTAAATACGGGCATAGCACCATGATCACGTTGACTTCGGAAGTGCTTCTCTCGTTACGGTCCGGGCCGGTTTGTTCAGTTGACGAAAGGACCGGGCCGGTGGCTGCTAGGCACCTTCGTACCCGCAAGTTCTCCTCGCCCGCCGCCATCGCCGCGACCGCGGCGGTCGGCGTGGCGCTCGCGGTCGGCGGTACCGTCGGCGCCGTGCGGCTCACCTCCGCCGAGCCGCCCGCCGAGCAGGTCGCGGTCGAGGCCGTGCCCAGCACGCCCGCCCCCACCTCGGCCGCCCCCTCGCCGAGCGCGTCGCCCTCGCCGACGGCGAGCGTCAGCCCGTCGCCCAAGGCCACCGCGAGCCCGAAGTCGAGCCGCACCCAGGCGGCCTCCCGGAGCAAGGCCCGGACCGCCTCTCCGAAGCCGACGGCGAAGAAGACGAGCAGCCCGAAGGTCGTGGACAGCGGCTCGTGCGGCGCGTCCTTCTACGCCGAGGGCCAGATGACCGCGAACGGCGAGTCGTTCAACCCGAACGCGCTGACCGCCGCGCACAAGACGCTGCCGTTCAACACCAAGGTCCGGGTCACCAACCCGGACAACGGCAAGTCGGTGGTGGTGCGGATCAACGACCGGGGCCCGTTCATCGAGGGCCGCTGCCTGGACCTGTCCCGAGCCGCGTTCGCGTCCATCGCCGCCACCGGTCTCGGCCACATCCAGGTCCGGTACGAGGTCCTCGGCTGACCGTCCACTCGGCCAGAACTTCCACGGCCGACGGGCCAGGTTCATTCTCCCGTTCACGTCCATCAGGCATGCTGTCCGATGTACGCACGCAACCCTTCCAGCCGGGCCGCGGCCCGCTGAGCCCCGGATCCCGCGCCGGCCTCGGCGCGGCCCTCGGGCTGCTCGCGATCGTCGTCGCGGCGGAGCTTGCCGACGGTCGCCCGGCGCACTACCTCGCGATGATGGTCGTCGCGCCGTTCCTCGCGGCGGCGCTCGCGTCCTGGCGGGTGGTGCTCGCCGTGGGTGGGCTGGCCACCGCCGTCGGCGTCGCCTTCGCCCTGGCCGAGCGGGGCACCCCGCTGGTGACCGCCGTCAACGTGACGGCCATCGGGGTGGCGACAGCGGTCGCGGCGGCCACGGCTGCGGTACGCCAGCGGCAGGTGGACCGGATCGCGGAGCTGTCCCGGCTCGCCTCGGTCGCCCAGCAGGCGGTGCTGCGCCCGCTCGGCCCGCAGGTCGGCACGCTCGCGGTGGCCGCCCGGTACATCTCCTCCACGGCGACCGCCGAGATCGGCGGCGACCTGTACGAGGCGATGGACACCCCGTACGGCGTCCGCATGATCATCGGTGACGTCCGGGGGAAAGGGCTGGACGCGGTCCGCCTGGCCAGCATCGTGCTCGGCTCCTACCGGCACGTGGCGTACGAGCGGGCCGACCTGCGCGCCGTGGTGACCGACCTGGACCGGGCGGTGGCCCGCAACGTCGGCGACGAGGACTTCGTCACCGCGGCGCTGGTCGAGGAGCGCGGCGGCACGCTCACCATCGTCAACTGCGGGCACCCGCCGCCGTTGCTGCTGCGCCGGGGCAAGGTGATCCCGCTGGAGCCGCCCGCGCCCGCGCCGCCGCTCGGGTTCATGCCCGTGGTCCGGCCGCGGGTGGAGCGGCTGGAGCCGGGCGACCGGCTGCTGCTGTTCACCGACGGGCTGGGCGAGGCGCGGCGGGACGGCGAGTTCTTCCCCACCGCCGACCGGGCCTGGCGGCTGCTCGGTCACGGCACCGTCGCCGACGGGCTGGCCTCGCTGGAGACCGCCCTCGTCGAGTGGGTGCACGGCCGGCTCGACGACGACATCGCGCTGGTCCTGATGGAGTACGCCGGCCCGTACAGCGCCACCGCGACGCCGGTGCCGAGCTGGGAGGTCGGCGCCGCCGACGGATGAACGGGAAGTGTGTAATCGCTGTCACTTCCGAGATCCGCTTGTCGTTGCCTACCGGTGAGTAATACAGTCTGGAGTTACTGATCGGTAACACCTGTCCGGAAGCGGGGCCAGCGAGCATGACCCACTACAAGAGCAACGTGCGGGACCTCGAGTTCAACCTGTTCGAGGTATTCGGGGCGGACCGGACGCTCGGCCAGGCTCCGTTCACGGACCTGGACGTCGACACCGCCCGCAGCTTCCTCGGCGAGGTCGACCGTCTCGCCCGCGAGGACCTGGCTGCCAGCTACACGGACAGCGACCGCAACCCGCCGGTCTTCGACCCGGCGACGTTCACCGCGCCGCTGCCGGAGTCGTTCAAGAAGTCGTACAAGGCGTTCATGGACTCCGAGTTCTGGCGCCTCGACCTGCCGGAGGTCCTGGGCGGCACCAACGCCCCGCGCGCCCTCTGGTGGTCGCTCGCCGAGCTGGTGCTCGGCGCCAACGCCCCGATCTGGATGTACGCCTCCGGCCCGTCCTTCGCCCACGTGCTGCACGTCGAGGGCACCGAGGAGCAGAAGAAGTGGGCCCGGCTGTTCATCGACAAGCAGTGGGGCTCGACCATGGTCCTCACCGAGCCGGACGCCGGCTCGGACGTGGGCGCCGGCCGCACCCGGGCGATCCAGCAGCCGGACGGCTCGTGGCACATCGAGGGCGTGAAGCGTTTCATCACCTCCGGTGAGCACGACCTGAGCGACAACATCGTCCACTACGTGCTGGCCCGTCCGGTCGGCGTCGAGGGCGTGGGCGGCCCGGGCACCAAGGGCCTGTCGCTGTTCGTCGTGCCGAAGTACCACTTCGACGCCGAGACCGGCGAGCTGGGCGAGCGCAACGGCGTCTACGCCACCAACGTCGAGCACAAGATGGGCCTGAAGGTCTCGAACACCTGCGAGGTGACGTTCGGCGAGCACGGCGTACCGGCCAAGGGCTGGCTGCTGGGTGAGAAGCACGACGGCATCCGCCAGATGTTCATGATCATCGAGTATGCCCGGATGCTCGTCGGCACCAAGGCGATCGCCACGCTCTCCACCGGCTACCTGAACGCGCTGGAGTACGCCAAGAACCGGGTGCAGGGCGCCGACCTCACCCAGATGGCCGACAAGACCGCGCCGCGGGTGACCATTACCAACCACCCGGACGTGCGCCGCTCGCTGCTGCTGCAGAAGTCGTACGCCGAGGGCCTGCGCGCGCTCGTCTGCTACACCGCGACCTGGCAGGACAAGGTCACGATCGCCGAGGCGGCCGGTGACGAGAAGGCCACCAAGCTGGCCAAGCGCGTCAACGACCTGCTTCTGCCGCTGGTCAAGGGCGTCGGGTCGGAGCGGGCGTACGAGCTGCTCGGGCACGAGGCGCTGCAGACCTTCGGCGGCTCCGGCTTCCTCCAGGACTACCCGCTGGAGCAGTACGTCCGGGACGCCAAGATCGACACCCTGTACGAGGGCACCACCGCGATCCAGAGCCTGGACCTGATCTTCCGGAAGATCGTCCGGGACAACGGCAAGGCCCTGATGGCGGTCGCCGCCGAGATCCAGGAGCACATCGCCTCCGAGGCCGGCAACGGTCAGCTCAAGGAGGAGCGTCAGGCGCTCGGCAAGGCGCTCGCCGAGATCCAGAACATCCTCGGCGTGATGACCGGCTGGCTGGGCGAGGCCCAGGGCGGCGACACCCGCGCCCTCTACAAGGTCGGCCTGAGCAGCCGCCGGTTCCTGCTCGCGATCGGTGACCTGGTGGTCGGCTGGCTGCTGCAGAAGCAGGCGGACGTGGCGCTGAAGGCGCTGGCCGGCGAGGTCTCCGCGGCCGACAAGTCCTTCTACACCGGCAAGGTCGCCGCCGCCCGGTTCTTCGCCCGCGAGGTGTTGCCCCGCATCGGCGCCGACCGGCGGATCATCGAGGGCACCGACCTGGAGATCATGGACCTCCCGGAGGAGGTCTTCTGAGCCCCTCCGGGGTCTTTCTCCCCTGAAGCGTCACTCTCCCCCTCATGACGACGGCCGGCGGGCACCAGCCCGCCGGCCGTCGTCGTCAATGCTCCCGAGGTGGATAGGCGGGCCCGGTGGCGGGTAACCGTCGCGGACCACGACCGGAGTACGCCCAAGGCCATCGCACGGGGGAGTGCAGCGCACATGGGCATTGGTAGCGCCATCTTTCTCATCGCGCTCGGCGCGATCATGACCTTCGCCATCCGGGCCAACGTCTGGTGGATCGACCTGCGCGCGGTCGGCTGGGTCTTCATCCTGGCCGGGCTGGGCGTCCTGCTGACCACGCTGTGGTTCTGGCAGGACCGCCGCAAGCGGGCCCGTACGCTCATCGTGGAGGAGAACCGGCTCTCGCATCCGACAGCGATGATGCCGCCGCCGCCCGACCCGCCGCCGCCGACGGCCCCGCCGTCCTGACGCCGCGTCTCAGCGGCCGATCCGGTCCAGCTCGGCGAGATCGTCGCCGGAGAGGGACAGGCCGGCGCCCGCGACGTTCTCGCGCAGGTGCGCGACGGACTTCGTGCCGGGGATCAGCAGGATGTTCGGGGAGCGGCCCAGCAGCCAGGCCAGGGCGACGCCCATCGGCGTCGCCCCCAGGCGCTCGGCGACTGCCGACAGCGCCGAGGACTGCAGCGGCGTGAACCCGCCGAGCGGGAAGAACGGCACGTACGCGACGCCCTGACGGGCCAGGTCGTCGATCAGGTCGTCGTCGCCGCGGTGCGCCAGGTTGTACCGGTTCTGCACGCAGACGATCGGTGCGACGGTCTGTGCCTCGGCGACCTGTTCCGGCGTCACGTTGCTCAGGCCGAGGTGGCGGATCACGCCCTCCTGCTGGAGCGCGACGAGCGTTTCCAGCGCCTCGGTGAGCGAGCCGGGCTTCGGCCCTTCCGCGTCGCCGAGCCGGAGGTTGACCAGGTCGAGCGTCTCCACGCCCAGCGTTGCCAGGTTCTCCCGGATCTGCCGGCGCAGGCTCTCCGGGTCGCGTGCCGTGGGCCAGCCGCCCTGCTGGTCCCGGTCCGCGCCGACCTTGGTGACGACGTGCAGCGACTCCGGGTACGGGTGCAGCGCCTCCCGGATCAGCCGGTTGGTGACGTGTGGCCCGTAGGCCGCGCTGGTGTCGATGTGGGTGATGCCGAGCGCGACCGCCTCGCGCAGGACCGCGAGGGCGCCGTCGTGGTCGGCGGGCGGTCCCATGACCCAGGGGCCGGCGAGTTGCATCGCGCCGTAGCCGAACCGGGTGACGGTCAGGTCTCCCAGCGTCCAGGTGCCGCCGGGAAGGGTGGTGGGGGCCATGCGTGTACCTCTGGCTCTCGTCGTCCGTCACGGGCGCCGCTGGATCACGGCGCCCGGCCTCCACTATCGGGGTGTAACTTTCCGGTGGGAAGTAGGCACCTGAAAGTGCGTAGCTCACCGAGGCGGCAGGAGCACAGATGAGCAAGGCGGAGTACGACGCGTTCCTGGCCCAGTGCCCCAGCCGGCAACTGCTCGACCGGATCACCGACAAGTGGGTCACGCTCGTGCTGGCCGCGTTGCGCAGCGACGGCTCGCACCGGTTCGGGGCGGACTGCGCGGGCGACCCGCGCCCGAGGCGATACTCCGAGCTGTTCCGCACGCTCCCCGGGGTCAGCCAGAAGATGCTCACCCAGACGCTGCGTGCCCTGGAACGCGACGGTCTGATCACCCGCACCGTGGAGCCGACAGTGCCGGTGACAGTCACCTACGAGCTGACCGACCTCGGGTTCTCCCTGCACGAGATGATCCGGGGCCTGAAGTCCTGGGCGGAGGCGCACATGGACGACGTGCTCGCCAGCCGGGCGGCGTACGACACCCGCGTCGGCTGAGCCTCAGGCGCGGGCGGTGTGGCGGCCGGTGATCGGCGCGTTTCCCGGCGCGAGGTCGGCCCAGCGGGTCGTCGGCCGGTGCACCACCAGGTCTGTGGTCCGCAGGCCGTCCGGGTCGGCCCGCTGCGGGTCGAGCAGTGCCGACAGCAGAGAGATCCCCGGATTGTGGGCGACCAGCAGCACCGTGCCGGCGGTCGGCTCGACGGTCCACAGCAGCTCCAGCAGCTGATCCGGAAGCGCGTCGTACGCGGTCGCCTCGTACCGCACCGCGGGCGCCGAGCCCGCGGGACCGCCTTCCACCGGGGAACCGCTCATCCCCATCGCCACGTCGTGCCAGGTCTGCCGGGTGCGCCGGGCCGGCGAGCAGAGGACCACGTCGGGAAGCAGCCCGTGCCGGGCCAGCCAGGCGCCGGCGGTGGCGGCGTCGGCGTGCCCCCGCGCCGTCAGCGACCGCTCCGCGTCGGGGGCGTCCCCGGACGGCTCGGCCTTGGCGTGCCGCAGCAGCACCAACGTCCGCTGCCCGTTCCTGTCGTCCGTCATACCGCCCAGCTTGCCTGATTGACGATCAAAGCGCCTGGGTATGTCGATGTGTGCCGCTACCTCATCCATGGCCGCGGCGGGCAGGAAACGCCAGCAGGACGCCAAGGAGGCGACGTCATGGGCATCGGTGCAAGCATCTTCCTCATCGCGCTCGGCGCGATCTTCGCGTTCGCCGTCGACGCCAACCTGGGATGGCTGAACCTCAACGTGGTGGGCTGGGTGCTCATGCTCGCCGGCGTCGCCGGCCTGCTCACCACGCTCTACTTCTGGAACAGCCGCCGCCGGGTGGTGGCCGCGCCGGTGCGCGAGCGGGTCGTCGCCGAGCCGGTCGCGCCGGTCCGTGAGGACCGCGTCGTACGCGAGGAGTACCGCGAGGTGCGTGGTCCGGGCTCGGGCTACCCGGTCTGACCCGTACCCCCCGAACCCGAGGGCCCCGCAACGGCGCGGGGCCCTCGCGCGTGTCCGGGGCCGGTCCGGCTCGACTCGGTTCGGGTCAGGCGAACAACGCGAAGTAGATCGCGATGTGGTGGCAGATCGCCGCGACGAGCGTGCAGGCGTGGAAGAACTCGTGGTGGCCGAAGACCGTGGGCCACGGGTTCGGGCGGCGCAGCGCGTAGAAGACCGCGCCCACGCTGTAGATCGCGCCGCCCACGCTCAGCAGCACCAGCGCGGTGACGCCGCCGGAGTGCAGGATCTGCGGCAGCATGGCCACCGCGACCCAGCCGAGCGCGAGATAGAGCGGGGCGGAGACCCAGCGCGGCGCGTGCGGCCAGATCAGCTTGACCGCGACGCCCGCGATCGCGCCGCCCCAGACCAGGCTCAGCATGATCGTGGCCTGGCGGTTGTCCAGCAGCAGGGCGCAGAACGGCGTGTAGGTGCCGGCGATGAACACGAAGATCATCGAGTGGTCCATCCGGCGCATGATCTGGTAGCCGCGTTCGGACCAGACCCGCCGGTGGTAGAGCGCGCTGGTGCCGAAGAGCCCGCACACGGTGAAGCTGTAGATCAGACAGCTCACCAGTGGCGCCCAGCCGGGACGGCCGGCGGCGATCGAACAGAGCACGATGCCGCAGACGAGAGCGGCGAAGAACGCGTACGCGTGCAGCCAGCCGCGCATGCGCGGCTTCCCGATGTCGGCCGGCCGGAGCCGGAACGGTGCGGATGTGGTCACATCAACAGGTTACGGCAGCGTAGGTTACTTGCAAGTAGTGTGGACCGTCACGTCAGCCCACGGGAGGATGACCGGATGCGGATCCGGCCGGTCGGGACCCATGCCCTGCTGCTCGACTGCGACGACCCCGAGCAGGTCGAGGCGTGGCGGGCCGAACTGTGGCACCGGCGCGCGAGCGGCGAGCTGACCGCCACCGAGATCGTCCCGGGCGCTGTCACCGTGCTGCTCGACGGCGTACCGGACCCGGAGGCGGCCGCCGCCCGGATCGCCGGCTGGCGTCCACGGACCGCCGCCTCGGGCGCAGCCGCCGAGGAGGTCCGGGTGCCGACCGTGTACGACGGCGAGGACCTGCCGCGCGTCGCCGCCCACTGGGACACCGACGTGCCCGCCGTGGTCGACCGGTTGCGGCGTACCGAGTTCCGGGTCGCGTTCTGCGGATTCGCGCCCGGGTTCGCGTACCTGACCGGGCTGCCGCCCGAGCTGGCAGTGCCCCGGCTCGCCACGCCGCGTACCCGGGTGCCGGCCGGCTCGGTCGCGCTCGCCGGCCCGTACGCGGGCATCTACCCCGCCGCGTCGCCCGGCGGCTGGCTGCTGGTCGGCCGGACCGACCTGCCGCTGTTCGACGTACGCGCCGACCCGCCGGCCCGGCTCACCCCCGGCACCCGGGTCCGGCTGGTCGACGCGCCGTGATCGAGGTGCTGCGGGCCGGGGCGCTCACCACAGTGCAGGACCAGGGCCGCCCCGGCTGGGCGCACCTCGGCGTGCCCCGCTCCGGCGCGCTCGACCCGGCCGCCCTGCGCCTGGCCAACCGCCTCGTCGGCAACGACGAGCACGCCGCCGGGCTGGAGATCACCATGACCGGCTGCGTGCTGCGCTTCATCCGGGCCGTAGCGGTCGCGCTCACCGGCGCCCCCGCCGAGGTGGTCGTCGAGTGGCCGCCGCCCGGTGCGCGGCGGCGTCCGGCGGACGTGGGACGGCCGCTGGCGCTGCCGGCCGGGGCGGTGCTGCGCGTCGGGCCAGCCCGGGCCGGGGTGCGCACCTGGCTGGCGGTGAGCGGCGGGACCACCGTCGAGCCGGTGCTCGGCAGCCGCGCCACCGACACGCTCTCCGGGCTGGGGCCGCCACCGCTGCGCGACGGGGACCGGCTGCCCCTCGGCACCCCGGCCGGTCCCCCGCCCCCTGTCGACCTCACCGTCCCCGGGCCGGCCCCGGACGAACTGCGGCTGACCGTGCGCCCCGGCCCCCGGCAGGACTGGTTCACCCCGCAGGCGCTGGCGCTGCTGTGCGGCACCGCGTACACGGTGAGCCCGGACAGCAACCGGGTCGGCGCGCGGCTGGCCGGCGCGGCACTGCCGCGCGCGGTGGCCGGCGAACTGCCCAGCGAAGGACTGGTGCTCGGCGCGGTACAGGTCCCGCCGGACGGCCAGCCGCTGGTCTTCCTCGCCGACCACCCCACCACCGGCGGTTACCCGGTCGTCGGGGTGGTGGACGACGTGACCCCGCTCGCCCAGGCCCGGCCAGGCGCTACGGTGACGTTCCATGGACCTCAACGCTGACCTCGGCGAGGGATTCGGAAGCTGGCGGCTCGGCGACGACCACGCGCTGCTCGACCTGATCAGTTCCGCGAACGTCGCCTGCGGCTTCCACGCCGGCGACGCGGCCACCATGCACCGGGTCTGCGCCGCCGCCGCCGAACGCGGCGTCGCGGTCGGCGCGCAGGTCGGCTACCGGGACCTCGCCGGCTTCGGGCGGCGGCACATCGCGTACGACTTCGCCGAGCTGCGCGACGAGACGATCTACCAGCTCGGGGCGCTCGACGCCTTCTGCCGGCTGTACCGCACGCGGGTCCGCTACCTCAAACCGCACGGCGCGCTCTACCACGCGGCCGCCCGCGACGAGGCCCAGGCCGCCGCGCTGGTGGCCGCGATCAGCGGGTACGACCACGAGCTGCCCGTGCTCTGCCAGCCCGGCAGCGTGCTCGCGCAGCTCGCGACCGGCGCCGGGCTGCGGGTGGTGGCCGAGGGGTTCGCCGACCGCAACTACCTGCCGAACGGCACGCTGGTGCCGCGCAGCTCACCGGACGCGCTGGTGACCGACCCGGAGCAGGTCGCCGTCCGGGCGGTACGGATGGCTGTCGAGCAGACGCTCGTCGCTGTCGACGGGACGGTGATTCCCTGCCCGGTCGAGTCCATCTGCCTGCACGGTGACACGCCTGGGGCGGTGCGGTGCGCGGAGCTGGTGCGGGCCGCGCTTGTCGATGCGGGGGTCACGCTCACTCCGTTCGCGTGAAAGGAAGGGCCCCCTGTTAACGCCTCCGGTAGAGGAAGGGGCCCTTCTTAACACGCGCTGTCAGGCGTCCATGCCGCGCAGGACCAGCGGCACGCGGGTCGCGCCGCCGGCGACCACCCGGACCGGCACGCCCCAGTCCTGCCGCGTCAGGTGGCAGGCCGCGTGCTCGACGTCGGCGTCGCACGTCGCCGCCTGGGCGGTCACCTGGAGCACGCCCTGCGCCACGTCACCGCTGACCACCAGCTTGCGGGACAGGTCGGTGGTGGTGCCCGCGCCCTCGACCAGCAGCTCCGGCGGGGACGCCGAGACCACCAGACGGGTCGACGGCCCGTACGTCTCGTCGAGCTTCTGCCCCGGCGCCGGCGTGAAGATCACGTCCAGGGTCAGCTCCCCGGCCGCCACGTCGGTCGGCTTGCGCTCCAGCCGGTGCCGGGGGCCGTCCACAGTGTTCGCCCCGGCCGAGGTCAGCGCGCCCGGCGCCAGCCGGGTCAGCCGGTGCGCCGCCGACTCGACCACGAGCACGTCGCCGTCGCCGGTGAGCACCAGGTCGCTCGGCTCGGCCAGCCCGTCCGCGACGGTGCCCACCTGCCCGGTCTCCGGGTCGAAGCGCCGCACGGCCCCGTTGTACGTGTCGGCGATCAGCACCGAGCCGTCGGGCAGCGCGCACACGCCCAGCGGGTGCTGGAGCAACGCCTGGTCGGCCGGGCCGTCGACGTGCCCGAAGTCGAACAGGCCCTGACCGACGGCGGTGTGCATGACGCCGCCTTCGACCCAGCGGATCGCGCTGGTCTCGCTGTCGGCGATCCAGAGCCGCGAACCGTCGGCCGACACGGACAGACCGGACGGCTGGGCCATCCACACGTCCGGCAGCGGGCCGTCGCGCAGCGCCTCGACAGTGGTACCGGCGTACATGCCGGCGGTCCGCTTGATCGGGTCGAACCACCAGAGCTGGTGAATGCCGGCCATGGCGACGATCACCCGGTCGTCGTACCAGGCCACGTCCCACGGGGACGACAGGTCGACGGCGCGGGCGTCGTGCGCGTGGTCGTCGACGGTCGAGCGCCACTGCCGACCGGTGCCGGCAACGGTGACCACCTCGCCGGTGGACAGCCGTACGCCGCGCAGCAGGTGGTTGACCGTGTCCGCGATCACCACGTCGTAGCCGGCCACCTCGGCCACGTGTGGCGGCAGCAGGCAGAGCCCCTGCGGCTCGGCGAACGTGGCGGCGGTGGCCGGGCCGTCCGTCCGGCCCCGGGAACCGGCGCCGATGCGGCGGACCACTGTCTCGCCATCGGCGGCCAGCTCGACCAGGGAGTGCCGGGCCGAGTCGCTGACCAGCAGGTTTCCGCCGTCGAGCGGCAGGGCCTTGCCGGGGAACCGCAGCACGGTGTCCGGCTCGGCCGGCGGCACGTACGGGCCCTCGCCCCGGTGCAGCGTGCCCTTGGCCTCGTGGGCCGCGATCAGCTCGTCGATCAGCCGGGCGAGACCTTCGGCGTGCCCCTCGCCGGCCATGGTGGCGACCACGTAGCCCTCCGGGTCGACCACGGCCAGGGTCGGCCACGCCTTGGCCGCGTACTGCTGCCACATGTCCATGTCGGCGTCGTCGAGCACCGGGTGGTGCACGCCGTACCGTTCGACGGCCGCGGCCAGCGCCGCCGGGTCCTTCTCGTGCTCGAACTTCGGCGAGTGCACCCCGATCACGACCAGGACGTCGCCGTACTTCTCTTCGAGCGGGCGCAGCTCGTCCAGCACGTGCAGGCAGTTGATGCAGCAGAAGGTCCAGAAATCCAGCAGGACGATCTTGCCTCGCAGGTCGGCCAGCGTGACGGCCTTGCCGCCGGTGTTCAGCCAGGACCGGCCCCGCAGTTCGGGTGCCCGTACGCGTGCGCTCATGCCCCCATCGTGCCGCACCGGCCGGGCGCGCTCCCGGCGATCCCGGGGTGAACAGACGCACACCGAAACGGCGCGGAGCGCCCACCCCGGCGAGGGGTGGACGCTCCGGCGTACGTGCGGTTACTGGCCGGCGGGCTTCAGGCAGAGCACCCGGGTGGTCCCGCCGCTGTCGACGGAGACCGTCGGCTGCGTCAGATCGGCGCACTTGTCCTTGTTGTCCACCTTCGACACCACGCTGAACGCGCCCTGCTCCCCGCAGTCGGCGGCCACGGCGGTCTCGCCGGACTGCTTGACGCAGGAGCCGACCGCCGGGTCGAAGCCCGCCGGCTTGTCGTCGCCGACCTTGCCGAGCAGCGTGAGCAGACCGAGCGGTACGGCGAGGATGAGCACCGCCGCGATCAGCACCGCGGCCAGCACCCGTCCGTTGCGTACCTTCGGCGGAGGCGCCTCGGTCTGCGGCTCGGCGGCGTCCGGCTTGAACGCGTCGAACCGGCCCTGCTCCGGCTCACCGGACGGTCCGTCCTGCGACCAGGCCGGCGGGGCCTGCTGCGGCGCCGGGAAGGGGCTCGTGTCTCCCGGCCAGCCCTGGCCGGGCACCGCGACGGAGGCGCGCCCACCGGCCGGCGGGCCGAACTGGTCCGGCTGGCCGCCGAACGGCTCGGGACGGCCGGCCGGGCTGCCGAACGGATCCTGGTGGCCGCCGGGAGAACCGAACGGGTCCTGGCGGCCGCCCGGCGGGCCGAACGGGTCCTGGTGACCGCCCGGGGTGCCGTACGGGCTCTGCGGGCCGTCGAACGGGTCCCGGACCGCGCCGGGCGCCTCGCCGCCCGGGTGCACCCCGTTGGCGGGGCGGGTGTTCGCGGGCGGGTCCATGAAGGACGGCACACCGGCCGGGAACGGCGGCGGCGCGGCCGGCGACGACGGCGGCGCGGCGGCGTACCCGTGCGGTCCGTCGGCGTCCTCGGTCCGGGACTGCGGGCCGGGGAAGCCGTTGTCCGGGCCGAACCCGGACGGCCCGTCCTGGTCGGGGAAGCCGTGCCCGTCCTGCTCGGGCGCGTCCTCGGGCTCCGGGCGGGCCGGCCGGCCGTACACCCGGGGCTGCGGCGCCGGGGTGCCGGTCGGCAGGGGCTGGTCGGACGGCGGGGTGACCCGGCTGGTCACCGGGACCGACGCGCTGGCCGAGACCGGGCCGCCCTCCGGGGAGGTACGCGGGCCGGGCACGGACGCCGACTGCGGCTCGCCCCAGGCTCCGTCGCCGCGCTCCGGCTCGTACCCCTGGGGTTCGGCCGGCGCGGGCGGGTGGTCGGCGGGCGACGACGCGGCAAGCGCGGCGCCGGGCACCCGCTGCTGCTGTGCGGGCAGCGGCACGGCGTTGCCGGGCGAGATGCCCGGCGCGGGAGCGGGCTGGTACGCCGGCGCGGAGTCCTCGGAGCGGCCCCACGCCTCGGCGGGCGACCACGGCTCGGCGGCCGGTACGGCCGGGCGGTCGTCCTGGTTGCCGCCCCAGCCGGCGGGCGCGTCGGGAGCCGGTACGGAGACGCTCGCGCGGGCCGCCGGCGCCTCGACCGGCGCGGCGGAGCCCCAGCCGGGCTGTGCCGGCTCCTCCGCCGGCCGCCCGGTCTCCTGGCGCTGCGGCACTGACGCGGCGCCGCTCCAGGCGCCGGCCTGCTCCTCGGAGTCACGCTGCTGCGGTACGGCGGGGGCACCCCAGCCGCCGGGCTGCCGGCCCTGGTCCGGTTCGCCCCAGCCGCCCGGCTGTGCCGCCTCGGCCGGGTTGGCGGCGCGGCCCGCGGCCCAGCCACCGGAACGGTCCGGGTCGTCGGGGCGGGCAGGCTCGTCCCAGCCACCCGCGCGGTTCTCGGGCTGCGGGGCGGGCCAGCCGCCGGAGCGGTGTCCCTCGTCGTGCTGCGGTCCTCCCGTCGGACGCCAGCCGCCGGAGCGGTGCGGGTCGTCCTCGGGAGCGGCGGAGCGGTTGTCCTGATCGGACTGCTCCGGAGTGGACCACGAAGCGTCCGGCCGGGTGGCGCCGGGCACCGAGACCGCGGCGGCGGCCCGGGCGGGCGGATCGGCCGGCGGCCAGGTGGCGCCGGTCTGCTGACCCGGGGGCGCCCAGGCCGGCTGGCTCTCGCGCGGCGTCCAGCCGCCGGAGCGGCCCGGGTCGTCGGCCGCGGCGGGCTGCTCGTCACGCGGGTTCCAGCCGCCGGAGCGGTTCGGATCGTCCGGCGGCGCGGCGGCGGGGGGCGCGCCACCGGCGTGTCCCGGGGCGTCGTCGTGCTGCCCGCCGGTGGGTGCGAAGCCGCCGGAGCGGTGCGGGTCGTCCGGCGGAGCGGGCGTGACCCAGGTCTCGTTCGGCACGGTGGCCGGGGCGGGGACGTAACCGGTGCCGCGAGCGGCCGGGTCGCCGGACGGCGACCGGACCGGCTGCTCACCCGAGCCCCATCCCTGACGGTTCTGCTCCGCGGCCCAGGCCGGCGCCGTCGGCTCGGCGGGGCTGCCCGGCGGCGTGGCGGCCCAGGCAGGCGGCGCCGGGGCGGCGGCGCGGTCGGGGCGGGGCTGCTCGGGAGCGCCCCACGCGGGGCTGCCCTGGCCGGGACCGGCCCAGGCGGGGGCGCCCTGGTCGGTGCCGCCCCAGGCGGGCTGCTGCCCGCGGTCGGCGGGCGGTGGGACCTGGGCGGTGGCCCGGCCGGTCACCGGCTGGCCCGCGGGCGGGGCCCACGCGGGTGGCTGCTCGTCGTTCGCGGCCCAGGCCGGTTGCGCGGGCCGCCCGGCCGGCGGGGGCGGTGCCCAGCCGAGGTCGGGCGCGCCGTTGTACCCGTTGTCCTGCTGCGCCGGCTGATCGCCGTACGGCACCGGTCCGCCGGTGCCCGGCGACACCTCGCCCGGCTCCTGGCCGGGGCGGTGCGGAGCCTCGGACGTCATGGGTGCGCCTCCTCCATCACAGGTCGGCCGCCGATGCCGGTCGGGGGAACCGTCGACATGGTTGCCGGCGTCGCCGGCGGGTACCGGCCGTGCGGGCTCCCCGCACCGTATCCGGTGGTTGCCCGGAGCCGCCCGGGGGAGCATCGGCCGTCACCGAAAGTCACCGGACGACGTCGATGAGTGTCACTTGCTCGCGTCGGCCCGGAACCACCGGTTGGCGACCGTGCCAACCGTACCGGGCGCTGCGGCGAGGTGGAATCCCGGTGCCGATACGCCGAAGACCCGCCCGGTGTCGGGCGGGTCTTCGGACTGGAGGAGGTGAGAAAGGTCTGTGGCGTCAGCTCATGTGACGCTGGGCGATGGCGAGAAGCTCCTCGCGGACCGCGGGCGAGTTCGCGGAGCGCAGGGCGTGCTCGATGGCACGGGCCCGGCGGTTGGCGTCGCGGCGGGTGCGGATTCGCTCGATCATGCTCATCTTGGGTCTCTCCTCCTGGCTATTCGGTTGTCAGCCCCTTGATGTCTCTATTTAAGCGCACCAGGCCGCCGATCGCCATCGATTATTAGGTGAGCTGAGCCACGTGCCTAAGGATCGTAGGTCCAGAGCGGCATCGATCCTATGATTCGGTTCCCAAAACGGTCACGGCCGGTGTGCCGGGCGTTCACCCGTGGCACACCGGCCGTGACCGGAGCGGTGGTACGTCAGGTCCAGGCGAGCAGCGCCGCCTCCGGGTCGGCGAGGAAGTCCCCGATGTCGCGGAGGAACTTCGAGCCCAGCTCACCGTCGATGATGCGGTGGTCGAAGGAGAGGCCGAGCGTGGTCACCAGGCGCGGCTTCACCTTGCCCTTGTGCACCCACGGCTGCTCCCGTACCGCGCCGAAGGCGAGGATCGCCGACTCGCCCGGAGGCAGGATCGGCGTACCGGTGTCCACGCCGAAGACGCCGACGTTGGTGATGGTGAGCGTGCCGCCGGACATGTCCGCCGGGGACGTCTTGCCCGACTTCGCGGTCTGCACCAGATCCGTCATCGCGTCCGCCAGCTCGCGCAGCGAGAGCCGGCCGGCGTCCTTGATGTTCGGCACGATCAGGCCACGCTCGGTGGCCGCCGCGATGCCGAGGTTCACGTACTCCTTCACCACGATCTCGTCGCCGGCCCAGGTCGAGTTGACCATCGGGTGCCGCTTGACGGCCAGCAGCACCGCCTTGGCGACCAGCAGCAGCGGCGAGACCCGGACGTCGCGCCACTCGCGCCGGTCGCGGAGCCGGTCCAGCGCCTTCATCGCCCGGGTCACGTCGACGGTCAGGAACTCCGTCACGTGCGGCGCGGTGAACGCCGAGCGGGCCATGTTCTCCGCGGTGAGCTTGCGTACCCCCTTGACCGGGATGCGCTGCTCGCGGTCCGCGCCGAAGCTCGCGGCCGACGCGGCCGTCGCCGCGACCGTCAGCGGCTCGGCCGCCGCCGGGGCCGCGGTCGCCGCCCGCTGTACGTCCTCACGGGTGATCGAGCCGAGCGGACCCGAGCCGGTCAGCGTGGCCAGGTCGATGCCGAGGTCCTTCGCCAGCTTGCGGACCGGCGGCTTGGCCAGCACCGGACCGGTGACCCGGCCGTTGCCGTTGACCGTCGGGGCGGGAGCGGGCGCGGGCGCGACCGGCGCGGGTGCCACCGGGGCAGCGGCCTGAGCCGGTGCCGCGGCCGGCGCGTCACCCTTGCGCGGGCGGCGCTTGGCCGGCGCGTTGCGCGGGCCGTAGCCGACGAGCACCGCGGTGCGCCCACCCGGGGCGACACCACCGATCAGACCCGGCTCGACCATGCCCTCGGCGGGCGCGACCTGGACCGCTGCCAGCGACGCGGCCGACGGCGTGGGCAGCTCCGACGCCGGGGTCGCGGTCGTCGACTCCTCGATCGGCCCGGCGCCCGGGTCGGTGTCGATCGCGATGATCGGCACGCCGACCTCGACGGTGGACCCCTCCGGGTGGAAGATCGCCTGCACCCGCCCGGCCCACTTCGCCGGGATCTCGACCGCCGCCTTCGCGGTCTCCACCTCGACGATCGGCTGGTTCAGCTCGATGTCGTCGCCGACCTTGACCAGCCACGCGAGGATCTCGCCCTCGGTCAGGCCCTCGCCCAGGTCGGGAAGGTTGAACTCCTTGATCCGGGACATGCCGCTCACCAGCCGAAGGTGCGGTCGACGGCGTCGAGCACCCGGTCCAGGTCGGGCAGGTACTCCTCCTCCACCCGGGCGGCCGGGTAGGGCGTGTCGAAGCCGGTCACCCGCAGCACCGGGGACTCCAGGGAGTAGAAGCACTCCTCGGTGATCCGGGCCGCGATCTCCGACCCGAGACCCAGGTTGCCCGGGGCCTCGTGCACGACCACGCAGCGGCCGGTGCGCCGCACCGACTCGTACACGGCGGTCAGGTCCAGCGGCGAGAGCGTCCGCAGGTCGATGACCTCCAGCTCGCGGCCGTCCTCGGCGGCGGCGGTGGCCGCGTCGAGCGCGGTGCGGACCATCGGGCCGTACGCGAGGACCGTCGCGTCGGTGCCGGGCCGCGCGACCCGGGCCGAGTGCAGGGGGTACGCGTCGGCGATCGGCGCGTCCAGGTCCACCGGACCCTTCTCCCAGTAGCGCCGCTTCGGCTCCAGGAACACGATCGGGTCGTCCGACGCGATCGCCTGCTGGATCATCACGTAAGCGTCCTGCGGGTTCGCGCAGCTCACCACCTTGAGACCGGCGGTGTGCGCGAAGTACGCCTCGGGCGACTCGGAGTGGTGCTCGACAGCGCCGATGCCGCCGCCGAACGGGATGCGGATGACCATCGGGATCCGCACCTTGCCCTGCGAGCGGTAGTGCATCTTCGCCACCTGCGACACGATCTGGTCGTACGCGGGGTAGACGAAGCCGTCGAACTGGATCTCGCAGACCGGCCGGAAGCCACGGATGGCCAGACCGACAGCGGTGCCGATGATGCCGGACTCGGCCAGCGGGGTGTCGATCACGCGCTGGTCGCCGAAGTCCTTCTGGAGGCCGTCGGTGATCCGGAACACGCCGCCGAGCTTGCCGACGTCCTCGCCCATGATGACGACCTTGGGGTCGTTCTCCAGGGCCCGCCGCAGGCCGGTGTTGAGCGCCTTGCCGAGGGTGAGCGTCTCCGTGGCCATCAGTGGGCGCTCCCCTCGAACGACTCCATGTACTGCGAGAACCGGGCCCGCTGCTCGTCCAGCTCGGGAGACCCGTTGGGGTAGACGTGGTCGAACATGCTCACCGGCTGCGGGTCGGGCATCGCGAGCACGCGCTCACGCAGGTGCACCGACTCGGTGCGGGCCTGCTCGTCGACCTCGGTGAAGAACGACTCGTCGGCGATCTTCTGCTTGGTCAGGAACGCCTTCATCCGGGCGATCGGGTCCTTGGCCTGCCACGCCTCGACCTCGCTGGCGATCCGGTAGCGGGTCGGGTCGTCGGAGGTGGTGTGCGCGCCCATCCGGTAGGTGTACGCCTCGATCAGGCTCGGGCCCTGGCCGTTGCGCGCGTTGTCCAGCGCGTGCCGGGTCACCGCGTACGACGCGAGCACGTCGTTGCCGTCCACCCGGACGCCGGGGAAGCCGAACCCGCCGGCCCGGCGGTACAGCGGGACGCGGGTCTGCCGCTCCAGCGGCTCGGAGATGGCGTACTGGTTGTTCTGGCAGAAGAACACCAGCGGGGCGTTGAAGACGCTGGCCCAGACGAACGACTCGTTGACGTCGCCCTGGCTGGTGGCGCCGTCGCCGAAGTAGGCGATGACCGCCTCGCCGTCCTCGCCGCCGGTCTTGCCGTCCATGGCGACACCCATGGCGTACCCGGTCGCGTGCAGGGTCTGCGCCCCGATCACGATCGTGTACATGTTGAACTTGAACTCGTTCGGGTCCCAGCCGCCCTGGTCGACGCCGCGGAACAGGCCCAGCGGCATGATCGGGTCGATGCCACGGCAGTAGAGCACGCCGTGCTCGCGGTAGGTCGGGAAAGCCATGTCCTGGGTACGCAGCGCCCGGCCGGAGCCGACCTGTGCCGCCTCCTGACCCAGCAGGCTGGCCCAGAGGCCCAGTTCGCCCTGGCGCTGCAGGGCGGTGGCCTCGGCGTCGAGCTTGCGGACCAGGACGAGATCGCGGTAGAGCCCTCGGTACTCCTCGTCGGTGAAGTCGACGCGGTACTCGGTCCCGTCCGGGCCGAGCGCGGTCTCGATCCGCTCACCTTCCGGCGTGAGCAGCTGTACGAGTTCCGGTTCACCGGCCGCGGCGGCGCGCCTGGTACGGGGTGCGGCCCGCTTGCTGCGGGTGGCGGCCCCGGGGTCGCCCTTTGCCATCCGTCTCTCCCTGTCTGTCTGCGCCGGCGCCGGGGGTTACCCGAGCCGAGCACCTCGTGCGCCCGCCCGGCTGATGCCGGGTCGGTCCCTGGCGACCGCGCCTGACCCCGGTAGGGGTTGCCGCGCGGCGTGAGCCGGAGTCGGTCGGTGACAGACCCAGGCCCGGGAGCGCCGGCGCCGTTCCGCACCAGCCGCGGGGTACGCGGAGGTGGCGGCTGCGTTGCCGTCGTGTCTGAATGATTGCAGAGGAGGTGAGCGGGCCCACAGTATGGCCTCCCCCACGAGTGAGGTTCCATCTGGTTCATGACGGATAGCCGTCTTTGTCGCCAGTGGTGCGACCGGTTGACGTACAAAATGTGTGTCGACACGCGGTTGCGACTGGTGAACTGAGCGTCACTGGGTCAAGCTTGCGGTGAGCCGTTGCGCGGCATTTGTCCGAATATCCGTGCGCGCTCTCCCGTCCCCGTTCACGCGTGAGGAGTGTGCCGGTGTCCGAACCAGAGGGTCCCCCCGGCTCGCCCTTCCTCGGCCGGCACCGTGCGCTGCCCGCCTCCCCGTACCGCCGGGTGGTCGGCGCGCACCGCGCCCCCGGAGCGGGTGGACCCAGCCGGGGCTACCTGCTCACCGTGGCGCTGCTCGCCGGCACCGCGTCGATGCCGATCCTCGCCGCGGTCAGCACCGGATCGGCGACCGTGGGCAACAGCGCGCTCCCCGACACCAGCACCCCGTTCCTGCCGACGCCCTCGGTCGGGCCGGTGGTCATCCCGCCGCCCCAGCCCGCCGTGCCGCCCACGCCCACGCCCGCGGTCGACGTCACCTCCGTACCCCCGGCGCGTCCGGTGCTCCCCGCCGCGCCGAGCCTGCCCGACGACAGCGACCTGACCGCCCGCCACCGGTCCCGGCCGGCGGCCGCGCCGCCACCACCGTCCACGCCGGTCCGGCCCACCCCGGTCCGCCCGCCGCGGCCGTCCCCGGTGCCGTCGCCGTCACCGTCGCACTCGCCCTCCGATCCGGGTACGCCGACGCCCGAGCCGAGCCCCAGCCCTGAGCCGTCCGCCACGTCCGTCGAGCCGACGCCTTCGACGGGTTCGTCCGACCCGTCCGGCCCATCGGGTACGTCCGGCCCTGCTGATCCGTCCGGCCCCGCCGAGCCGTCCGGTCCCGCCGACCCGTCGGGTCCCGCCGAGCCGTCCGCCACATCCGCTACCTCCGAGCCGGCCAGCCCGTCGGCTCCGTCCCAGCCGTAGGCCACCTCGTCGGGCCCCACCGCCGAGGCGGCGTCACGCACCGGCCGCCAGGAAGCGTGATCCCGCGTCCGCACCCCTCATGATCGACACCCCTCCGGCGTAGTGGTGCAGACCCGACCGGCCCGATACAGCCACTTCGCCGAGATGGTGTCGATCAACGCGGTTGTGGGTCTTCCCGGGACCTGCCCCTGCCATGGCGGCCGGGGTGGTCCGGAGCGCAGGCCGCATGATCGACACCATTACGCCGTGGTGGTGCGGTTCCGACCGGCCCGATGCCGCCACCTCCCCGAGATGGTGGATCAACGAGAGGGAGGCAGGGCAGGGCAGGCGCATGATCGACACCACTTCCCCGTGGTGGTGTGGTCACGACCGGCTTGATCCAGCCACTTCGGGGAAGTGGTGGGTCAACGGGGCGTGGGGTGTCCAGGGGGCATGCCCTGACGTGCGCGGGTGGTCTGGGGGCGCAGCCTGCATGATCGACATCACTTCGCCGTGGTGGTGCGGTTACGACCGGCCCGATATAGCCACTTCGCCGAGATGGTGTGGATCAACGTGGGCGTGGGGTGTCCAGGGGCATGCCCCTGGACGTGTGCGGGGTGGTCCGGAGGGCGCAGGCCGCATGATCGACACCACTTCGGCGTGGTGGTGTGGTCACGACTGGCTTGATCCAGCCACCTCGCCGAGATGGTGTGGATCAACGCGGTCCGGGGGATGACCTCACGTCGGGCGAGGTGATCCGGGCCGGCTTTTGCATGATCGACCACCACTTCGGCGAAGTGGCTGGATCAGACCGATCGCGACCACGCCACCTCGCCGAAGTGGCGGCGAGCATGCGGGCGTTACTGCCTAGGCCGGGTCGTCGGTCAGCCGGTGGCGGTTCGCCTCGATCCAGGCGTTGAGCGCCTCCGGGTCGTCCGGATCCACCCCGTCCGCCATGAGCTGGGCCACCGCCGCGGTGGCCGGGCTGCGCCGCTCGCCGGTGCTGTAGAGCCGGGCGAACTCCGGGACCATCTCGGTGATCGCCTCGTCCGTCCGGGCGGCGGCCGACTGCGACAGCCCGCGCTGGCGGGCCGCGTACGCCGCCCAGGCGCGCAGCACCCGGGGCAGCATGGCCGCGTCGTCCATGTCCAGCACGGCCCGGCGGTGCACCCAGTCGAGCAGGAACAGCTCCGCGACCATCGGGCTCCACCGCATCGGATCGGCGTCCGGGAAGCTGGCCGCGTGGTCGAGCAGCAGGCCGAGGCAGAAGTGCAGCGAGGCCAGCTCGCCGTCGGCCACCTCGGGCAGGCCGAACCGGGTCGCCTCGGGCGAGTCGAGGAACGCGCGTACCAGACGGGTGCGCTCCTCGTCGGTGGGCGGCGGCACGACAGCCGGCCCGGCCGGCGGGGTCGGCCCGGGCAGTACGGCCAGCCGCGCGCCCACGAGCGCCCGGTCGGTGGCCAGTGAGCCCTGCGCGGGCAGTTCGGTGAGGTCGTCGGTGACCGCCAGGTGGCGGCTCACCTCGGCGTGCATCCGGGCCGGGTCCTCGGTACGGAACCAGGTGAACTCGTCCTCGGTGCAGATCTCCCGGGCCTGCTCCACGATCCGGGCCGCCGGACCGCCGACGAAGACGTCCTTGGTGATGCCGATGTTGTGGTCGACCAGCGCCACCAGCGCGTGCTCCGGCCCGCCCTGCTCCTCGTCGTCGTAGGCGAACGTGGCGAGGTAGGACGTCTGGTCGCCGTACACGTCGCCGTACGCCCAGGCGCCTGTGACGTGCACCCGGCCGAGCTGGGCGGCCCACGTCGGGGCGTACGCGCCGGGCCGGACCCGGGCGGCGCCCTCGGCGTCGGGCACCAGGGCGGCGAAGACGGCGCGCAGTGTGGTCGCGGCGGCGCTGCGCCGCCGGGACGTGGCGGCGAGGAAGCCGGTGACGAACTCGCGGACGGCCTGTTCCCGGTCGTGCTCCGCGACGGCGTAGACGCTGCCCAGCAACGCGGCGCCGAGCATCTCCGCGTCCAGGGCCGAGTCGAGCCTCGTCACGTCGCGCGCGGCGTGCAGCACCGCGTCGTAGGGGGTTTGTGGCGTGGCCATGCATCGACCCTACGCCGCGCGAGCCGCCCCCACACCGGTCAGCGCGCCGGGTTCAGCGCCGCTCGGCCCCGCGCAGCGCCTCCCGGGCCGTGCCGTAGCGGGTCAGCACCGCCCACACCGGGTCCAGCACGTACTTCTCGCCGACGCTGCCCACCGAGGTGAGCAGGCGTCGCTCGGCGCGCGCCCGGGCCCGGCGGGCCGCCCATCCGACCACCGGCCGGGTCAGCGCCGCGATCAGCAGCCCGGCCAGCAGGCCACCGAGCAGCAGGACGGTGGGCCACGGCACCACGCCGAGCGTCGGGTGTTCCAGCGGCGGCAGGCCGAGCAGGCGCACCGCGTACCCGAGGAGCAGCCAGACCAGGCCGGCCAGCGCGGTGAGGGTGACCACCCACTGGAGGACGCCGACCACCCGCCACCAGGCCGGCCGGCGGTCCATGCCCAGGTCGGTCGCGGCGACCGCGTGGTCGAGCGCGCCCGGCAGGTCGGTCTGCCGGGACCGGGCCGCGGCGGTCACCGCGGCCGGCCACGGCGCCGGCAGACCGGCGCCGTGCCGGTCGGCCACCGCGCGGATCGCGAGCGTCAGCGACGAGCGCTGCGCGGCCGTCGGATCGGGTACGGAGGTGGCCGCGACCAGGCTCTCCGCCGGCGCGTCCGGGTCCCGCCCGGGCAGGTGCAACCGGCGCAGCGGGTCCGGTCGCAGCTTGCGCCAGCTCCGCAGCAGCGGCCAGCCGGTGTTGCTGACGGCCCGGTGCCGGTACGCACCCTCGACCGCCTGAGCCACAGTCGGCACCCCGGCCGCCCCGGCCAGCGCCCGGGTCAGCTCCTGTGCCGAGGCGTCACCGGGCCGGGTGCTCGGCGGTTTCGGCCCGACGAGCGGTTCCAGGTCGGCCACCACGGCGTCCACGTCGCCGGAAAGCCGGCGCAGGGCGGCCTGCCGTTCGGCGACCGTACGCTCCAACTCGGCCCGCAGGCCGCTGAGCCCGTTCGGGTCCACCGCTACCGTCGGCAGCAGCGGCACCCCGCCCAGCCCGTCGGCGTCGAGCAGCCGGCGCAGGTCGTCGAGGACCTTGGGCAGCTCGGTCGGGTGCAGCCGGTCGGCCTGGTTGAGCACCACGACGGTGACGTCCTTGTGCCTGTGGAACTCGCGCAGGTAGCTGGTGTGGATCACGCGGTCCGCGTACTTCTGCGGGTCGACCACCCAGACCACCAGGTCGACCAGGCCCAGCAGGCGGTCCACCTCCAGCCGGTGGCCGTGCTGCACCGAGTCGAAGTCGGGCAGGTCGAGCAGGACGAGGCCGTGCAGCGTCGACTCGTCGTCGCCGTCCAGCGGGCTCTCCCGGACGAACCGGTGCCGGGGCAGCACGCCGATCCAGTCGAGCAGCCGGACCGCGCCGTCCAGCGGACCCCACACGCAGGCGTGCGCGACGCCGGTGGTCGGCCGGCGCACCCCGACCGGGGAGAGGTCGAGCCGGGCCAGCGAGTTGAACAGGCTCGACTTGCCGCTGCCGGTCGCGCCGGCCAGCGCCACCACCGTGTGCCGCCCGGAGAGGGCGAGCCGGTCACCGGCCCGCTCGACCACCGTGTGCGCGGCGACCAGTTGGGCGTCGGGCACGTCACCGTCCACCGCGCTCAGGAACCGCTGGATCGCCTGGAGGCGCTCGATCAGCACGTCCGGGTCGACCCGCTGCTCGCCGCGCAGCGCGTCACGCATCCGTCCGACGACGTTGCTCACGGTGCCTTCCTTGCTCGCGGCTGCTCGGTGGCCGGGAACAGGCCGCTGCGGTGCCGGGCCCGCTCGACCTCCAGGGCGGCCCAGCGCAGCGCCGCGCCGGCGTTGTCGGCCGGGCGTTCGGCCTCGGTGCGGGCCAGGAAGCGCTCGGCCTCCTCGGCCAGCAGCTTGCCGACCCGGTCGAGCAGGTCGACGCGGGCCTTGCGGGACAGGTTCCGCACCGCCTGGTCGCCGAAGATCGCCTGGAGCACTGTCTGCCCGGCGACCGCGGTGCCGGTGCCGGCCGCGACCTCCAGCCCGGTGGGGATGAACGCGGTGGAGGCGAACACGCCGATCATGACGACGAGGCCGGTGGCGTTCACCGCGTACGCCGCGGTGCGGGCCACGAAGCGCCGGTCGCCGCCCTCGACCCGGACCAGCTCCAGCACGCCGCGCTGCCAGTCGCGGACCAGCTGCTCGGCCCGCTGCGGCAGGTCGGCCGCGGCGTGGGCCAGGTCCGGCTCCAGCAGCGCCGCGCCGGCCGGGTGCGCCTTCCAACCGGTGTACGCGTTCTCCGCCGCCTCGTCGGCCACCCCGCGCAGCAGGGTGACGAGCTGCGACTCGATCGCGGTACGCAGTTCCGCGGCGGGCGCGGGCCGCCCGGTGACCGCCGCGACGACCCGGTCCCGCAGCCGGCCGATCCGTGCCTCCAGGCCCCGGAAGAACTCGCCGGTGCCGATGAACTCCTGCCAGCGGGCCAGCACCTCGCCGCGCAGCAGCCGGCCGTCCCTGAGCCCCTGGTCGACGGTCCGTTCCGCGCCCCGGTACGCGGCCCGTACCCGCTCGTCCAGCGCGTCGGCGGCGGTGCACTGCTCGTCGGCTGCCTCGGCGAGCTCCTCCACCACCGGGTGCAGCGCGGCCAGCGCGCCGTCGAGCGTCTGCCGGACCACCGCGGCGCGGGCGTCGGCGTCGGCGGCGAGCCGGGTGAACCAGTCGCTGAGCGGCGCGGTGATCCGGTCCGGCAGCAGCCCCTGCCCGTCCACCCAGGTCTCCGGCAGGACGAACAGCGGCGCCGCGCCGAGTTCCTGCTCGGCGAGCATCTCGGACAGGTGGGCGGCGACCTCGTCGGCTGCCTCCGGGGGCACCCGGTCCAGCACCATCGCGACCGCCGTGCCCCGGGCGCGGGCGCTGCGCAGCAGCTCCCAGGGGACGGCGTCGGCGTATCGGGCGGCGGTGGTGACGAACAGCCAGAGGTCGGCGGCGGCGAGCAGCTGCCCGGCGAGCGCCCGGTTGGCGTCGACCACGGAGTCGATGTCGGGCGCGTCGAGGAAGGCCAGGCCGGGCGGGAGCGCCGGGGCGGTGACCAGGTGCAGGGTGCCCGGCTGCTCGCTCGGCTCGGTGGTGCGGGTCAGGCCGGGCAGCAGCTCGCCCTGGCGGAACCAGGACGCGTCGCTGGGGCTGCACACCAGCACCGGTGAGCGGGTGGTCGGGCGGAGCACCCCGGCCGTGCTGACCCGTGCCTGGACCAGGCTGTTGACGAGCGTCGACTTGCCCGCGCCGGTGGAGCCGCCGACGACCACCAGGAGCGGGGCGTCGAGCCGGGCCAGGCGGGGAAGCAAATAGTCGTCGAGCTGGTCGGTGAGGCTCGTGGCGGCGTGCCGGGCCGGCTCGGCCGAGGGGAGGGCGAGCGGGAAGCGGGCCGCGCCGATCGCCGACCGCAGGCCGGTGAGCGCGGCGGGCAGGCCCTCCGCGGCGTGCGCAGGCTGGTCGGGGCCGGTGGTGGCTCCGGTGCGGGCTGCGACGGCGGGCGCGCCGGCACTGGTGGCGGAATCGCCATGCGTCGTCACCGCTAAAGCGTGCCCGACCGACGCAAGGTAAGACAACCGGGCAGTAGTAACGGTCGGGTTGCGCCGGGTCCGCTCAACCTCGACTTGCGGATTGGCGATGGCGTGGCACTATTGAGTCAAGTTCACTCAACTTGTGGTGCGACCGCTTCCGGGCGGTCCCCCGGGCAGGCCGTCTGACCTGCTCACCCGTTACGAAGCGAGGAAGCGAACATGGCACGTGCGGTCGGCATCGACCTCGGCACGACGAACTCCTGCGTCAGCGTTCTCGAGGGCGGTGAGCCCACCGTCATCGCCAACGCAGAGGGCTCGCGTACGACTCCCTCGATCGTCGCGTTCGCCCGCAACGGCGAGGTGCTCGTCGGTGAGGTCGCCAAGCGCCAGGCGGTGACCAACCCCGACCGGACCATTCGCTCGGTCAAGCGGGAGATCGGCACCAACTGGACCGTCGACATCGACGGCAAGAAGTACACCCCGCAGGAGATCTCGGCCCGCACGCTGATGAAGCTGAAGCGGGACGCCGAGGCGTACCTGGGCGAGCAGATCACCGACGCGGTGATCACCGTCCCGGCCTACTTCAACGACGGTCAGCGCCAGGCCACCAAGGAGGCCGGTGAGATCGCCGGCTTCAACGTGCTGCGGATCGTGAACGAGCCGACCGCGGCCGCCCTGGCGTACGGCCTGGACAAGGGTTCCAAGGAGCAGACCGTCCTGGTCTTCGACCTCGGTGGCGGCACCTTCGACGTGTCGCTGCTGGAGCTGGCCGAGGGCGTGGTGGAGGTCAAGTCCACCAGCGGTGACAACCAGCTCGGCGGTGACGACTGGGACCAGCGCATCATCGACCACCTGGTGAAGACGTTCCGCGGCGAGCACGGCATCGACCTCTCGCAGGACAAGATGGCGATGCAGCGGCTCAAGGAGGCGGCCGAGAAGGCCAAGATCGAGCTGTCCGCCGCCACCACCAGCAACATCAACCTGCCGTACATCACCGCCGGTTCGGCCGGCCCGCTGCACCTCGACGTGACGCTGAGCCGCGCCGAGTTCCAGCGCATGACGCAGGACCTGCTGGACCGCTGCAAGGGCCCGTTCGAGCAGGCCGTCAAGGACGCCGGGATCAAGATTTCCGACGTCGACCACGTCATCCTGGTCGGCGGCTCGACCCGGATGCCGGCCGTCACCGACCTGGTCAAGCAGCTCACCGGCCGTGACCCGAACAAGGGCGTCAACCCGGACGAGGTCGTCGCCGTCGGCGCCGCGCTCCAGGCCGGTGTGCTCAAGGGTGAGGTCAAGGACGTCCTGCTGCTCGACGTGACCCCGCTGAGCCTGGGCATCGAGACCAAGGGCGGCATCTTCACCAAGCTCATCGAGCGCAACACCACCATCCCGACCAAGCGCTCCGAGGTCTTCACCACTGCCGACGACAACCAGCCGTCGGTGCTGATCCAGGTGTTCCAGGGCGAGCGGGAGATCGCGGCCTACAACAAGAAGCTCGGCACCTTCGAGCTGACCGGTCTCCCGCCGGCCCCGCGCGGCGTGCCGCAGATCGAGGTCACGTTCGACATCGACGCCAACGGCATCGTGAACGTGCACGCCAAGGACCTGGGCACCGGCAAGGAGCAGAAGATGACGATCACCGGCGGCTCCTCGCTGCCGAAGGACGACATCGAGCGGATGCGCCGGGACGCCGAGGAGCACGCCGACGAGGACAAGCGCCGCCGCGAGGAGGCCGAGACCCGCAACGTGGCCGAGGCGCTCCAGTGGCAGACCGAGAAGTTCCTCGCCGAGAGCGGCGACAAGCTGCCCAGCGAGAACCGTGACCAGCTCAACGAGGCGCTCGGCGAGCTGCGCAGCGCGCTCGGCGGCCAGGACATCGAGAAGATCAAGTCCGCGCACGAGAAGCTGGCGCAGGTCTCCCAGCAGGCCGGCTCGCTGCTCTACGCCCAGCAGCAGGAGGGCGAGCAGGCCGCGCCGGGCGGCGCGGCCGGGCCGGGCGCCGGCGCGGGTGCGGCCGGTGGCCCGAAGGCCGGTGGCGACGACGACGTGGTCGACGCGGAGATCGTGGACGAGGACAAGAAGTGACATCCGGTCCCGGACACGATTCGCACGGCAGAGGGATGAGGTAACCGCATGACGGACAAGCCACGTGCGGCCGACCCGGGTGCCACCGGGTCGGCGCCGGGCGCCGGCAAGCACGCCGGCGACGAACCCCGGGTCGTCATCCGCGACAAGCGCAAGCTCGGCAAGGTGACCGAGCAGCCGGCGAACAACGTCTCGGCGGCGGACGCCGCTGCCGACGCGCCCGCCGAAGGGCTGGTCGAGGAGGCCGAGGTCGTGGTCGACGAGATCGGCGGCGAGGCCGAGGTCAACGGGCCGACGGTGGTCGACTCCCCGGCTGAGCCGAGCGGGGAGACCGAGGCGGGCGCGCCGCTCGGCGCCGAGCTGGAGTCGCTCCGTACCGACCTGGAGGAGCGCACCCGCGACCTCCAGCGGGTCACGGCGGAGTACGCCAACTACCGCAAGCGGGTCGACCGGGACCGCAACCTGGTCCAGGAGCAGGCCACCGGGGCGGTGCTCAGCGCGCTGCTGCCGATCCTGGACGACCTGGACCGGGCCCGCGAGCACGGCGATCTGGTGGGCCCGTTCGGCAGCGTGGCCGAGCAGCTCACCGGCGCGCTGGGCAAGTTCGGCCTGACCGCCTTCGGCGAGAAGGGCGACCCGTTCGACCCGACCCGGCACGAGGCGGTGGCGCACCAGACCTCCGCCGACGTGACCGAGTCGACCTGCGTGCAGGTCATGCGCCGGGGTTACCAGCTCGGCGAGCGGCTGCTGCGGCCCGCCATGGTCGCGGTCGCGGACCCGGAGTAGTGCCGACCCGTGACGTCCCGCTCGCCCGCACCGGGCGGGCGGGACGGCCGGGCTTCGACCCGTGGAAGGGGGTGGACCGGTGAGTTCCAAGGACTGGATCGAGAAGGACTACTACGCCGCGCTGGGCGTGGAGAAGTCCGCCTCCTCGGACGAGATCAAGAAGGCGTACCGCAAGCTGGCCCGGGAGTCGCACCCGGACCACAACCCCGGCGACACCGGGGCCGAGGAGCGGTTCAAGACCGTCTCCGAGGCGTACGCGGTGCTGGGCGACGAGAAGAAGCGACGCGAGTACGACGAGATGCGCTCGCTGTTCGGCTCGGGTGCCTTCCGGCGCAACGCCCGTGGCCCGGGCCAGCCGGGCGGCGTGCCGTTCGACGTCTCCGACCTGTTCGGCGGCGGCGCGGGCGGCGGCGACACCCGGTTCGGCGGTGGCGGTTTCACCGACCTGTTCAGCTCGATCTTCTCCGGAGGCGGCGGGGGCGGCGCGGCGCGCCCGCGCGGCCCGGCGCGCGGCCGGGACGTCGAGACCGAGGTGGCGCTCGACTTCTCCGACGCGGTCCGCGGCGTCACGCTGCCGCTGACGCTGCGCGCGCCCGGCGTCTGCGACACCTGCCACGGCAACGGCGCGAAGCCGGGTACGCAGCCGGTGGCCTGCCCGGTCTGTCACGGCGCCGGGGTGACCACCCGCAACCAGGGGTCGTTCAGCTTCTCCGAGCCGTGCCGCAACTGTCAGGGCGTCGGCACGATCGTCGAGGAGAAGTGCCCGGAGTGCCACGGCACCGGCGGGGTCACCAAGACCCGCACGCTCAACGTGCGCTTCCCCGCCGGAGTGGCCGACGGACAGCGGATCCGGCTGGCCGGCCGGGGTGAGCCCGGCGAGCGGGGCGGTCCGGCGGGCGACCTGTTCGTGCAGGTGAAGGTCCGCCCGGACGAGCTGTTCGGGCGCACCGGGGACGACCTGACCCTGAACGTCCCGATCACGTACGCCGAGGCGGTTCTCGGCACGGACCTGCGCGTCCCGACCCTGGACGGGACGGTGACGCTGCGGGTGCCACCGGGTACGCCGAGCGGGCGGGTGCTGCGCGCCCGCGGCATGGGCGTCGTACGCAAGGACGGCCGCGCCGGTGACCTGCTGGTCACGCTCGACGTGGTGGTCCCGGCGAAGGTCTCGGACGAGGCGCGGGCGGCGCTGGAGACCTTCGCGGCGCAGACTCCGCCCGCCGCGCGGGAACATCTCGACGCGCGGGTACGTCGATTCAGTTGACGGCGGCAGCGGAGGTGAGCGGGCATGTCGGAGGGTTACGTCGGCTCAGGTGACCCGGCCTACGAGGCCAAGGTCTTGATGATCTCGGTGGCTGCGCGGATGGCGGGGATGCACCCCCAGACGCTGCGCCAGTACGACCGGCTGGGCCTGGTGCAGGCGGGCCGGGCGTCCGGCGGTGGTCGCCGGTACAGCGTCCGGGACGTGGTGCTGCTGCGCGAGGTGCAGCGGCTCAGCCAGGACGACGGGATCAACCTGGCCGGGGTCAAGCGGATCATCGGGCTGGAGCGGCTGCTCGAAGAGGCGCAGCAGCGGGTGGCCCGTCTGGAGGCGGAGCTGGACGCCGCGTACCGGCGGATCGCCGAGCTGGAGTCGCTCGGCGGCTTTCCCCGCGGCGATCTCGTGCCGACCAACCGCACGTCCACCGCGCTCGTCGTGTGGCGACCGCGCCGCGCTCCCGACCGCTGACCTTCACCGGAAGGCCGGCGCGCCCCGCTCCCCCGGGGCCGCGCCGGCCTTCGTGCGTCCGGCCTTCGTGCGTCCATGGTCTGGGGCGCTCGTCGGAGGAATGCGGGATGCGGCAGGGCGCTGTCGACTAGGCTCGCCGGTAGGGCCAAAACCCCTAAATCGGACGCCGAGCTGGCAGGGGGAGCCATGGCGGAACCGGCGAAGAAGGTGGCGGAACGCGCCGAGGAACGGCTGGAGAAGGTGGCCGAGAACGTCCGCGAGCGGTTCGACCGGGTCACCGAGGGACGCTTCAGCGACAAGGTCAAGGAAGGGCGCTTCGCCGACCAGACGGACCACGGCGTGGACCGGGCCCGGGACGACGAGAGGCGCAAGAAGCAGGGCGGGTCGACCTGACGATCCGCCGACGTGCGGGCCGGGATCCACGGGGGATCCCGGCCCGTTCGTGTGCTCGGGATCCCGGCCCGTTCGTGTTCCGGGTAGGGCGACGCGTCAGAGGCGGCGGTTCTCGCGGACCAGGCCGCCCTCGCACCAGTCCCGGTAGACGAAGAGGTCCGGCCGGGCGAGCAACACGCGGCTGTTGTGCGCCCAGTTGCGCATCAGGTCGTCACCGGAGCGTTCGGCCTGCTCGACCAGCTTGCGGAACCGGCGCTTGGGATGGGCACGGAAGTTCGTCCGGATGCCGTCGGCGGCGTAGATGTAGAGGCAGTGCAGCGTGAACCGGCGGGCCGGGCAGCCCTGGTCCATCGCCAGGTCGAACAACGTCTGGACCAGGTGGTCACCGGCGACCAGCAGGTCCCAGTCGGGCGGCATCGAGGTCAGCGGCACCGAATCCGGTTGATAGGCCCACGCCCGGAGTTCGGCGGGCGAGGGATCGACCGGGTTGGCGAAGCCGTGGAACGTCTCTTCCTGCACGCTCACCGGCCGACCTTCCGCTTGCGCTGGCGGGGGCACCGGCCACCCGCGGACCCTGGCTGCTGGGCCGAAACGTTAACGCGGCTGAGCGGAGCAGGGGTAGACCTTCCGGGGATCAATTTGACAACGCCGGGCCGGATCTGCCTGTGGCTGGTCTGGCCCGGCGCGTGTCAGTCCCCGGTCGGCGCGGGCAACGCCGCTGCCGCACGGGCGGCGGCGGCGCGGGTGCGCAGCCACTGCTTGAACCACTGGGTGTCGGGCAGCCGGGCGAGCAGCGGCCCGGTCACCACCGTGATCAACACGTACGCGGTGGCGAGCGCCGCCAGCTTCGGGTTCACCGGGTAGGCGGCCGCGACTGCGAGTCCGGCGATGACGATGGAGAACTCGCCGCGCGGTGTCAGCGCCAGGCCGGCCCGCCAGCGACCGGGCTCGGCGATCCCCGCCCGGCGGGCGGCCAGGTAGCCGGTAGCCACCTTCGTCGCCATGGTGACCACAGCCAGCACCAGCGCGGGCAGCAGCACCGGCGGCATGTCCAGCGGGTTGGTGACCAGCCCGAAGAACACGAAGAAGACAGCGGCGAAGAGATCCCGCAGCGGGGAGAGCAGTTCGGTGGCGTGGTGCGCCACCGGCCCGGACAACGCGATGCCGACCAGGAACGCGCCGACCGCGGCGGAGACCTGGAGCTTTGCCGCGACGCCCGCCACGAGCAGGGTCAGGCCGAGCACCCCGAGCAGGAGCGCCTCCGGGTCCTTGGCCGACAGCGCGGCGGAGATCAGGTGGCCGTACCGGATCGCCACGGCCAGCACCACGACGACGGTGAACACCGCGATGGCGAGCGCGATGCCGCCCTTCATGAGGCCGACCCCGGCGAGCAGCGCGGTGACCAGCGGCAGGTAGAGGGCCATCGCCAGGTCCTCGATCACGAGGACGGAGAGGATCACCGGCGTCTCCCGGTTACCGACCCGGCCCAGGTCGCCGAGCACCTTGGCGATCACGCCTGAGGACGACACCCAGGTGACGCCTCCGAGCACCACGGCCGCGACCCAGCCCCACCCGAGCAGCAGCGCGAACCCGAAGCCGGGCAGCGCGTTGAAAACCGCGTCGATCAGACCGGCCGGCGCGGCCGAGCGGAGGTTGCCCACCAGTTCGTTGGCGCTGTACTCCAGGCCGAGCATGACCAGCAGCAGGATCACGCCGATCTCGGCGCCGACGGCGAAGAACTCCTCGCTGGCGTTGAGCGGCAGCAGGCCACCGTGCCCGAACGCCAGGCCGGCGAGCAGGTAGAGCGGGATGGGCGAGACACCGACGCGACGGCTCAGCCGGCCGAGCAGGCCGAGCAGGAGCAGCAGCGCACCGACCTCGATGAGCAGGATTGTGGTTTCGTGCATACGCGTCAGACGTCCGGGTCGGTCTCGGCGAGGATCGCGGTGACGCCGTCGAGCCCCTGACGGGTACCGACCACGACGACCACGTCGCCGGCTTCGAACCGGAAGGTGGGATCCGGCGAGACGTTCACCGTGCCCTGACGCAGCACGGCGACGATCGACGCGCTGGTCCGGGTCCGGGCCTTGGTGTCACCCAGCCGCTTGTTGACGTACTTCGACCCCGCCGGAATGGCGATCTGCTCGGTCAGCAGCCCGGCGGCCTGCTCGCGCAGCCCGGAGAGCTGACCCAGCATCAGCGACGCGCCGAGGATGTCGGCGAGCGCCTCCGCCTCGTCGTCCGTGAGGGGGATGTCGTGCTGGCAGGAGTCGGGATCTTCCGGGTCGTACAGGACCAGGTCGCGACGGCCATTGCGGTGGGAGACCACACCGAGCCGGCGGCCGGACTCCGTCATCAGGTCATGACGTACGCCGATACCTGGCAGGGCGGTCTGCTCGACACGTACTCGCACGCGGGTGAGGCTACTCCCGCCGTGCACGCGCCGATTTCGGGGCCGAACAAAGGTCGGTCAATGCGGCTCGTCTAGGCCTTGCCGCCGTACGGGCCGGTGGCAGCCTGTGGGTGCCCAAGCTCGGTCGGCTTGCCTCGTCCGTGTAGGACATCCGGCAGATCAGCGATTCCTTGCCGCGCTGCATCCGGATGTAGCTGGGCGCGCGATAACCGATCCCTTAGCCCATACGGTGACCTGTCCACGCACCACGTGGCGGCTGCCTCGACGTCAGCGTCGAGGCAGCCGCCACGTCAGCGATGACTGGTTACACGATTTCTACGATCCGCTCCTTACCTGTCTTCGTGTCACGGAAGACAAGCTCGTTGCCGTTGCGGATGTTCTCATCGACCATGGCGTAGACCGCAATGGCGCGGTTCACCACATCGGTGCGGTTGAACCGGGTTCGTGCGATCAAGTTCTGAAGGTCGGTCCAGACCTTCGGGATGATGCCGACCGTGATCCTGTTGATCACGTACTCCTCGACCTCACCCGATTCGTTGCTCGCGTCCGCCCGTTGCTGAAGCTGCGTCCGGCTGCCCATGTCGCCTCCTTTCGCTGTCAGCCGTAGCGGGGTGCGTAAGGGCCCTGTTCAGGTGCTCCACGGCGTCCCCGTGCCTCCATTCTGCCACAGAACGGTGCTGCCTGCCACCAAATCTGATGCGTCAGCGCATCACGATCGTGACTCCAGGGGGTAGAATGGTCGTAACCCCTACGCGAGGGGCTTCCACAACCCAACGGAGGTACGGCATGAGGTTCATCCACGAAGAGGCTCGAGGGCGCGGTGTCGCGCTTCTCTGGCCTGTCCCGCTGCGATTCGAAGGGGGCAGGGCATCCGTCCTGATCTCCGTCGTGCTGACCTGGGTCGGCTTCGCAGATCGGATCACCTCCCCCCAGTGGGTGGTCCGGGAGGGATCCCGCAGAGGGCTGGCAGCCGGGTCGGTCGGAGGTCCAGTGGCGAGTCGGCGTCACCGGGTCGAAGCCGCGCCTGGTCGCAGGCACCGTGCGGTGGATGTGTGCCTTGCCCTTTCACGACGGGGGTCCCTAACCCCGTCGGCGGGGTGGTCTCCTTCGATGGCCTAGAGGCAATGGGTGCCCCTCATCGAGGGAGAGGAGTAGAAGGGTGACCTAAACAGTGGAAGCTACGCGCGTGAAGGGCCAGAACATGGTCAGCGACGCCCCGTACGTGTCGCTGCGCATCCGGGACTGGGCGTACATCCCGCCCACGGGCGCCGCCCTTCCTCAGTTCACGTTCAAGACGCAGCACCCTCTGACGGAGCTGCCCGAGTCGGAGCCGACGAGTGACGCCGCGGTGGAGTTCTCCTACTACGACGTCGATCGGAAGTTCCGGAGCAAGGTCAACGTGCCTGGCAAGTTCACCGACAACTTGCTGGATACGTTGATCGTGACGATCGGTGTCGTGGGCACCGTGGCCGCGCCGGTTGCGATCCTGAAGTTGGCGAGCGGATCGCTGCCCAGTGAGCTTCTGTTCGCGCTGTGCATCGCTTCGGTCGTCGCGGTCGGTGGGCTCACCCGCTCGGTCACGAAGCGGCGGCGTGGGTAGCGCTAGGCGCACGTAGCCAGGGGGGCGCGAAAGCGCCCCCCTGCTGCTGCCCTATGGGCGCGAATGCAGCCAAGCGGCACAGCAGTCCTCGGTCACTCGGCTGTTCCTCGGCCAAGGCGCCACGACGTCGGTCGAACATCGGCTTACTCCTTCGTGTCGAACCCGAGTGGCGCCTGCTCACCGCTGACCAACACCAGCTAGGCGCGCTCGGCCACGAACACGCCGACACCTTCGAGCGTCTCGGTGAGGCCGGTAGCGCGCAGAATCATCATCGCCTTGCCGACGACGGTGTCGGAGACGCCGTACTCCTTGCACAGTTGGGCGCGGCTCGGCAGCTTCGTGCCGGGTGGCCACTCGCCCGAATCGATCTTGCTCTTCAGTTCGTCTGCGAGCACTTGGTACTGCTGTTTGGGCATACACACTCCCCGGATGGCACGCCCATTCGACCATGCAACCACCTCCAACCTCAAGCAATTGTGGGTTGGTTGTTGACCTACAACCGGTACCGATTGCAGGTTGCTGGCGAACGCTCCCGGATGGCACCTGGAGCTTTCCCGGGTCGGGGCGGGCATCCCCCGTGGCTCGTCCCGACCCCCGTCCTCCGCGAGAAGGGACAGTGTCGTGCGCAATCTCCTGCGAATATGTCCGAAGCGGCGGAGCCTGACCCCGCCAAACTCCGCGCCGGTCGGCGCCTACCGTTCCGCGTCGTACCTTCCGCTCCGGCCCTGGCAGGTGCGGGGCCGCCGCTTCGCGACGCGCCGCCGAGGGCTGGACCCCGCCGAGGTCGCCGCGTTCCTCGACCGCGTCGCCGGGGACCTCGCCGCCGCGTACGCCGAAGTCGCCCGGAGCCGTGAGGAGACGGCCCGGATCAAGAGCGCCCTGCGTGAGTGGCAGTCCCAGCAGGCCCCGTCGATGCGCGACCTGGCCGGGCGGCCGTGACCGGGCGGTACGTGATCCATCTGCCGGTGCGCGCGGCCGATCTGGCTTGGGCGAAGATGCTCGGCCGCACGGCCGGCCGTTCGTTGGCGTTCCTCGCGGTGGTGGAACTGGGCGGGATAACCGTGTCGACGGAGGACGACCAGGCCGTACGCCATTGGGTTTTCTGCGACCGCAAGCTGGACGGTGGTCGGCGTTGCGTGCTGCGCGCCGACCACGAGACTCCTTGCCTCGCACGCCTTCCGCGTCGCTGATTCGGAAGTAGGAGTGACTCAGGTCACAGGGGTGGAGTTGAGCGGAATAGACTCAACTCTGGTTGTGTCATGACCAGTGGACACGCCGATCCGGGGGAGCCCATGAACACGGAACGTCTCACCACCAAGAGCCGCGAAGCCATCACCGGTGCCGTCGCGCTGGCGAACCAGCGCGGTCACGCCACCGTGGAGCCCTGGCACCTGCTGCTGTCACTGCTGGACACCGAGGGCTCGACCGCCGCGGGCCTGCTGCGTGCCGTCGGGGCCGACCCCGCCGAGCTGCGCCGCGTCGCTCTGCGTTCGGTCGACGCGCTGCCCGCCGCGCGCGGGTCGAGCATCGCCGAGCCGACGCTAGCGCGCGAGTTCGTCAACGCCATCGGCGCCGCCGAGCAGATCGCCCGGCCGCTGGGCGACGAGTACACCTCCACCGAGCACCTGCTGGCCGGGCTGGCCCGGGTCGGCGGCGCGGTCTCGGTAGCGCTGAAGAACTCCGGCGCCACCGAGGAGAACCTGGTCGCCGCGTTCCCCACGGTCCGGGGCGGGGACCGCCGGGTCACCACCGCCGACCCGGAGCAGACCTACCAGGCCCTGGCCAAGTACGGCGTGGACCTCACGGCCAGCGCCCGCGACGGCAAGATCGACCCGGTGATCGGCCGGGACTCGGAGATCCGCCGCGTGATCCAGGTGCTGTCCCGGCGTACCAAGAACAACCCGGTGCTGATCGGCGAACCGGGCGTCGGCAAGACCGCGATCGTGGAGGGCCTGGCCCAGCGGATCGTGGCCGGCGACGTGCCGGAGTCGCTGCGGGACAAGAAGCTCGTCTCGCTCGACCTCGGCGCGATGGTCGCCGGCGCGTCCTACCGCGGCCAGTTCGAGGAGCGGCTGAAGTCCGTGCTGGAGGAGATCAAGAACTCCGACGGCCAGGTCATCACGTTCCTCGACGAGCTGCACACCGTCGTCGGCGCGGGCAAGGGCGAGGGCTCGATGGACGCCGGCAACATGCTCAAGCCGATGCTGGCCCGCGGTGAGCTGCGGATGGTCGGCGCGACCACGCTCGACGAGTACCGCGAGCACATCGAGAAGGACCCGGCCCTGGAGCGCCGCTTCCAGCCGGTGCTGGTCGGCGAACCGACCATCGAGGACACCATCGGCATCCTGCGCGGGCTCAAGGAGCGCTACGAGGTGCACCACGGCGTACGGATCACCGACGCCGCGCTGGTCGCCGCCGCCGCGCTCTCCGACCGCTACATCACCGACCGGTTCCTGCCGGACAAGGCGATCGACCTGGTTGACGAGTCCGCGTCCCGGCTGCGCATGGAGATCGACTCGCGCCCGGTCGAGGTGGACGAGATCGAGCGGGCGGTACGCCGCCTGGAGATCGAGGAGATGGCGCTGGCGAAGGAGCCGGACGCCGCGTCCGCCGAGCGCCTGGAGCGGCTGCGCAAGGAGCTGGCCGACAAGCGCGAGCAGCTCACCGCGCTCTCCGAGCGCTGGCAGACCGAGAAGAGCCACATCACCAAGCTCTCCACCGCCAAGGAGGAGCTGGAGCGCCTCGGCGGCGAGGCCGAGCGGGCCGAGCGCGACGGCGAGCTGGAACGCGCCGCCGAGCTGCGGTACGGCCGGATCCCCGCGCTGCGGACCGAGCTGAAGCAGGCCGAGGAGGAGCTGGCCCGGCTCCAGGCCGACGGCGCGATGCTCAAGGAGGAGGTCGGCGCGGACGACATCGCCGCAGTGGTCGCCTCCTGGACCGGCATCCCCGCCGGCCGGCTGCTGGAAGGCGAGACCGCCAAGCTGCTGCGGATGGAGGAGTCGCTGCGCGGCCGCGTGGTCGGCCAGGCCGAGGCGGTCGGCGCGGTCTCCGACGCGGTCCGCCGTGCCCGGGCCGGCGTCGCCGACCCGGACCGGCCGACCGGCAGCTTCCTGTTCCTCGGCCCGACCGGCGTCGGCAAGACCGAGCTGGCGAAGGCGCTCGCCGAGTTCCTCTTCGACGACGAGCGGGCCATGGTCCGCATCGACATGAGCGAGTACGGCGAGAAGCACTCGGTGGCCCGCCTGGTCGGCGCCCCGCCCGGGTACGTCGGCTACGAGGAGGGCGGCCAGCTCACCGAGGCGGTACGCCGCCGCCCGTACTCGGTGATCCTGCTGGACGAGGTGGAGAAGGCACACCCCGACGTCTTCGACGTACTGCTGCAGGTGCTCGACGACGGTCGGCTCACCGACGGTCAGGGTCGTACGGTCGACTTCCGCAACGCGATCCTGATCCTCACCTCGAACCTGGGCTCGTCGGTGATCAGCGACCTGACGCTCACCGAGAACGAGCGCCGGGAGGGTGTGCTCGCGATGGTCCGGTCCCACTTCAAGCCGGAGTTCCTCAACCGGCTCGACGACATCGTGGTGTTCGCCGCGCTCCAGGGCGAGGACCTGCGGTCGATCGTGGACATCCAGCTCGACCGGATGCGCCGCCGACTGGCGGACCGCCGGTTGGGCCTGGAGATCACCGAGGCCGCCCGGACGTGGCTGGCCGAGCACGGGTACGACCCGATCTACGGCGCCCGGCCGCTGCGCCGGCTGGTGCAGTCGGCGATCGGCGACCAGCTCGCCAAGGCGCTGCTGTCCGGCGACATCCGCGACGGCGACACGGTGCGCGTCGACCTGTCCGACACGAAGGAGTCCCTGGCGGTCACCGCCGCCTGACCCGCTCCACCCTGCGAAGGCCCGGCCCCTCAGGGCCGGGCCTTCGCCGTCCCTCGCGCCCCCGCCCCCCGACCCCGCGCCCCGCCTGCGCCCGCACGTCGTGCGGTGTTAATAGGGGGCCCTTCCTCTACCGGAGGCGTTAACAGGGGGCCCTTCCTTGCACTTGGGAGGGGTGAGGGGTGGGCGGCGTGGGCACATAGTGGGGTATGAGCGGGACGTGGGAGCGGGAACTGGACGAGGCGGCGCGGGAACTCGACCGCGCGGACACTCTCGCCTTCGGCGGGGTGGGGCTGGCGGGGCAGATGCTGCCCGCGACCGAGGCGTACCGGCGGCTGGAGCAGGGGTTGCGGGAGCACCCGGAGGCGGCCCGCAAGCGGGTCGACAAGCTGCTCCGCAAGGGTTCGCCGGCCGGCCGGGCGTACGCGGCGACGCTGCTGGAGGCGGTCGACCCGGCCGCCGGGCGGGCGGCGTGGACCCGGCTGCGCGACGACGACGGCGAGCTCACCACGTTCTCCGGCTGCCTGATGGGCCGGGCCACGCTGGGCGAGTACGCGGCCGACCGGCTCGCCGGCCGCGAGCAGTAGCTGACCGCACACTCAGCGAACGGGACTTCAAAGGCGTGCGCGCGGTTGTTACCGTTCCCGCCGAGCATGTTGGGGGAGACGGTCGTGAACGGTTCGTTGGCGTACGTGGTGACCACGCTGGGGTGCCTCGTCGGGGTGGCCGGTGTGGTGATCGCCGTGATCGCGCTGCGGAGGTCCCGCTCCGCGTCCGGCCCGAAGACGAAGGCGGCGCCGGGTGACCCGTTCCGGGACCGGGACGCGGACGCGCTGCGTGGTGACCCGCGCGCGCTCAAGCCCGGTGACATCGTCGAGATCCGCGCCGTGCCGTACACCGTGCGCGGCTCGGTGCACCTGGTCGAGGGCGGCTGGAGCTGGGCGGAGCACCTGCTCGACGACGCGGGCGGGGTGAAGCGCTGGCTCTCCGTCGAGTCCGACCCGGACCTGGAGTTGGTGCTCTGGACCAGCGAGCCGGGGGCCACCGTGACGCCGGGCGCCCCGACGCTGGAGATGGCCGGCCGCCGCTACAACTGGGACGAGTCCGGCCAGGCCCGGTACACCGCGACCGAGGGCACCGGCCTCGATCCGCACGGCACCATGCGCTACTACGACTACCAGGCGCCCGGGGGCGCGCGGCTGTCGTTCGAGGCGTACGGGGAGGCCGGCTGGGAGGTCAACCTCGGTGAGGAGCTGCGCCACGCCGAGGTGATGATCTACCCGCAGGGCGGCCCGGAGACGGTGCGCTGACGTGCTCGTCTGCCTGGATGCGCCCTACGTCGACACCAGCGCCGCCGACCTGAGCCTGGCCCTCGGCGGCCCGGAGCTGCCGGCGCTCGCCGTACGCGACATCGACCTGCCCGGGCTGCCCCGGCTGCGGCTGCGCCTGCTCGGCGCCTCCCACCAGGTGATGCTCGGCGGGCTCACCGAGACCGTCGCCTGCCTGCCCGGCCGCCCGCCGCACCTGCCGGACGCGCTGCACGACGAAACTGCCGGCTACCGGTTCATGGCCACTGTGCTCCGGCCGGACGGCGACGGCCTGCGTACCCGGGTCGCGGCGCTGCGCGCCGAGCTGGCCGAGGACCCGTACGCGCTGATCGGGGTCTTCCCCGGCGACGAGGACGCGGTCACCGCGCTCTCCGTCCGGCCCCGGCCGCCGGACGGCGTGCTCGCCTGGCGTACCTGGCACGTCTACCCCCAGACGAACGAGCTGGTCCTGACCGAGACCGTGGTGGAGGAGCTGTGACGTACCGACGGTGGTTCGTGGTGGGCGTGGCGGTCGCCGTCATCGGCGCGCTCGTCGCCGCCTTCACGATCTTCTACGGCAACTTCTCGCCCCGGGGCTACGTGGAGGACAACTTCTCCCGCGCCTCCGGGCGGGACATCGGCTCGAACGCGATCGCGTACACCTCCAGGAAGACACCGAGCGAGGTGTCCAAGCAGATCACCGACGCCTGGCGGCCGGCCGACCAGTACGTCGACGGCAGCGGGGTCTACCTGCGCTACGACGACGACTCGGTGGTGATCCTCCCGCTCGCCGTCGGCTCGGTGATCCTGCTGGAGAAGATGACCACCGCCTACCCCCGCTACCACACCGTCGTCGGCAACAGCTGGGGCTGGGGCCGAGGCAGCACGGTGCGGGGCGGCGGCCCCGGTTCCGGTAAGTAGCCCCCTTCGCCCCCTCACCCTGGAGTCTTCTGTGCAGCATCTCGTCACCGATCTGCTGGTCACCCTCGCGTACGGCGTGGTCGGCGTCGTTCTGATGGCCATCGGTTACGTCCTGGTCGACGTGGCCACCCCGGGCAAGCTTCACGAGCTGATCTGGGTCGAGCGCAACCGCAACGCGGCGCTGTTGCTCTCGTCGAACCTGGTCGGGGTGGGCACCATCGTGGTGGCCGCGATCGTGGCCAGCGACAACGATTTCAGGCTTGGGCTGATCGGCGCGGGCGCGTACGGCATCCTCGGCCTGGTGATCATGGCGGTGGCGTTCATGCTGCTCGACGCCGCCACTCCGGGCAAGCTCGGTGAGCTGCTGGTCGACCCGGAGCCGCACCCGGCGGTGTGGGTCTCGGCCACCGTGCACCTCGCCACGGGCGCGATCATCGCAGCCGCAATCATCTGATGAGCGGAAAGCCCGCACAGCATTCGGCGGGGAAGGACAAGCGCACGCAGACGGTGATCTGGTCCGTGGTCGTGGGGATCGTGGTGGTCGTCTGCGCCATCGGTGTGTTCAGCGGCGACTCGGACACCTCCGTCCCCGCGCCGGCCGCCGACGAACGCTCCGGCACCGTGCCGATCCTCCGGGCCGCCGCCGACAGCCAGGGCATCTGCTACGGCTGGGAACTGCTCGACGTGTACGACGAGGTGAGCGTCGGCTCCAACCTCGGCGACGGCACCACAGTCATCGACGCGCCCGGCTGCGCGCGCTGGATCGCGGTCTCCGCGAACGTCAGGTACACCTCGTCGAGCAGCGAGTCGGAGGACTCCGCCACGATCCGGATCAAGGGCTCGGACGACATCGAGTTCGCCGACCTGAGCGCGATCGAAACCGGGCTGGGCCGCTTCGGGCTGGACCCGGACGCGTTCCTCGACGACCCGGGCTGGGCCGTCACCCGGGCCGCCACGATCCTGCCGCTGCTCGCCGCCGAGCGAGGGCTCGCCGGACCTGCCGCGGCGCCCACCGCCGCGCCGTCCACCGCCGCCGCGCCGCTGCCGGACGCCGGCAACGACTTCTGGCGGGACCGGTGGGGTTACATCCTCACCTCGGCCGGGTTCTTCCTGCTCGCCGCGCTGTTCATCGCCGTGGGCCTGCGGCAGCGCCGCAGCCACCGGGGACGGGTGCCCGCGCAGCGCGCCGGGGCGGGAGCCGCCGGACGTACCTGGACGGGACAGTGACCGCCGACGTGGCCGCACGGCCGCGGTGGCGCCTGGCCCGCGCGGCGGTCCTGCTCGCGGTCTTCGTCTGCGCGGCCTGCGGCCTGGTGTACGAGCTGGCGCTGGTCGCGCTCGGCAGCTACCTGATCGGCGACACGGTCGGCCAGGCGTCGATCGTGCTCGGCGTGATGGTCTTCGCGATGGGCGTCGGCGCGCTGGTGGCGAAGCCGTTGCAGTCCCGGGCGGTGGTCTCGTTCGCGGTGATCGAGCTGACGCTGGCGCTGCTCGGCGGCCTCTCCGTGCTCGGCCTCTACGCCGCGTTCGCCTGGCTCGACCTGTACGGCCCGGCGCTCGTCGGTACCGCGTTCGTGCTCGGCCTGCTGATCGGCGCGGAGATCCCGCTGCTCATGGTGATGCTGCAACGCATCCGGGAGCAGTCCGCGGGCAGCGCGGTGGCCGATCTGTTCGCCGCCGACTACGTGGGCGCGCTGCTCGGCGGGCTCGCCTTCCCGTTCCTGCTGATCCCGGTCTTCGGCCAGCTCAAGGGTGCGCTCGTGGTGGGCGCGGTGAACGCGGTCGCCGGTGTGGCGCTCGTCTTCACCGTGTTCCGCGCCGAACTCAGCCGGCGGGCGCGGGCCGCGCTGGGCGCGGCCACCGTCGTGGTCGGCCTGCTTCTCGGGTACGCGTGGGTGACCGCCCACGACTTCGAAGTGACCACCCGCCAGCAGCTCTACCGTGACCCGGTGGTGCACGCCGAGCGCAGCCGCTACCAGGAGATCGTGCTGACCCGCTCGGTGCGCGAGCCCGGCCACGCCGCCACCGACCTGCGGCTGTTCCTCAACGGCGACCTCCAGTTCAGCTCGATCGACGAGTACCGCTACCACGAGGCGCTCGTGCACCCGGCGATGCGCGGGGCGCACGGCGACGTGCTGGTGCTCGGCGCCGGGGACGGGCTGGCCGCGCGGGAGATCCTCAAGTACCCGGACGTGCGCTCGGTGACGCTCGTCGACCTCGACCCGGCAGTGGTCGAGCTGGCCCGCCGCGAACCGCAGCTGCGCGAGCTGAACGGCGGCTCGCTCACCGACCCCCGGGTGCGGGTGCTGAACCTGGACGCGTTCGCGTGGCTGCGTACCGCCACGGACCGCTTCGACGTGGTGATCGCCGACCTGCCCGACCCGGACGAGACGGCCACCGCGAAGCTCTACACGATCGAGTTCTACACGCTGATCCGGCCGGTGCTGGCCCCCGGCGGGCGGCTCGTGGTGCAGTCCGGCTCGCCCTACTTCGCGCCCCGGTCGTACTGGTCGATCGAGCGGTCGATCCGCGAGGCCGGTTTCGCCACCGTGCCGTACCACGTCGACGTGCCGAGCTTCGGCGACTGGGGCTTCGTGCTCGCCGCGCCGGGGGACGTCGCGCCGGAGCTGGCGCTGCCGGACGACCCGCCGCCGCTGCGCTTCCTCACCCCGGCGGTGCTGGCCGCCGCCGCCGCGTTCCCCGCCGACCGGGCCCGGCTCGACGTGCCGGCCAACACGTTGTTGCGGCCCAGGGTGCTGGACTACGCCCGCGAGGAGTGGCGCGGCTACTAGGTTTCGGGGCATGCCACCCGAATCGCCGCGCTACCGGCCGGGGATCGGCTGGCTGGTCCGCCGGCTGCCGACCCGGGCGATCCAGGCGGCGTCCTACCTCCAGGCGTTCGTGCTCTCCGGCGTGGTCACCGTGCTGGCCGTGCGCGCGTACCTGAAGGCCACCGACTATCCGCAGCTCGGCGGCGGCGGACTGCACATCGCGCACGTGCTCTGGGGCGGTCTGCTGCTCGCCGTGGGCCTGGGGATCCCGCTGGTCTTCCTCGGCGGCGGCGCCCGTACCGGCGGCGCGATCGTCGGCGGCATCGGGTTCGGGCTGTTCATCGACGAGGTGGGCAAGTTCGTCACCACCGGCACTGACTACTTCTACGCCCCCGCCGCCGCCATCATCTACGTCGCGTTCGCGTTGCTGGTCCTGCTCACCCAGGCGGTACGCGGGCGCACCGGCCGATCCCGCCTCACCCCCGCCGAGCGCACCGCCAACGCGCTGGACGTGGTGCTCAGCGGCCTGCCCGCCGGGCTGACCGACAGGCGGCGGATCGCCGTGCTGCGTCTCGTGCAGGGCACCGGACCGGCCACCGAGACCGCAATGGCGCACCTGCTGGACGCCGTACCCCACCGGGAACCGCCGCCGGTGCGGGTCTGGCAGCGCGCGGCGGACCGGGCCCGGCGTCTCGCCGCCTGGGCGGCCGGACGCCGCTGGCTGGTCTGGCCGGTGGTGGTCTACCTGGTGGTGGAGCCGGTGCTCACAGTTGTCGCGGTGGTCCTGGACGGCGTCACCGGCCAGCTGGACCAGGAACGGGAGTGGGGCGCGGTGCTCGGCGTCAGCGCCACCGCGCTGATCACCGCCGTGCTCGGCCTCTGGGCCGCCTGGCTGCTGCGGCGGAACCGGGCCGAGGCGTTCCGGCTGTTCAAGCTGGCGCTCCTGGTCGACCTGCTGTTCGGGCAGGTCTTCAACTTCACCGTCAACCAGTTCGGCGCGGTCTCCGCGGTCGCGCTCGACCTGGCGCTGCTCGGCGTGGTCACCGCCGAGCACCGACGGCTGCGCCGCGCCGAGGACCGGTGAGCCGTTCCGGCGTGCTGACCTGGTGCGAGATCGCTACGGTGGTCACCTGATCCAGGAAGGGAGAATCATGGCCGATGCTCCGGGCACCGCGCCCCGCGTGCGTCCCAGTGTGGTGACGCTTTCCAGTTGGCTGCTCATTCTCGTCGCCGTGATCCAGGTGGTGAACCTGATCGTGGCGCTGTCCGTCGTGGGCACCGTCCGCGACGTCCTCACCGACGCGTACGCGGGCACCTCGGCCGAGGGCGCCGCCGACATCGCGTACGTGTTCAGCATCGCCACGGCGATCCTGTCGCTGCTGTTCGCGGCCGGGCTCGTCGTGCTCGCGCTGCTGAACAACAGGGGCAAGAACGCCTCCCGGATCACCACCTGGGTGCTGGGCGGCATCCTGTTCTGCTGCACCGGCGGCGGGCTGCTCACCGGCCTCACCGGTGGCATGACCGGCGGCGGCACCACTGGTGACATGCCCAGCCCGGACGAGATCCAGCGCCGGCTCGACGACGCTCTGCCGTCCTGGTACACGCCGGTCAACCTGCTGCTGGGCCTGGTGGCACTGCTCGCCCTGCTGGCCGCGCTGATCCTGCTGGCGCTGCCGAAGGCGAACGAGTTCTTCCGCAAGCCCAAGGCCGGCTGGGAGCCGCCGGTACCGGGCGGCGCGTACCCGGCGGCCCCGGGGCACCCGGGTGAGCCGTCGTACCCGTCGTACCCGGGCCCGACCGGCGACCCGGCGTACCCGCCGGCTCCCGGCACCCCGCCGCCGTCCACGCCGGGCGGTCAGCCGCCGTCGGCCGGTCAGCCGCCGGCCGGGCCGGGCGGTCAGCCGGGCGAGCGCCGCGACCCGGAGCCGCCGCCCGGAAGTTGACGTCCGGATTGCGGCGACGCCGACGATCCCTCCGAGTAGGTTGCAACCCGACGCCTACCGGAGGGATCAGTCGTGTCGTACCCCGATCGGGCCGCACCCCGGCGGCCGGGCACGGTCCTCGCCGCGGTGGCGGTGCTGCTGGCAATGGCGGTCGGCGCCGTGGCGTACGCGGTGGCCAACCTCGCCGTCACCGGCGGCACGGTGGAGCGGTTCCGGGCCGCCGCGGCGGACGAGACCGGCGCGAGCGGCGGCGACATCGACCAGGTGGCCGGCCTGCTGCGCGCCTCGACCTACCTGGCCGCCGTGTTCGGCGTGCTGGCCGCGCTGCTGCTGGTCGGGCTGGCGCTCGGCCTGCTCGCCGGCCGGTCCGGCGCCCGCGTGGGAACCTGGGTCGTCGCCGGCACCGGCCTGCTCTGCGGCTGTTGCGGGCTGGCGTTGCTGGTCGGCCAGCGGGCCGCCCCGCTGCAACTCGGTCCCGAGGACCGGATCACCGCCGACCTGCTGGGGCTGGTTGGTGACGCGTACCCGGCGTGGTGGATCCCGGTGAACGCGGCGGTGTCGGTGGCGCAGATCCTGGGCTACCTGGTGGTCGCCGCGCTGCTCACGTTGCCGTCGGCCGGCGCGTTCCTGCGTCGCGGCACCGGACCGGCCCGGCCGTCCGGCTACGGCGTCACGGTGTCCGGCGCGCCCGCCTCCGGTCCGACGCCCTGGGGACCGCCGCCCGGCCTGCACCAGCCGTCCGCGCCGCCCGCGTCCGCCCCGGCGTGGGCGCCACCGCCGGCGACCTCGCCGCCCCCGTCCGCTCCGCCCGCGCCGCCGGGCGGGTTCCCGCCGCCTCCGGAGGACCGCCCATGACCGGTGAAACCCACCCCTCCCGGCGCCGCGCCCTGGTGACCGGCGCCAGCCTGGGCATCGGCGAGGCGTTCGCCCGGCGGCTCGCCGCCGACGGCTGGGACCTCGTCCTGGTGGCCCGGGACGCCGCCCGGCTCGACGCGCTCGCGACGGAGCTGACCGGCCGGCACGGCGGCGACGCGGAGACGATCGCCGCCGACCTGTCCACGGAGGACGGTTGCGCGACGGTCGAGCGCCGGCTGACCGACGGTCCGCGGGTCGACCTGCTGGTGAACAACGCGGGGATCAGCCTGAACACCTCGTTCGTCCGCTCGCCGGTGGCCGACGAGGCACGGCTGGTCCGGCTCAACGTGCTCGCGGTGCTGCGCCTGACCCACGCCGCGCTCGGTCCGATGATCGAACAAGGTGACGGGGCAGTGATAAATGTCTCTTCCGTTGCGGGCTTCGGTGTCCCCATGCCGGGATCCACGTACTCGGCCAGCAAGGCGTGGGTGACGAATTTCAGTGAGTCGATCGGCCAGTCCGTCGCGCCGCTCGGCGTACGCGTGATGGCGCTCTGCCCCGGCTACACCCGCACCGGCAACCACGAGCGGGCCGGCATCGACATGTCGCGCCTGCCCGCCTGGGCCTGGCTGCGCGCCGACGATGTGGTCGCCGGAGGGCTCCGTGACCTGCATAAAGGCAAGTTCGTGAGTGTCCCGGACTGGAAGTACAAGGTCGCGGTGGCCGGGTTGCGGTACGCGCCGAAGCGCCTGCTGCGGGGCTTCAACCGGGACACCCGGGGCGCGGTCGACCGGCGACGCGGCTGAGCGGTGTGGGGCCGGATCGGCGGCCGGCCCGGATGGACGGTCGCACAGCGTAGCCGCTCATCGCCACCCATCGGTCGCCCACTGGGTTGACCAGGGCGGACCCCGAGCACGGCGCTCAGACTTGCGAAGTACGCTCTTGGGCCATGGGCGACCGCGACGACCTGCGCAAATTCATCAGTGACCTGGCTGTGGTCCACGGCCGGGTCGTGCTCTCGTCGGGTCGCGAGGCGGACTGGTACGTGGATCTGCGCCGGGTCACGCTCCATCACGAAGCGGCTCCGTTGATCGGTCGGGTCATGCTCGACCTGACCGCCGACTGGGCGTACGACGCGGTTGGTGGGCTGACCCTGGGCGCCGATCCGGTGGCCGCCGCCATGTTGCACGCCTCGGCCGGCACCGACGACGCGGTGGACGCGTTCGTGGTCCGTAAGGAGGGCAAGGCGCACGGCCTCCAGCGCCGGATCGAAGGTCCGGACGTGGCCGGTCGCCGGGTCCTGGCGGTCGAGGACACCTCCACCACTGGCGGAAGTGTGTTGACGGCGGTCGAGGCATTACGCGAGGCGGGGGCCGAAGTGGTGGGTGTGGCGGTTATTGTTGATCGAGGCGCCGGCGACGCGGTGCGAGCCGCCGGATTGCCCTATAGGGCGGCCTATACGTTGGCTGACCTCGGCCTTGTGGCGTAAAAGTCTGCCGATTCGGATCTGCTGATATGCAGGCGGATCGATGCTGCTGGTGGAAGGATGGAATACGTGGGAACTGCGTTGGCTGAAATGACCATGCCTCAGATCTCGCCGCTTGCCGGCGAGCCGATCGAACGCGCCGACGCCGAGCGGCTCGCGGGGGTCCTCAAGGCCCTCGCGGACCCCGCACGGCTGCGGCTGCTCAGCCTGATCCAGTCGGCTCCCGAGGGGGAGGCGTGCGTGTGTGACCTCACCGCGCCGCTCGGCCTCTCGCAGCCGACGGTCAGCCACCACCTGCGAATCCTCACCGAGGCCGGCTTGCTGGAGCGGGAGAAGCGCGGGGTCTGGGCGTACTACCGGCTGGTGCCGTCCGCGATCGCCACGATCGCGGATCTGCTCACCCCGCCGCGGAAGCGGGCCACCAAGAAGGCTCGCTGAAACCTTCGGGCCGACCCGACGAGGGTCGTCCCGGCCGGGTGCCCGATGGCGTGCGAGGGGTGGCGCCATCAGCGCACGATGACGGCTGCGGCCGTTCGTGTGACCCGGTTCGATGAGTCATGCCGAAAGCCGGTCCTCGCCCGAGGGCCGGCTTTCGGTGTCTGAACGCGCTCAGCGGCGGTGCTGCCCGCCGTCTCCGTGGCCGGGCCGGTGCTCCTCGATGCCCTCGCGAGCCGCCTCCACAGTGCCGGCCACGGTCGCCGCGGTGATCACCGCGACCGCCTCGCCGCGCTTGCGCGCCCGCCGGTCCCGCAGGAACTCGAAGAAGATCGGCAGCACCGAGATCACGATGATCAACGCGACCACCGGCAGGATGTACCTGTCGATCTTGTCGCCGATGGCGTCGTAGATCTGCCGGGCCAGCAGGTAGCCGATCAGCAGGATGCCGTCCACCCAGAGGACCGCGCCCACCACGTTCCACACGAAGAACTGGCGGGCCGGCATGCCGAGCACCCCGGCCACCGGGTTGAGGAACGTCCGCACGATCGGGATGAACCGGGCCAGCACCACCGCCTTCGCCGGCCCGAACCGCTGGAAGTAGTACTCCGCCTTCTCCACGTACTCCCGCTTGAACAGCCGGGAGTTGGGCTTCTCGAACATGCGGCGGCCGTACCGGGCGCCCAGCCAGTGCCCGAGCTGCGCGCCGACGATGGCGCAGAGCGGCCCGCCGATCATCAGACCGGCCAGGGACAGGCGGGTGCCGTCGCCGAAGATGGCGTCGGCCACCGGGGAGGCGGCCACCCCGGCCAGGAACAGCAGCGAGTCGCCCGGGAAGAAGAAGCCGACCAGGAGCCCGGTCTCGGCGAACAGAATGACCCAGACGCCGATCATGCCGAAGGTGTGGATGAGGTCCTTCGGATCGAGCGGGTTCAGAGCCACGCTCTCGGAGAACATCCGTGTCTTCTCTGCTGTGTCCACGGCCACACAGGGTACCCCGGCCCGGTCCGGCATTTCGGCCGGACCGGGCGTCCTCGTCAGAGGCGGGGATCGACGGGCTCGGACTCGCAGGCGAGGATCGCGAACACCAGCTCGTGGCGACGCCAGAGCGGCGCGTCCTCGGCCAGCGCGTCCAGGGCGGCCAGGCCCAGGCCGTGCTCGCGCAGCGCGAGCCCGCGCTTGCGGCCCAGCGAGCGCCGGCGCAGCGCGGCGAGCTGACCCGCCTCCGTGTACCCGGGACCGTAGATGATCCGCAGGTACTCGCGGCCCCGGCACTTGATTCCCGGCTGCAGCAGCGAGCCCTTCGGGCCACGGGCGGCCAGGCCCGCGTACGGCTTCACCACCATGCCCTCGCCGCCGTTCGCGGTGAGCGCCAGCCACCACTCGGTCGCGTCCGCCACCGCCGCCTCGTCGGCCAGCTCCACCACCCGCCGACGGGTCGGCGTGAAGAACTCCGGGTCGGCGGCGCAGAACCGGTCGGCCAGCGCCAGGTGCCAGCCGTGGTCGCGGTCGGCGTAGCTCACCCCGGCCCCGGCCAGCACCGCGAACGGCGCCAGCGTCACCCCGCGCAGCCCGTCGGTCGGCCGGACGTACGCCCGGTAGGCCGCCGAGTAGGCGGTGACCTCGGCGGCCCGGTCGGCCATCCGGGCGTGCAGCCCGTCCACCGGCAGCCCGCGCCCGGCGGCGGTGTCCAGCGCGGCGAGCACCGCCGGCAGCGCCGCCCGCCCGGCCGCGCCGACCCCGGCGTACTGCTCGCGGATCAGCCCGCTCGCCTTCGCCGACCAGGGCAGCAGCTCGGCGTCGAGCAGCAGCCAGTCGGTGCCCAGCTCGGCCCAGAGACCGGCGGCGGTGACCGCGGCGCGCACCCGCGCCAGCAGCTCGCCGTCGAGCGGCGGGTCGAAGAACGGCCTACCGGTACGGGTGTGCACCACCCCGCCGTCGAACCGGCCCGGCTCCCGCTCCACGAGCACCACCGCCCGCGAGCCCATGTGCTTCTCCTCGCAGACCACCCGGTCGACACCGGCCGCCCGGTAGTCGGCGAACGCCTCGGCCGGGTGCTCCAGGAACCCCTCGACTGTCGACGTGGAGCAGGGCGCCATGGTCGGCGGCAGCCACACCAGCCGGCCCGGGTCGACCGCGAACCGGCTCATCACCTCCAGCGCGGCGGCGGCGTTCTCGGCCGGCACGGTCAGCGACCCGTACTGGTGGGTCACGTGGCGTCGCCCGGTCACGTCGGCCAGGTCCAGCACGGTGTCCGGCCGCGCCGGCGTGAGCGGGACCAGCGGCCGGGCCGGGGCGTACCACTTCTTCACCGCCGGTACGGCGACCAGCTCCTTCTCCGGGTAGCGCAGCGCGGTGAGCTGCCCGCCGAACACGCAACCGGTGTCCAGGCAGATGGTGTTGTTCACCCACTCCGGCTCGGGAGTCGGCGTGTGCCCGTACACGACCATGGCCGAGCCCCGGTAGTCGCGCGCCCACGGGTAGCGCACCGGCAGGCCGTACTCGTCGGTCTCGCCGGTGGTCTCGCCGTAGAGCGCGAACGAGCGCACCCGGCCGGACGCCCGCCCGTGGTACGCCTCCTTCAGCCCGGCGTGCGCCACCACCAGCCGGCCGCCGTCGAGCACGAAGTGGCTGACCAGGCCGTCGATGAACGTCTCCACCTCGGCGACGAACTCCGGCGGCTCGGCGGCGAGCTGCTCCATCGTCTCGGCCAGGCCGTGGGTCAGCTTGACGTCGCGGCCGCGCAGCTTGCGCAGCAGCTTCTGCTCGTGGTTGCCCGGCACGCAGATCGCGTGGCCGGCCGCCACCATGCCCATCACCAGGCGGAGCACGCCGGGCGAGTCCGGGCCGCGGTCCACCAGGTCACCGACGAACACCGCGGTACGCCCCGACGGGTGCGCCGCGTCCACCGGGCGGCCCGCGTCGTCGCGGCGCAGCACGTAGCCGAGCCGGGACAGCAGCGCCTCCAGCTCGGTACGGCAGCCGTGCACGTCCCCGACCACGTCGAACGGCCCGGTCAGCTCGCGCCGGTCGTTGAACATCTTCTCGTAGCGGATCTCCGCGGCGTCGATCTCCTCCACCCCACGCAGCACGTGCACCTTGCGGAAGCCCTCGCGGGCCAGCCGCCCGAAAGACTGCCGCAGGTCGCGGCGCATCCGGTTGAGCACCTGCCGGCCGAACGTGCGGTCGGCGCGCGCCTCGGTACGCTCCCAGGCCACCGCCTCCGGTACGTCCAGCACGATCGCCACCGGCAGCACGTCGTGTTCCCGGGCGACCCGGACCAGCCCGGCGCGGGCGTGCGGCTGGAGGTTCGTCGCGTCGACCACTGTCAGCAGTCCCCGGCGCAGCCGGATGGCGGCGACGTGGTGCAGCGCGTCGAACGCGTCCGCGGACGCCGACTGGTCGTTCTCGTCGTCGGCGACCAGCCCGCGGAACGTGTCCGAGGAGAGCACCTGGCTGGGCGCGAAGTGCCGCCGGGCGAACGTCGACTTGCCGGAGCCGGAGACGCCGACGAGCGCCACCAGTGCCAGCTCGGGGATGTCCAGGACGGTCATCGGTTCGTCGCCTCCTTCCGGTCGTTGCTGGTGTTCTCATCGCGGTCGGCGCGGGTGAACACCGCCATCTGGGTCGGCGCGCCCACCTCCGGGTCGTCGTCGCCGACACCGCCGATGACAGCCGTGTAGCCGTGCGCCGCCGCCACCCGCGCCACCCAGGCGGCGAACTCGGCCCGGGTCCACTCGAACCGGTGGTCCGCGTGCCGGAACCGGCCCGGCCCGAGCCCCTCGTAGCGGACGTTGTGCTCGACGTTCGGGGTGGTCACCACCACCGTGCCCGGCCGGGCGTGACCGAACACCGCGTCCTCCAACGCCGGCAGGCGCGGCGGATCGACGTGCTCGACGACCTCCATCAGCACCGCCGCGTCGTACCCCCGGAGCCGGTCGTCGCGGTACGTCAGCGCCGACTGCCACAGCCGGATCCGGTCCCGCTGCCGCTCCGGCAGCCGGTCCAGGCGCAGCCGCCGGGCCGCCAGGCCGAGCGACCGGTCGGACACGTCGACGCCCACCACCTCGGTGAAGCGCCGGTCGGCGACGAGCGCGGTGAGCAGCGCGCCGCCACCGCAGCCCAGGTCCAGCACCCGGCTCGCGCCGCTGTCCCGCAGCGCGGTGAGCACCGCCTCCCGCCGCCGTACCGCCAGCGAGGCGCGGCGGACGTCCTCCGCCACCGGGGCTTCTCCGGGCGCGGGGTCGATGCTGTCGTCTGCGGGCGGCTCGTCGGCCAGCCGCAGCTCCGTCAGGCGGGCCATCGCCACGCCCGCGAGCGCCCGGCGGTGTGCCAGGTAGCGCCGCGTGATCAGGGTCCGCTCCGGATGACCGGCCAGCCAGCCGGCACCCGCGCGCAGCAGCTTGTCCACCTCGTCCGGCGCCACCCAGTAGTGCTTCGCGTCGTCGAGCACCGGCAGCAGCACGTACAGGTGGTTGAGGGCGTCCGCGAGCCGCAGCGTGCCGGTCAGCGTCAGGTCGACGTAGCGGCTGTCGCCCCAGTCCGGGTACGTCTCGTCGAGCGGGATCGGGGTGGCAGTCACGGTCCAGCCCAGCGGGGCGAAGATCCGTACCGCCAGCTCCGCGCCGCCCCGGCAGCGCAGCACCGGCACCCGTACGGTCAGCGGGATCGCGCTCGCGGCCAGTTCGGGACGGTCACGCGACTCGCCGCGCAGGGCGGAGCGGAACACCTTCGACAGCGCCGACGAGAGCAGGCTGGAGGCCGCGTACGGGCGGTCGTTGACGTACTGCCCGAGCGCGAAGCCCTCCGGCGCGCGATTCTTCCGGCCGCCGCCCAGCTTGAGCGGATCGACCTCGACCAGCAGCGCCGCCGTGCAGCGAGCCTCGTCCGCCTCCGGATAGAACACATGCGCGGCGCCGGCGGGCAGATCGAAGGTCTGCACGCGGTCCGGATGCTTCACCAGGAGGTGGCCGAGGTCGGTTGCGGGGCGGTGGGTCGTGGTCAGGGTCAGCAGCACTTGTCGATGATCTCGTTTCTTGCTGGTTTCTGTCGTGGGGGTTTCCGGGGGAGCCCGGCCTGCTCCGGGCGGTCAGGCTTGATCCCTGCGCAGGCCGGGCTCCCCCGGAAACCCGACCTGGTCCGGCTTCGTCGACCGGCGTGCTGCTGGGTGTCTTTTGCTTCTATGTGGCGGTGCCCCGCCGACCTTTGGTCGGCGGGGCACCTTTGTGCTTCTCGTCAGGCTACGAAGCGGGTCCTGCGGCGGCGGGTCAGCACGTAGCCGACCGCGCCGGCGGCGAGCAGCAGCGCGCCGATGCCGGCGATCAGGCCGGTGGAGGAACCGGTGATCGGCAGCGTGCCGCCGTCACCGCCGCCCTGGCCACCGTCGCCGCCACCCGGCGCCGCGTTGACGACGACCTTGGCGGTGTCGTTGGCCGGCTTCAGGTCACGGTAGAAGCCACCGTCGCACTGGCACGGCACGTTGATCTTCACGAGGCCGGTGTCGTTGGCGATCACCTTGTCGATCTTCAGGCCGAAGTCCAGCTTCACGGTGTCCCCGGCCTTCAGGAACGAGTCGAAGTAGCAGCGGTAGTGACGCGCGCCCGGCTTGCCCGGCTCACCCCACTCGTCGCCCTTCACCGGCGAGCAGTTCTCCGGCACGGCGGTCGTGGTGGTGCCCTTCGGCACGTCGAAGGTCAGGTACGTGACCGAGCTGCCGGAGCGGCTGTAGTCGAGCGTGGCCGGGCCGTTGTTGCGCAGCCCCACCGTCGCCTTGACGGTCGCGCCCGCCTTCCCGGTGACCGACGCGCCGAGCGCCTCCAGGTCGGTGCTGTTGTTGCCGGTGACCTTCACCTGCAGGTACGTGCCGTTGTTCTCCGGCCGCGGGTCGGCCTGGAAACCCCGCGCGGCGGCCCGGCCGGCGGCCTCGGCCAGCGTCAGCTTGCCGTCGGTGCCCGGCTTGCCGATGGTCACGTCGTAGTTGCCGAGGTAGTTCTCGAAGTCCTCGAACTCGTCCGGGGTCATCCAGATGATCTCGCCGTACCGGGAGCCGGGCGCCATGGTGTCCGCGCCGAGCGCGTACGGCAGCGTCGCGCCGAACGTGCTGCCGGCTGAGAGCTCCTCGTCGAACCGGCAGGTGCGCAGCTCGTCGCCGACGTACGTGCAGTTGCTGTAGTGCTTGGCGGCGTTCATGCCGTAGTCGTTGTAGAAGACGACGGCGGCGCCCTTGGCGGTGGTCTCGCCGACGTTCGTCACCTTCAGCGGCGCGGTGAAGCTCTTGCCCGGAGCTGCCGACACAGTGGTCTCCGGGCCGGCCGCCAGGTCGACGCCCTCACCGACGCGCACCTTGGCCTCGTGCGACACGCTGTCGAAGCCGTTCGCCGACAGCGTCACCTTGAGCGTGCCGGTGTCGCCGTCCTGGGCCTTGCCGGTGGGCTTGATCTGCACCGGGAAGATGCCGGAGAGGCCCCACTCGTCGAGCTCCACCTCCCACGGCGTCGTGCACACGAGCACGTTCGCGGAGGGCGAGGTGCAGTCCGTTCCGGTGTTCTCCTCCTCGCCGACGGTCACCTTGCCGGCGAGCCCGGTGAGGTCGTAGCGGACGGTGAGGTCGTGCAGCACGACCGAGCCCGAACTGCGGATGATGCTGTAGTCGATCTTGCCGTCCGAATCGGCGGCGATCGTCGTGTCGCTGAAGTAGACGCCGAGATTGACCTTCGGGTCCGCCGCGAAGCCGGGTGTGGCGGAGGCGGCGACGAACGCGCCTGCGACGCCCAACCCGGCGAGTAGACGCCGGCTGGAGTTGCTGAGCATGAAGAGGGTCCTCCCGTGGGGGTGATCAGGTGGAGCCCACGGAGCTTAAAGATTCCTTAAAGGATCGCGTTGTCCCACATCATGAATATTGACCGAACGGATGATCGGCGCCACCGCAATGTTCCAGCTGCCCGGGACCGTCCATCAATCGGACACCGGGAGGTGCAGTGACGTACGAGGAGTTCGCCGACGCGCGGTTGGGCGCCCTGCTGCGGTACGCGGTCATGCTGACCGGAGACCCGCACCAGGCCCAGGACCTGGTGCAGGAAACCATGGTCCGGGTCCAGCTCCACTGGCGGCGGGTGGCTCGCAGCGACGTCCCGGAGCGGTACGTGCGCCGCATGCTCACCAACCAGTTCATCGACTGGCGGCGCGGCTCGTGGGCGCGACGGGTGCTGCTGCGCGGCGAGGTCGACGACTCGGTGCCCGCCACGGCCGACCACGCCCAGTCCGCTGTGGACCGGGACCAGGTCCGGTCCTGGCTGGCCCGGTTGCCCCGGCGGCAGCGCGCCGCCCTGGTGCTGCGCTACTACGAGGACCTGCCGGACGGGGAGATAGCCGAGATCCTCGGCTGCGCCGTGGGCACCGTCCGGTCCAGCATCTCGCGCGCCCTGGCCACCCTCCGAGCCGAACTCGTGGAGGTCTCCTGATGATCGAGGACGAACTGCGGGCCGCGTTCGCCCGCCTTGAGGAGTCGACCCCGCCCGTCGGCCCGGTCCGGGCCGCCGTCGACCGGGCGGTGATCACTCGCCGTCGGCGCCGTCGGCGCGTACGCCTGGCCGGCACGGCGCTGGCGGTCGCCGCCGTCGCGCTCGGCGGCTTCACCGCCATGGCGCCCCGGCCACCGGCGCCCACGGCGGCGCCCTTGCTCGCCACGCCGGAGCCCGCGCCCGGCGGCGCGTTGAACGTGCTGCTGCCCGGCGTCGACCAGGCCGCCGGCAGCCGCCGTGCCGACTCGATCCTGCTGGTGCACGTGCCGGCCGACCGGAGCCGGCTCTACCTGGTGTCGCTCCCGCGCGACCTGCTGGTGCCCACGCCGGAGCAAGGCGGACTGGAGAAACTCAACGCGACCTTCTCCCGCGCCGCCGGTTCGGGCACCGACCTGGCCGCCGGCTTCCGGGCGACCCGCCAGGCGGTCGCCCGGCTGACCGGGGTACGCGTCGACGCCGGCGCGGTGCTCACGTACCCGGGGGCACGTGAATTGACCGACGCGGTCGGCGGCGTACCGGTCTGCCTGCCGGAGCCGGTTCGCTCGGTGCACACCGAGCGGCGTTTCCCGTCCGGATGCCAGCGGCTCAACGGCGCGGCGGCGGTGGACCTGCTGCGGCAGCGGTACGGCCTGCGCGACGGCGGACTGGACCGCGACCGCAACGCGGCGCGCTACGCCGCCGGCCTGCTCCACCAGATGCGGGAGCAGGGGACGGCGACGGACCCGGCGCAACTCGGCCGGCTGCTCCTGCGGGTCGGATCGGCCGTCACGGTCGACACCGGCGACCTCTCGCTGCCGGCGCTGGTGGCCGCGAGCGGCCGCGCAGCCGCGGCGGAGCCGGTCGCGGTTGCCTTCCCTGTGCTCGCCGAGTGGAACGGTCGCGGCTACGAGCCGGACCCGGAACTCACCCCGGGGCTCCTGGACGCGCTGCGGGCCGACCGGCTGGGGCAGTGGGCCGCCGCCCACCCGGCCTGGGTCACCAGCCTGCGGTGACCCGGCGCCGGATCAGCGGTAGTCGTCCTCGTCGGCGGTGACGACACGGGCCTGCTCCATGGCGTCCCAGTCGTCGACCTCCATGCCGCGGTGCGGCTCGCCGTCGCTGTCGTCGGTCACCGCGGTGGCCTGCTCGACCGCGTCCGCCGGTTCGGCCTCCAGATCCCGCTCCTCCGGGGCGAGGTGGTCACTGGGCGCGAAGTCCTCGTCGGGCTGCCCCATCGTCCCTCCCTGATCTCCGTGCGGGCATCGTCCCCACCACCGTACGGGCTGGTCCGGGCCGCCGCCCGGTGGCGGGCGGAACGCGGAGTCGGCGATTGTCCCGCTCCCGGCGCACGGCCGGTGCCAGGATGGTTGCCATGGGCTTTCTGATCCGACTGGCGATCACCGCTGTCGCGTTGTGGATCGCGACGCTGATCGTGCCCGGGGTGGAGGTGAGCGGCCGTAACACCGGCAACAACGTGCTCACCCTGATCGTGGTGGCGCTGGTCTTCGGTGTGGTCAACGCGGTGCTCAAACCGCTCATCAAGGTGTTCGGCTGCGTGTTCTACCTGCTCACGCTCGGCCTGTTCGCGCTCGTGGTGAACGCCCTGCTGTTCCTGCTGACCGACTGGATCGCCGGCGTGCTGAAGCTGCCCTTCCACGTGGACGGCTTCTGGGCCGCCTTCTGGGGCGCCATCGTGGTCGCGGTGGTGAGCTGGCTGATCAGCGTCGTCGTGCCGGACCGGCTGGAGAATCGGTGAGCAGCGCCCGGGCCGGTTGTGCCCCGTGCGCGCTCCTACGGGATACTGCCCGCGGTGGACAGCGCGGTCCGGCGCACCCGTGGACGTCAGCGGCCGGAACGGTCGCCTCCATGGAAGACAGCGGCCTGCACGGCCGAGAGCGGTAAGTAAGGAGCGTTCGACATGCCCATCGCTTCCCCTGAGGCTTACGCGGAGATGCTGGACCGGGCCAAGGCCGGCCGGTACGCGTACCCCGCGATCAACGTGACCTCCTCGCAGACGCTGAACGCGGCGCTCAAGGGCTTCGCCGACGCGGAGAGCGACGGCATCATCCAGGTCTCCACCGGCGGCGCGGAGTACCTGTCCGGCCCGTCCGTGAAGGACATGGTGACCGGCGCGGTGGCGTTCGCCGCGTACGCGCACGAGGTCGCCAAGAAGTACCCGGTGAACATCGCGCTGCACACCGACCACTGCCCGAAGGACAAGCTGGACAAGTTCGTCCGGCCGCTGATGGCCATCTCCCAGGAGCGCGTCAAGGCCGGCCAGGAGCCGCTGTTCCAGTCGCACATGTGGGACGGCTCGGCCGTGCCGGTGGCGGAGAACCTGGAGATCGCCGAGCAGCTGCTCGCCGAGGCCGCCAAGGGCAAGATCGTCCTGGAGATCGAGGTCGGTGTCGTCGGCGGCGAGGAGGACGGCGTCGAGAACGCCATCAACGACAAGCTCTACACCACCGTCGAGGACGGCCTGGCCATGGTCGACGCGCTCGGCCTGGGCGAGAAGGGCCGCTACATGGCGGCGCTGACCTTCGGCAACGTGCACGGCGTCTACAAGCCGGGCAACGTCAAGCTGCGCCCCGAGGTGCTCAAGCAGATCCAGGACGCGGTCGGCGCCAAGTACGGCAAGGACAAGCCGCTCAGCCTGGTCTTCCACGGCGGCTCCGGCTCGCTGCTGTCGGAGATCCGGGAGGCGCTGGACTACGGCGTGGTGAAGATGAACATCGACACCGACACCCAGTACACCTTCACCCGCCCGGTCGCGGACCACATGCTCCGCAACTACGACGGCGTGCTGAAGGTCGACGGCGAGGTCGGCAACAAGAAGATGTACGACCCGCGCGTCTGGGGCAAGGCCGCCGAGGCCGGCATGGCCGCCCGTGTGGTCGAGGCCTGCGAGCACCTGCGCTCCACCGGCACCACCATGAAGTGACCCTCTGCGTGTAAGGAAGGGCCCCTTATTAACCGCTGTGGTTAATAAGGGGCCCTTCCTCTACCGCAGGCGTTAATAAGGGGCCCTTCCTTTCACCGCACCAGGAGGGTGACTGCCTCGCGGACGTCGTCGGTCAGGTGGATCGTGTGCGACAGGTCGCCGAACGGGGACGCGGCGAACAGCGGCCGCAGCAGCGACTCCACCGGCAACTCCGTGGTCCAGTACGTGCGGTCCAGGAAGACGTACGCCCCGCTCGCCCCGTCCGTGCCGTAGAACGTCTTCGTGGCCGCCTGGAACACCTCCTGCACGGTGCCGGCCCGGCCGGGCGCGAACACGATGCCGCCCCGGGCCAGCCGCAGGATCGTGTCCTCCCGGATGGCGTTGGAGAAGTACTTGGCGATCCGCCCCGCGAACAGGTTCGCCGGCTCGTGGCCGTACAGCCAGGTGGGGATGGCCAGCCCGCCGGAACGGGCCCACTCGGTGCCGGGCGCCGACGGGCGGGGCGAGGGCAGCGACGGGCCGTCCGCGTACCGCTTGCGCACCGCCAGCGCCGCCGCCGTGTAACGCTCGTGGTCGGTGAAGTCCGGCGCGACGGCGAGCGTGTCGATCGCGGCGGACAGCTCCTCGGCCGGCCAGGCCGCGAGGAACGCGCCGAGGTTCGCCGCCTCCATCACGCCGGGACCGCCGCCGGTGACCACCAGGCGGTCGGCCCGCGCCAGCTCCCAGCCCAGCACCGCCGCCATCCGGTACGCGGCGCTGCCGCGCTGTACCGCGTGTCCGCCCATCACCCCCACCACGGACTGCGGCCCGTGCGCGGCCAGCCACGACCGGGTGGCGTCGGCCAGCGCGTTGTCCACGCCGTGGTCGTGCAGCCGCTGACCGAGTGCCTCGCGTACGTCCGGCAGCGCGCCGCCGTGCGCCCGGAAGTGCGCGTACACCCGGGTGTCGTACATCCCGGCGAACCCGCCCTCGGCGAACCCGGCGGCCAACTCGTCGGCGGTGTAGAGGTGCGACGGCTGGGTCGGGTAGGGCAGCCCGGAGAAGGGCGGGACCACGTTGGCGCCCCGCCGGACCAGGTCCGCCCCGACCTCCCGGCCGGCGAAGCGGCAGCCCACGAAGAGCGTGCCGGTGACGTCGACGTCGCGCAGGTCGGGGACCGGGTCGAGGTCGAGGCGCAGGCCCTGCACGGTCAGCCCGGCCAGGGTCCCTCCGGCCAGCCGCTGCTCGAACGCGGTGCGGGTCTCGATCTCGTTGACGTGGGGGGCGTGCGGCTCGATGACGTCCGCGGGTGGTGGGGTCGGCACCCCGTCATCCTGCCCCCGCACGGCAAGTGCCGAAACCGGGGGCGGGAACGACAGGAGCCCGGCGGGCACGCCGCCCGGCTCCTGCGTAACCGGGTCCTGGGGAGGCTCCGGATCTGTATTTGTAGTGCAAGAACCACGCCGGCGGCATGGGCCGCGGGTACGTGCGCTCCCGCCGCAGGCGTGACGAAACCCTCAGCCGTTCAGCCAACCGTACGGGCGAGGCCCCTCGCGTACCCGAGGGCGAAGCGGGTTGAATGGGGCGATGCAGAACCTGTTGCCTGAGCCACCGGCCACCCTGCTCCCGACCCACGAGGAGGCCGACGCCGCGCTGGCGGCGGCGGCCGAGCAGGGCACCGACGAGGCGTACGCCGAGGTCGCGGCCCGCTTCCCGACCTACAGCGCGGCCTGGGCCGCGCTGGCCGGCCGCTCGCTCGCCGCGGGCCAGGTCGTGACGGCGTACGCGTACGCCCGCACCGGCTACCACCGCGGCCTGGACCAGCTGCGCCGCAGCGGCTGGAAGGGGCACGGCCCGGTGCCCTGGTCGCACGCGCCCAACCAGGGCTTCCTGCGCTGCCTCTACGTGCTGTCCCGCGCCGCGGGGGAGATCGGTGAGGCGGACGAGGCGGCCCGCTGCGCCCAGTTCCTCCGCGACTGCGACCCGGCCGCCGGGGACGCGCTGTCCGGCGACTGACCCGCCCCGCGACGGCCGGCATCTTGCGGCCGGCCGTCGCGCCCGTCCCTACAGTCCTTCGGCCACCGACGCGGCGATCTTGAGCCAGGCGTCCCGGGTGGCGGAGGAGAGCTGCCCGTACCGCAGCGGCTCGCCGGTGTCGATGAGCCGCTCGTACGGCGCCAGCAGCACCGCCCGGGTCCGGGCCGCGAAGTGGGCCTGGATGGCCGGCAGGTCGATCTCCTTGCGGGACGGCGGCATCGACACCACTGTCACGGCCTGCCGGACCAGCCGCTGCCGGCCGCTCTGCTCCAGGTGGTCGAGCATCCGGGCGGCGGTCTCGGCCGAGTCGTTGCGGGCCGACATGGTGACCACGAGCTGATCGGTGGCGTCCATCGCGGCCTGCCAGTTCTGCGCCCGGACGTTGTTCCCGGTGTCCACGAAGATCAGCTTGTAGAACCGGCTGACCACCTCGCGGATCTCCGCGAACGCGGCGGCGGTGAGCATCTCGCCGCCGGTCGCCGACTCGTCCGAGGCGAGCACGTCGAACATGCCCTCGCCCTGCGAGCGGACGTACTGCGACAGGTCGCCGACCCGGCCGTGCGGCCCCTGGAACTGGGCCAGGTCGCGCAGCATGTCGCGCACCGTACGGGCGTGGAAGTCCTGCTGCGCCCGCATGCCGAGGGTGCCCTGGGTCTCGTTGTTGTCCCAGGCCAGCACGTATCCGCCGCGCTTCTGGCCGAACGTCATGGCGAGCAGCAGGATGGCCACCGTCTTGCCGGCGCCGCCCTTCGGGTTGACCACTGTCACCTGGCGCAGCCCGCCGAAGTTGCGGCGGACCATCTCGATGTCGCGCTTCACCTCCTGCTCGTGCTGCCCGGGCGCGAGCCGGACCAGCCCGATCTTGTTGACCACCGCGCGTACGCCCATGGTGGCCACCGGATCGACCGGTCTGGCCTGACGGCGGCGGGCGAAGTCCTCGGCGGTCGGGGGCACCGCCTGCTGCGGCGTCCAGCCCTGCTCCGGGTACGCCGGCGGGGGCGCGGCCGGGCCGGACACCGGCGGGGCGGGCACCTGCGGTGGCACCGGGGCGCCCGGCTGCGGCGTTCCGGCCTGCGGTGGACCGGCTTGCGGTGGGCCGGCCTGTGGCGTCCAGCCGGGCGGCGGGTACCAGCCGGGCTGGCCGGGCTGGGGCTGGTAGCCGGTCTGCGGGTAGCCGTTGCCGTAGGGCGACGGCGGCGTCGGCACGCCAGGCGACGGTGGGAACGGCCCGAGGCGCGGCGGCTCCGGCGCGGGCTCACCCGTACCCGGCGACACCGCCCCGGCGACCTGAGCCCGGCCCGTCACCGGGGCGGTGTCGGGCGGCGGTAGGGGTGTGCCGGCGACCGGGGCCCGGCCGGAGACTGCGCCGTCGGCGTGGACAGCCCGCGCCGGGTCGCTGCCGGACCCCGGCGTGTCGCCGTCAGCGGGAACGAGGTCCGGCGCGGAGTCGGCAGTGGCGCGCTGGGGCGGCTGGGCCCACGGCGACACGGCCCGGCCGTTCCCGGCGCCCTCGCCGTCCGCTTCGGCTGTCGTCCGCGCGTCGGCCGAGCGCGCCGTTGTCCGCGTGCCCTCCGGGTCGGCTGTCGTCCGCATGTCAGCCGGGTCCGGCGATGTGCGCGCGGCGGCCGGATCGGGATCGGCCGCGACCTGCGACGCGGGATAGGCGGCCGGGTCGGGATCGGGCGCGGGATACGCGGCGGCCGTGACCGGTGAGCCCGGTCCCGGCTGGGCCGGCGCCGGGGCGGGAGACGGCTGGTCGAGCGTGAACGGCAGGTCCAGGTCGACCGCGGGCGCCGGTGGCCCCGGGACGTCCGCCGCCGACGGCGTGGGAGCGTCGGCTGGCGGGAGCGGCCAGGGTACGGCCGCCCAGGGCGGGGCGGTGACCGCACCGTCGGTCTCCTCCGGCGGCCAGAGCGGCTCGACGTCCCGCTCCGGCACCTGCCCTCGACCCGGCAGGTGGGCCCGGTCGTCGTTGTCGTGCACCACGGTTCCTCCCCATTCCTTCCGCCGAGGATAGGCGGTACGGCCAGCGGCGCGAGCCGGGCGGGGATCGACCGAGGTCAGCCCGTCCAGACCGCCCAGGCCCCCGGCTCGGTCCACCAGGAGCGTTTGCGGGTCAGCTCGCCCTCGACGCCGTCGTCGAGGAAGGGCACCTTCTCGTCGCGGGGCACCACCGCCACCGCACGTCCCCGCGCCCGGCGTACCTCCAGCCGGACCTTCTTCCGGCCCAACGCCGACCGGGTCGCCACTGGTACGGCGACGCCCACCGTCACCCGGCCGTCGGCCGGATCCGGGCCGCCCAGCAGGTCCACCTCGCCCAGGCGCGCGTACCCGCCCGCGTTGCCGATCGCGCAGGCGGTGATCGGCTCGGAGCCGTCGCTGAGCACCGTGCCGTCGACCTCGACCCGGGCCCGCCAGTGCAGCGGGCGGCCGGCGTCGTCGGCGGCGCCGAGCAGCGCGCCGTCGAGCGTCACCGAGCCGCCGTCGTTGCGCAGCAGGTCCAGCCGCCGGGGGGTGCCGTCCAGCACCGCCGCGGCGACCCCTGCCGGGTCGCGGGGCAGCCCGAGCTGCGCGGCCAGGTCGCGCGCCGTTCCGGACCGGGCCGGATCGAGCGGGAGTACGCCGACCGGGGGCAGGTCGGGCACCGTCCGGTTCTCGGCCAGGTCGGCGGGGCGGCGGCTCGGCGGCGGAGCGTACCGGCGGACCAGCCGGCGCAGGACGGCGCGCAACTGACCGTCACTCGCCGTGGCGACGATCAGCCGGGTCTTGCCGTCGGGGTCCGGCCAGGTGAGGCCGTCGGCGCGCGGCGGGCCGTCGAGCCGGGCCAGCACCTCGTCGATCTCGGCGTCCGACCGGGCGGTCACCGTGGTCACCCGGGCACCCCGGGCGGTCAGCTCGTCCGCGCAGGCCAGCACCGGTACGCGTGGCGTCTCGCAGCGCTCCTCGCCGGTCTCGGCGGCGGTGTCGTCCGCGCCGCCGCAGCAGGCGCCGCCGTTGCCGCAGCCACCACCGGGAGCGTCCCGCTCCGAGCCGAGGGTGAGCAGCACCACGTCGTACACGAAGGAGCCTCCTGCTTCTCGACCAACCCCTGCTGGTCCCGCCGTCACTACTTGTTAGCCTGACACCCCGGGCTCGCAGACCGGTCGCCACCTGGCACCCGAGCCTTCTGGAGGCGGAAAAGATGCCAGCGATCGTGCTGCTCGGCGCCCAGTGGGGCGACGAGGGCAAGGGCAAGGTTACCGACCTGCTCGGTGAGCGGGTCGACTACGTCGTGCGCTACTCCGGCGGCAACAACGCAGGCCACACGGTGATCACGCCGGACGGCCAGAAGTACGCGCTGCACCTCATGCCGTCCGGCGCGCTGTCACCGAGCGCGATGATCGTGATCGGCAACGGCGTGGTGGTCGACCCGAAGGTGCTGCTGCAGGAGATCGACGGGCTCGCCGAGCGCGGCGTGGACGTGTCCCGCCTGCGCATCTCCGGTGACGCGCACCTGATCATGCCGCATCACCGGGCGCTGGACCGGGTGGTCGAGCGCTACCTCGGCAGCTCCCGCATCGGCACCACCGGCCGGGGCATCGGCCCCGCGTACGGCGACAAGGTCGCCCGGATGGGCATCCGCCTGCAGGACCTGCTCGACCCGGGCATCCTGCGCAAGAAGCTGGAGCTGGCGCTCCGCGAGAAGAACCAGCTGCTGTTCAAGATTTACAACCGCAAGGCGATCGACGTCGAGGAGACGGTCGAGGAGTACCTCCAGTACGCCGAGCGGCTGCGCCCGTACATCGCCGAGACCCGGGTGATGCTCTGGGACGCGCTCGACCGCGGCGAGACCGTGCTGCTGGAGGGTGCCCAGGCCACCATGCTCGACATGGACCACGGCACCTACCCGTTCGTCACCTCGTCGAACCCGACGGCCGGCGGGGCGTGCGTGGGCGCGGGCATCCCGCCGACCGCGATCACCAGGGTCATCGCGGTGAGCAAGGCGTACACGACGCGGGTGGGCTCCGGCCCGTTCCCCACCGAGCTGTTCGACGACAACGGGCAGCACCTGCGCAAGATCGGCCACGAGTACGGCACCACCACCGGCCGGGAGCGCCGCTGCGGCTGGTTCGACGCGGTGGTGGCCCGGTACGCGTGCCGCCTCAACGGGGTCACCGACCTCGTGGTCACCAAGCTGGACGTGCTGACCGGCTTGGCCAAGGTGCCGATCTGCGTCGGGTACGAGATCAACGGCGAGCGGTTCGACGACATGCCGATGACGCAGACCGACTTCCACCACGCCACGCCGATCTACGAAGAGCACGACGGTTGGTGGGAGGACATCACCAAGGCGCGGACGGAGGACGAGCTCCCCGAGAACGCGAGGCGCTACATCGCCCGCATCGAGGAGCTGACCGGCACCCGCGTGAGCGTGGTAGGTGTGGGCCCAGGCCGAGAGGAAAACGTCCTCCGCCACCCCCTCCTCCCCTAACCCCCCCCCGCCGGGCCCCGGCCCTCCCGGTCCTCGGGCCCTCCGGGCCCCACGCCGGTGATCAAGGAGTTTGTGTCCAGTCCGGCGTCGGATCCGGACACAAACTCCTTGATCACCGGGGCGGGTGGGCACGGGGTGGAGGCGGGACGGGCTGTAGGAGGGCGGTTGTCCACAGGTTTGTCCACAGGGGTGTCGGCTGTGGGGTGGCGCGGGGGAGCCTGCGCGTGTGGGTGGATTCGACGAGTTGACGCGGCTGGCCGCCGGGCAGGGCGGGTTTGTCACCGCTGGGCAGGCGTTGCGCCTGGGCCTTGGCCGGGAGCAGATCCGGTACCTCGTCCGGGCCGGGCAATGGACGCGCGTCTCGCGCGGCTGCTACCTCCCGTCCGCAGGGTCGACGGAGGTGGTGCTGCGGCGTGTCCGCATCCGCGCCGCGATCGCGAGTCTTGGGCAGGGCGCGGTCGCCGTGCTCGACACCGCCGCCGAACTGCACGGCATCGGCGGCCTTCCACCGACGGCGGCGATCCACGTCTCGGTGCCACCCGGTCGGCCGCACGTGCAGCGCCGGGCGGAGCCGGGACTGACGGTGCACCAGTTGACGCTCGCCGACGCGCACGTGTGCCGGGCCGGCGGCGCACCGGTCACCACACCGGCGCGGACCGTTGCCGACGTGTTGCTGCGGGCTCGGCGCTACCCGGCGGTGTGCGTTCTCAACTCCGCGCTCAACCAGGGGATCCTGGCCGAGGACGACCTGTCCCTGGTGCTCGCGCATCTCGCGGGACGCCGAGGGGCGGTCGCCGCGCGGGAGTATCTTGCCGAGGCGGACGGCCGGGCGCAGTCGCCCCTGGAGACGCGCGCCCGGCTCCGGTGTGTCGACGGCGGCGTCCCGCCGGACACCCTGCAACTCGCGGTACGGGACGAGGACGGTTACCTGCTCGGCATAGGGGACCTGGCCTGGCGGGGCGCACGCCTGATCGCCGAGGCGGACGGCCGGGCCCCGCACCTGACCCCCGAGGCGGTCTACGCCGACCGCTTCCGGCAGAACCGCCTGGTCAACGCCGGCTGGCGGATCCTCCGCTTCACCTGGTCCGAGACCCTGCGCCCCGACTACATCCCCCAGACGGTCAGACGCGCCCTGCGCCAGAGCCGCCAGCACGGTTGATCAAGGAGTTTGCGGACTCCCGCCCCCGAATCTGGGACGCAAACTCCTTGATCAACGGGGTGGGGTGGGGTGGTCAGTAGGATGCGGGGTCGTGCGCGTACTTCTTGTGGGTGGTGGTGGGCGGGAGCACGCTCTCGCGCTCGGACTGGCCGGGGATCCGGCTGTCGAGGCGCTCGTCGCGGCTCCGGGGAATCCGGGGATCGCGGCCGTGGCGCAGTTGCGGGAGGTGACACCCACCGACCCGGCCGCCGTGGCGGCCCTCGCCGTCGAGGTCGCGGCGGACCTGGTGGTCATCGGGCCGGAGGCGCCGCTGGTGGCGGGCGTCGCCGACGCGGTACGCGCCAAGGGCATCGCGGTGTTCGGCCCGAGCGCGGAGGCGGCCCGGCTGGAGGGTTCGAAGACGTTCGCGAAGGACGTGATGACCGCCGCCGGCGTGCCGACCGCCCGCGCGTACACCTGTGACGACGCGGCGGCCGTGGCGCGGGCGCTGGACGAGTTCGGCGCGCCGTACGTGGTGAAGGACGACGGGCTGGCCGCCGGCAAGGGCGTGGTGGTGACCGACGACCGGGCCGCCGCCGAGCGGCACGCCGCGGAGTGCGGCCGGGTGGTGATCGAGGAGTACCTGTCCGGCCCCGAGGTCTCCCTGTTCGTGGTCACCGACGGCGAGGCGGCGGTGCCGCTGCTGCCCGCGCAGGACTTCAAGCGCGTCGGCGACAGCGACACCGGCCCGAACACGGGCGGGATGGGCGCGTACACGCCGCTGCCGTGGGCCCCGCCGAACCTGGTGGACGACGTGATGCGCGACGTGGTGCACCCGACGCTCGCGGAGCTGCGCCGCCGGGGCACCCCGTTCGCCGGTCTGCTCTACGTGGGACTGGCGATCACCCCGTCCGGGCCGCGCGTGATCGAGTTCAACGCGCGCTTCGGCGACCCGGAGACCCAGGTGGTGCTCGCCCTGCTGGAGACGCCGCTGGGCGGGCTGCTGCACGCCGCGGCCACCGGCACGCTGGGCGCGCACCCACCGCTGCGCTGGCGCGAGGGCGCGGCGGTCACAGTCGTGGTGGCGGCCGAGGGCTATCCGGCTGGCCCGCGTACCGGTGACGTGATCACCGGCGCGGACCGCGCCGGGATCATCCACGCCGGGACCCGCCGCGACGCCGACGGCACGTTGCGGTCCGCTGGGGGCCGGGTCCTCTGCGGTACGGCGACCGGCCCGGACCTGGCCGCCGCGCGCGACGCCGCCTACGAGTTGGTACGCGAGGTCGAGCTGGCCGGTTCCCACCACCGCACCGATATCGCGGCGGCGGCGGTGGACGGCCGGATCACGCTTCCCGGCTGACGGGCGGCGCCCCGCGGCGGGACCGGCTCGCGGGGCGCCGCCCGTCAGTCGAAGTAGCGGCGCAACTCCCGGCTCAGCACCTTGCCGGTGGCGTTGCGCGGCAGGTACTTGACGAGCACCACGTCCCGGGGCACGGAGAAGCGGGCCAGGTAGCGCCGGACGTACTCGCGGACCGCCTCCGGGTCGAGCGTCTCGCCCGGCCGCAGCGCCAGGAACGCGGCCAGCCGCTGGCCGTAGTCGGGGTCCGGGACGCCGATCACCGCGACCTCGCGGACCTGCGGCAGCCGGGCGATCAGGTCCTCCACCTCGGACGGGAACACGTTCTCGCCGCCGGAGACGATCATGTCGTCCGCCCGGCCGTCCACGAAGAGCAGGCCGTGTGCGTCCAGCCGGCCGAGGTCGCCGGTGTCCAGCAGGCCGTCGCGGCGCTCCCGCCCGGCGCCCGAGGTGTAGCCCTCGAAGAGCATCTCGTTGCCCACGAAGATCCGCCCGACCTCGCCGTCCCGGACGGGGCGGCCGTTCTCGTCCAGGATCGCCAGCCGGGTGCCGTGCGGCGGCCGGCCCGCCGTGGTGGGCGCGGCGCGCAGTTCGCGCGGGCCGGCGATGGAGGCCCAGGAGACCTCGGTCGAGCCGTAGAGGTTGTACACCACGTCGCCGTAGCGGTCCATGAAGGCGGTGGCCAGGTTGCCGGGCAGGGCGGATCCGCTGACCGCGACCACCTTGAGCGGGGGCCGGGGCTGCGGCGGCTCGACCTCCATGAGTCGTTGCAGCATCACCGGTACGGCGAACATCGCGTCGCACCGCTGGGCGACGAGCGCGGTCAGTGTGGCGGCGGGGTCGAAGCGGCGGTGCAGCACGACTGTGGCGCGCAGCGCGAACGAGACCTGGAGGGCGGCGTACCCCCAGGTGTGGAAGATCGGCGCGGCGATCATGGTGGTGTTCCGCGCGTGCAGCGGGATGCGGTCGATGATGGACACCAGCGGGCCGAAGCCGTGCGGGGTGGGGCGGCGGGCGCCCTTGGGAGCGCCGGTGGTGCCGGAGGTCAGCACTATGGTGCGGCCGTCCCGCTCGGGCGGCTGGAGCTGTTCGCCGGGGACCGCGGCGGCGATCAGCGCCTCGTGCCGCCGCTCGTCGACCCGGTGCACCTCGGCGGGGAGGCCGAGGACGCGCTCGCTGAACTCGCCGTCGTGGACCAGGACGCGCAGGCCCTGTTCCTCGGCCACGGTGCCCAGCTGTGCCGCGGACAGGCCGGTGTTGACCAGGACGGCGTCCGCGCCGAGCAGCATCGCGGCGACTATCGCCTCGATCAGGCCGTGGTGGTTGCGGCAGAGCACGCCGACCCGGTCGCCGGCCTGTACGCCGAGGTGGGACCGGAGCGACCGGGCCAGCCGCTCGGAGCGCTCCAGCAGTTCCTGGTACGTCATGGTGGCGCCGCGCTCGTCGATCACCGCGACGCGGCCGGGGTCGCGGGCGGCGGCCTGGCGCAGCTCCCCGGCGAGGCTCCAGCCCCACCGGCGCAGCGCGTTCAGCTGCGAGACGATCCGGATCGGGCGGCCCGGGGTGAGTAGTCCACGGCGGGTCAGCGTGGCGGCGATGAACGGCAGGTCCAAGGCGCAACTCCTTCGCGTTCGTGGTTCGTCGACCAGGCTCCGGACGGGTCGGCCGTCCGGTTTTGCGTGATCTTGCGCCCGATCGCGGGTCGGCCAGGCGGGGGCGCCCGGCCCGCGACGGCACTGCCTGTCGTCACGGGCCGGGCGGCGTGCCGCCGGCGGTCAGCGGATCTGCATCCCGGAGATGGCCCGGGAGATGACCAGCCGCTGGATCTCGGAGGTGCCCTCGAAGATGGTGTAGATCTTGGCGTCGCGGTACCAACGCTCGACCGGGTGATCGCGCAGGAAACCCGCGCCGCCGAGGAGCTGGACCGCCTTGTCGGTCACCGAGACGGCCACCTCGCCGGCCTTGAGCTTGGACATCGAGCCCTCGCCGGCGGTGAACGGCCGGTTGTTGCGGCCCATCCAGGAGGCGCGCCAGACCAGGAGCCGGGCCGCGTCGATCTCCATCTTCATGTCGGCGAGCGCGAACGCGACCGCCTGGTTGGCGATGATCGGTCGTCCGAACTGGACCCGCTCCTTGGCGTAGTCCAGGGCGTACTCGTAGGCGGCGCGGGCCACGCCGAGCGCCTGCGCGCCGACTGTCGGACGGGACAGTTCGAACGTCCGCATCGCCGCCTGGCCGGAGGCGCGCTGGCCGGACCGGGCGCGGGCCAGGCGCTCGTCGAGCGCGTCCTTGCCGCCGAGCAGGCAGCGGCCCGGCACCCGGACGTCGTCGAGGAAGACGTCCGCGGTGTGCGAGGCGCGCAGCCCGAGCTTGCGCAGCTTGCGGGTGGCGGTCAGACCGGAGGTACCAGGGGGTACGACGAACGCGGCCTGCCCGCGCGAGCCCAGCTCGGGGTCGATCGAGGCGGTGACCACGTGCACGCCGGCGATGCCGCCGTTCGTGGCGTACGCCTTCTGCCCGTTGAGCACCCACTCGTCGGTGGCCTCGTCGTAGACGGCGCGGGTACGCATCGACCCGACGTCGGAGCCGGCTTCCGGCTCGCTCGTGCAGAACGCGGCGACGGCCGGGGAGTCGACGTCGCCGAAGCACTGCGGCACCCATTCGACGAGCTGGTCGGGGGTGCCGGCGCCGTAGATCGCGGCGACCGCGAGCGAGGTGCCGAAGATGCTCAGGCCGATGCCGGCGTCACCCCAGAAGAGTTCCTCGCTGGCGATCGGCAGGGAGAGGCCGGTGGGGTCGGCCCAGCAGGTGGCGAGGAACTCGAAGCCGTACAGGCCGACCTTCGCCGCTTCCTGGATGATCGGCCACGGGGTCTCCTCCCGGGCGTCCCACTCGGCCGCGGCCGGGCGCACGACCTCGGCTGCGAAGCCGTGCACCCAGTCGCGTAGATCCCGCTGTTCCTCGTTCAGGTCTAGCGAGAACTCGGCCATGTCAGGCCTTGGGGATGTCGAACAGGTTGGCGATGTTGGCGGCCAGGCCCAGGTCGCCCTTGGCCTTCAGCTTGCCGGTCATGAACATCATCACCGGGTTGGCGGCGCCGGTGATGATCTTCAGGAATTCGACCGGGCCCATGGTGAGGCTCAGCTTCGGGTCGCGGGTCGGGGTCTCCGAGGCGGTGCAGGTGCCGTTCTCGATGACGACCTCGTAGGTGTCGGTGCCACCGTCCGGGCGGCCGGTGATGTTCCAGTGGATGACCGCGTTGGTGGCGCCGGCACGGTCGGCGCGGAACAGCGCGGGCATCCGGTTGAAGACCTCGCTGAGGATCTTGCCGCGCGACTCGCCGGACATGATCTCGGCGATCTTGGCGTCCGGGGTGGACTTGACCAGCTGCGCGAACTCCTTCGGGCCGACGTTCGCGAAGTTGGCGGGGTCGAAGTCAGTCATAAGGGATTGCACCTCTCGGGCGGGTCCGACTTGGTTACTCTGGCGTAACCTTACGCACGGGTAGGTATGCTCGCAAGGGTGTCCAGCACGCCGACCTTCAAGCGCCTTCCCCGCGCCGTACGCGAGCAGCAGATGCTCGACGCGGCGGTGAAGGTGTTCTCCCGCCGCGGCTTCCACGCCGCCAGCATGGACGAGATCGCCGACGACGCCGGCATCTCCAAACCGATGGTCTACGCCTACCTCGGCACCAAGGAAGAGCTCTTCGTCGCCTGCCTGCACCGGGAGAGCACCCGGATGATGGAGGCCATCGCCGGGGCCGCCGCCCCCGACCTGCCCGCCGACGAGCGGCTCTGGCGCGGACTGCGCGCGTTCTTCGGCTTCGTCGGCGCGCACCGGGACGGCTGGGCCGTGCTCTACCGGCAGGCCCGCGGCTCGCAGCCGTTCGCCGTCGAACTCGCCGCCATGCGGGGACGGCTGGTCGAGGTGGTAGCCGGGATGCTCGACCACGCGCTGCGCGCCGCCGGACGGGAGGTCGGCGCCACCGACCTGGAGGTGGTCGCGTACGCGCTCGTCGGCGCCTCCGAGTCGCTCGCCGACTGGCTGGCCGACCACCCGGAGGCCGACGCCGGCAAGACCGCGACCCGGATGATGAACGTGGCCTGGCTCGGCGCCGACCAGCTGTTGCGCGGCGTCACCTGGCACCCCGGCGCTGTGTAAGGAAGGGCCCCTTCTTAACGCCTCCGGTAGTGGAAGGGCCCCTTGTTAACAGTCGCGCCGAGCGGCCGCCCGGGCGTGTGCCCTGCGCCGACCCCACCGGGCGGCCTCGAACAGGCCGGTGACCGCGAGCGAGATGGCGACCCCGGCGAGGAGCCCGGAGACGGGGTTGTGCTCGAACGCCAGGCCGCCGAAGTAGCCGAGCAGCGCGCAGTAGATTCCCCAGGTCGCGCAGGCCAGCGAGTCGTAGAGCAGGAACATCCGCGCCGGGTAGCGGACCGCGCCCATGGTCAGCGTGACGGCGGTCCGACCGCCGGGGACGTACCGGGCGGTGGTCAGGATCATCCCGCCGCGCCTGTCGACGGCCCGGCGGGCCCACTCGGAGCTGGCCCGCCGCCGGCTGTCCGCGGGGAGCCGGGCGAGCCGGTGCGCGCCGCCGCCGCGCCCGATCGCGTACGAGATGTGATCGCCGACGAGCGCGCCGAACGCGGCGGTCACGATCACCAGCACCAGGTTCGGCTCCCCGCCCGCCGCGAAGACCCCGGCCGTGATCACCACAGTCTCGCCGGGCACCGCCGGGAAGAACGCGTCGATCGCGGTGACCGCGATGATCAGCAGATACACCCACGGCGAGGTCACCGTGTGGTGCAGCAGGTCGAGCACGTCCCCCATGCACCCATGCTCGGGGGTGCGGTGTTAAGCAGGGGCCCTTCCCATACAAAAGGCGTTAACAAGGGGCCCTTCCTTCTCCTCGGCGGTGGGCCCGCGCGACGTGAGCACCACCGGCGCCCCCAGCGCCTCCGAGACCGCCGCCGACCAGTCGGCCGGTGACTCGCCGAGCACCGGCCGCGCCCGCAGCAGCCGCTGCGTGAGCGTCGCCTGCCGGTCCAGGTCACCGGCCGGCCCGGGGACGAGCCGGTCCAGGCCCTCGTACCGGCGGCAGATCCGCAGCTCCGGGCCGGCCAGGTCGAGGTGGGTCAGCGCCAACCCGTCCACCCCACCGGCGACCTCCAGCGCGTACCGGTGGGCGACAGCGTCGAAGTGCCCGAACCGGAACCGGCCCTGCCAGGGGTTCGTCCCGTTGTGCCGGTCGGTGAACGGCAGCGCCGCGTCCTCGGTGACCAGCGGGCCGGGGCCGTGCCGGGTGGTGGTCGTGCGCAGCACGCCGAGCCGCTGCGCGGTCCCGGCCAGGCCCACCTCGGCGAGCAGCGTCTCGGCGTTGGCGAACGTCGTGGTGCTCCACGTCGTGTACGGGTGGAAGCCGTGCCACTCGTCCAGCAGCACCCCCTGCGCGCCCTCGAACACGCAGGTGCCCTCGCGTAGGGCGCCGGCGAGCCAGGTCCGGTCGACGATCGCCACCCGGCGCGCGAAGGCCGCGTACGCGGGCAGGCAGTCCTCCACCGGCGGCGCGTCCAGTGGTCCCAGCTCGGCGGTGAGCCGATCGCGCAGCGCGGCCAGCCGACGGCGCAGCACCGCCGGGCGGCGGCAGTCCGCCACCCGGGGCGCCTCGTCGGGGTGGGCGAGACCGTACGCGACGGCCTCGCCCACCCCGAGCCCGCAGGAGCCGTGCCGGTCGGCTCCCCGGGCGATCTCCCGGGCGCGGTTGGCGGCCCGGTGGTACGGGGTGGCGAGCAGCGCCTCCCCGTCCACTGTCAGACGGTCGAGCGCGTCGGGCACGCCGACCGACGCGAGGTGGTCGGCCTCGGCGGCGAGCGCCAGCGGGTCCACCACGACGTGCCGCGCCAGGTGTGTCCGTACGCCCGGACGGAACGTCCCGGAGCCGAACTGCGCGAACGTGTGGTGCCGCCCGTCGCGCAGGACGACGTTGTGCGCCGCCTGCGCGCCCCCGTTGAAGCGGATGACCGTGTGCACCTGCCGGGTGGCGCAGAGCAGGTCCACCACTGTGCCCTTGCCGGCGTCGCCGTAGCCGAGGTCGACCACCATCACGTGGTTCACAGCCGGGTGACCCCGCTTCCGCCGTCGGCCGGGCTGAACGGCAGCGTCGCCACCGCGCGTCGCTCGGAGCCGAGCCGGGCCAGCGCCTTCGAGACGGTCCGGGTGGCGGTGGATCCGGCCCGGTCCAGGTCGCGCAGCCCGGCGTCCAGGTCGATGGCCTGCTCGCCGAGGCCGACGGTGAGCGCGATCGTCTCGCAGACCGCGTCCAGGTCGTCCAGCTCGACCGCGTTCTGCCCGAGCAGGCCGCGCCAGAAGTCCAGCACCTTGCGGTTGCCCGCGTAGTGGCTGCCGGCCGGGAGCAGGTAGTAGGTGTCCCAGCGCGCGGTCACCTCGTCCACCATCTGCCGGACCGGCATGTCCTCGCGCAGGTCGTCGCCGATCAGCCGGGCCACCTCCGCGGCCTTGACCCCCGGGTACGCCAGTTCGTCGCCGATGATGAACAGGTAGCCGCGCCGGCCGCGCTTGTCCCAGCTGTCGGTGGCGGTGTGCCGGGCCATGAAGTAGAGCGCGAGCTCGTACGACTCCATCATCTGGCCGCCTCCGCCGCCTTCCAGCACGATCCGGCCGAGGTCGTCGTCCATCCGGTTGTCGGATTCGAACTGCCCGATCTGCAACGGCACCCGGTCGCAGGTGGCGTCGCCGATCGCGCCGAACATGACCTGCGGGTCCTTCGCGTACCCCTGGCGCAGCAGCAGGCCGAGCAGTTGCGGCAGCTTGCTCTGCAGCACCCGGGGCACGTGCCCCATCGAGCCGGTGACGTCGAACAGCACGGCGATCGGCGTCGACTGCGGGTGCTCGGCGGAGTCGCGGCTCTCCCGCAGCGCGTCGCGCGGGTCGAGCGCCGGGTGCACCTTGCGGGCGCCGCTGTCGCTGTACGAGAACGCGCTCTTGCCGGTGCGGCGCCGGTAGCGGTCGGCGGCGTCGTACACGTCGGTGGACCAGATTCCACTGCCCATGGCAGCCTCCCTAGGGGTTGAGGGTGAAGGGTCGGAAGGTGCGCGGCCCGTACAGCCGGTGCAGCACCTCGTCGAGTTCGCGCAGCAGCCGCCAGGCGTCGTCGGGCCGGGTGGCGAGCGCGGCGCCCTGGCAGCCGTCGGCGAAGGCGCGCAGCTCGCGCGGCGCGCGGTCGCCCATCAGCCAGGTCATGCAGCGGGCGGCGAGCGCGATGTCGGTGCCCGGGCCGCACTGCCGCTTCGCGGCGACCTCCGGCGGATACCAGTCCTCGTGGCCGGGCACCAGCGCCGGCACGAGCCCGCCCGGCTCGGCCGAGAAGCACCAGTCGACGAGCACCAGGCCGTGCGCGTCCGGCTCGATCAGCACGTGCCGGGGCAGCACCGCGCCGTGGACCACGCCGGCCCGGTGGGCCAGGCCGAGCGCCACGAGCAGCCGCCGCCACATCCAGGCGGCGTCGCACGGGTCCAGCCCGTCGGGGTACGCGCGGCGCACGTCGTCCAGGCTGTGCAGCCCGGGTACGGTGGCCAGTTCGTTGACCTGCCGTTGCACTCCGGTCGACGGGTCGCGCGCCGGGTAGGAGTCGACCAGCCTCGGCACGTACGCGAGGTGCTTGGCGTCGCCCCGCTCGGCGATCCGGCGCAACGCGCGGGCCTCGCGGGCCATCAGGTCGTTGTCGCCGGGATGCCGGGCCACCTTCGCCAGGTGATAAGAAGGGGCCCTTCCTCTACCGGAGGCGTTAACAGGGGGCCCTTCCTTACGTTCGTGCAGGGTGGCGACGTCGCCGGTGTACGCGGGGGCCGGGGTGCGCCAGCGCGTGTTGACGGTGATCAGCGCTTCGGCGGCGGCGGCGCGTACCCCCGGGTCGGCCGCGCCCAGCCGGTCGGGGTGCAGCGCGCCGACCAGCTCGCGGTAGCGGCGGGCCGGCTCGTCCGCGCCGAACAGGTCGGCGTCGGTACGCGCGGCGGTGACCAGCCGGATCGCCTCTTCGGTCCTCACCGCACCGTCTCCTCCCGGGCGGGGCGCAGCAGCGCCGGGTGCAGCAGCCGGGCGTCTCCGGCGCGGTAGAGCTTGGCCCGGGGGCCGCCGCGCGCGCCGCCGCGTTCGGTGCTGGCGCCGGTGCTCTCCACGAAGCCGGGCACCGAGAGCACCTTGCGGTGGAAGTTGCCGGCGTGCAGCGGGTGGCCCCAGACCGTCTCGTAGACCTCGCGCAGCTCGGTGATGGTGAACTCGGGGGCGAGGAAGCGGGTGGCCAGCGGCGTGTACTCCAGCTTGGAGCGGGCCCGCTCCAGCCCGTCGTCGATGATCCGGGCGTGGTCGAAGGCGAGCTGCCGGCTGGTCAGCGCGGTCACCGGCAGCCAGATCGCCTCGTCGGCGTCGGTGTCGGCGACCGGGTCGGGCAGGTCGGGGGCGAACGCCAGGTGCGCGACCGAGACCACCCGCATGCGCGGGTCGCGGTCCGGCGCGCCGTAGCTGCCGAGCTGTTCCAGGTGTACCCGGCGCAGCCGCTCGCCGCCGAGGCCGGTCTCCTCGGCCAGCTCGCGCCGGGCGCCGGTGGTCAGGTCCTCGTCCGGCTGGACGAAGCCGCCGGGCAGCGCCCAGTGCCCCTCGTAGGGCGGCGCGCCCCGGCGGATCAGCAGCAGGTGCAGCGCGCCCTCGCGGATGGTCAGCGCGACCACGTCGACGGTGACCGCGACCGCCGGGTAGTCCCGCGGGTCGTATCCGGCGAGGAAGTCCTGCTCGTTCACGGCCGCTCACTCTCTCAGGTTGAGAACAACTCAATCTGAGAACAACCTAGCGCCGAAAAGAGGGGACGGCAAGTCCCCTCTTTCGCTCAGCGCACGGAACCGGTCAGATGCGGTCTCCCGTCCCGGGCGCTGTGCAGCGCGAAGTCCCAGCCGTCGCCGACCGGCGAGGCACTGAACGCGACAGTGGACGGCAGCGGCACCGGCAGCTTGAACGCCACGTCCACCGTGTACGCCTCGGGCAGGCGGGGCTCCAGCGCGGCCAGGCAGCGGGCCTTGCTCCACATGCCGTGCGCGATCGGGCGCGGGAAGCCGAACAGCCGCGCGCCCAGCTTCGAGGTGTGGATCGGGTTGTGGTCGCCGGAGACGCGCGCGTAGTCCGTACCCACCTGGGGCGTCACCCGCCACTGGGCCGAGAAGGCCGGCGGCGCCGGGCGGTCACCCCGGTCGCGCCGCGGGCCGCCGCCGGACGCGCGCTCCTTCCCGAGGTACGTGGACACGCCGCGCCAGACCTCCTCGCCGCCGATCGACCCGATCAGCACCACGTCGAGCTGGCGGCCCCGCTCGTGCGGGCGCAGGTTCTCCGCGTACGTGTGGAAGTCGACCGTCTCGCCGACCTCGACCGGCCGGCGCACGGTGATCCGGTTGGCCACGTGCACCACGCCGGTGAGCGGGATCGGGAAGCCCGGGCTCGTCATCAGCCGCAGCGACAGCGGAAACCCGAGCACGTGCAGGTACGTCGCCGGTAGTCGATCGGTCAGCCGGAACCCGCACACCCGGTCGTAGTCCGCCAGGTGCCGCTGATCCACAGCCACCCCGCCGACGGCGAGTTCAAGCCCCGGCACGTCCGCCCCGCGCCGCCCCCCAACCCCAGGCACCACCCCAAGTAGCGCCCGCCGATAAAGCGCCCCACTGGCAGGCAGCCGCTCCAGTTCCACCCGCCGCCGCCCCTCCGGCCCCGCTCCTTCACCCCGTTGATCATGAGGTTGGCCGGCTTGTGGATCTCCAGAAGTGCCGTCAACTTCATGATCGTCGGAGGCCGGGCGGGCCTGGATGCGAGCGAGGGCGGCGGCGCGGGCGGAGGTCAGATCCCGGGTGGGGCCCTCGATCAGGTCGTGCAGGCTCAGGTCGTCGTCCTCGTGGTCCTTCGCCATCACGCCCCCAGCAGGCTCTGGCCGCAGACCCGGACCACGTTGCCGCTGACCGCGCCGCTCGCCGGCCAGGAGAGCCAGCCGATCGTCTCGGCCACGTCCACCGGCAGGCCGCCCTGGGCCATGCTGTTCATCCGCCGTCCCGCCTCGCGGATGGTCAGCGGGATGCGCGCGGTCAGCCGGGTTTCGATGAAGCCCGGCGCCACAGCGTTCAGGCTGATCCCGCGCTCACGCAGCACCGGGGAGAGCGAGTCGACAAGACCGATCACGCCGGCCTTGCTGGTGGCGTAGTTGGTCTGCCCCCGGTTGCCGGCGATACCGGCGATCGAGGAGACCGACACGATCCGGCCGCCGGCCGGGATCAGGTCGCGCTCCAGCAGCACGTCGTTGATGCGCTCCTGACTGGACAGGTTCACGTCGATCACCGAGTCCCAGCGGTCGGCGTCCATCCGGCCCAGCGTCTTGTCCCGGGTAATGCCCGCGTTGTGCACCACCACGTCGACCCGCCCGTGCCGCGACGCCAGATGCTCCGCCAGCCGGGTCGGCGCGTCCGGCGCGGTCAGGTCGAGCTGCACCGCGCTGCCGCCGATGTCGTTGGCGACGGCGGCCAGCTCGTCCCCGGCCGCCGGGATGTCCAGCGCCACCACCTGCGCGCCGTCGCGCGCCAGCACCTTCGCCAGCGCCGCGCCGATGCCCCGCGCCGCGCCGGTCACCAGCACCACCTGTCCGTCCAGCGGCCGGTCCCAGTCGGCCGGCGCGACGGCGGTGCCGGCGCCGACCCGGATCACCTGGCCCGAGACGTACGCGGACCGGCCGGAGAGCAGGAACCGGAGCGTGGACTCCAGGCTCACCGGTGTGCCGGCATCACCCTCGCGGGTCACGTAGACCAGTTGGGCGGTGACACCCCTGCCGAACTCCTTGCCGATGCTGCGGGTCAGGCCCTCCAGCGCGCGCTGGGCGGTAGCCTCCCGAGGGGAGCCGCACTCGGCCGGCGGTGTGCCCAGCACGATCACCCGGCCGCTCGGCATCAGCGAGCGGGCCTGCGGGTGGAAGAAGTCGTACAGCTGGCGCAGCCCGGTGGAGTCGGTGATGCCGCTGGCGTCGTACACCAGGGCCGCGAAGCGGCGGTCGGCGTCGTGGGCGGCGACCGGTTCGGCCAGCTCGACCCCGGCGGCGGTCAGGATCTTCCCGGCCGGCTCGGCGATCCGGCCACCGGCCGAGGAGCCGAGCAGGACCGGCCCGGGAACGAGCGGGTCGCCCGGCGTGTGCCGGCGCAGTCGAGGCGGGTCGGGCAGCCCGAGGCGCTTGACCAGCGCGCGACCGGCCCCCGTCTGGACGAAGCTCGCGTACCTGTCGGTCATAGGCGTAGCCTACTGGCGAGTAGGGTTGGGGCAACAGTTTCGAGGGAGGCCGATCGTGCAGAGTGTCCGGCGGGTCGCGGTCATCGGGGGCAATCGCATCCCCTTCGCCCGGTCCAACTCGCGCTACGCGCACGCGTCGAACTCCGACATGCTGGGCGCGGCGCTCGACGGGCTGGTCGCCCGGTTCGGGCTGGCCGGCGAGCGGGTCGGCGAGCTGGTGGCCGGCGCGGTGCTCAAGCACTCCCGCGACTTCAACCTCACCCGCGAGGTGGTGCTCGGCTCCCGGCTCGACCCGCACACCCCCGCGTACGACATCCAGCAGGCCTGCGGCACCGGGCTGGAGGCCGCCATCCTGGTCGCCAACAAGATCGCGCTCGGGCAGATCGAGGTCGGCATCGCCGGTGGCGTCGACACCACCTCGGACGCGCCGCTCGCCGTCAACGAGGACATGCGGCGCACCCTGCTCCAGCTCAACTCCGCCCGTACGCTCGGCGAACGGCTCAAGATCGCGGCGAAGCTGCGCCCGCACCAGCCGTTCAAGCCGGACATCCCGCGCAACGCCGAGCCGCGTACCGGACTGTCCATGGGTGAGCACGCGGCCCGCACCGCGCTGCGCTGGAACGTCGACCGGGCCGCGCAGGACGAACTCGCGCTGCGCTCGCACCAGCGGCTCGCGGCCGCGTACGACAAGGGGTTCTTCGACGACCTGATGACCCCCTACCTGGGGCTCACCCGCGACCAGAACCTCCGGCCGGACACCAGCCTGGAGAAGCTCGCCTCGCTCAAGCCGGTCTTCGGCGCCTCCGGCGCGGACGCCGAGCGGGCCACCATGACCGCCGGCAACTCCTCGCCGCTCACCGACGGCGCGTCGACGGTGCTGCTCGCGTCCGAGGAGTGGGCGAAGGCGCACAACCTGCCGGTGCTCGCCTGGTTCTCCTGGTCCGAGGCCGCCGCCGTCGACTTCGTGCACGGCGACGAGGGCCTGCTGATGGCCCCCGCGTACGCCGTGCCCCGGATGCTGGCCCGCGCCGGGCTCAGCCTCCAGGACTTCGACTACTACGAGATCCACGAGGCGTTCGCGTCGCAGGTGCTGGCCACGCTCGCCGCCTGGGAGTCGCCGGAGTTCTGCAAGGAGCGCCTCGGCCTGGACGCGCCGCTCGGCTCGATCGACCGGGACAAGCTCAACGTCAACGGTTCCTCGCTGGCGGCCGGTCACCCGTTCGCCGCCACCGGCGGCCGGATCGTCGCCACGCTGGCCAAACTGCTCGACCAGAAGGGGAGCGGGCGCGGCCTGATCTCCATCTGCGCGGCCGGCGGGCAGGGCGTGACAGCCATCCTGGAGCGCTGACGGCTTCGGAGCAGGGCTGCGGTCCCGGTCGCAGCCCTGCTCCACGTTCCGTCGGCGCCCCGAGCAACCCGACGGCGGCTCAGCCGCGTCACCTGGGCATGAGGCGAACGAGAGGCTCCGGGACGTGAACCGGGCCGAGGAAGACGAGTACCGGCAGTTCGTCACCGCCCGGCTGGAGTCGTTGCGCCGCACCGCGTACCTCCTGTGCCGCGAGTGGCACACCGCCGACGACCTGGTCTCCATCACGATCGGCAAGCTCTACCGGCACTGGCGCCGGGTCCGCGCAGCGGAGAACGTCGACGCGTACGTGCGCGGAATGCTCACCAACGCCTGGCTGGACGAGCGGCGGCGGCCCTGGCGGCGCGAGCACAGCACCGACACGGTGCCGGAGACCGCCGACATGATCCTGCCGGAGCCCACGCTCGCCGAACGCGACATGCTGCTCGCCCTGCTCGGTCAACTGCCGCCCCGGCGGCGCGCCGTGCTGGTCCTGCGCTACTACTGCGACCTGTCGGTCGAGGAGACAGCTGACGTCATGGGCATCAGCGCCGGCACCGTCAAGAGCCAGTCCGCACGCGGCCTGGAGGCGTTGCGCCTGCTGCTGGGCGGCATCCCGTCGACCCGAGGGGAGCTGTCATGACGTACCGGCAGTTGTTCGACGACCTGATCGGCGAGCCGCCGGTCTCCACAGTGGACGTGGACCGGGTGATCAGCGGACAGCGCCGGGCCCGGCGGCTGCGGATCGGGGCCGGTACGACGGCGGTCGCCGCTGTGGTGGCGGCAGTGCTGGTCGGCACAACCACGCTCATCGGCAAGCCGCACGCCCAGCCGGCCAAACCGGTACCGGCCGTCACGACGATCCCCGGCAGCGATCAGGACCTGGACCGGATCGACGCCGCGGTGATCGCGGCCCTGACCCGCGCGGTGCCGCGCCTGGCCTGGGCGGTGAAGGACGGGCCGGTGATCGACACCCCCGCGTGGGCCTCCGACGTCATGGGCGGGCCCGGCTCCCTCGGCTACCGAGGAAACGGCAGCTTCCGGGCGGACGGGGTGGACCTGACCGCGAGCTTGCAGATCACTCCTGACGGCGCGAAGAGCTGGCAGGCTGAGGCGGCTCGCGGATGTTCCAAGAACGCCGTCGAGTGCGGCGAGCAGACGGGTCCGGACGGCGAGAAGATCAGGTACCACCGGTCGGTCTGGGAGCAGGAGGTGCCACCGCAGCTCCGGGATCAGATGCCGAGCCGGACAGAGAGCGCCGGCGTGACAGCACTGCGTCGGGACGGCACTTTTCTGCACCTGAACATCAGGACCGTAACCGCCGAGGACAAGCTCCCGGTCGCCGTCGGGCAGTTGATCCCGGTCGTGGTCGACCGGGCCGTCGTTCTCGCGCCGGAGCCGTCCCCCACACCGGCGGCCACGTCCACCGTCACCACTGTCGCGGGCACCGCCGCGGACGCGGCACGTCTCGACGCGGCGCTGACCAGCGCCCTGCGCCGGCAGGCATCCGACTTCACGTGGTTGACCAAGTGGGGCGGCGAGAGCAGCCCGACCCCGGTCGGGTTCGAGCCCAAGGGCCGGCTGAGCGTCGACGCGCCGGTGCTGGATGCCGCCACGTTCCGGGTCGGGAACCGGGCCGGGCAGGTCACGCTACGGCTGGTGCGCGACGGAAAGGCCGCCTGGTCGGTCGCCCCGCCCTGCCCGACCGCCGCGCTCGCCGCCCACTACTGCACGGTGACCGAGTTCCCTGGTGGCGGGGGTCTGCGAGCCCGGCGGATGCTCACCCGTTTCGGCTCGCGCCCCGACTCGGCACGGCCGGTGGGAAGCAACAACTACCTGATCGAGTCGCTCCGCCCGGACGGCACGCTGGTCCGCCTCTATCTCACGCAGGACAAACCGGCGCTCTCGATGGAACAGGCGACCGAAGTGGCTCGGGATCCGGCCCTCGCCCTGGCCCCACGGCCACCGGCGGGAGCCGCCACCAGCCAGGTCTACAGTCCGCTCAGGTGGGACTACGACGGCGCAGCGTCGGCGGCAGCCACCGGCGCGCTCGACGCCGTCTCACCGGACGGAATGATCTATCTGCTGCCCTTCCGGGTAGGGGGCGGCAGCGGGCCCAACGGCGCGACTCTCCTGTCGTACAACTTCATGGTGCAGCGAGGCGGCCTGGCCGGCGACGGGGAGATCATCGTGGAGCGCCGCGCGGCCCTGGCGCTGAGCTGCGCCACGGTCGGAGCGCTCCCGCCCGCGACGCACCGAGGGCACGCGCATGACGGCGAGTGCACCGAGTCGACCCGTCCGGACGGAAACCGGGTCGTCACGATCGTCTCCCGTCCGGCCGGGTCGGTGGTCTACAGCGTGTTCGTCCAGCGACCCGACCGCGGCACGGTCGAAGTGGTGATCGACAACCGGCCCAACACCGGCGCCGCCTCGGACATGCCGACGGACGGAGAATTCGGGCGCCGCTGGCCGAAGGGCGTCAAGGGCGGCGCGACCCCGCCACTCACCCTGGAGCAGGTCACGGCGCTTGCCGCTCACCCGGATCTGATCAACATGTTGCCCTGACCGGAGAAGACGGACGCCCCGGGCCCGACCGGTCCGGGGCGTCCGCCACCAGCGGGCCGACCGGTGACGGCGCGAGCCCGTACGCGAGAATGAGGGCCGTGACGACGATCCCGAACGTGCTCGCCAACCGGTACGCCTCGCCCGAACTGGTCGCCCTCTGGTCGCCGGAGGAGAAGGTCCGGATGGAGCGCCGGCTCTGGCTGGCGGTGCTCAAGGCCCAGCGTGATCTCGGCGTGCCGGTGCCGGACGGTGTGGTCGAGGCGTACGAGCGGGTCGTCGACGACGTCGACCTGGCCTCGATCGCGGCGCGGGAGCGGGTCACCCGGCACGACGTGAAGGCCCGGATCGAGGAGTTCAGCGCGCTCGCCGGGCACGAGCACGTGCACAAGGGGATGACCTCCCGCGACCTCACCGAGAACGTCGAGCAGCTCCAGATCCGCGCCTCGCTGGAGCTGATCCGGGACCGGGTGGTCGCCACGCTGGCCCGGCTGGGCTGGCACGCGGGCGAGTACTCGGCGCTGGTGATGACCGGCCGGTCGCACAACGTCGCCGCGCAGGCCACCACGCTCGGCAAGCGTTTCGCGTCCGCCGCGGAGGAGCTGCTGATCGCGTACGAGCGGCTGGAGGACCTGATCGGCCGCTACCCGCTGCGGGGGATCAAGGGGCCGGTGGGCACCGCCGCCGACCAGCTCGACCTGTTCGACGGCGACGCCGGGAAGGTGGCCGAGCTGGAGCGCCGGGTGGCCGGGCACCTGGGCTTCAGCCGGGTGCTGGACAGCGTCGGCCAGGTCTACCCGCGTTCGCTGGACTTCGACGTGCTCTCCGCGCTGGCGCAGGTGGCCGCCGCGCCGTCGTCGCTGGCCACCACGATCCGGCTGATGGTGGGCCAGGAGCTGGTCACCGAGGGCTTCAAGCCGGGCCAGGTCGGGTCCAGCGCCATGCCGCACAAGATGAACACGCGCTCGTCGGAGCGGGTGAACGGTTTCGCGGTGATCATCCGGGGCTACCTGTCGATGGTCGGCGAGCTGGCCGGTGACCAGTGGAACGAGGGAGACGTCTCCTGCTCGGTGGTGCGCCGCGTCGCGCTGCCGGATGCCTTCTTCGCCGCCGACGGGCTGTTCCAGACGTTCCTCACCGTGCTGGACGAGTTCGGCCCGTACCCGGCGGTGATCAACCGGGAGCTGGAGCGCTTCCTGCCGTTCCTGGCCACCACGAAGATCCTGGTCGCGGCCGTACGCCGGGGTGTCGGCCGGGAGGTCGCGCACGAGGTGATCAAGGAGCACGCGGTTGCCGTGGCGCTGGCCATGCGGGAGAAGGGCGCGGCCGAGAACGATCTGTTCGACCGCCTGGCCGCCGACGGCCGGCTGGGCCTGACCCGGGCCGAGATCGACACCCTGGTGGCCGACCGCAACGCCTTCGTCGGCGCCGCCGCCGACCAGGTCAACCGCGTGACCGCAAGGATCACCAAGGTCGTCGAGTCCCACCCCCAGGCCGCGACCTACTCCCCACCCCCCATCCTCTGACCCCGCCCTCTTCTCGTTGATCAAGGAGTTTGTGTCCTGCACGGAGCGCCGCAGTGACACAAACTCCTTGATCAACGGGGTATGAGCGCCGGTCAGGTGCCGGTGGGGGTTTCGGCTGCGGAACTCAGGTTCGGGGCGCTCGCGGGTTCGGCGATGCCGCTGGGCGCGGAGGCGATCTCCGGCTCGTGAGCGGTCTCGGCCGCGATCGCGGGCTGATCCGGCGGCATGACGTCCGGCATCGTGGGCGCGACGATCACCGCCGTGCCGTACGCGCAGATCTCCATCCACATCTCGCCGCAGTCGCGGCTGTCGAAGCGCATGCCGATCACCGCGTTCGCGCCGAGGCGGCGGGCCTCCTCGCCGAGGCGGGCCACCGAGTCGGTACGCCACCGCGTCAGGTTGTCCGGCGCCAGCGGGTCGTAGGCGCCACCGCGCAGGTTCTTGACCCCCTCGCGGTACGGGTTGCGGGTCCTCGCCATCGACGAGACCACTTCGCCGAGGATCTGGCGGATCTCGTAGCCAGGCAGTTGATCCGTCGTCACGACCAGCACGTTTCCGATGCTGTCAGTCCCCGGCCGGGTGGTTCGGGAGCCGTGTTCAGCTGATCGCATGCTGAAAAACGACGCGGCGCGGACGGCCGGGCCGCACCCGGCCGATCCGCGCCGCATCGGCATCAACCGTCAGACACCGGCCGTCGAGGTGATCCAGGACCGGTTGTACGCGACACTGCCGTAGTTCTGGATGGTGGTGCCGTTGGCGGTGGAGGCGACCCCCACCTGCCGGCCGTTGTAGAACTGCGGGCCGCCCGAGTCGCCCCGCCACGCGTTGCCGTTGATCCGGGTGCTCCGGATCGCCTGGCCGCCGTACGCGTCGGTGACGCTGGTGCTGGTCACCTGGACGGTGGCGGTCTTGAGCTGGGGCGACGCGCCGCAGCCGCTGTAGCAGGTCATGCCCCAGCCGTAGATGGTGTTGGTGGAGCCGACCGGCGGGTTGCTGGTGGCCAGCGACACGGCGGAGGTGCTGACCGTGCTGGACAGGCGCAGCAGGGCCAGGTCGTAGCGGGTGTAGGAGGCGCTCACGGTGCGGGTGACGCCGCCCGAGGCGTAGTAGACGCTGCCGACCCGCACGGACATGGTGCCGCTGACGCAGTGCCGGGCGGTGAGCACCCACTGGGGCGCGATCACGCTGCCGGAGCAGGTGAACGAGCCGTTGCTGAAGACGGCGGCGGCCCACGGGGCGGACGAGACGGTGCCGCCACCGATGATCGGCTGCGGGCCGGCCGGCGCGGCGGTGGCGCCGGAGGCGGTGGCCAGGACACCGGCCAGCGCGGTGGTCAGCACGGCGAGCAGGGGACGGAGGCGCATGTCGGGGCTCCTTCTGCGCGACGCCCGGGGTTGCCGGGCAGGGGGTGACACCCGCCGGGTGGGGTGAGCCGGCGAGAGGCGTCGATCGAGTGCATCGACATCTGACGATGCATGCTACGGGTGTGCCATGCGGTGTCACAAGAGATGAATCGAACAATGCCGATGGCGTGACGTCCGCCGCGCGCCGCGCCGACGTGCTGTCGGATACCTGTCCAAGCTGGGGCGTTTCGCGGCAGAATGCCTGCTAGGAGGGGGTGCGGAGGGTCACCCACAGGCACCGAGCGCAACGAATTCGCATCGACGCCGCAACGAACGGGCAACGGTGTCCGGCCGGCGTCGCCGGTCCCGCCGAGCACTGCCGGAAGTGCCCCCGGCCGGTTCGGGCCGGGCGGTATCTGCCAGGTAGGCTGGCTGCGCTCGCCCGATAGTGGGCCGGCACCCAACTGCGTACACAGTCAGGAGTGCCCCGTGCCTCGCGTCGTAGTCGACGTCATGCTCAAGCCCGAGATCCTCGATCCGCAGGGCCAGGCCGTCGCGAACGCGCTGCCCCGGCTCGGCGTCAGTGACGTCGCCTCGGTTCGGATCGGCAGGCGGATCGAGATCGAGTTCACCGGCGAACCGGACCTGGACCGGGCCCGCGAGATCGCCGACAAGCTGCTGGCCAACCCGGTCATCGAGGACTTCACCGTCCGCGTGGTCACCGCCGACGAGACCGCGGGCGCGCAGTCGTGACCGCCCGGGTCGGTGTGGTGACCTTCCCCGGCTCGCTCGACGACGGGGACGCGGCCCGGGCCGTGCGGATCGCCGGCGCCGAGGCGGTCCGGCTCTGGCACGGCGACCCGGACCTGCACGGGGTGGACGCCGTCGTCCTGCCCGGTGGTTTCTCCTACGGTGACTACCTGCGCTGCGGCGCCATCGCCCGGTTCGCCCCGGTGATGGAGACGATCGTCCAGGCCGCCCGCGGCGGCCTGCCGGTGCTCGGCATCTGCAACGGCTTCCAGATCCTCTGCGAGGCGCACCTGCTGCCCGGCGCGCTCACCCGCAACCAGCACCTGCACTTCCGCAACCGGGACCAGGTCCTGCGCATCGAGGGCACCGGCACCGCCTGGACCAACGCGTTCCAGCCGGGCCAGGAGGTGCTCGTCCCGGTCAAGAACGGCGAGGGCTGCTACGTCGCCGACTCCGCGACGCTCGACCGGCTGGAGGGCGAGGGCCGCGTCGTCGCCCGCTACGTCGGCGGCAACCCCAACGGATCGCTGCGCGACATCGCCGCGATCACCAACGAGGCCGGCAACGTGGTCGGCATCATGCCGCACCCCGAGCACGCGGTGGAGGCGCTCACCGGCCCGTCCCTGGACGGCCTCGGCTTCTTCACCTCGGTGCTCAAGCACCTGGTGGGAGCGCCGGCGTGATGGTGGCCGTGATCATCGGTCGGCTCATCCGCCGCACCGGCGGCGAGCGCAACAAGGAGACGTCATGACCACCCATCCGGAGCCGGCCCTGCGGGAGCCGCAGGGCGGCCCGACCGACGAGTGGGCGCCGGGCGTGGACACCGTCCCCCGGGCCGCCGAGACGCCGGAAGAGCTTCAGCCGTACGCCGAGCTGGGCCTCCGCGACGACGAGTACGACCGGATCCGGCACATCCTCGGCCGCCGGCCCACCCAGGCCGAGCTGGCCATGTACTCGATCATGTGGAGCGAGCACTGCTCCTACAAGTCGAGCAAGGTGCACCTGCGCCAGTTCGGTGAGAAGGCCCCGCCGAGCGACCGGCTGCTCGCCGGCATCGGGGAGAACGCCGGCGTGGTCCAGGTCTCCGACGAGCTGGCGGTGACCTTCAAGGTCGAGTCGCACAACCACCCGAGCTTCGTCGAGCCGTACCAGGGCGCGGCGACCGGCGTCGGCGGCATCGTCCGCGACATCCTCGCCATGGGCGCCCGCCCGGTCGCCGTGATGGACCCGCTGCGCTTCGGCGCGGCCGACCACCCGGACACCGCCCGGGTGCTGCCCGGCGTGGTCGCCGGCGTCGGCGGCTACGGCAACTGCCTCGGCCTGCCCAACATCGGCGGCGAGGTCGTCTTCGACCCCTGCTACCAGGGCAACCCGCTTGTCAACGCGCTCTGCCTGGGCGTGCTGCCGGTCGACCGGCTGCAGAAGAAGGACGCCACCGGCCCCGGCAACATCGTGGTGCTGATGGGCGCCAAGACCGGCCGCGACGGCATCGGCGGCGTGTCCGTGCTGGCCAGCGCCACCTTCGACGAGGGCAGCGAGCAGCGCCGCCCGTCCGTGCAGGTCGGCGACCCGTTCATGGAGAAGCTGCTCATCGAGGCGTGCCTGGAGCTGTACGACGCCGAACTGGTCGTCGGCATCCAGGACCTCGGCGGCGCCGGTCTGACCTGCGCCCTCACCGAGACCGCCGCCTCGGCCGGCACCGGCATGCGGGTGTGGCTGGAGCGCGTGCCGCTGCGCGAGCCGTCGATGGAGCCGCACGAGATCCTGGCCAGCGAGTCCCAGGAGCGGATGCTGCTCGTCGTCTCCCCGGACAAGCTCGACGCGGTGCTCAAGACCGCCGAGAAGTGGGGCGTCTGGGCCACCGCCATCGGCGAGGTCACCGCGCCGTCCCCGGACGGCCGGCCGGGCCGCCTGGTCGTCACCTGGCGCGACCAGCTCGTGGTGGACGTGCCGCCGGGCTCGCTCGTCGACGACGGCCCGGTCTACGCCCGGCCGATGCGCGAGCCGGCCGACCTGATCCTGCTCCAGGCCGACCGCGCCGAGACGCTGCCCCGGCCGAACACCCCGGAGGCGCTCCGGGAGACCGTGCTGCGCATGATCGCGTCGCCGAACCTGGCCGACAAGACCTGGGTCACCGAGCAGTACGACCGCTACGTGCTCGGCAACACCGTGCTCGCCCAGCCGGAGGACTCCGGCGTGATCCGGATCGACGAGCGCAGCGGCCTCGGCGTCGCGCTCTCCGTCGACGGCAACGGCCGGTACGCCCGCCTCGACCCGTACCACGGCACGAAGCTGGCGCTGGCCGAGGCGTACCGGAACGTGGCGGTGACCGGCGCGAAGCCGATCGCCGTGACCAACTGCCTGAACTTCGGCTCGCCGGAGGACCCGGGCGTGATGTGGCAGTTCGCCGAGGCCGTGCGCGGCCTGGCGGACGGCTGCCTGGAGCTGGGCATCCCGGTGACCGGCGGCAACGTCAGCTTCTACAACCAGACCGGTGCCGCGGCCATCCACCCGACCCCGGTGGTCGGCGTGCTCGGCGTGCTCGACGACGTGGCGAACCGGGTGCCGATGGGCTTCGTGCCCCGGGCGGCCGGTGACCACGACCAGCTCTTCCTGCTGGGCGAGACGCACGTCGAGCTGTCCGGCTCGGAGTGGGCCTGGGTGACCCACGAGCACCTGGGCGGCATCCCGCCGCAGGTCGACCTGGCCCGCGAGCGTCAGCTCGCCGAGCTGCTGGCCGAAGCGGCCCGCGTCGGGCACCTCAGCTCGGCGCACGACCTCTCCGACGGCGGCCTGGCGCAGAGCCTTGTCGAGTCGGCCCTGCGCCGGGGCGTCGGCGCCCGGGTCGTCGTGCCGGAGCACTTCGCCGGTGGCTCGATGCCGTTCGTCTTCCTGTTCAGCGAGTCCGCCGGACGGGCGCTGGTGTCGGTGCCGCGCGGGCACGAGAAGGCGTTCACCGCCCTCTGCGCCGAGCGCGGCGTGCCGTGGGAGTTCATCGGCGTCACCGACCCGGCCTCCAGCGCGCTGGAGGTGCACGGCCAGTTCCGGATCGGCCTGGACGAGCTGCGCGAGGCGCACACCGGCACGCTGCCGCGCCTGTTCGGCGCGGCCGAGGCGGCGCGGGTGGAGGTGGCGGCCACCCGTACCGGGACCACCACCGTGCTCCCGGCCACCGCCGAGCAGCCGGTCGGTGTGGACCCGGCCGAGGTCGTCTCCGAGCCGATCGCCGAGGCGGGCACCGACGACTCGTCGGCCGGGGCGCCCGCGCCGGTCGCGACCGACTCCGCTCCGGCCGCGTCGGAGGCCGACTCCGGCGTACCCGCTGCGGCGGAGCCCACCGCCGAGGCGCGGGACGAGACCGCGCCGGCCGCCGACCCGAACCCGGCACAGGACGGGTCCGACGGCCCGGCTCCCGGTGAGCCGGCGCCGGACCAGCGCTGAGGCCCGGGCCTTGGCCGTTTTCGCCCAGCCCGGCGCCGGTGCCCGGTTCGACTGGGGACTGACCGGGGCGGCGGAACTCGGCCGGGTCTGCGCCGCCCTGGTGGTGGTGGACGTGCTGTCGTTCACCACCGCCGTGGAGGTCGCGGTGAGCCGCGGCATGCGGGTGCACCCGTTCCCGTGGGGCGAGCAGGCCGCCGACTACGCCCGCCGGGTCGGCGCCGTCGCCGCGGTGGGCCGCCGGAGGACGACAGCGGAGCACCCGTGGTCGCTCTCCCCGGCGGCGCTGCGGGCCGCGGCTGCCGTCGCCGACCTGGTGCTGCCGTCGCCGAACGGCTCGGCGATCAGCGCCGCCGCGAGCGCCACCGGCGTGCCGGTCGTCGCGGCCTGCCTGCGCAACGCGCGCGCCGTCGGGCACTGGCTCCGCACCCAGGGGTACGGCTCGACCGACGCTCCCGTGGGTGTCGTGGCGGCCGGGGAACGCTGGCCCGACGGGTCACTGCGGCCGTGCGTGGAGGACCAGCTCGGCGCGGCCTGCGTGCTCGACGCGCTCGCCGGGGTGCCCGGTGGGCTCTCGGTGGAGGCCGCGATGGCGCTGGCCGCGCTCGCCAGCACCCCTGACGTGCCGGCGGCGGTGCGGGGGTGCGTGTCCGGCCGGGAACTCGCCGAGGGTGGCTTCGCCGAGGACGTCGACGTCGCGACCGAGGTCGGCGTCTCCGACGTGGTGCCGGTGCTCCGCCAGGACTACTTCGCCGCCGCCTGAGCCTCCGCTTCCACTGCCCGCTCGACGGGGCGTATCGACAACTGTGGCCGCCCGCGAGCGCGGGCGGCCACAGTCGTGCGTGCTGATTCGGGTCAGTCGTCGAGCCAGTCGAGTCGCCGCCCGCCGCGGTCCCCCTGCGCGTCCGGGCGAGCGCGACCTGCCTGCGCCGGGTCGTTGGGGTAGGCGTTGTCGTAGCCGGCACCGCGCTGCTGCGGCGGCTCCTGGCCGTAACCACCCTGCTGGCCGTAGCCGCCCTGCGGGGACTGGCCGTAACCGTCGCCGTATCCGGCGTCCTGCTGGCCGTATCCGCCCGCCTGGTGTCCGCCGTCGTACCCGCCGCCGGTGTTGCCGTAGCCGCCACCGGCCGGGCCGTTGTCGTAGCCGCCCTGCTGCCGACCGTCGTAGCCACCGGCCGGGCTGTCGTAGCCACCGGCCGGGGCGTCGCCGTATCCGCCCTGCTGGCGGCCCGCGTCGTAGCCACCGGCCGGGGCGTCGTACCCGCCTGCGGGCGCGCTGTCGTAGCCACCCGCCGGGGCGTCGCCGTATCCACCGGTGGCCCGGCCACCGCCGTAGCCCGCGTCGCCGTACCCGCCGGCCGGTGCGTCGCCGTAGCCACCGGCGCCGCCGTATCCGCCCGCCGCTGCGTCGCCGTAGCCACCCTGCTGGCGGCCGCTGTCGTAGCCGCCGGTTGGCGCGTTGTCGTAGCCACCCGAGGCGGTGCCGTACCCGCCGCCGGCGCGGTAGCCGTCGCCCTGCTCCGCGCCGCGGCCGTACGCGGCCGGGCCGGACTGGTCGTAGCCGCGATCCTGCTCCGGCTGGTAGGTGCTGGTCGGGTACGGGTCGGCCGCCGGCGCGTACTGGGTGCTGTCGCCGGTGTAACGGCCGGTCGGCTCGTCGAACCGCTCGTTGCCGTACCCGCCGCCCTGGGCCGCGTATCCGGCCGCCCCGGCCGCAGCGCCGGCGGCGTAGTCCGGGCTGCCGTAGCCGGCGCCGGAGGACGGACCGTTGCCGTAACCGCTGCCCGAGGAGGGCGCGGTGCCGTATCCGCCGCCGGAGGCAGGCGCGTCGCCGTAGCCGTTGCCGGCGCCGTAGCCGCCCTGACCGGGCGCGTCGTCGCCGTAGCCGTACCCGGCCTGTCCCGCGCCGACGCCGTACGCCGGTCCGGGCGGCGCGCCGTACGGGTCCGGCGGGACGTCGTCCACGACCGGCCGCTGGAGCATGGTGGGGGCCTCGCTGATCGACGGGCCGCCGACCATCGTCGCGGACGGCCCGGCGCCCATGCCGTTCACCACCCGGGTCTGGTCGTCCGTGCCGTGGTACGCGCCCCGGGCCGCGGGGATCGCACCGGCCGCCGCTGCGCCGCCGGGGCCACCCGGACCGACCGGCCCGCCCGGGCCGTCGCCGTCACCGTCGTCGCCCTCGTTCTTGCGCCGCATGTAGAGCAGCACGATGGTGCCCACACCGACGGCGACGAACAGGCCGCCGAGCAGGATCAGCAGCCAGGAGCCGAAGCCGCCGGAGTCCTCGTTCGCGGTCGGCTGCTGGGCGGCCGGCGCGTCGGTGGCCGGGGTGTCGGTCGCCTCCTCGTCGAGCGGTTCTTCCGACGGTGGGGCGGACTCGCTCGCCGACGGGGTGGCGCTCGGGCTCGCCGACGTCCGCAGCTGAATGCTGAGCCGGACGCCGGTCACGGACTGACCGGCGCTCGCGTTGATCGACCTGGCGACCGGCGTGGCGCCGTCGGTCGAGGCGCCCACCTCGATCCGGCCGGGTGCGATCGGGGCGGACTCGGAGCCGCTGAAGCTGAAGTTGCCGTTGCCGCTGGTGTTTGTACGGCGCTCCTTGCCCGCGCTGTCGCGCAGCATGACGAGGGCGCCTTCGATCGGCTCGCCGTCGGCGTTGACCACCTTGCCGGACACCGTCTTGACGGTCTGCGGCTGGTCCGGCTCCTGCGCCTTGCCCCTGACCGTCAGCTGGAAGTTCCCGGTGGCCGGGTCCGACTTGTCCGGCCGCACCTGCACCGTGACGGAGGCATTGGCGTCCTGCGCGTTGTCGCTCGCGCGGATGGTGAGCAGCTGGGTCTTGGGCAGCGGGTTGCCGGGCGAGAAGTTGACCTGGCCGCAGCCCGATGCGCAGCTGACGCCGGACGGCAGGCCGGTCAGGCCGATCTCAGCGTTCTGGTCGCCGTCCTGCGGAGTGACCCGGACGGTGATCGTGGTGTCGCTGCCGGCGTTGACCGTGGCCGATCCCGGCGAGACGCTGACGTCGGCGGCGAGGGCGGGGGAGGCGGGGACGGTGAGCAGGGCGCCGAAGACCAGCGCAACGACCACACCGGCCCGCTGCTTCCAGGCACGTCGGTGTGTTGACACGTCCACCGCCTTCCGGGTCTGATCTTTCCGCCGGCCGCTCGGCCGAGGTTGATCACTCACGGTACGAACAACGCCGTCGGCAACTATGCCTTGTCTGACCGGATCATCTCTACCCAGGGCCGCCGGAGGGCGGCCTTCTGCCGGGTCGTATCGTCCCGTCGTGTCCTCTCCGCACGCTTATTCCGAAGCGGTACTCGCCGCGCTGGCGGCGCTGGACGAGGGGCGTACGCCCGAACGGCCGGTCCTCCGGGAGGCGGTCCGGACCCTCTTGGCTGCCCTCACGGATCGCGCCCCCGGCCGATCGGTGGAGGTGCGCGTCCCACCCTACGGCGCGGTGCAGTGCGTGAGTGGCCCACGACACACCCGGGGCACGCCCCCGAATGTGGTGGAGATGGACCCGCCGACGTGGCTGGCGCTCGCCACCGGACGCCTCGACTGGGCGCGGGCGGTCACCGACGGTCGCGTACGGGTGTCGGGGAACCGGGCCGACCTCTCCGCGTACCTCCCGATTTAGTCGGCGGGCGACGGCGACACCCCCTCACCCTGAGCGGGGACTCCGTGACTGTCGGTATCGACTGCTGTTCGCGTACACTGAGAGCCGACGACGGTCCCGGCCCATGCGTGCGGAGCTGACCCCCGGCTCCGCCAGGCCAGTCCAGACCCCACTGCGAGGGAGCGGCAGGTGCCCCGAGGCGATGGCCGGCTGAGCCACGACCTTGACCCCCAGCGACCCGGCCCCCAGGACGCGTGCGGCGTCTTCGGCGTCTGGGCGCCGGGGGAAGAGGTCGCGAACCTCACCTACTTCGGGCTGTACGCCCTCCAGCACCGCGGCCAGGAGGCCGCGGGCATCGCGGTCAGCGACGGTTCCGGCGTCGTGGTCTACAAGGATCTCGGCCTGGTCGCCCAGGTGTTCGACGAGCCGACACTGGCCAGCCTGCGCGGGCACGTCGCGATCGGGCACGCGCGGTACTCCACCACCGGTGGCTCGACCTGGGAGAACGCCCAGCCGACGATCCGGGCGACCAGCGCCGGCACCACGATCGCGCTGGCGCACAACGGCAACCTGGTGAACACCGCCGAGCTGCAGCGCGAGGCGGCGGTGCGCGGGCTGGACTCCGACGGCTCGACGAACGACACCTCGCTGGTCACCATGCTGCTGGCCAGCCGGCCCGACCTGTCGGTCGAGGCGGCCGCGCTGGAGGTGCTGCCGCAACTGCGCGGCGCGTTCAGCTTCGTTTTCATGGACGAGTCGACGCTCTACGCGGCGCGGGACGCGCACGGCGTACGCCCGCTGGTGCTCGGCCGGCTGGAGCGCGGCTGGGTGGTGGCGAGCGAGACCGCCGCGCTGGACATCGTCGGCGCGAGCGTGGTCGGCGAGGTGGAGCCGGGCGAGCTGATCGCCATCGACGAGAACGGGATGCGTTCCAGCCGGTTCGCCTCGCCCGAGCCCAAGGGCTGCCTCTTCGAGTACGTGTACATCGCCCGGCCGGACGCCACCATCGCCGGCCGTAACGTGCACGCCGCGCGGGTGCAGATCGGCCGCCAGCTCGCCAAGGAGCACCCGGTCGAGGCCGACCTGGTGATCCCGGTGCCGGAGTCCGGCACCCCGGCCGCGATCGGCTACGCCGAGGAGTCCGGCATCACCTACGGCCAGGGCCTGATGAAGAACCCGTACGTCGGGCGCACCTTCATCCAGCCCTCGCAGACGTTGCGCGCGCTCGGTGTCCGGCTGAAGCTGAACCCGCTGCGGCAGAACGTGCGCGGCAAGCGCCTGGTGGTGGTGGACGACTCGATCGTGCGGGGCACCACCCAGCGGGCGATCGTCCGGTTGCTGCGCGAGGCGGGCGCTCTGGAGGTCCATGTCCGGATCTCCTCGCCGCCGGTGAGCTGGCCCTGCTTCTACGGCATCGACTTCGCCACCCGGGCCGAACTGCTGGCCAACGGGCTGGACAACGAGGGAATCCGGCGCTCGATCGGCGCCGACACGCTCGGGTACGTATCGCTGCCCGGTCTCATCGCCGCGACCGAGCAGCCGAAGAGCCGGCTCTGCCGGGCGTGCTTCGATGGGGAGTACCCGATCGAACTGCCGGCCGGGAACCTGATCGGCAAGCACGTGCTCGAAGGAGTGGGACGCCGGGTCGCCGCCGAGGCTGCCGGGCCGACCGGTCCGCTCGTCGCCACACCGACCCACCACCCGTAGCACCACCGACGCGGGTCCGGCCGCTCCGGGCTCGCGGGAACCACAAAGGGGAGAACCGTGACGCACGTGTCCGAGCGCAGCGGCGCAGGATCCAGCCCGACGGGCGCCGGCGGCGACCGCCAGCCCTGGTCGGCGGGGTCCGGCCGGACGCAGCGCAAACGCTCGGTCTCGTACGCCGACGCCGGGGTGTCGATCGAGGCGGGCGACCGCGCGGTCGAGCTGCTCAAGTCCAAGGTCAAGCAGACCCGGCGCCCCGAGGTCATGGGTGACCTGGGCGGCTTCGCCGGCCTGTTCCGGCTGGACACCAAGAAGTACAAGAACCCGATCCTGGCCTCCTCGACCGACGGCGTGGGCACCAAGCTGGTGATCGCGCAGCAGCTCGACATCCACGACACGGTCGGCATCGACCTGGTCGCCATGGTCGTCGACGACCTGGTCGCCTGCGGCGCCGAGCCGCTGTTCCTGCTCGACTACATCGCCACCGGCGAGGTCGTGCCGGACAAGGTCGCCGAGATCGGCGCCGGCATCGCGGACGGCTGCCGGTACGCCGGTTGCGCGCTGCTGGGTGGCGAGACCGCCGAGCACCCGGGCGTGCTGCGCCCCGACGAGTACGACATCTCCGCCACCGGCGTGGGCGTGGTGGAGGAGAGCGACATCCTCCGCCCGGAGCGGGTGGAGGTGGGCGACGTGGTGATCGCCATGCGTTCCTCCGGCCTGCACTCCAACGGCTACTCCCTGGTGCGGCACGTGCTGCTGGGCGCCGGCCGGATGCGGCTGGACGTGGTGATCGACGACTTCGGCCGCCAGCGGACGCTCGGCGAGGAGCTGCTCACCCCGACCAAGATCTACGCGCAGGACTGCCTCAAGCTGATCGCCGAGGCCGAGGTGCGGGCGCTGGCCCACGTCACCGGCGGCGGCATCCCCGGCAACCTGGTCCGGGTGCTTCCCGAGAACGTCGACGCCGTGGTCAACCGCTCCACCTGGAAGCCGCAGCCGATCTTCGACCTGATCCAGTCCAAGGGCCGGATCGAGGACCCGGAGATGGAGGCGACGTTCAACATGGGCGTCGGCATGTTCGCGATCGTCTCCGCCGAGGACGCCGACCGCGCGCTGGCCACCCTGACCGGCCGGGGCGTGGACGCCTGGCAGGCGGGCGAGATCATCGAGGGGTCCGGCAACGTGCAGATGGTCGGGCAGCACACCCGGGGCTGATCACCCTGCGCCGATCGGCCGGGCACCTGATCGGGGGTTCACCCGAGCGGTTGCCGCGGCCTAGCCTGGAGGTTCGGTTTTCAGGCAGGCGGGGGAGGTGCTGATGGCTGCGCGCACGCCCGAAGGGATGCGGGGCATCGCCGCCGTCCCGTCGTATGTGGTGATGCAGCCGACGACGCTGTGCAACCTCGACTGCGCCTACTGCTACCTGCCATTACGGGCGGCCGACAGGCGGATGCCGGTGGCTGTCGCCGAGGCGGTGGCGGCGTCGGTGAACCCGTGGGCGGCGGGCGGCCGCTTCTCCGTGGTCTGGCACGGCGGGGAGCCGCTCGCGGCCGGCCGGGAGCACCTGGCCGCGCTGCTGGCGCCGTTCGGGCCGGGCGTCGAGCACCACGTGCAGACCAACGCCACGCTGATCGACGACGCCTGGTGCGCGTTCTTCGCCGAGCACCGGGTGCGGGTCAGCGTCAGCGTGGACGGGCCACGGGCCCGCAACGCCGAGCGGGTCACCCGGGGCGGACGGCCGGCGTACGACCGGATCGTGGCCGGGGTGGCGGCGCTGCGCCGCCACGGCGTGCCGTTCTCGGCGCTGGCGGTGGTGTCGCGGCCGGAGCCGGGCCTGGCGACCGAGTTGTACGACTACTTCCTCGACCTGGGCTGCGACGTGCTCGGCGTCAACATCGAGGAGACCGAGGGCGTCAACACCCGGACGAACGCCCGGGACGCGGGCGCGGTCACCGGGTTCTGGGCGGAGCTGGTGGCGGCGTGGCGCCGCGATCCCCGGATCCATCTGCGCGAGGTGGAGTGGTCGCTGCGGTACGCGGGCGCGGTCCTGGCCGGCACCGCCGACGACCTGCTGCCTCGCCGTCTCGACCCGATCCCGACGGTCGGGCACGACGGCTCGGTGGTGGTGCTCTCGCCGGAGCTGGCCGGCTTCACGGACCCGCACTACGGCGACTTCGCCAGCGGGAACGTGCTCACCACCCCGCTGGGCGACATCCTCGCCGACGCGGCCGGCACGCCCTGGGTGGGGGAGTTCCTGACCGGCGTGGAGGCGTGCCGGACGTCCTGCGCGTACTTCGGCTTCTGTGGCGGTGGGCACGCCGCCAACCGCTACTTCGAGCTGGGGCGTTTCGACGGTACGGAGACCGAGCACTGCCGGAACAGCAAGATCCGCCTACTGGAGGGAGTGTTGGAGCATGCCCGAGACCATCAGTGACACCGACCGGGGAGCCGTGGCCGACCGGGTGCGGGACGCCGCTGCGGGGCTTACCGCTCTGCTCCGTGAGGCGGAGGCGGCGCGGCTGCTGCGGGCGGAGGTGTCGGGCGGCGACGGCGCCAACGCGGTCTGCGCGTGGAACCACTTCGAGAACATCCCGACGTTCTACAACTGGAACAACCGGCCACGCTGAGGAGACGGTTCCGCGATCAGGGACCTGTCGGCGACTCGGGGCGGCACCCCGGCACGGCAGGTCCCTGATCGTCGGTCGTACGCCGGCTCAACAGAGCACATGCGTGAGCACGCGGGGGGTTACCGCGTGCTCAGATGTGACCGGAGGTCAGCGGGTCGGACGAACCCAGGTGTCCGGGTCGTCGTCCGCATGGTCCTCGTCATCGTCGTCGACATACTCTTTGTAGTCGTCGTCGAAGTTGTGCTCAGACTTCCCACTGCCCGCAAGTTCGCGCTGCAAGGCGGTTAGGTCGGTGTTCGGGGAGTGGTACTTCAACTCCCGGGCCACCTTCGTCTGCTTGGCCTTAGCACGGCCGCGCCCCATGGCTCGACCCCCTCGCACAGAATGCGGGGCAGCCCGAAGGCGGGCCCCGATGACGTCAGGCATCTCTCGTGGCTCTTACGGTACATGGGGATGCCATCGTTCGGCACCTCGGGTCACCGTCGACCGGACCTGCGCGTCGCAGTTGTCCAGCCGTCACCAAGTGTACCCGGTAAGGGGTAAGGTCCGGGACTGGCCGTGACAGCGGACAAATCGGTAAAAAGTAGCCCGAGCGGCAGCGTACCGCGCGGCTCCCCCGAGGGCGGAGGGGGTCGTTCGCCCTCGGGGGTGAGCCTCACCGCAGATGGATCGCGCGCAGCCGGCCGACTTCGGCCATCCGCCGCTCGGCGAGCCGGTCCGCGGCCACCGCCGGCGGCACGCCCTCGTCCTCGGCCAGCTGGAGGATCTGCCGGGTGGTGTCGAAGATCCGGGTGGCCCGCAGCTTGGCGCGCTCGAAGTTGAAGCCCTCGATCTCGTCCGCCACCTGGATCACGCCGCCCGCGTTCACCACGTAGTCCGGGGTGTAGAGGATGCCCCGGTCGGCGAGCACCTTCTCGATGCCCGAGTGGGCGAGCTGGTTGTTCGCGGCCCCGGTGACCACCTTCGCCCGCAGCACCGGCACGGTCTCGTCGTTCAGCGCGCCGCCGAGCGCGCACGGGGCGTACACGTCGATGTCGGAGGCGACGAGCGCCGCGGTGTCGTCGACCAGGGTGACCTGCGGGTGGGTGGTGCGCGCCCACTCCAGGGCGCGCGGGCTCACGTCGGTCGCCACCACCTCGGCGCCGTCGTCGAGCAGGTGGGCGGTCAGGTACTTGCCGACCTTGCCCAGCCCGGACACGCCGACCCGCCGGCCGGCCAGCGTCGGGCTGCCCCAGACGTGCTCGGCGGCGGCCCGCATGCCCTGGAAGACGCCCCACGCGGTGAGGATCGAGGAGTCGCCGGCGCCGCCGTGCTCGACGCTGCGGCCGGTGACGTACCGGGTCTCGCGCGCGATCACGTCCATGTCCGCGACGTACGTGCCGACGTCGCAGGCGGTGTAGTAGCGGCCGTTGAGCGACTCGACGAAGCGGCCGTACGCGCGCAGCAGCGCCTCGCTCTTGATCTGCTCGGGGTCGCCCCAGATGACCGCCTTGCCGCCACCGAGGTCGAGGTTCGCCAGGGCGTTCTTGTACGCCATGCCGCGCGAGAGGTCGAGCACGTCGGCGAGGGCGTCCTCCTCCGTCGCGTACGGGTAGAACCGGGTGCCGCCGAGCGCGGGGCCCAGCGCGGTGGAGTAGATCCCGATGATCGCCTTCAGGCCGGACTGCTTGTCCTGGCAGAACACGACCTGCTCATGCCCCGTGGAAACGGGGTCGTCGGTACTGGCGAATACGCCCATGGCTGACTCCTGTGTCGGTGAGCGCCCTTGTGGGGAGCGGAACCTGGTGGCACGCCGGCGGGATGGTGCCGGTGTCTCTGAGCCTAATATCGGCCGGGTCCGTACTGTCGCGCACGTCACGCCACGGGCTCGCGGGCGGCGACGGAGGGTCCCGTCTCGTGGGAGGATCGCGCCGTGCCGTCGCTCTTCGCTTCATACCTGCGCGTGTACGAGCCGTTGACCGCCTTCGACCGGGACCGGCAGTCGTACTGGCGCCGGTACGTCAGCGAAGGCCGGGCGATCGCCCCGCTGGAGGGGCCGGTACGACAACGGACCGCGGTGATCGAGGCGCTGGGCGCGGGCTGGACCCGGTTGCCCGACCTGCCCGACGAGGCGTACGTCCTGGAGTCGGACGACTCGTTGCTGGTCTGCCCCTGGAACCTGCGTATCCGGGTCGCCGAGGCGGCGCTGAGCGCCCGCGACGGCGTGCCCTCGGTGCTGGCCGACGCGTTCGTGCCGCCGGTGCTCGCCGGGCAGGCCAAGGCCGTGGTGGAGGACTGGCGCAGCGGCGCCCGGGTGCTGGAGCACGGCGTGCCCCGGGTGCACGAGCAGATCGCCACCTGGGGCGTGCCGCTGCGCTGGTTCGTGCTGTTCGAAGCCGGGGAACGGCACCTGGTCACCGAGCCGGAGCGGCGCGCGCTGCGCTACCGCACCGAGATCTCCAAGGCGCGCCGCCGGGCGTCGCGGGCGCTGTCGGTGCTGCGCAAGTCGATCGGCGAGGCGCCGATCACCGAGGCGGTCGAGGAGGCCGCCCGGTGGCTGGAGGAGTTCCACCCCCGCTCGGTGGTCGAGCTGGACTACGGCGGCCTGGTGCAACTGCTGCCCGACGAGACGCTCGAGGCCGACGACTCGACCGATCTGGTGGCCACCGGACTGTCCGGACTGGGCCGGGGCGAGGCGGAGGAGGCGTCCGCCGCGTACGACAAGCTGGTCGCCCGCTGGCGCGCGGTGCAGCTGCTGGAGCGCTGCAACTGACGTCCGGTTTGCCCCTCTAAGTGGCCTTAGACACGAGAGTGTCTCGTAGTTGATGCGTCACGACCCGTGATCATGAGTCCGAATAAGGTAGTTTCTGCGGCATAAAAGTCGTAAAAATCGGGCATGCTTCATCCGTCCGTCTAGGGACCTTCAGCCGTTCGGCCCATGTCGGACATCGGGGACTAGCCGGACCATGGGAGACGCGTCGGCCGGCGGGACCCCGGCCGATGTCTATACATGTGGAGGAGTGACCCCGATGGCATCGCGAACGCACGAACCTGAGCCGCTACTCACACCGGCCGAGGTGGCGTCGATGTTCCGTGTCGACCCGAAAACGGTGACCCGGTGGGCCAAGGCTGGCAAGCTCAGCGCCATCCGGACCCTCGGCGGTCACCGCCGCTACCGTGAGTCAGAGGTTCGGGCCCTGTTGCAGGGGCAGATCCCCCAGCAGCGCCAGGGAGACTGACGAACCGGCAGTTCCCGGCGTTCCTGATCAAGGGCGGTGCCGTCGCGGCGCCGCCCTTAATCGTGTCCGGGCTCAATCGTGTCCGGGGGCCGCGCCGTCCAGCACGATCCGCAACCCCACAGTGCCCCCCTCGCCCCGGCGCAGCCGGCTGCCCAGCAGGCTCAGCCGCCCGATCAGCCGGTACTTCTGCTTGAGCAGGCCCCGCACCCGCCGGGTGCTCTCCGGACCGGCGATCGTCGCGTGCCCCGGCACCGCCTCGCCGTGCGGCCGCCCGCGTACGTCGCAGGGCGCCACCGTGACCCGGCCGTCGCGCCGGATCCGCTTCACCTTGCCGGAGTCGGACACCGTCCACACCGCCAGCGAGTCGCCGTCGCGTACCGCCCACACCGGTGTCGCCACCGCCCGGCCGTCCTTGCGGAACGTGGTGAGCAGGACGTACTTCTCCGCCGCCAGGCGGTCCAGGTCGGTCACGCCGCCCAGGATACGGCGGCGACAGCCCGGCCGAGCACGGATAGCGTGCTCACATGACCGGGGAACCCCAGATCGGCGACGTGTTCGGCGAGATGATCCGCGACGCGTACGCGGTCGCCACCGGGATCGGACCCCGGCCGATGGCCGGTGGACGCCTGCCCCGCCCGGTCATCGAGATCATCGAACGGGACGACGGGCTGATCAACGGCGCGCCCGCCGGGCACTACCTGGACCCGCCGCAGCTGTGGCAGCCGCACGACCACCGGGCCGTGGACCGGGTACGCGGGCACGTGCTCGACGTCGGCGTCGGCGCCGGACGGATCGCGCTGGAACTCCAGGAGCGCGGCGTGCCGGTCACCGGCCTGGACACCTCGCTGGGCGCGCTGCGGGTCAGCCGACACCGGGGCGTACGCGACCTCGTCCACGGCACCGTCGACGAGCACGCCGCCGACGGACCGCGCTATGACACGTTCCTGCTGCTCGGCAACAACCTCGGGCTGTTCGAGGGGCGGGAACGTGCCCCGGCGATGCTGGCCGCGCTCGCCGCCCTGGCGCGCCCCGGCGCCCGGGTGATCGCCCACGGCACCGACCCGTACGGCACCACCGACCCGGCGCACACCGGCTACCACGAGCGCAACCGGCAACGGGGCAGGCTGGGCGGGCAACTGCGGCTGCGGCTGCGCTACCGGCTGCTCGGCACCGGGTGGTTCGACTACCTGGTCTGCTCGCCCGAGGAGTTCGCCGAGCTGGTCCACGGCTCACCGTGGCGACTGGCCGACGTGGACGACACCGACCACCCGTACTACCTCGCCACCCTGGAGCTGCGGCGTTAGGAAGGGCCCCTTTCAAGCGCCTACGCGTTAACAAGGGGCCCTTCCTTACATGCTCAGACCTGGACGGTGGGGGTGGTCTGCTCCGGGGGCAGGCCGCCGTCGCCGTCGACCACCTCGTCCGGCGTGCCGTCCTCGTCGATGTCCACCATGGTGATGTCCACCTTGCCGTCACCGTCGGTGTCGAACTGGAACAGGTCGGCCTTGCCGTCGCCGTCGGTGTCCACCACCCACACGTCGGTCTTGCCGTCGTTGTTGGTGTCCGCGCGGAGCAGGTCCACCCGCTCGTCGCCGCGGGTCTCGACCGTCTCGGTGTTCTCCGCGCTCTCCGGTGCCTGGCTCATCTCGTTCCTTCCTTCGGCGTTGACGGCCGTCCTTACCCCGTCCGCTCCGCCCCCACTCATCCCGGCGGCCCGGCCCTGCATAGGGTCGCATGCAGGAACGAGCGAGCGGACGGGCCCGGCGGCGGAGACCCCGCGCGCCCCCGCCGCGGCGAGGGGACATCGATGAGTGGTCGTTTTGTGGTCGTCGGGGCCGGCACCATGGGCCTCGGCATCGCGTACGTGGCGGCCGGCGCCGGGTACGCGGTCGAACTGGTCGAGGTCGACCCCGCCCGGGGCGCCGAGGCCGTCCGCCGGCTCGGCGAGCTGTGGGACCGGGGCGTGCAGCGCGGCAAGCTGACCGAGGAGGCGGCCACCGCCAACCGCGAGCGCGTCACGCTGCGGGCCGGGCTGGCCGAGGTGGCCGAGGGCGCCGACGTCATCGTGGAGGCGGTGCCCGAGCGGCTCGACCTGAAGCGTGCCGTGCTGCGCGAGGCGGAGAGCCGCCGGCCGGTGCTGCTGGGCAGCAACACCTCCAGCATCGCCATCGCCGAACTGGCCGCCGGGCTGGACCGCCCGGCGGACTTCGTCGGGCTGCACTTCTTCAACCCGGTCTGGGCGATGGCGCTGCTGGAGGTGGTGGTCGGCCCGGCCACCGCGCCGCAGACCACCGAGGCGGCCGTCGCGCTCGCCGGCCGGCTGGGCAAGGACCCCGTCGTCGTACGCGACATGCCCGGCTTCGCCACCTCCCGGCTCGGCGTCACGCTCGGCCTGGAGGCGATCCGGATGGTGGCCGACGAGGTGGCGAGCCCGGCCGACATCGACAAGGCGATGGTGCTCGGCTACCGGCATCCGATCGGCCCGCTGGAGCTGACCGACCTGGTCGGGCTGGACGTGCGGCTCGACATCGCGCGGACGCTCCAGGCCGCGTACGGGGACCGCTTCGCGCCGCCGCCGCTGCTGGTCGAGATGGTGGCCGACGGGAAGCTGGGCAAGAAGTCCGGGCAGGGTTTCTACACGTGGAAGGACGGCGTACGGCAGTGAGCGCGAGGAGTGAGCTTGCGAGCCCCGCAGTCGCGAACGAAAGGCTGGCACAGCAGTGACCGGGCTGCGGATCGAGGAGCTGCCGGACCGGCTGGTGGTCACGCTGGACCGGCCGGAGAAACGCAACGCGATCGACGCGGACCTGGTTGCCGAGCTGCACGCGGTCTGCGCCGACCTGGAGGCGCGCCCCCGGCTGCTGCTGCTCACCGGCGGCGCGGCGGGGATCTTCGCCGGGGGCGCGGACATCGCCCAGCTCAAGGAACGCGGCCGGCTCGACGCGCTGGCCGCCATCAACCAGGGCGTCTTCGCCCGCATCCGGGCGCTCCCGATGCCCACTGTGGCCGCCGTCGACGGGCCGGCGCTGGGCGGCGGCGCCGAACTCGCGTACGCCTGCGATCTGCGGGTGTGCACGGAGCGCGCGGTTTTCGGTCAGCCCGAGGTGCGGCTGGGCATCCTGGCCGGCGCGGGCGCGACCTACCGGCTGCCGGCGCTGATCGGTGAGGCCCGCGCCAAGGAGTTGCTGTTCACCGGCCGGCGGGTGGACGCCGCGGAGGCGCTGCGGATCGGGCTGGTGAACCGGGTGGTGGCCGACCCGGAGGAGCTGCTGCCCACCGCGCACGGCCTGCTCGACGAGATGGCAAAGGGCTCCGCGCTGGCCCTGCGGCTGACCAAGCTGGCGGTGGACGCCCCGGCGGCCGCGCACCCGCAGCTCGACCTGCTCAGCCAGGCGGTGCTCTTCGAGGACGAGGAGAAGCACCGGCGGATGACCGAGTTCCTGGACCGGCGCAAGGCGCGCTGAGCCGGATACGACGCGAGGGCCACGCCGGTGTTCCGGCGCGGCCCTCGTCGTCGGCGCTTCTCAGCGTCTGATCTGGACTCCGGCGTCCGCCAGCGCCGGGATCGCCGGCGCGGACTCGGCGAAGCCGATGAGCAGCAGCGCCTCCGGCCCGTACGCCTTGATCTCCTGGGCGATGCCGGAGAAGTCGACGGGGGTCTTCGGGTCCTCCGGCGGCTCGTAGGTCAGCAGCTTGACCCGGTCCGCGCCGATGCCGGCCTTCTCCAGCTCCGAGCGGACGTTCTCCTGGAGGCCCTCGCCGTAGGAGTCCTTACGGGCCAGGATCGCGATCTTGCGCGGCCCGTCCCGGAGCATCACGTCGGCCAGCGCGCGACCCTGGAGGCTGTCCGGCGGGGCGGTACGGAAGTAGAGGCCCTTGTCGTCCACCTCGCTCAGCCCCGCGTCGGTGTTCGACGGCGAGAACAGGATCCGCCCGGCGGCCACCACGTCCGGCAGCACCGCCCGGGAGATGCCGGATCCGCCCGCGCCGATGATGACCTGGACGCCCTCCTGGACGTGCGAGGCGACGGTGGCCTTGGCGACCGCCGGGTTGGTGCCGTCGTCGCCCTCGATCCACCTCACCGGCTCGCCGAGCACACCACCGGCGGCGTTGACCTCGCGGAGCGCGAGCGCGGCGCCGGCGGCCAGCGGCGGGTACGCCAGCGCCAGGTCACCGGTCTTCGGCAGGAGGCCGCCGAGGACCAGCGGCGCGTCCTTCGCCTTCCCGTCGCGCAGCTTGCGACCACGCGGCGGCGTCTTGCTGCTCGCCCCGGACTCCTCACCGGCGCCGACGAACTCGGTCTTGCTGTCGTCGATCTTCTGGTTGTCGAAGTGCATGGTGCCGTAGCTCGCGGTGGCCGGCTCGCCGTTGTCGGTGAACCCGGCACGGGTGAGCGACACGCCCCGGTACTCGATGTCCTGACCGGCGCGGGCGAGCTGAAGGCAGGCCGCCACGTCGTCACAGCGTTCGCCGCCGGTGGTCACCCCGACGATCTGCTTGGCGATCTCGGCCGGCGCGGTGGTGCCGGCGAGCTGGGCGGCCAGCGCGCTGATCACGACCGCGTCGTAGGACTCGGCGGAGTAGAGGAAGTCACCCAGCTTCGCGTCTACGGCGAGTAGTCGTTCCTTGAAGCTCTCGGGCAGCGGAGTGAGGGGCGTGGTGCCCTTCATCCCGTTCACCAGATCCGCCCGATCCTTCAGCTCGGCTGGGTATGAGTTGAGCATGTTGCCGTCGGTGCCGTAGAGGCGCACCTGGGTGGCGGGCGCTTCTTCCGGCTCGTCGCTCCCGCAGGCGCTCGTGGCGAGCAGGAGCACCGCGCAGGCCATGGACAGGGCCGCGCGCGACGTGCGTGTTCTCAGCATGGTCGTCCTTCCTCCGGCGAAGGTCCGCTGCGCACCTTAGCGTGCCCACGCGGTAGGCGGGACTGTGGAGTCGGCTCCGTCGGCACCCCGACTGCGGGTATCACGCTGCGTGTTCATCGAGCGATTTCCGGGTCACGGCTTGACCCCCGGCGCTACTGTTCCGCGGGTGAACGACGGAGCACAGCAGACGCTGGACGACGCGACCGCCGTGCTCCGTTCCGCCCTCGCCGGGGACGGCGCCGGGGTGGTGGGCACGTTCGACGCGGTGGTGGACCGCTCCGGCCTGGCCGGGGCGTACGGGGTGGCCTGGTGCCTGGCCGCCACCATGCTCGGCGACGACGCGCCGGCCGGCGGGGCCGCCCTCGACTTCCCCGGCATCGACCAGGCCGACTACGACACCCGCTGGGTGGCCCGTTTCGTCAGCGCGTGCGCCAACGACGACGCCGACACCGGCGAGGCGCTGTTCGGCGCGGCGGCCGCCGACGGGCTGCTGCCGGACTGCCTGCTGACCCTCGCCGGCTCGACCATCGCCACGCTGCGCAGCCGGTCCGACTGAGCCCGCCACGCCGCGACGCGCCCCGGCTGTGATAGCTCTGGGTCATGTCCGAGGCGATGCTCAGCAAGGTGCGCAAGCTGCTCGCCCAGGCCGAGGCCCCGGCCTGCACGCCCGCCGAGTCGGCCGCGTTCATGGCCAAGGCCACCGAGCTGATCGCCCGTTACGGCGTCGACCGGGCGCTGCTCGCCGCGCGTGACCCGGCCGTCGACCCGGTCGGCGACCGGACGGTCGAGGTGGTCGCGCCGTACGCCCGGGACAAGGCCGGACTGCTGGCGGCCGTCGCCGAACCGTTGCGCTGCCGCTGCGTACGTCGACGGCAGGGCAACGGCTTCGCCATGCACCTGTTCGGCTTCGCCAGCGACCTGGAACGCGTCGAGCTGCTGTTCACCTCGCTGCTGGTGCAGGCCGCGCACGGACTGGTGGGGGCCGCCGTGCCGGACGGGGAGCACCCGGCCGCGTTCCGGCGTACCTGGCTGGCCGGCTTCGCGTACGTCGTCGCGGAACGACTGCGCGCAGCGGAGAACAAGGCGGTGGCGGAGTCGGGCGGTCCCTCGACGGCCCTGGTGCTCGCCGACCGCTCCGACCGGGTCCAGCGCCGGGTCGCCGAGGCGTACCCCAGGTTGCGCACCGCACCGCGACGGCGCCTCGCGGGCGGTGGTTTCGGACCGGGCGCGGCCGCCGGCCGCCGCGCCGACCTCGGCGGCACCGGCGTGGCCGGCGCCGGAGCGACCCCGGGCATCGCCGGCTGATCCGGACCCATCCGACGGGTACGGGTCAGGTGGTGCGGGCGACTGTCGCCAGGTAGCGGCAGAGCAACTCGTGCCAGCCGGCCGTGAGCGCCTCGCGGTAGCCCTCGGCCGCGGTGCCGTGCCGGTCGAAGTAGCGGTGCTCGACGTCCACCCGGGTCAGCTCCGGGCCCTCGGGGTGGAACAGGACCTCCACCTCGCTGGCGCCGGCCGGGTCCGGCACCGGCACCCGGTCCGGGCCGATCTGCCAGGTGAAGACCAGACGCCGGGGCGGATCCCAGGTCAGCACGCGGCCCCAGTCGTTGCGGAAGCCGTAGGGACCGATCTCGTAGAGCATGCCGCCGGCCCGGGGTTCGATGCCGAGCGCGGCGAGCGCCTGCGGGCCGGACCAGGTGTACTCGCGTACCCACCAGTCGGCGAGCGATCCGGTGAACACGGCGTATGCCCGCTCGGCGGACGCCGGGACGAACAGGTTGCTGCGGAGGGAGAAGCGGTCGGATTCCTGCCGGACCTCATCCGGATCGGCCATCTCCTGTCCCATAGGTCCGGACCATACCGGCTCATGTCTCGGTGCGCAGCTTCCGTTTCGCGCGCTTCCGGACACCGGGAATGCCGGTCCATGACAGCGCTGAGTGGTGGGTCAGGCGCGCTGCGCAAGGCTCAGCGGCGCTTCCGGGAGGTCAGGGCGGGCGTACGAGAGGGATGCCGTGCCGGAAAGCGGGTAAGCGCCGCCGACCGGACCGACTGGGAGAGCGGGGAGCATGACCGACAGCCGAGCCACCGAACCCGTGCCGGACCCCGGCTACGAGCCGCCCACCTCGCCGGCCGATCCCGAGTCGGAGCCGGACGTCCTGCTCGACGTCCCGGAGCTGACCGTCGACGAGATCCGGCTCACGGTGGACGGCCTCGACGCCGACCTGTCGTTGCGAGCCCGGCTGGCCAACCTGCTCCAACTCGACGCCGGAGTGCGGGTGCACCTGGAGGGCGTCGAGCTGGACATCACCGGGGTGAGCGCCGAGGCGCTGCTCAAGGTGCGGCTGGAGAAGCTCGTGCAGATCCTGGACCGGGCGCTGACCACCATCGACCGCAACCCGCAGCTCATCGACGCGCTGGCCCGCTCGGCCGGCGTCGCCCTGGACGACGTGCACCGGCTCGCCGCGCCGGTGGTGGACCAGGCCGGGCGTACCGTGGCCGCGGCCGGCGAGGTGGTCGAGCGCACCGGTCCGGCGGTGGTCGATCGGGCGGCGCCGCCGGCCGGCGAGGTGGTCGATCGGGCGGGTCCCGCTGTGTCCGGCCCGATCGAGGCACCCGAACCGCCCCAGCGCCCGGCCCGGACGGAGTCGCCACCGGCGGCCGGTGGCGGGCGGGAGAGCAAGGCGGAGTCCGAGCGCGCTGCCGGTTCGGGGCCGGGCGCCGGCGCGGGCTCGTCGGCCGATCGTCCCGGCGAGAAGAGCCGCGGTTCGGAGCGAACCGGCCAGCCGACGAGCGCCGCCGCCGAGGCGGCGCAGCTGGCGGGACAGGCCGGACAGGCGCTCCGGCAGGCAGGCCGAAGCGTCTGGGAGGCGATCCAGGGCAGCCCCACCCAGAACCGCCGCCCTCCGAAAACCTGACCCGTCCGGACCGACCGCGGTGGCGGCCCGCTGGTGGCGGCGGAGCAGCTCCTGGAGGGCGGCGATCTCGGAGTGCAGGGCCTGACGGGAGACCGGGACCGGTGTGCCTTCAGTCGCGGTCGAGGTCGGCGAGCAGGGCCTCGACCTGGGCCCGGATCTCGTCGCGTACGCCTCGCACCACGTCCAAGGGCTGGCCGGCGGGGTCGGTGAGCTTCCAGTCCTCGTACCGTTTCCCGGGGAAGACCGGGCAGGCGTCGCCGCAGCCCATGGTGACGATGACGTCGCTGGCCTGCGCGGCGTCCCAGGTGAGGCGGGCGGGGGTCTAACCGGTGAGGTCGATGCCGACCTCGCGCATGGCCTCGGCCGCGACCGGGTTGATCCGGTCGGCGGGCTCGCTTCCGGCGGAGCGGACCTCGACGGCGTCACCGGCGAGGTGGCGCAGCCAGGCGGCGGCCATCTGGGAGCGGCCGGCGTTGTGCACGCAGACGAACAGGACGCTTGGCTTGTCGCTCATCGAGCTTCGGTCTCCCGGGTGAGGTGCGGTACGACCACGTCGCCCGCGGTGTCGGCGGCGTGCGGGTACCAGAGGGCGAGGGCGGCGACGGCGAGCACGCCGCCGGCCAGTTGGGCGGCGAGGAAGCCGGGCACCGAGCCGGGCGCGATGCCGGCGAACGTGTCGGTGACGGCCCGGCCGACGGTGACGGCGGGGTTCGCGAACGAGGTCGACGAGGTGAACCAGTAGGCCGCGCCGATCCAGGCGCCGACGGCGGCCGGCGCGGCGGCGGTACGGCCGGACCGGGCGAGCGCGAAGACGAGGACCACCAGACCGGCGGTGGCGACCACCTCGGCCAGCAGGAGGTGGCTTCCGCCGCGTACGGTGCGGGACCAGGTCGCGGCCGGCAGGCCGAACATCAGGTGGGCGAGGACGGCTCCGGTGATCGCGCCACCGACCTGCGCCACGGCGTACGCGACGAGGTCCGGCCCGGTGAGGCCGGTGCCGGCGCGGCGGCCGAGCCACCAGTCGACGGCGGAGACCACCGGGTTGAGGTGTGCGCCGGACACCGGACCGAAGATCAGGATGAGCGCGCCCAGCGCCAGCGCGGTGGCGATCGCGTTCTCCAGCAGTTGCAGCCCGACGTCGGACGGGGAGAGCCGGGTGGCCGCGATGCCGGAGCCGACCACGGCGGTAACCAGCAGCGCCGTGCCGGCGAACTCCGCCGAGGCGCGCCGGGGCAGGGCGAGCGTCACGAGTCGTGGGCGGGGATCTGGAGTAGCGCGCCGAGTTGGCGGAACACGTCGGGGCGTACCCGGTACCAGACCCAGGTGCCGCGCCGCTCGGAGTCGACCAGCCCGGCCTCGCGCAGCACCTTGAGGTGGTGCGAGATGGTCGGTCCGGACAGGTCGAAGGCTGGGGTCAGGTCGCAGACGCAGATCTCCGGCACCGAGGCGATCATCGACATCAGGCGCAGCCGGATGGGGTCGCCGAGCGCCTTGAACATCGGCGCCACCACTGCCGCCTGGTCCGGCTCCATGGGGCGTACGGACATCGGCGGGCAGCAGGCGACCGCGTCGAGGTCCACGATCGGCAGCGCTTGTTTCGACATTCCTCTAGGTTGACAGACTTCAAAACAGGAGGCAAGGTTGGCCCTGCTTCGACATTCATCTAGGCAGGGAGTTCACATGTCCCGCGTCCAGCTCGCCCTGCGCGTGTCCGACCTCGAAGGCTCCGTCGCCTTCTACAGCAAGCTGTTCGGCGTCGAGCCGGCCAAGCGCCGCCCCGGCTACGCCAACTTCGCGGTGGAGAACCCGCCGCTGAAGCTCGTACTCCTCGAAGGTGAGCCCGGCCTGCCGACGGTGATGGACCACCTCGGGGTCGAGGTGGCCACCACCGACGAGGTGAACGCCGCGACCAACCGGCTCACCGAGTCCGGCCTGATCACGCTGGAGGAGAACGACACCGAGTGCTGCTACGCGCTCCAGGACAAGGTCTGGGTACGCGGCCCCGGCGACGAGCCGTGGGAGGTCTACACGGTCAAGGCCGACTCACCGCAGCTGGAGAAGGTGACCGAGAGCGCCTGCTGCGCCTCGGACGCCGCCGAGCAGCCCGCCGCCGTCTGAGCCGGACACCGCGAGATCCTCACCGGCGGACGCGCCGGTGAGGATCTCTGTCGTCGTTGAGCCACCTCAGCATGCCCACCGCGCACGTCGACTATCGCGCTTTGGCGAACTTCAGCCGTGCGAACGCCTCGACGTAGACGAACCGCTTGCCGTCCGGAGAGAAGCTCGGGTGGTACGCGCGGGCGCCGTTGGCGATCCTCGTCTTCTTCCCGCTGCCGACGTCGACCGACCACACCCCGCCCACGTGATCCGACGCGACAGCGGCGATCACCGACCGGCCGTCCGGCGACACCGCCAGGTTGGCGAGGCCAGGCAGCTCCGTGAGGAACCTGGCTGTGGCCGATCCGACGTCCCACTCGGTCAGGTGCCAGGTGAGGTCGTTCGGACTCACCTCGGGCGGCAGCGGCAACCTGCCGAGGGAGTCGGGTGCGGTGATGAAGAACAGCCGCTCACCCAGCGCCGCGGGCGACCGCGCCAGCACCGTCGACCCGCAATCCGTGTCACCGCCGCTGGGGTTGAAGGTCGCCCCGCCCACCGTCACCGGAGAGCCGAACTCGTACGCCTTCCCGTCGGCGAGTAGCTGGATTCCTCCCGGACCGCACTTCCGGGGCGCCTCGACATATCCGCCGCGGCCACCGTTCACGAGTGCGGCGTCGACGAGGAAGCGCGTCGACGCCAGAGGCTCGAACGTCTTGTCGGCGGGCGAGTAGCTGAGCAGCTCGGTTCCGTCCCAGCCGCATTCGAGGGCCACCCCGAGGTCGCCGTCGGGGCCCGCGAACAGGAAGCTGAACAGGCCCGCTTCGCAGGTGGACACCGCTGGCGCGCGCGTGAGAACGGGTTCCTCGGCGCTCCCATCGGGTCGCTGCCGCCACACCTCAGCCACTCCCGAACTCGAGGTCGAGGTCACCTCCCGCAGGTAGTAGACCCAGCCGTCGGCGGCCCAGACCGGATGGAACAGGGAGACCCGGTCCAGGAGTCCCGAGACCCGGCCACACCCGCCGAGCAGGATCACCGCCAGTACGAGGACCGGCGCCAGAGCCGTACGCAGCACCCGCACACGCGACCCTTCCGCCTCATCCCGTCCGTCACTCAGCGGGCTCACCGTAGGCACCGCCGTTGCCGGGGTGCGTACCGTACACCCGCCAGGTACTCCGGCGTGGCGGCCTGTGCCGGCCGTGGCTCCTGCCCGTCGGCCAGGAAGCGCAACCCCTAGCGGGACCGGACCACGGCCGTGACCTCGACCTCGAGCACAGCGCCCGGCAGGAACAGCTTGCTGATCTCGACAGTCGTGCTCGCCGGCGGCGGTGTACCCGTGAAGACCCGGCGCCGGACTGCCGCGTACGCCGGCAGGTCAGCCAGGTCCGTCATGAACGTGCGGATGTGCAGCACGTCGTCGAAGCACGCGCCGTGCGCCGCGAGCACGCCGTCCACGATCTCGAAGATCCGTTCGGCCTGGGCGCCGGGTTCTCCGGGGGCTACCACCTTGCCGTCGTCGTCGACGGCGACCTGTCCGGCGAGCATCAGCAGCGCGCCGCCGCCGACATCGATCCGGGCGACGTGCGCGAAGCGGTCGCCGAACGGGGCCGCGACGGATGCGGGGTTGTCCAGGGTGAGGCGCATCAGCGTCCCTTCAGGAAGTCGGCTGAGACGAGGGAGGAGAGATCCGCGTCCTGGTCCGGCGCGGCCTGCATCAGGTCGAGGGCGGCCTCCAGCACGGGAGCCGGCACCGGGCGGCGCAGCGCCAGCCGCGCATCCTTCGCCGCCATCGCGACTGCGAACGAGGCGCCCGGCGCTGTGACCCGTCCGACCGCGCCGGCAAGGGCCCCACGGCCGAGGACGTCGAGGGCGGTCTGCCTGTCGACACCGAGCGCCGCGGCGACAGCCAGCGCGTCGTGCAGTGCGGCGACAGCCGTCACCAGGCCCGTGTTCGCGACGAGCTTGACGGCGGCGCCTGCGCCGATCGGACCGCAGTGACGGACCGAGCCGAGTTGTTCCAGCACCGGAGCCGCCCTCTCCACGGCGTCGGCAGGGCCGCCCGCGAAGATCACCAGCGTGCCGGCGTGGGCGGCGTTGACGCTGCCGCCGACGGGGGCGTCGAGGAGTGAGACGCCCGCCGGCAGCCGGCCGGCCACTGCTCGGACTTCGTCCGGCCCGATCGTCGACATCTGCACCACGACCGTCCCGGGTCGGAGCGCTGTGGCAGCGCCGTCCGGCCCGAACAGCACCGTCTCGACCGCGGCGGCGTCGGCGAGCATCACGACGACGACGTCGGCTCCGTCGACCGCGGCGGACGGGCTCGCGGCCACCGTCGCGCCGACCGCGGCGAGCGGCTCCGAACGCTCCGGGCTGCGGTTCCACACTCTGACCCGGTTGCCACCGGCCAGGAGGCGGCGCGCGATCGGCGTACCCATGTGTCCTGTCCCGAGGACCGCGATGATCTTCACGCCGTAACGCTAGGCCGGTGAAAGCAATGCGGCCAACGAATGTCTCGCATGTCTGCCATGCGCGAATACCATGCCTGCCATGGAGACTCAGCTGCTGGCGGTGTTCCGCACCGTCGCGCGGCACGGCTCGATCACCACCGCTGCCCGCGCCCTCCGCTTCACCCAGTCGGCTGTCTCCCGGCAGATCGCCGCGCTCGAGGCCGACATCGGCGCTCGGCTCTTCGACCGGCTGCCCCGTGGCGTAGCCCTCACCGAGGAGGGACGAGAGCTGCTCCCACACGCCGAGGCGGTCCTCGACCGGCTCGCCGCGGTCCGGCGTGACCTTGAGGACCTGCGCGGGCTCGGCCGAGGGCGGCTGCGTGTGGGCGCCTTCCCGACCGCTGTCGCGGCCCTCGTACCCCGAGCGATGGCGTCGTTCCGCTCGGCCTACCCGGAGATCTCGCTGTCGCTGGTCGAGGGTGTGACGCCGCGGCTGCTGGAGCGCCTGCTCGCGGAGGAGGCGGATGTGGCAGTGGTCAGCACCTCTCCCACGGGTGAGTTGGACCGCGAACGATTCGACCTGCGACATCTGCTCGACGAGCGGCTCCTGGTCGCGGTCGCGCGTGACCACCGGCTCGCGCGCCGCCGCTCGGTGCGCCTGGCGGAGCTCGCCCAGGACGCGTTCGTCGTGGGCTCGGCCACCGCGGAGAACACCCTGCTCCGCGCAAGCCTGCCCAGCGGTTTCTCGCCACGTATCGACATCGTCGCGGCCGAGTGGACCGGCAAGCTGGGATGCGTTGCCGCCGGCCTGGGGGTGGCTCTGGTTCCGGCCCTGGCGGTACGCGGAACCCCGCCGGACATCGCCCTGCTACGCCTGCATCCGGACGACGAGTCGGTACGGCAGATATTCGCGGCGACCGTGCGGGGCAGGACGCCGTCGCCGGCAGTCATGCATTTTCTTGAGCATCTGCGGGCGGAGGCGGCCCACCTGGGCTGACCACCTTACGTCACCCATGCCCGGACGACAGACGGCCTGCCGGGGGAAAGCAGAACGCCGACCTGCGTATCCGCTGGTCGGCGTTCCTGTAGCCCGGCGAAAGGCTATGTGGCCAGGGGCGGGGTCGAACCGCCGACCTTCCGATTTTCAGTCGGACGCTCGTACCAACTGAGCTACCTGGCCGTGGTGCTCGGCACATGCTACCGCACGAGCCGATACGCAGAACGCCGCGCATTGAGCTGCGCGGCGTCAGCGCTTGCGGTCCTGACGGGACTTGAACCCGCGACCTCCGCCTTGACAGGGCGGCGAGCACTCCAACTGCTCCACAGGACCTGGCTGGTGTTGCATCCGGCGCGAGCCGGACCGTGCCCCCAACGGGATTCGAACCCGTGCTACCGCCTTGAAAGGGCGGCGTCCTGGGCCGCTAGACGATGAGGGCGGCCCCGCCATCATTGCACACTCGCAACTTCAAGCGGACTTGCTCCCATCCGGCCCCGCCGGAGGCAGGAGAAGCATATGTCATGCCTGCACGGACGGCCAAACCGGTATGGGCACGGCTGCGGAGCCGGGTAAAACCGCAGGTCAACGGAGGTGTGCGATCCCGTACCGCCGTTTCAGGTCCGGGATCAGGTGCCGGCACGCGGCCATCGTCTGGGCCCGGTCACCGCCCGCGTCGTGCATCAGCACGACCGAGCCGTGCCGGGTGGCGCCTGTCACACGCTTGATGATCGTCTTCGCCGGTGGGTGGTCCCAGTCCTGCGGGTCCACGCTCCAGTGCAGCGGGCGCAGGCCCATCTGCCGGGCCACCACGATCTCCTCGGCGGTCCACCGGCCGCCGGGCTGGCGGAACCAGGTGATCGGCGCCTTGGGCGCGGCAGCGCGGATGGCGTCGTTGGTCCGCTCCAGGTCGGCCCGGATCTCGGCGGCCGACCGCCGGCCGAGGTTCACGTCGTGGTGCCAGCTGTGGTTGCAGAGCTGGTGACCCTCGCGGACGATCCGGGCCACCAGCTCCGGGTAGCGCTTGGCCTGCTGGCCGACCACGCAGAACGTGGCGGTGACCCGGGCCGCCCGGAGCTGGGCCAGGATCTGCGGGGTGTAGCGGGGGTCCGGCCCGTCGTCGAAGGTGAGCGCCACTCCGCTGCTCCCGCTGGCCCGATGCAGGCCCGCCGGGAGCTTCTTGGGCACCGGGCGCAGCTTCGGCTTCCTGGGGGTGGGGGTGGGGGTCGGTGAAGGCTCCGTCGCGGGCGACGGCGACGCCGGGACCGACGGCGAGGCCGCCGCCTGTTCGGGTGACTTGCCGGCGTCGCCGCAGGCGGTGACGAGGAGCACCAGGCCCAGGGCGAGCGCCGGCAGGGCGCGTGGACGCATTCGTCGCTCCCGGAGGGGTCGGGGTCAGACGGACTTTCCGACCGTAGTGGACGCGCCCCGGAGCGGAAAGGCCGTCAGCCCGTGGTCGACTGGTCCAGCGAGTCCCGAACCGCCACGGCGAGTGAGAGCGCCTCGGCCAGATCCACCGGCCGGACCACCCCGGCCGGCAGCGAGTCGGCCCGCCAGCCGGGCCCGGCGGCGAGCACCAGCAGCGGCCTGCGCGGGACCGTCAGCAGCGCGGTGAGCTGGCACGGGTCGGCGGTCGAGCGGGTGTGCGACCAGAGGACCACGGCGGCCGGCCCGGTCCGGTTGACCGCCTCCACGAGGGCGGGCACCGGCACCCGGGCGCCGAGCATGCGACAGCTCACCCCGGCCTCCGCGAGCGCGGCGGCGAGCGCCTCCAACGGCAGCGAGTGCTGTTCCTCGTCGGCGCAGGAGAGCAGGATCCGGGGCGGGCCGCCGTTCGGGTGGGCCCGGATCACCGTGGCGAACGCCACCGAGACGCACCGGGACATCAGGTGTTCCACCTCGATCAGGCCGGCGGTGGCGGCGTGCCGTTCCCCGATGCCGGTGAGCACCGGCCGGAGCAGCCCCTCCCAGGTCGCCACCACCCCGTCGGCGGCGAGCGCGTCGGCGATGGTCCGCGCGATGGTCACCGAGTCCAGGCGCATCGCGGCGCGGGCCAGCCCTCGTGCGGCGGGCCCGGCCCGGCCGACCGGGATGGTCGTGCCGCCGCCGTCGCGTACCGCCGAGGTTCGTGCCTTGAGCGCGAGCCGGTCCGGAGGCAGCACGGCCGGGGCCTGCCGGGCCCAGCGGGCCGCCTCGGCGGGCGCCACCCCCTCCGCGGTCAGCCGGCGCATGATCTCCAGGCGGGCGAGGTCGGCGGGCGTGTAGCGCCGGTGGTGGCCCGGCACATGCTCGCTGGGACCGAGGCCGTAGCGCTGGTGCCAGGTGCGCAGCGTGGTGACCGCCACACCGAGTCGGCGTGCCACGGCCCCCGCGCTCAGCGCCTCATCGGCCACCCGACCGCTCCGGTGCCTCGGAGGCTGCGACGCCCGGCCGGGCCGGGCCCGCCGCAGGCAGCAGCCGGTTGACCACGCCGCCCAGCCACGGGGCGTACGCCCGGGGGTCGGCGTCCAGGTCGGCCACCACCGCGCCGGGGTCGGCCCACCGCAGGTCGGCCACCTCGTCCGGATCGGGCCGCGTCACCAGGTCCGCGGGTACGTCGGCGCGCAGCACGTGGTCGTACTCGAACTCGACGCGGCCGGTGGCCGGGTCCTCGGCGTAGTAGATGTAGACGCCCACCTCGGTGAGCGCGACCGGGCCGAGGCCCAGTTCCTCGGCGAGCCGCCGGTTGGCGGCCTCGGTCAGCGACTGGCCCGGCAGCGGGTGCCCGCAGCAGGAGTTCGCCCAGCGCAGCGGGAAGCGCGTCTTCACCGCGGCCCGCTGCTGCAACAGCACCCACCCCTGCGGGTCGACCAGGAGCACCGAGAAGGCCCGGTGCAGCCGGCCGGGTGGCTGGTGGGCGGTCGCCACGGTGGTCTCGCCGAGCACCTGCCCGTCGTCGCCGACCAGCTCGACGAGGTGTTCCTCCCGCTCGCTCATGCCGTCGCCCCGGTGATCCGGGCGGCGGCGAGCTTGCCGCTGATCAGCACCATCGGTACCCCCACGCCCGGCTGCGTGCCGGAGCCGACGAAGACCACGTTGTCCAGCTTCCGGTGCAGGTTGGAGGGGCGGAACGGGCCGGTCTGGAAGAGGCTGTGCGCGGCGGCGAACGGCGTCCCGGCGGCCATGCCCTGTGCCGCCCAGTCGGCGGGGGTGACGGCCTCCATCACCTCGATGCCGTCGCCGAAACCGACGTAGCCGCGCTCCTCGAGCGTGCCCACCAGCTGTTCGGCGTACCGCTGCGTGAGGTCGCCCGTCCAGTCGAACGGCGCCCGCTCCAGGTTCGGCACCGGCGCCAGCACGTAGTAGGTGTGCTTCCCGGCCGGCGCCACCGACGGGTCGGTGCGGCTCGGGTTCGTCACCAGCAGTGACGGGTCGGTCATCAGCTCGCCTCGGCGGATCACCTCGTCGAACGTGCCCTTCCAGGACCGCCCGAAGTGAATGTTGTGGTGGGCGATCTTGCCATAGCCCTGCGTCGAACCGATGTGCAGCACCACGCAGGACGGCGAGTAGGTGAGCTTGCGCTGCCGGCTGGGCGGCAGCAGGTCCTCGTAGGCGACCGGCAGGTCCGGGTTGAGCACCACCGTGTCGGCGGGGACGAAGTCGCCGTCCGCGGTGATCACGCCGGTGGCGCGGCCGTTGGCGGTCTCCACCCGGGTCACCGTGGTGCCGTACCGGAACTGCACGCCGTGCTTCTCCGCCGCGCCGGCCATGCCGCGCGAGACCGCGTGGATGCCGCCGCGCGGGAAGCACACCCCGGCCACCGAGTCGAGGTACGCGATGACCGTGTAGATCGCCAGCGCGTCGTGCGGCGACAGGCCCGCGTACATGGCCTGGAAGGAGAAGATCCGCTGGGTACGCGGGTCGCGGAAGAACTGGTTGATCTTCGTCTGGAGTCGCCGGAAGGCGCCGTTGGCGAACAGCTTCAACAGGTTGCCGGTGAGCAGGTCGGTCGGCGCGTCGAGGTTGCGCTCGATGAAGTCGGCCCGTTCCCACTGCCACAGGTTGCGGGCGTAGTCGACGAAACGCAGGTAGCCGTCGGCCTCCCGGGGGCCGCAGACGCGGGCGATCTCGGCGGCCATCCGGGTGGTGTCGGTGATGACGTCGAGCGTCGACCCGTCCGGGTAGTAGGCGCGGTACGCCGGGTCGAGCGGGCTCAGGTCGAGCCAGTCGGTCAGCTCCTCGCCCACCGCGCCGAGCGCCTCGGCGATCAGGTCGGGCATGGTGAGGACGGTCGGGCCGGTGTCGAACTCGTACCCGTCGACGCTGAGCCGCCCGGCGCGCCCGCCGGGCACCGGCTCGCGTTCCAGCACCGTCACCTGCCGGCCACTGCCGGCCAGGTGCAGCGCGCAGGCCAACCCACCCAACCCGGCCCCGACCACTACCACCCGGTCGGTCCGTCCCTTGACGGTACGCATTCCGGCCCCCTTGCTCACGAAGTTGCTCATCATGCCCGCCGCGCGGTGGCGGCGGTGGCGAGACCCGTCAGCGCGGTGCGCGCGGTCTCATCGATCGGTGCGGTGCCGAGCGCGGCGAGCGCCTCGGTGACCCGGTCGGCGATCATCCGCTCCACCCGGGCCGTGGCCCCGGTGTCGCGGACCACGTCGGCCAGCCGGTCCACCTCGCGTGCCGTGGTGACCGAGCCGGCCCGGTCCAGCACCCGGCGCTGCGCCGGGTCGGCGAGCTGCCGAGCCAGCATGAGCAGCGCGGTCGGCTTGCCGGTACGCAGGTCGTCCCCGGCCGGTTTGCCGGTGGTCTCCGGGTCGCCGTAGACGCCGAGGAGGTCGTCGCGGAGCTGGAACGCCTCGCCGACGGCCAGCCCGTACCGGGTGTACGCGGCGATGAGCGGGTCGTCCGCGTCGGTGCCGGCCAGGCAGGCGCCGAAGAGCAGCGGCCGCTGGACGGTGTAGCTGGCGGTCTTGTACCGGGCCACCCGCAGCGCCCGGTCGACAGTCCAGTTCCCCGCGTCGTTCTCGCCGAGCACGTCCAGGAACTGCCCGGCGACCGTCTCCACGCGCATCTGGTCGTAGCAGCGGCGCACGTCGAGCAGCCGCTCGGCGGGGACCGCCGCGTGGCTCATGAGCCGGTCGGCCCACACCATGCAGAGGTCGCCGATGAGGACGGCGACTGCTTCGCCGTACCGGTCGGGGTCGCCCGAGTGCCCGGCGGCCCGGTGCCGGGCAGCGGCGGCCCGGTGCGCGGTCGGCAGTCCGCGCCGGGTGTCGGAGGCGTCCATCACGTCGTCGTGCACGAGCGCGAACGTGTGCAGCAGTTCGAGGGCGGACAGGGCCGGGAGCACCGAACACATCGGTTCCTCCCCGCCGACCGCACCCCGCCATCCCCAGTACGCGAACGTGGGGCGGACCCGCTTGCCGCCGGCCAGCACGCAGTCGCGCGCGGTCGCGGCGAAAGCACCCATCGCTGCGTCGATCTCGGTGAGCGAGTCGACTTCCGCGGCCAGGAACGCCACCAGCGTCTCATCGACCCCTTTGATCAGGTCCTTCGTGAACGCGGCCAGTACGCCGCGGACCGGATCGTCCGTCGCCCCGGGCTGAGCCGGCGCGACGCGGAGCGCATTACCCGCAACTGCGTCGTTGGCCATGTGGGCGAGCGTACCCTAGGGTTACGAGTTGCGTCGATTGATGCGTCGAAACTGAGGAGGGCCGATGGACGTGGATCTGGCCGCCGCCTATGACCGTTGCCGCGAGCTGCACCGGCGTCACGGCCGTACCTACTATCTCGCCACCCGGCTGCTCCCCGCCTGGAAACGGCGGCATGTGCACGCCTTGTACGGGTTCACTCGCTACGCGGACGAGATCGTCGACCGCACCGAGGACCTGCCGCCCGCCGAGCGCGCGGCCCGGCTGCGCGAGTGGTCGGATCGATTCGTGGCCGGGCTGCACGGCGCGTCGGTCGACGACCCGCTGCTCCCCGCCGTGCTGCACACCATCGCCGTGTTCGACCTCGACCGGGACGACTTCGCGTCGTTCCTGCGCAGCATGGCGATGGACCTGACGGTCATGTCGTACCCGACCTACGACGACCTGCTCGACTACATGGAGGGCTCGGCGGCCGTCATCGGCACCATGATGCTGCCGATCCTGGGCAGCTCCGATCCGGCCGCCGCCCGGGAGCCCGCCCGCCAGCTCGGCTTCGCGTTCCAGCTCACCAACTTCATCCGGGACGTCGCCGAGGACCTCGACCGGGGCCGGACCTACCTGCCCGACGAGGATCTGGCCAAGTTCGACGTCACCCGCGCCGACCTGGTCGCGGCCAAGGACGCCGGTCGCACCACGCCGCGCATCCGTGAGCTGATCGAGTACGAGGTGACCCGCGCGCAGGCCCACTACCTCGCCGCCGCGCCGGGCATCCCGCTGCTCAACCCCGCCTCGCAGGCGTGCATGCGCACCGCGTACGCGCTCTACGGCGGCATCCTGGACGAGGTCGCCGCGCAGGACTACGACGTCTTCGTCCGCCGGGCCCTGGTGCCGCAGCGGCGCCGGATGGCGGTGGCCGCGCGGGCGCTGCTCACCCCGGCCGGCACGCCGGTGCGGGTGCCCGGCCCGGCGCTGGAACCGGCCCTGGCCGGATGACCGGCCGGACGGCGGTCGTGCTGTTCACCCGCGACCTGCGGGTGCACGACCACCCGGCACTGGCCGCCGCCTGCTCCGCGTTCGAGCGGGTGGTGCCGCTCTACGTGCTAGACCCGGCGTTGCAGAAGCTCTCGGCGAACCGCACCCGGTTCCTGCACCAGAGCCTGGCCGACCTGCGCGAGGCGCTGCGCGCGCTCGGCGGCGACCTGGTGGTGCGGCGCGGCGACCCGGTGACCGAGACGGTCGAGCTGGCCCGGAAGGTGGGTGCCGAGGGCGTCGGGCTCTCCGCCGACGTCAGCCGCTACGCCCGCCGCCGGGAACGTCGCCTGCGCGCCGAGTGCGACCGGCACCGCATGTTCCTGCGGCTGTTCCCCGGCCTGACGATCGTCGAGCCGGGAGCGCTGCGACCCAGCGGCGGCGATCACTATCGCGTGTTCAGCCCCTACTTCCGCGCGTGGCAGGGCGTGCGCCCGCGGGACGAACTCGCCGCGCCGAAGCGGGTCCGGCTGCCCGACGGCGTCGACCCGGGTCGTCTGCCCGACCCGCCGAAGGGCGACAGCCCGGCCGCCGCCGCGGGCGGGGAGAGCGTCGCCCGCCGCCGGCTCACCGCCTGGCTGCCCACCCTCGACCGGTACGACGACATCCACGACGACATGGCCGGTGACGAGACCTCCCGGCTCAGCCCGTACCTGCGCTTCGGCTGCGTATCGCCGCTGACCGTGGCGAACCGGGCCGGTGACCGGGACGGGCCGTTCGTCCGGCAGCTCTGCTGGCGCGACTTCTACCACCAGGTCGTCGCCGGTTTCCCCGACCTGTCCACTACTGCCTACCGGCGCGGCGCCCGGGAGGACTGGCGGTACGACGAGCACGCGCTCGACGCCTGGACCGAGGGACGGACCGGCATGCCGATCGTCGACGCCGGCATGCGTCAGATGCGCGCCGAGGGCTGGATGCACAACCGGGCCCGCCTGATCACCGCCGGCTACCTGACCAAGCACCTCGGGCTGGACTGGCGGCCCGGCCTGGAGGTGTTCTTCCGGTGGCTGCTCGACGGCGACCGGGTCAACAACTCGGGCAACTGGCAGTGGGTGGCCGGCACCGGCAACGACACCCGGCCGTACCGCGGCTTCAACCCGGTACGGCAGGCCGAGCGTTACGACCCCGACGGCGCGTACGTGCGGCGGTGGGTTCCGGAGTTGGAGTCGGTGGCGGGCAAGGCGGTGCACCAGCCGTGGCGGCTGCCCGACGGGGTGCGCCGCACGCTCGACTACCCGCCGCCGCTGGAGGTGCCGGGCACCGACCCGGTCTGGCTCCGCTGACGCCCTTCGTCGCCCGTCGCCCGTCGCCCGAGCGTCCTCACGAGCATCAACGTCGCTGGCGCAGAGCCCACGCGGATCGCGAGGCCACTGCTCTCATAGTTACTGCAAGTGACTGCGGCTCTCGCCCGTAGCATCCACCTCCGGTCGACTTTGCTCTGCAGCCATATCCGCACCCGTTGCGGAAAGTGACCGCGCGCGCCCCTCGCGGTTTTCGGACCTATTGTGAATGCCCTGCTCAACGCGGTGCTGCGCCATTGGCTGCAGAGCAAAGTCGAAAACGGAAGACCAAGTGGTCCCGCCGGCCGAATGCGCTGCGTGACGAGGCACTGGAATCACAGAAAGTGACTCACGGTCAGAGGCAGGAGTGCAGCGCCTCGACCAGCTCCTCCACCCGATCGTGGTCGGCCAGCCGGGCGGTCGCGTACGCGAAGGTGTAGCCCCGCTCCGGGTCGGCCCAGGCGCTGCTGCCGCCGATTCCGCCCATGCCCCAGCTGCCGTCCGGCTCCCACTGCATGCCGAGCGTCCAGTCCACCGGCCGGTCCAGCAGCAGGTCCGGTCCGCTGTACTGCACCCGCGTCGCCTCGGCGACCAGCTCCGGGCTGAACAGGCGTACCCCGTCCAGCGTGCCGCCGGCGAGCAGGCCCGCGTACAGGCGGGCGAGCCCGGCGGCGGTGGCGTGCAGGTTCACCGCCGGGATCTCGGCGGCCCGCCACAGGTCGCTGTTCACCATCGCGACATCAGTCCCGCCGGGCGGGTTGCCCAGCGCCCGCGCCCGCAGCGAGCCCGGCTCGTCGCGCATCCGGTCCGGCCAGGCCGGATCGGCGTACGACAGGTCGGCGCACCGCCGCCGGTCCGCCGCGTCCAGCCCGAAGACCAGGTCCAGGCGCCACGGACCGGCGATCTCCTCGGCCAGGAACCGGCCCACCGGCCGCACGTCCACCCGGCGGACCAACTCGCCCACCAGATGCCCGTACGTCCAGGCGTGCTCGCCCGCGACGGTGCCCGGCGTCCACTCCGGGTCGGCCGCCGCCAGGTCGGCGCAGAGCAGGTCCCAGTCGGCGATCGCCGCGGCGGGCCGGGGCACCGGGAAGGCGGGCAGCCCGGCCGTGTGGGCGAGCACCTGCCGCACGGTGGCCGGGGTGCGGAACCCCGGCCAGTACGTCGACACCGGCGCGTCAAGGTCGACGCGGCCCCTGTCGACGAGCAGCAGCAGGCAGAGCGCCACCACCGGCTTGCCGGTCGAGTAGACGTCCACGAGCGTGTCCGGCCGCCACGCGCGGTCTGCCCCGGAAGCCGGTACGACCGCGCCGGGCGGGACCGTCGCCGCCGTGCCGCCCACCAGGTCGATCACCGGTACGCCGTCGCGCCACACCGCCAGCGACGCGCCCGTCTCCCGGCCGGTGGCGAACAGGTCGTGGAAGCAGTCCCGGACCGGGGTGAAGCGCGTGTGCATGCGGGCCACGGTAGGCGGTCGCGTCGGTTACCGGCGCGGGAATTCAGGCCCGGCGCGGTGGCCGGTGTCCCGAAGGTGCGGAATGCTTGCGGAATGGCGGAGCCGGAACAGGTGGACGTAGTAGTGGTCGGGCTCGGCGTCGGCGGCGAGGAGGTGGCCGGGCGGCTCGCCGAGGCCGGCCTCACAGTGGTCGGCATCGAACGGGACCTGGTCGGGGGCGAGTGCCCGTACTGGGGGTGCGTGCCGAGCAAGATGATGATCCGGGCGGCGAACGCGCTGGCCGAGGCGCACCGCGTCAACGAGCTTGCCGGTTTCGCCCAGGTGCGGCCCGACTGGGCGCCGGTGGCGAAGCGGATCCGGACCGAGGCCACCGACACCTGGGACGACAAGGTGGCGGTGGAGCGGTTCACCGGCAAGGGCGGCCGGTTCGTCCGGGGCAGCGGGCGGCTCGACGGCCCGAACCGGGTACGCGTCGGCGACCAGGTGTTCCAGGCCCGGTACGGCGTGGTCCTCGGCACCGGCACCCGGCCCTCGGTCCCGCCGATCGACGGGCTGGCCGACACGCCGTACTGGACGAATCACCAGGCCATCGAGGTCGAGGAGCTGCCCGGGTCGCTGCTGGTGCTCGGCGGCGGCGCGATTGGGCTGGAACTGGCCCAGGTCTTCGCCCGGTTCGGCGTCCGGGTGACGGTCATCGAGGCGGCCGACCGGGTGCTGGCCGTCGAGGAGCCGGAGGCGTCCGCGCTCGCCGCCGACGCGCTGCGCGCCGACGGCGTGCAGATCCACACCGGGGTCCGGGCCGGCCGGGTCAGCCACGACGGCGGCGCGTTCACAGTGCACGCCGACGGCGCCGAGTTCACCGGCGAGAAGCTGCTCGTGGTGACCGGCCGCAGGGCGCACCTGGAGGAGCTGGGCCTGGACACCGTCGGGGTGGACGCCGGGCAGCGTTACCTGCCGGTGAACGACCGGATGCACGTCACCGACGGAATCTGGGCGGTCGGCGACCTCACCGGCGAGGGCGCGTTCACCCACATCGCCATGTACCAGGCCGGCATCGTGGTGGCGGACGTGCTCGACCACATGCGGCGTACCAAGGGCGGCCCGGACGCCAGCGGCACCGCGAGCGTGGTCGGCGGCGCGGCCGGTGTGGTCAGCTCGGTCGGCGGCGCGATGAGCGCGGGCGGGTCGACGGCCGCGCCCGGCAGCGTCCCGGTCGCCGACTACCGGGCGCTGCCCCGCGTCACGTTCACCGACCCCGAGGTCGGCGCGGTCGGCCTCACCGAGCAGCAGGCCCGCGAACGCGGTGTCAACGTCCAGGTCGGATACGCCGACCTCACCTCGTCGACCCGCGGCTGGATCCACAAGACCGGCAACGCCGGGTTCATCAAGCTGATCGCCGACGCCGACCAGGGCGTGCTCGTCGGCGCCACCTCGGCCGGACCGGCCGGCGGCGAGGTGCTTTCCGCGCTGGTCGTGGCGGTGCACGCGGCAGTGCCGATCAGCCAGCTCCGGCACATGATCTACGCGTACCCCACGTTCCACAGGGCCATCGAGGACGCGTTGCGCGCCCTGAAGTGACGCCTCAGCCGGTCGGCGCCCCGTGCCGGCCGGCCCCGGCGGCGAACCGGCCGGCACCGCGTACCCCGTCGATTGCCAGCGACTCCGTGCCGTAGGCCAGCTCGGTCGCCATCGCCTCCGGCTCCGGCCGGCCCGCGCCGTCCAGCACCGCCGCCCGGTCGTTGCGCAGGCACGTCCGCGGAGACCGGGCGATCGTGGCGGCCAGTTCCTCGGCCGCCGCGCGGGCCGCACCCGGCGCGACCAGCCGGTTGACCAGACCCATCGCGTACGCCTCGTCGGCCGGCACCGGACGGCCGGTGAGGATCAGGTCCATCGCCCGGCTCTCGCCGATCAGCCGGGGCAGCCGGACCGTCCCGCCGTCGATCAGCGGTACGCCCCACCGGCGGCAGAACACGCCGAGCGTCGCGTCCGACTCGGCGACCCGCAGATCGCACCAGAGCGCCAGCTCCAGGCCGCCGGCCACCGCGTACCCGGAGATCGCGGCGATCACCGGCTTGGACAGCCGCATCCGGGTGGGGCCCATCGGCCCGTCCCCCTCGGGCTCGACCCGGTTGCCGCGTGGCGTGCCGACGGCCTTCAGGTCGGCGCCGGAGCAGAACGTGCCGCCCGCGCCCCAGAGCACGGCGACCGCCGCGTCCGGGTCGGCGTCGAACGCGCGGAACGCGTCGGCGAGCGCCCGGGCGGTCGGCCCGTCCACGGCGTTACGGGCCTCGGGCCGGTCCAGGATCACAGTGGTCACGGCACCGGCGTGCTCGACGCGTACCCCCATGGGCCCAGCATGCCCGCGACGGCGCTGCCGCGGCTACGGCCTATTTGATCGTGTCGGGTCGGGTCAGCCAGTGCATCGGCTGGCCGGTGACGGCGCCGACCTGGTCGAAGTCCCGGTCGTAGTGCAGCAGCGAGAGGCCGTGGTATTCGGCGGTGGCGGCGATGAGCAGGTCGACGGCGCCCGCCGAGCGGTGCGTGCCCCGCGCGGTCAGCTCGCCCTGGATCTCGGCGGCGCGCTCGTAGATCCGGTCCGGCATGACCACCCAGCCGAAGGCGGCCCGGAGCTGCTCGGTCAGGCGCGTCCGGTCGGCGACCGACCGGGCGGTGTAGAGGAATTCCAGCTCGACAAGCGGGCACACGGCGAGCAGGCCCGCTGTCACCTGTTGTTCCCAGCGAGCCAGCACGTCGGGATCACGCAGGAGCCGGACGAGGGCGCTGGTGTCGATCAGGTAGTCGGCCAGTTTCACGAGCGGTAGGCGCCCTTGTCGAGCAGTTCGTCGAAGTCACCGGCCTGCCCGCGTTCGGCCAGCTCCGCCAGCGCCCGGGCGCGGCGCAGTCTCGCCGCGCCCTCGCGGAGAGCGACGTTCACCGTGTCCTTCTTGGTCTTCGTGCCGAACGCCTCGGCGGCATCCGCCAGCGCCTCGTCGTCGACGTCCACCAGGATCTTGGTCATCGCGGCTCCCTATATACGACTAGCCGTCCGAGTATATCCAGCGGGGAGGCCGTGCGAGGGAATTCCGGGGCGTCCGGTTTGGGCGCTCTCCTGCCGGGAAGTCGGAACGGGTGCGCGAACTACTGACGAAGATCGAACAGGCCAGCGGCCTCGACCGGGTGGGTGACCGGTTGCAGCGCGCCGTCCAGGGCACGCTGCGTTCCCAGCGGGTACGCGACGCGCTGCACGGCGTGTGGCTCGGCCATCCGCTGCACCCCGCGATGGTGCAGGTGCCGGTCGGCGCGTGGATCTCCGCCGCCGTGGTGGACCTGCTGCCGGGCCAGCGCCGGGCCGCCACCGCGCTGGTGGGCCTCGGCACGGTCAGCGCGGTGCCCGCGGCGGTCGCCGGGCTCAACGACTGGGCCTCGCTCTCCCGCGACCAGCGCCGGATCGGGCTGGTGCACGCCGCCGCCAACACGGTCGGCCTGGCGCTGTACGCCGGCTCGCTGGCGGCCCGCCTCAACGGGCGGCACGGGCTCGGTCGGGCGCTGTCCTACCTGGGTCTGTCCGCCGCGAGCGGCGGCGCGTACCTGGGCGGGCACCTCGCGTACAAGCAGGGCGCCCAGGCCAGCCAGAGCGTCTCCGAGCTGCACCTGATCAGCGACGGGTGGCACCGGGTCGGCGACCTGAGCAGCCTGCCCCGGCACGAGCTGGTCACCAAGAAGATCGACGAGGTCTCGGTGATCCTCTACCGGGACGGCGACGACGTCACGGTGATGCTGGAGCGCTGCCCGCACCAGAGCGGCCCGCTCGGCGAGGGCAAGGTGGAGCAGATCGACGGTCACGCCTGCGTGGTCTGCCCCTGGCACGGCAGCGCGTTCCGGCTCAACGGCGGCGAGGTCGTGCACGGCCCGGCCGCGAACGACCAGGTCGTGCTCCCCACCCGTGTGGTGGCCGGCCAGGTCGAGGCCCGGCTGCCCTGACTCAGTCCCGCCGGTGCCGCCCGCTGGACCCCGCGCGGGCGGGCACCGGCCGCTTGCGCAACCCGAGCAGCGCGCCGATCTGCGCGCCCACGATGCTCGCGACCGCCAGCACCGCCGAGATGGCGAGCGGACGGTTGATGCCCTCCTCGGCGGTGGGCCGGGACGCGCCCGCCGACATGGCCGGCGGCTGACCGACCGGCGCCTCCACGGTGGGCGTCGCGTCCCGCGGGGTGGGCTTCGGCTTCGCCTTCGGCGCGGTCGAGGACGCGCCGCCGCCACCCGGCTTGACCGGCGCGGTCTGGGCCGGCTTGGTGACCACCAGCCGCCCGGTGGCGTGCCGCCGGGCGCCGGAGTCCGTCGCGCCGTCCGGCAGTGTGATGAGCTGACCCGGGCGGATCCGGTCCGGGTCGGCGAGCCGGTTCAGCCGGGCCAGCTCCCGGTATCTGTCGAAGTCGTCCAGGTAGCGGTCGGCCACCTCGCCCAGGTAGTCGCCCTTGGCGACCCGGTACACCGCCGGGTCGCTGGTCTCCGCCGCGACAGGGGCCGGTGGCACGACCTGGCTCGTGGCCACGGCCGGTGAGGTGACGGCGGCGACCGCCGGGTGCGGCGCGGTGAGCGCGGCGGCGCTCGCCGCGGCCGGGCTCGCGGCCAGGATCAGCGCGACCGAACCGACGAGCGCGGCGGCCGCCTTCTGCTGGCGGTGCATGCCGGGCAGCTTCGGCGCCGGCCGGCGTACCGCCGCCGCGAGCAGTTCCACCACGACGGAGAACGCGAACGTGGCCCAGCCGAACCAGCCCACCACCGCCAGCGCCCGCAGGAAGAGCTGACCGTCGTCGCGGCTGGTCAACGTCGTACCGATCTCGGCGAACGTGGGTAGGTGATCCGGCAGCGGGTTGCCGGCGAACGCCAGCAACGCGACCGGCCCGCCGGCCAGCACGCCGACGAGCACGACGAGTGCGCCGAGCCCGGTGAGGACCTGGCCGGTGCGGCGGACGGGGGAGCGTCGGGGTGCGCCCATGGCGGCCTTCCTTCCTACGGTGGTCCGGTGAGCGCCCGAGCGGTGGCCTCACCGGAGACGATGGCGGTGTTCTGCATGCCGAACAGACCCAGCAGGTCCCGGCTGTAGGTGATCTGCACGCTCACCCGGATCTGGGTCTCGGCGCCGACCACGGGGAAGTCGACCTCGTGGTCGGTGACCCCGCCCGCGGCGTCGAGGTAGGCGGCGACCGCGGCGCGGGCGGCGACCTGGTCGATCTGCTTCGGGCCGCCCTCGATGGCCCGCGCGCGGTCGATCATCTGGCCGCCCGCGCGCGCCGCCTCGGCGGCCAGGTTGTCCGCGCGCTGGAGCGTGCGTAGTTGACCGGCGCCGTCGTAGGCAAGGCCGATGATCGCCAGCACGCCTGTCATCGCCACGGCCAGGAAGAGGCTCACCCGGCCGTTCTCCGCCTCCCGCCGCCCGGTCATCCGCGACTCCGGTAGGTGTCCAGCGGCGAGGTGAAGCGCGCCGAGACGGTCTTGCCGCCCGGCACCCCGGGCAGGCCGGGCGCGCTCAGGTCGTCGAAGGAGACGGTGCAGGTGACAGTGACCGTCACCGTCGCGGGAACGCCTGCGGCGCTCTGGTAGGCGGCGGCGAAGCTCGTCGTCGTACCGGCCACCGAGCCCGCGAGATCGATCTGGGGTGGGCCGGTGCAGTTCAGTCCCGCCCAGCCGAGCTGATCCCGGGCCGCGTCCTCGGCGGCCTCCGCGCCGTCGTCGGCGTTGCGGGCGAGCGAGGCGGCCCGGGCGGCGTCGTGAGCGGCCGACTCCACCGCCTCGTCCGCGACAGCGGTCCGCCCGGCGACCCCGGCCAGCACCATCAGCCCGATGAAGGCGGGCGCGAGCACCGCCACCTCGATCGAGACGGAACCCCGCTCCCGCCGCGGCCCGGCGCTCATCCGGTGGTCCAGCGTTCGGCCGGGCCGTGCGCGGTCTGCGTGACCTCGAACGAGACGCCCGGGATGACCGACAGGGAGCGTCCCTGCACCGTGCAGGTGACTGCGGTGGCGGTCTCGACGCAGGTCGGTCCGGTCTGCTCCCAGTCGACCAGCCAGTCGCCGGACTGTTGCAGGAAGCTGGTCGCCCGCTCCCGGCCGGCGTCCGGCCCGGCGTCGATCGTGCGCTGGGCGTTCACAGCGGTCTGCGCGGCGTTGAGCGCTGTGGACCGGGCCACGAACCAGACGGCGACCTGGATCGAGCCGAACAGCATCACCAGGATCACCGGCATCACCACGGCCAGCTCGACCGGGTTGGCGCCCCGCTCGCCCTCGGCCAGGCGGGCGCGCAGGGCGGCGGCGATCCGCCCCGGACCGGGCGGGCCGGCGGGCCGGCCGGCGTGCGCCGGCCGGCTCCGGACCGTACGGGCGGGGCGCGGCATCACGGGGCCTGCGGCGCCGTGTTGTTCGGGATGGCGTTCATCCAGTTGTTCGCCTTGGCCAGGGCGAGGCCGGTGACCGCCATGGCCACCGCGACCAGGCCGAAGATGATCACCGCGGTCGGCACCGGGCTGTCGCCGCGCTCGGAGTCCCGGCGCAACTCGGCGAGGCGGGTGCTCACCGCCACGTACAGGTAGGCGTAGAGGTGCATGGTCGTCTCCTTCTCGAAGGTGGGTTCACAGACGGGCGAGGAACGGATAGACGGCGAAGCCGAGCAGGACGAACACCAGCAGCGAGCCGGGGATGTCCAACTTGCTGGTGACCCCCTCGGCCCGGGCCAGGTTGTCGGTACGGATCTGGTCGCGCAGCGAGTCGGCACGGGACCGCAACGTCTCGTGCACCTGGGCGCCCTCACTGCCGGAGGAGCGCATGATGGCGCCCACGTCGCCCAGCTCCGGGATGCCGATCCGGTCGGCCAGCTCCTGCAACTCGTCCCAGGGCGAGTGCATCTGGAGCTGGGCGAGCCGCAGCGCCTCCCGGATCCGGTCGAAGACCCAGCCGTCGCAGACCGCCGCCGCGCGTTCCAGCGACTGCACCGGGCCGTGCGCGGCGGACAGCTGCAACGCCACCAGGTCGAGGTAGGTGCAGACCGCCTGCCGGAACTCGTCCCGGGCGGCGTCGGCCTTGGCCAGGACCGCGCGGTGCGCGAGCAGACCGGCGCCCAGCGCCAGGCCCAGGCTGGTCAGCACCGGTACGGCCACCGGCAGCGCCACCCCGCCGACGAAGAGCACTGCCGAGGCGACCGCCGGGGTGGCGAACCCGACGAGCGCGGAGAGCAGCACGGAAAGGGCGTACTGCTCGGGGGTGCGGTCGAGCAGGGCGAGTTGCCGGTGCGGCGGGCGCAGCCAGCGGGCGAACCCGCCGAGCCAGTCCGGCCCGGCGCCGGCGGCCGGGGCCTGGCCGGGCGGCTGGTGCAGCCGGCGCAGCGCCGGGCCGAGCGCCGGGGTGGCCGGCAGCGCCTCGCGGACCACCATGAACAGTCCGAGCCCGACCGCGCACCCGCCGAGCACCGCGATCGCCATCTGCCAGTTGAGGATCATGCGATCGCCTCCTCCAGGTCGGGCGCCGGCAGGAAGCGCGCGGGCCGGGGCGGCTGGCTCATCGAACGCACCCAGACCAGCAGGCCGACGAACGCCGCGCCGAGCACCGCCATCACGAGCTGGCCGGTCACGGTCCCGTAGGGACGGATGTAGTCGCTGTTCACCAGCCCGTACGCCAGCGTCGCCAGCGTCATGCCGGTGAGGAAGCGGACCGCGAACCGGGGCTGGGTGCGTTTGGCCTCGACCTCCCGCCGGGTCGCGACCTCGGCCGACGCGGCGGTGGCGATCGACCCGAGCACGTCGCCGAGGCGCTCGCCCCGGTCGGTGAGGTGCAGGATCAGCGCGGCCACCACCTGGTCGGCGACCGGGTCGGCGATCTCGTCGGCGAAGGCGAGTAGCGCGGAGCGGGCCAGCCAGCCGGCCTGGAGGCGGGCCGCGAGCGTGCGTACCTCCTCCTGGATCTCCTCCGGCGCGGTGGCGATGGTGCCGATGATGGCCTGCTGGAGCCCTTGGCCGGTGGCCGAGATGTCCTTGAGCCGGCGGGTCCACTCGCCTACGGCTTCGACCCGGGCGATGGCCCGCTGCTCGGCCCGGCCCACCGCGAACAGCCACGGCACGCCCGGCACCGCGAGCGCCACCAGCAGGCCGACCACCGGCAGCCCGGTGAGCAGGAACGCCGCCGCTCCGGCGACCACCGCGGCGCCGAGCAGGAGCTGGTAGCGGCGCTGGTCGGCGCGGCTCGCGCCGGAACCGGTCCAGAGCCGGCTCAGGCCCGGCCCGGCGCCCGGTGCCGGACCCGGCGGGCGGCGGGTGCCGACGAGCGCGACCACCGTCAGCACCAGCCCGGCCACGCAGGCCGCGCCGGAGACCAGGGCGATCAGTTCGATCTGCGTCACGCCGGGCCTCCGCTCGGCCGCGCCCCGAGGCGGGTGTGCCGGGGCCGCCGCCACGCGCCCACACCGGCCTCCACGAACCGGGTGAGCAGCCGGGCGTCGTAGCCGACGCGCAGCAACTGCTCGCGGATGCGTTCGGGCAGGTGGCGGGGGACCGCGCGGCCGTCCGGCCCCGGACCGAAGACGCTGGTCGTGGTGATCCGGTTGCCCTCGCCGACGCCGATGACCTCCTCGACGTGCGAGACGAAGCGGTGCTTGCGCCCACCGATCGCGGTCTCGTCCTCGACAGTCACGTAGACGATCAGGTCGAGCGCGTTGCCGGCCATCCGGCGGGCCTGGTCGACTGTCATCTCCCGGCCGTGCGACAGCGCCAGCTCGATGATGCGTTCGCTCACCCCCGAGGGGGTGCGCGCGTGGATGGTGCACATCGACCCGCGGCTCGTCGTCATCGCCTGGAGCATCGGCACGATCTCCCGGGACCGCACCTCGCCGACGATGATCCGCAGCACGCCCATCCGCAGCGACACCGGGATCAGGTCGGCGATGCTGACCTCACCCGCCGGCCGCCCGTCCGCGCCGCGCTCGCCGTGCCCCTCGCGGGACTCGAAGCTCATCACCGCCCGGTGCTTGTGCCCACGCCGGGCAGGCAGCAGTTCCCGGCTCTCCTCCAGCAGCACGTACGGCTCGTCGGCCGGGATCTCGTCCATCAGCGCCCGGATGACAGTGGTCTTCCCGGCACCGGCGAGCCCGGCGACCATGATGTTCAACCCGGCCCGCATGGACGCGCGGAGGAAGTCGCGCAGCAGCGGATCGATCATCTCGTCCAGGTCGGGCCGCCCGCCCGCGATGTCCTCCAGGCTCACCGCGAGCGTGTTGTGCTTGCGGATCACCGCGTACGGGCGGTGGCTGACCAGGAACACGGCGGCGAGGCGGCTGCCGTCGGGCAGTTGCAGGTCGAGCGTGGGCTTCGAGGTGGACAGCGAGCGTTCGGTGGCCCCGGCCCGGCGGGCCGCCGCCTGGAGGATCTCCACCAGCTCGTCGTCGGTCTCGGCGATCGGTTCGGCCCAGTCGACGCCGCCGCCGTGCCGGGTGATGCGCACCTGGTCGCAGCCGAGGATGTGCACCTCCTCGATGCTGTCGTCGACGAGCAGCGTCTGGAGCCGGCCCAGCCCGACGAGTTCGGCTGTCACCTGGTCGAGCAGCAGCCGTTCGGAGTCCGCTGCCATCGGCGTGCCGGACCGGCGTACTGAGTCGGCGTACGCGGAGACCACCGTGACGGCCAGCCGGGCGCGCTCGACCTCCTCGGCGTCGGGGTCGAACTCGCGTCCGCGCTGCCAGTGGGTGAGCCGTTCGCTCAGCTCCCGGCGCAGCTCGCGGACCACAGCGAAGTCGATCCGGGGGCGCGGCGGCGGGGCCGGGGGCGCGGCGGGGAGCGGGCCGGGGACGTGGTGCCGGCCGTTCGGCGGCGCCAGCGGCGGGACCGTGGAGACGACGCCGGGCTGCTGCCCGCGCGGGTCGTGGGAGACCGGCTCAAACCGCACCGGACACCCCCGGCATGCTCGGCGCGGTCACCGCGCGCGGTGTGGTCGCACCCGGCCAGGCGAGCCGGGCCCGCCGCCGGTCCAGCAGCGCCCGGACCGGCACCTCCAGGGCGCCGGCCGCGCGCATCAGCGGCCGGTTCGCGCGTACGGTGCCGCCGTGGCCGAGCACCTCGGCGGTACGCGGGTCGTGCGGCAGGCGGGCGATCACCGGCAGCCGCAGCGCCTTGCTGATCTCGCTGGTGCCGTGCCCGTCCCCGACCACGAGCAGCCGCAGCGTGCCCGGCGGTACGCGGTGCTCGGTGAGGTCCCGTTCGATCGCCCGGGCGGTGGCCCGGGTGGCGGAGAGGTCGGGCAGGTTCGCCCGGGTCACCAGCAGCACCACGGTGGCGGCCCGGAGCAGCGGCCACGGCGGACCGCCGACTGCGAGCCGGCCACAGTCGACGAGCACGTCGTAGGGCGGTTCGCCCCGCTCCAGCCCGGTGAAGTAGTCGGCGAAGCGCTGCCAGAGCGGGATCACGCTGCCGGCCTGGGCCGGGTCGACCACGCCGGGTAGCAGCAGCCGCTCGCGCCGGGGCGCGTCCAGGTCGACCAGCTGGGACCAGAACGTCTGCTCCAGGCTGCCGTCGCGCAGCTCGCCCACCGCCAGCTCGCCGATGCCGCGCGGGCCGTCCAGGGCCCCGCCGAGGTAGCCGGCGAGGATCGAGCCGCCCGCCGGGTCGCACTCGGCCAGCACGAGCCGCCGATGCCAGCTCAACGCGGCGGCGAGCGCCGCGGTGGTGACGCCCGGCGAACCCTTCGCCGAGACCAGGGCGATGATCGCCATCAGGCCGCCTCGGTGAGCACGAGCGCGATCCGGTCGTCGGCGGCGAGCGCCACGACCGCCGGCACGTCCCGCACGGTCAGCGCCAGGTAGACCACCACGTCGCCGTTCTGCGGCGTGGCGGTGTCGATCACGGTGCCCTCGAACCGGGTTCCGCCGCCGCGGGACGCGTCGGTGCCGTTCGTGGCGTTGCTCGGCGTGCTGACCAGCAGCACCTTGTCGCCGGGGTTCAGCTTTCGGGCCGGCACCTGCTCAGGTTCCAGTCCGAGCGCGATCTGCTGCTGGCCGGGGCCGAGCAGCGGGGCCTCGGTGAGCTGCGCCGGGGTGAGCAGCGTGCCCGGAGTGAGCCGGACGGCCGCCCGCAGTCCCAGCACCTCGTCCATCCGGTCGGCCGGCACCGGCTGGAGTTCCCGTCCGCCGGAGACGCGCACCGGCACCAGGTCGTCGGCGGTGAGCTGCCGGCCCACGTCGACCGGCCGGGCCACGGCCAGGTACATGCCGGTGGAGCGCACCGAGGTGACCGCGAACGCCGCGCCCAGCCCGCCGAGGGCGATCAGCAGGATCGCCAGGCCGAGCAGGCCGGGCCGGACACGTCGCTGCCGGACCACCTTCGGCGGCGCGATCGGCGCCTCCATCGGGGTTCCGTTGCGGGCTGCCACCACACTCATCGGGTCACCACCTGAAGCTCGTTGATCTGTACCGGGATGACGCCGCTGGACCGGCTCTGGGCGATCACGCCGCTCTCGCCGCCGCCGGACCACTCGACGGTCCAGAACGTCGTGGCGCTGACCTGGTAGGTGTCGGCCTTCGGATAGCCCGCGTCGAGACCGCAGTCGGGCGAGGTCAAGCCGGCCCGCGGCCCGTCGGCCCGGTACGGCGTGCCCGGTCCGTGGCAGGTGACGTCGATGTCGTCGGACATGTGCCAGACGATCCGGTCCACCCGGGCGGTGATCCGGACGGTCAGCCCGCGGTCCGAGGCGGAGGCGTTCAGCGGCCCGAAGTACGCCTCACCCGGGCTGGCCCACATCCAGACCGGCAGCCCGACCAGGCCCGGTCCCTGACTGCGCCGGGGCGCGACCGAGGCCCGGGGTGGGAGCAGCGAGATCGAGGCCAGCGCGCGTCGGGCCAGTTCCTCCGGGTCCGGCGGCGCGCCGTAGCCGGGCGGCGGGGCGTCCAGGAGTTCCTGGCGCATGCTGCCCGTGTCGCCGCCGTTGCAGGTGAGCTGGTACCACTGCTTGCCGGGGGGCGCCTCGTCCTGCGGCTCGGCGAGTTTGTAGTAGCAGCCGTCGGCGTTGTTGAACCAGCCGAGCGCCTCGTTGTAGCAGGGGATGACGCGGCCGTTCCACTGGCACTTCGGCGCGCCCCCGCCGTTGCCGCCGCCGTTGTCCCCGCCACCGCCCGGTCCGCCCGGTCCGCCGGGGGTGCCGCGGTCGTCGTCCCAGACGTCGCAGTCGGTCTGTTCCGGCGGGCACGAACCGCCGGGGTCGGCGGCGCGCGCGGGTGCGCCGGTGAGCGTCAGCAACGCGGCGAGGCCGGCGGCGAGCAGCAGCCGGCGGAGCGTCCCGGCCCGGGGCTGGCGGGCCGGGACACCCCATCCTCCCCAGGTCAGCACGGCTGGTCCTGATGTGCGGCGCCGCCGTTGATCAACCACCGGCCGTCCGGGAAGCGGACCGCTGTGGCGGTGGCGAGGTAGCGCCCGCCGCGGGTGCCCGGCACGGCCTTGCGGTCCTTGGCGTAGACGAGCCGGTAGCCGCTCGCGTCCAGGCAGTCCTGGATCTCGACGGTCGGCGGGCGGGCGGCCAGGTCGACCGAGACCACAGTGGGATCGGAGACCAGTTTCCCGGTACGCATCGCGCCGTGCTCCTTCGCGTCGAGAATTGCCATTCGCACCCGGGTCAGCAGCGGATCAGCCAGAAAACGGGCCAGAGCGGGATGGGACGGATCGCTTCGGGCGCTCGCCGCCCGGGACGCGTCGAGATAGCCGGAATACGCGGCAAGCGCCGCCTTTTCGGCTTCCTTCTCCGCCGCGGCGGAATGGGTGGCGGGGGCGGCGGCGCGGCCGGTGAGCGGGCGGGTGGCCGCCTCCGGCTCGGTGCCGCAGCCGGTCGCGCCGACCGCCAGCGCGAGGCTGAGCAGGTAGATTTCCCATCGGCGGGATTGCCGTGTGCGCAACGCCGATCCCTCCTCGGTGCCGGCCCGGGGCGATCACGCCGACCCGCTCCGGGCATGCGGAAGCGCGCCCGGAACTGTCACTCCGGGCCCCCGTCGCCACCACTGGTATTGACCTGTACTGATTGCTGCGGACTCTGTGCCCTGACTCCTCCGACGCCAATTGATCGGGGGTTGCGTCGTACCCAAGGGGCGAGCATAAGCTCACGTCCGCCGATGCAACAGAGGCAATTCACGTGAACACGGTGAGTGAAGACGGGAGGTGGTGGCCGGTGTGTGTCGTCACGATGACGAGCGGGCTTCCGGTGGGCTCCGGCCCGGCGGGCGTGTGCTCACCCGTACCCGCCGCGCGGGTGCCGACGAGCCGTCGGTATGGGTGGGGAGCGTGCCGCTCGTCCGATCCGTCCCGTCGTCCACCCGGTCCGGGGTCTCGGTGCGCTCCGGCCCGCCGCGCGTCGCGTCTCACGCCGGCCCGGGTCCCATCCGTCACATGTGGACGGACCAAGAATCACTCTGCGTGCTCCACGATGGAACCGTGGGCAACCGGACGGGGGAGCCGGCGTGACCGCTGAACGGGTACGGCGTACCGGACCGGTGGCCGAGGTCCGCCGTCCGGTCGTCCGGCTGCTTGCCGCCCTCGCGGTCGTACCGCTGCTCCGGCTGGCGGTGGCGCGCTACGCCGTACCCCCGGGGTCTCCGGACCGGACGGGGTGCGACGGCTGCGCCGCCCCGATCGGGCTGGACCGGCCACTGCCGGCGCTCGGGCCCGGCGCCCGCTGCCCGGTCTGCCGGGGCCGGATCGGCGCGGCCCCCGCAGTGGTGGAGGTGGCGTTGCTGCTCGCGGTGGCCGTGCCGGTGCTCGCCGGCGGCGTGCCCGCCGCGCGCCTGGCGCTCGCCTGGTGGCTGCTCTGGGCGGTGCCGATGACGATCGTGGACGCGATGGCGCACCGGCTGCCCGACCGGCTCACCTGGCCGGCCGCGGCCGGCGCGTGGGTGCTGCTCGGGGTGGCCGCGTTGACCGGCTCGGGCGCGGACCCGTGGATCCGCGCCACAGTCGCCGCTCTGGCGCTCGGCGGCGGCTTCGCCGCGACCACGCTGCTGCTCGGGCGGCGCGGGTTCGGCCTCGGCGACGCCAAGCTGGCGCTCGGCGCGGGCGCGCTGCTCGGCTGGTACGGCTGGCCGGTGCTGGTGGCCGGGCTGGTGCTCGCGCTCGTCCTCGCCGGGCTGGCCGGGGTGGTGCTGCTCGCCGCCCGGCGGGTCCGCTGGACCGGGCACCTGCCGTTCGGGCCGTTCCTGGTGCTCGGCACCGCCGCCACGCTGGTGCTCGTCACCGTGTGATCGGCCACCCGCAGGTGCGGGCGGGGGTCGCCACGGGTATCGGAGTCCCAGCCGCCTCCCAGCCGGGTCTGGTTCGGTGGCGGTCCAGGCTTCGGACTCGGGAGGGCACGTGTCGCACGGCGACGACGGTTGGCGGATCCGGCGCACCAGCGCGGACCTGGACCGGCTGGGTGAGACCGAGTCGATCTTCGCGCTGGCGAACGGCTGGGTGGGCTGGCGCGGGACGCTCGACGAGGGCGAGCCGTGCGGCATGCCGGGCAGCTACCTCAACGGGTTCCACGAGCAGCACGAACTGAGCTACCCGGAGAGCGGGTACGCCTTCCCGGAGCGCAGCGACACGGTGATCAGCGCCCCGAATGCCGCCCTGATCCGGCTCTGGGTCGACGACGAGCCGCTCGACGTGCGTACCGGCACGATCCGGCGGCACCACCAGGAGCTGGACCTGCGCGCCGGCGTGGTCCGCCGGGAGACCGAGTGGATCTCGCCGGGCGGCCGGGGCGTCCGCGTCCGCAGCACCCGGCTGGTCTCACTGACCCGTCGTCCGGTCGCCGCCGTCGACTGGACGGTCGAGCCGCTGGACGAGCCGGTCCGGCTGCGGGTCGGCGCCGACCTGCTCGCCAACCAGCGGGTGCCGGAACGCGCCGACGACCCGCGGGCCGCCTCGGTGATCCACGATCCGCTCACCGGCGAGATCCGCCGCGACGACGGCCTCGACGGTGTGCTGGTGCACCGGACCGGGCGCAGCGGCCAGCGGGTCGCCGTCGCCGTCGCGAACCGGGTCGAGGCCCCGGACGAGATCGCCACCGACACCGAGCTGACCGCCGACCGGTTCCGGCTGGCGCTGTCCGGCCCGGTACGCCCCGGCGAGCGGATCCGGGTCACCCGGTTCGCCGCGTACGAGTGCGCGGAGGTCGACGGCACCCCGCCCGGTGAGCTGGCCGACCTGGTCGTCGCGGAGGCGGAAGCGGCCCGGGCCGACGGATTCGACGCCCTGCTCGCCGAGCAGCGCGCCGCCCTGGACGCCGCGTGGGCCACCGCCGACGTCGAGCTGGACGGCGATCCGGAGCTGCAACTCGCGGTGCGGTTCTCGGTGTTCCACCTGCTCCAGTCGGGGCGCGCCGACGGTGACCGGACCATCCCGGCAAAAGGGCTGACCGGCAACGGCTACGACGGGCACGTGCTCTGGGACACCGAGGGCTACGTGCTGCCGGTGCTGACGTACCTGAGGCCGGAACTGGCCCGCTCGGCGCTGCGCTGGCGGCACGCCCACCTGCCCGAGGCCCGGGAACGCGCGGCCGAGCTGCGCCTGACCGGCGCCACCTACCCCTGGCGGACGCTCAGCGGCCGGGAGTGCTCCGGCTACTGGCCGGCCGGCAGCGCGGGCCTGCACGTCAACGCGGACATCGCGGACGCGATCCTGCGGTACGTGGCGGCCACCGGCGACACCGGGTTCCTCGCCGAGTGCGGCGCCGAGGTGCTGATCGAGACCGCCCGGCTGTGGCACGGCTACGGCCACTTCGACGACGGCGGCGCGTTCCACCTGACCGGCGTCACCGGGCCGGACGAGTACTCCGCGCTGGTCGACGACAACGTCTTCACGAACCTGATGGCGCGGCGCAACCTGCGCGGGGCCGCCGACGCCGCCGAGGACTGCCCGGAGGTCGCCGCCCGGCTGGGTGTCGACGCCGCCGAGGTGGCCGGCTGGCGGGCCGCCGCCGACGCGGTGTTCGTCCCGTACGACGGCAAGCGCGGCGTGCACGAGCAGTCGGCCGGTTTCACCACGCAGCCGGAGTGGGACTTCGCCGGCACCGGCGAGGACGACTACCCGCTGCTGCTGCACTTCCCCTACCAGGAGCTGTACCGCAAGCAGGTGGTCAAGCAGGCCGACCTGGTGCTGGCCATGCTGCGCTGCCCGGGGGAGTTCACCGCCGAGGAGAAGACGCGCAACGTCGCCTACTACGAGGCGCGGACCGTCCGGGACTCGTCGCTGTCGGCGTCCGCGCAGGCGATCCTCGCCGCCGAGGTCGGGCACCTCGACCTGGCGTACGACCTGTTCGCCGAGACGGCGTTGCAGGACCTCGCCGACCTGGGCGACAAGACCGCCGACGGGCTGCACCTGGCGTCCCTGGCCGGCGCCTGGCTGGTGGTGGCGCAGGGCTTCGGCGGGCTCCGCGACGACAAGGGTGTGCTCGCGTTCGAGCCGCGGCTACCTCGGCCCATCACCCGGCTGGTGTTCCACCTGCGCCGGCACGGGCACCGGCTGCGGGTCACGCTCACCGGGCAGGAGGCCCGCTACGAGCTGCCGGACCCCGGTCCGGGCGACGCGGTCGAGCTGTGGCACCACGGCGAACAGCTCCGGGTCACCGGCGACGAGCCGGTCATCCGGCCGATGCCGCCGGTGCCCGACCCCGGCCCGGAGCCGCAGGCCCCGCCCGGCCGCCGTCCCGAACGACGCGCTCAGGAGGAGGCGGGCGGCGACGACTGAGCCGGCAGGCCGGACATCCGCGCGACGACCTCCTCCAGCGCCTCGAACGCGTACGCCCAGTTGTGGCACTTGAAGCTGCGCAACCCGGTGATCGGGGTCCGGCAGTCGGCACAGTGGACACCCGGGATAGCGTCCGGCACCTCGGTGTTCACGTACTTGCGGTCGCCGAGGATCACCCGGGCGATCATCGTGCGGTCGTGCACGCCGTGCAGCGCGGACGCGACGATGTCGTACCAGGTAGCCCGCCGCCCGCACTTCGGGCAGTCCGGCTCGTCGCCACTGACCCACAGCGGCGCGCCGATGCTGCGCGCCGGCATGTTCAGCAGCTTCTCCAGCCGCCGCACGTCCGCCTCCGGGGTGGTCCACCGGTGCCGCCCCGGCAGCGAGGCGGGCGAGTCGTAGACGGCGCGGAACACCACCGGATCGACCTCCACTGTCTCCCGGCCACCTGTCATCGGTACCTCCTCGCGACGGCGTGTCCCACCGTCGTACCAGGTGGACGGCGGGATCGGCCGGATCATCGACACGACGGGTCAGCGGTGTGTCGCCCAGAGTGCTAGACAACGAGGCGTGACGGAGGCTGAGAACCGACCCAATGTCGCCCGGATGTACGACTACTACCTGGGCGGCTGCCACAATTTCGCCGCCGACCGTGCCGCCGCCGAGGAGATCCTGAGGATCTTCCCGGACACCGGGGTCGCCGCGCAGAGCAACCGCGCGTTTCTGCGCCGGGTCGTGCGCTGGGCCGCCGAGCAGGGCATACGTCAGTTCCTCGACATCGGCGCCGGCCTGCCCACGCAGGGCAACGTGCACGAGGTGGTCCGCGCGATCCGCCCCGACGCCCGGGTGGTCTACGTCGACCACGACGAGGTGGCTGTCGCGTACGCCCGGCGGCTGCTGCCCGTCGACGGCCGCACCGTGGTGCTCCGGGGTGACCTGCGGCGCCCCGGCGAGTTGCTGGCCGATCCGACGCTGCGGGCCACCATCGACCTGAGCGAGCCGGTGGCGGTGCTGCTGCTCGCGGTGCTGCACTTCGTGCCGGACGCCGACGACCCGTACGCGGCGGTGGCGAGGCTGCGCGACGCCACCGTGCCGGGCAGTGTGCTCGCCCTGTCCCACCTCACGCTGGACGGTCTGCCGACGCTGCCCACCGAGCAGGGCACCGCGATCTACCGCCGCAGCAGCTCACCGTTGGTGCCCCGCACCCGCGACCAGGTGGCCCGCTTCCTCGACGGGTACGAGCTGGTCGAACCGGGCCTGGTCAAGGTGGCCCAGTGGCGGCCCGACGGCGAGCCACAGGCCGCGGTGTCGCACGGCTACGGTGGGGTGGGCGTCCGCCGCTGAGTGCGGTTGGTCCAGCGCAGTTTCTCCGGCGATCGTCGCACGATCGCGTGCTCACCGGCGCAGCGTCGTTTCCCGGGTCATGCGGGACAGCTTCTCCGGGTTGCGCACCGCGTAGAGGCCGCTGATCCGGCCGTCGTCGAGGCGTACCGCGACGACGGTGTCCAGCTCGCCGTCGAGGCGTACCAGCAGCGCCGGGTAGCCGTTGACCTGCACCGGCTCCATCGACGCCACCGCCGCGATCCGGTGCCAGCCGCCGGCCAGCAGCCGGGCCACCTTGTCGCCGCCGGTGACCGGACGGGCGAGCGCCTGCTTGATCCCGCCGCCGTCGCCGACCAGCACCGCGTCCGGGGCCAGGACGCGGAGCAGCCCGTCCAGGTCGCCGGTCTCGACCGCCCGCCGGAACGCGTCGAGGGCGTCGCGGGCCTCGGCCGCCGGGACGGTACGCCGGGGGCGGCGCGCCGCGACGTGGGCCCGCGCCCGGTGCGCGATCTGCCGCACGGCGACGGGAGTCCGCTCGACCGTCTCGGCGATCTCGTCGTAGCCGACGTCGAACACCTCACGCAGCACGAACACGGCCCGCTCGGTCGGTGTGAGCGTCTCCAGCACCAGCAGCATCGCCATCGACACGCTCTCGGCCAGCGCCACGTCGTCTGCCACGTCGGGCGCGGTGAGCAGCGGCTCGGGCAGCCACGACCCGACGTAGGACTCCTTGCGCCGGCCCAGCGTGCGAAGCCGGGACAGCGCCTGGCGGGTGGTGATCCGCACCAGGTAGGCGCGCCGGTCCCGCACCTCGCCGAGGTCGACGCCGGCCCAGCGCAGCCAGGTCTCCTGCACCACGTCCTCCGCGTCGGCCGCCGAGCCGAGCATCTCGTACGCGACGGTGAAGAGCAGGTTGCGGTGCGCGAGAAAGTCCTCGGTGGCCTGGTCCGCCATGGCTGGCTCCTCCGCTGTCCGGCTGCGCTCCCCACCAGACGCCGCCCGCGGCCGCCGTGTGACATCGGGTCGCTGTGGTGGTCCTCACCCGGCGTCGCCGTCACGCCGAGGCGGTCCCCGGCATCTCGTGTTCGTCCGACTCCACCGAAGCAGAGAGGGCGCAACCGATGCAGACCCGATTCAACCTGTTCGAGAACGCGGTCTCGGCCACGTTCATGAAGCGTTTCGCCGGCGCGGGCCTGGCGATCCACCAGTCGTCGCTGCCCCGCACCGTCCAGGAGCTGGTGTCGCTGCGGGCCAGCCAGATCAACGGCTGCGGCTGGTGCATCGACATGCACACCAAGGAGGCGGTGGCCGGGGGTGAGAGCGCGGTCCGGCTGAACCTGGTCGCCGCCTGGCGCGAGTCGACCGTCTTCACCGACGCCGAGCGCGCGGCGCTGGCGTTCGCCGAGGAAGGCACCCGGCTCGCCGACGCCCATCAGGGCGTGTCCGACGAGACGTGGGCGCAGGTGCGCGAGCACTACGACGACGACCAGATCGCCGCGCTCGTCTGCCTGCTCGGGCTGATCAACGCGGCGAACCGGTTCGCGGTGCTCGTGCACCAGCGCGGCGGCTCGTACGAGCCGGGGATGTTCGCGGCGGCGATGAGCTGAACGCCGCGGCGGCGGTCCGGCCCGGTCGTCCCGGGCCGGACCGTCGCCGGAAAACGCGGCGACACCCGTGCTCCCCGGTGGCCATACTGCTCGCCATGAAGATTGCGGAGGCCCTTGCGCTGCGGGCGGATGCGGCGCGACGCGCCGAACAGCTCCGTGCCCGCATCACCGCGAGCGCCCGCTACCAGGAGGGCGAGACGCCCGCCGAGGACGCCTCGGCGCTGCTCGTCGAGGCGGCCGGGGTGCTCGGTGAGCTGGAGACGCTGATCCGGCGGATCAACCGTACGAACGCCGCGACTGTCGTGGACGGTGGCACCCTGACCGACGCGCTCGCGCGTCGCGACGTGCTGCGCCTGCGGCACGGCGTGGTCACCGCGGCAGCGGACGCCGCCGCGGGCGAGGGCCAGCGCGGCTACCGTCAGCTCCGGTCGGAGCTGAAGATGGTCCCGGCGTTGCCGGTGGCGGAGCTGCGCCGGCAGGCCGACGAGCTGGCCCGGCAGATCCGCGAGGTGGACACCACGATCCAGCGGACGAACTGGGAGGTCGATCTGCTGGACTGACGAGTCGCGGAGCAGGTAGCCGACGTGGAGGCGTGCACGCCCCCGAGAGCCGGCGGGCAATCCGGCTCACTCCTGGCGCGCCGAGGGCAGGCGCAGGGGTTCGACTCCCCGGCACACACCGCATGCCCAGCACGGGACACAGGTGACGGCGCACAGGGCACGGCACACCACCAGGTGCAGATCCACGACGGTGAGGGTGGGACAGGGGACTTCCGCGACTCGTCCCGTCATCGCAGGTTCCAGAAGAACGACCGGACGTCGTCGACGAACAGGTCCGGCACCTCCAGCGCGGCGAAGTGGCCGCCCCGGTCGAACTCGCTCCACTGCCGGATCGTGTACGTCAGCTCGGCGATCGGGCGGACGGACCGGGTGATGTCGTGCGCGAACACGGCCACCCCGATCGGCGGCGGGCAGGGCGCGGGCGGGCCACCGAACGCGCTCTCCCGCACCAGCCGCGCCGACGACGCGGCAGTGCCGGTGAACCAGTAGACCGAGACGTCGGTGAGGATGCGGTCCACGCTGACGACCGATCCCGGGTCGGTCCACTCGGTGAACTTCTCGGCGATCCACGCGAGTTGGCCGACGGGTGAGTCGTGCAGCGCGTACGAGACGGTCTGCGGGCGGCTGGCGTAGAGCACCTGGTGCGGGTGGCGCTGCGTCTTGAGCCGCATGATCCGGGTGAGCCGGTCCCGGTCCTCGTCGGACAGGCCGGCCTCGCCGGTCCAGCCGGGCGGCGGGGGCGTGGGCAGGTAGTTGAGGTGCACGCCGACGACGTGTTCCGGGTCGATGCCGCCGAGCCGGGTGGAGATCACCGAGCCCCAGTCGCCGCCCTGGGCGCCGTACCGCCGGTAGCCGAGCCGGCGCATCAGCTCGGCCCAGGCGCGGGCGACCCGGTCGACGTCCCAGCCGCGTTCCCGGGTCGGGCCGGAGAAGCCGAATCCGGGGATCGACGGCACGACCAGGTGGAACTGCTCGGAGAGCGGGCCGAGCACGTCGAGGAACTCCACGATCGAGCCGGGCCAGCCGTGGGTGAGGATCAGCGGCAGCGCGTCCGGGTCGGCGGCCCGTACGTGCAGGAAGTGGATGTTCTGCCCGTCGATGGTGGTGGTGAACTGCGGATACCGGTTCAGTTCGGCTTCGGCCGCCCGCCAGTCGTACGTGGTGCGCCAGCGCTCGGCCAGCTCGCGTACCCGGGCCAGCGGAATGCCGTAGTCCCACCCGGCGCCTGGTAGCTCGTCGGGCCAGCGGGTGCGGGCCAGGCGGTCCGCCAGGTCGTCGAGGTCGGCCTGGGGGACGTGGACTCGGAACGGCTCGATCACGATTGCCGCCTTTCGTTGGTGGCACAAACGTTAGGGTGACCAACGGTAGCGCAAATCGTTGGGGCCGCCAACGTTTCCGGATAGGCTTGGCACGTGGAGAACCCGGAGCCGGACCTCGTACCGACCCGCCTGGCCGGCCTGCCGAGCTGGCTGATCACCCAGACCGCCGTACGCGCCGGCCGGCTGGTCGCCGACGGGCTGGCGGCGGACGGCGCGCGGGGCTACCACTTCCGGCTGCTCGCCACGCTCGACGAGTTCGGCCCGGCCAGTCAGGCGGCGCTCGGCCGGCGCAGCGGCATCCACGTCAGCGACGTGGTGGCCGCACTCAACGAACTCGCCGAGCGGGAGTTCGTCGTCCGCTCACCGGACCCGGCCGACCGGCGGCGCAACGTCGTCACCATCACGGCGGCCGGGCGGCGGCAGCTCCGGCGGCTGGAGAAGCGACTCGCCGCCGTCCAGGACGAGCTGCTCGCCCCACTGTCGGCCGACGAGCGCGCGGACCTGACCCGGCTGCTCGCGCGGGTGCTGGCCCACCACACCCGTCCGTCCGTCTGATCCTCCGGCCATCGCGCCCCGGCCGCCCCACCCTCTACCTCTATCACTATCGATAGTGATAGCGTTCGGCCATGGCGATGTCGATGGAGCGGTGGGCGGAGGTGGCGCTGCACCCGGTGCGGCTCCGCGTCCTGCGCGCCGTGGCGGGCACCCGGGTGACCACTCACGACCTGGTCGAGCTGCTGCCCGACGTCCCGCACGCCACGCTCTACCGGCACCTGGCGACGCTCGTGAAGACCGGGATGCTCGACGTGGTGGAGGAGCGCAAGGTGCGCGGCGCCGTCGAGCGGGTGTACGCGCTGCCCGCGCACGGCGCGGCGCTGGACCCGGCGGCCCTGGCTACGGCCACGCCGGAGGACCACGCGCGCTACTTCACCGCGTTCGTGTCGAGCCTGCTGTCCGAGTTCTCCCGCTACCTCGCCCGGGAGTCCGTCGACTTCGTCGCCGACGGCGTCGGATACCAGCAGCTCGTACTGCACCTGACCGACGCCGAGCTGCACGAGTTCGCGGCCGGGCTCAGCGCGCTGGTCGGCCCGTTGCTCGCCAGAGGGCCCGGCGACGGTCGGACCCCCCGGCTGCTGACGACCATCCTGATGCCCGCCGATCGCCAGGCGACCCCCGGCGACACGCGCACATCAGCGCACGACTCCGACACGACGAAGGGCGACGACTGATGGCCTCCGTAATGCTCGACGGCGATGTGATCGACATCCGGTTCACCGGATGGGAACGGATGTGGGTCGGGCGGGAGCGGTTCGCGCTGCGCCTGGCCGCCGTGCGGCACGCCGCCCCGGTGGACGAGCCGATCCGGCTGGCCCGGGGCGCCCGGCGCGGGTACGCCGTGTCCGGCTTCGCCAAGATCGGCGTCTGGGGTCTGTTCGGCGGTCCCCGGCAGCTCGTGGCGGCCCGGCGGGGTCAGCCCGGCCTGCACCTGGTGCTGGACCGCGCGGCGGCCGGCGGGGAGTTCGACGAGGTGGTGGTCTCCGACCCGGCCGCGCCGGGCCTCGCCGGCACGATCGAGCGTGCGACGCGGGGCCGGTCGTGACCGGCGACCACCTGGCGATCGAGGCGTCGGGCCTGACCAAACGCTACGGCGACGTCACCGCCGTACGCGATCTGACCTTCACCGTGCGACCCGGCGCGGTCACCGGCTTCCTCGGCCCGAACGGCGCCGGCAAGACCACCACGATGCGCATGCTGACCGGACTGGTGACGCCGACCAGCGGCGCCGCCACCATCGGCGGGCAGCCCTACGGCCGGCTGGCACAGCCGTCACGGATCGTCGGCGCGGTGTTCGACGGCAACGCGTTCCACCCCGGCCACACCGCCCGTGACCACCTGGGCGTCTACGCCGCGATGGCAGGCTGCCCGAACAGCCGGGTCGCGGAACTGCTGGATCTGCTCGGCCTCGCCCACGCCGCCGACCGTCGTACCCGAGGGTTCTCCACCGGCATGCGGCAACGGCTCAGCCTTGCCACGGCGTTGCTCGGCGACCCGCGCGTCCTGCTGCTCGACGAACCGGCGAACGGCCTGGACCCGGAAGGCATGTCGTGGCTGCGCGGGCTGCTGCGCCGCCTCGCCGACGAGGGCCGCACCGTGCTGGTCTCCAGCCACGTCCTGCACGAGGTCCAGCAGGTGGTGGACGACGTGGTGGTCATTCGGCGCGGGGAACTCGTCGCCGCCGGGCCGTGGTCCCGGCTCACCGGCCCGCCGACGGTGCTCGTCACCTCGCCGGACGCGACAGCTCTGGCCGCCGCGCTGGCGGCCGCCGCCGGGTCCGTCGAGGCCGCCGGTCCCGGCCGGCTGCGGGTACGCGGACTGGACGCGCCGGGCGTCGCCGACCTCGCCGCGGCCCATCGCGTGCGGGTCCACGAGCTGGTCACCGAGACCACAAGCCTCGAACAGCTCTTCCTCGACCTGACCACCGACAAGGCGGAGGCCCGATGAACCTGCTCCGAGCGGAACTGCGCCGGGTGCTGGCGACCCGGATGTGGGGTGCGCTGCTGCTCGCCTCCGTCGCGCTGGGCGGCGGCCTGGTCGGGATGATGGCGCTGGTCGGCCCGGAGAACTTCGACCCACCGATGCCCGGCCTGCACACCGAGGAGGGCCTGCGGTCGATCCTCGGCATCCTCGGCTTCACCGCCTTCGTGCCGGCCGCCGCCGGCGCCCTCGCGGCCACCTCCGAGTACCGGCACGGCACCGCCGCCGTCACGTTCGTGTTCGCGCCGCGCCGAGGGCGGGTGCTCGCCGCCAAACTCGCCACCCACGCGGTCGTCGGCCTCGCCTACGGCCTCGCGCTCGCCGTCGCCGCCGCGGCAGCCCTGTTCACAGTCGCCGCCGCGCGCGGCGTGCCGCTGGGCCTGCCCGCCCCCACGGTGCTGGCGCTGCTCGCCCGCATCGGCGTCGCGATGGCTGTCTACCTGCTCGTCGGCGTCGGCGTGGGCGCCCTGCTCCGTAACCAGGTCGCGGCCGTCTGCGTGGTGGTCGGTTACCTGTACCTGGCCGAGCCCGTCCTGATGATGATCCCCGGCGTCAACGCGCTCTACCCGCTCCTGCCCGGCGGGGCCACCGCCGCGCTCACCGACTTCACCTACGTCGCCGACGCGATGTCCGCGCAGCTCGGCAACGACGCCGTCGCGCTCCTGCCACCGGCGGCCGGCGCCCTGCTGCTGACCGCGTACGCGCTGACCGCCGCCGCGATCGCCGTGGTCGTCCCGATGCGCCGCGACATCACCTGAGCGTCGCGAGCCGGACGATCTCCTCCGCGGTCAGCGGGCTGCGCGGATGGTGGGTCAGGCACATCGGCGCCTGCATCTTGACGAACCGGGCACCCTCCACGGTGGCGTAGAACTGGCCGGTACGCAGTTTGCCGATGTCCGGGACGTCGGTGCCCTTCGCCCTGGCCACGTCCCGGGCCGCCTCGATCTGTACCGGCACGGTGAGCAGGCCGAAGAACTGCGTGGCGGCGTTGCCGGGGATCTGGTTGTGCAACGCCTTCGGCGCCTGGGTGGCGAAGACCAGCCCCAGCCCGTACTTGCGGGCCTGCGAGGTCAGCGCGAGCGTGCTCTGGGTGCAGGCGGTCACGGCGCCGGACGGGGCGAGCGTCTGTGCCTCGTCCATGACGAAGAGTCCACCGAGTGGCCGGTCCCCGGCCGGATGGCGCTTGATCCAGGTGAACAGGGCGAGCTGCAACTGGTTGACGAAGCTCTGCCGCTGATTCTCCTCGGACAGCCCGGCGAGGTTGATCACCGAGACCCGGGCGCGGCGACCGGGTGGCGGGGTGAGTAGTTCGCCCGGATCGACAGGCGTTCCGACGCCGCCCAGGAGCGGATCGTTGATCAGGGCGGCCTTGAGTAGCTGTGCCATGCCGGCGGCCAGCTTGGGCGCGCTGTCGAGCTGACTCACTCCGTCCGGGAGGTCGTTGAGGACGTCGGTGAACTCGCGCAGGTCACTTGCGCCGCTGCGGGCGTAGCCGATCAGCGCCTCGCGCAGCACGGCCCGGCCGAGTCGGGCCTTGTCGGTTCCGCCGTCCACCCGGGCGTGCGGGGCGAGCGTGGCGACGGCGGCGTTGACGGCCGAGGTGAACCCGTCCGGGTCGTCGAGCACGTCGGCGAAGGCCGGCAACGGCTGGAACGTCAACGGCCGACCGGCCTGCCGTCCTGGCGTCCAGACGACCACGTCGGTGCCGGCCAGATATTCCGCCGCGCGGCGGGCGTCGTCGGCGCCCCAGCCCGGCGGTGGCTCGGGCCAGGCCTCGCCGAGCCGGGCCAGGTCGTTGTTGGGGTCGAGCACGATGGCCGAGACGCCGCGCAGGGCGCACTCCTCGATCAGGCGGCGGATCAGGACGGTCTTGCCGGAGCCGGAGCCGGCGAAGATGACTGTGTGCCGGCGCAGCGCTTCGAGGTCGATGCCGACCGGGTCGGGCCGCCCGGTGACCGTGCCGATCTCCATCCGCGCCGGGTCGATGCCCGCCACCGGCGGCAGGGGAGCGATCATCGGCGGAACCGGGCCGGAACCGGCGGACCGCGGCGCAGGGACGAGACTGGCGGAGCGCGATGCGGGGACGGGACCGGCGGAGCGCGGCGCAGCGGTGACCGGCGGTGGCGTCCCGACCGGGGGTCGGTCCGGCACCTCCTCCGGCCGCTCCTCGGCCCGGACGGCTTCCGGCGCGCCCGGCCAGTCGCCCAGCGCCTCCCGCAGGCAGGTGATGTCGGAGGCCGGCCGGCGATCGGCGAACCAGGGTCGCAGCGTCTCCCGCCCGTAGTCCTGGATGAGTTGTTCGAGCGCGACCATCCGGGCGACGTCCGGCGTGTCCAGGGGGAGCCTCCGGCCACCGGCCCGCTCGAACGCGTCCAGCACCTCGCGGGTACGGGCACCGGCCGACCACTCCGCGCTGCGTAGCAGGAAGAGCCGGCGTTTGGCGACCCCTTCGGTGAGCCCGGCGGTCGTGATCGCGTTGCGAATCCGGTTGAGCACAGCGATGTGGTGCGGCGCGGAGATCGCCCGGAACGACCAGTGCTCCTCGTCCTCGCTGTCCTCGCTCAGGCTGTGCCGTAGCCGAGCGTGCAGCGCCGGCTTGGTCCCGGCGGGGATCGGGTCGAGGCTGAACGCGTCGACGGCCGTCCCCTGCGCGGCGATCCACGCGGTCAGGCCGGCTTCGAGCAGGCGCGGGACACGGCCGTCCTCTGACTCCGGGGATACGGCAGAGCCGGTGTCGGCGGCGGCGACCAGCTCCGCGTACCGGGCGTCGATCTTGCTGAATCCGTTCGCCCGGTTCTCCGGCGGCGGCCCGGTGACCGGGGCGTGGACGAGCCCGTCGGCGACGCGATCGCCGCTGGCGTGCAGCAGGTGCCGCAGCTCCCGCGCCTCGCCGTCGGCCAGGCAGGCCCGGACGTGTGTGTCGATCCGCCGTAGCAGCTCACGCGGGGTGAAGCCGACGACCTCCTGGAACGCGTCCGGGTGGACCGGCCAGGTGGGATGGGGCGGCGTGAACCCGAGGCCCTCGAAGAGCACCGCGAACCGCTTCTCGACCAGCTCGCGGCCCACCTCGACGGAGGGGATCTCCTTGAGCGGGGCAGCCTCCCGGAACCGGTCCTGGACGGTGTCCGTCGCCTGCTGCTGGATGCTGCGCCATGTCTGCGGCAGGCACGAGACGACGGACAGGGTCCGGCGGGTGGTCTCGCGCAGCGCCATCAGGCCGCTGGCGACCTGTTCGAGCAGGAGCGAGGTCTGCCAGTCCGCCTCGCCCCGGGCGTCCTGGTTGGTCGCCTTCACGGACTGGGCGATCATCAGGTCGATCTGGTCCACCGCGATCACGGTCGGGCCGACGACGGCGAGCAGCCGGGAGATGTCCCGGACCACCTCCTGGGGCGCACGTCGGTTTCGCCGCAGCCCCCATCCGGCCCGCTGGCCGGGTTCCTCCTCGTCCATGGAGGACAGGAAGTCGTAGCCGATGTCCTGCACGGCGGACTGCTCGGCCGCGTAGAGCACCAGGGCACGCGCGGTGTCCTGGCACTCCGTACCGATCTGGCGGTCCTTCTTGCGGATCAGGTCGACGAACGCGTCGAGCGTGGAACGGCTGAGTTCGGTCTCGCCGGCGACCGCGCGGCGTACCGTGCGGGGCGCCCTCACTTCGTCGGCCAGCCGGCGCAGGAACGTCCGCAGCTGGGTGGTCTCGTCCGGCATCGGCCGGACCAGGCCCTCCAGCATCGAGATCGCGGTGCGTTGCCAGAACGTCCGGGCCTCGAGCAACTCGACCAGGAAGAAGAAGCCGCCGCGCCCCTGTACCTGCTGGCGGACCGTGCCGATGAGGTGGGTCTTGCCGGTGCCGCGCTGGCCGAGGATGGCCACCCCCACCGGACTGGAGTCGGTGCTGGCCTGAGCCTCCGCGAAGCTGTCCAGCACCGTCGAGACGACGTCGTGGTGCAGGCCCTCGACGTGGAAGGGAGTCGGTTTCCAGACGTCGTCCGGGGTCGGAGCCCAGTTGAACCTCAGCGCCGCCAGGGCGCGGCGTTGCTCGTCCCCGATCATGACGAGATGGCGACCAGATGCTTGTCCTGGTTGCCGATGGTCACCGCCGCCGCCCGCTCCTGCGGCTTGAGCACCTTCTGGTTGGACTCGGGCACCAGGTTCACGCCGCGCTCCCGGTTGAGCGTCACCAGCGCGGCGTCGAACTCGTGGCGGGGCAGATCGGCGAGGGCCTCGCGAAGGTCTGCCAGCATGACGTAGTCACCGGGCTTGGCGGCCAGCTCGTGGTACGCCTGCCGGATCAGCGCCACCGCGTCGACGGCCGCGGATGCCGGCGACGCCACCGGCGGCGCGACGACCTCGTCCCGGTTGATCTGCATCCGGAACAGGTCGTCGGCGCGGATCCCGGAGTGGTCGATCAGCCGGCGCAGGAAGTCGAGCGCGACGTAGAGGGTTCCGCCGGCGGTACCGGCGCCCTTCGGCGGCTCCGCGCCCAGCTCGCCGGTGGCGCGATCCCATCCCTTGTCGGTGAGCGCCAGCGTGATCGGCTTCTCCGTGACCTCGATCAGGCCGAGCGACTGAAGTCGACGGCGGTGATCCGCTTTCAGCCCGATACCGGCGACATTGGTGAAGTAGGTCTGCGGCAATGGCGCCGCCTTCACCATCAGCGTGACAAGAATGCACCGGTCGACGAGGGTCAGTTCCTTTTCCGGCATGCGGATGCTCCTCTGCGGCACGAGCTCCCACCGCGTCGACGGTGTGATCGAAGGCTCGGAAGGGGTGGCCATGATCGAGGTGGGCAACGGGGACGGCCCCGGCGCACGGGCCGATTCTGCCGACGGTCTCCGGCTCGCGCAAGGTCACCGATCTCGCTGACGAAAGCCGACAGGACAGCACAGTGGATCTCTGACGGTCCTGCGTGGACGGCCCGGCTGAAACGCCTGTTCGACCGATTCGGCGCGGTTCGCCGGCCGGACCATTGCGAAGTGACAAGGGCAACGGGCAGCATGGCAGACCGGCGGGAGGGCCGGAGTTCTGCTCCGCCGCGAACCCTCCTGCCCGTTCCCCTGAAATACGTCACGGAGGTGACCGTGCAGTCTGAGGTGGTCCGCTACCAGGTCGACGACGAAACGGTTGCCTTGATCGAAGTCGAGCCGACGCCAGGTTTCCAGCCCGCCGGCTTCGGCGACGTCGCCGGCTGGGTACGCGAATCCGCGGCGCCGGCAGTCGCCGCCGCCCGGGAATTGCTGGAACAGGTCAAGACCGTCTCTCCCGATGCGGTGGAGGTGCGCTTCGGGATCAAGGCCACCGGCACGGCGAGCTGGGTGGTGGCGAAGGCGACCGGAGAGGCGAACTTCGAAGTCACGCTCGCCTGGCAGCCGGACGGCCCCACCGATCGCGGTGCCGGCCCACGGCGCTGACGGACGGGTCGGCCCGTGACAACGGCCCCGGACGAGTGCTCGTGGGCGGTGGCCCTGCACCGTGAGGCGGACCCGCACAAGGCGCTCGGCACCGGCATCGTCATCGCCACCAACCTGGTGCTCACCTGCCACCACGTGGCGTTCGCCGCCGACGGCACCCTCCGGCCCGATCTCACTGTCGCCTTTCCGCGCGCGCCCAAGGTCGCCTACTTCGATCGGCGCAAGGTCCGGCGGTGCCGGCACGACGGCATGCGGGAGGCGCACGTCGACCTGGTCGTGCTCGAACTCGTCGAGCCGGTGCCGGCCGCCGTCACCCCGGCGCGGTTGCGTTGCCTCGCCCCCAAGCCGCTGCTCGACCGGCCGTTCTGGGCGTACGGCTTCCCGGACGGAGTGGTCGGCGGCCTCCAGGCGACCGGTTCCGTCGTCGAAGCCGGCGGGTACGGCCGCGTGACCATCGACAGCGGCGCCGCCGGGCCGCTCAGCAAGGGGTTCAGCGGGGGCGCTGTGTGGTCCCCGGAGTATCAGGCGGTGGTCGGCGTGGTCGTCACGGCCGACGGCAAGGGCAAGGGCCAGGCGGTCACCCTGAGCCACGCCGACGAACAGGTGCCGGCGATGGCGTTGGGCGCGTTGTCGGCCTGGCGGGTCGAGGACGCCGACGACGCCGCCCTCTCGGCCTGGGGGTGGACGTTGAGCACCGACGGCGAGGCCGGCCGGCACTGGCTGCCCCGGGCGCGGGGGGTCGCCGTGGACACCGAGGGCGGTGCGCGGTTTCGGGGTCGTACGGCTGCGCTCCGGCGGATCGTCGACTTCATCGACGGGGAGGCGCCTGCCATCCGGCCACTGATCGTCACGGGCTCGCCCGGGGTCGGCAAGTCCGCCGTCCTGGGCCGCGTGGTGACCACTGCCGATCAGCAGATCCAGGCCAGCCTGCCGGGCGGCGACATCGCCGTGCGGGCCACGGTCGGCTCGGTGTCCTGCGCCGTGCACGCCAAGGGCAAGACCGCACTCGAGGTGGCGATTGAGATCGCACGGGCCGCCGCCGTCGACCTGCCCGGCGCGCCGGCCGACCTGATGCCGGTGGTGCGGGAGCGGCTGGCGCGTCGTCCGGCTCGCTTCGCGCTGGTCATCGACGCGCTGGACGAGACGGCCGACCCGGGTCAGGCGCGGCAGGTTATCGACGACGTCCTGCTGCCGCTGGCCCGGGAGTGCGGCCGGTACGGCGTCCGGGTGGTTGTCGGCACCCGGCGCGGCGACGACCGGGGCGATCTGATCGCCTGCTTCGGTGATCCGGTCGAGCTGCTGGATCTGGACACGCCGGAGTACTTCGCCGAGGCCGACCTGGTGAACTACGCCCTGGCGACCCTGCGGCTGCTCGGCGCGGAACGGCCGGGCAATCCGTACACCGACTCGGCGGCGGCCGCCCCGCTGGCCCGCCGCATCGCCGAGCTGGCGAAGGGAAACTTCCTGGTGGCCGGTCTCGTCGCCCGGGCACACGCGCTGCGCGACATCGAGCCGGTCGACCCGGCCTCGGTGTCGTTCACCGCGACAGTGGCCCATGCGCTCGACTCCTACCTGGCCGGGTTGCCGGCCGCCGGCTCGGCCTCCGCCCGGCTCGCCCTCACCGCTCTGGCGTACGCCGAGACGCCGGGTCTGCCGCTGTCGCTCTGGCGGATCGCGGTGACCGCACTCGGTGGCACGGTCACCGAGGAAGAACTCCTCGCGTTCGCCCGTACGTCGGCGGCGAACTTCCTGGTCGAGACCGGCGGCGGCAGCCAGCCCGCGTACCGCCTGTTCCACCAGGCCCTCAACGACGCGTTGCTGGCCGGGACATCACGCCGGGACGACCAGCGACGGCTGGTCGCCGCCTGGACGGAGCTGGCGGCCGAGGTGGGATGGGCCTCGGTGCCCGACTACCTGCGGCGCTCCCTGCCCCAGCACGCCTCCCGTGCCGGGCTCGTGGAACGGCTCCTCACCGACGAGGGCTATCTCCTGCACGCGCACCTGGAGCGGTTGCTCTCGGTCGTCGACATGGAGAAGCCGCTGGAACCGCTGTCCCGATCACGGGTGCGGCTGCTGCACCGCACGCCGCTCGCGGTCGCGGCGGCGCCGGCCGAGCGCGCCGCCCTCTTCTCGGTGGTCGACCGGCTCGACGGGTTGGGCAGCGGGATCGAGGCCGACGCCGCGCCGTACCGCGCGCGCTGGGCGCACACGCCGCCGCGGCAGGAGCGCAGCGTGCTGGACGGGCACTCGCAGGCCGTCTACGACGTGGCGGCCGTCGAGCTGGACGATCGGTGGTTGCTCGCCTCCGCCGGTGACGACGGCACGGTCCGGCTCTGGGACCCGATGACCAACCAGGCCGTGGCGGTCTTCACCTGTCACGACGACACGATCCGCGGGTTGTGCGCCGTCCGTACCGGCGGTGGCGAGACGCTGATCGCCACCGCCAGCCACGACGGGACCGTCGGCCTCTGGGATCCACGAACCGGTCAGCGCCGGCACGAACTGCGCGGGCACGACGACTGGGTCCGCAACATCTGCGTCATTCCGCTGCCGGACGGCGACCTGCTCGCCTCGGCGGGCGACGATCGGACGGTCCGGATCTGGGATCCGGTGACCGGGACGCAGCGCTATGCGTTGACCGGGCACTCGGGCTGGGTGACCGCCGTGACGTACGTCCCGGCGGGCGGCCGGCACCTGCTCGCCTCCACCGGTTTCGACGGCGTCGTCCGGGTCTGGGAACCGACATACGACACGCGCCCGACGTTGACCCTCACCGGACACGTCGGCTGGGTGACCACCCTCTACGCCGTTCGTGCGCCGGGCGGCACGTTGCTCGCCTCGGCCGGCTACGACGGCACGGTCCGGCTCTGGGATCCGCAGAGCGGCGAATGCGTCCACGTCCTGGAAACCGGCGGACCCGTCACCGATCTCTGCACGGTCGAGGTCGACGAGGGCTGCCTGCTCGTGTCGACGGGTGAGGACGGGCTCATCCGTGTCTGGGACGTGCCGACCTGGACCACCCGGCCGAGCCTGCGGGGACACGCGAGCTGGATCCGCGCGGTCTGCGAGCTGCGTACGGCGAAGGACCGGATGCTGGCGACGGCGGGTGACGACGGCACCGTGCGACTGTGGGACCCGGCCGGCGGCCGGCCGGACACCGTCGCCGAGCGGGACCGGCTCGGGCCCGTGCACAGCCTCTGCGCGGTCCCCGGCGAGCGGCCGGGTCTCGTCGCCTCCGGCGGTGCCGACGGTCGGGTGGGAGTCTGGGACGCCGCGACCGGCGAGCGGTTGCGGGAGATCCCGACACCCGGCGGGCCGGTCAACGCGATGTGCGCGGTCGCCGACGTCGAGGAGCCGCTGCTCGTCACCGCGCAGGACGACAACACGGTCGGGACCTGGAGTGTGCGGCACAGCGCATTGGTGGGGGAGATGAACGAGCACCACGCTCCGGTGGCGGCGGTCTGCCCGATCGTCATCGGCGGTGAGACGCTCGTCGCGTCGGCCGGCGACGACCAGGCCATCCGGCTGTGGCACCCGCAGAGCGGCGCCGTGCGGGCGGTCCTGCTCGGGCACGTCACCCGTGCCTGGGTGACCGCCCTCGCGACGGTCCGGTGGCCCGAGATGGAGGCGCTCGCGTCGGCCGACAAGAGCGGCACGGTGATGCTGTGGGGCGGTGGTGACACGCCGGTATGGACCCGGCAGGGACACCAGGACGCTGTCACCGCGCTCTGCGGTCTTGTCATGGCGGGCCGCCGGATGCTGGCGTCGGCCAGTGCCGACCACACGATCCGGCTGTGGGACGCCGAGTGGGGCGAGCCGGTGGACGTGTTCACCGGCCACACGGCTGCCGTCACCGGGCTGAGCCTGGTGCGGGTCGGCGGGCGGGATCTGCTCGCCTCGACCAGCCGGGACCGGACGGTACGTATCTGGGACCCGGCCACCGGACGGGCACTGCACACCATCCCCGTCTATCACCCGGCGCTCACCTGCTGCACGGTCGGCGGAACGCTGCTCGTCGGCCTGGACCAGGGCCTGCTCGCGTTGGACATCGACGGTCGGAGCGACCTGCCACCCGAGGCCGCGGACCGTGCGGTCGCTCGGGTGGCGGTGCGCTGCTGATCAGGGGCGCAGGACGTAGCGCCCGCGTACCCCGCCCTTGGCCGCCTCCCGGTGCGCGTCCGCCACCCGGTTTAGCGGCACCACCGCGTGCACCCGAGCCGGCAGCTCACCGGCGGCGGTGCGGGCGAGCAGGTCGGCCAGGCGTACCCCGTCGGCGTGCACCTCGACCGCGCGCACCGTGACGCCGCGCTCGGCGGCCGGGTGGGCGTTCGGCCGGACCCCGACGAACACGCCGCCGTCACCTACCAGCGCGAGCCCTCGGTCCTGGAGCGCCGCGGCGTCGGCGACCGCGTCCCAGCCCGGCTCGGCGGCGGTGGTGAAGTCGGCGCCGAGCCCGCGCACGAACTCCTCGTCCTCGGCCCGCGCCAGGCCGGTCACCCGCCATCCCCGATCCCGGGCGAGCGGCACGACGTAGCCGCCCACCGCGCCGGCCGCGCCGGTGACCAGCAGCCGGCCGCCGGCGGGCGGGTCGCCGAGCAGGTCGACGATCTGCGCCGCGGTCAGGCCGTTGAGCGGCACTGTCGCCGCCGCCACCAGGTCCAGATCATCGGGTACGACGGCCAGGTCGGCGGCGGGCACGACGAGCTGTTCGGCGTACGTGCCGAAGTCGCGGTCGAACCCGCCCACCAGACCGGCGACCCGGGTGCCCACGGCGAGGTCGACGCCCGGCCCGGCCGCGGCGACGACACCGGCGAAGTCCCAGCCCAGGCCGGTGTGGTGCGGCTGGTGGATGAGCCCCAGCGAGTGGAAGAAACCGCCGACGACGCCGAGGTCGGCCGGGTTGACCGGTGCCGCCGCGACGTCCACCCGGACCTCGCCGGGCCCCGGCTCACGCTGCGGAACGTCGATGACCTCGATGGCGTCGGGCCCGCCCGGGGTGCGGACGACTGCGGTGCGGAAGGTACGCGTACCCATGGTTCTGTCTCCTTGGTCGTAAGGGATGCCCTGCTCCACGATGGAGGGGTAACTTTCCATCGGGAAGTACGCACTTCGGAGTGCGTTGGGTACCCCCGGGTAGGAGGCGCGGACGATGCCGACGCAGACGGCGGCGGAGAAGCGGGCGCAGGCGCGGGAGGAGTACGACGCGTTCCTCGCCGGCTGCCCGAGCCGGCAACTCCTGGACCGGATCTCCGACAAGTGGGTGGCGCTGATCCTGGCCGCGCTCGGCCGCGACGGCCCGGACCGCGACGCGGGGCCGCAGGTCATGCGCTATTCCGAGCTGTCGCGGCGGCTGGCCGGGGTCAGCCAGAAGATGCTCACCCAGACGTTGCGCTCGCTGGAGCGCGACGGCCTGGTCACCCGCACCGTGACGCTGAGCGTGCCGGTGACTGTCACCTACGAGCTGACCGGCCTCGGTCAGTCGCTGCACCAGCTGATGTACGGCATGAAGCTGTGGGCCGAGGCGCACATGGACGAGGTGCACGCCAACCGCGAGCGGTACGACGCCGCGGCCGGTCGCTGACCGGATTTCCGAAACTTTCGGTCCGCGCCGCGCTTCTGCGGGCTCGGCCGACGCGCCGTGCCGCGAGGGGCATCCGTGGGCTGGTGCCCTGATCGGCCGCGTCCAGTCCATGTTGACCTTCGCATCGACATTGACCGATCGTGCCGTCGCGGATATCTTCCCAGGGAAGTTACCGGTACATCTTCGAAAAGTTTCAGGGCAGTGACGCGGGACCGGGCGCACCCCCGGCTCCCGCCCGCGTCAAGCCGGGCATCGCCAGCGCATCATCGTCCGATATGCAGAGGAGTGTCATGAAACATCTACCGAGGCGCAGCCACCGCGTGGTGCTGGCCGCCGTCAGCAGCGCGCTGGCTCTCGCCGGCGCCGCGCTCGTGGTGCCCACCATGGCCCAGGCGGCGGCAAGCACGCTCGGTGCCGCCGCGGCACAGTCGGGCCGGTACTTCGGCACCGCCATCGCGGCGAACCGGCTGAACGACTCGACGTACAGCACCATCGCGGCGCGTGAGTTCAACATGATCACCGCCGAGAACGAGATGAAGCCGGAGGCGCTCCAGCCCAACCGGGGCCAGTTCAACTTCTCCTCCGGTGACCAGATCTACAACTGGGCGACCCAGCGTGGCCTCCAGGTCCGCGGCCACACGCTGGCGTGGCACGCGCAGCAGCCGGGCTGGATGCAGAACCTGAACGGCAGCAACCTGCGTCAGGCGATGATCGACCACATCAACGGCGTGATGGCCCACTACAAGGGCAAGCTGGCCGCGTGGGACGTGGTGAACGAGGCGTTCAACGAGGACGGCAGCCGCCGTAGCTCCAACCTGCAGGGCACCGGTAACGACTGGATCGAGGTGGCGTTCCGCACCGCGCGGGCGGCCGACCCGTCGACCAAGCTCTGCTACAACGACTACAACATCGAGAACTGGTCGTACGGCAAGACGCAGGGCGTCTACAACATGATCCGGGACTTCAAGTCCCGTGGCGTGCCGATCGACTGCGTCGGTCTGCAGACCCACTTCACCGGCGGTAGCTCGCTGCCGAGCAACTTCCAGACCACGCTGCAGAACTTCGCCGCGCTCGGTGTCGACGTGGCGCTGACCGAGGTCGACGTCACCAACTCGTCGACCAGCCAGTACGCGGGGCTGACCCAGGCGTGCCTGAACGTGCCGCGCTGCATCGGCATCACCGTGTGGGGTGTCCGTGACAGCGACTCGTGGCGTTCGAACGAGAACCCGCTGCTGTTCGACGGCAGCGGCAACAAGAAGGCCGCGTACAACTCGGTCCTCAACGCCCTCAACGCCGCGACGCCCAACCCCACCCCGACCGTGACCCCGACCGTGACGCCGACCGTGACGCCGACCGGCGGACCGACCACGCCGCCGCCGACCAGCGGCGCGAGCCGGATCGTCGGCAACCAGTCCGGCCGGTGCATCGACGTGCCGAACTCCTCGCAGAGCAACGGCACCCGGGTGCAGCTCTACGACTGCCACGGCCAGACCAACCAGCGGTGGACCTACACCTCCAGCCGGCAACTGACCGTGTACGGCTCGATGTGCCTGGACGCCGCCGGCTCCGGCAACGGCTCGGCCGTCCAGATCTACAGCTGCAACGGCCAGACGAACCAGCAGTGGAACGTCAACTCCAACGGCACCATCAGCGGAGCCCAGTCCGGCCGCTGCCTGGACGTCTGGGGCACCGGCAACGGCCAGCAGGTGCAGATCTACGACTGCAACGGCCAGGCCAACCAGCGGTTCCAGCTCGTCGCGGCGAGCTGACCTCCTCGTACGGACAACGGCTCACCGTTGCGGCCTCGGCCGCGGCGGTGAGCCGTTGCGTTGTGCCCGGCGTTGGCAGGTTGTCGCGTAGCCGGGTTCGCTGCCGGTGTCAGCCGATCAGCAACTCCGAGCGGTACTCGGCCGCCAGCGCGGCGGCCCGGTTCCGGCGCTCGGCCTGCTCCTCCTCGGTGAGAGCCGGCGGCGGCGAGGTGGGACCGTCCACCCGGTCGCCGACGCGCAGGAAGTATTCGTCCTGCCCGGCCGGCGTGCACATGCACAGCAGCCGCGCCGGCTGGTCGAAGGAGTTGCGGAAGAAGTGCGGCGCGTTCGCCGGAATGTTCACTGTCTCCCCGGCCCGCGCGACGGTCTGCTCGCCCCGGAACGTGAACTCCACCGCCCCGTCGAGCACCGTGAACATCTCCTCGAAGTCGTGCCGGTGCGGAGGCGGCCCACCACCGGGCGGAACCCGCATCTCGATCAGGCAGTACCGGCCGGCCGTCTGCTCGCCGGTGACCAGGATCGTGTAGGTGCCGCCCGCGATGGCGAGGTGCGCGAGGCCGGGGTCGTCGGGCCGGGCGTGGACGAGGGTACGGGTCGGATCGTCGGACGGGATCGCACCGCTGGCCATCGGCTCTCTCCTCGATCGTCGGTCTGCGGATCGACTTCCCTCATAGCCATCCGGCAAGCTGCTAAACCTGGGGCGCTTCCCGTGGTGGGACCGTCATGCCGGTCGGCGAGCGACAACCGCCAGGGCCATGCCGAAGAACCTCAACGGCGAGCGTTCGATCGCGTCGGTCACCGGCCGGATACGACGCCCGAAGCGGGACCTGTCGAACGGCGGCATGATGTAGTCCACCGCTACCGGCTCCAGCCCGGCCCGCCGGAGCTGCCCGGACAAGCCACGGGCGGTGAAGGAGCGGGCGTCGGCGAGCCGACGGTGCAGCGGCACGATCCACGGCAGGAACGGACCCCGCGCCGGCCGGTACCGCCGGCCGCGGATCAGGAAGCCGTGCGTCTCGAACGGGAACCACCGGTTGGGCGTCGTCAGCGCGAACCGGCCGCCGGGCACGAGCACGCGGTGGACCTGCCGCAGGGCAGCATCCAGGTCGTCGATGTGCTCCACCACCTCGATGGCGGTGACCAGGTCGAAACTGCCGTCCGGGTAGTCCAGCTCGGTGGCGGACAACTCCCGCACGTTGATCTTCCGGGCGGCCGCCGGGTCGTCAGCCAGCCGCTCCCGGAACAGCTCCAGCCGATCCTGCTGGATGTCCACGGCCTCGATCTGCGCGAACGCGTCGACCAGCCGCATCGTGTACGTGCCGTCCCCGCAGCCGATCTCCAGTAATCGCCGGCCGGTCAGCGATGTGTGCCGGCCTAATGTGCCGAGCCTCTTCGCCACCCCACGCTCGCCGAACGCGCTGCCGTGCCCCAGCCCCAGATTGCGATTCGCATTCACCATGGTCGCTGACCATAGACCTAACGAGCGTTAGCGTGGGGGCACCCGAGCGACAGGCAGTGCCGGCTCTGGCCGACCCCTCTGGCGTCCCGATCTCCGACACCGGAGGGGCCGGCGCGTACGCGGTCGTAGTGCCGGGAGCACCGGCACCACCCGACCAGGTGCCGTCGGGATACTGGGCGGTGACCACATAGGGCGCGTTACCGACGGTGAACTCGAAGTCCGTCACGGGCGAGAATTCACCGTCCGCCGTACGGCTCGGCACGTGGATCGTGTTGGTGCCGTTGCGTTCGAACGGCCTCTATCGACGCCAGCGGGCGTCATCGTAGCGAGGAAGATGCATGCGACGGGGGTCGGCTGACTGTCGTCGTTCTTCCAGGACAAAGCCACGATCGGCCTCCGTCGGCCGGACCTAACTTGATCTTTAACCTGTGCGGCGTGGCCTCGGGTTATTCGAGGTCTTCGTTTTCTTCGTGCTGCCTTTCGGTTTTGTGCTGGTGGCGGCGGTGACGATGTGGACGTCGTGGCGGGTTGCCGGGTGGCGGTTGGGTAGTCCGGGTGGTCGGCCGGGTCCTGGTCGGGAGGGTTTCGGTGCGCGGGCGGGGTTGCCGGCTTTGGTGCGTAGGTGTCGAAAGCCTCGGCGGACGCGGGCGGGCGTGAGTCGCTCGGGCGACGCTGGACGTTCCCATGGGCGGCGCAGGTCGCCGACGGCGCCTCGGGCGAGGCGTAGCTGGGTGTAGGCGGCCAGCACCAGGCAGGTCCAGCGGTCGGCGGCGTGCGGGTTGCGTAGTTTCGGGCTGGTCCAGCCGAGGGTTTGCTTGAGCATGCGGAAGGTGTGCTCGATGTCGAAGCGGCGCAGGAACGCCTGCCAGAGCAGATCGGTCTCGGCGGCGGTGGCTTCCGGCTGCGACCACCAGAGCCAGACCGGTTTCGCGGTGGCGCCGCTGGGTAGCCGGTCGACGGTTAACAGGATCACGGTGCCTTCGATGATCGGCAGCGGGCCGTGTTGGGCGGTCCAGGCGGTGCGGTGGGTCAACCGCGGGTGCAGCCGGTGCCAGGCCCGCGCGCTCGCGGTGCCATAGAGACGGGTATCGGTGGTCGTGGCGACGTCCGGGTCGCCCCAGCTGCCCGGGTCACCGAAGATGAACTCGCCGCCATGGCGTCGTGGGCGGCCGGTGGTGCCGGGCAGCCGGGGTGGCGTGGGTCGGCGCAGCACCCGATCCGAACGCATCCGCACCAGAACCCGAACGGGCAGATCAGCGAGGAGGAACGCCAGCCGGGGCCCGTCGTATCCGGTATCCGCGACGATCCACACGTCCCGATCACCAGGCCGCCACTGCCCGGCAACGATCAGCCGCTGCACCACGTCCCGCAACTGCCCGGCGGTGACCGTGGCAGCGTCGTCACCGGGCGCCAACCGGCGGGCGTCCAACGGCGCGGTCCACGAGGTGCGCCCGGCCTCCAAAGCGGTGACGAACGAGTACGGCCAGCCCGGAACCCCGATGTGCGCGTCCTTGCCGCGCCCGTAGGTGTGACACAGCACCCGCTGCGGGCAGGTGTGCGCCTCCGGCCGCAGCCAGCACGTCACATCCACCGCCAGGACGACCCGCCCGTCCGCAGCCCGCGGCAGCGGCACCGCCGCCACCGCGCTCCGCAGCCGCTCGATGTCAATCCGGCCGCGGTTCAACGCCGCATACAACGAGCCGTGACCACGGCGATGCTCACCCACCAGCGACAACTCCACCAGCGACCGCACCGGCGCATCCCCGCACAACAACGCATCGGCCAGCTCGAACAACGCATCCCTGCGAGCGGTCAGACAGGCGTGGAACTCGCGCCGGAACGCGGCCAGCCGCCCGACCCCATCAGTCGTCCTGGCATCGTGCACACTGATCACCAGACAGCCCTTGGTGTGCGATCTTCTTCCCTAGACAAGAGGAATGATCGATCAAGGGCTGTCCTCATGATCAGCCGGGGTCGATACCGCCGTCCAGCGGGTTAAAGCTCAAGTTAGTCGGCCTGCCTGGTCCAGCCGAGAAATCGGCGGTGCAACACCCCGGCCGGCGTCCACGGCATGTCCTCGGTGGCTTGGACCAGGTAGGCGCCGAGGTAGAGGGCGAGCGACACGGGAGCGCCGTCATACTCCGCGCGCAGCTCGCGCTTTCGTGTCGGGCAGGGCCAGGGCAGATCGCAACCTCCGCAGCTCCAGGCCGGCATGACCGGGCCGTGGGTGGTCACCGCACACCCTTCAGGAAACGGGTGGTGATCGTCCGTGCCTGTCGGCTGGTCGCCCATTCCACCTGCCAGCAGGGGTACGGCGACAGCCGCGACCACCAGGCGCGGCAGCCGGTGCACATGCCGTCGAACCCTCGGACATGCACAGCCAGGATCGCCTGCTCCTGGTCGCCTTCCACTACGCGTCCTCTCCCGGCCAGTGGCCACGATTGATAGGGATTCGGTGCCGGGCGCGGCAGGGCAGATCCGCTCCGCAGCGGCAGATCCGCCGCCACTTCCGCCAGCACCAGACAGGGCGGTGCCTCCGAGCAAGAGTCAGGGCCGTCGCGACCAGGTAGTCCTCGTACGAGACGTGTCGTCTGCTCGGAGTCGTCCGGGCCGCCCTTCGGCTCATCGCTGCTCTGCCGCGTCCTGCGCCGGCTCACGGTTGCCTTGGGCTCGTCGTAGCTGCGCTGCCAGGTCGAGTAACCGCTGTTGCGCTGCCGCGCGCTCGGCGTCCTGGTACCGCTGCCCTGTTCCGGGCGGTGATGCCGGATCGGGTTGCCGGAACAGCCATCGCACCAACGGACACAGGCGACCCCGGATAGTCACGAGCCCGTCCTGTCGTGCAGGGTCGGGAAGACGAGCCTGACCGGCGGCTCAGAGCCGTAGACGAACATCCCGCCCGGCGGGTCATCGACGTCGAAGTCCATGCCGGAGACGGTCCCGCCGAGTGGGGTGCGGTGACCATGTCGACCGGTCATGTCACGGTGACATGAGCGGACTCGACCTGCCCGTACACCGACCGTAGGCTCCTGACTGACCACCATGGGTAGTCGTCTGACGACGCTGGGAGCCGTTGTGCTGCTGGAAAATCTCCGGATACCCGACGACCGCTGGTCGCGCGAGGACATGCACAAGGCTCTGGCGGCCCGCGACATCGGTGCCGTGTTCCGGCTGCTCGCTCGGCACACCGGCGCGAGCCAAACTCGCATCGGCGCGGCTGTCGGCCTGGAGCAGGGCTACATCAGCCGGATCATCGCGGGCCGACGGGTGACCTCGATCGACGTGCTGGAACGGATCGCCGACGGCTGCGGCATGCCCGACGAAGCCCGGATGACGCTGGGCCTCGCGCCCCACCAGCGGTCATATCGCCCGGCCATGTCGGATCACTCCCTCGGTCGGCACAGTGACGTGCCGGGCAACCGGTCCTGGCGCGAGGACGTCCAGGCCGCCGCGCAGCTATGGGAAGGCGATGTGAACCGTCGAGACATGCTTCGCCAGACATTGTTCAACTCCACCGCGTACGCCCTGCCCGCCCTACGCTGGTTCACCGCCACCACGGCGCAGCCCGTCGAGCAGGAGGGCCGACGAACGGTCGGTCAACCCGACATCGACACGATCCGGCAGATGACCGCCACTTATCGGCGACTCGACAACCAGTACGGCGGCGGGCATGCCCGCGACAACGTCACCCGCTTCCTGCACCATGAGGTGGCGCCCCTGGTGACCGAGGGCCGGTACGACCCGGCGACCGGCCGCAGACTGCTCGCCGCTGCTGCCGAACTGACGCAGCTCGCCGGGTGGCAGGCGTACGACATGGCCGAACATGGCCTCGCCCAGCGATACCTCACGCATGCCCTGGACCTCGCCCGAACGGCCGCCGACGCCGGCCTTGGTGCCGAGATCCTCGCCGCGATGAGCCATCAAGCCACCTATCTCGGGCACGCCGCCACCGGCGTCGACCTCGCCCGCGCCGCCCGGCAGACAGCACAACGCGCGGGCCTCACCGCGCTGACTGCCGAAGCGCTGGTCATGGAAGCTCATGCCCACGCTGTCGCCCTCCAAGAACGCGACTGTGCGACCGCGCTTCACCAAGCGGAGCGAGCCCTCGACCGCGCGGACCGCAGCAGCGATCCTCAGTGGCTTGGCTACTTCGACGAGGCGTACTTGTCGGCCAAGTTCGGCCACTGCTTCCACGCGCTCGGTCAACACCGCCGAGCCGAACGCTTCGCCGCTCGCTCACTCAAGATGGACGAGCGCTACGTACGCAGCAAAGCCTTCAACCTCGCCCTGCTGGCCAGCGTCCACGCTCGCCACGGCGAGCCGGAACGTGCCAGTGCCGTCGGCGCGGAGGCGCTCACCCTGACCACCCAACTGCGGTCGGCTCGTGCCGTCCGTTACGTGCGCGATCTGCAGACCGGTCTGGCACCCCACCGCCGCAAGCCGACAGTGCGGCAGTTCATCACCCGGGTCGACGCGGCGCTCGGCCAGCGGCGCTGACTACAGCTCACCCCGCGCCTGGCGCGCCATCAGCTCCAACACGGCGATCACCGTTCCGGCACCAACGATCTCACCCTCGGACACGAGTTGCCGCGTCTCCTCCAGCGGAACCCAGGCCACGCGCTCGGTCTCGTTGACGTCCACCGGAGCGCCGGTGTACTCCGCATTCCGAGCAAGGAACAGCAAGTTCTCCGCGTCTGCGGTCGCCACCCACGGCTGAAACGACACCAAGGGCTCCACGGTGCCCGGGCGCCAGCCGGTTTCCTCCTCGACCTCGCGGATCGCGCAGGTCGCCGGATCCTCGCCCTCATCGACGTATCCGCCCGGCAGCTCCCACACCCACCTGTCGAACACGAACCGGTGCCGCCGCATCAGCAACAGGCGCTCTTGGCCGTCGAGCACGGCAACCATGGCCGACCTGGGTGCCCGGATCACGTACTGCTCGAAGCGCATCCCGTCGGGAAGCTCCACGTCAGCGATGCTCAACCGGGAGCGTCGGCTGCCGTCGACAAGTCGCTCACCGTGAATTGTCCAGCGCGTCGACCTGCTAGCCAGTTCCTCCGTCACACAGCCAGTATCCGACCAGCGGTGCCGGGCCGCGGCCCGCGGCGCCCGCGACTCGGCTCGACCCCGGAGGACCCGGGAGACGGTATGTGGTGGGCCGGCAGGGCTTCGAACCTTGCATCACGTCCGCGATGAGGCCGTTGATGAGCTCGACCAGCTTTTGGCCCGTGTGGCTGAGGTACTGGTTCTAGTCAGCCGCATCGCCCTTCTCGAGCTCCTCCATCGAACGGCGCAGCGCGGTGGCGTTGGCGGGGCTGCGAAAGAGGTACTCGGTTTCCTTCATCGCCTCGTACTCGGCAAGCGGGACGATGACCACCGGCTCGTGGCCCGAGCGGGTTACCACTACTTCCTCGGCGTCGTTGATGACGCTGTCGAGTTCAGCGGCCAGGTTCTGCCTTAGCTGGGCGAAGTTGACGGTCCGCATGACCACCTCCAGAGCAAATGGCCCGCGCCTCGTCCTGGGCGAACCGCTGAGCCAAGATCGAGCCCACATAATGGGGCCGTTGAGCTGCAAGGGAGTGGGCCGCCAGGGACTCGAACCCTGAACCCCTCGGGTGGTCGATGGATCATCTCAGATCGGGCGGATCGGTGTCCTGACCTGCGCGAGGTTTCTCGTTGCCTTACAGCGGTTGACAGCGCTTGTCGATGCCATTTGTGCCCGCCTTGTGCCCGATGATCTTCCCCGGCGAGCCGGCAACCTCGTCGGTGGGACGCGGGGAGTGCCCCTGCACGCGTGTTTCATAAGCCCGGTCAGAGCCATTCACAGATGATGGTGATGGTCAGGACGGCCTGGAACCGGACGGCCAACTTGTCGTAGCGGGTGGCCAGGCCGCGGTGGCGCTTGAGCCGGGCGATGCCGTTCTCGACGGCATGTCGCATCCGGTAGAGGTCTCGGTCGAACTTCGGCGGGCGCCCGCCGCGGCTGCCCTTGGCCTTGCGGTGGGCGTCTTGATCGGTCTTACTCGGGATGCACGCCTTGATCCCGCGCTTGCGCAGGTAGGCGCGGTTTCCGCGGCTGGTGTACGCCTTGTCGGCCAGGACCAGGTCGGGGCAGGTGCGGGGCCGGCCCACCCCGAGGCGGGTCACCTTGATACGACGCAGGACCGGGATGAACTGCGGGCTGTCACCACGGTGCCCGGCGGTCACGACCATCGATAGGACCTTCTGTCCCTGCTCACAGGCCAGATGCGTCTTGGTGGTCAGACCGCCGCGAGATCGTCCGAGGGCGTGATCGGCGGGTTCGTCGTGCACGCCACCGGGTGGCTCTTTCTGCAGGTGGCCGTCTCTGCGGGCGCCGGCGGCGTGTTGGTGGGCGCGGCTGGTCATCGAGTCCACGCTGACCGTCCAGCCGATGCGGCCTTGCGCATCGCCGGCGGCCTGTGACGCGGCCAGGATCTTGTCCCAGGTGCCGTCGCGCTGCCAGCGACGGAACAGGCCGTAGAGCGTCTGCCAGGGCCCGTACTCGGCCGGGACGTCACGCCAGGGCGACCCGATCCGGATCCGCCACCTGATCCCATCGATGAGCTGCCGTTTCTGCCACTTCGGCGGCCGGCCCTTCGCCGACGCGGCCGGCAGTAGCGCAGCGAGCCGCTGCCACTGAGCGTCGGTGAGGTCGTGCCGCCTCGTCACCGCTACGCTGGCCACGAGGTCTCCGGTATGAAGTTCTTGCTTGGTCGCAGAACCAGATACCGGAGACCTCTTCAGTTGTCGATCACCGCCACGCCGCGACCTTCACCGGCCACCACGACTTCTGAAACACGCCTTAGCTTGATCTTTAACCTGCGGCGTGGTGGCATCGACCCCGGCTGATCATGAGGACAGCCCTTGATCGATCATTCCTCTTGTCTAGGGAAGAAGATCGCACACCAAGGGCTGTCTGGTGATCAGTGTGCACGATGCCAGGACGACTGATGGGGTCGGGCGGCTGGCCGCGTTCCGGCGCGAGTTCCACGCCTGTCTGACCGCTCGCAGGGATGCGTTGTTCGAGCTGGCCGATGCGTTGTTGTGCGGGGATGCGCCGGTGCGGTCGCTGGTGGAGTTGTCGCTGGTGGGTGAGCATCGCCGTGGTCACGGCTCGTTGTATGCGGCGTTGAACCGCGGCCGGATTGACATCGAGCGGCTGCGGAGCGCGGTGGCGGCGGTGCCGCTGCCGCGGGCTGCGGACGGGCGGGTCGTCCTGGCGGTGGATGTGACGTGCTGGCTGCGGCCGGAGGCGCACACCTGCCCGCAGCGGGTGCTGTGTCACACCTACGGGCGCGGCAAGGACGCGCACATCGGGGTTCCGGGCTGGCCGTACTCGTTCGTCACCGCTTTGGAGGCCGGGCGCACCTCGTGGACCGCGCCGTTGGACGCCCGCCGGTTGGCGCCCGGTGACGACGCTGCCACGGTCACCGCCGGGCAGTTGCGGGACGTGGTGCAGCGGCTGATCGTTGCCGGGCAGTGGCGGCCTGGTGATCGGGACGTGTGGATCGTCGCGGATACCGGATACGACGGGCCCCGGCTGGCGTTCCTCCTCGCTGATCTGCCCGTTCGGGTTCTGGTGCGGATGCGTTCGGATCGGGTGCTGCGCCGACCCACGCCACCCCGGCTGCCCGGCACCACCGGCCGCCCACGACGCCATGGCGGCGAGTTCATCTTCGGTGACCCGGGCAGCTGGGGCGACCCGGACGTCGCCACGACCACCGATACCCGTCTCTATGGCACCGCGAGCGCGCGGGCCTGGCACCGGCTGCACCCGCGGTTGACCCACCGCACCGCCTGGACCGCCCAACACGGCCCGCTGCCGATCATCGAAGGCACCGTGATCCTGTTAACCGTCGACCGGCTACCCAGCGGCGCCACCGCGAAACCGGTCTGGCTCTGGTGGTCGCAGCCGGAAGCCACCGCCGCCGAGACCGATCTGCTCTGGCAGGCGTTCCTGCGCCGCTTCGACATCGAGCACACCTTCCGCATGCTCAAGCAAACCCTCGGCTGGACCAGCCCGAAACTACGCAACCCGCACGCCGCCGACCGCTGGACCTGCCTGGTGCTGGCCGCCTACACCCAGCTACGCCTCGCCCGAGGCGCCGTCGGCGACCTGCGCCGCCCATGGGAACGTCCAGCGTCGCCCGAGCGACTCACGCCCGCCCGCGTCCGCCGAGGCTTTCGACACCTACGCACCAAAGCCGGCAACCCCGCCCGCGCACCGAAACCCTCCCGACCAGGACCCGGCCGACCACCCGGACTACCCAACCGCCACCCGGCAACCCGCCACGACGTCCACATCGTCACCGCCGCCACCAGCACAAAACCGAAAGGCAGCACGAAGAAAACGAAGACCTCGAATAACCCGAGGCCACGCCGCACAGGTTAAAGATCAAGTTAGGTGCCGTTCGCGTTAACGGTCGGCAAGCAACACTCGCTCAAGCTGCGTCCACTCTGGCCGGGGGGCTGTGACTGGGCGGACGACCGTGAGGAGCCGTCCGTCGAGACAGACGTCAAAAGAGCCCTCGCTTCGAGCAAGCCTCTCCTCTACGTCTACGCGTCTCACGTCTCCACGATCTCCGGCTGGCGCAGCAAGTACCCCGAGCAGGACCTCGTACCGCGCGTCACCTAGCTGATCAGCAGGTGCCCACGTTCCGCGCACCGGAATGCCGGCCAGCTCCGCATCCGGCCCAGCCTCCGGGGCGGTCCGGAAAAGGCTGTCGATAACCCTCGTAGCCCGCTCCTGCGAATCAAGCTCGAGCAGGTCCAGTGGCAGTGTTGGCGCGGAGGCGGCGAACCGCGCTTCGTCTACTACATGGAGTAAGTCCTCATCGTCTGGTACGGGGCGACGCCGGGTTGGACGCCGCCCCGTCCACCTAGGCAAATCATCCTGCAGCGGAAAGCGCCACTCTTGTGCATCATCCTGCTCCTCATCGGCCTGGAAGGCCGCGGCTCTCAGGCCGGTGCCCCAGTCCCAGCGGGGATTGGCGGGAAGAAAGATGTCAACGGCCACTCCAGATGGTCCGATGTAAAGCCAACTCATGAAGTACGAGTGATCGTTGTGCACCGATGACCAGTTAGCTAGCTCTCGGAGTCGATCCTTCTGCGGGCTTAGCGGCTTCTTCGGAAGGATGTTTTTCGCCCTGCGGTAGCGACCACGCGCCTCACCTGCGACAGGGCCCGTAGGCAGATGGAACAGCAGGTCGGGGCGTACGCCCTTGGCATCGTATTCCCAAAGCAACTGTCTGGGCAAAGCATCGAAATTGTGCAGATCATGGGTTCCATGCTGCCAAGCAAAAATCGCCTCACTCGCAGCCGTCAGAACCCCAAGTCCGGAGCACTCGCTGACAAAGCCGCGTATGTGACGTGAACTCGCAGCGAAGGCGCGGTGATCCAGTTGAAGCGCGTTGCCGCCGGGAGCGCCAAGGTAACTGAGTAGCAAGCGGACCTCGAGCTGCTTGGTCCGGTAGTCGAGCACCTTGCGAAGGTCACAGGCCATCGCATTGATGTGAAGGAGACGCGCAAGGCTCACTGCCAACGTGCCTCGCCCAACCACCGTGGCCACCACCTGGATGTTGCGCTCCAAACGGAACTGCCACACTCTGGCGCGTACTGTGTTCAACTGCGCCCTCCTCTGCTCACGTGGTTGGGCCAGGGGTCAATGCGTTCCGGCGCTGTGTCAGGCTTCGGCTGGCACGGAGGGCCGCAACTGTGCCGACCCATCTAATTCTGAGACCTGGCCGCCATAGGGCAAGAGCACCTCTGCCAGACGTGGCGCTCTACTGCCCGACCTGATGTCGGCCCACCGATGCGACGTCTCGCTTACAAGCTCTGTGCGTCGCGTCCGCACGCGTCCGGCAACGGCTGCACGCTCGGAACCTCGTTCATGCCAGTCCTCGTCTGCGTGCCGCCGTCCGGCGCGGTTGCTGTCAGCGTTGCTGTCGACAGCCATTTCGCTGGCGCTACTCGTGAACTGCCGGGCAATCGCAGTCTCCCGCGTGGCCCCTTGGCTCACGGCAGAAGTACCAGTAGGCCCCGGGATCAGGCCCCCCACCCTTCGGGTGGAAGCGCTTGTTGCACGGTTCGACATCGTCAGCGTCGCCTTCGTAGAAGCCCAGGCCGCCGCACCCGGGACACTCGCCGCTGACAGTGGTCGACTCATCAAGTCCGTCTGGGACGTTTATGGTCCCTACGCCCTCGCAGTCCTCGCACTCGAAGAAGTACTCGTCCGGGTCGTCTCCCGGCCCGGTGTTGACGCGCTTGGGCACTTAAATCCTCCTCGGAATCCCGGGTCTCAACTTAGTGCCGGACAGCGAGAGCGCAACATGCTCGGTCCGACCATGACCCGACTCGTCTCGCCACCACCGCGAGCGGCAGGCAGCGGAACGGTTCGACGCCGACAAGTGGGCCGACCCGGGCCTGCTCTTTGCCGCCACCGTTGGGCTGGCCCCCGCTGGGGGATGCGGATTCAACCCGTCGGCTGGTGGCAGCCAGTGGCGGCCCGCATCGACGAGCAGGTCCCGGACCTGAACGGTTGACGTTCGTGGCCGACTCGCATCGAGGTTGGCGCTGCCTTCTCGCTGCCTCGCTGACGCCCGACACCGTGGACGCATCGGAGCCCGCGATGTGCCGCGGCCTCCAAATGCGCATGGTTGTCGTACCCGTGGCTCAGACTGGACACGGCCCACCCATGGCTGAAGGGAAGCGATATGACCATGGCTTTCGTTGAGGGCGAGCCGTGCCCGGAGTGCGGTGTCACCGTAACTGCGGTAAGCGGCCCGGAGGGGCAGGACACCTCCGGCGGCAATGTCCGGCCTGGGACTGTCCGCGAGGAACTGGTGTGGACGGCTGAGCCATGCCGGCATCAGCGTCGGGTCAACCTGACCGACCTGAGCTGATCATGGGAGAGGTCTCGCCCGACCCACCTGGGCGGGACCTCTTCTCACCGCACCCGCAACGGGCACAAGCCGGTGTGTCGTACCCAATTGGGCATGCACTGTAAATCCGTCGCGAAAGCTACAGAGGTTCGATCCTCTACCCGCCACCAGGTGCAAAGACGGCCCCTGACCAGCAGAGATGCGGTCAGGGGCCGATCTTGCTCAGTCCCGTTGAGTCCAGCCGTTGCCCGCCGTCGCTCGCGGTCTGGGGGCCCATCGGGGGGAGGGTCGGGACGCCTGGGGAACCGGTCGGGAAACAGACAACAGCTACCGATCCGATTAGCTGCGGTCGTTCGGCTCGCAGCCCGGACGGCGGGCTTGGCCTGTTGAACATGGTGTCGGCAGTCGCGTGGACTGCCGACACCACTCGCCGGTACTGTAGTTACTGAATCAACTGCAAGACGGCTGAGAGAGGGGTTCCCGCCCCGAGTCCCAGCAAGCCGATCGCGGCGATGACCGTCGCCAGGATCAGCATGAGGCGGATGGTTGGTCCCCATCCTCCGGTAACCGCGGCCTGCACCGTTGACCACATGTTCGATCTTGGCGGTGCAGGCCTTTCCTCATCAGGTGAGTCTCGTTGACTCATATCCTTCTCCTTTCTTGATCATGCGAAGCTGGTCTCCGCGCTGGTTTTGCGGGCCACCCGGCGGGAATTCTTGCTGCCGGCCTTGCCGGCCTTCTTGGTGACCTTGTTGCCCGTCGTGTCGAGAGCGGCCGCCTTCTTCGCCGCGCGCCGGACGGCCTTGGTGGTGGCGGACTGCTGCGCGGCGCGTGCCGCCTGGCTGTATGGATCGGACAAGGCCCGGTGCCAGACGGGGCGCAGCTGGGTCGGCGATCGGGGATCGGCGACAACCTGAAGGTGCTCGCGCAGTAGGGGCTGATCGTCGGCTACCTTGATCTCCCGCAGCTCCTTGTAACCGCGCTCGGCCGTGCGCTCGGAAATGCCGTACCACTTCGGCGCACGGGCTACCGCCATGGAGAACCTCGGGTTCTGGGTCGTCTCGGCGAGCATGATCAGGAACATGGCCTTGCCGGGAAGCGTGAGTTGATCCACCAGGCCGCTGGTCCAGTACTCGTGCGGGATGGTCAAGTAGCCCTTGCCCACGGTGCTACGGTTCTGGCCCGGTCGGTCCCAGGACAGTCCGGATCCGTCCTCAAGCAGTGGGTGGACAACGACACGCTTGCCGTCGGCCCTTCGGGTGATCAACTTCCGGTCGACAAGGACATCGAAGGCCCGCGAAGCTGTCGGCGACGTGCACGGGTTCTTCTTCGATCCGAGCATCTTGGCCCAGGTTCCGAGCGGCAGCGGGCTGCCGTCGAGCACCGGCTCCAGGGCGTGCAGTAATAGCAGTGCGTCCAGGGCCCGTTCCTGGCGCCCTCGGACCATGTCGGCCAGTACCGAAGCCCGCTCCCCACCGGACGGCCGTTGCACGAACACCTTGCGCAACTTGGCGAAGCCGCGCTTGGCGTCACGGAGCAGCTGTTCCCGGACGGCTCGTCCGTCTGGAGGCTGCTCGTCGACAAGGCCCTCGAAGGGATCGTTGGTCATGCTCGATACGGTACGTGTTGGGCCGGTTGTTGGCCAACACCGGGGTCCCCCGCAGGTCACCGTCCCAGGTGCCAGTATGGGAAGCCATGTGAAGCTGATGCGAAGCCAACTGCGAAACCCGTGGGAAGCCGGGACAAGTTAGCGGCCGGGCGGCGGCAGCTCGTCATGCCAGCGTTCCAGCCGTACGACCGTGAGAGGCCCGTCAAACGACCTTCGACGGGCCCTGCGTTCGCTGCCGTACAGAAGAGCCGAGCCCGGTCCCGACCGACCCGGCCTTCCCGACCTTCACCGTGGTGGTCACCCCGACTGCCGGCGTGACCGCCGCCCCGACCGTGGTCGACCTGGTCTCCCCGGTCCCGACCGACCCGGCCTTCCCGACCCTCACCGTGGTGGTCACCTCGGACGGCCGGCCCGACCGTGGTCGACCTGGTCTCCCCGGTCCCGACCGACCCGGCCTTCCCGACCCTCACCGTGGTGGTCACCTCGGACGGCCGGCCCGACCGTGGTCGACCTGGTCTCCCCGGTCCCGACCGACCCGGCCTTCCCGACCCTCACCGTGGTGGTCACCTCGGACGGCCGGCCCGACCGTGGTCGACCTGGTCTCCCCGGTCCCGACCGACCCGGCCTTCCCGACCCTCACCGTGGTGGTCACCTCGGACGGCCGGCCCGACCGTGGTCGACCTGGTCTCCCCGGTCCCGACCGACCCGGCCTTCCCGACCCTCACCGTGGTGGTCACCTCGGACGGCCGGCCCGACCGTGGTCGACCTGGTCTCCCCGGTCCCGACCGACCCGGCCTTCCCGACCTTCACCGTGGTGGTCACCCCGACTGCCGGCGTGACCGCCGCCCCGACCGTGGTCGACCTGGTCTCCCCGGTCCCGACCGACCCGGCCTTCCCGACCTTCACCGTGGTGGTCACCCCGACTGCCGGCGTGACCGCCGCCTCGACCACGTCGCCGAGGGCGGTTCCTTGTGACGCTTGTGGCGCTCGCACACTCGTGCGACAGGGGTGGTATATTTTCCGGCATGATTTCGCACCCCACGTTCGAGCAGGTTCTCGAAGACTTGGGCGACAAGGTCATCACTGGGATGGGTCGCGCGTCGCAGGCGGCGCGGGGCGACTTGCTGAAGTACCGGCGCGAGAACCCGCTGTGGGTTGCGGACTCGACGGAGCGGGGGTTGGCGAACTGGATCCACGACCGACTGTGGCGGCACCTGCTTGGTGAACTGGATCAGCTGACCGAGGTGCACGTGCACGACAAGGAGCCGACCCGGGAGCTCTGGATCGGCGTCCGGTATAGGCTGCGCGTCAAGCGGCACGGGCAATCTGGGGAGATTAGTACATATCCGACGTTGGCGGCGATGTCCTTCTTTACCCAGGGCCAGGAGGCGTTCGAGGGCCTGGAGGAGATCCGGCTCTGCGCGGGGTACTTCTGGGACAAGGAGGAGCGGGAGATGGGTGAGGCTGTGCTCTCCCTTCGAACCGCTCGGGACAAGGTCATCTGGTGTAACCCGCTGCCGTTCGCGGGCGAGGCTGGGGACAGTGGCAAGATTCGTCCTCTCCCGGTTACTCCCACTCCCGAGCCCCGGGCGCCTCAGATCGACTTCACTCCCCGCATGCCGAACGTTGCGGAGGGCCATCGGAACCAGGAGGACGAAGGGTAATGAGCTACCTCGGCGAAGCGTTGGTGACCGCACGCCGAGCACGCGGACTAACACAAGGGGAATTGGCGCAGGCGGCCGGCGTTACGCAGGCCGCCCTGTCCCGCTACGAGAATGACCAGCGGGAACCGGATGCGGCAGTTCTAGAAAAGTTGGCCAAAGCTCTCGGCGTCACCGTAGCCTTCCTGCAAACCGCAGGAAGCCTACGCGGCGCTATGGCAATTGACGTGCACATGCGGCGACAAGCAACAGCGAAGCCAACTACCTGGAGGCAACTTGAAGCTAAGCTCAATATGTACAGAATGCACGCCCGTCACCTATTCGAAGATGTATCGCTAAGAGCGGATCAAAGGATCCCCACCTTCGACCCGATAGATGTGGACCCGCAAGATGCCGCTCGCCTGGTAAGAATGCAGTGGCGGATGCCGGTGGGTCCCGTGCGATCCCTCATAAAGTGGATGGAGGCTGCGGGCTGCCTGATCATCGAAGAGGATTTCGGCACTCCGCGGGTAGACGGTCTATCCCAATGGATAGGTGAGCATCCCGTCATCCTTCTGAATTCTCGGGTTCCAGTCGACCGTAAACGGCTTACGCTGGCCCATGAACTTGGTCATCTTTGCTTGCATTCCGCGTACGTATCGGATGCAATCGAGCAAGAGGCCAGCAAGTTCGCGGCGGAATTTCTGATGCCGGGAGAAGTTATCCGGCCCCAGTTGCGAAATCTGAATCTGGGTCGGCTGGTAGATCTCAAACGAGAGTGGGGTGTTTCGATGCAGGCCATCATCGAACGCGCTGCGGACCTTGGAACTCTTGGAGCCAATCAGCGAACTAATCTGTACAAGATGCTCAGTGCGCGGGGTTGGCGTACCCGAGAGCCAGCAAGCGACGAACTGCCCGAGGAGCGCCCGCTACTCCCTCGCAATATCGGGGACGCGCTGATGGCCAAGGGTCTGAGCGTTTCTGAGATCGCGGCCATTGCAGGCTTCGAAGTAGATGCGGTTCATCCTTTTGAACCACAAAGACGCCCTCTTCGCGCCGTGCGGTAAGTCGGCCCGACTTGGCCCCTCAGTCGCTCTCAAGCGACTGGGGGGCCATTTGGCTTGTCTTCAGCCGAGGTGCGTGAGCTGGCCGGACCCTGGGGGATGCGCTTCCAGAACATCTTTCTCCTCTGCCGTGGAGTTGGCGCGGGCCCGTAGGCGTAGGCGGAGGGATCGTCGTCAAGAGTCGGACGGCGAGGGTTTGCCTTGGGTATCCTCAGAATCCAAGCCGACGTCTCATTTATCAAAAGGGCGAGAAGCCGATTATATATGTACATGGGTAGTGAAACGGCCGGAGCGACGATGAAGAACACAATGGCCGCTAGCATCGAGTTTTGAACAATTGCTTCATCATTAATTCCCGGTGCAATGTCCCGGAGTCGCCTAATTGAAAGCCACTCGGCAATGGCGAGCCAAATCATTAAGCCGGCCCATAGGCCGTATCCCATCAATAGACCGACAAAGTCGTCAATTTTCTTGGCGCGGATCTCTGGCGGGAGATCTTTTCTCGGGAACCTCATGCGCTTAATTGCGTACCGGACCTCAACGGTGGCCGCGAATGCGAAAACCGGGATAGTTTGTGCCGCTGTGGACGCAAACGCTTCAGTCATGGCCATGGCGAGAGGATGTCATACAGGTTCAAGGAGCCGGAGGTCATCCTTGGCCTCGGGCTACGCCATCCCGTGTGCCGTCGACCCGCCCCTCTGGGGAGCGGGCCGCCGCCCGGCCCGCCATGTCAAGCGGACCTTGACGCACGTCCGGACGCTGGCGGGTCGGGCGGGGGTCTGCTCGGCTCGCCCGGGTCGAGGGCAGGCGGGATGGCCTACCGCAACCACCACGGACCGCGACCCGCCGACGGAGCCCCGGCCATCCTGGAGCCGGAGCGCCCCCGCCGGAGGCGCCCTAACCGCAACCCCGCGACCGCCCCCAGCTCGCCGACGCGGCCGGCGTCCGCTCCCCTACACCGCGCGGGCTCGTGGCCGCGCGGCCCGGCCGGCTGCCGGCCCACCCCTCACCCGTCAACGGTCTGTCGTTCTGCGGCGGCCCTCCGGGCTTTCCCGCTCTCCGCGCCAGCCGCCGGGCATCCGGCGTGACGGCCGCAGAGCGACAGCGGCAGCGGCCGGCGCGCGCCCAGGCGGCGGCGCGTGCGGCCCGTCAAGGGCCGCCTTGAAGACGTACAGAAAGTCCTCCCACACCGGCCGGCAGCAGGCCGGCAGCCGGTCGTCCACCCCGGCCGCAGGAGTCACGACGGGTTGACGTGTCGGTACCCGGTGCTACTCTGGCGCTCGTCGAGCACGCCAGCGCGGCCTTCCTGCCGGATCGCTGGAATCGACTTCCGAGATGCCGAGCGGCCTTCCTACCGCTGAATGCGGGCCACATCCCGCCGGCTCTCGATCACACCGGCCGCCGTGCCGGTCCCCGGAATCCGCTAAGCGGCCCAGCACGGCCTTCTGCCGTCCACGATGGCCCGGATTCGCGACTTCCACGGGTGGGGGCAGCCTGCGGCAACCTGCCGAATGCCGACATCCCAGGGCTCCCCGCCCGTGCCGACCCACTCATCGGCTCGACGAACGCGAAAGGACACGAACCCATCGGCGGAGAGTGGCATCACCACGGACCCGCCCTCCGGTGTCAGCCGCCCTCCCGGCGGTGCCAGGAGACCCGACGAACACCACCAGCGGACAGGCGTCCAGGGCTGGTGGTGCTCCGTCTCCCGTCCCTGTCACCTGCCTGAGGAGGAAGTCGTGTCCACCCCGCTCGACCTGTACCGGCCCGGCGTCGCCGCCGGCCGTGACGCCCAGGTCCTGCACCGCGCCGCCCTGCCGGAGTTCTCCGGTTGGCTGGAGCACACCCGCCCCGCCGGCGGCTGCACCCGCCCCATCCGTCTCACCGGCATCCTCGCCGCTGTCGAGCGTGACACCGGCCGGGTTCTGGGCGAGCAGCACACCGACGAACTGCCCGACCAGACGCTGTACAAGGCGTGCGGTAACCGCCGCGAAGCCCGGTGCCCGGACTGCGCCTGGGTCTACGCCGGAGACGCCTACCAGGTCGTGCGCTGCGGCCTGACCGGCGGCAAGGGCGTCCCCGGCTCGGTCGGCCGCCATCCGGTCGTCTTCGCCACCTTCACCGCCCCGTCCTTCGGCCCGGTCCACCACCGGCACGTCCCCCGCCACACCTGCGCCACCCGGCAGCGCTGCGACTGCCGCCCGGCTCCCTGCCGTGCCCGCAGCACCGCCCGCACCTGCCCGCACGGGCAGCCTGCGGCGTGCTTCGCCCGCCACGAGGCCGATGATCCGCGGCTCGGGCAGCCGTTGTGCCTGGACTGCTACGACCACGCCCACCAGGTCGTCTGGAACTACTTCTCTGGAGAGCTGTGGCGGCGCACCAAGCAGGCCATTGAACGCCACCTCGCCGCGCTCTGCCGCCGACGCGGCATCCCGCTCGTCCGGGTCGTCACCGCCTCCGGCAACGTCCGCTCAGTGCCGCCAGTCCGGGTCTCCCACGGGAAGGTCGCCGAGGTGCAGCGCCCGGGCAGCGGTCCATTTCCACGTCCTGCTGCGCCTCGACGGCGTCGACCCTGACGACCCGGACGCCCTCGTGCCGCCGCCGGCCGGCATCAGCATCGACGACCTGGAGGCAGCCGTCCACGCGGCCTCCCGCCAGATCACCGTCACCACGCCAGCGCACCCCGACCGGCCGCAGGGCTGGGTGGTGGCCTGGGGCGAGCAGGTCGACATCCGACGAATCAACAGCACGGGTGGTGAGCTGACCGACGGCAAGGTAGCCGCCTACCTCGCCAAGTACGCCACCAAGGCCACCGAAGCCACCGGACACAGCTCCACCCGACTCACCCCCTCCACGGTTGACGACTACGCCGACCCCGGAGGCGACCACGTCGCCCGCCTCATCGACGCCTGCTGGCACCTCGGCCGCCCCACCCACACCGACACAACCGGCGGCGCCGCAACCGCCGACGACCGTCAAGGCATCCTTGACGCCAAACCCAACGTCTACGCCGGGCTGCGCCGCTGGGCGCACATGCTCGGCTTCGGCGGCCACTTCCTCACCAAAGCCCGCCGCTACTCCGTCACCTTCGGCCAACTCCGCGAGACCCGCGCTACCTACCGCCGCACCGAAGACGACGAACCCGACGACACCCTCACCGTCGGCACCCTCACCTACATCGGCTCCGGCTGGCTTTCCGAGGGAGACGCCCTGCTCGCCAACACCGCCGCCCGCCAGCGGCGCGAGAGCAGACGCATCGGCCGAGAAGAACTCGCCCACGAAGCCTGGCTCACCGGAGCCGCCGCATGACCCACGACCTCCGCCCCCGCTGGTACTCGCCCGCCGAGGTCGCCGTGCTGCTCGGCTTCGGCATCTCCAAGGTCAAGATGAAGATCGCCACCGGCGAGCTGCGCTCCATCAAGGACGGCAAGTACCGCCGCATCCTCCCCGAATGGGTCGACGAGTACATCCGTGACCAGGTCGAGCGGCAGGAGGCCGCCTGATGCCTGGACGCGCAAGGGCCAACGGCGAAGGCTCGATCTTCCCCTACCGGAACGGGTTTGCCGCGTACGTCTGGGTCGAGAAGCCCGACGGCAAGCGGGGCCGGAAGTGGGTCTACGGCAAGACCCGCGAGGAGGTCCACGACAAGTGGATCAAGCTCCACGGGCAGGCCAAGGCCGGCCCGGTGGCGACCCGCTCCCCGACAGTGGGGGAGTACGCCGGCTACTGGCTGCGCGAGATCGTCAAGCCGAACCTCGCCCCCGGCAGCTACGTCACCTACGAGGTGGTGGTCCGGCTCTACCTCGTGCCGGGGCTGGGCCGGAAGCGCCTCGACAAACTCCGCGTCAGCGATGTGCAGACCTGGATTAACGAGGTCGGGCGGACCTGCCAGTGCTGTGCCCAGGGCAAGGACGAGCGGCGCAATCCGGCCCAGCGTCGCTGCTGCGCCCTCGGCCGCTGCTGCCAAAATCTGCCCTCGGCAACCAGCGTCACGCACCTGCGGACCGTGCTCCGGACGCTGCTGTCCCAGGCGATCACCGAAGGGCTGATCTCCCGCAATGTCGCATCCCTGGTGAAGCTGCCGCCGGTACGGAAGCGTAAGCGGAAGGCGTGGACGAGCGACGAGGCGCGGCGCTTCCTGGAGTCGGCCCGCGCCGACGACGACCCGCTCTACGCCGCGTACGTCCTGGTCCTGGCGCTCGGTCTGCGCAAGGGCGAGATGTTGGGGCTCACCTGGGCCGACGTCGACCTCGAAGCGGGGGAGTTGACCATTGACCGGCAACTCCAGCGGGTCGGTGCCGAACTGCTGCACCGGGAGACGAAGACGGCTGCCTCGGACGCCACCCTGCCGCTGCCGGACATCTGCACCGTTGCCCTCGATCGCCGCCGTGCCGCGCAGACCACAGCCCGGGACGCCGCCGGCCCGGCCTGGCAGCCGTCCGACCTGATTTTCACCACCCGTTACGGCCGGCCGGTCGAGCCACGGAACTTCAACCGCTTCTGGGACCGTCGCTGTGACGCAGCAGGCGTCCGGCGGATCACCGTCCGGGACGCCCGGCGGACCTGCGCCTCGCTCCTGGCGGACCTGGACGTGCACCCCCGGGTGGCGATGCAGATCCTTCGGCACGCGCAGTTCGCCATCACCATGGAGATCTACACGGTGGTCTCGTCGGCGGCCACCCGCGACGCGCTCAAGCGGCTCGGCAGCGCACTGGACCGGTGAGACGGCTACCGCTGTACTTCGCTGCTGTACGAGCCGTGCTGACAAAGACAGCGACCCCGCAAAGGGCTGCTGAGCTGGAACGGAGTGGGCCGCCAGGGACTCGAACCCTGAACCTATGGATTAAAAGTCCACAGCTCTGCCATTGAGCTAGCGGCCCGCCCACTCAGGTTACCGGAACCCACCCGCCCTAAGCTCGCGGCTTCCGCCGCCTGTCGATCTTCAGACCCGAACCCACACGACGCGCCAGACACCAGGCGTGAACCTGAACCTCCCCGCCCGGGGAACCGAGGCAACCATGCGAGTGACCAGCACCGCCGCCGTCGCGGCGTCCAGCGAGGTTCCGGGCGCCGACGGCGTACGCCGGCCCGGGGGTGAGGTGCACGCCTGGCTGCCGGGCCAGAACCAGACGCTGTGCGGGCTGCCGCTGAGCCGTACCCGCCTGCGCCGCTTCCCGCACGTGCCGTTCGACTACTCCGGAACCGACGTCCTCACCGAGGCCGACCCGGACGGCTGGGTCTGCCCACGCTGCCTGGCCGCCACGTCGGGTCGCCGCGATCGGGAGAAGGGCTGGGTGCGCACGAACCCCCGTCCGTGAGCGGTTGCTGCCCGGTTCAGCGGGTACCGCACCGGACATGCGCATCGTGATCGTGGGAGCGACCGGCAACGTGGGGACGGCCGTGCTGCGCCGGCTGCGGCGGGAGACGGAAGCGGAACTGGTTGGGGTGGCGCGCCGGCTGCCCGGGCCGGACGCCGGTGAGCCGTACGCGGACGTGGAGTGGCACTCCTGCGACATCGGGTCGCCGGGTGCCGCCGACCAGCTCGTGCGGATCTTCGCCGGGGCACGGGCGGTGGTGCATCTGGCCTGGCAGATCCAGCCCAGCCACGACCGCCGCACGCTCTACCGGACCAACGTCGGCGGCAGCCGCGCGGTGATCGAGGCCGCCGTCCGGGTCGGCGTTCCGGCCCTGGTGTACGCCTCATCGGTCGGCACCTACGCGCCCGGCCCGAAGAACCATCCGGTCAGCGAGAACTGGCCGGCGACCGGGGTGGAGTCGTCGTCGTACAGCCGGGACAAGGCGGAGGTGGAGGCACTGCTCGACGGCGTGCAGCGGGAGCACCCGAAGCTCCGGGTGGTACGCCTGCGCCCGGGGCTGATCTTCCAGCGCGAGGCCGGTACGGAGATCAGCCGCTACTTCCTCGGCCCGCTGGCGCCGGTGCGCCTTCTCCGGTACGGCCGCATTCCGCTGGTGCCGTCGAACAAGCGACTGCGGATGCAGGCGGTGCACGCCGACGACGTGGCCGACGCGTACGCCCGGGCGGTTCTGGGGGACGCGAGCGGCGCCTTCAACGTGGCGGCCGACCCGGTGCTGACGCCGGAACTGGTGGCCCGGCACTTCCACGGCTGGACGGTGCCGGTGGCGACGCCGGTGCTGCGCGCGGCGGCGGCGCTGACCTGGCGGGCGCGGCTGCAACCGGTCGACACGGGCTGGGTCGACCTGGCGCTGAACGTGCCGCTGATGTCCAGCCACCGTGCCGAGACCGAACTCGGCTGGACGCCGGCGGTCGACTCGGTGACCGCCCTGAAGGACCTGTTCACCGGCATGGCCACGAGAGCCGGCACAGACGCCCCACCCCTGTCAGCGGACCCGACCCTCCCCGGCCGCCCCAAAGCCCTGACCAGAGGCCGCCTCCCCGGCCACCCCAACCCCTACTGACCCAGCCGGCTCCGGCAACAGGCCCGCCCCGCCCGCCCCTGCCTCGGTGATCAAGGAGTTTGTGTCACCCGAAGAGATCAACCAGGACACAAACTCCTTGATCATCGGGGAGATCGGGAGGGGGATCGGAGAGGGAGGTGTCAGGAGATGCGGGCGCCCAGGAAGAAGATGCCGGGGTGGCCCTTCGTCTCGAAGCCTCTGCTCGGGTTGCGGCGCAGCGTTGAACTGTCGATCTGCAGCGTGCCGGTGCGGTTGTTGCTGACGAAGAAGATCGCGCCGCCGCCCTCGTTCGCGCTGTTGTCCTCGATCACCGTGCCGGCGATCCGCACCGCGAACTCGTTGCCGTCGCAGTAGATCGCGCCGCCGCTGCCGCCGCCGGGAGTGCCGCCCCGGGCCGGGTTCGCGCCGGTGCCGACCGCCCGGTTGTCCCGGAAGGCGCTGTTCAGCACCGTCCAGGAGACGCCGATGCTGCTCAACGCCCCGCCGTTCGCGCACACCCCGCCGGTGAAGGTGCTGCTCACCACGTACACCGGTTTGTTCTCGAACTGGCTGAGCACGCGCAGCGCCGCGCCGCCCAGATCTGGGCCGGTACGGTCGCAGCGGTTGCCGACGAACCGCGAGTTGACCACCTTGAACCGCCCGCCCCGGACGAAGATCCCGCCGCCCCCGCCGCCCTCGGTCCGCTCGCCGGTGGAGTCGCCGTCGGCGAACGTCAGGTTCTGCACGGTGAGCTGCGGATGGTCCTGATTCTGGCAGTGCGAGGTGGTGAAGCCCTGCGCCTGGTCGCAGGTGTTCATGTAGAGGATGCGCCGCTTGCCGCCGCCGCTGAGCGTGACCTTGCCGCCGCCGTCCAGCACGATGCGCGGGCCGTGCGAGTTCACCACCTTGGCGGTGGCCTTCATGGTGATGGTCACCGGCGCGGGCCCGCAGTCGAAGGTGATGACGCCGCCGGCCGCGACGGCCTTGACCACCGCCTCGGAGGTGCAGCTCGCCGGGGTGCCGCTGCCGACGGTACGGGTCGGGCGCGAGGTGTCCACCGCCCGCGCCTCGGCTGGCACGCTCGCCCGGCCGGCGGGGTTGCCGGCGCGGAACGCCACGGTGGCGGGGGTCGGGCTCGGCCGGGCGCTGCCCAGCCCGGCCCGCCCGCTCGCGGCGGGCGAGGGGTCAGCTGCCGGACCGGCCGACGAGCCGGCGTCGGCGGCGGGCGCGGGGGCCGGATCGTCGCCGCCGCAGGCGGGCAGCGTCGCCGTCGCCAGGGCGAGGACGAGCAGGGTGACAGCCGACTTCACGTGCACCGCCCGATGCTAGGAGGACCGGCCGCCCCGGCACGACTCCCCAGCCGATCCTTAACCCGCCGCTAAGCCAGCGCCCCGGCGCCGCGACGGTCAGGCGTGCGACAGCGCGAACGCGACCAGGAAGCCGAGCACGGTGATCAGCCCGACCAGCAGGTGCGCGTCCGCGAACGACTCCGGGACCATGGTGTCGGTGATCATGGCGAGGATCGCGCCCGCGGCGAGCGCGGTGATCGTCGCCAGCGCCTCCGGCGGCGCGCCGCCGAGCAGCGTGTACCCGGCCAGCGACGCCGCGCCGGAGATCAGCGCGATGGCCGTCCACAGCCCGAACACGTAGCGCCGGGTGCGCCCGGCCTGCCGCATCCCGGCCGCGCTGGAGAGCCCTTCCGGCACGTTGCTGAGGAACACCGCGATGACGGTGACCAGGCTGACCGGGCCGCCCGCCAACAGGCTCGCACCGATCACCACCGACTCGGGTACGCCGTCGAGCAGCGCGCCGACCGCTATCGCCGTACCCGAGCCGGGCTGCTCCCGCTCGGAGGGCTGCTCGTCGCCGGAGCGCTTGCGGTGCCGCGCGCCGTGCCGGGCCAGCAGCACGTTCGCCCCGGTGTACGCGAGCGCGCCGGCCGCCGCGCCGATCACCACCGGTCGCAGGCCGCCCTGCTCGTGCGCCTCGTCGATCAGCTCGAACGAGACGGCGGAGAGCAGCACGCCCGCCCCGAACGCCATCACCGAGGCGGTCGTCCGGCGCGGTACGCGCGCGAAGAACCCGACGGCCGCCCCGATCAGCAGGGCCGACCCGGCGAGCAGGCCCCAGAATCCCGCTTCCAGCCACTCCGGCACGCGCTGGACCCTACCCCCGCGCGCGTGCCGCCAACCGGGACTAGAAGTCGGCGAACAGGTGCGGCAACTCGCGCGGGAAGAGGCGGCGCAGCTCACCGGCCGCGTCCACCGGGACATCACCCAGGCCGCGTACGACCACCTCGGCCGGGTCGAGCACGCCGTACGCCAGGGCGGACAGCCCGGCGGCGGTGAGCCGCGCGGTCGGCACGCTGCCCTCGGCGGTGGTCTGCGCGGGCAGCACCGCCAGTTTTCCGGTGGTGCCGTCGAGCAGGTGCCTCCCGGCGAGCCAGCGGTCGCCGACCACCTCGATCAGCACCCGGCCGACCCCGACCGGCTGGTCGGCGAGCGCGTCCAGGCTGAGCAGCCGGGCCATCGGCGCGGTCGGGTCGGGCCGGGCGACCCGCGCCTCCACCTGTACGTCGAGGTCGGTGAGCCACAGCTCGGGCAGTTCGTCGGGGGGAATCTGGACGCTGATCCGGGCGACCTGGTCGACGTGCCGGGCGAAGAACTGGAGCACCGACGTCCGCGCGTGCGGGTCGTCGACGAGCAGGTCGTCGGCGTGCAGCGTGCCGGCGTGGTCGTCGATGCGGTAGGTGACCGCGCCGACCGTCTCGCCGCCGCGCACCACGCTGACCAGCCAGCGGTCGTCCCGGTCGCGCAGCCCGACCGCCCGGAAGTCCGGGAAGACCGCGAAGCCGTGCCGTTCGCGCAGGCAGCGCTCGGTGTACGCGCGCCACCGCGCGTACCCCGCGCCGATCCGCTCCCAGACCAGCTCGTCGGGCAGTTCGGCCCGCAGCAGCGGTGCCAGGTCCGCCGGGTTGAAGACAGCGGTACGCCGCCGGGGCAGCCCGATGTAGCCGAAGCGCTCGTAGAACGAGGCGCGGAACGGGTGCAGCGCGCTGAGCTGCTGCCCCTCGTCCCGCATGCCGTCGAGGAGCCGGTGCATCAGCGTGCGGACGTGTCCGCGCCGGCGGGCCAGCGGATGGGTGGCCACGCCTGCGACGCCGGCCATCGGCAGCACCGCGCCGCGCAGGTTCTGCCGCATCGGGATCGCCGAGACCGCCGCCGCGGTGACCCCGTCCTCCTCGGCCACGAGCGTCGTGTTCCCGGCGTTGTACGGCAGGTAGGCGCGGAACTGGTCGGTCCGGGAGGCAACCATCGGCGAGGCCTCGAACGCGTACGCCTGGAGCGGGAAGCTGGTGGTCAGTCGTTCATCGGCGGCCAGCCGGCGGATGTGCATCCATTCATCCCAACCGCACCGGGCGCGGTCCGCAACCGGAAAGGCCGCCCGCTCACGCCTCGGTGACGTCCGAGATGACCACCGTCACGTTGTCCGGCGCGCCGGCCTGGTGGGCCAGCTTCACCAGTTGCTCGCCGCACTGCTGGCGGTCGCCGTAGGTGGCGAGCGCCGCCGCGATGGCGGCGTCCTCCACGTAGTCGGAGAGGCCGTCGCTGCACAGCAGCAGCCGGTCGCCGGGGAACACGGTGAGCGCCCCGACGGCGGGTGGCGCGTCCGAGCCCTGCACCGCCCGGGTGACCAGTGAGCGCTGCGGGTGGTGCCGGGCCTGGTCGCGGGAGAGCGCGCCCTGGTCGACGAGCGCCTGCACGAACGTGTCGTCGCGGGTGAGCTGGGTCAGCTCGTGGTCGCGCAGCAGGTAGCAGCGGGAGTCGCCGACCTGGGCGAGCACCAGCGTGTCCCCGGCGAGCAGGGCGGCGGTCAGCGTCGTACCCATGCCGTCTCGGGCCGGGTCGACGGTGATGGCCGCGCGGATGCGCTGGTTGGCGGTGCTGACCACGGCGCGCAGCGCGTCGGCCGCCTCGTCGGCGCCGGTGGGCGGCGTCAGCTCGTCCAGGATCCGGATGACGATCTCGCTGGCCACCTCGCCGGCGGGGAGCCCGCCCATGCCGTCGGCCACCGCCACGAGGCGGTCACCGGCGAGGGCGGAGTCCTCGTTGTTGGTCCGGACCAGGCCGACGTCGTTGAGGATGGCCGAGCGGAGGATGAGCGTCATGAGGACAAGCTTGCCAAGAAGAACGGCTCCGCGTCTCTACGCGGTGGCGGGTCTGCTGAAAGAAATGTCATCCGCTTGCATCCTGGGTATGTGTCAACTGTCCGGTGTGGACGGTCGAGGATAACGCAGCAGCAGGCTCGCGTGGACCTCCTCCTCGCCCACCACCGCGTACGTGTGCGGCACGTCGGAGATCCACCGCAGGTAGCCGCCCGGACCGGCGGTCAGCGGGGCGTCGACCGGGCCGGCGCGCAGGACGCCGGAGAAGACGGTCACATGCTCGGTCACGCCGCTGGAGTGGGCGGGGGAGAGCTGCGCCGGGCCCGGGGTGACCCACATCCGGTACAGCTCGTAGGTCGCCTCCCGGTCGCCGAAGACCTCCAGCAGCGCTGCGCCGACAGCGGCCCCGCGTACGGTCGGTGCCTGGTCGGGCGCGGAGAGTACGGCGGTCAGCGGTACGCCGAGCTGCGCGGTGATCGCGTACAGGGTCTCCAGCCGGGGGTTGCGCACGCCGTTCTCCAAGCCGGAGAGCGTGGCCTTGCCGACGCCCGCGAGGCGGGCCAGTTCGGACAGGGAGATCCCACGTTCCGCGCGCAGCGCGCGGATGCGCCGGCCGACCTCCTGTGCGCTCCGGTCACCGGCTGGTGGGGCACCTGTCATGGGGCTATGGTGCTACACCGTGCCGTTCCGTAAACGGAACGGGCGGAGGGGAGAAGCATGGCCGGTCGACTCCAGCCTGTGCTGGCCGGCGTGGTGACCGCACTGGTCGGCTTCGCCAGCTCGTTCACAGTCGTCCTGGCCGGGCTGCGCGCGGTCGGCGCCGACCGGGACCAGGCGGCCTCCGGCCTGCTCGCGCTCTGCGTCGCCAGCGGCGCCTGCGCGGTCTGGCTCGGCCTGCGGCACCGGCTGCCGCTGTCGATCGCCTGGTCCACGCCGGGCGCGGCGTTGCTCGTGGCCACCGGGCCGGTCACCGGCGGCTGGCCCGCCGCAGTCGGCGCCTTCCTGCTCGCCGGCCTGCTGATCGTCGCCGCCGGGCTGATCCCCGCGCTCGGCCGCGCGGTCGCCGCGATTCCCGCCCCGATCGCCTCCGCCATGCTCGCCGGGGTGCTGCTGCCGTTGTGTACGGCACCCGTACGCGCCCTCGTGGAGGTGCCCCGGCTGGCCGGGCCGGTGGTGCTGGTCTGGCTGCTGCTGCACCGGTTCGCCCGCCGGTGGGCGGTACCCGGCGCGCTCGCCGTGGCAGTGGTGGCGATCGCGCTCACCACCTCAGGCCCGGCGCGGTTGGACGCCGCACCGGTCGTCGCGCTCACCGCGCCGGCCTGGACGCTGCCCGCCGTCGTCGGGCTCGCGCTGCCGCTGTTCCTGGTCACCATGGCCGCCCAGAACGTGCCCGGCACCGCGGTGCTCGCCGGGTACGGCTACCGGGCCCCGCTGGGCTCGGCGCTGCGGGTGACCGGGCTCGCCACCGCCCTCGGCGCTCCGGCCGGCGGGCACGCGGTGAACCTGGCCGCGATCACCGCCGCCCTGGCCGCCGGGCCGGACGCCCACCCGGACCCGGAACGGCGCTGGATCGCCTCGGTCACCGCCGGGATCGGCCTGGCGCTGCTCGGCCTCGGCGCGGGCGTGGCCACCACACTGGTGCTGCTCTCCCCGCCGGTGCTGGTCGAGGCCGTCGCCGGGCTCGCGCTGCTCGGCGCGCTGGCCGGGGCGGTCGCGGCGGCGGTGGCCCAACCGGACGCGCGGGAAGCAGCGGTGGTGACGTTCGTGGTCACCGCCTCCGGGGTCAGCCTGTTCGGGGTGGGCGGCGCGTTCTGGGGACTGGTCGCCGGCTGGCTGATGCTGCTGCTGTTCCGCCGCCGCGCGGCCGCGCCCCCGCCGGCCGGGTCGCCCGAGGCGGAACCCGCCCCGCCGGTTCCCAGCCGGACCGGGTGACGACCGACCTGTCATCCCATGGCGGTCTGCTGAGGCGGCAGCCGCAGTTCGAGTTCGATGCTCTGAACCTCCTCCTGACCCACCGTTATCGGTTCCGGTCGCCCGATCTGATAACCCTGGGCGAAGTCGACCTCCGCGGCGCGTAGGAGATCGAGGGTCTCCTGGTCCTGGACGTACTCGGCGGCGACCCGGATGCCGAGCGTGTGGCACAGCTCGACGAGCGCCGACACCACAGCCTGATCGGCCGGCGACCGGCACAGGTCGACGATGAACGCGCCGTCGATCTTCACCAGGTCCACCGGCAGATATTTGAGTTGGGCGAGCGCGCCGTATCCGGTGCCGAAGTCGTCGAGCGCCAGGTGGCAGCCGACTTCTCTGATCCCGGTGGCGAATGCCACTGCCTCGTTGCGATTCTCGATGAGCGCGGTCTCGGTGATTTCGAACGTCAGGCATTCCGGCTTGACGTGATGCCGGTGGATCGCCTCGGTCACGAAGGCGAGCAGTCCCGGGTCGGCGAGCGACTTCCCGGAAATGTTGACCTGGTAATGGGAGGTCTGTGCCCCGCGGCCGATCAGTTCCAGAGCGTGGTCGATCACCCACTTGTCCACCGACAGGATCTCGCCGACCCGCTCGGCCATGTCGAGAAAGGCCCACGGCGCGACCGGCTCGCCGGTGTCGCTGCGAACGCGCAGCAGGATCTCGTGGCGGGCGACCTGATTGAGCCCGAGATCGATGATGGGCTGGGCGTAGAGGGCGAACCGGTTGGCCGCGACGGCGCGACGAATCCGCCGTCGGCACCGGTCCGTCCGTTCCCTCTCGGCGACCGGCTGCTCCAGCACCTTGACGGCGGTGGCGTTGCGGTGCGCGTCGCGGGCGGCGTGCTCGCCGTCCACGAGAAGGTCGAAGCCGGTGTCCGGGATGTCGTTGCCGAAATGGACCACACCCGCCGAGGTGTTGAGCCGCAGTGGCTTCTGCCGGACGCTGAAGAGATGGTTCCGGAACTTGTCCACGATCCGGGCGGCCAGGGTCTCGGCGGTCTCCGCGTCGTCGCGGGAGGCGAGCAGTAGGCCCCACGAGCCGGAGCCCACCAGGCCGCTGGTGACGTCGTCCCCGACGACTGTGCGCAGGGTCCGGGCGATCTCCGCCGTCAACTGGTCCCGGTCCTCGTCGGTGAGCGGCGCGTCGGGCAGCCGGGTAGCCGGCTCGGTCGCCACGACGATCAGGGCGCCGCCGGTGGTGCGCCGCGCCCGGTCGACCTCGTCGATCACGTAGCCGCGGGTCTGGAGCCCGGTGAGCACGTCCCGTACGGCCGGGTCGGCGCCGAGCATCCGGCTGCGCACGGCGAGCCGGCGCTGCTCCTGGCGGGCGAGTTCGAGCGCGGTGATGTCCTCGCCCGTGGCGATGACGCCCACCGGCCGACCCGCGTCGGTCAGGATCTCGAGGTGGCAGTACACGTGGCGGATGCTGCCTCCGGGCTGGACCACCCGGAAGCCGATCTCGTCGGGGCGGCTCTGCTCCCACGCCGTCCGCGCCGCGGCGAGGACGCGCTCGACATCGGCGGGATGAACGAGTTCGAAGAGCGCCCGCGGGGTGAGGCGGAGCGTTCCCGGCGCGTGTCCGACGATCATCGCCATCTCGTCGGACCAGGAGAGCCGCTCGAAGCGATCCGTCCTGCCGTCACCGAACAGCCAGGTGACGGTGCCCTGCTTCGCCAACTGGGCGGCGCGGGTGACCCGGGTGGCCTCGTCCGCGTCCCAGGTCAGCGGATCGGCAAGATCGGTGTCCACGATGATCTGGTAGCCCTCGGCGAGGGAGAGGTCGTGCTGACTCTGCACGGTCCGCGCGACACGGCGGGCGCGGGCGAGCTCCAGAGGGCTGGGTGCGGTCTCGGCGAGCGCCAGGATGTCATCGAGATCCACGGCTGGCCCCCTGCCGCCGGTCGCTCTCCGATCGGGTGAAGCCGGCTTTCTCCGCCAGTTCGCACAGCCCTTTCTTGGCGGCGGCCTTGTAGGAGCGGACGCTGTTCTCGGTCAGTCCGAGGATGCGGGCGATCTCCTGGTTGGAGAAGCCTTCCTTCGACATCTGGAACACCTCGGCGTGCCGTACCGGCAGCTGGTGCAACCAGCCGCGCAGCGTCTCCTGTGCCTCCCACGCGTCCGCGATGTCCGAGTGGGACGACGGCGGGAGGTCCTCCGGCGCCACCGCGGCTTCCCGCCGGCGCCGTTCCTGGTCCTTCAGCATCTTGAACCGCGCCGTACGAACGATCCAGCCGGCCGGTTTGACGTGGTCGCGAAGCTTGGACCACTCGACCCGACCGTGCAGAAAGGCTTCGTGAAGTGCGTCCTCCACCGCTTGGCGGTCCCGGCATCTCGCCCTGAGGATCCGTTCCACTGTGTGGTACGAGCCTTCGGTGAACTCGGCGAACTCCCGGTCGTGAACGGCCTTCAGGCGGGCCGCCTCGGCCTCGCGCAGAGCGTCGTTGTCGTCGGGATCCGGCGTCAGAGCGGCTGTGCCCTTGATGTCGGTCACGCCGCCTCCTCGACGGCCCCGGGCTTCGACGCGCTGCGCCCGCCCAGCTCGACCTCCCGATGCCCGTCGCGATCACGCTCCACGATCCGTACGACGTCGTGGTCGGCCTCCGCGAGCCGGATCAGCCATGTCACCCGGGCTGTGGTGCGTGTTGTCGCCTCGCGTTCCTCGTTCATCCGGGCGCGGTATGCCACGTAGGCCCGCACCAGGCCCGCCACCACTGCGGCGACGGCAGTGGCCACGGCCACCACCTGATATCCGGTGAGCGGTTCCGCCAGCGCTTCGTTCATTGTTCCCCCTCGGCCCCCTTGGTTCGCCAATTACTATCCGTGGCGAGAGGCCGATGTAGATACCAGAACACGCGCAATGTTTTTGAAGATCAACGATCAAGTCGTTCATCAGCGATTAAAGCGCAAAGTCATGGCATTGAGACTCTGCGCAAGGGAATCGACGAGCGGCTTTTCCGGGCAACTTGCATTGATCACCTATTACTACGGGTGACAAATCCATCACCTCGGCGGGCGTCACTCCTCGGCGGGAAGCTCCGCGGCCGGAACGGTGAGGCGAACCGCGCCGTCGCTCACCGCCGCGATCCGGTCGGCGAGCACGTAGACCGCGCCGGTGCGGACCAGATCGGTGGAGACCTTCAGGTAGCCGTCGCGCAGCAGCCGCGCGGCCAGGTCGGCCGGTACGTCCGGCTCCTCCACCGCCGCCGACTCGATCAGCTCGTCCAGGCTGCTGCCCGGGTCGACCGGCGCGGGCGCCTGCACGGTCACCGCGGCCGGGTCGCCGCGCTGGACGAGATCGACGGTGCCCACCTCGACGCCCGCGGAGTCGACCACCCGCATGCCGGTGGTGATCCGGGAGACGGTGTCCTGCTGCTGGCTCATGCAGCAGCGGTTCCCGGGCCACGCGGACGCTAAACGGACGGGGCCCAGCCGCCCGGCGGGCGGGGGGACAGCTCGCGCCAGGTGTCGGTGCCGTCCAGCAGCGCCCGGACCGTCTCCTCCGCCTCCTCGACGCTGGCGTGCTCGTAGAACCGGGAAACCCCCTCGGCGCCGCCGGCCCGCTGCTCCACGTGCCAGCGGTCGCCGTCCACCCGGAGGAAGACGTCGCGCCGGGCGAGCCGTCCCCATTTCCCGTTCCACCAGTGCCTGCGCTGCTCCATGCCCGGACTCTATCGAACATGTGTTCGATACACGTCGGCCCCCGCGGGATTCCCGCGAGGGCCGATCGGTTATGGCGTCAGCGCGGCGCGGGCGGCTCCTGCCGGCGGCCGAGCACGTCGTCCAGGGCGCTGCGCTGGCCCGGCGTGCCGTGGTTGCCGGCGAGCAGCGCGTCGCGGATCTCGGTGAGCAGCTTGACCTCCTCGCTCGGGGCCGAGGGCGGCGGCTCCTCGCCGCGCTTGCGCCGCTCGGCGAGCCGGTTCATCGGGTAGACGACGAGGAAGTACAGCGCCGCCGCGGTGAGCGCGAACGTGATCACCGCGTTGACGAAGGCCACCCAGTCGAACGGGATGCCCCGGAACGTCGGCGTCGAGCCGGTGAGCCCGTTCTTGCTGCCCGTGATCAGCGCGATGAACACGCGTACCAGCGGTTCCAGGAACGACTTGGTGAGCTGGGTCACCACGCCTGTGAAAGCCGCGCCGATGACGACACCGACCGCCAGGTCGACGACGTTGCCGCGCATGATGAAGTCTTTGAAGCCCTTGAGCATCCGTACTCCCGTGCCCTGATGAGTCTGTGTCGGGGACAACCTATGCCGTTACCCATCGCCGGCTCTAGTGAGCTCGCGATCGGTAGTCCTGCCTTGCGGCCGGACGGTCCCGGTCTGACCCGCTGAGGCAGCGCCGGGTTGACGCTTCACTGCCACCAGCCCAGCATGCTGGGTCTTACGGACGGCTCCACGTCCAGCCACCGGACCACTCCCGGTGGTGTGACTCGCGACTAGGGCGGCCAGATTGCGGGCAGCGTTGAGATCCCTATCAAGTACCAGGCCGCACGTTGTGCAGATGTAGGTCCGCTCGGCTAGGGCCAGCTTGGCTTTCGCCGCACCGCAACCCGAGCAGGTTTTCGATGAGGGATACCAGCGGTCGGCCAGAATCATTTGGCCGCCGTACCACTCGGCTTTGTATGCCAGTTGCCGGCGCAGTTCGGCAAAAGCGGCATCGGCGATATGCCGCGCCAGCCGTCGATTGCGCAGCATCCCGGCGACGTTGAGGTCTTCTAGCACGATCGTGCCGTGTTCTCGGGCGAGGCGGGTGGTGAGCTTGTGCAACCCGTCGCGACGCAGGTTTCTCACCCGTGCGTGAGCCCGGCTGAGGCGGGCGGATGTCCGTTCCCACCGGCCGGACGGGTGGCGGCTGGCGCACCGATCCGGTCCGGCCTTTCGGGCCAGCGCTCGGCTGAAACGCCGCAACCGCGCCTGTGCACCAATCAGGTGCTGGGGGTTTGGTGCCTTCTCACCGGTCGAGAGCACCGCGAGATGCTTGATGCCAAGGTCGACACCGACCACCGACAGGGGTTGGGTCGGGCGGCGATCGGTTCGCTCGACCTCGCAGGTGAAGGCCACGTGCCACCGGCCGCCGTCACGGCGCACGGTGGCGGACATGATTCGGGCGGTCCCGCTGTCGATGCGGCGGGCGAGCTTACGGGCGGACTCGTGTAGCTTCAGCCGGCCTAGCCGTGGAAGCACTATATGCTTCCGGTCCAACTCCACCCGGATCGTGCCAGTGGTGAAGCGAACGCTCGGCGCAGTGCGTCGGCGGGACTTGAACCGGGGGAAACCGGCGGGTCGGCCGGCTCGGTGCCCGCTGCGGGAATGGGTCCAGTTCCTCAGTGCTCGGGCGAGTGCGTCGAGACCCGTATTGAACGCTTCTTTGGAGCACTCCGCCCACCATGGGGCGACCTGCCGCTTAGCGGCGTTCCATTCCTTGCGCAGCCCTGGAAGCGACCACGACAGCGCCGGGGTGAGTTGATTATCCGGGATGCCGTAGGTGCGCTCCGCAGCCCGTTGACACATCACTGCTCTGACTCGTGCGAGCGCCCAATTGTGCGCCACACGGGCGGCTCCGGCGTGCGCAAGTGCTGCGCGTTCCTGCGTCGGGGTGAGATCGAGGGCGTATCGGTACGCCTGGATCGTCTTCACGCGGAACCATCGGGAGGTGACGGCGCCGGCCAGGATGCCGTGGCCACTACCTGCTCCTTCGGGTCTCCCGTCATGTCAGGAAGCTAGCGGGTGCCAGTGACATTTTGCGTGCGTCAGCAGCCGCTGCCCCCGGCGGGCCCTTCGAGAAAAGCGCCGGCCTCGATTGCCGCCCGCTGCGGGTCGCCGGCCCGGATCGCCTCCACCAGCCGGCCGTGATCCACGTACCGCTCCGGAGTCAGCGCCTCGCCCATCGCCTGGGCCACAGTGCTGCGCAGCGCGGCGCCGACCGAGGCGTACAGCTCGGCGAGCATGGCGTTGTGCGCGGCCGCCACCACGGCGGTGTGCAGCGCGGCGTCCGCCTCGACGAACTCGTCCACCCGGCCGCCGCGCCAGGCGGCCTCCCGGGCCGCGAGCGCGCCGTCGAGCGCCGCCAGGTCCTCGGGGGTACGCCTCAGCGCGGCGAGCCGGGCTGCCTCCACCTCGAACGCGCGCCGGACCTCGATCACCTCGGTCATCCGGTCGTCGGTGAGCCGGCGGGCCACCACCGGCGCCAGCTCGTCTGTCGACACCACGTAGGTGCCGGAGCCCTGCCGGCACGCCAGCACCCCGGCGTGCACGAGCGCCCGAACCGCCTCGCGGACCGTGTTGCGCCCCACGCCCAGCTCGGCGACCAGTTGCGGCTCGGTGGGGATGCGCCCGCCCACCGGCCACTCGCCGCCGAGGATGCGCTCCCGGAGCTGCTCGATGGTCTGGCGGACCCGGTGACCGCGCGGCGGCACGGCGACGGAATCCACGGCGGGTGTCACGGGTTACACCTCATGCCGAAATTCATCCCATGATTGTAGGTTCGAGGTCATGACTCCGCCACCTGCGCCCGCCGCGACAGTGCCCGCCCCGGGCGTCGCGTCCGCGGTCACCCCCACCCCGGCGCCGCGCGCGGTCCGGGGTGGTCTGCTCGTGCTGACCGGGATGCTGCTGGTCGCGCTGAACCTGCGGGCGGCGGTGACCAGCCTGGGCGCCCTGCTCGACGAGGTCCGGGTCGGTCTCGGTCTCTCCGGGGCCATGGCCGGCCTGGTCACCACGCTGCCCACCATCGCGTTCGCCGGCCTGGGCGCGCTCACCCCGTGGCTGGTCCGCCGCTGGGCCGCGCCCCGGGTGCTGGTGCTCGCCATGCTGGCGCTCACCGTCGGGCAGGTGCTGCGCGCGCTCACCGGCTCGGCGGCGGTCTTCGTGCTCACCAGCGCGCTCGCGCTCGCCGGCATCGCGGTGGCGAACATCCTGCTGCCGATGCTCGTCAAGCAGCACTTCTCGCACCGCACCGGGCTGGTCACCGGGGCGTACACGATGGCCCTGACGGTGGGCACGACGGTGGCCGCCGCCGCGGCGGTGCCGGTCGCGCACGCCTTCGGCTCCTGGCGGGCCGGACTCGGTGTCTGGGCCGCGCTGGCCGCGCTGGCCGTACTCCCGTGGGTGCCGCTGGCGCTGCGGGCCCGCGCCGCGCGACGGGCCGCGCCCCCGGCGGTGGCGGTCGCCGCCCCGGCGCGGGTGCGCCCGGAGCGGACCCGGCTCGGCTGGGCCATGGCTGTCTACTTCGGGGCGCAGTCGCTCAGCGGGTACGCGATCATGGGTTGGCTGGCCCAGCTCTTCCGGGACGCCGGGTACCGCCCGGAGACGGCCGGGCTGCTGCTCGCCGGGGTGACCGCGCTGGGCGTGCCGGTGGCGCTGATGATGCCGACGCTGGCCGGCCGGCTGGCCACGCTCCGGCCGCTGGTGCTGTCACTCACCGTGTTCTCCGCAGCCGCGTACACCGGTCTGGCGCTGGCCCCGCGCGGCCTGGCGCCGCTGTGGGTGCTGCTGCTGGCACTCGGCCAGGGGGCGTTCCCGCTCATCCTGACCACGATCGGGCTGCGCGCCCGGACCGCCGAGGGCACCGTGGCGTTGTCCGCGTTCGCGCAGAGCACCGGGTACGTCATCGCCGCGCTCGGGCCGCTGCTGGTGGGCATCCTCTACGAGGCGACCGGCGGCTGGACCGCCCCGATCGGCTTCCTGCTGGTGGCGCTGGCCGTGCAGACGGCGGCGGGCATGGTGATCGCCCGTCCCCGCTACATCGAGGACGAGCGCTGAGCAGGACCGGTCAGGAGGAGGTCGTGGTGGGTTCGCCCGCGACGGCCTCTTCCACAGTCGGGTACGTGTGCAGCACCTCGACCAGCCCGCTGACCTCGAGGATGCGCAGCACGCCGCGCTGCGGGGCGGCCAGCCGGACGACGCCGCCGGCCTCGTCGCAGTTGTTCTTCGCCCGGACGAACACGGACAGGCCCGTGGAGTCGCAGAACGACACCTCGGCCAGGTCGAAGACCAGGCGGTTGCGTCCCTTGTCCAGCAGATCCGTGATCTGGTCCTGCAGTTGCGGTGCCGTGGCCATGTCCAGCTCGCCCGCGACCGACACGACGACCACGTCGCCGCGCTGTTCCGTGTGCACCGTCAAGGACATTCGTCGACCTCCTGTGTTCGGAGGAACGGTATCCCACGTCGGGTCCGCCGCGCAGAACGGGAGCGGTACAGGTGCGGGCGATCATTTCTTTGCTCCGCGACAAGTAGTCCGCCAGCCTCCGGTGATAGAGTCCGCCCGTCCAAATCAGGGAGGTCAACCATGGCGTTGAGCGCCGAACAGGGTGATCGGCTCGCCCACCTGCTCACTGAGCACGCGGAGCGGTTGACCAGTCGCTGGACCGAGATCGTCGCCGGTTCGCTGCGTGGTCGTCTGAGCCGGGCCGAGCTGGCCCGCCAGGTGCAGGAACTGCACCGCGCGCTGATCGACGCCGGCCGGCATGGCGTCTCCGACCTGGCCGGCGAGCACGCCGGTGAGCTGCGCGCGGTGCTGTCCGAGCTGTCCACGAACCGGGCCCGGCAGGGGTTCTCCGCGACCGAGACCGCGATCAGCGTGTTCGCGTTCAAGGACTCGCTGCTGGAGCTGATGGAGGACGAGAAGGGCGACAACACCCTTCGTGACTTCGTCACCTACTCCGCGCTCGTCGACCAGATGGGCCTGTTCACCTTCGAGACGTTCGTCCGGGCCCGCGAGAGCCTGATCGCCGACCAGGCGGAGCAGTTGCTGGAGCTCTCCACCCCGGTGGTCAAGCTCTGGGAGGGCGTGGTCGCCGTCCCGCTGGTCGGGACGCTGGACTCGGCGCGCGCCCAGGTCGTGATGGAGCGGCTGCTCCAGACCCTGGTCGACACCGGGTCGCCGTACGCGATCATCGACATCACCGGCGTGCCGGCGGTGGACACCCAGGTCGCGCAGCACATCCTCAAGACCGTGGTGGCCGCCCGGCTGATGGGCGCCGACTGCATCATCTCCGGCATTCGGCCGCAGATCGCCCAGACGATCGTGGCCCTCGGCATCGAGTTCGGCGACATCGCGACCAAGGCGAGCCTCGCCGACGCGCTGCGCCACGTGCTGCGCCTGACCGGGGTTGAGACCACCGCTCGCCGCCCGCGCCGGGAGTCCTGATGGAACGGGTGCCGATCCTCAAGATCGGCGACATCCTGCTGGTCTCCATCCAGGTCGACATGTCCGACCAGACAGCGATCCAGCTGCAGGAGGACCTGGCCGAGCGGATCGTCGCCACCGGCTGCCACGGCGTGATCATCGACATCACGGCGCTGGACATCGTCGACTCGTTCGTCGGCCGGATGCTCTCCACCATCGCTTCCATCTCCAAGGTGCTGGACGCCGAGACGGTGGTGGTCGGCATGCGCCCGGCCGTCGCCATCACGCTCGTCGAGCTGGGGCTGTCACTCAACGGCATCCGTACCGCGTTGAACGTCGAACGCGGCATGGAGCTGATCGCGGCGAGCCGCGCCGACGAGTGGGACGAGGCGGCCGACGAAGAGGGCACCGACACGACGGCGACGGCATGACCACCGGCGTCGACCTCGGCGTGCCGGCGACGCAGGCGATCCGCAGCGACGAGGACGTGGTACGGGTCCGGCAGTTGGTGCGTACCACCGCCGTCGCGGTCCGGCTCTCCCTGGTCGACCAGACGAAGCTGGTGACCGCCGCCAGCGAGCTGGCCCGCAACACGCTGATCTACGGCGGCGGGGGCCGCGCCGAGGTGAGCACCGTCTCCGACGGGCGACGGCGCGGCGTGCGGATCCTCTTCGCCGACGAGGGTCCGGGCATCCCCGACCTCGACCTGGCGCTGACCGACGGCTACACCACCGGGGGCGGACTGGGCCTCGGGCTCAGCGGGGCCCGCCGGCTCGTGGACGACTTCGACATCCAGACGGCTGTCGGCGAGGGGACGCGGATCACCGTCACCAAGTGGTCGCGATGATCGGCGACGTGGTCCCCGACCACGGGATGTGGTTCCGGATCGACAACGGCGCGACCGCCGGCGGCGTACGCCGGGTCGCCGAGCGTCTCGGCCGGCAGCTCGAAATGAGCGCCGAACGTGTCGCGGACCTGGCCATCGTCACCGCCGAGATCACCAGCAACCTGGTCAAGCACGCCCGCGAGGGCGCGCTCCTGATGCGTCCGGCGCGCCGGGCCGGACTGGCCGGGGTGGAGCTGGTGGCCATCGACTCCGGCCCTGGCATGGCCGACCTCACGCTCTCCTCGGTCGACGGCCACTCCACCGCCGGCACGCTCGGCATCGGCCTCGGCGCGATCGTCCGGCAGGCGAGCCGGTTCGACGGCTACTCGATGCCCGGCCGGGGCACCGTCCTGGTCGTCCAGCTCTGGGACGTCGCACCGCCGGATCCGGACTGGGCGGGCGCACTGGCCCGGCCGATCACGGGGGAGCAGAGCAGCGGCGACGGGTACGCGGTCCGCGAGGTCGACGGCCGCCGCCAGGTGCTGGTCTCCGACGGCCTCGGCCACGGGCCACTGGCCGCCGCCGCGACCGGGGCCGCCGTGTCCGCGTTCCGCTCCGCGCCCGACGGGCCGCCGGACGTGGTGGTGCGGCACCTGCACGCCTCCATGTCGCACACCCGGGGCGCGGCGCTCGCGGTGGCCGAACCGGATCCCGCCGCCGGGCTGCTCCGCTACGCCGGCCTGGGCAACATCGCCGCGATGATCGTCACACCGGGCGAGCGGCGGCGCGGGCTGGTCTCGCTGCCGGGCATCGCGGGGCACCAGCGTCCGACGATCCGCGGGTACGACTACCCCTTCTCGCGCGACGCCACCCTGGTCATGCACAGTGACGGGGTGGTGGATCGCTGGGACCTGGACGACTACCCCGGGCTGGCCGGGCGCAACCCGTTGCTGACCGCCGCGACGCTGCTGCGTGACGCCGGCACCCGCCGCGACGACGCCTGCGTCCTGGTGGCGCGGGGGGCGGCATGACCGAACCCCTTCTGCACCTCGCGCTCCGCGTCGAGCAGGACATCTTCCTGGTCCGGCAGCGCGGCAGGGAGGTGGCCGCGGCGGTCGGGCTGGAACACCAGGACCAGGTGCGGATCGCGACCGCGCTGAGCGAGGTGGCCCGGGAGCTGCTGCGCGGGTCCGACGGCGCGGACGTCACGTTCGCCCTCGACCGGGACGCCGTGGGCCGCAGGGTGCTTCAGGTGGACCTGTCACCGCTGCGTCCGCTGCCCGGCGGCCGGTACGAGCCGCAGTCCGGCGCCGTCGCGCGTCTGGTGGACACGTTGCGGGTGGTGGCCGTCGAGGGCGATACCGTCGTGAGGATGTCCAGACGGGTGCCCGACCACGCCGAGGAGCTGACGCCGGAACGCGCCGGCCGGCTCCGGGCCGAGCTGGCCGAGCGTGCTCCGGGCTCCGCGCTGGACGAGTTGGCCGCGCAGAACTCCCAGCTCATCACGGCCCTCGACGAGGTACGCAGCCAGCGCGACGAGCTGGAGGTGCTCAACTCCGAACTGCAGGAGACCAACCGGGGCGTGATGGCGCTCTACAACCAGCTCACCGAGGAGCTGGAGGAGACCAACCGGGGCGTGGTGGCGCTCTACGCCGAGCTGGAGGAGAAGTCCGCGCAGCTGCGGGCCGCGAGCGAGTCGAAGAGCCGGTTCCTGGCCAACGTCAGCCACGAGCTGCGCGCGCCGGTCACCGCGATCATCGGACTGGCCCGGCTGCTCGCCGACTCCGCCTCCGACCCCCTCACCGGCGAGCAGGCCCGCCAGGTGGGGCTGATCCGGTCCTCGGCGGGCGACCTGCTGGGGCTGGTGAACGAGCTGCTCGACCTGGCGAAGGCGGAGTCGGGCCGGATCGAGCCGGAGTGGTCCGAGGTCGACCTGCGCGCGGTGTTCGGGCAGCTGCGCGGCACGCTGCGGGCGCTCACCACCCGCTCCGAGGTGGAGCTGGTGGTCGAGGAGCCGCCGGCCCCGGCGACGCTCCGCTCGGACGAGGTGCTGCTCGCCCAGGTGCTGCGCAACCTGCTGCACAACGGCCTGAAGTTCACCGAGCGCGGCGAGGTACGCCTGCGCGCCGAGCGCCGGGGCGAGCAGTGGACGCTCTCGGTCACCGACACCGGCGTCGGGATCCCGCCCGAACTGCACGAGCGGATCTTCGAGGAGTTCTACCAGGTGCCCGGCACGACGCGGGTCGGCGGCACCGGGCTCGGCCTGCCGTACGCACGGCGGCTGGTCACCCTGCTCGGCGGGACGCTGGAGCTGAGGAGCGAAACCGGCCGGGGCAGCACGTTCACAGTGTTCCTTCCCGCGGGCGGAGCGTGACGGTGGACAGCGGGGCGGTTACCGTGCTGGTGGTCGACGACAGCGGCCCCAAGCGGTACCTGCTGGTGAACTGGCTCACCCGGGCCGGTTTCGTCACCATCGAGGCCGAGAACGGCACGGAGGCGCTGGACCGAGTGGCCCGGGAGCACGTCGACCTCGTGGTGCTCGACGTGCGGCTGCCCGACATGAGCGGCTTCGAGGTGTGCGAACGGATCAAGGAAACGCACCCGTACATCCCGGTCATCCACGTCTCCGCCCACGCGGTGGACGTGGTCGACCGGGCCCAGGGTCTCACCCGGGGCGCGGACGCCTACCTGGCCGAGCCGATCGAGCCGGAGGAACTGGTCGCCACCGCGCACGCGGTGCTGCGCTACTACCAGGCCCGGCTGCGTGCCGAGCAGCTCGCCGAGCGGCTCGCCGCGCTCGCCGACGCCACAGTGGAGATGCACGCGACGCCGAACTTCGTCCGGCTGCTGGAGGCGGCCGCGAGCGGCGCGGCACGGATCTTCAAGGCCCCCGCGGCGGTGGTCGCCGAGACGTTCGACGGGGACTGCCTGGCCGGGGTGGCGGTCGACCCGCACACGCCGGCCAGGATCGTGCCGTGGGTGGTGGACGACACCGGAGTGCCGATCGGCACCCGGGTACGCGTCGACGACCCGGGCAACTGGGCGCTGACGGGCTGGCCGGACGGGGACACGGTGACGGTGGCCGCCTCCCGGCTGCGGGAGGACCGGGCCCCGCTGTACGTGGTGGTGCCGACCGCCACCCAGACCGTCCGTACGCCGGTGCTGGTGCAGCTCGCCCAGGCCGTCGCCTCGGCGGTGGAGGCGCAGCGGTCCTTCGACGAGGAGCACCGCATCGCTGTGACGTTGCAGCGCAGCCTGCTGCCGCAGCGCCTGCCCGACGTCGTGGGCCTGGACCTGGCCGTGCGGTACGAGCCGGCGAGCGCGCAGACCGAGGTGGGCGGCGACTTCTACGAGCTGGTGATGCTCGACGGGCACCTGCTGGTGGCGATCGGTGACGTGGCCGGGCACTCGCTGCACGCCGCCACCGTGATGGCCGAGTTGCGGCACGCGGTGCGCGCGTACGCGGTCGAGGGCCATCAGCCCGGGGTGATCCTGGACCGGGTCAACGAGCTGATGCGCAACCTGCTGCCGACCGAGCTGGCCACCATCTGCGTGCTGCTGCTCCACCCGCCGACCGGGCTGGTCCGGCTGGCCAGTGCCGGGCACCTGCCGGCGTTGCTGAGTCGCGACGGCCGGGTCGAATTCGTGTCGCAGTCCGCGCCGCTGCTCGGCGTGCGTGCGCCGCGCCCGCCGGACCTGGAGTTCGTGCTTCCCGCCGGGGCGACGCTCGTGCTCTACACCGACGGGCTGATCGAGCGACGGGACGCCACCATCGACGACGGGATGGCGGCGCTCGGTGTGGCCGCCGCCCGGGTGGACGACAACCTGGACGAGTTCTGCCAGCGACTGCTGGTCGAGCTGGCGCCACCCGAGATCCAGGACGACGTGGCGGTGGTCGCGGTCCGCCGCCGCTGACGCGCGTTCCCTGTTACGTAACGTAGCCGAGCTGCCTGTCACGTTGAGTGACCATCACCGCTGGGTGAGCGAGTGGGCTTGCTGCCGACTTTGCTCTGCAGCCATCGGCGCAGCAGGTTTCTGACCAGGTGCTTCCTGTTGACCATGGTTGGCGGCGTCGCGCGGCTACCGTCACCGTAAGTAAGCGCTGCGTCAGTGGGTGCAGAGCAAAGTCGCCGCGAGGCGAGGTCCACCGCCCCCGCCGACTGTCACCGTGCGTCACCGCACGGAGTGGGGGTTGGCCCGCGCTCGGCAGGGCCTGACCCGCGTCACTGCTGCAGGGCAGCCAGCGAGCGGGCGTACGCCGCGGGCGAGACCCCGGCGACGGCGGTGAACTCGCGGACCAGGTGGGCCTGGTCGGCGTACCCCAGGTCGGCGGCGACCCGCGACCAGTCCAGCGGCCCGGCGGCGGCCTGTTCGATCGCCTCCTGGAGCCGGTAGCGGCGGATCACCCACTTCGGACCGACGCCGACGTGGTCGAGGAAGAGGCGCTGGAGCCGGCGGACGGAGACGCCCCGCCGCCGCGCGAAGTCGGTCACCCGCAGCACGGTCCGGTCGGCGCGGATCTCCTCGACCAGCGCGGTGGCCTCCGCGTTGAGCGGATCCGCCACCGGCGACCACGAGGTCAGCAGCTCGTCCAGCCTCGCGCAGCGCTCGTCGTCGGTCCCCGGGCAGATCGGCCCGTCGGTGATCGGTACGCGCCGGCCGGTCAGCTCGGCGACCGGACGCCGCCAGAACGGCCGGAAGCCGCCCGGGCGGAACTGGACGCCGGAGACCCGGCCGACGCCGTGCAGCGTGATGGCGAACAGGCCGGTGTCGACGCCCGCGATCTCACCGTGTTCGGCCGCGCCGTCCTGCGCCTGGAACACCACGTTCACGGTCGGGTGCGGCACCACCCGTTGCTCGAACGGCTCGTCCAGATCCCAGTCGATCAGCCAGTAGTGCTCCACCCACCGGCGCAACGCCGGGTCGGCCATCCGGCGCCGGAACCGGACCTGCCGGCGCATCCGGCCCGGATCGAGGATGCCCCGGTTGTCACGCCGCGGTTCGTGTCGCATTTCTTCAATACCACCCTCCTAGGCTGCCCCTATGAGCACGAAGACTAGTGAGCTGCTCGCCGTCGCGGCGCCGCGTACGGTCGCTGTGGTTCGCGGCATCTCCGACGAGCAGCTCGGCCTGCCCACCCCATGCCCCGACTACACGGTGCGCGACCTGCTCGGCCACCTGTTCGACGTGGTGGTCAACTTCCAGGCGCTGGCCCGCCGGGACACGGTGGACTGGTCCGGCAAGACCGACCACCTGACCGACGGCTGGCGGGACCGGTTCGCGGCCGAGACGGCCCGGTTGACCGAGGCATGGTCCGACCCGGCCGCGCTGGAGGGCGTCTCGCCGGGCATGGGGCTGCCACAGGAGACGGTCGGGTCGATGGCCCTGATCGACCTGACGGTGCACGGGTGGGACCTGGCCCGCGCCACCGGCCAGGAGCTGACAGTGGACCCCGCAGTGGTGTCGGCGGGGCACGAGTTCATGGACCGCATGGGCGACACGGGGCAGAAGATGGGCGCGTTCGGCCCACCGGTGCCCACCGAGGCGGCGCCGACCAGCATGGACGCGCTGCTCGGCCGGGCCGGGCGGAACCCGGCCTGGACCCGCTGACCCGAACGGCCCGCGTGGTCCCGCGCGGGCCGTTCGGCCGCGGTGCGCCGGTCCGCGTACCGGATGGCTCGGTGGCCCGTACTTCCGCTGTTGCTCGCCGGCACGGGGCGGCGAGCCGCACGGACGGCCGTGCCCGCCGGGCCGGGACGGCCGGCGTCCGGCCCGGCGGTCAGCGGCCGAGCAGGCCGGCGGAGCCGGCGACCACCAGCCCGATCACCGTCGAGCAGCAGCAGACGACAAGCGCGGCGGCGACCACCACGAGGACCAGCCAGGTCGGTCCCCGTCGCGCCGCCGAGGGCTCCTCGTCGCTCATCCCGGCAGTCTAGGTTGATGCGATGGAGCTGATCTCGATCGCCGACGTCCGGGCCGCCGCCGAGGACGTGGCCGGCACCGTGCTGCGGACCCCGTTGGTGCCGGTGCTCTGGGACGATCAGCTGTGGCTCAAGCCGGAGAACCTGCAACCGGTGGGGTCGTTCAAGCTGCGCGGCGCCACCCACGCGGTGGCCCGGCTCGATCCGGCGACCCGGTCGCGGGGCGTGGTCACCCACTCGTCGGGAAACCACGGGCAGGCCCTGGCGTACGCGGCCCGCGCCCTCGACGTGCCCTGCACGGTGGTGGTCCCCGAGGGCGCGCCGGAGGTCAAGGTGGCCCGGATGCGGGCGCTGGGCGCGGACGTACGGCTGGTGCCGCCGGTCCGCCGCCTCGCCGAGGCGGAACGGATCGTGGCCGAGACCGGCGCGACGCTGCTGCCACCGTTCGACCATCCGGCGATCATCGCTGGCCAGGGCACCGTCGGGCTGGAGATCGTCGCCGACCTGCCGGACGTGGACGTGGTGCTGGTGCCGGTGGGCGGCGGCGGGCTCGGCTCGGGTGTGGCCACGGCGGTCAAGGCGCTGCGCCCGTCCGCCGCCGTGATCGGCGTGGAGCCGGCGTTCGCAGCCGACGCCCGGGAATCGCTCGCCGCCGGTGAGGTGGTCGTCTGGGACGTCGAACGCACCTATCGGACGTGTGCCGACGGGCTGCGGACCAGCCTGTCCGCGTTGACGCTGGCCCACCTGCGGGATCGGCTCGACGGCATCGTCACGGTGACCGAGGACGAGATCAAGGCGGCCACCGGCCGGCTGATCCGGGACGCGCGACTGGTGGCCGAGCCGAGCGGCGCGATCGCCCTGGCCGCCCGGCTCTTCCACGGTGGCGAGCTGCCGGCCGGCCGTACCGTCGCGGTCGTGACCGGCGGCAACGCCGACCCGCACGTGCTGTCCGCCGCGCTCGCCGAGGTGTAAGGAAGGGCCCCTTATTAACAGACGTCTGTTAATAAGGGGCCCTTCCTTCACGCGCGGCCGACGCGGTCCAGGATCCAGGCGTTGACGAACGCCTCCTCGCGCCACGAGTCGTACCGGCCGCTCGGCCCTCCGTGACCCGCGCCCATCTCGGTCTTGAGCAGGTAGTCGCCCTGCGGCGCGGTCGCGCGCAACCGGGCGATCCACTTGGCCGGCTCGTGGTAGAGCACCCGGGTGTCGTTGAGGCTGGTCACCGCCAGGATGGCCGGGTAGTCGGCGGCGGTGACGTTCTCGTACGGCGTGTACGACTTCATGTACGCGTAGACCTCGGGGTCGTCCAGCGGGTTGCCCCACTCCTCCCACTCGGTGACCGTCAGCGGCAGCGACGGGTCGAGGATCGAGGTGAGCGCGTCCACGAACGGCACCTGCGCGACGATCCCGGTGAACGCGTCCGGGGCGAGGTTCGCCACCGCGCCCATCAGCAGGCCACCGGCCGACGCGCCCCGGGCGACCAGCCGGTCGCCGGCCGTCCAGCCCGCCTTGACCAGGTGCCGGGCGCAGGCCACGAAGTCGGTGAACGTGTTCTTCTTGGCCAGCAGCTTGCCCTCGTCGTACCAGCGCCGGCCCAGCTCGCCGCCGCCCCGGATGTGCGCCACCGCGAAGATCACGCCGCGGTCGAGCAGGCTCAGCCGGGCGATCGAGAACCACGGGTCCATGCTCGCCTCGTACGACCCGTAGCCGTAGATGACGGCGGGCGCCGAGCCGTCACGTGGGGTGTCCCGGCGGCACACGAGCGAGATCGGCACCCGGGTGCCGTCGTCGGCGAGCGCCCAGTCCCGGTGCTGCTCGTAGTCGGCCGGGTCGTACGGCCGCCCGTCCGGCCCGGGGCGTACCGGCTTCTGCCGCCGCAGCGTCAGCTCCCGGGTGACCAGGTCGTAGTCGTAGACCGAGTCCGGGGTGACGAGCGAGGTGTAGCGCAGCCGCACCTCGTTCGTGCGGTACTCCGGATTCGCGTCCAGGCCGACGCTGTAGATCGGTTCGGGGAAGTCGATGTCCCAGCTGTCGTCGCTGCCGACCGGCAGCACCCGCAGACCGGTCAGCCCGTTGGTACGCAGCGAGACCACGAGGTGGTTCTCGAACGCGTCGACCGCCTCAAGCCGGGTGCCGGGCGTGTGCGGGATCAGCGGCGTCCAGTCGCCCGGCGCGTCCGCCGAGGTGTACGCGAGCGCGAAGTCCTCCGCGCCGTCGTTGTGCAGGATCAGGAAGCGGTGGCCGTGGTGCTCCACCGCGTACTCGATGCCCTGACGCCGCGGGGCCACGACGGCGGGCTCGCCGGTCGGGTTGGCCGCCGGGATCACCCGCACCTCGCTGGTGATCTTGCTGTGGATGTCGATCACCACGAAGCGCTCGGAGCGGGTCAGCTCGACGCCGACCCAGAACCGCTCGTCGTCCTCCTGGTAGACCACCACGTCCTCGGTGGACGGCGTGCCGACGGTGTGCCGCCAGACCCGGTTCGGCCGCCACGCCTCGTCCACAGTGACGTAGAACAGCGTCGAGGCGTCGCTCGACCACGCCGTGCCGTAGAACGTGTCCGGCACCTCGTCCGGCAGCGACTCGCCGGTGGTCAGGTCCTTGATCCGCAGCGTGAAGCGCTCGTCGCCGGAGAAGTCGGTCGAGTAGGCCAGCCAGCGGCCGTCCGGGCTGACGTCGAACGCGCCGAGCGAGAAGAAGTCGTGCCCCTCGGCGAGCTGGTTGCCGTCGAGCAGCACCTCCTCGCCGTCGAGCGGCGCGCCGTCCGCGCTGACCGGGGGCGCGGTCTCGCCGGGGCGGACCGCGCGGCGGCACTGCACGCCGTACTGCTGCCCCTCGACCGTGCGGGTGTAGTACCAGTGACCGTCCTTGCGGGTCGGCACCGACAGGTCGGTCTCCTGGGTGCGCCGGCGCGTCTCCTCGAACAGCTCCGCGCGCAGCTCGGCCAGGTGGGCGGTGCGCGCCTCGGTGTACGCGTTCTCGGCGTCCAGGTAGGCGATCGTGTCCGGGTCGTCCTTCGTGGCGAGCCAGGCGTACTCGTCGAGGACTGTGTCACCGTGATGGACGCGCTCGGTCGGGACGCGCTTGGCGACGGGCAGTGGGGTTTCGGTCACGGCGCCACGTTACCGGGCGCCGGGCCACCGCCGGGGCCGCCCGCCGCGCGAATCCGACGACTCGCCGCCAGGACTTTCGAACATGTGTACGATGACCGCCATGGCGGATGCAGCTCGTTCCACCAACCGACCCGGAGCCCTCGACATCACCCGGAAGCTGGCGGAGATCTGCGGTTCGCCGTTCGCCCGCTTCGCCGGCCCGGCCGACGAGGTGGCCGGGCGTACCGCCCGTTGGGTGGCGGTGCCGGGCGGCCCGCACGCCGCCGCCGAGGTGTTGCGGCTGGCCGCCGCGTACGACCTGACAGTGGTGCCGCGCGGCGCCGGCACGAAGATCGACTGGGGTGCCGCTCCGGCGCAGGTGGACATCATGCTCGACACCGGCCGCCTCGCCGGGGTCTGGCACGAGCCGCGCGACGCGGCGGTGGCCGAGATCGGCGCCGGTACGCCGATGCGCGCGGTCCAGGCCACGCTGGCACGCACCAACCGGCGGCTGCCGGTCGACGCGCCTTCGCCGGGGGCGACGCTCGGCGGGGTGCTCGCCGCCGACGAGTCCGGCCCGCTTCGCCACCGGCACGGCAGCCCGTGCGCCCAGCTCATCGGCGTGCGCTACCTCGACGCCGACGGCGAGCTGGTGAGCATCGGAGAGTCCGGCACGGCGGCGCTCGGCCGGGCCGCCCCGGGTGTTGGCGGTGGCCGACCGGGCGGACGCGCTCCGACGGGCGATGGCGCTGCTGGTGCCGCTGCTGGTGCTGGTGCTGGTGCTGGCATGGGCGGTGCCGGCTCTGGGCTTGGCGGTGCGGCGGACGGTCCCGGCTGGGGTGCCGGCGGTCTGGCGGGCGGTCCCGGCTGGGATGTCGGAGATCCGGCGGCTGGTGCGGGCTGGGGTGCCGGCGGTCCGCAGGGCAGTGCCGGCGGAGATCCGGGTCGCGGTGGCGGCGACGCGATCCTCGGTCGGGGTGGGATGCCCGGGCTGGACGTGGCCCGGCTGCTCTGCGGCTCGCAGGGCGGGCTCGGGGTGCTGGTCTCGGCCACCATGCGGGTGCACGCCGTGCCGGCGAGCCGGCTCTGGGTGTCCCGCCCGGTCTGGACGCCGCTGGAGGTGCACGACCTGGTGCGGGCCGTGCTGGCCGCCGACATCGATCCGGCCGCCGTCGAACTGGACCTGCCGGTACCGGTGCCGCTGCCCCGTCGCAGGATCCCGCCGACACACCCGTCGGTGATCAACCGACCCGATCACCCGGCCGTGACCGGGCGACCTGCGGCGGGCAGCCTCGTGGTGCTGCTGGAAGGCGGCCCGGCCGACGTGACCGAGCGGGCCGCACGGCTCACCGCTGTCCTCGGCGCCGAGACGATGGTCAGCCACCACGCGCCGGAATGGTGGGGGCGGTACCCGTTCGCGCCCGGCGACACCGCGCTGCGCATCGAGGTGCCGATCAACGACCTGCACGCCGCCGTCTACGCGCTACGTGACGCCGCCGGCGCCCCCGTGCCGGTACGCGGCTCGGCCGGCACGGGCGCCGTGCACGCCGCCCTGCCCGGCGCGCTGCCGCCGGAGCGGGTCGCCTCGATCCTCACCGCTGTCCGCAGCGTCCTGATCGCCCGGCAGGGCCGGTGCGTGGTGGTGGCCGCGCCGACGGCGGTGCGCCGTACCGTCGACCTCTGGGGGGAGCTGCCCGCGTTGCCGCGCCTGCGCAGCGCCAAGGCTCACCTGGACCCGCACCACCGCCTGGCTCCCGGCCGCCTCCCCGGCGGCCTCTGAACACGGCCGCCTCGGCCTGCTCGCCCCAGGGCTCCAGGCGGTCTCCGCACCGGAAGCCCATTCCAGCGGGCGCGGCAGCGGCAGCGGCAGGCACCAGTTCGGGGTGGTGGTTGTGTCCGCGCGCGCCGGATGCCGCCACCTCGGCGACCTGGTGTCGCCGGCCGCGAGTTCGGCGTAGTGGTCGTGTCCGCGCGCGCCGGATGCCGCCAGCTCGGCGAGCTGGCGTCGCCGATCGCGAGTTCGGCGTAGTGGTCGTGTCCGCGTGCCCCGGATACCGCCAGCCCGGCGAGCTGGCGTCGCCGGCCGCGAGTTCGGCGTAGTGGTCGTGTCCGCGTGCCCCGGATACCGCCAGCCCGGCGAGCTGGCGTCGCCGATCGCGAGTTCGGCGTAGTGGTCGTATCCACGTTCGCCGGATACCGCCACTTCGGCGAGCTTGTGCCGCGGATCGCCAGTTCGGGGTGGTGGTCGTGTCCGCGTGCGCCGGATGCCGCCAGCTCGGCGAGCTGGTGTCGCCGACCGCGAGTTCGGCGTGGTGGTCGTGTCCGCGTGGCTGGATGCCGCCACCTCGGCGAACTGGTGCAGTCCACCGCCGGTTCGGCGTAGTGGTCGTATCCGCGTGGCTGCATGCCGCCACTTCGGCGAGCTGGTGTCGCCGATCGCCAGTTCGGGGTGGTGGTTGTGTCCGCGTGTGCCGGATACCGCCACCTCGGCGAGCTGGCGCAGCCCAACCGCCCACCGACAACCCGCACTGGCGCCCGGGGTCCTCACCACTGTCGTGATCAAGGAGTTTGTGTCCCGTTTCGCGCCTCCCCAAGCCACAAACTCCTTGATCACCGCCGGAGGCGGAACCCGGGGCGGGCAGAGGGCAGAGCTAGGGGGTGTCGTTTCGGAGGACCAGGATGGCTATGTCGTCGCGTGGGGGCTCGACGGAGAAGGCGATGGTGGCGGCGCGCAGCCGGGCGGCCACCACGTCGGCCGAGTACCCGGCAAGCGGCGCCGCCGACTCGCGCAGCCGTTCGGTGCCGAACAGCTCGCGTCCGCGTCGTCGCTCGGTGACCCCGTCGGTGTAGAAGATCAGCGCGTCGCCGGGCTTGAGCGCCAGCTCGGCGGTGGGCGTGCTGATGGCGTCGAGCAGGCCCAGCGCCGTACCGCCGGTCCCGACGAACGTGGCGCCGCCCCCGCCGTGCAGCAGCACCGGGCGGTCGTGGCCGGCCAGGTGCAGCGAGACGTCGAGCTGGTCGCCGTCGCCGGGCGAGACCGCCGCCAGCGCCAGCGTGCAGTAGCGCCCGCCGCCGCGCTCGACGAGCGTCTCGTTGAGCCGGCTGAGCACCTCGGGCAGCGGCTTGCCGTCGCCGACGAGAACCCGGATCACGTCCCGGACCAGGCCGGTCACGGCGGCGGCCTGCACGCCCTTGCCTGACACGTCGCCGACCACCACGAGCCAGCGGCCGTCCGGCAACGGGACCACGTCGTAGAAGTCGCCGCCGACCTCCGCGTCGTCGCCGGTGGGGACGTACTCGGCGGCGAAGCCGATGCCCTCGACCACCGGGAGCACCGGCGGCAGCAGCGACTGCTGGAGCGTCTGGGCGACCCGGCGGCGTTCGGCGTGGATGCGGGCGTTCTCGATGGCGAGCGCGGCGCGGCGGGCCACGTCCTCCAGCACGGAGACCTCGTCCGGGTCGTGCCGGTGCCGCTGGTGCCGGCCCACGGCGAGGGTGCCGAGCCGTTGCCCGCGGGCGATCAGCGGTACGGCGAAGCCCTCCATCGGGCCGCCGAGCGGCACCTGGGCGGCGTTGCGGGACGCCTCGCGCAGCCGGGACTGGATCGAGTCCGGGCCGGTCTCCTGGAGGATCCGGTGCAGCTGCGGCAGCATGGCCTCGTCGGCGTGGCTGGACGCGGCGAGGCGCAGCCGTCCCCACTCGTCGGTGGTGTGCACGGCGCACCACTGGCCGAGCCGGGGCACCACGAGCTGCGGGATGAGCGCCATGGTCAGCTCGACGTCCAGCGACTGGGCGAGCAGTTCACTGGCCTCGGCCAGGAACGTCAGCCAGGTGGACCGGCGCACGTCGGCGCGGCGCAGGCGGTCGTTCTCCAGGTGCAGCGACAGCCGCTCGGCGGCCAGCACCGCCAGCGGCCGGGCGTACGTCGAGGGCGCCGCGTCCAGTTCCAGCTCGCCGGTGTACGGGCGGTGCACGGCGAGCGGTACGCGCAGCAGCTCGTTGCTCTCGCGCGGCTGCCGGCCGTACCGGGCGAACACCTGGGTGCCCAGCCCGTCGCCCCGGTCCAGCCGGACTGTGCCACCGGCGGCGCCCACCATCTCGCCGACCCGGGTCAGCAGGCCGGTGGCGAACTCGGCCAGCGGCTCGTCCGCGTACGGGTCGGGGGTGATCTGCATCAACTCGCTCATCGCGGCGGCGCTGGGCGTACCGTCGCCGGTTCGTTCCGGCTCGGTCACCGGCGGCGGGCCGGCCGACGGGCGGGCGGGCCCGCCGGGGCCGGGCCGGTCCAGGCGGAACCAGACGCCCTTGCCGGTGGGCAGGTACGTGGTGCCCCATCGGCTGGAGAAGTGGTCGACGAGCAGCAGCCCGCGCCCTCGCGTGGCGACCTCGGCGATGTCGGAGGTGGTGTTGCGCACGCCGACGATCAGCTCGTCGACCGGCCCGGAGGCGAAGTCGGTGACGGTGACGGTGAGGCCGTTCGGGTCGGCTTCGACCTCGATGTCCAGTTCGGTGCGCGCGTGCTCCACGGCGTTCGTGGTCAGCTCGGTGGTGAGCAGCAGCGCCTCGTTCAGCAGTTCGGGCAGCCGGGCTTCGAGCAGCATGGTGCGTACCACGGCGCGGGCCGCCGCCGGGGTGCGGCGGTCGGCGGGGAGGCGGACCCGGCGGACGTGCTCGTCCGCACCGCCGCTCCGAGTGGCCCCCGCCTCCGCTGACACCTCCGTATCCTCCACCGGTCCGGCCCCGGGTGCCAAGGGTCCGGCGAACCGGCCACTCGGGCGGATACGGCGCGTGACGCGGGGTTGCACGCCGTGACCTCGACGGATCGCGCGGCAGAATGATGGGATGGCCGCGTGACGGCACGAGCCCGAGCGGAGCGAGGAACCATGACCACGGCAAAACAGTCGGTGACCGCGGACCCGTCCGCGTCCGACCACGAGGTGCTCCTCGGCGAGCTGGTCGACGCGTTGCGCCGGGTGGCGCACGGTGACCTGCGGGTACGCCTGCCTCGCCGGGCGGGCCTGCCCGGTGAGGTCGCCGACGCCTTCAACGACGTGGTGTCGTTGCAGGAGCGGCAGCACCTGGACCTGCGCCGGATCAGCCGGATCGTCGGCCGCGACGGCCGGCTCACCGAGCGCCTGGACGACGAGGGCCTGGACGGCTCGTGGGCGGAGGGGCAGCGGGCGGTCAACTCGCTCATCGACGACCTGGGCCGGCCCACCACGGAGATCGCCCGGGTGATCGTGGCGGTGGCCGACGGCGACCTGTCCCAGCACATGGCGCTGGAGATAGACGGTCGTCCGCTCCGGGGTGAGTACCTGCGCATCGGCCGGACCGTGAACACGATGGTGGATCAGCTGTCGTCGTTCGCCGACGAGGTGACGCGGGTGGCCCGCGAGGTGGGCACCGAGGGCAAGCTCGGCGGCCAGGCCGACGTGCGTGGCGTGGCGGGCACCTGGAAGGACCTCACCGACTCGGTGAACACCATGGCGTCGAACCTCACCGGGCAGGTGCGGTCGATCTCGCAGGTGGCCACCGCCGTCGCGAAGGGCGACCTGTCGCAGAAGATCACGGTCGGGGCGCGCGGCGAGGTCGCCGAGCTGGCCGACACGATGAACTCGCTCACCGACACGCTGCGGCTGTTCGCCGAGCAGGTGACCCGGGTGGCCCGCGAGGTGGGCACCGAGGGCAAGCTGGGCGGCCAGGCCGAGGTGCCGGGCGTGGCCGGCACCTGGAAGGACCTGACCGACAACGTCAACTCGATGGCGTCGAACCTGACCGCGCAGGTGCGCAACATCGCCCAGGTGTCGACGGCTGTGGCCAAGGGTGACCTGTCGCAGAAGATCACGGTGGCCGCGCAGGGCGAGATCCTGGAGCTGAAGGACACCGTCAACACGATGGTGGATCAGCTCTCCTCGTTCGCCGACGAGGTGACGCGGGTGGCCCGCGAGGTGGGCATCGAGGGCAAGCTGGGCGGCCAGGCGCAGGTGCGCGGCGTCTCCGGCACGTGGCGTGACCTCACCGAGAACGTGAACCAGCTCGCCGGCAACCTGACCAGCCAGGTCCGCAACATCTCCCAGGTCTCCACGGCGGTGGCCAAGGGCGACCTGGGTCAGAAGATCACCGTGGACGCGCAGGGCGAGATCCTGGAGCTGAAGAACACCGTCAACACGATGGTGGACCAGCTCTCCTCGTTCGCCGACGAGGTGACGCGGGTGGCCCGCGAGGTGGGCACCGAGGGCAAGCTGGGTGGTCAGGCCCAGGTCAAGGGCGTCTCGGGTACGTGGCGGGACCTGACCGACAACGTGAACTCGATGGCGTCGAACCTGACCAGCCAGGTCCGGAACATCGCCTCGGTCACTACTGCGGTGGCGAAGGGTGACCTGTCGCAGAAGATCACTGTTGACGCCCGGGGTGAGATCCTGGAGCTGAAGTCCACTGTCAACACGATGGTGGATCAGCTCTCGTCGTTCGCCGACGAGGTGACGCGGGTGGCGCGCGAGGTGGGCACCGAGGGCAAGCTCGGTGGTCAGGCCCAGGTACGCGGCGTCGCCGGCACCTGGCGGGACCTGACCGACAACGTGAACTCGATGGCGTCGAACCTGACCGCGCAGGTGCGCAACATCGCGCAGGTGTCGACGGCGGTCGCCAAGGGTGACCTGTCGCAGAAGATCACTGTTGACGCCCGGGGTGAGATCCTGGAGCTGAAGTCCACTGTCAACACGATGGTGGATCAGCTCTCGTCGTTCGCCGACGAGGTGACGCGGGTGGCGCGCGAGGTGGGCACCGAGGGCAAGCTGGGTGGTCAGGCGCAGGTCAAGGGCGTCTCGGGTACGTGGCGGGACCTGACCGACAACGTGAACTCGATGGCGTCGAACCTGACCAGCCAGGTCCGCAACATCGCCTCGGTCACCACCGCGGTGGCGAACGGCGACCTGGGTCAGAAGATCACGGTGGACGCGCAGGGCGAGATCCTGGAGCTGAAGAACACGGTCAACACGATGGTGGACCAGCTCTCCTCGTTCGCCGACGAGGTGACGCGGGTGGCCCGCGAGGTCGGCACCGAGGGCAAGCTGGGTGGTCAGGCCCAGGTCAAGGGCGTCTCCGGCACGTGGCGCGACCTCACCGAGAACGTCAACCAGCTCGCCTCGACCCTCACCACGCAGTTGCGCGCGATCGCGCAGGTCTCCACGTCGGTGACCCGGGGTGACCTGACCCAGCGGATCAACGTGAAGGCGCAGGGCGAGGTCGCCGAGCTGAAGGACAACATCAACCAGATGATCGTCACCCTCCGGGAGACGACGAAGAAGAACGCCGAGCAGGGCTGGCTCGACTCCAACCTGGCCCGCATCGGCGGCCTGCTCCAGGGTCAGCGCGACCTGGGCGAGGTCTGCCGCATGATCATGATGGAGGTGACTCCGCTGGTGGACGCGCAGCTCGGCGCGTTCTTCCTGGCGGACAGCTCCGAGGGCAGCATGCGGCTGCGGCTCACCGCTTCCTACGGGTACGTGGCCCGGGGGCACGACGTGACGTTCGGTCCGGGTGAGGGGTTGGTCGGGCAGGCCGCGTTGTCCCGCCGGACCATCCGGGTCAAGGCGCAGCCGGACGGGCGCCTCGTGGTGCGTTCCGGGCTGGCCGACACGCCGCCGGCCGACCTGGTGGTGCTCCCCGTCCTGTTCGAGGGCGAGCTGCTCGCCGTGATCGAGTTCGCCGGCGTGGCCACGTTCTCCGACCTGCACCTGGCGTTCCTGGAGCGGCTGGTGCTCACCATCGGCGTCGCGGTCAACACCATCCAGGCCAACCGGCGTACGGAGGAGCTGCTGGCGCAGTCGCAGCGGCTGGCGCACGAGATGCAGGACCAGTCGGCCGAGTTGCAGCGCACCAACGCCGAGCTGGAGGACAAGGCGAAGCTGTTGTCCGAGCAGAAGGCCAACATCGAGACGCAGAACCGGGAGATCGAGCTGGCCCGGCTCGGCCTGGAGGAGAAGGCGCAGCAGCTCACCCGGGCGTCAGCGTACAAGTCGGAGTTCCTGGCCAACATGAGCCACGAGCTGCGTACGCCGCTGAACTCGCTGCTCCTGCTGGCCCGGCTGCTCGCCGAGAACCCGGAGCGCAACCTCAGCGCGAAGCAGATCGAGTTCGCCCGGACCATCCACGGCGCCGGATCGGACCTGCTGTCGCTGATCGACGACATCCTCGACCTGTCGAAGATCGAGGCGGGCCGGATGGACGTGGAGCCCACCGAGATCCAGTTCGCCGAGATCCGTAGCTATGTGGAGCAGGCGTTCGCGCCGCAGGCCGAGGAGAAGGGCCTGGACTTCCAGGTACGGGTCAGCGGCGATCTGCCGCCGGCGCTGGTGACCGACGCCCAGCGGTTGCAGCAGATCCTGCGCAACCTGCTCTCCAACGCGGTGAAGTTCACCGACAACGGCGCGGTGACGCTGCGTATCGGCCCGGCGGCCGAGAACGCCGTCTTCGACGTGCCGGCGCTGACGAACGCGCAGCGGGTGATCGCGTTCACAGTGATAGACACCGGGATCGGGATCTCCGACGACAAGCTGTCGCTGATCTTCGAGGCGTTCCAGCAGGCGGACGGCACGACCAGCCGGCGGTACGGCGGGACCGGCCTCGGGCTGTCCATCAGCCGCGATCTGGCCCGCCTGCTCGGCGGCACGATCACCGTCTCGTCCGCGCCCGGTCAGGGTTCGACGTTCACTCTCTTCGTACCCGAGGTGCTGGCGCCGGACGCGGTGGTGGCGCCGGCCCCGCCGTCGCCGAGCCGCGCGGGCCTGCCGTCGTCGCTGCTCATGCCGATGGAGCTGCCGCAGCCGCAGGAGACGCCCGCCACCCGGCGGCTGGACGGCGTGACAGTGCTGATCATCGACGACGACGTGCGGAACGTGTTCGCGCTGACGTCCGCGTTGGAACTGCACGGCATGACTGTGTTGTACTCGGACAACGGGGCGGACGGCGTCCGCCAGCTCGCCGAGCATCCGGAGGTGGACATCGTCCTGATGGACGCCATGATGCCGGACCAGGACGGGTACGAGACGACCGCGCAGATCCGCCGCAACCACCGGTTCGCGGACCTGCCGATCGTCTTCCTGACCGCCAAGGCGATGCCCGGCGACCGGGAGTCGGCGCTCAGCGCCGGCGGCAGCGACTACATCACCAAGCCAGTGGACCTGGACGAGCTGATCGAGCTGATGGCGTCCTGGATCGGCCGCAGCCGAGGCGAGGAGAACCCGTGACGCAGACGGCCAAGGCCCTGCTGGTGGACGACCGGCGGGAGAACCTGATGGCGTTGGAGGCGATCCTCCAGGGCCTTCCGGTGCAGTCGGTCGCGGTGGAGAGCGGCGAGGCCGCGCTCAAGCAGCTCCTCGTGGACGACTTCGCGGTGATCCTGCTGGACGCCCAGATGCCGGACATGGACGGCTTCGAGACGGCCACCCACATCAAGCGGCGCGAGCGCACCCGGCACGTACCGATCATCTTCCTGACCGCCGCGGACAAGGACGCGCAGCTCGCGCTGCGCGGCTACGCGGCGGGCGCGGTCGACTACCTGACCAAGCCGTTCGACCCGTGGGTGCTGCGGGCGAAGGTGACAGTCTTCGTCGACCTGTGGGTGAAGACCCGGCAGCTCGCCGCCCAGTCAGATCTGGTGCGGGAGCGGGATCTGCAGTGGCGGCACCTGACCGACGCGGTGGACGAGGCCACAACGCTGCTGCGCGCCGACGACGACCCGTCTGCCCGGGACCGCGCGGTGGACCTGCTGGAGCAGGCCCGCTGGGGCAACACCCGCTGACGGCTCAGCCGCCGGCCGGGCCACCGTGCCCGGTCGCGGCCCGCCGGGCCCGCCACCGGTCGCCGAGCGATTCCAGTTCCTCCTGTACGAAGAGGAAGAAGTCGCGCATCTCGGCGACCCGTTCACCGGCCGGGGTGCTGCGGCCGTGCAGCGCGTCGACCCCGCCGGCGGCGATGTCGATGAAGTTCTTGTAGATCGTGGTCTTGGTGATCGTCGCCTCGTACCACGGGTTGTCGGGCATCCGGTAGCGGTCGCTCCGGGAGCCCTTGACGGGCTCGCGGACCAGCATGGCGAACTGGGTCAGGTAGCGCACCGCGCCGCTGACCGCCGCCGCGCTGACGCCCAGCCGCTCGGCGATCTCGCCCGCGGTGAGCGGCTCGTCGGCGCTCATCACCGTGAACAGGACCCGGGCGGCCATCCGGGGGAAGCCCACGTCGGCGAAGGCCATCGCCATCCGCTCGATGAAGAGGTGGACCTCTTCCTCGTCGTGGTGGGGCGGCACGTTCATGGTCGGCTCCTCGACACTCACCCCGTGACCCTACAGTCTTCACAAGTTTGTGAAACGAGCGTAGCTTCTGAAATATGGAAACGGCAATCGATGTGTCCGGCCTGGTGAAGACCTTCGGCCGCACCCGGGCCCTCGACGGGCTCGACCTGACCGTCCGCACCGGGGAGGTGCACGGCTTCCTCGGGCCGAACGGCTCCGGCAAGTCGACCACCATCCGGGTGCTGCTCGGCCTGCTGCGGGCGGACGCGGGGGCCGCCCGGCTGCTGGGCGCCGACCCCTGGCGGGACGCGGTGGCGCTGCACCGCCGCCTCGCGTACGTGCCGGGAGACGTCACGCTCTGGCCCAACCTCAGCGGCGGCGAGGTGATCGACCTGCTCGGCCGGATGCGCGGCGGGCTCGACCCGAAACGCCGCGCCGAACTGCTGGAGTCGTTCGAGCTGGACCCGCGCAAGAAGGGCCGCACCTACTCCAAGGGCAACCGGCAGAAGGTCGGCCTGGTCGCCGCGCTCGCCTCCGACGTCGAACTGCTCATCCTCGACGAGCCGACCTCCGGGCTCGACCCGCTGATGGAGGAGGTCTTCCAGCACTGGGTCCGCCGCGCCGTCCACGACGGGCGCACCGTGCTGCTGTCCAGCCACATCCTGGCCGAGGTGGAGGCGCTCTGCGACCGGGTGACGATCATCCGGGCCGGGCGGGCCGTGGAGTCCGGCACGCTCGGCGACCTGCGCCACCTGCACCGCACCGCCATCGACGCCGAGGTCGCCGCGCCGCTCGACGGCCTGGCCGACCTGCCGGGCATACACGACCTGCGGGTGGACGGGCGGCGGGTGCGCTTCGACGTCGACACCGCGGCGCTCGACGCCGCGCTGCGCCGGCTCACCGAACTCGGCGTACGCAGCCTGGTGAGCACGCCGCCCACGCTGGAGGAATTGTTCCTGCGGCACTACGAGACGGCGTCCTCCTCCGACGCGGCGTCCTCCTCCGGCGTGGCGCGCCCCGAGACGGCGGACCGGTCATGAGCACGCTCACCGGCACCCGCCACCTGGTCCGGCTGATCCTGCGCCGGGACCGCATCCTGCTGCCGCTGTGGGTGCTGATCCTCGCGGTGCTGCCGATGACGTACGCGGCCAGCTTCGCGGGGCTGTTCCCGACCGCCGCCGAGCGGGCCGCGTACCTGGAGGGCACCGCCCGCAACCCGTCCATCGTCGCGCTGCTCGGCCCCGCGTACGGCGACAGCGTCGGCGGGCTGACCGCCCAGCGCAGTGGCTTCCTGCTGCTGATCGTCGCGCTGGCCAGCCTGCTCACCGTCATCCGGCACACCCGCACCGAGGAGGAGGCCGGCCGGCGGGAACTGCTCGGCGGCAACGTGCTCGGGCGGCACGCCGGGCTGACCGCCGCGCTGCTCGTCACGTACGCGGCGGATCTGCTGCTCGGCCTGCTCACCGCCGCCGGGCTGGTCGCGACCGGGCTGCCGGTCGGCGGCTCGGTGGCGTACGGCCTCGTCACCGTGCTGACCGGCGTCGTGTTCGCCACGCTCGGCGGGCTGGCGGCCCAGCTCACCGAGACCGCCGGTGGGGCGCGGGGCATCGGGCTCGCCGGTCTCGGCGCCGCGTTCGGGCTGCGCCTGGCCGGGGACACCGCGAGCAACGACTGGCCGAGCTGGCTGTCCCCGCTGGGCTGGGCCGCCCGGGCCCGCCCGTACGAGGGGGAGCGGTGGTGGGTGCTGCTCCTGCCGCTGGCCGCCACGGCGCTGCTCGCGGCGCTCGCGTACCCGGTCTCGGTCCGCCGCGACCTGGGCGCGGGTGTGCTGCCGCCCCGGCTCGGCCCGGCCACCGCCGGTGGTGGCCTGTCCGGCCCGTTCGGCCTGGCCTGGCGGCTGCACCGGGGGCAGATCCTCTGGTGGTCGGTCGGGTTCGGCCTGCTCGGCCTGATCCTCGGGGGCGCGGCCGAGGCGGCCGGCCGGTCCGTCGAGGGCAGCCCGCGGATGGAGGAGATCGTGGCCCGGCTCGGCGGGGCGTCCGGCATGGCCGACGCGTACCTGGGCGTGACGCTGAGCCTGGCCGGGCTGGCCGCCGCCGGGTACGGCATCCAGGCCGCGCTGCGGATGCGCGCCGAGGAGTCCGCCGGGCACGCGGAGCCGGTGCTCGCCACCGGCACCCGCCGCTCGACCTGGCTGCTCTCGCACGTGACGTTCGCGCTGCTCGGCCCGGTGGTGGTGCTCGCGGTGACCGGGCTGGCCACCGGCCTGACGTACGGGCTGAGCACCGGCGACGTGCCCCGGCAACTGGGCCGGATGCTCGCCGCGGGCCTGACCCAGGTGCCCGCCGCGTGGGTGCTGGCCGGGCTCGCCGTGCTGCTCTACGGCCTGCTGCCCCGGCTTGCGCCGGCCACCTGGGCGGTGCTGGCGGTCTGCGTGCTGCTCGGCCAGCTCGGCGCGGTGCTGGAGCTGGACCAGTGGCTGCTGGACCTGTCCCCGTTCACGCACACCCCGCAGGTGCTCCGCGACGCCTGGACCCCCACCCCGCTCTACGTGCTGACCGCCCTGGCGGCAGCCCTGGCCGCGGCTGGCCTGCTCACCTTCCGCCGCCGCGACCTCCCCGTCCTCTAGCCCTCGCCGATCTTGCACTTGCGGCCCCGGTCAAGGGTGATTTGCCCTTTTCGCCGGGGCTGCAACTGCAAGATCGCGGGGAGGGTGGGGCTACGGGGTGGCTTCGTTGCGGATCATCAGGGCGCTGCGCAGGCCGGTGATGTCCAGGACGCGGATCAGGAAGTCGCCCACGTTGCTGAGCATCAGCAGGCTGCGCGCGTGACTGGCCTTGCGGCTGAGCACCACGAGCGTGCCGAGGCCCTGCGAGTCGCAGAACGTGACCCCGGCGAGGTCGAGCACGATGCGCGGGGGCGGATCCGCCAGCACCTCGTTGACCACCGTCGAGAGCTGGGCGGCCGTGAGCATGTCGATCTCACCGGCCAGACGAAGCACGGCTTCGTCACCGGTCCGGTGTACGGTGATGGACAGTTCGGCACGATCCACCCGGTCAGCCTATCGCGATCTCGACCAACGGGCCTGTCGAGCGGATCGCGGGCGGACTGCCGCCGCTCACCGGGGTGAGCCGGGTAACCCCCGTCGCGGGGTGCGTGCCAGGCAGTACTCCGACGCTGACACAATGGGCCCATCGTGACCGAGACGCTTTCCGCCGGATCCGGCCGCTACCCGGCCGACGCTCCGGCCTCCGAGGCCCTGTTCGACCGCGCCAAGGCCCTCGTGCCCGGCGGGGTCAACTCCCCCGTGCGTGCGTTCCGTGCCGTCGGCGGCACCCCGCGCTTCATGGTCCGGGGGGAGGGTCCCTGGCTCTTCGACGCCGACGGTCGTCGGTACGTCGACCTGGTCTGCTCCTGGGGCCCGCTCATCCTCGGCCACGCGCACCCGGCAGTGGTGGAGGCGCTACGTGAGGCCGCCGCGCTGGGCACGAGCTTCGGCACGCCCACGCCGGGCGAGGTCGACCTGGCCGAGGAGATCGTCGCGCGGACGCCGGTGGAGCAGGTGCGCCTGGTCAACTCCGGCACCGAGGCGACCATGTCGGCGATCCGGCTGGCCCGCGGCTTCACCGGCCGCTCCAAGATCATCAAGTTCGCCGGCTGCTACCACGGCCACTCGGACGCGCTGCTCGCCGCCGCCGGCTCCGGCGTGGCCACGTTCGGCCTGCCCGACTCGCCCGGCGTGACCGGGGCGGCGGCCGGCGACACGATCGTGCTGCCGTACAACGACCTGCGCGCGGTCGAGGAGGCGTTCGCCGCCCAGGGCCCGCACATCGGCGCGATCATCACCGAGGCCGCCGCCGGCAACATGGGCGTGATCGCTCCCCGGGACGGCTTCAACGCCGAACTGGCCCGGATCGCGCACGCGCACGGCGCGCTGCTCATCGTCGACGAGGTGATGACCGGGTTCCGGGTCTCCCGCGCCGGATGGCACGGCCTCGACCCGTCGGACGCGGACCTGTGGACGTACGGGAAGGTCATGGGTGGCGGCCTGCCCGCCGCGGCGTTCGGCGGGCGCGCGGAGATCATGGCGAAGCTCGCCCCGGCCGGCCCGGTCTACCAGGCCGGCACGCTCTCCGGTAACCCGCTGGCCTGCGCGGCCGGGCTGGCCACGCTGCGGCTGGCCGACGACGCGCTCTACCGGCGGCTCGACGAGACCTCCGCCGCGCTGGGCAAGCTCACCACCGAGGCGCTGTCCGCGGCCGGCGTGCCGCACCGCCTCTCCACCGCGGGCAACATGTTCTCGGTCTTCTTCACCGACGCGGACGTGCGCGACTACGACAGCGCCCGCACCCAGGTGGTGCCGGCGTTCAAGGCGTTCTTCCACGCGATGCTCGCCGGTGGCGTCTACCTGCCGCCGAGCGCGTTCGAGTCGTGGTTCGTCTCGACCGCCATCGACGACGCGGCGTGGGAGCAGATCTCCGCCGCCCTGCCGGTGGCGGCGCGGGCGGCGGCAGCGGCAGGAAACGGGGGGTAACCAATGGCGGAGACCGTGGTGCACGTGCTGCGGCACGGCGAGGTGTACAACCCGGACGGCATCCTCTACGGCCGCCTGCCCGGATTCCGCCTCTCCGAGCTGGGCGTGCAGATGGCCAAGGCGGCGGCGCAGGCGCTCGCCGACCGGACCGTGGTGCACGTCGTGGCCAGCCCGCTGGAACGCGCCCAGCAGACCGCCGAGCCCATCGCGGCCCAGTTCGGCCTCTCCGTCGGCGTCGACGAACGGCTGATCGAGAGCGCGAACTGGTTCGAGGGCAAGAAGGTCTCGCCCGGTGACGGCTCGTTCCGCGACCCGCGCAACTGGTGGGTGCTGCGCGACCCGGTGACCCCGTCCTGGGGTGAGGCGTACCGGGCCATCGCCGAGCGCATGTTCGCCGCGCTGCACGCCGCCCGCGTCGCCGCCGAGGGCCGCGAGGCGGTGCTCGTGTCGCACCAGCTCCCGATCTGGACGCTGCGCCGGCACGTCGAGCGCAAGCGGCTCTGGCACGACCCGCGCCGCCGCCAGTGCGGCCTGGCCAGCCTCACCTCGTTCCACTTCGACGGCGCCAAGATCGTCGGCATCGGGTACTCCGAGCCGGCCGCCCACCTCGTCTCGATCTCGCCGACCGCCCGGACGGCCAAGGGGGCCTGATGCTCACCCGGAGGCTCGCCGCCGCCCTGCTCGCCGCCGTCACCGCCGGTTCGGCGCTGGTCGGCTGCACCTCCGGCAACCAGGAGAGCCGGTGCGCGGCCGACGGTTCCGTCGTCACGTGTGAGCCGGCCCAGCGCTCGAAGACGCCGAAGGTCAGCGGTGAGCTGCTCACCGGCGGCGGCTACGACATCTCCCGCGACCGCGGCCAGGTCGTCGTGGTCAACTTCTGGGGCTCCTGGTGCGCGCCCTGCCGCGCCGAGGCCGACGACCTGGAGGACACCTACCAGGCCACCAAGGGCTCCGGCGTGTCGTTCCTCGGCATCAACGTGCAGGACAGCAAGGACAAGGCGCTCGCCTTCGAGGAGGGCCGGGTCACGTACCCGAGCATCTTCGACCCGGCCAGCCGGCAGGCGCTCAACTTCGACATCCCGCCGAACACCACCCCGGCCACCGTCGTGCTCGACCGCGAAGGCCGGATCGCCGTGGTGATCCGCCGGGCCGTCACCCGCGACGAGCTGCGGCCGATCGTCGAGAAGATCGCCGCCGAGTCGCCGGCGCCGAACGGCGCCCGCTGATGGGCGAGACGTTCCGCCAGCTCGCCGAGTCCGGACCGCTGCTGTTCGCGGTGGGCGCGGCCGCACTGGCCGGCCTGGTGAGCTTCCTGTCCCCGTGCGTGCTCCCGCTCATGCCCGGCTACCTGTCGTACGTGACCGGCCTGGCCGGCGCCGACCTGGAGGGTGCAAGGAAGGGCCCCCTGTTAACGCCTCCGGTAGAGGAAGGGCCCCTTGTTAACGCCGGCGGCGCGAGCGGGGGCGGCACCGGGGGTGGCGTGGGCGTCGCCGAGCGGGCGGCGCCGCAACGGACCACAGCGGCCGTCAAGGGCCGCGTGCTCGCCGGAACGCTGCTGTTCATCGCCGGCTTCACAGTCGTGTTCGTCGCCACCGCGATCCTCTTCTCCGGCGTCGGCAAGCTCTTCTTCCGGTACGAGCGCACGCTGGAGATCGTCATCGGCGCGCTCGTGGTGGTGCTCGGGCTCGGCTATCTCGGGGTGATCCCCGGCATGCAGCGGGAGTTCCGCATCCGCTGGCTGCCCTCCGCCGGGCTGCTCGGCGCGCCGGTGCTCGGCGCGCTCTTCGCGCTCAGCTGGCTGCCCTGCACCGGCCCCACGCTCGGCGCGGTGCTCGGCATGGCGGCCACCGAGGGCGGGACCGACCGGGCCGTGGTGCTCGCCGTGGCGTACTGCCTGGGGCTGGGGATACCGTTCGTCGTCTTCGGGCTGGGCTTCCAGCGCCTGCTCGGGGTGTTCCGCGCCGTCCGGCGCAACAGCCGCTGGGTCACCCGCATCGGCGGCGCCCTGCTGATCGCGATCGGGCTGGCGCTGATCACCGGCGGCTGGGTGAACGTGGTGATCTGGTTGCAGACGAACGTGGGCGTGGGCGAGGTGAGCATCTGATGACGACCGTTGACGACCGGCCGTCGACCCCTCCGGCGCAGGCCCCCCGGCGGCGGGTCAACCCGGTGCTGGCCCTGCTGCGCAACTCGTGGCGGCAGCTCACCAGCATGCGTACCGCGCTGATCCTGCTGTTCCTGCTCGCCGTCGCGGCCATCCCCGGCTCGGTGCTGCCGCAGCGCGGCGTCAACCCGGAACGCGTCAACCAGTGGTTCGTGGACCACCCCGACCTCGCGCCCCGGCTGGACCAGATCGGCGCGTTCGAGGTCTTCGGCTCGGTCTGGTTCTCCGCGATCTACCTGCTGCTGTTCACCTCGCTGATCGGCTGCATCCTGCCCCGGGCCCGCGATCACGTCCGGGCGCTGCGGATGAAGCCGCCGGCCGCGCCGAAGCGGCTCGAACGGCTGCCCCAGCACACGGTGCTGGAGGCCCCGGCCGCCGCCGATCCCGAGGCGATCGCGGCGGTGCTGCGCCGCCGCCGGTGGCGGGTCACCGTGCGCGGCAACGAGGTCTCCGCCGAGAAGGGCTACCTCAAGGAGACCGGCAACCTGCTCTTCCACGTGTCGCTGGTCGCCGTCCTGCTCGGGGTCGCGCTCGGTTCCTGGTACGGGTGGCACGGCAACCGCATCCTGGTCGCGGGCGAGGACAACGCGTTCTGCAACACCCGCCAGCAGTACGCCGAGGCGTCGCTCGGCCCGCGCGTGGACAGCTCCGACCTGCCGCCGTTCTGCCTGACGCTGGAGAAGTTCGAGGCCGACTACCTGCCGTCCGGGCTGGCGTCCCGCTACTGGGCCACTGTGACGGTGGATGAGCCGGGCGGCGCGGAGCGGACCGCCGGTTTCTCGGTCAACTCGCCGCTGCGGCTCGGCTCGGCGAACGTCTACCTGCTCGGCAACGGCTACGCGCCGCTGCTGAAGTACACCGACAAGTACGGCCGCAGCCAGACCAGCGACGCGCCGTTCCTGCGTACCGGCGACTCCAACGCGACCGAGGAGGGCGTGGCGATCTTCCCGGACGCCAACGTCGACCCGAAGACCGGCGCGCGTGCCCCGGACCAGCAGATCGCCTTCGACGGGCTCTACCTGCCCACCGGGCCGGAGAGCGCGCCGTACGTGGCGTCGCAGTATCCGGCCGAGCGGAACCCGATGGTGAACCTGACCGCGTACCGGGGGAACCTCGGCATGGACGCCGGCATCCCCGGCTCGGTATACGCGCTGGACCGGCGGCAGATCGACGACGGCAAGCTCAAGGAGATCGGCACCAAGCTGCTGCGGCCGGGGGAGAAGTGGACCCTCGACGACGGCAGCACGCTGGAGTTCGTCGGCACCAAGCCGTACATCACGCTCGCGGTCCGGCACGCGCCCGGGCAGACGCTGCTGCTGGTGGCCAGCGGCACGCTGCTGCTGGGCCTGATGGGCTCGCTGTTCGCCCGGCGGCGCCGGGTGTGGTTCCGGGTTTCGCCCCCGGAGGGTGGATCTCCGACGGGCGGTAGTAGTTTGGTGGAGGCCGGTGGGCTGCCGCGCACCGAGCACCCAGGGTTCGCCGACGAGTTCGCGCAGCTCGTCGCCGCGGTGAGCGGCGACGCGCCGGACGCACGGCGGGCGCGAGAAGGAGACGAGTGATGTCCGCACTCTCCGACCAGCTGGTCGCGTACGCGATCCTGGTTTACCTGGTCGCGATGATCAGCCACGCCGTGGAGTTCGCGCTGGGCAACGCGCGGAAGGTCCCCGCGGCCGCACCCGCGCGGGAGTTGGTCGGCGCGGGCGTCGGCGGCGCCGGCGGCAGCGTCGACGACCCGGCCGCTCCGGCCGCGCCGCCGCGCCCGGACCGCTCCGCCGCCCGGGCCGTGCTGGCCGGCCGGATCGCCGGCTGGCTCACCGTGCTCGCCGCCGCCGTGCACCTGGGCGCGGTGATCACCCGGGGCGTCGCCGCCGACCGGATGCCCTGGGGCAACATGTACGAGTTCGTGCTGACCGGCACCTGGATCGGTGTGGCGGCCTGGCTCGTGGTGCTCTGGAAGCAGCCGTGGCTGCGCCGGCTCGGGCTGTTCCTGACGCTGGTGATGGTGCTGCTGCTGGCGTTCGCCGAGCTGAAGCTCTACGTGCCGATCGAGCCGCTGATGCCGGCGCTGCAATCGTGGTGGTTCATCATCCACGTCTCGACGATCATCTTCGCCTCGGGCCTCTTCCTGCTGGGCGTGGTGCCCGCTGCCGCGTACCTGATGCGGGCCGGCTGGGAGCAGGGTCGCCGCAGCTTCCCGTACACCCTGGCCCGCCGCCTTCCGGAGGCGGCCGGGCTGGAGCGGTTGACCTTCACGCTGCACGCCTTCTCGTTCCCGATCTTCACGTTCGCGGTGATCGCGGGCGCGATCTGGGCCGAGGCGGCCTGGGGCCGCGCCTGGGGCTGGGACCCCAAGGAGACCTGGGCGTTCATCTCCTGGGTGGTGTACGCGGGCTACCTGCACGCCCGGGCCACGCCGAGCGTCAAGCGCAACGTGGCCACCTGGATCGCCATCGTGGGCTTCCTGACGGTGATGATGAACCTGTTCGGCGTGAACTTCTTCTTCACCGGTCTGCACTCGTACGCCGGGGTGGAGTGACCGGGCGCGAGCTCAGCACCTCGTCCACCCGGCGCGTGATCTGGTAGGCCACCTCCGGCAGGTCGGCCAGTTCGAGGCGGTCGGCCCGGAGCGCGAACTGGGCGTGCAGTTCGCGGGCCACCGCGTCGCGGATCTCTGCTTGGAGCGGGCTGAGGCCGTCCGGGTCACCCACCATGTACGCGTCATCCATCCGCCGATGATGAACCGCCGTCGGCGAATCTGTCAGTGACGAAGAACGTAGGACTACACTTCTTAGAACTGTAGTTATAAGAAGTGTGAGCCTGTATGCCGCTGCTCGGAAAGCCCGCAGAGATCTTCGACCGGGATGTCGAGTGGGCCGAACTCGCCCGGTTCGTAGCCGACGACCGGCCCGGCGCGACTCTCGGCGTGGTCAGCGGCCGCCGGAGGCAGGGCAAGACCCTGCTGCTGTACCAACTGGCGCAGGCGAGCGGCGGCTTCTACTTCGGCGCGACCGAGGCGACGTCGACGGAATCGCTGCGCCGGCTGGGTGAGGCGCTCGGCGCGTACTCCGGGGCGCCCGGACCCGTCCACCTGCCGGACTGGGCCGCGGCGGTCGACGCGTTGCTCGCGCTGGGACGGGAACGTCCCGTCACTGTCGTCCTCGACGAGTTTCCGTACCTGGTGCGGGCGGCGCGTGACCTGCCGTCGATCATCCAGCATGCGCTGACACCAGGGCGTCCGGAACGGACCGGGTCCCGGGCGCGGTTGTTGTTGTGCGGCTCGGCGCTGTCCTTCATGGGAGGACTGCTCGCCGGGTCGGCGCCGCTGCGCGGGCGCGCCGGGCTGGAGCTGCCCGTGCAGCCACTGGACTTCCGCGCCGCGGCGGCCTTCTGGGAGATCGACGACCCGCTGCTCGCGGTGCGCGTCTTCTCCGTCGTCGGCGGCACGCCGGCCTACCGCCGGGAGTATGTGCAGGACGACACTCCGGCCGGGCCGGACGACTTCGACGCGTGGATCGTGCGTACCGTCCTGAACCCGGCCCGGCCGCTCTTCCGCGAGGCCCGATACCTGCTGGCCGAGGACCCGGACCTACGGGACACGGCGCTGTACCACTCGGTTCTCGCCGCCGTCGCGGAGGGGAACGCCAGTCGTGGCGGCATCGCCGGCTACATCGGGCGGAAGGCCACCGACCTCCAGCACCCGCTGACCGTGCTGGAGGACGCCGGACTGCTGCTGCGTGAGCCCGATCCGTTGCGCAGCGGTCGTAGCAGTTACCGGATCACCGAGCCGTTGATCACCTTCTACCAGGCCGTGATGCGCCCGGCGTGGACGGCTCTGGAGCAGCGGCGCGGCCCCGACGTCTGGCGTCGCTCGCAGCGTCGCTACGCCAGCGCGGTACTCGGGCCCCGGTTCGAGGAGATCGTGCGGCAGTGGTCGCTGCGCTTCGCCGAACCGGAGTTGCTCGGTGGGCACGTCGCCGAGGTGAGCGCCGCGACGCTGACCGATTCGGACACCCGGATGCGTCACGAACTCGACCTGGTCGCGATGGGAGAGCCGCCCTCGGGCGACGGCCCCCGCCCGCTGCTGGTGATCGGCGAGGTGAAGTGGGGTCGTCGGCTTGGTCGGGCCGACCTCCAGCGGCTGGAGCGGATCCGCGCCGTGCTGGTACGGCGACCCGGCTTCGACGCGTCCGGGGCACGGCTGCTGCTGGCGAGCGGCCACGGCTTCGATGACGATCTCGTCGACACCGCCGACGGACGGCCGGACGTGGTGCTTGTCGACCCGGCTCGCCTCTACCGGCGCTGACCGGACCTCAGCCGCCGAACCAGCCGGGGACGTCGAGGCGGAACACGTCGGCGGGGACCATCCGGCGCAGGTCGTCCTCGATGGCGGCGACCCGGTCCGCGCCGAGCGTGGCCGCCCAGCGGTCGCGTAGCTCGTCGAAGACCACCGCCGAGCGGTGCAGCCCGTCGCGGCCCTTCGCGGTCATCCGGACCAGCTTGCGGCGGGCGTCGGCGGGGTCGTCCACGCGTTCCAGGTAGCCGAGCGCGACCAGCCGGTCCACCGTCTTGCCGGCGGCCTGCTTGGAGACGCCGAGGCGCTGGCCGAGGTCGGAGGCGGTGGTGCCGGCCGGGCCGACGGCCTGGAGGACGAAGCCGTGGGCCGGGCGCAGCTCGGGGTGCCCCTGACGGGCCAGCTCGGCGTGCAGGTCGTCGACGAGCGTACGGAAGCCGGCGAGCAGGAGCAGCGGCAGCGCGAAGCCGGGGCGGTCAGGCGTTGCCACGTTCGACAACCACGTTTACTATTTCGTCAACCATGTTGACCATCTTACGAGAGGGGCACAGTCATGTCCCGCTTCACCGCGTACGAGCCGGACACCGCGCCGGCCGCCGCCCGCCCGGTCATGGCCGGCGTACGCCGCACGCTGGGTCACCTGCCCGCCGCCGTCGGCCTGATGGCCGGCTCGCCCGAACTGCTCAAGGGCTTCCTCGCCGCCAACGCCGCGTTCGAGGCCACCGACCTCGACCCGGTCGCCCGGGAGGCGGTCGTGCTCACCGTCGCCACCCGCAACGGCTGCCACCTCTGCGTGGCCATGCACACCGCGACGCTCGTCCGGCACGCCGCCGCGCCCGAGCTGGTCGAAGCGCTGCGGACCGGCGCGACACTGCCCGAACCCCGGCTGGAGGCGCTGCGCCGGTTCACCGTGGCCGTGCTCGACCACCGGGGCGCGGTCCCCGACGCCGACCTGGACGCGCTGCTCGCCGCCGGATGGCAGCCCCGGCACGCGCTGGACGTGGTGCTCGGCGTCGGCACGTACACCATCTCCACGTTCGCGAACCGGCTCACCGAGGCGCCGCTCGACGGGCCGCTGGCCGCGTACGCCTGGACGCCAGCGGCCTGAGCTGCGGGTGTTAAGAAGGGGCCCCTCCTCTACCGGAGGCGTTAAGAGGGGGCCCGTCCTTACCTCCGCAGGAACGTGCGGGAGGATGGCGGCATGGCGGCTCGCTTCCCGTACACCGATCTCAAGGACTTTCTGGCGGCGCTGGAGCGCGCGGGCGAGCTGCGGCGGGTGAGCGCGCCGGTCGACCCCACGCTGGAGATCAGCGAGATCGTCACCCGCACCGTCCGGGCCGGCGGGCCGGCGCTGCTGTTCGAGCGCCCCACCCGGGGTGAGATGCCGGTGGCGATCAACCTGTTCGGCACCGAGAAGCGGATGGCGATGGCGCTCGGGGTGGAAGACCTCGACGAGATCGGCGCGCGGATCGGCGACATGCTCAAGCCGGAGCTGCCGCAGGGCTTCTCCGGGATGATGGGCGGCCTCGGCAAGGTCATGCAGCTCAAGTCGATGCCGCCGAAGAAGGTCAAGACCGCCCCCTGCCAGCAGGTCGTCTACCGCGGCGACGACGTCGACCTGAACCGGCTGCCCGGGTTGCAGGTGTGGCCCGGCGACGGCGGGATCTTCCACAACTTCGGGCTGACCCACACCAAGCACCCGGAGACCGGCAAGCGCAACCTCGGGCTCTACCGGCTCCAGCAGCACAGCCACAACACGATCGGCATGCACTGGCAGATCCACAAGAACTCCACGGCGCACCACGCGGTCGCCGAGCGGCTCGGCCAGCGGCTGCCGGTGGCGATCGCCATCGGCGCGGACCCGGTGGTGGCGTACTCGGCCAGCGCGCCGCTTCCGGCCGACATCGACGAGTACCTGTTCGCCGGGTTCCTCGCCGGTGAGCGGGTCGAGATGGTCGACTGCCTGACCGTCCCGCTGCAGGTGCCGGCGCACGCGCAGATCGTGCTGGAGGGCTACATCGAGCCGGGTGAGCGGATGCCCGAGGGCCCGTTCGGCGACCACACCGGCTTCTACACGCCGGTCGAGCCGTTCCCGGTGATGCACATCGAGTGCATGACCATGCAGCGCGACCCGGTCTACCACTCGATCGTCACGTCCCAGCCGCCGCAGGAGGACCATGGCCTCGGCAAGGCCACCGAGCGGATCTTCGCGCCGCTGCTGCGCTTCCTGATCCCGGACATCGTCGACTACGACCTGCCCGCCGCCGGTGTGTTCCACAACTGCGCGATCGTGTCGATCCGCAAGCGCTACCCGAAGCACGCGCAGAAGGTCATGAACGCGATCTGGGGCGCGCACATGATGTCGCTGACCAAGCTGATCGTGATCGTCGACGAGGACTGCGACGTGCACGACTACAACGAGGTCGCGTTCCGCGCCTTCGGCAACGTCGACTACGCCCGGGACCTGCTGCTCACCGAGGGGCCGGTGGACCACCTCGACCACGCCTCGTACCAGCAGTTCTGGGGTGGCAAGGCGGGCATCGACGCGACCCGCAAGCTGCCCGAGGAGGGCTACACCCGGGGCTGGCCGGAGGAGATGCGGATGTCGCCCGAGGTGGTCTCGCTGGTGGACAAGCGCTGGAAGGAATACGGGATCTGATGACGGCGGCGGTACAGGAACGGCCCGGCCGGGTCGCGTCCTTCCTCAAGCTCGTCGCCATCGAGCACTCGGTCTTCGCGCTGCCGTTCGCGTACCTGTCGGCGCTCACCGCCATGCAGCTCAACGGCGGGCGGGTGGACTGGCTCGACCTGCTGCTGATCACGGTGGCGATGGTCGGCGCGCGGACGTTCGCCATGGCCGCGAACCGCATCCTCGACCGGCGGATCGACGCGCGGAACCCGCGTACCGCGAACCGGGAACTGGTCACCGGGGCGGTGAGCGTGCGCACGGCCTGGACCGGCGCGGCCGTCGCGCTCGTGGTGTTCCTGGCCGCCGCCGCCCTGCTCAACCCGCTCTGCCTGGTGCTCGCGCCGCTCGCCGTGGTGCCGCTCGTCGTCTACCCGTACGGCAAGCGGTTCACCAACTGGCCGCACGCCATCCTCGCGGTGGCCCAGGCGGTCGGCCCGGTCGGCGCCTGGCTGGCGGTCACCGGCACGCTCGACGGCTCCGGCCCGGCCTGGCTGCTCGGCGCCGCCGTCGGCCTGTGGATCGGCGGCTTCGACCTGATCTACGCCTGCCAGGACTCGGAGATCGACCGGGAGATCGGGGTGCACAGCGTCCCCGCCCGGTACGGCCGGCGCTTCGCGCTGCACGCCTCCACCGTCGCGCACGTGGTGACGTTCGCGTTGTTCATCTGGTTCGGCGCCTGGGTCGGCTTCGGCTGGCTGTGGTGGATCGGGTTGGCGCTCACCGCTGTCGCCTTCGCCTACCAGCACATGGTGGTCAGCCCCACCGACCTGAGCAAGGTCAACCGGGCGTTCTTCACCGCCAACGGCTTCGTCGGCATCGCGTTGTTCGTCCTCGCGCTGCTCGACCTGGTGGTCCGGCTCGGCCTGCGGCCCTGACCCGGGTCGCCGGTCAGGACGCCGGGGTGACCGGATAGCGGGCGCTCTCCAGCGTCCAGTCCACGGTGCCGCGAACGGCGGCGGCCAGGCCGTCGAGATGGATGGCGACGGCGTCGTCGAGCGCCGGCCCGAACGACGGCGCCGCCGCCCGGAGCGCGGCGAAGCGGTCCATCTCGGCCCGCCAGTGCCCGGCCACCACGTCGACCGCCGCCGGCAGCGGCACGCCCCGCTCGGCGGCCACCGCCAGCACCAGGTTGTGCCCGCCGCCGGTGGCGTGGTCGCGCTCCAGCGAGGCGATGTCGTTGAACCAGGAGAGCAGGTCGTTGGCGAGGTCCGCGAGCCGCCGCAGCGCCGGGTGGTGGTAGACCGCGTCGGGCAGCGGGCGTCCGGACGCGAACTCGATGAGCGGGTACGACACGTACGCCGCCGAGGTGGCCCGGCGCAGCCGCACGTACTCGGCGACGCCCGGTGGACGGCCGGACCCGGCGGCGGTGGCCTCCCGGTGGACGCCGTCGAGGTGGTCGGCGACCGCGTCGGCGAAGCGCAGCCGCCAGCGGGCCGGCATCCGGCGGCGGGGCTCGCGCCACGCCTGCACCAGGAGGCGGCGCAGCGGGCCGGAGAAGCCCGGATGGCGGGCTCGCGGCCCTTCGCGCAGCAACGCGAGCGCGCCGTCGCGCAACGCGCGGATCTGCCCCGGCGTCAGCCCGTCCCGCCCGTCGCAGGCGTCGTCGACCAGGAAGAACCAGGTGAACAGCGCGGTCAGCACCCGCAGGTCCGCCTCGGTGGCGTCCGGGTAGAGGCGGCCGGCGTACCGGGCGAACCCGGCCCGCGCCAGCCGCCGCCGGGTGACCGGGTCGAGTGGCAGGCCGAGCCGGTCGACCAGCTCCACCAGCCAGCCCTGCACGTCGTCCGCGTACGGGGAGATGCGGGGCGTGATGGGGCAGTCGGAGCGCAGGGCCCGCAGCACCGCCGCAGTCATCACCGGCCCTTCCCACGGAAGTGGATTTGCCGATCGAAGAATTTCACGTCGAGGGAAGCTCCGTGAACCCACTGGACATCCCGGGCAGGCCGCCCGAACGGGGGTCGTCGCCCGTCGTCCGCGGCGACCAGGCACGCTTGAGGACATGCGCGAACCATGGGTGGTGGGTGTCTCCGGGGCCTCGGGCACGCCGTACGCGGCGGCGGTCGTCCGGGCACTGCTCGACGCCGGCCAGGCGGTGGACCTGATCGTGTCCCGGGCGGCCCGGCTGACAGTGCTGGACGAGACCGGCCGGCCCTTCCGGGACGGGCACTGGGCCGAGGACCTGGCCGCCTGGCTCGACCGCGACCTCACCGGCGCGGACGTACGGCACTGGCCCGCCGGTGACCTGGCCGCCGGCCCGAGCAGCGGCTCCTACCGGGTACGCGGGATGGCGGTGGTGCCGGCCAGCACCGCCGCGTGCGCCGGCATCGCCATCGGGCTCTCCAAGGATCTGCTCCAGCGTGCCGCCGAGGTGAACCTCAAGGAGCGCCGTCCGGTCGTGGTGGTGCCCCGGGAGACCCCGGTGACCCGCAGCCACCTGGAGCACCTCATCGCGCTGCACGACGCCGGAGCCGTGGTGCTGCCGGCCAGCCCGGGCTTCTACGGCGCCGGGGCGGCGGCCTCCGCCGGGCAACTCGTGGACTTCGTGGCCGGCAAGGTGCTGGACGCGCTGGGCGTCCCGCACACGCTGTTCCGGCGGTGGGCCGGTGAGCTGGCCGCCGGTCGCCGGGAGCCCGGCCCGGCCTGACCGGACCCGGCGTACGACGAGCGGGGCGCGGCCTCGATCGGACCGCGCCCCGCTCGTTCAGTACATGCCGGCGTTCGCCGGGCCGGGGCCGGTGGAAGCGGTCGGGCCCATGTTGCGGGCCTTGCCCATGTCCTCCGCCTCGTCCAGCATGCCCTCCCCCTCGAGCAGGGCCCGCACCTCGGATTCCCGAAACCGGCGGTGCCCTCCTGGAGTCCGGATACTGCCGATCCGGCCGGCCGCTGCCCATCTGGTGACGGTTTTCGGGTCAACCCGAAACAGCGCAGCGACCTCACCCGGTGTCAGCAGGCGATCTCCAGTGTCCACAGCCCCCTCCTCGCGTCGACGAAGCCCCCGGCTGAACACACTGCCCCCGGCCGGTGCGAGCCCAGAGCCGTCATGAGGGACGTATGGCAATTACAGCACCGGCTACCGGACGTGTCCGCCAAACGCGAAAAACGCACACACTGGGAAGTCAGGGAATGGTATCGGCGGAGAACCCCCGTGACCGCACGTTTGTGATAGGCGACCGTACCTCACGGGGCATCCGGTGCCCGCCGTGTCAGGTCCCGGTCGAGCGGATAGGGTCACTCTCCGTGGACACGATCGACCTGAGCCTCGTGGAGTTGCTGCGGGGCAACGCCCGCCTGTCGTACGCCGAGCTGGCCCGTCAGGTCGGCCTCTCCGCCCCGGCCGTGCACGAGCGGGTCGGCAAGCTGGAGGCCAGCGGCGTGATCCGGGCGTACCGGGCCGAGGTCGAGCCGGAGTCGATCGGGCTCGGCGTCACCGCGCTGATCGGCATCGTCGAGGACTCCGACGCGGACACCGACGACGTGCTGGAGTCGTTCCGCCGCATCCCCGAGATCGAGTCCTGCTACTTCATGGCCGGGGTCGAGTCGTTCCTGCTCAAGGCACGGGTCGGCACGATCGCCGAGCTGGAGCAGCTGATCGTCCGGCTGAACCGGACGGCGGGTGTGGCGTCCACCCGTACCAGCATCGCGCTGTCGACCAAGTGGGAGAACCGCCCGCAGCCGCTGGAACTCCCCACCACCTGACGCCTCTGGCCCCGGGGCGGGGGTTGCGGTTACCGTGCGCCGATGACGAGCTCGGAGCAGGGTGCCGCGGTGGTGACCGGCGCGGCCGGTGGGCTGGGCCGGGCGATCGCCGCCGCGCTGCACGCCGACGGTTGGAACGTGCTGCTCACCGACGTCGACGCCGGGGCCGCGCAGGCCGCCGCCGCGCCGCTCGGTGGCTGGTCCCGCCCGCTCGACGTACGCGACGAATCCGCCTGCGCGGACGTCGCCGCCGAGGCGGCGGCCGCGCCCGGCGGCCTGGGCCTGTGGGTGAACAACGCCGGCATCCTGGTCACCGGCCCGTCCTGGGAGCACGACGCCGCACGCCGCCGCTCGGTGGTCGAGGTGAACGCGCTCGGCGCGATGAACGGCACGCTCGCCGCCGTCGCGGTGATGCGCGAACAGGGCCGCGGCCACGTGCTCAACGTCGTCTCGCTGGCCGGGCTGATCGCCGCGCCCGGCGAGACGGTGTACGCGGCCAGCAAGCACGCCCTGCTCGCGTTCAGCCTCGGCACGCTGAGCGACCTGCGGATGGCCGGCGTCCGGGGCGTACACGTGTCGTGTCTGTGCCCGGACGGGATCTGGACGCCGATGCTGCACGACAAGCTGGACGACCCGGGTGCGCTGGCATCCTTCACCGGTTCGCTGCTGACGCCGGAACGGGTGGCCGCGCGGGCCGTCCGGCTGGCCCGCCGGCCCCGGCCGGTGGTCAGCCTGCCGCGCTGGCGAGGCGCGCAGGTACGGCTCCTCGACGCCTTCCCCCGGCTCGCCCTGGCCCTCACGCCGGTGATCCGGGCCACCGGCCGGGCCGGTCAGCGACGGCAGGCCCGCCGGGTCCGGGGAAACCCGAGCCCACCTCGCTTGTAACGTTGCCGACGTGACTCATCTCGACCGGTGCGACGAGGCCAGCCGGCGCTGGGTGACCGAGGCGATCGCCGCTGTCGAGGCGGACGCCAACCGCTCCGCCGACACCCACCTGCTGCCCTTCCCACTGCCCCGGGACTGGGGGATCGACCTCTACCTCAAGGACGAGTCGGTGCACCCCACCGGGTCGCTCAAGCACCGGCTGGCCCGCTCGCTGTTCCTCTACGGGCTCTGCAACGGCTGGATCGGCCCGGACACCACTATCGTCGAGGCGTCGTCCGGCTCGACGGCGGTCTCCGAGGCGTACTTCGCCCGGATGCTCGGACTGCCGTTCATCGCGGTCATGCCCGCCTCCACCTCGCCGGAGAAGATCGCCCAGATCGAGTTCCAGGGCGGGCGCTGCCACCTCGTCCAGGACCCGGCGAAGGTGGTGGTGGAGGCACGCTGGCTCGCCGAGGACACCGGCGGCCGGTTCATGGACCAGTTCACGTACGCCGAGCGGGCCACCGACTGGCGGGGCAACAACAACATCGCCGAGTCGATCTACGCCCAGCTCGCGCTGGAGCGCCACCCGGTGCCCGCCTGGATCGTCGTCGGCGCCGGCACCGGCGGCACCAGCGCCACCATCGGCCGCTACGCCCGCTACCGTCGGCTGCCCACCAAACTCTGCGTGGTGGACCCGGAGAACTCCGCGTTCTACCCCGCCTGGCAGGCCGGTGACTGGTCGGTGTGCACCGACCGTGGCTCGCGGATCGAGGGCATCGGGCGGCCCACCGTCGAGGCGTCCTTCCTGCCCGGCGTGGTGGACCGGATGGTCCAGGTGCCGGACGCCGCGTCGCTCGCCGCGATGCGGGCCGGCTCGGCGGTGCTCGGCCGCCGCGTGGGCGGCTCCACCGGCACCAACCTGTGGGGCGCGTTCGGGCTGATCGCCCAGATGCTGGCGGACGGACGTACCGGCTCGGTGGTCACGCTGATCTGCGACCCGGGCGACCGGTACAGCGACACCTACTACTCCGACGAGTGGGTGGCCGGGCAGGGCCTCGACCTCACCCCGCACCTGGCCACCATCGACCGGTTCCTCACCGACGGCGCCTGGCCCGCCTGAGCGGAGCCCTGGCTTTTCGGCGGCGGGCGGTCAGCGCGGGTCGACCCGCTCGGCCAGCCCCGGATAGCGCACCACGAAACCCTCCGGGTCGACCTCCAGGTCGGCCGTGAACGTGCCGCTGGCGTACCGGACCCGGCCCGGACCGAGCGAGGTGTAGACCTGCTCGGCCGGGATCACCGCCAGGCCGGGCAGCAGCACCCAGGCCACAGTCACCGCCGTCGCCATGTCCGCGGGCAGCCGCCCCAGCCCGATCCGGCGGATCGGCATCGTGTTCGTCAGCGGGGACCCGCCCAGGTCGATGTCGAGCGCGTCGTCCAGCCGACCCGGGTCGTCGGTGCCCGGCAGCCCCGCCGGTGGGTGGCCCGCCGCGCTCAGCGCCGCGTCCAGGTCACCCTCCTCCCCGGTACGCACGCGCCAGCCGTCCTGACCCCGCTCCAGGCGTACGCTCCGCGACCAGCCGGCGCCCTCGGCCTCGACCTCCAGCCGGCTCGTCGACCAGTCGGGCGCGAGGGCCAAGCGGTAACGGCAGGTGTACGGGATCGGGTCCACGGCGAGTGCCACGCCCTGCGCGGTCAGCCCCTGCCCGCCGTCGAGCACGACGTGCTCGGAGCCGGCGGTGTCGGTCCGGGCCCAGAAGAGCGACTTCGGCATGGTCCGGACGTTACGCGACCCGGCGGCCGGCGGCAGCGGATGCGCGAACGCCGCCGCCGCCCGGAGGGCCACCGACTACCCCTGCTCGTCGCCCTCGGTGGGGCGGGGCGGCCGGTTGTGGCGGGCCCACTCGTCAACCTCGTCCGCGTCCCAGACGTTCATGCCGATCAGCCGGGCGAGCGGCTCGGGGAACCCGGGGCGGCGGGTGATCTGCAGGACCCGCTGACGCGATACGCCGAACAGGGCGGCCAGCTCGCCGGGCCCGTACAGGCGTGGTCGTCTCACACGCCGAAAGGAGGCACGAGACGTCCTGATCATGCCTCGTCGGGCTACTCGTCGTCGTCCGCCGGCCGGGGCGGCCGGTGCTCTCGGATGTACCGCTCCACGTCCCGCTTCAGCCAGATCGCGCCGACCGACAGCTCTTGATACGGCGCGGGGAATGCGGGATGCCGCCGGATCTCGCGAAACCTCGATCTGCCCACGCCGAGCATCGTCAAGATCTCACCGGCCGCGACAAGTTCGCCCGGTCCCGTCTCCTTGGTCACGACTTCGAAGGTAGGAGCGGGCTATCCCGTCTATGGTGACGCGAACAAATAACCCCACCTACGTGGGCCCGTCAATGTTGGCAGGGGGGCAGGTGGGCGATCTGATGGATTAGGCCCCCGTCCGGTGGCGAGTTCGCGGCGGACCGGGGTGCCACCTGGAAGTCGACCCATGCAGGAGGCCCCGAGTGACCCAGCGCCACGCTCCGCTGAAACCCCTTTGGGTCTGTACGGCAGACCTGCTCAACTGGCCGTGCGAGAACGCCAAGGTCGAGTTGGTCGCTGACTACAAGCACGACCGGCGTAACCTCGCCGTCGATCTGGCCGCCCTCATGCGGCAGGCGACCGATGACCTGGCCAGGCTCTACTCCGAGCCGCCGGATCCCGCCGAGATGCACATCCGGTTCATCGGCTGGCTGCGGTCGGTGCGCAATGTCTGACCCGATCGGCACCGGTCTGCTGTCGGCCGCCGTCATCGCCCAGGCGTTCGGCTGCTGGGTCGCCTGGTCGTGGGGCCGGTCCGCTCGGCGCAGTCTCCGGCAGACCATCGACAAGGCCATCCCGACGCAGCCGCCCGGCTGGCAGCCTCGTCACCGGCTGTCGATGTTGAATGACCCGACCCGGCGGTATCCCGTTCTCGCACCGCGCGGCTAGAACGCCACCGAACCCTTGACCTGTAGACGCACTGCCGCCGCCGAGCAGGTGCTCGGCGGCGGCAGTGGGTGCGCTCAGATCAGTGGGTACGTGCCGGCGGGCGCCCGCCGAAGCCGCGCCGGTCGTCCCGGCCCCGCCCCTCGGCCCGGAAACCGCCGCTCCGGCGCTCGGCCGGGCGCGCGTCGCCCCGGTCACCGAAACGCCGCTCGGCGTGCGGGCGGTCCTCCTGGCGACGGTCGCCGAAGCCGCGCGAACCGCTCGGCCGGTCGTCGTTCCGCCGCTCGTCGCGGTCGTACCCGCGCTCGGTCGCCGGCCGCTGCCGGTCCCCGAACGGACGGTCGGCGCGCTCGCCGAAACGCCTGTCGTCGCCGCGCTGGCCGCCGAAGCGGTCGCTGCGCTGGCTGCGGTCGTCGGACCGCTGCTCGCCGCGGTCGCCGAAGCTCCGGTCGTCGCGACGCTCCGGCCGCCCGAAGCGGCGCTCGCCGCCGCCGGACCGCTCGCCCGAGTAGCGCTCGCCCGCCGGCCGGTCGCCGAACCGGCGGTCACCGCCGCGGTCCGCGAACCGCTCGCCCGCGGGCCGGTCGCCGTAGCGGCGCTCGCCCCGGCCGTCACGGTCGCCGAACCGGCGCTCGCCACGGTCGGAGAAGCCGCCCCGGCCGCCCCGGTCGAAGCCCCGGCCGTCGCGGTCGCCGAAGCGTCGCGGGCCGCCGCGTCGCGGCTCCGGCTCGTCCCGCACCGGTACGCCGCTGGGCTCGCGCGCGCCGGTCAGCTCGGCCAGCGTCTCGTCGCCCGCCCGGACCCGGGTCTCGGCCGGCTCGACGCCCGCCTTCTCCATCATGGCCAGTGTGGTGCGGCGCTGCTTGGGCAGCACCAGGGTCGCCACCGCGCCCGACTCGCCGGCCCGTGCGGTACGGCCGGCCCGGTGCAGGTAGTCCTTCGGGTCCTTCGGCGGGTCCACGTGCAGCACCAGCGAGACGCCGTCGACGTGGATGCCCCGGGCCGCCACGTCGGTCGCGACCAGCACGGGCGTGCGGCCCTCGCGGAACTCGGCGAGCGTCTTGGTGCGCATGCGCTGCGTCTTGCCGCCGTGCAGCCCACCGGCCCGCACGCCGACGGCGGCGAGCTGCTCGACCAGCCGGTCCACGCCGAGCTGCGTACGGGCGAACAGCATGGTGCGGCCCTCACGGGCGGCGATGGACGCCGCGACCGCGAACTTGTCGTGCGGCGGGATCAGCAGCATGTGGTGATCCATGGTGGACACGGCGGCGGTGGCCGGTGCGGTCGAGTGGGTGACCGGGTCGGTCATGAACCGCTTGACGAGCGAGTCGACGTCGTTGTCCAGAGTGGCCGAGAACAGCAGGCGCTGCGCGTCCGCCGGGGTCTTCGCCAGGAGCTTGGTGACCTCGGGCAGGAAGCCCATGTCGGCCATCTGGTCGGCCTCGTCCAGAACGGTGATCTCGACGTCGTCGAGCCGGCAGACGCCGCGCTCGATCAGGTCGCCGAGCCGTCCCGGCGTCGCCACGACGATCTCCACGCCCCGGCGCAGCGCGTCGATCTGCCGGTCGTACGGCACGCCGCCGACAGCGGTCTTCAGGAATACGCCCACCGACTTGCCGAGCGGCACCAGCGCGTCGTTGACCTGCATGGCCAGTTCGCGGGTGGGGACCATGACGAGGGCGCGGGGGTGCAGCGGCCGGGCCCGGTTGCGGTCGGCGAGCCGGGCGATCACCGGCAGGCCGAAGGCGAGCGTCTTGCCGGAGCCGGTCTGGCCCCGGCCGAGTACGTCGCGTCCCGTGAGCGAGTCGGGCAGGGTGGCCCGCTGGATCTCGAACGGGGTGGTGATGCCCTGCCGGGCGAGCGCCTCGACGAGCTGCCGGGGCAGGCCGAGCGACGCGAAGTCGACGGCGTCGGAGTTCGGGTCGACGGACGGGGACGTGCTGGATTCAGCGAACGTGGTCAAGAAATGCCTCTCGAGCGGGGCGCATCTTCGCGATGGCCCGCCGCGGCCTGTCACGCCGCCGAATCACCAGCAAGATCGCCCATGGGCGCACACTCTGGGCGCGCCGGGTCAGTAATCAGAGACAAGTGTACGGCGCATCGCCGACTCCGCCAGGGCAACGCGATGCGGTAGTGGGCGGGCTCACCCCTGTCACTCGATCAGCATCGTCCCGGTAAGGCCGCTGAGCGCGTCGTTGGCCAGGAAGACCACGAGCAGGCTGATCGCGATGAGCATGGTCAGCGCGACCGCAAGCACGATGATCACCTTGGTGTTGCCGCCCCGGGCGGCCGGGCTGTCCTCGGACCAGCCCTGAGCCAGGATGTGCCCGGTCAGCGATCCGGAGTTCTCCAGCGGGTTGCCCTGCGGGAACGACACGGTGGCGAACCCCGGGCCGTCCGTCCCGCCGCCGTAGACGGCGCCGGCGAGGTCCGTGCTGCCGGACTGCGGACGTACCGGGCGGGTCGCGTCGGCGTCGCGGGCCGGCGTGGCCGGCGGCGGCCAGGTCGGCAGCGCCGGCGCCGGCACCGCGGGCGGCGGCGGGGCGGACACGGGCGCGGCCGCCCACGCCGGACGCGGCTCGGCGGAGGGCGCCGGAGTGCCGGGCCCGGACAGCGGGCCTGGCGCGGACGGGAAGGGCGTGGTGGGCGCGGGCGGCACCGCCGAGCCGGCCGACGGCGTGGCGAACGACGGCGGGCTCGCGGTGGCCGGTGGCGTCGCGAACGACGACGGGCCCGCGGTGGTCGGCGGCGCGGGGAACAGCGGCGCGGGCAGCGGGTTCGCCGCGGCGGTCATCGCCGGTGGCGGCGGGAACGGCGGCGCGGGCATCGGACCCGGTGGGGGCGGCGGCGGGGGCACCGCGGGTCCGGGCGGCGGCACCGGCGGCCCGGGCACCGGCGGAACCGGCCCCGGTGGGGTGGGCGCCGGTGCGGGCGGCGCGGGCACGGGTGGCGTCGGCCGGAACGGCGGCTCCGGCACCGGCGGCGCGGGCGACGGCGGGGTCGGGCCCGGTACCGGGGTCGGCGCCGGCTCGGGCTCGGGACCGTGCGGGGCAGGGGGCTGCGCGGGCTCCGGCGGCTGGGCGGGCTCCGGCGGCTCCGGGTTCACCGGACCCGCCCGGTAGACAGTCGCGGCGGCGGGAGCGGACACCACCGAGGCGGCGATCTCGTCGGCGGACACCCGGCTCAGGCCGGGTACCGCGGCGCTGGCCCGGGCGTGCCCCACGCCGCCCGGCGCGGCGGGCTTCGCGGACGGCGTGGCACCGAGCCCGGCGGGCTTCGCGGACGGCGCCGCGTCCGGCACGGCGGGTTGCTCGGCGGGGGACGCGGTGCCGGAGTCGGCAGGCCCGGCTGCCGGGGTGCCGCCCTGTGAGCCGGTGGAGGTGTTTCCGGCCGCGCTCTCCGACCGGGCCGGCGCGGCGTCGCGGTCCGGCCGGTCGTCCGTCGCGACCGCATCCCCGCTGGCGGCGTTCTCGACCGGCGTCTCGCCGCCCGCGGAGGCGGGCGCGCCCGGCGGAGTGGGCTCGCCAGCCAGAGGCGGGGCGGCCGGAGCAGTCGTGGCAGGCGGAACGGCCGGGGCAGGCGAGTCGGTGGGGGCCGCCGGCGCGGGCGCGGGCACCCGGGCGGAACCGGAGACGCGGGGGGCCGGGATGCCGGCCGCCGGGCCGCCCGGGGAGGGTGCGCTCGTGGCGGCGGGCGCCTCCGGTGTGGCGGCCGGCTCGGGCGTCGCCGGGCGTTCGGCCACGGCGAAGGCGGACCAGGTCGACGGGGGCACTGTCGCGCCGGGAAGACGCCGGTCCAGCGGCGGCGCGGCGTCGGCCGGTGCGCCCGCGCGGTACGTGGTGGGGCTGGACGGCGGTGCCGGCGGCTCGTCACCGGCGGGTGGCGGCACGGCCGAACCGGCGACGGTCACCCGTGCCCGCGCGACGGCCACCGGCCCGGGGCGGGACGCTGCCGGGCTGTCGGCGGCGTCGGGCGTCGGTCCCGGGTGGACCTTCTCCGCCGGAACCTCGTGCTCGCCCATCTCGCCCCTCCGCACCCACGCTCGCCCCCGACCGTGGCGCCGGCCGAAAGTGCCTGGATCTCACCGTGCCATATTCCGGCCCGGGAGCACAGCCGGAGTGCGGGTTGGGTCAGTCGGCGCTGCTGCTCGGGCTGGCGGAGGCGCTGCCGGACGTGCTGCGCGACGGGGCGACGCTGCTGCTGCTCGGGGCGGCGCTGGTGCTCGGCGCGGAGCTCTCGCTGTCGCTCGGCTCCGGCTCCGGCTCTTCGGACGGGCTGGGCGGCGTGCTGGGCGTCGGGCTGGACGTCGTCGGATCCGGCGTGGGCGTCGTCGGCCTCGGGGTGGTCGGCGTCGGCTTGGGGGTCGTCGGCGTCGGCTTCGGCGTGGTGGGCGTCGGCTTCGGCGTCGGGGACGACGTCGGCGGGGTGGTCGGCACGGGCGGCGGGGGAGCCGGAGTGGCCGGGGCGGCGACGGCTCCGATCACCCGGGTCGCGGCGTAGAGCCGGGACCAGCGGACCACCGAGATCTTGACGACGTCGCCGGTCCGGGGCGCCTCCACCATCTTGCCGTTGCCGATGTACATGGCGACGTGGTGGATGCTCGTCCAGCTGCTGCTGGAGGCGAAGAAGAGCAGGTCGCCCGGGAGCAGCGCGTTCGGGGAGACGGTGCGGGAGCGGGTGGCGTAGTACTGGTCCTTGGCGACCCGCGGCAGGCCCTTGTAGCCGGCCGCCCGGTAGGAGGCGAGCACCAGGCCGGAGCAGTCGAACCGGTCCGGGCCCTCGGCGGCCCACAGGTAGGGGTCGCCGAGCTGGGCGAGGGCGTAGCGGACCGCGGCGAGCGCCTTGGGGTCCGCCGCCAGGCCGTCGATGCTCTGGTTGACGACGTACGAGCTGCCGAGCTGCTGCTCGGCGGCGTCGGCCAGGCGCTCGATCTCGAGCAGCTTGGCGGCGTTCTCCTTGCGCAGCGCGACAAGCGTTGTCTCCTGCTTGCGCAGGTCGGTCTCGGCGCGGGTGAACTCGGCGGCCTTCTCGGTCGCCCGGCGCTGGGCCGACTCGTGCGCCTCCCGGGCGATCCGCTCGGCGTTCGTGGCGCGGAGGAGTTCGCCGGTCACCGACGTGGTGGCGCCCTCGGCCTTGTCGCCCCGGGTGATGCGCTGGAGGTTGGCGAAGTCACGCAGGCTGGCGCCGAACTCGCCGGGCGGCAGCGCCGCGTCGGCCTTGACCGCGTCGGCGGCGGCGCTCTTGGCGTTCTCCTGGGCCCGGGTGAGCGCGTCCTGGGCCTCCTTGAGCCGGGCGGCGGACTGGGTCAGCTCGGCCTGTGCGGCGTCCCGCTCGCCCTTGATCCGCAGCATTTCCTCGCCGAGCAGCCCGACCTGGGCGTCGAGCTGGTTGATCTGCGCGATCAGCGGGCCGTCGGCGGGGTTGGTGACGCCGGTGGTGCCGCCCGGCAACCCCGGGACGGTGACTCCGGGCAGGCCCGGAACGGTGCCGGGCAGGCCGGGGACGGTGCCGGGGACGCTGCCGGGCAGTTGCAGGGGGCCGGTGACCTGGGGCCGGGAGCCGGTGCTCGGCACGGTGTCGGGCAGCGGGTCGGCCCAGGCCGGGGTGGCGAGCGCCGCCGCCGCCACCGCACCGAGGAGCGCGGACCAGAGGGCCGGGCGCAGAACCGGGGAGATCACCGGCTGCCGGCCTCGTCGCCGTCGGGCCTTGGTGCTGTCGGACATTCCGCTCCCCGTCCGGTCTGGTGCCCGCCACGCGAGGTGGGGCGTGTCAGGACAGGACGGCACTGGTGTGTGTTCCGCCCCACCCTGTCTTACCTCACCGTGGCAGCGATGTCGATGTGCGGAGAGTGACGGCGGGTGAACTGGCTCGACCACGTCGGCGGCAGGTCGGACCCGCGACGTACGCTCGATCGGGAACCCAGGGGGAAGGACGTGGCTTTCGGATGGACGCCGGACTCAAGCGCGAACTCGAAGCGAAGGTGTACGCCGGGGAGCGGCTGACCCGCGAGGACGGCATCGCCCTCTACGACAGCGACGACCTGACCTGGCTGGGCCGGCTGGCCCACCACAGGCGTACCGAGCTCAACGGCGACCGGGTGATGTTCAACGTCAATCGGCACCTGAACCTGACGAACGTCTGCTCGGCGTCGTGCGCGTACTGCTCGTTCCAGCGCAAGCCGGGCGAGAAGGACGCGTACACGATGCGCATCGACGAGGCGGTCCGGAAGGCCAAGGAGATGGAGGACGAGCAGCTCACCGAGCTGCACATCGTCAACGGCCTGCACCCGACGCTGCCCTGGCGCTACTACCCGAAGGTGCTGCGGGAGCTGAAGGCCGCGCTGCCGAAGGTCAACCTCAAGGCGTTCACCGCCACCGAGGTGCAGTGGTTCGAGAAGATCAGCGGGCTCACCGCCGACGCGATCCTCGACGAGCTGATGGACGCCGGTCTGGAGTCGCTGACCGGCGGCGGCGCGGAGATCTTCGACTGGGAGATCCGCCAGCACATCGTCGACCACAACTGCCACTGGGAGGACTGGTCGCGCATCCACCGGCTGGCCCACTCCAAGGGCATGAAGACGCCCTCGACCATGCTCTACGGCCACATCGAGGAGCCCCGGCACCGGGTCGACCACGTGCTGCGGCTGCGCGAGCTGCAGGACGAGACCGGCGGCTTCCAGGTCTTCATCCCGCTGCGCTACCAGCACGACTTCGTCGACTCGGCGGACGGCAAGATCCGTAACCGGATCCAGGCCCGCACCACGATGGCCTCGCCGGCCGAGTCGCTGAAGACGTTCGCGGTCTCCCGGCTGCTGTTCGACAACGTGCCGCACGTCAAGTGCTTCTGGGTCATGCACGGCCTGTCGGTGGCGCAGCTCTCGCTGAACTTCGGCGTCGACGACCTGGACGGCTCGGTCGTGGAATACAAGATCACCCACGACGCCGACTCGTACGGCACGCCGAACACCATGCACCGCGACGACCTGCTGCACATGATCTGGGACGCGGGTTTCCGCCCGGTCGAGCGGAACACCCGCTACGAGATCGTGCGCGAGTACGACGCGCCGCCGTCGATGGCGGAGCGCCGGTCCGAGCCGCAGCAGGTCTGGGCCTGACCTGGCGATGAGCGGCGAGGAGCAGCAGCGCGCCTTCCCCCGGCGTGACGCCGAGGGGCGCATCCTGACCCTCGGCGACCTGCTCGGCGTGAGCCTCGCCGGCCTGGTCATCGGGGTGCTGGCGTTGCTGGTCTTCGAATGGGCGTTCGCCACATTGGGCGACAGCGGCTTCGGGGGCACGAACGGCTGGCTGGCGGTGATCCTGCCGCTCTGGTTGTTCTGGGACGAGTTCCGGGCCTGGGAGTTCGGCGCCGCCCGGGTGGTGGCCGCGCTGGTCGGCATCGCGCTCGGCGTGCTCGCCGGGCTGCTGGCCGCCGGGCTGGCCTCGGGGCTGCCCGCGCTGTTCACGGGAGCGTTGGCCGCGGCGGTGTTCACCGTGGTCTACGCGGTCGTCTGGTTTCATGGCGTGCACTGGCTGGCCCGGCGTACGGGCTGAGGCGCGAAGAGAGTGGGAATGCGGGAATGAGCGCGGCGCTCAAGTACACGCTGGGCCGGATCGGGCTGTTCGTCGTCGTGCTGGCGGCCCTCTGGTTCGTCGACATGAACATGTTCCTGCGGCTGATGCTGGCGCTGATCTTCTCCGCCACGCTGTCGTTCTTCCTGCTCAAGGGCCTGCGGGACCAGATGGCCGGGGAGATGGCGGAGGCGGCGGAGCGGCGTCGCGTGGAGAAGGAACGGCTGCGCTCCGCGCTCGCCGGTGAGGACCAGGCCGAGCCGGACGGCGAACGCCGCGACAGCTGAGCGGACCGGCGGGGGCCCGGCGCGCGACGTCGCGCCGGGCCCTTCGCGGTTCACCGGATGGTCGAGCCGCTCACCAGTTGGTCGAGCCCGGGACGACCGGCCACGGCCGGTCGACCGGCTTGATCAGGTACGCGATGCCGCCGGAGCCGGAGGCCACTGTGCCGTTCGCCCGGTAGCGCTTGGTGCGCAGCCAGATCTGCTCGAACTGCTCCCGCTTGTAGACGTTGCGCACCGCCTCGTTCGAGGAGGACGCGGGGTCGTTGACGATCACGTCGCCCTCGGCGGTGAAGCCGACGATCACGAACAGGTGCCCGGCGGTGCCGTAGTTGGCCCCGTCGAGTTCGCTGGCGAGGAACGACTGCGAGGTCACCACCGGGATGCCGGCCTTGATGAACCGTTCCGCCTCGTCCAGCGAGTGCAGCCGGGTGACCCGGCCCTCCAGGCCGGGGAAGCTCGCCGCGTACGCGGTGTTGAACGGCCAGTTGCCGGCGCCGTCGTACTCGTAGTCGTAGGTCATCCGGGCGGCGTGGTCGACAGTCGGGTCGGGGTAGGCGGGGTCGACCCAGGAGGTGTCCTCGGCCGAGGGCTTGCGGCCCCAGTACTCGACCACCATCTCCGTCGAGGTGGGTGAGCACCACGCCTCGCCGCCGCCGTTGTACTCCGGGTACTCGCCGATGTGGACGTTCTGCGAGTAGCGCGGCACGGCCAGCTCGGTGCCCCAGGCGATGCCGCCCCGGCTCGGGGTGACGGTGAACCGGTCGGGCACGTTCGACGCCATCGCGCCGAGCATCCGGACCTGCGGCGCGGCAGCCTGGCCGGGCGCGCGGTAGAGCGTCAGCCGCAACTGGTACGAGCGCAGCAGCACCCCGGCGTCGGCGTCGTCGATCGAGAACGTGTCGGTCCAGATGCTCGACCAGGGGTCGCCCTGGCCGTCCAGCGTGGACCGCTTGATGTCCTGGTCGCCGGAGGCCCAGCGGCCCATGACGAACCACGGGGTCTGTGCCCCGGTGTTGTACGTGCCGTGCAGCTCGACCTGGATCCAGGTGCCGGCCGGGGTGGCGGCGTTCCAGGACGCGACCATCTCGGTGGCGTCGAACCCGATCCGCCGCTCGGGCGAGGTCCAGGTGGCGTACTCCCAGGTGCGGGTCGTGCCGGTGTGCTCGTCGGTGAACTCGGTGGTGCCCGCCGGGCGGTCGATGGTCAGCGCGGGGTGACGGCCCGGTACGGCGCGGGTGCCCTGGTGGGAGCCGCTGCGCCAGTCGGGGAAGCGGGAGAACTCCTGGAACGTGATCTGTTCGTCGTGCGTGACGCCCGGCCGCGGGGCGTGTGCCTGGGCCGGTGCGGTGGTGCCGAGGAGGGTGAGCGCGGTGAGGCCGGCGAGGGCGGCCGCGCGCATGGGTCTTCCGAACATGGCAGCTCCACGGGGAGACGGCATCGTTGCCGTTCACTGTCGCGCCTGGCGGGAAGTTTCGCCAGATGTTCAGGCATGGAAAATCATTGCCGAAGTGACGATCAGGTCGGGATGGCCAAAGAGAAAGACAGATATTGATATGACCATGTGTCTCCTGGTGGAGTGTGCGGACAACGGGAGCTCTCCCGTACCCCCAGGAGGTTGTCCATGGCCTTCCGCGCCTCTCCGTTCCGCCGCCGGCTGGCGCTCGCCGCCGCCATCGGCCTGACCATCGTCAGCGCGGCCGCCGCGCCCGCCGTCGCCCGGCCCGCGCCGGAAGGCTCCGGCGAGCCGGCCACCGTCGCGTACCGGGTGCTCGGCCCACGCACCGCCGCGGACCGCACCGCGGTCGCCGGCACCGGCGCCGCCATCGACTACTCCGAACACGGTGTGTTGCACGTCACGGCCACCAAGGCCGAGGCGAACGCGATCACCCGGCTCGGGTTCCGGCTCGAGAAGGACGTCGTGCCGGAGCACAACCACGCCGACGGGGACATGACCGCGAACGCGTTCCCGTCCGCCGACTCGAACTACCACGACTACGCCGAACTGACCACTGTGGTGAACAAGGTGGTCGCCGACCACCCGACGATCGCCCGGAAGCTGAGCATCGGCACGTCGTACCAGGGCCGGGACCTGATGGCCGTGAAGATCTCCGACAACGTCGCCACCGACGAGGCGGAGCCGGAGATCCTGTTCAACTCCCAGCAGCACGCCCGCGAGCACCTGACCGTCGAGATGGCGATCTACCTGCTCAACCTCTTCACCGACAACTACGGCAGCGACTCCCGGATCACGAACATCGTCAACTCCCGGGAGATCTGGATCGTCCCCACCGTCAACCCGGACGGCAGCGAGTACGACATCGCCACCGGCTCCTACCGCTCCTGGCGCAAGAACCGGCAGCCCAACAGCGGCTCGACCGCCGTCGGCACCGACCTGAACCGCAACTGGGGCTACCAGTGGGGCTGCTGCGGCGGCTCGTCCAGCTCGAAGTCGTCGGACACCTACCGGGGCCCGTCCGCGTTCTCCGCGCCGGAGACCGCGGCGCTGCGCAACTTCGTCAACAGCCGGGTCGTCGGCGGGGTGCAGCAGATCAAGGCGAACATCGACTTCCACACGTACTCGCAGCTGGTGCTCTGGCCGTACGGGTACACGTACAGCAACACCGCCACCGGCATGACCGCCGACCAGTACAACACCTTCGCCACCATCGGCCAGCAGATGGCGGCGACGAACAACTACACCCCGGAACAGTCGAGCGACCTCTACATCGCCGACGGCACCAGCATCGACTGGATGTGGGGAGCCCACAAGATCTGGGCGTACACCTTCGAGATGTACCCCGGCTCGGCCTCGGGCGGCGGCTTCTACCCGCCGGACGAGGTGATCCCGGCGCAGACCTCGCGCAACCGCAGCGCGGTGCTGCTGCTGGCCGAGTACGCCGACTGCCCGTACCGGGCGATCGGGAAGCAGAGCCAGTACTGCTGACCTCACCACCGGGTGGGAACCCCGGTTCCACCCCCGCCGGGGTTCCCACCCACCCCCACCGTCCGGACGATCTCCGCTGGTCGTGCGCTACCGTGGCACCGACCGTGCCACAGCGAAGCCGGTGTGAAACCGGCGCTGTCCCGCAACTGTGATGCCCCGTACGCGCGGCGTCGGCCTCCCGCCGGCACCGACGGACGTGGGACGAGCCAGGTCGCCTGCGGCCCGGTCGCGACACGCGCTCTCGAGGAAGGGCGCCTCGCGGGCGGGCCTTTTCTCCTGTCGGCGAAGCACCACACTCCTCGACCGACAGGAGGCTTCATGTCCAGACGTACCCCCCGGCTCTTCGCCACCGCGCTCGCGGCCGGCGTGCTGCTCCTCGGCGGCTGCGCCGAGAACACCTCGACCGACACCCCCGCCGCCGGCGCCTCCGGCGGCGCGTTCCCGGCCACCGTCGGCAAGCTGACGCTGGAGAAGCGGCCCGAGAAGATCGTCTCGCTCTCGCCGACCTCGACCGAGATGCTCTTCGCCATCGGCGCCGGCAAGCAGGTCACCGCCGTCGACGACCAGTCGAACTACCCGGCCGAGGCACCCCGCACCGACCTGTCCGGCTACCAGCCGAACGCCGAGGCGGTCGCCTCCCGCAACCCCGACCTGGTGGTGATCTCGGACAACCTCAACAAGATCGCCGACCAGCTCGTCGCGCTGAAGATCCCGGTCCTGCAGATCCCCGCCGCGGCCACGCTCGACGACACGTACCGGCAGCTCACCGACCTGGGCACGCTCACCGGCCACCGGTCCGAGGCCGAGGCCGTGGTGCAGAAGATGAAGGACGACATCACCGCGCTGACCAAGGACCTGCCCAAGCGCACCGAGAAGCTGACCTACTTCCACGAGCTGGGCCCGGAGCTGTACACCGCGACCAGCAAGACCTTCATCGGCACCATCTACGCGCTCGCCGGGCTGGAGAACATCGCCGACCCGTCCGACGCCGACGGGAAGAACGGCGGCTACCCGCAGCTCTCCCAGGAGATCATCGTCAAGGCGAACCCCGACTTCGTCTTCCTGTCCGACACCAAGTGCTGCAAGCAGAGCGCCGACACGGTGAAGGCGCGCAGCGGGTGGGCCGGCATCAACGCGGTGAAGAACAACCAGATCGTGGAGCTGGACGACGACGTCGCCTCGCGCTGGGGTCCGCGCGTGGTCGACCTGCTGAAGGTCATCGTCGACGCCACCGCCAAGGTCCCGGCCTGACCGTGGCCCTACGACAGGCGGACTCCGCCCCGAACCCGGCCGGAACGCCTCGCGCGTCCCGGCCGGGCATCCGGCCGCTGTCCCGCCCCGGGCGGCGCGGGGCGCCCGGCGCGGGCGGCGCCCCGGTCCGGCCGGCCGGACTGCGCAAGCGCTGGCTGCTCGCCGGAGTCGTGGCGGTGCTCGTCGCGCTGGTGGCCGGTGTCTCGCTCGGCCCGGTCAGCCTGCCGCCCGGCAGCGTCGCGGCCGAACTGCTCAACCTGCTACCCGGGGTACGCCTCGACAGCGGGCTCACCGAGCGGGAGATCGCGATCATCACCGAGCTGCGGCTGCCCCGGGTCGTGCTCGGGCTCCTCGTCGGCGCGCTCCTCGCCCTGGCCGGCGGCTGCTACCAGGGCGTCTTCCGCAACCCGCTGGCCGACCCGTACCTGCTCGGCGTGGCCGCCGGCGCCGGCTTCGCGGTCACCACGGCGATCGTGCTCGGCGCCGGGGCCGGCGGGGCGCTGACCGGGCTGCCGATCACCATCCCGCTCGCCGCGTTCGTCGGCTCGCTCGGCGCGGTCGTGCTGACGTACCTGCTCGGCGCCGCCGGCGGACGGGACCGGTCACCGGCCACGTTGATCCTGGCCGGGGTGGCGGTCTCGGCGTTCTTCGGCGCCGGGCAGACGTACCTGCTGCAACAGCACTCCGACAACATCCAGCAGGTCTACTCCTGGCTGCTCGGGCGGCTCGCCACCGCCGGCTGGCACGACGTGTGGCTGGTCCTGCCGTACTTCGTGCTCACCGCCGTGGTGGTGCTGCTGCACCGGCGTGAGCTGGACGTGCTCTCCGTCGGCGACGACGAGGCCACCGGCCTGGGGCTGCACCCGCAGCGGTCCCGCTACCTGCTGATCGCCGCCGCGTCGCTCGGTACCGCCGCCGCGGTCTCCGCGTCCGGCCTGATCGGCTTCGTCGGCATCATCGTGCCGCACACCATGCGGCTGCTCTTCGGTTCCAGCCACCGGGTGATCCTGCCGCTGTCGATGCTGTTCGGCGGCGCGTTCCTGGCGCTCACCGACGTGGTCGCCCGTACCGCCGCCGCCCCCGCCGAGATCCCGATCGGCGTGGTCACCGCGCTGCTCGGCGGCCCGTTCTTCGTCCTCGTCCTGCGTACCGCCCGCCGGGTGGCGATGTGAACGCCCCCGCCGTACGCGTCCACGACCTGCGGGTCGCCCTCGGCGGCAACCCGATCCTCGCCGGCGTCGACCTGACGGTCGCCGCCGGTGAGTGGGTCACCGTCATCGGCCCCAACGGCGCCGGCAAGTCGACCCTGTTGCGCGCCGTCGGCGGCCTGCTGACCGGCCCGGGCGAGGTCGCACTCTTCGGTACGCCGATCGGCGCGCTCCGCCGCCGCGAACGAGCCCGGGTGGTGGCCACCGTGGCGCAGTCCCCGGTGGTGCCGGCCGGCATGTCGGTCTTCGACTACACGCTGCTCGGGCGCACCCCGTACATCCCGGCGCTGGGCCGCGAGTCGGCAGCCGACCTGGCCGCCGTGCACGAGGTGCTGGACCGGCTCGACCTCGGGCCGTTCGCGCACCGTGAGCTGGCCACGCTCTCCGGCGGCGAGCGGCAGCGCGTCTTCCTGGCCCGGGCACTGGCCCAGGGCGCCACCTTGCTGCTGCTGGACGAGCCGACGAGCGCGCTGGACATCGGGCACCAGCAGGAGGTGCTGGAACTGGTCGACCAGCTCCGCCGCGCGCACGGCCTGACCGTGCTGGCCACCATGCACGACCTCTCCATCGCCGGCGAGTACGCCGACCGCCTGGTCCTGCTCGCCGACGGCCGGGTGGCCGCCGCCGGCCCACCGGAGCAGGTGCTCACCGAGGACCTGCTGGCCCGCCACTACCGAGCCCACATCCGCGTGATCCCCGGCGACCACGGCCCCTTGGTGGTCCCCGTCCGCCCAACCTGACCTCGTCCCCGCCCTCGCCCCCGCCCCGCCCCCGCCCGCCCCGCCTCGCGCCGCCGATCTTGGACTTTCGGCCCCGACAAAAGGTGCGGATGTCACGCCACGAGGGCCGTAACCGCAAGATCGACGGGGTGGGCGGCCCTGCCCGCCCCCGGCGTTCGCCGTCTCAATCCCCGGGTCGGCGTTCCGCCTTACGGGACGGCGCGCAGATCTTGGTACGAACCAGCCCTCCTGGGGGCGGTCCCGTACCAAGATCCCATTTCCCCCTCGATCTTGGGTTTTCGGCCCCGGCGAAAGGTGCGTATGTGACATCGGGAGGGCCGCAACTGCAAGATCGCCGGGATGGGGAGGCGCGGGGGTCAGCGGAGGGTGGAGATGGAGAAGAGGGCGCCGGACGGGTCGCGCAGGGCGGCGCTGCGGCCGGCCGGGTTGTCGCGCGGCGGGACGAGGATGGTGCCGCCCAGCTCGGCGGCCCGCGCGGCGGTGGCGTCGGCGTCCTCCACCGCGAAGTAGACGGCCCAGTACGCGGGCAGGTCCGCCGGCAGCGGCTCGGCCCGGGGCACCATGCCGGCGACGATGCGGGCGCCGCAGCGCCACCCGGTGTACGCCACCGGCCCGGCCGGACGCTCCTCCGGGTGCCAGCCGAAGACCAGCGCGTAGAACTCCTTGGCACTCTCCGGATCGGGGGTGACCAGCTCGTTCCAGCACATCGCGCCGGGTGCGTTGAACAGTTCGGCCCCGCGCATCGCCATCGGCTGCCAGACGCTGAACACGGCGCCCGCCGGGTCGGCGAGGACCGCCATCCGGCCCTGTGTGGAGACGTCGAACGGGGAGACCACCACCTGCCCGCCGGCCGCCTCCACCCGGGTCGCGACCAGGTCGGCGTCGTCGGTCGCCACGTACATCGACCAGACCGGCACCTGGTCCGGCGTGGCGGGTGGACCGGCCCCGGCGACGGCCTTGCCGTCCTTCTGGAAGACGGTGTAACCGCCCGCGTCCGGCTCGGGGGAGATCCGTCCGGTCCAGCCGAACAGCTCGGGGTAGAAACGTCGCGCGTCCTCCAGCCCCGGCGTGGCCAGGTCGGTCCAGCAGGGCGTGCCGGGCTCGACGCCGTTCACGGTGACCCCTCTCGCCGGGGACGGTCCCGCTGACCCGCCCTGTCGGCATCGTGGCACCGCCGGGTCGGCCACCGGGCCGGAACCGGACAAAAGGTCAGGTGAAGCGGCGTCCCTCGTCCCGCCGGTACGCCCACCCGGCGACCGTGGCGAGCGCCACCACCCAGACCACCAGCATCACCAGCGCTCGGGGATCGGGCTGCCAGTCGGTGACGGCCGCCCAGATCAGCTCCACCGCGCCCCGGGTCGGCAGGTAGGGTGCGATCGCCTTGATGAAGCCGGGCGCGTCGTCCGGCCCGGAGAGCAGGCCGCCGCCGAACGCGAGCGGGAAGAAGACCACCTGCGCCACCACGATCGCGGCCTTGCTCGGCAGCGAGTAGCCGATCGCCAGGCCGAGCAGCGTGAACGGCACCGAGGCCACGGCGACCGCGCCGAGCCCGAGCAGGAACTGCACCACGCTGACCCGGGCCTCGGTGGCGACCGCCGCGATCACCACCACCGGGATCATCGACACGTACGTCAGCACCAGCCCGGCCAGGACCCGCCCGGCGAGTCGCGGCGCCGGCCCGGCCGGCAGGGTCCGGGTGTACGGGTTCCAGGGCTGGTCGCGGTCCTCGGAGACCCCCACGCCGTACTGGAAGATGTTGGCGGTCATCACCGCGAACGTGACCATGGCGGCGGTGGCGTAGGTGGCTCCGGTGGGGTCGTCGTCGGCGAACGGCACCACGAAGAAGAGCATCGAGGCGGCGGGGAAGAAGGCGCTGCCGAACACCGCGACCGGTACTCGGACGATCTCCATGAGCTGGTAGCGGGCGTGAACCAGGGCGAGCGGCACGGCGGCCTCCTAGGCGGGGGTGGGCGCGGGCCGGTCGTCGGCCGTGATGGCGAGGAACGCCTCCTCCAGCGAGGTGGGCCGGACCTCCAGGTCGTGGAACGGCACCCCGGAGGTGACCAGGTCGCGGACGAGCTGGTCGGCGTCGGTGGTCAGCAGGTGCACCCGCCCGTCGGCGCGTTCGGTGGCGACCACACCCGGCAGTGCCGGCAGGTCGTCGGCGACCAGGCTGACCCGGCGTACGCCGACGATCCCGCGGATCGCCGCCACCGAGTCGTCGGCGAGCACCCGCCCGTGGCCGATCACCACCACCCGCTGCGCGAGCGCCTCCACCTCCTCGAGGTAGTGGCTGCTCAGCAGCACTGTGCCGCCGTCGGTGTGGAAACCGCGGATCGCGTCCCAGAGCGCGTGCCGCGCCTCCACGTCGAGCCCGGTGGTCGGCTCGTCCAGCACCACCAGCCGGGGACGGCCGACGAACGCCAGCGCCACCGCGAGCCGGCGACGTTGCCCACCGGAGAGGCCGCCGGTCTGCCGGCGTACCTGATCGGCGAGACCGAACCGGTCGAGCAGTTCGCCCCGGGGCACCGGGTCGGGGAAGTGCGCGGAGACGAAGTCGACCACCTCGCCGACCCGCAGCGTGCCGGGCAGGCCGGTCTCCTGCGGCGTGACGCCGAGCTGCCGCCGGCTCGCCGGGTCGCGCGGGTCGCCGCCGCACAGCTCGACCCGGCCGGTGGTCGGGCGGCGCAGCCCGACCAGCAGGTTGATCAGCGTGCTCTTGCCGGCGCCGTTCGGGCCGAGCAGGCCGACCAGCTCACCGGCCCGGACGGTCAGGTCGACCCGGTCCAGGGCCAGCACGTCGCCGTAGCGGCGGCTGACCTGTTCGGCGCGGGCCAGGATCATCCGGGGCTCCTCGGGCGGCGGAAGGGGTGCACGTGCCTTCCCTGTCTACCGTGCCGGGGCAAACGTCGCCGCCCCCTGTGGAACTGCGCACATCCCCTAGGCTGGTGGCGCCGTCGACGACGGTGGAAGTTCCGACCGGACACTGGGGAGGGTCCGTGACCAGTCCGAGCAGGAATCTCGAGGTGCAGCCGGAGGCGTTGACGGCGTTCGCCGCCGCCTCCCGGGACCGGGCCGGCCAGTTCCGTGAGCTGCACCGCCTGTTCCGCGACGGCCACGTAGCCCGGCACGCGTTCGGCGTGATGCCGGCGTCGTTCAGCCTCGCCGCCGCCTACGAGCAGCAGTTCGAGGCGTGCCTGGAAGGGCTGGAGGACGGCGCCGAGGTGATGGCGACGATCGCCGAAGGGCTCCGCGACACGGCCGAGGCCTACACCGGCACGGACGTGGCGAACACCGACATGTTCAATCCGGGCGCCTGAGGGGGCGGGATGAGCACCGAGGCGCTGCAGCGCAACAAGACCTACTTCGAACAGATCGTGTCGGGCACGCCCGACCCGTTCAAGCCGCTGTCCAACGCCGTGCTGTGGCCGTTCGAGCAGTTGCTGGAACTGGTCGCCGGCGAGCCGGACGATCTCATGCGGGCGGCCCAGCTCGCGCTGACCACCGGCGACGCGGTCCGGCAGATCGCCGGCGACCAGGTCGCCGACCGGGCCCGGCTGCGCGGCGGCTGGGAGGGCGACGCGGCGGACAAGTTCCACGCCTCGATGGAGTCGATCGAGGAGGCGATGGAGGAGCTGGCCAAGGGGCTGGACGGCACCAAGGAGGTGCTGGTCGACGCCGCGAACGCCGCTGTCGACGCGTTCAACCTGCTGGTCGAGCTGATCCTGGAGTTCCTGCTCTGGTTCCTGACCGAGGTCATCATCGCCGCGGTGGCGGCGGTGCTCAGCGCCGGCGTCAGCCTGGCCGCCACAGTGGTGCGGGTGCTGGCCCGGCTGGCCACCGTGGTGGGTCGCATGGTCAAGATCGTCGCCCGGTTCGCGGAGATCCTCACCAAGCTGGCCACCAAGCTGCAGAAGGTCGCCGAGCTGCTCATGCGCTACCGCAGGGTGGTGCTGGAGCTCCGCGAGGCCAAGAAGGCGTACGGCGTGTTCAAGAAGGCCGGCTACACCAGGGAAGCGGTGCTGTTCAAGGCCAAACGCGCCGCCATCCTGTTCCCGGGCAAATTCGCCATCAACCAGACGTCACCGGTGAACATCCCCGGTGTCGGCGGCGCCCTGCTGGACACCGGCATGGGCCTGCACGACATCTCCGACGGGCGCAAGGACCGCAACTACCTGGTGGACGGCACGTACCGCGAGGACCTCGGCCCGTACACAAAGGGCGTGCAGAACGTGTTCGACTCGATCGTGAACTGAGAGGCAGCAATGACGTTCCCGGCCCTGGACCGGATCGAGGCGCTGGCCCGCAACCTGGACGGGTGGCAGCGCGAACTCGGCGCGCGGATGGCCGAGCTGGAGCAGAGCAACGCCACGGGCGTGAGCGACTCGGGCCTGGTCACTGTGGTGGCCGCCGCCGACGGCAAGATCCTCTCCACAGACATCAACGCGCGGGCCATGCGGTTCGACTCCTACACGCTGGCCGAGGAGATCACCGCCGCGGCGAACCGGGCGCAGGAGGCTGCCGCCGCCCGGGTACGCGAGATCGTCGGCGAGGTGATGGGCAACGCCCCGGCGGCGGAGCGCCGTACCGACGACGGCTACGGCGACGGCCGATACTGAGCTGATGGACGAGACCAGATACCGCGATCCGATCGACCGGCTCGTCGAGCCGGGCGAGCGCGTGCTGGCCCACGCCAAGGCCGACGTCGGCCAGGGGCTCGCTCCGGCGCCGCCGCCCGAGCCGGAGTCCACCGCCGAACCTGGGCGGCGGACCGTCGGCTCGGTGCTGCTGAACGTCCTCCTGCCGCTTGCCACCTGGGACCGCGGTGACCGGCTGGTCGACCTGATCGGCTGGGGGATCGCCGGCCGTGGCGAGCCCGGCTCGGCCGCCTCCCGACTGCACCGCGCGCTCCGGCCGCCACGGCCCGATCTTCAGGTCCGGGAGACGCTGCTCGCGGTCACCGACCGGCGGCTGCTGGTCTGCCGTACCGGAGGGGTCAAGCTGCTCGCCGGGCGCGAGGCCGAGGAACGCGCGCTGGCCGAGACGTCGGTGGCGTGGTCGGCCGCGCGCGCCGAGGTCGCCTCGGCCCGGGTGGGGTGGCACCGCCTCAACCCGAAGCGGCTGCGGATCAACTTCACCGACGGCTCCTGGCTGTCGTTCACAGTGCCGATCGCCGAGTCGGGCCGTCCGCTGCGCGAGGTCGCCGCCGCACTGTCCGGCTGACCGATCCCGCGCGCCGGGACCGCGGCCGGCCCGCCGGTCAGGCGGCCAGCGGCGCGGGCAGCGGCTCGCGGTGCAGCACGGCCAGTCGGGAGACCGCCCGGGTCAGCACCACGTAGAGGCGGTGCAGCCCACGCGGCTCGGCGGCCACGATCGCGGCCGGCTCGACGACCACCACGTGGTCGTACTCCAGGCCCTTGACCAGCGTCGCCGGGACCACAGTGACGCGCGCCGCGGCCTCGACGTCGTCGGCGGTCGCGGTCTCGACACCCGCGTCGGCGAGCGCCGCGCGCAGCCGGTCCACCGCGTCGTCGGCGGCGATCACACCGACCGAGCCGTCGTGCGCGAGCGCCGCCCGCACCTCGGCCACCGTCGCGGCCGTCAGGTCCTCGGCGGTACGCACGTCGAGCGCGCCGTCGTGGCGAAGCGACCGGGCCGCCGGTACGTCGACGGCGAGCGCCGGAAGCAGCTGGTTCGCGAACGCCACCACTGCCGCCGGCACCCGGAAACCCACACTCAACGGCACCACTGCGGCGTCCGGCTTGCCCAGGTGGGCCAGGGACTCGCGCCAGTCGGTCGCCGCCCACGGCGCGGTGCCCTGGGCGAGGTCGCCGAGAAGCGTGATCGAGCCGTGCTCGCTGCGCCGGGCGATGGCGCGGCACTGCATCGGGGAGAGGTCCTGCGCCTCGTCGACCACCACGTGCCCGAAGCCGGCGGGCCGTTCGAGCAGCCCGGCCACCTCGTCGACGAGCACCGCGTCGGCGGCGGTCCACCGGGTCGCCTTCGCGGTACGCGCGATCCTGCCGGAGCGGAACAGCTCCTGGTCCTCGGGCGTGAGCAGGCCGTCCGCGGCGGCGGCGAGCGCGTCGGCGTCGGTGCGCAGCCGGTGCAGCAGGCCGTCCGGGGTGAGCGCCGGCCAGACCGCGTCGAGCAGGTCGGTGACCGGCTTGATCCGGCTCATCCTGCGCAGCCAGGCGTCGCTCGGCGACTCCGCCCGGCGCGCCTCGGCCTGACGTTGCAGCAGCCCCACGATCCGGGCCCGCACCCGTTCCCGGCCGGTGGCGTAGGGCAGCCCTTCCGCCCGGGTCTCGGTGACCAGCCGGTGCAGCGGGTCGAGCCCGATCCGCCACCGGTACGAGCCGTCCGAAACCATGATCGGCTCGGTGGGCGTACCGATGTGGGCCTCGACGGCCCGGCGCAGGACCTCGGCCATCCGGACGTCGTGCTTGAGCGCGGCGGCGGCCGGGTCGTCGACCGCGCGGACCGGGACCCGCGTGACCAGGTCCTCCACGGTGGCCTGTTCGACCTCGACCTCGCCGAGCGCCGGCAGCACCGCCGCGATGTAGGACAGGAACGCCCGGTTCGGCCCGACGATGAGCACGCCCGAGCGGCGCAGCCGTTCCCGGTGCAGGTAGAGCAGGTACGCGGCGCGGTGCAGCCCGACCGCCGTCTTGCCGGTGCCCGGCGCGCCCTGGACGCAGATCGAGTCGGCCAGGTCGGCCCGGACCAGTTCGTCCTGCTCCGGCTGGATGGTGGCGACGATGTCGCGCATCGGGCCGACGCGGGGGCGTTCGATCTCGGCGGTGAGGATGCGGCTGGCCGTGCCGAGTTCCTCGCCCCGGTCCAGGTGTTCGTCCTCGAAGCTGGTCAGCACGCCCGCGCTGAACCCGAACCGGCGGCGTACCGCGACACCCTGCGGGTCACGCGCGCTGGCCCGGTAGAACGACCGGGAGACCGGCGCCCGCCAGTCCAGCACCAGCGGCTCGCCGAGCTCGTCGGTGATGTGCCGCCGCCCGACGTGGTACTCCCGCCCGGAATGGTCCGGGTCCGTCTCCCCGAAGTCGAGGCGGCCGAAGAACAGCGGCGTGGTGGGGTCGTCGGCCAGCTCCTTGACCCGCCGGGCCATGTGCCGGCCGAGCTGCTCGGCGGTGTACGAGTCGCCGGCCACCTTGTCGCCGGTGGCGAAGAGCGCCTCGGCGCGCTCCCGCATCCGGGTCAGCGCGGCGCGGGAGGCGGTGAGGTGGGCGCGCTCGGCTGCCAGTTCGGCGTCGAGACTGGCGGTGGCGTCAACTTCGGTTGCGGGCACTGTGAACTCCGATGGCTCAGCTGAGGCTCGCTCGCGTGTCCGGGGCGGTTGGCCTGCTCCCGGCGCGGGGACGTCCGCTGCGGTGCATGCTCACCGCGGCCGTCGGGCGGCCATCCACGCTACGGCCATCCAGTCGCCCGTACCACCGAATTTCCTAACCCGTAGCGACCTTGGTGCGGGGGGCGGCGGTGTCGCACCAAGACCCGGCCGGTGGCGGGCTGCACCTCGCGTCTGTGGGCGCGGGATCATTGAGGCATGACCGAGGCGCGGCCCGAGCAGCGCCGGGTGACGATCAGCGACCCGCAGGTGATGCGGGCGCTGGCCCATCCGGCCCGTATGGCGATCATGGAACATCTCGGCACGCTGGAGGGCGGTGCGACGGCCACCGAGTGCGCCGAGATCGCCGGGCTGTCGCCGAGCGCGACCAGCTACCACCTGCGTGAGCTGGCGAAGTTCGGGCTGATCCGGCAGGCGCCCGGCCGGGGTGACGCGCGGGAGCGGGTGTGGCAGGCGGTGAATCCGTCGTTCCACGTCGAGGTGGGGCCCGATGCCGACCCGGAGGCGCGTGCGGCCGAGGCGGCCCTGATCGAGGCGCATCTGGTCCGCGACGCGCAGCGCGTCCGGGACTGGTTGCGTAAGGCGCCGGACGAGCCACAGGAGTGGTACGAGGCGACCTGGCTCAGCGACAGCGTGCTGCTGGTGACCGCGGAGGAGTTGACCGGGCTGAATCAGGCGATCCAGGAGCTGATGGAGCCGTACCGGCGGCGGAACCGGACCGATCCACCCGCCGGGGTCCGTCCGGTGGCGGCGCAGTACCGGGCGATGCCTATCGATTGAGGGGTTGCACCCGCCAGGTGTGAAGGATTATTTTCGAAGTATGTCCTTCGCATCTGGCTCCTCGCGCTGGCCGGACGTCTGGCTCGCGGCCACCGCGCGCGGCATCTCCAGCTGCGGAAACTTCCTGGTCACCAGCGCCCTCACGCTGGCGCTCCAGTCCGCCGGAGCCGGTGGGCTCGCCGTCTCCGGGCTGCTGCTCGCCGCGACGCTGCCGCTGGTGGCGCTCGCCCCGCTCACCGGCCGCCTCGCCGACCGGGTGGACAGCCGGGTGCTGCTGACCGTCGCCGGGATCGGCCAGGGCGCGACATGCCTGGCGCTCGCGTACGCCCCGGAGCCGGCGCTGGTGATCGCACTGGTGGCGCTGCTGGCCACCGGCCTCGCGGTCACCCAGCCGGTGATCTCCGCGCTGGTGCCGGCCATGGTGCGGCCCGAGGACCTGCCCCGGGCCGGCGCGCTGAACCAGACCGCCGGCACGCTCGGCGCGCTCGCCGGACCGGCGCTGGCCGGGCTCCTGGTCGGCCAGTTCGGCACCCGGGTGCCGCTGCTCCTCGGCGCGCTCAGCTATCTCTCGCTGGTGGCGGCCGGGCTGCTCGTCCGTACCCGAAGGGGAGGCCGCCGGGTGACAGCGGGGACGGCCGCGGCGGTCGCGCCCCCGTGGCGGTTCCGGCGCGACCCGCTGCTCACGGTGATGGTCGGCAGCGTGGCCGCGGTGATCGGCGCGGTCGGGGCGGTGAACGTGATCGAGGTCTTCTTCATCCGGGAGACGCTCGGCAGCAGCGCCACCGTGTACGGGCTGGTCACCGGCTCGTGGCCGCTCGGCGTCGTGGTCGGCGCGTGGCTGTTCGCCCGGGTCGCCCGCCGGCTCGCCGACGACGGCGCGCTGCTCGGCGCCGGGCTGGTGCTGCTCGGCGGATGCTGCCTGGCGGTGCTCGTGTCGGCCGCGGTGCCCTCGGCGTGGCTGCTCGTGCCGATCTGGCTGCTGGGCGGGGTGGGCAACGGCGGCGACAACGTCTTCAACAACCTCCTGCTGGCCCGGCGGGTACCGGAGGCGGCCCGGGGCCGGGCGTTCGCGGTCTTCGGCGCGGCGGCACAGGGCGCCGCGATGGGCGGCTACCTGGTCGGGGGCCTGCTGCTGGAGGTGGCCGGCCCGCGCGCGCTGATCGCCGGCTGCGGCGTGGCCGGCCTGCTGGTCGTGGTGGCGCTGCTCGGTCCGGTCCGCCGGGCGGTACGCGCCGAGCGCGCCGTCGTCCCCGACGCAGCCGTGGCGGTGGAGGCCGCGTGAGCTGGTGTTAAGAAGGGCCCCTTCCTCTACCGGAGGCGTTAACAAGGGGCCCTTCCTTACCGCCGGGTGCGGGGTTCACCACTCGATCGGCTCCCCCGGCGGCGGGGCAGAGGCCGCGGCGATACGGTCGGGTCATGGCCGATCGCATCGCCCGCCCCCGGGTGGGGCACATCCAGTTCCTCAACTGCCTGCCCATCTACTGGGGGCTGATGCGGTCCGGCGCGCTCATCGACGTCGACCTGCACAAGGACTCGCCGGACCGGCTCAGCGCCGACCTGGTCGCCGGTGACCTCGACATCGGCCCGATCACGCTCGTGGAGTTCCTCAAGCACGCCGACGACCTGCTGCTCCTGCCCGACCTGGCGGTCGGCAGCGACGGGCCGGTGCTCTCGGTGAACATGGTGTCCACCCGCCCGCTGGGCGAGCTGGACGGCGCCCGGGTCGCGCTCGGCTCCACGTCGCGTACCGGGGTGCTGCTGGCCCAGCTGCTGCTCGCCGAGCGCCACGGGGTGCGGCCGGAGTACTTCCGCTGCCCGCCGGACCTGACCCAGATGCTGCTGGAGGCCGACGCCGGGGTGCTGATCGGCGACGTGGCGCTGCGCGCGCTGTACGAGGCGCCCGCCAAGGGCCTAGAGGTGACCGACCTGGGTCAGGCGTGGCACGACTGGACCGGGCTGCCGATGGTCTTCGCCGTCTGGGCGGTACGCCGTGACTTCGCCGCCGCCCACCCGGGCCTGGTCAAGGAGGTGCACGAGGCGTTCCTGCGCTCGCGTGACCTGTGCCTGGCCGAGTTGGACCAGGTGGCGGAGGCGGCGGCCCGCTGGGAGACGTTCGACGCGGACACGCTCGCCACGTACTTCCGGGCGCTGGACTTCTCGCTCGGTGAGCGGCAGGTGGCCGGGCTGCGCGAGTTCGCCCGCCGGGCGGCCGCGTACGGGGAGGTGCCGGCGTTGCCGGCCGGCGGACCGGAGTTCTTCCAGGGCTGAGCGTGCGGCTCGGCTGCCGCCCGCGCGGCAGGCAGCCGGGCGGGTCAGGTCGCCGGGCGCAGCAGCGCCTTGGTGATCCGTTCGCAGGCGTCCATGCCGTACTCCCAGCCGCCCTCGACGCCGAACGGGCTGCGGACCATCACGCCCATCGTCCACGTGTCGCCGATGGCGAGGCAGTTGACGTGGTACTCCTCTTCCTTGTCCCGGTCGATCCACCCGTTCTTGATGGCGATCTTCTTCTGCTGGGCGGCCGGGAACGCCTTGCGGATGCCGAAGTCACCGGGAGCGCGTACCTGGCGCATCTCGTCGAGCAGCCACTTGGTCCATTTCGGCCCGGCCGCGCGGCCGTCGTCGATGCAGAGCCCGAGCCGGGCGGTGTCCCGGGGGGACAGTTCGGTGCGGCTCCAGCCGCCGTCCGAGGCGACCGCGCTGTCGGTGAGCTTGCAGATCGAGATGAGCCGCTCGATCGAGTCGGAACCGCCCACGCTCTCGTAGAACTCCTGGGCGCGGGTGTTGTCACTGTCCCGAATGATCTTCGTGGCGTCGGCCAGCTTCGCCTCGCTCGGCGTCTTGCCGTCCTCGGCGCGCAGGCGCAGGTAGTCGGCCACCACCCAGGACTTGATCAGCGAAGCGGTCGTGCTGGTCTCGTCCATGTTCGCCGAGCCGATGATCTTTCCGGTCCGCTTGTCCAGCACGGACCAGCCGTACCAGCCCTTGATCTTCAGGCTGTCCAGGTTCTTCTCCTGGAACGGCAGCGGGGTGAGCGCCGGTGAGGGGGCGACGCGCGTCGCGTTGCGGTCGACCGGTTGCTTGGCGGACCGCTCGGCCGTCGGCTCGGCGTGCGAGTTCGCGGTGGCCTCCAGCGGCGAGCCGGGGATCACCCGCAGGGAGAGGCCGAGCAGTCCGACGAGGACGACGGCCAGCGCGCTGAACGCCAGTGGGCGGCGATGGCTGCCGGGTCGCCGCCGGGCGCCGGCCATCAGAGCTTCCCGGCCGGCTGTTGCGGCACCTTGAGCGCGGCGCCGGGCTGCGGCGTCACGAGCTGGGTGGCGACGCTGGCGCACACCTCCGCGCCGTACGACAGGCTGGACCTGCTCGGGTAGCGCATCATGACCGAGAGACTCCACTTGTCGGTGAACGCCAGGCAGCTGACGTGCCAGTTGTTGTCGTAGGCGAGCCGCGTCCAGCCGTTCTTCATGTGCACCGGGCCCTGCGCCTTGATCGTCGCGGGCAGGCCGTCGATGATGCCCCATCGGCCACCGCCGGAGCGCTGGCTCTGCTGCTTGACGCTGCCGGCCACCTTGGTCATTTCGCTGAGCAGCCACTTCGTCCACTTGGGCCCGGCGGCGCGGCCGTCGGCGATGCAGTCGCCGAGGCGGACCGCGTCCCGGGGGGACATCTCGGTGAAGCTCCACCAGCCCTTGTATTCGGGCACGTCACCGGGCCGGGTGTCGGTCAGGCCGCAGATCCGGATCGCGCGCGCGATGACCGGGTCCGGCTTGCCGCCCGACTGCGGCCGGTAGGAGCCGCCGGCCGCCCGGTAGACCCGGTTGGCGCCGTCGTCGTCGCTGTTGCGGATCGCCAGGATCGCCGCCTTCTTCAGGTCGTCGCTCGGTTCCTTCTCGCCGAGCTGGCGCAGGTAGTCCGCGACGATCCAGGCCTTGAGCATCGACTCGGTGGAGCTGGTCTGGTTCATGTTCTTCGCGCCGGTGACGGTGCCGGTCTCGCGGTCCATCAGTGCCCAGGAGAAGAACTCGCCCTCGAACTTCACCGAGACCGGCGCGTCGGCGAGCGTCGGCGGTGCGGGCGCGGTCGGGCTCGGCGCCGGGACCTGCCCGCCGCCGCCGATGCCGCCCTCGCCGTTGCCGCCGGCGAACTTGGCGTACGCGGCGGGCACCAGCATGACGCCACCGACGAGGACCGCCACGATGGCGAGCACCATGGTCACGCGAGGTCGCATGAGTGGTGAACTCCAGATGTATGGCCGGGGGGACCGGCGCTTCCGCAGGTTTCGCTCCGGTCGCCACAAGGCCGGGGGACGTTGGCCTGAACGGTGACGATCTTGGAGCCGAACGGCTTGCCGGGGGAAGTCTACTTCCGGACTGTCGATATGCCAGGTCTCGACACCCGCCGACTTGGCCGGAAGGGCGGGTTATTGACGTGCTTTGCCAGTCTTGGGGGGGTTTCACCTTCGTGGAGTAATCGACATCACAGCCACTCGGCTATGGTCGCCGACCACGGCAGGCGCTTGTCCGGTCACGGAAGGTGGCTCTTGAAAGCTGTTACACCCTCTGGTGTCAATCGTGCCGAGCTGTAACACTGGCTACATGTATGGCAATGACTTCGCCCCGCCGGAGGACGCTCCGGGCGGCGGCCTGCTCGGCGAGGTGGAGGCCGCGGAGGCGGCGCTGCGCGAAGCGGCGGCGCGGGCGCGGCGCGGCGGTCCGGCGCCGGACGAGGACGTCGAGGCGTACTTCACCGACGTCATCGACGCGGACCAGAAGATCGAACCCCGCGACTGGATGCCCGAGGCGTACCGCAGGACGCTGATCCGGCAGATCGCGCAGCACGCGCACTCCGAGATCATCGGCATGCAGCCGGAAGGCAACTGGATCAGCCGGGCGCCGTCGCTCAAGCGCAAGGCCATCCTGCTCGCGAAGGTGCAGGACGAGGCCGGCCACGGCCTCTACCTGTACGCGGCGGCCGAGACGCTCGGGATCAGCCGCGACGAGCTGGTGGAGCTGCTGCTCGACGGGCGGCAGAAGTACAGTTCGATCTTCAACTACCCGACGCTGACCTGGGCCGACGTGGGCGCCATCGGCTGGCTGGTGGACGGCGCGGCGATCGTCAACCAGGTGCCGCTTTGCCGCTGCTCCTACGGGCCGTACGCCCGGGCGATGATCCGGGTCTGCAAGGAGGAGTCGTTCCACCAGCGGCAGGGCTACGAGATCCTGCACACGCTGGCGCACGGCACCGAAGCGCAGAAGGCGATGGCCCAGGACGCGGTGGACCGCTGGTGGTACCCGTCACTTGCCATGTTCGGCCCGCCCGACGGCGACTCGACGCACAGCGCGCAGTCCATGGCCTGGAAGATCAAGCGCTTCTCCAACGACGAGCTGCGCCAGCGCTTCGTCGACATGTGCGTCGGCCAGGCGGAGGTGCTCGGCCTCACCCTGCCCGACCCGGACCTGCGCTGGAACGACGAGCGCCAGGCGTACGACTACACCCAGCCCGACTACGCCGAGCTGATGCGTGTCATCAAGGGCAACGGGCCGTGCAACAGGGAGCGCATGGCGCACCGGCGCAAGGCGCACGCCGACGGCGCGTGGGTACGGGAGGCCGCCGCGGCGTACGCCGCGAAGCGGGCGGAACGAAAGGCGGTAGCGGCATGAGCGAACGCACCGAGCGGAGCGAGGGCCGTGAGGGCATGCCCAGCCAGCACGGCATGAGCGAACGCACCGAGCGGAGCGGCGTGAGCGGCGCGTCCTCTCCCCTCTGGGAGGTCTTCGTGCGGGCCCGCCGTGGCCTGTCGCACACCCACGTCGGCAGCCTGCACGCCCCCGACGCCGAGCTGGCCCTGCGCAACGCCCGCGACCTCTACACCCGCCGGCAGGAGGGCGTCTCGATCTGGGTGGTACCGGCGAGCGCGATCACCGCGTCCAGCCCGGACGAGAAGGACTCGTTCTTCGACCCGGCCGCCGACAAGGTCTACCGGCACCCGACGTTCTACGAGGTCCCCGAAGGGGCGGCCCACCTATGAGCCGGTTCGACTTCACCCTCGCGATCGGCGACGACGCGCTGATCGCGGCGCAGCGCCTCGGCGAGTGGACCTCCCGCGCGCCGGAGATGGAAGAGGACATCGCGCTCGCCAACATCGCCCTCGACCAGCTCGGCGCGGCCCGGCTGCTGCTCACGTACGCGGGCGAGCTGGAGGGCGCCGGCCGGGACGAGGACGACCTGGCCTTCCTGCGTGACGACCGTGAGTTCCGCAACTGCCTGCTGGTCGAGCTGCCCAACGGCGACTTCGGCGTGACCATGGCGAAGCTGTTCTTCCTGGCCGCGTACCAGGTGCCGCTCTACACGGCGCTGGCCGGCTGCGCGGACGAGCGGCTGGCGGCGGTCGGCGCGAAGGCGCGCAAGGAGTCGGCGTACCACCTGGACCACGCGGCGCTGTGGGTGAAGCGGCTCGGCGACGGCACCGAGGAGTCGCACCGGCGCATGCAGGACGCGGTCGACGAGGTGTGGCCGTACGTCCACGAGCTGTTCGACCCCGATCCGGCGGCGCCGGTCGACCCGGCCGCCCTTCGGGCCGACTTCGACGCCACTGTGGCCGCCGTGCTGGACGAGGCGACGCTCACCCGCCCGGAGACGGGCTGGACGCCCGGCGGCGGCCGGGACGGCCTGCACACCGAACACCTCTCCTACCTGCTCGCCGAGATGCAGGTGCTGCACCGCGCCCACCCCGGAGCAAGCTGGTGACAAGCGCGAGGGACGCCGCGGCGGCGGTGGTGGACCCGGAGATCCGGGTCATCACCATCGACGAGCTGGGCATCCTGCGCGCGGTCGACGAGGAGCCCGGCACCGGCCGGGTCGTCGTCACGATCACCCCCACCTACACCGGCTGCCCGGCCATGGACGTGATCCGCGAGGACATCCGCCGGGCGCTGACCGTCGCCGGGCATCCGGACGCCGAGGTGCGCACCGTCTACCACCCGGCGTGGAGCACGGACTGGCTCTCCGACGCGGGCCGGGCCAAGCTCGCCGCCGCCGGTATCGCCCCGCCCGCGCCGCGCGGCGACGACACGGTGGTGCCGCTGACCCTTGCCGTACGCTGCCCGCGCTGCGGGTCGCCGGAGACCACGCAGATCAGCCGCTTCGGCTCGACCGCGTGCAAGGCGCTGTGGCGCTGCCGCTCCTGTTCCGAACCCTTCGACCACCTGAAGGCGCTGTGACTGTCACCATCACGCGGCCGGTTCGCCGCCGGCCGGTCTTCCACCCGCTGCCCGTGGCCGCCGTGGACCGGCTCACCGACGACTCGGTGTCGATCACGTTCGCGGTGCCGGAGGAGCTGCGCGAGACGTTCGCGTTCTCCGCCGGCCAGCACCTCACCGTCCGCCGCCCGGCCGACGCCGACGGCGGGGAGGTGCGGCGGTCGTACTCGATCTGCTCTACCCCCGACGAGCTGGCCCGGCACGGCCGGTTGCGGGTCGGGGTGCGTGAGGTGCCGGGCGGGGCGTTCTCCGCGTACGCCTGCGGTGCGCTGCGCGGCGGCGACACCGTCGAGGTGCTGCCGCCGCTGGGCCACTTCACCTCCGCGTTCACCCCGGACCGGGTCCGCCGGTACGGCGCGGTGGTCGCCGGTTCCGGCATCACCCCGGTGCTCGGGCTGGCCGCGACCGCGCTGGCGGTCGAGCCGCGCAGCACGTTCACGCTGGTGTACGGCAACCGCACGGCGAACTCGGTGATGTTCGCCGAGGAGCTGGCCGACCTGAAGGACCGCTACCCGACCCGGCTGCACCTGGTGCACGTGCTGTCGCGGGAGATGGGCGAGTCGGCGCTGCTGTCCGGTCGGATCGACGCCGACCGGCTGACCCGGCTGCTCGACACCGTCGTACCGGGGGACGAGATCGAGGAGTGGTTCCTCTGCGGCCCGTACGGGATGGTGGTGGACGCCAAGGCGGTGCTGGCGGGTCGCGGCGTGCCGGACGCGGCGGTGCACACCGAGCTGTTCCACGTCGACGCCCCGCCGGAGCCGGTGCGCCGCGAGGTCGAGCGGTCCGGCGCCGGCGCCGAGGTGACGATCGTGCTGGACGGGCGCTCGTCGAGTTTCACGATGGGCCGGGACGAGCGGGTGCTGGACGCGGCCCTGCGGGTGCGCGGCGAGCTGCCGTACGCGTGCAAGGGCGGGGTGTGCTCGACGTGCCGGGCCCGGGTGATCTCGGGCGAGGTGACGATGGCGCGCAACTACGCGCTGGAGCCGGACGAGGTGGCCGCCGGTTACGTGCTGACCTGCCAGTCGAGCCCGGTCACCGACGAGCTGACAGTCGACTACGACGCGTGAGGTGACCGGCGGGCCGGCGCCCGCCGGTCAGATCGGCAGCGGCGCCATGGCCTGACGGCCCCGGGCCCGGCGGACGTGGCCACGCCATCCGGCGAGGAGCGCGAACAGCGTCCAGCCGACCGCGCCGAACACGAGCATGCTCCGCTTGCCGGCGACGTCGACGTCCTCGGCGTCGGCCAGTTCCACCTGCCGCTGCGGGTCGGTGAGCACCGTGAGCTGCTGGCCGACCCGGTAGCCGGGAGCGCTGCCGGAGTAGACGAGCGGCTCGTCGAGCGGACCCGCGTCGCCCCGGAGCGCGAACTCGTGCCGCTTGCCGGACGTCTGCACGTCGGTGATGGTGACCTGCTGGGCGACGCCCCGCTCCCGCAGCACCGCCTCGGGGGCGAGCTGCACGGTGCCCACCAGCACGAAGAGGGCCGGCACCACCGACAGGACAGCCAGCCACCAGGCCCGGTGCAGCAGGCGCAGGGCGACGGCGAAGGCGAAGCAGCCGGCCAGGCCGAGGCAGATCGGCACGGCCTGCGACAGCCGACGTCAGTAGCCGACGGCGTGTTCACCACGATTACGGCGGCCGCCGGCCACTACGTCATTCGGCAGGACCAGTGGCGGCGCCCGCCACGACGACCGGGGTGGCGGATGCGGTGCGACGGACACGCGGCGAGCCTAGGCGGCGGGCGCAAGATCCCTCGCGCCCGTCGCCCGGCGCGGCTCAGCTCGGCGCTTTGACCTCGCCGTCGAAGGCGATGCTGCGCCAGAGGTCAAACTGGCGGTCGTTGCCGATCAGCGGGTTGCCGACGAGCGCGACGGCGGCGTAGACCTCCTCGTTGTTGCGGAGCAGGCGGAAGTAACCGGGGCCGACCAGGGCGATGCCCCGGTTGGTGGACTGGATGAGCTTCATGTCGTCCTTCCAGAGTTCGAGGGGTGGGTTTCCGGTGAGCTGCCGGGCGACGTCGGCGCGCATGCTGTCGAGGTCGATGAAGGAGGGGTCGATCTTGCCGGTGGTGCTGGTCTCCCGGTGCCCGCGCGCGTAGGAGGCGTCGCGGCCCAGCCGGCGCAGCACGGCGGCGGTGGCGAGCACGGAGGCGGAGTACTGGGCGGGGGTCATCCGCTGGTCGACGCCGTTGTAGTCGATCTCCCAGCCGACCATGAGCGTGTTGCCGTCACCGGCCGGGATCGGCCCGCTGCCGCGGCTGGACCCGGCGTGGTTGGCCCGCCCGCCGGAGATGACGTGGAAGACGCCGTGGTAGTCGACGAGCGCGTGGCAGAGCGGCCCGGGCAGGTCGGAGCGGCCGTTGATGCAGATGCCCAGGGCGGGGTGCGGGTTGGTGGCGCTGGAGGTGGCGGCGGTGTGGTGCCAGAGCACGCCGATCGGGTTGAACGAGCTGCCGGCCACGCGGCCGAGCCAGTTGCCCTCCTCCACCACCGTGACGCCGGCCGAGCGCAGCACGTCGGCGAGCCACGGAATGGTGGCCATCAGCGCTCCAGCAGGTCGGCGAGGCACTCCGGCGCAGTGGTGGCCGCCGCGGCGGGGCGAGGGCCGGCGGTGAGGGCCAGGCCGCCGGCCGCGAGTGGCGCGAGGACGAGCAGGGCGCGCCGGGGGAGCGCGCGCCTCGTGCGGGGTACGGGTTCCTCAGTCATCGATGAATCGTAGGTTATCGATGGAATTCCCGGGGGGCGTGGCGCTCGTCACCGTGTTTCCCGCGCCGGATCCCCAGGGTGGGCCGGTCGGGGCCGGGGGCGGTCGGCGTACGCTCGGGAGTGTGACGGCGAACCGGGAGATCGACGACATCCTGCAACGCGGCGCGGACGGCGGGCGCATCACGCCCGAGGAGGCGCTGCTGCTCTACATCGACGCGCCCTTTCACGCGCTGGGCGAGGCGGCCGACGCGGTACGGCGGCGCCGCTACCCGGACAACATCGTCACGTACCTGATCGACCGCAACATCAACTACACGAACGTCTGTGTGACGGCGTGCAAGTTCTGCGCGTTCTACCGGGCCCCCAAGCACAAGGAGGGCTGGACCCACCCGACCGAGGAGATCCTGCGCCGTTGCGGCGAGGCGGTCGAGCTGGGCGCCACCCAGGTCATGCTCCAGGGCGGGCACCACCCGGACTACGGCGTGGAGTACTACGAGGAGCTGTTCTCCTCGGTCAAGAAGGCGTACCCGCAGCTCGCGATCCACTCGATCGGCCCGAGCGAGATCCTGCACATGGCGAAGGTCTCCGGTGTGAGCCTGGACGAGGCCATCGCCCGGATCAAGGCCGCCGGCCTGGACTCGATCGCCGGCGCCGGCGCCGAGATGCTGCCGGACCGGCCGCGCAAGGCGATCGCGCCGCTGAAGGAGTCCGGCGCCCGCTGGCTGGAGGTCATGGAGCTGGCGCACCGGCAGGGCCTGGAGTCGACGGCCACCATGATGATGGGCACCGGCGAGACCAACGCCGAGCGGATCGAGCACCTGCGGATGATCCGCGACGTGCAGGACCGCACCGGCGGCTTCCGGGCCTTCATCCCGTGGACGTACCAGCCGGAGAACAACCACCTGAAGGGCCGCACCCAGGCGACCACGCTGGAGTACCTGCGGCTGGTCGCGGTGGCCCGGCTGTTCTTCGAGACGGTGCCGCACCTGCAGGCGTCCTGGCTGACCACCGGCAAGGACGTCGGGCAGCTCGCGCTGCACATGGGCGTGGACGACCTCGGCTCGATCATGCTGGAGGAGAACGTCATCTCCTCCGCCGGCGCCCGGCACCGCTCCAACCTGCACGAGCTGATCGGCATGATCCGGTCGGCCGACCGGATCCCCGCGCAGCGGGACACGCTCTACAACCGGCTCGCGGTGCACCACACGCCCGCCGACGACCCGAGCGACGACCGCGTGGTCTCGCACTTCTCGTCGATCGCGCTGCCCGGCGGCGGGGCCGGGAAGTCGCTGCCGCTGGTCGAGGTCAACTGACCTCGTTCCCCCGTTCGGCCGGTCGGCCCCCGTCGTGCGGCCGGAGCTCCGGCCGTTTCCGGTGAAGCTTCCGCCAGGGGTCTTCACCTGCGTGATCACCGGCGGCTAGCCTGCCCGCGCGACACCACCGATCCGGCCCGCGAGCAGGCAGGTAACAGGTCGGCGGCGACCCGGGTGAGCACGGCCCGGCACGCCGGCGACGCCATTACGCTGGCGGCGTCCGTCGGGGACGGTCGTCCTCCATCGGCCCATGAGGGCCGTTCACATAACGCACCGCGGCAAGGGCGGGATGGGTGACCATCCCGCCCTTGCCGTCTGTCGGAATCGATGGGAACTCCCACCGTGGGACGCTGGCGCGACGCTGCGTCGCTCCGGTACCGTCCCTTCGTTCGTGCGTTGATCGGCGTCCCTACCCCCGGGGGAGCAATGACCTTCCGCTACCGGTCCACGCTGGCGAGCGCCGGCGTCGTGGCCCTTCTCTCCAGCGCCGGTCTCGGCGCGCTCGCCGGCCCGGCGCAGGCGGCCGACAAGGCCGACCTCCAGCTCATCCCGCTCAGCTACCAGATCGCCAACGGCGTCACCAAGGCGAAGGCCAAGCCGTTCAAGTTCCAGGTGAACAACACCGTCGGGACCGTCGACGCGAAGGGCGTCCGGGTCACTGTCGAGACGAAGAACCTCAAGACCGGCAAGGTGGGCGTGCTGGTCCCGAAGGGCTGCGACATCCGCGGCACCGCCTTCTCCTGCCTGCTGGGCGACCTGCCCGCCGGGACCACTGAGGACTTCGGCATCCCGCTGTTCTCCACCGGCGGCAAGGGCGCGGCCGGCACGCTCACGGTCGCGATCAGCGCGGCGAACGGCACCGGCGTGCTGGACACGGTCGAGCACGACATCACCGTCACCGACCCCGGCTACGACCTCACCACGTGGGTCCAGGACGTGTACGCCGACGTGGCGGTCGACGGCGACGACGCCGGTGAGTCGGGCCTGCGCCCGGTCCGGCCGGGCCAGACCGCGCCGCTGGACTGGGCCGTGTTCAACGACGGCAGCGAGAACGCCACCGGCATCAGCTACGGGATCACGCTGCCGGCCGGCGTGACCTTCGCCGAGCTGCCCGAGGGCTGCGTCGAGCAGAACCTGGGCGGGTTCGCGAACGCGTACTGCGAGGACCTGGGCGTGGTGCTCAAGCCCGGCCAGTACTACACCGCCGACGTGCGGGTGAAGGTCGGCGCGGACGTGACCGAGAAGCTGCTCCGGCCGGGCTTCGTCTGGGCCGCCGGGCTGGACGCCGCCACCGGAACGCCGGAGGAGCAGCCGAAGGTCGCCAGCTCGGCGCAGCGCCGCGCGTTCTCGGAGGCCGACGACGGCGACAACACCGCCCAGTTCGACGTCTTCGTCGACCAGAGCCCGCAGTCGACCCCGAGCCCGACGCCGACGGTCCAGCCGACCTCGACGCCGACCGCCGGGCCGACCCCGACCGGCAGCGTGACCGCCGTCCCGACCCCGACCGCCGATGGTGGCGCGGGTGGCGGCACCGGCGGCGGTGGCCTGCCGGTGACCGGTATGCAGGTCGGCCTGATCGGCGGGATCGGCGCGGCGGTCCTCGCCGCCGGTGTGGCGCTGATGATGCTGTCCCGGCGCCGCAAGGTGGTGCTCGTCACGCCGGGCGAGGAGCGCACCGAGGACTGACCCGTCACCGCGGACGCGGCGAGGGCGGGGTGGGCGACCACCCCGCCCTCTCGCGTACCCGGGGCGGGGCGGGGGCGGCGCGGCTGGCAGAGTGGAGGGGTGAGCCGTACCCCGCAGGGCCAGCGCGCCAGCCTGGACAAGCAGCCGCACGAGGTAGCCGCGATGTTCGACGGTGTCGCGGCCCGCTATGACCTGACCAACACCGTGCTCTCCTTCGGGCAGGACCGGTCCTGGCGGCGTGCCACCCGGGCGGCGCTCGGGTTGCGGCCGGGCGAGCGGGTGCTCGACGTGGGCGCCGGCACCGGCGTCTCGACCGAGGAACTGGCCCACTCCGGGGCGTACGCGGTCGGCGCCGACCTGTCGCTGGGCATGCTGTACGCGGGCAAGCGCACGCGCCCGTCGGTGCCGCTGCTGGCCGGGGACGCGCTGCGGTTGCCGTTCGCCGACGCCAGCTTCGACGCGGTGACCATCTCCTTCGCGTTGCGCAACGTCAACGACACCGACGCGGCGCTGCGCGAGCTGGCCCGGGTGACGCGGCCGGGCGGGCGGCTGGTGGTCTGCGAGTTCAGCACCCCGGTCAATCAGGCGTTCCGCACCGTCTACCTGTCGTACCTGATGCGGTCGTTGCCGGCCGTGGCGCGCGCGGTGTCCAGCAACCCCGACGCCTACGTCTACCTGGCGGAGTCGATCCGGGCCTGGCCGGACCAGCCGGCGCTGGCCGCGCGGATCGGCGCGGCCGGCTGGGGCCGGGTGGCGTGGCGCAACCTGACCGGGGGCGTGGTGGCCCTGCACCGGGCCGTCCGAAACTGACCGGACGACCAGGCGCGAGCCGGTCATTTCGTGAATATCCGGTTCTGGTCTACTTTGTCCCGTAGGCTCGCCCCCATGACGGGACCAGACCAGGCCGCCACCGACGACGACGCCGCCGAGCTGATCGCCCAGCTCCGCGAGTTGGCCGGCGCGGATCCCGCTGATGTCCGGCAGGTCGTCGCCGAGGTGCTGGCGGCGCTCGACCGCGCGGCGGGTGGCGCGTTGCGCGACCACCTGCCCGAGGCGATCCGGCTCGACGCCGGGCTCGGACCGGCGGCGCCGGCCCGCCCCTGACCGGTTTCGGTACTCCTACCGGCCCGTTTCCGCGAAGTTAGGCCCCCCTCAGCGCGGCCTGGTGTAACGGCGGTCATAGACTCCAACCGGATGGGCTTGTGAAGCATTTCACGAGCATGCGGGAGGAGGCGCGGATGACCGCGGTGGAGAACGACGCCGACGTCATCGTCGTGGGCGCCGGTCCCGGAGGATCGGCCACGGCGTACCACCTGGCGCGGCACGGCGTACGCGTGCTGCTGCTGGAGAAGACGGAGTTTCCCCGGGAGAAGGTCTGCGGCGACGGGCTCACGCCCCGCGCCGTGCGGCAGCTCATTCGGATGGGCGTGGACACCTCGCCCGAGGCCGGCTGGCTGCACAACAAGGGCCTGCGGGTGATCGGCGGCGGGGTGCGCCTGGAGCTGGACTGGCCCGACCTGGCCAGCTTCCCCAACTACGGCCTGGTGCGGACCCGGCTCGACTTCGACGACCTGCTCGCGCAGCGGGCCGTCGCCGCCGGGGCGAAGCTGCGCACCAGCGTCAACGTCCTCGGCCCGGTGCTCGGCGCCGACGACCGGGTGATCGGCGTGCAGGCCGAGGTCGGCCCGGAGAAGGAGCCCGCCACCTTCCACGCGCCGCTCGTGGTCGCCGCCGACGGCGTCTCCGGCCGCTTCCCGCTCGCCCTCGGGCTGACCAAGCGGGAGGACCGCCCGATCGGCGTGGCGGTCCGCCGCTACTACCGCTCACCCGCCAAGCACGACGACGACTACCTGGAGTCGTGGCTGGAGCTGCGGGCCAAGGGCAGCGACGCGCTGCTGCCCGGCTACGGCTGGATCTTCGGCCTCGGCGACGGCCGGGTGAACGTCGGCCTCGGCGTGCTGAACTCGTCCTCCGCGTTCGGCAAGACGAACTACCGCAAGCTGCTCACCGACTGGCTCGCGAACACCCCCGAGGAGTGGGGGATGACCGACGAGTCCAACGCGGAGGGTCCGACCCTCGGGGCCGCGCTGCCGATGGGCTTCAACCGGGTCCCGCACTACACCCGCGGCGTCCTGCTCGTCGGCGACTCCGGCGGCATGGTCAACCCGTTCAACGGCGAGGGCATCGCGTACGCGATGGAGTCCGGCGAGATGGCCGCGGAGGTCATGGTGCAGGCGCTGGCCCGCCCGGCCGGCGCGGAGCGGGAGCGGGCGCTGATGGCGTACCCGCAGGAGCTGAAGGCCCGCTTCGGCGGCTACTACCGGCTCGGCGGCGTGTTCGTGAAGCTCATCGGCCGCCCCGAGGTGATGCGGCTGGCCACCCGGCACGGCATGCCGCACCCGATGCTCATGCGCTTCGTGCTCAAGCTGCTGGCGAACCTGACCGACCCGCGCGGCGGGGACGCGATGGACCGGGTCATCAACGCGATGACGAAGGTGGCCCCGGCCGTGTAGGAGACGACCGGCCGCGGCCGACCGACCGACCACGAGCCGGACAGAGATCGACCCCCCGACGACCGAGGTCCCAGGGACGTGAATAGTGTGATTTTGGCCAACCACCGAGGTCAGGGAAGGACGAGCAGGGGACAACGATGACGCTCTCTCCTTACGCACCCATCATCGGGCTGTTCGCCCTCGCTGCGGCGTTCGCGCTGTTCTCCGTGGCCGCCGCCCGACTCGCCGGCCCGCGGCGTCTCAACAAGGCCAAGCTCGAGGCGTACGAGTGTGGCATCGAACCGAGCCCGCAGCCGGTCGGCGGCGGCCGGTTCCCGATCAAGTTCTACCTGACGGCGATGCTCTTCATCGTCTTCGACATCGAGATCATCTTCCTCTACCCCTGGGCGGTCTCCTTCGACGCCCTGCCGATCTTCGGCTTCGTGGAGATGGTCCTGTTCATCGTCGCGGTCTTCGTCGCATACGCCTATGTCTGGCGTCGCGGCGGCCTGGACTGGGACTGAGGAGGTAGCAGATGGGCATCGAGGAGAAGCTCCCCTCCGGCGTCCTGCTCACCAGCGTCGAGAAGCTGGTCAACTGGACGCGGAAGACCTCGGTCTGGGGCGCCACGTTCGGTCTGGCCTGCTGCGCCATCGAGATGATGGCGGCAGGCGGCCCGCACTACGACATGGGCCGCTGGGGCATGGAGGTCTTCCGCGCCTCGCCCCGGCAGGCGGACCTGATGATCGTGGCCGGCCGGGTGAGCCAGAAGATGGCCCCGGTGCTGCGCCAGATCTACGACCAGATGGCCGAGCCCCGCTGGGTCATCTCGATGGGCGTCTGCGCCAGCAGCGGCGGCATGTTCAACAACTACGCCATCGTGCAGGGCGTCGACCACGTCGTCCCGGTCGACATGTACCTCCCCGGCTGCCCGCCCCGGCCGGAGATGCTCATCGACGCCGTGCTCAAGCTGCGCGAGAAGATCATGCACGAGCCGCTGGGCCCGAACGGCCGCAAGATGCTGGAGGCCCGCCAGGCGCGCGGTGACGTGCCGGTCGTGCCGTACGGCTCGATGCCCTCGTCGTACCGCAGCGACAAGGCCCGGCGTGCCGAGTGGACGAAGGCCGTCCGCGAGGGGCGCGAGGAGCAGCTGCGGATCGAGAACTGGATGAAGGCGCAGAACCACCTTCAGGCGTCGCATAGGGGCCCGAAATGACCGCACCGAACGACAAGAACAACGACGGCGGGGTGCCGGTGCCGACCACCCCGGCCGGCGCCAGCTCCACCGCTCCGGCCGAGTACCCGCCGGCCAGCCCGGCCGGCCGGGGGATGTTCGGCAACCAGGGCACCGGTGACGTCTCCGGCTACGGCGGGCTGGTCCGCCAGCGCAAGCCGATCGAGGAGGCGACCCGCCCGTACGGCAGCTACTTCGACGAGGTGCGGGACGCGCTGGAGGAGGCGTACCCGGACTTCGGCGACGCGATCGAGAAGGTCGTGGTCGACCGGGGCGAGCTGACGCTGCACGTGCGCCCGGAGCGCATCGCCGAGGTCTGCCAGGTGATGCGCGACGACCTGTCGCTGCGCTTCGAGCTGCTCTCCTCGCTGTCCGGCGTGGACTACCTGGGCGCGGAACGCCGCCTGCACGTGGTCTACCAGCTGACCTCGATGACCTACCGCCGCATCGTCCGGCTGGAGGTGGCGGTCTCCGCCGAGCAGCCGCACGTGCCGAGCGTCACCGCCGTCTACCCGACCGCCGACTGGCAGGAGCGGGAGACGTACGACATGTTCGGCGTCGTCTTCGACGGCCACCCCGCCCTGACCCGGATCCTCATGCCGGACGACTGGGAGGGCCACCCGCAGCGCAAGGACTACCCGCTCGGCGGCGTACCGGTCGAGTACAAGGGTGCGGAGATCCCGCCGCCGGACCGGAGGAGGTCGTACCAGTGACCACGTCGAACTACGCGACCGAGCGCGAGACCACCGAGGGCAAGGTCTTCACCGTCACCGGTGGGGACTGGGACGAGGTCGTCTCCGGCGCGGACCCGATCAACGACGAGCGGATCATCGTCAACATGGGTCCGCAGCACCCGTCCACCCACGGCGTGCTCCGGCTGGTCCTAGAGCTGGAGGGCGAGACGGTCCGCGAGGCCCGCTCGGTCGTCGGCTACCTGCACACCGGCATCGAGAAGAACCTGGAGTACCGCAACTGGGTCCAGGGCTCGACGTTCGTGACCCGGATGGACTACCTCTCCCCGCTGTTCAACGAGACGGCGTACGCGCTCGCGGTGGAGAAGCTGCTCGGGATCACCGACGACATCACCGAGCGGGCCAACACCATCCGCGTGCTGATGATGGAGCTCAACCGGATCTCGTCGCACCTGGTCTGGCTGGCGACCACCGCCATGGAGCTGGGCGCGATCAACATGATGTTGTACGGCTTCCGCGAGCGGGAGTACGTCCTCGACATCTTCGAGACCATCACCGGCCTGCGGATGAACCACGCGTACGTGCGGCCGGGCGGTGTGGCGCAGGACGTGCCGGACGACGCGATCCGCAAGATCCGCGACTTCCTCACGCTGATGCCGAAGCGGCTCAAGGAGTACGAGGACCTGCTCTCCGGCCAGCCGATCTGGCTGGAGCGCACGCAGAACGTCGCGGTGCTCGACGTGACCGGCTGCATGGCGCTCGGCGTCACCGGCCCGGTGCTGCGCTCCGCCGGCCTCGCCTGGGACCTGCGCAAGACCATGCCGTACTGCGGCTACGAGACGTACGAGTTCGACGTGCCGACCCACACCGACGGTGACGTGTGGGGCCGCTACCTGGTCCGGGTCGCGGAGATCCGGGAGTCGCTGAAGCTCGTCGAGCAGGCGCTGGACCGCCTGAAGCCGGGCCCGGTGATGGTCTCCGACAAGAAGATCGCCTGGCCGGCGCAGCTCGCCATCGGTGTCGACGGCATGGGCAACTCCCTGGAGCACGTCGCGAAGATCATGGGTCAGTCGATGGAGTCGCTGATCCACCACTTCAAGCTCGTCACCGAGGGCTTCCGGGTTCCGCCGGGCCAGGTGTACGTCGCCATCGAGTCGCCCCGCGGCGAGCTGGGCGTGCACGCGGTGTCCGACGGCGGCACCCGGCCCTACCGGGTGCACTACCGGGAGCCGAGCTTCGTCAACCTCCAGGCCCTCCCGGCGATGGCCGAGGGCGGCCTGATCGCCGACGTGATCGCCGGCGGCGCCTCGCTGGACCCCGTGATGGGTGGTTGTGACCGATGAGCACGTTCACTGAAGAGACCCGGCTCCGGGCGCGGGAGATCATCGCCCGGTACCCGGCCGACCGGTCGCGCTCGGCGCTGCTGCCGCTGCTGCACCTGGTCCAGTCCGAGGAGGGGTACGTCTCCCCGGCCGGTGTCGAGTTCTGCGCCGAGGTGCTCGGGCTGAACAAGGCCCAGGTCGGCGCCGTCGCCACCTTCTACACCATGTACAAGCGCAAGCCCACCGGTGACTACCTGGTCAGCGTCTGCACCAACACCATGTGCGACGTGCTCGGCGGGCAGAAGGTCTACGACGCCCTGGCCGAGCACCTCGGCGTCGGGCACGAGGAGACCACCGCCGACGGGAAGATCACGCTGGAGCACGCCGAGTGCCTCGCGGCGTGCGACTACGGCCCGGTCATGACCGTCAACTACGACTTCTTCGACAACGTGGAGCCGCAGGGCGCGCTCGACGTGGTCGAGGAGCTGCGGGCCGGCGGCCGGCCGATGCCCACCCGGGGCGCGCGCCTGTGCACGCTCAAGGAGATGGCGGTCCAGCTCGCCGGTTTCGCCGACGAGCGCGACGGCGCGGTGGCCGACGGCGGGCCGGGCGAGCCGAGCCTGCGCGGCCTGCGCCTGGCCGAGCAGCACGGCGTGTCGGTGCCGGGCTTCGACCCGAAGACCCCGATCCGCAGCAAGGCCGAGGCCGACCGGGCCGCCGCCGAGGCGAAGGCCGAGGCCGCGAAGCCGGCGCCGGCCGTCGAGCCGGCCAAGCCGGAGGCGGCCACCGGCAGCACCGCGCCGGACGTGAAGGCGCCGGACGCCAAGTCGCCGCAGGTGCGTACCGCCGAGACCCGGCAGCCGGACGCGGCCACCGCCGTACCGGACGCGCCGGGCACCAAGGTCCCGGTGGACGGCCCGGCGCCGGTGCCCCGCGACGCGCAGGCGGCGCAGGCGGCCGGCACGGCGGCGAACCCGCCGGCCGGCGACGGCAAGCCCGCCGGCGACGCGGCCGGCGCGCAGGAGCGCAACCTCAAGGAAGCTGAGGCCGGTACGGGCGCGGACGGCGCCGACCGGGCGGACGCGAACGGATCGGGGGCCCGGAAGTGACCACTCCTCGGCCGGAGACGCTGGCCAAGCTCACGCCGGTGCTCACCAAGCGCTGGCTGTCGCCGGACGCCTGGCGGCTCGGCACCTACGAGAAGCTGGACGGCTACGCCGCCCTGCGCAAGGCGCTCAAGGCGCACCCGGACGACCTGATCCAGCTGGTCAAGGACTCCGGGCTGCGCGGCCGTGGCGGCGCGGGCTTCCCGACCGGCCTGAAGTGGGGCTTCATCCCGCAGGGCGACGGCAAGCCGCACTACCTGGTGGTGAACGCCGACGAGGGCGAGCCGGGCACCTGCAAGGACCTGCCGCTGATGACCTACGACCCGCACTCGCTGGTCGAGGGCGTCATCATCGCCTCGTACGCGATCCGGGCCAACCGCGCGTACATCTACATCCGGGGCGAGGCCGTGCACGCCGCCCGGCGGCTGCGCAACGCCGTCCAGGAGGCGTACGCCAAGGGTTACCTCGGCCGGAACATCCTCGGCTCCGGGTTCGACCTGGACCTGGTGGTGCACTCCGGCGCCGGGGCGTACATCTGCGGCGAGGAGACCGCGCTGCTGGACTCGCTGGAGGGCTTCCGCGGCCAGCCCCGGCTGCGCCCGCCGTTCCCGGCGACCCACGGCCTGTACGCCAGCCCGACGGTGGTCAACAACGTCGGCACCATCGCCAGCGTGCCGTACATCGTGCTCGGTGGCGCGGACTGGTGGAAGACCATGGGCACGGAGAAGTCGTCCGGCCCGATGATCTACTCGCTGTCCGGCCGGATCGCGAACCCGGGCCAGTACGAGTGCTCGATGGGCATCACGCTGCGCGAGCTGATCGAGCTGGCCGGCGGGATGCAGCCCGGGCACGACCTGAAGTTCTGGACCCCGGGTGGCTCGTCGACGCCGCTGCTGACCGCCGAGCACCTGGACGTGCCGCTGGACTTCGAGGGGGTGGCGGGGGCCGGCTCGATCCTGGGCACCACCGCCACGCAGATCTTCTCCGACCAGGACTGCCCGGTGTACGCGACCTACCGGTGGCTGGAGTTCTACCACCACGAGTCGTGCGGCAAGTGCACCCCGTGCCGGGAGGGCAACTACTGGATGGTCCGGGTCTACCGGCGCATCCTGGCCGGCCAGGGCACCCACGAGGACCTGGACACCCTGCTCGACACCTGCGACAACATCCTCGGCCGCTCGTTCTGCGGTCTGGGTGACGGCGCGACCAGCTCGGTCACCTCGTCGCTGAAGTACTTCAAGCAGGACTACCTCGACTACATCGAGGGACGTACCGCTCCGAAGCTGTCGGAGAAGACCCTGGTAGGGGCGCACTGATGACCGACGTAGCCAAGCAGACCGAGACCGTCACGCTGACCATCGACGGCGTCGAGGTCACCGCCCCCAAGGGGGCGCTGCTGATCCGGGTCGCCGAGCAGCTGGGCACCGAGATCCCCCGCTTCTGCGACCACCCGCTGCTGGCCCCGGCCGGCGCCTGCCGGCAGTGCCTGGTGGAGGTGGAGGGCCAGCGCAAGCCGGTCGCCTCCTGCACCCAGACCGTCGCCGACGGCATGGTGGTGCGGACCCAGCTCACCTCCCCGGTCGCCAAGAAGGCCCAGGAGGGGGTGATGGAGCTGCTGCTCCTCAACCACCCCCTGGACTGCCCGATGTGCGACAAGGGCGGCGAGTGCCCGCTGCAGAACCAGGCGATGTCCACCGGCCGGACGGACTCGCGGTTCCACGAGCACAAGCGGGAGTACCCGAAGCCGCTGCCGATCAGCACCCAGGTGCTGCTCGACCGCGAGCGCTGCGTGCTCTGCCAGCGCTGCACCCGGTTCTCCGAGGAGATCGCCGGGGACAAGTTCATCGACCTGATGGGACGCTCCTCGCACGAGGAGATCAACATCTACCGGGACGAGGAGTACGGCGAGGAGGGCGACGAGGGGGACGTTCCGTTCAACTCGTACTTCTCCGGCAACACCGTGCAGATCTGCCCGGTGGGCGCGCTGACCGGCGCGCAGTACCGGTTCCGGGCCCGCCCCTTCGACCTGGTCTCCACGCCGAGCGTCTGCGAGCACTGCTCGGCCGGTTGCGCGCAGCGCACCGACTGGCGGCGCGGCAAGGTGCTGCGCCGGCTGGCCGGCGACGACCCGGCGGTGAACGAGGAGTGGAACTGCGACAAGGGCCGCTGGGGCTTCCAGTACGCCCGCGCGTTCGACCGGATCAGCACCCCGATGGTGCGCGACGAGAAGACCGGTGAGCTGCGCGAGGCGTCCTGGAGCGAGGCGCTGACCCGGGCCGCCGAGGAGCTGCGCGAGGCCCGTGACGGCGCGACCGGCACGGCGGTGCTGACCGGCGGCCGGCTCACCGTCGAGGACGCCTACGCGTACGCGAAGTTCGCCCGCATCGCGCTGCACACCAACGACATCGACTTCCTGGCCCGCCCGGTCTCCCGCGAGGAGGCCGACTTCCTGGCCAGCAGCGTCGCCGGGGTCACCGACGTGACCTACACCGACGTGGAGAACGCTCCCGCGGTGGTGCTCGTCGGCCTGGAGCCGGAGGAGGAGTGCCCGATCCTCTTCCTGCGGCTGCGCAAGGCGTACCTGAAGAAGAAGCTCACTGTGTACGCGATCGCGCCGTTCGCGACGCGCGGCCTGGAGAAGCTCGGGGCCAAGCTGGCCCGGGTGGTGCCGGGCGAGGAGGCCGGCGTGCTGGCCGAGCACGCCACGGTGGCCGAGGCGCTGGGGCAGCCCGGCGCGATCCTGATCGTCGGCGAGCGGCTGGCCGAGGTTTCGGGCGGGCTGTCGGCGGCGGCGGACGTCGCCCGGCGTACCGGCGCCCGGCTGGTCTGGGTGCCGCGGCGCGCGGGCGACCGCGGCGCTGTCGACGCGGGCTGCCTGCCCAACCTGCTCCCCGGCGGCCGTGTGGTCACCGAGCCCGCCGCCCGCGCGGAGCTGGGCGAGGCGTGGGACATCCCGGCCGGGGTGATCCCGAGCCAGGCCGGCCGCGACACCGACGGCATCCTCAACGCCGCCGCGAACGGTCAGCTCGGCGCCCTGGTGGTGGCCGGTGTGGACCCGGCCGACCTGGCCGACCCGCGCCTGGCCGAGAAGGCCCTGGACGCGGTGCCGTTCCTGGTCAGCCTGGAACTGCGGATGAGCGCGGTGTCGCGCCGGGCCGACGTGGTCCTGCCGATCGCGCCGGTGGTCGAGAAGGCCGGCAGCTTCCTGGACTGGGAGGGCCGGCTGCGCACGTTCGAGAAGGTGCTGGACACCGGTGCGATGACCGACGCCCGGATCCTCGACGCGATCGCCGCGCAGCTCGACGTGCGGCTGGGCACCGGCGACGTGCCGAGCATCCGCCGCGAGCTGGGCGCGCTGCCGCGTACCCGGGTCGAGCGGCCGTCGGCGCCCTCGGTCGAGCCGGCCGCTGTCCGGCAGCCCGGCGCGGGCGAGGCCGTGCTGTCCACCTGGCACCAGCTCATCGACCTGGGCAGCCTCACCGACGGCGACGAGCACCTCGCCGGCACCGCCCGCCCGCCGGTGGTCCGGCTGGGCAAGGGCACCGCAGAGTCCCTCGGCGTGGCCGACGGCGACGCGGTCACCGTCGGCACCGACCGGGGCGCCGTCACGCTGCCGGCGGCGATCACCGAGATGCCGGACGGCGTCGTCTGGCTGCCGACCAACTCGCCCGGCTCCACCGTGCGGCGCAGCCTCGGCGCGACGTCCGGTTCGCTGGTGAAGGTCTCCGTCGGCGCCGCCGGCGGTCCGGCCGTCCCGGCCGGACGGGTCGCGGCGGACGCCGCGGACCGGCCGGGCCCGCTGCTGAACACCGGGAGTGCACAGTGAGCGCGCGCAGGCAACGAGCGGAGCGAGTACGCCTCGCGGTCGCGAACGAAAGGTGGGTGCAGTGAATCTCTACCTCGCGGCGCAGGACCCGACGCTTGCCGACTTCGGCAAGGACCCGTGGTGGCTGGTCCTCGGCAAGATCCTCTTCGCGTTCGTCGTCGCCGTGGCGGCCACGCTGCTGGGCGTCTGGTTCGAGCGCCGGGTCGTGGGCCGGATGGCGGTGCGGCCCGGTCCCAACCAGGCCGGCCCGTTCGGTCTGCTCCAGACGCTCGCCGACGGCGTGAAGCTGGCCTTCAAGGAGGACATCCTCCCGCGCAAGGCCGACAAGGTCGTCTACTTCTTCGCCCCGGTGATCTCCGTGGTCTGCGCGGTCACCGCGCTGTCGGTGATCCCGTTCGGGCCGATGGTGAGCATCTTCGGGCACCGCACGCCGCTGCAGGTCACCGACGTGTCGGTGGCGGTGCTGGTGGTGCTGGCCTTCTCCTCGCTGGCCGTGTACGGCATCGTGCTCGGCGGCTGGGCCAGTGGCTCCACGTACCCGCTGCTCGGTGGTCTGCGCTCCGCCGCCCAACTGGTGTCCTACGAGGTCACCATGGGTCTGAGCGTGGTCGCGGTCTTCATGACCGCCGGCACCATGTCGACCAGCGGGATCGTCGCCGCGCAGGGCGACGGCACCCGGCTGAGCATCGGCGGCTTCGACCTCGCGGCCCCCGGCTGGTACGCGATCCTGCTGCTGCCCAGCTTCATCATGTTCTTCATCGCCATCGTCGGTGAGACCAACCGGGCGCCGTTCGACCTGCCCGAGGCGGAGTCGGAGCTGGTGGCCGGCTTCCAGACCGAGTACAGCTCGCTGAAGTTCGCGCTGTTCATGCTCAGCGAGTACGTCGCGATGGTGACGATGTCGGCGTTCACGGTGACCCTCTTCCTCGGCGGCTGGCACGCGCCGTGGCCGATCACGATCTGGTCGGGCGCCAACGAGGGCTGGTGGCCGATGCTGTGGTTCTTCGGCAAGGTCATCCTGCTGGTGTTCGTCTTCGTCTGGCTGCGCGGCACGCTGCCCCGGCTCCGCTACGACCAGTTCATGCGCTTCGGCTGGAAGGTGCTGCTGCCGCTGAACCTGGTCTGGATCATGGTGCTCGCCGGGCTGCGCTCGATCGAGGACTGGCAGGCCCGGGACCGGCTGCTCGTCACCGCCGTCGGCGCGGGCGTGCTGCTGCTGGTCACCCTCTTCTGGCCGAGCCGGAAGAAGGAACTCAAGCCGTCGCCCCAGGAGCAGGCGGACAGCCGGCCGTACGGCAGCTTCCCGCTGCCGCCGATGGATCTTCAGGTTCCGCCGAGCCCGCGCACCAAGCGCGTGCTCGCCGAGCGGGAGCCGGCCAACGTCGTCGCCGGCCCGGACTCCAGGGAGGTGTGACGTGGGCGCGATCACCGGAACGTTCAAGGGCTTCGGTGTCACCTTCTCGCACATGTTCAAGAAGGTCGTCACCACCGACTACCCGTTCAAGCCGCCGGTCTCGGCGCCGCGCTACCACGGGCGGCACATCCTCAACCGGCACCCGGACGGGCTGGAGAAGTGCATCGGCTGCGAACTGTGCGCCTGGGCCTGCCCGGCCGACGCGATCTACGTTGAGGGTGGCGACAACACCGAGGAGCAGCGCTTCTCCCCGGGTGAGCGGTACGCCAGCATCTACCAGATCAACTACGCCCGGTGCATCTTCTGCGGGCTCTGCATCGAGGCCTGCCCGACCCGTTCGCTCACCATGAGCAACGAGTACGAGCTGGCCCGGGACAACCGGCAGGACCTCATCTTCACGAAGGAGCAGCTGCTCGCGCCGCTGCTCGAGGGCATGGAGCAGCCGCCGCACCCGATGCGGCTGGGCGACAGCGAGAAGGACTACTACGTCGGCGCGCTGACCAACCCGGGCACCTCGGCCGGCGCCGAGCGCTCGCCGATGGGCCCCGGCCGGTACCAGGTGGAGGAGCACCCCGGCGTGACCTTCCCCGGCGCCGAGCAGGCCGAGCAGCGGTCCGCCGCGGCGGGCAAGGGAGGCAAGGCATGACCTCGGCTACGGTGCTCGCCGCTGCGGGCCAGGTGTCCGGGGGTGAGGAGGTCACCTTCTGGATCCTCGCCCCGCTGGCCCTGCTCGGGGCGGTCGGCATGGTGTGGGCCCGCAACGCGGTGCACTCCGCGCTGTGGCTCGTGCTGACAATGCTCTGCCTGGGCGTGTTCTACGTGCTCCAGGCCGGGCCGTTCATCGGCATGGTGCAGATCATCGTCTACACCGGCGCGATCATGATGCTGTTCCTGTTCGTGCTGATGCTCGTCGGCCGGGACGCGTCCGACTCGCTCATCGAGACGCTGCGCGGCCAGCGGGTCGCCGCTGTCGTCCTCGGGCTCGGCTTCGCCGGTCTGGTGGGCAGCGGCCTGTACCGCGCGCTCGACGGCGTGCGGGCGGCCGGGCTCGACGAGGCGAACGCCGAGGGCAACGTGCAGGGCATCGCCCGGCTGCTGTTCACCAAGTACGTCTTCGCCTTCGAGCTGACCTCCGCGCTGCTGATCACCGCGGCGGTGGGCGCGATGGTGCTGGCGCACGTCGAGCGGCGCAAGGCGGACCGGATGGACCAGATCGCCACCATGAAGGCGCGGTTCCGTCCCGGCAACTACCCCGGCCCGAAGCCCGGCCCGGGTGTCTACGCGACCTCCTCCTCGGTGGCCACCCCGGCCCGCCTGCCCGACGGCCGGCTGACCGAGCGCAGCATCCCGGAGATCCTGCCGGTGCGCGAGCTGACGGCCGAGGAGACCGCACTGAAGGGGACGGATCGGTGAGCGCGAGGAGTGCAGCGGAGCGGAGCCCCGCAGTCGCGAACGAAAGGTCAGCACGGTGACCCCGGACTACTACCTGATCCTCGCGGCGGTGCTGTTCACCATCGGCGCCGTCGGCGTGCTGGTCCGGCGCAACGCGATCGTGCTGTTCATGTGCATCGAGCTGATGCTCAACGCGGCCAACCTGACTCTGGTCACGTTCAGCCGGATCAACGGCGACCTGAACGGCCAGATCATGGCGTTCTTCGTGATGGTGGTGGCGGCGGCCGAGGTAGTGGTCGGTCTCGCGATCATCATGGCGATCTTCCGTACCCGGCGCTCGGCGAGCGTCGACGACGCCAACCTGCTGAAGTACTGAGGGGCTCGTGGTGGAACAGATTCTGACGATCGCCCAGTCTGAGCCAGCCGAGGCCGTCACCTTCGCCACGGCGGACGGGATGCTGGGCTCGGTCTGGCTGCTGGTGGCGATCCCGCTGGTCAGCGCTGCGATCCTGCTGCTGCTGGGCAAGCGGGCGGACCGCTGGGGCCACTGGCTCGGCGTGGGCGCCATCGGCGCCGCCTTCCTGCTCGGGCTCACCTACTTCTTCCAGCTTCGCGGCCTGGAGAACAAGCAGGTCGAGCTGAGCCTCTGGGACTTCATGGTGGTCGGCGACCTGAAGGTGGACTTCGGTCTGCTCTTCGACCCGCTGGCCGCTGTCTTCGTCCTGCTGATCACCGGGGTGGGCTTCCTGATCCACCTCTACGCCGTGGAGTACATGGCGCACGACGAGGGCCGGCGACTGTTCTTCGCCTACTTCAACCTGTTCGTCGCCGCGATGCTGCTGCTGGTGCTCGGCAACAACTACGTGATGCTCTACTTCGGCTGGGAGGGCGTCGGTCTGGCGTCGTACCTGCTGATCTCCTTCTGGTACGGCCGGCCGAGCGCGGCCACCGCCGGCAAGAAGGCGTTCCTGATGAACCGGGTCGGCGACGCCGGCCTGGCCATCGGCATCTTCATCATGTTCGCCATGCTCGGCACCACCCAGTACGACGAGGTGTTCAACGGGGTCGGCTCGCTGACCTCGACCACGGTGCTGGTGCTCGGCCTGCTCCTGCTGCTCGGCGCGGCCGGCAAGTCCGGCCAGTTCCCGCTCCAGGCGTGGTTGCCGGACGCGATGGAGGGCCCGACCCCGGTGTCCGCGCTCATCCACGCGGCCACCATGGTCACCGCCGGCGTCTACCTGATCGCCCGCTCCAACGCGATCTTCTCGGCCAACGAGACGCTCCAGCTCGTGGTGGTCAGCGTCGGCGCGCTCACCCTGCTGATGGGCTGCATCATCGGCGCGGCCAAGGACGACATCAAGCGGGTGCTGGCCTGGTCGACGGTGAGCCAGATCGGCTACATGTTCCTCGGCGTCGGTCTCGGCGGCGGCGCGTACGCGCTCGCCATCGTGCACCTGCTGGCGCACGGCTTCTTCAAGGCCAACATGTTCCTCGGCGCCGGCTCGGTCATGCACGGCATGAACGACCAGGTCGACATCCGCCGCTTCGGCGGACTGTCGAAGTACATGAAGGTCACCTGGCTGACGTTCATGATGGGCTGGCTCGCCATCATCGGCATGTTCCCGTTCTCCGGCTACTTCTCCAAGGAGCCGATCATCGTGGCCGCGTTCGAGCGGGAGGGCTGGACGGCCTGGCTGTTCGGCCTGGCCGCGCTGCTCGGCGCCGGGCTCACCGCGTTCTACATGACGCGGCTGTTCGTGCTCACGTTCCACGGCCCGAAGCGCTGGACCGAGGACATCGAGCACCCGCACGAGTCGCCGAAGCTGATGACGATCCCGCTGATCCTGCTGGCGATCGGCTCGGTCGGCGCGGGCTTCCTGCTCGCCACCTCCGTGCCGGACTGGCTCACCGCCACCAACGGGCTCGCCGCCGAGAGCGGGGAGCACGCGCCGGTGCTGGCGCACTGGCTGCTCACCGCGCTGTCGCTGCTGATCACGGTGCTGGGCGCCGGGCTGGCCTGGTTCCTGTTCCGCGGCGGCACGGCGACCGAGCCGCAGCCGGCCGGCGTGGTGGTCACCGCCGCGCGCCGGAACCTCTACACGGACGCCTTCAACGAGGCGGTCTTCGAGAAGCCGGGCATCTTCCTCACCCGGGCGCTCGTGTTCCTCGACAACCGGGGCGTCGACGGGCTGGTCAACGGCCTGGCCGCCGCCGTGGGCGGGGGCTCGGGCCGGCTCCGGCGGCTCCAGACCGGCTTCGTGCGGTCGTACGCGACCTCGATCCTCACCGGCGCGCTGCTCGTGGTCGCGGCGTTCCTGGCGGTGCAGGCGGGGTGGCTGGCGTGATCGACCTCAACGCGGCCGCCCCCGCCGGCGGGCCACGCAGTCACGACGGAGGTAAGGCCGAATAATGTCCAACTTCCCGTTCCTCTCGGTGCTGACCGTGGCGCCGCTGGTCGGCGCCCTGGTGGTGGCACTGCTGCCCCGCAGCCGCCCGGACCTGGCCAAGCTGGTGGCGTTCGGCTGGTCGCTGCTGGTGCTGGTGCTCTCGGTGGTGATGTGGTTCGCCTTCTCCGCCGGTGGTGACCGGTTCCAGTTCCGCGAGTCGTACCCGTGGATCCCGAACTGGGGCGTGAACTTCACCTTCGAGGTGGACGGCATCGCGCTGGTCATGCTGATGCTGATCGCGATCCTGGTGCCGCTGGTGATCCTGGCGTCCTGGCACGACGCCGAGGCGTCGAAGCGCTCGGTGCCCGCCTACTTCGCGCTGCTGCTCGTCCTCGAGTGCACGATGATCGGCGTCTTCGCCGCCGCCGACGTCTTCCTGTTCTACGTGTTCTTCGAGGTCATGCTGGTGCCGATGTACTTCCTGATCGGCAGCTACGGCGGCCACCAGCGGCAGTACGCGGCGGTCAAGTTCTTCCTCTACTCGCTGGTCGGCGGTCTGTTCATGCTGGCCGCGGTGATCGGCCTCTGGGTGGTCGGCGGGAAGACCTTCGACTGGCAGGCGCTGAGCCAGGCGGAGTTCGCCACGGACACGGCCCGCTGGCTGTTCCTCGGCTTCTTCGTCGCCTTCGCGATCAAGGCGCCGTTCTTCCCGTTCCACACCTGGCTGCCGGACGCCGGTGGCGCGGCCCCGGCCGGCGCGGCCGCGCTGCTGGTCGGCGTGCTGGACAAGGTCGGCACCTTCGGCATCCTGCGCTACTGCCTGCCGCTGTTCCCGGAGGCGTCGCGCTGGTTCGCGCCGTGGGCGCTGGCGCTCGGCGTGATCGGCATCATCTACGCCGCGCTGCTGGCGGTCGGCCAGAACGACCTGAAGCGGCTGGTGTCGTACACCTCGATCGCGCACTTCGGGTTCATCGGCGTCGGCATCTTCGCGTTCACCACCCAGGCCGGCACCGGCGCGGTGCTCTACATGCTCAACCACGGCCTGGCCACCGGCCTGCTGTTCCTGGTGGTCGGCATGCTGATCGCCCGGCGCGGCTCGGCGCTGATCAGCGACTTCGGGGGCGCGGGCAAGCTGGTGCCGGTGCTGGCCGGCGTGCTCTTCTTCGCCGGTCTGGCCTCGCTGGCGTTGCCCGGCACCGCGCCGTTCGTCTCCGAGTTCCTGGTGCTGATCGGCACGTTCACCGTCAACAAGCCGGTCGCGGTGATCGCCACGCTCGGCATCATCCTGGCGGCGGCGTACGTGCTGTGGATGGTGCAGCGCACCACGCAGGGCACGCTGAACCCGGCGCTGACCGAGATCGAGGGCATGCGCCGGGACCTCACGCTGCGCGAGAAGGTGGTAGTCGCGCCGCTGATCGCGCTGATCGTGCTGCTCGGCTTCTACCCGAAGCCGGTCACCGATGTCATCAACCCCGCCGTCCAGGCGACCATGCAGGACGTCGGCAAGTCCGATCCCGCCCCTGAGGTCGGCAGCGTCCAGGAGGCCGCGAAGTGAGTGAACTGAAGCTGCCGTCGATCGACTACGCGGCGCTCGCTCCGATCCTGATCATGCTGGGCGCGGCCCTGGTCGGGATCCTGGTCGAGGCGTTCGTGCCGCGTCGCCTGCGCAACGCGGTGCAGCTCGGGCTCGCCCTGGTGGCGATGCTCGCGGCGATCGTGATGGTGATCCTGAACGCGGACGTCCGGCTGATCACTATCGGCGGGGCCATCGCGGTCGACGGGCCGACGCTGTTCCTCCAGGGCGCCATTCTGGTCCTGGCCGTGATGGCGCTGCTGCTCGTCGGCGAGCGCACGGTGGAGCGGGGCGGCGCGTTCGTGGCGCACGCCGCGGTCACCGCCGAGTCGGCGGAGGACCGCCGGCAGGCCGAGGGCGCCGGTGGCGCCACCGAGGTCTACCCGCTGATGTCGTTCGCGATCGCCGGCATGCTGATCTTCGTGGCGGCGAACGACCTGCTGACGATGTTCATCGCGCTGGAGGTCTTCTCGCTGCCGCTCTACCTGCTCTGCGCGCTGGCCCGCCGCCGGCGTCTGCTGAGCCAGGAGGCCGCGCTGAAGTACTTCATGCTCGGCGCGTACGCCTCGGCGTTCTTCCTGTTCGGTGTCGCCCTGATCTACGGCTTCACCTCCGGCATCCCGGGCCGTGGGGCCGGCGTCGACTTCGCCACCGTGCACGCCGCGGTCACCGAGTCCCCGTCCAGCCCGGTGCTGCTGTTCGCAGGCATGGCGCTGCTCAGCATCGGCCTGCTGTTCAAGGCCGCCGCCGCGCCGTTCCACGTCTGGACGCCGGACGTCTACCAGGGCGCTCCGACCCCGGTGACCGGCTTCATGGCCGCCTGCACCAAGGTCGCCGCGTTCGGCGCGCTGCTGCGCGTCTTCCACGTCGCGTTCGCCGGGGCCTCCTGGGACTTCACCCCGGTGCTCGGCGCGGTGGCGGTGCTGACCATGCTGGTCGGCGCGGTGCTCGCGGTCACCCAGACGGACATCAAGCGCCTGCTGGCGTACTCGTCGATCGCGAACGCCGGCTACCTGCTGGTCGGTGTGCTGGCGCCGAGCCGCGAAGGGCTCTCCGGCACGATGTTCTACCTGGCCGCGTACGGCTTCTCGGTGCTCGCCGCGTTCGCCGTGGTGACGCTGGTGCGCGACAGCAACGGGGAGGCCACCCACCTGTCCCGCTGGGCCGGGCTGGGCCGCCGCTCGCCGTTCTTCGCGGCGATCTTCACGTTCATCCTGCTGGCCTTCGCCGGCATCCCGCTCACCAGCGGTTTCACCAGCAAGTTCGCGGTCTTCGGCCCGGCCCTGGAGGCCAACCAGGTCTGGCTGGTGATCGCCGGTGTGCTGACCAGCATGGTGCTGGCCTTCCCGTACCTGCGGGTCGTGGTGATGATGTGGCTCTCCGAGCCGGGCGAGGCCACGCCGACGGTGACCGTGCCGGGCGCGCTCACCTCGGCGGCGCTGGTCATCGGCGTGCTGGCCACGCTGGTGCTCGGCGTGGTCCCGGGTCCGCTGCTCGACCTGACGACTGGCGCCGCCGAATTCGTCAGATGACCGAGGTGTTCCCACCGGGGGCCGGTACGCCGTGGCGTGCCGGTCCCCGGCCCGTATCCCCCTCGACGAGCAGGTCGAACGGGTGTGGCATGGTTGAGGACGTGGCGAATCCGGCTGGCGAGCGTTCAGGTCAGTTCGGCGCGCTCGGCCTGCACCTCGCGGACCCGCGCGTCGAAGCCTCAGTGCTGGGCGTGCTCGACCGGGTCGAGGCGGAGCTGCGGGCCAGCGTCGCCAGCGCGGACCCGCTGGTGACCGAGGCGGCCCGTCACCTGGTCGAGGCCGGCGGCAAGCGGTTCCGCCCGCTGCTGGTGGCGCTGAGTGCCCAGTTCGGCGACCCGGAGGCCGCGCAGGTCGTCCCGGCCGCCGTGGTGATGGAGCTCACCCACCTGGCGACGCTCTACCACGACGACGTGATGGACGAGGCCGCCGTGCGGCGGGGCGCGCCGAGCGCCAACTCCCGCTGGACCAACTCGGTGGCCATCCTGGTCGGCGACTACCTCTTCGCCCGGGCCGCGGACATCGCCGCCGACCTGGGCACCGAGGCGGTACGCCTCCAGGCGCGCACGTTCGCGCGGCTGGTGCACGGCCAGATCGCCGAGACGGTCGGCCCGCGCGACGACGACCCGGTCGCGCACTACCTGCACGTGATCGCCGAGAAGACCGGCTCGCTGATCGCCACGTCGGCCCGCTTCGGCGGCATGTTCGGCGGCGCGGCGCCCGAGCACATCGAGGCGCTCGCCGAGTACGGCGAGATCATCGGCGTCGCGTTCCAGCTCTCCGACGACCTGCTGGACATCTCCAGCGAGTCGATCCAGTCCGGCAAGACGCCCGGCACCGACCTGCGCGAGGGCGTGCCCACGCTGCCGGTGCTCTACGCGCTGGCCTCGGACGACGCGGACGCGGCGAGCGTACGGCTGCGGGAGATCCTCGCCACCGGCCCGCTGGTGGACGACGCGCTGCACGCCGAGGCGCTCGGCCTGCTGCGGGAGTCCCCGGCGCTCAAGCGCGCCCGGGAGACAGTGCGCAGCTACGCCGAGGACGCCCGCGCCCGGCTGGCCCCGCTGCCCGAGGGCCCGGCGCGGCGCGCGCTGGAGTCCCTCTGCGACTACATCGCCGACCGCACCAGCTGACCCCCGCGCCCGGGGCGAGGGCGGTCAGGGGAGCGCGGGGGCGCGGCGGAGCAGGCGGGCGCCGAGCAGCATCAGGACGGCGGCCAGGAGCATGAGCGCCGCTGCCGTCAGCCACATCGCCGGGTAGCCGGCCGCGCCGGCCAGCGCCGCCAGGCCGAGCGGACCCAGGCAACCGCCCGCGTACACGCCGGTCTGGGTGATCGAGGTCGCGGCGGCCGGTGCCTGCGGATGCAGCCGGACCACCGCGAAGTTCATCAGCCCCGGCCAGGCCCAGCCGAGCCCGAAGCCGAGCACCACGCCCGCGACCAGCGGCGCCGGGCCGGCCACCGCGAGCAGGATCAGGCCGACCGAGCCGGTCAGCAGCATCCCCGCGATCAGCCCGACGTGCCCGCCGGCGCGCCGGTCGGCGAGCCAGCCGACGCCCACCCGGGCCAGCACGCACACCGCGCTGCCGAGCGTGAGCGTCAGGCCGGCCAGGCCGGGGGAGAGGCCCCGCGCCGCCGCCGAGTCGACCAGGAACGTGCCCAGCGCGTTCGCCGCGGCCGCCGCCAGCGTCGCGGCCAGCCCGATCACCACCAGGGGCCCGGTGCCCCCGTAGCGGCCTCCGGAGGCGGCCCGGGCGCGCCGGTCCCGCCCGGTCCGGGGTACGGCCGGCAGCGCGGCCAGCGCCGCCCCGGCGGCCACCACGAAGGCCCAGCGCCAGCCGGCGGTGAGCGCGACGGTGGGGACCGCCACGCCGGCCAGCAGCGTGGCGACCGGTACGGCGGCCTGCTTCACGCCGAAGGAGAGCCCCTGGCGGTGGGCGGGCACGTGCTCGGCGAGCGCGGCGTTGCTGGCGAGCTGTCCGAGCGCGTTGGCGGCGGCCCTGAGCGCCAGCAGCGTCACCAGCATCGGGTACGACCGGGCCAGCCCGGCCACGGCGAGCAGGGAGGCGGCGGAGAGCAGGACGCCGGCGCGGGCGACGGTGGCCGGGCCGTACCGCTCGACCAGGGCCCCGGAGGGTACCGAGGCGAGCGCGCTCACGCCGAAGTAGATCGAGACGGCCAGGCCCAGGCCGGCCGGGCTGAACCGGAGTTCGTCGCCGAGCTGCACGGCGAGACCGCCGACGAGGAAGACGGGCAGGACGCACACGATCGTGGTGACGGTGGCGCCGGCGCCCGCCCGGACCGCCCGCCGGGCCGACGCGGGCGCGTCTTGCGAAACTGTTTCAGTCATTGCGAGCACACCCTACGCCCGCACGTTTTGGCTGCTCATCGTGTCCGTCGACCTACCGTCTGTGTCCGGTGATCTGGCATCCTCCATCCGAACAGGCATTTCGCACTCGGCCGGTTTTTCATATGGTGTAAGTCCCCGGCGGCGGAGGTGGTTGTGCGCGACCCCTTGGCGGAACCTTCGGACCTGATCCGCAGCGTGTCCCGCGCGCTTCGAGTGCTCGAGTCGGTCGGCCGTGCGCCGAGAGGGCTCACCGTGAAGCAGATCGCCCGGCGTTGCGAGTTGACAGTCGCCACGACGTACCATCTCGTGCGCACTCTCGCGTACGAGGGCTACGTGATCCGGCGCGAGGACGGGACGTACATCGTGGGGTTGGAGGTGGCCGACCGCTACCGCGAGCTCGTCACCGCGTTCCGGGGGCCGCCCGCGGTCGGCGAGGCGCTGCGCCGCGCCGCGTCGGACACCGGCTGGAGCCACTACCTCGGCCGTTTCATCGGCGGACAGGTGGCGGTGACCGCCTCCGCCGAGGGACCGCGCTCGCCCTACCTGGAAGACCTGGTGCCGGGCTTCGACGAGGGCGCCCACGCCACCGCGCTGGGCAAGAGCCTGCTCGCCACGCTCACCACCGAACAGCGCTTCCGTTACCTGCGCGAGTACGGCATGCGCCCGTTCACCACCGCCACGCTCACCACGGTCGAGGCGTTCGAGGCCGACCTGGCCGCCGGTGACCGCCGCGGCATGCAACTGGAACTCGGGCAGTTCCGGCAGGGTGTGGCGTGCGCCGCGGTGCTCGTCGCCCCGGACAAGGACATCGAGCGCCGGGTGGTGCTCGCGTGCGCGTTGCCGGCCGGCGAGATGATGACCTCCGCCCGGGTGGTCCGCGCGAAGCTGCTCACCGCCGCCAGGTCGATCGCCGACGGCATCGCCTCCGAGAACTAGGAAGGCCACCACCCTGGCGGGGTGGTGGCCTTCGGCGGGCGGTCCGGCGCCGGACCGCCCCGGGGTGGGTCAGCTGCCGACCGGGCCGCCGTCGAGGCGCCAGGTGACCACCACGCCGGGCTTGGCGTAGTCGCCGTCCGGCCAGGTGGAGGCCGGATTCTCCACCGACGCGCCGGTCACCTCGCCCGGGTGCTGCACCGCGACGAAGACCGAACGGTTGTCACCGGTGATGAACGGGCCGCAGGTCTCCGCGCCGAGCGGCACGGTGAGGAACTGCTTCAGGTGGCCCCGCTCCGGCCCCTCGACGGCGGTGGCGAACAGGCCGTCGTTGCTGCCGAGCGCGTTGCCGTCGGTCGAGATCCACAGGTTGCCGGTGGCGTCGAACGCGACGTTGTCCGGGCAGGAGATCGGCGAGACCTTGGTCTTGTCGTACCCGGCGAAGTAGGTCGAGGCGTCGGCCGGGTCGCCGCAGACGATCGGCAGCGACCAGGCGAAGGTCTCGGCGGTGTTGTCGCCGCGGTCCTCGACCAGTTCCAGGATCTGCCCGTGCCGGTTGTTGTTGCGCGGGTTCGCCTCGTCGGCCGGCGCCTTGCCCGCCTTGCCGCGGTCGCTGTTGTTCGTCAGCGCCACGTACACCTTGCCGGTGAGCAGGCTCGGCTCGACGTCCTCCGGGCGGTCCATCTTCGTCGCGCCGACCTTGTCCCCGGCCAGCCGGGTGAAGGTGAGCACGTCGGCGGCGGTCATGCCGTCGACGTACGAGCGGTTGCCGCTGACCAGCTTGATCCAGCGGCCCCGGCCACCGAAGCCACCGTCGGCCGGGAGGGTGCCGGAACCGTCGATCTCGGCGGCCGGGCTGTCCCCCTCGATCTTGGCCACGTAGAGCGTGCCCGACTCCAGCAGCGTCAGGTTGTGCCGCCGGGCCACCGCGGACTTCCCCGGCATGAACTTCTTGTCCGACACGAACTTGTAGAGGTAGTCGAAGCGCTCGTCGTCGCCCATGTACGCGACCACGCGGCCGTCGCGCGCCACTATGACGTTCGCGCCCTCGTGCTTGAACCGGCCCAGCGCGGTGTGCTTGCGCGGCTTGGACTGCGGGTCGAACGGGTCGATCTCGACGATCCAGCCGAACCGGTTCGCCTCGTTGGGGTGCCTGGCCAGGTCGAAGCGCTCGTCCGCCCGGTCCCACTTGCGGCTGCCGCTCGGATAGCGCACGTCCGTCGGGATGCCGTAGCGGGTCAGCTTCGCCTTCTGCTCCTCGGCCACGCCGTCGCCGCCGACGAAGTACTGGTTGAAGTTCTCCTCGCCGGAGAGCACTGTGCCCCACGGGGTGACGCCGCCCGCGCAGTTGTTCAGCGTGCCGATGACCGTCCGGCCCTTCGGGTCGGCGGCGGTACGCAGCCAGGCCGACCCGGCCGCCGGCCCGGTCAGCTCGAACTTCGTGGCCAGCGCCGTGACCCGGCGGTTGTACTCGCGCCGGCCGCGTCGCACCGGCTGCCACTGCCCGGTGTTCTCCACCCGCTCCAGCTCGACCACTGACATGCCGTGCGCGGCCATCGCCACCCGAAGCTGCTCCACGGTGAGCGCGTCCTGGCTGGTGAACCCGGGGAACATCAGGTCCTCGTTGGTGTACTCGTGGTTAACCACGAGCAGCGCGCGCCGACGGTCGATCGGCAGCACGCCGACGAAGTCGTTGTTGTAGCCGAACTGCCTGGACTGAGCGGAGGCGGTCTGCCGGCCCAGGTCGAACGCGGGCGCGCCGGGCACGACCTCGTCGCCCCAGCGGATCACCACCGAGTGGTCGTACCCGTTCGGCACGACGAGCGTGTCGAACTTGTTCGGCGGGATCGGCTTGAAGGTCAGCGCGCCGCTGCCGGGACGCCCCGCGCCGGTGGCGGCCACCCCGCCCCCGCCGGGCACTGGCGGAGCGGCGGGCGCGGCGGCCGCCGGAGCGCCGGCCAGCGCGCCCGCGGCGGCGCCGCCGAAGCCGAGCACCAGCGCGCCGACCGCGCCGGCCCGGACCACGCCGCGCCGGGAGATCTCGGTGTCGACCACGTCACCGAAGTACGGGTTGTCGGTCGGGTTGGGCACCGGGTGGTCACAGGCGTTCCCGCACCGGTACAGACAGGTCATCGCGTCGCGGCTGCCGTGGCGGGTGCCACCGAGCAGCGGAAGCAGGCGAGGCCGGTCGCTCATGAGGTGGAGCCTCCAGATCGGACGAGGGAGAAGGCGCACGGGCGAACGGCCCGCGCTCACCCGCCGGACGCTGCCAGGGCGCCGTGAGCGGCGGTCGGCCCGGAGCTGAACCGGACGTGAACAGCTCCGACGTGACCTGCGGCTGAACCGTTCGGCGGCACGGCACGTATGGAAGGGCGTACACATCGCCGGTTTCCCCGCCGCCGGAAGCGAGGTACCGCCATCAGCGACCACGACGCCCAACTGCTGCGCGCGCTGCACGACGAGCATGCCGACGCGCTGTACGCGCACGCCCTGCGGTTGGTCAACGGCGATCGGCCCCGCGCCGAGGACCTGGTGCAGGAGACGCTGCTGCGCGCCTGGCGGCACCCGGAGTCGCTGGATCCGCGACGCGGCTCGGTACGCGCCTGGCTGTTCACCACCGCGCGGAACCTGGCCATCGACGCCTGGCGGCGGCGCTCTGCCCGGGTCGGCGAGGTGTACACGGACGAACTGCCGGAGACCGCCGAGACGGTCGACGAGACGGAACGCGCGGTGGAGGCGTGGACCGTGGCCGAGGCACTCAACCGGCTCAGCCCGACCCACCGGGAAGTGCTCGTCGAGTGCTTCTATCAGGGGCGTTCGGTGGCGGAGGCGGCCGCCCGGCTGGGCGTACCGCCCGGCACGGTGAAGTCGCGCACCCACTACGCGCTGCGCTCACTACGGTTGGCGCTGGCCGAGATGGGGGTGACCGGATGACACGCTGCGAGTTCGCGCACGACGACGGGGCGTACGTGCTTGGTGCCCTCGCCCCGGCGGACCGGGTCGCCTACGAGCGGCACCTGGCCGGCTGCGCCCAGTGCCGGGAGGCGGTGGCCGAGATCGCCGTGCTGCCCGGCCTGCTGGGCCGGCTCGACCCGGCCGGGTTGGAGCAGTTCCTGGAGGTCGGACCGGAGACGTCGCGCGTGCCCGCGCTGCTCGACGCCGCGCGGGAGCGCAAGCGCCGCGAGCGGTCCCGCTCCCGCCGCCAGTACGCGCTGACCGCGCTCGCCGCCGCCGCGCTGGCGGTGGTGGCCGGTGTCGGGGTGGCGCTGGTCCAGCCGTCGGCCGAGCCGTCCACGCCGCAGGTGGCGCTGACCTCCATGCGGCCGGTGGCCGGGACGGTGCCGGTGCACGCCGAGGTGGGGCTGACCGAGACGCCGTGGGGCACCGAGGTCACCATGCACTGCGGCTACGACAGGCGGGCCGGGCACCGGGAGGCGTACACGTTCCGGCTGGTCGCGCACGGCCCGGACGGCGCGACGGAGCAGATCGGCTCCTGGCTCGCCGCCCCCGGCGACGACCTGCGCTTCTCCGGCGTCACCCGCTTCACGAAGGGCGAACTGGTCCGCCTGGAACTCCTCCGAGGCAACAACGCCCCGGTCCTGGCCTACGACTTCCGCTGACCCGCTGCCTCTCCCCGTTGATCTTGCACTTCCGGCCCTCGGCGCGGGCGTTTCACCCCTTTCGCCGGGGCGGTAAGTGCAAGATCAACGGGACGGGGTGGGGGTGGCGGCGGGGGTAGGGGTGGTGCGGGCGGCGGATCGGGTGCGGTGGGAGTGGTGGAGGGCGTCGGCCGTGAAGACCATCAGGGCCAGCCAGACCAGCGCGAAGCCGGCCAGCCGGACCGGGGGCATCGGCTCGTGGAAGATCAGCACGCCGCAGCCGAGCTGGAGGATCGGGGCGAGGTACTGCAACATGCCGACAGTGGACAGCGGCAGGCGGTTCGCCGCCCCGGCGAAAAGCAGCAGCGGGATCGCGGTGGCGGCGCCGGCGAGCACCAGCAGCGCGGTGTGCCCGGCCGAGACGTGCCCGAACGTCGAGTCGCCGCGCGCCGACAGCCAGCCCAGGTACGCCAGGGCGGGCAGCGCCAGCACCGCCGACTCGACGAAGAGCCCCTCCGTGGCGGGCAGCGCGAGGCGCTTCTTGACCAGGCCGTACCCGGCGAAGCTGAACGCCAGGGTGAGCGCCAGCCAGGGCAGCCGGCCGTAGTCCACGGTGAGCACCGCCACCGCGAACGCGCCGACGCCGAGCGCCGCCCACTGCGCCGGGCGCAGCCGTTCCCGCAGCAGGAACACGCCGAACAGCACCGACACCAGCGGGTTGATGAAGTAGCCGAGCGCCGTCTCCACCACCCGGTCGGAGTTCACGCCGTAGATGTACGTGCCCCAGTTGACGGCGATCAGCGCGGCGGCGAGCCCGATGCCGGCGAGCGCGCGGGGCCGCCGGGCCAGCTTGCGCAGGAAACCGGCGTGCCGCGTCGCGGCCAGCAGCAACGCGACGAACGCCACCGACCAGAGGATCCGGTGCGCGAGGATCTCCACCGGTCCGGCCGGGCGCAGCAGCTTGAGGTAGATCGGGAAGAAGCCCCAGATCAGGTACGCGCCGACGCCGTACAGGTAGCCGAGCCGGAGCTGGTTCACCGCTCCACCGTAAGTGGTGGATCGGTCTGCTGGTCCTTATCGGTGACCGGCGTCACCCGCTGATCCAGCTCCATCCACCGATCCGGCGCGACCGGGCGGAAGCCGAGCTTCGCGTAGACCCCGTGCGCGTCGAGCGTCGCCAGCAGAATCCGGCGTACGCCCAGCTCGTTCAAGTGGTCGCGGACCGCGCCGGCCAGCCAGGTGCCCAGGCCGCGACCCCGCTCGGCCGGGTCCACGTAGACGTCGCAGAGCCAGGCGAACGTGGCCCGGTCGGTGACCACCCGGGCCACCGCGACCTGCCGCCCGTCATCGGGCCGGTAGACGCCGAAGCCGATCGAGCCGGCGAACGAGCGCGCCACCATCGCCCGCTCCCGCCCGCGCGCCCAGTACGCGTCACCGGCGAGCCAGGCGTGCACCCGGTCCAGGTCGATCCGGTCCGGGTCGGTGCTGATCTGGTAGCCGTCCGCGCGGGTCAGAGTGAACACCCGGCCGACGTTAGCGCCGTCCCCCGGGCCGCTCGCCAGCCAATTCCCTCCTGGTGGCCCCGGCCGGTCGCCGTCGCGGCCGGCCGGGACCGGGGCGTCAGTCGCGGTCGAGGACGGCGCCGAGGATCCAGGTGACGATGCCGACGAACAGCGCGCCCAGCACCGCCTCCGGCCAGAACCCGTCCACGTGGAAGGGCAGCCCGGCCTCACCGGCGATCCAGCTGGTGAGCAGGAAGAGCAGGCCGTTCACCACGATCGCGATCAGGCCGAGGGTCAGCAGGTAGAACCCGCAGCCCACGGTCTTGATGATCGGCTGGAGCACCGCGTTGACCACACCGAAGATCACCGCGACGAGCACCAGCGTGATCACGGTCTCGGTGGCCGACTCGGAGTCCAGCGAGATGCCCGGGATGAGCAGCGTGGCGAGCCAGAACGCCACCGCCGTCGAGCCCACACGAATCAGAAGACCCTTCAGGAAATCCATGGCCGGGATCGTGCCACGGACGTACCACCAGGGAAAGCAGCGTCGTCCGACCGGGCGGGGCGCGGCGCCTCAGTGTCGCGCCGGGCGACCGACCAGTTGCGACTCCACAGGCGTCGGTGAGAGCAGCGCCCACCGCAGGGCCCGCCGGTTGACCACCGCCACCATGTCGTCGCGGATGCGGGTCAGCCAGTCGGCGGAGCCGCCGAGCCCGAGCGCCGCGCCGGCCAGCGCCGCCTCGTCCGGGTCGAGCGGTTGGAGGATCGCCAGATCGGCGCGAGCCAGCGCGGCCGTGTCGGCCGAGGTCAGCTCGTCGCGGACCACGAGCACCGACTGCCAGGCGGCATCCGGGCCGGCGTCCGGGGGCACCGGGCCGACGTCGACCACGATCAGCAGCGGGCACAGCGGCGAGCCGGACGCGCGGCCCACCGGACGCCCCGGTGGGAGCAGCGGTACGCCGCCGCCGAGCGTCCCGACACCGCGTACGAACGGCTCCCAGACCCGGGGGCGGCCGGTCTGCACCGCCACCCGGGCACCCAGCGCCAGTGCCCGCAGCACGAGCAGTTGAGCGGCCGGTACGCCGCCGACCAGCAGGACCCGTGTCGTGGCCGGCCGGAACAGGCGCACGGTGAGCGCGGCGCCGTGGCGGTTGGCGCCCACCATCAGGCCGGCGGCGGCCAGGGGCAGGTCCAGCGCGGGCGGCGACGACCCGGGCCCGCCGGTCACCCCCAACGGCAGCGTGGCGGCCAGCCCGACCAGGTGCCCCCCGTCCAGCCGGCGCAGCTCGGCGCCGACGTCACCGGCGACCCGCCGCAGCGTCCGATCCGCCGCCGACAACTCGTCCACGCTGCCCGCGGCGACCCGCACCGCCAACTCGGCCGGGGCCGGACCCGCACCGGTGCGGGGGCCCACAGTCAGCGCGACGGTGGTGGCGGTGGCCGGCACCGCGAGCAGCCGGGTGACCAGACCCCGGGCGGCCTCGCCGCGCGGATCCGGCCACCGGCGCAGTCGCCAGGTGGCCTGCGCCAGCCCGCCCAGCGCGAGCAGCGGCCACGTCTCCCGGACCGGTGCGCCGGGCTCGTGATGCGCCAGCTCGGCGATCACCCGCAGCGCCGCGTCCCCGCCGAGCGGCCGGGCGGTGAGCGGCCCGAGCCGGCGGACGATCCGCCGCAGCGTGCCGGAGAGCGCCCGCAGCAACTCCTCGTCCGGCCAGCCGTCCGCGCGCAACACCTGAACGGCCAGGACCGCCCGCGCCCGCCCGGCCACCCGGCCGTCGGTGAGCTGCCGGTACGACGTCCCGGCGGGACCGGCCGCGACGGCCGGCGCGGGCGCGGGGGAGGACGAGAAGACGAGCTGCAGCCGGATCGCAGGGGCGTCCGGGCTGCTCGGCGGGAGCAGGTCCAACGGCGCGGGCAGCCGGCGCGCGTGGTCACCGAGCAGGTCGTCCGGGTCGCCGAGTTCCAGCAGCGCGGTCAGGCCGGCGGCGTCGTGCAGCACGGCGGCCGGACCGCCGGCCAGCTCGGTGGAGCCGGCCACCGAACCCGGCCGGACCAGCTCCAGCAGCGCCGCCGGATCGGCGGCCGCCGGCAGGGCGCGACGCCGGGTCAGGTACGCGACGGCGGTGACGAGCCATTCGTGCAGCCAGCGGCCACGTACCCGGATCCAGGCGGCCGGCAGCACCAGCGCGGCCGTGAGCAGCGCGACGGCGGTCGCCACGACACCCCGCCCGGCGGCAGCCACCAGCACGGCTGCCGCGACCTGTGTCGCCACGACCTGACCGGCCCGCTGCCGGGGGCTCGGCCGGTGTGTCCACAGCGGAGTGGGCGCGGCCGGTCGGGTCGTTGTCGTCGCGGTCACCGCACCTCCTCGCCCGGGCCTCGCTGTGACGCCACCGTGGCACATCGTAATGGGCGGGTTGTCCACAGGGGAGCCCGAAGGGGTAGCAGAACCGGAATGGGACGGCTACCGTCAGCGACGAAATCGTCGAGTCGCGTGTCCGCCGCCGCCTGGCCTTCCCCTCCACCGGCCCCGGACGCCCTCCCGGCGAGTCCACGGTGGTCACTGTGGTGACCAGCCACGACCGAGGAGACGAGGTGACGTCCGGGATGTCCCAGACCCAGGCAGAAGCCGCGGTGATGCAGCAGACCGCCGCGAAGTTCGAGCAGGTCGACCAGTCGCTGCAGACCATGCTCAGCGGCCTGATGGCCGAGCTGGAGGTGTTGCAGCAGGCCTGGCGGGGCGCCGGTGGGCGCTCGTTCGCGCAGGTCAAGCAGCAGTGGTCGCAGGACCAGGCGGCCCTTCAGCGAGCGCTGCGGGAGACCGCCACCGCGATCCGCACCGCCGGCCGGCAGTACGACCTGTCCGACACCGAGGCCGCCGGCCGGGTGGCGGGCACCAACCGCGGCATCCAGCTGCCCCTCTGACAACCGGAAGGATCGAACTCATGGAGCACGGTGTGCTGGTCGTCAACTTCGCCGCCCTGCAACAGGCCGGCGCGGACATCCAACGGGCGCTGTCCACCCTGGAGAGCCAGCTCGGCCAGCTGGAACGCGACGCCGCCCCGCTGGTGGCGAGCTGGAACGGCTCCGCCCGCGAGGCGTACGAGGTGCGGCAGTCCCGGTGGCGGGCCGCCTCGCAGGACCTCCAGGCGATGCTGCGTGACATCAAGCTCGCGGTGGAGGATTCCGCGGCCGACTACCTCGACACCGAGAAGCGCAACGCCAACCTGTTCCAGTGAAGCGGAGCCGTGCGGCCCGGGTCTCCCTGATCCGGGCCGCACGGCGGTTCAGGCCGGGTCGGCCGCCCGCCAGCGCCGCCGTGCTCCGCGCGGCAGCACCAGGGCGAGCGCCGTCACGAGCGCCACCGCCCCGCCCACGACGGCGGCGGTCAGCAGCGCCCGGTCCCGGGCCGTCCCGCGGCGAGCCGCGCGGGCCAGCGCGGCCGGATCCGGCCGGTCGGCGGGCAGCGCGGCGCCCGGCCGGGGCCGGGAGTCCACGGCGCCCGCCGACTCGGTCACCGCCCGGTACGGGTTGAGCACCCCCGCCCCGTAGCCGGCATCGCGCCCCGGTGCCGGGTCGGCGGCGGCCACGATCCGGGCGGCCACCTCGTCCGCGCTCAGCCGGGGCCGGTACTCACGCAGCAGCGCCGCGGTGCCGGCCACGAACGGGGTGGCGTAGCTGGTGCCCTCCGCCCGGTGGTGTCCCTGCCGGGGAGCCGCCATCAGCACCTCGCTGCCCGGGGCGACCACGTCGACGTACGGGCCGGTCTGGGAGAACGCCGAGCGGGTGCCCTCCGGGCCGATCGCGCCCACCCCCAGCACGCCGTCGTACGCCGCCGGATAGGGCCGGGGATCGCCGTTGTCGTGCAGGTTCCCGGCGGCAGCGACCACCACCACGTCCCGTCGTAGCGCGTAGGCGACGGCGGCGCGCACGTCGGGGTCGTCCGCGTACAGCACGACCGAGAGGTTGAGCACGTCGGCGTCGTGGTCCACCGCCCACCGGATCGCCCGGGCGAAACCGGCTGCGTCGACTGTGCGCCCCGACTCCCGTCCCTCGACCACCTGCTGCTCGCTCACCCGTACCGGCAGGATGCGCGCGTCCGGCGCGAGGCCGCGGAACGCGATGCCGGGCTGCGGGGCGGCGGCGACGATGCTCGCCACGCCGGTGCCGTGCCCGGCGCAGTCCCGGGTGCCGTCCCCGCCCCGCTCGAGGAAGTCGGCGCCGGACAGGACGCGCCCCGCGAGTTGCGGATGGGACCGGTCCACACCCGAGTCGACCACCGCGACCACGACTCCGGCGCCGGTGGCAAGCGGGGTGAGCCGGTCCGGGGCGTACCGTTGCTGCGGCCACGGCTGTTGCGCCACCGGCCGCGCCGGGGTGGGCGGCGAGGCGCAGCCGGCCGGTGCGCGAGCCGCCGCCGGGGCGACCGGAGACCCGATGAGGAGGAGCGTCGCCAGGGCGGCCACTGCGGGGTACGCGACAGGCCGAGACATCGACGACCTCCGTAACGTGTCGGCTCCGGGACGGGATGTTATCGCCTCGCGGACATCTGGGCCGACCGTCGATGGCCAGAAGTCCTGATCTTGCTGCCACCTTGTAGGTTGTAGGCGATGCCTGTGGCCTGTTCGCGGAAGGAGAGGTGGCCGTGACCGGATGGGAGCCGGCCACCGAGGCCGAGGTGGCGATGCGGGACGCGTTACGCGCCCAGGACCAGCAGCAGTACTTTCGAGCTCTGACGCGCGTCGATCTGTTCCTGCCGGTCGGCGGCTCGGCCGGCGGATGGGGCACCTGGACCTCCGGCGGCCGCACGCACGTGCTCGCCTTCACCTCCGCCGCCGCGCTGCGGGCCAGCCTGGGGGAGAACGCCGGTACGGCCCGCCGTGTCCCCTACCCGGAGCTGGCGGCCGGCTGGCCCAACCCGGAGTGGTGGCTGGCGGTCAACCCCGGGTTGCCGATCGAGGGCTACCTGCCCGCCTGGTACGTCGCTCAGCTCTCCCGGGGCGACGTCCGGCTGCCCGGCCGGACCATGGGCGCCCGGGCCCGGCTGGACCGGGTGGAGAGCGCGGCCCGGAGCGCTCGCAACGGCGTACCCGAGTCCGCGCCCCGCCCCTCGGCCGTGCCCGTCCCGCCGGCCGCCGTTCCGCCCCCTGTGGTTCCCCCGGCCGCGGTGCCGCCCGTAGCCGTTCCGCCTCCCGCGGTGCCGCCTCCCCCGGTACCGAACGGCCGGGGCGAGCGGCGGACGGAGCACGACGAGCCGCCCACGGTGCCGATGCGCGGCGCTTCGGTCCTGGGACGGCGGCTGCCGACCATGCCGCCCCGCCGCCGGGAGCCGGACCGGGACGGCGCGGGCCGCGCCGACGCCGGCGACGAACCGGGCACGGACGCCCTGGACGGCTGGCTCACCGATCTGCGCCGCCGCCCCGACGAGCCGGACCCGTTCGCCGCCCAGCCGGCGTCGACCGACGAGCCGCCGGAGACCCCCACCCCGCCGCCGCCGTCCCGCTCCTTCTTCGAGCCCGCCTCCGGCCGCTCGACACGCCGCTCGTCATCGCTGGACGCGCCGCGGCGGGCCGCCGACCGGGCCGCCCCGCCGACCCGGTTCGCCGGCGGCCAGCCGTTTCCGCGTCGCCGTCCGCTGAACGAGCCGGTACGCGAGGAGCCCACCCAGGCGTTCGCGACGCGGGCGGACGAGCCGCCTCCGGTTTCCCGGGCCGACGAGGCGACCCAGGCGTTCCGGCCGACCCGCCCACCCGAGGACGCCGTCGAGACGCTGCCCCGGCGTAACTCCGGCCCCGCCACCCCCGCGACGGACGCCTGGGCCGATCCGATCGGCCCCGACCGGGAGGCCCCGCCCTGGAACGCGGCCGAGGACCCGGCGGAGTCGCTGTCGCCGTCGATCGCCGAGCCGGTGTCGAGCCCGCCCGCGTCGCGCCGGGACTTCACTCCCATCGTCATCGAGGGCACCGTCATCGAGGCCCGCGACCTGACCGAGCCCGACCCGCCCTGGTCCTCGCAGTACGCCGACCCGGTGCGTTCCGCGCCCGCCGATCACGTGGCGGCACCCTGGGCCGGCGCCGCCGACCCGACCGCGCCGCTGCCGGCCGACCCGCTGCCGGCCGACCCGCTGGTGACGACCGGCGACGAGACGACGCACCTCACCGAGGCCGCCCACACCGTTCCACCAGCCGAAACGGCGCCGTTCGACCGGACCGGGCGGCTCGATGAGTCGACGGTGTCGTTCGCCTCGACGTCCGAACCCACCGCGCCGTTGCCCGGCTCGCCGCCGGAGCCGCTGTTCGACCGGACGTCGGAGGACGCCACCACGTCCCTGTTCGGGGCGTCGGCATCGTCGGCTGAGCCGACCCAGTCCCTGTTCGGGACGCCGTCATCGTCAGCCGAGCCGACGCAGTCCCTGTTCGAGCCGTCGGCCGAGCCGTCCGAGTCGCTTTTCGGGCGCCCGGCGTCGTCGACCGAACCCACCGTGTCCCTGTTCGAGGCGAACACGCCGTCGGCCGAGCCGACCACTCCGCTGTACGAGCCGACGCCGGCCGAGCCGACCACCTCGCTGTATGAGCCGACCCCGGCCGAGCCGACCACCTCGCTGTACGAGCCGACCCCGGCCGAGCCGACGGCTTCCCTGTTCGCGCCGGCCATCGCCGAGGAACAGGCCACCGTGTCGCTCTTCCAGCCGACCACCGACGCCGACCCGGCCACGCAGCCGACCGTCCACGCCGAACCGACGGCCGCCGAACCGACCGCCTTCGACAACTCCGCCACCACGTCGCTGTTCGCCCCGGGTGAGCCGACCGTCGCGCTGTCCACCCCGCACGAGGCGCCGGACGTGGCGGAGCCGCCCGCGCCCGTAGCGGAGCCGGCGCCGATCGGCGGCGACGCGGCGGACGCCGTCGCTCCGGCCGACTTCGTGCCGGCGAACGACGTGGAGGAGGAGTTGCTGGCCGCCGCGGGCAGCGGGCGCACCGACGGCTTCCTCACCACTTTGCTGCTGGCCCGGGTACTGCTGCCGGCCGCGCCCGACTCGGCCGCCGGCAGCCGACCGGGTGATCCGGGGTTCGTCTGGCACACCGAGCCGGTCGACGGCGAGACGTCCGTCTCGGTCTACACCTCCCCGGAACGCCTCGCCGAGCACGCCGGAGACGCGGTCGAGACGGTACGGGTCAAGTTCGTCCAGCTCATTCGCAAGTGGCCGGACGTGTCCTGGTCGTTCCGGGTGAACCCGGACAGCCCGGTCGGTGCGACGTACCCGGGGGAGCAGGTTCTCGCGCTCGCCAACTGGGCGGCCGAGGTCGGCCTCGGCGACGACCCGGAGCCGGCCGCCGCGCCGCAGCCGGCGGAACGACAGCGCCCGGCGGCGCCGACCATCGCCGTGAACCGGCCGGTGACCATGCAGAAGGCGATCGCGGCGAGCCAACTCGCGTACTACCTGGAGCGTGGCTATGACCGGGTCTCCGGTTTCGTGCACCGGGCCGGGGAGTTGGCGCACCTGAACAGCCCGGCGGTGCTGTACCGCGCGCTCGGCCTCGGCCACCCGGGATCCCCGTTCTCCCCGGACGACGAGGAGATCTACCTGCTGCGGTGGCCGGCCTACCGGCCGAGCCTCTACCGGATCCCCTACGGCGGCCCGAACGAGTCCGCCATGCGGGCGATGGAGGGCTGGGTGATCGAGCGGCTGCCGTTCCGCGGCAACGGCTTCGCCCCCGGGGAGAGCAGCGACGTGATCGCCGAGTTCAAGGTGGACAGCGCCCGCCTGCCGCACGGCGCCGAGCTGTGGCGACTCGGCGCGGACGGCGACACGCGGCTGGTCGCGGTCCTGGACACCGACGCGCTGGTCTGGCGGAAGGCGGACGAGGCGTGACCCGCGACGGCTACGTCGCCCGCTGGCGGGGGCGGGAGTATCAGGCCAGCCCCGCCGGGGACGAGGTCCGCCTCTACCAGCCCGGCCCGGACGAGGGATTCACCGAGGTACGCCCCGGCCGGTACGTCCGGGTGGTGCCGGCGGCCGAGGTCGACGATCTCGCGTACGTGCGGACCACCTGCACCTGGCAGGGGCAGCCGTTCATCGTGCTGGCCGAGCACGAGGGCTGGTTGCGGCTGGAGTACACGGGCGGGCGCTGGCCGGTGGCCGAGGCGATGGGGCTGGAGGCGTTCGACTTCGGCGTCTACCAGGGCTGGGCGCCCGCGTCCGAGGTGGCCGACCTGGGCGAGCAGCGGGTCTGAGTCAGGACTTCGCCCAGCGCAGGATCTCGCCGAGCACCAGGTCCCGGGCCTCCACGTGCGGGAAGTGCCCCACGTCGTCGAGCAGCCGCCACTCGTACGGCGCGCTGACGTAGCGGCCGGAGCCCTGGGCGGTACGGGGCAGCGAGGCGCGGTCGAGCGCGCCGTGCAGTTGCAGGGTCGGCGTGACGAGCGGCTTCTGCATCAGTTTCACGAAGCGGTAGCCGTGCAGCCGCAGCACCGAGCGGAACGCCCAGCGGTAGCCCTCCATCGCGCAGAACGCGGCCTGCGGGATCTGCATCGCGACCCGGCAGCAGTGGGCGTAGTCGGCGAAGTCGGGGCTGTCCGCCCAGCTTGGGCCGCCCCACCGGCGCAGGATCTCCTCCACCTCGGCGGCGTCGTCCCGGGTCAGGACGTGCTCGTAGCGGGGGAGCTGGAACTTCAGCGTCGCGGTGGCCGAGGCGAACTGGCCGCGCGGGTCGGCGAAGATGGCGGCCCGCAGCCGCAGCGGGTGCGGCGCGCCGAGCACCACGAGCCGCCGGACCAGGGTCGGGTGGAAGGAGGCGGCGGTCCAGCCGATGAGCCCGCCCGCGCCGGTGCCGACCACCGTGGCCGACCGCTCGCCCAGTGCGCGGATCAGGCCGGCGACGTCGGCGGCGAGCGTGTAGCCGTCGTACCCCCGGGGTGGCTTGTCGCTCGCGCCGTAGCCGCGCAGGTCGACGGCGACCGCCCGGAAGCCCGCGTCCGCGACCGCCGGAAGCATCTCGTGCCAGGCGTACCAGTACTCGGGGAAGCCGTGCAGGAAGAGCACCATCGGGCCGGCGCCCGCCTCGACGACGTGGAACCGGCTGCCGTTGGCGCCGACGAACCGGTGCGTCCACGGCCCTTCGGGCAGGACGCAGGACTCGTCGACGGGTCCGCCGCGCTGGTCGGTCATGGGGCACAGCCTAGGGCCGCCGGTCGCGCATCGGGCTCGCAGGTGACCAGGATCAGGGATTTCTCCGGGAGGCGACCCATGAGCCCCGAGACCGCTTGTGAGGTCAGGATTCGACGACGCGCATCGGGATGCCGGGACCGCAGTCGACCGAGCGGTCCCGCGCGGTGAGCCGCAGCGAGACGAAGTCGCCCTTGCGCAGTTCCCCGGTGTTCGGGCCGTAGACGGCGTACTCCGTGCCGTTCTCGTCCATCAGGCCGTAGCAGGGGCCGGAGCCGCCCCGGATGATCCAGCCGGCGACGACGCCGGCCGGCCGGTTGTCGGTCGGCTTCTTCGGGGGGCCGGCGGGGCGCCGCAGCGTCGGCAGTTCGGTGGCGGACAGCGGCGTGGGCCGGTCGGCAGGCGTGGCCGCGCCGCTCGCGGCCGGTGCGTCGGCTCGGGACGCGGGCGGCGTGGCCGGGCCGGCGGAGGGCGGCGTGACCGGGGTGGGCGGCTGGCGGTCGTCGGACACGGGTCCTCCGTTTCCGGCGCAGCCCGCGGCGGCGAGCAGCGCCATCGCGAGAGCGGCCGGCAGGGCGGTACGGGGCGTCACCGGGGTAGGACGCGGGCACGGGCCGGCGGGTTCCGGCGGAAAAGGGCGATGCCCGGGCGGTGAGCCCGCCCGGGCATCGCGTGGCGCGTCGATCAGTGGATCAGGAGAAGCGGACCTTCAGCGAGGTGCCGTTCTGCTCCAGGACCTTGATCTTGGTGCCGGTGGCCGGGAGCTTGACGCCGTGGTTCGGCAGCTCCGGGTACCAGTACTGCTTGGTGTCGTCGAACAGCGGCTGCGCCGCCTGGCCGCGGATGTACTGCGGCTGGCTGTTGATGTGCAGCGTGAACGAGTCGGCCTTCTTCAGGCTGAACGGCGCGTCGTAGACCTGGACACGGGCCCGCCAGGGCTGGCCGGTCAGGTTGTAGATCGGCCGCGGGTGCGCGTCGATGATCATGTTCCGACCCTCACCCGGGTGCGCGAACGTGTCGTTGTCCGCGAACCGGAGGTTCCAGTAGGAGATCAGCAGACCCTCCTGGTACGCGTAGTGGTCCACGTAGTCCGGGCGGGTGTTCGCGTAGCCGAAGAAGTACGGGCCGGTCTTGAGGTACTTGTCGTACGAGACGTACGACCGGTGACCGGCGATGTAGTAGTTGTCGAACTTACGGGTGTAGGTCTCCTCGACGATGCTGAAGCCGCTGAGGGTCCAGCCGTTCGCGCCGGCCTCGGCGCCGTCGGTGAGCACCGTCTGACCGTCGGCGGTCACGGTGACCGCGTCACCGTAGAAGCCGCCCTCGGAGACGCCGCCGTCCGTCTGGTAGCGGAGCCGGAACTGCACGACCTTGCCGGCGACCGCGTCCATCGGGATGTTGACGTCGACCCACTGGTTGTTGCTGGAGCCGTCCAGGGCGTAGCGCCCGGGGGAGATCTCCTTCAGCGGGGTGCCGTTGGCCGTACCGGGCAGCGAGGCCCAGGTCTGGCCACCGTCGGTGGACGCCTCGAAGAAGAGGTAGTCGTAGTCCGCCTCGATGCTGTAGCGACCCTTCATCGACAGCGCGGCGCTGGTCTTCCCGGTGAGGTCGACAGTGCGCGTCATCGTGTTGTTCAGGTCGTCGTCGTTGCCCGAGAAGAACTGCTTCGTACCCTCGAAGGGCTTGCCGTTCTGGAACGTGTACTCCCGCTGCGGCAGCACCACCACGGCGCCCTGGGCCTTGTTGGAGTTGTACTCCTGCGGCCCGAGTTCCAGGGTGCGCTTCTGGCCGGCCACGATCACCTCGTAGTCGAGCCAGCCGAGCTGGAGCTTGTTCCAGGCGCCGAGGTCGCCACCGCGCTCGCCGATGCCACCGTCGTTCTTGGCGCCGAGCCGGCTCTGGGCCATCAGGGTCCAGTGCTCGTTGTTGTTGTCCCCACCACTGACCACGTTGTAGTCGTCCGGCAGACCGAGGTCGTGGCCGTACTCGTGGTAGAAGACGCTGCGGCCACCGTTCTCCGGCTGGATCGTGTAGTCACCGATCCAGACGCCGGTGTTGCCGATCTGGGTGCCGCCGGCCGGGAAGTTCTCCGGGCCGGTGTTGCCCTGGTCGCTGGCGAAGGCGTACCACCGGTGGCTCCAGATGGCGTCCTCACCCTGGTACGGGTCACCGTCGGCCTCGTCACCGCCGGCGTGGACGATCTGGAAGTGGTCGATGTAGCCGTCCGGCTCGTTGAAGTCGCCGTCGCCGTCGAAGTCGTACCGGTCCCACTCGTCCATCGCCTTGACGTCCGCGGCGATCTCCGCGTCGGAGCGGCCCTGCGCCTTCTGGTCGGCGACCCACTGGTTGGCGGCGTCGCGGACCAGGGCCCAGGTGTTGGTGCAGACGTTCGAGGCGCACGGGTAGCCGCCGGAGCGGCCGTAGCGAGCCTCGTTGTACCGCACCTTCACCCAGTTGGTGACCTCGCCGTCGACGCTGTACCGACCCGAGGACTGGGCCTCGTAGTACTGCTTCAGCGACTCCTCGCCGGGCTTGGTGCCGAAGTACAGATCCCGGTAGTAGTCGGCGCTGTAGTCCGCCTGCCAGACCGTGGAGTTGTCCACCGCCCGGTTGGGCTGGGGGATCTGGTTGCGGAGCGGACCGTCGAACCGGGTCGGGCCCGGGGTGTCCGGGTCGGTGTCCTGGTCCGGGTAGTTCGGGTGCCGCTCGTCGCCGAACTCCGCGAGGATGACGAAGATCTTGTCGGTCCGCTCGCGGGAGAGTTCGACGTACTGGTCCTTGGTCGGACCCTTGCCTGCCTTGGTGCTCTTGGCTGCCTTGCCCGCCGCGGGACCGGCGACAGCCTGCTCGCCGACCTTGACGACCTTGCTGCCGTTGATCTTCTGGGCCTTCGCCCTGCCGGACAGGACCTCGCTGAGGCCCTCCTGGCGCAGCGCGCGCCGCTTCTCCTCCAGCGGGTTGGGCAGGTCGTGCTCAGCCTGCGCAGGCTCGGCCACCGACGGAGCGGCGGCCGGCAGCTTCGGCGTCGGCGCGGCGCTGGCGGATGTGCCTGCCATCAGCCCCGTCGCGGTCAGCGAAAGCCCGAGCAGACCCACTGCGACTTTGCGCACGTGGTACCTCCGGTGTGAGGGAACCGGCCCAACTGGGGGTACGGGCCGGTGGAACGTCCCACTAGTGGGACCAAGGGTGAACATAGACACTGCTGCGACTGGTGGGAAGATGCGTGCGTCGATTTGTTGCAACTTTTTGTTGAGAACGCTTTTCACCGTCACATGACCGCCGGTCGCCGAGCCGTTGACCAGCAACGATGCGCTCAGCGGTGAGTGCAGTGACATGCATGGATTAATCGGTTACGCGGAAGGGCCGGGAGCGCTCGCGCTCCCGGCCCTTCCCCCATCGAGCTGGATCAGATCATTTTTCGGTCATTCCGGTTCCGCTTTGACCGCGCCCGTTTCAGCTGCGCGGCGGTACCACGTACACCTGGGCGTACGAGTTGTCCTTGGCGGCCCGCTTGATGATGATCGAGACGCCGTACTGGACGCCCGCGTCACCCGGGTTGCCGGTGCCGAGCACGATCGCCCCGCCACCCAGCGTCGAACCGTAGTAGTCGGTCGCCGGAGTGCCGTCCGGGTTCACCACCCGGGTCGTGTACTGCTGGTTGCCCCGGGACGGGATGACCACCGAGGCGTCGTTGTCCCGCGCGTACGCGGCGCCGTCCCGGATCTCGATGCCCGGGTACCAGCCCTTGGCGTCGGTGAAGCCCTTCACCGGCGCCTGCGGGCCGAACTTCGTGCAGTACTCGCTGTACGGCTCGTCCGCCGCCTCCAGGCACTCCTTGAAGGGGTACGTGGGCTTGAGGCCGAACGCGGCGTTGGAGGACTGCGGCCGGCTGGGCAGGTTCTTCAGCACCGACGGGTCCTTCTCGGCCGCGGTGCCCTTGCGGCGCAGCGGGTCGTTGTGCGAGTCGACGATCAGCAGACCGCCCTTCGCGCCGTAGCTGGGCAGCGCGGTCATCTGCGCGGTGACGTGGTTGACGTCGCCGAGCTGGGTGTCCCGGTACCAGACCAGCATGCCCGGCGCGTTGTACGCGATCCGGTCGACCTTCCAGGCCTCGTGCGAGTAGACGGTGTCGTAGGTGTACTTCAGGCCGTTGTCGAAGCCGTCGAAGTTGCGCCACTCGGCCAGGTAGTAGTGCGACTTGACCTGCGTGCCCGAGTCGATGTACCAACCCGCGCCGCTGGTGTCGGTGAAGGTGCCGCCGGTCTGGGTCCAGCCCGCCGCGCCGCTCTCGACGTCGTCGCTCCACGTGGTCGCGCCGCCGCCGGTCACCGAGAAGTCGTCGGCGAACCAGCCGCGCTCGACGAACGCCTCGTCGGTGGCGTACCGCAGCCGCACCTGCACGGTCTGCCCGGCGAACGACGACAGGTCGACGTAGTCGTGCCGCCAGCCGCCGGTGCTGCCGGTCAGGCCGTACTTCTTGTTGCCGAAGTCGACCATCCGGCCGTTCGGGTCGGCGTAGCCGTCGTTGGTGGAGACCAGCGCGCCGCCCTCGGCGTACACCTTCTGCTCGTTCCAGGTGGCGCCGCCGTCGGTGGAGACCTCGACGAAGCCGAAGTCCCAGTCCGCCTCGATGACGTAGTTGTTCCACATCCAGAACTTCGCGTCGGCGGCGTTCGGGACGGTCACCGTGCGGCTCAGCTTGACGTCGGCCCAGTTCTGGTCCGCGCCGGAGTACCACATGTTCCCGCCGCTGTGCGGCGTCGCCAGCGAGATCACCTTGTCCGGCAGGTCGATCTTGATGCCGTCCTCGGTGCCGACCGGCGTACGCGAGGTCTGCCCGAGCTTGACCAGCTTGGACCGGTCACCCGGCCCGAACGTCTTCGGCTCGGCCCAGCCGAGCACCCACTTGTCCCAGAGGCCCATGTGGGTGGGGAGCGCCTGGAAGATCTCGCCGGAGTGCGAGCCGGACGCCATCAGGTCCCAGAAGTCCACGTCGGAGTCGGCGTTGCCGGAGGTGTCGTAGAGGTCCGGCAGGCCCAGGTCGTGCCCGAACTCGTGGGCGAAGACGCCGACGCCGGCGTCCTCCGGCTGCACGATGTAGTTCGACACCTTGAGGTTGGTGCCCGGGATCGTGTAGCCGCCGGTCACGGTCGAGGAGTGCGCCCAGACCGAGTAGATCCCGACATCGCCGCCGCCACGGGACTTGCCCTGGTTGGCGTGCACCAGCACCAGGTGGTCGATCACGCCGTCCGGCTCGTGGTAGTTGCCGTCGCCGTCGCGGTCGCTCTGGTCCTCGATGTCGTAGTCGGCCCACGGGAAGTTCGGGTCGGACGCGGCCAGCGCGTCGATCGCGTCGGTGGCGAGACGCCCGGCGCCCTGCGGGTTGTCCGGGTGGCCGTTCATCGACTGCTCACGCCCGGCGACCCAGTTGCCGTTCTCGTCCTGGAAGCAGCGCGACGCGGCGTACCAGCCCTCCGAGTGCGGCACCGTGATCCACGGGCTGGCCTGCCCGTCCACGGTGTACGCGCCCTTGGACATCTCCAGGTACATGTTGTGCATGGTCCGCCCGGCGAGGCTGATGCCCGGCTTGCCGTCCGGCCCCTTGAGGTCCTTGCGGACCCGCTCGGTGATGCCCTTCTTGCTGTAGAGCATCTTGTCGTAGTGGGCCGGCGAGAAGTCCGGCACCCACATCGAGTTGTTGTCCTTGTGCGGCAGCGTGGCCGGGTTCGGGATGGTGTTGTGCCGCGGCCCGTTCTGCACGGTGCCGGGAACGCAGGTGCGGTCCTCGAACACCGTCTTCGGGACCATCACGTTGGTGAAGTCGTCGTTGGCCTTGTCGTTGAACTCGACGAGCAGGGTCAGCAGCTTGGCGGTCTGCGTGCTCTTGGCCTTCTTGATCTTCCGCGGGCTGTGACCGGTCCGGATGGACTTGGCTTCCAGCTTGGCCAGCTCGCGGGCGGCGATCGGGTTGCCGCCGGCGTACTTGCGGTCGTAGGCGCGGGCCTCGTCCGCCGGTGAGGAGAAGACGCCGTCGCGACCCTTGATCTCCTTGCCGCCGGTGTCCGGCTGCACCTCGGGCTCGGCGTAGTTGATGTAGTGCTCGTCCGCCCCGATCGTGACCGGTGCGGACCGGGACGGCTGGGCCGCCGCGCTGCCCGTCGCGGTCAGCGACGTGGCCGCGAGCGCGATGACGGGCAGCGCGACGAGTAAGCGTCGCCGTGCCCTGTGCTGCGACATGGGGAGCATGCCACTCCGTTCGTAGGGAATGGTGGGGAACCGGCCGTCTCACTGACGCTCGTCGAAATCCGCCGGTGCGGCTGAACGTAACCGACAACCAGCGACATCGACAGTGGTGGAAAAGTGCTCTGGCCGATCAGGTCAGATCGGGTCCACCGATCGACCAGCGCGGATCCCGGGTACGACGAAGGGGGCGGACCGCAGTGCGGTCCGCCCCCTGGCCAGGCCGTGGTCAGTCCTCGTCGGACTTGCCGCCGCTCATCCCCGACGAGATCAACTCCATCACCGAGGAGTCCTGGAGCGTGGTCACGTCGCCGAGCGACCGGTTCTCCGCCACGTCCCGCAACAGCCGGCGCATGATCTTGCCGGACCGGGTCTTCGGCAGCTCAGGCACCAGCATGATCTGCCGCGGCTTGGCGATCGGGCCGAGCGTCTTCGCCACGTGGTTGCGCAGCTCGGCGATGAGCTGCTCGCCCGCGTCGCCGGCGGTCTCCGCGGTGCCGCGCGGGATGGCGAACGCGACGATCGCCTGCCCGGTGGTCGGGTCGGTCGCGCCGACCACCGCCGCCTCCGCCACCGACGGGTGGCTGACCAGCGCCGACTCCACCTCCGTGGTGGAGATGTTGTGGCCGGACACCAACATCACGTCGTCGACCCGGCCCAGCAGCCAGATGTGCCCGTCGTCGTCCTTCTTCGCGCCGTCACCGGCGAAGTAGACCCACTCGTCGCCGGTGTTGGCGCCCGCGCCGAACCGCGACCAGTACGTCTCCAGGAACCGGTTGTCGTCACCCCAGATGGTCCGCAGCATCGACGGCCACGGCTCCTTCAGCACCAGGTACCCGCCGCCGCCGTTCGGCACCGACTGGCCCTGGTCGTCCACCACGTCGGCGACGATGCCGGGCAGCGGGGTCATCGCGGAACCGGGCTTCGCCTCGGTCACGCCGGGCAGCGGCGAGATCATGATGGCGCCGGTCTCGGTCTGCCACCAGGTGTCCACCACCGGCAGCTCACCGCGGCCGACGTGCTGCCGGTACCAGATCCACGCCTCCGGGTTGATCGGCTCACCGACGCTGCCGAGCAGGCGCAGCGACGACAGGTCGTACCCGGCCGGGATGTCCTCGCCCCACTTCATCATGGTGCGGATCAGCGTCGGCGCGGTGTACAGGGTGGTCACCTTGTACTTGTCGACGATCTCCCAGAACCGGCCCTTGTGCGGGGTGTCCGGGGTGCCCTCGTACATGACCTGGGTGGCGCCGTTGGAGAGCGGGCCGTACACGATGTAGGAGTGCCCGGTCACCCAGCCGATGTCGGCCGTGCACCAGTAGACGTCCGTCTCCGGCTTCAGGTCGAACACCGCGTGCGTGGTGTACGACACCTGGGTCAGGTAGCCGCCGGTGGTGTGCAGGATGCCCTTCGGCCGGGCGGTCGTGCCGCTGGTGTAGAGGATGAACAGCGGGTGCTCGGCGTCGAACGCCTGGGCCTCGTGCTCCGGCGACGCGGTCTCCACCGTCTCGTGCCACCAGTGGTCCTTGCCCGACCAGGCGACCTCCTCACCGGTACGCCGGACCACCAGCACGTGCTCCACCGACGGGCACTTCGCCACCGCCTCGTCCACCGTCGGCTTGAGCGCCGACGGCTTGCCCCGCCGGTACCCGCCGTCCGCGGTGATCACCACCTTGGCGCTGGCGTCCTGGATCCGGTTGGTGAGCGCGTCGGCGGAGAAGCCGCCGAACACCACGCTGTGGGTGGCGCCGATCCGGGCGCAGGCGAGCATCGCCACCGCCGCCTCCGGGATCATCGGCATGTAGATCGCCACCCGGTCACCGGCGCTCACGCCCAGCTCGGTCAGCGCGTTCGCCGCCTGGCAGGTGAGCCGGTGCAGGTCGGCGTAGGTGACGGTGCGGGTGTCGCCGGGCTCGCCCTCCCAGTGGATCGCCACCTTGTCCCCGAGGCCCGCCTCGACGTGCCGGTCCAGGCAGTTGTACGCCACGTTCAGCCGGCCCCCGGTGAACCACTTCGCGAACGGGGCGTTCGACCAGTCGAGCACCTGCTCCCACGGCTGGGCCCAGGCCAGCCGGCCGGCCTGACGCTCCCAGAAGGCCAGCCGGTCACCGGCCGCCTCCTCGTACGCCTCGGCGGTCACGTTGGCGTTCGCGGCGAGTTCAGCCGGCGGCGGGAACTGGCGCGTCTCGTTCAGCAAGTTGGCCAATGCCTCGCTCATGCGGTGACTCCTTCGTCGCGTGACCTGCGTCTCCTACTCCGGGGAAGGTTAGTCCCGCCGTACCCCGGTCGCGACCGCCCGACCCCTCGCCGCGCGCCCAGCGGCCTTCCCCTCGCGCCGAGGTGTAAGGAAGGGCCCCCTGTTAACGCCTCCGGTAGAGGAAGGGCCCCTTCTTAACAACCCCGGGCATGCGGGGAGCCCGGCGGTCGCTAGCGTGACGGGGTGACCACCGATCCGCTCGCCCCGCTGCTCGCGCTCGCCGACGTCGCCCCCGCCGTCGAGCAGGCCCGCGACCGGGTCGACCAGGCCCACCGGCACCGCGCGCTGCGCCGCCAGGGCGGCCAGGTCGCCGCCGAGGTCAGCCTCCGCTCGGCCGTGGCCAGCGCCGCGCTGGAAGGCCGCGACCACGACCGCGAGGAGGTACGCGCCGGCACGGTCACCGACCCGGTGCTGCAGGGCGCGCTGCGGGTGGCCGGAGCGCTCCCCGGGCTCAGCGACCTCTGGCCCAAGGCGCCCCGGCAGGTGCTGGCTCGGCTGCACGTGCTCGCTGCCCGTGACGTGGTGACCGAGGAGGAACTGGGCCGGCCGGTCGCCGATCCGGTGGTCGCGGCCCGCCTCGACGGCCTGGCCGCCCTGGTCGCCGGCGGCACGAAGGTGCCACCGCTGGTGCTGGCCGCCGTCGTACACGGCGAGCTGCTGAACCTGCGCCCGTTCCCCGGCCCGTCCGGGGTGGTGGCCCGGGCCGCCGCCCGGCTGGTGCTGATCTCCACCGGGTTCGACCCCCGCGGGCTGGTCGCGGTGGACGTCGGTCACCGCGAGCGCGAACCCGAGTACGTGGGCGCGGCCGGCGCGTTCGCCACCGGCACGCCCGACGGCCTGCGCTCCTGGCTGCGGCACTACATGACGGCTGTGGAGGTCGGCGCGGACCAGATCACGCTCATCGGCGACGAGATCCTCGCCGCGTCCTGAGGGGTGGCCGACCTGTCCGGTGGCCCGTCCGGTCAGGCGGTGGGTGCGGCGGCGCGGGTGCGGCGGTGCCGGCCGTACCAGGCGATGCCGATGGCCACGCCGACGCCCACACCGAGCGCCGCCGCCGCGACCGGCACGGCCGGCCGCTCACGCAGGCGGCGGCCCAGCGGAATCGGGTGGCGGAACTCCAGCACCGGCCACGAGTTCTCCACCGCAAGCTTGCGCAGCGCCCGGTCCGGGTTGACCACCGTCGGATGCCCCACGCACTCCAGCAGCGGCCGATCCGAGTACGAGTCGGAGTACGCGTACGAGTCGCTGAGGTCGTAGTCGCGTTCCAGAGCCAGCTCGCTGACCGCCTCGACCTTGCTCGGACCGGCGGCGTAGAACTCGACCTCACCGCTGTAGCGGCCGTCCACCACACCCATGCGGGTGGCGATCACATCGGTGATCCCGAGCAGCTCGCCGATCGGCCGGACCATCTCGTCACCCGACGCGGAGACCAGCACCACGTCCCGGCCGGCTGCCTGGTGCTCCTCGATGAGAGCGGCCGCTTCGGCGTACACATAGGGGTTGATCAGCTCGTGCAGCGTCTCCGCGACGATCTGGCGGACCTGTTCCACCGGCCAGCCCTTGCAGAGTGTGGCCAGGTAGTCCCGGGTGCGGGCCATGGTCTGCTCGTCGGTGCCGCCCAGCCGGAACATCAACTGCGCGTACGCCGACTTGACCACGTCACGCCGAGTGATCAGCCCGTCCCGGTAGAACGGCCGACCGAATGCCAGGGCGCTCGATTTGGCGATGACGGTCTTGTCGAGATCGAAGAAAGCGGCGCTGCGGCCCACGGCGCGAAAGTCTAGCCCGACGGCGGCACGGAGGCGTCCGCCCAGGGTCATGGAAGTTGATGAGCACCCGCAGGAGTGACGGCGGTCACATCTGATGTGCGAGAAATTAGCTTTGCGTGGACTGAACACCACTCGACGTATAAGGGTCGGCTGCGGCATGCTTGTCCTCGCGACGGGAGTTCGCATTCCCGACGCCGCCGGCCTCGGCGGTTGCACCCCCCGTAACCGCTGAGTCGGTTCGGCTCGACCCCCCCGGAGCCGAACCACAAGACGACCCCCGTCTCCCCCCGACGGGGGTCGTCCCTTTGCCCCGTGAGCGTTCCGCCGCAGGTCACAGGCCCTCCCCGGCGTCGTCCAGGTCACCTCCCGGCGGTGATGCCAGCGCCGGAGGCGGCAGAAGCCACATGGGCCTCCAGGCGCTCGGCGAGCGCCGCTATGGCTGGTCAGTACCTCGACCGGAACGATGCAAGGCAACTTTCCAACCGACCGTGCGAGGAACGCAGGGCCACTGGGCGTGCAGAACACCTCTGCCGAGCTGACAACCGTGCGCGCGCACCTGCTCGTTGACGTGTGCGGCTACAGATCGGTCTCAGGGGTCTGTGACAGACCACCAAGCCGACATGATCGTCGGGAGCGGAAGGAGCGACGTGGGCGCGAAAACGGCACTGCTGGCGTTTACTGACGGCGACATTCGTCCGGCGCTGCGGAGCGCCAGGCAATCGGAGCGAGCCGACACCGAGGCGTTGGTGCGTCGAGTCCACCCCGGCTACGTCGTCGAGCCCGGCGATGACGACACCTTGCTCGACGGCGTCTACCCGCCGGACGGCGTCACGTACGCCACCGTGCTGGCCGGGGCGGAGCTGTACTGCGACCGACGGCTCGTGCTCGACCGCCCCTCTGAGCTGCCGGAGCACCTGCGCCTGGCCGGAGCAGGCCGGCGAATCATCATGCACGGGATGCACTCGGCCGTGGACTGGCTCGGCTTCGCGGTGTGGGAGGACGGCGTGCTGGTCAGATCACTGAGTCTGTCGCCCAGCGGCGGCATCCAGGAGAACATCGGCGAGCCGTACGACTTCGAGTTGCCGTACTGGACCGGTGAGCATTCCGTCGAGCCGGTCCCGGGCTGGCACGACCAGGACCCGTACCCGCTGCCGTTTCATCCCCTCGACCTTGGCGAGGAAGCGTTGCGTGCGCTGTTCGGTTTCATCATCGAGGGCCGTCCGTCGCCCGACGACATCGACCCTGACGACGTGCATCTGCACGGCTTTCACGCGACCGATCCGTCCGTTGACGCGCGGGCCGCGCGCGAGGCCGCCCATGCGGAGGCACTGCAGACCATGGGGCCACCGAGGATGTACCGCATGGGTCCGGACGGAACGATGCGCGAGGTCAGCTCCTGATCCGCCGACGGGCGGACCAGCAGGCGCATGCCCGGGTCAGGTGAGGCCGAGCGCCGTGAGGAGTTGCGTGAACCTGGGCGCCACGAGCCGCCAGGAGCATCGGCTGGGGTCGGTCCAGAAGTCACTGGCGACGACCCTCGGGTCAGCGAAATCGGTGCGGTAGTCGAGCGCGAGGGCGACGTCGTCTCCGGGGTTCCGGTTGACCGCGATGAGGACTGCACGATCGGCGTCGAGCCACGGCAGGTCGACCGGACGATCCATGCGGTTGCCGCGGGTCACTCGAAACAGCTGCGACGACGGGGCGTCGTCGGCGAAGAGATCCAGGGCGTCGTTCTCGAACCGCATCCGGTCAAGACTGGCGGGGAACATCAGTGGGTATTGGAACCACGGCATGACGCTCTGAAGCACGTGGTCCCCGGGGTGCCGCCAACGGTCCTGTTCCAGCACGTCGACCAGCGTGGTGGGCAGAGGAAGACCTCGGATCGTCCAATCCTGCCGATCAGAGTCCTCGTACACGTGACCTCGCAACGTCAGCTGTCCGCCAGGGCGGACAGGGTAGCTGTTCAGGGCGCGTAGCCGGGATCGGCGACGGCCTCGGCGATACGGGTGAGCCAGTGCAGGTCGTTGGCCCGGGACTCCGGACTGGCCTCGGAGTCGAGGATGCTGCGGAGAAAAGCGGCCACGTCGTCGAGATGCCGCTCGCCGCGGTAGTAACTCAGCAACCCCTGATCCGGCTCCACCGGCCCGTAGCCTCGCCGGAACAGTGCGGCCCGGTGCGCGTCGATCGGGTGGTCGCCGAAGTCCTGGCTGTGGACGAACATCAGGTCCCGCTCGCGCGGCGCGAGCATCGGCGCGTCCCAGTCCACGACGTGCAGCGGACCGTCGCCGTCGGCGATCAGGTTGCCCGGGTGGATGTCGGCGTGGGCGACGACGTGCCGAGCGCGCGTCACACCGGACGCAAGCTCGTCCACCGTGTCCGCCAGCCGGTGCAGCGCGGCACCGTACCGCTTCCAGAACGCGCCGAGGGCGTCGCTCGCCGCGGCCTGCTCGCCGAGCGTTCGCACCCGCTCGCCCGCGGTCGACCGGTAGGTCTCCACCGGCAGGACAGCGGCGAGTTCGGCGCTCGGCGTGACCTCGTGCAGCCGGCCCAGGAACTCGCCGTACTCGATCCACTGGCGGTCGGTGAGACCGCGAGTCCACAGACTGCCGCCCTCATGGAACGGGTAGAGCAGCAGCCGGTAGCCCTCGAAGCCGTGGACGGCGCCGCCGTCCGGAAGGTCGATCGGCGCGACGACCTGCCGTAGGCCCCGCGCGCGAAGGAAACCGGGCAGCGCGACGGCGGCCCGGGTGAACTCGCCGCGGCGCAGCTTCAGGAAGTACCGCCCACCGCTGGCCGTGTCCACCCGGTACGCCCAGGCGTTCCCGTCGAGCCTGACCGGCAGGAACACGAGGTCGGCGACGTCCAGTGACCAGGCGGCGGCTACCTCGGCCGCCACCATCTGCTCGTCAACGCCAGGTTTGTCGATCACGGCCCGGAGCGTCGCAGCCGGCATCCCGACCGGCAAGCGAGTTGCGGTCGGGTCAGCGGATCACCGCACGCATCGGGCGCCTGGCCGGCTCGAAACACACCAGCCCGCCGCCGCGCTCGTCGGTGACCACCCAGGGATGACCGACGTACGTCTGCTGCCGGTAGGACTGCCCGGGCTCGAGCAGCGCGTACCGCTGGCGCCGGCCCTCGTAGTTGAGCCAGTAGACGGTGACAGGCGCCCGCCGGGTGTTGACGAAGTCGATGAACGTCTCCGGTCCGCCGCCGTGTGAACGCAGCGTCCGTTCGCGTGACGGCGGCAGCGGGCTGAGCTCGCCAGGACCGATGACCGGCGGTTTCGACCTGGAACGTGAGGGCTTCGGCGACGCCGGCTTCCTGGTCGGAGCGGCGGCCCGGGTCGGCGCGGCCGTCCGGGTGGGCAGGACGGAGCGGCTGGAGAGCGACACCGGCGGCGGCGACCAGGACGCAGCCGGTGCCTCCGTGGCCTGCTCGGGCAGCGGCGGGGACGCCAGGATCGCCTGACCCTCGATCGGTGGCGGAAGGTCGGGGCGGCGGGGCGTCGCGAAGGCGCTGACGATGCTGGCGAGTACCACGACCACGAGCCCGACCGCGATCGCGGCGAGCGCTGTCGGTGAAGGATCACGCAGCCAGGCCTCGCCGCCGGTCGGTTCGCCGGGCAGCGCGTGACGTGGAGGTGGGGGAATCGCGAGGGGGTGCGACGAATCGGTCATGGCCTCGAATCCGCAAGCCGGTGCCGTCCATAGAGCGGCGAGGGGGTCCCGATTATCCGTTACTGATCATCCCCGTAGTCAATGGCTGACCGTGCGCTCAGTGCTCCGGCCCTCGCGGCACATAGCAGATCCACTCTTCCGCCGAGGTCTGTCCACATCACACTTCGTTGTCCACAGGCGAGCGGTCATTCCCCTCGCTCGGCTCGTCGGCTCGGCAGGCTGCCGGGCACGTCCGAGTCCGACCGATGGAGGCCGCCATGCCGCCGCGCACCCCGCTCCCGCCGTACCGCCGCCTGCCTCTGCTCGTCACCTCCGACGGCGACCTTCTCGACGAGCTGCTGCGGCTCGCGGCGGCCGGTGGCACCGAGGTCGAGCTGGCCGCCGACCCGGCGGCCGCCCGGGCCCGCTGGGCGCCGGCGCCGCTGGTGCTGGTCGGCGCCGACCAGGCGGCGGCCTGCCTGCGGGCCCGCCTTCCCCGCCGTCCCCGCACGGTCCTGGTCGGTCGCTCCGGCCAGCTCGATCCGGGTACGGAGTTGGCCGAGCTGATCGGCGCGGAGCACGTCGCGACGCTGCCGGCCGCCGAGCCCTGGCTGATCGACCGGTTCGCCGAATGCGGGGCCGGCCCGTCGGGACCGGCGTCGGCGCGGGTGGTGGCGGTGCTCGGCGGGCGGGGTGGCGCCGGGGCCAGTGTGCTGGCCGGCGGGCTCGCCGTCACCGCGGCCCGCTCGCGCCTGCGGACGCTGCTTGTGGACGCCGACCCGCTCGGCGGGGGCCTCGATCTCGTACTCGGGTGGGAGCAGCTCGACGGGTTGCGCTGGCCCGAGCTGGCCGGCACGGACGGGCGCGTCGACCCGCCGTCGCTGGTCCGCGCGCTGCCCAGCCGAGGTGACCTGGTGGTGCTCTCCTGGGATCGCGGGGACCTGCGGCACCTGCCGGCCGAGGCGATGGCCGCCACCGTCGACGCCGGCCGTCGAGGGCGGGACCTGGTCGTGCTCGACCTGCCCCGGCACCTCGACGACGCGGCGGTGATCGCGCTCCAGGCCGCCGACCGTGCGCTGCTCGTCGTACCGGCCGAGCTGCGGGCCGCAGCCGCTGCGGCCCGGGTCGCCGCCGTCGCCGCGCCACACTGCGTCGACCTGTCCGTGATCGTGCGCGGCCCGGCACCCGGCCGGCTTCGCGCGGCCGAGGTGTCCCGGGCGCTGGGGCTGCCGCTCGCCGGCACGCTGCGGCCCGAGCCGGGGCTGTGCCGAGGGCTCGAGCGGGGCGAGGCGCCGGGCGCGAGCGGCAAGGGCCCGCTCGCCGTCCTGTGCCAGCGGCTCGTGGACGAGCTGGTCGGGTCGCCAGCGGCAGGTGCGGCATGACCGGGCCGGCCGACCCCGGGGAGCTGGCCGTCCGGGTCCGGCACCGGTTCGCCGCCGAGGCGACGCCGGTCACGCCGGCGGCGATCGTCTCGGCCGTACGCGCTGAACCGGCGACCGCGGTCCTCGGCGACACCACGTTGCTGCGGATCGCCGACCGGGTGCACGACGACCTGATCGGCGCCGGCCCGCTCGCGCCGCTGCTCGCCGACCCGCAGGTCACCGACGTGCTGGTGAACGGGGTACGGGTCTGGGTCGACAGGGGGCAGGGGCTGCGTCAGGTGGCCGTGCCGCTGGGCACGCTCGACGACGTACGCCGGCTGGCGCAGCGCCTCACCGCCGCTGCCGGTCGCCGGCTGGACGACGCCTCCCCGTACGCCGACGCGCGGCTGCCCGACGGCACCCGGTTGCACGCCGTGCTGCCGCCGGTGGCGACCGACGGGCCGTACCTGTCGCTGCGTACCTTCCGGCAGCGGCCGTTCACCCTCGACGAGCTGGTGGATCGGGGCACCGTCGCCCGGCCGGTCGCCCCGCTGCTCGCCGCGGTGGTGGCCGCCCGCCTCGCGTACCTGGTCAGCGGCGGCACCGGCTCCGGCAAGACGACACTGCTCAACACGCTGCTCGGGCTGGTGCCCGGCACCGAGCGGATCGTGCTGGTGGAGGACGCCGCCGAGCTGCGGCCGGTGCATCCGCACGTGATCGGGTTGCAGGCGCGTACCGCGAACGTCGAGGGCGCCGGGGCGGTCGGGCTCGGCGATCTGGTCCGGCAGGCGCTGCGGATGCGGCCGGACCGGCTGGTCGTGGGCGAGTGCCGGGGCGCCGAGGTGGTGGACCTGCTCGCCGCGTTGAACACCGGCCACGACGGCGGGGCGGGGACGCTGCACGCGAACGCCCCGGCCGACGTCCCGGCCCGGCTGGAAGCGCTCGGGATGCTCGGTGGCCTGCCCCGGCTCGCGCTGCACGCGCAGGTCGCGGCCGCGTTGCAGGTCGTCCTTCAGCTCCGCCGGACCGGCGAGGGACGGGTGCTGGACTCCATCGGCCTGCTGCTGCCCGACGGCCCCGACCGCGTGGTGACTGTGATTCCGGCCTGGGTACGAGGGCGAGGCCCCGGTCCGGCGGCCCGTGCGTTCGGCGCCCTGCTGCGGCAGCGGGGTGTGCCGGTGCCGCCGATCCTCCAGGTGTCCGGGGCGGAACCGTCGTGACCGCCCGGCTCGGGCTGGTGGCTCTGCTCCTCGCGGTGGCGGCGGCGGCCGTCGCCTGGCCGGTACGCGCGGGTCGCGCCCGGCGACTGGCGGTCCTGGGCGGTGGTTCGGCCCAGCGCGGAAGGGGTCCGCGCCGGCCGCTCGACGCCGGGCCGCAGTCGTCCGGCCGACCGTCGGGCCGCGCTCGGGAACCACGTCGGCCCGGAGCCGGGCACCCGACACATCGGTGGGCTGGCCTCGGGCCTGCATCCGCGCCAGCGCATCGGGCAGCGCAATGGGCCGGCCTCGGGCCGGCCCACCGGGCAGGGGAGTGGGCCCGCCCCGGGCCTGCTTCCGCGCTGGCGCACCGGGCACGGCAGTGGGCCGGCCTCGGCCCGGCGACGCTCGCGGTGAACGGCGACCGATCGGCCGGCCCGTCGGCGCCTCCGCTGTTCACCCTCCGACGCGCGCTACCCGTGTCGGCGCTGTCCGGCGCCGTGACCGGGGTGCTGCTCGGTGGCCCGGTGGCGGCGCTGGCGCTGGCCACGTACGGCGTCCTCGCGGCGCGGGCGGTGCTGCGTCGGCATACCCATCGGGCGGCCGCCCTCGCGCACCGCCGCGACCTCGACCGGCTGGCCGCCGTCGCCGCCGACCTGCGGGCCGGGCTGCCGGCCGACCTCGACGACGGGCCGGGTCGGGTCGCGCGACTCGCCCGGGCCGCCGGAAAGCTCGCCGACAGCACCGGGGCGCCCCTGGCCGACCTGCTGGAACGGATCGAGGCCGACGCCCGCGCCGCCGACCGAGGGCTCGCCGCTGCCGCCGACCAGGCCGCCGGGGCACGGGCGACCGCCTGGTTGCTCGCCGCGCTGCCCCTGGGCGGGATCGGTCTGGGCTACGGCATCGGGGTGGACCCGGTGGCGGTGCTGCTGCACACGCCCGTGGGTGGCGGCAGCGCGCTCGCGGCCGTCGCGTTGCAGGTCGGCGGGCTGCTCTGGGCGGAGCGGCTCGGCGTCACACCGGGATGGGCCGCCTGATGTCCCGTCAGGTGCTGGCGGCCGTGTGCCTCGGTGGCGCCGCGTTGCTCCTGGTCGTCGCCGCTCCGACGGTCCGCCCGGCCCGGCGGTTGCGCCGGCTGGCCCCGGCGCCCCGGCCGCCCCGCCCGGCGTGGTGGCCGGATCGGGTACGGCTGGGCGCAGCGCTGGCCGGGCTGGCCGTGCCGGTGGTGGTCGGCGGCTGGACCGGTCTGGTCCTCGGGCTGCTGACCGGTGTCGCCGCCGATCGTCTGCTGCGGCGGATCGAGCCGCGCGCAGCCCGGGACCGACGTCTGCGGGAGACAGCCGATCTGCCGCTGGCCGCGGACCTGCTGGCCGCCGCGCTGCGGGCGGGCGCACCGGTCGACCGTTCGGTGCTGGCGGTCGCCGAGGCGCTCGGCGGCCCGCTCGCCAACCGGCTCGGCCGGGTGGGCCGCACGCTGGGCCTTGGCGGTACGGCAACCGAGGCATGGGCGCACCTGAGCTGCGTGGCCGGGGCCGAACCCGTGGTCGCGGCGGCGGTCCGGTCGGCGAACAGCGGCGCCGCGCTGGCTCGCGCGCTGACCCGGCTCGCCGACGATCTCCGCGCCGAACGGTCGACCGCCGCCGAGGCGGCCGCCCGGCGCGCGGGCGTGCTCATCGTGCTGCCGCTCGGGCTCTGTTTCCTGCCCGCCTTCATTCTCGCCGGTCTGGTGCCGGTGATCGTCGCCGTCCTCGGCGACGTGCTGTGAACCATCGAGAAAGGACTACCGAGATGCGCAAACTCCTCACCCGCCTGCGGGGTGACGCCGGCATGAACACCGCCGAGTACGCCGTCGGCACGCTCGCCGCGGTCGCCTTCGCCGGGATCCTGCTGAAGGTGCTCACCTCCGGCAACGTGCAGTCCGCGCTGACCGCCGTCATCGACCGGGCCCTGAAGTGATTCCGCGCCGGTGGGCCGGCCGTCACGGGCGCTGGTTCCCCGCTCCGACTTACCCGCTGAGCGTCCCGACCGGAGCGGGCCCGATCCGCGACGCCGCCGGCATCCGGGCCGGGGTGGTCGCGAGTGCGCTCGTCCGCCTGCTCCGCCGGGGACGTTCGTGGGTCGCGTGCGAGCGGGGCTCCTTCACCGCCGAACTGGCGGCCGGCCTGCCGGCGCTCATGCTGCTGCTCCTCGCGGGGCTGACGGCGGTGAACGCGGTGGGTACCCGGATCGGCTGCGTCGACGCGGCCCGGGAGGCGGCGCTCGCCGCGGCCCGGGGCGAGTCCGGCGCGGTCGCCGGCCTCCGGTACGCCCCCGACGGCGCCGAGGTGTCGGTGACTGTGGCAGGCGACCGGGTCACGGCGACGGTTCGGGCACCGGTCCGGACGTTCGGTGCTCGGCTGCCGAGACTGAGCGTGTCGGGGCAGGCGGCGGCGGCAGTGGAACCCGGCGCGCCGGGGCCGGTGCCGTGACAGCCATCCGGCCGTCGCGCCGAACCGCCGCCGAGCGGGGCGGAGCCACGGTGTGCCTGCTCGCGATCGGGCTGGTGTTCGTGCTGGTCGGGATGTTCGGCGCCGCGCTCGGGGCCGCCCGGTGCGCTCGGCACCAGGCCCGCAACGCGGCGGACCTCGGGGCGCTCGCCGGCGCCGGGCGGGTGCTCGACGGCGTCGAGGGCGCGTGCGCTCGCGCGGCCGAGCTGGTGGCGGCCAACGAAGGCCGGATGACCGGCTGCCGGGTCGACGGGCTCGACCTGATCGTCACAGCGCGGGTACGAGTCGAGCCGCTGCCCGGGCTGACCCGTCACGCCACCGCGGCGTCCCGGGCCGGGCCGGCCCGGCACGCCGACGGCTGACGCGGCCAGGCCGGGGCGGGACGTTGCCGGCCGAGGCGGCCGGGGCGGGACGGGACGCCGCTGGTTGACGTGTCGCCCAGCCCAGGGCGCCGCTGGGTGACGCGGCCGCGCCGGACCGGGCGTAGCCGGCTGACACGGCCGAGCCGGGGCGGTACGCCGATGGCGCTGACACGGCCGGAGCCGGGGCGTCATTCGCTGGCGCGCCCGGCTCCGGCCGGCGGGTTGAACAGGTGGCGCAGGGTCAGCGGGACTGGAGCGCATCCAGCCCGACGGCCATCGCGATCACCAGGCGACGGTCGATCTGCGGGTGGTGGATGTCGACGACGTACCGGTCGCGCAGGCCCCACTTCTTGTCGACCGAGAACACCGGCTGGCCACCGGCCACGAAGTCGAAGTGGTACGGCAGCCAGGAGAGCGAGTCGACGAACCGGCGCAGCAGCGCGACCGGCAGGCTGCGCTCCTGCCCGGTGGCCGGCGGCAGCCCGGGCTGCTCGACGTGCCACGTCGAGCGCAGCAGCGACTGCGCGAAGTCCTTGCGGAACAGTCCGATCGGATTGCCGGCGTGGTCGGTCACGTCGTAGGTGGCGCCGAGGTCGAGCCGCTGCCGGGCCTTGAAGCCGAGAAGGGGGTACTGCTTGGAGTCGTCGGTGTAGATGGTCACCTGCTCCTTGAAGGCGAGCCGCTTCTGCTGCGCGAACGCGAGCAGCCCGGCCTCGGAGCCGTCGGGCGCCGCGGCGTGCACCTCGTACTGGTTGACCATCATCCGGATTCGCTGGCGGACGATGAACCGGTTATGGGCCTGCAGATTGTCGAGCGACATCAGATCTCCTTCGAGGGGTCGCCGGAGTCTCGCACAGCAGGCCCGCCGCCGCTTACCCCCACTCGCGCCAGGATCACCGCTCGCGGGGGCCTCCGGCTTCCGGGCAACCACCCACCCCACAAGGCGAACGACGACGGAAGGTCAACGACCGCCGTCGACCGTGGCCTTCATCGCCCAGGTGTTCAGCACCTGATGAATGCCGCGCAGGCGCTCGTTGATCTGCTCCAGCCGCTCCGCCTGGGCGAGGGTGGCCAGCGCGGTGCCCAGCGCGATCTGCTGGTCGGGGGTGAGGTTTTCCTGGTCGATGGTGTAGAGCAACTCGACGGTCTCGGCGATCGTGTCGGCCATGGCGGCACCTCCGGCGGGACGGGTCTGGGGTCACCTCTGCGCTACCGGAAATGATGCATGGAAGCGCTCCCATACATCAATGCCCCGAGCGCCCTACGCTCATGCACCTGTCCCACCAACCAGACTCCCCGGGCCCCGCGGAACCGCACGGCCTAGCTTGATCGACACCAGTTCGGCGAAGTGGTGGGGTCCAGCACCTGTCGATACCGCAACGTCCCCGAACTGGCGGGCGGGCAGCGGCCCTGAGCGCCCGCCCGGCGTGGCTCGGCGGGGCCGGCCGGTCAGGCGGGTGGGCCACCGGCCGTCTGAGCTGGGCGGGCCACCCGGTCGCCCTGCCGGGGGAGCGCCTCGCCGCGCCCCGGGCCGGTATCCGCCTCCGGGCCGGCATCCGCCTCCGGGCCGGTATCCGCCTCCGGGCCGGCATCCGCCTCCGGGCCGGTATCCGCCTCCGGGCCGGCATCCGCCTCCGGGCCGGTATCCGCCTCCGGGCCGGCATCCGCCTCCGGGCCGGTATCCGCCTCCGGGCCGGCATCCGCCTCCGGGCCGGTATCCGCCTCCGGGCCGGCACCCGCCTCCGGGCCGGTATCCGCCTCCGAGCCGGCACCCGCCGCCGCGCCGCCGACCTTGGCGAGGTTTGCCAGCACCACGTCGAGGACCTTCACCGCCTCCGGCTTCGCCAGCGGGTTGTTGCCGTTTCCGCACTTCGGGGACTGGACGCAGGACGGGCACCCGGTCTCGCACCCGCACTCGGCGATCGCGTCCCGGGTGGCGCGCAGCCAGGCGGCGGCAGTGCCGTACGCCCGCTCGGCGAAACCCGCGCCGCCGGGATGCCCGTCGTAGACGAAGACCGTGGGCGCCTCGGTGTCCGGGTGCAGGGCGGTGGAGAGCCCACCGATGTCCCACCTGTCGCAGGTCGCCATCAGCGGCAGCAGGCCGATGGCGGCGTGCTCGGCCGCATGCAGCGCGCCCGGCACGTCGGCCGCCTCGACTCCGGCGGCGGTGAGCGACCCGAGGGAGAGCGTGAACCACACCGCGACGGTGCGCAGCTCCCGCGCGGGCAGGTCGAGCGGGCGGGTGTCGATCACCTCGCCGGTGGCGATGCGCCGCCGCTGGTACGACACCACCTGGCTGGTCACGTCCACCTCGCCGAGGAACAGCCCGACCGGGCCGGCGTCCACGTACGAGCGGACCGACACCACCGACAGCGAGGTGACGTCGCGGGCGTGGGTGGACCAGTCCGGCTCCTCGGCGTGCACCAGCGCGCACCCGTCGGCCAGGTCGAGCGAGTCGACCACGTACGAGACGCCCTGGTGCAGGTAGACCGCGCCGGTGTGCAGCAGGAAGTGCGCCGATCCGCCGTCGACGGTGCCGAGCAGCCGGCCGGTGGACTCCTCCACCACGCAGACCGGGGCGCCGCCCTCGCCGCGCAGGTCGACCTCGGGCCGTTCCCGGTGCCGCCAGTACCAGCCGGTGGGCCGCTGCCGCAGCGCCCCCGCCTCGACCAGCGAGTCCACCGCCTCCTTCGCGCCTTCACCGAACAGGTCCAGGTCGGCGGGGGTGAGCGGGGACTCGTGGGCGGCGCAGGCGAGTTGCGGGGCGAGCACGTACGGGTTGGCCGGGTCGAGCACCGTCGCCTCGACCGGCCGCCCGAACAGCGCCTCCGGGTGGTGGACCAGGTAGGTGTCGAGCGGGTCGTCGCGGGCCACCAGCACGGCGAGCGCCTCGTCGCCGGAGCGCCCGGCCCGCCCGGCCTGCTGCCACAGCGACGCGCGGGTGCCGGGCCAGCCGCAGATCAGCACCGCGTCCAGCCCGACCAGGTCGACGCCGAGTTCGAGCGCGTTGGTGGAGGCGAGCCCGAGCAGGTCGCCGTGCAGCAGCGCCCGTTCCAGCTCGCGGCGCTCTTCGCGCAGGTAGCCGGCCCGGTAGGCGGCCACCCGCTCGCCCAGCCCGGGCACCGCCTCGTCCAGCGACCGCCGGGCGTTCGCGGCGACCACCTCGGCGCCCCGGCGGGACCGCACGAACGCGAGCGTGCGTACCCCCTCGACCACGCTGTCGGCGAGCAGGTCCGCGGTCTCCCGCAGCGCGGAGCGCCGGACCTGGACGAGGTCGGCGTCGACCGACGAGTCGCTCGGCGGCAGCAGCGGCGGCTCCCAGAGCGCGAACGTCACCCCGCCGCGCGGCGACGTGTCCTCGGTGACGGCGGTGACGGGCAGGCCGGTGAGCCGCCCGGCCGCCGTCGCCGGGTCGCCCGACGTGGCCGACGCGAGCAGGAACACCGGTGTACGCCCGAAGCGCGCGCACTGCCGCCGCAACCGCCGCAGGACGTGCGCGACGTGGGAGCCGAACACGCCCCGGTAGGTGTGGCACTCGTCGACCACCACGTACGCGAGCCGGCGCAGGAACCCGGACCAGTGGGCGTGGCCGGGCAGGATGCCGTGGTGCAGCATGTCCGGGTTGGTCAGCACGAACCGGGAGTGCCGGCGGATCCACTCCCGCTCGGCGCGCGGCGTGTCCCCGTCGTAGGTGGCGGGGCGTACCCCGTCGAGTTCGAGACCGGCGACGGCGCGGAGCTGGTCGGCGGCGAGCGCCTTGGTCGGCGCCAGGTAGAGCACCGTGGCGCGCGGGTCGGCGAGCAGCGTGCTCAGTGCCGGCAGCTGGTACGCCAGTGACTTGCCGGACGCCGTGCCGGTGGCGACCACGACATGCTTGCCCGCGTACGCCAGCTCGGCGGCCTCGGCCTGGTGCCGCCACGGGGCGGTGACGCCGCGCCGTGCGAACGCCGCCCGCAGTTCCTCCGGTGCCCAGCCGGGCCACCCGACCGGCTCGCCGGCGCGGGCCGGGACGCGTTCGACGTGGGTGACCGGGTCGGTGGCGTGACGGAGCCGCAGCCGGCGCAGCAGCTCGCCCGGCGCACGCCGCGGGCCGGAGCTGTGGTCGGTCACGTCCTGCACTCTCGCACTGGTGTTCGGAATTGGGAACCGCGGGGTGGGGGTAAGGGAGGGGCGTGGCCGGTGATCCGATCGGGCTGCACGGGGGATGGTTAGATGCCCAGGAGAGTTTACCGAGGAGGGGCCGATGGAGCTGTCGCTGGCGACCCGCGCCGTGGGGGAGCACACGGTGCTCGAGGTCGGTGGTGAGGTGGATGTCTACACCGCCCCCCGCCTGCGGGAACGGCTTCTTGAGTTGATCGACGGCGGGGCCCGCCACGTGGTGGTCGACCTGGGCCGGGTGGACTTCCTCGACTCGACCGGACTGGGCGTGCTCGTGGGCGCGCTGAAGCGGCTGCGCTCGGCCGGTGGCTCGTTCGCCCTGGTCTGCGACAAGGAGCCGCTGCTCAAGATCTTCCGGATCACCGCCCTGGACCAGGTCTTCCCGCTGCACCCGACGGTCGACGCGGCCATCGCCGCCGACTCCACCGGCGCGTGATGGCCACCGTCAAGCTTTCCTTCTCTCCGGCCCCGGTGCACGTGCGCACCGCACGCCTGGTCGGCGTCGCGGTGGCGCGGCGGGCCGGCGTACGCGAGGACCTGCTGGACGAGGTGCGCCTGGCCATCGGTGAGGCGTGCACCCGGGCGGTCGCGCTGCACCGGCAGTACGGCCTGGCCGAACCGGTGTACGTGGAGATGTCCGACACCGGTGGCTACACGGTCCGGGTGGTCGACCGGGCTCCGATCGAGGCGGGCCTCGGCCTGGCCGCGCTCGGGCCGGACGAGCTGGCCAAGGAGTCGCTGAGCGAGGACGCGCTCACCACCGGGGTGGGCTTCGCGCTGCTCGCCGGTTTCGTGGAGGACCTCCAGGTCCGCCCGGTCGAGGAGGGCGTCGGCACCGAGGTCCGGATGACCTGGCCCGCCGGACGCGCCTGACCTTTCCGCTCACGCAGGCCGCGTTCCCCGCTCGGGGAGCGCGGCCTCGTCGTGTTGACCGGGCCATATATCAGATTTCTTCGCATAACACAGTTACGAAGATCATCGAGACACGGTGCCCCCTGCCTGTGACCCTCGCCACGCCAGAGGGCTACAGTACCCGGGTTGTCAGCAAGTGATCCGGTCCCGCAGCCAGCGGGAACGGGAGTAGATCGCTGGTCCGCCAGGGTGGGTTGGCGCGCGCTTGCGAGTCCGCATCCAGGCGTCGGCCCGTGCGTCTCCACCGGCCGGCGCGAGTTGTTCGGTACAGGAGGACATAGATGTCCGGGACCTTGGCCGCCGACGGCGGCGCACTGTCCCTTACCGGAGCCAACGTGACGTACGTCGTCATCGCCGCGGTCATCGCGCTGGTGGCGCTCGTCTTCGCGGCCGCCCTCACCAGGGCGGTCCTGGCGGCCGGTACGGGAACCCCCAAGATGCAGGAGATCTCCGGGGCGGTGCAGGAGGGCGCCTCGGCGTACCTGCTGCGGCAGTTCCGCACGCTGGCGATCTTCGTGGCGATCGCCGTCGTGTTGCTGTTCCTGCTGCCGGTGCACGACACCGACGGCAACGAAACGCTGGTGAAGGTCGGCCGCTCGGCGTTCTTCGTGGTGGGTGCGCTGTTCAGCGCGTTCATCGGCGGCGCCGGCATGTGGCTGGCCACCCGCGCCAACCTGCGGGTGGCAGCGGCCGCGCGGGAGCGCGAAGGCGGGCGCGAGGGCGCCATGAAGATCGCCTTCCGCACCGGCGGCGTGGTCGGCTTCCTCACCGTCGGCCTCGGCCTGTTCGGCGCGGCGCTCGTCGTGCTGATGTTCCGGGGCGACGCCCCGACCGTGCTGGAGGGCTTCGGCTTCGGCGCCGCGCTGCTCGCCATGTTCATGCGGGTGGGCGGCGGCATCTTCACCAAGGCCGCCGACGTCGGCGCCGACCTGGTCGGCAAGGTCGAGCAGGGCATCCCGGAGGACGACCCGCGCAACGCCGCCACCATCGCCGACAACGTGGGCGACAACGTCGGCGACTGCGCCGGCATGGCCGCCGACCTGTTCGAGTCGTACGCGGTCACGCTCGTCGCGGCGCTGATCCTCGGCCGGGCCGCGTTCGGTGAGACCGGCCTGGTCTTCCCGCTGATCATCTCCACCATCGGCGTGCTCGTCGCGATCGTCGGCGTCTTCATCACCCGGCTGCGCGCCAGCGACCGCAACGGCCTGACCGCCATCAACCGGGCGTTCTACCTCTCCGCGCTCCTCGCCGCGGTGCTCGTCGCGATCGCGGCGTTCGCGTACCTGCCGGCCACCTTCGCCGAGCTGGAGGGCGGGCTGACCGACGTCGACCGCGACCCGCGGCTGGTGGCCATCGGCGCGGTCGTGATCGGCATCGTGCTGGCCGCCGCGATCCAGGCGCTGACCGGCTACTTCACCGAGACCAACAGGCGTCCGGTGCAGGACATCGGCAAGAGCTCGCAGACCGGCGCCGCCACCGTCATCCTCGCCGGCATCAGCATCGGCCTGGAGTCGGCCGTCTACTCGGCGCTGCTGATCGGCGCCGGCGTGTTCGGCGCGTTCCTGCTGGGCGGCAGCTCGATCACGCTGTCGCTGTTCGCTGTCGCGCTGGCCGGCACCGGCCTGCTCACCACCGTCGGCGTCATCGTCGCGATGGACACGTTCGGCCCGATCTCCGACAACGCGCAGGGCGTGGCCGAGATGTCCGGCGACATCGACGAGCACGGCGCGCAGACGCTGACCGAGCTGGACGCGGTCGGCAACACCACCAAGGCGATCACCAAGGGCATCGCGATCGCCACCGCCGTGCTGGCCGCGACCGCGCTGTTCGGCTCGTACACCGACACGCTGAAGAACGCCTACAGCGACGCGACGGGGGCCGAGGAGACCGACGCGCTGATCGACCAGCTGCTCAACGTCGCCAACCCGCGCAACCTGGTCGGTCTGATCATCGGCGCCGCGGTTGTCTTCCTCTTCTCCGGCCTGGCCATCAACGCGGTCTCCCGCTCGGCCGGCGCCGTGGTGATGGAGGTACGCCGCCAGTTCCGCGAGCTGCCCGGCATCATGGACCGCACCCAGCGGCCCGAGTACGGCAAGGTCGTGGACATCTGCACCCGCGACGCCCAGCGTGAGCTGTTGACCCCCGGCCTGCTGGCCATCCTGGCTCCGATCGCTGTCGGCTTCGGCCTCGGCGCGGGCGCGCTCGCCGCGTACCTGGCCGGCGCGATCGGCGCGGGCACGCTGATGGCGGTGTTCCTGGCCAACTCCGGTGGCGCCTGGGACAACGGCAAGAAGCTGGTGGAGGACGGCGCGTACGGCGGCAAGGGCTCCGACGCGCACGCCGCCACTGTCATCGGCGACACCGTCGGCGACCCGTTCAAGGACACCGCCGGCCCGGCGATCAACCCGCTGCTCAAGGTGATGAACCTGGTGTCGCTGCTGATCGCCCCGGCCGTGGTGGCCTGGAGCGTGGGCGACGACAAGAACAACCCGCTGCGCATCACGATCGCCGTGGTCGCCGCGCTGATCATCGCGGGGGCCGTGGTGTTCAGCAAGCGCAAGGGCGTGGCGATGACCGACTCGGACAGCGACGCCGGCAAGCCGGACCAGCAACCGGAGACGGTCAACGCCTGATCTCCACGCGACGGTTCCCGGCCGGCCCCGGCCGGCCGGGAACCCCGTGCCCGCCAAACCTGAGCGGTGGCGGTTCCGCCTGGAGGTCGTACGCTGCAACGCATGCGTACGCGCCGGGCGGCAACCGCCGGAAAGCTCACGGTGGTCCTGGCCACGCTGGTCCTCGTCGTCGCCGGGTGCGGCGGCGGCCCGAGCCCGCGGGTCTGGGCCGCGTCGGTCTGCCAGGCGCTCACCCCGTGGCGCGCGGAGATCTCCAAGCTGACCAGCAGCACCCAGCAGCAGATGACCGCGCAGACCACTCCGACGCAGGCCAAGGAGAACCTGGTCCGCCTCTTCGCGGGTGCCGAGCAGGCCAGCGAGACGGCCCGGCGCAAGGTCGAGGAGGCGGGCGTGCCGGAGGCCGAGCGCGGCGCCGAGGTGTCCGCCGGGTTCCTGGGGTCGCTCAGCAAGATGCGCGACGCGTACGGCCGGGCCCGGGACGCCATCGACCAGCTCGACACCGCCCAGGCCGGCCCGTTCTACGACGGCGTGCGCGCCGCCGTGGACACGCTCAACAAGGAGTACGACGCGAGCGCGCTGGACACCAGCAAGCTCAACTCGACAGAGCTGAAAGAGGCCTTCGACGAGGTCCCGGAGTGTCGCTGACCCCTCCCACCCCGAAACCGGCCCGCCAGCCCTCGCTGTTCTCCACCGAGGCGGCCGATCCCGCGCTGGCGGATCTCGCCGGCCTGCTCGCCGGGCCGGGTGAGGTGGGGCGGATGGGCGGAACAGCCCGGATCTCCGTGGTGGTGGACGCCGCCTGGCGGGTGCACGTGCTGGTGGCGGAGCTGGGCGCCCGGGGCGTGCCGGCGAGCTGGGAGCCGACCGAGGACGGGCGGCACCGGGTGCGCACCGCGTACACGAGCATGCTGGCGCCGCTCGCGCGGGCCTGGCTGCGCGGGGCGGTGAAGCGGCCACCGGCCCGCTTCCACCTGGACGGGCGGCGGCTGCGGCTGTGGGCGGCAGCAGCCGGCACGGCCGAGCCGGCCGGGTTCCGGCTGCTGCTCGGCGCGGCCGACGAGCCGTGCTGGCCGGTGGTCCGCGCCGCGCTGGCGGCGGTCGGCCTGCCGGCCGCGTTCGTGGAGCCGGACGAGGGTGGGCCCGCGTTCCGGATCGGCGGGCGGCGCATGTCGCGGCTCGCCGAGTTGGTGGGGGAACGGCCGGCCACGGCGCCGGCGACGGAGTGGCCGGGCTCGCACGGCTGACCGTCCGGGTGTCCGAACCCGGACACCCGGAGACGACTCCGCCGGGTGTACGCGATCGTCACAGTGACACGCCTGCCGCCCTACCCACGGTGTACCGTGACGCCGTCCGGCAGGGTGCGGCCGGCGGTCGCCGGGAGAGCGGCCCGTTTGCCGCCCACGAAACCCGGAACGCGGACGGCGCGTTACGTTGGACATCCGGACCGCCCGTGGTCCGGGTGGCGCAACACGGCCCGAAGCGGGCATGGCGTAGGAGTGAGGTCGGGGAGAGACGTGCCGAGCAACGCTGGAACCACCCGTCTGGTCATCGTCGAGTCTCCGGCGAAGGCCAAGACGATCTCGGGCTACCTCGGCCCGGGGTACGTCGTGGAGGCCAGCTTCGGCCACGTCCGGGACCTGCCCCGCAACGCCGCCGACGTCCCCGCGAAGTACAAGGGTGAGCCGTGGGCGCGGCTCGGCGTCGACGTCGACAACGGCTTCCACGCGCTCTACGTGGTCTCGGCCGACCGTAAGCAGCAGATCAGCAAGCTGGTGAAGCTGGCCAAGGAGGTCGACGAGATCTTCCTGGCGACGGATGAGGACCGCGAGGGCGAGGCCATCGCCTGGCACCTGGTGGAGACGCTCAAGCCCAAGGTGCCGGTCAAGCGGATGGTCTTCCACGAGATCACCAAGCCGGCCATCCAGGCCGCGGTGGCCAACCCCCGGGAGATCGACCGCGACCTGGTCGACGCCCAGGAGGCGCGGCGCATCCTCGACCGCCTCTACGGGTACGAGGTCTCGCCGGTGCTGTGGAAGAAGGTCATGCCGAAGCTGTCGGCGGGCCGGGTGCAGTCCGTGGCGACCCGGATCGTGGTCGAGCGGGAGCGCCAGCGGATGGCGTTCCGGACCGCCGAGTACTGGGACATCCTGGCCACGCTCGCGGTGGCGAAGCCGGGCGAGGGCCCGCGCACGTTCAACGCCACGCTCGTCGCGCTGAACGGCGACCGGATCGCCACCGGCAAGGACTTCGAGCCGACCACCGGCAAGGTGCGGCCCGGCGCGGGCGTGGTGCACCTGGACGAGGGCGGCGCCCGTGGGCTGGCGGCCCGCCTGGCCGACCGGCCGTTCACAGTCACCCGGGTCGAGGAGAAGCCCTACCGCCGCCGCCCGTACGCGCCGTTCATCACCTCCACGCTCCAGCAGGAGGCGGCCCGCAAGATGCGGTTCTCGTCGCAGCAGACGATGCGCACCGCGCAGCGCCTGTACGAGAACGGCTACATCACCTACATGCGTACCGACTCGGTGAACCTGTCCGAGACGGCCATCGCGGCCGCCCGCCGGCAGATCGTCGAGCTGTACGGCGAGCGCAGCGTGCCGCCGGAGCCGCGCCGCTACACCGGCAAGGTGAAGAACGCGCAGGAGGCGCACGAGGCGATCCGCCCGGCCGGCGACAACTTCCGCACCCCCGGCGAGGTGGCCAAGGAGCTGTCCGCCGAGGAGTTCAAGCTCTACGAGCTGATCTGGCGGCGCACCATCGCCTCGCAGATGACCGACGCGGTCGGCTCCAGCGTGTCGGTGCGCATCCGCGCCGTCTCCTCCGCCCAGGAGGAGGCCGACTTCGGCGCGACCGGCAAGACCATCACCGACCCGGGCTTCCTGCGGGCGTACGTCGAGTCCAGCGACGACGAGAACGCCGAGGCCGAGGACGCCGAGCGGCGGCTGCCCACGCTGGTCAAGGACCAGCCGCTGACCGCCGACGAGCTGAACGCGCAGGGCCACCACACCCAGCCGCCCTCCCGTTACACCGAGGCGTCGCTGGTCAAGGCCCTCGAAGAGCTGGGCATCGGCCGGCCCTCCACGTACGCGTCGATCATGCAGACGATCCAGGACCGCGGGTACGTGGTGAAGCGCGGCCAGGCCATGATCCCGTCGTTCCTGGCGTTCGCCGTGATCGGGCTGATGGAGCGGCACTACCCGCGCCTGATCGACTACGACTTCACCGCCAGCATGGAGAACGAGCTGGACGAGATCGCCGGCGGTGACCACGCCGCCGTCGACTTCCTCACCTCCTTCTACTTCGGCAGCACCAACGGCACCGGCGACCAGGCCATCGCGCACGCCGGCGGCCTGAAGAAGCTGGTCACCGAGAACCTCAGCGAGATCGACGCGCGCAGCGTCAACTCCATCCCGCTGTTCACCGACGACGAGGGCCGCGAGGTCGTCGTCCGGGTCGGCCGGTACGGGCCGTACCTGCAGCGGGCGCTGCCCGGCTCGGTTTCGGGCTCGGCCTCGGCCTCGGGTGAGGGTGAGGGCGAGGAGGGCGGCTCGCAGGGGGACCGGGCGCCGATCCCCGAGGGCCTGGCGCCGGACGAGCTGACCCCGGAGAAGGTGCACGAGCTGTTCCTCGGCGGCGGCGGTGAGCGCAAGCTCGGCGACGACCCGTCGACCGGCGAGCCGATCCTGCTCAAGTCCGGCCGGTTCGGCCCGTACGTGGCCAGCGGCGATCGCAAGTCGTCGCTGCTGCGCTCGCAGACGCCGGACAGCCTCACCCTGGAGCAGGCGTTGCAGCTGCTGCGCCTGCCCCGGCTGATCGGCGTGGCCCCGGACGGCGCCGAGGTCGTCGCCAACAACGGCCGCTACGGCCCGTACGTCAAGCGCGGTGACGACTTCCGCTCGCTGGACTCGGAAGACAAGATGTTCACCGTCACGCTGGACGAGGCGCTGGCGTTGCTGGCCGCCCCGAAGACGCGCCAGCGCCGGGCCGCCGCGCCGCCGCTGCGGGAGATGGGCAACGACCCGCTCACCGAGAAGCCCCTGGTGATCAAGGACGGGCGCTTCGGGCCGTACGTCACCGACGGCGAGTTCAACGCGTCGCTGCGGCGCGGGCAGACGCCGGAGGAGCTGACGCTGGAGCAGGCGTCGGAGATGCTCGCCGAGAAGCGTGCGAAGGGCCCGGCCCCCAAGAAGAAGGCCGCGAAGAAGGCCGCCCCGGCGAAGAAGACAACGGCCGCGAAGAAGACAACCGCAGCGAAGAAGACGACGGCCGCCAACGCCAAGGCCACGGCGGCCAAGAAGGCCCCCGCGAAGAAGGCCGCTCCCAAGAAGGCGACCTCAACCCCGAACGAGTGATCTTGGTACGGAGGCGCCCCTGGAAGGGCGGTTCTGTACCAAGATCTCAGCCGGGCCAGCCTGCGGATCGCAGGGCGGCACGCAACTGTGTGATCACGCGAGTGGGGTCGTTGCGGACGGCCCAGGCGGGGAAGCGGAGTACCCGGTCACCGGTTGCCCAGACGTCGTTCTGCCGCTGCATGTCGGCCCAGGCGGTCCTGGGGTCGAGGTGCTGCCCACCGTCGACTTCGACGTGCACCCGCCACCGCTCGAACCACACGTCCAGGTAGCGTCGCCGCCCGGTGGCGTCCCGTCGCACGGCCTGGAGGGACGGCTCGGGCAGCCCGGATCGCCGGACGAGATCGAGGAAGTCGAGTTCGGCGAGCGAGTGGGCGCCGCCCGCCGCGTCCGTGGCGGTTGCCAGGATCAGGCGACGGCGACGCGCTCGGGGAAGCCGTTCCAGCACCCGGTGCAGGTCCTCGCCCCAGACCAGGCGTTGCTGGAAGCCCGCCGCGATGACGGCCCGTGCCTCCTCGTCGGTCGCCGCCCACTGTGCCGCGTCCACCAGCGAACGGGCCGGCATGGTCCGGCGGGGCTGGCCGACGGCGAGCACGTCCTCCGGTGCCAGCACCGTGGTGCGGTGGATACGTACGCCCGGTGGCAGCGCCCGGGTCTGGTGTCGAGCCGGTAGCAGTAGATGGATCAGAGGGCTCTCGTAGCGCCTGAGTCCCCAGCACTGGGCCGCGGTGAGCCCGCCCAGCATCGCGGCCGGTCCTGCTGCCAGCACGGCCACCCAGCGTCGCTCCGTCGCGCCGACCGGGCCGTCATGGGTGACGTAGACCCTCGGGTGCACCTGCTGCCAGCGCCCGCTGGCGACCCGGTGTCGGATCGCCTTCTCGGACAGGAACCGTCGCGCCTGCGCCGCACCGAGCACGCGCCCCTGACGGAACAGCAACCAGCTCAGTTCCCCCGCGAAATCCCTCGGCATCTCCACACCAGCAACCCCACCGGAGCGGCACCCGTCGTCGCTGCCCCTGTGGACAGCCCCGCCGAGATCTTGGTACGGATCCGCCCCTCCACGGGCGCCCTCGTACCAAGATCTTCAGGAGCCTAGGACCTGGGACGAGTAGGGGTTCTGGAAAAGGTTGTGGGGATCCAGGCGGGAGCGGACGGCCTGGAAGTCGGCGAACCTCGGGTAGGCCGTCGCCAGGGACTCCGCGTCGCGCCAGTGCAGCTTGCCCCAGTGCGGTCGGCCGCCCAGCTCGGTCGCCACCTGCTCGAACGCCCGGAAATAAGGCTCGTACGGCATGCCCACGTACTGGTGCACGGCGATGTACGCCGAGTCCCGCCCGTACGAGTGGGACAGCCAGATGTCGTCGGCGGCGGTGAACCGCACCTCGACCGGGAACAGCACCTTGAACGGCAGCCGGTCCACGATCCGGCGCAGCTCGGTCAGCGCGGTGGGCAGCGCCTCGCGCGGCAGCCCGTACTCCATCTCCACGAAACGGACCCGGCGCGGTGTGCAGAAGACGCGGTCGGAGCGGCCGGTGTAGGTGCGTTCGGTGAGCGCGCGGGCGGAGACGGCGCTGATCGTGGGCGCGAGGGCGGGCACGGCGCGGCCGAGGCGGCAGGCCCCGGCGAAGACGGTGTTGGAGAGGAACTCGTCGTCGAGCCAGCCGCGCCAGCCGGGCAGCGGCCGGTCGTCGGCGGGTACCCGGTCGTTGGTCTTGACCTGCACCCGGTCGGTGTACGGGAACCAGTAGAACTCGGCGTGGTCGTGCGCCTCGTACAGGGCGGGCAGGTCGTCGAGCACCTCGGCGAGCGGGGCCGGGCGTTCGTGCGCACGCAGCACGAAGGCGTCGACGCAGCGCAGCGTGACCTCGACCAGCACGCCGACCGCGCCGAGCCCGACCCGGGCGGCGTCGAAGACGTCGCGGTTCTCCTCGGCCGAGCAGCGCAGCACCTCGCCGGTGCCGGTGACGAGCGTCAGCCCGGCCACGAAGGTGGACAGGCAGCCGAGTTTCGCCCCGGTGCCGTGGGTGCCGGTGGAGAGCGCGCCGGCGATGGTCTGGGCGTCGATGTCGCCGAGGTTCGGCATCGCCAGGCCGTGCCCGGCGAGCAGTTCGTTGAGCGTGTGCAACGTCATCCCAGCCGGTACGGTGACCAGGCGGCGCGCCACATCGACGCTGACGTCTGTCTCCAGTTCGGCGAGGTCGATGCGGTGCCCGTCGGCCACAGCCGTGGCGGTGAAGGAGTGGCCGCTGCCGGTGGCCCGGACGGTCCGGCCTGCCGCGGCGGCCTGGCGGACCGCCTCGACGACGTCGGAGACGCTACGCGGGCGCACGGTGAGGAGCGCGGTGCTGTGCTGGTTGCCGGCCCAGTTGGACCAGGTGGCGGTGGTACCGGTCATCGCGGCCACTCCTCGACATGAATATGAACTGAATTCATATCAGGAACGTTGTGCCTGGTAAATACCGCAATCGAGCCCGGCTCGTTGTACCGGTAGTCACAGACTCGTGACGTGCAGATATGTTCATCCGTCGAAGGGGGGTGGCGCCGAGTGTCCACACCAGCCGCCACGACCGGGCCGCTGCGTCGGGTACCGGTGCAGGGTCGAAGTGTCGCGCGGGTCCAGCGGATGCTGGACGCCTGCGCCGAGCTCGTCGACGAGGTGGGGTACGAAGGGCTGACCACGACCCTGCTCGCCGAGCGCGCCGAGGTGGCGATCGGGTCGGTGTACCAGTTCTTTCCGGACAAGCGGGCCATCGTGCAGGCGCTGACGCTGCGGACCATGGAGTCCTACCTCCAGCGGCTCGACGAGCGGTTCGCCTCGGACGATCTGACGCACTGGTGGGACGGCGTCGACGCGGCGATCGACGAGTACATCTCGATGCACCGCACCGTCCCCGGTTTCCGTACCCTGCACTTCGGCGACGTGGTCGACCTGCACCTGCTGGACGACCAGCGCGACAACAACGGGGTCATCGCGGAGCAGCTCGCCCGCGTGCTCACCGAGCGTTTCGGCCTGGCCGGGGTGCCCGACCTGCGGTTCCACCTGGAGGTCGCGGTCGAGGCGGCCGACGCCCTGATCAAGCTGGCCTTCCGCCGCCGCACCGACGGCGACGAGCGGGTGCTGGTCGAGGCGAAGGCGCTCATCCGGGAGTACCTGCACCGGCAGGTCAACGCCCCGGCCGAGGCCGTGTCCCAGGGCTGAGCGGCACGCCGAGCGGCGGGTTCCCGGGTGCGCCGGGGCCCGCCGTCGTCACGTCGCTGGTGCGTCAGAGGAAGGCGTGGCCCTCGCCCCGGTAGGTGGGCACCGTCGCGACCACCGCGTCCCCGTCGACCAGGTGCACCTCGTTGACGTGCTCGCACATCTCGCCGGCCTTGGCGTGGCGGAACCACACCCGGTCACCGACCCGCAGGTCGTCGGCGGCGTCCCCGGCGAGCGGCGTCTGCACCTCACCGGCGCCCTCCGCGCCGAGCAGCTTCAGGCCGTCCGGCAGCCAGGGCCGGGGCAGCCGGCTGCTCGCCGCCTGGCCGGAGGCGATCCAGCCGCCGCCGAGCACCGTGGCCAGCCCCGGCGCCGGGCGGCGGACCACCGCGCAGGCGAAGAACGCCGCCGGGGTCGGCCGCCAGGCACGGTACGCGTCGAACAGCGTCGGCCCGTACAGGCCGGAGCCCGCGGTGACCTCGGTGACCGCGGGGTCGGCACTGGTGGCGGCCACGCTGCCGGTGCCGCCGCCGTTGACGAACTCCAGGTCGGCGTGCTCGCGTACCGCGGCGACCGCGTCCGAGCGGCGGGCCAGCAGTTCCCGGTACGACCCGCGCTGCGCGACCCGGATCGCCGAGCCGAGCACCGCCTGCCCGGGCGGCGCGTCGCCCAGGCCGGCGATCTGCGCCTCGTACGACATCAGGCCGACCAGCCGGAAGCCCGGCCGCCCGGCGACGGCGGCGGCGAGCGCGCCTGCGGCCGTGGCGCTGTGCACCGGGGAGCGGCGCACACCGACGTGCACCCGGCCCCGCAGCGGCCGCCAGGAGGCGTCCAGGTCGAGGCAGACCCGCAGCGCGGGGCGGCGCTCGGGCGGGCAGACCTGGTCGATCAGGTCGAGTTGGGCGGCGTCGTCGACCATCAGCGTCACCGCGTCGGCGAGCGCCGGGTCGGCGGCCAGTTCGGCGAGGCCCGCCCGGTGCGCCGTCGGGTACGCCACCAGCACGTCGTCGCTGACGCCGGAGCGGGCGAGCCACACCGCCTCGGGCAGGGTGAAGGCCATCACGCCCTGCCAGCCGGGGCGTCCGAGTACGCGGGTCAGCAGCTCGCGGACCCGTACCGACTTGCTCGCCACGCGCAGCGGCTTGCCGTCGGCCCGGCCGGTCAGCGCGCCGGCGTTGGCGTCGAACGCGGAGAGGTCGACCACCGCGTACGGCGGGTCGAGGTGAGCGGTCGCCCGGTCGAGACGCTCGCGAAGTTTGTCACGGTCGATGGCCACGTCTGCACGCTAACTGTCTGGGCGAGAATGCGAAATACCCTCGCGTCTGTCCGGGCTGCGGGCGGTGGTCCCGGCGGCCTAGGCTCAGCGAGCAGGTGAATGTCGCGCAGGACCACTCCTCCCACGCGACTAGAGTGTTCCACCGGGGATGCCCAGACCTGGGCCGGCACGTGGAGGTACGGCCATCGAAAGCCAGAACAACGGCGAGTCGCCCGGCGTGTCGTCGCCCGGGACAGCCGCCGACCACTCCGGCCTCGCCGCCATCCGCTCGGTGCTGCGCATCCGGCCGTTCCGCAGGCTGTGGATCGTACTCAGCGCCGCCTCCTTCGGCGACTGGCTCGGCCTGCTCGCCACCGCGCTGTTCGCCGCGTCCCAGGTCTCCGGCAGCACCGCCCAGGGCGCCGCGTTCGGCGGTGTGACAGCGATCCGGCTGCTCCCGGCGCTGGTGCTCGGCCCGGTGGCGGGCGTCTTCGCCGACCGGTTCGACCGCCGGTGGACGATGGTCATCTGCGACGTGCTGCGCTTCGTGCTGTTCGCCTCGATCCCGCTGTACGCGCTCACCGGCGCCGCGGGCGGGCTGGTGGTCGGCTGGGCGCTGATCGCCACGTTCCTGATCGAGTCGATCACCCTGCTGTGGATCCCGGCCAAGGAAGCGGCGGTTCCCAACCTCATCCCGCGTACCCGGCTGGAGGCGGCGAACCAGCTCACGCTGATCACCACGTACGGCCTGACGCCAGTGGCCGCGGCCGTCGCGCTGGCCGTGCTGGACCGGGGCGTACGCGGCGCGGTCGGCGGCGACCTGCCCGACTGGGCCGAGCCGGCCCAGCTCGCGCTCTGGTTCAACGCCTTCTCCCGGCTGGCCACCGCGCTCGTGGTGGCGTTCGGGATCAAGGAGATCAGCCAGGCCCAGCGCGGCGAGGCGGAGCGCTCCGAGCAGAGCATGTTCCGGCAGTTCTCCGAGGGCTGGAAGTACATCGGCCAGACCCCGCTCGTCCGCGGCCTGGTGCTGGGCATCTTCGGCGCGTTCGCCGGCGGCGGCATCGTGGTCGGCACGGCCAAGTTCTTCGCCAACTCGCTCGGCGCCGGTGACGCCGCCTTCTCGCTGCTCTTCGGCGCGATCTTCGTCGGCCTGGCGCTCGGCATCGGCCTCGGGCCGATGATCGTGCGGGACATGTCCCGCCGCCGCTGGTTCGGCATGAGCATCGTGCTCGCCAGCGCCTCGGTGCTGGTGCTCGCCTTCGCCATCCACCTGTCGATGGCCATCCTCGGCGCGATCCTGGTCGGCGCCGGCGCCGGCATGGCGTTCCTGGCCGGCACCACGCTGCTCGGCGGCGAGGTCGCCGACGAGGTACGCGGCCGCGTCTTCGCGGTGGTGCAGATCGGCACGCGGCTGGTGCTGATCCTGGCCATCGCGCTCAGCAGCCTCCTGGTCGGCGTCGGCGGCTCCCGCCAGCTCACCATCGCCGACCTGGGCATCTCCATCTCCTCGACCCGCCTGCTGCTGCTCGCCGCCGGCGCGGCCGGCATCATCGCCGGCATCAGCGCGTTCGGCCAGATGGACGACAAGAAGGGCGTACCGGTCCTCGCCGACCTGTGGGGCTCGATCCGGGGCCGCCCGCTGATGCCGGCCGAGCCGTTCGTCTCCAGCGGCCTGTTCGTGGTCTTCGAGGGCGGCGAGGGCGCCGGCAAGTCCACCCAGCTCGCCGTGCTCGCCGAGCGCCTGCGCGGGCAGGGGCGGGACGTGGTGGTCACCCGCGAGCCGGGCGCCACCCCGGTCGGTGAGCGGATCCGCTCGCTGGTGCTGGACACCGGCAAGGACGAGGCGCCGTCGCCGCGCGCCGAGGCGCTGCTCTACGCCGCCGACCGGGCGCACCACGTCGCGACTGTCGTCCGCCCGGCGCTCGTGCGCGGCGCGGTGGTGATCAGCGACCGGTACGTCGACTCGTCACTGGCCTACCAGGGCGCCGGCCGGACGCTCCCGGTGGACGAGGTCTCCTGGCTCTCGTCCTGGGCCACCGGCGGCCTCAAGCCGGACCTGGTGGTGCTGCTCGACGTCGAGCCGCGTACCGGCCTGAGCCGGGTCGAGGACCGCAACGAGGGCACCGACCGGCTCGAGGCCGAGTCGCTGACGTTCCACGAGCGGGTCCGGTACGCCTTCCTCGACCTGGCCGCCGGTGACCCGAAGCGTTACCTGGTGCTCGACGCGTCCCGGCCGGTGGACGAGATCGCCGAGGCGGTGGCGCGCCGGGTGGGTGAGCTCCTCGCCGACCCGGGCGGGATCGTGCACCCGCGTCCGGCGCAGGGCCCGGACACCTCGGTCCAGCCGGAGTTATCCGACGCGGAGCTGGTGACGATGGAGCAACCCCGAAGATGACAGACGTCTTCGGCGATCTGGTCGGGCAGGACGAGGCGGTGGACACGCTGCGGCGGGCCGCCGCCTCGGCCGCCGCGCTGCTGCGCGCCGCCGTGCCCGTCGCGGCCGGCGCGCCAGCCGGCGGGTACGACGACCTCGACGCGCTCGCCGAGGAGTTCGACGGCACGGACACCGACCCGGGTCCGGCGCCCGCCGCTGACGCCGATCCCGGCGCCGGGATGACCCACGCCTGGATCTTCACCGGGCCGCCCGGATCGGGCCGGTCGGTGGCTGCCCGCGCGTTCGCCGCCGCGCTCCAGTGTGTGCACGGCACCGGATGCGGCAGCTGCCCGGGCTGCCACACCACGCTCACCGGCACGCACGCCGATGTGCGGCTCGTCGTGCCCGACGGGCTCTCCATCGGCGTCGGCGAGATGCGCGCGCTCGTGCTCCGCGCGGCGAGCACCCCGTCCGGCGGCCGGTGGCAGGTCGTCATCATCGAGGACGCCGACCGGCTCACCGAGGCCGCCGGCAATGCGCTGCTCAAGGCGATCGAGGAGCCGCCGCCGCGTACCGTCTTCCTGCTCTGCGCCCCGTCCACCCACCCGGACGACATCTCCGTGACCATCCGGTCGCGCTGCCGCGTCGTACCGTTGCGCCAGCCGCCACCGGCCGCGGTGGCCGAGGTGCTGGTCCGTCGCGACGGCGTCGCGCCGGACGTGGCCGAGTGGGCCGCGGCGGCCGCGCAGGGGCACGTGGGGCGGGCCCGGCGGCTGGCCCGCGACCCGGAGGCCCGGCAGCGGCGCGACGCGGTGCTGGCCGTGCCGCGCCGGCTGACCGGCGTCGGCGCGGCGTTCGACGCCGCCTCGGCGCTGATCGAGGCCGCCGAGGCGGAGGCCGCCGCCTCGGTCGTCGAGATCGACGAGGCGGAACGGTCGGCGTTGCAGACCGCGCTCGGCGCGGGCGGCACCGGCCGGGGCGCGGCCGGCGCGATGCGCGGCGCCGCCGGTCAGCTCAAGGACCTGGAGAAGCGGCAGAAGTCGCGGGCCACCCGCGCCCAGCGGGACGCGCTCGACCGGGCGCTTGTCGACCTGGCCGGGTTCTACCGGGACGCGCTCACCATGGCGTTGCGGGCGCCGGTCGCTCCGGTGCACACCGACATCGCGGCGCTTGCCGGGGCGGGCGCGCAGAAGTGGGATGCCGAGGGCTCGCTGCGCCGCCTGGAGGCGGTGCTGGAGTGCCGGGCGGCGATCGAGGCGAACGTCAAGCCGCGGATCGCGGTGGAGGCGATGATGCTCGCCCTCTGGCGCGGCTGACCCACTCCCGTTCCGCGCTGTCCACAGGGCATCGACACGCGCGATTAGCGTGCGGTACGGTCCCCGGTGATGCCGCGGTGATCGAGGCGGCACGCTCAGTGATGTTGGGGCCGACCGGCCGGGAGGAGTCCGCCGATGCCGCGGGGCGAGATCGACGAGGCCTGGATCGAGGAGGCGGTGCGGCGCTACCGCCGCATCGAGAACCTGCAGGCCGAGTTCGACCAGGCGGTGGCCACTGTCGAGGTCACCGTCCGCTCGCCCGACGGCCTCGTCGAGGTGGTGGTGACAGCCGGTGGGCGGATCACCGACGTGCGTTTCCTCGGTCCGCTGCACCACCGCAGCCCACGTGACGTGGCCGGTTCGGTGCAGGCGGCGGTCACCGCCGCCGCCGACGCGGCGCAGTGGGCGCGGGAGAAGCTGCACAACGAGACGTTCGCGGCCTACCGGCCGCTGGCGGGAGCCTGACATGGAGACGCTGCGCGCCCTGGCCGCCCGCCTCGACGAGGCCGGCGCGACCCTCGCCACGCTGGCCCGCACGGTCACCGCCACCGACCCGCCGCACCCCGCGTTCGGCGCGCACGCCGCCGGCCGCCCCGGCGACGTGGGCCGCGCGCTGCACCGGCAGTGGACCGCCGCCACCGCCGACCGGGCACGCGAGGCGCAGGCCGCCGCCGTCCGGCTCGCAGCCGCCGCGGCGGCGCTGCGCAGCGCCGCCGACCGCTACGCCGCCGCCGACGACGGCGTGGCCCGGCGGCTGGCCCGGGAGGCCTGATGGACGCGCTCGACCGCCTCGCCGAGCCGGGGCTCGACCTGCTCGCCCGCGTCGACACGCTGCTCGCCGCCGGTGCGCCCGAGGGGCACCGCCTCTGGCCGCTGCTGCGCCGCATGCAGGTGCTTCCCGGCGCGGCCGTGCGCGAGTTCCTCGACCTGCACCCCGCGCCGCTGACCGGCGCCGGCCACGCCGTGCGCCGGCTCGTCCGGGGGTACGACGACACCTGCGCCGTGCTCGGCGACGCGATCGCCTGGTCGGGTGCTGCCGCGTCGGCGTACGACGAGGCGCGCGCGACACTGCTCCGGCACCTGGACGAGGGGCCGGAGAGCCTGGTCGGGCGGCTGGAGTCGACGGCGAGCTACGCGGACGCGCTGGCCGGCTGGGTGGAGGGCAGTCGGGTCGCGCTGGCCCGCGCGCTGGCCGAGGTGCTGGGTTCGTCCGAGGCGGTCGCCGTACACGCGGCGACCCGCCCCGGCGTCCAGCCCGGACCGGCCGGGGCGTCGGCCGCTGCCGAGATCGCCACCCGGATCCTCGGCGTGCTCGGAGTCGCCTACGACGGCGCCGAGACGCTGCTGCGTCAGTGGGGGCCGAGTCTCGCCGAGACGGTCTGGCGGGATCGGCCGGCGGTCGCGCCGCACTACGGCGGCACCACCCGAATCGGCTACTGACGGTCCACGGCGCCGCGCGCCGGACCGGCCGTGGCCGGGCAACGGCGGCGACGCCGTGGACTTCCCCTGCACCCCCCGCAGGTATGTCTTCACTCAACGCTGTCGACACACGCTTGTCCCGGCAGCGGGCGAGGTTTCAGCCGTCCGGGCGAGGCGAAGGGAGCGATTCGGCCGGATCGACGGACCCGATCGCCGCAGTCGGTGACCGGACGGCGACCGCCCGCCGTACGGCGGGCGTCGATCCGCGTAGGGTGGGGCGCATGGGCATGCTCTGCGCGGTCAGTTTCAACCGGTACGGGCGCCTCTACTACCTCGACCCGGGCGAGCTGCGCCCGCAGGTGGGCGACCGGGTGCTGGTGCCCACCGACGAGGGACCCGAGGTGGCCGAGTGCGTCTGGGCCGCCCAATGGGTCAGCGAGGACACCGACGGGTTCCCGAAACTCGCCGGGCTCGCCGAGGACGACGACCTGCGCCGCGACGAGACGCTGCGCCGGCGCAAGGCCGAGGCGAAGGTGGCCGCCAAGCGGCTGATCCGCGAACACGGCCTGCCGATGAAGGTGGTCGCCGTCGACCACGTCCTGGCCACGCCGGAGAACGGCAGCGACCGCACCACCATCTACTTCACCGCGCCGCACCGGGTCGACTTCCGCTCCCTGGTCCGTGACCTGGGCGCCACCCTGCACTGCCGGGTCGAGCTGCGGCAGCTGTCCGCCCGTGACTCGGCACGGGTGCAGGGCGGCATCGGCTCCTGCGGACGTGACCTGTGCTGCGCCACGTTCCTCAACGACTTCGAGCCGGTCACCATCCGGATGGCGAAGGACCAGGACCTGCCACTCAACCCGCTGCGCATCTCCGGCGCGTGCGGGCGGCTGATGTGCTGCCTCAAGTACGAGCACCCGCTGTACCAGAAGTTCCAGGAGTCGGCCCCCGCGGTCGGCAGCCGGGTCTCCACGCCGCAGGGCGAGGGCAAGGTGGTCGGCCACAGCGTCCCGCGCGACGCGGTGACGGTACGCCTGGACGCCGACGGCTCGCGCTCGATGTGCTCGCGAGCCTCGGTCTGCGGCCCCCGGCAGGCCCACGACCAGCACTACCCCCAGCCCTGACCCCTTCCCTCCCGCCCCTTCGGCGCTGATCAGGGGTCAGCGGATGACGATCGGGGGTTCGGCGAGGCGGGGGGTCAGCGGGGTCTTCGGGGTCAGCCACGGTGCCGTCGGGGACTGGTCGGGGTTGAGCTGCCAGCCGTGGGAGACCTTGTCCACAGCGATCGGATAGATCGTCAGCGTGCCGTCCGGGTCGATCCGGAACCGCAGGAACGCCTTCGAGTCCTCGATGCCCTGGGCGGCGAACAACTCGTTCAGGTTGACCCCGAACGCGCCGGCCACCAGCAGGTAGAGCGCGACAAGTTGGCTGGCGACAAGACCGCTCACCGGCCCGTAGAGCACCACCGCGGCGACCGCCGGCATCGGCCATGGCCAGTCGTAGAACGGAAGCTGCAACCAGACCCACGTGCCCCCGGCGGCGAGCGCCACCTGGGCCAGCCCGTGCGCCACCCCGAGGATCCAGTGCCGGGCGTGCCGTTTCCCGCCCGCCGTCGGCGGCTTGGCGAAGAACACCGCGCCCATCATCGCCACCACCAGCATGATCGCCAGCGGCACGCTGAACAGCCGCTGCTCGGTGGTGCCCACCCGCTGCACCGCCACCCCGGCCATGGCCAGCATCAGCAGCGTGTGCAGGGTGCCGAGCAGAGTGGTGAAGCCCGGATTGCGGAACGGCAGCCGGGCGAAGATCCCCCAGCCGTACCGGCGGGAACGCGCCTTGTCCGGGTAGCGCGCGGCCAGGTCGTACTCCTGGGTGTTGCTGGCCCGCCGGGTGAGCGTGTCACGCGGCGGCACCTCCAGCTTCTCCGGCAGCCGGTGCGTGGGGTAGAGGTAGGCGCCGCCACCGCCGCACGTGATGAGCTGCCGGCCCGCCCCGGCGTATCGGGCGTAGTGGTGCAGGTCGCCGGAGACCAGCACCCGCACCTGCGCCCCGGTCGGCGCGACGAGGGTACGGATGAAATAGTCGATCGAGTCGTACGCGTTGGGGTGGTCGACGGCCTTGACCCACGTGGGCGCCGGCACCGCCAGGATCACCTTCGACTCCGGGGCGAGCTTGCGGGCCACCTCGTCGAAGTAGGTGAGCTGCGGGTCGTCCAGGTACGACCCGGACTGGTCGTCGAGGCCGAGTAGCCACCAGCCGGCCGGCAGTTCGACCGCGAAGTACGAGCGGGACTGGCCGGTGCCCCAGCCGCCGAAGTGCCGGTCCCGGGTCCGCACGAACAGCCGCAGGAACGCCGTCAGCCCGTCGTACCAGTCGTGGTTGCCCGGCACCGCGAACAGCGTCGGCTGCTCCGGCGGCGCGACCGGCAGAGCCGCCTGGTACGGGCCCTTGCAGCGGTCCTCGTACGCCTCGTAGCCCGCCGCCGGGTAGACTTGGTCGCCGCCCATCACCAGCGTCTGCGCCCGCGGAAGCCGGTGCCCGTCCACAGTCAGCTCCGGCTGGGCGAGCAGGTACGCCACCGAGTACGTGGCGTCGAAGCCGTCACCCAGGTCCGCCACGTAGTCGAGCCAGAGCCCGCCGTCCGGCCCGACCTGCCGGAACGTGCCGTCGCCGAACGCGTTCTGCAGCTCGCGCTTGTCCAGGTACGCCCCGAACAGCATCGCCAGCAGCGTACGCAGGCCGGTGCTGATCAGCAGCAGCGGCGCGAGCCAGGGCACCGGCCGGCGTGGCGTGAAACCCAGCTCCCGAGGGTCCATGCTGCGGGGGCGGCGGGTGGCGCGCTCGCCGGGATGCGCCTCGGGGGCCGCTGGCCGCGGCGGTTCGTCGGTCACCCGCCGCAGGGTAGTCGGGACGCGGCGCGAAGTCTCTCCCGTGACGGGGCGGATGTGGTCCGGTGTCCGGGTACGGGGGCCGGGGATCCGGTTCGGCTTCCGCCGGGGCGTGCCGTACACTTTACGATCGTTGCCGCCTTAGCTCAGTCGGCTAGAGCGACGCACTCGTAATGCGTAGGTCGACGGTTCGATTCCGTCAGGCGGCTCCACAGAAAGGCCCAGGTCACCGGCTTGATCGCCGATCATGACCTGGGCCTTTTGCCTACCCTCGCGAGGCCGGGCAGCCAAGCGAGCAGCCAACCTACACACCTGACCACAGCGCCCCCTCCAACCGCGAAGCCGCTTCCCGCGCGATCTCCGGAGCTACGTGGGCTTTGGTCAGGTGATGCCGCCGTCGCTGTTCAAGAGTTGGCCGTTGATCCAGCCTCCGTCGGGTGAGCACAGGAACGCGACGAGGTTCGCGCAGTCCTGGGGGCGCCCGAGGCGACCGAGCGGTGTGGCCCGTAGGACCGCGTCCTTGGTTTCTGTGGTCATCCAGCCGGTATCGGTCGGGCCCGGATCGATGGCGTTGGCGGTCACGCCGAGGTGGGCCAGTTCTTGAGCGGCGGCCAGGGTGATCCGATCGAGTGCGCCTTTGCTGGCTCCGTAGGGAAGGTTGCCGACAGTAGCGTCGCTGGTCAGGCTGATGATGCGTCCCGTGCCGTGTGGCCCGTGGAACCGTTGGGCGTACTCGCGAATCAGGAGCCAGCTTGCCCGGGTGTTGACTGCGAAGTGACGGTCGAAGCTTTCGATGCTGGTGTCGAGCAGGCCCGAGTTGACGCTCTCGCAGTGGGCGAGGACGAGCGCGCTGACCGCGCCGAGTTCTCGTTCCACGGCCTCGAAGATGCCGGCCGTGGCGTGAGGATCAGCGAGGTCCGCCTCGACTGCTGCGGTTCTCGCCCCGTGCTTGGCGGCTTGGCTGCTGAGCTGTGTCATGGCCTTGGGATCGGCTCCCCAGGGCATCCGCTCGTCGTACGGGGTCCAGTAGGTGAAGCCGACATCCCAGCCGGTCTGGGCCAGCGTCAGCACCACCGATGCGGCGATGCCGGCGCTGCGGCCGGCGCCGGTCACCAGGGCGACGGGTCGATGTTGGTGGTTGACGCCATCCGTAAGTGCCATCCGTGGTCGCACCCCCTTCGATGCGCCATCCTTGCTGCCCGCCCAAAGGCCGTCATCGGAATTACCCCGCCAATACAGCCGAGCTGGCGATACATCGCCACAGCGTCAAGCATCAACCGAGGTCGCAGTGTCAACCATCAACCAGCGCAGGACAGCGACTGCCGGCGATGTTGGGTCTCGGGACGTGCGTGACGGAGCAGTCTCAGGACGTGCGTGACACGTCCGGCTAGACGATCTTGTCTGCCTCCGGGCAGTTCGTGTCGACAGAGTTGCGGACGGTACGTGTAGGCGGACGCGGTTGCGCCACCTCCCTGCGGTGGGGCCTTTCTGTATTGGGTTCGATGCTTGAACTGGATCGACAGCGAGAGGGGCAGATGATGGACGAGCATGCCGGTAAGCAGGAGGGGCTGTCCGCGGATGAACTCGCGCGCCGCACCAGGTGGTTTGAGCAGTACGTCGAGGCGTTGAACCAGCGATCTGTAGTGGCTGAAGCGGGTGGCGAACCGTACGCGTGCCCCTGCTGTCGGCACCCGACGCTTGAGGGGCGAGGTCAGTTCGAGATTTGCTTCGCCTGCGGCTGGGAGGACGACGGGCAGGATGACGAAGACGCTGACACGGTGCGAGGCGGCCCCAACGGTTCGCTCAGTCTGACGGATGCCCGGCGTGCCTACGCCGAACGGCCGGTCAGCCTGGCAGATGCGCGGCGTGCCTACGCCAGACGACAAGCCCGTTGGGAAGAGCGCAGACGCCGATCGGCGCCCGAGACGACTTGACGTGATTGGATCGCACGCCGATCGCTTCGGCGCTGTCGCGGAGTGTCACCCAGGTCCCTGATACCGATCCGTCACGAAGGTTCTGAGACCGGACAGCCGACTGCCAGCATGTGATCGGACATCTGATGTGCGACGGGCAGCGCGCGCAGTTGCCGAGTTGCCGCCACGCAGACCTACGAGCCCGAGGTGAGCGGCCCGCATTTAATCCGCATCCCGCGTTGCGACCGCCTCGTCCAGCCGGTTGGCGACGGCGTCCAGGTCGTCACCGAACAAAACCACGTACACGTCCAGGTGATGGTGCGGGGGAGTAAGACCATCTGGCGGCAGCGGCCCAGGCCAGCAGTACGCCCATGGTCAGGCCGGGCGGCAGGTACCAGAACGTGAGGAAGCCGGCTGGTGGCGTCAACGGCAGCGCCGCGACGAGCGCCCATGCGACGCGGCGCGGCAGCACGCCGCGCCGCAGTCCCTGCAGCCCACACCAGACGGTGCCCACCAGCGCCGTCAACAGGGCCACGAGGTCGAACATCCACCCGTACCCGGGGCTGCTGTATTCCAGGCCGATCGCGATGGCCGCGGTGAGGAGCCCGTACCTCGTGAGGCGGCGGGGCGTCGCGGTGGCGTGGCCGGTGACCGTCCAGACGAGCGGCAGCGCCAGCAGCACAGACACGAAGAAGGGGCCGCGCCAGATCCACGCCGGCTCCCCACCGTCGAACAACGGCAGGTTCTCGGCCATCCATCGCGACGGAGCGGGGAGGGAGCTGACGGCTCGGCCGCCGCCGACCTCCCACTGCGTGGCCATCGCGGCGCCGAGCACCGCCGCGATCACCGGCGCGAGAACCGCCAGGACGCGCCGCCAGCGGGCGACCGGCAACTTGCCCTCGACGCCGGTCGGGCCGGCGCAATCGGGTACGTGCTGCGGATGCTCCTGTCGCATCGGACGATCGTCATTGCGTCGCCGGGAAATCTCATCAGGGGAACAGCCGAGATCACCATCGGCGTATCGGCGGTCCACGTGGGTTGTCTCGGTCCGCGGCGGTCAGCGCACCAGCAGGTCGATGACGCCCGTGAGGTCCTCCTCGCCGCTGCCCTCGGCCAGGCGGCGGCGCATCAGCTCGAAGTAGGGGCTGAGCAGTTCTGGGCTGACGCCCTGCTGCTCGGCGGTGCGGAGGAACGTCGGTGTGCCGGCCACCTGCATGGCGAGAGTGGAGACGACGCCCTTCGTATAGTCGCCGCTCCGCAGCTGGTCGGCGGTCTGGTGAACGGCGGGGGCCATCGCGACGAGCCAGTCGGCGAGCAGCGGGGCCAGCGACGCGGGGTCGATGTCCTCCCGGCGGATCAGGGCGAAGGCGTGCGCTGCCCCGGCGAACATCCCGTACATGGCGCTGAGCAGGGCGACGTCGTGCAGGGCGGCGAAGCCGGCGTCCCGGCCGACGTAGGTGGTGCCGGCGGGGACGGCGAGCGTCTCCCGGTGCCGTTCGAACAGCTCGCGGGAGCCGCTGTAGAAGACGTAGCCGCCGGAGTCCGGGACGCCGATCATCGGAGGAACGGCCATGATCCCGCCGTCGAGGTAGCGGGCGCCGCGCTCGCGGGCCCAGCCGGCTCGGACGCGGGCCTGGGCGGGCGTACTCGTGGTCAGGTTGACCAGGTCCTTGCCGGCCAGGTCGGTGCCGGCCAGCACCTCCTCGACCGAGGCGTCGTCCAGCAGGCAGACGACGACAAGGGTGTTGGCGGCGACGGCCTCGGCGGCGCTGTCCGCGGCCCGCGCTGCTTCGGCGCAGATCGCCGCGGCGCGGGCCGGGGTGCGGTTCCAGACGGTGAGCGGGTGGCCGGCGGCGAGCCAGGCGCGGCCCAGCGCGGCACCCATCGCGCCCAGGCCCAGCAGCGTGACTGAAGTCTTCTCCACAGTGTCGTGTGCCATGCCGATCAGGCTGGTCGCAGGCCCGCAGGTGATCAAGTACGCACTTCGGAGTAGGTGGTTACTCTGAGGTGAGCGAGCAGGTCGGAAGGGCGGGGGCATGACGACGTTGAACCGGCCGGGCGCACCGGACGGCCATGTCTGCGGGATCGACGCCGCGATGGAGGTGATCGGGGGCAAGTGGAAGGTCCTGATCCTCTGGGCACTCCACGAGCACCCGTACCGCCGCTTCGGCGAATTGCGCCGGCTGCTGCCGGGGATCACCGAGAAGGTGCTTGCCGCACACCTGCGCGAGATGGAGGCGGACGGCGTCGTGCGCCGCGTCTCCTACGACGAGGTGCCGCCGCGCGTCGAGTACTCGCTGACCGAGGACGGCGTACGCCTCAACGACGCGCTCGAACCGCTGGCCGCGTGGGGACGTGAGCGGCCGTCGAGGACCGCTACCGGCACGGTCGCCTCGTAGCGGCGGCAGGCGTCACCGTTGCTTCGCGCGCTGCCGGGCGGCCTCGTACAGGGCCACCGTCCCGGCCGCCGCCGCGTTCAGCGAACTGGCCGCGCCGACGATCGGGATGCGTACCATCCGGTCGGCCGCCTCCTGCCAGCCCTTGCTGAGTCCGTGCGTCTCGTTGCCGACGAGCAGGACAGTGGGCCCGGTCAGGTCGTGCTCCGCGACGTCCACGTCGCCGTGTTCGTCCGTACCGATGATCTGGATCTGGGGTCCCTCCTTCCGCGCCGCGGCGACCCAGTCGAGGACGGCGTGGTGGCTGGGGACGCGCACGGCCGGTACGGCGAACAGCGACCCGGTGCTGGCCCGCACCGCCTTCGGGTCGTAGGGGTCGGCGGCGTGGCCGGTGACCACCACGCCGGACGCGCCGAAGGCGTCGGCGGAACGGATCAGCGTGCCGATGTTGCCCGGGGTCTTGGGGCGGTCGAAGACCACCACGAGCATGTCGGGCCCGACCGGGATGCGGGCCAGGTCGTCATCGGGCTGCGCCACCACGGCCAGCAGCTCGGGTGACTCCTCCTCCTTGCCGCTGAGTTCCCGCATCAGTTCGGGCGCGAGGGCGACCCGCCGGGCGTCGGCGCGGTCGAGCAGTTCCCGGCACCAGCGGGACAGCGGCTGCCGGTCCGGGTACAGCAGCGCCCGGATCTCCCACCCCTGTTCCAGGGCCACGGTGATCGGGCGTACCCCCTGGACCAGGAACTCCCCGGCACGCTGGCGCTTGTTGCGGTTGGTCAGCAGCGCCTGCCACTGCTGGAAGCTCGCGTTCCGGGTGGTGATCGTCAAGGTCTTCGCCACGTAGCCGATTCAACCCCATCGGGGGTCGGTCCCGGGGTTGCGGCCCCCGGCGACGATGGCCAGGTGATCAACCGCCGGTCGTTCCTGATCCACCTCGCATGCGTACTGCTGGTGGCCGGCGGCGGCGCGTTGCTGTGGCTGCCGTTCCACACCCAGGCGGAGCTGGACGACTGGGCGGTGACGCTGCGCGAGCGGGGTACGCCCGCGCGGGCGGTCGTCGTCGATCAGGTGACGAAGAGCGGCGGCAACCGGAGTTCCTCGTCGAGGACCATGTACTTCAGCTACGAGCTCGACGGCCGGACGCACGCGCAGGAGGTGGCCTGCTTCGAGGTGTGCCGGGCCGCCGGGGCCGAGGTGCCGATCTGGGTGAACCCGGCCGACCCGGGCGACTTCGTGACCGACTTCGGTCAGCTCAGCGGCCACCGCGGCCGTGTGCAGGGCGTCCTCGGCGTGGTCGGGCTGGCCGTCCTGGGCGTCGGGGTGGTGCTGACCCTGTCCCGTATCAGGCGCCGGCGTGCCAACCGGCCGCGCCGCGACCGGCCGCGCCGGGTGGAGCCGGCGGCGGACGGTCGCGGATACGTGGGCCGGGGCAAGCGCAAGCGCAACGTCCGGCCCTGACCACGGACCTCAGCGGTACAGGGTCTCCAGGTAGGCCGGGCCGTAATGGCGTTCCAGGTCGGCCAGGCTCTCCGCCGGGGCCTCCACCTCCTTGATCAGCCGGGCCCGGGTCGGCAGCACGTCCGGCTGCCAGGTCTCCGGCTGCCACAGCTCGGAACGGAGGAAAGCCTTCGCGCAGTGGTAGAAGATCTGCTCGATCGCGACCTCGACGGCCAGCAGCGGCCGGTGGCCCTTGACCTCCATGTCGGCGAACCACGGCGCGTCGGCGATCAGCCGGGCGCGCCCGTTGATCCGCAGCGTGTCGGTGCGGCCGGGGATCAGGAAGATCAGCCCGACGTGCGGGTTGGCCAGGATGTTGCGGTAGCCGTCGGCCCGCCGGTTGCCGGGCCGCTCCGGGATGGCGATCGTGGTGTCGTCCAGCACGAGCGCGAAGCCGGGCGGGTCGCCCTTCGGGGAGACGTCGCAGGTGCCGTCCGCGCCAGCGGTGGCGATCAGGCAGAACGGTGACGCGGCGAGCCACTCCCGGTCGCGTTCGTGCAGCGTACGGCGGTCCTTGGCGGCCGCGCGCGGCATCGGCGTCCCGATCAGCTCGCGTAGTTCGGCCTCGCTGGTGATCTCCCGGGTCGTCACGTCTTCCTCCCCCGTCCGTTGATCGTCACGACGGTTCCGGCCCGCGACGGGCTGGTTTCCGCCACTGTCAGCCTAGGAGACGCGTCGAGTGCCGGGTTTGCCCCCGGGACCGGCGGGTAGGGACCGGTTCGCAGCGTGCGTCCGGACGCGACGGATGGAGGCCGAGATGGAGAGCCGACTGAAGGTGCTCGGCCATCCCGTGCATCCGATGCTCGTGATGTTCCCGGTGGCGCTTCTGGTTACCGCGGTGATCTTCGATGTGGTGGACACCGTGGGCGGTCCGGACTTCCTCGGCGAGGTCGCGTACTGGAACATCACAGTCGGCCTGATCGGCGGCCTGCTGGCCGCCGCGGCCGGGGCGTTCGACCTGCTCGCCCTGCCGGTCGGCACCCGCGCGAAGCGGGTCGGGCTCACCCACGCCGCCGCCAACGTGGCGGTGATCCTGCTGTTCGCCGCGGTCTGGGTGGTCCGGCTCAACGCCGACTCGCGGGCCGCCGGTGGCGCGCTGATCGCCATCGAGGTGGTCGCCGTGGCGATCCTCGGGGTCAGCGCCTGGCTCGGCGGTGAGCTGGTGGACCGGCTCGGCGTCGGCGTCGACCCGGAGCACGATCTGAACGCGCCGAGCTCGCTGCGATCCCCCTCGGCGACCCAGCGGATCGGAGACGTGCGATGACCGAACAGAACGGCGGACGGGGCTGGCGTGGCCGCCAGCAGGGTTGGGACCCGATGGGCGAGCTGCAGTCGCTGCGCTCCGAGCTGAGCCGGCTGGTCGGCGGACGCTCCGGCGGCCAGGACGTGGATCTGGCCGAGACGGCAGACGGCTGGGAGGTCGTCGTCCGGCTGCCCGGCGTGGCGCCGGAGGAGGTCGCCGTCGAACTGGACGACCGGGAGCTGTGCGTGCGCGCCCGGTCGGAGGCCGAGGTCAACGCCGACCACGGCATCCCGGGCGGGTTCACCACGCGCGGCTTCGAGTACCGCGTCGACCTGCCGTCCCGCGTGGACCCGGACCGGATCGACGCGGTGATGGACCACGGTCTGCTGCGGGTGCGGCTGCCCCGGGCGGCCCGGCCCACGCCGCGCACCATCACCGTCGGCCGCACCGGCCCGCGCGCGAGCGTCGACCGTACGCCGATGCCGGCCGACCCGGCCGCGGACCGGGAGCTGCACCACCCGGACACCGCGCTCGACGAGATCGACCGGCCGTAGGGGCCGCGTGACCAGTCCAGCGCTGCTCGGTCCGGTCGGCGAGCGCGTACCCGACGTCGAGCGCATCGCCGTGCTGCGCGCCAACGCGCTCGGCGACTTCATCTTCGTGCTGCCGGCGCTGGACGCGCTGCGGTCGGCGTACCCGTCGGCGGAGATCGTGCTGCTCGGCGCGCCGTGGCACGCGGCGCTCTGGCGCGACCGGCCCGGCCCGGTGGACCGGGTGCTGGTGGTGCCGGCGGCGCCCGGCATCCGCGATCCCGGCGCCGGCGAGGAGCCGGGAGACGTCGCGGAGTTCCTGGCCGCGGCCCGTGCCGAGCGGTTCGACCTGGCGTTGCAGGTGCACGGCGGTGGCGCGAACTCCAATCCGCTGGTGGCGGGCCTGGGCGCGCGGGTCACCGCCGGCCTGCGGGCCGAGGGCGCGCCGCCGCTCGACCGCTGGCTGCGCTACGTCTACTACCAGCACGAGGTGATCCGTTACCTGGAGGTCGCCGCGCTGGTCGGCGCGTCGGCCACCACGATCACCCCGTCGCTGGCGGTCACCGCCGCCGACCGGGCGGAGGCCGCCGCCGTGCTCGGCGAACCCACCCGGCCCCGGGTCGCGCTGCACCCGGGCGCCACCGACACGCGGCGGCGCTGGCCGCCGGAATGCTTCGCCGAGGTCGCCCGCGAGCTGACCGGAGACGGGTACGAGGTGCTGGTCACCGGCACTCCCGCCGAGCAGGAGACGGTGGACGCGGTGGTGGCGGCCGCCGGCGTGCCGGTACGTCCGCAGGTCGGCACGCTCAGCCTCGGGGCGCTGGCCGCCGCGTACGCGGACTGCGCGCTGGTGGTCTCCAACGACACCGGCCCGCTGCACCTGGCCGCCGCCGTGGGCGCGCCGACTGTCGGTGTGTTCTGGGTCGGCAACCTGATCAACGGGGCTTCGCCGCTGCGCGGCCGGCACCGCCCGATCGCCGCCTGGACCACCCACTGCCCGGTCTGCGGCGTCGACTGCACACCGGGGATCTACCCGCACCGGCCCGGCGACGGGGAGTGCCCGCACCGGGTGTCGTTCGTGGCCGACGTCCCCGCCGCCGAGGTGATCGAGGCGGCCCGCGAGCTGCTCACACCTCCGCCGTCGACTCGCTGAGCACCACTTCCCACGCCTCCACGTCCCGCTCGGTGACAGTGGTCGGCGACTCCAGGTGGTAGGCCCCGCTGGGCAGCACACCGGCGCCGCCGTGGCGCGCCAGCACCGCGAGCTGGGCGGCGACGTCCTCGCCCTGGTGCCGGTCGGGCAGCCGCTCCCAGAAGTCGAAGCCACCGGCCTCGACCAGCTTCGCCCGGTCGTAGAGCACGCAGCCGCCGATCCAGGACACCTTGTACGCGCGCCACTGCCCCGGCGGCAGGTTCAGCTTCTCGGTGACGTGCAGCAGGTTCGCGGCCGGGTGGATGGAGGCCCGATGCCATTCCGGCGTACCGGGCAGGATGCGTTCCGGCACCGGCCGCCCGGTCCACTCCTCGTAGTGCTCGTGCGTCTCCGGGCGGACGTCGTCGGCGTAGGAGAGCCCGTGCACCGCGTTGCCGACGAACCCGCAGCCCAGCTCGTCCAGCGCGGTGACCAGCCGGGACAGCGTGCCCGGCTCCAGCCACACGTCGTCGTCTAGGCAGAGCACGGCGTCCGCCGCCGACTGGGCCAGCAGGTAGGACCGGTGTTCGGCCAGGCCCCGCCGGGGCAGCCGCCGGGTCAGCAGCACCGGGTGCCCCCGGTGCCGCAACGCCCGGACCATCGTGGCGGCGGCCGGGTGCGCGTACGCGGGCTCGCCATCGGACTGGTCGCTGACCACCACCCCGAAGCCGGGTACGCCCTCCTGGGCGGCCAGCCCGGAGAGGGTGACAGCCAGTTCGGCGGGCCGGTTGCGGGTGGGGATCAGCACGTCGAGGCGGCGGTGCTGCCGGAACTGCCCGGGCGTGCCCGGGTCGAGCGGTCGGGTCACGCCGGCCTGCCTTCGCCCACGGGGCTGCCCTCGCTTCGCTCGGTGCGTTCGGTGCGTTCGGTCATGCTGTGCGACTGGGCGCGGATCCGGTCGATGATCGCCGAGGTGGAGCGGTCCGGCACGTACCCGAGCGTGCGTACCTGCCCGCCCAGCCGCCGCACCAGCGGCGCCTCCGGCACCATCTCCGGCGGGTAGTCGCCGCCCTTGACGTAGACGTCCGGCCGGACCGCCTCGATCAGCCGGGCCGGCGAGTCCTCCTCGAAGACCACCACGTGGTCGACGCAGGCCAGCGCCGCCAGCAACGCGATGCGGTCCTCGACCGGGTTGACCGGCCGGTCCGCGCCCTTGAGCCGGCGGACGCTGCCGTCCGAGTTGACCGCCACGATCAGCAGGTCACCGAGCGCGCGGGCCTGGGTCAGGTAGCGGACGTGGCCCGGGTGCAGCACGTCGAAGCAGCCGTTGGTGAACACCACCGACCGGCCGGCCTGCCGGTGCTCGTCCACCAGCGCGGCCAGTTCGTCGGCGCCGACCAGCGCCGGATGCCCGCCCTCCTCCGGGCCGGTGCCGAGCGCGGCGAGCAGGTCCTCCCGGCGGCACACGCAGGTGCCGGTGTCGGCCACCGTGATGGTGGCGGCGAGCTGCGCGAGCTGGGCGGCGGTGGGCAGGCCCGAGTCGGCGGCGAGCGCCAGCGTCATGGCCGCCAGGTACGCGTCCCCGGCGCCCACCGCATGGCTGGCCGGGACCGGGGTGCTGTGGCTGCGCCGGGGCTCACCCTCGGCGCCGCCGACCACCGCGCCCTCGGTGTCCAGGGTCACCGCCACCACGTCCGCGCCGGTGTGCGCGCGCAGCTCGGGCAGGCGCGACTCGGCCAGCACGGCCCGGTCCACGCCGGTGCCGGCGGTCGCGCTCACCGTCACGCCGGTGCCGGTGACGCTCAGACCGTCCCCGGTGAACGCCACCCGTTCCTCGCCGGGCGTCGGCTCGCCGGTCGGGCCGGTCGAGCCGCCGGTGGCCCGGGTGGCGGGCGCGCCCGAGGTCGGGTGCGGGCTGCCAGGCGCGCGGTCGCCGGAGCCGCCGGGCGCCGCGCCGACCATCAGCTCGGACGGGCCGTCGGCCTCCGGCGGGTGGTCCAGGTGCAGGTCACCACCATTGGGTACGGCGTTGCGCTCGCCGTGCGCGAAACCGGCGGCGGCGCGGGCCAGCAGCCGGGTCGCCTCGGCGAAGCTCGGCGTCACCACAGTCGGGTTCAGTCCCCGCCAGTCGGCCAGGTCGTGCGCGTCCAGCGCCACGGTGCCGTAGCGGTCCCGGTTGGCGACCAGCCAGGCGCGCACCGCCGACGGCAGGGCACCCAGTCCGTAGTCGCAGACCACGAGCGTGAGCGGCTGTCCCGGCGCGACGGCGCGCAGCTCCTCGGTGGCGCAGTGCAGCGCGGTCAGCAGCCGTGCCACCCCGTCGTCGTCCAGCGCGTCCTCCGGGCCGCCGGAGTCCTCCCGGAGCAGGATCTGGTTGCCGGCGAGCATCCGCCGCTTGACCGGCGTCGGGCGGCCGGGCTGGCTCACCGTACGGTCCCAGACCGCCGCGCGGTCCAGGCAGTCGTGCAGCTCGTCACCGGCCACGTCGGCGCCGACCGGGGCGACCAGCGCGGCCCGGCCGCCGAGCGCCGCGACGTTCACCGCCGTGTTGGCGGCGCCCCCGGCCGCGGAGATCCGCCGCCGCAGGGTGAGGACCGGCGCGGGCGCCTCGCGGCAGAGCCGCTCCGACTCGGCGAACCGCCACTCGTCCAGCATGGCGTCCCCGACGACCAGCACGGGACGCTGCTGCCAGCTCGCCACCACGGTGGCCAGCCGGCGCTCTTCCGCTGCTGCTCCTGCCATGCCTCTGCGGATCCCCCCAGGCCGTCGGGCCAAACCTGAGCGCCGGCGGGGTGGGCGGGGATGCGACGGGGGCCACCCGGTGCGTCCGGTTTCGCCGCATCGGCCGGGGGAACGGTTCAGACATACCCCGGAGAGGAGAAGAGCATGGCAGCGACACTTCAGGGCAAGCGCATCGCCTTCCTGGCCGCCGACGGCGTCGAGGAGGTCGAGTACACCCAGCCCCGGGAGGCGGTGGAGAACGCCGGCGCTCAGGTCGAGCTGGTCTCCCTCGACTCCGGCTCGATCCAGGCCTTCAACCACCTCGACCACGGCAAGCAGTACCAGGTCGACGTCACCGTCAAGGAGGCGGACGCCGGGGCGTACGACGGTCTGGTCCTGCCCGGTGGCGTGGCGAACCCGGACTTCCTGCGCGCGGACCCGGACGCGGTCCGGTTCGTGAAGTCATTCTTCGACGCCGGCAAGCCGGTCGGGGTGATCTGCCACGGCCCGTGGACGCTGGTCGAGGCGGACGTGGTGCGGGGCCGCACCATCACCTCCTGGCCGAGCCTGCGCACCGACCTCACCAACGCCGGCGCGAACTGGGTCGACAAGGAGGTCGTCACCGACAACGGGCTGGTCAGCAGCCGCAAGCCGGACGACCTCCCGGCGTTCTGCGTCAAGATCGTGGAGGAGTTCGCCGAGGGCCGGCACGCCGCCTGAGAAAAGTCACAGGCCCACCGGGGGCATGATCCGCCCCCGGTGGGATAGGAAGCGGGATGACCGCCCAGACCGCCCCGCCCGCGCTGCCCGCCCGCCAGATCCGCCTGCTGATGTTCGGTCTGATGACCGGCATGCTGCTGGCGGCGCTCGACCAGACCATCGTCGGCACCGCGCTGCCGACGATCGTGGGGGAGCTGGGCGGCATCAACCACTACTCGTGGGTGGTCACCGCGTACCTGCTGGCCTCGACCGCCTCGACGCCGCTGTACGGCAAGATGGCCGACCTGTACGGACGCCGGCCGGTCTTCCTGTTCTCGATCGGCATGTTCCTGCTCGGTTCGTTGCTGGCCGGGCTGTCGCAGAACATGACCCAGCTGATCGTCACGCGCGGCGTGCAGGGTATCGGCGCGGGTGGCCTGATGACGCTGGCGTTCACCATCATCTCGGACGTGGTCTCGCCCCGGGAGCGTGGTCGCTACCAGGGGTTGTTCGGCGCGGTGTTCGGCGTGTCCTCGGTGGCCGGGCCGCTCGTCGGCGGTTACTTCGCGGAGACCAACTGGCGGTGGATCTTCTACATCAACGTGCCGCTGGCGATCCTCGCCATCGTGGTCTGCTGGCACGTGATGCGGCTGGTGCCGTTCGAGCGCCGGGAGCACACAGTCGACTGGATCGGCGCGGCGCTGCTGGTCGCCGGGGTGAGCTGCCTGCTGCTGGCGCTGAGCTGGGGCGGCGCCGAGTACGCCTGGGGTTCCGGCGTGATCGTCGGCCTGTTCGCCGCGGGCGTGGTGCTGGGTGTGCTGTTCGTCGTCCAGGAGGCGCGGACCCGGGAACCGATCCTGCCGCTGCGGTTGTTCCGCAGCGCCACGTTCGCGCTCGCCAACGCGGCGGGCTTCGTCCTCGGTCTGGTGATGTTCGGGTCGATCATCTTCATCCCGCTCTACCTCCAGATCGTCAAGGGCGCCTCGCCGACCCGCAGCGGTCTGCTGATGTTGCCGATGATGGCCGGCGTCATCATCACCTCGATCGTCACCGGCCGGGCGATGAGCCGGATCGGCAGGTACAAGTGGTTCCCGGTGGCGGGCGCGGCCGTGCTGGTGGTCGGCATGCTGCTGTTCCAGCAGCTGCGGGTGGCCACCTCGCTCTGGGCCGCGTTCGGCTACATGGTGGTGATCGGCATCGGGCTGGGCCTGTGCATGCAGTCGCTGATCCTCGCGGTGCAGAACGCGGTGAGCGTGCGCGACCTGGGCGCGGGCACCTCCTCGGCCACGTTCTTCCGGTCGCTCGGCGGCTCGTTCGGCGTGGCCATCCTCGGCGCGGTGCTGTCGTCCCGGCTCACCTCCGAACTGGCCGGCCGGCTGCCGGGCGCGCTCGCGCAGCTTCCGCCGGAGCAGCGGGCCGCGGTGTCGGCCGGCGGGAACTTCTCGATCAACGACCCGGCGGCCATCCTGGCCCTGCCCGCCCCGGTACGCGCCGCCGTGCAGGCCGCGTTCGTCGAGTCGCTGCACCTGGTCTTCCTGACCACCGGGCTGATCGCGATCGTCGCGGTGCTGGTCACGCTGGCGATGCCGAACCACCAGTTGCGCGGTACCGGTCCGCAGGGCGCCACCGGCGGCGCCGACCCGATCGGCGGCAAGGCCCCCGCGCCGGGCGGCAAGCCGCTCACCAAGGAGTCGAAGGAGGAGGCCGCCGCGGACATGGAGGCGAAGTCGCAGACGATGCTGTGACCGGCGGCTATTTGAGGATCAGCCGGTTCGTCTGCTCGAACACGTCCAGGTCGGCGAGTGTCTCGTGGACGCTCGACGAGAGCGGGTGCGGGAAGTCCGCCGCACGGAAGAAGCCGGCGTCGGTGGTCTCGTCGGTGAACCGGTCCAGCTCGCCGTCCCACTCGTCGACCCGGAACGCGGCGGTGAAGACCTGGTACGTGTGCCCGTACATGTTGGTGTGGGTGCGGTCCGGGCCGGTGTAGAGCGCGAACGCGCTGACCCGCAGCGCCCGCAGGCCGGTCTCCTCGCGCACCTCCCGGACCGCGCAGTCGGCGATCGACTCGCCGAGCTCCATGGCGCCGGCCGGCAGTGCCCACTGGCCGTTGTCGGAGCGCTGGATCAGCAGCACCCGTGCGGCGTTGTCGCGCACCACGGCGCGGGCGCCGACGAACATCAGGGTGCGGTCACCGGCCAGGGCGCGGAGTTGCCCCACGTACGAGTCGGCCCACGAGATGCTCACCCGGACAATCTACGCATCATCCGCGATCACCTCGGTGGTTCCGGGGGGTTCCGTAGATGTGACCGCCGCCACTACTTTGTTACCCATGCGTAGCACGATGATGGACGCCCCCCTTCAGGTCGCCCGGATCCTCGAACACGGCGCCACCGTGCACGGCACGGCCGAGGTGGTCACCTGGACCGGCGCCGAGCCCCGCCGGATGACGTACGCGGAGGTCGGCCGCACGGCCGCCCGGCTGGCCCACGCGCTGCGCGAGGAGTGCGGCGTGACCGGCGACGAGCGGGTCGCGACGTTCATGTGGAACAACAACGAGCACCTGGTGGCCTACTTCGCCGTGCCGAGCATGGGGGCGGTGCTGCACACGCTCAACATCCGGCTCTTCCCCGACCAGGTCTCCTACATCGCCAACCACGCCGAGGACCGCGTGGTGCTCGTCGACACCACGCTCATCCCGCTGCTCGCCCGGGTGATCGGCGAGATGACAGGCGTGGCGCATGTGGTGGTGGTCGGCGGCGGCGACCCGGCTCCGCTGCTGGCCGCGGCCGGTGACCGGATCACCGTGCACCACTGGGACGCGCTGCTGGCCGACCGCCCCGACCACTACGACTGGCCGGAGGTGGACGAACGCGACGCCGCCGCGCTCTGCTACACCTCGGGCACCACCGGCCACCCCAAGGGCGTCGCCTACTCGCACCGCTCGATCTACCTGCACTCGCTCCAGGTCTGCATGCCGGAGGGCTTCGGCCTCGGCCCGAACGACCGTGAGCTGGCCATCGTCCCGATGTTCCACGCGATGTCCTGGGGCCTGCCGTACGCGGCCTTCCTCTCCGGCGCCTCACTGATCATGCCGGACCGGTTCCTCCAGGCCGAGCCGATCGCCGCGATGATCGCCGCCGAGCGCCCCACGCTCGCGGGCGCGGTGCCGACCATCTGGACCGACCTGCTGGCCTACCTGGACGCGCACGAGGTGGACCTCTCCTCGCTGAAGGAGGTCATCGTGGGCGGGTCGGCCTGCCCGCCGGCGCTGATGCACGCGTTCCACGACCGCTACGGCATCGACGTCATCCACGCCTGGGGCATGACCGAGATGTCGCCGCTGGGCTCGGTGTCCCGGGCGCCGGCCGGCGCGACCGGCGACGACGCCTGGCGCTACCGCTACACGCAGGGCCGCGTCCCGGCGGGCGTGACCGCGCGGATCGTCGGCCCGGCGGGTGAGCCGCTGCCCGCCGACGGGACGTCGGTGGGCGAGCTGGAGGTGCGCGGGCCGTGGGTGACGGCCCGGTACATCGGCGACGACGTGCCGGAGGAGGAGAAGTTCCGGGACGGCTGGCTGCGCACCGGTGACGTCGGCACGCTCTCGCCGGACGGCTACATCACGCTCACCGACCGCGCCAAGGACGTGATCAAGTCGGGCGGGGAGTGGATCTCCTCGGTCGAGCTGGAGAACGCCCTGATGGCGCACCCGGCGGTGCTGGAGGCGTGCGTGGTGGGTGTGCCGGACGAGCGCTGGGACGAGCGTCCGCTGGCCACCGTGGTGGTCCGCGAGGGCGCCTCGGTGACCGCCGAGGAGCTGCGGGACTTCCTGGCCGGCTCGGTGGCCCGCTGGCAGTTGCCGGAACGCTGGGCGTTCATCGACGCCGTGCCCAAGACCAGCGTCGGCAAGTTCGACAAGAAGGTGGTGCGCTCGCGGTACGCCGACGGCGGGCTCGACGTGCGGGAACTGACCGCGTCGTAACGTTTCGGGGCGTACCGTCGCCTACACGGGCAGGAACACGTTTCCAACGGGCATTCCTCCCAGAGGGCGGCCCCGGCGTTCGCACCGCGCCGGGGCCGCCCGTCCGTTACGGGCTGACCCGCACCGTCATTGTTGCGAAACTTCTTCGCGTCTGTCCGGCTGTCGGGGAAATCCGGTCGCCTACTCGTCCGCGGTGGTGACCAGCACCTTGCCCACCACGCTGTCCTGCACCGCCTGCTGCGCGGCGGCGGCGTCCGCCAGCGGATACCGGTGCAGCGGCAGCCCGGCGTCCTCACCGACCCGGATCGCGCCCTGCGCCACCGCCGCCGCGATGTCCGTGACCGCCTGCGCCTTGGCGACCTTCGGCGCGGTGTAGATCAGCACGAACTGCCAGCGCGCGTTCGGACCCATCAGCGGCCGGATCGGCAACGTGACCTCGTCGCCGCCGTCGTCGGCGTACACGCAGACCGCCGCGCCGGTGCGCAGCATCCGCACGTCGGCGGCGGCGTTGCGGGCGGCGGAGACCTCGACGATCGTGTGCACCCCGTCGGGCGCGACCTTGCGGACCTCCTCGACCACGTCCTGCTCGCGATAGTTGATCACGAAGTCCGCTCCGGCCGCCGCCGCGAGCTGCGCCTTCTCCGGGCTGCTCACAGTGGCGATGACACAGGCGTCGGCCCAGCTCGCGAGCTGGATCGCCGCGTTGCCCACCGCGCCCGCGCCGCCCTGCACCAGCACCACGTGGTCGCTCAGCGCGCCCGCGTGCAGCTTGTCCGGCATGTACTCGCCGGCGGTCAGGCAGCGGTGCGCGGTCATGAACGGGATGCCGAGCGCCGCCCCCAGGTCGAACGACGCCGGACCGAGCGGCACCGCGTGCCGGACCGGAACCAGCGTGTACTCCGCTGCGGTGCCCCACGGCCGCTGCCACGCCGCCTCCCACACCCAGACCCGCTCGCCGATCAGCGTCTGGTCCACGCCCTCACCGACCGCCTCGACCACCCCGGCGCCGTCCTGGTGCGGGATCTGCCAGCCGGCCGGGAGCGGCCACGCCTGCCGGGCCTTCCAGTCGGTCGGATTCACCCCCGACACGGCCATCCGCACCAGCACCTCGCCCGGGCCGGGCTCCGGCACGGGCCGCTCGACCACCTGGAGCACCGAGGCGTCCCCGGTGCGCTCGTACACGATCGCCTTCATCCGCCCTCCCCTTCCCACCTGCGCTACCCCTCCGCCCGCCGATCATTCAAGGAAGGGCCCCCTGTTAACGCCTCAGGTAGAGGAAGGGCCCCTTGTTAACACCCCTCGACCACCTCGGGCGTGAGCGCGTCGATCGAGGGGAGCAGCACGGCCGCGAGCGCCTCGGCGTCCGGATCGAGCGGGTACGACCCGTGCGGCACCGCCACCACCCGGCACCCGGCGGCAGCCGCCGAACGGACCCCGTTCGACGAGTCCTCCACCGCCACGCAGCGGGCCGGGTCGACACCCAGCCGCCCGGCCACGGCCAGCCACACGTCCGGCGCCGGCTTGCCCCGGGCGGTCTCCTCCGTCGACAGCGTCGCCCCGAACGAGCCGGCCAGGCCCGTCGCGTCCAGCGCCGCAGCGATCAACCGGGTCGGGGAGGAACTGGCCAACCCCAGCGGCCACCGCGCGGCGATGCGGCGCACGACCTCTTCCGCCCCGTCGATCACCGGTACGCGCTGCGCGTACCGCCGGGCCATCTCGGTCACCACCTCGGTGGCGACCTGCTCGGCCGACCTGTCGACGCCCAGCTCACCGCTGAGGTACTCGGCCCACTCGCCGGTGCTCATGCCCATCAGCCGGCGCTGCGTGTCCGGTTGCCAGGTGCCGCCGTGCTCGGCCACGTACGCGCGCCGGACCTCCTCCCAAACCGGCTCGGAGTCCACGATCACGCCGTCCAGGTCGAAAAGCACCGCGTCCACCATGCCGCCATCCTGCCCCAGCCGGCGGCCCGGCTCACCGTGGCAGCGCGGCTCCGGCCGACCGCTGCGCCGGCAGGCCGATCGGCGCCTTGGCCGGGATGATCGTGCGGCAGCGCGTCGCGATCGGCTCCAGCAGCTCCCGCAGCCGGGCGGTACGCTCCGCGCCCAGCGCCCGCCACGGGCCCGACGCGGCCCGGTCGGTGGCCTCCTCGACCGCGCGGAACGTCTCGGTGGCGTACGGCGTGGGGCTCAGGTCGTCGGTCAGCCAGCCCTTGTCCACCAGGCCCTGCTCGGCAGCGGCCCACTGCTCGTCGGTCCAGCCTCGGGCCGGCTGGTGGAACTCGCGGGACTGGTCGACCCGGCACCGCCAGGCCACCACCTCGGCCGGTTCCAGCCCGGTCGTCACCAGCGCCGCCACGTGGCCGTCGCCGCGGTGCTCGCGCAGCGTGGTGGCGGCCTGCCAGAGCCGGGCCAGCGGGTACTCGCCCCGGGGCAGGGCGGCGTTGACCGCGCCGAGCACCCGGCCGGCGACGTCCACCCGCGCGGCCGCCTCCTCCAGCAGGTCGGCGGCCTCGACCAGGTGCGACTCGGGCAGCTCGTAGGTGAACTCGGCGAGCGCCTGCACACCGCCGGTGAGCCGGGCCCGCAGCGCCTCCTCCGGGCTGGCCAGGCGCCACACCGACGGCAGCGCGCGGGTCACCATGGCCGGCGCGAAGCTGAAGAACGCAGCAGTCACGGCGGGCGCGTCGACAGCGCCCAGCGGCGCGGCCCGCCCGGCGAAGTAGCCGCGCCAGTAGCCGCGCAACCCGACCGCCTCGAACGCGGCGCGGGCCCGCGGGTGGAAGTAGGTCACCGCGTGGACCGGCTCGTACAGCGTCCACATCTGCCGGGTCGCCCCGGCCCCGTCCAGCGCCGCCACGTGCACCTCCGCGTCGGTGAGCAGATCACCGCGGACGGGCGTACCGCCCGCGGTGACCATGAACCTACTGCCGCAGGGTGACCGGGCGGAAGCCCGGAGTGAGCTACTGCGCAGCCAGCACGTCGACGACGAAGCGCAGCGGCCCGGCCGGACGGCCGCCCGCCGCGTCGTTGCCGTACGCCAGATCGGCCGGCAGGTCCAGCTGCACCCGGCTGCCCACCGGCACGCCGACCAGGCCCTGGTCCCAGCCCTTGATGACCTGGCCCACGCCGATCTGGAAGGTGGCCGGCTGGCCGTTGTCCCACGACGCGTCGAACTGCTTGCCGTCCTTGTAGAACACGCCCACGTAGTTCGTGGTGATGTTCTGCCCGGCCTTCACCGCCGGTCCGGTGCCCTTCACCAGCGTGGTGACGGTGAGCTTGGTCAGCTCGCCGGTGCCGGCCTGCACGGCCGGCTTGGTCTTCAGCGCCGGGTCGATGCCGGCGGGCAGCTCCTGAGCGGGCACTTCGCTGGACTCGGCCGGGGCGGTGGGGCTGGCCGAGGAGCCGGCGGTGGCCGTCTTGTCGTCGTCCCCGCTGTTCAGCCAGACCAGGCCGCCGACCAGGGCCACCACGGCGAGCACGCCGACCGCCGCGCCGAGCATCGACTGCCGGCGGCGACGCGCCTCGGCTGCCTTCTTCTCGGCCAGCTGGGCGGCCAGCCGCCGCTGTGCCTTGGTGGCCGGGGCCTGGCCCGCCGACCGGTTCTCCACACGCTCGCTCACGTCGACTCCCTGCAGGGTGGGTGGGTGCGCCCCCGGCGGGCCGCCGCCGAGGCCAGCGCACACGGTACCCGCCCGGACCCCCAGCGTGCCCATACGCCCGCACCGATCAGGACACAGACACCGATACGGGGGCGCCGCACAGGGTACGTTTCGGCCATGGCGATCCTCAGCGAAGAAGACGTGGCCCTGCTCGCCGAGCCGCAGCTCGCGCACGTGGCCACCGTCGAGTCCGACGGCACCCCGCACGTCACCCCGGTCTGGGTGGACACCGACGGTGAGCACATCGTGTTCAACACGGCCAAGGGGCGGCAGAAGTACCTGAACATGTCGCGCAACCCGGTGGTCGCGGTCTCGGTGGCGGACAAGGCCGACGACTTCCGCACGCTCTGGATCAAGGGCACCGTCGAGTTCGTCACCGAGGGCGCCGACGAGCACATCGACCGGATGGCGAAGAAGTACCTCGGCCAGGACACGTACCCGTGGCGGCGCCCCGGCGAGGAGCGCGTCATCGTCCGGGTCACCCCGACCGAGAAGCTCGGCCGAGGCTGAGCGGTCCGGCCCCGCTCTCCACCGGGGGCGGGGCCCCGGCCGTACGCGCGTCAGGCGCTCTTCTTCGCGGCCGTCTTCTTCGCCGGCGTCTTCTTGGCGGCGGTCTTCTTGGCCGGCTCGGCCTTCTTCTCCGCCGTCTTCTTCGCGGGCGTCTTCTTGGCGGCGGTCTTCTTCGCCGGCTCCGCCTTCTTCTCGGCCGTCTTCCTGGCCGGCGCCTTCTTCGCCGACCGGGCCGACGAGATCGGCGTGGGCTCGGCCCCGCCGCCGGACGGCGCCTCGCCCCGGGCCGCCCGGGCCCGCTCCACGGACGCCTTCAGCGCGGCCATCAGGTCCACCGCGGCGGCCGGGGCGGCCTCTTCCTCCTCCGGCTGCACCACCTCGCGGCCCTCGACCTTCGCGTCGATGACCTCCTGCAGCGCCGCCCGGTAGTCGTCGGTGAAGGCGTCCGGCTCGAACTCGCCGGCCATCGAGTCGATCAGCGAACTGGCCATCGCCAGCTCCGGCGGGCGTACCTTCAGGTCCTCGTCGAGGAACCCGAAGTCGGGCCGGCGGATCTCGTCCGGCCACAGCATGGTGTTGAGCAGCAGCACGCCCTCGCGTACCCGCAGCGTCGCCAACTGCTCCCGCTGGCGCAGCGCCACCTTGACGATCGCCACCCGCTCCGAGTCCGACAGCGCGTCACGCAGCAGCACGTACGGCTTGGTGGCCGAGCCCTCCGGCTCCAGGAAGTACGCCTTGTTGTAGAGGATCGGATCGACCTGCTCGGCCGGTACGAACTCCAGCACGTCGATCGCGTGCGAGGTGCTCAACGGCAGGTCGGCGAAGTCCTCGTCGGTGAGGATGACCATCTCGCCGCCGCCGATGTCGTACCCCTTGGCGATGTCGTCGTAGGTGACCTCCTCGCCGCAGACCGAGCAGGTGCGCTTGTAGCGGATCCGGCCGCCGTCCTCACGGTGCACCTGGTGGAAACGGATGTCCTTCTCCTCGGTGGCCGAGTAGACCTTCACCCCGATCGACACCAGGCCGAACGACACCGCTCCTTTCCAGATCGCCCGCATTCCGCGCTCCTCTCCCCGGTTGACCACCAGAATCGCAAATGATCGAACGGGACGCACGCGCTTCGGCACCCAACTACAGTCGGAACGTGCCCGGCGCGCCGTTGAAGCCGATGCTCGCGACGACCGGGCAGCTCCCGGCCGGCGCCGCCTGGGCGTACGAGTTCAAGTGGGACGGGGTCCGCGCGCTCGCCGACATCTCACGCGGCGACCGGCACTTCTACGCCCGCTCCGGCGTCGAGATCACCACCGCGTACCCGGAACTGCTCAACCTGGCCGAGCAGGTCGGCGACGCGCTGCTCGACGGCGAGGTGGTGCTCTTCACCGACGGGCAGCCCTCGTTCACCGCGCTCGCCGAGCGGATGCACGTGCGCAACCCGGCCAAGGCGGCGCGGCTCGCGGCGACCGTACCCGTCACGTACATGATCTTCGACCTGTTGCGGCTCGACGGCGAGGACCTGACCGCCCGGCCGTGGCGGGAGCGGCGGGCGGCGCTGGAGGCGCTCGGGCTCGGCGCCGCCCGGTGGGCGGTGCCGCCGGTCTTCGGCGACGGCCCGGCCACCTACGCGGCGGCCGGCGAGCACGGGCTGGAGGGGGTGATGGCCAAGCGGGTCGACTCGCTCTACCGGCCCGGCGTGCGCTCCCCGGACTGGGTGAAGGTCAAGCTGGAGGTCACCGGCGACTTCGTGGTCGGCGGCTGGCGGCCCGGCGCGCGCCGCGTCGGCGGCCTGCTGGTCGGCGTGCCCGGCCCGGACGGGCGGCTGATCTACCGGGGGCGGGTCGGCGGCGGGATCGGCGCGGCCATCGAACGGGAACTGCTGCGCGAGCTGGAACCGCTGCGGGCCACCGCGTCGCCGTTCGCCGCCGGGGTGCCGCGCGAGGATGCCCGCGGCGCGATCTGGGTAAGTCCCCGGATCGTGGTGGAGGTCAAGTACGGCCAGCGCACGCCGGACGGCCGGCTGCGCTTCCCGCGCATCCTGCGCCTGCGCCCGGACAAGCCGCCCGAGGAGGTCGACGATGCCGGCTGACCGGCTCAAGGTCGAGGTCGAGGGGCGCTCGCTGGAGCTGTCCAACCTGGACAAGGTGCTGTTCCCGCAGGCCGGCTTCACCAAGGGCGAGGTCATCGACTACTACACCCGGATCGCCCCCGTCCTGCTGCCGCACCTGCGTGACCGCGCGCTGACCCGGATCCGGTTCCCCAACGGCGTCGACGGCGGCTCGTTCTTCGAGAAGAACGCGCCCGCCGCGACCCCCGGCTGGGTACGCACCGAGAACCTGCCCGCCCCCGGGTCGAGCAAAGGGCGGGAGACCATCGACTACGTGGTCTGCGACGAGCTGCCCACGCTCGTGTGGCTGGCCAACCTGGCCGCGCTGGAGTTGCACACTCCGCAGTGGAAGGTCGGCGCGCACCCGGACATGATGGTGGTCGATCTGGACCCGGGCGCCCCGGCGGCGCTCAAGCAGTGCTGCCAGGTGGCGGTGCTGATGCGCGACCGGCTGGCTTCCGACGGGATTTCCTCGTTCCCGAAGACGTCGGGGAAGAAGGGCATGCAGCTCTGCTGCCCGATCGCCGGCACGCAGGACGCCGAACTCGTCTCCGACTACGCCAAGCGGATCGCGCAGGAACTGGAGAAGGCACACCCGAAGCTGGTCGTGTCGAAGATGGCGAAGAACCTGCGTCCCGGCAAGGTCTTCATCGACTGGAGCCAGAACAACGCGGCGAAGACGACAGTCGCGCCGTACTCGCTGCGGGCCCAGTCGGTGCCGGCCGTGTCGACGCCGCTGACCTGGGACGAGGTGGAGGCCGGGGCGGCCGGGAAGCGGCCGTCGTCCCGGCCGTACACCGCCGGTGAGGTGCTCAAGCGAGTGGAGAAGCAGGGCGACCTGCTGGCGCCGCTGCTCGACGGCGGTCCCGAGCTGCCGACCGGCTGACCCGCCACCACGCGCCGCCGACCAGCAGCAGCACGATCACGCTGATCGCCACGTCACCCACCAGCGCCGCCGCCGGGCTCGCCGGGGCATAGGTCGGCACCGTGTACGCGAGCGCGGCCGCGACGACCAGACCTGCCGAGCCGGTGGCGAGCACGTGCGGCTGCTCCCAGCCGGGCCGCCGGGACCAGCACGTCAGCAGGACGGCGGCGACAGTGGCGAGCGCGAGGGCGAGCGTGACTCCCGGCCAGCCCGGGGCGACAGTGGACCCCAGGTACGCCACCACCACGACCAGCGCGGGCCAGACCGGCCGGGGCGGGCCGGCTTCGGCGTGCGGTCGGCCGGCGAGCGTTGTTCCGGCGGGCGTCGGCGCGGGCGTTCGCACGACGGGCGTTGGCGCCCCGGGCATCGGCCCGTGCGCTGGCGCGACGGGTGACGGCCCGGCGTGCCGGCGGCGGAGCAGGGCGGCGGTGATCAGGGCCAGCGCCACGCCGGTGGCGAATGCCAACTGGGTCGGCGAGGCCAGGAAGTTCTTGCGGCCACCGTCGTCGGCGAACACCAGCAGGCTGCCGCCGAGCCAGAGCAGCGCCGCCACGGCCAGCCCCGGTCGGCCCAGCCAGGGCCGCGTCCGGCGGCCCGCACCGAGGTACGACTCGACGAGCGCGATCGGCGCGCAGATGGTCAGCACCACGTGGTTGCCGACGTAGTCGACCGCCTGCCGCGCGCTGAACCCGGGGCCGGGCACCAGGCTGGCCTCGGCCGCAGCCCGGGTGTTGGCGAACTCGGTGTCGTCCAGGAACCCGGGGTTGAACAGCGACTGGTCGACCAGGCCGGCCTGGACCACGCCGAACGCGGCGGCCAGCAGCGCGATCCCCGGCCAGCCGAGCCCGAGCCGCCGGGCCGTCTCGCGGATCAGCAGCGCGGCCCCGCCGTACATCGGGGCGAGCACCAGCACGACGAACGGCATGCCGGTGAGGGTGAAGCCGCCCCAGGAGCACTCGGCGGTCCACGGGGCGAGCAGCAGCAACGCGATCGCCGGCACCAGCCGCCGGCGCGGGGGTTCGGTCGTCATGGCCGCACCGTCCCGCAGCCATCCGGCCCTTCGATACGGCCGTCGGGCGACCGGGCCCGCGACCAAAGTCGACGGCCGCGGACCGGTGGGCCCGGCTAGATCGCGAACAGCAGGGCGGCGCTGACGAGGACGACCACGGCGGTGGCGAAGTGGATGCCGAAGGCGGTCGCCCGGGAGCCGCCGTGCCGCAGCACGATGACGGTGTCGCCCAGCGGCGCCAGCGCGACGACAAGCATGAACCAGGCGACGGCGTCGGCGCTGGTGAAGGCGATCAGGGCGAGGCCGACCAGGCCGTAGGTGAGGTCACGTAGCCCTTTGACGGTGAGGTACGCGGGATCTCCGGCGCCCTCCGCGGCCGGGACGCCGTAGCCGGCGGCGGCAGCTCGGGGAGCCAGCAGAAAGCGTGCGCCGATCAGGACGATGAACAGGCTGAGGACGATGGCGAGCCCGTAGGCGATGGGGGTGAGCATGTCGGCTCCGTTTTCTAGCAGCGCTAGGGATAGGAGCGAAGCTAGCAGAGCGTCGATAGTTTGGCTAGCGGTGCTAGAGTTTCGGTCATGTCGATTCGGGCCCGCCGGGAGCGGGAGCGGGCGGAACGCGAACGGGCGATCATCACCGCCGCCCGTGACCTGGCCGAGTCGGAGGGCTGGGACGCGGTCACCACCCGCCGCCTGGCCGCCGAGATCGAGTACAGCCAGCCCGTCCTCTACAGCCACTTCAAGGGCAAGGACGCCATCATGGCGGCGGTCGCCGTGGAGGGCTGCGCCGAACTCGCAGTCGAACTCGCCGCCGCCCGGGCCGCCGCGACCGACCCGCGGGCCGCGGTGGTCGGCATCGCCACGGCGTACGCCGCATTCGCCGAACGCCGGCCCGCGCTCTACGACGCGATCTTCACCCTTCCCGTCGCCCTCTCCTTCGCCAGCCAGGACACGCCGGTCGAGCTGGTCCGGGCCTTCGCCGAGCTGGCCGAGACGCTGCGCCCGTTCGCCGGTGACGACGACCTGGAGACGTTCACCGAGACGTTCTGGAGCGGGCTGCACGGCCAGGTCACGCTGATGCGCGACGGCCGTCTTCGGCGGGCGGAACACGAGCGGCGGTTGGCCCTCCTGGTCGACCGGTTCACCCGGCTAGGGTGAGCTGACCGCCAGGGAGGAGCACATCCGATGGCCACCCGCGCACCCGCCGCCGTCGCTACCGACGAGCCGCTGCTGACCTACCTCGACGACGCCACCGGCGAGCGCACCGAGCTGACCGGGCCGCAACTGGGCGAGTGGACGGCCCGCAGCGCCGGGCTGCTCCGCGACGGCTGCGGGCTGCGCCCCGGTGACCGGGTGGCGGTGCTGCTGCCGCCGCACTGGCGTACCGCGGCAGTGCTGCTCGGCGCCTGGTCGGTCGGGCTGACGGTGTCGTTCCGTCCCCGCGCGCTGGCCGGTCTGCCGGTGCTGGAACCCGGAGCGGACCGGCCGTACGACGCGGTGTTCGTGACCCCGGAACGCCTCGACGACTGGCTGGAGGACGTACCCGAGGGGACACACCGCTACCTGGTGGGCACCGGGCCGGGCCCGCTGGCCGAGGTGCCGCCGGGCTGGCTGGACTGGTCGGCCGAGGTGCTGCGGCACCCCACCGACCCGCCGGACTACACGGCCGTCGACCCGTCCGGCCCGGCCACGGCGGACGGCACCAGCTTCGGCGCGTGGCGGCGCCTGGCCGCCGAGATCGCCACCCAGCTCGATCTGCACCCCGGCGACCGCCTGGTGATCGACCCGACCGAGGACGAGCAGCCCCTGAAGTGGCTGCTGGCCCCCCTGTCCGCCCGAGCCACGGTCCTGATCCACGCCACCCTCGCCCCCCAGCCTCGCTGATCTTGCAGTTTGCGGCCCCTCTAGTGCCGGATTTGTGGCCTTTGCCGGGGCAGCAACGGCAAGATCAACGGCGTGGCGTGGGCGTTTCCCGTCGATCTGCAAGAGATCTTGGAGCCAAATGGCCCTCATGGCGGCACTTTCCTTCCAAGATCTCCGTGAGTCCCGCTCGGTGGAACGCCCGTCTCATGTTGCGGGCAACGCTCAAGGCGGCAGGGGCAGGGGGCCGGGCTCTCGTCCGCGTTACCCGCGCACTCGCGTCGATCTTGGAGTTGTGGCACCTCGCGTAAGCCGCGAAGCGGACATCTGAGGCGCCACAACTCCAAGACGCTTCTATGTGTGTGGTGATCGGTTCGGCTGGTTGCCGTTAGGGTTCGGCATCGATGATCACTTGGGTGACTCTTCGTCGATCCGGCCGCTCGGGTTGCGGGTGTGTCTTGTCCAAGACCTGTCCCCAGGTGGTCGTCGGCGCCGGCCCGGCCCACCCTGCTGGCCTGATCAGAAGCCTGCCCGTGCGAGCACACGTGGCCCATCACAGATCTGCCGTCGTGGTGACTGCTTCCCGAGCCGACGCCGACTGTCCCGGTCGTCGCTGGCTAAGGAGCAACAATCCGAGATGGCAAGGATCGTAGAGCGGGTCGCGGATCGCTACGACGTGGTGGTGGGGGTAGACACCCACACCGACACGCACACCGCCGCCGTGGTCGACCGCCTCGGCGCCGTGTTGGCGCAGGTCACCGTGTCCACCGACCCGGACGGGTTGGCGCGGCTGCTGGACTTCGCCGTCGCGCACACCCCACCGCGGGGGCGCCGGTTGTGGGCGGTGGAAGGCACCCGGGCACACGGTCAAGGGCTGTGCCGGGTGCTGGACGCTGCTGGTGAAGATGTCAGCGAGGCACCCAAACCCGCCGCCGCGTCGCGCCGACGAGGCGGCAAGTCCGACCAGCTCGACGCGGTCGCCGCCGCCCACGCCGTGCTCGCCCTTCCCCTGCAGCGTGTCGCCGCACCCCGCAGCGACGGGCCACGCGAAGCGCTGCGCCTGCTGCTGGTCTGCCGCCGACACCACAGCGACGCCCGCACCGCCACGATCAACCTGGTCAAAGCGCTGATCCTGACCGCCGACGACACCCTGCGCCACACACTGCGCGGACTGTCCACCACCACCCAGATCGCCCGCCTGGCCGCCCTCGACCTACCCGAGACCACCGACCTGCCCTGCGAAGAACACACCCGCCGCCGCGAACTGACCACCCTCGCCCGGCAAATCCAGACCCTCGACGCCGCCCTCGCCGACAACCACCGACGCCTACGAGCCCTCGTCACCCACCTGTGCCCACCCCTGCTCGACCAACCCGGCATCGGACCCGTCACCGCCGCGATCGCCCTCACCGCCTGGTCCCACCCCGGCCGCGTCCGCTCAGAAGCCGCCTACGCCACCCTCGCCGGCACCGCCCCCATCCCCGTGGCCAGCGGCCGCACCAACCGACACCGCCTCAACCGCGGCGGCGACAGAACCCTCAACAGCGCCCTACACACCATCGCCCTCACCCGCCGCCGCATCCACCCCGAAACCCGCGACTACATCACCCGACGCCGCACCGAAGGCCGCACCACCAAAGAAATCACCCGCTGCCTCAAGCGCTACATCGCCCGACAGATCTACCGCACCATCACCAACCACCACCGCACCACTTGACAACCCCACTCACAGATCGACGCGGTTGGGCGGGCAGCGGGGCGGGGCAGCGGGGCGGGGCAGCGGGGTGGGTGGGGAATCCGGTTGACCGTGGGGGACGGGGTGGGGCCTACTGCGTCGGTGAGCCGGACCGTGCGGGTCGGGCGGGTGGTGGGAGTGGGCGTGGGCGGGACGGGTGCGCTTGTGTGGCGGGAGTTCGGCGAGGACGACCTGGCCGCGTTGACCGGCTTGGCGCAGGCGTGTCTCGCTACTGAGGGCGGGTTGCCTTTGTTCGGGCGTACCTCGTTGGTGCGGGCACGGCTGCTGCAGGCGCGTACCCACGGCGCGTGGTCCGGCGGCGACCTGGTCGCGGCCGTCGGGGTCGGCGCCGGGCGGACGCCGGCCACCGCCACCGGCCTGGTGCACCCGGCGTGGCGGGGACGCGGGCTCGGCGGCGCGCTGCTCGACTGGGCCGAGAAGCACGCCGGCGACGAGGGCCTGCTGGTCACCACGGAGACGTGGAACGTCGGCGCGGAGGAGTTGTTCGCCCAGCGCGGCTACACGCGGACGTTCCTGGAGTGGGTGCTGCGGCACGACCTCGACGCGCTACCCGAGGTGGCCGCGCCGGACGGCGTGACCGTGGAGCCAGCCGCGCTGGGGCCGGAGCTGTTCGCCACCTACCGCGCGTCGTTCGCCGACCGGCCCGGATTCGTGGAGCCGGAGGCCGACGAGTGGCTGGGCGACCTGCGCGACGACGAGGACTTCCGTCCGGAGTTGACGCTGCTCGCGCGCGGTCCGGACGGTGAGGCGGCCGGCTTCGTCACCGTGCTCGACAACTGGATCGACCAGGTCGGCGTCGTGCCGGGCTGGCGCGGGCGGCGGGTCGGCGCGTACCTGGTGGCGCGCGTGCTGCGCGGCCTCGCCGACGCGGGCACGGACGGCGCGTGGCTCTGCGTCAACGACGACAACCCGGCGGCCGGGCTGTACCGGCGGATTGGCTTCCGCGACTTCGGCCGCCGCGCCCGCTACCTGCGTGGCTGACCCGACGCGGGAGGCGGTCCTGCGAGGACTCGACGCGCTGCGGGCGGAGGGCTGCCCGATCGCCGCCGACCCGCAGTGCCATGAACGCCTCGCCGACGTCGGCCTGCGCCGCTGGCGCAGCGTCGCCCGCCGGCACCGGGGGCGGCGCCTCAGCCCGGACGACCGGTTCAGAGATCTGGTACGCGGACTGGTCGCCGCGTTCGAGCCGGACCGTGCGTTGGTCGGGCCGCTGGTGCGCGACTACGAGTGCGTGGCGCGGGTGATCCTCGACGCCGTGACGTCGACGGACCAGTAATGGTACTACTCGCGGTACCATGAACAGGTGCCGTCCATAGCCAGGCTCGGCGAAGCGATGCGCAAGAGCCAGCAGAACGTCGCGTACAACGATCTCTATCGGGTGTGCGAACACTACTTCGGGAAGCCGCGGCAGGTGCTCAAGGCGATCGACAAGAAGGAGGCCATGTGATGTCCGAGTCCCGTCCCGAGATCTCGCACTACACGTACCGCGTCACCTGGTCCCTCGAAGACCAGGAGTTCGTCGCCACCTGCGCCGAGTTCCCGTCTCTATCGTGGCTCGCCACCACCCAGATCGAGGCGCTCCAGGGGCTTCAGGAGATGCTGCGTGAGGTGATCGCCGACATGGCCGAACAGGGCGAGCAGATCCCGGAGCCGCTGTCCGAGCGCAGGTACTCGGGCAAGTTCAACCTGCGGGTCGGCGAGAGCCTGCACCGAGAGTTGGCCATCCACGCCGCCGAGGAAGGCATGAGCCTGAACCAGTACTTGCTAAGGAAGCTGAGCGCCGCCTGAACCGTCCCGGAGCGGTCCCTGCCCGGGGACTGTTGCCGATGCCCATTGACGTGGTCTTATGTCGGGACGACGACGTCATCGATCCGCAGCTTTGACAACCCCGCGTCGGTACTCCTTTCATGCCTTCCGAAAGGTGCAACGATGCACAGGAAACCGACGATCCATCTGGCAGTGCTCGTCGCTGCCGCCGCCACCTTCCTGACCGCCGGAGGAGCCTCCGCCACGCCCGCACCCGTGGCCGCCTCCCCGATGGTCGCCGAGTGCGAGCCGGGCGCGGACAGCAACAGCGCCGCCCGGGTACGCGAGGGCGCCACCGCCAAGGAGCCCGAGCTCTACTCGTCGAACGAGGCCAAGGCGTACGGCGTCATCAAGGACTCGCCGCGCCTCGCCAACGGCAGCGTCACAGTGCCGACGGTCTTCCACATGATCTCCGACCACGAGTTGAGCGCGGCCGAGAGGGCCCGCTGGAACACGCTCATCTCGGCGCAGATGACGGTGCTCAACGACTCGTTCGCGGGTCGTACCGCGGCCGACGCCTCGGACACGCCGTTCCGCTTCTCGCTGGTCGACACCACGTGGACCGTCAACAGCACCTGGTACACGGTGGTGCCGGGCAAGAACGAGCGGGACATGAAGAAGGCGCTCTACACCGGCGACTCCCGCACCCTGAACGTCTACGCGGCGAACATCGGTGGCGGGCTGCTCGGCTGGGCGTACTTCCCGAAGGGCTACAACAACGGCCGCGACTACATCGACGGCGTGGTGATGCTGGACGAGTCGATGCCGGGCGGCACCGCCGGCAAGTACGCGCTCGGCGACACGCTGACGCACGAGGTCGGGCACTGGCTGATGCTGGAGCACACGTTCGCGCACGGCTGCTCCGCGTCCGGCGACTTCGTGGCGGACACGCCGCGTGAGGCGGCGCCGCAGTTCAACTGCCCGATCGGGGCGGACACCTGCACCGCGCCGGGGCTCGACCCGATCCACAACTTCATGGACTACACGCAGGACTCCTGCATGAACATGTTCACCCCGGGCCAGGCCGACCGGATGAGCGACGCCTGGGTGGCGTTCCGCGCCAGCGGCAAGGGCTGACCGCGAGGCCGGGCGGACCGCACCACGGCGGCCCGCCCGGCCGCGCACGCCGGTCAGTCGACTGTCGGCAGCTTCGGCCCGAGCACGTCGTCGGCGTCCACGATGGTGTACGCGTACCCCTGCTCGGCGAGGAACCGCTGCCGGTGCGCGGCGTACTCGGTGTCGATGGTGTCCCGGGAGACCACCGTGTAGAAGTGGGCCTGCCGGCCGTCGGCCTTCGGGCGCAGCACCCGGCCGAGCCGCTGCGCCTCCTCCTGCCGGGAGCCGAACGTGCCGGACACCTGGATCGCGACAGCCGCCTCGGGCAGGTCGATGGAGAAGTTGCCGACCTTCGAGAGCACCAGCGTCCGCAACGAGCCGGAGCGGAACGCGTCGAACAGCCGCTCGCGTTCCTTGTTCGTGGTGGAACCCTGCACGATCGGCGCGTCGAGGTATTCGCCCAACTGGTGCAGCTGGTCGAGGAACCCACCGATGACGAGGACCTGCTCGGACGGGTGCCGGTCCACCAGCGCACGGACCACCGGCAGCTTCGTGCGGGCGGTGGCCGCCATCCGGTAGCGCTCCTCGGCTTCCGCAGTCGCGTACGCGAGTCGTTCGGCGTCGGTGAGCGTCACCCGTACCTCGGTGCACTCCGCCGGGGCGATCCAGCCCTGCTGCTCGATGTCCTTCCACGGCGCGTCGTACCGCTTCGGGCCGATCAGGCTGAACACGTCGCCCTCCCGGCCGTCCTCGCGTACCAGAGTCGCGGTGAGGCCGAGCCGGCGGCGGGCCTGGAGGTCCGCCGTGAAGCGGAAGATCGGCGCGGGCAGCAGGTGCACCTCGTCGTAGACGACCAGGCCCCAGTCGCGGGCGCCGAACAGGTCCAGGTGGGTGAACGCGCCGCCGCGCCGCGAGGTGAGCACCTGGTACGTGGCGATGGTGACCGGGCGGATCTCCTTGCGCTCGCCCGAGTACTCGCCGATCTCCTCCTCGGTCAGCGACGTGCGGGCGATCAGCTCCCGCTTCCACTGGCGGCCCGCCACCGTGTTGGTGACCAGGATGAGCGTGGTCGCCTTCGCCTCGGCCATGGCCGCCGCACCGACGAGCGTCTTGCCGGCGCCGCAGGGCAGCACCACCACGCCGGAGCCGCCGGCCCAGAACGCCTCGACGGCCTCCCGCTGGTACGACCGCAGCGTCCACGGCTTGCCGCCGTCCTTGCCGGACTCGGCCAGCTCGATCTGGTGCGCCTCGCCGTCCACGTACCCGGCCAGGTCCTCCGCCGGCCAGCCCAGCTTGAGCAGCGCCTGCTTGAGCCGCCCCCGCTCGGACGGGTGCACCGCGATGGTGTCGTCGTCCAGCTTCGCGCCGAGCATGCCGGCGAGCTTCTTGCTCTTGGCGACCTCGATCAGCACCACCCGGTCCAGCGCGCGCAGCACCAGGCCGTGCACCGGGTCGTTGGCGAGCTGGAGCCGGCCGTACCGGTCCATCGTCTCGGCCACGTCGACGAGCAGCCCGTGCGGCACCGGGTAGCGGGAGTACTTGATCAGCGAGTCGACCACGCCCTCGGCGTCGTGGCCGGCGGCCCGCGCGTTCCACAGGCCCAGCGGCGTGAGCCGGTACGTGTGCACGTGCTCGGGGGAGCGTTCCAGCTCGGCGAAGGGCGCGATGGCCATCCGGCACGCCTGCGCGTCCGGGTGATCGATCTCCAGCAGCAGCGTCTTGTCCGACTGCACGATCAGTGGTCCACCGCTCACGCCAGCGTCCTCTCGCATCGCCCGGAACCCCGCTGTCCGGAACTCCGCCGCACCCCGCCGCACCCCGGCTGACCTGCCGGAGGCCGACCAACCAGTGTTGCACGCCGGAGGGCTCCGCAAAAAAATCCGGCTGGACAGGCAACGTCATACTCGTCCCACACGTCTAGCAAGCGGGACGACTGTCCAGGGAGGGCCCATGCAGCGTGTCCGGTTTCTCGCCCGGGTCTCCGCCCTGGCGGTGGTCGTGCTGGTCGGTGTCGGCGCCTGCGCGCTCGATCCGCAGGCGGACGGCGCCGGGGGGAGCACCCCCGGCCCGGTCGGGCTGACGGAGGGAGCATCGGGGGCGAGCGCGTCGCCCACGCCGGAGCAGCCGGTCACGTCCCCGTCGGCGCAGCCGAGCCGGACGGCCTCGCCGAAACCCTCCCGATCGCCGGAGGCGACGAAGACGACGAAGCCCAAGCCGAAGCCGAGCGCGTCGGCCGGGTGCCCGCAGGGGGAGCACCAGCGGGCCGTGGAGACGTACCTGACGCGGCTGGGCGGCTTCGGGACGCTGACCGTGGACGGCGAGCAGTCCGCCGCCGACTGCGCGGCGATCAAGAAGTTCCAGATCCGGTACGGCATCAGCCCGTCCTCGGGTCGCGCCGGCCCCACCACGTACGACGTGGCGAAGCGGCTGGCCGCCACTGACACCGCGCGGTGCAAGGCCGGTTCCCGGCTCACGTTCTGCGTCGACCTGACCCGGCAGACGGTCTGGGCGATGCGCGGCGGCACTGTGGTGATGGGCCCGACAGTCACCCGCACCGGCATGTCCGGCTACGCCACCCCGGCCGGCACGTACTCGGTGGGCCGGAAGAACCCGCGCGAGTGGTCCAACCCGTACGAGGTTTGGCTGCCGTACTGGCAGCAGTTCAACGGCGGGATCGGCTTCCACGAGACCACGACGTACCTGCACAACGGCGCGATCGGCTCGCACGGCTGCGTGAACCTGCTGCACCGCGACGCGGTACGCCTCTGGGAGCTGGGTTCGGTCGGCACCCGCGTGGTGGTGATCGGCCGCCGTCCCGGCACCTGAACCGGCCCGGAACCCGCCCTCACCCGTGACCGGACGGCCCGGATCAGGGTTTTAACCCCTGTCCGCTCGGTCCGGCAGGTGCCACTCTGGAAGCCGGGTCCATGCCGGGGCGGGGAGGGACTGCCATGACCGTTGACCAGGACGTGCTTCCCGACGAGGAGCGGACGCAGCAGCAGGAGGTGCCCACCGCGGTCCTGTTCGGCTACGCGGCCGCCGCCGTCGGGGTGTTCGGCTGGTTCCTGTTCGGGCTGCTGGTGCAGCAGCAGGGCTTCGTCGACTCGGTCGGCGAGTCGGCCGGGGCGGCGTTCGCGTTGCTGCTGGCCGTGTCGGTAGTGGGCACGCTGCGCCGCAACGGGGAGTGACGCCTCACTCCTCCAGCACCGCCGCGGTGATCCGGTGCAGCGCGAACGTGTGCAGCATCTCCGTCCGGTCGTCCTCGGCGCGCAGGTAGCCGGCGCCGATCGACACCGGCCGGACCAGCCGGGACGCTGTTGCCCCGTGCGCGTCGACGTAGCCGACCCAGACCAGCGCCTTGTCCCGTACCGCCTGCTGGAGCACCGCCAGCGCGTCGCCGTGCCCGGGCACCGGCGCGGGACCGCCCGTGCCCGCGCCGCCCCGGACCACCGCCGGGGCCCGCCGCGCCGCCCGGGCCGCCGCGTCGCCCCGGCGGATCTGCTCCACCACGCCGAGCAGGCGGGGCATCGGCAGCTTGGGCGTGGCGAGCGGGTCCACAGTGCGGCCTATCCCGGTACGGGCGGGCGCCCGCCGGGTCTTCGGCCGGGCCAGCACAGTCGCTCCGCTGGCGTCCTCGGGCACCGGGGCGTAGCCGGCGTCGCGCAACGCGGTGAGCATCCGGTTGACCTGGTACGGCGTCACCAGCACGGTGGGTGCGAGCCGGCGGAACGCCAGCGGCTCCAGCCGCCGGTCGGCCTGCACCTCGCTGAGCAGCGCCTCGTCGTCGCTGCGCACGTACCCGCCGGCCGAGCCGACGCGCAGCCCGCCGTGCTTGCGGGCCACATCGTCGACCAGGTAGGTCAGGCCCTGCGGCACCGGGGTACGCGACCGGCGGCGGAACAACGCGTGCAGGTCCTCGGCGGTGTAGCCGGCGTCCAGCGCCCGCCGGATGCTCCCCGTGGTGACCCGGTGCACGCTCGCCCCGCCCGCCGACTCGTGCTCGGCCACCACCTCCAGCTCGGCGGCGAGCGCCGGGTCGGGCGGGCCGGGCACCACCACTGTCAGGTCGGCCTGCACCAGCACGTGGTCGACCGGGGCGGGCAGCAGCCCGTCCAGCGCGCGGACGGTGGTCGACGGGTCGCCCGACTCGGCGTCGGAGCGCAGCCCGAGCGGGTCGTCACCGCGTTCGTCGGCGTCGGTCAGCTCGGCGAGCAGCAGCCGCCCGTACGTGGTGAGCGCGCCGAGCCCGGTCACGCCCAGCGCGGCCGCCTCGGCCAGCACCTCCCGGTGCGCCGCCTCCCGCCCACGGGCCCGCCGGGGCGCGCGCCAGTCCAGCAGTTCCAGCACCTCGTCTGGGGTGGGCGCGGTGCCGGCCGGCAGGTCGGCGAGCACGGCGAGCACCGCGCGCCGGGCGGCCGGCGCGCCGGCTCGTTCCGCCTCGGCGGAGAGCACCGAGATGGGCCGGTCCCGGTCGTCGCGCTGCCCGATCAGGCCGGCCTGGCGGGGCATCGACATCCAGGCGCGGGCGAGCTGCTCCCAGCGCTGGGCCAGCGACGCCGCGCGCCACACCTCGTACCCGCCGGTGGGCAGGATCTGCTGGTCGCCGCCGTAGCGGGTGGTGGCCGCGCCGGAAAGCTCCAGCTCACCGGTCAGCCCGGCCGCGTACGCCACCTCGAACAGCAGCGCGGTGGTCGTCTCGTCCAGCCCGAGGCCACGGGCGAGCCGGCGCAGGTCGCGTACGCCGACGCCGCCGGAGCGCAGCACCGGGGCCGGCTCCACGATCAGCGCCTCCAGCAGCGCCTCGGTGTGCCGGACCACCTCCATCGTCTGCCCGGCCCCGGCCGAGTCGGCGGACTTGACCTCGCGGGGCGGGCCGGAGACCACCGGCGGGCTGGTGCGCAGCGGGCCGAGCGGACCGGCGTCGCGGCGCAGCACCAGCCCCACCTCGCGGGGCAGCTCGACGGTGCCGTTGCGGCCGCCGGACATCCGCACCAGCAGCCGGTGCTCGACCAGCCAGCGGATCGGGGAGCCGGTCGGCGCGCCGCCGTTGACCAGGTCCGGCGGGAGCACGTCCTCGGCGCCGGTGGCGGGCGCCTCCAGCGCGCCCGGTGCGACAGTGCCGACCGGCGGCCCGGCGGCGAGCCGGTCCAGGACCGCGCGGGCCGAGGGCGGCGCGGACAGCAGCGTCCGCCGCAGCTTCGCCGGGTCCGCGCAGAGGGCCGCCACGCGCGGGTCCAGCTCCGCCGCCGGCCGGCCCAGCCCTGCCGGGTACGGGGACACCTCGTCGATGCCGCCGGCCACGCACAGGTCGTGCTCGGGGCCGTACAGCAGGAACCGGGCCCGGAGCCGGTCGACGGCGGCGCGGACCGCGGTGGGTGCGGGGGGCTGCGGCCCGGCGGTGGCCATGGCGAGGATCTGGTCGGTGGAGGTGGCGCCCTCGGGGCCGCGGGTGAGGCGGGCGGCGTCGAGGATCTGGAGGGTGAACTGGTCCAGCCCGTCGAGCGCCCGGGCCACGGAGACCCGGGACTGGGCGCGCAGGGCGAGGGCGGACACGTCGGCCGGCACCGGCACGACGAGGTCCGGCCGCAGCTGGAGCAGCGCGGCGAGGGACTCGTCGGGGAGGGCCCGCAGGTGGTCGGCGAGTGAGGTGGTCATCGTCGTACCACGCTAGCCCGCTGGGTAGGTTCTCGGCATGCCTCCGCTGATGGTCGGCTTCGACCTCGACATGACACTGGTCGACTCCCGCCCCGGGATCGCCGCCGCGTTCCGGGCGCTCACCGCGCGGACCGGCGTGCACGTGGACGGGGATCTGGCGGTCTCGCGGCTGGGCCCGCCGCTGCGCACCGAGCTGGCGCACTGGTTCCCGCCGGAGCGCGTGGAGGAGGCGGTGACTGTCTACCGGGAGCTGTATCCGGCGTACGCGATCACTCCGACGGTGCCGATGCCGGGTGCGGAGGCCGCGCTGCGCGCGGTCCAGGCGCGCGGCGGCCGGACGATGGTGGTGACCGCGAAGATCGGCCGGTTGGCGAAGCTGCACCTGGACCACCTCGGGCTACCGGTGGACGAGTTGGCCGGGGACGTGTTCGCCGAGCAGAAGGCGGTCGCGTTGCGCGAGCACGGCGCGACGCTCTACGTGGGTGATCACGTGGCCGACATGGCCGCCGCGCGAGCTGCGGGAATCCCAGGCGTGGCAGTGGCGACCGGTCCCTGCTCGGCCGCCGAACTGACCGAGGCCGGGGCGTACCTGGTGCTTGATGATCTCGTCGAATTCCCGAGGGCGCTGGACCGGATCATCGGGCTAGCCTTGGAGGGGTAGACGGTTCGAGTGGAGCGGGGTTCAACAGGTGCCGACGGGTCGAGTGAAGTGGTACGACGCCGCCAAGGGGTACGGGTTCGTCACCAGTGACGAGGGTGGCGACGTGTTCCTGCCGAAGGGCGCGCTACCGGCGGGTGTCGCCGACCTGAAGGGTGGCCAGCGGGTCGATTTCAGCGTGGTGGACAGCCGGCGGGGCGCCCAGGCCATGGGAGTCAAGCTGCTGGAGGCGCCGCCGTCCGTGGCGGAGCTGCGCCGCCGGCCGGCCGAGGAGCTGCACGGCCTGGTGGAAGACATGATCAAGGTGCTGGAGGCGAAGGTCCAGCCGGACCTGCGCCGGGGTCGCTTCCCGGACCGCAAGGCCGCCCAGAAGATCGCTCAGCTGGTCCACGCGGTGGCGCGCGAGCTGGAGGTCTGAGGCACGAGCCCGGCGTCGGCGGCCCGGCCCAGCAGCGCCTCCACGGCGGCGAAGCCGGCCTCACCCAGGTCGGCGGTGAACTCGTTGACGTAGAGGCCGATGTGCCGGTCCACCACGTCGGGCTCCATCTCCTGCGCGTGCGTGAGGACGTACTCGCGGCTGGCCTCCGGGTCGGCCCACGCCTGGCGTACCGACTCGCGGATCCAGGCGGCGGCCTCGACCGGGTCGACGGCGCCCCGGCGGGCCAGGATCGCGCCCAGCGGGATCGGCAGGCCGGTGTCGCCCTCCCACCACTCGCCGAGGTCGACCAGCGCGGTCAGCCCGTGCCGCGGGTAGGTGAAGCGCGCCTCGTGGATGACCAGGCCCGCGTCGTACCGGCCGGCGGCCACGCCCGGCATGATCTCGTGGAACGGCACCACCTCGATGCGCGCCGGGGCCTGGCCGGCCGCCCAGAGGCGGAACAGCAGGTACGCGGTGGTCCGCTCGCCGGGCACCGCCACCGTCGCGCCGGACAGGTCGGTCCGGTCGCCGCGGGTCAGCACCAGCGGGCCGCAGCCCCGGCCGAGCGCGCCGCCGCAGGGCAGCAGGTGGTAGTCGTCGAGCAGCCAGGGCAGCGCCGCGTAGCTGACCTTCACCAGGTCGAACGCCCCCCGCTCGGCGGCCGTGTTCGTGACGTCCACGTCCGCGTAGGTCACCTCGACCGGCGGCGCGCCGGGCACCCGGCCGTGCACCAGGGCGTCGAAGACGAACGTGTCGTTGGGGCAGGGGGAGATCGCCAGGGAGAGCGCCACGTCCCCACCGTAACCCCGGTGGCCGGGCGGCCCGTCACAGCGTCCGGTGTGACGTCCAGCCGTCCCGGTGCAGCCGTTCGACGCCGTCGAGCAGCAGGTCCAGCGCGAACTCGAACTCGAACTGGTCGTCGCAGCCCGGCCCGACGACCGAGTCGCCGTCGTGCGACGCCGCGGTGGCGATCGCCGCGAGGTTGGGGAACCGGGCGGCCACCTCCGGCGGCAGGTCGGCGGGCGGCTCGGGCACTGTCGCGCCGGACCGGCCGGCCTGCCGGGTGGTGTCGAACAGTTCCTGGCTGAAGCCCAGGACGCGGCTGCCCATGGCGTGCATCACGTGGTGGGCGAGGTCGGTGGAGAACCCGCCGGCCCGCAGCGTCCCGACCGTCGAGTCCAGGTACGCGAGCACGGCCGGCGTCGCAGTGCTGCGGGACTCGATCGCCAGCGCCGCCCAGGGGTGGCGCAGCAGCACCCGGCGCGCGGAGAGGATGCGCCGCCGGATCGCGTGCTTCCAGTCGCCGGCCTCGGGCGGGTCGATCTCCGCGACGACGACGTCGATCATGCCGTCGACCAGTTCGTCCTTGTTGGCCACGTGCTTGTAGAGCGCCATCGGCACGACGCCCAGGTCCTGCGCGAGGTTGCGCATGCTGAGCGACTCGATGCCGGTCTCGTCGGCGAGCGCGACGGCGGCACGCAGGATCCGGTCCCTGCTCAGCGGCGCCCGGCGCACCTTCTCCGCCTGCTTCGGCATGTGTTCCTCGCCTTCCCGGGGGCGGTTGTCACAGTATCCGCCTTGACTGGTGTACGGCGTACACCTAGCCTGGCCCCATCGCGGTGTACGCCGTACACCAGGAGGGAGTGGGACCATGAGAGCGATCGTCCAGGACCGGTACGGCCCGCCCGAGACACTCACGCTCGCCGACGTCGACACGCCCGTGCCCGCCGCCGACGAGGTGCTGGTCCGGGTCGAGGCGGCAGCGCTCAACGCGTACGACTGGCACGTCATGCGCGGCGACCCCCGGCTGTCGCGGCTGGCGCTCGGCCTCGGGCGGCCCCGGGCGCGCATCCGTGGCCGCGACGTCGCCGGCCGGGTCGAGGCCGTCGGCGCCCAGGTGCGGCAGGTACACCCCGGGGACGCCGTCTTCGCCGACCTCGGCGAGGCCGACGGCGCGTTCGCCGAGTACGTGTGCGTACCCGAACGCCTGGTCGCGACGCGGCCGGCGAACCTGACGCCGGAGCAGGCCGCCGCGCTGCCGCTGGCCGGCGTCACCGCGCTCCAGGGGCTGCGCGACGCCGGGCAGGTCCGGCCCGGCCACCGAGTCCTGATCAACGGGGCGTCCGGCGGCGTCGGCACGCTCGCCGTCCAGCTGGCCAAGGCGCTCGGCGCGACGGTGACCGGCGTGTGCAGCACCCGCAACGCCGACCTGGTCCGCTCGCTCGGCGCCGACCACGTCGTCGACTACACCCGGGCGGACTTCACCCGCGCCGGGGAGCGACACGACGTGGTGTTCGACCTGGTCGGGAACCGTTCGCTGCGCGCGCTGCGGCGCGCGCTGACGCCGGACGGGACGCTCGTGCTCTCCGGCGGCGGCGTCTACCGCGGTGGCAGCCTCATCGGACCGGTCGGGCTGCTCGCCCGCGGACGGCTGACGGCGCCCTTCGTCCGGCAGCGCATCGTCGCGCTCGCCACCTCACCCGGCCGGCCGCACCTGGACGTGCTCCGCGAGCACGCCGAGGCCGGCCGTCTCGCGGCGGTCATCGACCGCACCTATCCGCTGCACGAGGTGCCCGACGCCATCCGCTACCTCGAAGCGGAGCACGCGCGGGCGAAGGTCGTCATCACGATCTGAGGCCGTCCGTCCCCAGCCCGGCGAGTTGTCCACAGGGTTGTCCACAGGTGGACAAGATCAGTGGAGAACGGCAGCGGCGGTGGTGAGCGCGGCGAACGCCTCGCGCATACGCCACGCTCCCCGGTCGCGCGGGCCGATCGGGTTGGAGACCGTACGCAGCTCGGCGAAGGGCACGCCGGCCTGGGCGGCGGCGACCGCCACGCCGTACCCCTCCATGGCCTCGGCCACCGCGTCCGGGTGCCGTTCGGCGAGCGCCGCGGTGCTCGCGGCGGTGCCGGTCACCGTGCTCACCGTCAGCACCGTGCCGACCGTCGCCCCCGGCAGCGCGGCCCGCAGCCCGGCCAGCAGGCCCGGGTCGGCGGGCACGGTCCGGCCGCCGCCCAGCAGCTCGGGGGGCATGCCCAGGTCCTCGACCGGGATGAACCCGCCGGGCGACTCGGCGCCCAGGTCGGCGGCGACACTGCGGTCAGCCAGCACCGTGCCGCCGACGGCGACCCGGCCGGCGAAGCCTCCGGCGATGCCCGCGCTGACCACCGCCCGGTACGGCCGCCCGGCGGCCTCGGCCAGCGCCAGCAGCCGTGCCGTGGCAGCAGCGGCGACAGCCGGGCCGACGCCGACCGGCACCACAGTCACCGTCTCGTCCGGTGCGGTGAGGCCGGCACGGATCGCCTCGGCCTCGGCGGGTACCGCCGTGACCACGAGCAGCCCGCTCACGCCACCGGCCCTCGGGGATCGCGCCGCTCGGTGTCCTCGACGCCGCCGGGACCGCCCACCGACGAGGAGGGCCGGTAGATGTGGAAGCCGGGCGGCGCGAGCCCGTCGTCGTCCGGCGGGCCGGGCCGCTGGGGCGCCGGTGACGTCGGGGCCGGGTCGTCGAACGAGTTGGTGGCCGGTTCCTCGGCCCGGGTGGCCTGCTCCGCCGCCAGTTCCTCGTCGCCGAGCGGCCGGCCGACCAGGTGCTCTCCCCGCAGCTTGCCGGCGATCAGCACCCCGCGTACGGCCACCAACGCGGCCACCGCGGCGGCGACGGTCACGCCGATCAGCCCGGTGAACGGCACCAGCCCGAGCCCGCCCCCGGCCACGAACGCGAGCATCAGCGCGGTCTCCGAGTGCGCGAACGAGCTGGCCCGCAGCCGCTCCGGGATGCGTTCCTGGATCGAGGCGTCCACTGTCAGCTTGGCGATCCCGCTCATCATCGCCGCCACCAGGCAGAGCAGCGCCACCATGGGCAGGGAGAACTTCAGCGCGGCGAGCACCGCCACGCCGGCCACCACTGTCGTGCCGCTGGACTGGAGCGCTGTCGGCCGGTGGATGCGCAGCCGGGTGCCGATCGCGGTGGCCAGGAACGTGCCGACGGCCAGCGCGCCGCCGACCAGGCCCAGCGCGCCCTGGGCGCCGAGGTCACGGCCGAAGAAGTCGGTGGTCAGGTCACCGGCCTTGATGGCGAACGCCAGGAAGAGCAGCAGGAAGCCGTAGAGCCCGCGCAGCGCCGCCGCGCCGATCAGCGTGGCGATCACCAGGCGGCCGGCCGGGCGGCCCCGGCCCAGCGGGCGCTCGCCGTCGCGGCGGCGCATCGCGCGCAGCGGGTGCGGCATCCGCTCCGGCGGCTCGGAGTCGGCCTTCGGCGGCAGCCGGAGTGAGATCACCATGCCGATCAGGAAGATCACCGAGGCGACCCGCAGCGGCCACTGCGGCCCGAACCAGAACGCGGCCAGCCCGATCGGCGCGACGAGCGCGCCCGCCACCGTGCCGTAGACGCTCGCCCGCGCCCCGACCTGGGACAGTCCCAGGCCCTCGGGCAGCAGCCGGGGGACCGCCGCCGAGCGGGCCACGCCGTACGCCCGGGAGAGCGCGAGCACGCCGAACGCCGCCGGGTAGAGCCCGAAGCCGCCGATGTAGTCGGAGATCAGCCAGGCCAGGAACGCGCGGCCGAGCATGGTGGTGGCCAGCGCGTACCGCCGGCCGTGGCGGAAGTGGTCGAGCAGCGGGCCGACCACCGGGGCGAGCATGGCGAACGGGACCATGGTCACCAGCAGGTAGAGGGCGACCTTGTTGCGCGCCTCGCCCAGCGGCACGTCGAAGAAGATCGTCCCGGCCAGGCCGATGGCGATGAGCGTGTCACCGGCGCAGGAGAGGGCGTGCAGGTCGAACAGCCGGACCATGCCCACCTCGTTGCCGGCGCTGCGGGCCCGGGCGGTGCCGGCGCGACGGGTCATCCAGCGCCCGCCGTGCAGAGACCCGCGCAGGAGCAGCCGGGTGGCGCGGATGCCGGTGCCGACGGTCCGCCCCAGGAAGGAGCGGCCGGAGCGGGAGGACAGCGCCATGCGTCCCATCCTCGCCCATTCGATCCAGGCGCGCCGCATCACCCGTGGAGAACGACTCCGGGGAGTGCCTGTCACCCGTGGACGGGCATGGGGAACAATGGTCCGGTGACCAGGCCCGCCTCCGCCCGCGCTCCCCGGCTCGACCAGGTCTGCGCCGCCGCCGTCGAGGTGGCCCGCGACGCCATCACCGAGGTGGAGCCGACAGACATCGGCGACCATCTCCAGGCCGTCGCCGAGGGCGACCGGGTCGTCACCCACTACTTCGAATGCCGGATGGCCGGTTACCGCGGCTGGCGCTGGGCCGTCACGGTGACCCGGGTGCCGCGCAGCCGGCACGTCACCATCTGCGAGACGGTGCTGCTGCCCGGCCCGGACGCGCTGCTCGCCCCGGGCTGGCTGCCCTGGCAGGAGCGGCTCAAGCCGGGCGACCTGGGCCCAGGCGACCTGCTGCCCACCCCCGCCGACGACGAGCGGCTCGCCCCCGGCTACCTGCTCTCCGACGACCCGGCGGTCGAGGAGACCGCGTGGGAGCTGGGGCTGGGCCGGGCCCGGGTGCTGTCCCGGGAAGGGCGTGCCGAGACCGCCCAGCGCTGGTACGACGGTGACCACGGCCCGGACGCCGCGATCTCGACGGCCGCGCCGGCCGCCGCCCGCTGCGGCACCTGCGGCTTCTACCTGCCGCTGGCCGGCGCGCTGCGCCTGGCCTTCGGCGCGTGCGGCAACTTCTACGCGCCCGACGACGGCCGGGTGGTCAGCGCCGACCACGGGTGTGGCGCGCACTCGGAGACGCTCGTGGAGACGCCCGAGACGCCCGTCGAGGAGCTGCCCACCGTCTACGACGACAGCGCGGTCGAGGCCATGACGGTCAGCCGGGCCCCGGGGTCAGTCGAGGCGGCCGAGCCGGCGGAGCCGTACGGCCACCCCTGACGGGTCAGCGCGAGCGCTGGGCGGCGGCCGCGCGCCGGCGCCGCCGGTTGGCGTCGTGGCGCATCATCACCGCGAGGCCGGGAAAGCCCCACAGAAACCCGGCCAGGCAGGTCCAGAGCCAGTTCTGACGCCCGGACTCGGTGAGCCAGTCCCGGAAGAAGATCAGTAGCACCAGGCCGGCCACCGCCCAGGCGATCAGCCCGGCGACGGCGAACGGCACCATCGGCGGGTCGAGCGGCTCCGGCCGCGGCTGCTGCTCCTGTGACACCGGCCCAGCCTACGTGATCGTTCTTCCCTGCCTGCCAGGTGATCTGGGACGATGCGCGCGACAAAACCCGGCCGATGACCAGATGAGGAACCATGTCCATTGCCCCGCCGCCGGATCACGGCACTCCGCCCGATCCCGCGCATCCACGAAACGCCTTCGACCGCTTCTTCCTGATCTCGGCGCGCGGGTCGACGCTGAGCCGGGAGCTTCGGGGCGGTTTCGCCACGTTCTTCACGATGGCGTACATCGTGGTGTTGAACCCGCTGATCCTCGGCAGCGGGAAGGACGGCGACGGCCGTTCGCTGGCCATTCCGGCGCTCGCCGCGGCGACCGCGCTGGTCGCCGGTCTGATGACCATCCTGATGGGTGTGGTGGCCCGGTTCCCGATCGCGCTCGCGGCCGGCCTGGGCGTGAACGCGCTGGTGGCCTACGAGATCGCGCCGCAGATGACCTGGGCGGACGCGATGGGCCTGGTGGTCATCGAGGGTGTGCTGATCGGCATCCTGGTGCTCACCGGACTGCGTACCGCGGTGTTCCGGTCGGTGCCGACGCAGCTCAAGACCGCGATCGGCGTCGGTATCGGCCTGTTCCTGACCATCATCGGCCTGGTCGACGCCGGGTTCGTCCGGCGCGTGCCGGACGCGGCGAACTCCACAGTGCCGGTCGGGCTGGGCATCAACGGCAAGATCGTCAGCTGGCCGATGCTGGTCTTCGTGGTCGGCCTGCTGATCACCCTGGTCCTGGTGGTACGCCGGGTCCGGGGCGCGATCCTGATCGGCATCCTCGCCTCCACCGTGCTGGCCATCGTGGTCGAGGCGATCGCCAACGTCGGCCCGTCCTTCGTCGACGGCAAGCCGAACCCGAAGGGCTGGGCGCTGAACGTGCCCGAACTGCCCAAGCAGATCGTGGACCTGCCCGACCTGTCGTTGCTGGGCCAGTTCAACGTGCTCAACTCGTGGAGCCGGGTCGGCTGGCTGGTGCCGCTGATGTTCATCTTCACGCTGCTGATCACGGACTTCTTCGACACCATGGGCACGATGGTCGCGATCGGCCAGGAAGGGGACATGCTCGACGAGACGGGCACCCCGCCGAAGGCCAAGGAGATCCTGCTCGTCGACTCGATCGCCGCCGCCGCTGGTGGCGCCGCCTCGGTGTCCAGCAACACGTCGTACATCGAGAGCGCCGCAGGTGTCGCGGAGGGTGCCCGGACCGGCGTGGCCAACCTGGTCACCGGCGCCCTGTTCCTGCTGGCCATGTTCCTCGCGCCGCTGTCGTTGATCGTGCCGTTCGAGGCCGCGTCGACGGCCCTGGTGGTGGTCGGCTTCCTGATGATGACGGCGGTCCGCACGATCGACTGGACCGACTACGAGATCGCCATCCCGGCGTTCCTCACCATCGCGCTGATGCCGTTCACCTATTCGATTTCCAACGGCATCGGGGCCGGCGTGATCAGCTTCGTGCTGCTGAAGGTGGCGAAGGGTAAGGCCCGGGAGGTCCACCCGCTCCTGTACGGGGTCGCCGTGCTGTTCATCGTGTACTTCCTGCGCGGGCCGGTCGAGTCCGTGTTGCTCTGACGCTGGTGAGCCTGGTCATAACGCATGTCGTTAGCCAGGCTCATTAGTTAAGCTAACGAGTGTGACGGAGCGGACGGTGACGGCGAAACGCGTGCCACCGGCGCAGCTGGCCCCTCAGCTGCGAGATGCGATCACCCGACTCAACCGGCGGGTCCGACACGCCCGGCCGGTCGGCGACCTCACGGTCACCCAGCTGTCGGCGCTCACCAGCCTCAAACTGGCAGGCGCCCTCACGCCACGGGAACTTGCCGATGTCGAACGGGTGCAGCCGCCCACGATGACGAAGATCGTCGCGAAGCTGGAGGAGCGGGGCCTCGTGCAACGCACCCCCCACCCGACCGACGGACGGCAGGTCATCCTGGCGGCTACCGAAGGGGGACGGGCCGTGCTCGACCAGTTCGAGCGGGCCCGCAACGAGTGGCTGGCCACCCGGCTGGCCGATCTCACCGAGGACGAACGCGAAACGCTACGGCGCGCCGCGGACATCCTCCAAGGCATCGCTCGCGCCTGACACCGCCGCCCGCGGTTCGCTTCGTCAGCTGTGGATGAAGCGTACCGACGCAAGGAGGCGCACCTAGAGTGCAGGCCAAATTGAGCACGATGTTCCAGTCCCTAGGGGTCCGTAACTACCGACTCTTCGCCACCGGACAGCTGATCAAACTGATCGGCGTCTGGATGATGTTCATCGCCCAGGACTGGCTCGTGCTCGAGCTCAGCGACAACTCGGCGACCGCGCTCGGCGTGGTCACCGCGTTGCAGTTCACGCCCGTACTCCTGCTCACGCTGCTGTCCGGACGGCTCGCCGACCGCTACGACAAGCGGATGCTGCTCTTCGTCGCCAACGCGTTCTGGACCGTGCTCGCGCTGGCCATGAGCGTCCTGGTCCTCACCGGCCTGGTGCAGCTCTGGCACGTCTTCACGTTCGCCGCCCTGCTCGGCGTCTCCAACGCGATCGAGACGCCGGTCCGCCAGGCGTTCGTCTCCGAGCTGGTCGGCATGCCGCTGCTGCCGAACGCGCTCTCGCTCAACGCGGCCGTGTTCAACTCCGCCCGGATCGTCGGCCCCGCCGTCGCCGGCCTGGCCATCGCCGCCGTCGACGTCGGCCCGGTCTTCCTGGTCACCGCGCTCAGCTCGATCGCCCCGCTGGTCAACGTGGTCCGGATGCGTACCGACGAGCTGCACCGCAAGGAGCTGCCGCCGGTCGGCGAGCGGGACCAGGCCCGGGTGGTCGACGGCCTCCGGTACGTGGCACGCCGCCCCGACATCCTGCTGCCGATGGTCCTCATGTCGGTGATCGGGATGAGCCTGTTCAACTTCCAGCTCACCCTCGCCGCGCTCGCGAAGACCGTGTTCAACACCGGTGCCGCCTCGTTCGGCCTGTTCAGCACCGCCCTCGCGGCCGGCGCGCTGGTCGGGGCGCTGGCCGGCACCGGACGGCGCAGCCGGCCCTCGGTCTGGCTCGTGCTCGGCGCCGCGATCGGCTGTGCGGTCTTCGGCACGCTCGTCGGGCTCGCCCCGGCGTACTGGCTGGTCGTGACGCTGCTGCTGCCCGCCGGGTTCTTCATGATCTACTTCGCCCAGGCTGCCAACCAGCGCGTACAGCTCGGTGTCGACGCCTCCTTCCGGGGACGGGTGATGGCGCTGTGGGTGCTGGTGTTCCTGGGCACCAACCCGGTCGGCGCGCCGCTGATCGGCTGGGTCGCCGAGAAGTACGGCGCGGGCGCGAGCATCTGGGCCGGCGGTCTGATCTCGCTCACCGCCGCGCTGCTGGCGCTCACCTGGCAGCTGCGCCGCTCCGGCGCCCGGCTGCGCATGCGGGTGCTGCCCATGCCCCGCTTCTACGTGGTGTCACCTGGAGCCAAGTAGCCCCGTCCTGGCCGACCGTGCCGGTCCGATTACCCAAACGGGTGGCGGGCCGGTGCGGCAGGGCTTAGCGTCGATGTGTGGACGTGGGGCAAGGGCTGCTGCTGGCGCTGGCGATCCTTGCCGTCTGCTGCCTGCCCGCCCTGTTCGCGCTGCTGTTCTGCGCCGACGAGATCATCGACCGGGTCGCCTGCGGGTGGGCCGAGTGGCGCGAGCAACGCCGGGAACGCCGCACCATCGCCCGGCTCGACCGGGCCATCGAGGCCGAGGCGCTGACCCGCGACATCGACCTCACCGAGTTCGACAGGGACGGCCGACGGCCGCTGGACCAGCTCGCCACCGACCTGCGCCGCCTCGGCGGCCACCGGCTCGCCGCCGCCGACCGCAGCGTGGTCTGGCACGGCGCGGTCATCGAGGCGTACGACGAACGGCTGCGCGCCGCCTGCCGGGCGCTCGGCATCGTCGAGCACCTGGCCGAGCTGGACGGCGTCGACCGGGAGATCGAACGGGTACGCGTCGAAGGGCTGCTGCACGCCTCCGGGCTGACGTTGCCGGCCGCCCGCGCCGCGCACCACCAGCGGCACCGCTGACCTGGTGCGTCTCTTCGCGGCGATCTACCCACCTGCCGTGGCGGTCGCCGACCTGACCGCCCGGGTCAAGGGCCTGCGGGTCGCGTCCGCCCGCCACGCCCGGCTCGCCGATCCGGCGAACCTGCACCTCACGCTGGCCTTCCTCGGCGAGGTGCCGGACGTCCGGCTCCCCGACGTGAAGTCGGCGCTCGCCTCGGCCGTCCGGTCGGCTCGTTCCCCGCGGTTGTGCCTGGCCGGGGGCGGCAGCTTCGGTCAGGGCCGGTCCACAGTGCTCTGGGTCGACGTACGCGGCGACGTCGAGGCGCTCGACGCGCTCGCCCGGTCGATCCGCGGCGGGCTGCCCGAGGCCGGGCTGCCCTGCGACGACAAGCCGTTCCGGGCGCACCTCACCATCGCCCGGCCGGGCGACCGGGTGCCCGAGGCCGACCTCCGCGCCGACCGGGACACCCTGAACGGGTACGCCGGCCCACAGTGGTCGGCCGGTGAGGTGGTGCTGGTCCGCAGCCACCCGGGCTGTACGCCCCGCTACAAGCGCATCGCCGCGTGGGCGCTGGCGGCTGCGCGTTGACGGGGGGCGGCGTTGATTCGGGCGGCGCGTTGATTCGGGCGGCGCGTTAAGAAGGGGCCCCTCCTCTACCTGAGGCGTTAAGAAGGGGCCCTTCCTTTCGCCTACCAGGCCCAGGCCTCCGGGCCTGGGCCGCCATTGCCGACCGGCGGGAACAGCTCGTCGAGGCGGGTCAGCGTGGGCTCGTCCAGGTGGACGTCGAGCGCGCCCAGGTTGCGGTCGAGCTGGTCCATGGTGCGCGGGCCGACGATCGGGGCGGTCACGCCCGGACGGGACAGCAGCCAGGCCAGCGCCACGTCAGCCGGGTCGTGGCCGAGGTCGGCGCAGAGCTTCTCGTACGCCTCGATGGTGCCGCGGTGCTCGGCCAGCGCGTCGGCCGAGCGGCCGGTGGTGCCGCGCGCCGCGCTGCCGTCGGCCATCTTGCGGATGATGCCGGAGAGCAGCCCGCCGTGCAGCGGCGACCAGGGGATGATGCCCAGCCCGTAGTGCTGCGCGGCCGGGACGACCTCCAGCTCGACGTACCGGGTCAGCAGGTTGTAGATGCACTGCTCGGAGACGAGGCCGAGGAAGTTGCGCTTGCCCGCCGCGGCCTGCGCCTGGGCGATGTGCCAGCCGGCGAAGTTGGACGAGCCGACGTAGATCACCTTGCCCTGGGCGACGAGCGTCTCCATCGCCTGCCAGATCTCCTCCCACGGCGTGGTCCGCGAGATGTGGTGCATCTGGTAGAGGTCGATGGTGTCGGTCTGGAGGCGGCGCAGCGAGTCCTCGCAGGCCCGGATGATGTGCCGGGCGCTCAGGCCCTGCTCGTTGGGCCACTCGCCCATCTTGCCGTACACCTTGGTGGCGAGGACGACCTTGTCGCGGCGCCCGCCGCCCTGCGCGAACCAGCGGCCGACGATCTGCTCGGTGACGCCCTCACCGAGCTTCCAGCCGTAGACGTTCGCGGTGTCGAAGAAGTTGATCCCGTGTTCGAGCGCCCGGTCCATGATGGCGAAGCTGTCCGGCTCGTCGGTCTGCGGACCGAAGTTCATCGTGCCGAGGCAGAGGCGGCTCACGGACAGACCGGTGCGTCCCAGGTTCGTGTACTCCATGGCTCCACCCTGGCACGCCGGCACTTCGAGTGCCCTCTCAACGAGCCAGGGTGGAGCTGTGGATCAGGAGGATTCGCGCGCTGCCGGGCCGGTGCCGAAGAGCACGTCGTCCCAGCTCGGCAGCCGCTTGCGCGGCTTGCCACCGGCCTCGGTGGACTCGGCGCCCGCGCCGCCGGTCGCCGCCGCGGCGCCGGTGCGCCGGGGCCGCAGCACAGCGAGCGAGGGTACGGCCGGGACCTCCTTCGGCGCGTCCGAGTCGTCGTCGAAGGCCGAGCCCTGCCCGCCTCCGAGCAGAGCGGCTGCGCCACCGGCGACAGCTCGCTGGCGGGGCGCGTCCTGCCCGGCCAGGGCGGCCGGGGACCGGGTGTCGAGGCCGCGCCCGGACGTGCCGCCGAGCGGCCGGTCCAGCGAGGCGAGCAGCGCGTCCCGGCCGGCGCGGATCGGGTCGCGCCCCGGACGGGCGTGGTCGGCCCCGGAGGGCAGGCCGTGCCCGCCCCGGCTCGGCTCGCCACGCGACGGGCCGGGCAGCGCGTGGCCGCCCCGCTCCGGCGCCGGCTCCTGGCCGAGGATCGGCGTGGGCCGCTCGGCGCAGAGGTACTGCGCCATGTCGTCGTGCGGGGCGACGTTCTGGCGGGTCTTGTCCAGATCCCACACCGCCTGCGCGGTGGCCTTGCCGGACGGCCAGGTCGCGATGATCCGCCAGGTGCCGTCGTCGCGGCGGTAGGCGTCCCACGAGATCTTCTCGGTGTCGATCCCGTGCTGGGCCAGCCGGCCGTTGACGACCTCCGCCAGCGGGGTCGGCTTCTCCGCGCCCTTCAGCCGGGTGCGCCGGGCGTGCTGGGCGAGCATGGCCCGCTCCTGGAGCACCGGGCCGGCGTAGCGCAGCACCCGGTCGACAGGCACGCCGGCGATGCGGGCGACGTCCTCGGCGGACTCACCGGAGCGGATCCGGGCCTGGATGTCCCGTGGGGACAGTGACGGTGTCAGGTCGGTGGCGCTCGGCACCACCACGAGCGGCGGGGCGCCCGGCTCGGCGTGCAGCGCCGACGCGATCCGCTCGTCGATGGGCAGGGCGAGCAGGCGCCCCACCTCGTCGGCGAGCACCAGGGCCTGGCCGTCCTCGGAGAGGGCGACGAAGCGTACTGGGCGCATGGGCTTGCCTCCGTCCCGCTTCGCTGGCCGTCACGCCACGGGAGCCGGCCACCCGGGCGTCTCGCACCACCGTACGCTCATCTACCCGGCGATGGGGACTGCGACACCCCGGCATGTCGTGACTGAGCTGCGGTAATGATCACGGTGGGTGGCCGCCGGAGCCCTGACGGCCACGCACCGTGACCAAGTGATCAGAGTCGCTCGACCACGTAGTCGATCGACGCGGTGAGCGCCTCGACGTCGGCCGGCTCGACGGCCGGGAAGAGCGCCACCCGCAGCTGGTTGCGGCCCAGCTTGCGGTACGGCTCGGTGTCGACGATGCCGTTCGCGCGCAGCACCTTGGCGATCGCCGTGGCGTCCACCCCGTCGGCGAAGTCGACAGTGGCGACCACGTTGGACCGCAGCGCCGGGTCCGACACGAACGGCGTGGCGAACGACGAGCGCTCGGCCCAGCCGTACACGATGCCGGCGCTCTCGGCGGTGCGCTTGGCCGCCCAGGCCAGCCCGCCCTGCGAGTTCATCCAGTCGGTCTGCTCGGCGGCCAGGAAGATGGTCGCCAGCGCCGGGGTGTTGTACGTCTGCTCCAGCCGCGAGTTGTCGATCGCGGTGACCAGGTCGAGGAAGGCCGGGATGTAGCGGCCGGACTCCTGGATCTCGGTGGCCCGGGCCAGCGCGGCCGGCGACATCAGGGCCAGCCAGAGGCCGCCGTCGGAGCCGAAGCACTTCTGCGGCGCGAAGTAGTAGACGTCGGTCTGCGCGACGTCCACGTCCAGCCCGCCCGCGCCGGAGGTGGCGTCGACGAGCAGCAGCGAGCCCTCGTCGGCGCCCGCGACCCGGCTGATCGGCACCGCGACACCGGTCGAGGTCTCGTTGTGCGGGGTGGCGTAGACGTCCACGCCGGCCTCGGCCACCAGCGTCGGGGCGCTGCCCGCGTCGGACTTGCGCACCGTCGGCTCGCCCAGGAACGGCGCGTCCTTCACCGACTTGGCGAACTTGGCGCCGAACTCGCCGAAGCTGGCGAACTGGGCCCGGTCGCGGATCAGGCCGAACGTGGCGACCTCCCAGAACGCGGTGGTGCCGCCGTTGCCGAGCACCACCTCGTACCCCTCGGGCAGGGAGTAGAACTCGGCCAGGCCGCGGCGCAGCCGGGCGACCTGGTCGCGGACCGTCTTCTGCCGGTGCGACGTGCCCAGGTAGCTGGTGGCGACGTCGGCCAGGGCGGAGACCGCGGCCGGACGGACCTTGGACGGCCCGCAGCCGAATCGTCCGTCGGCGGGCCTGATCTCGTCGGGAATCCGGATGGTCGGTGCGTCAGCCACGGTCTTCAAGATCCTTCCGCATGGGCGAGAGCCCGGTGAGCTGGCAGGGCGCGGACGATGTCCTGCCGCCGTACGGCGGGCGGCGTCCGAGCCTTGTTCCGGCGACACTGCCACGGCCATCCTCGCACCTGCTCGGGGCCGTCCGGCGGTCAGTCCCACGCCGGTCGGTGAGGCGTCCGCCACACGCGCGGCGACGGCGGGTTGCCCGCGTCCGCGATCATGAGTTTCGGAGGTGACGGATGAGTCGAAGCCGCCGCCGCCCGTTCGGGGAGTGGCTGGCGCTGGCGTTCGGCGCCGTGGCGGCGACGGTCTTCCTGACGCTCGCCGTCCAGAAGGCGGATCAGGACGCGCGCCTGCTCCACGCGGAGCACACCGCCACCGGCATCGTGCTGGGATTTGAGGGCGACCCGGCGCGGGTGGCCTTCGTCACCGCCGAGGGCCGGCGGGTGGTCGCCGAGATCGATGTCTACTCCGGCACCCGGGTCGGCGACGAGGTGCCGGTGCTCTACCACCCGGACGATCCGACCTGGTACGCCATGGACACCCGGACCCACCACCTGCCGTTCCTCCTGCCGGCCATGGCGCTGACCGGCGCGGCGGTCATGGGCGGGATCACCTGGCACCTGTGGCGGCGTTGACCGGGGCGCCCCGGACGTGCCGGGGCCCCGCTCCACCGGCGGGTGGAAGCGGGGCCCGGGCGAGGCGTCAGACGCCGTGCGGGATCGCGTCCCAGCCCTCGACCTCCTGCGGCTTGCGCGAGCCGGGGCCGACGTACGTCGCCGACGGGCGCACCAGCCGCTGGAGCTTCTTCTGCTCCAGGATGTGCGCGGACCAGCCGCCCATCCGTGCGCAGGTGAACATCGAGGTGAACATGTGCGCCGGCACCTCGGCGAAGTCCAGCACCACTGCCGACCAGAACTCGACGTTCGTGGCGAGGACGCGGTCCGGGCGGCGGGCCTGCAGCTCGGCCAGCGCGGCCTTCTCCAGCGCCTCGGCGACCTCGAAGCGCGGTGCGCCCAGGTCCTTGGCGGTACGCCGCAGCACGCGGGCGCGGGGGTCCTCGGCCCGGTAGACCCGGTGGCCGAAGCCCATCAGCCGCTCGCCCCGGTCGAGCACGCCCTTGACGTACCCGTCGGCGTCGCCGCTGCGCTCGACCGCCTCCAGCATGCTGAGCACCCGGGACGGTGCGCCGCCGTGCAGCGGGCCGGAGAGCGCGCCGATGCCGGAGGAGATGCAGGCCGCGGCGTCCGCGCCGGTGGAGGCGACGATCCGGGCGGTGAAGGTGGAGGCGTTCAGGCCGTGCTCGGCGGCCGAGATGAAGTACGCGTCGACGGCCTTGACGTGCCGCGGGTCGGGCTCACCCCGCCACCGCTTCATGAACCGCTCGACGATGGTCTCCGCCTTGTCGATCTCCTTCTGCGGCACGGCCGGCAGGCCCAGGCCGCGCGCCGACTGGGCGACGAAGGAGAGCGCGGTCACCGACACCCGGGCCAGGTCCTCGCGGGCCTGCTCGTCGGAGATGTCGAGGAGCTGGTTGAGCCCCCAGTACGGCGCCAGCATGGCGACCGCGGACTGCACGTCGACGCGGATGTCACCGGAGTGCACCGGCACCGGGAACGGCTCGGCCGGCGGCAGGCCCGGGCCGAACCGGCCGTCCACCAGCAGTGCCCAGACGTTGCCGAACGAGACCTGGCCGATCAGGTCCTCGATGTCCACGCCCCGGTAGCGCAGTGATCCCCCCGCGCGGTCGGGTTCGGCGATCTCGGTCTCGAAGGCTACGACGCCCTCCAGGCCCGGTTTGAAATCGGACATGTCGTCTCCTGGCTTCGGCTCGGCGCGCCCGGGCGGGCTGATCGAGCCCCGCAGCTCAGGCGACCCTTCAGGGATGTGGTTCGGAACATCTTGCCCGGTGGGTAACAAGCTGCGCGACCCACAGCCACTGTGCGCCACGCGACATCCCCGCCGCTGGCCGTCGGTGAGAGTAGGAGAAGACTGGGTACCGGGGCCTGGCCAGCGTCGGGGGACGCCGGCACGCCCGGGAGAGGGACGACCACAGTGACAGGCGACACACCCGCACCGGCCGGAATGCGTAACGAGTACGCCGCCGACCTGGGCCTGACCGAGACGGACCTGGCGACGGACTGGCACACCCAGTTCGCCAGCTGGTTCGCCGACGCGGTGGCACATCCGCTGCCCGAGCCGAACGCGATGGTGCTCGGCACCGCCGACGCCCGGGGCCGGCCCAGCGGGCGCACCGTGCTGCTGAAGGGGTACGACCCGGAGGGCTTCGTCTTCTACACCAACCACGGTTCGCGCAAGGGCGCCGAGGTGACCGCGAACCCGTGGGCCAGCCTGGTGTTCCCCTGGTTCCCGATGCAGCGGCAGGTGACGGTGACCGGCCGGGTCGAGCAGGTGGACCGGGCCGAGACCGAGGCGTACTTCGCCAGCCGGCCGCGCGGCTCGCAGCTCGGGGCGTGGGCCAGCGCCCAGTCGTCGGTGGTGCCGGAGCGGGCCGCGCTGGACGAGGCGTACCGGGCGGCGGCGGAGCGGTTCGCCGACGTGGACCCGATTCCCGCGCCGCCGCACTGGGGCGGGTTCCGGGTCCGGCCGGAGACCGTCGAGTTCTGGCAGGGCCGGGCCAGCCGGCTGCACGACCGGCTGCGCTTCCGGCGTACCGGGGACGGGGTCTTCGTCGTCGAGCGGCTCGCGCCGTGACCGACATCACTACGCCCCGGCGGCGGGAAGCGCGCCGCTGGGCGATCGACCTGCGTCCGCTGCGCGTGCCCGCGTACCGGCGGGTGTGGACCGGCAACGCGATCGCCATGTTCGGCTTCCAGTTCACCGCCGTGGCGGTGCCGGTGGAGATGTTCGACCTGACCGGCGGCTCGCTCTGGGTCGGCCTGCTGGGCATCGCCGGGTTCGTGCCGCTGCTGCTGTTCGCGTTGTGGGGCGGGGCGATCGCCGACGCCCGGGATCGCCGCCGGGTGCTGCTCGTCGGCGGTTGCGTGCTCTGGGCCTCGACGCTGGGGCTGCTGGTGCAGTCGCTGGCCGGCGCGCGCAGCCCGCTGCTGCTCCTGCTGCTCGTCGGCCTCCAGTCGACTGCTTTCGCGATCACCTCGCCGGCCCGCAGCGCGATCCTGCCCCGGCTGGTGCCGGCCGAGCTGGTTCCGGCCGCCACCACGCTGAACTTCACCACGTTCACCGCCGCCGCCGTCTTCGGCCCGCTCGCCGCCGGCCTGATCTTCGCCGGGTGGCAGGTCGAGACGGCGTTGCCCATCGCGTACGCGGTGGACGCGCTGCTGTACACCGCGGCGCTCTGGGCCACGCTGCGGCTGCCCGCGATGCCGCCCACGCCGGACCCGGACGGCGGCGTCCGCAAGGCCGGGCTGGCCAGCATCGTCGACGGCTTCCGCTACCTGGCCTCCACGCGGGTGCTGCTGCTCTCCTTCGCCATCGACCTGATCGCGATGATCCTGGCCATGCCGCGCGCGCTGTTCCCGGAACTGGCGCAGGAACGCTTCGGCGGCGCCTCGGCGGTGGGCTGGCTCTACAGCTCCATCGCCATCGGCGCGATGCTGGGCGGCCTGACCTCCGGGTGGATCGGCCGGGTACGCCGGCAGGGCGTCGCGCTCACCGTGGCGGTGGTGGGCTGGGGCGTGGCGATCGCGCTCGCCGGGCTGGCCGGCCAGTTGTGGCTGGCGGTGCTGCTGCTCGGCGTCGCCGGGGCGGCGGACCTGGTCAGCGCCACGCTGCGCCAGTCGATGCTGCTGGTCTACGCGCCGGACCGGATGCGGGGCCGCCTCCAGGGCGTCAACACCGTCGTGGTGGCCGGTGGCCCGCGCCTGGGCGACCTGCGCGCCGGTGCGATGGCCGCCGGATTCGGCACCGGTTTCGCCATGGTCGGTGGTGGCCTGGCCGCCGCCGTGCTGGCGGTGCTGCTGGTGGCGGCGTTCCCGGCGTTGCTGCGCTATCGCTCCACCACCCCAGCCGAGGAGCGGCGCTGACGGTAGGGTCGCCGACATGGGGATCGACGTGCAGCCACCGTCCGGTACACAGTGGACCATCGCCGCCGACGGCCACGAGGCCGTCGTGGTCGAGGTGGGCGGCGGGCTGCGGGCATACCGGCACGACGGCCTGGACTACCTCGACGGGTACGCCGAGGACGAGGTCTGCCCCGGCTCGGCCGGCCAGGTGCTCGCGCCCTGGCCGAACCGGATCCGGGACGGCGTCTACTCGTTCGGGGAGAAGTCGTTCCAGCTCGACCTGACCGAGCCGGAGCGGCACAACGCCCTGCACGGCCTGGTGAACTGGGCGCGATGGCAGCTGATCGAGCAGTCTGCGGACAGCGTCACGATCGGCTACGACCTGCCGCCCAGCCCCGGCTACCCGTGGGCGCTGCGGGTGCGGGCCCGGTGGAGCGTCGGCCCGGACGGGCTGCGGGCCGAGCACGAGGCGACGAACCTGTCCGGCGAGCCCGCGCCGTTCGGCTTCTCCGTGCACCCCTACCTGCAACTGCCGAAGGTCGGCGTGGACGGGCTGCGGCTGCACCTGCCGGCCCGGCGGCGGGTGCTGGTGGACGGCCGGCTGCTGCCCGTCGGGGCGACCGAGGTGACCGGCTCCGAGTTCGACTTCACCAGCCCACGCCCGATCGGCGACCTGGTCCTCGACACCGCCTTCGGTGACGTCGAGCGGGACGCCGACGGCGGTTCGGCGGTGACGCTCAGCGCGCCGGACGGCTCGTCCGGGCTGCGGATCTGGGCGGACCGCGAGTTCGGCTGGTGGCAGGTGTTCACCGGCGACACGCTCGGCGGGGAACGGCACCGCCGGTCGGTGGCGGTGGAGCCGATGACCTGCCCGCCGGATGCGTTCCGCTCCGGCCGGGACGTCATCACGCTGGAGCCGGGGCAGACCTGGCGGGGCGCCTGGGGCGTCCGGCCCGAGGTCTGAGCGTGGAGTTCGCCGAGGTCGTCCGCCGCCGCCGGATGGTGCGCAACTACGACCCCGACCGGCCGGTGCCGCCGGAGGTGGTGGACCGGCTGCTGGACCACGCCGTCCGGGCGCCGTCGGCCGGGTTCGCCCAGGGCTGGGGTTTCCTGGTGCTGGAGGAACCCGAGGACCGCGAACGGTTCTGGGCGGCGACCACGCCTGGTGGCGGCGGCCGGGAACGCTGGCTGGCCGGGATGCGCCGGGCGCCGCTGATCGTGGTGCCGCACGCCAACCGCGACGCCTACCTGGACCGCTACGCCGAGCCGGACAAGGGCTGGGCGGACCGCGCCGAGGACCGCTGGCCGGTGCCCTACTGGTACGTGGACACCGGCTTCGCGGCGCTGCTGATGCTGCTCACCGCCGTGGACGAAGGGCTGGGCGCCTGCTTCTTCGGCATTGCGCCGCAGCGGATCGAGGCGTACCGGGAGGCGTTCGGGGTACCGCCGGAACTCAGCCCCGTCGGTGCCATCACTGTGGGTTATCGAGTCGCCGACCATCGGTCACCGTCGCTGCGCAGAGGGCGGCGTCCGGTGCAGGATGTGGTGCGGCGGGGACGGTGGACCTGAGCGGTTAGGCTGACATCCACATCGTCAGCCGGGCCTGGGGGAGGAGAGCACGCCGTGATCTTCAGGGCGGTCCGGGACGGGCGTCCCTACCCGGAGCACAACCTCACGCTGAAGCAGTGGGCCGAGATCCCGCCGCGCCCGCTGCGGCTGGACCAGCTCATCACCACCAAGCGCGAACTGGCGCTGGACAAGCTGCTCGCGGAGGACTCCACCTTCTACGGCGACCTCTTCCCGCACGTGGTCCAGTGGAACGGCGGCCTCTACCTGGAGGACGGCCTGCACCGGGCGCTGCGCGCGGCGCTGCAGCAGCGCAACCAGATCCACGCGCGCGTGCTGGTCCTCGGCGACCAGGGCGAGTGACGCCCGGCTGAGCCTTGGTTAAGGTGACGCCATGACTCCTCTTGACCTGCTCGACATCGATGCGTCGCTCAGCGAGGAGGAGCGGCAGATCCGCGCCGTCGTGCGCCAGCTCGTGGCCGACCGGGTACGCCCCCACGTCGCCGGCTGGTACGAGGACGGCCAGGTGCCGGCGCGCGAGCTGGCCCGCGAGTTCGGCAAGCTCGGCCTGCTCGGCATGCACCTGACCGGGTACGGCTGCGCCGGCGCGTCCGCCGTCGCGTACGGGCTGGCCTGCCTGGAACTGGAGGCCGGCGACTCGGGCGTCCGCTCGCTCGTGTCGGTGCAGGGATCGCTGGCCATGTACGCCATCTGGCGCTACGGCAGCGAGGAGCAGAAGCAGCGCTGGCTGCCCGCCATGGCGGCCGGCGAGGCGATCGGCTGCTTCGGGCTGACCGAACCCGACCACGGCTCCGATCCAGGGTCGATGGCCACCCGGGCCCGCCGCGACGGCGACGACTGGATCCTCAACGGCAGCAAACTGTGGATCACCAACGCGCCGATCGCCGACGTGGGCGTGATCTGGGCGCGCACCGACGAGGGTGTGCGCGGCTTCGCCGTACCGATGGACACGCCGGGGGTGACGGCGCGCGAGATCCGGCACAAGATGTCGCTGCGCGCGTCCCTGACCGGCGAGATCGCGCTCGACGACGTCCGGCTGCCGGCGGACGCGCGACTGCCCGAGGCGATCGGGCTGAAGGCGCCGCTGGGGTGCCTGACCGAGGCCCGGCACGGCATCGTCTGGGGCGCGCTCGGCGCGGCCCGCGACTGCCTGGAGACCGCCCTGGAGTACGCGACCACGCGCACCCAGTTCGGCCGCCCGCTCGCCGGCTTCCAGCTCACCCAGGCCAAGCTCGCCGACATGGCGGTGGAGTGGAACAAGGGGATGCTGCTCGCGCTGCACCTGGGCCGCCTCGCCGACGCCGGCACGCTGCGGCCCGATCAGGTGAGCGTGGGCAAGCTGAACAACGTGCGCGAGGCGCTCGCCATCGCCCGGCAGTGCCGCACGATCCTCGGCGCGAACGGCGTCTCCGGCGAGTACCCGGTGATGCGGCACGCCAACAACCTGGAGAGCGTGCTCACCTACGAGGGCACCTCCGAGATCCACCAGCTCGTCATCGGCCAGCGGCTCACGGGCGTGTCCGCATTCGCCTGACCTGCGGTTTCACCCGATCGGGGCGCTCGACGAGCGACTGTCGCACGGTGGCCGTACCGTCATTGTCAGTCGATGTGTCGGACGAGGACGGTGAGGGCGATGGCCCGCGACGGTGACATCAACGAGCCCACCCGGGAGTTCCCGGACTACCCCACCAGCGAGTCCCTTCGCGACCGGGCGGAGGGCTCGCCCGATCACGACCGCGACCCCGATCGCGAGCCCGGTCCGCGTGCACCGGCGCCGGTCGGCGGCGGCGCGGCGCGTGGCCTGCTCTGGGTGCTCGGCGCGGCGGCGCTGGCGGTGGTGGTGCTGCTCGGCGTGCAGGCCACCGGTCTGCTGCCCGACTTCCGCAACCCGTTCGCCAAGGAGCAGACCGACCGCAGCCAGCCGCCGTTGCTCAAGTCGATCCGTGACCTGAGCCGCTACGTCGCCGCCGAGGGCAACTTCCAGGTCGTGGTCGACGTGCAGAACGACAGGCGCAACGTGCCCGACTTCCTGCTCAACGAGCGCACGCTGTTCGTCGGGGCGGGCCGCGTCGAGGCGTACGTCGACTTCGCGAAGATCGCCGACGGCGCCGTGGTGGTCTCCGAGGACGGCAAGACCGCCGAGATCAAGCTGCCCGCGCCGCAGCTTGGCGAGACCGACCTGGACATGGACAAGAGCTACGTGTTCGCCCAGCAGCGCGGCCTGATCAACCGGCTCAACGACCTGGTGGCCGGCGACCCCAACCGGCAGCAGCAGATCTACAAGCTCGCCGAGGACCGGATCACCGCGGCGGCCCGGGACAGCGGGCTCGCCGCCCGCGCCGAGGAGAACACCCGCAAGATGCTGGAAGGGCTGCTGCGGTCCCTCGGCTACGAGAAGGTGACAGTCACCTACACGGCTCCCTGATCTTCGTGCGTTGACGCCGCGCGCCCGCCCCGATCGTCCGGGGCGGGCGCGTCGCGTGTGTGCCGGTGTCCCGGCTCGTGTCGCGTCAGCGGGTGGCGAGGTAGCGGTCCTCGTTCGGCATCAGGACCCACAGGATCAGGTAGATGATCACCTGCGTGCCGGGCAGCAGCAGCGACAGCAGGAACAGCAGCCGGACCATGCCGGCCGACATGCCGAACCGCTGTCCCAGGCCGGCGCAGACACCGGCGATCATGCGCCCCTGGCGGGGCCGGACCAGTTTGCGACTCATCGTCGTCTCCCACTTCTGCGGCGATCCGCCGCGCTGATTCCACGGTAGAAAGGGGTGCGCGCCGCGCCCTCGGCCCCGAGGATGATCGGCGACCCGGGCACCCGTAGGTGCATACCCCGGACCATCCCCATCGACTCGCCCGCGAAGATCCCCCGCCCGCCGCAGCCCGGCGTCCACGGTCACGCCGCTCCTTCGGCGGGGCCGCCCCGCTCCCCGCCCCGCTCCCCGCCCCGCTTTCCGCCACGTTGGGACGGGTCGGAAACGCCGGTGCCCGCTCAGCAGGGCCACGCCGCCGAGCCGCGCCCGTCCTCCCCGCTCCTGCTCCTGCTTCCGCTTCCGCTTCCGCTTCCGCTTCCGCTTCCGCTTCCGCTTCCGCTTCCGCTTCCGCTTCCGCTTCCGCTTCCGCTTCCGCTTCCGCTTCCGCGATCTTGCACTTGAGGCCCCGGTCGCGCCCCATTTGCGGTGGATTGACGGGGCCGGAAGTGCAAGATCGCGCGAGGGTGGGGGTGGTGTGCGGGCGGGGGCGTCGTTCGGGTGGGTGTTGCGTCGAGTGCTTTCCGTGTGGCGAGACGGGTGTTTCGGTGGGTGGGATTGGTGGAGATCTTGGTAGGAAATGGCCCCTATGAGGGCCGTTTCCTACCAAGATCTCTCGGGGTGGTTGCGGGGTGCGGCGATCTTGGAGTTGTGGCAGGTTGCGAAAGCCGTAAAACCGTCCATCCTGGGTGCCACAACTCCAAGATCGACGGGGGAGCGGGGCGGGTGGTCGCTGCGGCGGGCGTGCGGCGGAGTGGGGGCGGGTATTCACGAGGACGGGGTAGGCTCGCCGGTCGGGCGCCCCCACCCCGGGCGCCGGCCGTCCACCTGCCTGGCGGGTACGGCAACCCACGCACCGGCTCGGATCCGCACAACGGGGACGACGGCGAGGAAAGCAGCACATGATCAGTGTTTTCGATCTTTTCAGCGTCGGTATCGGGCCGTCCAGCTCGCACACCGTCGGGCCGATGCGGGCCGCCCGTACGTTCGTGGCGGGCCTGAAGGCCGACGGGCAGCTCGCCGACGTGGCGCGCGTACGGGCGGAGCTGTTCGGCTCGCTCGGCGCGACCGGGCACGGGCACGGCAGCGGCCAGGCGGTGCTGCTGGGGCTGGAGGGCGAGGTCCCGGAGACCGTCGACACCGACTCGGTGGGGCCGCGTGTGGAGCGGATCCGCACTCAGCGGCGGCTCGACCTGTTCGGCAGCCAGGGGATCGACTTCGACCCGGACGCCGACCTGGTGCTGCACCGCCGGCGCTCGTTGCCGTACCACCCGAACGGGATGACGTTCGCGGCGTACGACGCGGCCGGGAACGAGGTGCGGACGCGCACGTACTACTCGGTGGGTGGCGGCTTCGTGGTGGACGAGGAGGCGGCCGGGGCGGACCGGATCAAGGCGGACGCCACCCGGGTACGGCATCCGTTCCTCACCGGCGCGGAGCTGCTCAAGGTCACCACCGAGACCGGGCTGTCGATCAGCGAGGTGATGCTCGCCAACGAGCTGTCCTGGCGCAGCGAGGCGGATGTCCGCGCGGGACTGCTGGAGATCTGGCGCGTGATGCGCGAGTGCGTGGAGAACGGCTGCACGCGTGACGGCGTACTCCCGGGTGGGTTGAAGGTCCGGCGGCGCGCGGCCGAGATGCGGCGCAGCCTGGAGGCGGAGACCGGCAGCCAGGACCCGCTGCGCGCGATGGACTGGGTGACGTTGTTCGCGCTGGCGGTCAACGAGGAGAACGCGGCCGGCGGGCGGGTGGTCACCGCGCCGACGAACGGCGCCGCCGGGATCATTCCGGCCGTGCTGCACTACTACACCCGGTTCGTGCCGGGCGCCTCCGAGGAGGGCGTGGTCCGGTTCCTGCTGGCCGCCGGTGCGATCGGCGTGCTGTTCAAGGAGAACGCGTCGATCTCCGGCGCCGAGGTGGGCTGCCAGGGCGAGGTGGGTTCGGCGTGTTCGATGGCGGCGGCCGGGCTGGCCGAGGCGCTCGGCGGTACGCCGGAGCAGGTGGAGAACGCCGCCGAGATCGGCATGGAGCACAACCTGGGGCTGACCTGCGACCCGGTGGGTGGTCTGGTGCAGATCCCGTGCATCGAGCGCAACGCGGTGGCCAGCATCAAGGCGATCACGGCGGCCCGGCTGGCGTTGCGTGGCGACGGGGTGCACCACGTGTCGCTGGACAAGGTCATCAAGACCATGCGGGAGACCGGCGCGGACATGAAGGTCAAGTACAAGGAGACCGCGCGGGGCGGGCTCGCCGTCAACGTGATCGAGTGCTGACTCCGTTGGGGTGATCCGGCGCGGACAGCCGTCGCGCGGGTACGGGAAGGCGCGACCATGGTGCGGTGACGTCAGGCGTCGCGGCGCTCTGGTCCGCCCGCACCTCGCTGCGCATCCTGGTCCGGCGGGATCTCGCGGTGAAGTACCAGCAGTCGGTGCTGGGCTACTTCTGGTCGTTGATCGAGCCGCTCGGCATGGGCCTGATCTACTGGTTCGTCTTCGGCGTGCTCTACTCCGGCGCTACCCGGCGGCACCTGGGCGAGGCGGCCGGGTCGTACCCGCTGTTCCTGATCACCGGGATCTTCGCCTGGATGTGGGCGAGTTCGGCGCTGACCGAGGCCGCGAACGCGCTCACCGGGCAGTCCCGGCTGATCACCACGATGAACCTGCCCCGGCCGATCTTCCCGATCGGGCGGGTCACCGGTCGCTTCGCCGAGTATCTGGCCGGGCTGCCGATCCTGGTCGCCGTCGCGGCGATCTACGCGAGCCAGGGGAAGATCCGCCCCGGGTGGAGCCTGCTGGCCCTGCCGCTCGCGGTGGCGGTGCAGTTCGTGCTGCTGGTGGGCCTGGCGCTGCTGCTGTCGGCGGGCAACGTGCTGATGCGCGACATCGAGCGCACCATGCGGCTGATCATCCGGCTGTTGTTCTACGCGACGCCGATCATCTATCCGCTCGACCTGGTCCGGGAGTCGGGCATGCCGGGCTGGCTCAAGATCGGGTACGAGCTGAACCCGCTGGTCGGGATCTTCCAACTGCACCACGCGGTCTGGTACCCGGACGAGTTCCCGGACGCCCGGCTGCTCATCATCACGGTGTCCGGCAGCGTGGCGGTGCTGGCGCTGGGCTGGTGGGCGTTCCACCGCCTCGAGCCGGCAGTGCTGAAGGAACTCTGATGGCTCCGATCATCGAGGCGGACGGGCTCGGCATCCGGTTCGTCCGCAACCGGCGCCGTCAGCTGCGGCTGCGGGAGCTGATCGTGCACCGGGGGGCCCGCGATCCGGACGCCGGCCGGTTCTGGCCGTTGCGCGACCTGTCGTTCCGGGTCGAGCCGGGCGAGACGGTGGGCGTGGTGGGGCGCAACGGCACCGGCAAGAGCACGCTGCTGCGGCTGATCGCCGGCGTGCTCATCCCGGACGAGGGCTCGATCCGGGTGCACGGCCGGGTGGCGCCGCTGCTCGAACTGTCCGCCGGGTTCTCCGGTGACCTGACCGGCCGGGAGAACCTGTACCTGGTGGGCGGGCTGCACGGACTGTCGTCGGCGTACCTGCGGGAGCACTTCGACGAGATCGTCTCGTTCGCCGGTGAGCAGGTGGAACGCGCCATCGACACGTCCGTGCGGCACTACTCGTCGGGGATGAAGGTGCGGCTGGGCTTCGCGGTGATCGCGCATCTGCCGCACCCGGTGCTGCTTGTGGACGAGGTGACAGCGGTCGGGGACGCGGAGTTCCGCGCGAAGTGCTATGCGACCATCGAGCGACTTCTCGCGGAAGGGCGCACGCTGGTGCTGGTGTCACACAACGACAAGGACCTCACCCGGTTCTGCAGTCGAGGGCTCTACCTCGACGCCGGACGGCTGATCGTCGACGGGACGATCGACGAGGCGCTGGCGGCCTACGCCGACGCGGCGAAGCGGTGACGCTCGCGATCGTGCTCGCCGCCGACCCGGCGGCGGGCCACCTCAACGAGCCGTCGAGCCGGCCGACCGACCCGGGCCGCCCGAGCGAGCCGGCGGGCCGACTCGAAGGGGAATCGCTCGCCGAACGCCTGGCGGCGCAGTGGCGCCGGGCCGGGGCGGACGACGTGCGTATCGCCGCCGACCTGGCCGAACTGGCCGACCTGGTGGCCGCCGCGACCGGCCCGGTGCTGGTGAGCGGCGCGGACCTGGTGGCGCACACGGCCGTACTCAGGCACCTCGCGACCAGCCCGGTCGGGCCGACGGTGGCGCTGGTGCTCACCGATCCGCCCGCTCCCGGGCAGGCCACCGTGCGCGAGGAACGCGGCCAGGTGGTCGAGGTCGACGCCGCCGACGCGAGCGGCGTGTTCGGCGGTGCACTGCGGGTGGGCGCGGCCGACCTGCCGGCGCTCGCCGACGCCGCCCGCCGCGCCGCAGGCATCGCGCCGGATCCGGCCTCCGCGCCGGACGCGCGACTCAACGACCCGGCGTCCGTGCCCAGCGCGCGACTGACTGATGCGGCTTCCGCACCGGACACGCGCCCGACCGACGCGGCGTCCGCGGCGGGCGTCGGCGCCGCCGGGGGCGGGCCGCTGGGCGCGGTGGACCGGCTCGTGGCCGACCTCGCCGCGCGGGGCACACTGATCTTCGCCCAGCGGGTACGTCTGCTCGTGGCGCACCGGGTCGGCGACGAGGCGCAGCGGGCAGCGGCCGAGGCGGCGGTGGCCGCTGTCGACGAGGACCGGGCCGAGTTGAAGCTGTCGGTGAAGGAGCGGGACGACTTCTTCACCACGTTCTTCGTCAGCACCTGGTCCCCGTACGTCACGAAGGCGGCGGCGCGCATCGGGATCGGGCCGACCGGGGTCACCATGATCTCGGTGGCGTTCGCGGTGGCCGCGGCGGTGCTGTTCGGCGCCGGTGGACGGCCCGCGCTGGTGGCCGGGGCGGTCCTGCTCTACCTGGGTTTCGTGCTGGACTGCGTGGACGGGCAGCTCGCCCGCTACACCCGGCACTTCAGCGCCTGGGGCGGCTGGCTGGACACGATGGCCGACCGGTTCAAGGAGTACGTGGTCTACGCCGGTCTCGGTTTCGGGGCCACGCACGCCGGGTTCCGGTACGGCTGGGCGCTGGCGCTCGCAGCGATGACGTTGCAGACCGTGCGGCACATGACAGACACCTGGTACGGGGCGCTGCACGACGAGGCGGCCCGGCGGCCGAAGGTGGTGACCGCTGACGCGGGCGGCATCGGCGGGAAGCTGAACGCCGCGTCGACGCGGGTGCAGGCGGACACCGGGTCGGTGTCGTACTGGCTGAAGCGCACTGTGGTGTTCCCGATCGGGGAGCGGTGGGCGCTGATCGCGATCGCCGCCGCGCTGTTCGGGCCGCTGGTGGCGCTGGTCGCGGTGCTGGTCTGGGGTGCGCTGGCGTTCGCGTACACCGGGGGGTTGCGGACCTTGCGGGCACGCTGGATGCGGGTGCCGGTGATGGCCACTGTGGACGCGGCTCTGCACCGTGACGACGGCGTGCTGGCGCGGACGCTGCCGACCACGCGGCGGCCACTGCTGCTGGCGGTGCTCGGCGCGCTCGGCTCGGCGGGGACGCTGGTGTGGGCGCTGCTCGCGGTGCACGGCGGCGGCGACCTGCCGGTCTTCGTGCCGGTGCTCGCGCTGGTGCTGCTGCTGGGCGCCGCGCAGGCTTCGCGGGCGCCGCACGACGGGTCGCTGGACTGGCTGGTGCCGGCCGCGTTGCGGGCCGCCGAGTACCTGTTCGCCATCGCCATGGGGGTGGCGGGCCGGGCGCCCGCGTGGCTGATCTTCGGGTACGTGCTGGTGCTGACGCTGCACCACTACGACCTGACCGCCCGGCTGGAGAAGCGGCAGTCGGCGCCGCCGCTGCACGCCGCCACGCTGGGCTGGCCGGGGCGTTCCCTGCTGCTGGCAATCGGGCTGATCGCCGGATATGCGAGTATCGCTCTGGCTACACTCGGTGCGTACCTTCTCGTGGTTTTTGTCGCGAGCGTGGTCCTCGCCTGGGTGGTCCTGCCGGCCCGCGCCCGTGGGGGTGTGCGCTCGCCGGGCTGACGGAGGGCGGGCCGGGGTGACCTTGATCAGCTTCGTCGTACCGGCCTTCAAGGTGCAGGGCTACCTGCGGGAGTGTCTCGACTCGATCCTCGACCAGCCGTTCGGGGACATCGAGGTGATCGGTGTCGACGACGCCTCCCCGGACGACAGCGGCGAGATCCTGGCCGAGTACGCGCTGCGCGACCCCCGCGTGCGCCCGGTGCGCCTCGCCGAGAACGTCGGGCTCGGTCCGGCCCGCAACATCGGGCTGGACCGGGCCGTCGGCGAGTACGTGTGGTTCGTCGACGGAGACGACTGGCTGGTGCCCGGCTGCCTGCCGCACGTCGCCGACCGGCTCCGCGACACCGCGCCGGACGTGCTGATCGTGGACCACGTCCGGGCGCACTGGAACAACATCGGCACCCGCAGCGCGATGCGCGACGTGTTCCCGGTGCCGCCGGGCGCGACGACGTTCGCGCTGCGGGACCGGCCGGAGACGCTGAAGCTGCTGCACACCGCGTGGAACCGGTTGGTGCGGCGGGAGTTCCTGATCGAGCGCGGCCTGCGCTTCGAGCCGGGCTGGTACGAGGACGTCTCGTTCAGCTATCCGGCGCTGATGGCCGCCGGGCGGATCGGCGTACTCGACCGGATCTGCCTGAACTACCGGCAGCGCCGCACCGGCGCGATCACGAAGACCCGCGGGGACCGGCACTTCGAGGTCTTCGCGCAGTGGCACCGGGTGTTCGGGCTGATGGACCGCTGGAGGGTGACCGGGCTGCGGCCGGCGGTCTTCGAGCGGATGATCTGGCACTACCTCACGGTGCTCGGCAACGGCGACCGGATCGCGCCCGAGCTGCGGGCGCCGTTCTTCGCCCAGATGCACGCCGACTACGTGCGGTTCCTGCCGCCCGAGGGCTATCCGGTCCCGCCCGGCCCGGAAGGGCTCAAGCACCGGCTGGTGGCGGCCGGCCGATGGCGGACGTTCAGCGCGTTGCGCGAGGCGCACCAGGCGACGGAGACGACCCGGCGGACCGCGCGGCGGGCCCGGCGACGGATCACGCCGGTGGTGCGGCGTACCGCCCGGCGGGCCCGTGACCTGGCGCTGGGCGAGTACTACCGGGCCGAGCTGCACCGGCCGATCGACCCGACGCTCGCCGTGTACGCGGCCTACTGGTACCGGGGTTACGCGTGCAACCCGGCGGCGATCTACGAGGCGGCCCGCCGGCTCGCGCCGCAGGTGCGTGGCGTGTGGATCGTCCGCCGCGACCGGGTGGCCACGTTGCCGCCCGGCGTCGAGTACGTGGTGGCCGGCACCCGCGAGTACCACCGCGTCCTGGCCCGGGCCCGCTGGCTCGTCAACAACGTGAACTTCCCGGACTTCGTCCGCAAGCGGCCCGGTTCGGTGCACGTGCAGACCCACCACGGCACGCCGGTCAAGGTGATGGGCCTGGATCAGCAGCGCTACCCGGTGGGCGCGGTGGGGATGAACTTCGCCGGCCTGCTGCGCCGGGTGGACCGCTGGGACTACAGCATCACGTCGAACAGCTTCTCGACGCAGATGTGGGAGCGGGCGTACCCGGCGGACTACACCACGCTGGAGGTCGGCTACCCGCGCAACGACCGGCTGGCGCTGGCCACCGCCGAGGACCGCGGCCAGGTCCGCGCCGCGCTGGGCATCGCACCCGACGAGTACGTGGTGCTGTACGCGCCGACGCACCGGGAGCACCTGCCCGGGTGGCGGCCGCCGTTCGACCCGGACCGGATGCTCGACGTCCTCGGGCCCCGGGGCCGGCTGCTGATGCGCAGCCACTACTTCCACGACCGGGAGCGGCACCCCGGGGGACCGGCGGCGGACGGCGTGCTGGACGTGAGCGCGTACGACCGGGTGGAGGACCTCTACCTGGCGGCGGACGTGCTGATCACCGACTATTCCTCGGCGATGTTCGACTACGCGGTGCTGGACCGGCCGACAGTGGTCTACGCGCCGGACTGGGACGCCTACCGGGTGGCCCGTGGTGTCTACTTCGACCTGCTGGCCGAGCCGCCGGGCGCTGTCGCGCTGGACTTCCCCGGGCTGCTCGACGTGTTCCGTTCCGGCGCTGTCGACGACGAGGCGGCCGAGCGGGCCCGGACGGCGTTCCGGGCGCGGTTCTGCGCCCTGGACGACGGGCACGCCGCCGAGCGCGTGGTGCGTCGCGTGTTCCTCGGCGAAACGCCGTAAAAGCGGCTACTCGCCGGTCACTTAACCGTCGAGCCCGGCGAACACCGCTTAATAGGACTGTCACGAGCCGAACATGGCACGTTTACCCGATGTGCGGATCAGATGATCCTGGTCACAGTCATTCCCGGGTTTGGGGAGAGAAAACTGGGGAGGTGGCGGTGGCTACCGTCGCGCTCAAGGATGTCACCAAGGTGTTCCCGGACGGAACGGTCGCGGTCGACACCATCAATCTGGACGTCAACGACGGCGAGTTCATGGTGCTGCTCGGCCCGTCGGGCTGCGGGAAATCGACAGTACTGCGCATGGTCGCCGGGCTGGAGGACCCGTCCTCCGGCGCGATCATGCTGGGTGGTGAGCTGGCGAACGACCTGCCGCCACGCGACCGGAAGATCGCCATGGTCTTCCAGGACTTCGCGCTCTATCCGCACATGACAGTCGGCGACAACATCGGCTTCCCGCTGCGGCTCTCCGGGGTCGAACCGGCGCCACGCGGCGAGCGGATCCAGGACGTGGCGAGCGCGCTCGGCATCGGCGACGTCCTCGCGCGCAAGCCCAGCCAGCTCTCCGGCGGCCAGCGGCAGCGGGTCGCCATGGGGCGGGCGATAGTGCGCCGGCCCGGCCTGTTCCTGATGGACGAGCCGCTGTCGAACCTGGACAGCGGACTGCGCGCCGAACTGCGCGCCGAGATCTCCGGCCTCACCCGCGAACTCGGCGTCACCACCATCTACGTCACCCACGACCAGGCCGAGGCGCTGACCATGGCCGACCGCGTGGCGATCATGCGCAAGGGCGTGCTCCAGGACGTGGGCACCCCCACCCAGGTGTACGGCCGTCCGGCCACGCTCTACGTCGCCGCGTTCCTCGGCAGCCCCCGGATGAACCTGCTGGAGGCGTCGGTCTACGTCCACCTCGACCGGTACGTCGCGCTGAACCTCGGTGAGCAGTCGCTTTATCTGCCCTGGGACGACATCCGCAGCCGGGCGGTGGCGCACTACCACGGTGAGCGGATCGTGGTCGGCATGCGGGCCGAGGCGCTCACCCCGGTCGCCCCGGACACCGCCGGTGACGTGCTGCACGGGCGCATCCGCTACCTGGAGCACCACGGGCACGAGTCGCTCGCGTTCCTCGACATCGGCGCCACCGCGATCGTCGTGGACGAGATGGGCACCGCTGTCGAGCAGGCCGCACCGGGCCAGCGCGGCCTGCGCCGGTTCAACCAGGTGATGCAGCGGCTCACCGGGCGCGCCACGGAGTCTTCCGCGCCCGCCCCGGAACCGGGCGGCGGCGGCAACCGGACGAGCGTGCTGCCCGACCCGGGCCGCCACCACCGTCGTCCGGCGGAACTGGCGGTGCGGCTGGCGCCGTACCCGCAGGTGTCGCCCGGGCACCCGCTCGCGGTGCAGGTGCGGATGGACGCGCTGCACTTCTTCGACGAGCGAGGCGACCGTATCGACGTCGGCTGGCGGTGAAAGGAGGGGCACCCTGTTAACGCCTCCGGTAGAGGAAGGGCCCCTTATTAACAACCGCCGCCCGGAGGGACGGGCCGGTGACGGCGGTACGGGCCCCAGCCGACGAAGCGGGCGAACATGTCGGCCGGGGCAGGCGCGTCGTTCGGGTTGAGCCGGTAGAGGTCGCGCGTCGCCTCGTACAGCAGCCCGCACAGGTAGATGGACAGCCCGATCCGGTTGTCCTCGTACTCGCTGCGCAGCAGCAGGCGGGCCGTCGGGCACGGCCACGGCTGCCCGCACGCCCGGCAGCACCACATCGGACGCAACGGCGTGTGCGGGGTGGCGTGCAACGGGTACGGCCGGGGGCGATCCGGCGTCGGCCCGTCCGGCGGCTGCCCGAGCTGGTGGCTGATCATCGAGGCTCCTCGTGGTGGCCGCCATGCCGGCGCCGCTCCGGGTGAGCGCCGTCGCCGGGCCGCTTTCCGGCGTCGCCTCCCCGCTGCTCCGGGACTGACCAGCGGCCGCCGTTCGCCCGCCACTGCTGGGCGGGGGTGAGGTTGCCGACCCGGCCGGGACCCATCGTCGGGAGTGGACGTGTGGGTTGCCGCATCCACTCCGGCAGGTTGTCGCCCCGTACCCGCTGGGGCAGTGTCGGTGCCGACGCACCCCGGCAGCGGAACCAGCGCAGTCGCACGGCGCAACTCCTCTCGGTAGCGGGAATCGGACGAATTCGATTCCACTGCGTGACAGTCTCGTCACCGCGCCGCTAGGGTCGGAAGGCGTTCCACCCCCACCTTCCTGGCCGTCCTACCGGCCGTCTTTCCGTGTGCAGCCGTGTGCAGAGGTGTGCAGATGATCCGTGTGCCGTTGTGGGAACTGTTCGCCGGTGAGCTGCGCCGGTTACGTACCGATGCGGGGTTGACCCAGGAGGCGCTCGGCGAGCGGGTGAGCTATTCGGCGTCGCTGGTGGCGGCCGTCGAGCAGTGCCGCCGCGCGCCGCGCGCCGAGTTCACCGAGCGCTGCGACGAGGTGCTGAACGGCGGTGGCCTGCTGGTGCGGATCCGGGACGCGCTGATGCAGGAGGCGCTGATGCCGTGGTTCCGCGAGTGGGTGAGCATCGAGCAGGAAGCGACGGCGTTACGCAGTTACGAGCCACTGGTGGTGCCCGGATTGCTCCAGACCGAGGGGTACGCCCGCGCGCTCTACGAGGGAGCCGCGCAGTTCGTCGGCGAGGCTGTCGAACAGCAGGTGGCCGCCCGGCTGGCCCGGCAGGCGGTGCTGGACGGCCCGACCCCGCCGCAATTCGTGGTGGTGCTCGACCACTCGGTGCTGGCTCGCCCGGTCGGCGGACCGAAGGTGATGCGGGAGCAGTTGGAGCACCTGATCGAGATGGCACGGCGGCCCCGGGTGCACCTGCACCTGGTGCCGGAGACGGTCGGGGCCTATCCAGGGCTCAACGGCGCTTTCGTGCTCGCCACCCCGGCCGACGGTGACGACCTGGGCTACCTCGATAACCCGTTGCACGGCACAATCGTGGAGCGCACGGTGGACGTGAACTCACTGCGGCAGACGTGGGAGTCCATACGCGCGGAGGCGATGCCGCACGGGGCGACCCTGGCGGCGATCTCGGAGGCGGCGAAGCGATGGAGTTGACCGGCGCGATCTGGCGCAAGAGCACCCGCAGCAGCGGTAACGGCGGCAACTGCGTCGAGGTGGCGGACAATCTGCCCGGCGTGGTGGGGGTGCGGGACAGCAAGGACCGGCAGGGGCCGGCCCTGACGTTCACGCCGTCGAGCTGGGCGGCGTTCGTCGCGTACGCCAAGCGGGGTTAGGCAGCGACCGTCGGCGGCGGTCCGCCGTCACGGCGCGAACGGCCACTCCTCGAACGACAGGCACCGGCCGTCCTCGGCGAACCGCATGATCCAGAGGTCGCGCCACTCCTGGTGGACGGGGTCGCCGTACCGGACATGCACCCGTGCCACAGCGGTGTCGCCGTCGACCGCGACGACCTCCGAGGTCATCTGGAAGACCTCGTCGGGTCCGTCGCGCTCGCTGTCCCACATGCGGACGATGGCGGGCAGGCCGACCACCGGATCCCGGTACGGCCCCTGCTGGTAGCTCGCGTCGGGCGTGAACATCGTGCCGAGCGTCGCAGTGCCCGGTGTGCGCCACGCCTGTTCGTAAGCCGCGATCCAGGCGGCCACCCGATTCCTGTCCATGGCTGCCAGCCTGCCATCCCCGCCCGCCCGGGTCTCCCACATCGGCCGCCCCGGGTCGTCGTTGTGCACGACGACGTCGGCGTGCTCGGCCGGGCGGGCAGTGGCGAAGTAGAGCCGCTGGGCGGGAAGGTAACGCTCCCGCCAGCGCCGTTCGACGTCGGCTCTCGTTGCCACGCGGCTCTCGCGGATCACGGCACGGTCCACCGTCTTGTCGAGCGCGGTGGACACGAAGACGCGCAGCTCCCACCGGTCGACCAGTTCCGGGCGGAGGAGGAAGACACCGTCGAACACCAGCACGGCGTCCGCCGGGGCGGTCGTGGGCGGCAGGGACAGCACCGTATCCGTGGTGTGGTCGTAGACCGCGTGCCGGAAGCGCCGGTCGCCGCCCGGGCCGAGCGGATCGAGCAGCACCCGGTTCAGCGACCGGTGATCGTGGGTGTCGACGTAGCAGCCCTCGGCCGAGAACTCGCCGCGCCGGTAGCGCTGGGCCCGGGGGAAGAGGAAATCGTCGACCGTCGCACGGATGACGTACCGGCCCCTGGCGCGCAGGACGGCGGCCAGCTCGTCGGCGAGCGTCGTCTTGCCGGCGGCGGGCGGCCCGTCCACCGCGACCCGGGTCGGGTGCGACACGTTGACGGACCCGACCGCGTCGGCCAGGAGGCCGATCAGCTGATCGCGGCGAGGATAAATGGATTGCCCCTGCGCCGGGCCGGGAGTTTCACTGCCGTCCATGCCGTCCCCCTCACCGGTCTTCGTCGCGGGCACAGGCCGTTCCGGCACCTCGCGGATCGCCGACGTCATCGGCCAGCACCCGCTGATCCACCGGATCCCGATGGAGACCAAGTTCATCGTGGAACCGGGTGGCCTGCGGGATCTGGCCGACGCGCTCACCGAACGGTACGACCCCATCGTCGGCGAGGACGCCCTGCACCGGCTGAGCGACTTCCTCACCGTACGGGTGCCCGGACGGCGTGACGACCGTGGCAAGACCGTGCCCGAACTGGTCGGCGAACGGCGCTACCGGGACGCCGTACACCAGCTCTGGCCGCAGGTGATCGCGCACGCCTTCGAGGAGCCCGCGCCCGCGGAGGGCTTCGGCGACGGCGACCGGCCCGCCGGACCGTTCGGGCCGGCCAGCCGCCGACGGGTCGTCCCGAGGTACTTCCGCGACCGGGCCGAGCTGATCGCCGTCCTGCGCGGCCTGGTCGACACGCTGTTCGGCGGGGCGGCGGCCGACGCGGGCAAGCCGACCTGGTGCGAGAAGACGCCGTTCAACCTCTTCGCCATGGACTTCCTCTGGGAGTTGTTTCCCGAGGCGACGATCGTGCACATCAAGCGGCACCCGGTCTCGGTGCTCGCCTCCCACCTGGCCCAACCGTGGGCGCCGTCCACGGTCGACGGTGCGCTGGCCTACCTCGTGCCGATCTACCAGCGGTGGCTGACCTGGAAGAACTCCGCCGACCTGACGAGCCGGCGGTACGTCGAGGTGAGGGCGGAAGACCTCGCTGCCGACTGGCCCGGGCAGCGGCGGGCCCTGTTCGAACGGCTCGGCGTCGAGGACGCCGTCACCGCGTCGACGTTCCAGGCGGACAAGCTGGCGCACCGCGACGACCAGTTCGACGCCGTCACCCGCGCGTTCGTCGAGCGGGAACTGGGCGACATCGTCCCCGCGATGGGATACGAGTGACGGCCGCGACGTCGAGGGCTGGCTCTGGCGTCCGGAGCTGACCGGCCCGATCAGGTGATGCGGCTCCGGATCACGCCTTGCGGCGCAGTTCGCGGAGCACGCCGTGCCGGCGGAGCGCCCACGCCAGGCGCCGCGCGCTCGGGTGCCGGACGAACAGCACCGCCGCCCGGCGGACCAGCCCGAACCGGTTGTCGCTCACCTGGTCGTCGACCGCCCGCCAGATCAGCCCCCGTACGTCGGCGCTGTCCAGCATCGCCCGCACCTCGTGGCGTACCCGGGGGTCCTCGGCCGCAGTCGTGACGGCGGTGACCAGGCCGGGCCGGTAGGCGAGCGGTTCCACCGCCGCGGCGACGAGCGGCCGGCGTACGGTGTCCCGCTCCAGCAGCAGCAACACCGCCTCCCGGACCTCGGTGCTGTCGAGCCCGGATCGCAGCAGGCCCAACGCGCTCCGCTCGACCTCGCGGTCGCGGTCCGGAAGGGACAGCGCGGCCAGCAGCACTGTCACCTCGTCGAGGTCGACGAGGTGACGCAGGCCGTCGCGGAACTCCGGCAGCGCCCACGCCACCGTCAGCCCGCGCGCGAGATCGCGGTTCATGGGCCACTCGCTACCCGGAGTCGGCAGCCGCCGAAACGCCGCTGGACTGATCCACCGGGCCGGACAGCGCCGTGAAATGGACCGTGGTTACAACCGTTCACCTGGCCTGGTCGTCGTAGCAGCCTCGGTCGCGAGAATGATAGGCATGGACGGATAAGGATCCCTGATCGGTTTGCGCTCCGCGCGTGCTCGTTCCCGCACCACGGCCAGCGTGGGGCCGGCCACGTAATGCCTGCCCCGCCGCTCACCTCGTGCTTCCAGAAGGCCCTGCTCGACAAGGCTGGCCAGATCCCGAGATGCGGTCCTGTCCTCGACATCGGCAAGTTTGACGTACCCGGAGCGACGGATGCGGTAGCCCAGGACTGCCTCGTAGAGCAGATCGGTCACCCGCTCAGGGAGCCTGTTCTCAGCAACGATCGCGTCCAACTCCGACCAGATGCCGGATGCCTCCTCGAAGCGGCGAGCGACGGTCTGCGCCTGCATGTGATGGGCGCGCAGGTTGAACGACACCCAGAGATACGCCGATCCTTCGGGGTTCCAGCGGCCACGTCCGGTAATCGCCAACACCCGGTAGTAGTCCTCGGTGTTGCTGCCCAGCCATTCCTCGATGCTGGAGAAGGCCGGCTCAACGATCGCACGGCGGGAGAGCACCAGCGTCTGAAGGGCGCGTGCCATCCGCCCGTTGCCGTCACGGAACGGATGGATCATCACCAGGTTCAGATGCGCCATGGCTGCTTTGACGAGCGGGGAGGCGGTGACATCCGACCGTAGATCTTCGGTTAGCTCCTCCATGAGGTGAGGCACGTGGTCGGCGTCCGCGCCCTCGTACACCCGCTCATCGGTTCGCTCATCGTGGACGTAGATCGGGCCCTTGCGATATTGCCCCGGGCTCTTGCCCAGATCGTGCGAGAGCATCATGTAGTGCATGCTGCGGATCACCGACGTGTCGAACCGGAAGTGCGGATCCCCGGCGGTTTGCAGCACGTATCCCAGAGCCTGCCGATAGCCCCGGATCTCGGCGAAGGTCCGGTCGTCGGCGCTCAGCGGCTCCTCGCCGTCTAGCGCGGCGGCGGCGTCGTCCTCGGCGACCACGTAGCCCTCGATGCTGTTGGAGCCGATAATCGCGCGGGCCAACATCGTGCGCCGGAGGCCACCGGTCCACCGGCGAGGAGTGCGCAGGACATCGGCGAGCATGCGGCGCATGTCATGCACCTCGGCCAGGACGGTCTCGTCGCGATCGTTGAGTTCTGGGGTGGCGTAGATCATCTCATGTCCCAATGTCTCTTAATAAGAGACAAGGCTAGCGTCAGGCGATGTGGATGTCACTTATTTAGTGACATTCGGCCAACGTGTTCCGGTGTCTTGCCGGGGAAGTTACTGGCGAGTAGCGTTCGGGCATGAGCATCGACTCTCGCCAGGTCGCGGCCGGTATCCTCGACGCCGTGCCGTTCGCCCGCACGCTCGGGATCGAGTTCGTCGAGGTGGCGCCCGAGGCCGAGGGCGGAGTCCGCGTCGTCGCCCGGCTCCCCGACATCGCGGAGCACCACAACCACCTCGGCGGCCCGCACGCCGGGGCCATGTTCACGCTGGGGGAGAGCGCCTCGGGCGCGGTCGTCCTGGCCGCCTTCGGGCACCTCCTCGACCGGGCCGTACCCCTCCCGGTGACCGCCTCCGTCCACTTCCGCAAGATCGCGATGGGGCCGGTGCTGGCGACCGCGCGGCTCGGTGGCGTACCCGCCGAAGTGCTGGCCGAGCTGGACGCCGGGCGGCGGCCCGAGTTCCCGGTCGAGGTCGAGGTGCGCACCGAGGACGGCACGCTCACCTCCTCGCTCACCGTGATCTGGACGCTGCGCCCGAACCGCTGACCCGCGAAGTGTGGTTGCCCGGTGCGGGGCCTGGATAGATTCAAACGATGCTGGGCCTCCCCGCGCACGTGAGCGCGTGTCTCTTCGATCTGGACGGTGTGCTGACGCAGACCGCCAAGGTGCACAACGCCGCCTGGGCGGAGACGTTCGACGCGTACCTGCGGCGACGGTCCGTCGAAACCGGCGAGCCGTTCCAACCGTTCGACCCCGGACCGGACTACAACCGTTACGTGGACGGCAGACCGCGCGCCGACGGGGTGCGCACATTCCTGACCTCGCGCGGCATCACCCTGCCCGAGGGCTCGCCCGACGACCCGCCCGAGGCGGACACCGTCAACGGCCTCGGCAACCGCAAGAACGTCGTCCTGCTCCAGCAGATCGAGCAGCACGGCGTCGAGGCGTACGAAGGTTCGGTGCGCTACCTGGAGGCAGCCACCGCGGCCGGGCTGCGGCGCGCGGTCGTCTCGGCCAGCGCCAACTGCGCCGCCGTGGTGCACGCCGCCGGGCTGGACCACTGGCTGGAGGCGCGGGTGGACGGCGTGATCGCCCGCGCGAACGGGCTGCGCGGCAAACCGGCCCCGGACACCTTCCTGGAAGGCGCGCGGCTGCTCGGCGTCGAACCGTCGCAGGCCGCCGTCTTCGAGGACGCCCTCGCCGGCGTGGCCGCCGGACGCGCAGGCGGATTCGGGTACGTGATCGGCGTCGACCGCGTCGGCCAGGCCGACGAACTGCTCGCGCGCGGCGCCGACGTGGTGGTCACCGACCTCGCCGACCTGCTCGCAGCGGAGCCGGCCGCGTGATCCGGGAACGGGCATACCCGGTCGAGCCCTGGCACGTCCGGGAGGTACGGCTCGACATGGACGTGCTGGCCCAGTCCGAGTCGGTGTTCGCGCTCTCCAACGGGCACATCGGGCTGCGCGGCAACCTCGACGAGGGCGAGCCGCACGGCCTGCCCGGCACCTACCTGAACTCCTTCTACGAGCTGCGCCCGCTGCCGTACGCGGAAGCCGGCTTCGGCTTCCCCGAGTCCGGGCAGACCATCGTCAACGTCACGAACGGCAAACTGATCCGGCTGCTCGTGGACGACGAACCCCTCGACGTCCGCTACGGCGAGGTGCTCGCCCACGAGCGGGTCCTCGACATGCGCACCGGGACGCTTCAACGCGACCTGCACTGGCGCTCCCCGGCCGGGCGCGAGGTCAAGGTCCGCACCACCCGGCTGGTGTCGTTCACCCAGCGCTCGGTCGCCGCCATCCACTACGAGGTGGAGCCGGTCGACGGGCCGCTGCGGCTGATCCTCCAGTCCGAGCTGGTCGCCAACGAGACACTGCCGCCGCAGAGCCGCGACCCCCGGGTCGCAGCCGTGCTGGAGTCACCGTTGCAGGCCGAGGAGGAGCTGACCACCGACGACGGCGGCCTGCTCATCCACCGGACCAAGGTCAGCGGCCTGCGGGTCGCCGCCGCCATGGGCCACGACGTGCACGGCCCCGAACGCACCACGATCGAGAGCGAGGGGTACGAGGACTGGGTCCGCACCACCATCGGCTGCGTGCTCAAGCCCGGCGAGAAGCTGCACGTGATCAAGTACCTCACGTACGGCTGGTCCAGCCGCCGGTCGCTGCCGGCCCTGCGCGACCAGGTCGGCGCGGCGCTCGCCGCGGCCCGGCTCGACGGCTGGGACGGGCTGCGCCGGGCCCAGCGGGAGTACCTCGACGCGTTCTGGGACGCCGCTGACGTGCGGGTCGAAGGCGACCCGGAGGTCCAGCAGGCCGTCCGGTTCGGCCTCTTCCACGTGCTCCAGGCCGGCGCCCGGGCGGAACGGCGGCCGATCTCCGCCAAGGGCCTCACCGGCCCCGGGTACGACGGCCACGCGTTCTGGGACACCGAGATGTTCGTGCTGCCGGTGCTCACGTACACCCAGCCCGGCGCGGTCCGCGACGCGTTGCAGTGGCGGTACGACACGCTGGCCCAGGCCCAGGAACGGGCCCGCACGCTGAACCTCGAAGGCGCCGCCTTCCCCTGGCGCACCATCGAAGGGCCGGAGTCGTCGGCGTACTGGCCGGCCGGAACCGCCGCGTTCCACATCGCCGCCGACGTCGCCGACGCGCTGCGCCGCTACGTGCTGGTGACCGGCGACGAGGCACTGGAACGCGAGATCGGGCTGGAACTGCTTGTCGAGACCGCCCGGCTCTGGCGCTCGCTCGGCCATCACGACCGGGCCGGGCGGTTCCACATCGACGGCGTGACCGGCCCCGACGAGTACACGGCGGTGAAGAACGACAACGTCTACACCAACCTGATGGCGCAGCGGAACCTGCTCACCGCCGCCGACTGCGCGATGCGCTACCGGGACCAGGCCCTCGACCTCGGCGTCACCGAGGAGGAGGCCGCCGCGTGGCGGGACGCCGCGAACGACATGCACGTCCCGTACGACGTCGAGACCGAGGTGCACGAGCAGGTCGAAGGGTTCACCCGGTTCCAGGAGTGGGACTTCGCGCACACGCCGCCGGAGAAGTACCCGCTGCTGCTGCACTACCCGTACTTCGACCTCTACCGCAAGCAGGTCGTCAAACAGGCCGACCTGGTGCTGGCCATGCACTGGCGGGGCGACGCGTTCAGCGCCGCCGAGAAGCTGCGCAACTTCGTCTACTACGAGCGGCGCACCGTACGCGACTCGTCGCTGAGCGCCTGCACCCAGGCGGTGCTCGCGGCCGAGGTCGGCCAGCTCGAACTGGCCCACCGCTACCTGCGCGAGGCCGCGCTGATGGACCTGCACGACCTCAACGAGAACACCCGCGACGGCGTGCACATGGCGTCCCTGGCCGGCGCCTGGATCGCGCTCGTCGCCGGATTCGGCGGACTGCGGGACCACGACGGGACGCTCTCCTTCGCGCCCCGGCTCTCCAGCCGCCTCAGCCGACTGGAGTTCTCACTCCAGTGGCGCGGGATGCGACTGCGTGTCGACGTGCGGCCGCACCAGACGACGTACTCGCTGCGCAACGGCGGCCCGGACACGGTGGTGGAGCTGCGACACCACGGCGAGCCGCTGCGGGTCACCTCGGCGCAGCCGGTCACCGTGCCGATCCCGCCCGAGCACCCGAGCGAGCCGCAGCCGGAGCAGCCGCAGGGCCGCGCGCCGCTCATGCACCTGCCGGAACGCATGTAGCGGTCCCGCCACGACGGGCGGGACCGCTACGTACGCGTACCTCAGAACTGGCGGCCGTTCGACGGACGCCCGCCGGCGTCGCGCGGCGCCGTGGCCCGCGGGTCGTCGGCGGTACGCGCCGTCGCGGCGCGGTCGGCCCACTCCGGCGAGCCCTCAAGCTCCTGCTTGCGGCGCTCCTGGTCGGTGAGTTCCTGTTCCCGGGACCTGTCCTGTTTCGCCATGACGATCCTCGCGATCCGTCGGGGTCCGTGGTCACCCCGCGCGTTCCCGCCCGGCGGCGGATCAACCGTCCAGGTGGCGGGCGAAGCTGCGCCGCAGGTGGTCCTTGGGGCGGGAGCCGACGATCGAACCGATCACCTCGCCGTCCCGGAACACCAGCATCGTCGGGGCGGACATGATCCGGTGGGCGCGGGCGGTCGCCGGGTTCTCGTCGGTGTTGAGGGTGACGAAGCGCAGCGCGTCGCCGAACTCCTCGGCCAGCTCGGCCAGGTGCCTCGACACCACCCGGCACGGCGGGCACCACTCGGCCCAGAAGTCGACCACCACCGGCCGGTCGGCGGCCAGCACGGTGGCCGCGAAAGTGTCGTCGGTGACCGGAGTCAGCCGGCCGGTCCCCGTGTCCTGAGGCATGTTTCCTCCCGTTGGGCGATCGCGTGGGCGAGCTGGTCGTGCAGGCGGCGGCGGACGTCGCCGAGCCGGTCGAGGTAGTCGTCCACCTCGGCGAGCTTGCGCCGCAGCACCGCCACCGAATCGGGGCAGACGTCACCGGAGTCGTTACCGGCACGCAGGCAGGCGACGAACGGACGGATGTCGTCCAAGCCGAAACCGATCGCCAGCAGGGACCGGATCTCGCGGACGACGCGCAGTTCCGCCTCGTCGTAGACCCGGTACCCGTTGGCGGACCGGCCCGGCCGGACCAGGCCGTGGGTCTCGTAGTAGCGCAGGGTGCGGGTGCTCGTACCGGCCCGCCGCGCCAGCTCCCCGATCCGCATCCGCCGCCCCCCGTCCCTGCCTGTGGGTCGACGCTAAACCTTGCCGCCGACGTCAACGCAACCCCGCACCCGTCGGCGTCCCCGCAGGCTGTCCCCGTCGATCATGAAGTTGACGGCGTTGTGGATCTCCAAATCTGCCGCCAACTTCATGATCGACCCTGTAGCGGCGGGGTTGGGGTGGCGTCCCCCGTGGTTCTTCCCGGATGGCGTGATCATGAAGTTGGCGGGGTGGGGAAGCGCTTTCTGGGCCGTCAACTTCATGATCGTGCGGCTGGGGGGTATCGGGTGGGCGGGGGTGGAGGGATATGCGTGAGGTTTCGGTGCCTGTGGTGGACGCAGGGCTCGTCGGGGATGTCAGCGTGCCCGGCAACGCCGGTGGGGTGGTGCTGTTCGCGCACGGGAGCGGCAGCTCGCGGCACAGCCCGCGCAACATGGCCGTCGGGCGCGCGCTCAACGACCGTGGGCTGGCCACCGTGCTGGTCGACCTGCTGACCCCCGACGAGGAGGCGCGGGACGAGGTCACCGCCGAGCTGCGCTTCGACATCGGGATGCTGGCCGAGCGCCTGGCCGGGATCGTCGACTGGATGGGCGCCGACCCGGAGCTGGGGCAGCTCCCGGTCGGGCTTTTCGGGGCCAGCACCGGCGCCGCTGCCGCCCTGGTCGCCGCGGCGGCCCGGCCGGACCGGGTGGGCGCGGTGGTCTCCCGGGGCGGCCGGCCCGACCTGGCCGGCAGCTCACTGACCGGGGTACGCGCACCGACGCTGCTGCTCGTCGGCGGCCTGGACGAGCAGGTGATCGTGCTCAACGAGCAGGCCCAGGACGCGCTCGGCGAGGTGGCGGAGCTGCGGATCGTGCCCGGCGCCACGCACCTGTTCGAGGAGCCCGGCGCGCTGGAGCAGGTGGCCGAACAGGCCGGCACCTGGTTCACCACCCACCTGCGCCAGCCGCACCCCGCCTGAGCGCTGTGCCGCCCGCACGACCGGCGGCCGGCCGACCCTCGTCCAGCGGCTTCGACGGCCCGGCTCAGCTCGCGGCCTCGACGGCGCGGCTGTCATGCTGCGGCTTTCGACGGCCCGGCTGTCAGCCTGCGGCTTCGACGGTGCGGCCGGGTCCGGCAGCCGGGCCGGGACCGATTGCGCGCCTCGCCGCGGCGGCGCGGTGTCGCTGCACGGTGTCCAGAACCCGCCAGAGCACCGCCGCGATCGGCACCGACACGAACGCGCCGGCCACCCCGGCGACCAGCGTGCCGGCGGTGACCACCACCAGGATGACGGCCGGGTGCAGCTGCACCTGCCGCCGCATCACCAGTGGTTCCAGCAGGTTGCCCTCGATCTGCTGGACGGCGATCACGGCGGCGAGCGTGAGCAGGGCGGTGGTGGGGCCGTTCGCGGCCAGCGCGACGAGCACCGCCACCGCGCCGGCCACCGTGGCGCCGATGATCGGCACGAAGCCGCCGAGGAACGTGATCAGGGCGAGCGGCAGGGCCAGCGGGACACGCAACACGATCAGCGCCAGCCCGATGCCGATGGCGTCGATCGCCGCGATGATCATCGTGCCCCGGCTGTACGCGCCGAGCGTGCGCCAGCCGGCGCGGCCCGCCTCGGCGGTCAGCTCCCGGCGCGGGCCGGTCAGCCGGCGCAACACCCAGTGCCACATCGAGCGGCCGTCCTTGAGCAGGAAGAACAGCAGCACCAGCGCGAGCAGGGTCGCGCCGGCCACCTCGGCGACCTTGCGCGCACCGGCCACCGGGTCGGGAGCGCCGCTGCTCAGGCCCTGCCGGATCTGCTCCACCAGCCGGTCGAGCTGCTGGTCGGTGACCGGCAGGCTGGAGGTGACGAAGTCCCGGGTGCGTTGCAGACCCTCGTCGAGCTGCTGGCTCAGCTCGCTGAACTGGCTCGCGGTGAGATTCCAGACCAGGACACCGGCGCCGCCCAGGATGCCGAGCAACAGCAGGATGCTGAGCAGCGCGGCGAGCCCGGCCGGCACCCGCAGCCGGCGCAGGCGTACCAGCACCGGGTCGAGCAGCGCGGCGAGGAACAGCGTGCCGGCCAGCGCGACCGCCAGCGGCGCGAGCAGCACCGCGATCTGCCCGAGCAGCCACAGCCCGGCGGTCACCACCAGGAGGCAGGCGCTCCAGGTGACAGCGGTCCGCACCGGCCAGGGCAGTCCCGCCCAGGTCTGCCGCGGGCCGGTCGTCGGTGCCGGCCGCGTCGGCTCGGATCCATCAGCGTCCACGTCGCCTCCTCGATCGTGGCCGTTGGTACCCGACGGACGTCGATCCGACACCAGGGCGGTAATGGCCCACCCGGTGTTTGTGCCCCCAGCCCCAGGGAAGGCTTCCAACGTATCGAAGGGAGATCCGACATGAGTGACTTCATGGACAAGGCGAAGGACTTCGCCGACAAGCATGACAAGCAGGTCGACCAGGGCATCGAGAAGGCTGGCGACGCGGCCGACAAGCGCACCGGCGGCAAGTACGACAACCAGATCGACAAGGGCGTCGACGCGGCGCAGCAGCGGACCGGCGAGGGTGACACCGGGCGCTGACCCCGTACACCCGCTCCGGCGCCGGACACGACGGCGGCCACGCCCCCTCGGGAGCGTGGCCGCCGTGGCGTCGGGGTCAGGAGCTGTAGCCGCGTCCGGCGATCCAGTTGGCCAGCTCGGTCACGTCCATCCAGTACGTCGGCGTGTCCGGCCGGGCCGGGTCGGCGATGAGGACGGTGTCGACGTCGCCCTCGTACCGCACCACGGTCAGGTAGTGGCCGGGGTAGCTGTGCTCCACGCCGTCGATGTCCCGGGCGCCGCCCAGGATGTTCGCCACCACCGGCCGGTCGTCGTCCACTGCGGCCCGGATGTCCGCGCGTAGGCGTGCGACCTGCTCCGGCGTGGCCACGTCGTCGCGGATCTCGGTGGTCCGGTACTTGCCTCCGGTGTACTCGTTGAGCACCCGGGTGATGTCGATGGCGGAGTCGGTGCCGTTCTGGGTGGTGCCCAGCTTCACGGCCAGCTCGTCCTGGCTCACGTCCCTGCCCTCGGCCGAGAGCGCGATGCGGGCCGAGGCGGGGCCACAGTAGAAGAAGTTCGGCTGGGCCTGGTACTCGTAATCGGCGGTGCGGTCACCCTTGCCCTTGACCGGGGCCGCGTGGGCGGCGGCCGGGCCGGCCACAGCCCCGCCGGCAGCGGCGAGGCCGGCGACGGAGAGCACGCACTTGCGGATGATCGGGTTCATGTCGAGGCTCCATTCGGGGGTCGGCGCTCCGTGCGGAGACGCGGCACCAGGAGTGGCGCTCGGCGTACGGAGAGTTCAACCGCCCTGCTTCCGGGCCTCATTTCCGGGCGTGACCGGAGCCACCGCGAAACCGGACAGACCGGCTCAGTCGGGCAGGCTGCCCAGGAGCCGGGTGACCGCGATCTCGATGACCACCCGTTCCGGATTCGGACGCGGCGTGCGATAGCGCCCGGCGTACCACCGCTCGGCCTCGGCCACCGAATCCGGGTCCCGGCGCAGCACGGCCCGGCCCTCCACGGTCAGCCACCAGCGGCCGTCGACCTGGCACACGGCCACCGGAGTGCCGTCCGGCCCGGCCGCGACGTGCCGGGCCTTGGCGGACCCCGCGGAGGTGATCACCCGGGCCACTCCGGCCTCCGGGTCGAAGGTCACCCCCACCGGTACGACGTGCGGGGTGCCGTCGGCGCGCAGCGTGGTCAGCGTGGCGAGATGCCGGTCCGCGAAGAAACGGGCCACCCGCCCGTCGTGCGGGTCCAACCGGTGCCGTCCCGCCATGCCGTCTCCTCGCTCGCGTGCCTCATCGACGGGGTGCCGCGCCGGGCGGCAACGCCGGGGCCGGGGACTCCCCGGTGGCCCGCTGCGCGGCGCGGTGCTTGACTGCCAGCCGGCCCAGGTAGAACAGCGCCCCGGCCAGCACGCCCATGTCGTCCAGGTAGATCGGGTCGGGCAGCAGGTCCACCGGCATGATCGTGTAGATCAGCGCGCCGTAGAACGCGACCTTGCCACCGGCGCCGAGCGCGCCGAGCATGCGGCGGGTGCGGACCAGCCGGACGGCGAGCACGACCGCCCCGGCCAGCATGGCCGCCGCGACGACGGCGGCGAGTACGACGAGCACCCAGGATTCGCGGGACACGCCACCACGCTAGCCGAGCCCGGTCGATGCCGCCCGCGGGCGCGGCCGTGGCGCCCTGGGTCGTGGCCGTGACGCCCTGGGTCGTGGCCCGGGGCACCGGACCGCCACTTCGCCGAACTGGCGGCAACGAAGTGGTGCCGACCCAGCCACTTCGCCGAACTGGCGAACCGGGCCGCCATTACCCCGAAGTGGCGGCATTGGAGTGCCCCGGACCTAGCCAGCTCGCCGGGCTGGTGAGCCGGGCGCCACTTCGCCGAAGTGGTGGCAACGACGTGGCGCTGATCCAGCCACCATCCCGATCTGGCGAACCGGGCCGCCACTACGCCGAAGTGGCGGCATTGGAGTGCCCGGAATGCAGCCACTTCGCCGAACTGGCGAACCGGGCCGCCATTACCCCGAAGTGGCGGCAACAGGGTGCCCGGACCTAGCCAGCTCCCCGGGCTGGTGAGCCGGGCGCCACTTCGCCGAAGTGGTGGCAACGACGTGGCGCTGATCCAGCCACCACCCCGAACTGGCGAACCGGGCCGCCATTACCCCGAAGTGGCGGCATCGGAGTGCCCGGAATACAGCCACTTCGCCGAACTGGCGAACCGGGCCACCACTACCCCGAAGTGGCGGCAACGGCTCGGGACGGCGGGGCGCTCAGGCCGCGACGGCCGCCCGTCCCCGGGCCACCGGGCTCAGCTCGCGGGTGATGTCGGCGCCGGCCGTCCCGGTCGGCAGCTCCCGGGTGGTGTCCGGCCCGGCGAACCCGACGATGGACAGCTCCGCCTGCGGCTCGACGACCGGGTGCAGTGCCGCGAACACCTCGTCACGCAGGCTCTGCGCCGCCGCCGCGGCCAGCTCGGCGGCCTGCCAGGCGGCCTGCTCCCGCTGCGTGGCGGCCCGGTGCCGCGCGGCGAGGTTGTCCCGGACCAGCCGGCGCAGCAGCAGCTCCTGCTCCACCGGATGCCGGCTCGGGTCCCAGCCGTTCCCGCCGAGGATGTCGCTGAGCTGCCGCACCGTGATCTCGTTGCGCCACTGGGCGTCCATCGCCGCCCGGTGCAGCCAGCGCTCCCGGTCCGCGTACTCGGCCGGGGTCCGGGCGGTCCGGGGCAGCGGCAGCGCCGCGGCGGCGGCCAGGCGCCGCACGTCGTCCTCCGCCGTCTGGTACGCCTGCCAGGCGGCCTCGGCCTCCTCCTGGGCGGTCAGCCACTCCGCCCGGCTCCGCTCGGCGGTCGCCGCCGCGCGGGCGGCGGCCACCGCCACCTCGTCGGCGTACCGGTCCCGCTCCCGATCCTGTACGCGGGCCCGCTCGGCCTGTTCGATGCTGCTCGGCCGGGCGGCGTCACTGATCCGGTCGACAAGCTCCGAGCGGAACCGGGACGGGCGGACGATCAGGGCGGCGACCACTGTCGCGGCCACGGCGAGCAGAGCCAGCCAGATCACGGCGGCCGCGGGAATGTCGGGCAGGACGGTGGAGAAGACGGTCTGCATTACCAGCACCTCAAGGTGGAACGACTGACGAACAAACGGTTGTGGCCCGGTCGTCCGGGCGGGTGCGCCTCGTGCGGAGGCGCGACTCGACGCGCGGCAGGGCGCGCGGGGTGCGGCTCATCGGGCCGCGTCGGGGCGTACCGGAAAGTGGTCCGGTCAGGCGCGCGGCGGACCGCGGCGGGCGATGGCCGCCCGAGCCGGGTCGGCGACGGCCACGGCCTCGACGCCGGGCACGCGCCCGGCGGAGGCGGAATCGGTGACGGCGGCCGCGTCGGCGACGGGACCGGTGGCGGACCGGGGCGCGCCGTCGGCCCTCGTGGTGCCTGCCGCGACCGGAGAAGCGATCGCGGTCGCCGCGAATCCGGCGGCGGATGTCGCCCGGGCGTCGGTCGCCCCGAACCCGGCGGTACGAACCGTCGTGACGGACTGCCCGGTCACAGCGGCGTGGGCGGGTGCGGCGGCGACGCCCTGGAGGCCGGCGATCAGCACCAGGCTTGCCACGGCCGTGCGGGCGATCCGGCGCAGCGTCGCCGTCCAGGTGGACGGGGTGAACGCTACGGGCAGCACCGTTTCAACCTATCGGCCGGCGAACGATTTCGCAGCTCAAAGATCTTGCCGGTTACGTGAGCCGTCCCACGGGTCGCAGTGGACGGACCGATTCGTCAGGGCGGGCGAGCGGACTCCACCGGACGCGAAACGGCGCGGAGCCCGCCGGGGCGCCGCGCCGTTTCGTGGATGTCGCTGTCAGTTGCCGCCGAGCACCGGCGGCGGGGCACCGTCGCCGTCGCCCCAGACCATCTCGTCCTCGGTGAGCCAGGTCAGTCGGCCGTCGGACTCGTCGTCGCCGTGGCTGCCGCGACCACCGAGCACGCCGCCACGGCCGGCCATCGCGGGCCGCCCGGTGCCGCCGGCGCGCTCGCCGCCCTTGCCTCCGGCCTCGACCACCAGGCCGCGACCGGAGGTGAGCCGGCCGGTGCCGGCCGCCGCGCGGTTCTCCGCGCCGGGCACTCCGCCGAACCGGGCCGAGGACGCCGAGTTGGGACCGGTGCCCGCGAGCGCCCCGGTGCTGAGCACGCCGGGGGCGCCGTAGAGCCCGCCGCCGCCCCCGCCGGCCGTCATCGTCGCCGGGCCGCCGCCGGAGCCGAGGCCCGGGCCGCCGCCGATCGTCGGGCCGCCGGTGGTGTTGGTCAGCGGGCCGGCGCCGGCCAGCGAGGTGCCGGTCGGGTCGACAGTGCCGCCGGTGGTGACCGAACCCGGGGCGCCCGCGCCGGGGTTGCCGCCCGGGGCGCCGGCGCCCGGGGTGCCCTCACCCGGCGAGCCGCTGGTGGGCGCCGTGTGGTGCACGCCCGAGGTGGTGGCGGTGGCGCTCGCCCCCGGGCCGAAACTGCCCAGGCCCGGGCCGGACGACGGCGTCTTGACCGACGGGCCGTTCTGCAGGTTCGGGTCACCGTTGCTGGTGTTGCCGGGCAGCTCGACCTCGGGCGGGTCCGGCACGACGATCCGGCCGTACGCCGAGAAGTCGTAGCCCTCGGCGAGCTTCGCCACGACCTGCACCATCCGCTGGTGCGCCTTCTCCTGCTCGGCCTTGTCCTGCTGGTGGCCGACGATCCCGCCGATCACCGCGCCGGGGGCGCCGCCGAGCAGGAAGCCCTTGCCGGCGCCGGAGAGCAGCTTGTCGTTGTCGTCGGTCTTCTCCGGGCTCTCCGCCTTGGTCTGCGCGGCCCGCAGCTCGCTGGACATCATGTCGAGGCCCTGCCGGATGCCGGTCATGCCCTCGGCGAGGTTGCCGGAATAGCGCACGACCATGTCGAGCCGCCTGGTGAACTCGCGCGCGGCGTCGCCCGTCCAGCTCTTGGACAGCGCCTCCAGGTCGGCGGTGAGGTCGCGGCCGAGGTCGTCGAGCGTGCCCTTGAGGGAGGTCCACTGGGCGCTGAGCGCCTCGATCTGCCTCGGGTCGCCGGCGTTGACGCCCTGGTAGAGCTCCTCGTGGCTGACGTGCTCGTAGCGCCGGGTGTACTCAGACACGCGGGTCCTCCTTCGGCTGCTTCATCGCCTCGTTCAGCCCCGAGAGGGCGGCGGCGATGTCGGCCGCGGCGGCGGCGTTGCGGGCCTCGGCGGTCTTGTAGTTCGTCATGATCTTGTGGGTCGCCTCGCGGGCGGCCAGGATCGCCCGGCGCAGCCGGTCGACGTGGTTGACGTAGCTCTGGTGCGTCTCGGAGTAGCGACGTGCGTTGTCGGTCGCGTCGGTGAACGTGCCGAGCGCCGGCGGGCGGCACTGCATCTGGGTGTTGAGCTTGCGCAACACCGACTCCGCATCGTGCAGGCGCCGCTCAAGTCGCTGGTGGAAGTCCTCCAGGGACAGTACGTCTACTGTCGTGCGACCCGTCATGGCTGTATCCCCGTAGTCATCGTCGATAACCTTCGCCGCACTCAGGTTAGTCGAAACGCGCCAACCCGGGCGACCCGTGACAGCTTCCATCCACATCGGATCCCGGAAGGGCCGGTCAACCGCCCTGGACCTGCGCCGCCGCGCCGCCGGCGGAGGGGCTCGCGGTGGGCGCCGGCGGGGACGAGGCATCGAAGTACGCCATCGCGTCCGCCCGGGACAGCGTCGGGCCGGTCGGCACCAGCGCCAGCAGCGAGGCGGGTACGGCCAGCGGCGTCACGTCGCCGTACCCGAGAGCGCTCTTCGCGTCGCCCCCGTCGGTGCCGAGCGGATAGCGGATGCCCTGGGCGGTGATCAGGTAGACCGTCGACCCGGCCGCGGGCTTGCCGCTCTCCCCGGCGGTGGCCTGTGCCAGCACGCCCTTGCCGCCGGGCAGCAGCACGTTCTCGGCGGTGCGTACCGCGTCCCGGCCGCCCTGCCGCGACGGCATCGCGGCCGTCGCCTCGGTCAGCTCGGCCGGTGGGGAGTCGAAGACCTCCAGCGTGGTGGTCGGCGGCTGGCCGGCCGGGCCGGGCCGGTAGGTGGCGCAGAGCGCCGTGCGCCCCGGGCGGACCTCGTGCGGCGTCGGCAGCCGGGCGGGCAGGCCGTCCGGCTCCAGCCGCTGGTCGGTGAGGAGTCGACCTGCCTCGTCCGGAGTGATCTGCGTCACCTCGCCACCTCGGCCGAGCAGCAGCAACGCGGTGACCTCCCGGACCGTTGCCAGGCCCTGCCGGGTGAGCACGTAGTACTGGCCGGCCGCCTGGTAGACCTGGCCGATCCGGGCCGGCCGGCCGGCGACGGCGAGCCCGCTCGGGCCGCCGTCCCCGTCGATGGTGGGCTTGCGCAGCACCGGGCCCACCGGCACCGCGTTCAGCAGTTGCTGCCCGACGGTGAGGTTCGTGACGCCGGCCATCTTCAACGCCACCAGCGCCTGGTCGTCGCCGGCGACGCGCAGCCGCGAGCCGCCGGTGAGCAGGTAGCGGGCCTCGCCGGTGCGCACCACGACGGCCCGGTCGGTGAGCGCGGTGCCACCGGGCAGCGTCCGGTCGATCACCAGGTGCGTGGTGGAGCGCTGCGTGTCGTTCGGGTCGGGCACGTCGCACACCGACCAGGGGAGCCCGACCAGGGACTTGCGGTCCGGCAGGTCGTCCGGGGCGCCCACGATGCCGACCAGCCGGCCGCGCGGCCGGTCCTTGATGGACGCCTGGGACATGGTGCGCGGCGTCGCCGCCGCGTCGTTGACGATCAGGCGGGCCGAGGCGTAGTTGAGCGTCGGGCGCAGCACCCGGTCCTCGCCGAAGTAGTACGTCGCGCCGGTCTCCCGCTCGATCACCAGCGTGTTCGGCTCCAGCGGTGCCGAGTTGCTGGTGAGCTGCCCGTACGCGCCCACCCCGCCGAGCACCACGGCGGCCGCGATCACGCTGCCGAACACCGCCATGCCGAGGCGGCGCATCGGCAGGTCGTTGGTCTCCGGATCACCCGACAGCAACGCCGAGACGATGCGGCGGGTGACGAAGCGGTACGCCTGCACCTGATCGCGGCGGGTCCGCATGACTAACCTCCGGCGGGGGTGGGTCCACGACGACAGGGCCGAGCGGCGCCGCGGGCTTCCCTACGATAAGGGGCCGCCGGGGGTGCGCCGGACCCCGTCCGCCGCCCGAACGCCGCACCCCGCCGGCGGACGCCCAGGATGTCCAGAAGGGACGCTCACCGATGACGCAGCTGCAGGCGCCACCCGGTCGTACGGCCACCGCCCCCGCCGTACCGGCGGACCGGCCGGTCACCCCGGCCGACAAGCGCCGCCGGGGCCGGCTCGGCCCGGTCGTGGTCGGCCAGCTCGTCGTGGTGGAGTGCGCAGCGCTCGCTGTCTGGTTCGCCACCGCCGGCCCGGCCTGGCTGCTCGGGGTGGTGGGCGTGCTGGCGCTGCTCGCCGTGACCGCCGCGTTCGCCCGCCGGGGCGGTCGCTGGTGGTACGAGGACCTGATGCTCCGCCGCCGGCTGCGCCGCCGCCGCGACCGGGCCCGGGGCGCGGCGCCGGGCGGCGACCCCCGGCTGGCCGCGCTCGCCCCGGAACTGACAGTGGTGGAGCTGACCGGGCGCGGCACCCGCCTCGGCATCGGGCAGGACGACCGGGGCTGGTTCGCCGCGCTGGCGCTCACCGGCCGGCCCGGCGCGCCCGCCGGCTCGATCGAGGCCGCCGTGGTGGACCGCGCGCTCGCCGTGCTCGCCGACTTCTCCGGCCCGGTCACCCAGACCCAGGTCGTCTCGCACACCCTGGTCTGGTACCCGGCCCCCGGCGCGCCGCCGTCGGCACACCGGACCGTGTGGGTGGCGCTGCGCCTGTCGGTGGCCGACGCGCGGGCCGAGACGGTGAGCCGGGGCGGCGGCCTGCGCGGCGTGCACCGGACGGTGGCGGCCGGGGTGGGCCGGCTCGGCAAGGCGCTCAACGCCGCCGGTCTCAGCCACCGCGTGCTCGGCCGCGACGAGCTGCACGCGGCGGTGGTGTCCGGGGCCGGGCTCGACCTGGCGCCGGAGGCCCCGGCGGAGACGTGGACCAGCGTGCGCGGGGGCGGCTGGACGCAGCGCTGCCTGGCCCTGCGGGTACGCCCCAACGGCTCGCTCGGCGCGCTCGTGGACGCGGTCACCGCCACCTCCGCGCCCTCGCACACGGTCGCCGCGGTGGTGCTCCCGGGCGGCCGGCGGGTGCCGCCGCTGCTGCGGGTGGCGGCCATGGACGGGCACGCCGAGGCGCTGGTGAAGGCGGTCCGGGACATGGCCGGGCGCGTCGGTGTGCCGGCCCGCCCGCTGGACGGCCAGCACGGTCCCGGCGTCTACGCGCCCGCGCCGGTCGGCACCGCGATGGGGACCGTCACGGTCGAAGGTTGACGATCCAGCCGTACATGCCGCACACCCAGACGGCGAGCGGCACCAACGCGATGATCAGCAGGATCTCGACGATGTCCAGGATCCGGCCCCAGACCGGCGAGATCCGCTTGCCGGCCACGGTCAGGCCGTAGACCAGGCTGATCACGGCCAGCACGGCCAGGCCGCCGAGGATCAGACCGAGCCGTACCGCCAGCGAGCCGGCGGCGAACAGGGCGGCGGCGACCAGCCCCAGGCCGACGGTGCCGGACAGCAGCACCGGCGTGCGCTGCCCGCGGCTGAGGAACGGGCGCGCCCGCAGCAGCGACAGCAGCGCCAGCACCAGGCAGAGCAGGACCGCCGGCAGGCGGCCGTCCTCGGCCAGCACCACCTCGCCGCCGAGCACCAGCAGCGAGACGGTCCAGAGCAGGCCGGTGAGGAACCCGTCGGCGCGCTCGCTGTTGCGCAGCACCGACGGCCCGTCCACCGACTCGGTGTCCGTCTTCAGGTCGTCCGGTCCGGTGGGAATGGACGGCACCGGCAGCCGGGCGAGGCGGTAGGCGAGCATCGGCAGCGCCGGCAGCGCGCCGAAGGCGACGGTCGCCACCACGGCCGCCGAGGCCGCCGCGTCGATGTCGAAGGCCAGGCTGAGCACCGCGCCGAGGCCGACCGCCGCCCCCACGCCGACCGCGCCGAGGAACAGCGGCAGGCGGTCGCCGACGGCGAGCGCGGCGATCGCGCCGAACACCACCACGGAGGTGCCGGCGAGCAGGACGTGCGGGCTGGCCAGCTCGCCGAGCGTGCGGTCCCCGGCGAGCACGAGCAGGCCGCCGACGCCCGCGTAGCCGACCCCGACCAGGGCCAGCACCGCGCCGGTGCGGCTGTCGCCGGCCGCCCGGGACAGCACCGCGGCGCCGACCAGCAGCGCCACCGCGACCACGAACGCGGCGGCCGCGCCGGGTAGCTGTGGCGGACCGGTGAGCAGAGCCGCCACCGCTCCGGCGGCCAGCGCGGAGGCGGCCAGGAGGACCGCGAACGTCCGGGTGGTGCCCACCTGCCAGGCGCCCGCCCGCTGGGTGGTGGAGGTGGCGACCGCGTCCACCACGTCGTCGAAGACGATCTCCGGAGCGGTGGCCGCCCGGGGGTTGAAGTAGAGCACCTCGCCGTCGCGGACCCCGAGCTGCGCGGCGGTACGGCCACCGTCGAGCGGCTGGCCGCCGAGCCGGGACAGGCTCCAGCCGCCGTGGCGCACGCCCTCGTCGGCCAGGTCCTCGCCCGCGTAGCGCAGCAGCGTGGGCAGCAGGTCGGCGAGCGGCACGTCGGACGGCAGCGCCAGGTCCATCCTGGTACGCGGCGCCACGATGGTGATCCGGCTCAGCCCGCCGGTCGCCGTCTTCGTCGCCACAGTGGCCTCCTCGTTGCTCGCAAACGATCCGCTCGGCCGTCGGCGTCGCCCCACGGGTCCACGACGCCTCCGGGAGATTACCTACGATGGCGGTCGCACAGGTTGCCCACCCGACGCTCACCGGCGGTGGCAGACCACGATCAGGGCCGCTTCTGAGAGGGGAGAGCCGTGAGTACGGTGGTGTTCCGCCGACTTCCGCGTCAACAGGGGCCCGCGCTGCCGCGCGGCGAGGTGCTGCTGGAGTCCCCGCCCGAGCTGCCGGAGCCGAAGGCCAAGGGCATGGGGCAGGTGCTGATGATTCTGCCGATGCTCTGCGGCGTCGGCGCGATGGCGTTCCTCTACGCCGGCCGCGGCGGCGGCATGATGACGTACGTCGCGGGTGGTCTGTTCGGTGTGTCCATGTTGGGCATGGCGATCGGCACGCTCGGCAACGGCGGCAACGACAAGGCCGAGCTGAACGCGCAGCGCCGCGACTACATGCGTTACCTCGCGCAGATGCGCAAGCGCACCCGCCGGGCCGCCGAGCAGCAGCGCGCCGCGATGACCTGGCGGCACCCGGAGCCGGACGCGCTCTGGTCGATCGCCGCCTCCCGCCGGCTGTGGGAGCGGCGGATCACCGAGGACGACTTCGGTGAGGTGCGGATCGCGCTCGGCCCGCAGCGGCTGGCGGTGGAGATCGTGCCGCCGGAGACGAAGCCGGTGGAGGACCTGGAGCCGATGAGCGCGATCGCGCTGCGCCGGTTCGTCCGGGCCCACTCCAGCGTGCCGGACCTGCCCACCGCGCTGTCGCTGCGCGCGTTCAGCCGGATCGCGTTGCGCGGCGACCGGGAGCCGGTGCTCGACCTGGCGCGGGCCGCGCTGGGCCAGCTCGTCACGTTCCACGCCCCGGAGGACCTGCTGGTGGTCGTGGTGGCCGCGCCGGACCGGCAGCCGGTCTGGGACTGGGTGAAGTGGCTGCCGCACGCCCAGCACCCGGGGCGTACCGACGCGGCGGGCGCGCGCCGGATGGTGTTCGCCGCGCTCGACGAGGCGGAGACCGCGCTCGCCCAGGACCTGGGCGGCCGGCCCCGGTTCGCGCCGGAGGCGAAGCCGTTGACCACCGCGCCGCACGTGGTGGTCGTGCTGGACGGCGGCGAGGTCTCGGCGACCTGCGCGCTGACCGGCGCGGGCCTGCTCGGCACCACAGTGGTCGACCTGTCCGGCACGGTGCCGCGCGACGCCGGGCGCTGGCTGCTCTGCCTGGACGCCGGCGACGGCACCGGGCTCGACCTGGTCCGCGGCACCGCCACGTCCCGGCTCGGCAGCCCGGACCGGCTGTCCCTGTCCGCCGCGGAGGGGCTGGCCCGGCAGATCGCCCCGTTCCGGCTCTCCCAGCAGCAGGGCGCCAGCACGGAGGAGCCGCTGGCCCGCAGCATGGAGCTGCCCGACCTGCTCGGCGTCGGCGACGCGGCCACGGTGGACGTCCGGCAGACCTGGCGACCGCGCAGCCACCGCGACCGGCTGCGCATCCCGCTCGGCCTGGGCCCGGACGGCAACGTGGTCGAGCTGGACTTCAAGGAGTCCGCGCACGAGGGCATGGGCCCGCACGGCCTGGTGATCGGCGCGACCGGCTCGGGCAAGAGCGAACTGCTGCGTACGGTGGTCGCCGCGCTGGCCGTGACGCACTCGTCGGAGGAGCTGAACTTCGTCCTGGTCGACTTCAAGGGCGGCGCCACGTTCGCCTCGCTGGACGCGCTGCCGCACACCAGCGCGGTGATCACCAACCTCTCGGACGAGCTGCCGCTGGTGGACCGTATGCGGGACGCGCTCGCCGGTGAGATGAACCGCCGGCAGGAGGTGCTGCGGGCGGCCGGCAACTACGTCTCCCGCTACGACTACGAGAAGGCGCGGGCGGCCGGTGAGCCGCTGGAGCCGATGCCGAGCCTGCTGATCATCTGTGACGAGTTCTCCGAGCTGCTGGCCGCCAAGCCGGACTTCATCGACCTGTTCGTGATGATCGGCCGCCTCGGCCGGTCGCTCGGCGTGCACCTGCTGCTCGCCTCGCAGCGGCTGGAGGAGGGCAAGCTGCGTGGCCTGGACACGCACCTGTCGTACCGGATCGGCCTGCGCACCTTCTCGGCTGTGGAGAGCCGGATCGTGCTCGGCGTGCCGGACGCGTACGAGCTGCCCAGCGCGCCGGGCCACGGCTACCTGAAGACCGACACCGCCACCATGCTGCGGTTCCGTGCCGCCTACGTGTCCGGCCCGTACCAGGCGCCGGGGCAGGTGCAGCGCTCCACCCGGGCGCAGGTGCAGCGGCGGATCGTCCCGTACGGCATCGACTACGTACCGGCGCCGGCGCTGCCGAGCCCGGCGGAGGCCACGCCGGAGCCGGAGCAGTCGGGCGACGGCAAGGCGGTGGCCATGCTGGACGTGCTGATCGACCAGCTCAAGGGCCGCGGCAAGCCGGCGCACCAGGTCTGGCTGCCGCCGCTGGCCGAGCCGTCCGGGCTGGCCGAGATGCTGCCGAAGCTGAGCGTGCACCCGACGTACGGCCTGACCACCGCCGACTGGCCGGGCCGCGGCCGGCTCGCCGTGCCGGTCGGCATCGTGGACCGCCCGTACGAGCAGCGCCGCGACCCGATGATGGTCGACCTGGCCGGGGCCGGCGGCAACGTGGTGATCGTCGGCGCGTCACTGAGCGGCAAGAGCACCATGCTGCGCTCGATGCTGGCCTCGCTGGCGCTCACCCACACGCCGCGCGAGGTGCAGTTCTTCTGCCTCGACTTCGGTGGTGGCGCGCTGCGCAGCCTGGACGGGCTGCCGCACACCTCGGGCGTGGCGGGGCGGCGGGACACCGAGGCGGTCCGGCGGACGGTGGCCGAGGTGGTCGCCGTCATCGACGAGCGGGAGAACCGGTTCACCCAGCACGGCATCGACTCGGTGGCCAGTTACCGGCGCCGCCGTGCTGCAGGTGAGTTCGCCGACGACCCGTTCGGTGACGTCTTCCTCGTGGTGGACGGCTGGAACACGCTGCGCCAGGAGTACGAGGAGCTGGAGCAGACCATCACCAACCTGGCGAACCGGGGCCTCGGCTTCGGTGTCCACGTGGTGATCACGGCGGTGCGCTGGGCGGAGATCCGGATCAACATGCGGGACCTGCTCGGCACCAAGCTGGAGCTGCGGCTCGGTGACCCGTCCGAGTCGGAGATCGACCGGCGGGCCGCGCAGAACGTGCCGGTCGGCGCGCCGGGTCGCGGCCTGACCCGCGACAAGCTGCACTTCCTGACCGCGATCTCGCGGATCGACGGCAAGCGTGACATCGAGGACCTGACCGAGGCGTCCGTGGCGCTGGCCGGTCACGTCGCGGCGAACTGGCCGGGCCGCCCGGCGCCGAAGGTCCGGCTGCTGCCGCGCAGGCTGGCGGTCACCGAGCTGGCCAAGGTCGTCGACCGCTCGGCGCCGGGCATCCCGATCGGCGTCAACGAGTCGGCGCTCGCCCCGGTCTACCTGGACCTGGCGAGCGAGCCGCACCTGACCGTGTTCGGCGACGCCGAGTGCGGCAAGACCAACCTGCTGCGGCTGATCGCCCGGGGCATCGCCGAGCGGTACACCCCGGCCCAGGCGCGGCTGGTCATCGCCGACTACCGGCGCGGCCTGCTCGGCGCGGTCGAGGGTGACCACCTGCTCGACTACGCGCCGTCGAACCAGGTGTTCAGCCAGGGCCTCGGCTCGATCCGCAGCGCGTTGCAGAACCGGCTGCCCGGCCCGGACGTGACCACCGCGCAGCTGCGCGACCGCAGCTGGTGGAAGGGGCCGGACCTCTACATCCTGGTGGACGACTACGACCTGGTCGCCTCCGGCGGGAACAACCCGCTCAGCGCGCTGCACGAGCTGCTGCCGCAGGCACGGGACATCGGCCTGCACCTGATCGTCACGCGGCGCGTGGGTGGTGTGGCCCGGGCGCTGTACGAGCCGGTGCTGCAGCGTCTGCGTGAGCTGGACTCGCCGGGCCTGCTCATGTCCGGCAGCCGGGAGGAGGGCGCCGTGTTCGGCAACCTGCGGCCGACTCCGCAGCCGCCGGGCCGGGGCACGCTGGTGCGTCGCCGCGACGGCCAGCAGCTGATCCAGACCGCGTGGACGGAACCGGCCTGACGGGACGGACGACCGGCGCGGGTTTCCGGTAGCGTCGGCCCGATCGATCGTCGCGATTACGGGGAGGGCCCGGAGTTGAGCAGCCCGTCGGGTATCGGTGGAGCCCTGGAAGGCCTGCTGCGGCAGGCACAGGAGCAGCAGCGGCGGCTGGCCGAGCTCCAGCGGCAGCGGGCGGAGCTGCGGGTCACCGGGGAGAGCCCGGACGGGCTGGTGCGGGTGACGGTCGACGGTGACATGAAGGTCGGCGACGTCGAGCTGAACGCGCGGGCCATGCGGCTGGACAGCTTCTCGCTGGCCCAGTCGATCCAGGCCGCTGTCGGCGCCGCGTACGTGGCGTTCGAGGAACGGCAGCGGGAGATGCTGGGCGAGATGCTCGGCGACTCCGAGATGGTCCGCCGGGCACAGGACGGCACGCTGACCCCGGAGGACTGGTTCCGCCAGTTCGGGGTGGATCTGTCCGACCCGACCCGCAATCTGCGGCGCTGAGCGAGAGGGGACGACGATGCCGAACACCGTCGACGTCGACGCGATCCGGAAGGCGAGCCGGATGCTCGACGCCCCGGACGGCCCGATCCAGTACCTGCGCAACGTCGAGGCGCTGCTGGCCGAGGTGAAGCTGCCCGGCAGCGCGCTGAGCTGGTTCGGCACCGGCGCGGTGGAGCGGCACAACGCGGCGGTGGACGGGCACCTCGACAACGTCCGGACCGGCGTGGAGCATCTGCGCAAGGCCGCCGCGCAGCTCGAACAGAGCGCGAAGAACTGGGAGAAGTCGGATCAGCCCTGGGTGGTCAAGTGACCGGCCGGGCGCGCCAGGGGAAGGACGCCTGATGCCACCGGAGATCCTCATCGCCAACGCCTCGGGGACGGTGACCGGCTCGGTGTCGGTCGCCCAGACCACGGCGCCGGTACGGTCGGCCGCGGCCATCGCCAGGGGAAACCTGGTCTGGATCGCCGCCTCGGCGGCGCTGATCGGCACCATCCTCTACCTGGAGTCGTTCGACAACCAGCAGGTGAACGAGTCCATCAAGAAGTGGGACGAGGCGGCCCGGCTGCTCGGGGCGGACCAGTTCGGCGCGGCGATGGCGGCGGTCCCGCCGGAGGCGTCGGAGTGGGACTTCGACGACCGGGACGCGTTCGACCAGTTCATGCGCAAGCTCGGCGCGGAGATCAACTCGCTGGCCGAGGCGTTCAACGCCAACCGCGACACGCTCACCGCGGCCCGGGACGCGTACAACGACGCGGTCTCCGGCCTGGCTCAGGCGCTCATGCCGATCCTGGTCGCGGTGATCGCCTCGATCGCGCTCCAGTTCTTTCCCGCGACCACCGCTCTGGCCCAGGCCATCGGCATCGCCGGCCTGGCCGCCACCGCCGCGATCCTGGTCCTGGTCTTCGGGGAGATCAGCGCGTTGCTGCACGCGCTGCTCTCCGCGTTCCACACCGACAGCCGGTTCACGTTCACCGCGGACTCCCGGCCCGGCTGGGCGCCCGCCGGCTCCGACCCGGACATCAAGGACATCAAAATCGACTGGGTTCAGGACTCCGCGTTCTACAGGTGACGGGAGCGGGCCATGGACACTCTGATCTTCTCGCTGTTTCTGTACGTCCTGCTGACCATCCCGGTCTTCGTGGTCCTGATGCTGTTCGCCGCGCTGACCCGCTCGGCGCGGCTGCGGCGGGCCGCCGAGGTGGTCTCGCTGAGCACCTGCGCGGCGTTGCTGGTGCTGACGTTCCAGCGCGCGTTCGAGAAGCCGCTGCTGTGGGTCGTGGTGGTGTTGCTGGTCGCGGTGCTGGCCTTCGGCGTGTCGACGATCGTCAGACGTGCCGATGACCGCCAGAGCGGCACCTGAGCGGTCCTGACCTCGGGATGGACCGTCCAACTCGTACGGAGAGCGCCGGATCGCCTTGTCGGTCCTGGGCTGTCGGAATACATCGATGGGACAGCAGGGCTGCGCGGGTTGGACATCGTCCGCTACGGTTCGGATGAAGTGTCCGTCGGTGGGGTGTGTTCGCCTTGCCGCGGGGGAGGGCGCGGCGGAACCGCCGCCACAAGATGACGGAAGGGTGTGAAGCATGGCGTTCGAGGTCAGTGCAGCGACTCTGCACACCGCCGCGAGTGACGTGCGGTCCACGCGCAGCGAGGTTGACGGCGAGCTGAAGAAGCTGTGGAACGTGGTCGACGACCTCGCGATGGCCTGGAAGGGCCAGGCGTCCACGGGCTTCCAGGGCCTGATGAACCGCTGGACCGAGGACACGACCAAGCTGCTGACCGCGATGGACAACATCGCGGACCTGCTCGACAAGTCGGGCACCACGCACCAGGTCAACGACGAAGAGCAGCAGCAGATGCTGGACAAGTTCCACGCTGCTCTCAACCCGTGATCCGCGAAGACAGGCAGAGGAGGAACTGATGAGCATCAAGGTTGACTACGCTGTTCTCGAGAGCAGCAACCAGCAGATGCAGGCCATCTCGCGGATCATCGACGAGAAGCTGGACACGCTGCGGGCGATGCTGACCAAGCTCGAGTGGGAGGGCCAGGACCGGGCCGCCTACCAGCAGCACCAGGCCCAGTGGGACGCCGCCGTGCGGGACATCAACAAGGTCCTGAACGAGATCGGCGGCGCGGTGGGCATCGCGCGCGAGAACTACATGACCACGGAGATGAGCAACTCCAAGGTCTGGGGCAGCTGACCCCGGACCGGTCCACAACGGCTCCGCTCCGGCTCGTGCCGGGCGGAGCCGTCGTGTATTCCGGCCTCGTCGTGTATTGCGGCACCGTCGTGTGTTGCGGCACCGTCGTGTGTTGCGGCACCGTCGTCGCGCCTCGCGTCGACGGCGCGGCCGCCGGTCAGGCGTCCTGCGGGACGTCCCGTCGGCCGGGGCGCCAGCCGCGTCGCCGGCCGCGTACCAGGATCGGCCGCAGCGTCAGCAGGACGCCGGCGAGCAGCCCGCCGACGACGGCGACCCAGATCGCGACGGTGCGCTGCCACGCCAGCGGGTCGGTGGGCGGCGCCGGCGGCGGCATGGCGCCCAGCGGCGGGTCCGCACGGGTGCCGAGCAGGCTGGTCACCGCCCGGTAGGGGTTGACCATGCCGTAGCCGACGTCGGCGTTGTGCCCGTCGGGCGGGTTGTCGGCGGTGCGGGTCAGCCGGTGGGCGATCTCGGCGGTGCTGATGTCGGGGTGCGCGGCCCGTACCAGCGCGGCGACCCCGGAGACGTACGCGGTGGCGAAGCTCGTCCCGCCCTGCGGCTCGGCCCGGTAGCCGGACCCCTGCGGCGCGGGCCCGACGATGTTCAGCCCGGGGCCGGCGATGTCCACATAGTCCCCGCTGACCGAGCTGCCCACGTGCCGGCCCTGCTCGTCGAGGCCGGCGACGGCGATGACCCCGGGGTACGCCGCCGGATAGGCCGGCCGGTCCTCCCGGTTCTCCTGCCGGTTGCCGGCGGAGGCGACGACCACCACGTCCTTGTCGAGCGCGTACTGCACCGCCGACTTCAGCGCCGGGTCGTCGAGCGTGACCAGGGACAGGTTGATCACGTCGGCGTCGTTGTCGACCGCCCAGCGGATCGCCTTGCCGATCTCGCCCGGCACGTCCGGGTCGAAGTTCTCCTTGTTCTCGGCCAGCACGCGCAGCGGCAGGATGCGGGCCTCCGGCGCGATGCCGGTGTACGGCGAGCCGGTGCCCTCCCGCCCCGCGATGATGCCGGCGACCATGGTGCCGTGACCGACCAGGTCACACTGGCCCTGGAGCCGGACGAGCTGGTTGAAGTCCTCACCGGGCAGCACCCGCCCGCGCAGCAGGGGATGGGACGGCGAGACCCCGGAGTCGATCACGGCGACGGTGATCCCCGCGCCCTTGCCGACCCGCCACGCGGCGGCCGGGTCGAGGCGGCTCAGCGCCCACGGTGTCTCGGTGGGCGCGGGACCACCGGTGGGCCCGCACTTCGGGGCGGCCACCGCGGGCGAGGGCACCGTCAGCGCGCCGCCGAGCAGGGCGGCCGCCGCCGCTCCGGAGAGGACGGACCTGATCCGGTGTCCGGCCCGGACGCGTCGCTCTGTCGCGCCCGGCCGCAAGCTGTCGCGCACGCGGTGAGATTACCGTCGCGCGCGCCCGCGCGGGCGCACGCGGTCGCGGGAGCCGGTCACCGGTCGGCGGTGACGTCGCCGGCCGGCTCGGCGGCGAAGAGGGCCAGCAGGGCGCCGACCTGCTGGTCGGCCTCCGCCGGGTGCCGGAAGCGCCCCGTCGGGTTGATCGTGTACTCGTTGCGCCGCCCCACCCGGGTGCGCTGCAGGTACCCCCCGGCCTCCAGGTCGGCGACGATGGCCTGGGCCGCCCGTTCGGTCACGCCCACCTCGTCGGCCACGTCCCGCAGCCGCGCGGTGGGGTTGCGCGCGATCGCCAGCAGCACATGCCCGTGATTGGTGAGGAAGGTCCAGTTACGGCGGCTCCCGTCCTCACCTGGTGTCGTCGCCATGGTGGTCATGCTATGGCCACCGACGCGGTGGACCCGAATCGGACGCGGCCCGGCACGGGAAAGTATGAAATGCGTATCACGAATCTTGACGTGCCCCAGACGTCGTGTGACCGTGAAGTCGTGAGGCCGTACGGCCTGGTCGTTCCCCAGGTAGACGAGGTGAGGCAGATGACGCCGAGAAGCCCGGAGCAGGCGCTCGCGGAACTGCGCACCGGTAACCACCGGTTCGTCACCGGTGTGCCGCAGCATCCGAATCAGGACGCCGGGCACCGGGCGGCAGTGGCCGACGGCCAGCACCCCTTCGCGGTGATCGTCGGCTGCTCCGACTCGCGGCTCGCGGCGGAGATCATCTTCGACCGTGGTCTCGGCGACCTCTTCGTGGTGCGTACCGCCGGGCACACCGCCGGGCCCGAGGTGCTCGGCAGCGTCGAGTACGCGGTCACCGTGCTTGGTACGCCGCTCGTGGTGGTGCTCGGGCACGACTCCTGCGGCGCGGTCCAGGCCGCCCGGGAGGGGGTCCGCACCGGCGCCGCGCCGGCCGGGCACCTGGGCGCGGTGGTGGACGCGGTCTCGCCCAGCCTGCTGCGGGCCGCCCGGCAGGGGATCGACGACCTCGACGGCATCGTCGACGTCCACATCGCGCAGACCGTGGAGACGCTGCTGGCCCGGTCCGCCGTGCTGGCCGAGCGGGTCGCGGCGGGCCGGTGCACGGTGGTGGGAATGTCGTACCGGCTCTCCGGCGGCGAGGTGCGGACAGTGGCGCAGGTCCCGGCGCCACTGCCCGCTCCCTCGGCGCCGGCGGACGCGGACGCGGCGCTGGCCGGCTGACCGCGGCGCCGGACGACAGAAGGGGCCGCCCACGGGCGGCCCCTTCTGTCTGCGTCCAGGTCAGAGCATCGACATGTGGACGTGGTCGGTGTGGTTCGACGGTCCGCTGTACGAACTCCAGCCGGTGGCCGGGAACCAGATCTGCCGGTTCCAGATGACGTAGTAGATGCCCAGCCGGTCGGCGTTGCGGATGAGGAAGGCGGCCACGTCGTTGCCGTACTTGCGGGTGTCGTTGTTGTGCCAGGGCGCGAAGCCGCTGTTCTGCAGCGACCAGTCGCACGCCTTGCCCTTGGGGTGCTCCCACGGCCCGCCCGGCCGGTAACAGCCCACGAAGCGCGTATAGCCGGCGCGCCGGACCTCCTTGTAGGCGTGCAGCGTCCGCGGCGTGACGCAGCCCGAGGTGGTCGGGTCGTTCTCGCTGCACGACTCGGCCTTCCAGCCGCCGTCGGCGGTGCGGCCGGGGCCGATCTTGGCGACCGGTGAGGTGGCGTCGACCAGGCCGCCGGTGAAGCCGAGGCCGCCGACGAGCTTGAGGGCGCGCTCGGCCTGCACCTTCTCGCGCTCCATCGCGTTCTTCTGCTTCTCCTGCTCGCGCACCTCGGCGTCGAGCGCGATCTTGGCCTGCTCGGCGCGGGTCTTGACCGCGTTGATGGCGGCCAGGCGCTGCGCGTTGAGGAGGTTCAGCTCGTCCAGGGCGTTGACGCGGCGGACGAACGAGTCGGGCGAGTTGCTCTCCAGCAGCATCGCCATCGCGCCCATCCGGCCGGTCCGGTAGGACTGGGCGGCGAGCTGGTTGACCTGCGGGCTGAGCGCCTCGAGTTCGGCCTGTGCCGTCTGCACCTCGGCGGCCAGCCGCCGCTGGCGGTCCTGCGACTTGGCCAGCTTCGCCTTCGCCTGGAGGAAGTTCCGGTTGGCGCTGTCGATGGCCTCGGTGATGAGCGGTGGTTCGCCGTCCTCCTCGTGCCCGGACGGCTTCGGGGCCGCGGCGGCGGGGGCCGCCGTCGCCGCGTTCGGCCCGGCCAGCACTGCCAGCGAGGCCAGCACGGCCACCAGGGGTGTCAGCCAGCGGCGCAGGGGTGGCGTCACAGTGTTCCCTTCCGTCGGCCGCCGACCGGGTTAGCTGACGGGTTCGGGACGGAAGTGGCCCCTACCGCTCGCGCGGATTCACCCCATGTACCTGGTTCCCCGGCTCGCCCGTAGGCGATTGGGCGGCGGCACCGCTGGCGCCGGTGCGCGCCTTCGGCGGTGACCGGCAGCGAGGTTACCCGACAGCACTCCTGCGGATCTACGTCCGGAAGCCGACCAATAGCGAGATTTCGCCGTGGCCCGCCGTGACCAGCGTCGCGTTTGAAATCGATGGTCACCGTGCGGAGTCTCACCATGTCGCCTCCGTACTCCTTCCGCCGCCGAGCGCCTCCAGCGCGTCGTCGCGTCCGGCCGGCGGACGGGGCGCGGGGGCCGCCGGCTCCGCGGGCTCCGCGCCGGGCGCGCGCCGTCCGGCGGTGGTCACGACCGCGGCCAGTGCGGTCGTCAGCGGTACGGCCGCGATCAGGCCGAGCGTGGCCACCGCGCTGCGAACGATCTCCTGGGCGAGGAACTCGCTCGTGAGGATCTGGCTCACCGGGCGGGAGTCGGCGACCAGCAGGAGCAGGAGCGGCAGCGAGGCGCCCGCGTACGCCAGCACGATGGTGTTGACGGTGGACGCGATGTGGGCCCGGCCGACGCGGGTCGCCGCCCGGTAGAGCTGCCGCCGGGACAGTCCCGGGTTGGCGTGCGCGAGTTCGGTGACGGTGGCCGCCTGGGTGACTGTCACGTCGTCCAGCACGCCCAGCGAGCCGATGATGATGCCCGCCAGCAGCAGCCCGTGCAGGTCCACGTCGGCCCGGAACATGGACAGGGTGGTGGCGTCCTCGCTGCCGAAGCCGGTCAGGTGGGTGGCGGACGTGGCGAGCAGGCCGAGCACGCCGGTGATCACCAGGCTGCCCAGCGTGCCGAGCACCGCCACCGACGTCTGCGCGGTGACCCCGTGCGTCAGGTAGAGCACCACGAACATGATCAACGCGGCGCCCACGATCGCCACCAGCAGCGGCGGCTGGCCGCCGCCGATGCCGGGCAGCACGAAGCCGAGCAGGATCGCGAAGCTGGCCACCAGGCCGCCGAGCGCGGCGAGCCCGCGCCAGCGCCCGAACGCCACGATCGCGGCGGCGAAGAGCACCAGCAGCCAGATCAGCGGGGTGCCGCGCTGGTGCTCGGCGATGTTGTAGGACTTCACCGACGGGTCGGCCGGGTCGATCAGCTCGACCAGGACGATCTTGTCGCCGACCTCGACCCGTGGCGCCCCCGGCCCGGCCGGCAGCGGCGTCTCGACCTGCCGGCCCGCGTCCGGGCCCTGCTCGGCGGTGACGGTCGCGGTGCCGCAGGGGCCGCCCGCGCCCTCCGGGGCCTCCGGGGTCGGCGGGCAGGGCTCGGTGACCACCCGGGTCACGGTGCCGTGGTAGCGGGGGACGTCCGCGCCGCCGACCGGCTCCCGGTCCTGCCGGGGCCAGAGCACCAGCGCCGCGATCACGGTGAGCGCGAACAGCGTCACCACGACGGCGACGAGCAGCCGCCGTACGCCCGGTGGCGTGGGCGGTGCAGGGCGGGTGTGGTCGGCACCCAAGGCGTCTCTCCCAACGGTCGCGGCGACGCCTGGTCCGCCGGACCGGTCTGGTCACCGGGCCGGCGCGGACGTGTCGACCACGTCCGGGTCGTCGCCCCGACATGGTAGGCAGCCCGGCTGAGTGCTCCCGGGCACCGTGGCCGGGGACGCGCGGCCCGCGCGGTCAGGCCAGGCCGGCCCGGCGTCGCCGGTACTCGTCCTCGTCGATCTCGCCGCGGGCGTACCGCTCGTCGAGGATGCGCCGGGCCGTCGTCGGGCCCAGGTACTGCGGGCCGGTCCACCGCACGGCCGCCCAGACGAGCCCCGCCAGCACCGCGAGGACCAGCAGTGACCAGATCCACATCCAGCCCATCATCGGGCTCTGCCACATCATCGGGCCGCCCTCCGTCCGTCGCCGCGGGTCCGCCGGGCCGGCCTGCCCGCCACTTCGACGGTACGTCCGCGCGGGCGCGTCGGCGCGGGTCGATGTGCCCTGCCCCGAGGGCCGGAGGTCCCCCTCAGCCGCGCTTCATCAGGCGGCCGACGGCGGCCATCATCTCGGTCGCCATCTCGTCGGCCCGGCCCTCGGCGGCGCCCTCGTGCATGCAGTGCCGCGCGTGCCCGTCGAGCAGGCCGAGGCCGACCTTGTCCAGCGCCGCCTGGATGGCCGAGATCTGGGTCAGCACGTCGATGCAGTAACGGTCGTCCTCGACCATCTTCTCGATGCCCCGGACCTGACCCTCGATGCGGCGGAGCCGGGCGAGGAGTTGGTCCTTGCTGGCGGTGTAGCCCCGGCTCGGGCTGGACGGCGCGGTCATGAAAACGAGGATAGCGTACCCCTCGGGGGTATGCTAACGTCTCGACCGTACCCCCAGGGGGTATAAGATCGGAGGGCGAGATGGAGAGCACCTACCAGGTGAGCGGCATGACCTGCGGCCACTGCGTCAAGTCGGTGAGCACCGAGCTGAGCGCGCTTGCGGGCGTCACCGACGTCCAGGTCGACCTGGCCACCGGCCGGGTCACCGTCACCAGTCAGAACCCGCTGGACGCGGACGCCGTCCGGGCGGCGGTCGACGAGGCCGGCTACGACCTCGTCGGTGCGTGACGGGTCCACGGACCCGCGGGAACGAGGAGAAACCATGAACACGGCGACGAAGCTCGGCGGCTTCGCGCTCGGCCTCGTGGCGGTCTTCGGCGCGGCGTACGGGATCGGCAACCTGGCCGACCCCGTCGCCCCGGCCGCCGAGACCCGCCACGACGACAGCGACAGCGACCACGGGGCCGGCGACACCGGTCACGGTGACGAGAGCCAGGCGGGCGGCGCCGCCGCGCACCTGCCCGGCGGGCTGCTCGTCTCCGAACGCGGCTACACGCTCCAGCCCGCCACCGCGGCGGCCGGGCAGTTCGCCTTCCGGATCACCGGCCCGGACGGCGCGCCGGTCACCCGCTTCGAGGTGGCGCACGACAAGCGCATGCACCTGATCGTCGCCCGCCGGGACCTCTCCGGGTTCCGGCACGTCCACCCGGAGATGGCCGGCGACGGCACCTGGCGGGTCGCCTCCCCGCTCGACGGCCCCGGGGTCTGGCGGGCGTTCGCCGACTTCACGCCCGAAGGCGGCGAGCCGCTGACGCTCGGCCTGGACGTCACGGTCCCCGGTGAACTGGCCGCCCGGCCGCTGCCGGAGCCGGCCACCAGCACGACAGTCGACGGCTACACGGTCACCCTGACCGGCACGCCGGAGCCGGGCCGGACCAGCCGGCTCACGCTCTCCGTCAGCCGCGACGGGCGGCCGGTCACCGACCTGCAGCCCTACCTCGGCGCGTACGGGCACCTGGTGGCGCTGCGGCAGGGCGACCTTGCCTACCTGCACGTGCACCCGGAGGGCACGCCCGGCGACGGGCGTACCCCGGCCGGTCCGGCGATCACGTTCGCCGCGGAGGTGCCCTCGGCCGGGGCGTACCGTCTCTACCTGGACTTCCGGCACGGCGGCGCGGTGCACACGGCCGAGTTCACAGTCCTGGCCGGCGACCGGACCGCGCCCGCGCCCAGCGCGCCGGCATCCACCACCGCACCGACCCCGGACGCCGGACACGGCACGCCGGGGCACGGGCACAGTTGAGCGCCGGAGGTGCCGCGATGACTGCCACGGGAAAGGCGCTGCCCACCGCGCCGAACCTGATCGAGCTGGCGATCGGCGGGATGACCTGCGCGTCCTGTGCCGCCCGGATCGAGAAGAAGCTCAACCGGATGGACGGCGTCGAGGCGACTGTGAACTACGCCACCGAGAAGGCCACCGTCCGGTACGCCGACGACATCGCGCCGGCCGACCTGATCGCCACAGTCGAGAAGACCGGCTACACCGCCGTGGTGCCGCCCCCGCCCGAGCAGGCGGCCGCGGCGGCCGGGGAGCCGGTGGACGAGCTGCGCGCCGCGCGTACGCGGCTCTGGGTCTCCGCCGTGCTCACCGTGCCGGTGATCGTGCTCGCCATGGTTCCGGCCTGGCAGTTCGACTACTGGCAGTGGGCCTCGCTCACGCTGGCCGCGCCGGTAGTGGTCTGGGGCGGGCTGCCGTTCCACCGCGCCGCCCTGGTCAACCTGCGGCACGGCGCGGCGACCATGGACACGCTCGTCTCGCTCGGCACGCTCGCCGCGTTCGGCTGGTCGCTCTGGGCGCTGTTCCTCGGTGACGCCGGCATGCCCGGGATGAAGCACCCGTTCAGCCTCGACATCACCCGTGGCGACGGCGCCGGCAACATCTACCTGGAGGCCGCCGCCGGGGTGACCGTGTTCATCCTGGCCGGGCGGTACTTCGAGGCCCGTTCCAAGCGCACCGCCGGGTCGGCGCTGCGCGCCCTGCTCGAACTCGGGGCCAAGGACGTCGCGGTGCTGCGCGGCGGCCAGGAGGTCCGGGTTCCGGTCGACCGGCTCGCGGTCGGCGACCGGTTCGTGGTCCGGCCCGGCGAGAAGGTCGCCACCGACGGCGTGGTCGAGGAGGGCACCTCGGCCGTCGACGCCAGCATGCTCACCGGCGAGTCGGTGCCGGTCGAGGTGGGGCCGGGCGACACGGTGGTCGGCGCGACTGTGAACGCCGGCGGCCGGCTGGTCGTGCGGGCCACCCGGGTCGGCGGCGACACCCAGCTCGCGCAGATGGCGCGGCTGGTGGAGCAGGCGCAGACCGGCAAGGCGGCCGTGCAGCGGCTCGCCGACCGGATCTCCGGCGTCTTCGTGCCGATCGTGATCGCGCTGGCCGCCGGCACGCTCGGCTGGTGGCTCGGCACCGGCTCGGGTACGACCGCCGCGTTCACCGCCGCGGTGGCCGTGCTGATCATCGCCTGCCCGTGCGCGCTCGGCCTGGCCACGCCGACCGCGCTGCTCGTCGGCACCGGACGCGGCGCGCAGCTCGGTGTGCTGATCAAGGGGCCGGAGATGCTGGAGTCCACCCGCCGGGTCGACACCGTGGTGCTGGACAAGACCGGCACCGTCACCACCGGCCGGATGGCGCTGGCCGAGGTGCTGCCCGCCGACGGCGAGGACGCCGCCGAGCTGCTCCGGGTGGCCGGGGCGCTGGAGGCCGCGTCCGAGCACCCGATCGCCCGGGCCGTCGCCGAGGGCGCGGCCGAGGCCGGGCCGCTGCCGCCGGTCGGCGAGTTCGCCAACGCCGAAGGGCTCGGCGTGACCGGCACGGTCGAGGGCCGGACCGTGGTGGTCGGCCGGGCGCGGCTGCTGCGCGAGCGGGGTCTCGACGTACCCGAGGAGGTCGCGCGGGCCGCGACCGGCGCGGAGGCGGCGGGCCGGACGGCGATCCTGGCCGGCTGGGACGGGCGGGCCCGGGGCGTGCTCGCGGTGGCCGACGCGGTGAAGCCGACCAGCCGGACGGCCGTCGCCCGGCTGCGCGAGCTGGGGCTCACACCGGTGCTGCTCACCGGCGACAACGCCACTGTGGCGAGGGCGGTCGCTGAGGAGGTCGGCATCGACGAGGTGATCGCGGAGGTGCTGCCCGCCGAGAAGGTCGCGGTGATCGAGCGGCTGCAGGGCGAGGGCCGGGTGGTCGCGATGGTCGGCGACGGGGTCAACGACGCCGCCGCGCTGGCCCGGGCCGACCTCGGGCTGGCCATGGGCACCGGCACCGACGCGGCCATCGAGGCCGCCGACCTGACGCTGGTCCGGGGTGACCTGACCGCGGCTGCGGACGCGATCCGGCTCTCCCGGCGCACGCTGGCGATCATCAAGGGAAACCTGTTCTGGGCGTTCGCCTACAACGTCGCGGCGTTGCCGCTCGCGGCCGCCGGGCTGCTCAACCCGATGCTCGCCGGGGCGGCGATGGCCTTCTCGTCGGTCTTCGTGGTGGGCAACAGTCTGCGGCTGCGGCGTTTCCGCCCGATCGGGTGAGGGGATTGGGCGGGCGGCCGACGGGGTAACCAGTTGTCGTCAGGCAATCGCATCAGTGGAGGTCATCATGGGTCTCGACGACAAGATCGACAACACTTCCCAGGACGCCGCGGGCAAGGTCAAGGAGGGCGTCGGCCGGGCCACGGACAACGAGCGCCTGGAGGCCGAGGGCCGCAACGACCAGGCCGGCGCCAAGCTCAAGCAGGCCGGCGAGAAGATCAAGGACGCCTTCAAGAGCTGACGTACGCGACGCACACCCACCGGGTCGGCCCTCGGGCCGGCCCGGCGTGCTGTCCAGGCCCGGGTCAGCGCGGCCGGTCACCGGTCAGGCGCGCGGCGCGGGCCTGGAGGTAACGGCGCTCCGGCAGGCTGGTGGTGGCCCGCGCGGCGGCCAGGTACGCGGCCCGCGCGTCCGCCCGGTCCCCGGCCAGGTCGAGCAGATGCGCGCGGACGGCGGCGAGACGGTGGTGGCCGGCGGTCCGGCCGTCTGCGTCGAGCGGTTCCAACAGCGCGAGCCCGGCGCGCGGGCCGTCCACCATGGCCACCGCGACCGCCTGGTTGAGCGTGACCATCGGATTCGGCGCGATGTGGGCCAGCACCCGGTAGAGCGCGACGATCTGCGGCCAGTCAGTGGTCTCCGCGGAGGGGGCCTCCGCGTGCACCGCCGCGATGGCCGCCTGCACCTGGTACGGCCCCGGCGACGACCAGGTCAGCGCCTCGGTCACCAGCGCCACCCCCTGCGCGACGGCGTCCCGGTCCCACCGGCCTCGGTCCTGCTCGGCCAGCGGCACCAGCTCGCCGTCCGGCCCGGTACGCGCCGCCCGGTGCGCGTCGGTGAGCAGCATCAGCGCCAGCAACCCGGCCACCTCGCCGTCGTCCGGGAGCAGCCGGCGCAGCTCCCGGGCCAGCCGGATCGCCTCGGCGGTCAGCTCCGCCCGGTGCAGCGCCTCGCCGCTCGACGCCGCGTACCCCTCGTTGAAGACCAGGTAGAGCACGCGCAGCACAGCGCCCAGCCGCTCGTCGCGGTCGGCCGGCGAGGGAAGCGTGAAACGTGCGCCGGCTGCCTCGATCCGCTGCTTCGCGCGGCGGATCCGCTGGCTCATGGTCGCCTCCGGCACCAGGTACGCGCGGGCGATCTCGGCAGTGCTCAACCCGCCCACCGCACGCAGCGTGAGCGCCACCTGCGCGCTGACCGGCAGCGCCGGATGGCAGCAGAGGAACAGCAGCTTCAGCGTGTCGTCCCCGCTCGGCGGCTCCTCGTCGGCGGGCGGCGCGACAGTCGCGTACGCCGGCTGCCGGACCGCCACCGCGACCTCGCGTGCCCGGCGGGCGTGCTCACGGCGCCACTCGTCGGTGAGCCGGCGGGTGGCGACGGTGACCAGCCATGAGCGGGGGTGGTCCGGCAGGCCCTGCTCCGGCCACTGGACGGCGGCGGCCAGCAGCGCCTCCTGGACCGCGTCCTCGCAGGCGTAGAACTGGCCGTGCCGGCGCACGAGCACGCCGAGGACCTGCGGCGCGAGCACACGCAGCAGGTCCTCGACCGCCCGGGAGGTCACATCTCCGTCCCGGCCTGCTCCATCACCGCGCGCACCTCCAGCACGCCGAAACCGTGCCGCACGTCCGGCCAGCGCGCGGCGATCTCGGCGGCCCGCTCCGGGGTCTCGCAGTCGACAGTCAGGTAGCCGGCGAACTGCTCCTTGCTCTCCACGAACGGCCCGTCGGTGATCTCGGTGCCGCCGGAGGCCGCCGGTCGTACGGTCCGGGCCTGCGACGGGTGCGCCAGCGCCTCTCCGCCGACCAGCTCACCGGACTCGGTCAGCTCCTTCATGATCTCGTCGACCTCGCCGAAGATCGCGTTGCGTTCCGCCTCGGACAGCTCCTCCACGAAGCCGGGCCGGTTCCAGATCAGCAGCATGTACTTCACTGTGCACTCCTCAGGTCCGGGGCCACCGTCGGTGGCGCCTCGCAGACGGGTCGGAGCCGGTCCGCCCGAACCGACATCATCGGCCAGGAAGTCAGCGGACCCCGCGCACCGGGCGGCGCGCCGGGCGTCCCGGATCGAGTGAGGCGCGGTCGGCCGCGCTGGTGCCGGAGACCCAGCCCTGTTCGTCGCGCACCTGGAGCCGGTGCCGCGTGGTGCCGGGAAAGAGCTGTTCGGCGCGTTCCCGGACGGCGTCCGAGCGGGCCGCGAGCACCGGCAGCAGCCGATCGTCGTCGCTCTCCTCGGCCGCGACCGCGCTGGCCTCGCGCAGCCGGTCGCCGATCCGCAGCGCGAACGCGTTGAGGAACGACTCGTCGTAGCCCTTGGTACGCCGCCCGCCGGCCTTGCCGCGCTCACCCCGGCCGCGCAGCATCGCGGCGGTGGCCTGCACCAGCAGCGAGGTGTGCAGCAGCTCCACCGCGGCCAGGTCGGCCGGGAAGCCGAGCACCGTGGCGAAACCCAGGTCGTCGGACCAGACCGACTCGCACCGGTTCGCCGCCGCCACCTCCTGGACCAGCAGCGCCTTCGCCGCCGCGTACGGGGCGTCGACGCCGATCCGGACCCCGCCCGGAGCACCGGACCGCTCGGCGGCGGCGTCGAGCAGCGCCGCGTCGATGCTGTGCCGGGCCATCAGCTCCTGCGCCTTCGCGGTGAACGCCTCCGCCTCGGCCGGATAGGCGGTCGACTCGGCCTTGGCGAGCAGCGCGCGTACCCGGTCGAGCATCCGGGAACCGCTCGGCGTCGCGGCGGCGCGTGGGACGGCGGCCGAGCCCGGCGGGGGCCGCAGCACCGCGATCGGCGGCAGCCCCGCCACCAGGACGAGCGCGTCGACGGCGTCCCGCAGCGCGGTGATCCGGTCGCCGTCGGCGCGCCGGTCCAGCCAGCCCGCGTCGTCGTCCCAGCGGGCGCCGGCCTCGGTGAGCTGCGCGTCGAACCAGTCCGGGACGGGCGCCGGCAGGGTGCGCCGCTGCGCGGCCATGGCGTCGCGCAGCAGGCGGGCCCCGCGCGGGGTCAGCCGCCGGGTGGCGAGCCGGTCCAGGTCGGCGGGCTGCCAGCCGCGTGGCCAGAGCCGGCCCACGTCCCGGGTCAGCCGGGCCAGCAGCGCCGCGTCCACCGCGGCGCCGTCGGCCACCACCAGCCCGTCGAGGGCCCGTTCGGCGGCGCGTACGTCGGTGCCGCGCGCCGTCGCCACGGCGTCGTCGAGCAGTCGGTCGGCTGGTGACACGGGTGGCTCTCCCTGAACTCCGGCAGGCGGCCTCTCGCTCACCCCGACACCCGACGGTACCCGGCCCGCCCGTTCAACCGTCCGGGCCTGCCGTCCGTACTCCTGCCCGAGCGGGTGGGGGCGACGGACGGAGACCGACGTGGGCGGGCGTGACCGAGGGCTGCACCGGCGACGGCGGAGGCCGCGATCCGGGCGGATCCTGGCGGTGGTCCTGGTCGGGGCCGTGCTCGCCGCCGGCGGGTACGCGGCCCGGCACCCGGACCTGCTGGACCGCGTCGACGTGCGGCGGACCGTGCAGGCGGCGGCGCCGAGCGCGCCCGGGCCGGACGCGCGTCCCTCGCCGACGGCGGTGCCGACGCCGGTCCCGGCGGCCGGACGGGTGGCCCCCGGCATCGGCTACCCGCCCCGGGGCAGCGGCGCGTTCCGCACCGCCGACACCGTCGGCGCGGTGGCCGGGCGCTCCGGCGAACTGCTGCGCTACCGGGTCGCCGTCGAGGACGGCATCCGCAACGTGGACGTGGAACGCTTTGCCCGCGATGTCGCGGCGACGCTCGCCGACCGGCGGGGCTGGACCGGCGACGGCCGGTGGCGGCTGCAACGGGTGGGCCGCGACGACAGGGCGGACTTCACCGTGCTGCTCACCACGCCGGTGACGCGGGGGCGGCTCTGCGGCGACCCGAGCGACAGATACACGTCCTGCCGCAACGGCGACCAGGTGGTGATCAACGTGGCCCGCTGGGTGTACGGGGTGCCGCACGTCACCGACCTCGACCGCTACCGGCAGTACCTGCTCAACCACGAGGTCGGCCACCGGCTGGGCCGGGGACACGAGCGCTGCCCCCGGGCCGGCGGCCCGGCGCCGGTGATGGTGCAGCAGACGCTCGGGCTGCACGGGTGCACGCCGAACCCGTGGCCGATCGTGGACGGCGAACCGCTCGCCGGGCCGTCCGGCCAGTACGACGACCCGATCCCGGCCGGGGACCGCTGAGCCCTCGCCCGGCGACCGCCCGGCCGTCAGCGGGAGAACGCGGCCCAGATGTTCTTGGTGGACCCGGTGGCGTACCAGCCGACGTCGAGCGAGACCGACTGGGCCAGGAACAGTCCGCGCCCGCCCGAGTCCGTCGGGCTGATGTCGGTCAGCTCCGGCACCGAGCTGACGTCGTGGTCGGCCACGTCGAGCAGGAACCGGTCGTCGGTGGCGAGCAGCGTGATGATGGTGGGCGGGCGGCCGTGCCGCAGCGCGTTGCTGGCCAGTTCGGTGGCGACCAGCACGACCAGGTGCGGCACCTCGTCCAGGTCCTCACCCTGCACCAGGCCGTGCCGGTTCAGCGCGTCGCGCAGCGAGGCGCGCAGGACGCGCAGATCCTCCGGGGAGTCGAGCACCCACCGCTCCAGCTCCGAGGCCTGTGGCGGCGGCGGCGAGGTGCGCAACTGTCCCATGATCTGGCTTTACCCTGCGTAGCCGTTCGTTAAGCAGTCACCGTCGCAACAGCGCGAACACTCCCCACCCCATGTACTCGCGCTGGAAGCGGACGTACCGCAGCGGGTCCTCGGTCAGCTCCCGCCGCAGCTCCGGGGCCAGTTCGTCGTCCGGATTGGCGTCGAGCCAGCGGCGCAGGTTCAGCCAGTGCGCGGCCGCGTACCGGTCCCAGCTGTCCTGGTCGGCGAGGACCATCTCGACCAGGTCCCAGCCGCACTCGCCGAAGAGCCGCACCAGGCCGGGCAGGTCGTGGAACTCGTCCCGGGACCGGGCGTGCGAGCCGGTGACCGCCTCCTCGTCCGGCGGGTCCCGCCGCCAGTAGGGCTCGCCGACCAGCGCCATGCCGCCCGGCCGCAGCGTCCGGTCGAGCAGTTCCAGCGTCCCGGGCACCCCGTCGCCGATCCAGGTCGCGCCGACACAGGCCGCCACGTCGACCGGCCGCTCCGGTGAGTACGCCGCCGCGTCACCGTGCACGAACCGTACGTGTTCGGCCACACCCAGTTCCGTGGCGCGTTCCCGGGCGGCGGCGGTGAAGGCGCTGCTGATGTCGACGCCGGTGCCGGTGACCCCGTGGTCGCGGGCCCAGGTGCAGAGCAGCTCGCCCTTGCCGCTGCACAGGTCCAGCAGCTCGTCGCCCGGTCGCAGCCGGATCGCGCGGCCCAGCGTGGCCAGCTTGACGTCGTCGAACGGGTTGAGGATCCGCAGGTCGCCCTCGCGGATGGTGAAGCTGCGCGGCAGGTCCGGTGCTGTCATCCGGGGAGCGTGCCGCCGCCCGGCCGACGGCGGCAACCGATTTGCGTCTGTGCTGCTCCGGGTCTCCTGCGGTACGGTCACGACATGGTGGTCGAGGAACACTGGTGGAACGGCGTCAACAACCCTCGCGGACGGCGTGACGTCTACATCTGCACCGACGGAAGCCAGTGGCAGGTCCAGGCACAGATCGGCGGGGCGTCCGGCCGGTCCAAGATCCAGCAGTGCCCGAGCCGTGGCTCGGCGAGCATCCTGGCGGGGGCGTGGCGCGCGAGTGGCTCCGGCTGGCGGGCGATGCCCCGCTGAGCGGGCGGTCAGTCGCGAGGGCCGTGCACCGCGCGGTGCACAAGTGACTCGGCGACCTCACGCAGCTTGCGGTTGGAGTCCTGCGACACCCGGGCCAGGATGGCGAACGCCTCGTCGGCCGAGCAGCGCCGCTGACCCATGATGATGCCCTTGGCCTGTTCGATCACGGCCCGGCTCTGCATGGCCTCCTGCATCTGCTGAGCCAGCGTCGCGGTGCTCTCGTAGAGGTGGACGTTCGCCAGCGCGATGGCGGCGTATCCGGCCAGCGTCTGCGCCAGTTCGACCTGCTCGTCCAGGACGCCGGGCGCCGCGCCGTAGATGTTCAGCGCGCCGACCATCGCCTCCTGGATGGGCAGGCCGACCGACAGCGAGCTGGCCGCACCCGCCCCGTGCGCCCGGGCCGCCCACTCCGGCCAGCGGCTCTCCGCCGACATGTCGGGCACCAGCATCGCCGTGCCGGTGGTGGCGGCGTCCAGGCACGGACCGCGGCCGTGCGCGTACTGCCACTCGTCGAGGGTCAGCGCCAGCTCGCCGGTGTACGCGGCGGTGTGCGCCCGGGTGCCCTGGACCAGGGTCACCGACACCTCGGCGGTGCCGGGGAGGGTGTCCTTCGCGACCTGCGCGATGGTCGACAGCACCACGTCCAGGTCGACCTCGTCGTACTTGATCCGAGCGAGCCTGATCAAGGCGGCGGCGAGGTCGGGGTGGGCGTGCGGCATGAGCTGTGACGTCCTCGTGGAAGCGGCGCCGTCGACCCCGAGGGGACGGACGGCTGGTGGCGGGGTGGGCCCGTGGTGACGGACCAGCGTTCCGATCCGGACGGATCGGGACCGGCGCGCCGCTTCTTGACGCTCATCGGTGACGCCCCGGCCGGGACGTCACCTACCGGCACAACTCTACGACCCGGCGCCGGTGGGGGCGACGGGACGTGCCGACCGGCAGTGGGCGGCGGGCAGCGCGGGCCGATCGACGACCTCGAACGCGCCAAGCGTGCCGGTGACGTCGAGGACGCGTCGGACCACAGGCGAGAGCCGGCGCAGGACCAGCCGGCGACCGTGCTCGGCCAGCAGCCGCCGGGCGGCGACGAGCGCGTTGGTGCCGTGCGCGCCGAAGAAGCTGACCGCCGACAGGTCCACCACCACCAGCGGGGCGCGTGCCGCGACCGCGGTCTCCACCAGTTCGCTCAGCAGGTGCGCGTTGCTGAGGTCCACCTCGCCGGCCACCGAGATCCGGGTCACATCCGCCAGGACCTCACAGCTCAGCCACATGATCGGCTCGTCCGGCCGGAGCGACCCGGACGCCATCGGAACATGGTGACAGCCGAAAACCGGCACATCGGTCGACACGACACCTCCCACCGCGCGGTATGCGGACGCTCCGGCGGGTACGCCGGAGCAGGAGGGCACATGTCTTGACCCGGCACCAAAGATACGCCGATGGGGTGAAGATCGCAGAGCGGACCGCTTTCGGAACCGTCCGCGCTGGGTACGTTGATCGGAGCGACACGTGCCGATGACCTCGACCGGACAGGACGCGCGCATGGAAGCCCCGCGGATGGACGCCGGCGAAGCGCTCGCCGAGCTGAGCCGGATCCGGCTGGACGAGGTCGCGCTCGACGACGTCCTGGCGCGCGTCGCCGGGCTGGCGAACCGGGCCGTTCCGGGCAGCGCGCACGTGTCCGTCTCCCTGACGCAGGCCGGCGCGAACCGGGCCATCGCCCACACCAGCGACCTGGCCCGCAGGCTGGACGAGTGGCAGTACGAGCACGACGACGGCCCCTGCCTCGACGCCTCGGTCAGCGCGACGAGCGTGTCGCTGCCCGACCTGTCCGACGAGCCGCGCTGGCCGGACTGGGCGGCGCAGGCCCGGACGGCGGGCGTGGCCAGTTCGTTGTCGATCGCGTTGCCGATCCAGGAGGCGGTGACCGGGGCGCTGAACCTGTACGGCAGCTCGGCCCACGCCTTCGACCAGTCGTCGATCGACCTGGCGGAGGAGTTCGCCGCGTACGCGGCCGTCGCGCTCGCCAACGCGCACCTCTACGAGAGCACCTCGACGCTGGCCCAGCAGATGCGCGAGGCGATGCGCAGCCGGGCCGTGATCGAACAGGCCAAGGGCATCATCATGGGCCAGCGGCGCTGCTCGGCCGACGAGGCGTTCACGCTGCTCGCCAAGCTCTCCCAGGACACCAACCGCAAACTGCGCGACGTCGCCGAGGCACTTGTCGCCCGCGCCGTCGAGCACTGAGGGCCGCGCCCCTGTCCGGTGGGCGTGAAACCGCCGTGAAACCGCGCTGATCCCCGCCGCCGTCACGGTTACCGCATGACGACGACAACCTCACCGATGGTCGAGGCGACCGGGCTGCGCAAGGCGTACCGGAAGCAGGTGGTGCTCGACGGCATCGACCTGCGCGTACCCAGGGCCACGGTCTTCGCCCTGCTCGGCCCGAACGGGGCCGGCAAGACCACCACAGTGCAGATCCTCTCCACGCTGATCCGACCGGACGGCGGAACCGTGCGCGTCGCCGGCCACGACCTGGCCGCCGAGCCGGACCGGGTACGCGCCGTGATCGGCGTGACCGGCCAGTTCTCCGCCGTCGACGCGTTGCTCACCGGCGCGGAGAACCTGCGGCTGATGACCGACCTGCGGCATCTGGGCCGGATCGAGGGACGGCGGGTGGTGGACGACCTGCTGGCCCGCTTCGACCTGGCCGACGCGGCGGACAAGCCGGTCGCGGCGTACTCGGGCGGGATGAAACGGCGGCTGGACCTGGCGATGACCCTCGTCGGCCGCCCCCGGCTGATCTTCCTGGACGAGCCGACGGCCGGCCTGGACCCGCGCAGCCGACGGGCGATGTGGCAGGTCGTGCGGGAGCTGGTGGCCGAGGGCACCACCGTCTTCCTGACCACGCAGTACCTGGAGGAGGCCGACCACCTGGCCGACCAGGTCGCGTTGCTCGACGGCGGTCGCCTCGTCGCCGAGGGCAGCCCGGCCGAGCTGAAGCGGCTGGTGCCCGGCGGTCACGTACGCCTGCACTTCACCGACCCGGCGCAACTGGCCGCGGCGGCCGGACTGTTCCCGGCGGCCACCCGGCACGACGACGACTTCACGCTGCGGGTGCCCGGCGACGGCGGCGTCAGCGGGGTGAAGGCTCTGCTCGATCGGCTCGACGCGGCTGGCGTCGCCGTCGAGTCGATGAGCCTGCACACCCCCGACCTGGACGACGTCTTCCTGGCCCTCACCGGCCACCGCACCGAGGAGAAGGTGACCGCATGAGCACGCTCGCCCACACCGTCGGCGACTCGGCGACGATGCTGCGCCGCAACCTGAAGCACGCGGTGCGCTATCCGTCCCTGACGGCAGTGGTGATCGCCCTGCCGGTGGTCTTCCTGCTGCTGTTCGTCTACGTCTTCGGCGGCACGCTCGGCAACGGGCTCGGCGGCGTGGCCGGGGGCCGGTCCGCGTACGTCGACTACGTGACCCCCGGCATCCTGCTGCTCGCCCTGGCCGGCGCGGCGCAGGGCACCGCGATCTCGGTGGCCATGGACATGACCGAGGGCATCGTGGCCCGGTTCCGCACCATGTCCATCGCCCGCGCGGCGGTGCTCACCGGCCACGTCGTGGGCGCGGTTACGCAGACGCTGATCGGGCTGGCGGTGGTGGTCGCCGTAGCGCTGCTCGTCGGCTTCCGGCCGGATGCCGGCCCGGTGCAGTGGCTCGCCGCGACCGGGCTGCTCACCCTCACCGCGTTCGCCATCACCTGGCTGTCGGTCGCGCTGGGCATGGTGCCCAAGAGCGTGGAGAGCGCCAGCAATCTGCCGATGCCGCTGATGCTGCTGCCGTTCCTGGGCAGCGGTTTCGTGCCGACCGACTCGATGCCCGGGTGGCTCGCCTGGTTCGCCGAGCACCAGCCGTTCACCCCGATCATGGAAACGCTGCGCGGGCTGCTCCTGGCCGGTCCGGTCGACGGCGGCGACGCGCTCGCGGCGGTGGCCTGGTGTGCCGGGATCAGCCTGGTGGGCTACCTGTGGGCGCGCCGGCTGTACGACCGGGACCCGTCCCGCTGAGTTCCGCCACGGCGACGAGCCGCAGCTCGTCGTGGTCGAGGGCGGCGTACGACGCGCGGGCCGCGTCGTACGCCGCCGGGTCGGCGTCCCGCGCCGCCTGCCGGGCCGCCGCCGAGGACATGGTGGGCTGGAAGTTGCGCTGGTAGCCGAAGCGTTCGGCGAGCGCGACGAGCCGGGCGCCGGCAGCCCTGTCGCCGGCAGCCTTGTCACCGGCACCGCCCGACCGGTCCAGCTTGACCAGTGCGACGGCGAGCAGCAGAGACCCGTGGATCGGCAGTTGCACGAGAAAGCCCGGCGCGTCGGCGATCGGGTCGGCCAGCAGAGCCGCGCTCCTGCGGCGCAGCGCGTCGGCGAGCCCTGGCACCAGGTCCAGCCGGCCGTGCCGGGCGTGTGCCGCCAGGGCGGCCGCCCGGATCTCCAGGTGCCACGGTGCGTCGCCGGGCGGGCCGGACCAGATGAGCGGGTCGGCCGGCTGCCGCAACCCGTCCAGCGCCTCCCGCCAGCCGGCCAGTCCGGCGTCGACGTCGCCCCGGGCCAGCGCGAATTCGGCCCGGATGCCGCGCTCGTACGCCCGCATGCCGTACTGGTCGTCCTGCGCCGGCGCGGCGTCGTACCGGCCGTCGCAGGCGTCGGCGGTGGCCAGCCGCAACCAGCGTTCCGCCTCGTCGACCTCACCGAGCCCGAGGTTCACCAGGACCAGGCTCCACCGGATCTGGAGCCGGTCCCACCACGGGCCGGAGTCGGCGAGCAGGTCCAGCGCGGCGGTCAGGTGATCCCGGGCCTCCGTCGAGCGTTCGGTCTGCATGCACAACTCGCCGATCCGCGAGTGGACGAGCACCCGCAGCCACGGGATCGGCCGGTGGGCCAGCGCGTCCAGCATCCGCCGCGCCGCGTCCAGCGCGTCGTCCGGCCGCCCGGCCTGCTCCAGCAGGTAGCTGGCCAGGCCGTTCGCCATCGCGGCGACCAGCGGCTGCGGATGCGCGCGCAGCGCGGCGAGCGCGGCCGGGTCGGCCACGATCTCGGGGATCGCGCCCAGGACCGTCGCCATCGCGCCGACCAGGTCGCCCGTCGGGGGCGGCGGCAGCCTCCGCAGCACCACGAGCGAGCGGGTCGCCCGCCGCCCGGCGATCATCAGGCTGTGCGCCACGCCGAGCACGGCTACGGTACGGGCCGGCGCCACGAACTCCGGCGCGGGCCGGTAGTGGGACAGCAGGAAGTCGGTGTCGGCCACCAGCGCGAGCATCCGGGTGTAGCTGGTGTCGAGCGTCCACAACGCGGCGAGCGCGGCGGCGACGCCGACCACTGTGGGCGCGTCGGACCGGGCCGAGGCCAGGCGCAGCGCGGCGACGAGGTTGTCCTGTTCGGACCGGACCGCCGCCAGGGCGGTGAACGGCTCGGGGCCGAGCAGCGTCTCGTGCTGCCCGAGACCGAACTCGCGGGCCCAGGCAAGGAACGTCGCCACGACAGGGTCCGTCTCGCCGGCCTCGGACCGGCGGGCCGCGCCGAACTCCCGCACCGTCTCCAGCATCCGGAACCGGATCGCCTCCGGCGTCTCCTCCACGCGCAGCAGCGACTGGTCGACCAGATGCTCCAGCACCGGCAGCGCGTCGTCGCCCAGCAACCGGTCGGCTGCCGCCGTGGTGAAGCCGTCGGGGAACACCGACAGCGCCCGCAGCGCCGCCCGCCCCTCCGGCCGCAGCAGGTTCCAGCTCCAGTCGACCACCGCGTGCAGCGTGTGGTGGCGCGGCGGCGCGTCCCGTGCGCCGCCGCGCAGCAGCCCGAACCGGTCGTCCAGCCGGCGGGCCAGCTCCGGCACGCTCATCGCCCGCACCCGGGCCGCAGCCAGCTCGATCGCCAGCGGCATCCCGTCCAGGTGCCGGCACACCTCGGCCACCTGCTCGGCCGGCAGCACCACGCCCGGCCGGGCGGCCCGGGCCCGCTGCGTGAACAACTCCACGGCCGTGTCCAGCGGCAGTTCGGGCAGCGCGTGCACCGCCTCCGAGGTCAACCCGAGCGGGGTGCGGCTGGTGGTCAGGACCCGCAGCTCCCGGGTCGCCGCCAGCAGCGCCGCCACCAGTTCGGCGACGCCCCGGACCACCTGCTCGCAGTTGTCCAGCACCAGCAGCACCGGCCCGGCGCCGAGCGCCGCCACTATCGCGGCGACCGGGTCGGCGGGCACCGGCAGCGCGCCGACCGGGCCGGCCACCGGCTCGCCGACCCCCAGCGCCGCCGCGACCGCGTCCGGCACGTCGCCGTCGGCGGTGACCGCGCCGAGCGCCACCAGACGTACGGCGCGTTGCGGCGCGCGCCGGGCCACCGCGTACGCGAGCCGGGTCTTGCCCAGCCCGCCCGGACCGACGACGGAGACCACCCGGGCGTGGGTCAGCAGGGACTCCACGGCGGTCAGGTCGTCGTCGCGGCCGAGCAGCGGGTTCGGCTCGTACGGGATGCCGGGCCGGGCCACCCGGCTCTCCCCGTCGAGCAGCTCCCGGTGCAGCTCGCGCAGCGCCGGCCCGGGGTCGGCGCCCAGCTCGTCGCGGAGCGAGCGGCGGTAGTCGTCGTACCGGGTCAGCGCCGCCGACCGGCTGGTCACTGCCGCCTCGCAGCGGAGCAGCTCGGCCAGCAGCTCCTCTTCGTGGCGGGTTCCGGCGGCCAGCGCGGCGAGCCCGGGCAGCGCCTCCGCAGGCCGGCCGAGCCGGGACAACGCGATCGCCCGGGCCCGGGACAGCGCGCGGTACGTGGCCGCCCGGTCCGCGCGCAACGCGGTGAGCGGATCGCCCTCGCCCGGCTCGTCGCCCGGCGGGCCGGCCCAGTACGCCAGCCCCGCCTCCGCCTCGGCCAGCGCGTCCGCGTGCTCACCGGCTCGGGCCCGCCGCGCCGCCGCCTCCGCGTGCCGCAGCACCGCCACCGCGTCCACCTGCGCGTCGGTGAGCGCCAGCCGGTAGCCGGTGGCGGTCCGCACGATCAGGTCGGCGCCCAGCTCGGCGCGGGCCCGGGACACCAGGATCTGCAACGCCTTCACCGGGTGCCGGGGCGGTTCGTCCGGCCAGAGCGCCTCGACCAGCGCGCCGGTGCCGCAGCCCGCCCCGAGCCGCCCGGCCAGCAGCGCCAGCAGCCCGCGCAGCCGGGCCCCACCGACCGGCACACCCCGGCAGACCGCGTCCGACAGCAGGGTCAGTTCGGTGGCCACCGGGCCAGCGTAAGCGGCGGACCAGCCCGTCACGGCCCCCGCGCCGGGGCGGTTCGTGCAGGCGGCGTGAAAAGCGCGTCAAGAAACCGCGGCCGCGCGTCATGGTCGCGTTATAGCCCCTGTCCGTACCCCCGGACCTGGCGTTTTGATTGCCCGGCGCGACCGGGAGGCGGTCGCGAGGACATCTTCCGCTAGGAGAGATCAGCCGTGTCTGACGTGCTGTTCGTGTTGCTGACGGTGGGGCTGTTCGCGGCGCTCGCCCTCGTGGTGAGGGGTGTGGAGAAGCTGTGAGCGCCGTCAACGCCGTCGGCCTGGTGCTGGCGATCGGGCTGGGCGTGTTCCTGGTCGTCGCCCTGCTGTTCCCGGAGCGTTTCTGATGAGCATGACGACAGCCGGCGTGCTCTTCGTCCTGTCGCTGGTGGCGGCGCTCGCCGCCGTGCACCGGCCGTTCGGCGACCACATGTACCGGGTGGTTGCCGGCACCCGGTCGTCCCGGGTCGAGCGGGGCATCTACCGCCTGGTCGGGGTCAACCCGGCCGCCGAGCAGACCTGGGGCGTGTACGCCCGCTCGGTGCTGGCCTTCTCGGCGGTCTCCCTGCTGTTCCTGTACGCGTTCCAGCGCCTGCAGAACCACCTGTGGCTCTCGCTGGGCTTAGACCCGGTGGTGCCGCACGGCGCCTGGAACACCGCTGTGTCGTTCGTGACCAACACGAACTGGCAGTGGTACTCGGGTGAGTCGACGATGGGCCACCTGGTGCAGATGGCCGGCCTGGCGGTGCAGAACTTCGTCTCGGCCGCGGTGGGCATCGCCGTCGCGGTGGCGCTGGTCCGGGGCTTTGCCCGCAGCCGCACCGGCGAGCTGGGCAACTTCTGGGTCGACCTGACCCGGGTCACGCTGCGGATCCTGCTGCCGATCGCGGTGCTCGGCGCTCTCGCGCTGATGCTCGGCGGGGTGGTGCAGAACCTGTCCGGCGGCACCGACGTGACCACGCTGACCGGCGGGGCCCAGACGATCACCGGCGGGCCGGTGGCCGGCCAGGAGGTCATCAAGGAGCTGGGCACCAACGGCGGCGGCTTCTACAACGCCAACAGCGCCCACCCGTTCGAGAACCCGACCGCGTGGACGAACTGGCTGGAGATCTTCCTGATCCTGGTGATCCCGTTCAGCCTGCCCCGGGTCTTCGGCCGGATGGTCGGGCAGAAGCGGCAGGGCTACGCGATCGCCGCCGTGATGGCGATCCTCGCGCTCGCCAGCATCACCCTCACCAACGTGTTCGAGCTGGCCGGCCACGGCACGGTGCCGCAGGCGGTCGGCGCGGCGCTGGAGGGCAAGGAGGTGCGTTTCGACGTGTCCAACTCGGCCACGTTCGCGGCGGCCACCACGCTCACCTCGACCGGCGCGGTCAACTCGTTCCACGACTCGTACACCGCTCTGGGCGGCATGATGACGCTGGGCAACATGATGCTCGGCGAGGTCGCGCCCGGCGGCGTCGGCGCCGGCCTGTACGGGCTGCTGATCCTCGCCGTGATCACGGTGTTCGTGGCCGGCCTGATGGTCGGCCGCACCCCCGAGTACCTGGGCAAGAAGATCGGGTCGCGCGAGATCAAGTTCGCCTCGATGTACTTCCTGATCACCCCGGCGCTGGTGCTCGCCGGCACCGCCGCCGCGTTCGCCACCGGCAACGACTCGACAACGCTCAACGTCGGGCCGCACGGATTGTCCGAAGTGCTCTACGCGTTCACCTCGGCCAGCAACAACAACGGCTCCGCGTTCGCCGGCATCACAGTGAACACGCAGTGGTGGAACATCGCGCTCGGGCTCTGCATGCTGCTCGGCCGGTTCCTGCCGATCATCTTCGTGCTCGCGCTGGCCGGCTCGCTCGCCCGCCAGCAACCCACACCCGCCTCCGAGGGCACCCTGCCGACCCACCGGCCGCTGTTCGTCGGCATGGTCGTCGGCGTCACCGTGGTCCTCGTCGCGCTCACCTTCCTTCCCGCACTCGCGCTCGGCCCGCTGGCCGAAGGGCTGTGACCACCATGAGAGACACGGACATGACAGCGCCTGTTCAGACCGCCGACGCGCCGGCCCTCGGCACGCCGGGCCGCCGCGACGACCGGGTCGGCGGCGGGCTGCTCGACCCCGCGCAGTTGCTCCGGTCGCTGCCGGACGCGCTGCGCAAGCTCGACCCGCGCACGCTGTGGCGCAACCCGGTGATGCTGATCGTGGAGATCGGCGCGTTGTTCACCACTGTGCTCGCGGTGACCGACCCGTCGGTGTTCGCCGTGGCGATCACCGTCTGGCTCTGGCTCACCGTGATCTTCGCGAACCTGGCCGAGGCGGTCGCCGAGGGGCGCGGCAAGGCACAGGCCGACACGCTGCGCCGGGCCAAGCAGGACACCATCGCCACCCGCCTGGTCGGTTGGACGCCCGGCGCCGCCGCGAACGCGTACCGGGACGAGGCGGTACCCGCGCCGCAACTGCGGCAGGGCGACATCGTCCTGGTCGAGGCCGGGCAGGTGATCCCCGGTGACGGCGACGTGGTGGAGGGCATCGCCAGCGTCGACGAGTCGGCGATCACCGGCGAGTCCGCGCCGGTGATCCGGGAGTCCGGCGGCGACCGCAGCGCTGTCACCGGCGGCACCCGGGTGCTCTCCGACCGGATCGTCGTGCGGATCACCCAGAAGCCGGGCGAGAGCTTCATCGACCGCATGATCGCGCTGGTCGAGGGCGCCAACCGGCAGAAGACGCCGAACGAGATCGCGCTCAACATCCTGCTGGCCGCGCTGACGATCGTTTTCCTGCTCGCCGTCGTCACGCTCCAGCCCATGGCGATCTTCGCCAAGGGGTACCAGGCCGCCGCGCCGGACAGCGCCGCGATCACCGACTCCGGCGTCACCGGCGTCGTCCTGGTGTCGCTGCTGGTCTGCCTCATCCCGACCACCATCGGCGCGCTGCTGTCCGCGATCGGCATCGCCGGCATGGACCGGCTCGTGCAGCGCAACGTGCTGGCGATGAGCGGCCGGGCGGTCGAGGCGGCCGGTGACGTCAACACGCTGCTGCTGGACAAGACCGGCACGATCACGCTGGGCAACCGGCAGGCCGCCGAGTTCCTGCCGGTGACCGGCGTGGACGCCGCCGCGCTCGCCGACGCGGCGCAACTGTCCAGCCTGGCCGACGAGACCCCGGAGGGCCGCTCGGTGGTGGTGCTCGCCAAGAACAAGTACGGGCTGCGCGAGCGCGAGCCCGGCCTGATCCCGCACGCCACGTTCGTGCCGTTCACCGCGCAGACCCGGATGAGCGGCGTCGACCTGGACGCCGACGGCGACGTCCGGCAGATCCGCAAGGGCGCCGCCGCCGCGGTGATGAAATGGGTACGCGACAACGGCGGCCACCCGACCGAGCAGGTCGGTGAGCTGGTCGACGCGATCAGTGGCACCGGCGGTACGCCGCTGGTGGTGGCCGAGCACGTGGCCGGCGAGCCGGCCCGGGCGCTCGGCGTCATCCACCTCAAGGACGTGGTGAAGGTCGGGATGCGGGAGCGCTTCGACGAGATGCGCCGGATGGGCATCCGGACCGTGATGATCACCGGTGACAACCCGCGTACCGCGAAGGCCATCGCCGACGAGGCTGGCGTGGACGACTTCCTCGCCGAGGCCACGCCGGAGGACAAGCTCGCCCTGATCCGAAAGGAACAGGAGGGCGGCCGGCTGGTCGCGATGACCGGCGACGGCACCAACGACGCGCCCGCGCTGGCCCAGGCGGACGTCGGCGTGGCCATGAACACCGGCACGTCGGCCGCGAAGGAGGCCGGCAACATGGTCGACCTCGACTCCGATCCGACCAAGCTGATCGAGATCGTGGAGATCGGCAAGCAGTTGCTGATCACCCGGGGCGCGTTGACGACGTTCAGCATCGCCAACGACATCGCGAAGTACTTCGCGATCATCCCGGCCATGTTCGCCGGCATCTACCCGTCGCTGGACCAGCTCAACGTCATGCGCCTGGCCAGCCCCGAGTCGGCGATCCTCTCCGCCGTCGTCTTCAACGCGATCGTCATCGTGGCGTTGATCCCGCTGGCCCTGCGCGGCGTGCGTTACCGCCCGGCCAGCGCGTCCGCGCTGCTGCGCCGCAACCTGTGGCTCTACGGCCTCGGCGGCATCGTGGTGCCGTTCGTCGGCATCAAGCTCATCGACCTGCTCGTCCAGTTCGTCCCGGGGATCTCGTGATGCGCCTTCCCAGTTGGCTCTCCCAGCACCTGGCCGCCCTGCGCGCGGTGCTTGTGTTCACCGTGCTGCTCGGCCTCCTCTATCCGCTCGCCCTGGTCGCCGTCGGCCGGCTCCCCGGCCTCGACGGCAGGGCCGACGGCTCACTGCTCACCGTCGACGGCCGTACCGTCGGCAGCTCGTTGATCGGCCAGTCGTTCACCGACGCGGACGGCAACCCGGTCCCGCGCTACTTCCAGTCCCGCCCGTCGGCCGCCGGGGACGGCTACGACCCGACCGCCACCGCGGCCGGCAACCTCGGCCCGGAGAGCGTGGTCGACACGCTCACCGGCGACGAGGAGACCTCCGCGCAGAGCCTGCTCACCCAGGTCTGCGCCCGCAGCAAGGCGGTCGGCGAACTGGACGGCGTGGACGGGCGGCGCCCGTACTGCACGCCGGACGGCGTGGGCGCGGTGCTCGCCGTGTTCCGCGCCGACGGGCTCACCGGCCGGATCACCCGCGTGGTGAGCGTCAACCAGGCCGCGCCCGCGACGCCGTTCGTCACCACCTGGCAGGGCGTACCGGTGGAGGCGGCGCGGCCCGGCCACGACTACGTGGCCGAGGGCGGCATCGTCACCCCGGTCCGCGGGGACGCCCCGGCCCGGCCCGCCGTGCCGGCCGACGCGGTCACCGCCGGTGGCAGCGGCCTCGACCCGCACATCTCCCCGGCGTACGCGCGGATCCAGGTGGCCCGGGTGGCGCGCGAGCGCGGCGCGGACCCGGCGGCGGTACGGCGGCTGGTCGCCGAGCACACCACCGGCCGGGCGCTGGGCTTCATGGGCGAGCCCGCTGTGAACGTGCTGGAACTCAACCTCGCGCTCGACGAGGCGTTCCCGGCGCGCTGACGGAAGTGTTAAGAAGGGCCCCCTTCACCTCGCGAGGCGTTAACAGGGGGCCCTTCCTTGCACTCAGGGAGGATGGGGTCGTGGGCAGGGGTGAACTGCGGATCTATCTCGGGGCCGCCCCGGGCGTCGGCAAGACGTACGCGATGCTCGAAGAGGCCCGGCGGCGGGCCGAACGCGGCACCGACGTGGTGATCGGCCTGGTCGAGACGCACGGCCGCCGGCACACCGCCGAGATGATCGGTGACCTGGAGGTGGTGCCGCGCCGGTCGATGACCTACCGGGGCGTCGAGTTCACCGAGATGGACCTGGACGCGGTGCTGGCCCGGCGGCCCGAGGTCGTCGTGGTGGACGAGCTGGCCCACACGAACGTGCCCGGCTCCCGGCACGACAAGCGCTGGCAGGACGTGCAGCAGCTGCTCGACGCCGGCATCAGCGTGCTCTCCACCGTCAACGTGCAGCACCTGGAGTCGCTCAACGACGTGGTCGCGCAGATCACCGGCACCACCCAGCGGGAGACCGTGCCGGACCAGGTGGTCCGCGCCGCCGAGCAGCTCGAGCTGGTGGACATGACGCCGGAGGCGCTGCGCCGCCGGATGGCGCACGGCAACATCTACCGGCCCGACAAGATCGACGCCGCCCTCGGCAACTACTTCCGGGTCGGCAACCTCACCGCGCTGCGCGAGCTGGCGCTGCTCTGGCTGGCCGACAAGGTCGACGAGCAGCTCGACGCGTACCGCGCCCAGCAGGGCATCTCCGCCACCTGGGAGGCGCGGGAACGGGTGGTCGTCGCGCTGACCGGGGGCCCGGAGGGCGAGACGCTGATCCGCCGGGCCGCCCGGATCGCCGCCCGCAGCAAGGGCGCCGACCTGCTCGCCGTGCACGTCGCGCGCAGCGACGGGCTGGCCGGCGCCGACCCGGCCCAGCTGGCCCGGCAGCGGGTCCTGGTGGAGAGCCTCGGCGGCACGTACCACCAGGTGCTCGGCGCCGACATCCCGGCGGCGCTGCTCGACTTCGCCCGGGGCGTCAACGCCACCCAGCTCGTGCTCGGCGCGAGCCGCCGGGGCCGGTTCGCGCAGGTGTTCGCCAGGGGCGTCGGGGTGACCACCACCGCACTGTCCGGCCCGATCGACGTGCACCTGGTCACCCACCCCGAGGCGGGGCGCGGGCGCCGGGCCGGGGCGGTGCCCGCCGCGCTGTCCCGGAGGCGCCGGCTGGTCGGGTACGCGCTCGCGGCGCTCGGCATGCCGCTGCTCACGCTGCTGCTGCGGACGCTGCCCGACCTCACGCTGACGAACGACATCCTGCTGTTCCTCGCCGGAGTGGTCGGCGTGGCGCTGGTCGGCGGGCTGTGGCCCGCGCTGGTCGCCGCGCTCGGCGGCTCGCTGCTGCTCAACTGGTTCTTCACCCCGCCGTACCGGACGCTGACCATCGCCGAGGCGGACAACCTGCTCGCCCTGGGCGTGTTCGTCGGCGTCGCCATCGCGGTGAGCTGGGTGGTCGACGTCGCGGCCCGGCGTACCCGGGAGGCGGCGCGGGCCTCCGCCGACGCGCAGACGCTGGCCACCGTCGCGGGCAGCGTGCTGCGCGGCGAGCGGCCGTTGCCCGCGCTGCTGGACCGGCTGCGGGAGACGTTCGGGCTGCGCGCGGTGAGCGTGCTCGAACTGACCGCCGAGGCCGAGGGGCGGCCGGCGCGTTCCCGGGAGGAAGGGGCCTGGCGGGTGGTGGCCGAGGTCGGGGAACGGCCGCCGGGCAGCCCGAGCGGGGGCGAGACGGTGGTGCCGGTGGACGACCGGCTCAGCGTGGTGCTCGCCGGCCGGCGGCTGGAGGCGGCCGACCGCCGGGTGGTCGAGGCGTTCGCCGCGCAGGCCGCCGTCGCGCTGCGCCAGGAGCGGCTGGCGCAGGAGGCCGCCACCGCCCGCCCCCTCGCCGCCGCCGACCGGATGCGTACCGCGCTGCTCGCGGCGGTCAGCCACGACCTGCGTACGCCGCTGGCGTCGGCCAAGGCCGCGGTGAGCAGCCTGCGCAGCCACGACGTCGAGTTCGACCCGGACGACCGGGAGGAGCTGCTTGCGACCGCGGACGAGTCGCTGGACCGGCTGGGCCGGCTGGTGGCGAACCTGCTCGACATGAGCCGCCTGCAAGCCGGCGCGCTGGGCGTCACCACCACCGCGATCGGGCTGGAGGACGCCGTACCCCGGGCCCTTGACGAACTCGGCGCGGCGGCGGCCGAGGTCGCCACGGACATCCCGGCCGACCTGCCGGCGGCGCTGGCCGACCCGGGCCTGCTGGAACGCGTGCTGGTCAACGTGGTGTCGAACGCGCTGCGGCACAGCCCGCCCGGCCGCCCGCCGACGATCACCGGCAGCGCGCACGCCGGGCAGGTCGAGCTGCGGGTGATCGACACCGGGCCGGGCATCCCGGAGAACCAGTGGGAGCACGTCTTCCTGCCGTTCCAGCGCCTCGGCGACCGGGACAACCAGACCGGCGTGGGCCTCGGGCTGGCGCTGTCCCGGGGTCTCGCCGAGGCGATGGGTGGCAGCATCACCCCGGAGACCACACCCGGCGGCGGGCTCACCATGGTGTTGCGGCTGCCGGCCGCCCCGCACGCGGAAGGGCCGCAGGAATGACCCGCATCCTGGTCGTCGACGACGAGCCGCAGATCCTGCGCGCCCTGCGGATCAACCTGCGCGCCCGGGGCTACGACGTCGAGGTGGCCGACAGCGGCGCCGCCGCGCTCAAGGCCGCCGCCGGGCACCCGCCGGACCTGGTGGTGCTCGACCTCGGCCTGCCCGACCTGGACGGCACCGAGGTGATCAGGGGCCTGCGCGGCTGGACCGGCGTGCCGATCATCGTGCTCTCCGGCCGGGCCGGCAGCGAGGACAAGGTGGCCGCGCTCGACGCGGGCGCCGACGACTACGTCACCAAGCCGTTCGGGGTCGACGAGCTGCTCGCCCGCATCCGCGCGGTGACCCGGCGGCTCGCCCCCGCCACGCCCGCCGTGCCCGCGCTGCGGATCGGCCGCAACACAGTCGACCTGGCCGACCGGACCGTCACCCGGGACGACGGCGTCGAGGTCAAGCTCACCCCCACCCAGTGGGCCATGCTGGAGAAGCTGCTGCGCAACCCGGGCAAGCTGGTCAGCCAGCGCCAGCTCCTGCACGACGTGTGGGGGCCGGAGTACCACCAGGAGACGAACTACCTGCGGCAGTACATGGCCCAGTTGCGGCGCAAGCTGGAGGACGACCCGGCCCGGCCCCGGCACCTGATCACCGAGCCCGGGATGGGCTACCGCTACCGCCCCTGACGTTTGCGACCGCCTCGGCGGGGGACTCGGCGAGCCGGTCGGGCGGCGGGGGAGGGGCATGGCGGGAAACCGGTCCTCGGAGGGGTTCGGCCGGCGGCTGGACGAGCACGCCATCGACGCCGGCGCGGCGGAGCCGGAGCGCCCCGACGGGCTGGTCGACAGCGGCGTCTACGTCGACGGGGTACGCCGGGCGTCGCCGGTGAGCCTCGCCGACACGTACCGCTGCCTGCAGCAGCTCGACGACGCGATGGCCTGGATCGGGCTGCTCCGGCCGGGCCGCGAGCAGATCGGCTCGCTCGCCGCCGAGTTCCCGCTCCCCGACCTGGCCGTCGAGGACGCCATCAACGCCCACCAGCGTCCGAAGCTGGAACGGTACGGCGACACCCTGTTCGTGGTGCTGCGCGCCGCCCGCTACCTGGACGAGCGGGACGCTGTCGAGTTCGCCGAACTGCACCTGTTCCTCGGGCCGGGATTCGTGATCACCGTGCGGCACGGCGGCACGCCCGACCTGGCCGAGGTACGACGGCGGCTGGAGGCCGAGCCGAACGTGCTCGCGTTCGGCCCGGAAGCAGTGCTCTACGCCGTGCTCGACCGGGTCGTGGACGGCTACGCGCCGGTGGTGGCCGGGCTGGAGAACGACATCGACGAGATCGAGACCGAGGTGTTCGGCGGCGACCCGAACGCCAGCCGCCGCATCTACGAGCTGAGCCGCGAGGTGATCCAGTTCCAGCGGGCCGCCCGCCCGCTGCTGAAGGTGGTGGACGAGCTGACACACGGCTTCGACAGGTACGGCACGGACGAGGAGCTGCGCCGCCGGATGCGTGACGTGGCCGACCACCTGACCCAGGTGGTGGAGCGGGTGGACGGGTTCCGGCACCTGCTCCAGAACATCCTCACCGTCAACGCCACACTGGTCTCGCAGGCGCAGAACGAGGAGATGCGCAGCCTGACCGCCGCGAGCTTCGAGCAGAACGAGGAGATCAAGCGGGTCTCCGCGTGGGCGGCCATCCTGTTCGCGCCGACCCTGATCGGCACCGTCTACGGGATGAATTTCGGCCACATGCCGGAGCTGGGCTGGCGGTACGGCTACCTGTTCGCGCTCGCCCTGATGCTCGCCGTCTGCGGCGCGCTCTATCTGCTGTTCAAGCGCCGCGGCTGGCTGTGAGCCGGGCCGGCCGCGCCTCGGCAGTGACCGCAGGCCAGTGGTGATCCACTAAAGTGTCCGGGTGGCTACCCCCTGTCGTCCGCGCCTTGCCCGGACCGCATGTCGTGGAGGAAGGCGCTGATCGGGGACACGGTGCCGACCCCGCGCGGCGGTCGCCGGACGAGCACGGGGAAGCGAGGGCTGGCGGGCCACTGTGCCCGGCTCGTCGCGTCCCGGCCGTTCGAAGTGGCCATCGTGGTGCTCATCATGGCCAACGGTGTGGTGCTGGGCATCGAGACGTACCCGAACCTGGGTGCCGCCGGGCCGGTGCTGCGGTGGACGGAGCTGATGTTCCGGGCGGCCTTCGTCGTGGAGATCACCATCCGGATCCTCGCCTACGGCCGCCGCCCGCAGGACTTCTTCCGGCACGGCTGGAACGTCTTCGACCTGCTGGTGACCGTTGCCATCTTCATCCCCGGGCTGCACGGCGACTCGGGGGTGCTGCGGTTCATCCGGGTCGCCCGGGTGCTGCGGCTGGTCCGCTTCTCGCCCGGCCTGCGGACCATCGTCACGGCGCTGTGGCGCAGCCTGCCCGGCGTCGCCGGGTTCCTCGCGCTCGCCGCCGTGACGCTCTACGTGTACGGCATGGCCGGCTGGCTGATCTTCGGCGACCGCTATCCCGAGCAGTACGGCGACATCGGCCGTTCCCTCGTCACGCTGTTCGTGCTGCTGTCCCTGGAGACGCTGCCGGACCTGCTGGAACAGGGCCTGGAGGTGTCACCGTGGACGCTGCTCTACTACGTCAGTTTCGTGATGATCGCCGTCAACCTGCTGCTGAACATCCTCATCGCGGTCATCGTCAACTCGATGGAGGAGGCGCGCCGGCTGGAGATGACCGAAGGGCTGGCACCGGACTACGACTCCGACGGCGACGGGATACCGGACGAGGTGGACCGGATCGCGATCAGTCAGCGCCTGGACGACCTGCGCATGGTCGTCGCCGAGCTGGAGCGGGAACTACGCATCGACCGGGAGGAGCCGCCCGGCGCGCCGCGCCGCCGCCAGCACTCGGACCACTGACCGGCAGGTCATGACAGTTCTGTGACGAAAACGGCCCGCACGTTTGGCCGGGCTGTTGATCGGGGCAACCACCGAGGCGCCAACACATCTGAGGGAAGGGACGCCTCTCGTGGAGATCACGGGCTTCTTCACCGCGCTCATCATCGGCCTCGTCATCGGCGCGCTCGGGCGCCTGGTGGTGCCGGGCAAGCAGAACATCCCGATCTGGCTGACCCTGCTCATCGGTGTGGTCGCCGCGTTCGTGGGCACCCTGGTCGCCGGCGCGTTCGGCGTCGACGACACCCCCGGCATCGACTGGATCGAGCTGGCGCTCCAGGTCGGCTTCGCGGCCATCGGTGTCGCCGTCTTCGCCGGTCTGTACGGTCGTCGCCGCGTCTGACCGGACCGAAGGAAGGGCCCCTTCTTAACGCATTCTGCATAAGAAGGGGCCCTTCTTAACGCGCGCGTGCGGCTACTCCCGCCAGCCGGTCAGCTCGACGCCCTTGGCCAGCTCCACCCGGAAGCCCAGCGCGATCTCCCCGCTCTCGCCCGGCGCGAGCGACAGCCGCCAGGTCAGCTCGCCCAGCTCCGTACGCTCGGCGGGCGGCGGCGTCAGCGCCGTCTCCCGTACCGCCACCGCCTCGTCCCGGGACACCGGCAACTGGTCGCGCACCTCCACAGTGGCCGACCGGGGGGTGTGGTTCGCCACCGTGATCCGGTACTCCACCTCCCGACGCCGCGTCGACCCGAGCGTCGCCTTGCTCTCGGTGCGCCGGTGCAGCTTCCGCTCCACCCGTACCCGGTCGTCCACACCGAGGGCCAGCTCGGTCTCCTCGCCCGGCGCCCACGTCGGCAGCCGAGTCGCCGCCACGAAGTCCGCGCCGTGGAACACCGACGCCGGGCCGGGCAGCAGCGTGTGGTCCGACGTGTTGCGGACCGTGGCCCGCAGGTGCGCCTCGGCGGCGCGTACCGGCACGCTCACGTGGTCCAGCCGGGCCGGCAGCTCCAGCGCCGCGACTGTCACCCGGTGCGCGCTGCCGTCGGCCGGCACCGCCACCGGCCGGGCGGGCCGGTAGGTCGCCGCCGTGACGCCCTGTTCGACCTCGGCGACGCTCTCCCGCACCGCCGGCCGGGGCGCCGCGGACCGCGCCGCGCCGGCCCGGCCCGCCGGTGCCGCGCCGGGCGCCGGGGGCGGCACCATGCCGTCGAACGACGCGGCCGACACAGCCATCGGCGGCTGCGGGCGGAGCCGGTCGAGATACCAGGGCGACAGTTCGGGTACGCCGCTGGCCGCCGCCGGGCGGGCGGTGGAGAGCAGAAGCTCGCACTCCGGCCAGTCCTCCCCGGTGCCCTGGCTGACCAGCCCGAACCAGGTGACAGTCATGGTGTCCTCGACCAGCCGCAGGTCGTAGGAGGGCGTCCAGCGGGCGCCGTCGACCAGGTAGCTCAGCTCCAGCTCCACCTCGGTGTCGTCGGCGTCGACGGAGACGGACACCTCGGCGGCCAGCCGGTCCGGCGCCCGCTTGCCGCGCGCCGCCTCCAGATCGCGGTCGACAGCGGCCAGCTCCTCCGCCAGCTCGGTGCGCCGCCGGGCCAGCCCGCGCCGCCGGGCCCGGGACTCGGCGAGCTGCCCGGACACCGAGTCGGTGAAGGCCGCCACGTCGGCCGGGGCCGCGTCGCCCGCGGCCAGCGCCCGGGCGTACGTGCCACCGGCCCGCTCGGCCAGCCGGGTGAGGAACTCGCCGCGCTGTTCCTCGATCGCGTCGGTGTCCCCGACCTCGGTCAGCTCGTCGGCGAGTTCGCGACGCCGCCGTTCCAGCTCGACGACCTGGGCGTCGGTGCTGCGGGCCTGCCGCCACGCGACCACGTCCACCCCGAGCACCGTCACCGCGCCCCGGCCACCCACCCGGATCGAGTCCCGGCGCAGGCCCAGCGGGAGCGGAGCGACGCGTACCCGATGGTCGCCGGCGGCCAGCCGGAGACGGCCGCGGCGGGTGACCCGGGCGCGGTCCGGGTAGACGGTCACGCCGACGACCGGCGCATCGATCTCCAGAGTGTCCACGGCGGCGAGGGTAGTTGAGCCGCGCCCACGACGGGGCTGCCGAAGGCGCATCCGCTGGTCGACTGCGAGCGTCGCCGGCTCGCGATCGGTGAACGGCAGCGGGGACGCGGATCGTGATCCGGCTCGATCGGCACCGAGGTGTCCTCCACCACTTCGCGGGGAGCCGCTGAGCCGACGTGAGCCCACGGGAGGCGATCAGGGCCGAATTCTGGCACGGTGTCGGGTAGCGACGGGCGCGGTTGAGGGGGAGTGGTGGAGTTCTCGGTGACGACCAGGCAGGGGCGTGTCGGCCCGGTGATCGAGGTCGTCGGTGACCTGGACATGGCCAGCTCGCCGCAGTTGCGTGACCGGCTGCTCGAGGTGGTGGAGACGGGCGCGCGGACGGTGGTCGTCGACCTGACCCGGGTCGGGTTCGTGGACTCCAGCGGCCTGGGCGCGCTCGTGCTCGTCTACAAGAGCCTGCAGGAGCGCGGCGGCTGGCTCGGTCTGGCGGTCGTCCGCCAGTCGATCCGCAACGTCTTCTCGATCACCTCGGTGGACCGCGTCATCCCGCTCTTCGACACGGTGCGGGACGCCGAGGACGGATCAGCGGCGGCGGTGCGCTGAGGGCTCCTCGTCCGGGCTGACGCGGGCGCTGTCGGCGCCGGCGGTGCTGTGCCGTGGGCCGTGACCGCCGTACCAGTCGACGACGAGCAGCGTGGCGTCGTCGCTCAGAGCCGGGCCGGCGATCTCCAGCACCGCGTCGGACAGCGCCCGGACCGCCTCGCGGGGATGCAGGTGGGCGAGGCGGAGCAGCGCCCCGGGCAGGTCCAGGTCGGCAGCGTTGCGTTCGTGCATGCCGTCGGTGACCACCACCAGCCGGTCGCCGGGCAGCAGGGCCAGCTCTCCGCTGCGGTAGCTCTCGCCGAGGAACATCCCGAACGGAAAGTTGCCCGGCAGCTCCACGGGGACGACCCGGCCGTCCCGGACCAGCATCGGCGGGACGTGGCCGGCGTTCAGCAGTTCGCAGCGCCCCGTGGCCAGGTCGATGCGGCCCAGCACGGCGGTGACGTACGCGCCGCGTACGTTCGCGTGCTCCGCGACGGCCCGGTTGGCCTCCTCGGCCTGGGTGACGAGGTCGGCGCCGCGGCGGCGGGTGTTGCGCAGGCTGCCCACGCCGAGGGTGGCGGTGAGCGCGCTCGCCACGCCGTGGCCCATCGCGTCGGTGACGCTGAGGTGCAGCAGATCCCGGGCGAGGCTGTAGTCGAAGGTGTCGCCGCCGACGCTCGCGGCGGGTTCCAGCCAGCCGGAGAGCGCGAAGGCGCCGGCCTCGCAGGTGAACGAGGCGGGCAGCAGGCGGCGCTGGATCTCGGCGGAGAGGCTGAACGGGGTGGTGCGCTGTCCCCACTCGAACAGGTCGGTGTGCCTGCGGTTGGCGATGACCACGAACGCCAGCGCGTGCGCGGTACGGGCGACCGAGTTCACCGCGTCGCTGTCCGGCTCCTCGGGCAGGCCGACCTCCAGCAGGCCGATCGCCTCACCGCGGTCGGTGACCGGCGCCAGCACGGTCCACGTGCCGTCGCCGGCGACGACCTCGGGGGCCTGCTGACGCAGGGCGCGCTCGTAGGGCCCGCCGTCGAACGGGAGGACCTCGGCGTCCTCCTCGCCGTGGCGCCGGCCGTTACCGCCGCCGTTCGGCTGGTGGGTCAGCCGGACCAGCGCACGGCCGCTGAGGTCGGCGATCAGCAGCGAGACGCCGAGCGCGTTCAGCGCCGTGGCGATGACGCCGGTGACGGCCTCGACCGCCTGCACCGGGGCGGCGTTCTCAGCCGACTGCAACATCCCGGCAAGCACCGCCTGCTCGCTGTCCTCCACCCCCTGAGCATATTCAGCGCGCCGCACCGCCGCCTCACGAGCGGACGCCCGGGCCCGGAGGGTCTCCGCCGTCGACGGTTCCCTATTGCATATGATTGGCAACTACCGAATAGTGGCAGAAGTGGGCGGGTGCTCGGGCACGCGATGATCTGATCTTCGCCGGAGCGCCCGCCCGGCCGCTACCGAGGACGAGTTCGAGGGGTTGCCGGTGGCGATCAAGCCCAAGCCCGTACGCGTGGCCGCGATGCTCGCCGCCGCCCTGCTCGCCGGCGCGGGCTGCTCGTCGCCAACGGCCTCGCCCGGCGGCACGGGCAACGCCGGCACGCTCGTGGTCGCCACCGCGGGCGAGCCGGACACGCTCAACCCGGTGCTCAACTACGGCGTCGACGGCGCTTCACTGATCTTCGACGGGTTGGTCGCCCGGGACGCCCGCAACGAACTGGTGCCCGCCCTGGCCCGCGAGCTGCCCACCGTCTCCGCGGACGGGAGGACGGTCACCGCGAAGCTGCGCGAGGAAGTGCTGTTCCACGACGGCAGCCCGCTGACCGCCCAGGACGTGGCGTTCACCTACCAGGCGGTGCTCGACCCGAGAGTCGACTCGACGCTGCGCTCCGATCTGGACATGCTCGCCTCCGTCACTGCGCCGGACCCGGCGACAGTCGTGTTCACGCTGAAGTACGCGTACGCGCCGTTCCTGCAACGGCTGGCGCTGGGCATCGTTCCGGCGAAGGCGTTCGCCGGGCAGGACGTCAACAAGGCCGGCTTCAACCGCAAGCCGGTCGGCACCGGCCCGTACCGGTTCACGTCCTGGACCCCGGGCGACCGGCTCGTGCTCGCGGCCAACGAGACGTACTGGGGCGGCAAGCCGGCGAACTCGGGCGTGGTGGTGGCGTTCGTCGCCGACGACAACGTGCGGGCCCAGCGGATGCGGGCCGGCGAGTTCGACGCGGCGGAGCTGGCGCCGAAGCTCGCGTCCGGGTTCGAGGGCCGCAACGGCTACCTGGTGCACAAGGTGCCGACCGCCGACTACCGCGGCGTCATGCTGCCGATGGGCAACCCGGTCACCGGCGACCTCGCGATCCGGCGGGCGCTGAACGTCGCTGTGGACCGGCAGGCCATGGTGACCGGTGTCCTCGGCGGGGCCGGCGAGCCCGCGTTCGGGCCGGTGCCGCCCACCTCGGAATACGCCGAGCCGTCGATCACGGGCAAGCCGGCCGCCGACATCGCCGGAGCGACGGCGGCGCTGGACGCCGCCGGGTGGAAGCCCGGCCCGGACGGCATCCGGGTCAAGGACGGGCGTACGGCCGCGTTCACGATCATGTACCCGGCCACCGACAGCCTCCGCAAGGAACTGGCCCTGGCCGTCACCGCCGACGCGAAGAAGGTCGGCATCAAGGTCACGCCGGAGGGCCTGACCTGGGACGCGATCACCCCGCGGATGGGGAACGACGCGCTGATCATGGGCTACGGCACGCCGTACGACCCGGACTTCGTCTCCTACAAGCTGTTCAGCTCGGCCTTCGCCGGGCAGGGCTTCTTCAACCCCGGCTCGTACCGCTCGGCGGTCACCGACGCCGCGTTGCGGGACGGCCGGGACAACGCCGACCCGGCGGCCCGCAAGGCCGCGTACGCCACGTTCCAGAAGCAGCTCGCCACCGACGTGCCGTGGGTGTTCCTCACCTACCTCCAGCACACCTACGTGCTGAAGGACGCGGTGACCGGGGTGGCGCCGCGGGTCGAGCCGCACGAGCACGACGTCGCCAACAGCATCTGGTGGAACGTGCACACCTGGACGAAAGAATCGTGACCGGACGGCGGCGGCTGGCCGGGGCCGGCACCGTGGTCCGGCGGCGGCTGCTGGTCGCCGTACCGGTGCTGGCCGCGACCAGCATGGGCATGTTCGCCCTCGGCGCCGCCTCCCCGATCGACCCGGCGCAGCAGTACGCGGGCGCGGCGGCGTTCACCACCAGCGAGGAGAACCTGGCGCAGATCCGCGCCAACTGGGGCGTCGACGACCCGCTGCCGGTGCAGTACGCCCGCTGGGTCGGCAACCTGCTGCGCGGCGACCTGGGCTGGTCCACGAGCCGGCACGAGCCGGTCACCTCGGTGCTCGCGTCCCGGGCCGGGTGGACGCTGCTGCTCGTCGGCACCGCGCTGGCCCTGGTGCTGGTGGCGAGCGTGCTGCTGGGCACGCTGGCCGCGTACCGCCGTGGCGGCTGGTTCGACAGGGCGCTGCGCGCCGTCGCGTACGCCGTGCAGTCGATGCCGGTGTTCTGGATCGGCCTCGCGGCGATCGCGGTGTTCGCCCTCAGCCTCGGCTGGCTGCCCGCCGGCGGGCTCACCGACATCACCGCCACGAGCACCGACCCGGCCGACGTGGCCCGGCACCTGGTGCTCCCGGTGACAGTGCTGGCGATCTCCCAGGCGCCGTGGTTCGTCCTGTTCGTCCGCGACGCGGTCGCCGAGAGCCTGCGCGACGACCACGTCCTGGCCGCGCGCGCCCGGGGGCTGCCCGGCCGGGTCGTCCTGTTCGGACACGCGCTGCGTACCGCGCTGCTGCCGTTCCTCACCCTGGTCGGCACGCACCTGCCCGAACTCGTCGGCGGCGCGGTCCTGGTGGAGACCGTGTTCTCGCTGCCCGGGCTCGGTGCGGTCACCGTCGAGGCGGCGCTGGGCGCCGACTTTCCGCTGCTCGCGGCCACGACCCTGGCCACCGCCGTCGTGGTGCTGACCGCGAATCTGCTCACCGACCTCGCCTACGCCGCCGCCGACCCCCGGGTACGCCTCGATGACTGACCTCGCCCTCCCCGCGCGCGTACGGCGCCTGCGTCCCGTCCGCGCCGGCACGACAGTCGCCGTCGTCGTGCTCGCCGGTGTCGTCGCAGCCGCGCTGCTCGCCCCGGTCCTGTGGCCGCTGGACCAGAGCGCCGTCGACCTCTCCCGTACCCGGCTCGCGCCCTCGCCGGAGAACCTGGCCGGCACCGACGACCTCGGCCGCGACGTCGCGGTGCGCAGCCTCTACGGCCTGCGCGTCTCGCTGCTCGTCGGCGCGGTCGCCGCGCTCGTCGCGGCCGTCATCGGCGGCCTGGTCGGCGCGCTCGCCGGCAGCGTCGGCGGCTGGGTCGACCGGGCGCTCATGCGCGTCGTGGACACCGTCGCCGCGCTGCCGCACCTGCTGCTGGGCATCTTCGTGGTGGCGATGCTGCGCCCCAGCCTGGGCGCGGTGATCGCGTCCATCGCGTTGACGCACTGGCTGTCCACCGCCCGGATCGTCCGCTCCGAGCTGCTCAGCCTGCGCAACCGGCCGTTCGTGGACGCCGCGATCTCCGGCGGCGCGAGCCGGGCCCGGGTGCTCACCCGGCACCTGCTGCCGCACGTGCTGCCGCGCCTGGCACTGGCGACCACGCTCATGGTGCCGCACGCCGTCTGGCACGAGACCGCGCTGTCGTTCCTCGGCCTCGGCCTGCCGCCGCACCTGGCCTCGATCGGCAACATGATCAACGACGGGCAGCGGTCGCTGCTCACCGGCGCCTGGTGGGCCAGCATCGTCCCCGGCCTCCTGCTCGTGGCGGCCACGCTGGCGCTCGCCGTGCTCACCGGACGGTGGCGCGACCGCCTCGACCCGCGCGTACGGGCGGAGCTGCACCTGTGACCGCCCCGGCGCTGCTGACAGTCGACGGGCTGACCGTCCGCTTCCGGCTGCGCGACGCGCTCGTGCACGCCGTCAGCGACCTGAGCCTCACGCTGCGGCCCGGCGAGCTGCTGGCGGTGGTCGGCGAGTCCGGGTGCGGCAAGTCCGTCCTCGCGCACGCCCTGCTCGGCCTGCTGCCGCGCAACGCCACAGTCACCGGGCAGGCCCGCCTGCACGCGCCGGGGCGCGACAAGGTCGACCTGATCGGCGCGGGGGAGCGGCACCTCGCCCGGCACGTACGCGGCCGGGGCGTCGGCCTCGTCCCGCAGAGCCCCGCCACCGCGCTCACCCCCGTGCGTACCGGGCGGAAGCTGCTGGAGGAGACGCTGCGCGCCCACGGACACACCCGCCGCGACGCGCCGGCCGCCGCCGACCGGATCGCCGCCGACGTCGGCCTCGACCCGGCCGACCTCGACCGGTACCCGCACGAGCTGTCCGGCGGCATGGCCCAGCGGCTCGCCACCGCGCTCGCCCTCGCGCCCGACCCGCCGGTGCTGCTCGCCGACGAACCCACCACCGGCCTCGACCGGCCGCTCGTCGACCACACGCTCGACCTGCTGCGCCGCCGCTGCGACACCGGCGCGGCGGTCCTGCTCATCACGCACGACCTGTCCGCCGCGCGCCGCGTCGCGGACACCGTGGCCGTCATGTACGCCAGCCGCATCGTCGAACACCGCCCGGCCGAGGCGCTGTTCGACGACCCGGCCCACCCGTACACCGCCGGGCTGCTCGACGCGCTGCCCGACCGCGCGTTCGTTCCGGTGCCGGGCCACCCGCCGGCGCTCACCGACCTGCCCGGAGGGTGCGCCTTCGCCCCCCGCTGCGTCCGCGCCACCGACATCTGCGCGACAGTGCCCCGCCTCGGCACCGACGGCGCGGGCCGGGTCGCCTGTCACCACCCGCTGCGCGAGGGAGTACCGGCATGACGCTCACCGCTCCCGGCGCGACCGACGCCGCCGCCCCGGGCGCCGCGCCGGCCGCCGGGCTCGCCGCGTGCCAGGTCTCCGTCGCGTACGGCGGGCAGCGGGTCCTCGACCGGGTCGACCTGCACATCGCTCCCGGTGAGACGGTCGGGCTGCGCGGACCGTCGGGCAGCGGCAAGTCCACGCTCGCCCGTGTCCTCGCCCTGCTGCACGCCCCGGACAGCGGGCACGTCACGATCGACGGGCACCCGCTCGGCGGCGTCCGCCACCGCCTGCCTGCGGAACTGCGCACCCGCGTGGCGATCCTGTTCCAGAGCCCGCGCGCCGCCACCGACCCGCGGCTCAGCCTCGCCGACATCGTCGCCGAGCCGCTACGTGCCACCGGCACACCGCGCCAGCAGGCCGCCGCCCGCGCGGCGGAGCTGGCCGACCTGGTCGGACTGACTCCCGACCTGCTGACCCGCCGTCCGCACGCGGTCAGCGACGGGCAACTGCAACGCGCCTGCCTGGCCCGCGCCCTGGTCCACCGGCCGGACTACCTGCTCTGCGACGAGGCGACAGCGATGCTCGACGCCTCCACGCAGGCGCACGTCGCCGCCGTCATCGGCGACTACCAGCGCCGGCAGGGCGCCGGGGTCCTGGTCATCACCCACGACCCGGCGCTGATGGCCCGCTGGGCCACCCGGGTGGTGGACCTGCCGGCGGCGTGACGTCGCCTCACTCCTGCACCGGGCGGCGCACGGTGCCCAGCGCCCCGGCGACGACGGTCCCGAATCCGACCGCCATGAGCGGCATCCCCATCTCGAAGGGCAGCTCACCGACCCAGTTGATGCTGTCGCGCTCCGGCAGCGCGCCCAGGCTCACCGCGACCACCGCACTGGCGAGGAACATCCCGGCCACCGCCGCGCCGATCGCGAGCTTGGCACACGCCACGCTCCGCCCGGCCCAGAGGCCGGCCAGGACGGCGATCACCAGGGACACCACGACCAGCCAGGTCCAGCCGCCCTCGGTCTCCAGGTAGGCCCAGCCCGAGTACGACCACTGGTGCCGGCGGCTGGCGCGGAACCACGGGATCAGGTAGCCGAGCAGCGCGGTGGCGCCGCCGACCGTGAGCAGCAGGTCAGGGGCCGGGCGGTACCAGCGAGGGGAGTCGTCCATGCGTCCGGAAGGTAGCAGTAATCGTGATCCAGGCACGCGGTGGCGGCGTCACGGACCGGCCGTACGGACGTGGCGGTGGCCCGGCCGCTGTGCCGTGACCGGGCCACCAGGCGCGTTGCGCTGTCAGCCGCCCAGACTCGCGGCGGCGGACTGGATCGCCGAGGCGAACGTGCTGACCTGGGTGTAGACGCCGGGGTAGTTGGGGCGGGCGCAGCCGTTGCCCCAGCTCACGATGCCCACCTGGATCCAGGCGCCGGCGGCGTCCGGGCGGAACATCGGGCCACCGGAGTCACCCTGGCAGGTGTCGACGCCGCCGCTGGCGTACCCGGCGCAGATCTCCTCGCTGGGGATGACGTCGCCGCCGTAGTAACGGTTGCAGGTGGTGTCGTCGACGAACGGCACGCTGGCCTTGAGCAGGTAGCGCTGCTGCGCGCCGCCCTCCCGCGCGGCGCCCCAGCCGGCCACCGTGAACGTGCCGCTGTCGTACGCCGTGGTGGTGGCGATCTTCAGCGTGGCGAGCGAGGTGACCGGGCTGGCGAGCCGGATCAGCGCCCAGTCGTCGCCGTTGCCGTTGTAACCGGGAGCCCGGTAGACGTAGTTGGAGCGGACCTGGATCCGGCTGGAGGACTGGAGGTCCACCACGCCCAGCGTGGCGGTGATGCTGGTGTTGGACCCGGTGCGGCCGACGCAGTGCGCGGCGGTGAGGACCAGTCGCGGGCTGTAGAGCGCGCCTCCGCAGCCCATCGAGAGCCGGACCATGAACGGGAATTCGCCCTGCGCGGCCCGGGTGCCGCCGACGACGTACGGCGTCATGTCCCCGGCCGGCGCCGCCGTGGCCGGCGCGGTCACGGTGACCGCTCCCGCGGTGACGACTGCCAACACGGCCGCCAACCGGCCGACAAATCTGCGCCAACGGACCATGGTCCCCTCCAGACATCGACTGTGTGCCGCCCGCCGGGGCCGCACGCGGTGGCAGGAGCCTATTGGCATATATCGATGCTCGGCAATGGATCTGTGCATCCCGTCTGCGTCATACGCCGCGCGTGCCGGTGCCGTTTCCGGGCACCGGCACGCGCGGGCCGTACGGTCAGCACCAACCGTTTATCGGCCCGTTGACGCCGGTGGAGAGGTAGGCGTCGGACACCCAGCTGCCGTCGCTGAGCCGGTCCCACAGCGCGGTGGTGCCGTAGCGGCCGGTGTGCGAGGTGCCGTTGGCGGAGCAGGAGACGGTGACGGTGGCGCCGTCGGCCACCGACCCGAGGGCGCCGTAGCCGGTGCCGGGGCCGGAGCGCCGGGTCAGCGAGCCGCCGCCGTTGGCGTCGACGACTCCCTGGTTGAAGCCGAGCGCGCCGTAGTTGTAGACGCCGCCACCCCCGCCGACGTAGGCGGACCCGTGCCGGGCGCCGCCCTGGTACGCCGCAGCGCCGCTGACGAAGTCCCACTTGCCGATGCCGTGCCCGGCGATCGGCACGTACGCCGAGTTCTGCCGCAGCCCGAAGTGCACGTGCCGGCCGGTGGCCGAGCCGCCGCAGGTGACGTCGGTGCCGGTGTTGCCCAGGACCGTGCCCTGGGCGACGCCCGCGCCGTTGACGGAGATGCTGTTCCACAGGTGGTAGTAGTCGGTCGAGTAGCCCCGGTCGTGGATGACCCGGATCCATCCGGTGCACATCGTGTACGCGGTGCCGGCCCGGGCGGCGCGGACGACCTGGTCGCCACCGGCGAGGTCGACCGAACTCCACGGCGCGGCGGCGCCGCCCCAGCCGTGCGGCCCGGAGGTGAGCGTCCACGTCTGCCCGACCGCGAACGGCAGCGCCATGCCGGTGCGGAAGTCTCCGCCCGCGAGCAGCGGTGTGACGGGCGTGGTGAAGACGGCCTTCTCGGTCTCGCTCACCAGCGGCGACGCGGCGGCCAGGTCACCGAACGCGGCCTCCCCGTCGAACGCGACGGTCCAGCCCTTGGCGTCGGCCCGGGCGAGGAAGACCGAACCGGTGGGGTGCGCGTCCGCGGACCGGTCCGCCAGCAGCACCGCGGTGCCGAAGGCCCACCGTCCGTTCGCGCGGGTGACGCTGATCCGGGTCCGCTCCGCGCCCGCCGCGCGGGCGGTGGCCGCGTCCGCCGAGCCGAGGAGCTTCGCGGTCACGGCGTCGGCGACGGGTTCCGGTGTCGTGCGAGGAGCGGCAGTGGCGGGTGCCGGGGCCACCGCCCAGGCGGCGATCGCCGCCAGGGCGCAGGAGAGCATGAGCCGTCGCATGGAGCCTCCCTATCGACATGTGTCACTGGATTGAGAGGCTATCGACACCGATGAAAGTTGTCTACAACTCTCCGCGCGATGGTGAAGGATCTGTGCATCGGGGCGTACCCGGAAGTGGATCTTCCGGCGGCGGCGGGGTTGATCCGCCGCTGGCCGGGTAGCTGAGCGGCATGCGAGTACCGACCCTGGTCAAGACCGCGGCAGCAGTCACCGCGACCGCCGCCGCGGGCGCCGCCGCCACCTCCACCGGCACGTCGACGCGCTGGTACCGCCACCTGCGCAAGCCCGCCTGGCAGCCGCCGTCGGCCGCGTTCCCCCTGGTCTGGACCCCGCTGTACGGGCTGATCGCGCTGGCGGGCGCCCGGGCGCTGGACCGTTCCGAGGGGCCCGAACGCGCTGCCTTCGCCCGCGGCTACGCGCTCAACCTGGCGCTCAACGCCGGCTGGAGCGCCCTGTTCTTCGGCGCCCGCAAGCCCGGCGCCGCGCTGGCCGAGATCGCCGCGCTGAACGTGTCCAACCTGGTGCTGCTGCGCCGCGCGGCGCGCGCCGACCGTTCCGCCGGGGCGGCGCTCGCCCCGTACGTCGCGTGGACCCTCTTCGCCACCGCCCTCAACGGCACGATCGTCGGCCTCAACCGAGGGCGGTGACCGCCGCTCGCCTCATCGGGCCGGGTCCCCGTCGGCGGACGCCGGACGGGTCGCGCGCCACGACGCCAGGAGCCGCAGCCGGTCCGCGTCCGGGCTGCCCGGCTCGGCGGTGAAGACGAGCACGAACGGGCCGGGACTGCCCGGCAGCGGATAGGTGTCCCAGTCCAGGACGATGTCGCCCAGTCCGGGCACCCGGAACGTCTTGGTGCCGCTGACCGACGCGCGGACGTCGTGCCGTGCCCACAGCCGCCGGAACTCCGCGCTGCGGATGCTCAACTCGCCGACGACCGCGGTGGCGCGGGGATGTGTGGGGTCGTCGGCGACGGCGGCGCGCAGCATGCCGATGTACTCCAGCGCCTGCCGTTCCCAGTCCGGGCAGCTGCGTCCCCCGGTCAGCGCGTCGTCGAAGAGCAGCAGGAGCATGTTGAGCCGGCCGGGCGGGTGGTCGGCCGGGTCACCGAGCAGCGCCTGCGCCATCGGGTTCCAGTCGAGCAGGTCCAGGTGCCGGCCGAGGACGACAGCCGGGGTGTCCATCACCCGCAGCAGCCGCCGGGTGCTGTCCGGCACCCGCTCCGGCCCGTGGTCGACGCGGGTCGGCATCGGCCGCCGGGCGGCCCAGGCCAGCGTGAACAGGTGCCGGCGTTCGGTGTCGTCGAGAGCGAGGGCACCGGCGATCGCGTCCAGCACGTCGTCGGAGGGGCGTACCTCCCGGCCCTGCTCCATCCGCTGGTAGTAGTCGGTGCTCAGCCCGGCCAGCAGGGCCAGTTCCTCACGCCGCAGGCCGGTCACCTTGCGCCGGCCGCCCGGCTCCAGGCCGACATCGCGCGGGCGCAGCCGGCCACGCCGGGCGCGCAGGAACGCGCCCAGCTCGCGTGCGTACGGATGCGGGCTGCTCATGCCGCCAGTGTGCCGTGACGCCGCCCGCCCAGGGTAGGTCCCGCGGACCTGGGCAACAGTGAACGACCGAGACCGGCCGGACCGCTCCTAGCGTCATCGCTCGACGCGAACCCGCACCCGAGGAGCAGCAGATGACCGGATGGACCACCGACCGCATCCCCGACCAGCGCGGTCGGGTCGCCGTCGTGACCGGCGCGAACTCGGGCCTCGGCCTGGTCACCGCCACCGAACTGGCCCGCCACGGCGCCCACGTCGTGCTGGCCGTGCGGAACACCGCCGCCGGCCGGGAGGCCGCCCGCCGCATGGGCGGCGACACCGAGGTACGCGAGCTGGACCTGGCCCGCCTCGATTCGGTACGCGCGTTCGCCGCGAAGCTGACCGCCGACCACCCGACGATCGACCTGCTGGTCAACAACGCCGGCGTGGTGCTGCTCGGCCCGCGCCGTACCTCCGCCGACGGCTTCGAGCTGCAGTTCGCCACCAACACGCTGGGCCCCTACGCGTTGACCGGCCTGCTGCTGGACGCGCTCGCCGGGGCGCGGGCGGCGCGGGTGGTGAGCCTCAGTTCCCTCACCCACCGCAACGCGCGGCTCGACTTCGGCGACCTGATATCCGAGCGCGACTACCGGGCCTCTGCCGTGTACGGCCGGTCGAAGCTCGCCACCACCGTCTTCGGCGTCGAGCTGGACCGCCGCCTGCGCGCGGCCGGGTCGCCGATCGTCAGCGCGCTGGCGCATCCCGGTCTCACCCGCAGCAACCTCACGCCGCGTGCCTGGGAACACCGGGGCCGGCTCGGACGGCTGATCGGGCGGCTCGGTCTGCTCGCCACCCAGCCGGTCGAGCGGGGCGTGTTGCCGCAGTTGCGGGCCGCGACCGACCCGGACGTGCGTGGCGGCCAGTTCTTCGGCCCCTCCCGGCTCTTCGAGACCTGGGGCCCGGTGACCGAGGCGCGGCTCAGCCGGCAGGCCGCCGACCCGGCCGTCGGCAGGCGTCTTTGGCAGGCGGCGGCGGAGCTGACCGGTGTCAGTTACCTCTGAACCCGCGGCGCGAGTGGGATTTTGCACTCCCAGTGCACTTGTCTCCGGTTTCGCCGCTGCCTAGCGTCAGGCCATGGCTGACTCGTGGACGTTCGCTGTGGCCCGTGCCGACCTCGCCCGCACCACGCTCGCCGACGGCGCGGTGCCCGCCCTCGCCGACGGGGAGGCTCTGCTGCGCGTGGACCGGGTCGGCCTGACCGCAAACAACGTGACGTACGCGGTGCTCGGCGAGGCGATGCGCTACTGGGAGTTCTTCCCGCCCGAGCCGCGCGGGCTCGACCGGCAGTGGGGGCTGCCGCCGCTGTGGGGCTTCGCCGAGGTCACCGCGTCCACAGTGGCCGGCGTCGAGCCCGGCCTGCGGGTCTACGGCTACCTGCCGCCCGCCGGCCACCTGGTGGTACGCCCGGAGCGGGTGGACGGGTCCGGCTTCCGGGACGCCAGCCCACACCGGGCCGCTCTGCCCTCGCCGTACAACTCCTACCGGTCGACCACCGGCGACCCCGCGTACCGGGCGGAGCAGGAGGACCTGCTGATCCTGTTCCGGCCGCTGTTCTTCACCTCGTTCATGCTCGCCGACCAGGTCGTCGACAACGACTGGTACGGCGCGGAATCGCTGGTGCTGTCGTCGGCGTCGAGCAAGACGGCGTACGCCGCCGCGTTCGAGCTGCACGGCCGCGGCCCCCGCCTGATCGGCCTCACCTCGCCCGGCAATCTCGCCTTCACCCGGTCGCTCGGCTGCTACGACGAGGTCCTCGCGTACGACGACATCGCGGCGCTCGACGCCGTACCGACCGTCTACCTCGACCTGTCCGGCGCGCCCGCGCACCGGGCCGCCCTGCGAGCCCACCTCGGCGACCGGCTCGTCCGGGACATCGCCGTCGGCCTGACCCAGCAGACGCCGAACGCCGAAGCCGCCGAGGAGGTCTTCTTCGCGCCGGTCCAGATGCGCAAGCGCAGCCAGGACTGGGGCCGGGACGGCCTCGACAACCGGTTCGCCGACGCCTGGCAACGGTTCTCGCAGGTGGTGAGCGGATGGCTCGACGTGCGGGTCGGCGCCGGTCCGGAGGCGCTGCGCGACGCCTGGCTCGACGTCCTCGCCGGTCGTACGCCGCCCCGGGTGGGCCACGTCGTGCAGCTCTGAGGGCGTCAGCGGTTGAGGTAGGCGGCCAGGCCGCCGAGCTCCTCGTTGGCGATGAAGACCGAGCGGACGTTGATGATGGCTTCCTCGACGTGCACCGGGCAGCCCCACGCCGAGTCACCCCACGAGTCGGCCACCTTGATCTCGGCGGGTGCGGCGCAGCCGTCGCTGCCGCCGAGCTGACACTGCCCGGGGCGGGGACTGGCGGCCTGCGCCGCGGCGGCGGCGCGCAGCCGGGCGGTGAGTTTCGCTGCCGCGGCGGCACGTTGCTCCGCCTCGGCCCGTAGCTCCCGCTCCGCCCGCACCACCCGGGCCAGCTCGTCGTGGGCGGCTCGCGCGCGAGCGTCCGCTTCGGACTTCGCCTGTTCGATGTGGTGACGTTCGATGGCCAGGGCGGCGGTGCCGGTGAAGACCCGGGCGAGGGCCAGGTCGGTGTCCCGCGGGACGCGCGGGGTGCGGTGGTACATGGCGAACGTGCCGAGCAGGCTGCCGTCGCGGGCCAGGATCGGCGTGGACCAGCAGGCGGCGAGCCCGGCCCGCTCGGCCAGATCGCGGAAGTCGGCCCAGAACGGGTCGGTGGCGATGTCGGTGACGACTACCGGTTCCCGCCGGTGCGCGGCGGTGCCGCACGAGCCGACGCCCTCACCGGTGGCGATCCCGTCGATGGCCTCGTTGTAGAAGTCGGGCAGGCTGGGCGCGGCGCCGTGGCGCAGGTGCCGGCCGTCGGCGTCGGCGAGCAGGACGGAGACGAGGACCTCCTGCGGCGCGAGGTTCTCGATGCAGCGGGCCATCCCGTCGAGCACCTCGGCCAGGGGCGCCTGCCGGGCGATCTGCTCCAGCATGGCGCGGTGTTCGGCCATCAGCCGTTGCGCGTGCTTGACCTGCGTGGTCTCCACCCCGATCACGCGGATCCCGGTCACCGTGCCGGCGGCGTCGCGGCGCGGCTCGTAGGTGAAGTCGAAGAACGCCTCCCGCGCGTGCGACCCGGTGCCCAGCATGATCCGGGCGTCGTGACCGGTGTAGGACTCGCCCGTCCGGTAGACCTCGTCCAGCAGGGCGATGAAGCCCTGGCCGTCCAGTTCCGGCATCAACTCGGCGAGGGCGACTCCCGTACGTGCGCGTTCCTCACCGATGGCGGTGAAGAACGCCGGGTTCGCCGCCTCCACCACGTGGGTCGGCCCGACAAGCGCCGCGAAGACGGCGATGGACTGCCCGAACAGCGTCCGCAGATCCTCGTCCGCGGGCGTTGGCGTGGGCAGATGCTGGCCCGGTTGCGCCGTCATGCCTGGTCTTCCTCCCACGCCGCTTCGTCGATCGTTGTCAGATTACGGGGCAGTGGCCGACGTTCACATCTTGGCATCGACGCCCGCCTCCGTTACCGTCCATGGGAACGCTCCCATGAACTTAGATACTTCGATGTGATCAGGAGGAAACACGTCGTGGCTATCCTCTCCGCCCGCCGCAGGTCAGCGGCCATCAGCGTGGCGGCCGTCGCGGGCCTCGCCGCCGCCGGCGTCGGTTTCGCCGTCGGCGGCGCGTCCGCCGGCACCGTGTCCGGATCGCTCTACCGCGACCCGAGTTCGGCAGTCGTCCGCTGGGTCGCCGCCAACCCCGGCGACTCCCGCGCCGCCGTCATCCGGGACAAGATCGCCAGCCAGCCGCAGGCGCGCTGGTACGCCAACTTCAACCCGTCGACCATCCAGTCCGAGGTTTCCAGCTTCATCGGCGCCGCCAACGCGGCGCAGCAGATCCCGGTGCTGTCGGTGTACGAGATCACCAACCGGGACTGCGGCGGAGCCAGCGCCGGTGGCGCGCCGGACCTCAACCAGTACCAGACCTGGGTGTCCAACTTCGCCCGCGGGCTCGGCAACCAGACGGTCCTGATCATCCTGGAGACCGACTCGCTCGCCCTGCAGACCTGCCTGAGCACCAGCGAGCTGAACGCCCGCAACCAGGCGCTCACCACGGCGACCCAGACCATCAAGTCGGGCAACCCCAACGCCAAGGTGTACCTCGACGGCGGCCACTCCACCTGGAACAGCGCGAACGACACGGCCAACCGGCTCCGGGCGGCCGGGGTGCAGTACGCCGACGGGTTCTTCACCAACGTGTCGAACTTCAACCCCACGTCCAGTGAGGCGAACTTCGGCCGGGCCGTCATCTCCGCCCTCAACGGCATGGGCATCTCCGGCAAGCGGCAGGTCATCGACACCAGCCGCAACGGCGGAGCGGCCGGGGACTGGTGCGCCGACGACAACACCGACCGGCGCATCGGGCAGTACCCCACGACGAACACCGGCGACGCCAACATCGACGCGTACCTCTGGGTGAAGCCGCCGGGTGAGGCGGACGGCTGCCGCTACACGGCCGGTTCGTTCCAGCCGGACCTGGCCTTCAGCCTGGCCAACGGCGCGCCCAACCCGCCGCCCACCACCGCGCCGCCGACGACCAACCCGCCGACGACCGCTCCGCCCACCACCGCGCCGCCCACCACCGCCGCGCCGACCACGGCGCCCCCGACCACGCCGCCGCCGGCCGGTAACGGCTGCTCTGCGTCGGTCGCGATCAACCAGTGGAACGGCGGCTTCACCGCGAGCGTGAACGTCACCGCCGGCTCGGCGAGCATCAACGGCTGGACCGTGACCATCGCGCTGCCCAGCGGCGCCGCGATCACCGGCACCTGGAACGCCCAGGCCAGCGGCACCAGCGGCACCGTCCGGTTCACGAACGTGGGCTACAACGGACAGGTCGGCGCCGGGCAGACGACCAACTTCGGCTTCCAGGGCACCGGAACCGGCCAGGGCGCGACGGCCACCTGCGCCGCCTGACCCCGCACGACGCCCGCGGGCCCGGCACGGAGGAACGCTCCTCCGCGCCGGGCCCGTCCGCGTGCTCCTGGTCGGCGCGGCTCGCTCAGGCGGCCGGCGGGGGTTACGCTGTTGATGCGGGGTACCGACGGCTGATCGCCGACCCCCTGCCCTTCCCACGGTTTCTCAGCCGCGACGACTGAGTCGAGTGCTGCCGTGCAGATTCCCTTGGAGCACGACGTGCCCGACAAGACATTCGCCCTGAATCCCTTCGGTGTCGAGGGGGTCAAGGCCACCGACGAGGAGCGCAGTCCGGCCGCGGACATCAGCGCCGCCTCCATGACCCGCCTGCGCAGCCCGTTCACCGCGGAAGGGCCCGCCCGCGAGAGCGCCGTCGAGTCCACCCGGCGCTGACGCCGAGAATCACGCCCGCGCGGGTCGCCGCGCTCTCCTCAGGTTGAGGGCCAGCTCCTCGCGGTTCTGGTGCGCGTGCCGGATCCACGCGGGCTGGCCGGGGCCGGTGCGCCAGGATTCGCTCAGCGGGCTGTTGTCCACGGTGTCGAAGCCGAACTGGTCGTACAGCCGCGTCACCAGAGCAACCGCCTCGGGGAAGTTGCTGGAGACGGAGAGCGCCAGCCGGTCAGGGGCGCCGGCAGGCCGGGCGGAGGTGAGAAGGCGGGGCGCCTGGATGTGGGTGAACGCCTTGGCGACCTTCGACATGGGGAGCTGTTCCTGACGTAGTTCGTGGACCGTCTTCTCACCCGAGTCGACGACCGGGATGTGCCCGTCGCGCCAGGCCATGTAGTTGTTCGTGTCCAGGACGACTTTGCCCGCGAGTTCCTCGGCCGGCATGTCGTTGACGACCTTCAGGGGTACGGCGACGACGGCGAAGTCGCCCGCCGCCGCGGCCTCCCTGGCGTACACCGCCCGCGCCGACGGACCCAGCTCGGCGACGAGGCCGGCCAACGTTTCGGGCCCTCGCGAGTTGGCGATGACGACCGCGTATCCGGCCGCGATCGCCGCTCGTGCGATCTGGCTGCCGACCTCGCCCGCGCCGATGATGCCGATGGTTGTCATGGTCTCCACCTCGAAGCTGTCGGTTGTGTGGCTACCAGTTCAGGTGCCCGGACTCGTCCTGGAGCGTCCCGGTCGGGCCGTCCGGGGGGAGCGTCGCCAGGCGTACGACGTTCCGGGCGCTCTCGGCCGGTGACCTGCCGCCGCCGAGCGCGGCGGTCATGTCGGTGGCGGTGAAGCCCGGCTCGACCGCGTTGAACCTGATGCCCGGCTGAGACTTGGCGTACTTGAGGGTGATCATGGTGGCGGCCGCCTTGGACGCCGAGTAGAGCGGGAACGGCAGATCGAACTCCGGCCGGTCGGGATTGTTCGTCGCCCAGAAGGAGCCCGCGCTGCTCGACACCGTGACCACCACGGGGTTGGCGGATCTGCGCAGCAGGGGCAGTGCCGCCTCGGTGACCCGGATGATCCCGACCACGTTGGTGTCGAACACCCGCAGGGCGGTGGGCCCGTCGACGGGGCCGCTCTCGGCGATGCCCGCGTTGTTGACCAGGACGTCGAGCCGGCCCTCGGCCGCGTCGATCGTTGCCAGGGCCTCGGTCACCGAGGCGTCGTCGGTCACGTCGAGGTGCAGGAACCGCGCGCCGAGCGTTGCCGCCGCCTCCTCGCCCTTGCGCTTGTCGCGCGCCCCGACGTAGACGATGTGCCCCAGGTCCAGGAGCTGCCTGGCGGTCGCGAAACCGATGCCCTTGTTCGCGCCGGTGATCAACGTGACGGTCATGCGTCTCCCTCGGTCTTTTGTACTGATCGGTTATGACGTCACCGTAGCAAGGTTCTGTACCGATCGGTTGGTGCGCTGCGTCACTTCTGTACCGAGCGGTAGAGTGGTCGTATGGGCACTCCGACACCGGGACGACCGCGGGCCTTCGACGAGCAGACGGTCCTCGACCGGGCCGCTGAGGTCTTCTGGCGACACGGTTACGAAGGCGCGTCGCTCAGCTCCCTCACCAGCGCGATGGGCATCAACCGGCCGAGCCTCTATGCCACCTTCGGTAGCAAGGAGGAGCTGTTCCGGCGCGCCTTCGCCCGCTACCACGAGACCAACCTGGCCAACGCCCGCGCCGCACTCGAACAACCCACCGCGTACGCAGCCGTGGAGAGCTTCCTGCGCGCCAGCGCCGACGGCCTGACCGCCGACGACCACCCCGCCGGCTGCCTCTCCATCCAGGGAGGGCTCTCCTGCTCCCCGGAGAACACCCGCATCTCCGAGATGCTGGCCGCCGGCCGGGCCGCCACCGAGACCGCTCTCGAAGAACGGCTGTCCCGCGCGGCGAAGGAAGGAGACCTCCCGGAAGGCGTCGACAGCCGGGCACTCGCCCGGTTCGTGATGGCGCTCAGCGAGGGCCACGCCGTGCACGCAGCAGCCGGCGCGAGCCGCGAGGATCTCCAGGCCTCGGTCGACGTCGCGATGCGAGTGCTCAACCTCGCGCCCGGCCCGGCGACCTCCGCCTGATCTCAGGAGAACCGATGCGGGAGGACGAACTGCGGGACCTGGTCCGGCGTAGCCCCTGGCTGATCCGGGCGCTGAGTGTCGTTCGGGACTGCGGCCTGCCGGACGCCTGGATCGGCGCGGGCGTCATCCGCGACCTCGTCTGGGGCGAACGGTGCGGCCACGGGTTCGACCCCTCGTCGGTGCGCGACGTCGACGTGGTCTTCCTCGACCCGGCGGACCTGAGCCGCGACAACGACGACCGGGCCACCCGGCGACTGGTGGCGAGCTGGTCGGATCCGCCGTGGGAGGCGAAGAACCAGGCCGCCGTGCACACCTGGTATCCCGCCAAGTTCGGCGGTGGCCCGGTGAACCCGCTGCGCACCATCGCCGACGCGGTCGCCACCTGGCCCGAGTACGCCACCGCCGTGGCCGTACGCCTCGACACGTACGACCAGATCGCGGTGTGTGCGCCGCACGGCCTCGACGACCTGCTCGACGGCGTGTGGCGACGCAACCCGACACGGGTCGACCCGGAGGTCTCCCGGCAACGACTGGCCCGTCACCGCCCGGCCGAACGCTGGCCCGGCGTCCGCGTCGTGACCTGAGTCGTCGCTCGTTGCTCAGCGCGGGCCCAGCCCGGTCCGCCCGTCGACGAGTTCGCGCACGACATCCAGGTGTCCGGCATGCCGGGCGGTCTCCTCGATGACGTGCAGAACGATCCGCCGCAGGTCCGTCGTCTGCGACGCCAACGGCTCCTCCGGGTGCCGGCCGACAGGTTCCGCCGTCAACGGCGCCGCGGCGATGATCGCGTCGGAGACCTGGCACTGGTCGCGGTAGAAGTCGAAGACCTGGGACGGCGATCGAGACGTGCGCAGTGGTGTGTTCTCGTCCGGCCAGGGCAGCGGCTCCACCGAACCGCGAAAGACCTCCTGGAACCAGTGGCGCTCCGCATGACCGAGGTGCTCCACCAGGCCGAGCGGCGACCACCCGGAGGGCAGGACCGACGTTCGCAGCGTGGTCGGGTCCAGATCAGCCAGGATGGCTCGGACGCTGGCTCGCTGGTATTCGAGGAACTCGCACAGCGTGGCCTTTTCTGCATCGATCTTCGTCACGCCGGCAGGCTAGCGGCCGACGCCGACACTTTCGGGATCGTTGTGATCTTCGATGAGGTGCTCGGTGGGCTCAGCTGTCGGCGCGGCCCTCACGTGCATGCCGGGGCACGCCGCTGACCCTGACGGCGGTCGACCAGAAAATCTAGGTCGAAACGACTAGACATCCTCGGCGACGTGGAATACTCTTCTTCGAGTCGAGAGAGAAGATCCGTCAAGACGCAGACGGGGCCGCCCGGCCGTGAGGTCACGACGGACGGTGAGAAGCGGAATTCGTTCCGCCTGGAACGGCAGTAGAAGCACGTCAGCCTCAACGTGTGATGCGCGATGGGGCATGCAGGTGGGGCCGAGGCTTGTTCAGGGCTCCAGCTGATGTTCGCCGCACGTGTCGGGGCCATGAAGTCGCGTGGGCTCCGGCGCCGACGGACCGTACGACGTACGACCGCAAGGGTAAGAAGTAAGCAGAGGAAAGGGAGGGCCGTACACCGTTGGATCGCCCGCCAGCAGCCCGTCATTCCAGGCTCGGCGGACACCGCAGTTTCCATCGAACGAGAGGTGGTCTCCGGTCACGCATATGCGATCCTCGCACCCGAAGCCTTCGATGGCTGGTGCGGATACGACAAGCCGACTTTCCCGTCGGTAGATGGTGTTCTGACCCGTTAGCCCTGGGCCCCGGCGCTTATGCGCCGGGGCCCTCGACATGGAGGTGGCATGGGGCGAGACCCCGATGACATGTTCGGCGACGAGAACACTCCGGCCTACACCATCGGTCAGGCCGCAGAGATGCTCGGCACCACGCAGGACTTCCTGCGCCGCCTGGACGAGGCGAAACTGATCAACCCGCACCGCTCTGCCGGCGGGCACCGCCGCTACTCCCGCTACCAGTTGCGTCTGGCCGCCCGGGCCCGCGAGATGGTGGATCAGGGCACCGCCCTGGAATCCGCCTGCCGGATCATCATCCTGGAGGACCAGCTCGAGGAAGCCCTGCGGCAGAACGAGAAGCAGTAGCGTGGGCCACGGCGGCAGACTGGCCGGCCCGCTCCCGGCTCGGTCCTGGTAGCCCGTACTCCTGCTTGTCGCGCCTCTTCGCATCCCGGCGATCGGCCGGGATGTTGCTGTTCGTGACCGGCGGCCCGAGGTGGGCTGTAGGCCGCCGGTGCCCGCGCGTGGCGGACCGGCGTTGAGCGCGTCGAGGACGACCGCCATCGGCTCCACGACGGATTATGTGCTACGGTAGCCAGGTTGCAGTTTTGATTTCCGTAGACGTTTTCCGGCGCCTGATGGGGCATCTGAAACCCATCCAGGCGCTTTTCGTTTTTCGTGTCGTTTCGACGCGGGTGATCAACGCGGCGGCGTAAGGGTCCGCACCGTGCGGTCTCTAACAGCCTGCGAAGGAGCAGACATGGCTACAGGCACCGTGAAGTGGTTCAACGCCGACAAGGGCTTCGGCTTCATCAGCCCGGACGACGGCGGCGCCGACGTCTTCGCCCACTTCTCCGCGATCTCGGCGAGTGGCTTCCGCAGCCTCGACGAGAACCAGAAGGTGGAGTTCGACATCACCCAGGGCCAGAAGGGCCCGCAGGCGGAGAACATCCGCCCGCTCTGATCCACACTCTCTGGACGGCGGCCCGACTGATTCAGCGGGCCGCCGTTCGGCGTCTCATGCGCTCACCACATTCCGACCGCGGGCACCAGTCTGCCAAGCAGCGACCCTTATCCCTCACGAGCCGAATACCGCACCGCCGCCGCCCTGACGGTCGAGGCACGTACGGTCGCGGTCCGGTTGGAGCACACCATGGCCGGACTCGACGCCTGCCCTCCTGATGACTGTGAGACAGCCAGGGCCCTCGGGGTGCACGGCGCCAAATTCTGAAGGGTTGATGACTATGACGACGACCTACTCCGGTCCTGCGAGGCTGATCCTGGTCGACGGCACCAGCATCTCCGGCATGGCTTCCCTCAGCACCAACCAGCGCGGAGGACTCAACGGCTGGGGCGGCACGTTCCGTCCAGACGAGATCACGACAGACCTTCGCAACGCAGACCAGGGGCTGCAACTGGAGCTGCCCTACGATCGGGTAGGGACAGTCGCCGTCACCCGCATACGCAAGCTACTCGCCACGCAGGTATTGATGTCGCTGGCAGGCCACGGACCCGCACCATTCTGACCGTACGCCGCACGGCCGCTGCTACATCGCAGCTCGACGCGGTCGATCTGCTCCGACGCAGCGACGAGGGCAGGACCGTGTTGATCGGCAGCTCTGCCTGGAACCGTCAACTCTCCAGCCACTGACGGAGCGTCCCGGGTGCGTTACGCGGGTGCGTGCAGCGAACAGTCGTTCCTTCCCAGGAGAGTGTGCGCACCTGACTCTGTCGGCTCTGCCGGAAAATGACCCCGCGGTTCCGGCTGCCCCGACCGTCGCCAGCCCTGCGTGGTGTCACTCGCGGGTCAGGCCCGGTGGCAGTGCGTCTTCGTCGGGTTGAACCCGCGTTTCAGAAGCCGAGCCATCCTTCCGAGCTGGGACCGGGCCGCGGTGACCGCAAGCGCCGCTGGCTGCCGCGCCCGGCCCGCCGGTCTCCCGGCCGCATGCCCGGTACCACTACCTGCTCGACCGCGACGATGCTCTCTTCAGGGCGCATCGGCGCGACCGTAGAACCCGCTCGATCGTCCTGTCGATCCGCCCACTTCTTCGAGCGGTGCAACTTTCCGGGTGGGCGGTTCCGTTCTACCTCCGTCACGAGGAGGCAGTGGACTTGATAGCCGAAGACGAGCAAGCATTCCGCGAGTTCGTGACGTCAGAAATGGCGTCACTGCGCAAGCTGGCGTACGTGACCTGCGGCGACTGGCACGCGGCGGAGGACGCCGTGGCCAACGCTCTGGTCAGGCTCTACCCCCGCTGGCGGAAGCTGGACCGGCCCGATCTCTACGTCAAGACCATGGTCTACCGGGCCGCGGTCGACGAGACCCGTCGGCCGTGGCGACGCGAGCGGTCGGCCGGTGACGCCATGCCGGACATCGCGCTGCGCGACCCCGCCGGTGCGACCGACGAGCGGATGCGCCTGCGGGCGGCGCTCGACGCTGTGCCACCCCGGCAGCGAGCCGCAGTCGTGCTCCGGCACTACCTGGATCTGAGCCTGGAGGACACCGCCAGTGTCCTGAACTGCACGGTGGGCACGGCCAAGAGTCAGGTCTCCCGTGGCCTGGCGAAGCTGCGCGAGTCGCTCGGCGGCGACCGTACCGATCTCATCGAACCATCGATAAAGGAGTGGACCCATGCGGTTGCGTGATCTCGTTGACGCGGTAACGGGCGATGAGCCGCCGATGTCCCGCACCATCGACGACATCATCACGGCAGGTCGGCGGGCTGAGCGCCGCCGCCGGGCCGGATTCGCGTCAGCCGGCGCGGCGGGCCTCGTCGTGGCCGTGGTCGCCGGCGCGTTCGTGGTACCGACCCTGGGTGCCGAGCAGAGCTCCCCGGCCGCGCCGGTCGTGGCCGGCGCGGCGGCGTCCAAGCCGGCCGGGGCCGAGTGGCCCGACGCCGCGCCGTTCACCTTCACCTTCACCGGGTACGACGCCGGCACGCTGCATGTGCAGGACCCGATCGTCGCGTCCACCGCGTACCAGATCGCCTCCGTCTACTCCGACGGCCACACCTCGAACGACAAGCCCATGACCCGCAAGGAGGTGGAGGAGCAGGGCGCCGCGTTCTTGCGGAACAAGGAAAACGGGAAGCCGGCCCTCTGGGCATACCTGACCGTCTACCGGCCCGGTGCCTTTGACCCCGCCAGGATCAAGGACGGCACGAACGTCACCGTGGCCGGGCGCAGGGCCGTGCAGGCGACGCTGCCGGTCGGCCTTGCCCCGCAGCGCCCGGTGGATGGCGGCAACAAACTCTTCGCCTGGGAGTACGCCGAGAACGCCTGGGCGGCTGTCACGTCGTACTCCGGCGACAAGGCCACGCCGAGCTTCGAGGAGCTGGCCGGCCTGGTCGAAGGCCTGAAGCCCAGCAGGCCGACGCCGGCCCTGGTGCCCTTCACGGTGGGCTACCTGCCGGACGGTTACGTGCCGTTGCAGATCGGCACCCACGCCACGGCGGGCCTCGGCGGCATCGCCGCGGCCCGCGGCGGCGACTACGGCGGCGCGACGTACACCAGGTCCGCCGTGCCCACCACTGGACTGACCGCACCGTACGACGCGACCGAGGGCGGCATCAAAGACGGGTTCCACATCTCCGTCATCCCGAGTAGCAGCGCGGACCAGACGCCGAAGCCCGGTGTGACGAAGTGCTACGACGTACCCGGCCGGCCCGGGTGGGACGGCCCGCTGCCCAACAGCTGGTGCCAGTCCTGGAGCGCCGACGGCACAGTCGTCCTCGAGGTCAGCCCCGCTGGGCACGGTAACCAGCTGCCGCGGGCCGAGCTGGAGAAGATCGCCAAGGCGATCACGGTCGCCGACGTCGAGGACGAGTCGACCTGGACTCCGGCCGCGACCGCCCTGCGGCCATGACGGTCAGCACCGGCACCACGACGGTGCTGTTCCGCAGGACCGTTTCAGCGACTCCTGCCGCAAAGAATGAAGGTCGGGGATGAAACGGAGAGCCAAGGCCGGTCTGATTGCCACGGCAACAGCGGCTCTGTGCGTGGCGGTGGTGCCTCTCGCCGAGGCGAACACCACGCCCCAGTCCGACGCGGTGCCGGTCGGACTGGGGGAGTTCTACGCGCAGCGTCCTGCGTGGGGACCCTGCCCCCGCCCGCCGGTGCCCCCGAGGCGGTCACCGGTTGCTTCGGCGTCCGCGCTTCCCCGTGTCGAGAGCGCGTCCCCGGTGGTGGAATGCACGACTGTGCGGGTGCCGTTGGACTACCGGCGGCCGGGCGGTCCCCGGGAGACCGTCGAGCTCTCCCGGCGCCTGGCGAGCGATCAGCCGAACCGGCTCGGCGTACTGGTCGAGGTCCCCGGCGGGCCGGGCGGGCAGGGAATCTACGCGTCGGAGGATCCGGCGTACGACGCGCTGTCGGCGCGATACGACATCATCGGTTACAACCCGCGCGGCGTCGGGCAGTCACAGCCTCTGCTGTGCGAGGGCACGAACGTGCAGTTGTCCGGCAGGACTCGCTTCACCGACGCGCAGATGCGGGCGTACACCGAGGAGTTCCGCAGGCGTGATCAGCAATGCGAACGCGCGGACGGTGCCCGGCGTCCCTACTTCACCACCGCCAACAACGCCAGAGATCTCGACATCGTCCGCGCGGTCCTGGGTGAGCGTCAGCTGAACCTGATGGGGAAGTCCTACGGCACGTACGTGACGGCCGTCTACGGCACGCTTTTTCCGAAGCGACTGAACCGCAACGTCCTGGACTCCGCGATCCACCCGCAATGGATATGGCGGGAGGCGTGGAAGCAACAGGCAATCGCCCAACGCAGGACCGCCGACGCCTGGATGACGTGGGTGGCTGAGCGCAACGAAACCTACGGGCTGGGCACCACCCGGTCGCAGGTGCACGCCACGATCGAGCGGACCCGGGCGAAGCTGGAGGAACACCCGATCGAACTGGGTTATTCGGTGTACGACGGCACCGCGTTCGACGGCCTCATCGGGGCCACCAACGAGGTGGCGTACTGGGACTTCTTCGCAGAGACGGCGAGCCGGCTGCGTCAGCAGGTCGAGACGCCCTCGGACGTGCCGGGTGACCTGCACCGGGCGTTGGCTCTTCAGCAAGAGATCCAGGCCGACCCGCCACCGACCAGCAATGGCGTCTGGGAGGCAGTCAACTGTGAGGCCGAATGGCCCGCCGACCTCAAGGTGTACTACGCGGACATGCGCTACTTCTCCGAGCACTTTCCCTACGGCTGGGGTGCTTCGGCGGTTTCTCCACGTGAGTGCACCTTCGGCTCGGTGGAGCGTGTCGAGCCGCTGGTGAAGCTGCGCCGCAGCGGCTACCCGACAGGGCTGGTCGTGCATGAGGAGTTCGACCCGCAAACGCCGTACGAGGGCGGTCGGGCGATGGCGGACCTGCTCGGGCACCGGCTCCTCAGCGTCCCCCGCGATGGCTACCACGTCGTCCACGGCACCAACGCCTGCGTCGACGCCGCCATCGACGACTACCTGCTGAACGGAAGGCTGCCGAAACGGGGAGCGGAGTGCGAGGGAACGCCGATCCCCGAGGTTCCGACGGATGGTTCGGCGCGGGCGGGCGAGGACGACCGCCCGTCCCTCGACGAGCAGACGAATCTCTTGTCCGGCCGGATCTCTCGTCCGCTTCAGGCTGGTGGTCGTCAGCCCTCCTGATCTCGACGCATGAGGGCTTGACATCCGCGCCGTGCTGGCCGAACGCCTCCGCAGCCTGCAGATTCCTTGGTACGTCGCGGCTGGCTAGGCGGTGGATCTGTTCCACGGCGCGCAGACCCGCGGGCACGGCGACCTGGAGGTTGCCGTGCCCGCAGCGCACTTTGCGCCCGCGCCACAGTAGATGTAGCCGGAGTGCCTGTGCTGGTTGATCACCTTGAGGTGGGCGTGGACCCGCTGTTCCCGCTGACCTGGTAACAGCTCGAGCAGCGGAACCTGCCGACGCGGGTCACCGCGGCCGACCGCCGGTCGCAAACCGAGGTCCGTGTGCTCCGGGCGTGCTCCTGGGCTGGTAAAACGGGGTGCGGAGAAGGCGGGCGAACGCGGGCCACTCCCTGCCACCCCAGGTGAACCCCCAGGTCGCGAGACTAGGCGCTCGCGCCCCCGTAGCTCAGGGGATAGAGCATCGGTTTCCTAAGACGACGCTCTATCTGTATACAGAGGCCAACTACCTGCGGGTTCCTATTCTGTTTTTAGGTTAGTAGGTCGCACGTGCGCGTTGCTGTGCTCGCTTGCCGAAGATCAGCCGAACGAGCGTAAGTCCTGCTCAAGCTATCCTTCGGCCGCTTCGGCGCGTCCTCACCGAGATCCGGTGAAGGTGCCGTGCCGCGTCAGTTTACGGTGCCGCGAGAGCGTGGGCCAGCAGCGTGGCGAGTTTGGCTGCGCGTGCCGGGTGGTGATGGCCGACCCAGAGAACTCGTCCGATGAGGCATTGAGCGAAGTCGGGGTGGCCGGTCCGGTTCTGCGCGGCGAGGCCGGTGCGGGCGGCGTTGTGGAGGATGGCGCGAAGCTGGTCGTACTCGTCGCGTGGTGTGGCGGGGCGATGGTTGACGACGAGTCCGGCGAGGAGTTGCCGGTCGGCTCGGCTACGGACACGTGTCTTGGCTTCGTGGACTCGGAAGCCCTCGTCGCGGGCGATGTCGGTGACGGCGGCGATCAGGTCGTCGATGCGCCGGGTGTTGAGGTCGCCGGAGAAGGCGAGGTCGTCGGCGTACCGGCTGTAGGTGATGTCGAACGCGTGGGCGAGGCCGGTGAGGCGTCGGTCGAGTCGGTAGGCGCACAGGTTGGCCAGTGCCGGGGAGGTGGGCGCGCCCTGGGGCAGGTGGCCCGTTCGCAGCGCTGCCAGCCGGGTGGCCCGGTGCGCCAGGTCGGCGGGCGCTCGGCGAAGGACGGCGGGCGGGGTGCGGGTGGTGCAGAGGCCGGTGAGGGTGTGGGCGACGGGTTCGGGGTAGCCGGCGGTGCGGAACAGGCCGTGGACGCGGGTGGCGGGGATGTGGGTGAAGAAGGCGAGCAGGTCGATGCGGGCGACGACCGGCTGTGCGGTGTGGGTGGCGACGAAGGTGTGTGCGGAGCGGCCGGGTACGAAGCCGTGGGCGGCGGGGTGGACCGGGATGGGGCCGAGGACCTCGGTGAGGAGTCGGCGTTGCAGAGCGCGGAGCCGGGCTTTGGGTGCCTCGATCAGCCGGGCTCGGTCGGTCCATCGGTAGTGGTAGTGGTGTAGCCGGTGGGCGGTGGCGCGTCGGTTCATGGCGCGTCGGTCGGCGTACCAGTCGAGGTGCTCGATGCTCAGGTCGAGCATCGCGGCCAGGTCGCCGACGGTGTCGATGACCGGGGTGCGCCAGGGCTGGCGGACGGTGCGGGTCGGCGTGACGGGCCGCGTGTGGATGACGATGGGTCGTTGGTGCTGGCGGGCGGTGGCGACTGCCGCGCGCAGCGGTTCGAGGGTGCTCAGGAACGTAGCGAGCTCGCGTGGCCGGTCGGTGGGTGGGCGCGGGTAGGCGACCAGCACCGCGTCGGCGACCGGCCACAGCCAGCGCCGCCGGACCCCGAGGACGAGCCCACCTTGGTGGACGAGGTCGGCGCGGCGCCAGCCGTCGCCGGCGAGGAACGCGTCGGCGAGCGCGGTGGCCAGGGCGTGGATCGTGGTCACGACTGGGCCGGTGGTGGCAGCGTGTCCCGACGATGCCCGGTCGTGCGGGTGCACAGGCTCGCGGAGCGTGCCGACGCACCTGTGGTGTGGTGCCGAGGTGAGTGGTTCGTCCCCGGGGTTGCCCCGGAGAGACCGTGACCGGACCCCACGTGGGGGGCCGGCCTGGTCAGCTCGGGACACGCTGCCATGGGAGCAGCGTAGAGAACGGAGACCGTCGTCGGTGTCCGCGATGCGTGTGGCGCGGCGGAGGTGACTGTTTCGCCGAGCACCAACGGAGCACCGTCGCGGCCGGTGATCGGCGGCGGCTTCCTACTGGGATTCCTCCTTACCGGGCGCTGCGGGATCAGCTGGCGGAGCCGTCGGGTCGCGGGGGTTCCTCCTCGTTGAGTAGTTCGCGGCGCCATTCGGCGAATCGGCTTCGGAGATTGTCCAGCGCTGGACCGGCGATACCGTACTGGCGAAGTCGTCAGGATCGAGCAGGGTGGCTTGCCCTAGCGCGTCGGCGAAGACGCGCGGGTCGAAACCGCGGTCGGCGCGCTGCACGAGGGTGAGGAGGGCTTGGCGGGTGTAGCGGCCGGATCGGAGCGTGGCGTCGATGTCGATGAAGTCACGGGCGAACGCTCGACCGTAGAGTGCGCTCATCTTGTTCGCGACCGCGTCGTCGGGGTGCAGTACCGGTCCGATCGCCATGAGGATCGGTTCGTTGGCGCGCCAGTCCACAGCCGAGTTCGACCCTGGAGACCCGGACGCCGTCGGTGACGGCCAGCCGGGCGAATGTGTCGTACTGGCGCTCGGTCTCGACGGTGAGGCCGTCGTCTCGGTAGGCGTGCACGACGGCGGTGACCGCAGCGGTGAACTCCTGCCGGCGGTCCCAGGCGGTGAACAGGTCGACGTCCTCGCTGGGCCGCTCCAGCAACCCGGCGGCCTGGACCGCGTAACCGCCGGCCAGCGCGAAGCCGTATCGATCGGCTGCCGCGAGTCCGGTACGGGCGAGGCGTTCGTGGAAGGGGTCCACCGCTACGCCGCATCGCTGCGGGTGGCGGCGAGTTCGGGGAAGGCGTCCTCCCAGCGCTGGCGGAGCTGGGGTGGCAGCCACAGGGTGGGCCAGAGCCGTCGGAGGAGGTCAGCGTCGAGCCAGGCATTGAGGTCCTCGACGGTGCTGGCTTCGGTGAGCACCACCTTGTACATGCTGGCCAGGCGTGCGGGCCGGTCAAGGTCGTACTCGGCGTGCCCGGATCAGTCGAGATGACGCGGAAGCGTCACCGTGCCTTCGGTCGGGCCACGCAGCGCGGTAAGGGTTTCGGCCACCACGTAGGGCCTCCGGTCACCGTAGGGCCGGTAGTCCGCCGGCGGCTGGGGCGATGTCCTGCGCCGGCTGATGTTGGTCGCCCGCCGGACTTCCGGTCGTAGCGCCTGACGGATCGTCTCCCGGCTGTACCCGGTGACCCGCTGCAGATCCACCGGCCGCCACCCGGCCGCGTGGAACGCCCGTAGCTGTTCGTCCCGCTCGGTCAATGCCTGCGTCCGCGTCGCCTCGTACCGGGAGACAACCGCGTGCAGCTCATCCTCGGAGAACCGTCCCATGCCCGTCAGCCTACTACGCTAGGCCCAGCACGCTTGGCCTCTCCTCCCATGGAGGGGCGATGCGCTCAGCGTGGGCTGCCCGGTCCGACCAGGCCCGTCCGTAGGCGACGACGACCAGTTGCGCCCGATCACGTACCGCCAGCTTGCTCAACAGCCGCCCGACGTGCGTCTTCACGGTGCCAGGCTGAGGCCGAGGTGCTCGGCCAGCTCCGTGTTGGACAGGCCGCGCCCGATCAGCGGCGGCGAGGCCGCCGTACGTGCGGCGGCCATCAACAGCGCGTCGGTGGCGTCCGTCCGCTGGCCGGCGAAGGCGGCGGCCCCCTCGTCCCAGTGACACCCGAACCGCGTCATAGATCCCGAGCAAGCTTGGTGAGTATGCCGCGGACGACCGGTTCGGCCCGCCGTACGCAGTCGCAGGTGTCGCCGTGCGCGTCGCGGTGCCAGGCGATGAGGTATTGCAGGGCGAGCTGGTTGACCTGGTAGTCGTGTTCGGCCTTCACCCGGTCGGTGTCGGCCTAGCGGTTCTGGCTCAGCAGGATCAGTGGGGCGGCGTAGGCGGCCTGGGTGGAGAAGAGCAGGTTGAGCAGGATGAACGGGTAGGGGTCCCAGCGGTGCAGCACGGCGACGACATTGGCGGCTATCCAGGCGACCACGATGCCGGTCTGGATGATGATGAATCGCCAGGAGCCGAAGATCGAGGTGACCGAGTCGGCCAGCCGTTGTCCGGAGGTGCGGTGGTCGAGCCGGTACTGGTTAGCGGGGTGTCAGTGGTGACGTGGGTTCATGCCGACCGTCGCCCTTCCGGTTGATTGGTCTTCCGACCGGAGCCGTGCCGGAGCGGAAGTCCGCCGGCGGAGGTGGGTCGATGGTCTGGTCGGCCGGCAGTCGCGGTGCGTGCGCCGGTCCCGGGTCGTCGGTGTCGAGCATGCCGAAGCGCAGCACCAGGTACGGGTGTCCGAGGTTGGCTACCAGCCGCCGGATGGTCTGCCGGCTGTCGGCTACCTCGACGGGGGCGCTGATCGGGAGTACGGACACGCCGAGTTCGGTCGCGGTGAGCCAGGCCGTCGACAGGGCCTCGCCCGCTCGTAGCCAGTCCATCGGCTGGTCGGCGCGGCCGTAGAGCACCGCGTAGGTGGCGTTGTGGTCGTGTCTGGTGCTGATGGGCAGGTCGCCGTGGTGGCCGAAGTCGCGCCCGGGCACGGTCGTCTGCGGCGCATGGAGCGGAATCGCGGTGTCGGGAATGCCGGTGCCCGCCGGCCGGGAGCCGCCGGTCCAGTACGCCAGCTCCGCCTGCCACGCCGGCTCGGCGGTCTCTGTCTCCTGGGCATGGCTCGTCGCGGCGGCGAGATCCACCACCTGATCGGGTCGCAGGACGTGCAGCAACGTCGCTTCAGCCCGTGCCGCCGCGCTGATCGCCCCGAGATCGTCGGACCCGACCGGAAGGCCGGTGACGGGACGGCGGTCGGTGCGCCGGAGCCGGATGGTGTGCGTACGGCGGACGGCCTGGAGCTCGACGGGTGCCCGCCCGTCGACGCGCAGTCGCGCCAGATGGCCGGGGTCGGCCGGGTCGGGCATCCGGGTGACGGTGACGTGCCAGCCCTGCGCGGCCAGGCCGATCCGGGCGTGGTGCAGCGCGGCTCCGCAGCTCAGCGTGGCGAGCAGGGCGTCGGGGTCGCTGATGTCGAGGACCCGGTCGTGGTCGATGAAGAGGTCCAGCCGGTTCCGGGCGATCCGCCACCGCCATGGCTGGGTGTTGAGGATCGACGGCGCGTGGCCCGCGACGGTGGCCGCGTCGACCAGCGCCTGGGTCATGGATCCACTGCCGGTGGGGTGAGTCTGCGTGGGCACGACGAGGTCCCTTCTCGGGCCTTCTCGCGCGGTCACCGGTACCGGCTGGTCGCAAGGGGCCCGCGTGGGCGAGGAGAGGGGAGGGGTGGCACCGCGTCCGCTGAGGGTTGTCTTCCGGCCGGGGAGTGGCCCGTCATCGGACCGGTAACCGTCAGGAAGGGCCGGCCTTGCGGTGGGTGGGACAGCCACCGGGGGCCCGGGCGACACGTTGAGCCTACGCCCCCGTGGGACCGGTGACGAAGACCAGCGGACCGGTACCGGTGATGCCTGGTGCCGCCGATTCTCCCGCCGCCCTTTCGCACGGCAGCGCGTATGGTGAGGATGTCGCTCGGGTCCCCGGTGGCTGACCCCCCGCCGCCGCCTCCGGTCCGCTCGATGTCGAGACCGACGTCCAGCGGCTTTCCCGCCAGGTGCCGAGGCCACGTCGTCCGTCGCATCGGATGTTGTGCCGGCACCGACCCACCCGTGTCCAGCAGGCCGCGGCACCGCGTGACGAGCAGAACAAGGAATGTGAGTGCGATGGCCTACATCGCCAGGAACCACAATGCAGCATTACGGAACGCCGTGCCGGCCGCCGGGTTGGCGCTGCTGGTACCGGACGCCTCCGCACACCGGCCCGGCGCCGAGTCGGTGGGTGTCGGGCCGGACCGAGCCGGTGGAGCCGTGGCGAGGGCAGCGACCAGGGGCGACCCGCGGGTCAACGCCACGGTGCGGTACCTGCTCGCGGGCATCCGCCTCGCGCTGGGGTGGATATTCCTGTGGGCGTTCCTGGACAAGGCGTTCGGCCTGGGGCATGACACGACCGCCGCCAAGTCCTGGGTCAACGGAGGAAGCCCGACGAAGGGATTCCTGGGATCCGCGACGACGGGCCCGTTCGCCGGTTTCTACCACTCGATCGCCGGCGTCGCCCTGACCGATGTCCTGTTCATGGGCGCCCTGCTCGCCATCGGCGTCGCGTTGCTCCTGGGCGTCGCGATGCGGCTGGCGGCCGGCGCCGGCGCACTCCTGACCCTGATGATGTGGACCGTCGTCCTCCCCCCGGCGAACAATCCGTTCATGGACGACCACCTCGTCTACGCCGCCGTGCTGGTCGTCCTGGCCCTGTCGGGTGCCGGCAACACCCTCGGTCTGGGCACCTTCTGGGCCCGGATCCCGCTGGTGCGACGCACCGGTTGGCTGAAGTAGACGACGTCAGGTGACAGCCTTCCGAGAGGAGCTCGACATGACGGACCAGGCCGAGGAGCACGACCGGCGCATCGTGGTCGGAGTCGACGGATCACCGGGCTCACGGATCGCCCTGCGATGGGCGGCGACCCAGGCGGAGCTGAGCAACGCACGGGTCGACGTGGTGGGCGCGTGGCACGACCCGGCGGAGTACGCATTCGCGTACGGGTGGTCGCCCGCGGTGTTCGAGGATGTGAGCATCGCGGCGATCACCGAGAAGATGCTGGTGGAGGCGGTCACGGACGTGGCCAGCGGCGGTGCTCCAGTCCGGTTCACCACCCACGTGGTACGCGGGCATCCGGCTCAGGTGCTGCTGGACGCCGCGGACGGGGCGCAGTTGCTGGTGGTGGGCAGCCGGGGACACGGAGCCTTCGCCGGGATGCTGCTCGGCTCGGTCAGCCAGCACTGCGTACAGCACGCGTCGTGCCCGGTGGTGATCGTTCCGTCGACGGACCGGACGGTCGACGAGGTCGGGAGCGACTGAGGGACGCTCTGATCCCGCCTCCAGGAGCCATCGTGCCCAGCCGCTTCGAGGTTCTCGTCGCAGCCGGGCACGGTGACCGGGCACGCGCCGTGCGCTCAGTGCGCGGCGCGGCAACCCGGCACCGGCGCCGCCCGCGACGACCCGAGAGGGATGTCGCGGGCGGTGCCGGTGCACCGCCTCCACGGCGGTCGGTCAACTGTGGCTGAGGACCACCTTCGATGGCCGGCGCGATGGCGTAGGGTGGGGCGGAACGGCCGCCCTGGTCCCTGGTGGTGCCTCAGCCGCAGGCACACCACCAGGAGCATCGGATGCCTGTTTCCCCTGTCTACGTCGTCCCCGGTCCAGAATCGGTGAACGACCTCGTCAAGCGGGTCGCCGACCGTGACCGGGCCGCCTTCGGTCGCCTCTACCGCCGTCTCGTCCGCGTTGTCTTCATCCAGGTGTGTGAGGTGGTGCGCCGCCCGTCGGTCGCCGTCGCGGTGACCCGGGCGGTGTTCGTCGAGGTGTGGCAGCTTGCGCCGAGGTGCGCCGCCGGTCAGGTCGATGGTCTCGCGTGGGTGACGGCCATCGCCGATCGCCGGGCCGCGGAACGACTTCGCGAGATCGATGGCCGCACCTCGCCCCTCGACGCCGGATACGACGAACTCGTCGGTCGCGAACTGATCGCCGCGCTGGACGGCGAGGCGCCGGCACTGCTGGACACGTCTGTTCCACCCACCACCGGATGACCGGCTGCCGACGGGCCTCGGCCCGGTGACACACGCGGTCACCGGGCCGAGCAGCCGTTCCTGTCGGTCAGCCCACCGGCACCGCGGCCGTCGTGGGCTCGGATTCGGGAAGGATCCGCCGGACATCCGGCATCGTCGCTGTCTCCGCTGCCCGGGGACGGGTCGCGACGACCGGCGCCGGCGGGGGCGTCGCGTGGTCGAGGAACCGCAGCAGTTCGACGGGGAACGGCATGACGAGGGTGCTGTTCTTCTCCGCGGCGACCTCCACCACCGTCTGCAACAGTCGCAGTTGCAGGGCGGCGGGATCGGCGGCCATGGTGGCGGCTGCCAGGGCGAGCTTCTCGGCGGCCTGGTACTCACCGTCGGCGGCGATGACCCGGGCGCGGCGTTCACGCTCGGCCTCGGCCTGACGTGACATGGAGCGTTTCATCGATTCCGGCAGCGCGACGTCCTTGACCTCGACGCGCTCGACCTTGACACCCCACGGACCCTCGGTGGGTGTGTCGATGATGCCGGTGAGTTCGGCATTGAGCTTGTCCCGGTCGGAGAGCAGCTCGTCGAGGTCGGCGCGGCCGATCACCGCGCGCAGCGAGGTCTGCGCGACCTGGGAGACGGCGTACAGGTAGTTCTGCACGTTCACCAGCGCCTTGACCGGGTCCACGACGCGGAAGTACACGACCGCGTCGACGCGTACGGAGACGTTGTCGCGCGTGATGCCGTCCTGAGCGGGCACGCTCATGGTGGTGATCTGGAGATTGACCTTCACCAGCCGGTCGACCCCGGGGACGATCAGGGTGAGGCCCGGGCCACGGCTACCGTCGCGCACCCGACCGAAGCGGAACACCACCCCGCGCTCGTACTGCTGGACGACCCGCACCGCTCGGGCGGCGGTGCCGAGACCGATGACGCCGACCGCCACGAGCGCGACCGCGATGGCTGGCTGCAGAACGTTCATGCGGGCACTCCGGTCCGGGGAGGGGTGGTGGAGAAGTCATTGGCGGGGCGGCGGCCGATCGAAGCGGTGCTGCCCCCTTCGTTGTCCCACACCGCGTCCTCGGCGGAGCCGGTCGCCGCCGCGGCTCGGGGCCCCACCGGTGCGCCGGCCAGGATGTCGGGCGCGCGCCTGAGGTTGGTCGGGTCGGCGGCGGTCGCCATCGCCCACTCGGCTGTCGCGCGTGGCGTGGCGGGCGGCACCACCAGCAGGTCGACCTGGATGTCGCGGCCGGTGGTGGCGACCAGCAGGGCGGGGTCGAGGGTGTCGAACCAGCCGATCCGGACCACGTCCGGTCCGACGGTCAACCGGCGGAATCTACTGTCCCAGGTGCGGAGGTTGAGCATGAGATGCCGGATCCGGCCATGGCGTTCGGACAGGGCGAGGACGAGACCGGGGAGTTCGGCGCCCGGGTCCCAGGACCGCGGCCACCATCCGCCGTCCAGGACCGCCCGAGCCCGGACCGGGGCGAGGACCAGCCGAGGCGAGGACACCGCCGACCCGGGGGTCGTGGCGAATCGTCGCGTGGTGACGGACATGGCTCATCCGTCCTCCCGGGTCGGGCGGGGCGGCAGCGGGACGCGAGCGATGCCGGTCGTCGACGGAGGAGTCGGACCGGACCCGGCCGGGCCGCCGGGCCGCGTGCCGGGACGGCCGAGCATCCTCAACTGCACGATCCGGGCGGTGCCGGGCAGGGCGACGAGCAGGACCCCGAAGACCGCGGCCAGCAGCAGCGCCACCCCCATCGGCAGGGTGCCGTGAGCGCCGAGGAACGACACCTCGGCACGTTGCCCGTTCTGCAGCACGAAGATCAGGAGCAGCAGGAGCACGAAGGCGAACACCACGGCAGCGACCCACACCCCGCCGATTCGTGAGCGCTTCACCGGCCGCCGCGGGGGCACTGCGCGAGAAGCATCGGTGCCGCCACGGGCGCCTTGCGAGAAGGATCGAACATGGCTGTTCCGGGGTGCGGTCATCACGAACCGCCGCCTTCCGACGAGCATGTCGCGCGCCCGGACGTCGTGGTCCGTAGGCGCGCCTGGATGATGGTGGGCCTGCGACGGGCCGTCGCGGTCCGACGTGCCGCTGCGGGGGAGGTGCCGGGCCGGGAGTTCGACGGAGATTTGGCGGCCTGACGGGTGCATGCGGTGCGGTTAATGGCCGGCACGGTGACCTCGATCGGTGGGGTGCGTCCGCCAGCGGCGGACTGTCAGCCACCGGGGTCCCGAGCGACACCGCAAGCGTACGCCTCCGCGACCGGCTCGTCAGCCGCCGGAGCCGTCCGCGGGTCCGGTGGGTCGCCGGTCGCGCCGTGGCGTCACGCGGGAGTACGGTGTGATCGTCGCCCGGGACCTCGGCGCGGTATGACAGCGCGTCCGTTCGACTGATCCGGGTCGGAGTCGGCAGTGGGCAAGGACAACCCGGGGCGCGGCGATCCGGTGAACGTCGATCGACGGCTGCGGCTGTGGGCTGTTCTCGTCGATGCCGCCCGGGGCGGAACCGTCGCGGTCGATCATGTCTGCGCGGTCGCGGTCTCGGTCGCGGGCGTGGACTCCGCCGCCGTCGCGGTGGTCCTCGACGCCACGCCGCGCGAAGTGGTGTACGCCACGGACCAGACCGCGTCGGAACTGGAAGACCTGACCCTCACCCTCGGTGAGGGGCCGTGCGTGGACGCGACCACCGGTGGACCTGTCCTGGTCGCCGATCTGACCGTGCCGGAGTGCCGGAACCGCTGGCCGGTGTTCGCGCCGGCGGCGGTGCTCGCCGGGGCCGGTGCGGTATTCGCGTTGCCACTACGGGTGGGCGGGATCCGCCTCGGTGTCCTGGACCTCTACCGGGTCGGTGCCGGTGACCTCGGGGCGGAGCAACTGGCCGACGCACTGGTCCTGGCGGACACGGCATGCGCGGTGCTGCTGGACGACGCGACGCGCCACGGGGTGGACCAGGACGATCAGTGGCCCGAGGGGACCGGCCTGCACCACCCCGAGGTGCACCAGGCGACCGGCATGACCACGGTCCAGTTGGGAGTGACGGCGGCGGTGGCGCTCGTCCGGTTGCGCGCCTACGCGTACTCCCGGGACCGGCGCCTCCGGGACGTGGCAGCCGACGTCGTCGCCCGCCGCCTGCGTCTCGGCCCGACCGGGACACCTGGTGGCCGAAATGGGTGAACAGGGGATCGGTGCCAGGACGGCGCGTTACGGACCATCCCGTCGGGCGACCGGCGGAGACACAGATAGACGAGGTGACTGACATGGCCGAGACCTCGCTGGCCGACGTTTTCGTGGAGATGGCCGACACTCTCGTCGACGACTTCGACGTGATCGAGTTCCTGCACGTGCTGACCGAGAGGTGTGTCGAGCTGCTGGGTGTGTCGGCGGCCGGGCTGCTCCTGACCGACCAGCGGGACACGCTGCAGGTGGTCGCCGCCTCCTCCGAACGCACCCGACTGCTGGAGCTGTTCCAGCTCCAGACCGACCAGGGGCCCTGCCTCGACTGCTTCCGTACCGGGCAGCCGGTGTCGGTCGCCGACCTGACCCTGACCACGGCCCGATGGCCGAGGTTCACCGCCGCCGCGGCCGAGGTCGGCTTCGCCGCGGTGCACGCCCTGCCCATGCGCCTGCGCTCCGAGGTGATCGGCGCGCTGAACCTCTTCGACGTCCGGCCGGGGGCCCTCGACGAGGACAAGCTCCGCATCGGTCAGGCGCTCGCCGATGTGGCCACCATCGGACTGTTGCAACACCGCGCCATCCACCGGCGTGACATCCTCACCGAGCAGCTGCAGACCGCCCTGAACAGCCGAGTCCTGATCGAGCAGGCCAAGGGCGTTCTCGCCGAACGCCTGCAGGTGGACGTGGGCCAAGCCTTCGCGTTACTGCGCGACGGCGCCCGCAGCCGCAACCGGCGACTGTCCGAGCTGTCCCAGGCGATCGTCGACGGCTCCGAGCAGCTCGCCACGGGGCCGGTCACCCACCGGTCCGGCTGACGACCGGGTTCGACACCCGAGTGCGCTTCCCAGAGCCCGTCCGGGTGTCGGTCGGGGGGATGAAGGCGTACGGTAGCGGTGTCGCCCGGGTCCCCGGTGGCCGCCAGTCTCGCCGCCACCAGCCCGTTAGGGGCGTTGGAACCCATGGTCACCTCCGCCGTGACACCCACAGCCGTTTCCTCCCCTCCGACGCTGAGCCCGGCTATCGGGGACAGCGAACAACTGTTGCGTCGACGCGCAGCCCTGAACGCCGACGATCCCGACCGGGCGCTGCTGCGGACCAGGATCATCGAGGCGAACCTGCCGATGGCGGGTCGACTCGCCCGCCGCTACACCGGCCGCGGGGAGTCCTACGAGGACCTGGCTCAGGTCGGCGCGGTCGGCCTGATCAGAGCCGTTGACGGGTACGACACCAACCAGGGCGTGCCGTTCGCCAGCTACGCCATCCCGACCATCCTCGGCGACATCCGGCGGCACTTCCGCGACACGGCCTGGGCGATCCGGGTGCCGCGCGCAGCGCAGGAACTGAGCGCCCGGGTGCCCGAAGCCCGGGGCGAGCTCGGGCAGCAACGCGGTCGTCAACCGACTGACGGAGAGCTCGCCGACCACCTGGAGGTGACCGTGGCCCAACTCGGGGCCGCCGTCGCCGCCTCCGAGGTCTATCGCCTGCCGTCGCTGAACGAGCTACGGCCCGGGACCGACGGCATCGAGCATCTCGCGCTCATCGGCGCCGCCGACCCGGCATACGCAGCCGTGGACGACCACCTCACCCTCGGACTGCTCCTCGCGGCGCTTCCCGCACGTGAACGTCGGATCCTGACCATGCGGTTCTACGGCGACCTGACCCAGGCGCAGATCGCCACCCGGGTCGGGCTGTCCCAGATGCACGTCTCCCGGCTGCTGAAGCGTTCGCTGGCCCAACTGAGAGCCGGGATGCTCCGCTGACCGTTCGCCGGCCGGACCGCTCAAGCAGTCAGGCCGAATCGTCGAGAGCACCAGGAGACGATGACGTGGTCGTTCGTCCGATCGCCGCTGCCGGGTCGTCGCCGCCGGTCAGCGGGACATCCACCCCCTCGACGTTCGGAGGGCGGGTCAGGCGGGCCCTCGACGTCCGCGCACTTCGCCTGCGGGTGTTCCTCCTGGTGGCCGTCCTGCTTCTGCCGCTGGTGCTCGTCACGACGTTCGCTGACCGCTGACCATGACCGTCCCGAACGACTGATCGAGGGGATAGACGATGAGGATCGCCAGACACCGGATCGTTGCCGCGCTGCGCGAGCGCGGACAGCAGACCAGAGCCGAGTGGGTCGAGCGGGAGCTGCCGGAGCGGATGGACCCTGCCAAACACGTGGGGCTGCTCGCCACCCTGCGTCTGGATCCGGCCGACCTCGCCGACGCGCCGTCCCCGTGAGGGTTGCCCTGCTCGGTCCGGTCGCCTGGCGCACACCCCCGCACCACTACGGCCCCTGGGAGCAGGTGACCGGTCTGCTCGCCGAAGGGCTGGTCACCCGTGGCGTGGACGTGACCCTCTTCGCGACGCTCGACTCCGTCACCTCCGCCGACCTCGACGGCGTGTGCCCCCGGGGGTACGCCGACGATCCGGACCTGGACGGTCGGGTGTGGGAGGCGATGCACGTCTCCCACACGATGGCCCGCTCCGGAGAGTTCGACCTGGTCCACAGCCACCTCGACTGGCTGCCGCTGGCCTTCGCCGAGCACTGCCGCGCTCCGCTGCTCACCACCGTGCACGGCTTCTCCGGCGCGGGGATCCTCCCCGCGTACGCCCGGGCCCGCTCGTCGTACGTGTCGATCTCCGACGCCGACCGCAGCGCCGAGCTCGACTACGTCGCCACGGTGCACCACGGCGTCGACCTCACCGGGCTGCCGTTCACCCGCGACGCCGGCCCCGGGCTGGCCGCCTTCGGCCGCATTCATCCCGACAAGGGCACCCACACGGCCATCGAGATCGCCCGCCGCGCCGGCCGGCCGCTGACCATCTGCGGCATCGTGCAGGACGAGCGGTACTTCGCCGAACAGGTGGCCCCGCACATCGACGGCGACCAGGTCGTCTTCCTCGGCTCGGTCGGCCCGCACCGCCGTGCCGAGGTGCTGGGCGCGAGCACCGCGCTGCTGCACCCGATTGCCTTCGACGAGCCGTTCGGGCTGTCGGTGGTGGAGTCGATGGTCTGCGGCACGCCGGTCGTCGCGTACGCGCGGGGGTCCATGCCGGAGGTCGTCGACGAAGGGGTGACGGGGTTCCTCGCGCGGACCGTCGAGCAGGCCGTCGACGCCGTCGCCCGGGCTGCCGGGCTGGACCGGGCCGCCTGTCGGACCCGGGCCGGGCAGTGCTTCGGGGCGGACCGGATGGTCACCGACTACCTGGCGGTCTACGACCACCTCATCCGCCGATCGCACCGCTGAACCCGATCACCGCACACGAACCCGTTCCGCCGGTCACACACGCTGGCCGGCGTGCGCCGACACCGCGTGAGGCCGTCCCCGCCCTTCGAGGCGGCCGACAACCGGAAGGCCCGACACCCATGCTCAGCTACGGATTCCTCAGCACCCACCCACCGACCCGGTGCGGACTGGCCACCTTTAACTCCGCCCTCGCCGCCCAGCTGACCGCCGACGGTACGCGCGGCGGCATCGTCCGGGTCACCGACCGCGGCGACGACCTGCGGGCCGGACCCGGCGTCGTGCACACCTGGTCGAGCCGTACCCAGGCCGGCTGGCGGGACGCCGCGACGGCCCTGAACGCCTTCGACGTGGCCGTCGTCCAACACGAGTACGGGATCTACCCCGGCGCCGACGGCGAGGACGTCCTGCCGCTGCTGCGCCGGCTCACCGTACCGAGCATCGTGGTCCTGCACACCGTGCTCCGCCGTCCCACCGCCCGGCAGAAGTCCCTGCTGGAGCAGATCGTCACCGCCGCCGCAGCGGTCGTCACGATGACCGACACGGCGCGCGACCGGCTGCTCGTCGGCTACACCGTACGTCCGGACAAGGTGACGGTCATCCCGCACGGCGCCGCTGAGCAGGTCGGCCTTCCCGCGGACCGCCGCGCCCGACCCCACCTGCTGACCTGGGGACTGCTCGGCCCCGGCAAGGGCGTCGAGTGGTCGCTGCGGGCCCTCGCCCGGTTGCAGGACCTCGAACCGACCCCCACCTACACGGTCGCCGGCCGGACGCACCCGAAGGTGATCGAGCACCAGGGGGAGGCGTACCGGGCGGGACTGCACCGGCTCGGCGCGCAGCTGGGCGTCGCGCACGCCGTGGACTACCAGAACGTCTACCACGATCAGGCCAACCTCGGCCGGCTGATCCGCTCCGCCGACGTGGTCGTGCTGCCCTACGACTCCCGCGAACAGGTCACCTCGGGGGTGCTCATCGAGGCGGTGGCCGCTGGGGTGCCCGTCGTGGCCACGGCCTTCCCGCACGCCGTCGAGCTGCTCACCGGCGGCCCGGGTCTGGTCGTACCCCATCAGGACCCGGCGGCGCTGGCCGACGCGATCCGGCGGATCCTGACCGAACCGGGCCTGGGCGCGCGGCTGGCCGGCCGAGTCCGGCCGCTGGCCGCGGACCTGCGCTGGCCCGCGGTGGCGGCCCGCTACGCCGCGCTCGCCGAGCGGCTCGTCGCCGCCCGCCGTCCCGCGGTCAGCGCGGCGTCGGCGTGACCGCGACCACCGGGCTGTCCAGCCTGCCGGGCAGCGGCCGCCGACATCCGACGCCCCGGCCGAGCTTCGCGCACCTGAGCCGGTTGAGTGACGACACCGGCCTGTTCGAGCACTCCCGGCACGCCATCGTCCGCCGCGAGCACGGCTACTGCACCGACGACGTCGCCCGCGGCCTGGTCGTCATCAGCCGCGAGCCGGAGCCCGCGGAGGAGGTGCTCCGGCTGGCCGAGCGCTACCTCGCGTTCCTCACCCACGCGCAGGACACCCGGGGCGCCTTCCGCAACCGGCTCGGCCACGACCGACGCTGGGCCGACGAGCCCGGGCTCGGCGACTGGTGGGGTCGCGCGCTGTGGGGACTCGGCACCGCCGCCGCCCGCAGCCCCGCGCCCTGGATCCGCGAGGAGGCGCTCGTCGCCTTCAGCCGGGGTGCCACCCGACGCGCCCCGACCCCGCACGCGATGGCCTTCGCCGGACTCGGCGCGGTCGAGGTGCTGCGCCGCCACCCGGCCCACGCCGCTGCGGCCGCACTGCTGGCGGACGCGGCCACCACCATCGGCACCCCCGGATCCGACCCGCGCTGGCCCTGGCCACAGCCACGGCTGACCTATGCCAACGCGGCCCTCGCGGAGGTCGTCATCGCCGCCAGCCAACTGCGCCACGACGGCCCACCCCTCGACGACGGCCTGCGGATGCTCACCTGGCTGCGCGACCTCCAACTCCGCGACGGGCACCTGTCGGTCGTACCCGCCGGCGGTTGGGAAGGCGGTGCACTGCGGCGCCGCCACGACCAGCAGCCGATCGAGGCCGCCGCGTTCGCCGACGCCTGCGCCACCGCCGCCGACGTCACCGGCGACCCCGGCTGGGAAGCCGGGGTGCGGCAGGCGGTGGGGTGGTTCCTCGGCGACAACGACGTCGGCACGCGGATGTGGGATCCGGCGACCGGCGGCGGCTACGACGGGCTGACCGCGCACGGACCCAACCTCAACCAGGGCGCCGAATCCACCCTCGCACTGATCTCCACCCTCCAGCACGCCCGGCGGTGGTCGTGACCGGGACCCTGGCCGTCCGGCACGGCGTGACCCTCGCCCCGGATCCACGCCGGGTCGTCGTCAAGCTCTTCGTCCCGGGTGAGGACGCCGCCCTGGTACGCAGCCGCGCGGCGGCGCTCATCGCCCGCGTCGCGCACCTCGACGACGAGGAGACCGGCCGGCTGCTGCGGGACACCTTCGACCGCTTCGGCAGCCGGCACCGCGACCTGGACGGTACGTTCCACCACCACTACGACCTCGTTCGGCACCGCATCGCCCGGGCCCGCGACCTACCCCCCACCACCCGACTCCTGATCGGCGCCTACTTCAGCCACGAGTACGCGGTCGAGGCCGCCGCGCTGTGCAACCCGTCGATGATGGCCCACCCGGACCAGGCCGGTCTGGACGCCGGGCAGCTGCGGGCCGCGATCAGCCTGCGCCAGATCGGCGAGGGACACCTGTCGTCCATCGGATTCGCCACCGCGGTCCTCGGACCCGGGCGCCGGCTCACCGTCGCCGACCGGTCCGGCCCGCCGGTGCTCGGGCGGCGGATTGCCGTACGCCACCGCCGGGACCTCCTCGCCGCCGGCCTGACCGAGGTGGACTGCGACAACGAGATCACCGCCACCGTGCTGGACGCCCTACCCGAGCGGTACGACGAAGCCACCTTCGCGCGGGTGCTCGGCGAGCTGCCACCGGACCTGCTCTCCCGCAGCACCGGACCGGACACCCTCGAACACATACGCCGCACCAACGCCGCCAGTTACGCCACGACCTTCCCCACCGACACCGCCCTGCACCAACGGGTACTCTGGCCGGCCGTTCCGGCGGAGAGCAACGGCATGGAGGACGCCCGGGTCGTCAGGTTCACCGACGAATCCGGACCCGTCTACCGGGCCACCTACACCGCCTACGACGGACGGCACATCGCCACCCGCGCGCTGGCCAGCACCGACCTGCGCCGATTCGAGAGCACCCCGATGCGCGGGCCGGGCGTCCGCAACAAGGGCGTCGCGCTGTTCCCCCGTACCGTCGGCGGCCGGCACCTCCCCCTGTGCCGCGCCGACGGCGAGACCATCGGCCTGACCCGCCTGGACGGCGAGAACCGGTGGCAGGAACCGATGCCGCTGCACGCCCCGCAGGACAGTTGGGAACTGATCCAGGTCGGCAACTGCGGATCCCCCATCGAAACCGACGCCGGCTGGCTCGTGCTCACCCACGGCGTCGGACCGATGCGCCGCTACGCCATCGGCGCGCTCCTGCTCGACCTGCACCGACCGGAACGGGTCCTCGCGCGGCTCCCCGGCGCGCTCCTGTCACCCGACGCGGCCGACCGGGACGGATACGTACCCAACGTCGTCTACTCCTGCGGCGGGCTCGTCCACGCCGGCGAACTGTGGTTTCCGTACGGGGCCAGCGACGCCCGGGTCGGTTTCGCCACCGTGTCGGTGGCCGCGCTCCTCGATGCGATGGCACGATCGCCGTACCGCCCTGCCGCGCAGGCGGCGGAGTAGGCTGGGGGCGTTCGCCCCGGACCCCGGCGACGCGCTGAGCGTCCATGCCGGGAGGATCCATGAGCACCATCGACCAGACCATCTCAGCGGCGCCGCCGGGGTCGCAGCGCCGTCGCGGCAGCGACTACGCCGAACTGTTGAGCCGGGTGCGCCGGGCGGGTCTGCTGGAGCGGCGCCCGACCTACTACCTGGTCATGATCGCCGTCAACGCCGCGCTGGTCACCGCGGGCTGGACGATCTTCGTCCTGGTGGGGGACTCGTGGTGGCAACTGGTCACCGCCGCGTACCTCGCCGTGGTCTTCACCCAGAGCGGTTTCCTCGGCCACGACGCCGGCCACCGGCAGATCTTCCGGTCCCGACGCGCCAACCACCTGGTCGGGCTGGTGTACGGCAACCTGGCCATCGGGCTCGCTTTCGGCTGGTGGGTCGACAAGCACCACCGCCATCACGCCCACCCCAACACCGAGGGCCGCGACCCCGACATCGCGGGCGAAGCTCTCGCGTTCACCAGGGCGCAGGCCGACCGGCGGCGCGGCGCGGGACGGCTGCTCGCCCGCCACCAGCGGCTCCTGTTCTTCCCGATGCTGCTGCTCGAAGGCGTGGCCCTGCACGTGGCCAGCGTCCGTGCGTTGTCCCGGTCCACCTACCGGGGGCGTGGCCGGGAGGCGCTGCTGCTCGGGCTGCACGCCGCCGCATACCTCACCGCGGTCTTCGTGGTGCTGTCCCCGCTGCGCGCGTTGGCCTTCGTCGTCGTGCAGCAGGGCCTCTTCGGGCTGTACCTGGGATGTGCCTTCGCCCCCAACCACAAGGGCATGCCGATCCTCGGCGCGGACGAGGAGGTGGACTTCCTCCGCCGCCAGGTCCTCACCTCCCGCAACGTCCGCGGCAACCGGCTGACCGACTTCCTGCTCGGCGGCCTGAACCACCAGATCGAACACCACCTGTTCCCCAGCATGCCCCGCGCCGCACTGCGCCACGCCCGGCCGATCGTCCGCGCCTTCTGCCGCGAGCACGACCTGCCCTACGTCGAAACCGGCCTGCTCGACTCGTATCGCCAGGCGCTGCGCCACCTGCACCGCGTGGGGCGCAACGCCCGGCCGGCCGGAGAATCCGCGTCACCCGTCGAGCCGACCGGACCGACGGGACCGGCGGCGCGGCTGCGCGAGGTGCAGAACGTCGATCTTCGATGACGTGCGCGTCATCGGCCCGGGGGGTCGAGTAGGACGACAGCGCCGGGTGCCCTTACGCCCAGCCATGCCGACGTTCTTCCGCGAACGGGCTGAGGGGTGTCACCCAGCTTCCCACTCAGGGTCACCTCGCCCCCGGGCCGGACCGGCTACCGCAGAGCACGGACTCGCTGCTGGGCCCGGCCGCGATCGCCAAAGGGCGGGTGAGGTCCTCAGGCCGCCGCGGCGTACCGGCGTGACGCCCCGACAGCCGACGCCGACGGCAGCAGACCCCAGAAGTCCGTCCGGACCCGCAACCAGACATCGAATTGTGTCGTTTGCTGATGTGGGCCCGGAGGGTCGGGTGACTGTCTGGGTGTGTGCTGCCGATGTCATGGCCAGCTTGGAGTAGGACGCCCCGGCCCTCGCTGACGACCGCTGTATCAGCACTGGATGGAGACTTGCGACCGATCGCCCTTTCCGAAGTTGTGGCTACTGAACCGCGGCGGGTCCACGCCCCTTGATCAGACAACCGAAGAGGGTGATGCCCGGTGGGCAGCCTGTGGGCCGGCGTCGACGTCGGCAAGACCCACCACCACGTGTGCGTCATCGACGACGACGGCACCGTGGTGATGTCCGAGAAGATCCCCAACGACCAACAATCCATCTCCGACATCGCCGGACGGCTCGGCAAACGCCGCAAGCCGCTCCGCTGGGCCGTCGACCTACGAGGCGGACCCGCGTCGCTGCTGCTGGCGGTCCTGTTCGAGCGCGGGGCGGACGTGCGCTACGTCAGCGGCACGGTCACCTCCCGGATGGCGGAGGCGTTCCACGGCGAACGCAAGACCGACGCCCACGACGCCTACGTCATCGCCCAGACCCTGCGCATGCGCGGCGATCTTCCGACCCTCACCCTGGCGGACGGGGTGCAGCAGCAGCTGAAGTTGCTCGTCTCCCGCCGCCTCGACCTGGTCGCCGACCGGGTCCGCATCACCGCCCGCATCCAGGACCTCCTGACGATGATCAGCCCCGCATTGGAGAAGGCGCTGCACCTGCGCAGCAGGGGCGCGCTCCGGCTCCTCGTCCAGTGGCAGACCCCCGCCGGACTACGGCGCGCCGGCGAAGCCCGCATCCTGGCCTACCTACGCCAGCACGGCGTCTGGGCCGCCAAGGCGCTCACCGCCAAGGTTCTCACCGCCGCGCGGACACAGACCGTCGCCGTCGCGGGAGAGGCCACCGCGGCCGGGATCGTGGGCCAGATGGCTATTGATCTGGAGGCGGTCAACGACCGCATCACCGCCATCGAGGAAACCATCGCCGCAGTGGTCGCCGAGCACGCAGGGCTCGCGCCGATCTCCCGAGACTCCGGCCGCCGCCAAGGCCACCAGGTTCGACCCCACCGCTACCACCGCGGCCTGCGCCGGGTGTTCAGCATGTCCAGCTTCACCGCCCTGACCCACTGCCCACGATCACGCGCCTACTACGACAAGAAGAGAGCCGAAGGGAAAACACACCGCCAGGCCACCGCAGCCCTGTCCAGACAACGCCTCAACGTCCTCTGGGCCTGCATCCGCGACAAGACCCCCTACCAGCCCAAACAACCAAGATCAGGAGAACTGGCGCCATGCGAACTCGCGTAGAGACTCCAGCTCCACTTTCCCATCGACCGCCGTATCGGTTTCCTGCGACGTGCTGCGCCCCACCCTGGGCATGCTTATTGCCAAAGCTTGGCAACTACGCAATGCTGGCAGCAGTGGGCGGGTGCTCCGGCAACGCGATGATCTGAACCACCGCCGGGGTTCCCGCCCAGCTCACGTTGCCGACGATGGTGTGAGGAGCTTGCTGGTGGCCGTCTACTCTCTGCCCGACATGCCGTACGACTACGGTGCGCTGGAGCCGGCGATGTCCGGCGAGATCCTCGAGCTGCACCACAGCAAGCACCATGCCGCGTACGTCAAGGGCAGCAACGACGCCTTGGAGCAGCTGGCCGAGGCTCGCGACAAGGGTGACTTCGCCGCGCTGGTCGGGTTGGAGAAGACGTTCGCGTTCAACCTCTCCGGCCATGTGCTGCACTCGATCTTCTGGAACAACCTGTCCCCGGACGGCGGTGACCGTCCCGACGGCGAGCTGGCGGCGGCGATCGAGGAGCACTTCGGCTCGTTCGACAGCTTCGTCGGTCAGTTGTCCGCGGCGACGAAGAGCGTGCAGGGCTCGGGCTGGGGCGTCCTCGCGTGGGAGCCGCTCGGGCAGCGGCTCATCGTGGAGCAGGTCTACGACCACCACGGCAACGTCGGGCAGGGCTCCACCCCGCTGCTGGTCTTCGACGCCTGGGAGCACGCCTACTACCTGCAGTACCGCAACGTGCGTCCGGACTACGTCGACCGGCTGTGGAACCTGGTCAACTGGTCGGACGTGATCACCCGCTTCGACGCCGCCCGCGCCGCCGCCCCGAAGCTCTGACCGGCGTGACCGGCCCGCATCCGGTCGCCGCCGACCTCGTGCAACGCGCCGCCGGGGTCATCGCCGCCCGCCACCGCGGTGACCTCGCCGGCGCCGAGGCGCTGCTCGCCTCGTTCGACACCGACCAGGCCCGCACCCTCGGCTTCTACCTGCTCGCCGACCTCACCCTCGGGCTGGTCCGCGCCCAGACCGGGCAGTCCCTGGACGACCTGGTCCGGGACCTCACCCTGCTCGTGGCCGCCACACCACCGCCCCCGCCCGGCTGAGGCATGCCCACTCCCATGACGGCTGAGGAGCGGCCTGCGAGCGAGGTCAGTCTGCTGTCGAGGCGGAAACCTGCCATAGGGCGCTGACCGGCATGGCGCGGAGTCTTTCGCCGAACGGCAGCGTGGACGATCCGGTATAGAGGACGATGCCGGCGAGGAAGTCGTCGCCGAGGCGGTCGGCGAGTCGGCGTAGTCCGCGGAAGTCGTCGGGTCCGACGGTGGTGGCTGCTTTGACTTCGATCCCGACCACTTGACCAGCTCGGTTCTCGAGCACCGCGTCGACTTCGTACCTGCTCTGGTCGCGGTAGTGGGACAGGTCGACGGGCTGCTCGGACCAGGTGAGCTGGCGGGAGAGTTCGGACAGGACGAATGATTCGAGCAGCGGGCCGAACGGTGCTCCCGGCCGGAGCAGTGCCCGGGCGTCGGTCGCGGTCTCGTTGGCGGCGATGCCCGAGTCGACGAAGATCAGCTTTGGCGCGGCGGTGGCGCGGGTGCCGATGTTGCGGGACCAGCCGGGAATCCGTTTGACCAGGAAGATCTCTTCCAGCGCCTGGAGGTAGCGGGCGATCGTCGGCCGGCTCAGTCCGAGGGCGGATTCGAGGGAGTTGGCGGCGATGACGGTCGCGGACCTGGCCGCGAGGAGGCGTACCAGTTTGCGTAGCTCGCCCTTGTGCTGGATGTCGGACAGCTGCCGGACGTCGCGGTCGATGAGCGCCTGGACGTAGGCGTCGAGGAATCGTTGGCGGCGGCGTGGGTCGGTGCGGGTGGTGGCCTCGGGTAGGCCGCCGCGCACGATCCTGGCCGCGTAGTCGGCGCGGGTCACGTCCGACTCGTGTCGCAGGTCCGGGCCGAGCGTGAAGACGGCGTCGATGAATCCGTCCAGTGCTCCGTCGAGTTCGCCTTGGGAGAATGGCCAGAGCTCGACCGTTTCCATCCGGCCGGGCAGCGCGTCCGGCGCAGCCACCATTCCGAACAGCCGAGACGATCCGGTGAGCAGGTACCGACCGGGACGGGGATCCTCGTCGACGGCGGCCTTGATGGCCAACAGGAGCTCCGGAGCGCGCTGGATCTCGTCGATGACCAAGAGCTCGGAGGAGTCCACGAACCCGACTGGATCGGCGATCGCCGCCGCCCGGTCCTGAGCCCGATCAAGATCGCGGCGCTCGGCGAGACGATCGCCGGCGACGATGCGGACCAGCGTGCTCTTGCCTGTCTGGCGTGCTCCGCTGATCAGGACGACGCGGGTGTCGGTCAGCGCGGCGTCGACCTGCGCGGCGGCCCGACGTGGAATCAGGTGCGGTGTCGGCACGACATCATGATAGCCAGTAAGGTTTCGATCTGCGAGGGCCTTCGCATTCGATTTGCGGTAAAGATGCGTTCGAAATGCGGCGGCTCGGTGTTCGATTTGCGCGGCCTCTGGGGCGTTCTTGCAAGGGTCTACCGCTATGTCACGTTGTTGCGGGTGATGGCGAGTTCGGGGAAGGTGTCCTCCCAGCGCCGGCGGAGCTGGGATGGCAGCCAGAGGGTGGGCCAGAGCCGCCGGAGGAGGTCGGCGTCGAGCCAGGTGTTCAGGTCCTCGACGATGCTGGCTTCGGTGAGTACCACCTTGTACATGCTGGTCAGCCGTGCGGGCCGGGCAAGGTCGTACTCGGCGTGCCCGGACCAGTCGAGATGACGCGGAAGCATCACCGTGCCTCCGGTCGGGCCGTGCAGTTCGGCAAGGGTTTCGGCCACTACGTAGGGCCGCCGGTCGCCGTAGGGTCGGTAGTCCGCCGGCGGCTGGGGTGACGTCCTGCGCCGGCTGAGGTTGGTCGTTGGTCTGGTCACACCCCATAGCCGGCGGGACCAGCCATGGGGATCGCGATCGGATGCACTCATGTGCGCGTGAAGCCGAGTGCCCGGTATCCGGGCATGCGGCGTGGGAGTGAGGAGGCGAGGATGGGTGAGGTTGGGTCGTGGTAGTCGTGGACCTCGGCGAGGTCCTTGCCGGGTGCGGCGCGGATGACGCGGCCGGCGCATTGGACGAGTAGGCCGTCGTAGGAGATCGGGCCGGCGAGGAAGAGGGTGTCGAGGGCGGGGGCGTCGAAGCCTTCACCGATGAACGGTGTGGTGCCGATGACGAGCAGGCCGTCGCCGGCCTTGGCGCCGTCGAGCCGGTCAACGACGGTCCGCCGTTCGCGGGTGCTCATCGCGCCCCGGAGCACGAGCGCCTGGTGTCCGCGTGCGGCGAGCAGGGCGGTGAGGGTCTCGACCTGGGCGACCCGTCGGGTCAGGACGAGACAGTTGCGGCCGCGGGTCAGAGCCGCGACGACGTCATCGGCGATCCGAGCGTTGCGTGACTCGTCGACGGCGAGTCTTCGATGGACCTCGGCGAGCGCGCCGGGCGCGTCAAGGTCGATGTCGCCGGGCTGGAATGTGGTCTCGTGGATGAACAGCGCTCGACGGGGTCCGGCGTCGGTGTGCATCGCTGCGGCGAGGGTGCCTTGTTCCTCGTCGGTCAGGGTGTGGCGGACGGGGCCGAGCTGCCAGGTGACGAGTTGGCCGAGGCCGTCGCGTCGGGTGGGGGTGGCGGTGAGGCCGAGCCAGAACTGCGCGGCGATCCGTTTGACCGAGTGCTCGTAGGCTGCGGCGCCGAGGTGGTGGCATTCGTCGACGATGACGTGCCCGTACCCCTGGGTCAGGTTGGCGACGTCGTCGCGCCGGGCGAGGGAGGGCAGCAGCGCGATGTCCACGGTGCCGGTGAGCTTGCGTCGGCCGCCGCCAAGTTGACCGGGCTTGATGCTGAGGAACTGCTCGACGCGGGTGCGCCACTGGTCGGCTAGGGCTTTGCGGTCGACGAGAACCAGGGTGGAGGTGCTGCGTTCGGCGATCACGGCGCAGGCCATGACGGTCTTGCCGGAGCCGGGTGGAGCGACCAGGATTCCGTCGTCGTGGGCGAGCAGAGCGCCGACCGCGTTGGCTTGCCTGCTGGTGAGTTCGGCGGTGAACGAGGCGGCGATCTCGGTCCCGGAGTTTCGTGCGTCCGTGACGGCCAGCCGCGACCCGGCGCGCTCGACGATCGTGGCGATGGTGTGCCGCAGTCCCCGCGGGAGCACCAGGCGATCATCGAGGGTGAGGTCGTAGCCCTGGATGAAGCGTGGGGTGTCCCAGGTGGACTTACGTAGCCGCTGCAGCTCGTAGAATTTCGGGTTGGCCATGGCGGCGGCATGTTTGAACGTCGCCAGCGCGGCAGGGGTGAGCTGGCCGGCGTCGAGGCTCAGCCTGGCACCGGCTTCCGCGTGGACCACCAGAGGCAGCGGTGGATGGACCTGGGTCGCGGCGGACCGGCCCATCGTGGCGACATCGGCGCCGGTGAGGGCGTGTTTGGCCTGCCGGGCGACGTGTTCGGCTTCGCCGGGGCTGAGCCGATCCAGCGTCGACAGGAACGCCCACTGGTCGGCGTACGGCTCAAGGGTGCCGAGGTCGAGGAAGGTGGTCAGTCCGTCCTTGCGGCGGCGACCCTGAAGCGGCGCGGCGATGAGGTTGCCGAAGCCACCCTCGGGCAGCACGTCCTGGTTGGGGAACAGCCGGTCGTACGAGCGGAGGTCCATCGACCCGCGCAGCACCATCGCCTCACGGAGAAGGACGGTGCCGAGGGACCGCGCGATGGCCGCGGGAACAGCGCCGGTGAAGAAAACCCACACGTGGGCTCCGCGGCCCGACTGGGAGATCTCCAACGCGGCGGGCACCGCGCTGGCCCGTGCCGCCTTCACGTACGCGAGGGCGTCGAGCATCGCCGTCGGCCCGTCGAAGTCGGCCACGACGAAGTGGCAGGTGTTGCCGGGCATCAGCGGATACAGGCCCATGAACACGTCGCCGACCAGATGCGCCGCGACGACCTCCGTCGTGCGGGGCAGGTAGGTGGCACCCCGCCGGTCCATACCCTTACGCCAACCGCCCGCGACCGCGGGCATCCACCCGGCAGCGCCGGTACGGGCGTTGTCCCACCGCACGGCGTACACGTCGGCCCGGGCCCGGAACCGGTCAGCGAACAACGCCAGCTTGTCCCGAGTCGGCGAAGCCATGGTGACCAGCCCTGGCGGCTCCACCGGCGTGGACAACTGCTCCGGCGCCGCAGACGTGTCCTGACCGCGCAACTCCAGCAGACGCGCCAGCCGGGCGTTTTCCGCCCGTAACCGCTCCACCTCCCGCCGAAGATCGACGAACTCGGCCACCGAACCCATGCCGACCATCCTCGCGCATCAGGCTCCGAACACCCCAACACCGGTCCGCTATCCTCCGCCGATGGCATCGAAGGGGACCGCCGCGTTGGAGGCGATGATCGAGGAAGCCACCGTCGACACGGACGGTCACGAGGACCAGCGTGCCGGCCTGATCGCCATGATCGAGGAGCATCTGGCGGTGCCGTTCACCACCACCCTCCTCGGCGTCGAGGTCACCATAGGCAAGATCGAGCTGGCCGCGGACAGCATCGCCGCGGTCTGCGCCCGAGGCCGCCACCGGCAACGTGTCGGCCTTCTCGACCTGCCGCTACCCACCCCGGCGCCGGACGGTGCCGCGTGGATCGACGCCTACCGGCACTGGACCGGAAGGTAGGCCACGATGAGCGAGTACCAGTACTACGAATTCACCGCCGTCGACCGTCCCCTCACCGGCCGGGAGCGGGCCGAGCTGCGGTCGCTGTCCACCCGGGCCGACATCACCGCCACCAGCTTCGTCAACACCTACGAGTGGGGCAACTTCAAGGGCAACCCGCGCACGCTGATGGAACGGTACTTCGACGCGCACCTCTACCTAGCGAACTGGGGCACCCGCCAGCTCATGCTGCGGCTACCGAAACACGTACTCGACCCCGCCACAGCAGCCCAGTACTGCCAGGGTGACAGCGCATCCGCATGGACCGCCGGCACGCACGTCATCATCGACCTCCACGACGAGGACGAGGACGGCACCGACGAGTGGGACCTCGACGGCCACGGTCTACTCACCTCGATCATCCCGGTCCGGGCCCGCCTCGCCGCCGGCGATCTGCGCCTGCTCTACCTGGCCTGGCTGCGCTGTTTACAGTCCGAGGACATCGCCGACGACGAGCTCGAACCGCCCGTCCCCGCCGGAATGGGCGCCCTCGACGCGCCCCTCACCGCCGTCGCCGAGTTCCTGCGCATCGACCCTGACCTGATTGCGGCTGCGGCGGCTGGGTCGTCGCCGGCCGCCTCCGGCGAACCGACCGCCGCGCAACTACGCACCTGGGTCGTCGGGCTGCCCGCCCGGGACAAGGACGCCATCCTGACCGACCTGATCACCAGCGGCGAAAGCCACCTGCGCCGCCAATTGCTACGCCGCTACCGGGACGCGCACCGCACCGATGCCCCCGCCCCGGCAGCCGCCCGCACCGCCGGGCAACTGCTCGCCGCCGCCGCGGAGTTGCGCGCCGAACGGGAACGACGGGACGCCGAGCAACGCGAACGCGACCGGATTTCCCGCGAACGGTCCGCCGCGGCAGCCCGGCAACGACACCTCGACACCCTCGCAGTCGACCAACCCGCCGCCTGGCAACGGGTCGATGAACTCATCGCCACGAAGAAACCGCGCGAGTACGACACCGCCGTGCAACTCCTCGTCGACCTGCACGACCTCAGCGAACGCGACGGGGACAGTTCGTGGTTCCGGCACCGGCTGGCCGAGCTGCGGGCGGCGCACGCCCGCAAGCCCAGCCTGCTCGAACGCCTCAACCTCGCAGGCCTCGACACCTGACGCTTGGTTCACCGTCCGGTGACCATCGCCGAGGCGCGCAAGATCGTGGACTGCCCCGGCGTCCTCGGCGCGACGCCCCGAACGTCGGCCGTGGTGGCTCCGGGTGTCCCGTCGGGACCCGCAACCGGACATCGAGCTGTGTCGTTTGCCGTGTGGACCCGGAGGGTCGGGTGACTGTCTGGGTGTGTGCTGCCGATGTCATGGCCAGCTTGGAGTAGGACGCCCCGGCCCTCGCTGACGACCGCTGTATCAGCACTGGATGGAGACTTGCGACCGATCGCCCTTTCCGAAGTTGTGGCTACTGAACCGCGGCGGGTCCACGCCCCTTGATCAGACAACCGAAGAGGGTGATGCCCGGTGGGCAGCCTGTGGGCCGGCGTCGACGTCGGCAAGACCCACCACCACGTGTGCGTCATCGACGACGACGGCACCGTGGTGATGTCCGAGAAGATCCCCAACGACCAACAATCCATCTCCGACATCGCCGGACGGCTCGGCAAACGCCGCAAGCCGCTCCGCTGGGCCGTCGACCTACGAGGCGGACCCGCGTCGCTGCTGCTGGCGGTCCTGTTCGAGCGCGGGGCGGACGTGCGCTACGTCAGCGGCACGGTCACCTCCCGGATGGCGGAGGCGTTCCACGGCGAACGCAAGACCGACGCCCACGACGCCTACGTCATCGCCCAGACCCTGCGCATGCGCGGCGATCTTCCGACCCTCACCCTGGCGGACGGGGTGCAGCAGCAGCTGAAGTTGCTCGTCTCCCGCCGCCTCGACCTGGTCGCCGACCGGGTCCGCATCACCGCCCGCATCCAGGACCTGCTGGCCATGATCAGCCCCGCGCTCGAGAAGGCGCTGAACCTGCGCAGCAAGGGCGCGCTGCGGCTCCTCGCCCAGTGGCAGACCCCCGCCGGGCTGCGCCGCGCCGGCGAAGCCCGCATCCTGGCCTACCTACGCCAGCACGGCGTCCGGGCCGCCAGGACACTGGCCGCCAAAGTTGTCACCGCCGCGCGGACGCAGACCGTCGCCGTCGCCGGAGAGGCCACCGCAGCTGGGATCGTGGCGCAGATGGCCACCGACCTGGAAGCGGTCAACGACCGGATCACCGCCATCGAGGAAACCATCGCCGGCATCGTCGCCGAGCACGAGCTGGGAGAGATCGTCACCAGCCTGCCCGGCATCGGCACCACCCTCGCCGCCGAGTTCCTCGCCCACGCCGGCACCCTCACCACCTACCCCAGCGCCGCGGCGCTCGCCGCCCACGCCGGGCTCGCGCCGATCTCCCGCGACTCCGGACGCAGGCAGGGGCACCAGGTCCGGCCGCACCGCTACCACCGGGGTCTGCGTCGGGTGTTCAGCATGTCCAGCTTCACCGCCCTGACCCACTGCCCAAGATCCCGCGCCTACTACGACAAGAAGAGAGCCGAAGGTAAAACCCACCGCCAAGCCACCGCCGCCCTGTCCAGACAACGCCTCAACGTCCTCTGGGCCTGCATCCGCGACAAGACCCCCTACCAGCCCAAACAGCCAAGATCAGCAGAGGTGGCGCTGTGCGAACTCGCGTAGAGACTCCCTGGGCTGCGAGAACGGCGGTCCGGGGAACGCGGGTGAACGCGGGCCACTCCCTGCCACCCCAGGTGAACCCCCAGGTCGCTAGACTAGGCCCTCGCGCCCTCGTAGCTCAGGGGATAGAGCATCGGTTTCCTAAACCGTGTGTCGCAGGTTCGAATCCTGCCGGGGGCACCAGGTCAGGTGCTTGATCAACGATCACTGTGCCGCCTTCCGGAGCTTGCGTGCCCGATCGCGTCGCCGAGATCTGCTGCAGCAGCGCGCTTGTGCGAGCGGGACTGACAGCAGCGGCCACCCGCGCTCGTCGCTGACCCGTTCGAAGAACTGCAACAGGTCGTCCTTGCTGACCCCGAATCCCGCACAGACGCCAACGGCCGCCACTAGATGAACCTGGCCTTGAGCTGGCCGGAGGCGAGGCAGGCGCCGGATGCGGGGCGCTCCTACGACCGACTGACATGGTCTGCGGTCGACCGTAGGTGAGACGGCGAGCCATGCCAGAGCCTGCCACCCGTCATGGACAAAGCCGCAACAGGCACCCGCATGCCCTTCTCACATCACCTGATCGACACCGTAGACGGCCTGTGCGTGCGTGTACCCCTCGAATTCCAACTGCTTGATCAGGCCCGAACGGGAGAACGGCTGGGTGTCGAGGTAGTCCTTCGCCATCTTGGCAGCCTGTTTTTTGTAGTCAACCTTCAGAGAATCCACGGCCTGGGTTGCGATCTTCCTCGGGTAGCCCTCGAACTCCAACTGCTTGATCAGGCCGGAGCGGGAGAACGCTTGATATCGCAGGTAATCGGAGGCGGCCCTGATGGCGTTCTCCTGCTCTACGGACACCTTCGGCTCGGTCGGCGCCTTGGTGGTGGCCTTCGGCTTCGGCTTCGGTGTTGCCGTCGTAGGAGCTGCGGTGGTGGGTGTTGGGGTAGTGGGTGCTGCGGTGGTGATCTCCACCGACGGTGCTGCTGTAGGGCTTTCTGCCGGGACGGACGCGGCAGCGGTCGCCTCCGCGGCGGCGCTCCTTGCGGGAGGTGAGTCGCCACCGCCGACTGCCGCAGCGATGGTCACTCCGCCGCAGCAGAGCACCAAGACACCGCCGACGGCCGCTGCGATGATGAGCCGCACGGGGCGCTTCTTCGGAGGCTGCTGCAAATGCGTAGCTGGATAACCGGGGGGCGGCGGAGCGCTGTAGCTCACTGATGGGACCCTTCGGGAGACTGTGCGTAACCGCGTACACGGCGAGTCTGCTCAGCCGGGCCATCTATAACCATCCCCGCTTCAGCCGATGATCTCCTCAGCCGTTGCTGGTGGAATGTCGTCCGACCGCTGACGCGTTCTGCTGCATGAGTTGGCCGGCGCGGGACGTGCGGTTGCGATTGCCGTACCTCACTTCGTTCCCGACGGGACGGCAGCGTCCACCCGTGTGGAGGACGCGCGAAGGGGCTCCGTCTCGGAATCGTTGCCGGTCAGTGCGGAAGCGGGTGAAAACCCTGCCGGAGGTGCCTGCATTCACTCATTTCCCGACCGTTCGTCGCGGTTCTGATCATGGCCGGGGCAGCGGGGCACGCTCTGTTCTGCCGTCCCGGCTCATGTGCTCACCCGAAATTCAACCGGCGAGTAGGCGGCCCCTCCCCGGCCACGAACGAGCAAGGCGACAATGCCCGTCGCGAGGGGCCAGGTGAGGTGGGCGGCCAGTTAGCCGATGCGCACATGGTCAAGTCCGAGCCCGGCGACAAGAGTTGCGCATGCTGACCATCCGGCGAGGTGATCGGGGCCGGTACGACGACGCCTGGAGCGGTAGGTTGCACGTCGATGTTTCTCGTCTTCCTCGCACTTGTGCTGCTCGCTCTGGCCTGGCCGGTGTTCGCGGCCGCTGCCCTCGTGTTCGTGGTGGTCGCACTGTTGGCGCTCCGTCGCGACCCGCACCTCCGGGGCAGGGCATGGGCGCTGAGGCGGGCGGGATGGTTCCTGGCCGCCGGTGCGGCGTTCACCGGGGCCGCCGCTTACGGTCGCGGGTTGGCGGCGACCACCTTCGGGATCCTGGATCCCGATGACGCTTGCATGCTGCGGCGGCCGGAAGGCTACAGCCACCGCATCGGCGCGTCGGCTGACGGGTCGTCGAGCATGTGGCCGCTGCGCGACACCACGTGCGGCCCCGACCTGGTGCCCGGTTACGTCAATCCCCTGGTGGCCGGGTCGGCGGTGCTGTTCGTGGTGCTCCTGGCGGTCCTGATCCTGGCGGAGGTCAGGTCCCGGCGGCTGCCGGCCGGCGACGCAGCCCGCCGGTGACAGTGGCCGCGACGTGGCGCGCCGGCGACATTGGACGACGAACCGGCGACGGGGCGGTGACGGGGACGGCCCCGCGTCCGGCCGGAGTCGGAGCGCGGGGCCGGCGGGTCAGCGGACCAGCGCTGCCACCAGCGTCCCGATGCAGGCGACGACGGCGGCGATGATCGGACTGAGCGTCTTGATGTACGCCAGGATGAGCCGGTGCCGGTCGGTCGGCTCGGCAACGGTTTCGTCCTCGTCCTCTGGTGTCTCGAAGTCTGACCCGTGAGGGATTACAGTCAACGTGACTCCTTCCGTTGCAGCGGTGGAGTCGAATGCGGCGTCCGGTGGCAGCCGGGCGCCGCCCTCTGTGTGAGGCGGCGCAGTACCGTTCGACGGTTCGAGCATCCTCCCGGCGGACAGCTAGCACAAGAGTGGGCATTTCACTGTCGGGTACCTGACAAGCAGATGCATCGCATCGAGAAAATTTCGGTGCCACCTCTTGCCAAATGCAATTTTCCGTGAACGAGTTCTACCGAACGTGACCACCCCGAAGCTTACGGTGAGCAGTCGTGTCGGCAAGCGCGCCGACTACGAGACGAGGAAACCGGTGGAGGGGCGGGTCAGGACGCCGGTCATCGGGAAGCGGGTGGAGCCGTTCCACCAGTGCCACACCACGCGCTCGGTGCCGTCGGCGGCGTCGAAGACGTCCAAACCGCCGGGGCCCTGGTGGTTGCCGGGCAGGTCGCGGACCGGGTTGAGCCCGGCGCTGCCGGTGTAGCCGAAGAAGGGCCGGGACACGCCTTCGCGGATGGGGGTGCAGCGGGAGCCGGGCAGGGGGCTGGCGCCGCAGCGGGCGATGCCGGTGGAGTAGCGCGCGCTGTCCCAGTTGTTGCCCGAGTACATCAGGTACCAGTCGCCGTCGGCGGCCTTCCACATCGCCGGGTTCTCGACCACGTGCGTACCGCCGCTGATCTTGGCGGTGTCCCAGGTGATGTCGGTGCTCTTGAGCATGTCCCGGCGGGTGTCCCAGATCGCGCGGCCCTCGCTGTCGGTGCGGACTGTGGAGATGCCGGTCTCGGCGCCGCTGGCGATGGCGTCGTCCCGGTAGGTCACGTACAGGTTCCCGCCGGCCACGAAGGGGTTCGCGTCGAGTGCCCACCGGCCGGCGTCCGGGCAGGCCCACTCGCCCTGGTTCTGGAAGGGGCCGCGGGCGCTGTCGGAGATGGCCCGTCCGATGCACTTCTGGCCGGAGCCCTTGCGGGAGGCGGTGTAGAACATGAAGAACCGGTTGCCGAAGCGGGCGACGCCAGGGGCCCAGACCGCGCCGCCGGGCTCGGCCCAGCCGCCCGGACCGGACGGCAGCGCGTCGTGCGAGGCGCAGTCGGCCATGCCGACGCTGCTGCCGGAGCCGTGGACGAGGACGGGTACGTACAGCCTGCCGGTCGCGCCGCAGCGCGCGCCGGTCCCGGCGCCGACTGTGGTGCCGTAGGTGACGTAGGAGCCGTCCTTCGCCAGCAGCGTGTCCGGATCGGCCAGCGGGAAGGTGGACGAGCTCGCCAGGGTGGACAGGTCGCTGCCGGGCGCGGCCGCGGCGGGCGTTGCCGCCGTGGCGGTCACCAGGGCGGTCGCCACGAGGGCGACGAGCGCCTCGCGCAGTCGTAGGAATCTCACCGCTCAGCCTCCATCGATGAAGATAATTGTCGACGCGAGGCTATCGATGGTGAGCGATCGAAGTCAATGAATCAGGGCGGCGTGAGGTGCATCGGTCAGGCCGGGAGCCGGTAGACCGACACGTGGGAGCGGGAGTCGGCGGTGAAATCCGCGCCGGACCAGTCCGCGTACCGGTGCTCCAGCGTGAAGCCGGCCAGCTCGCCCATCAGGTCCAGCTCGGACGGCCAGACGTAGCGGTGCGGGCTGCGGAAGACACGCGCCTCGCGACCGTCGCCGAACTCGAAGTGGTGCGAGACGAGGTGTTGCCGCAGCACGTCGTAGGTGTCCACGCCGACGTATCCGGGCTCGCTCGCGAAGACCGCCGCCCGCTGCCCGGGCGGCAGTACGCGCAGTTGCGGCACCTCCAGCTCGATCACGAACCGGCCGCCGGGCTTGAGGTGGCGTGCGGCGTTGCGGAAGCACGCCACCTGTTCGGCCTGTGCGAGCAGGTTGGAGATGGTGTTGTAGACGAGGTAGACCAGGCTGTACTCCCCGGGCGAGGTGGCGGTGGCCATGTCGCCGATCACCACCGGAATCGTCGCCGCGTCGGCCTTCGTCCGCAGTCGCTCCACCATCGGTACGGAGAGTTCGATGCCGCTGACCCGCACGCCGCGTTCGGCCAGGGGGACTGCTACCCGGCCGGTGCCGATGGCGAACTCCAGCGCCGGCCCGTCCCCGGCGAGCGTGGCGAGCCGGTCCACGGCGGGGTCGAGCACCTCCGGCGCGAACATCCCCGTGCCCGGTGTGTCGTACCGCTCGGCGGTCTCGGCGTTCCAGATCTCGTCCTGGCGCATCCGCTCACCATGGCTGTCGCCGCCGGACGCTGCCGACCGCGTTCGCCGTCGAGCCCGGTTCCGGAAGGCCCGAACCCGCTTCGGAGCCGCTGTTACGCTCCGTCATGAGGGCCGTGTGGTCTGGTGAGCCCTCCGGTCCGGGCCCTCCAGGTCGGCGCCAGGGTGCGTCGGTACCCTGCTAGTTCTGGCCTGTCCGCGACGACATGAGGTATTCGTGAACGATCTTCGAGTGGTGGCGTTCGACCTGGACGACACCCTGGCGATTTCCAAGTCCCAGATCGATCGTCGGATGGCGGAGCTGCTCGGCCACCTGCTCACCGAGGTGGACGTACTCATCATCTCCGGTGGTCGGTTCGAGCAGTTCCAGTCGCAGGTGCTGGCCCACCTCGACCTCACCGAGGAGCAGCGCGAGCGGCTGCACCTGATGCCCACCTGCGGCACCCGGTACTACCGCTGGTCCGACGGGGACTGGCGGCAGGTCTACGCCGAGGACCTGAGCGAGGCCGACAAGGCGCGCGTCGTCACCGCGCTCACCGAGTCGGCGCAGGCGCTGGGCCTGTGGGAGGCGAAGACCTGGGGCGACATCATCGAGGACCGGGGCAGCCAGATCACGTTCTCCGCGCTGGGCCAGTCCGCCCCGCCGGCGGAGAAGTACGGCTGGGACCCGGACGGCGACAAGAAGCGGCGGCTGCGGGACACGGTCGCGGCGAAGCTGCCCGATCTGGAGGTCCGCGGCGGCGGCTCGACCTCGATCGACGTCACCCGCAAGGGCGTGGACAAGGCGTACGGCATGCGGAAGCTGCTGGAACACCTGGACCTGACCATCGACAACGTGCTCTTCGTGGGGGACCGGCTGGACGTGGGCGGCAACGACTACCCGGTCAAGGCCATGGACATCCGCTGCCACGCGGTCACCCGGTGGGAGGACACCGCCGACTACGTGGAGCGGCTCGTCGACGACCTGGTGAAGCAGCGCGCCGGGCGCGCCTGACCGTAGCGCGACACAGAGCCCGCCGGTTCCGGAACCGGCGGGCTCTGGCGGTATCGACGGTGATGAGGTAGGAACAGCCGAGAGAGCGCTCTCCCGTCCCATCACCGAACAGGCAGGCAGATGCGATCACCCGACCCCTCCCGCCGCCGTTTCCTCACGCTCACCGCCTCCGCGGCGTCGCTCACCGCCCTCGGCCTCCCGGCCGGCGCCGCCGCCGCGTCCCCGGCCGCGCGCCCGGCACGCGAGCCCGACTTCGGCCCGAACGTCTTCGTGTACGACCCCAGCACGCCGGTCGAGGAGATCCAGTCCACCCTGGACCGCCTCTTCACCGCGCAGGAACGCAACGAGATGGGCTTCGACAGGTACGCCGTGCTGTTCAAGCCCGGCCGCTACGAGGTGGACGCCCGGCTCGGCTACTACACGACTGTCGCCGGCCTCGGCGCCCACCCGGACGACGTGGAGATCCACGGCGCGGTCCGGGTGGTCGGGCAGCCGGACCCGAACTCGCCCGCCGGCATCTCCGCGCTCACCAACTTCTGGCGCTCGGCGGAGAACCTCGCGGTCACCCCCACCGACTGGTCGAACCAATGGGCCGTCTCGCAGGCGTCGCCGATGCGGAGGGTGCACGTCAAGGGCATCCTGTGGCTGGAACCCGGCAACGGCGGCTACTCCAGCGGCGGATACATCGCCGACTCCAAGGTGGACGGCATCACCATCAACGGCTCCCAGCAGCAGTGGCTCACCCGGGACAGCGAACTCGGCGGCGAGTGGACCAACGGCGTGTGGAACCAGGTGTTCTCCGGCGTGGTCGGCGCGCCCGCGCAGGGCTTCCCCGACCCGCCGTACACCACGCTGCCGACCAGCCCGGTCACCCGGGAGAAGCCGTACCTGTTCGTCGACGCCCGCGGCGCCTGGCGGGTCGCCGTACCGCGCCTGCGCCGCGACACCGCCGGCACCACCTGGGCCACCGGCGGCGCGCCGGTGCCGTCGCTGCCGCTGTCCGCGTTCTTCCTGGCCCGCCCCACCGACTCGGCGAAGCGGATCAACGCCGAACTGGCCCGGGGCCGGCACCTGCTGCTCACGCCCGGCGTCTACCACCTGGACCGGGCCCTGCGGGTACGCCGCCCGGACACCGTCGTGCTCGGCCTCGGCATGCCGAGCCTGGTGCCCGACCGTGGGGACGCGGCGCTGCGGATCGAGGACGTGGACGGGGTCCGTATCGCCGGGGTGCTGGTGGACGCCGGTCCGGTCGAGTCGCCGGTGCTGGCCGAGGTCGGTACGCGGCACTGCCACCGGTCGCACGCCACGAACCCGATCTCGCTCCAGGACGTCTTCTTCCGCATCGGCGGCCCGTACGCCGGGCGGGCGGTGACCAGCCTCGTGGTGCACAGCCGGCACACGCTGATCGACAACATCTGGGCCTGGCGCGGCGACCACGGCCGGGCCGGCACGATCGGCTGGACCGTTAACACCGCTGCCACCGGCGTGATCGTCAACGGCGACGACGTCACCGCGTACGGGCTCTTCGTCGAGCACTACCAGCGCTGGCAGACGATCTGGAACGGCGAGCGCGGCCGTACCGTCTTCTACCAGAGCGAGCTGCCCTACGACCCGCCGAGCCAGGCGGCCTGGCGCAGCCCGACCGGCAACGGCTGGGCCTCGTACAAGGTGGCCGACCACGTCCGCACGCACGAGGCGTGGGGACTGGGCGTCTACTCGTACTTCAACCAGGGCGTGGACATCCGCTGTGACCGGGGGATCGAGGCGCCGCGCCGGGCCGGGGTGCGGTTCCACGACGCGATCACGGTGTTCCTCGACGGCAGCGGCGGGATCGAGCGCACGATCAACGACGTCGGTACCCGGGTCGTCGGCTCGTACGGCACCAGCACCGTGGTCAGCTACCCCTGACGCCAGCGGTGGCCCGGCCGGTGATCCGGCCGGGCCATCCGGCTCACCCGGCGAGCTGGTCGACGCGGGAGAGCACCTGGTCGATCAGGCCGTACTCGCGGGCCTCCTCGGCGGTGAACCAGCGGTCCCGGTCCCAGTCGCGCTGGATCTCATCCAGCGTGCGCCCGCTGTGCCGGGCGATGAGTTCCTGCATGGTCCGCTTCACGTGCAGCATGTTCTCGGCCTGGATGGTGATGTCGGAGGCCGTGCCGCCCATCCCGCCGGAGGGCTGGTGCATCAGGATCCGGGTGTGCGGCAGCGCGAACCGCTTGCCGACCGCCCCGGCGCAGAGCAGGAACTGCCCCATCGAGCCGGCGATCCCGAGCGCCAGCGTCGCCACGTCGTTCTTGACGTACCGCATGGTGTCGTAGACGGCCATGCCGGCGCTCACCGAGCCGCCGGGCGAGTTGATGTAGAGGAAGATGTCCCGCTCCGGGTCCTCGGCCGCGAGGAGCAGGATCTGCGCGCAGATCTGATTCGCCGACGCCTCGGTGACCTCGGTGCCGAGGAAGATGATCCGTTCGGCCAGCAGCCGTTCGAAGACCCGGTCGTCGAACGCCGGCTGCCGATCGTCGAGCATCCAGATGCCACCCATCGCCGCGCACCTCCGTACCGCCGGTGGGCGGGGGACCGCCCGGGAACCCGGCGGTCTCCAGCGTCCGCCGGGCGCACGGCCGCGGCCCAGGCTTTCTGCCCGGGGCAGATCCGCCCTCGGCAGAAGCTACGCGGCGACCGGCCGCCGCCGGCCGGCGCGGGCCCGCCGCCGGGCCACCGCCGATGAGATACGCGGGCGGGGGCGGACGGCCGGGGCGGAGGGGGTCAGCCAGATCCGGATGCCGCCGCCGAACCCGGTGGGCGTGGCGGCGTCGAGGGCCGGACCGAGCGGCGCGGGCCCGAGGCCGACGGGCCGCAGTGCCCCGCCGAGCAGCGGTGTGGCGGTGACCGGCCGACGGGCGGCTGGCGGACGGAGCGAGACGGTGGGACGGCAGGTCACCGACGGCCGGGGCGAAACGGTCGGCCGGCGGGTGACGGACAGCCGCGGCGGGCCGACCCGCGCCTGCGGCCCGGTGCGGGCGACCGGCACCCGGTCGAACCGGGCCGCCGAGATCCCGGGGCCGACCGGCGTCGGCCGCTCGCGGCGCAGCTCGTCGCGGGCCTCTTCGAGCAGGTCGGCGAGGTGGATGCCGAGCGCGCGGCAGATCGCGGCGAGCACCTCGGAGGAGGCCTCCTTGCGTCCGCGCTCGACCTCGGAGAGATAGGGCAGGGAGACGCCGGCGGCCTGGGCCACCTCGCGCAGCGTGCGGCCCTGGCGCAGGCGGATGCGCCGGAGCACCCCGCCGATCACCCGTCGCAGCAACGACATGCCGGCCTCCTCGCGGTCGGGCGTCCCGGACGTTCCCATCATGCCCCGTCCACGCCCCCGGCACCTGCCCGGTCGGCCCCCGTGGTGCCGACCGGGCAGGTGTGGATCAACGCCAGAGGGTCGCCCTGGAGTGCCAGCTCGGCGAGGTGAAGTGCGTTTGACCGGCGATCAGACCGGCGTCGTTGACATTGATCGCGACGCTTCCCACCGCCCCGTCCGGCAGAGGCAGCAGCTGGGATTCCGCGCTGGGCGAGGGCCAGATCATCGCGCGACCGCCGGTGCCGTCGGTGCCGATCACCAGACCCGAGTCGTTCACGGCCTGCGCCGTCGGGGAGGGCGAAGAGGTGGCCAGCCGGCGCATCGTCGTACCGTCCCAGAAGAAGGCGGCGAACTGGCCGTCCGCGGTCCAGCTGGTGCCGACCACCTGACCGAGGTCGTTGATGCCGTTCGCGTCGCTCGTGGGCCCGCCCAGGGTGCCCAGCGACCGCAGGACGCCGTCGCGCCAGACGAATGCCTGGTTGACGAAGGGCGGATCGGTCCAGTCCTTGTAGCCGTAGGTGCCCGCGACGGTGCCGGCCTCGTTCACCGCGAGCGCGCTCGCACCAGGCGGCGCGTCGATGGTGATCTCGGTGTTCCCGGTCCGGACGAACGGCCGCCGCCCGGAGAAGCTGTCGGTGACGTGATAGACGCCGACCACCCGGTCGCCCGCCGTGTCGTACGCGATGGAGAAGATGCCCCCGGTCAGGCCGAGATCCTGGATCTGCCCGTCCACCCAGGCCACGGCATGGCTGCTGCCGTCCGCCGCCTGGGCGGTGCCGACGATGCGCCCCCGCTCGTCGATCGCCTGGGCCTGGCTGTTCGGGCCGCCGAGCGTCCCGAGGTCCTCGATCCGCCCGTCCACCCAGCGCACCGCGTGCCAGTAGCCGCCGGCCACCTCCGCCGACCCGACCACCACGCCGGCGCTGTTGACGTCCGCCGCCGAGCTGCTCCCGCCGAGTGCCGGCAGCAGCACGGCGGTCCGCTTCGCCGTCGGCATCGGGGCCGGGGTGGTGGCGGTCGGCGAGGCGGTCGCGGGTGGCGCCCCGGAGACGACCATCCCGAGCACCACTGCCAGCGCTGTCACTGCCGTGCCTGTACGCATCCGACGCCCCCTCGTCACGATCGGTGAGTCATCAGTCTCACCCGCAGGCGCGTCGATGAATGTGACGAGATCCTTACCGTTGGCGGCGCGGGGCGGGCCTGCGGCCCAGCCAGCCGGCTCGGGGCGTACCCGCTATCTTGAGGGCGTGCAGGCGACGGTGGCGGAGCGGGACCGACGGTGATCCATTTTCCCGCGCAGCGGCGGGGGCCACTGAGCGCGCTGAGTCTGCGCCTGCTCGCTGCCCTCGGCCTGGTCTTCGCCACGGTGTTCGTGGTGTGGCTCGACCGCGACGGCTACCGCGACGTCGACGAGAGCGGCCTGACCCTGCTCGACTGCTTCTACTACGTGGTGGTCTCGCTCTCCACCACCGGGTACGGCGACATCACGCCGGTCAGCTCGTCCGCGCGCCTGGCCAACGTCCTGTTCGTCACCCCCGCCCGGGTGCTCTTCCTGATCATCCTGGTCGGCACCACCCTGGAAGTCCTGACCGAGCAGTACCGCACCGGGCGCCGCCTGTCGCGGTGGAGGAGAACCGTGAAGGACCACGTCATCATCTGCGGCTACGGCACCAAGGGCCGCAGCGCGGTCTCCGCCCTGCTGGAGAACGGTACGGACAAGTCCAAGATCGTGGTGGTCGAGCGTAGTGGCCCGGCGCTGCGGCAGGCCACCTCGAACGGCCTGGTGACGATCGAGGGTTCCGCCACCCGCTCGTCGGTGCTGGAGCAGGCGCATGTGCGTACCGCCAAGTCGGTCATCATCGCGACCGACAGCGACGACGCCTCGGTGCTGGTGGCGCTCACCGTCCGGCAGCTCACCGCCGGCCAGGTGCGGATCATCGCGGCGGTACGCGAGGCGGAGAACGCGCCGCTGCTCAAGCAGAGCGGCGCGCACCACGTGATCGTCTCGTCGGCCACGGCCGGGCGGCTGCTCGGCCTCTCCACCTCGGCCCCGCCCCTGATCGACGTGGTGGAGGACCTGCTCACCCCGGGTCAGGGCATGGCGCTGGCGATGCGGTCGGCCGAGCGCGACGAGGTGGGCCGTTCTCCGCGTGAGCTGGAGTCGCTGGTCATCGCGCTGGTCCGCCGGGGCAAGGTGGTCACGCTCAACGACCGTGCCGGCGCGGTGATCGAGACCGGCGACATGCTGGTCCACGTCCGCGACGACCGGCCGCAGGCCACCACCGCGCTCTGACCCGGCCCCGCTGAGCGCGGGCGGTCAGCAGGCGCCCGGGCCGCCCTCCGCCATCACTTCGCCGCAGGTCGACGACCGGCCCTGGGTGGCCCGTCGCCGCAGGTCGTAGAGCAGGTCCCGTTCGCCGGGAGCCAGCGCGCCGAGGACCTCCTCCTCGGCTCCGGCGAGCGCGCACTCGGCCTCGCGCAGGCGCTTCGTGCCCGCGTCGGTGAGGCGTACCTCGTGCCGGCGGCGGTCCTCCGGGGAACGGCGGCGCTCGGCCAGGCCGTCCGCCTCCAGGTCGTTGAGCAGCCCGACCACATTCGTGCTGTCGAGCTGGAGCGTGCCGGCGAGCGCCTGCTGGCTGACGCCGCCGGAGTCGCGCAGCACGGTGAGCGCCACCAGGTGGCGGGGGCGCAGGCCCAGCGGGGCCAGCACCGACTCCGAGCGCAGCCGCATCCGCCGGGCCAGGTGGTCGAGCAGGGGCCCGGAGCGGCGCTCGGACTCCTCGACCGGTGCGGCGGACATGTGACCCAGTTTACGCGCTATGAGGAACATCGACCTGCTATAAATAGTTGGTTCTACACGAACGATCGTCGGAGGAGGAATCACCAATGGCACACCTACTGCACATCGACTCCAGCATCACCGGGGAGCGGTCGATCAGCCGGCGGCTCAGCGCCCGCGCCGCCGCCGCCTGGCGCGCCGCCCACCCGGACGGCACCGTCACCTACCGTGACCTGGGCCAGAACCCGCTGCCGCACCTGAACACCGCGAGCGGCCTCGCGCGCATGGTGCCGCCGGATCAGCACACCTCCGAGCAGCAGGCTTCCTGGCAGCTGACCGAGGAGGTGGTGGCCGAGGTGAAGCAGGCCGACACGGTCCTGCTCGGGCTCCCGCTCTACAACTACGGCGCGCCCAGCAGCGTGAAGTCCTGGGTCGACCACCTGATCGCCCCCGGCATCGCGTACGACCCGGTGACGAACGCCGGGCTGCTCGGCGACCGCCAGTTCGTCGTCCTGGTCAGCCGCGGCGGCGGGTACGGCCCGGGCACCCCGCGGGAGGGCTGGGACCACGCCGAGCCGTGGCTGCCGCACGGCCTGTCGCTGACCGGCCTGGAGCCGCGGTTCATCTGCGCCGAGCTGACCCTGGCCCCGGTCAACCCGGCGATGGCCGAGCTGATCCCGCTGTTCGAGCAGAGCCTCGCCGCGGCCGAGCGGGCCGTCGACGAGCTGTGGGTACCCGCCCCGGCGGCCGCCTGACCGGGCTGCGTCACAGGCGAAGGGCGGGCCGCTCCACGGGGGAACGGCCCGCCCTTTCGCGTGACGGGTCAGCGGCGGATCAGAGGATCGTCCAGGTGTCGCCGCTGCCGAGCAGCGCGGCGAGCTGCTGCTCCGGGGTCTTGTCCACGCTGGCCTTGGCGGCCGCGACCTGCTCCTGCACCACGCTGTCGTAGGAGGGGCGGCCCACCGACCGGAACACCCCGATCGGGGTGTTGCTCAGGTCCAGGCCGGGCAGCCGGGACAGCGCGAACGCGTACGCCGGGTCGGCCACGCCCGCGTCGTGCACCACGATCTCCTCGGCCGGCGTGTTCGCGGTCTCCCGGACCTCCAGGCCGAAGCCGCCCGGCGGGTGGACGACGCAGAACTGCCCGTCCTTGCCGAACGTGATCGGCTGCCCGTGCTCCAGCCGGATCAGGAAGTCGTCCCGGGTGGCCGGCTCCTTCAGCGTGTCGAACGCGCCGTCGTTGAAGATGTTGCAGTTCTGGTAGATCTCCACGAACGCCGAGCCCTCGTGCTGGGCGGCGGCCCGCAGCACCGACTGGAGGTGCTTGCGGTCCGAGTCGATCGTCCGGGCCACGAACGTGGCCTCGGCGCCGAGCGCCAGCGACAGCGGGTTGAACGGCGCGTCCGCCGAACCGACCGGCGTCGACTTGGTGATCTTGCCGACCTCGGAGGTCGGCGAGTACTGGCCCTTGGTCAACCCGTAGATCCGGTTGTTGAACAGCAGGATCTTCAGGTTCACGTTGCGGCGCAGCGCGTGGATCAGGTGGTTGCCGCCGATGGAGAGCGCGTCGCCGTCACCGGTGACCACCCAGACCGACAGGTCCGGCCGGGACACCGACAGGCCGGTGGCGATCGCCGGGGCGCGACCGTGGATCGAGTGCATCCCGTACGTGTTCATGTAGTACGGGAAGCGCGACGAGCAGCCGATGCCCGAGACGAAGACGATGTTCTCCCGGGGGATGTTCAGCTCCGGCATGAAGCCCTGCACGGCCGCCAGGATGGCGTAGTCGCCGCAGCCGGGGCACCAGCGCACCTCCTGGTCGGACTTGAAGTCCTTGGCGGTGAGCTTGAGGGCGACGGGCTCAGACATTCTTCAGGACCTCTTCCAGCATCGTCTCCAGCTCGGCGGCGGTGAACGGCAGGCCGCGGACCTGGTTGTAGCCGATCGCGTCGACCAGGTACTTCGCCCGGATCACGTGGGCGAGCTGGCCGAGGTTCATCTCCGGGACGACCACCTTGTCGTACCGCGCCAGCACCTCGCCGAGGTTGGCCGGCATCGGGGCCAGGTGCCGCAGGTGCGCCTGGGCCACCGAGTGCCCGCGCTGGCGCAGGCCACGGCAGGCCGCGCCGATCGGGCCGTACGTCGAGCCCCAGCCCAGCACCAGCACCCGGGCGTCGCCGTCCGGGTCCTCCACCTCGACGGCCGGCACCGGGATGGTCTCGATCCGGGCCGCGCGGGTGCGCACCATGAAGTCGTGGTTGGCCGGGTCGTACGAGATGTCGCCGGTCTTGTCGGCCTTCTCCAGACCGCCGATCCGGTGCTCCAGACCGGCCGTGCCAGGCACCGCCCACGGGCGGGCCAGCGTCTGCGGGTCCCGCAGGTAGGGCAGGAAGGTGGTGCCGTCCTCGCCGTTGGGCTTCGTGGCGAACTCGACCCGCAGGTCGGGCAGCGACTCCACGTCCGGCAGCAGCCACGGCTCGGAGCCGTTGGCGACGTAGTTGTCCGACAGCAGGATCACCGGCGTGCGGTAGGTGAGCGCGATCCGGGCCGCCTCCAGCGCCGCGTGGAAGCAGTCCGACGGCGACTTCGGCGCGATCACCGCGACCGGCGCCTCGCCGTGCCGGCCGTACAGGGCCATGTTCAGGTCGGCCTGCTCGGTCTTGGTGGGCATGCCGGTGGACGGCCCGGCCCGCTGCACGTCGACGATGACCAGGGGCAGCTCCAGCGCCACCGCGAGGGAGATCGTCTCGCTCTTGAGCGCCACGCCCGGGCCGCTGGTGGTCGTGATGCCGAGCGCGCCGCCGTACGAGGCGCCCAGCGCCGCGCCGACCGCGGCGATCTCGTCCTCGGCCTGCATGGTGACGACGCCGAACTTCTTGTGCTTGCTCAGCTCGTGCAGGATGTCCGAGGCCGGCGTGATCGGGTACGCGCCGAGGAAGACCGGCAGCCCGGAGCGCACCCCGGCGGCCACCAGGCCCAGCGACAGCGCCGCGTTGCCGGTGATGTTGCGGTAGGTGCCGGGCAGCATCTTGGCCGGCTTGACCTCGTACCGGACGGAGAAGTCCTCGGTGGTCTCGCCGAAGTTCCAGCCGGCCCGGAACGCGGCCACGTTCGCCGCCACCAGCTCGGGACGGGCCGCGAACTTGCGCTCCAGGAAGCGCAGCGTCGACTCGTACGGGCGGGAGTACATCCAGCTCAGCAGCCCGAGTGCGAACATGTTCTTGGCCCGCTCGGCGTCCTTCTTGGAGACGGCGTGCTCGGCCAGCGCGCCGATCGTCATCGAGGTGAGCGCCACCGGGTGCACCGCGTACCCGGCGAGCGAGTCGTCGTCCAGCGGGCTGGTCGCGTAGCCGACCTTGGCCAGGTTGCGCCGGGTGAACTCGTCGGTGTTGACGATGATGTCCGCCCCGCGCGGCAGGTCGGCCAGGTTGGCCTTGAGCGCGGCCGGGTTCATCGCCACCAGCACGTTCGGCGCGTCACCCGGGGTCAGGATGTCGTAGTCGGCGAAGTGCACCTGGAAGCTGGACACGCCGGGGAGGGTGCCGGCGGGGGCGCGGATCTCGGCCGGGAAGTTGGGCAACGTGGAGATGTCGTTGCCCAGCTGCGCCGTCTCCGACGTGAACCGGTCGCCGGTGAGCTGCATGCCGTCGCCGGAGTCACCGGCGAACCGGATGACCACCCGGTCCAGTTGACGGATCTGCTTGGTCACACCCGCACCTCGCTTCGCTGAGCGCCGTCGCCCCTGCCGGCCCGGCCCGCTCCGATTCTCACGTCAGAGCCTACGTCGCCACGTTAGGGCCACCTTGGTCGAGGTCCGACGTATGGGACTGGTTCGGGCCGCTGTATGCCCCGCTTTGCAGGGTTTAGTACCTGGGTCCGTAACCCAGATCACCACCCATTCATGATCACCTGTCGGTGACCGGCGGCTCCGGCATGGTGATGTCGCTGCGGCGGCGCAGTGAACGGGTCGCCAGCGTCAACGCGAGCACGACCAGGAGGCCGGACACGGCGATCAGCGCGATCGCGGTCCGCCGGGTCGAGGCGTCGTCGTCGGCCGGCCCGCCGCCGGCGGCGAGTACGCCCTGCGAGGCGGTCGGACCCGGCGCGTCCACCGGCGGGGTGGCGTCCGCCGCGGCGGCGCTGATCCGGAAGCTCATCTGCACCTGCCGGTCCCGCCCGCTGCGCGGATCCAGCCGGCCGATCACCGCACCGGCCAGCGGGGCCCGGCGCTGCGCCTCGGCCGAGGCGGCGAGCGTCAACCGCAGGGTCGCGGTCCGGCCGGCCGGCAGGACGCCCAGCTCGCACCGGGTCCGGTCGGCGGTCACCGCGGCGCAGCCGTTGCCGGTGTCGCCGACAGTCACGCCGGCCGGCAGGAGCACCTCGATGCGGCCCACGGCGTCGACAGCGCCGGTGTTGCCGAGCCGGACGGTGAGCGTGCTGGGCGCGCCGCTGATGTCGAACAGCACCTCGTCGGCGCGCAGCGAGATCCCGGGCACCGGCGGCCCGGGCGGGAAGAGCACCGGGAAGCCCTCGTCGTCGTACGCCGCTCCGCTGACCCCGGGCGCGACGGCGGTGACCTGCACGGAACCGGTCAGCGGCATGGTGCGCCAGGCGTCGCCGTCGACCCGTACCCGGATGGTGGCGCTGAACCGGGCGCCCGGCTCGGCGTCCCACCCGACGCAGCGGTGGTTGCCGCCGCCGGTCGACTGGCAGCCCGGCGTGCCCGCGTCGGTCAGCCCGGGCGGCAGCGTGTAGCCGAGCGTGATCCGCTCCGCCCGGCCGCCGGTGTTCGTCACCGTCACCCGCAGCGTGGTCACTGTGCTGTCGGCGTTCCAGTAGTCGGCCGTGAGCACCACGTCCTCGGTGTTCACCCGCACCCCGAGCGGCCCGCCGGGCGGCTGGGCCGAAGGCGGCGGCGGAGGCTGGACGGGCGGCACGACCGGCGGCGGGGCGCTGGTGGGGCCGGGGGCCGCGGTGGTCGGCGCCGGCTCGGCGGGCGCGCTGCTGACCGGCGGGGCCGGCGCTGTGGTGACCGGTGGCGGAGGCGTGCTCGGGGGCGGCGGCGCCTCGGTGGGCGGCGGCGCCGGCGAGCTGGTCCCCGGATCCTCGGTGGGGACCGGCTCGGTCGGCTCCGCGGCCGGCTCGGCGGGTTCGACCACCCGGGCCACGCCCGCCGGACCTGCGACGGTGGCCGTCGCACCGGCCGGCGCCACCGCCACCACCGCCGCGACCAACGCGGGCGCCAGCAGCGCGAGGGTACGGCGGAGCGCGGCCCGCCGAACGGGTCGAACGCGCAGGCGGGGCATCTGTCCTCCGGGACGGGTCAAGGGAGTCTCATTATTCGGTGATGCTTGCCATCAGGCACTAGTCCTGCCAGGAAACGAATTCGTAACGTGTCCGGGACATCTGGACGGGACCGGTACGCTCCGGTCGTGACCGGATATCTCGGCTCGTACGCCACGCTCGGTCTGCTGCTGCTCGCCGCCGTGCTCTTCTTCGTGACGGCGTTCTCCGCGAACCGGGTGTTACGTCCGAGCCGTCCGGCCGAGCCGTGGGGTAAACGGGCCACGTACGAGTGCGGCATCGACCCGGTCGGCGGCGACTGGGCCCAGATGCAGATCCGCTACTACGTCTACGCCTACCTGTACGTGCTCTTCGCGGTCGAGGCCGTCTTCCTGTTCCCGTGGGCGCTGGTGTTCGACCGGCCCGGTTTCGGGGCCACCACAGTCGTCGAGATGGGCGTCTTCGTGTCGATCGTCGCGCTCGGCATCCTCTACGCCTGGCGGCGCGGCGTCCTGCGCTGGACCTGACCGGTCAGGCCAGCCCGCGCCGGGTCACCGCCGGCGGCCGGTCGCCCCGGATCGAGGCCACCATGTCCAGCACCCGGCGGGTCTGGCGTACCTGGTGGGCGCGGAACACCCGGGCGCCGAGCCAGGCCGAGACCGCTGTGGCGGCGAGCGTGCCCTCCAGCCGCTCGGGCACCGGCAGGTCGAGCGTCTCGCCGATGAAGTCCTTGTTCGACAGCGCCACCAGCAGCGGCCAGCCGGTGGTGGTCAGTTCCGCCAGCCGCCGGGTGATCTCCAGCGAGTGCCGGGTGTTCTTGCCGAAGTCGTGCGCCGGGTCGATCAGGATGCCGTCGCGGCGCACGCCCAGCCCGGCCGCGCGTTCGGCCAGCCCGGTCACCGTGGCGAGCACGTCGGCCACCACGTCGTCGAAGGCGGCCCGGTGCGGCCGGGTACGCGGAGCGAGCCCGCCGGCGTGCGAGCAGACCAGCCCGGCGCCGGTCGCCGCGGCCACCCGGGCCAGCGCCGGATCCGCCCCCGACCAGGTGTCGTTGAGCAGGTCCGCGCCGGCCGCCACCGCCTCCACCGCCACCTCGGCCCGCCAGGTGTCGATGGAGATGACCACCTCGGGGAAGGCGGACCGGACCGCGGCGATGGTGTCCACCGTCCGCCGGATCTCCTCGGCCACGTCCACCTCGTCGCCCGGGCCGGCCTTCACCCCGCCGATGTCGATGATCTCGGCGCCCTCGTCCACAGCGCGCTCCACCGCGCGCAGCGCGCTGTCCTGCGCGAACGTGGCACCCCGGTCGAAGAACGAGTCCGGCGTGCGGTTGACGATCGCCATCACCACCAGCTCGCCGGGGCCGAACGTCCGTCCGCCCAGCCGCAACGCCCCGGTCATGCCCGCCTCCTCGTCGCCCGCGCTCGCCGGCCGGTCCGACGCTATCCGGTCCCGTCCGCGCCACCGGTTCCGGTCCCGTGCGCCGGACGCATTTACCGACCGGACGCCCCGGAGGGCTCGCCCGATCCGGGCCCGCATGCCACGATCTGTGCATGGGTGAGGTACTGCTCCTCTTGGTCGTCGCGTTGACAGTCGCGGCTGTGGTGTTCGGCGTGACGGTGCTGGTCTCCGGCAAGGATCCGGGCCTGACACCGGCCGAGCCGGACGGGCGGGCCGTGCCCCTGCCGGGCAGCCGTCCGCTCGACGAGTCGGACGTGACAGGCGTCCGCTTCGACACGGCGCTGCGCGGCTACCGGATGGCCCAGGTCGACTCCGCGCTGCGCCGGGCGGCGTACGACATCGGCTACAAGTCCGAGCTGATCAGCGTGCTGGAGGCGGAGAACGCGGCCCTGCGCGACGGGCGCACCGAGGACGCCGACGCGCTGCGCCGGGCGCGCGAGGAGGCCGCCGCGACCCGGCCCGAGACGGAACCGGCCGTCGACCCGTCCGACCCGGAGCCGGTGGTGATCGACCTGTCCGCGCCGGAGCGCCCGGCTCACACCGACGCCGACGGGCAGCCGGGACGCGCCCCGGCCGAGCCGGGCGTGGCGGAGGCGCCCGCTGCCGCGGCGACCGAGGACACCGTCTCCCCGGCGAACGGGATCGGGGCCGGGTCGGCCGACGACGACCGGGAGCGCGGGCCGGTGGTCCGGTCGGAGTCGGCGTGACCGGCGCCGGCCGGCCGGCGGACGACTTCACCGAGGCGTCCCGGCGCGGTGCCGGCGAGGTCACCGCCACGGTGATCGTCGACGCGCCGGCCGACCGGGTCTTCGCCGCGCTGACCGACTGGGAGCGCCAGTCGGACTGGATCCCGCTGACCCGGGTCCGGGTGGTCGAGGGCGACGGCGGTGAGGGCAGCCTGGTCGAGGCGGTCACCGCGCTCGGCCCGGCCGTGCTCCGCGACGAGATGCGTGTGGTCCGGGTCGACGCCCCGTACGAGGTCGGGGTGGTGCACTGCGGCAAGCTGCTGCGCGGCCCCGGCGTGCTGCGCTGCACCCCGATGGACCGCGACCGCACCCAGGTGGTCTGGCACGAGTGGTTCCACCTGCCGGGCGGCCCGGCGGGGCGGGTGGCCTGGCCGGTGCTCTGGCCCGGCTCGAAGTTCAGCCTGACGCAGGCGTTGAAGAAGTTCGCCCGGCTGGTCGAGCAGGGCCGCCTGCCCTGACCCAGGGTTGTCGGTGGGCTGACCTACCGTGGACGCCGTGACTGACCTGGTGACCGGCCCAGACGGGCTGCCGCGCTGCGCGTGGGGAGCGAGCACCCCCGACTACGCCGTCTACCACGACGAGGAGTGGGGCCGGCCGCTGCGCGGCGACGACGCGCTCTACGAGCGGCTGACGCTGGAGGCGTTCCAGTCCGGCCTGTCCTGGCTGACCATCCTGCGCAAGCGGCAGGCGTTCCGGCTCGCGTTCGCCGGGTTCCGGATCGAGCGGGTGGCCCGCTACGGCGAGGCCGACGTGGCCCGGCTGATGGCCGACGCCGGGATCGTCCGCAACCGGGCCAAGATCGAGGCGGCGGTCGCCAACGCCCGGGCGGCGTCGGAGCTGCCCGAGGGTCTTTCCGCGCTGCTCTGGTCCTTCGCGCCCCCGCCCCGGGCGGCGCGCCCCCGGTCCTTCGCCGAGGTGCCGGCCACCAGCCCGGAGTCCGTCGCGATGGCCAAGGCGCTCAAGAAGCGGGGCTTCCGGTTCGTCGGCCCCACCACCGCCTACGCGCTGATGCAGGCCACCGGCATGGTCGACGACCACCTGGCCGACTGCCACGTGAGCGGTGACCGGGCCGGGGTGTGACGGAGTCCGCGACCTCCGGCGTGATGGGATTGGGACATGACCGACACCGAGCCGCGTACGAGCGGGACGACCGACGGTGAGACCACTACCGGCGCCTGGGCGGTGCTGCTGCCGGCCGAGCGCTTCGAGGCCGAGCGGCTGGTGCACCACGACGTGCTGGAGCTGACCGGGCCGGCCGGGGCGGCCCGCCCGCGGCCGGGCGACCGGGTCGCGGTGCTCGTCGGCGAGCCGCTGCGGCTGGTGGCGCTCGGCCGGGTCGCGCTCGCGACGTCCGAGACCCGGGAGGACCCGGACGACCCGCAGTCCGACCCGGCGGCCGGGTCGCTCGTGATCACGTACACCCGGCGGGCGCTGGACGAGCCGGTTCCGGTCGACGGCCCGGCGCCGGACGGGCCGGTGGTCGCGCTCGACCCGGCCCGCTGGCGCGCGCTGGCCGACCGGATCGGCCCGCCGCCCGCCCGCAGCACCTGGCTGGTCAGCCTGGACCTGCCGATCGAGGCGGCGTCGCGGGCCGAGGCGGTCCGGATCTTCTGGTCCTACGTGCAGGAGCTGGGTCCGCGTGAGCTGCCGGCGTTCGTCTCGCCCTACGGCGACGAGCTGGCCATGCAGGCGTTCGTGCTCGGGGTCGAGGCCAACCAGGATCCGGAAGAGGACGACTGACCCGGGCCACGATCCCCGTCGACGGCGGCTACGTGGCCCGCTGAGCGGGCGCGCGGGGCATTCCCGGCGCCCGGCCCGGCGCGGGTTCAGCGGCCCTCGAAGACCGGCTTCTGCTTGTTGACGAACGCCTTGGTGGCGGCGTGGTGGTCGGCGGTGGCGCCGCAGATCGCCTGCGCCTGCGCCTCGGCGGCCAGCGCGTCGGCGAGCGTGCCGGCGTCGGCGATGGAGAGCTGGCGCTTGATCGCCCCGTACGCGACGGTCGGGCCGGCGGCGAGCCGCGCCGCCAGCTCCTGCGCGGCCGGGAGCACCTGCTCGTCGTCGTCCACCAGCTTGGTGAGCAGGCCCAGCCGGCAGGACTCCTCGGCGCCCACCGGCTCGGCGAGCATCAGCAGCTCGACGGCCTTGGCGTGGCCGACCAGCCGGGGCAGCGTCCAGGACGCGCCGGTGTCGGCGGCCAGCCCCACCCCGGCGAAGGCCATCAGGAAGCGGGTCTTCGGGCCGCCGATGCGGAAGTCGGCGAGCAGGGCCAGTGAGGCGCCCGCCCCGGCGGCCATGCCGCGCACCGCGGCGACCACCGGCTTGGGCAGGTTGGCCAGCCGGGCGGCGATCGGGTTGTAGTGCGCCCGGACCGTGCCCAGCGGGTCGGTGTCGGCCGAGTCCAGCGTCCGCACGTGCTCGCGCAGGTCCTGTCCGGCGCTGAACGAGCCACCCGCGCCGGTCAGCACCACGGCCCGGCAGGAGCGGTCGGTCTCCAGCTCGGCCAGGGTGTCCCGGAGCGCCTCCTTGAGCGCCACGTCGAGCGAGTTCATCGCCGTCGGGCGGTTCAGCGTCAGGGTGACGACGGCGTCGGTGCGGTCGACGAGGAGCGGCTCGGTCACGTTTCTAACGACCCTTCTGTCTGGCGAGGCGGTTGCTCGCGTCGAGGCACTGCTCGACGTACCGGTCCGCGGCCGGCCGGAGCCGGGCGGCGTGCCGGTCGAAGAAGCTGGCCGCGCTGGTGCCCGGCCACCGCTCGGGCAGCAGCGCCGGTGGCAGCTGCGGGTCCCGGAACAGGAACGTACGCCACGCGTGCACGAGCCGGAACCGGGCCGCGTACGCGTCCTCGTCGCTGCTGCGCACCGTGACGCCGGACAGGAGCGGCTTCTGCTCGGCGACGAAGCGCTCGTACGCCCGGCCGATCTCGGCCAGGTCCCAGGCGCGGCGGACCACTCCCATCGCGCCGGGCGTGCCGGCGGTGTGGGCGGCGGTGAACCGCTCGTAGCGCACGCCCGCCTCGTCGAGCAGCAGGTCGACGTCCTCGCCGGCGCGGGTGGCGACCCATGTGCAGTCGTCGAGCGTGCCGTAGCCGAGGAAGGTGAGGTTGGCGGCGAGCCGCTGCCGGTCGCGGCGGGACGTGGGTGGGGTGAGCACCAGGAGGTCGAACCGTCCGTCCCAGCTGTGCCGTCCGGTCCGGTAGATCCGCGATGCCGCCTCGTCGAGTCGACGGGCCGCCTTCGGGGTGATCGAATACCCGGGTCCGGAGGCGAGCCGGAGCGGGTCCAGCCAGCCCTGACGGACCATCCGGCTGACCGCGGTGCGCACCGCCGGTGGGGCGATCCCGAGCGGGGCGAGCAGCTTGACCAGGGCGGCGACGGGTGCGCGGCCACCCCGGGCCCGGAGGTGGTCGCCGTACAGGTCGAAGAGTGCCGACCGTGCCTGCATGACCGCACATTGTGACAGGCCTATCCAAGATAAGCTAGATGCTGTTACATCAATGCTGCTTCGGTTTGGGTCCGGCGGTGTTCATCAGGGAAAATCGTTGGTCGAGCCTTCCGCGAGGGTTGCGGATGGCGATGGCGAAGTGGCTGTGGGGCAACTCACCGACCCTGGTGTAGGTCTGAGGGGAGACAACATGGCGGCGATGAAGCCGCGGACGGGCGACGGTCCGCTGGAAGTCACCAAGGAGGGCCGGGGCATCGTCATGCGTGTCCCGCTGGAGGGTGGTGGCCGGCTCGTCGTCGAGATGACTCCCGACGAGGCCACCGCGCTTGGTGACGCGCTGAAGGCGGCAGCGGGCTGATTCGAGGAGTGTCCGCGTGGCGTCCGCCGCGCGGGCGGTTCGTCATACCCTGAGCCACCGGCGTCGCCGGTGGCTCAGGGCCTTCCTCGGTGGGCGAGCGATGAAACGTCCCCGTTGAAACCGTTTCGGAGGTACGGTCCAGCGTGCTGGTCATTCGTCTGGTGAGCGGACCCGCGGGGTCCGACGCTCTCGCCCTGCCCGTCCGTCCCGGGAAGCCGGACTCTCCGGCCGAGCTGGTCCCGACCGCGGTGTCGCCCGGCGAGGACGTCCGGGCCGAGGCCGCCGCCGTGCTGCCCGCCACCCGGCTCACCGGCGCCGTCGGTGAGGTGCGCGAGCACCTGCGTCCCGGTGGCGCTCCGGGACGGCTGTGGCTGCTCGGCGTCGGGAACGGCGAGGAGCGCGACTGGCGTGCCGCGGGGGCCGCGCTGGCCCGCGCGGCGAAGGATGAGACGCAGATCACTATCGCGCTTCCCGTCGAGGCGACGGCGGCGCTGCGCGGCCTGGCCGAGGGCCTGCTGCTCGGCTCGTACCGCTTCCGGCTCACCGAGGCCGGCGGACGTCCCGCCCTGGCCGAGGCGCTGGTGCTCGTCGACGACCCGGAGACCCTCGCCGGCACGCTCGACGCCGCCCGGACCACCGCCGAGATGACCCGCCTGGCCCGGGACCTGACGAACACGCCCTCGTCCACCAAGAACCCCGAGTGGTTCGCCGCGCAGGTGGCCGGCGCCGCGTCCGGGCGTACCGGCCTGCACCTGCGGGTACGCGGCCCGCAGGAGCTGGCGGCCGAGGGCTTCGGCGGCATCCTGGCCGTCGGCGGCGGCTCCGCCAGCGGCCCGCGGCTGGTCGAGCTGGACTGGCGGCCGGAGGGCGCGCGCACCCACGTGGTGCTCGTCGGCAAGGGCATCACGTTCGACACCGGCGGCATCTCGATCAAGCCGGTGCCCGCCATGAAGCTCATGCGCAAGGACATGGCCGGGGCCGCCGCCGTGATCGCCGCGACGCTCGGCGCCGCCGAGCTGGGGCTGCCGGTACGCGTCACCGCGCTGGCCCCGCTCGCCGAGAACATGGTCAGCGGGTCGGCGTTCCGCCCCGGCGACGTGATCCGGCACTACGGCGGGCTGACCAGCGAGAGCACCAACTCCGACGCGGAGGGCCGGCTGGTGCTCGCCGACGCGATGGCGTACGCGGTCCGCGAGCTGAAGCCCGACCTGCTGATCGACCTGGCCACGCTGACCGGCGCGAACGCGGTGGCCCTCGGCAAGCGGCACGCGGCGCTCTACAGCGAGAACGACGCCCTGGCCGGCGACCTGCTCGACGCGATCACCTCGGCCGGTGAGCGGGCCTGGCGGATGCCGCTCGCCGACGACTACGTCGAACACCTGGCCAGCGACGTCGCCGACCTGCACAGCTCCCCGGCGCAGGGGGCCGGCTCGGTGGTGGCCGCGCTGTACCTGCGGGAGTTCACCGGCGACCTGCGGGACCGGTGGGCGCACCTGGACATGTCCGCGCCGTCGTGGTCCGACGACACGCACGGCGAGCTGGTCAAGGGCGCCACCGGCTGGGGCGTACGCGGGTTGCTGCGCTGGCTGGCGACGCTGGGTTGATCTAGCTCTTCACAGCGGCGAGCAGGCCGTGGCCGACCGGCAGCAGCGCGGGCACCCAGTTCTCCGACTCGCGGATCGTCTTGATGGTCTCCCGCACGGTGACCGTCTCGACGTCCCGCGCGGCCGGATCGCCGATCCGGCCCGCCGCGAGCGCGCCGTTGAGCGCGAGCACCCCGCCGGGGCGGAGCAGCCGCAGCGCCGCGTCCACGTACGCGGCGAAGCCGGTGGCCGCCGCGTCCACGAAGAGCAGGTCGTAGGCGCCGTCCGCGAGCCGGGGCAGCACGTCGAGGGCCCGGCCGGTGATGATCCGGGTACGTCCCGACGGGAAACCCGCCTCCTGGAACAGCCGACGGGCGATGCGCTGGTACTCCACCTCGACGTCGATCGTGGTCAGCACCCCGTCGGGGCGCATGCCGCGCAGCAGCCAGACGCCGCTCACCCCGGTGCCGGTGCCGATCTCCACCACCGCCCGGGCGCTGCCGGCGGCGGCGAGCAGCCGCAGGGCGGCGCCCGACCCGGGCGTGACCGCTTCCACCCCCACCTCGTGGGCGAGGGCACGGGCCGTGCGCAGCACGAGGTCCTCGGTGACGTACGACTCGGCGAAGTGAAGCGCCTGGGCCGTCGAACTGCCGTGACCGGCGACCGTGGCGATGGGACACCTCCGGGGGCGGACTGGTGCGAGGGGCGGTATGCACTGTGAGCGTAGAGGCGGGCCGGTACCCGCGCAGCCGCGAGTCCGCTGTGAAGCGGTCACGGAGGGCAACCCCTGACTCCATTCGCGTCATCCGTGTAATCCTGGATGCGTCCCGCGCGTCACGGTCGTCCGGCTCCGCCGGTCTCCGGCACGGGGCAAGGGGGACGGAGTGGGAGGCACCGACGTGACCGACGGCTGGGACTGGCGCCGGCCCGGCGGATCACCGGCACCGGGTGGACCGGCGCCGGGACGACCCGCGCAGGACACCCCGGGTCAGGCGACGTCGCCGTGGTGGTCGGACGCGCTCGCCGACCCGTGGCGGGACCCGTACGCGCCGGCCGCAGTGGTGGTTCCGGCCGCGCCGGCGCCCGGGGCGGGTGAGCCGGAGCCGGTCACCGATCCGGACCTGCCGACCCGGCCAGGGCTGCGCCAGGTGGTGCTGATTTCGCTGGTCACGGCGTTGCTGGCCGGTTCCCTGGGCAGCGCCCTGACGTACGCCCTCCTGCGCGGCGGGGACGTGCCGACGCTCGGCGCGCAGTCCGGGCAGGCCCCGGCGCTGGCCCAGCGCAAGCCGGAGTCGCTCGCGGGCGTCGCCGAGCGGGTCCTGCCCAGCGTGGTCACCATCCGGGTGGTCAGTCTCGGCGGCACCAGCGAGGGTTCCGGCTTCGTGGTCAGCGCCGAGGGGCACATCGTCACCAACGATCACGTGGTCGCCGACGGCCCCGGCAAGGCGACGGTCGTGTTCAACGACGGCAGCACCGCCGCCGGCACCGTGGTCGGGCAGGACCCGGAGTCGGACATCGCAGTGATCAAAGTCTCCCGCACCGGGCTGACCCCGGTGCAGTTCGGCGACTCCGACGCCCTGGCCGTCGGTGACCCGGTGCTCGCGATCGGCTCGCCGCTGTCGCTGGCAAACACCGTCACCGCCGGCATCGTGAGCGCGCTGGACCGGACGATGCAGGCCGGCGAGCCGGGCGGGCCGACCCGCTACTACGCCGCGATCCAGACCGACGCCGCCGTCAACCACGGCAACTCCGGCGGCCCGCTCGTCGACGGGGCCGGCCGGGTGGTCGGCGTGAACTCGACGATCAAGTCACTGGTGGCGGACGGGCAGGAGGCCGGCAACATCGGCCTTGCCTTCGCCATCCCGATCAACCAGGCGAAGCGGATCACCGAGGACATCATCGGCACCGGCAAGGCCCGGCGTACGGTGATCGGCGCCCAGGTCGGCGGCACCGGCGCCACCGGCGGCGGGGTACGCCTCAACGCGGTCGAGCCGGCCGGCCCGGCGGCGGCCGCCGGGCTGCGTACCGGGGACGTGGTGCTGCGGCTGGACGGCCATCCGATGACCGACCCGACCGATCTGGTGGCGCTGGTGCGCAAGTACGCGCCCGGGTCGGTGGTGACAGTCGAGTACCGGCGTGGGTCGTCGCGGCAGAACGCGTCGGTGACGCTCGCCGCTGACGCGAAGTGAGCACCGGTCACCCCCTCCCGGACGGTCACCTGACGTGCGTAGTCTTGCCCTGACACGGACGAGGAGGCCGCGGTGTTCGAGAACCTGAACTGGTGGGAGATCGGCGTCCTGCTGCTCCTGGCGCTGTTGATCTTCGGGGATCGGCTGCCCAACGTCATCAACGACGGTCTCCGGATGGTCCGCAACCTGCGCAACATGGCGCGCAACGCCACCGGCGACCTGAGCCGCGAGCTGGGCACGGACATCCAGCTGGAGGATCTGCACCCCAAGGCGTTCATCCGCAAGCACCTGCTCAGCGAGGACGACGAGCAGGCGATCCGCAAGCCGCTGCAGAGCATGTACGACAACCTGCGCTCGGACGTCACCGGCGTGCACGACGAGCTGAAGGACGTCGCGAAGGCCGCCGACCTGCGTACCCCCAGCGTGGCCACCGGCACGCCCACGCCGACGCCGCCGGCCCCCCGCCCGTCCTACGACGACGCCACCTGACGGCCCTCTTGTCGCGCTGATCATGAAGTTGACGGCGCGACACGCCGCTCCGGCGACCGCCAACCTCATGATCGACCCCGGAAAAGGGGACGCCCCCTCCCGCGTACGCGGGAAGGGGCGGTGGGGAGCGGTGGGAGCTAGCGGCCTGCCGGCTTGAGGCCCAGGGGCTTGCCGAGCAGCGACTCGCGGCGCACCGCGAGGCGGTCGGCGACCTGGAACATGGCCTTCGCGGCCGGCGCGTCCGGCTGCGCCAGCACGATCGGCTGACCGGCGTCGCCGCCCTCGCGTACCCGGGTGTCCAGCGGGATCTGCCCCAGCACCGGCACCTGCGCGCCGATGGTCCGGGTCAGCGACTCGGCCACCGCCGCGCCGCCACCGGCTCCGAAGACCTCCATCCGGGAGCCGTCCGGCATCTCCAGCCAGGACATGTTCTCGATGACGCCGACCACCCGCTGGTGGGTCTGCAGCGCGATCGCGCCGGCCCGCTCGGCCACCTCGGCGGCGGCGCCCTGCGGAGTGGTGACCACCAGGATCTCCGCGTTCGGCAGCAGTTGGGCCACCGAGATCGCGATGTCGCCGGTGCCCGGCGGCAGGTCGAGCAGGAGGACGTCCAGGTCACCCCAGTAGACGTCGGCGAGGAACTGCTGGAGTGCCCGGTGCAGCATCGGCCCGCGCCAGACCACAGCGGCGTTGCCGGGGGTGAACATGCCGATCGAGATGACCTTCACGCCGTGCGACTGCGGCGGCATGATCATGTCTTCGACGCGGGTCGGCGCGCCGTCGGCGCCGAGCATCCGGGGCACCGAGTGGCCGTAGATGTCCGCGTCCACCACACCCACCGACAGGCCCCGGGACGCGAGCGCGGCGGCCAGGTTGACGGTGACGCTCGACTTGCCGACGCCGCCCTTGCCGCTGGCGACCGCGTAGACGCGGGTCCGCGAGCCGGGCTGGGCGAACGGGATCACCGGCTCGGCCGTGGCACCACCGCCACGCAGCTTCGACTGCAGCTCCTGGCGCTGCTCCGGGCTCATCACCCCGAAGACGATCTCCACGCCGCTGACGCCGGGCACCGCGCCGACCGCGGCGGTGATGTCGCTGCGCAGCTTGTCCTTCAGCGGGCAGCCGGCCACGGTGAGCAGCAGCTCCACCCGGACCACGCCGTCGTCGTCCCGCTCGGCGGACTGGACCATGCCGAGTTCGGTGATCGGCCGGCGGATCTCCGGGTCGTTGACGGTGGCCAGGGCGGCCTGGATCGCGTCGGAGACGGTGCTGACGGGTGCTGACATGCCCGCAATGCTACGTCGCGGGTCATCTGCCACCGCCGCTGGCGGGGGCGGTGTGAGCGATTCGATGGCCGGTCAGCCGTCGTAGCGACCGTCCCGCGCGAAGTCGCCGTCCAGCTCGTCCCGGGGCTCGTCCAGGCGCTCGACGCCGGCCGCCCGGCGGGTCCCGCGCTCCTGCTGCCGCCGCTCCAGCTTGCGCCGCCGCTCGGCGGCCTCGTCCAGCTCCTCACCCAGCCGGGTCAGCTCGGAGCGGAGGAAGTCCCGGGTCGCCACGTCACCCATCGCGATCCGCAACGCGGCGATCTCCCGCGCCAGGTACTCCGTGTCGGCCTTCTGCAGCGTGGCCCGTCGCCGGTCCTCGTCCAGCGCGATCCGGTCCCGGTCCGCCTGCCGGTTCTGCGCGAGCAGGATCAGCGGCGCCGCGTACGACGCCTGCAGGGACAGGATCAAGGTCAGGAACGTGAAGGTGTACGGGTCGAAGCGCAGATTCGCCGGGGCCAGCGTGTTCCACAGGAACCAGGCGACCAGGATCAGCGTCATGTAGACGAGGAAGTTCGCCGTACCCATGCCCCGGGCGATGCCCTCGGCCCAGCGACCGAACGTCTCCGCGTCGACCCGGCGCAGGCGCAGGTTCCGCGGGGCGCGCGGCTGGTCCAGCCGGTCGCCCCGTCGCTGATCACTCATCGTCGCCGTCCAGGGTGCCGTCGTGGGTGGCGGACGAGGGGGATGCCGCGTCCCGGTCCCGCCAGTCCCGCGGCAGGGAGTGGTCGAGCACGTCGTCCACTGTCACCGCGCCGACCAGGCGGTTGTTCCGGTCCACCACCGGCATGCTCACCATGTCGTACGTCGCCATCCGGCGGGTGATCTCGGGCAGCGGCGTCGACGTCCGCAGCGGGTCGATGTCGTTCACCACGATGCCGCCGAGCAGATCGGCCGGAGGTTCCCGGAGCAACCGCTGGAAGTGCACCATACCCAGGTAGCGGCCGGTGGGCGTGGTCAGTGGGGCGCGGGTCACGAAGACCTGGGCGGCCACCGTGGGCGAGAGCTGCGGCTCCCGGATCCGGGCCAGCGCCTCGGCCACCGTGGCGTCCGGCGGCAGGATCACCGGCTCCGAGGTCATCACGCTGCCGGCGGTGCCGGAGGCGTAGCGCAACAACTGGCGTACCGGGTCGGCCTCGTCCGGCTCCATCAGGTCGAGCAGCACGTCCTGCTCCGGCGGGGGCAGCTCGTTGAGCAGGTCGGCGGCGTCGTCCGGTTCCATCTCCTCCAGCACGTCGGCGGCGCGCTGGCGGTCCAGCGCGGCAAGGATCTCCACCTGGTCGTGCTCGGGCAGCTCGCCGAGCACGTCGGCCAGGCGCTCGTCGTCGAGCGCGGCGGCCACCTCGTTGCGCCGGGCGTCGGGCAGGTCCTGGAGGGCGTTGGCGAGGTCGGCCGGGCGCAGGTCCTCCAGGATGGCGAGCAGGTTCGCCGTACCCCGGTTGTCGCCCACCGCGCCCAGGCCGTGCACCCGGTCCCAGTCGACCTGGTGGAGGTGGCCGCGCCGGGTGAGCCGGCCCGTGTGCTCGCGGACGGCGACCCGGCTCAGCGTCCACTCGCCGCCGCGGCTGCACTCCATGGCCACGTCCACCACGGACCCGGCCCGCCCGCCTTCGACCTGGACCCGGCGGTCGAGCAGTTCCTGGAGCACCAGCAGCTCGTTCGGGCGCTTCTCGAAGCGGCGCAGGTTGAGCGTGCCGCTGCCGAGCACCACGCCGTCCGGATCGATGGAGGTGATCCGGTTGATGGAGAGGAAGATGCGCCGCCGCATCGGCATCTCGGCGACCAGGCCGACCACCTCCGGCGGTCGCTGGGTCGCGCGCATCCGCGCCACCGCGTCCCGGACGCGGCCGACCTGATCGCCGTTCGGGTCGAAAACGGCGACTCCGGCGAGTCGAGCGAGGTAGACCCGGTTCGGCGTGCTCACGGGCACCAGCCTAAGGGCCTACTCTCTAACAGCATGTCGACCTTGGGCTACGAGATCGTGGACGTCTTCACCGACCGCCCCTTCGCCGGCAACCCGCTGGCCGTGGTGTTCGGCGCGGAAGGGCTGGCCACCGAGCAGATGCAGGCGCTCGCGCTGGAGTTCAACCTGTCCGAGACGGTCTTCGTGCTCCCGCCCACACAGGTGGGCGCCACCTACCGGGCGCGGATCTTCACCCCGGCCGACGAACTGCCCTTCGCCGGGCACCCGAGCGTCGGCGCCGCGGTGACGGCGAGCCGGCGCGGCGTCTTCGAGGCGGGCCGGGTCACCCAGGAGTGCGGCGCCGGCGTCCTGCCGATCGAGGTGACAGCCACCGGCGCGACGCTCACCGGCGGCACGCCCACGCTCGGCCCGGAACTCGACCCGGAACCGCTGCTGGAGATGGTCGGCCTCACCGGCCCCGACCACGTCGGCCCGCCACCGCGCGTCGCCGGTTGCGGTCTGGAGTTCCCCTACCTTCCGGTACGCCCGGACGCGGTGGCCCGGGCACGGTTGAACACGGCGGCGGCGGAGCGGTACGGCGTGGAGCACGTCAGCCTTTTCTCCTGGGACGCCGATTCGCAAACCGCGCACGCCCGGGTCTTCGTGCCGGGGCTCGGCGTGCCCGAGGATCCGGCGACCGGCTCGGCCGCTCTCGGGCTGGGCGTGTGGCTGGTCGCCAGCGGGCTGCTGCCCGGCGAGGGGCGCGCGGAGTACACGGTCCGGCAGGGCATCGAGATCCACCGCCCCTCCACGCTGACCTGCACGGTGACCGCCTCCGGCGGGCTGGCGCTGGGCGCGACCGTCTCCGGCCATGTGATGCCGGTGGCCCGAGGCGAGATCACCGTCCCCCCTTTCATCGGCTGACCCCACCCTGCCCACGCCTCTCCCTCCGCCTCTCCCTCCGCCCGGAGGGCTCACCCGGTGATCAAGGAGTTTGTGTCGGCGAACGGGCCTCTGGAGGACACAAACTCCTTGGTCAACCGGCCGGAGGCGCGGGCGGGTGGGCGGGCGGGTGGGCGGGTGAGGGTGAGGGCGGGAGGGATGGGCCGGGATGGGGGAGGATGGCGGGGTGAGTGACGAGGTGGACGAGCGGGTGACTCCTCCGCTGGTGGACGAGGCGGTGAAGAAGGCCGCTGTCTGCTGGGTGAGCAGTGGCGGCGGCCCGGCGTACGCGCTGTGGTGCCTCCCGCTGGACGGCACGCTGCTGGTGGTCACCGGCCCCGGTGAGCAGGCCGCCGCCGGGCTGGCCGACAGCGAGACGGCCGAGGTCACACTGCGCGGCGACCACGGCGGACGGATCGTCACCTGGCCGGCCCGGGTGACCCGGCTGCGGCCCGGCACCGAGGAGTGGGACACCGCCGCGCCGCTGGTCGCGGCGAAGCGGCTCAACGCCTCAGGGGCCGCCGCCGACCTGGTGGAGCGGTGGGCGGCGCAGGGGTGCGCGCTCAACCGGCTCACACCCGCCGGCACCGCAGTGACCGGCGCCGACCTGCCGGACGACTCGCTGAGTGAGCAGCCCCGGCCCGCCCCCGTGGTGCGGGCCGCCCGCAAGCCGTTCCGCCTGCACCGCGTCCGCCGCCGCTGACCGCGAACCGGCCGGGGCGTCAGGCGGCAGATGCCCGATGCGACCCGGCCACCTCCGGCCGAGCCGGACCGCGTCCGACAGGCCGCGTCCGACAGGCCGGGCCGCGTCCGACGAGCCAGGTCAGGCGACGGGGACCGGGTCGAGCAGGTCGAGCACGTCTGTCAGCGAGGTCAGCGACGGCCCGTCGAAGCCGTGGTCGGCGTTGAGGACCACGTGGCCGGCCAGGTCCGGCGCGGCCAGCCGGACCGCGCTCAGCCCGGCCCGTTCCGCGCCGGTCAGTTCCTGGCTGTCGCCGTCGCCGACGTAGAGGCAGTCGGCCGGGGCTTGGCCGAGCCGGTAGCAGGCGGCGAGGTACAGCTCCGGGTCCGGTTTGCAGCGTCCGAGGCGTACCGAGAAGATCTGGGCATCGAGCAGCGGCGCGACCGCGAGCTGTGGCAGGAACGCCGGCAGTTCGTGCGTGCAGTCGCTGACCAGCCCGGTGCCGACGCCCCGGTGGCGCAGCGCGGCCAGCACCGAAACCGCCTCCGCGCGTAGCCGGGTGTCGGCCCGTACGGCCCGGTGGCGGGTGGCGACGGCGGCGCGCACCGCCGCGTCGGACGGGTGGACGCCGAGCCGGGCGCACACCCAGCGCATGGTGGACTCGGCGTTCCCGAAGGAACCGCTGGCCCGTTCGTAGAAGCTGCCGTCCAGCACCTCCACCAGCGCCTCGGTGGAGCAGCCGAGCAGTTCGGCGGTGGCGCGGTGGGCGGCGCCGCGCCGGACGCCGTGGGTCAGGGTGCCGAAGAAGTCGAACAGCACGGCCTGGAATCTGGGCATGAGGGAACGCCTCCGGACGTCGAGGGGAGATCGCCGGGACGCATGATCGTAACGGAGTGCTGACTTTCCGTGTCTGTCGGGTGTCCGTGTGAGGATTACCGTTCGTGCCGACCGTTCCGCACCGCCCGCCGCTCGACGTGTTGACGGTGGGCGCGCTCGCCCTAGCCGTCGCCTCGGTGTCGTCCTCGGCGCCGCTCGTGGCGTTCGCCGCCGCCTCGGCGCTCGCTGTGGCGTTCTGGCGTACCGCGTTGTCGGCGGTGGTCCTGGGGCCGGTGGCGCTGACCCGTCGACGGGCCGAACTGCGCGCCCTGACGGTCGGGCCGGGCCGGCGTGAGGGCCTCTACTGCGTACTCGCCGGGGTGGCGCTGGCCGCACACTTCGCCACCTGGATGCCGAGCGCGCAGCTCACCTCGGTCGCGGCCGCGACCGCGCTCGGCGCGACGCAGCCGGTGTGGCAGGGCCTGATCGCCCGCTGGCAGGGCCGGCGGCTGCCGTCGGCGGTGTGGGCCGGCATCGCGGTGGCCGTGCTCGGCGCGGCGCTCGCCACCGGCGCGGACTTCGGCGTCTCCGGCCGCGCGTTCGCCGGTGACCTGCTAGCAGTGGTCGGCGGCCTGTTCGCGGCCGTCTACACCGCCTTCGGCGAGCGGGCCCGGGCCAGCATCAGCACCACCACCTACACCACCGTCTGCTACGGCGTGTGCGCGTTAGTTCTGCTGGTGGTGTGTCTGCTCGGCGGGGTACGCCTGCACGGCTTCGACGGCCCGACCTGGCTGGCGATCCTCGGCCTGGTGGCCGGCGCCCAACTGCTCGGCCACTCGATGTTCAACTACGCCCTGCACCGGGTCTCCGCGACCACCGTGAGCGTGCTGATCCTGCTGGAGGCGCCCGGCGCGGCACTGATCGGCTGGGTGTGGCTGGATCAGCTGCCCCGGCCGCTGGCCCTGCCGGGCCTGGCGTTGCTGCTGGCCGGCGTGGCGGTGGTGGTGCTCGGCGGGGCGCGGGCCGGTCGCCGCGTCACGCCGGTCGCCGCGCCCGCCGACCCGACCCCGCTCGGCGACGCGACGCAGGCGCGGCGACCCGGCGACGCTCCCGCGCCCGACTGAGCCGGTCGGGGCGAAGTCGCGCCGTTCCGGCCACCGGGCGGTCCGGTTTGCACGAAAGTGCTCAGGGTGAGGGCGGAGCGGGACGACGCGGCGCAGGCGGGCACCGTCGTCACGCCCTCGGCCGAGTTCCCGCCGCTCGGCGACGAGGAACGGGCGGCGCTCGGCCGGATCGGCGAGCGGTGGCGCCGCCCGCGCCGCGCTGACGACCTGCCGGTCGACCCGACGCTCGGGCGGCACGACCACCAGCCGGCGCCGACCCGGTTCGGCCGGCTGGCGCCGATCGACATGTTCACCGTGGCGCAGCCGGGCGAACTGGTCGCCACCGGCGCGGCGGACCTGCCCGGCAACCGGGCCGGCCGGTCGGTCGCCCGGGTCCGCCGGACCCTGTTCGGTCCGCCGTTGTCCAGCGCGTCGGTGTTGTACGAGCGGATGCGCAAGCTGGTCGCGCTGCCGGTGCTCTCCTCCGACCTGCTCAGCTCCGTGGCGTACGGGCCGGAGGCGATGCTCGCGGTGCTGGTGCTGGCCGGGAGCGCCGCGCTCGGGCTGGCCCTGCCGCTCGCCGCCGTGCTGGTGGTGCTGATGGTCGCGGTCGGCCTGTCGTACCGGCAGACCATCCCGGCCTACCCGCACGGCGCCGGCTCGTACATCGTCGCGGGGGACAACCTCGGGCGTACGCCGGGACTAGCCGCCGCGGCCGGGCTGATGCTCGACTACGTGCTGACCGTGTCGGTGTCGGTCGCGGCCGGGGTGCACGCGGTCACCTCGGCGCTGCCCGGGCTCGACCGGTGGGCGGTGCCGATCGGCGTGCTGGTGATCGCCGTGCTGCTGGCCGGGAACCTGCGCGGCGTACGCACCGCCGGGAACATCTTCGTGCTGCCCACGTACGCGTTCGTGGTGGTGCTGGTCGCGGTGCTGGCGGTCGGGTACGCGAAGGCCGCCTCGCGGGGTTTCGCGCCGCTGCCGCCGCCCTCGGTGCCGGCCGCCGAGGGCCTGGGCCTGCTGCTGGTCCTGCGGGCGTTCTCCTCCGGCGCGGTGTCGATGACCGGCATCGAGGCGGTCTCCAACGCGGTGCCCGCGTTCCGCCCGACCGAGTGGCGCAACGCCCGCACCACGCTCGGCTGGATGGTGGCCATGCTGGTCACGCTCTTCGCTGGCCTGGTCGGGCTGATCCACCTCGACGGCCTGGCGCCCCGGGCGGACGAGACGCTGCTGTCCCAGCTCGGCCGGGTGACGTTCCCCAGCGGACCCGGGTACGCGATCCTCCAGGCCACCACCGCGCTGATCCTGCTGCTCGCGGCGAACACGGCGTTCAACGACTTTCCCCGGCTGCTGTTCTTCATGGCCCGGGACGGGCACGCGCCGCGCCGGTTCCTGCACATGGGCGACCGGCTGGCGTTCAGCAACGGGCTGGTGGCGCTGGCGCTGACGGCCGTGCTGGTGTTCGTCGCGTTCGGCGGGCACACCGAGCGGCTGATCCCGCTCTACGCGGTGGGCGTCTTCCTCGCCTTCACGCTGTCCCAGACCGGGATGGTGGTGCACTGGCGACGCCGCCGGGGACCGGGCTGGCGCCGCCGGCTCGCGCTGAACGCGGTCGGCGCGACGCTGTCCGGTCTGGTGCTGCTGACCGCAGCGGTCGCCAAGTTCGCCGAGGGCGCCTGGGTGGTGGTGCTCGCGGTGCCGCTGCTGGTGCTGCTGTTCCGCCGGATCCGCAGGCACTACGACCGGCTGCACGGCGCGCTGGCGCTGCACTCGCCGCCGCCCGCGCCGCCCGCCGAGTGCGACGAACTGCCCCAGCAGGTACGCCACCTGGTGGTGGTGCCGGTGGCCCGGCTGAACCGGGCGTCGCTGCGCGCGCTGGCGTACGCGACGTCACTCGGGCGGCCGACGCTCGCCGTGCACATCGCTCCGGCGCAGGACGAGGCGGACCGGTTCCGGGACCAGTGGCGGACCTGGGGCGACCACCTGCGGCTGGAGACGATCGTGTCGCCGTACCGGTCGGTGATTGGGCCGCTCGCGCACTACCTGGAGGCGCTGCACACCGCGAGCCCGGATCTGACGCTCACCGTGATCGTGCCGGAGGTGGTGCTGCGCCGGCGGCGGTACCGGCTGCTGCACAGCCGCGCCGAGCAGCGGCTGCGGACCGCCCTGCGGGCGCTGCCCGGCGTGGTGGTCACGAGCGTCCCGGTGCACGTGACGTGACCTCAGACGTCGCGTACCTCCAGCACCCGGGTGGCGGGTGCGGCGTCGCCCAGTTCGGCGCGCAGCGCGACGCGGTCCGGGTCGACCAGGAACGCGTCCAGCCCGGCGCGGGCCGCGAACCGGATCACATGCACCTCGGTCTCCCCGTCGCCGGTGCGCAGCCGCCGTTCCAACTCGCCGCCGTGCCGGCCGAGCAGCGCCAGCACCGCGTCCTCGTACCGCCGGCCGGCGTCCGCGTCGGCGCTCAGGTCGACCAGCGCGACCAGCAGGACCTCGTTCCCCGTCGTCATGGCGTCGAGTGTCCCAGGACCGGCGGTCGCGGTGGCCCTCAGACGTCGATGCCGACCGCCTTCGCGCTGGCCGTCCAGAGCCGGGCGGCGAGCGCCGGGTCGGCGGCCTTGGGCCGGGGCCGGTGCGGCTTACGGTCGGCGTAGTAGCCGCCGTTCGTCAGCCGGGACGGGTCCTGGCAGGCGAGCCAGACCAGCGTCTCCGCGCCCTTCTCCGGGCTGCGGAACGGCAGCAGCCGCATGCCGAGCGCCACGATCCGGCTCTCGTTGCCGAAGCGGGTACGCACCACGCCGGGGTGGAACACGTGCGCCGGCACCTCCGGCCAGCGCCGGGCCGCCTCGGCGGTGAACAGGATGTTCGCCTGCTTGCTGGTGCCGTACGCGCGGAACGGCCGGTACGAGCGCAGCGCGGAATTCAGGTCGTCCGGGTCGAGCACACCGCTGCGGTGCGCGTCCGAGCCGGTGACCACCATCCGCCTGATCCGGTCGCGCAGCAGGTTGCTGAGCAGGAACGGGGCGAGGTGGTTGGCCTGCATGCTCAGCTCGAACCCGTCGACCGTGGCGATCGGTTCCAGCACGATCGCGCCCGCGTTGTTGGCGAGCACGTCGATCCGGTCGTACCGCTCGCGCAGCCGTTCGGCGAGCCCGCGTACGTCGTCGAGCACCGCGAAGTCGGCGCGGAACAGCTCCGGCTGCTCGCCGCAGCACTCGCGGACGCGCTCGCCCGCGGCGCGCAGCCGGGCCGGGTCGCGGCCGACGAGCACCACCTGGTCGCCGCGGCGCGCCAGCTCCTCGGCGGCGGCCAGGCCGATGCCGGAGCTTGCCCCGGTCAGCACCACGATCCGACGCTCAGTGAGATCTTCCACAGGTCCATTCACCCCGGTCACGGCACGAGGTTACCGTGGCGTCACCACGCCCTTTGGGATCGTTAAGTTCTCGAAATCCACCGCTGCGTCGGCGCCTGCGCCGGACGCTGGAAGGAGCGCATCCATGACCGCTGTCGGTCGCCCCCGCCGATCCTGCCTGGCGGTACCCGGCTCCAGCGTCAAAATGCTCGGCAAGGCCCAGGGTCTCCCGGCCGACCAGGTCTTCCTGGACCTGGAGGACGCGGTCGCGCCGCTGGCCAAGCCGGACGCGCGCAAGAACATCGTGGCCGCGCTGAACGAGGGCGACTGGACCGGCAAGACCCGCGTGGTCCGGGTGAACGACCTGACCACGCCGTGGACCTACCGGGACGTCATCGAGGTGGTCGAGGGCGCCGGGGCGAACCTGGACTGCATCATGCTGCCGAAGGTGCAGAACGCCGAGCAGGTGCACTGGCTGGACCTGCTGCTCACCCAGATCGAGAAGACGCTCGGCCTGGAGGTGGGCCGGATCGGCATCGAGGCGCAGATCGAGAACGCGGCCGGGCTGGTGAACGTGGACGCCATCGCCGGCGCCTCGCCCCGGGTCGAGACGATCATCTTCGGCCCGGCCGACTTCATGGCCTCGATCAACATGAAGTCGCTGGTGGTCGGCGCGCTGATCCCGGACTACCCGGGCGACCCCTACCACTACATCCTGATGCGCATCCTGATGGCCGCCCGGATGCACGACAAGCAGGCCATCGACGGCCCGTTCCTGCAGATCCGCGACGTGGACGCGTTCCGCGAGGTGGCGAAGCGCTCGGCGGCGCTGGGCTTCGACGGCAAGTGGGTGCTGCACCCCGGCCAGATCGACGCGGCGAACGAGGTCTACTCGCCGGCGCAGGCCGACTACGACCACGCCGAGCTGATCCTCGACGCCTACGACTACTACACCTCGGAGGCGGGCGGGAAGCTCGGCGCGGTGATGCTCGGCGACGAGATGATCGACGAGGCGTCCCGCAAGATGGCGCTCGTGATCGCCGCCAAGGGCCGCGCCGCCGGCATGTCCCGTACGTCCTCGTTCACGCCGCCCGCGTCCTGACCGCACGCCGGGCCGCCCCCTCGCCGGGGGCGGCCCGGTGGCGTCAGTAGCTGCTGCTGGTGCTGGACGCGCCGATCGCGATCACGATCATCACGATGTAGAAGATGATGACGGCGACCAGCAGAGCGGTCAGGATCCAGCCCACGATGATGGCCGCCTTGGCCATGCCCTCGCCCTGCTCACCGGTCTCCCGGATCTGCTTGCTGGCGACGTGGCCCATGATCGCGCCGATCGGCGCGGTGATGCACGAGGCGAAGCCGACGAGCGACAGGACCAGCGCCACGATGGCCATCGTGTTGGTGCGGGCCGGCGGCATCGCGTAGCCGGGATAGGCCCCCGGCGGCGGGTAGGCGCCCGGGGGCGGGTAGCCGGGCATCGCGGCGGCATACGGGTCGCCGCCGGGCGGGGCGTAGGGGGACTTCGCGCCCGCGTACGGGTCGGCGACCGGCGCGTAGGGATCGGCGACCGGCGCGTACGGGTCGGCCGGGCCGGGCTGATTCGGGATCCCGGGCATTATCGGGTCGGCCGGCGGCGCCGAGTGCGGCCCGGCCGCCGAGGGGTCCTGCCAACCACCGGGCGGTGGGGGATAGCTCATCTGATCATCTCCAGGTACGTGGTCGGCTCAGGGTAGCCACCGGCGCGCGACACGGAGCACCCTCTTTCCGGGCGCGCGTTGCCCGGCGGGTCGGTACCGGGCAGGATCCTCGGCATGGCACTTGACGCGCGTGGGGGTCGGTCGCGACGGGACATGAGCCGGCCGGGGTCGGTGCGGCGCCCGCGCGGCGGCGAGCCGGTCGGCGCCGCCGACTCCGAACGGCCGGTGCCGCTGCCGGAACCGGCCACCATGCGGCTGGACGGCCGCGTCGCGCTCGTCACCGGCGCGGGCAGCCCTGACGGCATCGGGTACGCGACCGCGCGCCGGCTGTCCGACCTGGGCGCCCGGGTCGCGATCGTCTCCACCACCCGGCGCATCCACGACCGCGCAGGCGAGCTGGGCGTCACCGGCTTCGTCGCCGACCTCACCGACGAGTCGGAGGTGGGCGCGCTCGCCGATGAGGTGGCCGAGCAGCTCGGCGACGTCGAGGTGCTGGTGAACAACGCGGGCCTGGCCAGCCGGGCCAGCCCGGAGGTGCTGCGCCCGGTCGCCCAGCTGACGTACGACGAGTGGCGCGGCGAGATCGACCGCAACCTGACCACGGCGTTCCTGTGCAGCCGGGCGTTCATCGGCGGCATGGCCGAGCGGGGCTGGGGGCGGATCGTCAATCTGGCCGCCACCGCCGGGCCGGTGAACGCGCTGCCCACCGAGGCCGGTTACGCGGCGGCCAAGGCCGGTGTGGTCGGGCTGACGCGGGCGCTGGCGATGGAGATGATCGCCGACGGGGTGACTGTGAACGCGGTGGCGCCGGGCATCATCCACACCGCGGCGTCCACGATGGCCGAGATCAAGCAGGGGCTGGGCACGCCGGTCGGGCGTCCCGGCACGCCGGACGAGGTGGCCGCCGCGATCGCGTTCCTCTGCTCGCCCGCCGCCTCGTACATCACCGGGCAGATGCTCGTGGTCGACGGTGGCAACAGCGTCCGGGAGGCGCAGTTCCGCTGAGCGTCAGTAGGTGCCGTTGTCGGAGTTGGCCCAGATCGCCAGCCCGATCCAGCCGCAGCAGGCCACCAGGCCGACAGCGGTGAAGATGTAGCTGAGGATCAGCCCCCAGGTGGCGAGCTGGTCGCCGTCCTCGCCGGTCTGCCGGATCTGCCGCTTCGCCAGGTGGCCGCAGACGATGCCGGCGGGCGCGAAGACGAACGCGAAGACCAGCGACAGGATCGCGAGCACGTTCGTGCCGCCGGGGCGCGGCCCCTGCCCGGGCGGGCCGTACTGGCCGTAGGGCGGCTGCGGGGCGTACGGGGGCTGCTGGCCCCACTGCGGGTGCTGCTGACCGTACTGCGGCTGCCCGTACGGCTGGCCGTGCGGCGGCGGCTCGTACGGTGAGGGTGGCTGCTCGTCGGTCACGCGCGCCCCTTTTCCCCAGGTGAACGGGCCCTCTCTCTTGCGGACGCTACCCGCAGCGGTGAACCTTTTCACAGCGGTTGTAGGGACTGGTCACCTTGGCTGTGCCGGTCCCGGGGCCGATACTGACCGAGCGTTCAGTTACCCCTGAGTAATGCGCCGACGACCCCGGAGGCTGAGATGGCCCGACTCGCCCAGACGCCCGGACTGACCGACGTGCAGCGGTCGATCCTGGAAACTGTCCGGGAGTTCGCCGACAAAGAGATCATCCCGCACGCGCAGCGGCTGGAGCACGCCGACGAGTACCCGAGCGACATCCTCGACGGCATGCGCGAGATGGGGCTGTTCGGCCTCACCATCGACGAGGAGTACGGCGGGCTGGGCGAGTCCCTGCTGACGTACGCGCTCGTGGTCGAGGAGCTGTCCCGGGGCTGGATGTCGATCTCCGGCATCGTCAACACGCACTTCATCGTGGCGTACCTGATCTCGCAGCACGGCTCGGCGGACCAGAAGGCCCGGCTGCTGCCCCGGATGGCCACCGGCGAGGTGCGCGGCGCGTTCTCGATGTCGGAGCCCGAGTGCGGCTCGGACGTCTCGGCGATCAAGTCGAAGGCCGTCCGCGACGGCGACAACTACGTCCTCAACGGCCAGAAGATGTGGCTGACCAACGGCGCTTACTCGTCGGTGGTGGCCACCCTGGTCAAGACCGACACCGGGGCCGACTCGGTCTACGGCAACATGAGCACCTTCCTGCTGGAGAAGGAGCCCGGCTTCGGCGAGACCGCCCCCGGCCTCACCATCCCCGGCAAGATCGACAAGATGGGCTACAAGGGCGTCGAAACCACCGAGATGGTGCTCGACGGCGTCACGGTGCCCGCCTCCGCCGTGCTCGGCGGCGAGGAGAAGGTCGGCCGCGGCTTCTACCAGATGATGGACGGCATCGAGGTCGGCCGGGTCAACGTCGCGGCCCGCGCCTGCGGCATCTCGATCCGGGCGTTCGAGCTGGCGGTCGCGTACGCCCAGCAGCGCCACACCTTCGGCCAGCCGCTCGCCAAGCACCAGGCCGTCGCGTTCAAGCTCGCCGAGATGGGTACGAAGATCGAGGCCGCGCACGCGCTCATGGTCAACGCCGCCCGGCTCAAGGACGCCGGCCAGCGCAACGACGTCGAGGCCGGTATGGCGAAGCTGCTGGCCTCGGAGTACTGCGCCGAGGTGGTCCAGGAGGCGTTCCGGATCCACGGCGGCTACGGCTACTCCAAGGAGTACGAGATCGAGCGCCTGATGCGCGAGGCGCCGTTCCTGCTGATCGGCGAGGGCACCTCGGAGATCCAGAAGACCATCATCTCGCGCGGCCTGCTCAAGCAGTACAAGCAGTAGGCCGGGACGGTCAGGCGCGCCGGGTCAGTCCGGCGGCGGCCCGCTCGACGATCAGGCACCTGTCCTCGACGTAGTCGAGGCCCGCCTCCTCGGCGATCCGGCGCGCCTCGTCCGAGAAGATCCCGAGCTGCAACCACACCGCCGGGGCGCCGATCGCCACCGCCTGCCGCACCACGTCCACCGCGTCCCGTGCCGGGCGGAACACGTCGACCAGGTCGACCGGGTGCGGGATGTCGGCCAGCGTCGGGTACGCCTTCTCGCCGAACAGCTCGTCCACTGTCGGGTTGACCGGGATGATCCGCCAGCCGTGCCGCTGCATCTCCAGCGGTACGCGGTGCGCGGCCTTGCCCGGATCGCGGGAGGCACCCACGACGGCGATCACGGCGGAGTCGGCGAGGACCTGCTGAGCGGAGCGCATCGGCCGACTCTAGCGCCGCCGCTCAGCCCTCGCCGGCCAGCGCGCGAACCAGCCGGGCGTACTCCGCCCGGGTGCCGATCTCGGCGCGGTGTTCGGAATGGGTCAGGTAGTGCCGGATCGCGCCGGCGACCAGCGCGGGAGCGACGTCCACCTCGCGGACCGCCATGGTCGTGCCGTCCCGGCCCACGCCGCGACCGGCGCGGATCAGATCCGGTCGGGCGACCGGCAGTGAGATCGTCCGGTTGCCCGGCCGCCAGCCGACCTGCCCTTGCGGGTCGAGGGCGGCCCAGGGGACGAACCACCGCCGTTCATGGCGGCCATGGGTGATCCCCTCCGGGGTCAGCTCGACCACCGGCACGCGGAACCAGCCGAGGGCGGTGAAGACGATCGCAAACGGGAGGAAGAACGCGGCGAGTCCCCAGTCCCAGCTGCCCTCCACCGCCCCGTCCCCGCTGACGATCGCGCGGTACAGCACGAAGCCCGTCAGGACCGTCAGGAAGCCGACCGTCGCCCGTGGCGGGGCGAAGAACGCCCGCTCGTGCTCGTCCATCCGCAGGTGGGCCCTGCTGGGCCGGCGGCGGAGTTCCCGCACGGCCGCCACCAGGAGGACGGCGAGCGGCACCAGGCTGACCAGCACCAGGGGCCCACCGGCCTCCTCCGCGCGCATGTCGACCACGGCGGCCAACCACCCGACGACGACCGCGACAGCCACCCCGATTCGCTGTCGGCGCAGCGCCGCGCCGAGGGTCTCCCGCATGGCGGGCACGTTAGTCGATACGCGTTACAGGAGCGAAAGTTGCTCGCTCGTCGGCGGGGCCGGGGAAGGGGCCGGCCGACGATTGTCCCCCGCCTCGCCCCGGTGCAGCCCGTGGCGGCGGGCGGCCATCCGCACCCGCGCGGTGACCTCCCGCTGGTAGGCCTGCGGCGTGTACGCCCCGGCCTGGTAGAGCTTCCGGTAGCGGGGCACCAACTGCGGGAACTCGCGGGCCAGCCAGCGGGCGTACCACTCCCGGGCGCCGGGACGCAGGTGCAACGGCAGCGCGGTGACGCTGACCGCGCCGGAGGCGGTGATGGCGGCGACGGTGGCGTCGATCGACTCGTCGTCGTCACTCAAGCCGGGCAGGATCGGCGCCATGAGCACCCCCACCTCGAACCCGGCGTCGGTGAGCTGACGGACCGCGTCGAGGCGGCGGCGCGGACTCGGCGTGCCCGGCTCGGCCGCCCGCCAGAGCGCCTCGTCCACGAATCCCACCGAGTACGACACCCCGACCCGGGTCACCTCGGCCGCCTGGCGCAGCAGCGGCAGGTCACGCAGCAGCAGGGTGCCCTTGGTCAGGATGGAGAACGGGTTCGCGAAGTCGCGCAGCGCCTCGATGATCGGCGGCATCAGGCGGTAGCGGCCCTCGGCCCGCTGGTAACAGTCCACGTTGGTGCCCATGGCGACGTGCGCGCCGCGCCAGCGCGGGGCGGCCAGCTCGCGGCGTACCAGCTCGCCGGCGTTGACCTTGACGATCACCTTGCGGTCGAAGTCGGCGCCCGCGTCCAGGTCGAGGTAGGTGTGCGTGTTGCGGGCGAAGCAGTTGTGGCTGACCACGCCGTTGGCGATGAAGTCGCCGGTGCCGGTGGTGATGTCCCACAGCGGAAGCTCCAGGCCGAGATCCTCGACGGCTGTCACCTGGAGGTGCGCCGCGCACTTGAGCGCCATGCCCTCGATCGAGCGCCGGGCGGTGACGGCCGGATCGGTGAGGTGGAAGAAGCGCAGCCGCTCGGGCAGCCCGCCGGTCAGCCGGAGCTGACGTGCCGCGCCCGGCACGCCCGGCACGTCGAGCGCCCACCGGAAGCCGGAACGCTCCAGCGCGCCGGACGTGCGGGCCTGGCTCGCGTCGTCCGCGACGCTGATCCGGAACACGCCCCGGTGGCAGGTGCCGGCGGCGTCGAACATGCCGGCCAGGTAGCCCAGCGACCAGTCGTCGGTCGTCTCGTCCGGCGGGCGCAGCAGGCCGGTGACGACCCCGGCCGGGCCGGACGTGCGTACCACTGTGGTCGTCGGCCGGCGGCCGACCCGGGTGACTGTGGCCCGCTCGACGGTGACCCCCGCGTCGGCCAGATAGCGTTCGGCCCGCTCCAGCGCCTCCGCCTCGGCGGTGGCCAGCCGGAACCGGGCGCTCGCGCCGGCCTGGTCGTCGCGGATCAGGGCGTGCAGGTAACCCCGGCGGTAGTCGGCCGAGCGCTTCGGCGCCGCCGCGAACCGGCCGGTGCCCAGCAGGCGGTTGCGGGTGGTCAGGTGGGGGCGGCGTCCGCCGCCCCGCATGCTCCCGGTGACGTGCTTCCAGCCGCGTTCGGTCAGGAACCGGTGGTCGCCGCTGGCGACGAGCGTGGTGCCGTCGGCCAGGGTGACCCGGTAGGCGCGCTTCACAGTGGACCACTTGTCGAGCACCGTGGTGACGACGTAGTGGCGGTAGGCGCCGCGCCGCCGGGTGCCGTAGATGCGGTCGCCGGGCTCCAGCTCACTGATCGCCTTGGTGCGCCCGTCGGCCATCAGGATGGGCGTGTCCCCGCCCAGGCAGTAGACGCAGGCGTGCGAGCAGCCCCGGTAGGGGTTGATCGTCCATTCGAACGGCACACGCGACTGACCGGGCACCCGGTTGATGATCGACTTGGCGCGGACCTCGTAGAAGGTCATGCCGGCGAAGCCCGGGGTGTCGAAGGTGCGGGCGATGGCGCCGGGCAGCGCCAGCGGCAGGGGTGGAGCCGCCGGCGCCGCCCGATCGGGAGTCCCCTCGTCCGGGGGAGCGGAGAGGTTGTCCCAGCGCATGGATCTCATTCGAACATGTGTACGAACAAAGCGCAAGTGACGCTGCGGACACCGCGCGCCGCCGCGTCCGGGGGCGGTGCAGGATGGAGAGCATGGAGACGTCGACCTTCGTCTACGACGGCGACTGCGCCTTCTGCACCCGGTGCGCGCAGTTCATCGAGCGTCGAATCCCGACCGGTGCCCGGGTGGTGCCGTGGCAGTTCGCCGACCTGGCGGCGCTGGGCCTGACGGAGGCCGAGTGCGAGGAGGCGGTCCAGTGGGTGGGCGCCGACGGCTCCCGCGCCGCCGGGCCGGACGCCATCGCCCGGCTGCTCGGCGACAGCGGGCCGCTCTGGCGGTTCGCCGGGGCCGGGCTGCGCCTCTCCCCGGTACGCGCGGCGGCCTGGCCCGCGTACCGCTGGGTGGCCCGCAACCGGCACCGGCTGCCGGGTGGCACGGCCGCGTGCGCGCTGCCGCAGGAGGCCCGGGAACGGCTGTACGGCCCGACCGGCCGCCCCGGCCCGAACGCCTGACCGGCCCGGAGGGCGGCGGTCAGGCGCCGGCCGTCGGGGACGGGTCGGGGGCCGCCGCGGCGGAGACCGGCGCCGCCGCGGGGGACGCCGGTACGGGGGACGTCGGCGCGGCGGGCGGCGGACGGCCGAGCAGGCGCCGGACGAACACCACCGGGCGGACCTTCTCCAGCGCCAGGAAGCTGGTCATCGCCACCAGGTGCGGCGCGAACGAGATGGTGATCGTCGCGACGGTCACCAGGTGGAACGAGTAGAAGAAGCCGACGGTCGTCGTCCGCCACCGTGACGGCAGCACGAACACCACCGGGCTGAGCAGCTCGAACGCCAGGATGCCGAACTGCGCCACGATCAGCAGGTGCGGCACCTGCGCGATCAGGTCGGCGAAATCGGTGCCGCGCCGGATGATCGCGCGGGCCAGCACCGAACCGTTCGCCCAGTCGAACCCGCCGAAGCGGAACTTGGCCCAGGCGGCGAGGAAGTACGTGCAGATGACCGAGATCTGGGTGACCCGCAGCGCCCAGCCGCCCGCCTCGGTGCGGGTCGGGTCGCCGTGCCGGGCGCGGCCGGCGGTGGGCAGCACGGCAAGCGCCACGAGGAACGCGAACCGGTCGTGGTCGACCTTGCCGTAGCTCATCGCCACGATCATCCACTCGAAGTACAGCGCGAAGACCGTCCAGCCGAGCAGCCGGTGCGCCCGGCCGGTGGCGGCGAGCAGCGCGGTGACCAGCAGGGCCCAGAACACCACGCCGACCAGGGCGGGGGTGGGTGTGGGCAGCGGGAGCAGCCGGCCGACGAGCAGCGGCTGGTAGAGGTCGCCGGGCACGTCCACCCGGGTGCGTACCCAGGGGGTGAAGACCACCAGGTCGGCGGCGACGAAGAGATAGACAAGGGTGCGGAACGCCGCGATCCGGCCGCGTGGGACCGCCTCGGTCAGCCAGGCGGTCATCCGCCGGTCTCCCAGCGGACGGCGGTCTCGTCGGTCCATTTGCCGGTCGGGCGGCCGCCCTGGATGTCGAACCAGCGGACCACGATGCGCACCTCCACCAGTTCCGGCGCGCCGGGGTGGCGTTCGGTGTACGCGTCGACGACGGTGCGCAGCAGGCTCGGGTCGGCGGCGTACCGGTCCTGCTGGCCCTCGATCTCGGCGCGGCGGATGCCGGTGGCGTCCTGGCCGAGCGGGACCACCGCTCCGGTGCGGTCCACGCCCTCGACCCGGGTGTCCGGGGCGGGCGCGTTCGGCGGGTCGGAGGTGGAGTACATCCGGAACGGCCCGAACGGGAAGTCGTCGTCGGTGCCGCGCACGGTGCCCAGGAGCAGCAGCGCCAGGCCGAGCAGGGTGGCGCCCACTCGGACCGCGCGCCCGCGGGCGGTCAAGGTCTCCATCGCGTGGTGACGATACGGGAGTGAAGCGGCCGAAAGTGTCCCTCAGTCGGCCATTCCTCACTGTCCGTCCCGCTGGTGCGGCGGGCGCGAAAACGCCGCCGGTCGGGCCCGGGGGGACCGGCCGGCGGCGTGGGAAACGTCAGTGGTTGTGCTCGGCCAGCTTCTTGCGGACGTCGTCCATGTCCAGCGCCTGGACCTGCTCGATCAGGTTCTCCAGCGCCGACTCCGGCAGCGCGCCCGGCTGGGCGAACACGATCACGCCGTCGCGGATCGCCATGATCGTCGGGATGGAGCTGATGTTGAACTTCGCCGCCAGCTCCTGCTGCGCCTCGGTGTCGACCTTGCCGAAGGCGATGTCCGGGTGCTTCTCCGAGGACCGCTCGTAGACCGGGGCGAAGCGCTTGCACGGGCCGCACCAGTCCGCCCAGAAGTCGAGCAGGACGATCCCGTCGCGCCCGGTCACCTCGTCAAAGTTGGCCGTGGTCAGCTCAACCGTTGCCATTGCTCTCTCCGATCACCGCGGATTGTCGTACGTCCGGTGGAACCAGGGTCAGTCCGTCCGAATTCCCGGGACCGTGGGGACGAAACGCTCAGCGCCCGGACGGTGACCCTGGGCACATCGAACTCTATCTGTGCCCTCCGCTCGTGCGGAACGCAAATGCATGCCGCATTTGCGTGACGGGACGTGATGGGAGCGTTTCCAAGGAGATCACGCTCAGTTCTGGCTACGAATCAGTAACTTCGGCTCTGACGAGCATCGATCCTGCCTGGGGAGATCGCTTACCGACAGGGTGTCGGTGACTTTGAGTAGTGTTACGAAAAGATAAATGTGACCTCCGTCTCTGTTGGTGCGGAGCGCCGTACGGCAGAATTCTTCGCATCAGAGCGTGGGCGGCGGGTGCCGGGGAGGGCCCCGCCGCTCATTGCGTCCGGACCCGGTCGCGCCGGTGTGACATTTCCGCCGCGCGAACGCCCCGCACCTCGCCTTAACAAGCGATAAGGCATGCTGTGCCGAACTCCATCGCCGCCTGTCGAAGGGGACAAGGATGCAGTTCGGCCGCTACTACGAGGAGTTCGAGGTCGGCGCGGTCTACCGGCACTGGCCGGGCAAGACGGTCACCGAGTACGACGACCACCTCTTCTGCCTGCTCACCATGAACCACCACCCGCTGCACATGGACGCGCACTACGCCGAGTCCGCCTCGCAGTTCAAGCGCAACGTGGTGGTCGGCAACTACATCTACTCGCTGCTGCTGGGCATGTCCGTGCCGGACGTCAGCGGCAAGGCAATCGCCAACCTGGAGATCGAGTCGCTGCGGCACGTCGCGCCGACGTTCCACGGCGACACCATCTACGGCGAGACGACGGTGCTGGACAAGCGGGAGTCGGCCTCCAAGCCCGACCGGGGCGTGGTCGCGGTCGAGACCCGCGGCTACAACCAGGACGGCACGCTGGTCTGCGTGTTCCGCCGCAAGGTCATGGTCCCGAAGAAGGAGTACGCGGCCGCCGCCGTCCCGGACGGCGTCGACCCGGAGCGGCCCAGCTTCCCCGAGCCGCGCTGACCCGCGTCCGTCCGGCTCACCGGGCCTCGTTCTCCGTTCGGCGGGGACGGGGCCCGGACCTCGTCCGGAGGCATATGCTCGGGCTGGAGGTGCCCATGAGCCACTCCGCAGCCGGAGAGCCGCCTTCCGCCGGTCGCCGCGCCGCCCCGCTCACCACCGCCGCCTACTCCGCGGCGGAGTGGGACCTGCTGACCGACCTGCCCGGCCGCGTCCTCGTCGCCGCCGCCTCACCCGGGCCCGGGCGTCCGCCCCGGGGCGTCACCGCCGGCCTCGCCGGGCTGGACGCGGTGGCCGCCGGCCGGGCCTTCGACAGCGATCTCGTCCGCGCCGTGGTGGCCGCCATCTACGCCCGCCACGACGGCGCCACCGAGCGGGACGAGCGCCTGACCGACCTGGTCGACCTGCTGGCCGCCGCCCGGGCCGCGGTACGGGTGCTGCGCCGCCGGGCCGACCCGGCCGACTCGGCGGCGTACCGGCAGTGGGTGGAGTCGGTGGCCGCCCGCGTGTGCCGCGCCGGGCAGACCACTCCGAGCCCCGCCGACCGGCGCTTCCTCGACCGTCTGGGCGGCGCGCTCGACCTGCGCTGACGCGCGGCGCCGCCGGGCCGTACCCTCGGCAACCGTGACCGACGACCAGCTCGACGTGGGAGTGGGGCCCTGGCCCGGTGACCCGCCGGACGACCCGCGCTACGACCCGGAGCTGCTCGTCGCCGGTGACCGGCGCAACGTGGTGGACCGGTACCGCTACTGGCGGCGCGAGGCGGTCGTGGCCGATCTGGACCGCCGCCGCCACGACTTCCACGTGGCGATCGAGAACTGGCAGCACGACTTCAACATCGGCACCGTGGTCCGCAACGCCAACGCCTTCCTCGCCGCCGAGGTGCACATCGTCGGGCGGCGGCGGTGGAACCGCCGGGGCGCCATGGTGACCGACCGCTACCAGCACGTCCGGCACCACCCGACGATCGAGGAGTTCGTCGCCTGGGCGCGGCACGAGAGCCTGCCGGTGGTCGGGATCGACAACCTGCCCGGGTCGCGGCCGATGGAGACCGCGGTGCTGCCGCGCCGCTGCGTGCTCCTCTTCGGCCAGGAGGGGCCCGGCCTGTCCCCGGTGGCCCGGTCGGCCTGCGACGCGCTCTTCTCGATCGCCCAGTACGGCTCGACCCGGTCCATCAACGCGGGCGTGGCCAGCGGCATCGCCATGCACGCCTGGATCCGGTCGTACGCCGGGCCGCCGCCGGACTGACGCCGCGGTTCCACCACCGGACGGAAATCCCACGCCGGTCGGCCCGGCCCGCTTGACGCCTCGCCGCGCGAGGGCGACGGTGAGTGTGTGACTGTCGCGGTGAGTTGTCCGAGATGCGCCGGGCCGGTGCGCGAGCCGGACCTGATGCACTCCGAGCACCGGTGCCTGCGCTGCGGCCCGGTCGCGCCGCTGCACGTGCCCGAGCGCATCAACGACGAGATCATGGCCAGCGTGGTGGAGCGGATGGCCGCCGACCCCGACCCGACCGGCCGGCTCCGGATGCCGCTGTGGTGTCCGTGGCCGCTCCCACCGGGTTGGACGCTCACCGGTGTGGCGTGGGCGGGCGACGAGCGCGCGGGAGTCCGGGCCACCCTGGTCGCCTGCGCCGGACCGGCCCCGCTGGACGGTGGACCGGCTGACCTGATCTTCGTCGCCGAGGAACCCGGCGTCGGTCTCGGTTCCCGCTTCGCGGGACTGCCCGGCCCCGATCCCGGTCCGCAGGTGGAGGAGGCGCTGACCGATCCCGGCCCTGGTCATCCCGAGCGGCTGCCGCACGCGAAGATCCGGGTGGGCGGCCATCCGACTCCACTGTGGCTCGTACGCTCCGAAACGGATCGAAGCGCGTACGCCGGCGAGGCTCGGGGAATGTGGCTCCATGCGATAGCCTGGCCGGCGAGTGCGGGTCACCTCCTCGCGGAAGAAGTCGTGTTGCACGACCTCGCCGAGTGGACACCGCCCGAACTCGTGTACGGCGCACCGTCTCCGTACCTGCACGGGCGGGCCTGACCGGGCCCGCGCGGGCGAGTCGGAGAGCGGACGCAGATATTCACGGTAAGACACCATGCTGATACTCTGGGTGCCGCTGCGGTAAACGGACCCGGCGCCGCGCGAGAGGATGGCCCGCTATGGTCAAGAAGGTCCTCACCTGGGCCGGCATCGCATTCTTGATCTTCTTCGTTGCGTACCGGCCAAACTCCGCCGCCGACGTCTTCAAGTCTCTCGGTGGCGGCATCATGGACATCGCGCAGGGCTTCGGCGACTTCTTCACCAACCTCGTCGCCTAGCCGCCCATGGGAAGCCCCTCCGGTCCACCCTTCGACCCGGACGACCCCGACCGGGCACGCCGGGAGCGCGACACCGAGCCGATCCCGCGGATCGACCCGGACGATCCTCCCAGCGCGTACGGCCCCGGCCCCTACGGGGACCCGGACGACGCCGGCTACGGCGGCACCTACGCCGGCGAGGGGCGTTCGAGCCGCGCCTGGGCGCGTGACCCGGAGGGCTTCCCGGAGCAGCCCATCTCCGAGGAGGAGTTGGCCGGGCTGCGGGCCGACGCCACCGGCATGGCCCCACGCCGGGTGCTGCCGCTGGAGGACGAGCCCAGCTCGCTGGTCGCGCGCTACCTCTTCCCGACCGAGCGCTACCGGGGCGAGTGGAAGCGGCACTGGATCCACCTGACCACCCCGATCATCGTCGGCGTGGCGGCCACGTTCGTGCTCGGCTACCTCTCCGGCTTCCTCGCCGGGCGGAACGTCGGCGCGCTGACCACCGTCGCCGTGCTGCTCTGGTTCGGCGTGATGGGCTGGGTCGCCTGGCGGGTCGCCGACTGGTGGTACGACCGGTTCATCCTCACCAACAAACGGGTGATGGTGGTCGCCGGGATCATCACCCGCCAGGTCGCGATGATGCCGCTCACCCGGGTCACCGACATGAAGTACGAGCAGAGCCCGACCGGCCGCGCGCTCAACTACGGCACCTTCGTGCTGGAGTCCGCCGGCCAGGAACAGGCGCTCCGGGTGATCAAGAACCTGCCCAACCCGAACGAGCTCTACCTGCGTGTGGTCGAGGAGATGTACGAGCCGCAGGCGGTCGAGGCGCGGCTGGGCAAGGAGGCCGACGAGGCGAAGGCCGACGACGGAGCCTGAAAGTTTTCGTCCGAACATCGGATGAACTGCACACCTTCCGCCATCGACCTGACCGGCCGGGCCGTGGCATCCTGCCAGGCAGGACGGGGGGAGACGAGCGTGGTGAGCAGGGATCCGCTGGAGGAGGAGTTCCGCGAATTCGTCGCGGCCCGGTCCGGCGCGCTGCTGCGCACCGCCTACCTGCTCGCCGGTGACTGGGCCACCGCCGAGGACCTGCTCCAGACCGCGCTGACCAAGACCTACCTCGCCTGGAAGCGGCTCGGCGGGATCGACGCCATCGAGCCGTACGCCCGCCGGGTCCTGGTCAACACGTCCACGAGCTGGTGGCGTCGCCGCTGGCACGGCGAGCGCCCCACCGAGGTGCTGCCGGAGCACGCCGGCGTCGACGAGATCGAGCAGCAACTCGACCGGGACGCGCTCTGGCGGCACCTGCAGGCGCTGCCCGCCCGGCAGCGGGCCGTGCTGGTGCTGCGCTTCTACGAGGACATGTCCGAGGCGCAGACCGCCGCGCTGCTGGAGATCTCCCCGGGCACTGTGAAGAGCCAGACCTCGCGGGCGCTCAACACGCTGCGCCGCCGCCTCGGCTCCGAGGCGGCCCTGAGCCTGCCCGGGCCCGCGTCGCCGCCGCCCGCTCCGGCCGGCCGGTCCGTGCCGCCCGCGCGCGGCGACGGACAGTCCGTGCCCCGTACCCCGGCGCGACGGCCCGCAACCCGGGTGCCGCGACCGGTCCCACCACCGGCGGCCCCGGTCCGCCCCGCCGTTCCGATCGCGGCGGAGAGCCGATGACCGGCATCCGGCGCAACGGTGACAACCGGACGGGTGGCCCGGAGCGTCCATTGGCCGTGAGCGACGACGAGCTGGAACGCGCGCTGCGGGAGACGCTGACCCGCCGCGTCGCCACGTCCCGGCCGCTGCCCGTCGACCCGGCCGGAGCGGTCCTGCGCCGGGCACGGCGCACGGGCCGGCGGCGTACGCTCACCGGCCTGGCCCTGGCGGGGGTCGCCACCGTGTTCGTCACCACCGGCGTCGCCCACTTCAGCGCCGCGGGCGGCGACGGCGGCACCCCCACCGTCGTGCTCGGCGACCCGCCCGGGTTCTCCCCGTCCCCGCTGGCCTCGGGGCCCTCGATCACCCGCTTCGGGCCGGTCCGCGCCGAACTCGACCTGCTCGTCGGCGACCGGCTGGACACCAGCGGCGGCGAACGGCGGCAGCTGACCGGGGTCAGCGGCGTCGAACGGGCGCAGCGCGTCCACGACCGGGAAGGCTGGCTGATGACCTCGGCGGCCACCGCCGCCGGTCGTACCCTCTGGTGGGTCCCGGCCAACGGCACCGCGCCGCAGGTCATGCTCGCCGCCGCGGACGCGGTCGCGGTCGCCCCGGACGGACGGCAGGTCGCCTGGCGGGACGGCCCCGAGGTGATCGCCGCCGGGTTGGTCGCCGGGCAGCTCATCGCACCGGTCCGGACGCCCGCGCCCGACGGCGCCGTGCCGGTCGGGTTCGCCGGTGACGCCGTGCTGATCCAGCAGCCAGGCGAGGGCGGGGTGAGCGTCTGGGAACGCGCGCTCGGCGGGCAACCGGCGCTCGCGAACCCGGACGTACGCGCCGTCTACGGCACCCGGCCCGACGGCCGCCTGGTCGGCCTGGTCACCGCCGACCGGCCCGGGCAGCACTGCCTGGCCCTGCTCGACCCGGCCCGCGACCTCGCGCCGGTGCGTACCGGCTGCGGCGTGAAGCTGGCCGCCGACGGACTCGGCGGAGTCTCCGCCGACGGCCGGTGGCTGCTCGCAAACGGCAACGCCCGCTCCGCGCTGCTGGTCGACCTGGCCGACCCGGGCGCCTCCCCGGCCGCCCACCCGGCCGGCCCGGTGCTGGCCGGCGACGTGGCCTGGACCCACGCGGGCGTGGCGCTGCACGTGGACGCGACCGGCGGGCTGGTCCGGGTCAAGCCGGAGCGGGTGCTGGCCGGGGACCGGCCCACGGCGTCGCCTGTCGAAGGGCTGGCGCCGGGGGACCGGCCGGTGGTGGTGGCCGACGTCCCCGCCCCGCCGGACGGCGCGTAGCGTCGGGCGGGTGAGCGTTCCGGCCCGCATCGACCTGCACACCCACTCCACCGCCAGCGACGGCACGCTCGATCCGGCCGAACTGGTCCGGGCCGCCGCCGACGCCGGGCTCGACGTGGTGGCGCTCACCGACCACGACACCACCGCCGGCTGGGCGCCCGCCGTCGCCGCCCTGCCGCCGGGCCTCACCCTGATCCGCGGCGCGGAGATTTCCTGCCGCTGGTTCGGCGTCGAGCCGGCCATCCCGCTGCACCTGCTCGCGTACCTCTTCGACCCGGACGAGCCGGAACTGGCCGCGGAGCTGGCCCGGGTCCGGCGCGCCCGCGAGGTACGCGGCGAGCGCATCGTGCGGCTGCTCCAGGCCGACGGCATCCAGGTGAGCTGGACGGAGATCCTGGCCGGCGCGGACGGCGGCACGGTGGGCCGCCCGCACATCGCGCAGGCGCTGATCCGGGCCGGTCTGGTCGCCACCACGAGCGAGGCGTTCGGGCCGGACTGGCTCGGCGAGCGGTACCGGCTGCCCAAGGACGACATCGAGGTGTTCCGCGCGGTGGCGCTGGTGCGGGCGGCCGGCGGCGTGCCCGTCTTCGCCCACCCGAAGGCCAGCCGACGCGGCCGGATCGTGCCGGACGAGCTGATCGCGGAACTGGCGGCGGCCGGCCTGGCCGGCCTGGAGGCCGACCACGAGGACCACGACGCGGCCGAGCGGGAGCACGTCCGCCGGCTCGCTGCCGAGCTGGGGCTGCTGGTGACCGGCTCGTCCGACTTCCACGGCACGCACAAGACCGTCCGGCTCGGCGCGCACACCACCGGACCCGAGGCGTACGAGCGGATCGTCGCGCTGGCCCGCGGGGTGACCCCTGTCGCTTCGAGCTGAAGCGTTCGGGCGGCACGGCTACCGTGTCCGCGTGGATCTCAAGCTCTTCGGCGAGGTCTTCGTGACCCTGCTGGTGATCGTCGACCCGCCCGGAATGATGCCCATCTTCCTCGCGCTCACCGGGCCGCTGACGGCGCGCGACCGGAACCGGGCCGCCTGGCAGGCCGTGGCGCTGGCGCTCGGGGTCATCGTGATCTTCGCGGTGGCGGGGCAGACGATCCTGGCGTACCTGCACGTCGATTTGCCCGCGCTCCAGGCCGCCGGCGGTCTGCTGCTGATCCTTGTCGCGCTGGAACTACTGACCGGCAAGTCGGACGACCCGAGCCAGCAGGTCACCTCCAACATCGCGCTGGTGCCGCTCGGCACCCCGCTGCTGGCCGGGCCGGGCGCCATCGTGGCCACCATGCTCTTCGTCCAGCAGGCCGGCGGTGGGGTCGACTACCTGGCCATCGGGCTCGCCATCGTCGCGGTGATGGTCACCGTCTGGGTGGTGCTGCGCTTCTCCGGCGGGATCGTCAAGGTGCTGCGCCCCGGCGGCATCGAGGTGCTGACCCGCATCGCCGGCCTGCTGCTCGCCGCCATCGCCGTGCAGCTCATCGCCGACGCGATCGCCGCGTTCGTGACGCAGTACCTCAACAACGCCTGAGCGGGTCGTCCGGTGTCGTACCCGGATGGCAGGATTCTCCGGGTGCGACGACAGTCAGCGGCCAGCGGCTCCCGGGCCCCCCGACCCCGTGCCGAGCAACCCGAGCAGCTCGGCTTCGAGGGCATGCCGGAACGCCTGTTCGTCTGTACCCCCAGCAAACTCGGCACGTACGCCGACTGCCCCCGCCGCTACCGCTACGCCTACGTGGACCGGCCCGCGCCGCCCAAGGGCCCGCCGTGGGCGCACAACTCGCTCGGCGCCAGCGTCCACACCGCGTTGAAGAACTGGTACGCGCTGGCCCCCGACCGGCGCCGCCCCGAGGTGCTCGGCACGCTGCTCAAGGGCACCTGGGTCCGTGAGGGCTACCGCGACGACGAGCAGGAACGCGACGCGTTCCGGCGGGCGCTGACCTGGCTGGAGAGCTACGTGGCGGGCCTCGACCCGGCCGACGAGCCGATCGGCGTGGAACGGGTCGTCGCGGTGAAGACAGCCGTGCTCGCGTTCAACGGCCGTACCGACCGGATCGACTCGCGCCCCGGCCCGGACGGGCGGCCCGAGCTGGTCATCGTCGACTACAAGACCGGCCGCACCGGCCTCGACACCGACGACGCGCGCGGCTCGCAGGCGCTCGCGCTCTACGCGTACGCGGCCGAGCGGGTGTTCCGCAAGCCGTGCCGCCGGGTCGAGCTGCACCACCTGCCCACCGGCACCGTCGCCGCGCACGAGCACACGCCGGAGTCCCTGCACCGGCAGCTCACCCGCGCCGAGGACACCGCCCGCGACATCATGGCCGCCGAACGCGCGGTCGCCGACGGCGGCGACCCGGACGCGGCGTTCCCCACCGAGCCGGGGCCCCGGTGTGGCTGGTGCGACTACCGGCGTACCTGCCCGACCGGCGCGCAGACCCCCGGCAAGGAGCCCTGGTCGGCGGTCGAGCGGTTCGCCGACCCGGACTGAACGCGGGTCGCCGTCAGGCCGCGGCCAGGCGGGCGGCGCGTTCCTTGGCCGCCTGCTGCAACGGGCCCTCCCGGTACCGCCGGGGCACAGCGGCCAGCGCCAGCCGCAGCGCCCGCGCGCTCAGGTCCGCCGACAGCGCGGTGGTCGGCAGGCCCAGCCCGCCGTAGAGCCGCAACGCCCAGGGCGGCAGCATCCCCAGCGCGGTGGCGGCGATCCCCAGGTACGCCCAGCGCGGCGGCCCCAGGTTCAGGCCGACCCGCGCCGGCAGGTTGAGCTTCCACGGGATCGGCGGCGCGGTCAGGAACAGCGCGGTCTCGGCCGCCTCCCGGGTCATCCGCAACTGCGGGCGTACGTCCCGGTAGTAGTCCGCCACCTCCGCGGCGGTGCCCGGTACGTCGCCCGGGTCCAGCCCCACCAGGGCCGCCGACCGGCGCTGCTCGGTGTAGTAGCCGTCCACCTCGTCGTCGGTGAGCGCCAGACCGGCCCGCCGGGCGGTGCTCACGAACGACTCGACCTCGGTGACGTGCACCCAGCGCAGCAGCTCCGGCTCGTCGACGCGGAACTCCTCGCCGGTGAACGGGTCGGTGGCGCGCATCCGGGCGTGCCGCGCACGGACCCGTCGCCCGGCCGCCTCCGCCTCGGCCGTGGTGCCGTAGATCGTCGTCCCCACGTAGTTCGCCGTGCGGACCAGCCGGCCCCAGGCGTCCGAGCGGTAGTTGCTGTTCTGCGCGACGCCCGCCATCGCGCGCGGATGCAGCGCCTGGAGATAGAGCGAGCGCAGGCCGGCCACGATCAGGATCGGCTCCTCGTGCACCTTCCACGTGACCGAGCCCGGACCGAACAGGCCGAGGTCGTCAGTGTCCACCGATCAAGAGTGCCACGCCGGGCGCGGCGCTTCGGTCAGTCGTCGGCGGAGCGGCGCGACTGGCAGGCCGGGCAGAGACCCCAGAAGGTCACCTCGGCCTCGTCCAGCTCGAAGCCGTGCGCCACGTTGGGGTCGAGGCAGGGCGCGCTGCCGACCGCGCAGTCCACGTCGGCGATCTCGCCGCAGCCCCGGCACACCACGTGGTGGTGGTTGTCGCCGACCCGGGCCTCGTACCGCGCGGGGCTGCCGGCCGGCTCGATCCGGCGGGACAGCCCGGCCCGCGACAGCGCGCCGAGCACGTCGTAGACGGCCTGGGTGGAAACGGAGTCGATCCGCTGGCGGACCCGGCGGGTGATCTCGTCGACCTCCAGGTGACCACCGGCGGAGAGCACGTCCAGCACGGCGAGACGCGGCCGCGTGACCCGCAGGCCCCTCGACCGGAGCAGTTCCTCACCCGTGGACATGAATCCATGACAGCACGCAGGTGACAGGCCGACAAGCGAGCGTCCCCGCGGGTGTCCCGGGCCACAGGTGAACCGCCAGGGCCGCGCCTGCGTGTGTCGTAGGTACACAGCCTCGCGACGTACGCTGAGCGCGCCTTACCACCCACTCGCCGGAGGTGTCGGTGTTCAGGGAATTCAACGGTCTACCGCTCCACGTGCTCGTCATCCACGCGGTGGTGGTGCTCGTGCCGCTGCTGGCGCTGTTCGCCATCGCGTACGGGGTGCTGCCCCGCTGGCGGCACCGGCTGGACTGGGCGGTCGCCGCGCTCGCCGTGATCACCCCGGCGGCCGCCTGGGTCGCCACGGAGTCCGGCGAGGAACTGGAGGGGATCCTGCGCGCGAAGGGCTACCCGCCGGACCGGCTCCAGCAGATCAGTGAGCACGCGTCGTACGGGGACACGCTGTTCTGGTACGCGCTCGGGCTCGGCGCCGCGGCGCTGCTGCTCGTGCTGTCGACGAGCCGCTTCGTCGCGGGCCGGAACCTGCCCCGCTGGCTGCCGATCCTGCTCACCGTCGCGGTGGCGGTGCTGGCGGGCTTCGCGCTCGTGTACGTCTACCTGACCGGCGACAGCGGCGCCAAGATGGTGTGGGACGGCATCGTCTGACCGGTGCCGCACGGCGTTGTTTGACCGGTGCGGCACGGCGTTGTCTGACCGGCGCCGGTCAGAACAGCAGCCGGGAGCAGAGCAGGCAGGTGAGCAGCACCAGCACCACGGCGACGACCGCCCCGACGCCGTAGGTGAGCCGCTGCGCGCGCTGCTCCGCCTGATCCATCGCGGCCATGTCCTGCGGCGGGAGCCGGCGGGGTGGCGCCGGCTGGACGTGCACCGGCGGCCGCCAGCCCGGAGGCGGAGGCGTACTCGGCGGCGGACCGGCGTAGCCACCGGCAGCCGGGTCACCGGCGTACCGGCCCGGCCACGGCCCGCCCGCCACCGTCCAGCCGCCGGCCGCCTCCGGCTTCGCCCACGGGCTCTCGGTGGCCGCCTCGCGCGACCACGGGCTGTTGGGCCCGGCCGCCCCGGAGGCGTCGGCGGCGGTGGTGACGTTCGCCCCGGCCGCGCAGGTTCCGGTCGGCCGGTTCCCGGCTTCGCCGGTTCCGGGCGCGTCCCGCCCGCCGGGGTCGGCGTGGTGGCTCACGGGTTCGAAGCCGGCGGGGCGGCCGACCGGTCCAGGGTCGGCGGGGTGGCTCACGGGTTCGGGGCCGCCCACGGGTTCGGGGCCGGCCGGGTGGCTCACGGGTTCGGGATCGGCGGGGTGGCCCACAGGCCCTGGGTCAGCCGGGCGGCCCAGGGGTCCGGGACCGGCGGGGTCGCCCACATGTCCGGGGTCGGCCTGACCGGAGCCCGTCCCGCCTGGGCGGGACGCCCCGGCGTCGTTCTCCTCGCCCGTGGCCTGTTGCTCCGGGCGTCGCCAGGTCTCGTCGTCGGGGCTGCCACCGCTCGGCGTCGTCACGCCGTCCGACGCTACCAACGCCCCGGCCGGTCGGCCGCCCGACACCGGCACCTCGGCGCCTGCCTCTTGCGCGGCGGGCTCCGGCCCGCTGCCGGGCCCGACGGGATCGAGTGGCCCGTCCGGGCCGGGCCGCCCAGGATCACGGTGCCGCCGTGCCGGGCCGATCAGGATTACGCCCCGTCGTGCCGGCCCGTTCCGGTCATGTCCTCTCCGTGCCGGGCTGTTTGAAATCACGGCCCGGTCCGCGCCGGGCTGTTCCCGATCACGGCCCCCGTCCGCGACGGGCTGTTCCCGATCACGGCCCCCGTCCGCGACGGGCGTCGCGGGATCGAGGTGGCCGCCGGTCCGGCGGTATCGTTGCTGCTCGTGACCGACCCCGGCATCCGGACACCGCGCGGCGACGACGACCGCGTGGTCGACCTCAGCGAAGACTTTGTGGTGCTGCCCGAACAGACCACCGACGACACCGACCGCGGCTGGGGCGAGCGCCCCGGTGGCAACGACGACTGGCTGCTCGCCGAGCGCCCGCCGCACTGGGACTGACCGCCGGCTCCGCGTCACCCGCGTACGACCACGGCGAAGCGGCTGCCCTCCGGCAACCCGACCGCCCGTCGCGCCTGCTCCGGCGGCAGCGCCAGGTAGAGCGCGGAGGACCCGTCGACCGCCCCGGTGGCGCCGACCACGTCTAGCACCAGCGCGCGCGGCGCCAGCAGCATGGGATCGGCCGACCCGCCGGCCGGCACCACCAGGAGATCGACCCGGGCACCCGGGCGCAACACCGCGAGGGCGGCCGGCTCGGCCAGCCGGATCGGCACACCGACCGCACCGGCCGGCAACGCGCGTGGCCCGCCGGGCGGCGTACCGGCCGGTGCCGTCGAGGCTGCCGGTGGCGCGCCGGGTTGGCAGGACGGAGGTGTCTGGAGCACCGCCGCGGCCAGTCCCAGCAGCACCGCGACGAGTGCCACCCGTACCAGCGTCCGGCGCTGCGGCAACCCGCGCCAGCGGACCGGACGCAACGTCGCCTCGCCACCCGCCACCGCTGCCTCCCACCGTCGGTCAACCATCCGACCGCAGGCTAGGACCGGGCCACAGTCGCCCGCCGCCCCACCGCTCGTCCCTGTGGATAACCCGCCGCCCTGTGCACAACCGCAGTCCGGGCAGGGCCCGGCGTCACCACTTCGGGGAGGTGGTCACATCCGGTGCGGCCGGGGCCGCCAGTTCGGGGAAGTGGTGCTTTCCGGGCGGGCTGATGCAGCAACCTCGCCGAGCTGGTGAGCCGGGCGGGCGGATGCAGCAACTTCGCCGGGGTGGCGAGCAACGTGAGAGCCGTCGGGAGCGGGCGCCGCTGGGCGAGTCGGAGCCCGCTGATGCGGTAGAGGTGAGATCAACTCGGGGCTGGTGCAGCCGCCCCGCCGAGGTGGTGAGCAAGGCGGGGGTGACGCAGCAACCTCGCCGAGGTGGAGAGCAAACGCGGGGGGTGACGCAGCAACCTCGCCGAGGTGGAGAGCAAACGCGGGCGTGAGGCAGCAACCTCGCCGAGGTGGAGAGCAAACGCGGGGTGAGGCAGCAACCTCGCCGAGGTGGGGAGCAACTGCGGCGGGCCGGCCTGCCACACGAAACGTGGCCGCCCCGGAGACGGGACGGCCACGTGCAGCGCGAAGCGTTGGTCAGGAAGAGCTGGACGCCGCCGGCGCCTTGCCCGCCGTCGACCCGGAACCCGACCCGGAACCCGAGCCAGAACCCGAACCGGACGACGACCCCGAAGAGGACGACGAGGACGAATCAGACGACGACCCTGAAGAGGACGACGAGGACGACTCGGACTTGGCAGCCGGCTTGCTCGCTGCGCCGGTGCCGTTGTCGGACCCGGACGTACGGGAGTCCGTGCGGTAGAAGCCGGAGCCCTTGAACACGATGCCCACCGAGTTGAAGAGCTTTCGCAGCCGCCCCTCACACGCCGGGCACTCGGTCAGCGGGTCGTCCGAGAAGGACTGCACCGCCTCGAGCTGGTGGCCGCACGCGGTGCAGGCGTACTGGTACGTGGGCACGTTCTCCTCCGGATCTTGGCACGGCCTGTTGGCACTCGTGGTATTCGAGTGCCAATGGTGCGTCATCACCCCCGGGTTCGTCCAGCGGAAGCGCCCGGGCCCACACCCGGGACGGCCACCAGCCCGTCCGCCGGAGTGATCACACAGTGCACCGGGCGGTCGTGCGACTGGGCGGGGACCGCCTCGACCAGCTCGCCGTCGTGCAGCAGAGCCACAGTCGGCACTGTGGCGGGCACCCGGGCCAGCGCCCGGTCGTACGAGCCGCCGCCGCGGCCCAGTCGAATGCCCCGGCGGTCCACGGCGACGGCCGGCACCACGACCAGTCCCGCTCCGGCCACGGCGGCACGTCCCCGGGACGGCGCGGTCGGCTCGCGCATGCCCCGGCCGGCGGCGCGCAGCGATTCCCGCCCGGTGTAGGGGGCCCAGTCCAGGTCCAGGTCGTCGCAGAGCACCGGCAGCAGCAACTCGGCGTCGGGCGGCAGCGCGGCCCGCAGCACGTCCGGCAGGTCGTCCCCGCCGGGCTCGGAGGCGACCGGCACGTACGCGCTCATCCGGGCCGGTCGCAGCCGGCGTACCAGGGTCACCAGCTCGGCCTGGATGGCGGCTGCCGCCACCGCGCGGTCGGGCGCGGACAGCGACCGGCGGGCGGCGAGTAGCGCGACGCGCATCTTCTGCTTCGCATCGTGCGCTTCATCCGAAAATTCCGGCACGCAACACTCCTGACGCAACGCTTGCCTAATGGTCGCTCTGTGTCAGCATCGCACCAAGGGGCGCGGAACTTCCGGGGGGAAGCTTGACGCTACGCGGGCGGTTGACGGCAGCCTTCCTCGCGGTGGTGCTCGGCCCTGTCCTGCTCGGCGCGCTCTTCGTCGGGGCCGCGCTGAGCGCCGTCGACCGCAGCCGTGCCACCGAGCGACTGGGCCTGGCCGCGGCCGGTGTGCGTACCTCGATCGACGCGCTCTGCCAGCAACTGCGCGCGGCGGCTGACGCGGTCGCGCTCGTGGGTGACCCGGCCGCCCGGTCGCGTGCGGCCGACCAGGTGGTCGGCCGGGGGCTGGCCGCCGCCGTGCTGATCGCCGACGCCGCCGGCCGCACCACCTATGTCACGGCGGGCGGCCCGGCCGGGCGCTGGCAGGACTGCGCCGGCGCCCCCGCCACCCCGGTCGGCGCGCTCTCCGCCCAGGTGCGGCTGCGCGACCCGGCCGGCACCGACCTCGGCGCGGTCGCCGCCGCGCAGCCCGTCGACCGGGCTTTCGTGGCGCGGCTCGCCGCCGTCACAGGCGTCGCGGTCACCCTCCTCGACGCCCCCGGGCAGATCACCCACACGACCGAGGACCAGGGGGTACGCGCAGCGGTGCTGGCCGCCGCCAGCAAGGCGCACGGGAACGGGGTGGCCGGGACGGGCGACGGCCGGTACGTGCGGCGGGTGGGCCCGATGCCCGGTCAACCGCTGCCGCTGGTGCTCTCGATTCCCGGTGAGCGCCCGCCCGGCCTGTACGGTGCGCTGATCGCGGCGGTGGCGCTGGCCGCCCTGCTGGCCGTGCTGACCGCCTGGCGGCTCGCCCGGGTGACCACCCGTCCGCTGGGCGAGCTGGCCGGGGCGGTGGACCGGGTGGCGCGGGGCGACCTGAGCGCCCGGGTGCCGGTGCGCAGCCGGGACGAGATCGGGCGACTGGCCGGCGCGTTCAACCGGATGGCCCGGGAGACCGGCAGTTACGTGGCGGCGCTGACCAGCAGCCGGGACCAGCTCCGCAACCATCTGGCCGTGCTCGGCGACACGCTCGCCAGTACGCACGACCTGCAACGCATCCTCCGGGTGATCCTGGACAGCGCGATCGCCGCCACCGGCGCCCGGGCCGGCGCGGTGCTGCTCGTCGACGCCGAGGGCGTGCTCGTCGGCCGGTGCGTCGAAGGGCTGGCCGGACGCCGGCCCACAGGCGATCCGGCCGACCCGGCGACGCTGCGGGTGCCGGTCGGCGCCGGGGTGCTCGGCGCGGTCGCTGCCACCGGCGAGCCGCTGCGCGGCCGGTGGACCCCACCGGAGACCCCGACCGGGGAGCCGTCCTGCGAGACGTACGTGGCGGTGCCGTTCGCCACGCCCGGCGGCGCCGAGTCGCGCGGCCCGGACCGTCCCGGCCACCCGCCCGCCGACGGCGACCCGCCCGGCTCGGCCTGCGCGGCGCTCGGCGTGCTCGTGCTCTACGACCGGCTCGGCGGGCCCGAGTTCCACGACGACGACGTGGTGACGCTGCGGACGTTCGCCGGGCACGCGGCGGTCGCGGTGGAGAACGTCCGGGTGCACGAGGAGGCGCAGCGGCTCTCCCTCACCGACCCGCTGACCGGGTTGTGGAACTACCGCTACCTGCGCGAGTCGATCCGCCGGGAGGTGGAGCGGGCGAACCGGTTCGGCCGGATGCTCAGCGTGCTCGCGCTCGACCTGGACCGGTTCAAGCGCGTCAACGACACCTGGGGGCACGCCGCCGGGGACGCCGTGCTGGTGGAGTTCGCCCGCCGGGTACGCGGCGTGATCCGGGAGGTGGACCTGGCGTTCCGGCAGGGCGGCGAGGAGTTCGTGGTGCTGCTGCCGGAGACCGACGCGCGGGGCGCCACGATCGTCGCCGAGCGGCTCGGCGCGGTCGTACGGGACCAGCCGGTGACGGTCGAGGGGAACGCCGACGAACCGGTGCATGTGCCGGTGACCGTCTCCATCGGCATCGCCGTCTACCCGGACCACGCCGCCGACGGCCAGCAGGTGCTCGACGCCGCCGACGACGCGCTGTACGCGGCGAAGGCCGCGGGACGCGACGGCTACCGGCTGGCCCCGGCGCCCGATCCGGTTCCCACCGAGGACATCCCGGTGGTGGCCGCCACCGTCAGCCCGCCGGACGGGCTGCCCCGGGCGGGCACGGCGGACGCGCCGGGCGCCGTCCAGGGCGGCGCGTCTTCCGGTCCTCACCCGCCGCGGCAGAGCCGTGGCCGATAGTCTCGCGACATGTCGGAGCACTCAGCGAACCCCTCAGCGACCCCCGGTCGCTCCCGCGCGGTCAAGGCCGTGATCCCGGCCGCCGGCCTGGCCACCCGGTTCCTGCCGGCCACCAAGGCGGTTCCCAAGGAACTGCTGCCGGTCGTCGACCGGCCGGTTCTGCAGTACATCGTCGAGGAGGCCGCGCAGGCCGGCATCGACGACATCCTGCTGATCACCGGTCGCGGCAAGACCTCGATGGTGGACCACTTCGACCGCCGGCCCGACCTGGAGGAACGGCTCGCCAAGAAGCCCGAGCTGCTGGCCGAGGTCAAGCGCACCGAGGAGCTCGCAGCGATCTACACGGTCCGCCAGCCGGAACAGCTCGGCCTCGGCCACGCCGTCGGGTACGCCGAGTCGCATGTCGGCGACGCGCCCTTCGCGGTGCTGCTCGGCGACGAGTTCGTCAAGCCCTCCGAGCCGCTGCTGCCGGCCATGCTGGAGCTCCAGGCCCGCACCGGCGGCGTGGTGCTCGCCTTCTTCGAGGTCGACCCGGCCGAGACCAGCCGCTACGGCATCGCGTCGGTCGAGCCCGCCGAGTCGGAGTACGCCGACATCGCCGAGGTCGTCAAGGTCACCGGCATGGTGGAGAAGCCCAGCGCGGAGGACGCGCCCAGCAACCTGGCGGTCCTCGGCCGGTACGTGCTCCCGGGGAAGATCTTCGACGCGATCCGGCGTACCGACCCGGGCAGCGGCGGCGAGATCCAGCTGACCGACGCGATGGAGCTGCTGCGTACCGAGGGGGTGCCGGTGCACGCGATCGTCTACCGGGGCACCCGCTACGACACCGGCATGCCGCTGGGCTACCTGCAGACCGTGGTGCAGATCGCAGCCGAGCGGGAGGACCTGGGCGCCGAGTTCCGCAAGTGGCTGGCCGAGTTCGTCAACAACGGCGACGAGACGGTCACCGGGGCGATCCTCAACGGCGTGCGTGACGCGTCCGGCGGTGCCGATACATGACCGCGACGGCCGACGCCGAGGCGGCCGCGAACGAGTTGACGCCGCTCGCCGACTACCTGGGCAGTGTGCTGCGCAGGTTACGCGCGCTGCCTCCACTCGACCTCGACCTGACCCAGGCGTACGGCAACGTGCTCGCCGAGGACGTGGTCGCCCCGCACTCGTACCCCGCCTTCGACCAGGCGGCGGTGGACGGGTACGCCGCGCGCTGGGAGGACATCTCCGGTGGGAGTCGGGGGCCGGGCTACGTCCCGGCCCCCTCCGGTATGCCCGGTGGCCGCAGCATCCGCCTCAACGTGGTCGGTGACCTGGGCGCGGCGAGCTGGCGGCCGGTGCGGCTCACGCCCGGCTCGTGCTTCTCGGTCGCGGCGGGCGCGCCGCTGCCGATCGGCGCCGACGTGGTCGTCCCGGTGGAGTGGACCGACCAGGGCATGGCCGCCGTCGAGATCTTCCGCGCCCCCAAACGGGGGTACGGCCTGCGCCGCGCCGGGGAGGAACTGGTCGCCGGGACGCTGCTCGCCCGCGCCGGCGCGTACGTCTCACCGGCGCTCGTCGCGGTGTTCGCCGCCACCGGCATCGGGCACGTCGTGGTACGGCCCAGCCCGCGCGTGGTCATCGTGGCCACCGGCGACGAACTGGTCGACGTGGGCCGGGGCAGCCAGGCCGGGCAGGTGGTCGACACCAACTCGCACGCGCTCACCGCGGCGGCGGCCGAGGCGGGCGGGCTCGCGTACCGGGTGGGGATCTGCGACGACGACCCGGAGGCGCTGCGCGGCCTGCTGGAGGACCAGACGCTGCGGGCCGACCTGATCATCACCACCGGCGGCACCGGCACCGGCCCGGGTGACATGGTCCGCCGCATCCTGTCCCGCCGCGACGGCGGCCGGGCCGGACCGGTCACCTTCACAGAGGTGGCCCTCTATCCGGGAACGGCTCTCGGGTTCGGTACGGTCGGTGCCGAGGAGGTGCCGGTGGTGTGTCTTCCCGGCGAGCCCGGCGCGGCGCTCATCGGCTTCGAGGTGCTGGCCCGCCCGGCCATCCAACTGCTCGCCGGCGCCGAGCCGGTGTTCCGGCCGAGCGTCCGCGCGCACCTGCTGGAGACCGTCTCGTCGCCGGCCGGGCTGCGCGAGTTCCGGCCCGCGCACGTCGCCGAGCGGCGTGGCGGGGGATACACGGGGCAGCCGCTCGCCGGTGGCCCGTACACGCTGTCCGGCCTGGCCGAGGCGAACGGCCTGCTGGTGCTCGGCGAGCGGGTGACCACCGCCGCCGCGGGGTCCACCGTCGACGTGCTCCTGCTGGACCGGCGCCGGTGAGCGCGAGGAGTGAGCTTGCGAGCCCCGCAGTCGCGAACGAAAGGCCGGCTCGGTGAGCGCGAGGAGTGAGCTTGCGAGCCCCGCAGTCGCGAACGAAAGGCCGGCTCGGTGAGGTTCTGGCGGGCTCCGGGATGGCCGGCGGTGCTTGTGGACGGCCCGGTGGTGCTGCGGCCGTACCGGCGTTCGGACGCCGGCGCCTGGTCGGAAATCCGGCGCGCGAACCGCGAATGGCTGGCGCCGTGGGAGTCGCACGTGCCCGGCGGCTGGTACGAGACCAACTCGCCCGCGGCGTTCCGGCTGGTCCACGCCGACCAGCGCAAGTCCGCGCGCAGCGGTGAGGGCATGCCGTTCGCGGTGTGCCTGCGGGAGGACGGCCGGGAGCGGCTGGTCGGTCACGTCAACATCGGCAGCATCGTGCGGCGGGCGTTCTGTTCCGGGTACGTGGGTTACTGGGTGGACTCCCGGGTGGCCGGCCGGGGCGTGATCCCGACCGCTGTCGCGCTCGCCGTGGACCACGCCTTCGGACCCGGCGGGCTGCACCGGATCGAGGTGAACATCCGGCCGGAGAACATGCCGTCCCGCCGGGTGGTGGAGAAGCTCGGCTTCCGCGAGGAGGCCTATCACGTGCGCTACATGCACATCGACGGCGCGTGGCGCGACCACATCGGATACGCGATGACCGGCGAGGAAGTAGTGGCCGAGGGCGGCTTGCTGGCGCGGTGGCACCGCGTACGTGACACCCGCCGCTGACGTGCCCGCCCGGCGCGGCGCACTGTGAACTGGGTCGACGGCCCGTAACCTCAAGTAACTGCAAGCTGTGGCAAGCGCTGCCCGCCCGCACGAAGTGCGCCGTAAACGACGGTCGACGGAACAAGTTGCGGCGTGTGGCGCTCGCCAGAGAACTTTGGTGACGGGAGGGGTGAGGGTGCCCACGTCGGTGCTCCTCGCCGTCCTCGCCGCCGCCGGTCTGCTCGCCCTCGCTCCGGCGCTGGTCCGCCGGTACGACGCCACCGAGCGGCTGGTGGCGGAGCGGGCGCAGTCGACGGCGCGGGTGCTCCAGCGCCAGCGTCGACGGCGCACCGTGCCCGGGCGGCGGCCGCTGCACCCGCCGCGCTCCCTCGTGGTGACCCTCAGTGAAGACTCCGACACGGGTAGTCTCGCCCGTCCGGTCTCCGCGCCACCGCTGCGTCGCCGTTCCGGTCGGCTCCGGCCCGTCTCCGCCGTCCCGGCCCAGTCCCGCCGACGGAACCCGCCCCGGCGGCGGCACACCCCGGCGATCTACCGTCGGCGCCGGGTGCTCGCCGCCCTGCTGTTGCTCAACCTGGTGGAACTGGGCGGCGTGGTGCTCGTCGGACCCGGGTTCTGGATCAGCGTCTCGGTCACCGGGGTGCTGCTCGTGGCGTACGTCGTACACCTGCGGCAGCGCGCCCTGGCCGAGCGTCGGCGGCGGCGCGCGGACGCCCGGGAGGCGGCCTGGCTGGCCGCCCGCCAGGCCGAGGTGCGCCGCGAGCAGGCCCGGCGTGCGGCGGCCCGCCGGGAGGCGCAGCGCCGGCTGGCCGCCCAGCGCGAGGCGGTCCGGCGTACGGCGATGGGGCTGGACCGTCCCGCGGACCTGCCACCGGCGGCGAGCGGCGGCTCGGTGTCCTACCGGCGGGCCGGTGGCCTGCGCGGACGCCCCTACCAGTCCGGCCGAGGCGCCTGACCGATCTTCCCGTGCGCGCCCGGCTCGTCGGCTTTCGGCGGCGATCTTGGAAGGTTTGGGCCCCTCCGGGGGCCTTTTCCTTCCAAGATCTACGGGGGCGGTGGGGCGGTTCGCGCCGTGGGGGCGCGACCTGTTAGCCTTGTCGCCGGCCCACCCGGTGAAAGCTGGGTGGGACCGCGCCGGTTCGCCGGTGGAGGGGCTGTGGCGCAGACCGGTAGCGCACCTCGTTCGCATCGAGGGGGTCAGGGGTTCAAATCCCCTCAGCTCCACCCAGTTCAAAGGCCGTTTCCGCCAGTCGGAGACGGCCTTTTTCGATCTCGTACGGGGCAGCCCACCGGAACCATGTGCACTGCTAGCTTGGCTCTCTTCGGCGCACAACAGGGGAGCGCACATGCCCAACGTGGCCCTCATCTCCGGACCGGTCGTCGACCTGGCCTGCGCTGCGTCGGCTCTGGCAGACGCCCTCGGCCTGCAGGTCGTCAGCGCAGGCAATGTCTTCCGCGAACATGTACAGCAGCAGACTCCGCTGGGCGAAGAGGCGAACGGTTATATGCAGGCCGGACAGCTCGTCACCGATGAACTGATGGTCAGAGCCGTCGCCGGCGCACTGGCCGGCGTCGACCGTGGCTGGGTGCTGTACGGCTTCCCTCGCACCATCCGTCAGGCCGAGTTGCTGACGCGGAACGGCCATGTTCCCGACACAGCGATCGAACTCGTCCTGGCTGAGGACCAACTCCACCTCGCCGTTCAGCGCCGGGTGGAACGACGGGTGGAACTCGATCCCCAGGTCGCCGTGCGACGCCAGGAACTCCTGCTCACCTACGCGCACGCACAGGAGAACCACCAGGCGCAGATGGAGCCGTTGCGCGCCTACTACCGGGCCCGTGGCCTGCTGCAAACCGTCAGCGGCTTCGGCGATATCGAAGACGTAGCAGCCAGATTGATCCCTATCGCCTCCCAAGGCCAACGCCGCCCGTGAGATCGAGCAGGTAGGCCAGGCGACGCCCCCACGTTGTCAGGGCAGCCCTGGACGGGCCGCACGTGCCACCACCTGGGCGCGCGCGGCCCTTGCTCCGCCGGCGCTCCGAACCCGCTGCCCAACTCGCCGCCGTCAGTCGAACAGGCCGTCGAGCGCCTTCTGTTCAAGGTCGCGCCAGCGCTCGGCGTCCTTCAGCGCCTTGGCGATCTCCTTCTCGTCGAGGTGGTGGGCGCCCTCCTCGCGGATGCACGCGACGCTGAACGGCCCGCCGACCGACGGCGAGGTCCGCTCCAGCGCCTCAAGCACCCGGACCACACCCACCACGCCGTACTCGACGGGGCGCTTGGTCATCCGGAAGTGGGACAGCAGCGCGCCGGCCTGCTGGGCCATCGGCGCGCCGGAGCCGATGGCGTGGAAGCCCACGTCCTCGTAGCGGCCGATGAGCCCGTTGGGGTTGATCTCCACGATCCACGGCCCGCCCTGGCTGTAGCCGGCCGCGAGCAGGTACGCCGACACCCCGCCGCCGGAGCCCTCGCCGGGCACGTCCGGGATGTAGTTCTCGTAGTGCTTCTTGAAGACGGGCAGGACGCGCTCCTGCAACTCGTCGCCGATGTCCGGCGCTTCGAGAATGGCGGTGGCCGAGTCCTGGAGAAGAGGGCGCAGGTCGTTGAGAACTCCCCGCGCGCCGCTGCCGCCCCAGGCGGCGCAGTCGCCCAGCGGGTGCAGCTTCTGGGCGGGGAAGCTCAGACCACGGCCGCTCTCGGTGATCTGGGAGTCCGCGCCGATCACCACCCCGTCGTCGCAGACAACGGCGAGTACGACGGTCATGAGGTCCTCCTGTGCAGGGGTGCGGGGTTGGGCGCGAGGTACCCGGCATCCCGCCCGCCTACACCCCGAGGGGTGTCGGCCCGCTCACTACCCGGACCAGAATCACCCTCACATGACGGTGGCGGCGGTGAGGAAGAACGTGACCGCGTACGTGAACCGGCCCGCCTCGACCGCCTCGTCGAACTGCTCTTCGAACGCGCGAGCCTCGGCGGGGTCGAGCACGCCCCGCTGAGCCGCCGTGTCAGCCCAACTGCGCAGGCCGAGAACGTTGTCGGCGGCGTTCGGGTCCCGAACCAGCAGCGTTCGGGGCTCGACGGTGACCTCGGCCAGGCCGAGCGTGGCGAGAATCCCGGCGTGCTGGTGAGCCAGGGTGCCGTTGCGGAGCATGACGTCGGCCCGGAACCTCAGCACGCGCCGCGCCAGCTCCTGGTCGGCGATGTCGAGCACCTGCGTGTCGTAGTCGGGGTCGGCGAGAACGATGCGGCCACCCGGGCGGACGACCCTGGCGAGTTCCCTGACCGCGGCGCGGGGATCGGCGAGGTGCTGCACGGTGCGGTCGGCCCAGGCGCCGTCGATCGCGTCGTCGAGGAACGGCAGCTGATGCGCGTCGGCGACGGCGCACCGGGTCAAGCCACGGGCTCGCATGGCGACAGCCATGGTCAGGGAACGATCCACCGTCAGCACGGTGACGTCGTGATCGTCCCTCAGGCGGACCGCGCTCGCCCCGGTGCCCGCACCGACGTCGAGGTAGCGCCGGCCGGGCGAGGGGCGGAGCAACTCGCGTACCCGCTGCTGGTATGCCTGGTAGAAGGGCTCGCCGGTCAGGCGGTCGAGCACGCCCACCCACGATTTCGGGTCCGGCTGCCGGTCGACATCGGTGAATCCGTGCACGGACTGGAGCCTATTGCGCCGCTGTCAATTGATCCCGCAGCGTCGACGCGCGTCAGCGGGTCCGCTTGTCCTCGACGTGGACGACGGTCAGCTCGTGGCCGTCTCGATCTCGCTTGTGGCGCCCGTACAGACCAACCGCAAGGTCGCTGTCGTCCGAGACCTCGTCCGGGCCGACGTAGGTCAACACGTCGTTGTGATGGCCGTAGACCGCCCAGCCGGGTCCGGGATCGAGCGTGACGGTACCGAAGTCCGCGGACGGTGAGCCGACGTGGACGGGGCCGTACTCGCGCAGGATCTCGACGGCCTGTGCGGCGAGGTCGACGCCCGGCTCGGGGTCCGGCAGGACGACGCACGTGCCGTGCGCGAACACGACCCAGGACTTGCCGTCTCCCAGGATGATGCGACGCCAGATGTCGGCCAGGTTGTCGTTGGACATGAAGCTGATCATTGCCGAGTCCGTGCGCCGTCGCTACCCGCGAACCGTCCCGCCGCCGAACCATCTGGTCAGCGCACCCTCCAACGTCCGCTGGTCGTCGCCCACCCAGACCACGTGCCCGTCCGGCCGCAGCAGCGCCGCGGGCACGTCCAGCTCGTCGCCGGTGCCGGCGACGAGCCCGACCCGGTCGGCCCAGCCGTCCACCGACAGCTTCCCGGTCCCGTCCAGCAACAACCCGCTGCCGGTACGCATCAGCTCGTACAGGCGTCCCTGCGGCAGCGGTACGTCGCGCAGCCGCCGCCCGAGCAGAGGATGACCCTCGCCGACGTCGTACCTGACGCTGATCGCCGTGATCTTCTCGATCAGGAAGCGGTTGACCTCGTCGAAGTCCATGAGCTGCGTCAGCACCTGCCGTACCGCCTGCGGCCCGGGCTCATTGCTGGTCAGCAGCATCTGCGCGCGCGTGTTGGTCAGCACGTCGGCGGCCACCGGGCGCCGCTCGGACTCGTAGGTGTTGAGCAGATCGTCCGGCGCCCACCCGTTCACCTTCGCCGCCAGCTTCCAGCCCAGGTTGAACGCGTCCTGGATGCCCAGGTTGAGCCCCTGTCCGCCCAGCGGCGGGTGGACGTGCGCGGCGTCGCCGGCCAGGAACACCCGCCCGACCCGGTAACGCTCGGCCAGGCGGGTCGCGTCGCCGAAGCGCGACAGCCAGCGCGGGGAGTGCACGCCGAAGTCGGTGCCGGCGTACGCGGTCAGTTGCCGTTTGAAGTCGTCCAGCGTCGGCGGCGCCGATGCGACGTCGGCCGCCGGCACGACCACCCGGAACACGCCGGGCTTGCCCGACGGCCCGAGCCCGAACCGCTTCTCGGTGCGGCGTACCTCGGTCATGATCGCGGTGATCTCGTCCGGGGAGGCGGTCACCTCCATCTCGCCCAGCAGCGTGTCGACAGTCGACGGCTCGCCGGGGAACCCGACGCCGAGTAGCTTCCGGACGGTGCTGCGCCCGCCGTCGCAGCCGACGACGAAACGCGCCCGCAGCGGCTCTGAGGTCTCGTCGTCGAGGCGGACTGTCACGCCGTCGTCGTCCTGATCCAGCCCGGTCACCGCACGACCGCGCCGGATCTCGGCCCCCACCTCGGCCGCGTGGTCGGCGAGCAGCCGGTCGGTGAGCGTCTGCGGGATGCCGAGCACGTACGGGTGGGCGGTGTCCAGATCGGCGGGGGCGGGCTTGTCGATGCCGGCGAAGAACCCCCGGATCGGGTGCTTGCCGCCGTGTTCGAGGAACCGCTCCAGCAGCCCGCGCTGGTCCATCACCTCGATGCTGCGGACGTGCAGGCCGAGCGAGCGCACGTACGGCGGCGGCTCGGGGTCCCGCTCCAGCACGAGCACGCCGACGCCCTGGAGGCGCAACTCGCTCGCCAGCATCATGCCGGTCGGCCCGCCGCCGACCACGATCACGTCGAACACACTTTCCCCCGTGCCGAGTATCAGGCGACCGTCCCCTTGGGCGGCACGAACCGACCATAGCCGTTGTGTCGGTCAGCCTCGGCGGAACGTCCGGCGGTAGGTGTCCGGCGGTACGCCCACGGTGCGGTGGAAGTGCCGGCGCAGCGTCGTCGCCGTACCCATGCCTGACGCCTCCGCGACGGCGTCGATGCTGTCGTCGGTGTTCTCCAGCAGTTCCTGCGCCCGCCGGATGCGCTGCGTGGCCAGCCACTGCGACGGCGTCGCGCCGGTCGCGGCGGTGAAGTGGCGGACCAGGTTGCGGGTGCTCATGTTCGCCTGGCGGGCCAGGTCCGCGACTGTGAGCGGGCGGTCCAGCCGTGCCATCGCCCACGGCAGCAGCGCGGCGAGCGGGTGGTCCTCGCGGGCCGGGACCGGAGTAGTGACGTACTGGGCCTGGCCGCCCGCGCGGTGCGGCGGCACGACCAGGCGACGGGCGACCGCGTTGGCGACTGTGGAGCCGTGGTCGCGGCGGATCAGGTGCAGGCACAGGTCGATGGCGGCGGCCTTGCCGGCGGAGGCGAGCACGGTGCCGTTGTCGACGTAGAGCACGTCCGGGTCGACCTGGACGCGGGGGTAGCGGGCGGCGAGCGCCTCGGTGTGCGCCCAGTGGGTGGTGGCGCGCAGCCCGTCGAGGATGCCGGCGGCGGCGAACACGAACGCGCCGGTGCAGAAGGAAACCATCCGGGCGCCTGCCGCGTGGGCGGCGCGGACCGCCTCGACCAGGTCGGACGGCGGCTCGGCGTCGGTGTCCTCGATCGCCGGGACGATCACCGTATCGGCGCGGGCGAGGTGGTCCAGTCCGTGGTCGGGCGTGATGGCGAACCGGCCGACGCCGACCGGGCCGGGGCCGCAGACCACCAGGTCGTACCAGGGGTCGGCCAGCCCGGTCGGGTCGCGGACGAAGATCTCGCAGGCCGCTGCCAGCTCGAAGTGCAGCATCCCGTCGGTGGCGGCGAGCGCGATGGTGGCCATGTCCGAAACTGTACGGGCATTGGCGTTTGCGACACTGGCCCGGCACTCGGCGTCCGGCGAGGATCATTCCAGTCGATCTTTTGAGGGGGCGTCATGCGGGTGGCGGTGTTCGGGGCGTACGGGCACACCGGGCGGTTCGTGGTGGCGGAGCTGCGCGAGCGGGGGTACGAGCCGCTGCCGCTCGGGCGCGACGCCGGGAAGCTGGCGGCCGCGTTCCCGGAGGGGGAGCACCGGGTGGCGTCGGTGGATGATCCGGGCTCGCTGGACCGGGCGCTGGCCGGGGCGGCGGCGGTAATCAACTGCGCCGGGCCGTTCGCCTCGACCGCGGGCCCGCTGATCGAGGCCGCGCTGCGGGCCGGGATCCCCTACGTCGACGTGGCGGCCGAGATCGAGGCCAACCGGGACACGTTCGCGCACTACGCCGAGCGTGCCGAGGCGGCCGGTGTCGCGGTGGTGCCCGCGATGGCGTTCTTCGGCGGACGCGGTGACCTGCTGGTCACCGCCGCGATGGGGGACTGGGCGGCGGCCGACGAGGCGCATGTCGCGTACGGGCTGAGCAGCTGGCACCCGACGGCCGGGACGGTCGCCTCCGGCGTCGTGTCGCGCGAGCGCCGCGACGGCCGGCGGGTCCGCTTCACCGACGGGCGACTGGTGTACGCCGACGGCGACCTGCCCCGGCTGGACTGGGAGTTCCCGGCGCCGCTGGGGGTGCGGCCGGTGCTCGGCGAGTTCACCATGGCCGACGTGGTGACGGTGCCGAGTCACCTGGACATCCCGGAGGTGTGCACGTACATGACCGCCGACGCGGCCCGTGACCTGGCGGCGGGGGACGCTCCGGCCGCTGTGGACGAGCGCGGCCGGTCCGCGCAGACGTTCACTGTGGACGTGGTGGTGCGGGCCGGCGACGTCCGGCGGCGGGTGGTCGCGCAGGGGCAGGACATCTACGCGATCAGCGCGCCACTCGCGGTGGAGGCGACGCACCGCGTCCTGACCGGGCGGACCCGGGTGAAGGGTGTCGCCTCGGCCGGCCGGATCTTCGACGCGCCGGACTTCCTGCGCGCGCTGTCGGACCACCTCACAGTGCGGTCGTCGGTGTGACCGACGGAAACGGCCGGCCCACCCCGATCGGGTGGGCCGGCCGTTTCGCGGGTGGTCAGCAGCTGGTGTAGCCGCGTCCACCCTTGCCCCAGCTGCAGCTGTCGACCAGGCTGCCGGAGGGGTTGCGCAGGTAGGCGGTGTCGCCGTCGTTGTTCCAGACGTACGCGGCGCTGCCCCAGTAGCGGTGGGTGCCCTTGTTGGTGCCCTTGCCGGTGTGGATGACGATGCTGTTCCCGGCGGCCACCTTGAAGTCGCCGGTGAACGAGTAGACGTGGCCGGCCTTGTCGCGCACGTAGTAGCCCTTGAGGTTGAGGACCGTCTTGCGCTTGTTGGTCAGCTGGACGTACTCGGCGTTCAGGCTCGCGTTCGAGCGGGTGTCCTTGCCGGGGGAGTCGTAGTACACCTTGGTGATCATGAAAGGCGGCGTGGCGGCCTGGGCCGGAGCGGCGGCGGCGAACGTGCCGGCGAGGGCGATGGTGATCGCCGACGCGATGCCGAGAAGCCTTCTGCGCACGATGTCCCCTTGAGTTCAGAGCGGTGTTGGCGGGCGAGAGCGTAGCGAGGATTCCCAGCCGAGTTTGTTCCCACGAAGCGTGTCCGCCCGCCTTCGGACCGGCCGTCGGATCGATGTGTCCGGTCGTCGAACCGGCCCGGTCGGTGGGGTGAGGGCGGGATGCCGGAACGGTTACGCATCCACATATGCCGATTGACAATGTTTGGAATCCAAACTTATTCTCGCGCTGGGCGGGTGCGCGCCCCGCCTTCCCCGTCCACGCGCCCACCCCACCACGAAGGAACCACCATGTTCCGCTCTTTCCGTACCGCCCGAATGCGGGTCGGCCTGGTCGCGGCGACCGCCGCCACACTCGTGGCCGGCACCGCACTGCTGGCGACGAACGCCCAGGCGGCGGCCGGCTGCCGCGTCACCTACACGACCGCCAGCCAGTGGCCCGGCGGCTTCACCGCGAACGTCGACGTGACGAACCTGGGTGACCCGGTCAACGGCTGGAGCCTGCGCTGGACGTTCCCGTCCGGCCAGCGGGTCACCCAGGCGTGGAGCGCCGACGTCACCTCCTCCGGCGCCGACGTCACCGCCACGAACGTCGGCTACAACGGCGCGATCGCCACCAACGGCACCGTCTCGTTCGGCTTCAACGGCTCCTGGACCGGCGCCAACACCGCGCCCACCGCGTTCACGCTGAACGGGGTCGCCTGCACCGGCGGTGTCGTCGGGACCACCGCGCCGGCCACCACGCCCCCAGTGACCACGCCGCCGCCCACGACTCCGCCGCCCACCACGCCGCCGCCCGCCGGCAACGCCATGGCCGCCGTCGCCGCCATGCAGCCCGGCTGGAACCTCGGCAACTCCTTCGACGCGGTCGGCGCGGACGAAACCGCCTGGGGCAACCCGCGGGTCACCGAGGCGCTGCTGGACAACGTCCGGGCGCAGGGCTTCAACAGCATCCGCATCCCGGTGACCTGGAGCAACCACCACGGCGCCGCGCCGAACTACACGATCGACTCCGCCTGGCTCAACCGGGTACGCGAGGTGGTCGGCTGGGCGCTCGCCGACGGCTTCTACGTGGTGCTCAACATCCACCACGACTCGTGGCAGTGGATCAACACGATGCCCACCGACCGCACAGGCGTGCTGAACCGCTACAACGCGCTCTGGACCCAGATCGCCGCCGCGTTCAAGGACTCCTCGCCGAAGCTGACCTTCGAGAGCGTCAACGAGCCGCAGTTCACCGGCAGCTCCGGCGACGCGCAGAACGCCACGCTGCTCAACGAGCTGAACATGTCGTTCCACCGAATCGTCCGCCAGTCCGGCGGGAACAACGCCACCCGGTTGCTCGTCCTGCCGACCCTGCACACCTCCGCCGAGCAGGCCCGGGTGGACGAGCTGGTCAGCACGTTCAACACGCTCAACGACCCGAACCTGATCGCCACCGTGCACTTCTACGGGTACTGGCCGTTCAGCGTGAACGTCGCCGGCGGCACCAGGTTCGACGCCACGGTCCAGCAGGACCTGACCGACCAGTTCGACCGCGTCTACAACGCCTTCGTCACCCGCAACATCCCGGTCATCATCGGCGAGTACGGGCTGCTCGGCTTCGACCGGCACACCGGCACCATCGAGCAGGGCGAGAAGCTCAAGTTCTTCGAGTTCCTTGGCCACTACGCGCGCAGCCGCAAACTGACCACCCAGCTCTGGGACAACGGCCAGCACCTCGACCGCACGTCGTTCGTGTGGAAGGACCCCGAGCTGTTCGCGCAGATCAAGTCGAGCTGGACCACCCGCTCCGGCACCGCGTCCAGCGACCAGGTGTACGTGCCGCGCACCGGCACGATCACCGCCAAGAGCCTGACGCTCAACCTGAACGGCACCACGTTCCAGGGGCTGCGCCAGGGCACCACCGACCTGGTCAACGGCACCGACTACACGGTCTCCGGCAGCACCCTGACGCTCACCGCGTCGGCGCTGACCCGGCTGGTCGGCTCCCGCGCGTACGGCGTGAACGCCAACCTCCAAGCGCGCTTCTCCGCGGGCGTGCCGTGGCGGATCAGCATCATCACGTACGACCCGCCGGTGCTCTCCAACGCGACAGGCACCACCGCGGCGTTCACGCTCCCGGCGCAGTTCCGCGGCGACCAGCTCGCCACCATGGAGGCGAAGTACGCGGACGGCAGCAACGCCGGCCCGCACAACTGGACCTCGTACAAGGAGTTCGACGTGACGTTCGCGCCGAACTACACCGGCAACACGATCGCGCTGAAGCCGGAGTTCTTCGCCGAGGTCAACGACGGTCAGCGGGTCACCCTGACGTTCCACTTCTGGAGCGGCACGAAGCTGACCTACTACGTGACGAAGTCCGGCAGCACCGTCACCGGCACGGTGAGCTGACGGCGACGGCACGGCTCGCGGCGGCGGGCGTCGACACCGCCGCGAGCCGGTGCCGGCGGAGTTTCCCGCCGGACCGATGAATTCCCGGACCGGCGACGGTCGACAGAGGCATGAACACGCTTACTCTGCAGACGCCCGAGGTCGACCTCGTCTACGACATTCGCACGCCGAGCGCCGCCGACGCCGGACACCGGCCGCTGTTCATGATCGGCCAGCCCATGTGCGCCGACGGCTTCGCCACGCTGGCCTCGTACTTCCCGGACCGGACCGTCGTCACGTACGACCCGCGCGGGCTCGGGCGCAGCGTCCGCAAGGACGGCCGCGGCGACGACGTGCCCGAGGTCCAGGCCCGGGACGTACGCGACATCATCGAGGCCCTCGGCGCGGGACCGGTGGACATGTTCGCCAGCAGCGGCGGCGCGGTCACAGCGCTCGCCCTGGTGGCCGCGTACCCGGACGCGGTGGCCACGCTCGTGGCGCACGAGCCGCCGCTGGTCCAGGTGCTGCCCGACGCCGACGCCGCCCGGCGAGCCATGGCCGCCTGCCAGGAGGCATACCAGAAGAGCGGCTGGGGCGCGGGCATGGCGGCGTTCATCGCCATGACGTCGTGGCGGGGCGAGTTCACCGACGAGTACTTCGCCCAGCCACTGCCCGACCCCGCCGCGTTCGGTATGCCGACCGAGGACGACGGCAGCCGGGACGACCCGCTGCTCTCCGACCGGGCGGCGGCGGTCACCCGTTTCCGGCCGGACGTGGACGCGCTGCGCGCGGCGCGTACCCGGGTCGTCGTCGCGGTGGGCGAGGAGTCGGCGGACACCTTCACCGGACGCACGTCGGTGGCCGCGGCCGAGCTGCTCGGCGGGAAGGCCGCGGTCTTCCCCAGCCACCACGGCGGGTTCCTGGGTGAGGAGATGGGCCACGCCGGGCAGCCGGAGGCGTTCGCGCGCCGGCTGCGGGAGATCCTCGACGGCGCCGCCTGACCGGGCTCAGGCGCGGCGCACGTCGGTGACCATGACCGGGTAGGGGCCGGCCGGCATGTCGGCCCCCGCCTGGTCGGCGGGCACCACGTTCTCCATCCGCAGCCGCAGGGTGGCCGGGTCGGCGGCGTCCACTGTGATCCGCCATTCCCATCCGCCGCCGTACCCGGCGCTCAGCTCGACCGCCGCCGCGCCGCCCGCCGTGCCGGTCAGCGTCATCGGCGTCGGCTGCTGGTGCCACGAGTCGCCCCACCAGGCGACGAGCGAGCCCGGCTGCTCCCCGGCGGCGATCACCAGCAGACCGTCCTGCGGCCCGTCGTCCGGATGGGCCCACGAGTACGACACGGTGGTCAGGTGGCCCCCGGCGGCGGTCGCGACGGTGGCGGTGGCCGGCGACTCGGCGAGCGGGTCGGCGGGCATCAGACGGAAGCCGCTGGTGCCGGCCCAGGACCCGGTGACGTCAGTGAGAACCATCGCCCCAGGATAGGAACCACCCCCGACACCGCCCGCCGACGCGGATCACGCGGCGCGCCACCTCGCCCGGTCCTCGCCGGCCTTGCGCGTGCAGCGCATGAGCGTGCCCTTGGCGGTACGGCCGGTCGCGCCGACCGGCGAGCAGAAGGCGCCAGGGTGGACGGAGCCCTGGACGGTGCCGGTGGACGGTTTGGTGGTCCGGGGCGCGCTCGTGGTCCGCTTCGGCGTCGGCTTGGGCGTGGTCCGCTTCGGCTTCGGCCGAGGCGCCGGCCGCGCGGTCGCGGTCTGCGGCGACGGCTCGGCGGACCGCGTCGCCGGCAGGGCGGACGGCGCGTCGGTCGGTGTGGCGGCGTTCGAGGGCGAGCCGGACGAGTGGGCGGCAGGGGGCGGATCGGCGCTGCGCGCAGTCGCGGACGAGGCCGCGCTGATCGACGCGGGCTTCTCGTCCGTCGCGCCGCCGACGGCGGCGAGCCCGCCGCCGCAGCAGCACAGCATCAGTACCCCGCCGGACACGAGCACGGCTTTCGTGCCGCCGGAGAGCCGGCGCCACCAGGACTGCTTCGGTATCGGCCATGATCTCTGCGGTGATGGCTTGGTCACGCCACACAGTCTGCTTGCGCCATCAATGATTGCGATTGGTCAACTGGCGCGTTTCGCATCGACGCTCGGCGACATGCGCCGACAATCCGTCGGCATGCTCAGCCGACCGATGAAAGCCAGGGCACAGCCGACCCATCGGCGGTCCCCGATCGGGACGCGCGACGCCGCCAGGCGTACGGCATCCATCTGCCGATCATCGTGCGACCGGACGCCGCGAGATCTTGGAAGATTTCGGCCCCCGTGAGGGCTGTCATGTCCCGGGACATGTGTCAACGGGAAGTCCCGATAGATGTGTCAGGGGTTGTGGGTCATGGGGGTGGGGGTGAGGGGGATGTAGTTCTTGTCGGGGTTGAGGTGGAGGTGGCCGATGGGTTGGCCGTCGGGGTGGTAGATGGTGACGTGGTTGTTGTCGCGGATGGCGGTGACGGTGGTGCCGGCGTGGGTGGTGCCGACGCTGGTGCGGTGTCCGGCGACGGCGATGGCGCCGTTGCTGGCCACGGGGCAGTGGTGCAGGGTGGCGTCGGTTTGCAGGGGTGCGCTGGTGGGTCCGCCGAGGGTGGGTGCGTGGGTCCAGGCGTGGGCGGGTGTGGTGCGGCGGGGTAGGGCGCTGTGGCGGCGTTGGGTGTTGTAGTAGCGGCGGTAGGTGTCCAGGAGTGCTTGCAGGGCGGTGAGGGTCTGCGGTGGGGGTTGGGTGCTCAGCCATTTTTTGAGGGTTTGGTGGTGGCGTTCGACCTTGCCGCAGGTTTGTGGGTGGTAGGGGCTGGAGTTGATCGGGCGGGCGCCGTGGTCGATCAGGGTCTGCACGAAGGTGGAGATTGATCCGGGTCGGGTCCGGCGGCTGGTGAACGCGATGCCGTTGTCGCTGAGCACGATGGCCGGCACGCCGTAGGCGGTGAACGCCTGTCTGATCGCGGTGATCGCGGCTCGGGCGGTCTCCGCGGCGGCGGCGTGGCAGGCGACCAGGGTGCGGGTGCAGTCGTCCAGGACGTCGAAGACGACGACAGTGCGGCCGTCGGCGAGTTTCACTTCGGTGGCGTCGATCTGATAGCAGTCGCGGGGCCGGGCATAGCTGAAACGCCGCCACGAACTACGCGGTCGTTTAGCCGGAGTAGCCACGAGCAGGTCATGTCGGGCCAGCACCCGGTTGACCGTCGAGCGTGACGGCACCGACCAGGACGCGTCGGTGCGCTGGCGCACATCGTCCAACGCGTCTCGGATGAAGTCCGCCCCGTTGTCCGGGCCGAGTTCAGCGCGCAGTTTGCAGATCCACGCGTCCACCTCCGGCGGCGTGACCCGCGGACTGCTACGCGGACGCCGGGATCGTTCCTGCCACTGACCCTCGGCCCGGATACGTGCGCGGTGCCGGTACACCGTGCGCACCGACACCCCGTGCTCACGCGCGAACTCGGCCGCGTTCACCCGAACCCCCGCCGCCAGCTGCGCGTCCAGCAGGTTCATCACATGCCGCCGAGAAGCCATGCCCGGCAGCACATACCACCCGACCCAAGATCCCTACCACGTGACACATGTATCGGGACTTCAACGCTGACAGATGTCATGGGACTGAACAGCCCCCGTGAGGGCCGTTTGCTTCCAAGATCTGCGCTTTGGGGAGCGCGGAGACGCTAGGCGGTGAAGTTGTCGTCGGCGTCGCGGGCGTCCTCCTGGACGTGTTCGCCGGGGCGCTTGCCACGGATCTCGTCCAGTTCCCGCACCCGGTCGGCTTCGGCGTGTTCGTCCTGGTTCAGGTCACCCAGGCGGGCCCGGGCCGGACCGGCCAGGTTCTCCAGGTCGTTGTTCGCCCGCTCGACGCTCATGCCGCCTCCCCGGATCGTCGCGTGGCGGCCCTCGCCGCCTGCCACGTCGCGTCCCCGCTGACCCGCACGGCAAACCGCCGCCACCGGCTCGGCGTCAGCCCGCACCCCGGCACGGCCCGCGCCGCCCGGCCGTGGGCTGCGTCGGGCGGCCGTGGGCGCGCCGCCCGGCGGTGGCCGCGCCGGGCGGCTACGCGGGCGGCAGGGCTGTGAGCAGGTCCTCGGCGTGCCGCAGCGTGTCGGCCAGCCGGGCGCGCGACTCGTCGTCCAGCGGGACCGACCGGGCCTGCCGCACCCGTTCCCGGGCGGCCTCCGGCTCCCCGAGTTGCAGCGCCAGCTCGGCCCGGTAGACCAGCGCCTCCACCAGGACCGCGGGGTCGTCGGCCGCGTCCGGCCGGGCCAGCGCGCCGTCGAGAATGCGCGCGGCCTGACCGGGATCGCCGCGCGAGTCGCCCTGCACCACGGCGTTACCCAGCGTGCGGGCGAGCCCGCCCCGGTCGTCGGCGTCCGGCGCCGAGGCCCGGGCCACGAACCGGATCCAGTTGCCGCCCGGGTCGACGATGCTGAACCCGGAGTGCCCGTCCTGATTGCGGCGGGGCTGGGGCCGGGTCATCCGGGGTACGCCGGCGACCAGCACCTTGCCGTACGTGGTGCGCATGCCGTCGGCGAAGGCGCGGTGCAGGTCGGCCAGGTCGTCCACCACCACCAGGCAGGAGCCGTACGAGTCGGCCGGATCGAACTCGGCCATCCCGAAGAAGTGCAGGTTGAGATCCTCCCGGCACAGGGCCAGGTACGGGTTCGGGCGCTCCTGCCGGTACGTCACCTCGAATCCGAGCGCCTGGTAGAAGGGCGCCACGTCGTCAACTGAACGGCAGGGCAGCAGCGGGATGGTCGTCTCGTTCGCCATCCTCCGAGCCTGGCCACCGGGAGCGCCCACGCGCACATGGAAATGACCATTCGGCCGGCTGGCGCCGTCCGAACGGTCACCGGGGCCGGTCCGAGACGGACCGGCCCCGGTGCGGGTTAGGCGCGGGTCAGGGCTTCCAGGACCCGGCGGTACGGAAGCGGTGCTTGTACTCGACGACGCCGTTCTGGTCCTTGACGTCGAAGATGAGCTGACCGCTGCGCTTGGAACCGGCGGGCAGGTTGTTGCCCGAGGTCATCAGCTTGCCGCACCCCGAGAAGGCGCCGCCGATGCCGTTCTCCTCGGTGCCGTCCTCGGCCACCCAGGAGAAGTAGAACGGGTTGATCGAACCGGTGCCCTTGGTGATCTCGGCGGTCACGTCGGCGATCATGAACATGCCCTTCTTCGGGCCGGGCATGATCTCGTTGCAGGCGGCGTTCCGGGTCCGGAAGTTTCCGACAGTGATCTCGATGGTGCCGTCGGCGTCGTTGATGATCAGCTTGTCGCCGGCCGGCATGTTGAAGGTCTTGTCGTCGGTGGTGCCCGGCTGCGGCGTGCCGGTGGGAGCGCCGGTCGGGGTCTCCTGGGTCGGGACGCCGTCGGTGACGCTCGGCGTGGGCGGCGAGTCGACGACCTCCTGGGCCTTGTTCACGCCACTGTAGACGGCGAAGATGCCGCCACCGCAGCAGAGCAGCAGCAGGAGCGCCGCGACGATGCCGATCGTGATCCAGACGTTCTTGTTCGACTTCTTGGCCGACGGCCCGAAGGGCGCTCCCGGCGGCGGATACGGCGCGCCGGTGGGCGGATACGGCTGCCCACCGCCCGGCGGCGGGTAGCCCCCCGGCTGCTGGTACTCGCTGCCCGGCGGCGGGTACGGCGCGCCCGGCTGCTGGTACTCGCTACCGGGGGGCTGGTACGGCGCGCCCGGGGGCTGGTACTCGCTGCCCGGCGGCTGATACGCCGCGCCCGGCGGCTGGTATTCGCTGCCCGGCGGCGGGTAGGGCGCGCCCGAGGTCGGCGGCGCCGGCGGGAAGCCCTGGGTGGGCGCGGGTGGCGGGTACTGCTCACCCGGCCCCGGCTGCGGCGGGTACGGCGCACCGGAGGTCGGCGGATACGGCGTGCCCGACACCGGCGGATACGGCGCGCCCGAAACGGGCGGCTGCGGCGTGCCCGGAGGCGGCGGATAGGGCGCGCCTGAGACCGGGGGCGTCGGCGCGTCCGGGGCGGGCGGCGGCTCGTACGGGTCGCTCGGCGGCGTCGGCGCGGTGGGGAACGCCTGCGTCGGCGGCTCCGGTGGCTGCTGGTTCGGGTCCGGTGACCCGGACGGAGGCTGAGGGTGGCTCACCGTACTCCTTGGGGCGCCTTCGGGATTTTCAGTCGGAACGACGGTACAAGCCCGCGGCAACCCGGCCGACAGGGCGTCATCGATGTGGCAGGACGGCGGCGGTGCGCACCAGATCGTCGTCCACCGCGAACCGTCCGGTCACGCGGGACGGCGGGTCGGCCACCGGGGCGGCAGCGAGCCGGGCCGGCGCGATCTCGGCGTGGAACGTGCCCGCCTCCGGGTCGAGCGTGACGCGCGCGTCGGCGAAGCCCAGCCAGGTCCCGACGAGCGGGTGCCAGACCTTGTAGACGGTCTCCTTGGCGCTAAACAACACGGTCGGCCAGGGCATCCCGGCCGGCAGCCGGGCCAGGTCCGCCTCCTCGTCGGGGCGGCACACCTTCCGTCGTACCCCGGGGGAGAGCGGGCGGAGCCGCTCGGCGTCGATGCCGACGGCGCGCACGTCGGCGGCGCGGGCGGCGGCGGCCGCGCAGTAGTCCCGGGTGTGGGTGATCGCGCCGACGACGCCGGGTGGCCAGACGGGAGCCCGGTCCGCGCCGGCCGGTACCGCCGTGGCGGTCAGGCCGAGCGTGGCGAGCGCGCGGCGGGCGCAGACCCGGCCGGCGGTGAAGTCGCGGCGGCGGTGGAGCACCGCGCGGTCGCCGAGGGCGGCCTGTTCGGCCGGAAGCAGTTCGCCGGACCAGTCGGCCGGTCCGGCCACCGACACGGCGACCACGGCCGGCAGCAGATCACGCACGTGCGGTGGATGACGGGGACACGCGGTGAACGTACCGTAACGCGGGGGCGTGCCGCGGCGCTGACAGAGTGTTGCGGGGAGGCAACCGGTCCATCACCACCACGATCCTGGACAGGGAAGGAGCGGCGGATGACGCGTGGCGCGGAGGCACCGGGGAGGCGGGGCGGCGAGCACGCGCCGGTGACCCCCGACTGGACCTGCGGCTCGTGCGGTGACGAATGGCCCTGCGCCACGAAACGTCACCACTTGTTGAGCGAGTACCAGGTGGACCGGGCGTCGTTGAGCGTCTATCTCGGCTCCTGCCTGGCCGCCGCCACGCAGGACCTGCGCTCCGTGCCGGTCACCGCGCTCCAGGACCGCTTCATCGGCTGGGTGCCGCGCGGCCCGAGGACGATCTGAGCTTCCGGTGGCCGTCGCGTCGGGTTCACGACGGCCACCGGAAGTGGTTCTCAGCTGCGGCGGGGCCGCCGGGTGAGCGCGAATCCGACCACGCCGGCCACGGCCGCGAGCACGCCGCCCACGCCGGTCCACACCCAGCGCGAGCCCGCGTCGGGGAGCCAGCCGGTCAGGTCGGTCTCCTCCTCGGCCACCGGCTCGGGCGTCGGCTCGGCGGCCAGCACCGTGCCGGCCCTGGTGTTCGGCACCAGCGGCGCGGCCAGCTCGCCGTCGTCGCCGGACGCGCCGCCCTCGTCGGTCGCGCCGACGAGCATCTCCACCTCGACCGGCAGGCCGAGGTCGGGTTCGGGCAGGTCGGTGACGGAGAGCCGGACGTAGTAGGTGCCGGGCAGCGGGTCGCCCGACCACGGCTCGGCCCACGGCCGTACCCGGCGCAGCGTGCAGCCGAGCGCCACGCTCGTCGCCGCCGCGTCCGCTGTCGGCGTCTGCGCGCCGGCCGTGCACGCCTGCCGGCGGCGCAGCCCGTCGAAGACGTCGACGCTCCAGGTGGACGCGCCGGTGCGTCGCTTCGGGAACGTGACGGTGGCGGTGATCTCGTGCACCTGCCCGGCGTCGGCCCGGAACGACCAGTACAGGTGGTCGCCGGTCGACGCGCCCACCTGCACCGGCTGCCCGGCGGTGACGGTCGTGGCGGTGAGGAACGAGGTGCCGGCCTTGGTCACGGTGGTCGCGCCCGGTGACGGGCTGGGCGCGGCCAGGGCCGCCGCCGGGGTGAGGACGATTGCCGTGACGGCCGTCGCCGCCGCGGCGCGAATCAGCGTACGCATGCTCAGTTCACCCTCCACGTGTGCACCCACCAGCGGGTGAGTAGTCCGGCGACCAGCCCGGTGAGCAGTCCGGCAAGCGTGAGCAGGAGCAGCAGCACCCAGCCGCGGCCGAGGTCCGGCCCGTCCGGGGCGGGGGAGGCGGCCACCACGTCGACTGTCAGCTCCACCGGCATGCCCGGCTGGGCCTGCGTACCGGGCCGGGCCGCGAACGAGTTGCTGACCACCAGGCAGACGGTTCGTACGGCCTGCTCCGCGCCGGGGCTCGGCTCCGGGCTCGGGCCGTCGTCCTCCTCCTCGGCGGCCGACCAGCGCAGGCCGGCGGAGATCACGTCGGTGCGCCCGCTTCCGGCGTCGACGCCCCGGACCAGTTCCCGCCCGTCCGGCGCGGTGGCGCGCAGCAGCACGCCGTAGTCCGGGTTGACCGGCCGGTCCAGCGCGACGCTCACCGAGGCGCGCAGCTCCTGCCCGGGCCGCACCGGCACCCGGTACCAGCGGTGCTCGGAGAACGCCTCCCGGTCGCTGTAGACGCCGGGGGCGAGCAGCGGGGCGCCCTGGCACGCCGCGCCGCCACCGACCACCGCCGGGGTGGCCGTGTACGTGTCCCGGGCCCGGTCGACGAGCTGCTTGATCCGGCCGGTCAGCTCGTCGGCGCTCTGCGCCGCCGTGTAGGTGCCTCCGGTCGCGCCGGCGATGCAGAGCAGCTGCTTGCGTACCTTCTCGTCCGGGGCAAGGCCGAGCGTGTCGACGACGAGCCGGGTGCCCTGGGCGGCCAGTTCGCGCGCCACCTCGCACGGGTCGGGCGGGGCGCAGGTGTCCTCACCGTCGGTGATCAGCACGATCCGGCGGGCGGTGCTGCCGGTGCCCAGGTCCTGCGCGGCGGAGCGCAGCGCCAGCCCGACCGGTGTGAAACCGGTCGGGCGCAGCCCGGCGACGGCGGCCTTGGCCTGGGTGCGGTCCACCGGGCCGACCGGCACGATCTGCTGCGTGTCCAGGCAGCCCTGCTTCTTGTCCTTGCCCTGGTAGGTGGCACCGAGCACCCGGATGCCGAGTTGTGTCTCGTCCGGCAGGGCGTCGACCACCTCGTTGAACGCCTGCTGCGCGACGGAGATCCGGCTGCGCCCGTCGATGTCCCGGGCCCGCATCGAGCCGCTGACATCGAGGACCAGCTCTACCTTGGGCGGCTCGGCGACCGGCTCGGTGGTCTCGTCGTCGGCCCCGGCGGGGCTCGGCCCGATCAGCGCGGCGGCCGCCAGGAGTCCGAAGAGGACAATCGTCGATCGTCTCTTGTTGATCACCGGGCGAAGTGTAGTGAGATCCACTTTGGAAGATCATCCGGGTCTGGTGGCCCTCCGCGCGGCCGTTGCGCCGGAGATCGAACCCGTTATGTTCCCGCAGGATGACCCACGGTCAGATGATTGAGGCGACGTTCCGGGAGTGGCGTGCCCGTCGTAAATCTGACCGGCCCGCACCCGTTGTGCCCGTGCCGGAGTGTGGTTAAGCTCTGTCTTGCGCGCCCCAATCGCCCGCTTCCCCCGTGGCAGGCGATCGGGGCGCGCTTCTTTGTGCCGGCGCCCGCGCCTCAGATCCAGCGGCCGTCCAGCCACATGCGCGCCGACCACTCCGCGTACGGCAGCACCCGGCCCACGAAGATCGGGTAGAAGTACGCGAAACAGAGCGCCACCAGCAACACGTAGGCGCCCGCGATGATCCCGCCCACCATCCGCCGGTCCCGTAGCTGTTGCGGGTCGGGCGGCGCGGCCGTGGCGGTCGTCGCGGTCACCGGCGCCGGAGTGGTGATCGCGCCGAGCACATGGACCACCGCGAGCACCAGGAACGGCACCGCGGGCGCGGCGTAGAAGGAGAACATCGTCCGGCCGTCGAGGGCGAACCAGAACCAGGGCAGCAGGCCGGCGGCGACGCTGAGCAGGATCGCGCCCGCCCGCCAGTCCCGCCGGGCCAGGCCGAGCCAGGCGGTCGCGGCGATCGCCGGCAGGAACGACCACCACAGCAGCGGGGTGCCCAGCAGCAGCACCTCCGAGGCGCAGCTCGGCGCGCCGCAACTGCCGTCCCCGGACCAGTGGAACGCCACCGGGCGGCCGAGCAGCAGCCACTGCCACGGCCAGGACTGGTACTTGTGCGGGTCGTCGAGCTGGGTGTGGAAGCCGTACGAAGCCTTGTGGTATTCCCACAGGTTGTTCAGCGCCCCGATGAACGGGGTGTCGCTCAGTTCCGGGTTGTTCGGGTAGCGCTCGGCCAGGCGGTAGTAGCCCTCGTCGCTGAGCAGCCAGCCCGACCAGGTCGCGACGTAGGTGACCACCATCAGCACGCCGGCCGCGAGCAGCCAGGGCAGCTCGTCCAGCACCGCGTCACGCCACGGGCGGCGGACCCCGGCCGAACGGCGGACGCCCACCTCCCAGAGCAGCACCAGCAGCGCGAACGCCGGCACGAAGTAGATCGCGCTCCACTTGACCGAGCAGGCGCAGCCGAGCAGCACCCCGGCCGCCAGCCGCCACCACGGCCAGTTCCGCCACCCGGACGGAGGCCGCCCGGCGCGGCCCGGCCGGGTCGGGTCGAGCCCGGCCTCCAGGGCCCGCGTCCAGCGGCGCCGCCGGGCGTCCCGGTCGAGCACCAGCGCGCCGAATGCCGCCAGCACGAACAGCAGCAGGAAGATGTCGAGGATGGCCGTGCGGGACAGCACCAGGTGGAACCCGTCGAGCGCGAGCAGCAGGCCCGCCGCGCAGCCGAGCACCGTGGAGCGGAACATCCGCCGGCCGATGCGGACCAGCAGCAGCACCGACAGCGTGCCGGCCACCGCCGCGCCGAACCGCCAGCCGAACTCCGGCGACGTCGTGATCAGGTGGCCCGGCACCGAGACGCCGCTGTCCGCGTCCTGGTAGCCGAAGGCCCACTCGCCGATCCCGATCATCCACTTGCCCAGCGGTGGATGCACCACGTACGACGGGCCGTTGTCCTTGTAGTTCCACTCGACGCCGCGGTCGATCAGCCCGTACGCGTCCTTGGCGTAGTAGGTCTCGTCGAAGACCTTGCCGGGCGGGAAGCTGAGACCCACGAAACGCAGGATCGCCGCGATCGCCACCACCACGGCTGTGGCCAGCCATGCCTGCCCCCGACCGATGCGGTCGTCGACGGTGGCGAGCCGGCGCCGGACGGCGGCCGGAAGGCCGCCCCCGTTGCCGTCGCCCCGCTCGGCGGTGGAGGGATCCGGGTTCGCGCTCTGTGCTGTCGACGCACTCGTCACCCGGCGATCGTAGGCTGCGAGGGTGCCCGGTGGCGTCCATCGTCTCCGAAATTGGTACGACCTTCGATGAAGGAGCGCACGCCGTGGGGGAAATGTCCGAGGTCGGACGGCTGGTGTTGCTCGGCGCGCCGCTGGGCAACCCGGCCGACGCGTCCGCCCGGTTCCGCGAGGTGCTGGCCGCCGCCGACGTGGTCGCCGCCGAGGACACCCGGCGGCTCACCCGGCTCGCCCGCGACCTCGACGTGACAGTGCCCGGCCGGATCGTCTCCTACTTCGAGGGCAACGAGGAGCGGCGCACCCCGGAGCTGGCCGAGGTGCTCACCGCCGGCTACACGGTCGCGCTGGTCACCGACGGCGGCATGCCGAGCGTCTCCGACCCCGGATACCGGCTGGTCCGGGCCGCCCTGGACGCGGGCGTGCCGGTCACCGCGGCGCCCGGACCGAGCGCCGTCACCACCGCGCTGGCGCTGTCCGGGCTGCCCTGCGACAGGTTCTGCTTCGAGGGTTTCCTGCCCCGTACCCCCGGCGCCCGCCGCTCCCGCCTGCGGTCCCTCGCCGCCGAGGACCGCACGCTCGTGTTCTTCGAGGCGCCGCACCGCATCGCCGGCGCGCTCGCCGACCTGGCCGAGGCGTTCGGCCGGGACCGGCCCGCCGCGCTCTGCCGCGAGCTGACCAAGACCTACGAGGAGGTGGTCCGCCGCCCGCTGGGCGACCTGGCCGAGTGGGCCGCCGACGGCGACCCCCGGGGGGAGATCACGCTCGTCGTGGCGGGCGCGCCGGCCACACCAGCGGTCCGGCCCGACGACGACACGCTGCGCGCCGCGGTGGCCGAGCGCGAGGCGGCCGGGCTGTCCCGGCGGGACGCGATCACCGAGGTCGCCACCGCGTACGGGCTGCGACGGCGCGAGGTCTACGCGGTCGTGCACCAGTGAAAGGAAGGGCCCCCTGTTAACGCCTCAGGTAGCGGAAGGGCCCCCTTTTAACACAGCACCTCACCAAGCGGCGGCCAGGAACCCGACGGTGATCAGCGCCGGACCGGCCAGCGCCAGGCCGACCGCCCAGCGGCGCTGCCGCTCGTCCGCCAGCCGGGTCGCCCCGGTCCACCTGGCGATTCCGGCGGCGCACCCGGCCACCAGCGCCAGCCCGAGCAGCCAGCGCAGGTGCCGTCCGGGGCCGGTGTCCGCGTAGGCGGTGGACCCGTCCGGCCCGGTCATCCGTGCCGGCAGCAGGGTGCCGGTGGCGGTTCGCCCGGCCGGTACGCCGCTGACCCGTACACCCTGGGCCTGGAACCGGTCGCCGTCGGCCAGGAAGATCCCCCGGCAGCGCTGGGTGAGCCCGCCGCCCACGCACTCGGTGATCATCACGGTGCCGCCTGTCGAGTGCCCGGCCGCCAGCCAGAACGGCCCGGCGCTCACCCAGGCGAAGAACGCGGCGAGCAGGCTCAACGTCAGCAGCACGGCGAGGCCGACGGGCGGGGTCGGCGGGGGGACCGGGCGGGCCGGCTCGCGGCGGACCGGCGGCCGGACGGGGAGCGCGTGCGGCTCGTCGCGCAGCGGCGTGCCGTCCCAGTGCACCTCCTCGATCGGCGCCCAGCCACCCGCCTGCGCGGCCTTGCGCTGCCAGCGCGGCTGCCGCACCGGGACCCGGCTCGGCACCGCGTCCACCGGCGCGCCGGTGGTGGGCTCCACCTCGACCGGCGGGTCCGCCGGGTCGAGCCGGGGCTGCGGCGCGACGGGCGCGCCCGCCGGGGCGGGCCGCGCCCGCCGGGCGGTGGCCGCCGACGGCTCCGGCGCCGCTGGTCTGTTGGTCACGATGTTCATTTCACACCGGTACGCCGGGCTTGCGAGGAAGCTCATGCCGCGTGTCGGCGACAAATCGGACGTACGGCCAGCGCCTGCCGCCCATTGGTTCGCGGCCGGCCCACCGCAATCACTAGGCTTGCTGCTCATGAGTCACGTTCTCGCCGCGGTCGCCTGGCCCTACGCCAACGGCCCGCGCCACATCGGCCACGTATCCGGATTCGGCGTTCCCTCCGACGTCTTCGCCCGGTACATGCGGATGGCCGGTCACGACGTGCTCATGGTCTCCGGCACCGACGAACACGGCACCCCGATCCAGGTGCAGGCCGACGCCGAGGGCGTCACCCCGCGTGAGCTGGCCGACCGGTACAACCGGGTGATCGCCGAGGACCTGCGGGCGTTGGGCCTGTCCTACGACCTGTTCACCCGCACCACCACGCGCAACCACTACGCGGTGGTGCAGGAGCTGTTCACCGGCCTGTACCGCAACGGGTACATCGTCCCGAAGGTCACCACCGGGGCGATCTCCCCGTCCACCGGCCGGACGCTGCCCGACCGCTACATCGAGGGCACCTGCCCGATCTGCGGCTACGACAGCGCGCGCGGCGACCAGTGCGACAACTGCGGCAACCAGCTCGACCCGATCGACCTGATCGACCCCAAGTCGAAGATCAACGGGGAGACGCCGGAGTTCGTCGAGACGGAGCACTTCTTCCTCGACCTGCCCGCCCTGGCCGACGCGCTGCGGCAGTGGCTGGACAACCGCGAGGGCTGGCGCCCCAACGTGCTGCGGTTCTCCCGCAACCTGCTCGACGACCTCCAGCCCCGGGCCATCACCCGGGACCTGGAGTGGGGCGTGCCGATCCCGCTCGACGACTGGCGCGACCGGCCGGACAAGCGGATCTACGTCTGGTTCGACGCGGTCATCGGCTACCTGTCCGCGTCCATCGAGTGGGCCCGGCGCACCGGCGACCCGGAGGCCTGGCGCAAGTGGTGGTCGGCCGACGGTGAGGGCAAGGACGCCCGCTCGTACTACTTCATGGGCAAGGACAACATCGTCTTCCACTCGGTGATCTGGCCGGCGCTGCTCGGCGGCTACTCCGGCGAGGGCGCCCGCGACGGCGAGCCGGGCGAGCTGGGCCGGCTCAACCTGCCCACCGAGGTCGTCTCCAGCGAATACCTGACCATGGAGGGACGGAAGTTCTCCTCCTCCCGCAAGGTGGTCATCTACGTCCGGGACTTCCTGGAGCGCTACGACGCCGACGCGCTGCGCTACTTCATCGCGGTGGCCGGGCCGGAGAGCAACGACACCGACTTCACCTGGGCCGAGTTCCTGCGCCGCAACAACGACGAGTTGGTCGCCGGCTGGGGCAACCTGGTCAACCGGTCGGTCTCGATGGCGGCGAAGAACTTCGGCGCGATCCCGCCGGTCGACCCGGCCGGGCTCACCGAGGCCGACCAGGCGCTGCTGGACACCGCCAAGGCGGGCTTCGCCACCGTTGGCGACCTGATCGCCCGGCACCGGCAGAAGCAGGCCATCGGCGAGGCCATGAAGGTCGTCGCCGAGGCCAACAAGTACCTCTCCGAGCAGGCGCCCTGGAAGCTCAAGAGCGAGGACGACAAGCCCCGGATGGGCACCATCCTGCACGTCGCCCTCCAGGTGGTCAGCGACGCCAACACGCTGCTCACCCCGTTCCTGCCGCACTCCGCCCAGAAGATCCACGAGCTGCTCGGCGGCACCGGCACGCACGCGCCGATGCCGGTGATCGAGGAGGTCGACGACCTCGACGGCGGGCCGTCGTACCCGGTGCTGACCGGTGACTACACGGTCGGGACGCGCTGGGAGTCCGTACCCCTGGAAGTGGGCCGGCCGCTAGCGGCGCCGAAGCCGGTGTTCCGCAAGCTCGACCCGTCCATCGTCGAGGAGGAGCTGGCCCGCCTGGCCGGCTGAGCACACGCGCGAACCGCGGCCCCGGGGATCTCCCCGGGGCCGCGGTCGTCCGCCAGGTCAGGCGGTCGCCATGCTCGGCTTGCCGATGAACTCCATGATGGCCTTGTTGACCTCGGTAGGATGGGTCCACGGCGTGCCGTGCGGCGCACCCTTCAGCGTGACCAGCTTGGCGTCGGACAGCATGTTCACCAGCCGCTGGCCCGTCACCGGGTACGGCAGCACGTTGTCCTTGTCGCCCTGGATGATCAGCACCGGCACGTCGATGTTCGGCAGGTCACCGCGGAAGTCGGTCTGCCAGGCGTCCACCGAGTCGTGGGTGCCCTTGGCCGACGCCTGCGCGCCGATCTGCCAGTGCGCGTGGTACGCCTCGTCGCTGACCAGCTTCCCCCGGTTCTCGCTGGCGTTGAAGAACGCGTCGCAGAACTGGGTCAGGTAGGCGAACCGGTCCTGGATGATCGCCTTCTGGAACCCCTCGAACATGCTCTTGTCGACGCCCTCCGGGTCGTCGGGCGTCTTCAGCAGGTACGGCGCCAACGGGGCCAACAGGACCGCCCGGTCCACCCGGTCCGACCCGTACGCGCCCAGGTAGCGGGTCACCTCACCGGTGCCCATGGAGTGCCCGACCAGGATCGCGTTGCGCAGGTCCAGTTCGGTCATCAACACGTCCAGGTCGGCGGCGAACGTGTCGTAGTCGTAGCCCATGGCCGGCTGGGCGGAGTTGCCGAACCCTCGCCGGTCGTACGTGATCACCCGGTATCCGGCGTTCAGCAGCGGACCGCTCATCTTCTCCCAGGTAGCCCCGTTGAACGGGAAACCGTGGATCAGCACGATCGGCTGACCGGAACCGTGATCCTCGTAGTACAGGTCGATGGGTGCGGAGTTCTCCGTACCGACGGTGACGAAAGGCATGTCGGGATTCCCCCTCGCGCGGGTTTCTCGGACGCCCCACGCCTTCCCCACGCGCCCCCGTCTATGCGTGCCGCGCCGGATAGGGCAGATCCACCACCCGGTCGTCGGTCAGCTCGGCGCCCGGCGCCCAGACCTCGTAGACACCCCGTTCCAGGCACTGGGCCCCGGTCGCGGCCAGCGCGTCCGGATCCGGACGGCGCAACCGCAACCGCAGCCAGCCACCCTCCTCCCGCAGCACCAGGCACTGCGCCCCGCGCCACGCCGCCACCCGCAGCCGCCGGGCCGCCACGTCCACCGGGTACCGGGCCGCCCGGGTCATCGCCAGCACCCGGAACCCGCCCGGCTGGTCGGCCACCGCCTCGTACTCCGAACCCGCGTACGCGCCGACGAGCCGGGTGGAGCGCGGCGCCTCGCCGGTCGGCACGTACTCCTGGTCGGCGGAAAGCCCGGGCACCGCGGCGAGCAGGTGCCGCCACTGCGGACCCGCCAGGCGCAGCCAGCCCCGCTGCTCCGCCTGGTAGGTGTAGAGCACCACCTCCACCCCCTCGGCCGGATAGGCCAGCAACGTGGCGTTCGCCGGCATCGGCAGGTCGGCGAACTCCCGGGTGACGAACTCCGGCACGAGCTGCGCGCTGCTCGGCACGAACCCGGTGCCCAGCACCGGCGGCCCCAGCCGGTCCCGGGGCGGCAACGCCATCAGCCCCCGGTGCGCCTCGCCCACCGGCACGTCGTAGTCGGCCGGGTCGGCGGCCCGCCAGCGCAGCGCGTACGCCACGTCACCGCCCTCGGAGTCGCCCCGCAGCACCGCCATCCCGGCCGGCGTCCGCAGGTGCGCCACGTCGTGCTCCCGGTAGCAGAAGCCGTGCGGCAGCCAGCCCCGCACGTAGCCGGCGAGCTGCCGGGCGGAGAGCACCTTCACCATCCGGGTGCCCGGCCGGATCACCGCCGAGGCCCGCACCGCGGCCAGCGTCGGGTCACCCGCCGCCCCCGGCTGCTGGCTGAGCCGGTGTACGTACGCCCAGCCCCGGTCGCGGTGCACCGGCATCAGCAGCGGCGCGTCCGTCTCGTCGGCCGTCCCGGGGCCCCCGTGCACCGCGTCCACCTCGGTCGCGTGCACGAACCGGCGCCACGGGTAGCCGCCCCCGGGCCGGGGACACCACTCGAACCCGGGCGCCTCGTCGGCGCTGAACAGCTCGTACGCCGCGCCCCGGGCGATCTCCTCGGCCGGGTGCACCCGACCGGCGTACGTCACGCGCAACCCGGCCCGGTCGGAGGCGGGCCCACCGGTCTGGTCGGTGACTGTCACTCCAGGACGCTAAGCCCGCCAGATGTGGGGCGTGTGAACGGCCGGTGGCGGTCCGGGAACGCCGCCCCGGGCCGGTGTGTGATGCTGGCCGCGATGACCGAGCAGACCGAGACCCGCAAGCAGCGCGCCGCCCGCCGGGCCGGGGAGTTCCCGCCCGCACCCGAGCCGCTGCCCGTGCCCGTGCTGGACAGCCACACCCACCTCGACATCACCGTCGGCGAGTTCGGGACACCCCCGGGCGGCACCCCCGGCGACGACCCGGTGGCCGCCGCGATCGACGTCGCCGCCCGGGCCGGCGTGGACCGGCTCGTCCAGGTCGGGGTGGACGTCGACTCGTCCCGGTGGAGCGCCGACGTCGCCGACCGGTACGCCCCGGTGCTCGCCACCGTCGCGCTGCACCCGAACGAGGCGCCCCGGCTGGCTGACCTCGACGAGGCGCTGCGCGAGATCGAGACGCTCGCCGGCCGGGACCGGGTACGCGGCATCGGCGAGACCGGCATGGACTTCTTCCGTACCGGCGAGGAGGGGCGGGCCGCGCAGGAGGAGAGCTTCCGGGCGCACATCGCCATCGCCAAGCGGCACGGCAAGGCGCTCGTCATCCACGACCGCGACGCGCACGCCGACGTGCTGCGCATCGTCGACGACGAGGGCGCCCCGGACACCGTGGTCATGCACTGCTTCTCCGGCGACGCCGACTTCGCCCGCGAGTGCGTCCGGCGCGGCTTCCTGCTCAGCTTCGCCGGCACCGTCACGTTCGGCAGCGCCGCCGCGCTGCGCGAGGCCGCCGCCGTCACCCCGCCGGAGCAGATGCTGGTGGAGACCGACGCGCCGTACCTCACCCCGATGCCGTACCGGGGCCGGCCCAACGCCTCGTACCTGATCCCGCTGACCGTCCGCTTCCTCGCCGAGACCACCGGCGCCGATCTGGACACCCTCTGCGCCACCATCTCCACCAACGGTGAGCGCGCGTTCGGCCCGTGGCGTTAAGAAGGGGCCCCTGCATATCGCGAGGCGTTAAGAAGGGGCCCTTCCTTCCCCTCGGGCGAGGGCGCTTACGCTACGGGGCGTGACCGGACTCCTCGGCCCGGCGGAGATCCGGGAACTCGCCGCGCGCCTCGGCGTCACGCCGACCAAGAAGCTCGGCCAGAACTTCGTGCACGATCCGAACACCGTGCGCCGCATCGTCACCACCGCCGGGCTGACCCCGGACGACGTGGCGCTGGAGGTCGGCCCCGGGCTCGGCTCGCTCACGCTCGCCCTGCTGCCGGTCGCCGCGCACGTGCACGCCGTGGAACTCGACCCGGCGCTGGCCGCCGCGCTGCCGGAGACCGCCGCCCGCTTCGCCGGCGAGGCCGCCGCGAGGCTCACCGTCCACCCGGCCGACGCGCTGCGGGTCACCGCCGCCGACCTGGCCGACCCGGCGCCGACCGCGCTGGTGGCGAACCTGCCCTACAACGTCGCCGTGCCGGTCGTACTGCACCTGCTCGCCGAGCTGCCCACCCTGCGGCACGGCCTGGTGATGGTGCAGAAGGAGGTCGCCGACCGGCTCGTCGCCGGTCCCGGCTCCAAGGTGTACGGCATCCCGTCGGTCAAACTCGCCTGGTACGCCCGCTCCCGGGCCGCCGGCAAGGTCCCGCCGAACGTGTTCTGGCCGGTGCCGAACGTCGACTCCGGCCTGGTCGCGTTCACCCGGCGCGAACCGCCCCGGCCGGACGTACCCCGCAAGGCCGTCTTCGCTGTCGTCGACGCCGCGTTCGCCCAGCGCCGCAAGACGCTGCGCGCCGCCCTGGCCGGCTGGGCCGGCGGCGCGGACCGGGCCGCCGCGACGCTCGCCGCGGCCGGTGTCGACCCGGGCGCCCGCGGCGAATCGCTCACCGTGGAGCAGTTCGCCGCCATCGCCGCGTCGGCCCCCGACGGCTCCGCCGCCGAGCAGTAGGCTGGCGCCGTTGCCCGACCCCGCCGAGGAGCTGACCGTGCAGAAGCCGTTCGACATCCGCCCGCGTCCAGGGGAGCTCACCCGGTGACCGAGGCATGGCGACCGGAGGACGAGGACGGGCAGCGACGCGGGGCCAGTGGCCCGGTCAAGGTGCGGGTGCCCGCCAAGATCAACCTGCATCTCGGGGTGGGACCGCTGCGCCGCGACGGCTACCACGAGCTGAACACCGTCTACCACGCGATCTCCATCTACGACGAGCTGACCGCCCGGCGCGGTGACACGCTCACCCTCACCATGGAGGGCGAGGGCGCCGGAGAGCTGGCGCTCGACGACACCAACCTGGCGCTGCGCGCCGCGCACGCGCTCGCCGGCGCCGCGGGCGTCGCCCCGCACGCCCGGCTGCACCTGCGCAAGCAGATCCCGCTCGCGGGCGGCCTCGCCGGCGGCAGCGCCGACGCCGCCGCCGCGCTCGTCGCCTGCGACACGCTCTGGGGCACCGGGCTGTCCCGCGACGAACTCGCCGGCATCGCCGCCGACCTCGGCTCCGACGTGCCGTTCCTCATCCACGGCGGCACCGCGCTCGGCACCGGCCGGGGCGAGGCGGTCAGCCCCGTGCTGGCCCGCCCCACCTCCTGGCACTGGGTGGTGGCGATCGCCGACGGCGGCCTGTCCACCCCGGCCGCCTACCGGGAACTGGACCGGCTGCGTGACGCCGGCGCCGCCGGCACGCCGCGGGGCAGCACCGACGCGCTCCTCGCCGCACTGCGCCAGCGCGACCCGCGGGTGCTCGCCGCCACGCTCGGCAACGACCTCCAGGACGCCGCCCTGACCATGCGTCCCTCGCTGGCCGAGACGCTCAAGGCCGGCGAGGCGGCCGGCGCGCTCGCGGGCATCGTCTCCGGCTCCGGGCCCACCTGCGTCTTCCTCGCCGCCGGCGAGGCCGACGCGGGGCGGATCGCCGCCGAGCTGACCGCCGCCGGGGTGTGCCGGGAGGCCCGCGTCGCGCACGGACCGGTCGCCGGCGCCCGCGTGGTCTGACGCCCCGTACCCTTGACTCAGGCGTCCCGGGCCCCGGGACGCCTGAGTCGTGAAAGGTGGGGAATGGCCAACATCGTCAACCTGGACCGGGTGTCCAAGGGGTACGGCGCCGCCGGGCCGCTGCTCACCGACGTCTCGCTCGGCCTCGACGACGCCGACCGGGTCGGCGTGGTGGGCCTCAACGGCGCCGGCAAGTCGACGCTGCTGCGGCTGCTCACCCGCGCCGAGGAACCGGACGACGGCCGCGTCACCCACCGGCGCGACCTGCGCGTCGCCTGGCTGCCGCAGCGCCTGGACCTGGCCCCCGACCTCACCGTGCGGGACGTTGTGCTCGGCACCGCCTGGCTCGACGAGAGCATGGGCGCCGAGCACGAGTGGGCCGGCGACGCCGGCGTGCGCGCCATCCTCGACGGCCTCGGCATGCCCCACCTCGGCCTGGACACGCCGGTCGGCCCGATGTCCGGCGGGGAACGCCGCCGCGTCGCGCTCGCCGCCCTGCTGGTCCGCGACGCCGACCTGCTCGTCCTCGACGAGCCCACCAACCACCTCGACGTCGGCGGCGTCGACTGGCTGGCCCGCCACCTCGTCACCCGCAAGGGCGCGCTCGTCGTGGTCACCCACGACCGCTGGTTCCTCGACGCCGTCTGCACCGCCACCTGGGAGGTCGCCGACCAGACCGTCCGGGCGTACGAGGGCGGCTTCGCCGCGTGGACGCTGGCCCGCATCGAGCGGCAGCGCGTGGCCGCCGCCACCGAGGCCCGCCGGCAGAACCTGCTCCGCAAGGAGATCGCCTGGCTGCGCCGCGGCGCGCCGGCCCGCACCTCGAAGCCCAAGTTCCGCATCGACGCGGCGAACGCGCTCATCGCCGACGTGCCGGAACCCCGCGACACCATGTCGCTGCAACGGCTCGCCACCGCCCGGCTCGGCAAGCAGGTGTACGACCTCGAAGGCGTCCGGCTGCACGCCGGCCCGAAGGAGATCCTGCACGACACCACCTGGCAGGTCGGGCCCGGCGACCGGGTGGCCATCCTCGGCCGCAACGGCGCCGGCAAGACCACCCTGCTGCGGATGCTCGCCGGGGTGACCGGCCCCGACGGCGGGCGCTTCGCCGCCGGGCAGACCGTCCGGCCCGCGTTCCTCTCCCAGGAACTCGCCGAACTTCCCGGTCACCTGCGTGTGCTGGAAGCCGTCGAGGAGGTGGCCCGCCGGGTGCAGTTCGGCGACCGGGAGATCAGCGCCGCCCAGCTCGCCGAGATCTTCGGCTTCGACGACCGGCGGCTCTGGACCCCGGTGAGCGACCTGTCCGGCGGTGAGCGCCGCCGCCTGCAGATGCTGCGCCTGCTCGCCGGGGAGCCCAACGTGCTCCTGCTGGACGAGCCCACTAACGACCTGGACACCGACACGCTCGCCGCGCTGGAGGACCTGCTCGACTCGTGGCCCGGCACGATCGTGGTGGCCAGCCACGACCGCTACCTGATCGAGCGGGTCACCGACGTCGCGTACGGCATGTTCGGCGACGGCCGGCTGGTGCACCTACCCGGCGGCGTCGACGAGTACCTGGCGCGCGCCGCCGCGGCCGGCGGCCCGGCGCCCGCCGACCTCACCCCGGCCACCGCGGCGCCGGCCCGCGAGGGCATGTCCGCCGCCGAGGTACGCGTCGCGAAGAAGGAACTCAACCGGCTGGAACGGCAGATCGCCAAGCTGGAACAGAAGGAGGCGGCCCTGCACGAGCAACTCGCCGCGAACGCCACCGACTACGCCCGGGTCGCCGAGCTGGACGCACAGCTCAAGGAGGTACGGGCCGAGCGGGACCGCACCGAGGAGACCTGGCTGGCCCTGGCCGAGGAGCTGCCCGGCGGCTGACCTGCCGCCGGGGTGGGGGGTGTGCGGCGTCACTGACCGGCGTACGGGACAATCACCGGTGGAACCCTCGTCCGAACGGTCTTTTGGAGACGCAGAGATGGCCCACACCCCCGTCAACCACCCCGCGCGGCCGATCTACCGGGCGATCGGCGGGATCGTTGGTCTGTACTTCGTCGTCTTCGGCGGCCTCGGCGTCATCGCCAGCGCCGGCGGCGATTTCTTCGCCCAGGACGACACCAAGGTGCTCGGCCAGGGCACCAACATGGCGTTCTCGCTGGTGTCCGTGCTCGTCGGCGTGGTGATCCTGGTCGGCACCGCGATCGGCCGCAACCTCGACGTGGCGGTCAACCAGTGGCTGGCCTACACCCTGATGGTGATCGGCCTGGGCTCGCTGGCGTTCCTGCAGACCGACGTCAACATCTTCAACTTCTCGATCATGACCGACGTCGTGGTCCTGACCCTGGCGCTGGTGCTCCTGATGGCCGGCATGTACAGCAAGGTCGGCTCCGACGAGGAGCACGAGGCGTGGCAGAAGGCCCGCCTGGTGCTCTGACCCCTCTCGCACGAAGGCCCGGCGCGCGGCGCGCCGGGCCTTCGGTGTTTTCCGGACGGGAACGGACAACCCGGGCGACAATTGCCCCGAATCAGTCACACGACTGGAGGGCACCATGGCGCACTTCCCGGTGAACCACCCCGCGCGGCCCCTCTACCGGGTGCTGTCCGGGCTCATCGGCCTATACATCCTGGTCTTCGGCGTCTACGGCGTCTTCCTGACCTGGGGCGAAGGACTGTTCGGCCGGGGCAGCGACTGGGCGCTGGGCCTGCGCACCAACCTGGCCTTCTCGCTGGTCTCGGTCGTCTTCGGCGCGGTCCTGCTGGTCGGCGCGTCCCGCCGCGACAACCTCGGGCACTACATGAACCTCACCGCCGGCGCGGTCTTCCTGGTCACCGGCATCCTGATGATGTCAGTGCTGCAGACCTCGGCGAACTTCCTGAACTTCTCGATGTCGACGGTCATCGTGTCGCTGCTGTTCGGGCTGGTCCTGCTCGCCACCGGCCTCTACGACAAGGTCGGCACCCCGGAGCAGTCCGAGGAGGAGCGGCAGCGCCGCTACCACCCGATCGGCGAGCGCTGAGCCGGCTGTCGTCGCCGCCACCACGGGCGTCGCGGCTCATTCCCGCGTCGACGGGACCTCGTCGGCCCGGTCGGCCCGCGGACCGTGGAGCGCGCGAAGCGCGTCGAGTGCGACAGCGGTGAGAACGCTGCGGCCGACACCGGCACGGCCGAGCAACTCCATCCCCCGGGAGACCGCGACGAAGTAGACCGCCAGTGACTGCACGTTCGCGTCCTCCGGGAGATCCCCGTTCTCCCGGGCGTGTTCCAGGCATCCGGCGTAGATCCCGGCGAGCTGCTCGATGCCGGCTTTCGTGACAGTGGAGAGCGGGTCCTCCTCGCCGGTCGACTCGACGAGCGCGCGCGTGGTGAGCGAGACCCGCCGGTCACTGCTGCTGAACTCGATCGCCATGCGGAGCATGTGACCCCGGATCCGTTCCAGCGGCGAAGCGCCGTCGTGCCCGAGCGCTTCCGAGACGGCGCGCGTCGCCTCCTCCCGATCCTCGGAGAGCGCCCGGAGGAACAGTTCCCGCTTCCCGCCGAACGCGTTGTAGAGGCTCTGCTTGCCCAGGCCGGTCGCCCGCACCAGGTCGTCGAGGGTCGAGGCGGCGAGGCCGTGCACGGCGAACACCTCGCTGGCGCTGCTGACGACATCGCTCTCGACGAACTTGCGGGGACGGGGCACGTGGGCAGCCTACGTTATTGACCATCTGGTCAAAAACTTGTTAACGTGGCTGCGGCGCGCATCGATGAGAGCTGTTTCCCGCTGCGGCACGACAATCAAGGACGGGCAGAATGAAGAGCAACGAAGAGATCGTTCGCGAGGCATACCGGCTGGCGGAAGGGGACGTCCTCGACGGAACCGGCTTTCGCGCCCTGTTCACCGAGAACGGAACGTTCAACGACGTGCCCAATGGGCTGACCTTCCGCGGAGGCCAGATTCCTCAGGCGCTGACGGGCTTCGCCGGCGTCTTTCCCGACGTCCACCGCGAGCTGCTCGACGTGCATGCTCTCGGTGACGTCGTCGCCGTCGAACTACGAATTCAGGGAACCCACCTCGGCGGTTTCCCCACCCCGGCCGGCGAGATCCCGCCGACCGGCAACCGGATCGACGTGCCGACGGCTGATCTCTGGCATCTCCGTGACGGAAAGATCGAAAGGTTCGACTGCTACAACGCGGCGAACGTGCTGCTCGCCCAGATCGGTGCCGCCCCCGACTTCGACTCGGCGATCGCGGCTGCCGCAAGGGCTTAGCGCCACCGCTGCACCGCACCGGGCCGAGGATCCAGCTCAACCCCGGGGGATCGGACCCGGCTTCGACTCCAGGTGCGACAACCCGTTCCAGGCCAGGTTCACCAGGTGCGCGGCCACCGTCTCCTTGCGGGGCTTGCGCACCTCCAGCCACCAGCGCCCGGTCAAGGCCACCATGCCCACGAGCGCCTGGGAGTAGAGCTCAGCCAGCTTCGGGTCGTACCCCCGGATGGAGAACTCGCCCGCCAGGATGTGCTCCACCTGGTGCGCCACGTCGTTCATCACGCTGCTGAAGTTGCCCGTCGCCGACATCAGCGGCGACTCCCGGACCAGCACCCGGAACCCGCTGGTCTCCTCCTCGATGTAGGTCAGCAGCGTCAACGCGGCCTGCTCCAGCAGCTCCCGCGGATTGCCCGCGGTCAACGCCGTGGTGATCCGGTCCAGCAGGGCCCGGACCTCCCGGTCCACCACCACCGCGTAGAGCCCCTCCTTGCCGCCGAAGTGCTCGTAGACCACCGGCTTGGAGACCTTCGCGCGCGCCGCCACCTCCTCGATCGAGGTCGCGTCGAAACCACGCTCGGCGAAGATCTGCCGGGCGATCGAGATCAACTGCTCGCGCCGCTGCGTCGCGGACATCCGCACCCGGGACGGCTTCGCCGCCGGCGCGGGCCGCCGGCGGGCGCGGTCACTGCCGGGAACGTCGGTCACCCGCCCCATCCTGCCAGGCGAGGCGTACGCGGTCCGACCGGTTGATTTGTCGTACGCCAGTTCTAGTCTCTGAGGGTGACTCCTGGTGATCGCTCGAACGCGCACGGCTCCTATCGTGGCCGAAAGCCTGAGCTGCACGCCCAGGCGCTGGCACTGCGGCGTGCCGGCTGTCCCGTCGGGGAGATCGCGGAGCGGCTCGACGTCTCCAAGTCGACGGCGTATCTCTGGACTCGCCACCTACCGCTCGACCCGGCGTTGGTGCGGCGGCGTCGTCAGGCCGCGCGGCGGGCCCGATCCGATGCGCAGTGGGGCGCGCACCGCGCCGCCCGTGACGCGGCCAGGGCGGAGACGGTCGCGGCGTCCGCCGACTGGGTGCGAGGGCTGGGCCTGCGCGAACTGCTGCTGATCGGGGCGGCGATCTACTGGTGTGAGGGCGGCAAGGCCAAGCCGTGGCGTCCGCACGACTGCAGGATCAAGTTCGTCAACAGCGATCCGTTGCTCGTGGGCCTGTTCCTGCGCTTCCTGGATGCCGTCGAGGTCCCGCCCGAGGATCGACGATTCCGGGTCAGCATCCACGAGACGGCTGACGACGCGGCGGCGGTCCGGTGGTGGACCGAGCGGGTGGGTGTGCCCGCTGATCGCTTTCAACCCACCACTATCAAGAGGCATCGTCCACTGACGACACGGAAGAACGTCGGAGCCGACTATCGCGGCTGCCTGACCATCCATGTGGTGGGCGGGAGCCGGCTCTACTGGAGGATCGAGGGGATCATGAAAGGAATGAGCAATGAAGATCCACCACGTGACCGGTAAGGTGTAGGCAGCCGGCGGGCAGCTTGCTTTTTGCCCGTTTTCGACCGTCCCGGGTCGTCTAATGGCAGGACGTCAGGTTTTGGTCCTGATTATAGGGGTTCGAATCCTCTCCCGGGAGCTTCTGCTGTTTGCCCTCCCGCGGGTGGTTAGCATGACCGCGAGACTGTCGCCGTCCCGACGGGAGAGCCACGTCGTGTCCCAGCCCCACCTCCGCACCGTTGTCGTGCTCGCCGCCGGTGAGGGCAAGCGGATGAAGTCGTCCCTGCCCAAGGTGCTGCACCCGCTGCTCGGCCGTACCCTGCTCGGTCACGTCCTCGCCGCGGCCGCGCCGCTCGGCGCGGACCGCACCGTGGTGGTGGTCGGCCACGGCGCCGACCAGGTCCGCGCGCACCTGACCGACGTGGCCCCGGCGGCGACGCCGGTGCTCCAGGAGCGCCAGCTCGGCACCGGGCACGCGGTCCGTATCGCGCTGGACGCGGTGCCGGACACCACCGGCACCGTCGTGGTGATCAACGGGGATGTGCCGCTGCTGCGGCCGGAGACGGTCCAGGCGCTCGTCGAGGCGCACGAGGAAGCCGCCGCCGCGGCGACGGTGCTCGCCGCCGAGGTGCCGGACCCGACTGGCCTGGGCCGGATCGTGCGGGACGTGCAGGGGCAGCTGGAGCAGATCGTCGAGGAACGCGACGCCACCCCCCAGCAGCGCGCGCTGCGGGAGATCAACGCGGGCATCTACGCGTTCGACGCGGCCCGGCTGCGGGAGGCGCTGGGCAAGCTCTCCACCGACAACGATCAGGGCGAGGAGTACCTGACCGACGTCTTCGCGCTGCTGCGCGACGCCGGGGAGCCGGTCGCGGTGCACTGCGCCGCCGACCACGTGGAGACGCTCGGCTGCAACGACCGGGTCGAGCTGTCCGCGCTGCGGCGGCTGCTGCGCGACCGGGTGAACGAGGGCTGGATGCGTACCGGGGTCAGCATCCTCGACCCGCACACGACGTGGATCGACGTGACGGTGACCGTCGAGCGGGACGCGGTGATCGACCAGAACACGCAGCTGCAGGGTGCCACGGTGGTCGGTGAGGGCGCGCTCGTCGGCCCGGACACCACGCTCGTGGACACGGTGGTGGGCGCGGGCGCGAGCGTGGTGCGCTCCCACGCGCTCGGCGCCGAGGTGGGGCCGGAGGCCAGCGTGGGCCCGTACGCGTACCTGCGGCCGGAGTCGCGGCTGGGCCGCAAGGCGAAGGTCGGCACGTTCGTGGAGACCAAGAAGGCGTCGATCGGTGACGGGTCGAAGGTGCCGCACCTGTCGTACGTGGGGGACGCGACGATCGGTGAGCACAGCAACATCGGCGCGGCCACTGTCTTCGTCAACTACGACGGGGTGCGCAAGCACCACACCACCATCGGCAGTCACGCGCGTACCGGAGCGGACAACATGTTCGTGGCGCCGGTGCGGGTCGGCGACGGCGCGTACACGGCCGCGGGTTCGGTGATCACCGGGGACGTGCCGCCGGGTGCGATGGCGGTGGCGCGGGGCCAGCAGCGCAACGTGGAGGGCTGGGTGCTGCGCAAGCGGGCCGGTACGGAGGCCGCGGAGGCGGCGCGGCGGGCCGGTGAGGATGCGTCGGAGACGGGCGGGGCCGCAAGGGAAGGTGACTGACTCCACGGGGATCGGCGGGCCGTGGGTGGATCGTTGAACCGGGGGCATACTGCAACCGAACACTCCCCGGCCCCACCGCCGCCGGGCACCACCGACATACGGGAGCAGACGGGCCCATGGGCAGCATCGTCGCCGAAAACCGCAAGAGCCTGATGCTCTTCTCCGGGAGGGGTTTTCCGGAGCTGGCCAAGGAGATCGGTGAGGTGCTCGGCGTCGCGCCGACGCCGGCCGACGCGTACGACTTCGCCAACGGCGAGATCTTCGTCCGGTACAAGGACTCGGTTCGTGGTTCGGACGCCTTCGTGGTGCAGTCCGTGACGCACGGCGTGAACACCTGGGTCATGGAGACCCTGATCATGGTCGACGCGCTGAAGCGCGGTTCGGCCAAGCGGATCACCGTGGTGCTGCCGTTCTACCCGTACGCGCGGCAGGACAAGAAGCACCGCGGCCGGGAGCCGATCTCGGCGCGGCTGATCGCCGACCTGCTCAAGACGGCCGGCGCGAACCGCATCCTGACCGTCGACCTGCACACCGCGCAGATCCAGGGCTTCTTCGACGGCCCGGTGGACCACCTGTTCGCCATGGACGTGCTGGCCGAGTACGTGGAGCACAAGTACGCGGGCCGGCCGATGACTGTGGTGGCGCCGGACTCGGGCCGGGTCCGTGTGGCGGAGCGGTGGACCGACCGGCTGGGCGGCTGCCCGCTGGCGTTCATCCACAAGACCCGTGACCCGCTGAAGCCGAACCAGGTCGTGGCGAACCGGGTGGTCGGTGAGGTCGAGGGCCGGGTGTGCCTGATCGTGGACGACATGATCGACACCGGTGGCACGATCACCAAGGCGGCGGACATCCTCAAGGAGCAGGGCGCGGCGGAGATCGTGGTCGCCTCGACCCACGCGCTGCTGTCCGACCCGGCGACCGAGCGGCTGAAGAACAGCCCGATCAGCGAGGTCGTGGTGACGAACACGCTGCCGCTGCCGTCGGAGAAGCAGTTGGACAAGCTCACAGTGCTGTCGATCGCCCCGCTGCTGGCGCGGGCGATCCGTGAGGTCTTCGACGACGGTTCGGTGACCACCCTGTTCGGTGGCCTGAGCTGATCGTCGCGGTCCGGTCGCCGGTACGTCCGGCGGCCGGGCCGATGCCCTGCGGAACAGGCGCGGCGGTGATATGGGGGACTGCCGGAGAGCCGGGAAAGCCCTCGGGTAGACTGGTGCGGTTGCCACGGCGAGGGTGCCCGGCGGGCTGCTGACAAGCACCGCACGGAGGCGCCGTCATCGACGCGGTGCTCCGGGCGGTCGTTCATGACCCTAGCCCCAGCGAGCCCCTCGCCCCAGCACCGCCAGACGACAAGCCGCCGCAGCGAAGCATCAGGAGTTTCCCCGTGTCCGAGGTAAAGATCAGCGCCGAGCCCCGTACCGAGTTCGGCAAGGGTGGTGCCCGTCGTACCCGCCGGGCCGGCAAGGTGCCCGCCGTGCTGTACGGCCACGGCGAGAAGCCCAAGCACATCGCGCTTCCGGCGCGGGAGTTCGCCGCCGCGATCCGTAAGGGTGGCGCGAACCAGCTCTTCGCGATCGAGGTCAGCGACGGCACGCAGGTGCTGGCGCTGCCGAAGGCGATCCAGCGTGACCCGATCAAGGACACCTTCGAGCACGTGGACCTGCTGCTGGTCCGCCGGGGCGAGAAGGTCACCGTCGAGGTCCCGGTCCAGCTGACCGGTGAGGCCGCGAAGGACACCCTGATCGTGCACGACCACGACACGCTGTCGGTGACCGCTGACGCGACCAAGGTGCCGGACCACCTGGAGGCGTCGATCGAGGGCGCCGAGCCGGGCACCACGATCACCGCCGCCGACGTCGAGCTGCCGGCCGGCGTCGAGCTGGCCACCGACGACAGCACCGCTGTCGCCTCGGTGACCGCCGCTCCGACCGCCGAGCAGCTCGAGGCCACCCTCCCCGAGGTCGAGGAGGCCACCGAGGAGGCCGAGGCCGAGGTCGGCGAGGAGACCGCCGAGGGTGCCGAGGGCGCTCCGGCCGCCGAGGGCGAGGAGGCCCCGGCCGAGGCGAAGACCGAGGCCTGACCGGTCCGCAAGGCTGTGCGACAGGCGTCCCCGGTTCCCGGGGGCGCCTGTCGGCGTATCGGGACGGCTGGTCGGCGAAGCGAGCGGGAAGGGACGTCGGGTGACGGACGAGGCGGGACCGTGGCTGGTGGTCGGCCTGGGCAACCCCGGCCGGGAGTACGCGAACAACCGGCACAACGTCGGGTTCATGGTGGCCGACCTGCTGGCGGCCCGGGTGGGCGCGAAGTTCGGGCGGCACAAGCGCGCGATGGCCGAGGCCGCCGAGGGGCGGCTGGGGTTCGGCGGCCCGAAGCTGGTGCTGCTCAAGCCGTTGACGTACATGAACCTCTCCGGCGGTCCGGTGGCCGGGCTGGCGCAGTTCCACAAGATTCCGCCGGCGCACGTGATCGCCGTGCACGACGAGCTGGACATCCCGTACGGGCAGGTGCGGGTGAAGTGCGGCGGTGGCGAGGGCGGCCACAACGGCCTGCGTTCGATGTCGAAGTCGCTCGGTACGAAGGACTACGTGCGGGTGCGGTTCGGCATCGGCCGGCCGCCGGGTCGGCAGGACCCGGCTGACTACGTACTCTCGGATTTTTCCTCGGCGGAGCGCAAGGAGCTGGAGTTCCTGGTGGACCGCGCGGCGGACGTGGTGGAGTCGGTGGTTCTCAAGGGTGTGGAGCCGACGCAGAACCTGTACCACGGGGGCTGACCGGCTCGGGTGACGGAGCGAAGGGGCGACGGGAGCATCATGGGCAGTCCTCCGATGATCGACGGCGGCTTCGCCCGGTGGCTGGCGTCGCGGGCCGGCCAGGCGTTGACGGCGTTGCGTACGGAGCTGGGGTTCGCCGACGCGGGAGCGCTCCGGTCGGCCGGGGACAAGGTTTCGCACGACCTGATCCGCACCGAGCTGGCGAGGTGGCGGCCGGCGGACGCGGTGCTGTCGGAGGAGGACGAGGGTTCGCGGCTGGCCTGGACGGCGGAGGTGACGAGCGAGGCGCTGTCCCGCCTGACCGCCGACCGGGTCTGGATCATCGATCCGCTGGACGGCACCCGGGAGTACGCGGAGGAGGGGCGCGCGGACTGGGCGGTGCACGTGGCGCTCTGGTCGCGTAACGCGTCGAAGCCGCACGGTCTGGTGGCGGGCGCGGTGGGCCTGCCGGCCCAGCACCGGGTGCTCGGCACGGATCATCCGCCGGCCTACCCGCCGATGACCGTCGAGGCGGCCGTGGGCGGAAGCCGGCGGGTCATCCGGTTGGCGGCCAGTCGTAGCCGTCCGCCGGTTTTCCTGACCGATCTGGCAGAGGACGTCGGCGCTCATCTGGTCCCGATGGGCTCGGCGGGCGCGAAGATCGCCGCCGTGGTCACCGGTGAGGTCGACGCGTACATCCACGCGGGCGGTCAGTACGAGTGGGATTCGGCCGCTCCGGTCGCTGTGGCGACGGCCACCGGTCTGCATGCTTCCCGGATCGACGGTTCTGCGCTGAAATACAACGGGGCCGACCCGCGCCTACCGGATCTGCTGGTCTGCCGCAAGGATCTCGCGAGTCGGTTGCTTGCAGCGTTGCAGCGGCATTCCGGGTAACCTGAGCGTTCTTCTTCACGAGTCCGACCTGAAAGGTCTGGAATCCGATGTACGGATCCGTGCGAATCGAGTTCGTGTCATGACGTCCCCCGCCGCGTACCAGGTGTCGCACCTCGACGCCCTCGAGGCGGAGAGCATCTTCGTGATGCGCGAGGTGGTCGCCGAGATGGAGCGGCCGGTGCTGCTCTTCTCCGGTGGCAAGGACTCGATCGTGATGCTCCGGTTGGCCCAGAAGGCGTTCGCGCCGGCCAACATCCCCTTCCCGGTGATGCACGTGGACACCGGGCACAACTTTCCCGAGGTGCTCGACTACCGCGATCAGCGGGTGGCCGAGCTGGGCCTGCAGCTGATCGTGGCGAGCGTGCCGGAGGCGCTGAACAAGGGCCTGGTCCGCGAGTCCGCCGACGGCATGCGCAACCGCATCCAGACGCCGGTGCTGCTGGAGGCGGTCGAGAAGCACCGCTTCGACGCGCTGTTCGGCGGCGCCCGGCGCGACGAGGAGAAGGCGCGGGCCAAGGAGCGGGTGTTCAGCTTCCGCGACGAGTTCGGCCAGTGGGACCCGAAGAACCAGCGTCCGGAGCTGTGGGCGCTGTACAACGGCCGGCACCACCCGGGCGAGTCGATCCGGGTGTTCCCGCTGTCGAACTGGACCGAGCTGGACGTGTGGCACTACATCGCGCGGGAGCGGATTCCGCTGCCGTCGATCTACTACGCGCACGAGCGCGAGGTGATCGAGCGCGACGGCATGCTCTACGCGGTGAACGAGTTCTTCCGGGCCCGCGCCGGTGAGCAGCCGTTCAAGACCCAGGTGCGGTACCGGACCGTGGGTGACGCCTCCTGCACCGCGGCGGTCCGCTCGGACGCCGACACGGTGGAGAAGGTGATCGAGGAGGTGGCCGCCACGCGGATCACCGAGCGCGGCGCGACCCGCGGCGACGACCGGGTCAGCGAGGCCGCCATGGAGGACCGCAAGCGAGAGGGCTACTTCTGATGAGCGTCGAGACCCTGGCGCCGGCCGAGAGCGAGACCGCGCGGCCGATGGACCTGCTGCGGTTCGCCACCGCGGGCAGCGTCGACGACGGCAAGTCGACGCTCATCGGCCGTCTGCTCTACGACACCAAGTCGCTGTTCACCGACCAGCTCGCCGCGGTCGAGGCGGTCAGCGCGGCCCGTGGCGACGAGTACACCAACCTGGCGCTGCTCACCGACGGCCTGCGCGCCGAGCGGGAGCAGGGCATCACCATCGACGTGGCGTACCGCTACTTCGCCACGCCGCGGCGCAAGTTCATCATCGCCGACACCCCGGGGCACATCCAGTACACCCGGAACATGGTCACCGGCGCCTCGACCGCCGACCTGGCGCTGATCCTGGTGGACGCGCGCAAGGGCCTGGTGGAGCAGTCCCGCCGGCACGCGTTCCTCTGCTCGCTGCTGCGGGTGCCGCACCTGGTTCTCTGTGTGAACAAGATGGACCTGGTCGACTGGTCGCAGGAGGTCTACGAGCGGATCGCCGACGAGTTCACCGCGTTCGCGGCGAAGCTCGACGTGCCGGACCTGACCGTGGTGCCGGTCTCCGCGCTCAAGGGCGACAACATCGTCACCCGCTCGGAGAACATGCCGTGGTACGAGGGGCCGTCGCTGCTGCACCACCTGGAGCGGGTGCACATCGCCTCGGACCGCAACCTGGTCGACGTGCGGTTCCCGGTGCAGTACGTGATCCGGCCGCAGTCCACCACCGTCACCGACTACCGGGGCTACGCCGGGCAGGTGGCCTCGGGCGTGCTCAAGCCGGGCGACGAGGTGATGGTGCTGCCGTCCGGGTTCACCAGCCGTATCGCCGCGGTGGAGACCGCCGACGGCCCGGTGGACGAGGCGTTCCCGCCGATGTCGGTGACGGTCCGGCTGACCGACGAGCTGGACATCTCCCGCGGTGACATGATCTGCCGGCCGAACAACGCTCCGATGGCCGTGCAGGACATCGAGGCGATGGTCTGCTGGATGGACGAGACCCGCCCGTTGCAGGTCGGCGGCAAGTACGCGATCAAGCACACCACCCGCTCGGCGCGGGCGATCGTGCGCGGCCTGCACTACCGGCTGGACATCAACTCGCTGCACCGGGACGAGACGGTGGGGGAGCTGAAGCTCAACGAGATCGGCCGGGTCCGGCTGCGGACCACGGTGCCGCTGCTCGCCGACGAGTACCGCCGCAACCGCACCACCGGCGGCTTCGTGATCATCGACGAGGCCACGAACCGTACGGTCGGCGCCGGCATGATCGTCGAGGCCGGCTGACCCCTGCGTGTAAGGAAGGGCCCCTTGTTAACAGCTCACTGTTAACAAGGGGCCCTTCCTCTACCGCAGGCGTTAATAAGGGGCCCTTCCTTACACCTCACCCCAGGCGGGTTACGCCTCCTGCGGGGCGGACGGTCAGGGTGCCGGGGGCGGTGAAGCCGCGCTTCGCGTACGCCTCGGTGACGGCGGCGGCCACCGGGTCGGCGGCGTCCGCGTCGACCAGGGCGAGCACGCAGCCGCCGAAGCCGCCGCCGGTCATCCGGGCGCCGTACGCCCCGGCGGACAGCGCCGCCTCGACGGCAGTGTCGATCTCCGGCACGGTGATCTCGAAGTCGTCGCGCATGGAGGCGTGCGAGGCGGTCAGCAGCGGACCGGTGTCGCGGACCCGGCCGGCGCGCAGCAGCGCGACCGTGTCGAGCACCCGCTGGTTCTCGGTGACGACGTGCCGGACCCGGCGGCGGGTCTCGTCGTCGTCGAGGCGGGCCAGCGCGGTGTCGAGGCCGGCCACGTCGACGTCGCGCAGCGCTGCGACTCCGAGCGCGGCGGCGCCCCGTTCGCAACTGCGGCGCCGGGCGGCGTACTCGCCGTCCGCGTGCCGGTGCGGCGCCCGGCTGTCGATCACCAGCACGGCCAGCCCGGCGGCGTCCAGGTCGAACGGGATCTGCTCGACCTCCTCGGTGCGGCAGTCGAGGAACAGCGCGTGCCCCTCCCGGCCGCGGATCACGGCGGACTGGTCCATGATCCCGGTGGGCGCGCCGACGTAGTCGTTCTCGGCCCGCTGGGCGAGCCGGTGCCACGCCTGCGCGGGCAGGTCCAGGCCGCCGAGGTCGACCAGCGCCGCCAGCACCGCCGACTCGATGGCGGCCGACGAGGAGAGACCGGAGCCGACCGGCACGTCGGAGGCGACGGCGAGCCGCGCGCCCGGCACGTCGTGCCCGGCGGCGCGCAGCGCCCACACCACCCCGGCCACGTAGGCGGCCCAGCCGTCGACGCCGCCGGGCTCGTCGGCCTCCGCGGCGCCGAACTCCACCGGCTCGTCGTCCAGCTCCGACCAGACCGTCCAGCGCCCGTCGGGGTCGGGCGCGGCGGCGACCACGGTACGCAGTGGCAGCGCGAAGGGCAGCACGAAGCCGTCGTTGTAGTCGGTGTGCTCGCCGATCAGGTTGACCCGCCCGGGCGCCGCCCAGCGGCCGGCCGGCTCGGTGCGGTACCGCTGCCGGAAGCCGGCGGTGGCGCGGTCGGCGACGGTCATGAGGGCTGTCCCGCGACGTGTGCCCGGTAGAACGCCCACGCGTCGCCGACCATGTCGTGCAGGGTCGGCTTGGCCGGCGTCCAGCCCAGCTCGTCGCGGGCCAGCGCGGAGGACGCGACCAGCTCCGCGGGGTCGCCCTCGCGGCGGGGGGCCACCTCGACCGGCAGCGGGTGGCCGGTGACCTCGCGGACCACGTCGACCACCTGCCGGTTGGTGAAGCCGTTGCCGTTGCCCAGGTTGTAGATGCGGTGCCGGCCCGGGGTGGCCGCGTCGAGCGCGAGCAGGTGGGCGCGCGCCAGGTCCTCCACGTGGATGTAGTCGCGGACGCAGGTGCCGTCGATCGTGGGGTAGTCGTCGCCGAAGAGCTGGAGCTTCTCCCGCCGCCCGGCGGCGACGTCGAGCGCGATCGGGATGAGGTGCGTCTCCGGGTCGTGCCGTTCGCCGATGGCCAGCCCGTCGCGCAGGTACGCCCCGGCGACGTTGAAGTAGCGCAGCGAGACGGCGGCCAGGTCGTGAGCGATCGCCTCGGAGGTGAGCGCCATGTCGACGGCCAGCTTGGTCGCGCCGTAGGTGCTGGTGGGGGCCTTGACGGCGGTCTCCGGGATGGGCAGCTCGGTGGGGTTGCCGTAGACGGCGGCGGTGGAGGAGAAGACCATCCGGGGCACCCGGGCGGCGCGGACCGCGTCGATGAGCGCGATCGAGCCGACGGTGTTGGTGTGCCAGTACAGCTCGGGCCGGATCATCGACTCGCCGGCGGCGATCAGGGCGGCGAAGTGCAGCACGCCGTCGAACCCGGCGTCGGGGGTGAGCACCCGGGCGGCCTCGTGCACCGGCAGGTCGACGTGGGTCGCCTCGGGGGCGATGGCTTCCCGGTGACCGGTGCGCAGGTCGTCCAGCACGGCCACCTGGTGGCCGTGGTCGAGCAGCATCCGGGTCACCACGCTGCCGATGTAGCCGGCGCCGCCGGTGACGAGCAGTTTCACGTCGGTCGTCCTCCTGCCTGGGCCGCGTCGCGTGGCGGCCGTCCCGCGATCACCCTACGGCCGGGGGCGGTGTCGCGGCTGTCGAGTTGAGTCCGCCTCCATTCCATCATAATCCTTCATGATTGAACAGATCCGAACATTGGCCCGGGCGCACGGTGGCCGCTGTCTACCATCCTTCTCATGCGGGAGGGTGGTGGTCCCGGGCCCCGGCGGCGTCCGTCGGGGCGGCTCCGCCGCGAACCCGGCCCGCTGGCCCGTACCGTGGCCCGCCTGGTGGTGCGGGCGGCCGACGGCGCCACCCGGCTGGTGACCGACCTGCTCGGCGCCAGCCCGGTCGCCGGACGGGAGCGGATCACCGAGGCCGAGCTGCGCGATCTGGTCGCGGCGAACACGCTGCTCGACGCCGACGAGCGCCGGATCATCGACGAGGTGCTGCTGGCCGGCGCCCGGCTCGTACGCGAGGTGATGGTGCCGCGCACCGAGGTGGTCTTCCTCAGCGCCGCCCTGCCGCTGGCGCGGGCCCAGCGGCTGGTCCGGGACGACCCGCACACCCGCTACCCCGTGGTCGACGGCACGCACGACGACGTGGTCGGCATGGTGCACCTGCGGGACGTGCTGCTGCGCCCGGAGCCCGACCGGCCGCTGGTGGTCGGCGAGCTGACCCGCGAGGTGAAGCGCCTGCCGGACAGCAAGCGCGTGCTCGCGGCGCTGACCGAGATGCGCCGGGAGGGCCACCACCTGGCCGTGGTGATCGACGAGTACGGCGGCACCGCCGGCATCGTCACCTGCGAGGACCTGGTCGAGGAACTGGTCGGGGAGATCCGGGACGAGGAGCACGGCCCGCTCGAACCGGAGGCCGCCGGCCTGCCCGCCGTCGTGGACGGCCGGCTCAACCTGACCGACTTCGCCGAACGGACCGGTGTGCCGCTGCCCGCCGGCCCGTACGAGACGGTGGGCGGGTTCGTGATGGCCGCGCTGGGCCGGCTGCCGGTGGCCGGGGACGAGGTGCCGGTGGCGCTCGACCCGGACAGCGGATCGGTCCCCGCCGATCCGGCCGGCTGGCTGCTGCGGGTGCTGGCGCTCGACGGACGGCGGGTGTCCCGCCTGGCGGTCTCCGCCGCGCGGCTGCCCGAGCCCCGGCGTGAGGTGAACGGTCCGCTTCCGCCCGTACCCGCCCGATCCACCGGCCCGTCATGACGGACGCCGGGGCTTGCTGACAGAATTGCCGCCATGTCCGACGTACCCGCCCGCCCGCGCGTCTTCTCCGGCATCCAGCCGACGGCCGACTCGTTCCACCTCGGCAACTACCTGGGCGCGCTGCGGCACTGGGTGGCGTTGCAGGACAGCCACGACGCGTTCTACTGCGTGGTCGACCTGCACGCGATCACCGCCGGGCACGACCCGAAGGTGCTCAAGCACCGCAGCCGGGTGGCCGCCGCGCAGCTGTTCGCGCTGGGCCTGGACCCGGAGCGCAGCACGCTGTTCGTCCAGTCGCAGGTGCCCGAGCACCCGCAGCTGGCCTGGGTGCTCGGCTGCATCACCGGCTTCGGCGAGGCCGGCCGGATGACCCAGTTCAAGGACAAGTCGCAGAAGCAGGGCAGCGAGCGGGCCAGCGTCGGCCTGTTCACGTACCCGATCCTGCAGGCCGCCGACATCCTGCTCTACCAGGCGAACGCGGTGCCGGTCGGCGAGGACCAGCGGCAGCACCTGGAGCTCTCCCGGGACTTGGCGCAGCGGTTCAACTCGCTGTTCGGCCGCACCTTCACGGTGCCCGCGCCGCACATCGTGAAGGACACCGCGAAGATCACCGACCTCCAGGACCCGACGGCCAAGATGTCGAAGTCGTCGTCCTCCCCGGCCGGCATCATCGACCTGCTGGAGGACGCGGCCCGCTCGGCCAAGAAGATCCGCTCGGCGGTCACCGACACCGGCCGCGAGATCGTCTTCGACGCCGAGGGCAAGCCGGGCATCAGCAACCTGCTCACCATCTACTCGGCGCTGTCCGGGCGGGGCATCGACGACCTGGTGGCCGCGTACGACGGCAAGGGCTACGGCGACCTGAAGAAGGACCTGGCCGAGGTGGTGCGCGAGTTCGTCACCCCGATCCAGGAACGCACGAACGGCTACCTGAACGACCCGGCCCAGCTCGACAAGCTGCTCGCGCGGGGCGCGGAGAAGGCCCGGGTGGTGGCCGCCGCGACGCTGCGTGACGCGTACGAGCGGGTCGGTTTCTTCCCGCCGGTGCGGTTCGAGTAGCGGCCCGGTCGGGCGGGAACGGGTGACGCAGCCGGTGGCCGAAGGGGTGGCGCGCAACGTGGCGGGCAGTGACGCGGTGCCGGGCGGCGCAGACACGATCCAGATCGGGATCGCCGTCGACGTCCCCGAGCCCTGGGGCGGGATGCTCACCCGCCGCCGGGTCGAGGCCGGCGACCCGGCCGCCGTCCCCGCGCACGTCACCCTGCTCGGGCCCACCGAGATCCCGGTACGCGCGCTGCCCGCCGTCGAGGATCACCTGGCCCGGGTCGCCGCCGCGCACCTGCCGTTCACCCTGCACCTGCGCGGCACCGGCACGTTCCGCCCGGTCACCCAGGTGGTGTTCGTGACGGTGGCGGCCGGGATCAGCGAGTGCGAGCTGCTGGCCGCCGCCATCAACTCGGCCCCCGAGCTGCGGCGCGAGCTGCGTTTCCCCTACCACCCGCACGTCACGGTTGCTCAGGACGTGCCGACCGAGGTGCTCGACAAGGCGTACGAGGACCTGGCCGACTTCTCCGCGTTGTTCCAGGTGGAGGCGTTCACGCTGTTCTCGCACAGTGGGGCGACCCGGTGGCAGCCCCGCCGCGACTTCCGGCTCGGCGGGCAACGCTGAACATCCGACCGGCCGGGGCACCTCCACCGCGGGCGAAGATCGGCGAGGATGGCGGGGTGAACGTCTTCGGCCGGATCGAGGCGGCGGTGGGGCGCCGCATCGACGCGGCGCGTGGCCGCTCGTCGGCCTTCGACCACGTCTGGCGGGCCGGGACGCTCTACGCCGACCTGCTCGCCGGTCGGCTCGCCGCCGCCATCGCGTACTACGGCTTCTTCGCCGTGTTCGCGCTCGCCCTGGTCGCGTACTGGATCTTCGGCGCGGTGCTGCGCGACAACGAGGAGGTCAGCCGCGCGGCGGCCCACTTCCTGGAAGAGAACCTGCCCTTCCTCGACCCGGCGCAGATCGCCGAGAGCAGCAACACCGTCGGCGTGGTCGGCCTGGTCATCCTGGTCTTCACCGGCATCGGCTGGGTGGAGGCGATCCGCTCCTCGCAGCGGCTGATGTACGGCTTCAACCAGCAGCCCGGCAACCTGGTGATGCGGCGCCTTGTCGACCTGGGTGTGCTGGTCGCCGTCTTCGTGCTGCTGTTCGTCTCGGTGGCCGCCGTGGACGCGCTGGAGTCGCTGCTGCGCTTTCTGCTGCGCAGCACCGGCTCGGTGGGCCTGACCACGATCAGCGCGGTGCTGAGCGTGCTCGTCAACGCCGTGCTCGCCGCCGCGATGCTGCTGGCCGTGCCCCGGCTGCGGATGAGCCGGCGGCGGCTGCGACCGGCGGTGCTCGCCGTCGCGATCGGGATCACCCTGCTCAACACCGTCGGTCGTTACTACGTGGTACGCACCGAGCGGAACCCGGCGTACACAGTGGTCGCCACCGCCGTGGGCCTGCTGCTCTACCTCTACCTGCTCAACCAGTTGGTGCTCTTCGGCGCGGCGCTCGCCGCGACCAGCCCGTACGGCCGGGTGGTGGACATGGCCGAGGGCGGAGCCCGGGAGGTGGACGTGGAGGCGGACGTGCTCGACGAGGAGACCGAACCGGGAACGCCGGGAGGGGCGGGATGAGCGCGCGGATCCGGATCGATGCCGCGTCGGCGGTGCCGCCGTACGAGCAGGTGCGCGCGCAGTTCGCGGCGCGGATCGGCGACGGGCGGCTGCCGGTGGGCACCCGGCTGCCCGCGGTGCGGCAGCTCGCGGCGGACCTGGGGCTGGCGGTGAACACGGTGGCGCGGGCCTACCGGGAGCTGGAGGCCGCCGGGCTGGTCCAGACGCGCGGCCGGCACGGCACGGTGGTCGCGCCGGGACGGGACGACGCCGCCGACCGGCTGCAGCAGGCCGCCGCCGGGTACGCCGCCGAGGCACGCCGCCTGGGCGTACCGCCGGAGCGGGCGGTCGCCCTGGTCCGTGCGGCGCTGGACGCCGGCACGCATGGTTGAGCGCGGTCCCCTGAGCGGGGAGAGTCTCCGCCGATGCGGTCCCCGGGCGAAGCGCGGCCGACGATGATGGGCCGGTGGGCGCACTCGTGACACTCGACCTGCCGGACGACTCGCCGATGCTCGGCCTGCCGTGGATCATCACGTTCGGCCCGCTCGGCGCTGACGACGAGTGGGAGCCGGTGGTCTGCGGCCCCTACGAGCGGGCGCACGCGCTGGCGCTGGCCGAGGCGGTGGTGGCCGAGGAGCAGCTGATGGCGGTGGTGGAGCCGCTGCTGCCGGCGCTCACGCCGGAGGAGATCCGGGGCGAGATCGCCGCGGCGCAGATCGCCGCCGAGGACGAGGCGGCCGAGATCGACCAGGCCGATCTGTACGGCGACTTCGAGGACGTCATCGACGAGGAGCTGGAACTGGCAGCCGAGCGGCAGCCCGAGCCCGAGCCGGCGAATCCGCCCGACCGGGAGGAGATCCGGGCCGGGTTCGCCCGGATCGCCGCGCTGCTCACCGCCAAGGGCGGCTGAGGACGCTCAGCGCGGCGGCCCGTCGAGTACGCAGAACTCGTTGTCCTCCGGGTCGACGAGCACCACGAACCCCTCCGCGCCGGTCTGCCCGACGTCGGCGAGCCGGGCGCCGAGCCCGATCAGCCGCTCGACCTCCGCCGTCTGCCCCTCGTCGGCGACCAGGTCCAGGTGGAGCCGGTTCTTGCCGTGCTTCGGGGTGCCGCTGCCCTGCAACCAGACGGTCGGGCCGGGCCGGCCGGACGGCGGGTAGAGCTTCGCGTTGCCGTCGTCGCCCTGCGAGACCGTGTAGCCGAGGGCGGCGGACCAGAACCGGGCCATCCGGTCCAGGTCGCTGACGTCGAGGGTGTACTGCGCCACGCGTGCTGTCATCCCCCGGTGGTACCCAGGGCTGCCGGGATGGACACCGGCCCCCCGGGAGCGGACTCCCGAGGGGCCGGGACCACCTCACCCCCCACCACAAGGGGTCGGCAGCCCAGCCGCCCGTCGGCGCGGGGCACAACGGACGGCCAGGTCGTTGGCGGGTTACCCGGCTCAGCGCCGTTCGAACCACGCAGCCGCGTCCACCGGCAGGACGTGTCCGTCGCCCCGCTCGGTGAGGTCGGCGCTCGCGACGACCGGGCGGCCGTGGCCGCTCACCGTCACGTCGGCGCCGCTGATGTTGACCACACAGGTCAGGTCGGCGTCCCCGGCGGCGCGGCGGAACGCCAGGACGCCGGGCTCGGTCTCCAGCCAGGTGATGCCGCCGACCTCGGCGAGCGCCGGGTGCTCGTGCCGGATCCGCAGCGCGGTCCGGTACAGCTCCAGCGTCGAGCCGGAGGTCCCGGTCTGCGCGGCCACCGACAGCGACCGCCAGGTCGCCGGCGCGGGCAGCCAGCTCAGCTCGCTGCCGTCGGGCCCGAATCCGTACGGGGGCAGCTCGCCGCCCCACGGGATCGGCACCCGGCAACCGTCGCGGCTCTCCCCGGTACGCCGGAACGCCGGGTCCTGGCGCAGCTCGTCGGGGAGGTCCAGCACCTCCGGCAGGCCCAGTTCCTCGCCCTGGTAGACGTACGCGCAGCCGGGCAGCGCGAACATCAGCAGCGCGGCGGCGCGGGCGCGGCGCAGGCCGACCTCGCCGTCGCCGTACCGGGTGACGTGACGCTGCCGGTCGTGGTTGGACAGCACCCAGGTGGTCGGCGCGCCGACGATCGTCGACTCGGCCAGCGCGGTGTCGATCACCTTGCGGAACGAGTCGGCCGACCAGGTGGCGTCGAGGAAGTCGAAGCTGAACGCCTGGTGCAGCTCGTCCGGGCCGATGTAGCGGGCCAGCCGCTGCGGCGTCTCGGCCCAGGCCTCGGCCACAGCCATCCGGCCACCCGGGTAGCTGTCCAGGATCGGGCGCCAGGCGCGGTAGATGTCGTGCACCTCGTCCTGGTCGAAGTACGGCAGCCGGCCCTTGCCCAGCAGCTCGGACTGGCGCTGGCCGGTGGTCATCGAGTTGAAGCCGACGTCCGGTAGCCCTTCGGCCTTGATCATCCCGTGGGCCACGTCGATCCGGAAGCCGTCCACGCCCCGGTCCAGCCAGAAGCGCAGGATGTCCTCGAACTCGGCCCGCACCTCGGGGTGACGCCAGTTCAGGTCGGGCTGCGCCGGGTCGAACAGGTGCAGGTACCACTGGCCGTCGACCACGCGCGTCCAGGCCGGGCCGCCGAAGATGCTCTCCCAGTCGTTCGGGGGCAGCTCGCCCTGCTCGCCCTTGCCGTCGGCGAACAGGTAGCGCTCGCGCTCCGGCGAGCCGGGGCCGGCGGCGAGCGCCGCGGCGAACCACGGGTGCGCGCTGGAGGTGTGGTTGGGCACCATGTCGACGATGATCCGCAGGCCGAGCGCGTGCGCGTCGGTGATCATCTCGTCGAAGTCGGTCAGGTTGCCGAACAGCGGGTCGACGTCGCGGTAGTCGGCCACGTCGTAGCCGGCGTCGACCTGGGGAGAGGTGTAGAACGGCGTCAGCCAGAGCGCGTCCACGCCGAGGTCACGCAGGTAGGGCAGGCGCTGCCGGATGCCCTGGAGGTCACCGACCCCGTCGGAGTTCGCGTCGGCGAAGCTGCGGACGTACACCTGGTAGACGACCGCGGACCGCCACCAGTCGTCGTCGGCGGTCCGTGGCGTGGGGGTGGTGGCGGAGGTCATCGCTGTCGATTCCCGTTCTGTGGCGGCGCAGGGTGTCTGAGCAGAATGCCGCCACAGCACTGCAAGAGTCAAGCATTCCTTGCGCAAGAAATGACAGCCATCACCCGCCGCCCTTCCAAGCCCTTCTCCCGCATCCCGAGACACCCACCCGCCCCTCAGGCGGTTGATCAAGGAGTTCGTGTCCCGGTTGGAGATCGACTCGGACACAAACCCCTTGATCAACAGGGGGGGAGGGGCCCGCGGGCGCGGGGAGGGGCCCGCGGGTGCGGGGAGGGGGTCAGGCGGGGATGGGGAGGGGGGAGGAGGGGGTGGGGCGCTGGCGTTTCGGGGGGTCGGCGGGGCGGGTCACCGCGGTGGAGCCGCGTACCACCAGCTCGGGGCGGAACAGGTACTCCGAGTTCGGGGAGGGATGGCCGTTGATCTCGTCGACCAGGGCCCGCACCGCGGCGACCGCCATGGCGGCGACCGGCTGACGCACGGTGGTCAGCGGCGGGTCGGTGAAGGCCATGAGCGGAGAGTCGTCGTACCCGACCACGGAGATGTCACCGGGCACCGAGAGGCCGCGCTGGCGGGCCGCCCGGATCGCGCCGAGCGCCATCAGGTCGGAGCCGCAGACCAGGCCGGTCACGCCGCGCTCGATGAGCCGGCCGGCGGCCGCCTCGCCGCCCTCCACGCCGAACAGCGACAGCTCGGTCAGCTCCGTCAGCTCGTCGGAGGTGATGTCGGTGAGGCGCCCCATCGCGGCCTTGTAGCCGGCGACCTTGCGCTGCACCGGCACGAACCGGTCCGGGCCGGTGATCAGGCCGATCCGGCGGTGCCCGAGCGCGACCAGGTGGGCGACTGCGAGTTCGGCGGACTCGCGGTCGTCGCAGGAGACGAACGGGGCGGGGATGCCCGGGGCGTACCCGTTGATCATGACGATCGGCAGCGGCCGGGCCAGCAGCGTGCGGTAGCGGTCGTGGTCCGCGGCGGTGTCGGCGTGCAGGCCGGAGACGAAGACGATGCCGGAGACCTGCCGGTCCAACAGCATCTCCACGTACTCGTCCTCGCGGACGCCGCCCGGCGTCTGCGTGCAGAGCACCGGGGTGTAGCCGGTCGGGGCGAGCGCGGACTCGATGATCTGGGCGAACGCCGGGAAGATCGGGTTGTCCAGCTCCGGCACGACCAGGCCGACCAGCCCGGCGCTGCGCTTGCGCAGCCGGGCCGGGCGTTCGTAGCCGAGCACATCGAGGGCGGTGAGGACGGCCTGCCGGGTCTCGGGGGCCACACCGGGGCGGTCGTTGAGCACCCGCGACACCGTGGCCTCGCTGACTTCAGCCTGTTGGGCGATGTCGGACAGTCGAGCGCGCATGTGCGGCACTTTAGCCCAACGGCAAAGTCTTGCGTACACTTCTGCAAGCCCTTCCATTCTCTGCAACCTCTTGCTAACGTCCCCGCAACATGCGAGAGCAGCGGCGCAGCACCACGGCGCCGGTCAGCAAGAAATTTCAGAGGTTTCCACTGGCGGGCCGCCCTTCCCCCGGCGGGCCGCCATGACGACAGGAGTACCGATGCGCATCCGTACCGCGGGTGTGGTCGCCGTCCTCGGCCTGGCGCTCGCCGCCTCCGGCTGTGGTGACAGCGGCAGCGACGACAAGCCGGCCGCCGGTGAGTCCGCCAAGGCGACCGGCGGCAAGCTGGTCATCTGGGCCGACGACAAGCGCACGGCCGCGCTCAAGCCGTTCGCCGAGGAGTTCGGCAAGGAGAACGGCGTGACCGTCGAGGTCCAGGCCGTCTCCAAGGACCTGCAGACCAACTTCGTCACCGCCTCGCAGCAGGGCAGCGGCCCGGACGTCGTGGTCGGCGCGCACGACTGGATCGGCAACCTGGTCCAGAACGGCGCCATCGACCCGGTGCAGCTCCCGGCCGAGCAGAAGGCCGGCTTCAACGAGACCGCCATCAAGGCCGTCACGTTCAACGGCCAGCTCTACGGTGTGCCCTACGCCACCGAGAACGTCGCGCTGATCCGCAACACCGAGCTGGCCCCCGAGGCGCCGAAGACGATCGAGGACCTGGTCGCCGCCGGCAAGAAGCTCAAGGCCGAGAAGAAGGCCAGCGAGATCCTGTGCCTGCAGTCCGGCCAGAACGGCGACGCGTACCACATCTACCCGCTCTACACCTCCGGCGGCGGCTACCTGTTCGGCACCACGGCGAACGGCGACTACGACCCGAAGGACCTGGGCGTGGGCAAGCCGGAGTCGATCGCTGCCTTCCAGAAGATCGCGAAGCTGGGTGAGAAGGGCGAGGGTGCGCTGAAGCGCTCCATCACCGGCGAGAACTCCATCGCCACCTTCACCGGCAAGAAGTGCGCGTTCCTGGTCTCCGGCCCGTGGGCCGTGGCCGACGCCAAGAAGGCCAACATCTCCTACGACATCTCCCCGGTCCCCGGCTTCGCCGGTGGCCAGGAGGCCCAGCCGTTCGTGGGCGTGCAGGCGTTCTACGTGGCCGCCAAGGGCAAGAACAAGGCCCTGGCCCAGGAGTTCGTCACCAACTACGTGACCAAGCCCGAGCTGGCCGTCGCGCTGTACAAGGCCGAGCCGCGCCCGCCGGCGCTGACCGCCGCCTTCGACCAGGTCAAGGGTGAGGACGCGGACCTGGCCAAGTTCTCCGAGGCCGGCAAGAACGGCCAGGTTCTCCCGGCGATCCCGGCCATGGCCGCGATCTGGGACCCGTTCGGCAAGGCGGAGGCCGCCATCATCGGCGGCGCCGACCCGGCCAAGACGACCACGGCCGCCGGCAAGACCATCCAGGGTCAGATCAAGTAATGAGCGCGCCGCTGTCCGGCCCGGGGTCTGCACCGCAGGCCCCGGGCCGGGAGCCCGTACGCCGTGGGCTCCCGCGCACGTCCCGTACCGCGCGGCAACACGCGCCGATCACCGCGACCGGCCTCGTCGTCAAGGTGGTCCTGCTCGGCCTGGTGGCCGGGATCGCGATCTGGGCGGCCTTCCCGCTCATCGAGGCCGAACACTGGATCGGGCTGGGCATCCTGGTGGCCACCACCGCCGGCCTGTTCTACCTCTACCTGAGCCGCCGGCACATCCCCGCCAAGTACCTGGTCCCCGGCACGCTCTTCCTGATCGCCTTCCAGGTCTTCCCGGTGCTCTACACCGCGAGCACCGCGTTCACGAACTTCGGCGACGGCCACCGCGGCAGCAAGGACGACGCGATCGTCGCCGTGCAGACCTCCTCGGTGAAGCAGGTCCCCGGCTCGACCGAGTACAACCTCACCATCGCCACGAAGGGCGATCCGGCGACCGGCGCCCTGGTCTTCCTGCTCAGCGACCCGAAGACCAAGGACATCTTCGCCGGCGACGCGGAAGGGCTGCGCAAGCTCGACGCCGCCGACGTCGAGGTGAGCAGCCTCAGCGGCAAGATCACCGCGGCGGACGGCTACACCCTGCTGAACATCGGGCAGGCCAGCAGCCGCAGCGACGCCGTCACCGCGCTCATCGTGCCCACCGACGAGGGCGCCATCCGCTCCAACGGCCTCACCCGGGCCTACGAGGGCAAGGCGCTCCGGGCGTACGACGCCGCGTGCGACTGCGTCAAGGACAGCGAGACCGGCAAGACGTGGACCGCCGACGAGGGGTCCGGCTCCTTCGTCGCCGCCGACGGTGAGCGGCTCGCCCAGGGCTGGAAGGTCGACGTCGGGCTGAAGAACTTCACCGCGGTGCTCACCGACCCGAACATCTCCCGCCCGTTCTTCGGCACGCTGGCCTGGAACTTCGCGTTCGCGATCGGTTCCACCGGCCTGACGTTCCTGCTCGGCATGGCCATCGCGCTCGCGCTGCACTCACCCCGGATGCGGGGGACCAACTTCTACCGGGTGCTGCTGATCCTGCCGTACGCCATGCCGTCGTTCGCCATGCTGCTGATCTGGCGGGACATGTTCAACACCGACTTCGGCCTGCTCAACAACCTGTTCGGGCTGAACGTCGACTGGTTCGGCGGCAGCTGGTCGGCCCGGATCGCGGTGCTGCTGGTGCAGCTCTGGCTCGGCTACCCGTACATGTTCCTGGTGGCCACCGGCGCGTTGCAGGCCATCCCGCGGGAGCTGACCGAGGCGACCTCGGTCGACGGCGCGTCGCCCTGGCAGTCGTTCAGGTCGGTCACCCTGCCGCTGCTGCTGGTGGCGCTCTCGCCGCTGCTGATCGCGTCGTTCGCGTACAACTTCAACAACGTCAACGCGATCCTCTTCACCACCGAGGGCGGCCCGTTCGCGCCGGACAACCCGACGAACGGCGCCACCGACCTGCTGATCACCTACACGTACCGGCTCGCGTTCGGCGCCCAGGGCGCCGAGTTCGGCCTGGCCGCCACCGTCTCGATCTTCATCTTCGCGATCGTGGCGACGGTGTCGGCGATCAGCTTCCGGCGGACCCGTAAGCAGGAGGAGGTGTACTCGTGACGACAATCGCGGAGACGCCCACGACCACCCGCACGCCGGCCCGCCGCTCGCGCGGCCGCTGGTTCGCGCAGGTCGGCTGGCGGCACGTGGTGGGCGTGCTGGCGGTGGCGTTCAGCCTCTTCCCGATCCTGTTCGTGATCTCGGCGGCGTTCAACCCGCTCGGCACGCTCTCCTCCACCGAGCTGCTGCCGACCGGGGCGTCGCTGGAGAACTTCACGAACCTGTTCGACCGGACCGCGTTCGGCCACTGGTTCCTCAACTCGCTGCTGCTGGCGGGTGTGGCCAGCTTCGCGTCGATCTTCCTGTCGTCGCTCGCGGCGTACGCGTTCTCCCGGATGCGCTTCGCCGGGCGCCGGGTGGGCCTGCTCGCGCTGCTGCTGATCCAGATGTTCCCGCAGTTCCTGGCGATCGTGGCGATCTTCCTGATCTTCACCACGCTCACCGACCTCTACCCGTCGATCGGGTTCAACACCCCGTGGGGCCTGTTCCTGCTCTACATGGGTGGCGCGCTCGGCGCGAACACCTGGCTGATGAAGGGCTTCTTCGACACGCTGCCGAAGGAGCTGGACGAGTCGGCGACCATGGACGGCGCGTCGCACGTGCAGGTCTTCTTCCGGATCATGCTGCCGCTGGTGGCGCCGATCCTGGCGGTGACCGGCCTGCTCGCGTTCATCGGATCGATCAACGAGTTCATCATCGCCAACGTGTTCCTCACCGAACCCGAGGCGAAGACCCTCGCGGTCGGCATGTACGGCCTGGTGGCCGGCGAGCGCAACAACAACTTCGGGATGTTCGCGGCGGGCACGCTGCTCACCGCGATCCCGACGGTGCTGGTGTTCCAGTTGCTCCAGCGCTACATCGTCTCCGGACTCACCTCCGGAGCGGTAAAGGGCTGAGCCTCCTCGGCTCACGCTGCGGCAAGGGCGTCGTGTCGGCGTACACCGGAGCGGTTTGAAGGGCGGACCGCCGCGGTCGGGTGAACCGACCGCGGCGGGTGCCCGCCCCTCTCCCTGTCGGTAGACGCGAAAGGCAGCACCATGTCCCTTCAGCCGCACCACGACGGCTCCGCCACCTACGTCCCGGAGCAGGAGCCCGCGCTCGGGCAGACCGTCCCGGTCTTCGTCCGGGTCCCGGCCGGCTCCGGCGTCTCCCAGGTGCACGTGCGCACCACCGGCGACGGCGAGCCGCGCTTCGCCGAGGCACGGGTCGACCGCACCGCGAACGGCGACGTGTGGTGGCGGGCCGACGTCGAGGTCCGCAACCCGGTCAGCAACTACCGCTTCCTCCTCGACGGCGAACGCGGCGCGCGCTGGCTCAACGCGGCCGGGCTGTCCGGCCACGACGTGCCCGACAACGGCGACTTCAAGCTGGTCAGCTACGCCCCGCCGCCGGCCTGGGCCCGGGACGCGGTGATCTACCAGATCTTCCCGGACCGGTTCGCCCGCTCGGCCGCCGCCGACGACCGGACCACGCCGGACTGGGCCATCGGATGCGACTGGGACACCCCGGTCGTCGGCCGCGGCCCGGAGACGCCCCGCCAGTTCTACGGCGGCGACCTCGACGGCGTCACCGAACACCTGGACCACCTGGACCGGCTCGGCGTCAACACCGTCTACCTCACGCCGGTGTTCCCGGCGCGCTCCAACCACAGGTACGACGCGTCGAGCTTCGACACCGTCGACCCGCTGCTCGGCGGCGACGCGGCGCTGGCCCGGCTCGCCGACGCCGTGCACGCCCGGGGCTGGCGGCTGCTCGGCGACATCACCAGCAACCACACCGGCGACGCCCACCACTGGTTCACCGCCGCCGTCTCCGACGTGCACGCGCCGGAACGCGAGCTGTACTACTTCGACCTGCCCGGCTCGGACTACGAGTCGTGGAACGGGGTGAAGTCGCTGCCGAAGCTGAACTGGGGCAGCGCGGAACTGCGCCGCCGGTTCGCCACCGCCGAGGACTCGCTGCTGCGCCGCTGGCTGCGCCCGCCGTACGGACTGGACGGCTGGCGGGTCGACGTGGCGAACATGACCGGGCGCCGCGGCGCGGACGCGTACACCCACGAGGTGGCGCGGCTGCTGCGCGAGGTGGTCGCCGAAACCCGCGCGGACGGGCTGCTGCTCGCCGAGCACGGCCACGACCACACCGGTGACCTGGACCGCGACGGCTGGCACGGGACGATGAACTACGTCGGCTTCACCGACCCGGTCTGGTCCTGGCTGCGGCACGGCGACGACCCGGTGCCGAACTTCCTCGGCACCCCCGGCGGGGTACGGCGGCGCGACGCGGCGGCGGTGCTCGCCACCATGAACACCTACCGGTCGCTGATCTCCTGGCGGTCGTACACCCACTCGTGGCAGCTGCTCGGCTCGCACGACTCGGCCCGGATCCGCACCGTGGTCGGTGACGCGGCACGGCAGGAGGTGGCGGCCGGGCTGCTCGCCACCATGCCCGGCACGCCTGTGGTCTTCGCCGGGGACGAGCTGGGCCTGACCGGTACGAACGGGGAGGGCTCGCGTACCCCGATGCCGTGGCACCGGCCGGAGAGCTGGGACCGGCGCACGTTCGAGGCGTACCGGTCGTTGCTGACGCTGCGCCGCGACGAGCCGGCGCTGCGCCACGGTGGCCTGCGCTGGGTGCACGCGGACGCGGACACGCTCGTCTTCCTGCGCGAGTCGCCCACGTCGACGGTGCTGGTGCTGGCAAGACGTGCCGCAGGCACCCCGGTACGCCTGCAAGGCGTGGGCGCCGCCCACAACGTCTACGGCAACGCCCCCGCCCTCCGCCCCGACGCCGAGGGCGCGGTGACCCTCCCCGCCGAGGGCCCCACGTTCCAGGCGTGGCGCCTGCGCTGACCTTCCGTCGATCTTGCGGTTGCGGCCCGTGTGGCGCGGCTTCTGCCCCGTTTGCCGGGGCGGCAACCGCAAGATCGCGGGGGAGTGTGGGGTCACGGTATGACGGCAGGTCGGCGGGGTGACTACTACGAAGCGTCGTTGATGAGGGAGGATGGGCGGCGTGGAAGCTCTTCGACTGATTCTTCTCTACGTCCATCTGATCGGTTTCGCGCTGCTGCTCGGCGGTGGGATCGCCCAGTACGTCTCCGGCAAGCTGCGCATCAACGCGGCCATGCTCTGGGGCGCGATCATCCAGGTCCTCACCGGCATCGGGCTGTCCGCCCCGCTGCGCGACGGGGACGAGCCGGCCCCGGCGAAGCTTGTTACCAAGTTGGTGCTCGCGCTGCTCATCTTCGTCATGGTCTTCTTCTCCCGTAAGCGGGAGACCGTCAACCGCGGCCACTTCCTCGCGATCGTCGGGTTGACGCTGGTCAACGCTGCCGTCGCGGTGTTCTGGCGTTAATTCGCCAGACGTCGGGGAAGCCCGGGGAAAGGGACGTTCGCGACATCGCCGCGCACGCCCACCGGCCTGATTAGTGACCTGCCCCACGCAAGGGTTACACCGGGGTAACGGACGCTCAACAGTCGTGCACGATTGTCGGCCGGTGGGTGGGCGCGGGCGTACGCTCCCGTCCGTAACGTGGGACGCCGGCGGCACATCGCAGGTCGGCGAAGGGCTGCACACCGCGCACGACGCGGTGTGCAAGGGGAAGGAGACGTCTTGCGCTCTGTGCGTGGGATGCGGATTGCCTCCGTCATTGCGGCGGGTGGACTCGTGCTGGGCGCTGCCGCGTGTGGTGAGGCTCCGGACGACGACAACAACGCCGGCGGCGACGGTGGCAAGAAGTTCAGCGCCTGCATGGTGACTGACGTCGGCGGCGTCGACGACAAGTCCTTCAACGCCTCGGCCTGGAAGGGCCTGCAGGAGGCGCAGAAGGAGAACGACAAGATCGACATCAAGTACGTCCAGTCGAAGGCCGAGGCGGACTACGAGGTCAACCTGACCGGGTTCGTCAACCAGAAGTGCGACTTCATCCTGGCCGTCGGTGGCCTGATGTCGGACGCCACCAAGGCGGCGGCTGAGAAGAACCCGAACCAGCAGTTCGCCATCGTCGACGCCAACCCGGGTGTGTCGAACGTCTACCCGATGCAGTTCGACACCGCGCAGGCCGGGTTCCAGGCCGGCTACCTGGCCGCCGGGATGAGCAAGTCCGGCAAGGTCGGCACCTACGGCGGCCTGCCGATCCCGCCGGTCACCATCTTCATGGACGGCTTCGCCGACGGCGTGGCGTACTACAACAAGGCCAAGAGCAAGAACGTCCAGGTGCTGGGCTGGGACAAGGCCACCCAGAAGGGCTCCTTCGCCAACTCGTTCGAGAAGCAGGACGAGGGCAAGAAGGTCTCCGACGCGCTCGTCGCGCAGGGCGCCGACATCGTGATGCCGGTCGCCGGTGGCGCCGGTCTCGGCACCACCTCCGCGGCCAAGGCCTCGGGCGGCAAGTACTCGGTCGTCTGGGTGGACATCGACGGCTGCGAGAGCACCCCGGACTGCTCGGCGATCCTGACCACCGTGGTCAAGAACATCCCGGACGCCGTCAAGGAGGCCGCTCTGAAGGCCGCCGGTGGCGAGAAGCTCCAGGCCACGCCGGGCTTCGTCGGCACGCTCGCCAACAACGGCGTCTCGATCGCCCCGTACCACGACTTCGACAGCAAGGTCCCGGCGGACCTGAAGGCCGAGGTCGACAAGATCAAGACGGACATCGCCGCCGGCACCATCACTGTCACCTCGAAGGCCCAGCCGACCAAGTGACAGTCCCGCCGGCCGCCGCGATGCCATCATCGGCAGCGAGGGCCGGCGGGCACCAGGCATGACGATCCGGCCGTCCCGGCGCAACGGGGTCCCGAACCCCGGCGCCGGGGCGGCCGATCACCTTGAATCCCCCGAACATCCCCACCCGGCGCGGTGGCGGCGCGGCAGGTCGCTACGCTGCACCATCGCTCGCACTCCAGGAGGTTGCGCTGAGACTCGAACTGCGCGGCATCACCAAACGGTTCGGTGATCTGGTCGCCAACGACCACATCGACCTGACGGTGGAGCCTGGAGAGATCCACGCCCTGCTCGGCGAGAACGGCGCCGGCAAGTCGACCCTGATGAACGTGCTCTACGGCCTCTACCAGCCGGACGAGGGCGAGATCCTGGTCGACGGCAAGCCGCTGAAGCTGAAGGGCCCGTCGGACGCGATCGCCGCCGGGATCGGGATGGTGCACCAGCACTTCATGCTCGTGCCGGTCTTCACCGTGGCCGAGAACGTGATGCTCGGCGCCGAGCAGGTCAGGGGGCCGTTCGCCGGCATCCTCGACCGGCGACGGGCCCGGCGCGAGGTCGCCGAGGTGTCCGAGCGGTACAACCTGCGGGTCGACCCGGACGCGGTGATCGAGGACCTGCCGGTCGGCATCCAGCAGCGGGTGGAGATCGTCAAGGCCCTCACCCGCGACGTCGACCTGCTGATCCTCGACGAGCCGACCGCCGTGCTCACCCCGCAGGAGACCGAGGAGCTGCTCACGGTCATGCGGTCGCTCAAGGCCGCCGGCAAGTCGATCGTGTTCATCACCCACAAGCTGGGCGAGGTGAAGGCCATCGCCGACCGGATCACCGTGATCCGGCGCGGGAAGACGGTCGGCACCGCCGAGCCGAGCGCCAGCCGGGACGAGCTGGCCGCGCTGATGGTGGGACGCAGCGTCCGGCTGACGGTGGACAAGAAGCCGGCCACGCCGGGCAGGCCGGTCCTGGAGGTCGTCGGCCTGGTCGTTGACGACGACCGGCAGGTACGCGCTGTCGACGGCGTCGACCTGACAGTGCACGCCGGTGAGGTGCTCGGCGTCGCGGGCGTGCAGGGCAACGGCCAGACCGAGCTGATCGAGGCGATCATGGGCCTGCGCCCGACGCTCGCCGGCACGATCAGCCTCGACGGCGAGCCGACGTCCGGCTGGTCGACGAAGAAGGTGCTCCACGCCGGCGTCGGCTACGTGCCGGAGGACCGCAGCGTGGACGGCCTGGTCAAGGAGTTCTCCGTGGCGGAGAACCTGGTGCTGGACATCTACGACCGGCCGCCGTTCGGCAAGGGCCTGTCGCTCAAGCCCGAGGCCATCGCGAAGTCGGCCCGGGAACGGATCGAGCAGTTCGACGTGCGTACCTCCTCGGCCGACGCGGCGGTCGGCACGCTCTCCGGCGGCAACCAGCAGAAGGTGATCGTGGCGCGGGAGCTGTCCCGGCCGCTGAAGCTCTTCATCGCGGCCCAGCCAACCCGGGGCGTGGACGTCGGCTCGATCGAGTTCATCCACAGCCGGGTCATCCGCGAGCGGGACATCGGCACCGCGGTCATGGTGGTCTCCAGTGAGCTGGACGAGGTGATCGGCCTGGCCGACCGGATCGCGGTCATGTACCGCGGGCGGATCATCGGCGTCGTCGGCCCGGACACCCCGCGCGAGGAGATCGGCCTGCTGATGGCCGGCATCACCCCGGACGCCGCCACCCCGGACGCCGCCACCGCGACCGACGACGGCCCTGGCAACGAGGACGAGGCATGACCAACCCGAACCCCGTCTCGGGCTCCCCGGACAAGGAACCGGCGACCGAGGCGCAGGAGTCGCTGAGCGAGGCCCGGGCGACGCCGACGCAGCCGGCCGGTGACACCGAGCAGACGGTGCCCGCCACCGCGACCGCGAAGAAGCCGGCCCCGGCGGGAGAATCCCGCCCCGGCATGGGCCGGATGTTCCTGGACAACCTCTGGGCGGCCAACACGGTCACCGTGACAGTGCTCGCGGTGCTGCTGGCCATGGTGGTCGGCGCGGTGCTGATCATCGTGTCCGACCCGGAGGTGCTGGCCACCTACAGCTACATCACGGCTCGCCCCTCGGACGCGCTGAACGCGAGCTGGACGGTGGTCAGCGAGGCGTACGCGAACCTGTTCAAGGGCGCGATCTTCGACCCGGACGCGGTCGGCTTCACCGCCGTCATGAGCCCGATCTCGGAGACGCTCACCTACGCCGCGCCGCTCGTCTTCACCGGCCTGTCGGTGGCGCTCGCCTTCCGGGGCGGCCTGTTCAACATCGGCGCCCAGGGTCAGGCGACGATCGCCGTCATCCTGGCCGCCGTGGCCGGCTTCGCGCTGCCGCTGCCGCCCGTCGTGCACCTGCTGGTGGCGCTGATCGCGGGCGCGCTCGGCGGCGCGCTCTGGGGCTTCATCCCCGGCATCCTCAAGGCCCGGGCCGGCGCGCACGAGGTGATCAACACGATCATGCTCAACTACGTGGCGGTCTACTTCCTGTCCTGGATCATCGTCCAGAACGGGGTGCAGAACCCGAACCGGTCGGACGCGATCAGCAAGCCGGTCGACTCCACCGCGCAGCTGCCCCGCCTGCTCGGCGAGGACCTGCGGGTGCACGCCGGCATCCTGCTCGCGGTGGCGGCCACCTGGTTCATCGCCTGGCTGCTCAACCGCTCCACGCTCGGCTTCGAGCTGCGGGCGGTGGGCGCGAACCCGGACGCGGCCCGGACCGCCGGCATCAGCGTGACCAAGACGTACGTGCTGGTGATGGTGATCGCGGGCATGCTGGCCGGTCTGGGCGGCTCGACCATGGTGCTCGGCACCACCGCCAACGCGCTGACCCCGCTGGTGATCGCGCAGATCGGCTTCGACGGCATCCTGGTCGCGCTGCTCGGGCGTGTGAAGCCGTGGGGCGTGCTGCTGGCCGCGCTGCTGTTCGGCGCGCTCCAGGCCGGCGGCAACCGGATGCAGTCGTACTCCGGCATCTCGCTGGAACTGGTCACCGTGCTCCAGGCGCTCATCGTCATCTTCATCGCCGCGCCTGCCCTGGTGAAGACGATCTTCCAGCTCCGGGCGGCCCGCGCCGCCCGGTTGCAGACGAGCCTCGCGAAGGGCTGGTGAGCATGTCCACCACCGCTGTCCCCGAGGTCGCCGTTACCGCGGTCGACGAGGGTTTCTGGACCCGGAACCGCAAGATCGGCGCGGTCCTGCTGGCGCTCGGCGTGCTCGCGGCGGTGCTGTTCGGCGCGCTCGCGACCAGCCAGCACGCGCGGTTCACGCTCAGCGAGACCGAGGGCGGGGCCGCCCTGGAGATCAACGGTACGGTCGGCGCGATCCTGTTCGGGCTGATCACCGCCGCGACCGGAGGCGCGCTGCTGGCCGGCGTGCACAAGCGCTGGTTCTCGCTGCTGCTCGGCGCCGGGCTGGTCGCCTTCGTGCTGAGCTTCCTGTGCTGGCAGGTCTCCGCCGCGCCCGAGGGCCGCAACTTCATGCCGCTGGTCAACGTCGTACGCGGCACGTTCATCCTGGCCCTGCCGCTGATCTTCGGCGCGCTCGCCGGTGTGCTCTGCGAGCGCTCCGGCGTGGTGAACGTGGCGATCGAGGGCCAGCTCCTGATGGGCGCGTTCTCCGGCGCGCTGTTCGGCAGCATGTCCGGCAGTGTCTGGGTGGGCCTGGTGGCCGCCGCCATCGGCGGCGCGTTCATCTCGTTCCTGCTGGCCGTGTTCTCCATCCGCTACCTGGTCGACCAGGTGGTCATGGGCATCGTGCTCAACCTGCTCGCGGTCGGCATCACCGGCTTCCTCTACGAGCGGCTGATGCAGACCGACGCGGCGAAGTACAACAGCGCGCCCCGGTTCGGCAACTGGGAGATCCCGCTGCTGTCCGACATCCCGCTGATCGGTCCGGCGCTGTTCCGGGGCAACATCTTCCTCTACCTCGGCCTGCTGCTGGTGCTGGTCATCCACCTGGCGCTGTTCCGTACCCGGTGGGGGCTGCGGACCCGGTCGGTCGGCGAGCACCCGACCGCCGCCGACACGCTGGGCGTGAAGGTGCTGCGGCTGCGCTACCGCAACGTGATCCTGGCCGGTCTGGTGGCCGGCGTCGGCGGCGCCTCGTACACGCTGGCGCTCTACTCGTTCACCAAGAACATGATCGGCGGTAAGGGCTTCATCGCCCTGGCCGCGCTGATCTTCGGCCGGTGGAGCCCGACCGGCGCGCTGCTCGCGGCGCTCTTCTTCGGCTTCGCCGACCAGCTCGCCACGTACCTGGGCGCGATCGGCAGCAGCATCCCGAGCCAGTTCCTGGCGATGCTGCCCTACCTGGCGACGATCCTGGCCGTGGCCGGGCTGGTCGGCAAGGTCCGGGCGCCGGCCGCCGACGGCAAGCCGTACATCAAGGGCTGACCGCCCGCCGCGACACCGTGCCCGGCGGGGCGACCCGCCGGGCATCGTCGTCTCCGGCCGTGCCGCGACCGATCGGCGCAAATTGGGCAGAATGGGAGTCGTGATGGAGATCGACTGGGAAGGGTTGCGCGCCGCCGCCACCGAGGTCATGCGGCACGCCTACGTGCCGTACTCGAAGTTCCCGGTGGGCGCCGCCGCGCTCGTCGACGACGGCCGCGTCGTGGTCGGCTGCAACGTGGAGAACGCCGGATACGGCGTCACGCTCTGCGCCGAGTGCGGCGTGGTCTCGCAACTGCACGCGACCGGCGGGGGCCGGATCGTGGCGCTGTCGTGCGTCGACGCCACCGGTGAGCCGCTGATGCCGTGCGGGCGGTGCCGGCAGCTGCTGTGGGAGCAGGGCGGGCCGGAGTGCCTGGTCGAGGCGAAGGGCGGGCCGCTGCGGATGGCCGAGCTGCTGCCGCACGCCTTCGACGTGGCCGACATCGAGGCGGTGACCGGCGAGCACCCGGTGCCGGTGGTGCCGGACCGGCTGGCCGCCTGGCGGGGCCGGGGCACCGTGTTCGTGCACCCGGACCTCTCGGCCGGGCAGCAGGTCTGGACGGCGTACTGGGAGCGGTCCTCCGGTGGCGCCGAGGACGCCGAGACCGGCGTGCTGGAGGAGGGCTCGACCTGGGACGACCCGGCGAGCGCGATCGAGTGGGGGCTGGCGCGTACGCCGCGCGTGGTGGTGGTGGATGCTTCGGGCACTGTCTTCTGGGCTGGTGAGGGTGAGCCTCCTTCGGAGATTCCGGTTCGCTGGGGTTGAGGTTGTGGGCCGGGGCCGACCTGGTCACCGTTCGCGGGTCGGTGCGGCCACGCGCGATCAAATTGATTGGATCTTGAGAAGTGAGTGCTTTTGCGGCGGTTGATGTCATTCGGGCGAAGCGGGACGGGGGTGTGCTGAGCGAGGGGCAGATTGACTGGGTGGTCGACGCGTACACGAAGGGGCTGGTCGCCGACGAGCAGATGTCCGCGCTGGCCATGGCGATCCTGCTGCGCGGCATGACCGCGCCGGAGATCGCCCGGTGGACCGCCGCCATGATCGCCAGCGGCGAGCGGCTCGACCTGTCGCCGGTGGCCCAGCCGACAGTGGACAAGCACTCCACCGGCGGCGTCGGTGACAAGATCACCCTGCCGCTGACCCCGCTGGTGGCCGCGTGCGGCGCGGCCGTGCCGCAGCTGTCCGGCCGGGGCCTGGGTCACACCGGCGGCACGCTGGACAAGCTGGAGTCGATCCCGGGCTGGCGGGCGGCGCTCACCAACGACGAGTTCATCGCCCAGCTCCGCGACGTGGGCGCGGTGATCTGCGCGGCCGGTGACGGGCTCGCCCCGGCCGACCGCAAGCTGTACGCGCTGCGCGACGTCACCGGCACCGTCGAGGCGATCCCGCTGATCGCCAGCTCGATCATGAGTAAGAAGATCGCCGAGGGGACCGGCGCGCTGGTGCTCGACGTGAAGGTCGGCTCCGGCGCGTTCATGAAGAACGCCGACGACGCCCGCGAGCTGGCCCGCACCATGGTCGAGCTGGGCGGCGCGCACGGCGTGCGGACTGTCGCCCTGCTCACCGACATGTCCACGCCGCTCGGTCTGGCCGTCGGCAACGCGGTCGAGGTGACCGAGTCGGTGGAGGTGCTGGCCGGTGGCGGCCCGGCCGACGTGGTGGAGCTGACGCTGGCGCTGGCCCGGGAGATGCTCCACGCGGCCGGCCTGCCGGACGCCGACCCGGAGGCGGCGCTGCGGGACGGCCGGGCGATGGACTCCTGGCGGACGATGATCCGCGCGCAGGGCGGCGACCCGGACGCGCCCATGCCCACGGCGAACGAGGTCGAGGTGGTCACCGCGGCCGAGGACGGCTGGGTCGCGGAGCTGGACGCGTACGCGATCGGGGTGGCCGCCTGGCTGCTCGGCGCCGGCCGGGCCCGCAAGGAGGACCCGGTGAGCATCCCGTCCGGCGTGGTGCTGCACAAGCGCCGCGGTGACCGGGTGCGTGTCGGCGACCCGCTGTTCGAGGTGCGCGCCGAGCACGCCGAGCGGATCCCGGCCGCGCTGGCCGAGGCGCGCGAGGCGGTGCGGATCGCGCCGGACGCGCCGGACGCGACGCCGCTCGTCATCGAGCGGATCGGCTGAGGGCCATGGTGCCGGCCCGGTCGGAGTCGCTATCCTCCCAGGCCAGGGGGGACCGACCGGCGAGGACCCGAACAGACAGGGACTGACCGTGCGCGTACCCGCTCCCGACCCCCGGGCCGTCCGGGAGGCGAGCCTGGACGAGTTGTCCCGGCTGGGCCTCCCGCTGCCCCCGCCGCAGTTCCCGCTGGTCTGGGAGCCGGGCGACGAGATCGAGCTGCGTCCGACCCCGGAGATCGAGGCCCGGATCGCGGTGCTGCACGTGATCCTGGCCCGCTGCTTCGGCATGCCCGCGCAGGCGGCGATGAGCTGGCTGCTGGAGTCGCACCTGGTCGACTCGGTGACCCCGCCGGAGTGGCAGTTCGTGATGGGCGGCCGGGGCGACCACAGGTCGTTCGTGCTGCACCACGACGCGCTGTTCTCGCTGGCCTGGGTGCTCGGGCTGGCCAAGGAGCTGGACCCGACGGTGCCGGTGGACGAGCGGCTGGTCGAGCGCATGCCGAACCTGGTCGCCGGTGAGACGTTCGGCGAGTGGCGGGCCCGGATCCTGGCCGCGCCGCAGCACCCCGGGGACGCCGCCGCGCTGCTCGACCTGCACTACTGCCTGGACTGGGCGTACCTGGAGACCGAAGAGGCCGGGCGCGCGCTGCCGGGGCTGGTGGACGCCAACGCGATCGGCCAGCGGCGGTGGGCGCTGGAGTGGGCGGTGGTGCTGCGCGGGCCGTACCACGACGAGCCGCCGGGCTGGGAAGAGGTCGACCTGTCCACCTGAGCCGGGTCAGCGCGGGCGGTGCACGCCGAGCCGGACCGAGAGCGTGACCGAAGCGGGCTCAGGCAGCGCGGCGATGCGCGCGGCGAGCCGTTCCGGCTCGGCGTGCCAGGCGCTCGGTCCCATCCCGACGAGCGTGGTGACCTCGGCGCGGGTGAGCGTCAGCCGGGCCCGGTGCCCGGTTGCGGACTCCTCGCTGAAGTGGGCGCCGAGGCTGCCCGTGACCCGGTCGGCCTTCGCCGGGTCCACCCGCAGCAGGCCCAGCGCCTCGACCAGTTCGGTCAGGTGGTCGGCGGCCGGGGTGACGACGAGCAACGCGCCGCCGGGGTCGAGCACCCGGTGGAACTCGGGGCCGTTGCGCGGCGCGAACACGTTCAGCAGCACGGTCACCGACCGGTCGGCCAGCGGCAGGCGCTGCCAGGTGTCGGCGAGCGCGGCGGCGGCCCGCGGATGGGCGCGGGCCGCGCGGCGCAGCGCCGGCTTGGAGACGTCCAGGGCCAGGCCGGCGGCGTCCGGCAGCGCCGCCAGCACCGCCGCGAGGTAGTGCCCGGTCCCGGCGCCGGGTTCCACCACCAGGGGGTACGGGTCGAAGCCCGCGACGCGGACCGCGGTGTCGGCGAGCGCGGCGGCGACGGTGTCGTAGTGGCCGGCGGCGAGGAAGTCGGCCCGGGCGGCGACCATGTCGGCGCTGTCCCCGGTGTGCGGGGAGCGGCCGGCGAGCAGGTTGACGTACCCCTGCCGGGCGGTGTCGAAGCTGTGCCCGCGCGGGCAGCGCAGGGCGCGGGTGGTGCCGGCGGTGGCCCCGGTGAGCGGTTCGGCGCAGACCGGGCAGCGCAGCCGGGCCAGGACGCGGTCGTCCACGGCTCAGCCCTTCGCTTCCGGGCGGGCCGTGAGATGGTCGATCACCCGCTGGCTGAGCGTGCCGAGCGCGGACACCTCGGCCGGGGTGAGCCGGTCGATCAGGTGCCGGCGGACGGCCGCGACGTGTCCGGGCGCGGCGGCCTCGACGGCCTGGCGCCCGGCCGGGGTGAGCACGACGACCGAGCCGCGGCCGTCGGTGGCGCACTCCTCCCGGGTGACCAGGCCGCGTTGCTGCATCCGGGAGATGTGGTGGGACAGGCGGCTGCGGGACCAGAGCATCCGGTCGGCGAGTTCGCTGAGCCGCAGCCGTTGTTCAGGGGTCTCGGACAGGTCGGTCAGGACGTCGTAGTCCGGCTCGGAGAGACCGGCGTCCTGCATCAGTTCCCGGGCCAGTTCCAGGTCGAGCAGGCGGCGCATGCGGCGGTAGCCGCGCCACGCGCGCTCCTCCTGCTCGTCCAGCCAGCGCGGTTCGTCCATGCGCCGATCCTACCGGTGTTGTTGACATGTCACCAATCCGCGGTCTAGCTTGATGACATGTCAACCAAACTGCCGTCCCGGACGGTGCGGCTCCTCACCGGCCTCGCGCTGTTCGGCGTCAGCGTCGCGCTGATGGTCCGCGCCGACCTGGGGCTCGCGTCCTGGGACGTGTTGCACCAGGGCGTCGCCGACCGCACCGGCCTGCCGATGGGGCTCGTGGTCAACGGGGTGGCGCTGCTGGTGCTGCTGCTGTGGATCCCGCTGCGGCAGCGCCCCGGCGTCGGCACGGTGGCGAACGTCGCGCTCGTCGGCCTGGCACTCGACGCGACGCTGGCAGTGCTGCCGCCGCTCGAACCACTCGCCGGCCGCATCGGCCTGCTGGTAGCGGGCATCGTGCTCAACGGCCTCGCCACCGCGCTCTACCTCGGCGCCCGGCTCGGCCCGGGCCCGCGCGACGGGCTGATGACCGGCCTGGCCGCCCGCGGCCTCCCGCTCGGCCCGGCGCGCACCGGGATCGAGGTGACAGTCCTGGCGGCCGGCTGGCTGCTCGGCGGCGCCGTCGGCCCCGGCACCCTGCTCTACGCGATCGGCATCGGGCCGATCGTCGCCTGGTTCGTCCCCCGACTCGCCGCGCCGTCCCCGGCCGCCACCCCGACAGGAGCCACCTCGCCATGCCCCGCCTGAACGTGATCGTCGCCAGCACCCGTCCCGGCCGGGTCGGCCGCCGCATCGGTGACTGGTTCGCCGCCGCCGCCGTCCGCCACGCCGGCTTCGACGAGGTACGCCTCCTCGACCTGGCCGAGGTCGGGCTGCCCTTCCACGACGAGCCGCACCACCCGTCCGAGCGGGTCTACCTGCACGAGCACACCCGCGCCTGGAGCGCCGAGATCGACGCCGGGGACGCCTTCGTCCTGGTGATGCCGGAGTACAACTACGGCTTCAGCGCGCCGCTGAAAAACGCGATCGACTACCTCTACCACGAGTGGCAGCACAAGCCGGTGGGCTTCGTCAGCTACGGCATGACCTCCGGCGGTCTGCGCGCGGTGCAGATGATCAAGCAGGTGGTGACCACGCTGAACATGACCCCGGTCAACGACGCGGTGGTCGTCTTCCTGCGGCAGGCGCTGGACGAGTCGGGCGAGCTGCGACCCGACCCGGCTCGCGAGGAGGCTGCCGCGCTCATGCTGGATCAGCTCGTCCGGCTGGCCGCCGCGCTGGCGCCGCTGCGGGTGACGGCGTGAGCGCGGCGGACGCGCGGCTGTGGGAGCTGTTCGGCGAGCGCGGGCGCGGGGTGCTCGTCACGCTGCGCCGCGACGGCCGGCCCCAGCTGTCCAACCTCGACTACCTGGCCGAGCCCGGCCTGATCCGCTGCTCGACCACCGACAACCGGGCGAAGGTGCGCAACCTGCGCCGGGACCCCCGGGCGAGCTTCCACGTGACCACCGCCGACGGCGGGGCGTACGCGGTCGCCGAGGGCGCCGTGACGCTCACCCCGCCGGCCGCCGCCACCGACGACGCGACCGTCGAGGAGCTGGTCGAGGTCTACCGGCGCATCCGCGGCGAGCACCCCGACTGGGCCGAGTACCGCGCCGCCATGGTGGCCGACGGGCGGCTGGTCCTGCGGCTGGCGGTGGAGCGGGTGTACGGCTGGCGGCCCTGAACCGGCCCGGTCCACCGCCGCGCCCCTGCCGGGGGTGACTAGGGTCGGAGCATGGTCGCAATCTCGTACGAGGACATCGTCAAGGTCCCGAAGGCGCTGCTGCACGATCACCTCGACGGCGGCCTGCGGCCCGCGACGATCGTCGAACTGGCCGCCGAGGTCGGCCACGAACTGCCCACCACCGACCCGGCGGCGCTCGGTGTCTGGTTCGCCGAGGCGGCGAACTCCGGCTCGCTGGAGCGTTACCTGGAGACGTTCGCGCACACGGTGGCGGTCATGCAGACCGCCGGCGCGTTGCGCCGGGTCGCCCGCGAGTGCGCGCTGGACCTGGCCGCCGACGGCGTGGTCTACGCCGAGGTGCGGTTCGCCCCGGAGCAGCACCTGGAGCAGAACCTGACGCTGGACGCGGTGGTCGACGCGGTGGTCACCGGGTTCCGGGAGGGCAGCGCGCTGGCCGCCGAGGCCGGCACCCCGATCCGGATCGGCACGCTGCTCACCGCCATGCGGCACGCCGCCCGCTCGCAGGAGATCGCCGAGCTGGCCGTGCGGCACCGCGACACCGGGGTGGTCGGCTTCGACATCGCCGGCGCCGAGGCGGGCTTCCCGCCCACCCGGCACCTGGACGCGTTCGAGTACCTCCAGCGGGAGAACTTCCACTTCACCATCCACGCCGGGGAGGCGTTCGGCCTGCCGTCGATCTGGCAGGCGATCCAGTGGTGCGGCGCGGATCGGCTCGGTCACGGCGTACGCATCGTCGACGACATCACCCCCGGCAACCCGCCGGTGCTGGGCCGGCTGGCCGCGTACGTGCGGGACAAGCGCATCCCGCTGGAGCTGTGCCCGTCGTCGAACGTGCAGACCGGCGCGGCGGCCTCGATCGCCGACCACCCCATCGGCCTGCTGCGCGACCTGCGGTTCCGGGTGACAGTGAACACCGACAACCGGCTGATGAGCGGCACCTCGATGTCCCGGGAGATGGCGCTGCTGGTGGAGGCCTTCGGCTACGGCTGGAAGGAACTCCAGTGGTTCACCATCAACGCGATGAAGAGCGCGTTCATCCCGTTCGACGAGCGCCTGCGGATCATCGACGAGGTGATCAAGCCGGCGTACGCCGAGCTGATCGGCTGATCACGACTGGCGGGGGTGGCCGGAGAGCAGCGCGGCCACCCCGCGCAGCACCTGACCGGCCCGGGCCGCCTCCGCGCCCAGCCCGGTCTGCCGGCGCAGCACGGCCGGCTCGGCGCGCAGCAGCGCGACCCCACGTCGCAGCAGCACCCGGGGGGCCTTGCGCTGCTCGGCGAGATCCCGGGCGAGGCGGCGCAGGAACGTCGCCCCGCGCGGGCGGCGCAGCGCGTACGCCCCGGCGAGCAGCCCTCGCCGCCGGCACTCGGCCACGATCTCGGCGGCAAAGATCCCCTCGGCGACAAAGATTGGCGATCCGTCGATGTCAAATGGCCGGGTGGCCACCCTGCGGTCCGCGCCGATCGCATAAACCGGCACTTCGGCCTTGCCCTCCCGGGCCAGTCGGGTGATTGTTTGCACCGCTGTGTCCGCATCCCAGGACAGTGGGGACTCCCAATCCACCTGTCCGTTCCGACGTGGACACGTAGGGTCATCGCCGTCCTTGTAGAAGTCATCCAGGCAGAGCACCGGAAGTCCGGTTCGCTGCGCTATGTATGACTTTCCTGACCCGGAAGGGCCAGCGAGCAGGACAACGCGATGCGGATGTTCCATTACCTTCAGTGACTCCGGCCAGACGGATTGCTATCAAATTGCATCAACATCTCATCACACCTCCGGTGAGGGACAACCTGGTCTTTCTCTTTGCGGGGCGGCGTGATGGAATCTCGGAGGTCCGACCCGCCGGGTCGGTCGCTCGGCGTTGCCCTCAGGCAGCGTCGGGCGCGGTAATGCGAGGGCGGTGACGTGAGCAAACGGCCAACGACGGCGGGCTCCTTCCTGTCGCGGCTGCGCCGGCCGATGAATCGGCTGCGCGACATGCCGATCTGGTCCAAGCTCGGTCTGATCATGATCGTGCCGACCATCGCCACGGTCGTGGTGGGCACCAGTGGTCTGGTCGACCACCTGGAGACGCTCAACAATGCCAACCGGGCGGGGGATCTGGCCAACCTGATCGGCTACTCGGGTGACCTGGTCGACACCGTGCAGGACGAGCGGGTCGGCGCCGTGCTCTTCCTCGGCGCGAAGGAGTTCCAGACCCGGGCCCAGTACCAGGAGGGCTACAACCGGACCAACCAGCGGGTGGACCAGGCGAAGTCGCCCTACCTGCGGCAGCGTGGCGAGATCGACGACCTGCCCCGCAACTTCGTCGGGCTGCTCGACACGATCGACACCCAGCTGAAGGACCTCCCGGCGACCCGGAGTCAGGTGCTGAACGGCAAGCTCAAGATCAATGACGCCGACCAGGCGTACCGGCAGCTGATCGAGGACCTGCTGTCGATCCGCGACTCGGCCACCCAGCTCGCCGGTGACAACGACCTGAGCGACCGGATGCGCGCGGCCGGCGCGGTGGCCCGGCAGAAGGAATACCTGACCCAGCGCCGCGTGGTCGTCCACCAGGCGATCACCCAGAACCAGTACACCGCCGCGCTGCGCGAGCAGTTCATCGCCAGCGGCACCGGCCAGGCGCAGTCGCTCGCGACGTTCCAGGCGATCGCCACCGAGCCGGACAAGCTGTTCTACGACCAGACCGTCTCCGGGCCCGACCTGCGCAAGGCGGACCGCTTCACGAGCTTCATCTCCAGCAACAACAACGGCTCGATGGCGAACGCCCCGTTCGGCCCGGACCAGTGGGACCAGACCATGGTCGCCAACGCCAAGCTGATGCGCAGCGTGGAGTCCCGCCTCGACGGCAACGTGGTCCGGCAGGCCGACGCGCTGCGCTCGGACACCCAGCGCCAGGTGTTCCTGGAGACCGGCCTGCTGCTCACCATGCTGCTGCTGGCCATCCTCTTCGCGTACCTGGTCGCCCGCTCGATGGCCCGTTCGCTGCGCGACCTGCGCCAGGGCGCCCTGGCGGTGGCCCAGTACGGGCTGCCACAGGCGGTCGCCCGGCTACGCGACCCGCAGGTGACCGGCCAGCTCACCCCGGTGCAGCTGGCCAACCAGATCGCCGAGCCGCTGCCGGTGCGCAGCAAGGACGAGTTCGGCCAGGTGACCGAGGCGTTCAACGCCGTCCACCTGGAGGCCGTCCGGACCGCCGCCGAGCAGGCCGCCCTGCGGGCGTCGGTCGCCACCATGTTCGTCAACCTGGCCCGCCGCTCGCAGATCCTGGTCGACCGGCTGATCGGCCACCTCGACCGGCTGGAGCGCGGCGAGGAGGACCCGGACCGGCTCGCCGAGCTGTTCCAGCTCGACCACCTGGCCACCCGGATGCGCCGCAACGACGAGAACCTGCTGGTGCTCGCCGGCGCGGACTCCACGCGCGTGCAGCGCGAGCCCGCCGCCCTGATCGACGTGCTCCGCGCCGCCCAGTCCGAGGTCGAGCACTACACCCGGATCGAGTTCGGGGTGATCGACCGGGACATCGAGGTCGCCGCCCACGCGGTGAACGACCTCGTGCACCTGGTCGCCGAGCTGTTCGACAACGCGACCGCGTTCTCCCCGCCCGACTCCCAGGTCATGGTGGAGGCCCGCCGGGTCGGCGACCGCGCCTCCCTCTACGTGGAGGACCGGGGCATCGGCATCAGCCCGGAGCAGCTCCGTGACCTCAACGAGCGGCTGGCCACGCCGCCGCAGGTGGACGTCGCGGTCTCCCGGATGATGGGCCTGGTCGTGGTGGCGCGGCTGGCCGCCCGCCACGGCGTCCGGGTCGAGCTGCGACCGGGCACCGACCGGGGCACCGTCGCCGACGTCACGCTGCCCACCACGGTCCTGGTGCCGCGCGCCCTGGCCGGCCGCGGACAGCCGGGGCCGGCCCTGCCGGCCGCCGGTCCGCAGCAGAGCGGCCCGACCCCGGCCTTCGGCGCCCTGGCCGCCTTCGGCAGCAGCCCGCAGAGCCTGCCGCCGGCCCCGCACCCGGGCGCCTCCGGCAACCAGGTCACGCTCGGTGGACGCGCGTTCGACCCGGCGTCCCGCAACGGCTCCGGCACCCCGGCGAACGCCGGTGGCGGCCGCGCCATGCCGGCCTGGTCCGACCTGACCGGCGCCAACCCGGGCGGCGGGGACGGCGGGTTCGGCTCCCGGCCCTCGTCCGGTTCCGGGTTCGAGCCGCTGCCCCAGCGGCGCAACCCGGCCGAGGGCGACCCGGGCACCAGCGGCCAGCAGCCGGCGATCCCACGCCAGCTGCCGAGCAGCCCCGAGGCGCGGCCCTACAGCCCGCCGCCGGTATCCGCGCCGCCGGTCCCGCCGGTGTCGGCGCCGCCGCTGCCGCCGGTCTCCGGCGCCCCGGCCGCCGGCCACCAGCTGCCGTACCGTCCGGTCTCGGCCGCCCCGGTCTCCGGTGACCCGTGGTCCGGCCGCCCGGTCTCCGCCGCGCCGGTTTCCGGCCAGCCCACCTCGGCCGTGCCGGTCTCCGGTCAGCCGACCGGTTACCAGGTCTCCGCGCCGCCGGCGAACCAGCTGCCGGCGCGCCCGCAGACGCCGATGCCGGGCGTGGGCGCGCCGCCGGTCTGGCCGCCGGTCGCACCGCCCCCGGCCCCGGCCCCCGTGGCGCCGGAGCGGCCCACCAGCGGCATGGACATGACCACCGAGCTGCCCCGGGTGCCGCGCACGGAAATGCCGGCCACCCAGCAGCCCGCGACCGGCCAGCCGGCCGCCGCCACCCCGGCGACGAACCGGCCGGCCGCCACCCCGGCGGCGCGGCCGGCCCCGGCGCAGCAGCAGGGCAACCGCCAGCGGTACGCGGACGAGACGATGGAGCTGCCGATCTTCCGGGAGCTGGAGTCGGCGTGGTTCCGTACCCGCCGGCCCGGGCCCAACGACGAGGCGGCGGCCCCGGCCCCGGCCGCGACGACGAACGGCGGCGCCGCCACCCAGCAGTTCGCCAAGGTGGACACCACTGGCCGGCCGGTGCCGCAGCCGACACCCGCAACGACAGGTAACGCACCGATGGCACCCACTCCGACGGCCGGCGGAGCACCGCGTGACAACGGCGCGGCGAACGGGAACACCCGTCCCGCGTACGCCGGAGGGCTGCCCACCCGGCAGCCGACCGCGTCGCCGCAGTCCTCGCCCTGGCAGACCGCGGCCGACGACGGCTGGCGCGCCGCCTCGGCGGCCACCGAGGTGCCGGTCGCGGAAACCACCCAGAAGGGCCTGCCGAAGCGGAAGCCGATGGCCCAGCTCGTGCCGGGCAGCATCGACAAGCCTTCTGCCTCGGTGCAGCGGCGGACGCCGGAGGGCGTCCGGGGTCTGCTCTCGGCCTACCATCGGGGCGTGCAGCGCGGGCGTAACACCGACAGCAACACGACCGGCCCGGAGGGCACTCCGGGCGGGCAGCAGTCCTCGCAGTCTGGCTCAGGCCCGGTGGCCGGGAGCGGGCAGAAGGAGCAACAAGGATGACTACTACGCAGGATCTCGGATGGCTGCTCGCCAACTTCGCCGACCGGGTGCCCGGTGTGGCGCACGCGGTCGCGGTCTCGGCCGACGGCCTGCTTCTGGCCTCGTCCCGTGACCTTCCGCGGGACCGGGCCGACCAGCTCGCCGCGATCGCGTCCGGTCTGGTCAGCCTGACCCAGGGCGCGGCCCGCTGCTTCGAGGGCGGAGCGGTGTTGCAGACAGTCGTCGAGATGGACAACGGTTTCCTGTTCCTGATGTCCATCTCCGACGGTTCGTCGTTCGCCGTGCTGGCGGCGCGGAGCTGCGACGTGGGTCAGGTCGGGTACGAGATGGCCCTGCTCGTGGACCGGGTGGGCGATGCCCTGACGCCGCAGCCGCGCACGGCTGTGGGGATGATGGGCTGAATGACGCGCTGGCCGGTGGGTCAGGTGCGGGAACAACAACGACAGCGACGAATGTCACCGGGGCGAGCCGGTGCCGGGTACGAGGGAGGTGAGCGGCGACATGGATCGTGACGAGCCGACCGGCGCATTGGTCCGGCCGTACGCCGTCACCCGTGGTCGTACCCGTCCCCGGCTCGACATCGCCCTGGAGGCGCTCGTCGAGACGACGGTGCGCGGCCGAGCGGTTGCCACTGGCAATGGTGGCCACGGTCGTGAACACCAGTACATCGCCGCGTTGTGTGACGGACGTGTGCAGTCGCTCGCCGAAATCGCGGCGCGGATGCAGCTTCCGCTCGGCGTGGCCCGGGTGCTCATCGCCGACATGGCGACGGACGGCCTGGTCGCGGTCCACGAGCCGACCATCCTGGACGACTCCGACGACGCGGTGGGCACTGAACTGCTGGAGAGGGTGCTGAGTGGACTTCGCAGGCTCTGACATGTCGCACCGGCCGCCGGCCCCGAGCGGGCGCGTGACGTCGGCGAAGATCGTTATCGCCGGTGGGTTCGGCGTCGGCAAGACGACGCTGGTCGGCTCGGTCTCGGAGATCACGCCGCTGACCACCGAGGCGATCATGACCTCCGCCGGTGTCGGCGTCGACGACACCCGGCAGGTGCCGGGCAAGACGACGACCACGGTGGCGATGGACTTCGGTCGTATCTCGATCGACCGTGACCTGATCCTGTACCTCTTCGGTACGCCGGGTCAGACGCGGTTCTGGTTCATGTGGGACGAGTTGGTCCGGGGTGCGATCGGCGCTGTCGTGCTGGTCGACACCCGGCGGCTCGCCGACTGCTTCGCCGCCATCGACTTCTTCGAGCACCGGCGGCTGCCGTACCTGGTGGCCATCAACTGCTTCGACGGCATGCAGTACCACGATCCGCAGGACGTCCGGGACGCGCTGGCGATCTCCCGCGACGTGCCGGTGGTGCCGTGCGACGCCCGTAACCGGGAGTCCACGAAGCACGTGCTCATCTCGCTCGTCGAGTACGTGCTCACCATGCGGCGCTCGCGGGCCGTCGCGCCCGCCTGACCGACGCGCGGAAGCGCCCGGCGGCCTGAGGCCACCGGGCGCTTCCTGCCGTCCGGGGTCGGACACGGTACGCGGTCGACCGGTGACCCTCCAGGTAGGACGGCCGCCGGGCGTCGTTCCGGTCAGGCGTACCGGGTCCAGCTGCCCCGGTAGACCTGGTAGACGGCGAGCGAGTCGCGCTCCATGCCGCCGTGCCGCCCGGCGCTGAACGCGTACCCGCCCGCGATGCCCTCGACGGTCTGCGCCTGGAGCAGCGCCCGCAGCCGGCCCCGGTCCAGGCTCGTCGCCATCCGCGCCGACATGGCGAGGAGCTGGAGCGCGTCCGAGGCGTACGGGGCGAAGTCCGGGCTGCCGCCGTGCCGCTGCGTGTAGCGGTTGGCGAAGTCCCGCCGGGCCAGCTGCGCAGTGGTGGTGGCGACCGCCCCGGAGATGTCCAGGCAGGCCGGGTGCACCGCGTACGCGCCCTCCACCGCGGCGGCGTTGGCGCCCTGCACGGTGTCGTCGGCGACCGCGCCGGCGTCGAAGAAGATCGGGCCGCGGTGCCCGGCGGCGCGGAGTTCCCGGGCCGCGGCGCCGGAGTCCGGCGCGGTGGCCCAGATGACCACTCCGTCCTCCGTGCCGCCCGCGACCCGGTCGGCGGCGGCGCGGAAGCGCCGGCCGGTCCCCGGCAGGCGGACCGTGCGGGCCAGGTCGGTGCTGCTGTCGGCGAGCGCGTCCCGCATCGCCCGCACACCCGAGTCACCGTGCAGCCCGTCCGCGGCCAGCAGGGACACCTGCCGGATCCGCTTCGACTCGAACAGCTCCACCAGGCGGCCTGCCATGTCGACGGCGTCCGGGGTGAGCTTGTAGGTGAACGTGCGCTCGTCCAGCGGCAGCACGATGCGGTCACCGTAACCGAGCGACAGGAAGGGCGTCTTGACCCGCTGGGCGGCCGCAGCCAGGGCGGCGGAGGTCTCGCCGAGCACGCCGCCGATCAACGCCTGCGCCCCGGCCCGGGTCAGGTCTGCGGCATGACGGGCCGCGACCTGAGGATTGCTGCCGTTGTCCAGGATCTGGAGCCGGACCGACCGGACCAGGTTGCCGACCGGGATGCCGGTGCGGTTGAGCGAGTCGGCGGTGAGTTGCAGCGCCTGCCGCTGGGCGGCGCCGAGCAGTGCCCCCGCGCCGGTCAGCTCCAGACTCGCGCCGACGATCAGGTCCTGGTCGCTCGGCGCGCTGCTGGACGGGCCGTCGTCCGGCCGCTGGCCCTGCGGCGCGCAACCCGCGAGCAGCAGGCTCCCGGCCGCGGCGGCGAGGACGCCCCGACGGGTGAGCACAGTGGAGTCGAACGCCGGTGTCGCCATTGGAATCGCCTTCCCACCCCGGCGATCAGGCGCCGCCGCTGGTCCGCCGGGTATGTTCCCGGCCGGTCAGACCCAGCGTCAAATCACCCGGGTGTGGGATGAAACACCCCAACTGCGGACTCGGCGAACCCCGATCAGGAGCGGTAGCCGGCCGAGCGGTACTCGTACTCCCGGTCGTCCTCGCGGTCCCCGCTGTCGCGGGTGAAGTCCCAACCGCCGGCCGCCTCGCGGCCCGGACGGCCGCCCACGGCGAAGCCGCCGATCTCCTGGCCACGCCGCCAGCCCCGGAAGTATCCGGTGGTGTTCTCGGCGAGGCTCGCCGCGTTCCGGACGATCCGCAGGGGACGCTCCTCGCGCAGCGGAGAGCCCGGCACCAGGTTGGCCTGCGGCACCCGTTTCGGCAGGCCGGCCTTGGTCTCCGCGCCGACGGCCGGGCGGGCGGCCTGCTCGGCCGCCTGCCAGCCGGTGTCCGCAGTGCTGGACCACTCCAGGTCGGCCTCGTCGCCGTGCCCGACGAACCAGGCGGACTTGGCCTGCGCGAAGATCAGCAGGTCGCCGTCGCCGTCGTCGGAGACCGGCGGCGGCCGGTGCTCCTTCGGCGCGGGACGCCGCTCGGGCGGGGCCGGAAGTGCGGCGCGGCTCGGGTCGCCATGGTCGACGAGGCGCAGCGGCGGCGTGTCCAGCCCCGGATCGGCCGGCCGGCTCATCTCGCCGCGCAGCGCCCGGTCGGCCAGCGGCGGCGGCTCCACCAGCCGCAGCATCGGCGGCTCCTGCGGGAGGTCGTCGGCGAGCCACGGCGGGGTGACCCGGCCCGGGTCGCTCGGCGCGTCCACGCCCCGCCCGTACGGGTAGGTGGTGCCCTCCCGCTCCCGGGCGGTGTCGTCCTCGTTGTTCACCAGCGGCCAGTTCGCCCGGGAGCCCGGCGGCGCGGCCTCCGGCGCCGGCGGGCGCGGAGCCGGCACCGGGATGCTCAGGTCGGTGGCGCTGAACCCGCCGGTCGGCGGTTCCTGGTGCTGATTGGTCTTGGGACGGGGCGGGATGACGGTGCGCTGCCGCTCCGCCCGCGCCTTGTTGATCGCCGCGGTGGTCAGCGTCGGGCGGAACGGCTCGCCGGCCTCGGCCGGTGGCACGGCGCCGCGCGGCGACGGGGCGATCGGGGTGATGCCGGGCGGCGGCGGGGGCGGCGCCGAGATCGGCCGGTTGGTGGGTCCGTCCACCCGCGACGGCAGCGGCGCGCCGGTCGGCTCGGGCCGGGACTGCGGTGCGGAGGCCGGGCGGCCCAGCGAGGCCGCCGGGGCCACGGGCGTCACCGGGGCCGGGGCGACCGGCGGAGGCGTGACCGGAGCGGGTGCGACGGGCGGCGGGGCGAGCGGCCGGGGCGTCGTCGTGGCGGCCGGGCCGGAGACCGGCTCGGGCCGGCCGCGGCGCCCGCCGGGGATCGGCTCCGGGCGACCACGTCGCCCGGTCGGCTCGGGTGCGCCGGCCGGCTCGGGACGACCACGGTGGGATGCCGGCTCGGCGACCGGCTCGGGCTGGACCGGCCGCACCGCGCGCAGGTCGGTGGCCGGGGGCAGCTCGTCGACCTGCTCACCGCGTCGGGCGGCGGCCCGGCGGCCGGTGGCGGGCGCGAGAGCGGGGGCGGTGCGTTCGGCGAGCGCGCCCACGAGCGCGTCGCATCCGGCGTCACAGGTCCGGACGGAGGCGACCGCCTGCCGTACCGTCTCGGCGACGGCGGCGGTGAGCGTCCGGTTGACGGTGGCCCGCCGGGGTGTCTCGGAGATGGCGACCCGCAGCGCGGTCACCGCGTCGGAGACGGCGTCTGTGGCCGCCACACCCTCGGCGACCAGATGGGCGACCACCGCGTCGGCGGTCAGCCCGCCGTCCCGGCCACGGGCCGCGGAACCGGTGAGCATCCCCGGCTCGGGCAGCGCGTCGAGAACCGCGAGGGCGACCCGGTCCGCCGGGTCCGGGTACGCGCGCAGCGCGGCCGGGTAGAGCTCGCGGAGCACCTCGCGCAGCGTCACCGCGGCCGAGTGGCGGCCGCTCGCGAGCGCCGCGTGCGCGGCCAGGACCTGCGTGTATCCGGCGAGTTCACGCGGCGCCGGGAGGGTCACCGCGGAGAGCGCGCCGGCCTGCAGCGCGCGGGCCAGCCCGACCGCGCGGCGTTCGGCGGGCGGGGACTGCATCTCCTCCAGGGAGTCGTCGTCGGCGAAGCGCTCGGCGAAGTCGTCGACGGAGTCGTCGTCGGCGATCGCCAGCGGACGGCCGGCGGCGCTCAGCAGCGAGGTGACGATGTGGTCGTCGCTGTCCGCGGCGATGGCCGCGCCGCTCGGACCGCCGGACCGCTCCACCAGCAGCGCGACCAGCTGGGCGTACCCGGCGGCCTCGTCCCCGATCTCACAGACGTGCAGCAGACGGCCTGCGTCGTCGACCACAGCGGACGTCAGCGTCGTTCCGGCCGAAGCCGTTCGGTCGGCCGGATCTGCCGAGGCCAGACCGCAGTACACGCGCACGAGCGCCACGGCGTCGTCCTCCTCCCGGGACACAGGTCTTGTTCTGCCAGAGACTGATGCTCCCCGCTCCGGGTCAGTCGCGCCAGTCCACAACCGCAGAGATCTTGCCGACAATGGTGCGCCAACCCAAACTTGCGGTTTGTGCCCCGATTTTCTTCAACCGGCGACGGCCGAGGAAACCACCGATTCCGCCATTGACGGAAGCCCGCAGCGCCTCGTCCAGGTCGTCCAGGCTGGAGCCGGCGGAGAGCATGTCCAGCACGGCTGGTAGCCGCAGGGCGTACGCCAGGTCACGGGCGATCTCACCGGCTTCGATGAGCAGCTCGTGGTCCCACGCGTCGTGGCCACCGCGCAGGTTCTCCACCACCAGGTCGAGTTCGTAGGTGTCCTCGTCCAGCGGGGCGATGTCGGCCGGTTCCAGCCGTTCGGACAATTCATTCCAGCTGTCCAGTTGGGACAGGTCGTTGGGCGCGCCGGAGCGGATGAAAGAGACCAATGACTCCGGGGTCTTGAACAGCAGGAGCCGGCCCTTGTGGGTGAGGAAGACCGGCACCTCCTCGTCGCCCGCGGCGTCTTCGTCCTCGTCCTCGTCGTCTTCCTCGGCCTCTTCCTCGTCGTCCTCGGACTCGGCCTTGTCCTCGGCCGCGTCGTCGTCGGCCTTGCCCTTGCGGCGCCCCTTGGCGGCCTTCTCGTCGTCCTCGTCGTCCTCCTCGGCGGAGAGGGCGGCGAACTCCTCGTCGAGGATCACCACCTCCTCGTCGTCCTCGGTCTCGACGACCTGGCGACGGGCCAGGAAGGGGTCGTCCTGGTCGCGCTCGACGACGTCGGTCGGGGTCAGCTCGCGCGCCGGCCGGTACGCCCGCAGCGTGAAACCGGTGCCGGCGGGCAGCGCGATCTCCACCGGGTCGATCCGCACCTCGTCCCAGAGCGCGCGGTTGACCGGCGGGCGGTCCGCCTCGACCTCGTCGGCTGCGGCGGGCGCCTCGGTGTCGTCGAGCTCGGGCTCGTCGGCGTCGGGCCGTTGGGGCGACTGGCGGGCCACGCTGACCTCCGTGTGCGTTCGGTTGCCCACCCGGCGGCGTCGCGCCGCCGAGTGACTCTGCGCACATACCCTAGTGGGCGAACGGTTCCGGCCGGGAGCCGCACCCCATGGCGTTCCGGAGACCCGACAAGTAGCGTTGCTACGCATGAAGGCGCAGGCGCTGCACGGACACCTCGACGCGCTGCTGCTCGCCGTGCTGGAACAGGGCCCGCGGCACGGCTACGCGATCATCGAGGCGCTGCGCGCCCGCAGCGGCGGGACGCTGGATCTGCCCACCGGCACCATCTATCCGGCGCTGCGCCGGCTGGAGCGGGCCGGGCTGGTGGCGAGCACGTGGAGCACCGTCAACGGGCGGGAACGCCGCACCTACGAGCTGACCGAGGCCGGTGGCCGGGCGCTGGCCGGGGAGCGGGCCGGCTGGCGCGAGTTCAGCGCCACCGTCGGCCGGTTCCTCGGGGCGGACGAGCCGCCCACGGCGCCGGCCTGACCCCGCCGACCGAATCGGCCGGGCCGTGGGCCGGCCACTGCGGCCGGCGACTCAGCCGGCCAGCCGCCGCTCGGCGAGCACCCAGCAGCGGGCGGCCCGGACCAGGGCGAACCAGGCCGCCGAGACCACCGTCGCCCCGATGATCATCGGAGGCCAGGTGAGCGCGGCGTCCCACAGCCCGACCGACCAGCCGAACAGCGCGCCCCCGGCGACCACACCGAGCGCCAGGGCACCGGTCAGACCGAAACCGATCAGCCGGGCCGGACGGACGAGCCGGGGCGACCCCCACCGGGCGGTGAGCGGGCCGACGAGCAACGCGGCCAGCGCCAGCGCGGCCACCACGACCCAGATGACGTCCAGCCCGGCGGAGAGCAGCAGGTAGCTCGCCGGCGGCGGGGGACCGCCGCTCCAGCTCGACCCCTGCCAGGTCAGGTCACCGGCGGCGATCAGCACCACCGAGATCAGGAGCGTGCGCAGCGCAAGCCCGCGCAGCGCCCCGGTGGCCAGCTCGGCCTGGAACTCCGGCACGAGCTGCCGGTCGCTGCCGAACTCGGCGACCGCCCGCCGCTCCGCCTCCGCGCGCGGCAGGCCCCCCTCCCGGTACGCCTCGACGGCGTCCTCCAGCGCGTGCCGCGTCTCGGTCAGCAGGTCGGTCTTGAGCCGGCCCGGCCCGTACAACCGCCCGGACAACTCGCGCAGCCGGCGGTCGACCACTGCCTCGTCATGGACCCGCATGCGCACAAGCCTGCCATCGGGGACCGGCTGCCGCGTCGGGGAAAACCCCGATCGGATTCAGGGCCGCCCGGCGTACGCGGGGCCGGAGCGCTACGGGGTGATCGCCAGGTAGCCGCGTTCGGCCGTCTGCTGCCGCAGCCACTGCTCCCGGTACCAGCCGGGACGTGCCACCAGCTCGTCGTGCCGACCGCGTTGCACGACCCGGCCGCCGTCGAGCACCACGATCTCGTCCAGCCCGGCCAGGCCGCTGAGCCGGTGACTGATCAGCAGCACCGAGTGCCCGGCCGGGGTGGCGGCGAGCGCGGAGTCCAGCACCGCGTCGGCAGCCGCCGGGTCGAGCCCTTCGGTCGGCTCGTCGAGCACCAGCACCGGCGGGGCGGCCAGCAGCGCCCGGGCCAGCGCGAGACGCTGCCGCTGCCCGCCGGAGAGCTGACCGCCCTGCTCACCGACCACTGTGTCCCAGCCCTCGGGCTGCTCGCGTACCCAGTCCAGCAGGCCGGCCGCCCGGGTGGCGGCGACCAGGTCCGCCTCGGTGGCGTCCGGACGGCCGAGAAGCAGGTTCTCCCGGACGGTGGCGTGGAAGACGTACGCCTCGGCGAGCAGGCCGCCGACCACCCGGGGCAGGCGCTCGTCCGGGATCCCGGCCACCGGCGCGCCGCCGACTGTGACCCGGCCGGCGTCGGGGCGTACCGCGGCGGTGAGCACGGCGGCGAGCGTGCTCTTGCCGGCGCCGCTCGGCCCGACCACCGCCACCCGGCGGCCGGCCGGCAGGTCGAGGTCGAACCCGGCCAGCGCGGGGGCGGCCCCGGCCCGGTAGCGGACCGTCACGTCGGCGAACTCCACGTCGTGGCCGTCGATCGCCGGCTGCGCCTCGCTCCGCGGCGCCGCGGCGGCGGGCTCGGCCAGCAGGTCGGCCACCCGGGCCAGCCCGGTCCGGAGCTGGGCCCGCTGGCGGGCCGCCGCGACGAGCGCGAGGGCCACCTCCACGGCGGCGAGCGACCCGACCGCGAGGACACCCACCAGGACCCCGCCGACCCCGGCCCGCAGCGCGACTGCGACCACCGCGGCGGCGGTGAGGCCACCCACGAGTACGCCGGTCGCGTCCACCGCGAAGCCGGTCGCGGCGAGCCGGCGCTCCAGCCGGGCCAGCCGTCCGGCCCGGCCCTCGGCGGCGGCGAGCGCGGCGCCGGTCGCCCCGAACGCGGCCAGGTCGGCGGCGCCGTGGGTGAGGTCGACCGCGTCCACCGCGAGGGCGCCGCGCAGCGGGGCGACCTCGTCGGCGGCGCGACGGGTGAGCCGGGTGGCGAGCGCGGGCAGCGCCACGCCGGCCACCAGCAGGCCGACCGCGAGCACACCGGCGGCCGGCGGTGAGATCAGCGCGGCGACGCCGACGGCGAGCACGCTGACCACCGCCGCCGCCGCTCCCGGCACCAGGACGCGCAGGAGCAGGTCCTGAGCCGCCTCCACGTCCGACACCAGGCGGCTCAGCGCGTCCCCGGTACGGCGGCCGGCGTCGCGCCGGGCGGCGAGCGTGGCGAACACCCGCGCCCGGACGTCGGTGATCATGCGGAGGACGGCGTCGTGCCCGGCGAGCCGTTCGGTGTACCGCAGCACGCCGCGGCTGACCGCCAGCGCCCGGACCGCGACGATCGCCACCGTCAGCCGGTCCAGCGGCGGGCGGCCGGCCGCGCTCATCAGCAGCCAGGTGGCGGTGGCCATCAGCGCCAGGCCGGCGAACTCGGTGGCGGCGGCGACGAGGCCGGCGCCGAGCAGCCGGCTCAGGTACGGCCGGGCCAGGCGCAGCACCGCCCGCTCGGCGCCGGGCCGGGCAGGCGAGGGCGGCTCCGGCGACCCGGACGGCTCCGCCGCGACCGGGGCCGGGCCGGCGGGCGTACGGCCCACCGGCGTCACGCCGTCGCCGGCGGTCACCGGGTCACCGCCGTGCGGGCGGGGGAGACGATCATCGGGTCACCGCCGGGCCGGTCGGGTGCAGTTCGGTGACGCGGCCGTCCTCGACGCGCAGGATCCGGTCGGCGTCGGCCAGCAGCGCGGGCCGGTGCGCCACGAGCAGCGCGGTACGTCCGGCGACCAGCCGCCGGGTCGCGTCCAGCACCACCGCCTCGCTGGCGCTGTCCAACCGCGCGGTCGGCTCGTCGAGGAGCACGATCGGGGCGTCCCGGAGGAACGCGCGGGCCAGCGCGACACGTTGCCGCTGCCCGCTGGACAGGCCGTGGCCGCGCTCGCCGAGCCGGGTGTCCAGCCCGTCGGGCAGGGCGTCCACCACCTCGTCCAGCGCGGCGTCGGCGACCGCGGCGCCCAGCGCGTCGTCAGGGGTGTCCGGGGCGCCGAGGCGGATGTTGTCGGCCAGCGACCCGGCGAACAGGTGCGCCCGCTGCGGCACCCAGGCCAGCTCACGGCGCCAGGCGTCGAGGTCGACCTCGGCCAGGTCGACGCCGTCGACGGTGACCCGGCCGGAGGTCGGGGTGACGAAGCCGAGCAGCAGGTTCAGCAGCGTGCTCTTGCCCGCGCCGCTGGGCCCGATGACGGCGATCCGGTCACCGGGCCGGACGGTCAGCGTGACGTCGCGCAGCGCGGTGGTCCGGTCGTACGCGACGCTCACGCCCTCGAAGCGGATCTCACCCCGGCCGCCCGGCGCCGGACGCCGGGGCTCGGCCGCGGCGGGCGCGCCGGTGTCGGAGAGCGTGAGCGCCTCGTCCAGCGCGGTGAGCCCCTCCATGCTGGCGTGGAACCGGCTGCCCGCGGCCCGCAGCGGCAGGTACGCCTCCGGGGTGAGCAGCAGCACCAGCAGCGCTGTGGAGAGCGCGAGGCCGCCGCCGAGCAGCCGGATGCCGACCGGCACCGCGACGAGCGCGACGGAGAGCGTGGCGACCAGTTCCAGCACCAGCGCGGACAGGAACGCGATCCGCAGCGTCTTCATGGTGGCCTCGCGGTGGCCGTCGGCCATCCGGCGTACCACGTCGACCTGGCCCTTGGACCGGCCGAACGCGCGCAGCGTGGGCAACCCGGCCACCATGTCGAGGAAGTGCCCGCCGAGCAGCGACAGCCGCCGCCACTGCCGCTCGGTGGCGGCCTGCGCCTGCCAGCCCAGCAGCGCGCCGAAGATCGGGATGAGCGGGATGGTGAGCGCGATGATCAGCGCCGAGCTCCAGTCGGCGAACACGATCCGGGCCAGCACCGCCACCGGCACCGTGACGCTCAGCACGAGCTGCGGCAGGTAGCCGGTGAAGTACGGGTCGAGCGCGTCCAGGCCGCGTCCGGCCAGCGTGGCGAGCTGCCCGGCCCGCTGCCCGGCGACCCAGGTGGGGCCGTGCCGGCCGACCGCGCCCAACAGGTCGGCGCGCAGCGCCGCCTTGACCGTCGCGGCGGCCCGCGCCGCCACGGTGCCCTGCGCCCAGCTCACCAGCGCCCGCCCGGCGACCGCCGCCACGAACCCGGCCAGCGCCGGCCGGTGCAGCCGCCCGTCGAACGCGGCGGCCAGCAGCGTCGCCAGCGCGGTGGCCTGGGCGATCACCAGCAGCGCGGTCAGGCCGCCCAGCGCCGCGAGCACGGCGAGGTCGCGCCGGGCCGCGGGGACCCGACGCAGCAGACGCGGGTCGAACGGGCGGCGGCTCACCAGTACACCGGTGCCCTGCCGTCGATCCGTCCCCGGAACACCCACCAGCACATCGCCTGAAAGCCTAGTAGGGCCGGCACGAGCGGTAACGCGAGCCATCCCAACAGTGCCAGCGTCGGTCGGCTGGCGGCCGCCTCGGCCACCGTCAGCGAGGCCGCCGGATCGGTGGTGGAGACCAGGATCCGGGGCCAGAGCGCGGCCCCGACCAGCGGCGCGGGCAGCGCCAGCGCCGCCGCGGTCGCCGCGAAGGCGACCCCGCCCCGGCCCCGCCGCAGCGCCGCGCGGGCCATCAGCAGCGCGGCCACGAGCGCCAACGGCAGGAGTACGGCCACAGCCGGGCGCGCCACCGCGGCGCGTACCCGGTCGGAGAGCACGCCCAGGACGGTGGCCGAGGCGACGGCGGTGAGTGCGGCGGGCACCAGGCCGCTCGCCAGTCGGGCCAGGGCCGGGGCGTCGGCGGCCGGCAGCCGCAGCGTGAGGAATGTCGCACCGTGCACCGCTACCAGCGCCAGCAGGGCCAGCGCGGCGGCGGCGACGAACGGGGTGGCGAGATGACCGACACCGACCACGTGCCCGTCCGCGCCGAGCGGCACGCCCTGGAGCAGCCCGCCGAGCACCGCGCCCCAGCCCAGCGCGGCCAGCACGCTGCCGACCACCACCACCCGGCCCCAGCCGGCGCGGGCCGCCTCGGAGGCGGGCCGGCTGCGCAACTGCACCCCGGCGGTCACCAGCACCACGCCGGTCAGCGCGGCGAGCACCGCCGGGTAGAAGCCGGAGAGCAGCTCGCCCTCCAGCCGGGGGAACGCGCCGAACAGGATGCCGACGGCGGCCACCAGCCAGACCTCGTTGCCGAGGAAGAACGGCCCGAGCGCGGTGAGCGTGGCCCGGGGTCCCGGCGCCGGGCCGCGCCGGGCCAGCAGCAGGCCGACGCCGTAGTCGTAGCCGCCGAGCACGAGGTACGTGGCGAAGAAGAGGCCGAGCAGGGCGTACCAGGCGAGTTCCACGGGCGGGCTCCCTCAGACGAGCACGGGCTGGTGGTGGGGGTCGGTGTCGGGCGCGGGCGGGCGGCCGAGGGCGGGGTCGTGCGCCCCGCGTGCGGCGTGCCGGGCCAGCAGCGTCCAGTTGGTCACCGCGAGCGCGCCGAGCAGCAGGCTGAACCCGATCAGCGAGGCGAGCATCAGGGCGGGCGAGACCGGTGACACGGCCTGCGCGGTGGGCAGCAGCCCGTACGCGGCCCAGGGCTGGCGGCCCACCTCGCGGGCGATCCAGCCGAGCAGCATCGCCACGAACGGCAGCGGCAGGCCGAGCAGGATCAGCCAGAGCGGGAACCGCAGCCGGATGATCCAGTCGCGCCAGAGCAGCGGCAGCAGCAGCCAGACGGCGCCGAGCGTGAAACCGATCAGGATCATGAAGCCGAGACCGACGTTGGAGAGAACCGGCGGATCCCAGTCGCCGGGGCCGAACCGCGCGGTCCAGTCGGCGACGAGCGCGTCGCGGTCCGGGCCGCCGCCGAACTTTGTCGGCTGGACCTGCGTGACCGGCCCGAACTGGGCGAAGCCGAAGCCCTGGAGCAGGCTGACCGAGAGCGCCGCGGTGATCAGGCCGAGCCGCAGCGAGGTGCGGAACAGGGCGAAGTCGCTGGTACGCCGCAGCAGGTGCCAGGCGCTGACCGCGGCCATCAGCAGGCCGCCGGTGACCAGGCTCGCCGAGACGACGTGGCCGAACGCCATGCCGAACGTGGGATTGGTGAGCAGCGCGCCGAAGTCGGTGAGGTGGGCGACGCCGTCGCGGACCTCGTACCCCACCGGGTTCTGCAGCCAGGCGTTCGCCACCATGATCCAGAACGCCGAGGCGTACGCGGTGATCGCCACGCCCCAGAGCAGCGCCAGGTGTACGCCGCGCCGCAGCCGGTGCCACCCGAAGATCCACATGCCGAGGAACGTGGATTCCAGGAAGAACGCCAGGAGCGTCTCGATGGCCAGCGGCGCCCCGAACACGTTGCCGACGTAGCGCGACAGCCCACTCCAGTTCAGCCCGAACTGGAACTCCATCACGATGCCGGTGGCGATGCCGAGCACGTAGTTGATCACGTAGAGCTGACCCCAGAACCGGGTCAGCCGCTCGTACGCCGGCTTGCCGGTCAGGAAGCCGGCCGTCTGCAGGCCGACCAGGAGCGTGACCAGGCCGAGCGTGACCGCCACGAACAGGAAGTGGATCGAGGTGGTGGTGGCGAACTGGAGGCGGGCGAGGAGCAGCGGGTCCACGGGCGTCCTCCCACAGGTTGGCTCGCTTGTCGTAGTCAAGCTACACGTAGCGGCGCTACCTATACGGGCCCGCGAACCCGGAGAAGTCCCGTAGGGGGCGGATCAGCTCAGGAACAGGGCGAACGGCAGGGAGACGAGCGTGCCCGCGACCGCGAGGGCCACCGCGCCGAGCACCCGCGGCGGGCGGTCCGCGACGAGCAGCCGCTGCACCCGTACGTCCAGGTCGCGGTCGCCGAGACCGAGCGTGCCGGCCGGTTGCACCCGGTGCTCGGCGGCGGCGAACCGGCGCAGCGCGCCCGCGAGCGGCGCGTCCGCGTGCAGCTCCCGGGCCTTGTCGTCGGCGCGCATCTCCACCAGCAAGGCCACCCGCGCGTGCGCGTCCCGCACCCACCGGAACCAGGGCAGCGCCCGGCACAACGCGGTGAACGGCAGCAGCACCAGATCGTGCCGTTCCTGCGCGTGCGCCCGCTCGTGCGTGAGCACCGCCGCCAGCTCCGCCGGGTCGAGCAGGTCGAGCGTGCCCGCGCTCACCACCACCCGGGGCCGCACCCCGGGCAGGCAGTACGCCGCAGCGCTCGGATGGTCGAGCACCAGCGCGCCGGGCACCGTCGGGTCACGCCGGGCCACCAGGTGCAGCAGCTCGCGGTGCCGGCGCTGGGCGCGTACCGCGCCGTGCAGGCTGCGTACCGTCGTGGTGAGCAGCACCGCGCCGATGCCGAGACCGACGCCGACCAGGCTGAGGTGCACCGCGCCCACACCGGCCGGCAGCGTGCCGTGGGCCAGGTCGCTGACGAGGGCCACCAGCGCCCACCCGGTCGCCCGGTCGTAGACGTCGAGGCCCAGCGCCATCGGCAGCCCCATGGCCGACAGGCCGAGCGCCAGCCCGACCGCCTGCCAGCACAGGATCGCCACCCGGGGCGCGCGCCACGTCCAGCGCGCGGCGGCGAGGACCTGCGCCGTCAGCCAGCAGGCCAGAATGGTCGCGGCGAAGTGCAGGGCGTACGCCACGGCGGCCGCCTACCGGTCCGTCGCCTCGTCGAGCGCCGGCCGGCCGGACCGGGGGTCCTCGATCCGGCCGGTCGGACCGTCCTCGACGGTCGCGGGTTCGGTGGCCCCGGCCTCGGCGCCGAGCGCGGCGCGGAGCACGTCCGCCTCCGTGCCGGTCACCGAGCGGGCGAAGCGTACGAGCGCGGCGTCCCGGCTGCCGCCGAGATCGAGGGCTTCGAGCATGAGCTGGGCGATGTACGCCTCACGGGTGGCGGCGGGGCGGTAACGCCAGGCGCGGCCTTCGCGTTCACGCTGCACCATGCCCTTGCCGGCGAGCCGGTCGAGCACGGTCATGACAGTGGTGTAGGCGAGTTCACGGCCGTCCAGGGCGTCGGCGACCTCGCGCACCGTCACACCGCCCGAGGCGGCTGGTGCCGCGTCCCACAGCACGTCCATCACCGCACGCTCAAGGTCCCCCAGCCGAGTCACCCGTCAATCCTACCCCCGGTAGTAGATCCCTTCCGCCGGCCCGGTCGTCCTCCCTGGTCAGCGCCAGTTCGGGGAGGTGGTGCGGTCCGGGGCGGGTCAATGCAGCCACCTCGGCGTGCTGCTGTCGATCTTCCCGACCGGGAGCCCGGGCCGCTTCCGGGGAAGCCGGTGTCGACCTTGCCGTTCTCGGGCGGGCGCTCACCGGCAAGATCGACACAAGTTCGGGGAGGTGGTGGTGTCGGGGGCCGGTTGATGCAGCCACTTCGGCGAGGTGGTGTCGACCTTGCCCGTCTCGGGTGTGCGCCCTCGGTGCAAGTTCGGGGAGGTGGTGGTGTCGGGGGCCGGTTGATGCAGTCACTTCGGGGAGGTGGTGTCGACCTTGCCCGTCTCGGGTGTGCGCCCTCGGTGAGATCGACACCGGCTCGGGGAGGTGGTGTCGTCCCGGGCTGCCCGATGCAGCCACCTCGGCGTGCTGGTGTCGATCTTGCCGGTCGGGAGCCCGGGCCACTTCCGGGAAAGCCGGTGCCGACCTTGCAGTGGTCGGCTGGGCGCCCGTCGGCAAGATCGACACAAGTTCGGGGAGGTGGTGCTGTCCGGGGCCTTTTGATGCAGCCACTTCGGGGAGATGGTGTCGATCTTGCTCGTCCCGGGTGCGCACCCGGTGAAGATCAACGCCGGCTCGGCGAGGTGGTGCCGTCCCGGGCTGCTCGATGCAGCCACTTCGGCGTGCTGGGGTTGATCTTTCCCCTCAAGGGTTGGTGCCCCGGGTGAGATCAACACCGACTCGGGGAGGTGGTGCCGTCCAGGGCTAGTTGGTGCAGTTACTTCGAGGGGTGGGTGTTGATTTGTTGGCTTCGGGCGGGCGCCGGGCAAGGTCCGGAGCACTTCGGGGGTCTGGTGTTGATTCTGCCGATCCGGAGCGAGTGTCCCGGGCAAGGTCATCACCAGCTCGGGGAGCTGGCGGTATTCGAGGCGGGTTGATGCGGCCACCTCCCCGTTCTGGTGCTGATCTTGAAGCTCGGGGTGAGGGCCTGGACAAGATCCGCACTGGTTCGGGGAGGTGGCGGCATCGGGGTGGGTGGATGCAGCCACCTCGCCGCTCTGGTGTTGATCTTGCTGGCCGGGGTGGAGTGTTGGGGGCAAGGTCAACACCGGCTCGGGGAGGTGGTGCCGTCCGGGGCTGGTTGATGTGGCCACATCGGGGAAATGGTGTTGATCTTGCCCGGTGGGATCGACACCAGCTCGGGGAAGTGCGGGAACGGGAAGTGGCGGCAACCCGGGTGGGTGTGCCGCCACTTCGGGCCGGACTGGACTGCCGTCGGTCAGACGCCCTTGGGGTGCCAGACCGTCTTGGTCTCCAGCAGCGTGGTCATCCGGGTGACGCCGGGGTCGGCGTGCCAGTCGTGGTCGGCCGGTGCCGGCCGGAGCACCCGCTTGAGGTTCTCCGCGGCCTTGACCTCCAGGTCGGCGGCCAGCTCGGCGTCGGCGACGCCGGTCAGGTCGATCGCGTTGACGTCCATGTGCGAGGCGAGCGCCGGCACGGTCTCGGTCAGCCGGCCGGTGAGGATGTTGACCACCCCGCCGGGCAGGTCGGAGGTGGCGAGCACCTCGGCCAGCGTCACCGCCGCCAGCGGCTCGGCCGGGGAGGCGGCCACCACCACCGTGTTGCCGGTGACGATCGCCGGGGCGATGACGCTCACCAGGCCGAGCAGCGCGGGCGCCTCGGGGGCCACCACCGCCACCACGCCGGTCGGCTCCGGCGCGGACAGGTTGAAGTACGGGCCGGCCACCGGGTTGGCGCCGCCGTACACCTGGGCGATCTTGTCGGACCAGCCCGCGTACCAGACCCAGCGGTCGATCGCGGCGTCCACCTCGTCGGCCGGGACGCCCAGGGCGACGAACTGCTCGCGGCGGCCCTCCAGCATCTCGGCGACCCGGTAGAGGATCTGACCCCTGTTGTACGCGGTCGCCCCGGCCCAGCCCTTCACCGCGGCGCGGGCGGCCACCACCGCGTCCCGCGCGTCCTTCCGGGAGGCAAGAGACACGTTCGCGGATTGCACGAGATACGACCGTCCCGACTCGCTGCGCGGGAACTTCCCGCCGATGAAGAGCTTGTACGTCTTGCGTACCGCGACCCGCTCAGACATTGAGGTACCCCTCCAGCCCGTGCCGGCCGCCCTCGCGACCGTAGCCCGACTCCTTGTAGCCGCCGAACGGCGAGGTCGGGTCGAACTTGTTGAACGTGTTGGCCCACACCACGCCCGCGCGCAGCCGGTCCGCCAGCCACAGGATCCGGGAGCCCTTGTCGGTCCAGATCCCGGCCGACAGCCCGTACGGCGTGTTGTTGGCCTTTTCGACGGCCTCCGCCGGGGTGCGGAACGTGAGCACGGACAGCACCGGGCCGAAGATCTCCTCGCGGGCGATCCGGTGCGCCTGGGTGACGCCGGTGAAGATCGTCGGCGCGAACCAGAAGCCGCGCTCGGGCAGCTCGCACGGCGGCGACCAGCGCTCCGCGCCCTCGGCGGACCCGGCGTCGGACAGCTCCCGGATGCGGGCGAGCTGCGCGGCCGAGTTGATCGCGCCGACGTCGGTGTTCTTGTCCAGCGGGTCACCGACGCGGAGCTGGGCCATCCGGCGCTTGAGCGACTCCAGTACCCGGTCTGCCACCGACTCCTGGACCAGCAGCCGGGACCCGGCGCAGCAGACGTGCCCCTGGTTGAAGAAGATGCCGTTGACGATCCCCTCGACGGCCTGATCGATCGGCGCGTCGTCGAAGACGATGTTCGCGGCCTTGCCACCCAGCTCCAGCGTGAGCTTCTTGCGGGTGCCGGCGACCGAGCGGGCGATGGCCCGGCCGACCTCGGTGGAGCCGGTGAACGCGACCTTGTCCACGCCCGGGTGCTCGACCAGCGCCCGGCCGGTGTCGCCCGCGCCGGTGACGATGTTGACCACGCCGGCGGGCAGGTCGGCCTGCTGGCAGATCTCGGCGAACAGCAGCGCGGTCAGCGGGGTGGTCTCGGCCGGCTTGAGCACCACCGTGTTGCCGGCGGCCAACGCCGGGGCGATCTTCCACGCCAGCATGAGCAGCGGGAAGTTCCACGGGATGACCTGCGCGGCCACGCCGAGCGGCTTCGGGTCGGGGCCGAAACCCGCGTGCGGAAGCTTGTCGGCCCAGCCCGCGTAGTAGAAGAAGTGCGCGGCGACCAGCGGCAGGTCGACGTCGCGGGACTCCTTGATCGGCTTGCCGTTGTCCAGCGACTCCAGCACCGCCAGCTCGCGCGAGCGCTCCTGGATGATCCGGGCGATCCGGAACAGGTACTTGGCCCGGTCCCGGCCCGGCATCGGACCCCACACCTTCTCGTACGCGGTCCGGGCGGCGCGTACCGCGCGGTCCACGTCGTCGACGCCCGCCTCGGCGATCTCGGCCAGCACCTCCTCGGAGGCCGGGTTCACCGACTTGAAGCTGCCGCCGGAGGCCGGGTCGACGAACGCGCCGTCGACGAAGAGCCCGTACGAGGGCTTGATGTCCACCACCGAGCGGGACTCGGGGGCGGGAGCGTATTCGAACATCGCGTTCAGTCCAGGGTGAAGTAGTCGGGGCCGGCGTAGACGCCGGTCGTCAGCTTGGTGCGCTGCATGAGCAGGTCGTTGAGCAGGCTCGACGCGCCGAACCGGAACCAGTCCGGGCTCAGCCAGTCGGCGCCGACTGTCTCGTTGACCATGACCAGGTACTTGATGGCGTCCTTTGTGGTCTTGATGCCGCCGGCCGGCTTGACGCCGACCTGACGCCCGGTGGCGGCGCGGAAGTCGCGGACCGCCTCCAGCATCACCAGCGTCACCGGCAGGGTCGCAGCGACCGGGACCTTGCCGGTGGAGGTCTTGATGAAGTCGCCGCCGGCAAGCATGGCGAGCCAGGAGGCGCGCCGCACGTTGTCGTACGTGGCCAGCTCGCCGGTCTCCAGGATCACCTTGAGGTGGGCGTCCCCGCACGCTTCCTTGGTGGCCACGATCTCGTCGTAGACCTCGGCGTAGCGCCCGGCCAGGAACGCGCCCCGATTGATCACCATGTCGATCTCGTCGGCGCCGGCCTCGACGGCGGCCCGCACGTCGGCGAGCTTGATCTCCAGCGGGGCCTGCCCGGACGGGAACGCGGTCGCCACGCTGGCCAGGTGCACGCCGCTGCCGCGCAGCACCTCGGCCACGTACGGGACCATCGACGGGTAGACGCAGACGGCGCCGACGTGCGGGCAGCTCGGGTCGGCGGGGTCGGGGCGCAGCGCCTTCGCGGCCAGCGCCCGAACCTTGCCCGGCGTGTCAGCGCCTTCCAGGGTGGTCAGGTCGACCATCCGGATCGCCAGGTCGATCGCCTCGGCCTTCGCCGTGGTCTTGATGGAGCGGGTGCCGAGCTGTGCCGCCCGCTGCTCCGCGCCGACCTGGTCCACGCCGGGCAGGCCGTGCAGGAAGGTCCGCAGAGCGGTCTCGGATCGTCCCAGCTCGGAGAGATCCGACCGGGCCGACGTCGTTGTCGCCGTCATGCCCCGAATAGTACGCACTCGCGATTCCTGTGATCTTGGTCACGGTGAACGGGTTGCGAGCGTCGTACGTGAGCGGGGTCGCTGGTCGGGCCGCACCCACCGTGCGCCGGGCCGCGGGGCGGTAGGTTGAGCGATCGTGGACGTACACGTCATTGACCATCCGCTCGCCCAGACGCGGCTGACCGCCATGCGGGACGCCCGGACCGACTCGTCGTCGTTCCGGGCGGCGCTGCGCGAACTCACCACCATGCTGGTGTACGAGGCCGCGCGCTCCTTCCCGGTCGAGAAGTACTCGATCCAGACCCCGGTCACCGCCACCGAGGGCAGCCGGCTGGCGAATCCGCCGCTGCTGGTGCCGGTGCTGCGGGCCGGTCTCGGCATGGCCGACGCCGCGCTCGGCCTGCTGCCCGAGTCGTCGATGGGCTTCGTCGGCCTGGCCCGCGACGAGGAGACGTACGAGCCCCGCGCGTACATGGAGTCGCTGCCGCGCGACCTTAGCGGCCTGCCGGTGCTGGTGCTCGACCCGATGCTCGCCACCGGCGGCTCGCTGGAGCACTGCTGCCGGCTGCTCGCCGACCGCGGCTGCACCGACATCACAGTGCTCTGCGTGCTGGCCGCGCCGGTCGGCATCGAGCGGCTGGAGCGCTCCGGCCTGCCGTTGCGCCTGGTCACCGCCTCGATCGACGAGGGCCTCAACGACCGGATGTTCATCGTCCCCGGCCTCGGTGACGCCGGTGACCGCCAGTTCGGCGGCATGCCCCGCTTCTGAGACCGATCCGGTGCGGAGGGCCGACCCCTCCGCACCGGAACCGGACTGCCCCGGCGAGTTGGTGCGCGGGGGTGCGGGGAGGCGCTAGCGTTCCGGGCCATGACTGGTGTTGCGCTCGCCGAAGAGCTGCTGCTCCTCGCGTACGACGACGAAACCGGCAAGGCCACCATGCCGCGGATCAGCCTTGACCTGGGCATGGCCGCCGCGGTGCTGGTCGAGCTGGCCCTGGCCGGACGGCTCGCGTACGCGGACGGGAACCTGGCGGTGATCGATCCGGCGCCGACCGGTGAGCCGATCGCCGACGCCGTACTCGCGAAGATCGCCGCGGAGACCCCGCACACAACCTCGTCCTGGGTGCAGCGGCTGCGGCACGGGCTGCGCGACCGGATCCTCACCGACCTGTGCGGGCGGGGCGTGGTCCGGGACGTGGAGGAGACCGAGCTGGACTTCATCCACGTGCACCGCTACCCGGTGGCGGACCCTTCGGTCGAGGCGGACATCCGGCAGCGCCTGGCCGACGCGCTGACCAGCGGGCAGCTCCCCGACGAGCGGACCGCCGCGCTCGCCACACTCGTCGCGGTGCTGCGGATGGAGCCGGCGCTCGGGCTCACCGGCCCGGCTGCCGAGGACGCCGGGCGCCGCCTGGAGGAGATCGCCGCGGGCGCCGGGTTCTCCGGCACGGTGAGCCTGGACGACAGCGTGGTGCGCCCGTCGATCAGCCTGGTCATCGCCGCGCTGGGCCAGGCCGTCGACGCCGCCCTGGGCAAGCGGTAAGGAAGGGCCCCCTCTTAACGCCTCCGGTAGAGGAAGGGCCCCTTTTTAACGCCTCGCGTTAAAAAGGGGCCCTTCCTTACATCCGGGTCAGAGGCCGAGGGCGGCGGCGATCTCGTTGCGCAGCTCGGTGACCGCGGCACGCGCTCGCTGCCGGGCCGCCGGCACGTCGCCGCCGGTCACCGGCTCCACCACCTCCAGGTACGCCTTGAGCTTCGGCTCGGTGCCGGAGGGCCGGATCACCACCCGGGCCGCGCCGGTACGCAGGATCACCACGTCCGCGTCGGGGAGCAGGTCGGACGCCTCGGTCACCGGCTGCCCGAGCAGCGTGGCCGGGGTGGCCGCCCGGATCCGCGCCATCGAGTCCGCGATGACCCGCAGGTCCTCCACCCGGACCGAGAGCTGCTCGGTGTGGTGCACGCCGAACTCGGCGGCCAGCTCGTCGAGCCGGTCGAGGAGCGTACGGCCCTCCGCCTTGAGACCGGCGGCCAGCTCGGCGACCGTCAGCGCGGCGGTGATGCCGTCCTTGTCGCGTACGTGCTCGGGCGCGACGCAGTAGCCGAGCGCCTCCTCGTAGCCGTACGCCAGTGGCTCCCGGCCGCCGCCGGCCCGGACGATCCACTTGAACCCGGTGAGCGTCTCGTCGTAGGGCAGCCCTCGGGCCGCCGCCATGGCCCGCAGCAGCGCCGAGGACACGATCGTGGTGGCGTACAGGCCGGTCACGCCGCGTCGCATCAGGTGATCGGCGAGCAGCGCGCCCACCTCGTCGCCGCGCAGCATCCGCCAGGACCCGGCATCGCGTACCGCCACCGCGCAGCGGTCCGCGTCCGGGTCGTTGGCGACGGCGAGGTCCGCGCCGGTGCGGTCGGCGAGCGCGACCAGCAGGTCCACCGCGCCCGGCTCCTCCGGGTTGGGGAAGCTGACGGTCGGGAACGCCGGGTCCGGCTCGGCCTGTTCCGGCACCACGCCCGGCACCCCGAACCCGGCGCGCGCGAACGCGGCGGTCAGCACCGCGCCGCCCACCCCGTGCAGCGGCGTGTACGCCACCTTCAGGTCCCGCGGCCCGGTCGGGTCCACCACGGCGGCGGCCCGTTCCACGTACGCGGTCACCAGGTCGTCGCCGAGCATCTGCCCGGCCGGTCCGAGCGGCACCTCGGCGAGCGGGCCGACGGCCCGGATGGCCGCCTCGATGCCGGCGTCGGCGGGCGGCACGATCTGCGCCCCTGCGCCCAGCTCACCGCCGAGCTGCGCGCCCAGGTAGACCTTGTAGCCGTTGTCCTGGGGCGGGTTGTGGCTGGCGGTCACCATCACCCCGGCTACCGCGCCGAGCTGCCGTACCGCGAACGCCAGCACCGGCGTGGGCAGTGGCCCGGGCAGCAGCAGCGCCGGGCGGCCCGCCCCGGTGGCCACCTGCGCGGTGCGCTCGGCGAACGCACGCGAGCCGCGGCGGGCGTCGTACCCGATCACCAGCGGGCCCTCGGCGCCCTGTGCGGCGAGCCAGCGGACGAGCCCGGCGGCGGCCTGGGTGACCACGGCGAGGTTCATGCCGTTCGGCCCGGCGCGCAGCGGGCCGCGCAGCCCGGCGGTGCCGAACGTCAGCGGGCCGGCGAACCGGTCGGCCAGGTCGGCCGCCGTGCCGGGCAGCCCGTCGAGGACGGCGCGCAGCTCTTCGCGGTCGGCCGGGTCGGGGTCGTCGGCGAGCCAGCGCTCGGCTCGGACGCGAAGGTCGTCAAGGTCAGTGGTTTCCGCCGCCATTGCCTCTTGATAGCACGGCGGCGGATCACCACTGGCCGTCGGCCTCGACTCAGTTCGCCTCGGTGAGCTGGAACGAGCCGACCATCGCGTCGAAGATCGGCTTGCTCTCCGCGAACCGCGCGTCGGTCGAGGAGAGGTAGAACGAGTAGACCTTGCCGTCCTTGACCAAGCCCCGCCAGATGCCGTGACGCATGGACTCACCCTCGCCGCAGGTGTATTCGAGCTGACCCGCGGTCTGCCCGGCGAGTGGCTGCTCCGAGACCGAGATCTCGGTGTAGGGGGCGGGGCAGGACTTGCTCTTGGCGCTGTTCTTGTTCAGGTTCCGCGAGGCGAACTCGGCCCAGCTGATCGAGGTGCCGCCCCACGGCTCGGCGATCACCCGGACCTTGCGGCCCTCGTCGGCCGGGTCGACGTAGTCGACGTAGAGGCCGCCGGTCTGCCGCTGCCAGCCCTTCGGCACCTGGATTGTCACGCCCTTGACGGTCTGCTCCTGCATCTCGGGCGCGGCGGCGGCCGAGTTCGACGGCAGCGTGCCCACGATCGGCGGTGGCGCGTCGTCGCCGCCGCTGGTCAGCGCGATCACGCTCACCAGCAGCACCACTGCGAGGCCACCGGCGGCGGCGAGCTGGACCTTGCGCGGCCACGCCTTGACCCGGCCGAGCAGGCCCTTGGCCGAGCCGGGCGCGCCGCCGCCACCGGCGGTGGCCGGCGCGGTGGCCGCTGTGGTCCACGGCTGGCCGGTGCCGGGCACCGACCACTGGTTGCCGCCGCCGTACACCGGCTGGGTGGCGTCGGCGGCACGGCCGTAGACCGGCCGGGTGGTCGGCACCTGCTGGGTGGCGTCCGCCCCGGCGCCCTGGCCGAGCCGGACGGTGGCGTCCGGCGAGATGCGCTGGGTGGCCTCGGGCCCGGACATCGCGCCGGTCGGGGTGTGCAGCGGGCCGGCCAGCGCGTCCGCGCTGGTCTCGTCCAGCGCGGCGTCGCCCGCCGCCGCCTTCTCGCCCGTGGGCCGCTCTCCGCGGCGCAGCGCGGCGAGCCGGTCGGTCAGCGACTCCTCGGGGCCGATCATGGCCCGGCCGCCGATCTGGCCGCTCGGCTTCGGCTCGGCCGCGATGGCGGGCGGCGTGGTCGGGGGCGGCACCGGCACCACCGCGTACGGGTCGGTGACCGAGTTGACGGCGGTGGCGGTGCTGGTCAGCGGCCCGGCGAGCAGTTCGCGCAGGTTGGCGCGGGCCCGGTGCACGTCCATCCGGCGGGCCGGGTCCTTCTCCAGCAGCCCCATCAGCACGCCGGTGAGCGGGCCGCTGCGCTGCGGCGTGGCGGGCGGGTCCTCGACCACCGCGTGCATGGTCTCGATCGGGTCGCCCTTGTCGAACGGGGGACGGCCCTCGACAGCTGTGTAGAGCGTCACACCGAGCGAGAACAGGTCGCTGGGCGGCCCGAACTCCTGGCCCATGGCCCGCTCGGGGGAGATGAAGTGGGGCGAGCCGAGCACCATGCCCGGCGTGGTGAGCTGCACGTCGGTGGGCATCCGGGCGACGCCGAAGTCGGTGAGCACGCAGCGGCCGTCGGAGCAGATCAGCACGTTGGCGGGCTTGACGTCGCGGTGCAGCACGCCGATGGCGTGCGCCACCTCGAGCGCGCCGAGCAGCGCGATCCCGATCTTGGCGACCGCGCGCGGCGCGACCGGCCCGTCCTCGATCACCATGTCGGCGAGGCTGCGGGCGTCCAGCAGCTCCATCACGATCCATGGCCGGCCGCCCTCGGTGACCACGTCGTAGACCTGCACCACTGCCGGGTGCTGGATCGCGGCGGCGGCGCGGGCCTCCCGCAGCGTCCGTTCGTAGAGCGCGTCGCGGTCGCTCGGGGCGAGCCCCGGCGGGAGGACGACCTCCTTGACCGCCACGTCGCGGCGCAGCAATGTGTCTGTGGCCCGCCAGACCGTGCCCATGCCTCCGTTGCCCACGGGGGAGCGCAGCGAGTAGCGACCACCGATGGTGGTGCCGGGCGCCGCGCGTCCCGTGGGGGGACTGGCCGGTCCGCCGCTCCACGTCGGAATCTGAGTCACAGAAAAGCCACCGGGGGATATCGAGGGGGCTGGGACACAACCCCTCTATCTTGCTGGTTCCGACGCCCGATGCGAAACCCGACGCGGCGGGCGTTTACCTACTCGACGGTATGTGTCCGGTCGCTCACCTCCGGTGGTTCGCCGTGGCCAGGTGTGCGGTATCCCTCACCCACCAGGCGGTCAGCGCGTCCTACCATCCGGTAATGAGCGATGCGCGGTCAAGCGAGTCGGGTTTCCCGATCCAGGGCCTCTACACGGCGGCAGACCTTCCGGCGGACCTGGAGGACCGGCTGGGCGAGCCGGGTGAGTTCCCGTACACCCGCGGGGTCTACCCGACGATGTACACCTCCCGGCCGTGGACGATGCGACAGTACGCCGGCTTCGGCACCGCGACCGAGAGCAACGCGCGGTACCACCAGTTGCTGCGCGCCGGGACGATGGGCCTGTCCGTCGCGTTCGACCTGCCCACCCAGATGGGGTACGACTCGGACGACCCGATCGCGCACGGCGAGGTGGGCAAGGTCGGTGTCGCCATCGACTCCATCGAGGACATGCGCACGCTGTTCGGCGGCATCCCGCTGGACAAGGTCTCCACCTCGATGACCATCAACGCGCCCGGCTCGGTGCTGCTGCTGCTCTACCAGCTCGTGGCCGAGGAGAACGGCGTGCCGGGGGCGGCGCTCAACGGCACGATCCAGAACGACATCCTCAAGGAGTACATCGCCCGGGGGACGTACATCTACCCGCCGAAGCCCTCGCTGCGGCTGGTCGCGGACACCTTCGCCTACTGCCGGGCCGAGGTGCCGAAGTGGAACACCATCTCGATCTCCGGCTACCACATGGCCGAGGCCGGCGCCTCGCCCGCGCAGGAGGTCGCGTTCACGCTCGCCAACGGCGTGGAGTACGTCCGAGCGGCGCTCGCCGCCGGGCTGGCCGTGGACGACTTCGCGCCCCGCCTGTCGTTCTTCTTCGTGGCCCGCACCACGCTGCTGGAGGAGGTCGCGAAGTTCCGCGCGGCCCGGCGGATCTGGGCCCGGCTGATGCGCGACGAGTTCGGCGCGAAGAACCCGAAGTCGATGATGCTGCGGTTCCACACCCAGACCGCCGGCGTGCAGCTCACCGCCCAGCAGCCGGAGGTGAACCTGGTCCGGGTGGCGGTGCAGGGCCTCGGCGCGGTGCTCGGCGGCACCCAGTCGCTGCACACAAACAGCTTCGACGAGGCGATCGCGCTGCCCACCGAGAAGGCGGCCCGGCTGGCGCTGCGGACCCAGCAGGTGCTGGCGTACGAGACGGACCTGACCGCCACCGTCGACCCGTTCGCCGGGTCGTACGTGGTGGAGGCGATGACCGCCGAGGTGGAGGCGGCGGCCACCGAGCTGATGGACCGGGTCTTCGACCACGGTTCGGCGGTGGACGCGATCGAGGCCGGTTTCCAGAAGCGGGAGATCGAGCAGTCCGCGTACCGGATCGCCCAGGAGATCGACTCGGGTGAGCGGGTGGTGGTCGGCCTCAACCGGTTCCAGGTCGACGAGGAGGAGCCGTACGAGCCGCTGCGGGTGGACCCGACCATCGAGGCGGCGCAGGGGGAGCGGCTGGCCCGGCTGCGCGCCGAGCGGGACTCCGGCGCGGTGGAGCGGGCGCTGGCGGAGCTGCGTGCCGCCGCCGAGGGCGACGCCAACGTGCTCTACCCGATGAAGGAGGCGCTGCGCGCCCGGGCCACCGTCGGCGAGGTCTGCGGCACGCTGCGCGAGGTGTGGGGGATCTACCGGCCGAGCGATCGGTTCTGACGGTTTTTCGACGGCGGTCCCGTCGGCGCACCCAGGTGCCCGGCGTGGGCCGCCGTCGTGCGTCCGGTAGCGGTCTGACCTGGGCAGACCGGGCCGGTGAGGCGTACCGTTGGTCCCCTTCCGGGCGACGGCGCCCGGCCGGTCACGGCGGGTTGCCGGGCGGTGGCGTCCGGTGCCGCGCGTGTGCGATTCGCCGATGCGGGTAAACCGGATCGGGTGAACGGGACGGACAGCCTGTGCGGTCGACGGCCGGGCGGTCATGTCACCGTCGGGAGTCTTCCGGCAGCCGACAGTTGTCGCGCAATTGTCCGAGCGGCAGTTAATTGCCGCGACTAATGCGACAATTCGGAACGACGGCCCGGTTTTTAGTGGCCGTTGAAACGGTTACGCGTTGTAGGAGGTGGGACGCAGATGGCGGGCTCCGACCGTGATCTACCTGCTGTCCCGCAGATAATCGAGCCCTCCCACCAGGGCATTCGTGACGCTGCGCGGTCCGACCGCTACGCGAAAGATGTTGCGCAGCGTCACCGCCGGAGGTCTAGGCTGTCTGCTGTTCTACCCGATGATCCATCCATCTCTAGTGATCGAGAATTCGACGTGACGAGTGCGTTGACGCTGCCTTCCGGCGGCCCGCTGGCGTCGTCCCGGCCCGGGGCGCCGACCGGTTCCCAGCCCCTGCCCTTCGAGCTCGACCATCTCCTCGCACTGCGCGTACCCGGCCTCATCGAAACGCGCCGGTACATTCACTCCCACCCGGAACTGTCCGGCGAGGAGTTCGAGACCGCCGCCCTGGTGCACCGCGAGCTGTCCCTCGCCGGGTTGAAGCCGCGCCTGCTGCCGAAGGGCAACGGCGTCATCTGCGACATCGACGGACGCCCGGACGGCCCGGTGATCGCGCTCCGCGCCGACATCGACGCGCTCCCGCTCAGCGACCCGAAGGACGTGCCGTACCGCTCGACGGTCGAGGGCGTCTGCCACGCCTGCGGCCACGACGTGCACACGTCGGTGATGCTCGGCGTCGGCATGCTGCTGGCCCAGCTCGCCGACATCGGCCAGCTCGACGGCCGGGTGCGGCTGATCTTCCAGCCGGCCGAGGAGATCCTGCCCTGCGGCTCGCTGGAGGTCATCGAGGCCGGCGGGCTGGAGGACGTGGCGCAGATCTTCGCGCTGCACTGCGACCCGAACCTGCCGGTGGGCAAGGTCGGCCTGCGGGTCGGCCCGATCACCGCCGCCGCCGACAACGTCACCGTCCGGCTCACCGGGCCGGGCGGGCACACCGCCCGCCCGCACCTGACCGTCGACCTGGTGGACGCGCTCGGCCGGCTGGTGACCGAGGTCCCGACCCTGATCAGCCGCCGGGTGCCGGCCAACAGCGGGCTGCTGCTGGTGTTCGGCCACGCCTCGGCCGGCACCCGTTACAACGTCATCCCCTCCGAGGCGTGCGCGGCCGGCACGCTGCGGGTGATGGACCGCGACACCTGGGACGAGGCGCCCAAGATCGTGGCTCAGGTGGTGCGGGACGTGCTCGCGCCCACCGGCGCCACAGTCGATCTGGAGTACCTGCGCGGCCGGCCGCCGGTGACCAACGACGCCCGCGCGATCGGCGTCCTCACCGCCGCCACCGCCGCCGCGTTCGGCCCCGACGGCATCGCCGAGACGCCGCAGAGCATGGGCGGCGAGGACTTCTCCTGGTACCTGGAGCACGTGCCCGGCGCGCTCGCCCGCCTCGGCGTGGGCCGGAGCGGGCCCAACGTGGACCTGCACCGGGCCTCGTTCGACGTGGACGAGCGCGCCATCGAGGCGGGCGTACGCCTCATGGTCCAGACCGCGCTGCGGGCACTGGCGGCGGCGCGCTGACCGGATCACCGGCCGGCCCGGACGGGAACGGCGGCATCGCGCCCAGGCCGGGCGGCGGCGTCCGCCGGGCCCGCCGGCGGCGGCGCCACAGGAGCAGCAACCACACCGGTACGCCGATCACCACCGCGAAGGGCAGCACCGCGCCGAGCACTGTGAGCGCAATGCGGGCCGAGGCCCGGAAGGCCGTCCAGCCGCCGTCCAGCCCGCTGAGGAAGCCCAGGTCGGCCTCCTCCTCGGCGGTGCTGGCGTCCGGCCCGAGCAACGTCACGGTGATGGTGGACAACGAGGTCAGGTCCGCCAGCCGGCGTTTGCGTGCCTCCAGCGCGGCCAGGTCCGCCTGACGGGTGCCCACCTCGTTCTCCAGCCGGACCAGCTCGTCCACCGAACTCGCCTGCGCGAGCAGCTTGCGGGCGCTCTCCACCCGCGCCCGCTGGGTGGCGATCCGGGAATCCAGGTCGACCATCTGCTCGGTGACGTCCTCGGTGCGGATCTCCCGGCGCTCCTGCCGGCCGAGGCCGGCGAGCCGGTCGATCACACCGGCGAACTTGTCCGCCGGCACCCGCAGCGTCAGCGTCGCCCGGGCCTCGGCGGACCGGCTCGTCCGCCGGTCGCCGCCGACGAACCCACCGGCCACGGTCACCGCGGTGACCGCCTCCCGCGCCGCGGCCTCCACATCGTCCACCCGGACCTGCATCGTCCCCGTGTAGATGATGGACCGCTGGTCGACCCGCAGATCCGCGCCGCCGGTGCCGCCGGGAGCGGCCTGGTCGCTGTCCGCGCCGCCCCCGGCGGGCTGCTCGCGCGCCGCGCCCCCGTCCATGGCCGGCGCGGCCGCATCGCCGCCACTGTCCTCGTCCGCGCCGCAGGCGCCCACGGCGAGCGCCGCGACCAGGCCCACCGCCACCAGGGCAAGGCCCCGGAATCGTCGTCCGCCCATTCCCCGTACTCCGATCGTCGAAGGCCCCGCGCGTCGGGACCGATACCTCGGACGTGGCGCGTGGTCGCGCCGGTTCCGGCAGACTGCGCTGAGGACATCACGATTCGGTATGCGAGGAGTCACGATGCAGGTGACCAAATACGCCCACTCCTGCCTGCGGCTGGAGCACGACGGTGCGGTGCTGGTCGTCGACCCGGGTGTCTTCAGCGATCCGGCGGCGCTCGACGGGGCGGACGCGGTGCTGATCACCCACGAACACCCGGACCACGTGGACGTCCCCGCGCTGACCCGGGCGCTGGAGCGGCGGTCCGTGCCGGTGCACGGCCCGGCGTCGCTCGCCGGGGTGCTCGGCGACGCCGCCGAGGCGCTGGTGACGGTCGAGCCCGGACAGTCGTTCACCGTCGCCGGGGTGCCGGTGCGGGCGTACGGCGGGCAGCACGCGGTCATCCACCCGGACATCCCGGTGATCCAGAACCTCGGCTACCTCTTCGCCGATGTGGTCTACCACCCGGGCGACTCGTTGTTCGTGCCCGACGACGTGCAGGTGGACACGTTGTTCGCCCCGATCCACGCGCCCTGGTCGAAGTTCTCCGAGGTGGTCGAATTCATCCGCGCGGTCGCGCCGCGCCGGGCGTACGCGCTGCACGACGCGCTGCTCAACGACAACGGCCTCGGCGTGCTGGACCGGCAGTACACCGCGTTGTCCAAGACCGACTACCGCCGTCTGGAGCCGGGCACCCGGATCGACGCCTGAACATGGCCGAGGTGCCCGCGGAGGTGATCCGGCGGCTCTACGCCGCGCCGCCGGACCGGTTCGTCGCGGCCCGGGACGCCGCCGTCGCGCAGGCCCGGCAGTCCGGCGACCCGCGTACCGCCCGGGAGATCGGCAAGCTGCGCCGGCCCACAGTGGCGGCCTGGCTGGTCAACCTGCTCGCCATCCGACGGCCCGAGCTGGTCGCCGACCTGACCCAGCTGGCCGAGTCGCTGCGCGCCGCGCAGCGCGACCTGCGCGGCGGCACGCTGCGGGAACTGTCCGCGCAGCGGCGCGCCGTCGTGGGCGCGCTCGTCGCCGAGGTACGCCGCCTGGCCGCCGCCGAACCCGCCGCGCCGCCGGCCGGCAAGCTGCCGCTGGGCGAGGTGGAGGCGACACTGAACGCCGCGCTCTCGGACACCGAGGTGGCCGAGCAGGTACGCGCCGGACGCCTGCTGCGGGCCAGCCACTACGCCGGGTTCGGCGAGGTGCCCCGCCCCCAACTGCGGCTCGTGACCGGAGGCGAGGAGGCGCCCGTCGTACCGGATCGGGCGGCCGAGCGGGCCGACGCGCGCCGGGCCCGCGACGAGCGGGCGGCGCGGGCCGAACGGGCCGGGCGGCGGCGCACCGCGACCCGCGAGCTGACCCGGGCCCGCACGGACCTGGAACGGGCCGAGAAGGAGCTGGCCACGGCGGACGCGGCCGAGCGCGACGGCGCCGCGACGCTGGACCGGATCGAGACGGAACTGGCCGAGTTGGAGCGTCGCCGCGCGGTGGCCGAGCAGGAGCTGAGCCGGGCCCGGCTGGCCCGCCGGGGCGCGGAACGGGCGGTCACCGCCGCCCGCCGCCGGGCCGGTGAGGTGGAAGCCGTCCTGGAGGCGCTCGACGCCGAAGAGGGGGATGCCGACACCGGTGACGAACAGGCAGACTGAGCGTGATGAATGGCCACGGTGGACTGACGGCGATGGACCGTCGATGACTCCGGAGCAACTCGCCGCCGCCTGCAAACCGCTGGTGCTCGAACTCGGGGAGGCGTTCAACCGCTGCCCGTCCACGCTGCGCCGGGCGCGGCTGCTCGGCATCTCCGGGTGGGCCTTCTACATCACCGGGCGGGCCGGGGCGCTCGGTGACGTCCGTGCCGAGACGGTCGCCGCAGCGCTGGGCTTCATCGCCCCGGAGGCGGTCACGGACGGCTGGGATGCCGCCGCGCGGACCGTCCCGCCGCTGGAGGTGGCCACCGCCAACCTCGCCGAGTGCTGCCGATGGGGTACGGCCCGGCTCGGTGACGGCGCCGAGTCGTCCCGGCTCGCCGCGCTGCTGGGCCGGGCGGTCGAGGCGGCGGACGGCAGCGGCATGCCGCTCTTCGCCGCCTGGCGGGCCATGCCGGTGCCCGACCCGTCACCGGGCGCGCGGGCGGCGGTCGGCATGCTGCTGCTGCGCGAGCACTTCGCCGGGGCGTACCTGCTCGCGGTGCGCGCGGCCGGGCTGACACCGCTGGAGGCGGTGCTGGCCGGGCCGGAGGGCGAGGCGGGAGCGGCCGCGTGCGGCTGGGCGCCCCCGTACCCGCCGGTCGGGCCGCTGGTGCGGCGGCGGCTCTGGGCCGAGGCGGTGACCGAACGCCTGGCGTCGGCGGCGTTCCGCGTGCTGAGCGCGGCCGAGGGCGCGGAGCTGCTGGTTCTGCTCGGCGCCGCGCGGCAGCGCGCCCGACGCGGATAAATGGGAGGCGGCCCCGCCGGTGCGGCTGTCAGGATCTGGCCCGTGACGCTCCCCGCCGGCTGGTCGGCCCGCCGCCCGACCCTCGACGACGTGCCCGCGATCCTGGCGGTGGTGCACGCCGCCGACACGTTCGCCGTCGGCCACCCCGACTTCGACGACGAGGACGTGCGATCCGCGCTGACCGCGCCGTTCGTCGACCCGGCGCGGGACTCCTGGCTGGTCACCGACCCGGACGGGACGGCGGTGGCCTGGTCGATCCTGGCCAACCCGAGCGGCGTGGGCCGGGAGTGGGTCGACGTGCTCGTCGACCCCGACCGCGGCGCCGACCTGCGCGCGCCGCTGCTGGCCCGGCTGCTGGAGCGGGTCGCCGAACGGGCCGCCGAACGTGGCCTGCCCGCGCTCACCGCCCGCGCCGGGGTCTACGCGCCGGAGACCCGCTGGGCGGGAGAGCTGACCGAGGCCGGGTTCACCCGGATCAAGCGCTACATCCGGATGAGCCGCTCGCTCGCCGACCTGCCCGCCGAGCCGGCGCCCCCGCCCGGGGTGACAGTGCGACCGCTGCGCGCCGACGACGAGAGCGACCTGCGGCTGTTCCACCGGATCTACGACACCGCGTTCCGGGACACGCCCGATCATGACCCGCTCGACTTCGAGCGGTGGCGGGACCTGCTGCCCTCGTACGGCAAGGTCTGGGACGAGTGGTTCCTGGCCGAGGTCGACGGCGAGCCGGCCGGCGCGCTCCAGTCCTCCGACCAGGCGCTCGACCAGGACCGGGGGTGGGTGCGGACGCTGTCGGTGCTGCCCGCGTACCGGCGGCGCGGGGTGGGCGCGGCGCTGCTGCGCCGGGCCTTCGCGGTCTACGCGGCGAAGGGCCGTGCCGGGGCCGGGCTCGGCGTCGACCTGGCCAACCCGACCGCGCCGGTCACGCTCTACCGCTCCGTCGGGCTGGTGGAGGAGCACTGGGCCGACATGTACGAGCGGAGCGTGCCCGCCTCGCGGGTGTGACCCCGCACCCCCGTCCCGGGGTCGCCGAGCGCTCCCGGGGGCGCTCGGCGCACACTGTCACTGTGGGAGACGCGCTACGCGGACGCGGTGCCGGTGGGGCGGGACCGCAGCTCGGTGACGTAGTCGTCCGGCGCGCCCGCCTTCTCCGCGGCGTTCGCCAGCTCCGACAGGTACCAGGCGGTGGGCAGTCCGCCCTCGTAGCCGTCGAACACGTAGACCCACGCGGTCACGTCGCCGTCGAGCGTCGAGACGCGCACCGTCAGCCGGCGGTACGTCTCGGCGGTCACGCCCTCGATCTCGTCGAGCTGCGCGGCGTCGTACGGGTGGATGTCGTAGAGGGCCACGAAGACCCGGTCACCCGGGGACTCGACAACGGTGCTGACCGAGCCCTCCCACCCGATGACGTCCTCGCCGGCGAAGGTGAGCCGCCACCCCTCCAGCCAGCCGGTACCCACCATCGGCGAATGCGGGCAGTAGGCGCGCATGCGGGCGGGGTCCAGGTTTGAGCCGTAAGCAGCGTAGAGACGCACGGCGACGACGATAGCCCGGCTGGCGGGTGGGGGAGAATACGACAGTGCGTGTCGAACCCGACGGGGAGAAGAAAGTCACTGTGAGCACAGACGAGGGGCTATTGCGGTGAGCGCGAGGAGTGCGGCGGAGCGGAGCCCCGCAGTCGCGAACGAAGGGACGGCTCTGTGAGTCAGATCGTGATCATCGGCGGCGGGCCGGCCGGGTACGAGGCGGCCCTGGTCGCCGCGCAGTTGGACGCCGAGGTCACGGTGGTCGAGGCGGAGGGGGCCGGCGGCGCCTGCGTGCTCTCCGACTGCGTGCCCTCAAAGACGTTCATCGCCAGCTCGGAGGTGGTCACCGGTTACCGGGACACCGAGGAGTTCGGCGTGCACTCCGACGGCCTGGAGGCGGTCACCGTCGACGCGCGGGCGGTGCACGAGCGGGTCAAGCGGCTCGCCCTGGCGCAGTCCGCCGACATCCACGCCAAGCTGGTCAAGGCCGGCGTCGAGTTCGTGGCCGGCACCGCCCGCCTGGGCGAGGACACGCTCGGCCACACCCACCGGGTGATCGTCACCCCGGCCGGCGGCGGCGAGGAGTACTCGATCGCCGCGTCGACGGTGCTCGTCGCGACCGGCGCGACCCCCCGCCAGCTGCCCACCGCCGTACCGGACGGCGAGCGCATCCTGACCTGGCGTCAGGTGTACGACCTGCCCGCCCTGCCCGAGCACCTGATCGTGGTCGGTTCCGGCGTCACCGGCGCCGAGTTCGCCAGCGCGTACCTGGCCATGGGCGTCAAGGTCACGCTGGTCTCCAGCCGGGACCGGGTCATGCCGCACGAGGACGCCGACGCCGCCATGGCGATCGAGCGGGTGTTCCGCAACCGGGGCATGAGCATCCTGAACAACTCCCGCGCCGAGGCGGTCCGCCGCGTCGGCGACGGGGTGGAGGTGCTGCTCTCCGACGGCCGTCAGGTCACCGGCTCGCACGCGCTGATCGCGGTCGGCTCGATCCCGAACACCGCCGACCTGGGCCTGGCCGAGTACGGCGTGGAGCTGGCCCGGGGCGGTTACGTGACAGTGGACCGGGTCTCCCGTACCAACGTGCCGGGCATCTACGCGGCGGGGGACTGCACCGGCGTGCTGCCGCTGGCCAGCGTCGCGGCGATGCAGGGCCGGATCGCCATGTGGCACACGCTGGGCGAGGCGGTCCGGCCGCTGCGGCTGCGTACCGTCGCGGCGAACGTCTTCACCGACCCGGAGCTGGCCACTGTCGGCGTCTCCCAGGACGAGGTGGACGCCGGCAAGACCCCGGCCCGCCAGGTGATGCTGCCGCTGTCCGGCAACGCGCGGGCGAAGATGGACGACCTGGCCGACGGCTTCGTCAAGCTGTTCTGCCGGCCGGCGAGCGGCCAGGTGATCGGCGGCGTGGTGGTGGCGCCGAAGGCCAGCGAGCTGATCCTGCCGATCACGATGGCGGTGGAGAACAACCTGACGGTGAACGAGCTGGCCCACACCATCACCATCTACCCGAGCCTGTCCGGCTCCATCACCGAGGCCGCCCGCCAGCTCATGCTCCACGAGCTGGAGTAGCCCCGTCCCGCCCATTCTTTCGTCGATCATGGAGTTGCGGCCCCCGATCCGACCGGAATGCCCGGTCTGTGCGGGGTCACAACTGCATGATCGACGACTCTGGTCAGGGCGAGGTGCAGGGCGAGGGTGGTTATGACGGCTGTCTCCGTGAGGATGAGCACGCGCTCGATCAGGCCGAGCAGGGCTCGGTCGCCCGGGTAGGCGGACCAGATCATCGCGCCTGCGAGCACCAGGCTGGCTGCGGTCAGGCCGCGCAGCCAGGCGGCGGCTCCGGCGACCGGGTGGCGGGCCAGCAGCCAGCCGGCCACGGGCAGGGCCAGGAACGACAGCACCGAGGCGTACCGGTGCACGTACGCGGCGGTGTCCATCGGCGTACCCGGCTCGTTCGTGGGCACCACCGCCGCGGCCAGCAACCCGGCCGACCAGGCGGTCAGCAACGCGAGCGGGACCAGGCCCGCACCGGCCCGGCGCAGCGCCGGCAGCAGCACGACACTGGCCGCCGCGAGCACCGCCATCGCGGTGTCGATGACGCCGCCCCGATCGGAGACGGCGAAGTCGCTGACGGTCAGCGACCAGGGATCCAGGTCGTCGCTGACCCCGACGTGACCGATCGTCGCGAGCACCGCCGCCAGGACGATCCCGCCGAGGGCCAACAGGCCGCTTCTCCGCGTTCCAGGCATACGGCCAGCCTGTCGCCGCAACCGCCCCAGACGGATCCGGGACCACCACCCACTTCGGTCCCCGGGTCGTCCCCTACCGGATCCCCGGAGACCCGCGTCAGGCTACGTCGAGACGAATGTTCCCGATCCGGGCGACCACATCAAGGTGTCCGCCGAGTCCGGTCACATAGGCGCGCAGAATCTCCAGGTTGACGCTCTCGCCGTTCTCGATCTGGCTGATCCGCGCCTGAGACAAGCCCGCCGCGTCCGCCAGCTGAGCCTGGGTCATGCCCAGCTGCTTGCGGATCTCCGCCAGCTGCGCGCCGCTGACCGAAGCCAGCATCTGCTCTCGCAACTGTCCCCGCCGGGCGACACGCTCGCTGTCGTCCCACGAGGGATCCACTCTGCGGGCCTTCGCCTTGACGTCGCGCCAGTTCGCCCCACCACTCATGGCTGTTCTTCCTTCAGGTTGATCAGGTGCTCCTGGAACCGCTCGTCCGCCAACGGAATGGCGAGCCGGTACCAACTCTGCCACTGCCCCGCCTTGTCCCCGGCCACCAGGAAGATGGCTTCCCGGGAGGGATCGAACGCGAAGATCATCCGAACCTCCGAGGTGCCGCTGGAACCTGGTCGTAGTTCCTTCATGTGGTGATAAGCGCTGCCCTTGAGTCGGTCAACCAGTGGCCGACCCAGTGCGGGGCCGTGCTCTGCCAGTAGGTCGAGCGCTTCGCTGACGAGGTCAGCGGTGCTCGGCTCACTCGAGCACAGGTCCAGGAACCAACGCTCGACCTCCGGATGAAGCCTGATCTCCCACACCTGGTCAATATAAACGGAACTTATATGCGGCGGGGGTCAACGCTCCAGACCGCGCGTCAGCTGCCGGTCGAGTCGGCGGTGGCCTCGGCGCGGGTCTGCCGGGCGCTGCTGATCCAGGTCATCGCCCACCCGGCCAGCGCGAACCCGGCCGCCGCCACGCCACCGATCAGCAGCAGCCGCCACGCCGAGTGGGTCAGCGCCGTGCCGCCCAGGTGACCGACGAGCGCGCCGTAACTGGACCAGGCGAGCGCCGCTGCCGCCTCGTAGGGCAGGAAGAGGCGGTACGGGTAGCGGCTGCGGCCGGCCGAGAAGCAGGCCGCCATCCGGCCGCCGGGCACGAACCGGCAGAGCAGGATCACCAGCGGCCCGGGCTCGCGTAGCCCGCGGGTGACCCGGGTGACGGCCCGGCGCGCCCGCCCGCGTGGCGTGGCACGTGCCGCCCGGCGGGTCGGCGTGGTGCGGCCGATCAGGTAGCAGGCCAGGTCGCCGATGAAGACGCCGGCCGCGCCGACCGCGATGGTGGCCGGCAGGCTGAGCCCGCCGTAGACGGTCAGCGCCCCACTGGTGATCATGACGAGCTGGGTCGGCACCACCGGAACGAAGGCGTCGGCGATCAGCAGGGTCAGCAGCAGCGCGTACGCCCACATGGGCGACGCGACGTCAGAGATGAGTTCGGCCACGACCGCCACCTCGCCGGAGTTCTCCGTTCGACCGGACCGAGCCTGACGCCGTGTCCGGCGTCACCACCACCGGCCCCACCTGGCGGTGACAGGCGACACCGGCGGGCCGTAGGTGTGAAACGAGCCGACCCGGCCGGACGTTACGGGTGGGCGAGGCCCCGGGACGGGGCGGCGGATCGACGGATCGCGGCGTACCGTTGGCGGGACGCGGCACCGGAGCCGTCGGGTCCCCCGTTCCCGATGCCCAGGCCGCGGCGGGTCGCCGACAGGTCCCGTGTCGGCGACCCGCACCCTCTCTCCGAAATCCAGGTGCGCCGGTGGCGTCCGCGCGTCTACGTTCGGGGCATGCGCAGCGCGGTAGTGACCACGACGCCGGGTGTTCCCGGCGCGCCGCACTGACGTTTCTGTCGACGAGGCCCCGGGGCGATCCGCTCCGGGGCCTCGCGGCGTTCCGGGCCTGCTCGCCTCCGGGTCGTACCCGATCAAGGAGAGCGACATGATCGACCACCGCAGGCTCGGCCGGGACCTGGAGCTGTTCGTCTCCGACCCGCTCGCGGGCGCCGGGCTGCCGATCTGGCTGCCGGACGGCGCCGCCGCCCGGCACGCCGTCGAGGAGTACGTGCGGGAGCTGGAGCGGCGGGCCGGCTACCGGCACGTCTACTCGCCGCCGCTGGGCAAACGGGAGCTGTTCGAGCTGTCCGGGCACCTGGGCTACTTCGCCGACGACATGTTCCCGCCGATGCGGCTGAGCGCCGACGACGAGTTCGTGCTGCGCCCGGCGCTGTGCCCGCATCACGCGCTGGTGTTCCGGGCCCGGGGGCGTTCCTACCGGGAGCTGCCGCTGCGCGTCGCCGAGCTGGGCGGGATGTACCGGGCGGAACGTTCCGGGGTGCTCGGCGGGCTGTCCCGGGTGCGTGCCATCTCGCTCAACGACGCGCACAACTTCTGCGCCCTGGACCAGGTCGGCGACGAGGTCCGCGAGATCCTGCGGCTGATCGGCGAGGCGCATGCCGCGCTCGGCGTCCGTCCCGCCGGGTTGCGGCTGTCGCTGCGTGGGCCGGGCCAGCGGTACGTGGGCGACGACGCGAGCTGGGCGCGGGCCGAGGACCTGCTGCGCGCGGCGCTCGACGGGGTGGACGTCGTGGAGGCGCCGGGTGAGGCCGCGTTCTACGGCCCGAAGATCGACATTCAGATCGTGGACGCGGCCGGCCGGGAGTCGACCATCTCCACCGTTCAGCTCGACTTCGACAAGCCGGAACGGTTCGACCTGTCGTACACCGACTCGGACGGCCGCCGGAAACGGCCGGTGATGGTGCACCGCAGCCTGGTCGGCAGCATGGAGCGGCTGTTCGCGTACCTGATCGAGGTGCACCAGGGCGCGTTCCCCGCCTGGTACGCCCCGGTGCAGGTGCTGCTGCTCCCGCTCGACGCGGCGCAGGCCGACGCTGCCGCCGGACTGGCCCGCCGTGCCGAGGTGGCCGGGCTGCGGGCCGAGGTGCAGCACGCCGGTTCGCTCGGCGCCCGCATCCGCGACGCGGCCCGCAGGCGCATCCCGTACACCGGGGTCCTCGGCCCCCGGGAGGCGGCCGACGGCTCGGTCTCGCTGCGTCTGCGCGACGGGCGGGTGCTCGACCCGATGCCCGCCGCGCAGGCGCTGGGCCTGATCGGCGCGGTGGTCGCGAGCCGGTCGGCCGGACTGCTCCCGCCCGGCTGACTCCGGCCCGCCCGGGTGCCGGCAAGGCACCCGGGCGGCGGCCGGTGTCGGGCCTGTGGCCGGATCCACGTCAGTTACCGACCGGCGTGCCGGCGCCGGCACGCATTCCGTTCGGCGGGCCGGCCGGGGCCGGCGCCGGAACCTCGTCGGTGATCACCGCGCCGGTGAACTGCGCCCGGTAGAGCCGGGCGTACGCGCCACCGGCGGCGACGAGCTGGTCATGGGTGCCCTGCTCCACGATCCGGCCCTGCTCCATCATCAGGATCAGGTCGGCGTCGCGGATGGTGGAGAGCCGGTGCGCGATGACGAAGCTCGTCCGGTCCGAGCGCAGCGCCGCCATGGCGCGCTGGAGCAGCACCTCGGTGCGGGTGTCCACCGAGCTGGTCGCCTCGTCCAGGATCAGCAGCGACGGCTCGGCCAGGAACGCGCGGGCGATGGTGATGAGCTGCTTCTCCCCGGCACTGACGTTGCCGCCCTCCTCGTCGATCACGGTGTCGTAGCCGTCGGGCAGGCTGCGCACGAACCGGTCGACGAACGTCGCCCGGGCGGCGGCGAGGATCTCCTCCTCGCTGGCGTCCGGACGCCCGTAGGCGATGTTGTCCCGGATGGTGCCGCCGAACAGCCAGGTGTCCTGGAGCACCATGCCGATCCGGCCGCGCAGGTCGTCGCGGCGCATCGTGGAGATGTCCACCCCGTCCAGCGTGATCCGGCCGGCGTCCAGCTCGTAGAACCGCATGACCAGGTTGACCAGCGTGGTCTTGCCCGCGCCGGTGGGACCGACGATGGCCACCGTGTGACCTGGTTCGGCGACCAGCGACAGGTCGTCGATGAGCGGCTTCTCCGGGTCGTACCGGAAGGAGACGTGCTCGAACTCGACCCGCCCGTGCGGGTCGGCGATCCGCGCCGGCTCGGCCGGGTCGGGGCTCTGCTCGTCGGCGTCGAGCACCGCGAAGACCCGCTCGGCCGAGGCCACCCCGGACTGCAGCAGGTTGGCCATCGAGGCGACCTGGGTGAGCGGCTGGGTGAACTGCCGCGAGTACTGGATGAACGCCTGCACGTCACCGAGGCTCATCGAGCCGGACGCCACCCGCAGGCCGCCGACCACCGCGATCGCGACGTAGCTGAGGTTCCCGATGAAGAACATCGCCGGCATGATGATCCCGGAGACGAACTGCGCGCCGAAGCTGGCCCGGAACAGTTCCTCGTTCTTGGCGTGGAAGGCGGCCTCGACCTCCTTCTGCCGGCCGAAGACCTTGACCAGCTCGTGCCCGGTGTACGCCTCCTCGATCTGGCCGTTCAGCTCGCCGGTGTGCTTCCACTGCGCGATGAACTTGCCCTGCGACCGCTTCGCGATCTGGCTGGTGACCACCACCGACAGCGGCACCGCGACCAGCGCGACCAGCGCCAGCAACGGCGAGATCCAGAACATCATCCCGAGTACGCCGACGACGGTGAGCAGCGACGTGAGCAGCTGGCTCAGCGTCTGCTGGAGCGTCTGCGACACGTTGTCGATGTCGTTCGTGACCCGGCTCAGCAGCTCACCCCGGGGCTGCTTGTCGAAGTACGGCAGCGGCAGCCGGTTGAGCTTGTCCTCCACGTCGGCGCGCAGCCTCAGCACGGTGCGCTGCACGACCCCGTTGAGCACCCAGCCCTGCGCCCACTGCAGGATGCTCGCGCCGATGTAGAGCACCACCGCGAACGCCAGCACCCGGCCCAGCGCGGCGAAGTCGATCCCGGTGCCGGGGATCACGTCCATCCGGGCCAGCATGTCGGCGAAGTTGCCGTTGCCCTCGGCGCGGGCTGCCTCCGCCGCCGCCTCGGTCGTGGTGCCGGCCGGCAGCTGACGGCCGATCACCCCGCTGAAGATGATGTCGGTGGCGTGGCCGAGCACCTTCGGCCCGACGACGCTGAGCCCGACGCTGCCCAGGGCCAGCGCGAGCACGCCGGTGAGCTGGAGCCGGTACGGTCGCAGCCGCCCCAGCAGACGGCGCGCCGACGGCCCGAAGTTCATCGCCTTCTCGGCCGGCATGCCCATGTTCATGTGCGGCGGTCCACCGGCGGGCCGGCGTCCGGCCGGAGGTAGTCGTGTGGGTTCGTTCTTCTGCTGCGGAACCGACGAGGTCATGCGGCCACCTCCGCCGTCTGCTGCGACGCCACGATCTCGGCGTACGTGGGACAGCTCTCCAGTAGTTCCTCGTGTCGTCCCATCCCGACGACACCCCCGTCCTCGAGCACGATGATCTGGTCGGCGTCGACGATCGTGGAGACCCGCTGGGCCACGATCACCACCGCCGCGTCCGCGGTGACCGGCTTGAGGGCGGCCCGCAGCCGGGCGTCCGTGCCGAGGTCGAGCGCGGAGAAGGAGTCGTCGAAGAGATAGATCTCCGGTTTGCGCACGAGCGCGCGGGCGATCGCCAGCCGTTGCCGCTGGCCACCGGAGACGTTCGTGCCGCCCTGCGCGATCGGCGCGTCCAGCCCGCCCGCCATGTCGGCGACGAAGTCGCGCGCCTGGGCGATCTCCAGGGCGGCCCACAGGTCGGCGTCGGTGGCGTCCGGATTGCCGTAGCGCAGGTTGCTGGCGACGGTGCCACTGAACAGGTACGGCCGCTGGGGCACCAGCCCGATCCGCCGCCACAGCTCATCCGGGGCGAGTTCCCGGACGTCCACGCCGTCGACCAGGACGGCGCCGGCGGTGGGGTCGACCAGGCGGGGGATCAGCGTCAGCAGCGTGGTCTTGCCGGCGCCGGTGGAGCCGATGATCGCGGTGGTCCGGCCCGGTTCGGCGCGGAACGAGATGTCGTGCAGGACCGGCGCGCTCGCGCCCGGGTACTGGAATCCGGCGCCGCGCAGCTCCAACTCGCCGTGGCCGGTGACCTCGGTGACCGGGTCGGACGCCGGCACCACCGACGAGTCGGTGTCCAGCACCTCCTCGATGCGCTCGGCGCAGACCGCGGCCCGGGGGACCATCATCAGCATGAAGGTGGCCATCATGACCGCCATCAGGATCTGCATCAGGTACTGCAGGAACGCGGTCAGCGCGCCGACCTGGATCTGGCCGGAGTCGACACGCGCCGCGCCGAACCAGAGCACCGCGACGCTGGAGACGTTCAGGACCAGCATCACGATCGGGAAGATCAGCGCCTGGAGCCGCCCGATCCGCAGGGCGGTGGCGGTCAGGTCGGTGTTCGCCGCCCCGAAGCGGTCGGTCTCGTACGGCTCGCGGACGAAGGCCCGGACCACCCGGATGCCGGTGATCTGCTCGCGCAGCACCCGGTTGACCGTGTCGATCCGGGTCTGCATGAGCCGGAAGCCCGGCACCATCCGGCGGATGATCAGGCCCAGCGCGACTGCGAGCACCGGTACGCAGACCAGCATCAGCCAGGAGAGCCCGACGTCCTCACGGAGCGCCATCACCACTCCGCCGACGCTCATGATCGGCGCGGCGACCAGCATGGTGCAGCTCAGCAGCACCAGCATCTGCACCTGCTGGACGTCGTTGGTGTTGCGGGTGATCAGGGACGGCGCGCCGAACCGGGCCACCTCGCGGGCGGAGAAGCTGTTCACCCGCCGGAAGATGGAACCGCGCACGTCGCGGCCGAAGCCCATCGCGGTCTTCGCCCCGAAGTAGACGGCGGCGATCGAGCAGGCGATCTGGAGCAGGCTGACCAGCAGCATCCAGCCGCCCGTACGCAGGATCTGGTCGGTGTCGCCGACGGCGACGCCGCGGTCGATGATGTCGGCGTTCAGGCTGGGCAGGTAGAGCGAGGCGATGGTGCCGACGAACTGGAACGCCACCACGGCGACCAGCCATCGTCGGTACGGGCGCAGGTGTGTGCGGAGCAGGCGGATCAACACGGATGGCTCCCCGTTGGCGGCTCGGTGTCGGACTCGCTGTCCCGGTTCAACCGACGGAGGTCCCCGTCGGACATGCCGGTGATGATTTCGATCAGGAACTCGCGGATCACCGCCCGTTTGTCCGGGTCGGCGTCGACAGACGTCAGTGGCCGATCGCTGTGGATCATGTCGATGATGGCGCGGGCGTGCTCGCCGCCCTTGTCGGTCAGGGCGAGCCGGACGGTGCGGCGGTCCTCGGGCGCGCGGCGTCTGCTGACGAAGCCGTCGCGTTCGAGGGTGTCCACGATGCCGGTGAGCGTGGCGGGCCGGACGAAGCACAGCTCGGCCATTTCCCGGTGGCTCGCGTCGCCGGAGCGGAGGAGGATCATCAGGACCCGCATGCCGGCGGACGTGAGCCCGTGGTGCTCGGCCAGGTAGCGCCCCCAGTGCTGCTCGACGACGTGACCGGCGATCGAGACCAGCCGGCCGAGCGGCGCGTGGTGCAGCGCGTCGGGAAAGCGTACGAGGGGCCCAGGATTCACGGCTGTCAGATTAGCCCCCGAACCATCAGGGCCCAAACTAATTTCTGAGAAGCTCCTCAGCCGCGTTCGGGACGCGCCCGGGACGGCTCGTCCGGCGCGGTGGCGACGTAGTCCCGCATGACGTCGGTGACCTCGCGCAGGAACGCCGCGGTGGCCTCGGCCTGCTCGGGGGTGAGCCGGGAGACCGCCCGGTCGACGCCGACGAGCAGCGGGCGCAGCGCCTCCAGCACCTCGCCGACGGCGCTCTCGGTCACCTGGAGGCTGAGCCGCCGCCTGTCGTACGGGTGCGGGGTCCGGGCGACGTGACCGGCCTGCACGAGCCGGTCCACGAGCGTGGTCGCCGAGGCCGACCGGATGCCGAGCCGGTTGCCCAGCTCGACCGGGCCCAGCGGCTCCGGGCTGGAGACCAGGTGGTCGATGGCCGCGGCGTCGGTCGCGTTGAGGCCCAGGCGGCGGGCCAGTGCGGCCCGGGTGTCACCGGCGATCCGCAGCACGTCGCGCAGCGCTCGGGAGGCCTCGCTGCTGGGCGGCGCGGCCGGCGCGGTCTCCCCGGTTGACGGCACCCCCTCCATGGGACAAAGCTAGCAGCCCGGGTAGCTAGAGAATCTAGCTAATAGAGGGGGCCGCACATGCGCAGCGACGGACGGGGACGCTGGTTCGGGCTGCTCGCCATCAGCCTCGGCGTCGCGATGATCATCGTGGACGCCACCATCGTGAACGTCGCGGTGCCGCAGATCATCCGCGACCTGGACATCACCTCCACCGACGCGCAGTGGGTGCAGGAGGCGTACACCCTGGTCTTCGCCGCGTTGCTGCTGGTCGCCGGCCGCTTCGCCGACCGGTCCGGGCGGCGGCGGATGTTCCTGGTCGGCGTCACCGTGTTCGTGGTCGCCAGCGTCCTCGCGGCGCTCGCCGGCTCCGGCGAGACGCTCATCGCCGCCCGGGTGCTCCAGGGCGTCGGCGGGGCGATGATGCTGCCCACCTCGCTCTCCCTGCTCAACGCCAACTTCACCGGCCGGGAGAAGGGCATCGCGTTCGCCGTCTGGGGCTCCACCATCGGCGGCGCGGCGGCGCTCGGTCCCCTGCTCGGCGGCTGGCTCACCACCACGTACTCCTGGCGGTGGGCCTTCGGCATCAACGTCCCGGTCAGCCTCGCCGTGATCGTGGCGACGCTGGTGCTCGTGGGCGAGTCCCGCGACGACCGGGCCGAGCGCGGCCTGGACCTCACCGGCGCGCTGCTCTCCGTGATCGGCATGACCGGCGTGGTCTTCGCGCTGATCGAGGGCCGCACCTACGGCTGGTGGGAGCGGGAGCGGCCGTTCAGCCTGTTCGGGCTGGACTGGACCGCGTCGATCTCGCCGGTGCCGGTGGCCGCGCTCCTGGGGCTCGCCGCGCTCGGGCTCTTCCTGGCCCAGCAGGTACACCGCAACCGGGCCGGCCGGCCGGCGTTGCTCGACCTGTCGCTGTTCGGCATCGGCTCGTTCCGCAACGGCATCCTGGCCGCCGGGATCGTCAGCCTGGGCGAGTTCGGCCTGCTGTTCGCGCTGCCGCTGTGGTTCCAGAACGTGCTCGGCTACAGCGCCTTCCGGACCGGCCTGGCGCTGCTGCCGCTCGCCGTCGGCAGCTTCCTGGCCAGCGGCCTCGGCGCGCCGCTCACCCAGCGCTGGGGCGCGGCCCGGGTGGTCCAGCTCGGTGTCGCCGCCGAGCTGGTCGGCGTGGCCGGGCTCGGGTTCGTGGTCGCGCCGGACACCAGCTGGTGGGCGCCGGTGGGCTTCCTGTTCGTGTACGGCGTCGGCGTCGGCCTGGCCACCGCCCAGCTCACCGGCGTCTCCCTGTCCGAGGTGCCGGTACGCCGCAGCGGCCAGGGCTCGGGCCTGCAGAGCACCGCCCGGCAGGTCGGCTCCGCGCTCGGCATCGCCGTGCTCGGCACCGTGCTCTTCGCCGGCCTCGGCGGACTGCTCGGCGACCGCCTGGCCGACCAGCCCGGACTCGACCCGGCCCAGCGGGACCAGGTGGTGAGCGCGGTCAAGGAGAGCGCGGGCGCGGCTATCGGCGGGCTGGAGGCGGACCCGCGTACCGCGCCGATCGCCGAGGAGGCGAAGGCGGCGTTCTCCGACGCCACCCGGTACGCGGCGTTCGCCGGAGCCGGGTTCCTGCTGATCGGCCTGGTCGCCTGCCTTCGCCTGCCCTCGGTGCGGCCCGGGGACGCCACGGCGCGTACCGAGGCGGAGCCGGCCCGGGCCTGAGCGCTCCGGCCGGGCGGCGGCTCACCTGCGGGGGCCGCCGCCCGGCCCGAGCCTGTGAGGCTCGCCGCCGACCCGGCGTGCGGCTCATACGGGAGGGGCGCCGCCGGCCTGGCGCGCGGCTCATCTGCCGAACGCGACCGCCAGCGCGGCGGCCACGAAGACGACCTGGAGCGCCGTGCGGGCGCCCAGCGGGGTCACCGGGCGGCCGGCGAGCGTGAGGCGGCGGCGCGCGGCAGACACGTTCGCCGGGAACATGGCCAGCATCAGCAACGCCAGCCCGGCCGCCGCCGGACGCGCGGTCGCCGGGACCAGTAGCGCGAGCGCGCCGCCGAGTTCCAGCACGCCGGTGACGGTGACCAGCAGGTCGGGCCGGGGCAGCGACGGCGGGACCATCGCGATCAGGTCCCTGCGCCGGGACGCGAAGTGGGCCACGCCGGTCAGCACGAACATCAGCGCCAGCCCGACCCGCAGCGCGGGGTGCCATCCGTCCAGGGCGTCCACGCCGAGCAGGCCGGCGACGCGGGCCAGCGCGGTGCCGGCGAGGAGTGCGATCAGGGGTGCCATTGTCGATCCCTCCGACGAGCATCTTGTCGGTGACAAGATTGCGCGACGGGTGTCATCTTGTCAATGACAAGTTAGGGTGACGGCATGGCCTCGTACCACCACGGTGACCTCCGTCGCGTCCTGCTGAGCACCGCGGCGGAGGCGATCGCCGAGACCGGGCCGGCCGCGCTGAGCCTGCGTGAGCTGGCCCGCCGCGCCGGGGTCTCGCACGCCGCGCCCGCACACCACTTCGGTGACAAGGCCGGGCTGCTCACCGCGCTCGCCACCGAGGGCTTCGACCTGCTCGCCGACGCGCTCCGGCAGGCCGGCGACGACCTGCTCGACACCGGCGTGGCCTACGTCGGGTTCGCGGTACGACACCGGGCGCACTTCGACGTCATGTTCCGGCCCGAGCTGTACCGGGCCGACGACCCGGAGCTGATCGCCGCCCGGGAGCGGTCGGGCGAACTGCTGCGCGGCGGGGTGGCCCGGCGCACCGGGCGGGAGCCGGACACCGACGCGCTGGCCGCCTGGTCGATCGTGCACGGCTTCGCCACGCTCTGGCTCTCCGGCGCGCTGCCGCCCCGGGTGGGCGACGACCCGGAGGCCGCCGCCCGTACCGTGATCAGGCGGTTGTTCAACTGAGCCGGCCGGGCGTCACCAGCTCGTCGGCAGCGGCATCCCCTCGGTGTAGCCGGCCGCGCTCTGCACGCCGACGAGCGCCCGCTCGTGGAACTCCTCCAGGCTGCGCGCGCCCGCGTACGTGAACGCGCTGCGCACGCCGGAGATGATCTCGTCGATCAGGTCTTCGACGCCGGGCCGGCTCGGGTCCAGGTACATCCGGGCCGACGAGATGCCCTCCTCGAAGATCGCCTTCCGGGCCCTGTCGAACGCGCTGTCCTCGGCCGTGCGGGCGCTCACCGCACGCGAGGACGCCATGCCGAAGCTCTCCTTGTAGCGCCGCCCGTCGGCGTCGGTGTACAGGTCGCCGGGGGACTCGTAGGTGCCGGCGAACCAGGAGCCGATCATCACGTTCGACGCGCCCGCGGCGAGCGCCAGCGCCACGTCCCGCGGGTGGCGTACGCCGCCGTCGGCCCACACGTGCCGACCCAGCGAGCGGGCCGCCGCCGCGCAGTCGAGCACCGCGGAGAACTGTGGACGGCCCACGCCGGTCATCATCCGGGTGGTGCACATCGCGCCCGGCCCGACACCCACCTTGACGATGTCCGCGCCCGCGTCGACCAGGTCGCGTACGCCATCGGCGGTGACCACGTTGCCGGCTGCCACCGGCACCGGCGGATCCAGCCGGCGGACCGCCCGCAGCGCCTGGAGCATCCGCTCCTGGTGCCCGTGCGCGGTGTCCACGACGAGCGTGTCCACCCCGGCCTCCAGCAGCGCGGCGGCCTTGCCGGTGACGTCGCCGTTGATGCCCACGGCGGCGGCGACGCGCAGCCGTCCACGGTCGTCGGTGGCCGGCTTGTACAGCGTGGCGCGCAACGCGCCCTGCCGGGTCAGCACCCCGACCAGGCGGCCCTGCGCGTCCACCACCGGCGCGATCCGCCGCCGGCCCGCCGACAGCCGGTCGAATCCGGTACGCGGGTCCGCGTCCGCCGGGACGGTGTGCAACTCGGTCGACATCACGTGCCGGAGCTGGGCGAAGCGGTCCACCCCGACGGTGTCCGCCTCGGTGACCACGCCCATCGGCCGACTGTCCGCGTCGACCACCACCACCGCGCCGTGCGACCGTTTCGGCAGCAGGTGGATGGCGTCGCCGACGGTCTCGGTCGGGCCCAGCGTGATCGCTGTGTCGTGCACCAGGTGGCGCTGCTTGACCCAGCCGACCACGTCGGCGACGACCTCGATCGGGATGTCCTGCGGGATCACCGCCACCGCGCCGCGCCGGGCCACCGTCTCGGCCATCCGCCGGCCCGCGACGGCCGTCATGTTCGCCACCACCAGCGGGATGGTGGTGCCGGTCCCGTCGGTGGTGGCCAGGTCGACGTCGAGCCGGGAGCCCACCTCGGACCGGTTGGGCGCCATGAAGACGTCGTTGTAGGTCAGGTCGTGCGCGGGGACCGCGCCGTGAAGGAACCGCACCCGGCCATCATTCCCGCCCCGGGCCGTGCCCGCCCCCGGTGGTGGCTCAGACCACCCGGCCTCGCGCTGTTAAGAAGGGGCCCCTTCTCTACCTCAGGCGTTAAGAAGGGGCCCTTCCTTGCATCTCAGGCGATGGTGCAGATCGCGGCGCCGGACGTGATCACCGCGCCGACCTCGGCGGCGAGCCCGCTCACCGTGCCGGCCTTGTGCGCGTGCAGCGGCTGCTCCATCTTCATCGCCTCCAGCACCACGACCAGGTCGCCCTCGGCCACCTCGTCGCCGTCGGCGACCGCGATCTTCACGATCGTGCCCTGCATCGGCGAGGTGAGCGTGTCGCCGCTGACCGCGGCGCCCGCCTTGCCTCCGCCGCCCCGGCGGGCCGGCTTCTTCGCGGCGGGCGCGGCTGCCGCCGTACCCGCGCCGAGCCCGGCGGGGAGGACGACCTCCAGCCGCTTGCCGCCCACCTCGATCACCACGGTCTCGCGCTCGGCCGGCTCGTCGGCGGCGCCCGGGGTGGCGGTGAAGGCCGGGACGGTGTTGTCCCACTCGGTCTCGATCCACCGCGTGTGCACGGTGAACGGCTCGGCGGTGAACGCCTCGTCGCGGATCACCAGGCGGTGGAAGGGCAGCGCGGTGGCCATGCCCTCGACCACCATCTCGTCGAGCGCCCGGCGGGCCCGCTCCAGCGCCTCGGCGCGCGTCTCGCCGACGATGATCACCTTGGCGAGCAGGGAGTCGAAGTTGCCGCCGATCACGTCGCCGGCCGAGATGCCGGTGTCCACCCGCACGCCCGGCCCGGAAGGCAGGCGCAGCGCGGTGACGGTGCCCGGCGCGGGCAGGAAGTTGCGGCCCGGGTCCTCGCCGTTGATCCGGAACTCGATGGCGTGCCCGCGCGGCGTCGGGTCCTCGGTGAAGCGCAGCTTCTCGCCGTCGGCTATGCGGAACTGCTCGCGGACCAGGTCGATGCCGGCGGTCTCCTCGGTGACCGGGTGCTCGACCTGGAGCCGCGTGTTCACTTCCAGGAACGAGATCGTGCCGTCCGCGCCGACCAGGTATTCCACGGTGCCGGCGCCGTGATAGCCGGCCTCGCGGCAGATGGCCTTGGCGCTGTCGTGGATCTGGGCGCGCTGGGCGTCGGTGAGGAACGGCGCGGGTGCCTCCTCGACCAGCTTCTGGTGCCGGCGCTGCAACGAGCAGTCCCGGGTGCCCACCACGATCACGTTGCCGTGCTGGTCGGCCAGCACCTGCGCCTCGACGTGGCGCGGCTTGTCGAGGTAGCGCTCGACGAAGCACTCGCCCCGGCCGAACGCGGCGACCGCCTCGCGGGTCGCCGACTCGAACAGGTGCGGGATCTCCTCCATGGTGCGGGCGACCTTGAGGCCGCGTCCGCCACCGCCGAAGGCGGCCTTGATGGCGACCGGCAGGCCGTGGTCGACGGCGAACGCCATCACCTCGTCCGCGTTGCCCACCGGGTCCGGGGTGCCGGGCACCAGTGGCGCGCCGGCCCGCTGCGCGATGTGCCGGGCGGTCACCTTGTCGCCGAGGTCGCGGATCGCCTGCGGGGTGGGGCCGATCCAGGTGAGCCCGGCGTCGATGACGGCCTGGGCGAAGTCGGCGTTCTCGGAGAGGAAGCCGTAGCCGGGGTGCACCGCGTCCGCGCCGGACCGGGCCGCCACGTCGATCAGCTTGTCGATGCGCAGGTAGCTGTCCGCGGCGGTGTCGCCCCCGAGGGCGTACGCCTCGTCGGCGAGCGTGGCGTGCAGGGCGTCCCGGTCGGAGTCCGCGTAGACGGCGACGCTCGCCAGGCCCGCGTCGCGACACGCGCGGATGACGCGGACGGCGATCTCGCCGCGGTTGGCGATGAGAACCTTGCGCACCTTGTGGCTCCTCCCGGGAGGTCGTTGCCGGGAGTTTAGCGGCCGACCTGCGGAGCCTAACGATCGCTCAGTGTGGGATGCGGCACTGTAGTCAAATTTGGCTATTACGCTTGTCCGGTGTCGGCAACGAGGATGATGATTCTGGGCCTGGTCCGGTGGATGCAGCCGGTGCACGGCTACGACGTGCGCCGCGAGCTGCTGAGCTGGAGCGCGGACAAGTGGGCCAACGTCCAGCCCGGCTCGATCTACCACGCGCTGCGCAAACTCACCGACGAGGGCCTGCTGCGGACCGTCTCGGTCGAGCAGGTGGGTGCCCGTCCGGCCCGCACCACGTACGAGGTGACGGCGAAGGGGGAGGACGAGTTCGAGACGCTGCTGCGCGCGCAGTGGTGGCAGGTCCAGGAGCCGCCGGACCCGTTCGTGGCGGCGTTCTCCTTCCTGCCGGCGATGCCGCGAGAGGAGGCCGCGGCGGCGCTGCGCAACCGGGCGAACCTCCTCCGGGCCGGGGTCGAGTCGATGCGCGCCTCGCTCGACTCGGACTGGGTGCGCAACCGCAAGCCGGTGCACGTCGGGTGGATGTTCGAGTTGTGGCTGGCACGGGCCGCGGCGGAAACGGCGTGGTGCGAGCGGATCGCGGAGCGGATCGAGTCGGGAGTGTCGTACCTGCCCGATGGGATGGAGCGGGCCGACGGCTGGTCGGGCTGGACCGATGGCTCGCGATGACACGACATAATCAACGTTGACTAGAAAAGCTATATCGCGTTAGCCTCGGCAGGAATCGCGGGGGATTCGTGCGTCCTCGCGGACGATCGGCGGCCGGTCAGGTCCGCCCGGACGACCAGGAGCAGAAATGATCGAGACCAGGGGGTTGCGGAAGTCGTACCGCTCCCGCGAGGGTCGCGAGACGAAGACCGTGGACGCGGTCCGCGGCGTCAACCTCGACGTCGCCGAGGGGGAGATCTTCGGCTTCCTCGGGCCCAACGGAGCCGGCAAGACCACCACGCTGCGCATGCTCGCCACCCTCATCGAGCCGGACGGCGGCCAGGCCACTGTGGCCGGGGCCGACCTGCGCAAGGACCCCGCCGAGGTGCGCCGCCGGATCGGGTACGTGGCCCAGGGCGGCAGCACCTGGGACGAGTCGACCGCCCGCGAGGAACTGGTGCTCCAGGCGCGCCTCTACGGCATCGGCAAGGCCGAGGCGAACCGGCGGGCCACCCGCGCGCTGGACGCCTTCCAACTCACCGAGTACGCCGACCGCAAGTGCAAGACCTACTCCGGAGGCCAGCGCCGGCGGGTCGAGATCGCGCTCGGCATCATCCACGAGCCGAAGATCGTCTTCCTGGACGAGCCGACCACCGGGCTCGACCCGCAGAGCCGCGCGCACATGTGGGACGAGATCCGCCGGCTGCGCACCGAGGGGATGACCGTCTTCATCACCACGCACTACCTCGACGAGGCGGACGCGCTCTGCGACCGCATCGCGATCATGGACCACGGCGAGATCGTCGCCGAGGGCACGCCCGCCGAGCTGAAGCGGGAGATCTCCGGCGAGGTGGTCATCGTCGGCCTGGACGCCCCGAGCACCCCGCGCGCCGCCGAACTGCTCGACACCGAGGCGTACGTGAGCAAGCTGGAGACCGTCGACGAGGGCGGCCTGCGTCTCTACGTCGACGAGGGCGCCACCGCCATCCCGCAGGTGCTGCGCCGCCTCGATCACGCCGGGCTGGACCTGCGCTCGATCGAGCTGCACCGCCCCAGCCTCGACGACGTCTTCCTCACCAAGACCGGCCGCTCGCTGCGCGAGTCCTGACCCCCGGAGAAGCTGTCATGAAACTCGCCCGCGACACCTGGCTGATCTTCCAACGCCAGACGCTGCTGCTCCTGCGTAACCCGGTGTGGATCTTCGTCGGCGTCTTCCAGCCGGTGATGTACCTGCTCCTGTTCGCCCCGCTGCTCAAGCCCGCGCTGAACGCCCCGACGCAGGCCGCCGCGTACAAGATCTTCGTGCCCGGCCTGCTGGTGCTGCTCGCCATCTTCGGCGGCCTGTTCCAGGGCTTCGGCCTGATCGCCGAGCTGCGCGCCGGCGTGATCGAGCGTTCCCGGGTCACCCCGGTCAGCCGGCTCGCGCTGCTGCTCGGCCGGTCACTGCGCGACGTGGTCTCGCTCATCGTGCAGGCAGTCATCATCACGCTGCTGGCGCTCGCGTTCGACCTGCGCGTCTTCATCGGCAACCTGCTCCTGGCGTACCTGATGCTCGCCCTCATCGCGCTTATGACCTCGGCCGTCTCCTACGGCATCGCGCTCAAGGTCAAGAGCGAGGACGCGCTCGCCCCGCTGATGAACACCGTCGCTCAGCCGGTGCTGCTGCTCTCCGGCATCCTGCTGCCGCTCACCTTCGCGCCCGGCTGGCTCCAGGGCGTGGCCAAGTGGAATCCGTTCTCCTGGGCGGTCGAGGGCACGCGCGCGCTGTTCAACGGCGACCTCGGCAACGACCGGGTCTGGCAGGGCCTCGGCATCATCGCGGTGCTCGCCGCCGCCGGGGTGTTCTGGGCCGCCCGCCAGTTCGCCCGCAGCGTCCGCTGACCAGGGGGCCCGGCGCGGTCCGCGCGGCTTGCCCGGCTTGCCCGGCCTGCCCGGCCTGCCCGGCTTGATCGACTCCACTTCGCCGAGGTGGCGGCATCCGCGCTCAGGGATACCGCCACCTCGGCGAAGTTGTGTTCGGCTGGCTCAAAGCACCCGGGCGAGCGTGACGCCGTCGGCGATCGGCAGCATGACCGCCTCGACGCGGACATCCGCGATCACCGCGTCGTTGAACGCGGCGATGGCCCGGTCGTCGGCGTTGCGCGGGGCCAGCACCCGGCCGTCGCGCAGCGTGTTGTCGACAGCGATCACCGCGCCGGGACGCATACGGGGCACCAGTTCGTCCCAGTAGATCGGGTAGCCGACCTTGTCCGCGTCGATGAACGCGAAGTCCAGGTAGCGCTCGCGGGGCAGCTCGCGCAGCGTCTCCGCGGCCGGGCCGATGCGCAGCTCGATCCGGTCCTGCACGCCGGCGCGCTCCCAGTAGCGCCGGGCCACACCCGTGTACTCCTCGGAGATGTCGAAGCAGGTCAGCCGCCCGCCCTCGGCGAGTCCGCGGGCGATCGCCAGCGAGGAGAGGCCGGTGAAGGTGCCCACCTCCACCGCCTGCCGTACGCCGAGCAGCCGGGTCAGGAACGTCAGGAACGCGGCCTGTTCGGGCGCGACCTGCATGACCGCTGCGGCGGGCAGGGCCGCCCGGGTCTCCTCGGCCAGCTCCCGGACGATCTCGTCCGGCGCGGACCCGTGGGCCACCAGATAGTCGTGCAGTTCCGGCGTGAGCGGCAGCGGCTTTGTGGTCATGTCCGGACGTTAGCCGAGATGCTCGATCTCCTGGCCCCCCGGCGCGACCTTCGTCCACAGGTCGACGATGCTCAGCTCCACCTCGCCGAGCAGCCGGCGCAGCAGCGGCAGCGACAATCCCACCACCGTGCCCGGATCACCCTCGATCCCGGTCAGGAACGCGCCGCCCAGCCCGTCGATGGTGAACGCGCCGGCCACCGCCAGCGGCTCGCCCGTCGCCACGTACGCGGCGATCTCCTCGTCGCTGATGTCGGCGAAATGCACGGTCGTCGACGCGACCGCCTCCGCCTGCGACTCGTGCGTCACGTCGATCAGACTGTGCCCGGTGTGCAGGACGCCGCTGCGCCCGCGCATCCGCTGCCAGCGCCGGGTGGCGTCCGCCGTGTCGTCCGGCTTGCCGAGGATCTCGCCGTCGAAGGCCAGCACCGAGTCACAGCCGAGCACGAGAGTGCGCTCGTCCGGCGACGGCCGCAGCCGATCGCGTACGGCCTGCGCCTTCAGCCGGGCCAACTCCAGGCACAGATCCTCGGCGCGCTCGCTGACCACCTGCGACTCGTCCACGCCGCTGACCAGCACGTCGGGCTCGATCCCGGCGGCCTGGAGCAACTTGCGGCGGGCGGGAGACTGCGAGGCGAGCACAAGGCGCACCGGTACGGAGGTCGACACCCCGCCGACGCTACCGGCTGACCCTCGGCGGTGGGTCGTCGGCACGTCGGCGCCGACGCCAGAACAGGTACCCGCCGCTCGCCGCCACCAGCACACCCAGGGTGGCGAGCCCGCGTACGGTCGCGCTGCTGTCGTCGCCCTTTTCCGGGGCTGCCTCCGCCGATGCCGGTGGCGTGACGTTCGAGGACTCGAAGCCGAGTGGGGGGACGTCGGCGGTGAGCGCCGCTACCAGGTCGATGACGCCGTAGCCGTACTGGTCGTCGCGGCCGGGCGGTCCCTTGTCGACGGCGGTGGCGGTCAGCCGGTGGGCGACTTCCTGCGCGGGGAGGTTGGGGTACTTGGAGCGGATCAGGGCAGCCGCGCCGGCAACGATCGCGGTGGCACTGGATGTTCCTGTGCCCTTCGAATACTTGCCGCCATAGCTGGTGCTGTAGATATCAACGGCTGGGGCAGCAATCTCGATGCTGGGCCCCGTGACTGAAATCGGGGCATGGTTTCCGGCCTGGTCGATCCCGCTTACTGCGATGACACCTTCCTCTGCAGCTGGGTAGCCAATCGCGGCGGCTTCAGGGAGGTTGCCAACGCCTGCGACAACGACTATGTCAGCGGCCAGTGCGTTCTTCACTGAACGAGTTAATTTTTCGCTTGTGACGCCTGCGCTGGAGATGCTTATTACTCCGGCGTGTTGCGTGACTGCGTAATCTATCGCCTCTGCGAGCTTGTCGGCCTCGCCGTAGTTGTCTGAAGTGGACGAGATGATTGGGAGAATTTTGGCCTCCGGCGCTATTCCTAGTGCGCCGATTTCCCCATCAGCGCCATGGGCGGCGATGAGTCCCGCCATGGCGGTCCCGTGGCTGTTTGCGTCCCGCAAGCCGTCTCCGGTGCCCGTCAGAATATTCTTGCCTTCAAGTAAATTTCTGGAGAGGTCCGGATGAGGGTCAACGCCAGTGTCGGGAACTGCCACTAGGACCCCCGCTCCGCGAGAGACCTTATGAGCTTCGTTAACCTTGAGGAAGGCTAGATGCCACTGATCCTTTCGGACCTGCGAAGTATCCGCGGGCGCGGCTGACTGCACTGCCTGGGTTGAGAAGAGGCTGACGACGGCCAAGATCGAGAGGGCTGCGCGCATGCTGAGTTGGTCAACGATCTCGGCCGATGGCTGGCCCTGGATCGATCGGACCATCGTCAGGCGGAGGCAGCACGACGGGACTGACCCCTTTATCGGTCTCCCAGGGGTGGTCAGGATCCCAGGGGCGAGATGCTCCACTCGTCTCGTTCTGGCGACCGGATCGGCCACTCATGGAGGGATAGCCGCCGAGAGGTGTTCCGCCCGTTGGACCCATCACTGGGTTTCTCCCAATTCCGGGGCGTGATCCAGCATTGCCAGCGGGTGCGGTGCCCGCGCCGCCACCTCCGATGACGCCGCCCACGGGATTCACCCTGCGGGGCGTGGCATTCTGCGAGGGTGGCTGCACGAGACCCGGGCCGAATGGTTGGCCGATCAATCCGTTCGGCTGCGTGCGGGGAAAGGAGTTCTTCGGCGCCTCTCCTGAAACTGGTCTGCCCGTGAGCGGGTTTGGTCGAGTATCTCGCAGAGACGGGTTAGCGCCCAGAGCGCCAGGAGTGGCCGGCGGAAGGGGAACCGAGTTCGGCAACGATGGGGAAGTCGATGGAGCGTGTGGTGTGGTGGTGCTTGGAGAAGGAATCAGAGCGGAGCCGGCGCTGCCAAGGATCGGTCCGACGCCCACGGTGGGGGGAGTTTGTGGCCTCTGGCCGGAAGTGCCGCCGAGTGGCGCTGGCTTCGTCCTTGGACTTGGGCTTGTGACAGCAACCGGAACGATCGGTGGAATAACAGGTGCTGCCCCGCTGGCCCCATAAACATCTGGGTTATTCGTCTCGATGCCAGGCCGAGGAGCGGCCGGCGGACGCTGAAGCATGACCTGGGCGTGCTGGAGTTCGCCGCTCAACCCCGTCATCAACCCGCGCGCCCGTACGTTCAACTGCTCCAGGTCGTCGTCCGTGACCGGGGGCCGTTCCGGCAACCGGCTACCAGCCACCGCCTTCGGGTCGTCGATCGTCGCCTCGTACGCCCGCTTCTGCCGCAGCTTCTTCTCGTACTCCTCGCGCAGCGGTTGCAGCTCGGCCCGCGCGCTGCCGATGGCGCGGGTGGCGGCGGCGAGCGCGTCGTAGTTCGCGGCGGCGGCGTCGTGGGTGCGCTGCACGCGGTCGATGAGCTGGTCGAGTTCGGCGATGTACGCCCGCGCGGCGGCGTTGGTCTCGGGCGGCCATGCCTCGGCGAGGCCGCGCCGGTATTCCCGCAGCCGGCTCAGGTGGGTCAGCGCGAGGTCGCAGACCTTGCGCCACCCGGCGACCTGCTTCCACTGGCCGGTGGTGTCCTGGTCCTGCACGCATGCCCACATGCTGAGGACGTCCATCAGCCGCCAGTCGGTCAGCCCGGAGGTGCGTCCGCTGCCCCGTTCGATCACGGCAGGATCACCCGGCTCTGTTCGGGGGCGGTGGGGTCGGCGAGCGGCGGCAGCGGGCGGGCGACGGTGCTCGACGGCCCGGCGAGCGCCCGTTCGACGTCGGTGACCCGGGCGGAGGAGAACGCGTCGGCGTCGCCGTAGTGGGTGGCGATCCGGCCGGCGGCGTCGGCGAGCCGGCCGGTGGCGGGCGCCAGGTCCCACACGGCGCTGACCGCTGCGGTCTGCGTGTCGTGGTGGGCCTGGAGGAAATGGACCAGCTCGATGAAGGCGTCGGCCGGGTTGGGTACCGGGGCCTTCATGTCGTCGGCGATGTAGGACAGATGCGGCGAGTAGTTGCGCGTCACCTCGTCCTGGAGTCGATCGGCGAACTCCCGCATCTGCCGGATGTCGGCCTCGATGCCGCCGTAGCCGCGCAGCCAGCCGGCTGGCTGGTTGTCCTCCGGGATCATCGGAGCCTCCTGCCCGTCACCACACGGTTTCCCTGAGTGAGGTTAGTGGCTCAACGTGGATCCCGGCAGCCCCGCCCGGCGCCGCGGGTGGAACCAGACGTCAGCGGGGCAGGCCGGAGGCCCGCCAGGCGCCGGCGCCGGCCACCGGGCCGGCGAGGGCGGGACGTGCGCTGCGTGCCCACTGCGACACGGGGGCCGGCGTGGCGGCCTGGGCCGGGCGGGTACGCACCATGATCGCGCCGACCAGAGCGGCCAGCTCCTCGGCGGTGGGCACGCCACGGACGATCCGGAACAGCGGCTCCTCGGCAGACATGACCCAAGAGTACGCGTCGCGAATTCGACCTTCGCCGTACAGTGGCGTGCCGACGGTGTGAGCGTCCGGGCGTCCGGGTACGGTTTCTGCGATGTCGAACGCGCTCCCCCAACTCGTCGCCGACCGGTACCGGCTTCTCACGCCGCTCGGTCAGGGCGGCATGGGCCGCGTCTGGAAGGCGCGGGACGAGGTGCTGCACCGGGACGTGGCCATCAAGGAACTGGTCCCGCCGCCCGGTCTCACCCCGGAGGAGCGCCGCGAGATGCGCGAGCGCTCGCTGCGTGAGGCGCGGGCGATCGCCCGCCTCAACAACGTCAACGTGGTCCGCATCTTCGACGTGCTGCGTACCGACGGCGATCCGTGGATCGTCATGGAGTACGTCGCGTCGAAGTCGTTGCAGGACACCATCGCCGAGGACGGTCCGGTCTCGGCGGCCAAGGCGGTCGAGATCGGCCTCGGCGTGCTGAACGCGCTGAAGGCCGCGCACAAGGCCGGCATCATGCACCGCGACGTCAAGCCGGGCAACGTGCTGCTCGGTGAGGACGGCCGGGTGGTGCTCACCGACTTCGGCCTGGCCACGATCCCCGGCGACCCGAACGTGACGCGCACCGGCATGGTGCTCGGCTCGCCCGCGTACATCTCGCCGGAGCGCGCCCGCGACGGCACGGCCGGGCCGGAGGCCGACCTGTGGTCGCTCGGCGCCACGCTCTACGCCGCGGTCGAGGGCAAGTCGCCGTACGCGCGCCCGTCGGCCATCGCCACGCTCGCGGCGCTCGCCACCGAGCCGATGCCGCCGCCGCGCAACGCCGGGCCGCTCAAGCCGGTGCTCCAGGGCCTGCTGCGCAAGGACCCGGACGAGCGGATCACCGCCGAGGTCGCGGAGCGCATGCTGCGCAAGGCCGCCGGTCGCCGGGCCAAGGGCATCTCGCTGCTGGACGGCGTACGCCGGCCCGGGCCGAACGGCCCGCGTGTGCCGCGCCCGCCGCTGGTGCCGGCGCCGCGCCCGGCCGAGCAGGCCGAACGCGCGGCGACCTCGGTCTCCGGGGCCGCCACCGGGGGTACGGCAGCGACGGTCGACCCGACGGCGAAGGTGCCGGCGCCCACTACGGACGCCGGTCCCACCGCGAAGGTGACGCCACCAGTAGCCGATCCGACCACCAAGCTCGACCCGGCGCCGTCGGCCGACGAGACCCGGGTGGACGACGAGGCCCGGGTCGACGGTGTCGACCCGGCGCTGGACGAGACGCGGCTCGACGGCGAGCCCGTCACCGACACCCCGGCGCCGGTCAGCCCGGCCGTGACCGGCTCCGCACCGGTCAGCCCGGCTCCGGCCCAGGAGGCGCCGTCGACCGGCCGGGCCACGGTGCTGCCGGTCGAGAAGTCCGCGCCCAACCGGCGCAACCTGCTGATCGGCGCGCTGGTCCTGCTGCTGCTGGTCGGCTTGGTGGTGGCCGTGCCGCTGCTGAACAACGGTGACGACGGCGACGGCGGTGAGCCGACGGCCGGCACCTCGGCGTCGGTGGCGCCGCCGCCCGCGCCGAGCGAGAGCGCGTCGCCGAGTGCTCCGGCGACGAGCGCGTCGGCCAGCCCCACGCCGTCGGCCAGCCCGTCGGCGTCCGGGGCCGCGTTGCCGGCCGGCTGGCGCCTCTACACCGGCCCGAACGGCTTCAAGGTGCCGATCCCGGAGAACTTCCAGGCCCGGGTCGGCGGCGACAACGTCGTGCTCTACGAGGTCGGCGGCAGCCGGCGGGTGCTGTTCATCCAGTGGACGCCGAACCCGAAGCCCGACGCGTACGCCGACTGGAAGGGCCAGGAGCCGTACCGCGCTTCCCGCGTCCGGGGCTACAAGCTGGTCGGCATCACCAAGTGCGACCCCTACTTCCGCACCTGTGCCGACTGGGACTGGCTGGAGACGCGCAACGGCGACACCCGCTTCCACGTGCGCAACCGTGGTGTGGCGACCGCCAGCAACCGGGGCTTCGCGCTGCGCTGGGAGGTCCCGGCGAAGGACTGGGACGCCAACCTGGCGAACTGGGAGATCATCACCAAGGGCTTCGTGCCGGACCGCAAGAACTGACCGGGAATCCCGCCGGTTACGAAACTCGCTCGCATGGCTTTCCGTTGTCGGGGGTATGAGTCCCTTCGACGACGGAAGGAGGTGCGACATGGGTTACCGACGCAGGGACACCGGCCCGCGGCTGGCACTGTGGATGCTCGTTGCGCTCGGCGACGTCGTGCTGCTCCTGATCGCCGCCGGCCTGTCCGCGCCGGTCGCGGTCCTCGGTGTGCTGACCCTCACGATCGCGGGTGTGGCGGTGTGGCGCTGGATGCGCCGGACGCCGGTGCCCGTGCCCGCCTCCGCGCGCCGCAGAGCCTGAGCTACGTACGACGCGACAGTGGGACCGCCTCGCAAGGAGGCGGTCCCACTGTCGTAAGCCGGTGGATCAGGTGTTGTTGGCCAGGGCGATCAGCCGGCTGCGGTCACCGTTCCAGTAGTTGCGGTCGACGTTGCCGCTGATCCCGGAGACGGAGCCGGTGCTCGTGTACTGCCAGAAGCTGTAGAACGGAGCTCCGGCCGGCAGGGTGCCGGGCGAGCTGGCCCAGCGGGCGATCCACAGCGGGTGGTTGGCCCACGGGCCGCTCCAGCTGCCGGTGCACTGGTTCCACCAGCTCGTCGTGGTGTAGATGACCGCGTACCGGCCGGTGCGGGAGCGGTAGGTGTTGAGGAAGTCCTGGACCCAGTTGCGCATGCCGGTGGTGCTCAGGCCGTAGCAGTAGCCGCCGCTGTATGGGTTGCCCTCCAGGTCCAGCGCGGCGGGCAGCGTACGGCTGTCGGCCGACCAGGCGCCGCCGTTGCTGGCGAGGTAGTTGGCCTGGGTGGAGCCGGCGGAGATGTTCGGCCGGGCGAAGTGGTAGGCCCCGCGGATCACCCCGGCGTTGTACGCGTTGACGTAGTTCGCGTTGAAGTTCGGGTCCTTGTAGCTCGTGCCCTCGGTGGCCTTGATGAAGGCGAACTGGATGCCCGCGTTGCGCACGCTGGTCCAGTTGATGCTGCCCTGGTAACGGGAGACGTCGATCCCGGGCGTGGTCGCGGCGGCGGCCGGTCCGGCGGTCGCCACGAGGGCCACGGCCGCGGTGGCGGCGGCGGCCAGGCCGGCAGCGAGGAGCCGGCGTACGGAGAGTCTGGTACGGGCCATGGTTTGCCTCCAGATGGGCGTCCGTCTATTGACGCCCATCTTTGGAGCTTAATGCCCTAGATCGCAATAGGGAGCAAGGAAATTTTCATCGACGGCCATCGTTCGCCCAGGTGGCGCGTCGATTGCGGATCAGCGGAGCGCGCTCGGGTCCATCGCCCAGCGGAACGGCTCGGTGACACTCAGCGTCTCGCCCGCCTTGGCCACCGCGTCCTCGACGTAGTGCGAGCCGTCGAGCCGGTGCAGCCGCAGCGAGTGGCTGTCGCCGTCCTGCTCGACAAGCAGGTACCACGGAATCCGGGCAATCGCGTAGAGCTGCATTTTGACCAGCCGGTCAGCGGCGGCGTTGCCCGGCGAGACGATCTCGCCGACAAGCGCCACGCGATCGGCGTCGAGGATCACGCCGTCGTCGTCGGCGTCGGTGACGACGAGATCCGGGATCACGATCCGGTCCACGCCAAGCCGCACATTGATGGCGTCATAGACGAACAGGCCGGACGGCTCGGCCGCCAGCTCCACGGAGTTCGCCAGTCGTCGCGCCACCCGCTGGTGCCGTCGGCTCGGGGCAGGACTCACGATCAGACTCCCGTCGAGCAGTTCGATGCGGTCGCGGCTGTCGCCCAACGCGAGGTAGTCGGCCTCGGTCCACGGACCGACGTGCGAGCTGTAGGGCTCCAAGGGAGCTGCGCTCACCGACCTCACCTCCGCTCCGGCGCCTCGTCCGATCAGTCTCACACTCTATGAGACTCGGCTGGTCGAGCGACACGGCTCGGGCCGGTAGGCTCCCCGCCCATGCCCCTGATCGACGGCCTCACCACGCTCTGGGAAACGCTGATGAGCGCCCAGCCGGACCCGCCGCCGCTGCTGGTGGTGCTCACCGCCGTGGTCGCGCTCGCCGTGGTCGCCACCCGGCTGCCGTGGCGGATCGCCCGTAACGCGGTCACCATCGCGCACGAGGGCGGCCACGCGCTCGTCGCGCTGCTCACCGGCCGGCGGCTGCACGGCATCCGGCTGCACTCGGACACCTCCGGGCTGACGCTCTCCGCCGGCCGCCCCACCGGGCCGGGGATGATCCTCACGCTGCTCGCCGGGTACGTCGCGCCGTCGCTGCTCGGTCTCGGCGGCGCGTGGCTGCTGGCCGGGAACCGGATCACGCTGCTGCTGTGGCTGGCGGTGGCGCTGCTGCTGGCCATGCTGGTGATGATCCGCAACCTGTTCGGCGTGCTATCGCTACTGGTCACCGGCGGCGTGGTGCTCGCCGTCTCCTGGTACACCTCGCCCGAGGTGCAGGCCGCGTTCGCCTGGGCGTCGGTCTGGTTCCTGCTGCTCGGCGGCGTACGACCGGTGTTCGAGCTGCACCGGCAACGCGCCCGGGGCCGGATGCCGCAGTCCGACGCGGACCAGCTCGCCCGGCTCACGCCGTTCCCGGCGCTGTTCTGGGTGGGCGTGTTCCTGCTGGTCAGCGTCGGGGCGCTGGTGGTCGGCGCGCTGTTGCTCGCCGGTCCGATCCTCACCGATGCCGGCCTGATCGGCTGACGGCGGCCCGCGCGCCACGTCCCGTCCGGGGGCGGCCACCGCCGAGGCGGGCAGAATCGGATCCGTGCGATACGTGATCATCGGAGCGGGCGCGGTCGGCGGCACCATCGGCGTACTCCTGGCCGACGCCGGCCACGACGTGACGCTCGTGGCGCGCGGCGCGCATCTGGAGGCGCTGCTGGAGCGAGGGCTCACGCTGCGGACGCCGGAGCGTGAGGTCACCAGCCGGCTGCCGGCGGTGGCCGGGCCGGACGGCCCGCCGCTGCCGGCCGACGCCGTGCTGGTGCTCACCGTGAAGTCGCAGGACACCGTGGCGGCGCTGACGGCGTGGGCGGACGCCCCGGTCGAGGGCGGCGGAACGGCCGGCGAACGGCTGCCGGTCGTGCTGGCCCAGAACGGCGTGGCGAACGAGCCGGCCGCGCTGCGCCGCTTCGCCCGCGTACATCCGGTCTGCGTCTGGCTGCCCGCAACCCACCTGGAGCCGGGCCTGGTGGTCGCCAACGGGCATCCGCACCCGGGCATGCTGCACATCGGCCGCTACCCGAGCGGCGCCGACGACACCAGCCGGGCGGTCGCCGCCGACCTGACCTCTGCGGGGTTCGTCGCGCCGGTCCGCGACGACGTGATGCGCTGGAAGTACGGCAAGCTGCTCGCGAACCTCGGCAACGGCCTCCAGGCGCTGCTCGGCCGGGACGTGCCCGAAGCCCTGTCGCACCGGGTACGCGCCGAGGGGGAGGCGGCGCTCGCCGGCGCCGGCATCGCGCACACCACAGTCGAGGAGGAGGCCGCCGAACGCGGTGACCTGGTGTCGCACCGGCCCGTCCGCGGCGAGGAGCGCTCCGGCGGTTCCACCTGGCAGAGCCTGGCCCGTGGTGCGGGCTCGGTCGAGACCGACCACCTCAACGGCGAGATCGTGCTGCTCGGGCGCCTGCACGGCGTGCCGACCCCGGCCAACGCGGCGGTGCAGACCGCGGTACGCCGGGCGGTCCGCGACCGGATTCCGGCCGGCGACTTCCCGCTCGGCGAGCTGGAGAAATTGGTCGGCTGAGCGGGCAACCCGCGCCGCGCCGCCAGGCGTGTCCCCTCACGAACACGGGGAGGTGGCAGGTGCCCGACAGCGACGGATTCGACGAGTTCTACCGGGGCAGCCGACAGCGGCTGCTCGGCTTCGTCTACGTGCTCACCGGCGACCTGGCCGAGGCGCAGGACGCCGTGCAGGAGGCGTACATCCGGGCCTGGCAGCGGTGGTCCACAGTGCGCGGATACGACGACCCGGAGTCCTGGGTGCGGGTGGTGGCGAGCCGGATCGCGGTGAGCCGTTGGCGCAGCCTGCGCAGCCGGGCCCGCGCCTACCTGCGGCACGGCGCGGTGGCGGACGTGCCGGCGCCGAGCACCGAGACGCTGGAGGTGGTCGCCGCGCTACGCCGGCTGCCCGAGGCTCAGCGCACCGCGATCGCGCTGCACTACCTGCTCGGCATGCCGGTCGCCGAGGTGGCCCGGGAGACCGAGGCCCCGGTCGGCACCGTCAAGGCCCGGCTGTCCCGGGGGCGGACCGCCCTCGCCGAGTTGCTCGCCGTGGTGGACCTGGAAGAGGAGGCGGCAGATGCCTGACGACGTCGCGCTCGTGGAGTTGCTGCACCGGGACCTGCTGCACGTCACCTGGCCGGATCCGGAGACGATCCGGGCCACCGCCCGGCGGCGCAGCCGGCGCTCCGCCGCGCTCGCCGCGGCCTCGGTGGTGGTCGTCGCGGCGCTGGCCGCGACGCTGGTGAACCGGGTCGGCGCGCCGCCGCCGTCACCGGCCGCCGGAGGCTACGACGGGCAGGCGGAGATCGTGGCCGAGGCGATGCTGGAACCGGCCGACATCCCGGTCCGGACCGGCGAGCGGCTCAGCGAGACCGGCGTCGACGAGCCGGTCCGGGTCGACGATCTGCTCCAGTTCTGCGCCGGGAAGCAGGGGCTGGCGGCGCAGGAGCCGCGCTCGCGCTACTCGCGGTCGCAGACCCTGATGGAACCGCCGACCGAGCCCGCGACCACCGTCGGAACGGTCCTCACCCAGGACGTCTACCGGATGCGGTCCGGAGCGGCCGGACGGTTCGTCGACGACCTGGAGGGCACTGTCGCGGCCTGCGGCGCGTGGCGGACGACGGGCCAGGTCTACACCGAGCGGGGGATGGCCGCCGCCGACGTCGTGCACCGCTGGTACGTCGCGGCGAGCGGCTTCGCCGGCGACCAGGCGCTGCTGCTGCGGCACGAGGTCGCCGTGCCGCCGGACGAGACGACGGGCCGGCCGCCTGGATACCACCCGATATCGCTCGACGACCGGCTGGTCGTACGGGTGGGCGACCTGGTGACGGTGCTGATCCCGTCCGGCCGGCTGCGGACCGACGTGCCGGGCGCCGAGGTGACCGAGGGACAGGTGCGGCAGCTGGCCCGGGTCGCCGCCGAACGGATGTGCGTCGCCGCGAACCCGGGTTGCTGACGCCGGTGCCCCCGCCGCTCTCCCGGCGGGGGCACCGGATCGACTCACAGCGGGATGTTGCCGTGCTTCTTCGGCGGCAGCGTCTCGCGCTTGGTCCGCAGCACCCGCAGCGCCCGCACGATCTGCACGCGCGTCTCGTGCGGCGGGATCACGCCGTCCACGTAGCCGCGCTCGGCGGCGATGTACGGGTTCGCGAGCGTGTCCTCGTACTCGGCGATCTTCTCGGCCCGGACGGCGGCCGGGCCCTCGGCGTTCGCCAGGTCCGAGCGGTAGAGGATGTTCACCGCGCCCTGCGCGCCCATCACCGCGATCTGCGCGGTCGGCCAGGCGAAGTTCAGGTCCGCGCCCAGGTGCTTCGAGCCCATCACGTCGTACGCGCCGCCGTAGGCCTTGCGGGTGATGACTGTGACCTTCGGGACGGTGGCCTCGGCGTACGCGTAGATGAGCTTCGCGCCGCGCCGGATGATGCCGTCCCACTCCTGGCCGGTGCCGGGCAGGAAGCCGGGCACGTCCACGAAGGTGAGCACCGGGACGTTGAACGCGTCGCAGGTGCGCACGAACCGGGCCGCCTTCTCCGACGCGGCGATGTCGAGCGTGCCGGCGAACTGCATCGGCTGGTTCGCCACCACGCCCACCGGGCGCCCCTCGACGCGACCGAAACCGACCACCATGTTCTGCGCGTACAGCGGCTGCACCTCGAGGAACTCTCCGTCGTCGAGCACGTGCTCGATGACCCGGTGCATGTCGTACGGCTGGTTGGCCGAGTCCGGGATCAGCGTGTCCAGCTCCCGGTCCTCCTCGGTGACGTCGAGGATCGCGGGGGCGTCGAAGACCGGCGGCTCGTCCAGGTTGTTCGACGGCAGGTACGACAGCAGCGCCTTGACGTACTCGATCGCGTCCTCCTCGTCGGTGCCGAGGTAGTGCGCGTTGCCGCTGCGGGTGTTGTGGGTGCGGGCGCCGCCCAGCTCCTCCATGCCGACGTCCTCGCCGGTGACCGTCTTGATCACGTCGGGGCCGGTGATGAACATGTGCGAGGTCTGGTCGACCATGACGGTGAAGTCGGTGACCGCCGGGGAGTAGACCGCGCCACCCGCGCACGGGCCCATGATCAGCGAGATCTGCGGGATGACGCCGCTGGCCCGTACGTTGCGGAAGAAGATCTCGCCGTAGAGCCCGAGGGACGTGACGCCCTCCTGGATCCGCGCGCCGCCGGAGTCGTTGATGCCGACGACCGGGCAGCCGATCTTCATGGCGAGGTCCATCAGCTTGACGATCTTCTCGCCGAAGACCTCGCCGAGGGAGCCGCCGAAGACGGTGAAGTCCTGCGAGAAGACGCAGACCTGCCGGCCGTCCACGGTGCCGTAGCCGGTCACCACGCCGTCCCCGTACGGGCGGGTCTTCTCCAGCCCGAAGTTGGTCGAGCGGTGCCGGGCGAACTCGTCCAGCTCGACGAACGATCCCTCGTCGAGCAGCATCTCGATCCGCTCGCGGGCGGTCTTCTTGCCCCGCGCGTGCTGCTTCTCGACCGCGCGTGCCGACCCGGCGTGCACCGCCTCGTCGAGCCGTCGCTCCAGGTCCGCCAGCTTGCCGGCGGTCGTGTGGATGTTGAACCCGGTCTCGGTAGTCACCCGTGGAATATAACGATGGTTCAGGTGTCTGAGGCTGTGCAGTACGCCTCATCCGGGCCGTAGGCTGGCGTGATGCCCGGCTCGCCGTACACGGATCTGGACCGACCGCCGCTCTCCGCGGCCCGGCTGCGGCGCGCGCTGGTCGCGCCGAACGGGCCCTGGCGCCGGTTGGAACTGCTGGCCGAGACCGGCTCGACGAACGCGGACGCGGTGGCCGCGGCGCGGGCCGGCGAGCCGGAGGGCCTGGTGGTGGTGGCCGAGCGGCAGACCTCCGGCCGGGGCCGGCGGGGGCGCGTCTGGCAGTCGCCGCCGCGCGCCGGTCTCGCCACGAGCGTGCTGCTGCGGCCCGGCGAGGCGGACGCCGAGCGTGGCTGGGCGCCGGTGCCGGTCACCGGGTACGGCTGGCTGCCGCTGCTGGCGGGTGTCGCGCTGGTCGAGGCGGTACGCCTGCTGGCCGAGCTGGACGCGCGGCTGAAGTGGCCCAACGACCTGCTGGTGGACGGCGCGAAGTGCGCCGGCGTGCTGGCCGAGGCGGTGCCGGGCGAGAACGACAGGCCGCCCGGGATCGTCGTCGGTGTGGGGCTGAACGTGACGCTGCGCGCCGACGAGCTGCCGGAGAACCCGACCGGGTTGCCCGCCACGTCGCTCCAGCTCGCCGGCGCCACCGCCACCGACCGGGATCCGCTGCTGCGGGCGCTGCTGCGCTCGCTCGCCGACTGGTACGAGCGCTGGCGTGACGCCGGAGGTGACGCGGAGGCCAGCGGGCTGCGCGAGGCGTACCTGGCCGGGTGCGCCACCATCGGCCGGCAGGTGCGGGTGCTGCTGCCCGACGGCAGCGAGGCGCACGGCACCGCCACCGGGGTGGACGCCGACGGGCAGCTCCTGGTCGAGACGGACGCCGGGACGCTGCGGCTCGCCGCGGGCGACGTGCTGCACCTGCGGTGAAAGGAAGGGCCCCCTCTTAACGCCTCCGGTAGAGGAAGGGCCCCCTCTTAACAACCACGGGCAGCCGCCCGCGCGGCCGATGCCGACCGGGTGCGCCGACCGGTTACGGTCAGCGCGTCCTGTTCTGCGAGGAGGTTCCCCCGTGGCGTTCCCCGAAGACGTGCTCACCGAGGACGAGCACGTCGTGTTGCACCTGCACCCGCACTGGAAGGCCCTGATCCGGCCGGTCCTGGTGCTCGTGCTCGCCGTCGCGGCGGTCGTCGCCGGCTGGCTCCTGCTGCCCGACGGCAGCGGCGGCACCATCGCGCTCTACGCGATCGCCGTGGTCGCCCTGGCGCTGGTGCTGTGGCTGGGCCTGTGGCCGTTTCTGGTCTGGCGCACCACGCACTACCTGTTCACGAATGAGCGCGTACTGCTCCAGCAGGGGGTGCTGTCGCGCAACCGGCGGGACCTGCCGCTGACCCGGATCAACGACCACGCCATGAACCAGCGCTTCGTGGAGCGGCTGCTCGGCTGCGGCACGCTGACCATCGAGTCGGCGGGTGAGCGCGGCCAGTCGGTGCTGCACGACGTGCCGGGCGTGGACCGGGTGCAGACGAAGCTGTACGAGCTGGTCGAGGCGCACCACGACAAGCACAGCCTGGGCGACGGCGAGATGCGCGAGATCCTCGCCGACATGACCGAGGGCAGGTCCCTGCGCGACCAGCCCTGACCGCGCCGCCGACGAAAAGGCCGGCACCCCCTTCCCGGGGTGTCGGCCTTCGGTCGTTCAGCGTCGCGCGCGGCGGGGCTGGAGTTCGGCGGCGAGTTCGGCGTCCAGGTCGGTGCCGAGCGCGCCGCCGAGCCCGGCGTCGGCCGGTGCCGGACGGCCCCGGGGTGGCGCGTAGTCGGGTCGCCCGGCGCCCGGGGGAGGTTCCTCCTCCTCCAGCTCGCTCACCGACTCGGCCAGCTCGGCCACCGGGTCCATCTCGGCGACGTTGTCCCACTCGTCACGCGGCACCGAGTGCCAGGTCTCCTCGGCGTGCTTGGGCACCGGCTGGAAGACGAACGTGCGGTAGGACCAGAAGCGGAACAGCGTGGCCAGCAGGACACCGATGGTCTTGGCGACGTTCAGCGCCAGCAGCCCGTGTACGCCGAGGCCGTACTTGGCCAGGGCAAGGACGCCGAGTTCGATGACGAGGCCGGCGCCGTTGAAAAGGAAGAACAGGACGTATTCCCGCCGGAGTGCCGATTTCGGCCGATCCCGGTACGTCCAGTGACGATTCATCAGATACGACGTGATCGTGGCGACAATCGTCGCGATTACTGTCGCTTTCAGCTGGCCGTCTCGGAAAACCGTGAGTGCCAGGGCATTGAACACCGCGTAATTGATGACGGTGTTGATGCCGCCGACGACGCCGAATTTGAGCGCCTCGTGGATGAACTTCTGCCAGCGCTCGGGCAGCAGACGGACTCCAGGCATGCGGAACACCTTAGGCAGTGGGCTGGGCCGGCTCGGCCCGGCGGGTCGGGATGGGCGGTTCGTCACGCCCCGGACTCTCGGTCGTGGCTCGTTGCCGGAACTGGTGGTGTTCCCGCGTCGACGAAGACGAACCGTCGGTACGACCAGAACCGGAAGAGCGTCCCGAGGCCGGTGCCGACGATGAAGCTGGCGATGTTGTCGGCCAGCGGGGTCTGGAACACCGCGGGCCAGACCGCGCCCAGCCCGTAGTGGCTGACCGCGAGACAGGCCACCGCGATACCGAGGCCGACCGCGTTGAAGAAGAAGAAGAGCGCGTACTCCCGGGCCGGGTTGGAGCGCTGCCGGTGCCGCCACGTCCAGAACCGGTTGCCGAGGAAGGCGACGGTCGCGGCGATCACCGTGGAGATGGTCTTCGCGGCGAGCGGCGGCATGTCCCGGCCGCTGGACAGGAGGTTGAAGAGGACGAAGTCGACCACGAAGGCGAAGCCGCCGACGGTGGCGAACTTGCTCAACTCGTGGATCAGGTGACCGAAACGGTCGAGTAGTGCTCCGATCGGACCCCGACGGGTCTGCGGAGCCCCCGGTTGGTCCCCGGTCATCGTCGCGGCCACCCGCCGAGAGTACCGGTTGTCGGGTACGCGGGCGGACCGCAACGGCGAGTCGGCCACGACGGCTTCGTCGTGGCCCTCGCGGCCGGGCCGCCCGGGTCGGGGATCTGTCGCCCGTTCTCGATGTCCGTGAGCAGAGGGTAACCCGCTGTGTGAATCTGTGGAGCCCATCACGGAATCGTCTTTCACGACATGTTCGTACGCTTCCCCGCGATCGGGCGTCGCGGTCACTCCGGTGACGGACCGGGCCGTCGAAGGTTCACCGCAGGATTTGCGTGAAACTGCGCGCGAAAGCGGGTATCAGATCGTGAAGCCGCAGCGTGGCCGTACCTTGTGCAGTTCTTCACAACCAGTCCCACTGACTGGCGAGGCAGTCCGGTTTACGCTGAGCCCAATCCCAGGTTTCCACGAGGCGGCGTACTTGCCCGCCAGAACTCGTGCACCCCATAGATCGGTCAGCGTCGACCACAAGGAGAAGTGACATGGTTGCTCCGGCTGCTGTTCGGGGTATCGATCAGGCCCCGACATCCCACCCCAAGCTGCTGGCCTGGGTACGTGAGGTCGCGGAACTGACCACCCCCGACCGCGTGGTCTGGGTGGACGGGTCTGATGAGGAGTGGCGCCGCCTCACCGACGAGCTCGTCTCCAACGGCACCCTCATCCGTCTGAATCCCGAGAAGAAGCCCAACTCGTTCTACGCGCGTACCGACCCCACGGACGTCGCCCGGGTGGAGGAGCGCACCTTCATCTGCTCCGTCGACGAGGCGGACGCCGGCCCCACCAACAACTGGATGGCGCCGGCCGAGATGAAGCGGACGATGACGGAGCTGTACCGCGGCAGCATGCGCGGGCGCACCATGTACGTCATCCCGTTCTGCATGGGGCCCATCGAGGCCGAGAACCCCATGTTCGGCGTCGAGATCACCGACAGCCCGTACGTGGTCGCCTCGATGCGGATCATGACGCGGATGGGGTCGGCGATCCTGGAGGCGATGGGCGACGACGCCGACTTCGTGCACGCGCTGCACTCGATCGGCGCCCCGCTCGCCCCGGGGCAGCAGGACGTGGCCTGGCCCTGCAACGAGACGAAGTACATCTCCCACTTCCCGGAGACCCGGGAGATCTGGTCCTTCGGCTCCGGCTACGGCGGCAACTCGCTGCTCGGCAAGAAGTGCTACTCGCTGCGTATCGCCAGCGTGATGGGGCGCGACGAGGGCTGGCTGGCCGAGCACATGCTGATCCTCAAGATCACCTCGCCGGAGGGCAAGGTCTACCACATCGCCGGCGCCTTCCCGTCCGCCTGCGGCAAGACCAACCTCGCCATGCTGGAGCCGACCATCCCGGGCTGGAAGGTCGAGACCATCGGCGACGACATCGCCTGGATGCGGTTCGGCCAGGACGGCCGCCTCTACGCGATCAACCCGGAGTACGGCCTGTTCGGTGTCGCCCCCGGCACCGACTGGAAGACCAACGCCAACGCCATGCGGACGCTGGACCGGGGCAACTCCATCTTCACCAACGTGGCGCTGACCGACGACGGCGACATCTGGTGGGAGGGCATGGGTGAGCCGCCGGCGCACCTGATCGACTGGAAGGGCAACGACTGGACGCCGGAGAGCGAGAACCTCTCCTCGCACGCGAACAGCCGCTTCTGCACCCCGATCACCCAGTGCCCGATCCTGGCCGACGACTACTACGACCCGAACGGCGTGCCGATCGACGCGATCCTGTTCGGCGGCCGTCGCCGGGACACCATCCCGCTGGTCACCGAGGCCCGCGACTGGGTGCACGGCGTCTACATGGGCGCCACGCTCTCCTCGGAGACCACCGCCGCCGCCTCCGGCGCGGTCAGCGTGGTGCGCCGCGACCCGATGGCCATGCTGCCGTTCATCGGCTACAACGGCGGCGACTACTTCCGGCACTGGATCGAGATGGGCAAGGGCGCCGACGGCGACGAGGCGAAGCTGCCCAAGATCTACTACGTCAACTGGTTCCGCAAGGACGCCGAGGGCAACTTCCTCTGGCCGGGCTTCGGCGAGAACTCCCGCGTGCTCAAGTGGGTCATCGAGCGGCTGGAGGGCCGGGCCGAGGCGGTGGAGACCCCGATCGGCATGGTCCCGGCGCAGGACGCGCTCGACGTCGAGGGTCTGGACATGACCCCGGAGGACGTCCGGATCGCGCTGAAGGTCGACGCGGACGAGTGGCGCAACGAGCTGCCGCTGGTCACCGAGTGGTTCGAGAAGTTCGGGGACAAGCTCCCCGGCGTGCTCTGGGCCGAGCTGGACGCGCTGCGCGCCCGTCTCGACGCGGAGCCGCAGAAGTAACAGGTGTGCCGGTTGCCCGCTGCGGGCACCATCGGATGCCATGAGGACGGCCGCTGAACCTGTCGAGGTCCGGCGGCCGTCCGCCGTCCGGGCGCTGACCACGCTGCTCGCCGTGACCGCGGCGGCCACCGTCGTGGTCGAGCTGCTCAACTACTGGTACGCCCCGGAGCAGGAGTTCGGCCTGGCCGTACGCACCGGCTGGGCGATGCTCCGGTCGCTCGGCTTCCTGCTGCTGATCGGGCAGGTGAACCAGGGCCGGGTCAGTGCCCGACCGTTCGGGCTGATCCTGGCGGTGACCACGATCTTCGCGGTCGGGCGGCTGATCGTGCCCCGGTCCGGGGTGCCCGCGCTGCCCGGCCTGGTCGGGTTCGCCGTGCTCACCGCGCTCTGCGTCGCCGTGGTGGTGCTGCTCTACCGTTCCGACGCGATCCGCGCGCACCTGGTCCGGCACCGCAAGGGCCTGGTCGTCGAGGGCGGGACGATCGCCTGGCGGGAGATGACGCCGAAGCGCCCGCAGGCGAACGGCTGGCTGCTCACCGCCCGGGTCGCGGCGTTCACCTACAGCCCGCTGATGCTGGTGCCGGCGCTCGTGGCGACCGGCGCCGTGCTGGACGGGCGGCTCGCCGCCGTACCGGCTCTGGTCCTGTGGTTCGGCGGCGGCATCGCGGTCAGCTACGCCGTGCTGTTCTGCACCGCGTTCCTGCTGCGCGACCGGGCCTGGGCGCGGAAGGCCCTGGTCGCGGTCACGCTCGGCGTCCTCGCGTTCGACCTGCCGCTGTGCTGGTGGCTGCTCGGTGTCGACGGCCTGATCCGCGACGGCGCCCCGCTGGTCACGGCGGCAGCCCTCTGCCTCTGGTCCCTCTACCGCGCCACCCGGCCCCGTTGATGCCGCCAACCCGATGATCGTCGCCCGTGGCGGGGGCCGGCGGGGGAGGATGAGGGGGTGTGGGACGTCGTGGTGGTCGGGGCGGGGCCGGCGGGAGCGGCCGCCGCGCTCGGCGCGCGGCGGGCCGGGGCGGCGCGGGTGCTGCTGCTGGACCGGTACGACTTCCCCCGGGACAAGGCGTGCGGTGACGGCATCGCCGCGCACGCGCTCGACGTCCTCGCCGAACTGGGCGTGACCGGGGCCGTCGACGGCTACCCGCCCCTGCCCGCGCTGCGCCTGGTCGGACCGAAGGGCGGCACCGTCGCCCGGACGCTGCCCCGGTCCGCGTACACGGTGCCCCGCCAGGTGTTCGACGCACGCCTGGTCGCGGCGGCGGTGGCGGCCGGCGCGGAGCTGCGGCGGCACACCGTACGCCGGGTGGAGATCGCCCTCGACCGGGTGGTGCTCGACGGTGAGCTGTCCGCGCGGGCGCTGGTGGGCGCGGACGGCGCCGGATCGGTGGTCCGGCGCGCGCTCGGGCACCCGGTAAACCCGGACCGGCACCTGGCGCTCGCCATCCGGGGCTACGCGCCGGCCCCGCCCGGGCCGCCCGAACAGCTCATCGTCACCTCGGCGGCGCGCTGGCCCGCGTACGCCTGGGCCTTTCCGATCGGCGACGGTCGCGCGAACGTCGGGTACGGGGAGGTGCTGCGCGGCGAGCCGCTGACCCGCGCGCACCTGCTGGCCCGGACGGCCGCGCTGCTGCCCGGCGTCGACCCGGCCACGGTGACCGACCTCCGCGCGCACCACCTGCCGTTGTCCACCCACCGCCCGGCGCCCGGGCGGGGCCGGGTGGTGCTGGCCGGGGACGCGCTGTCGCTGATCAACCCGTTCACCGGCGAGGGCATCTTCTACGCGCTGCGTTCGGGAGCGCTGGCCGGCGCGGCGGCGGCCGGCAATCCCGCCGAGGCCGCCTCCGGGTACGCGGCTGCGCTGCGCGCCCGGCTCGGCACCCACCTGCGGCACAGCTCGGCGGCGGCCTGGCTGGCCCGGCGTCGCTGGGTGGTCGACGCGGTGGTCGGCGCGGCCGGACGCGACGAGCGGGTCTACCGCACGGTGGTGGAGCTGGGGCTCGGCGACGGCCGGCTCGACGTCCGCACGCTCGCGGCGATCGCCGCTGACGTGCCGCGACCACGCCGGAGCGGCTCGCCGTCGGCTGATACGCCACCGAGACACTGATCTTTCTCACGGGTCGCTACCCTGCAAGGTGATGACTCTGCGGAAACTCCTCTACTCCGTGTACGAGCGCCGGCTGACGGCGAAGCTCGCGGGCAAGCCCGTACCCGCACACGTCGGCGTGATGTGCGACGGCAACCGCAGATGGGCCCGGGAGATGGGCTTCGTCGACCCGAACGACGGCCACCGGATGGGCGCCGAGCGGATCAAGGAGCTGCTCCGCTGGTGCGACGCGGCCGGCGTCGGGCACGTCACGCTGTGGCTGCTCTCCACCGACAACCTCTCCCGTCCGGCCGCCGAGCTGGACCCGCTGCTCCAGATCATCGAGGACCTCACCACCGAGCTGGCCGAGGAGGGCAACCCCTGGCGGCTGCGGATGGTCGGCGCGCTCGACGTGTTGCCGGCGCAGCACGCCGCCGCGCTCAAGGCCGCCGAGGAGCGCACCCGGAACCGCGACGGCGGGGCTCAGGTCAACATCGCGGTCGGGTACGGCGGGCGGCGCGAGATCGCCGACGCGGTCCGCTCGCTGCTGGTGGAGCACGCCGCGAACGGCGGCACGCTTGAGGAACTGGCCACCTCGCTCGACGTCGACCACATCTCCGAGCACCTCTACACCAAGGGGCTGCCGGACCCGGATCTGATCATCCGGACCAGTGGCGAGCAGCGGCTCTCCGGCTTCATGCTCTGGCAGAGCGCGCACTCGGAGTTCTACTTCTGCGAGCTGAACTGGCCCGACTTCCGCAAGGTCGACTTCCTCCGCGCCCTGCGCTCCTACGCCACCCGCCAGCGCCGTTTCGGCACCTGACCCGTTCGCCGTTCGGCGGCTGGTCACTGGGCCAGAAGTGTAAGGGTGTCGTCCGCCCCCCGGCGGCGTAGACCATCCGTTGCGCTGCTGTGGCGCGTGAATCAACCGCCTATTTTCGAGACATGGCCTTGAATAAAGCGCGGATCGCCGATGACGGTGCGGCGGAAGCTGCGAAAGATGCCGAGGAAGACGCCGGGCGATGGAATCGCCAGTTTCTGGTGACCGTGGTGATGCTGGTCGGCTTCGCCGCCCTGGTGGTGGCCATGATGGCGCTCGCGAACGGCAGTGACGCCGTGTGGCAACGACGAGTGTACGTGTTCGGTGCGGTCCAGGCGGTCGTGTTCACCGCGATCGGCTGGCTGTTCGGGCGCGAGGGCAGCCGGTCGACGGTGGCCGCCGCGAGGAAGGATGCGGAGGCCGCGAAGCAAGAGGCCGCCGCAGAACGCGCGACGGCCCACGAGGAGGCGAACCGCGCCGCCAAGGCCCGGCAGGTGGTGACGGAGACGACCGCGAAGGCCAAGGCGGTGCGGGCGGCGGCCCGCCTGTCACGGCAGCGGCCCCGGTCCGGAGTGCGGGATGTCGCCGCGCCGGCCGAAGGGCGAGAGACGGACGAATTCATCCAGTTCGTAGATGAATTGTTCGGCGACTTCGGTGACGGGGGGAATACCTGAGGTCGACATCGTTGTCTGGTCGGCCCGGCCTGCCGGCCGATCATCGTCTGCCCGGCGGAGCGGCGGGCACAAATGACGGAGAAGGCTTTCGCCGCTCAGGAGGGCCGACCTAGCCTCGGTTGGCTCATTGACGTCAGTCGCGACGGAAAGGAGACCGATGGATCTGCTCGACGTCACGAGGATGGCCACGGTCAAGTTGCAGGATGCTGCCGGCGGCATGTTGGGCAGTGGCTTCTTCGTCGCGCCTCGCACGATCGTCACCGCCGCCCACGTCGTACCGCCGACCTCGGGCCATGTGCTGGTCACCCCGGAGGGGGCGAACCCGGTCATCGCCACCGTCTTCTGGCGCGAACCGCGCATGCAGGTGCCCGGGCTGCGCGGCCTCCATCCCCTGCCGGACCTCGCCCTGTTGCGTCTCCCACCGGATGTGCGGCTCGACCACGTTTGCGTGGAGTTGGGGGCGGCCGACCGTCCGAGCGAGGTCTACGCCTTCGGATACAGCTCCTCCTTGGCCGACGAAAACGAGTACGCCCCGGACGTGGCCCGCCTGGAGTGCGAGGGTGTCCTGCGTCAGGAGGGCGTGCAGATCATCAAGCTGAAGGCGGCCGAGATATCGTCCGGAATGAGCGGTGGCCCGGCGCTGGACCTGGAGCGGGGATTGGTCATCGGCGTCACCAAGGCCACCCGCGGCCTCGACCAGCCGGTCGGCTGTTACGCCGTCAGCGTCACGGAGCTGGAGCAGCGGCAACCGGATGTTCGGGCCAGCAACAAGATCTTCCACCGAAGGGACCCGACCTGGCAGGCTGCCCGCACCGGCAACCTCATCGGCGCGGATCCGGCGCGGGTGACTCGAGCGATCGCGGAGACGGTGCTGCGGAACGCCGGCCGGCGCAGCAGCGGGCTCCCGCCCGGTGTGGACAAGGACGCCCTGCACCAGACGATCTGGGTGCGCCGTGTCGACCGGAACGGCGCGACGGAGGATCCCGGCCAGCTGGCGCGTTTCCGCTGGGACGCCGGCCGCAATCTCAGCAAGCTCGTGGTGGTGACCGGCGGACCGGGCTACGGAAAGTCGTGGCTGGTCTCCTACCAGGCGGAGAATCTTGCCCGGCAGTTGCTGGCGGAGGAAGAGGCGGCGCTTAGCGATCAACGCTGTCGGATTCCGCTGCTCCTCGACTGTTCGGCACTCGCCGCCCAGGTACAGCACGGCGACTTGAACCTGACGGAGTTCGTCCGAGCCGCGGTGCGGGCGACGATGCCGGAACTCATGTCGGCGGACGCGGTGGACGCGAGCGCGTCGTTACTGCTCAAGGCCGTGGAGGACGGTCGGGTCACGTTCTGCCTGGACGGCCTGGACGAGGTTCCGATGGCGCACCGGGGCGGTTTCAAGCGAGGCCTGCTGCTGTTGCTTTCGAAGAACAACCGGGTCTTCCTGACGTCGCGGCCGTCCGCGGTCGACCTGATCGAGGACATCTCGCCCGGCGACCGGGTCGATCTAGACGTGCTCGGCTTCGACCAGCGGGAGGCGGTCAGCTTCGTCCATGCCTGGCACCGGCAACGGCCGGCCGTGGAGAGCGTCCTCCTGGGGCTGCTCGCCGAACCGCAGTTGGCCCGACTCGTCAAGGTGCCGTTGCTCCTGTCGTTCCTCTGCCGGGTGGTGGACTCCGACACGGCCGGACAGAACATCCCGGATTCTCCGTCGGGCCTGTACCGCGCTGTCTGCCTGCACCTGCTGTCCGGCCGCTGGCGGGGAAACGCCGGGCGGACCAGCGTCGCACCGGCGCGACTCGCCGATCCGCTACGACGGCTCGCGATGTTGTCCCGCGTCATCGGCGGAATGCAGGATCGCTGGCGGGTCAATGGTGAGATCGTTCCCCGGTCCGACTTCACCGATGCGCTACGGCGGGACCCGAGCTACGAGAGCGTCCATCGGGCCGCCGTACTTCGGCTGGAGGAGTCCGATGGTGCGGATCGGGAACACAGCGCCGAACGCGAGGACGCCGTCGTCTGGGAACTCATCCATGACGGAGTGCTGCTCGACACCACCAGCGCGGATCTCGTGCCCGGCTTGCGGTTCAGCCACCCCGTGATCCGGGAGTTCGTCCTCGCGAACTACTTCGCGTCGTTGACGGAGGCCGAACGAGCCGAGAGTCTCGACCGGCACCTGTGGTTCGACCCCGGCTGGCGGCAGGTCATCGTCCTTGCCGCGCAGCTGATTGATTCTGCTCCGCTGGTGAAACACCTCTTCGCCGGCCGCACGGATCTCTGGGTGCACAAGCGAGGTCTGGCCGCCGAATTGATGGCGGGCGTACGAGGTGACGCGGTCGAACTCGAACTCACCACCCGGCTGATCGAGTCACTGGAGGCCAGTGCGGGATCGGAGATCCGGTTCGAGCGGCAGCAGGCGGTCGCCGCCCTGGGTGTCGTCGTCGGTGCTAACCCGACCGGACGCGACTGGGCGATCCGGCAGCTCCAGCGGCTCACGGCGGAAGAGTCGGACCCGATCACCGACCTGGACCAGGAACTCGCGGTGCGGCTGGCCGGGGACGACTTCGAGGGAGCGCTGAGGATCTCCAGGCGGATGCTCGGCGCCGGCGAGGTGACGGCCGGAAGCAAGAACGGCATCATCGCCGGTCTTGCCCGCAGCGGCGGTCAGGACCAGCTTTCGGTGGTCATGGAGCACATCAACCGGACGCAGGATTTGGGTGCCCTGCGCTCGTTCCTGGGTGGGATCGGAGCCCGGCACACCGAGGGGATCGCGGCCGCGCTGGACGTGCTGCGACAGCGTCGGCTCACCGCACCGGCGGCCGGGGCCGTCGCCACCACGTTGACCAGTTGCGGCGAGAAGGCGGTCGCCGAGTTGCTGTCGATCGCCGGCGACTACACCATGTCGTGGTCGACCCGGGCGCAGGTGTGCGAGGTGTTGATCCGAGCCGGCGTGTCCAGCGTGCACGACACCGCGATGCGGCTCGTCAAGAGCCCAAATCTCCCGGCGAACGCTCGGGTCGGCTTGGTGGTCGCGCTTCTGGAGGACGGCGTGTCCGAAGCCCTGCCGGATGCCGCCGGTCTCATGCTGGACAACAGTGTCGGGTGGGGGCCGCGGGAAAGCCTCGCCCGGGCGCTCCTCGGACTCGGCGACGCCGGCGTGGACCTGTTGACCACACAGATGACCTTCTACGGAGTTCCGCTCGAACTCAAGATCTGGCACATCTGCGCCCTGGTCGAGGCGCGCCGTCCGGAGGCGCTGGAGGTCGCCGCACGGCTGCATTCCGATGTCGGGGTACCGGCCTGGATACGGGTCCTTCTCGTACGAACCCTGATGGAGCACGACCAGAGCCTGGTGAGTGAGACCGCGCTCGCCGACCTCATCGCCAGCGCTGAGCTGACCTTCCCCTATCGGGTGGACCTGGTGGTGCAGTTGTTCCGGCTCGGCAGCACGTCCGCGACGTCGATGCTGCGCAGCCTGCTCTCGCTGCCGGAGCTCAATGAGCACCTCCTGGCCTGGCAACGCGTGGGGTTGCGGCTCGCGGCATCCGGCCGTCTCGCCCAGGAGGCGCTGCGCGTTCTGTCGGTGGATCCGGCGGTCGTGCCGTGGGCGCGCTGTCAGGCGCTGATCAGCCTGGCCAACGTGCCGGACATGGTGCTCCGCGAAGCGTTCAATGCGGCGCTGCCCGGTCTGGAGGGCTTCTGGCGCACACGGACCCTGCTCGCTCTGGGGCGGCTCGGCGCAGCCCCGGCCTTGGACGAACTGCTCGGTGAGGTGGTCACGCACCGTGGGGGCTATCGGATCCTCTACGAGTACCTGACCCGTGCCTGGGCCGATCCAGGGACCTTGACGGCCTGTTTGGAATCGGGCGAGCGGATTCTGAGGGAGTCCGCTCCTCACGGGGCCGTCCGGCAGGACGCCCCGACCGACATCGGGGAGGGAACCATCAAGCTGAATTTCGATTTGCTCAGGAGCCTCGATGTACGGTTCGATTCCGAGGTCGAGGCGTCGAGCCAGTTGCGATGGATCCACGACCGCCTGCAGGCCGAGGTGGGGCTCCGGTTGGCCCAATTTATGGTGCCGGAGCAGATCGACGAGTTCGACGAGTTTCAGTCCCGGGGCGACGACGCGGCAGGCCTGGCGTGGCTCGAGGCGGAGTTCCCGGAATACCGCATAGTTGTCCGGAAAACCTTCGAGGAACTGTGCACGGCGATCCGCAGCGGTGTCGTCCAGGTGCCGCGCTTGGGAGCGGAGGCACGCAGCGGTGTGCCGCTGCGCGTGCTCTCGGATCATGCCCGGGCTCTCGCACAGTGGCTCGGGTTGGCCGTCGTCGGCCGATGGGCGGACTGGGCGAGGTATGCCCGGGAGAACCTTGAGGTGATCACCGCTCCCGCGTCCCGAGAGGCCATGGCCGCCGCATGCCGGCTCGCGACGGAGTGGGGGCTGCACGAGGCACATCTTTTCGCCATGGAACTGAACGCCGACGAGGGTGCTCCGGTGTTTGACGAACTGGCCGGGGATGTGGAGTTCGCTCTCAACGAGGCCCGCAGGGCACTGGATCGCGAGGACTTCGACCGGATGCGACTGGCCGCGGCCTTCGCCTTCGTTCGGTTCCCGAGCGCCGCGTCCTATTTCTACGCCGCGGTCGCCTGGGCCGAGAAGGAGGACGGCATGGCTCTCGCGGAGCAGCTGATGCGGAATAGCGGTAAGGATGCGGATGCGTCGCAGGTGACCGACGGTGTGGCCACACTCCGCGAGCTTCAACAGCGACTGGACTGGAGTGAGGACCGTCTCCACCGCCTCGTAACCGCGCTGGAGGACGGCGGGGACGAGGGCGGGGACGACGACGCGTCGGTCGCTTCCCCCGACGGCGAGTGATCGGTCAGCGGAGGTGGCGCAGGGCGTCGGTGAGGAAGTCGGCCAGGGCGGCGGGGGAGTCCAGGGTCAGGTCGGCGGCGTCGGCCACCTCGTGCCCGGTCTCCGGGTTGGCCACTGCGACGCAGACCCCGAGGAAGCCGGGGTCGGCGGCGGCACGGGCGCGCAGCGCGGCGAACGCCTTGATGTCGGAGACGTCGTCACCGAAATACCAGGCGCCGCCGGCGTCCCGGACCGTCTCGCCGATCACCATGCCCTTGTCCCGGTCGACGGGGGGCTTGAGTTCCAGCACCATCCGGCCCGGCTGGGCGCGCAGGCCCAGCCGCTCGGCCTGGGCCCGGCCCCACTCCTGCACCAGCTCACCGAGCTGCGGCGCGGTACGCCAGTGCAGCGCGACGGAGAGCCGCTTGAACTCGACGAGCGCGCCCGGCGGCAACTCGGCGCGGGCCTGCTCGGCCAGCTCGGACATGGTCGGCACCCAGGGCAGGGCGGCCGGCTCGGTGACCGTCTCGCCGCCGGAGTGGCTGTGCTCCAGGCCGTAGAGCCCGTACAGGTCGATGCCCGAAAGGCCGCCGAGGTGGTCACGGAGGAAATCCACCGGGCGGGCGGAGACGATGGCGATCCGCCGCACGTGCGGGGCGAGCGCCTCCAGCGCGGTGAGCACGTTCGGCGCGGGCCGCACGGCCGTCGGGTCGTCGTCGACCGGCGCCAACGTGCCGTCGAAGTCGAAGAAGAGCACGACGTCCCGTGCACGGTCGGCGGTCGCACGCCAGGCGTGCTCCGCGTTCAACGGGGTCTTCGGCTGCTGGTTTCCCAGATTCAACGGCGGCACGCGCGTCAGCGTACCCCGCGTCCGGCGGCGTATTCGTGGCCGAGATGTGACGTCGAAACGGCGTGGGGTCAGCGTTCGGCGGCTCCTCGTCCCCGGCGCCCGAACGGCACCACGGCCGCGTCCTGCCCGTGGCTGAGCAGGTAGCCCTCCACGAAGCCGGTGTTGCGGTCGCCGGTGTGCGCCTCGATCTCGTTGAGCCGCGCCACCAGGAACTCGGTGAGCGCGCTGACCCGGTCGTTGAGACGATCGTGCAGCTCGGCGACGACGGCGAGGATCACCGCGGTGCCGGCCGTGGTGAGCGCGAAGAGGTTGACGACCAGGGGAAGCTGCCCGCCGTCCAGTACGCCGACCACCACGTTGCCGGTCACGCACGATGTCAGCGACACCACCGCGACCACGACTGCCAACCATTTCAGGGTCATGGACAGACCCCTCCTTCTGTCCCGCAGGGCTGGGTTCGGCTGTGTCCCGTCCCCCCGCCGATGACGAGCCCTTAGCAGTACAAACGTGGACGCTAGCGGGTCCGTTCCGTCCCCGAGGCGAAACGATCGGGTCCGACCTTCCGTTCTTTCGCCATCTGAGGAACTACCCGGCTTGTTTACCCCTATTTCGGACACCGCCCGGCAGAGTCGGGCGGTATGCGAGGTAACGGATGGTTTCTCGAATGTGGAACTTCTCCGCGTCCGACACGGTCGGGTCGACCAGCCGGCGCAGCAGCGCCTCCACGTCCGGGTCCATCGGCGGCGGGGTGGGCGTGGCCCGTGGGCCGGCGGCGCGGTCCCAGCCGAGCGCGGTGAAGGCGGCGGCCGGGTCGAGCCCCAGGCCCTCGCAGAAGGCGACCACCCGCTCGGCCTCGGGGTCGCTGGCCCAGTCCCCGCGGACCCAGCGGTTGATGGTCTGGCGGGAGACGCCTGTGCGCCGGGAGACCTCGGTGCCGCTCCAGGCCCGCAGCGCTCGTGCGTCGTCGAGGGCGCGGCGGACGAAGGTGGCGAAGGCGATCTTCCGCGCGTTGGCCGTCTCGGTCACCCCGTGACGGTACGGCCAGTCGGTCCCGTCGGGCGGTCTCGGCACGCTGCTGTCACGCCGACGTGACGGTGATCGCGCATTTCCGGTAAACGATCCAGGGCTGCTCCTGAGGGGTGTCACCTGGGCAGAATAGATGGACACGAGTACGGCGGCAACGGCCTGAAAAGCTGATACTGTCACGCTCATGAGACAACTTACGGTGTGTCACGTGTTTGAGACGACGAGTGCTCACATGCGTCACTCCGCGGGTGCCGAGGGGGTCTCGTGACCGAGCTCGCGACCCGCGCCCAAGCCTTCGGGCTGATCGCGGACGGCGTGTCCGCCGGGCTGAGCGCCCCGTGGCGTCTCTATCTCGCCCGGGGTTGCCGGTACCTCTCGCTCAGCGTCGGTGACCGGGGGGAGTGGGACGCCTGGCGTACCCACCTCGGCTGTCCCGAGCTGAGCGTCCGGGTGTACGACTCCGGCGGCGAGATCCGCCGGGCGTCGGTGGCCGAGGTCATCCTCGACGGCTGCCGGATCAGCGTCGAGCTGGTCGAGGAGGTCAGCACCGACGACCTGGAGCGGCTGCTGGTGGTCGACCCGCTGCCCGGGGCGGACGAGCGATGACCCCTTTTCTCGCCGTGGTCCTCGTGCTGGTGCTCGGCTCCACCTGCTACGCGGCCGGTCGCCTGCACGGGCAGCTGAGCTACCGCATCGGCTACCGGTTCGGCTACCGGCAGGGCTACTTCGACGGTGACCGGGGCGCCTGGAACCGCCGCCGTCGCGACGCCCAGGCCGCGATCGCCTCGGCGCTGTCCGCCCCCGGCGCGACTGTGGTGACGTCGGCCGGGCGCTCGGCCGTGCCGTTCGCCGGCACCGCCGTGCCGGCCGCCGTCGCCGCCCGGTCCGGCTCCGCCCCGGCCGTACGGGTCACCGCCACCGCTCAGCTCGGCGCGGTGGGGCGGGCGGGCACCACGTACACCGGATCGTCGTTCGGCGCGACCGGCGCCGGACCGAGGGCCGGCACCCTGGCGCGGCGGCCGGGCTGACGCCCACGGCAGTACGCGGCGCCGCATGTGAGCGACCGGCCGGGATGCGCGCAGGGGGCATGCATCCCGGCCGGTTCCAGGCCGCCCGTCACCCGAACAGGTGTACGTCCGGCGACTGTCGCACGATGATCCACGCGCACCTCTAGCCCCGCGGCCCCGCGGCGATTAGCGTCTAGGCATGGCGCGGGGTTTTCCCGGGCCAGCCGGACAGCCCGGACCTGCGTCCTCGCACACGGGGCCCGCATCCGACCCCGTGTCCTCCGGGCACCGGAAGAGGCGGAACTCGGGTGGCCGGGTGCCCATCCGCGGAGCAGGCCTGTGACCACTCGCCGTACCCCCGCCGGAGCCGAGCAGACCCCGGCCTCGACCGCCCAGACCCGCCGGACCACCCGCAGCCGCCGGAGCGCCGCTGCCGAGGCCGAGGAGCCCCGACCAGCCGGTCCGGCCTTTGTCCTGGACACCTCGGTCCTCCTCTCCGACCCGGCGGCGTTCCACCGCTTCGCCGAGCACGAGGTGGTGCTGCCGCTGGTGGTCATCTCCGAGCTGGAGGGCAAGCGGCACCACCCCGAGCTGGGCTGGTTCGCCCGCCAGTCGCTGCGCATGCTCGACGAGCTGCGGGTGCGGCACGGCCGGCTGGACCGTCCGGTGCCCGCCAACGAGCAGGGCGGCACGTTGCGGGTGGAGCTGAACCACACCGACGACGGCGTGCTGCCGCCCGGCTTCCGCAACGAGTCGAACGACGCGCGCATCCTGTCCGTGGCGCTCAACCTGGCCGCCGAGGGGCGTGAGGTCACGCTCGTCAGCAAGGACATGCCGCTGCGGGTGAAGGCGGCCTCGGTCGGCCTGCGTGCCGACGAGTACCGGCACGGCCAGGCCAGCGACCCGACCTGGACGGGCATGGCCGAACTGGACCTGTCCGAGGAGGAGATCGGCCGGCTGTACGCGGGCGAGACGCTCGACGTCGATGCCGCGGCGGGCCTGCCCTGCCACACCGGCCTGGTGCTGCAGTCCGGGCGCGGCTCGGCGCTGGGGCGGGTGTTGCCGGACAAGACGATCCGGCTGGTCCGGGGCGACCGGGAGGCGTTCGGCGTGCACGGCCGCTCGGCGGAGCAGCGGGTCGCGCTCGACCTGCTGCTGGACGAGTCGATCGGCATCGTCTCGCTCGGCGGCCGGGCCGGCACCGGCAAGTCCGCGTTGGCGCTCTGCGCCGGCCTGGAGGCGGTGATGGAGCGCCGCCGGCACAAGAAGGTGATCGTGTTCCGTCCGCTGTACGCGGTGGGCGGTCAGGAGCTCGGCTATCTGCCCGGCTCGGAGTCGGAGAAGATGTCGCCCTGGGCGCAGGCCGTCTTCGACACGCTCGGCTCGGTGGTGCACGAGAACGTGCTGGAGGAGGTCACCTCGCGCGGGCTGCTGGAGGTGCTGCCGCTGACCCACATCCGCGGCCGCAGCCTGCACGACGCGTTCGTCATCGTCGACGAGGCCCAGTCGCTGGAGCGCGGCGTTCTGCTCACCGTGCTGTCCCGGATCGGCCAGGGGTCGCGGGTGGTGCTCACCCATGACGTGGCGCAGCGGGACAACCTGCGGGTCGGCCGGCACGACGGGGTGACCGCGGTGATCGAGGCGCTGAAGGGGCATCCCCTCTTCGCGCACGTCACGCTCAGCCGATCGGAGCGTTCTCCGATCGCCGCCATGGTCACCGACCTGCTGGAGGACATCCCCGGCTGAGCGCCGCTTTTACCCCACTTTGTCCGCATTTTTAAGGTGACGCAGATCACTTTTAGGGCTGGCCATTTCCCAGCGGCCTCACTGTGCGCAATGGTGTCCATCGAGCGTCACCGACCACTCGGGAGCCGTACACGCCCCGCAGTCACACCGGTACCGGAGCGCTCGCGGCACGTCGGCGCGGCCCGGTGAGGCCACGCGCGTGCCGCGTCCCTGCCCCCGACGAAGGGAAACTTCGTGACTCGGCTGTGGAGCCGGTTCGGCGCCCGCACCGCCGCTGTCGCACTGCTCTCCGTGGGCGTGGCCGGCGGCTTCTACCTGGGCGAGGATCGCCAGACCCAGCAGCAGGGCCTGACCGCGCAGGTCGGCCTGGAGGTCGACCAGGCGGAGTACGCGTACCAGCGCGAGCGGCTGTCCGACCACCGCGTGGACTCGTCCCGGCAGCGTGCCGCCGAGTACCAGGCGAAGCTGCGTGCCGCCGCGGCGGCGAAGGAAGCCGCCGAGCGGGCCAAGAAGGCCGAGGCGGCCGCCGCCACCCGCAAGAAGGAGCGGGAAGCGGAAGCGGCGGAGAGCGAGGCGAAGGTCAAGCCGTACGACGGACCGATCCCGTCCTCGTGCGCGGAGTACAGCGGCAACCGGAAGATCGGTTGCGCCATCATGCTCCAAAAGGGCTTCGGCATCGACCAGTTCCCCTGCCTGGACAAGCTCTGGACCAAGGAGAGCGGCTGGAACCCGAAGGCTTCCAACAGCTCCTCCGGGGCCTACGGAATCCCGCAGGCGGTGCCGGGCAGCAAGATGAGCTCGGTGGCCGACGACTGGAAGACCAACCCGGCGACCCAGATCACGTGGGGTCTCGGCTACATCAAGGGCCGGTACGACACCCCGTGCGGCGCCTGGCAGAAGTCGCAGAGTTCAGGCTGGTACTGACCTTGTGACGACGGCGGGACACCCGGGCAGAACCGGGTGTCCCGCCGTCGTCGTACCCGGCCCCCGACTGGCGGCCAGCCACTTTTACTGATAGCTCTTGGTAGGTGACCTGGCCCGACAGCCCACGTGGCGGCGACCCTCACCGGTTCGGCACCGATGCGTTCTACGCGGCGCTCGGCCGGGCCTTCGTCGCGATGTGCGCGGTCGTGCCGGTGCTGTTCCTCATCGAGGCCCTCGACGTCGGCCTGCGACTCGGCCTGGACTACACCGCCGGCATCATCCCGCAGCGGATCCAGGGCCTGGACGGTGTCTTCTTCTCACCGTTCCTGCACGCCGGCTGGAACCACCTCTACAGCAACAGCATCCCGCTGATCCTGCTGGGCACGTTCGTGCTCGCCGCGGGCACCCGCCGGTTCCTCTGGTCCACCGCTGTCATCATCCTGGTCAGTGGCCTGGGCGTCTGGTTCACCGGCTCGCCCAACTCGGTGGTGGTCGGCGCCAGCGGCGTGATCTTCGGCTACCTCGGCATCCTGCTCACCCGCGGCGTCGTCGAGCGGAGCTGGTGGAACTTCGCCGTCGGCCTGCTCGTCGGGTTGCTCTACGGCTGGCAACTGCTGGGCATCCTCCCCACCGACGAGCGCGTCTCCTGGCAGGGCCACCTGTTCGGGCTGCTCGGCGGCGTCGTGGCGGCGATCCTGTTCCGCCGCCGCAGGGACACCGACGACACCGACCACCTCGGCTCACCGAGGATGACGCTGCCCTGACGGCGCGTTGATCAGACCCCGGGACATGCTTGCCCGCGGCCACCCGCCCGCCTACCGTTTCGGCATCAGCGAGGGTTGATCCCGAAGCGGAAAGTGACGGTGAGCCATGCGCGAGGTCGATGTCGCCGTGATCGGGGCCGGTCCCGCCGGGCTCTTCGCCGCCTACTACGCGGGATTCCGCGGGCTCTCCGTGTCGGTGATCGACGCGCTGCCCGAGCCGGGCGGTCAGATCACCGCGATGTACCCGGAGAAGCTGATCCTCGACGTCGCCGGCTTTCCCGCGATCAAGGGCCGCGAGCTGGTCGCGAACCTGGTCGCCCAGGCCGCGCCGTTCCACCCCGACTACCAACTCGGCGTACGCGCGGAAAAGCTGTCCTACCTCGACGGCCGGCCGGTGCTCGGCCTGGCCGGCGGTGAGCAGCTGAGCTGCGGCGCGGTGGTCGTCACCGGCGGGCTCGGCAGCTTCACGCCCCGGCCGCTGCCGGTGGCGGAGAGCTTCACCGGCGGCGGGATCGTCTACTTCGTGCCGCAGCCGGCCGAGCTGACCGACCGGCACGTGCTCATCGTGGGCGGCGGCGACTCGGCGTTCGACTGGGCCGCCACGCTCGCGCCGCTGGCCCGGTCGGTGACGCTCGTGCACCGGCGGGACCGCTTCCGGGCGCACGCCGCCACCATCGAGCGGGTCCGCGCGCTGCCGGTGCGGATCGTCGTCAACGCCGAGGTGAGCCGGCTGTACGGCGAGGAGACCGTCACCGGCGCCGAGCTGACCGTACGCGGCGGTGAGGTGGAGACGCTGCCGGTGGACACGGTGGTGGCCGCGCTCGGCTTCACCGCCGACCTCGGCCCGCTCGCCGAGTGGGGGTTGAACATCGACCGGCGGCACATCGTGGTGGACAGCGCGATGGCCACCAACCTGCCCCGGGTGTTCGCCGCCGGGGACATCACCGAATATCCGGGCAAGGTCCGCCTGATCGCCACCGGCTTCGGCGAGGCGGCCACGGCTGTGAACAACGCGGCTGTCGTCATCGACCCGACCGCGCACCTGTTCCCCGGTCACTCCTCCGACGGCACCTGACGCCTGACCGGCGTCAGGGCAGGCCGATGAGGTCTGCCATCAGGCCGATCTGGTGGTCGAAGTACTCGTCGCGGTGCGGCAGTGCCCGGTTGATCCGGCCGAACAGCTCGAAGCTGATCAGCCCGAACAGCTGGGTCCAGCCGGCCATGCCGCGGGCCAGCAGCGCGGGCGAGACGTCCATGCCGATCTGCTCGACCAGCTCGGTCACGTCGCCGCGCAGCGGTTCGGGCAGGTCCTCGCCGGGCGGGGCGAGCCGTCCGGTGGCCAGCCCGTCGCGCAGGATGCCGATCAGCGTCACCGGTGGGCGCTGGGCCGGCACGACCGTGTCGTCGGGGGCCGCGTACCCGGGCACCGGGCTGCCGTAGAGCAGCGCGTACTCGGCGGGGTGGGCCAGTGCCCAGGCGCGGGCGGCCCGGCAGGCGGCGAGCCAGCGTCCGCGCAGGTCGGCCGGGGCCTCGGCGGCGTCGGCCGCCTCCACCGCGTCGCCGAGCGCGTCGTACGCCTCCAGGATCAGCGCGGTGAGCAGGTCGTCGCGGCTGGGGAAGTAGCGGTAGATCGCCGAGGAGACCATGCCGAGGTCCCGGGCGACCGCGCGCAGCGAGAGGTTCGCGCCGTCGGTGTCCAGGTGGCGGCGGGCCACCGTCTTGATCTCTTCGATCATCCCGGCGCGGACCCGGGCGCGCAGTGAGGGAGCGACCATGCCCTCACTCTGCCACGGATGAGAGCAGCAATCAAAAGAGAGAGCAGTGCTCTTGACAGTCGACCTGCGCTTGAGTCATGCTCTTTTTCGAGAGCGGTGCTCTCGCTTCAGATAACTGCTTCAGAAAAGGTGGACCTGTCATGGCCCTGCATGTGATCGTCGGCGCCGGCCCCGTCGGCACCGCCACCGCCAACCTGCTCGCCGAGCGCGGCGAGCAGGTGCGGGTGGTCACCCGGCGCGGCACCGGCCCGGAGCACCCGGTCATCGAGCGGGTGGCCGCCGACGCCGCCGACGCGAACCGGCTCACCGAGCTGGCCGAGGGCGCGGCCGCGCTCCACAACTGCGCCAACCCGGCGTACCACAGGTGGGCGACGGACTGGCCGCCGCTGGCCGCCGCCCTGCTCACCGCCGCGGAACGCAGCGGCGCCGTGCTCGCCACGGTCGGCAACCTCTACGGGTACGGTCCGGTCGACGCCCCGATGACCGAGGCGACCCCGCTCGCCGCCACCGGCGTCAAGGGCCGCGTCCGCAACCGGATGTGGGCCGACGCGCTGGACGCCCACCGCGCCGGGCGGGCCCGGGTCACCGAGGTACGCGGCTCCGACTACATCGGGCTCGGGGGCAACTCCCTGCCCATGATGGTGCTGCCCAAGGTGCTCGCCGGGCAGCGGGTGTTCCTGCCGGTCGACTGGGACGCCCCGCACACCTGGACGTACGTTCCGGACGTCGCCCGTACCCTCGTCACGGCCGCCACCGACCCGCGCGCCTGGGGACGGGCCTGGCACGTGCCGAGCGCGCCGCCGGTGCCCATGCGGGCCCTGGCCGAGCTGGCGGCGGAGCGGGCCGGCGTGGCGGCGCCACGACTGGCCCGGATTCCCTACCCGGTGCTCTGGCTGGGTGGCCTGGCCGACCCGTTCGTCCGCGAGATGCGGGAGACCGCGCACCAGTTCGCCGCGCCGTTCGTGATGGACTCCAGCGCCGCCACCACCACGTTCGGGATCGAGGCGACGCCGCTGGACCGGGTCGTCGACGAGATGGTCTCCGGCCTGCGCGCCCCGGCCCCCGCCGCCCGTTAGGGGCGGGGGCGGGACGCCGCCGGGCTCACTCCTGCTCGGCCAGCGGTCGGCCGTCGAAGTCGACGGCCGAGTAGAGGGCGAGCTTCTCCAGGCGGTGGTACGAGTCGATCACCCGGATCGTGCCGCTCTTGGAGCGCATCACGATCGACTGGGTGTACGCGCCACCCGAGCGGTAGCGCACGCCACGCAGCAGGTCGCCGGAGGTGACGCCGGTGGCCACGAAGAAGCAGTTGTCGCCGGTGACCAGGTCGTCGGTGAACAGCACGCGGTCCAGGTCGTGCCCGGCGTCCAGCGCCTTGCGGCGTTCCTCGGAGTCCTTCGGCCAGAGCTTGGCCTGCATCATGCCGCCCATGCACTTCAGCGCACACGCGGCGGTGATGCCCTCCGGGGTGCCGCCGATGCCCATCAGCACGTCGACGTCCGACTCGCCGCGGGCCGCAGCGATGGCCCCGGCGATGTCGCCGTCGGAGATGAACCGGATCCCGGCCCCGGTGCGCCGGATCTGCTTGACCAGGTCGTCGTGGCGCGACCGGTCCAGCACGCACACGGTCACCTCGGCGGTGTCGGTGCCCTTGACCTTGGCGATCCGGCGGATGTTCTCGGCCACGCCGGCGTTGATGTCCACCACGTCGGCGTACATCGGGCCGACTGCGAGCTTCTCCATGTAGAAGACGGCGCTCGGGTCGAACATCGCGCCGCGTTCGGCCACCGCGAGCACGGCGAGCGCGTTCGGCATGCCCTTGCTCATCAGCGTGGTGCCGTCGATCGGGTCGACCGCCACGTCCACCTCGGCGCCGGTCCCGTCGCCGACCTCCTCACCGTTGAACAGCATCGGGGCGTTGTCCTTCTCGCCCTCGCCGATCACCACGACGCCGCGCATCGGGATGGAGTTGATCAGCTTGCGCATGGCGTCGACCGCTGCGCCGTCGCCGCCCTCCTTGTCGCCCCGGCCGACCCAGCGGCCGGCGGCCATCGCCGCGGCCTCGGTCACCCGTACCAGATCGAGGGCGAGGTTGCGGTCGAGATCCTGGGGCGTCCGCGTCCTGGTGGTTGTCATGGCGGCCTCCTCGCGACGTTGCGGGGTGGGACCGGCGGTCGTCGCCGCCGGTTTTGTCGCTGATCCTCACACGATCTCAGGTTCGCGGTCCCGGCGGGGCGGAGGAGGCCAGGATCACGCCACCCGGAGGGCTGCGACAATGGCCCTGTGGAAGCCGCACAGCCTGCCGACCGCGCACCGACCGACGCCACCCCGCCGCAGGGCCAGCCGCCGGTCCAGCCGGGTGGCGGCCCGACCCCGCCCGAGGGTCAGCCCGCGCTCGTCGCGGAGCAGGGCGAACCGGCCGCCGCGGGGGACACTCCCGCGCCGCCCGCCGGCAAGGAGAAGGCCCGCTCCGAGCGGTCGCCGAAGGACATGGCGCTGTCCCTGCTGATCCTGCTGGTCCCGATCGCGCTGCTGCTCGCCTTCTACCGCGGCTTCCTCGGCGGCGACTCGCCGGTCACCGTCGACCCGGCGCCCGCGCTGGAGCAGGCCCGCTCCGCGAACGTCTTTCCGGTCAGCGAGCCGACCGGGCTGGGCGACGACTGGCGTACGGTGAACGCCCGCTTCCGGACCGAGGCCGACGGGTCGACGCTGCGGATCGGGTACGTGACCCCGGAGGGCCGTGGCGCGCAACTCGTGGAGAGCAACGTGCCGGCGGAAAAGCTGCTCCCGGCCGAGCTGAGCGAGGGCCGGCCGCAGGGGGCGGCCGACCTGCCCGGCGGGCTGAGCTGGCAGCGCTACACCGCCCGCGGCAACGAGCAGGCGCTCGTCCTGCTGGAGCCGAACCGCACAGTGATCGTGGTCGGCGACGCCGGGGAGACGGAGCTGCGCAAGCTCGCCACGTCGCTGCGCTGACGTCCTCCCTCCGGGTGAGGCGGGATTGCGGATCCCCGCTTCCGGGAACAGAAGGGACATCGAGCCCGGACGACCCACCTGGAGAGGTTGACGTGAAGATACGACGCTTCAGCGCCACCGCGTTCGCCGCGGCGCTTCTTATTCCCGGCCTGGCGGCCTGCAACGGCGACGGGACGACCGCCGGCGCCTCCGCGACCCCGAGCGCCTCCGGCAGCGTCGCACCGAGCGCCACGGCGTCCAGCAGCGCGGCCAAGCAGGCCCTGCTCGACTCCACGAACGCGATCCGCGAGGGCAATTTCAAGTTCACCATGACCGGCGCGGGCTCCACCGCCGAAGGGCAGGTGCACGAGCCGAGCCAGAGCGCCGACATGCGGATGACCATCGGCGACCCGTCGTCGGACCTGATGATGAAGCTGGACCTGATCCACGCCAAGCCGGACAGCTGGGTCAAGCTGGAGCTCGGCGGCACGGCGGCCGCGCAGATCCCCGGCGTGAAGAACCTCAACACCGGCAAGTACCACCACCTCGACCAGAACCGGATCAAGGGCAACCGGTCGCTGGGCTTCGACTTCGAGAAGCTCGACCCGGCCGGCAGCGCCGTGCTCACCCAGGGCATCACCGAGGTACGGCAGACCGGCGAGGGCGCGTACGAGGGCACCGTCGACGTGTCCAAGGCCGCCGACGCGGGCTCGCTCGACCCGGCCGTGATCACCGCGCTCGGCGCGCAGGCCCAGTCGGTGCCGTTCACCGCCAAGGTCGACACGCAGGGCCGGCTCAGCGAGATGGTGCTCAAGATCCCGGCGGCCGGGCAGAACGCCGCGCAGGACCTGAAGATCACCTACACCGACTACGGCAACGCGGCGGCGGCCCAGAAGCCCCCGGCCGACCAGGTCGTCGAGGCGCCCGCCGAGCTGTACAACCTGTTCAACTGACGTCTGCGGTGGGGTTCGGCGATCGCGCCGGACCCCACCGTCATTCCTCGGCGCGCTGCCGGGCGGCGTCGATACGGGCGCGCGCGCCGTCCAGCCAGCGCTGGCACACCCCGGCGAGCTGCTCGCCGCGCTCCCAGAGGGCGAGCGACTCCTCCAGCGAGGTGCCGCCGGCCTCCAGCCGCTCCACCACCGAGGCCAGCTCGGCGCGGGCCTGCTCGTAGCTGAGCTGCTCTTCCTTTGTCGTCCCGGTCATCGTCTCTCTTCCCTCAGCCGTCGACGGTGGCGGTCAGCTCGCCCTCGGCGAGGCGTACCCGCAGTGGATCGCCCTTGGCGACCTCGGACGCCGCGCGGACGACGTGGCCGTCGGCCCGCTGCACGATCGCGTAGCCGCGCTCCAGCGTGGCCGCCGGGGACAGCGCGCGCAGCCGGGCCAGCGTGTGCCGCAGGTCGTCGGTGGCGCCCCGCAGCCGGTGCTCCAGGGACCGGCCGGCGCGGTCGCGCAGCGCGGACACGTCCACGGCCCGCTGCTCGACCATCACCTGCGGGCGGGCCAGCACCGGGCGGGAGCGCAGCAGGTCGATCCGGTGCTGCTCCCGGTCGACCAGGTGACGAACTGCGCGTTCCAGCCGGGACCGGGCCTGACCGATCAGGCGGACCTCCTCGGTCAGGTCCGGCACGATGCGCTTGGCCGCGTCGGTGGGGGTGGAGGCGCGCACGTCGGCCACGTAGTCGAGCAGTGGCGCGTCGGTCTCGTGGCCGATCGCGCTGACCACCGGCGTGCGGCAGGCGAAGACCGCCCGGCACAGCGTCTCGTCGGAGAAGGGCAGCAGATCCTCGATGCCACCGCCGCCCCGGGCGATGACGATCACGTCGACCGCCGGATCGGCGTCGAGCACCTTGAGCGCGCCGACGATGTCCGGCACCGCGCTCGGCCCCTGCACCGCCACGTTGATCGTGCGGAAGTCGACGGCGGGCCAGCGGCGGCGGGTGTTCGTCAGCACGTCCCGCTCGGCCGCCGAGGCGCGGCCGGTGATCAGGCCGACCCGGCCCGGCAGGAACGGCAGCCGCCGCTTGCGGGCCCGGTCGAACAGGCCCTCGGCGGCGAGCAGCTTCTTGAGCTTCTCCAGCCGGGCCAGCAGCTCACCGAGGCCGACCTGGCGGATCTCGTCGGCGCGCAGGCTGAGCGTGCCCCGCGCGGCGTAGAACTCGGGCTTGGCGTGCAGCACCACCCGGGCGCCCTCGCGCAGCTCCGGCGCGCCCGCGTCCAGCACGTCGCGGTTCGTGGCGACGGTGAGGCTGAGATCGGCCGACGGGTCGCGCAGCGTGAGGAAGACGGTGCTCGCGCCGGGGCGGCGGCTGATCTGCGCCACCTGGCCGTCGACCCACACCCAGCCCAGGCGGGCGATCCAGGCGCCGACCTTCTGGCTGACCACCCGGACCGGCCACGGCTCCTCGGGCGTGCTCCGGCCGTCCGGCCTGCTCTGCCCCTCCGGCCTGCTCTGCCCGTCCTCTCCCGCGCTCACCAGCCCACCCTACGGCCCGGGCCCGACAGCGCCCGCGCGCGCCTCGCGGCCGCTGCCGCGCGGGGGAGCGGCACGTACGATGGGCGGGTGACTGACGCTGAGACGACTCCCCGGACCGGCAAGCGCGTGCTCCTGGCCAACCCCCGCGGCTACTGCGCGGGCGTCGACCGGGCGGTGCAGACCGTCGAGGAGGCGCTGAAGCTCTACGGCGCGCCGATCTACGTGCGCAAGCAGATCGTGCACAACAAGCACGTGGTGCGCACGCTGGAGGCCCAGGGCGCGATCTTCGTGGAGGAGAACGAGGAGGTGCCGGAGGGCGCCACAGTCATCTTCTCCGCCCACGGCGTCGCCCCCGAGGTGTACGAGCAGGCCAAGGAGCGCTCGCTGCGGGCGATCGACGCCACCTGCCCGCTGGTCACGAAGGTGCACCACGAGGCCCGGCGGTTCGCCGCGCAGGACTACGACATCCTGCTCATCGGGCACGAAGGGCACGAAGAGGTCATCGGCACCGCCGGTGAGGCGCCCGCCCACATCCAGCTCGTCGACGGCCCGGACGGCGTCGACAAGGTCACCGTGCGCGACCCGGAGAAGGTGGTCTGGCTGTCCCAGACCACGCTGTCGGTGGACGAGACGCTGGAGACCGTGGCCCGGCTCAAGAAGCGGCTGCCGCTGCTCCAGTCGCCGCCCAGCGACGACATCTGCTACGCCACCTCCAACCGTCAGCACGTGGTCAAGGAGATCGCCCCCGAGTGCGACGTGGTGATCGTGGTCGGCTCGCGCAACTCCTCGAACTCGGTCCGGCTGGTCGAGGTGGCGCTGGACGCCGGCGCCCGCGCCGGACACCTTGTCGACTTCGCCCACGAGATCGACGACGCCTGGCTGGCCGGCGCGAACACGGTGGGCGTGACCTCCGGCGCGAGCGTCCCGGACGAGCTGGTCCAGCAGGTGCTCGCGCGCCTGGCCGAGCGCGGCTTCGGCGACGTCGAGGAGATCACCACGGCGGACGAGCGGCTGACGTTCTCGCTGCCGCAGGAACTCAAGCGCGACATGAAGGCCGCCGCCGCGGCGCGCGGCTGACCGGGAACGGAACGGCCGTCCGCCGCGTCCAATCGACCATGAAGACTCCTCGCACGGTGCTCGTCGCACTGCTCGCCGGCCTCGCGCTGACCGCCTGCGCCGCACCCGGCGACGGGTCCGCCGATCCCAGCCCGAGCCCGAGTACGACGGGAGCCGCCCCGGTGACCAGCCAGCCCGATCCCGGCACCAGCCCGAGCCGGCCGGATCCCTCCTGGAAGGGCGGCCCGTCGACGCCTCCGGGTGTCGGCGGCACGGTCCTCAGCGGCACCGTGCAGGCCGGGGTCGAGCCGAACTGCCTGCTGCTCGACGGCCACCTGCTGGTCGGTGGCCCGCGCGACGTGCTCAAGGCCGGCGCCCGGGTCGAGGTCACCGGCCGCCCCGAGCCGGGCATGATGACCACCTGCCAGCAGGGCACCCCGTTCGTGGTCGAGTCCGCCCGCCCCGCCTGACGACACGAAAGAGCCCCGCCCCCTGCGAGAGGGGACGGGGCTCCGTCGTGTCAGCGGCTCAGTTGACCGCGAGGACCTCCACCGAACCACGGCCGACGACCGCGCCCTCGGTGGTGGTCACGGCCATGTCGCCGTACAGCTCCCGGCCGGCGGCCGGGGTGGACAGGGCGGTCACCGAACCCGTGAGGGTGGCGGTGGCACCGTTGGCCAGCGACACCGGCGTGGACGGCGCGGAGAGCGAGCCCAGTGCCGGGGAGGCGAACGAGTCCCGGTAGTCGTACGCGGTGCTCGGGTCACTCATCGAGTAACCATCGACCACGACCCGGTAGGTGCCGGGCGTCGGGTTGGTCAGCGTGACCGCCTCCTCCGAGTCACCGTCGGCCGACTGGCCCACCCGGGTCGTGCCCAGGAAGACCGTCAGGTCCAGGTCGGCGCTCAGGTCGGACGGGTTGCCGATCCGCGCGGTGAACGAGGTGGCGCCCGCCGGCACCTCCACCAGGTACTCCTGGCTCGCGCCCTGGGTGATGCTGGGCCGCTCGGCCCGGACGCTCGCCAGCGGCCCGCCGACGCCGGTCACCTGGACCGGACCGAACGCGTTGGTCAGCTTCCAGCTCACCGGAGCCGGGGTGCCGGCGGTGACCGACGGGAGCTGCACCACAGCCGGCTCCACCTTCACGCCCTGCACGCGGGCCTGCAGCCGGAACGGGTTGTCCAGCGCCGGCGAGGTGCGGCGCGCCTCCACCTCGATCTCCCACACACCCGGGATCGGGTTCTGGTAGTCCCGCTCCTGCGGCTTGCAGACCGCGGCGTCGGAGAAGTTGGTGTAGCAGGCGGTGCTGGCGGTGCTCTCGACCGGCACGCCGTACGGGTTGATGGCGATGAAGCGGGTCTGCGAGCCGGTCGCGATGCCGGACAGGTTGACCTGCAGCGCGCCCGCACCCGGCGGGACGGTCACGAAGTACGACCGGAAGTTGTTCCGCTCGACCGAGCCCTCGGCCGAGAAGGAGTACGCCGGAGCGGACACCGGGTTCGAGGCGACCACGACGGTGGCGACCTCGAAGTCGACCACGTCGGTGGCCGGGTCGTCGACGGTCATGATGGCGCCGTGGGCGCCGGCCGTCATCGGCTTGGCCTTCACCTTGACCGTGACCGTCGTGTTCAGCGGCAGCCAGACCACCTTGGGGGCGGAGTAGGTGCCGTCGTTGCCGAGGAACGCGACCTCGTGCTTGATGCCCTTGTTCGGGCCGCTGGTCCGGGTCAGCTTGACCTCGTAGTGGCGGCTCTCCTTGACCTTCTGGCCACCACGGTCGGCGGCGCAGCGGTTGTAGAGGCCGGTGCCGACGTTCGGGTTCGGCACGAACGTGCCGGAGGCCCGGTCGTAGCGGGTCAGGTTCGGCGACAGCTCGGTGCAGACCGGCGCCTCGGAGGTGTACGTGCGGGTCGGCACGCCCTTGGCGAGCAGGCTCCACGCGCCCGGCACGTTGAACATGCCGTAGCCCTGCGCGTACGTCGGCACGCCGGCGATCGGCTGGGCCGAGGTGTAGACGGCCCGGCGCAACGCGGCCGGGGTGACGCCCTTGCCGGTCGCCTTCGCGGCCGACAGCAGCAGCGCGGCGGCGCCGGTGGCCTGCGGGGCGGCCATCGAGGTGCCGTTCAGCATCTGATAGCCCGGGGGCAGCGGGTAGCCCGCCTCCGGCACCGGGTTGCCCGGCTGCCAGGTCGGCGCGGTGGAGATGGCCGAGCCCGGAGCGGCGATGTTCGGCTTGAAGCCGCCGTCCTCACGCGGGCCGCGCGACGAGAAGTTGAACAGCGCGTTGTCCTTGCGGACCACCGAGCCGTAGTTGGCCAGCCAGGTGTCCTTGCTGACGCTCGCCGCGACGCTGACCACGTCGGTGGCCACCGACGGGTCGCCGACGGTGTTCAGGCCCGGGCCGGAGTTGCCGGCCGAGATGAACAGCTGCACGCCGTAGGTGTTGATCAGGTCGTTGTAGAGGACCGCGCGGGCGTTCGAGCCGTCGTTGAGCGCGGGCAGGCCGCCGATCGACATGTTCACCACGTCGACCTTGCGGTTGATGACCAGGTCGGCCATGCCGGTGGTGAGCGCGGCGGCGGTGCAGCCGCCACCCCACGAGCAGGCGCGGGCGGAGACCAGCTTGGCGCCCGGGGCGGCGCCGTCGAAGGCGCTGTTGCCCAGCATGTCGTTGGCGGCGGTGATGCCGGCGACGTGGGTGCCGTGGGTGCTCTCGATGATGCCGATGTTGACGTAGTCGACCAGGCCGGGGCCGCCGACCGGCGCGGTGTCGACGTTGCGCCGGTACTCGACGACGAACGGGATCTGCTCGCGTACCGCGGTGGCCGGGTTGTCCGTGCCGAAGTGACCGACCTGGAACCGCTCCTTGTACGGCCGCATCACCTCGTCGTCGGTGAAGTCGTTGTTCTGGTTCGCGTCGACGCGGACGTCACCGTTGGCCGGGTTGTAGAGCACGCCCCAGAAGTCGGTGGTGTCGCCGTCGCGGTTGAGGTCGCCGCGCGCGTCGCTGTTCGCGGTGATGTTCTCGCGGAACACGTTGAACCGGTAGTTGCCGGCCGGCGCGGTCCAGGTGCCCAGCGAGGTGGTGAACGACGGGCCGCTGACCTCGGTCAGCATCGGCCGCCAGGAGGCGTCCTCCAGCGGGTCGGTGGCGGTGACCCAGTCGACGATCTTGCGCTCGCCGGTGGTGGTCGTCTGGAGCGCCGGCTGGTCCAGGTCCACACCGGAGTCCATGATGCCGATGGTGACGCCGCGGCCGTCCCACTGCGGGTTAGCGGCCTTGAAGGCCTCCGCGCCGGTCTCGTTCGTCGGCATGTACGGGTTCACCGCGCCGGTGTCACCGCCCGGGCCGGCCAGCGTCTGGGCCTGCGAGGCGGTCTTCGCGCCCTTCGGCGCCGCCTCGGGCGCCGGGTCGGGGAGCTTGATGGTCTCGTCCAGGTCGACCGCGGCGACGCCGGGCAGCGTGGCAGCCTTGAGCGCCTTGTCGGTGGGGACCTTCGCCAGCACGTACCCGATCTGGTCGTAGCGCTGGCTGACGGTGGCGCCCAGGCCGGCCAGGCCGTCGACGACCTTCTTGGCCGAGCCCTTCTTCGCCGCGATGATCATCGTGACGGTCGGAGCGTTCTTCGCCTCGGCCTCGTCGAGCAACTTGGCGTCGTGTGCGCCCAGTGCCTTCGCGGCGGTCGGCTGCGAGGGTTGCGGGGCGGCGGGGGCGGCGCTCGCGGTGCCGGCGCCACCTCCGACGGTCAGGGCACCGGCCGCGAGGACCGAGGCCAGGAGCGCGGCGGACGGACGCCGGCTGCGCGTGCGGGGTTTACTCAACGTTCTCTTCCTCCAGAGAACAGGGCCCTCGAGGGGCAGGGCACGTGTGACGGTGATCCTGCGTGTCAGGACGACACGTGTCACTACCCGGCCTGGGTTTGTGATCAGTCCGTGACGCAGATCGGTCTACGTCATCACGTGCGACGTGTTAGGCGTCGACGTCCGTCGACCTCTCGGCCGATGTGGACGGCGCGCCCAGCAGCTCCGGCGCCTGCGGCTGCCTCGGCGCCAGCTCGACCTGCGCCGGTGCGGCCAGCTCGTCGCCGGAGACGCCCAGCTCGGCCAGCTTGCGCGCGCTCACCAGCACCCGCGCCTCCAGCGAACCCACCGCCCGGTTGTACGCCGTCACCGCTCCGCTCAGCGAGCTGCCCAGCTTGCCGACGTGATCGCCCAGCGTGGACAGCCGCCCGTACAGCTCACGGGCCAGCGAGTGGACGGCGGCCGCATTGTGCGCCAGCGCCTCCTGCCGCCACGAGTAGGCCACAGTGCGCAGCAGCGCCACCAGCGTCGCCGGGGTGGCCAGCACCACGTTGCGGGCGAACGCGTGCTCCAGCAGCGTCGGGTCGCGTTGCAGGGCCACGTCCAGGAACGGGTCGGCCGGCACGAACAGCACCACGAACTCCGGCGTCTGGTCGAACGCCGACCAGTAGGACTTGGCGGCCAGGCCGTCCACGTGCGCGCGCAGGTGCCGGGCGTGCGCGTCGAGGTGGGTGTCGCGCCCGCGCTCGTCGCGCGACTCCATCGCGGTCAGGTACGCGTCGAACGGCGCCTTGGCGTCCACCACCACCGTGCGGCCGCCGTGCAGCCGTACCACCAGGTCGGGGCGTACCCCCTGGTGGTCGGTCGCGGCGGTGACCTGCTCGCTGAAGTCGCAGTGCTCCAGCATGCCGGCGGCCTCGACGATGCGGCGGAGCTGGTGCTCGCCCCAGCGGCCGCGCACCTGCGGCGCGCGCAGCGCGGCGACCAGCTGCTTGGTCTCGGTGCGCAGCTCACCCGAGACGGCGCTCATGGACCGCACCTGCTCGCGTAGCTCGGCGTACGCGTCGACCCGGTCCCGCTCCAGCTCGGCGACCCGCTGCTCGTAGCGGCGCAGCGTGTCGTGCAGCGGCGCCACCGCGCGGGCCACCGCCTCCTGGGACTGCGCTGTCGCCTCGTAGCTCAGCGCCCGCATGGACTGCTCCAGCCGGCCCTCGCCGGCCTGAGTGGCGGCAAGCGTCGCCTCCAGGCGGGCGATGTCCGCCGCCGAGCGCGCCCGGGCGGCCAGCCAGCCCACCGCCCCGCCCGCGGCGAGGCAGAGCAGCACCACGGCCAGCGTCGCAAAGCTCATGGCCAAGAGCTTGCCAAACGGGTACGACGAGCGCCCGGTGGGTACGTTCGAGTCATGGAGTTCGCGTTGTGGCTGTTCCTGATCGTGCTGCTCGGAGGTGCACTCGTGTTCTGGCGACGGGGGAGCAGATCCCGCCGGTCGAACGAGCTGGCCGACGCCCGCGCCGAGGCGCAGCGGTGGTACGAGCGGCTCGGCGGCCAGCTGATGAACCTGCACGGCGACGCCCCGGCGGTCCGGCAGGCGCTCGCCGACGCCGGTGAGCGGTACAACGCGGCCGGTTCGCAGCTGGAGCAGGCGGGCACGCCGCGCCAGTTCGCGCTGGCCCGGGAGACCGCGCTGGAGGGGCTGGCGTACATCCGGGCGGCCCGGACCGCGATGGGCATCGACCCGGGCCCGGAGCTGCCGCCGCTCGCCGCCGCCCAGGGCGCCGGCGCGCTCACCAAGGAGCGCCAGGTCGACGTGCAGGGGCAGACGTTCCGGGCCGGCCCGCAGCCGGGGAACGCGACGCCCTACTACTACCCGGGTGGCCGGTTCCAGGGGCGGCCGGTGCCGGCCGGCTGGTACTCCACGCCGTGGTGGAAGACCGCGCTCGGCGCGGGCGTCGGTGTGGTCGGCGGTCTGCTGATCGCCGACGCGCTGTTCTCGCCCGCGTTCGCCGACCCCGGTTACGGCTACGACGCCGGTTACCAGGAGGGCTTCGGCGACGGCCAGGACTTCGGCGACCAGGGCGACATGGGCGGTGGCGACATGGGCGGCGGTGGCGACTACGCCGGAGGCGACTTCGGCGGTGGCGGGGACTTCGGCGGCGGGGACTTCGGTGGCTTCGGTGGTGGCGACTTCGGCGGAGACTTCTAGCTGGCGCCGCGCGTCGGACGCCGCGCCGGATGCCGCGCGCCGGACGCCGCGCGCCCGACGCCGCGCATCGGACGCGCCGCTCGCGGCGCGCTCGGCGCACGCGTTAAGAAGGGCCCCCTCTTATGCACGAGGCGTTAAGAGGGGGCCCTTCCTTACACCTCAGCCGGTGTTGCGCATGCCGGCGGCGATGCCGTTGACGGTGGTCAGCAGCGCGCGCTCCAGCGCCGTACCGTCGTTCGGGGCACGCCGCCCACCCGGCGCGGTCACCACCGCCCGCCCGGCGGCGCCTGATTCGCGGTACTGCCGCAGCAACGCCACCTGGAGGTGGTGCAGCGGCTCCAGGTAGGTGTCCCGTACGGCGAGCGTGCGCTGGAGCACCGGCGAGTTCTCCAGCAGCGCCGGTGACGCGGTGACCGCCAGCACCTCCTGCTTGGTCAGCTCGTACTCCTGCTCGATCTTGTCGAAGATCGGGTGCAGCTTCTTCGGCACCAGCGTCTCCACGTAGCGCCGGGCGATGTCCAGGTCGGTCTTGGTCAGCATCATCTCGACGTTCGACAGGAACGTGCGGAAGAAGTGCCAGTTCCGGTTCATCTCGGCGAGCACGTCGGCCAGCCCGGCCGACCGCGCGGCGGCCAGCCCGGAGCCCACGCCGAACCAGCCCGGCACGATCTGCCGGGTCTGCGTCCAGCCGAACACCCACGGGATGGCCCGCAGGCCGGACAGGCCGGCGCCGGTGTTCGGGCGCTTCGCCGGCCGGGACCCGATGTTCAGCGCGCCGAGCAGCTCGGTCGGCGTGGAGGCCCAGAAGTACGCGGGCAGGTCCGGGTCCTCGACCAGCGACCGGTACGACCGGAACGCCGACTCCGAGACCACGTCCATCGCCGCGTCCCAGCGCTCCAGCATCTCGGCCGGCTGCCGGGGCGCGGTGTGCAGCAGCGTGGCCTGGAGCACCGCGGCCACCGTCAGTTCCAGGTTCTCCCGGGCCAGCGCCGGCAGCGTGTACTTGTCGGAGATGACCTCGCCCTGCTCGGTCACCTTGATCGCACCGTCGAGCGTGCCGTACGGCTGGGCCAGGATCGCGTCGTGGGTGGGGCCGCCGCCCCGGCCGACGGTGCCACCCCGGCCGTGGAACAACCGCAGGTGTACGCCGTGCCGCGCGGCCACGTCCCGCAGCGCGCGCTGCGCCCGGTGGATGGACCACTGGCTGGTGGTGATACCCGCCTCCTTGTTGGAGTCGGAGTAGCCGAGCATCACCTCCTGCACGTCGCCCCGGGCCGCGACGAGCGCCCGGTACGCGGGCAGCGACAGCAGCTCGTCCAGCAGCTCACCGCCGGCGTTCAGCTCGGCCGGGGTCTCCAGCAGCGGCACGATGCCGATGCGGGCGCGCCCGGAGTGCACGTCCACCAGGCCGGCCTCGCGGGCCAGCACCACTGCGGCGAGCACGTCGTCCACGCCGAGCGTCATCGAGATGATGTACGACTCGATGACCTCGGGGCCGAACCGGTCCTGCGCCTCGCGGATGGCCGCGAACACGTCGAACGTCTTGCGTGCCGACTCGGTGAGCGGGCTGTCCTGGGTGGAGAGGGGCCGGCGGCCGGTCAGCTCGTCGGCGAGCAGCTTGGTGCGCTCCAGCCGGGACAGCGCCGGGTAGTCGGACACCTCGCCGACGGCCTCGTAGAGCTGGGCCAGCACCTCGTGGTGCTTCTCCGCGTGCTCCCGGATGTCCATGGTGGCCAGGTGCAGGCCGAACGCGGACACCGTACGGATGGCCGAGGCGAGCCGCCCGACGGCGGTGAGCTGGCCGGAGTTGCGGGCCAGTGACGCGCGCAGCAGCTCCAGGTCGGCGATCAGCTCGGTCGAGCCCCGGTAGTCGCGCCCCGGCACGTGCGGAGTGCCGGCGCGCAGCCGCTCGCGGGTGTTGGCGAGCTTCGCCTTCACGCACCGCGCCTTGAGCCGGTACGGCTCCTCCGCGTTGACCCGGCGGAACCGGGGCGCGACCTCGGGCAGCGCGTCCAGGTCCTTGGCCAGGCTGGCGGACAGGTCGAGCGACACCGCGCGCAGCCGCCGGGAGACGCTGACCTCGGTGATCAGCTCGTCCATCGCCTTCTCGGTGGCGGCGATGCCGTGCTCGTGCTGGATGCGCAGCACCTCGCGGGTGACCACCGGCGTGACGAACGGGTTGCCATCGCGGTCGCCGCCGATCCAGGTGCCGAAAGTCAGCGGGCGGGACGTCGGGGACGTCTCCACCCCGAGCGTGCGCAGCGTGTCGGCTAGGTCGTCGAGGACCTGGGGCGCGGCCTCGGCGTACAGGTCCCGCAGGTAGTAGATGGCGTTGCGCGCCTCGTCGGTCGGGTCCGGCCGGTCCAGCCGCAGCTCGTCGGTCTGCCACATGAGGTCGAGCAGTTCGGCGAGGCGGCGGTTGGCCGGGCCCTCGTCGCTGGCGCCGTAGAGGATCGCGTTGGCGGTCTCGGTGTCCAGCTCGTCGGCCACCGCGCGCAGCTTGGACAGGATGGACCGGCGGGCCGCCTCGGTCGGGTGGGCGGTGAAGACCGGGCGTACTGCCAGGCGGCGGGCCGCGGCGGCGATCTCCTCGGCCGGTACGCCCCGCTCGGCGATCATCTTGGCGGCCTGGTCCAGCCAGCCGCCATGGGTGGCGCGGCGGCGGCGCAGGTCCCGGGCGCGGTGCACCTGCTCGGTGATGTTCGCCAGGTGGAAGTAGGTGGAGAAGGCGCGAGCGAGCTTCGTGCCGGTGGTGACGTCGAGCCCGGCGAGGCGCTGGGCGGCGGCCGGCGCGTCGGAGCGGACCTGGGCCCGGATCTCCTCGACCAGGTCGAGCAGCGGCCGGCCCTCCTGACGGGCCAGGGTCTGCCCGAGCAGCGTGCCGAGGCGGCGGATGTCGGCCCGGAGAGCGGCGTCGGGGCCGTCGTGGTCGTGCTGGTCGGTCACGGTTGCGCTCCTTACGCGAGGACGAAGGACAGCGCTGTCCGACTCCCCTGGATCGTATCCGCGTACCCCCGGGGGACAGGAGGGGGACCGCGTGATGATCTGCACTCTGGGACGGCCCGCCGGTCAGCCCCGGTCGACGGCGTGCCGACCCGGCTCCGGGCGTGGCCGGGCGTGGAACATGGTCGCGGTGAGCAGCCCGGCCAGGCCGGCGACCACCCAGATCAGCAGGCCGGTCAGCGCCCAGCCGCCGCCGCGCCAGTCGAAGTAGATGGCCGATTTGAACAGGTCGGTGGCGAGGCCGGGCACGTTCCAGCGGTGCATGCCGCGCAGGAACGGGGGCAGGAACTCGGGCGCGTAGATGCCGCCGGAGCCGGGGTTGCCGAGCACGACGAGCAGCAGGATCACGATGCCGGTGCCGAGCAGCCCGAGCCAGCCCTGCACGGCGGCGGCGACCATGCCGGCCGCGAACGCGGCGAGCGCGCCGACCGCCGCCACCGTCGCCACGTGACCGGCGAACACGCCGAGCACCGGTCCGACCAGGATTGCCCCGATGACGCCGAGCAGGATCGCGTGCACCGCGAGCGTGGCGATCCGCAGCCCGGCCCGGCGCAGGCTGCGAGGGCTGGTGCCGAGCGAGATGCCGAGCGCCGTGGACGCCAGGTAGCCGCCGAGCACCACGCCGACGGCCAGGTAGAACGGGACCAGGCCGCGCGGGTCGTCGGCGGAGACCGGCACGTCGTCGGTGACCTCCAGCGGCACCTCGGCCTGCCGGGCCGCCTCGGTGAACACGTCGGTGACGAGTTCGGTGGCGGCGGGCGCTCCGGCGCTGGCGGTGGCGAGCGTCAGGCCACCGTCGGGGGCGGAGCTGAGCACCGCGTACACAGACCTGTCGTTGAGCCCGTCGGAGGCGGCGCCGCGGCTGTCGTACCCGACGGGTTTGATCGTGTCGGTGCGGGCGCGGACGGCGGACATCACGGCCTGGGCCTGCTGGTCGCCGGTGACGACGGCGACCGGCACGTCGCGCGGGTCCGGCTTGTGCAGCGCGCCGACGTAGGCGGCGATGAACGCGCTCGCCAGCGCCAGAGTGCCGAGGATCAGCGCCGCGGTGCGCGGCAGCCAGTCCCGGGTACGCAGTTCCGGCTCGTCCTCCACGCGCTCAGCCTATTGCGGGCATATGCCCGGCTCGTGGAGTTTCGTCGGGCGAAAACCGGTGGCCCGGGCCGGTAGCGTCGGACCATGCAGGCACCCGTCTATCCCCCCAAACCGAAGCCGGGCGACCGGGTCGCGGTCGTCTCACCCTCCGCCGGCCTGCCGGGTCTCTTCCCCCACGTGTACGAGCTGGGGCTGCGCCGGCTCCGCGACGAGCTGGGGCTGGAACCGGTGGAGTACCCGACCACCCGCGTCATGGGCGCCGACCCGCGCGACCGGGCACGCGACCTGATGGCCGCGTTCACCGACCCGACGATCACCGCAGTGCTGGCCACCGTCGGCGGGGACGACCTGATCACTGTCACCCCGTACCTGAACGACGAGGAGCTGTGGGCCAACCCGAAGCCCTACTTCGGCTACTCGGACAACACCAACGTGCTCAACCACCTCTACCGGATGGACACCGTCAGCTACCACGGCGGGTCGGTGCTGGTGCACCTCGGGCGCTCCGGCAAGCCGCACCCGCTCACGCTCGACTCGCTGCGCGCCGCGCTGTTCACCTCCGGCTGGTACGAGCTGACCCCCGCCTCCGAGTGGGGCGACGAGCCGTGCGACTGGCGCGACCCGGCCACGCTCGCCGAGGAGCCGCCGATGTACCCGTCCGAGGGCTGGCGCTGGCACGGCCCGGCCCGCGTGGTGCAGGGCCGCACGTGGGGCGGCAACCTGGAGATCGTGCACTGGCTGGCCGCCGCCGACCGGGTGCCGCCGGCCGCCGACCTGGCCGGTTCGGTGCTCCTGCTGGAGACCTCGGAGGAGATGCCCCCGGCCCAGGAGGTCTTCCGGATGGTGCGGAACCTGGGCGAGCGGGGCCTGCTCGCCGGCTTCCCGGCGATCGTGGTGGGCCGCCCCAAGGCGTGGGACTTCGACCGGCCGCACTCCGTCGCGGCGCGGCTGGCCTGGGCCGCCGACCAGCGGGCGGCGATCCTGTCGGCGCTCGCCCCCTACAACGACGACCCGGTGGTGGTCTTCGACGTCGACCTGGGCCACACCGACCCGCAGGTGATCATCCCGTACGGCGGCGAGATCCGCGTGGACGCGGTAGACCGCCGCATCGCCGTCCGCTACTGAGCCCGCCGCCCGGCACCCGCCGCCCGCCTGCTCGGTGGAACGGCATGGGTGTCTACGTCGCCGTTTGACACCCATGCCGTTCCACTCACGCCTCGAAGTGGCGGTCAGTGGAACGCTATGGGTGTCTCAGCGCCCTTTTGACACCCATGGCGTTCCACCCGGCGCTTGGCGGCGCTTGGCGGCGTGGGTCAGGCGGCCACGACGGCGAACGCGCGGACCGGGAACGTGCCCATGCCGGCCACCCGCGGCGGCGCCGCGGTGAACCGGAAACCGGTCGGCGGCAGCGCGTCCAGGCCGGTCAGGTGCTCCACGATCGGCACCCCGGCGGCCAGCAGACCGGTGTGCGCCGGGCGCTGGCCTCCTGCCGCCGGAGTCATGTCGTCGATGTTGATCGAGTCGATGCCGACAAGCGCCGCGCCCGCCTCGGCCAGCCACTGCGCGCCGTCACCGGTCAGGTAGGGCGCGTCCGGTCCGGCGTACCCGTCGGTGCCGAAGTGCGCGTCCCAGCCGGTGTGCAGCAGCACCGCGCACCCGGCCACGTCGTACGGGGCGAGCAGCAGCTTGTCCACCGCCCGGGTACCGGCCGGCACCCGTACCACCAGGCCGGGCAGGTCGGCGAGGCGGTCCAGCGGCACCCCGGTCAGGTCCGGCCCGTCGGCGAAGCGGTGCGACGGCGTGTCCACGTACGTGCCGGTGTTGGCGATCATGTCGATCCGCCCGACCTGGAACTCGACGCCCGGCGCGTACCGCTCCCGGGACGCCTCCCGGGTCAGCCACTCGCTGATCGCCGGGCCGGGCCAGCCGGGCAGCGTGACCATGCCGTCGGTGACCACGTGGCTCAACTCGACCAGCCGCCGACCGCCGCCGGTGGCCGGTGCGGTCACCCCGCGTCCGCCCTTGTGCGGCTCCTCGACGACGGTCCGGTTGGTGATCCGTACCTCGCCGACCATGAGCAGCCCGAGGTGCCGGACCAGCAGCGCGGCCACCTCGGCCTCGGTGACGTCCGGGTGCGGCACGTCCAGCCGGAACCCGTCAGTGCGCAGGCCACCACCGTTTGCGAACTCCACCTCGGCGTCGAAGACCGCCCGATACTCGACCATCCGCCCACCGCACCACGCGCCCTGGCGGAGCGTCAAGATCCGCAAGCTGGGCGGGCCCGGATTGTCGGGAGAGGGGGATAGGCTCGGACGGTGCACCCCCCGTCCGGCTGGACGCGGGGTCGTCGTCGTGTGTCGATCCGCTGGAAGTGATCACTGATGCTCACCGGACTCTTCTCCGCCGCCCTGGCCGACCCGGGGCTGGCCCGGGCGCGTGACCTGGCGCGCTCCGGTGCCGCCCAGGTCGACGGGCTCGACCTGACCGCCCCCGCCGCGCTGCGCCCGTTCGCGGTGGCCGCGGTCGCCGCCGACGAGCCGGCCGGCGGCGCGGGCCGCCCGGTGCTCGCGGTCACCGCCACCACCCGGGAGGCCGACGACCTGGCCTCCGCGCTGGGCAGCCTGCTGCCGCCGGAGCAGGTGGCGGTCTTCCCGTCCTGGGAGACGCTGCCGCACGAGCGGCTCTCGCCCCGCTCCGACACCGTCGGGCGTCGGCTGGCCGTGCTGCGCCGGCTGGCCCACCCGGACGCGGCCGACGCGCACGGCCGCACCGGGCCGCTGCGGGTCGTCGTCGCGCCGGTCCGCTCGCTGCTCCAGCCGCAGCTCAAGGGCCTCGGGGACCTGGAACCGGTGCAGCTCGCCGCCGGTGACGAGGCCGACCTCGAAGAGGTCGCCCGCCGGCTCACCGACATGGCGTACGCCCGGGTCGACCTGGTCACCAAGCGCGGCGAGTTCGCGGTACGCGGCGGCATCCTGGACGTCTTCCCGCCCACCGACGAGCACCCGTCCCGGGTCGAGTTCTGGGGCGACGAGGTGGAGGAGATCCGCACGTTCGCGGTCGCCGACCAGCGCACCATCGAGGGCGTGGCGCAGATGTGGGCGCCGCCGTGCCGCGAGCTGCTGCTGACTCCGGCGGTTCGGGAACGGGCCGCCGCGCTCGCCGCCGAGCACCCCGAGCTGGCCGAGATCCTGGACAAGCTCGCCGAGGGCATCCCGGTCGAAGGGATGGAGTCGCTGGCCCCCGCGCTGATCGGCGCCGACGCGCTGGAACTGCTCGTCGACTGCATGCCGGCCGGCACCCACGTACTCCTCTGCGACCCCGAGCGCATCCGCACCCGCGCGCACGACCTGGTCCGTACCTCGGAGGAGTTCCTCCAGGCCAGCTGGGCCGCGGCCGCCGTCGGCGGCCAGGCCCCGGTCGACCTCGGCGCCGCCGCCTTCAAGACCCTGGCCGAGGTACGCACGGCGGCCCGCGCCCTGCGCCAGCCCTGGTGGACGCTCGCCCCGTTCGGCCTGGTCGAGTCGGACGCGGCGCCGGCCCGGCAGCCCTGGGAGGACGCGCCGGCCGAGGTCGACGTCACCCCCGACGACGCCATCGCGGTGAGCCTGGCCGCCCAGCCGGCCCCGCTCTACCACGGCGAGACCGCCCGGGTGGTCGACGACCTCAAGCGCTGGGCCGGCGAGGGCTGGTCGATCGCGCTGGTCTTCGAGGGGCACGGTCCCGCCCAGCGGGCCGTCGAGGTGTTGCGCGACGCCGGTCTCGGCGCCCGGCTCACCGAGGAGGTGCCCACCGCGCCCGCGCCCGGCGAGCTGCTCGTGTCGTGCGGCTGCCTGACCGCCGGCTTCGTCGACGAGGCGTCGAAGTTCGTGCTCCTGACCGGCAACGACGTCACCGGTGGCCGGGGCACCTCCACCCGCGACATGCGCAAGATGCCCAGCCGGCGGCGCAACACCATCGATCCGCTGGAGCTGAAGGCCGGCGACTTCGTGGTGCACGAGCAGCACGGCATCGGCCGGTATGTCGAGCTGGTGCAGCGCACCGTGAACGGCGCCAGCCGCGAATACCTGGTCATCGAGTACGCGCCGAGCAAGCGCGGCCAGCCCGGCGACCGCCTCTTCGTCCCCACCGACCAGCTCGACCAGCTTTCCCGCTACGTCGGCGGCGAGCAGCCCACGCTGCACAAGATGGGCGGCTCGGACTGGCAGAAGTCCAAGGCGCGGGCGCGCAAGGCGGTACGCGAGATCGCCGCGCAGCTCATCCAGCTCTACGCCGCGCGCAAGGCGTCCAAGGGGCACAACTTCGCACCCGACACCCCGTGGCAGCGGGAGCTGGAGGACGCGTTCCCCTGGCAGGAGACGCCCGACCAGCTCGCCGCCATCGAGGAGGTCAAGCGGGACATGGAGCAGACCGTCCCGATGGACCGGCTGATCTGTGGCGACGTCGGCTACGGCAAGACCGAGATCGCGGTACGGGCGGCGTTCAAGGCGGTGCAGGACGGCAAGCAGGTGGCGGTGCTGGTGCCCACCACGCTGCTCGTGCAGCAGCACTACAACACGTTCGCCGAGCGGATGAGCCAGTTCCCCGTGTCGATCCGGCAGCTGTCCCGGTTCCAGACGCCGAAGGAGACCGAGCAGACGCTGGAGATGGCCGCCGCCGGCACCGTCGACATCGTCATCGGCACCCACCGGCTGCTCCAGGCGTCCACCCGGTTCAAGTCCCTCGGGCTGGTCATCATCGACGAGGAGCAGCGGTTCGGCGTCGAGCACAAGGAGCACCTGAAGACGCTCCGTGCCTCGGTCGACGTGCTCGCCATGTCGGCCACCCCGATCCCGCGCACGCTGGAGATGGCGATCACCGGCATCCGGGAGATGTCCACCATCGCCACCCCGCCGGAGGAGCGGCACCCGGTGCTCACGTTCGTCGGCGCGTACGACGACCGGCAGGTGGCCGCCTCCATCCACCGCGAGCTGCTGCGCGACGGCCAGGTCTTCTACCTGCACAACCGGGTCGAGTCGATCGAGAAGACGGCCCGCAAGCTGCGGGAGCTGGTGCCCGAGGCCCGGGTCGCGGTGGCGCACGGCCAGATGGGCGAGGAAGCGCTGGAGAAGGTGATGGTCGGCTTCTGGGAGAAGGAGTTCGACGTCCTGGTCTGCACCACGATCGTCGAGTCCGGCATCGACATCCCGAACGCCAACACGCTCATCGTCGAGCGGGCCGACCTGCTCGGCCTGGCCCAGCTGCACCAGATCCGCGGCCGGGTCGGCCGGGGCCGGGAGCGGGCGTACGCGTACTTCCTCTACCCGCGGGAGAAGCCGCTCACCGAGAACGCGCACGAGCGGCTCGCCACGATCGCCCAGCACACCGAACTCGGCGCGGGCATGTACGTGGCGATGAAGGACCTGGAGATCCGCGGCGCCGGCAACCTGCTCGGCGGCGAGCAGTCCGGCCACATCGAGGGCGTCGGCTTCGACCTGTACGTCCGGATGGTCGGCGAGGCCGTCTCCGCCTTCAAGGGCGAGAGCACGGAGGAGGAGACCGAGGTCAAGGTCGACCTGCCGATCGACGCGCACCTGCCGCACGACTACATCGGGGTGGAGCGGCTGCGCCTGGAGATGTACCGCAAGCTCGCCGAGGCCCGCGACGCCGAGCGGCTGCGCGAGGTGGTCGCCGAAATGACCGACCGGTACGGCGAGCCGCCCGCCCCGGTGCAGAACCTGGTCGCGGTGGCGCAGTTCCGGCTGCTGGCCCGCCGGTACGGGCTGACCGACGTGTCGATGCAGGGCAAACACATCCGGTTCGGCCCGCTGCCGCTGCCCGACTCGAAGCAGATGCGGCTCAAGCGCTACCACCCGGACTCGGTCTACAAGCAGGCGCTCGATCAGGTCAGCGTGCCCCGGCCCAGCACCCGGCGGATCGGTGGCGAGCCGCTTCGCGACCAGGCGCTGCTGGAGTGGTGCGGGCAGCTCCTCGCGGATGTGCTCGGCAAGCCCGAGGAGCTGGCCGGTTCTGCCAGCCCCGCAGTGGCGAGCGGAAGGTGACCCGGCAAGCCCGAGGAACTCGTCGCCTCCGTGCCGGCGGGTGCGCGATGAGGTGGGTGGAGTCACAGGCTGGTACGGGGCGTGAGAGAGTGACCCACATGCGTGCCCGCCGTTCCCTCGTCGCCGTCAGCGTCGCGGCCCTCGCCGCGCTCTCTCTCGCCGCCTGTGGCCGATCCGCCCCGGACGTCGCCGCCTACGTCGGAGACACCCGGTACTCGGTCGAGCGGGTCGACGCGATCTACGACGACGCGCAGCGGCAGTACGCGGACGCCGTCCGGAACCAGGCGCCGCAGACGCCGTCGCCGGAGGAGCTGCGTTCCCCGGTGACCCGGCAGGACGTGCTGAACCTGCTCGTCGCGCTCGACCTCGGCAAGCGCGTGGCGGCCGAGAAGGGCCTCCAGGTCACCGACGAGGTGTCCCCGGAGCAGCTCCAGCAGCCGCTGCGGATGCCGGCGACCACCGAGTACACGAAGCTGTGGGGCGAGTGGGTGGACCTCTCCGCCACCCTCCAGCAGAGCCTGCCCCCGGCCGACCTCAGCGACGAGTCCCTGATGGCCGTCTACCGCGCCATCGAGAAGACCGGGGCGATCCAGCCGGGCCTGAGCGTCGACGAGGTCCGGCAGGCGTTCGGCGAGGCCGGGTTCGTGCGCAGCGCCACCGCGCTGAGCACCGCGCTTCAGCAGGAGGCCGAGAAGGCGGACATCCGCGTCAACCCCCGGTTCGGGGTGACCGGCGTGCCGTCGCTCGTCAACACCGGCCAGTCGCTCGTCTTCTACTCCCTGCCCTACGTCAACCAGGACGGCCCGGTCACCGACATCTCGACGCCGGAGGCGCCGGCCAGCAGTGAGCCGGCTCCCGGAGCCGCATGACCGCGCGAATCGTCCTGCTCGTCACCTCGCCCCGGCTGCCCGCCGGCCTGCTGACCTCGGCCGCCTGGGACGCCGTACGCTCCGCGCCGGTCCTCGCCGGTGCGGAGAGCGAGTTGACCCGGGCGGTCCGGACGGCCGGCGCCGAGGTGAGCGTGGTGGCCGAGGGCGCGACCCAGGCGCTGCTCGACGCCACCGCCACGCACGGCGGCGCGGTGTGGCTGGCCGGCCCGGCCGGGGACGAGACGCTCGCCCGTGAGCTGGGGCTGCGGCTGGCCCGCGAGCCCGGCCTGGCCGAGCTGGAGCTGATGTACGGCTCGTGGGACCCGCCCGGCGCCCGGCTGCTCGACGCGGTCGAGGTGATGGACCGGCTGGCCTCCCCGGGCGGCGATCCGTGGAAGCGGGCGCAGACCCACCGCAGCCTGGCCGGGTTCCTGCTGGAGGAGTGCTACGAGGCGTACGACGCGATAAGCGCCGACGACACCGACGCGCTCCGCGAGGAACTGGGCGACGTGCTGCTCCAGGTGCTGCTGCACGCCCGGCTGGCCGAGAACCTGCCGGAGGGCGAGAGCTGGAACGTCGATGACGTGGCGGGCACGCTTGTCGACAAGATGGTGCGGCGCAACCCGCACGTCTTCTCCGGCGAGCCGGCCGGCTCGATCGAGGAGATCGAGGCGAACTGGGAACGGATCAAGCGGGCCGAGAAGACCCGCGACTCGGTGCTGGACGGCATCGCACTGAGCCAGCCCGCGCTGGCGCTGGCCGCGAAGATCCTGGACCGGGCCGGCCGGGTCGGCCTGGCCGTACCGCCCCCACTGGCCGAGTCCCAGGTGGACCCGGAGGCCCGGCTCGGCGCGAGCCTGCTGTCCACCGTCGCCGCCGCCCGCCAGGCCGGCATCGACCCCGAGGCCGCCCTGCGCCGTGCCACCCTCTCGTACGCCGAGGCGGTCCGAGCCGCCGAACGCCCCACCCCCACCCACCCCGCCTGACCCCACCCCGCCTCCCCGCGCCCCCCGCCCCCTCATGCCCGCGATCTTGCACTTGCGGCCCTCGGGGCGTCACAAATATCCCTTCTGTCCGGGCAGGAAGTGCAAGATCGCGGAGGGCTGCCGGGGTGGATTGCGTGGTGGTGGGACAGGCTGATGATGGGGATCGGCGTTTCGCCGCCCTTGTCGGCCCGATCGGGGTCCCGCGCGCTGCCAGCCCTGTCCCGCCGCCCTTGGCTCATCCCGCGCTGGCGGCTGCCCCAACCCACCGCGCCCCTACTTGAGTCGACCCCTCTCGCCTCCCGAGACTTGTAGACCGAATCTCGGGATCAACCGAAGATCTTGGTACGAAAGGGCCCTCCTAGGGTCGGTTTCGTACCAAGATCTGCCCAGCCGCCCAGCCGCCCAGCCGCCCAGCCGCCCAGCCGCCCAGCCGCCCAGCCGCCCAGTGGGTCGGTTCGGTGATCAAGGAGTTTGGGGTCTAGGTGGGCGCTGGTGGGGACACAAACTCCTTGATCAACGCGGCGGGTGGCCCGGAGGGCGGGACGGGGAAAGGGTCGGGGGTGATCGGTAGGGTGCCGGGTATGGAGTCGTTCGTGCCGCTGGCGGAGCGGATCGTGGAGGCGTTGCTGGAGAGCCGGCCCGGGCTGGCCACCTACGCCGGGGACCACCGCTACGACGATCGGCTGCCCGATCTGTCCGCCGACGCGCTCGCCGCCGATCAGGCGATGCTGAAGGACGCGGCCGACGCGCTCGCCGAGATCGACCCGGACGCGCTGGACGTGGCGGAGAGCGTCGACCACGCGCTGCTCACCAGCATGATCGACAGGGGTCTGTTCGAGACCACCGAGATCCGCGGCCACGAGTGGGATCCGCTGCGCCACAATCCGGGGCCGCTGCTGCATGCCCTGCTGGCCCGTCCCTTCGCCCCGGCCGAGGAGCGCCTGACCAGCCTCGCCGGGCGTCTGTCGGCCGTACCCGATGCGCTTGCGACAGCGCGCGCGACGCTGCGGGACATGCCGCGGATCCACGCGGAGACGGCGGTCGGGCAGTTCACCGGCACGGCGGCGCTGATCCGCGACGAGGTGCCGGCGTTGCTCGCCCAGGCGCCCGCGCTGCGGGACCGGGTCGGCCCGGCGGCCACCGACGCGATCGCCGCGCTGGAGGAGTTCGTGGCCTGGCTGCGGCAGGGCCTGGCCGCCGACGCCGGCCCGGGGCGTGACCCGCGGCTGGGCCGGCGGCGCTGGGAGGCGCGGCTGTGGCACACGCTCGACACCGAGCTGAGCGCCGCCGAGGTGCAGCGCCGCGCCTGGGCAAACCTCGACCGGGTCACCGAGGACATCCGCGCGGCGGCCGTCGAGCTGGTCGGTGGTCCGGCCGACGACGAGACGGTACGCCGGGCGCTGGACCTGCTGGCCGCCGAGCATCCGGCCGACGCCACGATCGTGGACCTCGCCTCGGTGACGCTCGACGAGGCGAGTGACTTCGTCCGCCTCCACGACCTGGTCAGCATGGTCGATGACCCGTGCGTCATCCAGGAGATGCCGGAGTTCGCCCGGGGTGTGGCGGTCGCCTACTGCGACTCGCCGGGGCCGCTGGAGACGGCCGACGTGCCGACGTTCTACTGCATCGCGCCCACCCCGGCGGACTGGCCGGCGCAGCGGGTCGAGTCGTTCTACCGCGAGTACAACGACCACATGATCCGCAACCTGACCGTGCACGAGGCGATGCCCGGCCATTTCCTCCAGCTCGCCCACGCCCGCCGCTACGAGGGTCCGACCCGGGTACGCGCGCTCACCGAGTCGGGCGTGTTCATCGAGGGCTGGGCGGTCTACACCGAGGAGCTGATGGCCGGGCTCGGCTTCGGCGGGCTGCCGGTGCGGTTGCAGCAGCTCAAGATGCAGCTGCGGATGACCATCAACGCGCTGCTCGACCAGCTCGTGCACTGCGACGACCTGCCCGAGTCGGAGGCGATGGCGCTGATGACCGGGCGCGGCTTCCAGGAGGAGGGCGAGGCGGCCGGCAAGTGGCGGCGGGCGCTGCTCACCTCCACCCAGCTCTCCACGTACTTCGTCGGCTACAGCGAGATGGCCGACATCGCCGCCGCCCTGCCGGACGGCGTGCCGGTGCGTGACTGGCACGACGCCATGCTGGCGCACGACTGCCCGCCGCCGCGCCACCTGCGCACGCTGCTGGGGGTGTGAGGGTCACCGCCGGGCGGCGACCGCGTCGATCAGCCAGCGGGACAGGGAGTACGCGGGCGGCAGCTCGGCGGGTAGCGCGTCGACCGGGAACCAGCGCGCCTCGGTCAGCTCGGCGCCGTCGACCACCGGTTCGGCGGCCGGGTCGGTCACCTCGGCGGTGAATCCGGCGAGCAGCGTGCCCGGTCCGGACAGCGCCCACGGCTGGCTGTCCACGTACGCGGGGCGGCGCAGGGTCAGGCCGACCTCCTCGGCGACCTCGCGGTGCACCGCCGCCTCCAGCGACTCGCCGGCCTCGACGAACCCGGCGACGAGCGCCCACAACTCGGTCGGCCCGTGCGCGTGCCGGACCAGCAGGAGTTCGCCCGCTCCGCCGGCCGGGCCGGGGCGGGTGATCGCGGTCAGTACCGCGACGGACAGCGGCACGAACACGGTCAGCCCGCAGTCCGGGCAGCGGCGCGCGGTCTCGCCCGGCACGTCTGCCAGCTCGGCCCGGCACGCCCCGCACCACCTGTGGGTACGCCGCCAGGTGACCACGGCGAGCGCCCGCCCGGCCAGGTCGGCGCGGGGCGCGGGCAGTTCGGCGGCGAGGCCGCGCCAGCCGCGCCACCGGCCGGGCAGCGACTCGGGGTCGGCGACCTCGGCCGCCCACGCCGGGGTGCCGTCGAGCGTGCCGACGGGTGTCCAGGCGAGGTCGCCGGGCAGCGCGTCGATCCGCAGCGGCTGCCCGGTGTCCGGATCGGTCAGCAGTTTCCGGCCGGCGACCGGCACCGCCAGGTCGCCCGGCCGCGGGGGCCGCCCGTGATCAGCGGCGGGCCGGAACCCGGCACCGGCCGGGCGGACGACAGCAGACTCGGAACCGGCGCCGTCGGCGGGCCGCGAACCGGCATCGGACGAGGCGCCGCCGGGCGGGGTCACGACGTGGCGGGGCGGCGGTCCACCACGCCCGCGCCGGCCGGCACGGCGAACGCGGCGGCCTCGACGCTCTCGGTGTAGCGGCTCAGCGTCACCTCGGCGGGCTTGCCGTCGATCATGCCGGAGAAGCTGCCCAGCACGCCCTCGTTCGTCACGCACGTGCTGAAGCGCTCGCCGTCGTGGGTGACGTTCACGCAGGTGGCGTGGTGCCCGGCCAGCGTGGTGTCGCTCTGCTCGATGACGGCGTCCGGCGCCAGCGCGGCCTCGGTGAGCAGCCGGATCACCGCGGGCGGCGTGACCAGGCCCTGCTTGCGCGCCTCGTCGTAGACGATCACCGACGGCTTTCCGGCGGTGAGCACGGGCGGCGAGACGGTGCAGGAGGTGCGGGTGGCGGTGCTCGCGCACCGGGTCACCGACTCCTGCGTCACCGTGATCTTGCCGCCGGGCCAGGTGTACGTGGACCGCAGCGGCTTCTTGGTCTGCGCGATCGAGGCGGTGCGACCGCCGTCGAGCTGGTAGTCGGCGGCCCAGGTCTGTTCCAGCGCCCGGTCCATCCGCGCGGCGAGGTCGTTGACCAGGTCGGCCCGACCGAGCGCGACGCCGGCGTCGTCCAGGGCCTGGCAGCCGGTGACCGAGAGCGACGCGATGACCGAGGCGGCGAGCACGCGGAGAGTCGTCGAGGCGGCAGGCATGATGCCCAGCCTTGTCGATCGACGCAACGTCTCGCAAACCGGTTGCCGGTTGACGACCGGTAATCCGGGAATGTCCGTCTCACCAAGCGCCTCGGGGCCCGCCCCGAGCGGCGTACGGCGGGGCGGGGACCGATACGCTGCGTTCAACACCTGCCTCAGCCGCACCGTCGCGGCCCATACGGACCGGAACCACACAAACGAGGAGCGACTCAGTGGCAACCATCGAGGGAATCGTCGCCCGGGAGATCCTGGACTCGCGGGGCAACCCGACGGTCGAGGTCGAGGTCGGGCTCGACGACGGCACGATCGCCCGCGCCGCGGTGCCGTCCGGCGCCTCCACCGGCGCCTTCGAGGCGGTCGAGCTGCGCGACGGTGACAAGGACCGCTACCTGGGCAAGGGTGTCGAGAAGGCCGTCGCCAACATCGAGGACCGGATCGTCGACCAGCTCATCGGCTACGAGGCCAGCGAGCAGCGGCTGATCGACCAGAAGATGCTCGACATCGACGGCTCGGACAACAAGGGCGAGCTGGGCGCGAACGCCATCCTCGGTGTCTCCCTGGCCGTGGCGAAGGCCGCCGCGGGCAGCGCCGAGCTGAGCCTGTTCCGCTACCTGGGCGGCCCGAACGCGCACCTGCTCCCGGTGCCGATGATGAACATCCTCAACGGTGGCGCGCACGCCGACTCGAACGTCGACATCCAGGAGTTCATGATCGCGCCGATCGGCGCGCCGACGTTCCGGGACGCGCTGCGCTCCGGCGCCGAGGTCTACCACGCGCTGAAGTCGGTGCTGAAGAAGAAGGACCTGTCGACCGGCCTGGGCGACGAGGGCGGCTTCGCCCCGAACCTGCCCACCAACGCCGCCGCGCTGGACCTGATCGCCGAGGCCGTGGAGAAGGCCGGTTACCGGCTGGGCACCGACATCGTCTTCGCGCTCGACGTGGCCGCCACCGAGTTCTTCGACAACGGCACCTACACGTTCGAGGGCACCGCGAAGAGCGCCGAGGAGATGAGCAACTACTACACCAAGCTCGCCGGCGACTACCCGATCGTCTCCATCGAGGACCCGCTGGCCGAGGACGACTGGAGCGGCTGGGCCACCCTCACCGCCGCGCTCGGCGACCGGATCCAGATCGTCGGCGACGACCTGTTCGTGACCAACCCGCAGCGCATCGCCCGGGGCATCGCGGAGCAGGCCGCCAACGCGGTGCTGGTCAAGGTCAACCAGATCGGCTCGCTCACCGAGACGCTGGACGCCGTCGACCTGGCCCACCGGGCCGGTTTCAAGTGCATGATGAGCCACCGCTCCGGCGAGACCGAGGACACCACCATCGCGGACCTGGCCGTCGCCACCGGCTGCGGGCAGATCAAGACCGGCGCGCCGGCCCGCTCCGACCGGGTGGCCAAGTACAACCAGCTCCTGCGGATCGAGGAGGAGCTGGCCGACGCGGCGCGGTACGCCGGCGCCGGCGCGTTCCCGCGTTACCGTTCGGCCTGAGCGAGCGCTCCGGGGGAGGGGTGTGACGATGCAGCAGCGCCGCACACCGGGTGGCCAGCGGCCCGCCCGTCGGCCGGGTCAGCCCGGCCGGACGGGCGGTGCCCGGGTCCGGTCCACGGCCCGCGACAACGGCGTCCGCGCGGAGACGCGCGCCGCCGGCCGGTCACCCGGCGCGTCCCGGGCCAGCGACGGCGTACGCTCCGCGAGCCGCCCCGCCGCGGCCCGGCGTACCGCTGCCGGTGGTCCGGTCAAGCGGCTCACCGCACCCCAACCCCGGCGCTTCACCGGGCGCGCCACAGTGCTGTTCGCGGTGCTGATCGCGCTCGCCCTGGCGTACACCTATCCGGTCCGGGTCTACCTGGACCAGCAGGCCGACATCGAACGGATGGAGGCCGCGCAGGCCGCCCAGCGGGCCGAGATCGAGCGGCTCACCGCCGAGGCGGCCAAGTGGAAGGACCCGGAGTACGTCAAGACGCAGGCCCGGGAGCGGTTCTTCATGGGCAAGCCGGGCGAGACGCTGCTGGTGGTGCTCTCCGATCCGGAGGGCGCGGCCAAGGACGCCGGCAAGGGCGCGAAACCGGGGGCGCCGACCGGGCCGGAGCCCTGGTACGACACCCTGTGGGGGAGCGTGCGGGCGGCGAACGCCGAGCGCCAGGACAAGTGAGCACCACACGAAAGGCACTTCCTTGAGCGTCGTACCACCGCAGGAGCCGGCGGCGGACTCCGTACCCCCGCCGGAACGCCAGCCGGCCACCGAGGCCGACCTGGCCGCGGTGGCCGCGCAGCTCGGACGCCCGCCGCGCGGCACCCGCGCGGTGGCCCACCGGTGCCCGTGCGGCCTGCCCGACGTGGTGGAGACGACGCCCCGGCTGGCCGACGGCACGCCGTTCCCGACGCTGTTCTACCTGACCTGCCCGCGTGCCACGGCGGCGTGCAGCCGGCTGGAGTCGGCCGGGCTGATGAAGGAGATGGCCGAGCGGCTGGCCGAGGATCCGGAGCTGGCCGCGCAGTACCGGGCCGCGCACGAGGACTACCTGACCCGCCGGGAGGCGATCGGCGAGGTGCCGGAGATCGCCGGCATCTCGGCCGGTGGCATGCCGGGGCGGGTGAAGTGCCTGCACGTGCACCTGGGGCACGCGCTCGCCGCCGGGCCGGGGGTCAACCCGTTCGGCGACGAGACGCTGGCGCTGGTGGAGAAGTGGTGGGCCGCCGGCCCCTGCGTGGACGTGCCAGCGGTCCAGTGAGATGAGCGCCGACCAGATCACGGTCCGCCGGGCCCGCACCGCCGACGTGCGCGGCATCCGGCGGCTGGTGGACACGTACACCGACGACCGGCGGCTGCTCAGCAAGGCGACTGTGACGCTGTACGAGGACGTGCAGGAGTTCCGGGTCGCGGTGACGCCGGACGGCGCCGTCGTCGGGTGCGGCGCGCTGCACGTCATGTGGGAGGACCTGGCCGAGATCCGGACGGTGGCGGTCGACCCGTCCTGTCGAGGTCACAAGATCGGGCACCGGATCGTCGGTGAGCTGATCGACTCGGCGCGGGAGCTGGGCATCGCCCGGATCTTCGTGCTCACGTTCGAGACCGGCTTCTTCGGCTCGTTCGGCTTCCGCGAGATCGACGGCGCGCCCGTGCCGCAGCCGGTCTACGAGCAGCTTCTGCGCTCGTACGACGAGGGCGTCGCGGAGTTCCTGGACCTGGAACGGGTCAAGCCCAACACCCTCGGCAACTCCCGCATGCTGCTGCGCCTCTGAGCCCAGGGGTGGGGGCGGGCTGCCGTAGGGTGGGCGCCGTGAGCGCGCGCGTGGCAGCCATCGACTGCGGGACAAACTCGATCCGACTGCTGATCGCCGATCTGCCGGAGGCGTCGGACGGGGACTCGGCGCCGCTCGTGGACGTCAGCCGGCGGATGGAGATCGTGCGGCTGGGGCAGGGCGTCGACCAGACCGGCATGCTCGCCCCCGAGGCCATCGAGCGGACCCGGGTCGCGCTCGCCGACTACGCGGCGGAGATCGAGAAGTCCGGCGCCGAGCGGGTACGCATGTGCGCCACCTCGGCCTCCCGCGACGCCTCCAACGCCGCCGACTTCCGTGCCATGGTCGAGCGCACGCTCGGCGTACCGCCCGAGGTGGTGACCGGCGACGAGGAGGCGCGGCTGTCGTTCACCGGCGCGGTGCGCGGCCTGCCCGCCGACGCCGAGCCGCCGTACCTGGTGGTCGACATCGGCGGCGGCTCGACCGAGTTCGTGGTCGGCACCCGCGGCGACGGTGTGCGGGGCGCGATCTCGGTGGACATCGGCTGCGTCCGGATGACCGAACGCCACCTGCACGGCGAGCCGCCGACCCCGGCGCAGATCGCCGCCGCCGAGGCCGACATCGCCGCCGCCGTGGACCGGGCGCTCGCCGCCGTGCCCGGCCGGGAGGCCGCCACGCTGGTCGGGCTCGCCGGTTCGGTCACCACAGTGGTCGCCCTGGCCGAAGGACTCCAGGGGTACGACCCGAGCCGCATCCACCACGCCCGCGTCTCGTACGAGCAGGTGGCCGAGGTGACCGCCGACCTGCTCGGCAAGAGCAGCGAGCAGCGGCTGGCGTACCCGGTGATGCACCCGGGGCGGGCGGACGTGATCGGCGCGGGCGCGCTGGTGCTGCGAGTGATCATGGAGCGGGCCGGGATGCCGTCCGTGGTCGCCTCCGAGCACGACATCCTCGACGGCATCGCCTGGAGCCTCGCGGCGACCTCGGGATAGGTGGTTCCCCTGCGTGTGGCCGGTATGATTTCCATATGGTCACCACTGTCAATCTTCCTGAGGGACTGCACGAACGGCTCAAGCAGCTTGCCGAGCAGGAGCACCGGTCGATGAACGCCACCATCGTCGTGGCCGTCGAGGAGTACGTCTCGGCGCGCAGTCATCGTGCCCGCGTGCGGGATCTTGCGCGGGAGGTTGCCGAGCGTGACGCCGAGCTGCTGCGGCGGTTGGCGGAGTGATCCACTATCTCGAGGTCGACGACCTCGTGGAGATCGCCTCGATCGTGCTGGGTGGGACGCCGCAGGTCCGTGATTTCGGTCTGCTCTCATCGGCGGTGGTCCGCCCGGCCACCGTGGCGTTCGGCCAGGAGGCTTATCCCGATCTCTGGACCAAGGCCGCCGCGCTGCTGCACTCGGTCTGCATGAACCACGCGCTGATTGACGGGAACAAGCGTCTCGCCTGGGCGGCGGGGCGGGTGTTTCTGGCCCTCAACGAGGTGCCGATCCAGGATGTCGACGTTGATCAGGCCGAGGCTCTCGTGATGTCGGTGGCAAGCGGCACCCTGACCGAGGTCTCGGACATCGCCCGCGAGCTCCGCAAGCTCTACGTCTGAGCCATCGGCGGAAATGCTGTCGCAGTTGCCGGACGGCACCGCCTGGAGTCTCGCCTAGCCGGCCACCTGCCGCCCACCCTCCTCCCGCTGAATGGTGCTGTGTTGTTGACGGTAGTGCGGATTGCGCACTAGTGTGCGGAGCGTGGATACCACGCAGCTCCTCAAGGGCGTGCTCGACCTGGCGGTGCTCGCCGTGCTCAAGGACGAGGACGGGTACGGCTACGACATCCTGCGGCGGCTACGCGAGGCCGGTCTCACCGAGGTCGGCGACGCCTCGGTCTACGGCACGCTGCGCCGGCTGTTCGCGGCCGGTCTGCTCACCACGTACGTGGTGCCGAGCGAGTCCGGGCCGCACCGCAAGTACTACTCGCTCAACGCCGCCGGGCGTGACCAGCTCACCAGCTCCGGCAAGACCTGGCGCTCGTTCGCCACCACCATGGACGCGCTGCTCGACGATCGGGGGATGGCGGCATGACCGTCACGGGGCAGGAGATCACGGACTACGTCGACCGGGTACGGGCCGCGCTCGCCGACCTGCCGCCGGAGGTCCGCGACGAGTTGACCGAGGAGCTGCCGGAACACCTCGCCGAGGTCGCCGCCGAGGGCGAGGGCACGCTCGTCGACCGGCTGGGCACCCCCGAGGCGTACGCCGCCGAGCTGCGCGCCGTCGCCGGTGCCCAGCCGAGCCGGCGGCCGACGCGTTTCCACCGCCTGGCCGAGGCCCGGCGGGAGGCGGCCACCCAGCTGCGTCTGCTCGACCGTCAGCTCGGCCCGGTGCTCGGGCACGAGACGGTGAGTGATTTTCTACGTCCGCTGCGCCCGGCCTGGTGGCTGGTGCGCGGCTGGCTGGCCGCGCTGATCGTGGCGTGGATGGTGGACGGCCGGTCCGGCCTGGTGCCCCGGCTGGACGGCAACAGCTCGATGGGGCTGCTGCTGCTCATCGGCGCGATAGTCGCGTCCATGTGGTGGGGTCGTCGCTCGGCCGGGATCACCGGGTGGCGGCGACAACTGCACCAGATCGCCACCGCCGCGCTGCTGTTGTTCTCCATCGCCGTGCTGGCCGAGGTGGACGAGCGCGCCGACACCGACGTCTACGGCAGTTACGAGCAGACGTCGGTGGACCACCGGTACGACCGGATCGAGGACGTCTTCGTCTACGACCAGCAGGGGCGGCTGATCCGCGACGCGCGGCTCTTCGACCAGAACGGCGTGCCGATCCGACTCGGCTGGCCGAGCTGCATGGCCGACGCGGGCGCGGTGCCGCAGATGCGTAACACCTACCCGTACTGCCCGGAGCGGGCCCCGTTCGGCCCGCCGGTCTCACCGTCGATAGCCCCGCCCGCACCCGCGCCCACGGACAGCGCCACCCCGACCGCGCCCACCACCAGCGCTTCCCCGGAACCCACGTCAACTCCCTGAGAGCGCTCGATCCCGCGAGATCTTGGAAGGAAACGGCCCTCATAGGGGCCGCAATCTTCCAAGATCTCGCCGGGCTGGGGCGGCTGACGTCCACTACTCGGCTGTGAGGTCTACAGGAGGTGAATGCCACTGTTGTTCCGTCTTCCCCGGGCCGCTGACGGCGTGGCACGCTACCGGCACATAACAGCCAACTGTGCGACCAGCCAACGTTGACTGACCGCAAGGAGGACGGGCCCATGGGCGAGATGGTGAGCTTCACCGGCAACGGGGGGACGAGCGAGGGGTATCTCGCGATACCCTCCGGCGGTGCGGCCAGCCCGGCGGTCATCGTCATCCAGGACTGGTGGGGTCTCGTACCCCACGTACGGGCCGTGGTCGACCGCTTCGCGGAGGCCGGCTTCGTCGCCCTCGCGCCAGACTTCCGGCACGGTGGCCCGGCCGTCAAGCCGACCGAGCCGCGGCTGATGCTCAACAGCTCCCAGATGGACGAGGCCGCGAGCGACATCGCCGCTGCCGCCGAATACCTGGCGAGCCGGCCCGAGGTCGCCGGCAAGGTGGGCTGCGCCGGGTTCTGCGCGGGCGCCAGCCTCGCCCTGTGGTCGGCCACGTTCTCCGAGCGCATCGTGGCCACCGCCGGGTTCTACCCGCGCCTGCCCTGGGAGGGCATGGCCGCCGACTGGGCCGACTATGCGGGGAAGGCCGCGCTCATCCACTGCTCCGAGGCCGACGGCCTGTCGGCCGCCGACGGGGTGCAGAGCGTACGCCGGTCCATCGAGTCGGCCGGCGGCACCTGCCAGACGTTCGACTACCCGGGCACCGCGCACGCGTTCTTCAACGAGGACCGGCCGGAGCACTACGACCAGCGGGCCGCCGCCACCGCCTGGGCCCGCACGCTGGAACTGTTCCGGGCGAAGCTTGGCTGAGTCGCGTACCCCGCAGGACGTGGTCGCCCGCGCCGCGCGGGCGACCGACCTGGCCGACCTCGACGGCGCGGTCAGTGACTGCTTCGCCTGCCCGCGCCTGGTGGCGTGGCGCGAGGAGGTCGCGCTGGTCAAGCGGGCCGCGTTCCGCGACCAGGACTACTGGGGACGCCCGGTGCCCGGCCTCGGCCCGCAGGAGGCGCGCATCGCCATTCTCGGCCTGGCGCCGGCCGCGCACGGCGGCAACCGCACCGGCCGGATCTTCACCGGGGACCGGTCCGGCGACGTCCTGTTCGCCGCGCTGCACCGCGCCGGGCTGGCCAACCAGCCGACGAGCGTCTCCGCCGACGACGGCCTGACGCTGCGCGACACCCGCATCTTCGCCGCGGTGCGGTGCGCGCCGCCGGACAACAAGCCCACCCCGGCCGAGCGGGACACCTGCTCGCCGTGGCTGCACCGCGAGGTCGAACTCATCCGGCCCACGCTGCGCGTCGTGGTCGCGCTGGGCGCGTTCGCGTGGGCCGCGTGGTGGCCGGTGCTACGTCAGGTGTACGGGCAGCGACCGCCCACGCCGCGACCGGCGTTCGGCCATGGGGCACACTGGTCCGGCGAGTCCGTGCCGGAGTTGCTGGGCTGCTACCACGTCAGCCAGCAGAACACGTTCACCGGCCGGCTCACGCCGGCGATGCTGGACGACGTGTTCACCCGGGCGAAGGACCTGGCCGGGGTGGACTGAGGAACACCTGAGGCGGTGGGATGGATTTCGGCGTACTGCGCAGGTGGTGGCCGGTCGCCGCGGTGACGGTGCTGCTCGCGCTCGCCGCGTTCGCCGCCGGTCACTCCGCCATCGGGGCCAGCCGGATCCCGCCCGCGGCCGACACCATCCCGTACGTGCCGGACTACCCGTCGCCGGAGGCGGTGCCGTCGTACCCGGTCGAGCCGCGCGACGTGGGGGAGTCCACCTCGGGCGGCGTGCCCGGCTGGCTGGCCACCGCCGCCGTGGCGTTGCTGTCCGCGGCGGTGCTGGGCGCGATCGGGTACGTGCTGTGGAACGTGCTCCGGGGTGCGCTGCGGCGTACCACCCGTGCCGTGCCGGTGCGGCGCACCCGGCGTACCGCCGAGGGGACCGCACGTGAGGTGGTGGCCGCGCTCGACGCCGGGCTGGTCGAACTGGACGACCGTTCCACCGACCCGCGGACCGCTGTCATCGCGTGCTGGGTACGCCTGGAGGAGGCCGCCGAGGACGCGGGCGTGCCCCGGCACACCGGCGACACCCCGACCGACCTGGTCGCCCGGTTGCTGCGCGGCGACCCGGAGGCCGGCATCCCGGCGATCGCCAGCGCCGACGTGCTCGACGGTTTCGCGCACGTCTACCGGGAGGCCCGGTACGCCACGCACCCGGTCGACGAGCACACCCGCGACCAGGCGCGCGCCGCGCTGCGGCGGCTGCGCGGTGAGCTGACCAGCCTGGCGGGGGAGACGTCGTGAGCACGAGTATCGACGACCTGCTCTCGTTCGGCGAGGAGCCCGCCGGGGAGGACGTGCGGCCCTCGGGCGGCGGTCGGGCGCGCGCGCTGCTGCGGACCGCGGCGGTCACCGCCGCCGTCGTCGTGGTGATAGTGGTCGGGCTGCGCGCTGTCGGCCTGAAGGTGCCGCTCTGGATCGTCGTGGCCGGGGTGCTCGCCGTCCTCGCGGTACGCCGGGTCACCACGGCGCTCTCACCCCCGCCGCCGCCCCGCGCCGGTGCCCGGGCGCCCGCCGGTGAGGAGCCGGGCACCTGGAACTGGTCCGCCCGGGACGCGTTGCGCACCGCGATCAACGGCTGGGAGCGCCCGCTGGACTGGTCCGCCGACAACCGGGAGCGGTTCACCGAACGCATCCTGCCCCGCCTCGGCGAGCTGGCCGACGAGCGGCTGCGCCAGCGCCACGGCGTCACCCGCGAGTCCGATCCGGCTCGCGCCCGGTCGGTGCTCGGCGAGCCACTGTGGACGTTCCTCACCACCCCCGCCCGCCGCCCTCCGTCGCCGCGCGATCTCGCGGCGATCGTCGCCGAACTGGAGAAGATCTGATGAACGACGTGGACCGGAGCATGGCCCCCGCCGAGGTGGGCCGGCTCGCCCGGACCGTCCTGGAGGCGGTCGGCACCGTCGTGGTCGGCAAGCGGGATGCGCTGGAGCTGGTGCTGGCCGGCATCCTCGCCGGTGGTCACGTGCTGCTGGAGGATCTGCCCGGCCTGGGCAAGACGCTCACCGCGCGCTGTTTCGCGCAGGCGCTCGGGCTGGACTTCCGGCGGCTCCAGTTCACGCCGGATCTGCTGCCCGCCGACGTGACCGGCTCGTTCCTCTACGACCAGAGCAGCGGCGACTTCGCCTTCCGGGCCGGGCCGGTGTTCACCAACCTGCTGCTCGCCGACGAGATCAACCGGACGCCGCCGAAGACGCAGTCGGCGCTGCTTGAGGCGATGCAGGAGAAGCAGGTGTCGGTGGAGGGCGTGACCTACCGGCTGGACGAGCCGTTCCACGTGCTCGCCACCGCCAACCCCATCGAGTACGAGGGCACGTACCCGCTGCCGGAGGCGCAGCTCGACCGGTTCCTGCTGCGGGTGTCGTTCGGCTATCCGACCCACGACGAGGAGTGGGACGTGCTGCGCCGCCGGATCGCGCGCCGCCGCGAGGAGGCCGAGATCAAGCCGGTGGTGGACGCCGCCACGCTGCGCGCCATGCAGGCGGCGCTGGAGGACGTGGTGGTCGAGGACTCGGTCGGCCGGTACATCGTGGCGCTGACCGCCGCCACCCGGGAGCACCCGTCCGTGCTCGTCGGCGCGTCCCCGCGCGGCTCGCTGGCGCTGCTGCTGCTGTCCCGGGTCCGGGCGGTGCTCGCCAACCGGGACTACGTGGTGCCGGAGGACGTCAAGGCGGTGGCGGCGCCCGCGCTGGCGCACCGGATCACGCTGCGGCCGGAGATGTGGCTGCGCCGGGTCGACCCGGCGTTCGTGGTCGGCGAGGTGCTGGAGTCCACGCCCGCCCCGGCCAGCGGCGCGCTTCCGAGCTACGCCGCCGGGCGCTGATGGACCGGGCCGACGCGGCGAGCGGCTGGGCGCCCACCTGGGCGCTCGGCGGGGCCGTGCTGCTCACCGGCGTGCTGCTCGTCGCCGCGGTGCTGCTCGGCCGCATCGACCTGGTGGTGCTCGCCACGCCGTTCGCGCTCGGCACCGCGTACGCGCTGCGCCGCCGCCCGGCCGGGTTGCCGGAGCTGGAGCTGGGCGTCGGGGACACCCACCTGGTCGAGGGCTCCCCGCTGGCCGCGACCGTCGCGGTGGCCAACCCGGACCTGGTCGGGTACGACCTGGCGGTGGTGCGGACCCGGATGTCGCGCTGGCTGCGCGTGGAGCAGGTCGGCTTCGGCGGCACCGGGCTGGACGTGAGCCGCTCCGGTGGGGCGGACCGCCCGTTCGTCACCTCCGTGCCCCGGGGCAGCGCCGTCGACCTGGAGCTGACCGGCACGGCGCTGCGGTGGGGGCGGCACCCGATCGGCCCGGCCGGGGTGCGGGTCGCCGCCGCCGACGGGCTGCTGGTCTCCCGCGCGGTGATCACCGAGCCGATCCGGGCCCGGGTCTACCCGCGTACCGAGCCGTTCGACGCGGTCGAGGCGATGCCCCGGGCCGCCGGGCTGGTCGGCGCGCACCGGTCGCGGCGGCCGGGGGAGGGCGGCGAGCTGGCCGGGGTACGCGTGTTCGCACCCGGCGACCGGCTGCGCCGTATCGACTGGCGGGTGTCGCTGCGGGCCCGCCAACTGCACGTCGCGGCGACGCTCTCGGACCGGGACGCCGAGGTGGTGGTGCTGCTGGACGTGCTCGCCGAGGCGGGCCGCTCCGGTGGCGTGAACGGCCCGGCGTCGGTGCTGGACACCACGGTCCGGGCCGCCGCCGCGATCGCCGAGCACTACCTGCACCGCGGCGACCGGGTGTCGATGCTGGAGTACGGCCCGGCCGCTCGCCGGCTGCGTCCGGCCACCGGGCGGCGGCAGTACCTGACCGTGCTGGAGTGGCTGCTCGACGTGCACGCCGAGTCGTCCCCGCACGAGCCGTACGACCAGGTCTTCGGCCCGCAACTGCTCTCCTCGGACGCGCTCGTGGTGGTGCTCACCCCGCTGCTCGACGAGCGGTCGGCGCAGATGCTGGCCCGGCTGGCCCGCGGCGGCCGTTTCGTGGTGGCGGTGGACACGCTGCCGGCCGAGCTGCCGATGCCGAAGGAACGTGGCTGGGCCGAGGTGGCGTACCGGCTGTGGCGGCTGGACCGGGACACGATGATCGGCCAGCTCCGCGAGCACGGCGTGCCGGTGGTGCGCTGGGCCGGCGCCGGCAGCCTGGACGAGGTGCTGCGCGACGTGGCCCGGCTGGCGACCGCCCCGAAGGCGGGTTTCAAATGACGGATGCTCTGGTGGAGCGGGTGCGGGCGCTGCGGTACGCGGCCGCCCGGGTCAGCCCGCTGCCGCTGCTGGTACGCGGCGGCATCTTCCTCACCGTGCTGGCCGGTTTCCTGCTCGCGTACCCGGTGCAGGCCCTCACCGCGCGCTCGCTGCTGGCCCTGGCGGTGGCCGCGGTGCTGCCGGCGTTCGGGCCGCGCCGGATCTGGCCGACGTTCACCGCGCTGGTGACTGTCGCCGGCTGGCTGCTGGCCACGCTCGGCTTCGACCGGCCGCCGGCGCTGTGGCGGCTGCTCGCCGTGGCGACGCTGCTCTACCTGGCGCACTCGCTCTGCGCGCTCGCCGCGCTGCTGCCCTACGACGGGCTGATCGACCCGGACGTGGTGTTCCGGTGGCTGGGCCGGGCGGGCGGCGTGGTTCTCGCCAGCGCTGTGCTCGGCGTGGTGCTGGCGTGGCTCGGTGGGGTCGGCGGGGCGGACGGTTCGCAGGCGGCGACAGTGGTGGGGCTGCTGGTGGCGGTGGGGCTGAGCGCGCTGCTGGGCTGGCTGCTGCGTCGCAGGTGACGCAGCGTTCCGGTGACGTTGCGCAGGTCACACCGGTTGTGCTCCGTCACAGAAGGGGGTCTCGCGCGGGATTACCGGGGGCCCCCGGGGAAAGATAGATGACGTGAACCCGAAGCGGATCCTTGTCGTGGGTGCCGGTCACGTGGGCCTGTACGCCGCTCTGCGCCTGTCCAAGAAGCTGAGCAGCCGTGAGGCCGAGGTCATCGTCGTCGACCCGCAGCCGCACATGACGTACCAGCCGTTCCTCCCGGAGGCATCGGCGGGCAACATCTCCCCGCGGCACGCCGTCGTGCCGCTGCGGCGGGAGTTGCGTAAGTGCACCGTGGTGGCCGGCACTGTCACCCGGATCGACCACGACCGCATGACCGCCGTGGTGCAGCCGATCAGCGGCCCGGCCCGGGAGATCCAGTACGACCACGTGGTGGTCGCGCCCGGCTCGGTCTCCCGCACCCTGCCGATTCCCGGCCTGCACGAGCACGGCATCGGGTTCAAGACCATCGGTGAGGCCATCTACCTGCGCAACCACGTGCTGGACCGGCTCGACGTGGCGGCCTCCACCACCGACCCGGCGGTACGCAGCCGGGCGCTGACGTTCACCTTCGTCGGCGGCGGCTACGCCGGCATCGAGGCGCTCGCCGAGATGGAGGACATGGCCCGCGACGCGCTGCGCTACTACCCGGAGCTGAAGCCGGAGGAGATGCGCTGGGTGCTGGTCGAGGCGACCCAGCGGGTGCTGCCCGAGGTCGACCGGGACATGGGCGCCTACACGGTGCAGCAGCTGATGAAGCGGGACATGGACATCCGCCTGGACACCCGGCTGGAGTCCTGCGTCGACGGTGTGGTCAAGCTCTCCGACGGGGACAGCTTCCCGTCCGACACCATCGTCTGGACCGCCGGTGTGAAGCCGTCGCCGATGCTCGACGCCACGGACTTCCCGCGCGACGAGCGCCGCCGGGTCACCTGCCGGCCCACGCTGCAGATCGTGGACGGCGACCGGGTGATCGAGGGCGCGTGGAGCGCGGGCGACTGCGCCGCGGTGCCGGACCTGACCAAGGAGCCGGGCAACTTCTGCTCGCCGAGCGCCCAGCACGCGGTGCGGCAGGCGGCGCGGATGGCCGACAACATCGCCAACGTGATCCGCGGGCGCGAGCCGGTCGACTACAAGCACAAGCACGCCGGCAGCGTGGCCAGCCTCGGCCTGCACAAGGGCGTGGCGCAGGTCTACGGCATCAAGATGACCGGCTGGCCGGCCTGGTTCATGCACCGGACGTACCACATGTCGCGGATCCCCTCGTTCAACCGCAAGGTGCGCGTGGTGGTCGACTGGACGCTGGCGTTCTTCCTCAAGCGTGAGGTGGTCGCGCTGGGCCAGCTGCACGACCCGCGTGAGGAGTTCGCCGAGGCGTCCGCCCCGCCGGTCGCCGCGCGCGTCTGACGCACGTCCGCGAAAGGGCCCTTTCCGTACGGGAGGGGCCCTTCGCCGTGTCCGGGGTCAGAACCGCTGTCGGGGTCAGAACCGCTGTCGGGGTCAGAACCGCCACGTCCAGGCGTCGGCGAGGCGGGTACCGGGTCCGAAGAGCTGTTCCAGGGTGCGGCGCAGCATCTCCGCGTGCGGCGCGTCGTCAGTCACCGCGACGCAGGACGCGCGCCAGAACTCGACGTCCCGGGCGGCCTGGCGGCGCTGCCGGTCGCCGACCGCGGGCGTCACGCCCCGCCGGGCCACGTCGGCGAGCAGGGCCGAGGTGGGGCGTTGCCAGGTGCCCATGGTGGCCGAGCCGCCCCGGCCGTACGGGCCGATGAAGAAGCCCTCCGGCATGCCGAAGCCGACGCCGGTGGCGGTGGCCCAGCGCATCGGCCAGGGGTCCTGCGGGGTGGCGGTGGGCACCGGTACCAGCACCCCGCCGGGGCGTACGCACTGCCGCCAGTGGCCGCCGGTGACGAACTCGGGCAGCGGCGGCCGGTCCATCGTGGGCAGCGGTGCCGGCAGGACGCTGAGCACCGCCGCGCCGACCGCGATCGGGACGGCCCGGCGGACTCGGCCGGATTCGCCGAGCGCCCGGTGCACGGCGAGCGTGAGCACGGTGCCGACCAGCGGCAGCACCGCCAGCGCGAAGCGCATCGGCAGCGCGCCGTCCACCACCGGCAGCCCGGCCAGCAGCCGGTACGGGCCGGGGAGCCCGGTCCGTTCGCCGCCGACCACGACCTCGGGGCCGAGCGCGAGCACGGCAGTGACCAGCGCGCCGGCCACCAGCGCCACCACCAGGGGCCGCCGCCCCAGCCAGGCCGCGCAACCGACCGACACCAGCAGCAGCGGCCAGCCGAGGAACGTGGTGAACTCGGCCGGACCGGTGGTCAGCCGGACCGCCTCCGGGCTGCCGAACAGCGTCAGCGCGGAGAGGCGGGTCCACCCGGCCAGGTCGGCGGAGAAGTAGGCGGGCGGGAACATCCCGTCGGCGACGCCCTGCGGACCGGTGAACTGCACCCAGAGCGGGTACGCCAGCACCGGCAGCGCCAGCCCGGCGGCGCCGATCAGTCCACGGGCGAAGCCGGGACCGGCCCGGCGCAGCAGATCCCGGTCGGCCAGCCCGTACGCGAGAGTCATCACCGCCAGCGTGAGCGCGGTGAGGAAGAGCACCTCCTCGCCGACGAAGACCTGCACGGTGACGACGGCGGCGAGCCCGGCCGCCGACGACACCATCCGGCGGCGGTCCGGGCCGTCCGGGCGCCCGGCCGGGTCGGCGGCGCGCAGCAGCCGGACCACCAGCCAGACCAGCACCGGGACCAGCCACTGCGCGGTCATGTGCAGGTGGCCGTTGCTCTGCGAGACCATGCCCGGACCGAAGCCGCACAGCGCTGCGCCGAGCCCGGCGGCGAGCCGGCGGGCCCGCAGGACACGGGTGAACAGCAGGTACCAGGCCAGCGCGGTGCCGGCCATGTTGAGCGCGACCAGCAGCGCGAACGTGACCGGCGCCCCGAACGCCAGCGTGACCGGGGCGAGCAGCACGCCGAGCGCGACGACCGAGGTGTTCGCCATCAGGTTGACCCCGTCCGGCGCGTTCAGGCGGTCGCTGACCAGGCTCAGCTCGCCGCGAAGGGCGCGCGCGTCGAGCGCCAGGAACCACTCGTACAGTGTCTGGTCGGCCGGGTTGAGCGCGAGCACCCGCGCGCCCGGCGCCGGCCAGAGGCCGTGGGTGAGCCAGCCGGCGAGCACGACGAACGCCAGCCCCACGAGCAGGTCCGCGCGGCGCCGCCGGACGGCGGCCGCCATCCGCCGCGTGACCGCCGCCGGGCGCACCGCCCGGACCTGATCCGGCCGGGGGGCCGTGCGGGCGGCGCTGGTCACGGCCTCGACCATATCGGCCGCAGCCGTCGGGGTACGCCGCGTCGCGGCCGAGCCGCTACGGTGAGATCTGCACCGCGCGTGTCGGCGCGCCGGTGTCACCCGCCCGGGTGGTGGAACGGCAGACACGGCCGCCTTAAAAGCGGCTGCCGCAAGGCGTGCGGGTTCGACCCCCGCCCCGGGCACATGAACTCTCAGCTTTCCCACAGCTAGCTGTCGCACGCGCGATTGCGGCCACGTTTACCCTGGAGTAGCACGTCTACGTGCGATCGACCCCCTGAGGGAGGCCTGAGAAGTGAAGACCTCGAACCCGGTGCTCGCCCGGCTCGGCCAGGCGGCGGAGCGTGAGCGGGCGGCCGGGTACGCCCAGCCCGGGCCTTACGGTCAGCCCGGATACCCCCAGCAGTACCCCCAGCAGCAGTACCCGCAGCAGCCCTACCCGGGCGGCTACGGCCAGCCGGTGGCCCCGCCCACCGTGACCCCGATGACGCTCGACGACGTGGTCGTCAAGACGGTCCTCATGCTCGCCATCCTCGGTGCCTCGGCCGCGGCGGCCTGGGTGCTCGTGCCGGACTCGCTCGTCGGCGTGGCGTGGATCGGCGCCGCGGTGGTCGGCCTGGTGCTGGGTCTGATCATCTCGTTCTCCCGGATGGCCAACCCGGCGCTCGTGGTGGCGTACTCGATCATCGAGGGCGTCTTCGTCGGCATGGTCAGCAAGGCGTTCGAGGCGCGGTACGACGGGATCGTGCTCCAAGCCGTGGTGGCGACCTTCGGCGTCTTCTTCCTGATGGCGATGATCTACAAGGCGCGGATCATCCGGGCCACCCCGAAGTTCGCCCGCATCCTGGTCTCGATCATGGCGGGCCTCTTCGCGGTCATGCTGATCAACTTCGTGTTGTCCCTGACCGGCGTGAACACTGGCTTGCGGGACGGCAGCAAGTTGGCCATCGGGTTCAGCCTGGTCTGCATCGTGGTGGCGTCGCTGAGCTTCGTGCTCAACTTCGCGCAGATCGAGGAGGGGGTCCGCATGGGCCTCCCGCAGCGCTACGCCTGGACGGCCGCCTTCGGCATCGTGGTCGGCCTGGTGTGGCTCTACATCGAGATCCTGCGGCTGCTCAGCTACTTCCAGGGCGACGACTGACCTCGCTGAACCAAACCCCTAAGAAGTGCCTCTGAGGCGGAACGACGTCGATCACGACGGATTCACGTTCCAGCCCAGAGGCACTTCCATGTTCGCTACCCGCGACCCCGCCGGCGAACGGGCGGCCGGCGCGTGCTGATCGCGGGGTGCCGCGAGGTCACGACTTGTAGACGTTGTACGCCTCGACCGCGCTCCACCGGCATTCGAATCGGTCGACCGGGTCGAGGCTTCCGGTGACCTTGCGCCAGAGGCCCTTGAAGTCGCCGGAGTTGTTGCAGATCGCCTGGAATTGCAACTCCACGCCAGGGGAGTTCTGACACTCACTCCACGTTGCGGTCTTGCGCCAGTGGGCAGCGCAGCCCTTGTGACGGGAAGTGTCGCCGGCGGCTTGCGCGGGTGGTGGCACCAACAACGCGGCCGCGGCGAAGCTTGCGAGCACGCCCGCAGCAGCAAGATTGAGTTTGCGATTCACTATTCCTCCTCAGCTCTGGGCAATATCGGGTCGAGCCTCGCCGATGTATGCACCTGGAGCGCATACGTGCGCGACTCGGCGTATGCGGACGACATGCGGAGGCTGTCGATATTGGGCGCTAACCCGCGGGCCGCGGTGACAGGATGCGAGCACCGACCCGCTGAGTCGTCAATCTACTGAGGGAGCGCCGACATGCAGCTGCGACGATCGAGCAAAGCGGTTATCGGACTAATGACAGGGCTTGCAGGTCTGATTCTCGTGGCACCGCCCGCCCAGGCAGGTGGCGACACAAGCCGCTACCACGGATGTGCCGCGCACTGGCGGGAGACCGCAACCTGGAACGAATGCCAGAACGCGACCGGAGTTGACGTCCGGCTCGAAAGTGATTGCAACAATCAGGGTGACTACACGGGGAGTTACAAGTACGTGAAGGGCACCGTCAATCCGCTTGACCGGTTCGAGTGCCGATGGAAGGCCAACGGTGCCGCGCTCGGGTTCAAGTAGATCCGCCTGATAGTCGGCCGGTCCGACCGTACGCTGCGGGAGCATCCGAGAACAGCCGAATTCTGTGATGCAGGAATTTGATTCAGGAATCGACGGGGGAAATCATGAGGACGAAGCCGGCCCTGTTGGCCGTTGCCGTGATGATCGGTACCGCTATTGCGCTGCCGGGGAGCAATCCGGCCATGGCGGACGGAGACACCAGTCGGCAGTACGGGTGCGCAGCACACTGGCGTACCACAGCCGCGTGGAATGAGTGCCAGAACTCGCCCGGTGTCAAAATCAGGCTGAGAGTCGACTGCGACTGGCAACTCGACTACAGTGGGCAATGGCGTACGGCGAAGGGATCCGTCAATCCGGTGGATCGATTTGAGTGTGACCTACGCGCCTTAAGTGCTGCCAACTCCTTCTCGTAGGGCGAAATAGCAGGGGTGCTTTCCCGCGCCAGATTGACGCGGGAAGGCACCCCTTTACAGAGGGCTGGATGTATGACCAGAGCAATTGAAGCACGAGGAATAACCCAGGGCTACGGAACCAAGAAGGTCTTGGAGAACGTCGACCTCGTGCTAGACAAAGGAATATTTGGGCTATTGGGTCCCAATGGTGCCGGAAAGACGACTCTCCTCAGGACGCTCGCTACGGTCGTTCCTCCCGTGAGAGGTGACCTGACAATTTGTGGCCACCGGCTCGATCGAGCCTTGAACATACGCCTCGCCAGACGGCAGATCGGGTACCTGCCGCAGCACTTCGGCTTCTTTCCGAACTTCACGGTCTATGAGTTCGTGCGCTACTGTGCGTGGTTGCGCGAGGTGGACCGGAAGACGATTCACAAGGCAACGATCGAGGCCATCGAGAGGGTGGCTCTTTCGGCCCAGTCAAAAACGAAGCTGCGGAAGTTGTCCGGGGGCATGCTCAGACGATGTGGTGTGGCCCAGGCGATCGTGGGAAACCCCGGGCTCATCTTGCTGGATGAGCCCACAGTGGGACTCGATCCGGCCCAGCGGCTGGAGTTCCGAGATCTCCTACGCTCCTTTTCCGACACCACCGTCGTCCTCAGCACCCATTTGGTCGAGGACGTCTCGGCAACCTGTGACGAAGCCATCGTCATGGACGACGGGGAGTTCCGTTTTCGTGGTACGCCCACCGAGTTGGAGAACGCCGCCCATCGGGGCGCGCGCGGCGACACTGCACTCGAACGGGGCTACACCTCCGTGCTGGAGATGATGAAGGTCCCCTCATGACCAAGATCTTTTTTATCGAGATGCGGCGGTCGCCTCTCAGGTGGTGGCTTCCCTTCCTCGTACTGGTGGATGTCTCCATGCTGTTCAGTCGATCCACGGAGTGGATCGGTGTCTGGCCCCAGACCAGTGCTGCCGCGCAGCTTCCGGTGTTCTACTTCGCCATCATTCTGGCGGCCGGGGCGGCATGGGCTTCCGGCCGGGCGTTCCGTTCCGAAACGACCGAGAACCTGGCGGCGGCGGCCTCGCCGCCCTGGCGTCGGGAGGCAATTCAGCTCGCGACGACGGTCGTCTACGGCCTCATGCCGTTCCTGGTGGGAACAGCTGTCGCGGCGGTGACCACCGCGGTCGGCGACTCCCCACGCGGCTTCCTATGGCCCGGCTACCTGGTCCTGGCCACAGTGCTGATCGTCTGCACCTGCGCGCTGGGTCATCTGTTGGGCCGTACCATCCAGAGCAAGATTGCGGCACCACTCATCGGTCCTGTGGTGGTGTTCATGATCGTCGGGTTCGGTGTACTACCGTTCCTTGAACTCGCGGTCCTGTCCGGCGCTCCGCAGTTCAAGGTCGAGCTGGTTCCCATGCTCGCGCGACTGGCCTTGGCGGCCGCGCTCGTCGGAGCGGCACTCGCGGCGGGCAGAACGGCGGCTGGACGGTCGTGGACGTGGTCGCGGTTCGGGCGCGGCAACCAGTTCCAACATGCCGCCTATCTCGCCTCCGCCGGAGCCGTGGTGCTCTCCCTCGTTTTGATATACGCCGCGGGGCCGCTTCGCTCGGCTCGTCCCGCCCCGGAAGAACCGTTGTGTTCCGACTCCACCCCCAAGGTGTGTGTGTGGCCCGAACAGCGCGTTCACCTGGCCCGGATGGTTCCCGTCGCGGAGAGGCTCGGCGCTCTCTCGTCCGTACTGGTTGTGCCCGGAACGTTCTACGAGGAAGGGCTCCGAGGGCCTCTGGGCAGCAACAGCGACTTCGCCCTCGTGCTCGGAGACTGGGCAGCGACGCGCGGCATGGTGTCCACAGCGCTCAACGACACCTTCGGGGTGCCTGCCTGCGAACCGACGAATGATCTCGACCTCCGGAGGAACGCCGAGGCATTCACGATCCTGAAGGAATGGATCGTCGCTCGTGTGTACGGACCGAAGCCCTCCGACATCCACGGAGGCTTCGAGTACGACGAGGAGGAGCTGGCGCGAGTGCTCACCTCGTCTGAGTCGCAGCAGGTGGACTGGGCGCGGTCCAAGATTGCGATCGTTCGGGAGACAACCTGTGGCGGATAGAACTGAGAGGATCTTCTATCTACGGTCGCGCCGGGCAAGGAGTACTTCGTTCGTCCTCGCACTCATCGGGCTTCTCGCCGCCGTGTGGGGTGCGTTGGAGATGTCCGTTCCCACCGCGACGGCGACCGGATCAGTGGCCATGCCGGTTTGGGTGGTGCTTCCGATCCCGGCCGCCGCCGCGATAGCTGCCGGCATCTGGTCCGAGATGGACATGCTGGAGGCTGGTGCCAGCCGACAGCTCTGGCGGTTCGACCTCACCGCCCTGGTCGCGGGCATGCTCGTGGCGGCGGTCTTTCTGGGACTCGGCCTCGTCGTCGGTGGAGTCGGAAGAGCAGTCCCGGATGCGTTGCGAAATCTCGTCTTCTGGACAGGAGTCGCTCTCGTCTCCGCGGCGCTGTTCGGACGTAGGCTCGCCTGGGCGCTGCCGTTAGCCGCCTTCTTCCCATACGACTGGTTCGGGTTCAGTTACCACACGAACGAACCCAAGGCGTGGGCCACCCCGATGCTTCACCTGTCGGTGGAGACGGCGCTGATCTCGGTGGGGGTCTTCGCCGCTGGAGCCGCCCTAGCCACGAGCCCCAGCGCCCGGCGGTTCAACTTCGGAAGGCACCTGGTGATGTTCCGCCGTTGACGCGCGTCCTGGACCAGTGGACCGGTGCTCGAATCCGAGCACCGGTCCAGGTGTCTCATCCGTGGATTTGGCGTTAAGTCCACGCTCTACGGGCTGCACGAACAGGGCGCCCCGTGACGGGGCGAAATCGATGAACTTTCGCATCGCCCGCGGAGCGCCCTGCGCCAACCGGTCTAGCTGTTGTGAAGGCTCCGGTCAGTCCTGGTTCTCAGCGCCGGAGACCGCCGCTGTCCGAGTCAGAGGCGGAAGCCGTTCCAGGCCTTCGCGGCCCGGTTTATGCATTCGTGTCGGCTTACCGGGTCCTTGGAACCATTCACCGTCACCCAGGGCGAGTAGTAGTCCGGGTTCCCGCTCTCCCAGGTGCAATCGACTTGCAGTTGCACAGTGATGTTGGAACTGTTCTGACACTCGTTCCAGGTGGCGGTGACACGCCAGTGCGCCGCGCAGCCGTGGACCCGTTGAGTATCGCCGCTGGCACTTGCCGTCTGCGGGACGGCGAAGATCGGCAGAAGGGCGACAGCGCTCAGTAGACCCACAAATGGCCTGATGGCTTTCATCTGATATCTCCGCTCTGTCAGGAATGAAAAGCAACCAGGGCGCTGTTCACGTGGTATCTGCATTCATGCTGGTCCGCGGGATCGATCGAGCCCTTGACATATCGGAATCTACCGGTGTAGTCGGACGTGTAGTTGCAGTCGGCCTGCAGTTGGACGTAGATGCCGGGTGAGTTCTGGCACTCGTTCCATGACGCGGTGTTTCGCCAGTGTGCCGCGCATCCGTGCTGGCGCGCGGTGTCACCCGCGGCCAGAGCCGGTGCAGCCGAATATGCAAGAGCGGCTGCGGTGGCCAGTGTCGCCGCCGCAAAAAAGACGTGCTTCTTGCTCCCTCGCATGGGGATTCCCTTCGTGTCTGGTTTTTCCGACGAAAGCTGCGCAGACGTCACAAGTTTCTAACGGAATCCGTTCGACGCGCCGAGGGCTTTGATACGGCATTCGTACGTGTCTACCGGGTTAACCGTTCCCTTGATTGTCTTCCAGGCGCCGTCGTGATCCACTTGCCAGTCGCAATCGGACCGAAGCCTGATCTGCACGCCCGAGCTGTTCTGGCACTCGTTCCAGGTTGCGGTCGCACGCCAGTGTGCTGCGCAGCCGTAGTGTCGACTGGTATCGCCGTCTGCCATCGCCGGCAGCGTCGGTCCCATCGCACTTGCCATTGCTCCCAAGCCAACAGCAAGCGCTGCAACTCTGCGTCTAGCCTTCATTGGACTCCCCTCTGTATGTGACAGGTGAAGTGCGGTCCGAGGACCTGCTTCGCTTCGAATCCAAGTCTGACTTTTCGCTGCACATGTTTCGCATACCTGCGATGCGCCTGCCGTGTGCCGGCCGCCATCCGCCAGGCCGCTGTGGTGGGCTCGGGCGCAGGCGACGGCGCCTCGACCAGCTTGCGGAAATATCGCTCGTACGCAAGCGATCCACCAGGTCGGGCCGCTCGGGCGGTGGGTGGTCTACTGAAAGCGGCGTCAGTCCCGCAGGGCCGTGACCGAGGAGCGCGGCGTGGACGCGTTGCGGGTGGCGTGCTTCCCGCCAGGCCGACGGTCCGGTCTAGAGCCACCCCCTACAACAATCGGTTGAGACTCGGGGATGTAATGCCCGGCCGCGTGATAACTGAGCGACCGGTGCCGTTGAGCCGGTGAAGAACAGCCCGAGATGAGAATTGCTCACCCCGGGCTGCCGGTGTTCTATTGTCTTCGCCTGTGGAAAGTCGTGTTTTTTATACCGGACGCCGGCTGCTCAGTTGCCGCGCCGCGTAGTCGGTATGCGGGTGCTGGGTCGAGCCGGTTGTCTGGGCGAGTACGACGCGCGCCTTCTGGACGAGTTGCACGGCGCACGAGTGGCCACCGATAAGGTTCTGCCCTCTCACCAGAAGGGCCCACCCTCGGTCTCTCGCCGGGTCGGTCGCGAGGAGATTCATCAATCGCGCGACCATGACGTCGAGATCGCCTATCTGGAACTCGATCTCAGCCAGTTCTTCTGTCGTGCTGAGCCAGTCGAGATTGAGCCCGTCGGCGTGCATGCTCATGCTAACGGTCTTGGGTAGGTCGTCACCGGCTCGACCTTGCCAGAGGCTCAGCGCGGCTCGCATCGTGTGAGCTGCGGCAGTCAGATCGCCGCGGGCTTTTAATTGCTGCCCGGCCATCCGGAGCTTCTTGAACTCATTGACATCGAGGTCGGCTTCGTCAAATTCGAGGGCGTAACCGTTCCCGCGATAAGTGACAAGGCGGAGATTGCTGGTTGAGTCGACGAGTGAGCGCCTCAACTTTGTGGCGTAACTTCTGATGTTCGCCTCGGCGGAGGCTGGCGGTTCGTCCCAGAGCCAGTTGAGGAGACGGTAGGTTGACACCATCGTTCCCTGGTTCGCCACCAATGCTGAAATCAAACCGCGAACCATGGTTGTTTCCCATGGTCGGGAATTGATTTGTCCAATGCGCACGTGGCCCAATAGCTTTAAAGTTGTTTTTGAAATGTGCATATCGCCCCCGTTGACGGTATGCTGTAGGGTACCGCATCCATCGATGGCGGGCAAGGCCATTTCCGGTTGCGGATGGCCCGGCATCCCGCGAGTTCGTTGAAGAGGGCGAACGCAGCTGTAGCTCCGAGAAAGGGTGGTTGCCCCGCCAAGTCCATCGCGCAGGGGGCTCAGTCACTGATGGTGATCACGTCATTCGGATGGGCTGGACCGGCTGCCGGGCGTCTAACACTTTCTGGACTTGAGCGGCCGCCAAAAGGGCCGGCGAATGACCTCACGGACCTTGATCAACAGCTCGTGAAAGGTAGAGGACTATGGCGGCCGAAAAGGGTGATGGCCGCGGTCCCTGGTCCTGATGGCGGTCACGTCAGGGCGATGCGGTGCAATGCCTGCCAGGAAGAAGACTTGTCCCTGGGCGGCACCCGAGCACCACCCCGACAGCGACGGGCTCGGCCGCTGCGGCCTGGGTGCTCGTGCCGGCATCGTTCGTCGGCGTGGCGTGGATCGGCGCCGCGGTGGTTGGACTGGTGCTGGGTCGATCATCTCGTTCTCCCGAATGGCCGCGGCCGCGGGCGTCGTTTTCCCGTCCCTGCCGCCCCGCCCGGGGCAGAGTGGGACTCGGGTACGTCGGCGGGAGGTGGTCGCGGTGCGCAGTGCCAATCCGGTGCTGGACCGGCTGGACGACGTCGGCCGCGCCGAACGGCAGGTGCTCGGGGTCGGGACCGCCGACGCGATGACGGTGGCCGACGTGGTGAGCCGGACCGTGGGGCTGCTGCTGGTCACCGGCGTCACTGCGGCGGTGTCCTGGGTGGTGGTGCCGGAGGCCGCGTGGATCTCCGCCGCGCTGGCCGGAAGCGCGCTGGCCAGCCTCGCCCTGGTGCTCGTCATCTCGCTGAAGCAGATCACCAGTCCGCCGGTGATCGTCGGGTACGCGGTGCTGCAGGGGCTGCTGCTCGGGGTGGCCAGCCGCGCCTTCGAACTGGTCTACCCGGGCATCGTGGTGCAGGCGGTGGTCGGCACGTTCGGCGTCTTTCTCGGCATGGCCGCGCTCTACCGGGCCCGGCTGGTACGCGCCACCCCGCGCCTGGCCCGCCTGGTCATCGGCACGCTTGTCGGGATCGTGGCGATCGGCCTGGTGAACCTGTTCGCGTACCTGTTCACCGGACGGCAGGGCGTGGCCGTCTACAGCCTCAGCGACCGGGTGGGCTGGCTGCCGTACGTGTTCTCGGTGGTGGCGATCATCGCCGGCGCGCTCAGCTTCGTCCTCGACTTCGACCTGGTCGAGCGGTCGGTGGCCAACCGGCTGCCCCGCCGCTACGCCTGGTACTGCGCGTTCGGGCTGCTCGTCGGGTTGATCTTCCTGTACTGGCAGATCCTGCGCCTGCTCAGCTACGTACGCCGCTGACCGTAGACTCGGCGGCGATGAGCGCAGCGGAACTGGACCGGGCGGTGACCCTGCTGGTCCGACAGGTGCAGCACTGGCAGCAGCCGCGCTGGTCGGCTCCGGCCGAGGGCGGCAACGTGTCCCGGGCCGACCTGGTGCACAAGCTGGTCCAGGAGATCGCCAACCTGGCCGCCGACGCGGCGGGTGAGCCGCGCCGCGATGTGCCCCGGCTGCCGAGCGACCTGGCCCTGCCCGACCAACTCCGCGTGGTCGCCGCCGACCTGACCCTGGCCGCGCCCCCCGAGCCCGTGCTGACCGAGGCCACAGAGGCGATAACCCGAACCCGCGCCACCCTCTGACCCCGCCCCCTGTTGGGCTGATCATGAGGTTGGCGGCGACAAAACGGACGCGAATCCCCGCCAACCTCATGATCGACGGGGTGGAGGGGATCGGTCAGGGCTTGAGCCAGCGGCGTACCTTGCGGCGTCTTGCCCGGTCGCGTGCCCGCAGGACGGCGGGGCGGTCGTGGCCGGCGGCCTCCGCCTGCCTCGCGTGCAGCAGGCCGTAGGTGAACGTGTTCTCGCCGTCGGCGTACGCCTGGAGCGCCTGCCGCCGGAGCGTCTCCCGGGTCACCACCGAGTCCTGGTGGGTGCCGAGCAGATCCTGTAGCGCCTTGAACCGCTTCACCAGGCGGGCAGCCGCTCTGCCGGCGCTCGGCTCACGCACCTCCACCGCGTACCGGGCGGCCTTGTGCTTCTTGCGCGCCTCGTGCAGCGCCGCGTCCCCGGCCGGCCCGTCGACAGTGAGCGCCCGGTCCAGCCGCTCGTCCGCGCGGCGTACCGCCTTGCCGACCCGGCGGTCCACCCAGCGCCGGCCGACGTCGACGGGTGCGCCGTCGACAAGTCGATCCAGACGGGCCAGCAGCTCGGGATAGCGGTCGGAGTCCAGCGCGGACCGCAGCGCCACCGTCGCCCCGGCCAGGTCGGCCGCGAACCGCTCACCGATCCGCGCGGCCACCGGGCCGAGCACCAGCTCGTCCGGCAACTCGTGCACCGCCTCGGTGAGCCGGGCGGCCATCACCTGGGTGTCGCGGACCCGGCCCAGCTCGCCGCCGAGCCAGCGCAGCTCGGCCCGGACCGCCTCGCTCTCCCGGCGATCCCACAGGCCCCGGAACGTCCGCAGCGTCGCCCGCAACCGGCGGGTCGCGACGCGCATGTCGTGGATCGCGTTCTCGTCACCCTGGTACGCGGCCGCGTGGTTGCCGACGATCGCGTCCCGCTGCGCCCGGGCGTACCCGAGAACCGGACCCGCGGGGCCGTCCGCCGGCTCGTCGTCGAAGCGCGCGATCCGGCCGGCGACGGCCCGGTGCGACTTGCTGACCGCCACCTCCCGGGCGCCGGCCGCGCCCAGCCGCTCGCCCAGCGCGTCGAGCAGTCCTTCGTCGCCCTCGACCAGCTCGATCTCGATCTCGTGCCAGGTCCGCGCGGCACCGTCCACCAGATCCTCGGACCGGACGTCGTCCTCGGCCACCTCGGCCAGCACCCGGCCGTCCGCGTCCAGCAGCCGGCGCTCCCGGCGATGGTTGACCACCCGGGCGGCCGGCGCGACCGGACGGCCCCGCGACGCGCCCCGGATCAGCGCGGCCAGCTCGGCCGGCGGGCCGTCCTCGGACGCACCGGCCGGGAACTGGTGCTCGACCCGCGCGCCGCCGACCGCGCCCACCTTCAGATGCCAGCCCGCGTCGTGCCCGCCGGTACGCCGGCGCAGCGCGTGGCCGCTGCGCAGCAGGAGCAGGTCGTCGGTGTCCCAGTAGACCGCGTCCAGATCCGAGACGGTGGCGTCGGACATGGTCACGACGCCACCGCACCCGGTCAGGTCGGGCAGTTGGAAACCCTCGTCGCCGGAGTACTTGCGCTCACGTTCCACGACGGTCGCCATACGGCCTCCCGTACCCGGCCCGCGCCCCGGCGAACCGGTCTCAGCTCAGTCGCTCCAGCACCATCGCCATGCCCTGGCCACCGCCGACGCACATGGTCTCCAGGCCGATCGTCTTGTCGTGCCACTCCAGCGCGTTGAGCAGCGTGCCGGTGATCCGGGCGCCGGTCATGCCGAACGGGTGGCCGACAGCGATAGCGCCACCGGCGACGTTCAGCTTCTCCTCCGGGATGCCGAGCTGCCGGTACGAGGGGATCACCTGCGCGGCGAACGCCTCGTTGATCTCGACCAGGTCGACGTCGTCGATGGTCATGCCGGCCCGCTTCAGCGCCTGCTTCGACGCCTCTACCGGACCCAGGCCCATGATCTCGGGGGAGAGCCCGGTGACACCGGTGGAGACGACCCGGGCCAGCGGGGTGAGGCCCAGCTCGGACGCCCGCTCGGCGCTCATGATCACCACGGCGGCGGCGCCGTCGTTGAGCGGGCAGCAGTTGCCCGCGGTGATCCGGCCGTCCGGGCGGAACACCGGCTTCAGACCGGACACGGCCTCCAGCGTCACCCCGGCGCGCGGGCCGTCGTCGGTGCTGACAACTGTGCCGTCGGGCGTGGTGACCGGGGTGATCTCGCGGGCCCAGAAGCCGTCCGCAATCGCCTTCTCCGCGAGGTTCTGGCTGCGGACGCCGAACGCGTCCATGTCCTCGCGGGTCACGTCGTACACCTGGGCCAGGTTCTCCGCGGTCTGCCCCATGGCGAGGTAGATGTCGGGGAGCTGCCCGGCCTCGCGCGGGTCCGTCCACACCTCGGCGCCACCCTGGGCGCGGGCCGCGGAACGCTCCCGCGCCTCGGCGAAGCGGGGATTCTCCCAGCCGCCGCCGACCAGCGCCTGCGCCTCCGGCGGCAGCGTGTCCGAGTTGCCCCGGGCGTACCGGGAGACCATCTCCACACCGGCGGAGATGAACACGTCACCCTCACCGGCCCGGATCGCGTGCATCGCCATCCGCGTGGTCTGGAGCGAGGACGCGCAGTAGCGGGTCAGCGTGGCGCCGGGCAGGCCGTCCAGGCCCATCAGGGTGGCGACCACCCGGGCCATGTTGAAGCCCTGCTCGCCGCCGGGCAGGCCGCACCCGAGGTAGAGGTCGTCGATGGTGGTGGGATCGAGCGCCGGGACCTTGTCGAGGGCGGCCTGGACGATGGTGGCGGCGAGGTCGTCCGGGCGGACCTCGCGGAGGGAACCCTTGAACGCGCGGCCGATGGGGGACCGGGCGGTGGCGACGATGACGGCGTCGCGGGGCGACTCAATCGGCATGAGCCAACGTTAACGCGCCAGTAACATGCGCGGGAAGGCGTACAGCGGGCGGGAAATGTCACCCCGTGGGCGGTCGGCGGTGGTGCCGGAACGCGACAGTCGCCGCCGCCTCGACCGCCGGCAGCAGGGCGTGCGCCCAGACCCGGTAGCCGTCGGCGGACGGATGGAAGCCGTCGTGGCAGAGCGTGCCGGCATCCGCGCGGAACACCGGTCCGGTCTCGGTGCCCAGGTCCACCACCGTGCCCCCGGCGTCCAGCACGGCCGCCGTCTGGGCTCGCGCCATCCGCCGGCCGGACCAGCCGAGCACCTGGCGCAGCGGGGCGGCCACCGCGCGTACCGCGCCGAGGTCCGGGCAGGTGCCCACCACCACCTCGACGTGCGCCTCCCGCATCCGGCGCACCGCCGAGCCGAGATAGGCAGCCGCGTCACCCGGGCGACCCAGCGCGGTCGCGTCGTTCGCCCCGATCAGCACCACCGCCACGTCGGGCCGCTCGCCCAGCAGCGCCCGGGCCACCTGGGTCGCCAGGTCGGTGGCGCGGGAGCCGGAGACGCCGACGCTGGACAGGTGCACCCGGCGGCCGTGCGGCCCCTCGGCGAGCAGGTTCGCGAGCTGACCGCCGATCGTCTCCTCGAAGCGGTCGACGCCGACGCCGAGCGCCGACGAGTCGCCGAGCAGCACCAGCCGCAGCGGCGGCGCGTCCGCCCGGCCGACCGAGGCGCGCAGCACCAGACCCAGCTCGGGCTGTGCGTACTCCCGGCTGCGGGCGGCGATGGCCTGCCCGGCGAGGACAGCCGCGCCGCCCACCGTGCCGGCCAGCAGCGACAGGGCCGCCGCCCGGCCCCACCGGGCCGCCTCACCGCGCTCGCTCATGACCGCACTCCGCTTCGCTCCGTGCCGCCACGAGGCACCTCTGCGCTGAGCTGGCTGATTCGCTCGCTGCGCTCGCTCATGACAGCACTCCGCTTCGCTCCGTGCCGCCATGAGGCACCTCTGCGCTGAGCTGGCTGATTCGCTCGCTTCGCTCGCTCATGCCGTTTCCTCCAGGGTGGCCGAGTCGGCGGCGCTGCCGGTCGGGGGTAGCGCGCCGACGCCGAAGAAGGCCCGTCGGCGAAGCTGCGCCCAGCGGCCGCCGGGCCCGCGGTCGCGGCCCCGGAGCTGGGCGCCGCTGACCTCCGTACCGGCGTGCCGGGCCGCCTCGTGAGCCGCCTCCGGGAGCGACCGTACGCCTTCCACGCCGGGCAGGACAGGCCTGCGCTCCGGGACGGCGCCCAGCGCGGACAGCACGGTGGGCAGCACGGCCGCCGCGGCGATCGCGTACCCCTCGGCGGAGGGATGGAACCGGTCCCAGGCGAACATCCGGCCGGGCTCGGCGGCGAACCGTGGCCCGAGCATGTCGCCGAGCGAGACGGTACGGCCACCGGCCTCCACCACGGCCACCGTCTGGGCGGCGGCGAGCTGGCGGCTCCAGCGCCGGGCCAGCCAGCGCAGCGGCGGCTGGATCGGCCGGATGGTGCCCAGGTCGGGACAGGTGCCGACGACCACCTCACAGCCGGCCGCCCGCAGCGTGCGGACCGCGTCGACCAGGTAACGCACTGCCAGCGCCGGCGGCGTGCGGTTGGTGACGTCGTTGCCGCCCACCAGGATCACCGCCACGTCCGGCTCGACCTCCAGGGCGGACTCGACCTGCGGCTTCAGCCCGGACGACAGCGCGCCCACCACGGCGAACCGGTGCAGGCGTACCGGCCGGTGCAGGCGGCGGGACAGCCCGGTGGCCAGCAGCGAGCCGGGGGTCTCCCGGCGCCTGTGCACGCCGTAGCCGGCCGCCGAGGAATCGCCCAGGACGACCACGGTGACCGGCGGGCCGGGCAGCCTCGCGCCGTAGACGCCGTCGCAGCGCGGCGGCGGGGCCTGCGCCATCGGGATGGTGCGGCGGGCCTGCCGGGCCTGACCGAGCAGCACCCCGCCGGTGGCGGCGGTGGCCGCCACCGTGGCGCCCGTGCCGATCGCCGCGAGGCGGGCGATGTGCCGGGCGCGCTGCCAGCGGACCGGCGCGACGGAACCAGCGTCCCCCATGAACCGACAGTATCGCGCCGGTACGACCCCCACTGTCCGCGATCGGATGGCTGGGCGGTGCCCGGATTGGGTACCGATGGGGGTAGCGGGCGCGGGCTTGCCACCGGGCCGCACCATGGTCGGGCGGAGAGGGGCGAAAACATGGGGAAGACGTTGAAGCGCAGCGCCGCGTTCGCCGCGCTGGCCCGGGCGCTGGCGGCGGGTACGCGGGGCGGGCCGTCGCTCGGGGCCCGGCTGGCGGCGCTGCCGCGGATGATCCGCGCGACCACCCGGGGCGAGTACGACGGCGGCCTGCGCCTGGCGCTGATGGCCGGGGCGACCGCGTACATCGTCAGTCCGATCGACCTGCTGCCGGAGATCCCGCTGGCGATCTTCGGGCTGGCCGACGACGCGGTGATGGTCACCTGGCTGGCCGGCAGCGTGCTCGCCGAGACCGAGCGGTTCCTGGAGTGGGAGGCACGTCGCAGCTCGGTCATCCCGGGGCATGTGGTGCCCTGACGGCACGTACGCTGGTCGGCGAACTGACGGCTGACCGACCGCCCCACGACGGCGGCGCGACGAAGGGCACAACGAGGTGCAGTACTACGACAACGTCGTCGAGTTGATCGGCAACACCCCGCTGGTCCGCCTGCGCAACGTCACCGAGGGCATTCAGGCCACCGTGCTGGCGAAGGTGGAGTACGTCAACCCGGGCGGCTCGGTCAAGGACCGGATCGCGCTGCGGATGGTGGAGGACGCCGAGAAGGCGGGGATCCTGCGGCCGGGCGGCACGATCGTGGAGCCGACCAGCGGCAACACCGGCGTCGGGCTGGCCCTGGTGGCCCAGCTCCGGGGCTACCGGTGCGTCTTCGTCTGCCCGGACAAGGTCAGCCAGGACAAGCAGGACGTGCTGCGCGCGTACGGCGCGGAGGTGGTGGTCTGCCCGACCGCCGTCGCGCCGGAGGACCCGCGCTCCTACTACAACGTCTCCGACCGGCTGGCCCGGGAGATCCCCGGCGCGTGGAAGCCCAACCAGTACAGCAACCCGGCCAACCCGCGCTCGCACTACGAGACCACCGGCCCGGAGCTGTGGAAGCAGACCGAGGGCAGGATCACCCACTTCGTCGCGGGCGTCGGCACCGGCGGCACCATCTCCGGCATCGGCCGCTACCTCAAGGAGGCGTCCGAGGGCCGGGTGAAGGTGATCGGCGCGGACCCGGAGGGCTCGGTCTACTCCGGCGGCACCGGCCGGCCGTACCTGGTCGAGGGCGTCGGTGAGGACTTCTGGCCGGAGACGTACGACCGGTCGGTCGCCGACGAGATCGTCGAGGTGTCGGACAAGGAGTCGTTCGAGATGACCCGCCGGCTGGCCCGCGAGGAGGGTCTGCTGGTCGGCGGCTCCTGCGGCATGGCGGTGGTGGGCGCGCTGGAGGTGGCCCGCAAGGCCGGCCCGGACGACGTGATCGTGGTGCTGCTGCCGGACGGCGGCCGCGGCTACCTGTCGAAGATCTTCAACGACAAGTGGATGGCCCGGTACGGCTTCCTGGACGACTCCGGCACCGAGCCGACGGTGGCCGACGCGCTCGCCGGCAAGCCCGGCGGCCTGCCCGAGCTGGTGCACGTGCACCCGACCGAGACGGTCCGCGACGCGATCGACTACATGCGCGAGTACGGCGTCTCGCAGCTTCCGGTGCTGAAGGCCGAGCCGCCGGTGGTGACCGGTGAGGTGGCCGGTTCGATCGCGGAAAAGGACCTGCTCGACGCGCTCTTCACCGGCCAGGCCCACCTGCACGACACGATCGAGCGGCACATGGGCGAGCCGCTGCCGATGATCGGCGGCGGGCAGCCGGTGAGCGAGGCGGTCGGGCTGCTGGAGAAGGCGGACGCGGCGCTGGTGCTGGTCGACGGCAAGCCCAAGGGCGTGCTGACCCGCCAGGATCTGCTCGCCCACCTCGGAGCCCGCTGACCCTGCGCGTGCAAGGAAGGGCCCCTTATTAACACGTGGTGTTAATAAGGGGCCCTTCCTCTACCGGAGGCGTTAATAGGGGGCCCTTCCTTACACCTGGCGGGCGTAGCGGAGCTGGGGGACGAGCGCCGCGCCGATGTGCTCGTTCCGCTGCTCACCGGTGGCGGCCCAGCCGCCGCGCTCGTAGAAGCGGCGCGCGGCGGCGTTGTCCCGCAGCACCCACAACGCCGCCCGGGTCCACCCGCGGGCCCGCATCGCGTCCAGCGCGTCCACCATCAGCGCCCGCCCGGTGCCCCGCCCCCGCTCGGACGGCTCCAGGTGGATCGCGTTCAGCAGCCCGGTCGCCGGGTCGCCCTCGTCGTCCGGCCCGAGGTAGCTGAACCCCACCAGCCGCCCGTCCCGCTCGGCCACTGTCATCCGGTGGTCGGCGCCCTCCCAGGTCAGCCGCTCCACCCAGTAGCGGCCCATCGCCTCGGGCGTCGGGTCGGCCAGCGTTTCGGGCGGCAGGAACGACGAGTACGCCGCCACCCGTGAGCGCTGGTGCATGGCGCCGACCGCCATCAGGTCGGCCTCGGTCGCGGAACGTAGGGAGATCGTCACCCGGGCGACGGTACCCGCCGGGGCGGCACCGGAACCGTCAGCAGATCCTCGGCGATCACCAGATCACCGGTGAAGTGTTCCCGGGCCTCGTCGTGGAAGCGGCGCGGGTCGGCGTACCGCTGGGAGAAGTGGGTGAGCACGAGCGTGCGTACCCCCGACTCGGCCGCCACCCGCGCGGCCTGGCCGGCGGTGAGGTGCCCGACCTCGGCGGCGAGCGCGGCCTCCGACTCCAGGAACGTCGACTCGATCACCAGCAGGTCGGCGTGCTCGGCCAGCGCGTACACCCCGTCGCAGAGCCCGGTGTCCATCACGAACGCGAACCGCTGCCCGGGCCGGGTCACGCTCACCTCGTCCCGGGTGACGCGGCGCCCGTCGCGGTCCAGGTGGCCGTCGCGCAGCAGCCGCCCCACATCCGGACCGGCGATCCCGTACGCGGCCAGCCGCTCCGGAAGCATCCGGCAGCCGTCCGGCTCGACCAGGCGGTATCCGTACGTCTCGATCGGGTGCCGCAGCCGGCGGGCCTCCAGCGTGCCGACGCCGAGCGTGATCCGCTGCCCGTCGGCGTCGATCGGCTCGACGGCGAGTTCGGCGGTCTCGTAGAAGCTGGAGGCGTGGCGCAGCCGGGCGAAGTACTCGGCGCCACCGGCCGGGAAGTGCACAGCCACCGGGTGCGGTACGCGGTCCAGCGAGAGCCGCTGGATCATGCCGGGCAGGCCGAGGCAGTGGTCGCCGTGGAAGTGGGTGACGCAGATCCGGGTCAGGTCGGTGGCTGTGACACCGGTGTGCAGCATCTGCCGCTGGCTGCCCTCGCCCGGGTCGAAGAGGATCACCTCGTCGTCCCAGCGCAGCAGGTAGCCGTTGTGGTTGCGCTGCCGGGTCGGGGCCTGGCTGGCCGTACCGAGCACCACCAGCTCACGCATGGACACGGCATCCTCCGGAAGGCAAAAAGCGACCCCCGGGGCTTCCGCGCTCGCGCGCGGGCCGGCTGGACTGGGCCGGCACCCCGGGGGTCGGGTGGCTGTCGTGGTTTCGCCGCACCGCTGCCACACGGTCTCGACGATCCTGCAGGTGCCCGCCTCGCGGCGGACGAGTTTTGACTGTCGAGGACAGCGGCTAGCGGACAGCCACCTCACGAGTCCGATTGCTATACAAGTCTGGACCACCTCCTTTCCCGTGTACCGCCACGCTATCCACTTCCCGGCGGCCGCGGCAACGGATTTCGATCACAGGCGTCAGTCCAGGCCGATCGGGCCCTCGCGCGGGCCCTCCTCGTTCGCCGGCTGCACTGCCAGCGACGGGAAGTCGGCCAGGTCGCCCTCCGGCTCGGCGTCCCACTCGGGGAACACCAGCGGGCTCTGCAGGTAGAGGCAGAGCAGCTGGGTGAGCTGGTGCAGGCCGTCCAGGTGGGTGCGCTCGTGGCCGTGGGTGGCGTCCACGCCGAAGCCGAGGAGCGCCACCCGGGCGTGCGCCCCGGCCTCGACCGCGGCGGCCACGTCCGAGCGGTAGTAGTCGAAGACGTCCCGGACCAGGTCGACGCCGTGTTCCTTGGCGATCGAGGCGAGGTTGCGGGTCAGGTGGTAGTCGAACGGCCCGACCCCGTCGCCCATGGCGAGCGTCGCAGCGGTCTCCCGGGACTGCTGGCCCGGCGCGACCACCGCCGCGTCGACCGAGACGATCTCCGCGACGTCCGGGTCCAGCCCGTGGCTGGCGCCGTGGCCGATCTCCTCGGTGACGGTGACCAGCAGGTGCGCGGTGACAGCCGGGGTGACCCCGGCCTCGACCATCGCCTTGAACGCGGTCAGCACCGCCGCCACGCCCGCCTTGTCGTCCAGGTGGCGGGACTTGACGTACCCGTTCGGGGTGATGGTCGGGTTGGGCAGGAACGCCACGAAGTCGCCGGCGTCGATGCCGAGCGCCCGCAGCCCGGCCTCGTCGTGCACCGGCTCGTCCACCCGCACCTCGACCAGCTCCCAGCCGACGCCCTGGAGGTCGACCGCCTCGTTGTAGCGGTGGCCGCTCGCCTTCAGCGGCAGCACCTGGCCGGTGACGACCCGCTCCAGGTCGTCGGTGAAGATCCGCACGTGGGCGCCCTCGGCGAAGCGGGCGCTGTGCGTACCGATCGGGTTGACCTCCAGCCGGCCGTTCTCCTTCAGCCGCTTCACCATGCCGCCGATGGTGTCGGTGTGCACCACGATCGCCCGGTCGGCGCCGGTCGACCGGGGGCCGGGCAGACAGGCGCTCAGCGCCCCGCGACGGGTCAGCGTGGAGCTGATCCCGATCGCGGAGAGCCGCTCGCCCACGTACTGCTGGATGTGGTCGGTGCGCCCCGACGGGCTGGGGATCTCCAGCAGCTCCACCAGCACCTGGCGGAGATAGTCGAGGTCGAGCTTGAGCGGTTGGGGTTTGCGTGCGGTCATGCCCCAGAGCCTGCCGCACCGGCAGGCGACCAGAGTCGCTGCGGTGCCCGGGTACCCGGGAAGAGCAGGTCGACGAAACGTTCGGCGGTCGGCTGCGGCTCGTGGTTGGCCAGTCCGGGCCGCTCGTTCGCCTCGATGAACACGTGTTCCGGCCGGTCCGGGGCGGGGACCAGCAGGTCCAGCCCGGTGACCGGGATGTCCAGCGCCCGGCTGGCGGTGACGCACGCCTCGGCGATCGCCGGGTGCAGCTCGGCGGTCACGTCGTGGATCGTGCCGCCGGTGTGCAGGTTGGCCGTCCGCCGGACCGCCAGCACCTCGCCCTCCGGGAGCACGTCGTGCATCCGGTAGCCGGCCTCGGCCACCACCTCGCGGGTCATGTCGTCGACCGGGATGCGGGACTCGCCGCCGGTGGCGGCCGCCCGGCGGCGGCTCTGCCGCTCGATCAGCTCGGTGATGTCGTGCACGCCGTCGCCGGTGATCTGCGCCGGGCGGCGTACCGCGGCGGCGACCACCTCGTGGTCGATCACCACGACCCGCAGGTCCTCGCCCGCGCGCAGCTCCTCGATCAGCACGTCCGGGCAGAACCGGCGGGCCAGCTCGACGGCCGCGGTCAGCGCCTCCGGCGTACGCACGCCGACGGTGATGCCGTTGCCCTGCTCGCCGCGCGCCGGCTTGACCACCACCGGGCCCACGTCGTTGAGGAACGCCACGTCGTCGGGCTCGCCGGTGGCGGTGCGCCCGCGTGGCACGGACAGCCCGGCCTCGGTGAGGATGCGCCGGGTCACCCGCTTGTCGTCGCAGCGGCTCATCGCCACCGCCGAGGTCAGCTCGGACAGCGACTCGCGGGTGTGGATGGTCCTGCCGCCGGTGGTCAGCTTCAGCTCACCCCAGTGCGGGTCGGTCACCTCCACCCGGATGCCGCGGCGCATCGCCTCGTCCGCGACGATCTTCGCGTACGGGTTCAGCTCGTCGTACCCCTGCGGCATGGCGGGCAGGAACAGGCGCTCGTTGATCGGGTTCTTCCGCTTCACGCAGAGCGTGCCGGTGCGGTGGAAGCCGAGGCGCTCGTACAGCCGGATCGCGCCCGAGTTCTCGGCCAGCACGGACAGGTCCACGAACGCCCGGCCGCGCCCGTCGAGCCGGTCGGCGAGCGCGGTGAGCAGCGCCTGGCCGGTGCCGGGCGGGGCGGTGTTGAAGTCCACGGTCAGGCACCACAGGCTGGCACCGTTCTCCGGGTCGCCGAAGACCGCGACGTGGTCCACGCCGGTGATGGTGCCGACCACCTCACCTGTGGTGTCCTCGGCCACCAGGTGCAGGAACCGGTCCGTGCCGGCGTTGTCCACGAGCACCTCGACCGGGGCGGTGACCATGCCGTTGCGGGCGTAGATCCGGTTCACCGCCTCCGCGTCGGCGGCGTCGCGCAGCGGCCGGACGGTCAGCCCGGGCACCTCGCCACCCTCGGTGGCGGCGGGCCGCTTCTCGCCCAGCGGCAGCCGGTACGTCAGCGACGGGTCGATGAACAGCTCGTCCGGCAGCCGGGACACCAGCACGTGCGGGTCGCGCAGGTAGATGCAGATGTCCCGGGCGCCGACCGCCTCGGAGCGCAGCACGTCTGCCACGTGCACCTGGTCGTCGAACGTCTGCCCGAACACCAGCCGGCCCCAGCCGCAGTCCAGCACCACGCCCGAGGCGTCGGTGGACGCGGTCTCCGGCTGCCGCGGCTCCGGCGTACCCGGTGCGACCGGGTCACCGCCGGGGCCGATGCGTTCCCGGCGGCGCCCCAGCACCCGTTCCCGGTCGGTACGCGCCGTTCCGGTGGCGAGGGTGTCGGTCACTGTCAGTCGATTCCGTGGCTCTGGAGCCACATTTCCAGGAGTCCCAGTTGCCACAGCTTGTTTCCGTTCAACGGGGTCAGTTCGGCATTCGGGTCGGCGAGCAGCGCGTCGACGTAGTCGGCGCGGAACAGGTCCCGACGGCGCGCCTCCGGCGAGGTGAGCGCGTCGCGTACCCGGTCGAGGAGCTTGCCCTCCAGGTGGGTGAGACCGGGCACCGGGAAGTAGCCCTTGGGCCGGTCGATGACCTCGTGCGGCAGGACCCGGCGACCGATCTCCTTGAGCACGCCCTTGCCGCCCTGGGCCAGCTTCAGCTCCGGCGGGCAGCTCGCGGCGAGTTCGACGAACTCGTGGTCGAGGAACGGCACCCGGGCCTCCAGCCCGTGCGCCATGGTCATGTTGTCGACCCGCTTCACCGGGTCGTCGGTCAGCATGACCTGGGTGTCGATCCGCAGGCCGGCGTCGACGGCGGTCTGCGCGCCCGGGCGGCCCAGGTGCGCGGCCACGAACTCCCGCGCCGGGTCGCCGTCGGCCAGCCACGCCGGGTTGAGCACCCGGGCCAGTCCGGCCGCGTCGCGGTCGAAGAACGCCTTCGCGTACGTATCGAGCGCCTGCTCCCGGTCCACCCCGGCGAGCGGCGGGTACCAGTGGTAGCCGCCCAGGATCTCGTCCGCGCCCTGGCCCGACTGCACCACCTTGACGTGCTTCGCGACCTCCTGGCTGAGCAGCCAGAACGCGACGCAGTCGTGGCTGACCATGGGCTCGCTCATGGCCGCGACGGCGGCCTCCAGCGGCGGCAGCAGGTCGCCGGTGGGCACCCGGATCTGGTGGTGGTCGGTGCCGAACGTCTTCGCGACCAGGTCGGAGTAGACGAACTCGTCACCCTCCCGCCCGCCCACCGCGTCGAAGCCGATGGAGAACGTGGCCAGGCCGGACTGCACCTGCCCCTCGCCTGCGAGCAGCGCGACGACCAGGCTGGAGTCGAGGCCGCCGGAGAGCAGCACGCCCACCGGGACGTCGGCCACCATACGGCGGCGTACGGCGGTGGTCAGCGAGTCGAGCAGCGCGTCCTGCCAGTCCCGCTCGGACCAGCCGGCCCGCTCGGCGGCGCGGCCGAACGACGGATCCCAGTACACCCGCTCGTGGCTGGAGCCGTCCGCCTCGTACACCCGGACCGTGGCCGGCGGCAGCTTGGTGACGCCGGCGAGGATGGTGCGCGGCGGCGGCACGATGCTGTGGAAGCTCAGGTAGTGGGCGAGCGCCACCCGGTCGATGGTGGTGTCGATGCCGCCACCGGCGACCAGCGCCGGCAGGGTCGAGGCGAACCGCACCACGCCGGGGCTCTCGGCCAGGTAGAGCGGCTTGATGCCGAGGCGGTCGCGGGCCAGCACCAGGCGGCCGGTGTCGCGCTCGCTGATCGCCACCGCGAACATGCCGATGAGGTGGTCGACGAAGTCGAGACCCCACTCGGCGTACGCCTTGACCACGACCTCGCTGTCTCCGGAGGAGAAGAAGCGGTGGCCCTTGGCCTGCAGCTCCGCGCGCAGCTCCCGGTAGTTGTAGATGCAGCCGTTGAACACGCCGGTGAGCCCGGCGGCCGCGTCCACGATCGGTTGGCCGCTCGCGGCGGACAAGTCGATGATCTTCAGGCGCCGGTGTCCCAGCGCGGTCGGCCCCTGCGACCAGACGCCGCTGTCGTCGGGCCCTCGGTCACTCATCGTGGCCGCCATCCGCTCCACGGCCGAGACATCGGCGCGTGAACCGTCACGGCGGAACTCTCCCGCAAGTCCGCACATACGAGCCAATGCTGCCAGAGGTTGTTTCGGTTCGCCTGTTGAGACGATGACGAACGTGTGACAGCTTGCTACGATGCGCCGTCACGCAGGGTGGCCGCCTGTCAGGTCTTCGGTTCCTGCCCTCCAGGGCGCGGATGCCGGAAACCCGGCCCGTGCCGGGTGTGAGGAACACCGCATGCCCGTCCAGCCGCAGCCGTAATACGCGATCTTGGAGTTGTGGCGCCTGTGATGCCGGTTCCGCCAGGTTTGCGAGGTGCCACAACTCCAAGATCGGTGGCGGGTCTAGCCGGCCGTACGGGCCACGCCGACCGGGCAGCTCAGCCCGTTCGGGCCGTGGTTGCAGTAGCCGTTCGGGTTCTTCGTCGGAGCCAGGTACTGCTGGTGGTAGTCCTCGGCGAAGTAGTAGTCGCCGAGCGGGGCGATCTCGGTGGTGATCTCACCCTTGCCGGCCCGGGCCACGATCGGCGCGAACGCGTCCCGCGACGCCTTCGCGGCGGCGGCCTGCTCGTCGGTGGTGGTGTAGATCGCCGAGCGGTACTGGGTGCCCACGTCGTTGCCCTGGCGCATGCCCTGGGTCGGGTCGTGGTTCTCCCAGAAGACCTTGAGCAGGTCCTCGTAGGCGATCTTCGACGGGTCGTAGACCACCTGGACCACCTCGGCGTGCCCGGTCATGCCCGAGCAGACCTCCTCGTACGTCGGGTTGGTGGTGTAGCCACCCGCGTAACCGGCGGACGTGGTGATCATGCCGGGGAGGGTCCAGAACAGCCGCTCGGCGCCCCAGAAACAGCCCATGCCGAAGACGGCGACCTGCGCGCCCTCGGGGAACGGGCCCTTCAGCGTCGACGGCAGCACCTCGTGCCGGTCGGCGATCGGCATCGCGATCGGGCGGCCCGGCAGAGCCTGGTCAGGAGAGATCATCTCGGCCTTCATGCGGCGGAGGAACACGGTGGGACTCCTCTCTTGGCTTTCCCAGCGTGCAACAGCGTCGGCCCCCGGTTCCTTACCCGCCCGCGCTCACGTCAGGCCAGCGCCGCCGAGATCCGCCCGGCGAACGCCTCGGCCTCGGCGTCGTCGGCGTACCGGGTACGGGGCCAGAAGAAGCCGCGCAGCCCGTCCCCCTTGGTCCTGGGCACCACGTGGGTGTGCAGGTGCGGTACGGACTGGGACACCCGGTTGTTCATCGCCACGAACGTCCCACCGGACCCCAGACCGGTCTCCACCGCCACAGCGATGCGCTGCACCAGCCGGAAGTAGCCGGGCAGCGCGTCGGCCGGCAGGTCGGCCAGGGTGACCAGGTGGGTGCGGGGCACGACGAGCACGTGGCCCTTGAACACCGGCCGGGTGTCCAGGAACGCGACCCCGTCCGGCTCGTCGGTGACCCGGAAGGCCGGCACCTCGCCCGCCACGATCCCGCAGAACACACACCCGCTCATCTCTCCCACCCTAGGCCCACCCCGTCCACCCCACCTTCAGGCGCGAGGGGTCGCGGAGGGTGGGTCAGGAGCGGTCGAGGTAGGTGTCCCAGTCGTCCTCAGGGACACCGGACGGGCCGGTCTCACCGTTGGCCAGGCGGGCGCGGATGTCCGTCTCCCATCGGCGAGCCCAGCGTCTGAGTCCGTCGATGTCGTCCTCGCCGAGACCGTAGGAGGCGAATGTCTCCACCTCCAGCTCGTCGATCCCGCCCAATCGGTCGGCCAACTCGTGAAGCGAGAACGCGACGGTGTGTCGGGCTCCCAAGGATTCGAGTGCCCTGTATTCCACGATCCGGCCGGCGGCTCGTACGTCGATGTAGTCGCGATGCGCGGCGCGGTCGTGAAGTGCCCTGACCTTCAGGCCGATGGCGTCCTCCAGCGCGAGCACAGGGCCGATGTGCAACCTCGCGGGTGGCCCGATCGCCTCTTTCAGGAGGTCGATCTCGCAGGCGAAGTCTGGCCCCTCGACCAGCAACCGGGCCATCCGGGGCGTCGCCTCGACGACCCGACAGTCGAGCCCCTCTGCCCGGTACACGTCGGTCAGGCGCGCCGCGACCAGGGGTAGCGGCAGCGCGGTTGCGGTGGCGAAGTCGATGTCGCGGGACTGCCGGTGCACGAGATCGTGCGCGGCGAGGGCGTAACCACCTGCGAGCACCAGACCGAGGTCGTCACCGGCGCGGAAACCGACGCGCAGCAAACGCATGTGCAACTCGTCCACGGCTAGGCCGTCAGGCCAGGCATCCGGTTCTCCCAGATGCGAATCACTCGGCGCGCGGTCAGCTTGCAGATGCGGGACCAGTCCTGCCGGAGAAGCGCTGGATTGACGTACCGGACGATGTCCTCGCGCTGCCCGCAGTCCATCAGCGTGCGATAGAGCGTGAGCCGCTGTCCGCTGTCGTCGACATCGAACTCGGTGAGCCCGGACCACGCGAGGCGGGTCGGCAGCGTGACCCGGCCGTGCTCGGGCCCCTTGAGCTCGTCCAGGGACGTCGGGATCCGGTCGGCGACGCCGTGCAGGCGAGAGGGGAGCGCCTCGGTCGTACTCACCGGACCAGTATGGCGGACTGCCCTGACACCCTCGCGGTTGTGACTCGCGCCGGGTTGCCGGGAGCGGGACCGGGTGGAGGACTAACGTCTGCGGCATGAGGCACGGCTTCGAGACACTCGCGATCCACGCCGGTCAGGCCCCGGAGGCCCGCACCGGCGCGGTGATTCCGCCGATCTACCAGACCAGCACGTACGCCCAGGACGCCGTCGGCGCGCCGCGCGAGGGCTACGAGTACAGCCGCTCCGGCAACCCCACCCGGGACGCGCTCCAGGAATGCCTGGCGGCGCTGGAGGGCGGCCAGGTGGGGCTCGCCTTCGCCAGCGGGCTGGCCGCCGAGGACACGCTGCTGCGGACCGTCTGCAAGCCGGGCGACCACGTGGTGATCCCGGACGACGCGTACGGCGGCACCTACCGGCTGTTCGCCAAGGTGGCCGAGCGCTGGGGGCTGACGTACACCCCGGCGAAGGTCTCCGACCCGGACGCCGTGCGTGCGGCGATCCGCCCGGGCGCCACCCGGATCGTGTGGGTGGAGACGCCGACCAACCCGCTGCTCGGCATCGCCGACATCGCGGCGCTGGCCGCCGTGGCGCACGACGCCGGCGCGCTGCTGGTGGTCGACAACACGTTCGCCTCGCCGTACCTGCAGCAGCCGATCGCGTTCGGCGCGGACGTGGTGGTGCACTCCACCACCAAGTACGTCGGCGGACACTCCGACGTGGTCGGCGGCGCGCTCGTCTCCGCGGACCGGGCGCTCGGCGAGGAGCTGCGCTACCACCAGAACGCGATGGGCGCGATCAACGGCCCGTTCGACGCCTGGCTCACCCTGCGCGGCATCAAGACCCTCGGGGTACGGATGGACCGGCACTGCGACAACGCCGAGCGGATCGCGGCCTACCTGGACGGCAACGCGAAGGTCGCGCAGGTCATCTACCCGGGGCTGCCCTCGCACCCCGGCCACGAGGTGGCCGCCAAGCAGATGCGGCGGTTCGGCGGCATGATCTCGTTCCGCGCGGCGGGCGGCGAGGAGCACGCCGTGGAGATCTGCAACCGGGCCCGGCTGTTCGTGCTCGCCGAGTCGCTCGGCGGCGTCGAGTCCCTGATCGAGCACCCCGGCCGGATGACACACGCGAGCGCTGCGGGCTCGCCGCTTGAAGTTCCCGGCGATCTCGTGCGACTGTCTGTCGGCATCGAGACGGTCGACGACCTGCTCGCCGATCTGGAGCAGGCCCTGGGCTGACCGCTGGCTGGGGAGGGTGGCAGTGCCGGAGATCTTGCCGACGACGTGGGTCGGTGCGACCGCGAAACAGATCGCCCGGGCGGTACGCCGTGGCGACGTCTCTGCCACCCAGGTCGTCGCCGACCACCTGGATCACGTGGCCCGGGTCGACGCCGAGCTGGCCGCGTTCCGCACGGTACGCGGCGGTGAGGCGATCACCGAGGCCGAGAAGGTCGACGAGCAGGAGGAACTGGCGAACCTCCCGCTCGCCGGCGTCCCGGTGGCGGTCAAGGAGAACACGCCGGTGGCCGGCCTGCCCACGTGGAACGGGTCGGCCGCGATGCGTACCGGCGTGGCGGAGGCCGACCACGAGGTGGTCCGGCGGCTGCGCGGCGCGGGCGCGGTGATCCTGGGCGTGACCCGGATGCCGGAACTGGGCCTGTGGGCGCTCACCGACGACGACAGCGGGGCCACCCGCAACCCGTGGGACACGACGCGTACCCCCGGCGGCTCCTCCGGCGGCGCGGCCGCCGCGGTGGCCGCCGGGCTGGTGCCGATGGCCCACGGCAACGACGGCCTCGGCTCGATCCGTATTCCGGCGGCCTGCTGCGGCCTGGTCGGGCTCAAGCCCGGCCGGGGCGTGGTGCCCTGCCAGCTCGGCGCGGAGGACTGGTTCGGCCTGACCGAGCACGGCATGCTCACCAGCACCGTGGCCGACGCGGTGGTCGGCTTCTCGGTGCTCGCCGGTCGCCGGCCGGACAAGCTGGTCCCACCGGCGCGGCTGCGGGTCGGCGTCTCGCTCCGCTCGCCGGTGCGCGGCGTCTCCCCGGACGCGCCGAACCGGGACGCGGTCGCCGCCGCCGGCCGGCTGCTCGCCGCCGCCGGTCACGACACCGTGCCCACCGACCCGGTCTACCCGACCCGGCTGGGCCTGCAGGGCATCGCCACCTGGTTCGCGGCGGCCGCCGCCGACGTGCGCGCCGCCGGGGTCGCCCCGCGCCAGCTCCAGCGGCGCAGCCGCCGGCACGTCACGCTGGGCGAGTGGGCGCAGCGCCGGGGGTACGTGCGGGAGGCCGACCGGACCGCCTGGCGCGAACGGTCGGTGAACTTCTTCGCGGACAACTCGATCGACCTGCTGCTCACCCCGGCGTTGGCCGGGCCGCCGCCGGAGGCCGCCGGCTGGTCCGGCCGCTCCTGGCTCGCGAACATGTCGGCGAACATCAGGTACGCCCCGTACGCGGCGCCGTGGAACATCGCCGGGCTGCCGTCGATCGTGGTGCCGGTCGGCCGCCGCCCGGACGGGCTGCCGGTGGGCGTGCAGTTCGTCGGCCCGCCCGGCTCGGAGCTGCTGCTGCTCGGCGTGGCCGGCCAGTTCGAGATGCAGGCGCCGTGGGCGCGGCACGCCCCCGGCTACCCCCGGATCGGTACGGGGTCGCCGGCCGCCGCGTGATCGTCTAGCGTGTGCGCGCCCCTGTCGCGCACACCACCTCGGACGGTCCCACCATGCACTGCCAGACCTGCGGGGACGCCACGTCCCCGGCCTACGAGGAGTGCCAGCGTTGCGGCACGCGCGTCGGCCAGCCCGCCGTGGCCCCCGGCGTACCCACCTACGGCGTACGCGGACTGGCCGTGGCCAGCGCATTCGCGGTCGGCACCGCCACCCTGTGCTACCTGCTGACGGCCCTGTTCCCCCTGGTGGGCGCAGAGATGGCCCGCTCGGCCGCCGAGCAGCTCGACCGGGACGTGCTGCTCGGCGTCGTGCTGGTCGAGGTGCTGTTCACCCTGCCCTACCTGCTCGCCCTGCTGACCGCCGGGACGCTCGTGGTGATCTGGACCTGGCGGGCGCGCAAGAACCTGGACGCGTTCCCGGGCGCCGTGCCGAACCTGAGTCCGGCGTGGGCGATCGCCGGCTGGCTGGTGCCGTTCGCCAACTTCGTCGTGCCGGCCCGGGTGCTCGCCGACCTGCTCCGCAACAGCGTGTGGCAGCGCCGCCAGTCGTGGCTGGTCGGGGTGTGGTGGGCGAGCTGGCTGGTGTTCCTGATCGGTGACCGGTTCGTCGCGCGGGCCGAGCAGCAGCGGTACGACCGGCTGACCGAGCTGCCCCGCAACGACGCGGAGTTCGGCACGTACGTGCGCTTCTACGAGGAGGCGCTCGCGCCCCGGCTGGTGCCGGCGGTGGCCTGCCTGATCGCCGGGATCGCGTTCGTCGTGCTGGTCCGCCGGATCTCCGCCGCCCAGCAGGACCGGCTCGCGCGGGCGGTGCCCTCCTGGCCCGGTCAGCCCGCCTGGCCCGGGCACCCGGGCTGGCCCGCGCCAGCCGCCTCGGCCATGTCGCCGCAGGTTCCGCCGGGGCCGGGTGGCACGATCGGGGCATGACGGAACTGGTCGGTCTCGCCGACGTTCAGGCCGCGCGGGAACTGCTCGGCGGTGTCACCCGTACCACCCCGCTGGAGCCGTCCCGGCCGCTCAGCGCCGCGCTCGGCGGGCCGGTCTGGCTCAAGTGCGAGAACCTGCAACGCGCCGGGTCGTACAAGGTGCGTGGCGCGTACGTGCGGATCTCCCGGCTCTCGGCCGAGGAGCGGTCCCGCGGGGTGGTGGCGGCGAGTGCCGGCAACCACGCCCAGGGGGTGGCGCTCGCCGCCGGCCTGGTCGGCGCGCACGCCACCGTCTTCATGCCGGTGAACGCGCCGCTGCCGAAGGTCGCCGCCACGAAGGGGTACGGCGCGCAGGTCGAGCTGGTCGGCAACACGGTGGACGAGTCGCTCGTCGCGGCGCAGACCTTCGCGGAGCGGACCGGCGCGGTGTTCATCCACCCGTTCGACCACGCGGACGTGATCGCCGGGCAGGGCACTGTGGCGCTGGAGATCCTCGAACAGTGCCCGGACGTGCGCACCATCGTGACCGGGGTGGGCGGTGGCGGGCTGGTCTCCGGGATGGCGGCGGCGGCCAAGGCGCTGCGTCCCGACGTACGCGTGATCGGGGTCCAGGCGGCGAGCGCCGCCGCCTTCCCGCCCTCGCTGCGCGCCGGCGAGCCGGTACGGCTGCCCTCGTTCGCGACGATCGCCGACGGGATCGCCGTCGGCCGGCCGGGGGAGCTGACCTTCACGCACGTCCGCAAGCTCGTCGACGAGGTCGTCACGGTCTCCGAGGAGGACATCTCCCGGGCGCTGCTGATGCTGCTGGAACGCGGCAAGCAGGTCGTCGAGCCGGCCGGGGCGGTCGGCGTGGCGGCGCTCATGGCCGGCGCGGTGGAGGTGACCGCGCCGGTGGTCGCGGTGCTCTCCGGCGGCAACATCGATCCGCTGCTCATGCTCCGGGTGATCGAGCACGGCCTGGCCGCGGCCGGCCGGTTCCTGCGGATCACGGTGCGCTGCGTCGACCGGCCCGGCCAGCTCGCCTCCCTGCTCGGCGAGATCGCCGAGCACCGGGCCAACGTGGTGGACGTGGTGCACCAGCGGGCCAACCCGCACCTGGGCCTGGGCGAGGTGGAGGTGGCCCTGTCCGTGGAGACGCGCGGGGTGGAGCACTCGGACACCCTGATCAGCGCGTTGCGGGCCAGCGGCTACCAGGTGGTCTTCACCGGCGAGGGCTGAGCCCTCCCGGTCGACGCGAACGCCCCGGCCGGATGATCCGGGCGGGGCGTTCGGGTGTGCGGCTCGGGTCCGAGGAGCCTGTCAGCCTCGGTCGGGTTCGGGACCCGAGCCATCCGGCGCGGGTCCGGAAGGTCAGCCGCTGTACGGCTCGAAGGAAACGATCGTCACCTTGATATCGGCGCCGCTGGGAGCGGTGTAGGTGCAGGTCTGCCCGGCCTTGCCGCCGAGGATGGCCCGGCCGAGCGCGGACTCGGGGCTGTAGACCGTCAGGTCGGTGGTGGAGGCGATCTCCCGCGAGCCGAGCAGGAACGTCTCGCTGTCGTCCGCGTCGTCGTCGAAGTAGATCTTCACGACCATGCCGGGCGCCACCGCGTCGGTGTCCGGAGCCTCACCGACCTTGGCGGTGCGGAGCAGCTCCTTCAGGTAGAGAATGCGACCCTCGGCCTTGCCCTGCTCCTCGCGGGCGGCGTGGTAGCCACCGTTCTCCCGCAGGTCGCCCTCCTCGCGCCGGGCGTTGATCTCGGCGGCGATGACCGGTCGATTGGCGATCAGCTCGTCGAGCTCTGCCTGCAGACGGTCGTAGGCGTCCTGGGACAGCCAGGTGGCGGGCGCCTCGTTTCCATTTGTGGACACAGGCGGTCTCCTCGGTTGGTGCGGACTGGCTGACAGGTGAACTTGCAAGGCTACCAGTGCCGCACACGTCGAGGTGTGATCAATCACCCCGGTGCCGGCGACGGGACCGGGGTGCGGTTGCCGGCGGCTCGCCGGCGCTCCGGCTCAGCCGGCCGGCCGGCAGCGCAACACCTCGCCGATGAACGGCCGGGCGCTCGTGGGCACCTCCTGGCGGGTCCGGATGTGGCGCTGGCCCGGCTCCGCGGTCACCGTGGTCTCGACGCTGCCCACCTGGGCGCCGTCGTGCGAGCGGGCTCGCAGCAGACAGGTGGCGGAGCCACCCGGCGGCACGGTGACCCGGAAGTCGACGGTCACCCGGGAGTCGGTGATGTCGGAGTAGCTGATCATCTCGCCCTGGTACTCCGGGTCGCCGTACTGGTAGTAGAGCTTCGCCGCGCCCAGCCCGAGGACGGCGAGCAGGACCGTCACCGTCAGGGCGAGCAGGAGTGGCCGGCGGCGGCCCGGTTCCCGGCGTCGGCCGTACCGGCCGGGCGGGTAGACCGGCGCTCCCGCTGCGACTGTGGCGTGCGTCTCGCTCACCGGCGGGTATCTCCTGGCGTTGTTGTCGGCGGCATCGGCAAGAATGGCTAGGTCCATCTTCCCAGCCCGGCGCTGAGTCAAGGATGGCAGGTCGGCCTGGACCGGCGGGCGTGGCCCTGGCCACTCCGGTGGCGGCCCCCGACCGGCCGTCACGGGGGCTTTCGCGGGCGCGGGGGGAGATTCCGGCAGGTCAGCCGACCGGACGTGGGTCGGCGGGCACAGACGAGGAGCGCCGAAGGTGGCAGAACAGCTGCGTCTCATGGCGGTGCACGCCCATCCCGACGACGAGTCGAGCAAGGGCGCCGCCACCATGGCGAAATACGTCGCCGAGGGGGTGGACGTCCTGGTCGTCACCGCGACCGGTGGCGAGCGGGGCAGCGTGCTCAACCCGAAGATGGACCGCCCCGACGTGTGGGCCAACATCGGTGACATCCGGCGGGCCGAGATGGACGCCGCCCGGGCCATCCTCGGTGTCGAGCAGGCGTGGCTGGGCTTCGTCGACTCCGGGCTGCCCGAGGGCGATCCGCTGCCGCCGCTGCCGGAGGGCTGCTTCGCCCTGCAGGACGTGGACGTCGCCGCCGCGCCGCTGGTGCGGCTGATGCGGCAGTTCCGGCCGCACGTCGTCACCACGTACGACGAGGAGGGCGGCTACCCGCACCCCGACCACATCATGACCCACAAGATCACTGTGGCGGCGTTCGACGCGGCCGGTGACCCCGACCGCCACCCCGAGCTGGGCGAGCCGTGGCAGCCGCTCAAGCTCTACTACGACGTGGGCTTCTCCCGCGCCAAGATCATGAGCCTGCACGAGGCGGTGCTCGCCGCCGGGCTCGAGTCGCCGTACGGCGAGTGGATGAAGCGCTGGGACGAGCGCCCCGACAAGGGCGCGCGGATCACCACCCGGGTCGAGTGCGCCGACTACTTCCCGGTCCGCGACGACGCCCTGCGCGCCCACGCCACCCAGATCGACCCGGACGGGTTCTGGTTCCAGGTGCCGATGGAGCTGCAGAAGCGCGCCTGGCCGACGGAGGACTTCCAACTCGCCCGATCGCTGCTGGACAGCCCGCTGCCCGAGTCCGACCTCTTCGCCGGCGTACGGGAGGCGTGCCGTGCCCACTGACCCGGCCGGGGTCTACCCTGGTGCCCAGTCGCACATCGGAGGAACACCATGCTGACCACCGTCGAGGTGCTCGCGCAGAACAACTTCGGTGACACCCGCACGGGTGGTCTGGCCGGTCCGATGGGCCTCTTCCTCATCCTCGCGCTGGCCACCGTCACCGTCCTGCTGATCCGCAACATGAACGCCCGGCTGCGCCGGCTGCCCGACCGCTTCCCGCAGCAGGCCGGCCCGGACCGGGTCGATTCCGCAGTCGCCGATCCGACAGAAGGGCTCGTCGAGCAGGATTCACCGACGAACGCGCCCAGCGGCTCCCAGCAGCGCCGGAACAGCTGAACACCGCGTGAATCACGCCCAATCCGGTCGTCGCCCCCTGTTGCGACCACCGGCTTTGGCTTAGCCTTCCGCCGGGGGGACCGTCAGGCCCCGGACCCTGCGCGGAAGGGGGACGCCGATGTCGAAGGCAGCACCGGCCCCCGGCCATGCCCCCGCCCGGCCCGGTGACGGGGCGGCCCCGTGACCACCGAGCCGGCCGACCGTCCCCCGGACCGGGTCGGCCTGCGCGGGACGCCGACGGGCGTCGTCGTGTTGACCGTCGCGGTCGCGTTCACCGGTCTGCTGGCTGCCGTGCTCGGCCTCGGCGTCCCGTCGCACCTTCCGGTGGACCAGCCGCTGCCCGGCCCGGCCCGGTTCGGTATCGCCACCGTCGCGTTCGCGGTGGCCCAGCTCGCCCGGCTGCGCTTCCGTACCGCGTCGGGCATGGTGAGCATCACCTGGGGCGAGGCCGCGCTGGTGGTCTGCCTCTGGCTGGTGCCGGCCGGCTGGCTCCCGGCCGCGGCCCTGCTCGGGGCGGGCGCCGCCTGGACCGTCATGTCGGTGGTCTCGGACCGTCGACCGGCCCTGGAGCTGGCGGGGATCGCGGGCTCGCTCACCGCCGCGACCGCGCTGGCAGCGGCCGTCGCGACCGCCCTCGGCCCGCCGCTGCTCACCGCGCCCACCCCGGAGCTGGCGCTAACGCTGACCGCCGCCGCGGTGACGTACCTGCTCACCACCGCCTTCCTGGGTGCCGTGGCGCTCGCGCTGCGGCACGGCATCCCGATGGGGCCGCCGCTGTTCGCCGCGCTGCGCGGCAAGCTGCTCATGTTCGTCGGCAACGTGGCGGTCGGCCTGGTGGTGGTCGCGCTGCTCGAACTCGACGCGCGCTGGCTGCTGCTCCTGCCGCCGCCGCTCTGGCTGCTCCAGCAGACCTACCGGCACCGGCTGCGGGCCGACCAGGAGCGGCGGACCTGGCGGGCGTTCGCCGAGGCCACCGCAGCGCTCAACCAGCTCGACGAGCGGGGCGTGGCGACCGCCGCGGTGACCGGCGCGCTCACCCTGTTCGGCGCCGAGCTGGTCGAGGTCGACGTGGCCCGGGGAGAGGGGCGCTGGCGCCGGTACCGGGCCGATCGTGGCGGGCAGGTCCGCGACCGTGAGGTGGAACCCGTCGGGTGCGCCGGGGTTGCCGAGCACGAGTTGGTGCGGAAACTCGTCGTGGGCCCCGCCGAGGTGGGCCGGCTGCGGGTGCGGTTCGCCCGGTCCGCCCCGCCCAGCGCCCGGGAACGCGACGGCGTGGCGGCCTTCGGGGACGCGCTCGCCGCCGCCCTGCACGACGCCGCCACCCACCGGGAGCTGCGACTGGTCACCGCCCGCTCGTCGTACGACGCGGTGCACGACCAGCTCACCGGCCTGCTGAACCGGGCGGCGCTGCTCACCAAGGGGGACCAGGCGTTGCGGCAGCGCCCCCACGACCACCCGGTGGCCCTGCTGCTGCTCGACGTGAACCAGTTCAAGGAGGTGAACGACACGCTCGGGCATTCGGCCGGCGACCAGTTGCTGCGGCTCACCTCCAACCGGCTCGCCGCGCTGACCCGGCCCGGTGACCTGCTCGGGCGCCTCGGCGGCGACGAGTTCGCCCTGCTGCTGACCTCGGTGCCGCTGGTCGAGGACCGCGCGGCCCCGCTGGCGTACGCGCTGCGCCAGGCCCGGGAGGTCGCCGAACGTCTCGCCGCCCCGACCGAGGTGGCCGGGGTGCGGATGTCCGTCGAGGTGGCGGTGGGCGTGGTGGTGGCCGACGCGGGGGCGGCCGACCTGACCGAGCTGCTGCGCCGCGCCGACATCGCCATGTACCAGGCGAAGGAGGGCGGCGGCAGCGTCGCCGCGTACGACAGCTCCCGCGACGCGGCGAGCACCGACCACCTGGCGTTGCTCGCGGAGATGCGGGAGGCGCTGGCCGCCGACGACCAGCTGGTGCTGGCGTTGCAGCCGGCGGTGGACCTGGCCACCGGCGCGCCGACCGGCGTGGAGGCGCTGATCCGGTGGCGGCACCCGCGCCGGGGCTGGCTCGGCCCGGCCGACTTCATCCGCCCGGTGGAGAACAGCGAGCAGCTCGGCAGCTTCACCCGGTACGTGCTGGACAAGGCGCTGGCCGTGGCGTCCGGGTGGGCACGGGAAGGGCTGGACGTCCCCATCTCGGTGAACCTGTCGGCGCGCAGCCTGCTCGACCCGCGACTGCCCGCCGAGATCGACGAGGCGCTGCGCCGCCACCAGGTGCCGCCGCACCGGCTGGTTCTGGAGATCACCGAGACGGTGGTGATGAGCGAGCTGGAGGTCATCGACGAGGTGCTCACCATGCTGCGCGCCATGGGTGTGCAGCTCGCCGTGGACGACTTCGGCACCGGCTTCTCCTCGCTGACGTTCCTCACCCGGATCGCCGTGGACGAGCTGAAGGTGGACCGGTCGTTCGTGCTCCGGATGGCCGACTCGCCCGAGGCGGCGGCGATCGTCCGGACCACCGTCGGGCTGGCCCACGAGCTGGGGCTGCGGGTCGTGGCCGAGGGCGTCGAGACCGCCGAGCAGCGCACCGCGCTGGCCGAGCTGGGCTGCACCGCGGCGCAGGGCTACCACTTCTTCAAGCCGATGCCCGCCGACAAGATCGCCGCGGTGCTCGGGTCGCTGCGGGACGGGGCCCGGGGCAACGTGTTCCCGCTGCGCGCCGACGGCGCTTCCTGAACCCTGCCGCGCCCACGGCGTCGGACGGCGATGGTGGATAGGGTCGGGTGGTGAACCGACTCGCCGAGGCCACGTCGCCCTATCTGCTCCAGCACGCCGACAACCCGGTCGACTGGTGGCCCTGGTGCGACGAGGCGTTCGCCGAGGCGAAGCGGCGCGACGTGCCGGTGCTCATCTCGGTCGGCTACGCGGCCTGCCACTGGTGCCACGTGATGGCCCACGAGTCGTTCGAGAACGAGGCAGTGGCCCGGCTGATGAACGACGACTTCGTCTGCGTGAAGGTCGACCGGGAGGAGCGCCCCGACGTCGACGCGGTCTACATGACCGCCACCCAGGCGATGACCGGGCAGGGCGGCTGGCCGATGACCGTCTTCGCCGCGCCGGACGGCACCCCGTTCTTCTGCGGCACGTACTTCCCGCGCGCCAACTTCATCCGCCTGCTCGGCTCGGTCGCCGCCGCCTGGCGCGACCAGCGTGAGGCGGTGCTGCGCCAGGGCGCCGCCGTGGTCGAGGCGATCGGCGGCGCGCAGGCCGTCGGCGGCGTGACCGCCCCGCTCACCGCCGCCCTGCTCGACGCCGCCGCGAGCCAGCTCGCCCGGGAGTACGACGAGACGAACGGCGGGTTCGGCGGCGCGCCGAAGTTCCCGCCGCACATGAACCTGCTCTTCCTGCTCCGGCACCACCAGCGCACCGGCTCGGCCCGCAGCCTGGAGATCGTCCGGCACACCTGCGAGGCGATGGCCCGCGGCGGCCTCAACGACCAGCTCGCCGGCGGTTTCGCCCGCTACTCGGTGGACGGCCACTGGACCGTGCCGCACTTCGAGAAGATGCTCTACGACAACGCGCTGCTGCTGCGCGTCTACACCCAGCTCTGGCGGCTCACCGGCGACCGGCTGGCCCGCCGGGTGGCCCGGGACACCGCCCGGTTCCTCGCCGACGAGCTGCACCGCGCCGGTGAGGGTTTCGCCTCGGCGCTGGACGCGGACACCGAGGGCGTCGAGGGGCTCACCTACGTCTGGACCCCCGACCAGCTCGCCGAGGTGCTGGGGGAGGACGACGGCGGGTTCGCCGCCGACCTGTTCGAGGTCACCGCCGAGGGCACGTTCGAGCACGGCAGCAGCGTGGTGCGGCTGGCCCGGGACGTGGACGACGCCGACCCGGCGGTGCGGGCCCGCTGGCAGGACGTGGTGGGCCGGCTGCTCGCCGCCCGGGACACCCGGCCCCAACCGGCCCGTGACGACAAGGTGGTGGCCGCCTGGAACGGGCTCGCGATCACCGCCATCGCCGAGTTCCAGCAGGTCGCCGCGCTGCTCGTGTCGCCGGACGACGAGGACGCGAACCTGATGGACGGCGTGCTGATCGTCTCCGACGGCGCGATGCGGGACGCCGCCGAGCACCTGGCCGCCGTGCACCTGGTGGACGGCCGGCTGCGCCGGGTCTCCCGGGACAAGGCGGTCGGTGAGCCGGCCGGGGTGCTGGAGGACTACGGCTGCGTCGCCGAGGCGTTCTGCGCGATGCACCAGCTCACCGGCGAAGGGCGGTGGCTGAGCCTGGCCGGCGAGTTGCTCGACGTGGCGCTGGCCCGGTTCGCCGGTCCGGACGGCGCCTTCTACGACACCGCCGACGACGCCGAGCGCCTGGTCACCCGGCCCGCCGACCCGACCGACAACGCGACCCCGTCCGGCCGCTCGGCGATCGTCGCGGCGCTCGTGGCGTACGCGGCGCTGACCGGGGAGACCCGCTACCGGGAGGCGGCCGAGCAGACGCTGTCGACGGTCGCGCCGATCGTCGACCGGCACGCCCGGTTCACCGGGTACGCGGCCACCGTCGGCGAGGCGCTGCTGTCCGGGCCGTACGAGATCGCGGTGGCGACCGGCGACCCGGAGCGCGACCCGCTGGTGGCCGCTGCCCGGCTGCACGCCCCGCCCGGCGCGGTGGTGGTGGCCGGCGCCCCGGACCAGCCCGGCGTGCCGCTGCTGGCCGGGCGGCCGTTCGTCGACGGGCGGCCCGCCGCGTACGTCTGCCGGGGCTTCGTCTGCCAGCGGCCGGTGACCACCGTCGAGGAGCTGGTCGCGCAGCTCGGCTGAGCGGAGTGGGCCGGGCCGCCCTCACGGTCCGGCCCGCCACCGGCCCTTATAGGCTGGCGGCGCTATGGACTCCCGTACCGGTCTCCCCGTCGTGGGCATGGTGGGTGGCGGCCAGCTGGCCCGGATGACCCACCAGGCCGCCATCGCCCTCGGCCAGTCGCTGCGCGTGCTGGCGCTCGCCCCGGACGACGGCGCGGCGCTGGTCGCCGCCGACGTCCAGTACGGCGACCACACCGACCTGGCCGCGTTGCGCACGTTCGCCAAGGGCTGCGACGTGGTCACCTTCGACCACGAGCACGTGCCGAACGAGCACATCCGCGCCCTGACCGACGAGGGCGTGAAGCTGTTCCCGCCGGCCGAGGCGCTGGTGCACGCGCAGGACAAGCGGGTGATGCGGGAACGGCTCGGCGAGCTGGGCGCGCCGAACCCGGCCTGGCGTCCGGTGGAGTCCCCGGCCGACCTGATCGCCTTCGGCGAGGAGACCGGCTGGCCGGTGGTGCTCAAGGCCGCCCGGGGCGGCTACGACGGGCGGGGCGTCTGGATGGTCGACGACGCGGCCCAGGCCGCCGAGCTGGCCGCCACGCTGCTCGCCGGTGGCACGCCGCTGCTGGTCGAGGAGCGGGTGAAGCTGCGCCGCGAGCTGGCCGTGCAGGTGGCGCGGTCACCGTTCGGGCAGGTCGCCGCGTACCCGGTGGTGGAGACCGTGCAGCGCGGCGGCATCTGCGTCGAGGTGCTGGCGCCCGCGCCCGACCTGCCCGAGGAGCAGGCCGTCGCCGCGCAGCAGCTCGCGATCGACCTGGCCACCGCGCTCGGCGTGGTCGGCCTGCTCGCGGTGGAGCTGTTCGACACGCCGACCGGACTTGTCGTCAACGAGCTGGCCATGCGGCCGCACAACTCCGGGCACTGGACCATCGAGGGGGCCCGGACCTCGCAGTTCGAGCAGCACCTGCGGGCGGTCCTCGACTACCCGATGGGGGACACCTCGCTCACCGCGCCGGTCGTGGTGATGGCGAACGTGCTCGGCGGCGAGCCGGGCGGCATCTCCATCGACGAGCGGCTGCACCACCTGTTCGCCGCCGAGCCCGGGGCCAAGGTCCACCTGTACGGCAAGCAGGTCCGCCCGGGCCGCAAGATCGGGCACGTCACAGTGCTCGGCAACGACCTCGAGGACGTACGGGCCCGGGCCGCTCGTGCCGCCCGCTGGCTCCAGGAGGGGCACTGATGAGCACCGTCGGGCTGATCATGGGCAGCGACTCGGACTGGCCGGTCATGCGGGCCGCCGCCGAGGCGCTGGACGAGTTCGGCGTGCCGTACGAGGTCGGCGTGGTCTCGGCGCACCGCACCCCGGGCAAGATGATCGAGTACGGCCGGACCGCCGCCGGCCGCGGCGTCCAGGTGATCATCGCGGGCGCGGGCGGAGCGGCTCACCTGCCCGGCATGGTCGCCTCGGTCACCCCGCTGCCGGTGATCGGCGTCCCGGTGCCGCTGAAGTACCTGGACGGGATGGACTCGCTGCTGTCCATCGTGCAGATGCCGGCCGGCGTGCCGGTCGCCACCGTCTCGATCGGCAACGCCCGCAACGCCGGCCTGCTGGCGGTACGCATCCTGGGCGCCGCCGACCCGGTGCTGCGCGACAAGATGGCCGCCTACCAGGCGAGCCTGGAGGATCTGGTCGCCGAGAAGGAAGCGGCGCTGCGCGCCTCCCTGGCCTGACCGTTCGTCACTCCGCGTGCTCGGCTGCGGCTCACCGCATACCGCGCAGCGCTGTCTGCAGGCGCTCCTGGGCGCGGCGGCGACGCTCGTTGCTCGCGCCGAGCACCAGCAGCACGATGCCGACCGGGATCAGCACCAGCCACGGGCCGAGGCTGAACAACGCGTGCACGGCCGCGATCGCGGTCACCGCGGCGCCCACGATCACCGGGGCCTGCTGCCGGCTGGTCGAGCCGAAGATGAGCACCGCGACGGCCCCGAGCAGCAGCAGCACCTGACGCAGCATGCTGGAGTCGGTGGCGATCACGATCGCCAGCGTCGGCAGGAACGCGGTGACCAGCGCCGGGCCGTACGCCACCCAGCTCGACAGGTCGGGCCGGTGGCGCAGTTGCAGCACCCCGACCAGCAGCGCGAGCGCCGCGAACGGCAGCGTGTACGCCTCCGGCAGCGCCACGTCAGCCACCCGCATCAGGATCCACCAGGCGCTGATCTCGCAGGCCACCACCGCCCAGAACAGCAGGTTGCGCTCCATCGGCCGCCGCCCCGGACGGGTGGCCGCCACCCCGAGGACAGCACCCCAGGCGGCCAGCAGCGCGGCGATGTGCCGGGGCGAGTCGTACGCCAGGGCCAGCGCGATGAGCGCCGCCCCGAAGCCGCTCCACTCGACGGTGGCCGCCTCCCGGTACGCCTCGGGGCGGCGCAGCCGGGGCAGCGTGGCGGCGAAGACCTGCAACGCCGTGCCGACAGCGAGCACCCCGAAGGCGGACCAGACCGCGGCGAGCCCGGACTTCAGGCCGACGGTGAGCACGAAGAGCTGGGCCATCAGCGAGCCGAACAGCCAGCCCAGGATGCGGGCGCGCTGGGTGGTGCCGAACAGCGCGGCGACGGTGCCCACGCCGACCGCGCCACCGAGCGTGAAAACGGTCAGGTCGCTGGTGGCGAGGCTGCCGGCGAGCCCGGCGCCACCGGCGGCCAGCCCGAGGGCGAAGACCAGCACCCGGGCCACCCGGATCGACCGGCCCGGCTCGGCCAGCGCCGGCGGCGGGGTCAGCGCCAGACCGAGCATCGAGATGGTGAACACCGCCAGCGCGGCCAGCGCGGTCACCGGCCAGCCCCGGCCGAGCGCCACCGGCGTGATCAGCAGCGTGATCGCCGCCCCGGGCAGGATCACCGGCACCGCACGGGACCGCCGGCCACCGCTGAACCCGGTGGCGGCGAGCGCCGCGGTAACGGTCAGCAGCAGCGCGGTGAGCACGTGGGTGGGATTCACCGCGTTCGCCGGCGGGGTCAGCAACTCCGGTGGCGGCCCCTGCCACACCCGGCTCAGCACCGCGAACGGCGAGAACAACGCCACCACCAGCGCGGGCGCCAGCGTGGCCAGCGCCAGCGCGGTGGGCAGCGCCGCGGCGGCGAGCGCGCCGGCGGCCGGGCTGACCCGCCAGCGCAGCACCGGATCGTCCGGGTCACGGCGCATCGCCCCGTTCAGCAGGACGGTCCAGCGGCGTACCGGCCGGGCCGAGCCGACGGGCGGGACGGTGGCCGCCCGTACCAGTTCGGCGAGTACGCCGAGCAGCGCGGCGGCGGCGGCGAACACGCCCGCCGGCAGGCCGACCGCGAGCGCGGCGGCAGCGGTGACGGTGGCCGCCCCGACCACCGCCACGCTGGCGAACGGCAGGTACTGGGGCACCAGCCGGCGTACGGCCGCGATCGCGGCCAGGCCGATGCTGGCGGCGGCCAGAGCGGCGGTCAGGACCACCTGGGGCGGATGGCCGAACGCGGCGGCCAGGGCGGCCACCGCGCCGGGCAGGGCGAGCACTGCGGCGCCCGCGCCGGCGCCGCCCACCTGCACCAGGTGCGGCGGCATGCCCTCGGTGCGTACGTCCTCCACGAGCGACGGCGCGAGCGTGCGGGCCAGGGCGGCCACCGTCGCCCCGATCAGCGCGATGCTGCCGAGCGCCAGCGCTGTGGTTCCCGGCCGGACCAGCCCCGCCCCGGCCGCGTGCAGCGCCACCACACCGGCCACCGTGGCCCGGGACAGCGAGGCGCGGGGATCGACGGCTGCTACGGCCGCCATGCCGTAGACAGTGGCCACCATGGCGCCGACCAGCACCGGGGACCACCAGGGCAACTCGAACGCGGCGGGCGCACCCACCGTGGCGAGCACGACGGCCAGGCCCGACACGTCGTACTTCCACGGCGCCGGCAGCAGGACGGCGGCGGTCACCGCGAGCAGCACCAGCGCGACCGGGGCCTGCCAGGTCGACCCGCCCGTCGGCGCGGCCGGCCACCCGCTCAGGTCCCCCGCCCAGATCGGGCCGGGGGTGGCCAGCACGCCGAGCCCGCCGCGCAGCGCGCTCCAGGCGGCGATCAGGCCGAGGAGCAGGCCACCGGCGGCGATGCCGAGGATCGGTCCGCGCCGCCACTCCTCCGGCAGCGCGCGGGCGGCCACCGCCACCAGCAGCACCAGCGCGGAGGCCACCACGAGCTGACCACCGGGGGCGAGCACCGCGGCGATCCGGGCCAGCGTGGCGACGAGCGCCACGGTGGTGGCTGCCAGGGCCAGGTCGGACCCGTCCAGCGACATGTCGGCGCGGCGCCCCGCGTCGATGCGCGGGGCGAGCGCAAGCAGGGCGGCGGCGACCATGAGCAGACTGCCCACCCAGGCGTCCGCCGAGGTCGCGCCCGGCGCCCCGAACGCGGCGGCGGCGACGGCCACCGCGCCGAGCACGGTGCCGAGCGCGTGCGGCATGCTCAGGTGCCGCTGCGCCACCTGCACCAGGGCGGCGTAGCCGAGCGTGACACAGACGGCGAGGAAGCTCGCCGCGAGGATCGGAACGGTGACCTCGCGCAGGTTCGCCGGAGTGGCGATCGGCGGGGTCGGCGCGGTGGCGGCGACGAACGCGGCGACGGCGCCCGGCAGGGCGAACGCCGCCCCGCCGGCCGCCCAGGCGCAGACGGTGTCGGTCGCGGCGGCGGCCAGCCGGACCCGTGGGGCGAGGGAGACCAGCGCCCCGGCCAGGAAGAGCAGCGTCAGCGCCGCCGCGGTCAGCGCCGGCCGGGCGAGCGCGGCGCCGGCGCCGATCAGACCCAGCCCGGCCGCGGTGACCGCGTGCGTCACCGCGGCGCGTTCGGTGCCGGCGCTCAGCCCGAGCACCCCGACGGCGACCGCTGTGAGCAGCATCGGCCAGCAGGCCGCCGCCCACCCCAGGCCGAGCGACGCGGGTACGGCGAGCGCGGTGAGCGCCGCGCCGACCACCGCGAACTCCCGCCGGATCTCGGGCGGCAGCGCGATCACCGCGGCCACGGTCAGCAGCAGCGCGCTGGCGGCGAGCTGCCAGCCGGTCGGGCCGACCGCCCGGGCCAGCTCGGCGTGCCACCCGCTCAGGTCCGCCGACCAGGCCGGCAACGCGGCCCGGACCGGCGCCAGCCCGGCGCGCAGCGCGCCACCGGCGACCACCAGGCCGCTCACAGTGAGCGCCACCGCCGACGCGATCTGCGGACCCCGCCGGGCCGCCTCCGGTACGGCCCGGACGGCGATCCCGGTCAGCGCGATGACCGCGGAGATCAGCAGCAGGGACCGGCCCGGCAGGGCCACCGAGGCGACCCGGCCGAGCGCGCCGATCACCGCGAGCGTGAGGATGCCGGCGCCGACGTCGGGCAGCGGCGGCCGGCGCAGCACGAGCGTTCCGGCCAGCGCCACCAGGGCGGCGAGCAGCAGCGTCGTACCCGCGGCGGCGGCCGGCGGGACGGTGGTGGCGCGCAGCAGGCCGGTGACCGCGTACGCCAGCGCGACAGCGACCGCCACACCGTGCAGCAGCCAGGTCAGCTCGGACAGCCACGGCACCGGCCGGGCGGTGGCGGCAGGCTCCGGAGGAGTCTCACCGCCGAGCACCTCGCCGGCCTCCTCCGGCGCCGACTCGGGCCGGTCGTCGTCGGCGCGCTGCCGGGGCGGGACGGGTGAGGGCGGCTCGGTCGCGGGCAGGTCACGCCGGACCGGCCGCTCGCGTACCACCGCCGAGCGGACGAGCGCGAGGTCGAGCAGGGCCACCACGGTGAGTACCAGCGCCCAGCCGACCGGCCCGGTGATCCGCTCGTACGCCAGCAGCGGCAGCACCGGCTGGGCGGCCAGCACGGTGGCGAAGCGTGGGGCGCGCAGACCGGTCCCGTACGCGTACCCCAGGGCGACGAGCGTGGTGACCAGGAAGATCGATCCGGCGAACGCGGCGCCCGAGGAGCCGCCGCCGATCCGGTCGACGGCCCAGAGCGCGTACCCGGCCAGCGGCACCAGCAGCAACCCGACCGCGGCGATGGTCTCGGCGGTGGAGGTCAGCCCGCGCCGGGCCAGGACCGGCGGGGCGAGGAGCATCAGCGCTGTCGCCAGCAGCAGTACGCCGAGACGCGCCAGCGCGTCCATCGAGCTGGTGGCGACCGCCGCGAAGACCACCGCGGCCACGCCGAGCAGGAGCGCGCCCAGCCCCAGGGGGATGTTCTGCACCTCCCGCGAGGACGCCTCGGGCGGGTGCTCCGGGTCGTCCGCGTCCAGCCAGCGCGGGCGACCGCGCGGCGGCGACGGGGGCAGATCCTCCGGAGGGCCGGGCGGCGGCGTGCCCTGGCGGGGCACCCGGGGCGGCGCGCCGGTGGCGGCGGTGGGCGGTCGGCGGCCGGGGCGGCGGCGCAGCACCCGGCGCGGCCGGGTGGCCTGCCGCATACGTTCCTCACTGGCGTGCGCGAGGATGTCCCGCTGGAAGAGGGCGGCCTGCATCTTGGCGGCGATCTGCCGCTGTTCCCGGGCGATCTCGGCGTCGCGGGCCTTCATCTCGGCGATGGACCGTTCGATGTCGGCCAGGTGCTCGGCCCACTGCGGCTGATGCGCGCCGCAGTTCGGGCAGACCACGGCGGGCTTGATGTCCTGCCCGCACGAGGGGCACCTGAAGCTCTCCACGACAGTCTCCCGTCCGCCCGTGCCCTCGCACTGTGGACCTCCCAGAGGCAGCATGCCTTGAGCGGGCCGGGATTTCGACAGTTGCAGGCGCGTTCCGGACAACAAAAAGGACCGGCCCGGTCGGGGAGGGTGTCCCCGGCGGGCCGGTCCGGCCGGTCAGCGGGTCAGGGGCGGCCCATGCCGCGGTATTCCCACCCGGCCTGCGTCCACAGTGTCGAGTCGAGGCAGTTGCGCCCGTCGACCACCTTGCGGCCGTTGGCCAGCTCGCCCAGGGCGACCGGGTCGGCGTTACGGAACTCGGCCCACTCGGTGAGCACGCAGACCAGGTCGGCGCCGCGGACGGCGTCGTTCATGGTCTCCTCGTACGTCAGCTCGGGCACCGCGCGGCGCGCGTTCTCGATCCCCTGCGGGTCGAACACGTGCACGTCGGCGCCGGCCTTGCCGAGCAGCGCGGCGACCGCGAGCGCCGGCGCGTCGCGTACGTCGTCGGTGTTGGGTTTGAACGTGGCGCCGAGGACCGCGACGCGGGTGCCGGAGAGGTCCGGCCCGGCCGGGCCGGAGCGGCGGCCGAGCAGCTCGGCGGCGAGCTGCACGACGCGGCTGCGCCGGCGCAGGTTGATCAGGTCGACCTCGTGCAGGAAGCGCAGCGCCTCACCGGCGCCCAGCTCCTGCGCGCGGGCCTGGAAGGCGCGGATGTCCTTGGGCAGGCAGGCGCCGCCGAAGCCGAGGCCGGCCTGGAGGAAGCGGTTGCCGATGCGCGGGTCGTAGCCGATCGAGCGGGCCAGCTGGGTGACGTCGCCGCCGGCCGCCTCGCAGACCTCGGCCATCGCGTTGATGAAGGAGATCTTGGTGGCGAGGAACGCGTTCGCGGCGACCTTGACCAGCTCGGCGGTGGCGAAGTCGGTGACCACGAGCGGGACCTCGCGGTCCTCGGTGGCGGCGAGGTCGAAGACGCCCTTGTGCGCGGCGTAGAGCATGCCGTTCGCCCACTCGCTCTTGACGCCGACCACGATCCGGTTCGGACGCAGCACGTCGTCGACGGCGAAGCCCTCCTGGAGGAACTCGGGGCTCCACGCCACCTCGACGCCGAGGTCGGCCGGGCTGTGCTTGCCGACGAGCTGCTCCACCCACTCGGCGGTGCCCACCGGCACGGTGGACTTGCCGACGATCAGCGCCTTGCGGGTCAGGTGCTGGGCCAGGCTGGTCACGGACGCCTCGACGTACGACAGGTCGGCGCCCATGCCGGCGGCCCGCTGCGGGGTGCCGACGCAGATGAAGTGGACGTCGCCGAAGTCGGCGGTCTCCTTGATGTCCGTGCTGAACCGCAGCCGGCCGGCGGCCAGGTTGCGCCGCAGCAGCTCGTCGAGGCCGGGCTCGTGGATCGGCACCTCGCCGGCGTTCAGCTTGGCGATCTTGTCCGCGTCGACGTCGAAGCCGAGCACCTCGTAGCCCAGCTCGGCGTAGCAGATGGCGTAGGTCCCACCGAGGTAGCCGGTGCCGAGGAACGTCACCCGGGGACGGGCGGCGCCGGACGGCGGGGTCACCGCGGCGATGGCGGGCATCGGCTGGGTGTTCGGGTACGGAATCGTCACGCCTGTCTTCTCCGCTCGCACTGGCGGCGCTTCCACGCGTCGCATTCTGCTGGGGGCGCCTGGGCCGGGCACCGAGGGAACTGAATTTCTGCTGTGAGGGTAGTGGGGCCGGGCGGGCGACGCTCGGGCGCGAGCCTACCCGCCGGTAAGGTCCGACAGGGGCCGGTGGCTATCCTTCAGTTTGCGGCAGTCGTCGGCCCCCGGGCGGTACAGACTGCGCATGATAGCGGTGAAAGGGGAGGGCCGACATGGCCGCAGAGCAGTCGTTCGACGTCTACCGGTTGCCGGAGGAGCACGAGGCGATCCGGGAGGCGGTCCGTGAGGTCTGTGCGGCCAAGGTGGCACCGCATGCCGCTGAGGCCGACGAGACAGGTGAGTTCCCGAAGGCGTCCTACGAGGCGCTGCGGTCCGCCGACTTCCACGCCCCGCACATCCCCGTCGAGTACGGCGGCGCCGGCGCGGACGCCCTGGCCACGGCCATCGTGATCGAGGAGGTGGCGCGGGCCTGCGCCTCGTCCTCGCTGATCCCGGCGGTGAACAAGCTGGGCACCATGCCGCTGCTGCTGGCCGCGTCCGAGGAGCTGAAGCGCAAGTACCTGACCCCGGTCGCGGCCGGGGAGGGCATGTTCTCCTACTGCCTCTCCGAGCCGGAGGCGGGCTCCGACGCCGCCGCGATGACCACCAAGGCGGTACGCGACGGCGACCACTGGGTGCTCAACGGCGTGAAGCGGTGGATCACCAACGCGGGCGTCTCCGAGTACTACACCGTCTTCGCCGTGACCGATCCCACAGCCCGCTCGAAGGGCATCTCCGCCTTCGTCGTGGAGAAGTCCGACCCGGGCGTCAGCTTCGGGGCCCCGGAGAAGAAGCTCGGCATCAAGGGCTCGCCGACCCGCGAGGTCTACTTCGACAACGTGCGGATCCCGGCCGACCGCATGATCGGCGCCGAGGGCACCGGCTTCGCCACCGCCATGAAGACGCTGGACCACACCCGGGTCACCATCGCCGCCCAGGCCGTCGGCATCGCCCAGGGCGCGCTGGACTACGCCAAGGGCTACGTCCAGGAGCGCAAGCAGTTCGGCAAGCCGGTCGCCGACTTCCAGGGCATCCAGTTCATGCTCGCCGACATGGGCATGAAGCTGGAGGCGGCGCGGCAGCTCACGTACGCCGCCGCCGGCAAGTCCGAGCGCGGCGACGCGGACCTGACGTACTTCGGCGCGGCCGCGAAGTGCTTCGCGTCGGACGCCGCCATGGAGATCACCACGGACGCGGTCCAGCTGCTCGGCGGCTACGGCTACACCCGCGACTACCCGGTCGAGCGGATGATGCGGGACGCCAAGATCACCCAGATCTACGAGGGCACCAACCAGGTGCAGCGCATCGTCATGGCCCGCCAGCTGCTCAAGGGCTGACCGGAGGCGTTCGGGCGGGCGGGCCGGTGCGAACCGGCCCGCCCGCGCTCGTTCAACGGCTCTCGGTGCCCTCCGGCCGGCCCGCGCCGCGCGGCGGGGCCGACCACGGCGACTCCCCGGCGGTACGGCGGGGCAGCGGCTCGGTCGGGGTCTCGGGGTACGCCAGCGTGAGTGGCGGAGTGTCCGGATCCTTCGCCTGCGCCGGAGGCCAGTCGGTGAGCGTCGGCTTGTGCTCCACCGGCGCGGCGGCCGGGGTCAGCTCCGCCTCGGCCGTCTCCGGTGTGGCGGGACGCCGCCAGCGGCTCGTGCTGAACACGGCCATCAGCAGCAGCACGCCGATGAGGAACAGCGTGCCGTTGTCCAGTGGGTCGCGCAGCGGCAGCGGGTCGCCGAGCAGCTTCAGGTCACCGGGCACCCGGTCCCGCACGCTGAACGGCGCGACGAACAGCCCGAGGTACGGGACCGCGAGCAGCAGGCCGGCCACGAGCGGGCCGAACGGCGAGAAGCGCAACGTGCCGAGCAGGCCGAGCAGGATGCCGGCGACGCCCAGATAGACGGCCGGCTCGATCAGGTTCGGCGTGCTGTACGTCCCGATCTCCACCCAGCGGTCGACGGTCCGCTCAGATCCGTCCTGACCGAGCGTGACGAGCACCCAGGTGACGGGCGCCACCGCCAACCCGGCGAGGAAGCTCCAGAGATGTCGCATCCGCGCACCGTACCGTTTTCGGCATGACAGATCATCCCGCGGTCCCGCCGGGTAAGCCGACCTCGTACTCCCGCGTCACGCTCAGTCGCATCATGACCGCGGTCGATGTCAATCTGTACGGGACCGTGCACGGTGGGGTACTGATGAAATTCGTGGACGACGTTGCCGGCGCGGCGGCGGCGCGGCACAGCGGCGGCACCGCCGTGACGGCCTCCATCGACGAGATCGTCTTCTCCGAGCCGGTCCGGGTGGGCGACCTCGTGCACGCGCACGCCCAGATCAACTGGACCGGCAGCACCTCGATGGAGGTCGGGGTGAAGGTGGTCGCCGAGCGCTGGGACTCGGCCGAGGACGAGCCGGTGCCGGTCGCCACCGCGTACCTGGTCTTCGTGGGGGTCGACGTGGGCGGTGCGCCCCGGCCGGTGCGCCCGCTGCTGCCCGAGACGCCGGAGGACGAGCGCCGCTTCCGGGAGGCCGAGATCCGGCGGGCGCACCGGCTGGCCCGCCGCCGTGCGATCCAGGCCCACCGCGCCGGCTGAGGTGTAAGGAAGGGCCCCCTATTAACGCCTGCGGTAGAGGAAGGGCCCCCTTTTAACATCCGGGCACGCACGCTGCCCCCGCCGTCCGGCGGCGGACCCCGCGGGGAGTGAGGTGTTAACAGGGGGCCCTTCCTATGCACGAGGCGTTAATAGGGGGCCCTTCCTTGCACGCGGGCCACATGGGGTGGGGGTGCGGGGTGTGGGCGGGCCACGCCCCGTACGCCACGCCCGGCGCGGACAATGGCGGCACGAGGTAGGGCAAGATGGCGCCACGGCCCCGGCACACCGTCGTGGCGGGCCCAGGGGAGGGTGGAACAGTGGCTGACGTGCTGTGGACGCCGCCGGCGGACGTGCGGGAGCGGTCCCGGATCGGTGACTACCTGCGCTGGCTGGCCGAGCACCGCGGGCTGGAGTTCGCCGACTACGACGCGCTGTGGCAGTGGTCGGTGACCGACCTGGACGCGTTCTGGCGCTCGATCTGGGACTGGTTCGACGTGGTCGCACACACCCCGCCGGCCGCCACGCTCACCGGCCGGGCCATGCCCGGCGCCCGCTGGTTCCCCGGCGCGACGCTCAACTACGCCGAGAACGTGCTGCGGATGCCGGGGCTGGGCGACGACGACCCGGCGGTGATCGCGCACGGTCAGACCCGCGCGCCGGAGACCCTCACCGCTGCCGAGCTGCGCGAGCGGGTCCGCCGGGTGGCGGCCGGGCTGCGCCGCCTCGGCGTGGGGCCGGGCGACCGGGTGGCCGCGTACGCGCCGAACATCCCCGAGACGTACGTCCTGCTGCTCGCCACCGCCAGCCTCGGCGCGATCTTCTCCTCCTGCGCGCCGGAGTTCGGCACCCGCAGCGTCACCGACCGCTGGCAGCAGATCGAACCCACGGTGCTGGTGGCCGTCGACGGCTACCGGTACGGCGACAAGCCTGTGGACAGGCGCGCCGAGGTGGCCGCGATCCGGGCGGCGTTGCCGTCGCTGCGGCACACCGTCGCCATCGCGTACCTCGATCCGGACGGCCCGGCCCCCGACGGCGCGCTGCCGTGGGCGGAGCTGGCGGCACCGACCGACGAGCCGTTGACGTTCACTCCGGTGGCCTTCGACCACCCGCTCTACGTGCTCTACTCCTCCGGCACGACCGGCCTGCCCAAGCCGATCGTGCACGGCCACGGCGGCATCCTGCTGGAACACCTCAAGATGCTGGCGCTGCACCACGATCTGGGTCCGTCCGACCGGTTCCTGTGGTTCACCACGACCGGCTGGATGATGTGGAACTTCCTGGTCTCCGGTCCGGCGGTGGGCGCGGCGATCGTGCTGTTCGACGGCAACCCGGGCCACCCCGACCTGGGCGCGCTGTGGCGGCTGGCCGCCGACACCGGCACCACGTACTTCGGCACGTCCGCGCCGTTCCTGCTGGCCTGCCGCAAGGCCGGGCTGGTGCCGCGGGAGATCGCCGACCTGTCCGCGGTGCGCGGCCTCGGCTCGACCGGCGCGCCGCTGCCGGCCGAGGGCTTCACCTGGGTGTACGAGAACGTCGGCGACCGCCTCCAACTCCAGTCGCTGTCCGGCGGCACGGACGTGTGCACCGGGTTCGTCGGCGGCGTGCCGCTGCTGCCGGTGTACGCCGGGGAGATCGCCTGCCGGGCGCTCGGCGCGAAGGTGGAGGCCCGTTCCGCCGACGGCAGCGCGGTGATCGGGCAGCTCGGCGAGCTGGTGATCACCGAGCCGATGCCGAGCATGCCGGTGGGGTTCTGGAACGACCCGGACGGCGCCCGCTACCGGGAGGCGTACTTCGAGGTCTATCCCGGGGTGTGGCGGCACGGCGACTGGATCACCGTGAACGAGCGCGGCGGATGCGTGATCACCGGCCGGTCCGACGCCACGCTCAACCGGGGCGGCGTGCGGCTGGGCACCGCCGAGTTCTACTCCGTGGTCGAGGGCCTGGACGAGGTGGTCGACTCGGTGGTCGTGCACCTGGAGGACGACGAGGGCGGCGCCGGCGAGCTGCTGCTGTTCGTGGTGCTCGCCGAGGGCCTGGAACTCGACGACGAGATGCGGCGCAAGATCTGCCGGGAGTTGCGTACCGCGCTGTCGCCGCGGCACGTGCCGGACGAGATCCACCAGGTCCGGGCCGTGCCGCGCACGCTGAGCGCGAAGAAGCTGGAGGTGCCGGTCAAGAAGATCCTGACGGGCACCCCGGTGGACAGCGCGGCGGCCAAGGGCGCCCTGGCCAACCCCGAGTCCCTGACGGCCTTCGCCGCCCTGGCCCAGCGCCGAGCCACCAGCACCCACCCCACCCCCGCCCGTTGATCTTGCACTTTCCGCCCCGACGAAAGGGGTGAATCGCCCCTCCCGAGGGCCGAAACTGCAAGATCGCGGGGGAGGGTGGGCGGGGCGGGGCGGGGTGGGTCAGGTCAGGGTTTGGGTTGTTTTTTCGGTTTCGGCTCGGGCGGCCAGGCGGGCCGGATCGGGGTGGGCGCAGGCCACCACGCTGGCGCCGGCGGACAGGGGAGTCAGTAGCCAGTCGACGGGGTCGGGGTAGCGGGTCACGTCGACCAGGAGGCGGTCGCCGGGGGTGAGGCCCAGCTCCGCGGCGCGCGCCTGCGCGCGGGCCAGCAGCGCCGCGTCCGCCTCGCCACCTTCGGGGTACGGCGTGAAGTGGTCGCCGTGCCCGCGTACCGCCGTCACGAAGTCGGCGCAGCCCGGCGGCACCTGCCGCATCGGCAGCGCGAACGGGTCGAGCGCCAGCGCGTACCGCTCGCCGGCCGGCCACCCGGCCACCTCGTCCGCCCGGTCGACGGCCACGAACAGGACCTCCACCGGCCCCGGCGCGTCGGTCACCGTCAGTTTCGCCGACCAGCAGCCGAGCAGCACGGCGGCGGTCTGCCAGTGCGGCGGCAGCAACACGCCGGCCGGATCGCCCGGCGCGGCGCCGATCTCGTCGGCGAGCAGGTTGGCCGTCTTCGCCACCCAGTTCGCAAGCGTCGCGCCGGAGAGTTCGGTGCGCTCGCCGGTGGCGTCGTCGTACCAGGTCAGCAGCGGTCGGGTGGGGTCCGGCGCGATCGCGTCGGCGAACACCCGGGCAATGTTGTCGGCCATCGGCGCGAACGATACGCGCCCCGCGTGCGTACTCGATGACAACGTCAAGTCGGCGTACCGTCGGGTCGCGGTCAGCGTCGTGCGTCCGGCGCGGCGTACGCTTGCCGACAGTGTTCTTCCCCACAACTGCGCCATCTGAGGAGCCGCCCCGTGACCGCCGGTCGCCCGCCCCGCGTTCTCATCGACGCCACGAGTGTCCCCGCCGACCGCGGCGGCGTCGGTAGATACGTCGACGGACTGCTCGGCGCGCTGGGCCGGGTCTGCGGCACCGGCGTCGACCTGGCGGTGGTGAGCCTCCGCACCGATCTGGAGCGCTACACCCGGATGCTGCCGGGCGCCGAGGTGATCCCCGCCCCGGCGGCGGTGGCGCACCGGCCGGCGCGCCTGGCCTGGGAGCAGACCGGCCTGCCGCTGCTGGCCCAGCAGGTCGGCGCGGAGGTGCTGCACTCGCCCTTCTACACCTGTCCGCTGCGGGCCGGATGCCCGGTGACGGTGACTGTGCACGACGCGACGTTCTTCACCGAGCCGGAGCACTACGACAAGTCGCGCCGGACGTTCTTCCGCAGCGCCATCAAGACCTCGCTGCGGCGGGCCGGCCGGGTGATCGTGCCGAGCAAGGCCACCCGGGACGAGCTGATCCGGCTGCTGGACGCCGACCCGACCCGGATCGACGTCGCCTATCACGGTGTCGACCAGGACGCCTTCCACGCGCCCGGCGACGAGGAGAAGGCACGCGTGCGGGCCCGCCTGGGTCTGGGTGACAGCAGCTACGTCGCGTTCCTCGGGGCCAAGGAGCCGCGCAAGAACGTACCCAACCTGATCCGTGGCTGGGCGCGGGCGGTGGCCGACCGGCCGAACCCGCCGGCGCTCGTGGTCGCGGGCGGCCAGGGGCACGACGACGACATCGACCGCGCGGTGGCCGAGGTGCCGTCGCACCTGCGGCTGCTGCGCCCGGGCTACCTGCGTTACGCCGACCTGCCCGGCTTCCTCGGTGGCGCGCTCGTGGCCGCCTACCCCTCCTACGGCGAGGGCTTCGGCCTGCCGATCCTGGAGGCGATGGCGTGCGCGGCCCCGGTGCTCACCACGCCGCGCCTGTCCCTGCCCGAGGTGGGCGGCGACGCGGTGGCGTACACCAGCGAGGACCCGGACCAGATCGCCACCGACCTGGCCGCCCTGCTGGACGACGAGCCGCGGCGGCTGTCGCTGGCCAAGGCCGGGTTCGACCGGGCCAAGGAGTTCACCTGGGAGTCCAGCGCGGACGTGCACATCGCGGCCTGGCGACGGGCCCGGTCCTGAGGGCCGGCGGGCGGCCCTGGACGACCGACCGTGACGACTCGCCCGCTTCGGGCATGATGTGCTGATGTTCTACGCCGTCATCCCGGCGGGTGGCAGTGGCACACGGTTGTGGCCGCTGTCCCGTGCCGGCCATCCCAAATTCCTCCACCCGCTGACCGGTACCCCCGCCTCGCTCCTGCAGGCCACTGTCGACCGGTTGTCGCCGTTGACCACACCGGAGCGCACGCTCGTGGTCACCGGGGCCGCGCACGCCGCGGCGGTGGCTCGGCAGCTGGCCGGCGTGCCGGAGGAGAACATCCTGGTCGAGCCGTCGCCCCGGGACTCCTGCGCGGCGATCGCGCTGGCCGCCGCGGTGATCGCCGCGCGTACGCCGGACGCGGTGATGGGCTCGTTCGCCGCCGACCACCTGATCGGCGACCCGGCCCGGCTGGCCGAGGTGGTACGGCAGGCCATCCGGGGCGCGGAGCAGGGGCTGCTGATGACTGTGGGTATCACCCCGACCCGCCCGGAGACCGGCTACGGCTACCTGGAGACCGGCGATCCGGTGGGGGACGGCCCGCTGCGCCCGGTGCGCGAGTTCAAGGAGAAGCCGGCGGCGGAGGTGGCCGAGGTCTACGTCAACTCCGGCCGGCACCTCTGGAACGCCAGCATGTTCGTCTGGCGGGTGGACGTCTTCCTCGCCGAGCTGGCCCGCCAGCAGCCGGAGCTGCACGCCGGGATCACCGCCATCGCGGCGGCCTGGGGCACGCCGGAGCAGGACGACGTGCTGGGCCGGGTTTGGCCGACGCTGCCTCGGATCTCGGTCGACTACGCGGTCATGGAGGGCGCGGCGACTGCGGGCAGGGTGGCTACCGTGCCGGGTGACTTCGGCTGGAACGACGTCGGTGACTTCCACACGCTCGGTGAGGTGCTGCCGGCCGACGGCGCCGGGAACGTGGTGCTGGGTGGCGACGCCAAGCCGGGCGTGCTGCTGCACGACACCACCGGCACGGTCGTGGTGCCGCACTCCGGCCGGCTCGTCGCCACCGTCGGGGTGCGCGACCTGATCGTGGTGGACACCCCGGACGCGCTGCTGGTCTGCCCGCGTGACCGCGCGCAGGACGTGAAGAAGGTCGTGGACGAGCTGAAGGAACGCGGCGAGGAGGGCCTGGTCTGATCCGGCCGGGACGGCCCGCCTCCGCTCAGCGACCGGCGTGGCGGGCCAGCACGGCGAGCGCCGGCGGCACCAGTTGGGCCGTGGCGTGGGCGAGCGGCTCGGGCAGCCGGTCCGGCGGGAACCAGCCGAGCGCCTCGGACTCCGCGCTCACCTGCTCGACCGCCCCGGCCGGGGCCAGCACCGCGTAGCGGACGTCGTAGTGGAACGACCCGCCCTGGCAGGCGACCTGGTGGATGTCCACGTCGATCGGTTCCGGCTCGACTGTCAGGCCGGCGATCCCGGACTCCTCGGTGGCCTCGCGCAGCGCGGCTGCCACCAGTGTCCGGTCGCCCGGCTCGCAGTGCCCGCCGAGCTGCACCCACCTGCGGATCTTGCCGTGCAGGCAGAGCAGCACCCGGCCGTCCGGGTCGAGCACCAGCGCACTGGCCGTGACGTGCCCCGCCCGGTGCGTCCGGCTCATCGCCACCGGCCCGTCGGCCAGCAGCGCCAGCGTCCGGTCCCGGTTGGCGGCGGCGGCCGGGCTGGTCGCCGTCCAGCGGCTCAGCGCCGCGACGGCGTCGGCGTGCAGGTCGGCGTACGTGGTGAGGTCGGTGTCGGGCACCCGGACACTCTACGAGCGCCACCGCGGTACGCCAGTGCGGCGACCCACCGGTGGACGAGCGAAGACCGGGCGGCACCCCTGCGACGATGTCGCAGACCCTCGTGGTGCCGCCCGGTCACGCCCGTCAGCCGGCGACCGGGTCGAGACTGCGCCCCGGCGTCGGCGGGCAAGGAAGAGTTTGCCGAACCGGTCACCTCACCGTCGAGGTCTTTCACCTCAGGCTTAAAGATGGAGATTACTGCCGACGGGTAAAGTCGAGCCGTGGCGGGCACCCCCGCCGTCCGCACGGGAGCACTCCATGTTGAAGATCGTTTTCTCGGGCGAAGACGTCCTGCGGACCCGGGTCGCCCCGCGCGCGGACCCGCTCTGGGAGCTGGTCCTCAGCCTGCACCTGCTCCAGGGGCGCGGCCGCGACCCGATGATGACCACGTGGCGACGCACAGTGGCCCACGGGCTGCGCACCGACAGCGGTGCCGAGCAGTACCGCCTGCTCCTCGCGCTCAACCCGCCGCGCGGCTACTTCCCCGACTTCCTCACTCCGTTCGCCAGCCGGGAGGGCTTCGAGGTCGGGCTGGACGCCGTCCGGGGCACCCCTGTCGACATGCTGCGCCGCGACCTGACCCGGCTCGCCGAGGAGACCACGCTGCCGTCCTCGGCGACCGCGCTGGCCCGGGGCGAACCGGAGACGCTGCACCACCTCACCGACGCCATGGCGCGGTACCACTCACTGGCCGTCACGCCGTACTGGGCCCGGGTGCAGGCAGCTGTCGAGGCGGACCGGGCCCGGCGCGCCCGCGCCATGCTCGACGGCGGCGCCGAAGGGCTGCTGGCCAGCCTGCGGCCGAACATGCGGTGGAACTCCGGCGTGCTGGAGGTGCTCGACTATCCGGACACCCGGGAACTGCACCTGGACGGGCGCGGGCTGCTGCTCGTCCCGTCGTTCTTCTGCTCGCGTACCCCGGTGGCGCTCGTCGACCCGACCCTGCCCCCGGTGCTCGTCTACCCGGTGGACCGGCTCGCCGGGCTGACACCGGCGTCCGGCGTCGGCGCGTCACCGCAGGGCGAGGCACTCGCGGCCCTGCTCGGCCGCACCCGCTCACGGGTGCTCCAGGCCGCCGACGAGGGCTGCACCACCGGCGAGATGGCCCGCCGGCTGCACATCTCCGCCGCCGCGGCCAGCCAGCACACCACGGCGCTGCGCAACGCCGGGCTGCTGGTCAGCCAGCGCGAGCGCAACACCGTCCTGCACACGCTGACGCCGCTGGGCCGAGCCGTCCTCGACGCCTGAGCGCACCCATCGGGCCGGCCACGCCGGACCGCTACCCGCCACGCCCGCAGCGCCGAACCGCGCCCCTGGTGGGGCAGCGCGTCAGATCGCCAGCGTGGCGCTGGCGGCGCTGCCGCCCGGGGGCGGGAGGAGGACGGACCCGATGCCCTCGGCGGCCAGCGCGGCGCGCAGGCGTTGCACGTCCGCGCCGAACCGGACCAGGTCCGCCGGGTCGAGCGGGGTCGGCGCCGCGCCGAGCAGCAGGCCGGTGGCCGAGGCGGGCCAGCCGGGCACGTTGGCGGCGAGTCCGGCGCGTACCTCGTCGTCGGTGACGTGGGTGAAGACGGTGCCGGGGGCGACCACGTCGGCGACCGCGGCGATCGCCCGCCGCACCGCGGCCGGGTCGGCGGGGTCGGTGCCGGTCCGGTCGGGCAGCGTCGCCGCCTCCCGCAGACCGGCGGCGCGCGCCTCGGCGGTACCCAGCGAGAACAGGTCCATCGAGGCGTCGCGGACGAGCGTCCGGGCGCCCTCGTCGTCGTCCCGGGGCGTGCCGAGGTAACCCCGGACCACCGCCACCGGGACCTGGTCGCACTTGCCCTTGATCAGCTCGCCGGCGCCGGCCAGCTCGTCGACCACCGCCATCTGGGTGACGAACAGCTCGTTGCCGTACGGGTCGACCTCGCCCCGGTGGTCGCGGATCGCCGGCATGCCGGCCACCCCGAGCGCCACGTCGGTGAGCCCGTTGCGCCACGGGCGGCCCATGGTGTCGCTGACGATCACGGCGACGTCGAGGCCGTACCTGTCGCGCAACGCGGCACGCAACGCGCGTGCGGAGGCGTCCGGGTCGACCGGCAGCAGCACCAGCCGGGTCTTGTCCACGTTCGACGCGTCGATGCCGGCGGAAGCCATCACGAACCCGTGGTGGGTCTGCACGATCCGGGTGGTGCCCCGCGTCGCCACCACCCGGGCGGTCTCGTCGGCCAGGATCCGGTCCCGCGCGTCGAGCCGCTCCGGGCCGTCGGCGGGCACGTCGACAAGCCGGCCCTCCGCCTTCGACACGATCTTGCTGGTGACCACCAGCACGTCGCCGTCGCGCAGCCAGGGCGCCGCGCCGGCGATCAGCGCCGCCAGGTCGTCGCCCTCGGTCACGTCGCCGATGCCCTGCACCGGCAGGATCTCCAGCCTCACATCAGCTCCAGCGCGGCGCGCACCATCGCGGCGGTCGCCGCCTCGTCGGTCATCCGCAGCGGCGCCGCGCGGACCGTCACGTCCGGCACCACTGCCTCCTCGTCCTCCGGCGCGACCAGCCAGCCGTCGAGCAGCCCGCCGGCCGACCGCGCGCCGTAGAGGCCGCCCACCCCGGCCGCGCTGCACTCCACGCCGAGCACGGCGAGGCAGCGGTCGGCCATGCCGCGTACCGGCGCGCCGCCGATGATCGGCGACACCCCGATCACCGGGGCCGGCCCGCCGGTGACCGCGTCGCGCAGACCGGGCACGGCCAGGACCGGGGCGATGCTGACGACCGGGTTGCTGGGCGCGATCAGCACCACGTCCGCCGCCGCGATCGCCTCCACCACGCCGGGCGCGGGCTTCGCCGCGTCGGCGCCGACGAAGACGAACCGGTCGGTGGGTACGTCGGCGCGGTACCGCACCCACCACTCCTGGAAGTGGATCGCGCGCCGGCCCTGCTCGTCGGTGATGACGGCATGCGTCTCCAGGCGGTCGTCGGTGGCCGGCAGCAGCCGTACGCCCGGCTGCCAGCGCGCCGCCAGCGCCTCGGTGACCTGAGACAGCGGATAGCCGGCGTTGAGCATCGTGGTGCGGACCAGGTGGGTGGCGAGGTCCTTGTCGCCCAGGCCGAACCAGCTCGGCTCCGCGCCGTACGCGGCCAGCTCGTTCTTCACCGTCCAGGTTTCGCCCACCCGGCCCCAGCCGCGCTCCGGGTCGGCGCCGCCGCCGAGCGTGTAGAGCACGCTGTCCAGATCGGGGCAGACCTTCAACCCGTGCAGCAGCAGATCGTCGCCGACGTTGACCACGGCGGTCACCTCGGCGCCCACCTCGCGGGCGTACGCCCGCACGCCGAGCAGGAAACGGGCGCCCCCGATGCCGCCGGTCAGAACCACGATGCGCATGCGTCCATCCTTCCGCACGTGCCGCCGTCGATCGTTCGGTGGCCGGAGAGACTACGCTCACTTCGGCAACTGTCCGCTTTCGTCCCCTGGGGGAGTCCGTGACCAGCCCCGCCGAGCCCGCGTCCGGCGACGCCGCGCAGGCCAGCCAGTTGATCAAGCCGTTGCGCGAACTGGCCGCGCTCGTCCTTCTCGGCGCCAACGCCGTGCTGCTCTTCGTCGGTCTGCTCCGCTTGCTGGTGCCGGTCGACGACTACAGCACGTTCAGCGGCCGGGCGGGAAGCACGTATTTCAGCTTCATCGGCCTGGAGGCGACGGTCCTGCCGGTGCTCGCCGTCCTGATCGCCACCATGATCCTCCCGGTCGTTCCGAAGGCCAAGCTGATCACGCAGGTGGCGCTGATCGAGTACGCCGTGTCCGTCGTGTTCGGCGCGCTGACGTTCCTGGTCTGGCTGGTCGGCCGGCTCGCCGACGGTCAGGTGCTGGACGGGTTCCTCGGTCTGCTGACCCGCGCGGCCTGGCTGGCGATCTTCGCGGTCGCCGCGTTCGTGGTGTTCAAGATCTGGCGCACGCTCTACTACGTGCCGAAGCCCAAGGCGCAGCCCGGCGTGTACGGCCAGGCCCAGCCCGGCTGGCCGCAGCAGCCGGGTCAGCCCGGCGGCTACCCCGGCCCGGGCGGCTACCCGCAGGGCGGCGTGCCGCAGCAGCCGGGTCAGGGCTACCCGCAGGCCGGCTCGCCCCCGCCCGGGTGGCCGCAGCCCGGCCAGTACGGCCAGCCGCAGTCGGCGCCGCCGTTCAACACCGCGCCGCCGCACGCCCCGCAGTCCGGCCCGCCGTTCGCCGACCCGCAGTCGGCCCCGCAGCCCGGCTCGCCGTTCGCCGGTCCGCAGCAGGCGCCGCAGTACGGCTCGCCGCAGCCCGCGCCGCCGTTCGGCCAGCCGCCGTCGGCCGACCCGACGCAGGCGATCCCGCGCCAGTCCGCCGAGCCGGGCGCGCCGTCGCCCGCCGCCGACGACGAGCGCACCCAGCGGTTCGACCGCGAGGACCCGAACCAGCCCCGCTGAGCCGCGCGGCGGGCGACGGAGTGCCGTCGCCCGCCGGACGGCAGACGGTCGACGGCCCGCGCCGGTCCCGCTGTGAGGCGGGCCACGCGGGCCGTCCCGTTGCCCGGACCGCGAGCGGGCGCGGGCGGCCTGCCGCCCGGCAGCACATAGGCTGGGCGGATGGTTGATCGCAGCGACCCCGAACCGACCGAGGCGAGCGTCCGGCGGGCGCTGGGACGGGCCGCCACCGGCCGGGCGCTTGACGCCGACGAGGCCGGCGCGCTGCTCGCCGCGCGTGGGCAGATGCTCGACGAGCTGCTCCGGGTCGCCGGTGAGATCCGCGACGCCGGGCTGCGCGACGCCGGGCGGCCGGGCGTGGTCACGTACTCGAAGAAGGTCTTCATCCCGCTGACCCGGCTCTGCCGGGACCGCTGCCACTACTGCACGTTCGCCACCGTGCCGCACCGGCTGCCCGCCGCCTACCTGGAACGCGACGAGGTGCTGGCGATCGCCCGCGAGGGCGCCGCGCAGGGCTGCAAGGAGGCGCTGTTCACGCTCGGCGACCGGCCGGAGGAACGGTGGCCGGCGGCCCGCCGGTGGCTGGACGAGCGGGGGTACGACTCGACGCTCGACTACCTGCGCGCCTGCGCGGTGGCGGTGCTGGAGGAGACCGGCCTGCTGCCCCACCTCAACCCGGGCGTGCTCACCTGGTCGGAGTTGCAGCGGCTCAAGCCGGTCGCGCCGAGCATGGGCATGATGCTGGAGACCACCGCCACCCGGCTCTGGTCCGAGCCGGGCGGCCCGCACTTCGGCTCACCGGACAAGGAGCCGGCGGTCCGCCTGCGGGTGCTCGACGACGCCGGCCGGGTCGGGGTGCCGTTCACCACCGGCATCCTGATCGGCATCGGTGAGAACCGGGCCGAGCGGGTCGACGCGATCTTCGCGATCCGCCGGGGGATGCGGGAGTACGGCCACCTCCAGGAAGTGATCGTGCAGAACTTCCGCGCCAAGCCGGACACCGCGATGCGCGGCATGCCGGACGCGGAGCTGCACGACCTGGCCGCCACGGTGGCGGTGGCCCGGGTGCTGCTCGGCCCGAAGGCCCGCATCCAGGCCCCGCCGAACCTGATCGCGGGCGAGTACGACCTGCTGCTGCGCGCCGGCATCGACGACTGGGGCGGCGTCTCGCCGGTTACGCCCGACCACGTCAACCCGGAGCGGCCCTGGCCGCACCTGGAGGAGCTGGCGGCGCGCACCGCGAGCGCCGGGTTCACGCTGCGCGAGCGGCTGACCGTCTACCCGGAGTACGTCCGCGCGGGCGGCCCGTGGCTGGACCCGCGTCTGCTGCCGCACGTCACGGCGCTCGCCGACCCGGCCACCGGCCTCGCCGTCGAGGAGGCCCGCCCGGTGGGGCGGCCCTGGCAGGAGCCGGAGGAGACCTACGGCGGTCGCACCGACCTGCACGCCACCATCGACGTCACCGGCCGCACCGAGGACCGGCGGGGCGACTTCGACAGCGTCTACGGCGACTGGGCCGAGGTGGCCGGGAAGGTGGCGCCGGAGGCGCGCTCGGGCGTACCCCTTGCCGGTGGCGCGGACGCCGACCTGCGCGCGGGCCTGCGGCTGGCCGCGGACGACCCGGCCGCGTTGCTGACGCCGGCGCACGAGGCGAAGGCGCTGGCGTTGTTCGGCGCGGACGGCCCGGCGCTCGACGAGCTGTGCCGGCTGGCCGACGACGCGCGCCGGGACGCGGTCGGCGACGACGTGACCTACGTGGTGAACCGGAACATCAACTTCACGAACGTCTGCTACGTGGGGTGCCGGTTCTGCGCGTTCGCCCAGCGGGAGAGCGACGCCGACGCGTTCCGGCTCTCGCTGTCGCAGGTGGCCGACCGGGCCGAGGAGGCGTGGGCGGCGGGCGCCACCGAGGTGTGCCTGCAGGGCGGCATCGACCCGAAGATGCCGGTCACCGGCTACGCCGACATCGTCCGGGCGATCAAGGCGCGGGTGCCGGGCATGCACGTGCACGCCTTCTCCCCGATGGAGATCGTCACCGCCGCCGCGAAGGCCGGCGTGCCGGTGCGGGAGTGGCTGCTCCAGCTCCGCGAGGCCGGGCTGGACACCATCCCGGGCACCGCCGCGGAGATCCTCGACGACGACGTGCGCTGGGTGCTCACCAAGGGCAAGCTGCCGGCCGCCGCCTGGGTCGAGGTGGTGAGCACGGCGCACGAGCTGGGCATCCGCTCCAGCTCCACGATGATGTACGGCCACGTGGACCACCCGGGCCAGTGGCTCGCCCACTTCCGGGTGCTGGCCGGGGTGCAGGACCGTACCGGCGGGTTCACCGAGTTCGTGGCGCTTCCGTTCGTGCACACGAACGCGCCGATCTACCTGGCCGGCATCGCCCGCCCGGGGCCGACCTGGCGGGAGAACCGGGCGGTGCACGCGATGGCCCGGCTGCTGCTGCACGGCCGGATCGGCAACATCCAGTGCTCCTGGGTGAAGCTCGGCGACGAGGGCACGGTGTCGATGCTGCGCGGCGGCTGCAACGACCTCGGCGGCACGCTGATGGAGGAGACCATCTCCCGGATGGCCGGTTCGGGCAACGGCTCGGCCCGTACCGAGGAGCAGTTGCGGGCGATCGCCACTGCCGCCGGCCGCCCGTTCCGCAAGCGGACGACCGCGTACGGTCACGCCGGCGCCTGAGGTCGAACCTTTCCCCGTCGCCCGCCGTACCTGTGGATGCCGGCGGCGGTTTCGGCGAGGACCGCCGCCGGTGACCCCCGAACCGGGGGCCCGGCGGGTGTCCGGGCGTCCCGGGCCCGTTGCGGCGCTGCGGCGCCGGTCCGGAAAGGTTGCCGATGAGCACTGACGAGACCACCGACGCGCCGAAACGGCGGACCTGGCCGCGGTTGACCCGCAGGCAGACGCTCACCGCCGCGGCGAGCGCGACACTGGGCGCCGCCGCCCTCACCGTGCCGGGCCTGTCCGCCGCCCAGAACGCCCCCACGGCGAGCCGGCGCGACGAGCCGATCGTGGTCCACCTCCGCGACGCCGCCACCGGCGTGATGGACGTCTTCGTCGGCACGACAAGGGTCGAGGTCCGCGACCGCGGTCTGGCCGACCGCCTGGTGCGCGCCGCCGACCGGCGCTGATCCCACCCGCCACCGGCGTGGGCTCCGGCGCCGGCTCCGTCTTCCGTTCCCCCGACGAAGGTGCGTCCGCCATGTCCTCTCACCGCGAGGCCCCGGAGATCGCCAAGGATCCGGTCGCCGACAGTTCCGACCTGTACGCGTTCGTCACGCCGAACCAGCCGGACACGGTCACGTTGATCGCCAACTACGTGCCGCTGCAACTTCCGTCCGGCGGCCCGAACTTCTTCGAGTTCGGCGACGACGTCCGGTACGAGATTCACATCGACAACGATGGCGACGGTAATCCGGACGTCACCTATCGTTTCGAATTCACCACCGAGATCACGAACCAGAACAGCTTTCTCTACAACACCGGACCGATCGAGTCGCTGGAGAGCAAGAACTGGAACCGGCGGCAGTTCTACCGGCTGACCCGGATCGTCGACGGCCGGGCGCGCGTACTGGCGCACAAACTGCCCTGCCCGCCCTGCAACGTCGGGCCGCTGTCCACACCGAAGTACCAGAACCTCGTACGCCAGGCGACGTTCAAGCTGTCCACCGGTGAGAAGGTCTTCGCCGGACAGCGGGCCGACGGCTTCTTCGTCGACCTGGGCGCGGTGTTCGACCTGGGCACGCTGCGGCCGTTCCAGCAGTTGCACGTCGCCGGCAAGAAGCTGTTCCAGGCCGAGGGCGAGCCGGTGAACGCGCTGGACCGGCTGAACGTGCACAGCCTCGCCGTGCAGGTGCCGCTGAGCCAGGTACGCCGCAAGGCCGCCCGCTACGGCGTCGCGGACCGCGCCTCGACCATCGGGGTGTGGACCACCGCGTCCCGTCAGCAGGTCCGGGTGCTCGGCGACCGGGTCGCCGCGGACACCGCCGCCGGCCCCTTCACGCAGGTGTCGCGACTCGGTAACCCGTTGTTCAACGAGGTCATCGTGCCGATGTCCAGGAAGGACGTGTGGAACACGCTCCCGCCGTCGGAGGACAAGCGGTTCGCCGGGTTCGTCGAGCGGCCGGAGCTGGCCGGGCTGCTGCCGGCGCTCTACCCGGGCGTGTTCCCCAGTCTGGACGCGCTGAACAAGTCCAAGAAGCCGCGCGCCGACCTGGTGGCGATCCTGCTCACCGGCATCCCGGCCGGACTGATCGACGGCTTCGCCAACACCACCGGTGACGTCCAGGCGGACATGCTGCGGCTGAACACGGCGATCCGGCCCAGCCGCACGCCGGACCGGTTCGGCGTGCTCGGCGGGGACCTGGCCGGTTTCCCGAACGGCCGCCGGGTCTCCGACGACGTGGTGACCATCGCGCTGCGGGCCATCGCCGGGCTGACCGTGCCGCTGGTGGACAAGACGTTCCGGCCCGACGCCGCCGCGGCGGCGGTCACCCCGGGCCTGAGCGCGGCCGACGTCACCGCGCCGTTCCTGGCCGACTTCCCGTTCCTCGGTACGCCGTACGACGGGTTCGGCAACCCGCAGGCGAAGAAGTCCTGACGGGAGGCGCGGATGTCACACCATCACGATCTCGGCCCGTCGGAGGCCGGCAGCGTCGTGCTCGACCTCGGCGGCAACCGGGGCGCGCTGATCATCCACACCGGCCGGGACCTGCACGGCCGGGAGATCGAGATCAGCCGGGCGGACCTCGACGGACCGCGGACCCACTCCGCGGTACGTGAGCGGCACGTCCTGGACGGGGTCTTCCACAGTGCCGTCTACCCGGACCTGGAGGCGGGTGTCTATACCGTCTGGTGGGACGAGAACACATCGGCCGGCGCGATCTCGGTCACCGGCGGGTGCATCGCCGAATTCGTCTGGCCAGCCAGCTCACCAGCTCGCGTGGACTGAACCGGCGACCGCGCCGAAGCCTGCGCCCCGTCCACATGGTGGACGGGGCGCAGTCGGCGTTGGACGGCTCGACGGGCGGTACAGCGGCGGGCGCGTTACCCTTTGCCCCACCAATTCTGATCTTGGTACGAGCGGCCGGCGGGGGCGTCCGGCCGGCCCGCCGACGGTGCGCCACGGCAGAAAACTTCCGGCAACTCGCCGGGGAGGGCGTTACTCGTCCGGGGTCTGAATCGATAGGGCAGGTTGCGAGGCTACGGGCGACCGCGGCGGTCGTCCCGGACGTGTCGGGAGGGCGACTCCATTATCAAGTTTGGCTTGACGGCGCACGCATTACACGCGTGTAATTTGAATGGGGTTGTTCGCACGGAACGCAACAAATGGTGACCGTACGGACAGGCACGCCTTTCGCGTGGGGGGTTGCAGCGGCGAATGACGCCGGTGCGCGACAAGGAGGCAATCGATGGACGGCCAGCTCGAGGTGGCCGACCTGCTCGGGAACGCGCCGGAGTGGCAGGAGCGGGCGCTCTGCTCGCAGACCGACCCGGAGGCGTTCTTTCCCGAGAAGGGCGGCTCGACCCGCGAGGCGAAGCGCATCTGCTCGCGGTGCGAAGTGAAGACGGAATGCCTGGAGTACGCGCTCGGCCACGACGAGCGGTTCGGAATCTGGGGTGGCCTCTCCGAGCGGGAGCGGCGCAAGCTCAAGCGGCGGGTCGCCGCCTGACACACGTACGGGCCGACGGGCGGTGGGGGCCGCCCGGGCCCGGGTCGCTGTCCGGCCGGCGGGGGCCGGCCGGGTGGCGGCGCAACCGGCAGCGGGGCGACCGCCCGACGGGGGGTCAGGCCAGCTCGTCCGGGTCCACCCCGAGCAGATTCGCCACCTGCTCGATGATCACGTCGTGGACCAGGTCGGCGAGGTCCTCGCGGTCCATCGCGCGGAACTCCAGCGGCCGCCGGTAGAGCACGATGCGCGGCGGCACCTCCTGGCGGCCGGGCCGCCCGGGCAGCAGCCGGGCGAGCGGCACCTCGCCGTCCTCCAGCACGTCCGAGTCGTAGACGTTCAGGTCCGGCGGAACGTCCTCGACCGCGAACTCCACCCCGGCCAGCTCCTTGGCGAACCGGCGTTCGAGCGTCTCCACCGTGTCGAGCACCAGGTCGTCGAAGACCTCGGCCTTCGTCCGGGCCAGCGGGACGGTGGCCGGCACCAGCCGCCCGCGCAACCCGCGACCGTGCCGGTCACGGTGGGTGCGCCGGCCGGAGCCGGGGCGGCGGTTCTGCGGGCTCGTCATGACGGACAGGGTAGCCCGGGACGGCGGCCCGCCCGCCGTCGCGCGGTCGTCCGGCGCGCCGGTGCGCCGGACGGAGGAATTGTGATCACCATGACGGGCGTGTCGTAACGCGAAGCGGTGCGCCGGACCCGGTAATGGGGATACCCTGCCGCCGTGAGGTCACCACGGCGCTGCTCCCGTAACGGCTGCCCCCGGCAAGCGGTCGCCACATTGACCTATGTCTACAACGAGTCGACGGCGGTGGTGGGCCCGCTCGCCGCGTTCGCCGAACCGCACACGTACGACCTGTGTGAGCCGCACGCCCGCAGCCTGACCGCCCCGCGCGGCTGGGACGTGGTGCGGCACGAGGGCGAGTTCGAGCCGCCGCCGCCCACCACTGACGACCTGGTGGCGCTGGCCGAGGCGGTCCGCGAGGCCGCCCGCCCGGCCCCGCCCCGCCCTCCCGAGGACGAGCCCGGCACCAAGCCCCAGACCCCCCAGCAGGGCCGCCGCGGTCACCTCCGGGTGATCCCACCCCACCACTGACCGAGCCCCGGCCTGGACCCTCCATCGGTCGATCATGAAGGTCGCGCTGGTCGGCCACGCGCGCGGACCAGCGGGCGGGAGGCCCAGGATCGGGCTGACCGGCCCGGCGACGTCCGCGCCACCCTCGACCGGCGCACCGCCTCACCGGTGGCGGCGCCCTTTGGACGAAACCAGCCACCACCCCGAATTGGTGTCGATCACGAACCCTGGGCGCACCCGGCCGGGTCAAGGTCAACGCCAGTGCGGGGATGTGGTGCCATCCCACCCGCCTGGACTCCACCATCACCCCGTACTGGTGTCGATCACGAGTCCTGGGTGCACCCGGCCCCGCAAAGATCAACACAATTACGGCGAGGTGGCCGCATCCAACCCGCCCGGACCCCACCACTTCCCCGAGTTGGCGGCGTCTTCGATCTCCCTGAGTGCCGCCAACTTCATGATCAACGGGGCGTGGAGCCGGGTGCGGTCAGTGGCCCAGGAAGCGGTTGAAGAGATCGGCCCGGCGGGACGGGCGGGCCGTCCGGTGCTCTCTCCGGTCGGCTGAGGACATCACCCGCAGACCGGCGTTCACCGCGAGCCAGCGCAGCGGTTCCGGTTCCCAGCGCGGGGAGCGGTGACCCACCCAGGGCAGCGCTGTCAGGTCGCTGTCCACGCCCCGGATCAGGTCGGCCAGCGTACGGCCGGCGAGGTTGCTGGTGCCGACGCCGTCACCGACGTACCCGCCGGCCCAGGCGAGCCCGGTGCGGCGGTCCAGCCCCACCGACGCGGCCCAGTCGCGGGCCACGCCGAGCGGCCCACCCCAGGCGTGCGTCACCGGCACGTCCGGCCCGAGCGCCGGGAACAGCTCGCCGAGCGTGCGGCGCAGCGCCGCGAACACCAGGGGCTCCCGGTCGAAGCCGGGCCGGACCCGGGAGGCGTAGTGGTACGGGGCGCCCCGCCCTCCGAACGCGAGCCGGCCGTCGGCGGTGCGCTGGCCGTACACGATGACGTGCCGGTAGTCGGAGAACGTCTCCCGCTCCGCCAGCCCGATCCGCGCCCAGGTCGCCTCGGGCAGCGGCGGCGTGGCCACCATCAGCGAGTAGACAGGCGCCACCGTCCGCCGCTGGCCTGGTAGCCCCGGCGTGTAGCCCTCCGTCGCGCGGACCACCACCGGGGCCCGGACCACGCCCGCCGGTGTCACCGCCGCGCCCGGCCGCAGCGCGGTCACCGGTGTGCGCTCGTGGATGCGTACGCCCCGGCGTTCCACCGCCCGGGCCAGGCCCCGGACCAGCTTCGCCGGGTGCACGGCCGCGCAGTGCGGGGTGTACGTGCCGCCGCGTACCCCCTCGGCGTCGCACCGCGCGGCGGCCTCGGCGGCGTCGAGCAGCCTCAGGTCGTCGTCGGTGAGCCCGTGCGCGTGGGCCTGCGCGACCTCGGCTCGGGCCCGGCCGAGCTGGGCCTCGCTGCGGGCCAGCGTCACAGTGCCGCCGGCCCGCCAGTCGCAGTCGATGCCCTCGGCTGCGGCGACGCGGCCCACCTCGCCGACCGTGTCGTGCATGGCCCGTTGCAGCGCGAGAGCCCGGTCCCGGCCGTGGCGCCGGGCCAGCGCCGGCAGTGAGGTGGGGAACAGCGCGGAGCACCAGCCGCCGTTGCGCCCGGATGCGCCGTACCCGGCGATCTCCCGCTCCAGCACGACGACGCGCAGCGTCGGGTCGGCCTCGGCCAGGTACCAGGCCGTCCACAGCCCGGTGTACCCGGCGCCCACGATCGCCACGTCGGCGTCCGTGTCGCCGGGCAACCCGGGTCGCGGTGTCAGCGGCTCGTCCAGGCTGGACAGCCAGTACGACAGGTGCTGGTAGCCCGTCATCGGCTCAGAGCCGGGACCACGCCTCGGTCAGCACCGCGCGCAGGATCTGCTCGATCTCGTCGAAGTGCTGCTGGTCGGCGATCAGCGGCGGGGCGAGCTGCACCACCGGGTCGCCCCGGTCGTCGGCCCGGCAGTAGAGCCCGGCGTCGAACAGCGCGGTGGAGAGGAAGCCGCGCAGCAGCCGCTCCGACTCGGCCTCGTCGAACGTCTCCCGCGTCGTCTTGTCCTTGACCAGCTCGATGCCGTAGAAGTAGCCGTCGCCGCGGACGTCGCCGACGATCGGCAGGTCGTACAGCTTCTCCAGGGTGGAGCGGAACGCGCCCTCGTTGGCCCGGACGTGCCCGATCAGGTCCTCGCGGGCGAACACCTCCAGGTTGGCCAGCGCGACCGCGCAGGAGACCGGGTGACCGCCGAACGTCACGCCGTGCGCGAACATGCCGGTCTCGGTGAGGAACGGCTCCATCAGCCGCTCGCTGGCGATCATCGCGCCGAGCGGGGCGTAGCCGGAGGTGATCCCCTTCGCGGTGGTGATGATGTCCGGCTGGTAGCCGTACCGGACGGCGCCGAAGTACTCGCCGAGCCGGCCCCAGGAGCAGATCACCTCGTCGCTGACCAGCAGCACGTCGTACGCGTCGCAGATCTCGCGTACCCGCTCGAAGTAGCCGGGCGGCGGCGGGAAGCAGCCGCCGGAGTTCTGCACCGGCTCCAGGAAGACGGCGGCGACCGTCTCCGGCCCCTCCCGCTCGATCGCCCGGCCGATCTCCTCGGCGGCCCACCGGCCGAATGCCTCGGGGTCGTCGCCGTGCTCGGGGGCCCGGTAGAAGTTGGTGTTCGGCACCTTGATGCCGCCCGGGACCAGCGGTTCGAAGTCGGTCTTGATGCCGGGCAGGCCGGTGATCGACAGCGCGCCCATCGAGGTGCCGTGGTAGGCGATGTAGCGGCTGACCACCTTGTGCTTGGTGGGCTTGCCGGTGCGCTTGAAGTAGGCCCGGGCCAGCTTCCACGCCGCCTCGACCGCCTCCGAGCCGCCGGTGGTGAAGAAGACCCGGTTCAGGTCGCCGGGCGTGAGCGTGGCGATCTTCTCGGCCAGCTCGACGGCCTTCGGGTGGGCGTACGACCAGAGCGGGAAGTAGGCCAGCTCGCCGGCCTGCTTGGCGGCGGCCTCGGCCAGCTCGGCGCGGCCGTGGCCGGCGTTGACGACGAACAGCCCGGCCAGCCCGTCCAGGTAGCGGCGGCCCTGTGCGTCCCAGACGTACGCGCCCTCGCCCCGGACGATTGTCGGAACCTCGCCGGCGGGGTAGCTCGCCATGCGGGTGAAGTGCATCCACAGGTGGTCGGTGGCGTTGGCCATGTCAGCCCCATCGGGTCTCGGGCCGGTCAGGGGTGACACCGGCCGCTCTGCCCACGGTTATCCCACAGACGGTGCCGATAAGGCAAGTGAATAAGCCTCAACGCGACGGATTCAGCGCCGCGTCAGCGCTGCGTCAACGGAATCCGCATCAGGCGGTGCCCCAGCTGTAGGTCTGCTTGCGCAGCTTCAGGTAGACGAACGCCTCGGTGGAGAGCACCCCGGGCACGCCGCGCAGCTTCTGCAGGATCTCCAGCAGGTGCGCGTCGTTGCGGCAGACCACCTCGGCCAGCAGGTCGAACGAGCCGGCGGTGATCACCACGTAGTCGATCTCCTCGAACTCGGCCAGCCGGTCGGCCACCGCCTCCAGGTCCCCGTCGGTGCGCAGACCGATCATGGCCTGGCGGGGGAAGCCGAGCTGGAGCGGATCGGTGACCGCGACGATCTGCATGACGCCCGCGTCGAGCAGCCGCTGCACGCGCTGGCGTACCGCCGCCTCGGAGAGGCCGACCGCCTTGCCGATGCTCGCGTACGGGCGGCGTCCGTCCTCCTGGAGCTGCTCGATGATCTGCTTGGCCACGTCGTCGAGCAGAGCGTGATTGGAGCCTTCACGCACGGTGACCCGACGGCCGCCGTTGGAATTCTCCTGGTGCCGGTTGACCATCGACGCTCCTCGTGTCCGATTCTCCGGATCGATCGTAGTGCCCCGCGCAGTCTGGCGTATTTCGTGGCGACTGGCTATTCCTGCAACGGAATCCCTTGTGAGAGAGGTTTTCTCATGTCAGGATCAGTCGTCCATCGCCACTGACCCTCCCGCCGGCGCGCCGCCCCCGTCCCGCCGCCGACGATGCCCCCCAAGGAGTCGTCACATGCGTAGTCCCCTCCGGACCCTCACCCGGCGTGGTCTGCTCACCGGGACCGTCGGCTCGGCCGCGCTGCTCGCCACCGCGGGCACCCTGGCCGGCTGCGGAACCAAGGGCGCCCAGCAGACCGAAGCCGGCTGCAAGAGCGAGGATCTGTCCGCCACCGAGAAGAAGGTCGCCTTCTCGAACTGGCCGCAGTACATGGACACCGACGAGAAGGACGAGTCCAAGCGCCCCACGCTCGACGCGTTCGTCGCCGCTTCCGGTATCCAGGTGACGTACACCGAGGACGTCAACGACAACAACGAGTTCTTCGGCAAGGTGCGCAACCAGCTCGCCGGCTGTCAGAGCACCGGCCGGGACATCATGGTGCTCACCGACTGGATGGCCGCCCGGGTGATCCGTCTCGGCTGGATGCAGAAGCTGGACAAGTCGAAGATGCCCAACGTCGAGGCGAACCTGCTGCAGTCGCTGCGCGGGCGCTCCTTCGACGCCGAGACCCAGCTCGCCGTCCCGTGGCAGTCCGGGCTGGCCGGTCTGGCGTACAACGCGAAGGTCACCAAGGAGATCCGCACCGTCGACGAGCTGCTCACCCGCCCCGATCTCAAGGGCAAGGTGACTGTGCTGTCGGAGATGCGCGACACCATCGGCCTGCTGCTCCAGTCGCTCGGCCACGACCCGGCCAAGTTCACCGCGGCCCAGTTCGACGACGCGCTGAACAAGCTCAAGAAGGCCGTGGACAGCAAGCAGATCCGGCGGTTCACCGGCAACGACTACGCGCCCGACCTGGCCAAGGGCGACATCGCCGCGTGCATCGGCTGGTCCGGCGACGTGGTGCAGCTCGGCTTCGAGGACGAGAAGATCAAGTTCGTGGTGCCCGAGTCCGGCGTGATGCTCTGGTCGGACAACATGCTGGTGCCGAACAAGGCCACCCACAAGGCCAACGCCGAGGCGTTGATGAACCACTACTACGACCCGGCGGTGGCGGCGAAGCTGGCCGCGTACGTCAACTACATCTGCCCGGTGCAGGGCGCGCAGGCCGAGATGGAGAAGATCGACCCGGATCTGGCCACCAACCCGCTGATCTTCCCGGACGACGCGATGCTGTCCAAGGCCAAGGTCTTCATGGCGCTCGACGAAGCCCAGGAGAAGGAGTACGAGACCAAGTTCCAGCAGGTGATCGGCGCGTGAAGGGGCAGCAGACCCCGGCCGGCGACCTGCGACTGGTCGACCTCACCAAGCGGTTCGGCGTCTTCACCGCCGTCGACGACCTCACCCTCACCATCGGGCAGGGCTCGTTCTTCGCCCTGCTCGGCGCGTCCGGCTGCGGCAAGACCACCACGCTGCGGATGATCGCCGGGCTGGAGCAGCCCACGAGCGGACAGGTGCTGCTCGGCGAGCAGGACATCGCCGGGCTGCGGCCGTACAAGCGGCCGGTCAACACCGTGTTCCAGAGCTACGCGCTCTTCCCGCACCTGGACATCCACGAGAACGTGGCGTTCGGGCTGCGCCGCCGCGGGATCCGCAAGGTGAGCGACCAGGTCGAGCGGATGCTCGCGCTGGTCCAGCTCGAAGGGTACGGCCGCCGCCGCCCGGCCCAGCTCTCCGGCGGCCAGCAGCAGCGCGTCGCGCTGGCCCGGGCACTCATCAACCACCCGCAGGTGCTGCTGCTCGACGAGCCGCTCGGCGCGCTCGACCTGAAGCTGCGCCGGCAGATGCAGATCGAGCTGAAGCGGATCCAGACCGAGGTCGGCATCACGTTCGTGCACGTCACCCACGACCAGGAGGAGGCCATGACGATGGCCGACACGGTCGCGGTGATGAACGCCGGCCGGATCGAGCAGCTCGGCGCGCCCGCCGACATCTACGAATACCCGGCCACCGCGTTCGTCGCGAACTTCCTCGGCCAGTCCAACCTGCTCGCCGCCGAAGCCGGCGGGCGCGCCGCCGACGACGTGCTGGTCACGGCGCACGGCGCGCGCTTCTCGGGGCCCGCCGGCCGGGCGCGGCTCACCGACGGGCCGGCCTTCCTCGGCGTACGTCCGGAGAAGCTGCACCTGGTCGACGGCCCGGACCGGGTGCCGGCCGGGCACCAGCACGTCGGTGGCGTGGTCACTGACACCTCCTACGTCGGGGTGAGCACCCAGTACCTGGTGCGCACCGCGTGGGGCAGCGAGCTGACCGCGTTCGCCGCGAACAGCGGTCTGGGCGGTCAGCTGGCGGTCGGCACGGCGGTGACCGCGCACTGGGACCCGCGGCACGCGTTCCTCCTGCCCCGGGCCGCCGGTGAGGACGACCAGACCGCGCCGCTGCTCGACGAGCCGCCGGTGGGTGCGCTGCCATGAGCGAGCGCAGCGAGCGAATCGGCTGGCTCGGCGCGAAGGTGCCTCATGGCGGCACGGAGCGAAGCGGAGTGGCGGCATGAGCGCGCTGGCCCACGTACCGACCTCCGCCGGGAAACCGGCGCCGCCGCCGGTGCGGCGCGGGCGCAACCGGCTCCTGCCGTACCTGTTGCTGCTGCCCGGCGCGGTCTGGCTGCTCGTCTTCTTCGCGCTCCCGCTGGTGCAGCTCGCCTCGGCCAGCCTCTACGACCCGGCCGGCTCGCTATCCACCGGGTACGCGATGACCTGGGCGTTCAGCAACTACCCGGACGCGTTGCAGGCGTACTGGCCGCAGTTCTCCCGGTCCTTCCTCTACTCGGCCATCGCGCTGGTGCTCGGGCTGCTGATGGGCTACCCGCTGGCGTACGCGATCGCGCAGAAGGCCGGCCGGTGGAAGAACCTGCTGCTGGTGGCAGTGGTCGCGCCGATGTTCACCAGCTTCCTGGTGCGCACGCTGGCCTGGAAGACCATCCTGTCGGACAACGGCGCGCTGGTCGGGCTGCTGCGCGACGTGCACCTGCTCGGACCGGACGGGCGGCTGCTGGCCACCCCGATCGCCGTGGTGCTCGGTCTGACGTACAACTTCCTGCCGTTCCTGGTGCTGCCGCTGTACGCGAGCCTGGAGCGGCTCGATCCCCGGCTGCTGGAGGCGGCGAGCGACCTGTACGCGAGCCCGGTGCGCGCGTTCGCCAAGGTCACGCTGCCGCTGTCGATGCCCGGTTTGATCGCCGGCACGCTGCTGTTCTTCATCCCGGCCACCGGTGACTACATCAACGCCGAACTGCTCGGCACCCCGAACGAGTACATGATCGGCAACGTCATCGACTCGGCGTTCCTGGTCCGGCTGGACTACCCGCAGGGCGCGGCGCTGTCGTTCCTGCTGATGGCCGCGATCCTGGCGATCGTCTTCGTCTACCTGCGCCGGGCCGGTACGGAGGAGGTCCTGTGAACGTGAGGCGCTGGCTCGCCGACCGGTGGGTGATGGGTGTGGCGCTGCTCGTCCTCGGCTACCTGACGCTGCCGATCATGGTGGTCGCCGGGCTCTCCTTCAACCGGCCCTCCAGCCGGCTCTCCTACGACTTCAACGAGTTCACGCTCGACAACTGGAAGCAGCCCTGCGCCACCTCGGACATGTGCGACGCGGTGGTACGCAGCATGCAGATCGGCCTGATCGCCACAGTCGCCTCCACGATCCTCGGCACGCTGATGGCGTTCGCGCTGGTCCGGCACAGCTTCCGCGGCCGGTCCGGGCTCAACGGGCTGATCTTCCTGCCGATGGCCACCCCGGAACTGGTGATGGGCACCTCGCTGCTCGCCCTCTTCGTCGCCGCCGGGGTGCCGCAGGGCTTCTGGACGATCGTCATCGCGCACGTCATGTTCTGCATGTCGTTCGTCGTGGTCACCGTGAAGGCCCGGCTCTCCGGCATGGACCGGCGGCTGGAGGAGGCCGCCATGGACCTGTACGCCAGCGAGTGGCAGACCTTCCGAAGGATCACGCTGCCGCTCGTGCTGCCGGGCATCGTGGCCGCCGCGCTGCTGGCGTTCTCGCTCAGCTTCGACGACTTCATCATCACGAACTTCAACGCCGGCACCACAGTCACGTTCCCGATGTACGTCTGGGGCGCCTCCCAGCGGGGCATCCCGCCGCAGGTCAACGTGATCGGCACGGCGATGTTCGTGATCGCGTTGCTGCTGGTCGGGGCCACCTCGCTGCGCGGACGGCGGGCACGACGGGCCGCCCTCGCGGTGGTCGCCACACCTGCGGGCAAGCCATGACACTCCCGCATACCGGCCGGGCGCTGGCCGACGCCGCGCCCGTGCCGTACTGGCTGGACCGCCCGGTTCGGCCCGACCCGCTGCCGCCGCTGTCCAGGTCGCACGCCACCGACCTGCTCGTGGTCGGCGGTGGGTACGCCGGGCTGTGGACCGCGCTGCTCGCAAAGGAGGCCGACCCGGACCGCGACGTGCTGCTCGTCGACGCGGGCACGTGCGGCTGGGCGGCGTCCGGGCGCAACGGCGGGTTCTGTGCCGCGTCGCTCACCCACGGGCTCGCCAACGGCGTCGAGCGGTTCCCCGGCGAGATCGGCGAGCTGGAGCGGCTGGGCCGGGAGAACCTGGACGCCATCGCCGCCACGGTGGCGAAGTACGACATCGACTGCGACTTCGAACGCACCGGTGAACTGGCGGTGGCGGTCGAGCCGTACCAGCTCGACGGGCTCGCCGCCGACGCGGACCTGGCCCGCCGGTACGGCCACGACGTGCGACTCCTCGACCGTGACGAGGTACGCGCCGAGGTGGCGTCGCCGACGTACCTGGGCGGCATGTGGGACGCCGACCGGGTGGCCCTGCTCGACCCCGCGAAGCTCGCCTGGGGACTGCGCCGGGCCGCGCTCGACCTGGGCGTACGCGTGCACGAGCACACCCGCGTCACCGGCCTGGCCCGCGACGGCGCCGGGCTGCTCGCCACCACCGCGGGCGGTGTGGACGCGGCGCCCGGCGTGGTGCGGGCGCGGCAGGTCGTGCTGGCCACCAACGCGTTCCCGCCGCTGCTGCGCCGGCTGCGCTCCTGGATCGTGCCGGTCTACGACTACGCGCTCATGACCGAGCCGCTGACCGCCGCGCAGCGCGACGCGATCGGCTGGCGGCACCGGCAGGGGCTCGCCGACACCGGCAACCAGTTCCACTACTACCGGCTCACCGCCGACAACCGGATCCTGTTCGGCGGCTACGACGCGATCTACCACTACGGCAACCGGGTGGCGCCGGCGCTGGAGCAGCGCGAGGCCACCTTCACCGCGCTGGCCTCGCACTTCTTCACGACCTTCCCGCAGCTCGCCGATGTGCGCTTCAGCCACCGCTGGGGTGGCGTCATCGACACCTGCACCCGGTTCTGCGCGTTCTTCGGCACCGCTTACTCCGGACGCCTGGCCTACGCGGCCGGGTTCACCGGGCTCGGCGTCGGCGCGACCCGGTTCGGCGCCCGCGTGACGCTCGACCTGCTCTCCGGCGCGGACACCCCGCTGACCCGGCTCGACCTGGTACGCAGCAAGCCGCTGCCGTTCCCGCCGGAACCGGCCCGGTCCGTGGGCATCAACCTCACCCGCTGGTCGCTCGCCCGCGCCGACGCGCGCGACGGACGGCGCAACCTCTGGCTCCGTACTCTCGACCGTCTTGGACTGGGGTTCGACTCCTGATGCGTATCCTCCTCGTCGGCGCCGGTGGCGTCGGCTCCGCAGCCGTATCCATCGCCGCCCGCCGTACCTTCTTCGAGCTCATGGTGGTCGCCGACCACGACCCGGCGCGGGCGGCGCGGGCCGTCGCCGGGCACGGCGACCGGATCGCCGCCGCCACGGTGGACGCCTCCTCCGCCGACGCGGTGGCCGCGCTGTGCCGGGAACACCGGATCACGCACGTGCTCAACGCCGTCGACCCGCGCTTCGTCATGCCGATCTTCGACGGCGCGTTCGCCGCCGGGGCCGACTACCTCGACATGGCCATGTCGCTGTCCCGGCCGCACCCCGAGCGTCCCTACGCCGAGACCGGGGTCAAGCTCGGCGACGAGCAGTTCGCCGTCGCGCAGCGGTGGGCCGCCGCCGGGCGGCTCGCGCTGTGCGGCATCGGCGTCGAACCGGGCCTGTCCGACGTCTTCGCCCGCTACGCCGCCGACGAACTCTTCGCCGAGATCGACGAGATCGGGGTACGCGACGGCGCGAACCTCACAGTCGCCGGGTACGACTTCGCGCCCTCGTTCTCCATCTGGACCACCATCGAGGAGTGCCTCAACCCGCCGGTGATCTGGGAGGCCGGGCGCGGCTGGTTCACCACCGAACCGTTCAGCGAGCCGGAGGTCTTCGACTTCCCGGCCGGGATCGGCCCGGTCGAGTGCGTCAACGTCGAGCACGAGGAGGTGCTGCTCATCCCGCGCTGGGTCGAGGCGAAGCGGGTCACCTTCAAGTACGGCCTCGGCGCCGAGTTCATCGAGGTGCTGCGTACGCTGCACAAGCTCGGGCTCGACTCGACCGAGCCGGTGCGGGTACGCGGCGTCGAGGTGTCGCCGCGCGACCTGGTGGCCGCCGCGCTGCCGGACCCGGCCACGCTCGGCGACCGGATGAGCGGCAAGACCTGCGCCGGCACGTACGTCACCGGCACCGGCCCGGACGGGCAGCCGCGCCGCGTCTACCTCTACCACGTGGTCGACAACGAGTGGTCGATGAGCGAGTACGGCCACCAGGCGGTGGTCTGGCAGACCGCCGTGAACCCGGTCGTCGCGTTGGAACTGCTCGCCACCGGCGCCTGGTCCGGCACGGGCGTGCTCGGTCCCGAGGCGTTCCCGCCGACCCCCTTCCTGGACCTGCTCACCGGCTACGGTTCGCCGTGGGGGATGGAGGAACGATGACCCGGTACGGCCCGATGTATGGTCCCGACATCACGTTCCTCGGCGTGCCGCCGTGCACAGTCGAGGAGCCGGTCACGTACGCCGACGCGGACGTGGTGATCATCGGGGCGCCGTTCGACGGCGGCACCTCGCACCGACCCGGCACCCGGTTCGGGCCGTCCGCCATCCGGCAGGCCTGCTACCTGCCGCACGACGGTTCCCGCCCGTCGCTGGCGCTGCGCGTGGACGGGCTGAAGGACCTGTGCGTCTACGACGCCGGGGACGTGGAGATGTTCAGTGGCGACATCGAGCGCTCGCTGGCCGCGCTGGAGACCGCCGTGCACGCGGTCGCCGCCGCCGGGGCGATCCCGGTGGTGCTCGGCGGCGACCACTCCATCGCGCTGCCGGATGCGACAGGGGTGGCCCGGCACCACGGGCTCGGCCGGGTGTCGCTTGTGCACTTCGACGCGCACGCCGACACCGGCGACGTCGAGTTCGGCTCGCTGCACGGCCACGGCCAGCCGATGCGGCGGCTCATCGAGTCCGGTGCGGTACGTGGCGACCGCTTCCTCCAGATCGGGCTGCGCGGCTACTGGCCCGGCCCCGACACGCTGGCCTGGATGGCCGAGCAGCGGATGCGCTCGTACGAGATGACCGAGATCGTGGCGCGCGGCCTGGACACCTGCCTGACCGAGGCATTCGGCATCGCGACCGACGAGTGCGAGGGCGTGTTCCTCTCCGTCGACGTGGACGTGGTCGACCCGGGCATGGCACCCGGCACCGGCACGCCCGAGCCGGGCGGGTTCACCTCCCGGCAACTGCTCGACGCGGTGCGCCGGGTCTGTTACGAGCTGCCGGTGGTCGGGCTGGACGTGGTCGAGGTCGCCCCGCCGTACGACCACGCCGACATCACCGCCTACCTGGGCAACCGGGTGGTGCTGGAGGCGCTGTCCGCGATCGCCCGCCGACGCCGCGACGCCGAAACCGGAACCCCGTGGAACCCCACCCAGCCGCTCTTGGACGCCCGCTGATCGGTAGCCCGACGTGTTTAGCTCGGGCTATAGTCTGGGCATGGGTGCGGACGGGAAGCGCTGGTCGGTCCGGGTCACCGGAGAGGTCCGGCACTGGCTGCGCGACCTGCGGGACCACGACCCGGCGTCGTACGAGAGCGTCCGGGTGGCGGTGGACAAGCTGGCCGAGGTCGGGCCAGGGCTGGGCCGCCCGCTCGTGGACACGCTGCGCGGGAGCAGCCTCCGTAATCTGAAGGAGCTGCGGCCCCGCTCCGGTCGGGACGTGGCGCTCCGGGTGCTGTTCGTCTTCGATCCGTGGTCGCAGGCGGTCCTCCTGGTCGCCGGCAACAAGGCAGGCGACTGGAGTCGCTGGTACCGGCAGCACATCCCGGCGGCGGAGGTTGCCTACAAGGCTTGGCTCGACAGCGAGCGCGAGCGAAGGGGGGAGTCGTGACGGAGTTCTATCACTGGGACGAGGTCCGCGCCGAACTCGGCGGCGACGACGAGGCGTACGAGGCGGAGCGCGCCCGGACCGACGCGTGGGTGAGCGCGTTCCACCTGGCCGAGGAGCGCAAGCGGCTGGGGCTCACCCAGCGGCAGGTTGCCGAGATCATGGGCGTGACGCCCGGCCGGGTGAGCCAGATTGAGAACGGCGACCTCGACGTCAACGAGGTGGCAACGCTGAGCCGCTATGCCAACGCCCTCGGCGCCCGGCTGCGGATCATCTTCGACTACGGCGACGACCTCCGGCAGATCGCCTGACCGGAGGCCGTCGACCCGGTCAGGGGTGGGCGCAGCGGGGGCGCAGGCGTACGGGCTCGGTGGTTTCGGTGAGGGAGTTGGGCTCGATCACCAGGCGGGCGATGGTGGTGGCAGGGCCGGGGCGGAATCTGCCCTGGTCGGCGGGGATGGTCGCGGTCCAGGTGCCGGCGGTGCGCTCGTCGGTGCACGCGCCGATCACGCCGAACCCGAAGCCGGTGACCGCGCCGCGCCGCTGGTCGAGGTGCACCTCGATGTACGCGAGGCCACGCTCGGCGCCGCAGTCGAACCGGCCGCCGACGGTGGCGGTGTGCGCCCGCACGTCGGCCGTGCCGAACCAGTTGACGGAGATGCTGGGAGAGGCCGCCGGGGCGGCGACGGCGGCGCCCGGAGCGAGCCCGAGCGTGGCGGCGGTGGCCAGGGCGGTGAGGCCGGCGGCGAGCACTGGCTGTCGGACCGGGTGCATGGGCGGTCTCCTGTCGGGCGGTGGCGGAACGCGACCCGGTAGCGACTCGAGCGGTGGTGGGACGCGTACTCCGAAGTGGACGGCGTCAGCATCCCACCGCCGCGATGCCCGGGAGCTGCAAGATCTCGGACAGATCAGCGGTTCAGGTGGGACCGGATGAGGAAGCGCACGCCCTCCGGGGCCTCCAGGGAGAAGCCGCTACCCCGGCCGGGCACCACGTCGACGGTGAGCCGGGTGTGCTGCCACAACTCCCACTGGGCCTTGGACATCCAGAACTCCACCGGCTCGGGTACGCCGTCGACAGCCAGCGAGGCGAGCAGCACGTCCGAGCCGCCGGTGCGGAACTCGCCGGCCGGGTAGCACATCGGGGCGCTGCCGTCGCAGCAGCCGCCGGACTGGTGGAACATCAGTGGGCCGTGCTGCCCCCGCAGCGACCGGATCAGGTCGGCCGCCGCGGGGGTCACTGTTACCGGGTCGCCCATCAGAAGAAGCCGAGCTTCTTCGGCGAGTAGCTGACCAGCAGGTTCTTGGTCTGCTGGTAGTGCTCCAGCATCATCTTGTGGTTCTCCCGGCCGATGCCGGACTGCTTGTAGCCGCCGAACGCCGCGTGCGCCGGGTAGGCGTGGTAGCAGTTCGTCCAGACCCGGCCGGCCTGGATCGCCCGCCCGGCCCGGTACGCGGCGTTGAGGTCCCGGGTCCACACGCCCGCGCCGAGCCCGTACAGCGTGTCGTTGGCGATCTTCACGGCGTCGTCCAGGTCGGCGAAGGACGTCACCGACACCACCGGGCCGAAGATCTCCTCCTGGAAGATCCGCATCGAGTTGTCGCCCTCGAAGATCGTCGGCTGGACGTAGTAGCCGCCGGACAGCTCGCCGCCGAGGTCGGCCCGCTCGCCGCCGGTCAGCACCTTCGCGCCCTCCTGCCGCCCGATGTCCAGGTAGGACAGGATCTTCTCCAGCTGGTCGTTGGAGGCCTGGGCGCCGACCATCGTGTCGGTGTCCAGCGGGTGCCCCTGCTTGATCTGCCGGGTCCGGTCCACGGCGGCGGCCAGGAAGTCGGAGTAGTGGCCCTGCTGGATGAGCGCCCGGGACGGGCAGGTGCACACCTCGCCCTGGTTGAGCGCGAACATGGTGAAGCCTTCGAGCGCCTTGTCCAGGAAGTCGTCGGAGGCGGCGCTGACGTCGTCGAAGAAGAGGTTCGGGCTCTTGCCGCCCAGCTCCAGCGTGACCGGCCTGATGTTCTCGCTGGCGTACTGCATGATCAGCCGCCCGGTGGTGGTCTCGCCGGTGAACGCCACCTTCGCCACCCGCGGCGAGGACGCGAGCGGCTTGCCCGCCTCGACGCCGAAGCCGTTCACCACGTTGAGCACGCCCGGAGGAAGCAGGTCGCCGATCAGCGAGAGCAGGTAGTGGATCGAGGCGGGCGTCTGCTCGGCCGGCTTGAGCACCACCGCGTTGCCGGCGGCGAGCGCCGGGGCGAGCTTCCACACCGCCATGAGGATCGGGAAGTTCCACGGGATGATCTGCCCGACCACGCCGAGCGGCTCGTGGAAGTGGTAGGCCACTGTGTCGTCGTCGAGTTCGCCGAGCGAGCCCTCCTGCGCCCGGATCGCCCCGGCGAAGTAGCGGAAGTGGTCGATGGCGAGCGGGATGTCCGCGGCGAGCGTCTCGCGTACCGGCTTGCCGTTCTCCCACGTCTCGGCGATCGCCAGGGACTCCAGGTTGTCCTGCATGCGGTCGGCGATCCGGTTGAGGATCAGCGAACGCTCGGCGACCGACGTGCGGCCCCACGCGTCGGCCGCGCCGTGCGCCGCGTCCAGCGCCTTCTCCACGTCCTCGGCGGTGCCCCGGGCCACCTCGCAGAAGGTCTGCCCGGTCACCGGGGTCGGGTTCTCGAAGTACTTGCCACCGTGCGGCTTCACGTACTCGCCGCCGATGTAGTGGTCGTAGCGGGACTGCCAGTGGGTGGGGGCGTCGTAGCGCGTCATGGGTACCTCCGCCGTCCGTCTGGGGTGGATGGCGGGCAGGCTAGTTTCCGGGACGTTGCAGAAACGTTGCGCGCGGTAGCGCGTACTCCTCGGCGAGCTGGCGGGCCCGCGCGACAGCGAGTGGCCGGCGCGGCGTGCCCGGCGGCAGCGCCCGGGCCAGGGCCTGCCAGGCGGCGAGGTCGTCGGCCCCGGCCGCCGTCGCGGTCCAGGCGGCGATCAGCCCTGGATCGGCGCCGGCCAGCACCGCGGCGCGCAACTGGCCGTCGACCAGGCGGCGCAGCCGCGCCACTCCCGGCGCGTCCGACCCGGGCAGCAGGGGCCCGGGGTACGCGCGCAGCGCCGCCGCCGGATCGCCACGTTCCAGCAGCTCGGTGACGGTACGGAAGTCGGCACGCACGGCCGGCCGCAGCCGGTACGGGCGGGAGTCGAGAAGCTCCTCGCCGAGCACGCGGCGCAGCCGGGACAGCTCGGCGCGCAGCGTGACCGGGTGCCGCCTGTCGTCGCCGTAGAGGTCGAGGCCGAGTTGCTCCCCGGTGCGCCCCTCGGGGTGGTCGACGAGCAGCACCAGCAGCTCGCTGTGCCGGCGGCCGAGCCGGATGCGCCGGCCGCCGACGCGTAGCTCCGCCTCGTCGCGGCCGAGCGCCGACACGTACGCCACGTCCGGCGCGGCGGGCGCGGCGCCGGCCAGGAACGCCTCGGCGGCCCGGGCGGTGGCCCGGACCAGTGCCAGGCTCTGCGGGTTGGCCAGGTGGTCCCCGCCGGTGATGTCGACGGCGCCGAGCAGCGCGCCGCTGACCGGGTCGTGGATCGGCGCGGCGGCGCAGGTCCAACGCTGCACCGGCCGGACGAAGTGCTCGGTGGCGAAGATCTGCACGCCGTGGTCGACGGCGAGGGCGGTGCCGGGGGCGTTCGTGCCGGCGTGCGCCTCGTCCCAGCGTGCGCCCGGTACGAAGTTCATCCGCTCGGCGTGCCGCAGCACCCCGGGGTGGCCCTCCACCCAGAGCAGCCGCCCGGCGGCGTCGCAGACCGCCATCAGGTGCGCGCCGTCCTGCGCGATGCCGCCGAGCAGATCGCGGAAGAGCGGCATCACCCGGGCGAGCGGGTGCGCGGCGCGGTAGGTCTCCAGCGCGTCGTCGGTGAGGTCGACCGGTGCGGTGGCCTCCGGGTCGAGCAGCGCGGACCGCTCCCAGGAGCGGGCGACCACCTCCCGGACGCCGCCTGTGGTGCCCGCGGTGAGGAACGCCTCGTGGGCGGCACCGACCTGCGCGATCCGCTCTACCGGATCCGCGCCGAACTCCAGGGCGAGCCACGGGTCAGCCACCAGCGCCTCCTTCCACCCATCGTGACCCACCTCACGCCTGAGCGCCAATGCGTGATCCGGGTCACTTCAGCAGTGCTCGCGCCGCCCGAGGACCGGACGAACGGCCCATCCGGTCCTACGCCGGTTGTCGCAGCGTGGCCCGCGTGGAGGATGGCTGCTGCGGACGCTTACAGAACCCTTAACTGCGGCCTGCCAAGGTGTGCCGGACGACGAGGGAAGACACGGGGGAGCGCAACGTGCGGGTGCTGGTGGCGGACGACGAGCGGCTCTTGGCGGACACGGTCGCCGAAGGGCTGCGACGGTTCTCCATGGCGGTGGACGTCTGCTACGACGGCGACGGCGCGCTGGAACGGATCGGGGTCAACCGGTACGACGTGGCGGTGCTGGACCGGGACATGCCCGGCGCCACCGGCGACGAGGTGTGCCGGAGCCTGGCCGGGTCGGACGCCGGTACCCGGGTGCTGCTGCTCACCGCCGCCGCCGGCATCCGGGACCGGGTCGCCGGCCTCGGGCTGGGCGCCGACGACTACCTGACCAAGCCGTTCGCCTTCGCCGAGTTGGTGGCGCGGGTGCAGGCGCTGGGCCGCCGGTCCACCCCGGCGCTGCCGCCGGTGCTGGAGCGGCACGGCGTGGTCCTCGACGTGGCCCGGCACGCGGCGACCCGCGACGGCCGCCCGCTCGGGCTCAGCCCCAAGGAGTTCGCCGTCCTGCACGTGCTGATGCGGGCCGGTGGCCGGGTGGTCAGCGCCGAGGAGCTGCTGGAACAGGCGTGGGACGAGTTCGCCGACCCGTTCACCAACGCGGTCCGGGTGACGGTGATGACCCTGCGCAAGAAGCTCGGCCAGCCGTCGGTCATCCACACCGTGCCGAAGGCCGGCTACCGGATCGGCGAGCCGGAATGAGCCCTCGCCGCCGCATCCTGCTCGTCGGGGTGCTCGCCCTGCTCGCCGGGTTCTTCGTGCCCGACATGGTCAAGTCGCTGCTCGAACTGGTGTGGGGGCGGGCCCAGTGGTTCTGCGGCCTGGCCACTGTCGGCGCGGTGTGCGAGCCGGGCCGTCCGTTCGTGCCGCTGCTGCCGCTGGTGACCCAGTTGCTGGTGCTGGTGGCCGCCGGGTTCGCGGTGTGGGGCGCTGCTCGCTGGTGCCTGCGCCCGGTGCACGACATGGCCGCCCCGATGGCGAACCTGGGGCCGCAGAACCTCGGCTACCGCATCCGGCCCGGCGGGCGGGACGAGCTGGCCGGGCTCGCCCGCGCGATCGACGACATGCTGGACCGGGTCACCGCCGGATACGAGGGGCAGCGGCGGTTCGCCGCGAACGCCTCCCACGAACTGCGTACGCCGCTCGCGGTGCAGCGGACCCTGATCGAGGTCGGCATGGCCCAGTCGCTCACCGGCGAGCAACTGGAGCTGCTGACCGCGCAACTGCTCGCCACGAACGAACGCAACGAGCGGCTGATCGAAGGACTGCTGGCGCTCAGCGAGAGCGACCAGGGCCTGCGGTCCTCCACCCCGCAACGCCTCGAACAGATCGTCACCGGCGTGCTGGCCGCGTACGCCGACCGGGCCGCCGAGGCGGGCGTGACAGTGGAGACCCGGCTGTCGCCCCGGATCGTGACCGGCGAGCGGGTGCTGCTGGAACGCCTGGTCACCAACCTGGTGGAGAACGGCATCAAGTACAACCGCCCGGGCGGCCGGCTCACCGTCACCGTCGGCGGCGACCCGGCGCTGACCGTCACCAACAGCGGGCAGGCCGTCCCCGCCGAAGCTGTCGACGGGCTGTTCGAGCCGTTCCGGCGCCTCGCCCGGGACCGGACCAACCAGGGCGGCGGCGCCGGGCTCGGCCTGGCCATCGCCCGCTCCATCACCCAGGCGCACGGCGGCATCATCGCCGCCCGCCCGGGTGCGGACGGCGGCCTGCGGGTCGACGTCCACCTGCCCCACGTGGGCTGACCACCCCACACACGACTCCGGGAGCCGCCGTCGCGGCATCCCGCGATGACACCTGCCCGAGAACGGGACCGGCGGCACCGCCGCCTGCCCCGGAGACGGCCGGAGAGGAGACCGCAGTGCCGACGCGTACCGAGGGGAGCGCACCACCCGGTGACCGGGTGGTCTGGGCCGACGTGGCCAAGGGCGCCTGCATCGTGCTCGTGGTGCTGTGGCACGTCGTCGTCAAGGACTACCTGCGCATCGACTGGCAGGTGGGCCTGCCGGTGCCGGGCGCGTGGGGGGTGCTCGGCGAGCAGTTGCTGCCGCTGCGGATGCCGTTGTTCTTCACGATCTCCGGCATCTTCGCGGCGAACGCGGTGGCCCGCCCGTGGCGGGCGTCCGGGCGGCCCCGGATCGCGCGGAACCTCTACCTGTACGCGGTCTGGCTGCTGATCCACACCGCGCTGCTGGCGCTGGCGCCGGGCTTCCCGACCGACCGGGCCACCGACCCCGGTGAGCTGCTGGCCCAGCTCACCGTGACGCCCTCGAACCTGTGGTACCTGTACGCGCTGGCGCTCTACTTCGTGATCGCGAAAGCGCTGCGCCGGGTGCACCCGGCGGTACTGCTGAGCGCCGCGGGCGCGCTGTCCGCGGTGGCGGCCACCGGGCTGCTCGACAGCCCCGGCAACCGGGGGCAGGTCTACCAGAACCTCGTGTTCTTCCTGGCGGGCGCGCACCTGAAGCCGTACCTGACGGGGTGGGCGGACGGCGTGAGCACCCGGCGGCTCGCGGCAGCCGGCGCGGCGTACGCGATCGGGCTGGCCGCCATGGCGCTGGCCGGCGCGCAGCTCCGGCCCGGCGGGTACCTGCTTGTTTCCATCGCGGCGGTGGCGTTCGGGCTGACCGCCGCCGCCCGGCTGGCCCGGCACCGCCTGGCCGGTCCGGCACTGGCCCGGCTCGGCCGCCGCACGCTACCCGTCTACGTGATCCACATGCCGGTGCTGGCGCTGCTGGACCGGCTCCTCGCCGCACCGGTGGCCGGCCTGGGCGGGCCCGCGCGGGCGCTGCTCGTGACCGTCTACCCGGTCGTGCTCACCGCGCTCGTGCTGGCGCTGAGCCTCGCCGCACACCGCGGCCTCACCGCGCTCGGCGCGCACTGGCTGTTCGACCTGCCGCGCCGCCGCGCCCACTCGAATGCCGAAGGAGAGACCATGTCCCGAATCGACGCGCCGGCGCTGCCGGACCGAACACAGGTCGAGGAGGCCGCCCGCGTGCTGTCCGGCCGGGTGGTGCGTACCCCGGTGCTGCACAGCCCGGCGATCGACCGCCTGGCCGGCGCCCGGATCCTGCTCAAGGCGGAGAACCTCCAGGACGGCGGCTCGTACAAGATGCGCGGCGCGATGCTGGCGGTGGGCCGGCTGGCCGCCGCCGGGCACACCGGCGTGGTCGCGCAGAGCACCGGGAACCACGCCGTCGCGGTGGCGCTCGCCGCGCGCCGGCACGGGCTGGCCGCGACGGTCGTGCTGCCGGTGGACGCCGCGCCGGTCAAGGTGGACCGGGCGCGGGCGGCCGGGGCCCGGGTGGTCCGGGCCGGCACCACAGTCGAGGAGCGCCTGGCCGTCGCCCGGCGGATCGCCGAGGTGGAGGGCCACCCGCTGGTCGACGCGTACGACCACCCGGACGTGGTGGCCGGGCAGGGCAGCGCCAGTCTGGAGTTGATCGAGGAGGCGGCGCGGCACGCCGCTGGACGCTCTCGTGGTGCCGGTCGGCGGAGGCGGCGGCATCGCCGGGGCCTGCCTGGCGGCGGCCGGAACGCCGATCGAGGTGTACGGCGTGGAGCCGGTCGGGTGCGACTCGCTCGCCCGCAGCCTGGCCGCCGGACGTCCCACGCCTGTCGCGCCGACGCCGAGCCTGGCCGACGGACTGCGTCCCGGCTGCGTCGGCGACCTGCCGTTCGCGGTGGCCCGGACCGCCGTGCGGGGGGTGGTCCGGGTCGACGACGACGCGATCGCCGAGGCGTTCCGGCTGCTCCTGTTGGACCTCAAGGTGCTGGTCGAGCCGTCCGGCGCGGCCGGGCTGGCCGGCGCGCTGCGGCTGGGCGAGATCGCGCCGTGGCCTTCTCGTGGTGGGCGGCGAAGGACGGTCGGCGTGGTGCTGACCGGCGGAAACGTGGAAGCGGACCTGGTGGCCCGGCTGGCGGGCGACCCGATGACGGTGGGAGTGGCGGCATGAGGTCGACAGTGCGGATCGGTGTCCTGTTCGGAGGCCCGTCGGCGGAACACGAGGTCTCCTGCGCCTCGGCGCTCGGCGTGGCCCGGGCCCTGGCCGGGCAGGGCCACCGGGTGGTGGCGCTCGGCCTCACCCGGACCGGCGGGCTGCGGCTGCTGCCGGAACCGGTCCTCGCGCAGCACCTCGGAACAGTGGCGGCGGGACGGGCGATCGACGACCGGCTGCCGGTCACCGGCCCGGCGGCGGAGCTGCGACGCGGGGCAGTCGCCGGCACTGTCGCGGTCACCGCCGCCGACGCCCCGGCCACTGTGCACGCCGAACTGGACGTGGTGTTCCCGGTGCTGCACGGCCCGTACGGCGAGGACGGCGTGGTGCAGGGGCTGCTGGAATCGCTGGGCGTGCCGTACGTCGGCTGCGGCATCCTCGCCTCCGCCGTCGGCATGGACAAGGTGGCGATGAAGCGGGCGCTGCGCGCCGAGGACGTGCCGACCACCCCGTACGTCTGGTTCGACGAGCCGACCTGGCGGGCCGCGGCGGACCCGGAGAAGCTGGTCGTCGGGCTGCGCGGACCGCTGTTCGTCAAGCCGGCCCGGATGGGCTCCTCGATCGGCATCTCCCGGGTGGCCGACGGCGACGACCTGGTGGCGGCGGTCGAGGAGGCGTTCCGGCACGACCACGTGGTGCTGGTCGAGCAGGGCGTGACCGGCCGGGAGCTGGAGTGCGGCGTGCTCGGCGGCTGGCAGCCGGAGGCGTCGGCGGTCGGCGAGGTCCGGGTCGCGGGCGGCTGGTTCGACTACCGGCAGAAGTACTTCGGCGACGCCGACCCGATGATCGTCCCGGCGCCGCTGCCGGACGAGGTCACCGAACGGATCCGTGAGCTGTCGGTGCGGGCGTTCACCGCGATCGGCGGCTGGGGCCTGGCCCGTGTCGACTTCCTCTACGACGAGACCACCGGCGACCTGTTCGTCAACGAGCTGAACACGCTGCCCGGCTTCACCGCGCACTCGATGTACCCGAAGGTGTGGGCCGAGTCCGGCGTCACGTACGCCGAGGTGGTGGACCGGCTGGTCGCGCTCGCCTTCGCCCGGCACGCGGCCCGGCCGTCCACCGCGCACCCCGGGGGTACGCCATGATCCTGCTGTCCGACCCCCGGGTCGCCGCGGTGTCCAGCCGGGACGACGGTGAACCCCTGGTGGACCTGCGCGAGGTGCCCGGGCTGCGGGTGGACGCGCGGGCCGCCGACCCCGCCGGGGCGTACGCCCGGGTGCGTCGCGGGGTCGCGGACCGGCTGCTGGCCGCGCAGCGCGCGCTGCCGGCCGGGCTGCGCCTGCTCGTGGTCGAGGGCTACCGGCCGTTCCGGGCGCAGCTCGACATCTTCACCGGCTACCGGGACGAACTGCGGCGGCGGCATCCGGACTGGCCGGCGGACCGGCTGCACCGGGAGACCACCAAGTTCGTGTCGCCGGTCGACGTGGCCCCGCACAGCACCGGCGGGGCAGTGGACCTCACTCTGTGCGACAACGACGGGGCGGAGCTGGACATGGGTACAGCGCTCGACGCCACCCCGGAGGAGAGCGCGGACGCCTGCTTCACGGCGGCCCGGCACATCCCGGTGAGCGCGTGGCGCAACCGGAACGTGCTGGTGGCGGCGTTGAGCGGCGCGGGCCTGGTGAACTACCCGACGGAGTGGTGGCACTGGTCCTACGGCGACAGGTACTGGGCGCTGATGACCGGAGCGCCACACACCCGCTACGGTCCGTTGTAGACCGCGGACCGAAGTGAACGGTCTGGCCCTCCCGTCCGTACCACGCGTCGAGCGACAGCGACGACGGGAGAGAACGTGAGGGTGCAGCGCAAGCACGTGCTGGCGGCGACCGTGGCGGTGACCGCCACGATGGCGGTCTCGGTGGGGACCGGACTGGGTTTCGCGGACACCGCGCCGGCCGCGCGGTCGGTCTGCGCCGGGTCGGTGACGTTCTCGGCCGAGGGCGGGCCGCCGGCCGCGACGAGCGACCGGTTCCCGGTGGGCACCCGGCTGCGGGTGACGAACCTGGACAACCGCAAGGTGACCGCGGTGACGGTGACCGGGCCGTCCGGGAGCTGCGTGCTGCTGAACGCCGCCGCCATGGACCTGGTACGCGAGCCGGGCAAGAACGTCATCCGCCGCAACGTGGTGGAACGCCTCGACGGCGCCGCCGCCCCGGCGCCGGGCGCGCAGCCGGGTGAGACCCGCCCGGGCGCGGCGCAGCCGATCGGTGGCAGCGTCTGCTCCGGCGCGCTCACGTTCTTCGCCGAGGGCGGGGCACCCGCTGCCACCAGCGGTCAGTTCCCGCTCGGCACCCGGCTGCGGGTGACGAACCTGGACAACAACAGGGCGGTGACAGTGACGGTGACCGGGCCGTCGGGCAGTTGCGTGCTGCTCAACACCGCCGCCATGGACGCCATCCGGGAACCGGGCAAGAACCTGGTCCGGCGCAACACCGTCGAGCTGATCCGCTGAGTTCCCGGGTGGAACACCATGGGCAGGCCCGGGGGAGATCACGCCCATGGTGTTCCACGTCCGGGGGTCAGCCGAAGGCGGCTGCCAGGATGTCCAGGCCCCGGCCCAGCTCGTCGTCGGAGATGACGAGCGGCGGCAGGAACCGCAGCACGTTGCCGTAGGTGCCGCAGGTCAGCGTGAGCAGCCCGGCCGCGTGGCAGGCCGCCGAGATAGCCGCCGTGGCGGCCGGGTCCGGGGTCAGCGTGCCCGGTACGACGATCTCCACGGCGAGCATCGCGCCCCGGCCGCGTACCTCGGCCACGCGCGGGTCACCGGCGGCGATGGCGCGCAGCCGCTCGCCCATCACCGCGCCGATCCGGCGGGCGGCGGCGGCCAGGTCCAGCTCCCGCATCGTCTCGACCGACGCGAGCGCGGCGGCGCAGGCGATCGGGTTGCCGCCGTACGTGCCGCCGAGGCCGCCGACGTGCACCGCGTCCATCAGCTCCGCCCGGCCCGTGACTGCCGCCAGCGGCAGCCCGCCCGCGATGCCCTTCGCCAGCGTGATCAGGTCCGGCTCGACGCCCTCGTGCTCGCAGGCGAACCAGTCGCCGGTGCGGCAGAAACCGGTCTGGATCTCGTCGGCGACGAACACCACCCCGGCCGCCGTCGCCCACTCGCGCAACGCCGGCAGGAACCCTGGCGCGGGTACGACAAAACCGCCCTCGCCCTGGATCGGCTCGATCAGCAGCGCCGCCACGTTCTCCGCGCCCACCTGCTTCTCGATCATCTCGATCGAGCGGGCCGCCGCGGTGGCGCCGTCCAGCCCGCCGTCGCGCAGCGGGTACGACATCGGCACCCGGTAGACCTCACCGGCGAACGGCCCGAACCGGTGCTTGTACGGCATGTTCTTCGCGGTCAGCGCCATGGTCAGGTTGGTCCGGCCGTGGTAAGCGTGGTCGAACACCACCACCGCGGGCCGCCCGGTCGCGTGCCGGGCGATCTTCACCGCGTTCTCCACCGCCTCGGCGCCGGAGTTGAACAACGCCGAGCGCTTCTCGAAGCCACCCGGGGTCAGCGCGTTGAGCTGCTCGCAGACCGCCACGTACGACTCGTACGGCGCGACCATGAAGCAGGTGTGGGTGAACCGTTCGACCTGTGCGCGTACCGCCTCGACCACGCGCGGCGCGGAGTTGCCCACGTTGGTGACCGCGATGCCGGCGGCGAAGTCGATCCACTCCCGCCCGTCCACGTCGGTGATCGTGCCGCCGCCCGCCCGGTCCACGTACGCGGGAATCGTGCTGCCCACGCCCCGCGCCACCGCCTCGACGCGGCGCTTGTGCAGCTCCTCGCTGGTGGCCACCGCGATCAGCCTTCGATGTTGTGCATGACGTGCTTGACCCGGGTGTAGTCCTCCAGGCTGTAGACCGACAGGTCCTTGCCGTGGCCGGAGTGCTTGAAGCCGCCGTGCGGCATCTCCGAGACGAACGGGATGTGCGTGTTCACCCAGACGCAGCCGAAGTCCAGCCGCCGGGTCATCCGCATGGCCCGGCCGTGGTCGCGCGTCCACACCGAGGCGGACAGGCCGTAGTCCACGCCGTTGGCCCAGCGCACCGCCTCGTCCTCGTCGGAGAAGCGCTGCACCGTGATGACCGGCCCGAACACCTCGGCCTGGATGATCTCGTCGGTCTGCCGCAGGCCGGAGACCACAGTCGGCGCGTAGAAGAAGCCACGGTCGCCGACCCGCGACCCGCCGGTGGTGACGTTCGCGTGGTCCGGCAGGCGGTCCACGAAACCACTCACCCGGGCGAGCTGGTTGGCGTTGTTCAGCGGGCCGTAGAGCACGTCGGCGTCGTCCGGCGCGCCGGTGCGGGTGTTGCGGGCCTGCTCGGTCAGCGCGGCCACGAAGTCCTCGTGGATGCCCGGCCCGGTGAGCACCCGGGTCGCCGCCGTGCAGTCCTGGCCGGCGTTGAAGTAGCCGCCCGTCGCGATCGCCTCGGCAGCCGCCGCCAGATCCGCGTCGTCGAAGATCACCACCGGGGCCTTGCCGCCCAGCTCCAGGTGGGTCCGCTTCAGGTCCGGCGCCGCCGCGGCGGCGACCTCCATGCCCGCGCGGGTCGAGCCGGTGATCGACACGAGCTGCGGGGTCGGATGGGAGACCAGCGTACGGCCGGTGTCGCGGTCGCCGCAGACCACGTTGAACACACCAGGCGGCAGATGTTCGGCGGCGATCTCGGCCAGCAGCAGCGTCGACACCGGCGTGGTGTCCGACGGCTTCAGCACCACCGCGTTCCCGGCCGCCAGCGCCGGGGCGATCTTCCAGACCGCCATCATCAACGGGTAGTTCCACGGGGTGACCTGGGCGCAGACGCCGATCGGCTCCCGCCGCACGTACGAGGTGTGCCCGGCCATGTACTCGCCGGCCGAGCGCCCCTCCAGCAGGCGGGCCGCCCCGGCGAAGAAACGCAGCTCGTCCACCGCCGGCGGCAGCTCCTCCTCGGTGGTGAGCTGCCGGGGCTTGCCGGTGTTGCGGACCTCCGCGTCGACCAGCTCGGCGGCCCGGGCCTCCACCGCGTCGGCGAACTTCAGCAGCGCCCGCTGCCGCTCGGCCGGCGTGGTGTCCCGCCAGGTCTCGAACGCGGCGGCGGCGGCCTTCATCGCCGCGTCCACGTCCGCCGCGCCGGAGACCGGGGCCTGGGCGAAGACCTCGCCGGTGCACGGGTCGATCAGGTCGGCGTAGCCGCCGTCCACCGGGTCGACGTACTCGCCGTTGACGAAGTTGCGCAGCTGCTGCTGGTCGCTCATCAGAAGTCTCCGAGAGGGTGGCCGGGGAGAGGGTCAGCGGAGGTTATCGCAATCTGACTGCCATCTTGGCTACTAAATCCGGGGCAGACAAGGGTTTGAGCAACTGTTTCCGCGTGAGAGCCTGTGGTCTAGGCTGCCGGTCGTGGAGCCGAGAGCCTTCTACGTCGCCGGTCGCCCCGCCCACGGCGAGGACGAGCTGACAGTCACCCACCCGTACGACGGGCAGCCGGTGGGGCGTACCACGCTCGCCACGGCCGACCAGGTCGAAGCCGCCGTCGCGGGCGCCGCCCGGGTGGCAGCGGAGGCCGCGGCCCTGCCCGCGCACGCCCGCGCGGCCGCCCTGGACCACGTCTCCCGGCGGCTTGCCGAGCGGGCCGACGAGGTCGCCGCGCTGCTCACCGCCGAGAACGGCAAGCCGGTCAAGTGGGCGAAGGCGGAGGTGGGGCGCGCGGTCTCCACGTTCCGCTGGGCCGCCGAGGAGGCCCGCCGCTTCTCCGGCGACCTGCAACGACTCGACACCGACCCCGCCGCCACCGGGCGGATCGCCCTGGTCCGGCGCGTGCCGCGCGGACCGGTGCTCGGCATCACCCCGTTCAACTTCCCGCTCAACCTGGTCGCCCACAAGGTCGCCCCGGCGCTCGCCGTCGGCGCCCCGATCGTGGTCAAGCCGGCCCCGGCCACCCCGCTCACCGCGCTGCTGCTCGGCGAGATCCTGGCCGAGACCGACCTGCCCGAGGGCATGTTCTCCGTGCTGCCGCTGCCCAACGAGCGGGCCGCCGAACTGGTCGCCGACCCGCGGCTGCCGGTCGTGTCGTTCACCGGCTCCGGACCGGTCGGCGCGGCCATCCGGCGGGCCGCGCCGGACAAGCACGTCACGCTGGAACTCGGCGGCAACGCCGCGGCGGTGATCTGCGAGGACTGGGCGACGGACGAGGACCTGACCTTCGCCGCGCAGCGCATCGCCACGTTCTCCAACTACCAGGCCGGGCAGTCGTGCATCGCCGTGCAGCGGGTCTACGTGCACGAACGGCTCTACGACGACTTCCTGCCCCGGCTCGTCGCGGCGGTGAAGGCGCTGCGCACCGGCGACCCGCGCTCCGAGCTGACCGACGTCGGCCCGCTGGTGTCGGTCGAGGCGGCGCAGCGCGTCGAGACCTGGGTGGACGAGGCGGTCGCCGCCGGCGCGGTCATCGAGACCGGCGGGCGGCGCGACGGGGCGACCTACCCGCCCACTGTGCTCAGCGGCGTGCCGGCCGACGCGAAGGTGTGCGCCGAGGAGGTGTTCGGGCCGGTGCTCGTGGTCGCGCCCGTCGCGAACGACCGGGCCGCGTTCGCCGCCGTCAACGACTCCGCGTACGGCCTGCAGGCCGGCGTCTTCACCCACCGGCTCGACGTGGCGTTCGACGCCGCCCGGACGCTGGAGGTCGGCGGCGTGATCGTCGGGGACGTGCCGTCGTACCGGGCCGACCAGATGCCGTACGGCGGCGTGAAGGGCTCCGGCGTCGGACGGGAAGGGCTGCGCAGCGCCATGGACGACTACACCGAGCCGCGGGTCACCGTGCTGACCGGCGTGGCCCTCTGATCGCTCGCCCCCGGCTCACTCGCCCCGGCCTCACCAGGTGCCGTCGTCGCGGACCCGGGCGGGGGCCCGGCCGAGCAGCAGGGTGGTGAGGGCGGCGTCGATGTCGGGCCCGAGGAACCATTCACCGGCCTGGTCGAGAGCGAAGATCCGGCCGTGCTCGTCGACGGCGAGGATGCTCTCCTGACGTTCGCTGCCGAGCGGGAAGAGGCGGGCGCCGATGACCGCCCCGAAGTCGGCGAGAGAGTCGGCGCTGTGCGCGGCCCGGAGCGGATTCGTGGTGAAACGACTGATCCAGACCTGCTCGCCGGGACCGCGTCGTCGGCTCAGGACGGCCGGGAACGCAGTGAGCGCCTCTTCGGCGGCGGGAAAGGCCTCATGCCGGTGATGCTGCCCCGCGATTTCTCCCGTCTCCGTCATCGCGCCCTTCGCGAGGGCCTCGTTGAACATGCTGATCTGCCAGCCGCCGTCCATGAGCGCGTGGGCCACCTCGTCGGGAAACCTCCCGGGTTGAATGATCTCGCGCGGCTCCGGGCGCCATTCCTCCACGAAGGCGAGGTCGGGCCACGGCAGCACCGCGAAGCGCACCAGGAACTTCACGCACGAGTCGCAGGGAAGCTCGGCGAGGCCGCCCAACGGATCACCCGGCTCGCGGCTGCGGTAGACCTCGATCCGGCTCGTGCCGAGCAGGTCGCGCGCGTCCTCGATGGTCAGTGGCGGGAGGCCGTCGGTGGACCGGCGGTGGTCGTGCTCGTACAGCGCGTCGGAGACCACGATCATCTCGGCGTGCCGCTCGCCGCCACGCACCAGATGGCCCGGGGGTAGATCGTCCAGGTAGGACTGGACCAGCGGATGGTGCCGGACCTCGACGTCGCCCTTCGCGCCCTGCGCGACGTGCCGTAGGCCGTCGAGCGTGAGGTGCGCGGCGGCACCCGGCGTGGGCAGCCGGGTCAGCTCGCGGAGCAGTTGAGCGGCCGGGTCGACGGCGCGCGGCGCACGGGGTTCGGCGGGCCGCTGCTGCCGGTACATCGCCTCGACCGCCGGTGCGGGAATCCGCGGCCAGGTGGACACCTCGCCGGTCTCCTTGTCGATGACGGTGGTCGGCAGGTCGCCGGGCAGCGCCCGGGCATCGGTGGACACAGTGGACAAAACCACGTAGCCCAGGTCGAACTCCTCGACCACCGGCGTGCAGGGAAACCCGAGGCGGTCGGAGTCCCGGCGGGCCCATACCGAGGCGATCTGCTCGGCCTGCTGTCGCTCGATCACCACTTGAAATTACCGGACCCCACGGATTTCGTGGCACCCGGTATGGTCGGGCCTACCCACGGTGACGGAAGGGGTGCGGCGGTGGCCGAGAGTGCGGACCGGGATGCGAACCGTGCACTACGCACGCGATTCGACGAGATGTACGGCCAGTACCAACGGTTGCGGTCCGGTCTGGACGAACTTCAGGTCAAACTGGCCGAGCTGCGGGTCACCGAACGCTCCGACGACGGTCAGGTGACCGCCGTGGTCGGTGCGCGGGGCGAGCTGATCAGCGTCGAGGTGAGCCCTGCCGTCTTCCGGGATCGGGACGCCCGAGAGCTGAGCCGGAAGATCACCGAGACCGTGCTGCGCGCCTCCACGGCCGCGGTCACCGCCACCCGCGAGCTGGTCTCCGGCTATCTGCCCCCGGGTTCGCCGTCGGTCGAGTTCCTGCGTACCAATGACTTCGGCGCGCTGCTCGGCCGGGCCGACGCCGTGCTGGCGCGCGGCGAGTGACAGGTGGCCGGCGGAGAGATCTGGCTGGATCCGGACCGGGCCCGGCGCGGCGGCGCCGACCTGACCCTGTCCGGTAAGGCGATGAGCGCGGCCCGGCGGGAGACAGGCGACCCGATCGCGGCCGCGAGCGCCCAACGACCCTGGGGCCGGGACGACATCGGCGCCGCCTTCGACAAGCACTACCAGGGCTACGCCGAGACGCTGCTGCGGGCGTGGGAACAACTCGGCCGGTCGCTGGAGGTGCTCGGGTCGGACGTCGTCCGCTCGGTCGCGGCCACCGTCGAGACGGACCTGAGCAACGCCCGTGACCTCGGGAAGATCCCCCAGCAGGGCCACAACCCGCATCGGCCCTGGCGCTGACCACCGGAGGATCCGCGCGTGAGCATGCTGCCCAGCCCGATCCCGCACCCGCTCGACTTCTGCCCGTGGGACGTGCCCGGCTGGATCTACGAGGCGCTGGACTGGGTCGTCGGCGTCGAGTGGCCGGAGGGCAACGAGCGCGCCGTCTGGGACCTGGCCGACCAGTGGTACGGCGTCGCAGGCGTCCTGACCGGTCCGCGCGACGACGCCACCGCTGCCGCCGGTGAGGTGAAGAGCGGGTACGGCGGCGTCGGCCTGGTCGCCGGCGCGTTCGACACGGCCTGGCACAAGCTCGCCGAAGGTGAGGACGCGCCGCTGCACGTCCTCGTGGCGGCCACCGACGAGCTGGGCCGGCTGGTCGACTCCTGCGGCTGCGACATCGAGGGCGCGAAGCTCGAAGCCTGGATCGAGCTGGGCATCCTGGTGGTGGAGCTGCTGGCCCTGGCGGTGGCCGCCGTGCTCACCCTGGGCGCCGCCTCCCCGGCGGCCGCCGCCGCGATCACCGCGACGAGGGTCGTCGTCCAGCAGATCTTCAAGCGCCTGGTGGCCCAGCTCGCGCGCAAGGCGGTCAAGCAGGGGCTCAAGGAGGCGGGCGAACGGGCCGCGAAGGAGGCGGCGAAGGCCGGTGCCCGTGGGCTGGCCCGGCGGGCGGCGCTCGGCGGCCTGGTGGAGGCCGGTCAGGAGGCGGGCACCAACCTCGCGACCCAGACGTATCAGAACACCACCGGTCGACGTGACGGCCTGGACCTGACCGACGTGAGCACGTCGGCTCTCGGCGGCTTCGCCGGTGGGGCGGTCGCGCCGCTGGCGGGTCTGGGCCGGCATGCGAGCGGACGGTTCGCGGAGATCGGCGAGCGGTTCGGCCGGGAGATGGCCGGGGAGACGCTGGCCGAGACCGCGGCCGGGTTGGCCACCGGCCACGGGCCGTCGCTGGAGGATCTGGCGCGGGCGGCCGCCTCCGGTGCGGCCGGGTCCACCACCAATCAGGCGGACTCGGCGCTGCAACGCCGCCTCGACGGGCAGTTGAGCGGGCTGACCGTTCCGCCGGTCGGGCTGGACGTGCCGCCTGTCGCCGACCCCGTCGGGCTCATCCCAGCCCAGCGGGTCGCCGAGCCGGTCGTCCAGAGCGGCGATGCGATCGAGGGCGCCGTTCCCGTGACATCGACGCACGTCTCGCCCCAGGCCGCCGGCCCGCATCCGCTCGTCGTGGATCTGCCCCGCCCGGCGCCGGAACCCACAACGACGCCGCTCGGCGATGTCGTCCCGCACGACGTGGCACGTCCGACGGCCGCCGCGAGCCCCACGTTGTCTTCGGTGATCACGGACGCGCCCGTCGCCACACCCTTGTCGACCGCGCCCGGCGTCCACGGCGGCGCGGGTCCGGTGGCGGCGCCGATCGACCACCCCACGCCGTCCTCGACCAACTCGATTCAGGCAGCAGCAGTACCGGCGACACTGCCTGCACCGCCTGCCGACCACCCGCAGGTCGCGACGCCACCCGCGGCGGACCGCGCCGTCCCCATCAGCAATGGAGGTCAGGCAGGACCGCCTCCGGCCTCACCGGGCAGCCCTCAGCCGGGGCCGCATCCGGGAGCGCCGGCCGTCGGCCCCGACCCCCGGCCGGGGCCGAATCCCCGTTTCCCGCTGCTGGAGTCCTTGGCTCCGCATCGCCCTCCCACCGACTCTCCGGGGCCCCACCCCGGCCCTTTCGATGTCCAGTCGCAGCCCCGTGAGACCGCCGAGCAGCGTGCCGCGCGGCTGAAGGCCGACCGGGAGGGCCTCGACCGGCGGCGCTACCGGGGCTATCTGCAGTCTCAGCGTGCCTTGCACGAGGAGAACAGACGGCAGGCGCAGATCAAGGAGCTGCGTGATCTCGCCGAACAGCATTACGAGGCGGCGCGTTGGCTCCTCACGCAGGCACACGAGCTGCGCCAAGCCGGGCAACACGACCTCGCTGACCGGCACGTGCGGGAGGGTCGGCGGCGAGAGCGCCTGCACTACCGAGCCGTCGACGAGGTGGAGGCGGTGCGTGCCGGCCAGCGTCTGCCGCGCGAGGTGATGGTCGAGGACGACCTCGACTTCTACCGCATCAACGACGACGTGGCGGACCTGGCCGTCGGCGCTGTCGAGACGACCGACCATTCGGCGCTCACCGGCCGTGGCCATCCCGAACCGATCGACAGGTCCCGGCCCTACGGCCGCCGGGGAGGGCTCCGGCCACCGCTCGCGCTGCACCAGACCGACCTGGAACGGCAGATGCCCCGCAACCCGGACGGCAGCGTCGCGCGTACCGCCGATCCCCGGCGTGGCGGGTGGTTCCGCCTGGCGAACGACGGTGGTCCGGCGGCGGACGCGACCCGGGGCATCAACTGCCTCGACTGCACCCTGTCCCTGTTCGAGACCTGGGTCCACGGACGGCCGCGAGTCGCCGCTCCGCGTACGTTCGACGGCTACCTCGACGGTGACGTGCTCCGGCCGGTGGGTGGCGAGGCGGACGGACCGTTGCGGGTCGAGGAGACCACCGGCGGCCGGTTCCAGAACCTGTGCCCGGTCGACCGGCCCGGGATCACCGGCCCGGAGCGGCGGTGGCTGGTGGATCGGGGCTACCGCGAGCTGTACGCGCAACTGGCGTCGGGCGGCCACGGCAGCTACGCCTTCCTCATCACCAGCTTCGAGGGTGGCGGATCGCACGCCTGGGTGGCGTTGAACCAGAACGGCACGATCCTCTTCCTCGACCCGCAGTCGGGCGCTGTTGCGGACCGGCCGCTCTACCACCACAGCGGCCGTGCGTTCGAGGGCAACGTGGTCGGCGTCGACGCGCTGGTGCTCGGCCCCGACGGACGGCCGATGCCGCTCACCGGCCGCCCACCCGGCACGTACAACGTCCTGCCCGAGCCCCGGCCCCGTCCGGCGCCGCCACGCCTGCCCGAGCCGCCGCCGGCCGACGACGGGAACGCGCCGGACTTCAATCACGTCCACCTGCTCGGCGAGTCCACCACCATCCACCCCCGCGCGGACGGACCGCCGCCGGGCAACGCGCCGCCCGTCGTGCCGGAGCCCGACCGGGTACGCGAGGAACACCGGCAGGCGCACGCTGACCGGATCGCCGGCGGGCTCTACGTACGCGATGTGCTCGCCGAGAGCGGAAGCCTCGACGCGGCCTTCGCCGCCGGGGTGACGCCCGTCGAACTGGCGCAGGCCGCTGACGTGCCGACGCTGCGGCGGCTCGTACCCCTGTTGGACGACGCCGCCGCGGCCGACCTCAGCCGTTTGCTCGCCGACCCGCGCGTGCAGCGGATGCTCGACCAGAGCTGGGAGGCGCCACCGCGACGGGAGGAGTTGCTGGCCGAGACGCTGGTACGGCAGCTCGCGGAGCGGCCGGACCTGGTCCGGATAATCCTGGCGACACCGGAACTCGCGAACTCGCTGACCGCGCGGCCGCTGACCCTGCATCACCTGGCCAGCCACCAGCAGGCCATCGACATACTCGGCGACGTGCTGGCGGATATCGAGAGGAACGGACCCGAGGCGCAGGTGCTGGAGGGCGACCCGGACCCTTCCCCCATCCCACTGACTCCTGAGCAGCTCAGGCTGACGCGGAACCTGGCTTCCCAGCGCCAGCCGGCCGGACAGGACGGGTTCGACCCGAGCAGGAAGCGGGACCCGGCCTACGTCGCCGCATACCTTGATGGACTGACTGCCGAAGCGGCTGTAGCGCAAGGGGAACTGAACGCGACCGCTACCGCTCTTGCGGGAGAAAAGGGGAAACCCGGGTGGCGCACCGAACCCAAGAGGCACGACCGGATCATGGACAAACTGGTCGAATATGGAAATGACGCTTCTCGTCTGAAAGACTTGGCTGCTGCGAAGGTGGAGTTCTCCACGCTCAATGACATCTATGGCGCGTTAGCTGACCTCGTCGAGGATCCCGAGGTGATGATTCTGGATGTCAAGGATCGCTTCGTCGCTCCGAACGGTAGTGGCCACAGCGACATCCTGCTGAACCTTCGCCTGTCCAACGGGCACGTGGGGGAGTTGCGCCTGCAACTCAAAGCCATGGAGGCCGTCGCCGAATGGGAGCATGCGTTGTATGAGGTCCGGCGCGACCTTGACGCGTTGGCGGAGCTGGACGGTCGTTCGCTGACGACCATGGAGACGGCGGTCCGGGACGGTCTGCTACGACGCACGCAGACGATTTACTGGAACGCGGTACAGCAGGAAGAGGCGTGAAGCAGTGACCCACCGGGCCGGCCTTGTGTTGCCGAAGTTCTTCCTCTACTACGACTCGCCGGTGAAGTTGGTGAGGACGGAGGACGGCGGCATGGCGGGCTGGCGGCTCTCACTCGACACCGGCCGGTGGCAGCCGGCGAGCAATCTCGTGGACAGGTTGCTGTTCGGTAGGGATGACGAGATATTCGAGATCAACCCCGAGGAGTTCGTCTGGTACGTCGAGCAGGAGCGGGGCCTGAGTCTGCGCGGTGACGGGCCGATCTTTGCTCTCTACGAGACCGTCCGGGCGATCCAGGACACGCTGCGGGAGGAGCGTCGGTATCCGACGCCCATCGAGCAGGCGTTGATCAAGGGGATCCGTCGGCGGACCTTCGTAATGTTCGAAGAACAACTCCGGCGTGCCGGTGATCCCGGCGCCGACCCAACTGTTGTAAGCCTGTCGACCGACGAAGACGTTGAGGAGCCACCGCGATGAGGCGGTTGGTGGGCTTGAGGCTGCCGAGGTTCTTCGACTACTACCACTCTCCCCTGAAGCTTGTAGCCACCCCCGACGGCGGCGTGGCGGGCTGGATCCTGTTCAAGGACACCGGAGGCTGGCGCGAGGCCAACGGTCTCATCGACAAGGTGATTTTCGTCGGCGGCGACGAGATCAACGAGATATCGCGAGATGAGTTCATTCAGCTCACTGAGCATGAACGAGGCCGTTATCTGAGCGGTGACGGGCCGATCTTTGCTCTCTACGAGACCGTCCGGGCGATCGAGGAAACGCTACGGGAGGAGCGTCGGTATCCGACGCCCCAGGAGCAGGCGTTGATCCGGGGAGTCCGGCGGCGGACCTTCGTGATGTTCGAGGAGCAGCTCCAACAGGCCGGCGACCCCGCCGCCGACCCCACCATCGCCGCCACCGCCTCCTGACGCGGCCCGGAAACGTCATGTCCGTCGACGAAGGCATACCCGTGCCGTACGTTCCGCCCGCCGACGCGGCGGAGGCGACGCGCGTACAGGAGGAGTTGCGGTCGCGGGTGGACCTGGTGGGGCCCGGTCCCGCCGCGCCCGCGACGGTGGCCGGGCTGGACGTGGCCTACGCGCCCGGCGGCGACCTGCTCGCCGCCGCCGTCACGGTGCTGGACGCGGTCAGCCTCGCCGTGGTGGACGAGGCGGTGTGCGTGGGCCGGCCCGCCTTTCCGTACGTGCCGGGGCTGTTCGCCTTCCGGGAGATGCCGGCGCTGCTGGCGGCGTTGGACCGGCTGACCGTTCGCCCGGAGCTGCTGGTGTGCGACGGGCACGGGCTGGCGCATCCGCGTCGGTTCGGGCTGGCCTGCCATCTGGGTCTGGTGACCGGTGTGCCCGCGATCGGGGTGGGCAAGACGCCGCTCGTCGGTTCGTGGACGGGGCCGGGCCCGGAGCGTGGTGACAGCGCCGACCTGTGTGACGAGGGCGACGTGGTCGGGCGGGTGCTGCGTACCCGGGATGGCGTCCGGCCGGTCTTCGTCAGCGTCGGGCACCGGATGGGGTTGGACAACGCGGTGGATCGGGTACTGGCACTGACGCCCCGGTACCGGCTGCCGGAGACGACCCGGACGGCCGACCAACTGTGCCGCCGGGCGCTCGCCTCGGCCGTCGTCTCCGGCGGTGACCTGGACCGGCGGTGATCGCGTGGCGCGGCGCACATGTGGCGTGGTCGATGCGCGGGCACCATCCGGGCCCGGTAGTAACCTGACCGGCGGATCCGGTCCGGACGCAACGGTGAGGTGGGGATGTCGGTGGGGCGGCACGCGGCGCGGTGGGCCATTGTCGGCGCGCTGCTTGGTGCCCTCGTCGCCGTCCCGGCGTCGCCGGCGCTGGCTCGGGACGACCGGGTCGGGCTGCGCTCGGCGGGCAGCTTCACCGCCGGTGGTTCGCCGGGCGCCGTGACTGTCGAGGTGCGCAAGCGCACCGACGGCTGTGTGCAGCTGCGTACCGCGATCGGGCTCCGGCTGGAGGGCCTGCGGGCGGACCAGGTGCGGGTGCAGGTTGCCGCCGACGGCAGCTGGGTGCCGGTGCCCGTCTCCGGTGGTGACGGCGCGGTCGCGACCGCCGAGGTCGCGCCGGTCGACCGGCCGCTGTGCAAGGGCAAGGCCGCCACTGTGCGTTACCGGGTGTCGTTCCTGGCCGGCGCCGTCGGCGGGCGGCTGGAACTGGCGGGCGAGGCGAGCGCCGCGAACGGTGACGTGCTCGGCCGGGCCGGTGGGTCGGCCCGGCTGGTGGGCGCGCCAAGCCCGAGCCCGTCCCGTAAGCCCTCGCCGACGCCCACGCCCAGCGCGAGCGAGACCACGCCGGCCGAGGCGACGGACACGTCGCCGGTCGCCGCCGCCGTCGCCCCGGCCACCGCCGCGGCCGACGACTCGTCGTTCGGAGGTTCCATGATCATGTGGTTCGGTATCGCGCTGGTGCTCGTCGGCGCGGCGCTCATCGTCCTGCTGCTGCGCCGCAGCCGCGCCGATCGCACCGGCGGCGGGCCGGTCGCCGAGCCGCCGCCGGTCCCGCTGCCACGCAGCACCACCACCTATCGTTCCGGCGCGACCGGGCCGGCCCCAACGGTGTACGGCGGCGCGCCGGCGCCCCGTCCGGCCGGCAACGTGTACGGCGCGCCCGCGTCCGGCCCGACGCCGCCCGCGCCCAGCCCCACGCCGCCCGCGCCCGGCCCGATGCCCCCGGCCCCCGCGGGCGGGGACGCGACAAGCGTCCTGCCCCGCTTGCCGGACTGAGGCCGAACCCGACCGGCTCCCGGGGTTACCGTGACGGTGGGTGGTCACGCCGTGACCCGGTGGCCGCCACCTGCCCGGCCGGAGGACGGACACCGGGGCCGAACGGGGCCCGGTGCCGGGGCCGGTTGGCCGATAAGATCGCGTGCGCCGATCGGCACCGCCGACCGGTGAGACCACATACGTGGAAGGAGCCGCGCCGTGGCCCTGGACCCGCAGTTGCTCGAGATCCTCGCCTGCCCGGACACGCATCACGCCCCGCTCGACTACGACGCGCAGGCGCAGACGCTCACCTGCACCGAGTGCGGTCGCATCTTCGAGGTCCGCGACGACGTACCGGTGCTCCTGCTGGACGAGGCGCGCGGTGGACCCGCCGCCGACGAGGCGCGGGGCGGGTCGTCGCGGTGATGGAGGGTACGGCCGGGGTCAGCGGGCACCGGCGCCCAGACGAGGCCCTGCTCGACGACGCGGCGCTGCTGGCCGAGCGGGATCCGGGCGGCATGCTCCGGCACACCGCTTCCGCCGGCGCCCAGGTGCGCGAGTCTGCGGCGCTGGCCGCCGAGGCCAACCTGTCCGTGCTCGCCGACGACGGCCGCCCCCGCGCGGTGGTCATCGCCGGTATCGGCACCGCCGGGCGTACCGGTGACGTGCTTGCCACTGTCGCCGGGCCGCGCTGCCCGGTGCCGGTCATCCCGCACCGCAGCGCCGGCGTGCCGGGCTGGGTGGGCGCGGCGGACGTGGTCATCGCGGTGAGCGCGTCCGGCCGCAGCCCCGAGGCGCTGGGCGCGGCCGAGGCGGCGCACCGCCGTGGCGCCCGGCTGGTGGCGGTGGGCGCGCCCGACTCGCAACTCCAGTCGGTGGCGGAGCGGGCCCGGGCGCCGTTCATCCCGGTGCCCCGGCGCGCGCCGGCCCGGGCCAGCCTCTGGGCGCTCACCGTGCCGGTTCTGCTCGCCGCCCGTACCCTCGGGCTCGTGAAGGTCAACGAGGCCGATCTGGCGGAGACGGCGGCCCGGCCGGACGCCGACGCCGATCGATGCCGGCCGACCGCGGAGTCCTTCGTCAACCCGGCGAAGTCGCTGGCGCTGGGGCTGTCCGGCTCGATCCCGATCGTCTGGGGTTCGTCCCCGCTGGCGACAGTCGCGGCCCGGCGGTTCGGTGACACGTTGTCCGCCAATGCCCGTTACCCGGTGGTCGCCGGCGCGCTGGGCGAGGCGGGCCGGGGCCGCGTCGGTCTGCTCGACGGCGTGTTCGGTGGCCTGGCCGAGGGCGAGCGGGACATCTTCGCCGACCCGGGCGACGACGAGTCCGACGGCACCCGGCTGCGGCTGGTGCTGCTGCGCGACGGCGGGCTCAACGCCGACGACGACACCGACGAGCCGCTGGCGGTGGAGGAGCGCCGCGCGGACGCGGTGCAGACGCTCGCCGAGCGTCGGGGGGTCCGCTGCGACGTGGTGACCGCCGAGGGCGGTTCCGCGCTGGAGCGGCTCGCGTCGCTGGTGGCGGTCCCCGACTTCGCCTCGATCTACCTCGCCCTGGCACACGGGCTGGACCCGATGGCGGTACCGGCCATCACGGAGATGAAGGAGCTGGCAAACCAGTGAGCACACGGGGCATCGAGCGAGGCGGGGAATGAGCGCAAACGGGGGCACTAAGGCGATCGTCGCCGCCCTGGCGGCGAACCTCGGTATCGCCGTCACCAAGTTCATCGCGTTCGCCCTCACCGGCTCCTCGTCGATGCTTGCCGAGTCGATCCACTCGGTGGCCGACTCGGGCAACCAGGGCCTGCTGCTGCTCGGCGGCCGCCGGGCCAAGCGGCAGGCCACGCCGCAGCACCCGTTCGGGTACGGCCGGGAGCGCTACATCTACGCGTTCATCGTGGCGATCGTGCTGTTCAGCCTCGGTGGCCTGTTCGCGCTCTACGAGGCGTACCACAAGGCGGCCGACCCGCACCCGATCGACAGCTGGCAGTGGGTGCCGGTGGTGGTGCTGGTCGCGGCGATCGTGATGGAGGGCTTCTCCTTCCGTACCGCGATCAAGGAGTCCAACCTGGTTCGGGGCAACCAGACCTGGGTGCGGTTCATCCGCCGGGCCAAGGCCCCGGAGCTGCCGGTGGTGCTGCTGGAGGACTTCGGCGCGCTCGTCGGCCTGGTCTTCGCGCTGTTCGGCGTCGGCATGACGCTGATCACCGGAAACGGCATGTGGGACGCGGCGGGTACCGCGATGATCGGTGTGCTGCTCGTGGTCATCGCGGTCACGCTGGCGATCGAGACCAAGAGCCTGCTGCTCGGCGAGGGCGCGGAGCAGGGCGAGCTGGCCAAGATCGAGCAGGCCGTGACCAGTGGTCCCGAGGTCGAGCGGATCATCCACATGAAGACGCTCTACCTGGGCCCGGAGGAGCTGATGGTGGCCGCGAAGATCGCGGTGCCGGCCTGGGAGACCGCCGAGGACCTGGCCCGCGACATCAACGCGGTCGAGGCCCGGATCCGGCGTGAGGTGCCGACGGCCCGGGTGATCTACCTGGAGCCGGACATCTACTCGCCGGAGGCGGAGCGGGCGGGCACCGGGCAGGCGGCGGCGACCGCCGTCCCGGAGACCGCGCCCACCGGTGAGGCGCATACGGCCGACGAGGTGGCCGGGCGGCCCGGGAGCTGACCGATGGAGTTGTTGCAGGGCCGGATCCGCGACTACGCCTGGGGCTCGCGCACCGCGATCGCCGAGTTGCAGGGGCGGCCGGTGCCGAGCAACGGGCCGGAGGCGGAGCTGTGGCTGGGCGCCCACCCGGGCGCCCCGGGCACCGTTCAGCGGGACGGCCGTCCGGTCAGCCTCACCGAGCTGCTGGTGGCCGAGCCGGGCCACTGGCTGGGTGAGCGGCTGGTCGGCCGGTTCGGCACCCGGCTGCCGTTCCTGCTGAAGGTGCTGGCCGCCGACTCCCCGCTGAGCCTCCAGGCCCATCCGGACGCCGAGCAGGCCCGCGCCGGGCACGCCGCCGACGTGGGGCGGGTCAACTACGTCGACCCGTACCACAAGCCGGAGCTGCTGGTGGCGCTCTCGGAGTTCGACGCGCTCTGCGGCTTCCGCGACCCGGGGGAGTCGGCGGCGGCGATCGCCGCGTTCGGCGTACCCGCGCTGGAGCCTGTGGTGGCGGCGTTGCGCGCCGGGCCGGCGGGGCTGCGGGAGGCGGTACGCCTGCTGTTGAGCTGGCCGCGGGCGGAGCGTGCCGGGCTGGTGGCGGCCGTGCTGGCGGCGGACGACGGTCCGGCGCCGGCGGACGCGGAGCTGGTACGCACGCTGGCGGCCGGCTATCCGGACGATCCGGGCGTGGTGGTGGCGCTGCTGTTGCACCACGTCCGGCTGGCGCCCGGCGAGGGCATCTGGATGCCGGCCGGGAACCTGCACGCCTATCTGCGTGGCACCGGTGTGGAGATCATGGCGGCCAGCGACAACGTGCTGCGCGGCGGGCTGACCGCGAAGCGGGTCGACGTGGACGAGCTGGTGCGGGTGCTCCGGTTCGAGGTGCTGACCGAGCCGGTGCTGCGGCCGGAGACGGTGGCGCCCGGGGTGCTGACGTGGCCGGTGCCGGTGGAGGACTTCGCGCTGCACCGGGTCGAGGTCGCCGCCGGTTCGCCGGGGGCGCGGCTGACGCTGCCCGGGCCGCGGGTGGTGCTCTGCCGGGCCGGGAAGCTCACCGTCGACGACGGGGTGGGCGTGGTCACGCTCGGCGCGGGACAGGCCGCCGTGGGGACGGCGGCGGGCGGTCCGCTGACGCTGGGCGGGGACGGCGAGGCGTTCGTCGCCACCTGTGGCCTGCGCTGAGCGCTCCGGCAATAACCGCAAGTCCGACTTTCCCGAAATGGCTTGACGCTTCGCTGGCGCGGTGTGACCCTATGGGTACGCAGCGTTGTCGCGACGAAGGTCCGATGACGTGCGGGGGAACCAAACCGGGGGGATGCACGGGGCGGCCGGGCCGTGGATGGAAAGTCCGTCCATGACCGACCGCCCCGTGCGCTGTCCGCCGACCGGCCGATTGTGTGCTCGGTCAACCGGGCACCGACCGGACGGGGCGCGCGCGTAAGGTGGAAGGCTGCGCACCACATCGTTCGACAGGAGCTTCCATGACCAGCACCCTCCCCGCGGCCTCCAGCGGCGCGTCGTCGCAGGCTCGGCCGAGCACCCTCGCCGAGGGCGACTACAAGGTGGCGGATCTGTCGCTCGCCGCGTTCGGGCGCAAGGAGATCCGGCTCGCCGAGCACGAGATGCCCGGCCTGATGGCGATCCGGCGTGAGTTCGCCGAGGCCCAGCCGCTGGCCGGCGCCCGCATCACCGGCTCGCTGCACATGACCGTCCAGACCGCCGTCCTGATCGAGACCCTTGTCGCGCTCGGCGCGCAGGTCCGCTGGGCGTCCTGCAACATCTTCTCCACCCAGGACCACGCCGCCGCGGCGATCGTGGTCGGCCCCGAGGGCACCCCGGAGGCCCCGGCCGGTGTGCCGGTCTACGCCTGGAAGGGCGAGACGCTGCCGGAGTACTGGTGGTGTACCGAGCAGGTGCTCGCCTGGCCGGACGGGCAGGGCCCGAACATGATCCTGGACGACGGCGGCGACGCCACCCTGCTCGTCCACAAGGGCGCCGAGTTCGAGAAGGCCGGCGCCGTGCCGCCGGTCGAGTCCGCCGACTCCGAGGAGTACGCGGTCATCCTCGAACTGCTGCACCGCTCGCTGGCCGAGGACAACCAGCGCTGGACCCGGATCGCCGCCGGCATCAAGGGCGTCACCGAGGAGACCACCACCGGCGTGCACCGGCTCTACGAGATGCACCGCGCCGGCACGCTGCGCTTCCCGGCCATCAACGTCAACGACTCGGTCACGAAGAGCAAGTTCGACAACAAGTACGGCTGCCGCCACTCGCTCATCGACGGCATCAACCGGGCCACCGACGTGCTGATCGGCGGCAAGATGGCAGTGGTCATGGGCTACGGCGACGTGGGCAAGGGCTGCGCCGAGTCGCTGCGCGGCCAGGGCGCCCGGGTCGTGGTGACCGAGGTCGACCCGATCTGCGCGCTGCAGGCGGCGATGGACGGCTACCAGGTCGCCACGCTCGACGACGTGGTGGAGCAGGCCGACATCTTCATTACCGCGACCGGCTGCTTCGACGTCATCACCAACGAGCACATGGCCCGGATGAAGCACCAGGCCATCGTCGGCAACATCGGCCACTTCGACAACGAGATCGACATGGCCGGCCTGGCCAAGCGCGGCGACGTGACCCGGGAGAACATCAAGCCGCAGGTCGACGTGTGGCGCTTCGACGACGGCCACGCGATCATCGTGCTCTCCGAGGGCCGCCTGCTGAACCTGGGCAACGCCACCGGCCACCCGAGCTTCGTGATGTCGAACTCGTTCGCCAACCAGACGATCGCCCAGATCGAGCTGTTCACCAAGCCCGACGAGTACCCGATCGGCGTCTACGTGCTGCCCAAGCACCTGGACGAGAAGGTCGCCCGGCTGCACCTGGACGCGCTCGGCGCGAAGCTGACCACGCTCACCAAGGAGCAGGCCGCCTACCTGGGCGTCTCCACGGAGGGCCCGTTCAAGCCCGACCACTACCGCTACTGAGTTCACGCTCCGGAAGGGACCGGGGTCGGCCGCCGCGCGGCCGTCCCGGTCCCTTTTCGCGTACGGGAGCAGCCGGCAAGTGCCGAACCGGGTGACGTTACAGCGATCAGCTTGACGTTTGCTGTGAACAGGAGGAAGGTATGCCTGCCCTAAGTTAGCGACGACGGAGCAGCTGATGTTCGCCACGTACCTGATCGGCCTGCGCGAAGGTCTGGAAGCGACACTTGTGGTCAGCATCCTCGTCGCGTTCCTCGTGAAGTCGCAGCGGCGGGACCGGCTGCCGCAGGTCTGGGCCGGCGTCGGCCTGGCCGTGGCGCTCTCCGTCGGCTTCGGCTCCCTGATCCAGTACACCTCGACCTCGCTGCTGCGTACGTACGAGTCGCGCGAGATGTTCGAGGCGGTCACCTCGATCGCCGCAGTGGTCTTCGTGACCTGGATGATCTTCTGGATGCGCCGGGCCGCCCGCACCATCGCGGGCGAGCTGCGCGGCAAGCTCACCGACGCGCTCGCGGTCGGCTCCCTGGCGGTCGCCGGCATGGCGTTCCTCGCGGTGGTCCGGGAGGGCCTGGAGACCGCGCTCATCTTCTACGCCGCAGCGGAGAGCGTGGCCGGCGGAACCGGGCCCGGTTCGCTGCTCGCCCTGGCCGGTGGCGTCGCCACCGCGGTGGTGATCGGATTCCTGCTCTACCGCAGCGCGGTCCGGATCAACCTGAGCCGGTTCTTCACCTGGACCGGGGCGCTGCTCATCCTGGTGGCCGCCGGCATCCTCAAGTACGGCGTGCACGACTTCCAGGAGGCAGGCGTCCTGCCCGGCCTGAACGACCTGGCCTTCGACATCTCCACCACGCTCGACCCGAACACCTGGTACGGCGCGCTGCTCGCCGGCATGTTCAACATCACCGCAGCGCCGACGGTGCTGGAGCTGATCGCCTGGGTCGCGTACGCGGTGCCGGTGCTCGTGCTCTTCCTGCGCAAGCCGGTCCAGCCCGCGAAGCCGGCCCGGCCCGCCGAGCCCGCAGCCGACACGCCCGCCGCGCCGGCCGACGTCGCCGCTGTTCCGTCCCCCCGCGCCTGACCCTTCCGTTTCCGAGGAGACCCGCACGATGCGTACCACTCGATTCGTCGCGCCCGCCGCCGCCGGGCTGCTCGCCGTCGCCGGACTGGCCGGCTGCGGGGGCGGTGACGACGCCGACGCCACGAGCGGCGGGCCGATCGCCGTCAAGGCCACCGACACCGTCTGCGAGGTCGGCGACACCGAGATCGACGCCGGGCAGGTCACGTTCAAGGTGACGAACAACGGCTCCAAGGTCAACGAGTTCTACGTCTACGCCGCCGGGGACCGGGTGATGGGCGAGGTGGAGAACATCGCCCCGGGGCTCAGCCGCGAGCTGCGCGTCGAGCTGTCCGCCGGCACGTACGAGACGGCCTGCAAGCCCGGGATGAGCGGCCGGGGCATCCGGGGCGCGCTGAAGGTCAGCGGCACCGCCGCGACTGTCGCCCCTGACGCCGCGCTGACCCAGGCCACCGAGAGCTACCAGCGGTACGTGCGCAGCCAGACCGCCGCGCTGCTGACGAAGACCGAGGAGTTCGTGGCGGCGGTCAAGGCGAACGACGTGGCGAAGGCCAAGGCGCTCTACCCGGTGGCCCGCACCTACTGGGAGCGGATCGAGCCGGTCGCGGAGAGCTTCGGCGACCTCGACCCGAAGATCGACGGCCGCGAGGAGGTGGTCGAGGAGGGTATGGAGTTCACCGGCTTCCACCGGATCGAGAAGGACCTCTGGACCACCGGGGACGTGAGCTCCGACGGCGCGATCGCCGACCAGCTCCTGGTCGACGTCAAGGCGATCGTGGCCAAGGCGGACGCCGAGAAGCTCACCCCGCTCCAACTCGCCAACGGCGCCAAGGCGCTGCTCGACGAGGTCGCCAGCGGCAAGATCACCGGTGAGGAGGAGCGCTACTCGCACACCGACCTCTGGGACTTCAACGCCAACCTGGAGGGCTCCAAGGCGGCGATCGCCGCGCTGCGCCCGGCCCTGGAGCAGCGCGCGCCCGACCTGGTCAAGCAGCTCGACGGCGAGTTCGCGAACGTGGAGACCACGCTCGGGCGGCACCGGGCCGGCGACGGCTGGAAGCTGCACACCCAGCTCACGAAGACCGAGCTGAAGGAGCTGTCGGACGCGGTGAACGCCCTGGCCGAGCCGGTCAGCAAGGTCGCGGCGGCAGTCGCGCGATGACCGGGCCGGCCGACGGTGACGCCACGAGCGAGCCGAACACGCAGCGCTCCGGTCGGGGCGTCTCCCGCCGCCGGGCGATCACCCTGGCCGGCGTCGGCGTGGCCGGAGTCGCCGGGGTGGCGGGCGGCGCGGGCGCGCTGCTCGCCGGCGGGAACGAGGCGTCGGCGACCGGATCGGCCGCCGGTTCCGTGCCGTTCCTCGGCGAGCACCAGGCCGGCATCACCACCCCGGCCCAGGACCGGCTGCACTTCGTCGCGTTCGACGTGGTCACCAAGGACCGGGACCGGCTGGTCGCCATGCTCCAGGAATGGACCGCCGCGGCGGCCCGGATGACCGCCGGCAAGGACGCCGGGGTGATCGGCGCGGTCGGCGGCATGCCCGAGGCCCCGCCGGACGACACCGGCGAGGCGCTCGGACTGCCCCCGTCGCAGCTCACCCTCACCGTTGGCTTCGGGCCGACGCTGTTCCGCGACGCGCAGGGCCGGGACCGCTTCGGCATCGCCGCCCGGCGTCCGGCCGCACTGGCCGACCTGCCGCACTTCGCCGGGGACGCGCTGAAGCCGGAACTGTCCGGCGGGGACATCTGCGTCCAGGCGTGCGCCAACGACCCGCAGGTCGCGGTGCACGCCATCCGCAACCTCGCCCGGATCGGCATGGGCGTGGTGAGCGTCCGCTGGTCGCAGCTCGGCTTCGGGCGTACCTCGTCGACGTCACGGGACCAGGCCACGCCGCGCAACCTGTTCGGCTTCAAGGACGGCACCGCCAACCTCAAGGCCGAGGACGCCGGCCTGCTGCGCGACCAGCTCTGGGTGCAGCCCGGCGACGGCCCGGACTGGATGACCGGCGGCTCCTACCTGGTCACCCGGAAGATCCGGATGCTGATCGAGACGTGGGACCGCAGCCCGCTGGCCGAACAGGAGATGATCGTCGGCCGGACCAAGGGCAGCGGCGCCCCGCTCGGCCGCCGGGACGAGTTCGACGAGCCGGACTTCGCCGCGAAGGGCGACGACGGCGAGCCGCTCATCGCCGACACCGCGCACGTGCGGCTGGCCCACCCGGACCAGAACGACGGCGCCCGTCTGCTGCGCCGCGGCTACAACTTCGTGGACGGCTCCGACGGGCTGGGCCGGCTCGACGCCGGGCTGTTCTTCATCGCCTACCAGCGCGACCCGCGCCGCCAGTTCGTGCCGATCCAGGCCCGGCTGGCCCGCAACGACGCGATGAACGAGTACCTGCGGCACGTCTCCAGCGGCCTGTTCGCCTGCCCGCCCGGCCTCCGCGACGCGGCCGACTGGTGGGGGCGCGCGCTGTTCTCCTGAGGCCGGCTCAGCGGCGTACCGGATCGGGTGCGACCTGCGGCGCGGCGGGCCGCAACCGGCCCGCGCCCGGCCCGGCGGGATCCGGCCCGGCCGCACCCGGCACGACGGCGGGCGCCGGGACCAGCTCCGGCCAGAGCGTGGCGGCGACCGCCCGGCTGCGGCCCAGCCGGTGCGCCGCCCGTCGCCCCCGCTCGGCGAGCACCGCCGACAGATACGCCCAGTCCGGCGCGGCCCACGGCGGAGGCGGCGAGGTGACCGCCGCGACCTCCGTCCACAACCCCCGGCCCAGCCGGAGCCGCTCCGGTTCGGCGAGCTGGGGCAGCCGGTCCAGGTACTGCCGGACGGCCAGCGCCAGCCCGTCGTCGAGACGGGTCAGGTCGAGCGTGGCGGCCCAGGCCAGCAGCGGCGGCGCGGTCGGCGGCAGCGGCCGCCACAGCGCGGCGCCCCGGGTGTGCACCACGAGCGTGCCGGCGACCAGGTCGCCCAGCCGGCGTCCGCGCGGGTCGGTGAGCATCACCGTGACGCTCGCCGCCCAGCTCAGCAGCGGCAGCACCAGTCCGGGCCACTCCACCGCGACGCCGACGAGCGCCCGGGTCAGCGACTGGCCCACCCCCACCGGGCCGCCGTCGGCCCGGACCACCCGCAGCCCGACGGCCAGCTTGCCCACCGTCCGGCCACCGGCGAAACGTTCCATCACCACCGGGTAGCCGATCAGCACCAGCACCAGGAGCACGATCTGGAGCGCGCCGGCCAGGGCGGCGTCGAGGAAGTCCCCGAGCAGGGCGAGCGCCACCATCCCCAGCACCACGCCGAGCACGAGCGCCAGGACGAGCTGGATCACCGCGTCGATCAGCAGCGCCAGCACCCGGGAGCCCAGCCGGGCCGCCCGGACGTCCAGCTCCACCGCCTCGCCGCTTACCAGACCGGCGTCGGCCCATCGGGGCGGTGGGGGAGGTTGCGCGCGCACCCCGACAGTGAACACCATGGACGCCGAACGGGGGAGGGCGAGTGGATCTCGACGCGTACGTGGCCGAGCACAACGCCGAATGGCGGCGGCTGGAGTACCTGACCGGGCGGCGTCGTCTCGACGCGGCCGAGGTCGACGAGTTGGTGGCGCTCTACCAGCGCAGTGCCACGCACCTGTCCGCGTTGCGCGCCCGGGCGCCCGAGCCGGCGCTGGTGAACCGGCTGTCCCACCTGGTCCTCGCGGCCCGGGCCCGGGTCACCGGCCGTCCGCGGTTCTCCTGGGCGGCGGTGGGCCGGTTCCTGGTGGCCGACCTGCCCGCCGCCCTCTACCGGGCCTGGCCGTGGTGGTGCGGCGTGGCCACCGGGTTCAGCCTGCTCACCGCGTTCCTCATCTGGTTCGTCGCCGAAAACCCGGACACCGCCGCCGCGTTCGTCGGCGACGAGGCCGCCCGGGAACTCGTCGACTCCGGTTTCGCCGGCTACTACACCGAGTTCGCCGCGCCCACCTTCGCGTTCCACCTGTGGACGCACAACGCCTGGCTGGCCGCCCAGTGCCTGGCCGCCGGGGTGCTCGTGGTGCCGGTGCTCTGGCTGCTGTGGCAGAACGCGCTGAACATCGGCGTGGTCGGCGGCGTGATGGTCGCCTACGGCCGGGCGGACGTCTTCTTCGGCCTGATCACGCCGCACGGCCTGCTGGAGCTGACCGGGATCTACGTCGCCGCCGGGGTCGGACTGCGTACCGCCTGGGCCTGGATCGCCCCGCCCGCGGACCTCGGGCGGGGCCGGGCGGTCGCCGAGGCGGGACGGCTCGCCGTCGTGGTGGCGGCCGGTCTGGTCGGCCTGTTCGCGGTCTCCGCGCTGGTCGAGGCGTTCGTCACCCCGGCGCCGCTGCCGGTCGCGCTCCGGGTGGCCGCCGGGGCCGCGGTGTGGCTGGCCTTCCTCGCGTACGCGCTGGTGCTCGGCCGGCGCGCGGTCAGAGCTGGCCGAGGGACTTGAGCCGCAGGTAGGTGTCCGCGACGGCCGGCGCGAGTTGGTGCGCGGGCACGTCCACCACCGTCACCCCGTAGCGGGACAGCGCGGCGCGTACCCGGTCCCGTTCGGCCAGCGCCCGCCACGCCGACGCAGCCGCGTACGGATCGTCCGGGCCCGTCGGGGTGGCAGTGGCGAGCCTGGTCAGCACCGGGTCGCTGCCGGCGGCCAGCACCACCCGGTGCCGGGTCGCCAGCCGGGGCAGCACCGGCAGCAGTCCTTCGCCGATCGCGCCCGCCTCCAGCGCCGTGAACAGCACCACCAGGCTGCGCTGCCGCTCCCGGCGCAGCACCTCGCCGGCGATCAGCTCGAAGTCGGTCTCGGCAAGCGTCGGCTCCAGCGGCGCCACCGCCTCGACCAGCCGGGCGAGCAGGGCCGGACGGCCGCTGCCGGTCACCCGGGCCCGGATCTCGGTGTCCGCCGCCAGCAGGTCCACCCGGTCACCGGCGCGGGCCGCGAGCGCGGTGAGCAGCAGCGCCGCGTCGATAGCGGTGTCCAGCCGGGGCTCGTCGCCCAGCCGGACCGCCGAGGTGCGGCCGGTGTCCAGCACGCAGACCAGGCGCCGGTCCCGTTCCGGGCGCCAGGTGCGGACCAGGATGTCGGCGCGACGGGCGCTGCCCCGCCAGTCGATCGAACGGACGTCGTCGCCCACCGCGTACTCGCGCAGCGTGTCGAACTCGGTGCCGTGGCCGCGCCCCCGGGTCACCTGCACGCCGTCAATGACCCGCAGCCGGGCCAGCTTCTCCGGCAGGTGCCGGCGGGAGTCGAACCGGGGCAGCACCCGCAGCGTCCACGGCGGTGTGGCGGGCTGCCCGGCGTGCTGCCGGGCACCCAGGCGCATCGGCCCGAACGAGCGTACGGTCAGCGCCACCGCCGGCCGGTCGCCGCGCCGGGTCGGGGTGAGCCGGACCGGCAGCGTGGCGCTGCCGCCGGGCGGCACGGTGAGCAGGCGCTGCGGCGGCACGTCCGGGCGCGCCCCGGCCGACGGCACCCAGGCGTCGCGCACCTGTGCGTACAGCGTGTGGTGGGTGGGGTTGGTCAGGTGCAGCGTGACGGTGGCGGTGCCGCCGAGCCGCACCGTCCGGTCGCCGGAGCGGACCACGGTGAGCGCGTGCGGCGGAGCGGCCATCGCCCGGTCGAGCGCCACCAGCAGCAGCACCACGACGGTCAGCACGGCCATCCCGAGGAACGGCGCCGGCCAGAACGGCAGCGTCAGCGCGCCCACACCGAGCAGCAGACCCGCCCGCCAGGTCATCGCGGCGTCGGCACGGTGGCCAGCACCGAGTCCAGCACCGCGTCCACCGTCACACCCTCCAGCTCCGCCTCCGGGCGCGGCCGCAGCCGGTGCCGCAGCGTGGGCCGGGCCACCGCCTTCACGTCGTCCGGCGTGATGTGGTCCCGGCCGGCCAGCCAGGACCACGCCTTGGCGGTGTTCAGCAGCGCGGTGGCGCCCCGGGGCGACGCGCCCAGCTCCAGCGCCGGGGCGGAGCGGGTGCCCCGGCACAGGTCCACGATGTAGCCGAGCACCGGCTCGGCCACGTGCACCCTCTGCACCTCGGCCCGGGCGGCGGCCAGGTCCGCCGCGCCGGCCACCGGGCGTACGCCGGCGGCACGCAGGTCGCGCGGGTCGAAGCCGGCGTGGTGCGCGCGGAGCACGCCCAGCTCCTCCTCCCGCTCCGGCAGCGGCACCGTCAGCTTGAGCAGGAAGCGGTCGAGCTGCGCCTCGGGCAGCGGGTAGGTGCCCTCGTACTCGACCGGGTTCTGGGTGGCCGCGACGATGAACGGGTCGGGCAGCGGGCGGCGCTCGCCCTCGACGGAGACCTGCCGCTCCTCCATCACCTCCAGCAGCGCCGACTGCGTCTTGGGCGGGGTGCGGTTGATCTCGTCGGCTAGCAGCAGGTTGGTGAAGACCGGCCCCTCCCGGAACGTGAACGCGGCGGTGCGCTGGTCGAAGATCAACGAGCCGGTGACGTCACCCGGCATCAGGTCGGGGGTGAACTGCACCCGCTTGGCGTCCAGGTCCAGCGCGGCGGCCAGCGTCCGCACCAGCAGCGTCTTGGCCACCCCCGGTACGCCCTCCAGCAGCACGTGCCCCCGGCAGAGCAGCGCGATCACCAGACCGGTGACCACGGCGTCCTGCCCGACGACTGCCTTGGCCACCTCGGCGCGCAGCCGGTGCAGGGCGGCGCGGGCGCCGGACGGGGCGGTGGTCGTGACAGGTCCGGTCACCGGGTGTCTCCTTCGCTCGGATGCGGGGCCAGGGTACGGGTCAGGGCGTCCAGTTCGCGGGCCAGCTCCAGCAGCTCGCGGTCCTTCTCCGGGGCGGGGCCGTAGAGCAGTTCGGCCACCCGTTCCGGGTCGGCGCCGGCGCGCGCGGCGATCACGGCGGCCACCTCGTCGTCGGGCGTGTCCGGGGGCAGGTTGAGCCGCGGCAGCAGCCGGTCCAGCGCGGCGCCGCGCAGCGTCTCGGCGACAGTGCCCCGGGCGCCCGCCCGGCGGTAGAGCCGCGCCCGGCCGCGTACCGTCTCGGCGGACCGGACGGTCACCGGCAGCGGCTCCGACACCGGTGGCCCGAGGCGGCGGGCCCGCCAGAGCACGACGAGCAGCCCGGCCAGGGCGAGCTGCGCCAGGAGGGCCCAGAACCACGGCGGGAAGGCACCCCAGAGCGGGTTCTCCCACGGCGGGTCGGCGCGATCGGGCGGGTCGGGCCGTTCCGCCCGGCCGTCGCCGCCGCCCTGGGCGGGCTCCTCGGTGAAGGGTTCCGGGGACCAGCTCGGGCGGGTCGGGGCCGGTACCGGCTCGGGCAGGTCGAGCCAGACGAGCGGGCGGTTCCCGCCGAGCAGGCCGGTGGCGAGGACTTCGTTTCCCCACTCGTCGATCCGGTCGTTGCGGAACGGGTCGCTGGCGCCGGCCAGCACCATCTCGACCCGGCCGGGGGCGCGCAGCAGCGCGCCGCCGTAGCAGTGGTCGACCTCGGGCGGCCCGGCGTAGCGCTGCAGGTCGATCGCGGCGGCGCCGGCCCGGACCGCCTCGGGCAGCGGGCACGGCGTGCCGTCCGCGTCCGGCGGCACGGCCCGCGCGGCCCAGCGCCGGGTGGCCGCCTCGGCCGGCGCGTCCAGTTCGGCGAGCACCCGCGGCGAGGGCTCGACAAGCACCAGACGGCTGCCCGGGGGCAGGGCGGTCAGGCGGTCGACGAGGTCCGGGTGCACCAGTCCGGGCGCGGGCAGGAAGACGGTGCTGGGCGCGATGCCGGCGGTTTGCAGCATCCCGTCGAACGTCGTCTCCCGGCGCAGCGACACGCCCTGCGCGCGCAGCGCCTCGGCGAGCCGGCTGCCGCCGTCGTCGTCGGTGGCGACCGGGGAGAGGAAGCCGGGCTCGTCGGTGTCGGGCCGGTCGACGGCGTGCAGCACGAGCGTGGTCACGATCAGCAGCACGGCCAGCCCGAGCGGGACGACCAGCCGGTGCCACCGACGGCGCGGCGCCGCCGCGGTGGCCGTGTCCGCCGAGGTCACTGTGGTGGCGGTCATCGCGGCTCCTCCCCGGTCAGCTCGCGACGCAGGTCGGCGGCGAGTTCGCGCATCCGACGGTCGTGCGCGGCGGTGGCGGGGCGCTGGGCGTACCAGAGGTCGGAGAAGATCGCCCCGGCGGTGTGCAGCGTCGGCCGCACCTGCGGCCGGGCGCGGGCCGCCGCCTCGGTCAGCTCGACGACTGTGAGCCCGGGGCGGGGCTCCACGACGTGCCGCACGACCAGGAGCCGGACCATCTCGCGCAGCCGTTCCCGGACCGCCTCGGCGTACCGGCCCTCGGCCGCGAGCCGATCGGCCAGCCCGGGCGCGTCGGCCGGGACGGCGTCCGGGGTCCGGGGCGCGGGCACCCGTACCGGCGGCGGGTCGGAGCGGCGGCGCGCCGGCCGGCGCAGGCGGGGCAGCCGCAGCCGTGGCAGGCGTGGCCGGCGCAGCCGGGGCAGCCTGAACCGGGGCAGCCGCCGGGGCACCCAGGCCGGGAAGAAGTACCAGGCCAGGGCGGTGAGCAGCGCGACCGCCAGCAGAATCAGCGCGGCCAGCGGCAGCGGCAGCAGGTCACCGAGGGCCGCCACCGTCTCGGTCCACCACCGGCTCACCGCTGCGCCGCCAGCAGGGCCGGTTCCGGTACGCCGGCCGGCGCCCGCGAGAGCCGGATGTCCAGCCCTTCGGTGCGGATCCGGGTCTCCAGGTGCAGCACCGCGTCCAGGCAGGCCAGCGCCGGGTACGCCAGCGCGTTCACAGCGGCGAAGGCGGCGACCGTCACCGGCAGCGCCCAGGCGGACACGTCGAACAGGCCGAGCATGCCGAGACCGTGGTAGACGCCCAGCCCGATGCCGAGCCGGATCAGCAACCAGCCCAGATAGCCGAGCAGCCGGACGGCGGCGGCCCGCGCGCTCACCCGGCCCGCCAGGCGGATCGCCCGCCACGGCGCCCGGTGTCCGGGCACCCCGTCCAGCACCAGCACCGGCACCACCAGGCCGAGCAGCCCGTACGCCAGGAACCAGCCCGGCCCGGTCAGGGCGGCGAGCGCGACGACGGGGCCGATCACGACGGCGGCCAGCACCGCTACGCCGGGGCGGGAGCCACGCAGCAGCTCGGCCGGCCCGGGACGGCGTCCCAGCAGGGCCGCGCCGGCGCCGCGCGCGGCCGGGCCGCCCAGCAGCGCGATAATGGCCGCCTCGGTGCCGGCGCCGGTCGCCAGCAGCAGCCAGTACCAGGGCAGCGAGTCACCGGTGTCCGCCGGCCACCACTGGGGCGGGTCGGCCTCGGCCAGCAGCCGCAGCGGGTGCAGCACCGCCTGCTCGGCGAGGGCCAGCAGGAGGGCGAGCGGGACGAGCACCCGGGCGTGGTCGCGCAGCAGCAGAACTGCCGCGTCGAGCAGTTCGCCGACGGTCAGCGGACGGCGCGGCAGCACCGCGGTCGGGCCGGCGTCGGGCACGCGTACTCCTGGGCATGCAGGGCGGAGGTGGCGGGCGGCGCGGCGCCCGAGGGATCATGGTTGCACGGCGGGTCCGCATCCGGTGGACCCGTCCGCCTCGACGCGCCACGCTGGGCGGCCACGCCGACTGCTGTGGTGCGCGGGCCCGCTCGGCGCTACCGTGCCGTGGAGACGCCGAACCCTCCAGACGAACGGGGATGGAACGATAAACCCCATGAGAGCCCGGGTACTCGTGGTCGACGACGACCCCGCCCTCGCCGAGATGCTCGGCATCGTGCTGCGCAGCGAGGGCTTCGTGCCGTCCTTCGTCGCGGACGGCGAACGGGCGTTGGCGGCCTTCCGCGACAACCGACCCGACATCGTCCTGCTCGACCTGATGCTCCCCGGCATGAGCGGCATCGACGTGGCCCGCGCCATCCGGGGCGAGTCCGGCGTGCCGATCGTGATGCTGACCGCCAAGAGCGACACCGTCGACGTGGTGCTCGGCCTGGAGTCCGGGGCCGACGACTACGTGGTCAAGCCGTTCAAGCCCAAGGAGCTGGTGGCCCGGATGCGGGCCCGGTTGCGCCGGGGCGAGGACGTGGCCCCGGAGATGCTGACGATCGGGCCGCCCGGCAACCAGATCACCATCGACGTGCCGGCCCACACGGTCAGCCGCGACGGCGACGAGGTGAAGCTGACACCGCTGGAGTTCGACCTGCTGGTCGCGCTCGCCCGCAAGCCGCGTCAGGTCTTCACCCGCGAGGTGCTGCTGGAGCAGGTCTGGGGCTACCGCCACGCCGCCGACACCCGCCTGGTGAACGTGCACGTGCAGCGGCTGCGCGCCAAGATCGAGCCGGATCCGGAGCGACCCGAAATCATCCTGACCGTGCGGGGCGTGGGTTACAAGGCGGGTACCGGATAGCCTGGTCAGCACTGTGGTGACCACCCCGCTGCCGGACACGCCGACCCCCGAGACCCGCCGGTTCCACGCCGTGCGGGCGCTCTGGCTCGCCCTGAGCGGCCGGGTCGCCCGGCTGGTGGCCGCGGTGCACCAGGCCTGGCGGCGGTCGCTCCAGGTCCGTGTGGTCACCATCACGCTGGTGACGTCGAGTCTCCTGGTGGGCGGTTTCGCCTACCTGATCGCTGACAAGATCACCAACATCCTGCTGGAGAACGCCGAGACGGACGTGCGGCTGCGGCTGAGCAACGGCAGCGAGTACGCGGCCAAGCAGTTCAACCTCTACAGCCAGCCGCAGGAGGCGCAGCTCCAGAACACCATCGACGGCACCGTGAACTACCTGGCCGGTGGCGACCCGACGCAGACCAGCGGCGTCGTGGTGGCGATCACCGCCGACAACTTCGCCGAGTTCATCGAGCCGCGTACCACGCCCGAGGTGCCGGTGGGCACGGTGATCGGCGACGAGCTGCGGGCCACCGTGGCCTCCGGCAAGGTCGCCCACCAGATCCGCACCGGCTCGCTCGGCGGCGAGCGCACCAAATACCTGGTCTACGGCTCCCCGGTGCCCACCAAGTTCGGGCAGGTCGAGCTCTACTACCTCGTACCCCTGGCCCGGCAGGACGCGACGGCGGCCGACGCCCGGGCCGCGGTGGTAGCCACCGGCGTCGCGCTCGTGCTCCTGCTCGGCCTGCTCGCCGCCCTGGTCACCCGCCTGGTGGTGACCCCGGTACGGGTGGCCGCGCGCACCGCGCAGCGGCTCTCCGCCGGCCTGCTCGATCAGCGCATGGTGGTCTCCGGCGAGGACGACCTCGCCCTGCTGGCCGCCTCGTTCAACCAGATGGCGACGAACCTGCAACGGCAGATCCTCCGCCTGGAGGAGATGTCCCGGCTGCAACGCCGGTTCACCTCCGACGTCTCGCACGAGCTGCGCACGCCGTTGACCACGGTCCGGATGGCCGCCGATCTGATCTTCGCCGAGCGGGACGAGTTCGACCCGGCGGTGGCCCGCAGCGCCGAGCTGCTCCAGGCCGAGCTGGACCGGTTCGAGGAACTGCTCACCGACCTGCTGGAGATCAGCCGGTTCGACGCCGGTTTCGCGGTGCTGGACAGCGAGCCCACCGACCTGGTGCCGGTGGTGCACCGCGTGACCGAGCGGCTGGCCGGGCTGGCCGAGCGGGTCGGGGTCACGATCGAGCTGGACCTGCCGGACACTCCGGTGATCGCCGAGGTCGACCCCCGGCGCGTCGAGCGGGTGCTGCGCAACCTCGTCGGCAACGCGGTCGAGCACGGCGAGGCCAAACCGGTACGGATCACCCTGGGTCAGGACCGCAGCGCGGTGGCGATCACCGTGCGCGACCACGGCGTCGGCCTCAAGCCGGGGGAGGAGAAGCTGGTGTTCAACCGCTTCTGGCGGGCCGACCCGTCGCGTGCCCGGCAGACCGGCGGCACCGGGCTCGGCCTGTCGATCAGCCTGGAGGACGCCCGCCTGCACGGCGGCTGGCTGGAGGCGTGGGGCGCGCCCGGCCAGGGCGCCCAGTTCCGGCTCACGCTGCCGGCCCGGGCCGGGGACCGGCTCACCACCTCCCCGCTGCGGCTGGTGCCGGCCGACGCCACGGTGCCGTTCGGTGGTCCCCGCGACGGCGGCCTGCTCGCCATCGGCCCGGGTGCCGGCGCCGGGGCGCTGAGCGTGGAACCCGCCGCCGACGGCGACCGGGCGGAGGTCCGGCCGTGAGCCGCCGCGCCCTGGCCCTGCTGCTGGCCGGCGCCCTGCTTCCGGCCGCGCTCGTCGGCTGCGGCATCCCGGGTGAGACCGACGTCCAGGTCGACGGGTCGGTGCCGGCCGCGCAGGGCGGGGCGCTCAACGGCAGCGCGGCCCGGCCGCCCGAACCGGCCGACAGCAGCGAGCCGGTGCCGTTCATCGAGAACTACCTGCGGGCGGCGGCGGCCGGGGAACGCGACCAGGCGTACGCCCGGGCCCGCAAGTTTCTCGCCGAGGAGTCCCGCGACCTGCTCCCGGGCAGGCCGCAGACCAGCGAGGTCGAGCTGACAGTGGTGCGGCTGCGGGAGAAGCCGGAGAGCACGCCGCCGAACAACCAGGGCACCAGCACCGTGACGCTCAAGGTGCAGCAGGTCGGCGTGCTGCGGGCCGACGGCACGCTCGGCCCGCCGGTGGCCAGCGACACGCAGTACGTCTTCGAGCTGCGCCGGGCCGAGCCGGCCGGGACCGGACTGCTGATCACCGAGGCGCCGAACGTGCTGCTGGCGAGCGACTCGGCGATGCGCGAGTACTACCAGGCCCGCACCGTCTACTTCTGGAACTCGGACCAGACCCGGCTGGTGCCGGACCAGCGCTATCTGCTCTCCGCGGCGCCGACCGAGCGGTGGATCACCGAGGTGATGAGGTGGCTGGCGGACCGCCCCTCGGACTGGCTGGCCGCCGGGGTGACCGGGCTGCCCGAGGGCACCCAGTTGATCAACAACGCGACCGGGACGAACGGGCACTGGGAGATCAACCTGAACATGCCCGGGGCCAACGAGCAGCGACTGAACCGGCTCGGCACCCAGTTGGCCTGGTCGCTGTCGGACCTGGACGGCACGGTCGACCTCAAGATCCAGAACCAGAAGCGGCTGACCGTCGACCTTCAGCGGGAGCGCGTCTCGGCCGCCGCGTACCCGCGTGGGGCGAACCCGATGCGGCTGGGCGTCTACGACGGGGCCGTACGCCCGCTGGCCTTCGGCAACGAGCCGCGGGCCGCCGTGCCGCTGCCGGCGGAGGAGAACCGCAACGTGGTCTCCGCCGCGCTCGCCCGCGCCGAGGACCAGGTGCTGGCCGCGCTCGTGGTGACCGGGACGGACAACCGCAAGCGGCTCAAGGTGGGCGCCGGCGCGGAGCCGGTGGCCACGCTCACGGCGAGCGACCGTACGTTCCGCGCGATGAGCCGTCCGACGTGGCTGCGGTCGCTGAACAAGGCCCGGCCGGGTGGTCTGGTGGCGGCCGACGGGCGGCTCTACCGGTTCGACGGGGTGGGCGGGATGAGTGAGATCCCGCTGTCCGTCCCCGGCCCGGTGACCGCCGTCTCCGGCTCCCTCGAAGGCCACCGGATCGCCCTGGTCAGCGGTGGCGCGCTCTACGTCGCCGCGGTGAGCGTCGACGGTGGCGTGGTGCGCCTGGGACAGCCCCGCCGGGTGACCACGCTGCTCACCGGCGTGACGGTGGTGGACTGGGTGGCGCAGAACGAACTGGCGCTGGCCGGCAACGAGGCGGACCGGCGCTCGGCGATCCACCAGCTCAGCGTCGACGGCGTCTGGGAGACCCCGCTGGCGGTGGAGATCGGCGCCCCGGTCACCCAGCTCGCCGGCTACCCGGGCGGCAGCGACCGCGGCCTGGCCGCGTTCTCGTTCATGTTCGAGACGGACGGGGCGGCCTGGCGGAACAACCCGTTCGACTTCGTCAAGCGCGAACAGGTGCTCGACGTTCCGGCGGGCAGCCGGGCGACCAACCCGACCGCTCCGTTCTTCCTTTACTGAGCCGTCCGTGCGTGACCTGGGCGGGCTCTGGTCGGACCTGACCGATCTGGTGCTGCCCGCCGGGTGCGCCGGCTGCGGCACCGGATCGGCGCGGCTGCGGCAGGGCTTCTGCCCCGGCTGCGTACGCGAACTGGAGTCGCTGCGTCCCGAGCCGGCCCGGCCCGATCCGGCCCCACCCGGCCTGCCGCCCTGTGTCGCGCTCGGCCCGTACGGCGGGGCGCTGCGCGAGGCGCTGCTCGCGTACAAGGAGCGGGGCCGGCACGGGCTGGCCCGGCCGCTGGGCGCGCTGCTGGCGGAGGTGGTCGCCGAGGCGGTGGGGCAGCCCGGCCCGGTGACGCTGGTGGCGGTGCCGGACACCGCCCGCGCCGCCCGGGCCCGCTACGGCGACCACCTGGACCGGCTGGTCCGTCCGGCGGCGGCCCGGCTGCGCGCGGCCGGCTGGCCGGTACGCGTGCTGCGACCGCTGCGGGCGCTGCCCCGGCCCGACTCGGTGACGCTCGACAGCGCCGGACGGGCCACCGCGGCCGAGGCCGCGTTCCGGCTGCGCCGCCCGCCTGCCGGGCACCGGCCGGCCGGGACGGTGGTGCTGCTCGACGACATCGTCACCACCGGCGCGACGCTGGCGGCGGTGAGCCGGATGTTGCACCGCGCGGGAATGACGCCAAAGGCCGCGGCCGTGCTCGCCGCAACGCAAAAGCGGCACCTTCGGTGACGCTTCGTGTATCCGTTTCACCCCATGGTGTATGAGGTGTTAAATTCCGCAACCCCTTTCGGCAACCAGGGGTGACGGTTGGCGGTACAGGAGTTAGCGTTTCGGTGTCGGGGGTAGAGAGGATGCCAACCTTCCCCCGGCGCTGGAAGGAGGCGTAGCCGAACACCACCGGTCGACGCCGAGCGGGGCCCTCCCGGGCGGGTCGACCGGATTCTCCGGACCGAACGACCGTCCGAACAAGGGAGGTCACGTGGACATCGTGGTCAAGGGCCGTAACGTCGAAGTGCCGGACCATTACCGGGTGCACGTAGCCGAGAAGCTCGCGAAGATCGAACGCTACGACCAGAAGCTCATTCGCGTGGACGTCGAGTTGTTCCACGAGCGCAATCCACGCCAGGCGGACCACTGCCAGCGAGTGGAGATCACCTGCGTCACGCGCGGCCCGGTGATCCGGGCCGAGGCCTGCACGAGCGACTTCTACAGCGCGCTCGACGCCGCAATCGCCAAGTTGGACACCCGCTTCCGCCGCGCTGCGGACCGCCGCCGGGTGCACCGGGGACGGCACGCGCCGATCTCCGTGGCCGCCGCGACCGCCGGGCTGCCGGTGGCCGACCTCGACGGGCCCGGCCTGGCGGCGCGCGACGGCCACGGCGCCGCCACCGCTGTCGCCGAACGTCCCGACGAGGACGGTTACGTCGAACCCGACGACCAGCCGTGGCACATCGCCCGGGCGAAGGTCCACCCCGCCGAACCGATGACCGTCGACGACGCGCTGTTCCAGATGGAACTGGTCGGCCACGACTTCTACCTGTTCCAGGACAAGGAGTCCGGCCGCCCGAGCGTGGTCTACCGGCGGCACGCGTACGACTACGGGATCATCCAGCTCGACGCGTGACCCCTTGACCGGTGAGACGGGCCCCCGCACGCGCGGGGGCCCGTCCTCAGTTCTCGTCGGTGGCGAGCCGGCCGTAGACCACCGAGTCGACCCGGGTGCCGTCCGGGCCGGGCAGCCGCCCGCGCAGCAGCCCTTCACGCCGGAAACCGGCCCGCTCCAGCACGCGTTGCGAGGCGACGTTGTCCGGCCGGGTGCCGGCCCAGAGCCGGGCCACCCCGATGCCGAACGCCCACCCGGCGACCAGCCGGACGGTACGGGCGGCCAGCCCGCGCCCGCGCGCCTCGGGCAGCAGGCTGTAGCCGAGCATGGCCTGCCCGGTGCCCGGCTCGTCGTAGAACAGCGCGCATCCGCCGACGACAGTGCCGGTGGCCGCGTCGAGGATCGCCAGGTCGGCGGCCTCGCCGGCGAGCCAGCGGCTCGCCGCCAGCCGGCAGCGCCGCGCCAGCGCCGCCCGCTGCGGCGTCACCGGCGGCACCCGGTTCGCCACCACCTCCGGCAGCGAATGCAGGCGGTACATCGCGTCGGTGTCCGCCGGCTCCACCGGGCGCAGCGTCACCACGCCGTCGGTGAGCCGGCCGCCGGGCAGGTCCGGCAGCAGACGGGGGACCGGCCCGGGCGGGTCGTCGGCAAGCCGCACCCAGGCGATCAGATCCTCGCGTACGCCGCCCGCGCTCGCGCCCGCCGCCCGGCGTACCCCCTCGTGCCGGTAGCCGCAGGCGAGCGCGATCCGCTGGCTCGGCACGTTCTCCGTGCGGGTGAGCAGCTCCAGCCGGGCCGCCCCGGCGGCGAACGCCCGCTCGGTCAGCAGCCGGGTGGCGGCGGTGGCCACGCCCCGGCCGCGCGCCGCAGGACCCACCCAGTAGCCGATCTCGTAGCTCGCCCGCTCCGCGCTGAGCCGGCTCAGACCGATGCTGCCGAGCAGCCGGTCGGTGGCCGGGTCGGCGATCGTGTACGCGGCCCCGCCCGCCGCCCACGCGGCCGGCGAGCCCTCGGTGATCCACAAGCGGGCCGCGTCGGCGTCGTACGGGTCGGGCAGCAGGGGCATGAACCGGCGGGTCTCCGGGTCCGCGCACCCGGCCACCATGTCCGGCACGTCCGCGAGGTGGCACGGCCGCAGCCGGACGCCGTACCCCTCGATCGTCTCCGGGGTCACACCAGGTCCTCGGGCAGCAGCGCGCCGATCCACGCGTCCTGGCGCTCGCCGCGGTGCTGGACGCCGCCGCGCAGCGTGCCCTCGACGGCGAAGCCGGCCTTCTCGGCGGCCCGCCGCGAGGCGGTGTTGCCCACGTTGGCCCGCCACTCGATCCGGGCCAGGCCGAGCGTGGTGAAACCCCAGGCGCAGAGCGCGGTGAGCGCGGCCGGCAGGTAACCCCGGCCGCGGGCGTGCGGCGCGGTCATGTAGCCCACGTCGGCCACCAGCGGGTCGTTGGGCAGGATGCGCAGGTCGATCGACGCGACGTAGCTGTCGTCCGGGTCGGCCACGGCGAACGTCGCGGCGGTGCCCCGGGCCCAGGCCGGGCGGACCAGGTCGCGCAGGAAGCCCTCGGCGTGCTCGGGCCGGTACGGATGCGGCACGGTGGTCCAGCGCACCGTCTGCTCGTCCTGGCAGGTGCGGATCACAGCGGGCAGGTCGCGCTCCTCCAACGCGCGCAGCCGTAGCTCGGTGCCCCCGGCTGTGGCGAACAGGACCGGCTGCGGCCGGCCGAAGACCGCCGCCCGGCGGGCCTGGAGCGTGTCCGGGCCGTAGGGGACCGGGTCGCCGGGAGCGGCGATCTCGCCGGGGAGCAGCGAGCCGATCCAGCCCTCCGGACGGCCGCCCTCGGCGGGGTGGGCCAGCCGCAACTCGCCCTCGACCCGGAAACCGGCGCGCAGCGCGACGAGCCGGGAGGCGTGGTTGCCGATCTCGGCCTGCCAGGTGAGCCGGCGCAGCTTGAGCGCGTCGAACGCCCAGCGGGCGAGCGCGCGGGTGGCGCGGACCGCGACGCCCCGGCCCCGGGCCCACGGCGCGGTCCAGTAGCCGACCTCGGCCGAGTCCAGCTCGCGGTCCACGGAGACCAGGCCGCACGAGGCGAGCAGCTCACCGGTGGTGGCGTCGCAGACCGCGAACGGGGCGCCGGTGCCCTCGGCCCAGGCGGTCGCGCTGAACGTGGTCACGAACTCGGCGGCGTGCCCGGGCAGGTACGGGCGAGGTACGGTGGTCCAGCGCTGGATGTCCGGATCCTGGCAGGCACGGTGCACCGCGTCCGCGTCCTCCGCGCGCCAGGGGCGCAGCAACAGGCCGTCCTCGATGATCTCCACAGGCTCCATTCGAGCCATCGTGCCGGATCGTTCGCGCACGGCGTAACCCGATTAGCGGCCGGTGGCGCACGGTGGCGGCGTTATGTCGGGTTCCGGAGCCCGGACCGCCGCCACCAGTGACCATCGTCGCCTCCGAGCGCCTACGATGGTTCGAGACCGTCTAGGGGAGCGTTGATCCGTGTCGATTCTGGAAAAGTTCCTTCGCGCCGGCGAGGGCCGCATGGTGCGTCGGCTGAAGGCCATCGCTGCCGCCGTCAACTCGATCGAGGACGACTACGTCAACCTCAGCGACGACGAGCTGCGCGACATGACCGACCAGTTCAAGGAGCGGCTCGAGGATGGCGAGACCCTCGACGACCTGCTGCCCGAGGCGTTCGCGGTGTGCCGTGAGGCCGCCTCGCGGGTGCTCGGCCAGCGCCCCTACGACGTCCAGGTGATGGGTGGCGCGGCGCTGCACTTCGGCAACATCGCCGAGATGAAGACCGGTGAGGGCAAGACGCTCACCTCGGTCATGCCGGTCTACCTGAACGCGCTCGCCGGCAAGGGCGTGCACGTCATCACGGTGAACGACTACCTGGCCGAGCGCGACGCCGCCTGGATGGGCCGGGTGCACGAGTTCCTCGGCCTGCGCGTCGGCGTGGTGCTGCCCAACCGGCCCGCCACCGAGCACCGCGCGGCCTACGAGTGCGACATCACCTACGGCACGAACAACGAGTTCGGCTTCGACTACCTGCGCGACAACATGGCCTGGTCGAAGGACGAGCTGGTCCAGCGCGGCCACTTCTTCGCCGTGGTCGACGAGGTCGACTCGATCCTGATCGACGAGGCGCGTACCCCGCTGATCATCTCCGGTCCGGCCGAGCACTCCGCCCGGTGGTACCAGGAGTTCGCCACGTTGGTGGCCCGGCTCCAGCCCGGCACCGACGGCGAGGGCGACTACGAGGTCGACTACGCCAAGCGCACCATCGCGATCACCGAGCGCGGCGTCGCCAAGGTGGAGGACCGCCTCGGCATCGACAACCTCTACGAGTCGGTGAACACCCCGCTGGTCGGCTACCTGAACAACGCGATCAAGGCCAAGGAGCTCTACAAGCGCGACAAGGACTACATCGTCAACGACGGTGAGGTCCTGATCGTCGACGAGTTCACCGGCCGCATCCTGCACGGCCGCCGCTACAACGAGGGCATGCACCAGGCGATCGAGGCCAAGGAGGGGGTGGAGATCAAGCAGGAGAACCAGACCCTGGCCACCATCACCCTCCAGAACTACTTCCGCCTCTACGAGAAGCTCTCCGGCATGACCGGTACCGCCCAGACCGAGGCGGGCGAGTTCAACAAGGTCTACAAGGTCGGCGTCGTGACCATCCCGACGCACCGGCCGATGGTCCGGCTCGACCGGCCCGACGTCATCTACAAGACCGAGAAGGCCAAGTTCAACGCCGTCGTCGAGGACATCGCCGAGCGGCACGAGCAGGGCCAGCCGGTGCTGGTCGGCACCGTCTCGGTGGAGAACTCCGAGATCCTGTCGCACATGCTGCGCCGCCGCGGCATCCCGCACTCGGTGCTGAACGCGAAGTTCCACGCCAAGGAGGCGGAGATCGTCGCGCAGGCCGGGCGCAGGGGCGCGGTCACCGTCGCCACCAACATGGCCGGCCGCGGTACGGACATCCTGCTCGGCGGCAACCCCGAGTTCCTCGCCGCGAACGAGCTCCGCCAGCGCGGGCTCGACCCGGTCGAGCAGCCGGAGGAGTACGCCAAGGCGATGGAGGAGATCCTCCCGACCTGGAAGCAGGCGTGCGACACCGAGGCGGAGGAGGTCGCCGCCGTCGGCGGCCTGTACGTGCTGGGCACCGAGCGGCACGAGTCCCGCCGGATCGACAACCAGCTGCGCGGTCGCGCCGGCCGGCAGGGTGACCCGGGCGAGTCCCGCTTCTACCTGTCGCTGCAGGACGAGCTGATGAAGCGCTTCCGGGCCGGCGCGGTCGAGGCGGTGATGGACCGCTTCAACATCCCGGAGGACGTGCCCATCGAGTCGAAGATGGTCACCCGCCAGATCAGGAGCGCCCAGGCCCAGATCGAGGGCCAGAACGCCGAGATCCGCAAGAACGTCCTCAAGTACGACGAGGTGCTGAACAAGCAGCGCCAGGTGATCTACGCCGAGCGCCTCCGGGTGCTCAACGGCGAGGACCTGTCCGAACAGGTCCGCAACATGATCGACGACGTGGTGACCGCGTACGTGGTCGGCGCGACGAGCGACGGCTACGCCGAGGACTGGGATCTCGACCAGCTGTGGTCGAGCCTGAAGCAGCTGTACCCGGTCGGCATCACCGTCGAGGAGCTGGAGGAGGAGGTCGGCTCCCGCTCGGGCATCGACCAGGACTTCCTGCTCGCCCGCCTCAAGGAGGACGCGCACGCCGCGTACGACCGGCGCGAGGAGAGCCTCGGCGAGGAGGCGGTGCGCCAGCTCGAGCGGATGGTCCTGCTCCAGGTGATCGACCGCAAGTGGCGCGAGCACCTCTACGAGATGGACTACCTCCAGGAGGGCATCAGCCTGCGGGCGTACGCCCAGCGCGACCCGGTCATCGAGTACCAGCGCGAGGGCTTCGACATGTTCGCCTCCATGATGGACGGCATCAAGGAGGAGACGGTCGGCTTCCTCTACAACCTGGACGTGCAGGTCGAGGAGGCCGAGCCGGAGGCCGAGCAGGTGGAGCTGCTGGAGAAGCCGGTGGAGATCCGGGCCAAGGGTCTCAACCGCGCGCCGCAGCAGCAGGGCCTGCAATACTCGGCCCCCGCGGTGGACGGCGAGGCCGGTCGCGGCGTCCCGGTGATCGAGCGGCCCGAGCAGCAGGCGCCGGCGCTCGGCATCGGCCAGCAGTCGGAGCGCCCTGCCGCCGCCGGGCCGCGCCGGGCGCCGGCCGGGGCGAGCGGCCAGGCGGTCGCGGCGAGCACCGCACGGCGGGCCGCCCCGGGCCAGGTCGACGGCGGCGAGGGCCCGTCCCGTAACGCGCCCTGCCCGTGCGGCTCGGGCCGTAAGTACAAGCGCTGCCACGGCTCGCCCAACGGCGGCAACTGACCCCGAACAAGCGCCCGACGGGCCCCGGCCTTCCGGCCGGGGCCCGTCGCCGTCCCCGCCGTCCCCGCCCGCGCCCTCCCGTCCTCCCTCCCGCGATCTTGCAGTTGCGGCCCCTGTGGTGACCGATTCGTGTCGGTATCGGGGGTCGGCAAGTGCAAGATCGCGCAGGCAGGGCCGTGGCGTGGCGTGCCCCGGGCGGGGAGGGCGGATCGCGGGTCAGAGGACGTCGAGGACCAGGCACAGCCAGGTGCCGCGGCGGCGTTCCAGGCGCAGGGCGACGGCCCAGCTCGTGCCTGCGGGCGCCGACGAACACGGCGGTCGCCTCGACCGCGCCCGCGCGGGGCTCGCAGACCCGAAGCCGCCGCAGGAGCAGGGCCGGCCGGGCGGTACGGCGGCGGACCGGAGTCACCCGGCGTGCCGCGCGGGTCAGCTCGGCCGTCACCGGCGCGACGGTCTCGGGCAGGCAGAGCGGCCGGAGCTGACCGGGCGGCCGGAAGCCGTTGACGATCTCCAGGAAGGTGCGGACGAACCGGTACGCCGCCCGCGCTCCTTCCGGCGTGGCGGAAGCGAGCGCCGAGGTGGGAGTGCCGGTGTCGAAAGTGGGACCCCCGCATCCGCGCATTGCGCCGCCGGATCCGGGCGTTGCGCCGCTGGCTCCGGGCGTGGGGCCGCCAGGTCCCGGTGTGGTGCCGCTGGGTCCGGGCGTGGCGCCGGTGGGTCCGGGCGTGGTGCGCACCGGCCCGGACGTGCCGGCGGCGGGTGGCGGAGCGGCAAGGCCACCCGGGGGCGGCGCGAGGGTCGGCGGCCGGTCGAGTGAGCTGGACCAGCGCGGCCAGGCCGGAGGCGGATCCGGGGCGCGTCCGGCCGGGCGTGCTGCCGCGCGTGCGGGGTCACGGCGGCGCGGGTCGGCGAGGTCGAGCGCGAGCTGGCCTAGCGGGCTCCAGACCGGGTCCTCGTCGGTGCACGGCGGATCGAGTGGCGGGGCGGGCCGGAGACGGACCGGCGGGCGGGGTGCGCGGGGACGGCGGGTGTCGACCATCTCAGATCCTTGCGTTTGCCTTCGTTTGCCTCCGACAGTGCTTCATCTTCCCGGACCTGCATCACCGTCGTCAATGGCCGACGGTCCTCGGGTGGTCACTCCTCGTCGCGCTCGCCGAGCGGGTTCCCGCGTACCCACTCCGCCGTCTCGGCGTACTTCCGCTCGATGTATTCCTCCAGCCGGGAGCGCTCGACCCGCCACTGCCCCCGGCCGCCGATCTTGATCGCCGGCAGCTCGCCGCTGCGGACCATGTGGTAGACCTGCGAGTCCGACACGTTCAGCTCGGCGGCGACGTCGGACAGCAGCAGGAACCTCGACTCCACGGTGACTCCCGGGGTTGGCTTCGTTTGCCTCAGTTTGCCATCACCGGCTGACATCGCCCCAGGCCCGTTCGCCTGACACACCGGCGGGAGACTTCACCCGCGCGGGTGCCGGGTGTATGACGGTCCTGGCGTACGGCATGATCGGCGCCCGGAGCCGGCGTCCGCCGGCGGTTGGCCTGAGTGCGGGAGTGACCGGTGACCGACGAGCTTGTCCGGGTGTACCTGCCGGCGACCGTACCCATGCTCGCCCGGCTGCGCGAGGAAGGGCTGACCGTCGAGGCGGCGCACGCGGTCACTCCGGAACTGCGCGAGTGGTACGCCGAGGGCGACGAGGAGGAACTGGAGTACGTGGCCTTCACCCGGGCCGCCCAGGAGGCGCTGTTCCTGCTCCGGAGCGATTCCGCCGCGCCCCGGCGACGGGTTGTCGTATCGGCCGACCTGCCCGCCCGGGCGGTCGGACGGGTCGGCGGCGAGCTGGGGTCGAGCGTGGTCCGGCCGGCCGGACCCGTACCTGTGAAGTCGGTCGCCGCGCTGCACGTGGACGGCGCGGAGGCGGTCGAGGACGTGGCAGCTGCCGTCGAGGTGGTGGCCGAGGCCCAGGCCGGCGACCCCGACGCCCAGTTCACCGTCGACGGTGCCGAGGACCACGAGTTGGAGTGGTACGACGTGACCGAGCTGGACCTGCTGCTGCGCGAGGCCGGCTGAGCCAGCCGCTCAGGACGCCGCTGGCTCGTCCGTCTCGTCCTCGACCGGGCGGGGGCCGAGCGTGCGGCCGAACACGATGAGCGTGGTCAGCGCGCCCACGAAGAGCACCCAGATCCCGTTGTCCACCCGCGAGGTGCCGAGCGCGGTCTGCGCCACCTCGTCGGCCTCGCTGAGCGCTGCGGCCAGGTCGAGCAGCCCGCGGCCGCCGATCCGGATGATCACCTCGGTGAGCAGCAGGAGCAGGCCCGCACCCGCGCCGGCCACCAGGTACGCCGGCCAGCGCAGCGGCGACGCCACGCCGTCCCGGCGCTCGGCCCGGCGGCGGGACCAGGTCAGGTAGAGGTACGCCGCCAGGCCGGCGAGCAGGCCGGCGAGCAGCGATTCGGTACGCGAGACCCACTTCGCGGCGTCGAGCACCGACTGCTGGGTCTCCCCGGCGCCGAACAGATCGGACAGCGGGTCCCGGGCGCGGCTGAACAGCACCACGAAGATCTGCGCGGTGAGCGTCGCGGCGGTGATCGCGCCCACCACGCGGGCCTGACGCGCGCCCGCCATCGCGCCGCCGATGATCGCGGCTGCCGCCGTGGTTCCGGCGATCGTGTTCGTGGTGGCGTTGTCGGCGTACGTCAGGTTGATCGCCACCGCGGCGAGGAGCCCGACCACCAGGCCGGTCCCGACGGCGGCCAGAAAGCGCAGCGTGGCCCGGCCCAGCCGGTTGGTCGCGGCCAGGGCGACGGTGGCCCCGCTGACCAGCGCCGCGGTGATGACGCCGGGCAGCGCGTACGCGGAGAGGCTGATCGCGGTGACGCCGGCCGCGGTCGAGTGGATGGCCTCGCGGGTCGACCAGAGCATGGCGGCCAGCCACCCGATCGAGACCAGGGCGAGCACGAGCGCGCCGGGGGCGAACTCCGGCCGCCCGCCGGTGACGGTGCCCTCGTCCGCATGCGGATGTCCGGATGCTGCCGCGCCCGCCGAAGCCTCGGCCGCCGGTGCCTCGCCCGCTGGTGCCTCGCCCGACGCTGCCGCGGCCGACGGTGCCTCGCCCGACGCTGCCTCGCCTGTCGGTGCCTCTCCGGAGGACGCCTTGACGGCGGAGGTCTCGACGGCGGCCCCGTCGCCCGTGGTCGGCCCGACGGCCTCGGGTTGATCCGTCTGCGCGGCCGTGGAGCTGCCGGGCTGGTTGCTCATCGTCTTCCCTTCGACGGTCGCCGGATCTCCCCGCGCCGGGCCGGGCAGGTCACCGGTCATCCAGGGTACGCGGCGCACCACCGCTCCTCGGGCGGCCGTGTGCCGCCTGTGCCTTGATCGACTGCAGTTCGCCGATGTGGTGGCATCCCGAGGGCTCGGATACCGCCGTTTCCCCGGGGTGGAGTGGATCAGTGGCCGATACCCGCGAGGAGCGGGGTGTGCGGGAAACCTGAGGCAGGGCTGGGTCGTGGGGTCGGACGGTGCTCGCGGCCCGCGACGTGCCGCCTGTGCCTTGATCGACTGCAGTTCGCCGATGTGGTGGCATCCCGAGGGCTCGGATACCGCCGTTTCCCCGGGGTGGAGTGGATCAGTGGCCGATTTCCGCGAGGAGCGGGGTGCGCGGGAAACCTGAGGCAGGGCTGGGTCGTGAGGTCGGACGGTGCTCGCGGCCCCGCGACGGGCCGCCTGCGCCTTGATCGACTGCAGTTCGCCGATGTGGTGGCATCCGGAGGGTTCGGATACCGCCGTTTCCCCGGGGTGGAGTGGATCAATGGCCGATACCCGCGAGTCGGGGCGTGCCCGTCTCGGGTGGGAGGTGGAGTGGATCAATCGGTCGGTGGTGGCCGTCGAATCTTCGAAGAAGAGGGCTGTTGTCCGATGGTTCGTCGGGATGGGGTGGGTTGGGGCCTACGGTCCGGAGATGGGCTGGCCGTCCGGTGTGCCAGGGAGGCGCTTCCGACGAGGGCTTGTCGTGACAGAATCGGGCCAGGTCCCGCCGCCGCCCACCCCGCGGCGCCCCGGCGTCCGGCCGCCCGGCCGGTGCCCGCGGGTCCGGTTTCGCCGTCGCCGTCGAGATCGCCAGGAGCCTGTGATGGACGCCGTGTTCTCCGTACCCGAGCCGATCAACGAGCCGGTTCACAACTATGAGCCCGGCAGCGCCGACCGGGAGCGGCTCCAGCGGCGGCTGGCCGAGCTGGCCGCCGAGCGGATCGAGCTGCCGATGACGATCGCCGGTGAGCGGCGGATGGCCGGCGGCGCGTCGATCGACGTGGTGCAGCCGCACAAGCACGCGCACGTCCTCGGCGTGACCGGGCACGCCACCCACGACGACGCCCGCGCCGCGGTCCGGGCCGCCAAGGACGCCGCTCCGATGTGGCGGGCGCTGCCGTTCGAGGAGCGGGCCGCGATCTTCCTGCGCGCCGCCGACCTGCTCGCCGGCCCCTGGCGGGACACGCTCAACGCGGCCACCATGCTCGGCCAGTCCAAGACCGCCGTCCAGGCCGAGATCGACGCGGCGTGCGAGCTGATCGACTTCCTCCGGTTCAACGTGCACTTCGCCCGGCGGCTCCTGGCCGAGCAGCCGCTGTCCTCGCCCGGGGTCTGGAACCGACTCGACCACCGGCCGCTGGAGGGCTTCGTCTACGCGATCACCCCGTTCAACTTCACCGCGATCGCCGGCAACCTGCCGTCCGCGCCGGCCATGCTCGGCAACACAGTGGTCTGGAAGCCGTCCCCGACCCAGCAGTTCGCGGCGCATTTCACCATGCGCCTGTTCGAGGCCGCCGGCCTGCCGCCCGGCGTGATCAACATGGTCACCGGGCGCGGCGAGGAGGTCTCCGAGGTGGTGCTCGCCGACCCGGACCTGGCCGGCATCCACTTCACCGGCTCGACAAAGGTGTTCCAGCACCTGTGGAAGACGGTCGGCGACAACATCGCCCGCTACCGCGGTTACCCCCGCCTGGTCGGCGAGACCGGCGGCAAGGACTTCGTGGTCGCGCACACCAGCGCCGACGTGGACGCGCTGCACACCGCGCTGATCCGGGGCGCCTACGAGTACCAGGGGCAGAAGTGCTCGGCCGCCTCCCGGGCGTACGTCCCGCGGTCGATCTGGGAGGGCGGGCTGCGCGACCGGCTCGCCGCCACCGCGGACTCGCTGACCTACGGCGACGTGACCGACTTCAGCAACTTCGGCGGCGCGGTGATCGACGACAAGGCGTTCGGCCGCCACACCGCCGCGCTGGAGCTGATCAAGGGCGACGACTCCTGCCGGATCCTGGCCGGCGGCACCGCCGACGACTCGGTCGGCTACTTCGTCCGGCCGACGCTGTTCGAGTGCTCCGACGCCGCGCACGAGACGTTCACCACCGAGTACTTCGGCCCGATCCTCGGCGTGCACGTCTTCGACGACGCCCGCTTCGACGACGTGGTCGCCCAGGCCGAGTCGATCGCGCCGTACGCGCTGACCGGGTCGATCTTCGCGACCGACCGCCGGGTGGTCGACCAGGTGGCGGAGAAGATGCGGTACGCGGCCGGCAACTTCTACATCAACGACAAGCCGACCGGCGCGGTGGTCGGGCAGCAGCCGTTCGGCGGCGCCCGGGCCAGCGGCACCAACGACAAGGCGGGCTCCTGGCACAACCTGGTCCGCTGGATGTCGCCCCGGACGATCAAGGAGACGTTCGTTCCGCCGACCGATCACGCCTACCCGCACATGGGCTGAGTGGCTTCGAGAGGGCCCGTCCCGGCCGGGGCGGGCCCTCTTCCTCATCCGACAGTGCACATCGGACCAGTCATCGGGTGCCGAAATAGGCAAATCCTGGACGCCAGAGCCGACAAAGTGGCAGCTTAGAGGGCATGGCGGATTCCGGAGTCAACCCGACGGCAGCAGCTTTGCTCGGCCTGCTGCACGACGGCCCGATGACTGGCGGCCAGTTGATGGCCGCGGCCGAGCGCCGGCTGGCGCCGTACTGGTCGATGACCCGCAGTCAGGTCTACCGCGAGCTACCGGTCCTGGCCGAGAAGGGTCTGGTGCGTCTCGGCAAGCCCGGGCCGCGCATGAGCCAGCCGTACGCGCTGACAGCGGCCGGTAAACGGACATTCTCCCGCTGGCTGGCGGAGAATCCCGGCAAGGACACCATCCGTAACCCGATAGCGCTACGGATCGCGTTCGGCGACCTGCATTCGTCGAGCCAGCTCAAGAACCTGTACGCCTCGGCGAACGAGTACCACACCGAGGCCCTGGCGGCGGTGCGGGAGCAGGTCAAGAACGCCAAGAAGGAAGGCGACAGCTACGACGCCAGCGCGCTGGAGTTCGCCGTTGCCTACCACAAGGCGGCCCTGTCCTGGCTCAAGACCGCGCCGGTCGGCTGACCACCTGCGGCGAACCCGCCGGACTAGGCAGCGCAGACTTTTCGCGCGTGACTGCGGGGCTCGCAAGCTCACTCCTCGCACGCGCCGGTAGTCTTGTCTGTCGTGACCGCTGCCGATTACGCCGAACAGCTCAAGGAACTCGACGCCACGCTGCGCAACATCGAGGCCGTGCTCGACCTCGACAAGCTGCGCGAGCAGAAGGCACGGCTGGAGCAGGAGGCCTCCGCGCCGGACCTCTGGGACGACCAGGCCAAGGCGCAGCAGGTCACGTCGCAGCTGTCGTACGTCAACGGCGAGATCACCAAGCTCGGCGACCTGCGCTCCCGGCTCGACGACGCCGGGGTGCTGCTGGAGCTGGCCCAGGCGGAGGACGACCCGGGCGTGCTGACCGAGGTCGAGTCGGAGATCGCCGGGCTGACCAAGGCCATCCAGGAGATGGAGGTCCGCACGCTGCTCTCCGGTGAGTACGACTCCCGGGAGGCGCTGGTGGCGATCCGGGCCGGAGCCGGCGGCGTGGACGCCGCGGACTTCGCCGAGATGCTGCTGCGGATGTACCTGCGCTGGGCCGAGCGGCACGGCTACCCGACCGAGGTCTACGAGACCTCGTACGCCGAGGAGGCGGGCCTGAAGTCGGCCACCTTCACGGTGAAGGTGCCGTACGCCTACGGCACGCTCAGCGTGGAGTCCGGCACCCACCGGCTGGTGCGGATCAGCCCGTTCGACAACCAGGGCCGCCGGCAGACCAGCTTCGCCGGGGTCGAGGTGCTGCCGGTCACCGAGCAGACCGACCACATCGACATCCCGGAGAACGAGGTCCGGGTGGACGTCTACCGGTCGTCCGGGCCGGGCGGGCAGAGCGTCAACACCACCGACTCGGCGGTGCGGCTGACCCATATCCCCACCGGCATCGTGGTCACCTGCCAGAACGAGAAGTCCCAGCTGCAGAACAAGGCCTCCGCGATGCGGGTGCTCCAGGCCCGCCTGCTGGAGCGCAAGCGGCAGGAGGAGGAGGAGAAGCTCGCCGGCCTCAAGACCGGCGGCACCAGCTCCTGGGGCGACCAGATGCGCTCGTACGTCCTGCACCCGTATCAGATGGTGAAGGATCTGCGTACCGAACAGGAGACGGGCAATCCGTCCTCGGTCTTCGACGGTGACCTGGACAGCTTCATCGAGGCGGGAATCCGCTGGCGGAAGCAGCAGCAGCTCACCGCTGACGGTGCGTGATCACGGTCGGACTGAGCGCGTCATCGATCTCGTTCTGACCGGGTAAATCGATGACGCGCACCGCTTCGGCGGGCCTGGGGGCTTGGCTCTGCGGTTACACCGCGTAGACTACCGACCCGTGATTCAGCTTGAGCAAGTGACGAAGACGTACCCGAAGGCGTCCCGGCCTTCGCTCGACAACGTGTCCGTCTCGATCGAGAAGGGCGAGTTCGTCTTCTTCATCGGTCCATCCGGCTCCGGCAAGTCCACGATCATCAAGTTGCTGCTGCACGAGGTCACGCCCAACAAGGGCCGGGTCGTCGTCAACGGCAAGGACGTCACGTCGATGCGTTCCTGGAAGCGACCACACTTCCGGCGTTCCATCGGCTGCGTCTTCCAGGACTTCCGCCTGCTGCCGAACCGCACCGCGTACGAGAACGTGGCGTTCGCGCTGGAGGTGATCGGCAAGACGAAGGCGGTGGCCCGCCGCGTCGTGCCGGAGGTGCTGGAGCTGGTCGGTCTCGGTGGCAAGGAGCACCGCTACCCGCACGAGCTCTCCGGTGGTGAGCAGCAGCGTGTGGCGGTGGCCAGGGCGTTCGTCAACCGGCCGTTGATCCTGCTGGCCGACGAGCCCACCGGAAACCTGGACCCGGACACCTCGATCGAGATCATGCGTCTGCTGGACCGGATCAACCGCACCGGCACGACCGTCGTGATGGTCACGCACGACTCCAACATCGTGAACCAGATGCGGCGCCGGGTGATCGAGATCGAGAGCGGCCGCATCGTGCGCGACCAGGCCCGCGGCGTCTACGGCTGAGCCGGACGACGTTCCGTAGACCCTGACGACGAACCCTCACGCCGGAGAGCCGGAGGAATATCCCGATGCGGATGAAGTACGTCCTGTCCGAAGTACTGGTCGGGCTGTGGCGCAACGTCACCATGACCATCGCCATGATCATCACAATGGCGGTGTCGCTGTTCATGCTGGGCGGCAGCGGCCTTCTGTACCAGAAGGTCGGCGACATGAAGGACCTCTACTACGAGAACGTCGAGGTCTCGATCTTCCTGAAGACCGATGCCACCAAGGAACAGGTCGACGCGCTGGGTCAGCAGCTCGGCCAGGACCCGCTGGTCAAGGACTCGACGTACGTCAACAAGGAGCAGGCGTACGAGCGCTTCCAGCAGATGTACGCCGACGCCCCGGACCTGGTCAGCGCGGTCAAGCCGGACCAGCTTCCCGAGTCGTACCGGGTCAAGCTCAACGACCCCGAGCAGTACAAGGCGATCTACGACAAGTACAAGACCGCCGAGGGCATCGACACGATCGTCGACCAGAGCAAACTGCTCGACAAGGTCTTCGGCGTGCTCAGCGGCTTCCAGAACGGCGCTCTCGCGATCGCGATCGTGATGGCTGTCGCCGCCCTCCTGCTCGTCGCGAACACCATCCAGGTGGCCGCGTACAGCAAGCGGCGTGAGGTCGCGGTCATGAAGCTGGTCGGCGCGTCGAACTGGTTCATCCAGGCGCCGTTCGTGCTCGAGGCGGTGGTGGCCGGTCTGTTCGGCTCCCTCCTCGGCCTGCTGGCGTTGATCGCGGTGAAGGTGCTCGCGGCCGGCAGTTCGATGGCGGCCCTGGAGGGCCTGATCACCCCGATCTCGTGGTCCGACATCTTCCTGACCTTCCCGCTGATGGCCGCCGTCGGTGGCGTGGTCAGCGCGGTCACCGCCTGGGTCACGCTCCGCTTCTACCTGCGGGTCTAGTCACCCGTCCGGCTCCGGCAAGGGCCCTCCCGCACGGAATAAACCGCGCGGGAGGGCCCTTGTGGTTCCGGTAGCATGATCTTCGCTCGCCGGCCGGTGGCCGGCGACGGACCGGAAGGGAGGTGGCGCCGATGCCACGGGAAAAGGGTCGCAAGGTGGTCGCCTCCAACAAGAAGGCGCGGCACGACTACGCCATCCTCGACACGTACGAGGCGGGCATGGCGCTGACCGGCACCGAGGTCAAGTCGCTGCGGGCCGGGCGGGCGTCGCTCGTCGACGCGTTCGCCCAGGAGCGCGACGGCGAGATCTACCTGCACGCCATGCACATCCCGGAGTACGCCCAGGGCACCTGGACCAACCACGAGCCCCGGCGTACCCGCAAGCTGCTGCTCAACCGGCTGGAGATCGACCGGCTGCTGGGCAAGCTCAAGGAGAGCGGCCTGACGCTGGTGCCGTTGCAGGTCTACTTCTCCGACGGCTGGGCCAAGGTGGAGATCGGCCTGGCCCGGGGTAAGAAGTCGTACGACAAGCGCCAGGACCTGGCCAAGCGGGACGCCGCCAAGGAGATCGCCCGGGCGGTCGGCCGGCGCGGCAAGGGCATGGCCGAGTGATACGTCCGGTTCGTCCGGCTGTCCGCGTCGGGCGGGCCTCGGGATGAATCCGGTTGCGCCAGGCGTTACGCTTGGTGTGCTGCCGACAGGGGCAGCGCTACGAGGGGGTGACTGGTTTCGACTTCGTACGCAGCGACAGGGGAAGCGAGCCGAGGAAGCCGACGTCGTCTCGAGAATCGGTCGTCGGAAACCAATAAGCGCCAAGAACAATCGCGCTGACTTCGCTCTCGCCGCCTGAGGCGAGTAGCAAGTCTGTCGGCCTGGGAGCGCCTTCGACCCAGTTAGCCGGCATCAGCTAGAAGGCTGGCCAATCGGACCCGGTCGCGGGGTCCGTGCGGCGAGATTAATCAGCGACTGGGCCCGTCACACCAACTTGCTCGCGTGAGCGGTGGGGCCGAGTAGAGGCACAGCGAGCTGCGCTCGGAGAAGCCCTGACAAACCGGCGAAGGACCCGGGTTCGATTCCCGGCACCTCCACTACACGGCCTGTGCGCCCCGGTCCACGAGGACCGGGGCGCACAGTCGTCTGAGGCTCCTGCGGCTGCCGGGGCAGTTGTTGCCAATGCGGCAGATGAGGCGTCCTCGACCGCTGGACAGCGCCGCGAACCAGGTCCACCATCGCCATACGGGTTCGCCCAGCAGCGGGAGGTGTCCCATGGTCACCAGTCCGATCCAGCAGCCGATCTCCGTGCTCCCCACCGCTCCCGGCGCCCTGCGCGCCCTCGCGCGGGCCACCGGCGGTCCGCGCTGGCGGGAGCGCCTGCTCACCGACCTCGACCCCGTCCGGCAGGGCTTCACCGAGCACGTCCGCGTCACCGAGGGGCCGGGCGGTCACTACGCCGACCTGGTGCGCGCCGCGCCGCGGCTGCACCGGGGCGTACGCCTGCTGGTCGCCGAGCACGCCGCGATCCTGGCGGCGCTGGCCGCGCTCCAGCACGCCGTCCGGATGCCCGGGGCGTCCGCCGCCCAGGTGCGCGCCCACACCGTGGACCTGCTGCGCGCGCTCGACCGGCACCGGCGGCACGGCGCCGACCTGCTCTGGGAGGCGTACCAGGCCGACCTCGGCGGCGAGGACTGAGCCTGAGGGAACCGGCCGGGACGGGCCCGCGTCCAACCGGTATGCGTCGCGTGCTCGCCCTGCTCGGGATCCCGTTGCTGGCCCTTTCCGCCTGCGCCACGCCCGGCGCTGCTCCTGTCCGGACGCCGCCCACCGGCCCGGACCAGCGGCCCGCGTTCACCGAGCGGGCCGAGGAGGTCGCCGCGGGCTGGCGGCCCGGGCCGGGCTGGCGCGACGGGTACGTGCCGCTCCAGGACGCCACAGTGCTCACCGGCGACCCGGGCTTCACCGACGAGACGAAGGTGGCGTTCGGGGCCGGCTGGTACCGGGACCAGATCCCGATCCCGGCCGCCGTGCCGAAGGACGGCACCATCCGGTTCCCCGACGGCACACTGCGGGTGCCGCTGATGAGCGCCGCCGACGCGTACGCCCAGCTCCGCCAGGGCGACCCGCCGCCGTGCGACGGGCGCCCGGCCGCGCCGGACCCGGCCCCGACCGGGCGGCCCGGCCCGAACGACCCGGTGTCGACGTCGGCGCCGACCCCGTGCGTCCCGCTCACCGTGACCGGGGTACGGCTGGGCAGTGCGCCGGTGTGGACCAGCCGGGGCCGCGCCGAGGTCCCCGCCTGGCTGTTCACCGTGGACGAGCTGGCCGTACCCGTGGCCCGGATCGCTGTCGCGCCGCGCGTGACCGGCCGGGCCCCCGCCGGCGCGGTGCCGGGCCGGCCGCTCCCGGCGGGCCTGGTGTCCGCGCAGCAGTTGCGGGCGGTCGAGGGCAACCGGATCGACTACGTGCTCGGCGTCGGCGCCTGCGACGGCCCGCCCACCCCGCTGGTGCTGGAACGGCCGGACGTGGTGGTGATCGGCGGCGCCGTGGTCACGTCCACCGGCATCTGCACCGCACAGCTCGTGCTGAAGCCGGTCAGCGTCACGCTCGACGCGCCGCTCGGCGGCCGGGCCGTGCTGGACGCCGCCAGTGGCGCCCCGCTCACCGTCTGGCCCGGCTGAGCCTCACAGGATCCGCGGCACGTCGGTGCTGATCGGCACCGGCAGCACTGTCGGCCGGTCCGCGGCCAGCGCGGCCGAGAGCGCCGCACCGAGCCCGTCCAGCGTGGTCACCTCACCGGCGCAGCCGTAGCCGTGCGCCACCGCCGTCACATCCAGCCCGGGCAGGTCCAGCGCGGGCACGCCCGGGGTGTGCTTGAGGTCGGCGAACGCCTTGAGGATCGCGTACTGCTGGTTCACCGGAACCACGACGGCGAGCGGCAGCCGCAGCCGCGCCGCCGTCCACAGCGCCTGCACCGAGTAGTGGAACGAGCCGTCGCCGACCACCGCGACAACCGGGCGGCAGCGCCCGGTGTCGCGTTCGGCGAGCGCCAGGCCGACCGCCGCCGGAAGCCCGAAGCCGAGGCCGCCGCTGGCCATCGTCAGGTACGAGCGAGGCCGCTCGATCGGCAACCGGCGGCGCAGCGCGGCCAGGTTGGACGGCGACTCCTGCACCAGCACCCCGTCCGCCGGCCACGCGGCTGCCAGCGCGGCGAACAACGCGTCGGCGCTCGGCGGGTCGGCCGGCTCGGGCGGCGCCGGCTGCGGGCGCGGTGACGGCGCCGGCCGGTCGGTCGCCGGCAGCAGTTCCCGCAGCGCGGCCATGGTCAAGCGGGCGTCGCCGAGCAGGCTGTCCCCGACCGGGGCGCGGGCCGCCTCGTCCGGGTCGTCGGTGACGTGCAGCAGCCGCGCGTCGCCGGGCAGGTACTCGCCCGGCACGTGCGGGTAGTAGCGGAACACCGGCGCGCCCACCACCAGCACCACGTCGTGGCCGCGCAACGCCTCCGACAACGGCCCGATCGCGTACGGCAGCACGCCCCGGAAGTGCGGATGCCGCTCCGGGAACACGGCCCGCTCCGGTGCCGGGGCGGCCCAGACCGGGGCGGCCAGGTGCTCGGCCAGCGCGACCGCGTCCGGCCAGGCGTCCGACCGGTCCACCGCCGCACCGAGCACCAGCGCCGGGGCGCGGGCGGCGGCCAGCGCGTCGGCGAAGCTCCGCAGCCGGTCCGGGTCCGCCGCGATCCGGGTGGCGACGGTACGCACCTGCGGCGGCGGGTCCGCCGGGCGGTCCCAGTCGTCCATCGGCAGGGAGAGGAAGACCGGCCCGGCCGGTGGCTGAACCGCCGAGGCGTACGCCCGCATGAAGGCCGCCGGGATGTCCTGCGCGCGGGCCGGCTCGTGGGCCCACTTGACGTACGGCTGGGCCAGCTCGACCGCCCGGGGGCTGGCCAGGCGCGGCTCGATCAGCAGCATCTCGCGGGTCTGCTGGCCGGCGCTGACGATCAGCGGGGTCCGGTTGTGCCAGGCGGTGACCAGGTTGCCCATGCCGTTGCCGGTGCCCGGCGCGGTGTGCAGGTTGACGTGCGCGGGCCGGCCGGTGCCCTGGGCGTAGCCGTCGGCCATCGCGACCGCCGACGCCTCCTGGAGCGCGTGCACGTAGTGGAAGTCGGCCGGGAACTCCTGGAGGAACGGCTCCTCGGTCGAGCCGGGGTTGCCGAAGACGGTGGTCAGCCCGAGCGCGCGCAGCAGGTCGTAGGTCGCCTCCCGCACCGTCGCCATCGCCGGCTGCCCCCGTCCTCCATGCGGACGCCGGAGACAGTCCGGTGCCCGGTCCCCCGACCAGCCGAATCTATCGGGCCGTAGCCGACTTTTCGGGCGCTTCCCACGCTCAGGGCAGCGGGAACGGCAGCTTGATCCCGTCCAGCGCGCTCCCGCACTGGCACTCCCGCTCGATCGGCAACGCGGCGACGGCGTCCAGCAGCAGCCCACGCAGCCGGTCGGTGTTCTCGGCGAAGACCCGGAACACCTCCTCGTGGGTGACCGACTCGCCCGCCTCGACACCCGCGTCCAGATCCGTCACCAGTGCGATCGACGTGTAGCAGAGTGCCAGCTCGCGGGCCAGCACCGCCTCCGGGTGGCCGGTCATGTTGACGATCGTGCCGCCCATCGAGGCGAACCAGCGCGACTCCGCCCGCGTCGAGAAGCGCGGGCCCTCGACCACGACCACCGTCCCGCCGTCCACCGCCGGCACGCCCCGACCGGCCGCCGTGTCCAGCAGCGTGCGCCGCCCGGCCGGGCAGTACGGGTCGGCGAACGACACGTGCACCGCGCCCCGGTCGTAGTACGTCTGCACGCGCCCGCTGGTGCGGTCGATCAACTGGTCGGGCACCACGAACGTGCCCGGACCCAACTCCGGCCGCAGGCCGCCCACCGCGCAGGGGGCGAGCACCTGGCGTACGCCCAGTGACCGCAGCGCCCACAGGTTGGCCCGGTAAGGGATCAGGTGCGGCGGGTACCGGTGATCGCGCCCGTGCCGGGGCAGGAACGCCACCCGGCGACCGCCCACCTCGGCGACGGTGATCGGGCCTGACGGCTCGCCGTACGGGGTGTCCACCACCTGCTCAACCCCGTCGAGCAGAGCGTAGAGACCCGACCCGCCGATCACCGCCAGTTCGGCCTCCGCCGCCATCCGGCCCTCCCTCGATACGTAGCGATCACCCGCCCGTCAGACCTTAACCAGCGGGCGGAACGCAAGCTATGGTGCGTGACATGGCGTTGACAGGGTGGACGGTCGACGGCCTCGGGCCCGTACGGGCGCACGGCTGACGGGTGTCGGACATGCAGAGTGAGGGGCAGGCGATCGGTGGCCGAGCCATGGAGTCGATGACCGGACGACTGCTGGTCGCGACACCAGGGCTCAAGGATCCGAACTTCGACCGTACGGTCGTGCTGCTCGTCGCCCACGAACCCGGCGGCGCCCTCGGGGTGGTGCTGAACCGAGCCACCGAGGTCTCGGTGGCCGACGTGCTCGGCGACTGGAGCGACCTGGCCCGCGACCCGGCCGTGCTGTTCGAGGGCGGTCCCGTGCAGCCCGACTCCGCCATCTGCCTGGCCCGCATGCGGCACCCCGTCCGGCCGGTCAAAGGCTTCCACCGCGTCTCCGGCGCGGTCGGCACCATCGACCTCTCCGTCGACCCGGAGAAGCTGCGCGAGGCAGTCGGCGGGATCCGGGTGTTCGCCGGCTACTCCGGCTGGGGCGCCGGGCAGGTGGAGCGCGAGATCGAGGAGGGCTCCTGGTTCGTGCTGGATGCGCTGCCCGGTGACGCCTTCGTCGAACGGCCGGATGATCTCTGGCCGATGGTGTTGCGTCGGCAGGGCGGCATGATGGCGGCGGTGGCCCACTTCCCGCCGGACGTGGCGCTGAACTGACCCCTTCTGTGGGGGACCCCCGCGAGATGACCATGCGGGGCGGCGTGTGTATAGTTCTTTCCGTGCCCGGGCGACCGGGTGCAACCGCAAGGGGCCGTGGCGCAGCTGGTAGCGCACCACACTGGCAGTGTGGGGGTCAGGGGTTCGAGTCCCCTCGGCTCCACCCGAGCGAAACACCCTGGTGAGGGAAACGACCCTCCCAGGGTGTTTGTTGTTTTCCGGCCGCTTCGATGCAGGCATAGTGAATGTGTGCAGATGCAGGTTCGGCGGCGCAACGTGGCCGTCCTTGATCGCTTTTCCGGTCGATCGGACGGCACGCGCTCCTTGCCGGGCGAGAGTGCCACCGAGCTGAACGACCAGCGGGAACAGCGCGAGCCGCGGGGACGCGCCGCATGATTGTGGTCGATGCGCCGGCACCGGCCGCCGTGATCCGACCGTGAGGGAGAGCACTGTGAACGACGCCGTCCGCATCCGCCAAGCCGGTCCGGACGACGCGAATGTCGTGGACGCCCTGGTCCGGGAGATCGCGGCCCACGAGGGGGAGAGCGAGTACGTCGGTGCCACCCCCGACCGGTGGCGTGAAGTGCTCGGCCGCGCCGACGTGACGGTCCTGCTGGCCGAGCGGGACGGCGAGCCTCTCGGCTACGTCTCCGCGCAGCGGCGACTGCACATGTGGAGCGGTGCGGACATCCTCGCGCTCGACGACTTGTTCGTCCGCGCCCAGGCCCGCGACGGCGGTGTGGGCCGCCTGCTGATGACCGCGCTGGCCGAGCGGGCCGCCGCCGACCGGCTCGTCATCCGGTGGGAGGTGAAGCCGGAGAACGAGGCGGCGCAGCGGTTCTACCGCCGGATCGGCGGGGCGCTTTTTCCGAAGGTGGTCGTCCGCTGGCTGCCGGAGAGCTACCTGCCGCTGATCGAAGACCGGTCGTAGCGGCACGGCCGAACCGGCCGAAGCCCCGTTCGGCGGCCCGAGCGGCTCAACCGGTCGCCCGGCCCGTGAGCACCAGCGCCCAGCACAGCGCGCCGAAACCGGCCGTGTTCGCCACCGCCCGAACCACGTTCCAGGTGACCCAGGCAGACTCGAAGCGCTCCCGTGCCGCACCGGGATCGGCCGCACCGGGCGCCGCGAGCGCGTCGTTCAGCGGGACGTTCACCGCCACCGTGACGGCGAACATCACCAGGTAGAGGGCGAGCCCGGCGATGATCCACGGCAACGTCGGCCGGGCCGCCCCGCGCCACGCCAGCACCGCCGCGAGCGCGGCGAGCACCGGCGTACCCAGGAAGGCCAGCAGGAACCAGCCGTTGACGATGGTGACGTTGATGCGCTGCATGACGTCCACGAACGTGCGGTCGTCCGCGCCGCGCAGCGCCGGCATCACGGCGTACGCGAACGCGGCGAACAGGCCCGCCATCAGCCCGGCCCCGACTGTAGCGCCGACCAGCGTCAGTTGTTGTACGAGTCGCATGTGTTCATCGAACCGCCGCGCGGTGAGACGGCCCATGGCCAGGACGCGCGATTCTGTGTTCAATCGTCTCGTGGACGCCGTTTCCGGCCTGCTCGACGGTCCCCGAGCGCGGGGCGCCTTTCTGCTGCGCTCGATCCTCTCCCCGCCCTGGTCGTTGCTGATCCGGGACGAGGCGCCGCTCACGCTGGTCGCCGTGGTGCGCGGGGACGCCTGGATCGTGCCCGAGGAGGGGGAGGCCGCGCGGCTCGGCGACGGTGACGTGGCGATCGTGCGCGGCCCGGCCCCGTACACGGTGGCGGACGACCCGGCCACGGCGCCGCAGGTGGTCGTGCACCCGGGCCAGCGCTGCACCACGCCGGACGGGCGCGAGCTGTTCGCGATGACGCGGTGGGGCGTACGCACCTGGGGCAACGGGCCGGACGGCCGGACCGTGCTGCTCACCGGCACGTACCCGGTGCGGGGCGCTGTCGGGCGGCGGCTGCTGGACGCGCTGCCGTCGCTGGCGGTGGTCCGCCGCGAGTCCTGGGACACGCCGCTCGTGCCGTTGCTGGCCGACGAGATCGTCAAGGACGACCCCGGCCAGGAGGCGGTGCTGGATCGCCTGCTCGACCTGCTGCTCATCGCCGCGCTGCGCGAGTGGCTCGCCCGGCCGGGGGCCGCCGCGCCCGCCTGGTACCGGGCGTACACGGACCCGGTGGTCGGCCGAGCGCTGCGGATACTGCACGACGACCCGGCCCGGCAGTGGACGGTGGCGTCGCTGGCCGCCGAGGTGGGGCTGTCCCGGGCGGCGCTGGCGCGGCGCTTCACCGCGCTGGTGGGCGAGCCGCCCATGTCGTACCTGACGGGTTGGCGGCTGGCGCTCGCGGCAGACCTGCTCCGCGAGCCCGGCGCCACAGTGGGCGCGGTGGCCCGCCGGGTCGGCTACGGCAGCTCGTTCGCCCTGAGTACGGCGTTCAAGCGCCGGTACGGCGTGAGCCCACGCGGGCACGTCGGCGCCGCTAGATTGGCCGGATGACTGTCGACCTGTTCGCCGGCGTCCCGATCCGCGATCTCGCCGTGTCGACGGCCTGGTACGAGCGGCTGCTCGGCGCCCCGCCGCAGTTCCTGCCCAACGACCACGAGGCGGTGTGGGAGCTTGCCGAGCACCGCTACCTCTACGTCGAGGTGCGGCCCGACCACGCCGGCCACGCCATGCAGACGGTCTTCGTCGAGGACTTCGACTCCCGCGTCGCGGCGATCGCCGCCCGTGGTCTGACGCCTGCGGCCCAGGAAACCTACGACAACGGCGTCCGGAAGGCGATCTTCCGCGACCCGGACGGTAACGAGATCGGCTTCGGCGGCGGCCCCGCCTGACCGGGCCGCGGCGATCCGCGGCCCGGTCGGGTACGTCAGCGGGGACTCCGCGTCTTCGGCAGGTCGAACTGGTCCGCGCGGCGGCAGTCCTTCGGGCCGCCGACCGCCTGCGGGCCGACCTCCTCCAGTGCCTTGCGGGCGCGCTGGCGGCCGAGGTTCCAGGCGTACCAGGGGTCGGGCTCGGCGAGGTCGTCGGCGATCCAGCTCAGCGTGCACCGGCGTACCGGGTCGGGAAGCTTGGCCAGCGACGGCGTCGCGTCGGCGGACAGCGCCCGCAGATACCAGGCGTCGATCTTGCCGGTCTGCTCGTACCGCAGCGCGTTGCGCCGCGCGACGTAGTCCTCCGGGTTGAGCACCGCCAGGCCGAGCAGCATCGCCACCGCCAGCGCGACAGTGGTGCCGGGAATCCACCGGCCCTTGAACCGGACACCGGCCAGGATGATCATCAGGAAGACCGTGCCGAGCAGCATCTCGAACGCCATCACGAAGATCCGCTCACCGGTGAAGCTGTAGACCTTCTGGTACGTCCACATCCGGGACAGCGCCGACGCCACGATCACCACGCTCAGCGCGCTGATCAGCCCGAGCAGCACACGCAGCAGGACGCGCTCGACCGGCCGCTCCCGGCGCGCCCAGCGGCCCACGCCACCGAGCACCGCCACCGTCAGCAGCGTGACGAAGAGCAGCTGCCAGAAGCCGCTGCGCGCGTACTCGGCGTAGCTGAGACCGGCGACGCGCTGCACGTGTTGCTGCCCGCCGAAGAGCACCGTGAACTGCACCACCACGAACCCGGCGAACAGCAGGACGAGCGCGCCGATGGCCGGGGCCCACTCCAGCAGGCCGATCCGCCGCTCGCCGGACTTGTCCACGGTGGACAGGTCGGGCGGCGCGGCGATCGTGTAGACCGCGGCGACCGCGATCAGCCCGCCCACCACTGCCAGGAAGACCCAGCTGAACACCGAACCCATGTCGGTCTCGGGAACGAGCGAGCCGAGCGCCTCGGAGAACGCCGCGTCGGCGGAGGCGAGCAGACTGCCGAAGACCACGAGCACCACGACTGTGGCGACCACCGAGACGGTCACCTTGCTGACCGTCGCCGCCGACGCCGAGGTGGTGACGTGCCGGCGTACCCAGGGCAGGCCGCGCAGCGCCGCGAACGGCGTGGCGACCAGGCCGAACAGGATCGACCGCACCAGCCGCCCGCCGATGATCGCGAGGGTGGCGCAGCCCAGCGCGCCGAGCACGCAGAACGTCACGAGCCACCAGGCGTTGCGGAACGCCGGCACGGCCATCAGGGCCAGCGCGGCCGCGGCCCACCCGGCCCGGATGAGCCGGTCGGCGCGAGGCAGGTCAGCGGTCTTCGCCCGGACCGCCAGCATCACCGCGACGGTGAGCGTGAGCCACCCCAGGAACCAGCCGACGCCGACCCGGCCCAGCGGCACGAAGACCGCGCTGCCGACCGCGCCGGCCAGCACCGCGAGCGGCGCGGCCCGGCCGGTCGCCTTCTTCGGGCCGGGCCACCGCGCGCCGAGGAACGAGGTCCGCGGCGTCGGCGGTCGCGGCGTCCAGACCGGCGCCTGCGGGTGGCCGGTCCACCCCGGGCCGGGGTACGGCGGCGCGCCCATCGGCCGACCGGGAGGCGGCGGCATGCCCGGAGCGTGCGGTGCGGGCGACGGACCGGGGATCGGCGGCGCGCTCGGGGTCCCGGGCCGGCCGGGAGCGTGCGGCGTGCCGGGCGCACCGGACCCGGCCTGCGGGTTCGGCGCATCCGACGGGGACGAATCCGGGGCGGCAGGCGAACCGGTGGCCGAAGCCGCCGTGCCGGTGCCCGAGGTGGACGGACCCGCCGATGCGGCGTCCTCGGCAGCCGAAGGGGCTCCGTCGGCTCGGGCGGCGGCAGGCCGGGCCGCCGGAGCGGCGTCCGGCGTGGCGGCGACGGGCTCTCCACGATCAGCCGTCCCCGTCGAACCGTCCCCGGTCGGGGACACGCCCGCGCCCGCGGGAGCTGGCTGCGGCTTGGCGGCGTCGCCGGTGGCGGGGGAGTGGGCGGCACCCTCCACCGGGGAGCGTTCGACGGCCGGCGCTGTCGCCTGAGCGGGCACCGCGCTCGGCTGGCCGGTCGCCGGCACCAGCGGGAGGAACAGCGCGTACCCCTGGGTGCCGGACGGCACGGTGACCGGAATCGCCCAGGCGGGCTGCCCCTCCGCGCCGGGCCACGGCACCGGCGGGGGCGCGCCCTCCATGGTGGGCATTACCAGCAGATACGGCTGGGCGGCAGGTGGGACGTCGCCCGTCGCGGGCCCGTCCGCCGGGGCGGCGCGGGACGGCTCGGGGGACGGTTCCGGCTCGGGCAAGGGACGCTCCTCGATCACAGGGTTTCGTCACTGTAGGTCCCCCTGTACGCGCCCCGCCGCCCCGCCTGTCCGTTCGGTCACACCGGCCCGGCCGATCGGCGCGGATCGAACCTTTGACGCCTCGCGGCCGTACCAGTGCGCAGGAGGTCGATCACATGGCCGCACGCCGCGCGTTCGCCGCGCTCGCCGCCGTCGCCGTGACGGTGCCGCTCGGCGCCACACCGGCCGTCGCGCACGGTGCGCCGACCAGCCCGCTGAGCCGGGCCGCCGCGTGCGGGCCGGAGGGTGGCCGGGCGCAGACGGCCGCGTGCCGGGCCGCGATCGCCGCCGGCGCGGCGGTACGCGAGTGGGACAACATCCGGGTGGCCCGTGTCGACGGGCGGGACCGGGAACTCATCCCGGACGGGGAACTGTGCAGTGGCGGGCTCTCCGCGTACCGGGGGCTGGACCTGCCGCGCGCCGACTGGCCGGCCACCACGCTCACCGCCGGTGCCCGGCACACGTTCCGCTATCGCACCACCATCCCGCACCAGGGCACGTTCCGGTACTACGTCACCACCGGCTCGTACTCGCCGAAGCAGAGGCTGACCTGGGCGGACCTGGAGAAGAAGCCGTTCCTGCAGGTCACCGACCCGCCGATCCGCTCCGGCGCGTACGAGATGCGGGGCCGGCTGCCGGCCGACCGCACCGGCCGGCACATCGTCTACGTCATCTGGCAGAACTCGGACACCCAGGACACCTACTACTCCTGCTCGGACGTGATCTTCCGGGCGGCCCGCGGTGAGCCGGACGCGTCACCGGCAGCGCCGAAGGCGAGCGCGTCGCCTCCGCGTACCCTCGCCGGGGCGGCGACCGACGACGAGCCGGCGGTGCCGGTGGCGACGGTGACCGACGGCGGACCGCTGTCCCGGCCGCTCGTCGTCGGCGCGGCGGCGCTCGTCGTCGCGCTGCTCGCGGCGGCGGTGGTCGGGCTGCGGCTGAACCGGACCGGCCGCCCGCCGCCCGGGCGGCCGTGCGGTGTCCGCAACCACCGCGCCGGGCGGCGCCGGATCTGGTGACTCAGCCGAGCAGGCCCTCGACCTCGGCCAGGTCGTCACCGGCGAGGTCGAGGTTGTCCAGCGCGGCCACGTTGCCCTCCAACTGCGCGACGCTGCTCGCGCCGATGATGAGGCTGGTCATGCGGGGGTCGCGCAGCGCCCAGGCCAGGGCGAGCTGGGCGAGCGTCTGACCGCGCCGTTCGGCCACCGCCGCGAGCCCGCGGACCGTCGTCATCGTCTCCTCGTCGAGGTCGCTCTCGTTGAGGAAGACGCTCGTGCGCACCCGGGAGTCGGCCGGAATGCCCGTGAGGTAACGGTCGGTGAGCAGGCCCTGGGCGAGCGGGCTGTACGCGATGCAGCCGGCGCCCACCCGCTCCAGCGTGTCCAGCAGGCCGTCGCTCTCCGTCCAGCGGTTCATCATCGAGTACGACGGCTGGTTGATCAGCAGCGGCGTGCCAAGGTCGCGCAGGATCTCGGCGGCACGCTCGGTCTGCTCGGAGTCGTAGTTGGAGATGCCGACGTAGAGCGCCTTGCCGGAGCGGACGATCGCGTCGAGCGCGCCCATCGTCTCCTCCAGCGGAGTCTCCGGGTCGAAGCGGTGCGAGTAGAAGATGTCGACGTAGTCCAGCCCGAGGCGGCGCAGCGACTGGTCCAGCGACGAGATCAGGTACTTGCGGGAGCCCCACTCGCCGTACGGGCCGGGCCACATCAGGTACCCGGCCTTGCTGGAGATCACCAGCTCGTCCCGGTACGGCTTCAGGTCGGTGGCGAGCAGCCGACCGAAGTTCTCCTCCGCCGAACCGGGCGGCGGGCCGTAGTTGTTGGCCAGGTCGAAGTGGGTGATGCCGAGGTCGAAGGCGCGTCGGACGATGTCGCGCTGCCGCTCGAAGGGCCGGTCCGGTCCGAAGTTGTGCCACAGGCCGAGGGAGATGACGGGGAGCTTCAGCCCGCTCCGGCCGCTGCGCCGGTAGATCATCTCCTGGTAACGGTCGTCGCTGGCGAGGTATGTCACGAGGCCATTCTGTCCGCAGCGGAGTGCTGTCGCAGCGGCGCGGGTACGTTCGGCCTCATGCGTTACGTGCAGCTCGACACCCCCAAGCCCATCTCCAAGATCGGTCTCGGCACCTGGCAGTTCGGCTCCAAGGAGTGGGGCTACGGCCCCGAGTACGAGCGCCGGGCCGCCGAGATCGTGCGACGGGCGCTCGAACTGGGCGTCACCCTGTTCGACACCGCCGAGCTGTACGGCTTCGGCCGCAGCGAGCGCATCCTCGGCGCGGCGCTCGGCGACGAACGGGCCAAGGTCGTGGTCGCCAGCAAGATCTTCCCGCTGCTGCCGGTCGCCCCCGTCGTGCAGCAGCGCGCTGTCGCCTCCGCCGCCCGGCTCGGCGTCGACGGCATCGACCTCTACCAGGTGCACCAGGCCAACCCGGTGGTCGCCGACACCACCACCATGCGCGGCATGCGCTCGCTGCAGGACGTCGGACTGGTCGGCGAGGTCGGCGTCAGCAACTACGGCCTGCGCCGGTGGCGGTTCGCCGAGGCCGCGCTGGGCCGCCGGGTGCTGAGCAACCAGGTCCGCTACAGCATGATCGACCGCGGGCCCGAGGAAGACCTCATCCCGTACGCGGAGCAGGCCGGCCGCATCGTCATCGCGTACTCGCCGCTGGCGCAGGGCTTCCTCTCCGGCCGCTACGACGCCACGAACCCGCCCGCCGGGGCGGTACGCCGGGCCAACCCGTACTTCCTGCCGGAGAACCTGGAACGCGGCGCCCAGCTGATCGCCACGCTGCGCGAGGTGGCCGACGCGCACGACGCCACGCCGAGCCAGATCGCGCTCGCGTACGTGCTGCGGCACCCCAACGTGGTGGCCATCCCGGGCGCGTCCGGGGTCGAGCAGATGGAACGCAACGCGGCCGCCGCCGAGATCGACCTCACCGACGACGAGTACGCCGCGCTGGTCGCCGCCGCGCACGCGTTCCGCCCCGTCACCGGCCTGGCCGCCGTGCCCCGGATGGTGCGCGCCCGCCTCGGTAAGTGAGCGGCGTTCCGGCGGCTTCCCTTGTCGCGACATCGACGACGGAGGCCGCCGGTCATCGGAGCGCGCTAGCGTGGATCGGGTGACCGCTCCCAACCAGGTTCTCCCGGTCCCGCCCGCCGACCTGCCGAGCACGCTCGGCGCGTTGCGCGCGGCCGGCCACCAGTACCGCACGGTCAAGCAGGAACTCCGAGACAACCTCCTCGCCCGGATGGGCTCCGGCGAGGACCGCTTCCCCGGCATCGTGGGCTACGAGGACACGGTGCTGCCCGAGGTCGAGCGCGCGCTGCTCGCCGGGCACGACATGGTGCTGCTCGGCGAACGCGGGCAGGGCAAGACCCGGCTGATCCGCTCGCTCGGCGCGCTGCTGGACGGGTGGACCCCGGTGGTCCCCGGCTCGGTGCTCAACGAGCACCCGATGCACCCGATCACGCCCGCCTCCCGGGCGCTCGTCGAATCCGCCGGCGACGACCTGCCGATCGGCTGGCTGCACCGCTCGATGCGGTACGGCGAGAAGCTCGCCACGCCGGACACCAGCGTCGGTGACCTGATCGGCGACGTCGACCCGATCCGCCTCGCCCAGGGGCGCACGCTCGGCGACCCGGAGACCATCCACTTCGGGCTCGTACCGCGTACCAATCGGGGGATCTTCGCCGTCAACGAGCTGCCCGACCTGGCCGAACGCATCCAGGTGGCGCTGCTCAACGTGCTGGAGGAGCGCGACATCCAGGTCCGCGGCTACCAGCTGCGGCTGCCGCTGGACCTGCTGCTGGTGGCCAGCGCCAACCCGGAGGACTACACCAACCGGGGCCGGATCATCACGCCGCTCAAGGACCGGTTCGGCGCGGAGATCCGTACCCACTACCCGCTGGACCTGGGCCTGGAACTGGCGCTGATCCGGCAGGAGGCCGACCTGGTCGCCGTCGTGCCGGAGCACGTGCTGGAGGTGCTGGCCCGGTTCGCCCGCGACGTGCGGGAGTCGCCGTCGGTGGACCCGCGCTCCGGTGTGTCCGCCCGGTTCGCCATCGCCGCCGCGGAGACGGTGGCCGCCGCCGCGTTGCGTCGGTCCGGTCTGCTGGCCGGTGCCTCTGCCTCTGCCTCGGGTGGCGGGGCCGGGTCGGCGTCTCGTCCGGAGGCGCCGGTGGCCCGGATCGGAGACACCGTGTCGGTCACCTCCACGCTGCGCGGGAAGGTCGAGTTCGAGAGCGGCGAGGAGGGACGCGAGATCGAGGTGCTCGCGCACCTGCTGCGTACCGCCACCGCCGAGACGTTCCGCGCCCGGCTCGCCGGGCTCGACCTGTCCGGCTTCACCGCGATCGTCGCCGAGGGCGGCGCCGTCGAGACCGGGGAACTGGTCTCCTCGGCCGAGCTGCTGCGCCAGGTCGGCACCGTACCGGGGCTGGCCAAGGTGCTCGACCGGCTCGGGCTCGGCGACGCGCCCAGCCCGGAGGAGGCCGCCGCCGGCATCGAGTTCGTGCTGGAAGGGCTGCACCTGACCCGGCGGCTCGGCAAGGACGTCACCGACTCCGGGCGCACCGTCTACGGGGACCGGGACTGACAGTGGCCGGCGGCAACCGCTTCCGGTACGGGCAGTGGCGCGGCGGGCCGGACCCGCTCGCCCCGCCGTACGACGTGCGCGCCGCGGTGGACGCGGTCGGCTCGGACGTGCTCGCCGGCGGCAGCCTGCGCGAGTCGCTTCGTGAGCTGCTGCGGCGTGGCCCGCAGGGGCGGGGTGGGCTGGACGACCTGGCCGCCCGCGCCCGCCGCCTGCGCCGCGAGGCGCTGCGCCGCGGTGACCTCGACGGCGCCGTCACCCGAGCCCGGGCGCTGCTCGACCAGGCGCTCGCCGCCGAACGCGACGAGCTGCGCGGCCGCGACGGCGACGACGCCCGGTTCGCCGAGGCCGTGCTCGACAACCTGCCCCGCTCCACCGCCCGCGCGGTGTCGGAGCTTTCCGGGTACGACTGGGCCAGCGCCGAGGCCCGGCAGACGTACCAGCGCATTCTCGACGGGTTGCGTGGCGACGTGCTGGAGCAGCGCTTCGCCGGGCTGCGCGACGCGGCGCGTGCCGCCGCCGACCCGGCCGCCCAGCGGCAGCTCGCCGAGATGATGCGCGACCTCAACGACCTGCTCGCCCGGCACGCCCGCTCGGAGGACACCACCGACGCGTTCGCCGAGTTCATGCGCCGGCACGGCGAGTTCTTCCCCGAGCGGCCCACTAACGTCGACGAACTGATCGACGTGCTGGCCCGCCGGGCCGCCGCCGGTGAGCGTCTGATGCGGTCGCTGTCCGACCGGCAGCGCGAGGAACTGGCCGGACTGATGCGCCAGTCGCTCGGCGACCGGCTGGCCGGTGAGCTGTCCCAGCTCGACGCGCACCTGCGGTCGCTGCGACCGGACCTCAACTGGCAGCGCGGTGAGCGGGTCCGCGGCGACCAGCCGCTCGGCTACGGCGAGGCCACCGGCGCGCTCGACGAGATCGCCGAACTCGACGAGCTGCTGGACTCCCTCGACCAGGACCAGTCCGGCGCCACGCTCGACGACGTCGACGTAGAGGCGGTCGCCCGCACGCTGGGCCGCGACGCCGCCGACGACGTACGCCGGTTGCAGGAGCTGGAACGCGAGCTGCGCCGCCAGGGCTGGGTCACCCGCGACGCGGACGGGCTGACGCTCAGCCCGAAGGCGCTGCGCCGCCTCGCGAGCACCGCGCTGCGGCGTGTCTTCGCCGACCTGACGGCCGGCCCACGCGGCCAGCACGACCTCCGCACCGCGGGCGCGGCCGGCGAGGTGAGCGGTGCGTCCCGCCCCTGGGAGTACGGCGACGAGCAGCCGCTGGACGTGGTGCGCACACTCACCCGGGCGGTGCGCCGGGCCGGGCCCGGAGTGCCGGTGCCGCTCGCGGTCGAGGACTTCGAGGTGGTGGAGACCGAGCGGCGCGCGTCCGCGGCTGTGGTGCTCTGCGTCGACCTGTCGTACTCGATGATCTCGCAGGGCCGCTGGGGTCCGATGAAGCAGACCGCGCTGGCCCTGTCGCACCTGATGGCGACCCGGTTCCCGCAGGACGCGCTGCAGATCGTCGGCTTCGGCCGGGAGGCGATGCCGCTGACCCAGCAGGAGCTGGCGGCGGTGGAGCCGGACATGCAGCAGGGCACCAACCTCCAGCACGCGCTGCGGCTCGCCGGCCGGCACCTGCGCCGCCACCCGGGCGCCGAGCCGGTGGTGCTCGTGGTCACCGACGGCGAGCCCACAGCACACCTGGACCCGGAGGACGGCGAGGCGTACTTCCACTGGCCGCCGCTGCCGGAGACCATCTCGGCGACGATCCGGGAGGTGGACCGGCTGACCCGGTACGGCGCCACGCTCAACCTGTTCATGCTGGGCGACGATCCGGGACTGCGCCGGTTCGTGGACGCGGTGGCACGGCGCTCGGGTGGCCGGATGTTCACCCCCGACCTGGACGACCTCGGCGAGTACGTGGTGTCCGACTACCTACGAGCCCGCCACGGCCGCCGCTGACCCGCACTCCCTCGCTCCCTCGTCGACCTTGCAGTTGTGGCGCCCAGGATGCCCGGTTGACACCCTTCGTGAGGTGCCACAACTCCAAGATCGCCGGGCTCAAAGATCACGGCGGGTTCCGAGCGCCCCCGAACAGCCTCGCCCCGGGGGTCGCCCGCGATCTTGCACTTCCGTGCCCCGCATAACGGATAAAAGGGACGCCTGAAGGGCTCAAGCTGCAAGATCGGCGCGGCCACGCCCACCCCACGCTCCACCCCTCGCTCCACCTCACGGTTCGCCCCTCGCTCCGCCCCTCGGTTCGGCCGCCGTTCGGCCCGCCCCGAGGGCGTCGATCATGAACTTGACGGCACTTGTTGTCCGGTTTGTGGCCGCCAACCTCATGATCAACCCTGTGATGGGCGCCGGGGGAGGGCCTCCTCAGGGGTGATCAAGGAGTTTGTGTCCTCGTGGGCGCTGGAAGGTGCCGCAAACTCCTTGATCACGGGCCGCCGGAGCGGGGTGCCCGGGCTGGGCGCGGTGGGGATGCGCTCGGCGGTGGGCCGGACGGCGGCTGTATCTGGTGTGTGTGGGAGGTGTGGGGTGTGTGTCGGGTTCGGGGGTGGTGGGCGGCACTGTGGTGGCGGAATCGTGGGCGGGCCGGTGGCGTTGTAACCAGGTGACCGACCGAGCAAGGCCGCGCCCCCAGGGCGGCGGCGCCGGGTATGGGAACAGCCCCCGGTTGTCGGTCGTTGGGTCCGGTTCCGGCGGTGTGAGCCGCGGGAATCATCTCGCCCGGCCGGTCGTTGAGCCTGGTTCCGGCGACGTGAACCCGCGCCGCCCCCCCGGTGGCGTGAGGCGCCCGGGAATGATGCCGGGGTGCGGGTCGTTGGACATGCTTCCGGCGCCGCGTAGAGGCCCCCGCCCCGCGAGCAGCCGAGACCCCCGCAAAGACTTTTTTTGAGCGCCTGACGGTGCTCGCACCCGTGCCGAATCCCCTGTCGGTGTGGGCGTCGATCCCCCGAATGGAGCCCCCTGATGAACACGATTCTGCGGAAGAGCATCCTGGGTATTGCTGGTCTGGCCTTCACCGGTGGCGTGTTCGCCGGCCCCGTCGCCGCCCACGCGGCCGACACCACCACCGCCAGCGTCAAGCCGGTGAGCGTGAGCGTGCAGGGTGACAAGCTGATCCCGCACGGCGTGCAGGGCAACCAGTCCCGCATCGACCTCAACGACGAGCAGACCAAGAACGTCAAGGCGATCATCGCGGCCACGAAGAAGGCCGGCATGGACGAACGCGCCGCCGTCGTGTCCATCGCCACCGCGCTGCAGGAGTCGAAGCTGGAGAACCTCGGCCACCTCGGTGACCGTAACGACCACGACTCGCAGGGCCTGTTCCAGCAGCGCCCCTCCAGCGGCTGGGGCACGGTCGAGCAGATCACCGACCCCGAATACTCCACCACCGCGTTCCTGAAGGGTCTGAAGCAGGTTGACGGCTGGCAGGACATGCCGCTGACCAAGGCCGCCCAGACCGTCCAGGTCTCGGCCTACCCGGACCACTACGCCCAGTGGGAGCAGCAGGCCGCCGACCTTGTCGCCGAACACTGGAACAAGTAAGCACACAAGCGTGAAAGGCCGGCACCCCGCCGGCCTTTTCGCCTGTCCGGACCCGTCCGGGTGAACCGGGCGCGGTAGCCGGGGTGGGCGCGGCAGCGGCGGGGGTTGGATTCGACACATGGACGAGGTGGACGTCGCGGCACTACGGCAGGCGTACGACGAGCTGCTCGCGGAGATCGACGCGGGCGGGTTCGGGCCGCCGCCGGAGGGTCAGTTGAGCGCCGAGCAGATCGTGGCGCACCTCGCCGCCAACGACGAGCTGATGAGCGAGGCGACCGAGGCGGTGCTGGCCGGCTCGCCGTTCGCCTACTACGACCTGGACACCATCCACCGGCCCCAACTGGACGCGCTGGTGTCCGAGTGCGGCGGGTTGGACGGCCTGGCGGCGCTGTTCCGGGCCACCAGCCAGAAGCTGTGCGCGCTGGCCGAGCGGCTCGGCCCGGCGGCGGAGACGCCTGTGGACACGGTGCTGCGCGAGGGCTTCGACCTGGACGTGGACGACTCGCTGCCCTGGGGCAGGGCCCTGGACCTGCACATCCGCGTGCATCTGCCGCTGCATCTCACCCAGCTCCGCGCCCTGCGCCGCCAGCCCCACCTCGCCTGACCGTCAGACCGCCAGACCCGCCGATCATGCAGTTGTGGCAGTGGAAAAATCCGACACGTCCGGCCTTCCAGGCGCCACAACTCCAAGATCGGCGGGAGCGGGAGCGGGCGCAGGCGAGGGCGGGGCAGCAGGCGAAGGCGGAGCGGGGGACGCCGCGGGGGAAGGGCGGCGGAACGTCCGGCGGTACGCGCTCGGTGCCACGCCCACCCGTGCGTGGAAGTGCTGGCGCAGCGCGGCGGTGGTGCCAAAACCCGCGTCCCGGGCGATGCGGTCGACGCTCAGGTCAGTGGTCTCCAGGAGCACCCGGGCGTGCTCGGTGCGTTGCTGGAGCAGCCACTGCGCAGGGCTGAGCCCGGTCTCGGAGCGGAAGTGCCGGGTGAACGTGCGGACGCTCATACGCGCGTGCGCCGCCATCTCGCGCAGCGCCACCGGCTCGTGCAGGCGTTGCCGGGCCCACTCGCGGGTGGCGGCGGTGCCGTGGTCGGTGCCCCGGGGCACCGGCCGTTCGATGTACTGGGCCTGCCCGCCGTCGCGCCACGGCGGCACCACGCAGCGCCGGGCCGCCCGGTTGGCCGCCGCGCTGCCGTGGTCGGTGCGGACGACGTGCAGGCACAGGTCGATGCCGGCGGCCACCCCGGCCGAGGTGAGCACGCGCCCGTCGTCGACGAAGAGCACGTCGGGGTCGAGCCGTACGCCGGGGTGCAGCCGGCGGAAGCGCGGCGCGTACGCCCAGTGGGTGGTGGCCGGACGGCCGTCGAGCAGACCGGCGGCGGCCAGCACGAACGCGCCGGTGCAGATGGACATGACGCGGGCGCCCCGGGCGTACGCGGCGCGCAGCGCGTCGGCCACCTCGGCGGCCATCGTGCCGCCGAAGAGCGGCGCGCCGGAGTGGATGCCGGGGACGATCACGGTGTCGGCGGTGTCGAGGAGTTCCAGGCCGTGGTCGGGGAGCACCTGGAAGCCGGCGCTGCTGCGTACCGGCTGCCCGCCCGGAGTGCAGGTCGTGACGGCGTACAGGGGGGTGCCGTCTTCGGTGCCGGCGGCGCCGAAGACCTGGGCCGGGGTGCCGAGGTCGAGCGCCACCACGCCGTCGAGGGCGAGGACGGCGACCCGGTGCGGTACGGACATGGCCCGATTATTGCGCACGATGGCTTTCCGGCCACTCGTCGCTGAGGCCATCCCGGTCCGAGACTCGGCTGGTGACCCGATCCCGCCTGCATCCGGCCTGGCTCGTCGCCGCCGTCGCCTTCGTCGCGCTGGTCGGCGCGGCCGGTTTCCGGGCCACCCCCGGCGTGCTGCTGCACCCGCTGCACGCCGAGTTCGGCTGGCCGCTGGCGACCATCTCCGCGGCCGTCTCGGTCAACCTGCTGCTGTACGGCCTCACCGCGCCGTTCGCCGCCGCGCTGATGGACCGGTTCGGCATCCGCCGGGTGGTGGCCGGGGCACTGGTGCTGGTGGCTGCCGGCAGTGGCCTGACCGTGGGGATGACCGAGAGCTGGCAGCTCCTGCTCTGCTGGGGCGTCCTCGTCGGGCTGGGCACCGGCTCGATGGCCCTGGCGTTCGTGGCGACGGTGACCGGGCGCTGGTTCGTCAAGCGCCGCGGCCTGGTGACCGGTGTGCTCACCGCCGGTGGGGCGGCCGGGCAGCTCGTCTTCCTCCCCCTGTTGGCGGTGCTGGTGCGCGACCACGGCTGGCGCACGGCGGCACTCGTCGTCGCCGGAGGCGCGCTGGCGGTCGTACCCCTTGTGGTGTGGTTGTTGCGTGAGCACCCGGCGGACCTGGGGCGGCCCGCTTATGGCGCGACCGAGGTCGTGCCGCCGCCGCGGCCGGAGGGCGGCGCGGCGGCCCGGGCGGTCGGCGCGCTCGCCGCCGCCGCGCGGACGCGGCCCTTCTGGCTGCTCGCCGGTGGTTTCGCGATCTGCGGCGCGACCACGAACGGCCTTGTGGGTACGCACTTCGTGCCGGCGGCGCACGACCACGGCATGCCGGAGACCACCGCGGCCGGGCTGCTCGCCCTGGTCGGGCTCTTCGACATCGCCGGTTCGATCGCCTCCGGCTGGCTCACCGACCGGGTCGACGCCCGGCTGCTGCTCGGCGCCTACTACGCGCTGCGCGGGGCGTCGCTGCTGGTGCTGCCGAGTCTGTTCGCCGGGTCGGCCCGGCCGAGCATGCTGGTCTTCATCGTCTTCTACGGGCTGGACTGGGTGGCCACCGTGCCGCCGACGGTGGCGCTGTGCCGGGAGTGGTTCGGCGCGTCCGGGGCGGTGGTGTTCGGCTGGGTGTTCGCCGCGCACCAGTTCGGCGCCGCGCTCGCGGCCACCGGCGCGGGCCTGGTCCGGGACCGGCTCGGCGACTACGCGATGGCCTGGTACGCGGCGGGCGCGCTGTCGGTCGGCGCGGCCGGGCTGTCGCTGCTGCTGCGGCGCCGTCCCGCCGACGAGCCCGCGTTCGCGCTGCCGGTGGTCGCGGGCCGGCGGGCCTGGAGCTACCGCGGCTGACCGGCCGGAGTCACCGGGGCTGACCGGTCAGCCGACCGCCCACTGCTGCTCAGGAGCGCCGCTGCACGGCGCCTGCTCCAACTCGCGGCCGGGCTCGGTGCCCGCGTCGTCGACCTGGGCGCACTTGCCGCTGTGCACGGCCACCAGCAGCGCCACGCCGTCGCCGGCCTGCTGGAGCCGCCACTGCTGGTTGGCCTGCCCGTTGCAGGACCACTGCTGCACGTCCGTGCCGTCGTCGGTCTTCGCCTCGTTGACGTCCAGGCACTTGCTGCTCGCGGCGTTGACGAGCAGGTAGGTGTCGTTCGTGACCGGCGTGACCACCCACTGCTGCTCGGGACCGCCGGTGCAGTCGGCGAGCGCGGCCTGCGCGCCCTCGGCCTCGTCGCCGGTCACGCCGAGGCAGCGCCCGGACGGCACGCCCCGGAGCACCTTCGGGGTGGCCACCGGCGCGGCGGGCGTGGTCGGCGCCGCGCTCGGCGAGGGCGACGACGACGGCGTGGGCTCGGCCGTCGGTTCCGCGCTCGGCTCGCTCGGCGCCGCGGTCGGCACCGCTGCCGCCGGCACCACCGGCCGCTCGTTGCCGCCGCCGAGCACGCCGGTGGCGAAGAAGGCCCCGAGGAGTACGCCCGTCGCGCCGACGCCCAGCGCGATCCGCATCAGCGGGTCCTGCGGCAGCCGGAGACCACGGGCGCCACGGGCGCGGCGGGCCCCGTAGACGGTGCCGGACGGGTCGGAGTGCGGGTCGGCCATGGGGGCATAGTGACCCACCGGGGCGGCCGGGTGCCAGTCGAGCCGGTGTCAGTCGACGACCCGGACGTCCTTCCAGAACGCCACCCGGTCGCGGACCATCTCCGCCTCCGGCTTCGGGTCGCTGTAGTACCAGACGGCGTCCGGGCTGGTCGCGCCGCCGTGTTCGAGCGTGTAGTAGGAGGCGGTGCCCTTCCACGGGCAGACCGTGTGGGTGTCGGAGGGGCGGATCAGGTCCTCGCGCAGGGCCGTACGGGGGAAGTAGTGGTTGCCCTCGACCAGCACTGTGTCGTCGCTCTCGGCGACGACGAGGTCGTTCCAGACGGCTTTCGGCATGTCCTCCACGCTATGCCGCCGGCCGCCCACCGGCCACCGGTCAGCGCGTCGGCTCCTCGTCGGTCACGTCGGCCACCGTCGCGTCGAGCGCGGCCAGCGCGGTGTCCGCGTCGACAGCGACGGCGAGGCCGTGCTCGCCCGCGCCGAGCGTGATCTCCCGGCCGCGCAGCCGCTCGTCGGCGACCACCGGCCATGCGGTGCTGGACCCGAACGGCGTGATGGTGCCGCGCGCGTACCCGGTGGCGTCCTTCGCCGCGGCGGCGTCCGGCATCGACAGCCGGCTCACCCCGAGCAGGGCGCGCAGCTTCAGCCAGGAGATCACCCGGCCGCCGGGGGCCAGCACGAACAGCAGGTCGCCCTCGCCGCGGCGGACCACGATCGTCTTGACCACGTCCGGCACCTCGACGGCGCGCGCCGCGGCCGCCTCGGCGAGGCTCGCCACCGGCCCGTGCCGGATGACCCGGTACGGCAGACCGGAGTGGTCGAGAGCGGTCAGCGCGGGATTCGCCATGGCGGTCACGGTAACGCGAGTGTCGACGGCGTGTCGGCGAGGCCACCGTGGACGTCCCACGAATTGTCGTACCCGAGCGTAAGGTGATCTCATGCGCGCTGTCCGTGATCATGAACGGGCGGTGGACACGCTGCGGCGCTCCTACGCCGCGGTGCCCGCCGGGGAACCCGTACGGCTGGCCAAGCAGACCTCGAACCTCTTCCGGCCCCGCTCCGCGCCGCGTACCCCGGGTCTGGACGTGAGCGGCCTGACCGGTGTGCTCGCCGTCGACCCGGGGGCCCGCACCGCCGACGTGCAGGGCATGTGCACCTACGAGGACCTGGTCGACGCGACGCTGCCGCACGGCCTGATGCCGCTGGTCGTGCCGCAGTTGCGCACGATCACGCTGGGCGGCGCGGTGACCGGGCTGGGCATCGAGTCCACCTCCTTCCGCAACGGCCTGCCGCACGAGTCGGTGCTGGAGATGGACGTGCTCACCGGCGCCGGGGAGATCGTCACGACCCGGCCCCGGGGCGAGCACGCCGACCTGCACCGGGCCTTCCCCAACTCGCTGGGCAGCCTCGGCTACGCCACCCGGCTGCGCATCGAGCTGCAACCGGTCCGCCGGTACGTGGCGCTGCGCAACATCCGGTTCACCCGCCTGGAGGAACTGGTCGACGCCGTCGGCGAGGTGGTCGCCAAGGGCGCCTGGGGCGGCGAGCCGGTCGACGCCATGGACGGGGTGGTGTTCAGCCCGGGCGAGTCCTACCTGGTGCTGGGCACGTTCACCGACGAGGCCGAGGGCGGCCCGTCCGACTACACCGGCCAGGACATCTACTACCGCTCGCTGCGTCGCCGCACCCGGGACACGCTCACCGCGTACGACTATCTCTGGCGGTGGGACACCGACTGGTTCTGGTGCTCGGCGGCGTTCGGGGTGCAGCATCCGGTGGTGCGGCGGCTGTGGCCCCGGCGCTACCGGCGCAGCGACGTCTACCACCGGATCGTGCGGCTGGAGCACCGGCACCAGGTGGCCGCCCGCGTCGACAGGTGGCGGGGTCGCCCGGCGCGCGAGCGCGTGGTGCAGGACGTGGAGGTTCCGCTGGACCGCACGCCCGAGTTCCTGCGCTGGTTCGCCGCGAACGTGGGCATGACGCCGGTCTGGCTGTGCCCGCTGCGGCTGCGCGAACCCGCCGGCCCCGGGTCGGCGAAGGCGTGGCCGCTATATCCGCTCCAACCGGGCGAAACGTATGTGAACATCGGCTTCTGGGGAAGCGTGCCCATCGCGGCGGGCGCCGCCGACGGTGACGTCAACCGGCAGATCGAGCGCATGGTGTCGGAGGTGGGCGGTCACAAGTCCCTCTACTCCGACGCGTACTACGACCGGGGCGAGTTCGACCGGCTCTACGGCGGGGACACCTGGCGCGCCGTGAAGGACCGCTACGACCCGGACCACCGACTCACCGGACTGTACGAGAAGGCGGTATCCCGAGCATGAGTCTGACCGACCGAACACCCGGGGCGGCGAGCGCCCCGGCCGGCCCGCCGGCGGGCGGCCGGCGTACCGGACCCACAGTCGCGGACGTGGTCCGCGCGGTCACCACCGGCGACCTGCCCGTCCGGGTCACCGGCTACGACGGCAGCACGCTGGGCCCGGCCGACGCCGGGATCACCCTGGCGATCCGTACCGAGCGGGGCCTGTCCTACCTGCTCACCGCGCCGGGCGACCTGGGCATGGCCCGGGCCTACGTCAGCGGCGACCTGGGGCTGGAGGGGGTGCACCCGGGCGACCCGTACGAGGCGCTTCGGGTGATCAAGGACGAGGTGTCGCTGCGGATGCCGGCGGTCGCCGAGGCGCTCGCGCTGGTCCGGGGCCTGGGCTGGGAACGGCTGCGCCCGCCGCCGCCCCCGCCGCAGGAGGCGGCGCCGCGCTGGCGGCGGCTGATGACCGGCCTGCGTCACTCGCGTACCCGGGACAGCAGCGTGATCTCCCACCACTACGACGTGTCGAACGCCTTCTACGAGAAGGTGCTCGGGCCGTCCATGACGTACACCTGCGCGGTCTTCCGCAGCCCCGGCGACACCCTGGAGGAGGCGCAGCGGGCCAAGTACGACCTGGTCGCCGGCAAGCTGGCGCTCAAGCCGGGGATGCGGCTGCTGGACGTCGGCTGCGGCTGGGGCGGCATGGTCCGGCACGCGGCCCGCGAGTACGGCGTCAAGGCGCTCGGCGTCACCCTGTCCCGCGCGCAGGCCGAGTGGGCGCGGGCCGCGATCGAGCGGGAAGGGCTGAGCGAGCTGGCGGAGGTGCGCCACCTCGACTACCGGGACGCGCCGCGCGAGCAGTTCGACGCGATCTCCTCGATCGGGCTGACCGAACACATCGGCGTGCGCAACTACCCGGCCTACTTCGGCGCGCTGCGCTCCCGGCTCAAGCCCGGCGGGCGGCTGCTCAACCACTGCATCACCCGCGCCGACAACCGGGCCCCGCACCGCTCCGGCGCGTTCATCGACAGGTACGTCTTCCCGGACGGCGAGCTGGCCGGTCCGGGCCGGCTGATCAGCGAGATCCACGACGCCGGGTTCGAGGTGCACCACGAGGAGAACCTGCGCCTGCACTACGCGATGACTCTTGCCGGCTGGTGTCGCAACCTGGTCGAGCACTGGGACTTCTGCGTCGGCGAGGTCGGGCCGGGCACCGCCAAGGTGTGGGGGCTGTACATGGCCGGTTCCCGGCTGGCGTTCGAGCGCAACGGCATCCAGTTGCACCACGTGCTCGCCACGCACAACGGCCCGGAGGGGGTGAACGGGTACCCGCTGCGTCCGGACTGGACGCCCTGACGCGACGTACCGACGAGAGGCCGCGCGGACCGCGCGGCCTCTCGTCGAAGCCATTGACAAAGAAGTTTTGTACGTACAAACTGATTTTGCCATGAGAGACGTCCTGTACCTGGAACAGCGCGAGCAGGCCGAAGTCCTGCTCAAGCCGCAGCGCATCGAGGTGCTGCGGCAACTGGCCGAACCCCGCACCTGCACCGAGGTCGCGGGCCGGCTGGAACAGACGCCGCAGCGCGTCTACTACCACGTCAAGCAGCTCGTCGCGGCCGGGCTGGCCGAGCAGGTGGCGCAGCGGCAGGTGCGCGGCATCACCGAGGGCATCTACCAGGCCGCCGCCCGGTCGTACTGGCTCTCGCCCCGCCTGGTCGGCCGCATCGGCGGCGCCCGCCGGGCCCGCGACGAGCTGAGCCTCGGCTACCTGCTCGACCTCATGGAAGAGGTGCAGGCCGACATCGCCGCGCTGGACCGCGCCGCCCCCGAACTGCCGTCCATCGGCGTCTCCGGCGAGATCCGGGTGCCCGCCGAGCGGCGGCAGGAGTTCCTGCACGACCTGCAGACGACGCTGCAGGACCTGTTCACGCGCTACGGCGGCGCCGAGGGGGACGCCTTCAAACTCGCCGTGGCCTGCTACCCGAAAGGCGACAAGCATGAGTGAGCCGATGACCATCCGCGCCCGCCTCGCCGCACCGGTGGCGACCGTCCGCCGAGCCCTGACCGACCCCGCCGAGCTGCGCGTCTGGCTGGCCGAGCACGCCGAGGTCGAGCTGCCCCGGCGGTACGAGTTCTGGGGCCGCTACACGCCCGAAGGTGACGCGCCACACCAGCGGCTGCTGCACGTCGACGACCGGACGCTGCGCTTCACGTGGACGCTTGACGGGGTGGAGACCACCACCGAGTTCGAACTGGAGCCCGACGGCGACGGCACCCTGCTCACGCTGCGGCAGAGCCACTTCGACTACGAGGAGGCGATGAGCGGCAGCAGCATCCGGGGCGTGCTCCAGACCTTCTGGTACCTGGCGATCGCCCACCTCAACGACCACCTGGACGGACGGCCGCTGCTGCCGCGTACCGACTTCACCTCCGCCGACCTGCGCGGCGAGGTGGTCATCGACGCGCCGATGGACAGGGTGTGGACGTCGCTCACCGACTCGGAGCAGGTCACTGCCTGGTTCGGCTACCCGATCGGCGTCGAGCCCTGGGAGGGCGGCCGGTACGCGATGGGCGGCCTCGACGCCGGTGAGGCCGCGAAGGTGTTCGACGTGACACCGGGGCGGGCGCTGTCCATCGACTGGGGACCGGTCGGCGTTACCTCCTGGGAGCTGGCGGAGACCGACGGCAGGACGAAGCTGACGTTCGTGCAGTCCGGCTTCGACGAGGGCAACCCGCCGTACGCGGCATGGAGCGGCAGCGTGGCCGGGTGGGCCGAGCTGCGCCGCTTCCACGAGGTGCCCGACTGGCACCCCATCTGGGTGTAAGGAAGGGCCCCCTCTTAACGCCTCCGGTAGAGGAGGGGGCCCCTTTTAACACGGACCCCGGGTGGGTAATGCCGGGCGATGTTCTTCATCTTCGGGCTGCGCACCAAGGTCGTCAGGTCCGGCGTCGTCACCGAGGTCTGCCGCAACTGCGGCAACCAGGCCGCCCAGGTGATCACCCGCCGGGTCACCAAGTTCAGCCTCTTCTTCGTCCCGTTGATCCCGCTGCGCACCCGGTACGCGCAGCAGTGCACGTTCTGCGGCGCCGAGTACGACATCTCCCGCGCCGAGGCCCAGCGCCTCCCGGTCGGCTGACCGTGACCCGTTTCCTCTACTGGCTGATCGGCCGGCAGCCAGCCGCTCCGATCGCCCCGCCGGTGCACACCGCCGCGCGTCCGCCCTGCACGCCGGGCCGCCGGCACCGTCGCCGGCGTCGTCCGGACGCGGGCGCGCAGTCGCCCCGCGCGCCCTGGAACCGCTCCGCCGGCCGGTGACCGGGCGGTCCCCCCGTGTTAACAAGGGGCCCTTCCTCTACCGGAGGCGTTAAGAGGGGGCCCTTCCTTACACTTCATCGGGTGGAAGATCGGCTGGCACGGATCCGGGGTGGTGGACCGCCGCGGCGGCACAACGCCCGCACCATCGCCGCGCTGACCGGGAACCCCGGCTGCACCCGGCGCGCCGTGCTGGACAGCGCGGGCGCGGACAAGCCGGCGCTGGCCGAGCGGCTCGGCTTCCCGGCCCGGTTCGGGCAGTCCCGCTTCGCGATCACCCGGGGCAACGCCTTCGAGGCGCAGGTGAAGGCCGACGGCGGCGCGGAACTGCTGCGCCTGGTCGCGGAGCGGCTCGGCGTACCGGTCCCGGAGGGCGCGACCTGGACCGACCTCGGCGCCGACGACGACCGGCCGGAACGGTCCCGGGCGGCGTTGACCGCGAGCGGCGACGGCCCGGCGCTGTTCGACCACCCGCTGCTCGGCCTGGACGTGGCCGGTACCCGGGTGCACCTGGAACCGGACCTGGTCGCCGCCCGGCTGGCCGGCCGGTTCCACGTCGTGGAGATCAAGTCGTTTCCGGTGATCGACGGGCAGGCCGACCCGGGCAAGGTCGCCGCCGCCGCGATCCAGTCCGCCGTCTACGTGCTGGCGCTGCGCGAACTGCTCGCCGCCGAGGGACGCGACCCGGAGTTGGTGTCGCACGAGGTGGTGCTGGTCTGCCCGCGTGACTTCGCCAACCAGCCGGTGGCGAGCCTGCTAGACGTGCGCCGGCAACTGCTGGTGCTGCGCCGCCAGCTGGCCCGGATGGCGCGGGTCGAGGACCTGCTCGCCGCCGTACCGGCCGGGTTCACAGTCGATCCGGCGGCCGATCCGGCCATGCTCGCCGCCGCACTGCACGAGGTGCCGGCCCGCTACGCGCCGGACTGCCTGGCCGCCTGCGAGCTGGCGTACTTCTGCCGGCACGAGGCGCGCGGGCAGACCGGCGCGCTGGGCCGGCCGGTCCGCGAGGCGCTGGGCGGCGTCGAGGAGGTGGCCGACGTGCTGGCGCTCGCCGAGGGCTCGGCCGCTCCCGAGCCGGGGCAGGCGGAGGCCGCCGCGCTGCTGCGGGCCGCCGCGCGCCTGCGCGCCGACGCCCTCACCGGGCAGACCGCATGAGTACGCTGCGCGCGCTCGCCCGGGCGCAGGCGGTCGCCTCCGGGCGGGCCCAGCCGGTGGCCACCGTCCGCCACCTGCACCTGTCGGAGCGGCCACTGGTGCTGGTGCCGCTCGCGCTCGCAGGTGAGGCGAACGCCCCGCTCGCCGCGATGGTCGGCGCCGCGCCCGACGAGGCCCGGCTGCTCGTGGTGCCGCAGCCGCGCAACCGGGACCAGCGGTTCGCGTTCGCCGCCGAACTGGCCGCGATCGTGCTGCCGTACCTGGACGAGTTCCGTGACCTGACCGAGGCGGTGCCGGTGGACCGGGGCCGCGACGTCCGCCACCGGTACGCCGACGCGCCGCAACTGCTGGTGCCGAACCCGGCCGCTGTCACGTTCCTGCGGCTGTTCGGGCGGTCCACCCGGTTCCGCCGTACCGACGGCGACTATCCGGTGCATCCGTCGGTGCCGCTGCTCGGCCGCTGGCTGACGTTCTTCGCCGAGCGCGCCGAGCAGCCCGGCTCGTCGGCACTGCTGGCGCTCACCGACGCGTTGACGCTGCACTGGGCGACCGGGCAGAGCACTGTGGAGGATCTGCACCTGCCGGCGGTGCTGGGCTGGCTCGACCCGCCGGCCGGGCTGACCGGCGCCGAGGCGGCGGCCCGCGCCGAGGACCCGGCACACTGCCCGCCGGCCGGGCCGGCCACCGACCCGGACTTCGACAACCGTCGGCTCGCCCCGGCGATCGAGGCGTACACCCGGGCCGGGGACGACCCGGTCGCGCGCGCGGCCGCGTACGACGAGCTCGTCGGTCTGCTGCGGGACCAGCTCGCGCCCACCTGGGAGCTGATGTGGCGCGGCGTGGGGCTGTTGCGGACGCTGCCGGCCGGCGCGCGGGTGGCCGGCCGGTGGGCCGGCGACCGGGACGCGTTCACCGCGCACGCCGAGCACGTCGACGCCGGGGGTGGTCCGCAGCCGCGGCGTGACGGCGCGGTGGCGGCGGCGCTGCGGTTGCAGCGGCTGGAGCGGGCGTCGACCGCGTGGGCGGTGCAGCGCGCCTACGACGATCCGCTGGTGATGGCCGAGCACCGGCTCGCCGGGGAGGCGTTCGTCGGCGAGGTGACGCTCGCCGACCCGGCGCGGGTGGACGACTCCGGCAAGCGGCCGGTGCTGCGCCCGCGCATCCAGGTGGTCACCACCGAGCCGGTGCCGATGCCGGTGGGCGCGAGACTGTTCTCGCCGCAGCGTCCGGCGCAGAAGGCGACTGTGGTGTTCGTGACGCCCGGCGCGGACGGCAAGACCGAGGTGGTGCTGGAGCTGTCCGGCGGGATGGGCCGGGGGCTGACCGCGCCGCACGGCAGCGTGCCCGAGGTGGGGGAGCGGATCTGCCTGACCAGCCTGTCGGACGGTTTCCTGCCGGGCGGTGCGTTCCCCGCGCCGGAGGAGACACCGTGGACGCACGGCGGGCCGCCCGGCACTGCCGCCGCGCCGCAGGACCCGGCCCCGGCGGAGGACTGGTCCTGACCTGTCGCGGCACTCGCGGCCGCCTGGGTACGGTCCGCTGACCGACAGCCGTCGACTCTGGCGGCGGCCCCCGGCGCTGACTAGGCTTGCGCCGTCCGTCGTCCTGCCCTCGCCGTCGAGGGTGCACGTCTGGAAGAGAGCCGGAGCGCATTGTTGTACCCCAGCTCGACGTGAGCCTCGCCGCCGCGGCGCCGGCCCGTCATCCGCTCGCCGGCCGTGTCGGACTTGCCGCGGCCGCCGTCGCCGTACTCGGGGAGACGGCCTGGCTGGTCGCCCGGCTGCCCGGCGCGGCGCTGGTCAGCGATCTCGGCGCGGTGGCGGTGTCGAGCCTGGCGGCGGTGCTCTGCTTCGGCGCGGCACGGCGCCACCCGGTCGCGCTACGCCGGTTCTGGGAGCTGCTGGCGGCCACCATGGTCCTCGCCGCGCTCGGCCGTACGGTGTGGACAGTCGAACGCCTCGGTGGGCTCGGCCTGCCGCACACGCCGCTGATCGCCGGACTGTTCGCCGCCGGCATCGTCACCGGCACCGCCGCCCTGCTCAGCTTCCGCGCCGGCCCGCGCAGCCTGATCGGCCGGGCCCGCACCCTGCTCGACGGGGTCATCGTCGGGCTGGCCCTCATCCCGATCGGCTGGGTGGTGGTGTTCCAGGAGATCACCGAGGCCGGCCTGGCCGATCCGATGCGCACGTTCGGCCTGCTCTACCCGATGTTCGACCTGATGCAACTGACCATCCTGGTGGCGGTCGCCGGCCCGGGCCGGCCGATGTGGCGTGCGCTCACCGTGATCGGGGCGGGCCTGGCGATCCGGGCCGGCGCGGACGCCGTCTACGTGTCCCTGGTCGCGCACGGCAACTACACGCCCGGTCACCCGGTCGACATCTGCTGGCCGCTGAGCTACCTGCTGGTCGGCCTGGCCACCCGCTATCCGCCGCCGGTCGACGAGGACGGCGAGGACGACGTGGTCGAGTCGCCGCTGCCGCCGTGGTGGCGGGTGGCGCTGCCGTACCTGCCGGTGGGCGGCGCGATCGTCGCGGTCATGCTGTCGCGGCGGCCCAGCGGGCAGACCCCCCACGTGGTCTTCGTCGGCATGATGGCCCTGCTCGGCGTGCTGGCGCTACGCCAGGGGCTGGCCGCGAACGAGAACCTGCGGCTGGTCGGCCGGCTGCGCCGGCTCGCGTACTCCGACCAGCTCACCGGCCTGCCGAACCGGCTGACGTTCGTGCGGCGGCTGCGCCGGGCGTTGCGCGCGGGCGGGCCGGTCGCCGTGGTGCTGCTCGACCTGGACGGCTTCAAGCAGGTCAACGACAGGTTCGGTCACGCCGCCGGGGACCGGTTGCTGACCACCACCGCGGAGCGCATGCGGGACGCGGTCGGCCCGGACGGGATGATCGCGCGGCTGGGCGGCGACGAGTTCGCGGTGCTGGTGGCCGGGGAGCGGCCGGTGCCGCCCGAGCGGCTCGCGATCCGGCTGCTCGCCGCGCTGGAACCGCTGCCCGGCGAGGAGGACCTCGGCGTCCACCCGTCGGCGAGCATCGGCATCGCCGAGTACGGGCCGCAGCACACCTCGCACACCGACCTGCTCCGCGACGCCGACATCGCCATGTACGCGGCGAAGGCGGCCGGCAAGGCCGCGTACCGCACGTGCACGCCGGAGCTGCGCGAGTCGGCGGTGAGCCGGGCCGAGCTGATCGCCGACCTGCGCCGCGCGGTGGACGAGGGCCAGTTGCTGATGGAGTTCCAGCCGATCGTCGACCTCGACACCGGCGTGGTACGCAGCGCCGAGGCGCTGGTGCGCTGGCGGCATCCCCGGCTCGGCGTGCTCACCCCGGCCCGGTTCCTGCCGCTGGCCGAGGAGACCGGGCTGATCGTGGCGATCGACAGGTGGGTCATCCACGAGGCGTGCCGGGCCGCGGCGACCTGGCGCGCGAACGCGCCGGAGGTGACAGTGGCAGTCAACATCGCCGCCGCTCACCTGTGCCGGCCCGACCTCATCGCCACTGTCACCGGCGCGGTCGCCGCGGCCGGCCTGCCGCCCCGCGCGCTCACCCTGGAACTCACCGAGTCCGCGCTGATCGAGGGCAGCGAGTCGGTGCTGGACCGGCTGTCCCAGCTGCGCGACCTCGGCGTCCGGATCGCGATCGACGACTTCGGCACCGGCTATTCCTCGCTGAGCTACCTGCACCGCATCCCGGCCACGGAGTTGAAGATCGACAGGTCGTTCGTGTCCCGGCTGGACGCCGGTGACACCCGCGCGTACGCCACCGTCGAGATGGTGAACCGGCTGGCCGGCGCGTTCGACCTGGCAGTGGTGGCCGAGGGGGTGGAGACTGTCGCGCAGCACGCGGCGGTCACCGCGATCGGCTGCCGGCAGGGCCAGGGCTGGCGGTACGGCCGCCCGGCCGCGCTGCCGGACCTGCTTCCCGCATTGTCCGGAGCGGGCGCCGGCCGCTGACCGGCCCGCCCGGGCGGGGGCCGAAGGTCCCGGACAGGCAGGGGATTCGACCCTGCTCACGGGCGGTACGCGCCGTCATGATTATTCTCGTCAGCCAGACGAATACACCCTCCACACGGGAGTCAGATATGAAGCGACGGACGCTCGACCTGCTGTTCAGCATCGGTGGGCTGGGCCTGGCGGTCCTGCTGCTCGTCGTCGGCGTCGTCCTGACGACGAACGCCAACTTCGCCAACGACTACGTGCGTGCCCAGCTCGGCGAGCAGAACATCACCTTCACCCCGGCGGACAAGCTGTCGGACGAGGAGAAGAAGTCGGACTGCCTGCGCGAGTACGCCGGCCAGAAGATGACGACCGGCAAGCAGGCGGAGTGCTACGCCAACGAGTACATCGGCCTGCACCTGAAGAACATGGCCGGCGGCAAGACCTACGCCGACCTGGGCGAGCCGCAGAGCGCGCTGCGCGAGCAGGTGGCCCAGGCCGAGCAGAGCAACGCCGCCAACCTGGCCGACCTGCAGAAGCAGCTCGCCGAGGTGACCGCCCAGCGGGAGACCGTGTTCAAGGGCGAGACGCTGCGCGGCCTGCTGCTCACCTCGTACGGCTTCAGCGAGTTCGGCCGCAAGGCCGAGCAGGGCGCCCTGGCCGTGTACCTCGGCGCGGGCCTGCTCCTGCTGCTCTCCGCCGCCGGCCTGGTGCACGCCTTCCGCACCCCGCCGACCGCGGCCTTCGCCGCCCCGGAGAAGGAGAAGGTCACCAACTGACCGCACCGACGACGCCCCCGGCCGATCATGGTCGGGGGCGTCGTCGTGTTTCCGGCTTGACCCTCACGCAGCGGAAGGCGGCAGCCTTGGTCGCGGAAGGGAGGGAACCATGGCGTACACGGTGGGGCAGGTGGCGCGGGCGGCCCGGGTGACGGTCCGGACGCTGCACCACTACGACGAGATCGGGCTGCTGCGGCCCAGCGGGCGCACGCCGGCGGGCTACCGCCGCTACGACGACGCGGACCTGGACCGGTTGCAGCTCATCCGGTACTACCGCGAGCTGGGGTTCCCGCTGGAGGAGATCGCCGAGATCCTGGACGATCCGGACGCCGACCCGGTGGCGCACCTGCGCCGGCAGCACGAGCTGCTGTCCGGGCGGATCGGGAAGCTCCAGGAGATGGTCGCGGCGATCGAACACGCGATGGAGGCGAGGACGTTGGGGATCCAGTTGACGCCGGAGGAGCGGTTCGAGGTGTTCGGGGACTTCGACCCGGACGAGCACGCCGAGGAGGCCGAGCAGCGCTGGGGTGACACCGAGGCGTACCGGCAGTCGCAGGAGCGCGCGGGCCGCTACTCGAAGGAGGACTGGCTGCGCAACAAGGCGGAGAACGACGACTGGGGGCGGCGGTTCGTCGCGCTCATGGACTCGGGCGCGCCGGCTGACAGCCCGGAGGCGATGGCGCTGGCCGAGGAGCATCGGCAGCTCATCACCAAGTGGTGGTACGACTGCTCGTACGAGATCCACACCGGTCTGGCCGACATGTACGTGGCCGACCCGCGGTTCACCGAGTACTTCGAGACGCTGCGGCCCGGGATGGCCGCGTACCTGAACGAGGCCATCCACGCCAACGCGATCACCCGGGCCTGACCGGGGGTCCGTGGCAGGATGGCCGGCATGCTCATCGTCGCCGGCACCCTCTACGTCGATCCGGCCCGGCGGGACGCCTACCTGGCGTCCTGTGAGGCCGCCGTCCGCGCGGCCCGGTCCGCGCCCGGCTGCGTGGACTTCGCGGTCAGCGCCGACCTGGTCGAGCCGGGCCGGATCAACGTCTACGAGCGGTGGGAGTCCGACGAGCAGTTGCTGGCGTTCCGGGGCTCCGGGCCGGAGGCCGAGCAGGTGACGGAGATCCTCGGCGCCGAGGTGCACAAGTTCCGCATCTCCGGCGTCGAGGCCCCCTGACCCGTCGCTAGATGAAGACGTCGAGCAGCAGGACGCCGAGGAAACCGACCACCGAGATGATGGTCTCCATCACCGACCAGCTCTTGATGGTCTGCCCGACGGTCAACCCGAAGTACTCCTTCACCAGCCAGAAGCCGGCGTCGTTGACGTGCGAGAAGAACAGCGACCCGCAGCCGATGGCCAGCGCCAGCAGCGCCACCTCGGGGGCGGCGAGCGTGTCGGCCAGCGGCGCGACGATGCCGGCGGCGGTGATGGTGGCGACGGTGGCCGAGCCGGTGGCGACCCGGATGCCGACCGCGACGAGCCAGCCGAGCAGCAGCGGGGAGAGGTTCGCGCCGTCGGCCGCGTTCGCCACCATGTCGCCCACGCCGGCGTCGACGAGCACCTGCTTGAAGCCGCCACCGGCGGCGACGATCAGCAGGATGCCGGCGATCGGCGGCAGTGAGCCGCCGAGGAAACCGGAGACCTGGGTACGGCTGAAGCCGGACCGGTAGCCCAGGAAGATCATGGCGAAGATGACGCCGGCGAGCAGGGCGATGATCGGGGTGCCGACGATGTCCAGCGCCTTGCGGCCGGGGGTGTCCTCGGCGAGTGTCAGCTCGCCGATCGCCCGCAGCAGCATCAGCACCACCGGCAGCAGCACGGTGACCACCGCCGCCCACAGCGCCGGGGAGCGGCGGGACCGCCGGCCGGCCGGTTCCTCGATGGCGGCGCCGGGGCGGCCGGTGCCGGGGTTGAGCAGGTCGTCCTCGGTGACCAGGTCGCCGTCGGCGTCGGCCCGGCCGTCACCGGGACGGGTCGGGCTGCGGTCCTCGGCGGTGTCCCGCCGGGTCGGCAGCAGCTCCGCCGGGGCGGTGGCCGGCACGTACCGGGCGATGAAGTTGCCGAAGACCGGACCGGCGATGATCACCGTGGGGATCGCCACCAGCAGGCCCAGGGCGAGCGTCTGACCGAGGTTGGCGCCGAGCGCGTCGATCGCCACCAGCGGGCCGGGGTGCGGCGGCACCAGGCCGTGCAGCACCGACAGACCGGCGAGCGCGGGAATGCCGATCTTGATCAGCGGGACATTCACCCGCAGCGAGACGAGCAGCACGATCGGCACCAGCAGCACCACGCCGACCTCGAAGAACAGCGGCAGGCCGATGAGCGCGGCCACGCCGGCCATGGCCCAGGGCAGCGCCGTGCCGGAGACCCGGCCGACCACCCGTTCCACGATGCCGTCCGCGCCGCCGGACTCGGCCAGCAGGCCGCCGATCATCGCGCCGAGCGCGATCAGCAGGCCCACGCCGCCGACTGTGGAGCCGACGCCGCCGCTGAACGAAGTGACGATCTTGTCGACGGGTACGGCGGCGACCACGCCGAGCACGGCGGCGCCGAGGATCAGCGAGAGGAACGGGTGCACCTTGCCCCACGCGATGAGCAGCACGACAGCGGCGATGCCGAGCAGGGCGGCGAGGACGAGTTGGGTGTCACCGGCGTTCGTGAGCGGTTCCGCGGGAGCAGCGAGCAGTGTGACCACGGCGATCACGCCCTTCGGTCGTCAGCGGGGAGGTGCTGTCGGTGGCGGTTCCGGCGGCAGGCTGGGGGCCATCCGCCGCAGGGACGCGAACGTGGGCACGAGCGCGTCGTACAGCTCGGAGAAGAGGGGGAGCAGCGCGGCGTACGTGGCGGCGGAGGCGGGATCCGGGTGGACCGTCTCCTCGATCCGGACCAGATCGGCGGCGACCTCGATCGACCCGATCAGCCCGAGCGCCTGCATGCCCAGCAGCGCGGCGCCGAAGCCGGACCCCTCGTGCCCGGCGGGGAACCGCACCGGCATGCCCAGCGCGTCGGCGAGGATCTGCCGCCACAGCGGGCTGCGGGCGAAGCCGCCGCTGGCGCGGACCTCGCGTACCTCGTTGCCGGCCGCCCGGACCGAGGCGAGGACCAGCGCGAGCTGCTGGCAGACGCCCTCCAGCGCGGCCCGGACCAGGTGCGCCCGGCCGTGGCCGTGGGTCAGCCCGACGTACGCGCCGCGCGGCAGCGCGCTCCAGTGCGGCGCACGCTCGCTCAGCAGGTACGGCAGCATGATCAGCCCGCCGGAGCCGACCGGCGCCTGGGCGGCCAGGTCGAGCAGTTCCTCCTCGGCGTGCTCACCCAACTCCGGGGCGAGCGCGTCGTTCGCCCACTGGAGGACGATCCCGCCGTTGTTGATGGCGCCGCCGACCACCCAGCGGTCCTCGGTGAGCGCGTAGCAGAACACGCCACCGAGCGGGTCGACGCCGGGGCGCTCCACCATCACCCGCATCGCGCCGCTGGTGCCGATCGAGCAGGCCACCACGCCGGGGCGTACCGCGCCGAGGCCGAGGTTCGCCAGCGGCCCGTCGCCGGCGCCCACCACAAGCGGGGTGTCCGCCGGCAGCCCGGTGGCCCGCGCCGCCCCGGCGGTGAGCCCCGGCAGCACGTGGGTGGTGGGTACGAGCTGGGGAAGCTGCTCCTCGGTGATGCCGGCCAGGCGTAGCGCCTCGGCGTCCCAGGTCAGCCGGTGGATGTCCATCAGGCCGGTGGCCGAGGCGACCGAGTGGTCGGTGACGAGGGCGTCGGCGAGCCGCCGCAGCACCAGATCCTTGATGCCGACCCAGTGCGCGACCCGCTCGTGCAGCTTCGGCTCCTGCTCGGCGAACCAGACCAGCTTGGGCAGCGGCGCCATCGGGTGCACCGGGGTGCCGGTGCGCCGGTGCAGCGCGAGCCCGGACGGCACCGCCCGCAGCCGCTCGGCCTGCGCGCTGGCCCGGGAGTCGGCCCAGGTGATCGACGGGGTCAGCGGGGTGCCGTCGGCGTCCAGCCCGATCAGGCTGTGCATGGCGGTGCTGAACGACAGGCCGGCCACCGGTACGCGCAGCTCGTCCACCACCGCGCGGATGACGCCGAGCACCGCTTCGTAGATGAGGTCCGGATCCTGCTCGGCCCAGCCCGGGTTCGGCTCCTCCAGCGGGTAGCCGATCGAGTGGCTGGCCAGTTGCCGGCCGGTGGTGTCGAACGCGACGGCCTTGGAGCTGGTGGTGCCGATGTCCACTCCCACCACCACGGCCGGGTCGCCCACCGGTGCACCTCCTCGCCGCCGGGGGCCGCGGTCCGCCCCGCTGTTTGCGGCTGACGTTACCCACGTGTCCACGCGCCCGCATGACGAAGCGGGACCGCCGGAGACCGGTGGCACGGCACGTGAATCGACGCGGGAGTTTCCGCCGATTGTGGAGGTCAATCAGCCGATCGGTCTAATTGGTGACTTTCGCGTGTCTTCGTACCCCTGCCGGATCGTTGACATGAAAGACACCCCGATTGGTGGGCTCGCGCGGCGGAGGAGTCGGCGTGGCGAAGACTGATTCGACGGGTTCCACATGGCGGTACCGGTGGGCGCACCGGCAGAACGAGCGGCGGCAGCGGGCCTTCCGCGCGGCCGACGAGGCGTGGCGACGCCGCGACGACGAGCTGCGCCGCCTGCGTACGCTCGCGGTGTCCTTCCACGGCTCGGCCCAGGCCGGCGTCGGCCTGCCGATGGAGCTGGCCCCCGGCGAGGTGGTCTTCTGGACGCTCCCGGCCGCGCAACTGGTGGAGGTGCGGCACACCGCCGTGCTGCCCGCCCCTGAGCTGACTGTCGACCCCGACCCGCCCGTGCTGCGCCCACGCCGCCCGGAGGGCGTCAAGGTGGTCGACGCCGGGCTCGCGGTGCTCACCAACCGCCGGCTGGTGCTGCTCGGCGGGCGCGGCCGGCGCGACTGGGCGTACGGCCGGATGACCGGCCTGTCCCACGATCCCGGCGCGCCGGTCACCCTGATCCAGGTGCTGGACCGCCGACGTACCTCCGGGTTGCTGCTGCCCACCGGCGCGGTGGCCGACTTCCGGTTCACGCTCACGCTCGCGTTCGCCGACGCGATCGAGCAGCGCGCCGCGGTCGTGGCCGAGCTGGACGAGCTGATCGAGGAACACGCGGCGGAGCGCCCCCAGCGCCCGCCCGTGCTCACCCCCGCCCAGGCCCGGGTCTCCGCGCTGGTGCCCGGCGGCCGTCGCACAGTGGCGGTCGGCGCGGCTCTCGCGCTCGTCGTGCCGGCGATGCTCTTCGAGTCCAACCCGCCGACCCGGGCCGGCTCGGAGCGCGCCGCCGCGGCCACCCCGGCGGCCACCGACACCCCCGCGCCGCCGCAGGTCGCTCCCGCCGTCCAGGTCCGGCCCACGACCAGCCCCGAGCCGTCGCGGGCCCGTCCCGCGCCGCCGCGCGGCACGCCGCAGCCGCCGGTCGAGCGCCGCTGCGGTGCCCCGGCGAACCCCTTCGGGTACGACTTCTGCGGCGGCCAGCGGATCCGCAGACCGGCTGCCGGGGTGTGCGACTGGTTCGAGTGCGTACCCGGGTTCTGGTCCGATCGGGGCTGGCTGGTGCAGTGCCGTGACGGCTCGATCAGCCGCACCGGCGGCCAGCGTGACGTGTGCGCCGGGCACAAGGGGCTGCGCCGGACCGTCTGGCGCTGACGGCGGTCAGGGCGTGGACGGTGTCATGATCGACAATCTGGTCAGATCGGCGAGGTCGGCTGTCGGCGTGAGCTCCACGGTGGTCGCACCCGCCGCCTTGTCCGCAGCGGCTCGCCCGATCGTGACAGCGCCGACCCGATCGCTCTGCTGGGACGGGTCCGGCATCAACACACGATTGGTCCGGTAGACCTCACCACCCGCGGGAATGACCTCCATCACGAGCCTTCCGCCGGTGCCGCGCACGAAACCCGGAACATTGCTGATGTTCGTGTACACCCGTCCGGAGAATCCGGTGCTGGTAACGAGATCGACACTGGCTTCGCCACGCACGGTGTCGACTGCGGAGACGCGTCCGACCAAGCCTTCGGCGACGACGGCAAGTTGCCCTCGCCGGACTCCCTGATCCTTCGGGAACGCCACGGTGATCTGTTGGCCGTTCCTGCCGATCACCTCTGCGGGCACGGCCCGCGCGTCGCCGTCCACGCCCGCCTCACCAGGCACCTCGAACATCCTCGTGAAGCCGGCGAACGGTCGCTTCGGCTTGACGAACCCCGCGATCGTCGTCGTCTGCGCGGTCGCAGCGATCGGAAGCCGTTTCACGACGAGGCGGCTGGTGGGTCCGTCCGGTTCTTGGACGATTTCGTCATCGACAGCCGTGCTCGACACCCGCAGCGCTGTCACGCCCGGCATGGCGAGGGCAATGACATAGGTGCCCGCAGAGTCGTTGCTCACCTCGCCGGCGGCTCCGGACAGCCGTGGACTGACCAGGCTTACCACCTGGGTCTTCACCGGATCAGGCGCCGGCCGATCGACCCGCATCCGCAAGGCGTCCGCCGCACCGGAATCACCCGTGAAGAAGGCCAACCGCGCGTCACCCTGCTTGTCGTATCCCTGCAGGATGACCACTGTCGAGCGCAGGCGTGGATGGCGCGTCGCGACAAGTGCTCGAACATCCCTGTGTGGGCCCGTCGAGCCGGCACGGTCCCAGACACCGGTGGCCTCCCGAACCAGCCCCGCGTCCACGTCTCCCACCGGAGACCAGCCCAGAAAAGGACCGTCCGGCGGCGGTGCGGCGAGTTGCGGCGGGGACCCGAGTCCTACCACCCGAAACGTCGTGACCAGCACCGCCAAGCACACTGCCGCCGCAGTTCCGGCGACGATACGCTGCCGCCCGCGACGCCGTCCCGCCCGCCGCATGATCTTGCTTTCATAGCCCGTTGTCGGTATCACCGACTCAGCCAGATCCGCCAGGCCGTCGCGCAACTCGGTCGTGTCATGCATAGCGCACCTCTTGATCAGCGACAGCGTCGGCCTCAACCCACTGCTGACGCAGGGTCCGCAGGCCCCTTGACGAAAGACTCTTGACCGTGCCGACCGAACAACCCATGACGAGCGCCGTGTCCTGCTCCGACAGATCCTCGTAGAAGCGCAGGACGACGGCGGCACGCTGTCGTGCCGGCAGTCCGTCCAACGCCCGGCGGAGCAGGTCGCGCTGTTCCACGCCCATGTACTCGTCTCGTGCCTGGGTCTCCACCAGCCGGCCCAGGGGCTGTTCCCACCAGGATCGGCGTCGCCTCCAGGTCACGAAGGTGTTCACCAGAACGCGGCGAACGTAATGATCGACGCCTTCTGAGCGTTGCAGCCGAGACCACGCCACGACCGTCTTGGCCAGCGTCGTCTGGACCAGATCCTCGGCTTTCCCACGGTCTCCGCACAGCAGGAAGGCGGTCCGAAGCAGCGATCCGTAACGCGCCCTCACAAAGGCTGTCACCTCCTCATCCTCGCGATCGTGCATCGGCCACCCGCACCTTCGGTTTCGATCTCACGGCCACTACTTACGCCCTTGACCCCGGCAAACGTTGCCGTGACCCCGGGAAATCTTTGACGATCAATTATCTCGGCCCGAGGGTTGGTGAGAGTGACGACCGGCCCGGCACCCGACGAATGTGGTCGCCTCCGGCAGCGGTTCCCGGCTACCGTCCGGCCGTGTCCCGCACCGTGACGCTCGTCCTGCTCGACGCCACCGGCCGCCCGCTTGGCGCGCTGCCGCCGTTCGACGTACCGGAGCCGTGGTGGCAGGAGGTCGCCTCGATCGTCGAGACCGTCCGGCGTCGCCACGGTCTGGAGGTCGCCGTGCTGCGGCTGCTCGACGCCGACCGTCCCGCACCGCCCGGCGGCCACGTCCACTACCTGGCACAGACCGTCGATGCGCTTGGCGTACCCCTGGAACCGGCAGTGGTGGCTGCGGACCTCGCGCCGCATCCGCTGCGCCAGCCGTGGGCGCAGGCCGGCGGCCCGGCCCGCAGCGTCGCCTGGGCGACCGGCGAGCTGCGCCGGCTCGGCCGCCGGGTGACGGCGGTGGCGCAGCAGCGCACCTGGAACCTCTCCGCCATCTGGCGCCTGGACACCGACCAGGGCCCCGCCTGGCTGAAGCAGCTCCCTTCTTTCGCCCGCCATGAGCCCACAGTCCTGGCCTTCCCCGATGATCAAGGAGTTGGTGTCTCTGACGATCTCCCTGGCGACCCGAACTCCTTGGTCGACGGACCGACGGTGCTCGCCGCCGACGGAGAAGGGCGGATGCTTCTGGCGGACGTGCCGGGGCAGGACCGGTACGGGGCCGGGGAAGGGGAGCGGGCCGCGATCGCGGCCGGGCATCACGTGGTGCAGCGGCGGGCGTGTCGGGTCGTCGGTGAGCTGGTCGCGGCGGGGGTGCCGGACCTGCGCGGGGCGGGGCTGGCGGACTGGATCCGCGAGCGGCTGGCCGGGCACGACGTGTCGGCGGCCGCCGACCTGCTCGACGGGCTCGACCACCGGCTCCGGCAGGTCCGTGACTGCGGCATGCCCGACACGCTTGTGCACGGTGACCTGCACCCCGGCAACGTGCGCGGCGACGGGCAGCGGCGGGTGGTGATCGACTGGGCGGACTCGTTCGTCGGCCACCCCGCCTTCGACATCCTGCGCCTGACCGAGGACGTCGACGCGGACGCCGCCGCCCGGCTGGTCGACGCGTGGGCGCGGCGCTGGCGTACCGACGTGCCGGGCAGCGACCCGCGCCGGGCCGTCGACCTGCTCCGGCCGGTCGCGCCGCTGCGGCTGGCCGCCGTGTACGCGATGTTCCTCGACGCGATCGAGCCGAGCGAGCACCCGTACCACGTACACGACGTGCCGGCCGCGCTGGCGCGAGCGGCGGCTACTCCCTAGACCCGGCGGACCGGGATCCACAGCTCCGCGTCGGCGGTGCCGCCGTCCTCGGCGACCCGCACCCGCGAGATCTCCGGCCCCGGGCGGGCCTCGTACGGGTTGGACGGGAACCAAGACGTGAACACGGCCCGCCACAGGTGCTGCACCGCCACCGGGAACGCGCCGGAACTGGAGAACACTGCCCAGTCACCGGCCTCGACGGGCAGGCTGCGCAGGTCGCCGGGCACCTCCGCACCGGTCACCGCCGCGTACCAGTAGTCCAGCTCGGCGCCCTCGTCGCGGGAACCGGCCAGCTCGGCGCTGACGTTGACGATCCCGCTCGGCTCCTGGTCGGACAGCGCCTCGATCCTGCGTACCGTGGCCGGGTCGATGCCCCTGACGAACGCCACGATGTGCGGGTTCATCCCCTCGTGGACGAGCGGCACCCGCGCCGTGAGACCGGCGAGCCGGAAGGCGTCCTTGGTCACGATCCGGTAGTCCATGCTGGTGTTCCCTTCGACGACGAGCCGGAAGGACATCCGGGGCTGGGACCGCAGCACCGCGCCGGCCTGCCGGGCCTGCGTCGGCCCGGTGCCGTGCACGGCCCGGAACGCGCGGGCGAACGCCTCGTTCGAGCCGTACCCCCAGCGGACCGCCACGTCGAGCAGCGACTCCTGGCCGGCGAGCACGTCCGCGCCGGCCAGCGTCATCCGGCGACGGCGCACGTACTCCGACAGCGGCAGCCCGGCCAGCGCCGAGAACAGCCGGCCGAAGTGGTGCTCCGACACGCCCGCGATCCGGGCCAGCGCGGCCACGTCGAGCGGCCTGTCGAGCCGCTGTTCGAGGTGGTCCAGCGCGGCGTTGAGCCGATCCAGCACCCGTTCTTCCCTCCTGGTGACGCCGTCGACGCTAGGTTCCCGGACGCCCACCGACCCGATCACACCGGACCGGGTCCGGTCGCCTCATCGACACTGGCGAGCGTGTCGCATCATGACGTGGTGATCTTTCGGAAGCGGCACCACAACAAGAAGAAGAGCCGGGACTGGTGCAACTGCGACGCGCCCACCTGTGACGGGCCGGGCTGCTGCGACCTGGGCCTCTTCTCGATGCTGCTCACCCTCGGCTCGGTGACTGCCGGTGTCGTGCGCCGACCCGCCGTGGACCGCGCCGGACGGGCCGCCATCCTCGGTTATCGGCGCTGGCTGTCGCACCGCTGGCCGGGGACCTGCCGCTACACGCCGACATGCAGCGCGTACGGGCTCGCCGCGGTGGAGCGGTACGGGCTGGCGGTGGGCGGTCGGATGGCCGCCGACCGGGTACGCCGATGCCGCCCCGACGTGCCGCACGGCACGCACAACCCGCTGCGCTGACGCCGCTCCCCTCAGCGCCGCGTGTCTCGGGGCCGCGCGGACGTGTCGTCGCCACGTCGGGGAGGTGGCGGTGTCCCGGTGCGCCGGATGCCGCCACTTCGGCGACCTGGCGTCGATCAAGGCGCTCGGCAACGGGTGGCGGTCAGCCGACCGTGGAGGGGCCGCCGAAGACGACCGGGACGCCGGGTGAGTAGAGCACGCTCACCGGCGGCCCGTCCGGTGCCGGCAGGCCCCCGGCGGTGACCAGCTCGTCGTCCAGGTGCAGCAGCTCGGCGCGGTGCAGCGGCCACTGCGGATGCCAGTTCGGCACGTGCAGGGTGCGGCCGTACGCGCGGGTGTGCAGGCCCCAGCGGGCAGTGAGGAAATGCTCCAGCGGCGTCGGCTCGGGGATGGGCGCGCCGACGCGTACCGTCATCCGGCTGGACGCGCCGGACGGACCGGGCCAGCGGCGGCGGCAGCGGTAGGTGAGCGTGTCGCCGGAGCGGTCCAGCCGCATCGCCGACCACTTGTACGGCAGGCGCAGGCTCAGCTGGGCCACCAGCACCGGCACCAGCCGGGACGCGTCGAGCGAGCGGAACACGACAGCGCGCCGCCCGGAGCCGTCGACGGAGTAGAGCCGGATGTTCGTCTCCCAGAACGTGCCGAAGTACGGCACGCCCGGGCCACGGCCGAGCCCCAGCCCAACCATCTGGAACCCGATCAGCCCGACGTAGGTGAGCCCGTCGAACGTGTCCGGCCGGGTGCCGGCGGGCAGCAGTGGCGCCACCCGCTCCGGCGGGACCGCCCAGTGCAGGAAGGCCAGGTCGTGCCAGCGCTGTGCCAGCCAGGACCGGCGGATGGCGCGTACCGGAGCGTGCTCGACCGGTTCGATCTCCACCGGTCCATCCTGCCTCCCGGACGCAACCGGACTCACTCCGGACGGTGGCAGACCGCCTCGACGTTGTTGCCGTCCGGGTCGCGGACGAACGCGCCGTAGTAGGTGGCGTGGTACTCCGGCCACTCCTTCGGCGCGTGCAGCACCTCCGCGCCCGCCGCCACCGCCGCGTCGTGGAACGCGCGCACCGTGGCGCGGTCGGCGGCGGAGAACGCGATGTGCACCGGCACCGGCGTGGCGTCGGACGGCGCGGGCTCCACCCAGAAGTCGGGCTTGTCGACGCCGTAACCGATCGGGCCGGGCTCCATGAGTCGCCGCGCGCCCAGCGGGGCGAGCACCGTGTCGTAGAAGGCTCCGCTGGCCGCCAGGTCGCGCACCGCTACGGAGAAGTGGTCGAGCACGTCGCCTCCCTGCGATCGTCGTTGACCGCGCCAGGCTACGAGCCCCCTACGACAATTCCGCCGGGTGCGGCGTGCGCCGTCGCCGGGCGGTGTCAGTGACGATCAGCAGGCCGGGCACCGCGCCGAGCAGCCAGATCACGCCCACCGGCCAGTGGATCATCTCGCCCACCGCGCCTCGGATCTCCGGCAAGTCACCCACCACGTAGGACGCCTCCGGGTCCGTCGTGCGGCAGTCGAGCGTCCACGTACCCGGAGTCGGCACCCGCACGGTCGCCACCCAGGCATAGGTGGCGGCGTCGCTGCCGTAGTCGCCCGGCGGGACGGAGACCGGCTCGGCCGCCCGGACCTCCGAGTCGTCGCCGGTGAGGCGGCAGTCCGGGTCCGCCGGGGAGAAGCCCACCGCGAAGATCGCGTACGCCCCGGCGCCCGGCGCCGTGAACCGTCCCGCCGACGCCGTGTAGGGACCGACTCCGCCGTACTCCCGAGGGGGTTCTCCGATCGTGCTGTCCTCGGCGCCGAGCCGTACCGTGCTCTGCGCCAGCAGCGCGCCGAACACGACGGCGAGCCCGCCGATCAGATAGCCGCGCCACGACGCCGGGCCGCCACGGCGGGGGTGACGCCCGCCGACGGCGTACCCGATCAGCGCCCCGGCCACCGCCAGCGCCGCGCCGCCGAGCAGCGCCCGCCCCCAGCGGGCCTCGCCGGTCAGCGGAACCACCCACCGGAAGAAGGCCAGCGACACGGCGAGAAGCACGGTCGTGACCAGCTTGGACACGCCGACGGCCACGGCGGGGCGCCGGGGTTGGCGGGCCGCCAGCACGGCGGCGAGCACCGGCGCCGCGAGCACCGGCCACCACAACGCGGTGGAGACCGGCTGGTCCTCCTCCCACCTGTGGGTCCACTCGAAGAGGATCAGTGGCGCCGGTACGGTCGCGGCCAGCCAGGCGGTCAGGACTCCGGGACCGGGCAGCCGCAGGCTCATCAGCCGAGTCTCGGGCACCCGGATCATCGACGAAAGTCCGCGAGCCGTCCGAAAGGGATTGCTCACGCAGCGTAGGATCGCGTGCGACACAGCCGAACACACGGGGGAAACGATGTTCGAGCGCCTGGGCAGATTCGTCGTGGGCAAGGCGTGGTGGGTGATCGGCGGCTGGGTCGTCGCCGCGATAGCGATCATCGCCGCCAGCCCGTCACTGAGCGACATCACCTCCGCCGACCAGGAGAGCTTCCTGCCGCGCTCCTACGAGTCGGTGCAGGCCACCGAGCTGGCCGAGAAATCGTTCCCGCAGGCCGCCACCGCCACCGCCACCGTCGTGGTCAAGCGCGGCGACGGCAAGCCGCTCACCCCGGCCGACGAGGCGCGCGTGGGGCAGCTCGCCGCCGCGCTCAAGGCCCGGAACATCCCGCAGACCTCCGGCTACCTGACCGGCCCGCAGGCCGTCGCGCCGGACAAGTCGGTGCAGGTGGTCACTGTCGGTCTCGACGCCGACAGTCCCGACGACCCGGGCCTGCTCGACGCCGTACGCGATCTGCGCACCGCCCTCGGGCCGGACCTGGCCGGCAGCGGCCTGACCGCCGGGGTGGCCGGCGACGTGGCCAGCTTCGTCGACAACGAGGACACGTTCAACGACGCGTTCGCGGTGGTCGGCGTCGCCACCATCATCCTCATCATCGGGCTGATCCTGATCATCTTCCGCAGCCCGATCGCCGCGCTGCTGCCCGTGGTGGTGATCAGCGTCGTCATGTCCGTCACCACCGGGCTGGTCGCCGCCGCCGGCAAGGCGTTCGACCTCAACGTCAGCCAGGACCTGCAGACCATCCTGCTGATCGTGCTGTTCGGCATCGGCACCGACTACATCCTGTTCCTGCTGTTCCGCTACCGGGAACGACTGCGCGCCGGTGACGACAAACGCACCGCGATGGTCGTCTCGGTGCAGCGGGTCGGCGAGGTCATCACCTCCGCCGCCGGTGCGGTCATCGTGGCGTTCCTGGTGCTGCTGCTCGCCTCGCTCGGCTTCTTCGGCTCGCTCGGCCCGGCGCTCGCCATCGCCGTCGGCGTCATGCTCGTCACCTCGCTGACCCTGATCCCGGCGCTCGTGTCGCTGCTCGGCCGGTGGGTGTTCTGGCCGTCGAAGGCGTGGCAGCGGCCACCGAAGGCGACCCTGTCCCGGCGGCTCGGCGCCGCCGTCGGCCGTCGCCCGGCCGTCGTCGCAGCCGCCTCCGGCGTGCTGCTCGTCGCGCTCGCCGCCGGGGTGCTCGGCTACAAGGCCGACTACGACTTCAGCGCCGGCTTCCCGCAGGACACCGAGTCGGCGCGGGCCGCACAGGACCTCCAGCGCGGCTTCGCCGCCGGGGCGCTCGCGCCCACCGAGGTCTACCTGACCACCGGCAACGGCACCCCGCTCACCGACCAGCAGGTGAACGACTTCGCCGCCGCGTCGGCCAAGGCGCCGGGCGTCGGGCGGGCGCAGCCGCCGGAGCGCAGCGCCACCGACCCGAGCGTCGCCCGGATCAGCCTGCTGCTGAACGAGAACCCGATGTCCAACGAGGCGATCACGCTGGTCCGCGACGACCTGCGGGACGCGCTGCACGCGGCAGCTCCGCCGGGCACCAAGGCCCTGGTCGGTGGCGCCACCGCGATCTTCGCGGACATCAACTCGGCGAACAACAGGGACCTCTCGGTCATCCTGCCGGTTGCCGCCGGCCTGATCGCGCTCATCCTCGGGCTGTTGCTGCGCAGCCTCGTCGCGCCGGTCTACCTGGTGATCGCGGTGCTGCTCAACTTCGCTGCCACGCTCGGCGCGACCGTCTACGTGTTCCAAGGGCTTCAGGGCAACCCGGGCGTGACGTTCCAGCTGCCGATCATCCTCTACCTGTTCGTGGTGGCGATCGGCACCGACTACAACATCCTGATGATCGCCCGGCTCCGCGAGGAGGCGCGCGAAGGCCACGAACCGCACGAAGCCGCCGCGATCGGGGTGGAACACGCCGGCCCCACAGTCGCCGCGGCCGGGCTGATCCTGGCCGGCACGTTCGGGGTGCTGATGCTCGCGCCGATCTCGTTCCTCCAGCAGATGGGCTTCGCGGTGGCGATCGGGATCGTGCTGTCCGCGTTCGTCATGTCGATGTTCTTCGTACCGGCGCTGACCGGGCTCATCGGCCACAAGGCGTGGTGGCCGGGGCACGGCGACGAACGGCGCAACGGCGGTGGCGGCGGCCGGCACGCGGCGCCCGAGCCGGCCGACGCGGCGCCGGTCTGACTGTGACCCGCCCCGGCGCGGCTCAACCCTCGCCGGGGCGGACCAGCCCGCTCTCGTACGCGATCACGACGAGCTGCGCCCGGTCGCGGGCGTTGAGCTTCTGCAGCAGCCGGCTCACGTAGGTGCGGGCGGTGTCGGGGCTCAGGAACAGCGCCTGCCCGATCTCCGTGTTCGACCGTCCGGCGCCCACCTGCGCGAGCACGTCCCGCTCCCGCGCGGTCAGTCCGGCCAGCCGCGCCGGGTCGGCCACCGGCGAGCGGGCCGCCGCCGCCAGCACCCGTCGGGTGACGGCGGGGGACAGCAGCGCGTCGCCACCGGCCACCGTCCGGACCGCGTCCCGCAGGGCGTCCGGCGCGGTGTCCTTGAGCAGGAAACCGGCCGCCCCGGCGCGGATCGCCTCGAACAGGTACTCGTCGTCGTCGAACGTCGTCAGCATCACCACCTGCACGCCGTCCAGCGTCGGGTCGGTCAGGATCCGCCGGGTCGCCTCCAGCCCGTCCCCGCCCGGCATCCGTACGTCCATCAGCACGATGTCGGGTCGCTGCTCGCGTACCACGGCGAGGCCGCTGCGGCCGTCGCCCGCCTCGCCCACCACCTCGATGTCCGGCGCCCGGTCGAGCAGCGCGCGCAGGCCGGTCCGGACCAGGTGCTGGTCGTCGACGAGGACGACGCGAACCGGGCTCACGCGGCCACCCCCGCCAGCGGAAGGCTGACCGCCACGCGGAAACCGGCGCTGCCGGTTTCGACGGTGCCGGTTTCGACGGTGCCGCCCAGGAGGGCGACCCGCTCGGCCATGCCGCGCAGGCCCTGACCCTCTCCGTCCGTCCGCACGGCGGGTGGGCCACCGCGGCCGTCGTCCACCACTTCAAGCGTGAGCCGCCCGGGCGTGGCGCGGACCGTCACGGTGACCCGGGTGGCTTCCGCGTGGCGCAAAACGTTCGTCAACGCCTCCTGCACGACCCGGTAGACGGTGCTGCCCACCACCGCCGGAAGCGTGTCCACCGGCCCCTCGACGCGCAGGTCCACAGCCAGCCCGCCGCGGCGTACGCCGTCCACGAGCGCCGGGATCTGGTCGAATCCGGGCACCGGCTCCCGCGGCCCGGGTTCGCGGCGCAGCGTGCCGAGCGTGGCCCGCAACTCCGCCATCGCGCTGCCGCTCACCGACCGGATCGCGGCCAGCGCGCTCTCCGCCTGCGCCGGATCGCTGTCGGCGAGCGCCTCCCGGGCGACGGCGGACTGCAACGTGATCACCGACATCGTGTGGCCGAGCGTGTCGTGCACCTCCCGGGCGATGCGCAGCCGTTCCGCCTCGACCTGACGGGCCGCCTCCCGGTGGCGCTCCTCGTCGGCCGCGACCGCCTGCCGGATCAACGCTGCCCGTAGCGACCTGCGGTTGCGTACCGCGTCGCCGAGGGCGATGACGGCGAGCAGCAACGCCGCCTCGGAGCCCAGCTGGGTACCGACGACGACGCCGATGTCGTCCCCCTCGGCCAGCCGCGCGACCACCGACACGGCCAGCAGGCTCCCGGCGACGACAGCGGCCGGGGTCACCCGCCCGCGTTCGGACACCCGGTAGAGCACGGCTGCGGCCGGGGCGGCCACCCCGACCGGCGGCAGGTCCAGCGCGTAGTACCCGAGAATGGCGACCGCCGTGGCCAGCAGCGCCGGCACCGGACACCGCCGGGCGCACAGCACCAGCCCGCCGAGCCCCGCGCCGAACACCACGGCGAGCGCCGCGCCGCCGGCGGCGGGCCGCTCGGCCGCCACGGCCACCGCGACCAGGCCGAGCGTGGCCGCGGCGAGCAGCGCGTCGGCGCGTCTGGGTGAGGTCTCGGGCACGCTTCGAGCCTAGGTCCGCGCGGCCCCTCGCCGCTGTCGTCCGCAGGCGTCAGGGACAACCCCGAGGCGTACGCCGAGAAGCGACAACCGGTCGCGCGGCCACGCGGACGACGGCCGCCGGCTGCCGACCTAGCGTCGATGGCGTCCCCAATTCGTGAGGAGAACCCTCGTGGTACGCACAAGACTGACCTGGATCGCCCTGATTGCGATGGTCTGGGCGGCAATGATGTCGTTCGGCGGGGTCGCCGCCGAGACCGTCATGCTCTACCCGAACGTCTTCAACGACGCGCCCGCCTCCCTCGACCGGGCACGCGAGTTCCTCGTCCACGGCGGCCCACACGACTACTTCCCGCCGCTGGGCGCGTCGGTGATCCTGAGCAGCGTCGCCGCGATGCTGCTCACCTGGCGCGACCGCCGGCTGCGCTGGTGGGTCGCCGGTGCCACAGCAGTCTTCGTCGTCTGCGAGTTCCTGTTCTCGGCTGTCTTCTTCTGGCCGCGCAACGAGATCATGTTCGTGGACCCGGTGGGGACGCACTCGCCGGAGTACCTGCGGCAGGTCGCGGCGGAGTTCGTCGCCGGGCACTGGGTGCGCTTCGCCGGAGGAGCGGTCACCGCCGTACTGGCGTTCGTCGCGCTGCTGCGGTTCGTGCGCGCGACCGCGCCGGCCTCGGCGTCGGCGTCCGTACGGGATTCCGCGCCGGCTTCTGTTCGGGCGCCGTCTTCGGGTTCTTCGGAGGTGACGCGATGAGCGGGGCCCGCCGTACCCTCGGGTTCTCCTGGCCGGCGCTGGTCGCGCTCGCCGCGCTGGCCGCCCCGCGCGTAGCTCTGCACGACTTGGACGTGGTGCCGGAGGGCACGATCGTGGCCGCGCTGCTGGCGGTCGGGCCGCCGCTGTGCTGGGTGGCCGCCGTGCTGTGGCGGCGCCCGCCGCGCCCGTTCCTGACGCTCGTTGTGGTCGGGGCGCTGTACGGGGTGTTCCTGGCGGTCGGTCACCAGGTCTTCTGGGACTCGTCGCTGGGGATGGACGCGCCAGGGCTGGCCGGGCTGGCGCCGGGGGCGCGGGAGGCGTTGTTGCGGGGTGCGGCGGTGATGTCGAGCCTGGTCACCGGGACGATGGTGGGGGTGGTGGCCGGGGCGGTAGCGGTGCTGCTTGTCCGGGTGCTGCCCGCGCCGGGCCGGCGTCCCGAGCAAGCCGGTGGTTCTCGCCCGCCCGCCTGAACAGGCGAGCGGGCGGAATCTGGATCAGGCGGCGATGGCGCGAGCGGCGGCGTACATGTCGGCGGGTAGCGGAGTCCGCAGCTCCCAGAGGATCCGCATGGGCCGGTCGCCGCTGTGCTCCCGGTACGTCATCGGCCCCGCGTACAGGTACGGCGGTGCGCCCAGGTCGCGGTCGGCGATCTTCGTTTCCCGCACGAACAGGTGCACGGTCGAGCCCAGCGCGACGTGGTTGACATACCGCTGGCCGGTGGCCGAGCCCGACGATGTGGTGCTCTGCGACTCCCACTGGAACAGCCGGTCAGTGATGGCACGGTCGGCGTACATCGTGGTGGGGGAGTAGTGCTCCTCGGACTTCACGAGCGTGACGAAGAACAGATCCGCTCGCTCGTCGGGCAACCACTTGACGCCCTCGCGCAGTGAGCCCGGATTGGTCATGCCGAATGCCGCGCACGCTTCGTTGCGGCTGTAGCGGGCGTGCACCCGCAGCGGTACCCGGCTGGAGGCCGGTCGATCGGTGACCCGGTGGATGCGGTCGCGCAGCACCTCGGCGACCTGCCGCAGCTCGGCGCAGCGCGCCGGTTCCGCCCATAGCCGCTTGAGCCGGGCGTCGCGTTCGGTCAGCGGCACCGACGGCCCCCACAAGCTGAAGTGCAACATGTCGAGCAGCCGTCCGGCGGCGGGGCGCTGGCCGGCGGCGACCCGGGCGAGCAGATCCAACCTGTCGACGTCGTCGGTGTGCAGCATCCGGCCGATGGCCCGGCTCAGGTCCCTGTCGTCCGGGCCACCGGCCGTCGTGTCGAGGCCGGCCAGGCGGCGTAGCCCGGCCCAGCCGCCGATGCTCCCCGACCGGTAGACGTCCTCAATCTCCAGGCCGGTCTCGCGCAGGAAGTCGGACAGGCTCACGTCACCGAGCTGCCGTAGTTCGGCCACCAGCGCGTTCTTCGACGTCGGCATCGCCGACTTGAGATTGCGGAGGACGATGTCCTTCGCCACCCGGTCCAGTTCGATGTGGCAGCCGCTTGGCAGCGAGGGGAAGTCCTCCCGCACGGCGGCTTCGACAGCCCGTCGGCTCACCCCGGCAAGTGCCCGCCAGCGCAGATCGAAGCGGAAGTTTGCGTGCTGGCCGCCGATGAAGTCGAGCACTGTCAGACACGGTTTGCCGTCGTCCAGCCGCAGGCCCCGGCCGAGTTGTTGGAGGAAGATCGTGGCGCTCTCGGTGGGACGCAGCATGAGGATGGTGTCGACCATCGGCAGGTCGACACCCTCGTTGAACAGGTCGACGGTGAAGAGCACCCTCAGCTCGCGCTTGCGGAAGCGGTCAATCAGTGCATGCTGATCTGTCCGCTTGATGCTTGATGTCACGGCCGCCGACGGCACACCGTGCCGCGTGAACCAGTCGGCCATGAACCGCGCGTGCCCACGGCTGACGCAGAAGCCGAGCGCCCGCATCTGCCCGACATCAGCGATGCGCGTGACCGCTTGCAGGATGAGCCGGGCCCGAGCGTGGTTGCCTGTGTAGACGCCTTCAAGTTCGCCGGTGTCGTACCCCTGCCCGCGCTTCCACCGCACGTGGGACAGGTCCACGTCGTCGTGCAGCCCGAAGTACTGGAACGGCGCCAGCAACTGCCGTTCGAGGGCATCCCACAGGTGCAGCTCCACCGTCGCACGGCCGTCGAACCACGAGCGCACGTCCCGGCCGTCACTCCGCTCGGGAGTCGCGGTCAGACCCAGGAGTACGCGTGGCCGAAGCCGCTTCAGCAACGCCGTGTAGGTGTCCGACTCGGCGTGGTGGAACTCGTCCACGATGACCATGTCGTACGCCTCGGGGTCGATCTCCTGCCGGTACAGCGACTGGATCGATGCGAAGACGTGCTTCCAGCCCTGTGGCCGATCGCCGCCGACAAGCGTCTCGCCGAACGTGCCGTCGCCCATGACCTGGCGGAACACCGACCGGCTCTGCCGCAGGATCTGCTCCTGGTGTGCGACGAAGAGCAGCGAGTCGACGTGCCCTGCCCGCTGGAGCCGGCGATAGTCAAGCGCTGCCACCACGGTCTTGCCGGTGCCGGTCGCCATCACCACCAGGTTGCGCCAGCGGCCGTGCACCAGCCGTTCGGCGTCGAGGTCGTCAAGAACCTCCTGCTGGTACGGGAACGGCCGCACGTCCAGGTTCGCGATCTCGGTCGGCGCCTCGTCGGCGCGTTCCCCACGCAACGCGACGCGCAGGCGCTCGGCGTCGGTTGCCGGGTCGTACGGCTCGAACGCCGAGTCGTGCCAGTAGTCGGCGAACGTCGCCTCGAACGTGTCGATGACGTGCGGCTGCTCCAGGTTCGAGATGCGGACGTTCCACTCCACGCCGTCGACAAGCGCGGCCTTGGAGAGGTTCGATGAGCCGACGTACGCGGTGGTGGTGCCGTTGTTGCGCCGGAACAGCCATGCCTTCGCGTGCAGGCGGGTGGTCCGGGTTTCGTAGGAGACCTTGATCTCGGCGCCCAGCTCGGCGAGCCGATCAAGTGCCCGCTGGTCCGTGGCGCCCATGTACGTGGTCGTGATGACGCGGACCCGGCCACCTCGGGCGATCAACTCGGTGATCGCGGGCTCGATGATGCGCAGCCCGTGCCACTTGATGAACGCACAGAGCAGGTCCACCTCGTCCGCCGAGGCCATCTCGTGGCTGACCTCGTGGCCGATCCGCGGCTGGTGCCGGCCGTTGACCAGGAGCGCACCGGTGGAGAGCGGCGTCGACGGGCGGATCGGGAAGACCGGTGCGGCCGGCGGGGTGGGCGGCGCGGCGATCGCGTGCAGCAGACGTTGGGCGTCGGCCACCTGGTCCTCGGCGGTAACGGCACGCGGCTCGGCCTGAGCGATGTGCGCGGCGATGCGGTTCGCCAGGTCGACCTGCCGGGCGACTTTGTTGTCGCCGCCACCGACGCCCAGGAGCGCTCGCCGCGCAAGGCCCGCGATGTGCCGGGCCAGGAGTTCATGCGCGTCAGCGGGATCCAGCTTCTCGTCGCGGACAAGGGCGTTGTCGATGTGCCGGAGCTGCGTCGCCAGCTTCTCCGTGATCAGGTGCTCGTAGATACCCTGTTCAAGATCCCCCACGAAGGCAAGCTAGCCGCGATGAACGCCAGGCGGAAGCCGGTGCGATAGGTGTCAGGAGCTTTGTCCCGCGGCCTGTCGGATCATCGACACCTAGAGAAGAAGGTCGACGCGTTGCCATCACCGGATCGACGCAATGGCTTTGATGCGGACCTCGAACAGCGGTGCCCCTTCCCGCGTTGGCTGGAGCCACCCAGCCGGCTGCCAACCCCAGGAGTCATATGCCTGCTGGGCGGCAACGTTGTCGGGTCGTACGAGCAGCGTCGCCCTTTCCTCCCGCCGCGTGCTCAGGAGCCGATCGTGGAGCGCCCGTGCGATGCCCCGGCGTTGCCACGATCGCCGCACCAGTAACTCGCAGACCGCGAACGTCCGGTGCCCGTTCTCGTCCGTGAAGCCGCCTGGTACCGGCTCGTGGATGCCGTCCCACCAACGCGTATCGGATCCGAGCGGGAAGCCGTACACGTAGCCGACCAACTCGTCATCGAGGTAGGCCGTCACCAGCTCCCAGCCTTCCCGGGGCATGTGTGCCGCGAGCTGCTGTTCGTACCGCTCGGCCGTGTAACGCGGGCCGTCGTCGGCGTGCGCGTCGAGGTACACGTCCACAAGCTGGTCCACCAGGCCCTCGGCCCCCGCTGCGGTCTCGTGCCGTAGTCGCAGATTCTCCAGCACGAACACAGGATCCCACCGGGCGGCAGTCGCTCGCCGAGAGGCTCTCAGACGAGATCGGCGAACGGCTTCCAACGTAGACCGTGGTCGCCTTGGGCAATTGACTGCAACCGCTTGGCGAACTCGGCCGCGACGCTCGCCGAACTCGCGAGAAGCGGCGTGGCAGCAGCAATCATCTTGAGCTCGCGGGCTTCTCGCAGAAGCGGCCAGTTGCGGTCGGACATCACGTCGTATTCGTACGCCTCGGCGAGCGCCCGATGCGTTCCGGTCTTTCCGAAGCGGGCCTCGCCCACAGCGACCGCTGCTAGGTCCACCTGCCAAGGCCCAAGACAAGTGGCGTCGAAGTCGCAGAGCAGGATGCCGCCCGATGCGTCCCGGAGCAGGTTGCCGACGTGTGCATCCCCGTGGATGAGTGACTGCTCCACGCGTTGGTTGAGATCTGCGACCTGCGGCTCCAAACGGTCGCACCACGTCATCAAGTAGTCGTGGTCCTCTGCGGTCAACCCGTCTGCATCTGCCAGGCGTCGACGCGCGTCCCCGATCGGATCCCAGTGGGCCAGCGGGAAGGGCGGGGGTCCGAGCGCATGAAACCGCCGCAGTGCCGAGCCGAGGTCATCCGCCGTGGGAGCAGGCACGGCCGGCGGCACGTAGGTCCACACCGAGGCCACCAAGCCGGCGGCCTCAACCGGTTGTGTTACGCCCGGTGCCAGCCGGATGGTCGGTGCTCCCAGCTCGGCGAACCATCGCGCCAGTTGAACGACCTTCGTCACCCGGTCCTGGAGCCGGTGAGTTCGTGCGATCCGGATGACGAGCCCCGCGCCGGGCAACGCGAACACGGCGTTGTTGGTGAGCCGCAGGAGCCGGGCATCTTCGATCGGCACGTCAAGATTGGCCGCGATCTCCCGCATGGCACAGGTCATCGCCTCTTCCGAGAACCGTCCGTTCATACCGTCGCCGCCACTCGGGCGATGAGTGTCCGCTCGAAATCGGCAACCGTGGGAAGGTGACGGTGCCGCCCGAGGTCACGACGCAGATTGACAACTCGATCAACGACGCGCCTGGAACTCAACGCTCGCGACTGTTCGACCACACGAACGCCGACACTGACGGCCCGATCAGGCTCGTCGGCGAGGAAGAGCGCGCTGCACAGTCCGACCTCGTTCAGGACCATGCTGCGGATGTTCGCTGGGCCGAAGGCGACAATCGCGTCCTCGACGCTCTGCACAGCCTGTGCCGTATGCGTGCCGACCTGGCGGGCCATGTCCCGGTATACGCGACCGTACTGCGCGAGCAGCTCGCCACGGTCGTAGAAGGCCATCCAGGTCGGCTCACGCTCGGGATCCACACGCTCGAACTGATCACTCGCCCGACCGAGGAGGGCCAGCGCGTTTCGGTGGTCGCCGAGTGCGGCTGACGCGGCTGCCTCCGCGCCCCAGAGCAGCGCCTTCACGGCAGGGGTTGCCCGGGATCCCAGCTCTGAGTGAGCCAGCCGCAGCGCGGCCAGAGCATCGTGGTTGTGCCGAAGGTGTTGCAGCTGCTTGGCCTGCGAGTAGCGGATCAGAGCCGCCAGCGGAGCGTCGCCAGCGGACATCGCGGCCCGCTCGCCGGCGGCGAAATGCCGTTGAGCGTCCGCGTGCCGGCCGGCGTCGAGCGCGGTCCAGCCAGCCAACTGTCGAGCCGCCGCGATGGCCGCGACCAGGCGGGGTGTCAGCCCGGGCGAGTGTGACCAGTCGAGCATGCGGTACACCGACTCCGCGAACCGGGCGACCTCCCGATAGAGCAGACCGCCACCGCATTCGTAGTCGACCGAGCGGTAGAGCTCCAGCACTGCGTTGAGCCGAGTCACATCCGCGCTGCCGATGCGGCGAGGACGGGGATCCTCAGCGGCTCCGACCAGCCCGGCTCCCGCCGACACCGCCGCGATGCCAGCCAGGAGGGTTCGCCGGCCCAGGTCTGGTGCCGCGCCGCTCCCGTCGGCCCGAGCGCTGGCTGGTGAGTCTGGACCGACGGCGAACCAGAGAGATCCCTGCGGGATGCGGAGCACGATCGCCCAGTGCGCCAGCCGGTCGAGATGCACCAGGGCGGGGCCGTTCTCGATCCGGCTCAACTGCGCCTGCGTGATCCCCAGCCACCCCGCAACGACGCTCTGCGGCAGCGGGTTCCGCCCGTGGTACGGGTGGTGTCGGTACGCCCGGATCACCTGCCCGAGGTGCCGCCCGGCCAGCGCCGCCCGGAGCGGCTCATGGGCCCAGAACGATTCGGGTACCGCGGGCGACGTGCTGAGGCGGTCGCGCTCGGCGGCCTGGCAGGGCGCGCAGCGTCCGGTGTCGTTGTCGCGCGCCAAGCGCCCGCCGCAGCGGGGGCAGTTTGCAGGTGTCACCGGCAACCTCGCCGTTCGCGGAGAACCTGTGTCCGAAGTCGAGCCTAGCCATTCAACCCGTTTCGGAGCGGCCCGGTATACGCACCGTGCATATCGCCGGATGTCTCGCGGCGGTGACTGAGCGTATGCGGCGTGCGCATGGCGACCACGATCATCAGGGCATGCGGCTCCTGTCGGGAAGGACCGAGAGTCGGCGCATGGCCCGGGGCGGGTGCCGGGCTCCGGTGGTACCGCGTCCCCCGATCGCGGCTCCCGCCGTCCCCGCCCGCCCCGGCGCCACTCCACGAGAACCGACCCGGAGGCGCCAGCCGATGTCCGCTGTACTCGCCGACTTCCCCGTCCTCACCCCGGTCACCGACGAGGATCTGCTCGTCGCCGCGCTGGCCGTGCGCGTCCACGTGCCCGAGCACTGGCCGCAGGGACCGCTGTGCCGCAGCGAGCGCGTCCCGTACCCCTGCCGGCTGGCCCGGTGGGGGAGGGCGACGCTCGCCGCGGCCGGGTTACCCGACGACGCCGTGGCGGCCGGGATGGTGGCGTCATGATCTACGTGACCGGGCAGCGGGTGCAGGCGTACCAGGTGCGCAGCGCCGTCTTCGACACCCGCTGGCGCGGGCTGGACCCGGCGCAGGTGCACGACTACCTGCGCCGGGTCGCCGACGAGATGGACCGGCTGCACCGGGAACTGACCACCGCGCGCACCGAATCGGAGCGCGTCCGTCAGGCCCTCCGGCAGTGGCAGTCCCGCCACAACGGGTGCCGGCGACGCGGCCACGATGGCTGAGCCGCGCTGGATCATCCATCTGCCGACCACGCTCACCAGCCGAGCTGCCGCCGCCGAGCTGGCCGCCGCGCTCGCGCGATCGCTCGGGCACCTGGACGCCGTGGACTTCGGCGAGAGCACGTTGAGCGAGGAGGATGCCCAGCACGTGCGGTACCGGGTCTGGTGTGACGCGCGGTTGCCCGAGGGCGGACGCTGTGGGCTGCGGAACGGTCACGGCGGGTCGTGCAATGCGGCGACCCAGCATCTCTGCTGCCAGGCGGTCAACAAACCTACAGGTGCGAAGGAAGGGCTGGCTTGACCTTCTGTCCCCGCTTCAGCCGGCAGGTGCCCTGCTTTCGCGGACCCAACGCCACACGTCAGCGGGTTATGCCCTCCCGGTACCAAGAGAGCAACTCCGCACTAGATACCCCCGGGTCGAAGGTTTCGCAGGCGTCCGCCACGTCAGTGAGCTGTTCGATGAAGCCTTCATGTGCGCCAAGGTGCGGATCCTCGGAGGTACCTCTGATGTAGAGAACCACGAACGTTGCAGGCCGTCGATCGGGCTTGGGACGGATGACCCGGCCCATCCGTTGGATCATCTGGCGTTTGCTCTTGCTGCTCGCCAGGACGACACCGATCTCAGCCTCGGGAACATCGACCCCCTCGTCGAGGACTCGCGGGGCGACCAGCACCTGGATCTCCCCGCTTTTAAAGTCGCTCAGGCGGTCCTTTCGATCGGGTCTGTCGAGGGCGCTAGTGAAGTCCATTGCGCGCAGACCGCGTTTACGCATCGCCTTGGTTGCCTGGTGGGTGCTGGCCGCAGTCTCGGTGAAGATGATGCCAGCCCTCGCCTCAGCGAAAACCGGTGCCAGCGACGCTAGTGCCTTGTGCTTGCGGCGGCATCCGGCCAGTATCTGCCTACGTTGGCTGAACGCCCTCAGATAGCCTCTGGCGTCCCTCCTTGACCGGATGCTGCGGTTACCGGGCTGGCTGAGCTCGTTGACCTCAGCCATGAAGTCACCAAATGGCTCCGCCGGACAGCCGTGGTCGAGGATGAGCCGTCTCCGGAGCGTCCTGACCCGTTCGTCGTGCCGCTTGTACTGTTCGTGCTCGTCCCGCGCGAAATCCGCCCCGACGAAGGCGACACGAAACGGGGCCAGAATGTCTTCGGTCAGGCCCCGCTCATAGGTGCACCCCGCCACCACGTCCCCGAAGTAGGGCTGCAGTCGGTCCGCGACACCGCTGTCGGTGCGCTCGTAAGTCGCGGTTAGTCCAAGTCGGGCGCCGAACCCGTCTTCGAGAGCAGAGGCGAAGCCCTCTGCCCCATAGCGGTGAACCTCGTCCGCGATCAATAGGCCAGCGGTGTAGGGCGGCAGGATCCAATCTTTTATAGCTGAATGAACGACGGCCACCAGGATCGAGTGGTCTGATAGCGAGTCGCGGTGACGGTCCCCAAGTCGCCCAATCCTGACACTTGGCAGAGACAGACGTAATACCTCGTACCACTGGTCAAGTAGCTCGCACCCGGGCACGAGTACCAGCACCTTCTCGCCGGCATCTACCGCGGCGGCTGCGGCGAGCACGCCGACGGTGGTCTTGCCGGTGCCTGTGACTGCCTCGACCACGCCCCGTCGGCCATTCGCCTGCCACTCGGCCAGCGCCTCGCGCTGCCAGGCGCGCGGCTCTTTACCCAGGTAACTCTGAGGAAGGGCGAGGGGTGCCACTCGGATCGGCTCGGGTTCGTACCCAGCTCCGGCGGTTAGATGCCAGCGCGGTGGTGTCGCTCCGTCGTGGGTGAAGGTCTGCCTGCCGGCGTACAGCACGCGGTTGACGTCCCTCGTGCTTAGGTCCCCCAGACCCAGGATGCGCAAGCCTGCCAACAGTTGCCGTTTGTTCTGCCCGGGCCACTCCGCCAGCAGTTGCCAGAGTGCCTTTCGCATCTGCTTCTCGTGCACGTTGCACCCCTCGTCACCCAGTCAGAACGTGCTGGCATCTGATCCGCTGTCGGAGGTTCCGGCCGCCCCTTGCGCATCGGCAATCCCACGCCGCTCAGCGCACCGGGTGATGGTAGTGATCTATGTCGAGCGTCCGGATCAACCGCCCAGTTGCTGCCGTTCGTCAGGAGGACGAACAAATTTCCCAACTGGTCGAGCGGGGCGCGGCGATCAGGTCGCGCCGGGGCGCGCTGCGTCGCGCCCCACCGCGCTGCGCTGCGCTCGCGGGACGGGGTCGTTATCAACGCCTCTCCGGCGGTGCCGCCCTTGATCCAGGAGCACCTCGTGCAGCCAGGCCTGCCTTGCGCGTGTTAAGAAGGGGCCCCGCCTCTACCGGAGACGTTAAAAGGGGGCCCTTCCTTGCACGAAGCGGAGCAGGTGATCCAACGGGTGCTGCGGGACCTCCGGGAGGGGGCGCACCGGGGCGTCGTGGTGGACTCGCCGCCGGGCGCCGGGAAGTCCACCCTCGTGGTCCGCGCCGCGGTCGAGATCGCCGCCACCGGCGACCCGCTGATGATCGTGGCGCAGACCAACGAGCAGGTGGACGACCTCATCGACCGGCTCGGCCGTAAGGCCCCGGAGCTGCGCGTCGGGCGGCTCTCCGCCACCGACTACCGGCCCACCGAGCGGGTCACCGGGCATCAGGCGGTGCGGGTCGCGGCGAAGGTCGCCGACCTGGGCGGGCCGGCGGTGACCATCGGTACGGCAGCCAAGTGGGCCACCGTCACCGAGGGGAGCTGGCCGTGGGCGATCGTGGACGAGGCGTACCAGATGCGCGCTGATGCGCTGCTGCGTGTGGCGGGGCGGTTCGAGCGGGCGCTGTTCGTCGGCGACCCGGGGCAACTCGATCCGTTCTCCACAGTGGAGACATTCCGCTGGACCGGGCTGACCTGGGATCCGATGCAGTCGGCGGTGGCCACGCTGCTGCGGCACAACCCGGAGCTGCCGGTGCACCGACTGCCGGTGTCGTGGCGGCTGCCCGACTCGGCCGCCCCTGTGGTGTCCGCTGCGTTCTACCCGTTCACCGGGTTCCGCGCCGGCACCGGACCGGCCGACCGGGTGCTGACGTTCACCGAGCCGGGCCCGGGTGACGCCTACGACGCCTCGGTGGAGGTGGCCGCCGCGACCGGCTGGGCGTTGCACGAGCTGCCGGCCCGGCACACCGTGCGTACAGATGGGGAGGCCGCCGCGGCCTGCGCGGAGCTGGCGCTGCGGGTGCTGGCGCGCGGCGCGGTCGCGGTGAGTGAGGCCGCGCCGAGCGGCGCGCCGGTCACCGCGGACCGGATCGCCGTCGGGGCCGCGCACCGCGACCAGGTCGCGGCCATCCGGTCCCGGCTGGGCACGGCCGGGGCGGGCATCACCGTGGACACCGCCAACCGGCTCCAGGGCCGGGAGTACGACGTGACGATTGTGCTGCACCCGCTCTCCGGCCGACGGGACGCGACCGCGTTCCACCTGGAGTCGGGGCGGCTGTGCGTGCTGGCGTCGCGACACCGGCACGCCTGCGTGGTGGTGGCCCGGGCCGGGATCGGTGAGCTGCTCGACGCGTACCCGTCGACCGAGCGGGTGCACCTGGACGTGCCGGTGAAGTTCCCGGACGGCTGGGAGGCCAACCAGACGGTGCTGACCCACCTGGACGCGCACCGGGCGTGACGGGGGGCCGTCGCGGCATGTCGGGCAAACCGTTCGGATCTTCCGGCGGTCGAGGGCGGTGGGCACGATGGCCGGATGTACCCTCACGACCCGTATCAGCAGGATCCGTACCAGCAGCAGTATCCGCCGCCGCAGTACCCGCCGCAGGCGTACGCGCCGCAGCCGGAACAGCGGACGAACAGGTGGGCGATCGCACTGTGGGTGGCCGTGCCGGCGCTGCTGGTGATCCTGTGCTGTGCCGGCTGTGTCGCGTCCGGGTTCGCGGGCGGGTTCATCGACGGGTTCAACGAGGGCTATTCGTCGTCGTAGGCGTACCTCGGCGCGCGCCGCTGGCGGCGGTGCGTTAGACATGGATCATGACCGCGAGCGTGCTGCCCTGGCTGGGTGGGGGTGTGGTGGCCCTGGCGGCCGGGTTCCTCGCCGCGTTGCTGCCCCGGCGACGCGCCCGCGCGCAGGGCCGGCGCGTCGCCTGGTCCTCGGCGCGGGCGGCGATCCACGACGCCACTGTGAGCCGGGACGCGTCCCTGACGGCGGTGCCGGAGGCGGAGCGGCTGCTGGCCCGGGCCGAGCTGCTCGCCGCCGGGCGGGGCGGCGCCGACGCGGCCCGGGCCGCGGCCGAGCACGCGCGCCGGGCCGACGAGCTGTGGCGGGCCGGCCGGTGACCGCGCCGAGGTTGCCGGTGCGCCGGGAGCTGGTGCGCTGGTCGCTGCTCGCCGCCGCGGCAGCAGTGCTCGTGGTGTTCCTGGGGGCGCAACGGCAGAGCGTGGAGGTCAGCTACGGGCGGTCCCCGTCGGCGGGCGCGCTGCCGCAGGAGGGGTCGGCCGGGGAGTTGAGCGACGCGAGCGTGCCGTCGGTCGAGGAGATGACGGCGCTGGTCGCGGCCGAACCGGTGGTACGGCTGCCCGGGGCGGTCGCGCGTTGGGACGAGCAGCGGGTACGGGCGGCCATCGGTGACCGGGGCACCCGGATCCTGGTCGCCCCTCCGGGTCTGGACGAGGCGGAACGCCGCCGGGTCAAGGACGTGGAGAGCGCCGAGATCCGGATCGTCGGCACCGAGGTCAGCGGCGGGCTCTACGTGGCCTCGCCGGACGACCTGCCGGGCTGGCGGGCCCGGTTCGCCACCCGCGACGTGACCGGCCCGCTGCTCACGCTGCTGGCCACGCTGCACGACCAGCCGACCCCGCCGGACCGCGACGACCTGCGCTGGCGGGAACCGACCGGCGCGGAGCTGGCCCCGATGGTGGCCGCGTTGCGCGCCACCGGCCGGTACGTGGGCTCCGGCGCCACGCTGACCCGGCTGCCGGAGAAGGCGGCGAGCAGCGCGTTCCCGGACGGGGCCTGGTTCGTGGTGCTACCCGCGCAGCCGTACGGGGAGCCGCTGCCCGCGTACGGGCCGGCACTGCACCGGCTCGCCCCGGACCAGCCGCTCGTGGTGATGTACGGCGACTGGATCGAGTACCACGGTCCGGGCGCTGCGGAGTTCGCCGAGGTGGCCGGCGCGAGCTTCTACGCCCAGTTCGGCAGCCGGCTCGGCCGGTACGCCTATCCGCAGCAGAACGTGCTCGGCACGTACCTGGGCCAGGTGACCGACGTGCGGTACGCGGGGCTGTTCGACCGTCCGCTGCCGTACCGGCCGTTCGACCCGCTGCGGGTGGCGCTGCCGGCGTTGCCCTGGCTCTTCGCCGCCTGCGTGGCCGGTTTCGTGGTGCTGTCGATCCGTACCGTGCGGGGGAGCGGTCGCCGTCCGGCCGACGTCGGTCCGGGCGGTACGCCGGCCCGGCTGGCCGGGCTCTCCGCGCTCGCAGTGGAGCTGTCGCTGCTCACCGACGCCCGCAGCGACCCGGCGCTGGTGCGGGGCGTGGGCCGGTTGCGGGCGGCCCGGGACGCGCTGGACGAGGGGCTGCCCGACCGGCACGTACGCGAACTGCTCGCCGACGCGGCGGCCGAGCTGGACGACGTGGCCCGGGACGTGCGGATGCCCGGCTACCGGCCGGACGTCTACCTGCGGGCGAGGCTGTCGTGAGCGGCGTCGCGACCCGGCCCGCGCGGGTGTCCGCCCGGCGTGGCGCGCGGGCGACCGGTCCGCGCCGGCTGCTCGGCCGCCTGGTCGGCACCGCCTTCGGCCGGGCGACGCTCGCCTGCCTGGCGCTGGCCGGCTGGGCGCTGTGGTCCGGCGGCATCCTCGACGGCCCGGTCGCCCGGCAGGTGCGCAGCTCGTCGGTCTACGCCGCTCCCGGGGTCGACCTGGACCGGGCCGCCGCCGAGCGGGTCATCGGCAACCGGCGGCTGGTGGTGCTGATCATGGAGCCGGGCGCCGACCTGCGCGAGGCGTGCGCCGACACCAAGCGCGCCGCCCAGGGCACGTTGGTGCTGGCGATGAGCCGCGACGGCGAGGACTGGGACACCTACGGCTGCTCCCGCCTCGGCGGCGACGGCGCCAAGGACCTCGGCCGGGCGATGGTCGCCGAGACCACCATCGGCCGGGGCGCCGACGCGTTCGTGGACCGGCCGGTCGAGGCGCTGAAGGTGATCGTGCTCAACTACGACCGGCTGGTCCGGGCCGGTCTGGTGCCGGACGGGGCTCGTACCATCAGCCCGTCGCTGCCGCGTTATCTCCTGGCCGGTGGCGCGGTGACCGGCGTGGTGGCCGGCGCCGCGGTGCTCTGGTTCGGCGGTCGCCGGGCCGGTCGCCTGGCGGACGCGCGCCGGGCCGGGCGGGACGCGCGCGCCGACGAACGGGCCGCGCTCGGCGCCGCCACCGCGGTGCTCGCGCAGCAGATCATCGACCTGGACGGGTACGCCGGGCCGGCCGCCCCGGCGCACCGGCGGCTGGCCGCCGACTACGTCGGCCTGCTCGACGAGGTGTCCGAGGTGGACGACGACGCCGAGGCGCTACGCCGGCTCCGGGAGCGGGTCGAGGAGCTGAACCGCCGCGCGGCGGATCTCGCCGACGACGCCGCTTCCGGCCGGGGCGCGGATCGCGCGGGTGGCCGCAAGCAGGACAAGCCGCCGGGCGGGAGTGCCGGCAGGTCGGCGGGCGGACGGCCGGGCCGGACGGCGGCCGGCACGCCGGGGAAGGGCCGGGCGCGCGGACGGGGCCGGCGGTGACCCGCCGACCCCGTCGTCACTGCGTCGTCAGCGCTGGGCGCCCACCGTCGCGGCGGCCGGCCAGCTGCCGGTGAAGACCTGGGCGGGCGTCGCGCTGCTGGCGGCGAAGCCGAACAGCGAGTCGACCCGGGAGGCCTCGGCGGAGCTGGGGTACGGGTTGGTGCAGCTCGTACCGGCGCTGCCGCCGGACATCAGGAGGGCGCAGTTGCCGTTGTAGTTGTCCGGCAGGCCGAGGATGTGGCCGATCTCGTGCGTCATGATGCGCAGTGCCGAGTACTGCTGGGCCTGGTTGTAGTCGATCACCACGCGGCCGTTGCCGAGGCTGGTGCGCTGGGCGTACGAGCCGCCGCCGTAGGTGTAGGTGATCCGCAGGTTGGACCCGCACTGGGCCATGTTGATGTTGTTCGTGTAGTTGTTCCAGATCGCCGCCGCCGGCACCGCCGTGTTGGCGAACGGGCCGGCCTGGCTGATGTTGTAGCAGACGTTGCGGACGGCGGCGGAGGCCGGAGCCGGGTTGACGGCTACCGCGCCGAGCGCTGCCAGCGTCGCGGCCGCGAGGGTGGCGAGGATCCGGGACAGCTTGGGCTTACGCATGGTTCACACTCCTTGGGATGGGGGGTGAGCGGAACGCCGCCAGCCTATAGATAGGCATTCATCGATATCAAGTGCCACGGTGAACTGACCGGGCTCGGCCATCCGTACCCCTGGTCGTGCGGACCACGGAGCTGGTGACCTGTCCCGGCGAGTCGCGCGACCGGCTCGGTCCGGTCGCCGTACGCGAGGCGGTGCACCGCTGGCTGCGGCTGATCGCGGCGGACGCGGAACTGGCCCCGTACCTGATCGGGGTCGACCGCCGCCGGCTCGCGGCGCTGCTCACCGCCCGGCTGGACACGGCGCTCGGCGGTGTGTGGCGCAGCGCCGGCGGCGCGTTCCCGGCCGGGACGCCGGACGGCCTGCCGGTCCTCGGTGGCGCGCGACGGCCGCCGTTGAGCGAGGAGCAGCGCTGGCGCGTCCTGGACTATCTGGCCGCCGCGCTCTGGACGCTCGACCTGCCGCCGGCGGCGCTCGTGAACGCCCAGCGGGCCGTCGCCGGACTGCTGCGCGCCTGACCGCGCCCGCGCGGCAGCACAGGAACGGTCATTCACGCCGCCGGGTATCCCCGGCATTCCTGTCAATCTCCCGTCACGCAGGGTGTTTTCCTGATCGCTTCCGGTCGATAACGTCGGTCCACTGCCGTCGACGAAGGGCCGACGATGAACGACAACGGACACCTGCTCGACCGTCGGCGACTGCTCGCCGGCGCGGCGGCAGCCTCGGCGGTCACAGTGACCGGCCTGGCCGTCGCCTCCACCCAAGCCGCCGCCGCGGCGGCGCCCGCCCGCCCCGCGACGCCGCTGCTCCCCCGGGACCGCATCGCCACCGCCGCGCTGCGCGCGCCCGACGGCTCCGCGCTCGCGGTCGGCGTCCAGACCGACTTCCACGCCCGGCTCGCCGCCTGGCTGGCCTTCTGGTCGGCGAACTCGCCGCCGGCCTGGAGTACGCCGGTGCAGGTGGTCGCCCGGATCGAGCCGGCCGGCGACGCGCTGGTGCTGCACGCGATCCGGCACCGCCGCGACGACGAGCTGCACGCCGGGTTCACCGCCGGCCGGCGCGACGCCACCCACCTGGCCACGCTGGCCAGCCTGCATCACCACTTCCCGAGCGTGCGGGTCCGGCCGGACGGCACGGTCCGGGTCGCCGACGGACCCGCCGGGTTCACCGGCGCCCCGGAACAGGTCGCCTTCGCGGTCGCGGCCTGCCGCGAACTGTGGGGCGACGCGGCGGCCACCGCCGGCCGCTGGGCGGAACACGCCGCCCGGGTGCTCGCCCGCGCCGGGCAACGCACCGACGCCGCCTCGCACGCCGGCTGGGCGGCCTTCACCCGCACCAGCCTGCGTCGTGGGCTGGGCACCGAATCGTACGAGTGACCGGAGGAAGCACATGGCCCGCAACGAGTTCCGCTTCGTGGTCGACGGTGTCGACCTGAGCGCCGAGCAGCAGACGCTGATCGCCGCGGAGATCCAGAAGGCCGGCCTGGCCGCGCTGCGTACCGCCGACGCGAGGCTGACCAACCCGCTGACCGTCGGCCACGGCAACATCAAGCTGCGTCCCGAGTGGTACGGCCTCTGGGTCATCGACGGCCCGTTCGCCCAGGACCTCGGGCAGAAGATCAACGACATCGGGTTCTGGATCCAGCGGTGACCGACGCCGCCCGGCCGGCCGGCGCGCCGGAGCGGATGTGCCCGAGCACCCCGGCGTCGAACGCCACGGTGTTCCTCGGCATGATCACTCCGGCGGGCCGGGTGGCCTACGTGACCCCGGCCGTACCGGCCGAGGTGGCACTCGCCGGGCTCGGCGACTCCGACGAGCCGGTCGAGGCGCGGGTCCGGCTCGCCGGTCCGTGCGTCACCTCGTCCTGCGGCTTCTGGACCGGCTCGCACTGCGGGCTGGGCGCCCGGATGGCCGCCTCGTACGCCGAGACCGCTCCGCCCGCCGAGGAGGCGCTGCCGAAGTGCGCCATCCGGCGCACCTGCCGGTGGTTCGCCGAACAGGGGCCGTCGGCGTGCCCGGCGTGCGCGCACGTGGTGACCGACGCGCGGACCTGATCGCCGTCATCTTGTCGGACCCCTCGACTAGCGTCGGGAGGTCATGGAGCCGCGGTTCGGCGAGGGAATCATCGGGCGGGAGCACCCCGCGGCACTGTTGCGCGCCGAGGTGGCCCGGCTGACCGCGGGCCACGGCGGCCTCGCCCTGGTCACCGGCGAGCCGGGCATCGGCAAGACCACACTGGTCTCGGCCGCCGCCGACGAGGCCCGGCGCCGCGGGGCGCTCGTGCTCGGCGCCGCGTGCTGGGACTCCGACACCGCACCCGACTACTGGCCCTGGGTCCAGGTGCTGCGCCGGCTGGCCCGGTCCGCCGGCGACCCGTCCGGCGCCCGGGAAGCAGTCGACGCCGGGCTGGCCGCCCTGCTCGGCGAGCGCCCCGCCGGGGAGGGCGACGAGCCGGGGGACGACGGTGACCCGGCGGGGGACGACGGCCGGGCCGAGTTCGACAGGCACGACGCGGTGACCGCGGCGCTTGTCGCCGTCGCGCACTACCGGCCGGTCGTGGTGGTCCTCGACGACCTGCACTGGGCCGACCCGGCGTCGGTCCGGCTGCTCCAGTTCGTCACCCGGCACACCTGGTTCGAACGGCTGCTGTTCGTCGGCACCTACCGGGACGCCGAGGTCGAGTCCGGCGAGCATCCGCTGCGACCGTTGCTGGTGCCGCTGAGCGCGAAGGCCACCACAGTCACGCTCACCGGTCTCGGCCGGGACGAGGTGGCCGCCCTGATGACCCGCACCGCCGGTCGCGAGCCCGGCGCCGACCTGGTCGCCGAGGTGCACAGGCGCACCGGCGGAAACCCGTTCTTCGTCGAGCAGACCGCCCGGCTCTGGCACACCGACGGCCTCACGGACACCATCGCGCCCGGCGTACGGGAGGTGGTGCGCCGCCGGCTCGACCAGCTGCCTGCCCCGGTGGTCGAGGCGCTCACCGTCGCCGCGGTGCTCGGCCACGAGTTCGACAGGGGGACGGTGGCGGCCTGCGTACCCGCGCCGGTCGCCCAGGTCGACCGCATGCTCGGCCGCGCCGCCGCGGCCCGGCTGGTGCTGCCCCGCGGCGGCGGGCGGTTCGTCTTCGTGCACGATCTGGTCCGCGAGACGCTCTACGACGGGCTCGCCGCGGACGCGCGGCGGGCCCGGCACGCGGGCGTCGTCCGGGCCGTCGACAGGTCCGACGCGCTCGCCGACGCGCTCAGCCCCGCCCACCTGGCCCGGCACGCGTGGCTGGCCGGCGCCGAGCTGGACCCGGTACGCGCCGGTGACCTGCTGGTCACAGCCGCGCGGGACGCGGCCGGCCGGCTCGCCGTGGACGAGTCGGTCCGGCACTACCGGCGCGCACTCGAGCTTCCCGGCGAGCCCGCCCCGCGGGTCCGGCTGCTGCTGGAACTGGCCGGGCTGCTGCACCACATCGGGCCGGCGGAGGAGGTCGAGCGGCTGCTGACCGAGGCCGCCGCGCTGGCCCGGCAGGCCGACGACCCCGGCGTGCTGACCCGGGTGGCGCTCACCGCGCACCGGCGGCACTCGGCCACCCGGCGCCGGCTCGACGTCGACGACCTGGTCCGCGAGGCGTACCGGCGGTTGATCGGCGAGCCGGATCCGGAGCGGTCGGTGCGCAGCCTGGTCACCGACCTGATCACCGCCACCGAGACGCTCGCCCGGCACGGCCGGGACGACGAGGCGCTCACGTTCAGCCTGTGGGCCCGCCACGACACCACCTGGGGGCTCGGCACCGCCGAGGAGCGCGCCCTGGTGACCGCCGAGATCCGGGAGGTGGCCCGCCGCGGCGACGACCGGGAAACCGAGCTGTGGGCCACCGCGCTGCGCTGGGTCGCGCTGCTGGAGCTGGGCGACCCGGGATACCGCCAGGAGCTGGCTGCGTTCGTGGCCGGCGCCCGGCAGGGCGAGGTCCCCCGGCAGCGGATGGCGGCCACCATGGACAGCGGCATCATCGCCGCGTTCCGGGGCGACCTCGCCACCGCCGAGGAGTGCTTCGCCGAGGTGGAGAGCCATCCCGAGCCGGAGCACTCCGACCACGCCTTCATGACGTACCACATCCGCTGGTCGGTGCTGCTTCTCTACGGCCGGGTCGCCGAGGCCGAGGCCCTGCTCGACAAGGTGGGCGCCGGCCATCCGCAGGCCGAGCTGCTCCGGGCGATCACCGCCGCCGAACGCGGCGACACGGACGCCGTACTGGGATTCACCGCCGGGATCGAGGCCGCCGGCGCCACGTACCCCCGGTCGGTGTCGCCGCTGTGGCTGCGGCTGCGGGCCCAGGCGGCAGCAGTGGACGGCGACCCGGACCGGTGCGCCGAGGCGCGAGCGGCGCTGACCCCGCACCGGGGGCGGTGGATGGCCGCGCTGTTCGGCTGCGACATCGCCGGCCCGGTCGACCTGTGGCTGGCCGCCGTGGACGCGGCCGACGGCAGGTGGGACGACGCGGTCGCCGGTTACACGGCGGCCCGGGACGCCGCCGACCGGCTGGGCGCCCGCCCCTGGTCGGTGCTGGCCCGGGCCGGGCTGGTGGCCGCGCTGACCGGGCGCGACGGGCCGGGCGACGCGGCCGAGGCGCGGCGGCTGCGCGCCGGGACGGTGGCCGAGGCGCGGGCGCTGGGCATGAGACAGGTGCCCGGCCGGTTGGTCCCCGCCCGGGCGGGCTCCCCGGCGGTGGCGGTCTCTCCGCTGGCTGCCGTCTTCCCGGCGGCGTCCGCCCCGTCCCCGGTGGCGCTCGCCTCGCGGGTGGCTGCCGCGTCCCCGTCCGTCGTCGTCCGTCCCCGCGTGGGGATCCGCGCGCCGGGGGCCGGGCGGCCGGAGTTCTGCCCGGACGGGCCGGTGTGGCGCCTCGGGTACGGCGGTGTGGTGGTGCACCTGCCCGACGCCAAAGGGCTGCACGACCTGCGGTTGCTGTTGAGCCGGCCCGGAACCGACGTGCCCGCGGTCGAGCTGCTCGACCCGGCCGCCGGCCCGGAACTTGTCGCCGCCCGCAGGCTCGGCGCCGATCCGGTGCTGGACGACGAGGCGAAGGCCCGCTACCGCCGGCATCTGCGGCGGCTCGACGACGAGATCGACCGGGCCGCCGTACGCCACGACGAGCGGCGGCTGTCCGCGCTGGACGCCGAGCGGACGGCGCTGCTCGACCAGTTGCGTACCGCGGCCGGGCTGGCCGGGCGCAGTCGCCGCCTCGGTGACCAGGCGGAACGGGCACGCAAGGCGGTGACCGGGCGGATCCGGGACACGCTGCGCCGCATCGACGAGCGGCATCCGGCGCTCGCCGCCCATCTGCGCGAGTCCGTCACCACCGGCGGCACCTGCCGCTACCTGCCGCCCGAACCGGTGTCCTGGCGGCTCTGACCGGCCGGTACGCCGGGGGCGGCGGGGTGCGGACCCCACCACCCCGGCGGACCGGGTCAGTGGCGGTTGTAGCGGTACATGGTCAGCGTGCCGAAGACGGCCACGAAACCGGCGCTCCAGAGCAGCAACCACATCGTGTTCGTGGCGTCCATCGAGCCGGCCATCGCCGCGCGGACCGAGGCGACCAGGTGGGTGATCGGGTTGACCTTGACGAATGCCTGCAACCAACCGGGCATGGTGGACGGTTCCACGAACACGTTGCTGAGGAACGTCAGCGGGAACAGCACCATCATGCTGACCCCCATCACCGACTTCTCGCTGCGCAGCACCAGGCCGAAGAACGTCCACACCCAGGAGAACGCGAACGAGAAGACCACGAGCAGCCCGATCCCGGCCAGCACCCCGAGCAGCCCGCCGTCGGGGCGGAAGCCGAGCACCAGGCCGACGGTGAGGATGACCACCGCGGCGAGCACGTAGCGCAGCACGTCCCCGAAGATCATCCCGACCAGTGCGGCCGGCCGCCAGACCGGCAGCGTACGGAACCGGTCGAAGACGCCCTTCTCGATGTCGTTGTTCAGCCCGACCCCGGTGTACATGGTGATCATCACGACGCTCGTGACCATGATGCCGGGCAGGAAGAACTGCAGGTACGCACGCGGGCTGTCGGCGAGCGCGCCACCGAACAGGTACGTGAACATCAGCACCATGATGATCGGGAACGCGGTCACGTCGAACAGCTGCTCCGGCACGTGCTTGATCTTCAGCAGGGCCCGCCAGCCGAACGTCAGCGACGCGGCGAGCGGACCCGGCCGGGCCGGCCGTTCGGCCGGGGCGAGCACAGTGGCGAGCGCCTCGGCGGACGGGACGTAGACGGACGGCGGGCGCCCGGTGGTGATAGCGGTGTCGCTCATCGCGCCGCCTCCAGCTCGTCGTCCCGCTCGTCCGTCGGGACGGCCGGGTGGTCGGTCAGGGCCAGGAAGACCTCGTCCAGGCTGGGCTGGCCGAGGGAGAAGTCGTCCACCACGATGCCGGCGCCGGCCAGCTCACCGAGCGCACGGGCGGCCTGCGCGCTCGCCTCCAGGTCGGTGCCGTCCTCGCCCACCCGGGCGGTCAACGCCACCGGATCCGTGTCGAGCTGCACCGGTACGCCCAGCGCCGCCCGCAGCACCTGCTCGGCCTGGGGGCGCTGCCCCGGATCGCGCAGCCGGATGTGGACGCTGCCGGAGCCGACCGACGACTTCAACTCGCCCGGGGTGCCCTCCGCGATCACCCGGCCGTGGTCGACCACCGCGATCCGCCCGGCGAGCTGGTCCGCCTCGTCCAGGTACTGCGTGGTCAGCAGCACTGTGGTGCCGTACGCCACCACCGCCCGCACGATCGCCCACACCTGGTTGCGGCTGCGCGGGTCCAGCCCGGTGGTCGGCTCGTCCAGGAACAGCAGATCGGGGGTGTTGAGGATGCTCGCGGCGATGTCGATGCGCCGCCGCATCCCGCCGGAGTACTTCTTCACCTGCCGCCCGGCGGCCTCGGTCAGCCCGAAGGCGGCGAGCAGTTGGTCGGCGCGGTTCCGGGCGCCCGCCCGGCTCAACCCGAGCAGCCGGGCCAGCAGCATCAGGTTCTCCGCGCCGGTCAGGTCCTCGTCCAGCGAGGCGTACTGGCCGGTCAGGCTCACCCGGGAGCGGACCGCGTCGGCGTCGCGTACGACGTCGTGGCCGAAGACCCGGGCCGTGCCGCCGTCGGGGCGCAGCAGCGTCGCCAGCACCCGTACGGCTGTGGTCTTGCCGGCGCCGTTGGGGCCCAGCACCCCGTACACGGTGCCGGCGGGCACCCGCAGGTCCAGCCCGTCGAGCGCTCGCGTCGTACCGAAGGACCGGACCAGGCCGTCGGCCTCGACGGCCAGGCCGGTGTTCCGGTTACTCATGGATTGTTACCTCTCTCGTCGGTGTCTCGACAGGCGTACGGGCGTGCCGCCAGACCGATCGCCTGTTTCAACGAGGCCGGGGAGCTGTGGTGTTGTGCCGGCCTCACCCCTTAGGTGCCAGACGGTCCGCCAGATCCGATCTGGCGGTGGCGACTCCCGGCCGACGGCGGCCGGTACGGGAGAAAGGCGGGGTTATGACCGTTCCCGCAGCAGTCCGCCGGATGACCGGTCGCGGACAGTGCGCGATCGATCTTCTGCCATATGCTGCGCCGGCATCCGACGCACGGGGGGCGTGTCCTGGTTGTGGTGACGCGGACGCCTCTTGAGCGCATTGAAACCGAGAGGGGTCCACCGTGTCCATCGTCCGAAGAGTGCTCGGCGCACTCGCCGTGGCGGCCCTGGCCGTCACCGCCGCACCCACCGCCGCCGGTGCGGCGGCGGATCCGGCAGGCGTGCTCCACCTGACCGTCACCAGCCCCGACGGCAGCCCGGCCGCCGGTAACGTCGCCGTGACGGCCGCCGACAGCAGCTACGACAAGGACCTCCTGCCGCTGGACGAGTCCGGGCAGCTCAGCGTGGAGGTGCCGGCCGGCGACTACAAGGTCGCTGTCACCCCGGTGTACGGCGACGGCCAGGACGACGAGGTGCTCAGGCAGTGGGTGCCGGGCCGCACCAGCTGGGCGCAGGCCGGAACGGTCCGGGTGTCCGCGGGGGACACTACGGAGGTCTCCGAGCGCCTGCTCCTGCCCAGCGGGTCGACCCTGCGGGCGCGCGACGCGGTCACCGGCGCCGCGGTCGACGGGCTGTGCGTGTTCCTCGACCCCCGGCGCAATCCGTGCGGCGACACCCAGGTGACCGTCCCGCCGCTGATCCCCGGCCCGCAGGAGGTGTGGGTCTACACCCGGGACGACACCCACCTGCCCCGCTACGCCACGGTGAACGTCCTCGCCGACGGCAGCGGCACCGCCGTGGTCGTCCTGACCCCGGCCGCGAACGTGGTCTCCCGGGTGGTCGACGCGGCGACCGGCGCGCCCGTCGCCGGGGCCTGTGTGACGCCGGCACCCGCCGGTACCGGCGAGCTCCCCGACAACCCGGGACGGTACTGCTCCGACGCCTCCGGGAACGTCCGCGTCGGCCTGGTCGCGGCCGGCTCCTGGAACCTGTTCGCCCGCCCCGCCGGCGGATCGGCGTACGGCGCGCAGTGGGTCGGCGCGACCGGCGGCACCGGCGACGCGAAGCAGGCCCGGGTGGTCACGCTCCGCGCCGGGCAGACGGTCACCGTCCCCGCGATCCGGCTCGACCGTGCCGGCGTCGTCACCGGCACCGTGACCAGCGCGGCCACCGGTACGCCGGCGACCTCCGGCACCGTGACGCTCGCGCCCGAGTCGGGCTTCTTCCCGGATTGGGGAGTGGAACTGGACGCGCAGGGCCGCTACCGCATCGACTGGCTCGGCCCGTACGGCTGGCCGCTGCTGTTCGCCACCGCCGACAACGCCACCCAGTGGTCCGGCGGGTTCGCCCTGCGGGGCAAGGCCGAGCCGGTCACCGTCCGGACCGGCGCCACCACTGTCTACAACCTCGCCCTGCGCCGGGGTGTCCTGGTCACCGGCCGGCTCGTCGACCCGGAGGGCCGCCCGGTGGTCGCGGAGCTGACGGTGCGCAACGCGCGTACCCGTGAGGTCATCGGCCGGACGTCCGACCGCGACGGCGAGTACGCGCTGCGCGTGCTCGGCCCCCAGCCGGTAACAGTGGCCTGGCTCTGGACGCCGCCGTTCGTCAGCTACGCCGGCTGGTACGACGGCGCGGCCCGGGCGGCGGACGCCACCGAGGTGACCCTGCCGGGCACCGGCAGCCTGCGGCTGGACGTCCGGGTGAGCCGATTCCCGGCGAGCTGAGCGACACCTCCGGGCCGGGTGGCGCGCCGCCACCCGGCCCGGGCGGGTCACCCGGCCGTGTCCAGCCGGGTCCGCTGCTCCGGGGTCAGCTCCAGGTCGACAGCGCCCAGGCTCTCCTCCAGCTGCGCCACGGAGGAGAAGCCGACGAGCGGGACGGCCGGGATGTCGCCGCCCATCAGCCAGGCCAGCACCACCTGGTTGACCGTGGCCCCGGTCTCGGCGGCCACCGCCCGCAACGCCTCCAGCCGGGCCGGGGTGGCGGGTACCGCGTACTCCTCACCGAGCCGTTCCGGCCTGACGTACGCGCCCTTGAGCAGCGGCGAGTACGCGACCAGCGTGAGCTGCGGCTCGGCCCGCAGGTAGCTGAGCAGGTCCGGGCCGACCCAGCCGACGTCGCCGTCCCGGTCCAGCTCGCTCGGCACGTCCAGACGCCGGGGCAGGTAGCTGCGGTGGTACTGCAGCACCTCGTACCCGGGCAACCCGGCCGCGGCGGCGAGCGCCCGCGCCCGCTCCACCCGCCAGGCGCGGTGGTTGCTGGCGCCCAGCAGCCCGACAGTGCCCTCGGCGACCAGCTCGGCGAAGCCCTCCACGGTCTCCCGCAGCGCAACCGTGTGGTCCTCGATGTGGGCGTAGAGGAGATCGATCCGGTCGAGCCCGAGCCGCTCCCGGCTGCGTTCGGCGGACTCGCGGATCACCTTCGCCGACAGCCCTTCGGGGTTGTCCACATAGCTGGTGCCCGGGGCGAGCGGCCGGGCACCGAGCTTCGTGGCGAAGACCACCTCGTCGCCGACCCCGCGGCTGCGCCGCCAGCGGCCGAGCAGTTCCTCGCTCTCGCCACCCTGGCCCCCGTTCTGCCAGAAGGCATAGTTGTCCGAGGTGTCGATGAACGTGCCGCCGGCCTCGACGTAGCGGTCGAGGATGGCGTACGAGGTGGCCTCGTCGGTGGCGGTGCCGAAGAGCATCGCGCCGAGGCTGAGCACGCTGACCTTGCGGCGCGTCGCAGGGTCGGTGCCGATGGTGCGGTAGCGCATGGATTTCCTCCCCGTCGGAGCTTTGCCGGTCACCCTGCCCCTTCGAGTGCGCGCGAAGTCAAACGTCGAAGGGCCCCGGTTCCCCGGGGCCCTTCGGTGTGCGGCGGTTCAGCTCGGGATGTAGTCGAACTCGTCCGGGTTCGGGCCCGTCCGGCCGGCCTCGCCCCGGTCCAGCGAGGTGAGCCGCTCCATCGCGGTGTCGTCGAGCGTGAAGTCGAAGATCGCGAAGTTCTCCTCGATCCGCTTCGGGGTGGTCGACTTCGGGAACACGATGTCGCCACGCTGGACGTGCCAGCGCAGCACCACCTGCGCCGGGGTCCGGCCGACCTGCTCGGCCACGTCGACGACAGTCGGGTCGTCGAGCACCGCGCCCTGCGCGATCGGCGACCACGCCTCGGTGAGGATGCCGTGCGCCTTGTCGTACGCCCGCACCTCCTCGTTGCCGAGGTAGGGGTGCGCCTCGATCTGGTTGACCGCCGGCACCACGTCGGCCTCGGCGGCCAGCCGCTCCAGGTGCGCGACCTGGAAGTTCGACACGCCGATCGACCGTACGGTGCCCTCGCGCCGCAGGTCTTCGAGCACCTTCCAGGTGGAGACGAAGTCGCCGTCGTAGCGGGTGGGCAGCGGCCAGTGGATGAGGAACAGGTCGAGGTAGTCGAACTTCAGTTCCCGCAGCGTCTGCTCGAACGCCTTGCGGGCGTCGTCCGGGCGGTGGAAGCCGTTGTTCAGCTTGCTGGTCACGAAGACCTCGCCGCGGTCCAGCCCGGAGGCGCGCAGCGCCTGGCCCACCTCGGCCTCGTTGCCGTACATCTGGGCGGTGTCGATGTGCCGGTAGCCGACCTCCAGCGCGGTGCCGACCGCCCGGGCGGTGTCCTTCGGCTCGATCTGGAAGACGCCGAAGCCGAGCTGTGGGATGGAGTTTCCGTCGTTGAGTGCGATGTCCGGAACGCTGTTGGGGGCCATGAGAGTCTCATCTCCGATCGTGCGGTGCCGGGGCGCGTCCGTGCCGACCGCCCCGGCCGTGCCAACCGGATGTCTCTACCCGCTCGCCACGCTTCCTCACATCGAGGACGAGCGTCAACCCCAGATCGACCGGGCCCACTCCGGGTGGTCGACGAACGGGTTGCGGTTGCCCTGCCAGCGTTCGTGGATCCGCTGGTTGCGTCGCTGCTCGAAGGCGTCCGGCGGGTCCTGGTCGTTCCAGGCCAGCAGCTTCGACAGCCGTCCGAGCCGGGGCGCGGAGCCGTTGGAGACCGAGTCGTTCGGTTCCAGGTCCGGCCAGCCGTCGCCGCCCTCGTACCGGATCGCCATGTAGAGGATCATCCGGGCCACGTCGCCCTTTACCGCGTCGCGCGGCTCGAACGAGTCGGCGTCGGTGTAGCAGCCGGGCGCCTCGGCGACCGTGCCGCCGCCCGCGTCGAAGTCCTTGTTGCCGCGCAGCGAGTTGACCGACACGTCCTCCGGCCGCAGGTGGTGCACGTCGGTGCCGGGGCCGGTGGCGGTGCCGAAGTCGCCGTGCGACTTGGCCCAGACGTGCTCCCGGTTCCAGTCGTTCGCGCCGCCGCCGTTGCTGGTCTTGCTCTGTGACCGTCCGCTGTAGAGCAGGATCACGTTGGCCGGGTTGGCCGGGTCCTGATCGGTGTCCTTGAGCGCGTCCCACACCTGGTCGTAGCTGAGCTTCGTCTGCACCCGGATGATGCCGTGCAGCGCGCTGCGCAGCGCCGGCCCGGTCTTGCCGGCCGCGGCCGCGTAGTAGGCGTCGGGCGTGCCGGTCGGCGCCGGGGTCGCGGTGGGGGAAGGGCTCGGCGTGGCGCCGCCGCCGAGGACCATGGCTGTCGGGTTCTTCAGCCCGCCGTGACTGAAGTACGCGGTCAGCGCGCCGGTCGCGGTCACCTGCCGCCCGCGTAGCGACGGGTTGCTGAGCAGCCCGAAGGTGCTCCGCCAGGCGGCCGTGACCTGCACGTACAGCATCCGGGTCGTGCCGGTCTCGCCGGCCTGGTCGGCGATGGCGATCGCGGTGTCCGCGGTGAAGCCGGACCTGAGCACCGTGTTGGTGGCGGTGGGCTGGCCGATGACGTAGCCGGTCACGGTGGCGGTCCGGCCGTCCTGGGCGGCGAGCGCCTGCGCGACGGTCAGTGTGGTCGCGGCCGAGGCGGCGCCGGTGACCCCGAGCGGGATCGCGACCGCGACGGCGAGCACGACCGCCGCGACCAGCCGCCCGGGTCGCGAGCGGGTGACGCGCTTCATATTCATTACCGGCAATGTTAGGTGCTGCCGGCCGGTTTGAGGAGAGGCGCTCAGGCGGCGGTCAGGTCGCGCAGGGCCAGCACCGACCGCAAGTTGCGGGCCGTCGCCACCACACCCAGCTTCTTCTCCAGGTACGCGGCGGTGAACTTCGTCCGCCCGTAGCCGCCGGCCGGGAAGTGCAGGTGCGCCTCCCGGCCGATCACCTCGTACTCCATCGTCTCGCCCGGCGGCACTGCCAGCTCGCGGACCCGCGCGGCGGCCGGCGCGGCCGACAGGAACACCACGAGCACCCGCGTGTGGTCGTCCTGCCGGCCCGCGTACGGGCTGGCGGCGGCCACCGCGGCCAGTTCGTCCCCGTCGCGGACCAGCACCGGCACCCGCAGGCCGAGTTCGTCGGCGAGCCGGTTCGCGATGCCCTCGGCAAGCGTCTCGGCCCGGGCCGGCGGGCTGGTGAAGACCACGTTGCCGCTCTGCAGGTACGTCTTGACGTCGGTGTGTCCGAGGTCGGTGACCACGCGGCGCAGGTCGGCCATGGCCAGCTTGTTGACCCCGACGTTGACGGCCCGCAGCAGGGCGGCGTACCTGGCCATCGGCCCTCCTCGACTCGTGCTCGGGGCCGACCCTATGTCAGGACGCCGACAGCCGGGCGTAGACGTCGCCGGAGCGACCGGCGGGACGGTACGTCTCCAGCAGGCGCACCAGCCCGGCCGCGTCGAGCCAGCTGTCGCTCGCGAAACGCATGGTCTCCACCGGCGAGTAGTTGTAGCGGTAGCCGCCCGCGGACGCGCCGAGCCGTTCCACCAGTTCCAGCGCCTCCAGCGCGGCGTCGTGCGCCGGTGGCAGGTACTCGAAGGACAGCCCGCGCACCGGGTGGGTGAGCCCGGACAGCACGTCGACCTCGAAGCCCTCGACGTCGACCTTGCAGAACGCCGGTACGCCGTGCCGCGCGACCAGGTCGTCGAGCGTCACCACCGGCACCTCGATCGACCGGTCCCAGCGGACCCCGGCGAAGCTCGGGTCGGCGGTGACCGACTCGATCCAGGACGACGACATGGTGGACACCGTCGGCGTCGCCGACGACAGCTCCAGGCGCGCGCTCCCGGACCGCGCCCCGACCGCCGTCGGCTCGATCACCACGTCGGCGTCCCGCCCGAAGCCCAGGCGCAGCACCCGCAGGCAGTCGGGCTGCGGCTCCACCGCGACCACCCGAGCGCCCAGCCGCCGCCAGGTGCGAACCCGGCCGCCGACGTGGGCGCCGATGTCGAAGGCGAGGTCGCCGGGGGAGAGGAACTGTCCGTAGAGCTGCCGGGCACGCCGGTGCTTGGCCGGCTGACCGTGGTAGACCGCCAGGGAGCGGGTGATTCCCCAGGCCCGCGCGAGCATCGTCACGACATCCCTAACTGTGAGTGGTGGACTGCGGTCCGAACGCCCGCAGGAACCGGTCCCGGAACGACTCCATCGGCCAGACCGGGGCCTGCGGGTCGGGGTTGAGCCCGTCCTGCCAGCCCCATCCGGCGATGCGGTCGAGCACGGCCGGGTCCTTCGCGACGACTGTGATCGGCACGTCCTTGCCGGCGCCGTCGCCGGTGATCGCGCGGGCGGGTTGGTGGTCGCCGAGGAACACCAGCACCAGGTTCTCGTCACCGTACCGCTGCACGTAGGAGATGAGCGTGCGCAGCGAGTACACGACGGCCTGCCGGTACGCCTCCCGCGTGCCCTCCGCCGAGCGGTCGGCGCGCGCCGTCCCCTTGTACACCGAGCCGTCGCCGATGTCGTCCCAGTCGACAAGGGGCGGCACCGGCGTCCACGGCAGGTGACTGGAGAGCAGCGGGATCTCGGCCATCACGGGGGTGCGCCCGGGGCCGCGCTCGCGGCGCTGGAACGCCGACAGCGTGTACTGGTCCGGTGGCGAGGAGAAGCTGAACAGCGGTCCCCGGTAGCCGAGTTCCTTAGCGCCGTACAGCGTGTCGGGCTCGAAGAAGGCCGCTTCCGGCCAGGCCCGGTTGAGCGCCGGCATGACGAGCGAGGTCCGCCAGCCGGCGCGCTTGAACGCGCCGTTGAGGGTCATGTGGTCGCTGCGTACCAGGTTGGTGTAGCGCAACTGGTTGTCGGTGCGGATGCCGCTCATCAGCGTGGCGTGCGCGAGCCAGCTTCCACCGCCGGTGGTGGACGAGGTGAGGAACGCGCTGCGGCTGCCGTAGCCGGCCGCGCGCAACTGCCGGGTCCCCTCGTCGAGGACGGCGTCCACCTCCGGGGCGAGGTCCGGGTCTTCCAGCGCGACCCGGCCGTAGCTCTCCACGAACGTGAACAGGACGTCCTTGCCGCGCAGCGCGGTGAGCATCTGCTCACCCGGCACGTCCCGGAACGGGTCACCGGCGAGCTGCGTGTTCAGGGTCTCCTTGTCGTTCAGGCCCGCCCGCACCTGCCGGGCGCGGTCGAAGACGTCGGCGGCCACGGTGTCCGCGGCGACCGGGACGCCGGGCACGATCTGCGCGCCGAGCACGGCGCAGACCACCCAGGCGGCGGCGAGCGCGGTGACGGCGCGCGTGGTCACCCGGCGGTGGGTAGCCGCAGCGCGGGCCAGCCGCCGCGCCGACAGCGTCACCAGCACCGGTACGGCGAGCGCCGCGACCACGGCCAGGGCGATCGCGCCCACCTCGGCGGCCCCGCCGTACGACTCGGACAGGAACTCCGCGCCCGCGCCGAGGAACGTCCAGTCGGCGATCAGGTCGAAGCGCCGGTCGAGCACCATCGAGAACCCGAGATCGGTGACCTTGAGCACCAGGATCAGGCCGAGCAGCGCGCCGAGCAGCGTGGCCACCACCCGGCGCGGGCGTGCCGGCAGGACCAGCAGCAGGGCGACGGCGAGCAGCCCTTCCACCGGGATGCGGAGCAGCGCGCCGAAGGTGAGCCGGTTGACCTCGTTCGGCGCGACCAGGGCCACCAGCACGAGCACGCCGGCCAGCGCGGTGACCGTCGCGCCGAGCAGCCGCCGGGTTCGCCTCGCGCCGACGGCACTCTCACCCGGGTCGCTCGTGTCGCTGTCGGTTGCGGCGCCGTTCGGGGTGCGCTCGCCGCTCTCGGCCGGGGCGTCGGCGGAGGCGCTGTCCGGTGTGCTGTCGCCCGTGGGCGCGGTGCCGGCCGGGACGTCGTCGCCGTCGGCCGGCCGGGACAGGTCGGTCACCGGCGCCGCCCGCCGACCTCGGCGGGCTGGCGCACGATCCGCGTGCCCGACGTCCACTCGGACCCGTGGCCCGCCGGTGCGGGGGAGACCGGCGCGGCCGGCAGCACCCGCGGCGCCGGCCGTACCCGGTGCCGCCACAGCCAGCCGACGTCGCGTCCGAACGACTCGACCAGCAGAGCGAGCGCGCCGATCACCACCGCGAGGGCCAGCGGCCGGGGCAGGACGCCCGCCGCCACCACAGTCAGCGCGATGCCCTGGGTGGCGGCGACCACCTTGCGCCAGTAGCGCGGCGGCAGCGAGCCGCGCATCCACGGCAGCACCCAGCCGGCGGCGACGAAGACGTACCGCATCGCGCCGATCACCAGCACCCAGGCGCCGACCTGGTCGGCGACGTAGCCGCAGAGGACCAGGACGAGGAAGGAGTCGACCTCCATGTCGAACCGGGCGCCGAGCGCGCTGGTCGTGCCGGTACGCCGGGCCACCTGCCCGTCGACCCAGTCCAGGGAGAGCGCCACGGCGGCCAGCACGACCAGCACCGGCACCACGATCGGCCCGCGGAACGAGTCGACTGTCAACGCGGCCACCCCGCCGGTGAGCGTCGCCCGGGTGAGCGTCACCCAGTCGGCCGGCCCGAGCCGGTCCGCGCCCGAGCGGCGCAGCCCGTATCCGAGCGCCGCGACCGTCACCACCCCGAAGAGCAGACCGGCCAGCCAGCCGTACGCGCTCAGGCCGACAGTGCCGGCCAGGGCCGCCAGTACGCCGACCTGGAGTATCGCCCCCGCGAATGGATCAGTTCGAACTGCGGACACCATGCCTCCGAGGTAGACGTCACTTACCACACCTGTGTACGGAGAACATGCCCGAACGGTTCGTTCTGATGCCGGAAACGCGCCAGCGATGTGCCTTGTCACGTCCGTCGGCGGTGCTCAGCGGGAATCATGCGCCGAAACGGAGGCCGTCACCGCGACGGCGGTCCGGGGACGAGCCGCCAGTACTGCCGCTTCCGCTCGTCGCGGACCACGACGCCGAGCCGGGCCAGCTCCCCGTGCAGCTCCCGGGTCTCGGCGTCGTGGCCGCCGTCGAGCGCCCGCTGCCGGGCGCGCAGCAGGGCGTCCGCGCCCGGCGGCAGGTCGGGTAGTCCTTCGACCCACCTCCGGTACGCGTCCCGGTGCGGGTCCTGCCCGGTCCACGGCCAGCCCTGCCGGGTGAACGCCGCGCGCAGCCGCTCGGCGTCCAGGTCGGACTTCTCCCGGGCCAGCTCGCCACCGGCGCTGTCCAGCAGCACCAGCGCCGCACCGTCGACGAACACACCGGCCACGTCGGCGCGGGCCACGTCCCGGCCGTGTCCGTCGCGGTGCAGCCGTACCGTGCGGTGCCCGACCGTGACGGTCAGCCGCTCGCGGACCGCCACCAGCGCCACGAACAGGCCGCCGAGCAGGCCCACCCCGGCCCCGATCGGGTACGCCCGCTCGTCCGGCCATCCGTCGAGCAGCTCGAACAGGCCCTGGAACGGGAACCAGGGCAGCCCGGCGATCCAGCCGGACAGCGCGGTCAGCCCGGCGCCCAGTCCCGCCCCGAGCAGCGGGAACCCCGCCCACATCAGCACCAGCTCGCCGCGCCCGCCGTCGACCACGACGTCCTCACCGAGCCCCCGGGCTGCCACGGTCACGACACCTCCCGGCGCAGCGTGCGGACCAGACCGGCGACCAGCGGCAGGAGCACCCAGACGGCCAGCGAGACGCCGAGCCGGCCCCACTGCTCGCCGGTCATCGCGGCGCCGAGCAGCGGCTCCATCGTGTACGAGGTGTCGAGCCAGCGGGCCGGCGCACGCAGCGCGGAGATCATCGCGGCGAGCAGGCTCCACACCGTGGGCAGCAGCAGATAGGTGACGATCGCCAGCGGCGTGTTCAGCAGCAGCAGGCCGAAGGCGGCGCCCATCAGCACGCTCGCCACCTGGAACACGGCCGCGTGCGGCAGCAGTTGCCAGTCGAACGTCCAGGCCCCCGCCCCGCCGGTGGCGCGGGCGGCGAGCGTGCCGACCGCGGCGACCGCGAGGCTGACCAGCACCGACGCGAGCGCGGCGAGCACCGCAGCGGCGAGCTTGGCGACGATCACCCGCTCCCGGCGGGGCACCAGCGCGAACGTGGTGAGCGCGGTGCGCTGCGACCACTCGCCGGTGATGGAGAGGATGCCGAGCACCGGCAGCAGCAGGCCGACCGGCAGCAGCGACGGGGTGAAGAAGGCGGTGAACGTCTGGTCCGGCGCGTCGAGGACGAACAACTGCACCACCACGATCACGGCGGCGATCAGCCCGATCGCGATCAGCAGCCATCGCCCGGCCCGGGTGTCGGCGAGCTTGCGCAGCTCCACGGCGGTCAGCCGGGCGAGCGAGGGGCCGGCGGCGACCGCTTCGTGCAGCGCCGGGGCGGCGGGAACGGCTGTGGTGGTCATCGGACTGCCTCCTTGGTCGACGCGCCGGCGGTGAGGGTGAGGAAGAGCTGTTCCAGGCCGCCGCTGCCGGCCGGGCGCAGCTCGGTGAGGACCAGTCCGGCGTCCGCCGCGGCCTGCCCCACCTCGCCCGGCTCGGCCCGGACGACGAAGCCGCCGTCGGTGCCAGCGGACGCGGGCAGCGCGGCCCGGTCCAGCGTCAGGCGCAGGGCGTGCGGGTCGCGGGCGCGTACCAGCGTGCCGGCGCCCGCGAGCAGCTCGTCCTTGCCGCCCTGGGCGACCACCCGGCCGCCGCCGATCACCACCAGCCGGTCGGCCACCGCCTCCACCTCGCGCAGCAGGTGCGAGGAGAGCAGCACCGTGCCGCCCCGGTCGGCGAAGTCGCGCAGCAGGCCGCGCATCCAGAAGATCCCCTCCGGGTCGAGGCCGTTCGCCGGCTCGTCCAGGATCAGGACCCGGGGGTCGCCCAGCAGCGCCAGCGCCAGGCCGAGCCGCTGCCGCATGCCCAGGGAGTACGCGCCGACGCGGCGCCGGGCGGCGGTGTCGTTCAGCCCGACCCGGTCGAGAGCCGCCGCCACCCGCCCCCGGTCCACGCCCATGGTGCGGGCGGCGAGCGTGAGCGCCTCCCGTCCGGTGCGCCCGGCGTGCTGCGCGGACGCGTCGAGCAGCACGCCGATCTCCCGCCCCGGGTTGGGCAGGTCGCGGTACGGGCGGCCGGCGACAGTGGCGGCACCCGAGGTGGGCGGCGTCAGCCCGCAGATCATCCGCATCGTGGTGGACTTCCCGGCCCCGTTCGGCCCGAGGAAACCGGTCACCGAGCCCGGTTCGCACCGGAACGTGACGTCCTCGACGGCGGTGTGCGGGCCGTACCGCTTGGTGAGGTGGTCGACTTCGATCATGCCGTCGAGCCTGCCGGGGCCACCCGGTCACGCGCTGCGGCCGGCGGTCGGCGCCGCCGTCGACCTCGGTTTACCGCAGACGTCGACTTTGGTAGCTGGTAGCCGGTCCGGACGGCTTCCTAGCATGGAGCCGTGACCAGCGCCGCCGTACCCGATCATCCCTGGCTCCTGCCGGGCTCCCTGGTGCCCGCCCGAGCCGCCCGGCGGACGCCGCGCGACTGGTTCGTCGACAGCCTGCTGTTCGTGGCCTCACTGCTCTGGGTGCTGATCACCCACGGCGACGTCACCAGCGCCAGCCCGGAGTTCGGGCTCAACGCCGGTCCGGCCTGGCTGGAGGAGGTCGACCTGCTGATCGGCCTGTGGATCAGCGGGGCGCTCTGGCTGCGCCGACGCTGGCCGGTCGGGCTGGCGCTGGCCACCGCGCCGCTCGTGTTCTTCTCGGTCACCTCCGGCGTCGCGTTGCTCGTCATCACGTTCACAGTGCTCGTGCACCGGCCACTGCCGGTGGGCCTGGCCCTGGCGGCCTGGAACGTGCTGAGCCTGCCGGTCTACCTCGCCGTGCGGCCCGACCCGACGATGCCGTTCTGGGGCTCGGTGATCTGGACCGCGTTGTTCATCGGCGCGGTGGTGGCCTGGTCGCTGTTCGTCCGGGCCCGCCGCCAGCTCGTGCTGTCCCTGCGCGACCGCGCCGAGCGGGCCGAGGCCGAGCAGCAGCTCCGGCTCGACCAGGCCCGGCAGCTCGAACGCGGCCGGATCGCCCGCGAGATGCACGACGTGCTCGCCCACCGGATCTCCCTGCTCAGCCTGCACGCGGGCGCGCTGGAGTTCCGGCCGGACGCGCCGCCGGAGGAGGTGGCGCGGGCCGCCGGGGTGAACCGGGCCAGCGCGCACGCCGCGCTCCAGGACCTGCGCGAGGTGATCGGCGTGCTGCGGGCCGAGGTCGGCTCCGAGGCCACGCCGGAACGGCCGCAGCCCACCCTGGCCGACGTGCCCGCCCTCGTGGCCGAGAGCCGCGACGCCGGGGTACGGGTCGGCGTGATCGACGAGGTGGCCGAGGCGGAGGCGGTGCCCGCGGCGATCGGGCGCAGCGCGTACCGGATCGTGCAGGAAGGGCTGACCAACGCCCGCAAGCACGCGCCCGGCGCGGTGGTGACGGTCCGGCTGGCCGGTGGCCCGGGAGACGGGCTGGTGGTGGAGATCAGCAACCCGTGGCCGGTGGGCAGCCCGGCCACCGCGATCCCGGGCACCGGCACCGGCCTGGTCGGGATCGCGGAACGGGTCACGCTCGCCGGGGGCCGCCTGGAGCACGGGCGGGACGCCGACGGCACGTTCCGGCTGACCGCCTGGCTGCCCTGGGTGGCGCGGTGAGCGCCCCGGTGCGGGTGCTGATCGTCGACGACGACCCGCTGGTCCGCGGCGCGCTGTCGATGATCCTCGGCGGCGTGCCCGACCTGGCGGTGGTCGGGGAGGCCACCGACGGCGCCGAGGTGCCCGAGGCCGTCGCCGCGCACGCCCCGGACGTGGTGCTGATGGACATCCGCATGCCCCGGGTCGACGGCCTGGCCGCCACCGAGGCGCTGCGTGCCACCGCCGACCCGCCCGAGGTGCTGGTGCTCACCACCTTCGACGCCGACGAGCAGGTGCTCCGGGCGCTGCGTGCCGGGGCGAGCGGATTCCTGCTCAAGGACACCCCGCCGGCCGAGATCGTGGCGGCGGTACGCCGGGTCGCGGCGGGGGAGGCGACGCTGTCCCCGGCGGTGACCCGCAAGCTCATCGCGCACGTCACCGGCTCCGCGCCGGTGCCCGGACCGGACCCGAAGCGGGAGCGGGCGGTACGGCTGCTCGACGGGCTCTCCGAACGGGAACGGGAGGTCGCGGTGCTGCTCGGCCGGGGCCGGACCAACGCGGAGATCTCCGCCGAGCTGTTCATGAGCGTGGCGACGGTGAAGGCGTACGTGTCGCGGCTGCTGACGAAGCTCGACCTGAACAACCGCGTGCAGGTGGCCCTGCTGGTCCAGGACGCCGGCCTGGTCTGACGCGCGCGTCTCCGGCCGGCCGAACTGCTCGCCGCGTGGCGGGATTGAACTGCTGCCGTCATCCGGCCGTACCAGTGGTCGAGGATGTGGTGCGGCCGTTCTGCCGCACCGCTGCCGAGCTGCGGGAGGCCTGCCGTGCGAGTTGGTGAGCAGTCGACGGATCCCATCGACCAGATCCTGGGCGAGGTGCCGGTACCGGCGCCGTTGACCCCTGAGGACGTCCGCCTCGCGGTCCGGGCGGTGGTGGTGCACGCCGCCGAGGAGTGGCCCGCGGGGCCGAAGTGCCGCAACGACGGTTCGTCGTTCCCCTGCCGGTTGCATCGCTGGGGCCGGCGCGTGCTGGAGACACACGGTCTCAACGACCGCCAGATCGACGCGCTGATCCGGCACGGCAACCCGTTCGTGCACGTGCCCTTCCCGTTCGTGCTGACCGGACCGTCCGGTGCCCGTCCGGCTCCCGGGCAGGTCGCCCGCCCGGCCGGTCAGGTGGCCCGGCCCGGCGTACCCGGTCAGGCCGCGCGGCCCGGCGTGCCGGGTCAGGCCGGCCGTCCTGTGCCCGGACAGCCGGCCCGGGCGGTGCCGGGTCAGGTTGCCCGCCCCGCCGCCGCGGCCCAGGCGGCGCGCGGTCCGGTTCCGCGGGTCGCCGCGCCGCCGGTGCGGCCCGGTCCGCGGCCCGTCGCCGGGCGGTCGGCTCCCGCCGCCCGGCCCCGCTGGCCCCGGGCGAGCTGACTCCCGCCTCAGTCCTCGGGCGAGCCGACGCCCGCCGCCAGTCCTCGGGCGAGCCGGCGCAGAGCCCTCGCCCGACACCGGGCACGTCGACCCCGGGCCCGCCCGGCCCGGGGTGAGCCGACCTCGGGCCACCCCGCCCGAGGTCGGTGGACGCCCGGCACCCGGTTCCGGTCACGCCGACGCCCCGTCGCGGAGTGGCGTCGTGCGTGCCGGAGCATGCCGACGGCGGCCCGGCCGGGGAGCCCCCACCCCCGAGCCGGGCCGCCGTCACCGCATCACTTGACTCCGCAGTCCGGTGCGGACCAGCCCTTCGTGTTCGACGACTTGTCCCGGTTGTTCTCCCGCCGCGAGTCGACGTGCGTGTGGTCGTCGTGGTCCGGGTAGCCGGGGCCGTAGATGCCGCTGAAGCCCCGGCTGCGGGCCGAGCGGGCGATGTCGCAGAGGCTGCGGTGCTTGGCGATCAGGTCTGCCGCGTTGCCGTAGAGGTGCTGGCTGTCCGCGGCGCCGCCGACCTGCCGGTTGCAGGCGATGCTGCGGAACCCGCTGGTCACGTAGAGCGGCTTGTCGCCGAGGCTGCGCCGCAGCGCCTCCAGCTTCCACATGGTGCGCAGCGCGTTCTCCCGGGTGGCCGACGCGGAGAGCGGGCCGCCGGCCCACCCGCCCTTGCCGCAGCCGTTGTCCAGCTCGGCGTAGCTGAAGTGCTTCGGCGTGCAGTCGCTGTCCTTCTGCAGGTCGTAGATCCTGGTGAACGTCTGCGACCCGGCCACGCCGTCGGCGCGCAGTCCGTACGCGGTCTGGAAGCGCTTGACCGCGGCGGCCGTCTCCGGGCCGTACACGCCGTCGACCCGGACGATGCCGCCGTACGCGGCCCAGCCGGCCACCCGGATCTGGAGCTGCCGGACGTCGTCGCCGGAGCTCCCCTGCGACAGTGTCCGGTTCCAGGTGTAGCAGCCGTCGGCATGCGCCGGTGGTGCGGCGACGACCGTCGCCACGGCGGCCCCGGGCAGGGCCAGCGCGAACGCGACCGCCGCCCGCTTCAGGGTGTTGACGCGCACAGAGTCCTCCCGATGTCAGAGCGAACTGGGCTTGGGACGGGCACATCGACCGGTACGTCCCGTCCCTCTCACCGTGACAGGTACGAGGATTCTTCGTGGTGATTAGCCGAAATTGTTCTCACTTCAGATGGTTGCTGGATATTGACTGTGAATAGTGCCCGTTTGCGTATGCGCTGCCGGGTGTCGCCCGTCGGAGGTGAGCGGTAACGTCTGCTCCCGGACCGGGCGGCGACCTCGACGGGCGGGGAGGTGGGCGTTGGCGCGTGGCGGCGTGTTCTGCGTCGAGGGGCAGTGGCACCGCGACCTCAACGAACGCGGGTCCGTCCTGCCCACGCTCGACCTGCTGGAGCGGCTCGGCCGCATCCGCTACATCCACAAGGACGCGGCCACCCGCGACGAACTGTTCTATTTCGTCGACCGCTGGCTGCTCAAGCAGTACGCGGACCACCGGGTGGGCTTCTTCGCCATGCACGGCGAACCGAGCCGGCTCTGCCTCACCGACTGGGACTCGGTCGAGCTGTCGGACGTGGCCGAGCGGATGGCCGGCCGCTGCGAGGGCCGCCGCCTCTACTTCGGCAGTTGCTCGGTGCTGCGCGCGTCCGACGCCACGCTGCGCGAGTTCCTCGACGTCACCGGCGCGGCGCTGATCTGCGGCTTCACCCGCGAGGTGGACTGGGTCGAGTCGGCCGCGTTCGAGACGGTGCTGCTCGACGTGCTCGCCAACGGGCAGCGGCACAACGCCGCCGAGTTGCGGATGCGCTCGGCGCACTGGGCGCCGCTCGCCGCGTACCTCGGTTTCCGGGTGATCTACGCCAACGGCCGTGCCTGGCGGCCCTCGGCCCGCCCGCGCGTGCCGGAGCAGGTCACCGCGCAGCGGGCCGCCGGTCGTCCGCGCTGAGAACGACAGCCATGCCTGGTAGAACCGAGGCATGGCACGCAGCATCGCGAAGAACACCCGGGTCGACCGGGACACCCTGATCGACTTCCTCCGCCCCCGCCACCACGTCGTGCTCATGACCACCCGCTCCGACGGTCGCCCGCAGTCCTCCCCGGTGGCCTGCGGTGTGGACGCCGAGGGCCGCCTGGTGATCTCCACCTATCCCGAGCGCGCAAAGGTCGCCAACATCCGCCGCGACCCGCGCGTCTCCGCGTGCGTGCTCTCCGACGACTGGAACGGCCCGTGGGTGCAGGTCGACGGTGTGGCCGAGGTGCTCGACCTGCCCGAGGCGCTGGAACCGCTGGTCGAGTACTTCCGCAGCATCTCCGGCGAGCACCCGGACTGGGACGAGTACCGGTCGGCCATGGTCGCGCAGGGCAAGTCGCTGATCCGCGTCACCATCGAGTCCTGGGGTCCGATCGCCACCGGCGGCTTCCCGGCCCGGCTGGCCGACTGAATCAGTACGCGACGGATCAGGACGCGCCGGATCAGTACGCGACGGTGAAGCGGGCGTTGCCGAACCGGGGATTCTCGATCTCGTCGACGATCGCCACCGCCAGGTCCTCGTAGGTGAGCACCGACCGGCCCTGCGCGTCGGTCACCGGCTGGTCGGTGCCGGTGCGGTAGTGCCCGGTCCGCTCGCCCGGGTGGAACTCCAGCGGCGGCGGCGAGACGTACGTCCAGGTCACCCCGTCGGCGCTGGAGCGGTAGAACTCCAGTGCGTCGGCCTGACCGTGCGCCGAGTCCCGGTACTCCTCCGGGAAGTCCGGCTCGTCCAGGTACCGGGTGCCCTTCGGGGTCAGCAGCGTCGAGCCGCCGCCGACGTGAATCACCCGAGGCGGGTCCGGCAGCTCACGCAGCGTGTCGACGAGCGTCTGCGCGGCGTCGCGCCACAACTCCCGCTCACCGCCGCCGATGGCCACCACCAGCACGTCCGCGTCCTGCGCCAGTTCGCGTACGCTCCGCGCCGACGTGGCGTCGCCGGTCACCGTGCGTACGCCTGGCGGTAGGTAGCTGACCGCCTCCGGACGCCGCACCGCCGCTGTCACCCGGTGCCCCCGCTCGACCGCCTCGGCGGCGATCCGGGAGCCCGCCGTCCCGCCGGCGCCGAACACGACGATGTCGCTCATGCCTCACAGGCTAGGCAGCCCACCGGTCGGCGGCGGGAGTTCCGCCGAACCGGCTCAGTCGACGAGCGACGAGTAGACGAGCTGGCGCAACTGGCTGCGCAGCGGGTACGTGCTGGACGGCATCAACTGGGTGAACAGCAGCGCGGTGACCTCCTCCACCGGGTCCACCCAGAACGCGGTGCTGGCCAGGCCGCCCCAGTAGAACTCGCCGACGCTGCTGGGCACGCGCGACGGCACCGGGTCGAGCACGACGGCGAAGCCCAGCCCGAAGCCGATCCCGTCGAGGATCGTCTCGGCGAAGCCCTCCGGCGAGAACGAGGCCAGATCCCGGTTGCCGGGCAGGTGGTTGCGGGTCATGAAGCGCACCGTGCGGGGCCCGAGCAGGCGCACCTTGTCCAGTTCGCCGCCGCGCAGCAGGAACTGGGTGAAGCGGTGGTAGTCGGCCGCCGTGGAGACCAGCCCGCCGCCGCCGGAGTGCCACGTCGGCTCCGCCAGCGCGGCCCGGCCCACCCCGTCGGCGCGTACCGCCTGGCCGGTGGCCGGGTGCGGGGCGTAGAGCGCGGCCAGGCGCTTGGCGTCCGCCGCGTCCACCCACCAGCGGGTGTCGGTCATGCCCAGCGGGCCCAGGATCCGCTCGGCGAAGAACGCGTCGAGCGACTGCCCGGAGATCACCTCGACCAGGCGGCCCAGCACGTCGGTGGAGACGCCGTAGTTCCAGCTCGTGCCGGGCTGGAACAGCAGCGGCAACCGGGCCAGCCCGGCCGACGCGGCGGCCAGGTCCGCGCCCGGCGGCACGCCCAGGTCGAAGCCCGCCGCCCGGTACAGGCCGTCGACCACCGAAACCTGGGCGAAGCCGTACGTCAGGCCGGCGGTGTGGGTGAGCAGGTGCCAGATCCGGATCGGCTCGACCGCCGGCACCGTGAACGGCTTGAGCACCGAGCCCCGGTCGTAGACGCGTACGTCGGCGAACTCCGGCAGCCAGCGGCTGACCGGGTCGTTCAGCTCGAACCGGCCCTCCTCCCAGAGCATCATCGCCGCGACCGAGGTGATCGGCTTCGTCATCGAGTAGATGCGCCAGAGCGTGTCCGCCTCGACCGGCGTGCCGGCCTCCCGGTCGCGCAGCCCGTACGTCGAGGAGTGGGCGACCTCGCCCCGGCGGGTGACGACGATCTGCCAGCCGGCGAGCCGGCCGTCGTCGACGTACCGGGCGAAGTGATCGTCGATCCGCGCCAGCCGGGCGGGATCGAAGCCGACACGGCCGGGGTCGGTGCTCACGGTGACACTCACGACCGCGAACCTACCCGCAGGTATCGCGACCGGGAAGTGTCACTAGGGTCGGTGGCATGCCCGAGCCGGTCGAGGACGTCACCTACCGCCAGCAGGACTGGTACGCCGAGGAGCTGGCCGACCGGCACTTCGTGCGGTGCGAGTTCTTCCACGTCGACCTGACCGAGGCGGTCAGCCGGGGCGCGGTCTTCACCGACTGCGTGTTCGGCAACGTCGCCTTCAACGCCTCCCGGCACACCGACTCGGCGTTCACCAGGTGCTCGTTCAGCAAGTGCAACTTCTTCGAGGCCGAGTTCACCGGCTGCAAGCTGGTCGGCAGCACGTTCGACCGCTGCGACCTGCGCCCGCTGCGGGTCGACCGGGGCGACTGGTCGTTCGTCACGCTGGCCGGCGCCGACCTGCGTGGGGCGCGGATCACCGACGTACGGATGCGGGAGGTCGACCTGAGCGGCGCCGACCTGACCGGCGCGACGCTGACCGGCACGGACCTCTCCGGCGCGCAGCTGCACGCCGTCAAGCTGATCCGGGCCGACCTGCGTGGCAGCGACCTGTCCGCGCTCGACCCGACGGCGGTCGAGCGCTCCGGCGCGCGGATCGACCCGGAACAGGCGATGGTGCTGGTCCAGGCGCTCGGTTTCCAGGTGGGCTGAGCCGCCGGGGGAAAGGCGCCGCGGGTTGTCAGGTTTCCGGGACAGACTCGGAGGCATGACATGGTGGTCCGATCTGGTGGCGGCCGAGCCCGACTTCGCGGCGCGGGTACGCGCCCGGTTCGCGGTCCGCAAGCACGGCACGATGGCGACCCTGCGGCGGGACGGCTCGCCGCGGATCAGCGGCACCGAGTTCGACTTCGGCGACGACGGGCAGCTGCGGCTGGGCAGCATGGCCGGCGCGGTCAAGGCGCTCGACCTGCGCCGCGACCCCCGGGTGGCGCTGCACAGCCCCACCGAGGACGCCCCGTCCGACGACCCGTCCACCTGGGACGGGGACGCGAAGATCACCGGCCGGGCGCACGAGGAGCCGCCCGCCGAGGACGGCTCGCACAGCTTCCGGATCGAACTGACCGAAGTGGCGCTCACCCGAGTGGGCGACCCGCCCGACCACCTCCTGATCGAGAGCTGGCACCCGACCCGAGGCCTGCACCGCCGCACCCGCCACTGACCGCCGCCCGCCCGCCCGCCCCGCCCCGCCCCGCACGCCCGCGCCCTCCGCCCGCCGATCCGCGTCGATCATGAAGTTGACGGCATCCGACGCCCGATTTGTCGCCGCCAACCTCATGATCGACGGGGTGGGCGCGGTCCGCGTGTCCGGGTCGCGGGAGATCTTGGTACGGAACGGCCCCTATGGGGGCGCAAAGCTTCCAAGATCTCTTCCGTTGGGGTGCTCGGAGTACGGAGGGCGTGGGAATTGCGGGGGTGGATGCCTTCTCCAAGATCGCGTTCTGTGTCATTCTCCCTACGGCGAGCCACGGGGCCGGGCCGCTCGCCGCCGGTGGCCGAGGGAGGGTCGGTGGCTGAGGACGACATCGCGCGTACCGGGATCCGGGTCGGAGGCTGGCTGCCCACGCCGGACGACGCGGCCGACGCGCCGGAGCGTCCCGTCGGTCCACGCCGCCTACCCGGGGACACCGATCCAGCCACGCCCCGGCCGGTGCCCCCGCCGGGCGGCGACCGCTCACCGTCCGACCAGGATGATCCGGCGCCTCCGGCGGACCTGGATCCGCCCGGTACCGCTGTCTGGCCGCCTCCGCGCACCGCCGGCCCACCCGCTCCCGACCTTCCGGCCGCCGGCCCGTTCCCGGCCGACCCCACCGCACCCGGCCCACCTGCGCCGACTCCGCTCGCCCCGGGCCCGCTGAGTCCGGGCTCGCTTGCTCCGAACCCGCCCGGCGGCCGGGTTCCGCTGGTCGGGCCGGCTCCGATCGGACTGCACCTGTCCGCTCCACCGCCGGTCCGACCGGGCGCCGGGCACGATCCGGCCGAACCGGGTCCGCCGCAAGAGGCCGAGGCGGAAGCGAGACCGGGCCGCCACTCCGCCCGGAAGAGCCTCCCGGCGCGCCTCGGCGTCCTGACCGGCAAGCTTGACGTCCTGGCCGGCAAGTTCGGCGTCCGACTGCGCGCCGTGGCCCGGGCGGCGAAGAACCGGCTGAGCCGGACTCTCGGCCCGGCCCGGCCACCGGCGGATGCCCCGGCCACCCGGGTCGCTGCGGCCCGGGCCCGGCGTCGGCGCCGCCGCGCCGTGCTGGCGGGCATGGCCGTGACCGGGCTGGTGGCGGCGCTGACGTACGCGGTCCGGTCACCCGCGCCGCCCCCGTTGACCCGGGAGACCGCGCCCGTGGCGGCGCCGAGCGATCAGGCGCCGGTCGCGCCGGTTCCCGGCGACCCGGTGTCGCCCGGCGAGCCGCTGCTCGACCTGAAGCTGGAGCCGCTGCCCGAGTCGCTGTCGCTCACCGTGCTCGGCAAGCGGGACTGGCGGCACTGGGGTGGCACCGGGGCGGACAGTGTCCAGCGCAAGCTGCGCGGCACCGGCGAGATCCAGGACCCGGGCGGCGAGCGGTTGGAGCACAACGCCGGGGTGACGGATCTTCGGTGGGTGGACGGCGTGCCGACGGCCCGGGAGGAGGGCACCCGGGCGGGTGTCTTCCAGCGGGGCGCCGGCAAGAGCTTCACGCTCGCCGTGACCGGGAGCGGGGATCTGCGTACCGTCCGGCTGTTCGTCGGCACGTTCTCGGCCGGTGCGCGGCTCGACGTGTCGCTCTCCGGCGGCGGCGATCCGGCCGTCCAGGAGGTCGCCCTCGCCGCCGGGGACCGCTTCTACCAGTACGTCATCCGCTTCCGGGCGCCCCGGGAGGAGCGGTTGCTGATCACCTGGCGCGCCCTGACGGTGACCGGCGGGCACAACGACGGGGTGGCGTTGCAGGCGATCACGGTAAGCTGAGCCGCCCGGCTCCCGGCGTTTGATAACGAACTGGAAACGCCCGTCGGCTGACATATGGCGCAAAGAGCCGCCCGGTGACACCGTGAAGCCCGTCGCGCTCCGGTCTTTCCCGGCGTCGTGACCGGAGCGGAGGGTGTGGTGGGGCAGGAGGACCGTTCGCGTGCCGGCCACGGCTCGCACCGCCACGGCCTTCCGCGTACCCGGTCCGCGCTGCGGCGGTTGCGCCGCCGACGACGGCTGATGCTGGAAGGGCTCGCCGCGTTGCTCTGCCTCGCGGCGCTGGCGTTCTACATCGGAGTCGAGCGGCACGACGCGCCACGCGAGGAGCACGCCCGGCTGCCGGCTGCCCCGCCCGGCCGGGTCGGGCTGCCGAACGAAGCCGACGACACAGTGGTCAATCCGGGGTTGCGGCCCCGGCAGCGGCCGCCGTCGCCGAGCCCGACACCGTCCACACCCCCACCCAGTCCCACACCGCCCACGGTGCCGTCGACGGTCGCGGTCAGCCGCGCCGAGGTGCCCGCCACCGTCGACCTCACCGCCGTGGGCGCCACCGACTGGGTCCACTGGGGGCTCACCGGCGCCGACCGGACGGTCCGCAAGCGGGGCGGCTCCGGCGAGATCCGCGACGAGGGCGGCCGGGGGCGGCGGCAGGGCTTCAGCAACAACCCCGAGGCGTACGCCTGGCGCGACGGAAACCCGGTCTCGTCGGCGAGCGGCACCATGTCCGGCGTCTACACCTGTCACCGGGGCAGCGGGTTCAACCTGGCGGTGGCCGCCGACGGGCAGCAGCGCACGGTGCGTCTGTACGCCGGGCTCTGGATGGCCCGTGGCCGCCTCGACGTGCGGGTCTCCAGCGGCGGCCCGACCACCACGCTGCGGATGGAGGATCCGCACACCGCGCTCACCACCGAGTTCACGATCAAGTTCCGCGGGCCGCGCGGCGCGAAGCTGCTGATGAACTGGACGGTGGAGGAGTCCCTCGGGGACTGCGGCAACGTCAGCCTGCAGGCGGTCGCGCTGCGTTGAGCGGGGACAGTTTGTCCGTCGCGTGACCGGCCGGGCGTCGTAGGTTTCCGTTGTTCCCGTCCGACCATCCTCTGTGGAGGCACGACCGATGACCGGCCCTGCTCCCGTCGCCCCCGCCTGCCCGCGCGCCGACGGTGACGTCCTGCGCGAGATCCCGATGCCGCCGTACGTGACGGTCGAGGACGTCCAGTTCGCGGTGCGGGCGGTGGTGGTGCACGCGCCGCGGGCCTGGTCGGGCGGGACCATCTGCCGCAACGACGCCAGCCCGCACCCGTGCCGGCTGCACCGCTGGGGCCGCCGCGTGCTCACCCTGCGCGGGCTCCCGCCGGCCGAGATCGACGCGCTCGTCGAGCGGGGTGACCCCGCCGCCTGCCCGCAGCCGTACCGCCCCGGCGCCTAGCACCGGGGCGGTACGGCCCCGGTCAGCAGAGCGCCGGCTTGACCCAGGAGCACTCCCGTCCCTCCGGTACGCGCGGCGACTCCGGCGCGGCCGGCACGGTCCGCCGGGCGGCGGCCGTCTCGCTCTCGGTGTGCCCGGCCAGGGCGATCGCGATCTGGTCCTCCAGGCCCTTCACGGACGAGGTCAGGTAGTTGTTCAGCACGATCGAGAACGCCAGCAGCCGGCCGTCGGCGTTCGTGACGTAACCGGAGAGCGCTGACGCGCCGGTCAGGCTGCCGGTCTTGGCGTGCACGTTGTTCGCGGCGGCGGTCCCGCTCATCCGGCTGCGCAGCGTCCCGCCGACGAGCCGGTTCGCGTTGCCGGCCACCGGCAGCGCGGCGTACCAGGTGGCGAACCAGGGTTCGGCGCGGACCTCCGAGAGCAGCGTGACGAACTGGGTGGGTGGGACGAGGTTGCGCCGGGACAGTCCGGAGCCGTCGCGCTGGCGCAGCGTGCCGGTGTCCACCCCGGCGTCGCCCACGTACCCGCTGATCGCGGAGAGCCCGGCGGCCCAGGTGCCGGAGCCGGAGAGCACCCGGCCCAGCTCCTTGGTGAGCACCTCGGCGTGGCCGTTGTTGGAGAGCTTGAGGAACGGCACCATGAGGTCGGCCAGCGGCATCGAGTCGTGCCGGGCCAGCGGCTTCGCGGTGTCCGGGGTGGCGGTGCCGAGCACGGTCCGCCCGAGCACCCGTACGCCGTGGCGGCGCAGCGCGGACCGGAACACGTCGGCCGCGTACCCGGTCGGCTCCCAGACCGTCACCCAGTCGCGCTCGGTGGCCGCGCCGAGTGCGATCTGGCCGGTCATCACCACGGTGTTGCCGCCGTGCTCGCGCTCGAACGAGATGGTGGTCTCGCCGTCGGCGACGGTCTCGGCCCGGTTCTCGATGCGCAGCCAGCCGTTGTCCGGCGTCATGGTGATCTTCGGCCGGGCACCCGCCCGTGTTCCCGGCGCGGCGTTGACGATCACCGTGCCGGCGTCGTAGTCGGTGTCCGGCGCCACGGTGAGCGCGGACACCTGCGCGGCGTAGTAGTAGGGCTCGTCGTCCCAGGTCCAGTCCGGGCCGAGCCGGTCGCTGTCGTACCGGGTGTCGTCGGCGACCAGGTTGCCCGCGACGACCCGTACGCCGGCCGCGGCGACCTGCGCGGCGAGCCGGTCGTAGTCGGCGGCGAGGATGGTGGGGTCGCCTCCGCCGCGCAGGTAGAGGTCACCGGAGAGCATGCCGGCGCGGCGCGTCCCGTCGGCGCTCACGTCGGTGATGAAGCGGTGGCCCGGCCCGAGGAGTTCCATCGCCGCCGCCGAGGTGAGCAGCTTGGTGTTCGAGGCCGGGATGAGCCGTCGCGTCCCGTTGCGGTCGTACAGCGTGCGGCCGGTCGTGGTGTCGACGACGACCACGCCCGCCTGCGCCCCGTCGAGCCGGCTGTCGGCGAGGATCGCGTCGATGGTGGCGTGCAACCGGGTCTGCGCCGGGGTGGGCGCTTCGGCCGTGGCGGTGGTGGCGCCGGCGGTGGCCGCGGTGGCGACCAGCACCAGCACCGCGAGCGCCCGGGGAAATAGGCGACGATGCATGCGCCGATGCTGCCATGGAGATTTCCTGCGGGAAAGACTCCGGTGTGAAAGGTTATCGCCAGGAGACGTGGCGGCGCTGTGCGCCGTCCCTGCCCCCAGCCTAGGGATTCGCCGGGCCGAGGGAGGGAAAAGACCTGTACGTGGGCCTTGTCGCCCACGCGAATCCCGACATCCAGCCATGAGGAGTTCAGCGATGCTGACCATGACCGACAACGCCGTCCTGGTGATCCGTGACCTCGCCGCCCAGCAGGACGTCGCCGACGCGGGCGGGCTGCGCATCGCCGCCGACACCGAGGCTGGTTCGCTCTCCATCGAACTGGTGCCGGAGCCGGTGCGGGGCGACCAGGTGGTGGACACCGAGGGGGCGCGCATCTTCCTCGACTCCGACGCCGCCGAACTGCTGAACGACACCTCGGTGGACGCGGTCGTCGACGACGAGGGCGTGGTGCAGTTCGGGTTCACCGAGAAGGAGTGAGTCAGCCGGCGTGGCGGGACTCCCCGCCACGCGGCGAGCGGCCGGTGCGTCCCCGTTCCGGGGCGTCCGGCTCGGCCCACCACGCCCGGCCGCGCTGGTCCCGTTCGGCTCGGACCAGTGCGGCCAGCACCTGCGCCAGGTGGTGGGAGGTGCTCCACGCGATCCAGTTGGCCGGCGAACCCGCGCCCGCGCCGCGCCGGGCCCGCCGGACGATCTCGTGGTCGCCCCAGGAGAAGCTGGCTCCGGCGGCCGGCCAGTGGGGAGCGGCAGTCACGGTGCGGCAGAGGTCGGCGAAGCGCTCGTCGCCCCGCCCGCCGCGCCGCGACCAGCGGTAGACCCACCACGCGTCGTCGGTGGCCCAGCGCAGCGTGGGCACCCGGTCGCCCGGTTCGTCCGCGCCGCGTACCGCGCAGCTCACGCCGTAGTCGCCGTACCCGAGGTCCAGGTCGGCCAGGCGCTGCCAGAGCGACCAGTCGTAACGGTCCAGCCGGACCGGCTCGTCCACCGGGAGCCGGGACAGGGCCGGCGGCATCCCGCCGGCCGCCACCGTCACCGAACGCCAGGCGTGCCGCCGGGCCCATTCCGCCGCGCGCCGCACCCGTGGCTCGGCCAGCCGGACGTCGGCGGTGCAGCACACGTCCCCCGCGTCGAGCAGCAGGTCGCACTGCTCCGGTACCAGGCCGGTCAGCCGCCACACCCGCTCCGCCGCCGCCGTCGCGGCGTCCGGCCCGCTGCGGTCCGGCCCGGTGCGCAACCGGACGACGGCGTGGCGCGTCCAGGCCCGCGCCGCAGCGCCGTGCGCGGCCAGCCGCCGGTCGCTGTCCGCGAGACCGATGACCGGCACCAGCGGTACGCCCCAGCGGGCCGGATCGTGTTCCGGGGCGTCCGGAAGCGCCGACACGTCGACGGCGGGCAGCAGCTCGCCGGGCAGCCGCGCGAGCGAGTCCACCATGGACGGCGCGTCCGCCGGAACGTCGAGAACCGGTGCGAGCAGCGCGGCGGAGGATCCGTCGAGATGGGACAACGCCTCCAGCTCACCACGCCGCGCGGCCAGCACCGGGCGGTAGACCGGGTCCGCCGGTCGGCCTCGGAGCGACTGCACCATACTTAAATGTAGCCAGCCGATTGCTCTGCGTCACCACTTCTGCCCGGTGCCAGATCCGGCCGCCGATGTCACTGCGGCCTGCGAGGCGGGGTCGCGGATCGCCGGTGCGGCAGACGTTTCCGCAGCTCAGAGCCGTCCACTGTCCTTGATCGGACAGTTCTGCGGCTGGTTGCCGAGCGGTGCGCCGACATAGCGTCGGAATCACCGAGGGGGACCGCCGACGATCGCCCGGACGCGCACGAACGCCTCCTGCCGGCGTACCGGCGGGAGAGAGGATCAGCATGCCCAGCCGCAGAGGTAGGAGGGAAACCATCGGCCAACCGATCCCGAGCATGAGGGAGGCCGCGCGCGCCGACACCGAGATCAACTCGTGTGCGGCCCTGGGGCTGCCGGCCACCGCCCGCGTGCTGTTCGCGGTGGTCGACGCCAACGGCACGCTGGTACGCGGGCTCGGCGCCACCTCGGCCACCCGGCTCGCCGCCGGGATGTATCAGGTCGCGTTCGACCAGGACGTCGCCGCGGCGGCGTACGTCGGAACCGTCGGTCCCGCGAAGCCCGGCGGGCTCGCACCGCAGGGCGTCATCACCGTCGCGCCCCGGTCCGGCATCGCCAACGCCGTCTTCGTGGAGACGCACGGCACGAGCGGCCACGCGGACCGCCCCTTTCACCTGGCCGTGCTCGCCTGACCGGAACGGGCGCGCAGACGAGCGCACGGCGCCGCACGACCTCCGGTCGTAACGTCGCCGCGCTCCGGCCGTCTCCCACCGCCGCAGCCGTACAGGCGGTACGCCAGCGGGGACTTGGCTCGACCGGCCCGTACCGCACCGGTCTTGTCGGCAGCACATGCCCCTTCCGACGGGATCCAAACCCGGCCGGCGTGGGGAATTCCACCATCTGCGACTCCCGGCGTGGCGGGCGTGCGTACGGGGTATGAGCGGGCCATGGAGCATTTCACGATCGCGACAGTCGCCGAGAAGAGTCCCGACTTCCGCCGCGTGCTCTGGACCGGGGAGCACACCCAGCTGGTCATCATGACCATTCCGCCGGGCGGCGAGATCGGCGAGGAGGTCCACGAGGGCATCGACCAGATCCTCACGTTCGTCAGCGGCACCGGCGAGGCCCGGGTGGCCGGGGAGAAGAAGGAGGTCGTCTCCGGCGACCTCGTGGTCGTCCCGGCCGGCACGAAGCACAACTTCGTCAACACCGGGCCGAACCCGCTGGTGCTCTACACCGTCTACGGCCCGCCGGAGCACGCCGACGGCGCGGTGCACAAGACGAAGGAGGAGGCGGACGCCGCCGAGGAGGCCGGCGAGGACGAGCCGCCGACGTCCTGACGCCCGGCGCACGTGTTAAGCGGGGGCCCCTGCTCTACCGGAGACGTTAAGAAGGGGCCCCTCCTTGCACCAGGCCGGGGTACTTCAACCCGGCGCCGGTGTTCAGCACCACGACGCGCTCGCCGGGGCGGATCCAGCCACCGGCCCGCAGGTGCCGGGCGGCGGTCAGGCAGGCCGCGCCCTCCGGGCAGAGCAGCAGCCCTTCCCGGGCGGCGAAGTCGCGCAGGTCGGTGAGGATCTCCGCGTCGTCCACAGCGATCGCGGTGCCGGCGCTCTCGCGCAGCGCGGACAGGATCAGCTCGTCGCCGAGCGGGGCGGGCACGGTGATGCCGAACGCGACGGTGCGCGCGTCCGTCCACGGGGTGACCCGGTCCTCGCCGGCCGCGAACGCCCGGACGATCGGCGCGCATCCGGTGGACTGCACCGCTACCAGCCGGGGCAGCCGGTCCTCCACCCAGCCCAGTTCGCGCAGCTCGTGCAGCGCCTTGTGGATGCCGATCAGCCCGACGCCCCCGCCGGTCGGGTAGACGATCACGTCGGGGACCTGCCACCCGAGCTGCTCGACGATCTCGTACCCCATGGTCTTCTTGCCCTCCAGGCGGTACGGCTCGCGCAGCGTGCCCGCGTCGAAGATCTGCCCGTCCGACCCGGCGATCAGCTCGGCGATGTCCCGGCCGGCGTCGTTGATCAGGCCGTCGATCAGCCGCAGGTCGGCGCCGGCGGCGAGGCACTCCTCCCGGCAGATGGTCGGCGCGGCCAGCGGCATGGCGATCGTCGCGCCCATCCCGGCCCGCGCCGCGTACGTCGCCCAGGCCGCCCCGGCGTTGCCGTTCGTGGGCATGGCGATCCGCTCCACGCCCAGCTCCCGGGCCCGGCTCACGCCCACCGACGCGCCGCGTGCCTTGAACGACCCGGTCGGGGTCAGCCCCTCGTCCTTGACGATCAGATCCGCGATGCCGATCTCGTGGCCGTACGCGGGCGCGCGCCACATCGGCGTCCAGCCCTCGCCGAGCGTGGTGACGCACCGGGGATCGGCCACCGGCAGCAGCTCCCGGTAGCGCCACAGGTCGGCCGGGCGCAGCCCGAACTGCTCCGGGGCGACGGTGGCGGCCACCGCGGCGAGGTCGTAGCGGGCCAGCAGCGGCGAGCCGCAGCCGCACAGGTTCTGCAACACGTCCGCCTGATGTTCGCGGCCGCAGCGCGGGCACTCCAGGTGCGTCAGGTGCACGGTGGTCCTCAGCTCGCGTCGATGCTCAGCCAGTGCCGGCTGCGCCGGCCCGGCTCGTACGGGGAGTCGAGGCGCTTGGCCACCACTCCCGGGAGCCCCTGCTCACGGGCGGCCCGCAGGGCGTCCGCACCGACTCCCGGGAACCACGGCGGAGTCTGCCAGTGCGGACCGGCGAGCGCCAGACCGTCGAGCAGGTCACGGCGTTGCGCGTACGGCACGTCGAGGCTCGGCACGCCCTCCAGCCAGAGCAGGTCGACGGCGAGGAACTGCCCGTCGCGCCGGGTCGGCGGCCGGACCCGCCCGGCCGGGTCGATCCGGACCAGCACGCCGTCGAGCACCGCCTCGGCCGGGGCCAGCGCCTCGGCCATCGCCCGCAGCCAGGGGTACGACCCGGTGACCTCGGCGTCGTCGCCGTCGAGCAGCCGCAGCCGGCCGCCGGAGACGTACGCCATCGCGCGCACACCCGCCCAGCGCAGCTCGTACCCCCAGGCGGCGGCGTCGCGCGGCAGCCGCCCACCCTCGGCGGGCCGCATCGGGCGGACCAGCTCGGGCATCGGCGTCCAGCCCTCCGGCGCCGGGTCGGTGCGCCTGATCATCCAGTCCCGGCCCCGCCCGCCGGTGGCGAACAGCACGTACCGCCCCTTCGTGCGCTCGCCGTCGAGCACCACGATCACCTCGTCGTCGCGCCACTTCTCGGCCCGGTAGGTGCCGGTGTCGTGCACTGTCATCCGCCCGCCGCCGTACTCCCCGGCGGGGATCTCCCCGTGGAACGTCAGATACTCCATCGGGTGGTCCTCGGTGTGCACCGCGAGGTGGTTGCGGCCCGGGTCGCGGGGCAGGCCGCGCGGCACCGCCCAGGAGGCGAGCACGCCGTCGTGCTCCAGCCGCAGGTCCCAGTGCAGGCTCCGGGCGTGGTGCTGCTGGATGACGAAACGGGGCGCGCGCCGCGCGGACCGCTTCCGGCCGGACGCCCGCTCGGGCACCGGTTCCGGGGTACGCGCGGCGTCCCGTTTCCGCCGGTACTCGTCCAGCCGGTCCGCCATCCCCGCATCCTCCCCCAGACGTGCCGTGCGCGCCGGGATGCCGGTGTGTGTGCGACGAACCGGGGTAGAACGGGGGACATGGAAAGCGACCAGCCCACCCTTCCGCTCACCGGCGACGTCCGGATCCCGCTGCTCGGCTTCGGCACGTGGCAGGCCACCGGCGAGGCCGGCTACGAGGCCGTGCTCAACGCGCTGGACGCCGGTTACCGGCACCTGGACACCGCGACGATGTACGGCAACGAGAAGGAGGTGGGCCGGGCGGTCAAGGAGAGCGGGCTGCGCCGGGAGGACGTCTTCATCACCACCAAGCTCCCGCCGGACCGGGTGGGCCGGGAGCGGGAGACCATCGAGGCGAGCCTGGCCGCGCTGGACACCGACTACGTCGACCTGTGGCTGGTGCACTGGCCGCCGTCCGCACCCGGCGACAGCATCCCGGTGTGGCGGGAGATGCTCGCGGCGCGGGACCAGGACCTGGCTCGCGCCGTCGGGGTGAGCAACTACTCGGTCGGGCAGCTCGACGAGCTGATCCAGGCCACCGAGGAGACGCCGGCGGTCAACCAGATCCGGTGGAGTCCGTCGCTGTACGACAGGCACACCTACGCCGCCCACCGCGACCGCGGGGTGGCGCTGGAGGGGTACAGCCCGTTCAAGACCAGCGACCTGTCCGACCCGGTGCTGGTCCGCATCGCCCAGGCGCACGACGTGTCGCCGGCCCAGGTGGTGCTGCGCTGGCACATCGACCACGAGATCGTGGTCATCCCGAAGTCGGTCACGCCGGAGCGCATCCGGGCCAACTTCGACGTGTTCGGGTTCTCGCTGACGGCCGAGGAGATGCGCGACATCGACGCGCTCGCCGGCTGACGCTTCGTACCGGGAAAGGGGCGCGGTCCGTGCGGACCGCGCCCCTTCGTCACGCGCCGGTCAGCCGCGGGCGCAGGTGGAGCCGTTGAGCGTGAAGCTGCTCGGCGCCGAGTAGCTGCCGTTGAGCGTCGCCTGGTAGCCGAAGGTGGCCGACGCGCCGGGCGACAGGGTGCCGTTGTAGTCGGCGTTGCGTGCGGTCACCGCCGAGCCGCTCTGGCTGACAGTGGCGTTCCACGCGTTGGTGACGGTCTGCCCGGAGGGCAGGTTGTAGTTGAGCGTCCAGCCGTTGATCGTGCCGGAGCCGGTGTTCTTGACCGTCACCTCGGCGGTGAAGCCGTTGTTCCAGACGTTCGCCGCCCGGTAGGTGACGGTGCACGACGCGTTGCCCGACGGCGGCGGCGTGGTCGGCGCCGACGTGGTCGGCGGCGGGTTGGAGCCGGTGTTGACGTTCTGCGAGAACGAGTTGACCGCCAGCCCGACACCGCCCTGCCACGGCTCGAAGCCGGCCTGGATGCTGGTCAGGTACCAGTCGTTGGTGATCGCGCCCCGGTTGCGGGTGTCGTTGATGAACGCCAGCGCGTCGAAGCTGAAGCTGGGGATGGCCGACGGCGACAGGTACGAGATGACGTTGTTCGAGCCGTTGCTGCCGCGCCAGACCTCCCAGGTCCGGCCCGCGATGTTGGCGGTGCCGACCGGAGAGCCGATGGGCTGGATCGAGCCCTGCCGGTTGAGCCAAATCATGATCTCCATCTGGTTCACCCCGTCCCGCTTGGGCGACGGGTCGAGCCAGATGTCGTACGACGCGTTGAAGATCGCGCCGCTGACGTAGTTGTAGCTGATGCTGGACGGGGCGCTGCTGATGTTCTTCACCTGCACCGGCAGGTTCGTGCCGGGCGAGCAGTTGGTGTAGTGGCAGCCCACGAAGATCGACGGGTAGGCGACCGGCGCCCCGTTGGTCGGCGCGGAGCCGTCCGCCCGGGTGATCGAGAAACCGGTCGAGGTGACGTTGATGCACTGCTGGGCGCTGGTGCCCCAGCGGTTGTTCTGCACCACGTACTTGCCGCCGATGGTGGTAGAGCCGTACTGCTCGCAGATCTGCGTGTCGGCGGAGGCGGTGCCGCCGAGCGCTACGGCGACGATCGTGCCGGCGGCCAGCAGGCCGGCCGCGGCGAGGGCCCTGAGTGGACGCTTCATGATGCTCCTTGACTCGGCGCGGGGACGGCGCCGGTTCGGTCGGTGATGCGGACGGGAGCGCTCCCACGGTGCAGGGAATACATTTACATGTCTCGAATCATTGCGCAAATGCGCCGAGCTCGTTAACGCTCCGCGTCCGGCCGGTGGCGCGACCGGCGGCGGCCGCCGCACCCTTCCCCCAGATGGAGGCGGGATTCCTGCCGGTGGGACGGGGTGCGCCGCCGACCGGCGGCCCGCGCCAGGGCGAGCGGGCACTTCCGCCGCCTGGTTGCGGCGAGTAATGTCTTGCCTCCAACGCGTGCCGTTCCCCTCCGGAGGCGTAACCCACCATGGGTGGTTCACCCCTGCGCGTCCTCGTCGTCGGCGCGGGCATCGCCGGCCTCGCCGTGGCCCGGGCGCTTCGCCTGGCGGGGTTCCGGCCCGACGTCACCGAACGGCTGCCACCCACGGAGTCGACCGACACCGGCCTCTACCTACCGGGCAACGCGGCCCGGGCGATGCGCCGGCTCGACCTCGACGGCCCGCTGCGCCCGCTCGGCCAGGTGATCCGCCGGCAGCGCTTCCTCGACGCCGCCGGGGCGCCGCTGTGCGAGGTCGACCTCGACGCGCTCTGGGCCGGAGTGGGGGAGTGCCGGGCGCTGCCCCGGGCCGAGCTGCACCGGGTCCTGCTCACCGGTGCCGGCGGCGCGGTCCGGCACGGCGCCGAGGTCAGCACCGGCGACCCGCTGCCCGGCGGCGTGGCGGTCGGTTTCACCGACGGCACCAGCGCGGAGTACGACCTGGTCGTCGGCGCGGACGGGCCACGCTCGGCGGTACGCACGCTCGCCGCGCTCGGCGGCCCGCCCCGCCCCGCCGGACACGTCGTCTACCGGGCCCTGGTGCGCGGCGGCCCGCGGATCGTCGACTGGACCGCCCTGCTCGGCCAGCGGGCCGGGTTCCTGGTGGTGCCGCTCGGCGCCGGACGGCTCTACTGCTACGCCGACGAGGCCGGCACCGACCTGCCCGCCGACCCGCTCGCCCGGCTGCGGGAGCTGTTCGGCTCCTACGGCGGCCCGGTGCCGGAGGTGCTGGACGCGCTGGAGACTGTCTGCGTCGAGCGCACCGAGGAGGTCGAGCTGGGGCGGTGGTTCCACGGCCGGGTGCTGCTCGTCGGTGACGCCGCTCACGCCACCGCGCCGACGCTCTCCCAGGGCGCCGCGATGGCGCTGGAGGACGCCGTCGTGCTCGCCGAGTCGCTGCGCGCCGCCGGCAGCGTCGACGCCGCGCTGCTGGCGTACGAGAGTCGCCGCCGTCCGCGTACCCGCTGGGTGCGGGACCGGACCCGGGACCGCAACCGCACCCGCGACGTGCCGCCGGCGCTGCGCGACCCGTTGCTGCGCGGGCGCGGCGGACGGATCTTCCGGGAGCACTACCGGCTCCTGACCGGCCCGCTCTGACGGGTGGGAGATCGTAGCCGCCCACCCCACGCGGCGGGGCCACCTACCGGGGACTATCCTCCTTGCGGATGACGGCTGCGCCGATGACCAGCGCGCCGAGCGGGACAACCAGAACCGGAGGCCACTCGTGACCACCGTCGCACCCAAGCCGGTCGTGACCCGGCCCTGGCCGGTCCGGGAGCCGGTCAAGGGGTCGGCCCTCGCGCGGCTGTTGCGCACCACGGACGCGAAGCAGATCGGGATCATGTACATGGTCACCGCGTTCGTGTTCTTCATGATCGGTGGCTTGATGGCCCTGATCATGCGCGCCGAACTGGCGCGGCCGGGCCTGCAGTTCCTGTCGCCCGAGCAGTACAACCAGCTCTTCACGATGCACGGCACGATCATGCTGCTGTTCTTCGCGACGCCGATCGTGTTCGCCTTCGCGAACTACGTGGTGCCGCTGCAGATCGGCGCGCCGGACGTGTCGTTCCCCCGGCTGAACGCCTTCGCGTACTGGCTGTACCTGTTCGGCGGCACGCTCGCCACCGCGGGCTTCATCGCCCCGGGCGGCGCGGCCGACTTCGGCTGGACCGCGTACACGCCGCTGAGCACCGCCGACCACGCCCCGGGCGTCGGCGCCAACATGTGGGTGGTCGGCCTGGCCATCTCCGGTCTGGGCACCATCCTCGGCGCGGTCAACCTGATCACCACGATCCTGACCCTGCGCGCGCCCGGCATGACCATGTTCCGGATGCCGATCTTCACCTGGAACATGCTGGTCACCAGCCTGCTGGCGATCCTGGTCTTCCCGCTGCTGGCCGCCGCGCTGTTCGCGCTCGCCGCGGACCGCCTGATGGGCGCCCACGTGTACGACCCGGCGACCGGCGGGCCGATGCTGTGGCAGCACCTGTTCTGGTTCTTCGGTCACCCCGAGGTGTACATCATCGCGCTGCCGTTCTTCGGCATCATCAGCGAGATCATCCCGGTGTTCTCCCGGAAGCCGATCTTCGGCTACAAGGGCCTCGTGGCCGCCACCATCGCCATCGCCGCCCTGTCGATGAGCGTCTGGGCGCACCACATGTTCGCCACCGGCCAGGTGCTGCTGCCGTTCTTCAGCTTCCTGAGCTACCTGATCGCCGTGCCCACCGGTATGAAGTTCTTCAACTGGATCGGCACCATGTGGCGGGGCCAGATCACCTTCGAGACGCCGATGCTCTTCTCGATCGGCTTCCTGGTGACCTTCCTCTTCGGTGGTCTCACCGGTGTGCTGCTGGCCAGCCCGCCGCTCGACTTCCACCTGCACGACTCGTACTTCGTGGTGGCGCACTTCCACTACGTGCTCTTCGGCACCATCGTGTTCGCCGTCTTCGCCGGCATCTACTTCTGGTTCCCGAAGATGTTCGGCCGGATGCTCGACGAGCGCCTGGGCAAGATCCACTTCTGGCTCACCATGATCGGCTTCCACACCACGTTCCTGGTGCAGCACTGGCTGGGTAACGAGGGCATGCCGCGCCGGTACGCCGACTACCAGGCCATCGACGGCTTCACCACGCTGAACACGATCTCCACGATCGGCGCGTTCATCACCGGTATCTCGACGCTGCCGTTCATCTGGAACTGCTGGAAGTCGTACAAGACCGGCCCGGTGGTCGAGGTCGACGACCCGTGGGGTCACGGCAACTCGCTCGAGTGGGCCACCAGCTCGCCGCCGCCGCTGCGCAACTTCGACCGCATGCCGCGCATCCGCTCCGAGCGGCCGGCCTTCGACGCGAAGTTCCCCGAACTGGCTGCCGGGCAGAGCCTGGCCGGCCCGCCCGAGGGTGGCGCCAAGCCGCTGACCAGCGAGGTCAACGGTGGCGCCAGCTACCAGGAGGACACCGCAGGCAACCTCGACCAGCGCTGAGCACCGCGCCGCCACGTCGAACCGGGCGCCGCACTCCCTGACCGGGGGGTGCGGCGCCCGCCCTTTTCCCCGGCCGCCTGTTCCCGCCCGCCTGTTCCCGCCCGCCTGTCCCCGTTGATCATGAAGTTGGCTGTGCTCCGTGCCCGATTTGTCGCCGCCAACCTCATGATCGCCGGGGTTGAGGGCGGGACGCGGCACCAGTACGGGGAAGTGGTGGTGTCCGGGGTCCTTGGACCCAGCCGTTTCCCCGTACTGGCTTCGCCTGGCATCGAGTTCGCCGGTGATCAAGGAGTTTGTGTCGTCTCGTTGCGCCTCCGGCGACGCCAACTCCTTGGTCAACTCTTGGACAGGTGGGTTCCGGCCATGGGCCGCCTCGCGGCGCCGGTACGGGGGAGTTGTGGTGTCCGGGGTGCGTGGACCTAGCCACTTCCCCGTACTGGCCTCGCCCTGCCTCGGGTGCGCCGGTGATCAAGGGGTTTGTGTCCGCTTGCTCGGCCTGAAGGGCCGCCAACTCCTTGGTCAACTTCTAAAGTGGTGGGGTTTCGGCCAGGGGGTGTCACGCGGGTGCCAGTTCGAGGGAGTGGTGGTGTCCGGGGTGCGTGGACCTAGCCACTTCCCCGTACTGGCTTCGCCCTGCCTTGGGTGCGCCGGTGATCAAGGAGTTTGTGTTGTCTTGCCCGGCCTGAGGGGACGCCAACTCCTTGGTCAACTTCTGGGAGGGGAGTGGGGGTTTCGGCCAGGGGGCATCACGCGCGGGTGCCAGTTCGGGGGAGTGGTGGTGTCCGGGGTGCGTGGACCCAGCCACTTCCCCGAGCTGGCTCGCCTTGCCTCGGGGAGGGGAGGCACGGACTCCTTGATCACGCCGGATGGGTGGGCGGCGGGCGGGGACTTCGGCTGAGGGCTAGCGGGAGGCGAGGGCCAGGTCGGGGTCCGGGGTCGGGGCGGGGACCGGGGTGCGGCGGTGGCGCAGCTCGATCGGGAGGACCGCCAGCGCCACCAGCGCGCCGATCGCGCCCGTGACCACGAAGCCCCAGACGGGCGCGGAGGCGTCGATCACCGCGCCGGCCAGCGGTGCGCCGAGCGCGATGCCCACTGTCACGGCGGAGCCGTGCAGGCCCATGGCCAGTCCCCGTACGGAGGGTGGGGCCAGCCGGCTGACCGCGTCGGAGGTGGACGCGAGGGTGGGGGCGCAGAGCGCACCGGCCGGGATCAGCGCGAGACAGAGCAGCCACCAGTGCGATCCGCCCAGCCCGACCGGGATGGTGGCGAGGCTCAGCGCCGCCATGAGCGCCAGCGGGGAGAACGAGCGGCGTACCGCGCCGTAGGCGAAGCCGCCCACCAGTGAGGCGACCGCCCAGGCGGCCAGCACGGCGCCGGTCCAGCCGATCTCGCCCCCGGCGCGGAGCACGGCGACCACTGCGACGTCGGTGCCGCCGAGCACCAGCGTGCCGGCGAGGCTGACCGCCAGCACGGCGAGCAGGCGCGGGGTGAGCCATTCGCGGCGGTGCACCGGGCGCTGCGGCCCGGCCTGCTCGTCGGCGGCCCGCACCGGCGGGTTGAGCAGCCAGAAGCAGATGCCGGAGCCGACGATCCCGGCGCCGACCGCCCACAGCGTCAGGCGCGGCGTGACGGCGGTGGCCAGGGCGACGGCGAGCGCCGGGCCGACCATGAACGACAGCTCCATCGCGATCGAGTCCAGCGCGTACGCGGGTCGGCGCTTCTCCACCGGCACGAGCGCGGCGATCGACTGGCGGATCATCGAGAAGATGGGCAGCGCGAGCAGCCCGGCGAGGAACGCGGCGGGCAGCAGCACCGGGTACGGCAGCGTGGGCGCGGCGGACCAGAACAGCGCCTCGGCGACGGTGGTGAGCGCCAGCACCGGCCGGAGCCCTCGGCGGTCGATGAGCCGCCCGAGCAGCGGGGCGCCGACCGCCGCGCCGATGGTCGACGCGGCGCCGACCAGGCCGGCGGCGCCGTAGCCGCGGCCCAGGTCGAGCACCACGTAGAAGGTGAGCGTCACCCCGGTGGCGGTCAGCGGCACGCGGGCCAGCACCGACACCAGCAGCAACGATCGGAGACCGGGTAGGGCGAGCGCTTCCCGGTAAGGCTTCAAGTTCACGACGGACCGTACCTCCGGCGCCATCCTGGGGCCGGGGTACGACACCCGCAAGCGATTACCCGGTCAAGCGGCAGTGATCACAGGCTCGCCCACCATGGTCACCCCGGCGCCGTCGAGCGCGCGCAGCGCTACGTCGAGCGTGTCCGGGGCGACGGCGGCGGTCAGGTCCAGCAGCACTGTGGTGTGGAAGCCCTCCCGGGCGGCGTCCAGCGCGGTGGCGCGCACGCAGTGGTCGGTGGCGATGCCGACCACGTCGACCCGGTCCACGTCGTGCCGGCGCAGCCAGTCGGCCAGGCACTCGCCGTCGGGCGCGTGCCCTTCGAAACCGGAGTACGCGGCCGCGTGCTCGCCCTTGTGGAAGATCGTCTCCACCCGGTCGGTCGCGAGTTCCGGGTGGAACTCGGAGCCGGTCGTGCCGACCACGCAGTGCCGGGGCCAGGAGTCGACGTAGTCCGGCGGGTCACCGAAGTGGGCGCCCGGGTCGACGTGGTAGTCCTTCGTCGCGACCACGTGGTCCCACCGGTCCGGTTCGGTGGCCAGCAGCCGGGAGATCCCGGCGGCCACCCCGGCCCCGCCGCCGACCGCGAGGGAACCGCCCTCGCAGAAGTCGTTCTGCACGTCCACGATGATCAGGGCGTTCGCCATCGGGTTCCTCCTCAGCTTGCGGGTACGACGGTGACGGGGACGGCCGGATCTCCGGCGGAGAGCTTGAGCCCCTCCCACGGAATGGAGATCAGGCACTGCCGCAGGTGGTCCCGGGAGTCCTCCAGGGTGGGCAGCTTCGCCGGCTCGCCCGACACCACGTACGAGTGCTGGAGCAACCGGTCGTTGGGCTGCCGGTCCGGCACGCCCTGCGGCACGATGATCTCCTCGGTGGCGGTGCCGGTGGGCTTGTGCCGGCGTACCGCGACCTTCCGGCCGCCGATGGTGGCCTTGTGCTCGGAGCGCTTGACCACCGGCCGCCCCTCCACCTCGACCAGCTTGTAGACCAGGCCGGCGGTGGGTGCGCCCGAGCCGGTCACCACGGCGGTGCCGGCGCCGTACATGTCCACCGGCTCGGCGGCGAGCGAGGCGATCGCGTACTCGTCCAGGTCACCGGACACGATGATCTTCGTCTCGGTGGCGCCGAGCGAGTCCAGCAGCTCGCGGGACTGCTGGGCGATCACCGCGAGGTCGCCGGAGTCGATCCGGACCGCCCGCAGCTCCGGCCCGGCCACCGCGATGGCGTTGCGGATGCCCTGGGCGATGTCGTACGTGTCGACGAGCAGCGTGGTGTCCTTGCCCAGCGTGGCGACCTGGGAGGCGAACGCGGCCCGCTCGTCGTCGTGCAGCAGCGTGAAGGCGTGCGCGGCGGTGCCGGCGGTGGGGATGCCGTAGCGCTGCCCGGCGGCCAGGTTGGAGGTGAACCGGAACCCGGCCAGGTACGCGGCCCGCGCGGCGGCGACGGCGGCCTCCTCGTGCGCCCGGCGGGAGCCCATCTCGATCAGCGCCCGGCCCCGGGCGGCGGTGACCATCCGGGCCGCGGCGGCGGCCACCGCGCAGTCGTGGTTGAGCACCGACAGCACGAGCGTCTCCAGCACCACGCACTCGGCGAACGTGCCGGACACGGTGAGGATCGGTGAGCCGGGGAAGAACAGCTCGCCCTCGGCGTAGCCGTCGATGTCGCCGGTGAACCGGTAGTCGGCGAGCCACTGCGCGGCCCGGTCGTCCACCACGCCGGTACGGCGCAGGAAGTCGATCTCATCCGGGTCGAACCGGAAGTCGCGGATCATTTCGATGAGCCGGCCGGTTCCGGCGACCACCCCGTACCGGCGCCCGGCTGGCAGCCGCCGGCTGAACACCTCGAAGACGCAGCGTCGGTCGGCCGTGCCGTCACGCAGCGCGGCGCTGACCATGGTCAGCTCGTAGTGGTCGGTCAGCAGCGCGGGGCGAAGGGTGCTCACCGCTCCAGCCTAGAGTTCAGTCCGGCTCCGTGCCGTCGTGCCCCGGCATCGACCGCAGCGCGGCCCGCAACTCGCCGCGCCCGGCGACGCCGAGTTTGCTGTAGACGCGCTGGAGGTGGTTCTCCACAGTGCGGGTGGACAGGAACAGCCGCTCCGCGATGGCCCGGCTGGTCACCCCGTCGGCGGCGAGGCGGGCGATCTCCCACTCCCGGTCGCTGAGCGTCGGGCGGAGCAGCCGCAGCGCCGGGGTGGAGATCTCGTCGCAGCGGCGCAGCAGGTCCGCGAGGCGTTCCCGGACCGGCCCGGTGGCGCCGGCGCGGGCGTTCCGCGTCCGGTGCAGCGCCATCGCGGTCGCCTCGGCGGCGTACACGGTCAGCTCGCGGTCGGCGAAGCCGTCGGCGACGGCGAGCAGGGCGTCCGGGGCGCCGTCGGCGACGGCCCGGCCGAACCGGGCGACGAGCGGCGGCAGTACGCCGTCGACCTGCTCGGAGAGTTCCGCCAGGCGTTGCGCCACGGTGCGCCGCCCACCGTCGGTGCAGGTCGGGCCGACCGGCGCGTCGGCCTGGTCGAACCGGACCAGGTCGAGCAGGACGAGCAGCTCGTGCCCGGCCAGGCCGTCCTCGCGCAGCCGGTCGGCGAGCGCGCACAGGTGCTTGGTGGCCGCCGGCAGGTCGCCCGTCGCGGCCTGGACCGCGCCCCGGGCCTGCTCCAACCACGGGTAGAGCACTGCCATGCCGGGCGCGTGCGTCCGGTCCGCCTCGGCCATCGCCTCGGCCGCGTGCGTCGCGTCCCCACGCAGCGCGGCGGCCTGGGCGCGCTCGGCGTGCGCCAGCCCGGCGTACACGCGGCTGGTGGCGAGCACCGCGCACGCCTCCAGGCTGGTCCGCAGCGCCTCGTCCCCGCGCCCGCGCAGGCGAGCCGCGTACGCCTGGAGGATGGCCAGGTAACCGGTGCCGAGCCGGAAGTCACCGGCCCCGGCCAGGTCGGCGAACTCGTCGGCGACGATCGCGTCGATGCCGGCCAGGTCGCCGGAGAGCGTCAGCCGGGTGCCCCGGGCCAGCTCCATGGCGAGCTGGAGGTAGGGCATGTCGGCCCGCCAGCACGCCGCCTCGGCCTGCACCCGGGCGATCGCGGTGGCGCTGCGCTGGTACTGCCCCTGGGCGGCCTGGAGGTGGGCCAGCGTGCAGCGAGCCAGCTCGCGGGCGGCCATCGGGGCCGCCGGGCGGTCGAGCACCTCCTGGGCCAGCCGGACCGCGACGTCGATGTCGAGCCGGTGCAGCCGCATGGTGGCCTCGAACGCGCGGACCCGGGCCCGGTCGGCGGGATCGCTCAGCTCCTCGCCGCGCGCGGCGATTTCCTCCACAGTGGACTCGCGGTTGAGCCCCCAGTAGCTGACCATGCCCCGGACCGTCAGCCACCGGCTGCGCCGCCGCTCGTCGTGGATCTCGCCGGCGACCTGGTCGAGCACGCGGATCGCCTCGTCCGGCCGGTCGCCGAACATCAGGATGGTGGCCAGCAGTTCCGCCGCGTCGGTGCCGCCGCCGGCCTCCAGCGCGGCGCGGGCCAGCCGGGTGGCCAGCGGCACGTCGTACCGGCCGAACGCCTGGACCGCGGCGTCGAGCAGCTGGGCGACGTCCTGCGCCGTACCCGAGTCGAGCCGCCACACCGCGACCCGCAGCAGGTCGTCGCGGCGGCGCGTGCCGACCTGCTCCAGCAGCCCGGCGAGGGTGGCCTGCAGACGGCGGGTGCGGCTGACCGGGCAGTGCCGGCGCATCACCTCGCCGTAGAGCGGGTGCGCCAGGCGGACGTTGAGCCGCCGGTCGTCGTGGATCAGGGTGATGAGCCCGCGCTCCTCGGCCGCCTCCACGTCCGCCGGGTCGACCGCCCGTTCCAGCAGTTGCAGGCCCAGCGGCTCGCCGAAGGCGACCAGCTCGACGACGGCCCGGACGCCGGGGGTGAGCTGGCCGATCCGGGTGTCGATCAGGTCGGTGAGGCTGGGCGCCAGCTCCAGCCGGCCGGTCCAGGTCCAGATCCCGTACGTGCGGCGCAGCTCGTCGTCGGCGGCCAGGACCAGCTCGCGCAGCAGCAGTGGGTTGCCGGCGGAGAGCTGGAAGAGCCGGTCGGAGGAGCAGGCGTCGACCGGTCCACCCAGGATGGCGGCGAGCAGCCCGGTGGTCTCGCTGCGGCCGAGCGGGCCCAGCTCGACCAGGTCGACCAGGTCGTCGGTCCAGAGCGCGCGGATCGGCAGTGGGATCTGCTCGCCGTTGCGCAGCGTCCCGATGACAGTGGCGTTCTCGGAGCGGGCGACCAGATGCACCAGCGCGGCCGAGGGCGGGTCGAGCAGGTGTGCGTCGTCGATGGCGAGGACGACGGGCCGGCCGGCGGCCTGTTCCTGGAGGACGTCCACGGCCCAGCGCAGGATCCCGGCGGGGGAGAGCCCTTGCGGCTGCGCGGCGGGCAGCACCTGGACGAGCCCACCGAAGGGGAGCGCGGCGGTGGTGGCACTGGCCGAGATGGACCAGATGGCGTACCGCTCGGGGGAGAGTTCGGAGACGCCCTCGCGCAGCAGCCGGCTCTTGCCGACCCCGGCGTCGCCGCTGAAGAGCAACCCGCGCCCCTCGGGTCGGCCGATGGTCGACAACAGACGGTTGAGTTCATCTCTACGGCCGACGAACTCCCACCTACTCATCGGGGCAGCATATCGACCGTGTTCCGTCCGCGTGCAGACCGTTACGCAGTGAAGTTGAGTAATCTGGCCATTACCCCTGAGTATCGGAGGTGTTCGCTGTCGGATGGCCGACAGCCGTACTCTTCCGACAGCCCCTGCAACCAGGGAAAAGTCGCGACCGGCACCCCGGTCGCCTGACCGGGAGGCCACCTGATGACGCCGGGTCCACTCCCCTCGGTCGACGTGCCCGACCCGCGCCGGCAGGCCGGGCCGCCCGGGTGCGCCCCGCTGCCGACCCGGCTCGGGGTGACCACGCCCGGGCCGGGCGATCCGATGGCCGTGGTCGTCGCCGGCCCGGCCGGCGCGGGCCGGCGCGAGGTGATCGCCGGCCTGCTCGGGATCGACTCCGCGACGCTCGCCGTGCCCGCGGGAAGCAACCTGCTGGTCCAGCACGCCGAGAAGGCGACCCGCGCCGCGTACGTGCCGGGCTACCGCCAGCCGCACGCCTACGGCACCCACCCGCTGACGACCGGACCGGCGCTGGCCCGGCCGCCACGCCGGGTCGAGCTGAGCCTGCCCGACCCGCTGCTGCGGCACTTCGCGGTGGTCGACACGCCGGACACCGGCACGCTCGGCGTCGCCGGCGGCCGGGTGCTGCGCGACGCCGTCGGCCGGGCCGGCGCGCTGCTCTTCGTGATCTCCGCCGACCAGGCGTTCAGCGCGGCCGAGCTGCACCTGCTCGCCGAGGTGGCACGCGCCCGGGTCGAGGTGTTCTTCGCCGTCACCCCCGGCACGACCGGCTGGACCGCGTCGGCCGAGGGCCCGGCGGCGGAGGACGCGGGTCCCGCCGTACCGTCGCCCGGGCGGGCCGGTCCGTCCGGGCCCGCCCGCCGGTTCGACCCGGTGTCGGTCTCCATCGAGGCGCACCGCGCGGCGCTGCTGGCCGCGGTGCCGGCGCTCACCCCGGCCCGGTGGTTCCCGGCCCGCCGGGCCGAGCTGCCGCACCTGCGGCGTGCCCTGGTCGGCTGGGCCGCCGACGAGGGACTGCGCCGCGGCAGCGCCAGTCCGCCGGTGGCGCCCGGCGCGCACGGCCGGGTGCCGGTGCTGACCGGCGTCGAGCCCGGCGAGCTGGCCGACCGGATCGACAGGGAGTCCCGCGCCTGTGCCCGCCGGATCCGTCAGCACCTCGCCCTGGAGCTGGCGAACATCCACCTGCGGGTGGTGCAGGAGATCGTCTTCGGGGTCGGCTGCGCCGGCCTGCCGCAGATGCTCGACCGCGAGCTGGAGGCGCTGTCGCTGCTCGCCACCGCCCAGTGCGACGAGGCCGTCCGGGGGCTCGTCGACGACTCCGCCGCCCGGGTCTTCGGGGCGCCGCTGGCCGAGGGCGTACGCGGGCGGATCGCGCACGCGGTGCGCTGGAGCCTGGCCGACCATCCGGACGGCCCGGAGCTGGACCGGGTCCTCCTGGTCACCAGCACGGCCGGGGTGGCCGCGCTGACCGGCGAGGGGGCCCTCGACGCGCTGGCCGGGCTGCCCGGCGGGCAGCGGGACGAGCTGCTCCCGCCCGTAGGCGTCGCGCTCAACGGCGGCTGCTGGCAGCACTGGCGGGCGGCCGACAACAACGACCCGAACGCCGCCCGGTCCTGGGCCCAGCGCGCGCTGCGCGAGGTCGAACTCGAACTGTCCCGCGAGGTGTCCCGCCGCTTCGAGGTGATCCGTCTCTCGCTGGGCGGGGTGCTCGCCGATGCTGTCGACCACGGCATTCTGCTGGCCTGAGCGGCTCGCCGCCGCGCGGCGGACCGGGCTCGCGTACGCGGCCCGGGCGGGCCACGACGACCGGCGCGGCGTTCCGGTTCATCGGTTCGCCGGATCCGGTGGCACGATGGGGGGCATGGCGGCTCCACAGGTTGCGCCGGTCGAGACGCCGGACACCGAAGAGGTGCCGGTCTCCGACCGGCCGTGGGTGACCATCGTCTGGGACGATCCGGTCAACCTGATGACGTATGTGACCTGGGTGTTCCAGAAGCTCTTCGGATACAGCCGGGAGAAGGCGGAGCGGCTCATGCTGGACGTGCACCACAAGGGCAAGGCCGTGGTGTCCACCGGCGCCCGGGAACGGATGGAGCACGACGCGGCGCAGCTGCACGCGTACGGCCTCTGGGCGACGGTGGAGAGGTCATGAGCATGTTCCGCCGCCGCGGCGACCACTACGTGGCCACGTTCGCCGTCGACGAGGTCCGGGTGCTGCGCAAGGTCGCCGCCGAGGTGGTCGGGCTGCTGACCGACGGCTTCGACCACGGTGACCCGGTGGTCGGCCGGCTCTTCCCCGACGTCTACCCGGACGACGACGCCGGCACCGCCGAGTTCCGCCGCTACACCGAGGGCGACCTGAAGACCGGGAAGATCGACCAGGCGGGCGCGATCCTCGCCGCCCTGCCCGACGGCGACTCCGGCGGCGAGGTGCGGCTGGACGCGGAGGCGGCCGAGGCGTGGCTGCGCGCGCTCAACGACGCCCGGCTGGCGATGGGCGTACGCCTGGAGATCAAGGACGGCACCGACCTGGGTGAGGAGCTCGACGACGCGGTCGCCGAGGACCCGGGTTCGTCCCGGGTGTTCCAACTGTCGGTCTACGCCTACCTCGGTTATCTCCAGGAGTCCCTGCTCAACGCGCTCATCGACTGAGTGGTGACGGTTGCCACCTCGCCGCCCGGCAGGGCCAGGGGCTAGGCTGGTGGCGTGCTGAGCATCGACCGGTCGATCATCGACGCGATCGTCGCCCACGCGCGTCGGGACCACCCGGACGAGGCGTGCGGCGTGGTCGCCGGCCCCGTCGGCAGCGACACCCCGACCCGGCACATCCCGATGGACAACGCGGCCCGCTCCATGACCTTCTACGAGTTCGACTCGATGGAGCAGTTGCGGGTGTGGCGGGAGATGGACGACCGCGACGAGGAGCCGGTGGTCATCTACCACTCGCACACCGCGACCGAGGCCTACCCGTCCCGCACCGACGTCTCCTTCGCCGGCGAGCCGGGCGCGCACTACCTGCTCGTCTCGACCCGCGAGCCCGACACCGAGGAGATCCGCTCCTTCCGGATCGTCGACGGCGTGATCACCGAGGAACCGGTGAAGATCGTGGATGCCGCCGTGGACCCGAACGCCGTCCAGTCCTACATGTTCGGGCAGAGCCCGGCGACGGTCGACTACGAGTGTTCCGACCGCTGATCTTCAGCGCCGGCACTTTCCTTTTCCCGTCACCTGGCACGATCCCGAACGAGGAGCACGAGACATCATGGCCATCGAGGTTCGCATCCCCACCATCCTGCGCAGCTACACCGGCGGCGCGAAGGTCGTCGAGGGCAGCGGCGACACGCTCGCCGACCTGATCACCGACCTGGACTCCCGGCACGGCGGCCTGAAGGCCCGTCTGGTCACCGACGCGGGCGTGCTGCACCGGTTCGTCAACGTCTACGTCAACGACGAGGACGTCCGCTTCCTCGGCGCGCTCGACGCCAAGCTCAACGACGGCGACAGCGTGACCATCCTGCCGGCCGTGGCCGGTGGCGCGTTCGGCTTCGCGGCCGCCGCGGCGATCGCCTCGCACGCGGTCTCCACGCGCGCCGCCCGCTGAGGGGCCCGCGATGGCGCGGTACGACAGCCTGCTCGACGCGTGCGGCGGCACCCCGCTTGTCGGGTTGCCCCGGCTCTCGCCGACGGTCCCCGCCGGGGCGCCGCCGGTGCGGCTCTGGGCCAAGCTGGAGGACCGGAACCCGACCGGCAGCATCAAGGACCGCGCGGCCCTGTACATGGTGCGCGCGGCCGAGGAGGCCGGCCGGCTCCGTCCCGGTGACACGATCCTGGAGCCGACCAGCGGCAACACCGGCATCTCGCTGGCCATGGTGGCGAAGCTGCGGGGCTACCGGCTGGTCTGCGTGATGCCGGAGAACGTCTCCACCGAGCGGGTGCAGCTGCTCCGGATGTACGGCGCGGAGATCATCTTCTCGCCGGCCGCCGGTGGCTCGAACCAGGCCGTCGCGACCGCGAAGCAGATCTCCGCCGAGCACCCGGACTGGGTGATGCTCTACCAGTACGGCAACGAGGCGAACGCCCGGGCGCACTACGAGACGACCGGGCCGGAGCTGTTGCAGGACCTGCCGGGCATCACCCACTTCGTGGCCGGGCTGGGCACCACCGGCACGCTGATGGGCACCGGCCGCTTCCTGCGGGAGAAGGTCGACGGCATCCAGATCGTGGCGGCCGAGCCGCGGTACGGCGAGCTGGTCTACGGTCTGCGCAACATCGATGAGGGCTACGTGCCCGAGCTGTACGACGCGGGTGTGCTGTCCCGCCGCTTCTCCGTGGGCACCCGGGACGCGGTGCTGCGTACCCGGCAGCTCGTCGAGGTGGAGGGCATCTTCGCCGGGTTCTCCACCGGCGCCATCCTGCACGCCGCGCTCGCGGTGGCGCACGAGGCGGTCCGCGACGGCCGCCGCGCCGACGTTGCGTTCGTGGTCTGCGACGGCGGCTGGAAATACCTCTCGACCGGGGCGTACGGCGGCACTCTCGCCGACGCGGAGGAGTCGCTGGAGGGTCAGCTCTGGGCCTGACGGCCCGCGTTCGGTCCGGCCGGTGGTGTCTCCGCCGGCCGGACCGCCGCGCCTGTCCGGAGCAGACGTGTATGGGTGTCACGTTGATGACAACTTCCGGCAGATGATTCTTGCCCGACCATGGCGACGCGTAGGCTGCGCAGCGTGGCGAGCGCGTCGGTAGAGATCATCGGCGGAGTCGCCGCCGGCGCGTCGACTACTCATCGTGAGATCGAGGCCACCGGATGAGACTGACCGTCCTCGGCTGCGCGGGCAGCTTCCCGGGCCCCGAATCGCCCTGCTCTGCCTATCTCATGGAAGCCGAGGGCTTCCGGCTCCTGATCGACTTCGGCGTGGGGTCGCTCTCCACGCTCCAGCGCTATGTCGGGCTGCACGCCCCCGATGCCATCCTCCTCACCCACCTGCACTGCGACCACATGTTCGACGCGGTGTCCTACGTGGTGGTGCGCCGGTACGCGCCGGACGGCCCGTACCCGCCCCTGCCGATGTACGCCCCCTCCGGCGCGCCCGACCGGCTGGCCGCCGCGTACGGGCAGGAGGAGGGCTCGGTGGAGGACGTCTACCAGTTCTACGGCCTCCAGCCGGGCACGTTCCCGATCGGCCCGTTCAGCGTCACAGTCGACCGGATGAACCACCCGGTCGAGACGTACGGGGTGCGGCTGGAACATGACGGGCGGGTGTTCTGCTACTCCGCCGACACCGCGCCCTGCGAGGCGCTGCTGCGCCTGGCCCAGGACGCCGACGTGTTCCTCTGCGAGGCGAGCTACATGGACGGCGTGGAGAACCCGCCGGATCTGCACCTGACCGGCCGGGAGGCGGGCGAGGCGGCCACCAAGGCGGGCGTGGGACGGCTTCTGCTCACCCATCTCGTACCCGCATGGGGCAGCGAGTCGCAGACCGTGGAGGCGGCGGCCGGGGCGTACGCCGGGCCGCTGGACGTGGTGCGGCCCGGCGCCTGCTACGACGTCTGACGTCGGCGGCGGCCGGTCCGTCGGGCGGACACCCGCGGACGATCCGATCACCGCACCGCATAGGGTGCAGGCATGGCGCGACCTGACGGGCGGCAGCCCGACCAACTCCGACCGGTGACCCTGACCCGGGGCTGGAGCACCCATCCGGAGGGTTCGGTGCTCGTCGAGTTCGGCGCGACCCGGGTGCTCTGCACGGCGAGCGTCACCGAGGGGGTGCCGCGCTGGCGCAAGGGTTCCGGGCTGGGCTGGGTGACAGCCGAGTACGCGATGCTGCCCCGGGCCACGAACACCCGCTCCGACCGGGAGAGCGTGCGCGGCAAGGTCGGCGGGCGTACCCATGAGATCTCCCGGCTGATCGGCCGCAGCCTGCGCGCCTGCGTCGACCTGAAGGCGCTCGGCGAGAACTCGATCGTGCTGGACTGCGACGTGCTCCAGGCCGACGGCGGCACCCGGACCGCGGCGATCAGCGGCGCGTACGTCGCGTTGTACGACGCGGTGACCTGGCTGGCCGAGCGTAAGGCGCTGGCCGGCAAGGTGGAGAAGGTGATGCACCGTTCGGTGGCGGCGGTGAGCGTCGGTGTGATCGGCGGCGAGCCGATGCTCGACCTCTGCTACGCCGAGGACGTCACCGCCGAGGTCGACATGAACGTGGTCTGCACCGGCACCGGCGACTTCGTCGAGGTGCAGGGCACCGGTGAGGCGGGCGTCTTCGCCCGCGACCAGCTCGACGCGCTGCTCGACCTGGGCGTGGCGGGCTGCCTGGAACTGGCCGACGCGCAGCGGAAGGCGCTCTCGTCATGAACAAGGTCCTGCTCGCCACCCGGAACCGGAAGAAGCTCGTCGAGCTGCAGCGAATTCTGGACGGCGCGCTCGGCGCGCACCGGATCGCGCTGCTCGGCCTCGACGACGTCGAGGAGTACCCGGAGCTGCCGGAGACCGGCCTCACGTTCGGCGAGAACGCGCTGATCAAGGCGCGGGAGGGCTGCCGGCGTACCGGCCTGCCGACCATCGCCGACGACTCCGGGCTGGCGGTGGACGCCCTCAACGGCATGCCCGGCGTGTTCAGCGCCCGCTGGTCCGGCCGGCACGGCGACGACCTGGCCAACCTCCAGCTCGTGCTCGACCAGGTCGGCGACGTGCCGGACGAGCACCGGGGCGCGGCGTTCGTCTGCACCGTCGCGCTGGTGCTGCCGGGCGGCAAGGAGCACCTGGTCGACGGCCGCCAGTCCGGCCGGCTGCTGCGCGCGCCTCGCGGCGACGGCGGCTTCGGCTACGACCCGATCTTCCTGGGCGACGGGCAGAAGCGGACCAACGCGGAGCTGACGCCGGAGGAGAAGGACGCGGTCAGCCACCGCGGGAAGGCGCTGCGGGAGCTGGCCAAGCTGGTCGCGAAGGTGCTCCCGCCCGCCACCTGAGATCAGCCGAGCGGGCCGATCTCCCGTTCGATCGCCGCGCGCAGCTCGGGACCGCGCACCACGTCCCGCGCCGCCTCCATGAGCGGCGCGAGGAACACGTCCGGGCCCGGCTCGCCGATCGTCTGGCCGAGCGTGGCGAGCGCCGCCCGCCCGGCCGGTGACGGGGTCAGCGGCGCGCGCAGCTGGAGCCCGCGTACGGCCGACAGCAGCTCCACCGCGAGCAGGCTGGTCAGGTTGTCCAGGACGGTGCGCAGCTTCTTGGTGGCCGCCCAGCCCATCGAGACGTGGTCCTCCTGCATGCCGCTGGTGGGCAGCGAGTCGATCGAGGCGGGCGCGGCGAGCCGGCGGTTCTCCGCCACGATGCCGGCGGCGGTGTACTGGGCGATCATCAGCCCGGAGTTCACCCCGGCGTCGGGGGACAGGAAGGCGGGCAGGTCCCGGGAGCGGGTGACGTCCAGCAGCCGGTCCACCCGGCGCTCGGCGATCGCGCCCACCTCGGCGGCGGCGATGGCCAGGTAGTCGGCGGCGAAGCCGAGCGGCGCGCCGTGGAAGTTTCCGGTCGACTCGACCCGCCCGTCCGGCAGCACGACCGGGTTGTCCACCACGGAGAGCAGTTCCCGGCCCGCCACCACCTCGACGAAGTCGAGCGTGTCCCGGGCCGCGCCGGCCACCTGCGGGGCGCACCGCATCGAGTACGCGTCCTGCACCGCGTGCGCGAGGTCGTCGCGGTGCGAGTCCATCACCGCCGAGCCCTGCAGCAGCCGGTGGATGTTCGCCGCCGACGCGGCCTGGCCGGGATGCGGGCGGATCGCGTGCAGCTCGGGTAGGAACGGCCGCTCCGAGCCGAGCATCGCCTCGATGGCCAGCGCCGCTGTCACGTCCGCCATGGCGAACAGGTGCCGGGCGTCGGAGACGGCCAGCAGCAGCATGCCGAGCATGCCGTCGGTGCCGTTGATCAGCGCCAGCCCCTCCTTGGCGGCGAGCGACACCGGCTCGAGCCCGACCTGGTGCAGCGCGTCGGCTGCCGGGAGGCGGTCCCCGGCCGGGCCGAGCACCCAGCCCTCACCGAGCAGCACCAGCGCGCAGTGCGCCAGCGGCGCCAGATCGCCGGACGCGCCGAGCGAGCCGTGCTCGGGCACCCACGGGGTGACGTCGTGGTTGAGCAGGTCCACGAGCGCCTCGGCGACCAGCGGGCGTACCCCGGAGCGACCGAGCGCCAGTGAGCGGACCCGCAGCAGCATCATGGCGCGTACCACCTCGCGCGGCATCGGCGCGCCCACCCCGGCGGCGTGCGAGCGGATCAGCGCGTGCTGAAGCTCGGCCCGGCGCTCCGGGGCCACGAACGTGTTGGCGAGCGCGCCGAATCCGGTGGAGACGCCGTAGACGGGACGGCCGGCGGCCTCGATTCGGTCCACGATGGACCGTGAGGTGGCCATCGCCTCGGTGGCGGCCGGGTCGAGCACGACCTTGGCGGTGCCGCGGGCCACCGCGAGCACGTCGGCGGGGGTTACCCCGGTGGACAGGATGGTCACTGTGGTCATCGCGGCACTCCGTTGTGCAGAACCTGGCGGATCAGTGGCACCCCCGGCCGGTAGGCCAGGTGCAGGTGGGACGGGGCGTCGAGGATGATCAGGTCGGCCCGCGCCCCGGGCGTCAGCCGTCCCACGTCGGTGCGGCGCAGCGCCGCCGCACCGCCGGCGGTCGCGGCCCACACCGCCTCCGCCGGGGTCATCCGCATCTCGCGTACGGCGAGCGCGACACAGAACGGCATCGACGAGGTGTACGACGAGCCGGGGTTGCAGTCGGTGGCGAGCGCCACCGTCACGCCCGCGTCGAGCAGCCGCCGGGCGTCCGGGTACGGCGACCGGGTGGAGAACTCCGCGCCGGGCAGCAGCGTGGCGACGGTGACGGTGTGCTCGCCCTCGGCGCACATGCAGTCGACCCGTCGCGAGGCGAGCGCGTCGATGTCGGCGTCGGTCAGGTGGGTGCAGTGGTCGACGCTGGCCGCGCCCAGCTCCACCCCGAGCTGGACCCCCGGGCCGGGGCCGAGCTGGTTGGCGTGCACCCGTACGCCCAGACCGACGGCCTGCCCGCAGGCGAGGATCGCCCGCGCGTGGTCGGCGTCGAACGCGCCCCGCTCGCAGAACACGTCGATCCAGCGGGCGTACGGCGCGGCAGCGGCGAGCATCGGGCCGCAGACCATGCCGACGTAGTCGTCGGGGCGGTCGGCGTACTCGGCGGGGACCACGTGCGCGCCGAGGAACGTGGTGTCCGCTGTGAACTCGGCGGCGATCCGCAGCGAGCGGGCCTCGTCGGCGACGGTGAGGCCGTACCCGCTCTTGATCTCGACGGTGGTGGTGCCCTGCCGCAGCATCTCCGCGCGCAGCCGGCCCACAGTGGCGCGCAGGTCGTCGTCGGAGGCCGCGCGGGTGGCGCCGACTGTGGTGCGGATGCCGCCGCCGGTGTAGCGCTCGCCGGCCATCCGGGCGGCGAACTCGGCGGCCCGGTCCCCGGCGAAGACCAGGTGGGCGTGGCTGTCCACGAAACCGGGCAGCACGGCCGCGCCGCCGGCGTCGATCCGCCGGTCGGCGGCCGGCGCGTCGCGGGACGACCCGACCCAGGCCACCTGCCCGTCCTCGACCAGCAGGGCGGCGTCGCGCCGGACGCCCAGCGGGTCGCCGTCGCGGCCGTCGTTGGTGACCAGCTCGCCGATGTGGTCGACGAGCAGGCTGCCGCGCGTCACGAGTCCTCCTTCGCGGTCACCGCCGCGATCGAGTCCCGCAGCTCGGTGGGCACGTCCACGGTCAGGTGCCGGCCACCGTCCACCACGGGCCGGCCGTCCACCACGACGCTCGTCACGTCGGCGGCGGTGGCGGCGAAGAACGCGCCGACCGGCGGCACCCCGGCGGTCCGGGCGCTGTCCAGCCGTACCGTGACCAGGTCCGCGCGCTGCCCGACGGCGAGCCGGCCGGCGTCGCCCCAGCCCAGCGCGGCGTGCCCGCCGACGGTGGCGGCGGTGAGCAGCTCGACCGGCGTGAAGTGCCCCCGCCTGCGGGTACGCAGCCGCTCGTCCATCTCCAGCGCGCGGGCCTCCTCGAACAGGTCCACCACGGCATGGCTGTCGCTGCCGAGGCTGAGCGGGCTGCCCGCGTCGGCCATCCGCCGCACCGGGCCGACCCCGTCGGCCAGGTCGCGTTCGGTGGTGGGGCAGACGCACACCCGGGTACGGCTGTCGCCGAGCAGCGCCACGTCGGCGGCGGTCGGGTGGGTGGCGTGCACCGCTGTGGTGTGCGGGCCGAGCACGCCGTGGTCGGCCAGCAGCCGCGTCGGGGTGCAGCCGTGCACCGCCCGGCAGGCGTCGTTCTCGGCCGGCTGCTCGGACAGGTGCACGTGCAGCGGCAGCCCGTTGCGGTCGGCCCAGCCGGCCACCGTGGCGAGCTGCTCGGCGGGGACCGCGCGCACCGAGTGGATGGCCGCGCCGAGCCGGACGTGCTCGTCGGCCGGGCGGAACTCGTCCACCCGCGCCGCCCAGCGCAGCGCGTCGCCGTCACCGAACCGGCGTTGCGGCCCGGTCAGCGGCGCGCCGTCCACGCCCCCGGCCAGGTACGCGGTGTCCAGCAGCGTGAGCCGGACACCGGCGTGCGCGGCGGCCTCCACGAGCGCGGCGGACATGGCGTTCGGGTCGTCGTACGGGGTGCCGCCGGGACCGTGGTGCAGGTAGTGGAACTCGCCCACGCAGGTGATCCCGGACAGCGCCATCTCCGCGTACGCGGCGCGGGCCAGCGCCAGGTAGGTGTCCGGGTCGAGCCGGGTCGCTACCGCGTACATCAGGCTGCGCCAGGACCAGAAGTCGCCGCGCCCGTCGTGGGTGCGCCCGCGCAGCGCCCGGTGGAACGCGTGCGAGTGGGCGTTTGCGAGGCCGGGCACCGTCAGCCCGGGCAGCCGTACCGCGTCGCCGAGCACCTCCACCCCGGCGGTCGGCGGACCGTCGACGGTCAGCGGGGTGACAGCGGTGAGCCGCCCGTCGGTCGCCTCGATCAGCACGTCCCGGGTGGGCTCGGCGCGGTCGGGCAGCCAGGCGTACTCGGCCAGCCAGCGGGTCAGCGGCATGCCAGCTCCTCCAGGACCCGGGCCAGGGCGGTCACCCCGGCGGCGCAGTCGGCGTCGGTGGCCGCCTCGGCGGGGGAGTGCGACACCCCGGTCGGGTTGCGCACGAACAGCATCGCGGTGGGCAGGTGCGCCGCCAGCACCCCCGCGTCGTGCCCGGCGCCGGTGGGCAGCACCGGCGCGCCGAGCAGCGTGACCAGCCGGTCGGCCAGCCCGCCGTCGAACGCGACGAGCGGGGTCGCCGACTCCTGGGTGCAGGTGAGCGCGGTCCCGTCCCGGCCGGCCCGGTCGGTGGCCTTGGCGCGTACCGCCTCGACCAGACCGTACAGCGTCTCCGCCTCGGCCGCCCGCGCGTCCAGCCAGCCGGTGACCCGGGACGGGATCGCGTTCGTCGCGTTCGGCTCGACCGACACCCGGCCCACTGTGGCGTGCGCGTCGCGCAGCCGGGCCTCCTTGTTCGCCGCCAGCACGGTGAACGCGTAGGTGAGCATCGGGTCGCGGCGGTCGGCCATCCGTGTCGTACCCGCGTGGTTGCCCTCGCCGGTGAAGTCGAACCGCCACCGGCCGTGCGGCCAGATCGCTGAGGCGACAGCGACCGGCGCGTCCTGGTCGACAAGCGCGCGGCCCTGCTCGACGTGCAGCTCCACGAAGGCCGCGAAGCGGCCGAGCAGCGCCGGGTCGGCGCCCGCCGGCCGCTCGCCCAGCGCCTCGGCGAAGGTCGTCCCGGCCTGGTCGCGCAGCCCGGCGGCGCGGTCGACGTCGATCTCGCCGGTGAGCAGCCTCGACCCCAGGCAGGGTACGCCGAACCGCGCGCCCTCCTCCTCCACGAACGCGGCCACCACCACCGGCCGGTCCGGGGTGACGCCCGCTGCCCGCAGCTCGTCCACGGCGAGGAACGCGCTGACGATGCCGAGCGGACCGTCGTACGCGCCGCCGTGGGGCACCGAGTCGAAGTGGCTGCCGGTGAGCACCGCGCCCCCGGCCTGCGGGTCGCCCCACCAGGCGAACAGGTTGCCGTTGCCGTCCTCGGAGACCGGCATGCCCCGCCGGTCGGCCTGCTCCCGGAACCAGCCGCGCAGCGTCAGCTCCGGTTCGGTGAGCGCGTAGCGCAGATAGCCGCCGCTGACGGCGTCCCGCCCGACCGGCGCGATCTCGTCCCACAGCTCGCGGAACCGGTTAGGAAGGGACCCTTCACATGCAGAATGCGTTAACAAGGGGCCCTTCCTTACTCGGCCATCGGGACGCGGACGCCGGTGCGCTCGGCCACCGCGCGGGCGTCGTCGTAGCCGGCGTCGACGTGCCGGATGACGCCCATCGCCGGGTCGTTTGTGAGCACCCGCTCGATCTTCTGGCCGGCCAGCTCAGTGCCGTCGGCCACGCAGACCTGGCCGGCGTGGATGGACCGGCCGATGCCGACCCCGCCGCCGTGGTGGATGGACACCCAGGACGCCCCGCTGGCGGTGTTGACGAGCGCGTTCAGCAGCGGCCAGTCGGCGATCGCGTCAGAGCCGTCGGCCATCGCCTCGGTCTCCCGGTAGGGGCTCGCCACGCTGCCGCAGTCCAGGTGGTCCCGGCCGATCACCACCGGCGCGCTCAGCTCGCCCGAGGCGACCATCTCGTTGAACCGCACCCCGGCGCGGTCCCGCTCGCCGTAGCCGAGCCAGCAGATCCGCGCCGGCAGGCCCTGGAACGCGACCCGCTCACCGGCCATCCGGATCCACCGGGCGAGGGACTCGTTCTCGGGGAACAGGTCGAGGATGGCCCGGTCGGTGGCGGCGATGTCCTTCGGGTCGCCGGAGAGCGCGGCCCACCGGAACGGGCCCTTGCCCTCGCAGAACAACGGCCTGATGTACGCGGGCACGAAACCGGGGAAGTCGAACGCCCGCTCGTAGCCGCCGAGCTTCGCCTCGCCCCGGATCGAGTTGCCGTAGTCGAAGACCTCCGCGCCCGCGTCGAGGAAACCGACCATGGCCTCCACGTGCTTGGCCATGGACGCCCGCGCCCGGTCGGTGAACTCGGCCGGCTTGGCCGCCGCGTAGTCGCGCGCGTCGCCCAGGTCGACTCCTTCCGGCACGTACGACAGCGGGTCGTGCGCGCTGGTCTGGTCGGTCACGACGTCGATCGCGACGCCCCGGCGCAGCAGCTCCGGGAAGACGGTGGCGGCGTTGCCGACCACGCCGACGCTGAGCGCCCGCCGGTCCCGCTTCGCCGCGAGGGCCCGCTCGATCGCGTCGTCGAGCGAGTCGGCCACCTCGTCGAGGTAGCGGTCGTGCACCCGCCGCTCCAGCCGCGACCGGTCCACGTCCACGACCAGGCAGGCGCCGCCGTTCATGGTGACCGCGAGCGGCTGCGCCCCGCCCATCCCGCCGCACCCGGCGGTGAGCGTGAGCGTGCCGGCGAGCGTGCCGCCGAAGCGCTTGGTGGCCACCGCGGCGAACGTCTCGTACGTGCCCTGGAGGATGCCCTGGGTGCCGATGTAGATCCACGAACCGGCGGTCATCTGCCCGTACATGGTCAGGCCCAGCGACTCCAGGCGGCGGAACTCCGGCCAGGTGGCCCAGTCGCCGACGAGGTTGGAGTTGGCCAGCAGCACCCGCGGCGCCCACTCGTGGGTGCGCATCACGCCGACCGGCCGACCGGACTGCACGAGCATCGTCTCGTCGTCGCGCAGCTCGGTGAGCGTCCGCACCAGCGCGTGGTACGACGGCCAGTCCCGGGCCGCCTTGCCGGTGCCGCCGTAGACCACCAGGTCCTCGGGGCGCTCGGCCACCTCCGGGTCGAGATTGTTCATCAGCATCCGCAGGGCGGCCTCCTGCGGCCACCCCTTCGCGGTGCGGGTGACGCCGCGGGCGGCGCGGACGGGCTGGTGCATCTCGTACTCCTCTCAGCCGAGGAACAACTGGCGGCGGGCGGCGGACGACTCGAACGCCTCGAGCCGGTCCTGGGTCTCGGCCGGTGCGGCGTCGCAGATCGCCTGGAGCACCACCATGGCCAGGGTCATCGGTGCGGTGTGCAGGTCGAAGACCAAATCGGCGCCGACGGCGGCGGGCAGCACCACCTGGGCGTGCTCGGTGGCCGGGCTCACCGGCGAGTCGGTGATCGCCACGACCGTCAGCCCGGCGCCCCGGGCCTCGCGCAGCGCGTCCAGGGTCTCCCGGGGGTAGCGGGGCAGCACGAACGCGAGCAGCGCTGTCGCACCGGCCGCCACCGCCTGGTCCAGGCGGTCCACGAGCATGCTGCCGCCGTCGTCGAGCACCCGCACGTCGGGGTGCACCTTCGCGGCGAAGTAGGCGAAGTAGGCGGCCAGCGGCGCGGCAGCCCGCAGCCCGAGCACCGGCAGCGGGCGGCTGGCGGCGAGCAGCTTCCCCACCTCGGCGACCCGGCCGGCGTCGGCGAGCTGCTCGGCGAGCCGGTCGAGGTTGTCCCGCTCGGCGTGGACCGCCCGTTGCAGCGCGTTCCCGGCGCCGTCCTGGTCGGCGGCGCCGCGCGCGCCCAGCTCGCGCAGGCGGCGACGCAGCGCGGGGTAGCCGTCGTGGCCGAGCGCCATGGCGAACCGGGTCACCGAGGGCTGGCTGACGCCGGCCAGCTCGGCCACCTCGGCGGCGGACAGGTATGCCGCCGCGTCCGCGTGCCGCACCAGGCAGTGCGCGATGCGGCGCTGCGTCGGGGTGAGCCGTACGCCGTGGAAGAGGTCGAGCAGGCGGTCAGGGGAGGCCGCACCGCTTTCATTCACGAGCTGACTCTATGCATGAAAACTTTCAGAGCGCAAGCGTCGCGCGACCGCAGGGAGGTCCGATGAGCGTGCTCTCTGTACTATCCGCACGGCGGGTGAGCAGAGGAGTGGGGCATGCAGCCGGAGGGGCCGTACAGGTTCACCGAGACGTTGGGCGAGTGCCAGGTCGGCCGGGCATGGGCGGCTCTCGACGGGCAGGACCGCCCGGTCACCGTCGCCGTCCTCGAGGGCGCCGCCGCCGGTGACCAGCGCTGGCGGGAGGCCTTCGCCAACGCGGCGAACGTGCTGGCACAGACCCCGGGCGGCCACCGGTACGTCAACGCCGACTTCGCGGCCGCCGAGCCCTGGATCGCGTACCCGTCCGAAGAGGAGGGCGCGGCCGAGCGGCTGTTCCGCAGCCTCGGCATGGACTACCAGCGCATCCCGACGGCCGAGATGCTCCCGCCGCCCCCGGCCGCCGCCCCCGTCTCCGCGCCGCCCCAGTTGCCGTGGGTTCCGCAGCCCTGGGCGATGGCGGCTCAGCCGATCTCCGGCGCGCCGATGTCCCCGGCCGCCGTCTCCGCGACGTCCGCTGTCTCCGCGCCCCCCGCTGTCGCCTCGGCGCCGGTGGCCACCGATCCGCTGGATCCGTCCGGCGGACGCCGGATCGCCCCGGTGCAGCCGAAGCCGAAGCGGCGCGACTGGATCTCGATCGTCGGCGCCCTGGTGCTCACCCTGGTCGCCGGCACCGCCGGGTTCTTCCTGGGCGCGGGGCGCGAGAAGGAGGCCGCGGCGCCCACGCCGTCGGCCAGCCCTTCGCTGCCGCCCTACGAGGCCACGCAGCTCGCCATCAACAAGGCCAAGTTCGAGGGTGAGCTGGCCCCGCTGGTCGAGCCCTGGCTGACCCGGATCGGTGGCTGCACCGTCTACGACCAGCCAGGCGCACCGAAGCTGCCGGCGGACGAGAAGGGGCACGTCTTCTGCCACTACGGCGGCGCGTGGCTGCACTTCACGCTCTACCCGGGACAGAAGCAGAAGGACACCGCGCGGGCGTACCGCCAGCAGCTCAACCTCGCCGGCGGCTCGCTGGCGCCGGGGCTGCGCGAGGCGAGCACCGCGAAGGGCGGCGTGACCGGCAAGCCCGGCAACTACGTCGAGTACGCCTTCGAGGGCGAGGACGGCCGGGCGATCTGCGGCGTCTGGTGGGACCCCGACGACATGCAGGGGGCCTTCTACATCGAGACGCTCTGCAAGGACGGTGTGGACGGCAACTGGGACGCCCTGCGCGACCTGTGGCAGCGCGGCAGCTGACCGCCGCGCCGCGTCATGCCGTGCTGATCCGCGCGACCGGTTCGACCCCGCCGGTGACCTGCTCGACGCGGTAGGCGGCGAGCGCCTGCCGCCAGGCGTCGACCTCGTCGCCGACGACGTGCGAGCGGACCAGCCAGACGCGCGCCCCGTCGCCGCGCTCGGCCGCCAGTTCGACCGCGTGCCGGAGACTGGCCCCGACGGCCGTGGTGTCGTGGCCGGGCACCACCACGACGTCGGACCGGTCGGGCATGTCGACCCACCAGCCCACCGTGTTGCCGTGCGGCACGACCAGTTTCAGCCGTTCGTGGCGGGAGTAGAACGCGAACCCGTACCAGGCCGCGTTGTTCATGACCACGACGTCGTTCGGGAGGCGGTGCCGGGCCACGTACTCGGTCGCCGAACGCACGTCCGTGACGGCGATCGCCGTGTAGTAGAGCCCGGGCTCGTTCCCGTCGAACCGGTACCAGTGGCTGTTGCCGGCCGCGTACCCCCCGAGCAGGACCGCGCAGACGGCCGCGGCCAGGACGGCGGGCCGTACGCGGGGGAGCCGGCGGCAGGCCAGGTCGGCCGCGCGGCTCGCCAGCCCGGCGACCCCGATACCGGCCACCGCGGCGGCGGTGACCAGCAGGAAGTGCGAGGTACGCAGCTCCAGCAGCGGATAGACCTTCGCGACGCCGACAATCGTCGCGACCACCGGCAGGAGCATCACGGCGACCGCGGCGGCGGGCCGGCCGCGCCTGCGGAGCGTCGACGTGCCGGCCACGAGCAGGGCGACCACCACCAGCCCGGGCGCGCCGACCACCGGCATCAGCGTGTCGATCTGCCGCGCCAGGTAGCCGGGCAGCTCGGTCACGCCGGGGAAGTTGTCGGCCCAGAACTGCTGCATGGGCACGTTGCGGCCCTGCATCGAGATGCCGAAGTAGACGCCGGTGAGGACCAGCCCGGCGTTGAGCCCGGCCACTGCCACCTCGACCAGGCGTAGCCACTGCCGCCGGACCGCCGTGACCAGCAGCAATCCGCCGAACGCGCACGGCGCCACGATCGCGGTGACGTGGCTGACCAGCATGCCGGCGGCGACGGCGGCGGTGAGCACGTTGAGCCGCCGGCGCGACCACCGCTGTTCGACCCAGGCGACCAGGGCGAGCACGCCCACGGCCACCGCGGCGTCGGCGGTGTACTGCTTGAGATCGTGGCGCACCTGCTGGGCGGGGAGCAGCAGGACCGTCGCCGCGCAGGCCGCCCCGGCCACCACGCCCCGGCCGGGCGTCGACCACCGCAGCGCCCGGCCGAGACCGTACGCCGCCACGACCGCGAGCCCCTGGAACGCCAGGGTGACCAGACGCAGGTCGTCCGGATCGGGTACCAGCCGCAGCAGGAGGCTCCAGCCGAGCGGGCTGGACGACGTGGTGACCGGCAGATCGCCCAGCGGGAAGCGGACGGACAGGGCGACCCACGCCTCGTCGAGCCAGTACGGCGCGGAGAGCATGGTCTTGACGTCGTGCAGGATCGGCAGGAGGCACAGCAGAGCGAGGACGGCGGTGCTGTCCCACAGGATCGGGCGGGGCCCCGGCGGGCGGTCCACCGCCCCGCCGGTTCTGTCCACATCGGCTGGTTCCACCCGTGCGACCACGCAGATCCCTATCCCCGCCTGCCGACCGGCCGTCACCCTAACCCACCACTCAGGTGCGTCGACAGGCCCGGACCTGCGGGCCCGCGTCCCCGGCCCCAGGGCTGGTGCCGATCGGCCACGGCTGATCCGTACGATCGTGCGGTGCGCGTGTTGGCTGACCAGATCAGGGGCGTGGAGCGCAGGGTGCTTCACCTCGGCCTCGGCCTTGTCGTTCTGGCGGCCGGATTCCTGCTCACGGGCAGGTGGCAGCTCGCGCTCGGGGTCGGCGTCGGCGCCCTGCTCGGCTGGGTGCTGACGGAACCGGTCCGGATCACCTGGGCGGTCTTCGTCATCGCGTTCGCCGTCCCGGTGACCATCGACGTCGGTTATCCGACGAATCCCTCGTACGCGCTGCTGCTGGTCCTGTTCCTCCTCGCCGCGTGGGGGCGGGTGCTGCGCGCCGAACGCGACGGGTGGCCGCCGAAGGCGCTCGCGGCGGCGCTGCTGCTTCCGGCGTGCGCGGTGCTCGCGGGGCTCGTCCACTGGCACGGGGTGAAGCCGATCGCCGTCGGCGTCGCGCCCCTGCTGTGCTTCGGCGTGCTGGCCTGGCACCTCGCGGAGGAGGCGCGGCACGACCGGCGGACCGTCCTGCGGATCGCGGAGGCCCTCACCTGGTTCAGCGTCGCCGTGGCCGTGTTCGCCAAGTATCAGACCGCTTCCCGGAGCTGGCCGATCTTCGACCAGTTCGCGTACGACTGGACCTACACCTCGGCGTTCGACGCGACCCGGGCGGTGGGCCTGTCCGGGCACCCCATCATCTACGGCACGTTCGCCATGGCGATGGTGCTCGTCGCGCTGACCCTCCGGGGCCGGTTCTGGTACGTGCCGGTCACCGCCAACCTCGTCGGCCTGGTGCTCTCGGGCACCCGCAGCGCCTGGGTGGGCACGGTTCTCGCGCTCGGGTTCTGGCTGTTCCTCCAGTGGCGGAAGGTCAGCTGGCGCGGCCTGGGCAGCGCTGCCGCCATCGCCGCGATCACCTGGGCGCTCGTGGCGTTCAGCCCGCCGGCCCTGCTGCCCGACACCACCGCCTCGACGCCGACCGGGCAGGGCGCGGCCACCGCCGCCGCCCCGCCCCCGAGTCCGGCCGCCCCGGTGGCGAGTTCGGCGGCCCCGGCCCCCGAGTCGCCCGCCTCCACACCGAGCCCGGCCGCTCCGGCGCCTCCGACGGTGAGTTCCGGGGCGCCGGAGCCCAGCGCGCCGGCCCCGGCGGCGCCCACCGCGAGCGCCGTGGACTCCGTCGACGTGGCGGGATCACGAATCTCCGACCCGGCCAGCGCCGACGCCCGCTTCACGCGCATGAGCGTGGTCTGGGACGGCATCACCCACGACTGGTCCACTGTGGTGTTCGGCAACGGGCCGGAAGCCAACGTGCGGTTCCTGGAGAACGTCGGCATCGGCGACGGCCAGGCCCAGGTCTTCGACAACACCTACCTGACGTTCTGGTACAACTTCGGCCTGATCGGACTGGCCTGCCTGCTGGCGCTCCTGGTGCTGCTCTACCGGCGCCTCCGGTCGCTGCCGGCCCGCCTCCTGCTGGTCGGGTTCGCGGCCCAGATCTTCTTCTTCGACGTGTGGCTGTGGCTGGGCGCCGTGGCCGTGCTGCTGCTGGCGGTCGCGCTGGGCGCCGCCGACAACCCGTCCCTGTCGGCGCGGGCGCTGCCGCGGCCCCGTCGCTGGCGACCGGTCACGGAAGCCGCCGCCCCGGCCGCCGCGGGCCCGCGCTAACCGGCGGCGGGCGCGGCAGCCGGATCCGGCTCGATGTCCGCCGTGCGCCCGGGCCCCGGACGTGAGTCGGGACCGTCGTGGCCCGGCGGATCGTCGGACGGCTCGCGCAGCGCGGGCGGCGTCCAGTCCTTTGCCCGCAGCGCCGGCTTCTCGACCAGGTGCCAGGAGAGCATCGCCAACCCGAGGCTGAGCAGCGCACTGACCAGGAAGAACCCGGCCACGCCGAGGGCCGGAAGGCCGATCTTGGCGAGCACCTGCTGCACCACGAACGAGTAGATGTAGACCCCGTACGAGTAGTCGTTGTCGCGGCCGACGCGGTGCAGCATCCGCGGCAGCCGCACGGCCAGCCAGAGGACGGCGTACGCGTAGGCGAGCAGCGCGGGGGCGAAGAACGCCCCCGCGGCGGCGTTCGGCCCCGGGCCGACGAAGTCGCCCCGCGCGGCGAGCCAGCCGACCGTCCCGAGCGCGAGCACGCCGAGCAGGTCGTTCATCGGCAGCCGGTCGCGGTACAGCTCGGCGGCTCCGCCGGCCAGGAACATGAACCCGTACCAGAGCAGGTAGGTCTTCTCCAGCGCGCCGAGCATCGGCAGCGGACCGATGGCCCCGCTGGTCCAGACCGCAGCCCCGGGCTGGAGGTGGTTCCAGCAGAGGACGCCGAACACCGCGACCACGGCGAGCAGCGTGAGCCAGCGGAGCTGCCGGCGCAGGACGGTCAGCGCGGCCAGGACGGCCACCGCCAGATAGCAGTAGATCTCGTAGGCGAGGGTCCACAACGACCCGTTGATGGTGTTCCCGCCCTGCCAGTGCCAGTACGGCGTGTCACCGCGCAGCAGGTCGGCGATGCCGAACTGCCGCAGCCCGCCCCACCAGTTCTGCCGCAGGTAGTCGAGCACGCCGCCCGGGCTGCGCCACAGCCCGTCGACAGTGCCGTGCCGGTCGAGGTACAGCAGTGGCGCGACGACCAGGCCGGTGAACAGCAGGCAGACCCACAGTCCGGGCCAGATCCGCAGCGCCCGGTGCCACAGGAAGCGGGGCACCGAGTTGCGCCGCGCCGAGCCGACGACGAGGAACCCGGAGATCGTGAAGAAGCCCGCCACCGCCAGCGCGCCCAGGTCGACCCGGTGCAGCAGCGGACGCCCGAACCCGAGGGCGGCGGTGTGGGACAGCACCACGGCCAGCGCGAAGGCGAGGCGCAGGGCGCCGAATCCGTTGGCGCGCCCGCGGTACGCCGTAGCCATCGGCTGCGACACGAGCGCACGCCGGACGGCGGTCCTCAGGAGGGGAAGCACGCGGACCGCCCCGGCTCAGCCGGCCACCGGCGGGCGGGGCGCGGGCACCCGTGAACCGATCAGGCCGGCCGCCCGCTGATGCCGGCGTGCGGCCGGCGGCAGGCCGACCAGGAACTCGGGGAACATGCCGAAGAAGATCCGGGCGCTGCGCAGCTCCAGCGTGTGCGCCGGCGACCACCGCACCGAGTTCGTCGCCCGCGCCCAGTGGTGGGTCCACCGCACGTCACCGAGCAGAGCGACAGGGAAACCGCGCTGCCACGCCCGCAGACCCAGCTCGTGGTCCTCGTAGTAGAGGAAGAATCGCTCGTTCCACCCACCCAGCTCGACGAGGTCCGCGGTGCGGCCGGCGACCGCCGCTCCCATCAGCCAGGCGACGTAGCGGACCTCACCCGGCTCCGCCACCATCCGGTACGACGCGTGCAGGCGGGACAGCGGCCACAGCTTCCGGTTGCCGAGCTTCGCGGTGGCGTACGGGAAGCCACGCCCGTTGGGCTGCGGAGTTCCCCCGGTCGTGAGCAGTTGGGGCGCCACCAGGCCGCCGTGCGCGTCCAGGTGCCGCGCGAGCACGTCCAGCCCGTCCGGGCGGACCTCCAGGTCCGGGTTCGCGAAGAGGAGGTACCTGCCGCCGGCCTCGTGCAGCGCGACGTTGTTGGCCCGGGAGAAGCCGACGTTCTCCGGCAGCGGGACGACCCGGGCGCCCAGTTCCCGGGCCACCGCCACGGAGTCGTCGGACGACGCGTTGTCCACCACGATCCACTCGTACGGCTTCTCGCCGCGCCAGCAGCGGCGCAGCGTGTCCGCCGAGTTGTAGGTGACAGTCACGACACTCCACGGGTGTCCCGTCATCACGCTCTCCGAACTGTCAGATAGCTGAGCAGGGTCGCGAAGCCGAACCGCTTGCCGGTCCACTGCCGGCGGGCGGCCGGCCCCTGCCGCAGGCCGTGTCCCACGCCGCGCAGGAACGGCCGCAGCAGCCCTTGGCGGACCCGCCGGGCGGCGAGCGCGACGTGCGCCAACGCGAGGACCGGGAGCGCGACGAGCAGCAGCGGCCAGGTGAGCGTCCGCGCCGCGACCAGGAGCCGGTTGCGGGCCAGGAGGAACGCCCGGAAGCCCTGGAGCCGGTCGTCGCCGTCGACGCTGTGCCCACCGGCGTGCGGGAGCATCAGATCCAGCGGGCGGGTGGGCGTACCCGAGGCGTAGAGCCGCAGGGCGAGGTCGGCGTCCTCACCCCAGGCGAACAGGTGCTCGTAGAAGCCGCCGAACCTGCGGTACAGGTCGGTGGGGAAGACCGCCGCGCCGCCGGACGGGCCCAGTGGCGCCCGCGCCGTCGTGGCGGACCGGTCGATGAACAGCGAGACCGGGTGCAGGTCGATGCCCACGTACTCGCCGCCGTGCATGGCCAGGCCGACCGCGACCGGGATGCCGGGGTCCTCCGCGACGGTGGCGCAGATGCGGGCCAGCGCGCCGTCGGGCAGCCAGACGTCCGGGTTCAGCAGCAGCACATGGCTGGTGGTGGTGGCCGCGACGGCCCGGTTGCAGCCGGCCGCGAAACCGGGGTTGGACGAGTCGGGGAGGTACCGGTACCGGTCGTGGTCGAGGCAGCCGGCGATGATCTCCGCGCATCCGTCCTCGGGCCAGTTGTCGGCGAAGACGAACCGCACCGGCAGACCTTCGGCGCTGCGCACCCAGGTGGGCAGCGTCTCGGCGAGCATGCCGGCGGACCGGTACAGCACCGTGACGACAGTCAGTTCCACGGCGGTCATTGCAGCGACCGGTACAGACTCTGCCAGCGCGTCACGCACCGGTCGAAGGCGTACTCCTGGGCGTACCACTCGGCCACTGCCTGCCGCTCCCCGGCGGGCCCGGCGTGGGCCAGTGCCTGTCGGACGGCGGCGGCCAGCGCGGCGGGGCTGGGGTCGGCCCGGACGGCGAGCGTGCCGGTGGCGTGCCGGGTGACCTCGGCCAGGCCGCCGGCCCCGGTGTGCACCACCGGTACGCCCAGGGACAGCGCCTCCAGCGCGCTGAGCCCGAACGACTCGACCCGGGACGGGACCAGGAGGCAGTCGACGCGCCGGAGGAAGTCCGCCGCGCTGACCCGCCCGACGAGTTCCAGGTTCGGCCGGGCCGCGATCGGGAGCGAGCCGGCGCCGGCGACCTTGACGTCCATCTCCGGCAGGTGCGCGGCGGTCTCGGCCAGCAGGTCAGCGCCCTTCTCCCGCTCCAGCCGGCCCAGGTAGCCGACCACGGGCCGCCGGCCGGTGGCCGGCGCGTCGGCGGGCTTCGGGCCGGGCCAGTCGGCCGGCAGGGGGTTGGGGATCAGGTGGATGTTCCGGACGCGCCCCCGCTCGCGCAGCTCGGTGGCCTCGAACTCGGACACCGCGACTGTCGCGTGCGGCCGGAGGCGGCGCATCGCCAGGTCCAGCGTGATGTTGGACTGGATGGCGGCCTTCTGCTGCCACGACCCGGCGGTGTCCCGGTACTGCCAGAGGCTGTTGTGCAGGGTGACCACGAGCGGGGTGCGGTCCAGGCTGAGCGCGGCCCGCGCGTGCATGGCGGCGGACAGCAGGTGGGCGCAGACCACGTCCGGCTTCACCTCGCGGACGAGACGACGGATCTCCCGCGCGTAGCCGAGGTCGATCCGGCTGGTCGCGCCGAGCCCGACCCACGGCACTCCGGCCTCGCGCAGCGACCGGCCCACCTCGTCGTCCGAGGTGGCGGCGACCACGTCGACGCCGGTGCGGGCGTGCGCCGGCACCAGTTCGGTGAGCATCCGTTCCGCGCCGCCCAGCTGCCGCCGCCCGGCGCCACCTGTCGTGCAGACGAAGAGCACCTTCACGACGCACGCAGTCCCGCGACGGCCCCGCGCGCTATCGCGCGGCGCACGGAGTCGCGGCCCACCGCCGCCCGCAGCAGGATGCCGCAGACGTACGCGGTGGCCGCCACGCGACCACGGCGGCCGCCCAGGTCCCGGCTGGCCCGGATGAACTCGCGGGTACGCCGCTCGGAGATCTCCTCGGCCGACCAGCGGCGCTTGGCCGTCGCGTCGTCCTCATGCATGATCACGGCGTCCGCCACGTACGCCAGCCGTTTGCCCTGCCGGCGCACCGCCCAGCACAGCCGCATGTCCTCGGAGTAGAAGAACGACGTCTCGTCGACACCGCCGATGGCGTCGAAGGTGCTGCGTCGCAGCGCGACGAACGGCCCGGTCAGCCAGTCCGCCTGCTCCGGGGGCGCGACGATCCGCAGGCGCGGCACCACGAGGCTCAGCCCGGTGGCGTGGCCCAGCCCGACCCCCATGGTCAGGAACCGGCCGCCCTCGGTCTGCGGCACGCCCTCCGGCGTCACCACCGCGGGGAAGGCCGCGCCCACCTCCGGGTCCTCCAGAGCCGCCAGCAGCCGGGCCACCGCGTCGTCGTGCACGACGATGTCGTTGTTGGAGAGGATGACGTTCGCCCGGCTGGTGTGCCGTACGCCGAGGTTCATGCCCCGGGCGTACCCCAGGTTCGAGCCGGACTGGACGTAGGTGACGCCCTGCTCGGCGCAGAACTCGCTCAGCGCCTGGCGGATCTCCGCCGAGCTGCCGTTGTCCACGACGACGATCTCGGCCTCGGCGGGCAGTGACAGGACGCAGGCGCGGGTGCGGTGGAAGTCCTCCCAGGCGAGAACCACGATCGAGGCGTCCATCTCACACCATCCCAGGATTCGGCGGCTGCGCTCGTCGCAGGCTCGCTCTCGACGCGAACGCGTGTACGGCGTAGGCGAGCGAGGAGGCGACCGCCGCCCCGACCACACCGGCCCACGGGATGACGCCGAGGTATGCCGGTATCGCGACCGCGGACGTGACGACGGCGACCACAGTGGTCGCCTTCTCGCCCCGCCGCTTCAGCAGCAGGGCGCTCCAGCTCTTCCCGGCCGCCGTGGCCAGCGAGCCCGGCAGGAGCAGCAGCCCGAGGAGCCAGGCGTGCCGGTACTCCGGCGCCAGGAAGCCCAGCACCCCGAGCCCGGCGATCGCGGCCAGGGCGATCGGAAGGGCGGCCCTCACCACCGCCGGCGTCGGGTCCGGCCCGTCCCCGCCGTCCCGGTCGGCCAGGATGCGCTGCGCCCGCACCACGGCGCCGGCCTGCGCGAACTCCAGGGCCGCGACCGCAAGCGCGTAGACGCCGAGCGGACCGGCCCCGGCGAACCGGGCCACCAGGATCTGGTTGAACCGCAGCGTCATCATCTGCGCGAAGATGCCCAGGTGCAGGCTCCCGGCCGCGAGCAGGTCGGCCCGATAGTCCGCTCCGGTCGAGGTGGGCGCCGGGGCGGCTCCGGCCCGCCGCAGCCGCACCAGGACCAGGCCGCACACGGCGAAGGCGCTGAGCCACTGCACCGCGAGCCACACCATGCTCCACACGCCGCCGTCGAGCCGGCCGGCGGCGTAGAGGGCGGCGTAACCGGCGACCAGGACCGCGCCGCTCGCCGCGCGCATCGCGTAGACCAGCCCGAAGCTGCGCTGCCGCAGGGCGAGCGACGAGACCGTGTTGAACACGGTCAGACCCACAGCGGACCCGACCCCGACCAGATAGGCGCCGACGCCCGCCGCCGCGGTGAGCAGCGCGGCGGCGACACCGGACAGGAGTACGGCGACGCCGAGGATCGCGATCAGGTACGCCCGTCCCCGGGACTGCACCCAGCCGGCCGGGCGCGAGATGAGGAAGGTGTCGAGCGACAGCCCGCCGACGGCCGCGCCGAGCGTCGCGCTCACCATGTTGGCCGACAGCTCGCCGCGCTCCGCCGCGGGCAGCGCCACCGACATGACCGCAGCCAGGCCGGTCAGGCCCAGCGCGCCGAGATAGAGGCGCTCGGGCGCGACGAGCCGCCGCAGCAGACCGGCCGCCCGGCGCCGCGACGGAGGTGTCGTGCCGGGTTCCGACGGGGACTGAGCAGCGTCGACCAGCGAACCGCCTGTCACTCGTCTCCCCCAAACGGTGCGGCACAGGTACGGGTACGTCGAGTACCACGTCGCTGGCATTTTCTACCCGAATGACCGGTCAGCTGCAATCAGCCTTCGGGCTCCACCTGGCCGGATCGGGACCGGCCACGAACGACAGGCAACTGCGGTAGTCGGGCAGGAGCCCGGCCGTGCGGGCGTCGGCCAGGCTGGGCGCGGCGGCGTCCCGGGCCGACAGCACCGGCGCCTCGACCGGCCAGTCGATCGCCAGGTCCGGGTCGAGGGGATGCACCGTGTGCTCGGCGCCCGGGTTGTAGGTGGTCGAGCAGAGATAGCTCAGCGTGGCGTCGTCGGTCAGCGCGCAGAAACCGTGCCCCAGACCCTCGCTGAGATAGACGGCACGCCGGTCCACGTCGTCCAGCCGCACCGTCTCCCACCGCCCGAACGTCGGCGAGCCCACCCGGATGTCCACCACCAGGTCGACGACGGCCCCGCGTACGCAGGTCACGTACTTGGCCTGGCCGGGCGGGACGTCGGCGAAGTGGATGCCGCGGACCACGCCCCGCGCGGAGACGGACAGGTTGCCCTGGGCGAGCCGCAGCGGATGCCCGACCACCTCGGCGAGCCGGTCGAACCGGTACCACTCCATGAACAACCCGCGGGAGTCGCCGTGCTGCCGGGGCGTGATCTCCCAGGCCCCCTCGATGCTCAGCGGCCGGATCTTCATCGGTCGGTTCCGCTCGGGCCGGCCAGCAGGCCCAGCAGGTACTCGCCGTAGCCGCTGCGGGTCAGCGGATGGGCGAGCACGCGCAGCCGCTCGTCGTCGATCAGCCCGGAGCGCCAGACCACCTCCTCGACGCAGCCGATCTTCATGCCCTGGCGCTCCTCGATCACCCGGACGAACTCGGCGGCCTGCATCATCGAGGTGAACGTGCCGGTGTCCAGCCACGCGGTGCCCCGGTCCAGGACCGTCACCGTCAGCTCACCCCACGCCCGGTACGTCTCGTTGACAGCGGTGATCTCCAGCTCGCCGCGCGCGCTCGGCGTCAGCTTGCGGGCGATCTCGACCACCCGGTTGTCGTAGAAGTAGAGGCCCGGCACCGCGTACCGGGACCGGGGGCGGGCCGGCTTCTCCTCGATCGACAGCACCCGGCCGTCGGCGTCGAACTCGACCACGCCGTACTCCTGCGGGTTCGCCACCGGGTACGCGAAGACCCGGCCGCCCGTCGGCTCGCCGTGCTGGGCGAGCTGCCGGCCGAGCCCGACGCCGTGGAAGATGTTGTCGCCGAGGATCAGCGCCACCGACTCGTCACCGATGAAGTCCGCGCCGAGCAGGAACGCCTGCGCGATGCCCTCCGGGCGGGGCTGCTCGGCGTACGCCAGCCGCAGCCCCCACTGGCTGCCGTCACCGAGCAGCCGCTCGAACTGGGCGCGGTCCTCCGGCGTGGTGACGACAAGGATCTCCCGCACCCCGGCCATCACCAGAGTGGACAGCGGGTAGTAGACCATCGGCTTGTCGAACACCGGCATCAGTTGCTTGGAGACGGCCCGGGTGATCGGCCACAGCCGGGACCCGGTGCCACCGGCGAGAAGGATTCCACGCACTCGCGGAGACTACCCGTGACGCCGCCACCACCGTGGCCCTTCGACGTCCCGCCTGTGCTGCTCGTACGGCGTAGACTCCTCGACCCGTGAGGATCCTCGTCACCGGCGGCGCCGGCTTCATCGGGTCGGAGTACGTGCGGATGCTGCTGGGCGTGCCCGGCGGCGACGCGGCCGGGGTGCCCGCGGCGGCGCCCACGGCGCTCACCGTGCTGGACAAGCTCACCTACTCCGGCAACCTGGCGAACCTGGCCCCGGTGCGTGACGACCCACGCCTGCGCTTCGTCCGCGGCGACATCTGCGATCCGGCGCTCGTCGACGAGGTGGTGCCCGGGCACGACGTGATCGTCCACTTCGCCGCCGAGTCGCACGTGGACCGGTCCATCACCGGCGCGGCCCCGTTCGTCACCACGAACGTGCTCGGCACCCAGACGCTGCTGGACGCCGCGCTGCGCCACGGCACCGGCCGGTTCGTGCACGTCTCCACCGACGAGGTGTACGGCTCGATCGACTCCGGCTCCTGGACGGAGAACTGGCCGCTGTCGCCGAACTCGCCGTACTCCGCCTCGAAGGCCGGGTCCGACCTGCTGGCGCTGGCCTACCACCGCACCCACGGCCTGGACGTGGTGGTGACCCGCTGCTCCAACAACTACGGGCCCTACCAGTTCCCGGAGAAGGTCGTCCCGCTGTTCGTGACGAACCTGCTCGACGGCGGCACCGTGCCGCTGTACGGCGACGGCGGCAATGTGCGCGACTGGCTGCACGTGCACGACCACTGCCGGGGCGTGGCGATGGTGCAGGAGAAGGGGCGGGCCGGCGAGGTCTACCACATCGGCGGCGGCACCGAGCTGACCAACCGGCAGCTCACCGAGCGGCTCCTGGCGGCCTGCGGGGCCGGCTGGGACCGGGTCGTCCCGGTCACCGACCGCAAGGGCCACGACCGCCGGTACTCGCTGGATATCACCAAGATCAGCGACGAGCTGGGGTACGCGCCGAGCATCGACCTCGACCGGGGCCTGGCCGAGACGGTCCGCTGGTACCGGGACAACCGGGCCTGGTGGGAGCCGCTGAAGACGGCCGGGCACCCATGACCCGGGTGCTCGTCACCGGCGCGGGCGGGATGCTCGGGCGGGACCTGCTCGCCGTGCTGCGGACCCGGCCCGACCTGTCGGTCACCGCCGCCACCCGCGCCGGCCTCGACGTCACCGACGCCCACGCGGTCCGGGACGCGGTGGGCGGGCACGACGTGGTGCTCAACGCCGCCGCGTGGACCGACGTGGACGGCGCGGAGACCCGCGAGGCGGACGCGACGGCTGTCAACGGCGACGCGGTCGCCCACCTGGCCCACGCCTGTGCCGTGTCCGGCGCGCGCCTGGTGCACGTCTCCACCGACTACGTGTTCGCCGGGGACGCCGTCGAGCCGTACCCGGAGGACGCGCCGACCGGCCCGGTCAACGCGTACGGGCGCGGCAAGCTCGCCGGGGAACAGGCGGTGGCCCGGCTGCTGCCCGAGACCGGGTACGTCGTGCGTACCGCCTGGCTCTACGCCACCCACGGCCGCAACTTCGTCACCACCATGCTGCGGCTGGCCGCCGAACGCGACCGGCTCGACGTGGTGGACGACCAGCGCGGGCAGCCCACCTGGTCGTACCGTCTCGCGGAGCGGCTCGTGGCGCTGGCCGACGCGGCGCTGGCCGGCGACGCGGCGCCCGGGACGTACCACGGCACCGCCGCCGGCGAGACCACCTGGTACGGCCTGGCCCGCGCCGTGTTCGCCCTGCGCGGCCTGGACCCGGACCGGGTCCGGCCCACCACGAGCGACAGTTTCCCGCGCCCGGCGCGGCGCCCCCGCTACAGCGTGCTGGCGCACGGCCGGTGGGCCGCGGCGAAGCTGCCGCCGCCGGGGGACTGGCACGCGGACCTGGCCGAGGCGCTCAGCCTCCCCCGCCCCGGAACACCTCGCTGACGGTCCGCAGCACGATCTTGATGTCGAGCCAGAGCGACCAGTTCTCGACGTAGTAGTTGTCGAACCGCGCCCGGTCCGAGATCGGCGTGTCCCCGCGCAGGCCGCTGACCTGGGCCAGCCCGGTGAGCCCGACCGGTACGCGGTGCCGCATCGCGTAGGTCGGGTACTCCACCGAGAACTTCTCCACGAAGTACGGCCGCTCCGGGCGAGGCCCCACCACGCTCATCTCACCGCGCAGGATGTTCCACAGTTGCGGCAGCTCGTCGAGCGAGGTGCGCCGCATGAACCGCCCGATCGGCCCGACCCGCTGATCGTGCGCGATGGACCAGGTCGTCTGCGACTCGTGCTCGTCCTCCGGACGCATGGACCGGAACTTGATGACGTGGAACGGCTTGCCGTACCGGCCGATCCGCTCCTGCCGGAAGAACACGCCACGGCCGCCGTCGAGGAACGTGGCGAGGGCGCAGAGCAGCAGCAGCGGGCTCAGCACCACCAGGGCGGTCACCGCGAACACCACGTCCGAGGCCCGCTTGACCCGCCAACGGGGACCGGTGAGCGTGGTGTCACCGATCTTGACGATCGGGATGGCGCCGATGTGGTCGGGGTAGCCGCCCTGGCCCCGCGAACCCCACAGGCGCGGCACCGCCCACAGGTCACACCGCGAGCTGGCCGGGCGCAGCAGCGACTCCATCAGGTCCGACTCGGAGCAGTCCGGGTCGGCGATGACCAGGACCTCGCACTCCAGCATGTCGGTGAGCTTCTCCAGGTCGTCGATCGTGCCGATCAGCGGCACCGCGCCCATGCGCGGCCGCGACGGGGCGTCCACCGCGCCGACGAACCGCAGCCCGTACTGCGGGTGGCGGCGCAGCAGCCGGGCCAGTTCGCCGCCGATCGGGCCGCCGCCGACGACGATGGTGTTGCGCTCCACCCACCGGCGCTTGCGGGCCAGCAGGACGAGCCGGCAGTTCAGCGCGCGCCCCACGACCACCAGGCCGGCGGAGAACGCGACGCCCTGGACGAAGCCGCTCACGTGCGGCACCGAGTCGTGCCGCAGCGCCGCGATGATGGCCACCACCGCGCCGGAGGCCAGCAGCCGCCCGCCGAGGCTCGGCAGCTCGTCCAGGATGCTGATGTGCCGGCGGGGCCGGTACAGCCCGCCGGCCGCGAAGAAGCCCACTGTGAGGGCCGCGTTGGCCAGCGTGCCACGCCAGTAGTTCTGGGTCAGCAGCAGCGGTGCGAGCAGCGCCGCCACGTCGATGGGCGCGGTCACCATCCACGCGCGCACCCATCGCGTACGCGTCGACGCCCGCGACCCCGCGTAGGGCAGGACCGTTGTCGTGTCCAGGCCGCTGTTCATCGGCGGGTCGTTCGACGGCGGGTCGTTCGACGGCGCGGCCGGATGCTCGAACGCCGGAAGGCGTGGCATGGTCGATCCTCCCCCGTGACGCCGCCGGCCCGGATACGGAGACCGACGACGATCGCAGGATACGAGCGACCCCGCCGCGCCGCCACCACCGGCACGGCAGATCGACGTCCTACTTTCCGCTCATGGCGAGAATCTCCGGGACCGAGTCGCGGCGGACCGCGTCGAACAGCGTCTTCGCGCGCGCCGGATCCGGGAACACGACGCTCTCGCTGCCGACGCGGCCCGTCCCCTTCACCGGGCAGGTGAAGAACGTCAGATTGCCGCTGCGCAGGCCACGCATCTCCATCGCGAGATCCACCAGCGACAGTGACTTGTCGACAGCCACCGAGTCCGACGTGGCACGGACGAACGAGTTGAGCTTGGCCGGGTTGGTCATCACCCCGCCCGAGGCGGCCTTGTCCAGAATGGCCTTGATCACCTGCTGCTGGTGCCGGATGCGGGCGAAGTCGCCGTCGGGGAAGGCGTGCCGTTCCCGCGCGTAGTCCAGCGCGGCTGCGCCGTTCATGGTCTGCCGGCCCTTCTCGAAGGTCCGCGTGCCGGCCAGCGAGTAATTCGTGCTGAAACCCTTCTCCACGTCGATCTCGACACCGCCCAGGGCGTCGATGATCTCCTTGAAGCCGGCGAAGTCCACCATCGCCACGTTGTCCACCCGTACGCCGCTGAACTTCTCCACCGTCTGCACCATCAGCGGCACACCGCCCCAGGCGTACGCGGCATTGATCTTCGCGTCGCGGCCGCCGCGGCCCTCCTTCGACTTCGGGATGGCCGTCCAGGTGTCCCGCGGGATCGAGATGAGCTGGGCGCTCGACCGGTCCTTCGGCAGGTGGGCCAGGATGATCGTGTCGCTGCGCGAGCCGCCCGTGCTCTCCGGGTCGCGGGAGTCGCTGCCCAGGATCATGATGTTCATGGCGCCCTTGACCTCGACCTGCGGGCGCGACTCCTCCGGTACGCCCTCGAAGGCGTCGACCCGTTCGATCGACTTGTCGACCGAGCGGTAGTAAAGGCCGCCGGCCAGCGCGCCGCCACCGGCGAGCAGCACCATCACGAGCAGCACGATCAGGGCGATCCGCCGGCCCCGGCGACGCCGGGGCGCCTTGTGCCGCACCGGCTCGCCCGGCTCCACATCGGAGAACCCGGGGCGGGCGTCGGAATCGGCGAGCTGATGGCGATCTGACATGCTCTGATGCTACTGATTCGCGCTGCGCCACGGGGGACCCTCGTGCCCCGGGCAGGGATCGCGGCGCAGCCCGGCGGGCGGGCTGACCCGGTGCCGGGCCTTGCCGGGAGGAGCGCCTCGGATCGATGATGGTGTGACGGGCCGGTCGACCGAGGAGTCGAGATGCAGGTAATTCACCAGCCTCGGGTGGCGTGGGACGCGGCCCGCGTCATCGGCGCGGCGGTCCACGACGAGGAACTGTTCCGCTGGCTCTACCGCGTACTCGGCGATCTGCTCGGCCCCGCCACATGGGCGGCCCTCGACGAGACCCGCGACCGGGTCCGCCGGGCCGGCGACGACCGGATCCCGGTCGAGACCGGCGTGTGGCGTGTGCGCCTGGAGGACTCGCTGCGCGGGCGCCCCGACCTCGCCGACGAGCTGGCCGGCATCGTCGCCACCGCCCGCGCGGTCCGGCCGTACTAGCCTCCGCGCCGGTTTAGCTTTCGCTTAGCTCGCTTGTCCGGCGGCACGCCGGTCCGGCAGCATCGACCGGCGTGACCGACGGCACCGCACCCCACCCGCCGACCGACGACCGCGCGCCCGCCACCGCGCCCGGTCGCCGTGCCGCCACGCGCCGCCGCCGGCTCGCCGCCGCCGGTCTGGTCACCGTCGCGGCGGCGGTCGCTGTCGCCCTTGCGGTACGCGGCGGCGCCGCCCCCGCCTGCGCGGCCCCGCCTCCACCCGCCGGCGTCGAGGTCCTGGCGGCGGGTCCACTCGGCGCCGCCCCGCCCGTCGGTGGGACCACCCGCAGCGGCAAGGCCACCTTCTACGACTCCGCCGGCGCCGGCGGCAACTGCTCCCGCCCCGCCGCCCCGGCCAACCGGATGTACGTCGCGCTCGGCCCGAGCGAGTACGCGGCCGGCGCCTCCTGCGGCGGGTTCCTCGACGTCACCGGCCCGCGCGGCACGGTCCGGGTGCTGGTCATGGACCAGTGCCCGGAGTGCGCCCCGGGCCACCTCGACCTGTCCGCCGAAGCGTTCGCCCGGATCGCCGACCCGGTGCAGGGCGTGGTGAAGGTCAGCTACCGGGCCGTGGTGAACCCGCCGCTGTCCGGGCCGCTCACCTTCCGCATGAAGGAGGGCTCGTCGCAGTGGTGGTTCGCCGTGCTTGTCGGTGACCACGGCAACCCGCTGCGCTCGGTCGAGGTCCGGCAGAACGGATCGTGGCGCGCGGCGCAGCGGCAGGACTACAACTACTGGCTGATCGAGTCCGGCGCCGGCCCCGGCCCGTACACGATCCGGGTCACCGACGTGTACGGCAACCGCGCGACCGCGGCCGGCGTCCGGATGCTCCCGGGCCAGGTGCAGCGCAGCGCGGTCCGGATGTACGGCGCGAAGCCCGCCCCCACCACACCCACCCCGAAGAAGCCCCGCCCCACATCCCCGACCCCGTCCACCCCCACCTCGACCCCGACCGCATCCACCCCCGCCGCCCCCACCTCAGCCCTCACGGACCCCCTGGTGCAGGCAGCCGCCGCCCCACCCACCCCCACCAGCTGCGCCTAACCCTCACCCCACGGTCCTCACTCCGCGCCGCCCCCGCGCCCTCACCCCCCGCCGATCTTGCATTTGCGGCCCCTCGGATGCGGCATTCGCACCTTTCGCCTGGGCCGAATTCGCAAGATCGCCGAGACTGCCGGGCTGCCTCGCCGCCGGGCGCGAGGACGGCGTGGACGGGCGCGAGGGCGGCGTGGGGCGGGCCAGCCTCGCTGATCTTGCACTTGCGGACCCTTGAGTGTCGTGAATGCCCGATCTGCCGGGGCCGTGAGTGCAAGATCGGCGAGGTGCGGCGCGGGGAGGGCGCGGCGCGGGGGAGGGAGGAGGAGAGGGGGTCAGGTTGGGGTGGGGAGGTCTAGCCACATGAGGATTTCGTCGCGGGCGTCGGTGGCGGACAGGCGCAGCGCGGCGGGGAGGCGGCCGATCTCGCGGTAGCCGAGGCGCTTGTAGAAGCGGTCCAGCCCCAAGCCGTCGCGGACCGTCACGTGCAGCGCCGCCAGGCCCAGCCCTCGGGCGATCCGCTCGGCCTCGCGCATCAGCGCCGCGCCGTGGCCGCGTCCCTGCGTGTCGGGGTGCACCATGACGCGCTTGAGTACCCGCCAGTGCGTCTTGAGGTGGAACCGGTTGTCGGCGATGACCAGGACCGCGACCAGCCGTTCGCCCTCGTAGGCGGCGAGCAGCCGGTCCGGCCCGTCCGCGACCTCGTCGAGCGTGGAGGTGGCGAGCGGGCGTACCTCGTCGGCGGTCACGGGGGCGACGAAGCCGACGGCGCCGCCGGCGTTCGTCACGTCCACCCAGAGCGCGATGATCTGTTCGCGCAGCTCGGGGGTCAGGTCGGGGTCGAGTACGAAGCGCAGGTCCACGCCGTAATCCTGCTCGTGGCGACGCGGCGCGGACCCGCGTTCGTGACCTTCCCGACAGTCGCCGGCGCGCGCGGCACCGGCGACTGGTAGGGCCGGCGGGATTCGAACCCGCACTGGTGCGGACCTAAACCGCATGCCTCTGCCGTTGGGCTACGGCCCCTTCATCGTGACCACCGCCCGCGGGCCGGTGGCACAGCCTCCGGATCGTAGACCACATTCGGCGCCACCACTGCGGCCCGGCCGTGACGAGCCGGGCCGTGCGCCGACCTCAGTCGAGCCCGAGGTCCCGGCGCAGCTTGGCGACGTGGCCGGTGGCCCGCACGTTGTAGAGCGCCCGTTCGATCTTGCCGTCCTCGTCCACCACGAACGTCGAGCGGATCACTCCGGTGACCGTACGGCCGTACATCTGCTTCTCGCCGAACGCGCCGTACGCGGTCAGCACCGCCTTGTCCGCGTCGGAGACCAGCGGGAACGTGATCGCGTCCCGCTCGCGGAACTTCGCGAGCTTGGCCGGCTTGTCCGGCGAGATGCCCACCACCTCGTAGCCGGCGGCCTGCAGCGAGGCGAGGGAGTCCCGGAAGTCACACGCCTGCTTGGTGCAGCCGGGCGTCATGGCGGCCGGGTACGCGTACACGATGACCTTGCGGCCGCGCAGGTCGGCGAGGGAGAGCGTCCCGCCGTCGTCGGTGGGGAGGGTGAACTCGGGGGCGGGGTCGCCGGGGCTGAGGCGGTCGGTCATGGCGGTGACGATACCGCCGTGCCCGGGGCGGCGGCCGACGGCGACGCGCGGGCGGGGTGACGGCCATACTGGGTTGTTGCTACATATTGGCAACAACCCATTCCTGGAAATACGCTGAGCCCGTGGACACCCTGGCGATGCACATCTCCAACGGGATCATCAACGGTCCCGTTGCCGCGATCTTCGCGGCCCTCGCCCTGGCCGCGCTCGCCTTCTGTGTGCTGCGGGGCCGGGCCGACCTGGACGACCGGCTGGCCCCGATGGCGGGACTGGTCGCCGCGTTCATCTTCGCCGTGCAGATGCTCAACTTCCCGATCTTCACCGCCGGGGTCAGCGGCCACCTGCTCGGCGGCGCGCTGGCCGCGCTGCTCGTCGGGCCCTGGGTCGGCGCGCTCTGCGTCGCCGTGGTGCTCATCGTGCAGGCGCTGGTCTTCGGTGACGGCGGCGTGGCGATGCTCGGCCTCAACATCACCAACATGGCGCTGCTCGGCACCGCCGCCGCGTACCTGCTGATCGCGCTGCTGCTGCGGGTGCTGCCGCGTACCCCGGCCGGGCTGGCGGTCACCGCGTTCGTCTCCGCGCTGGTCAGCGTGCTCGTCGCGTCCCAGGGCTTCGTCCTGCAGTACTGGCTGGGTGGCACCACCGACCTCGGCGGCAACCTCACCGGCCTGGCCGGCACCATGGCCTTCGCCCACCTGCTGATCGGCATCGGCGAGGGCCTGATCACCGCGACCACTGTGGTCACCGTCGCCAAGGTCCGGCCCGATCTGGTGTACGCGCTGCGCGCCCTCAAGCCGGCCGCGCCGGCTCCCGCCGTCCCGGTCGCCGGAGGTGCCCGATGAGCAAGCGTCAGTGGCCGTTCCTGCTCGGTGGCCTGCTGGTGGCCCTGCTGCTGGCGGGCGTGGTCAGCAACTACGCCTCGTCGCACCCGGACGGGCTGGACTCGTCGCTGCTGAAGGGCTGCACCGTCAACGCCGACGACGAGATCACCGGCGGCAGCTGCCCGGCCCAGGAGGCGAAGGACCACGAGCTGGCGGACAGCCCGCTGGCCGACTACGGCGTACGCGGAATCGGCAACGACTTCGTCTCCACCGGCCTGTCCGGCGTGCTCGGCGTGCTGCTCACCTTCGCGCTCGGCGGCGGCCTGTTCTGGCTGGCCCGTCGGCGCGGCCCGGCGGTGCCTGCCTCGCCCGCCCCGAACGCCGCGGGCGCCGACCCGGTGGACGAGGCCGCGACCCCGTCCAGCGGCGCCCGCTGACCGTGGGCGCCGGGCACGCGCACGTGCTCTACCGCGAGTCCGGCTCGCCGGTGCACCGCCTCCCGCCGGAGGTGAAGATCGCCGCGATGGTGCTGTTCACAGTGGCGGTGGTCGCCACGCCCCCGGAGGCGTACTGGGCCTTCGGCGGGTACGCGCTCCTGGTCGCGGTGGTGGCCGCGCTGGCCCGGGTCGGCCCGCGCTGGCTGCTCAGCCGGGCGCTGATCGAGCTGCCGTTCGTGCTGTTCGCGTTCGCGCTGCCGTTCCTCGGCGCCGGGGAACGGGTCGAGGTGGCCGGGCTCGCCCTGTCCGTCGACGGGCTGCACGGCGCGTTCAACATCCTCGCCAAGGGCACGCTCGGCGTACTCGCGTCGCTCCTGCTGGCGGCGACCACGACGACGCGTGACCTGCTGATCGGCCTGGACCGGCTGCGCTGCCCGCAGATCCTCACCCAGATCGCCACGTTCATGCTGCGCTACCTGGAGGTGCTGGTCGGCGAGGCCCGCCGGATGCGGGTGGCGCGGGTGTCCCGGGGCGACGACCCACGTTTCCTGTGGCAGTTGCGCGGCTTCGCGGCCGGGGTCGGCGCGCTGTTCCTGCGCGCGTTCGAGCGCGGCGAGCGGGTCTACCTGGCGATGCTCTCCCGCGGCTACACCGGCCGGATGCCGGCGGTGTGGCAGGGGGCCGGCGCGGCCACCGCCGGCCAGTGGGCGGCCGCCGCGACGGTGCCGGCGATCGCGGCCACCATCGCCGCCGTCGCGCTCGTCCTGCAATGATCGGGTACGTGCAGCAGCCGCCCTCCCTGGACGTCAACGGCGTCCGGTACGCGTACCCGGACGGTCACGTCGCCCTGCACGGCGTGGACCTGACCGTGCCGCGCGGCGAGCGGGTGGCGCTGCTCGGGCCCAACGGCGCCGGCAAGACCACGCTGGTGCTGCACCTCAACGGCATCCTCACTCCGACCGAGGGCACGGTGAGCGTCGGCGGTCTGACCGTCACCCGCGACCGGGACACGCTGGCCGAGGTACGCCGCCGGGTCGGCATCGTCTTCCAGGACCCGGACGACCAGCTCTTCCTGCCCACAGTCGCCGAGGACGTCGCGTTCGGGCCGGCCAACCTGGGCCTGCGCGGGGCCGAGCTGGCGGCCCGGGTCGACGAGGCGCTCGCGGCGGTGGGGATGAGCGAGCACCGGGACCGGGCGCCGCACCACCTGTCGTTCGGGCAGCGGCGGCGGGTGGCGGTGGCCACCGTGCTCGCCATGCGTCCGGAGATCCTGGTGCTGGACGAGCCGGCGTCGAACCTCGACCCGGCCGCCCGCCGGGAGCTGGCGGAGATCCTGCGGGCCCTGCCGGTGACGTTGCTCATGGTCACGCACGACCTGCCGTACGCGGCCGAGCTGTGCCCCCGCTCGGTCATCCTGGACGGCGGCCGCATCGTCGCCGACGCCCCGACGCCCGACCTGCTGGCAGACGAGGCGCTGCTGTCCGCCCACCGCCTGGAACTCCCCTACGGCTTCGCCCCCCGCCCTACCTGACCCGGGGCCGGGGTTACGGGATCGGGGTGGGGGGTGGTACGGGCTGCTCTTGCGGCGGTTCGTAGGCGCAGCAGGCCGGCGGCCACCGCGCCGGCGCCTGTGGCCAGGCCGACGACGACGAGCACCCGCACCAGGACGGGCGGGCCGGCGGCCGGGGGAATCGCGCGGGACAGCGCGGCGAGGTTCGTCACCCCGGCGAACACCGTGAGGCAGGCGCCGGCGAGCGCCAGCACGAAGTCGGCGGCCGGGCGGCGGGCCAGCGCGTACCCGCCCGCGGCCAGCGCGCCGAGACCGGTGAGCAGCGTCCACACCTGCCCGGTGAGCAGTTCGGCGAGCATCCCGCCGACACCGGGAGCACCGGTGTCGAACGCCCGGGCGACGGTGAGCGCCACTGTCGCCGCGCCGCCGAGGGCGAGCAGCGCGCCGACCCCGCGCAGCGCGCGTACTCCGGCGGTCGTGCCGCCCGGGGCCAGCCCGGCCGCGCCGATCACCAGGAACCCGAGCGTGGCGGCCACCCACCAGGGGTACGGGTCGGGCGGCGGCACCCAGTCCAGCGTGCCGCGTACGGCTCCGGCGGTGTCACCGGCGCGCAGCGGCACCGTCCAGTCGCGTACCCGGTGCTCCCGGTCCGGGGCGGCGGCGACGGCGGCCGGCGGAGCGTCCTCCCGCCACAGCGTGCGCTGGTCGTGCCAGCGAGCGGTGGGTCCGTCGTCGATCCGCCGCCAGTCGGGCGCGGCGGCCGGGTTCGCCTCGGCCGGCAGCCAGGTCTCGCCGGCCAGCGTCCGGTTCAGGTACGTGGCGGGGGAGCGGGTGTTCTCGTACACGCCACCCGGGCCGACGCGCAGGTACGGCTCGCCGGAGTAGCCCAGCACGGTGACGTCGGCGCCGGTGTCGTTCGTCAGCTCCAGCCGCGCGCCGGCCTCCACCATGCGGGCGGTGAGCCCGGGCCGGGCCGGGTCGACGCCGGTGATAGTGGCGCGGTAGTCGGTGCCGTCGGGCGCGTCCGCGCCGTGCGCGGCGGCCGGCGCGGCGAACGTGAGCAGGGCGGTGGCCGCGACGGTGAGCACCAGCGCTGCCCGGCGCAGGGGTGCGGGGATCACTTCCCGGCCGCCTCCACCGCCGCCTTGATCCCTTCCGGGCTGCGGTCCCGCAGCTCACTGCCGTTGATCTTGATGGTCGGGGTGCCGGTCACGCCGGCCTTGCTCGCCTCGTCGGTGACGTGCCCGGTCCACGACCGGTACGTGCCGTCGGAGACGCAGGACGCGAACTCGTCCCGGTTCAGCCCGACGCCCGCGCCGATGTCGACCAGCTCGTCGTTGCTGAGCCCGGCGCCGCCCTCCGGCGGCTGCTTGTCGAAGAGCTGCTCGGTGAACTCGCGGAACTTGCCGCCCTGCGCGGCGCAGCCGGAGGCGGCCGAGGAGCGGGTGGAGTACTCGGTGGTGGAGAAGCGGTTCAGGAAGGCGACCGGGTGGAACACCAGCTTGGCCTTGCCCTCGGTGACGAGCTGGTTGAGCGTCTCGCCGTTGATCTGCTGGAACTGCTTGCAGGCCGGGCAGAGGTAGTCCTCGTACAGGTCGATGGTGACCGGGCCGGTGCCCTGGACGATGCCGGTGCCGGCGTCGTTGGCCCCGGGCGGGGCGGTGAAGTCGTCCGACTTCTGGCTGGAGTAGACGGCCCAGCCGATGCCGCCGGCGATGACCAGCACCAGCACGGCGGCGATCGACGTCCACAGCGTGCGCTTGCGGCGCTTCTCCCGGGCGATCTGCTCGCGTACCACCCGTGCCGCGTCCCTGCGGCCCTTGCGGCTACTCATCGGTGTCCTCCACGGTGTCGTCGCCGGCCAGCCAGCCGTCCACCGAGAACGGGGTACGGGGCCAGATCAGCAGGAACCCGGCAAGCGCCAGGAACCCCAGGTCCCGGAGGATCTCCGGGAGGTAGCTGGGCGTCTCGCCGGCGGCGAGCTGGCCGCCGCTGCCGAAGCACCCGCAGTCGATGGCCAGGCCGCGCGCCCAGGCCGAGGCGATGCCGGCGACGAAGACCACGAGCAGCGCCGCCGAGATCCCGGCGCTGACCCGGGTGGCCAGGCCGGCGAGCAGCAGCAGACCCAGGGCCAGCTCGACGAAGGGCAGCGCCGCGCCGATCACGGTGGCCAGCTCGTACGGCATCACCTGGTAGGCGTTGACGGCCCGGCCGGAGGCGGCGAGGTCGCCGACCTTGGTGCCACCGGCGATCAGCCAGACGGCGGCAAGTCCGAGCCGGGCCGCGACGCCGAGCCGGGGCCGCAGGGTCTGCCAGCGCCCGGCCGGGGAGGGGGAGGGGGTCACAGTCATTCGTCGTCCGAGCGTCACGATTGGTTCCCGCTATCCGGTCATCGTGTCGCCGACGGCGCCGACCAGCTCGTCGCGGGCGCGGGCCACCCGGGAGCGGATGGTGCCCACCGGCACCCCCTCCACGTCGGCGGCCTCGGCGTAGGACAGGCCGAGCAACTGGGTGAGCACGAAAGCGGAGCGCCGCTCGGCCGGTAGCCGGCGGACCAGGTCGGTGGCGCCGAGCTGACCGGCCGGGTCCGGGTAGGGGCGGTCGGTGGCGGCCTGGGCGGCGAGCCGCGCGTCGAGCCGTCGGCGGCGTACGACTGTGCGCAGGTGGTCGGCGCAGGCCCGGCGGGCGATGCCGAGCAGCCAGGTACGCACGCTGGAGCGCCCCTCGAAGCCGGGCAGCGCCCGGAACGCCCGCAGGTACGTCTCCTGGGTCAGGTCGTCCGCGCTGTCCGGGTCGACGAGCGCGGCGGCGAAGCGCCACACCTCGGCCTGCGTGGCCCGGACGAGGGCTGCCTGCGCGTCGCGGTCCCCGTCGCGGGCGGCCAGCGCCCAGCCGGTGGCCGTGTCCCGGACAGCCTCGGAGGCCGCCTCGGGGCGGTCGGCGGCGGTGTCGCGCGGGCCGGGGATCACGTCACCCGAGGTTACGCGGCGTACCTGGGCGGGACAGGGTCCTTCGGCCCATTCCGTGGTCCCGCACACGCCGGGAACTTTTTCCCTCCGCCGTCCGACTACCCTCCCATGACCTCCGAGCAGGCCCGGCGTGGCGCGCGCCGCCGCGCCGGGTGGGCGCTCGGTCACGCCCGCCCGAGGCCGGCTCGCCGGATCGGCTCCGGTTCGGGAACCATGGCGGTCATGACTGCTGCCGTACGCCGCCCGTCCCGGGCCGTCGCCGCCCGATCGGGGGCCGTCGCCGGGCTGCTGCTCCTGCTGGTCGCCCTGCTGCTCGTGCCGGCCACCCCGGCCGCCGCCCACGCGGTGCTGGTGAGCAGCAGCCCGGCGGCCTCCGCCGTGGTGCCCGACGCGCCCGCGCAGGTGGTGATCACCTTCAGCGAGAGCGTCCGCAAGGTGCCCGGGAAGGTACGCGTGATCGCCCCCGACGGCTCGCGGGCCGACCGGGGCGAGCCGACGTTCCAGGGCGCCGAGGTCACCATCCCGGTGGACCCCGGCGCGGGGCGCGGCACCTACCTGGTGAGCTACCGGGTCATCTCGGCGGACAGTCACCCGGTCTCCGGCGCCTTCACCTACTCCGTCGGCGCGCCGTCCGAGCCGCCCACCGACAGCGGCACCGACAACCGGGCGAACCCGGTGACCGAGACCGCGGTGAAGGTGGCGAAGTACGCCGGCTACGCCGGGCTGCTGCTGCTCGTCGGCCCGGCGCTGGTGCTGGCGGCGCTCTGGCCGCGCCGGCTGTCCCGCCGCGGCCCGGCCCGGCTGGCCTGGACCGGGCTGGGCGTGCTGGCGGTGGCGACGCTGGCCGAGGTGTGGCTCCAGGTGCCCTACGTCAACGGCGGCGGCCTGTTCGACGTGACCGGCTCGGGGCTCGGCGACGTGCTCGGCAGCGCGTACGGCACGACCCACCTGGTCCGGCTGGGCCTGCTCGCCGCGGCGGCGTTCCTGCTCCGGCCGCTGTTCGCCGGACCGGTCGGCCGCACCGACGGGATCATCCTCGCCGTTCTCGGCGGCGCCGCGCTGTTCACCTGGCCGCTCGCCGGGCACGCGGCGGCCTCACCGGCCCCGGCCGTGTCGGTGGTGGTGGACGCGGTGCACCTGGGCGCCATGGCGGTCTGGCTCGGCGGCCTGGTGATGCTCGCGGTGTTCCTGCTGCGCCGGGCCGACGAGCGCGAGCTGGACGCGATCCTGCCGATCTGGTCCCGCTGGGCGGCGCTCGCGGTGGCCGCGCTGCTGCTGGCCGGCACCGTGCAGGGGCTGATCGAGGTGGCCAGCGTCCAGGCGCTGATCGACACCACGTACGGGCAGTTGCTGCTCGCCAAGATCGCGTTGTTCGCGCTGGTGATCGGCGTGGCCGCGTACTCCCGGGCGCTGGTGCGGCGGCGGCTCGCCGCCGGCCGGCAGGGGTCGATGCGGCGGGCGGTGGTGGCCGAGCTGGCGATCACGGCGGTGGTGCTGGGCGTGTCGGCGACGCTCGTGCAGACCACGCCGGCGCGGACCGCCGTGGCGGACGCGCCGGGCGCCTCGGCCGGCTACTTCTCCACCACGCTGAGCAGCCCGATCTACTCGCTCCAGGTCGAGCTGGACCCGGCCGAGACCGGCAACAACTCGATGCACCTGTACGCCTACACCCCCGACAACAGGCCGCAGCCGGTGCAGGAGTGGAAGGTCACCGCCGCCCTGCCGTCGGCCGGGATCGAACCGATCACGGTCCCGCTGCTGCCGTTGAGCGACAACCACGCCACCGGCGAGGTCAACCTGCCGGCCCGTGGTGACTGGCAGTTGCGCATCACCGTCCGCACGTCCGACATCGACCAGGCCACGGTGACCGCCACCGTGCCGATCAAGTAACGGGAAGGTCCCACTGATGATCCGTCTCCGGCGCTCCGCGACCGTCGCCGCGCTGACTCTCGCCGCCGTCGCCACGACCGTGCTCGGCCTGGCCGGGTCGGCTTCGGCGCACGTCACGATCAACCCGGCCGAGGGCAAGCAGGGCGGCTACGGCCGGTTCGCCTTCCGGGTGCCGAACGAGAGCGACACGGCGTCGACGGTCAAGGTCGAGGTGAACCTGCCGGAGAACGCCCCCGTCGGTTCGGTCTCCACCATGCCGGTGCCGGGCTGGACGGTGGCCGTGGAGAAGCGCAAGGTCGACCCGCCGATCGAGGTGCACGGCAGCCAGCTCACCGAGGCGGTCTCCAAGCTGACCTTCACCGCCGCGCCGAACGGCGGCGTCAAGCCGGGCGAGTTCCAGGAGTTCCCGGTGTCGATGGGCCCGCTGCCGCAGGTCGACACGATGGTGTTCAAGGTCCTCCAGACGTACTCCGACGGCAACGTGTCCCGGTGGATCGAGGAGCCGACGCCGGGCGCGGAGGAGCCGGAGAACCCGGCGCCGGTGCTCAAGCTGGCCGCCGCCGAGAACGCTCCGGCCTCGCCCGGCGCGAGCGCGCCGGCAGCCGAGGCGGCCGACGACGATGACGACGCCGAGTCGGGCGCGGCCGTCGCGCTCGGGGTGGCCGGGCTGGTCGCCGGTCTCGGCGGCCTGGTCCTCGGCGGCCTGGCGTTCGCGCGTACCCGGCGGGAGCCCGCCGCGAAGTCCTGAACGCGAGCGACGCACCGGCCCGGCGGAACGATCCGCCGGGCCGGTCGCCGTCCCGGCCGGGTGCCGCCGATATCCGGCGATCGGCCGACCCGCGTCGGTAAGGTCGGCCGGGTAGTTGGCTACCGAGAGGGACGACGCGAATGCGTTTCGCACGCACGATCGCCGGCATGGTGCTGCTGGCGCTGGGGGTTCCGGCCCTGCTGGCCGGCGCCGGCCTCTGGCTCGCGGCCCGGCACGCCGACCCGGACGGCGGCTTCGGCGCCCGGTTCGAGCCGGTCCGCACGCCCGCCCGCGCGGTGCTGGTGACCGACGTGGACGCGCTGCTGCGCACCGACCTGCCGGTGGCCCGCACCGGGCAGGCCCGGCTGCACCTCACCGCACGGGACGATCACGGCCCGGTCTTCCTCGGCCTCGCCCCGACCGATGAGGTGCGGCGGTGGCTCGCCGACGTCCCGCACAGCACGGTGCGCCGCGTCGCCGTCACCCGGGGGGCGCTTCCGGTCGATCTCGACCCGGCGACCGCCGGCGACGGTGTCGCCGTGCCGCTGGCCCAGCCCTTCTGGGTACGCGAGGGCATCGGCTCGCTGGAGTGGAGCCCGGCCGAGCTGAGCGGCCGGTCGTTGAGCCTGGTGGTGATGCGCGTCGACGGCGCCGACGGGCTCGACCTGTGGATGCGAGGCGAGCTGCGGGCCGGCTGGTTCCCCGGGCTGGCGTGGGCGCTGCTGACCGGCGGGACGCTGTTCGTGATCCTCGCCGTGGTGGTGCTGCTGCGGCCGTTGCGGCCGCGTGAGGTGGTCTTCGTGGTCGAGCCGGACCAGGTGCCGGTGCTGGCCGGGCGCCTCGGCGTCACCTCGCTGAGCGGGCTGGGCCGGCAGCCGGGTCCGGCGTCGCGGCCCGAACGGCATCTGGTGGCGGTGGGCTCGGGCGCCGGCGGGCGCACCCGCGCGGCGATCGCCCCGCTGCCCAGCCGGTGCCCGGACGACCAGGACTGACGACCGGAAACCCGAACGGCCCTCCGCGCTGCCGACGCGGAGGGCCGTCCTCACCGGGGGATCGGTGCTACCTGGGAGAAATCTGAGGTAGTTGAGACCAGATTAGCGCTGATCGCCGTTTGTTGCGAGGTGTGTCCGTTCAGTCCGTGTTATCCGAGGTTCGTCTCGGTGGTGACGGATCGGGAGCACCGCCAGCAACAGCAGGCTGAGCAGCACGTACACGTTGCGGACGACGAAGTCGACCGGGTCGTCCGTGTGCACGACGGCGGTGCCCCAGTCCTGGAACGTCACCAGGCCGTACACGATCGGCAGGCCGACGACGGCGGCCAGCGCGAACAGGCCGCCGCGACGGCGCGCCCCGGCGGGCGTCGCCGGATCGGCGTCCAGCGCCGCGTCGACGAGCACCACCACGGCGGGAATGAACCAGTACAGGTGGTGGATCCACGTGATCGGGCTGACCAGGCCGCCCACCAGGCCGGTCAGTGTGAGACCCACCAGCGCGTCCCCCGCCCGAGCCGCCCGCGCGGCCCGCCACAGACCGAACGCGGCCACCGCCAGCGCGAGCAGCAGCCACAGCAGCCGGTCCGCCTCGGCCGATGCGGCCAAGCGGCTGAGCAGCCCGAACAGCGACTGGTTCCCGGTGTAGTCGGTGCGGCCCACCCGGTCGGTGGCCCACAGCTCGTGGGTCCAGAACCGCCACGAGTCACCCGGCGCGACCGCCGCCGCCGGCAACGTTGCCGCCGCCGCGGTCGCCGCCGCCACCGCCGCCGCCCGCCACCTGCGGGCGACCAGCAGGTAGAGGACGAAGATGCCGGGGAAGAGCTTGAGCGCCGCGGCCAGACCCACGCCGACTCCGGCCCAGCGTCGCCCCTGGGGTACGGCGAACAGCAGGTCGGCCAGGATCAGCACCACCAGCAGCATGTTGATCTGCCCGAGCGTGAGCGTCTCCCGGGTGCTCTCCACCGCCAGCACCAGCAGCACGGCGACCGTCAGGCCGAAACCGCGCGGCAGATCGTGCCGCCGCAGCACCGGCAGCACCAGCCAGCGGGTCGTCACCACCACCGCGGCCACTGTCAGCACCGCGAACATGGCGACGGCCACGCCGAGCCGCAGATACCCGAACGGGAGCAGCAGCAGCGCCGCGAACGGTGGATAGGTGAAGTAGAGGGCGCCCTGCACCCGGTCCGGCTGGACGTAGTCGTAGAGCGGATGCCCGGCCGCCCACCAGTCCATCGCCGACATGTAGATCTTCTGGTCGTAGTAGTCGTGGCGCAGGTTGGGCAGGTAGAGCGCCGGCAGGATCGCGACCAGCGCCAGCACCGCTACGACCCGCCGGACCGTACGCGCGCCCGCGTCGTCGCGGGCGACGGCGGGTGGGGCGGCGGGTTCGGCTGGCACGCAGGAAACCCTAGCGGTCCACCTCGGCCACCGTGCCGAGGCGCGGGCGGGTCGGCGGCGCGTAGTCTGTTCCGGTGGCTGATCTTCTCGTCTGGATCGACTGTGAGATGACCGGGCTGGACCTGCGGCGGGACGCGCTGATCGAGGTCGCGGCGCTGGTCACCGATCCCGATCTCAACGTGCTCGGTGACGGCGTCGACGTGGTGATCCACGCCGACGACGAGGTGCTCGACGGCATGCCGGAGATCGTGCGCAGCATGCACGCCAAGTCCGGGCTCACCGAGGAGGTACGCCGCTCCACGGTGACGCTGACCGAAGCCGAGGACATGGTGCTCGACTACGTGACCAGCTACGTGAAGGACCCGCGTACCGCGCCGCTGTGCGGCAACTCGATCGCCACCGACCGGGGCTTCCTGGCCCGCGACATGACCCGGCTCGACGCCCACCTGCACTACCGGATGATCGACGTGTCGTCGATCAAGGAACTGTGCCGGCGCTGGTACCCGCGGGTGTACTTCGGGCAGCCGCAGAAGGGCCTGGCCCACCGGGCGCTCGCCGACATCAGGGAGAGCATCCGCGAGCTGGAGTACTACCGGCGGACCCTGTTCGTGCCGCTGCCCGGCCCGGACGTCGAGGCCGCGAAGGCGATAGCCGCCCAGCTCTGACGCCCGGCCGAACCCGGTGGACGGGGTCGGCCGTAGTGTGGCTATTATTAGTCCGCGCACCGCCCGGGCAACCGCAGCGGCGAGCATGGTGGCTGTAGCTCAGTTGGCAGAGCACCGGGTTGTGGTCCCGGTTGTCGTGGGTTCAATTCCCATCAGTCACCCCGATAGTGGATCTGCTCCACGCCTGATCACGCCCCCTCCTCCGAGGGGGCGTGAGTCGTTTCAGGGGCACCGCAGGGAAGTCGTGGCCCCGCCAGTGCGCGTCTCCCCTGCGGAAGTCGTTCGAACTTCGGCTGGAAATCGACGCGATGTGCTTCCTGTCCAGAGAAGCACGCCTACACTGGGGTGGTACATAGAGCCGACCAGTCCGCGGATGTGGTCGGAAGTTGGGCCGAGGACTCCCGGGGCAGACCGGGACCTCGGCCCCGCGCTGTTCACAGTCAGTGCAGCTCGATCTCGGACATTCTCAGTGTGGGCGTCAGTGGAGCGAGCAGCTGTTGCCCATGAGCTGAGCCGTGTGCGCTGCTGACCGCGCCGGCAACGATGTCCGGCAGCCACAGCAGCGGATCACTCTGCGGTCCGTACGGCCGCGCGAAGTCGATCTTGATCCGTCCTGAGATGATCCGCCGCCGCTTGAACTGAGCAATGGCAGCGGTGTCCTTGGCGTTGAGCGACGCCGTGCGGGTCTCGATGCTCGCGTGTTCCACGCCTGCCTGGTCGAGTTGCCACAACATCTGCTCCATGCACAGCCGCCGGGCGCGTTCCTGCCGGGAGCTGTCCATGCCGGTTCCCATGACCACCACATGGACCGCTGCAGTAATGGACGCCACGGCCTGGATCATCTTGCGCCGTTCGTCGTCGGTCGCGTCCCTGTAGTGAACGCGGGCCCGGGGCGTCGGAGCCAGCCTGGCAGCGTCGAACCGGACCATCTCGACCTCGCTGGTCTGTATCACCGCAGCTGCGAGCACGTAGATGCCGCTGTGGTCGGGCCGCTGACGCATCGACTCGTCGAGCCAGGCCGCGCTGCTCATCTGACCACCTCAACGACCGGCTGACGGAAGGTCCATGGTGCGCCCGGCCATGAGGGGAACGAGCGCGGTCCCGACAAGACATGGCCTGTGTGTCTCCTCACGACGAAGCCCCCTCCTTCCGGAGAGGGCTTCGTCGTGTGCCGGGTCAGGGGGTGGGCTCGACGCTGGGCGTACCTGCGTCCGGGGTGGTGTCGGCGTCCGGGGTGGTGTCGGCGGTCGGCGGCTCGTACGGCAGGGCGCTGCCCTTGACGTACTGCTCCCAGCTCATGTTCCAGTCCGTCCAGCCGTTGCCGTTCTGGAGCTTGCGTTCGGTGCCCTTGACCGTGATCGGGTCGCCGATCCGGGTGTTGGCGAACAGCCAGTTGCCTTCCTTCATCGAGACGTTGACGCAGCCGTGCGACACGTTCGTCCGGCCCTGCACGCCCTCCGACCAGGGTGCGGCGTGGATGAACTCGCCGCCCCAGGTGAGCCGCTGGGCGTAGTCGATCTCGGTGCGGTAGCCCTCCTCCGGGCCCAGCTCCTCCATGGTGTCGAAGACCGTGTGCCGGAGCTTCTCCATCACCACCATGGTGCCGCTGGACGAGGGGGTGCTCTTCTTGCCGAGGCTCACCGGGATGGTCTTGACCACCTTGCCGTCGCGGGTGACAGTCATCCGCTTGGTGCGGTTGTCGACGGTCATCACGAACGACGGGCCGATCTTGACGTCGACGGTGAGGTCGGACCGGCCGTACCAGCCGCCGCCGAGCGGCAGCCCGCCCGCCTGCACCTTGTAGCTGACGGTGCTGTTGGGCTTCCAGAAGGTCTTGGGCCGGTAGCGCACCTCGGTCGGGCTCACCCAGTGCCAGATGCCCTCCTGGGCGGGCTTGGCGGTGACGATCATCCGGCGCTGCACGTCGTCGCGGTAGTCCTCCGGGATGGCCCGGCCGAACTTCACGATCAGCGGCATGGCCACGCCGACGACCTGGTTGTCACCGAGGAAGCTGGTGACCCGCACCTGCTGGGCCGGCTTCGCCATGGTGGTGAACGTGCTGGTGGCGGTGGCGGGCTTGCCGTCGTCGCCGGTCGCCGTCACGGTCGCGGTGTACGTCTGCCCGTACGCCAGCGCGGCGGCCGGCAGCCAGCTCTTGCCGTCCGCGGCGACCGTGCCGTCGACGGCCTTGCCGGTGGAGTCCTTCACCTCGACGGTGGTCTCCTGCGCCTCGGTCGTGGTGAAGGTGATGGCGGTGGAGGCGGGCACGTCCTTGGCGTCGGCGGCGGGCTCGCTGATCGTGGCGGCTGCCTTCGGGGCCTTCTCGCCACCGTCGCCGCCGCCCTGCCAGCTCGACGGCTTGCCGCCACCGCCGCCGGTGCAGGCGGAGGTCAGGGCCAACGCGGCGGCGAGCACCCCGGCCGCCAGCGCGCGGCGGCGGCCGACGCGCGGGGCGCTCCCGCCCCTGATCGGTTCGTCCTGGCCAGCTCGCATGATTCCCTCACAAGTGATGCCGTTCGGCGTCGTCTCAGGTCAGACGCGCCGGAGCGGATACGCGTTGCCGGACGTGAACCGGAACACCCCGCCGGGATGTAACGATTCCACGGCCGCCCGGCGCTTCGTCGGAGGTGGCGTGTCCGACCACGTTACGCCGGTCAGAACGGCGCCGGCTGCCCGCCCTGCGGCACGGGCAGCGCGCTGCCGGCGACGAACTGCGACCAGCTCATGCTCCAGGCCGTCCAGCCGTTGCCCGGCGCCAGGCGGCGTTCGGTGCCCTTCACCGTGATCGGGTCGCCCACGAGCGTCTTGCCGAACAGCCACCGGCCGTTGGCCATCGACACGTTCACGCAGCCGTGCGAGACGTTGCGGCGCCCCTGCACGCCCTCGGACCAGGGCGCGGCGTGGATGTACTCGCCACCCCAGGTGATCCGCTGGGCGAAGTCGATCTCGGTGACGTAGCGGTTGGCCGGGTTTGGCTCGCTGCGGGTGTCGAAGACGGTGGACTCCTTCTTCTCCATCACCACCATCGTGCCGCTGGAGGAGGGGGTGCTCTTCTTGCCCAGGCTGACCGGCAGCGTACGGATCACCGTGCCGTTCTCGGAGACCGTCATCTGCTTGGTCGCGTTGTCGACGGTCATCTCGAACGCGCGGCCGATCTTGGCGGTGGCGCTGCGGTCGATGTTGCCGTACCGGCCGTTGCTCAGCGGGATCCCGGCCAGCGCCAGCCGGACCGTGATCGTGGTGCCGGTCTTCCAGTACTCCGGGGCGCGGTAGTACGCCTGCGTGCCGTTGTCGACCCAGTGCCAGGCGCCGGGCTGCGGCGGGTCGGTCTGCACGAACATCCGCTTCTGCACCGCGGCCCGGTCCTTCTTCGGGATGCCGGGGGAGAACTCGGCGACCACCGGCATGGCCACCCCGTACGTCTTGTCGCTGAACATGTAGAGGCCGGAGCCGATCATCGACTTGGGCTTGGCCATCGTGGTGAACGTGCTGGTGCCCTGGTACGGCTGGCCGTCCTTGCCGGTCCCGGTGACAGTGGCGGTGTACTTCGCGCCGTACTTCAGCGCGGCCGACGGCACCCAGCTGGAGCCGTCCCGCCGCATCCGTCCGGGGACGGTGGTGCCGTCGGCGGTGGCGAGCACCACCTTCGACACGGTGCCGCCGCCCGGGATGCGGGCGCTGATCTCGGTGCTGACCGGCCGGCTCGCCGCGCCGTCGGCCGGGCTGACCGTCAGCGCCGCCGCGGGGGCGCCGCCGGTCGGGGCGGCGCTCGGGTCGGCGGGCGCCGAGGCCGAGACGCCGCCGACCTGCTGCTGGCCGGGCTCGAACGCCGGCTTCTTCCCCTCGTCGCCGCCGCCGCACCCGGTCAGTGCGAGCGACGCCGTGAGGACCAGGACGCCCACCGTCGCCCCGGCCCGCGAGAACCTGCCCATGCCCACCCCTGTCCTCACATGCCTGGCGGACATCGTGCCGTATCGACGCCATCTGACCCGCCCCCGCGTCCAAATCTTTGACCGTTTTGATCGGTTTCGTCGGTTAAGCTCGTCCGAAGGGTGGACCCCGGTATCGGATTGGAACCCGGCTCGGCGGGCGTGCTAATCTTCTTCCCGTTGTCAGCGAGCGCCGCTAGCTCAACTGGCAGAGCAGCGGACTCTTAATCCGCGGGTTCGGGGTTCGAGTCCCTGGCGGCGCACCAACGAGCAAGGCCCTGAGCAGGCGTTCCACGCCGTTCGGGGCCTTTTTCGCGCTTGCCGCTCACCCGTGCGCCGGGCGATCGCCCGTGGGTGGAACGCCATGGGTGTCAAACGGGCCCGGAGGCACCCGTGACGTTCCACCGAGGGGCGGTCAGCCCGGTGGCCGGGAGGGAACCGGCCGCGGATCCGCAGCGCCGCCACCTCGGTCGCGGGCGCCCTGGTGCTCGGTCTGGGCGCGCCCGCGTACGCGGACTACACGAGCCCGATCTACTCGACCCTGAAAGCCTGCAACGACGCGCGGCCCAAGTACCAGTCGTCGTGGACGAAGCCGCAGGCGTGCCGCCCCATGTACAACTGGGACGGCACGAAGGTGATCGGGTACGCGTTCCTGGTGATCACCCGGGCCTGATCGGCGTTCGTCTGCGGCACCTGACGCCAGGGAGGGATCGTGTCCGCTGAGACCACCGGCAGCCCGGACACGATCCTCGTCTGCATCAGGGGCAACTCCGGTTCGGGCAAGAGCAGCATCGCCCGCGAGCTGCGCCGCCGGCACGGCCGGGGCTGCGCACTTGTCGAGCAGGACTACCTGCGCCGCGTCGTCCTGCGCGAACGGGACAAGCCCGGCGGTGTCGCCCCCGCCCTGATCGAGCAGACCGTCCGGTTCGCGCTCGACCACGGCCACCACGTGGTCCTGGAGGGCATCCTCCACACCGGCCGTTACCGCGACATGCTGACCTCGCTGCGGGACGGCCACCGGGGCCGGTCGCTGTTCTGCTATCTCGACGTGTCGCTGGCCGAGACGCTGCGCCGGCATCTGACCCGCCCGCAGGCCGGTGACTTCACCGCCGAGCAGATGAGCGGTTGGTACGTCGCGCACGACGTCCTGGGCTGGCCGGGCGAACTCGTCCTCCCGGAGACCACCGGACTGGAACAGGCGGTCGAGGCGATCGCGGCTACCGCCGGGCTGCCCCAGACCGGACGCGACGACGACAGGCGTTAGGCGGCGGCGCTTGCCCTTCCGGTAAGTGCAAGAGGCAGTCTGGGGTCATGTTGTCGATCAGCGAGTTCAGCCAGATGTGTCACCTGTCGCCGCAGGCGCTGCGCTTCTACCACGCCGAAGGGCTGCTGGTGCCCGCCGAGGTCGACGACCGGACCGGCCACCGCTCGTACGCCTTCGAGCAGGTGGAACGGGCCATGCTGATCACCCTGCTGCGGGACACCGGAATGAGCGTGAAGCTCGTCCGGCGTGCCCTCGACGAACCGGACCAGGCGCTCGCTCTGCTCGATCGGCACAGCGACGAGGTCAGCCGGGAACGCCAAGCTCAGGCGGACGCGATCGCTGCCGCCCGCGCCGTCTTCGAGGCGCAGCCCGAGCCACGGTTGCGGCACGTGCCCGCCGTGACTGTGGTGGCGCGGCTCGTGCCGGGCACGCCGCTGGGCCGTGACGCGCAGGAGTGGGACCGGGCCGAGGAGATCCTCACGGCGGCGGCGGCCGAGCTGGTCACCACCGTGCGGCAGGCCGGCGTCACCTGCCTGGGTGAGCCGTGGCGGACGCTGGCGCTGGAGACGCCGGAGCAGGACCGGCGGGTACTCGACGGCGCCGGGCCGTTCTGGGCGGTCAAGGTCGCGGTGGCGGGCACCCCGGAGATGCTGCCGTCCCTGCCTGCCGACCTGATGGTGCAGATGCCCGAGGCCCACGACGAGCTGTCCATCTTCATGCCGGGCCGCAACACCATGGCCAAGTACTGCACTGTGGTCCTGCGCCTGCTCGACGCCGCCCCCGTCGAGGGCGAGCGGTTCGTCAACCTGGCGCGTCTGCGTCAGGAGGTCCGGCCCGACGGCGTGCTGAGCAGCGCGCCCGTCGAACGACGACCGGAGTGACCCGCCGGGCCGGTCCCTCGGTCAGACGCCCCGGAAACTACGGCGGTACGCCTGCGGACTCGTGCCGGTGATCCGCCTGAAGCGGTCCCGGAAGGCGGTGGTGGAGCCGAAGCCGACCTGGCTCGCCACCCGGTCGACGGGGTGGGTCGTGGTCTCCAGCAGGTGCTGGGCCTGGTGTACGCGCACCCGGTGCAGCCACCGCAGCGGGGTGGTGCCGGTCTGGTCCCGGAACCGGCGGTTCAGCGTGCGAGTGCTCAGCCCCGCGTGCCGGGCGATGTCGGTGAGGGTCAGCTCACGCCGGGCGTTGTCGCGCATCCAGGCCAGCAGCGGCTCCAACGTCGCACCCTCGGGGGCGGGCGGCTCGTGCGTGATGAACTGCGCCTGCCCGCCCGCGCGTTCCAGCGGCATGACGGACAGCCGTGCCGCGTCGGCGGCGACGGCGGCCCCGTGGTCACGGCGGACCAGGTGCAGGCACAGGTCGAGCCCGGCGGCGGCGCCGGCGGAGGTCAGGAACTGACCGTTGTCCACGTAGAGGACGTTGGGGTCGACCTGGACGCGCGGATACTCGGCGGCGAGCCGGTCGGTGGCGACCCAGTGCGTGGTCGCCCGATGCCCGTCGAGCAGGCCGGTGGCGGCGAGGGTGAACGCGCCGCCGCAGATCGAGGCGATCCGGGCGCCGCGGGCCGCGGCGGCCCGCAGCGCGTCGAGGACGGCGGCGGGCGTCGCGGCGGCCGGGTCTGACACACCGGGTACGACGACCGTGTCGGCGTCGGCGAGGGCGTCCAGGCCCCACGGCACCGCCATGCGGAACGCGCCGGTGGTGACGGTCGGCGTCGCGGCGCAGACGAGCACCCGGTAGCCGGGCCGGCCGTCGGCCAGGCGTGCGCGGCCGAAGACCTCCATCGGGGTGGCCAGGTCGAACGGCACGACGCTGTCGAGGGCGAGCACTGCCACTGTGCGCATGGCCGAATTCAACCAGTCAGGACCGCGCGGCGACCGGCGGGCGCAACGCCGTGACGGCCCTCCGGTACAGGTCCTTGACCGACAGGCCGCCGGCGAAGCACCAGAGCGCGATGACCGGATCGCAGAGGGCGCAGCCGAAGGAGGAGTCGTGCAGCGACGGGATGATCGGCGTGCCGCGGCGGTGGTGCAGCACGTCCCAGGCCGTGTGCAGCAGCCACCCCAGACCGATGAAGGTGTACGAGGTGAGCCCGGCGTAGCCCACCGCGACGAGCAGGGCGCAGAACGCCAGTTCCCACAGCCCGAACCCGCCGCCGCTGAGGTAGGCGGCACCGGCCCCGGTGACGATGAGCGCGTTCAGCCGTCGCCGGTGCGGCTCGGGCACGAGCGAGTTGAGCCCGACGTAGACCAGGCCGATCACGACCGGCATGACATAGCGAAGCACGTGCGGCCCCGTTTCCGTTCGCGGTGAAGCGTGTCGGGAAGGAGCCTAGGAAGGCCGGCCACCGGGGACGAGAGGCGAAAATGCCAGCATCCGCCGGATTCCCGCCACGCCGGTGCCCACGGTCAGCGGTCCGCGCCCTGCTCGGCGAGCCGCTTGAGGTTCAGCAACTGCCGGCGGGCCATCACCAGGTCACCGAGGCATCCACCGAGGGCGATCACCGGGTTCGTCCGCATCACGACCTTGAGCAGCAGGCGGGTCGTGTTCCCGGCGCCCGGCACCAGGACGTACGACAGGACCGCGCCCATGATCCGGCCGGTGAGGTGACGCCCCGGCTCGACAGCGAGGATCCGGCCCCGTCGCCGCCCGCCCGCAGTGGTGAACGGCTCGCAGGCCACCGGCTCGGGAAGGCCCACCAGCAGTTGCGGTGAGCGGCGGCCGAGGTTGTCGATCCAGTCGTACGAGTAGGGCGCGAGCCGGATCTGGCCGACCCACTGCCACACGGCCGCCGGTGGCGCGTCCACGCTCACCCCGCGCCACGCCCGCAACGTGGGCGCGGGCACGAAGTCGTCGCACGGGTAGCGGCGCAGCGTCTCGTCGTCCGACACGCCCCACCGGTCACCGAGCATGGGCCCGGCCCAGCACGAGCGTGGTCCGCAGGTCGAGCACGACGGTGCCGCCGAAGTCGTCCACATTCATCACCAGCAGGATACGGCTCCGACCGGTCTCCGACAGACCGCGACGGAACCGGCCCGCCCGCCCCTACAGTCCGCACCATGAGGTGGATCCTGCGGCTGGTCGCGGCGCTCGGCGTACTCGTGACCGCCCTGGCGGCCGGGGCGGCGAGCGCCGTCGCGGCGCCCGCCGACGGCGGCCTCGGCCTGGCCCTGCGGCCCGGCCAGGCCGACTACCGCGCCGGGGAGCAGGTCCGCCTCGACCTCACCGTCACGAACACCACCAGCGCGGCGTGCGCGCTCGCCACCCGCGCCGTCGGCACCGTGCAGATCACCGGGGTACGCCGGGACGGGCGCGACCTCACGCCGACGCTCGCCCGCAGCTTCCACGACGACGGGATCGGCGCCGCCGCCACCGCAGCGCTCACCACAGTGGAACCGGGCGCGACCGCCACCGTGGCGTCGACCGGGGTACGGCTGCGCGACGGCGAGGTGGTGCTCCGCTCGGTGGCCGCCACCGGGGACGGCGGCGGGCTGGACACGCTCTGGCCGGTGGGCGCACCCGGCCGGTACGAGGTGACCGCGGGCTACGTGACGCTGCCGGTGACCGGCGCGGCGGACCTGTGCGCGGGCGCGACGGCGCTGCGGACCACCACGTTCACCGTGTCCGACGACGGCGGCACCGGCCTCCGCCGGCTCTGGGTGGTGGCCGGGGGAGCGCTGGCGCTGCTCGCCGTCGCGCTGGTCGTACTGCTGCTGGTGCGCCGCCGCCGGCCGACCGCCGCCGCCGTGGCGCTGCTGCTGGTCGCGGTCGGCGCGCTCGTCGGCGGTGGCGCCCGGCCGGCGCGGGCCGACTACGGCGTCGACCCGACCGCCGGGGTGCCGGTCAGCGGCGTCGACTTCCAGGCGGCTGTCGACGGCTGCCTGGCCGGATTCGCGCTACCCGGCGGCGATCCGTCCGGCCTGCTGCCGAGGCTGCGGGACAAGAAGAGCCCGCGGGTGCGGATCATCCCGACCACCGGCGGCTCCGGCGCGTTCGAGACGCCGCAGAGCGCCGACGGCAAGGGCTCCTCCACCGTCACGTGGAACCCGACCTCCACCGACCCGTACGGCGACGGGGTGGCCCGCGACCCCTGCGCCGCGCTCTACCACGAGCTGAACCACGCCGACGACATCTCCCGCGACGCCGTGCCGCAGGGCGAGTGCGGCGGCACCGGCATCCGTACCGCCGAGGTGAAGGCGACGCTCGCGGAGAACCGCTACCGGGCGGCGAAGGGGTTGCCGCCGCGCACCGAGTACGACGGGAAGACGCTGCCGAAGAGCCTCGACGAGTGCAAGAAGCCGGCCAAGAAGACGCCGCCGCCGAAGGGCCCGGTGAAGCTCTGCGAGGACGGCGCCGACTGCGGCGGCAGCAACGGCGATCCGCACCTGGTCACGTTCGACCGGGTCGCCTACGACTTCCAGGCCGTGGGCGAGTTCACGCTGGTCGCGTCCACCGGTGGCGATCCGCTGGAGGTGCAGGTCCGGCAGGCGCCGATGGCCGGCACGCGGACCGCCTCGGTCAACTTGGCTGTCGCGTTCCGGATCGGCGCGCACCGCGTCGCGCTCACCCTCACCGACGGCGGCACCCGGGTGCACGTCGACGGCGCGCCGCTCGCCGCGCCGCCGGACCGCACCGACCTGGCCGGCGGCGGCACGCTCACCCGCCGTCCGTCGGACACCGGCCCCGCCGACGGGTACGACGTGACGTGGCCGGACGGCTCGGCGGCGGCGGTGGACCAGATCGGCAGCTACGGCTACCGGATCCTGGTGCGGCTGGCCGACAGCCGGGCCGGAAAGGTACGCGGACTGCTCGGCGACTTCGACGGCGACCCGGCCGACGACATCGCGCCCGCCTCCGGGGCACCGCTGGCCCAGCCGGTGCCGTTCGACAAGCTCTATCCCGCGTACGCGGACAGCTGGCGAATCGCCGCGGACCGCTCCCTGCTGCACTACGACGACGGGCAGGACACCGGCACCTTCACCGACCGCGCCTTCCCGGAACGGGAGGTCACAGTCGCCGACCTCGACCCGGCCCGCCGCGCGGCGGCCGAGCAGATCTGCCGCTGGGCCGGCGTGACCGCGCCCGCCCAGCTCGCCGAGTGCGTCTTCGACGTCGCGGTCAGCGGGCGCCCCGAGTTCGCCGTCGCCGGCGCGAGCACCGAACGGGTCGCCCCGCCGGCCGCCCCGCCGATCAGCGCCGTACCCGTCGCCACCGCCACGCTCACCCCCGGCGGCGCGCCGCTGACGTTCGCCGCCCGCGCCGGAGACGCCGTCTTCGTCGACGCCACCGCGCCCGGGATCGGCGACCGCTGCTCGCCGTACGTGCTCACCGACCCGGGCGGCCGCGAGATCGCCAGCGGGTGCAACATCAAGGGCAACGGGTACGTCGACCGCGTCGACCTCACCGCTACCGGCACGTACGCGCTGCGGGTCACCGCCGAGCCCGACGACACCGGCCGGGTCGCGGTGCGGGTGTACTCGGCCCGGGACAGCGACGGCACGATGCAGCCGAATGGCCCGGCGGTCACCGCGACAGTCGAGCAACCCGGCGCGCGGGCGCGTTACCGGTTCACCGGGCGCGCCGGTGAGCGCGTCTACGTGGAGGTGCCGACGAGCAGCCTCACCGACCAGTGCTCCCCGCTGGAACTGCGGGACGCCGACGGGCGGCTGCTGCGCAGCGGCTGCGTGATCAACGGGGCCGGCGAGATCGACGGCACGGTGCTGCCCGCCGACGGGACGTACACAGTGGTGGTCGACCCGACCGAACGAGGCACCGGCGCGACCACGCTGCGGGTGGTCACCAGCCGGGACCGCGAGGCCGCGATCACGCTCGGCGGGCCACCGGTCGTCGCCGTCGTGGACCGGCCCGGCGCGATCACCGGCTACCGGTTCACCGCCGCGGCCGGCACGTCGGTGACGGTGAGCGCTTCCGCCTCGGACCTGCCGGACCAGTGCGGCGTGCTGGCGCTGCGCGCGCCCGACGGCAGCACCGTCGGCAGCGGCTGTGTGATCAACGGGGCCGGTGAACTCGGGCCGGCCGTGTTGCCGGCCTCCGGGGCGTACACCCTGGTGGTGGACCCGTCGGGGGCCGCGACCGGGCAGGTCACGCTGGCGGTGCGGTGACGCCGACCCTGCTTTTCGGGGACGGTGGGCGGGCGTGCTAACGTCTCGTCCCGTTGTCAGCGAGCGCCGCTAGCTCAACTGGCAGAGCAGCGGACTCTTAATCCGCGGGTTCGGGGTTCGAGTCCCTGGCGGCGCACCAACGATCAAGGCCCTGGCCGGGTGGTTCACACCGGGTCGGGGCCTTTTTCGCGTCCGCTCGCGCGCGGGTGGTGCTGGCTCGGTGGGGCGCTCGGGAGCCGTTGGGCTGTCGTCGGCGCCCACGGGGTCAGCGACGACCGCGGCTACGCCAGCGGCGCGTCGGACGCGCCCACCAGCCCTGCCACCAGGCGAGGCGGTCCTTGGACTGCTGCGGGAAGACGATCCTCAACGCGCTGAGCGCGGCGGCCAGCACGAGCAGTAGTACCAAGGTCCAGGTCGGAAGAGCGGAGACAGCGTCCATGATCGGAACGCTGGGAAAGGACAGGACAGGGATCGACTGCGCAGGCGGTCGACGAAGCATGACGAGCTCCTAGACGCTTGCGGATCCGAGACGGACGCAGACCGCTGGCGGGTCTGGTTGTCTGCTCGGATCGGCATTTCGCCTCGGTCACCGTTCGACCTGCCCCCTCGTCTCGTTGCCCATTTCGGGACCCGGCGTTGCGTGTTGCGGTGCCGGTAGACGCCCTGCTCGGTCTAGCGCTCGTATCCAGATGTAGCTCTCATGATAGATCACCTCGGCTCGGCCCTGGAGAGGCGGCACCCGGCAGTCCGGAACCCGCGACCCTGCCGGCGCGGCCGGTCGCGCCGCCTGTAGCTCCACCCAGTCGGGTGGGCCCAGCCCGGCATACTGGACGGTGCCCGTTGGCCCACCGGGGCACTCGGCAAATTTCTTCAAAATTTATTGCCGGTCGGTCTCCACCAGGGGCTCAAGGAGTAAGACCTCAATCCACGAGCGCCAAGGACCGCCGATGCGAACCGACACCACGATCCCCCACCCCGACGACGACCTGCCGCACGACACATTCGTCGATGAGACCGCCACCAGCGCCGACGAGCCGGAGCCGCCGGATCCGGACCGCCACGGCACCCGCTGCGGCCGCGCCGACGGCGGAGCCGATCTGTTCGTCGTGCTGCCGTCCTCCGGCCATGAGCCCCGGCTCACGGCCTACTGGGGAGAAATTGCACTGAAGCTCGGCGACGACTGGGCCTCGAAGATCACCTCGGCGGCGGCGTCCAAATTCGTGACCGAGGCCGGCATGGCCATGCAGGTCAAGCAGGGCAGCTTGCGGCGCTCGACGGTCATCACGTACACCGAGCCGTTCGACGTCGACGTCATCGCCCACCTCACCCCGCCCGCCGCGGCCCCCAACGACCACACCAGCCGCCTGATCCGCCTGCTCAAGCACTGGAGCCACGCGGCGGACGGACAGTCGAAGCTCGCGACCCGCATCGAGCTAAAAACCTCGCTGCCGCAAGGCAGCCGCTGCCGCTGGTGGGACGACGCGACGACCCGCGCTGCCGGCTGGGCCGCGTCCCGGGCCGTCCGTGCGGCTCTGCAGGCCCGCGACGCGGTCATCCAGGAAGACCAGGAGGCCGGCCAAGCCGTCGTGGCCACATACGTATCGCAGTGGCTGGGTCTCACGCCCACCGTGGTAATGGTCGAGGCCGCCGGCAACGCGCTGCTTCAGGCGCCTCTGGATCCGTACAACCCCAGCCCCGACAGCGCGGTGGTCAAGCGGCTGCGCAGCGCCACCTTCCTGCAACGCCGGGCCTGGCGCCCAATCGGCGAGACGTGGCTGCACGGCCGCCGCGTCGACTCCCTCGAGCGCCCCCTTCGGCTCGGTGCCGACGAGCAGATGCTTACCGTAGCCGACACCCTCGGAATCGAAGACCGGCACGATATCGATCTGGAGGGCTGGCAGGACCGCCGCCTTCCACGCGTGCTGACCCAGCTGCACGCCGACGAACGTGACGTGGCGATGGCCTACGCGCACGACCCTGCCACCACCTGGGCCGCCGCGGCCCGGGCCTGTGGCCGGCCCGAGGCGTTCGGCGAACGGGTCCGCCGCAAGCTGCTGCGGCTCGGCAAGAACCTCGCCGCGCGGCTCGCCAACCAGCACGCTGTTCCGCGCGCGGCGTGACGCCCGGCCCCCGCCCAGCTCGTTCGGGCGCGGAGAAATCTTGGCGCTGATCGAGATTTATTGCTTGTCCGCCCGGATCCGGCGCTCAAAGGCAAGGGGTGTCCCACCACCAAGCCGATGAGGAGCACGACCTGCCATGACCAGATCGAACCACGACGACACGTCCCGCAATTCGGCATCCGGCCTGCGGCCGGCGCCGTTGAGTGGCGATCGCGACACCGCGCACCAGACCTTCGGCCGTGAGCCGGAGCCGCTGCTGAGCGTGCGTACCACTATGGTGCTGCTGCTAGCGGCCGTCGCCGGTATCGCCGCCGGCGTGCTCGCCGGCCTGGCCGGGCAGCCGCTTCCCGCCGCAGCCCTTGTCGGCGGGAACGCGGCCGGTGGAGCGGTTGCGCTCTTCCACTCCCTGATCGCGCGGCGATAGTCGGAGGAAGCGCCCCCTCGATACTGGCGCCGAGACAGATGACCACTCCAGACACGCCGATCGCCCTGGGCGCAAAGCCCGGGGCGATTGGTGGTGGAGGTGGGCCAGCCCCGCTGGTGACCGGCCTGCCCGCTGCGAGCGACGTGGTGGTGCGGGCGGTGGTCGGGCCGCCCCTGCAGGCGTGGAAGGGTGGGCATCCGTTGGTGTCGGGCATGAGGTGGTTTCCACGACAGGGCTGGACGCATTGACTCGACCAAGATCATACTCTTAATCCGCGGGTTCGGGGTTCGAGTCCCTGGCGGCGCACCACCAAGAGGGCTTTGACCTGGGGTTTCGCCCTGGGTCAAAGCCTTGGTGTTTTGGTGGGTGCTCGAGAGTCGTTGGACTGGTTGCCGTTTACCGGGACTGGGTGCAGTGCTCTTGGACGTCGGCTGTCACGACGTTCGTCGTGGTCCACCTGATGAGGGCTTCCGGTGGGGCGGCAGTGGGCGTTGGTGCGGATCGGCCCGGCGATCGGTGTCGCCCACCTGATATCGATTCTTGCGGTCCGATCATAGGATGCGCGCGTGTTGCCGATCGACAGGGAGCAGTTCGCCGCGGGGGTCCGGTGGTGGCGGACGAAAACGAGTTGGCCGAACGACTTCCACAACAGTGACTACGAGGTGCTGGCTGCCCAGAACCCGCACGGAGATTTCCGGGACAGTTGGTGGGCGGGCTTCCTGCCCCGGTTGACCGCGTGGAAGGCGTTGCGGCCGCTCTCCCAGGCCGACGTGACCGGTCTGTTCACCGAACACCGGGACGAACTGTCACAGGCGTGGCATCAAGCGTGCGCGCCGGTGAAAGCCCTGGACATCACCGGTGTGACCTGGGATCAGGTGCGGGCGTTCCCGCGAGTGGTCGCGCGGCTCAAGCCGACGAGGTCGGGATCTGCGGTGTTCCCGTCGAAGTTCTGCCACTTTCTGCTTCCCCGGATCTTTCCGGTCTTCGACAATGCAGCGGTCGGGGGATCGTGTACCTATGAAACGTACTTCAACTTGATCAAGGGTACCTGGGATGCAACGCCCGCTGCTGTTCAAGCCGAGTTGGAAGCTGAACTATCCGGGATCATCGAGGGCTGCGGCCGGGGTCCTCTGTGCGAGAGTTTCCCGGTGGCGACCAAGATCGTTGAGCTTGCACTCATCGGACGTCGCCACCCTTGAGGTCATCTGGTTGAGGTGCACAACGCCGTCTGGAGGCTCTGTTTCGCAACTGCCTTTCCAGCGATCTTGGTTAGTAGGTTTCGGCAGCCTGGCCGACCCCGGACCCATCGACGGACGGACGGGACGGATCATATTCTGACCCGTCGAAGGAGGCCGTCGTGTCCGCCACCCGGAGCGTGCTCACCCCGGCCACCCCGGCCGGTCCAGCCGGCCTTCGCCCCCGCGTCTGGACCGCGCTGATCGTCCTCGGCCTCGTCGGGCAGATGGCCTGGACCATCGAGAACATCTACCTGAACCTGTTCGTGTACGACACGATCACCGACGACCCCAACGTGATCGCCACGATGGTCGCCGCCAGCGCCGTGACCGCCACTGTCGCCACCCTGCTGCTCGGCGCCCTCTCCGACCGGACCGGCCGGCGCAGGTCGTTCATCGCCGGTGGCTACCTGCTGTGGGGTGTCTCCACCGCCGCCTTCGGCTTCCTGACCGTGGGTTTCGTGGAGGACATCGCGCCCGTCGCGAACGTCGTGCTCGTCACGGCGATCGCGGTCATCACCCTGGACTGCATGATGTCCTTCCTCGGCTCGGGGGCCAACGACGCGGCGTTCCAGGCGTGGGTCACCGACGTGACCGAGCCGGCGAACCGCGGCCGGGTCGAGTCGGTGCTCGCGATCATGCCGCTGGTGTCGATGCTGGTGATCTTCGGCGGGTTCGACGGGCTGGCCCGCACCGGGAACTGGCAGCTGTTCTTCGTGGTCATCGGCGCGATCATGGCAGTGGCCGGTCTGCTGGCCTGGTTCCTGGTCGAGGACAGCCCGTCACTCGTCCGGCACGAGGGCGGTTACCTGCGCGCCGTCGTCCACGGTCTGCGCCCGGCTGCCATCCGGGCCAACCCGGGGCTCTACCTCGCCCTGGCCGCCTGGTCGATCTGGGGGATCTCCACGCAGGTGTTCCTGCCGTATCTGATCATCTACCTTCAGCGGTACCTGCGGATCGAGGGGTACGCGATCGTCCTGGCCGTCGTCCTCGTCACGGCGTCGGCGGTCAGTGTGGTCGGCGGGCGGCTCATCGACCGCGTCGGCAAGGTGCGCTTCCTGCTGCCGGCAGTAGTGGTGTACGGCGCCGGCCTGGCGCTGATGTTCTTCGCCCGCGGCATGGTTCCCGTGATCGCCGCCGGGATCGTGATGATGTCGGGCTTCATGCTCGTCCTCGCCCCGATCGGCGCCATCGTGCGGGACTACTCGCCACCGGACCGGGCCGGCCATGTCCAAGGGCTGCGGATGGTCTTCGCCATCCTTCTGCCGATGCTCATCGGCCCCTACCTCGGCGCTGCCGTGATCACCGGCGCCGGCGAGGTCTACGAGGATCTCGGCGTGGTGAAGCAGGTTCCGACGCCGGGCATCTTCCTCATGGCGCTGGCCGTCCTGGTCCTCATCGCGGTGCCGGCCGTGGCGCTGCGGCGGCGGGAGCAGGAGGCCCGGGCATGACGCTGCTGACCCCATGGGGTGCCACGCTCGACGCGGAGCGTGTCCTGCCCGAGTATCCCCGCCCGCAGTTCGCCCGGGACAGCTATCTCAACCTCAACGGCCGGTGGGAGTACGCGATCACCGGTTCGGCCACCGAGCCGGAACGCTACGACGGCGAGATCATCGTGCCGTTCTCCCCGGAGTCCACGCTCTCCGGCGTCGGGCGGCAGCTCCAGCCGGGCGAGACGCTCTGGTACCGCCGTCCGCTGACCCTCCCGGCGGGCTTCCACGCTGCCGGCTCGCGGCTGCTGCTGCACTTCGGCGCGGTCGACCAGACCTGCCAGGTCTACCTGAACGACGTCCCGGTCGGCGGCCACACCGGCGGGTATCTGCCGTTCACCTGCGACATCACCGACGCGCTCCGCGAGGACGGCAACGTGCTGGTCGTGGCGGTCCGGGACGACAGCGACACCGGCCACCACTCCCGGGGCAAGCAGAGGCTGCGCCGCGGCGGCATCTGGTACACCGCCCAGTCCGGCATCTGGCAGACGGTGTGGGCCGAGAGCGTGCCCGCCGTACACCTGCGGCACCTCACCCTGACGCCGCTCCTCGACGAGCGGTGCGTCGAGGTGACAGCGCACGCGACGGCGGATGCCGGCGACGCCGGCATCCGGGTCCTGGCCGACGGGATCGCGGTGGCCGAGGCCACCGCGCCGGTCGGCGTGGCGGTGCGCATCCCGATCCCCGAGGTACGGCAGTGGAGCCCCGAGGATCCGTTCCTCTACGACGTGACCGTCGAGCTGGGCGCGGATCGGGTCCGCAGCTATTTCGGCATGCGCTCGTTCGGTGTCGGACCGGACGGGGACGGCGTGCCCCGCCTGCTGCTCAACGGCCGGCCGTACTTCCACGCCGGGATCCTCGATCAGGGCTACTGGTCGGACGGCATGTACACGGCGCCCTCCGACGAGGCGATGATCGCCGACATCGCCACCATGAAGCGGCTCGGGTTCACCATGCTGCGCAAGCACATCAAGATCGAGCCGCTGCGCTGGTACCACCACTGCGACCGGCTGGGGATGCTGGTCTGGCAGGACATGGTCAACGGCGGCAGCAGTTACCGCCCGCTGGTCGTCACCGCGCCGGCGGTGACGCCGCTGCGGCTGCCCGACAGGGGCCGGTGGCGGCGCTGGTTCGGCCGTGCCGACGCCGGCGGACGGGACCGGTTCCGGGCCGAGCTGCGCGACACCGTCGAGCATCTGCGCAACGTGGTGAGCCTCGCCGTGTGGGTGCCCTTCAACGAGGGCTGGGGCCAGTTCGACGCGGCCCGGATCGCCCGCGACGTCGCGGGACTCGACCCCACCCGCACTGTCGACCACGCCAGCGGCTGGCACGACCAGGGCGGGGGCGACCTGCGCAGCCTGCACGTCTACTTCCGCCGCTTCCGGGTGCCGCGGCGACGCGGCGACCGCCGGGTGCTGGTGCTGTCGGAGTACGGCGGCTACAACCTGCGCGTCGACGGGCACGCGTTCAGCCGCAAGGATTTCGGCTACCGGCGGTGCCGGAGCGCCGAGGACCTGGCGGAGGCGTTCACGCGGCTGCACACCGAGCAGATCGTGCCCGCGATCCGGGCCGGTCTGAGCGCGACCGTCTACACCCAGCTGTCCGACGTGGAGAACGAGCTGAACGGTCTGCTCACGTACGACCGGCGCGTGGTCAAGCTTCCCGAGGAAGTGGTCCGGCAGGTCAACGAGCGGCTGCGTCACCAGCGGTTCTGAGCTTCCTCCGCCCAGCCGACCAGGCCGTCCAGAGCCACCCGTTCGCCGTCGTCCGCCTGGGCCCAGCCGGAGAAGTGCCCGAAGCACTGGTGGGTCTCGCTGGCCACGACGCCGAGGTTGGTGCGCGAGATCTTCTCGTGGAACGGGTGGAACTCCACCTCGACCCGATCACCGCTGATCCGCCACGGCCGCAGCCAGTCGTGGCGGTCGTAGCTCCAGTGCAGTTCGGCGCCGAGCTTGTGCAGCCGGCCGCCGGTGAACAGCGCGTTCTCGGTCGAGCCGGTGCCGTCGGTCCACTTGCCGCCGAGCTGGATCGACACGTCCGGTCCGCTGCCCGCCGCCCAGTTCCACGTGATCGCGTACGGCCATCGGCCCCGGCCGTGGTCGAGCACGGCGAACGAGTCGTCCTCGGCCACTGTGTGCGTCGTGCCGTTCACTCGCAGCGAGCCGCGCACCGGGCGGCCGACGTCCTTGACCGTGTACTGGAAGCGGCGGGTGCTCCACGGGACCACGACGCCGAGCGACTCGTGGCCGGGCGGGAGCGGCACCACGAGGTCGATCTCGATGCCTGGTGTGGTGGCACGAATCGTGCTGCCCTCGGCGGTCTGGTCGATGTCGATCGACAGGCCGCCCCCGCGTGCGCACACGGTGCCCGCGCCGCTGACCGGCGGCATGACGACGCCACGGGCGAACGGGACCACGACGTCCTTGCTGGTCTCGATTTTCGTGGCGCGGTCGAGCACGTAGACGCCGTGCACCCCGGCGTAGTCCAGCGACGACGCGACGAGGCCGACGATGTGGGTCGGCGTCACGATCCCCCAGTACTCCCAGCGCTTGGCTCTTCCCCAGCCGCGCAGGTTCGCGCGGTGCAGCGGCCGGCGGGTCCAGCCGACCGCGGCGGGGTTGAGCCGCCCGTCCGGCATGCACAGGTCGACCGGCTCGACGATCTCCTTCTCGTGCGTCACCGGGGGAGCGTAGCGACCGCCTCAGTAGTCGATGTTGATGGCGGCGACCTGGCGGCTGCCGTTGAACACGATGGCGGGGCCGGCGAAGCGGGAGCTGGCGTACGTCAGCGCCGTCTTGTGGCCCGGGCTGTTGAACCATGCCTCGATCATCTGCTCCGGCGAGGAGTTGCCCGACGACGCGAACAGCACCTCGTGGCCGCAGTGCTGCAGGCCGCTCGCGTTCAGGTTCTGCCGCACGCAGGACTCCGCCTCCCGGTGCTGCGCCGTACCGAGCTTGACCTCGTTCAGCCCGAGCGCGCGACGCCGCTCGTTGAGCAGCACCAGCAGCCGCCGTTCCGCTGCTGACAAGCCGCTGGACGTGGCGGTGGACCTGGCCGGCGACGGGGTCGGCTTGGGCGACCTGCTGGGCTTCGCCGACCTGCTCGGGGTGGGGCTCGGGAGGGCGGCGGTCGGGGAGGCGACAGGGGAGGGCGTGAGCGCGGGAGCGGTGGTCTCGGTCGCGGGCTGCGAGGCTGCCACGCTGGCCGGCTGCTGCTTCGCCCCGTTCGGGTAGTTGGCGAGGATCAGACCACCCCCGCCGAGCACGGCGACGGCGGCGGCGACGCCGACCAGGGTCTTGGACAGGGAGAGCCCGGACCTCGCTCCGGCCGCCACGGCGTGCGTACCCGCCGGGGCGGCGGGCGACACGGAGGCGACGGCGTGCAGCTTGTGCGTGACGTCCGAGGCGAGTGCGGCCGGGGGCGGCGTGAGCGCCAGGCCGGCGAGCAGCCGCTCGGCGGGGACCAGGTCGGATGCCGCGTCCGGGCAGTGCGCGCAGCCCCGGAGGTGCCGCGCGAATCGCTTGCGCCACAGCGGCGCCGGCTGACCGTTCCAGCCCGACGCGGTGTCGCGCAGGCCGGCGCAACCGGGCCGCGCGGTGAGGGCTCGTACCACCAGCCGGGCGGTGTCCAGTTGCGCCTTCATCCTGGCCACCCGGACGGTCACGTGGTGTGGCTCCAGGCGCAGGGCGTCGACCAGATCGGCGCGGGTGAGGTGACCGGCCTCGACCAGCCACCACAGAGACAGCAGGTGGCGGTGGTCGTCGTCCAGCCAGCGCGTGGCCAGCACGACCTCGCGGCGCTGGTCGGAGAGGCGGAGCTGGGTCAGGGTCAGGTCCTCGAAGTCCGAACCCGGGTCGATCACGTTGTCGATGTCCTCCGGTGGCGCCGGCGTGGTGGGCCGGCGCTGCGTGTGGGAGCGGATCTCGTTCATGGTGACGGCGACCAGCCACGACCGGAACGACCGCGGATCGCGGAGGCCCGGCAGCCCTCGTACGACGTTCACCATCGCGTTCTGCACCACGTCGTCGACGTCGGACGACCGGTTCAGCGCCCGGCCCACGATGTTGTAGACCAGCGGCAGACAGTGCGAGACCAGCTCGTCCATCGCCGACCGGTCGCCGCGGCGTGCCGCGTCCACCACCGCCGACATGTCGGCCCTGTTCGGGTACGCGTGAGAGGGCACGCTCACAACCTCGCCTTCACGGAATGATCTCGTACACCGTGGAGACTGTCCGGTACGCGGTCAGGTCACACAAAATGCTGAGGCGTCGGAGGGAAGCGTTACCTTCTCCGCCATGCCATTGATCACAGTCACCGACGAGGTGGTCGGAGCTCCGAGCGGGCCCGCGTGGACCATTGAGGTCTTCGAGGAGACGCTGCCCCTCGCCGAGTTGATCCGCCGTCGGGTTTCCCTCGAGATCGCCGAGTCCGGCGCGGACGCCGATCCCGAGGAGCGGACGCGGATGACACTCGACGCGTTCGGCCGCAACGCCTTCGTGGTGCTGGTCGACGACCGCCAGGTCACCGACCTGGACGAGAAGGTCCGCCTGCACGCGGGATCGCGCGTCACCTTCCTCAAGCTCGTCCCGCTGGTGGGTGGCTGAGTGGACACGCAGGACGTGCAGGCGGCACTGCGCGAGGTGGTCGACGCGGTGACCGGCTGGCGCCAGAGCGACGACCAGACCTTCAACGAGCATCACCTGCGGCACTTCCTCGACGGGGTGGTGGCTGTGTTCGGCTGGGCGCCGGCCGGCTCGGTTCCGGCGCTGCTCGCCGCGCTCGACGCCACGCGCAGGTCCGGCGATCCCGCTCCGCCGCGGGACGAGCTGCTGTCGGAGGCCATTCGGAAGGCCGAGTCGGTTGCCGCCGCCGTGACCGACCTGGCCGGCGACGACGCGGATCACGACCGCCGTGCCGCCGCCGCGCTGACGATGGTCGGCCACCTGCCAGGGCGGCCGCACCAGGACGTGAGCGTGTGGGACCGGGCCCGGGGCGAGGCGTGGCGCCGGACGGAAGAACTTCTGGCCGCGCAACCCGCGCCGGTGCGCCAGGTGGTCTTCGACGCGCTGACGGTGCCGGGGGAGAGCGGTGACAAGCAGACCAGGCTGATCCCTGTCGTGCGCTCCGGCGGCGGGCTCGACGGCTCGGCCTGGCTCGGCCGACTGGGCACTCAGGCCTGGCTGGGATTCAATTACTGGAGTTGGCACCTCAACCAGTTCACCTGGGAGGCCATCCAGGCGGAGGCGGCGGCCGGGCGGGTGAACCCGGCGGCGCTGGCGACCTGGCGCCGGACCGCGATCGAGCGCTCGCTGAGTTACATCAGCGACGAGGCCGACCGGATGTGGCCGATCCCCAACGTCGGTGAGCAGTGGGCCGACCGCGCCGTCGCGGACATCGAGGAGATGCCGGCGGATCGCCGGTCCGCCTGGGAGGCGCTGCTGGCGCACTGTCCGGTCGAGGTGGACAAGGCGAAGCCGACGGCCGGTTGGCGCAAGCAGGCTCGGTCGCTGCTCGACGCGGTGGGCGTCGACGATTTCACCGCCCGGCTCGACGACTGGCTCCCGCTCGTCGGGCAAGCGCGCAGCCTGCCGCTGCGCATGACCACGTGCTGCCCCGGCCACATCAAGGACATGCCACCACGGATGATCGACCGCTACAACGTCGGGCTGCTGTGGGGACTGATCTGGACGCGGACGATGTGCCCGCCGTCCGAGCAGACACTGCGCAGCCTCGGGCAGATAGCGGAACGGGCCGCCCGCAAGATCTCCGGCCACGGCCCGGCGAGCCCGAAACTGGCGAACGTCGCGGTCGCGGCGCTCGTCGACACCGATCACCAGGCCGCGCTCGCCCAGCTGGCGCGGCTGTCCTCGCGGCTGACCTACAAGAGCACGCTGCGCCTGGTGGAGAAGGGGCTGACCCGGCACGCCGAGGCGCGCGGCGTCAGCCGGGAGGACGTCGAGGAGATGGCCCTGCCCGGCTTCGGGCTGCCGCTCGCGGACAAGCTGGGCGACTGCTCGTACGAGCTGGAGGTGCGCGGCGTCGACGCCGTGGTGGTGTGGCGCAACGCGGACGGCAAGGTGGTCAAGGCCCCGCCGGCGCAGGTGCGCAGGGAGCACGGCGAGGAGGTGAAGGAGCTGAAGGCGACTGTCGTCGATGTCGCCGCGACGCTCGTCGCCACCCGCGACCGGCTGGAAGGGCTCCTGCGGCGCGACCGTTCGTGGACCGTCGAGCAGTGGCGCGAACGGTTCCTGGACCATCCGCTGGCCCGTACGCTGGCCCGGCGGCTTGTCTGGACGGTCGACGGCGTGGCCTGCTGCTGGGCCGGTGAGGCGCTGCGAACAGTGGACGACACCGTGTTCGAGCCGGCCGACGACGCGACGGTCCGGTTGTGGCATCCGGTGCTCGACCCCGACGCGGTGGCGCCGTGGCGGGAGTTCCTCACCCGGCACGCGATCACCCAGCCGTTCAAGCAGGCGCACCGGGAGCAGTACCTGCTCACCGACGCGGAGCGGGCCACGGGCATGTACTCCAACCGGTTCGCCGCGCACGTCGTCCTCCAGCACCGCCTCAACGCGCTGCTGTCCCGGCGCGGCTGGTCGTACGTCCAGCACCGCAACGACGGGGCGTCCTACAACCTGCCCTGGCTGGCCCTCCCGGACTGGGGGCTGCGCGCCGAACTGGGTGTCGCCGGGATCGAGGACCGGGACGACGACCTCGTGTTCGACACGATGGGGACCGACCAGCTGTTCTTCATCCGGGGAGAGCGCCTGCCGGTCCCGCTGGCGGAGGTTCCGCCGGTCGTGCTGAGCGAGGTGATGCGCGACGTCGACCTGTTCGTGGCCGCCGCCGGGGTGGGCGCCGACCCGAACTGGTACGACGGTGGGCCGCAGGGCCGGTATCGCGACTACTGGGCGCAGAGCAGCTTCGGCGAGCTGACGCCGACCGGCCGGACGCGCCGGGACGTGCTGGCGGAGCTGATCCCCCGGCTGGCGATCGCCGGTCGCTGCACGCTCACCGACAGGTTCGTGGAAGTACGCGGCGACCTGCACACGTACCGCATCCACTGCGGCTCGGGCAACATCCTGATCGCGCCGGACGAGCGGTACCTGTGCATCATCCCGGACTCGGCGAAGGCGAAGGAGCCGGAGATGTTCCTGCCCTTCGAGGGCGACAGCCGGCTCGGCGAGATCATCAGCAAGGCGTTGCTGCTGGCCGCCGACAAGAAGATCAAGGATCCGGTGATCCTGCGCCAGCTGTGAGGCGGCCGGCGGGCGCCGGGCCCAGGGTCAGCTCGGCGCCCGCTTCGGCAGCAGCAGCTCCTCATGGTCGAGTTCGCGTTCCAGCACGCGCAGTCCCTCGTCCGGCAGCCGGCCGGAGTCGCGCCACCGCAGCAACTCCTCGCGCTGTGCCTCCAGCGCGGTCCGGTGGACCCGCAGCGCCGTCTCGTACTCGGGTGAGGTGGGCAGCTCCGACGATCCGCTCTGCTGGAGCAGGTCGAGCCGTCCCCGGTAGCGGGCTAGCCGCGTCAGTAGCTGGGCGCGGGTGGTGTTGACCGCCACCCGCGTGTCCGGCTCCTCGGCGGCGACGGTGTCGAGGCGGGCCAGGGCGGCCTCGACGGCGGCGGAGCGGGCCTCGTTGCGTACCCGGGCCTGGTCGGCCTCGTCGGCGCGCAGGCCGAGCATCCGCACGAGCGGCGCGAACGTCAGGCCCTGCCCGACGAGCGTCACCAGGACCACCACGAAGGTGCAGAACAGCAGCAGGTCGCGGTCGGGGAACGGGTCTCCGCTGTTTGTGGTGAGGGGCAGCGTGAAGATGGCGGCCAGACTGATCACGCCCCGGGTGCCGGACCAGCTCAGCGCCACCACCTCGCGTGCGGTCAGCCCGCGGGCGTTGCGCTCGGCTTGCCCGGCTCGCCGCGCCGCGCCGGGCGGGTCGGTGTCGTCCTGCTCGGCGACGCCGCCCAGCCGCGTGTGCAGCGACCGGGGGAGCCACTGGGTCAGGATCAGCCAGGCCGGGCGCAGGAGCAGGACCACGCCGACGGACACGGCGACGGCGATGACGATGGTCGACGTGTCGTACTGGCGCAGGCCCCGCATGACGGCGGGGAGCTGCTGGCCGATGAGCAGGAAGACGAAGCCTTCGAGGAGGAAGTCGACGAGCCGCCACACCGCGTTGGTCTGCAGGCGGGCGGCCCCGGACCCGAACTGGGGCGTCTGGTGGCCGACGATCAGGCCGGCGACGACCACGGCGAGTACGCCGGAGACGTGCAGCGCCTCGCCGAGCAGGTACGCCACGAACGGTGTCGCGAGCGAGATCGCGTTGGACAGCAGCGGGTCCGCGGTGAGCGGCCGGACCAGCCGTTTGGCCCGGGCGACGACCACGCCCACCGCGATGCCGCCGGCTGCGGCGAGCACGAACTGCCCGACCGCGGCGTGGAACGAGAACTCGCCGCCCACGGCGGCGGCCACCGCGACGCTGAGCATGGTCAGCGCGGTGGCGTCGTTCAGAAGGCCCTCGCCCTGGATGATCGTGACCATCTTCGGTGGCAGGTTGACCCGGCGGCCCACGGCCAGGGCGGCGACCGGGTCGGGCGGGGCGACGGCGGCGCCGACCGCGATGCCTGCGGCCAGGGTCGCGCCGGCGACGAACAGGTGGAACCCGACGCCCACGAGCAGTCCGGTGAGGAGCACCAGCACCACGGAGAGGCTGACGACGATCCGCAGGTTGCGGCGGATGTCCAGCAGCGACGAGTCGAGCGCGGCACTGTAGAGCAACGGTGGCAGCACGACCATGAGCACGAGGTCGGGGTCGAGGCCGATGTTGGGGCCGGGGAGCAGCGCGTACGCGATGCCGATGAGGGGCAGGAGCGCCGCCGCCGGCAGACCGGTGCGCGCCGCCACCCACCGCACGGCGATGACGACCGCGACGGCGGCGAGCACGAACAGCAGCGTCGAATGGGTGCTCACCCCGACCGACCCTACCCGTTTTCGCGAGCGTCGTTCGGTGGGGTGGGGTCCGGGCCCGCGAGGCGTTGACCACCTTGTGGTGTGAACGCTAACATGCAGGAAATTTGATAGACACATGTCTATCTGGAGGTGGGTCGGTGTCCAGCAGGGTGAGCGGAGAACATGCGGCGTGGCGACGGATGGCGTCGGCGGCGGTGGCCGCGATGGTGGCGGCGTTCGCGCTGACCGTCCCCGCCGCGCCAGCCCGGGCGGCGACCGCCCTCACCGTCAACGGCGCCTCCGGCGGGCGCGCGCTCGACGGGGTCGGCGCGGTCAGCGGCGGCGGCGGAAACAGCAGACTCCTGATCGACTACCCGGAGCCGCAGCGCAGCGACATCCTCGACTACCTGTTCAAGCCGGGTTACGGCGCCGCGATGCAACTGATGAAGGTGGAGATCGGCGGCGACACCAACTCCACCTCCGGCGCCGAGCCCAGCCACGAGCACACCCGGGGCAGCGTGAACTGCAACCGGGGCTACGAGTGGTGGCTGATGGAGCAGGCGCGGGTGCGGAACCCCGCCATCGCCCTGGTCGGTCTGGCCTGGGGCGCGCCCGGCTGGATCGGCAACGGCAACTTCTGGTCCACCGACTCGATCAACTACCTCGTCGGGTGGCTGGACTGCGCGGCGACGCACGGACTGACCATCAACTACCTCGGCGGGTGGAACGAGAAGGGCTACAACACCACCTGGTACAAGAACCTGCGCTCCACACTCGACTCCCGCGGCTACGGCAATGTGAAGATCGTCGCCTCGGACGACTTCGGGTGGGGTGCCGCCGACGAGTCGCTGCGGGACCCGGCGTTCGCCAACGCGGTGCAGGTCTTCGGCAGCCACTACGTCTGCGGCTACCGCAGCGCCCAGACCAGCTGCCCCAGCTCCGCCAATGCGATCTCCACCGGCAAGCAGCTGTGGGCCAGTGAGAACGGCTCCGACGACTACAACGCCGGCGCGTCGGCCCTCGCCCGGGGCATCAACCGCGGCTACCTCGACGGCAAGATGACCGGGTACATCAACTGGCCGGTGATCGCCGCCATCACCCCCAACATTCCCTGGGCGACCACCGGCGTGGCGGTGGCGCAGCAGCCGTGGTCCGGCGCCTACTCGATCGGCAGGAGCACCTGGGTGATGGCGCACACCACCCAGTTCACGGCGCCGGGCTGGCGCTATCTCGACTCGTCCAGCGGCTACCTGGGGGGCAACCGCGGCAACGGCAGCTATGTCTCGCTGAAGTCCACGAACAACAGCGACTGGAGCACCATCATCGAGACGCAGGACGCCGGCTCGGCCCAGCAGCTCGACGTCACCGTCACCGGCGGGCTCTCCGCCGGCACGGTGCGCGTGTGGGCGACGAACCTCAGGTCCAGCAACAGCGCCGAGCACTTCGTCCGGGGCGCCGACATCACACCGAACGGCGGACGCTTCTCGCTCACCGTCCAACCCGGCTACGTCTACAGCATCACCACCACGAGTGGGCAGGGGAAAGGCGCGGCTGTCAGTCCGGTCCAGGGCACCCTGGATCTGCCGTACCGCGACAACTTCGACAGCTACGCCGCCGGGCGCGAAGCCCGGTACCTGATGGACCAGCAGGGCTCGTTCGAGATCGTCGGCTGCGGTGGCGGCCGGACCGGGCAGTGCGTCCGCCAGATGTCCGAGCAGGCGCCGATCTACTGGACGTCCGGCCAGGCCGAACCGTACGCCCTGCTGGGCGATCTGACCTGGCGCAACTACACGGTCTCCTCGGACGTGCTGCTGGAGAAGCCCGGCTACGCCCAGCTCATCGGCCGCGGCAACACCTACAACCACCAGGGCCCGCAGAACCTCAACGGCTACTACTTCCGGGTCACCGACGGCGGCGCCTGGTCGATCCGGAGCAACAACACCAGCGGCAACTGGCGCACCCTGGCCAGCGGCAACACCGCGGCGCTGGGCACCGGACGCTGGCACAACCTCTCGTTGAAGCTCAATGGCAGCACCCTCACCGCGGCGATCGACGGCACCACCGTCGGCACCGTGTCGGACTCCACCTGGGTGGCCGGCCAGATCGGGTACGGCACCGGCCAGGGCGTCACCGCCCAGTTCGACAACCTCGCGATCACGCCAGGCGACGGCTCCAGCGGCCCGACCGGAGAGGTGCGCAGCGCGAGCGCCAACCGCTGCCTCGACGTCAACGGCGCGAGCCAGGCCGACGGCGCGGTCGTGCAGATCTGGGACTGCAACGGTGGGCCCAACCAGCAGTGGACGGTCGGCACGAACAACCAGCTCACCGTGTACGGCAACAAGTGCCTCGACGTCCCGGGCACCGCGTCCGGCAGCCGCGCGCGGATCATGACCTGCACCGGCGGCAGCAACCAGCAGTGGCGGATCAACGCCGACGGCACCATCGTCGGGGTCGGCTCGGGTCTCTGCCTGGACGTCAACGGGCAGGGCACCACCAACGGCACCGCGGTGCAGATCTGGACCTGCAACGGCGGCAACAACCAGCGGTGGGTACGCGGCTGACCCGCAGCGCGCACGTCAACTGCGGGTTGACGCCGACGTAGTCGTCAACCTATGGTTGACGCATGGAGGAGACCCAGCCGCACAAGATGACCCATCCGGTACGCCTCGACGACCTCATCGAAGGCATCAAGAAGGCGCACACCGGCGCACTCGACCAGTTGGCCGACGCGGTCCTCGTGGCCGACCATCTGGGCGACGTCGCCGACCACCTCATCGGACACTTCGTCGACCAGGCGCGACGCTCCGGCGCCTCGTGGACGGAGATCGGCCGCAGCATGGGCGTGACCAAGCAGGCCGCCCAGAAGCGCTCCGCCGCCAAGTCGGAGACCGCCGCCGCGCTCGACCCGAACGCCGGATTCAACCGGTTCACCCCGCGCGCCCGCAACGTCGTGCTGGCCTCGCAGGAGGAGGCGCGGGCCGCCGGCAACGCCGAGATCACCCCGGGGCACGTCGCGCTCGGGCTGCTCGCCGAGCCGGAAGGGCTGGCCGCCGCCGCGATCGTGGCTCGGGGCGTACCCCTGGAGCGGCTGCGGGAGGTCGTCACCGCGACGCTGCCGGCGAAGGCCGACCCGGTTCCGGACCTGATCCCCTACGACGCGCGCGCCAAGAAGGTCCTGGAGCTGACGTTCCGGGAGGCGCTGCGGATGGGACACAACTACATCGGTACGGAGCACATCCTGCTCGCCCTGCTGGAGGAGGAGGGCGGTGACGGTGTGCTGAGCGGCCTCGGGCTGCAGAAGGACGCGCTGGAGTCGACGTTCGAGGCGGCGCTGGCCGAGATCACCCGGAAAGGGGCCTGAAACCGGTCCGGGCACGCGCCACGGGGGCGCGTGCCCGGCGTGCGGGTCTCAGCCGGCGGTGGGGAAGCCGTAGCGGGCGGCGTGCTCCGGGTCGGCGGGGTCGACCTGGCGGATGCCGGCGTCGGCGAGCCGCTTGTTCACCTCGTCCAGGCGTTCCCGGACCAGCCGGGCCTCCTCCTCGGTGACACGGCCGCGGTGCGGTCGGCCGGCGTGCTCGATGGTGCCGTAGTCGATCTTCTCGGCGGCGCGGCGCGCCTTGGGCGGCTTGACCCGCTCGGCGGTCCGCAGCAGTTGCGCCATCGGCACGTCGGTGGCCATCGCGTCGAACTCACTCGCGGTCAGCACCACCCGGCGCGGCTCGCCGCCGCCGTGCCGGTCGTGAATCTCGACCACTGCGACGTCCAGCGCCGCGTCGTCGATGCTCTCCACGTCGACCGGGGTGGCGTCCAGTTGCACGGGCTCGGCGACCAGGTCCGGGTGCTCCAGTACGACGACCTTGACCACCTCGTCGTCGGCGCTCAGCACCTGGCCGGTGAAGTCGGAGACGTGGATCGTCTTCTTGCCCATGCGCGGAGCTTCTCCTGTCGTAGGCCGGAAATCGGACCACAAGACGCTACCGCACAGGTGTGCGAAGGTCGGGACGCCGCCGGCCGGTGTGTCGCCGCCTACCCCGTCAGAGGGGAGAGAGGCCGCGCCACGCGGCGGTGCCTGCTGGTTGCGCGTTCAGCTCGGCCCAGGAGAGTCTCCGGTCGCGGGCTTCGCGGTACGCCCGCTGCGCCGGGAAGAGTGCGGCGTCGCGGGCGGCCCGCCAGCTCCGCGCCGGGTCCTGCTGGAATCGGTCATTCGGTTCGTGAGGCATGACCACTACCGTCCCAGAGAAACTTGTCCATGTATGGAAATGAATATGACGCTGGGTCGATACCTCCGGTTCCCTTGAGGCGTCAAATTCCTGCGGCCCTCCGGCGGACCACATATCGTCATCCGTCGCTGGCGTGCCGACCCACTACCCGCCCGTCCCGCTTCTCAACCCCGCCGGATCAACTGATTACCCGACCACGGGCGGCCCGGTCCGGCGTACCATGATCACGTGCTCGACCGGCGGGTCTTCCTTCACCTGGCGGCCTGGTTGGGACAGTGGCCCGCGGGCCCGGGACTGCACGTGGTCCGGTCCCACCGCCGCGCCCGCCCGGCCTGGGACGGCCGCCTGCGCCCGGCCGTCGCGGTGACGGCGGGCGGCAGCACCGTCCTCTCGGTCGCCGCCGACCGGGTGGAGGCGGTCCGGGCGCTGGTCCGGGGCCGGCCGCCCGGCGAGTGGCTGCCCGTCCTCCCGGCGGCCGTCGGCATGCCCGACTTCACCGCGCACACGTCCGTCTTCCGCTGGTGCGCCGACCCGGCGCCGCTGCCCGAGGTGGGGGAGTGGGTGCCGCCCACGCTGCCCGGGCTGCCGCCGTGGTTGCGGCTGTTCGACAGGGAGGTGCTCGTGGTCCGGGGCGCCGACGGCGCGTACCGGGCCGGGGTGGGCGTGAAGCGGCACGACGCGTACGGACACGAGCTGGCGGTGGGCACGGTGCCGACTGCTCGCGGGCGCGGTCTGGCCCGGCGGCTGGTCGCGCAGGCGGCCCGCCGGGTGCTGGACGAGGGGGCGATCCCCACCTACCTGCACGACCCGGGCAACGCCGCGTCCGCGCGGGTGGCGGAGGCGGCCGGGTTCCCGGATCGGGGCTTCACCGCGTTCGGCGTCTTTCCCCGCTGACCCGGCCTGGCGCGGACCGTGGATCCCGGGCCGGATCCACGGTCCGCAGCTCTCCCCCAGGCCCCGACATCGGTAACGCTATGTGTTAGTCCCGGTGGTGAACAAGGGGTAGGTTGCTGTCCGGTTGCGGACTCTCACCTGCGGAATCGCCGGCCGGTACGCCGATCAGGTCAGTGACGCAGCGTGTGGATCAGGGCGAGTGCCTGCCGGGTGACCGGCCGCAGCACGCGCAGCCGGGACAGCCCCACCAGCCGGTCCACGAGCGGCACCACGCCGTCGATGAGCTGGCGGGTCTTGACCTGCCCCTCCGAGCGGTCGTGCACCCAGTAGAGCACCACGCCCATGTAGCCGAGCCAGAGCAGCTCGGGCAGTTCTTCGCGCAGCTCGTCGTCGAGCTTGGCGGTGGACCCGGTCAGGGCCTCGCGGAACAGCGCGATCGACATGTCCCGGGGCTCCGACGACTCGGCGGAGAACGGGCTGAGCGGCGAGGTCGGCTCGGCCGCCGTCTTGAAGAAGGCGCCCGCGAACGCGTGGTACGGGCTCAGCACGTCCACGCCCGCGTGCAGCACCCCGGCCAGTCGCGCGGCGAACTCCCGCTCCCGGGCGAGCACCGGCGCGGCGGCTGCCCGGTGCTCCCGCTGGGTGCCCGCGTAGAACTCCTGGACCAGGTGCTCCTTGGAGCCGAAGTAGTAGTAGGCGTTGCCCACCGCCACGCCGGCCTCCTGGGCGACCGCGCGCATCGTCGTGCGCGCGTACCCGCGTTCGCGGAACAGCCGCATCGCGGTGTCCAGGATCAGCTGGCGGGTCTGCTCACCCCGGGCCGTCGACCCCTGCCCACCCGCAGCTGTCGTCGGCGCACTCTGCTCGGTCATCGTCGTCACCGTATCCCGGTTCCCGGATCCGCTCGCGGACCGCGGAGGCCGCCGCCACCACCCGCCGGGCCAGCGGCAGCAGGTGCGGGCGGGCCAGCCGCTCGGCCGTCCCCCGATGCTCGGCGAGCGCCCAGAGGCAGGCGAACCAGGCGCCGTCGCCGGTGTAGACCGCGCCCGTGTCGGCCACCACTGTCAGGTCCCGCAGCGTGGCGTCGTGGTCGAGGCCGGGAAAGCGCCGCCGGGCCTCGGCGGACCCGGCCGGCACGAACTCCAGGGGTACGAGCTGGGGCCGCGAGGCGAGCCACCGCCGGGCGCTGCGGCACAGCGGGCAGCCCGCGTCGAACAGGACGGTGAACCCGCGGATCCCACCGGCCCCGTGCCCGGTGGGATCCGACGGGCGCCCGCCCGGGGCGGACGTCACCGGGCCGGCGGGTTTGGGCCGGTCGCCGGAACCGGCCCGCCCTGCGGCGGGAGCATTCTGACCGGCGGCAGCGGCGGGTGGGTGGCCTGCTGCCGGAGCCGGCCCCGCCGGTAGCGGCCGAGCGCGAAGACGTTGAAGAAGTGCAGCGCGCCCAGCACCAGCAGGACCAGGCCCACCTTCATGGAGAGCTGCTCCAGCGCCTGGCTGGTGTCGCCGACCGGATCGGACTCCTTCATCGCCACCGTGACGTAGCCGAGGTTGAGCAGGTAGAAGCCGACCACCAGCAGACTGTTCACCGCACCGGCCAGCCGGCTGTCGGCGAACACGTCCTCCAGGAACACCAGCCCGTTGCGGGACAGTGCCCGCGCCACCCACATGGTCAGACCGATGCTGACCGCGAGGTAGGCCAGGTACATCCAGACCTTCACGTCCATCCCCGTCGCCTCTCTTGAACATGTTCAAATCAAGGGCGCCCTGAGCGTACGGCAGATTTTGAACGTGTTCAATAGTGGTGCGGTCAGGCGGTCAGGCCGAGCGTCTGCGCGGCAGCGCGACCGTTGGCGTGGCTGGCGCCGTAGGTGGCGACGAAGGCGCGCGCGGCGACCGGCCGCCACGCGCCCGGCCACCCCATCTCGACCACCGTCACCTGATGCGTCGCGGCCAGCGCCTCGATCAGCTCGCGCGCGCCGGGCAGCCGGTGCAGGTGCCGCCCTACCAGCACGACCGGCCGGTCCCCGGCGAGCCGCCGCAACTGCTCCGGGTCGGTCTCGCCCGCCACCGCGCGGGCCTGCTCGATCCCGGCGGCCAGGTGCGGGCCGAGCCCCCACGGCACCCGACCCTCCGCGATGGTCGAGGTGGCGTGCACCTGCACCACCAGCGGCGCGGCGGAGCGGGCGAGGTCGCCCTCGACCCGGACCGCCCGCAGCGCGGCGGCGTAGCCGAGGCCGTCGGCGGCGGGCGGCGGGGCACCGGTGGGGCCGGAGGCTGCGGCGAGCGCGGCGGTCCGGCCGGCCGCCTCCTCGACCCGCTCACGCGCCAGCCGGCCGTCGCCGATCGCCGCGACGATCTCGGCGGCGACCGACTCGACCAGCTCGGCGTCGACCCGCGCGCCGATGCAGAGCAGGTCCGCGCCGGCGGTCAGGGCCCGGACCGCGCCCGTGCCGACCCCGCCGGCGGCGAGCACCGCGCCCTTCATCTCCAGCGCGTCGGTGATGACCGCGCCGGTGAAGCCGTACTCGACGCGCAGCAGGTCGTGCAGGACCGCGCGGCTGAACGTGGCCGGGCCGTCGCCGGTCAGCGCCGGCACCCGGATGTGCGCGGTCATCACCGCGCGGACGCCCGCGTCGACCACCGCGGCGAACGGCGGCAGGTCCCGCTCCCGCAGGACGGCCGGTGGCACGTCGACGGTGGGCAGCTCGTGGTGGGAGTCGGCGACAGTGGCGCCGTGGCCGGGGAAGTGCTTCGCGCAGGCGGCCACGCCGGTCGCCTGGAGGCCGGTGACGGCGGCGGCCGAGTGGACCGCCACCCGCTTCGGGTCGGCGCCGAACGAGCGTGTGCCGATGACCGGGTTCTCGTCGGCGGTGTTCACGTCGACGGTGGGCGCCAGGTCGAGCGTGACGCCCAGCGCGGCCAGCTCCGCGCCGATCGCCGCGTACACCCGGCGGGTGAGGTCGGGGTCGTCGACAGTGCCGAGCGCGGCGTTGCCCGGGTACGGGCTGCCGGTGGCGTGGGCCAGCCGGGTGACGTCGCCCCCCTCCTCGTCGATCGCGACGATCACGTCGGGGCGGCCGGCGCGCAGCGCCGCTGTCACGGCCGCCACCTGGGCCGGGGCGTGGATGTTGGTGCCGAACAGGGTGTGCCCGGCGAGCCCGTCGGCGAGCAGGTCGACCGCCCAGTCCGGCGGGACCGGCCCCGGGTACGCGGCCAGCAACGTGCCCAGCGCGAGCCGCCGGAGTCCAGGATCCTGACCCACGAGTATCCCCTTTCCCTGCCGGGTCGTCCGAGCTTCGCGGATCGGGGCGGCCGATACGCTAACGGGCACCCCTCGGCAGGCGTTTTGTGGTTAGAAAACTTTACTGAAAATTGAGGACGTTGGCATGAGTGCGACCCGGCTGCCCGGCACCCCCCGACTCCTGCGGGCGCTCAACGACCGTGCGGCGCTGGAGCTGCTGCTCGAACGCGGCCCGCTGACCCGGGCCCGGATCGGTGAGCTGACCGGGCTGTCCAAGGTCACCGCGTCCCAGCTCGTCGAGCGGCTGGAGGAGCGGGGCCTGGTCGCCCGGGTCGGTGAGCAGGCCGGCGGGCGGGGCCCGAACGCCCAGCTCTACGCGGTCCGGCCGAGCAGCGCGTACGTGGTGGGCGTGGAGGTGGGCGCGGAGCGGGTGGTGGCGGCCTGCGCCGACATCACCGGCACGGTCGCCGGCCGGGTCGAGCAGTCCACGAAGGACACCGACGACCCGGTCGGCGTGGTGCACAACGCCGTGGTCCAGGCGGCCGCCAGCGCCGGGGCGGAGCTGTCCGCCGTCCGGCGCGTCGTGCTCGGCACCCCCGGCCTGGTGGACCCGCAGACCGGTGACATCACCTTCGCCTTCAACCTGCCGCGCTGGCACAGCGGCCTGCTCGCCGCGCTGCGCGAGGACCTGGACACCCCCGTCGTCTTCGAGAACGACGTGAACCTGGCGGCGGTGGCCGAGGCGCAGTCCGGCGCGGCCCGGGGCACCGCCGACTTCGTGCTGGTCTGGGTGGACGCGGGCGTCGGCCTGGCGATCATGCTGGGCGGCCGGCTGCACCACGGCAGCAGCGGCGCGGCCGGTGAGATCGGCTACCTGCCGGTGCCCGGCGCGCCCATCCCGCGCGACGTGTCCAAGCGGGCCAAGCCGGCGTTCCAGCAGCTCGTCGGCGCCGACGCGGTACGCGCGGTGGCCGCCGAACACGGTTTCGCCACCCCGAAGGCGGCGGAGCAGGGCGTCGCGGCGACCCGGGCGGCCGAGGTGGTACGCGCGGCGATCGCGGCCGGCACCGCGGGCGGGCCGATGCTCGACGAGCTGGCCCGCCGGCTGGCCCTGGGCGTGGCGAGCACCTGCGTGGTGCTGGACCCGCCGCTGGTGGTGCTCGCCGGCGCGGTCGGGCAGGCGGGCGGGGCGGCGCTGGCCGAGCGGGTGCAGCACGAGGTCGCGGCGATCACGCTGGTCCGGCCCCGGGTGGTGACCACCGGGCTGACCGAGGAGCCGATCCTGCGCGGCGCGCTGCGTACCGCGCTGGACGCGGTGCGCGACGAGGTGTTCGGCTCGACGGTCGGCTGACCGCGTCGTACGCCCGGACGCCATGTGAAGGAATCCTTCATCATGGCGTCCGGGTTCGCAAGGAGTTGCCGGGGTGCGGCTCCCGTCACATCAGGTCGCGGCGGCGGAACACCGTGAACGCCGCGGCCACCAGCGCGCCGGTGAGCCCGAGCAGCACCACCAGACCCGACGGCCAGGTCACCGTGTACGAGCCGTCGCAGTAGCCGGAGATCCCGGGGCCGCAGGCGTTGCCGTCCCAGAGCCGCACCTCACCGGAGAGCCAGGCCGCCAGATAGCTGGACAGCATGTACCGGTCCGGCCGGCCGACCTGAAGGATCTGGAACACCAGCCGCGCCCCCAGCTCCCAGACCACCAGGTACGCGGCCACCGTGCCGAGCGCCGCCGAGGTGTGCCGGCCCAGCGTGGCCACGGCGAAGCCGAGCGCCGCGGCGAGCAGCACCAGCAGCAGGCCACGCCCCCAGATCGCGGCGAGCGACGGCCAGAAGTCGCCACCGGTCCGCCCGACCAGGCCGGACGCCTGGCCGATCAACCAGAACGCCCCGAGGTACGCCACCGAAGCCAGCACCGACACGCCGAGCAGCCCACCCAGCAGCGTGCCCAGCTTCGCGGCGAGCACTGTCGGCCGCCGTGGCCGCCACAGCAGCAGGTTGACCACCCCGCCCGAGTTCAGGTCGGCCCCGATGTAGGAAGCGCCGACCAGGAACCCGAACAGCGTCAGGAACGCGATCAGGAAGTAGAGCAGCGGCTCGGCCTCCTTGGCGAAGACGAAGACGCCGCTGAGGTAGTCGGCAGCGGTCGGCAGCTCCTCGATCTGGGCCGGGTCGATCTGGGCGCAGTCGCGCGGCAGGTAGTCGTTCTCGCCCGGCGGGAGCGAGCCCTCCCGGATCCGCAGGCAGCGGTCGTACGCCATCTCCATCTGGCGCACGTTCTCCGCCGCCTGGTTCTGCGCCCGGGTCAGCTCCGCCGGGCTGGGCCGGTGCGAACCGGCGAGCGTGGTCACCACTGTCACCGCGAAGGCGAGCCCCAGCAGCACCACCATGAGCTGCACGAAGCGCCGGGCGGCCAGCCGCTCCAGCTCGGCACGGACCAGGTTCACGCGTCCACCTCCCGGCTCTCCCGGACGTCGAGGTCGATCACTCCGTCGCTCGGCGGCGCGCCGTCGACCTGCCGCGGCACCGCCACGTGCTCGTGGTCGCCGGTCAGCTCCAGGAAGACGCTCTCCAGGTCCGGCCGCAGCGGGACCAGCTCGCGGACCCACACGCCCTGCTCGCCGAGCGTCCGGCTGATCGTCTCCGGATCCTCCACACCGGTCACCACCAGGTGATCCGGCCCGACCGTCACCGACAGACCGGCCCGGCCCAGCAGGTCACCGGCCTGATCCAGGTCGGCCACCCGCACCTGCCACTGGTGCTGGTCGAAGCCGGCCAGCACCTCTTCCACCGGCCCGTACGCGACCCGCCGCCCACGGCTGACGATCGTCACGTGGTCGCAGATCAACTGGATCTCGGCCAGGATGTGGCTGGACAGCAGCACCGTCACCCCGGCCTCGGCGAGCGACCGGGTCAGGTCCCGCATCTCCCGGATGCCGGCCGGGTCCAGCCCGTTCGCCGGTTCGTCCAGGATCAGCAGATCCGGGTTCTTCAGCAGCGCCGAGGCGACCGCCAGCCGCTGCTTCATGCCCAGCGAGTAGCCCTTGACCCGCTCGTCGCCCCGGTCGCGCAGCCCGACCTGCTCCAGCACCTCGTCCACCCGGCCGGTCGGCACGCCACCGGCCACGGCCAGCAGCCGCAGCGTCCGGTGCGCGGTGAAGTTGCCGAAGAACTGCGGGCTCTCCACGATCGCGCCGACCCGCCCGGCCACGTCCGCCAGATGCTCGGGTGACTCGGCCCCCAGCACGCGCATCCGCCCGGCGTCCGGCCGGACCAGCCCCAGCAGCGCACGCAGCGTGGTGGTCTTGCCGGACCCGTTCGGTCCCAGGAAGCCGTGCACCTGGCCCGCCTCGACCAGCATGTCGAAACCGTCGACGGCGACCCGGCGCCCCTGGCGCAGCGAGTGGAACGATTTGCGGAGGCCGGCGATCTCGATGACCGCGCTCATCCGCGCGCCTTGCGGCAGCGGTCGGGCATGGGTGTCCTTCCGGATGCGGTGACCAACGACACGGCGCCCCACCCTATGGTGGCGACGCCTCCCGTGGGGGGCACCGTGCCGCATGCGTGATTGGATGGTGCGGTGACTGGTGACCTGATCCCCGGCGCCCCGGGCGCCCCCGCCCCCTCGACCGTGGACGCGGATCTGGTGGTCAGCCTCGACGGGGTCGGCGTCAAGCGTTCCGGCACGGCGCTGGTGCACGACGTCGACTGGCGGGTCGAGCTGGACGAACGGTGGGTGGTGCTCGGGCCGAACGGCGCGGGCAAGACGACACTGCTCAACCTGGCCTCCGGCCGGCTGTACCCGACCAACGGCGTCGCGCACGTGCTCGGTGAGCGCATCGGCCGCACCGACGTCAACGAGCTGCGTACCCGCATCGGCCTGTCCACCGCGACGCTCGCCGAGCGGATCCCCGCCGACGAGCGCGTCACCGACGTGGTGGTGACCGCGGCCTGGTCGGTGGTGGGCCGCTGGCGGGAGAGCTACGACCGCACCGACGAGGCGCGCGCCGCCGCGCTGCTGCGCCAGCTCGGCGTCGGGCACCTCGCCGACCGCGCGTACGGCACGCTGTCCGAGGGCGAGCGCAAGCGGGTGCAGATCGCCCGCGCCCTGATGACCGACCCGGAGCTGCTGCTGCTCGACGAGCCCGCCGCCGGGCTCGACCTGGGCGCGCGGGAGGACCTGGTGGCCCGGCTGGCCGAGCTGGCGTACGACCCGGACGCGCCCGCGATGGTGCTGGTCACCCACCACGTCGAGGAGATCCCGCCGGGCTTCACCCACGCGCTGCTGCTGCGCGAGGGTGGCGTGGTGGCGCAGGGCCTGCTCGCCGACGTGCTCACCGCCGACAACCTGTCGAAGGCGTTCGGCCTCCCGCTGGTGGTCACGCGGTCCGGCGACCGCTGGGCCGCCCGCGCCGCCTGAGCGGCGGGACGACACCGTGCCGCAGACCCGGATCGCCGTCGTCGGCAGCGCCAACATGGACCTGGTCGGCATCGGCGCCGCGCTGCCCCGGCCCGGCGAGACGGTGCTGGGCGACGACTTCGTCATGCTGCCCGGCGGCAAGGGCGCCAACCAGGCGGTCGCCGCGGTACGCGCCGGCGCGTCCTGCGTCTTCCTCGGCGCGATCGGCTCGGACTCGTTCGGCGTGACGCTGCGGGCCCGGATGACGGCGGCCGGCGTGGACACCGGGCACCTGCGGGTGGTCTACGGCCCGTCCGGCGTCGCCCTGGTCATGGTCGGCGGCGCGGGGGAGAACGCCATCCTGGTCACGCCGGGCGCGAACGCCGCGTTCACGTCGCTGACCGCCGACGAGCTTTCCGCCGTACGCGATGCGGACGTGCTGGTCGCGCAGCTGGAGGTGCCGGTCGAGACGGTGACCGAGGCGGCGCTGGCGGCCCGGTCGGCGGGCACCCGGGTGGTCCTCAACGCCGCGCCGGCCCGGTCGGTGCCGGCCGAGCTGCTGGCGGCCACCGACCTGCTGGTGGTGAACGAGCCGGAGGCGCAGGCGCTGACCGGCCGTGGCCGGGACGAGCCGGCGGCGCTGCTGGATCTGGTGCCCCGGGCGGTGCTCACGCTCGGCGGCGACGGCGCCTGGTACGTCGACCGGGACCGGCCGGTGACGCACGTGCCGGCGGTGCCGGTGGACGTGGTCGACTCGACCGCCGCCGGGGACGCGTTCACCGCTGCCCTCGCGGTGGCCTGGGGCGAGGGGCGGGACCTGGCCGAGGCGGTGCGCTGGGCGGCGGCTGCCGGTGCGGCGTGCGTGCGCAAGCTCGGCGCCTCGGTGGCGCTGCCCCATCGCGCGGAGATCGACGAGCTGTTCGCCGACTGTTAAGAAGGGCCCCTTTCCCTACCGGAGGCGTTAAGAAGGGGCCCTTCCTTACACCTCGTCGGTGAGGCGTTCGCCGCGGCGGCGCAGCATGCCGAGCCCGGGGATGCCGGCGACCGCGAGCTTGAGATCCCGGGTGACGTCCAGCAGGTCGTGCAGGTCCGGGCCGACCCGGTCCAGCGTGGCCAGGATCGGCAGCACGTCCGAGGTGAGGTGGTCCTTGAGCTTCGGCAACTCGTCGACGAGCCGGATCGCGGCGGTCACCTCCTCCGGGCTGAGCTGCTCCACGAAACGCGCCGCCATCGGCGCGGCCCGGCGCAGCGTCGCCTCGTACGCGGCCAGCAGCTCGTTCGCGACGCCGGTCGCCTTCTCGGCGGTGGCGAGGGTGCCCGCCGCCCGCGCCGTCACAGTCTCCGCCTCGGTCACCACACCGGCCGCGCTCCGGGCCACCCGGTCGGCCTCGCCGACCACAGTCGCCGCCGCCTCGGAGACCCGCTGCGCCTCGCCGACGACAACCGTCGCGGCGGCGGCCACCTCGGTCGCCGTGTCGATCGCCGCGGTGGCGGCAGCGCTGATCACCGCCACCTCGCGGACCGCCGTCTCGGCGTCGGCCAGCACCCGGTCGGTGCGGTCGAGCGTGCCCTCGATCCGGTCCACCACCCCGTCGATCCGCCGGACCAGCGCCTCCACCTGGTCGAGGACGGCGAAGGCGCGAGCGGGTACCGAGGCCATCGTGGCGGCCGAGCCGAGCGCCTGGTCCACTGCGGTACGGGTGAGGCCGAGCAGGGCGCCGGGCCGGGGGAGAGGGATTGCCATGGCATCCAGTGTGCGGCGTCGGGGCCAGTGCCGCCCGGCGGCCGCCGGGCGGTGACCGTCACGCCGGGTGCCCGGCGCGGCGTAGGGTGCCGGCATGCCCACCCCCGGCCCGGCGTCGCGGCGAACGCTCGCCTGCGGCGTGGTCGCGCTGCTCGCCGTCGTCGTCGGCGCCCTGCTCCTGGTCCGTGCCGACGCCGGTCTGAGCACCCGGCGGGCGACGGTGGCCGGGGTGCCGCTGACCGAGGTCCGGGCGGACGGCGCGGACGGTGACCGGCGGCCCGGTGTGGTGATCGCGCACGGCTTCGCCGGGTCGGCCCGGCTGATGCGGCCGCTGGCCGACTCGGTGGCCCGCCAGGGCGGCGTCGCGGTGCTGCTCGACTTCGCCGGGCACGGCGCCAGCGGGTCCCGGCTACCTGGCGCCGGGCGGGACGGGGAAGGCGCCCGGGCGCGGCTGCGGCACGATCTGGACGTGGCCGTGGCGTGGCTGCGTGAGCGTCCCGGCGTCGACAGGGACCGGATCGTGCTGGTCGGGCACTCGATGGGCGCCGGCGCGGTCACCCGGTACGCGGTGGCGCATCCGGAGATCGACCGCACGGTGGCGATCTCGCTGCCCGACGGCGGTGACGTGCCGGCCGGCTGGCCGGGGAAGCTGACGCTGGTGGTGGGCGGCCTCGAGTTCGCCGGTTTCCGCCAGGCGGTCGACGAGGCGACCCGGGACGCGCCACCGGGCGCCCGGACGCGCGTGGTGGCGCCCGGCGTCGAGCACGTGTCGGTGCTGTTCGCGCCGCGTACCCACGCGGCGGTGCTCGACGCGCTGCCGGACCGTACCGGCGGGCCGTCGCCGTCCCCGCTGACCCGGCCGGGCGGGGCCGCCCTGCTGTTGGCGGGGTTCGCGCTGGGCCTGGTGCCGCTGGCGGCGCTGCTGTCGCGCCGGGCGCGGCCGGGCGCCGGCGGTCCGCGTACCACCTGGTGGCTCGCCGCGACGGTGCCGGCGGCCGGGCTGGGCGCCGCGCTCGCCGCGTTGCTGCCGACCGCTCGGCTGCCACTCGCCGTGGGCGGATACGTCGCGGTGTTCCTGCTGCTCACCGGCGTGCTGCTGGCCGCCGCGGCACGCTTCGCGCGCCCCGGCCGGACACCGGCGACCGGGGGTGGCGTCCGGTCCGCCGTGGTCGCTGTCGTGCTCCTCGGGTACGCCGTGCTCGCGGTCGCGCTACCGCTGCATCTCGGGCTCACCTCGACCGTGCCGGTCGGGGCCCGGTGGTGGCTGCTGCCGCTGATGACGCTCTGCTGCCTGGTCTTCCTGCTCGGTGCCGAGCGGCTCACCGACGGCCACGGCCTCGGCTACGCCACCGTCGGCGGCATCGCCGTGCTGGTGCTGGCCGGCGCGGCGCTGATCGGCCTGGCGCCCGGGTTCGTGCTGCTGGTGGTGCCGCTGTTCGCGGCGCTGGTCGCCTGGCAGGCGGCCTGGGCCGAGGTGTTGCGCCGCCGGGGTGCGCCGTGGTGGCAGGCACCGCTGCTCGGGGCGGTGCTGCTGGCCTGGCCGGTGGCGACCACGCTGCCGCTGGCCTGACCGGCGCCGGGCGGCTCAGCGGCTGTCGGTCTGCTGTTCCACCGCGCGTTGCACGGCCCGGTAGATCTGCCCGAACCGCAGCGCGTCGGGCGTGCGGACCAGCATCGTCTCCCGGCCGTGGTGCTGCACCCACAGTTCGTGCACCCGGTTGCCGCGCTCGTAGGAACGGTCCAGCCAGCCGAGCGGCACCTCCAGGAACGGGGTGAGCGCCAGCCCGATCACCACGAACGCGGCCAGGATGATCAGGGCCAGCTTCCACTCGCCCCGGTCCTGCGCCGACCAGGCGAGGGAGAGCACGCAGACCACCGCGACCAGCGGCGGCAGCGACAGCAGCAGGACCAGCACCCCGCGTCCCAGCACCCGCCCCCGGACCGCGAGGGTGGTGGCGCCGCGCTCGTGCCAGACGTACGTGACGTCGGCGAGCGCGACGACCCGACCACCCGCGTGGATCGCGTCCGAGGTGACCTGTACCGCGTCGTCCCGGTAATAGAGGGCCATGAATCAGCCTAACCGCGTGTGTCGACACCGGACGGTCGAGCGTCGGTAGGGTGACGGTATGACGGGCGGGGCCGGCGTCGGCGGCGACGAGCAGGCGCGCAACATCGAGGTGGTCAAGCGCTACCTGCGCACCTTCGTCACGAAGGACCTGGCCGAGCTGGCCGAGGTGGTCGACGAGGACGTGCAGGTCTACGGCTCCGGCGTGGCGGTACGCGGTCGGCGCCACCCCGAGGCCGCCGTCTCCTCGCCCGGCCTGACCGTGCTCGACCAGGAGATCCTGGAGATCTTCGCGGCCGGGGACCGGGTGGTGGTGTCGGTGGCGCAGACGTACCGGCGCGACGCCACCGGGGCGACCACCGTGCAGAGCGCCTGCAAGATGTACCGCCTGGCCGGTGGCCGGATCGTGCAGTTCTGGGGCGAACAGGACACCTACGGCCTGCTGCGCGGGCTCGGCCTGCTGCCGGACGAGCCGGTCACGTTCTGACCGGGCGCGGCAGGTCCCGGCGCGGTCCGGCGGGGAGCGGCGGGCAGGCTCTCCATGGCCCGCTGCACCGCCCGGTAGATCTGCCCGAATTTCATCGCGTCCCGGGTGTGCAGCAGCCGCACCGGACGCCCCCGCCAGTCGGCCCACATCTCCATCTCCCGGCTGCCCCGGGCGTAGGAGCGGTCCAGGTACTCGAAGAGGAAGTCAGCCACCGGCCCGACGGCCAGGCCGATCAGCACCGAGATCCCGACGATGGCGATGGTGACCACCGCCGAGCGTTGCAGCCACACGGCCAGCCCGATGCCCAGCACGGCGGTGACCAGCGGCCCGGCGAGCGCAGCTCCGATCGCGCCGCGCCCGGCGAGCACCCGCCACGAGCGTTCGCCCCGCCGGTGCCACACGGTGGTCAGTTCGGCGAGCGGGTAGCTGCGCCCGTCCACCCGTACCGTGGTGGAGGTGACCTGGACGGAACGGTCGTCGTAGTAGGTGATCATGGCCTCACTCCCGGTGGCGGGGCGGCGGCGACCTGGGGAGTCGCCGACACCACACTGTCTACCCCAACGAGGCGAGCCGTAAGGTTGGCACGCGACTTCGACGAGGAAGTGAGGGCAGCGTGGGCGAGTTCGTCAAGCTGGAAGTGAAGGACGGCATCGGCACCATCCGGCTGGAGCGGCCGCCGATGAACGCGCTCAACACCCAGGTGCAGGAGGAGTTGCGCGCCGCCGCCGCGGCGGCCACCGCCGACGCCGAGGTCCGCGCCGTCATCGTGTACGGCGGCGAGAAGGTCTTCGCGGCCGGCGCGGACATCAAGGAGATGGCCGACATGTCCTACGTGGACATGGCGGAGCGGGCCGCCGATCTGTCCAGCGCGCTCGGCGCGATCTCCCGCATCCCCAAGCCGGTCGTCGCCGCGATCACCGGCTACGCGCTCGGTGGCGGCTGCGAGCTGGCGCTGGCCTGCGACTGGCGGATCGTCGCCGAGGACGCCAAGCTCGGCCAGCCGGAGATCAAGCTCGGCATCATCCCGGGTGCCGGCGGCACCCAGCGGCTGGCCCGGCTGGTCGGCCCGGCCCGCGCCAAGGACCTGATCATGACGGGTCGGATGGTCGACGCCGCCGAGGCGCTGCGGATCGGCCTGGCCGACCAGGTGGTGCCCGCCGCGGAGGTCTACGACGCCGCGGTGGCGTACGTGAAGCCGTTCCTGACCGGGCCGGCGCAGGCGCTGCGGGCGGCGAAGGCCGCCGTCGACGCGGGTCTGGACATGGACCTCACCTCGGGCCTGGCCTGGGAGAGCCAGCTCTTCGCGGCGCTGTTCGCCACCGACGACCGGCGCGAGGGCATGACCGCGTTCGTGGAGAAGCGCAAGCCGGGCTTCACCGGCCGCTGACGCGAGAGCTGTTCACATCCGCGCTACCGGCCAGTAGCGTGACCCCGGTCGGTCGATGAAGGGGAATGGCATGACGGAACGGGTCGAGGGCCACGGCGGCGATCTGGCGCTCGCGGCACTACGCGCGCACGGCGTACGGGAGATGTTCACGCTCTCGGGCGGGCACGTCTTTCCGCTCTACGACGCCGCCCACAAGGCGGGCTTCCCCCTCTACGACGTGCGGCACGAGCAGTCCGCCGTGTTCGCCGCCGAGGCGGTGGCAAAGCTTCAGCGCCGCCCCGGCCTGGCCGTGCTCACCGCCGGCCCCGGTGTCACCAACGGCGTCTCCGGCCTGACCAGCGCGTTCTTCAACGCCTCGCCGGTGCTGGTGCTCGGCGGCCGGGCCCCGCAGTTCCGCTGGGGGTCGGGCAGCCTCCAGGAGATGGACCACCTGCCGCTGGTCGCGCCGGTGACCAAGCACGCCGAGACGGTGTTCAGCGCCGACGACATCCCGCGGGCGATCTCGGCGGCGCTGACCACCGCGCTGACCCCGCACCGCGGCCCGGTGTTCCTGGACTTCCCGCTGGAGGCGGTCTTCTCCGTCGGTGACGCCGACCTGCCGGCGGTCACGCCGCCCGCGCCGATCGAGCCCGACCCGGACGAGGTCGCCAAGGCGGCCCGCCTGATCGCCGGCGCGTCCCGGCCGGTGATCATCGCCGGCTCCGACGTGTACGCGGGCGACGCCGTCGAGGCGCTTCGGGCCGCCGCCGAGTCGCTGCGGGTGCCGGTGTTCACAAACGGCATGGGCCGGGGCGCGCTGCCGCCGGAGCACCCGCTCGCCTTCGCCAAGGCCCGCCGGGTCGCGCTCAAGGGCGCCGACGTGGTCGTGGTGATCGGCACCCCGCTGGACTTCCGGCTCTCCTTCGGCGACTTCGGCGACGCGCAGGTGGTGCACGTGGTGGACGCGCCCAGCCAGCGGGCCGGGCACGTGCAGCCGGCCGCCGCGCCGGCCGGTGACCTGCGGCTGATCCTCGGCGCGTTCGCCGACCACGCCGGTGACCGGGCCGACCACGCCGACTGGATCGCCGAGCTGCGTACCGCCGAGGATGCGGCGAAGGCCCGCGACGCCGAGGAGATGGCCGCCGAGAGCGACCCGATCCGCCCGGCCCGCGTCTACGGCGAGCTGCGCAAGGTGCTCGCCCCGGACGCCATCACCATCGGCGACGGCGGCGACTTCGTGTCGTACGCCGGGAAGTACCTGGAGCCGGCCCAGCCCGGCACCTGGCTCGACCCCGGCCCGTACGGGTGCCTCGGCACCGGCATGGGCTACGCCATGGGCGCCCGGGTCAGCCACCCCGACCGGCAGATCTGCGTGCTGATGGGCGACGGCGCGGCCGGCTTCTCGCTGATGGACGTGGAGTCGCTGGTCCGGCAGAAGCTGCCGGTGGTGATCGTGGTCGGCAACAACGGCATCTGGGGGCTGGAGAAGCACCCGATGCGGGCGATGTACGGCTACGACGTGGCCGCCGACCTCCAGCCCGGGCTGCGCTACGACAAGGTGGTCGAGGCGCTGGGCGGCGCGGGCGAGACGGTGGAGAAGGCCGCCGACCTCGGGCCCGCGCTGGGGCGCGCGTTCGACTCGGGCGTGCCGTACCTCGTCAACGTGCTGACCGACCCGGCCGACGCGTACCCCCGCTCGTCGAACCTGGCCTGAACACGGCGCCCACGGGCCGTCCGCCGGGTGACCGGCGGGCGGCCCGCGTCGCGTGTCAGACCTCGGGGCGGTCCCGGTCGTCCGGGCGGCCGCGCAGCTCCTCCTCGCGGCGGCGCAGGTCCTCCTCCCACAGCCGCAGCCGTTCCTGGTCCTCGCGGCGGGACTGCTCGTCCAGCGAGGCGAGGAACTCCGGGTCGTCGTCCGGGGCGAGCGGGCGGCGGGCCGGGGCGGCGGTACCGCCCGCGCCGGTTCCGCCCACGGCTCCCGCCGGGCGCTCGCGGCCCACCAGGAACCAGGCGATCGAGCCGACCAGCGGGAAGACGAGGATGACCAGCACCCAGACCATCCGGGGCAGCGCCTTGACCTTCTCCTCGTCGGCGGAGAGGCAGCTGATCAGCGCGCACACGGCGAGGACGACCTGAACCAGGAACAGCAGCACGAAGAGGCGGGGCATGCCTCATGATGGCTCACCCGGACACGTCAGTGCACCCCGCCGAGCACATGCGCCACGCCGAGCACCGCAAGTCCGGCCGCGCCGAGCGCGGTCAGCGGCACCGACCAGGGATCGAACCGCCGCGGTCCCGCGCCGGTGGCCCGGTGCCACGTCACCACCAGCACGGCGAGCCAGACCAGGAGCGCTGCCCCGGTCAGCAGCGCGTCGAGGACGCGGCCGGTGAACGCCTGCCGGAGCTGCAGCAGCAGCACCGCGGTCAGCGTGAGCAGCGTCCGCCGCCAGGCCAGCCGGGTGCGTTCGGGTTGCAGGCCGGGGTCGCGGGTCATCCCGCGCCGCCCAGCAGCACGGCCGCCACCAGCAGCAGCGCGCCGATCGCGACTATCAGCGCCAGCACGGCCGGGAAGCGGGACGCGGGCAGCTCCTCGTCCAGTCGCATGGCCCGTTCGGTCCGGGCCCAGTGGTCGACCGCCCGGATCGAGACGGCCGCGCCGAGCAGCAGCAGCGCGATCGCGAGCGCCTCGCGCAGGTGGGCCAGGCGTAGTGGCGGGAGGAACTGCGCGGCGGCCAGCCCGCCCGCCACCAGCGCCAGGCCGGTACGCAGCCAGGCCAGGAACGTCCGTTCGTTCGCCAGCGAGAAGCGGTAGTCCGGCGGGGTGCCGACCGAACGCAGCTCACGCGGGTCGAACCAGCTCTTGATCGACTCCCACACGCTGCCGATTATCCGCTTTGCCCCGCGCCTAGCCTGGGGGGATGACCGATCTTGACGCGCGTGAGCTGCGCGACGCCTACGACAGCCAGCTTCGTCCGGAGTTGCCCGATCCGGCGCCCGCCGGGGTGACGGTGGAGCGGGACGGTCCGCTGTTCCGCGTGCTCGGCCTCGACCACCGGGGCTTCCTCACCTACCGGACGCTCGACGGTCTGGCCGGCGCCGAGCTGGACGCGCTCATCGCCCGGCAGGTCGAGGTCTTCCGGGCCCGGGGTGAGTCGGTCGAGTGGAAGCTCGCCGGTCACGACGAGCCGGCCGACCTGGGCGACCGGCTGCGCGCCGCCGGCTTCGTACCGGAGGACCAGGAGACCGTAGTGGTCGGCCCGGTCGCGCCGCTCGCCGCCGCCGTCCCGGTGCTCCCCGAGGGGGTACGCCTGCGCGAGGTCACCAGCCGGGCCGACCTGGAGCGGATCGCCGCCATGGAGGAGGAGGTCTGGCGGGAGGACCGCAGCCACCTGGTGTACGGGCTGGCGCGGGAAATCGAGGCCGATCCGCAGTCGATCACGATCGTGGTGGCCGAGGCGCGCGAGACCGTGGTCAGCGCGGGCTGGATCCGCTACCAGCGTGGCACCGGCTTCGCCAGCCTCTGGGGCGGCTCGACGCTGCCGCAGTGGCGGAAGAAGGGCATCTACCGAGCGCTCGTGGCGTACCGGGCGCGGTTGGCGCAGCAGCGCGGCAAGACGCTGCTCCAGGTGGACTGCTCGCCGGACAGCCGGCCCATCCTGGAGGGGCTCGGGCTCGTTGCGGTCACCACCTCCACGCCGTACGTCTACACTCCGTGATCATGGAACGGTTGACGGCGGACGAGCGGCTCACCCTGAAGACCGGCGCGTTCGGCGCGGTCTTCCTGGTCTCCAACGCCGTACCCGGGGTGCTGGCGATGGTGCGGGAGAGCTTCGCCGCCTCCGGCGCGCTCGCCGAGGTGGGGGGCGTGGTCAAGGAGGCGCTCACCACCGGCCCGCTGCCGCAGCTGCCCCGGGACTCGGCCCTGGAGGTCGAGTCCGTGGTGCTGCCCGCGCTGGGCCGGTCGATGGAGATCCTCCGGGACAAGTCGCCCGACGACGCCGAGACGTACCGGTCGGTGGTGCTCGCAGCGGCGGAGCGGGTGGCGCAGGCGCACCGGGGGATCGAGCCGGCTGAGGCAGCGGCGATCGAGAAGATCACGCACGCGTTGGCCGAATCGGCCTGATGCCGGTGACCTGCGTCACTGCGGGCGGCCGGGGTGCCCATGCTACTTGCGGGTAACATTGCGCTCGTGGGGAAGTGCACAGCTGCCCGCGGTTGACCCACGTTCCGTCACGCGGGAGGCTGCGCCCGTGACCGGGCGAGTGATCGCAACACCAAACAGGAGGGTCGTCGAAGCGCGATGAATATCGTCGTACTCGTCAAGCAGGTGCCTGATTCGGGCGCGGACCGCAGCCTGCGTGCTGACGACAACACCGTCGACCGCGGTTCGGCGAACAACGTCATCAATGAGATGGACGAGTACGCCATCGAAGAGGCGTTGAAGATCAAGGAAGCGCACGGTGGTGAGGTCACGATCCTGACGATGGGTCCGGACCGGGCGACCGAGTCGATCCGCAAGGCGCTGTCGATGGGCCCGGACAAGGCCGTGCACGTCGTGGACGACGCCCTGCACGGGTCCTGCGCGGTGGCCACCTCCAAGGTTCTCGCCGCCGCCCTCGGTCAGCTCAACGCCGACCTGGTCCTCTGCGGCGCCGAGTCGACCGACGGTCGGGTGCAGGTGATGCCGCACATGATCGCCGAGCGGCTCGGTGTGGCCGCCCTGACCGGCGCGCGCAAGCTCACCGTCGACGGCTCGACCCTGACCGCCGAGCGGCAGACGGAGGAGGGCTACGAGGTGGTGACCGCCTCGACCCCGGCCGTGGTGTCGGTGTGGGACACCATCAACGAGCCGCGGTATCCGTCGTTCAAGGGGATCATGGCGGCGAAGAAGAAGCCGGTGCAGACGCTGTCCCTGGGCGACCTGGGCGTGGCCCCGGGCGAGGTGGGCTTCGACGGTGCCACCAGCGCCGTGGTGGAGCACTCCAAGCGGCCGCCGCGCTCCGGCGGCGAGAAGATCACCGATGAGGGCGACGGCGGCGTGAAGCTGGTCGAGTTCCTCGCCACCGAGAAGTTCGTGTGAGGGGTCTGGTCATGTCTGAGGTTCTCGTCGTCGTCGAAGCCACCAAGGAGTTCGGCGTCAAGAAGGTCACCCTGGAGATGCTCACCCTCGCCCGCGAGCTGGGCACCCCGAGCGCCGTCGTTCTCGGCGGCGCCGGCGCCGCGCAGGCGCTGAGCGCGAAGCTGGGTGAGTACGGCGCGGAGAAGATCTACGCCGCCGAGGGTGAGGAGATCGACGGCTACCTGGTCGCCCCCAAGGCGACTGTGGTCGCCGACCTCGTCAAGCGGGTGCAGCCGGCGGCCGTGCTGCTCGCCTCGTCGCAGGAGGGCAAGGAGATCGCCGCCCGCCTGGCGGTCAAGCTGGACAACGGCATCCTGACCGACGTGGTCGCCCTCGCCGCCGACGGCACCGCCACCCAGGTGGCGTTCGCCGGGTCCACCATCGTCAAGGCGAAGGTCACCAAGGGCCTGCCGCTGGTCACCGTCCGGCCGAACTCCCTCGCCCCGGTCCCGGCCGCGGCCACCCCGGCGGTGGAGCAGCTCACGGTGTCGGTCACCGACGCGGACAAGCTCGCGAAGGTCGTGGAGCGGGTCGCGGAGCAGAAGGGCTCCCGCCCCGAGCTGACCGAGGCCTCCGTGGTCGTCTCCGGCGGTCGCGGTGTCGGTAACGCCGACAACTTCAAGCTGGTCGAGGAGATCGCCGACCTGCTCGGCGGCGCGGTCGGCGCGTCCCGCGCGGCCGTGGACTCCGGTTACTACCCGCACCAGTTCCAGGTCGGCCAGACCGGCAAGACCGTCTCCCCGCAGCTGTATGTCGCGTTGGGTATCTCCGGGGCGATCCAGCACCGCGCCGGCATGCAGACCTCGAAGACGATCGTCGCGGTCAACAAGGACGCCGAAGCGCCGATCTTCGAACTCGCCGACTACGGCGTGGTCGGCGACCTGTTCAAGGTCGTCCCACAGGCCGCGGAGGAGATCCGCAAGCGCAAGTGAGCATCGCGTGAAAGAAGGCCGCCGCCCGGTGATCCGGGCGGCGGCCTTTTCTCGTGGGGAGCTGATCGGCGGGCCGGGGAGCTGAGCCGGCCCGCCGATCAGCCCGTCAGGGTGCCCCGCAGCAGGCTGTCGCCGGAGTGATCGGGCTTGTTGTCGTACTGCTCCGCGCTGATGTCGACCACGGTGTAGGTGCGCAGGTCGACGTTCGGGGGAATCGGCAGGAGCGCGTCCCCTGATCCGTTGCTCAGCGTACCCACGGAGAACATATCCATCGTGTTCGGATCGATCAGCCAGACCTCGTAGTACCCCGGAACGGTCGGGAGATTCGTCACGTGCAGATGCAATCGGTGGTCGCCGAGCACCCGGGCGTCGCCGGAGGCGTCCTTCGGTGTCGAGCCGAACGCGGCGAGCGGCGCGCTGGCCACCACCGGCGGCTCGGGATCGGTGTCCGTGCCGCCGCCGAGCACCGCGGCGGTGCCGGCGACACCGATCACCGCGGCGGCGGTGGCGGTGACCGCCGTGGTCGCCCACCCCGGCCAGCGCCGGCCCCGCCGCGAACGGCGCGAGACGGCGGGTACGGCGACCGGCTCGACCGGGTCGGCCGGGCGCGGCAGGCGCCGCTCGGTCAGCGCCGGCAGTTCCTCGGCGGCCCGGATCTCGGCCATGATGCCCTGCCAGATGTGCTCCGGCGGGTCGGGCAGATCGGCCAGACCCTGGGTGCCCGCGCCGAGCCCGGCGACGTGCTGGAGCGTCTCCACCTCGCCCCGGCAGTGGTCGCAGGTGTCGAGATGGGTGGCCTCGCCGTCAGCCGCCTCGCTCTCACCGAGCGCCAGAAAGACCAGCCGGTCGTGGTCCAGGTGCTGCACCGTCCACCTCCCATCTGCGTTTCAGGCTCTGCATGCCGCGTCTGATGTGACTCTTGACAGTGCCTAACGGCACTCCGGTCACCGCCGCGATCTGCTGGTGTGTCAGGTCGTCGTAGAACGCCAGCTCGAGCATCCGGCGTTGTTCGTCGGGGAGCCGGGCCAGTTCGTCGGCGACCACCAGCCGGTCGACCACGGTGTCCGGGTCGGGGCCGGTGGAGACCGGCTCCGGCAGTTGCTTGACGGTCTCGACCACGCGCGTCTCCCGGGCCGAGGCCCGGATCCGGTCGACCACCTTGCGCCGCCCGATTCCGAGCAGCCAGCCGACCAGTGAGCCTTTCGCCGGGTCGAACGTCTCCCGGCCCAGCCAGGCGGCGACGAACGTCGCCTGGGTCACGTCCTCTGCGTCGCTGCGGTTGACGAGCGTCGTGGTGGCCAGGTGCAGCACCGCTCGGCCGTACCGGTCGTACGCCTCTCGCAGGGCGGCCTCGTCGCCGTCGCGGAACCGGGTGGCGAGGTCGTCCTCGCCCGGCGGTTCGGGGCCCTGCCTCGCCGCCGTCATGCGGCGGCTCGCCTTCCGTGGGGCATGCCCGACTGTAACTCCCACAGCCCTCGCCCCACTCTTCCGGTGTGTCAGTGACGACCCTCGTCATCTCTCCTTCGTCGCCGCAAGGCCCGGCGGATGCGCCCGGAGACGGGAAAAAGAAATCGGATCCGGGCGCATCCGGAGGCGACGGAGCCGGCGTAACCCGTTCTGCAAGCCAGGCCTGACGAATCAGCATGAACTACCAGGAGGCAGACAATGCAGTACGCGATGTTCCGTCGGGTCGCCGCGGGCGGCGCGGTGGCCGCCCTCACCTTCGCCGGCGTCGGCGCCGCCACCATGAGCCCGGCCTACGCCGCCTCGTCGAAGGTCTCCGTGGTCCACGGCATCCCGGACACCCCGGTCGACGTGTACGTCAACGGCGAGAAGACGCTGAACAACTTCAAGCCCGGCGACGTGGCCGGCCCGCTCACCCTGCCCGAGGGGGAGTACGACATCGCCCTCACCAAGCCGGGCGAGGCGATCGACAAGGCGATCCTGAAGGTGGACGACGCCGCGGTGCCGGGCGGGGCGAACATCAGCCTCGCCGCGCACCTGAGCGCCGACGGCAACCCGCAGATCACGCCGTTCGTCAACGACGTGTCCAAGGTGGGCGCCGGCAAGGCCCGGCTGATCGTCCGGCACACCGCCGCCGCCCCGGCCGCCGCCGTGCGGGCCGGCGGCAAGCCGGTCTTCGAGAACCTGACCAACCCGAAGGAGGCCAAGGCCGACGTGGCCGCCGGCGCGGTGAAGGCGGACGTGGTGCTGGCCGGCACCGACACCGTCGCCATCGGCCCGGCCGACCTGAACCTCAAGGAGGGCACCGCCACCATCGTCTACGCCATCGGCTCGGCCGAGGCGAAGAACCTGAGCGTGGTCGCCCAGACCATCAGCGGCCTGCACTCCGCGCCGGGCGGCGTGCCCAGCGGCACCGGCGGCCAGGCCGGCACCGGCGTGGACACCTGGTGGTACGTGCTGGCCGGGGCCGGCGTGCTGCTCCTGGTCGGCGGCGGTGCGCGGGTGGCGGCAACCGCCCGGGCCGGTCGCCGGTGACGGTGCGCAACCGCGGGGCGCTGGCGGCGATGGCCGCCGGCGCCGCCGCGCTCACCCTGGCGGGCGTGGTGGCGTGCGGGTCCGATCCCGCCGAGGACGTCGGCGGCGACGAGGTGGCCGCCCTGTCCAGCGCCACGCCCACGCCCACGCCGGCCGCCTCGGCGGCGGGCTCGGTGCCGGTGAACCCGGGCACGCTGCCCGCCGGCAGCGAGATCGTGCCGCCGGTGAAGCTGAGCATCCCGCCGATCCGGGTCACCGCCACCGTCGACCCGGTGGGGGTGAACGAGCGCACCGACGAGTTCGAGGTGCCGCCCAGCGTGGACCAGGTCGGCTGGTACCGCTACGGCCCGGGGCTGGAGGCCGACGCCGGCTCGGTGGTGATCGCCGGGCACGTGGACAGCGCCGAGCAGGGCAAGGGGGCGTTCTTCCGGCTGCGCGAGCTGGACCGGGGCGACCGGCTCACCGCCACCGGCTCGGACGGCCGCGAGCGTTCCTACCGGGTGGTGGCCCGGGAGGAGTACCGGAAGACGAAGATCCCGCTGGAGCGGTACTTCGCGCGCGACGGCAAACCCCGCCTCACGCTGATCACCTGCGGCGGGCCGTTCGACGCGAAGACCCGGAGCTACCGGGACAACATCGTGGTCACCGCCGTTCCCCTGTGAGCGCGAGGAGTGAGCCACCGGACCGCCCCGTCCCACCCCCGCGCGGGACGGGGCGGTCCGGCCCCCGGCGGCGGGTTCGCAGGCCGTTAGGCTGAACGGTGATGGCATACCTTGATCACGCGGCGACGACCCCGATGCTCGACGAGGCACTCGAGGCGTATGTCGCGACCGCCCGCGAGGTGGGGAACGCGTCGTCGCTGCACGCGGCGGGCCGCCGTGCCCGGCGGCGGGTGGAGGAGTCCCGTGAGCGGGTGGCCGCCGCGCTCGGTGCCCGCCCCTCCGAGGTGATCTTCACCGGTGGCGGGACGGAGAGCGACAACCTCGCCGTGAAGGGCGTCTTCTGGGCCCGCCGCGCGGCCCGGGCCGACCGGGTCCGGGTGGTCTCCAGCTCGGTCGAGCACCACGCCGTGCTGGACGCGGTGGACTGGCTGGTCGAGCACGAGGGCGCGCAGGCCGGTCTCCTTCCGGTGGACGCGGTCGGCCGGCTCGACCCCGAGCGCCTGCGCGCCGAGCTGACCGAGCACGGCGAGCGGGTGGCGGTGGTCACCGCCATGTGGGCAAACAACGAGGTCGGCACCGTGCAGCCGGTCGCCGAGCTGGCGGCCGTCGCCGCCGCGCACGGCGTGCCGTTCCACACCGACGCCATCCAGGCGGTCGGCCAGGTGCCTGTCGACTTCGCCGCCAGCGGGGTGTCCGCGCTCACCGTGACCGGGCACAAGCTCGGCGGACCGACCGGCGTGGGCGCGCTGCTGCTGGCCCGCGACGTGGCCGCGACCCCGCTGCTGCACGGCGGCGGCCAGGAGCGCGACGTCCGCTCCGGCACGCTGGACACCGCCGGCATCGTCGCGTTCGCCGTCGCCGTCGAGACCGCGGTGAAGGGCCAGCAGGAGTACGCGGCCCGCGTCGCCGCGCTCCGCGACGAACTGGTCGAACGGGTCCGGCATGCAGTCCCCGAGGTGATCTTCAACGGTGACCCGGCCGACCGGCTCCCCGGCAACGCGCACTTCTCCTTCCCCGGCTGCGAGGGGGACGCGCTGCTGCTGCTCCTGGACGCCCAGGGCATCGCCTGTTCGACCGGGTCGGCCTGCTCCGCCGGGGTGGCCCAGCCCTCGCACGTGCTGCTGGCCATGGGCGCCGACGACGACCGGGCCCGGTCCTCGCTGCGCTTCACGCTCGGGCACACCAGCACCGGCGCGGACGTGGACGCGCTGATCGCCGCGCTGCCCGCCGCTGTGGAGCGGGCACGCCGCGCGGCCGCCCTGCGTACGCCCCGCTGACCCGGATACGCTCGGTGAGGACGAGGGGAGTGGGCCGGTGAGGGTTCTGGCGGCGATGTCGGGCGGGGTGGACTCCGCCGTCGCGGCGGCGCGGGCGGTGGAGGCCGGGCACGACGTGACGGGCGTGCACCTGGCGCTGGCCCGCAACCCGCAGACGTACCGCACCGGCGCCCGGGGCTGCTGCACGCTGGAGGACTCCCGGGACGCCCGGCGCGCCGCCGACGTGCTGGGCATCCCCTTCTACGTGTGGGACATGGCCGACCGGTTCCACGACGACGTGGTGGACGACTTCGTGGCCGAGTACGCCGCCGGGCGTACCCCGAATCCGTGCCTGCGCTGCAACGAGAAGATCAAGTTCGCGGCGGTGCTGGACCGGGCCGTGGCCCTGGGCTTCGACGCCGTGGTGACCGGTCACCACGCCCGGCTCGGCTCCGACGGGCTGCTGCGGCGCAGTGTCGACGCGGCCAAGGACCAGTCGTACGTGCTGGCGGTGCTGACCCGCGCGCAGCTCGACCGGTCGATCTTCCCGCTCGGCGACTCGACAAAGGCCGAGGTGCGCGCGGAGGCCGCCCGGCGCGGCCTGGCGGTCGCCGACAAGCCGGACTCGCACGACATCTGCTTCATCGCCGACGGCGACACCCGTGGCTTCCTCGCCGAGCGGCTCGGCGAGGCGCCCGGCCAGGTGGTGGACGCGCTCACCGGCGCGGTGGTGGGCAGTCACAGCGGCGCCTACCAGTACACCGTCGGGCAGCGGCGTGGGCTGCACCTGGACCGCCCGGCGCCGGACGGCCGGCCCCGCTACGTGCTCTCCATCACCCCGACCACGAACACGGTGACCGTCGGTCCGGCCGAGGCGCTGGAGGTCTCCGACGTACGCGCCACCCGCCCGGTGTGGACCGGTGGCCCGCGCCCGGACGGGCCGGGCGAGTGCGAGGTGCAGCTGCGGGCGCACGGCGACGTGGTGCCGGCCGCCGTCGAGGTCGACGCCGACGGCCTGCGCGCCTCGCTGCGCCGGCCGGTGCGGGGTGTCGCCGCCGGTCAGGCGATCGTGGCCTACCGGCCGGACCCGGCCGGCGACGTGGTCCTCGGCTCCGCCACCATCACCGCCGCCTGACCTCGCACCGGCAGCGGATAGGCTGCGGCCGTGACTGAGCAGGCATGGCCCTGGCCCACCGGCGCGGCGACCGGCATCGGGTCGCTGCCCGGCACCGACATCGCCGAGGCGCAGCGGGTCGTGCTCGGTGAGCTGCCCACCCTGCCGCACCTGCCCGAGCTGCCCACCCGGGGACCGGGCGCTGACCTCGTCGGCCGCAGCGCGGGTCTGCTCGTCGAACTGCCGGTCGAGCTGTACGCGGGTCGCTGGCGGATCGCCCCGCGCCCCGGCCGGGACCTGCGCCGCGCTCGCGACCTGATGGAACGTGACCTGGACCAGCTCGCCGAGCAGGCCGAGGAGTACGCCGGGCCGGTCAAGGTCCAGGCCGCCGGCCCGTTCACCCTGGCCGCCGCGCTGGAGCTGCCGATCGGCGGCCGGATGCTGCGCGACCCGGGCGCGGTACGCGACCTCGCCGGCTCGCTCGGCGAAGGGCTGCGCAGGCACGTCGACGCGGTGACCCGGCGGCTGCCCCGCGCCTCGGTGCTGCTCCAGCTCGACGAGCCGTCCCTGCCGACGGTGCTGGCCGGCCGGGTGCCCACCGAGAGCGGCTTCGGCACCCACCGTCCGGTCGAGACGGAGGTGGCGCGGGCGCTGCTGCGCGACGTGATCGACGCGGCCGGCGTACCGGCGCTGGTGCACTGCTGCGCGCCGGACGTGCCGCTGGACCTGATCCGATCCGCCGGCGCGGTGGGCGTCGCGCTCGACCTGTCGCTCGTCACCGAGCTCGACCCGCTCGGCGAGGCGATCGACGCCGGGCTCGGTCTGCTCGCAGGCGCCGCGCCGACGCTGCCGCCGGCCTCCGGCCGGGCGCCGACGTCGGCCGAGGTCGCCGACCGGGTCCGCCGGGTCTGGGACCAGCTCGGCTTCCCCCGCCGCCGGCTGGCCGAGCAGGTGGTGGTCACCCCCGCGTGCGGCCTGGCCGGCGCCACCCCGGGGTACGCCCGCGCGGTGCTCACCGCCTGCCGCGACGCGGGCCGGCGGCTCGCCGAGGACTGACGAGTTTTCCGTCGTACCCGCCGGGCACGATGACCGGCATGATTGGACGACTGCGCTCCACAGTGATCGACTGCCCCGATCCGCACGCGCTCGCCGCCTTCTACTCCGAGCTGCTCGGCCTGCCCCTGGTGGAGGAGAACTCCGACGGCGACGAGTGGGTGGTGCTCGGCGGCCCACCCGGGCACCAGCCGCGGGTGGCCTTCCAGCGGGCGCCCGGCCTGCGCGCCCCCGACTGGCCCGACCCGGCCCGGCCGCAGCAGTTCCACCTGGACGTGACCGTCGACGACATCGAGGCGGCCGAGAAGGCGGCGCTGGCGCTGGGCGCGCGGCGGCTGCCCGGTGAGGGGGAGGGCTTCCGGGTCTACGCCGACCCGGCCGGTCACCCGTTCTGCCTCTGCTGGGACTGATCTTCCGCCACTTGCGCGGCGGAGGCATGATCGCCACCGTGACCGCCTCCACCGCCACCGGCCGTGCCGCCGGCTCGCTGTTCGGCCTGGCCTACGGCGATGCCCTGGGCAAGCCGACCGAGTTCCTGACCGTCACCGAGATCGTCCGGCGCTACGGCCCGGACGGTCCACGCGAGCTGAGCGGCGACCCGGCCCTGGTCACCGACGACACGCAGATGGCGCTGGCCGTGGCGTGGGCGCTGCACGAGGCGCCCGCGTACACGGCCGAGGTGGTGGAGCCGCTGCTGCGGCAGCGCTTCGTCGACTGGTCGGTCAGCCCGGAGAACAACCGCGCCCCGGGCATGACCTGCCTGCGGGCCTGCGCCGAGCTGGAGCGGGGCACCCGCTGGCAGGAGGCCACCGTCGCCGGCTCGAAGGGCTGCGGCGCGAACATGCGGGTCACCCCGGTCGGGCTGCTCGACGTCGACCTCGACACCATGGCCGGCCTGGCCCAGCTCCAGGCCGGGCTCACCCACGGCCACCCGACCGGGCTGGCGGCCAGCGAGCTGACCGCGTACGCGGTCCGGCTGCTGCGCGACGGCGCGGCGCTGCCGGAGCTGCCCGGCCTGCTCACCGAGCGGGCGCGGGAGCAGCGCACCGTCTACCGGGAGGACTGGCTGGGCGACCTGTGGCAGCGGCCCGGCGAGAGCGAAGCGGCCGAGTTCATCGCCCGGGGCTGGGACGACTGCCTGCGGGTGCTCGACCGGCTGGAGGCGGCGCTGGCCCGCCCGGACGACGGCGGCGACCCGTGCCGGTTCACCGGCGAGGGATGGATCGCCGAGGAGGCGCTCGCCACAGCGCTGCTCTGTGCGCTGCGTCACGCGGACGACCCGGTCGGCGCGCTGGCCCGGGGCGCGACCACGGCCGGTGACTCGGACTCCATCGCCGCGCTGGCCGGCGCGTTCGCCGGAGCCGCGTACGGCATGGCCGCCTGGCCGGCCGGGTGGGCGGACCGGATCGAGTACGCCGGGCAACTCGCCGCGCTCGCCGACGCGCTCGACGCGGGGGCGTCGCAGCGCTGAGGTTCGACCGCCGCTCCGGCTCGCGAGCCGCGCGGGTGGCAGGCGTCGTTCGCCGTGGCGGCGTCCGGCTCAGCCGGTGAGGTGGTTCAGGCGGCGGACACCACGCCACAGTGCCGGGTCGCACGTGCCGGCCCGGTCGGCGAACGCGGTGAGCGGCACCGGGATCGGCTCGCTGATGTCCAGGTAGCTGTCGTGGTCGGCGTCCGGGTCCCAGCCCCGGGTCGGGATCGGCAGGTGGTCGTCCCGGTCCGACTTGTCCTGGCTGGTGATCTTGAGGACCTCGGCGTCCGCACCGTCGACCCGCAGCACCAGGCAGGGGCGCACCTTGGAGCCGGTCCCGTCGGCGTAGGGCACGTCGGCCCACCAGATCTCCCCGGGCCGGGGCTCGTCCCGGTCCGTCCGCCCGGCCCCACGCGGCCGTGGCGGCGCGCCGCCGCGGTCAGCCCGCGCGCCGGCGCCGGCCCGGTCACCGCGGCGTCCGCCGCCGGGCCGGTCGCTGCCGGGCCGGTCGTCGCCCGGTCCGCGCCCGGTCCGGCCACCGCGCCCGGAGCCCGGCCGCCGCCCGTCGGCCCGGCCACGCGTCCCGGCGGAACGGTCGGCCGCCCGGCGGCGCCACTCGTTCCAGAGCCAGCCGGCCGCGACACAGGCCACGATCACCAGCGCCCAGAGAACCCCGTCGCGCATCAGTACCCGCCTTCCGACCGTTCCCGCACAGCGCCGCCGAGGCGATGGTCGCACGCCCGGGGCCGGACCGCGCGGGGGCGTGACGCGCGCCGGTTCGCCCTGCTCGTGCGGGTGGCCGGACTGTTGTCACCCCCGACCGCTACGGTTCTCGGGTAGCGCGAGCACGGGAGGCGACAGCGGTGTCCGAAGGCGGCGGCGTGTCCGAAGAAGCGGTTCCCACGGCGGCCGACGCGGCCCAGGAGGCGGCGGCGGGGGCCGAGCCGACCCCGGCGGCCCGGGAGCGGCACGCCACGCTCAGTCAGGAGCTGACCGAACACCAGTACCGCTACTACGTGCTGGACGCGCCGACGATCACCGACGCGGAGTTCGACACGCAACTGCGGGAGCTGGAGGCGCTGGAGGCGGAGTTCCCGGCGCTGCGCACCCCCGACTCGCCCACCCAGCGCGTCGGCGGCACCTTCTCCACCGACTTCACGCCGGTCGCCCACGCCGAGCGGATGCTCTCGCTCGACAACGCCTTCGCCGACGAGGAGCTGGCCGCCTGGGCCGAGCGGGTCGAGCGCGACGCCGGCGGCCCGGTGCCCTACCTGTGCGAGCTGAAGGTCGACGGGCTGGCCATCAACCTGACCTACGAGAAGGGCCGGCTGGTGCGCGCGGCCACCCGGGGCGACGGCCGCACCGGCGAGGACGTCACCGCGAACGTGCGCAGCATCAAGGGCGTGCCGGCCCGGCTGACCCCGGCCGACGAGTTCCCCGACGTGCCGGATCTGATCGAGGTGCGCGGCGAGATCTACTTCCCGGTGGCCGCGTTCGCCGACCTCAACGCGAGCCTGGTCGAGCAGGGCAAGGCGCCGTTCGCCAACCCGCGCAACGCCGCCGCCGGCAGCCTGCGCCAGAAGGACCCGCGGGTGACCGCCTCCCGCCCGCTGCGCCTGGTGGTGCACGGCATCGGCGCCCGCACCGGCTTCCGGCCGACGGCGCAGTCCGAGTCGTACGCCGCGCTCAAGGCGTGGGGCCTGCCCACCAGCGACCGGTGGCGGGTGGTGGACGACCTGGCCGGGGTCGCTGACTACATCGCCTACTACGGCAAGCACCGGCACGACGTCGAGCACGAGATCGACGGCGTGGTGGTCAAGGTCGACCCGGTCTCCATCCAGGGCCGCCTCGGCTCGACCAGCCGGGCCCCCCGCTGGGCGATCGCCTTCAAGTACCCGCCGGAGGAGGTCAACACCAAGCTGCTCGACATCGACGTCAACGTCGGGCGCACCGGCCGGGTCACCCCGTTCGCCGTCCTCGAACCGGTCCGGGTGGCCGGCTCCACAGTCGCGCTGGCCACACTGCACAACGCCCGCGAGGTCGAGCGCAAGGGCGTGCTCATCGGCGACACTGTGGTGCTGCGCAAGGCCGGCGACGTGATCCCCGAGGTGCTCGGCCCGGTGGTCGAGCTGCGCCCGGCCGACGCCCGCCCGTTCGTCATGCCGACCACCTGCCCGGCCTGCGGCACGCCGCTCGCGCCGGCCAAGGAGAGCGACGTCGACATCCGCTGCCCCAACGGGCGGGCCTGCCCCGGTCAGATCCGCGAGCGTGTCTTCTACCTGGCCAGCCGCAAGGTGCTCGACATCGAGGTGCTCGGTGAGAAGGGCGCGGCGGCGCTGCTGGACGCGCAGATCATCACCAACGAGGGCGACCTGTTCCAGCTCGACGCCGACCAGTTGCGCCGCTCGCCGTTCTTCGTCAACAAGGACGGCAGCCTGGGCAGCAACGCGGTCAAGCTGCTCGACAACCTCGCCGAGGCCAAGGAACGCGACCTGTGGCGCGTGCTGGTGGCGCTGTCCATCCGGCACGTCGGTCCGACCGCCGCCCAGGCGCTCGCCCGGCACTTCCGGTCGATCGACGCCATCGAGGCGGCCGGCGAGGAGGAGCTGTCCTCGGTGGACGGCGTCGGCCCGACCATCGCCGCCAGCCTCAAGGAGTGGTTCGCCGTCGACTGGCACCGCGACGTGGTACGCAAGTGGGCCGAGGCGGGCGTACGGATGGCCGAGGAGGCCGCCGACGAAGGGCCCCGCCCGCTCGACGGCGTCACGGTCGTGGTCACCGGCACGCTCAGCGGGTTCAGCCGCGACCAGGCCGCCGAGGCGATCCAGGTCAGGGGCGGCAAGGTGACCGGTTCGGTGTCCAAGAAGACGGGGTTCGTGGTGGTCGGCGACAATCCGGGCTCCAAGGCCGACAAGGCGGCCACCCTGAAACTGCCGATCCTCGACGAGGACGGCTTCCGGGTGCTGCTCGATTCCGGCCCGGACGCGGCCCGCGAGGTGGCCCGGGTAGAGGAGTGACCTGGTCACGACGACCGGCCCGGCGGATACCAAGTTAATTACGACTACGACCGATTCGTGACTGTCGTGTCGGGGAAACCGCCTCGGAGGGCGTTTCATTGGCGTACGGCGCGTGACGGCGCGCGCCAGGACGTTGCCCCGGGAGGTGCGATGGAGACCGGCGACCCGCGTAACTCCGTCCCGCCCGGGCGGAGCGGGCCGTTCTTCGGTTTCGTCGGCGCGGTCGGCGTGGTCGCGGCGCTGGTCTCGGCCGGGCCGCTGGTCGCGCTCGCCGACCGGTTGACCGAGCTGCCGGCCGCGTTCTGGACCATGGCGGCGCTCGCCGTCGCCTGCGACGCCCGCCCGTTCGTCCCGCCCGGGCGGCGGCAGACCTCGGCCGTGTTCCCGTCGACCTGCTTCACCTTCGCCATCCTGCTCGGCTGGGGCTTCGGCCCGGCCGTGGCGGTGCAGGCGGTGGCCGTCGCGGTGAGCGGCTGGCGGCTCGGGTACGCGCCCTGGCGTACCGGCTTCAACGCCGCGCAGTATGCGTGCGCGCTCGCCGCCGCGTACGTGGTCAGCCGGATCGGCCCGGGCGAGCTGTTCGGCGACGGCCGGCTGCACTGGACCGACGTGGCGGCGGTCGGCGGCGCGACGGCCGCCTGGTTCGTGGTCAACTACGGCCTGGTCAGCTCCGCCGTGCGGCTGCGGTTCGGCGACCGCTGGTGGCCCAGCGTGCGCAGCGGGCTGGCCTACGAGCTGCTGGCCACCGGCTCGCTGCTGCTGCTCGCGCCCGTGCTGGTGGCCGCCGCCCGGGCCAGCGCGGCGCTGATCCCGCTGGTGCTGGTGCCGCTGTTCGCCGTCTACCGGATGGCACGGCTCTCCGTGGAGCGGGAGCAGCTCGCCGACGTGGACCCGCTCACCGGGCTGCCCAACCGCAAGGCGCTGCTGACCGAGATGGCCGAACAGGTGCACCTGCACGCCGAGCGGGCCGCCCGGGGCGTGCCGGGCTCGCACCTGGCCCTGCTGCTGCTCGACCTCGACCGGTTCAAGCACGTCAACGATGCGCTCGGGCACGCGGTGGGGGACCGTCTGCTGGTCGAGGTGAGCGCCCGGCTGATGGGCGTGGTCGGCGCGGGCGACATGGTGGCGCGGCTCGGCGGTGACGAGTTCGCGATCGTCGTACCCCGGCTCACCGACATCGACCAGGCCCGCGAGCGGGCCGACCGGGTGGTCGCCGCGCTCGCCGAGCCGGTGCCGCTGGACGGGTTGCCGCTGGACGTGGGCGGCTCGATCGGCATCGCGCTCTACCCGGACCACGGCGAGGACTTCGCCACCCTGATGCGGCACGCCGACGTGGCCATGTACGACGCGAAGCACCGCAACGACACGGTGGCGGTGTACGCGCCGGAGTCCGACCACAACTCGGCCGAGCGGCTGAGTCTCCTGGCCGACCTGCGCCGGGTGCTGGAGTCGGGTCCGTCCGCGCAGGGCGGGGAGTCGGTGGGCGTACGCGGGGGTGACGGCGCGGCCCTGACGCCGGCGCTGTCGGCTCCGCGACCGGCCCGGGCCGAGCGGCCGTCCCGCAACCAGCGCCCGGCGCGCGACGACGGCCGGGGCGGCGGACGGTCGGGCGACGGGCCGAACCGGTGGCTGCGGCGCCGCCGGGACCGCGCCGTGGAGCGGCACGACGACGACCTGATCGAGCGGATCCTCACCGGCGCCGACCCGATCCGCAGCCGGGCCGCCCGCTCCGGCGGCACCGGAGCGGTGGTGGCGCCGCTCGTGGTCGACGGCGGGGAGGCAGACGCGGAGGCCGCGCGCGGGACGGACGCCGGGCACGACGTCGAGGCCGCGCGCGAGGCCGGCACCGGGCACGACGCGCAGGCCGCGGTGAGCACGGGCGCGCCCGGCGTCATCGGGCCGAGTGCCGACGGGAGCGCCGAGCCGGAGGACCAGTCCGGGCACCCGGGCGAGATCACCATGTACTACCAGCCGCAGATCGCCATCGCGACCGGTGAGGTGGTCGGTGTCGAGGCGCTGCTGCGGTGGCGGCACCCCCGCCGGGGCATGGTCGACCCGGGCGAGCTGATCCAGGTCGCCGAGCAGAGCGCGGTGATGCGGCTGCTCACCCGCCGCGTGGTGGACGACGTGGTGGAGCAGCTGGCCAAGTGGTCGGCAGCCGGGCTCACGCTGCGGGCCGCGCTCAACGTCAGCGTCCGTGACCTGCACACCGGCGAGATCGCCGACCAGATCGCCGACCGGCTGACCCGGTACGGGGTGCCGCCGGAGCGGCTCCAGGTGGAGATCACCGAGGGCGCGCTGATGGCCGACCCGCGGCGGGTGCTGGCCAGCATCACCCAGCTGCACCGGATCGGCGTCGGCATCGCGCTTGACGACTTCGGCACCGGCTACTCGTCGTTGCAGCACCTGCGCCGGCTGCCGCTGTCGGAGGTGAAGGTGGACCGCTCGTTCGTCCTCGGGATGGCCGACGACCCGGACGACGCGGCGATCGTCCGCTCGATGATCGAGCTGGCCGGCGCGCTCGGGCTGCGGGTGGTGGCCGAGGGCGTGGAGGACGAGCGCACCTGGCGGTTGCTGCACGCGGCCGGGTGCGACGTGGCGCAGGGCTGGTTCCACGCCCGGCCGATGCCGGCCGAGGACCTGGTGGCCTGGTTGTCGCGCTACCGTCCGGTGCGCCCGGCGGAGGCCGGGAGCCGCGGCGGGCCGGCAGCGGAGGGGGAGTCGAAGGCGTCGTCGTGACGGCGGGACAATAGACTCGCTCCGGTCACCGCGCGTCATCGCGTACGCGCGGCCGGCCCACCGCAGACGTCTCAGGACAGCCACGAAGGGGGCACCCGATGGCCGCCATCTCCCGCGAGGAGGTCGCGCACCTCGCGCGACTGTCGCGGCTCGCCGTCACCGAGGAGGAGTTGGACACCTTCGCCGGCCAGCTGGATGTGATCCTCCAGTCGGTCGCGCAGGTCGGCGAGGTCGCCGCGGCGGACATCCCGCCGACGTCCCACTCGGTGCCGCTCACGAACGTGCTCCGCGAGGACGTCGTACGGCCGGGCCTGACCCCGCAGGAGGCGCTGTCCGGCGCCCCCGACGCCGAGGAGCAGCGGTTCCGCGTCCCGCGGATCCTGGACGAGGATGTGGCCTCATGAGCGACTTGACCAAGCTGAGTGCCGTTGAGATCGCCGGGCTGGTGGCGAGCGGCGAGACCTCCGCCGTCGAGGTCACCCAGGCCCACCTGGACCGCATCGGCGCCGTCGACGACCGGGTGCACGCGTTCCTGCACGTCGACACCGAGGGGGCGCTCGCCGCCGCCCGGTCCGTGGACGAGCGCCGCGCGGCCGGCGAGGAACTCGGCCCGCTCGCCGGTGTGCCGGTAGCGGTGAAGGACGTGCTCACCACCAAGGGCGTGCCGACCACCGTCGGGTCGAAGATCCTGGAGGGCTGGCGCCCGCCGTACGACTCGACGATCGTCGAGCGGCTGCGCGCCGCCGGCACGGTGATGCTCGGCAAGACGAACATGGACGAGTTCGCCATGGGCTCCTCCACCGAGTACTCGGCGTACGGGCCGACCCGCAACCCGTGGGACCTGGAGCGGATCCCGGGCGGTTCCGGCGGCGGCAGCGCGGCGGCGCTGGCCGCGTACGAGGCGCCGCTGTCGATCGGCTCGGACACCGGCGGCTCGATCCGCCAGCCGGGCGCGGTCACCGGCACCGTCGGCGCGAAGCCGACCTACGGCGGCACCTCCCGCTACGGCCTGGTGGCGTTCTCCTCGTCGCTGGACACGCCCGGCCCGTGCGCGCGTACCGTGCTGGACGCCGCGTTGCTGCACGAGGTGATCGGCGGCCACGACCCGCGTGACTCCACCTCGATCCCGGCCGCGGTGCCGGACGTGGTGGCCGCCGCGCGCCTCGGCGCCACCGGCGACCTGACCGGCGTGAAGCTCGGCATGGTCACCGAGTTCACCGGCGAGGGCGCGGAGCCGGGCGTGTCGGCCGCGTTCCGCGACGCGGCCGAGGCGCTGGCGAAGCTGGGCGCGGAGATCGTGGAGGTCTCCTGCCCGCACTTCAAGTACGCGCTGCCGGCCTACTACCTGATCGCGCCGAGCGAGTGCTCCTCCAACCTGGCCCGGTTCGACGGCGTCCGGTTCGGCCTGCGGGTCGGCGACGACGGCAACCGGTCGCTGGAGGAGGTCATGTCGCTGACCCGCGAGGCCGGCTTCGGCCCCGAGGTCAAGCGCCGCATCATGATCGGCACGTACGCGCTCTCCTCGGGCTACTACGACGCCTACTACGGCCAGGCGCAGAAGGTCCGCACCCTCATCACGCGGGACTTCACCAGCGCGTTCGAGCAGGTAGACGCGCTGATCTCGCCGACCACGCCGTTCGTGGCGTTCCCGCTGGGGTCGCGCACCGCCGACCCGTACCAGATGTACCTGGCGGACCTGTTCACCATCCCGACGAACCTGTACGGCGGCCCGGCGATCTCGGTGCCGTGCGGACTGTCCGACGGGCTCCCGGTCGGCTTCCAGATCATGGCGCCGACCATGGCGGACGACCGGATGTACCGGGTCGCCGCCGCGCTGGAGAGCGCCGTCGGCACGCTTACCCCGCCGACGCTCTGAGCTGACGGGATCCGCACGCGCCCGGCACGGTCACCACGACCGCGCCGGGCGCGTCTGTCGTCGCGGCGACACGGTGATCACCGATCAGTGGATTGTCAGGGGTCACTGGCACTGGTCGAATAAACTCCGAGTCTGCTGGATCGACTGGACTGTGGCCCGCTGGCGGACGCGAGCGGTTCCGACCGAGAGCTGGATGTGCGATGGGGACACTTCGCCCGGTCATGGCCCTGACGATGGTCGTCGCGTTGCTGCTGGGCGCCGCGCAACCGGCCGCCGCGCAACCGGCCGCCGCGCAACCGGCCGCCGCGCAACCGGCCACCGCCGCCACCGAGGCCGTCAGCATCACCTCGGGCAAGCCCCGGTCGGTCATGTACATCGGGCAGGTCTACGCGATCCACACCGTCGAGGCCACAGGTGGCACCGCGCCGTACCGGTTGTCGGTGACCTCGGGGAGTCTGCCGCCGGGGATGCTCGTGGTGGGGACGTCGCTCGGTGGTGCGCCGACCACGCCGGGGACGTACACGTTCCGGCTGCGGATGACCGACCAGAACGACCTCTTCGACGAGCAGACGGCGACGATCGAGGTGCGCGAACCGAAGGTCGTCATCACGTCGGGCAAGCCCCGGTCGCCCATGTACCTGGGCCGGGTGTACGCGATCCACACGGTCGAGGCCACAGGTGGCACCGGGCCGTACCGGTTGTCGGTGACCTCGGGCAGTCTGCCGCCGGGGATGCTCGTGGTGGGTACGTCGCTCGGCGGCGCGCCGACCACTGCCGGCACGTACACCTTCACGTTGCGGATGACCGACAAGAACGACCGCTTCGACGAGCAGGACGCCACGGTCGTCGTCGCCGAGGCGGCGACCGCGTTCACCTCCGGCGACCCGCCCGCCGCAACCGTCGGTAAGCGCTACTCCTTCCGGTTCACCGCCGCCGGTGATTCGGACATCGCGTTCTCCCTGGCCGCCGGGGCCCTGCCGGACGGCCTCACCCTCGACAAGGAGGGGCGGCTCAGGGGCACCCCGGGCAGCGTCGGCACGTTCGCCTTCACCGTCGCGGCGAAGGGGTACAGCACCAGCGCCACGAAGCAGGTGTCGCTGACCGTCGCCGCCCGGACCCCGGGCACCCCGACGGCGTCCCCGACCGGCTCGACGCCCGACCCGGCCGACCCGACTGCCACGCCGAGCCCCGATGACCCGGCCGCCACACCCTCGGAGAGCAGCGCCGCGCCCCTGCCGACGGCCTCGCCGTCGAAGGTGAGCGGCGCGTGGCTGCCGATCACCGGCCCGGGCTCGCCGCTGGTGCTGCTGTTGCTGAGCGTCGTGGCCTTCTCCATCGGTGGCATCCTGCTCGTGCTGGCCTACAACCGTCGGCGAAGCTTCACCGCACCGGAGTGACGCCCGCCCGAGCCCGGGTAGGCGGAGCGGTAGGCTTGGCGGCGTTGTGTCCGGATGCCGCCGTGGGCCGGCTACCGCCTGCAAAGCTGGAGTTCTCATGACCACGACGCTGCCCGCGTACGACGAGGTCGTCGCGCGCTTCGAACCGGTGATCGGCCTGGAGACCCACGTCGAGCTGGGCACGAACACCAAGATGTGGTGCGGCTGCCCGACCGACTTCGGCGGCGAGCCGAACACCCGGGTCTGCCCGGTCTGCCTCGGTCTGCCCGGCTCGCTGCCGGTGGCGAACAAGGCCGCCATCGAGGCGACCATCCGGATCGGGCTCGCGCTGAACTGCTCGATCGCCGAATGGTGCCGGTTCGCCCGGAAGAACTACTTCTACCCGGACATGCCGAAGAACTTCCAGATCAGCCAGTACGACGAGCCGCTGTGCTTCGACGGCTACCTGGACGTCGAGGTGAACGGCGAGCTGGTGCGCATCGGCATCGAGCGGGTGCACCTGGAGGAGGACACCGGCAAGACGCTGCACGTCGGCGGCGCCACCGGCCGCATCCACGGCGCCACCGAGTCGCTCGTCGACTACAACCGGGCCGGCATCCCTCTGGTCGAGATCGTCACCAAGCCCATCCCCGGCACCGGCGCGCTCGCGCCCGAGGTCGCCCGCGCGTACGTCGCCGAGCTGCGCGACGTGATCCGCTCGCTCGGCGTCTCCGACGTGCGGATGGAGGAGGGCTCGCTGCGCTGCGACGTCAACACGTCGCTGAACCGGCCGGGCGAGGAGTGGGGCACCCGCACCGAGACCAAGAACGTCAACTCGCTGCGCTCGGTCGAGCGGGCGGTCCGCTCGGAGATGCTGCGGCAGGCGTCGGTGCTGGAGGCGGGCGGCCGGATCACCCAGGAGACCCGGCACTTCCACGAGGACACCGGCGACACCACGTCGGGCCGGTCCAAGGAGACCGCCACCGACTACCGCTACTTCCCGGAGCCGGACCTGGTGCCGCTCGCCCCGGACACCGCGTGGGTGGCCGAGCTGAAGGCCGCCCTGCCGGAGCTGCCGCGGCTGCGCCGCAAGCGGATCCAGCAGGACTGGGGCCTGTCCGACCTCGACATGCAGTCCGTGGTCAACGCCGGCGCGGTCGAGCTGATCGAGGCGACGGTCGCCGCCGGCGCCACCCCTGCGGCCGCCCGCAAGTGGTGGCTGGGCGAGCTGTCCCGCCGCGCCAACGAGACCGGCGTGGAACTGGCCGACGTGGGCGCGACCCCGGCCCAGGTCGCCGAGCTGCAGAGCCTGGTCGACGCCGGCAAGCTCAACGACAAGCTGGCCCGTACCGTGCTGGAGGGCGTGGTGGCCGGCGAGGGCTCGCCGACCGAGATCATGACCAACCGCAACCTGGAGGTCGTCTCGGACACCGGCGCGCTCACCGCGGCCGTGGACGAGGCGATCGCCGCCAACCCGGACGTCGCCGACAAGATCCGCAGCGGCAAGGTCGCGGCGGCCGGCGCGCTGGTCGGCGCGGTCATGAAGACCACCCGCGGCCAGGCGGACGCGAAGACGGTCCGCGAGCTGATCCTGGCGCGCCTCGGCGCCTGATGAGTAAGGAAGGGCCCCTTCTTAACGCCTGGTGCATGGGAAGGGGCCCTTCCTAACGCCTCACCCCCACTCAGTGGGCGTCAACGGCGACGCCCGGATGGAGAAACCGTGAACACCGACGTCCTCGACGAGATCCAGCGCCGGGTGCTCTGGCTCGCCACCCGCATCGTCGACGCGGCCAACCACGACCGCGACACCGGCGACGGGGTGAAGGTCGGCGGCCACCAGGCGTCCAGCGCGTCCCTGGTCACGGCGATGACCGCGCTCTGGTTCCACCACCTGGACGCCGAGGACCGGGTAGCGGTGAAGCCGCACGCCTCGCCGGTGTTCCACGCCATCCAGTACCTGCTCGGCAACCTCGACAAGGCGTACCTGCCGAAGCTGCGGGCACGCGGCGGCCTCCAGTCGTACCCTTCGCGCACCAAGGACCCGGACGAGGTCGACTTCTCCACCGGCTCGGTCGGCCTGGGCGCCGCCGCGCCGCTGTTCGCCGCCGTGACGCGCCGCTACGTCGACGCGCACTTCGGCCCGCGCCCGCACTCCCGGTTCGTCGCCCTCATCGGCGACGCCGAACTGGACGAGGGCAACATCTGGGAGGCGGTCGCCGACCCGGCCACCACCGGCCTGGGCAACGTGATGTGGCTCGTCGACTTCAACCGGCAGTCGCTGGACCGGGTGGTCCCCGGCATCCGGATCAACCAGTGGCGCGGCCAGTTCGAGGCGGCCGGCTGGCACGTGGTGGAGGTCAAGTACGGCCGGAGGCTCGCCGAGGCGTACACCCGGCCGGGCGGCGCGGCGCTGCGCGACTGGATCGACCGGATGCCCAACGAGCAGTACCAGTCGCTGTTCGGGCTGGCCGGGCCGGCGCTGCGCAAGCAGTTCCTGGACGGCGCGCCGGCCGAGGTCGCCGCGTTCGTCGCCGACATCGGCGACGACGAGCTGGGCCCGCTCGTCACCGACCTGGGCGGGCACGACACGCAGGCCATGCTCGACGCGTACGCCCAGTGCGACGCGGTCACCGACCGGCCCAGCGTCGTGTTCGCGTACACGGTCAAGGGCTGGGGCCTGCCGATCGCCGGCAACCCGCGCAACCACTCGGCGCTGCTCACCACCGAGCAGGTCGACGCGCTGCGCGCCGCGAACGGCCTGACCCCGGAGACCGAGTGGGACCGCCTCGACCCGGCGTCCCCGGCCGGCATCCGGGCCGGCGAGCGCCGGGAGGCGCTGTCCCGCGCGCCGCGCGAGCGGGCGCTGGGCGTCACCGTTCCGGAAACCACGCGGGTACGCGCGAACAAGCCCGTCTCCACCCAGGAGGTCTTCGGGCGGGTGCTTGTCGACCTGGCCCGCGATCCGCAGGTGGCGCCCTACCTGGTGACCACCGCCCCGGACGTGGCGACCTCGACGAACCTGGCCGGGTTCATCAACAAGACCGGTGTCTTCGCCCCCACCGAGCAGCGTTCCTGGACCGAGGACCGGATGCTGCGCTGGACCGAGAGCCCCGCCGGGCAGCACATCGAGCTGGGCATCTCGGAGATGAACCTGTTCCTGCTGCTGGGCCAGCTCGGCCTGTCGTGGGACCTGTCCGGCCAGCCGCTGCTGCCGGTGGGCACCGTCTACGACCCGTTCGTGCTGCGCGGTCTCGACGCGTTCCTCTACGGCACGTACTCCGGCTCGCGGTTCGTGGTGGCCGGCACCCCGTCCGGCATCACGCTGGCGCCCGAGGGCGGCGCGCACCAGTCCACCATCACCGCCTCGGTCGGCCTGGAGCTGCCGGGGGTGACGTTCCTGGAGCCCGCGTACGCCGGCAGCCTCGACTGGCTGCTCTGCGACGCGCTCGGGCAGATCGCCGGTGGTGCCGCGCCCGCCGCCACCGCCGCGCCCGCCGAGGACGGGGCGTACTACTTCCGGCTCAGCACCCGGCCGATCGACCAGGCGCCGTTCGAGGCGGCCCGGACCCGGCTCGGGGACGCGGTGCTGCGGCGGCAGGTGGTGGCCGGCGCGTACCGGCTCGTGGACGCGCACCAGGCGTACCCCGATCTGGCTGATGCCCCGGTCGTGCAGCTCGCCGCCTCCGGCGCGGTGCTGCCGGAGGTGCTCGCGGCCGCCGCGGAGCTGGCGGAGGAGGGCGTGGCCGCGCACGTGGTGGACGTGACCAGCCTGGACCGCCTCTACCGGGCGTGGCAGCGGACCCTGCGCCAGGGTGTGCGGACCGCGACAGTGCCGAGCGTGCCGGGCGCGCTGCGGTCGGCGTTCGCCGACCGGGTGCCGGTGGTCACCGTGCACGACGCGGCGTCGCACGCGATGGCCTGGCTCGGCTCGGCGGTCGGCGCCCCGGCGGTGCCGCTCGGCGTGGACGAGTTCGGCCAGTCCGGCAGCGTCCGGGAGCTGTACGAGCTGCACGACCTGCTGCCGGGCAGCATCGTCAACGCCGCGCTGGCCGCGATCGCGCTGCGCTGACCCGCCGACACCCGCGCCCCGTCGGGGTCAGCGGGTCGTCGTGGGGCTCGGGGTGAGGGTGCTCGGCGACGGCGAGCCCGAGGGGCCGCGGGTCGGGGTCGGGGTGACCGGCACCTGGTCGCCCTTGGCCGGGTCGCGGATGACGTGCCGCTCCAGGTTGACCTGCGACTGCCCGGTCCCGCCCACGGTGATCTCGTCGTAGGCCTGGAGCAGCTTCTGCTGGTCGAAGTAGAGCACCGTCATGGTCAGCGGGGTCGGCTTCTCGCCCTCCAGGCCGCGCAGCCCGGCCCCGCCGGTCGAGCCCTCCACCATGAGCGTGGTCGGCTGCTCGCCGGGCACCTCCGGCAGCTTCGACACCTGCCGGGAGTGGGTGTGCCCGGAGAGCACCAGCGGGCAGGTGCCGGAGAGCGGACCGGCCGAGGCGGGGTCGTGCACCAGCGCGATGTCCACCTTGCGCGGCGACTTCTCGATCGTGGCGGCGAGCTGTTCGCCGGCGCCGATCACCTGGTCCGCGACAGCGGCGGTGAGGCCGCTGCCGGCCGGCGAGGTCTCCTTGTCCGGGGTGAAGCGGGGGTCGCCGATGCCGGCGATGGTCAGCCCGGCCACCGTCGTGATCGAGTTGTTCAGCACTGTCGCGTTCGGCTGCTGGGCCACCGCGGCGGCGGTGCGGGGCGAGTCGTGGTTGCCGCGGATGAACACGTACGGCTTCTTGAGCAGGCCGATCGAGCCGACGAAGGACGCCTCCGGCTCGCTGCCCCAGTCGGTCATGTCGCCGGTGTCGATGACCACGTCGATGCCGAACTGCTCGACCACGGTACGGATCAGCTGCCAGCCGGTCGGGTTGAGGTGCATGTCCGACACGTGCAGCACCCGGGTGGTGCCGGGCGACGGCTGCACCACCGGCAGCGCGGAGACCGTGGTGTACAGCTTGCTGACGTTGCCGACCAGCCGCTGCAACTGCTCGGCGTACTTGGTGTAGTCGTTGGCGATCCGCCGCGCGTCACCCACGATCGCGGGCGCGTTGACCAGCAGGCCCTCGTACCGCGGCTCCTCGATCGCCTGCGGGCGCAGCGTGCTCGCGGCCACCCCGAGGCTGCCGGCGGTGATGACGAGCGCCATGCCGCCGGCCCAGGCGGTACGGCGGACGTCGCGGAAGACCAGCGCGGCCAGGATCAGCGTGGCCAGCACCGCCGAGGCGAGCGTACGCAGCCCGAGCCGCATCACGCCGTCGCGGACGTCCTGCACCGCCGACTGGCTGGCCCGGCTGATGCTGGCCGGGTCGTCGATCAGCGCCTCGGTGCGCCCCTGGTCGAGCGCGCCCACCTCGACGGTCAGGTACGCCGGCCCGTCGTGGCTGTCCAGCAGCAGCGCGCCCAGCGGCGGGATGTCGACTGTGGTGCCGCCGCTCAGCGACGGGCTGAGCTTCAGCTCGGCCCGGAACGGGCCGATGTCGGTGCCGATGTGGCCGCCCGCGTACGTGCCGACCACGATGCCGCCGAGCGTGACCGCGAGCAGGGCCAGTACGACACCCAGCCGGCGCAGCCCGTGACCGGGCCGCCAGTCCGCCCAGCGGCGGGCACGCCCCCGCACGGGTGACGTCTCGTCCCCCGCGCGGTGCTCTTCGTTGTCGTGGCCGTCCATGCTGAGATCCTGACCTGCCCCTTGAGCGATCTTGACAAACCCGCCGACCCGGATCAGCTCCGGCCGGCGCCCCCGTCGGCGAAGACCAGCCGCAGGAGGCGGTCGTCCTCGGCGGCGGGCCGGCCCCGCCCGTCCCGGTTCGAGGTGCTCACCCAGAGTGAGCCGTCCGGGGCCACCGCCGCCGCCCGGAGCCGGCCGTACTTGTCGGTGAGCAGGTCGCGCGGCTGACCGAGGACGGTCCCGTTGCCGGCCAGCTCCACCAGCCAGAGCCGCTGCCCGCGCAGGCAGGCGGTGACCAGCAGCCGGTCCACGGCGGCCAGGCCGGAGCAGGAGGCGTCACCGGTGGGCCACTGCGTGATCGGGTTGACGTAGCGCCTGTCGTCGCTGCGCCCCTCCACCCGGGGCCACCCGTAGTTGCCGCCCTTGTTGATCGGGTTGATCTCGTCCCAGGTGTTCTGCCCGAACTCCACCGCGTACATCTTCTTGTCCGGCGTCCAGGCGAAGCCCTGCACGTTGCGGTGCCCGGTCGACCAGACCGGCGACCCGGCGGTCGGGTTGCCCGGCGCCGGCTTGCCGTCCGGGGTGATCCGCAGGATCTTGCCGCCGAGGCTCTTCGCGTCCTGGGCGTTCTCGGTGCGCCCGGCGTCCCCGGTGCTGGCGTAGAGGAAACCGTCCGGGCCGAAGCCCAGCCCGCCGCCGTTGTGCGTGCCGGCCTTCGGGATGCCGGTGAGGATCGGCGTCGGCGCCTGCCCGAGCCGCATCTTGGCGATCCGGTTGTCGTTCTCGGCGGTGTAGTAGACGAAGATCGTCCGGTCCTGCTCGTACGCCGGGGAGACCGCGATGCCGAGCAGGCCGCCCTCGCCTCCGGCGACCACGTCCGGCACGGTCTGCACCGGCCGCACGGCAAGCCCGTCCGGGCCGGACTCCGGGCCGACCTGGAGGATCCGCCCCTTGTCCCGCTCGGTCACCAGCGCCGCGCCGTCGGGCAGGAACGCGATGCCCCACGGCACCTCCAGGCCCTTGGCCAGCACGGTGGCGACCACCTGCTGGCCGGCCCCACCCGGGCTGGCGGTGCTGGACGGGCTCGGCAGGTTGGGTGGCGCGCCGGCCGGGTCCGGCTCGGGCTCGCCGAGGGCGCAACCGGCGCTGCCCAGCAGCAGCGCCGCGCAGGACACCGCCAGCGCCGTGCGGAGCCGGCGGACACGGGGGTACGGAAGAGGCGCTCTCACCCGGCCCAGCCTAGCCGGGCGAAGCGCCGAACCGGGCAGGTCGAGCGTCGTTCGATCGGCCTGTCGAACAGGGCGGAGAAGCCGGACCGGTCCGCTCAGCCGGCGCGCAGGGCCAGCAGGGCGACGTCGTCCTCGCGGCGGTGCGCGGCGGCGAGCAGCCGATCGCAGAGGAGGTCCAGCGATCCGCCCGGCCCGTTGGCGCCGAGGTGGGCGAGCAGGTCGGCCTGCCCCTCGTCGATCGGCCGGTCCCGGCGCTCGATCAACCCGTCGGTGTGCAGCAGCAGCGTGTCGCCGGAGGCGAGGACCAGCGTCCGGCCGGTACGCCGCGGCACGTGGGCCAGGCCGAGCAGCGGGCCGCGTCCTTCGGCCACCGAGACCGTGCCGTCCGCCCGGACCAGCACCGGCGGCGGGTGTCCGGCGTTGCACCAGGAGACCCGCAGCCCGTCCGCGTCCGGGCGGATCCGGGCCAGCACCGCGGTGGCGACAGTGGGCACCCGCAGCCCGCCCATGGCCCGGTCGAGTTGGGCCACCAGCTTCTCCACCGGGTCGTCGCGCCCGTACGCGTTGCCGCGCACCAGGTTGCGCAACTGACCCATGGTGGCCGCCGCCTCGATGTCGTGACCGGCGACGTCACCGATCGCGGCCACCAGCTCGCCGTCGGGCTGGACGAACGCGTCGTACCAGTCGCCACCGACCTCGACCCGGTCCGCGACCGGCAGATAGCGGGCGGCCAGCTCGATCCCCGGCACCGTCGGCAGGGTGGGCAGCATGCTGTGCTGGAGCACCTCGGCGACGTGGCGCTGCTCGCCGTAGAGACGGCTGTTGCCGACCGCCTGTCCGGCGCGTACCCCGATGTCCTGCGCGGTGCGCAGGTCGCTGTCGTCGAAGCCGCGCCGGCCCGGACGGTTGACGAGCGTGACGGCCCCGATGATCCGGTCCCCGGCGGCGGTGATCGGCACGGTCAGGTGGGAGCCGACGCCGAGCCGCTCGGCGAGCGGCACCAGCTCCGGGTGGGTGCCGCCGCGCGCCACGTCCGCCAGCCCGGCCACCGCGCGCACCACCGGCCGCCCGGTGCGCAGCACCGACCGGATCTGCGACTCCGGGCCGAGGCCGGTGACCAGCAGCTCGGCGAAGCGGGCCAGGTCATGCTCCCGGTCGGCGTCCCGGTGCACGCCGGTGACGCTGCGCGGGCGGCCCGCCGGGTCGACGAGCGTGATGAGGCACCAGTCGGCGAGCAGCGGCACCATGGCGTGCCCGAGCCGGTCGACGGCGGTGGCCACGTCGAGCGTGCCGCCGAGCATCTGGCTCATCCCGGCCAGCATGGCGAGCCGGCCGTGCGCCTCCTCGGCCCGGCGGCGGGCCTCCTCGGCGCCACGGACCGCGATGCGCAGCCGCAGCTCCGAGGAGCACGCGGCCGCCAGGTCGGCGAGCGTACGCAACTGCTCCGCGGTCCAGGCCCGGGGCTTGCTGTCGATCGCGCAGAGCGAGCCGAGCACCCGCCCGTCCAGGTCGGTGAGCGGCATTCCGGCGTACGCCACCACGCCCAGGTCCTCGATGGCCAGGTTGAGGCGTACCCGGGGAGAGAGGCGGGCGTCGGGCAACACCAACGGCATTTCGACGTCCACCACGTGCTGGCAGAACGAGTGGCTCAGCGGTGTCTGCCGTCGTGCCGCCCAGGGCTCCGGCAGCCCGGTCGCGCCGGGAAAGAACTGCCGGTCGGCGTCGACCAGGGAGACCAGCGCGACCGGCACGTCGAGCAGGTCGCCGACCAGCCGGGCGAACCTGTCGAACGCCTCGTCGGGCACGGCGTCGAGCCGGGTCTCCTCGAGCGCACGCAACCGGTCGGGATCGGCCAATGCGGGAATCGGCACGGACATCCGCCCCGGGCCGTCCTCGCTCATCGCCACCGCCCTCAGCAACCGTAACGCCCGGCCGGCGTCCCGCACTCGGTTATACCCCGCAGGACCGCCACTCCATTCCCGGCGCGGTGTTCGTCACGGGTCACGCCGCGCCCACCGTCCCGGGGCCGATATCGTCGGCGGTCGTGAAGGCATGGATCCCGCACCCCGAGGGCCTCCGGCTGCTCGGCGAGCCACCGCCCGGCGTCACCGTGGAGCTGCTGGCGGACCCGGACCGGCTCCCGTCGTCCCCCGACGGGGTGCGGTTCTGGGTACCGCCGTTCCTGTCCGGCCCGGACGCCGGCGCGTTCCTGGCCCGGCTGCCGGACGTCGAGGTGGTGCAGCTTCTCTCCGCCGGCGCGGACGCCTGGGTCGGGCGCGTCCCGGACGGCGTGACGCTCTGCGACGCCCGGGGCGTGCACGACTCGCACACCGCCGAGTGGGTGGTGGCCGCGATCCTGTCCTCGCTGCGCGGGTTCGCGCCGCTGGCCCGGGCGCAGGCGCGGCGCGAGTGGGCGTACGACGAGGTGGCGCCGACCGACGAACTGGCCGGCAAGCGCGTGCTCATCGTGGGCGCCGGCTCGATCGGCGCGGCGGTACGCGACCGGCTCGCCCCGTTCGAGGTGAGCTTCACGCTGGTGGCCCGTACGCCGCGACCGGACCAGGGCGTGCACGGGGTGGACGAGCTGCCCGCGCTGCTGCCCGGGGCGGACGTGGTGGTGCTGCTGGTGCCGCTGACCGACCAGACCCGCGGTCTGGTCGACGAGCGTTTCCTGGCCGCGATGCCGGACGGCGCGTTGCTGGTGAACGCCGCGCGGGGGCCGGTGGTCAGCACCCCGGCGCTGCTCGCCGAGCTGGCCTCGGGGCGCCTGCGCGCGGCGGTGGACGTCACCGATCCGGAGCCGCTGCCCGCCGACCATCCTCTGTGGGAGCTGCCGAACCTGCTGCTCACCCCGCACATCGGCGGCTCGGTACGCGGTCTGCTGCCCCGGGCGTACCGCCTGGTGGCCGAGCAACTGCGCCGGTACGCGGCCGGGGAGGAGCTGACGAACCGGGTGGTAGACGGCTACTGATCGTTCGCCTCACCGGGCAGCTCCTGCCCGGTGACGGCGATCAGCTGGGGCAGCTCGGTGGCGCGTACCGCCGGCAGCATGACGACTTCGCCGTCGTCGAGCCGGGCGAGCGCGCGGCCCCGGGCGTCGCCGGCCAGTTCGGCGACGCGCGTCCACGGCACCCGGCGTTGCCCGGCGAGCGCCCGCAGCGGCAGTTCCGAGGCGTCGGCGTCGGTGCCGGAGCGCCACGCCCAGACCGCCACCGCGACCGGGACGAGCAGCACCCAGAGCAGCCACCAGCGGGCGGAGGCCAGCGGCAGCGCGCCGATGGCGGCGACGATCGCGGCGACCAGGATGGCCTGGTTGTGTCGGAAACGGACGGTATCGGCACGGCTCACCCTCCGATGATCCCACCCGGCCGACTCCCCCCACCCCTCGCCCCGGCCCGCCTCGCGGTGCAAGCCGCTCCCATCGCGGCCCAACCACTCTGGAGATCTTGGTGCGTCTCCGCCCTCCCGAGGGCGATTGCGTACCAAGATCTCGTCAGGGAGAGGGGCGGGGGTGTGACGCATGTCACTGGTGTGGTGACGTCACCAGGCGCTTCCGGGATCGTTTCTAGGCGTGGCCGCAGCGGTCCCCGCCGATGCGTCCCGCCTGCCCCGACCCCCGCACGTCGTACCGCGAACCGCAACCGCACCGCCCCCGTGCCCCCTCACGAAGGCGACCGCCGTGCCCGTCCCTCCTCCCGCCGGTCCCCGTCGGCGGCCACCCCTGTCCGATGTCGCCGTGTCGCTCACCGGCGCGGTCTTTCTCCTGGCGGGCGTCGCCGGGCTTCTACCCGGCCCGGCCGCCGCCGCGCTCGCCGTCGCCGGTGGCTCCGCGCTCGCCTGCGTCCGGCTCGCCTGGCTGGCCGGCGGAGCGCTGCCCGCCGCTCCGAGCGACCTCACCCCGAACGTGCCGCCGACCGTCGACGCCCGAACCACCGAATCGCCGGCCCGGAGCGCGGGCGCCGCCCTGCCCGAGCGCCGGGACGTCGCTGCGCCGGGCGTGACGACGGGGCGGCAGGCGCGCCGGGTCGCCCTGTCCCGCCGGGTCGCCGCGATCCTGGACGCCGCCGTCCTGGTCGCCGGGCTCACCGTCGCGGTGCTGCCGCTGAGCGATCCCGCGCACCGGCTGCCGATCGCGCTGACCGGGCTGTGCCTCACCACGCCGCTGTACGTGACGGCGCTGCTGCGCCTGCCCGGCCGGTCCCGGATGTCCGGCCCCGAGTTGGTGCGCCGTGGCGTCGACGTGCTCGCGCTCGGCGTCAGCCTGGTCTTCGCCGGCTGGATGCTGCTGCCGGGCGGCCCGGTCCGGGCCGTCGCCGGGATCGCCGCGTCGGGCGGCGCGGTGGTGCTGGCCGTGCTCGTGGTGGCGGCCCTCGCCGAACGCCGCCGCCGGCCGGGCGCCGCGGGTTGCCACGCCGGGGCGGCGCTGACGCTCGGCGGGTTGACGCTGCTGGTGGTGCTGCTGGCGTACGACGCGCCGGAACGGGCGCTGCCGGTGGTCGCGGCGCCGCTGCTGGCGGGAGCGCTGCTCACCGTCGCCGGCCTGCGGCGCGCCTGGGCGGGGGAGCGGCCGGGCCGGGACCTGGCACCGGCCGCCTGGCCCCGCCTGACCGCGCCGGCCGGGATCGCCGCGCTGGCCGCCGGTGTCCACCTGTGCGCGGTGGGGGAGTTCAGCACCGGCGCGATGGCCCTGGGCCTGGCGGTCATTCCGCCGATCATGGCGGGGGAACTGCTCGCCGCCGCGGACCAGCGTCGCCGGGTGCAACGGCTCGCGGCCCGTGAGGCGTGGTTGCGGTGCCGGCTCGGACCGGACGCCCGGGTCGCCGAGCCCGCGCCGTTGACCCGCGCGGATCTGGTCCGGGCGATGGCGCAGCGCAGCGGCGGTGCCCTGCTCGTGGTCGACCTGCACGGCGAGGGCGCCGCCGTGCCGGAGGGCCCGGTCCTCACCGAGGTCGCGCGCCGGCTCCGGGCCGGCGCCGAGGCGCACGATCTGGTCGGCCGGCTCGGCGACACCGAGTACGCGATCCTCACCGACCTCGGGCCGGTGCTCGCGTACGCGCTCGGCACGCGGCTGCTGGCAGCGCTGGCCGAGCCGTACCCGCGGCCGTCCGGGGCGGCCCGGGTGCGGGTGAGCGTCGGGCTGGCCGAGACCGGCGGCGGCGAACCGGAGGACGTGTTGCGCCAGGCCGACCTGGCCCGGCGCCGGGCGGTGCAGCTCGGCCGGGACCGGGTCGAGTGGTACGACGCCTATCTGGAGGAGCAACTGGTCCGGCGCCTGGATCTGGAACGGGAGCTGCCCGGGGCGGTGGCGCGCGGTGAGCTGGACCTGGTCTACCAGCCGGTGGTGGCGCTCGCGGAGCGGGTGCCGGTCGGCACCGAGGCGTTGCTGCGCTGGCGCAGTCCCACGCTGGGCACCGTGCTGCCGGCGGAGTTGCTGCCGGTGGCGGCCGACCTCGATCTGGTCGGCGAGATCGGGCGCTGGGTGGTGGACCGGGCCTGCCGCCAGCTCGCCGCGTGGTCGGAGGGCGGCCGGGAGCTGTGGATGGCGGTGAACGTGACGCCGCGCGAGCTGGCCGCGCCGGACTTCGTGGCGCGTACCGCTACCGCGCTGGCCGCGTACGACGTGTCGCCGGAGCGGCTGGTGGTGGAGGTGGCCGAGCCGGCTGTGGGCGCCGAGTTGTCCACCGTGGTGGCCCGGCTCGCCGGCCTCCGCTCGATCGGCGTGCGTACCGCGCTCGACGACTTCCGCGCCGAGCACGCCTCGCTCGCCCAGCTCCGCCGCCTCCCGATCGACCTGCTCAAGGTGGGCCCGCACCTGGTCGGGCCGGGTGGGGACGGGCAGCGCCCGCTGATCGACGTGGTGGCGAACCTGGCCGACCGGCTCGGCGTGGAACTGGTGGTCGAGGAGCTGGAGTCGGAGGGGCAGGTGGCCGGCGCGCGGCGGGCCGGCTGCCGGTACGGGCAGGGCTTCGCGCTGGCCCGGCCGGCGACCGCCGAGCGGGTCGAGGCGTGGTTCGAAGAGTTCCCGTCCGCCGCCCGATGAGCTGAACCGGTTCAGCGCCCCGTGCGAGGTGGCGCGGTGCTGCCGCGCGGCGTGAGGTGCGCGGTCTCGTCCTGGACCACGGCGGCCGGCTCACCGGCGATCACCGCCAGGAGCTGCCGGGCGGCGTGCGCGCCGTACGCCGGGATGTCCCGGCCCAGCGCGGTCAGCGGCGGGTGCACCAGCCGGCAGAGCGGCGAGTCGTCCCAGGCCACTATGGACAGGTCGCCGGGGACGGTCAGGCCCATCTCCTGGGCCACCGAGAGCCCGGCGATCGCCATCACGTCGTTGTCGTAGACGACAGCCGTCGGCCGAGCGGCGGAGCTGAGCAGCCGGCGGGTGGCCCGCGCGCCCTCCTCGCCGGTGTAGTCGGACCAGACCGTGTGCGCCTCGTCCAGCCCGAGCCGCCGGCACACGCCGGTGAACGCCTCGGTGCGGATCTCGGTGTGCAGCAGCGACGGCAGCCCGCCGACCCGGGCGATGCGCCGGTGCCCGAGCGCGACCAGGTACTCCACCGTCTCGACCAGCGCCGCCGCGTCGTCGGACCAGACGCTCGCCAGGCCACCGGTGTGGCCGGGGCCGCCGATCACCACCGCCGGCAGTTGCAGCTCCTCCAGCGCCGGCACCCGCCGGTCGTCGGTGCGCAGGTCGCAGACGAGCACGCCGTCGACCCGGCGTTCGGCCCACCACCGCCGGTACACGGCGATCTCGGCCTCCTGGTCGCTGACCACCTGGAGGGTGAGCGCGTACGAGCGGGCCGACAGCTCGGCCTCGACGCCGCTGATCAGCTCCATGAAGAACGGCTCGATGCCGAGTATCCGGGCGGGGCGGCACAGCGCCAGCCCGACCGCCTTGGCGGTCGCGCCGGACAGCGCGCGGGCGGCGCTGCTCGGCCGGAACCCGATCTCGGCGGCGATCGCGAGGATGCGCTGGCGGGTCGCCTCGGAGACGCCGGGCTGGCCGTTGAGCGCGTACGACACCGCGCCCTTGGAGACCCCGGCCCGCCGGGCGACGTCGGCGATGGTCGGCCGCTTCACCGCAGCGTTCCTCCACTGTGTCCGGCCCTCGCGGGCGTTCTCGGTCGCCGGGCTCACCGGCGTCTGGTGACGCTACTGCACCGCCGCCGCGGCCCGGTCGGCGTGGGCGGCGGCCGGCCGGGGTGTCCGGCGGCCACTGCTTGTGCGGTTCAGTTTAGTGCGCCTGCCGCTCTCCCCGGTCACCCGGTGTCCGGGCAAATGCCCCTCCACCTGCGGTCCGGTAAGGCGGTGCGGTTACCGGGCCGGCACGTGCGTAACCGCCCGTTGACAGCCCTGGGGGTGAACCGTACGGTGGCCTCACTTATCCGGTTCAGTCAACGTTCCTCGATATGTGGAGCGTTCCCATTCGGCGCGGAGGATGAGATGAGACGGTCCTGGACGCACCTGGCGCGCGTGACCGCCGCCGGTGCCGTCGCCCTGGTCATGGTCGCCGCGTGCAGCGGCCGGAGCACCACCGGCGGCTCGGACGCGGGTGGCGGTCAGGTGACGCTGAAAATCAACTTCTGGGGCGACTTCGGCCTGCAGGACCTCAAGGCCAGGTACGAGGCCGAGCACCCGAATGTCAAGATCCAGCTCAACTCGGGCGAGTACAACGCCCAGCACGAGGACCTGCAGAAGAAGCTCGTCGCGGGCAACGGCGCGCCGGACATCGCGGCGATCGACGAGGGCTTCATGGTCCAGTTCCGCAGCCAGTCCGACAAGTTCGTCAACCTGCTCGACAAGGGCGCCGGCTCGTACGAGAGCAAGTACCTGCCCTGGAAGTGGAAGCAGTCGCTGTCGGCCGACGGCAAGACGCAGATCGGCCTCGGCACCGACGTCGGCGGCTTGGCCATGTGCTACCGCACCGACCTGTTCAAGGCCGCCGGCCTGCCCACCGAACGCGACCAGGTGTCCGCGCTCTGGCCCACCTGGGACAGGTTCATCGAGGTCGGCCAGCAGTACACCGCCACGACGAAGAAGAAGTTCATCGACGCCGGCACCAACCTGTTCAACCCGATCCTCGGCCAGCAGCCGGTCGGGTTCTACGACGAGCAGGACCAGCTCCGGATGGAGCAGGGCCCGAAGGTGGCGTTCGACTACACGGTCAAGGCCGTGGGCGCCGGGCTGTCGGCCAACCTGGTCAGCTTCCAGGCCGACTGGGACAAGGGCTTCACCAGCGGCGCGTTCGCGGTGCTGGCCTGCCCGGCCTGGATGCTCGGTCACATCAAGGACACCGCGCCCGGCACCCAGGGCAAGTGGGACATCGCCGCGGTACCGGGTGGCGGCGGCAACTGGGGTGGCTCCTTCCTGACGCTGCCCAAGCAGGGCAAGAACGTCGACGAGGCGTACAAGCTGCTGACCTGGCTGGTCGCGCCGGAGCAGCAGATCGAGATCTTCAAAAAGGTCGGGAACCTGCCGTCGCAGCCGGCGCTCTACGCCGACCCGGCCATCGCCGACTTCAAGAACCCGTTCTTCAACGACGCCCCGGTCGGCCAGATCTTCCCGAAGATGGCGCAGGGCCTCACCCCGCAGTACCTGGGCCGCAAGAACGGCCCGACCCGGGTGGCGGTGGAGAACGTGATCCGGCGGGTGGAGAACAAGTCGCTCAAGTCCGACGCCGCCTGGTCCGAGGCGGTCAAGGAGGCCGAGAAGGCCGCGAAGTCCTGACACGTCAGCGGTGACGGGGCGGCCCGGTCCGCCCCGTCCCCGTCCGATCTCCCGGCCCTGGAGTGAACAGATGTCCAGCACCCGTGCCGCGCCGTCCCGCCGCCAACCCGTGCCGCAGCGCGGCAGTGCCGGCGACCGGCGGATGACCTGGCGCGACCGGCTGTACCGCTTCGACATGCGCTACATGCCGTACCTGATGATCGCGCCGTTCTTCCTGCTCTTCATCGTGTTCGGGCTGTTCCCGCTGCTGTTCAACGCGGTCGTGTCGCTGCGGAACTACCGGCTGGACGACCCGACGCTGCCGTACTGGGCGGGCATGGAGAACTTCAGCCGCCTGATCGCCGACGAGGACTTCTGGAACGCCCTGGCCAACACGTTCGGCATCTTCCTGCTCTCCACGGTGCCGCAACTGCTGCTCGCACTGCTCGTCGCGTCGCTGCTCAACCGCAAGCTCCGGGCGCAGACGTGGTGGCGGGTCGGCGTGCTGCTGCCGTACGTGACACCGATCGTGGCCTCGACGATGGTGTTCAGCGTCTTCTTCTCCCGCGACTTCGGCATGGCGAACTGGGCGCTCGGCCTGCTCGGCATCGGCGGCGCGGACGACCCGATCGACTGGCGGGCCGGCAAGCTCCAGGCCTGGATCGCCATCGCCACGATGGTCAACTGGAAGTGGATCGGCTACAACGCGCTGCTCTACCTGGCCGCCATGCAGTCCATCCCGCGTGACGTCTACGAGGCCGCGGCGATCGACGGCGCCGGGCAGTGGAAGCAGCTGTGGCGGATCACCGTCCCGATGATCCAGCCGGTGGTCCTGTTCACAGTCATCCTCTCCACCATCGGCGGGTTGCAGCTGTTCACCGAGCCGATGCTGTTCGACCCGAACGCGCAGGCTGCGACCGGCGGGCCGGACGGTGAGTGGCAGACCATCGCCCAGCTCATCTACAAGGTCGGCTGGAAGGACCTGAACCTCGGCTACGCCGCCGCCATGTCCTGGGCGCTGTTCCTGATCATCCTGATCGTGGCCGGCCTCAACTACCTGCTGACCAACCGACTCTCCGGAGGCCGCCGGTGACGACCCGACGTGTGGTGGCCCGGGCCCCGCAGGACACCCCGGCCGGCCTCTGGACCTACTTGCTCCTCGCGGTCAGCATGCTGTTCGCCGCGTTCCCGCTCTACTGGATGTTCGTCATCGCCACCAGCAACGACGAGGCGCTGGCGAAGCTACCGCCCGCGGTGATCCCCGGCGACCGGTTCCTGACGAACGTCGAGGAGGTCTTCTCCCTCCAGGACGTCTACTTCGCCGCGTCGCTCGTCAACAGCGTCATCGTCTCCGCGGTGGTGACCGCCTCGGTGCTGTTCTTCTGCTCGCTGGCCGGGTTCGCGTTCGCCAAGCTGCGCTTCAAGGGCAGCGGCGCGCTGATGCTGTTCGTGGTGCTCACGCTCACCGTGCCCAACCAGCTCGGGATCGTCGCGCTCTACATCGTGATGGGCGAGCTCGGCTGGAACGGCACGCTGCTGGCGGTCATCGCGCCCGGCCTGGTCACCGCGTTCGGCGTGTTCTACATGCGGCAGTTCATCGTGAACACCGTCCCGGACGAGCTTGTCGAGTCGGCCCGGGTCGACGGTGCCACGACCATGCGGGTGTACGCGACGATCGTGCTCCCGGCGATCCGCCCGGCCCTGGCGGTGCTCGGCCTGCTCACGTTCGTGGCCACCTGGAACGACTTCCAGTGGCCGCTGATCACGCTCAGCGGCACCGACTACCCGACGTCGATGGTGGCGGTCTCCGACCTGGCAAGCGGCAACTACGTGATCTACCGGCGGGTGCTCGCTGGCGCGTTCATCGCCACCGTCCCCCTGCTGGTCATGCTGTTCATCGGTGGACGTCAGATCGTCCGCGGAATCATGGAAGGCGCGGTGAAGTCGTGAGCCGTCGAATGTCGCTGCACGAGGGGTGGACGCTGCGGGCCGAGCCCGGCCCGGCGGTGCCACCGGAGATCGCCGGGCTGGCGGTGCCGGCGACGGTGCCCGGCTGTGTGCACACCGACCTGCTCGCGGCCGGCCTCATCCCCGACCCGTACCGGGACGACAACGAGAACCGCCTCACCTGGATCGGCCGCACCGACTGGGTCTACCAGACCACGTTCGGGTGGCGGCCCGGCGACGACGAGCGGGTCGACCTGGTCTGCGCCGGCCTGGACACCGTCGCCACAGTGACGCTCAACGGCGTCGAGGTCGGCCGCACCGAGAACCAGCACCGCTCGTACCGCTTCGACGTCCGCGCGCTGCTGCGCCCGGACGGCAACACCCTGGCCGTACGCTTCGACTCCCCCTACCGGTACGCCGAGGCGCACCGGGACCGGCTCGGCGACCGGCCCAACGCCTATCCGGAGCCGTTCCACTTCATCCGCAAGACCGCCTGCAACTTCGGCTGGGACTGGGGACCGACGCTCGTCACCGCCGGCATCTGGCGCGACATCGGCCTGCACGCCTGGTCCACGGCTCGGCTCGCGTCGGTCCGGCCGCTCGTCACTGTGGTCGACGGCGTCGGCCGGGTCGAGCTGCACGCCGAGGTGGAGCGGACCGGCGACGAGCCGCTGACCGTCCGTGCCGCCGTCGCCGGGGTCACCGCCGAGATCGCCGTACCGGCGGGGGAGCGGACCGCCGTCGTGACGCTCACCGTCGCGGACCCCGCGCTGTGGTGGCCCATCGGGTACGGCGACCAGCCGCGCTACGACCTCGACGTGAGCCTGCACGCAGCCGACGGCCGGGAGCTGGACGCCGAGTCCCGCCGGATCGGGTTCCGCTCGGTACGGCTGGACACCACGCCCGACGCCCACGGCACCCCGTTCGCGCTGCACGTCAACGACGTGCCGGTATGGGTGAAGGGCGTCAACTGGATCCCCGACGACGCGTTCCCGAACCGGGTCACCCGGGACCGTCTCGCGCAGCAGTTCGGCCAGGCGGCCGGCGCGCACGTCAACCTGCTGCGCGTCTGGGGCGGCGGCCGGTACGAGTCGGACGACTTCTACGACCTGGCCGACGAGATGGGGCTGCTGGTGCAGCAGGACTTCCTGTTCGCCTGCGCGGCGTACCCGGAGGAGGAGCCGTTCCGCGCCGAGGTCGAGGCGGAGGCGCGGGAGCAGGTCACCCGGCTCACCGGGCACCCGTCGCTGGTGCTCTGGACCGGCAACAACGAGAACATCTGGGGCTGGCACGACTGGGACTGGCAGGAGCCCCTGGCCGGGCGCACCTGGGGACGCGGCTACTACCTGGAGCTGCTCCCCGCCGTCGTCGGCGAACTGGACCCGACGGTCCCGTACTGGCCGGGAAGTCCCTGGTCCGGCAGCGAGGAACTGCACCCCAACGACCCGGCGCACGGCACCACGCACATCTGGGACGTGTGGAACACCGACGACTACACCCGCTACCGGGACTACGTGCCGCGGTTCGTGGCCGAGTTCGGCTACCAGGCGCCGCCCGCGTACGCGACGCTGCGCCGGGCGCTCTCCGACGAACCGCTCGCGCACGACTCGCCGGGCATGGCCCACCACCAGAAGGCCGCCGACGGGGACGGAAAGCTCCGGCGCGGGCTCGACGCCCACCTGCCGCCGCCCGCCGACTTCGACGACTGGCACTACCTCACCCAGCTCAACCAGGCCCGCGCCATCCAGCTCGGCGTGGAGCACTTCCGCTCGCACCGGCCGGTCTGCGCCGGCACCGTCGTGTGGCAGCTGAACGACTGCTGGCCGGTCACGTCCTGGTCGGCGATCGACGGCGACGGCCGTCGCAAACCCCTGTGGTACGCGCTGCGCCGCGCCTACGCCGACCGGCTGCTCACCGTGCAGCCGCGCGACGGTGGGCTGACGCTGGTCGCGGTGAACGAGACCGCCGAGGCGTGGAACGGGCCGGCCACCGTCACCCGGCTGACAGTCACCGGGGAGCCGAGGGCGAAGACCTCGGTCGACCTCGACCTCCCGGCGTACTCCTCGGTGGTGGTGGAACTGCCGGCGGAGCTGGCGCGGCCGGACGACGGCCGCGCCGAACTGCTCGTCGCGGACGCCGGGGACGCCGCGGAGCGCGCGCTGTGGTTCTTCGCCGAGGACCGCGACGTGCGGTGGCCGGCGGCGGAGTGGGACGCGACCGTCGAACCGGCGGACGGCGGCTGGCAGGTCCGGGTGACCGCGCGGACCGTGCTGCGCGACCTGACGCTGTTCGCCGATCGCCTCGACCCGGCCGCGCAGGTGGACCGGGCGCTGGTGACGCTGCTGCCGGGGGAGAGCGTGACGTTCACCGTGCGCGCGCCCGGCCCGCTCGACGCCGACGCGCTCACCCGCCGCCCGGTGCTGCGCTGCGTCAACGACCTGCTCTGAGGCGGTGGACGCCCATCTCCGTCGATTTGAAGACTTCTGCAAGTGCTAAAGTCTTCAGAGTCGTCGGAGGGGTGAGTCATGTCGGTGCCGCTGTACCAGGCCAAGGCGGAGCTGTTCCGCACCCTCGGGCACCCGGTCCGCATCCGGGTGCTCGAACTGCTCCAGGACGGGCCGAAGCCGGTACGCGACCTGCTCGCCGCCATCGACGTGGAGGCGTCGAACCTCTCCCAGCAGCTCGCCGTGCTGCGCCGCGCCGGCATGGTCACCTCCTACCGCGACGGCCCCCTGGTCATGTACGCGCTCAGCACCCCCGACGTGGCCGACCTGCTCGCCGCCGGGCGGCGCATCCTCGGCGCGGTCCTCACCGACCGGGACGCCCTGCTGGACGAACTGCGGGCCTCCGGGACGGACCGGTGAACGGGGCGGCCCTTCGCGCCGGTGACCTCGTCCGGCAGGCGGGCCGGCTGTTCGGCGGGCTGCTGCCCGGCCGGGCCGACTGGGCGGCAGTGCGCCGCTCGCCCCGGCGCGACCTGCTCGCCGGGCTCACCGTCGCCGTGGTGGCGCTGCCGCTGGCGCTGGCCTTCGGCGTCACCTCCGGACTCGGCGCGCAGGCCGGTCTGGTCACCGCCGTCGTCGCCGGGGCGGTCGCGGCGATCTTCGGCGGCTCCAACCTCCAGGTCTCCGGTCCCACCGGGGCCATGACCGTCGTGCTGGTGCCGGTGGTGCAGCAGTTCGGCGCCGGTGGCGTGCTGATGGTCGGCGCGTTGGCCGGGCTGATCCTGATCGCGCTCGCGCTGGCCCGCCTCGGCCGGTACGTCCGCTACCTGCCGACTCCGGTGATCGAGGGCTTCACCGCCGGCATCGCCGTCGTCATCGCGCTGCAACAGGTGCCGGCCGCGCTCGGCGTCACCGCCGCGCACGGCGAGAAGGTGTGGGCGGTGGCCGCCGACGCGGTCGCCCGGTTCGCCGCGCAGCCCCGGCCCGCCGCGATCGCTGTGGCGCTCGGCGTGGCGGCGCTGATGCTGCTCGGCGCCCGGTGGCGGCCCGCCGTGCCGTTCTCCCTGGTCGGGGTGGCCGCCGCCACGATCCTCGCCGAGCTGGCCCCGATCGACCTGGCCCGGATCGGCGAGCTGCCGCAAGGGCTGCCCGCGCCGTCGCTGGCCTTCCTCGACTTCGGCGCGGTGGGCGTGCTGCTGCCCAGCGCCCTCGCAGTGGCCGCGCTCGCCGCGCTGGAGAGCCTGCTCTCCGCCACCGTGGCGGACGGCATGACGGTGAGCGAGCGGCACGACCCCGACCGGGAACTGTTCGGCCAGGGCCTGGCCAACCTCGCCTCCCCGGTGTTCGGCGGCATCCCGGCGACCGCCGCCATCGCCCGTACGGCGGTCAACGTCCGCGCCGGGGCGTCCTCGAAGCTCGCCGCGCTCACCCACGCGGTCGCCCTCGCCGCGATCGTGCTCGCCGCCGCCCCGCTCGTGGGCCGCATCCCGCTGGCCGCCCTGGCCGGCGTGCTGCTCGCCACCACCGTCCGGATGGTGGAGGCGGCCTCCCTGCTGGCGCTGATGCGGGCCACCCGGGCCGACGCGGTGGTGCTGGTGCTGACGTTCGCCGTCACTGTGATCTGGGACCTGGTGACAGCTGTGGTCGTCGGGCTCGCCGCCGCGGTCGTGCTGGCGCTGCGTGCGGTGGCCCGCAGCGCCAGGCTGGAACAGGTGCCGCTGGACACCGGCGAGCACAGCGCCGAGGAGCACGAGCTGCTCGCCGAGCACATCGTGGCGTACCGGCTCGACGGGCCGCTGTTCTTCGCCGCCGCGCACACGTTCCTGCTGGAGCTGGCCGAGGTGGCCGACGTGCGGGTGGTGATCCTGCGGATGTCCCGCGTCTCCACCATCGACGCGACGGGCGCCCAGGTGCTCGGCGACGCCATCGCCCGGCTGCGGGCCCGGGGGATCACGGTGCTGATCTCCGGCATCACCCCGGGCCACGACCAGGTGCTCAGCACGCTCGGCGTCGCCGAGGAGCTGCGCCGCGAGGGCCTGGTGTTCGCGGACACCCCGGCCGCCATCCGGTACGCCCGGGGTGTCGCCCTCGCCGCGAGCCCCGCCTAGGCTCTCGTCACCTCGGCGTCCACCTCCTCCTGCTTCCGCACGCCGAAGACGATCAGGTAGCCGAGGATCCACACCTCGCCCACCGTTGCGGGCACCACCAGCAGGTCACCGGCGATGCCGGCGCCGGGGGCGAGGTACGCGACGAACGTCATGAGCACGTAGCCGACGCCGCCGGCGACGAGGACCCAGCCGAGGGGGCGGGGCAGCCAGCCGGACCGGAGCACGCACCAGCCCATCGGCACCAGCCACAGGCCGAAGAAGAGCCCGCCCACCTCCCACAGGTTCCCGCTGACCAGGTAGAGCAGCTGGACGGTGTCGGCGTCGCCCGGCCCGCCGGTCGCCACCCCCAGGGCCGTGGCGAGCAGGGCCGCGCTGCCGAGGATCGCGACGGCGTTGACGAGCCCGAAGGCGGCGATGCTGCCCGCGGCGGTGCTGTCGACACTGCGGAACAGGCGGTGGAACCAGACGGCGGTGAGCGCCTGTGTCAGGACGACCAGCAGTTCCAGGGCGATGCCGACGCGCGCCAGCGACTCGTGGGCCACCAGGTTGGCGAACGTCGCGCCCGCGTCGTCCGCGTCGAAGATCATCGGGCGGACGGTGAGGAACCCCAGCGCGCCGGTGACGGCGAGCCCGAGGTAGAACAGCCCGGTCACGCGGGCGGTACGGATCAGCTGGTGCATGGCGGCTCCTATGGGGGTGATCGACGTGTCGTGGCTGAGCTTGCCTTACGTCGTAAGGCCGACCATACGTTGTAAGGTCAAGGGGAGATGGGGAGCCGGATGGGAGCGAGGAAACCTCGGGAGCCGCTGAGCCGCGAGCGGGCCCTGGCCAGTGCGATCGCCCTTGTCGACGCGGAAGGGATGGAGGCGCTCACGATGCGCCGGCTCGCCGCCGAACTCGGCGTCGAGGCCATGTCGCTCTACCACCACCTACCCGGCAAGGCCGGACTGCTCGACGGCCTCGTCGACGCGGTCGCCACGGAGATCACCTCAGCCGCCGAGCTTGCCGAGGCGGACGCGCCCGGCGGTGACTGGCGTACCCGGCTGCGGCTGCGCTTCCTCGCCGCGCGCGCGGTCATGCTGCGGCACCCGTGGGCCCCCGCGCTGTTCAGCTCCCGCCCGACCGTCCCCGCCGGGGTGTACGCCTACTACGACGGCATCCTCGCCACCCTCGTCGAGGGCGGCTTCTCGTACCGGATCGCCCACCGGGCGCTGCACGCGTTCGGCAGCATGGCGCTCGGCTTCGCCCAGGAGGTGTTCCGGCCGGACGCGGCCGGGGAAGCCGACGAGGCCGCCGCGGAAGCGGAGATGATGGCGCTGGCCGAACGGCTGCCGCACCTGGCCGCGATGGTCGCCGCCGAGACGCACGACGTGGCCGATCCGACGCTGGGCTGGTGCGACTCTCAGACCGAGTTCGAGTTCACCCTCGACCTGCTCTTCGACGGCCTCGAACGACACCTGCCGCACCCCTGAACCGCCCGCGCGGGCGGGCACGCGAGCTGCCGGGTGGAACGTCATGGGTGTCTCCGCGCCCGTTTGACACCCACGGCGTTCCACCCACGCGACTCGATCCTTGTCATTCGCAGTCAGGTATCGGACTGAGAAGCGGACCAAAGCCGAATTGATGAGCTGGCCTATCCGTCCGGCATTCGGTTTCGACCGGGACGGATCGCTCGACATCCGACTGGTCAACTCTTTCCGTTCGTACGCGCCGATGGTCGCGCCACTTTTCGACCGTGCCCGCGAGTAACTTCTCGTACCACCGCATTCACGAGGAGTCACTTATGTCTGAGGAAGCCTGGCTCGCGGCGCGTCTGATTCCCACCTCGGGCATCAACGGCGCCGAGGAGCAGGAACGCCGGGCGACCTCCGCCCTGCTGGCGGTGATGAGCGCGGTCCGGGAGTTCGGACGTGTCCTGACCCAGTCCGTCGGCGCGCCGGCCGGAGTCGTGCAGACCTTCATCGAGGTTCCCTTCAAGCTCGGAAACCAGCAGCTCTTTCCGGATGGCCTCATCCGCGTCACCAGAGGACAGCGTCAGTGGACCGCACTCGTGGAGGTGAAGACCGGCAGCAACCCGCTGCGATCCGAGCAGTTGGAGGCCTACCTGGACATCGCGCGCGAGCAGGGATTCGACGCCCTCATCACGATCTCCAACGAGATCGCTCCCGTCCCGGGTCAGCATCCGACGACCATCGATCGCCGGAAACTGCGCAAGGTCGCCCTGTATCACCTGCCCTGGACGGAGATCCTGACCCAGGCCGTGATTCAGAAGGAATACCGTGGCATCGCAGACCCGGATCAGGCATGGGTTCTGGGCGAGCTGATCCGATATCTCGAACACCCGCGTTCGGGCGCTCTTGAGTTCAGCGACATGGGACCGGCCTGGGTGCAGGTTCGGGACGGGGTGTCGGCCGGGACGTTGCGGGCCGGCGACGACGCGGCAGCGCAGGTCGCCGGGCGCTTCGACGCCTTGATCCGTTACGCGTGCCTCCGACTCGGCCGACAGTTGGGCACCGACGTCACTCCCGCGCTGAGCCGCCGCGACCTCGCCGATCCGGCCGCACGCACCCAGTCGCTCGCCAATCAACTCGCCGGTGCCGGCACCCTGAGCGGCAGCATCCGCATTCCGGGCGCGGTCGGGCACCTTCACGTGACGGCCGATCTGCGGGCCGGGCAGATCGTCTGCCACGTCGATGTCGACGCTCCGCGGTCCGGCCGACCGACCACCCGGGTGAACTGGCTGGTCCGTCAACTGAAGGACGCGCCGGACACGGTCCGGATCGAGGCATTCGCCATGCACGCCCGGGGCGGTGGCGCCACCGATCTCCTCCGTCAGGTACGCGCCGAGCCGACGACGCTCATCACCGATCCCTCGCGTGAACTGCGGGCCTTCCGTATCGCCCAGAGCGCAGCTGCGGGAACCAAGCGTGGCAGCGGCCGGGGCGCCTTCATCGACTCCGTGCTGCACGCCATCGACGACTTCTACGAGCAGATCATCCAGAACCTCAAGCCGTGGATGCCCGCGGCGCCCCGGTTGCGTACGCCGGAGGACGTGATCCCCGTTCAGCCGGTCGCCTCCAGCCTCGTTTCCACCGCCATCTCGTCCCAGGACAGCCCCGAGTTCGACACCCAGGGAACGCCCGGCGGCTCCGGTTCCTCGGACCGCACCGACGAGTGATCCCACCGTCTCGCCGCCGAGCTTCCGACCCGAGTTGGTTGTTTCGGGCGGACGAGCGTCAGCCCAGTGCGGCCAGGGCGTAGGGCGGGAGTGAGTATTCGGCGTTCTCGCTCTCGGACCACTCGGCGTAGCCGCGCTTGAGCGCCAGGACGCCCTCGACGCGGAGGTGCTCTTCCGGCTCGCCCTGGAACGGACGCCCCCCGGCACCGCCGGGTTCGGGCGGCGCCGGGCGGGTACCAGGGCGGCATGACTGATCCGGTTGAGCTTTCCGAACTGCACGCCGGAGGTGCCGACCCCGACGACGTCACCCCGGACGAGCCGCACGCGGACCTGGACGGAACCGACGAGAACTCACCTGCGGAGTTCGGCCTGCCCATAGACGGCACCGCCCCGGCCGAGGAGGACCCGCCCCGCCCTTGACGCGCCCGCCGCCGTCGCCGGTGCGCGCCGTGGGTGGAACGTCATGGGTGTCTACGGCCCCGTTTGACACCCGTGACGTTCCACTGACCGGCGCTAGTTGGGCAGGGCGGCGAGGCCGGCCAGCAGCTCCCACCGCTCGGCCTCGGTGAGCACCGCGTACGCGGGCTCGTCGCGACGGTCGGTGTCCGCCTCGATCGCCGCGCGCTGCGGCCCGTCCGGCAGCGCGCGGATCTCGTCGGCCGTCAGCCCGGCGGCCCGCCACGCGGCCCGGTGGGCGTCCGCGCGGTGGTGCCGCAGGGAGCCCAGCCGGGTGACGAGCAGCAGCGCCGGGGAGGCGCCCGCCGGCTCGTACGGCGGGGACATCGCCCGGAACACCGGCCCGCCGGTGGCCTGCGCGTACGCCAGCACCCGGCCGACGAGGTCGGCGAGCCGGGGCACGATGGCCAGGCCGGGCAGCACCCCGGGCAGCATGGCCCACAGTTCCTCGGCGGCCTCGCCGGTGGCGCGCTGCGCGAACAGCGTCAGTTCCCGGCCCAGGTCGGTGAGGTGCCACGCGCCCTCGCCGTCCCGCACGACGACGCCCTGCGCCAGCTCCTCGTCCATGCTGCCGGAGGTGTAGACCAGGCCGTCGGCCAGCGCCTCGGCGGGCATCGGCCGGGCCAGTACGCCGGAGAAGAAGCTGTTCTCCGCGCCGAGTGTGCAGCCCCGCTCGGCGTAGAACGCCTCCATCCGGGCGCGGGCTGCCCAGCGGGCGCCCACGTAGACCCGGTCGATCGCCGGGCGGACCAGTCGCGCGTAGCTCACAGTCGTCTCCACGCCGCCGGACGTTACCGGCGCGCGGGCGTTAAGAAGGGCCCCCTCCTCTACCGCAGGCGTTAAGAGGGGGCCCTTCCTTACGTCACTCGGGGACGCGGCGGTAGGCGCCGTCGCTGGCCGAGGTCGCCATCGACGCGTACGCGCGCAGCGCCGCCGACACCGGCCGCTGCCGGTCGACAGGGGTGTACGGGCGGTCCCGCTTCTCCTCGGCCACCCGGCGCGCCTCCAGCTCGTCGGCGGGGACGTTCAGCTCGATCGACCGGCCCGGGATGTCGATGACGATCTCGTCGCCGTCGCGGACCAACGCGATCAGCCCACCGGAGGCCGCCTCGGGGGAGACGTGGCCGATGGACAGGCCGGACGTGCCGCCGGAGAACCGGCCGTCGGTGAGCAGCGCGCAGGAGCGGCCCAGCCCACGGCCCTTGAGGAACGAGGTCGGGTAGAGCATCTCCTGCATGCCGGGGCCGCCCTTCGGGCCCTCGTACCGGATCACCACCACGTCTCCGGCGACGATCTCCTTGGCGAGGATCGCGGTCACCGCGTCGTCCTGCGACTCGTAGACCTTGGCCGGGCCGCGGAACGTCAGGCACTCCTCGGGCACACCGGCGGTCTTCACCACGCAGCCGGCCGGCGCGAGGTTGCCGTGCAGGATGGCCAGCCCGCCGTCCGCGCTGTACGCGTGCTCCCGGTCGCGGATGCAGCCGCCGGCCGCGTCGGTGTCCAGCGACGACCAGCGGTTGGCGGTGGAGAACGGCTCGGTGGTGCGCACCCCGCCCGGGGCGGCGTGGAACAGCTCGATCGCCTCCGGCGTGGCGGAGCCGCCGCGCACGTCCCAGTCGGCCAGCCACTTGTCGAGGCCGGGGGAGTGCACCGCCCGCACGTCGCGGTGCAGCAGCCCGGCGCGGTCCAGCTCGCCGAGGATGGCCGGGATGCCGCCGGCCCGGTGCACGTCCTCCATGTGGTAGTTCGGCGAGTTCGGTGCGACCTTGGCCAGGCACGGCACCCGGCGGGAGATCTCGTCGATGTCGGCCACGCCGAAGTCCAGCTCCGCCTCGCGGGCGGCGGCGAGCAGGTGCAGCACCGTGTTCGTCGAGCCGCCCATGGCCACGTCGAGGGCGATCGCGTTCTCGAACGCCTCCCGGCCGGCGATCGAGCGCGGCAGCACCGAGGCGTCGTCCTTCTCGTACCACTGCTTGGCGATCTCCACGACGGTGCGCCCGGCCTCGACGAACAGCGACCGGCGCGCGGCGTGGGTGGCGAGCGTCGAGCCGTTGCCGGGCAGCGCCAGGCCGATCGCCTCGGTGAGGCAGTTCATCGAGTTGGCGGTGAACATGCCGGAGCAGGAGCCGCAGGTCGGGCACGCGGAGCGCTCGATCTCGCCGAGCTGGTCGTCGGTGACCGCCTCGTTCGAGGAGGCGATCATGGCGTCGATCAGGTCGATCTTGGAGTGGACGACACCCTCGATCGCCACCGTCTTGCCGGCCTCCATCGGGCCGCCGGAGACGAAGACGGTGGGGATGTTGAGCCGCAGCGCGGCGAGCAGCATGCCCGGGGTGATCTTGTCGCAGTTGGAGATGCAGACCAGGGCGTCCGCGCAGTGCGCGTTGACCATGTACTCCACCGCGTCGGCGATCAGCTCCCGGCTGGGCAGGGAGTAGAGCATGCCGCCGTGGCCCATGGCGATGCCGTCGTCCACGGCGATGGTGTTGAACTCCCGCCCCACGCCGCCGGCCTCGGCCACCGCGTCGGCGACCAGGCCGCCGAGGTCCTTGAGGTGGACGTGACCGGGTACGAACTGGGTGAAACTGTTGGCGATGGCGACGATCGGCTTGCCGAAGTCGTCGTCGGTCATCCCGGTGGCCCGCCAGAGGGCCCGGGCGCCGGCCATCGTCCGACCGTGGGTGGAGGTCCTCGACCGCAGCTCAGGCATGACACCCAGTCTGACACCATCCCCGCGGCGCGCCCCCGCCGCGCACCCTGTGTCCCAACAGTTGCACACCCGGTGCCCCACGGGGGGCGCTCATCCGGCACAGTTGACGCGTGCAGTCGTCCCCGGGGATGGTCACCGTCGCGGCGCTGAGCGGGATCGCCGCGGCCGCCGCCACGGCGCTGCTCGCCGCGTCCGCGCGGCGTCGCACCGGCCCTCGCCGGCAGGCCCACCTGTGGCTTGCCGTCGCCGCCGGGGCGGCCCTGCTCGGCCTGCTGGTCGGTCTCGCCGGCCTGTTCGCGGCCGGGGACCACTGGGCGCACCGGCAGGGCCAGCGGACCGGCTGGGCGATCCTGGTCGCGGTGGGCACCACGCTCGCCGGGCTCGGTCTCGGCGCCGCCGTCCTCCGGCTGCCCGGCGCCGCCGCGACCCGCGCCACCACCGCCCGGCTGTTGCTCGACGGCCTGATCATGGGCAGCGCGCTCTGGTTCGCCGGCTGGGTGGCGTTCAGCGAGCCGACCCGGCTCCTCGGCGACGCCACGCCGACCGCCTGCCTGCCGATCCTGCTGGCCACGATCATCGCGGCGCTGACCACCGGGCTGACAGTGATCCTGGTGCTGCGGGTCGCGCCGCCACGCGGGTGGCTGACCCTGCTCGGCGTCGGCGCGATAGCGGTCACCGCGGGCGGGCTGGGCGTCTCGGCCGGGCTCTGCCAGGCCGGTCCCGGCTTGGCGCTGACCGGCGCCGCGCTGACCGCCGCCGGCCTGCTCGCCACCGCCGTGGCCGGCCGCCGGGCCGACCTGATGCAGCTCGACGTCGATCTCATCCGGCGCGACGGCGAGTACGCCTTCGTGCCGATGTTCGCCATCGCCGCCTCCGCGATGTACCACCTGGTGCAGGGCGGTGGGTTCGACGGGTACGCCATCGTGGCCGGCACCGTCGAGGGCTTCGCCCTGGTCACCCGGCAGTACCTGGCGCTCAACGACGTACGCGGCTACGCGGGCCGGCTGGCCGAGCGGGAGGCGCACTTCCGTGAGCTGGCGCACACCGACCCGCTCACCGGGCTGGCGAACCGGCGCGGGCTGCTGCGGGCGCTGCACCGCGGCGCCGAGGCGGGTGTGCCCTGCGTCCTGCTCGGGCTCGACCTGGACGGGTTCAAGAACGTCAACGACATGCGGGGCCACGACGTCGGCGACGCGGTGCTGATCGAGGTGGGGCGGCGGCTGCGGGGCAACCTGCGGCCCGGTGACCTGGCGGCCCGGCTCGGCGGTGACGAGTTCGCGGTGCTGATGCACGGGTCGGCCGATCCGGGCCCGGTGGCCGACCGGCTGCTCGGGGTGCTCGGCCGTCCGTACGAGCAGGGCGACGGGCCGGTCTTCCTGTCGGTGAGCATCGGGGTGGCGGCCGGGCACGGCGAGGCGGACGTGGAGCTGCTGCTGCGCAACGCCGACCTGGCCCTGCGCTACGCCAAGCAGCGGGGCAAGAACCGGATCGAGCGCTACGACGCGACCTACGACCAGTTGCTGAGCCGGCGTACCCGGCTGGAGCACGAGCTGCGCGGCGCGATCGAGCGCGACGAGCTGCGGCTGGTCTTCCAGCCGGTGGCCTCGCTGCCGTCGGTGCGGCCGGTCGGCGCGGAGGCGCTGCTGCGCTGGCGTCACCCGGAGCTGGGCAACGTCCGGCCGGACGAGTTCATCCCGCTCGCCGAGGAGTGCGGGATGATCGCCAAGCTCGGCGCGTGGGTGCTGCACCAGGCCTGCTACCAGCTCTCCCGCTGGCTCGCCGACGGGCACGACGTGTGGGTGTCGGTGAACGTCTCACCGCGCGAGCTGCACGCGCCCGAGTACGTGGTCCAGGTCGCCGAGGCGCTGCGCGCGCACCACGTGCCGCCGCAGCGGCTGGTGCTGGAGGTGACCGAGCACGCGGTCGCCACCGACGTGGACGAGCTGATCCGGCGGCTCACCGCGCTGCGGCTGACCGGCGTCCGGATCGCGCTGGACGACTTCGGCGCCGGCTACTCCTCGCTCGGCCAGCTCCGGCGGCTGCCGATCGACATTCTCAAGATCGACCACAGTCTGGTCGCCGAGCACGAGCCGGTCCGGCCGGTCGGGCGGGATGGTCCGGCGTTCGCCCCGATGGTCGACATCGTCATGCGCCTGGGGCACCAGCTCGGCCTGGAGGTGATCGCCGAGGGTGTGACCAACCCGACGGAGCTGGCAGCCGTGGTGGCCGCCGGCTGCCGGTTCGGTCAGGGGGCGCTGTTCGGCTGGGGCGTACCGGCCGAGCACCTGGAGGCCATGCTGGAGGCGGCGACCGCGCCCGGGAACCGGCACACCGCGATGCCCCAGGCGCCACCGGCCCCGCCGGCGCACAGCCCGTCCCCGTTGCTGCCCCGGTTGCGTAACAACCCGCCCGCCGCGGTGCCCGCCCAGCGTCCTCCGATGGAGGGATCTTCGCAGGTGGGGCCGGGGGCGGAGGGCATGCCGGGTACCGAAACGCCCACGTCCGTGAACCAAAATGTGGGATCAGTTGACTCATCGCGTGAGATGCGTCAGGCTTAGCCGCATGTCGTCGAACCGGTCGCCGCGAGTACTTACCTGAGCGCACTCTCCCACCGAGAGTGCGCTGGCCCCGTGCATCCTGCACGTGGGCTTTTTTGTTGCCGTCGGACCCATCGCGGGACCTCCGCGTCCCATCCTGAGAAGCGCGTCACCCACTCACTTCCGAAGGCTTGAACCGCCATGACGAGACCCACGCCAGAGACCCTCGCCCACTCCGCCCGCCGTGCCCGTTCCGGCACCGGCGCGGCCGGTGACTCCGACTCCGCCGCCCGCCCCGGCCGTGCCGCTCCGGCGGCCGCCACCACCGAGACGCCCGTACGGGAGCCCGCCACCGCGCAGGTCTCGGGCGCCGGTTCGCTCGTGCGGTCGCTGGAGGCGCTCGGCGTCGACGTGGTCTTCGGCATTCCGGGCGGTGCGATCCTGCCCGCGTACGACCCGCTCTACGACTCGACGGTCCGGCACATCCTGGTCCGCCACGAGCAGGGCGCGGGGCACGCGGCCACTGGTTACGCGCAGGCCACCGGCCGGGTGGGCGTCTGCATCGCCACCTCCGGCCCGGGCGCGACGAACCTGGTGACCCCGATCGCCGACGCCTACATGGACTCGGTGCCGATGGTGGCGATCACCGGCCAGGTGGCCCGGCCGTCGATCGGGACGGACGCCTTCCAGGAGGCCGACATCCAGGGCATCACGCTGCCGATCACCAAGCACAACTTCCTGGTGCAGACGGCCGACGAGATCCCGCGGGTGCTGGCCGAGGCGTTCCACCTGGCCGCTACGGGCCGGCCCGGCCCGGTGCTGGTCGACATCCCGAAGGACGTCCTGCAGGCGCCCGCGACCTTCTCCTGGCCGCCCGCGCTCGACCTGCCCGGCTACCGGCCCACGCTGCACCCGCACGGCAAGCAGATCCGCGAGGCGGCCCGGCTGATGACGGGCGCCCGCCGTCCGATCCTCTACGTCGGCGGCGGCGTGCTCAAGGCCGGCGCCACCGAGGGGCTGCGGAAGCTGGCCGAGCAGACCGGCATCCCGGTCGTCACCACGCTGATGGCGCTGGGCGCGTTCCCCGACTCGCACCGCCAGCACCTGGGCATGCCGGGCATGCACGGCACCGTGTCCGCGGTCTACGGCCTGCAGAAGGCCGACCTGATCGTGGCGCTGGGCGCCCGCTTCGACGACCGGGTGACCGGCAGGCTGGACTCGTTCGCGCCGGACGCGACAGTGGTCCACGCCGACATCGACCCGGCCGAGATCGGCAAGAACCGGCACGCCGACGTCCCGATCGTGGGCGACGCGCGGCACGTCATCGACGAGCTGATCGCGGCTGTCACCGCCGAGCAGGCCGCGCACCCGTCGGTCGACCTGACCGACTGGTGGGCGCAGCTCGACGACCTGCGCGAGCGGTACCCGCTCGGCTTCGAGGAGCCGGCCGACGGCACGCTCTCCCCGCAGTACGTGATCAAGCGGCTGGGCGAGATCGCCGGCCCGGACGCGATCTACGTGGCGGGCGTCGGCCAGCACCAGATGTGGGCCAGCCAGTTCATCTCGTACGAGAAGCCGCACACCTGGCTCAACTCCGGCGGCCTGGGCACCATGGGCTACGCCGTCCCGGCCGCGATGGGGGCCAAGGTCGGCAAGCCGGACACCACGGTGTGGGCGGTCGACGGCGACGGCTGCTTCCAGATGACCAACCAGGAGCTGGCCACCTGCGCGCTGGAGGGCATCCCGGTCAAGATCGCCGTGATCAACAACGGCAACCTGGGCATGGTGCGGCAGTGGCAGACCCTGTTCTACGGGGAGCGCTACTCCAACACCGAGCTGGGCACGCACAAGCACCGCATCCCGGACTTCGTCAAGCTCGCCGAGGCGCTCGGCTGCGTCGGGCTGCGCTGCGAGAACGCCGCCGACGTGGACAAGACCATCGAGGCGGCCATGGCGATCAACGACGCGCCGGTGGTCATCGACTTCGTGGTCGGCAAGGACGCGATGGTCTGGCCGATGGTCGCCGCCGGCACCAGCAACGACGAGATCATGTTCGCGCGGGGCGTGCGCCCCGCCTTCGACGAGGACGAGCTCTAATGACCATGCACACGCTGTCCGTGCTCGTGGAGAACAAGCCGGGTGTCCTCGCCCGGGTCTCCGGGCTGTTCTCCCGGCGCGGGTTCAACATCGACAGCCTCGCTGTCGGCGAGACCGAGAACCCGGACGTCTCCCGCATCACCATCGTGGTCAACGCCGAGTCCTCGCCGCTGGAGCAGGTGACCAAGCAGCTCAACAAGCTGGTCAACGTACTCAAGATCGTGGAGCTGGACCCGCAGGTGTCGGTGGCGCGGGAACTGCTCCTGGTCAAGGTCCGCGCGGACCGCGCGGCCCGCGCCCAGGTGCTGGAGACGGTCGGCCTGTTCCGTGCCCGTGTGGTCGACGTCGCGCCGGACACGCTCACCGTCGAGGCCACCGGCACGCCGGACAAGCTCGACGCGCTGCTGCGTGACCTGGAGCCGTTCGGCATCAAGGAGATGGTCCAGTCCGGCACGGTGGCCATCGGGCGGGGTTCGCGGGCCATCACCGCCGGCCCGGCCCTGCGCGCCGCCTGATCCGTACCCACAAGTTTTTTCGACGGGCCGACGGGCTCCGCCGTACGAAAGGGAAGTCAATGAGCGTTGAGGTGTTCTACGACGACGACGCCGACCTGGGCCTGATCCAGGGCCGCAAGGTCGCCGTGATCGGGTACGGCAGCCAGGGCCACGCGCACGCGCTGTCGCTGCGCGACTCGGGCGTCGACGTGGTGATCGGCCTGCCCGCCGGGTCGAAGAGCCGGCCGAAGGCCGAGGAGCAGGGCCTGCGCGTGCTCACGCCCGCCGAGGCGGCCGCCGAGGCCGACGTGATCATGATCCTGGCGCCGGACACCGCCCAGCGGGGCCTCTACGCCGAGGCCATCGCGCCGAACCTGACCGCCGGCAAGGCGCTGTTCTTCGGGCACGGCTTCAACATCCGGTACGGCCTGATCAAGCCCCCGGCCGACGTGGACGTGGCGATGGTCGCCCCGAAGGGCCCCGGCCACCTGGTCCGCCGTCAGTACGTCGACGGCAAGGGTGTGCCCTGCCTGGTGGCCGTCGAGCAGGACGCCAGCGGCAACGCGCTCGGGCTGGCCCTGGCCTACGCGAAGGCGATCGGCGGCACCCGGGCCGGCGTGATCCGGACCACGTTCACCGAGGAGACGGAGACCGACCTGTTCGGCGAGCAGGCGGTGCTCTGCGGCGGCGCGGCGGCGCTGGTGCAGACCGGTTTCGAGGTGCTCACCGAGGCCGGCTACGCGCCCGAGGTGGCCTACTTCGAGTGCCTGCACGAGCTGAAGCTGATCGTCGACCTGATGTACGAGGGCGGCATCGCCCGGATGCGCTACAGCATCTCCGACACCGCCGAGTACGGCGACCTGTCCCGTGGCCCGCGCGTGATCGACTCGCGGGTCAAGGAGGAGATGCGCAAGATCCTCGGCGAGATCCAGTCCGGCGAGTTCGCCCGCGAGTGGGTGGCCGAGGACGAGGCGGGCCGGCCGAACTTCGCCAAGTGGCGGGCCGAGGGCGCGGCGCACCCGATCGAGGAGACCGGGCAGAAGCTGCGCGGCATGATGAGCTGGGTCGACCGGCCGATCACCGAGACCGCCTGAACCCTCCCACGTGCGGCCCGCGACCCGACGCTCTCCCCGGCGTCCGGGCGCGGGCCGGAGTCCGCTCCACCCACCCACCGCCGGTCAGGCGGCCACCAGCCGGTCCGCCTCGGCGAGTGCCCGCCCGGCCTCGTCCGGGCGGCCGAGCGCAGCCAGCGACGTGGCCAGGTTGCGCAGTGCGACGGCCATCTCCGCGGGCGGCAGCCCGCCGTCCACCGCACGCGCCTGCTCCACCGACTCGCGGTGGGCGTCGTACGCCTCGTCGAGCCGGCCCAGCGCGTCCAGCCGGTTGCCGAGATTGCCCAGCGCCTGGGAGAGGCCGGCCCGGCGGGCCGGATCCTCGTCGGCCAGCTCCCGGCGCAGGGCCACGCACTCCCGCAGCGCCTCGGCCGCCCCGGCCACGTCACCGGACCGGTACAGGGCCCGCTCCAGGCAGAACAGGGCCTCGCTCAGCAGCCCACGGTAGGTCGGTTGTCCGGCCACCAGTGACCGGGCCAGCTCGACCGCCTCCCGGCCGGCCGCTGTCCCGGTCATACCGGCGATCCGCGTGCCGGGCGGCGGCGGATCCTCGTCGCCCCGCTTGAAGGCGGACACGACCGTCACCGCGCACAGGCCCCGGACGAGCAGCGGGCGGAACACCTCGGGCAGGTCGTCGGCCCGCCGTCGACAGAGCGGCAGCAGCTCCTCCAGGAGCGGCTCCACGTCGTCCCACGCGCCGACCGTCATCCGTGCCGGGACGAGCGCCATCAGTGACTGCGCCAGTGGGACGCCCCCGCCGGCGCGCGCCACCTCGACGGCTTCGGCGAGGCGGGCGACGCCCTCGTCCGGTCGGCCCGTCTCCAGCAGCAGTGAACCGTGCGCGCGCAACGCCTTGGCCAGGCCGCTCCCGCGTACCCCGGGAGTCTGGTCGACCCAGGGCCGTAGGAGGTCGACCGCCCCGGCGCCGGCCCGCTCGGCCGCCTCGACCTCTCCGAGTGCCTGCCGGCAGCGCGACTCGGTCAGCAGCGCGTCGGCGGAGACACGGTGCCCGGGCACCGGTGTGACGGAGCGGAGCACCTCCAGGTCCGCCGCGGACGCCGTCAGCAGTTCCAATGCCTCCCGGTGACGACCGTTCACCGCCATGCTGGACGCGAGGTGTACCGCCGTCTCGGCGCCGGCGGCCTTCCAGCGGAACCGATGCCGCCAGGGAAGCGCGCGGTACGCGTTCCGCGCCTGCCGGCGAACGTCCAGAGCTTCGTCGTGCCGCCCCAGCGCCGTCGCCGCCTCGCCGGTGGCCAGCAGGGTGAGGATCCGCCGGGCCCGGTCGTCGGCGGTGAGCGGCTCCGCGCCGGCCCAGGCGCGCAGCGCCAGCCGCGTCGACGCGAGCGCCTCCCGTACCTCGCCGAGATGGGACCGGTGCCGGGCGAGCAGCGTCCGAGCGGTGGCGAGCGCCACGAGCCCGAGCCGGTCGGACGACTCCTCGACGTACCCGATCGCCTCGTTGAGCTCGGCGATGACCGCGGTCGTGGGACGGACGTCCGGCACGCCGGCGCGGGCCACCAGCGCCCGGGCCAGAGCCGTCCGGTGCCGATCCGGGCGTTCGGCGACCAGCCGACGGCAGAGCGCCACCGACTCCTGGGCGGCGGCCGTCCGCCGGGCCGTTCCGCCCCGCAGTCCGCTCACCACCTGGGACCGGGTGATCAGCGCCTCGGCCAGCCTCGGCCCCCAACCGAGCGGGTCGAGCCGGGCCATCGGCCGCAGCAGCGCGATCCGGACGACCACCGACATCGGCGCTTCCTCCCTCGTGACGACAGCTCCCGTTGTAGCGGCCCGATGCCAGCGCGGTGCCCGGTGAACGGGGGATGACAGGCGTGCGACGGGCCCGTGTGAGGGCCCTCACCCCGCACTCCGGGACACGCCGGGCGGACGGCCACCTACCATCCTTGGTGTGGTGCCCGAGCGCACCGACGGCCATGGTGCGGATCAGCGGAGGGCGCAGCGCGGCGTCCTGATGCCCCGAACCGACCGCATACGACGTCTACGAGGACCGATGAATCCTGTCGTACTGATCGCCGAAGAACTCGCCCCCGCCGCCATCGAGGTGCTCGCCCACGACTTCGACGTGCGCCACGTGGACGGCACCGACCGCCCGGCCCTGCTCTCCGCGCTCTCCGAGGCCGACGCGGTGATCGTACGAAGCGCCACCCAGATCGACGCCGAGGCGATCGCGGCCGCGCCGCGGCTCAAGGTGGTCGCCCGCGCCGGCGTCGGTCTGGACAACGTCGAGGTGCCCGCCGCCACCGCCCGGGGCGTCATGGTCGTCAACGCGCCCACCTCGAACATCGTCTCCGCCGCCGAGCAGGCCGTCGCGCTGCTGCTCGCGGTGGCCCGCAACACCGCCAGCGCCAGTGCCGCGCTCAAGGCCGGCGAGTGGAAGCGGTCCAAGTACACCGGCGTGGAGATCCAGGGCAAGACCGTGGGCGTGGTCGGCCTCGGTCGCATCGGCGTGCTCTTCGCCCAGCGCATCGCCGCGTTCGGCACCCGGCTGATCGCGTACGACCCGTACATCCAGCCGGCCCGCGCCGCGCAGCTCGGCGTCCGCCTGGTCGGGCTGGAGGAGCTGCTGCGGGAGAGCGACTTCATCTCCATCCACCTGCCGAAGACGCCGGAGACGGTGGGCCTGATCGGCGAGAAGGAGCTGGCGATCGTCAAGCCGGGCGTCCGGATCGTCAACGCGGCCCGGGGCGGGCTGGTCGACGAGCAGGCGCTCGCCGACGCGATCGCGGAGGGCCGGGTCGCCGGCGCCGGCGTCGACGTGTACGCCAAGGAGCCCTGCACCTCCTCGCCGCTGTTCGCCTTCGACAACGTGGTGGCCACCCCGCACCTGGGCGCCTCCACCAACGAGGCGCAGGACAAGGCCGGTCTCGCCGTGGCCAAGAGCGTCAAGCTCGCGCTCCAGGGCGAGTTCGTCCCGGACGCGGTGAACGTGCAGGCCGGCGGCGTGGTCGCCGAGGACGTACGCCCGCTGCTGCCGCTTGCCGAGCGGCTGGGCCGGGCGTTCACCGCCCTGGCCGGCGGGGTGGCCGCCAGCGTGACCGTCGAGGTGCGCGGTGAGATCGCCGGCCACGACGTGTCGGTGCTCAAGCTCGCCGCCACCAAGGGGCTGTTCAGCTCCGTGGTGGAGGAGCAGGTCACCTACGTCAACGCGCCGCACCTGGCCGCCGAGCGGGGCGTCGAGGTCACCCTGGCCACGCCGGGCGAGACGGTCGACCACCCGAACCTGGTGACCGTGCGCGGCGCGCTGCCGGACGGGCGTACCGTCCGGGTGTCCGGCACCGTGGTGCACACCGGTGCCCGTGACGTGTTCAAGCTGACCGAGGTGGACGGCTTCGACGTGGAGATCGGCGCGGAGGGCATCCTGGTCTTCCTGCGCTACGCCGACCGGCCCGGCGTGGTCGGCACCGTCGGCACGCTGCTCGGCGAGGCCGGTGTCAACATCGCCGCCATGCAGGTGGCCCGCCGCGAGGCCGGTGGCGAGACGCTGATGACGCTCACCGTCGACCAGGCGCTCGGCGCCGACCTGCTCACCTCCGCCGCCGACTCGATCGGCGCGGTGGCGGCCAGCGCCGCCGACCTGCGCGACGTGTAGTCCGGACAGGACACATCGGGGCCCGGCCGGATGCGGCCGGGCCCTTCGTCGTTCCGGCCGGTCAGGAACGCACGCGGGCCGGTGGCGGGTAGACCGAGCCGTCCTGCGCGTCGAAGAGCATCAGGTCGTGTTCGCCGGCCAGCCGTTCGATGTCCAGCAGGACCTGGTCCGGGCAGGTCGGGTTCAGGTTCATCTCGATGTGGTCGGCGGCCGTGTGCAACGGCGCCTCCCACGGCGTACCCGGCCGGGTCGGACCGTCGGGGTAGCTCGCCGTGATCGCCCGGTAGAAGGCGACCAGCCTCGGGTCGGGTTGCTGCCTGCCGTGCCAGCCCTCGCGGCACTGCTGCACCGCCGCCCGCACCTGGTCCGGTGTCGCCCCGTTCGGCAGGGCCCACACGCTCAGATCGAAACTCACGGCGGACAGCGTGCCATCCCGGGCCCGGCCCGTCACCTCTGCCCCACCGTGCGTTCACCGGCTGATTGCCGACACCGATTCCCAAGCGTCCGCTGTGGAGACTCTTGCGTCGAGTTGCGTCGATTCGCTAGCGTACCGTTGCGGTTTCTGGCTGAGTCGATCCCCGGCCCGTCTTCGGGTGGCGCGGTCGGGCGTCCGCCCTGTCGGCCCGCACCCCTCGATTGCGCGAGCCACGCGCACTCGTCGCTGACCGGCCCCCACGGTCGTTGCCGAGACCGCGGGGGCCGATCGCGGCTCAGCGCCGGTGCTGCGCGAACAGCGGGCGGTAGTCCGAGTCGTGGCGGAACCAGGCCAGCCCGGCCGGTCCGGCGGCGTACAGGGCGGTGGCGTAGGCGTCGGCGACGGCCAGGTCCGGGCCGATCACGGTGGCGGCCACCAGACGGTCGGTGGGCTCGCCGGTGTGCGGGTCGATCACGTGCCCCCGCCGCCCGGTGACGCCGGAGGTGCCCACCGCGCCGGTCGTCATCTCCAGCACGACAGGCGTCCGCCGGGTGTCGGTGGGGTGGTGCACCGCGACGCGCCACGGCCCGCCGTGCGCCGCGCGCCCGCGTACCGTCAGGTCGGCGCCGCTGAGCACGGCGTAGTCGTGGACGCCGGCGGCGCGCAGCCGCGCCGCGGCCCGCTCCACCGCCCAGCCGCCGAGCAGACCGCCCGGGTCGAAGCCGCCGGGCACGGCCCAGGCGTCGAACCATCCGTCGGTCGCCGCCCGCATCGACGCGCAGAGGTCGATCAGGTCGGCCAGCGGGGGGTACGAGTCGGGGCTGATCTCGTCGCGGCGCAGCCGGGACACGAGGCTGTCCGGCCGGTTCGGTCCGTAGGTGAGGTCGACGGCCCGCAGTTCGGCGACGGCGTCCCGCAGCGCCTCGCCCACCGCCCGGTGGCCCAGCCACTCGGGTGCGTTGAGCAGCAGCGTGTAGTCGGCGGTCGAGGTGGTCACCGTGTGCCGGACGGCGATCCGGCCGAACGCGCCGGCGCCGGGCCGCTCGACGCGGTGGCTGGCGGCGCCCAGGTGCAGGTCCGGACGGACCGGGCGGAACGCGGACTGATCGACCCAGCGGGTACGTGGTTGCTCGTCCGCCCAGTGGGTTCGCCGGTGTTCGATCCGCATGACACCTGCCCCTCGGTGGTCGCCGCCGTGTCGCGGCGGTGGCCGGTTCCGGGCCTGCGTCGACCCGATCGAACCCGACCCTAAGCAGTGGAGATGACGGCACCATGAGTGTCGGCTGGGAGCATCCTGTGACTCGCCTTTCCCGAATGGTGGAAGAGTCGTACCGGGGGCCGGGACACCGACGTACCGTTGCCGAGAACGTCGAGACGAGGAGCATCAGGTGGCACGCATCGCGGTGGTGGCCGGCGACGGCATCGGACCCGAGGTGGTCGCGCAGGCCCGCAAGGTCCTCGACGCGGTGCTGCCGGGCATCGAGGCCACCGAGTACGACCTGGGCGCGGCGCGCTGGCACCGCACCGGCGAGGCGCTGCCCGACTCCGTCCTCGACGAGCTGGCCGGTCACGACGCCATCCTGCTCGGCGCGGTCGGCGACCCGACCGTGCCGCCGGGCGTGCTGGAGCGCGGCCTGCTGCTCAAGCTCCGGTTCGCCTTCGACCAGTACGTCAACCTGCGCCCGTCCCAGCTCTGGCCCGGCGTCGGCGGCCCGCTCGCCGCGGTCAAGCCCGGCGAGGTCGACCTCGTGGTGGTCCGCGAGGGCACCGAGGGCCTGTACGCGGGCGCCGGTGGCGCGCTGCACCGGGACACCCCGGCCGAGGTGGCCACCGAGGAGAGCCTGAACACCCGGCACGGCGTCGAGCGGGTCATCCGCGACGCCTTCGCCCGCGCCCGCCGCCGCGAACGGCGCAAGGTCACGCTCGTGCACAAGACCAACGTGCTCACCCACGCCGGATCGCTCTGGTCGCGTGCCTTCGCCGCGGTGGCCGCCGAGCACCCCGACGTCACCACCGAGTACCAGCACATCGACGCCGCCGCGATGTTCCTGGTGACCAACCCGTCCCGCTACGACGTGGTGGTCACCGACAACCTCTTCGGCGACATCCTCACCGACATCGCCGCCGCGGTGACCGGCGGCATCGGGCTGGCGGCCAGCGGCTGCATCAACCCGGAGGGGCGCTACCCGTCGATGTTCGAGCCGGTGCACGGCTCCGCGCCCGACATCGCCGGCAAGGGCGTCGCCGACCCGGTCGCCGCCGTGCTCTCCGCCGCGCTGCTGCTGGACCAGCTCGGCCACGCCGACGCCGCCGCCCGGGTGACCGCCGCGGTCGGCGCCGAGCTGGCCGCGCGTACGCCCGGCGCGCCGCTGCGCACCGAGGAGGTCGGCGACCGGCTCGCCGGGTACGCCGTATCCTGACCGGGCCGATCCTCCCTGGCGGCCCGGTAACGGGCCGCCAGACCCGTCTCCGGGCCCGCTCCGGCGGTCCGGTGCGGCGTGACCGCCCGCGGGCGGATCTATCCGCTGAACGACCGTTCGGGGTAAGTTTCTGGCACCAGTGACGTCGGCGTGCGATCCCGCATGCCGTCAACCCGCAGGGAGGTCAGCGCGATGAGCGGTGGTGACAAGCTCGATTTCGAGATCCGTCCGAATCCCGCGCCGGTATCCGCCGCCGACCGGGCCGCCCTGCTGGCGAACCCCGGTTTCGGCCGGGTCTTCACCGACCACATGGTCACCATCCGCTACGCCGAGGGCAAGGGCTGGTACGACGCCCGCCTGGAGGCGCGCGCGCCGATCCCGATGGACCCGGCCGCGGCGGTGCTGCACTACGCGCAGGAGATCTTCGAGGGGCTGAAGGCGTACCGCACCGGTGACGCGGTGACGATGTTCCGCCCGGAGGCGAACGCGGCCCGGTTCAACGCGTCCGCCCGCCGGCTCGCCATGCCGGAGCTGCCGGACGAGACGTTCGTGGAGTCGCTGCGCCGGCTCGTCGAGATCGACCAGGCGTGGATCCCGCAGCACGAGGACGCCAGCCTCTACCTGCGTCCGTTCATGTTCGCCAGCGAGGTCTTCCTCGGTGTGCGCCCGGCCAACGAATACCTCTACTGCGTCATCGCCTCGCCGGCCGGGGCGTACTTCTCCGGTGGGGTGAAGCCGGTGACGGTCTGGGTCTCGCCGGACTACACCCGGGCGGCGCCCGGCGGCACCGGCGCGGCGAAGTGCGGCGGCAACTACGCGGCCTCGCTCGCGGCGCAGGCCGAGGCGATCGAGGCCGGCTGCGACCAGGTGGTCTTCCTGGACGCGGTCGAGCGGCGCTACGTCGACGAACTGGGCGGCATGAACGTCTTCTTCGTCTACGACGACGGCAGCATCGTCACCCCGCCGCTGGGCGGCACGATCCTGCCCGGCATCACCCGCGACGCGATCCTCACGCTGGCCGCCGAGGCCGGGCACGAGGTGCGGGAGGCGCCGGTCAGCTTCGCCGACTGGCAGACGGACGCGGCCGGCGGGCGGCTGCGCGAGGTGTTCGCCTGCGGCACGGCCGCTGTCGTCACCCCGATCGGCGGCGTGCGGTTCCCGGACGGCGAGTTCCTCATCGGCGGCGGCGAGCCCGGCCAGGTCACCATGGCGCTGCGCCAGAAGCTGGTGGACATCCAGCGCGGTCGCGCCGAGGACCCGCACGGCTGGGTCACCCGGGTCATCTGACCGTCCCGCCCGCGCGGTGGTCGAGGAGTCCGCTCCCCGACCACCACGCGGCGGGGTCAGTCCAGCAGGTGGGTGCGCAGGGACTCCAACTGCGCCTCGGTGACGCCGGCGTGGGTCAGATAGCCCTCGACCGAGCCGTAGCCGGCGCGCAGCTCGGCCAGGAACAGCTCCATCGCCTCGGCGGGCGAGGCCAGGAACGGCGGCGGCGGTTCCTCCGCGTCCGGCAGCGTGGCCCGTACCCACTCGGCGAAGCGCTGCGAGGCGGCGCTGCTGAGCGCGTAGTCGGCGACCACGTCCTCGTCGGGCACCCCGAGCACTGCGAGCGTGAGCGCGCAGACGATGCCGGTGCGGTCCTTGCCGGCGACGCAGTGCACCACCACCGGGGCGTTGGCGCTGTCGGCGATCAGCCCGACCGCCTCGGCGAGCCCCGCCGTGCCGGTACGCGCCAGGTCGGCGTACCGGTCGGCCAGGTAGCGGGCCAGGCTGACGCCGGAGGGGTCGAACCGGTTCGCGCCCCAGTCGGCGTGCTCGGGGTGGATGTGCCGGTAGGTGAGCCCGTCGTAGGCGGGCACCCGCCCGTCGCGTTCCACCTCGGTGGGGCGGCGCAGGTCGATCACGGTACGGATGCCGAGCGCGGTGAACGCCGCCCGGTCGGTCTCGTCGATGCGGTGCAGCGAGTCGGAACGGTAGAGCCGGCCGCGCCGTACGGTGCGCCCGTCGCCGGCGGCGTACCCGCCGACCTCACGGAAGTTGAACAGGGTGGGGAAGGGGCTCTGCGGGGCGTCCACATCCGACACGGTAACGGCCGGCGGGGCGTTCACACGTCCCGCCGGCCGTCGCCGAGGTGTCAGATGCGCGGCGGTACGTCCGGCGGCAGCGCCGAGTGGCTCTCGCCGTAGTAGCCGCCGAGCCGGTCCCGGTAGCCCGGGTCGGCGTGGCTGGACTCGTCGTACTCCGGGGCGGCCTTGATCTGGTCCTTCTCCCGGTCGACGTGCACGGTGCGGGCGTCGTGGTCGACGTGGTTCACGGTCCCGGCCGGGAGCATCACCTTCTTGCCGAAGATCCACGGGCCGGTGTCCACGACCAGGTAGCTGTCGTCCACCTCGTGGCTCGCCCGGTCGATCTTGCCGATGGCGCCGTCGGTGGCCTCGACCTTGTAGCCGGTCAGGTCGGCGCTCGCCACGCCCGCCTCGTCGCGGTAGCGCCACGGGTCGAAGGCGCCCGCCGGAGCGCCGCCGGCGACGGTGCCCCGGCCGTCGTCGAGGATCGGCTCGGTGCCGCCGTGCGTGGCGCGCGGGTCCAGTCCGTCCATGTGCCGCCTCCCGTCTCGAGGGCCGCGGCCGTCGCGGCGCCGTCATCAGTCGGGAGGGTTACCCACGCTGTCCGGGGGTCAACCGCCGAAGGGCCGGCCCGCCGACGCCGAGGGGCCGGTGCCACGGTGGTGACGCCGGCCCCTCGGGACGTCGGCCCGCGTGGCGCCGGTCGGGCGCGTTCGGGCCGGTGGATCAGGCCAGCGCGGCCTCCGCGTCCAGGGTCACCGCGGCGGCGTGTACGACGGCCGCGATCCGCAGCCCCTCGTGCACCTGCTCACGGCTGAACCCGGCGGCGCGCAGCGTCTTCTCGTGCGACTCCAGGCAGACGCCGCAGCCGGTGATCGCCGAGACGGCGAGGCACCACAGCTCGAAGTCGGTCTTCTCCACGCCGGGGCGGGCGATGATCTGCATCCGCAGCCGGGCCGGCAGCGACGCGTACTGCTCGTCGCCGATCAGGTGCTTGGCCCGGTAGTAGACGTTGTTCATCGCCATGACCGCCGCCGCGCCCTTGGCCGCCTCGACCGCCTCGGGCGTGAGGTGACCGGCCGCCTCGGCGGCGATCTCCCGCAGCGCCACCGGGTTGCGGGCCGCCACGGCGCACGCCAGGGCGGTGCCCCAGGCCTGCTCCGGCTTCAGCGTCGAGGTGGTGATGGTGGAGCCGAGGTTGAGCCGGATGTCCTTGGCGTACTCCGGCAGGCCCGCCTTGATCGCGTCCAGGCCCATGTCAGGCCCCGGCGCCGGCGAGGAGCGCGTTGGCGTCGAGCGTCGCCGCACCCTTGTTCCAGTTGCACGGGCACAGCTCGTCGGTCTGGAGCGCGTCGAGCACCCGCAGCACCTCGGAGACGTTGCGGCCGACCGAACCGGCGGTCACCATGACGAACTGGATCTCGTTGTTCGGGTCCACGATGAAGGTGGCCCGCTGGGCGACACCGTCGGCGCCGAGCACGCCGCAGGCGGAGGTCAGCTCACGCTTGATGTCGCTGAGCATCGGGAAGGGCAGCTCGCGCAGGTCCGGGTGGTCCTTGCGCCAGGCGTAGTGGACGAACTCGTTGTCGACGGAGACGCCGAGCACCTGGGCGTCGCGGTCGGCGAACTCGCCGTTGAGGCGACCGAACTCGGCGATCTCGGTGGGGCAGACGAAGGTGAAGTCCTTCGGCCAGAAGAACACGACGCGCCACTGGCCCTCGTGGGACTTGTGGTTGATCGTCTCGAACGCCTTGTCGGCGTCGAGCGACACGCAGGCGGTGAGTTCGTACTCGGGGAAGTGGTCACCGACAGTGAGCACGGGTCCTCCTTGAGCGTGGCCGGGCAGGGTGGCCGGGCCAGTAACTGGATCAGTTCAAGATTCTTTCGCAGTCGTGTTTGTCCTCCCAGGGGGCGGTGTCCGGGTGTGAAGGCGATCACCGGCCTCGCGATCGTCCCGGAATATGGGTTTCGCCTCCCAAAACCGAGTGCGAGGTGGCAGAGTACGGGTCGTGACCAGCTTCGTCCTGATCATTAGCAGCTAGCGCGCCGGCCCTCCCTCGCCGAGCGCGCAGACCTCCCGCATCCGCGGGGGGTCTTTTTGTTTGCCCCCCAGGACGGACACGAGAAGAGGACTCCGATGACCTTCCAGGTGTACGACACGACGCTGCGCGACGGCGCCCAGCGCGAAGGACTCACGTACTCGGTGGTCGACAAGCTGGCGGTCGCCCGCCTGCTCGACGACCTCGGGGTCGGCTTCATCGAGGGGGGCTGGCCGGGCGCGGTGCCGAAGGACACCGAGTTCTTCCGCCGGGCCCGCACCGAGCTGGAACTGCGGCACGCGATCCTGGTCGCCTTCGGCGCCACCCGCAAGGCCGGCCTGGCGGTCGAGGACGACCCGCAGGTGCGCGGGCTGCTCGACGCGCAGACCCCGGCCGTCGCCCTGGTCGCCAAGGCGGACCTGCGGCACGTGGAACGCGCGCTGCGCACCACCGCCGAGGAGAACCTGGCGATGATCCGCGACACCGTGTCGTACCTGGTGGCGCAGGGCCGGCGGGTCTTCGTCGACGGGGAGCACTGCTACGACGGGTTCCGCTTCGACCCGGGCTACACCACCGCCGTGGCGGAGACCGCGCTGGCCGCCGGCGCCGAGCGCTTCGTGCTCTGCGACACCAACGGCGGCATGCTGCCCTCCCAGGTCACCGCCGTGATCGAAGGGCTGGTGGCGCGGACCGGGATCGCGCCGGAACGGCTCGGCATGCACGCGCAGAACGACACCGCCTGCGCGGTCGCCAACACCATCGCCGCGGTCGAGGCCGGCGTCCGCCACGTGCAGGGCACCGCCAACGGGTACGGCGAGCGCCCCGGCAACGCCGACATCTTCGCGATCGTCGCCAATCTTCAGCTCAAGCTGGGCATGCCCGTCCTACCGGAGGGCTGCCTGGAACAGATGGTGCGGGTCTCGCACGCCATCGCCGAGATCGCCAACATCGCCCCCGACACCCACCAGGCCTACGTCGGGGCCGCCGCCTTCGCTCACAAGGCGGGGCTGCACGCGAGCGCGATCAAGGTCGACCCGTTGCTCTACAACCACGTGGAACCCACTGTGGTGGGCAACGACATGCGGATCCTGGTGACCGAGATGGCCGGCCGGGCCAGCATCGAGCTCAAGAGCCGTGAGCTCGGTCTGGACCTGGCCGGCCATCCGGACACCCTGTCCCGGGTCACCGGGCGGGTCAAGGAGCTGGAGGCCGACGGGTGGTCCTTCGAGGCCGCCGACGCCTCGTTCGAACTGCTGGTCCGCTCGGAGCTGCCGGGCGCGGCGCCGGTCCGGCCGTTCACGCTGGAGTCGTACCGGGTGCTGGTCGAGCACCGCGAGGACGGCGCCGTGGTCTCCGAGGCCACCGTGAAGATCCGGGTACGCGGCGAGCGGGTGATCGCCACCGCCGAGGGCAACGGCCCGGTCAACGCGCTGGACGAGGCGCTGCGGGTGGGACTGGCGCGGCACTACCCGGAGCTGCGCGAATTCGAGCTGGCCGACTACAAGGTCCGCATCCTGGAGGGCAGCCACGGCACCGGCGCGGTGACGCGCGTGCTCGTGGAGACCGCCGGGGCCGGCCGCGACTGGACCACTGTGGGCGTGCACCCGAACGTCGTCGAGGCCAGCTGGGTCGCGCTCGTCGACGCCCTCACCTACGGCCTGGACCGGGCCCGTGTGTCCGGCGGTACCGCGGCCTGACTCACCCGGCCGGCAGGCGCAGTTCGGCCAGCAGCGCGCGGTGATCGCTGCCCGGCACCGGGAAGGTGCCGGCGGCGCGCACCGCGATGCGCCGGTCCACCAGGACGTGGTCGATGGTGACCGGCGGGATCGGGTCGCCGTCGTACGGGCCCCAGGTGCCGCCGAACCCGGCCCCGGCCGCGTCCGCCGCGTCGGTGTAGCCGGTGGCGATCAGGTCCCGCAGCGCCGCGTGGTCGAGCGTCGCGTTGAAGTCACCGGCCAGCACGCTCAGCCCGTCCGGGGTGGCCGGCGGCTGGGCGCGCTGGTCGGTCCACCAGTCCGGCACCACGTCCACCGCGTACGGCGCGGCCGGATGCGCCGACTCCACCCGTAGCGGCGGCGCCCCCGGCACCGTCACCGTCGCGTACGCCTGGGTGAAGAAGAACCCCTTGTTGCGGCGGTGCCCGGTGTCGCGCAGCGGGTGGCGGGCGTACACGCCGGAGCCGGTGGAGCCGACCTCGGGGCTCAGCGACCGGTACGGCAGCAGCGTGGCCAGGCCGAGCCGGTCCAGCTCGGTCGCGAGCGCCGGGGTGAGTTCCTGGACCGTGAGCACGTCCACCCGGCGCGTCCGGACCAGGCCGACCAGTCCCGCCGCGTCGGCCGAGCCGAGGCGCAGGTTGGCGGTGAGCAGCCGCAGCGTCGGCCCGTCGGCCGGGGGACCGGTGTCGGGAACCGCCCGGGGCGTCACCGCGCCGATCAGCGACAGCGCGGCGAGGGCCGCGACCGCCGCCGGGGCCCGCCGCCGCAGGGCGAGCGCCGACACCGCCACGACCGGGGCCACCGCGGCGACGTACGGCGTGAAGGCGATCGCCAGCACCAGCGGACCGCGTTCCAGCCCGGCCAGGCGGACGAGCGCCCAGGCGGCGACCGGCGCGACTGCCAGCCAGCACGCGGCGGTGGCCCAGCGGCCGCCCCGGGTACCGCCCCGGGACAGGTCCGGCGCCGTGATCATGGTCGTCAGGCTACCCGGCTCCGCACCGTCGCGATGCCCGGCGAAACAATTTCGTGAACGCTCGTCCGCAATTTCCGAGCAGCTTTTCGATCGGCCGGACACGCAATATGAGCTATTGACCGCCTGCATTTCCCGGTGCTACGTTCCCCCTGGTTGAGACGTCGCGACTCTCTGTAGTAAGGCCAGCTCACGAGCGGTGCGCTCCCCGGGCGGATACCCGATGATCCGCAATTTGACGCGCGCAGTCGCCGTATCACCACGGTTTACCAAGGGAGAACTCATGGCCACATTCTTCAAGCGAAAGGCGACGGTGGTGGCGCTCGCCGCGCTGTCCCTCACCCTGGCCGGTGGCGGGATCGCCGCGGCCGCCCAGTCGGAGGCGCGGCCCCAGCCCGGCGTCCGGCACACCACGGCGCAGCCACCGGTGACCGCCGCCGAGCGGCAGGCCGCCCGTACCGCGATGCGGGCCACGCTGGCCCCGCCGGCACCCGGCCAGGTCGCCTGGGCGGTCGTGGCGGCCAACGGGACGCTGCTGCAGCACTCCGGCAACGTGGTGTCCTCGTTCCGGTTCGTGCCCGGACCAGGCGTGTCCGCCGGGCAGTACCAGGTGCTGTTCGACTACGACGTGAGCCTGAAGTCGTACCACGTCTCCATCGGTACGAACGACACGGCGAACGTGCCGCCGGGCGGTGAGGTCTCGGCCGCGCCGCGCACGCTGACCCCGAACGCGGTCTTCGTGCAGACCCGCAACTCCGCCGGCGGATTCGCCGACCGGCCGTTCCACATCCTGGTCGCCAACTGACCCGTCCGGCCGCGCGCCGGCCCCCGCTCCGGCGGGGGCCGGTGTCGTGTTCCGTCCCGGTCCGGCACGCGGCACGCCGGTTCGCGCCGTTGCCGCCCGATCGGGGAGATGCTGCCCGTCCGGTTCGGCCACTGCCGGTCAGGGTCCGATAATCCGACGTTTGTCGCCGGTCCGGCACGGGAAGCAAGCACCGTGACGGACATCTCGGACACCCTGGCCAGCATGCCCAGCCCGGTCGATGCCGACGCGAGCGGCGTCGAGCTGGAACAGACCCTCGCCGAGGTCAAACGCGTGATCGTCGGGCAGGATCGGCTCGTCGAACGCCTGCTCACCGCCCTCATCGCCGACGGTCACTGCCTGCTGGAGGGCGTACCGGGGGTGGCCAAGACGCTCGCGGCGCAGACGCTCGCCACAGTGGTCGGCGGCACGTTCTCCCGGATCCAGTTCACGCCCGACCTGGTGCCCTCCGACATCGTCGGCACCCGCATCTACCGCGCCTCGACCGAGCAGTTCGACGTGGAACTGGGCCCGATCATGGCGAACCTCGTGCTCGCCGACGAGATCAACCGGGCTCCGGCCAAAGTGCAGTCGGCCCTGCTGGAGGCGATGGCCGAACGGCAGGTCTCGATCGGCGGGCGGAGCTGGCCGGTCCCGGAGCCGTTCCTGGTCCTGGCCACCCAGAACCCGATCGAGTCCGAGGGCGTCTACCAGCTCCCCGAGGCGCAGCGCGACCGCTTCCTCATGAAGGTCGTGGTCGACTATCCGAGCGACGCCGACGAGCTGGCCATCCTCTACCGGATGAGCACCGAGCGCCCCACCGCGAGCACGGTGCTCGACCCGACCCGGCTGCGTGACCTCCAGCGCCGCGCCACCGACGTCTTCGTCCACCACGCGCTCGCCGAGTACGTGGTGCGCCTCATCCTCGCCACCCGGGACCCGCAACGCTTCGGCCTGCCCGACATCGCGCCCCTGCTGGCGTACGGGGCCAGCCCCCGGGCCACGCTCGGCCTGGTGGCCGCCGCCCGCGCGCACGCGCTCATCCACGGCCGGGACTACGTGCTCCCCGAGGACATCCGGGACCTGGCGGTGGACGTGCTGGCGCACCGGCTCGTGCTCACCTTCGACGCGGTCGCCGACGGGATCTCCGGCGAGGACGTGGTGCGCCGGGTGATCGAGGCGGTGCCGCCGCCCCGGCTGGTGAACGGGCCCACCGAGGCGGCGCCGGACCTGGCGGCGGCATGACCGGCGCGGGCGAGCCCGGGCTGACCGACCTCGCGCCCGACCAGCGGCTGCGCCGGCTGGAGCTGACAGTGACCCGGCGGCTCGACGGCCTGCTGCACGGCCGGTACCGGGGCCTGCTGCCCGGACCGGGCAGCGAGGCCGCCGGCAGCCGGGAGTACCGCCCCGGTGAGGACGAGGTGCGCCGGATGGACTGGGCTGTCACCGCCCGGACCACGGTGCCGCACGTCCGCCAGGTCGACGCGGACCGGGAGCTGACCACCTGGCTGCTCGTCGACGCCAGCCCCAGCATGGAGTACGGCACCTCCACACTGGACAAACGGGAGCTGGCGGTGGCCGCGGTGGCCGCGATCGGCTTCCTCACCGCCGGAGTCGGCAACCGGCTCGGCGCGCAGGTGCTCACGCCCGACGGGTTGCGCCGCTTTCCGGCCCGCAGCGGGCGTACCCATCTGCTCGGGCTGCTCCGTGCGCTGCTCGGCGCCCCGCGTACCGACGACGGGCGGGACCCGGGCGGCGCGGGCGCGGCCGGCGCACGCCCGCCGGCCGCGGGGCCGGGCCTGGCCGACGGGCTGGACGGTCTCCAGCGCGTCGCCACCCGGCGCGGGCTCGTGGTGATCGTCTCCGACTTCCTCGACGAGCTGCCCGACGACCCGGACGCCGCGCCACCGCCCTGGGCGGCCGCGCTGCGCCGCCTCGCGGTACGGCACCAGGTGCTCGCGGTCGAGGTGACCGACCCGCGTGAGCTGGAACTGCCCGACGTCGGGCTGATCACGCTCGTCGACCCGGAGAGCGGCCGGCACCGCGAGGTGTGGACCGGTGATCCCGACCTGCGCGAGCGGTACGCGCGCGCCGCCGCCGAGCAGCGCGAGCAGGTACGCCACACGCTGCGCCGGGCGGGCGCCACCCACATGGCGCTGCGCACCGACCGGGACTGGTGCGCGGACGTGGTCCGGCACGTGCACGAGCAGCGCCGGCTGGCCACCGTGCCGGCCGCCGCCCGCGGAGGTGTCGCATGACCTGGCAGTCACCCGCCCGCCTCTGGCTGCTGCTCGCCGTCGTCGCGCTGGTCGCCGGTTATCTGGTGCTGCAACGGCGGCAGAGCCGGTACGCGGTGCGCTTCACCAACCTGCGCCTGCTGGACCGGGTCGCCCCGCGCCGCCCGGCCTGGCGCCGGCACGTGCCGGCGGGCCTGTTCCTCGCCATGCTGGCGCTGCTCGTGGTCGGGTTCGCCCGCCCCGAGGCGGAGGTACGGGTGCCCCGGGAACGGGCCACTGTGATGGTGGCGGTCGACGTCTCCACCTCCATGCTCGCCGGTGACGTGGACCCGGACCGGCTGACAGCGGCCAAGGACGCCGGCCGGCGGTTCGTCGACGGGCTGCCCGACGAGTTCAACGTCGGCCTCGTCGCGTTCGCCGGCAGCGCCGCGGTGCTGGTGCCGCCGAGCACCGACCGGGAGGCGCTGCACGACGGCATCGAGCGGCTGGCCGAGGGCATCACCGGCGTGCAGGGCACCGCGATCGGCGAGGCGATCAGCACCTCGCTCGGCGCGGTAAAGAGCCTGGACGCCACCGCCGCGAAGGACCCGCCGCCGGCCCGGATCATCATCCTCTCCGACGGCGCGAACACCTCCGGGATGGACCCGATCGAGGCCGCCGACCAGGCCGTCGCCGCCAAGGTGCCGGTGCACACGATCTCCTTCGGCACGCCCGGGGGTTCGGTCGACCGGGGCGGCCGGGCGATCCAGGTGCCGGTGGACGGGCAGACGCTGCGGGCGGTCGCCGAGCAGACCGGTGGCGGCTTCCACGAGGCGTCCACGACCGCCGAGCTGAAGGACGTCTACGAGGACATCGGCACCTCCGTCGGCTACCGCACCGAACGGCAGGACATCTCGGCCCGCTTCATCGGCCTCGGGCTGGTCCTGGCGATGGGCGCCGCCGCCGGCTCGCTGCGGTGGTTCTCCCGCCTGCCCTGACCCGCACCAACACCGGACGACGGCACGACACGTGAGGAGCCAGGCATGGCAGTGCAGACCGGACTCGGCGAGCCACGCGGTCCGTGGTTCGTCTCGCCGGAGCTGGACCCGGACGGGCGCGGCTACCGGGAGGTACCCGGAGGCGGGCCGGACGGGGGACGCCGGAGCCTGCGGCACCGGCTGCTGAGCGTGGCGGCGGTGGTGGCGCTCTCCACCGCCTCCGGCGCGGCGGCCGGCACCTGGGCGGCCGACCACGGCTCGCCGGGGCCGACGGCGGCGTCCGCCGCTCCGGTGCCGGCGGAACTGGTCACCGCCGCCGGCAGGACGGTGCCCGGCGTGGTCTCGGTGATGGTCGGGGGCCGCTCCGGCGCGTCCGCGTCCGGCTCCGGCTTCGCCATCGACAACGAGCAGCACATCGTCACCAACGACCACATCCTGGCCCGGGGCGGCTCGGGCTCGGTGACAGTGGAGACCTCGGACGGGCGTCGCTTCCCCGCGGAGGTGGTGGGCCGGGAGCCGGGCAGCGACCTCGCCGTGCTCAAGGTGCCCGCGTCGGCCGGGCTGCCGCCGCTGCCGCTGGCCAAGGCGAACTCGACCCGGGTGGGCGAGCCGGTGATCGCGGTCGGGTCGCCGCTCGGGCTGGCCGGCACGGTCACCGCCGGCATCGTCAGCGCGCTGAACCGGCAGGTCCGGATCGGCAACGGCCGGCACACGGCGGTGCAGACCGACGCCTCCATCAACCCGGGCAACTCCGGCGGGCCGCTGGTGAACGCGCGCGGTGAGGTGGTCGGCGTGAACACCGCCATCGCCACCATCGACGGCAACGGGTCCATCGGCATCGGCTTCGCCATCCCGATCGACCAGGTCCAGCAGACCGCCGACACCATCATCGGGCGGGGCGGCTGAGCCGCCGGGGGCGCTCGCCCCGCACGGGCACTGACCTGCACAGGAGCCGCAAGATCGGTGCGAACTGTCGGATATCCGGCGTGGGATCATTGGGGCATAGAAATATTACGCTGAGTATGGATACTGGCGGAGGTGGAGCAAGCTGTCATTGCGGCCCTCCTCGTGATGGGCCTGATCATCGGCGCCGGTGTCGGCGCGTCCTACGCGCGTGCGAAACGTGGCTGGACGGACTACCAGACGATCCGGACCAGCGTGCCGGGCGCCCGCCGCAACGCCTGGCTCGCGATCCGCGGCGTGGTCGTCAAGCTCGCCGTGATCGCCCTGCTGCTGGTCGGCGCGGCGGCGTACGCGGCCTCCGGCGGCGGCGAGGAACGGGCCGGTCCCACGCCGAGCGCGACCCCCACCCCGAGTCACCGTCCCGGGCGCTAGCCTCGGGGAGTGGACGACGGACTGCGGGTGACCGACCGGCTCGTGGTGCCCGCCGCCGAGCTGCGGGAACGGTTCTCCCGGTCGTCCGGGCCCGGCGGGCAGGGGGTGAACACCACCGACTCGCGGGTGGAGCTGAGCTTCGACCTGGGCCGCTCGCCGAGCGTGCCGGAGGCGCTGCGGGAACGGGCGCTGGCCCGGCTCGCCGGCCGGCTGGTCGACGGTGTGCTCACCGTGACAGCCAGTGAGCACCGCGCGCAACTGGCGAACCGGGAGGCCGCCCGGGAACGGATGGCCGCGCTGCTGCGCGAGGCGGTCGCGCCGCCACCGAAGGCGCGCCGCCCGACCCGCCCGTCGCGCGGCGCCAAGGAACGCCGCCTGGCCGAGAAGAAGCGCCAGTCCCAGCGCAAACGCGACCGCCGGGTGGACGGCGACTGACCGAAAACATGTTGAGCCGCCACGCGCGCCGCGCGGAGAATTTCGCCACGTGATCGACTTCTCCGTCAAGCCCACGCTCACCGGCGAGCGCGTGGTGCTGCGCCCGTTCCGCGACGACGACCTGCCGGCGCTCGCCGGGATCCTGGCCGACCCGGAGGTGGCCCGGCTGACCGGCAGCCCGGCCGGCGAGACGTTCGAACCGGCCCGGCTACGGGCCTGGTACGGCACCCGCAACAGCCAGGCCGACCGGCTCGACCTCGCGGTGGTGGACCGGGCCAGCGGCGTCTGCGTCGGCGAGGTCGTCCTCAACGAGTGGGACCGGGCGAACGCGAGCTGCAACTTCCGCACCCTGATCGGCCCCGGCGGGCGCGACCGCGGGCTCGGCACCGAGGCGGTCCGGCTGATCGTCGGGTACGGCTTCGAAAAACTCGGCCTGCACCGCATCAGCCTGGAGGTGTTCGCGTTCAACCCGCGTGCCCGGCGGGCGTACGAGAAGGTGGGCTTCGTCGCCGAGGGGACGCTGCGGCAGGTGCTGCGCGACGGCGACGGCTGGGTGGACGCCACCGTCATGTCGATCCTCGCGCCCGAGTGGGACCGGCATCGGGGACACCCGGAGGGTTGAACACCAGGCGTCGAAGCGCTTCAATGCGTACGGGAGCATCAGGGCCGTCACCGACCACCACGTCACAGTGACAGGAGTCCCCCTCGCATGTCCCGAAACCCTGTGCGCGCCGCGCTGACCGCGCTCGCCGCGCTGCTACCGGTACTCGCTCTCGGCCTCGCCCTCACCGCCACCACGCCGCCGGCCGCGGCGGCCGCCACGCCGATCCGCGTCATGCCGCTCGGCGACTCCATCACCGGGTCGCCCGGCTGCTGGCGCGCCCTGCTCTGGAACCGCCTCCAGGCCACCGGCCACACCGACGTCGACTTCGTCGGCACGCTCGGGCCGCAGGGCTGCGGCGTGCCGTACGACGGCGACAACGAGGGCCACGGCGGCTACCTCGCGACGAACGTGGCGAACCAGAACCTGCTGCCCGGCTGGCTCGCCGCCACCCGCCCCGACGTCGTGCTGATGCACTTCGGCACCAACGACGTGTGGAGCAACATCGCGCCCGCCACGATCCTCGCGGCGTACTCGAAGCTGGTGGACCAGATGCGCGCCGCCAACCCGGCGACGACGGTGCTGGTCGCGAAGATCATTCCGATGAACCCGGCGAGCTGCCCGGAGTGCGGCCAGCGGACCGTGGCGCTCAACGCGCTGATCGACGGCTGGGCGGCCGGGAAGACCACCACCGCCTCCCCGATCGTGGTCGTCGACCAGTGGACCGGGTTCAGCACCGCCACCGACACGTACGACGGGGTGCACCCCAACGCGGCCGGGGACCAGAAGATGTCCGACAGGTGGTACCCGGCGCTGGTCGCCGCGCTCGACCGGACCACGCCCGCCCCGACGACGAGCCCCACGCCGTTGCCGACCACCAGCCTCACCCTCAGCCCGTCGCCCACCACCGGCCCGACGTCGGCGCCCGGCGGCTGCACCGCCACCTGGCGCGTCGCGGGCCAGTGGCCGGGCGGGTTCCAGGGGGAGGTGACCGTCCGCAACGACGGCGCCGCGTCGATCGGCGGCTGGACGGTCCGCTTCCCGCTCGCCGACGGCCAGCGGATCAGCCAGGCGTGGAGCGCCGACGTGACGCAGAGCGGAACCACGGCGACCGCCCGGAACGCGGGCTGGAACGGCGTACTGGCCCCGGCCGCCCAGGCCACGTTCGGCTTCCTGGCCGAGGGAACCGTGCCGAGCCCGGCGCCGGCCCTGACCTGCGTGGCGAGCTGAGCCGTCGCGCCCGCTCCCCGCGTCGCGTGCCGGCCGGCTCCGCTCAGCGGCCGCCGGCCGGCACCGCCCGGTCCAGCGCGGCCAGCAACCGGGACCGCAGCCCGGCGGCACGTTCGGCGAACCCGCGCTGCGCGGCGGCGTACTCGGCCCGGCCCTCCGGGGTCTCCACAGGCACCGGCGGATACCCCAGACCGGCCAGGTCGTACGGGCTGGCGCGCATGTCCAGCGTCCGGATCTCCCGGGCCAGCTCGAAGCAGTCGGCCACGAGTTCCGAGCAGACCAGCGGAGACAGCTTGTACGCCCACTTGTAGAGATCCATGTTGGCGTGCAGGCAGCCCGGCTGCTCCAGCGCGTGCTGGCTCTCCCGGGTCGGCTGGAGCACGTTCAGCGGGCGGGCCGGCGCCGTGAAGAACCGGAACGCGTCGAAGTGGCTGCACCGCACGCCGCGCTCCTCGACCACCGCCGCCGTCCGCGCCGGGCTCAGCCGCAGCGGCCAGGAGTTGTGCCGTACCTGCTCCTGGGTCTGCCGGTAGACCATCGCCCACTCGTGCATGCCGAAGCAGCCGAACTGCGCCGGACGCCCGGCGGTCGCCGCCAGCAGCGTACGGATCCAGGCGATCGACTCGGCGCGCCGCGCGCGTACCCGATCGGTGTCGAGGGTGAGCCCGGCGGCGCTCGCCATGTAGTCCGGGCCGAAACCGGCCGGGTCTGCGTCGCGCAGCGCCACGCCCGCGCCCGGGTGCCAGCGGCGCAGCTGGGCCGGGCGGTACGAGTAGTACGTGAAGAGGAAGTCCTCCACCGGGTGCTTCACGCCCGTCCGGCGGCGGCCCAGATGCGGCGTCAGCCAGGCGTCCACCCGCTCCTCGTGGGCGTGCCGGCGCGCCTGCCAGTCGGCGACGTCGAGCGCGGGGGCGAGGGCGGCGGTCACGCACCCCAGGGTACGACCGCCGCCCGTCGCCGGGTCAGGGCACGTCCACCCGCACGCCCGCGGAGAAGACGCCGCTGCGCAGCTCCAGCCGCTTCGGCGGCTCGTCGCCGCGCATGGTGAACACCAGCGGCAGCAGCACCCGCCGCCCGGCGGCCACCGGCTGGGAGAAGACGTCCCGGCCCAGGTTCGCCACCCGGGTCGCGTCCTCGTCGGCGGCCACCCAGTTCCCGCTCGGCAGGTACGCGCGCTGCAACTGCCCGTGCCAGGTCTGGTCCTCGTTCGTGACGTTGCGCACCCCGACCGTGGCCAGGCAGGGGCGCCCGCTGGCGGGCATCGCCGGCAGGACGTTCGCGCCGCAGCTCACCCGGTAGACGGTGAACTCGAACGCGGTCTCCCGCAACGGCTGGCCCAGCCCGCCGGTGACGCTGCTGCCCACCCACGCGCCGCTCGTCGGCTGCTTGGTGGTGTCCATCGCCGCCACCCGCTGCGTGGCCGACCACGCCGCCGCGCCGACCACACCGGCCAGCACCGCCGCCGCCACGCCCACCACCAGCCAGACCGGCGGCCGGCGACGGCGGCTGGCGGGCGCCGGCGCCGCCGTACGCGGATAGACGGTGCCCCGTTCGGCCGGGCCGCCGGTCGCGCCCTGCCCCGGTACGCCGCTTGCCGGCGCGGACATCGCGCCGCCTCTCGGCGTTCCGGAGGTCATGGTGCCGCCTCCGGTCGCGCCGGTGCCCGTCGTCGCGGCCGTGCGCCGGCGGCGGCGCCACACTGCCCACCACAGCACGCCCGCGGTGACCACCAGCAGCGCGGTGAACGCGGCGAGCAGCACCGGTGGCCGGCGCCAGGCCGGGGCGGCCGTCACCTGCGCCGCCGGGGCCGTCGCGGCGCCCACCCAGGTCGCCGTGGCGCAGTCGTACGGGCGCGTGCCGTCGGTGCCGTAGACGCAGGTCGGCGCGGTCACCGAGCGGCCCGGGCCGGGGATCGACAGCGCGGTGTGCAACGTGGTGGTGCTCTTCGCCGGCAGGCGCAGCCGCCAGGTCACCTCCCCGGCGCTCGACCCGGCGGGCCGGGTGCTCCGCCCACCGCCGGTGACCGTGGTGGCCCGTGACCCGCTGGGCAGCTCCTGCCGCACCATCGTGTCGACCGGCGCCGTGCCGGTGTTGCGGACCTCGATCCGGTAACCCGGCGCCGGAGTGCCCGCCGCGCCGACCGCCACGCTCACTGGCGGCATCGACGGGCGGACCGGGGCCGGGCCGGTGGTCGGCACCGCCGGGGGGACCGCCGGCACGCCGGTCGGGATCGGGGTCGCTCCCGCCCCGGGCAGGGCGACCGGGACGGCGGCCGGCGGTGGAGCCGGTTGAGCGGGGGTGGCGGCCGCGCGGGGCGTCGCCGGGGACAGCGCCGGTACGGCGGCGATGACGCCGAGGCAGTTCACGAACACTGCCAGGGCCCTGTGGTGTCGTCTCGATGCAGGCATACCAACGAACCTCCGGAACCGAAGCTATGGGCCGGGAGCCGCCGGGCGGGTACGAAGCCGCCATTCCCGCCCCGTCCGGCGCGATCCGGCGTACCCTGCCGCCCTCTCCGGCGGTCCGGCGCGGGTGTGGCGCGGGCGGCCGGGCGTGCCGCCTGCCGGTGTCCGCCGGGTGGCGCGCGGGCGGGGATAGATTGGCCGGGTGCGTATCGCTCGTTTCGCTCATGCCAAGGGAATGTCGTTCGGGGTCGTCGAGGGCGAGCCGGAGGCCGGGCCGCAGGGCCTGACCATCGCCGAGATCGAAGGCCACCCGTTCGGGCAGATCCAGTTCTCCGGCGCCCGCTGGGCGCTCTCCGACGTCCGGCTGCTGTCGCCGATCCTGCCGAGCAAGGTGGTCTGCGTCGGCCGCAACTACGCCGAGCACGCCGCCGAACACGGCAGCGAGGTGCCGAAGGAGCCGCTGCTCTTCCTCAAACCGTCCACCTCGGTGATCGGCCCGCGCGACGCGATCCGGCTGCCGATCTTCTCCAAGCAGGTCGAGCACGAGGCGGAACTCGCCGTGGTCATCGGCGCTCCCGGCGCCCGCCGGGCCGACCGTGCCGCCGCCGAGCGGGCCATCTTCGGCTACACCTGCGCCAACGACGTCACCGCGCGGGACCTTCAGCGTTCCGACGGGCAGTGGACCCGCGCCAAGGGCTTCGACTCGTTCTGCCCGATCGGGCCGTGGATCACCACCGGTCTCGACGTCAGCGACCTGGAGATCCGCTGCGAGGTGGGCCGCAACCCGGAGGAGATGGAGGTACGCCAGCTCGGCCGGACGAAGGACATGGTGTTCGACGTACCCGGCCTGGTGTCGTACATCTCGCACGTGATGACGCTGCTGCCCGGCGACGTGGTCCTGACCGGCACGCCGGCGGGGGTTAGCCCGCTCACCGAGGGGGATACGGTCACCGTGCGGATCCAGGGGATCGGGGAGCTCAGCAACCCGGTGGTCCCTGTCGCCTGATTCGCTCCGATGCCTCGTTTCCGCTGGTCAGGTGGGTTTCGAGGGGTTGGATTTGGCCTGTCGGCACCGGGAGGGTAAAGTTCATTCCCGGCGCCGCAAGGGGCCAATGGGGTATGGGGTAATTGGCAGCCCGACTGATTCTGGTTCAGTTAGTCTAGGTTCGAGTCCTGGTACCCCAGCGCAGCCGCGGGTTCGCAAGAGCCCACGGACGCTGGATTCCGGCAGCTCACGCTGGCGGAGTGCAATGAAGGTTCTGGCCCCGTCGTCTAGCGGCCCAGGACGCCGCCCTCTCAAGGCGGTAGCGCCGGTTCGAATCCGGTCGGGGCTACAGCACTGTCAGCCCGTCCCGTTTTCCGGGGCGGGCTTTCTGCTGTCCGGCCACGTGTTTTCCGCGCGCGGTGAGGGTGTACCCCCGCGGCGCGGTGCCGGACGCGATGCCGCTAGACTACTGCCACGCCACCCGGCAGGGCGGCGAAGCAGGAAAAGTGCCTGGCCCCGTCGTCTAGCGGCCCAGGACGCCGCCCTCTCAAGGCGGTAGCGCCGGTTCGAATCCGGTCGGGGCTACGTCACCGAACGGCCCGCCTCGCGGAGCGAGACGGGCCGTTCGCGTTCCCGCCCTCTCACCCTGGCTGCCGCCCTCGGCCTCACCCGGCTGGCAGCCCGCCCTGTTGATCAAGGAGTTTGCGGCGGATTCACGCGGCCCCGAGGACACAAACTCCTTGATCAACCGGGTCAGGCGAGGGGAGCTGCCGCAGCCGGCTCAGCAGGCGAAGATCTTGGTAGGAAATGGCCCCTCTGAGGGCCATTTCCTACCAAGATCTCGCAGCCGCCGGGTCAGAGGCCGGAGAGGCGCTGGCCGGCTCGGACGACGGCCATGGCGTGGCGTTCGCCGGGACGGCGGCCGAGGCGCTCGATCGGGCCGGAGATGCTGATCGCGGCGATCACCCGACCGGTGCGGTCCCGGATCGGCGCCGAGACGCTCGCCACACCCGCCTCCCGCTCCGCGACGCTCTGGGCCCAGCCGCGCCGCCGCACCTCGGCCAGCGTGCGGCCGGTGAACTTGGAGCGGGGGAGCAGCGGCATCACCGCCTCCGGCGGCTCCCAGGCGAGCAGGATCTGCGCCGCCGACCCGGCGGTCATCGGCAGCACCGAGCCGACCGGGACGGTGTCCCGCAGGCCGCTGGCGCGCTCGGCGGCGGCCACGCAGATCCGTTCGTCGGCGCGCCGCAGGTAGAGCTGGGCGCTTTCGCCGGTGGCGTCCCGTAGCGCGGCGAGCAGCGGCTCGGCGGCGGTCAGGAGCACGTCCGGGGCCGCGTTCGCCAGCTCGCCCAGGCGTGGCCCCGGGCGCCACCGGCCCTGGGTGTCCCGGACGAGCATCCGGTGGATCTCCAGCGCCTGTGCCAGCCGGTGCGCGGTGGCCCGGGGCAGCTTGGTGCGTTCAACGAGTTCGGCCAGGCTGGCGCCGTCGACACAGGCGGCCAGGATGACCACCGCCTTGTCGAGAACGCCGACACCGCTCATACTGTGTCCCACAAGCCGAAATTTACCTCCCAGAATTTAGGATGTCCAGATGGTGGGAGTCACTCAACCGAGGACCCTGGCCGAGAAGGTCTGGGACGCACACGTGGTCCGCTCCGCCGACGGGGAGCCGGACCTGCTCTTCATCGACCTGCACCTGCTGCACGAGGTGACCAGCCCGCAGGCGTTCGACGGGCTGCGTCTTGCCGGGCGCGGGGTCCGCCGTACCGACCTGACGATCGCGACGGAGGACCACAACACCCCGACCGGGTACGACGACCCCGCGTTCCGCCTCCGGCGCGGCGACCTGCTCACGATCGCGGACCCCACCTCCCGCACCCAGATCGAGACGCTGCGTCGCAACTGTGCCGAGTTCGGCGTCCGCCTGCACGCGCTGGGCGACGAGAACCAGGGCATCGTGCACGTCATCGGCCCGCAGCTCGGCCTCACCCAGCCCGGCATGACGATCGTCTGTGGCGACTCGCACACCGCCACCCACGGCGCGTTCGGCGCGCTCGCGTTCGGCATCGGCACCAGTGAGGTCGAACACGTGCTGGCCACGCAGACGCTGCCGCAGGCCCGGCCGAAGACCATGGCGGTGAACGTCGTCGGCGAGCTGGCGCCCGGCGTCACCGCCAAGGACCTGGTGCTCGCGCTGATCGCGCAGGTCGGCACCGGTGGCGGTCGCGGTCACATCGTCGAGTACCGGGGCGAGGCGATCCGCAACCTCTCCATGGAGGGGCGGATGACCATCGCCAACATGTCCATCGAGTGGGGCGCCAAGGCCGGCATGATCGCGCCGGACGAGACCACGTTCGCGTACCTGAAGGGGCGGCCGAACGCGCCCCAGGGCGACGACTGGGACGCGGCGCTGGAGTACTGGCGCACGCTGCCCACCGACGACGGCGCGACGTTCGACACCGAGGTCACGCTCGACGCGAGCCGGATCACGCCGTTCGTCACCTGGGGCACCAACCCCGGGCAGGGCGTGCCGCTGGGCGCGACGGTGCCGGACCCGGAGGAGTTCGTCACCGAGCCGGAGCGGGTCGCCGCCCGGCGCGCGCTGGAGTACATGGACCTCACCCCCGGCGCGCCGATGCGCGACCTGGCCGTGGACGTGGTCTTCGTCGGCTCCTGCACCAACGGCCGCCTGGAGGACCTGCGGGCCGCCGCCGACGTGCTGCGCGGCCACCAGGTCGCCGACGGCGTACGCATGCTGGTGGTGCCCGGCTCGGCCGCGGTCCGCGAGGCGGCCGAGGCGGAGGGGCTGGACAAGGTGTTCACCGACGCCGGCGCCGAGTGGCGTTTCGCCGGCTGCTCCATGTGCCTGGGCATGAACCCGGACACGTTGAAGCCGGGTGAGCGGTCCGCCTCGACCTCCAACCGCAACTTCGAGGGCCGCCAGGGCCGGGGCGGGCGTACCCACCTGGTGTCCCCGCCGGTCGCCGCCGCCACCGCCGTGGTCGGCCGGCTGGCCGCCCCCGCCGACCTGTAAGAAGGGCAGCCGAGATGGACAAGTTCACCACCCACACCGGCACGGCCGTGCCGCTGCGCCGGTCCAACGTGGACACCGACCAGATCATCCCCGCCGTGTACCTCAAGCGGGTGACCCGGACCGGATTCGCCGACGGTCTGTTCAACGCGTGGCGGGAGGATCCGTCATTCGTCCTCAACGATCCCGTCCATTCGGGTGCGTCGATTCTGATCGCCGGCCCCGAGTTCGGCACCGGATCCTCCCGTGAGCACGCCGTCTGGGCGCTGCGGGACTGGGGCTTCCGGGCCGTCATCTCGCCCCGCTTCGGCGACATCTTCCGCGGCAACGCGCTCAAGGAAGGTCTCCTTCCGGTCGAGCTGGAATTGAAAGCCGTGGAAGAACTGTGGGATCTCGTGGAATCCGAGCCGACCACGCCGATCACTGTCGACCTCGCCGCCCGCCAGGTCCACGCCGGTGACGCCACCTGGGCGTTCCCGCTGGACGACCACAGCCGTTGGCGGCTGATGGAGGGCTTGGACGACATTGGACTCACCCTCCGGCACGAAGCGGAGATCTCCTCGTACGAGGCGTCCCGGCCGTCGTTCCTGCCCTCGGTAGCCTGACTCCGGCCCGAATTCGCCCCCACCGGTGTGCCCGGTGGGGGCGAATCCGTTACGACACAAGGGCTTTTTTCCACCGAATGTTTGTGTCCAGGCAGCACAGGGCATAACGTGCGCGCAGAATGGCTCGCGTCGAGTCAGTTGCACAATCGGGAGGAAGTCGTGAACAAGGCCGAGCTCATCGAGGCGCTCGCCGTTCGCCTGGGGGACCGGAAGACGGCGACGGCCGCGCTCGACGCGGTTCTCGCTGAGGTCCAGGCGGCGGTCACCAAGGGCGAGAAGGTGGCGATCACCGGTTTCGGAGCGTTCGAGAAGCGCGTCCGGGGAGCCCGAACAGCGCGCAACCCGCGGACCGGAGAGGCGGTGAAGGTCAAGAAGACCTCCGTCCCGACGTTCCGCGCCGGCGCGGGCTTCAAGGAGATGGTGGCCAGCGGCAAGGTGCCGAAGGACACCGCCGCCGCGAAGAAGACCACCGGCGCCGCCAAGAAGACCACGGCGGCGAAGAACACCGCCGCCGCGAAGAAGACCACGGCGGCGAAGGCCACCAAGACCACCGCTACCAAGAAGGCCGCCCCGGCGAAGAAGGCGGCCGCGACCAAGACCACGGCGGCGAAGAAGGCGGCCGCGACCAAGACCACGGCGGCGAAGAAGACGACCGCGGCGAAGTCCACCGCGGCGAAGAAGACCACCGCCGCCAAGAAGACGACCGCGGCGAAGTCCGCCACGGCCAAGAAGACGACCGCGGCCAAGAAGGCGCCCGCGAAGAAGGCACCGGCCAAGAAGGCCGCCAGCCGGCGCTGACCGGACGGCCCACGAAGGGCGCCCACCGTTCGCGGTGGGCGCCCTTTCGCATGGGTACGCGTTGACCGCCCGCCGCCGCGCGCCGCAGAATCGCCGTGCCGAAAACCCCCGTCGGTCACGAGAAGAGGCGCCCCGTGCGGCACCGTCACCTCTCCACCCTGGCGCTTGCGCTGGGCATCGCGGTCCTGCTGGACGTGCTGCGGGTCTGGCTCCCGTCGGTCATCACCCTCTTCGGGCGGGCCGCCGAGACGCCAGCCGAACTGCTCGGCGCGTTCGCGCTCGGCTGGTTCCTGCTCGCCCTCGCCGCGCCCGCGCTCGTACGCCGGATCGGCGCCCGCCCGGTCGGCCTCGTCGCGGCCGGTGTGGTGGCGGCGGCGCGGCTGGCGCTCACCGCGCAACCCGGTGGCCCGGCACAGCTCTGGCTGGCCTGCGCCGGGCTGCTCGCCGGGCTGGTCTGGCTGGCCGCCACCGCCGCGTCGGCGCCCCGGCCGGTGGCCGGGCTGGCGTTGGGCCTGGCCGGGAACGCGGTCGGGCACGCGCTGCTCGGCACCGAGGACCTGGTGTGGCGCGGCGGCATCGCGGCCTGGACGCTGAGCGCCCTGCTGGTGCTGGCCTTCCTGGCCGCGTCCGCGGCGGAGCGGACCACGGCGGCCGGAGAGCCGTCCCCGGCGGGCGCGGACGAGGGCGTGGCCGCCGCGACCGGCGGGCGCACCCGTACGCCGGGACGCCGGGCCTGGCTGCTGTGCGGGCCGGCACTGGTGCTGGCCGGTCAGGTGGCGCTCGCCCCGGCGCTCTGGAGCGCCGCCGCCGGCACCGGATCGCCCGACTTTCCCGGGCTCGCCCGCCCCGGCGGCGCAGCCGTGCCGGGCGCGCTTGCGGTCCTGCTGTTCCTGGCGTCGGCGCTGTTCCGGGTGCCGGCGCGTCCGGCCCGGGTGCTGTGGCCGGCGGCGCTGCTCGCCGGATCGGTGCTGTTCGTGACCGGGCATCTCGTACCGGCGTACCTGCTCACCGCCGCCGGTCTCGGCGGCTGCCTGGCGTTGACCGACGCGGCAGCCGGCGACGACCGGGCCGCCGGAACCGACGACGGCGGGCGGGCGGGTGCGCGCCGCGGCCGGGCGGCCGCGCTCGGGATGCTCGTCTTCGCGGTGGCCACGGTGGCCTACTACGCCGCCTACGACGTGGGGTACCCCAACTGGTGGGCCCCGGTCGCCACGGCCGTCCTGGTCGCCGTGGTGGCGGCCGGCGCACCCCGCCAGGCTGACCCGGCGCTGCCCGCCCCGGTCCGGGTCACCGTCCTGGCCGGCCTGACCGCGCTGGCCGGGCTGGGCGCCGCGCTGCACGTACCGCCCGCGCAGGCCCGGCCGACGACCGCGCCGGCGGCGGTACGGGTGGCCGCGTACAACCTCCGGATGGGGTTCGGCCTGGACGGCCGGCTGGACCTCGACGCGCTGGCCCGGGAACTGCGCGGCGCGGACATCGTGCTGCTCAGCGAGGTCGACCGGGGCTGGTGGCTCAACGGCGGTCACGACACGCTGGGGTTGCTGGCCCGGCGGCTGGAGATGCCGTACGTCTTCGCGCCCGCCGCCGACCCGGTCTGGGGCGACGCGGTGCTCAGCCGGTTCCCGGCGCGCTCCGGTCAGACCCGGCGGCTCACCGCGCACGGCGCGCCGACCGGGGCGCAGGCCCTCGGCGTCACGCTCGACCTCGGTGGTCGCGAGCTGGCAGTGGTGGCCACGCATCTGCAACCGCCACCCGGCCGGGACCCGGTGGAGCAGGCCCGCGAGGTGGCGGCGTTCGCCGGCCGGTACGCCGCCGGCCGTCCACTGGTGCTCGGCGGCGACCTCAACACCGAGCCGGCCGACCCGGCGTTCGCCGAGTTCACACGCGCCGGGCTGGTGGACGCGCTGGCCCCGGCCCGGCCGCTGCGGACCAGCCCGGCCGACGACCCGCGCACCCAGATCGACCACGTCTTCGTCTCGCCGGGACTGACCGCCGGCGCGGTACGCGCGCCGCGCACCGAGGCCAGCGACCACCTCCCGGTGACGCTCACCGTCACGCTGCCCTGACCCGCCGGCCCGCGGCCTGCCTCACAGCCGGTCGGCGAGGACCAGACGGTCGCCGGCGAAGGGCAGCAGCCAGCCGCTTCCCTTGGCGGTGGCGAAGTCGTCCGCCCGGCCGGCGAGCCGTTCCAGCGCGCCCGGGATCACCTTGCCCTGGCTGCACACCGCCACCGCCCCGGCGGTCTGCGCCAGCGCGGTCAGCCGGGCCGCGGCGGCCAGCGCGCACTCCTCGACCTGCTGGCCCGGCGCCGGCTCGTCGAAGTCGCCACACACCTCGATCGGCAGGTCCAGCCGGGCCGCGGCCGGGCCCAGCGTCTGCACGCAGCGGCGCGCCGAGGCGGAGAACAGGCGGTCCGGGCGGACCAGGGCCACGAGCGGGACCAGCGCCCGCGCCTGGGCCTGCCCGTCGTCGTCCAGCGGGCGCCCGTGGTCCGGGCCGGTCCAGGTGCCGCGCTTGCCGGCGCTGGCGTGCCGCACCAGCAGCACGGTCGCGGTGACCTGCGGCAGCGCCGCGAACGCGGCGATCACCTCGCCGTCGTGCGGGTAGCTGACCCGGCGTACCGCCTCGTCGACCGGGAACCAGGCCACGTCGTCGACCTCGGTGCCGGGCTGGAAGCCGCCGGTGCCGGCCGCCCGCATCGACCAGTAGTCGACCGCCTTGGCGTGACCCTCGCTGCGGTAGCGGACAGTGGGCAGGCGCACCTGCGGCACCGCCCGTACGTCGCTCTCCTCGGCCACCTCACGGACGGCTGCGACCAGCGGATGCTCGCCGCGATCCAGCTTGCCCTTCGGCAGCGACCAGTCGCCGTACCGGGGGCGGTGCACCAGGCAGACCTCGACGCCGGCCGGGCCCGGGCGCCACACCACGCCGCCCGCGGCCCGGATCCGCACCGGCTCGTCGTCGCTCACCCGCTCACCGTATGCCCGCCCGGCACGCGCCACGGCCCGCTCAGTCCGCCCGGCCGCCGACCCGGCGCAGCAACAGGTCCTGCAGGTGGGTCAGCGGCGCGTCGCCGTCGCCGGTACGCCGGTGCCAGGTGCCGTCGGCGGCCAGCTCGAACGCGTCCACGTCGGGATCGAACGCGGCGGTGAGGACGTGGTCCAGCTCGGCGCGGGCCACCGGGTCGCTGACCTGCACCAGCGCCTCGACCCGGCGGTCCAGGTCGCGGTGCATCAGGTCGGCCGAGCCCATCCAGAACTCGGCGTCGCCGTCGTTGCCGAACCGGAAGATCCGGGAGTGCTCCAGGAACCGGCCGAGGATCGAGCGGACCCGGATGTTCTCCGACAGCCCCGGCACGCCCGGCCGCAGCGTGCACATGCCCCGGATCAGCAGGTCCACGTGCACGCCGGCCCGCGACGCCCGGTAGAGCGCGTCGGTGATCTCCTCGTCGACCAGCGAGTTCACCTTGAACTGCACCAGCCCCGGCATGCCCAGCCGGACGTGCTCGATCTCCCTGTCGATCCGCTCGATCAGGCCACTGCGGATGCCCTGCGGCGCCACCAGCAGCCGCCGGTACGCGGTCTGCCGGCTGTAGCCGGTGAGCACGTTGAACAGGTCGGTCAGGTCGGCGCCGATCTCCGGGTCGGCGGTGAGCATGCCGAAGTCCTCGTAGAGCCGGGCCGTCTTCGGGTGGTAGTTGCCGGTGCCGATGTGGCAGTACCGCCGGATCTGGTTGCCCTCCTGGCGTACCACGAGCGCGGTCTTGCAGTGCGTCTTGAGGCCCACCAGGCCGTAGACCACGTGGCAGCCGGCCCGTTCCAGCGTGCGCGCCCAGCCGATGTTCGCCACCTCGTCGAAGCGCGCCTTCAGCTCGACCAGCACCACCACCTGCTTGCCGGCGGCGGCCGCGTCGACCAGCGCGTCCACGATCGGGGAGTCGCCGCTGGTGCGGTAGAGCGTCTGCTTGATGGCGAGCACGTTCGGGTCGGCCGCGGCCTGCTCCACGAAGCGCTGCACGCTGGTGGCGAACGAGTGGTACGGGTGGTGCACCAGCACGTCGCCGTCGCGCAGCGTGGCGAAGACGCTGCGCGGCACCTCGCCCTCGGCCAGGCGCGGGTGGGTGGCCGGCACGAACGACGGGTCCTTCAGGTCCGGCCGGTCGGCCTCGCCGTAGACCTGCCACAACGCGGAGAGGTCGAGCAGGCCACGGACCCGCAGCACGTCGTGGTCGTCCACGTCCAGCTCGCGGACGAGCAGCTCCAGCATGTGGTCGGAGATGGACGCGGCCACCTCCAGGCGTACCGGCGGACCGAACCGGCGCCGGGCCAGTTCCCGCTCCAGCGCCTGGAGCAGGTCCTCGTCGCGGTCCTCGTCCACCTCGACCTCGGCGTTGCGGGTCACCCGGAACAGGTGGCACTCGACCACCTGCATGCCGGAGAAGAGCTGGCCGAGGTGCACCGAGATGAGGTCCTCCACCGGCAGGAACCGCACGCCCGGCTGGTCACGGTGGACGCGGACGAACCGGGGCACGTTGTTCGGCACCTTGACCCGGGCGAACAGTTCCGACCCGCCGTCCGGGTCGCGTACCGAGACGGCCAGGTTCAGCGACCGGCCGGAGATGTACGGGAACGGGTGCGCCGGGTCGACAGCGAGCGGGGTGAGCACCGGGAAGATGTGCTCCCGGAACCAGGTGCGCAGCCGCTCCCGCTCGGCGTCGTCCAGGTCGCTCCAGCGCAGCACGCGGATGTCCTCGGCGGCGAGCTTCGGCAGCACGTCGTCGACCAGGCAGGTGGCGTGCCGCGCGACCAGGCCGGCGGCCTTGGAGGTGACGAGGTCGAGCTGGGTGCGCAGCGGCAGCCGGTCGCCGCCGCGTACCGGCAGGCCGGCGGAGAGGCGGCGCTTCAGCCCGGCCACCCGCACCATGTAGAACTCGTCCAGGTTGCTGGCGAAGATGGCCAGGAACTTCGCCCGCTCCAGCAGCGGGGTGCGCGGGTCCTCGGCGAGCGCCAGCACCCGGGCGTTGAAGTCGAGCCAGGACAGCTCCCGGTTGAGGAAGCGGTCCTCCGGCAGCGGCTGCGCCGGGGGCGGCCCGGCGTCCGGGCCGGTCTCGTCCGGGCCCTCGACCGGGTCGAGCGGCTCGTCCAGCCCGGTGGCGGCGGTCGCCTCCGGGTCGGCGCCGAGGCGCTCCTCGGGCGGCCGGGGCTGGCGGAACCGCCCGTCCGGGCCGCGGCCGGGGCGGCCGTTGCGGGGCGTGCCGGGGTCGAGGATCGGCGGCGGGCCGTCGGGTTGCTCGCGAGGGGTGCTCACCACCTCATGATTCCCCGATAAGGGTGAACGGAAAATGAACTCCGGCCAGGTTGTTCACGCCATCGTCGGCAAGGTCACCCGGACCACCTCGCCGTCGGCGTCCCGCTCGATCCGGACACGCTGCCCCAATCGGAGCAGCCGCAGCCCGGAGGCGTCGAACGCGCGGGCCGGGAACGCCAGCTCGGTGCCGTCGTCGAGCAGCAGCACGCCGCTGCGGGTCGACGCGTCGTAGGTGGCCACCGTCCCCTGCATGCCAGCACCGTACCGGACTCCGCCGCCGGCCAGCAGCGCCGCCGTGCGCGGCCCCAGGCCCAGCCCGGCGGCGGTGGCCAGGTCCGCCGGGGTGTCCACGTCCCGGCGCAGGCTGGGCCAGTCACCGGCCAACGGCAGCGCCCCGCTCGCCGCGTGGGCGGCGGCCGAGCCGGGCCCGAACCGCGGCGCCAGCGGCACCCCGGCCGGCGCGGCCAGCAGCACGGTGCCACCGCCGGGGGCGTCCGCGACGAACCCGCGTACCCCCTCGGTGGCACGCAGCGCGGCGGCCAGCTCGGCCGGACGCAGCGCCGGCAGGTCGGCGGTCAGGCCGGCCACGGCGGCGCGCGGCCCGGCGACGGCCGCGCCGTGCCGGAACGCCGCGTTCAGCCCGGCCGCCGGGTCGGCGACGACCCGGGCGCCCGCCGCGTCCGCCGCCGCGCGCACCCGCGCGTCGTCGGTCACCACGAGCACCACGGCGACCGCCGGGCACGCCCGCGCCGCGCGCAGGGTGTCGGCCGCCAGGGCCAGCGCCAGCTCCTCGTGGGGTACGCCGGGCAGCGCGCCCCGCAGACGGCTCTTCGCCGCTCCCAGGCGCTTCACCGGCATCACCACGGTCCAGCGGGCCTCAGACACGCCGACCATCCTGCCAGCGGGAGCGCCGGTACCCGCACTGGCCGCAGCGGGGGCGAACAGGCATGATTCTGTGCCGGGGCGCGTGGGCGGATCGAGGAGGCACTGTGGCACGGCGGAGGCTGGGGTTCTGGCGACGGCTCGCCGTGGTGCTGGTGAAGCCGCTGATGACCGTCTGGACCCGGCGCACCTGGCGGGGCATGGAGCACCTGCGCCAGGACGGCGGCGTGATCCTCGTGCCCAACCACATCTCGCACGCCGACCCGCTCGTGGTCGCGCACTACATCTACGACGCCGGACGCTGGCCGCGTTTCCTCGGCAAGGCCAGCGTGTTCCGGGTGCCGGTGGTCGGCTCGATCCTGCACCGCTGCCAGCAGATCCCGGTCGAGCGGGGCACTGTCGAGGCGGTCAAGTCGCTGGACAAGCTGATCGCCGCGCTGGCCGAGGACGGCGCCGTGGTGATCTACCCGGAGGGCACCACCACCCGGGAGCCGGACCTGTGGCCGATGAAGGGCAAGACCGGCGCGGCCCGGCTGGCGCTGGCCACCGGCGCCCCGGTGGTCCCGATCGCCATGGTCGGCCCGGAGCGGATGTTCGACCCCCGTACCGCGCGGTTCGGGCTACGCCCGCGTACCCCGGTGACGGTGATCGCCGGTCCGCCGGTGGACCTGAGCCCCTGGGCCGGCGCCACGCCGACCCGGCCGATCCTGGAGGAGATGACGGACACCATCATGCTGCGCATCCGGGATCTGGTCGCGGAGATCCGCGGCGGCACGCCACCGCCGCTCTGGCAGCGGCCCGCCCGCACCGGCGCGCGGGAGGCCGGCGAATGAGCGGGCACGTGGCGGTGCTGGGCGCCGGTTCCTGGGGGACCGCGTTCGCGAAGATCCTCGCCGACGCCGGACGGGACGTCACGGTGCTGGCCCGCCGGGCCGCCGTGGCCGAGGCGATCCGGACCGGCCGGGAGAACCCGGAGTACCTGCCGGGCGTGCGCCTGCCGGAGCGGGTCACCGCCACCGGCGACGCCGCCGAGGCGATCGAGGGCGCCGAGGTGGTGGTGCTGTCGGTGCCGTCGCAGACGCTGCGCGGCAACCTCGCCGACTGGACGCCGTACCTGGCGCCGGACGCCACGCTCGTGTCGCTGATGAAGGGCATCGAGCTGGGCACCACCAAGCGGATGAGCCAGGTCGTCACGGAGACCGCCGGGGTGCCCGCCGACCGGGTGGTGGTCGTCTCCGGGCCCAACCTCGCCCCGGAGATCGCCGCCGAGCAGCCGGCCGCGACTGTTGTCGCCGGCACCGACAGCCGGCGTACCGCGCTGGTGCAGGCGTCCATCCGCACGCCGTACTTCCGTCCGTACACGAATGACGACGTGATCGGCTGCGAGCTGGGCGGCGCGGTGAAGAACGTGATCGCGCTGGCGTACGGCATCGCCACCGCGATGGGCTTCGGCGACAACACCCGGGCCATGCTGATGACCCGGGGGCTGGCCGAGACCGCCCGGCTGGGCGTGGCGCTCGGCGCCGACCCGATCACGTTCGCCGGGCTGGCCGGCATGGGCGACCTGGTCGCGTCCTGCTCGTCTCCGATGGCCCGCAACCGCACCTTCGGCGAGCACCTGGGCCGGGGCGAGTCGCTGGAGCAGGCCCAGGCCGCCACCCGGCAGACCGCCGAGGGCGTCAAGAGCTGCCTGGCCATCCGCGACCTGGCCCGCGCGCACGGCGTCGAGATGCCGATCACCGAGCAGATCGAGCGGATCTGCCACGAGGGGATGGACCCCCGCCTCGCGGTGGACGCGCTGATGAGCCGTACCGCCAAGCCGGAGTCGTACGAGTGAGCGCCGCCGGCGCGGCGGGCGGGAACTGGGGCGACGGCACGCGCAGCGTGCACGCCGGCCTGCCGGAGGCCGTACCCGGGCAGCCGTTCCTGCCCGGCCCGGTCTTCGCGGCGCCGTACCACCTCGACCCGGAGCGCGGCCCGTCGGCGGCGGCGGACGGGTACGGGCGACCCGACAACCCCACCCGGCGGCTGCTGGAGACGGCGATCGGCGAACTGGAGGGCGCCGACTGCCGCGTCTTCGCCAGCGGCCAGGCCGCCATCACCGGGCTGCTGCTGACCGTGCTGCGCCCCGGCGACACCGTGCTGCTGCCCGCCGACGGCTACTTCTCGGTGCGCTCGTTCGCCTCGGACACGCTGGAACAGCTCGGCGTACGCGTGGTGCTGGTGCCGACCGCCGGGCCGTACCCGTCGTTCGACGGCGTCCGGCTGGTGCTGCTGGAGACCCCGGCGAACCCCGGCCTGGACGTGGCCGACGTGCGGGCGGTGGCCGCCGCCGCGCACGCCGCCGGCGCGCTGGTGGCGGTGGACAACACCACCGCGACGCCGCTCGGGCAGCGCCCGCTGGACCTCGGCGCGGACGTGGTGGTCGCCTCCGGCACCAAGGCGCTGACCGGCCACTCGGATCTGCTGCTGGGCTATCTGGCGACCCGGGACGCCGGGCTGCGGGACGCGGCGACCACGTGGCGCAACGCCACCGGCGGGGTGCCCGGCGCGTTCGACTGCTGGCTGGCCCACCGCTCGCTGGCCACGCTCGACCTGCGGCTGGCCCGGCAGACCGTGAACGCGCGGGCGCTGGCCGACCTGCTCGCGGCCCGGCCGGACGTGACCGGGGTGCGCTGGCCCGGGCGGCCGGAGGACCCGGCGTACCCGGTCGCCTCGGCCCAGATGCGGCGCGTACCGGGCGTGCTCTCGTTCGACCTGGGCGACGAGCGCCGCGTGGCCCGGTTCCTCGGCGCCTCCCGGCTGGTGGCCGCCGCCACCTCGTTCGGCGGGCTGCACACCACAGCCGACCGGCGCGCCCAGTGGGGCGACGACACAGCACCCGGTTTCGTGCGGTTCTCCTGCGGCATCGAGGACACCGCCGACCTGCTCGCCGACGTGGCGGCGGCGCTCGACGCGGCGGGCTGACGGCGCGACGCCCGCTGGGCTATCGTGACGGGCAGCCACGGCCCGTGCGGCCCCGACCCGAGGAGGTGAGTCCGATCCCCCAGCAGAGGACCGGCGTTCCCTCCGAGTCCGCGTCGCCCAGGAGCTGAGGCGACGCCGGGAACGCCGACGAGCGCTTCCCGAAAGGCCTGCCATGGCATCCACCGTGTTCACTCCCGACCGCCCTGCCCTCGTCCGCCGGCTGCGCGCCGCCGGTTGCGTCTTCGCCGAGGACGAGGCGGACCTGCTGATCGCCGCCGCCGACTCGGCGCAGTCACTGACCCGGCTGGTCGACCGTCGCGTCGCCGGCCTGCCGCTGGAACACCTGCTCGGCTGGGCCGAGTTCTGCGGCCGGCGGATCGCCGTCCACCCGGGGGTGTTCGTGCCGCGCGGGCGTACCGCGGTGCTCGTCGCCGCCGCGGTGGCGGTCGCCGGGCCGGCGCCCGCGGTGCTCGACCTGTGCTGCGGCTCCGGCGCCGCCGCCGTGGTGCTGCACGAGCGGCTGGCGCCGCGCTGGCTGGCCGCCGCCGACATCGACCCGGTGGCGGTGGCGTGCGCGCGGCGCAACCTAGACCCGCTCGGCGTCCCCGTCTATCAGGGCGACCTGTTCGACGCGGTGCCGGCCACCTGGCGCGGCCGGCTGGACCTGGTGGTGGCGAACGCGCCGTACGTGCCGACCGGCGCGGTGGCCTCGTTGCCGGCCGAGGCGCGGTTGCACGAGGCCCCGGTGGCGCTGGACGGCGGCGCGGACGGCCTCGCGGTGCTGCGCCGTGTCGCGTCCGGCGCGGCGCAGTGGCTGGCCCCGGGCGGGCATGTCGCTGTCGAGGTGAGCGCCGGGCAGGCCGCGGCGTTGTGCGCCGTGTTCGCCGCCGCCGGGCTACACCCGTCGGTGGTCCGTGACGAGGAGCGCGAGGCGACAGCGGTGACCGCCCGCCGTCCCGGCTGAGAGCGGGCGGGGCAGTACCGCCGGCGGCATGGCGGGTGGGCCCGCCGAGAACTAGCCTCGGATCAGGCTCGGCGGGAGGCGGTGGCGTGGACAGCGCAGGGCTGCCGGTGGTGGTGGGGCTGGACAACGGGGGCACGAGCGACAACGCCACGGTGCTGACCGTCGACGGCCGGTTCCTGGTGGACGGGCTGCTGGAGATCCCGAGTGACGTCGGCGCCGGTCCGCAGGCGGCGGTGGAGGCGCTGGCGCGGGCGTTCGACGGCGTGCTCGCCCACACCGGCGTGCCCCGTGACCTGGTACGCGCGGTCGGGCTGGACACGCCCGGCCCGGCCAGCGCCACCGGGGTGATCTCCTCGCGCGGCTCCACCAACTTCTCCCAGCCGGCCTGGCGTGGCTTCGACGTGCGTACCGCGCTGGAGCGGCGGCTCGGCCTGCCGGTGGTGTACGCCAACGACGGCAACGCCGCCGCGCTCTACGCCCATCACGTGCACTTCGGCGCGGACGCGATGGCCCGGTCCTCGGTGTCCGCGATCGTGGGTACCGGGCTGGGCGGGGGAGTGGTGGAGTCCGGCCGGGTGGTCGGCGGCGCGGCCGGCATGGCCGGCGAGTTCGGCCACGTGCACATCCCGCTGGACGGCCTGGTCGAGCCGGACCAGCCGGCGCCGGTCTGTGCCTGCGGCTTCACCGGGGACGCGGAGAGCGTCGCCTCGCTGACCGCGATCCGGCGCAACCTGCTGCCGTACTGGCTGGCCCGGCATCCGGAGCATCCGCTGGCCGCGGAGGAGCCGGAGCGGGCGGCGAAGCTGCTGCGCGGCTACGGCGAGCGGGGCGACCCGCTGGCCCGCCAGGTGTTCGGCCAGCAGGCGCGGGCGCTGGGGCGGTTGTTCACCATCGCTGCGAACTTCACCGACCCGCACGCGTACTTCGTCGGCGGGGGCGTGGTGGAGGCGGCGCCGGAGTTCCGGGACTGGTTCCTCGCCGCCGTCGCCGAGCACACGGTGCTGCGCGAGGAGCAGCGCGCGGTGGCCACCTTCGCGCTGGTGCCGGACCGGGACATGGCCGGGGCGCGCGGGGTGGCCATCGCGGCGCTGGAGACGGTGCGCGCCGCCGCCGTGGCCGCGCCGCTGCGGCCGGGCGGCGCGCTCGCCTGAGGGCCCGCCGTCAGGGGCGCGGCGGCGCCGCGGTGAACGCGGCCCAGGCGTGCGGCGGGAACACCAGCACCGGGCCGGCCGGGTCCTTGGAGTCGCGGACCGCCACCGCGCCGGACAGCGGCGCCATCTCCACGCACGCGCCCTCGTCGCCGCTGTGGCTGCTCTTGCGCCAGCCGGCCGGTGTCGGGTGCGGACGGTTCGTGCCGTTCATCTGGTCACCTCTCGTTCAGCAGGCGGAGCAGCTGGTCCCGACTGGCCGCCGGACTCAGCGCCACGGTCCGCAGGTGCTCCATGATCTTGGTGCAGGTACGCAGGTCGCCCGGCCGGTCGAGGATCATCTGCCCGGCGACGGTCTCCACCGAGGCGATGATCGGGTCCTCCGGGTCGGCGAACTCCAGCATGTGCAGCGAGCCCCGGGTGCCCCGGTGGTAACCGGCGGCCAGGGGGATCACCTGCACCGTGATGTTCGGCAGCTCGGCCATCTTCACCAGGTGCTGGAGCTGGGCGGACATGACCGAGCGGCCACCGACCGGGCGCAGCAGCGCGCCCTCGTCGATGATGGCGTCGAGAATCGGCGGTTCGTCCCCGGAGAGCCGCTGCTGGCGGTCCAGCCGTAGCTGCACGCGCTGCTCCACCTGCTCGTCGCTGAGGGTGTGCGGGCCGCCGCGCATCACGCCGCGGATGTAGTCGGCGGTCTGGAGCAGACCGGGCACCACCGACGGCTCGAAGTTCGCGATGCCGGTGGCCTCGGCCTCCAGCGCGATGAAGTCGATGGTGCGGCGGTCCAGCAGGTACGAGTAGGACACCCACCAGCCGGGCTTGCGGGCGTCCTTCGCGAGCTGCACCGCCGCGGCGATCTCGTCCGGGCCCACGCCGTAGCTGGTCAGCAGCGCGCGCACGGTGGCGGGACTGATCAGCGTCTGCGCGTTCTCGTAGCGGGACAGCGTGCTGCGGGTGCTGTTGATCTCGTCAGCCGCGGTCTCCAGGGTGAGGCCGGCGGCCTCCCGGTGGGTCCGCAGGGCGATGCCGAGCCGTCGGGCCCGGGCGGTCTTCGGCGCCATGCATCGATGGTCGCACATCTGGTGGGAAAATGTGCGTGAGAGAAAGTCGATGAGAGTTGCATTCACGCGTGTGAACCTGTCACTCTGTGACGGCGTCCTCACCGCCGGTTGTCGTGGCGACGGTGGCGGTGAGCGACCGGAGGGGATGGGGCGCGCGGTGGTCGGATTTCTACTCCCCCACGATCCGACCGCCGCGTGCCCCTGCCGTTCCACGAGACGGGAGGGGTTCCGCGATGACGGTGACGGCCTGCCACCTCCGGAGCGGAGGTGGCCGGGAATGACCCGGTTCCTCGTGGTCCTCACCGACGTGCGCCCCCCGGACGGCTCCGGGCGTGACGAGCGGACCAGCCCCGAGCGCCGGCGGCAGGTCGTCGGCGCGAACAGCCGGGAGGCGGCCGACCGGATCGCCGGCGCGTTCATGGCGCTGGGCATGGTGCGAGCCGGCCGGCAGCGCGTCAAGGTGATCGCGGTCGGCCGCCGGCCCCGGCACCCGGCCTTCTGAGCCACACCCGCCCCGCGGGCTCTCGGCACCGCGTCTCGTTACTCCCTGTACATGTCGCCTTGACCGTTTGCCACGCGGCTCCGCGTCTCCCCGGGTATCGGCCACCCCTGCCGACAACGCACAGTAAGGTCAATCGGGTGAGCGCCACCGGCGAGCACGGCCAGCCGTAGTCGCGACGATGAGGTGACCATGACCACCCCAGGCAAGACCCGTGTGGCGATCGTCTTCGGTGGCCGCAGCCCCGAACACGGCATCTCCTGCGTCAGCGCCGGCAGCGTGCTGGCCGCGCTCGACCCGGACGAGTTCGAGGTGGTGCCGGTCGGCATCACCCGGCAGGGCCAGTGGGTGCTCGCCGACGGCGAACCGAGCCGGCTCGCCATCACCGACCGGAAACTCCCGGAGATCACCGCCGGGTCCGGTGCCGAACTGGTGCTACGCGCCGACCCCGCCGCGGGCGGCCTGATGGTGCTCGACCCGGCCCAGGGGCCGGTCGCGCTCGCCGACGTGGACGTGGTCTTCCCGGTGCTGCACGGCGCGTACGGCGAGGACGGCACGATCCAGGGGATGCTGGAGATGGCCGACATCCCCTACGTCGGCGCGAACGTGTTCGCCTCCGCCGCGGCCATGGACAAGGAGTTCACCAAGAAGCTCTGCGCCGTCGAGGGCATCCCGGTCGGCCCGTACGCGGTGCTGCGCGCCGGGATGTCGCTGAGCGACGAGGACAAGGAGCGCCTCGGGCTGCCCGTCTTCGTCAAGCCGTCGCGGGCCGGCTCCTCGTTCGGCATCACCAAGGTCGACGACTGGGCGGACCTGGACGCCGCGCTCGTCACCGCCCGGGAGATCGACAGCAAGGTGCTCGTCGAGGGCGCCGTGGTCGGCCGCGAGATCGAGTGCGGCGTGCTGGAGGGCGAAGCCGGCGGCGCGCCGGAGGCCTCGGTGCTCGCCGAGGTGCGGATGATCGGCGACCGCGACTGGTACGACTTCGAGGCCAAGTACATCTTCGCCGACGAGGTCTGCGAGTACGACGTCCCGGCCGACCTGCCCGAGCCGGTGGCGCGGCAGGTGCGCGACTACGCCACCCGCGCGTTCACCGCGCTCGACTGCTCCGGCCTGGCCCGTGTCGACTTCTTCGTCACGGCGCAGATGGACGTCTACCTCAACGAGATCAACACGATGCCGGGCTTCACCCCGACCTCGATGTTCCCGCGGATGTGGTCGGCCAGCGGGCTGGAGTACCCGAAGCTGGTCAACCGGCTGATCCGTACCGCCCTGCACCGCCGCGCCGGGCGCTGACCCGGCCGGCCGGGCGTCAGGCGGAGCAGCCCGAGGGGGCCTGCTTCGCCGAGGGCACGGAGCTGACGATGGTGTCGGAGATCGAGGTCACCCACTGAAGCGGCGGCTCGTAGCTCTTCGGCACCCGTACCCGGATCGGGGTCTCCCGGTCGACGGTGGTCAGCACCGTGGCGTCGGCCTCCTCGGCCGCGTGCCAGCAGACCTTGTTCACCGTCCACACCTCGTCGGTGGGCGGGAACTGCGCCGGGCTGCCGCCGCAGGCCACGGTCAGGGCCGGGTCGCCGTACGCGGCGTTCTGCTCCGGGCCCGCGGTGACCGGACGCTGCGCCAGGTCACGGACGCTGTCCGGGAGCTGCGACATCAGGGCGCGGCAGAGGACGGTCGGGCGCTCGGCCAGCGCCGGGGCGGGCATCTCGACCGGCGCGCTCGACTGCGCCCGGGGGCTCGCCGACGCGCTCGCGCCGGCGTCCGGGGACTCCGGGGCCAGCTTGGCGAACGTGAACCCGGCCACCGCCACGGTCACCGGCACCGCGACCAGAGTCGCCCAGAGCGCGGCGCGGCGGGTGGAGCGGTCCCGGCGCGGGGAGGTCTTCTCGTCCACTTACAGCCGCACCACAGAACACGTGAGGGTGCGGGTGATGCCGGGCACCATCTGCACCTTGCTGACGATGAGTTTGCCGAGCTCGTCGACGGTGTTCGCCTCGGTGAGCACGACCACGTCGTACGGCCCGGTGACGGCGTCGACCCGTACCACGCCGGCCAGGTCCGCGATCAGACCGGCCACGTCACGCGCCCGGCCGACCTCGGTCTGGATGAGGATGTACGCCTGTACCACGACTCGACCTCCGTCCGTCGCCTCCGGGCGACCCGAAGGGTGAAACTACCGTACTGAGCGGCAGTGATCCCTATCGGTTGCCGGTCGGACGCGGTGAGCGAGCACACGCCGGCGCGGACAGGGGTGGGATGTGCGGAACGACGCAGCGGATCGAGGGGACGGCATGACGGTCACGGATGTCGGCGAGTTCGGGCTGATCGACCGGGTGACCGCCCGGCTGGCACAGGGGGAGAGCTGCCTGCTCGGCCCCGGCGACGACGGCGCGGTGGTGGCGGCGCCGGACCGGCGGGTGGTCGCATCGACCGACGTGCTGGTGGAGGGGCGGCACTTCCGGCGCGACTGGTCGGCGGCGCGGGACGTGGGGCATCGCGCGGCGGCGGCCAACCTCGCCGACATCGCGGCCATGGGCGCCACCCCGACAGCGCTGCTCGTCGCGCTCTGCATGCCGGCCGAGCTGGACCCGGCCTGGGCCGAGGAACTGGCCGACGGGCTGGGCACGGAAGCGGCGCTCGTCGGCGCGAGCGTGGTCGGCGGGGACATGTCGGCCAGCCCGACGCTCACCATCGCGGTGACCGCGCTCGGCGACCTGGCCGGGCGGCCCCCGGTGGTCCGCTCCGGCGCCCGGCCGGGGGACGTGGTGGCGCTGGCCGGGCGCACCGGCTGGTCGGCGGCGGGCTACACCGTGCTGTCCCGGGGCTTCCGCACGCCCCGGCTGCTTGTCGAGGCGTTCCGCCGCCCGGAGGTGCCGTACGCGGCCGGTCCGGCCGCCGCCGCGGCGGGCGCCACCGCCATGATCGACGTGTCGGACGGGCTGCTGGCCGACCTGGGGCACGTGGCCACCGCCAGCGGCGTGGCGATCGACCTGCGCCGTGAGGCGTTCGAGGTGCCCCGGCAGATGCGCGACGCGGCGCAGGCGCTCGGCGTCGACCCGTACACCTGGATCCTGGCCGGCGGCGAGGACCACGCGCTGGCGGCGACGTTCCCGGGCGACGCGGCGCTGCCCGACGGCTGGCGGCCGGTCGGGCGGGTGGCGGCCGGCGCCGGGGTCACCGTCGACGGCGCCGGGTACGACGGCCCGCGCGGCTGGGACCACTTCCGCCGGACGGCGGAATAGTCGGCTCAGTCGCCGCACGGCGGAATAGCCGGTTCAGTCGCCGGACGGCGGAGTAGCCGGCTCAGTCGCCGCACGGCGGAATAGCCGGGCCGGAGTGATCTGCGTCCGACCCCCGGCCGCCGGGCCGGGCGGGGGTCGGAGGCGGTCGTAACCTGGCACGGTGAGCGAGATCGAGATCCGGGAGCGGCGCTTCGACGCGCCCGAGTCGCAGGCTTTGATCAGGGCGGCGCTGGCCGACCTCGGCGCCCGCTACGGCGGCAGCGGCGACGACACCCCGGTCGACGCGGCCGAGTTCACCCCGCCGGACGGCGTGTTCCTCGTCGCCTACCTGGACGGGCGTCCGGTGGGCTGCGGCGGCTGGCGCAGCCACGGCGCGGACGGCGACACGGCCGAGCTGAAGCGGATGTACACCGATCCGGCGGTCCGGGGCCGGGGCGTGGCCCGCGCGGTGCTCGGCGCGGTCGAGCGCTCCGCCCGCGACCACGGCCGCAAGCGGATCGTGTTGGAGTGCGGCGACAAGCAGCCCGAGGCGATCGCCATGTACACCTCGTCCGGCTACGAGCGGATCCCGAACTTCGGCTTCTACAAGGACGCCCCGGGCTGCCTGTCCTACGGCCGTACGCTCTAGGAGACCGTGATGCGGATCTCGCTCGCGGCGCGGCGCGCGGCACCGGCCGCCTCGTCCGGGGTAGCGCCCCAGGCCATCAGGTGCCCGCTGCGGTGCGCCGAGGAGAGCAGTTCCGGCACGGTCTGACCGACCTTCGTCTCCACCTGCACGTCGAGCACGCCCGGCACGCGCAGCGCGTCGCGCCTGCCGTCCACGGCTGTCACCCGGCCGGGCGGCGCGATCAGGAACTCGATGGCCGCCGCGCCGGTCGCCCGCGCCGGCAACGCCGGCCGTTCGCCGCGCAGCACCCGCAGGTACGCCTCGATGACGTCGCGCTCGTAGGCGATCGAGATGAGCGCGGTGATCATGTCACCGGGCATCCGGGCCGCGCACTCCACCAGCGTCGGCACGCCGTCGACGAGGATCCACTCGCTGTGCAGCATGCCGCTGCGGAAGCCGGCCGCCTCGGCGAGGCGTGCCGCGGCGGCGCGCAGCGCGTCGTGCTCGGCGGCGGGCAGCGCGGACGGCACGGTGTGGCCGGTCTCGACCGGGTACCGGCCACCGGCGATCCGCTTGTCCGTCACGTTGGCGAAGATCACCTCACCGTCGGCCACCAGCAGCTCGACGCTGTGCTCGGAGCCGACCAGCAGTTCCTCCACCAGCACACCGGTGGGCAGGCCGCGCTCGGTGGCCTCGGCCGGGTCCGGCGGCGCCGCGCTCGCCGCCCACCGGGCGGGCACCTCGGCCGGGTCGGTGATCAGCTGCACGCCCAGGCTGCCGGAGCGGCGGGTGGGCTTGAGCACGCACCGGCCGCCGTGCTCCTGCGCGAACTCCACCGCCCGCGCCGGGTCGTCCACCAGCTCGTAGACGGGGTTGGCCAGCCCGATCCGGTCGGCGAGCAGCCGCATCCGGTGCTTGTCGGAGAAGACGTCCGCGGCCTCCGCACCGGCGCCGGGCAACCCGAGACGTTCGGCGAGCCGGGCGGCGGCGCCGACCGCGTACTCCAGGCCGGGCAGGACCAGCTGGGCGTCGGCCAGGGCGGGCTCGCGGGCGAGCAGGGCGTCGGCGTCGAAGCCGGTCTGGTACTCGGCCTCGACCAGTCGCCCGATCATCGGCAGCCGCTCGGCGAACCGGGCCAGGTCGCGGCGGCGGATCACGTCCGGCTCCTCGACCAGCACCACGGTGCCGGCCGGCAGCTGCTGGTCGAACCAGCTCAGTGAGCCGATCGACGCGCCCACCACCACCAGTTGCTCGCGGCCCAGATCGAGGTCCACCGGTCACCCTCCCCACGGCTCGCGCCGGAACCGGACGGCCCGGCGCAGCAGCACCCTAACCGGCCCGTACCAGCCGGTCGCCGTACGGTCGGTCAGGTGTGCGGCGCGGGTCGGTGGATACGACAGAAGCCGGCGGACCCCGAGGGGTCCGCCGGCGACCGACGATGTTCCGGTGGCGCTACCGCGTCAGGCGCGGGTGACCTTGCCGGCCTTGATGCACGAGGTGCAGACCTTCAGCTTCTTGGTGTTGCCGCCACCGGCCGGGGTGCGCACCGACTGGATGTTCGGGTTCCAGCGGCGGTTGGTCCGCCGGTGCGAGTGGGACACGTTGTGGCCGAAGCCCGGCCCCTTGCCACAGACGTCGCACACGCTAGCCACGGGATACTCCTGGGATTGAAACGTTCATGAGGTCGCCGCCAGGCACTGCCCGGGCAACCTGGTCAGGTTACCCGATGACAGTCGGTACGCCCAACCGGCCCTTTCGCGAGCCCACCCAGCGTACCGGCGACCCGGCCGGGCCGGCGGGCGGGGCGGACACGCGGCGGACGACCCCGGCGGGTGTCGGTGCGCGCCAGTAGGCTTCCCGACGTGCTGGAGACCCTCGACGCCGCAGCGGTGCGCCGCTGGTGCGCGAGCGGGCTGGCCGCCCTCCGGCGGCACCAGAGCGAGATCGACGAGCTGAACGTCTACCCGGTGCCCGACGGCGACACCGGCACCAACCTGGTCCTCACGCTGACCTCGGCCCAGCAGGCCCTGGCCATGGACCTCGGCACCCTCCCCGACGACGGGCACACCCCGCACGGGCACGCGCTGCGGCTGATGGCCCGGGGCGCGCTGCTCGGGGCGCGCGGCAACTCCGGGGTGATCCTCTCGCAGATCCTGCGCGGTCTCGCCGACACGCTCGCCGCCGCCCCGGCGGTGGGCGGGCGGCAGCTCGCCGACGCGCTGGCCGACGCCACCACCGCCGCCTACGCCGCGGTGGCCCGGCCGGTCGAGGGCACGCTGCTCAGCGTGGTCGCCGCCGCGGCACACGCGGCCCGCCGCTCGGACAGCGACGACCTGCGCACAGTGGCCCGGGCCGCGGCCGAGGCGGCGGCCCACGCGCTGGCGCGTACCCCCGAGCAGTTGCCGGAGCTGGCCCGCGCGGGCGTGGTCGACGCCGGTGGGCGCGGCCTGTGCCTGCTGCTCGACGCGCTGGTCGAGGTGGTCACGGGGGAGAGCCCGGCGCCCGCGCCGCCCACCCGCCGCCCGCCGGCCACCGTCGTGCGGGAGAGCGGCTCCGACGTGTACGCCTACGAGGTGCAGTACCTGCTCGACGCGGACGACGAGGCGGTGGCCCTGCTGCGCGCCGAGCTGGCCGTGCTCGGCGACTCGCTGGCGATCGTCGGCGACGGCGCCGGCACCTGGAACGTGCACGTGCACGTCAACGACGTCGGGGCGGCGATCGAGGCGGGTGTGGTCGCCGGCCGGCCGCACCGGATCGGCGTGACCCGCTTCGCCGACCAGACCGGCCCGGCGCCCGCGTCGCGGGTCGCGCGCCCGGACGGCCGGGCCGCCGTGGTGGTGGCCACCGGCGCGGGCATCGCCGAGCTGTTCGCCGCCGAGGGCGCAGTGGTGGTGCCGGGCAACCCGTCCACCGGCGAGCTGCTCGACGCGATCCGGGCCACCGACGCCGCCCGGGTGGTGGTGCTGCCGAACGATCCGAACACGCAGTCGGTGGCGAGCGCCGCGGCGAAGGAGGCGTACGGCCTCGGCATCAAGGTGAGCGTGGTGCCCACCCGTTCCCCGGTGCAGGCGCTCGCGGCGCTGGCCGTACGCGATCCGAAGCGGCGGTTCGAGGACGACGTGATCGCGATGGCCGAGGCGGCGGGCGCCTGCCGGTACGCCGAGGTCTGCCACGCCGCCCGGGAGGCGCTGACCGTCGCCGGCCCGGCCCGCCCGGGTGACGTGCTGGCCCTGGTCGAGGGCGAGGTGCACCTGATCGGGCAGGATCTGGTCGACACCTGCATCGCGGTGGTGGACCGGATGCTCGGCGGTGGCGGTGAGCTGGTCACGCTGCTCTGCGGCGCTGACGCGCCGGCCGGGCTTGCCGACCGGGTCCGCGCGCACGTCGAGGGGGCCTGGCCGTTCGTCGAGGTGCAGGCGTACGAGGGCGGGCAGCCGCATTATCCGCTCCTGGTGGGGGTCGAATGACTGGCGAGGCGGCCACCGTGGACACGCCGCTGAAGAAGCTTGTCGGCGAGCGCACCGCGAAGGCGCTGGCCGGGCACCTCGACCTGCACACCGCGGGCGATCTGATCTACCACTTCCCGCGCCGCTACGACGAGCGCGGCGAGCACACCGACATCCGCTCGCTCGACGTCGGGGAGCAGGTCACGGTGCTCGCCCAGGTGCAGCGCACCGCTGTGCGCCCGATGCGCCAGCGGCGCGGCAACCTGCTGGAGGTGACCGTCGGCGACGGGTCCGGCGGCGTGCTCACCTGCACGTTCTTCGGCAACCAGGCGTGGCGCGAGCGGGAGCTGCGCCCGGGCCGGTGGGGGCTGTTCGCCGGCAAGGTGACCGAGTTCCGGGGCAAGCGGCAGCTCAACGGCCCGGAGTACGTCCTGCTCGGCGAGGGCGGCGAGGGCGAGGCGGCCGCGAACGAGGAGGTCGAGGAGTTCGCCGGGGCGCTGATCCCGGTCTATCCGGCCGCGGCGGCGGTGCCGACCTGGGTGATCGCCCGCTGCGTGCGCGTCGTGCTGGACACGTTCACCCCGCCGGACGACCCGCTGCCGGCCACCGTGCGGGCCACCCGCAACCTGATCGACATCGGCACCGCGCTGCGCGAGATCCACCGTCCGACCAGCAAGGAGGCACTCTACCGGGCCCGCCGTCGGCTCAAGTGGGACGAGGCGTTCGCCGTGCAGCTCACGCTGGTGCAGCGCAAGCACCGGGCGGCGGCGTGGCCGGCACGGGCCCGGCCGGCGAAGGCGGGCGGTCTGCTGGACGCGTTCGACGCCCGGCTGCCGTACGAGCTGACTTCCGGCCAGCAGGTCGTCGGGCGGGAGATCGCCGCCGACCTGGCCGCCGCGCACCCGATGCACCGGCTGCTCCAGGGCGAGGTGGGTTCCGGCAAGACGGTGGTGGCGCTGCGCGCCATGCTCCAGGTGGTCGACGCCGGGGGCCAGGCCGCGTTGCTCGCGCCGACCGAGGTGCTCGCCGCCCAGCACTACCGGGGCATCCTCGACCTGCTCGGCCCGCTCGCCCGGGCCGGTGAGCTGGGCGCCGCCGACGACGCCACCCGGGTGGAGCTGATCACCGGCTCGCTCGGCGCGGCGGCCCGGCGCCGGGCGCTGGCCGAGGTGGCCGAGGGCCGGGCCGGCATCGTGCTCGGCACGCACGCCCTGCTCTACGAGGGCGTCGACTTCCACGACCTCGGCCTGGTGGTGGTGGACGAGCAGCACCGCTTCGGCGTGGAGCAGCGCGACGCGCTGCGCGCCAAGGCCGACCAGCCGCCGCACGTGCTGGTGATGACCGCCACCCCGATCCCACGCACTGTGGCCATGACTGTCTACGGCGACCTGGAGACGTCCACGCTCTCCCAGCTGCCGCAGGGCCGCTCGCCGATCGCCTCGCACGTCGTACCGGCCGCCGAGAAGCCGGCGTTCCTCGACCGGGCCTGGCGCCGGCTGCGCGAGGAGGTCGCCAAGGGCCACCAGGCGTACGTGGTGTGCCCGAGGATCGGTGAGGGACCGGTGTCGGACGAGGAGGCGCCGCGGGAGGACGACAACGGCCGCCGCCCGCCGCTGGCGGTGACCGAGGTGGCGCCGCTGCTGGCCGAGGGGCCGCTGCACGGGCTGCGGATCGGGGTGCTGCACGGTCGGCTGCCCGCCGACGAGAAGGACGCGGTGATGCGGGCGTTCGCCGACGGCGAGCTGGACGTGCTGGTCGCGACCACAGTGGTCGAGGTCGGCGTGAACGTGCCGAACGCGACGGTGATGATCGTGCTGGACGCCGACCGGTTCGGCGTGTCCCAGCTGCACCAGTTGCGCGGCCGGGTCGGCCGGGGCTCCGCAGCCGGTCTGTGCCTGCTGGTGACCGAGGCGGCCGAGGGCTCGTCGGCGCGGGAGCGGCTGGACGCGGTGGCCTCCACCACAGACGGGTTCAAGCTGGCCGAACTCGACCTGGAACAGCGCCGGGAGGGTGACGTGCTCGGCGCGACCCAGTCCGGCCGGCGCTCGCACCTGCGGCTGCTGTCGCTCCTGCGCGACGCCGAGCTGATCCGCGACGCGCGGGCCGAGGCGATCGAACTGGTCGAGGAGGACCCGGACCTGGCCCGGCACCCGGCGCTCGCGGCGTCGGTGGCCGCGCTCGTCGACGAGGAACGCGCCGAATACCTGGAGAAGGGCTGACGGCGGGCCGGTGCGGTCGCGGGGCTGCGGCACGCGCGTGGCGTGCCTAGGCTCGCGCAGATGTCGACACCATCACTCGAACGCGGCGTGCTGCTTCTGGCCCGAGGTGACGAGCTTCTGGTGGACCGGGTCGCCGGAGTCGCCGACGAGACGTCCGGCCGACGCTGCACCCCGGCGACGCGATTCCAGATCGCCTCGATCAGCAAGCAGATGGCGGCCGTGGCGGTGCTGCTGCTCGCCGAGCGGGGAGCGTTGAGCCTGTCCGACCCGGTCGTACGCCGGCTGCCCGGCACGCCGCCGCAGTGGTCCGGCATCACGCTGCACCACCTGCTCACCCACACGTCCGGCCTCGGCCACTGGGAGGACTACCCGGCGATCGACCTGCACGGGCCGGCCGAGCCGGACGAACTGCTCGACCGGTTCGCGGCGCTGCCGCCGTTGTTCCGGCCCGGGGCGGGATGGCACTACAGCAGCCCCGGCTACGTGCTGCTGGCCCGCACCGTCGAGCGGGCGGCCGACCGGCCGTACGCCGAGTTCCTCGCCGAGGAGGTCTTCGCGCCGCTGGGCATGACTGGCAGCTTCGCCGGTTCCGGCGACGGGCGGCCGGACGTGGCGGTCGGGCACGAGGGCGGCCGTGCGGTGCCGTCCTGGGACCTGGCGACGGTGAGCATGGGCGCGGGTGACGTCTGGTGCACCGGGGCGGACCTGCTCACCTGGCTGGACGTACCGCGCCGGGGCCGGCTGCTCGCCCCGGCCTCGGTGGCGGCGATGACCGCGCCGCACGCGCCCACCGGCCGGCCCGACGAGGCGTACGGCTACGGGTTCTTCGTCGGCCCGCTCGCCGGCCGGCGGGCGCTGCACCACTCCGGGGACAACGGTGGCTACAAGGCGTTCGCCGCCTGGCTGCCCGACTCCGACGAGCGGCTCGTCCTGCTGACCAACCAGGCCGAGGTCGACCCGGTCGCGGTCACGTCGGTGCTCGACACGGTCTGACCGCGCCGGGCCCGTGCCGGCCCGCGGCACACACACGGCGAGGGCGCGCCGACCGGTCGTCGACGCGCCCTCGGGTGCGGATCAGGCGGTGAAGCGGATCCGGCGGCGACGAGCCGTCACGAACAGCACCGCGCCGGCGGCGAGCAGCAGCGCGGCGCCGCCCGCGATGGCGCCCGCGGCGGGGCCGGTGACCGGCAGGCCGCCACCCTGGCCGGAGCAGTCGTCCGGCTGGGCGTACGGGATGGTCTCGGCGTCCTCGACCACGTCGTACTTCACGGTGACCTTGAGGCCCGGGTAGGCGTCGAACTCGACCGAGCTGGTCTTGCCGGGCTCGGACGCGAGCGTCCGGGTGACGCCCTTCTCGGTGGTCAGCGTGGCGGTGAACGGCGCGCCCGCCGCCGGGTTCTCCACCACGAACGTCATCGAGTCGCAGTCCTGGTCGAGCTTGAAGATCGGCTCTGCCGGCGCGGGCGGAGAGCTGGGCGGGGTGGACGGGCTCGGCGGGACGGACGCCGACGGCGTCGGGGTGGTGGTCCGCGGCGGCGTGCTCGGCGAGGGGGTGGCGCTCGGCGGCGTGCTGGGCGACGGCGACGGGCTCGGCGTCGCGCAGTCGCGGGCCGGGCGGGCCGTCACGGTCCGCTCGCCCTCGTGCGACTTGCGGCCCCGGTCCCAGTGCGCCCCGACGGTGAGCTTCAGCTCCGGGACCGGGCCGGAGAACGTGTGGGTCTGGGTGCCGGTGAGCGTGCCCTTCCCGGCCGGCTTCAGCTCGGCGCCGACCGCCAGGTCCCCGTCGACCGGGCCGGGCACTGTGGACACGAGCTTGGTGATGCGGCCGGAGATGTCGGTCTCGCTGCTGGTCACGGACCAGGTGACGGTGACCGCGCCGTTCGGGGTGGCGCAGTAGCTGCCGGACGGCTCGGGGTGGTGGGCGGCGGCCGGGCCGGCGACGGTGGCGACGCCCGCGAGGCCGAGCAGCGTGCCGGCGGTGAGGACGGCGGCACGCCGGAGGTGGAGACGATTCACGCCTGCTCCTGACGAGGGGGAGGATGGGAGAGACCCGGGCGGAGGGACCGGAGCCACGCGTCCGCTCGGCAATCGGGCCAGACCCTAGCGAGATCGACAGCGCGGGCGTTACCGAGATCGACGGGTCGTAAAGGGTCCGTTATGAATTCGAGATCATTGATGTACGTCGAGTCACCCGGCGTCGCCTCCGGGTGCTCGATCCACCCCGGCGCGCCCGTCGCGTAGCGTCGTGGCATGCGCAGGGAGCGACGGTGACCCGGATCGTGGCCGGCACGCTCGGCGGACGGCGGATCGCCGCGCCGCCCGGCGCGGGCACCCGGCCCACCTCGGACCGGGTCCGGGAGGCGCTGTTCAGCGCCGTCCAGGCCGATCTCGACCTGGACGGGGCCCGCTTCGCCGACTTGTACGCCGGTTCCGGCGCGGTCGGCCTGGAGGCGCTGTCCCGGGGCGCGGCGCACGTGCTGCTCGTCGAGTCCGACGCGCGGGCCGCCCGGGTCGTCCGGGAGAACATCGCCGCGCTCCGGGCCGCCCCCGCCGCGCGCCTGGTCACCGGCAAGGTCGCCACCGTGCTGGCCGCCGGTCCGGCCGACGGGCCGTACGACGTGGTCTTCGCCGATCCGCCGTACGCGGTGCCGGACGCCGAGATCACCGCGATGCTGGCGGCGCTGGTCGACGGCGGCTGGCTCGCCCCGGACGCCCTCGTGATCGTCGAGCGGTCCAGCCGATCCGGACCGGTCACGTGGGTGGAAGGTGTCACTCCGGAGCGCAGCAGACGTTACGGCGAGACCACTCTTTGGTACGGTCGCCGATCATGAGACGTGCGGTCTGCCCCGGCTCGTTCGACCCGGTCACCAACGGTCACCTCGACATCATCGGCCGGGCCAGCCGGCTGTTCGACGAGGTGATCGTCGGGGTGCTGATCAACCAGTCGAAGCAGGGCCTGTTCACGGTCGAGGAGCGGATCGACATGCTCCACGAGGTCACCGCCTCGTACGACAACGTCCGGGTGGAGTCGTTCCGCGGCCTGCTCGTCGACTTCTGCCGCGCCCAGCAGGCGAGTGTGCTGATCAAGGGCCTGCGCGCGGTGAGCGACTTCGACTACGAGTTGCAGATGGCCCAGATGAACATCGGCCTGGCCGGCGTGGAGACGCTGTTCATGCCGACCAACCCGCTCTACTCGTTCATCTCGTCCAGCCTGATCAAGGACGTGGCGAAGTGGGGCGGCGACATCTCCGCCCACGTCCCCGACCTGGTCCGAGAGCAGCTGACCACCCGCCTCCGCCCCTGACCCACCCGGAGTGGGCGGCGACGGCGGCCGGGGGCGACGCGCCGGGTGGGGCGGGTGGGGCGTCGGTGGCTCGGGCGCGACATGATGTGTGCAGCGCCGAAGCCGGGCGCAGGCCGCATCATGGAGGGCGGCCGACGAAGACAGGAGTGAGGTACCGGTGGACCCGCTCGATCGCATCGATGAACTGATCGCCATGGTGGAGCAGGCCCGCTCCGTCCCGATGTCGCGCAACAACTGCATGGTCGACCGGGGCGAGATGATCGCCGTGCTCGACGAGTTGCGCGCGGAGCTTCCCGCCGACCTGCGCCGCGCCGCCGCGCTGCTGGAGGAGCGGGACAAGATCATGGAGGCCGGTAAGCGCGAGGCCGACCGGATCATCAGCGAGGGTGAGGCGGAACACGCCCGGCTGGTCTCGGTCAACGAGATCACCGTCTCGGCCGAGCACGAGGGCGCGCGGATCATCGCCGAGGCGCGGGCCGAGGCGCAGCGCCTCCGCGAGGAGGTGGACGACTACGTCGACACCGCGCTGGCGAACTTCGAGCAGTTCCTCACCCGGGCGCTCGCCTCGATAGAGCGCGGCCGGGACAAGATGCACGCGCTGCGCGAGATCGGCACCTTCGCCGGGGACGAGGCGGACCGCCCGCTACCCTTCTGAGCGGCGCACGGGCCGGTCGCCGACAGCCGGCTGCCGCCGAGCCGGAGGTCCGCCCCCGGTTCGACGGTCCGCCGCCTGGCAGGTAACCTTCTTTGTCGGCCTCTCATCGGCCGGAGTCTGACTATGCCCAAACACTCGCCAAGCACACTCGACCCCAGGTCGCCGCTGGTCCTCGACACGAGGGAACTGCCGCGCCGACCTGGCGCGTTGCGTACGCACAAGCGGGTCGTGCCGGCACCGGCGGACCTCGGCGGGGAGTTGATCGGCGTGCCGGAGGGCGCGGACCTCGACCTCGACCTGAGGTTGGAGTCGGTGTCCGAGGGCGTGCTCGTCTCCGGGACCGTCACCGGTCCCGTCAAGGGCGAGTGCGGGCGCTGCCTGCGCGAGATCGACGACTCGTTGGCCGTGACGATCCAGGAGCTGTACGCGTACGAGAACAGCACCACGGACGACACGGCCGATGAGGACGAGGTGGGCCGGATGCAGGGCGATCTGATCGACCTGGAGCCGGCGTTGCGGGACGCGGTGGTGCTGGCGCTGCCGACCAACCCGCTCTGCCGGGAGGACTGCCCAGGGCTGTGCCCCGACTGCGGGGTGCACTGGGACGATCTGCCGGCCGATCACAGCCATCAGCAGGTCGACCCGCGTTGGGCGAGCCTGACGCAACTGACCCGTACAGAGGAGTAAGAACCGTGGCCGTCCCCAAGCGCAAGATGTCGCGCAGCAACACCCGCGCCCGCCGGGCGAACTGGAAGGCCTCGGTGGTGGCGACCGTGGCCTGCCCGCAGTGCAAGTCGGCCAAGCTGCCGCACGCCGCCTGCTCCGTCTGCGGCACCTACAACGGCCGTCAGGTCCTCGAGGTCTGACGCGGCCGCCGAGTGACGTCCCCGACCACCGGTCGGGTGACGCGCGCACCAAGGCTCTCGCCCGGTGCCCCGGCTCCCTTCACCGCCGACCGGCTCCCGGCCGGCGGACCTGCGGAGCCGGGCACCGCGCGGATCGCCGTCGACCTCCTCGGCGGGGACGATGCTCCCGCCGTCGTGGTTGACGGCGCTCTGCGAGCGGTACGCACTGATCCCGCCCTGCACCTGATGCTCGTCGGCCCGATCGAGGTGGCCGACGAGCTGATCGGTGCGCTCGACCCGGCGCAGCGAACCCGGGTCACCGTCCGCCCGGTGCGGGCCGCCGTCGGCATGGCCGACCATCCCACCGCCGCGCGCGGCGAGAGCACGGTACGCGCGGCCGTGCAGGCCGTCCGCGACGGTCTCGCCGACGCCGTGGTCTCCGCCGGCTCGACCGGCGCCACAGTCACCGCCGCCGCGCTCGGCCTCGGGCGCTGGACCGGGATACGCCGGCCCGCTCTCGTCGCCACGCTGCCCGCCGTCGAAGGCCCGGTGGTGCTGCTGGACGTGGGCGGCACGCTCGAGTCCGGTCCCGCCACGCTGGCCCGGCACGGCGTCCTGGGCGCCGCCTACGCGGCCGTGGCGCACTTCGTCACCGCGCCCCGCGTCGGGCTGCTCTCCGTCGGCCACGAGACCGGCAAGGGCGACCGGCTGCGCCGGCACGCCGATCCCGCGCTCGCCGCCCTCGCGCTGCCCTGTGACGCGCGCTACGTCGGCCTGGTCGAGGGGTACGACATCTCCCTCGGCACCCGCGCCGACGTGGTGGTGACCGACGGCTTCACCGGCAACGTCCTGCTGAAGGCCATCGAGGGCGCGTACGCGATGGCCGGTGGCCCCCCGCCGAACGGCGGCGCGCCCCGCGCCGCCGCCCTGCTCGGGGTGGGCGGCACCGTGGTCGTCTGCCACGGCGCGGCCGGCTCCGAGGACGTCGCCTCGGGTATCGCCCTGGCCGCTCACCTCTGGCGCCGCGACGCCGCCGGGACGGTCCGTGCCCTGCTCGCCGACGTTCCGCACGAATCCGCACCTGACCGACACGACACCGAGGTAGCACCATGACCAACGACAAGCGGCGGCGTGCTCCCGTCGGCCACCTGGAGGCGGCCTTCGGAGTGTCGCTCGACCCGGAGCTGCTGGAACGCGCGCTGACCCACCGCTCGTACGCGTACGAGAACGGCGGCCTGCCCACGAACGAGCGGCTGGAGTTCCTGGGCGACTCGGTTCTCGGCGTGGTGATCACCACCGCGCTGTTCCACAACCACCCCGACCTGGCCGAGGGGCAGCTGGCGAAGCTGCGCGCGAGCGTGGTCAACATGCGCGCGCTGGCCGACGTGGCGCGTGGCCTCGGCCCGGACGGGCTGGGCGCATACCTGCTGCTGGGCAAGGGCGAGGAGGCCACCGGCGGACGGGACAAGGCGAGCATCCTGGCCGACACGCTGGAGGCGCTGCTGGGCGCGATCTACCTCCAGTACGGCCTGGACACCGCGGCCATCGTGATCCACCGGCTCTTCGACCCGCTGATGGCCGAGTCGGCGGGCCGGGGCGCGGCGCTGGACTGGAAGACCAGCCTCCAGGAGCTGACCGCCGCGCTGGGGCTCGGCGTGCCCGAGTACCGGATCGAGGGCACCGGGCCGGACCACCTGAAGACGTTCACCGCCTGGGTGGTGGTCGCCGGCAACCGCTACGGCGGCGCGGAGGGGCGCAGCAAGAAGGAAGCCGAGCAGCGCGCCGCCGAGTCGGCCTGGCGGACGATCACCGAGCGGGCCGAGGCCGAGGCCGAGGCGGCGGCCGGAGCGCGCGACGAAGCGGCGGGGCAGGACGAGGCGGCGGACGTCGAGGCGGGCGCCGGCCGTGCCTGAGCTGCCCGAGGTCGAGACCGTCCGGCAGGGGCTGGCCCAGTGGGTGATCGGGCGGCGGATCGCCGCCGTCGAGGTGCGACACCCCCGGGCGGTACGCCGGCACGCGCCGGGCGGCGCGCACTTCGCCGACGTGCTCGCCGGCCGGACGATCACCGGCGTACGCCGCCGGGGCAAGTACCTCTGGCTGCCGCTGGACAGCGGCGACGCGGTGATCGGCCACCTCGGCATGTCCGGCCAGCTGCTGTTGCAGCCGGTCGGCGCGGCCGACGAGCTGCACCTGCGGGTCCGGTTCCGGTTCGCCGACGACGGGCCGGAGCTGCGCTTCGTCGACCAGCGCACGTTCGGCGGGCTGTCCGTCTCCGAAGGCGGGGCGGAGTTGCCGGCCGAGATCGCGCACATCGCCCGCGACCCGATGGACCCGGAGTTCTCCGACGAGGCGTTCGTGGCGGCGCTGCGGCGCAAGCGTACGGAGATCAAACGGGCGCTGCTCGACCAGACGCTGATCTCCGGGGTGGGCAACATCTACGCCGACGAGGCACTGTGGCGGGCGAAGCTGCACGGCGTCCGCCCGACCGACGCGCTGACCCGCCCGGCCGCGCTGCGGCTGCTCGGGCACGTGCGGGACGTGCTCGCCGAGGCGATCAAGCAGGGCGGCACCAGCTTCGACGAGCTGTACGTGAACGTCAACGGCGAGAGCGGCTACTTCGACAGGTCGCTGAACGCGTACGGCCGGGAGGAGGAGCCCTGCCCGCGTTGCGGCGCGCCGATCCGGCGTGAGGCGTTCATGAACCGGTCCTCCTACAGTTGCCCGCGGTGTCAGCCGCGGCCCCGGGGCACCCTCCGGGGATGACCCCGAGCCGGTTCGGGGTTGCGCCGGTGTGCATCGCCGGGCGGTCCCCGGAGACGCGCCGGAGCGTACCCGGAGATGTCCTTTTGCGCCCGGTCGGCGCGGCCGGTTCCGGCCGCGCGGACCGCGTCCACGGGATCGGGGACGAGCGGGGGCCGTTCCCCGATGTCGGGTCCCCACCTGCTGCCTAGCGTCATCTGGGGTCGGCACAGGGCCGGCATCAGGAGGGTGGAACCCGGGACATGGGCAGGCGACCGGTGACCGTGCGGCTGGCACGGTGGAGTGCGGAGCATCCGTGGCGCGCGATCGCGTTGTGGGTGGTCTTCGTGGCGGTGTGTTTCGTCGGCGGCAGCGCCGCCGGGTTGAACGAGGCGACCGACGAGGATCAGGCGATCGGCGAGTTCGGACGGGCACAGCTGATCGTCGACAGTGGCGGGTTCGACCGGCCGGCAACCGAGAACGTGCTGATCACCGCCCGCTCGGGGACGCTCGACCAGACGGCGGCGAAGGCCGCGGCGCAGGACGCGGCGGACCGGCTGCGGCAGGTCGACGGCGTGGCCTCGATCGGTACGCCGATGCCGTCGCGCGACGGCAGCGCGTTGCTGCTGCCGATCACCATGTCGGGCGACCCGGGCACCGCCGGGGACCGGGTGCAGCCGCTGCGGGACACCACCGCGAAGGTGCAGGACGCGCACCCGCAACTGCGGGTGGAGCAGGTCGGCGGCCCGTCGATCGACAAGGCGCTCGACGACACGCTCGGCAAGGACTTCAAGCGCGCCGAACTGCTCAGCCTGCCGGTGACGCTGGCCATCCTGATCATCGCGTTCGGCGCGCTGATCGCCGCCGGGGTGCCGGTGCTGCTGGCGCTCTCCTCGGTGGCCGCCGCGATGGGACTCTCCACACTCGCCTCGCACCTGGTGCCGGCCACCGACACCACCGCCAGCGTCATCCTGCTGATCGGCATGGCGGTCGGGGTGGACTACTCGCTGTTCTACGTGCGGCGGGAGCGTGAGGAACGAGCGAAGGGCCGGTCCGGCCTGGACGCGGTGGAGATCGCGGCGGAGACCTCCGGGCACGCCGTGGTGGTCTCCGGCACCGCCGTGATCATCTCGATGGGCGGTCTGCTGCTCGCCCAGGACGCGATCTTCTCGTCTCTGGCCGTCGGCTCGATCCTGGTGGTGGCGGTCGCCGTGATCGGCTCGCTGACCGTGCTGCCGGCGCTGCTGGCGAAGCTGGGCCGCTGGGTCGACCGGCCCCGGGTGCCGCTGCTCTGGCGTCTCACCGCGCCGCGCGACGGTCGGCCCGCCCGGCCCCGGTTCTGGCCGGCGGTGCTCAAGCCCGCGCTGCGCGCGCCGGTGGCCACGCTGCTGATCTCGGTGGCGCTGCTGCTCGCGCTGGCCGCGCCCGCGCTCGGCATGAAGCTGAAGTTCCCCGGCCCGGAGGACGTGCCGCGCAACACCGCGGCCATGCAGGAGTACGACCGGCTCACCGCCGCCTTCCCGAGCAACGGCACCAGCCACACCGTCGCCGTGCGGGCGCCCGCCGAGCAGGCCGACCGGGTGCGGGCCGCGCTCACCGACCTGGCCGGCCGGACCGCCACGGACACGCTCTTCGCGCCAGCCGAGGCGGACGGCCCGGAGATCCGGGTGTCGGCGGACCGGCGGGTGTCGGTGCTGGAGGTGGCGACGCCGCACGCCAGCCGCTCCGACGAGGCGTCCCGGTCGCTGCACGAGCTGCGCGAGGACCTGGTCCCGGCCACGCTCGGCGGCATCCCGGGCGTGGAGTACGCGGTCGGCGGCGGCGTGGCCGCCAGCGAGGACTACGCCGCCCACATCTGGGCGAAGCTGCCGATCGTCGCCGCGTTCGTGCTGGCGCTGACGTTCCTGGTGATGGCGTGGACGTTCCGGTCGGTGGTGGTGGCGCTGACCTCGATCATGCTGAACCTGCTCTCCGCCGGCGCCGCGTACGGGCTGCTGGTGCTGGTCTTCCAGAGCACCTGGGCGGAAGGGCTGCTCGGCTTCACCTCGATGGACGCGATCGTCACCTGGCTGCCGCTGTTCCTGTTCGTGGTCCTCTTCGGACTGTCCATGGACTACCACGTCTTCGTGGTCAGCCGGATCCGCGAGGCGGTCGACCGGGGCATGCCCAACCGGGAGGCGGTGGCACACGGCATCACCTCCTCGGCCGGGGTGGTGACCAGCGCGGCGGTGGTGATGGTGGCGGTGTTCTCCATCTTCGCCACGCTCAGCATGATCGACTTCAAGCAGCTCGGCATCGGCCTGGCGGCGGCGATCCTGCTGGACGCCACGATCATCCGAGCGGTCGTGCTGCCCTCGGTGATGACGCTGCTGGGGGACGCGAACTGGTGGGCGCCGCGCTTCATGCGCCGCCGCACGGTCGTCGCCCCGGCGGTCGAGCCGCCGCCCGCCCCGGCGCCGGAGTTGGTCGGCGCCCGCTGAGCCCGATCGGACCCGCGCCGGCTCGTGCCGACCGCCGAGAAGGCATCCGTGTTCGCGCGGTATACCTGAGAGTCATAGTTCAGCGACGCCGCCACCGGCTGAGCTGTGCCCCGGCGCCCCCGTTCCCACCCGGGAGCGGGGGCGTCACGGCAGCACGCAGGGTTCCCGCCAGGCGTCCAGTTGCCGATCCTTGCGGATCGAGGCGAAGCCGTAGCCGACCGAGGTGACGCAGAAGTCCGCCGGCTCACCCGTGTACTCGACGTGGAAGACCGGCTTGCCGGCGTCGACGAACGGCAGCAGTTTCGCGCACTCGCGGTGGCGTACGCACTCCTGGTTGACCGCGAAGTCGAAGTCGGGCGCCAGCGCGGCCACCTGCGCCACGTCGTCGACCAGTCCGGGGGAGAGGCCGAGCTTGCGGGCCAGCCCGGCCAGCCGGCGGTTGAACAGCAACTGGTCGTCGAAGTCCAGCGGGAAACCGGAGCGGTACCGGTAGCCGTCCGCGTCGGCCAGCGCCACCGCGCCGAAGCCCTTGCCCCGGCACAGCCGGAACCGGTCGGCCAGCACCGGTGACAGCGCGTCCCAGCGCCGTACGTCCAGGAAGCGGCTCCCCGGCCGCCCGGGCACTGCCGAGCCGCGTACGGCGGCGGGGAAGCGGGTGGCGTCCGGATCGTCGGCGGCGTACGTGCCGACCCGGACGTGGCAGACCAACCGGCGGCCCTGCTCGCGCAGCGCGGCGGTCTCGGTCGAGGTGGTCGCCACCGGGTCGAGGAGGAAGACGTCGGCGTCGACGGTGACGTCCACCGGGGTGGCGAGCTGCCACTGCCACCGCCACCTGTCGGCCTGCGCGACCGGCCACGGCGTGGGCGCGCCGGGCGGCGTGATCGGCCGCCGGCAGGCCGGCGCCGGGGCGAGCAGCAGAGCGGTCAGCGCGAGCGCCACGCCCCGGCGCGGGCCACGTCGGCGGACGCGGGCCGGCCGGGCGCGCGGCACGGCCCACCCCGGCCGGATCCGCATCGACGACTCCCCGGACGCGGGCGGCCCGACGCCGCCCCCGACCGGTCAACGAGCGCCGGGCCCGTCACGACGCGCGGTCAGCGCGGCGTGCCGAAGACCTGCGTCCAGTACGGCCCGTTGCTGCGCGCCAGACCCATTCCGATCTGGGTGTACCCGCAGTTGAGGATGTTCTTCCGGTGCCCGTCGGATTTCATCCAGCCGTCCATCACCTCGGCCGCGCTCTGGTAGCCCCAGGCGACGTTCTCGCCCACCATGCTCCAGCTGTAGCCGGCGCGCTCCACCCGGTTCTTGGGCTCGCTGCCGTCGCTGCCGTTGTGGTCCATCTTCTTGTGGTCGGCCTGGTCCTGGCTGTGCCGCTGGGCGGCCAGGTTCAGCTTGGCGTTCACGGTCAGCGCCTTGCAGCCGGCCTTCGCCCGCTCCTGGTTCACCAGCGTGACGACCTTCTGGAGTTCCGCGCTCAGCGCGGTCGTGGCGGTGGCCTTGGTGGCCCCGGTGCCGCCGCCGCTCGGGGCGCTGCTGCGCTCCTGCTGCCGCGACGGCGCGGTGCTGCGGCTCGGCTTCGGGGTGGCCTTCTTCGACGGGCTCGGCGCGGCGGTGGTCGGTGCGGCCGACGGGCTGCCCGACTCGGCAGCGAGCGCCTCCGCGGGGCCGTCCCCGGCATCCTCGGGAGCCTGCGGTGCGGCGGCCACCGGGGCGTCGGCGGAGGACCGCTTCGTGCCCTGGTCGTCGCCGGGCAGCAGGACCGCGCCCACGCCGAGACTCACCACGAGCGTCGCCGCGGCGGCGGCCCCGCCGATCACGAGCGGCCGGGACAGGCGCCGCTTGCGGGGTCGCGGCTCGTCGGCCGGGATGTCGCTCGCCGGCTGCCAGGTCGCGGCGGGCTGCTCCCAGCCGCCGGCCGGCTGCTCGTGGCCGTGCCACGCGGGCTCCTGGCCGTGCCACGCGGCCGTGGGCTGCTCGTGGCCGGTCCTGGCCGGCCCCTGGGCGTGCCAGGCATCGGCGGGCTGCTCCTGGCCATGCCAGGCATTGGCGGGCTGCTCCTGGCCGGGCCAGGCGGCGGTGGGCTGTTCCTCGCCGTTCCACCGGTCGCGGGGCGGCGGGTAGGAGCCGGCGGGCTCGGGGTCGTAACCGGCCGGGCCGTAGCCGGCGGGCGGCTGCTGCGCTCCGTCTCCGAAGAGGTACGACGACCGCGGCTCGGGCCGGTCGGTGAGCCACGCCGGACCCTCGTCGGTCGGCTGCTCGGGGCGCCGGGCGGTGCCCTCCGGGTCGATCGGGTCGTTCCAGCGGTACACGCCTGTCCCCTTCACGGGTTGGTTGCGGGCCGGGGTGACGCTACGGGCGCGCTCGGAGCTGCAGCAACGTGGCTAAGGAAGAGTTAAGGCGAAGCAGCCGCCGGGAGTGAGGCGTTCACACATTTCCGGCGTACAGTAAAGGCGTCCGGACAGAGCGTGTCCGCGCCTTGTGGCAGCCCCCCGGTGAGTGGCCCGGCCGACGTGGAGATGATCTACGGCCTTGGTCAACTTGACGAAGCAGGGGGTTTCGGCTCAATATAGTGGTGTCGCCAGTCGCGCCCAGCCATGCCCCGATGCAGTGGGAATGGTAGCCGCGAACATCATGGGCGCGCGTTGGCCGGCCTTTCCGGCAGCGCACATCAAGGAGTTCAGCATGGCGAAGGCCCTCTACGGCCACGTAAGTGCAGCGCCCGACCGGCGCCTGCTCGACGAGGTCACCCGTCTGCGTGCCAGGGTTCAGGCACTGGAGTTCGAGATCACGCGTCTGCGTGCCGACAACGATCGGCTTGCGGCGGCAGCGGCGGAGGCCGACGACCTCCTCCGTCTGGCCGAGCCCGCGCTGACCTGATCTCCAGTCGCCGGAAAACTGAATCGCACCACACCGAAAAGCGCGCCGACACTCAAGTGCCGGCGCGCAGCCATGTGCGTACCCCTTTTCGTGGTTCCCGCCGTAATTCTCGATCTTGCGAAACCGCCCGGAATTGCGCCCGGTAATTGTGATCATGCATTTCCGTTCCCCCCACGACGGCCGGGCGGAAAACGGACACCGCGGGCGTCGGGTGGGTCGCGTCGCGGCGGCGTCGCGGTCCCGGGTTAGTCTGCGGGTTCACCAGGTCCGCGCAGCCGGCGACGGTACGGCGGCCACCGGACGAGGATCGAGAAGGTGCATCTCAAGAGCCTGACGGTGAAGGGCTTCAAGTCCTTCGCCTCCGCCACGACGTTGAAGCTGGAGCCCGGGATCACCTGCGTGGTGGGCCCGAACGGCTCCGGCAAGTCCAACGTCGTCGACGCCATCGCCTGGGTACTCGGCGAGCAGGGCGCCAAGGCGCTGCGCGGCGGCAAGATGGAGGACGTCATCTTCGCCGGCACCGCCGGACGCGCGCCGCTGGGCCGGGCCGAGGTCACCCTCACCATCGACAACACCGACGGCGCGCTGCCGATCGAGTACACCGAGGTCTCCATCACCCGCCGGATGTTCCGCTCCGGCGAGAGCGAGTACGAGATCAACGGCGACTCCTGCCGCCTGCTCGACATCCAGGAGCTGCTCTCCGACTCGGGCATCGGCCGCGAGATGCACATCATCGTCGGGCAGGGCCGGCTCGACGGCATGCTGCACGCCAAGCCGGAGGACCGGCGGGCGTTCATCGAGGAGGCGGCCGGCGTCCTCAAGCACCGCAAGCGCAAGGAAAAGGCGCTGCGGAAGCTCGACGCGATGCAGACCAACCTCAACCGCCTGACCGACCTCACCGCCGAGCTGCGCCGCCAGCTCAAACCGCTGGGCCGGCAGGCCGAGGTGGCCCGCCGCGCCGCCGCCATCCAGGCCAACCTGCGCGACGCCCGGCTGCGGCTGCTCGCCGACGACCTGCACACGCTGCGGACCACACTGGACAAGGAGATCGCCGACGAGACGGCGCTGCGGGAGCGGCGCGAGGTGATCGAGGCCGAGCACGGCGAGGTGCAGGGCCGCCTCGGCGAGCTGGAGGCGGCGCTGGCCGAGGACGCGCCGCTGCTGGCGGCGGCGCAGGACACCTGGTACCGCCTCTCCGCGCTCCAGGAACGGTTCCGCTCGATCGAGCAACTGGCCCGGGAACGGCTGCGTCACCTCAGCGCAGCCGGCGACGACGAGCGCCCCGGCCGCGACCCGGAACAGCTGGAGGCGGAGTCGCGGCGGGTCCGTGAGCAGGAGGAGGAGCTGCGCGCCGCGCTCACCGAGGACCAGATCCGGCTGGCCGAGGCGGTCGAGCACCGGCAGGAGCTGGAACGGCAGCTCGCCGCCGCCGAGCGGGAACTGGTCGCCGCCGCCAAGGCGATCGCCGACCGGCGCGAAGGGCTGGCCCGCCTGACCGGCCAGGTGAACTCCGCCCGGGCGCGGACCACCAGCGCCGGCGAGGAGATCGAACGGCTCGCCGCCGCGCACGCCGACGCGATGGGCCGGGCCGAGAAGGCGCAGGCCGACGTGGACGCGGTCGCCGAGCAGTCGACCGAGGCCGACCGGGACAACGCCGACCTGGACGCCCGGCACGACGAGGCGGTGGCCGTACACGAGCGGGCCCAGGCGGCGGTGCGCAGCCTGACCGACGGGGAGCGCGCCGCGGAGAAGGACGCCGCCACCTGGAAGGCCCGCGAGGAGGCGCTCGCGATGGGCCTGCGCCGCAAGGACGGCGCAGGTGAGCTGCTGGCCCGCGCCGACCAGGTGCCCGGCCTGCTCGGCAGCCTCGCCGGGCTGCTCACCGACGCCCCCGGCGACGAGGCGGCGCTCGCCGCCGCGCTGGGCGGGCTCGCCGACGCGGTGGCCGTCACCGGCGTGGACGAAGCGGTCGAGGCGATGCGGCTGCTCAAGATCTCCGACGCCGGCCGGGCCGGGCTGCTGGTCGGCAGCCCCGCCGGGCCGGGCATGGACGGCTCCGCGGACGCCCTGCGCCCGAAACTGCCCGAGGGCGCGCGCTGGGCGCCCGACCTGGTGGAGTGCTCGGCCGCGATCCGGCCGGCCGTGCACCGGGCGCTGCGCGACGTCGCGCTCGTCGACGACCTGGCCGCCGCGTCCGCGCTCGTCGCCGCGAACCCGGAGCTGCGCGCGGTCACCCCAGACGGCGACGTGGTCGGTGCCTGGGCGGCGGCGGGCGGGTCGGCGAAGGCGCCCAGCTTCATCGAGGTGCAGGCCGCCGTCGAGGAGGCGCGGGCGAACCGCGCCACCGCCGAGCGGACCGCCGCCGAGCTGCGGGAACAGCTCGCCGAGGCGCGCGCCGAGGTGGCTGCCGCCAAGGAGGCCGTGCAGCACGCCGCCGCCGCCAAGCGGGAGGCGGAGAGCCACCGCAACGCCGCCGCGCGCCGCCTCGCCGAACTGGGCGCGGCCGCCCGGTCGGCGAAGGCGGAGACCGACCGGCTCGGCGAGTCCCGGGCACGCGCCGAGGCGGCCCGGGAACGGGACCTCGCGGCACTGGCCGAGCTGGAGGAACGGCTGCGCCTGGCCGAGGCCACCCCGCTCGACGCCGAACCGTCCACCGAGGAACGCGACCAGCTCGCCGCCATGGTGCCGCAGGCACGGCAGAACGAGATGGAGGTCCGGCTCGCGGTGCGTACCGCCGAGGAGCGGGTGGCCTCGATCGCCGGACGTGCCGACTCGCTGGCCCGGCAGGCCACCGCCGAACGCGCGGCGCGGGAGCGCGCCGCCGCCCGGCGCGCGGCCCGCGCCCGCGGCGCCCAGATCGCCCGGGCCGTGGTCGGCGGCGCCCGGGAGGCGCTCACCCGGCTCACCGTCTCGATCGCCCGGGCCGAGGAGCACCGCGACGCCGTCGCCCGCGAGCGCGCCGCCCGCGAGGCCGAGTTGTCCGAGGTACGCGGCGCGGCCAAGCGCCTCGCCGCCGAGCTGGAACGGCTCACCAGCCAGGTGCACCGCGACGAGGTGGCCCGCGCGGAGCAGCGGATGCGCATCGAGCAGCTGGAGGCCAAGGCCGCCGAGGACTTCGGCCTGGACGTGGCCACGCTCGTCGCCGAGTACGGCCCGGACCGGCTCGTCCCGCCCACCGACGCGGACGTGGCGCTGGCCGAGAAGGACGGCCGGCCGGTGCCGGACCCGGTGCGCTACGAGCGGCCGGTGCAGGAGAAGCGGGCCGCCAAGGCGGAACGGGAACTGGCCCTGCTGGGCAAGGTGAACCCGCTCGCGCTGGAGGAGTTCGCCGCGCTGGAGGAGCGCTTCAAGTTCCTCTCCGAGCAGCTGGAGGATCTCAAGGCCACCCGGCGTGACCTGCTCACCGTGGTCAAGGACGTGGACGACCGGATCCTGGAGGTCTTCGCCAGCGCGTTCGAAGACACCGCGCGGGAGTTCGAGCAGGTCTTCACGGTGCTGTTCCCCGGCGGCGAGGGCCGGCTCGTGCTCACCGACCCGGAGGACCTGCTCACCACCGGCGTCGAGGTCGAGGCCCGGCCGCCGGGGAAGAAGATCAAGCGGCTCTCGCTGCTCTCCGGCGGCGAGCGGTCGCTGACCGCCGTGGCGATGCTCGTGGCGATCTTCCGCGCCCGGCCCAGCCCGTTCTACATCATGGACGAGGTGGAGGCGGCGCTCGACGACGTGAACCTGGGCCGCCTGATCACGCTGCTGGCACAGTTGCGGGAGAAGAGCCAGCTGATCGTGATCACGCACCAGAAGCGGACCATGGAGATCGCCGACGCGCTGTACGGGGTGACCATGCGGGCCGGCGTGACCCAGGTGATCAGCCAGCGGCTCAACCGGGCCGACGACGAGGAACAGGTGACGAGCGAGTGAGTCGGGAACGCGCCACGGCGCTCCTGGTGGACTTCGACGGCGTGCTGCGCCGCTGGGATCCGGCGGTGGCCGCCGGCGTCGAGCGGGAGTACGGGCTGACCGAGGGTGTCCTCGGTGAGATCGCGATGTCCTGGGGACTGCTCCAGCCGGTGCTGACCGGCCAGGTCAGCCACGCCCAGTGGATGGTGAGCGTGGCCGACGCGCTGACCCCCGCGGTCGGCGCGGACCGGGCCCGTGCGGCGGTCCAGGAGTGGCAGAGCTACCGCGGCGAGGTGGACCCGGACGTGCTGGCGTTCATCCGCGAGGTGCGGGCGGGCGGCATCCGGGTCGGGCTGGGGACCAACGCCACCGACCTGCTCGACGCCGACCTGGCCGCGCTGGGCCTGACCGAGGAACTGGACGTGATCGTCAACTCCTCTGTCGTCGGAGTGCACAAGCCGGCGAAGGAGTACTTCCAGGCCGCCTGCGAGGCGCTGGGGACGCCCCCGGCCCGGGTGCTGTTCGTCGACGACGAGGACCGCGCGGTGGCCGGGGCCCGGGTGGCCGGGCTGTCCGCCCACCGCTGGAGCGGCCCGGCCGACCTGCGCTACCTGCGGGCGGCGCTGGCGTACTGATCCGGCTCAGGTGCCGGTGACGCCGTCGATGCGTTCCCGGATCAGATCGGCGTGGCCGTTGTGCCGGGCGTACTCCTCGATCATGTGGACGTACACCCAGCGCAGGCTGATCTCGTGCGTGGTGTCGCCCCGGCGGTGGCGGAACGTGTGCTCCAGCGGCAGGCCGGCCACCGCTGCCTGGGCCGCCTCGATCTCGGCGCGCAGCGTGGCGAACGCCTCGGCCGGGTCGGCGTCGGCGATGTCGTTGAGGTCCGCGTCCGGGTCGGCGTCGTAGTCGTAGAGGTCGGGCAGTTCCTGGCCGGTGGCGCGGACGCGGAACCACCAGCGCTCCACGTCGGCCATGTGCCGGACCAGGCCGAGCAGCGTCAGCCCGGAGGGCTCCACGCTGCGGGTACGCAGTTGCTCGGCGGTCAGCCCGGCGCACTTGTGCACCAGCGTGTCGCGATGGTGGTCGAGCCAGCCTTCGAGCATGGTGCGCTCGTCGGCGACGTAGGGCTCGTGGCGGCGGTCGATCTCAGGCACGGTCCAGGTCATGGGCGCAGATGTTAAGAGGGGTCCCCTGTACAACGCGAGGCGTTAACAGGGGGCCCTTCCTTTCAGGGCACCACGACGACGGGCCAGCGGCCGGTGCGGACCAGCCGGGTGGCGACCGAGCCGACCAGCTTGTGCCCGGCCTGCTCGGAGGAGCCGACCACGACCATGTCGGCGCGGTGCTCGTCGGCGGCCCGGCACAGCTCGGTGTAGGCGTCGCCGCGCCGGCACAGGAACGTCACCGGCAGGTCCAGTTCCTCGGCCCCGCGCCGGCACTCGTCGCGCAGCTCGGCGGCCAGCTCGTCGTGGGTCTGCTGGAGCGCGCCGGCCACCACGCCGGAGAGCATCGCGCTGTACGTGGCCGCCGCGCTGACGAACACCGCCACCAGCGCGGCGCCCTGGCGGCGGGCCAGGGCGGCGGCGTAGGCGGCGGCACGCATCGAGGTGCGGCTGCCGTCCACGCCGACGAGCACCACCCGCGGCCCGTCCGTACCCCGCTCGTAGGGCGACGGCCGGGTCTGCGGGCCGTACCGCTCACGTTCCGCGGCGTCCATCGTCAGTCCCCCGCTCCGGCCGGGACCGCCTCGGCCGTCTCCCGCGCGGCGGGGACCGGCTCGGCGTTGGAGCGGCGCAGCGGCACCTCCCGGATGAGGACCACAGCGACCAGGGCGAGCAGCCCGAACGGGGCGGCGGCCAGGAAGATGTCACCGGCGGCGTGCCCGTACGCGGACTCGACGACGGTCCGGATCGGGCCGGGGAGCGTGTGCACGTCCGGCAGGCCGCCGCCACCCGAGCCGGTGGCGGGGATGCCCAGCCGGCTCAGGCCGTCGGCCAGGTAACCGGTGACCCGGTGCCCGAGCACCGCGCCGAGCGCGCTCACGCCGATCGCGCCGCCGAGGCTGCGGAAGAAGGACACCACCGAGCTTGCCGCGCCGAGTTCGTCCGGACGGACCGTGTTCTGCACGGCGAGCACCAGGTTCTGCATGGACATGCCGACGCCGAGACCGATGAGCGCCATGAACACGGCGAGGTGCCAGTACGGCGTGTCCGCCCGCATGGTGCCCATCAGCGCGAAGCCGGCGGTGAGCAGCACCGAGCCGATGACCAGCCAGCTCTTCCAGCGGCCGGTGGCGGTGATGATCCGGCCGACCACCGTCGAGGAGACCAGCAGGCCGCCGATCATGGGAAGCGTCATCAGGCCGGACATGGTGGGGCTGGCGCCGCGGCTGATCTGGAAGTACTGCCCGAGGAACACCGAGGCGCCGAACATGCCGACGCCGACCGCGATGCTGGCGATGACGGCGAGCGTGATGGTGCGGTTGCGGAACAGGTGCGGCGGGATCATCGGGTCGGCGGCACGCTTCTCGACCCGGACGGCGAGCGCGCCGAGCAGCGCGGCGCCGGTCACCATCGCACCGCTGGTCCAGGAGATCCAGTCGTACTTGTCACCGGCCAGGGTGATCCAGACCAGCAGCAGCGACACGGCGGCGGTGATGAGCGTGGCGCCCCACCAGTCGATCTTCACGTCGCGCTTGACCACCGGCAGCCGCAGCGTCCGCTGGAGCACGATCAGGGCGAGCACGGCGAACGGCACGCCGACGTAGAAGCACCAGCGCCAGCCGAGCCAGGAGGTGTCCACGATCACGCCGCCGATCAGCGGGCCGCCGATCGTGCCGACGGCCATGACGGCGCCGAGGTAGCCGCTGTACCGGCCGCGCTCACGCGGGGCGATCATCGTCGCCATGATCACCTGGGCGAGGGCGGTGAGGCCGCCCGCGCCGACGCCCTGCACCACCCGGCAGGCGATCAGCTCGCCGGTGGTCTGGGCCTGCCCGGCGAGCACCGAGCCCAGCACGAATACCACCAGGGAGATCTGGACCAGCAGCTTCTTGCTGAACAGGTCGGAGAGCTTGCCCCAGATGGGCGTGGTCGCTGTGGTCGCCAGCAGCGTCGAGGTGACCACCCAGGTGTACGCGGACTGGCCGCCGCGCAGGTCCGTGATGATCCGCGGCAGCGCGTTGGAGACGACCGTGGAGGAGAGGATCGCGACGAACATGCCCAGCAGCAGGCCGGAGAGCGCCTCCAGGATCTGCCGGTGGGACATGTCGACGGCGGTCGCCCGGGCGGGCGCAGTCGCCTGAGTCATCGTGGATTGCCTCCGGAACGGGGGAGAAATGTTGCCTCGGGCAACCGTAGGGTGTGGTTGCCTAAAGCAACAACTTGTGGCGGGGCGGCTTTGTTCCGGAACGGGCCCTGTCAGAACGACTCGTTGAAGCGGTGCATCAGCCGGGCGAGGTCCGCCACATCCTCTTTCGGCCAGCTCTCCAGCGAACGCCTTATTTGTCCGAGTCGGGCCGCGCGAGCCGCGTCAAACCGCCGGGTGCCCTCCTCGGTCAGGCTGAGCTGGGCCGCCCGCCGGTCGGTGGGGTCCGGGTCCCGGCGTACCAGGCCCAGCGCCTCCAGCCCGCCGATCTGCCGGCTCAGCGTGCCCTTGCCGATGCCCAGCTTGACGGCCAGGTCGGTGAGCCGGGTCGACCCCGACCGCCGCAGCCAGAGCAGCAGGCCGTACGCGTTGGGCTCCAGGTTCGGATGGACCTCGCGGGCGATCTCCCAGGACAGCGCCCGGCCGCGGCGCAGCAGCGCGGTCAACTCGTGCTCCACGGCGCGCAGCGTCTCGTCCACGCTCAGAGGGTACTCAGTCGCCCTCGCTGAGTTGCTGTTGCGCCACCGGTCGCAGTTCGCCGTCGCTGGTCGTGCCCTCGATCACCACGGCGGCCCGACGGCCCTGGTGGGTGAGCGTGGCCACGGCGTTGCCGAAATAGGGCCCGGCCAGCTTCCGCCAGCGCACCGGCGGGCGGCGTACCCCGGCCGAACGCGCCAGCGCCCGGGTCGCCCCGGCCGGCCCCGGATTCCAGCCCAGCGTCATCAGCGGGCGCATGCCGGCCGGCACCTGGTTGTGGATCGGCGAGCAGGTGAGCTGGTGCACCGGCGTGCGGACGTCACGGTCGGCGAACCGGGCCCGCGCCACGTACGAGTGGTGCACGTCGCCGGAGAGCACGCTGATCGACGCCGGTCGCGCGTACGCCGGCCCGGCGCCCACCCGCGCCCCGGTGCGCGGCGCGGTGCCGCTGCCCAGCCGCGCGAACAGCTCGCCCAGCGCCTCGAACGAGCGCCGGAACGCCGCCCAGTGCTCCAGGTCCAGGCCCCGGCGGATCTGCTCGGAGATCCGGGCCACCCAGGGCCGGCTGGAGTCGGCCAGGCGCTCGTTCCACGCCTCGACGTGATGGATGCCGGGCGGCAGCAGCCACGGCAGCGAGCTGCCCACCACCAGGTGGTCGTACTCGCCGTGCGCCTGGTCGAGGAACCACGACCACTCGCCCGGCGGCAGCATCGCCCGGCTGCCGGGCAGGAGCACCCGGCTGGAGCGGTTGTCCAGCATCACCAGGCGGGTGCGGCCCAGGTCCAGCGCGTAGCTCCACTGGTACTGCACGGCCCGCCAGCGCTCGGTGTCGTGCGCCAGGTCGGCTTCCTTGTCGACCCGCTCGCCGAACTCGTGCAGCACGCCGGTGGCGTCCTCGGCGGCCATCACCTTCGCGTACACCGGGTCGGCGGCGATCTCGTCCGGGCTCAGGTTGCCCAGGTGCTGGTAGACCCAGTAGGAGGCGAGGCCGCTGCGGATCCGCTCGGCCCACCACGGCTGCTCGCGCATGTCCGCGCGCCACGACTGCGAGGTGTTCCAGTCGTCGATCACCTCGTGGTCGTCGAAGATCATCACGCTCGGCACGGTGGCGAGCAGCCAGCGGATCTCCGGGTCGCGCCACGACTCCAGATAGAGCTTCGTGTACTCGTCGAAGCTGACCACCTGCGTCGCCGGGGCGTCCTTCGGCCGCTTGCGGCGACGCTTGAGCAGCCGCCGCACGGTCGGCGAGGTCTCGTCCGCGTACACCTGGTCGCCGAGCAGCACCAGCAGGTCGGGCAGCACGGCCTGCTCGGGCGCGGCCATCACCCGCCGGGCGTACGCGTCCAGCGCGTCCGGCGGCAGCTTGCGCGCGGTGGAGTGCTGGGTGGTCTCCCGGCAGGAGCCGAACAGCAGCCGCACCGGCTGGTCGGCGTCGTCGAGCGCGCGCGTCCGGATCACGCTGGGCGGGAACGACGAGTCCGGCAGCGGCCAGGCCACCTCGCCGTCGATCAGCACCTCGTACGTCGTGGCGCTGTCGGGGGTGAGCCCGGTCACCACGACGATCGCGTAGTGGTGGTCGTACGCGGAGAAGGTGGGCGCGCTGCCGGTGGCGCCGTCGGCGGTGCGGACGGTGACCACGGCGGGCGAGCTGGTCTCCACCCAGACGGTCGCCCGCGTGTCGACGACCCGGCGCAGCAGCGGGCCGATGAGCAGGCGGGAACCGGGCACGACGCACCTCCGTCAAGATCGTTTCGGCTGTTCCCTACCCGGCCGGCGGTTGCGGTACGCCTTCCGGTGCGAGCGTACCCGCAGGTTGTTCGCGTGCCGAGGCGGTGAGTGGGACGCCGTCGCCGGCATCTGACAGGATTTCGGGCATGACGGAATACCTCCTCGTCGCTCTCGCCCTGCTCGGCGTGCTGATCATCGGCGGCCTGAGCCTCGTGGTGCCCCGGCTGCGCCGGCGCCCGGAGCCTCCGCTGCCGCGCACGGAGGTCGACACCCGGGCCGAGGAGGATCTGGCCGGCCCGCCGGTGGAGGCCCCGGAGGCGGATCTCACCACCGGCGTGGTGGTCGAGGTCCCACCGGTGGAGGCCCCCCCGGTCGAGGTGCCGGAGCCGACCGCCGGGCGGCTGGTCCGGCTGCGTTCCCGGCTGTCCCGCTCGCAGAACGCCCTCGGCAAGGGCCTGCTCGGCCTGCTCAGCCGCGACCGGCTGGACGAGGACACCTGGGAGGAGATCGAGGACAGCCTGATCACCGCGGACGTCGGTATCGACGCCACCCGGGAGATCGTCGACCGGCTGCGCGAGCGGACCCGCGTGCTCGGCACCCGCACCGGGGAGGAGCTGCGCGCGCTGCTCGCCGCCGAGCTGGTGAACGCGCTCGACCCGAGCCTGGACCGCTCGCTGCGGACCGCGCCGAAGGAGGGCGTCCCGGCGGTCGTGCTGGTGGTCGGCGTCAACGGCGCCGGCAAGACCACCACCTGCGGCAAGATCGCCCGGGTGCTGGTCGCGGACGGCCGCAGCGTGCTGCTCGGCGCGGCCGACACGTTCCGGGCCGCCGCCGCCGACCAGCTGGAGACCTGGGGTGGCCGGGTGGGCGCCGAGACGGTCCGCGGGCCCGAGGCCGCCGACCCGGCCAGCGTCGCGTTCGACGCGGTCAAGCGGGGTATCGACACCGGCGTGGACACCGTGCTCATCGACACCGCCGGCCGGCTGCAGAACAAGATCGGCCTGATGGACGAGCTGGGCAAGGTCAAGCGCGTCGTGGAGAAGCACGGCCCGATCGACGAGACGCTGCTGATCCTCGACGCCACCACCGGCCAGAACGGGCTGGAGCAGGCACGGGTCTTCACCGAGGTGGTCAACGTGACAGGCGTCGTGCTGACCAAGCTCGACGGGACGGCCAAGGGCGGCATCGTGATCGCCGTGCAGCGCAAGCTGGGCATCCCGGTCAAGCTGGTCGGCCTCGGCGAGGGCAAGGACGACCTGGCCCCGTTCGACCCGGCGCAGTTCGTCGACGCGCTGCTCGGCACCGAGCCGCTCGCCCGGGACGCGTAGCCTCTCCCGTGACGACTGACGATCGCGCCTACGCGGGGTGGCGCGACCCCAGCCACCCGTCGCCACGCCTCGGGAGACCGTACGTGACTTCGCAGGAGATTCCGCTGCACGGCGGGAACGTGAGCACAGTGGTCCGTGTGGGAGACACGGTCCGGCGCAACGCCGGCCCGTGGACGCCCTCCGTGCACGCGCTGCTGCGTCACCTGGAGTACGTCGGCTTCACCGGCGCGCCCCGCGCGCTCGGCATGGACGAGCGCAACCGGGAGGTCCTGTCGTACCTGGAGGGGGAGTGCGGGGAGTACCCGCTGGCCCCGCACTGGGTCACCGACGAGGCCCTGGTCACGGTGGCCACCATGCTGCGGATGTTCCACGACGCCCAGTACGGATTCACCCCGCCGCCCGGCGCGGTCTGGCGCTCGTTCGGTCCGCCCCCGCCGGACACCGAGGTGATCTGCCACCACGACGCCGCGCCGCACAACGTGATCTGGCGGCCGGACGGCACGCTCGGGCTGATCGACTTCGACCTCGCCTCGCCCGGCGCCCGCATCTACGACGTGGCGTACGCGGCCTGGACCTGGGTGCCGATCTTCTCCGACCGTGACTCGGTGACGCTCGGCTGGAAGCGCCCCGACCGTCCGCGCCGGCTGCGCCTGTTCGCCGACGCGTACGGGCTGATCCCGCGCGACCGGCACCGGCTCATCCGGACCATCCGCAAGCGCATCGTCGACCACGTCGAGGGCATCCGGCGGATGGCCGCCGCCGGTGAGCCGGCGTTCGTCCGGATCGTCCACAAGGGCCACCTGCGTCGCCCTATGCGTGACCTGCGGCTGCTCGACTACGAGCGGCACCAGCTGGAGTACGCGCTGCGCTGACCAAGATCGGCGTTCTTCACACGCCGGAAACAACCCGTCACGCGTCGGAAATCGCGCGGTGTCGCTGAAGGAAACAGCCGGCGACAAAGCTTCCGCGCAACCGGCTGACGGGCGATGCTGCCAGGACTCAGTCGGAGGGAGGAATACGACAACGAGAGGAGGCAGCGTGGAGATCGACACCGGGAACACTGCCTGGTTGCTTGTCTCGACTGCCCTCGTGCTGCTCATGACCCCCGGTCTCGCGCTGTTCTACGGCGGCCTGAACCGGTCCAAGGGCGTTCTGAACATGATGATGATGAGCTTCTCGTCCATCGGGCTCGTCAGCATCCTGTGGCTTTTCTACGGCTTCACCGTCGCCTTCGGCGAGGGCGGCAAGTTCTGGGGTGACCTGGGTCAGTACCTGGGCACCAAGACCTTCGTCGGCGAGAACGACCTGTGGGGCGAGACCGGCATCCCGATCTACGTCTTCATCGCCTTCCAGATGATGTTCGCGGTCATCACCGTGGCGCTGATCAGCGGTGCGCTCTCCGACCGGGTGAAGTTCGCCGGCTGGCTGCTGTTCGCGTTCGGCTGGGCCACACTGGTCTACTTCCCGGTCGCCCACATGGTCTGGGGCGGCGGGCTGATCGGCGGCGACATCGGCGCGCTGGACTTCGCCGGTGGTACCGCTGTGCACATCAACGCCGGCGCCGCGGCGCTCGCGCTGGTGCTCGTGCTCGGCAAGCGGGTCGGCTGGCCGCGCGAGAGCATGAAGCCGCACAACGTCCCGATGGTCGCCCTCGGCGCCGCGCTGCTGTGGTTCGGCTGGTTCGGCTTCAACGCCGGCTCCGAGCTGACCGCAGACGGGGTCACCGCGCTGGCGTTCATCAACACCCAGGTCGCCACCGCCGCGGCGCTGCTCGGCTGGATCGTGGTGGAGTGGGTGCGCGACGGCAAGCCGACCCTGGTCGGCGCCTCGTCCGGCGCCATCGCCGGTCTGGTCGCCATCACCCCGGCCTGTGCGTTCATCACCCCGGCCGCAGCGGTGCTGCTGGGCGTGGTGGCCGGTGCGGTCTGCGCCCTCGCGGTCGGCCTGAAGTACCGGCTCGGCTACGACGACTCCCTCGACGTGGTCGGCGTGCACTTCGTCGGCGGCTGGATCGGCTGCCTCTGGATCGGCCTGTTCGGCACCGCCTCGGTGAGCTCGCTGGTGGAGACCGACGGCCTGTTCGTCGGCGGCGACGCCACGCTGCTCGGCAAGCAGGCGATCAGCGCGCTGATCGTCAGCGTCTACTCCTTCGTCGTCGCCTTCGCCCTGGGCTTCGTGATCGACAAGACGATCGGCCTCCGGGTCTCCGCCGAGTCCGAGGTCGACGGCATCGACATCGCCGAGCACGCGGAGAGCGGCTACGACCTGTCGCCCACCACGGGCAGCAGCGGTGGCGCGTTCGCGATGGCCGGGATCGGCGCCGGCAAGCCCGGCTCGGATGCCGCCGTCGAGCCGGACGAGTCCGCGCCGGTCAGCGAGAAGGTCGCCGGTTAACGTTCCTGGGATGGAGGGGTTGGACATGAAGCTGGTGACCGCGGTCATCAAGCCGTACCAGCTGGACGCGGTGAAGGAGGCTCTGCACGCCCTCGGCGTGGCCGGGCTGACGGTCAGCGAGGTCCAGGGCTACGGCCGGCAGAAGGGGCACACCGAGGTCTACCGGGGTGCCGAGTACACGGTCGAGTTCCTGCCCAAGATCCGGGTCGAGGTGCTCACCGACGAGATCGACGTCGACAAGATCGTGGACGCGATCGTCGGCGCCGCCCGGACCGGCAAGATCGGCGACGGCAAGGTCTGGGTGACCGGCGTCGAAGAGGTCGTCCGGGTACGCACCGGCGAGCGCGGGCTCGACGCCCTCTGACGGCCGAACCCGCTGACATGACCTCGTTGACCACGGCCGCCGCCCCCACCGGGGACGGCGTGCCCGTGGTCAACGAGGTCGTCGGCGTACCCGGAGGCATCGGTGAGCCGGCCCGGATCGCGCGGGCCGAGGCGCTCGAGGCCTGGCTGCGCCGGACCTTCCCGGCCCGGGACGGGGTCGCGCTCGTGGCGGTGGGCGGGCTGGGCCGCCGCCAGTGCGCCCCCTACGGCGACCTCGACCTGGTGCTGCTGCACGCCGGGGTACCCGGCATCGACGAACTCGCCGCGTCGCTCTGGTATCCGATCTGGGACGCCGGGCTGCGGCTGGACCACTCGGTGCGTACCGTCGCCGAGGCGCTGTCGGTGGCCCAGGACGACGTCAAGGTCGCCCTCGGCCTGCTCGACGCCCGGCACGTGGCCGGCGACCCGGCCCTGACCGACCAGCTCGCCCGGACCGCCACCGACCACTGGCGGCGGACCGCGATCCGCCAGCTCCCCGGCCTGCGCGAGATCACCGCCGCCCGGTGGGAGGCGCACGGCGAGCTGGCGTTCCTGCTCGAAGGGGACCTCAAGGAGGCGGCCGGCGGGCTGCGGGACGTGGGCATCCTGCGGGCCATCGCCACCGCCGGGGTCACCGACGCGCTCCGCCCGGCCGTGTACGCCGCGCACCGGCGGCTGCTGGACACCCGCGACGCGCTGCACCAGCAGGTGGGCCGGCGGGTCGACCGCCTGGTGGCGCAGGAACGCGACGGCGTGGCGCGGCTGCTCGGCGCCGAGGACGGCGACGCGCTCCTGCGGCTGGTGGCCGGCGACGCCCGCACCGTCAGCCACGCCCTGGACGACGCCTGGCGCGCCGCCGACCGGCTCCGCTCCGGCCGGCACCGCGCCGCCCCGGGCCGCCCGCTGCGCCGCCCGGTCGCCCGGGACGTGGTGGAGCAGGACGGCGAACTGGTGCTCGCCCGCACCGCCATCGGGGCCCGCCCCGACCCGAGCCTGTCACTGCGGGTGGCCGCCGCTGCCGCCACCACCCGGCTGCCCATCGCGCGCGCCACCTGCGAGTGGCTGGCCGCGTACTGCCCACCGCTGCCCGCGCCGTGGCCACCGGCGGCCCGGGCCGCGCTGATCACCCTGCTCGGGGCCGGTCCCGGCCTGGTGCCCGCCTGGGAGACCTGCGACCGGTACGGGCTGATCGACCGCTGGCTGCCCGAGTGGACCCGGATGCGCAGCCTGCCCCAGCACAACCCGGTGCACCGGTTCACGCTCGACCGGCACCTCGTGCAGACCGCGTACGAGGCGAGCCGGCACACCCGCGACGTGGAACGCCCCGACCTGCTGCTGCTCGGCGCGTTCCTGCACGACATCGGCAAAGGGCTGGACGGGGACCACTCGACTGTCGGCGCGCCGCTGGCCGGGGCGGTGGCCACCCGGATCGGGCTGCCGCCGGCCGAGGCGGACCTGATCGGCACGCTGGTCCGGCTGCATCTGCTGCTGCCCGACGTGGCGACCCGCCGGGACCTGTCCGACCCGAAGACAGTCGCCGGTGTCGCCGAGCGGGTCGGCGACACCGCCACGCTGGAACTGCTGCACGCCCTGGTCCGCGCCGACGCCGACGCCACCGGCCCGGCCGCCTGGTCCGCCTGGAAGGGCCGGCTGATCGCCGAGTTGGTGGCCCGGGTGCGGACCACGCTGGACACCGGCGAGGTGCCCGCCCCGCCGGCCCCCGACCCGGCGCTGGTCGCCGGGCCGCTGCCGGTCGTACACCTGGGGGAGGACCGGGTGTCGGTGGCCGCCGCCGACCGGCGGGGGCTGCTCGCCACTGTGGCCGGTTGCCTGGCCCTGCACCGCCTGGAGGTGATCTCCGCGGACGCCGCCACCGTCGACGGCCGCGCCCTGGTGCAGTGCCGGGTGCAGCCGCGCTACGGGCTGGCCCCGAACCCGATCGCGCTCAGCGCCGACCTGCGCCGCGCGGTCAGCGGCGACGTCTCGGTGATCCAGCGGCTGCGTGGCCGGGCGCTCGCCGCCCGGAGCCAGGGCGCCGCGCCCCGGGTCGTCTGGCACCGGGAGGCGGCCACCGACGCGGTGCTGCTGGAACTGCGCGCCGCCGACGCGGCCGGGCTGCTGTACCGGGTCACGTGCGCGCTCGACGACGCGGGCGCCCAGGTGCGGGCGGCCCGGATCTCCACGCTCGGCGGTGACGTGGTGGACGCGTTCTACCTGGTCGGCGGCTGGCCGCCGGACGAGGAACGGTCCCGGATCGAGGCCGCCGTGCTCGCCGCCGTGTAAGGAAGGGCCCCCTGTTAACGCCTCCGGTAGAGGAAGGGACCCTTGTTAACACCCCGCCGACGAGCGGCGCGGGCCCGTGGACGGCCGGGCCGGAGCGGGGGTGCGGGCGGCGGGCTACCCTAACGGTGGGCTGGACCACCGGCCCGACCAGCATGTGCCCGCCGAAAACGACAAACGGGATGTTCGCGTGTTTGACACCTTGAGTGACCGCCTGTCCGGCATCTTCACCAAGCTCCGCGGCAAGGGCCGGCTCACCGACGCCGACGTCGACGCCACCGCGCGCGAGATCCGGATGGCGTTGCTGGAGGCCGACGTCGCCCTGCCGGTGGTCAAGGGCTTCATCGCGAACGTCAAGGAGCGGGCGCGCGGCGCCGAGGTCTCCCAGGCGCTGAACCCGGCCCAGCAGATCATCAAGATCGTCAACGAGGAGCTGATCAACATCCTCGGCGGCGAGGGGCGGCGGCTCCAGTTCGCCAAGCAGCCGCCGACCGTGATCATGCTGGCCGGTCTCCAGGGCTCCGGCAAGACGACGCTCGCCGGCAAGCTGGCCCGCTGGCTCAAGAGCCAGGGCCACCAGCCGCTGCTCGTCGCCGCCGACCTCCAGCGCCCGAACGCCGTCGGGCAGCTCCAGGTGCTCGGTGGCCGGGCCGGCGTCGAGGTGTACGCCCCGGCGCCCGGCAACGGCGTCGGCGACCCGGTGCAGGTCGCCCGCGACTCGATCGAGCACGCCCGCCGCGCCGCCCGGGACATCGTGATCGTCGACACCGCCGGCCGGCTCGGCATCGACGCCGAGATGATGCAGCAGGCCGCGAACATCCGCGACGCGGTACAGCCCGACGAGGTCATCTTCGTCATCGACGCGATGGTCGGCCAGGACGCGGTCCGCACCGCCGAGGCGTTCCGCGACGGCGTGGGCATCACCGGCGTGGTCCTGTCCAAGCTCGACGGCGACGCCCGCGGCGGTGCCGCGCTCTCCGTCCGCGAGGTCACCGGCCAGCCGATCCTGTTCGCCTCCACCGGCGAGAAGCTGGAGGACTTCGACGTCTTCCACCCCGACCGGATGGCCAGCCGGATCCTCGGCATGGGCGACGTCCTCACTCTGATCGAGCAGGCCGAGGCGGCCTTCGACTCCGATCAGAAGGACAAGATGACCGCCAAGCTGATGGGCGGGGAGACCTTCACGCTGGAGGACTTCCTCGATCAGCTCATCGCGGTCCGGCGGATGGGTCCGATCGCCAACGTGCTGGCCATGATGCCGGGCATGGGGCAGATGAAGGACCAGCTCGCCGAGCTGGACGACAAGCACTTCGACCGGGTGACAGCGATCATCAGGTCGATGACCCCGGCCGAGCGCACCAACCCGAAGATCATCAACGGCTCCCGCCGGGCCCGGATCGCCAGCGGCTCCGGCGTCACCGTCATGGACGTCAACCAGCTGCTCAACCGCTTCACCGACGCGCAGAAGATGATGAAGCAGATGGGCGGCATGATGGGCCTGCCCGGCGGTGGCCGGCGCAAGGCGACCAAGTCGCCGAAGAACAAGCGCAAGGGCACCAAGGGCGGCGGGCGGCCGCGTACCGGCGCCGGGATGCCGGGTGGCTTCCCGGGCGGGATGCCGCAGCTCCCGCCGGGCCTGGACCCGGGTGACCTGGCCGGTGGGCAGGGCCTGCCGCCGGGCTTCAAGCTTCCGAAGATCGACTTCAACAAGCTGGGCAAGGGCGGTGACAAGGGCCCCCGCTAGCGTGTCGGTGACGGTGGGTGATGTGATCATCACCTAGGGCCGGCTCGCCCCCTGGGAGGAGATGTCATGACCGCGGCGCCGATCTCCGAGCGGCACGAGTGGACGGTCGACGACCTGGGCGACCTGCCCAAGGACCTTCCGTACGAACTGATCAACGGAAGGTTGATCGTGCCGTCGCCCACCGCCCTGCACCAGGATCTGTGTGTCCGTCTCCTACTCGCGCTTGAGGTCAGGTGGACCCGCAGCACGAGCGGATCGCGCTGACCGAGTACACGCGCGACGGCGCCGCCCGCGAGTACGAGCAACTGGCACACACCGAGGACCTCTTCGTCACCGAGCGGCCCTGGAAGGTCTCTGTCGATCTGCCGGCGCTGACCGCGCGCCGCAACGACCTGCCCGCCGTCGAGGAGGACTGATCGGGTAGGACTGTGCACATGGCTCTGCACGTGCGCGGTGTGTTCCTCCCCGACGACGAGGTCCGGGACGTCTGGCTGGTCGGCGACCGGGTCACCTTCGAACCGGTGCCCGGCGCCGAGACGGTGGCCGACGGCGGCTTCGTGCTGCCCGGCCTGACCGACGCGCACTGCCACATCGGCATCGCCCGCGGCGGCAGCCCGATCACCTCCCTCGACCAGGCGCGGGACCTGGCCCGGATCGACCGGGACGCCGGTGTGCTGGCGATCCGGGACGCCGGCTCGCCGTACCCGTACCCCGAACTGGAGGACGAGCCGGACCTGCCGCGACTGGCCCGCGCGGGCCGGCATGTCGCGCCGCCCAAGCGCTACCTGCGCGACATCGGCGTGGAGGTCGGCGCGGCGGAGGTGGCCGAGACGGTGGCCGCGCAGGCCGCGGCCGGCAACGGCTGGGTCAAGCTGGTCGGCGACTGGATCGATCGCGGGGTGGGCGACCTGGCGCCGGCCTGGGACGCCGACTCCATGACCGCGGCGGTCGCCGCCGCGCACGCCGCCGGGGTACGCGCGGCGGTGCACACGTTCTCCGAGTCGGCGGTGGAGATCATGGTGCGGGCCGGGGTGGACTCGGTGGAGCACGGCACCGGGCTGAGCCTCGACCTGATCGACCTGATGGCCCGGCAGGGCACCGCGCTGGTCCCCACGATGATCAACATCCGGACGTTCGGCCACATCGCGGAGCAGGCCCGGCCCAAGTTCCCCGGGTACGCCGACCACATGCTCGCGCTGCGCGACCGCTTCCCCGAGGTGGTGCGCGCCGCGCACGAGGCGGGCGTGCCGATCTACGTCGGGACCGACGCCGGTGGCGGCATCGACCACGGGCTCGCGGCCGAGGAGATGCTGCTGCTGCACGAGCAGGCCGGCATGTCCGCGCCGGACGTGCTCGCCGCCGCCTCCTGGCGGGCCCGGGAGTGGCTCGGCTTCCCCGGGCTGGTCGAGGGCGGCCTCGCCGACCTGGTGGTCTACCCCGAAGATCCGCGCCGCGACCTGCGGGTCGTCCGGACGCCGAGCCGGATCGTGCTGCGCGGCCGGGTCGTCCGCTGACCGGCCGCCGTCGTCGCGGTCGGCTCTAGCGGGCCGTCGCCGCCATCAGGAACAGGCGCACGGCCAGGTCGGCCAGCCGGTCGGCGGTCTCGTCGACCGGGCCGCCGGGCAGCACGATGTGGCTCACCACCAGGCGTACGACGCTGTCCGCCGCGAACGCGAGGGCCGCCGGATCGGCGTCAGGCAGGCGTTTCCCCGTCCACTCCAGCAGCGCCGCCGCGGCCTCGGCGAGCACCAGTTCCGAGCGTGTGGTCAGGTACGGCAGCAACTCCTCCGAGCCGCCCCGGGTGCTGGTCAGCACGGCGCGTACCAGCGGGTTCTCGGCGGCCGAGGCGAGCGTGCGGTGGATCGCCGCGTACGCGGCCGCCCGCACGTCGGTGTCGTGCTCGCCGAGCGCGGCCCGGACCTCGCCGACGAAGCGGTCCACCTCGTGCCGGGCGAGCGCCTCGCCCAGGCCCGCCTTGGTGCCGAACTCGTTGTAGACCGTCTGCCGGCTGACGCCGGCGACGGCGGCCACCGCGCCCATCCGGACGCGGTCCCACCCGAGGGCCACGGTCTGCGCCCGGGCGGCCTCGACGATCGCGTCCCGTGTCTCACCCATCGCCGTCGAAGTCTACGGCCGCGCCGCACGACACGGCGCGGCCCGGCTCCCCGGCGCACCCCCGCCCCGCGCGGCGCATAGGATGTGCGGTCATGGCACGCGTGCTCACTCCCCGTGCGGAGGACTTTCCCCGCTGGTACCAGGACCTGATCGCCAAGGCGAAGCTGGCCGACAACGGCCCGGTCCGGGGGACCATGGTGATCCGACCGGCCGGCTACGCCATCTGGGAGCGGATGCAGGCCGAGATGGACGCCCGCATCAAGGCGGCCGGCGCGGAGAACGCGTACTTCCCGCTGTTCATCCCGGAGAGCTACCTCAAGCGGGAGGCCGAGCACGTCGAGGGCTTCTCGCCGGAGCTGGCAGTCGTCACGCACGGTGGCGGCAAGCAGCTCGCCGAGCCGGTGGTGGTGCGCCCCACGAGCGAGACGGTCATCGGCGAGTTCATGGCCAAGTGGATCGACTCGTACCGCGACCTGCCGCTGCTGCTCAACCAGTGGGCGAACGTGGTCCGCTGGGAGCTGCGCCCGCGGATCTTCCTGCGCACCAGCGAGTTCCTCTGGCAGGAGGGGCACACCGCGCACGCGACCCGCGAGGACGCCCGCGCCTACGCGCGGCGGATCCTGCACGAGGCGTACGAGGACCTGATGGTCAACGTGCTCGGCATCCCGGTGGTCGTCGGCCTGAAGACCGCCCGCGAGCGCTTCGCCGGCGCCACCGCCACGTACACGTGCGAGGGCATGATGGGCGACGGCAAGGCGCTCCAGCTCGGCACCAGCCACGAGCTGGGCCAGAACTTCGCCAAGGCGTTCGACATCAGCTACTCCTCGGCCGAGGGCGGCCGGGAGCACGCGTGGACCACCTCCTGGGGCACGTCCACCCGGATGCTCGGCGGCCTGATCATGTGCCACGGCGACGACAACGGGCTGCGGGTGCCGCCGAAGCTGGCGCCGATCCAGGCGTACGTGATGATCGTCAAGGACGGCGAGGGCCCTGGCGGCCCTGCCGAGGCGGCACAAAAGCTTTGTGACGCGCTGCGCGACGCCGGGGTGCGGGTGGCGCTGGACGACCGGACCGACACCGCGTTCGGCCGCCGCGCCGTCGACGCCGAGCTGCGCGGCTACCCGGTACGCGTCGAGGTCGGCCCGCGTGACCTGGCCGCCGGCAACGCGGTGGTGGTCCGGCGTACTGACGGTTCGAAGGCCCCGACGGCGGTGGCCGACGTGGTCGGCGCGGTCCTGGCCGCGCTGGAGGCCGACCAGCGGGCGCTGCACGACCAGGCGCTGGAGTTCCGCCGGTCCCGCACCGTCGAGGTGTCGACGCTCGCCGAGGCGATCGAGGCGTCCGCCACCGGCTGGGCGCGGGTGCCGTGGTCGGCGGTCGGCGTCGAGGGCGAGGCCGAGGCGAACGGCCAGGGCGTGACGGTCCGCTGCCTGGTACGCGCCGACGGCTCGGTGCCGGACTCGGAGGACGAGCCCGACCTGGTGGCGATCCTCGCCCGCGCCTACTGAGGTGTAAGGAAGGGCCCCCTCTTAACGCATTCCGCATAGGCGGGGGCCCTTGTTAACACGACACCGGGGGTGAGCGTGCGGTTCGAACCTGGGCGGCTGATCATGCACCGGAACGTGCGGCACGGCCGGATCGGCTGGGTCCGGTCGGCCCGCGTGGTCGCCGACGACGAGCGCGGCCTGCTGCTCTGGGTGGCGCGGACAGCGCCCGTCGCGCACGAGGTGACGGCGGCCGGCCTGGGCATGCGGGCCGTGCCGTTCGCCGAGTGGGTGACGTCGTCCTACCGGCTCGCGCAGGGGCTGTGGAACGGGCCGCCGGTGCTGAAGTTCCTGCCCGCTGGCGCGGCCCACTCGGTCTGGTGGTTCCGCGACGCGGCGGGCCGCTTCCAGAACTGGTACGTCAACCTGGAGGAGCCCGGCGTCCGCTGGGACGACGGCGCGGTGGCCGGCGTCGACATGGTCGACCAGGACCTCGACGTCGTGGTCCACCCGGACCTGAGCTGGGAGTGGAAGGACGAGGACGAGTTCGCCGAGCGGCTGGCGTTCCCGGAGCACTACTGGGTGACCGACGAGAAGGCGGTACGCGCCGAGGGCGAGCGGGTGATCCGGATCGCCGAGGCGGGCGAGTTCCCGTTCGACGGCACCTGGTGCGACTTCACCCCGCCCGCCGAATGGGACGTACCGGACGAGCTCCCGCCCGGGTGGGACCGCCCGCCGGTGCGCTGAGCGAGTGTCGTCCGTCACGGCCCGGCCCGCCCCGGGCGTGGTGTCCGGGTCCGGTGTGAGAGTTCCGGGCCGGATCTGGCAGAATGGTCCGCTGGTATCCGGCACGCGTCCGGCGCCCTCTAACCCGGGCGCGTCGCCAGTTCACCGAGCAGTCTCCGGCCCAAACCCCACTGTGCCGGTCGGCGCTCACCCGCCACACCGCCCGTACGGGCCGGTGAGATCGCAACAGGAGCGAAACAACTGTGGCCGTAAAGATCCGGCTCCTGCGGATGGGCAAGATCCGCAACCCGCAGTACCGCATCGTCGTCGCCGACTCGCGCACCAAGCGTGACGGTCGCGCGATCGAGTTCGTCGGTGTGTACCAGCCGAAGGAAGACCCTTCGGTGATCGAGGTCAAGTCGGAGCGGGTCCAGTACTGGCTGTCGGTCGGCGCTCAGCCGAGCGAGGCCGTGCAGCGCCTGCTGGAGCTGACCGGTGACTGGCAGAAGTTCAAGGGCCTGCCGGCCCCGCCGCCGCTGAAGGTCGCCCCCGAGCGGGCCGACCGCAAGGCGGCGTACGAGGCCGAGGCGAAGGCCGCCGCCGGCGTGGCGGACACCCCGGCCAAGCCGGCCAAGAAGGCCGCCGTCAAGGCGGAGGAGCCGAAGGCCGCCGAGGCCAAGGCCGAGGAGCAGACCGGTGCCGAGTCCGGCGAGCAGGCCTGACATGGCGCTGCGTCCCGCCCTGGAGCACCTGGTCAAGGGGATCGTCGACCACCCGGACGACGTCCGGGTGCGAATGGTCGACTCGCGTCGGGGCAAGCGCCTCGAAGTCCGCGTGCACCCCGAGGACCTCGGCACGGTGATCGGGCGGTCCGGCCGGACCGCCAAGGCGCTGCGCCAGGTGATCGGCTCCATCGGCGGGCGTGGGGTACGCGTCGACATCGTCGACTCGTACTGATGCTTCTCGTCGTCGGCCGCATCGGCAAGCCGCACGGCATCCGCGGTGAGGTCACCGTGGAAGTGCGCACCGATGAGCCCGAAGCACGGTTCGCCCCCGGTTCGGTGTTGACCACCGAGCCGGGGGTGGTCCCGTCGGAGCCCGGCGCCTGGCGGGTGCCGCCGACGCTCACCGTCGAGTCGGCCCGCTGGCACCAGGGGCGTCTGCTCGTGGTCTTCGAGGGCGTGCTGGGCCGCGACGTCGCCGAGGCGCTGCGCAACACGCTGCTCGGCGTGGACAGCGCCGACGTCGCCCCGCCGGAGGACCCGGAGGAGTTCCACGACCACCAGCTGGTCGGGCTCACCGTGGTCACCCGGGACGGGGAGCACGTGGGCGAGGTGGCCCGCATCGACCACGCGCCCGCGTCCGACATGCTGGTGCTGCGGCGTCCCGAGGGGCGTACCGCGCTGGTTCCGTTCGTCAAGGCGATCGTGCCCGAGGTGGATCTGGCCGGCGGTCGCGTCGTCGTCGACCTGCCCGGTGGCCTGCTCGACCTCTAGCTCTCGACCTCCGGCTGGAGCCACCGCATGCGCGTCGACATCGTGTCGATCTTCCCCGAGTACTTCGCCCCGCTGGACCTGTCGCTGATCGGCAAGGCCCGCGCGATCGGCACGCTGCGGCTGGCCGTACACGATCTGCGGACCTGGACCCACGACGTGCACCGCACCGTCGACGACACGCCCTACGGGGGCGGTCCGGGCATGGTCATGCGGCCGGAGCCGTGGGGGGAGGCGCTGGACGCGCTGGCCCCGGGTGAGCTGAGCCCGGACGGGCACACGCTGCCCCGGCTGCTCGTCCCGTCCCCGGCCGGCGTGCCGTTCACCCAGGCCATGGCGCACGAGCTGGCCGCCGAGTCGCACCTGCTCTTCGCCTGCGGCCGGTACGAGGGCATCGACCAGCGTGTTCTGGACCACGCCGCGACCCGGATGCCGGTGACCGAGGTCTCCCTCGGCGACTACGTGCTCTTCGGCGGCGAGGTGGCCGTGCTGGTGATCCTGGAGGCGGTCACCCGGCTGCTGCCCGGCGTGCTGGGCAACGCCGGCTCGCTGGACGAGGAGTCACACGCGCACGGGCTGCTGGAAGCCCCGCTCTACACCAAGCCGGCGACCTGGCGCGGGCTCGACGTGCCGGAGGTGCTGCGCTCCGGCGACCACGGCCGGATCGCCCGCTGGCGCCGGGACGAGGCGCTGCTGCGCACGGCCGAGCGCCGGCCCGACATGCTCGGCGCGCTGGCCCCGGAGACGCTCGACAAGCGGGACCGGGCGGCGCTGGACCGGGGCGGATTTTCCTCGCCACCCGGGCATGTGGCAAAGTAGAGGGGTTGCCGCATCCGCCCACGCCGTGAGCGGCTGCGAGGACCCTCGACCGGGGCCGGCGAAGCCGGTCACCACCCGGGGGTCAGAATCACCCGTTCGCGCATCGACTGACGATGCGCCGTGAGCCTCACGAGGACGCAGCGATGAACATCCTGGACGCCCTTGACGCCCAGTCGAAGCGTACCGACCTGCCCGACTTCCGTGCCGGTGACACCGTCAAGGTGCACGCGCGAGTCGTCGAGGGCGCCCGGTCCCGGGTCCAGATCTTCCAGGGCGTCGTCATCCGCCGCCAGGGTGACGGTCTGCGCGAGACCTTCTCGGTCCGCAAGGTCAGCTTCGGCGTCGGCGTGGAGCGGACCTACCCGCTCAACGGCCCCGGCATCGACCGGATCGAGATCGTGACCCGCGGTGACGTGCGCCGGGCCAAGCTCTACTACCTGCGCGAGCTGCGGGGCAAGAAGGCCAAGATCAAGGAGCTGCGCGAGAAGCAGCCGGCGAACTGACTTTCGCTCGCCACGCCGCCCGAGCTGCGCGGATGTCGTATCGACCAGACCGCATTACCCTGGTCGGTACGGGCGCAGCCGGACGGCGCGAAGCGGTCCACTGCCGCCCGTGGGGTCTCCGAGGAGACTCCCGGGCGGTAGTGTCGTTTCCGCGGACCGGAGAGTGGCATGGTGCAGATGGTTGACGAGGACGGCGCCGTCGATCCCTGGCGCCGGCGAGCCCGGCGCGGGCGTCGCCAGATGCCGCTCTGGCAGGAGTTGCCGCTGCTGCTCATCGTGGCGTTCTGCCTCGCGGTGCTGATCCGTTCGTTCCTGCTCCAGGCCTTCTTCATCCCCTCCGGGTCGATGGAGAACACGCTGCTCGTCGGCGACCGGGTGCTCGTCAACAAGGTCGTCTACGACGTCCGGGACCCGGTCCGCGGCGAGGTGGTGGTGTTCCGCGGCACCGACCGCTGGGTCGCCCAGGAGGCGCCCGCGCCGCCGACCAACTTCGCCGGCCAGGTCAGCCGCACGCTCGGTGACCTGGTGGGCGTCAGCCGCCCCGGTGAGAAGGACTTCATCAAGCGGGTCATCGGCGTGCCGGGCGACAAGATCTGGTGCTGCGACGACGGCCGGGTGGTGGTCAACGGGACCCCGCTGGACGAGCAGGCGTACGTCTCCGAGGACTCGCCCGCCGAGCTGCCGCCCAACCCGAAGGAGTGCCGGTCCCGGCAGTTCACCGAGGTGGTGGTGCCGCCGGGGCAGATCTTCGTGATGGGTGACCACCGGCTGGTCTCGCAGGACGCCCGATGTCAAGGGCCGGTGCCGATCGAGAACGTGATCGGCCGGGCCTTCATGATCGTCTGGCCGTCACAGCGGTGGACCACCCTGCCCGTACCGGAGACGTTCACGAACGTGCCGCGCGCGGACGCCGCGGCCGCCTCCGGCCCGGTCCCGGTGGACCCCGACCCGGTGGGCGGAGTCGTCCTGATTGTGCCGGTCGCGGCGACGCTCGCCGTTCTCGCGGGTTCGGGGCGACTGCGCCGCACCCGGGGACGTAGGCTCCTCCCGTGATCGACGAGCAGACCGAGAAGCCACGCAACTCCTTCTGGAAGGAGCTGCCCATCCTCCTGGGTGTGGCGATCCTGGTCGCAGTGCTGGTTCGCGCCTTCGTGCTGCAGACCTTCTTCATCCCGTCGCCGTCCATGGAGAACACGCTCAAGATCGACGATCGGGTGCTGGTCAACAAGCTGGTCTACGACTTCCGCTCGCCGCACCGGGGCGAGGTGATCGTCTTCAAGGCGCCCACCGAGTGGAGCGGAAACCCCGACGGCGAGGACTTCATCAAGCGGGTGATCGGCGTCGGCGGCGATCACGTGGTCTGCTGCGACCGTACGGGCGGGCAGGACCGGCTGGTCATCAACGGCAAGCCGGTCGACGAGCCGTTCATCTTCCCCGGCAACAAGCCCGCCGACCAGGACTTCGACATCACCGTGCCGAAGGGCCGACTGTGGGTCATGGGCGACCACCGGGAGGCCTCCGGCGACTCGCTGGAGCACTGGCAGCAGTCCGGCGAGGACATCACCGTCGCCACCATCCCGGAGGGCGAGGTCGTCGGGCGGGCCTTCACCATCTTCTGGCCGGTCAGCCGCGCCACCTGGCTCAGCGTCCCGAAGCAGTTCGAGGGGATCCCCAATCCCTGACCCGACGGCTTCCGCGCACCCCCACGCCCACCCCCGGCCGCCGGCGGGAGGGCGTGGTCGTTCGTCGCAGCCGTCTGGCAGGCTGGTGCGGTGACCGTCTACACCCCTCGTCGCGCGGCCCGGGTGCTGCTGGTCGACGCGTCCGACCGGGTGCTGCTCTTCGAGGGCAGTGATCCGGCCCGGCCGGGTCACCGCTACTGGTTCACCCCCGGCGGCGGGCTGGACGCGGGGGAGTCCCCGGCCGACGGCGCGGCCCGCGAGCTGGCCGAGGAGACCGGCCTGCGGCTGGCCCCGGCCGAGCTGGGCGCGCCGGTCTGGTCGGAGACTGTCGAGTTCCCGTTCGACGGCGTCTGGTACCGCCAGGAGCAGCAGTTCTACCTGGTCCGGGTGGCGGGCTGGGAGGTCGACACCACCGGCTTCAACGAGGTCGAGCGCGCGAGCGTGCACGGGCACCGCTGGTGGACGGTGACCGACCTGGCCACCTCCGCCGAGCGCTACTACCCGCCGGACCTGCCCGGCCGGCTCGGCGCCGTGCTGACGGGAGGCGGCGCATGCTGACCCCGCCGCGCACCGTGGTGCGCCGCGACGGCGGCCTCTACGCGCTGGAGCGGGCCCTGCAACGGCGGGGCTTCCGGTACGTGGCGGGCGCCGACGAGGCGGGCCGTGGGGCCTGCGCCGGGCCGCTGGTCGCCGCCGCCGCGGTGCTGCCCGAGGGGCGCCGCGGCGAGATCGACGAGCTGGCCGACTCCAAGCTGCTCACCCCGGCCGCCCGGGAGCGCGTCTACGACGAGGTGGTGGCGCGGGCGCTCGCGTACGCCGTGGTGGTCATCCCGGCCGAGGAGGTGGACGCCCGCGGGCTGCACGTGTGCAACCTCGCCGCGATGCGCCGGGCGCTCGCCTCGCTGACCACCCGCCCGGAGTACGTGCTGACCGACGGCTTCGGCGTCGACGGGCTCGACGTGCCGGGGCTGGCGGTCTGGAAGGGTGACCGGGTGGCCGCCTGCGTGGCGGCGGCGAGCGTGCTCGCCAAGGTCACCCGGGACCGGATCATGGTGGAGCTGGACGAGCGGTTCCCCGGCTACGGCTTCGCCGAGCACAAGGGCTACATCACCGCCGAGCACAGCGCCGCGCTGCGCGCGCTCGGGCCCTGCCGGGAGCACCGCTTCTCGTACGTGAACGTGGCCGCCGTCTCCGGACGGGACGGCCGGCCTCCCCGCGCCCGCCGCCCGGCGGGCGCGGACGCGGCGCCGCCCGAGCCCGCGGCCGGGCTGCCGGGACTCGGGCCCAGTGCGTTCGCCGGGCGCCCGGACGAGCCGATGGGGCGCTCCGGCGCGCCAGGGGGTACCGTCGGCGTGGCGTTGGGCGAGCAGCCGCGACCTCCGGCGTCGGTGGGGGAAGATGTGGTCATGGAAGGCGGAGTGCGATGAGCGCGGAAGATCTCGAGAAGTACGAGACCGAGATGGAGCTGCAGCTCTACCGGGAGTACCGCGACATTGTCCGCCAGTTCTCCTACGTGGTGGAGACCGAGCGCCGTTTCTATCTGGCGAACCAGGTCGACCTGCACGTCCGCAACTCGGACGGTGAGGTCTACTTCGAGGTCGAGATGCACGACGCCTGGGTGTGGGACATGTACCGCCCTGCCCGTTTCGTCAAGAACGTCCGAGTAATGACGTTCAAGGACGTCAATGTGGAAGAGCTCGAAAAGCCCGACATCTCGCTTCCCGCAGATTCCGGATTCGGGAGCTGAGCCCCGGGCGGCCCGCCGCCCCGGATCACCGCTCCGGCACGACCACGTCGACCCGCTGCACCAGGTTGTTCGCGAACCCGCCCCGGTTCCACGGCTGCTCCACCGGCTGGGTACGCCCCGAGGCGTCGGTCGCCCGGGCGCCCAGCACGTACCGCCCCGGGGTTGCCGTCCAGCTCACCGACCACCGGCGCCACGCCCACTCGCCTCCGGCCGGCTCGTCCAGGACCGCCGGCGTCCACGTCCCGCCACCGTCCATCGTCACCTCGACGGACGTCACCGGCGCGTGCCCGGACCAGGCCCGGCCGTCCACCGTGCACGGCCCGGGCCGCACCACCCGGGTACGGGACATGAAGTCCGGGAAGCCGGGCGGGCGAACCAGGGCACGCGGTTCGATCCGGGTCACCGGCACGCCCGGGTCGTCGGCGTCGCGCCGCAACCGGTACGCCACCGCGTTCTGGTAGCCGTCGAACGGCTCGGTCGTCACCGTGATGTCGCGCAGCCACTTCACGTGCGCCATGCCGTACCAGCCGGGCACGATCAGGCGCAGCGGCGCGCCGTGCTGCGGCAGCAGGGGAGCGCCGTTCATCTCGTACGCCAGCAGCACCTCCTCGCGCAGCGCGTCGCCCACCGGCAGCGCCCGCTGGTAGTCCTGCTCGACGCCGCGCTCCACGCCGTGGTCCGCGCCGGTGAACACCACGTCCACCGCGTCGCCGGACAGCCCGGCCTCGCGCAGCAGCGGCGCCAGCGGCGTACCGGTCCACTCGGCGTTGCCCACCGCCTCGACCAGCCAGGGCTGGCTGACCGGCCGGGGATGCAGCAGCGCGCGGCCGTTGCCGGCGCACTCCAGCGTGACCCGGTGGGTCACCCGGGGCCGGTCGCGCAGCGCCGCCAGGTCCAGCCGCAGTGGACGCTCGACCGCGCCGGACACGGTCAGCGCGTACGCGGCCGGGTCGACGTCCGGGATGTCGTAGTGGATGAGCAGGTAGTGCAGGCCCGCCGGGGTCACGTCGTAGCGCAGCGCCTCCAGCGGAATGCCGTGGTTACGCGCGGCGAGCTGAAGCTCCTCGGCGCTGATCGCCTCGCCCGGCCCGGCCACCCGGGCGGGCCGGCTGGCGTCGTCCACAGTGGTCATTGCCGCTCCGTCCGCTCCAGCACGTCGTAGCCCACGAACTCGAACATCCGCTCGCCCCGCGTCAGCGGGCGGGGAGTGCCGGTGAAGCGGTGCGCGCCGACGCCCACGCCGTCGGCCGGGCTGCCCACCGCGACCGGCGTGAACCCCTCCTCGGCGAACCACTCGCAGATGACCGGCACCAGATCCGGCTCCCGCCGGTGCCGCGTCCACAGCACCGTGCCGCCGGTGGCGCAGAGCGAGGCGCAGTGGCGCACCGTGGCCCGGATGTCGTCGTCGGTGATGTTGCCGAAGATGCCGCAGACCAGCACGAGATCCGCCGGGGCCAGGTCGGCGTAGCTGTCGGTCAGCGCGGCGTCCCCGGTCACCACCTCGACGCCGGTGAGCCCGGCGTCGGCGGCGGCGCGGCGGGCCAGATCCGCGTTGCGCGGGTCCAGCTCGACCAGGCGGGCGGTCACGTCGCCGCCGCGGGGGTGGGCGGCCAGCACCGGGATCAGGTCGCGGCCCTGGCCGGCGCAGAGGCTCAGCGCACGCAGCGGACCGGGTGGCGCGGCATCGAGCGCCTCGGCGACGCGCTGCCGTACCTCGGCGAGCCGCCGGGCCAGTGCGGATTCGGGCTGGTCGTAGTCGCGGTGCCAGGCGTACCAGTCCTTCGTCACCCGGCCAGCATAGGCGTCCCGGCCGTAGCAGATCGGCCCCGATTTCGGCGCTCGTCCACAGTGGGGGCGTCGTCCACAGGACGGCCGCGTGGTGCGCGCGGGGCAGCGCGCGGCCGGTCAGGGTACGCGGTGTGCGAATCTCGATCGGTCGGGCCGGCAAGGGTCTGGTGCTGGTGCTCGTGCTCGCCTTCTGGTTGCCGGGCGGCTCGGCGGCGGACCTCGACGGTCCGGCGGCAGCGGGCGGCTCGGCGGCGGGCCTTGACGGTCCGGTGTTAGCGGGCGTCTCGGCGGCGGGGTACCAGGGCGTGCCCGGCGGGCCGGCGACCGCCGGACGATTCCGGTGGCCGCTGCCCGGTCCGCCCCGCGTGGCACGCCGGTTCGACCCGCCGCCGCAGCCGTGGATGTCCGGGCACCGGGGCGTGGACCTGGCCGCCGCGCCGGGTGCGCAGGTCCGCTCGGCCGGCGCCGGGACCGTCCTGTTCGCCGGCTCGGTCGCCGGCCGGCCGGTGCTCACCGTCGGCCACCACGACGGGCTGCGCACCACCTACGAGCCGGTCCGGTCCCGGGTCACCGCCGGCACCCGGGTGGACGCCGGCACCCCGATCGGTGACCTGCTCGCCGGGCATCCCGGCTGCGCCGATGCGGCCTGCCTGCACTGGGGGCTGCGGCGCGGTGCGGAGTACCTGGATCCGCTCGCGCTGCTCGGGCTCGGCAGCGTCCGGCTGCTGCCGCTCGATCCGGGAGCCGACGCCGGTCCCCTGAGTCGTGGCGCCACTGCCGGCCCGGGTCCGCCCGCTGCCGGCCCGGGTCCGCCCGATGCCGGTGGGGCCGACCCGCGCCGGACGCGCCGCTCAGCGTTGAGCGAGCAGCGTGGGCAGCCGCACGGCCAGCCGGTCGTACTCGTCCGGGGTGTTGTAGACCTGACCGCACAGCCGCAGGTAGCCGCGCCCGTTCCAGCCGGCCACCGACACCTCGGCGGAGAGCCGGTCGGCGATCCGGGCCCGTAGCTCCCGGGCCGCGTCCAGGGTCGTCGCGACGCCCGGCGGCAGCGGCACGAGACGCATGGCGACCGCCGGTCCGCCGGGCTTCGGCAACCGCTCGGGCGCCACACCCAGCGCGTCCCCGACGACCCGTTGCCCGTACGCGGCCAGCGCCGCGTTGTGCGCCCGTACCCGGTCCACCCCGAGGCTGCGCAGCGTGAACAGGCCCACCGGGGCGGCCAGCCAGCCGGTGTAGTCGAGCGTCGCCTGCCATTCCACCCGGGTCGGGAAGCCGCTGTCCTGCTCCCACGAGACGACGAGCGGCTGGATCTTCTCCCGCCACTGCGGCGCCACCACGAGCGCGGCGGTGCCGCGCGGCGCGTACGCCCACTTGTGCAGGTTGCCCACCCAGAAGTCGGCGCCGATCGACGCGACGGTGGCCGGCAGCATGCCGGGTGCGTGCGCGGCGTCCACCAGCACCGGCACGCCCTGCTCCCGGGCCACCGCGACGAGCGCCGCGGTCGGGAACAGCCGGGCGGTCGGCGAGGTCAGCTGGTCGACGATGAGCAGCCGGGTCCGCCCGGGCCGCAACCCGGTGCGGACGATCTCGACCACCTCCTCGTCGGTGGCGGTCAACGGCACCGGGAGGGTGCGCGAGACCGCCCCCGTGCGGGCGCACTCCCGCGCGATCGAGAGGGCCACCGCCCCGTACCCGTGGTCGGTGGTCAGGATCTCGTCGCCGGGGCGCAGCGCCAGCGACTGCAACACGACCGCCGCGCCGGCGGTGACGTTGCCGACCAGCGCGGTGCCGTCCGGGTCCGCGCCGAGGAACGCGGCCAGATGCCGCCGGGCGTGGGCGATCCGGTCGACCAGGCCCTGGGTGAAGAACCGCAGCGGGTTGGCCTCCATCTCGTCGCGCAGGCGCTGCTGGGCGCGTTGCACGGCGATCGGCACGGCGCCGAACGAGCCGTGGTTGAGGTGGCTGACGGAGGGATCGAGGGAGAAGAGCAGCCGAGCACCGGGAATCGGCTCGGGCGGCTGCGGCACCGTCATCCGTCGATCCTAGCCCGGGATGGATCATCACCCGGACGGATTGCGTCGGTCAGGCGCGGGGGTGCGCCTGCCGGTACGCCGCGCGCAGCCGCTCCACGGACACGTGCGTGTAGATCTGCGTGCTAGCCAGCGACGAGTGCCCGAGCAGCTCCTGTACCGCCCGCAGGTCCGCGCCCCCTTCGAGCAGGTGGGTGGCGGCCGAGTGACGCAGCCCGTGCGGCGTCACCCGGGGCACTCCGGCGGCCTCTGTCCAGTCGGCCACGATCCGCCGTGCGGTGGTCGGGTTGAGCCGTCCGCCCCGCGCCCCGAGCAGCAGCGCCCGGCCCGAGCCGGGCGTTGCCAGAGCCGGCCGCCCGAGGTTCAGCCATGTGTCGAGCGCCCGCTGCGCCGGCACCCCGTAGGGCACCGACCGCTCCCGGCCACCCTTGCCGAGCACGCGCACCACCCGGCGGCCCTGGTCGACGTCGGTCACGTCCAGGCCGCACGCCTCGCTGATCCGTACCCCGGTGCCGTAGAGCAGTTCGAGCAGCAGCCGGTCACGCAGCAGCACGGCCTCGGGCGTGTCCGCGCCCGGTGCTCCCTCGGGCTGCGGGGCGTCGGCGGGCCGAGGCGCATCCATCAGGGCGGCGGCCTGGTCGGCCCGCAGCACGGTGGGCAGTTCCCGCCGGGCCCGAGGGCTCGCCAGCGGCGCGGCGATGTCGTCGGCGAGCAGACCGGTGCGGTGCGCCCAGGCGCTGAACGTCCGGGCCGCGGCGGCGCGGCGGGCCATCGTCGTCCGGGCCGCGCCCATGGTCCGCTGCTTCGCCAGCCAGGTGCGCAGCACGGCGAGGTCCAGCTCCGGCAGCTCGGCGCAGCCCATCCGGACGGCGTGGTCGAGCAGCGACACGAGATCCGTGACGTACGCCCGGACGGTGTGGACGGACCGGTTGCGCACCCGCGAGAGGTGGTCGGCGAAGTCGTCCACCGCCTCGCGCATCGACGCCGGGAGTTCCTCGTGCGCGGCCCTGGTGCCACGCCGCCCCTGGCTCACCGCGGCGCCCCGACCTGGCGCACGCGGTAGTGCCGGAGGCGGACAGCGATCACCGGTCCAGCGTACGGCCGGAGCACCGCCGCGCGCTGAGCCGCCGCACCGCCCTCACCGCGCCGGCCGGGTCGTCCCCGTCGCGTCCGCGGTATGCCCTGGGCCGCCGCGCCCGTGCCTTCGGTATGACGATCGCGCCGCGCCGAGCGGGGGTGGCTAAAGCGGGCCTGGACCGAGGAAACTCATGCTGCGGCCAGGCACAGGGCGGCAACCGGACGGCAGCGTGGCTGAGCCGGCGCCCCACGGGTGGCCGATCCGGCCGCGATCGGACAGCCGCGTCCCGCGACGGTGACGCCCGGTACGAAATGGGGCCGACAGTGGGAGTGGACGCGGTCCTCTACCGACAGATATCGGCGGGCAGCAGTCGCCGCCGGCCCGCGTACGTCTCGATCGAGGTCGTCGCGGACCCGCAGGACGTGCTGCTCGGCCTGCTGGCGCGGGTCCGCGGAGGTGGCCGGACGCCGCTGCTGGATCGCGTCGACCCGCTCGGCGAGCTGAGCGTGGACACCGAGCGGATGTCGCAACTGCTCGCCGACCTGCGGTGCCTGGCCGAGGTGGCCCGGGCGCCGGCGGAGGCCGACCACATCCGCCGGCTGGCCCGGCTGGCCCGCCGCTGCGCGGAGCGCCGCGACACCGAGATCCGGTTCGAGGGCGACTGACACCGCGACGATCGCGCGTCCCGTCCCGTCGCGGCGCCGTGCCGGCTCAGGTCGCGGCCGGCTGCCGCGTGGCCCGGATCCGCCGCGTGCCCCACACGATCAGCAGGACTCCGGCCACGAACAGCGCCGGACCGGCGACGAAGCCGATGTCCCGGACCATCAGGTCGAGGTCGTGCTGCTTCTCCGCTTCGGCCTTCTGCGCCTGGTAGGAGCCGTCGCCCGCGCCGAACATGCACCGGTCCCGGGGCGTCATCACGTCCTCGCCGCACATCGTCGGGCCGTTCGGGTCGTAGTCACCGATGTCGCGGTGGGACAGGAACGCGAAGAACAGCACGAAGAGGCTGACGACGGCCAGCATCCCGCCGAGCGCCCGCCGCCCGGATCCGGGTGGGCCCGCCGCCGGGTTGCGGCGCGAGGTCTCCTGCGTGCTCATCGGCCACCTCCGCGCGCCAGCGGGATGGCCGACGCCGGCACGGTGAGCCGTGCCTCGGCGCGTGGTCCTGGCCATTGTGGACGTATTCGACGGTTCGCTGCCCCAGTCATCCTTCTCCCCGTGACGGCGCCCGGCATTCGGCCCGGCGCGATCGTTCCCGCAACGGCTTCCGCCGCGCGGGAAATGGTGATCCTAGAAGACCGAGGCCGGTCCCACGGCCCCGTCGCAGGGCGGTTCCGAGGGGGCGCGCGCCGGCCGTTCACGTCGGGCCGGCCGTTGCCGGGGCGAGCGCGTACCCGCCGTCGCGGCGCACCACCATCGCGAGTTCCTCGAGCAGGGACAGCTTGCGCATGGCGGTACGCAGGTCCACGCCGGCCCGGGCGGCGACGCTCTCCAGGTCGAGCGCCCGGCGGCGGGGCAACGCCTCCAGCACCTGGGTGGCCTCCTCGTCGAGCCGGTCCCGTGGGCGCTCCGGCGCGCGGGCCGGCGGGGCCAGGTCGTACCCGATCCGCCCCACCTCCTCCAGCACGTGCGCCAAGCCGGTGACCAGCCGGGCGTCCGGCCGCTCGCGCAGCACCTCGTGCCCGCCGACCGACATCGCGGAGGTGACCGGCCCGGGAACGACCATGCCGTGGCGCCGGAGGCCGAGCGCCCGGTTGAGCGTCTGGGTGGCGCCGCTGCGCGCCGCCGCCTCCACCAGCACCGTGCCGCGTGTCGCCGCCGCTATCACCCGGTTGCGGATGAGGAACCGTGGCCGCAGCGGCTCCGCGCCCGGCATCCACTCGCTCACCAGGAGGCCGGTCTCGGCGATCCGGTCGAACAGCGCGGCGTTGCCCATCGGGTACGGGCGGTCCACCCCGCACGCCAGCACGGCGACCGTGCGCCCGCCCGCTGTCAACGCGCCACGATGTGCGGCGGAGTCGATGCCGAACGCCCCGCCCGACACCACTGTCCACTCCCGGTCGGCCAGGCCGTAGCCCAGTTCGGTGGCGACGTGTGAGCCGTAGGGGGTGGCCGCCCGGGCGCCGACCACCGCCACCGAGTGCGCCAGCGTCTCGCCGAGCGGCCACGCGCCGCGTACCCAGAAGCAGAGCGGCGGGTCGGTCTCCACGTCGACCCGGCGGGTGGCGCCGGACAGCGCCAGCCGCCGGAGGTCACGGACCTGGGCCGGCCACTCGTCGTCGTCCGGGGTGACCAGCCGGGCGCCCAGCCGCTCGCCCCGGGCCAGCGCCTCCGCCGCGACCGCGCGGGCGTCACCGGCCGCGACCCGCGCCGCCACGGCCGAGCGCAGGGTCCGCTCCGGCGCGCCGCCGGACAGCAGCAGGTCGAGCGCGGCGACCGGGCCGATCCGCTCGACCAGGGCGTACACGGATCGGGTGCCGGGCTCGGCGAGCCAGGTGAGCGCGACCCGCGCCAGCTTGGTCTCGTCGGTGCTCACGCGGCCTCTCCCGTCCGCAGCTGGATGGCCTCCGCGACGTCGTCGTGGCCGGGCCGGTCCCGCCCGTCCAGGTCCGCGATGGTCCAGGCGATCCGCAGTACGCGGTCGTAGCCGCGCGCGGACAGCGAACCGGTGTCGAGACGGTGCCGCAGGTCCGCGGTGACCCGGGCCGGCAGGTGCCACGGCGGGCGGCGCAGGTGCGGGCCGGGGACGTCGGCGTTGACCCGGTGACCGGTGGCCGCCCAGCGATCGGCGGCAGCCTGCCGCGCGGCGGCGACCCGGGCGGCGACGGTGGCCGAGGACTCGTGCGCGGCGTCGGTCCGCAACAGTTCCGCCGCGCGTACCGCCTGCAGTCGGACCTGCACGTCCACCCGGTCGAGCAGCGGCCCCGACAACCGGCCCAGGTAGCGCCGCCGGGCCAGCGGCGTGCACTCGCAGTCGACGTCGCCGGACGGCTTCGCGCAGGGGCACGGGTTGGCAGCCAGCACCAGTTGGGTGCGGGCCGGGTACTCGGTGGCGCCACGAGTGCGTGCCACACGTACCCGGCCGCTCTCCAGCGGCTGCCGCAACGCCTCCAGGGCGCCCTTGCCGAACTCGGGCGCCTCGTCGAGGAACAGCACCCCGCGGTGGGCCAGCGACACCGCTCCGGGCCGGGCCAGCCCGGAGCCGCCACCGACGAGGGCGGGCACCGTGGCGGTGTGGTGCGGCGCCTGGAACGGGGGACGGCGCAGCAGCCCGCCGCCGGGCGGCAGCAGGCCGGCGATCGAGTGCAGCGCTGTCACTTCCAGGGCGGCCTCGTCGTCCAGTTCGGGCAGCACCGACGGCAGCCGTTCGGCGAGCATGGTCTTGCCGGCCCCGGGCGGGCCGAGCAGCGCGAGGTGGTGACCTCCGGCGGCGGCGATCTCCAGCGCGCGCCGCCCGAGCGGCTGGCCGGCCACGTCGACGAGGTCCGGCCCGGGTGGGGTCCCGGCCGGCGCCGGAGCGGGCGGGGTGAGCAGTGGCGCGCCGGTGCGGACGTGGGCGACGAGCCGGTGCAGCGTGTCGACGGCGTGCACCCGTACCCCGGGGATGACTGCCGCCTCGGCGGCGTTGCCGGCGGGCACGACGACGCGGGTGTGCCCGGCGCGGGCGGCGGCGGCGACCATGGGCAGCGTGCCGCGTACCGGGCGCACCGCGCCGTCGAGGCCGAGTTCGCCGAGCACGACAGTGGCGTCCAGCGCGACCGGCGGCAGCTCGCCCGAGCCGGCAAGCACGGCGACGGCGATGGCCAGGTCGAACGCCGAGCCGTACTTGGGCAGGGTGGCGGGAAGCAGGTTGAGGGTGATCCGACGGTTGGGCCACTTCTGGCCGGAGTTGACGATCGCGGCGCGGACCCGGTCGCGCGCCTCGTGCAGCGCGGTGTCGGGCAGACCGGAGATGACCACGGCGGGCAGGCCGGGGGCGAGGTCCGCCTCGACCTCGACGACGTGCCCGGCGACTCCGGCCAGGCCGACGCTCAGCACTTTCGCGTACCCCATGTCAGAACGCGCCACGGAGGTGCTCGACGCGGGCGGGGCCGGTGAGCGGGAGCCGGACGGACAGCACGTCGAAGCGGACCTCGTCCGCGGTGGTGCCGGTCTCGGCGAGCCACCGGGCGGCCAGGCCGCGCAGCCGCCGGGCCTTGGCCCGGACGACGGCCTCGGCGGGGGAGCCGAACTGCTCGGTACGGCGGGTCTTGACCTCGCAGATGGCGAGGACCGGGCCCTCCCAGGCGATGATGTCGATCTCGCCGTCAGGGCAGCGCCAGTTGCGGGCGACCGGGCGCAGGCCCGTCTCGATCAGGTGCCGCAGCGCGCACCGCTCGCCGTACGCGCCGACGGCTCGGTTCCGGTTCGTCATGCCGGCCAGGATGCGTGCGGCGGGTCCGGCGGAGGGGATGCGCGGGCTCGGCCTGTGGACGAGGACCGTTCTGTGGACGGGCTCACGATCATGCACCCGACGTGCTACGGCTGCGACTGCGACCCGCTGCCGCCAGGTTGTCGGCGGTCCTGTTCCTGGGCGACCGGGCCCCGGCCCGGGGCCGCGAGCCGTATCTTGCTCCCGCCGGGTGTCGCAGCCGGCGACGGCGGAGGGAGTCTCGCGGTGTTCGCAGTGGACAGACGGTGGCGGTTGGTAGCGGTTGTGACGGCGGGCCTGTTGGCCGTCGCGGCGCTTGCGTGGCTGCTCTGGCCCGAACCCGCCCCGCCGCCCCGGGAACGGCAGTACCGGGCGTTCACGGCCTGCATGCTGACCGACGACAGGGGTCTGGCAGGGCCCGAGGCGGCGGCCAGCTGGCAGGGGATGCAACGGGCGTCGTCGGCCACCTCGATCAAAATCCAGCACCTGGCGGTGGTCGGAAAGCAGACGCCGGAGAATGCCGAAGGCTTCTTCAATACGCTCGGCGTCCAGCGCTGCCGGATGGTGGTCGCGGTGGGCGCAGCGCCGGTCGCAGCCCTGGTCGCGGGGCACAAGCGTTTCCCCGACGTGCAGTACCTCGTGGTCGGCGTGTCGCCGGACCCGGCCGTTCCGGCGGTGTCCGGCGAATCGGCCGAGGATCTGGCGGCGGGCGTGGAGCGCCAGGTGGCCTCCGCCGCCGATCGATGATCTTCTAGATTGACCATTGCTTTTTCAGCAAACCTCCAGGAAGCTTCCGCTGGGTTCGATTACCACGGGGGAGGCTGCCATGGGCGGTCAATACGATCCTGCCCTGCGCCCGACGGCGGCCAGGCAGATCTCTGTGCGAAGCGGCGTGCGCCGGGTCGCGACAGTGCTGATCCTGGCGCTGGCGCTACTCACCGCAGCACCACGTGAGCCGCTGCCGCCGGTCGCCGGAAACGGATGGCCGACCAGTTGGCTCACCGACATGCTGTCGCTGCGTCCGTCGTGGGGCTCCGAGCCGCCCACCCCGAAGCAGACAGCGGGCCGGGCACCCGGCGGGCACTACGTCGCCGCGGCGCGCGACCGCGCCCGGCCCAGCGGCGAGCGGGCCAAGGGCGAGCTGCCCCGTTTCCAGCCCCACCGGCCGGCCGGACAGGTGCGCCAGACCGGTCCCGGACGGCAGGGTTACCAGCCCCGCACCAGCAAGCGGTTGCCTGCGGCGTCGACCACCACGTCAGACATCTTCCAGAACGCCGACGGGTCGGTCACCCGGCGCGTCTACCAGCGGCCGGTCAACTGGCGCGACGCCGACGGCACCTGGCGCTCCATCGACCCGGCGATCGTCCGGCGGCCCGACGGGCGCTTCACCGTCAAGGCGCATCCTCTCGGCGTCACCTTCGCCGCCGCTGGTGAACCCGGGCAACCCCTGGTCGACCTGGCGCTCGACGACGATCGCAGCCTCGGCTTCGACCTGGCCGGCTCCGTTGCGCCCACCGCCCGGGTGAACGGCAACGAGCTCACCTACGAACGCGCGTTGCCGGACGTGGACGTCACGATGGCCGTGACCGGAACCGACGTCAAGGAAACGCTGGTCCTGCACTCGGCGAAGGTGCCGACCGAGTACGTCTACCCGCTGCGCCTGCGTGGGTTGACCGCCGGCATCGACAAGGACGGCGACGCGGTGTTCCTCCGGGCGGACGGCACCGAGGCGGCCCGGATGCCGGTCGGCTACCTGGAGGACGCGAGCGTGGACGCGTCCGGCACGGGTGCGATCTCGCACTCGGTGCGCTACGCCCTCGTCCCGCACGGCACCGGGCAGGCGCTGAAGGTCACGATCGACGGCGCGTGGCTGCGCGACCCGAAGCGGAAGTTCCCGGTGCTGCTCGACCCGTCCACCGGCACGATCAAGACGGCGACCGGTGACACGTACGTGCAGTCCGACGTCACGGAGACCCAGCGCTCCGGCGAGGACAACGTGGCCGCCGGCACCTTCGACGGCACCGCCACCGGCAAGGCGCGGGCCCTGCTGCCGTTCTCCACCTTCGGCAGCACCTACGCGGGCAAGAGGCTCAGCGCGGCCGACCTGAACATCTTCATGAGCTACCAGGGCGTCGGCACCGGCTGTGTCGCCCGCCGGTTCGACGTCTACCGGGTGACGCAGAACTGGGCCGCCTCCACCGTCAAGTTCGGCACGTTCCCCACCCTGTCCGCCTCGATCGGCAACGCCTCGCCCTCGAACACGGCTGCCTGCGGGAACACCGCCAAGACCCGGAACGTGGGCACGTGGGTCTCGGTGCCGCTGAACGCCACCGAGGTCAACGAGTGGGTGACCGGCGCCGGCACCTACGGGCTGGCGATCAAGGCCAGCGAGACCGACTCCACGGCCTGGAAGCGGTTCACCTCGGCGAACTCGCCGTTGAACTGCGCGCACTCCACGTACGGCACGATCTCCTGCACGCCGTTCATCGACGTCACCTACACCGACAACGTGGCGCCGCAGATCGACGTGCGGTACCCGGCGGACAACTACACGGTCTCCACGCTGACGCCGGAGCTGGCCGCGAGCGGCCGTGACTCGGATGCCTGGCCGAACAAGGGGCTGCGCTACACGTTCGTGGTCAAGGATTCCGCCGGCACGCAGGTGGCCGCCTCCGGGTGGGTGACGAGCGGGGTGTGGAAGGTACCCGCCGGCGCGCTGTCCTGGGGCAAGACCTACACCTACACGGTCCAGGTCAACGACTGGTCCTCCACGGCGCCTGCCACACCGGTGGCGTACGCGTTCACCACTGCCGTTCCGCAGCCGATGATCAGTGCGGACCTCGGTCAGAACGGCGGCAAGGGGTTCGAGCCGAGCACCGGCAACTACACCACCTCGGACAGCGACGCCGAGGTCGCCACCGCCGGTCCGGCGCTGTCGATCACGCGGGACTACAACAGCCGCGACGTACGGGCCGACAGCGCGTTCGGTCAGGGCTGGTCGTCGCTGCTGGACATGCAGGTGCGGGAGCAACCCGACGCCTCCGGCGCGGTGCAGACCGTCGCGGTCCGCTATCCCTCCGGCGAGGAGGTCGCGTTCGGGCGCAACGCGGACGGCGTCTTCGTTCCCCCGTCCGGCCGATTCTCGGTGTTCAAGCCGATCACCGGCGGCTACTCGCTGACCGACAAGGACGCCACCGCGTACGAGTTCACCCGCTCGGTCGGTGGTGGCGTCTACCGGCTGACCCGGATCGCCGACTCCTCCGGGCGCGCGGAGACCCTGCGGTACGACGCGAACGGGCTGGTCGACCTGCTCACCTCCGTCTCGTCCGGCCGGACGCTGGCGGTCAGCTGGTCGACCCCGGCCGACGCGGGGTATCCGCACGTCACGCAGGTGACCTCCGACCCGGTGACCGCCGGCGATGCGACCACTCGCCTGACCTGGCAGTACAGCTACGACAAGGATCTGCTGAGGACGGTGTGCCCGCCGGGCACGACGACCGACTGCACCCGGTACGACTACACCACCTCCTCGCAGTACGAGGCGACCACGCTCAACGCCGGGCCGTACTCGTACTGGAGGCTGAACGAGCCGGCCGGCGCGACCAGCGCGATGAGCACGGTGCTGTCGAACGACGGCGCGGACAACGCCGCGTATACGAACGTCACCCTCGGCTCGCCGGGCCCGCTCGCGGGTTCGTCGGCGACGGCGGCCGGGTTCAACGGCACCACCTCCAGCGTGCAGTTGCGGCAGAAGGCGATCAACGAGGCGTCGTACCAGTCGGTCAGCCTCTGGTTCAAGACCGGTACGGCCGGCGGGGTGCTGCTGGGCTACTCCGACGATCTGGTCACGCCGGGCGCCACGACGACGAAGGCGTACGTCCCGGCGCTGTACATCGGCACCGACGGCAAGCTGCGCGGCGAGTACCTGGTGAGCCCGGCCTCGGCGATGGCCTCGGCGGCGGTGGTCACCGACGACCGCTGGCACCACGTGGTGCTCGCCGGCAACGGCGGCAGCCAGACGCTGTACCTCGACGGCTCGGTTGCCGGCACGCTGACCGGCGCCATCAACATGGCTTTCAGCGGCGTGCCGAACGTCTACGTCGGCGCCGGGTTCCTCGGCGGTGCGTGGCCCGCGCAGCCGAACACCACCGGGACGGCCTCGTTCTTCAACGGGTCGGTCGCCGAGGTGGCGATGTTCAACAGCGCCGTGACCGCGAGCACCGTGACCGCGATGTGGAACAGCGGCCGCGCGGCCGCCCCCTCGCTGTCGAAGATCACCAGCGAGGCCGGCCGGGTCCAGGCGCAGGTCACGTACGACCCGGTGTCCGGCCGGGTCGGCCAGGTCACGGACGAGAACGGCGGCACCTGGAAGATCGGTGTGCCGCAGGGCATCTCGTCCAGCCAGGGCTACGTCTCCGCAGTCCTCGGCACCCGCCCGCGCGACTACTTTCGCCTCGGCGACATCGACGCCCCGGCCCAGGCGGTGAACGAGGTCGTCGGCGGTTCGATGCAGTACCACAACGTCACGTTCGACACCTCGCAGCCGAACACCACGAGCCCGTTCCCGGACCGGTTCGGCGCGAGGTTCAACGGCACCTCGTCGTACCTCAGCGGCACCGGCACGACCGCGGCCGGAACCGTGGAGTTCCCCGCGTCGGTGGAGATGTGGTTCCGGATCCCGGCCGGCACCACCAAGAGCGGCGTGCTGTACAGCATCGACAGCACGCCCACCGGATCGTCGAACATCCCCGCCTTGTACGTCGGGTCGGACGGTGTGCTGCGGGGCGGCCTGGAGCAAACCGGAGCCGCCATCACGATGACCTCGGGCTCCACGAAGGTCAACGACGGCAAATGGCATCACGTCGTGCTGGGCAAGCACTGGCCCAACGGGCAGGCGCTCTTCCTGGACAACAAGCTCATGGCGACCAAGAACGAGGGATACCAGGGGATCGGTGGGCCGGCCTTCATCGGAGCTGGCTACACCTCGGGGCTTCCGGGGTCGTCCGGCACGACGAGCTACTTCACCGGTGAGATCGCCGAGTTCGCGTTCTACGACAAGCTGCTCACCGCCGCCCAGGTCAACGCGCACTACGAGGCGTCGAAGGCGGTCGGGTCGCCGACTGCTGACACCACCGGCCCGACCTTGACCCCGGTCTCCAAGGTCACCGTGACGGACCCGGGTAACAAGGTCTCCAGCCGCTACTTCGACCTGGTAAACGGCAACCGGCTGATCGCCGAGACCGACGTGCTCGGCAACACCACGAGCTACGGCTACGACGTGGGCGGCTTCGCCTCAGTGGAGTACGACCCGCTGGGTCAGCTCACCGAGTCCGGCAAGGACGTGCGGGGCAACACGATCCGCTCGACCACCTGCGCGCGACCGCACGACGACTGGCTCAGCGAGTGCGACACCACCTACTACAGCTTCTGGCCCGACGCGACCACCACCCAGCTCACGCCGGACGCGCGCAACGACCAGATCACCGACATCCGGGATCCGCGCTCTCGCAACGACAAGGACGAGCGTTACCGCACGAAGTTCACCTACGACACCGCCGGCAACCGCACCTCGATGGTGTCGCCGCCGGTGGCCGACTTCCCGGCCGGTCGTACCGTGTCGATGACGTACACGACGGCTACCACGCCCGCCGTCGGTGGCGGCGTCACCCCGCCGGGGCTGCCGCTCACCACGACCTCGGCCGCCGGGTCGGTCCAGCAGACCGACTACAACGCCGCCGGCGACGCCGTCAAGATCACGGATGCGGCGGGGCTGGTCACCGAGTTCGCGTACGACGGTCTGGGGCGTGCGACGAGCCGCAAGGTGATCTCGGACGCCTACCCGGCCGGGCTGGTCACCACGTTCCGCTACGACGCCGACGGGCAGGTGACGGAGTCCACCGAGCCGGCGGTGACCAACCGGGTGACCGGCGCGGTGCACACGCTGCGCACCGTCGACACGTTCGACGCCGACGGCAACGTGCTGACCCGTACCCAGCAGGACCTCACCGGCGGCGACGCCAGCCGGACCGTGACGAACAGCTACGACGAGCGCGGCCGGCTGGTCAAGGTGGTCGACCCGGTCGGCGTCGTCACGCTCCAGGAGTACGACGCCTACGGCAACCAGACCACCGAGACGACCTGTGACAGCAACCCCGCGCCGTCGTCTCCCTGCCCGAGCGGTGACGTGCTGCGCCGGCTGCGCACCACGTACGACGGCGAGGGCCAGGTTCTCACCGCCACGCTGACCGGCAAGGACGGCACCACCACGCAGATCCTGTCCCGCGCGTACTACGCCAACGGCGACCTGGCGTCCGAGACGGACGCGATGAACTGGACCACGAAGTACGACTACTACACCGACGGCAAGCTGAAGAAGGTCAGCCGGACCGACGGCACCACCACCCAGGTGCTGGAGGAGAACACCTACGACGAGGCCGGCAACCTCGCCGTCAAGAAGGAGAACAACGGCGCGACCACCACCAGCTACCTCTACGACCCGGCCAGCCGGGTGGTCTCGTCGACCGTCAGCCCGGACGGGGTCGACCGGGTCAGCACGTACGCCTACGACGGCGACGACCGCGTCACCGCGACGCGCACCATGTCGGGTGCGAAGCGAACGGTGCTGAGCACCACCCGCACCGGCTACGACCCGATGGGCCGGCCCACGTCGAGCAGCGTGGGGCGGAGCGCCGACAGCGGCCCGGTCGGCTGGTGGAAGCTCGACGAGACCAGCTACGACGACAACGCGGGCTTCATCGCTATGCGCCCGTTCATCAGCTACGACTCCTCCCCGTCGCACAACGACATGGAGTTTCCCGCGTACAGCGTGACCACAAGCGGCGGCGTGGCGACGTTCACCACCGCCGGATACATGCAGACCCCGAACAAGTTGCTGGACACCACGGCCTCGTACTCGGTGTCGGCCTGGGTCCGGGCCGGGAACCTGACCGCCACGCAGACCGCGCTCGGGCAGGGCGGCACCAAGAACGCCGCGTTCTCCCTCCAGTACAACAGCAGCCTCGCGAAGTGGGCGTTCAGCGCTCCGGCCACCGACGTAGCCTCGCCGTCGACCACCTACTCGGCGACGTCGGCGACCGCTGTCGCCGCGAACACCTGGGTGCACATGGTGGCGGTGTTCGACGCCCCGACCAAGCGGATGTCGCTGTACGTCAACAACGTCGCCGGCACCTCGGTCACCAATCCCACCCCGTTCGCCTCGGCCACCGGAATGACCATCGGTGGCAACTCGTGGAGCACCGGCGGCAGCACGTTCGTCGGTTCGGTCGACAACGTGCAGGCGTACCAGCGGGCGTTGTCGACCGCCGAGGTGTCCACCCTCTACAACGGCGGCAACGGCCGGACCGCGGCGGCGCTGTGGACCAACGAGATGACCACCGTCAACACGGTGGACAAGCGTGGTCTCACCACCGCGGTCAAGGACCCGCTCAACAACGTCACCAACTACGACTACGACGAGGCGGACCAGGCCGTCCAGACTGTCGCGCCCGCCGTCACCACCGAGTCGTACGGCGCCGAGACGGTCAACTCCCGCCCGGTGAGCCGGATCGGCTACAACACCTTCGGCGAGCAGGTCGAGGTGCAGGACCCGCTCGGCAACGTCACCCAGAGCCGGGTCGACGCGCTGGGCCGCCCGCACCAGATGATCCTGCCCGACTACACGCCGCCCGGCGGCGGTGCCCCGATCGTGGGCGCCCGCACCGTGACGACCTACGACAAGCTGGGCCAGGTCGTCGCCAGCACCGATCCGCTCGACAAGACCACCGCCTTCGAGTACGACATGTTCGGCAACGTCACGAAGGTGACCGGGCCGACCGGCCGCTCCGCGACCGCCCTCTACGACAAGGTCGGTGACCTGCTCGAATCGGTCGACGCGACAGGTGCGAAGACCACCGCCACCTACGACATGCTCGGTCGCACGCTGACCAGCAGCGAGGTGGTCCGCCAGCCCACCCCGGCCACCAACACCAGCGTCAACGACTACGGCACCGGCGCGTACGGCACCGGTCCCTGGCTGCAGAAGACCACCACCCCCGAGGGCGTGGTCACCTCGTACGGCTACAACTCCGCGGGTGAGACGATCAGCGTCAAGGACGGCGCGAACAACGTCACGCTGCTGGAGTACGACGGTCTCGGGCAGGTCGTCAAGACCACCAACCCGGACTCGACGAAGCAGGTCGTCACCTACGACGGTGCGGGCCGGCAGACCCGGGTGCAGCAGCTCGATCCGGCGAACGCGGTGCTCACCACCCAGTCGGCGGGCTACGACGACAACGGCAACCTCACCTCGGCCACCGACGCCCGCACCACCACGACCACGTTCACGTACGACGCGATGGGGCGGATGACCGGCGAAACCCAGCCGATTACGCCCACCACGTCGATCCAGACCTCGTTCGGCTACGACGCGGCCGGCAACCGCACCAGGTTCACGAACGGCCGGGCACTGGCGTTCTGGACCACGTACAACTCGTGGGGCAAGCCGGAGTCCCAGATCGAGCCGGCCACTCCGGCGTTCCCGGACGCGGCCGACCGCACCTTCAGGCTGGTCTACGACGCGGCCGGCCGGGTGACCGACCAGCTTGCGCCGGGCGGCGTGCGGGTGCACAACGACTACGACGACCTCGGCCGGCTGACCGGTCAGACCGGCAGCGGCGCCGAGGCGGCCACCGCGACGCGCAGCTTCGACTACGACGACGCGGGCCGGATCACGTCGCTGTCGGTTCCCGTCGGCACCAACACCATCACGTACGACGACCGCGGCCTCCCGCTGTCCATCACCGGCCCGCAGGACAACGTCTCGTACGCGTACAACCGCGACGGCAACGTCACCTCGCGGAGCGACGCGGCCGGCGCCACCACGTTCGGCTACGACGGCGCGGGCCGGCTGCGGACCGCCGCCAACACCACGACGGGCGTCAACCTGACGGTCGGCTACAACGTCATGTCGCAGATCGCCACCATGACCTACGGGTCCGGCAACGTGCGGACGCTGGGCTACGACTACCTGCAACGGCTGAAGACCGACACGCTCAAGAACGCAGCGGGCACCACGACGCTGGCCTCCATCACGTACGGCTACGACAACAACGGCAACGAGACGTCGAAGGTGACCACCGGCTTCGCCGGGTCGGGTTCGAACACCTACACCTACGACCTGGCCGACCGGCTGACGTCCTGGAACAACGGCAGCACCACCATCGGGTACGCCTACGACGGCGCCGGCAACCGAACCCAAGCTGGCTCCCGGACCTTCACGTACGACGCCCGCAACCAACTGGCGACGGCCAGCGACGGCGTGACGTACGCCTACACCGCGCGGGGCACCCTCCGGCAGACGTCATCCGGCGGCGGCGTCCTCACCACGGTCGCGGACGCGTACGGACAGGTGCTCTCGCAGCAGTCCGCGACCGGGACCAGCACCTACTCCTACGACGCGCTGGGCCGGGCGATCCAGCCCGGATTCCGCTACAGCGGCCTCGGCAACGACCTGGCCCAGGACTCCGGGACCACCTACACCCGCGGAACGAACGGCGAGCTGCTGGCCACCGGCGCCGGCAACGGGGCGAACTCGGTCTACACCTGGACCGACCAGCACGACGACGTGGTGGGGCAGTTCACCGCCACGGGCACGGCGCTGAGCGGCTCCCGGACCTACGACCCCCTGGGCAATGTCGTCGCCGGCTCCGGGTTGTTGGGCAACCTCGGCTACCAGTCCGAGTGGACCGACTCGGCCACGGGCCGGGTCAACATGCTTGCGCGCTGGTACAACCCGGCGACCGGGCAGTTCGACACCCGGGACACCGCCGCCAACGACCCGGTGCCGGACTCCATCGCCGCGAACCGCTTCCAGTACGGCGACGGGAACCCGCTCACCACCACCGACCCGACGGGGCACTGGGGCCTGCCGAGTTGGAAATCAGTCGTCAACGTGGTGACCCGCCCGGTCGCGGCCGCGCAACAGGTCGTCAACTACACCTACAAGGCAGCAGTCAACACGTACCGCGCGACTGTGAACACCTACCACTACGTCGCCTCGGGCAAGGCGTGGAAGGACGTCAAGAAGGGCGCCAAGAAGGTCCAGAAGAAGATCAAGAAGGCCAGCCGGGTGGCCTGGGACTCGACCAAACGCTGGGCGAAGAAGAAGGTCCAGAAGGTCTCCGACGCCTACAACGCCACGAAGAAATGTTTGAAGAAGGGCACCTCCAAGTGTGTGCGGGAGGCCGCCAAGAAGACGGTCAAACGCGCCGTGGCGAGCGTGAAGTCCACAGTGGCGGCGATCAAGAAGGATCCCTGGAAGTTCGTCGCCACGGCAGCGGTGGCGATCGCCGCCACTGTCGCGGTCGGCGCGCTCTGCGCCACCGGGGTCGGCTGTCTCATCCTGGCCGGCGCGGTCGCCGGGGCCATGTCCTCCGGCGCCGGCTACATGGTCGACGTCTCCCGGGGTGACGAGGAGTTCTCCTGGAGCGGGCTGGCCGGCACCATGATCGAGGGCGGCCTGGACGGCGCGCTGTCGGCCGGCATCAGCAAGTTCACCGGCGGCGCGAGCAAGATGCTCGCCGGCGGGGCCAGCCGGGCCCCGGGGCTCGGTGGAAAGCTGCCGTCGCTGGGGCGCGGCAATGACCTGCACGGCGCGGGCGGACCGAACCCTGCCGCCCGGCCGCGCTCAAGCGCGAACTCCTCGTCCAGCAGGTCCGCCGAGGGGTGTCCCACCCCGCACAGCTTCGATCCCTCGACCCGGGTGCTGATGGCCGACGGGTCCAGCAAGGCGATCAAGGACGTCGCTCTGGGGGACAAGGTCGCGGCGACTGAACCCGAGGGCGGGCGGACGGCGGCGAAGCCGGTCACCGCCCTGCACCAGAACCGGGACCGTGACCTCACCGACGTCACCGTCAAGGACGGCACCGGCAAGACGACGGTGCTGAAGACCACGCAGCACCATCCGTTCTGGGACGCGACCGACAGTGCCTGGGTGGACGCCGCAAAGCTCGCCGTGGGCCACCGGCTGCTCGTCCACGACGACAAGCGGCTGGAGGGTGACGGCACCGGCGCGGGCATGGGCGGCGGTGGACCCGGACTCGAGGTCACCGTCGTCGCTGTCGACAACTTCGCCGGCGACGAGGAGATGCGTGACCTGACGGTCGCCGACATCCACACCTACTATGTGTTTGCCGGCGAGACGCCTGTTCTTGTGCACAACTGCAACCGTGACTTCTACGACCACGGCGGCAGGGTCAAGTACGGGAAGCTCGACAGCCTCAACCGGCCCACGGGGGTCCACGCCTCGATCAACAAGGCGATGCTCGACAGCGGGCAGCCGGCCAAGGGGTTGTCGATCACCGGCTTCCCGAAGGGCAAGGGCACTCTTCTCAACCTGGCTCGGGGCCACCTGCTCGCCGACCGGCTCGGGGGCAAGCGAAACAAGCACAACCTGGTTGCGTTGACGCAGGACCCGGTCAACTCGCCGATCATGCGTGACGGCATCGAGCAGGCCATCTACGACGCGGTCAAGGGTGGCCAGACGGTCCAGTACAATGTTGTCCCGAAGTACGACGGTGATTCGCTCATTCCGCGGGCTCTGGAAATCAGCGCCTATGGAAGCGGTGGTTTACGAATCGATCCGTTTGAGATCAAGAATCCGGCCGGAATGTTTGGCGTTGGGGATGAGGACTGGTGACCGAGTTTCAGGAGTTGCTGGCGGCCGTCCCGCCGCCGGCAGGTCGCTCGTCCCGCTTCGACCAATGGGATGAACTCGACCGTCGGCTGGGTTTCGTCGTGCCGCAGGACTATAGGCTTGTCATCGACGCCTACGGCCCGGGCTGCTTCGACGGCTATCTGCACGTGCTGCAGCCCAAATCCCCGTTCGAGTCCATCCGTTTGGGCTCATTCGGCGCGCAATACCGGGAGCGGATACGAGCTCAGAACGAAACGGGGAGAGTGATCCCGTACGCTCCTGACCGGCTGCAACCGGTTGCTCGCACCGAGGACGGTGACGTCGTCTCATGGGTGGTGGCGTCAACCGGAGAATCGGACTCCTGGAGTTTGGCGATAAACAACTCAAGTCGCTCGGAATGGTTGAGCTTCGAGGGTGGTATCGCATCGTTCCTTCATGCAGTGTTTGTCGGCGGGCTGCGGCTGCCCTTCTTTCCCGAAGGGTTTCCGTCGAGCAGTCCGGTCTTCGAGACGTATCCCTCGGTGGAGGAAGTCCGGTCTCTGATCCAGTAGTCGACACCACCGCGTCGCTGATGCTCGTCCGCCGCCGCTGTGTCCCGGCGGCAGCTCGCGGGCGTCCCGCTGAGCTGGGCTGACAGCCGAGGTGACCCGAATGGCGCGGCTGGAGCCGGTCGCATACCGTGCCCGTCGTGGACGGACGACGGAGCTATCCCGAGGATGAGCAGGGGTCGCGATGGGGCGACCGCGGATACGAGTCGGACTGGCGCGCCGCGGGTGAGCCCCGCTACCGCGACGACGACTACCGCACGCCGGAGCAGCGCGCCGGTGAGAGCCGGTACGCCGAGCCGGGCCGGTACTCCGCCGCCGACCCGCTGGTGGACGACACGAGCAGTTGGCGGTCGCAGCGGCCGGACGACCCGGAGGTCTCCGGTGAGCTGCCCGGGACGCGCGCCGGCCGGCGCGCGGCGCGCGAGTCGGCGACCCCGCTCGGTGGGGACGACCCGCTCGCCGCGGTGTCCCGCAGCGGTGTGGACGCGCTCGGTACCGCCGCGCACGGCAACCCGCTGAGCGCGGTGCCGGCAAGCCCGCTCGGCGCCCCGGCCTCCGACGACGCGTCCCGTACCGGCGGTGACCCGTACGGCCTGGCCGCTCACAACGCCGACCCGCGCGGTGGCGGTAACGCGCTGGCCCTCGGCGCCGCTGCCGGCCAGGCTCGTCCGGGGCCGCTCGGCGGTTACCCGATCGTGGACACCGGCCGTTCGGCCGAGCCGCCGGCGACCGGTGGGGCGGACCCGTCGGCCGCGGCGCGGCTCAATCCCGGCGAGGCGACTCCGCTGCGGATCGGTGAGCGCCCGGCCGGTCCGGCCGAGCCGGCGGCGGCCCCGAACCCGCTGGAGATGCCGACCGGCCCGATGCCGGCACTCATGCCCCGGCCGGAGGGTCCGCCGCCCGGTGACGGCGTGTACCGGACCCGGCGCCCGGCGCTCGCGGTGCTGCTGGCGGTGATGGTGCTGGTGCTGGAGGTGCCGGCGGTGCGGGTGTTGCTGCACGGCCTGTTCGGCGACCCGGTGTCGACGTCGCACGTGGTGGTGGGCATGTTCCTGGTGGTCGGCCTGCCGATCTTCGGCACCGGCCTGTACGGGCTGCGTACCGGCGGGCTGGCGCTCGCCGACGGCAGCCGGGGCTGGCTGCGCCCGCCGACGGCCTACCTGACCGTCGGGCTGGTCCTCTTCCTCGCCGCCGCGCTCGCAGCGGGCTGAGCTTTCGCTGAACCAGTACGCCGGAGTGGCGGTGTCACCGACAGGTCGATGCCGCCACTTCGCCGTACTGGAGACGATCAAGCGAGACGATCAAGTCGAGGCGGCCTTCCGCACCCGAGGGCCGTGCGGCGGACAGGGCGCGTACACTGGTCGACTGGCGACCGCCTCGCGCGGTCGACCTCGCGTGCCCTCTCCACGGTCTCCTCCGTGGGGCGACGGCCTCCCTGGTCCCGGTTCTTCATCCGGGCCCACCCAGGCCGGCGATCGGGCGCCAGGCGTCCGGTCGCCGACCGGACGGACAACCAGGGACAAAGTAGGAGTAACCCACCATGGCCGTCGTGACCATGCGTCAGCTGCTGGAAAGCGGTGTGCACTTCGGGCACCAGACCCGGCGCTGGAACCCGAAGATGAAGCGCTTCATCTTCACCGAGCGCAACGGTATCTACATCATCGACCTGCGCCAGACGCTCGACTACATCGAGAAGGCGTACGAGTTCGTGCGCACCACCGTCGCCGGTGGCGGCAGCATCCTGTTCGTCGGCACCAAGAAGCAGGCCCAGGAGGCCATCGCCGAGCAGGCGACCCGGGTCGGCCAGCCGTACGTCAACCACCGCTGGCTCGGTGGCATGCTGACGAACTTCCAGACCGTGTACAAGCGGCTGCAGCGGATGAAGGAGCTGGAGGCCCTGGGTGACCTGAGCGGCACCGCCGCCGGTTACACCAAGAAGGAGACGCTCCAGCTCTCCCGCGAGAAGATCAAGCTCACCAAGACCCTCGGTGGTCTGCGGGACATGCAGAAGCTCCCGGCCGCGGTCTGGATCGTCGACACCAAGAAGGAGCACATCGCCGTCGACGAGGCCCGCAAGCTGGGCATCCCGGTGATCGCCGTGCTCGACACCAACTGCGACCCGGACGAGGTCGACTTCCCGATCCCGGGCAACGACGACGCCATCCGCTCGGCCGAGCTGCTGACCAGGGTCGTCGCCGCCGCCGTCGCCGACGGTCTGATCGCCCGCTCCGGCCGTAACCGGGGCGCGGACGAGAAGCCCGAGGCCGGCCAGGTCGCCGCCGACGAGCCGCTGGCCGAGTGGGAGCGCGAGCTGCTCGAGGAGCCGAAGAAGGCCGACGAGCAGCCCGCCGCCGCGCAGCCGGCGCCCGCCGCCGCCGAGCAGCCCGCCGCTGCCGAGCAGCCGGCCGCTGCCGAGCAGCCGGCGACCGCCGCCGCGGAGTGATCTCGCCGTCGCGTCCCCACCGTCCGGATCCCCGGCGGTGGGGCGCGACGGGTACGCCGGGTCAGCACCGGCCCGGAACCGGGTAACCAGCACCCCAGACCACCTCACTGACACCGAAGAGAGAGTCATGTCCAACTTCACCGCCGCGGACGTCAAGAAGCTCCGCGACCTCACCGGCGCCGGCATGATGGACTCCAAGAAGGCGCTGACGGAGGCCGAGGGCGACTTCGACAAGGCCGTCGAGATCCTGCGCGTCAAGGGCGCCAAGGACGTCGGCAAGCGGGCCGGCCGCACCGCCGCCAACGGGCTCGTCGCCCACTCCGGCCAGGCGCTGCTCGAGCTCAACTGCGAGACGGACTTCGTCGCCAAGAACGACGCCTTCATCGCGCTGGCCCAGCAGCTCGTCGAGCACGGCGTGGCCAGCGGCGCCACCAACGCCGAGGAGCTGCTCGCCAGCAGCATCGACGGCAAGAGCGTGGCCGACCTGATCCAGGAGCAGTCCGCCAAGATCGGCGAGAAGCTGGTGCTCAACCGCTTCGCCAAGCTCGACGGCACCACCGCTGTCTACATGCACCGCAAGAGCCAGGACCTGCCCCCGGCGGTCGGCGTGCTCGTGGAGTTCACCGGCAAGACCGACGAGGCGGCGGACGCCGACGCGCGCGCCGTGGCCATGCAGATCGCCGCGATGCGGCCGAAGTACCTCACCCGCGACGAGGTGCCGGCCGAGACCGTCGAGTCGGAGCGGCGCATCGCCGAGCAGACCGCCCGCGAGGAGAACAAGCCCGAGGCGGCGCTGCCGAAGATCGTCGAGGGCCGGGTCAACGCCTTCTTCAAGGACTTCGTCCTGCTGGAGCAGGCGTCGGTTGCCGACAACAAGAAGACCGTCAAGCAGGTGCTGGCCGACGCCGGCATCGAGGTGACCCGCTTCCTGCGGTTCGAGGTCGGCCAGGCCTGAGCCGCCGCGCCGGGCCTTCCGGGCCCGGGCACAGGGGAAACGTCGACGAGGAGGCCGCCGGTGTACGTGACAGGCACCGCGGCCTCCTCGTCACATAGGGTCGGCAAGGGCACGTACGCGACGCTCGCGCGATGCGCGGGGAGAAGGGGCGGGGCGGATGACGCAGGTTGTGAGTGACCGGAGCCTGGCGATGGAGGATCCGACCGCGCCTCCTCCCGGTCGGTCCCGCCGGGTGGTGCTGAAGCTCTCCGGTGAGGTCTTCGGCGGCGGCGCGATCGGCGTCGACCCCGACGTCGTGCAGGGCATCGCCCGCCAGATCGCCACCGTGGTACGCCTCGGCGTGCAGGTCTCCGTGGTGGTCGGCGGCGGCAACTTCTTCCGGGGCGCCGAGCTGCAGAAGCGGGGCATGGACCGGGCCCGCGCCGACTACATGGGCATGCTCGGCACGGTCATGAACTGCCTGGCCCTCCAGGACTTCCTGGAGAAGGAGGGCATCGAGACCCGGGTGCAGACCGCGATCACGATGGCCCAGGTCGCCGAGCCGTACATCCCGCTGCGGGCGATCCGGCACCTGGAGAAGGGCCGCGTGGTCATCTTCGGCGCGGGCGCCGGCATGCCGTACTTCTCCACCGACACGGTGGCAGCCCAGCGGGCGCTGGAGATCCGCGCGGACGTGGTGCTGATGAGCAAGAACGGCGTGGACGCGGTGTACACCGCCGACCCCCGGATCGACCCGACCGCGAGCAAGCTCGACTCGATCACCTTCTCCGAGGTGCTGCGCCGCAACCTGCGGGTGGCGGACGCCGCCGCGTTCAGCCTCTGCATGGAGAACGGCCTGCCGATGCTGGTCTTCGGCGCCCAGGGCGACGACACCATCGTCCGGGCCGTCGCCGGTGAGAAGATCGGCACCCTGATCACCGCCTGACCGGCCCGCCGGATCGACAAGCGGTCCCTCTGCCACGGCGGCACCCGCACTACCCACGACGAGCGACAGAAGGAGGCGAGGAGACCGGTGATCGACGACACCCTCCTCGAGGCGGAGGAGAAGATGGAGCGTGCCATCGAGCACGCCAAGGAGGAGTTCGGCGGGATCCGTACCGGTCGCGCCAACGCCGCCATGTTCTCCCGGATCGTCATCGACTACTACGGCAGCCCGACCCCGCTGCCGCAGATGGCCTCCATCGCGGTGCCCGAGCCCCGCATGGTGATCATCAAGCCGTACGACAACTCGCAGCTGGGCGCCATGGAGAAGGCGATCCGCGACTCGGACCTCGGGGCCAACCCGAACAACGAGGGCAACCAGCTCCGCATCGTCCTGCCGCAGATGACCGAGGAGCGGCGCCGGGAGATGATCAAGGTCGCCCGGCAGAAGGGCGAAGAGGCCAAGGTCGCCGTCCGCAACATCCGCCGCAAGGCCAAGGAAGAGCTGGACCGCCTGGTGAAGGACGGCGAGGTCGGCGAGGACGAGGGCCGGCGCGCGGAGAAGGAACTGGACGACCTGACCCACCGTTTCGTCGCAGGAGTCGACGAGCTGGTCAAGCACAAGGAGAGCGAGCTGCTCGAAGTCTGAGCGCGCGCGTACCCCGCACGGCACCGCCGCCGTCGCCCGCACGGGCGGCGGCCCGGTGCCGTCGTCGTGCCCGGCGGCGCACACCCTCGGGGCTCCGGCGGGTGCAGTAGGCTCGGCACGATTCCCGACCACCACGGGGTGAACGGCGGGGGTCGCCCGGCCGTCGGTCGGTCAACAGGAAGTCTCACGCCGGTAGGGGATGGTTTTGGTCTTGCGTCATGTGGTGGCTCTCGTACCGGCTGCCGGTGCGTGATGTCCCACCCCGACCCCTACGGCAGCACCGAGCCGCGTGGCTGGGACCGTCCGGCCCCCGCCCTGCCCTGGCCGGACACCGACCTGGAACCCGGCCCCTGGCGGCCCGGTCCGGCGGCGCCCGCCCACCCCGCCGAGCCGGACACCTACGCCCGCCCGGACGCGTACGACACGTACGCCGGCCCCGACAACACGTACGCCGGGCCGTACCCGACGACGTCGCGGCACCACGACGGACCGGGCCGGTACGACGGACCGCAGGCCGGCGACCGCGGCCGGCCCGGCGGGCCGGAGCACGGCGGCCCGGGGGGTGAGCCGCCCCGCGACGACGAGTACCCGACCGCGCAGATCGCGCCGGTGCGCGACGAGCCCACCGACCAGATCCCGGCGGTACGCGACGAGCCCGAGCCCGAGCCGCAAACCGGCCGACGGGGCCGGGGGCGGCGGCGGGCGAGCGCGGAGCGACCGCCGACCGTCGTGCCGAAGACGTCCCGGGCGGGGCGCAACCTGCCGGCCGCGATCGGCGTCGGGGTGGCCCTCGGCGCCGCGGTGGTGGTGCCGCTTTTCTTCTTCATGCCGGCGTTCCTCGCCGTGCTCGCGACAGCGGTCGGGATCGGCATCTGGGAGATGGCCCGGGCGGTACGCCGCAGCGGCGCCCACCCGCCGCTGGCGCCGCTGGTCGCCGGCGGTGTGATCACGGTGGGCCTGGCCTGGTTCGCCGGCCCGGACGCGCTCTGCCTCGGCCTGCTGGTCACGGTGCTGGGCACGATGATCTGGCGACTGGGCGACGGGCCGGGTAACTACCAGCGCGACCTCACCGCGGCCACCCTGATCGCGGTGTACGTGCCGTTCCTCGCCGGGTTCGCGGCCATGCTCGCGGCGGCGCCGGGCGACGGGCACCTGCGGGTGCTCGTGACGCTGGTCGCGGTGGTGCTCTCCGACACCGGCGGGTACGCGGCCGGGGTGACGTTCGGCAAGCACCCGATGGCGCCCACGATCAGCCCGAAGAAGTCCTGGGAGGGCTTCGCCGGCTCGGTGGCCGCCGCGGCGGCGGGCAGCGCGGTGCTGTTGTGGGTGTTGTTCGACGTGGCGCCCTGGTGGGGCGCGCTGTTCGGGATGGCGATCTCGGTTTCCGCGGTGCTCGGCGACCTCGCCGAGTCGATGATCAAGCGGGATCTGGGCGTCAAGGACATGAGCAACCTGCTGCCCGGGCATGGCGGTCTGATGGACCGGCTCGACTCGGTCCTGTTCGCGGTGCCGGTGGCCTACCTGCTGCTCGCCGTGTTCGTCCCGGTGGTGAGCTGAGGCATGCGTCACGGCGGCGACCCGTGGCGGGCCGGGCGGCCGGGGGCGATTCGACACGTACGGACGGGTGCGTCCGGGCGGGAGCGTGTCAGACTGGACGCGCCATGACGAGTCTTCCGCTGATCTCCGTAGACCCCGACGCCCGCGGCCGCCGACCCTCGATGCCCCCGCGCCACCTCGCCGACCTGGACCTGCCCGGCCGGCAGGCGCTCGTCGCCGAGCTGGGCGAGCCGGCGTTCCGCGCCAAGCAGGTCTCCAACCACTACTTCGGCCGCCTCGTGCGCGACCCGGAGCGGATGACCGACCTGCCGGCGGCGACCCGGGAGCGGCTGGCCGGCACGCTGCTGCCCACCCTGCTCACCCCGGTGCGCGAGCTGGCCTGTGACGACGGCGCGACCCGCAAGGCGCTCTGGCGGCTGCACGACGGCTCGCTCGTGGAGAGCGTGCTGATGGGCTACCCGGACCGGGTGACCGTCTGCATCTCCAGCCAGGCCGGCTGCGGCATGGCCTGCCCGTTCTGCGCGACCGGCCAGGCCGGGCTGACCCGCAACCTGTCCACCGCGGAAATCGTCGACCAGGCGGTCTACCTGGCCGGGGTGGCCGCGTCCGGCGCGGTGGCCGGCTCGCCGCCGCGGCTGTCGCACGTGGTGTTCATGGGCATGGGCGAGCCGCTGGCCAACTACTCGCGGGTGGTGGCGGCGATCCGCCGGCTGGTCGCTCCGGCGCCGGAGGGTCTGGGCCTGTCGCAACGGCACATCACCGTCTCCACTGTCGGGCTGGTCCCGGCGATCCGGCGACTGGCCAGCGAAGACCTCTCCGTGACCCTTGCGTTGTCGCTGCACGCCCCCGATGATGAGCTGCGCGACGAACTCGTCCCGGTCAACCAGCGCTGGAAGGTGTCCGAGGTGCTGGACGCGGCGTGGGACTACGCGGCCACGACGGGGCGTCGCGTGTCCATCGAATACGCGATGATCAAGGACGTGAACGACCAGCCGTGGAGAGCAGATCTGCTCGGGCGGCTGTTGGCCGGCAAGCTGGCCCACGTGAACCTGATCCCGCTCAACCCGACTCCGGGCAGCCGCTGGGACGCCAGCCCGAAGCCGGTCGAGCGGGAGTTCGTCCGGCGGTTGCGCGACGCCGGGGTGTCGACCACCGTGCGGGACACCCGGGGGCGCGAGATCGACGGGGCGTGTGGCCAACTCGCCGCCGCCGGGGACACGGACGGCGACTCACGCGCGGCAACGGCGTAGCGGTACGAGACCAGGAGACATAGTGGCGAGTCAGGGTCAGCGTTTCCGGCGTAAGGCGCTCCGCCGGGGATACAAGGTCGACGAGGTCGACGCCTTCCTGGACCGGGTCGAGGCGACACTCGCCGGTCAGCCGGTCGGCGCGCCCGTGGCCTCCCAGGAGGTCCACGACGTCGTCTTCCGGGTCCGCTTCAACGGCTACGACGAGTGGCAGGTGGACCTGCACCTCGACCGGGTCGAGCGGCAGCTCGCCGAGCTGGAGGAGCGCGGTGGCGCCCCCGCCGGGCGCGGTGGCGACCCCCGGATGGCCGACCGGCTCGGCCCGCCGATGCGCGACGACCGGGGCATGTCGCCGGTGCCGCAGCCGCCGATGCCGCCCCGGCAGATGCCGGCCCAGCCCGGCCCGCCCGCCGCCCGCTACGGCAGCCGCTACGACGAGCCGACCGGCGCGTTCGCCGGCGGGTACGACGGTCCGCGCGGTGGCTACGACGGCCCGCGTGGCCCGGGCGGCCCCGGCCCGATGGGTCCGGGCGCGCCGATCGGGCACGGCGGCCCGCCGCCGCGCGGCCTGCCGCCCGGCCCTGGCGGCTACGGCCAGGACACCGGCCCGGGCGGGTACGGCCAGGACAGCGGCCCGGGCGGCTACGGCCAGGACAGCGGCCCCGGCGGGTACGGCCAGGAGGAGCGCTTCGACGGCTTCGAGGCGGGCCGGCGCGGGCGTGCCGACATGACTGCCGAGATCCGCATGCCCGAGCGTGAGCTGCGCGGTCGTGGCCCCGGTGGCCCGCCGGCGCTGCCGCAGCAGGGTTACGGCGCGCCGGAGCCCGGTTACGGGCCGCCGGACCCGGGTTACGGACCGCCGGACCAGGGCTACGGCCCGGGCCCTTCGATGACCGGCCCGCCGCTGGTGACCCCACCGGTCGCCGGCCCGCCCATGGTGGGACCGCCGATGGCCGGCCCGCCCGGCAGCGACCTCTACCGGGTCGACCAGATCCGGCGCAGCTTCCAGGTCCGCCGGTTCGGCAGCGGGTACGACCCGGACCAGGTCGACCGGTTCTTCGACACACTGCTCGGCGGCATGCAGGGCCGCAACCCGATGCCGGTGAACCCGAAGGAACTCGACACGCTGCGCTTCGGGCTGGTGCCCGGCGGCTACTTCGAAGCCGAGGTCGACGCCGCGCTCAAGGACGTGCAGGACATCCTGCTCGGCCGCTGACCCGCCCGGTCACCCGACGACGAAGGGCCCACCCCGCGAGGGGTGGGCCCTTCCGCGTACCGTGGGCGCCGCGCGTCAGGACCGCAGGCCGTTGCGGCGCAGCACGGCGTCGCCGATGACGATGGCGATCAGCAGCCCGGCGATCCCGAACAGCCAGATGTGCTCCACCCGGCCCTCCTCGATCCCGCAGAACGCCATCAGAACCAAGACCAGCGCCGACAGCACCGCGCCGATCCGTCCGGACTTGCGATGCCCGGGCTTGTGCTGATCTGGCGCGGTTACCGGCTCGTCTCCTGCCACTGTCGGTCCTTCCCTCGCGATCGGATCTCCGATCAGTCTGGCACGCCCCCAACCGGCCCCGGCGCAGGGTCCGGCCTCCGGTGCGCTGGATGACCCGGGCGGGCGACAGCGCTGTTGTCGCGTGACCCGGGCCGTAGGTCCCGTCCGGGTCGGGGCGGTTGGGCACTACCGGCGTCGCGGGACGGCGAGCACACTGCCTCCGGTAGCGTCTTGACGTACACCTGATGCCTTTTTGAGGGGGACTGCGGTGCGAGTGACCGGTACGGGCCATGCCAGCATGCGGATCGACACGGCCGCGGGCAGCATCCTGTGCGACCCGTGGGTCAATCCCGCCTACTTCGCCTCGTGGTTCCCCTTCCCGGACAACTCCCTGCTCGACTGGGAGACCCTCGGCCAGGTCGACTACCTGTACGTGTCGCACCTGCACCGGGACCACTTCGACGCCAAGCACCTGCGCGACTTCGTGTCGAAGGACGCCACCGTCCTGCTCCCCGAGTTCCCCACCTCGGAGATGGAGGACGAGTTCCGGGAGCTGGGCTTCACCAAGTTCCTCAAGGCCCCGAACGAGCAGGTCGTGGAGCTGCCCGGCGGCCTGAAGATCATGATCCAGGCGCTGACCAGCCCGACCGACGGCCCGATCGGCGACTCCTCGCTCTGGGTCGAGTACGACGGCGTCCGGCTGCTCAACCAGAACGACGCCCGCCCGACCGACCTGAGCGTCTTCGCCGAGCTGGGCCACGTGCACGCGCACATGCTGCAGTTCTCCGGCGCGATCTGGTACCCGATGGTCTACGAGCTGCCGCAGGCGGCGAAGACGGCGTTCGGCAAGCAGAAGCGGGACCGGCAGTTCGACCGCACCTGGCGCTACATCGACGACCTGAAGGCCGACCACGTCTTCCCGATCGCCGGCCCGCCGTGCTTTCTCGACGACGAGCTGTGGCAGTTCAACGACATCTTCGGCGACGAGGGCAACATCTTCCCCGACCAGTCGGTGTTCCTCTCCGAGTACGCCAAGGTCGGCGGCACCAACGGCATCGTCCTGCTGCCGGGCAGCGTCTCGGAGATCACCACCGAGGGCGCGACGACCACGCACCCGGTGCCGGTGGAGGAGTTCTTCGCGAACAAGGTCGCCCACCTGGAGGAGATGCGGGAGCGTAAGCGCCCGGTGATCGAGGCTGAGAAGGCGTCCTGGCGGCACCCCGAGGTCGACGTGCTGGGTGAGATGAAGCGCCGGATCGAGCCGCTGCTGGACGAGTCGATCTACCTGGCCAAGGGCGTCGGCGGTCCGGTCCGCTTCGACCTCGTCGGCTACGACGGCGACAGCGTCGAGTCGATCGTGGTGGACTTCCCGGGCAAGGAGGTACGGCCGTACGCGGACGAGAAGGTCCGCTACCGCTTCCGTACCGAGCGGGCGCTCATCGAGCACCTGCTGCACATCGGCGAGGTCGACTGGGTCAACTCGCTCTTCCTGTCCTGCCGCTTCTCGGCGGCCCGCATCGGCCAGTACAACGAGTTCGTCTACGCCTTCTTCAAGTGCCTCTCCGAGGAGCGTCTCCAGTACGCCGAGGGCTGGTACGACGAGCACGAGCGGGCCGTCGACGCCGAGGACATCACGCTCGACGGCTGGGTGGTGCAGCGGCGCTGCCCGCACCTGAAGGCGGACCTGAGCCGGTTCGGCATCGTCGACGGCGACCAGCTGACCTGCCAGCTGCACGGCTGGAAGTTCGACCTGGCCAGCGGTCGCTGCCTGACCAGCGTCGGGCACAAGATCCGGGCGCACCGCGCGGACGCGGAGACCCCGGCGCCGGCCGGGGAAGCGGCCATCTGACGGTTTCCGCCCCGCCCGCCGCCCCCGGCACGCGACCATCAGGCGTGAGGGGGCGGCGTGACGGGTGCGGACAGGGAACCGGTCTACCGGTTCGGGCGCGGCAGCGAGATGGCGCGCGACGCCTCCCGGGTGGAGGCGTTCAGCGACGCGGTGATCGCCATCGTGCTCACCCTGATGGCCGTCGAACTGCTGGCGTTCGACCCGGACCTGCCGCAGGACGACGGGCTGGCCGCAGTGCTCGTGCAGGAGTGGCGGGCCTACCTGGCGTACGTGATCACCTTCGCCATCGTCGGCCAGGTCTGGCTGACCCACCACAACATGTGGCGCTACGTCCGCCGGGTCGACCAGATGCTGCTGGTGCTGAACCTGCTGCTGCTGATGTTCGTGGCGGCGATCCCGTTCACCGCCGACCTGCTCGCGGACAACCTGCGCGGCACCGTCCGCGACCAGCGGCTGACCGCCGCGCTGTACGTGGGCGTGGTGCTCGGCGAGGCGCTCTTCTTCAACCTGAGCTGGTGGTGGGCGCGCCGCCGCGGGCTGCTGCACCCGGATCTGGACCCGAGGCTGGCGAGCGCGGTGGCCCGCCGGTTCCGGCTCGGCCCGCTGCTCTACCTGGTCGCGTTCGCCATCGTGTTCATCGACCCGCTGCTGAGCCTGCTGGCGTACCTGCTGCTGGTCGGCGTTTACCTGGTGCGGGGTCCGGGCGATCTCCCACCCGCCGGCCAGGAGGCGCCCGACACGCCGTGAGGGTTGTTAAGAAGGGGCCCTTCCTCTACCTGAGGCGTTAATAGGGGGCCCTTCCTTACATCTCGGCGAGGATGCGGCGGGCCGCGTTGTGGCCGGCGGCGCCGATCACGCTGCCCGCCGGGTGGCAGCCGGCGCTGCCCGCGTACACGCCGTCCACACCCGTCGCGTACGGCATCCGGTCGGTGAACGACACCGTGTTGTCGACGTGGTGGATGTGCCCGCCGGTGATGCCGAAGTGCGCCTCGATGCCGGGCGGCGGCAGCGGCACCGCGTCCGCGACGAGGTCACCGGCGCCCGGGGCGTACCGCTCGCAGATCGCGATCAGCCGCTCCACGTAGCCGGGCAGCGCCGCGTCCCAGGTGGTGCCGGCCAGCTCGTAGGGGACCGACTGCACGAACAGCGCCGACGAGTGGTGCCCCGCGTCGTCGGACAGCGACGGGTCGACTGTGGTGTGCAGGTACCACTCGATGGTCGGCTCGTCGGGCAGCCGCCCGGCCCGCACGTCCGCCCACATGCCGCGCAGCGCCGCCATCGGCGACTCGCCGCCGCCGTCGCCGACGAGCGAGGCCGAGCCGGGCAGCAGGTGGATGGTCGAGCCGAACGGGCTCGGCGCGTCGTCCGGCAGGCAGGAGAAGCGCGGCAGCCCGGTCAGCGCCAGGTTGAGCTTGAGCGTGGTGCCGGGGCGGCGGACCGCCGCCATCCGCGCGCCGAGTTCCGCCGGGAGCGCGCCGTCGGGCAGCAGCTCCATCAGCCGGTACGGGTCGCAGGCGCCGAGCACCACCGGGGCGTCCACCTCCCGCCCGTCGGCGAGCGTCACCCCGGCGGCGGCGCCGGAGGCCAGCCGGATCGCGGTGACCGGCGCGTCGGCCACGATCCGCGCCCCGGCGCGCACGGCTGCCTCGGCGAACGTGCGCGACACGGTGCCCATGCCGCCCCGGGTGATCATCCAGGTGCCGTCCGCGCCCGGCAGCCGGCACATGTTGTGCACCAGGAAGTTGTGCCCGGTGCCCGGGTCGTCCGGGCCGGCGTTGAGCCCGGACAGGCCGTCGGTGACCGCGTACATGCTGACCAGCAGCTCGGAGCGGAAGTCGAAGCGGGCCAGGTGGTCGGCGACCGAGCCGCGGACCAGGTCGACGAAGACCTGCCGCAGCGCGGGCCGCACGTAGCGTTCGGCGGTCTCCTCGGCCGGCAGCGGTTCGGCCAGCCACGCCGGGGCGAGATCCTCCCGCAGCTGGGCCAGCTCGGCGTGCAGCGCGTCGTCGGCTGCGACGTCGGCGGGGGAGAACATCTCCGCGAGCTGTCGCCGGCTCGCCGCGACGTCGCTGCCCGCCAGCAGGTACGGCGAGCCGAGCCCGCCCGGCGTGGGCAGGAAGTAGTGCGGGTCGCGGCGCAGCACCGGGATGCTCACGTCGAGCGTGGCCAGCAGTTCCGGCGGCATCAGCCCGAGCAGGTACGACCCGGTGGAGTGACGCAGCCCTGGCACCTTCGGGAACGGGTTCTCGGTGCGGGTCGCCCCGCCGATCACCCCTGATGCCTCCAGCACCAGCACGTCCAGGCCGGCGCGGGCCAGCAGGATCGCCGAGACCAGGCCGTTGTGCCCGGCGCCGACCACCACGACGTCGGCGCGGGACGGCAGCTCACTCGCGTCGCTCATGGGCCGGAGCGTAGCGGCGGGCGAGCCCTTGCGGGAGGGTTCGCGCTGGGGCGCTACCGTTCCCGGCATGTCCCCGGCTGTCCAGATCGCGCTCGCGGTGGCGCTCGTCGTGGTGGTGTTCCTTCTCCTGCTCGTGCTGCGGCGCGACCGTCCCCGGGACCTGGTCGCCCCGGATCGCCCGGCCGGCGGCGGGCAGGCCGAGGTGCTCCGGCTGGCCCGGGCGGGGCGTACGGTCGAGGCGGTCAAGGTGCTGCGCGAGCAGACCGGGCTGTCGCTGCTGGACGCGAAGCGGGCGGTGGACGCGCTGGCGGCCGGCGGGTCCTGGTCGCCCGGCCCGCCGGCACCGGGAAAGGGCGTCGACGAGGCGGTGCGGGCCGAGGCCGCGCGGCTGCTGTACCAGGGGAAGAAGATCCAGGCGATCAAGGTGGTGCGGGAGCACACGCACATGTCGCTCGCCGACGCCAAGCGGTACGTCGAGGGCCTCTGACGCCGGACGGCCGTCACCGGGCGTTCACCTTATAGTGGCAGTTGTCGATGCATTTCCGTCTTACCGTCGACGGGACACCCGCCGCCTCCGGGAGGTAATCCCCGATGGATCGTCGTACCGTCCTGCGTGCCACAGCCGTCGGCGGCGCGGCCGCTTTCGCCGGTGGTCTCTGGGCCGCGGCGGCCGCACCGGCCCAGCCCGCCCAGCCCGGCCCCGGCCCGTACGGCGACCTGCTGTCCGCCGACGCCAACGGCCTCCAGGTGCCCGCCGGCTTCACCAGCCGCGTGATCGCACGTTCCGGGCAGCGGGTCGCCGGCACCTCGTACACCTGGCACCCGGCGCCGGACGGCGGCGCCTGCTTCCCGGCCGGCGACGGCTGGATCTACGTCTCCAACTCGGAGGTGCCGCTCGTCGGCGGCGCCTCGGCGGTGCGGTTCGCGGCTGACGGCGCGATCGCCGCCGCGTACCGGATCCTCGGCGGCACCAACGTCAACTGCGCCGGCGGGCCCACCCCGTGGGGGACGTGGCTGTCGTGCGAGGAGGTGCCGCTGGGCCGGGTCTTCGAGACCTGGCCGGAGGGGGGCCGGTCCGGCGAGGAGCGGACCCGGATGGGGCGCTTCAAGCACGAGGCGGCGGCCTGCGACCCGCAGCGGCGGGTGGTCTACCTGACCGAGGACGAGTCGGACGGCTGCTTCTACCGGTTCGTGCCGGACACCTGGGGCGACCTGCGCACCGGCAAGGTGCAGGTGCTCTGCGCCCCGGACGGCCAGGTAACCGGCCCGGTCACCTGGCGGGACCTGCCGGACCGCGACGGGTTCCCGGTGCCCACTCGCTACCAGGTGGGCGCCGCGCAGACGTTCGACGGCGGCGAGGGCTGCTGGTACGCCGACGACACCTGCTGGTTCACCACGAAGGGCGACAACCGGGTGTGGGCGTACGACGCGGTGAACCAGCGGCTCGACCTCGCGTACGACGACTCGCTGGTGCCGGCCGGGGCCGCGCCGCTGACCGGCGTCGACAACATCACCGGCACCGCCGGCGGCGACCTCTACGTGGCCGAGGACGGCGGCAACATGGAGATCAACATGATCACGCCGGCCGGCGTGGTGACCCCGTTCGTGCGGGTCCTCGGGCAGTCCGAGTCGGAGATCACCGGGCCCGCGTTCTCCCCGGACGGCAGCCGGCTCTACTTCTCCTCCCAGCGCGGCACCAGCGGCGCCCGGGCCGGGACCGGCGGCATCACGTACGAGGTGCGCGGCCCGTTCCGGCGCTGACCCACCGCCGTCAGGCGCGGGCCGCCTCCCGGGTGGCCCGCCACCGGCTCGCCGCCAGCGTCGCGGAATAGCCGGACAGCACGATCACGTGGAACAGGTACAGCCAGAGCAGCACCGCTACGCCGCCGCCGATCTCGTCGAACCCGCCGAACGGCACGCCCAGGTCCAGCGGCAGCGAGCAGAACAGCACGAACCCGTGCAGGAAGCCCGACAGGTTGGCCGCCGTGAACGAGCCCAGGACGATGGTGGCGAGCCAGTCCGGGGAGGCCGGGCCGACCACCCGGAACACCCAGATCAGCACCGGCGTGAGCACCAGCCACACCGCCAGGAACGACAGCACCACGCCGAGCGCGCCGATCCAGCCGCCCTGGCGTACCAGCCGTGTGGTCATCGGCAGCCCGAGCAGGATCGACAGCAGCAGCACCGGGGCCGGCGCCAGCAGGGGGAGCAGCAGCAGCCGGCCCCGCCAGCCGACCAGCGCGCCGGACTCGGCGCGCGGCTCGGCCACCGAGACGAACGCGCGGCGCAGCCCTTCCCCGTACAGCGAGGCCGGCAGCAGCGAGGCCAACGCCAGCAGCGGGGTCAGCCCCAGCCCGGCCTCGACCAGCGCGGCCGCCGCCCGGTGCGCGCCGATATCGGTGGGCAGCGTGTCGATGGCGTACCCGGTCAGCCGTCGCACCCGGTCCGCCCCCGCGAGCAGCCCGGTCAGCCAGATCGCCAGCAGCGCCACCGGCACCACGGCGATCGCGCCGTAGAACGTGATCGCGGCGGCGTGCAGCGAGAGATCCCGGCCGCGGACCGGCCGGAACGCCGCAGCCGTGATCCGCTTCGCCCGATCCCACCCGTCGCCCATCGCCCTCTCGTTCCCCGTACGACCCCGCGCCACGCATTACGATCCGGCGGCATGACGATCGCCACGACCGACCGGCTGGTGCTACGGGACTGGACCGAGTCGCCGGACGACCTGGCCCGGATCTACGACATCTACTCCCGGGACGAGGTGATGCGCTGGCTCGGCGGCGGCAAGGGCCGGATGACCGACCCGTCCGAGGCGCGCGAGCGGGTCCGGTCCTGGCACGAACGCTGGGCGCCGTACGGCGGACGGTGGGGCCTGTGGGCGATCGAGCCGCGCGACGGCGGACCGGTGGCGGGGAGCATCCTGCTCAAGCCGCTACCGGGACGCGACGGCGTCACCCTGACCGACGACATCGAGGTCGGCTGGCACCTGCACCCCGACGCCCAGGGCAACGGCTACGCCACCGAGGCGGCCCGCGCGGTCCTGGAACGCGAGTTCGCCACCGGCACCCCGAGGGTGTACGCGGTGGTGATGGCCGGGAACGACCCGTCGATGGCGGTGACCCGGCGCCTCGGCATGACGCACGTGGGCGTGCGCACCGACTGGTACGGCGGGGTCGAACTGGAGACCTTCGTCCTGGACCGCCCCGCCTGACCGTTCGGCGGAGCTGGCCGGGCGAGGACGCGGTTTACCGTACGTCGTGCTGATCGAGTTCGAGGCCGCGCCCGAGCGCGGCCCATTCACCGTGGCGTGGCGCTGGCTCCTGCGGCGCGCGGTTCTGCCCTATCGGTGGGTGGGCGGCACGCTGGCGCTACTGGCGGTCTTCACGCTCGTCGCGGAGCCCCGTCTCGTCGCCGCCGCGCTGGCAGGTGGGGCCGTGCTCTGCTGGTTCCTCGCCCCGGCCGTGATGCTGCACCGCGCGGTGGGGGCGGCCTGGCAGTGGGGCTCCGTCGCGGCCCGGTGGAACCTCTCGGACGAGGGTCTGCGGTGCGAGAGCCCGGAGGGTGTCACGCTGGTGCGGTGGTCCGCCGTGTCCGCCGCCGAACAGGTCCACGACCAGTTGCTGGTGCGACTGTCGGGAGGGCGAGTGCTGATCGTGCCCTTGGCCCAACTGACGCCGGAACAGAATCAGGAGGTTCTCGACTTCCTCCGCACCCGGACGTTGCTTGCCTGACCGTCCGGTTCGACGCTGGGCCGCACCATCTGTGCGATGGACGGCTCGGAAACGGGCGAAGCTCCACCCGAGCGGCCCGGCGACGTCGTCGGGTGGGAGGACGGCGTCTTCGGTGAGGTGCAGGCATGTCGACTGATGCGGAGGGGAATCCGAACCCGCCGGGTACGGCTCACGTGCCGGCCGTTGAGCTCGCACGCCGCCAAGGCGTCGAGCCGGTCACCAGCCTTGACGACCTGGCTCGTCCGGACCTGATCGAGTCGGACGAGGAACTGGAGCATCTCCTTGCCGACCTGCAAACCTCGCGGAACTGGAAACTGGCCTGACCGCGACCCGACCGGCGGGTCGCTGGATCTGCTCGGCCGCCGGGATCAGCCCTGGACGGCCGCGGCGGCACTCGACCTGCTGCCGGAGAACAACGGCCCGAGAATCGAGGTGCTGCGCGGCTGCGTGATCGTCACGCCGGGCAGCGGCGTCGACCGGCGTACGGCGCATCTTCATCTCGCGTACCGGATCGGGGTGGCGGCCCGGGCCGCCGGCTGGGGGGGCTGTCGATCGGTCAACCTGGTGTCCGGTGACGACCTGTTCGTTCCCGACCTGGTCGTGCTGCGACGGCCGGCCGGCGGTCTCCGGGCCGTGATCGTGGCGGACGCGCTGCTGGTGGGGGAGATCGCACCGTCCGGCGTGATCGACAGGCCGCGGGAGTACGCCGCCGCCGGTGTGCCGTACTTCCTCCGGGTCGACCTGCGTAACCGGGTGCCGGCGCTCGCCCTCTACGAACTGGTCGAGGGTGAGTACCGGCCGCTGGCCGCCGCGGCCGCCGGTACGACGTTCGTGATGCGGGAGCCGTTCGAGTTCAGCGTCGACCCGGCCGACCTGCTCGACGAGGAGGCGCCGCAAGCGTGATCGACACCGGTTCGCCGAAGTGGTGGCATCGGGGCGCGTGGGATGGCGCCACCTCGGGGAAGTGGAGTCGATCATGCCGTCGGGCACTCCGGGACGAACCGGGGTGAGGCGCTGGGGAACAATGGTCCGGTGACCACTCCCCGAGATCTCGTGCTGCTCGGTTCGACCGGCTCGATCGGCACCCAGGCCATCGACATCGTCAAGCGCAACCCGGACCGCTTCCGGGTGGTGGCCCTCGGCGCGGGTGGCGGCAACGTGGAGTTACTCGCCGCGCAGGCGCTGGAGCTGGGCGTGGAGGCGGTCGGCGTGGCCCGCGCGTCCGCCGCGCAGGACCTTCAGCTCGCGTTCTACGCCGAGGCGAGCAAGCGCGGCTGGGCCACCGGTGACTTCAAGCTGCCCAAGATCGTGGCCGGGCCGGACGCGATGACCGAGCTGGCGCAGTGGCCGTGCGACGTGGTGCTCAACGGCGTGGTCGGCTCGCTGGGCCTGCCGCCGACGCTGGCCGCGCTGCACGCCGGGCGTACCCTCGCCCTGGCCAACAAGGAGTCCCTCGTCGCCGGCGGCCCGCTGGTCAGGGCCGCCGTCTCGCGGCCGGGGCAGATCGTCCCGGTGGACTCCGAGCACTCGGCGCTCGCGCAGTGCCTGCGCGGCGGCGCCCGGGGCGAGGTGCGGCGGCTCGTGGTCACCGCCAGCGGCGGCCCGTTCCGGGGGCGGCGGCGCGAGGAGCTGACGGCCGTCACGCCGGAGCAGGCGCTGGCGCACCCGACCTGGAACATGGGCCCGGTCGTCACGATCAACTCCGCCACGATGGTCAACAAGGCGCTGGAGGTGATCGAGGCGCACGAGCTGTTCGACGTGCCGTACGCCGACATCGAGGTGATGGTCCACCCGCAGTCGGTGATCCACTCGATGGTCGAGTTCACCGACGGCTCGACGCTGGCCCAGGCCAGCCCGCCGGACATGCGGCTGCCGATCGCGCTGGGGATCGGCTGGCCGGACCGTGTGCCCGGCGCCGCCGCGGCGGTGGACTGGACCACTGCTCACACCTGGGAGTTCTTCCCGCTCGACGACGCCGCGTTCCCGGCGGTCGCGCTGGCCAAGGCGGCGGGTGAGGCGGGGCGCTGCCGCCCGGCGATCTACAACGCGGCGAACGAGGAGTGCGTGGCCGCGTTCGTCGCGGGCCGGCTGCCGTTCCTCGGGATCGTCGACACCCTCCAGCGGGTGCTGGAGGACGCACCCGATTTCGACGAACCAGGTACCGTCGAGGACGTGCTCGCCGCCGAGTCGTGGGCACGGGCGCACGCCCAGGAGATCATCGTCGGGTCGGTGGAAGGAGCTCGATGAGCTATCTGCTCGGGGTGGTGCTGTTCGCCCTGGCGATTCTCATCTCGGTGAGCCTGCACGAGGCGGGGCACATGCTGACCGCCAAGGCGTTCGGGATGAAGGTCACCCGCTACTTCGTCGGCTTCGGCCCGACGCTGTGGTCGTTCAAGCGGGGCGAGACCGAGTACGGCATCAAGGGCATCCCGCTCGGCGGCTTCTGCAAGATCGTCGGCATGACGCCGCAGGACGACGACGTCGAGCCCGGGGACGAGAAGCGCGCGATGTGGCGCTACCCGGTCTGGAAACGGACGATCGTGATGTCCGCCGGCTCGATCACCCATTTCGCGCTCGCCCTGATCGCGCTCTGGATCATCGCGATCACCGCCGGCCTGCCGAACCCGAAGTTCCCCTCCACCGAGGACGGCTTCAAGGCGGAGCCCGCCGTGATCGCGCTGGCCCCCTGTGTCGTGGTGGAGAACGCGGCCCGCGCCTGCCAGGCCGACGACCCGGCCAGCCCGGCCGAGAAGGCCCAGCTCGAGGACGGCGACCGGATCACCGCGGTGAACGGCAAGCCGGTCTCCACCTGGGGCGACATGCTTGACGTGGTCCGGGCCACCCCGCCCGGCGCGGCCACCGTCACCTTTGAGCGCGACGGCCGGTCGCAGGAGGCCCGCGTCGACCTGGCCGCGGTGCAGCGCCCGCCGCTGGACGACCCGAAGGGTGCCACCTCGTCGGTCTCCGCGCTCGGCGTGGCCCTGCGGCCGAGCACCCCGCCGCGGGTCGAGTACGGCCCGATCGCCGCGTTCGGCGCCACCGCCGACTTCACCGGCACCATGGCGGTGCAGACCGCGCACGCCATGCAGCGCATCCCGCAGAAGGTGCCCGCGCTGTGGAGCGCGATCACCGGCAGCGAGCGCGACATGGACACCCCGATCAGCGTGGTCGGCGCCACCCGGCTCGGCGGCGAGGCCGTGGAGAACAACGCCTGGCTGGTGTTCTTCATGCTCTTCGTGTCGCTGAACTTCTTCATCGGCGTGTTCAACCTGCTGCCGTTGCTCCCGCTGGACGGCGGTCACATCGCCATCGCCTGGTTCGAGCGGGCGCGTTCCTGGCTGTACGCGCGCATCGGCCGCCGGGATCCGGGCCGGGTCGACTACCTCAAACTCATGCCGTTCACGTACGCGGTGATCCTGATCGGTGGCGCGTTCACGCTGCTGACTGTCACCGCTGATGTCATCAACCCCATCACGCTCTTCTCAAGGTGAGTGCCTGAAGTGACCGCTGTCAGTCTCGGTATGCCCCCCGTACCGCCGCCGCCGCTGGCCCCGCGCCGGGCCAGCCGCCAGATCATGGTCGGTTCGGTGCCGGTCGGCGGCGGCGCGCCGGTCTCGGTGCAGTCCATGACCACCACCCTCACCGCCGACGTCAACGCCACGCTCCAGCAGATCGCCGAGCTGACCGCGTCCGGCTGCCAGATCGTCCGGGTCGCCGTGCCGTCGCAGGACGACGTGGAGGCGCTGCCCGCGATCGCCAAGAAGTCGCAGATCCCGGTGATCGCCGACATCCACTTCCAGCCCAAGTACGTCTTCGCGGCGATCGACGCCGGCTGCGCCGCGGTGCGGGTGAACCCGGGCAACATCCGGCAGTTCGACGACAAGGTCAAGGAGATCGCGCGGGCCGCCGGCGACGCGGGCGTGCCGATCCGGATCGGCGTGAACGCGGGCTCGCTGGACAAGCGCCTGCTGGCCAAGTACGGCAAGGCCACCGCCGAGGCGCTGGTGGAGTCGGCGCTGTGGGAGTGCTCACTGTTCGAGGAGCACGGCTTCCGGGACATCAAGATCTCGGTCAAGCACAACGACCCGGTGGTGATGATCCGCGCGTACCGGCAGTTGGCCGAGCAGTGCGACTACCCGCTGCACCTCGGCGTCACCGAGGCCGGCCCGGCGTTCCAGGGCACGATCAAGTCGGCGGTGGCGTTCGGCGCGCTGCTGGCCGAGGGCATCGGCGACACCATCCGGGTCTCGCTGTCCGCCCCGCCGGTCGAGGAGATCAAGGTCGGCAACCAGATCCTGGAGTCGTTGGGGCTGCGTGAGCGCGGCCTGGAGATCGTCTCCTGCCCGTCCTGCGGGCGGGCGCAGGTCGACGTCTACAAGCTGGCCGAGGAGGTCACCGCCGGCCTGGAGGGCCTGCCGGTGCCGCTGCGCGTCGCGGTCATGGGCTGCGTGGTGAACGGTCCGGGTGAGGCCCGCGAGGCCGACCTGGGCGTTGCTTCCGGCAACGGCAAGGGCCAGATCTTCGTCAAGGGCAAGGTCGTCAAGACCGTGCCCGAGGCGCAGATCGTGGAGACGCTCATCGAGGAGGCGCTGCGGATCGCCGACGAGATGGGCGCCGAGATCCCCGAGGAGCTGCGCGACCTGGTCCCCGGTGGCGCCACCGTGACCGTGCACTGATCCACTTCGCGTCGCCGTGCGGCCGTCCCCGTCGGGGGCGGCCGCACGCGCCGTCTCAGGGCCGGGGCACGGCGGCGAAGGGGGAGAGGGTGAACCAGCCGGGCGCGGCGCGCCGCAGCGCCTCCGGCCCGGTCACCTCCACCGCGCCGCCGCGCAGCGCCACGGCCCACTCCAGGTCGCCCATCCAGACCTGGACCAGGGCACGCAGGTCCGCCGTGACGGTCACCGTCACGTCGTGCCCGGGGTCGATGTCGCAGACGTCGGCCTCGCCCCCGGCGATCACCATCCACCAGTCGCGCTGCGACGCCGGCACGTCCCGGAAGCGGAACCGCACGACGGTACGCCCCGGCGGGACCGCGTCGTGGTCGACGTGCCGGTGCATGTCCCACAGCAGCAGCTTCGGATCCAGGTCGGCGTCGCCCAGCTCGCCGATCCAGCGCACGCCCCAGGCGCCGAGCGCCTCCAGCACGGGCCGCAGCTCCCGCCCGGCGGCGGTCGGGACGTAGCGCACGTCGGCGCCGTCGACCCGCCGCTCCACCACCCCGGCGCGGACGAGTTGGTGCAGCCGGCGGGACAGCAGCGTTGGCGACATCCGGGGCAGGCCCCGGCGCAGCTCGTTGAAGCGTTCCGAGCCGCTGACCAACTCCCGGACCACGAGCAGCGTCCACCGCTCGTCGAGTAGTTCCATGGCCTTCGCCACGGGGCAGAACTGGTGGTAGGAGGCCCCCATGGCGGGCACGCTACGCCCGGCCCGGCGGCCCGGCCAGGCGCCTGTCGGGAGCGGTACAGATCTCGTACTGGGGGCCGGGGCGTCCGCTGCCTAGCGTCCCTGACAGGGACGACAGGTGAGGAGCGACTGATGATCGAGGAACGGGAGCAGGACGCGGCGGTGAAGGCCCGGCACCGCGCGATGTGGGCGCTGGGCGACTACTCCGCAGTGGCCGCGCAGGTGATCCCGCAGTTGGGGGCGACGCTGGTCCGGGCGGTGGGGGTGGGACCGGGCATGCGGGTGCTGGACGTGGCGGCCGGAACCGGCAACGCGGCTCTGCCGGCGGCCCGGACCGGCGCGGAGGTGGTGGCCGGTGACCTCACCCCGGAGTTGCTGGCGATCGGGCGGGCGTCGGCCGAGCGGGAGGGCGTGACGCTCACCTGGGAGGAGGCGGACGCGGAGGCGCTGCCGTACGCCGACGGCGCGTTCGACGCGGTGCTGTCCTGTGTGGGCGTGATGTTCGCGCCCCGGCATCGGGTCGCTGCCGACGAGTTGCTGCGGGTGTGCCGTCCGGGCGGGACGATCGGCCTGGTCAACTGGACCCCGGAGGGCTTCGTCGGTCAGTTGTTCGCGGCCATGCGGCCGTACGCGCCGGCCCCGCCGCCGGGCGCGCAGCCGCCCCCGCTCTGGGGCGACGAGGACCACGTCCGGGAGTTGTTCGGCGACCGGGTCGACGCGCTCAGGCTGGGGCGCGACGCCGTGGTGGTGAACCGGTTCGCCACGCCCGCGGAGTTCCGGGACTTCTTCGCGACCCACTACGGACCGACTGTGGCGGTCTACCGGGCGAACGCGGACGACCCGGAGCGTACGGCCGGGCTCGACCGCGCGTTGACCGACCTGGCTGCCCGGCACCTGGACGGCGGCGTGATGCGCTGGGAGTACCTGCTCGTCACCGCGCGCCGCGCCTGACGGCACGCCGGCCGTCGTCCGGCCGGCGTGCCGTCGCGGGCGGCGGTGCTCACTCGGACTCGGCGAGGATGGCGTAGAGCTTGCGCCGGGTCTCGTCGAGCACCTGGGCGGCCCGGGCGCGCTGGTCGTCGGTGCCGGTGGTCATCACCTGCCGCAGCGCCTGCATGGCCTGCGCGCCGGCGTCGCGGATGTCATGCCAGCTGTTGACTGTCTGCTCGGCGAACTCCGCCCAGGGCGGGGTCTGCGCCGCGGTGGCCGCCTCGGCCTGGCCCTGTTCGGTGAGCGCGAACCGCTTGCGTCCGCCCTCGGAGTCGGCGGCGGTCGCGATGACGCCCTCGTCCTCCAGCAGTTGCAGCGTCGGGTAGATCGAGCCGGGGCTGGGCCGCCAGGCCCCGCCGGTGCGGGAGTCGATCTCCTGGATCATCTCGTAGCCGTGCATCGGCCGCTCGGTGAGCAGGGCCAGCACGGCGCCGCGCACGTTCGGCCGCCGGCCGCGTCCGCGCCCGCCCCGGCCTCGACCGTGACCGTGCGGTCCGGGCGGGAAGGGCGGCGGACCCGGGGGTACGGGAGGGAAGCCGAAGCCACCCCGGCGGCGCATCTCGTCGTGCATGGCGTGCATGCGTCGATGGAAACCCATCAGGGCTCTCCTTCTTTCGTCGTATCACTGATGCATCAACGATATATCGGCAATGCATCGCCGACAAGACGCTTGTCAAACCGGGCTGCAAACCGTACGTGCGTACTGTTAGGCTGCCGGCGTGCGGCTGCTTCCCGAACCAGGCCCGTCCCGGATCCTCGCCCTCTCCACGCTCGTCAACACCGTCGGGCGGGGCACCTGGCTCACCGCCAGCGCGCTCTTCCTCACCCGCTCGGTCGGCCTCTCCGTGGCCCAGGTCGGCGTGGCGCTCACCCTCACCGCGCTGGTCAGCCTGGTGGCGAGCACCCCGATGGGCTACCTGGCCGACCGCCTCGGGCCGCGCGGGCTCCAGATGGCCGCGCTGATCGCCTCGGCCGGGTGCACGGCCGCGCTGGTCGCGGTGCGCTCGTTCACCGGCTTCCTGGTCGTCGGCGTGCTGATGGCGCTCGCCGACGCGGGCACCCGGGGCGCCCGGGGCGCGCTCATCGCCGGGGCAGTCCCACCCGACCAGCGGGTCCGCACCCGCGCCTACCTGCGCGCGGTCACCAACGTCGGCATCTCGGTGGGCACCGTGCTGGCCGGGTTCGCGCTCGCCGCCGACACCCGAGGCGCGTACGTCACCCTGATCCTGCTCGACGCCGCGACCTACGTGCTGGCGGCGGCGGTGCTGCTGCGGCTCCCGCCGGTGCCGCCGGTGCCCGCCCCGGCGCACGGGCCACGGCTGATCGCGCTGCGGGACCGCCCGTTCCTCGCCTTCACCGTGCTGGACGGGCTCATGTCCATGCACTTCTCGCTGATCAACATCGCCCTGCCGCTCTGGATCGCCGGGCACACCACGGCCCCGACCTGGCTGATCTCCGTCTGCCTGCTCGTCAACACGGTGGTGGTGATCCTGTTCCAGGTCCGCGCCTCGCGCGGCACTGAGGACCTGACCGGCGCGGGCCGGGCCTCCCGCCGGGCCGGCGTCCTGCTCGCGGTCGCCTGCGCGCTGTTCGCCGCAGGTGGCGGCGTGCCGGTCGCGGCGGCGGTGCCGCTGCTGCTGGCCGGCGCGCTCGTGCACGTCGTGGGGGAGCTGTGGCACGCGGCGGCCGGCTGGGGCATCTCGTTCGGGCTGGCCCCGGCGCACGCGCACGGCCAGTACCAGGGCGCGTACGGGATGGGCATGCAGCTCGGTTCGATGGTCGCCCCGGTGGTGGTGACCACCCTCGCGATCGGCTGGGGCGTGCCGGGCTGGCTGCTGCTCGGCGGGGTGTTCCTGGTGCTCGGCGCGCTCGTGCCGCCGGTGGTGCGGTGGGCCGCCCGGACCCGGCCGCCCGCGCCCGAACCGGAGCCCGCGCCGGTCGGCTGAGCCACCGCTCACCACAGTGCTCCGGGGTGTCCGGTCGGCCCCCGCGCCCCGGGGCGGATCTGGCAGGCTGGTAACCGTGCTCACGATGCCGGTACGCCAACTGGGGGAGTCGGAGCGCCGTGCCGTCGAACGGCTGCTCGACCTCGACCCGTACGCCGGCGCGCAGGTCGCCGAGCGGGTGGCGGCGCGCGGGCTGGCCTGGTGGCGGGCCGAGGCCCGGATCCTCGGCTACGGCTCCCGCCGCAACCTGGAGTCGATCTGCTGGCTCGGCGGCAACCTGACCCCGGTGCTCGCGTCCGAGCCGGCGGTGAGCGCGTTCGCCGAGCAGTTGAGCGCCCAGGAACGGCTCTGTTCCTCGATCGTGGGCCGCGCCGACGCCGTTCTCGGGCTCTGGGACCGTCTCGGCCCGTACTGGGGGCCCGCCCGGGACGTACGCCCGAACCAGCCCCTGCTGGCCACCGACGCGCTGCCCGCCGTGGCGCCCGACCCGGACGTGCGGCGGGTGCGCGGCAGTGAGGTCGACCGGCTCTTCCCGGCCGCGGTGGCGATGTACACCGAGGAGGTCGGGGTGTCGCCGCTGGCCGAGGACGGTGGGCGCGGCTACCGGCGGCGGGTGACCGAGCTGGTGCGCGCCGGCCGCGCCTACGCCCGCTTCGTCGACGGGCGGGTGGTCTTCAAGGCGGAGCTCGCAGTGGTGACCCGCCGGACCGCGCAGGTGCAGGGCGTCTGGGTGGCGCCCGAGTGGCGCGGCCGGGGCATCGCCACCGCCGCGATGGCCGCAGTGGTGCGCGACGCCCTGGACCGGGTCGCGCCGACAGTGAGCCTCTACGTCAACGACTTCAACCTGCCCGCCCGCCGGGTCTACGAGCGCTGCGGCTTCCGCCCGGTCGGCACGCTCGCCACAGTGCTGTTCTGAGGATCACTCCCGCCAGACGTCCCGAACCGGACACCCGGCGCTAGGCTGGGCATGTTTTTATACTGACTAGTCAGTTCGGAATTCGGGGTCTGATGAACATCGTCGAGACCAGCGGCCTGGGGCTGCGGACGCGCCGCGGTTGGGTCTACCGGGACGTCGACCTCACCGCCGCGAGCGGTGAACTGGTCGCGCTCACCGGCCCGCCCGGCAGCGGACGCACCTCGCTGCTGCTCACCCTGGCCGGGCGCTTCCCGCACAGCCACGGCGAACTGCGCCGCCGGGGCCCGGCCGCGCTCGGCCAGGTGGCCGGCGTGCACGAGCCCGACCCGACGCTCACCGTCGCCGAGCACATCACCGAACGCCTGCTGCTGCTCGGGCCGGTGCCGCGCCGCCGTCGGCGGCTGGTGCCGGTCGCCGCGGTGCGGGCCCGCCGGGCCTACCGCCGCGACGCCTACGCCACCGCCGTCGCCGGCGCCGGCCTCACCGACGCCCCACTCGACCCCGACCGGTACGGCAGAGACCTCACCCCTGTCGAACGTCAGGTGCTCGGGCTGGTGCTGGCCAGCCTCGGCGGCCCCAGCCTGATCGTCGCCGACGACGTGGACGCCGGCGCCGACCGCCCCGAGCGGGAGTGGATGTGGGGTGCGCTGGAACGCCTCGCCGACCAGGGGTACGCGGTGGTCGCCAGCGCCCGCGCCGTCGAACCCGGCGTGGCCGCCACCGCCCACCGCATCGGTGACCCGGCGGTGCCCGCCCTCGCCCTTCCCGCCGAGCCCACCGAGGTGCCCGCATGAGCGTCCTGCGACTGGCCCTGTTCGAGCTGCGCCGGATGACCCGGGGCCGGCTGCCACGCGCCGCCCTGGCCGTGCTCACCATCGTCCCGCTGCTCTACGGCGCGCTCTACCTGTACGCGTTCTGGGATCCCTACGGGAAGATGGACCGCATCCCGGTCGCCCTGGTCAACGCCGACCGCCCGGCCACCGCCGGTGACGGCAGCGAGGTGCACGCCGGGCGCGACCTGACCGAGAAGCTGCTCGACCGCAAGGTTTTCGGCTGGACCGTCACCGACCAGGCCGACGCCACCAGAGGGCTGCGCGACGGGCGCTACCACCTGATCTTCTCCATCCCGCAGGACTTCTCCGCCACGCTCGCCGCCGGCCCGGAGCCGGACCGAGCGGCCCGGCAGGGCGAGCTGAAGGTCGTCAACGACGACGCCACCAACTACCTCTCCGGCCTGCTCGCCCGGTCGGCGTTCAGCGAGATCCGGGCCGCCGCGGCGCAGAGCACCGCCGCCACGTACTTCGACAAGATGCTGATCGGCTTCACCGACGCCAAGGCCGAGACCGGGCGCGCCGCCGACGGCGCCGGGAAGATCGCCGACGGGCTCGGCAGCTCCCAGCGGGGCGCCGACCAGCTCGCCGACGGGCTCGGTGACGCCACCGACGGCGCCGGGCAGCTCGCCGGTGGACTGAACCAGTCCGTCCAGGGCGCGGACAAGCTCGCCAAGGGCCTCGACCAGTTGCGTACCGGCGCCGCCCAGCTCGCCGACGGCGCCGGGCGTGCCGCCACCGAGACCAAGGCCGCCGCGGCCACCGTGAACGCCGCCGCCGACAGGTACGAGCCGGTGCTGCGCCGCAACGCCGACAAGATCCAGAAGGCGGCCACGCTGGTCGCCGACGGCGCGCAGCAGCTCGCCGCCGGACTGGACGCGCTCCCCGGCAAGGCCGCCGAGGTGGTCGCGACCGCCGAGGAGGTCCGCGACCGGCTCGACGCGGTCGCGAAGGAACACCCCGAACTGGCGGACGACCCGGACTTCGCCGGCGCCCGCAAGGCCGCCGACCGGGCCGTCACCCAGGCCCGCTCGGTGGTGGCCGCGCTGGACAGGACCGACATGGCCACGCTGCGCAAGCAGATGACCGACGTGGCGAAGACCGCCCGCGAGGTGGCCGCCGCCGCGCCGCACCTGGCCGACGACGTCGCCTCCGCCCGCGCCAAGGTGAACGAGCTGGCCGGTGGGCTCGCCGAGCTGGCGCAGGGCAGCGCCAAGCTCCGCGACGGGCTGGGCGACGCGTCTTCCGGGGCGAGCGAGCTGCGCGGCGGCCTCTACCGGCTCGCCAGCGGCGCCCGCCAGCTCGACGGCGGCCTGGCCCAGCTCGGCAGCGGCAGCAACCGGCTGGTCGACGGGCTGACCCGGCTGGAGGGCGGCGCCGGTGACCTCGCCGACGGGCTCGCCTCCGGGGAGCGGAAACTGCCCGGGTACGACGACGCGGCCAGTCGCGCCGACGTGCTCGGCGACCCGGTCGGTCTGATCCGCGACACGCAGAACCCGGCCGGTTCGTACGGCGTGGGCTTCGCCCCGTACTTCCTGTCGCTGGCGCTCTGGGTCGGCGCGATGATCACGTACATGCTGTTGCGGCCGGTCAACCGGCGGCACGTGATGTCCGGCGCGCCCGGCTGGCGGGTCGTGCTCGCGGGGTGGCTCCCGGCCGCGGGCATCGGCCTGGCCCAGGTCGCGGTGCTCTACACGGTGGTGACGCTGGCGCTCGGGCTCGACCCACGGCACGGGGCGGCCACGTTCGGGCTGCTCGCCCTCACCTCGCTGGCGTTCACCGCGATCATGCAGCTGCTCGGTGTGGCGCTCGGCCCGGCCGGCCGGCTGGCCGCGCTGGCGCTGCTGATGCTCCAGCTCACCTCGTCCGGCGGCACCTACCCGGTGCAGACCTCGCCCGGCTTCTTCCAGGCGATCCACCCCTGGCTGCCGATGACGTACGTGGTGGACGGGCTGCGGCACACCATCAACGGCGGCACCACCGCCCCGGTGGTCACCGCCGCGCTGGTGCTGCTCGCGTTCGGGCTGGGCGCGATGGCGCTCACCGTCGGCGCGGCCCGCCGCTCCCGCCGGCTGACCCCGGCGAAGCTGCACCCCGAACTGACCATGTGAGGATGAGCCGGTGACGGACGGACGGACGCGCCGGCGCGAGGACACCCGCCAGCGCCTCTTCGTGGCGGCGGTGGACCTCATCGCCGAACAGGGCTTCTCGGCCACCACGGTGGACGACATCGCGGCCCGGGCCGGCGTGGCGAAGGGGACCGTCTACTACAACTTCGAGTCGAAGACCGTCCTGTTCGAGGAGCTGCTGCGGCACGGCATCGGCCTGCTCACCGCCGAGTTCCGGGCCGCCGTCGACGGGTTGCCTCCGCTGGAGGCGCTCGGCGCGCTGGTCCGCGCGCAACTGGAGTACATCCGCCGCTACCGCGCCTTCGCCCAGCTCCTGCTCTCGGAGATGTGGCGGACCAACAGGGAGTGGCAGCAGACGCTGCGGCTGCTGCGCGGCGAGGCCATCGCGGTGATCGCCGACACCGTGCAGGCCGGCGTGGACAGCGGTGACCTCCCGGCCGATCTGGACGTGCGTACCGCCAGCTCGGCGCTGTTCGGCGTCGGTCTGGTGGTGGCGGTGGACTGGCTGGTCTTCTCGCCGGAGCGGCCGATCGACGAGGTGCAGGAGTCGCTGCTCGGCATCGTCCGGCGGGTCGCCCGGACCTGACCAGCGGTCGGTAATTCGGTTGATTCCGGGCCGCCGGAAGGGTGAGGGTGAGGTCACCGCCCCCACCGATCCGAGTCCGGAGGACCTTCCATGCGCCTGCTCCGAGATCTCTGGGCCACGGCGCCCCGGCGGATGGCGGCGGTACTGCTGCTGATCGTGCTCGGCGCCGGTGGCCAGGCGGCCGCGTCCGCGCTGGCCGGGCCGGTGCTGGTGCACCGCTCGTCCGGCTGGTTCGTCGCGCTCGCGGTGGCGCTCGTCGCCGCTGTCGTCACCGACCTGCTGATCGGCCTGATCATGGCCCGGCTCACCGCCGACTGGTCGGCCGACGTGCGGCGGCGGCTGTGCCGCGTCGCGCTCGGCCAGGACCTGCCCACCCTGGAGACCACGCCGGTCGGCGAACTGCTCGACCGGATCGACAACGACGTCTACCAGGTCGCCGCCGAGATGCGGAACACCGGCGTACGGCTGGCGCAGGGCCTCGCGGTCTGCGCGCTCTCGGCCGTCAGCGCGCTGATCGTCTGGTGGCCCGCCGGTGTCGGCATGATCCTGCTGACCGCGCTGCTCGCGGTGACGCTGCGCCGCCCGACCGCCCGGATCGCCCTGGCCCGGATGGCCGAGGAGGAGGCGTGGTCCGACCTCGCGGCGGTGATGGAGGAGGCGGTGCACGGGCAGGACGACGTGCGCACCAGCCTCGCCCGGCCGTACGTGCTGCGCCTCTACGCCCGTCGCGCGGCCGAGGTGATCGCCCGGTGCGTCCGGGTGTTCCGGCTCTCCGCCCGGGTCACCGCGGCCGCCGCCGGCGCGGTACGGGTCGGCATCGCCGGTGTGGTGCTGGGCGGCGCGTGGGCGCTCGCCACCGGCCGCGTGGACGCCGCCCGGCTGACCGGAATCTGGCTGCTGGCCATCGCGTTCGGCGCGACTGTCGAGCACATCGCCCGCTGGGTGCCGCACCTTCAGCAGGCGTTCGGCGCGTGGGCCCGGGTGCAACTGCTGGCCGGGTCGCCGCAGGAGCCGGACGGCGGGGCCACCCCGGTCGACGGTGACCTGACCGTACGCGGGCTCACCTACCGCTACCCGGCCGGCGGGGACGACCGCGGTCCGGCGCTGCGCGACGTGCGCCTCGACTTCGTCCGCGGCCGTTCGTACGCGCTCGTCGGGCGGACCGGCTCGGGCAAGTCGACGCTGGCCAAGGTGCTCACCCGGGCGGTGGACGTGCCGCGCGGCACGGTGTTCCTCGGCGGCACCGACCTGGTCGACCTGGACGTCGAGGAGCTGCGCCGGTGGATCGCCGTGGTGCCGCAGCGCACCGAGATCCTGGCCGGCACGCTCGCCGAGAACGTGGCGCTGTTCGACCCGGAGCTGCTGGACGCCGCCGAGCGGGCGCTGGCCGAGCTTGGCCTGACCGCCTGGATCGCGGAGCTGCCCGACGGCGTGCACACCCGGCTCGGCGACGGCGGGTACGTGCTCTCCGCCGGGCAGGAACAGCTCGTCGCGTTCGCCCGGATCCTGGTCCGCGACCCGCACGTGGTGATCCTCGACGAGGCCACCGCGCGGCTCGACCCGGTCACCGAGAACCGGGTACGCGAGGCCACCGAACGGCTGCTCACCGACCGGATCGGCATCGTCATCGCGCACCGGCTCTCCTCGGTGCGCCGCTGCGACGAGGTGGTGGTGATGGCCGACGGCGCGGTGCTGGAGGCCGGCCCGCTGCGCGAGTCGGCCCGCTTCGCCGAACTGCTCGCCACCAGCCACGCCGGGGCGTACTCCGGGGTGGGCGCCCGGCGCGGCGGCGTGGAGCTGCTCGACGCGCCCGCCTGGGACGACGCGCCCGCCACGCCGGCCGCGCCCGCCACGCGGCCGGCCGCCGTGCCGCGCGCCGACCCGCCACCGGCGCCGCCCACGCCGCCCGCGCGGACCATGCGGGAGATCCTCCGGCTGGGCTTCAACGACCCGCGGTACGGCCTGCTCTCGGTCGCCCTGTTCATCGTGATGACGGTGCTCGGGATGGACGGCGCGGTGCTGCCCTGGCTCTGGGCCGATCTGGTCGGCGGCGGCGACCCGTGGCTGCCGGCGCTGGGCATCGTGGCCGCGCTGCTAGTGGTGCTGCCGCTGCCGTACCTGACGAACCTGTGGTTCCCGCAGTGGTGGATCCGGCAGATGCTGCGGATCAGCGCCCGGCTGGTGCACGGGCAGACCGGCGCGCGCCGGGTCAGCGGGCACACCCCGGCCGAGGTGGTGGCCCAGGGCGGCGACACCGACCGGGTGGTGCACCTCGCCGACAACCTGATGGACCAGTTCATCTCGCTGGTCATCGTGGTGACCATGACGCTGGTGACCGGCAGCTTCGTACCGGCGTTGTTCTTCGTCGGCACGATGGTGGTCTCCGGGCTGGCGGCGACGCTGTTCGGGCCCCGGCTGGAACGCACCGCGGCCGGCACGGTGAAGGCCCGCGCCGCGTTCGCCACCGCACTGGTCTCCGCGCTGTCCGCCGCCCGGACGGTGAAGCTGGCCGGAGCCACCCGCCCGGTGCTGCGTCACCTCGCCCGGCTGGACGAGGTACGCAGCGAGCGGCAGCGCCGCGAGATCGCCATGCAGGTGTGGGCCCGGTCCACCCCGGCGGTCGCCAGCGGCCTGCTGCCGATCGGCGCGTGGGCGCTCTATCTGACCGGCGGGCTGTCCGCCGGCGCCACGCTCGTGGCCGTCTCCACGCTCGGCGCGGCCCGCTGGTTCGCGTGGACCACCGCGTCACTGGTCTCGCAGTACCCGTCGGCGCGGGTGTGGACGAAGCGGACGGTGGCGATGACCGGCGAGGCCGTGTACGCCGCGCCGGTGCCCGGACTGGACCTGGTCGCGGGCACCGCGCCCGCGCCCGAGCCGCCGCCCCGGCACCCGCTGCGCCGCCTGGAGCTGTCCGGCTTCGGCGCGCTGCACTCCGACGGCATGCTCGCCGTCCGCGACGTCGACCTGGTGGTCGAGCGCGGGCAGTTGGTGCTCGTCGTCGGCCCGGTCGGGTCCGGCAAGTCGTCGGTGCTGCGCGCGCTCGCCGGGATCGTGCACCACGTCGGTGAGCTGCGCTGGAACGGCGACCCGGTCACCGAGCCGGAGATGTTCCTGCGCCCCAACCAGGTCGGGTACGTGGGTCAGCTGCCCCGGGTGCTCTCCGGCACGGTGGCCGACAACATCGCGCTCGGCCACCAGGTGGACGCCGCCGGCGCGGTCTCGACCGCCCAGCTCGAACACGACCTGGCCGCGGCCGGCGGCGGGCTCGGGTTGCTGATCGGGCACAAGGGCACCCGGCTGTCCGGTGGTCAGCTCCAGCGGCTGGCGCTGGCCCGGGCGCTCGCTCCGCGTACCGAGTTGCTGGTGGCCGACGACGTGTCGTCGGCGCTGGACGTGAGCACGGAGCTGGCGCTGTGGGCGGCGCTGCGCGAGCACGGGGTCACAGTGGTCGGCTCGACCGCGAAGCGGGCCGCGCTGGTCCGCGCCGACCACGTGGTGGTGCTGATCGACGGCACCGTGGCCGACCAGGGCACCTGGACCGACCTGGAACCCCGCTGGAACCACCTGGCCGGCTGACCGCCCGGGTTTTTCCCCGGTTGACCATGAAGTTGGCGGCGACAGAACGGACGCAGAACGCCGCCAACTTCATGATCGACGCGCAAGGTCAGAAGGCTCGGGCGTACTGCTCGGGCCAGGCCGGGGTGGCGCCGAGCTTGGCGGCGGCGCGGCGCGGCCAGTACGGGTCGCGGAGCAGCTCCCGGCCCAGCAGCACCAGGTCCGCCTCGCCGCCGGCCACGATCTGCTCGGCCTGCTCGGGTTCGACGATCAGGCCGACGGCGCCGGTCGGCACCCCGGCGTCGCGGCGGATCCGGGCGGCCAGCGGCACCTGGTAGCCGGGTCCGACCGGGATGGACGCCCGGGCTGCCGCGCCGCCGGAGGAGGTGTCGACCAGGTCGACTCCGGCGGCGGCCCGCTCACCGGCGAGCACCACGCTGTCCTCGATGCTCCAGCCGCCGTCGGTCCAGTCGGTGGCGGAGATCCGGGTCAGCACCGGCACTGACTCGCCGACGGCGGCGCGTACCGCGCGGGCCACCTCCAGCGTGAGCCGCATCCGGGCGGCCCGGTCGCCGCCCCAGCCGTCGGTGCGCCGGTTGGTCAGCGGGGACAGGAACTCGTGCAGCAGGTAGCCGTGCGCGGCGTGGATCTCCACGGCGGCGAACCCGGCGTCGAGCGCTCGCCCGGCGGCGGTGGCGAAGGCGTCCACCACGGCGGCGATGCCCGTCTCGTCCAGCGCGGTGGGCGTGCGGTAGTCCGGCACGAACGGCTGGTCGCCCGGGCCCACCGGGGTCCAGCCGCCCTCGGCGTCCGGGACGCCTCCGCGCGCCGGCGCCCACGGCCGGTACGTGGACGCCTTGAACCCGGCGTGCGCGAGCTGCACGGCCGGGACCGCGCCCTGACCTGCCACGAACGCGGTGATCGGCCGCCAGGCGTCGACGTGCGCGCCGGACCAGAGGCCGGTGTCCTGCGGGCTGATCCGGCCCTCGGGCACCACGGCTGTCGCCTCGGTGATGACGAGCCCGGCCCCGCCGACCGCGCGGGAGCCGAGGTGGACACGGTGCCAGTCGGTGGGCAGGCCGTCGGGCCCGGCGCTGTACTGGCACATGGGCGCCAGCGCGATCCGGTTGGGCAGCGTGACGCCGCGCAGGGCGAGCGGGGTGAACAGGGCGCTCATTCTCGGATCCTCCGGTCATGGCTTCGGGTGCGCCCCCGGTTCGGAAGACGCACCCGAAGAAGTGTGGATCAGGCGGGTACGGGGTCGAGCCGCTCGGTTTCGACCGGCTCGATCAGGTCGCGCTTGCCGGCCGAGTCGTACGCGGCCCGGTCGAGCGTGCCCTCCCGGGCGGCCACGATGGTCGGCACGACGGCCTGCCCGGCCACGTTCGTGGCGGTACGGATCATGTCCAGGATCGGGTCGATGGCGAGCAGCAGACCGGCTCCGGCCAGCGGCAGGCCCAGCGTGCTCAGGGTCAGCGTGAGCATGACGATCGCGCCGGTCAGGCCGGCGGTCGCGGCCGAGCCGACCACCGAGACGAACGCGATGAGCAGGTAGTCGGTGACGCCCAGGTTCACGCCGAACACCTGCGCCACGAAGATCGCGGCGAGCGCCGGGTAGATGGCGGCGCAGCCGTCCATCTTCGTGGTGGCGCCGAACGGCACCGCGAAGGAGGCGTACTCGCGGGGGACGCCGAGGCGCTCGACCGAGCGCTGGGTCACCGGCATGGTGCCCACCGAGGAGCGGGAGACGAAGGCCAGCTCGATGGCGGGCCAGGCGCCGGCGAAGAAGCGCAGCGGGTTGAGCTTGCCGGCCACCGCTAGCAGCACCGGGTAGACCACGAACAGCACCAAGGCGCAGCCGACGTAGACGGCCGTGGTGAACTTCGCGAGCGGGGCGAGCAGGTCCCAGCCGTACGAGGCGACGGCATTGCCGATCAGGCCGAGCGTGCCGATCGGGGCGAGCCGGATGACCCACCACAGCGCCTTCTGCACGATCGACAGCAGCGAGCGGTTGAGCGACACGAACGGCTCGGCGGCGTCGCCGACCAGCAGCGCGGCGGCACCCACCACCAGGGCGAGGAAGACGATCTGCAGGACGTTGCCCTCGACGAACGCGCCGACCGGGTTGGTCGGGACGATGCCGGTGAGGAAGTCGATCCAGGAGCCGGTGGTCTTCGGCGCGGTGGCGCCGGCCGGGTCCAGGTTGACGCCCCGGCCGGGGTCGGTGAGCAGGCCGAGGCCGATGCCGATGCTCACCGCGATCAGCGCGGTGACGGCGAACCAGAGCAGCGTCTTGACGGCGAGCCGGGCGGCGTTGGCGACGCCGCGCAGGCTGACCACGCTGACCACGATGGCGGTGAAGACCAGCGGCGGCACTGCCAGCTTGAGCAGCTGGACGAAGAGGCCGCCGACGGTGTCGAGCGTGCTGGTCAGCCAGGCGAGGTCGGCGGCGCGGGCGAGGAAACCGAGCGCCACGCCGAGCACGAGGCCGAGCAGGATCTGGACGGAGAAGGGGATTCTGCGCAGGGCGGAGGTCATGAGGACGAATCCAAGGTCTGGAGAGGGAAGGCGGGCGTCGGGGCGTGGAACTACGCCGGACAGACGCCGCTGGCCTGCCGCCGGAGATCGACGTACAGGCGCTCGGTGAGGCACCAGACATTGGTCATCGTCGCGACACGTTACTCCTCTCCGGCGCCGGAACGGAAGGACCGTCGCCGGTGAGGCTCCTTACAGCCAGGTAGCCGGAGGTGACCAGTCCCCAGGCGGCGACCACGACCAGCAGCACCCGTTCCGACACCCCGAGCAGCGCACTGCGCCCGACCAGCAGCAGCGCCGCCGCTACTACGGCGGCCACCGGCAGCGCCACCGCCGCGCCGACCGCGGCGATCCGCCGCAGCCCGTGGTCCGCCGCCGGGGAGAACAGCAGTACGAGCATGGCGAGCACCACCGCGGCGGTCGCCGCGATGCTCGCCCCGCCGTGCACCAGGTCGGCCACCGTGGTCGCCTCGAACGGCGGCAGCGGGCAGCCCTCGCTGCACGTGACAGCGCCGGAGAGCACCGTGGCGACCGCGCCGACGCCGAGCAGCCCGGCCGCCGCCCGCACCCCCGGCGGCAGCGCCCCGGCGAGCAGCAGCAGCGACGCGGCCACCGAGAAGATCCCCATCCGGTACGCCCCGGCGTACCCGCTGTCGGCGATGCCCGCTTCGCTCACGTACGCGATGGGTCCGGGACCGGGACCGGCGATCACCGCGACCGTCACCGCGGCCACGCCGGCGGCCAGGCAGACGGTGGCGAACGCGGCGGCGATCCGGCGGGCTGTGCCCTCAGCCACGTCCGTGCGGGGTGGTCCAGCCGGACAGGTCCGGGCCCAGCGGCACGATCCGGGTCGGGTTGATCATGTCGTGGGTGGCGTAGTAGTGCCGCTTGATGTGGTCGAAGTCCACCGTCTCGCCGAAGCCCGGCGTCTGGAACAGGTCCCGCGCGTACGCCCAGAGCACCGGCATCTCGGTGAGCTTGCGCCGGTTGCACTTGAAGTGCCCGTGGTACGCCACGTCGAAGCGCACCAGCGTGGTGAACAGGCGCACGTCCGCCTCGGTGATCGTGTCGCCCATCAGGTAGCGCCGCCCGGCCAGCCGCTCGCTGAGCGCGTCGAGGCGGGCGAACAGCGCGGTGAACGCCTCGTCGTACGCCTCCTGGGAGGTGGCGAAGCCGCACCGGTAGACGCCGTTGTTGACGTCCCGGTGGATCTCGGCCATCAGCGCGTCCATCTCCGGGCGCAGCTCGACCGGGTAGAGATCCGGCGCGTCCGGCGCGTGGAACCGCCGCCACTCGGTCGAGAAGTCGAGCGTGAGCTGCGGGTAGTCGTTGGTGACCACCCGTCCGGTGAGCGTGTCCACGAGCGCCGGCACCGTCACCCGGCCGGTGTAGTCCGGGTCGGTGGACAGGTACGCCTCGGAGAGGAAGCCGATGCCGAGCACCGGGTCGAAGCCGTCCGGGTCGAGCGCGAACCGCCAGCCCCGCTCGTCCCGGATCGGGTCGACGGTGCCCAGCGAGATCACCTCGTCCAGCCCGAGCAGGCCGCGCACGATCCGGGCCCGGTGCGCCCACGGGCAGGCCCGGCACCAGATCAGCCGGTACCGGCCCGCCTCCAGCGGCCAGCGCCCCGCCTCGTCCGGCCCGCCGCCCTCCGGTGAGGTGGAGTGCGGGGTGACCCGGCCGGTGAACCGGTTGGGCTGGCGGACGAACGCGCCGCCGCCGCTGGTCTCTGCGCTGAACTGGGCCCCGGACATGCGGCAAACCTATCCGCTCCGGTCACGGATATCCTGGCGCCGGGTACCCCCGCGACCCGCCGACCGACCCCTTCCCACCCCCCGAAGGACGTACGCGCGATGACAGTGGCCTATCTCGTTGCCGGAGTCCGTACCCCGATCGGCCGGTACGCCGGCGCGCTGGCCGGGGCCGGCCCCGACGACCTGGCCGCGCACGTCGTCCGCGAGCTGGTGACCCGCCACCCGTCGGTCGACTGGACCCGCACCGACGACGTGATCCTGGGCTGCGCCAACCAGGCCGGCGAGGACAACCGCAACGTGGCCCGGATGGCCGCGCTGCTCGGCGGCCTGCCGGAGGAGGTGCCGGGCAGCACCGTCAACCGGCTCTGCGGCTCCGGTCTGGACGCGCTCGCCTCCGCCGCCCGCGCGATCGTCGCCGGGGAGGCCGACCTGGTGGTGGCCGGCGGTGTGGAGAGCATGAGCCGCGCGCCGTTCGTCATGCCGAAGGCGGCCACGCCGTTCGCCCGCACCGCCGAGGTGTACGACACCACGATCGGCTGGCGGCTGGTCAACCCGCTGATGCGCAAGGGCTGGGGCATCGACTCGATGCCGGAGACGGCGGAGAACGTGGCGGCCGAGTTCGGCGTGGACCGCGCCGCGCAGGACGCCTTCGCGTACCGGTCGCAGCAGCGGGCCGCCAAGGCGCAGGCCGACGGCCGGCTGGCCGAGGAGATCGTCCCGGTGACGGTGCCCGCCGGCAAGCGGGAGACGAAGCTGGTCGAGGCCGACGAGCACCCGCGCGAGACGACGCTTGCGAAGCTCGCGGCGCTGCCCACCCCGTTCCGCGAGGGCGGCACTGTCACCGCCGGGAACTCCTCCGGCGTCAACGACGGCGCCGTCGCGCTGCTCGTCGCCTCCGCGGCCGCCGTCGAACGCTACGGCCTCACCCCGCTGGCCCGGGTACGCGGTGCCGCGTCGGCAGGCGTACCGCCGCGGATCATGGGCATCGGTCCGGTCCCGGCGACCCGGAAGCTGCTCGACCGGACGGGCCTGTCGCTGGGCGACGTGGACGTGATCGAGCTGAACGAGGCGTTCGCCGCGCAGTCGGTGGCGGTGCTGCGCGAGCTGGGCCTGCCGGAGGACGCCGAGCACGTCAACCCGGGCGGCGGGGCCATCGCGCTGGGGCACCCGCTCGGTGCCAGCGGCGCCCGGCTGGCGCTGACCGCCGCGCTGGAACTGCGCCGCCGGGGCGGCCGGCGGGCGCTCGCCACCATGTGCATCGGCGTCGGGCAGGGCATCTCGCTGCTGCTGGAATCGGCCGACTGACCCGGGCCGGCAGCATCGCCCGCTGTGGATCTCCCGTACCCGGCCGTACCGGCCTAGAGTGGTCTGGACCACATGATCCGCCATCGACGGCGGACGACGACCTGGGGGGACCGAGCGATGCAGACGCCGGAGAGCCTGCCCACCGAGATCGACCTGAGCCGGCCGAGCGCCGCCCGGGTCTACGACTACTTCCTCGGTGGGGCGCACAACTTCGAGATCGACCGGCAGCTCGCCGAACAGATCGCAGCCATGACGCCGAACCTGGCCGCCACCATGCGCTCCGGGCGGGAGTTCCTGCGCCGGGCCGTACGGGTGCTGCTCGACGCCGGCATCGACCAGTTCCTCGACATCGGCTCCGGCATCCCCACCGTCGGCAACGTGCACGAGGTCGCCCAGGCCGCCGACCCGGACGCCCGGATCGTGTACGTCGACATCGACCCGGTGGCCGTGGCGCACAGCCACGAACTGCTCGCCGGCAACGACCGGGCCACCGCGGTCCTGGCCGACCTGCGCGAGCCGAAGCTGATCCTGGACCACGCCGCCGCCAGCGGCCTGATCGACTTCGACCGGCCGCTGGGCATCCTGCTGGCCGGCGTGGTGCACTTCGTGCCCGACGCCGACCGCCCGGCCGACATCCTGGCCACCCTGCGCGCCGCCGCCGCGCCCGGCAGCTACCTGGTCATCTCCCACTCCACGTTCGAGGACCAGCCGCAGGAGATGCTGGACGCGCAGCGGCTGTCGGCGCGTACCGCCACCGAGATCACGCTGCGCTCGCGGGCCGAGATCACCGGCTTCTTCGGCGACTGGACGATCCTCGAACCGGGCGTCGTGCACATGCCGCTGTGGCGGCCCGACTCCCCCTCGGACGTGGACGAGCACCCGGAACGGTTCGGAGCCTTCGGCGGCGTCGCCCGGCACGACCGCACAGCCGGCTGAGCCCATGCGCGCCCCGGACAGCGACGGGGGAGACGTCAGCCGGCCCGGCGCCGCCGCGTACGCCGCCGAGTGGGCTCGCGCGGTGCGCCGCATCGGGTTCGTGCCGCTGAGCGCGGCCGAGACCGAGCGCCTGCTGGCGCCGCTCACCGAGCGGCTCGGCGAGGCCCTGCTCGCCCCCGCCTTCTCCGCCCGCCCCGCGGAGGAGGTGGGGCGCGCCCTGGTCGAGGCGCACCTCACCGAGCCCGGCGTGCTCGACTGGTCGGTGCAGGCACTGGGCGACCGGTTCCTGCCCTGGGTGCTGCCGTCGCGGACCGAGTCGCCGGAGTTGCGCGAGCGGGTCGCGCTGCTCCAGGGCGCGTTCGCCGCCGGGTTCGCCCGCGCGCTGCGCGACCGGGTCTTCAGCCAGCAGGAGCGGATCGCCCGGTCCGCGTGGCAGGCCCGCGACACCGTCGAGCAGGCGCTGCGGGACAGCGAGGCGCGTTTCCGGGCGGTCTTCACCGGCGCCGCCATCGGCATCGGCATCGCCGGTGTGGACGGGCAGATAATCGAGGTCAACCAGTCCTTCGCGGACATGCTCGGCTACACCGTCGCGGAGATGCGGCGGATGAACGTGTCGGCGCTGGCCTATGCCGACGACGCGGCCGGGATGTGGGAGCTGTACAAGGAGTTGATCGAGGGCAAGCGGGACAGCGCCCGGGTGGAGAAGCGCTACTACCGCAAGGACGGCAGCGTGGTCTGGACCGACCTCGCGGTCTCGCTGATCCGGCACGACGACGGCCGGCCCCGGTTCACCGTCGCCATGGTGGAGGACATCACCCAGCGGTACGAGTTGCAGCAGCGGCTGCGCTTCCAGGCGCTGCACGACCCGCTGACCGGCCTGCCCAACCGGACGCTGTTCTTCGAGTCGCTCGGCGAGGTCTTCGACGGCGCCGGCCCGGACCAGCGCGTCGGGCTCTGCTTCATCGACCTGGACGGCTTCAAGGCGGTGAACGACAGCCTCGGCCACGACCTGGGCGACCGGCTGCTCAAGGTGATCGCCCGCCGGCTCAGCGACTGCGTGGCCGGGCGGGGTCACCTGGTGGCCCGGATGGGCGGTGACGAGTTCGTGATCCTGGTCGACTCCGACGGCGGCATCGACGACGCGGTGGAGGTCGCCGAGCTGGCCCTGGCCGCGGTGTCCGCGCCGGTGCACGTCGGTGACCAGCAGCTCGCCGTGTCGGCCAGCATCGGCATCGTGGAGTGTCCGGCGGCGGAGACGAGCGTCGGTGACCTGATGAAGGCCGCCGACACCACGCTCTACTGGGCCAAGGCGGAGGGCCGGGGACGCTGGGCGGTGTACGACCCGGAGCGCAGCGCCGCCGACATCGCCCGCTCCGCGCTGGCCGCCAACCTGCCCGCCGCGCTGGACCGGGGCGAGTTCGTGCTGCACTACCAGCCGATCGTGTCGCTGCTGGACGAGACGATGGTGGCGGTCGAGGCGCTGGTGCGCTGGCAGCACCCGGAACTGGGGCTGATCGGGCCGGACCGGTTCATCGGGCTGGCCGAGGAGACCGGCCTGATCGTCCGGCTCGGCGCCTGGGTGCTGCGTCAGGCGTGCCGCGACGCCGAGTCGTGGCGGTGCGCGTACCCGGAGACGTCGCCGGTGGTCAGCGTCAACCTGGCCGCGCGGCAGGCGGACGACCCGGCCATCGTGGAGACGGTCGCCGAGGCGTTGCAGCACACCGGGCTTCCGGCCGAGCTGTTGCAGCTGGAGCTGACCGAGAGCGCGGTCATGGGCAGCGCCGGTGAGCCGCTGCGGACCCTGCACCAGCTCGCCGACCTGGGGCCGCGGCTGGCCATAGACGACTTCGGCACCGGCTACTCGAACCTGGCGTACCTGCGGCGGCTGCCGATCCACTGCGTGAAGCTGGCCGGCCCGTTCGTCGAGGGGATAAAGGGTGACGGGGACGCGGTGGCCGACCACCGGGACGAGCGGATCGTGGACGCGCTGGTCCGGCTGGCGCACGCGCTGGAGCTGTCGGTGACGGCCGAGGCGGTGGAGACCGAGGTGCAGGCCGAGCGGCTGCGGGCGCTGCGGTGCGACACCGGTCAGGGCCGCCTGTTCGGCGCCCCGATGCCCGCCGACGGCATCCGCACCCGCCTGGGCGGGTAAGGAAGGGCCCCCTGTTAACGCCTCCGGTAGAGCAGGGGGCCCCGCTTAACACCTCCCGCTCACGCGGCGGCAGGCGAGGAAGGGAGAACGGTGAGCCTCACCGATTCGCAGGCCGTGGTGTCGGTGGTCGCCGCGCTGGCGATCATCGCCGGGCTGGCCGGGGTGGTAGTGCCCGGGCTGCCGGCCCTGCCGCTGTGCTGGGGCGGCGTACTGGTGTGGGCGCTGTTCGGCGGCGCCGGGCCGGGCCGCTGGGCGGTGCTCGCCGCCGCCACAGTGATCGCCGCCGGTGGCACCGTGCTCAAGTACCTGTGGCCGGGCCGCAACCTGAAGCGGACCGGCGTGCCCACGTCGTCGCTGCTGGTCGGCGGTCTGCTCGGGGTGGTCGGTTTCTTCGTCATCCCGGTGGTCGGGCTGCCGATCGGGTTCATCGGCGGGATCTTCGGCGCGGAGCGGCTGCGGCTGGGCGACACCCGGCTCGCCTGGCCGGCCACCGTGCAGGCGCTCAAGGCGGCCGGGCTGTCGATGCTGCTGGAGTTCATGGCCGGCCTGATGGTCGCCGCGCTCTGGGTCGCCGGGTTGCTGTTCGTCTAGAGGTGCGGCGGCGCGGGGCGTCCGGAGGGTACGGCCGATCGCCGTACATCAGTGAGAGAGAGGTGGACGCCGCGCGCCGCCGCGGACCGGGCGTTGCCGAGCGCCCGGTGCCGGCCCGTCGGGTCGGGCCTGGTCACGCCCACAATGATGCCCCCGGCGGGATCCGGCGACAACGCAATTACCGGGGTACGTATTGACCACCTTGATCGGCCGGGAGCACACTGCGAGCACTCGCACGAGGATCGCCTCGAGGAGGTGTGCAGTGGCCACGACGCCCGCGCCGACCGCCGAGCAGCCGATGGACGACGACGCCCGACGACTCGCCGAACTCGGCTACAAACAGGAGCTGCGCCGCAAGTGGAGCGGCTTCTCCAACTTCGCGATCTCGTTCTCCATCATCTCGATCCTGGCCGGCTGCTTCACCACGTTCGGCCAGGCGTGGAACAACGGCGGCCCGGTGGCGATCTCCTGGGGCTGGCCGCTGATCTCCCTGTTCATCCTGATCATCGGCTTCTGCCTGGCCGAGTTGGTGTCCGCGTACCCGACCGCGGGCGGGATCTACTGGTGGGCGGCGACCATGGGCCGGCCCGTGCACGGCTGGTTCACCGGCTGGCTCAACCTGATCGGGCTGGTAGCGGTGACCGCGTCGGTCGACTACGGCTGCGCCACGTTCCTCAACCTGACGCTGTCGGCGCTGTTCGACGGCTGGGCCGGCACCGGGCACCAGACGTTCGGGCTGTTCGTGGTGATCCTCGCGCTGCACGGGCTGATCAACATCTACGGGCACCGGATCATCGACGTACTCCAGAACGTCTCGGTCTGGTGGCACGTGGCCGGCGCGGCAGCCGTGGTGCTGATCCTGGTCCTGGTCCCGGACAACCACCAGAGCTTCCAGTTCGTCTTCACCGAGCGGTTCAACAACTCCGGCTTCGGTGACGGCGACACCGGCGGGCTGGCGTTCTGGTTCTACGTGCTGCCGCTGGGCTTCCTGCTCACGCAGTACACGATCACCGGCTTCGACGCCTGCGCGCACGTCTCCGAGGAGACCCGCGGCGCGTCCAAGGCCGCCGCGCAGGGGCTGTGGCGGTCGATCTTCTACTCGGCGGTGGGCGGCTGGATCCTGCTGCTCGCGTTCCTGTTCGCGGCCACCGACGTGGACGCGATCAACGAGGCCGGCGGCTTCTCCGGGGCGATCTTCGAGACCGCGCTGACGCCGTTCTTCTTCAAGGCCGTCATCATCATCTCCACCATCGGGCAGTTCTTCTGCGGCATGAGCTGCGTGACGTCGATGTCGCGGATGGCGTACGCGTTCAGCCGCGACCGGGCGGTGCCCGGCTGGCGGCTGTGGTCGACCGTCGACCGCAACGGCACCCCGGTCAAGGCCATCATCGGGGCGACGCTGGCCGGGCTGGTGCTCACGCTGCCCGCGCTCTACCAGCGCGGCGGCATCCCGGTCGCGTTCTACGCGGTGGTGTCGGTGGCGGTGATCGGGCTGTACCTGTCCTTCATCATCCCGATCTTCCTGCGGCTGCGGATGGGCGACCGGTTCAAGCCCGGTCCGTGGACGCTCGGCCGCCGCTACAAGCTGCTCGGCTGGATCGCGGTGGTCGAGATCGCCGTCATCTCGATCTACTTCGTGCTGCCGATCGTCCCGGCGGGTGTGCCCGGCAACCCCGACTTCAGCTGGACGGCTGTCAACTACGCGCCGATCGCGATCGGTGGCGTGCTGCTCGGCGTCGCGATCTGGTGGTACGCCTCGGCCCGCAAGTGGTTCACCGGCCCGCGCCGCACCGTCGACCAGGCCGAACCGGAGCCGGAGCCCGCCGAGCCGTCGTAGCTGTCGGTGGGTACTGCCATGATCCGGCGATGGAGTCGGAAGCGGTGGTACGCGCGTTGTGGGATCGCATGCAGGCCCGGGACTGGGCCGGCGTCGGCGAGCTGCTGGCTGACGACGTGGTGGTGGAGTGGCCGGCCAGCGCCGAGCGGATCGTGGGCCGCGAGAACTACGTGAAGGTCAACGCCGAGTACCCGGAGGGCTGGTCGATCCGGGTGCTGCGGGTGGTGGCGTCCGGGGAGACGGTGGTGTCCGAGGTGGAGGTGCCGCACGAGGGGATGGGCGTGCACCGGGTGGCGTCGTTCTGGACCGTGCGCGACGGGCGGATCGCCGATGGCCGGGAGTACTGGATCGCCCTCGGCCAGGACCCGTCCCCGCAGTGGCGATCCGCCTGGGTCCAGCCGATGTGAGCGCTGGGCTGTCCGGAGATCTTGGCGATGGCTTTGTCGGTCAGGTTGCAGGCCCCATCTGCTTGGCCAGTGTGACGAACGACCGCCACGACGTCGGGGTGACGTGGAGCGTGCCGCCGTCCCGGTCCTTGGAGTCGCGTACCAGCACCACTTCCGTCAGGTTGTCAGCCACCTCGACGCAGTCGGTGTTGCCGCTCCGGGTCGCCTTTCGCCAGGTCGCGCCGCTCAGATCCATGACGTCTCCACCTCTTTCAGAAGCTCGAGAGACTGCCGGCGGGGCAAAGCTTCACTCCGGATCATCTCCCATCTCGACTGAAGCGTAGCCACGTCGGCATCGCCGTCGATCACGCTCGTGGTGAGCTGGCATTCCATGCTGGCGACCCAGCCACCCTCCGCGCCTCTCGCCAGAGTGAACGGACCGGACAAGCCGATGTGCAGCCCGACCTGTAGTGGAAGCACGTGGATACTGATGTGCGGGCGCTCGGCACAGACGACCAGGTGCTCGATCTGCTGAGCCATCAGGCCGCGGAAGCTCTCCTCGCGGCGGTGCAGCATTCCCTCGTCCAGTACAGCGACGAGCTGGGGCGGAGATGGCTGCCGCAGGACTTCCTGGCGATCCATCCGAGCTGCCACGCGGCTCTCCACGTCGGCGTCGCTGAGTAGGTCGTCACAGCGAATTACCGCTCGGGCGTAGTTCTCCGTCTGGAGCAGGGCTGGAATGAGAGTCGGGTGGAAGCACCGGAGCTGGCGAGCGTTGCGTTCCGCATCGAGCCATGGTCTAAGCCAGGACGGCAAGCCCTCGCGTTCGGCCATATTGAGCAGGGACACGAGCAGGCCGCCGGAGTTCAGCACCTCGTCGGCACGAGCCAGAAAGAGCCGGTCGTACGGACGGCTGCCGGTCTCGACGGCCGACACCATGGACGGGGAGTAGTGGACCAGCCGGCCAAACTCCTCCTGATTGAGACCGGCAACGTTCCGTAGTCGGCGGAGCTGCGCGCGGATCAACTCTGCTGTCGGTTCCTCCACAGTTCCTCCACAGTCTGTGCGTGAACTTCATTCGACATCCGCCGGCCGGCTCGGTGCTTCACTCGTGCGCCGTGACCAGGCTCGATGCCTTCCGACCGTAGCGGTGTCCTCACCAGACTGTCACGCATGCGGATCCGCTCGTCGCAGGCGAGCACGGGCGGATTCCAGCCCGGGGCCGCCCGGTCCCGACGATGCCGGGCGGCCCCCTCCACCAACGAGGAGGCCGATGTGCGTGTCCGATGGTTCCGGTGCCGTACCCGGGAGCTGCCCACCCTGCCGAAGCGCGACCCCGGCACCAACCTGCCGGCGTGGATGCGCGAGCCGACCCGGGTGTTTCCCACTGTTCGCCCGGGCAGCCCAGGTCGTCTGACAAGGGCGCAGGAGTGGCGGGCGAACGGGGGCCGTTGGTGACGGCTCTGGTCGGTGTCCTCAGCGCCATCGGGCACATCGGGTACCAGCCGGACTGGAAATGCGAGCGCTGTCAGGAGCCGTGGCCGTGTCCCACTCTGCGTCGCATTCCGCGCGATCAGCTCGATCCGGCAGCGCTCATCCGGATGATGGCGTTCCTCGTGCGCGGCGCGATCCGGGATCTGCGTGGCCGAGTCGAGGGGCCCGAACCGCCCGAGATCGTCCGGCGGTTCTTCTGGTTCCTTCCGCTCAGCGACGACGAGGCGCGTGCAATCGCTCGAAGGCTGCGGTGATGGGCCGGCGCGTGGTTCCGCACCTGCCTATGCGCCCGCTCTGGCGGTGCCGCAACTGCGGCGCGGAGTGGCCCTGCCAGCCGGCCCGGCTGTCGCTGCTCGTCGAGTACCGGGAGGACCGCACCGCGCTGCTTCTCTATCTGGGCGGGCTGATGGCCGAAGCGCGGGAACAACTCGCCCAGCTGAATCCGGACCATGCGCCGGACCTGCACGGCCGCTTCCTGGCCTGGGCGCGGGTTCGTGGCTGACGCGGCGCGGGCTGTCCGCGTACCCCCGGGTCAGATCGTGAGGCGGCGGTGGGTGAGCGGGAAGCGGAGGATGCGGTCGTCGCCGGCCGCCGGGGTGCCGCGGCCGTCGCGGTTGCTGGTCGCGACCCAGAGTGCGCCGTCCGGCGCGACCTCGACGGTACGCAGGCGGCCGTACGTGCCGGCCAGCTCCGCCACGGGTACGCCGACGCGGCCGGCGGCGTCGACGGGCACCGCCCAGAGCCGGGCGCCGCGCAGCGCGGCGACGTAGAGCGTGCCCCTGGTGAACGCGGCGCCGCTCGGGGACGCCTGGGCGGGCGGCCAGACGACGACCGGGTCGCGGAACCGGGCATCGCCGGCGATGCCCTCGACGAGCGGCCAGCCGTAGTTGCCGCCGGGCACGATCCGGTTCACCTCGTCCCAGGTGCTCTGCCCGAACTCGGTGGCGAACAGCCGGCCGTGCCGGTCCCAGGCGAGGCCCTGCACGTTGCGGTGGCCGTAGCTGTAGACGAGCGAGCCGGGGAACGGGTTGTCCGCGGGCACCCGGCCGTCCGGGCGGATCCGCAGGATCTTGCCGTTGCGGCTGGTCAGGTCCTGCGCGCGGGCCGCCACCCCGGCGTCGCCGATCCCGGCGTAGAGCATGCCGTCGGGGCCGAACGCGATCCGGCCGCCGGCGTGCACCGAGCTGCGGGCGATGCCGCTGACCAGCACCCGCGGCGCGCGGGACGAGCCGAGGCGGAACCGGACGATCCGCAGGTCGCTCGTGGTGGTGTAGGCGGCGTAGACCCACCGGTCCCGGCGGTACGTGGGGGAGACCGCCAGCCCGAGCAGGCCCGTCTCCCCACCGGCGACCACGTCGGCGATCCGCGCCACCTGGCGGGCCGGGCGTCCGGGGCGTACCCGCAGGATCGTGCCCCGGTCCCGCTGCGCGACCAGGGCGCTGCCGTCGGGCAGGAAGTCCAGCCCCCACGGCGCCTCCAGCCCGGTGGCGATGACCTGGGGGCGGCTCAGGTCGTAGCCGGACCAGCCGGTGCGCCCGTCGAAGCCGCGCAGGTCGAGCGTGACCGGACGCGGTCGCGTGTCGGCGGTCGCCGGCCGGTCCGGGCCGGCGGCGGGTCGCCGGTCGGCGGGACTGCGGTCGGCGTGCGCGTCGGTGGCGGCCAGCACGAGCGCGAGGACGGCGGCGACGACCGCGACGGTACGACGGCGCATGTGCTCTCCTCGGTTTCGCACCCGCCCCCGCCGGGGCATTGACGGTGATCCGGTTTGCCAGTAGACCTTGGTGATGGAGGCCCCTGATGAAGCAAACGCCGCTCTCGCTGGAACAGTTGCGGGTCGCCGTCGCCGAGGGTGAGATCGACACGGTGGTGCTCGCTCTCACCGACATGCAGGGCCGACTGCAGGGCAAGCGGTTCCACGCGCCCTACTTCCTCGACCAGGTGGTCTCGCACGGCAGCGAGGGCTGCAACTACCTGCTCGCCGTGGACGTCGACATGAACACCGTCGACGGGTACGCCATGTCGAGCTGGGAACGCGGCTACGGCGACTTCGCCATGCGCCCCGACCTGGACACGCTGCGCCGGACGCCCTGGCAGCCCGGCTCCGCGCTGCTGCTGGCCGACCTGGAGTGGCTGGACGGCTCCGGTCCGGTGGTCGCCTCACCCCGGCAGATCCTGCGCAAGCAGCTCGACCGGCTGGCCGCGCACGGGCTGACCGCGTACGCCGGCACCGAACTGGAGTTCGTGCTCTACCGCGACTCGTACGAGGAGGCGTGGCGGCGCGGCTACCGCGACCTGACCCCGGCCAACCAGTACAACGTGGACTACTCGCTGCTCGGCACCGCCCGGGTCGAGCCGCTGCTGCGCCGCATCCGCACCGAGATGGCCGGCGCCGGGCTCACCCCGGAGAGCGCCAAGGGCGAGTGCAACCTCGGCCAGCACGAGATCGCCTTCCGGTACGACGAGGCGGTGCGCTGCGCCGACCACCACGTCATCTACAAGAACGGCGCGAAGGAGATCGCCGCCCAGGAGGGGATGGCGATCACGTTCATGGCGAAGCCGAACGAGCGGGAGGGCAACTCCTGCCACATCCACTTCTCGCTGCGCGACGCCTCCGGCTCGTCGGCGATGCTGGGCGACGGGCCGGCGCACCTGAGCGTCACCGGGCAGCGGGTGCTGGCCGGGCTGCTCGCCACCATGCGCGAGTTCAGCCTGTTCTTCGCGCCGAACATCAACTCCTACAAGCGCTACCAACCCGGCTCGTTCGCGCCGACCGCGTTGCGCTGGGGCACCGACAACCGCACCTGCGCGCTGCGGCTGGTCGGGCACGGGCAGGGGATGCGGGTGGAGAACCGGGTGCCGGGGGCCGACGTCAACCCGTACCTGGCGATCGCCGCGCTGGTGGCCGGGGCGGTGCACGGCATCGAGAACGAGCTGGAGCTGGCGGACGAGTGCACCGGCAACGCGTACGACGACCCGGACGCCGAGCGGGTGCCCACCACGCTGCGTGACGCGCTGGACCTGTGGCAGCGCTCCGAGGTGGCCCGGACGGCGTTCGGCGACGAGGTGGCCGCTCACTACGCCAACCAGGCGAAGGTCGAGCTGACCGCCTTCGACGCCGCGGTGACGGACTGGGAGCTGACCCGTGGCTTCGAACGCCTCTGACCCCAGTTTCCGCGCCGATCTTGCACTTGCGGCCCCCGGTCGGGGTGTTGTGCGGCTTTTGCCGGGGCAGCACCTGCAAGATCGCCGAGGTGAGGGGAGGGGGACGCGTGGGTGAGGTGATCTCGCCTGTTGACGGAGCCGGGATCGGGGTTGTTCCGGGGTGCTCCGTCGACGACGTGGATGCCGCCGTTGCGCGTGCGGCTGCGGCGTTCGAGACGTGGCGGCGGGTGGCGCCGGGGGATCGGGGGCGGCTGCTGCGGCGGTTCGCCGCCCAGGTCGACGCGCACCTCGAGGAGCTGGCTCTCCTGGAGGTACGCAACGCCGGGCACACCATCGGCAACGCGCGCTGGGAGGCGGGCAACGTCCGCGACGTGCTCGACTACTACGCGGGCGCGCCGGAACGGCTGACCGGGCACCAGATCCCGGTGCCCGGCGGGCTCGACGTCACGTTCCACGAACCGCTGGGCGTGGTCGGCGTGATCGTGCCGTGGAACTTCCCGATGCCGATCGCCGGCTGGGGATTCGCCCCGGCGCTCGCCGCCGGCAACACGGTGGTGCTGAAACCGGCCGAGCTGACCCCGCTGACCGCGCTGCGCCTGGCCGAGCTGGCCCGCGACGCCGGGCTGCCCGAGGGCGTGTTCACCGTGCTGCCCGGTCAGGGCAGCGTGGTCGGCGAGCGGTTCGTCACCCACCCGGCGGTCCGCAAGATCTGCTTCACCGGCTCGACCGAGGTCGGCACCCGGATCATGGCCGGCTGCGCGGCCCAGGTGAAGCGGGTGACGCTGGAACTGGGCGGCAAGTCGGCGAACATCGTGTTCGCCGACGCGGACCTGGAGAAGGCGGCGGCCACCGCGCCGTACGCGGTCTTCGACAACGCCGGCCAGGACTGCTGCGCCCGCTCCCGGATCCTGGTCCAGCGCCAGGTGTACGACAGGTTCCTGGAACTGCTCGAACCGGCCGTACGGGCGGTGCGGGTGGAGGACCCGGCCCTGGACACGGCCGAGATGGGCCCGCTGATCTCCGCCGCGCACCGGGACCGGGTCGCCGGGTACGTCGACGGCGCGGACGTGGCCTTCACCGGCTCCTGCCCCGACGGCCCCGGCTTCTGGTACGCCCCGACGGTGCTGCTCGCCGGCTCCCCGGCCGATCGGCACTGGCGGGAGGAGGTCTTCGGCCCGGTCGTCTCGGTGCTGCCGTTCGACGACGAGGCGGACGCGATCCGGCTCGCCAACGACACCGAGTACGGCCTCTCCGGCTCGATCTGGACCCGGGACGTCGGGCGCGCGGTGCGGGTGGCCCGCGCTGTCGAGGCCGGCAACCTCAGCGTCAACTCGCACTCCTCGGTGCGCTACTGGACCCCGTTCGGCGGGATGAAGCGTTCCGGCCTGGGCCGGGAGCTGGGTCCGGACGCGCTGCACGCCTTCACCGACGTCAAGAACGTGTTCATCGGCACCGAGGAGTGATCACAGTGCAGGGACGGCTTTCCGACCGGGTGGCGGTGGTGACCGGCGCGGGCAGCGGCATCGGGCTGGCCACCGTGCGGCGCTTCGCCGCCGAGGGCGCGCGCGTGGTGTGCGTGGACATCGACGCCGACGCCGGCACCCGGGCCGCGCAGGAGGTGGACGGGGACTTCGTGGCCGCCGACGTGGCCGACGAGGCGGCGGTCCGCGACCTGTTCGACGGGGTGGTGGAGCGCCACGGCCGGGTGGACGTGTCGTTCCACAACGCCGGCATCTCGCCCCCGGACGACGACTCCATCCTGGAGACCGGCCTGGACGCCTGGGAACGGGTGCTGCGGGTCAACACCACGAGCGTCTACCTGTGCTGCAAGTACGTCATCCCGCACATGCGCCGGCAGGGCAAGGGCTCGATCATCAACACCGCCTCGTTCGTGGCGCTGATGGGCGCGGCGACGTCGCAGATCGCGTACACGGCTAGCAAGGGCGGGGTGCTGGCGATGACCCGGGAGCTGGGCGTGCAGTTCGCCCGCGAGGGCATCCGGGTCAACGCGCTGTGCCCCGGTCCGGTGGCCACGCCGCTGCTGCTGGAACTGTTCGCCAAGGACCCCGAGCGGGCCGCCCGGCGGCTGGTGCACGTGCCGATGGGCCGGTTCGGCGACCCGACCGAGATCGCCGCCGCGGTGGCGTTCCTCGCCAGCGACGACGCCTCGTTCATGACCGCCGCGCAGTTCGTCGTCGACGGCGGCATCACCGGCGCGTACGTGACACCCCTGTGAACGGGCGACGGCCGGTCATCGGCATCACCGCGTACGTCGAGCCGGCCGGCTGGGCGGTGTGGCGGGACGTGCCGGCGACGCTCGTGCCGCACGCGTACGTCCGGTCGGTCACCGCGGCGGGCGGCCGGGCCGTGGTGCTGCCCCCTGACGACGCCGACGCGGACGTGCTGGGGCTGCTGGACGGGCTGCTGCTGGCCGGCGGCGCGGACGTCGGCCCGGAGCGGTACGGCCAGCCGCCGGACCCGCGTACCGAGAGCCGGCCGGAGCGCGACGCCGGGGAGTCGACGCTGCTGGCCGCCGCGCTCGCCGCCGACCTGCCGGTGCTGGGCGTGTGCCGGGGGATGCAGCTGCTCGCCGTGGCGTACGGCGGCCTGCTGCACCAGCACCTGCCGGACGTGGTCGGGCACGACGGGCACCGCCCCGCGCCGGGCGTGTACGGGACGCATCCGGTGCGCTTCGCCGCCGGCAGCCGGACCGCCGAGGTGATGGCCGGAGTGGACCGGGTCAACTCGTACCACCATCAGGCGGTGGCCGACCCCGGCGGCCTGGCGGTCACCGGCTGGGCCGACGACGGGGTGATCGAGGCGGTGGAGGATCCGGCGCGGCGCTTCGTGCTCGGGGTGCAGTGGCATCCGGAGAACGAGCCGGACCCGCGGCCGGTGGCCGCGCTGGTCCGGGCCGCGATGTCGGCCAGATCACACACCGACGTTTCATAGGTGGGGAAAAGCTGGATCGGCGGCCCCTCGTCGCCCCCGGCGGGACCGCCCGAGTCGCCCCGGCACGTCTGTTACGCCAGGATGAGGCGGAGGTAACCAGCGTCGAACGGTGCGGGTGCGTTACGTTGCTCGTCCGTCGGGGTAGTAGGCGGGGCAGTCGGCGGAGCACGCCGACCGTTGTGATCATGGCCGGAGCGGGAGGCTGCATGGGCTCGGCCCTGGGGGGCGGGGACGACCGTCGTTCGTCCCCGGCGGCCGGCGAGGCGTCACTACCGCCGCTGCTGTCCGCGGCGTTCGCCGCGGGCGGCGAGATGGGCGAGCGGCTGCACGGCTTCGACTGGTCCACGACCTCCCTCGGCAGCCCGGAGCGCTGGCCCGCCGCGCTCTCCCACGCGGTCAGCACGATGCTGTCGTCCCGCGCCCAGATCGTCATCTTCTGGGGTGAGGAACACCTCGCCTTCTACAACGACGCCTACCGGCCGACGATCGGCGAGAAGCACCCGGCCGTGATCGGCCAGTCCGCGCGGCGGTACTGGGCGGAGACCTGGGACGTGCTCGGCCCGCTGCTGGACGGGGTGCGCCGCACCGGCGTGGCCTACCGGGGCGAGAACCATCCCTTCGTGCTCAACCGGCACGGCTTCCTCGAGGACGTCTACTTCGACATCTCGTACGACCCGATCCGCGGCGCCGACGGCACCGTCGGCGGCGTGTTCTGCTTCGTCAACGAGACCACCGGCCGGGTGCTCGGCGAACGCCGGCTGCGCGCCCTCGCCGAGCTGGGCAACGAGCTGGGTGACGTGCCGGACATGCTGGAACTGGGCCGGGCGGTCACCCGGGTGCTCGACGCCCACCGCGCCGACGTGCCGTTCAGCGCGCTGTGGTTCCAGGGTGAGGGCGGGTCGCTGGTGCCGGCCGGCTGTTCGGGTGTGGACCCGGCCACCGTCGCCGGCCCGCCGCCCGGACTGGCCGACGACGGGCCGCTCACCGAGCCGCGCTGGATCGCCACCGCCGAACTGCCCGGCGCGGTGCCGCCCGACGCCGCCGACCAGGCGCTCCTGCTGCCGCTGACCGCCACCAACGAGCCGGCCGGCGTGCTGCTGCTCGGCGTGTCCCGCCGGCTGCCGTTCACCGACGACTACCGCGACTTCGTCGACCTGGTCGCCGCGCAGGTCAGCCGGGCCGTGGGCAAGCAGCGGGCGTACGAGCAGGAACGCGCCCGCGCCGCCGAGCTGGCCGCGCTCGACCGCGCCAAGACCAACTTCTTCGCCAACGTCAGCCACGAGTTCCGTACCCCGTTGACGCTGGTCCTCGGACCGCTGGAGGAGTTGCTCGCGGACCGGGAGCTGCCCGGGGGGTACCTCGACCGGCTGACGGTCATGCACCGCAACGGGCTGCGCCTGCTCAAGCTGGTCAACACGGTGCTCGACTTCTCCCGGCTGGAGTCCGGCCGGCTGGCCGCCCGCTACCAGCCCACCGACCTGTCCGACTACACCTCCCGGCTGGCCAGCACGTTCCGCTCGGCCACCGAGCGGGCCGGCCTGGACCTGGTGGTGGACTGCCCGCCGCTGCCCGCCCCGGTCTACGTAGACCGGGACATGTGGGAGAAGATCGTCCTCAACCTGGTGTCGAACGCGCTCAAGTTCACCTTCGACGGCGAGATCCGGGTCCGGACGCGTGCCGCCGACGGCGCCGCCGTCCTGGAGGTGAGCGACACCGGCGTCGGCATCGCGCCGGAGGAGCTGCCGCAGGTCTTCGAGCGGTTCCACCGGGTCGCCGGCGCCCGCTCGCGTACCCACGAAGGCACCGGCATCGGCCTGGCCCTGGTCCGCGAGCTGGTCGAGATGCAGGGCGGCACTGTCACCGCGCACAGCGTCGTCGACCGGGGCACCACGTTCACCGTGACCATGCCGTTCGGGTACGCGCACCTGCCCGCCGACCGGGTGTCCGCCCTCTCGCCGGTGCCGCTGACCGAGCCGGAGCAGGCCCGCCTCTACGTCGCCGAGACGGCGCTCTGGACCGACGAGGTGGCCCGGCCCGTCGGGTTGCCCGAGCCGAACGGCACGCCGGGCGGCGCGGGCCGGATCCTGTTCGCCGACGACAACGCCGACCTGCGCGAGCACGTCGTCCGGCTGCTCTCCCCGGCGTACGAGGTGGTGGCCGTGCCGGACGGCGCGGAGGCGCTGCGGCTGGCCGTCGAGACCCCGTTCGACCTGGTGCTGACGGACGTGATGATGCCCCGGCTGGACGGCTTCGGGCTGGTCGCCGCGCTGCGCGCCAAACCGGCCACCAGGTACGTGCCGATCGTGCTGCTCTCCGCCCGGGCCGGCGCCGCCGAGGAGGTCGCCGGCCTGTCCGCGGGCGCCGACGACTATCTGACCAAGCCCTTCTCCAGCCAGGAACTGGTGGCCCGGGTCCGGGCCAACGTCGAGCTGGGACAGTTGCGCGGGCAGATCATCCGCCGGCTGCGGGCGCTCGCCGACGCCGCCGTGGAGATCAACACCGCCCGATCCACCGCCGACGTGGTACGGGTGGCCGCCCGGCACGCGCTGCGCCTGGCCGAAGCCGGACGGGTCCGCGTCACGACCACCGGGGCCCGCCACGAGGAGGACGCCGGCGGCGCCCTGCCCGCCGACCCGTCGGTGGCGCTGCCGCTCACCGGCACGTCCGGCGAGCAGCTCGGCGAGCTGCTGGTGTGGCGGCGCGAGGGGGGCGGCACCGAGCAGGCGGCGCTGACCGAACTGGCCCGGCTCGTCGGCGTACGGCTGGAGAACGCCCAGCTCTACGAGGCCGAGCACCACATCGCCACCACGCTCCAGCACAGCCTGCTGCCGCGTACGCTGCCGCAGCTGCCCGGCGCGGTGGTGGCCAGCCGCTACCTTCCCGGCAGCGCCGACGTGGAGGTCGGCGGCGACTGGTACGACGTGATGGCCACCGCCGACGACGACCTGGTGCTGGTCATCGGCGACGTGGTGGGCAAGGGCGTGCGGGCCGCCGCCGCGATGGGCCAGCTCCGCAACGCGCTGCGGGCGTACGTCCTGGAGGGCTACGACCCGGGCGAGGCGCTGACCCGCCTCAACCGGCTGGTCCACTCCGCCGGCAGCGGCTCCTTCGCCACCGTCGTCTGCCTCGGCTTCTCCCCGCGCACCGGCCGCATCCGGTACGCCAGCGCGGGTCATCCCTCACCCCTGCTGATCCGAGGAGACGACGTGGCGTTCCTGCACGATCGGGCCCTCGGACCGCCGATCGGGGCGATCCCCGGCACCGTCTACCCGGCCGCCGAGGGGGAACTCGCCCCGGGCAACCGCCTTCTGCTCTACACCGACGGCCTGATCGAGGACCGGTCCGCGGGCATCGACGCCGGGCTGGGCCAGTTGCGGGCGGACGCGACGGCCCGCGCCCAGCATGTGGCGGACCTGGTCGACGCCGTCATGGCGCGGGTCGCCGAGCGCTCCCGGCACGACGACGTGGCCGTACTCGCGCTGGAGGCGACCGAGCTGAACCGGTTCGCGCTGCGCCTGCCCGCCGACCCGACCCGGCTCAGCGTGCTGCGCAAGCGGCTGGAGGACTTCCTCGTCGCCCACCAGGTCGGCGAGACCGACCTGTTCGACCTGACCGTGGCGGTCTCCGAGGCGGCGGCGAACGCCATAGAGCACCCGGTCGACCCGGTCGACCCGACCATCGAGGTCGAGGTGACGATCGCCGACCGTACGGTCACCGCGACCGTCCGGGACACCGGGCGCTGGCGGGAGTCGAGCGGGTCGAGCTTCCGGGGGCGCGGGCTGGCGCTGATCCAGGCGCTGGGGGAGATGAACGTGACCCGTACCGAGACGGGCACCGAGTTGACGCTGCGCCGCCGGCTGAGTGACCCGAACTGATCCGACCGCCCCGGGCCGGTTGCCGGGTTGAGCCGATCAAATAGGGCAAAATTACTAGTATCGCCTCATGGGGCGTGAGCCGTTCCGTCCTTCCCGCGGCAGCGGGAACGACCCGGTAGGTGCGGCGTGGACGGCGATTCGCCGTACCGGCCGGGCCACCGCGCGGGATCGGCTGCAGCGGGTGCGGTTGAGCCTGCTCGTGGCGGTGCAGTGCGGGGTGGCCGCCGCAGTCGCGTGGTGGGTCGCGAAGGATCTGATCCACAACCCCCAACCGCTGTTCGCGCCCGCCGTCGCGGTCGGCACCATCGCCAGCTCGGTGAGCCAGCGCTTCCGCCGTACGCTGCTGCTGATCGCCGGCGTGGCGGTGGGCATCGCGCTGGGCGACCTGCTGGTCTCCTGGGTCGGGCAGGGATACGTCCAGATCGGCGTCATCGTCGCCGCCGCGATCCTCGTCGCCGTCCTGCTCAGCGACGAGGGCGCGTTCGTCACCCAGGTCGGCGGCAGCGCGTTGGTGATCGCCGTGCTCTTCCCGGCCCGGACCGACATCGCGCTGCCCCGCTTCCTCGACGGCGTCGTCGGCGGGGTGGTCGGCATCCTGGTCGCGGTCGTGGTGCTGCCCCTGCACCCGATCTACCGGATCCGGCGGGCCGGCCGGCCCCTGCTCAACCAGATGTCCGTCGAGCTGGACCGCCTCGCCGACGCGGCCCTGGCCCGGGACGCCGAGCTGGCCCGTCAGGTTCTCGACAGGCTGCGCCGGCTCAACACCTCGGAGGTGGAGACCGCGATGTCGGCCGCCGACGAGGTCGTCCGCATCTCGCCGTTACGGTGGCACAACCAGAGCGCGCTGCAGGGATGGCGGCACGGCGCCATCCTCATGATCCGGTCCCTGCTGCACAGCCGCGACGTCGCGCTCAACCTCGAACGCGCGATCCGTGACGACGAGCCCGTTCCGCCGTCGCTCGCCGAGGCCGCGCGGTGCCTGGCCGAGGCCGCGCGCACCGTCGCCACGGGCTGGTCTCCGTCCGCCAGCCGCCCCTCCCGCTCCCAGCGGGCCGCGATGTCGGCCCTCCGCCTGGCTCAGGAGGCGTTGCGCAGCGGCCTGCGCGTCAGCGGCATCAACGTGGCGAACGAACTCACCATCATCGCGGTGAACACGATCCGAGCGAGCGGGGTGCGTAAGCGCGACGCCGAGTCGCTGCGTCGTGAGCTCGCCCCGGACACCGCGGGGGAGACGGGAGAGTGGCACCCCGCGTCGGATCGCGGGCAGCCGGAACCGGTCGGGCCTGCCGCCCGCGATGGGAGAGGCCTCCTAGCCGGAGGACAACCGAGTCGGTCCAAGGCCCAGCTCTCAACCGGGAACTGGGCCTTGGACATGCTCCGGCACAGGAGGCGTCGTCCAGGTCAGGCCGGCGGGGCGGTCAGAGCGTGACCTCCGCGTCCTCGGCGAGGGTGAAGAGCCCGGCGTCGAACACCAGCTTCACCAGCTTCGTTCCCTTTGGTACGTCGAAGTAGACGTTCGCCTTCACGGCGTTCCCCGGGTTGATCTCGTCGAGGAAGCCCTCGCCGTCCTCGTTGCCGTAGATCGCCGCCTCACCGTCGGCCTCGTACTCCCGGCCACTTCCGTCGCGTGCGCTGACGGTGCCGTCGGCGTGGAACAGCTTCGCCTTCTTGGTGACGTTCTTGGCGGTCAGGACGACCCGGCAGAAGCTGCCCTGCGCCTTCTTGTTGAGGAAGTCACTGCCAACCTTGGCGATGCCGCACTTCATGCTGTGTGCGGTGAATTCGAAGTCACCACCGCGTACCGTGTCGCCGATCCGGTAGATCTTCGGCGCGTCGGCGGGCTTCTCGCTCTTGACCGGCGGCGGTGCGGCAGCCGAGGTGGGAGCGGACGTCGGGGCCAGCCCGGCGCCGTCAGCGGCGGGGGCGACGGGAGCGCTGCTGCCGGCCGTGCCGGGGCTCTTGTCGTCGCCGGTCAGGGCGAGCAGGGCCGGTCCACCGCAGCAGAACACCACCACGACGGCGACACCGATGAGCACCGGCATGAGCCACTTCTTCTTCGGCGGCGGTCCGAAGCCGGGCTGACCGGGCGGTGGCGGATACGCACCAGGGGGACCGGGCGGTGGCGGGGGATAGGAGCCCGGGGGACCGGGCGGCGGCGGGTACGAGCCAGGGTTATGCGGTGCGGTCATGGTGATGCGCTCCCAGGAAATCTGCCCCCGCGCCCCGCGGAGGCGATCACCGACGCTGCCACATAGCCCTTGGCCCGCATAGATCGTTCACTGTCCGGTGCCCGACCGCGTTCACCCGAACAGTTCGCGCACCGTGACCTCGACGGCCGCGAGAATTCCACCGCAGTCGTACGGGAATGGCCGGAACGGGCGAGCACGCCTCCGGAATCCGGACAGGTTCCGCGCCGTCAGGGCTGGGCGAGCCAGTCCTGGTCGCCCAGGCCGGAGATGTCCAGCACGCGCCGGACCTGCGGGGACGGCAGCACGGTGAGCGCGTTCGGGAACCGCTGGGCGAGCCGGACCACCGCGTGGATGGCGGCCGAGTCGAAGAAGGTTACCGCCCGCAGGTCGAGTGTGAGCTGCTTGGCGGGCTCGCGGAGCGCGGTCTGGAACATCGTGTCGGCGGTCGCCATGTCGACCTCGCCGGTCACCTGGACGCGCAGTTGATCGCCGTCGACCTGCGTCGTGACGGAGAAGACGGGCGCCGCGCCCCCTTGATCCACGGAGCAACAATGGCACAGCGTTTGTGGCACGGCAACAACCTGCCGGGCAGGGCTGTGGCGGGGGGGCACACCGCCCCCGGCGATAGGCTTGCGTCATGACCGTCCGTGCGCCGCTGACCCCCGGCACGCTCTCCCCGTGGCGAGCGGTTCCCGCCCACATCCCGCGCCCGGAGTACGTGGGTAAGAAGCGTCCGCAGGAGTGGCGCGGCTCGCACGTGCAGACGCCGGAGACGATCGAGAAGATGCGGGTGGCGGGGCGTCTCGCCGCCCAGGCCACCCAGCTCGCCGGTGAGCACTGCAAGCCCGGGGTGACCACCGACGAGATCGACAGGGTGGTGCACGAGTTCCTCTGCGACCACGGCGCGTACCCGTCGACGCTCGGCTACCGGGGCTTCCCGAAGTCGTGCTGCACCAGCCTCAACGAGGTGATCTGCCACGGCATCCCCGACACCACCGTGCTCCAGGACGGCGACATCATCAACGTCGACGTCACCGCCTTCCTGAACGGCGTGCACGGCGACACCGACGCGACGTTCTGCGTGGGCGAGGTGAGCGAGGAGGCCCGCCTGCTGGTCGAGCGGACCCACACGGCGATGATGCGGGGCATCAAGGCCATCGCGCCGGGCCGGCAGATCAACGTCATCGGCCGGGTGATCGAGTCGTACGCGAAGCGCTTCGGCTACGGCGTGGTCCGCGACTTCACCGGGCACGGCATCGGCGAGGCGTTCCACAGTGGCCTCTACGTGCCGCACTACGACAGCCCGCGTCCCACCGACGTGATGGAGCCCGGCATGACGTTCACCGTCGAGCCGATGATCACGCTCGGCACCTACCAGTACGACATGTGGGACGACGGCTGGACCGTGGTCACCAAGGACCGCAGGTGGACGGCCCAGTTCGAGCACACCATCGTCGTGACCGACGACGGCTACGAGATCCTGACGCTGCCGTGACCGACACCCCGGCGGCGCTGCGCGAGGCGCATCACGCGGACGTCTCCGGCGGCTGGCTGCGTCCGGCCGTCTTCGGCGCGATGGACGGCCTGGTCACCAACATCGCGCTGATCGCCGGTGTGGGCGGTGGCGGGGTGTCCCCGCGCAGCGTGGTGCTCACCGGCACGGCCGGCCTGGTGGCCGGCGCCATCTCGATGGGCCTCGGCGAGTACACGAGCGTCCGGTCCGCGAACGAGCAGGTCGCGGCCGAGGTGGCCAAGGAGCGGCGCGAGCTGGAACGCCACCCGGAGGCCGAGGCCCGGGAGCTGGCCGACGCCTGGGTCGCCCGTGGACTGCCCCGGGAGCTGGCGACGCAGGTCGCCGAGGCGGTACGCGCCAACCCCGAGGAGGCGCTGCGGGTGCACGTGCGGGAGGAGCTCGGCGTCGACCCCGACGACCAGCCCAGCCCGTGGGCCGCCGCGATCTCGTCGTTCGTCTGCTTCTCCATCGGGGCGCTGGTGCCGCTGCTGCCGTACCTGCTCGGCTTCACCAGTCTCTGGCTGGCGCTCGCCGTGGGCGGCGTGGGGCTCTTCGTGGCCGGCGCGATCGTGGCCCGGTTCACCTACCGGCCCTGGTGGACCAGCGGTCTGCGGCAGTTGCTGCTCGGCGCGCTGGCGGCCGGGGCGACCTACCTGATCGGCGCGCTGATCGGCGTCGGCGGCGGCATCGGCTGAGGCTGAACCAGCCCGGCCGTCAGCCGGACAGCAGGTCGTCGATCGTGCCGTCGACCGGCCGCCCCCGGGCGGCGAGTTCCTCGGCCTGGCGGGTCAGCGCCGCGCCGACCTCGGTCATGTCCGCCCCGGCCAGCCCGGTACGCCGCACCGCGTCCCCCGGGTCGCGGAAGTAGGTGCGGCTGAACAGCCCCTGCACCGTCGCGGCGGCCAGCCGCGCCTCGCCGAGCATGAGCAGCGCCTGGTCCGTCTCGTACCACTCGGCCAGCCGCAACGCCCGGGCGTGCGCCGCGCTGCCCCGGTACCACGACTGCCGGGCCGCGCCGGTGAACTCGGCGGGCCGGGCACGGGCAAGCCGCGCCAGGTGCTCGTCGCGCAGCTTCGGCAGCCAGCCGGTCGGATCGTGCAGGGCGCGGGTGGTGACGTACCGGTCTGCGACAAGTGGCCAGCGGGACGTGATCGTCGTCGCCCGGCGCAGGTAGTCGTCCGCCCCGGCCACTGTGAGGTCGACGAGCACCCCGTCCACCCGCCGGGTGGCCGGTGGCGGCCCGGCGCCGTGCCGGTACGTGACGACGAGCAACCCGACCTCGCGGTCACCGCCGCCGTCGTCGTCGCCGTGCGCGAGCGGACCGTGTACGGCGACCGCCAGCACGTCGGCCGGGAACCGCCGCAGGACGGCGTCACCGACGCGCTCGGCCACCTGCCACCGCGGGTCGTCCAGACGCCGCTCGGCATTCACGTCGACAGCCACGGTCCACCTCCGTCCGAGCGCTCGCCTGCGGCAACCCTAGCCAGATCGCGGGCGGCGGCCTCGGCGGCGCGGATGTCGGATTGTGCGCGGCTGCGGCGAGGGCGCTCAGGCGTTCGGGACCAGCCGGAACACGCGGATCTCGCGGCCACCGGCGCGCTCGACGTACGTGCGGTACGCGGGCCACTCCTGCACCAGCCGCTGGAACAGCCGTTCCCGGTCCTCGCCGGTGACCTGCTCGGCGGTGACCGGGATCCGGCGTCCCTTGACGTCCACCTCGGCGTCCGGGTTGGCCAGCAGGTTGAACGTCCAGGACGGCTGGTGCTGCTGCCCCCAGTTCGAGCCGATCACCACGTAGGCGTCGCCGTCGGGCACGTACACCAGGGGGTTGCTGCGGGGCTTGCCGGAGCGGCGGCCGGTGGAGGTGAGCACCAGTGTGGGCACGAGCCCGAAGGCGACCACGCGCCCCTTCGTCATCCGGCCGACCAGCCGGTCGGCCGGGACGAGCAGGCGCATGGTGGCGCCGAACCAACGCTGGTGACCGAGACGGCGGGTGAGGGTTCCCAGGGCGGACATCCGACAAGTGTGCCGCCCACACCGCGCCCCGTCACCCCCTCGGACGGTCAGTCCGCCCCAAGGTCGACTCCATCTCCCCGAAGTGGTGGCATCCACCCCGCCGCGATACCGCCACTCCGGCGAAGTGGTGTCGATCATGGCCGGGAAAGGTGTGGATCATGGCCGGGAGGGCACCTCAGTCGAGGCGGCGTTCGATCGGCAGGCGGGACCGGGTGAACAGGGCCGCGCCGCCCATCGCCACCAGCGGCACCACCACCAGCACGGCGAGCGTCACGCCGGGCACCGTCACCGGGTACGGCGGCTGCGCCGGCCAGGAGTCCGCGTACCGCTGGTTGAGCGCCGCCAGGACGACCGCGGCGGAGCCGAGCCCGGCGAGGATGCCCAGCGCCGAGCCGAGGACCGCGATGACCCCGGCCTGACAGAGCGACAGCAGGCGGCGTACCCGGGGATCGGCGCCGACCGCCGCGAGCGTGGACAGGTCCCGGCGGCCCTCCGCGGCGGCGAGGGCGGTGGCGACCGCGGCGGCGCCGAGCGTGATCACCCCCGAGGCGACGGCCAGCAGGAGCAGCATCGGGCGCTGGTCCGACGGCGGGTCTGCGGTCGCCACCTGCGCCGACATGGGGATGATGTCGTACAGCTCGTCGGTCAGCAGCTCGATCTGCCGGTCGGTCGGCGAGGCGGCGGTGTCCAGCAGGTAGCCGAGCGGCACGGCGGTCAGGCCGAGCGCCTTCGCGGCGGCGGGGGAGAGCACCAGCCGGTCCACCGGGAGACCGCCGCGCAGCACGTACGCGGGCAGGAAGCGCCCGGTCGGCGCGCTGCCGGAGCCGTAGTTGACTTCCACCCGGGCCTGCCCGTCCACCACCCGGCGGAAATCGGTGACCACCACACCTCCGGCGGCGAGCGTCCGGCGCGCGGCGGCCAGCTCGTCGGCGGGCGCACCGGTGAGCGCGGGCAGCGCCGCGCCGTCGTCCACGAGCGTCGGCAGGTACACGTCGACCGGCTCCTGGTAGGACGCGCAGCGGGGATCGTCGCGGGCCGAGGCGCGGTCCGGGTCCGACTCCTCGTAGGGGCAGCGATGCTCGGGCGGAATGATCGCGGACGGAGCGCAGTCCTCCTTGTCGGAGGGGCCGGCGCAGCCAGGGACGGCGACGGGCGCCACCGTGGCGTCGGGCAGGACCGTGCGGGCCCGGGCCGCGACCGCGTCGGCCGACGGCGGGTCCGCCGGGGTGTCGCCGGAGGGGACGAGCAGCACGTTCCCCGGCGGCAGGCCGGGTTGCCAGAGCTCCCGCGCGCGGGTGTCGTCGCTCGCCACGTAGACGCCGAGGGCGACGCTGCCGGCGACCGCGGCCATCACCGCCGAGATGGCCGGGGCGGCCGACGAGCGGTTGCGGCTGGCGTCGCGCAGCGCGAGCCGTGGCGTCAGCGGCAGCAGCCGTCCGGCCCGGCCCAGCGCGCCGACGAGCGCCGGAGTGCAGAACACCAGCCCCAGTTCGCCCAGGGCGACGCCGGCCAGCACACCGGTCTGCGAGGTGCGGCCCGCGGCGAACGCGGCGACGGCGGTCCCGACGACGGTGAGCGACGCCCCGAGCAGCAGCCAGCGGCGGCGCGGCCGGGTCGCGTCCCGCCGGCCGGCCAGGCCGGTCACCACGTCCTGCCGGGCCGCCGTCCAGGCCGGCGCGACCGCCGCCAGGACCCCGGCCAGCACCGCCGTCGCGGCGATCGCCACGAGCGCGGCCGGGAAGATCCGGTACGCCCCGAGCCGCTCCCCGAGCAGGTACTGCTCGACCAGCGGACGGCCGGCGAACGCGGCGCCGATGCCGAGCACCAGGCCGAGGGCGGCGCCGCCGGCGCCGAGCACCACCCCGTCGGCGAGCACGATCCGGCGCAGGTGGGCGGCGTCGCCGCCGGCCACCGCGACCAGCGCGAGGTCCCGCCGCCGGCGGCGGACGCTCACCGCGAAGGCCGGCCCGACCAGCAGCACCACCTCCAGCAGGCCCAGCCCGCCGATCAGGCCCACCGTGCCGGCCTCCTCCGCGTCGGGCACCGACATGCCGTGGGGAAGCTCCTCACGGCCGGGCAGCGGATCGCGGGAGACGACCTGGACGCCCTGCCCGTTCAGCCGGTCGACGAGCGCGCGGTCCAGCGGACCGGGCAGGTCCACCAGCCAGGTGTCGCTGCCGTACGGCACCTCCGGGACCACCCCGGCCAGCGTGACCACCTCGCGGAGGTTGTCCGGGTACTCGACCACCCCGACCACCCGGTACGTGGCGCCGTCGGTGGTGCGGACCGGGTCGCCGACGCGGGTGTCCAGCCGGCTCAGCGCCGCCGGGCTGACCGCGATCTCGTCGGGGCGTACCGGCGGGCGGCCGTCACGCACCCGGGCCAGCGGCCGGGCGAGCGGGTCGGTCAGGTCGACAGCGCGCGCGTCGAACGACTCGACGCGCCTGTCGATCCGTGTCGAGAACGTCAGCCACCACCGGGCCCGGGTCAACCGGCTGCCCTCGGGCAGCAGCGCGCGTACCTCCTCGGCGGTGGGGGGACGGCTCCGGCCGACCCATTCGCCCTGGACCGGCCAGGCCGTCTCGCCCCAGGCGTCCTGTTTCACCGGCGTCAGGCTCTCCCACTGCAACGCCACGTCGGCGCCGCCGAGGCGACGGTCGATGCGCTCGGCCCGGGTGAGGTCCCCCATGTCGTAGCTGACCGCGGCGAAGCTCAGCCCGAACACCGGCAGCGCGATCATCACCAGCACCAGCAGCGTGCGCCGCCGCGAGCGCCGGGCCTCCCGCTGGGCGATCCGCAGCGCCGTCCGCCACGATCCGCGTGCGGCGGCGAGGCGGCCGCCGATCACCGGCCGCTGCCGCTGAGCAGGTGCTCCACGCCGATCAGCGGGGCGGTCGAGTCGACCATCACCCCGTCGCGGAGGAAGACCACACGGTCCGCCCAGCCGGCGTGCCGGGCCTCGTGGGTGACCAGCACCCCGGCCGCGCCGGCGTCCACCCGGCGGCGCAGCAGGTGCAGCACCGCCTCGCCCGACTGGGAGTCGAGCGCGCCGGTCGGCTCGTCGGCGAGGACCAGCCGGCGTTCGCCCACGAGCGCCCGGGCGATCGCCACCCGCTGCTGCTGACCGCCGGACATCTGGTCCGGAAAGCGGTCGGCCAGCTCGGCCACGTCCACCTCGCGCAGCGCCGTCAGGGCGAGCTGGCGGGCCGCCCGTACGCCGGTGCCGTCCAGCTCCAGCGGCAGCGCCACGTTCTCCACGGCGGTCAGGCTGCCGAGCAGGTTCAGGTCCTGGAAGACGTACCCGATCCGGCGGCGGCGCAGCCGGGCCAGCTCGCGTGCGGACAGCCCGCCGAGCGCCTCGCCCTCGACCACCACCTCGCCGCTGGTGGGCCGGTCCAGGCCGCCGGCCAGTGCCAGCAACGTGGACTTGCCGGACCCGGAGGGGCCCATCACCGCCACCAGCTCACCGGCCCGGACGGTCAGGCTCACGCCCCGCAGCGCGTGCACCGCCGCCTCGCCGGCGCCGTGGATCCGGCGTACGTCCTGCAGTTCCAGCACCCCGTCGGTCGGGTTCATCAGCGCCTCCCGTGCCGGGTCACCGGCGGGCTTCGTCGCCGGCCCGGTCCACCGCCTCGGGGTGGTCGACCGCCCGGAGCGGCGCCGGGCGGTGCCGGACCAGGCTGGTCTCGCAGTGGTCGAGCCACCGCACCTCGGCCTCGGTCTGGAAAATCATCGCGTCCAGCACCAGCCGCCAGGGTAGATCCTCCGGCTTGTCGCTCGTGTACTTCAACCGGGTGAATTCCTGCAGCGCGCGCATGGTGGCGGTGCGCTGGGTCTGCACCACCGCCTGCACGTCGACGCCCGGCGTGGTCAGCGCCAGCGCCAGCTTGATCGACAGCTCGTCGCGGGGCCGGTCGGCGCGGCTGATCGGGGTGGCGAACCACATCGCCAGGTCCGCCCGTCCGGCGTCGGTGATCTCGTACGGCCGCTGCCCGCTCTCGTTCTCCGGCAGCGGGCGCACCAGGCCGTCGCGTTCCAGCCGGGCCAGCGTGGTGTAGACCTGCCCGATGTTCAGCGGCCAGGTCGACCCGGTGGACTCCTCGAACGCGGCACGGAGCTGATAGCCGTACATCTGGCCGCGTTCGAGCAGGGCGAGCAGGCCGTGACGGATGGACATGGCCTGGAGTATGCATACCTGGTATGCGCTGCGCAACCGGAGGGTTCCGCCGGGTGACCGGCGCCGCGCTCAGGCCGGGCGTCCCGGGAAGGGAACGGTGAGCGGGGTCACGCCCGCCGTCCGCCGCCAGCGGGTGGCCCGCAGCGCGCAGTCGGTGAGCGCGGCGAGCGCCGTGTTCCGCTCCGCGCCGCCGGTGTGCGCGAGCGCGGCCCGCCAGTGCCCGGCGGTCCGCTCCTCGATCTCCACCGCCAGCCGCAGCGCCCCCTCCCGGTCGGTGACCGGATAGGGCAGCGCGTAGCCGGCCCGGTCCGCGGGGACCTGCCCGGAGCCCTCGGCGAGTTGCAGCAGCAGCGCGTCCCGGCGGGACCGGTGAGCCGCCTCGGCGGCCCGGGCCGCCGTCCGCGCCGCGCCGGTGAGGTGCACGCCGATCACCCCGTACGCCCAGATCGCCGCGTACTCGGCGGCGAGCGCGTCGGCGAGGGCCTGGCCCGGACTGGGACTGCTGGTCGGGTTCATTTGAGCGCCTCCACGTGGGTCGCACGGGCGGCGGCGATCGAGCCGAGCAGCGCGGCCCGCTCGGCCGGCGCCTCGGCGCAGGCCTTCGCCGCGTTGGTCCGGCCCTCCTGCTCGGCCTGACGCAGTTCGGTGAGCACCGCGTCGGGGGCGCCGCCGGTCGCCGGGGCGCCGGTCGCCGGGGCGCCGGAGGGAGCCGGCCGGCCGATGACCCGGCGTAGCTCCTCGGCGTGCGCCTTGTGCGCGTCGGCGATCGGGGTGAGCCGCCCGGCGAGGGCCGGGTCGGCGGCGGCGGCGGCCCGGTAGCGGGCCTCCAGCGCCAGCGCCTCGGCGGCCAGCGGCTCCAGCGCGTCCGGCGCCGGTGGCTCGTCGTCGCGGTCGAAAAGATCACAACCGGTCAGCGGCGCGGCCGCGCCGCCGAGCGCCACGAGCCCTCCGGCGCGCAGCAGCCAGCGCCGGGAATGCCCCGCTCTGACCTGGTCGGATGGTGTTCTGCCGGTCCCCACCTGACAGAGTCAACACCATCCGTGCCGCCTCATGGGGCAGGGTCTCGGTGCGCCGCCGGGTCGGTCGGCGGCCGTAAGCGTTACGCTCTGCGCAACCACCGGGCGCGGACGCCCCGGTGGCGTGCCGGTATGGCGGGCCGACCGCTCGCACCGGCCCGGGACAACACGGCCCGTGGGTCGTGGCAACAGCAGGAGAGGTGCGCGGAATGACGCAGCGTGGCCGTGCCACCCGGTCGACGGGGCCCGCCGGGCGGCCCCGCCGGTCCGACGGCCCCCGCGGCGCGGACCGCAGCGCCGCGCCCCGCGGCGATCTGAACGCGCGCCGCAACCGGCTGCGCGAGGTGATCGAACCGGTCGTCACCGCGGCCGGCTACGACCTGGAGGACCTCTCCGTCTCCCGTGCCGGGCGACGACACGTGGTCCGGGTGATCGTGGACGCCGACGGCGGGGTCAACCTGGACGCCGTGGCGGACGTCTCCCGCGCGGTGTCGGCGGCCCTGGACGCGGCGGAGGAGTCCGGCGGCGACATCGTGGCCGGCGAGTACCAGCTGGAGGTCAGCTCGCCCGGCGTGGACCGCCCGCTCACCCTGCCCCGGCACTGGCGGCGCAACGTCGGACGGTTGGTCAAGGTCACCGTCCGCGGCGACGCCGGGGACCGCCAGCTCACCGGCCGGATCACGGCCGCCGACGACGAGCGCGTGGAGCTGGAGACCGACGCCGGCGCCGCCGCACACCCGTACGCCGAACTCGGGCCCGGCCGGGTCCAGGTGGAGTTCAACCGCCTGGACGACCTGGCCGACGAGGACCTCGGCGACGACACCGACACCGACGACGACGAAGATCTGGAGGACGAGGAGAGGTGAACATCGACCTCGCGGCGCTGCGCGCCCTGGAGCGCGAGCGGGAGATCCCGTTCGACACGATCCTCGCGGCGATCGAGACCGCGCTGCTGACCGCCTACCGGCACACCGAAGGCGCCGAGTCGCACGCCCGGGTGGAGATCGACCGTAAGAGCGGGGCCGCCTCGGTCTTCGCGCAGGAGCTCGACGCCGACGGCACCGTCACCCGGGAGTGGGACGACACCCCGCACGACTTCGGGCGGATCGCCGCCATGACCGCCAAGCAGGTGATCCTCCAGCGGCTGCGGGAGGCCACCGACGAGGTGCACTTCGGTGAGTACGTGGGCCGCGACGGCGACCTGGTCACCGGCGTGGTGCAGGCGCACGAGACCCGCCGGGAGAAGGGCATCGTCAGCGTCGACCTGGGCAAGCTGGAGGGCGTCCTGCCGCAGTCCGAGCAGGTCCCCGGCGAGCGGTACGAGCACGGCGAGCGGATCCGCTGCGTGGTGGTGCACGTCGCCAAGGGCATGCGCGGCCCGCAGATCACGCTGTCCCGCTCGCACCCCGGGCTGGTGAAGAAGCTGTTCGCGCTCGAGGTGCCGGAGATCGCCGACGGCACCGTGGAGATCGGCGCGATCGCCCGTGAGGCAGGTCACCGTACGAAGATCGCGGTCCGCTCGACCACGCCCGGCGTCAACGCCAAGGGCGCCTGCATCGGCCCGATGGGGCAGCGGGTCCGCGCGGTGATGAGCGAGCTGCACGGCGAGAAGATCGATATCATCGACTGGTCGGACGACCCGGCGACGTTCGTCGGCAACGCGTTGTCGCCGGCCAAGGCGCTGCGGGTCGAGGTGGTCGACCTGGCCACCCGTACCGCCCGGGTGACGGTCCCGGACTTCCAGCTCTCGCTCGCGATCGGCCGGGAGGGGCAGAACGCCCGCCTGGCTGCCCGGCTGACCGGTTGGCGCATCGACATCCGGTCCGACGCGGAGACCGCCGCGCCGCAGGGACGGGGCGGAGCTGATCACGTCCCGGAGCCGGGCGGAGCGATCTCGAGCAGCTAGGGGTAGACTTTCTCAGTGGCACGACGCGCGCTGCCGGAGCGCACCTGTGTGGGCTGCCGGAAACGGGCGTCGGCCAGCGAGTTGTTGCGGATCGTCGCGATCGGCGACGAGACTGGTCGCACCAGCCTCAGGCCCGATCCGGCCCGCACACTGCCGGGTCGGGGAGCGAACATGCATCCTGATCCGGCCTGCTTCGCGCAGGCGGTGCGGCGTCGCGCCTTCGGGCGGGCACTGCGCCTCACCGGGGTTCCTGACCACGGTGCGCTTGCGGAGCACGTCGACGCGCAACCCCCGACGACCGGTCAAACCCGACCGGCCGCGGGTCGCTAGCAAGGTAGGACGACCGACATGAGCACACGATGAAGTCCCTGAAATGACCAGGCTTCAAGTGCACGAGTGAGGTCGCTGCGGGTGCTGCCCGCACGACCTCGGAGTGAGGAGTGCAGTGGCAGGAAAGGCCCGCGTACACGAGCTTGCCAAAGAGCTCGGGGTCGAAAGCAAGACCGTTCTCGCCAAGCTCAAGGAGATGGGCGAGTTCGTGAAGTCCGCATCCAGCACCGTCGAGGCGCCTGTCGCCCGACGTCTGCGTAGCGCCTTCGTAGCCGGTTCGTCGGCGCCTGCCGGCCCGCCGGCTGCCGCGCCCAGCGGCCCGGCGCCGACCCCGACGCCCACCCCGACCCCGGGTGCCCCCCGGGTCTCGGCCAGGCCGACGCCGCCCCGGCGTCCGACTGCGCCGACCCCTGGACCGAAGCCCAAGGGCCCGGTCCCCGGCCCGCCGCAGCCGGCGACCCCGGTCGCCAAGCCGGCGAGCGCGCACGACATCGAAGTGGCGGCCGCCGAAGCGCGTGCCGCCGCGCTCAAGGCTGAGCAGGAGGCCGCGGTCAAGGCCGCCCAGGCCGCCCGCCAGCAGCAGCGCGAGACCGTACGCCGGGAGCCTCCGGCCGAGGGCGGTCCCCGTCCCGGCCCGCGTCCCGGCCCGAACGCCATGCCGCCGCGTCCGGGTTCTCCGGCCGCCGGTCGTCCCGGCGGTCCGGGCCAGGGCCAGGGTCCCGGTGCCCGGCCCGGCGGTCGTCCGCCGGCGCGTGGCGCCGGTAACAACCCGTTCGGCATCCAGGGTGGCCAGCAGCGGCCTCCGGCCGCCGGTGGGGGCGGTCCCCGTCCCAGCCCGGCCGGCATGCCGCCGCGGCCCAGCCCGGCGTCGATGCCGCCGCGGCCGAGCCCGGCCTCCATGCCGAGCCAGCGCCCGACCACCGGCCGCCCCGGCGGCCCCGGTGGCGGTCGTGGTGGACCCGGCGGTGGCGCCGGTCGTCCCGGTGGTGGCGGCGGCGGTGGCGGTGGCTTCCGCGGCGGTCCCGGTGGTGGCGGCGGTGGCGGTGGCTACCGTGGCGGTCCCGGTGGTGGCGGCGGTGGCGGCGCTCCCGGCGGTGGTTTCCGTCCGGGTGGTCCGGTCGGCGGTGGCCGTCCCGGCGGCGGCGGTCGTGGCCGTGGCGGTGGCGCGGCGGGTGCCTTCGGGCGTCCGGGCGGTCGGCCGACCCGCGGTCGCAAGTCCAAGAAGCAGCGCAGACAGGAGTTCGACAACCTGTCGGCCCCGACCATGTCCTCGGGCGCGCCCCGCGGTCAGGGTCAGGTCGTCCGGTTGTCCCGTGGCGCCTCGCTGTCGGACTTCGCCGACAAGATCAACGCCAACCCGGGTTCGCTGGTCCAGGAGATGTTCAACCTGGGCGAGATGGTGACGGCTACCCAGTCGTGCTCCGACGAGACCCTGCAGCTGCTGGGTGAGCACCTCGGCTTCGACGTGCAGATCGTCAGCCCGGAGGACGAGGACCGCGAGCTGCTCGCGCAGTTCAACATCGACCTCGACGCCGAGGTCGCGGAGGACCGCCTGGTCAGCCGTGCGCCGGTGGTGACCGTCATGGGTCACGTCGACCACGGTAAGACCAAGCTGCTCGACGCGATCCGCAAGGCGAACGTGGTGGCCGGCGAGGCGGGTGGCATCACCCAGCACATCGGCGCCTACCAGGTCCACGTCCCGCACGAGGGCGAGGACCGCGCGGTGACGTTCATCGACACCCCGGGTCACGAGGCGTTCACCGCCATGCGTGCCCGTGGTGCCCAGGTCACGGACATCGTGATCCTGGTGGTCGCGGCGGACGACGGCGTGATGCCGCAGACCATCGAGGCGCTCAACCACGCCAAGGCGGCGGACGTGCCGATCGTGGTCGCGGTCAACAAGGTCGACAAGCCCGAGGCGAACCCGGACAAGGTCCGCCAGCAGCTGACCGAGTACGGCCTGGTCGCCGAGGAGTACGGCGGCGACACCATGTTCGTCAACGTGGCGGCCAAGCCCGGCATCGGCATCGAGGAACTGCTCGAGGCCGTGCTGCTGACCGCCGACGCGTCGCTGGAGCTGACCGCTCCGATCGACGGGCCGGCGCAGGGTGTCGCGATCGAGGCGCACCTGGACAAGGGCCGTGGCGCGGTGGCGACCGTGCTGGTGCAGAAGGGCACCCTGCGTGCCGGTGACTCGATCGTCGCCGGTGGGGCGCACGGCCGCGTGCGGGCCATGCTGGACGAGAACGGCAAGCCGGTCGACTCGGCCGGTCCGGCGCGTCCGGTCATGGTGTTGGGTCTGACCACGGTGCCGGGTGCGGGTGACACCTTCCTGGCCGCCGAGGACGACCGCACCGTGCGGCAGATCGCCGAGCAGCGCCAGGCGCGGAGGCGGGCGGCTTCGTTCGCCAACTCCCGTGGCCGGGCCACTCTCGAGACGCTCATGGAGCAGCTCAAAGAGGGCGAGAAGACCTCGCTCAACCTGGTGCTCAAGGGCGACGTCTCCGGTTCGGTGGAGGCGCTCGAGGACGCGCTGTTCAACCTGGACATCCCGGAGGAGGTCCAGCTTCGGATCATCCACCGGGGCGTGGGCGCGATCACCGAGAGCGACGTCATGCTCGCGAGCGCCTCGTCCGAGGCGGTCACGATCATCGGCTTCAACGTGCGGGCCTCGAACAAGGTCCGCGAGATGGCCGACCGCGAGGGCGTGGAGATCCGGTACTACACCGTGATCTACCAGGCCATCGAGGAGATCGACGCCGCGCTCAAGGGTCTGCTCAAGCCGGAGTACGAGGAGGTCGAGCTGGGCACCGCGGAGATCCGCGACGTCTTCCGCTCGTCCAAGATCGGCAACATCTCCGGCTGTATCGTCCGGTCCGGCCTCATCCGCCGCAACGCCAAGGCGCGGCTGCTGCGGGACGGGGCGGTCGTGGCGGACAACCTCACGATCAGCTCCTTGAAGCGGTTCAAGGACGACGCGACCGAGGTCCGCGAGGGCTTCGAGTGTGGTCTGACGCTGGGCGGCTACAACAACGTCCAGGTCGGCGACGTCATCGAGACGTTCGAGATGCGCGAGAAGCCGCGCGCCTGAGAACCACGCGTACGACCGGTCGGCGGCCGGGGCCTTCGGGCCCCGGCCGTCGCCGTTTCCGCAGGCTGCGACAATCTCCGGCGTGATCCGGTACGCACTGCTCCTCGCTCCCTCCGCCAACCGCGTCTACGCCGACGCGGCGGCCCGGCTGGCGCGCGCCGAACTGGCCGTGTTCGCCGGCTCCGGCGTGCTCGACGTCGTACCGGGCGACGCGGAGGTGACCGGGATCGGCGGCGTGGAGTACCTGACGTTCACCGCCCCCGGACCGGGGCTCGGCGAGCGGGACGTGGCCCACCTGGCGAACCTGTCGGCGGCGTACGCGCTGTTCGAGCGGGTGGGCGACGACCTGCTGCGGCCGGTGCCGCTGCGCCCGCTGGCCCGGTACGACTCCGACCTGATCACCATCCCGAAGTACGCCGGCAAGACCAACGAGCAGTTCACCCGGCTGCTGCTCAACGTCACGGTGCTCGCCTCCGCCGCCGCGCCGCGGATGCTGGACGGGCCGGTGGTGGTGCTGGACCCGCTCTGCGGCCGGGGCACCACGCTCAACCAGGCGCTCATGTACGGCTACGACGGCATCGGCATCGAGCGCGACAGCCAGGACGTGGACGCGTACGCGGCGTTCCTGCGTACCTGGCTGCGCCGCAAGCGGCTCAAGCACACCACCGAGTCGACGTCGGTGCGCCGGGACCGCAAGCTGGTGGCCCGCCGGTTCGAGGCGGTGCTCGCGCCGTCGCGGGACGAGCACCGGGCCGGGGCCACCCAGCGGGTCACCGTGCTGAACACCGACACCACCCGGGCCCGCGAGGCGTTGCGCCCCCGCTGCGCGGACGTGATCGTCACCGACGCGCCGTACGGGGTGGCGCACGGCAGCCGTACCGGTCAGGGGTTGTCCCGCAGCCCGCTGGAGCTGCTCACCGCCGCCGTGCCGGTGTGGCGGGAGCTGCTGCGCCCGGGTGGGGCGCTGGGGCTGTCCTGGAACACCCACGTGACCCCCCGGGCGCAGGCGGAGGCGGTGCTGGCCGACGCCGGTCTGCGGGTGCTCGACGGCCCCGGCTTCGGTGACTTCGCCCACCGGGTCGACCAGGCGATCGAGCGGGACGTGCTGGTGGCGGTCGCGCCTTAATCGCGTGCCCGGGGTGCGCGGCAGGCGTACCGTTGCTCGCCGTGTATACCGGAACCGCACTGTTCGACCTGTTGCTCCCGGGTGACTCCCGGTCCCTGAAGGCCAAGCGGTCCTACGTTCGGCCGATCGTCGCCGCGTTGCGCAAGTTCGAGGTCTCCGCCGCCGAGGTCGGCGCGCTGGACCTGCACGGGCGGGCCGAGATCGCGGTGGCCGTGGTGGCCGCCGAGCCGGCCCACGTCCGCGAGGTGCTCGACTCCTGCGAGCGCCTGGTCGCCGCCCGTCCGGAGACCGAGCTGCTGTCGGTGCGCCGTCGCCTGCACGGTGAGGACGACTGAACGGCGCGTCGCGCGGCAGTCCGCCCGTGCCGCGTGAGGTCCGGTGGGACGCGGGTAGTGTTCTTCTGCGTTGGGCGGTCGGACCCGGCGGCGCCGACGCGCCCGCCGTCTCCGGCCGACGGTCCGGGTCGCACGCCGATCCGGCGCCGTCATCGGTACAGGTGATCCCGGAGGTGGGGACATGACGGATCAGGCAAAGGTTCGCCGGCACGCGGAGCGCATCCGGGAACTCGTCGCGTCGGTGGTGCGCAGCCAGATCAAGGACCCCCGGCTCGGCATGATCACGATCACCGACGCCCGGATCACCGCCGACCTGCGTGACGCCACCGTCTTCTACACCGTGCTCGGCGACGCGGCGGCGCAGGCGAGCACCGCGGCCGCGCTGGAGAGCGCCAGGGGCATGCTGCGCAGCACCGTCGGCAAGGCGCTCGGGCTGCGGCACTCGCCGACGCTGACGTTCGTCCTCGACGACGTGCAGGACCAGGTCAAGCACATCGACGACCTGCTCACGGCCGCGCGTAGCGCCGACGCCGAGGTGCAGCGGCTGGCCGCCCGGGCCTCGTACGCGGGCGACGCCCAGCCGTACCGGGTCGAGGACGACGAGGACGCCGCTGACGACGACGAGCCGGCCGCCGACGACGAGCCGCGCGACGGCGACCGCCGGTGACCGAGGTCGCGGCAATGGGTCGCGCGCCGGCCGGCCCGGTCGAGGCCGACTGGGCGGCGGCCGTCGCGGCGGTACGTGACCTTCCCGCCGACGCGCGGGTGCTGCTGATCTGCCACGTGAACCCGGACGGGGACGCGCTGGGCAGCATGCTCGGCTTCGCGCTGGGGCTGCGCCGGCTCGGCGTACGCGATCTCCAGGCCACGTTCCCCGGCCCGGCCGAGGTGCCCGAGCCGTTCCGCTGGATGCCCGGCGTGGAGCTGCTGGTGCCGCAGGACGACGCGTACCCGGATCCCGACCTGGTGATCTGCTTCGACGCGGCGAGCGAGTCGCGGCTGGGCGACCTGGTGGGCCGGCTGGCCACGGCCGGCGCGTCGCTGGTGCTGGACCACCACGCCTCGAACACCGGCTTCGGCCGGATCAACCTGGTCGACCCGCATGCCGCCGCCACCTCGGTGGTCGCGCTGGAGCTGCTGGACCGGCTCGGCGTGACGCTGGACGCGGAGATGGCGACCGGGCTCTACGTCGCGCTGACCACCGACACCGGCTCGTTCCGTTTCGAGGCGACCACGCCAGCCGTGCACGAGATGGCCGCCCGCCTGGTGGCCACCGGCATCCGGCCCGGCGACATCTCCCGGCGGGTCTTCGACACCCGCCCGTTCGGCGCTGTCCGCCTCTTCGGCGAGGTGCTCGGCCGGGCCACGCTGGAACCGGCGGCCGCCGCCGGGCACGGGCTCGTCTGGACGTACGCGACCCACGACGACCTGGCCCGCCACGACCAGCCGGCGTACGTGCTCGAGGCGCTCATCGACTCGGTCCGGTGCACCGAGGAGGCGGACGTGAGCTGCGTGATCAAGCAGTCGGGCGAGGCCGAGTGGGCGGTGTCGCTGCGCAGCAAGGGCGCGGTGGACGTGAGCGCGGTGGCGGTGGCGCTGGGTGGTGGCGGGCACCGGTTCGCGGCCGGCTTCACCGGGCGGGGCGCGCTCGACGAGCTGGTCGGACGGATCCGCGCCGAACTCGCCACCGCGACGCTGGTAGCCCCTTAGAAGCGGAATTGTGCCGAAATTTCCGTCGCGCCGAGGTGCGGCGGCGATCAATAGTGTGAGCTGATCGGCGGCTTTTCCAGCGATTACGAGGTGTGCCAGCCTTTCCGCCGTCCGTGACGCTGGGGACAATCGGGTGATGGATCATCCCCGTGAGCTCACCGTCGAGGCGCCCCGGGCCTGGGACCGGCCGGTCGTCTCCGTGCCGGTGCTGATCTGCCTGTCCCTGGTCGGCGGTCAACTTCCGTCCTTCTCGACCGCGGCCAACCTCTACATCCTCACCACCGGCGGAGGGTTGATCTGGGTCGGCCTGAGCAACCGGGTGCCCCGGCGTCCGGCGCCGCGCCGGCTGCCGTCGGTCGCGCTCTGGTGGCTGGTGCCGGTGACAGTCTTCGGGGTCTTCGAGGGGGCGACGTTCATGGCGGCGGCGGGTGACGACTTCCCCACCCTCTCCCGGCTGGCCGATCCGTTCCTGGAGGACAGCGTGATCCGCTCGGCGGCCTGGTTCGCGTGGCTGTCCACGTTCTGGGGACTGGTGCGCCGATGATGCGGGCACTGGCGATCGGTGGGTTCGGAGTCTCGATCGTGCTGTTCGCGGTCGTCGAGTGGGCGGCGCGCCGGGAGGGGTCACGGATCCCGTCGCTGGCCGATGTCTGCGCCTTCGTGATGCGGTACGAGGTGGGCCCGGTGCCGGTCGGGCGGATCGGTCTGTTCGGTTTCTGGTGGTGGCTGGGCTGGCACTTCCTGGCCCGCTGACCGCCCCTGCCGGGCCGGGACGATGACGTTGATCTTTCCGCATTTCGGGAACAGTGGGCAGCATCTGGAAAGTGAACGTTAATTTGGGTGCGGGACCGGCGCTTCGCGGCGCTGGTCACGGGCGGTGGTGCCGCACCCGGCCTCGCCTCCCTCCAGGGTCAGACCGACCCGGGCTCCCGCTGCCAGGCGAGCCGCTCCGGTGATCCCGGACCGCTGCCGGGCGCTCAGCCGCCGACGACTCCCGTCGCGGCGCGATCAGTGGTCGCGCCGAGCCGGAGCGCCGGGCGCCCGTAGGGCCACCGTGTCCCGGTGGTCCGCACCCTGGAAGGACCTCACATGCCCAGCAAGCGCAAGCCGCAGACCGAGACCACCACCGACGAGGCGCGCGAGCAGATGCGCCGCGCGCTGCAGACCTCGATGGACACCCGTCAGTGACGTACGCCGTCCGGCGGTGACGCCGGCCGGGCCGCACCCGTGGCCCGACGCCGACGTCACCGCCGCTCGGGACCGACCGCCGTGCCGGACGGCGCTACCGTCGCCCGGTGCGACGCATCCTGGTCGTCGGCGCCTCCGGTGCCGGCAAGACGGCCCTCGCCGGTGAACTGGCCCGGCGACTCGACCTTCCGCTGATTCACCTCGACCGGCACTACTGGCGCCCCGGCTGGACCGCGTCCGCCCCGGCTGACTTCCGCGCCGAGGTGGCCGCGCTCGCCGCCCGCCCGGCCTGGGTGATGGACGGCAACTACGCGAGCACGCTCGACCTGCGGCTGCCCCGCGCCGACCTGCTGGTGCTCTGCGACACCTCCCGGCTGCGCTGCCTGGTCCGGATCGTCCGCCGCCGGTGGGCACATCGCGCCGCGCCCCGCTCCGACCGGCCCGAGGGCTGCCCGGAGCGCCTCGATCTCGACTTCCTGCCCTACGTATGGCGTTACCCTCGCGACTCCCGACCCCGGGTGCTGGCCGCGCTGTCCGGGCACGCCCCCGGGCTGCCGGTGCGCCGTCTGCGCGGGCACCGTGACACGGCCCGGTTCCTGGCCGAAGTAAGTAGTCCCCTGCCTTGCGGACCTTACCGGGGGCGTGCCAGGATCGGCGGCGATGAGCACGACTGCCGCCCCCGCCACCGCCGCCACACCCCGGCGGATCGCCGCGCTCGCGCTGCCCGCCCTCGTGGTGCTGGCCGCCGAGCCGCTCTACGTCCTGGTCGACACCGCGGTGGTCGGTCATCTCGGCCGGGTGCCGCTGGCCGCGCTCGCCGTCGGCGGCACCGTCATGACGCTCACCGCGTGGGTCGGCACCGTCGTCGCGTACGGCACCACCGGGCGCTCGGCCCGCCGCTTCGGGGCGGGGGACCGGGCCGCCGCGGTGGCCGAGGGCGTGCAGGCGTCCTGGCTCGCGTTGGCAACCGGAGTGCTGGTGGCGATCGCTCTCGGGATCGGCGGGGGCCCGCTGGCGCGTACCCTCGTCGGCGGCCCGGGCGAGGTGGCCGACGCCGCCGCCGGATGGCTGCGGGTCGCGGCGCTCGGCGCGCCCGGCCTGCTGCTCGCCGCCGCCGGCAACGGCTGGCTGCGCGGCATCCAGGACACCCGCCGGCCGCTGCTGTTCGTGCTCGGCCCGAACCTGCTCTCCGCGGTGCTCTGCCCGCTGCTGGTCTATCCGGCCGGGCTCGGGCTGGTCGGCTCGGCGGTGGCGAACGCGATCGCGCAGACGCTCTCCGGCGTCCTGTTCGCGGGCGCGCTGGTGCACGAGCGGGTCTCGCTGCGGCCCCGGCCCCGCGTGATCGGGCAGCAGCTCGTGCTCAGCCGCGACCTGCTGGTGCGTGGTGTCGCGTTCCAGGCCAGCTTCCTGTCCGCCACAGCCGTCGCGGCCCGCTTCGGCGCCGCCGCGGTCGGCGCGCACCAGATCGCCCTGCAACTGTGGTTCTTCACGGTGCTGGTGCTCGACGCCCTCGCCATCGCCGCGCAGTCGCTCGTCGGCGCCGCGCTCGGCGCCGGCGACGCGGCCGGCGCGCGGTTCCTGGCCCGCCGCGTCGCGCTGCTCGGCGGGCTGTGCGGCGTGGCGTTCGCGGTGCTGATCGCCGCCGGCGCCGGCGTGGTGCCGTCGTGGTTCAGCTCCGATCCACAGGTACGCGAGCAGGCCATGACCGCCTGGCCCTGGTTCGTCGCGCTCCAGCCGATCGGCGGCGTGGTGTTCGCGCTCGACGGGGTGCTGATCGGCGCGGGCGACGTGCGCTACCTGCGCAACCTCACCATCGTGTGCGCGTTCGGCGGATTCCTGCCGGCGATCTGGCTGGCCTACGGGCTGGAACTCGGGCTGGGCGGGATCTGGGCCGGGCTGACGCTGTTCGTGGTGCTGCGGCTGGCCGGCCTGCTGCTGCGGATGCGCTCGGGCGCGTGGGCGGTGGTCGGCGCGGTCCGCTGACGCCGGTCAGCAGGGCTTGAACGAGCCGGGACCGCCCATCCACGGCTCGACCACGAAGAAGCCCTCCGCCAGCCGGGAGCAGTTGACGTTGTTCGTGCTCGACTTCGCGGAGATCAGCCAGAGGCCGCGTTGCGTCGCCGGCAGATCCTCGGGCTGGAAGATCTCCCAGACCACCTGGTCGCGGATGCTGGCGATCCCCGCCGGGCCCGGCGTCGTCCGCGGGATGTCGAACGCGTACATCCAGACGTACTTGGTGGTGATCCGCAGGCTCGGTTCGCCGTCCTCGGCGGTGAACACCTCGTAGCTCGTCTCGCCCCGGACCCGGATCTCGTCCACGTCGGCCTGGGAGTCGATCCGGGTGGCGTAGTGCACGAACGACTGGTCGTCGAAGTGCCGGCGCAACCGGGTGCGGGAGTCCGGCGCCAGCAGCGCCAGGAACGGCTCCGCGTCACCGACGCGCATGGACAGGGCGAGCCGGGCCTGGACCAGCGCGGCCCGGACCTGGGTCAGCGCCGCGGCCACCTCACGGGCGGTGAACGGCGGCTGCGCCGTGGCCGGCGGCAGGACGATCCCGGCCTCACCCACCGCGAAGTCCGCACCGGCGGTGCCCACGAACAGGTCGCGCGGCTCGCCCACCTGGCTGAGCGGAGCCGGAGACGGGCTGGCCTCGGCCGAGGCCGCGGCGGTGCCGGACCGTACCCGGTCGACGGTGACCCGGCCGAGCACGGCCGTGCCGCCGATCAGCACCAGGGCGAGCACCACCACGAAGGCGACGTGGCGCTTGCCGCGCTGCCGGGACCAGACCATGCGGAAGCGCTCGGCACGCGTCAGCGGGACGTCCGCGTCCGCGCCGGTCATCCAGCTCGGCAGCTGGATCTCCTCGCCCCGGGAGGCGACGGCGTAGGGATCCGGCTCGGGTGGGGTGGTCCCGGGTTCGGTGCTCATGCGGCGTTCCAGAGGGGGTGCAGGGGCTGGGGGCGCATGATCATTGCACCCGGCCGCCGATCCCGCTGTCCCGTTTCCGTGCCGGTCAGATCCGCCCCTGCCGGATCGCCCACGCGAGGTAGAGCATGCCGACGACCAGCAGCGTCGCGGTCACCAGGACGAACACGAACGACCCGATCGCGGCCACCGTGGGGTGCCGCTCGCCGAACCGGGTCCGGCCCTGCCAGGCCCACATCCGGCGGCGCGCCGCCGCCAGTGCCGGCACGCCGTCGACCAGGCCGGACAGGCGGCGGCCGAGGGTGCGGCGGGGCGGTTCCGGATTGCGCATCCAGTCCGGCAGGTCGACCCGGGCGCGGTGCGGTGGCGGGGGTGGGGCGTCGCTCATCGGAGGCTCCTGCGGCGGGTGGCGTGGTGAGGCGGGCGGGTCAGCAGGTGTCCGGCAGGTCGACGGTCTTGTCCGGGTCGAAGACCGCGTCCGGGTCCGGGTCGGCCGGCCCGCCGAACGAGGGCTTGCCGAGCGCCAGCAGCCCCTTGTCCAGTGCGGCGCAGTCGATGTTGGAGGCGTACGAGTCGGCACGCTCGATCCACAGCCCGGCGGAGGCGGTGGTCACGTCGGCCGGGTGCGGCATGCTCCACTTCACCGTGTCGTGGACCACCACGACGCCGTCGCCCGGCGTGGGGCTGGTGGTTGGGAACGCGTACGCCCAGACGAAGTTCGTGGTCACCTCCAGGATGCGGATGCCGTCCCGGTCCTTCGTCGCCCGGTAGCTGATCCGCCCCTTGACCCGGGGCTGGTCGTCGGTGAGCCGGGCGCCGGGGGCGAGCCGGGTGGCGTAGGTGCCCGCCTCGCCGGTGGGGAAGTCGTCGCGTACGCCGGCCCGCGCGTCCGGGGCGAACTGGCGGACCAGCCGTTCCGGGTCCTTCGCGGTGAAGAACGTGCGGTCCAGCCGGGCGGTGATCAGCGCCTTGCGTACCTTGGCCAGCGTGTCGGCCACCTGCTTCTCGGTGAACGCGCCGGTCCGCTTGGCCCGGGGCAGCGCGATCCCGGCCGCGCCCTCCGGGAAGCCGGCCGCCGGGGTGCCGTCGAACGGGCCGGCGGCCGGTGGTGGCGAGGCCGACGAGGACGCCTGCTCGCCGACCGGCAGGCTGACCGTCGGGTGTTCGGCGGCCGGCTCGCGCCAGCGCTGGAAGCCCTGGTAGCCGAGGCCCCCGACGAGCCCGAAGAACGCGAGCAGCGCCAGCACGACCACGCCGCCGAGCAGCTTGCCGGAGTGCCCGCCGAGCGCGATCCGCAGGCGGTCGCCGCAGCCCGGCTCGACCTCGGGCGCGGGCTGGCGCAGCCACTCGGGCACCCGTCCCAGCGTGTCCTCCGACGGGCGGTCGGCGGAGTGGGGGTCGGGGACGGAGCGGTGATCGGTCATCGGACTTCCCGGGCAGACGGGGCGGGGGCGCACGATCTTGACACCCCGCCGAAGCAGGGCGGTATCCCCCGCAGGGAGGATCGGCGCCGTCTGGCAGGCTTGGCGGTCGTGAGCACAGACGGTCTGATCGTGGTCGACAAGCCCGGCGGCATGACGTCGCACGACGTCGTGGCCCGCATCCGGCGGCTGGCGCGTACCCGCCGCGTCGGCCACGGCGGCACGCTCGACCCGATGGCCACCGGCGTCCTCGTGATCGGGGTGGGCCGGGCGACCCGGCTGCTCACGTACGTGATCGGCGCCGGCAAGAGCTATGCCGCGACGATCCGCCTGGGCCAGTCCACCGTCACCGACGACGCCGAGGGCGAGGTGGTCGCCATCACCCCGGCCGGCGCGGTCACCGACGACGGGGTACGCGCCGCGCTGGCCGCCCTGACCGGCGAGATCGACCAGGTGCCGAGCGCGGTCAGCGCCATCAAGATCAATGGTCAGCGGGCGTACAAGCGGGTCCGCGACGGCGAGACGGTCGAGCTGCCCGCCCGCCGGGTCACCGTCTCCCGGCTGGAGGTGCGGGCCATCCGCCGGGACGTCCCGGACGTGGTGGATGTGGACGTGGACGTGACCTGCTCGTCCGGGACGTACATCCGGGCCCTGGCCCGCGACGCGGGGGCCGCGCTGGGCGTCGGCGGTCACCTCACCGCGCTGCGCCGCACCGCCGTCGGCGGGTTCACGCTCGCCGAAGCGGCCACGCTCGACCAGTTGGAGCAGCGCGCGCCGGACGTGGTCAACCTGCCGCTGGACGCCGCCGCCGCGCGGTTCTTCCCGCGCCGGGACGCCACCGCCGACGAGACCCGGGTGCTCTCCCACGGCGGGCCGCTGACCCCGGCCGGGATCACCGGGCCGTACGCGGTCTTCGACCCGGCGGGCGGGCTGATCGCTATCGTCAGCGAGCGGGACGGGCGGGCCCGCGCGGAGATCGTGCTGGCCCCGGCCTGAACGGCGCGTGGGCGGACAGGGGAGGAACGGCATGCAGCGGTGGCGGGGGTACGAGGCGGCGCCCGGCGGCTGGGGACGCTCGGTCGTCACCATCGGCGTCTTCGACGGCGTGCACCGGGGGCACCAGGCCACCATCGGGCACACCGTGGCGCGCGCCCGGGAACTGGGCGTCAAGTCGGTGGTGGTGACGTTCGACCCGCACCCGGCCGAGGTGGTGCGCCCGGGCTCGCACCCGGCGGTGCTCACCGAGCCGGCGCGCAAGGCCGAGCTGATCGAGGCGCTCGGCGTGGACGTGCTCTGCGTGGTGCCGTTCACAGTCGAGTTCTCCCGGCTGCCACCCGAGGCGTTCGTGCACGACGTCCTGGTCGAGCACCTGCACGCCGCGCTCGTGGTGGTCGGCGACAACTTCCGGTTCGGCCACCGGGCGGCCGGGGACGTGCCGCTGCTGGAACGGCTCGGCCGTACCTTCGGCTTCGCGGTGGAGGGCGCGCCGCTCGTCGCCGAGGCGGGGACGGTCTTCTCCTCCACGTACATCAGGTCCTGCGTCGACGCGGGCGACGTGGGCGCGGCGGCGGCGGCGCTCGGCCGCCCGCACCGGGTCGAGGGCGTGGTGGTCCGCGGCGACCAGCGCGGACGTGAGCTGGGTTACCCCACCGCCAACCTGCTGACCCACCGGCACGCGGCGGTGCCCGCCGACGGGGTGTACGCGGCCCGCCTGGTGCGCCGCGACGGCGAACCGCTCGCGGCGGCGGTGTCGATCGGCACGAACCCGACGTTCTCCGGCCGGGAACGGCGGGTGGAGGCGTACGCGCTGGACTTCAGCGGCGACCTGTACGGCGAGCGGCTGGCCCTGGACTTCGTGGCGCACCTGCGCGAGCAGCGGACGTACGACGCGATCGAGCCGCTGGTGGCCCAGATGGCCGAGGACGTGGAGCGCACCCGCCGGGCGGTGTCCTGACCCGCGTGGGCGACCTTGACCGGCCGTCCGGGCCGAGGGCTGGTAGGCTGGCGGAGACGTCGGCTGACCGACGGGGGCCTCGCGTGCCTGCACGACGCCGCGGGTGCGAGGAACCGGTCCGTTGCACCGGTCACCACGACCGCTCCGGACCTCATCGAATGACCCACGAAACAGGGAGAACATGGCGCTCGACCAGGAAGCCAAGGCCAAGATCCGCCAGGAGTACGCGACCGCCGAGGGCGACACCGGCTCGCCCGAGGTGCAGGTCGCGGTCCTGACCAAGCGGATCGCGGAGCTCACCGAGCACCTGAAGGTGCACAAGCACGACCACCACAGCCGCCGTGGGCTGCTGCTGCTGGTCGGCCGGCGCCGCCGGCTGCTGAACTACGTCCAGAAGAAGGACATCAACCGCTACCGGTCGCTCATCGAGCGGCTCGGCCTGCGCCGATGACCTGACGGGGGAGTGGCCGCCTGGCTGCTCCCCCGTTGCAGTACCACCGAAGAACCCGGCCGCGCGACACCCGAAGAGGGAGCCGGTCAGCACCGGTCTCCGGTAGTGGCCCCCGGGAACCCCGGCACGACGCCGGCCTCCCCGGGCGCTTCGATCGAAGACCGGCCGCCTGAGCAGTTCCCGTGTCGTCGGCCGACGACGCGAAGGAGCACCACAGCACATGACCGAGACCAACCTCGGCACCGAATCCCGCACCGCGGTGATCGACAACGGGGCCTTCGGCACCCGCGAGATCACCTTCTCCACCGGCCGCCTGGCCCGCCAGGCCGCCGGCTCCGTCGTCGCCCAGCTCGGCGAGACGGTCGTCCTCTCCGCGACCACGGCCGGCAAGCAGCCGCGCGAGTCGTTCGACTTCTTCCCGCTGACGGTGGACGTCGAGGAGCGGATGTACGCCGCGGGCCGGATCCCCGGCTCGTTCTTCCGCCGCGAGGGCCGGCCCAGCGAGGACGCCATCCTCACCTGCCGGCTGATCGACCGGCCGCTGCGCCCGTCGTTCGTCAAGGGCCTGCGCAACGAGGTCCAGGTCGTCGAGACCGTCCTGGCGCTCGACCCGCAGCACCCGTACGACGTGGTGGCGATCAACGCCGCGTCGATGTCGACCAAGCTCTCCGGCCTGCCGTTCTCCGGCCCGATCGGCGCGACCCGGGTCGCGCACGTCGACGGCCAGTGGGTCGCCTTCCCGACGTTGGAGGAGCTGGAGCGGGCCACCTTCGACATGGTCGTGGCCGGCCGCACCCTTGCCGACGGCGAGGTCGCGATCATGATGGTCGAGGCCGAGGCCACCCCGAACGCGGTGACCCTGATCTCGGGCGGCGCCACCGCGCCGACCGAGGAGATCGTGGCCAGCGGCCTGGAGGCCGCCAAGCCGGCCATCCGTGAGCTGTGCCGGGCGCAGAGCGAGCTGGCCGAGGTGGCCGCCAAGCCGGTCGCCGAGTTCCCGGTCTTCCTGGACTACTCCGACGACGCGTACGACGCGGTGGCCGACGTGGCCCGCGCCGACGTCGCCGAGGCGCTGAAGATCGCCGGCAAGGCCGACCGCGAGGAGGCCCTGGACCGCATCAAGGCCAAGGTCGCCGAGCAGCTGACCGGTCGGTTCGAGGGTCGCGAGAAGGAGCTGTCCGCCGCGTTCCGTTCGCTGACCAAGTCCGAGGTCCGCAACCGGGTGCTGCGCGAGCAGGTCCGCATCGACGGCCGCGGCCCGCGTGACATCCGTCCGCTGTCCGCCGAGGTCGGCGTGCTGCCGCGGGTGCACGGCTCGGCGCTGTTCGAGCGCGGCGAGACCCAGATTCTGGGCGTCACCACGCTGAACATGCTGCGCATGGAGCAGATGGTGGACACGCTGTCCCCGGAGAACCGCAAGCGCTACATGCACAACTACAACTTCCCGCCGTACTCGACCGGTGAGACCGGCCGGGTCGGCTCGCCGAAGCGGCGCGAGATCGGCCACGGCGCGCTCGCCGAGCGGGCGCTCCTCCCGGTGCTGCCCTCGCGCGAGGAGTTCCCCTACGCCATCCGGCAGGTCTCCGAGGCGCTCAGCTCCAACGGCTCCACCTCGATGGGTTCGGTCTGCGCCTCGACGCTGGGCCTGCTCTCGGCCGGTGTGCCGCTGAAGGCGCCGGTCGCCGGCATCGCCATGGGCCTCATCTCCGACGAGGTCGACGGCAAGACCCAGTACGTGACGCTGACCGACATCCTCGGCGCCGAGGACGCGTTCGGCGACATGGACTTCAAGGTCGCCGGCACCCGGGACTTCGTCACCGCGCTCCAGCTCGACACCAAGCTGGACGGCATCCCGTCGGACGTGCTGGCCGCCGCGCTCCAGCAGGCGCACGAGGCCCGGCAGACCATCCTCGACGTGATGCAGCGGGCCATCGAGGCGCCGGCCGAGATGTCGGACTACGCGCCGCGGGTCACCACCGTGAAGATCCCGGTCGACAAGATCGGCATGGTGATCGGCCCGAAGGGCCAGACCATCAACGCGATCCAGGACGAGACCGGCGCCGAGATCTCCATCGAGGACGACGGCACGATCTACGTCGGCGCGACCAACGGGCCGGCGGCCCAGGCCGCTGTGGACCGGATCAACGGGATCGCCAACCCGACGCTGCCCAAGGTCGGCGAGCGGTTCCTCGGCACCGTGGTGAAGACCGCCGCGTTCGGCGCCTTCATCTCGCTGCTGCCCGGCCGCGACGGCCTGCTGCACATCTCCAAGGTGGGCGACGGCAAGCGGGTCGAGAAGGTCGAGGACTTCCTCAACGTCGGCGACAAGGTCGAGGTGGAGATCGCGGACATCGACGCCCGCGGCAAGATCTACCTGGACAAGATCCGTCCGGAGGGCGCCGAGGCGCCGGCCGCCGGTGAGGCCGCCGGTGGCGACCGTCCGTCGGGCGGCCGGGACCGCGGCGGCGACCGTGGCCCGCGTGACCGCGGCGACCGGGGCGGGGAGCGTGGCGAGCGCCGCTCCGAGGGTGGCGAGCGCCGTTCCGAGGGTGGCGAGCGCCGCTCCGAGGGTGGCGAGGGCGGCGGCGACTCCCGTCCGCGTCGCCGGACCCGGCACAGCTGATCCACCGACCGGCCCGGGTGACGTCCGCGTCACCCGGGCCGGACCACGGCTCCAGGTCGCCTGCGCGAACTGGAGCCGTCGTACGTCCCGCCGTTCCTCGTCACCCGGAGAGCAGGTTCTCGTGAGTTCGTCAGTCGCCTCCACGGGACGGGGGACGGCACCGACCGGACCCGGCGCAGCGGCCCGCGCGGTCACCCGGACGCTCAGCGACGACCCGCTCGGCGGCACCGTCCGCCGTACCGTGCTGCCCAGCGGGCTGCGGGTGCTCACCGAGGCGATCCCGGCGATGCGCAGCGTGTCGTTCGGCATCTGGGTGGCGGTCGGCTCGCGCGACGAGACCGGTCCGCAGGCCGGCGCCGCGCACTTCCTGGAGCACCTGCTGTTCAAGGGCACAAACAAGCGCAGCGCGCTGGAGATCTCGTCCCAGATCGAGGCGGTGGGCGGCGAGACCAACGCCTTCACCACGAAGGAATACACCTGCTACTACGCGCGGGTGCTGGACGAGGACCTGCCGCTGGCCATCGACGTGATGTGCGACCTGGTCGCCGACTCGGTGCTGACCGCCGCCGACGTGGAGACCGAGCGCGGCGTCATCCTCGAAGAGATCGCCATGCACGACGACGAGCCCGGCGACGAGGTGCACGACCTGTTCGCCCGCGCCGTCTACGGCGACCACCCGCTGGGCCGGCTCATCTCCGGCACCGAGGAGACGGTCACGCCGATGACCCGGCGGCAGATCCAGGGCTTCTACCGCCGCCGCTACACCGCGCCGCAGATCGTGATCGCCGCCGCCGGCAACCTCGACCACGCGACAGTGGTCAAGCTGGTCCGGCAGGCGGTGCGCGGCACCCCGCTGGACACCGACCCGGCGGGGCCGGCGACGCACCGCCCGGCCACCCCGGCGGTACGCACCAAGCCGGCCACCACGCTCGTCGAGCCGAAGGAGACCGAGCAGGCGCACGTCGTGCTCGGCTGCCCGGCTATCGACCGCACCGACGAGCGGCGCTTCGCCCTCGGCGTACTGAACAACGTGCTCGGCGGCGGCATGTCCAGCCGGCTGTTCCAGGAGATCCGGGAGCAGCGCGGCCTCGCGTACTCGGTCTACTCCTACGCCAGCCAGTACGCCGACAGCGGCGTGTTCGCCGTCTACGCCGGTTGTGCTCCGGGCAAGGTGGACGAGGTGCTGCACCTGACCCGCGCCGAGCTGGCGCGGGTGGCCGCCGAGGGGATCACCGAGGCGGAACTGGCCCGGGGCAAGGGGATGAGCAAGGGCTCGTTCGTGCTCGGGCTGGAGGACACCGGCTCGCGGATGAGCCGGCTGGCCAAGGGCGAGCTGCTCTACGGCAACCTGATGCCGGTGGACGACCTGCTGGCCCGGGTGGACGCGGTGACGCTGGCGGACGTGAACACGCTCGCCGCCGAGCTGCTCGGCCGGCCGATGTCCCTCGCCGTGGTCGGCCCGTTCGACTCCGGCAGTTTCACGGTCACGGGCTGAGCGCCGTACCGGTCCGCCGGACCGCGTGCCGGGCGCTGGGATAGGTTGTGGCCCGTGACTGAGCAGCAGAACACGGTGGCCCGGGTCGGTGTGCTGGGTGCCCGGGGCCGGATGGGCATGGAGGTCTGCAAGGCGGTCGACTCCGCCGCCGACCTGGAGCTGGTGGCGGCCGTCGACCAGGGTGACGACCTGGCCACCGTGGCGCAGGCGGGCGCCGAGGTGGTCGTCGACTTCACCACCCCCGACGCGGTCATGGACAACCTGCGCTGGTGCGTCGAGAACGGCGTGCACGCGGTGGTCGGCACCACCGGCTTCACCGAGCAGCGGCTCGCCCAGGTGCGCGAGTGGCTGTCCGGGCGGCCCGGCGTGGGCGTGGTGATCGCCCCGAACTTCGGCATCGGCGCGGTGCTGATGATGCAGTTCGCCGCGCGCGCGGCCCGGCACTTCGAGTCGGTGGAGATCGTCGAGCAGCACCACCCGCGCAAGCTGGACGCGCCGAGCGGCACCGCCACCCACACCGCCCGGCTGATCGCCGCGGCCCGCGCCGACGCCGGCCTCGGGCCCGCGCCGGACGCCACCCGTGACGAGGTGGCCGGCGCCCGCGGCGCCGACATCGACGGGGTACGCGTGCACGCGGTACGCGCCACCGGCCTGGTCGCCCACCAGGAGGTGCTGTTCGGCACCACGGGTGAGACGCTGACCATCCGGCACGACTCGTACGACCGGGTGTCGTTCATGCCCGGCGTGCTGCTCGCGGTCCGCGAGGTGGGCCGCCGGCCCGGTCTCACAGTCGGCCTGGACGCCCTGCTCGACTGACCCGTGGCGGGCGCGGCGCTGTCGTTCCGCCCGCAGCGGGAAACCATTTTGCCTGCTCGGGGGCGGCGACCTAGGCTGCTCTCCATGATCGATTCCGGGCATTCCGACCGCACCGGCCGCCGGGTGACGCTGCGGCCGGTGGACGACGACAACTGGCGGGCCGTCGCGGACGTCGCCCCGCGTGACGACCAGCGTGCCTTCGCGGCCGCGCTGGCCGCCCGCTACCTGCTGCTCACCGAGCGCTCGGACGTCTGGAACTCGCTGGCCGTCTACGCCGACGAAACTGTCGTCGGGCACGTCATGTGGGGCGTGGACGACGACGGGTCGCGCTGGATCGGCGGCATGGTCATCGACGCCGCCGAGCAGGGCCGTGGCCTGGGCCGCGCGACCGTGCGGACGCTCGCCGACTGGCTCGCCGAGGCGGGCGAGCCGATCCGCCTGAGCTACCACCCCGACAACAAGCCCGCCGCCGCCCTCTACACCGCACTGGGCTTCCACCCCACCGGCGCCATGGAGGACGACGAGCTGGTAGCCGAACTCCGCCCCCCGGCCTGACCCCCGCCGCCAACCCCGTTGATCATGAGGTTGGCGGCGTTTTCGATCTCCCTGGCTGCCGCCAACTTCATGATCGACCGCATCGGGGCGGGTGGGGTGGCGGTCCTGCCCCGTGCCGGGACCGCCGGCCCACCCACGCGAGGGTGGACCGGCGGCCGGGCGGGAACTCATCGGTCGGCTGAAGGATTTTCCTCGGCGGATTCCGGGACTGCGACGTGGAAGCGGAGCTGGGGGACGAGCATGTCGTCCACGTCCAGCGCGCGGGTCGCGCCGTCCGCCTCCCAGCCGGTCGAGCCGAGGAAGTCGCGGGTCGCCGTGTCGGCGTCGAACGCCCACGCCACCGCCCGGGTCAGGCCGTCGGCGCGCCAGTGCTCGACCGCCGCGGCGAGCAGCCGGCTGCCGTGCCCGCGTCGCCCCCACCGGGGCTCCACCAGCAGATCGGTCACCGCCGCGACGCCCGACGCGAGCGCGTCGGCCGGCTCGCCGGGAGCGAGCGCCTCGGCGTCGGCCGGACCGGAGGCGATGAACCCCACCAGATAGGATTGCGCCGCCTGTTCGACGGCGACCAGCACCCGGTGCGCGCCCGAGGGCGGCTCCTGCACCGCGGCGCTCCACTGCCGGGCGAGGTACGCCTCGTCCAGGTTGTCGAGCACGTGCCGGGGCAGGATCCGGCGGTACGCGACCCGCCAGGTCGCGAGCTGGACGCGTGCGATCTCGCCGGCGTCCTCGGGACGCGCGGGCCGGACGTAGCCTGCAGCCATGGCACGTGAGCCTACGCAGGGCGAGGAGGGTGACGGTGGCGCAGGGTGCCGGGCGCACGATCACGCAGGCCGTCGCCGTGGCGGCGCTCGCCGCGGCGGTCACCGTGTTCCTGTCCGTGGCGGCTGTGCGGCACGGCTTCTTCGACCTCCAGGTCTACTACGGCGCGCTCACCTACTGGGCGCGTGACGGCGGCGAGATCTACGACTTCCTGCGGTCCGGCACCCAGTACGGCTTCACCTACCCGCCGTTCGCCGCGCTGGTGATGCTGCCCATGGCGTACCTGCCGTGGGGCGCCGCGATCGTGGTGAGCGTGACGCTGACGGTGCTGGCGAGCGCCGTGGTGATCTGGCGGCTGCTGGACCCGGTGGCCCGCCGCTCCGGCTGGACCCGCTGGTTCGCCCTCGCCGTCGCGCTCTGCCTGGCCGCCGCGTACGAGCCGATGCGGGAGACGGTCAACTTCGGCCAGGTCAACATGCTGCTGCTGTTCCTGGTGGCGGTGGACCTGCTGTGGCTGCTGCCGGCGCGCAGCCGCTGGGCGGGCGTGGGCATCGGCCTGGCCACCGCGATCAAGCTGACGCCCGGCATCTTCATCGTCTACCTGCTGGTCACCGGCCGCTGGCGGGCCGCGCTGACCACTGTCGGCACGGCCGCCGTCGCCACGCTCGTGGCCGCCGGCCTCTTTCCGGACGCCTCCCGCGAGTTCTGGACCGAGGCGCTGTGGAACACCGACCGGGTCGGCGAGCTGGCGTTCGTCTCCAACCAGTCGCTGCGCGGCGTGGTGGCCCGGCTCGACCCGCAGCACCCGAGCACGATCGCCTGGCTGCTGCTCGTACTCGTGACGCTCGTGGTGTGGGCGTGGCGGTCGCGGGCGGCGGTGGCCGCCGGCGACGAGGCCACCGGCCTGGCCCTGACCGGCGCCGTGATGTGCCTGGTCAGCCCGGTTACCTGGGTGCACCACCTGGTCTGGCTGCTGCCCGGGCTGATCCTGCTCGTCGACAACGGCATGGCGGCGCCCGCCCGCAGCCGGCGACGCCGTCTGCTGCTGGCCGCCGCGTTGATCGGGTACGCGCTGCTGTGCAGCCGGATCGTCTGGTCCTGGGAGAAGGACTTCACCGGCGTGGACGGCTTCCTCGGCAGCAACACGTACGTGTGGATCAGCCTGGCGCTGCTGCTCGGGCTGCCGATCCGCCGCTGGCTCACGCCGACGGGCGGCGCGCGTCCCGCCGGTGACGCGCCGGCCGGGTCAGCTTCCGGCGATGTACCGCAGCTCGCGGAGCAGGATCGGGGCGCGTCCGCCGGACAGCGGCACCGGATAGGTGGACTCCTCACCGTCCGGTGAGTGCCCGGCCCGCTCGTAGAAGCGGCGCGCCCGGGCGTTGTCGGCGAGCACCCAGAGCCGGTACCCGGTCCAGCCCCGCTCGGCCAGGCCGTCCCGGGCCGCCGCGAGCAGCGTCCGCGCGACGCCGGAACCCCAGTGCGCGGGCTCCAGGTAGATCGCCACCAGCTCGCCGTGGGCCGGGTCGAGGTCGTCGCGGTCCTGGTTGTTCCGGTACGGCCCGAACGTGGTGAAACCGACGATCGTCCCGCCGGTCTCGGCGACGAGCGTGGTGAACGGGTGCTCCGGGTCGGCGGTGCCGAGGTCGCGGCGGCGCTGGGCCCAGGCGCGCGGGTTCAGCCGGGTCAGCACCTCCGCGGGCATGATCCCGGCGTAACCGGCCTGCCAGCCGTGGACGTGCACCCGGGCGATCGCCTCGGCGTCGTCCGGTTCCTCCCGGCGAATGGTGAGCACCTGTCCGTTCTATGCCCCGGCGGGCGATCGGTCCAGCCGCCGCTCCCGCCCGCCGCGTCCGGCATTGTGTCGGACCGCTGGATTAGGGTCGCCGACGATGGCCGAATCGCTCTCCCTCGCCCAGGCCCGCCGGGTGGCCCTGGCCGCACAGGGCTTCGCCGACCCGGCGCCCACCGGCGTGCCCACCCGGCGGCATCTGCGCCGGGTGCTCGACCGGGTCGGGCTGATCCAGATGGACTCGGTGAACGTGCTCCAGCGGGCGCACTACCTGCCGCTCTACAGCCGGCTCGGGCCCTATCCGACCGAGCTGCTGGACACCGCCGCCTATCGCCGCCCGCGTGAGCTGTTCGAATACTGGGCGCACGAGGCGTCGCTGGTGCCGGTCGGGCTGCACCCGGCGCTGCGCTGGCGGATGGCGAAGGCCCGCGACGAGGCGTGGGGCGGCATGCGCCAGATCGCCGAGGAGCAGCCCGGGCTGCTCGCCTGGGTCCGCGACGAGGTGGCCGCCCGGGGCCCGCTGACCGCCGCCGAGATCGAGCACGACGCGCCTCGCGAGACCGGCAACTGGGGCTGGAACTGGTCCGTCGTGAAGCGGGCGCTGGAGTTCATGTTCTGGGCCGGCGAGGTCGCCGCCGCCGACCGCACCAACTCGTTCGCCCGCCGCTACGACCTGCCCGAGCGGGTGCTCCCGGCCGCCGTGCTGGACGCGCCCACCCCGACCGACGCCGAGGCGTACCGGGCTCTCGTCTCGATCGCGGCCCGGTCGCTCGGCGTGGCGGCCGAGCCAGAGCTGCGCGACTACTTCCGGCTGCCGGTGGCCGGTGCGCGGCAGGCGGTGGCCGAGCTGGTCGAGGCGGGCGAGCTGACCCCGGTCACGGTGCAGGGCTGGCGGCATCCCGCCTATCTGCACGCCGACGCCCGGATGCCCCGCTGGGTACGCGGGAACACGCTGGTCAGCCCGTTCGACCCGCTGGTCTGGGAGCGGGCGCGCACGGAGCGGCTGTTCGGCTTCACCTACCGGATCGAGATCTACGTGCCGGCGCCGAAGCGGGTGTACGGCTACTACGTGCTGCCGTTCCGCCAGGGCGAGCGCTTCACCGCGCGCGTCGACCTCAAGGCGGACCGGAAGGCCGGCGTGCTGCTGGTGCCGGCGGCCTGGGTCGAGCCGGGCGCCGACCCGGGGGAGACCGCTGTGGCGCTCGCCGCCGAGCTGTACCGGCTGGCCGGCTGGCTCGGCCTGGAGGCGGTCGCCCCGCCGGCGGCGGGCGATCTGGCGGCGCCGCTGGCCGCCGCGCTGGTGGGCGTGGCGGGTGTACGGTGAGCGCGTGACGAGCGTTGACCGGCCTGCCACCGAGCCCGACCCGCACGCCGACCCGCACCCGTCGGCGCCCTCGCTCGCGCATGCCGGGGCGCACGCCCACGCCGGGCCGCCTTCGGGCGCCGAGCCGCACGCCCACGCCGGGCCGCATGTTCACGCCGGGCCGCATGTTCACGCCGGGCCGCACGCTCCGGCCGGCGCGCCCGACGGGCCGTGGCAGGGGCCGTACCCGGTCGCGTACCAGCCGGTCGAGACCGACCGGTTCACCCGCATGGTCCTGCGCCTGCACGCCCGCGCCCCGCGCTGGGCGGTGCCGCTGGCCGCGCTCGGCTGCGTCGTCCTCGGCTTGGCGTACGCGCTGATCAGCAACCCGACCCAGAGCGACCCGGACGCTCGCCCGACCTGCCTGCTCAAGCTCACCACCGGGCTCGACTGCCCGGGCTGCGGCGGCACCCGCGCGCTCTGGTACGTGCTGCACGGCGACCTGCCGGCCGCCGCCCGGCACCACTTCCTGTTCGTGTTCGCGCTGCCGTTCCTGACCTGGCTCTTCGTGGCCTGGGCCGGCAACCGGGCGTTCGGCTGGAAGCTGCCGGAGCCGCGGTTCAGCCCCAAGGCCATCGGGTTGTTCCTGGCCGCCTGGGGTGTCTTCTCGGTGGCCCGCAACCTGCCCTGGGCGCCCTTCACCTCGCTCTACGTCTAGCGTCCCGCCGGACGCGGTTGGTCGCGTACCGCACCGGCGGCTTCACCGACGCTGTCGCACCGATCCCGCTAGTCGGAATCGATGTCCCGAAAGGTGGGACGAGGGGAGATCTTGGAAGCGTAGCGCCCCTATATAGGGGCCTTCTCCTACCAAGATCTCCAGATCTGGAGCGGCGGCGCTGCCGCGTGCCCGATTTCCTCGCCGGGCGCGGGCCAACTACAGTCGCAGGAATGCCGGAGATGGTGCAGCCCCAGGTCAAGTTGATCGCGTGGACCCAGTTCCAGGCGCCGGAAGAGGTGCCCTGGTCCACCGACGCCGACGGCGGGCAGGCGCTCGCCGAGTTCGCCGGCCGGGCCTGCTACCAGAGCTGGAAGAAGCCGAACCCGGCCACCGCCACCAACGCGGGCTACCTGGCGCACATCCTGGAGGTCGGCCACCTGAGCGTGCTGGAGCACGGCTCGGTGAGCTTCTACTTCAGCGGCGTGTCGCGCTCGTTCACGCACGAGCTGATCCGGCACCGGCACTTCTCCTACTCGCAGCTCTCCCAGCGGTACGTGCCGGAGCGGGACGCGGCGATGGTCGAGCCGTCGGTGATCGCCGACGACCCGGAGCTGCACAAGAAGTTCGTCGAGGCCACCGACGCGGCGGTGCGGGCGTACACCGAGTTGCTGGAGGGGCTGGAGGCCCGCTTCACCGACGAGCCCAACCCGACGCTGCGCCGCAAGCAGGCGCGCCAGGCGGCCCGGGCGGTGCTGCCGAACGCGACCGAGACCCGGATCGTGGTGACCGGCAACTACCGGGCGTGGCGGCACTTCGTCAAGATGCGCGCCACCGAGCACGCCGACGTGGAGATCCGCGAGCTGGCGGTCGAGTGCCTGCGGCAGCTCAAGGGTGTCGCGCCGAACGTCTTCGCCGATTTCGAGATCTCCACCCTGCCCGACGGCACCGAGGTGGCGGCCTCCCCGTACGCCGAGTGACTCGTCACCCTTCGCCGCCGGGCCACCGGTGGTCGTCCGCTAGGTTGTGAGCATGACGCACGACCACTCCACCGACCCGGGCCGGGGCGCGTCGCGCCCGTTCGGGCGTGTGATGACGGCCATGGTGACCCCGTTCACGCCGGACGGCGGGCTGGACCTGGACGGCGCCGTCCGGCTGGCCGAATACCTCGTGGACGAGCAGAGCAACGACGCGCTGGTCCTCAACGGCACCACCGGCGAGTCCCCGACCACCACCGACGCGGAGAAGGAGTCGCTGATCCGCGCCGTGGTCGAGGCGGTCGGCGACCGGGCCCGGATCGTCGCCGGGGTGGGCACCAACGACACCCGGCACACCGTCGAGCTGGCCGCACAGGCCGAGAAGGCCGGCGCGCACGGCCTGCTGGTGGTGACGCCGTACTACAACAAGCCGCCGCAGGCCGGGCTGCTGCGTCACTTCACCACCGTCGCGGACGCCACCGGCCTGCCGGTCATGGTCTACGACATCCCGCACCGCTCCGGTGTGGCGATCGCCACCGAGACGCTCGTGAAGCTGGCCGAGCACGGCCGGATCGTCGCCGTCAAGGACGCCAAGGGCGACCTGTTCGCCACCGCGGAGGTGCTCAGCCGCACCGACCTGGCCTACTACAGCGGCGAGGACGCGCTCACGCTGCCGCTGCTGTCGGTCGGCGCGGTCGGCGTGGTCGGCACCTCCACCCACTTCACCGGCGCGCTGACCAAGCAGATGATCGACGCGTTCGTGGCGGGCGACAACGCCGGCGCGCTCGCGCTGCACCGGCAACTGCTGCCGCTCTACACCGGCATCTTCCGCACCCAGGGCACGATCCTGGTCAAGGCGGGTCTCGCGGCCCAGGGCCGCCCGGCCGGCCCGGTGCGACCGCCGCTGGTGGACGCCACCGGCGACGAACTGGCCCAGCTGCGCGCCGACTGCGCCGCGGCGGGCCTGCCCCTGCCCGAATGAACAAACGACACGACGGACGCCGCGCGACGGCGTCGCAGAATGAGGTGACGCGTGACCGAGGCGCACATCGAGAGTGAGCTGCCCCCGCCGCTGCCCGAGGGCGGCCTGCGGATCATCCCGCTCGGCGGACTCGGCGCCATCGGCCGGAACATGACCGTCTTCGAGTACGATGGCAAGCTGCTCATCGTCGACTGCGGGGTGCTGTTCCCCGACGTCGAGCAGCCGGGCGTGGACCTGATCCTGCCCGACTTCGCCCCGATCCTGGACCGGCTGGCCGACGTGCAGGCGATCGTGCTCACGCACGGCCACGAGGACCACATCGGCGCGGTGCCGTACCTGCTCGCCCACAAGCCGGACATCCCGCTCGTCGGCTCCCAGTTCACGCTCGCGCTCGTCGAGGCGAAGCTGGCCGAGCGGCGGATCCAGCCGTACACGCTGACCGTGCGGGAGGGCGGCCGGGAACGGCTGGGCCCGTTCGAGTGCGAGTTCTTCGCGGTGAACCACTCGATCCCGGACGCGCTGGCGGTGGCCATCCGTACGCCGGCCGGCCTGGTGCTGCACACCGGCGACTTCAAGATGGACCAGCTTCCGCTGGACGGGCGGATCACCGACCTGGCCGGGTTCGCCCGGCTCGGCGCCGAGGGCGTCGACCTGCTGCTGTCCGACTCGACGAACGCGGAGATCCCCGGCTTCGTCACGCCGGAGCGGGAGATCGGCCCGGTCCTGGACTCGATCTTCGCGAAGGCCAAGGGGCGGATCATCGTCGCCTCGTTCGCCTCGCACGTGCACCGGGTGCAGCAGGTCTTCGACTCGGCGGCGGAGCACGGCCGCAAGGTGGCGCTGATCGGCCGGTCCATGGTCCGCAACATGGGCATCGCCCGCGACCTGGGCCTGCTCAACATCCCGGCCGGCCTGGTGGTCGGCATCGAGGAGGCCACCAACCTGCCGCCCGAGCAGATCGTGCTGATGTCCACCGGGTCGCAGGGCGAGCCGATGAGCGCGCTGGGCCGGATGGCCAGCGGCGACCACCGGCACATCACCATCGCGCCCGGCGACACCGTGGTGCTGGCGTCCTCGCTGGTGCCCGGCAACGAGACGTCGGTCTACCGGGTGATCAACCGGCTGGCCCGCGCCGGCGCCGTGGTGGTGCACAAGGACGTGGCGAAGGTGCACGTCTCCGGCCACGCCCCGGCCGGCGAGCTGCTCTACCTGCTCAACGTCGTACGCCCGAGCAACCTGATGCCGGTGCACGGCGAGTGGCGGCACCTGCGGGCGCACGCCCGGCTCGGCATCGAGTCCGGCGTCGCGCCGGACCGGGTCGTGCTCTGCGAGGACGGCGACGTGGTCGACCTGGTCGAGGGCCGCGCCAGCCTGGTCGGGCGGGTCAAGAGCCGGTACGTCTACGTCGACGGTCTCGCCGTCGGCGACGTCAGCGAGTCGCTGCTCACCGAGCGCCGGATCCTCGGCGACGGCGGGTTCATCGCCGCGACGGTCGTTGTCGACTCGGTCACCGGCAAGGTGGTGGCCGGGCCGACCGTCTCGGCGAAGGGCTTCTCCGAGGACCAGGCCGCCTTCAACGCGGTGATCCCGCTGGTCACCGAGGCGCTGAACCGGGCCGCCGCGGACGGCATCACCGACCCGCACCAGCTCCAGCAGATCGTCCGCCGCACCGTGGGACGCTGGGTCAACGACGCCTACCGCCGCCGGCCGATGATCGTCCCGACAGTCGTCGAGGTCTGACCCGACCGCGCCGCGCGCCGGTCCACCGTCCACGGTGGGCCGGCGCCGTCGCTTTCCGGGTACGTCCCGACACGCCGCGTCGAAACCCTCCGGTAACCCTCATCCGATCGGCGTCCGTCTCCGTACTCCGGGACGGCCGGCGTGCCCCTGCGCCGGCCGGGAGGAGCGTGGCGGATGGACCGCAGACGGATGACAGCCATCGGCGTACTGGTGGCGGCGGCCGGGTTGACGGCGGCGGTGACCGTACCGTCGTTCGCCGGCGAGGAACCCCGGCGGGCCGCGCCGGCCACCGACGGCGTCGCCCCGGAGGTCCTGGACGCGATGGGCCGCGATCTCTCGCTCACCCGTGACCAGGCGGTGAAGCGGCTGCGCACCGAGCGGTGGGCGGCCGGCACCGTCACCCGGCTGCGTACCGAACTCGGCGCCGGGTACGGGGGCAGCTGGCTCAGCGCGGACGGCGCGACGCTCACCGTGGCGGTGGCCGACGCGGCCGGCGAGGCGCGGGTCAAGGCCGCCGGCGCGGTCCCGAACCGGGTCGCCCGCGGTGTCGCCGAGCTGGACGCGGTGAAGTCCCGGCTCGACGCGGCGGGCGGCGCGGCCAGCCCGGACATCGCCGGCTGGTACGTCGACGTGACCGACAACGCGGTAGTGGTGGTGGCCCGTCCGGGCGCGGAGGCCGACGGCCGACGGTTCGCCGCCGCCGCGGGGTCGAAGACCGCGATGGTCCGGGTGCGCACCGCCGACGAGGCCCCGCGTCCGCTGTTCGACGTGCGGGGCGGCGACGCCTTCTTCATCAACAACGCCGGCCGCTGCTCGGTCGGCTTCTCGGTGGTGGGCGGATTCGTCACCGCCGGGCACTGCGGCCGGCCGGGGGACCGCACCACCGGATCCAACCGGGTCGCCCAGGGGACGTTCGCGGCCTCCTCGTTCCCCGGCGACGACTGGGCGTTCGTGCGGGTCAACGGCGACTGGACGCCGCAGGGCGTGGTGACCGACTTCAACGACGGCGGCACGGTGGCGGTGAACGGCTCCACCGAGGCGCCGGTCGGGGCCTCGGTCTGCCGCTCCGGCTCCACCACCGGCACCCGCTGCGGCCTGGTCCAGGCCAAGAACGCCACTGTCAACTATCCGGAGGGGACTGTCACCGGGCTGACCCGGACGAACGTCTGCGCCGAGCCGGGCGACTCGGGCGGCGCGTGGCTCTCCGGCGACCAGGCGCAGGGCGTCACCTCCGGCGGCTCCGGCGACTGCACCCGGGGCGGTGTCACGTTCTTCCAGCCGGTCAACGAGATCCTCCAGCGCAACAACCTCACGCTCGTCACCGCCGGTGACCAGCCGGCCCCGACGCAGCCGCCGGCCGGTGGCGGGGAGACCACCCCGCCGTCGACCGTCCCGCCCACCCCGCCGGCCGGCGACACCGAGTGCGCCGGCCAGGTGAGCCGGACCGGCCGGATCGCCGCCGGGCGGGTCCAGGTGCAGCCGGACGGGCGCTTCTTCCGGGTGCCGGGCGGCACCCAGGAGGCGTGCCTGGCCGCGCCGGACGGCGTCCGGGTGACGTTGGAGCTGCAACGCTTCACCAATGGCGCGTTCCGCACGGTGGCCCGCGCCACCAGCGCCGACGGCGTGGCCCGGCTGACCGCCGAGGGCCCGGCCGGCGCCTACCGGTACCGGGTGACCGGACTGTCCGGCTCCGGCGAGTACACGCTGGCGTTCTCCGCCCGCTGACCGCCGCACCGAGACCGCGGCCCCCGACCACCACCGCCCGGTGGTTCGGGGGCCGCGCCGCGTCGCCGGTCGGCCGGTTGGGGCGGCGGGAGTCAGGCCAGGGCGGCTACCGCTTCGGCGTACGCGGCGCCGGTGCGGACCGCCGCGGCCACCAGCACCTCCAGCTGCGCCGGGGCGACCCCGCAGGACAGGTCCGTGGAGACGCCCGCCGCCAGCACCAGCGTCCCGTCGCCGGGCTCGTGCACGTAGGCGGCGGGCAGCAGCCGGTCGTGGTTCCAGGCGTTGCAGAACGCGTACGCCTCGGCGCGCCGCTCGGCCGGCAGCGTGCGCGCCGCCACCACCCGGGCGTGCAGCACGTCACAGTGGCGGCCGAGCAGACGGAACTGGATCGTCGCCTCGCCCCAGCGGCCGACGAGTGTGCCGTCCGGCTCAGGCGTGTACGGCTCGCCCCGGGCGTCGAGCGCGGCGGCGAGCAGCGCCGCGTCCAGCGGGGCCGGCTCCTCCGGGCCGGGCGGGCCGGGCTCGGCCGGGTCCGGTTCCGGCTCCTCGTCGAACTCGCTCTCGGCGGCGAGCGAGACCGGCGCGGCGAGCGGCCGCTCGGCCAGCCAGGAGGCGATCCGACCGGACTGGTGCCCGGTGCCGTTGCGGGCGTCGAAGCTGCCGGCGAGCGCCGTGGCCAGCGCCTGGAGCTGCGCCCCGAGTGTCGCCACGTCGACCTCGGCCGCCGGCCGCGAACCGTGCCCGGGGCGGTGGATCCGCCGCCCGCCGAGCCCGGCCTCGGCGGCCAGCCCGCAGAGCAGCGCGCCGGCCGCCGCGAACTCCATCGCGGACAGATCGTCGGCCGGGTGGTCCAGCCGGGGCAGCTGCTCGGTCAGCACCTCCAGCCCGCGGTGCAGGTAGCCGCCCAGCGCGCAGAAGCGCAGGTGCGTGGCGAGCATTCCGAACGCGGCCCGCTCACGCCGGTGCCGGCGGTACGCGCGCACGTGCGCCCGGGCCGCCTCGGTCACCGCGCCGGTACGCAGCCACGGCAGCAGTCCCACGGCGAGCGCCCGTTCGGGCTGGTCGGTGCAGACCGTCGCCCCGGCCGCGGCCGCGGCGGCCTGCCGCTCACCCCGCCGGGTCGGTGGCGTCTGCGGCGCGACCCAGCCGGTCAGCGCCGGCGCCAGCGCCGCCAGCGCCGCCTCCGGCTCGCCCCAGCCCGCCAGCAGCTCGGCCCGTCGCGCCGGGGCGCAGCCCGGGCAGCCGCCCACCGGGTCCGTGGCGTCGGCTGCCGACCAGCGTTCGTATGCCCGCCGGGCGGCCGGCTCGTCGCCGAGGTGGTCGGCGACGCGGCACCGCAGCTCCGCGACCGGCGCGGCGTCCTCGCCCAGCTCCCCGGCGAGCGCGTCCAACAGGGACCGGGCCTGGTCCAGGCCGACCCGGGGCGTGCCGAACAGCGCCTCCACCGCCTGCCGCTGGTGCCGGCGCAGCCGGGTCAGCTCGTCGGGGCGGGCGTCCAGCAGCCCTGGGTGCCGCGCCACCGTCTCCCGCATCCGCCGGACCGGTTCCACGGTGCGCCACCGCTCACCCAGGTGCAGGTACGCCTCGACCAGCGCGAACCGCGCCGACAGGGCGGTACGCGGGTCACCGGTGGCGTCCGCGCGGGAGGCGATCCTCTCCAGCTCGGCGCAGCGCTCCTCGCCGTCGGGCCGGTCCCGGGCGTCGGCGAGCGCGGCGGCCAGCCCTCGGTCGCGGGCCGTGGTCATCGGAGCGTCCCGCCGGTCAGCTCCTCGACGGCGGCGGCCAGCTGGCAGCCGGTGGTGACACCGCAGTCGACCAGCCGGTCGAGCTGGTGCGGTGTGACCCCGCGCTCCAGGTCGGTGGTGACCTCGCCGCAGATCTGGGCCGACCCGTCGTCGGCGACGTGCACGTACGCCTTCGGCCAGAGCCGGTCGTGGTTCCACATGTTGCAGAAGACGTGCAGCTCGGGCACGTGCTCGATGCCGAAGTGCCGCGCGACGACGGTGCGTACCTGGAGCAGCTCACCGGCCGCGCCCCGGCGGTGGAACCAGATCAGGTTCCGTTCCCAGCGGCCCACGAGCGCGCCGTCGGGCTCCTCGACCACCGCGTACCCCCGGTGGGCCGCCACCGCGGCGATCAGCTCGCCGGTCAGCGGGCGCAGCGCCTGCGGGTGTCCGGTCAGCGGACCGTCCGGACCGTCCTCGATCTCCGGCGACGCCATCGGGCATCCCTTCTGAGGCGAATAACACAAACGACGGTCCGACCCGTGCTGCGACGCGCGGACACGACCCGGAAAAGCGGCGTTCCACCGGGTGCCGCCGTTACCGTGACTCTATGGCGGGGCGTACCTCTCAGGCGAGCCGGCGGCGCGGCGCGTCGCCGCGTGGCACCACGAACAACCGCGCCCGTCAGCCGGCGAAGAAGGCGGCGGCGCGGAAACCGGCGCGGCGGCCGGCGCGCCGCGGGCCGGCTCCGGCCGCGTTCGTCGGCCGGGCCGCGGGCGCCGTCTGGATGGGGCTGGCCCACACGGTGGGCTGGGGGTTCCGGGCCGCCGGCCGGCAGGCCGCGTCCACCCGGGAGCTGGATCCGGAGCACCGCCGCGACGGCGCCGGGCTGCTGCTGTTCGGCCTGGCCATCCTCAGCGCGGTGGGCATCTGGGGCGGCGGGGCCGGGCCGGTGGGCCGGCACCTGGCCGACACCGTACGCCTGTTCATCGGCGCCATCTCGATCATCCTGCCGGTGCTGTTCATGGTGGGCGCGTGGCGGCTGATGCGGACCCCGGCCGACCCGGAGCACCGCGGGCGTGGCCTGGTCGGCTGGGGCTCGATGATGCTGGCGACCGCCTCGATGCTGCACATCGGGCAGAACCCGGTCGACGAGGTCCAGCGCGACTACGCCGGCGGCCTGCTCGGCGCGGGCGTGGGCGACCTGCTGAAGTCGGCGGTGACCGCCTGGGTGGCGATGCCGCTGCTGCTCCTGCTGCTGGTGTTCGGCCTGCTCGTGGTCACCGCGACCCCGATCAACAAGATCCCGGAGCGGCTGGGCCTGCGCGGTGATCCGGGCGTGCCCGAGGACGACGAGGAGGAAGCCGGGGCCGAGGCGGCGGCGAAGCCGGCCCGCAAGCGGCCGGCGAAGCGGCTGTCCTCGCCGCTGGAGCCACTGGACCCGGACGACGAGCTGGCCGGCGTCGACCTTCAGGAAACCATCGTGCTGCCGCGCAAGACGCCGCGCGTGCCGGCGAACCGCAAGCCGGTCGAGCCGCCGGAGCACTCGCCGCTGCCCACCCGCGCCGAGCAGCTCGCGCTCACCGGGCTGGCCGGCGACTACACGCTGCCGCCGGCGAACATGCTCGGCAGCGGCGCCGCGCCGAAGACCCGGAGCAAGGCCAACGACGAGGTGATCGCCGCGCTCACCGGCGTCTTCGAGCAGTTCGACGTGGACGCCGCGGTCACCGGCTTCACCCGCGGGCCGACCGTGACCCGCTACGAGGTCGAGCTGGGTCCGGGCGTGAAGGTCGAGCGGATCACCCAGCTCTCCCGCAACATCGCGTACGCGGTGAAGTCGCCGGACGTGCGCATCCTCAGCCCGATCCCGGGCAAGAGCGCGGTCGGTGTGGAGATCCCGAACACCGACCCGGAGAACGTGTCGCTCGGCGACGTGCTGCGCTCGCGCGCCGCGACCAGCGACCACCACCCGATGGTGGTGGCGCTGGGCAAGGACATCGAGGGCGGCTACGTGGTGGCCAACCTCGCGAAGATGCCGCACATCCTGATCGCGGGCGCGACCGGCGCGGGCAAGTCGTCCTGCCTGAACTCGCTGCTGGTGTCCGTCCTGACCCGGGCCACGCCGGACGAGGTACGGCTGCTGCTGATCGACCCGAAGCGGGTCGAGATGACCGGCTACGAGGGCATCCCGCACCTGGTCACGCCGATCGTGACGAACCCGAAGAAGGCGGCCGACTCGCTGGAGTGGGTCGTGCGCGAGATGGACATGCGCTACGACGACCTCGCCGCCAACGGGGTCCGCCACATCGACGACTTCAACCGCAAGGTGCGCAACGGCGAGATCAAGGCCCCGCCGGGCAGCGAGCGGGAGATGCGGCCGTACCCGTACCTGCTGGTGATCGTGGACGAGCTGGCCGACCTGATGATGGTCGCGCCGCGCGACGTGGAGGACTCCATCGTCCGGATCACCCAGCTCGCCCGGGCCGCCGGCATCCACCTGGTGCTGGCCACCCAGCGTCCCTCGGTCGACGTGGTCACCGGCCTGATCAAGGCGAACGTGCCGTCCCGGCTCGCGTTCGCCACCTCCTCGCTCGCCGACTCGCGGGTCATCCTGGACCAGCCCGGCGCGGAGAAGCTGCTCGGCCGCGGCGACGGCCTGTTCCTGCCGATGGGCGCGTCGAAGCCGCAGCGCATCCAGGGCGCCTGGGTGACCGAGCGCGAGATCGCCGACGTGGTCAAGTTCTGCAAGGACCAGCGGGAGCCGGAGTTCCGTCCGGACGTGCTCGCCCCGGCGCAGGACAGCAAGAAGAAGATCGACGAGGACATCGGCGACGACCTGGACCTGCTCGTGCAGGCGGTCGAGCTGGTGGTCACCTCGCAGTTCGGCTCGACCTCGATGCTCCAGCGCAAGCTGCGGGTGGGCTTCGCCAAGGCGGGCCGGCTGATGGACCTGATGGAGACGCGCGGCGTGGTCGGGCCGTCCGAGGGCTCCAAGGCCCGCGACGTGCTGGTCAAGCCGGACGAGCTGGAGGAGGTCCTGGCCGGGCTGCGCGGCGGCGAGGACTGACGACCCACGACGCACCACGGCGGCCCCCACCATCAGGTGGGAGCCGCCGTGGGCGGTTCCGGGTCAGTTGAGCAGCGCGGCGACGAGCACGGCGCCGATGATCGCGCCGACCACGCTCGCGGCGGCGGCGTACCAGCCCAGCGGCTTGTCGCCGAGGACCGCGCCGACGATGCCGAGGATCAGGCCGAGGACGCCGAAGATCAGCGGGGACAGGAAGATCGCGAGAGCCGCGAAGACGAACGCGACGATCGTGCAGATCCGGGCGGCGTTGCTGCGCGGACGGGCGCTGGCGTGCATGTCGGCCATGGGGTCCTCCGTGATGATCGCTCTGTCGGTCAACGGGAGACCGGGTACCCCGGGCGTCGCATCGTCCAAACCGGATGCGGATGATCAGCCGAAGAGCTTGAGCCCGATCACGCCGGCGACCACCAGCAGCAGGCACGCGACGCGCGGCAGGTTCACCGGCTCGCCGAGCGCGAGCATGCCGACCAGCGCGGTGCCCACCGCCCCGATACCGACCCACACCGCGTATCCGGTGCCGACCGGGATGTCGCGCAGCGCGTACGCCAGGCCGGCCATGCTGCCGACGAGCGTCACGGCGAAGACGGCGGAGGGGAGGGGGCGGGTGAAGCCGGCGCTGCGATCGAGCGCGATCGCCCACGCGGTCTCCAGGAGTCCGGAGAGCACCAGTACGAGCCAGGCCATGAGATCACCTCTGACGGGCGGGCCCGGCGCGGAGCGGGCCGGGCGACGGTTGGGTCACGCGGGGCGTCTTGGCCTGACCGGGTACGCCCACCACTCGTCCGGGACGGCCCGTGGGCCGTCGTGGCCGACGGTAGCACCGGCCGGGGCGGACCGGTGGCGGGGTGAGAAAGCCCACCTCGGGTGGAGTTGACGTCAACTTGAGGTTGCAGGATTGACCGCATGACCGTGCTCTTCTCCGACGACGACGTCGCGGCCGCCGTGGGCGCCCCGCTCACCGTCGCGGCCATGCGGGACGCGCTGCTGGCCGCGTACGCCGGGCGGCTCATCGCCCCGCCCCGGGCGTCCGCGCCGCTGGGCGGGGGCCGGATGGTGCTCACCGCCGGGCACCTCACCGGCGAGTGGTACGGCTTCCGCTCGTACGACACGTTCGGCCGCCCGGAGAGCGGTCAACTCGTCGTGCTGCACGACGCGAGCACCGGAGCGGTACGCGCCATCGCCGTCGGCGAGGAACTCGGCTCCCGGCGTACCGGAGGACTCGGTGGCGTGGCGGTGGACGCGCTGGCCCGCGCGGACGCCGCCACGCTCGGCGTGGTGGGTTCCGGGCGGCAGGCGTGGACCCAGGTCTGGGCCGCGGCGGCGGTCCGGCCGCTGCGCGAGGTGACCGTCCACAGCCGCTCGGCGGCCCGGCGGGAGGCGTTCGCCGCGCGGGTCCGCGCCGAGCTGGGCGTGCCGGCCCGCGCCGTCGGCTCGGCCGCCGCCGCGGTGCGCGACCGGGACGTGGTGGTGCTCGCCACCACGAGCACCGTCCCGGTGCTGGACGCCGCCGACCTGGCGCCCGGCACGCACGTCAACACGGTCGGTTTCAAGCAGACCGACCGGCACGAGTTCGGCACCGACCTGCTCGATGCCGCCGACCTGCTGGTCACCGACTCGCCGGGGCAGGCCGCCGCGTACGTCCCGCCGATGCTCGCCGCCGTCGAGCCGTACGCCGGGCGGTTGCGCGACCTGGGCGCGGTGCTGGCCGGGGCGGTTCCCGGCCGGACCGGCGCGGACCAGATCTCGGTCTTCTGCTCCACCGGCCTGGCCGGTACGGAGGTGTTCCTCCTCGACCGGCTGGCCCGTGTGGCTGCTCCCGCCCGCTGAGCGCGCCGGACGGGCGGCGTGGCGGTGCGGAACCGGCCCGGTACCCTCGGATGGTGTCTGCCACCTCCTCCACCCCGCAATCCGACGGGCGACGGGTCGCCCTGCTGACCCTCGGCTGCGCCCGCAACGAGGTCGACTCGGAGGAGCTGGCCGCCCGGCTGCATGCCGACGGGTGGCAGGTGACCACCGACGGCGAGGGCGCCGACGTGGTGGTGGTGAACACCTGCGGCTTCGTGGAGAAGGCCAAGCAGGACTCGATCCAGACGCTGCTCGCCGCCGCCGACACCGGCGCGAAGGTGGTCGCCGCCGGGTGCATGGCCGAACGGTACGGCCGTGAGCTGGCCGACAGCCTCCCCGAGGCGCAGGCGGTGCTCAGCTTCGACGACTACCCGGACATCGCCGCCCGCCTCGACTCGGTGCTGGCCGGCGAGGCGATCGGCGCGCACACCCCCCGCGACCGGCGGGAACTGCTGCCGCTGACCCCGGTGAAGCGCCGCGACGCGGCGGTGTCGCTGCCCGGGCACGGCACCCCGGCCCGGGTCGCGCCGCAGACCGACGCGCACACCCCGGCGCACCTGCGGCAGGTGCTGCGGCACCGGCTCGACACCGGCCCGGTGGCCTCGCTGAAGCTCGCCAGCGGCTGCGACCGGCGGTGCGCGTTCTGCGCCATCCCGGCCTTCCGCGGGGCGTTCGTCTCGCGTACCCCGGACGAGCTGCTCGCCGAGGCCGAGTGGCTGGCCAAGACCGGCGTACGGGAGCTGGTGCTGGTCAGCGAGAACTCCACCTCGTACGGCAAGGACCTGGGCGACCCGCGCGCGCTGGAGAAGCTGCTGCCGCAGCTCGCCGCGATCGACGGCATCGTGCGGGTGCGCGCCAGCTACCTCCAGCCCGCCGAGACCCGGCCCGGCCTGGTCGAGGTGATCGCCACCACGCCCGGCGTGGCCGCGTACTTCGACCTGTCGTTCCAGCACTCCAGCGAGCCGGTGCTGCGCCGGATGCGGCGCTTCGGCTCCACCGACCGGTTCCTGGAGCTGCTCGCCTCCGCCCGCGCGCTCGCGCCGGACGCGGGCGCGCGCAGCAACTTCATCGTCGGCTTCCCCGGCGAGACCAAGCAGGACGTGGCCGAGCTGGTCCGGTTCCTGACCGAGGCGCGCCTGGACGCGATCGGCATGTTCGACTACAGCGACGAGGACGGCACCGAGGCCGCCGGGCTCACCGGCAAGGTCTCCGCCGCCACGATCAAACGGCGGTACGACAAGCTCAGCGCGCTGGCCGACGAACTGTGCTCGCAGCGCGCCGAGGAGCGCCTCGGCGCGACTGTGGAGGTGCTCGTGGCCTCGGTCGCCGACGGCGTCGTGGAGGGCCGGGCCGCCCATCAGGCGCCCGAGGTCGACGGATCGACCACGCTCGTCGCGCCGGACGGCGGCGGCGTCGACCTGGCCGCGTTGCGCCCCGGTGACCTGGTCCGGGCCACTGTCACCGCGACCGAGGGTGTCGACCTGGTCGCCGTACCGGATGAGATGATCTCGGCGGCGCCCGGCGCGGTACGGTGACGGCGGGCCCGGACGGAGCGGGGAAGCCACGTGGGGCGATGCGGGACATGACGGGAGCGGAGTCGACGGCGGCTGCCCCCGTACCGCTGCTCAACGCGGCGAACCTGCTGACCGGCGCGCGCCTGGTGCTGGTGCCCGTCTTCGCGGCCACCGTGGTCGCGTCCGCCATGACCCACGCGGGCTGGCGGATGGCCGCCTGCCTGATCTTCGCGGTGGCCTCGGCGACCGACCTGATCGACGGCTGGATCGCCCGCCGGTTCGAGCTTGTCACCTCGCTGGGCAAGGTCGCCGACCCGATCGCCGACAAGGCGCTCACCGGCGCCGCGCTGGTGCTGCTCTCCGTGTACGACCGGCTGCCCTGGTGGGTGACGGTGGTGATCCTCGCCCGCGAGCTGGGCATCACCGCGCTGCGCTTCTGGGTGATCCGGCACGGCGTGATCGCCGCCAGCCGGGGTGGCAAGGTCAAGACGGCGCTCCAGATCCTGGCGATCACCTGGTACCTCTGGCCGATGCCGGAGGCGCTCGCCGCGATCGGCCCGTGGATCATGGGGGCGGCTGTCGTGGTCACCGTGGTCACCGGGTTCGACTACATCGCCCAGGCGTTGCGGCTGCGGCGTCCGGCCCGTTGATCCGGCGGCCGACGAGTAAGCCGCCCGGGCGCGGGAAGAGAGGGCGGGCATGAACACCGACGCGAGACACCAGCAGCCCGCCGGCAGCCCGGCGGCCTCCGTCGTGCACCGCCTGCACGAGTGCGGCCAGACACTGGCCACCGTCGAGTCGCTGACCGGCGGGCTGCTCGCCGCCGCGGTCGTGGAGATCGCCGGGGTCAGCTCGATCTACCGGGGCGGCATGGTGGTCTACGCCACCGAACTCAAGGCGACGCTCGCCGGCGTACCGGAGGACCTGCTGGCCGACCGCGGCCCGGTCGATCCCGACGTGGCCGCCGCCCTGGCCGAGGGCGGACGGCAGCGGTGCGGCGCGGACTGGGGTCTGGCCACCACCGGTGTGGCCGGGCCGGAGCCGCAGGACGACAAGCCGGTCGGCCTGGTCTACGTGGCGGTCGCCGGGCCGGACGGTACGCAGGTGCGCCGGCTCGACCTCGACGGCGGCCGCGACCACATCCGCGCGGCCGCGGTGATCGAGGCGCTGCGCCTGCTCGCCGACCGCATCGAGCTTCCCGAGGACGCCGACGCCGACGCGGCGGCGGGGGCCGGCCGCCGATGAGCCGGCCCGGCGCCGACACGCCCGGCGGCGGGTCCGCCGACCGGCCGATCCGCACGGATTTTCAGAGGCGGGGTGGGATGTCGTCGTGGCAACCAACGGGTACGGTTGCGGGAAGGCTCCGACGGTCGTCGTCGGCGTCGGAGCGGTTCCCGCGTCCGGCGCGGCGTGGTCGGCCGGAGATGGTGGTCCCGTTCAGGGGGAGGTGCGATGGTCCTGCTACGCCGGGTGATCGGTGACGCGCTGCGGACACGCAGGCAGGGGCAGCACCGCACCCTCCGCGAGGTGTCGTCCGCCGCCAACGTCAGCCTGGGCTACCTCTCCGAGATCGAACGCGGCCAGAAGGAACCCTCGAGCGAACTGCTGGCCGCCATCTGTGACGCGCTCGGCGCCCGCCTGTCGGAACTGCTGCGCGAGGTGAGCGACACCGTCGCCCTCGCCGAGCAGATGCCCGGCGTGCTGGTCCCGGTGGCCGACGAGCCGGTCGAGCCGGCCCCGGTGGCCCCGACCGCCGTGCGCAAGGCGACGAACCGCGGCGTCCGGCAGGTCACCTCCGACGGCGCTGTCGCCGTCCAGGTCCGGCAGGACTCGCCGCTCAAGGCCACGCTGCGCAGCACCCGGGTACGCCCCGCCGAGCGGGATGTGGTCTGCGCCGCCTGATCCCGCCTGTCACGTCGTGGGCGGTGCTGGCGCCCGCGTCGTACTGTTGATCAGGAGCGTACGGGTGCCGGAGTGGCGTCCGGCTGGGACGATGTAGGCGCGACGCTACTGAGGGGACGAGGCGGAGATGGCTAACCCGTTCGTCAAGGGTTGGAAGTACCTGATGGCGCTCTTCGGCGCGAAGATCGACGAGCACGCCGATCCGAAGGTGCAGATCCAGCAGGCCGTCGAGGAGGCGCAGCGCCAGCACCAGGCGCTCGTCCAGCAGGCGGCGGCGGTGATCGGCAACCAGCGTCAGCTGGAGATGAAGCTGTCCCGGCAGATGACCGAGGTGGAACAGCTCCAGGGCAACGCGCGGCAGGCGCTGGCGCTGGCCGACCAGGCGCGGGGCAAGGGCGACGAGACCGAGGCGGGGCGCTACGAGCAGTCCGCCCAGATGCTGGCCACCCAGCTCGTCTCCGCCGAGCAGGCGCTGGAGGACCTGAAGACGCTGCACGACCAGGCGCTCGGCGCGGCGGCCCAGGCCCGCAAGGCGGTCGAGAACAACTCGATGATCCTGCAGCAGAAGCTGGCCGAGCGCACCAAGCTGCTCAGCCAGCTGGAGCAGGCCAAGATGCAGGAGAGCGTGGCCCGCTCGCTGGAGTCGATGTCGTCGCTCACCGCGCCCGCCAGCACCCCGTCGCTGGACGAGGTACGCGACCGGATCGAACGCCGCTACGCCACCGCCATGGGCCGGGCCGAACTCGCCGGCAACTCGGTCGAGGGCCGGATGCTGGAGATCCAGAAGGCCACGCTCGACTCGTCCGGATCGGCGAGACTGGAGCAGATCCGGTCGAGCATGGCCGGCGAGCAGCTCGGCGGCCGGCACGAGACCCCGGCGGTGGGGCAGCCGACCGACCCGGCCGCCACCGCCCGGCTCGACGAGATCCGGGCCAGCATGAGCCGGGAACGCGGCACCGGGGAGAGCACGACCGGCTGACGGAGGGGCGGACACACCATGGCGGACGAACGGGCCCGACATTTCCGCAGGTTGCGCCGGCTGCGCAACTCGGCGCGACGGTGGAGCGTGATGGCCGGAGGGCTCGGCGGCGCCGCCGCGGTGCTCACCCCGTACGCCGGGCTGGGCCTGCCGGACGCGGCCTGGGCCGGCGCCGCGGGCAGCGCGATCGCGATCGCCGCCTGGCGCTGGGCCGACCACCGGGCGCTCGCGGCAGTGCCGGCGCCGCCCGCTCTCGACCCGGCGGAGGCAGCCGCCCGCTCCCGCGCGCGGCTGGTCGCCGCCGTCGAGCGGCTGCCCGTCGGGCCGGGTGTCCTGGCCGAGGTACGCCGGGTCCGCTCCCGCATGGCGTTGCGCGGCACCGCCGCGGCCGAGCCGTGGGCCCGGCTGGACCGGGCCGCGCTCACCCTGGCCGGGCTGGCCGGGCGGCTCACCGGGCTGGCCGAGCCGGCGGTCCGGGAGGCGGCCGAGGCCGATCGTTCCCTGCGTGAGCTGGCGAACCGGGTGGCGGGCGTGGAACGCGCGGCGAAGCTGACCCCGCGGAGCACGCTGGACGAGGTGCACGCGACGCTGGTGGCCCAGTTGGAGGACGGGGTGGCCGCGTACGAGCGGCTGGTGGTGGCCGCCGCCGGCTACGTCGCCGAGGACGCCCGCCCGAACACCGCGCACCCGGCCGCCGCTCGGCTGACCGAGGCCACCGACCTGCTGCACGGGGTGGCCTCCGCCCTGGCCGAACTCCGCACCCCCCTCCGAGCCCCCTAACCCCGGCCGGCATCGCCCCGCGCGTCGATCGCCCCGCGCTGATTGTTCCGCGCGTTGATCAAGGAGTTTGTGTCCTGAGGCGGGCCGAATCCGTACACAAACTCCTTGATCACCGACGCAGCCAGGGCCGGGCGGAGGGCTTCAGGCCTCCCGGGCGGGGGCAACTCGCGGTCAGGTGCCCCGCACTCACGCGGCGCCCCGCCCACCCGGTGATCATGAAGTTGACGGTGTTGTTGATCTCGGAAGCTGCCGTCAACTTCATGATCGACCCTGACTGGGAGGGCTAGGTGGGGGTGGTTATGGGGGTGGGCGGGGTCCAGGGGGAGGTGCCTACGACGTTCGTCGCGCGTACCCGGTAGTAGTAGGTGGTGGCCCGGGCCAGGCCGGTGTTGGTGAACCCCCGGCCGGTGACGCGGAACGTGGCCGGCTCCCTGGTGAACGCGGCGTCGGTGGCGCGCTGCACGATGAAGCCGGCGCCCGGCCCGGCCGGCGCCTCCGCCGACCAGCTCAACGTCACGGTGGCGGTGTCCGGTCCCGGCGCGCTCGCGATGACGCTCACCGCCGTGGGCGCCGTCGGCCGGGCCGGGGTGGTCACCCGGGCCACTGTCGACCAGGGGGACGCCGCGCCCAGGTACGTCGTGCGTACCCGGTAGTAGTACGTGGTGTCCGGGGCGACGGCCGGGTCCAGGTGGGCCTCGCCCACGGCGATCGCTGTGGTGCCCGGGCCGCTGGTGAACGTCGGGTTGGTGGCGCGCTGCACGTCCACACCGGTGGCGAAGGAGTGGTTCGCCCAGCGCAGCGCGACCCGCAGCGGCGCGGTCGGCAGCACCGCCGAGGTGAGCCGGGCCGGCGCGGCCAGGCGCACCGCCGCCGGTACGGCATTCGACCAGGACGAGCAGCTCACCGCGTTCTCGGCCCGGATCCGATAGTGGTAGGTGACGCCGGGGGTGACTGTCGCGTCGGTGTAGCGGGTGGCGGTGGCGGCCACGGTGATCTCGGTCAGCCCGGCGGTGAAGGTGCTGTCGGTGGCGCGTTGCAGCAGGTGGCTGGTGGGCACCGGGCGGCTGCCGTTGCCGGTCCAGGTCAGCGCGATGGCGGGCAGCGCGGTGGCGCTGCCGGGCGCCGGGGTGGCGGTCAGCCCGGTCGGTGCCTTGGGCGCCACCCGCAGCACCAGTGGACGGCTCATGCCCTGGTCGCGCAGCCCTGCCGAGCGGGTCTGCCAGCGGTACTCCCAGCCCAGGTTGACGAGTTGGTTGACCACCGTGGCGGGGCGCCCGTCGGCCGGGCTGACCGGGCTCGCGTCCAGCCGCGCGCCGACGGGCCGGGACGGGTCGAGCAGCCGTACGCTGTCGCTGATCTTGAACGGCAGGGGCGGCGGCGCGGGACGCAGCGCCACCACGACGTCCTCGCGGGGGTTGACCCGGACGGTGTCCTTCCAGCCCAGCTCGCCCGGCTCGGGCGGGCGCAGCGTGCCGTCCCAGCCGACCCGGTTGACCAGTTGCACGTCGCAGCCCTCGATGTGCACCGGGTGGGTGCGCGGGGCGTCGCCGACGACCCGCCACAGTTGCGTGCCGTCGCCCGGCGCGCCGACTGGCACGGCCGGGTCGGTGGCGTGCAGCACCTCGGTGGCGGGTTCCATCGGGCCCAGCGGCAGGGTGGCCGGGAGCAGCGGCCCGCTGACCGGGTGGCCGACGCCGAGGCGGCCCACCGCGCGGCCGTGCCGGGGCTCGAACACCTGCCCGACCGACTTCACCGCCACCGGCAGCGTGACCGGGGCCGCCGCGCCGGGCGGGGTGAACGTGACCGAGCCGTCCCGCGCGCCGACGAGCGTCGGACGCGGGGTGTGGGTGCCGAACGCGGCGTCGTACGCGGGCTGCGGCACGATCGGCGGCGGCTGGCTGTGCGCGTACGCCCCTGGTAGCCGGTCGGCGAGCCGGCGCGTGTCGTACGGCTCGGCCGGGATGCCGGTGACCCGGATCTGGAGCAGTGTGCGGGTGTTCGGGCCGTAGCCGGGCCGGGTCGGCGGCAGCCCGCCGGAGCCGCTCCGGTCGGGCGCGCCGGTGTGGTGGTCGTAGCGCGGGTCGAACCGGGGCAGCGGCGCGGGGCAGTCGTTGTACAGGATGAGCGTGCTGCCCGGCGGCACGGTGGCGAAGTCCACGATCACGTCGGCCCGCTCGCCGGGGGCCAGCAGCAGCGCGTGACCGTCCACGTTGAGCACTGTCGGGTCCTGCCTGTCGTACCGGTAGTCCACCGGCCGGTTGGCCAGCACCACCGGGGCGGGGAGCAGCCCGCTCTCGTTGCCGATCTGGATCAGGTCGGGTCCGGCGGCGGCCGGGTCGGGCACGCCGCCGTCGCGGCCGTCCACCGGCCAGTACGCGGGGCGCCCTGGTGCGCGTACCGCCTCGACCATCGGCACCTCACCGGCGGCCGGGTCGGCCGGGCTGCCGTCGTCGGCCCACATCGGGCCGTCCGAGGCGGCCCGGTAGAGCTGGAGGTTGAGCGCCCGGTCCGCGCAGGCGTTGAGGATCCGGAACCGGTACGCGCGCGGCGCGACCTCCAGGTACGGGTAGGCCACGCCGTTGACGAGCGGGGTGTCCCCGTACGCCTCGGGCACCGCCGACGGGTGCGGCACGGCGGGTACCAGCGGCGGCTCGTCCGGGTCGGCATCGGGGTCGTGGTGCGGGTTCGGCACCGGGGCGACCCACGGGCTGGCCCCGCCGTCCGGGTCGTGGGTCCACGGGCCGTAGTCCCAGCGGCCGGTCGGGTTGCCGCCGGTGAGCCGGTACGGGTTCTGCCGGGGCTGGTAGACGTGCGGGTGCCAGAGGCTGCCCTTGGCGCCCCAGCGGTCCCGGTCCCAGGTGGGGTCCTGGGCGGCGAGCTGCGCGTCGTCCGGCACGAACGTCTTGTCCTCGATCACCAGCGGGAACTGGTCGGCGGGGAGCACGCCGTCGTCGACGAGGCGTTCCTCGGCCGGGTCGGTGAGCAGGTACAGCGCGATCTGCCCGGAGTAGACGTTGAGCCGGGACAGGCCGAGCGTGTTGTCGTGCAGCCACATCAGCCGGCCGCTCTGCTCGTTCGGGAAGTACAGCGTGGTGGCGCCCGCGCCGGGCGGCGGCATGTCCGGCACCGGGGTGACACCCACCCCGGCCGGGTACGGCGTGATCTCGCCGGCCGGGGTCACCCACTGCCACGGGTTGCCGGCGCTGATCCACCCGGTCTGCGCGCCGGACAGGTGCGGCACGGCCCGGTTCTGCGGGTACGGCGCGGGACCGTCCAGCGGGCCGGCGCCGGCTCCGTCGACGGTCTCGTCCACCGGCAGGAACAGTTCCCCGGCCCGCCCGGTGGGGAGCTGGTTGATGAACTTGATCCGGACCGGGCGGCCCCGCCGCGCGACGATCATCGGGCCGAGGTGCCAGGGGCGGGCCGGCGGGCCGACCGTGTTGTGGCCGGCGGCGTCGGTGCCCAGGTTGAGCTGGCGGTATCCGCGCAGCCGGGTGGCCGGCAGGTCGCGGTGCAGGCGTTGCGCGTACTCCTGGAGGCCGATCTCGTAGTAGTCGCAGCCCGGCCACGTGATGGTGTCCGGGACGGCGACCGGCAGGCGGGCGCCGAGCCCGGCGGTGGCCGGTTGCCCGGGCAGCGGCAGCGGGTCGACGAACTTGCGGATGCCGGTGCCGGGCGCCGGGCGGCCGTCCGCGTCGAGCGTGGGCAGCGGGCTGGCGGCGGTGTTCGGCACCGGGCCGAACAGGCGTGGGACGGCGGCCGGGTCCAGGCTCGCCGGGGTGGCTCCGTCGCCCGGCTCCTCGTCGCCGGCGCGCGCGGCTGGTACGCCCCGCGCGGCGGAACCGGCGAACGTGGTGGGCGCGGTCTCCTCGGCGACTCCGGCGCGGTCCGGCCGTCCGGGCCGGAGTCTGCGGAACAGCACCATGGCTCTCCCCGGGGTCGGGGCGCGCCGGCCGACACCCCGGCGTGGCGGCGTACGCGCTGCTGACGAACGGTGAGCGGTCAATCGCAGCATGCGACGTCGCGGGGGTGCGACGGAAGTACCCAATCGTCCCTATCTCGGCGATCTTTGGCGTTTCGTGGAAGTTCTACGTCAGGCGCGGTCGGGCTGGCAGACCGGGCACCAGTAGGTGACCCGCTCGCCCAGTTCCTCCTTGCGGATGGCGGTCCCGCAGCGCCGGCACGGCTGGGCCCGGCGGCCGTAGACGTAACTGGTGCCGCCCCGGCGCAGCACCCCCGTCGTGCTCTGCGTCCAGCGGCCCCGGTTCGCCGCGAGCAGCCGCTGGGCCAGCGCGACGGTGCCGGGCAGGTCCGGCACCGCGCGGACCGGCGTCCAGGGGGACACCCCGCGCAGGAACAGCACCTCGCACTTGTAGAGGTTGCCCACCCCGGCGAGGTTGCGCTGGTCGAGCAGCGCCTCACCGATGGTGCGCTCCGGCTCGGCGGCGAGCCGGCGTACCGCCTCGTCGGCGTCCCAGTCCGGGCCGAGCAGGTCCGGGCCGAGGTGACCGACGAGCGACTCCTCCTCGGCCGTCGCCACCAGCGCCAGCTCGTGCAGGTGGTAGCCGACGGCGACCGCGCCGGGGGAGCGGAGCACCACGCGGATCAGGTGCGCCGGCCGCGCCGTCCAGCGTTCGCCCGGGGTGTACGCGCGCCAGACGCCGTCCATTCGCAGGTGCGAGTGCAGCGTCCACTGCCCGCCGGTGGGCGCGGTGAGGCGCAGCAGCAGGTGCTTGCCCCGGCTGGCCGACTCGCGCACGGTCCAGCCGGCCAGGTCGGTGGCGGCGAGCTGCGGCACGCGGAAGTCGGACCCGGTGAGCCGGGCCCCGGCGAGCGCGCGATCCAGGACGCGCGCGGTGTTCCAGACGGTGTCGCCTTCGGGCACCTCGCCATTGTCCCCTACCGAACAGAATTCGCATGTGTCGCCATTTGTACTGAGGTTCCACTTGATCAGCGGAAACGCAACGATCAGGGGGTTCTGAGGAGAATGCTGATGGCTCATTCTGGACGTCGTATCGTCGTCGCCCTGACTGCCCTGCTCACCGTCGCCGCCGGCCTGCCCGGCACGCCCGCGTCGGCCGCGCCCCCGTCCACCGTCGTGCCGGCACGCGCCGGCGCGCCCGACCCCGAACGCTGGTCCGTCGACCTCGCCGTCGCCGGCGGCGACGACGTCAACGTCGCCTGGCGTTCCGGCCGCCTCCGGCTGGCCGACCCCCGCCCCACCGCCCGCACCCGCCCGGCCGCCGTGGGCGGCCCGGTCGCCGAGGGCATCCTGCTCTCCGCGCCGCGCGTCCTGGACCGGCCCGCCACCCGGGTACGCGCCCGGCTCACCGCGAGCACCGGCGACGGGGGCACGGCGGTGGCCCAGGTACGCGGCTGGCGCGCCCGGGGCTGGACCGAGTGGCGGGACGCCGCCGAGGCCGTGTTCGACGAGCCGGTCCGCCGGGTGCAGGCGCGCGTCGTGCTGACCACCCGGGACGCCGCCTCGGAGGCCACGGTGACCGGCCTGACGCTGGCCGCCGACCGGGTCGCCACCACGGCGGTCCAGCCGGCCGCCGCGCTCACCTACCGGGTGTACGCGACCCGGATCGGCCTGGTCGGCGGCACCACCGCCAACGGGCACACGGTGCGCGCCCGGGACCACTTCGCGGCGCTGCCCAGCCGGCGCGGACTGTCCCCGCGCGGCACCGGCGACTACACCGTCAAGGTCTGCACCACCAGCGGAAGCCGCTGCGAGTACGCCCCGGTCTGGGACGTCGGCCCGTGGAACACCCGCGACGACTGGTGGAACCCGTCGTCCATCCGGGAGAACTGGAAGGACCTGCCGCGCGGGCGGCCCGAGGCCCAGGCGGCGTACCAGAGCAACTACAACGGCGGGCTGGACCAGTTCGGACGCACCGTGCGCAACCCGGCCGGGCTGGACCTGGCCGACGGCACGTTCTGGGACGGGCTGCGGCTCACCGACAACGCGTGGGTGGACGTGACGCTGCTGTGGACAGGCGGCGGGGCACGGGCCGTCGTCGGCTCCGGGCCGCTGAACCTGCGCGCCGGGGCGGGCACCTCGTACGCCAGCCGCGGTCTGGCCGCCACGTACGCCCACGTGCCGGTGCAGTGCTACGTGACCGGCCAGCGGATCGCCGGCACGTACCGCACGACGACGCGGTGGTACCGCCTGGTCGGCGGCACCTACGTCAGCCACGCGTACCTGTCCTCGATCTACGGCGGCACAGTCCCCCGCTGCTGACCCCCCTCGCCCGCCCCGCCCTCGCCCGCCCCTGACCCCCGTTGATCTTGCAGTTTCGGCCCTTTTCGTAAGGCATTTGTCCTTTGTGTCGGGGCACCAACTGCAAGATCGCGGGGGTCAGGGTGCGGGGGGTGAGGGCGCGGGTCAGGGGGTGGTGAGGGTGATGAGGGCGCCTGGGGTGGTCTTGAGGGTGTCGGCGGCTCGGCCGGTGTTCACCGCTATGGCGACCAGGCCGGCGGAGTCGACGTAGACCACCAGGGCGCCGGGTGGTGCGTCGCCGAAGGTGCGGCCGTGGACCGCCTCGTGGCCGTTCACCAGCACCCGGGGCGGCAGGCCGTCGAGCAGCGCGCCGGGCGCGGCGAGCTGGACGTTGCCGAAGTGGTCGACGGTCAGCACCTCGGCGGTGAGGCCGCCGGTCCCGGCGCGGACCACCGGTTCCGGCAGCCGGACCAGCGTGCCCGGATCCACCGCCGGCCCGGCCCCGCCGAGCGGCGCGCCCAGCGCCAGCCGGGCGGCCACCGGCGCGAACACGTCCCGCCCGTGGAACGTGCGGGAGACGACGGGGCCGAGCCAGTCCGGGTTGGTCAGCTCCACCGCGGCGCTCACCCCGCCGAGCGCCTCCGCGGCCGGAACGAGGAGCCCGTTGTCCGGCCCGACGAGCAGCCCGCCGGGCGCGGCGAGCGCGAGCCCGCGCCGAGTGGTGCCGACGCCCGGGTCGACCACCGCGACGTGCACGCCCCACGGCAGGTACGGCACTGTCTGCGCGAGCACCGCCGCGCCCCGGCGCACGTCGGCGGGTGGGATCAGGTGCGTCACGTCGATCACCCGGACGGCCGGGGCGAGCCGGGCCAGCACCCCGTGGCACGCCGCCACGAACCCGTCGGCCAACCCGTAGTCGGTGGTCAGCGAGACACAGCTCGGACCGCCGCCCGTCGGCCGCGCGTCGTCCGGCGTCGTTCGGCCCTGGCCTCCGGCGGCCGGGGCGCGTTCGTCCGCGCCGCTCATAGCTGGTCCGCCCCGGTCAGGTGCCGGGCCAGGCGCAGCTCGTCGTGCAGCGGGATGCCGTCCGCGCCGACGTGCGGGATCGTCGGCTTGAGCGCCCGGGCCCGGTCGACAGCGCCCGCGTCCACCGCGACGATGCGCAGCCCTCGGCGCTGGTAGAAGCGCAGCGCGCCCAGGTTGTCGTTCGTGGTGACCAGCCAGATCCGGTCCGCCCCGGCGGCAGTGGCCGCCTCCTCGGCGGCGGCCAGCAGCGCGGTGCCGGCGCCGTTGCCCGGGGCCGAGGCGGCCAGGCTCACCACTTCCAGCCCGTCGGCGTCGACCCGGTACGCCAGCGCCCCGGCGAACGCGCCGGTTTCGTCCACCGCGACCAGCGTGGACAGGTCACTCAGGTCGTAGCGGGTGTCGTGGACCACCACGATCGGCCCGCCCCACTCCCGCTCGTGCAACGCCGCCAGCGCCGCGCGGTCCTCCTCGCGCGCCTGGCGTACCCGGATCGAGGCCACCGGCACACCCTACGTTCCCGCTCCTCGGAACTCCGGGCGGTCAGCCGCGCAGCCGCAGGCCGCGCGGGGTGGCGCGGAAACCGGCGGCGGTGAGCGCGTCGCGCAGCGGGGACGCGTTCACGGCCTCGCCGTCGGCGCGTTCCACCGAGATCGCGCCCAGCGCGCCGGAGTGCACCGCGTCCGCGAGCGCCTTGCCGGCCGCGCCGAGCGTGTCGGTGTCGTCGGTGAACGACAGGATCGTCCGGCCGCCCCGCTCGACGTAGAGCACCACGTCACCACCGACCAGTACGACGAGCGCGCCCGCCTTGCGCCCGGCCCGGTGCCCGGTGGCCGGTGCCGCGCCGTCCCCGGAGTCGACCACGCGCTCGGGCCAGGGCAGCGCCGCGCCGTACGGGTTCGCCGGGTCGGTGGCGGCGAGCACCACCGCCGGGCCGCCCCGGCCCTGGTTGTCGTCGGCGAGCGCCCGGATCCGGTCGACCGCGCCGGGCACCGCGAACTGTGCCGCGCCCAGCCCTTCGACGAAGTAGCCGCGCCGGGCCGCCCCGCGTTCCTCCAGTGCGGACAGCACCGGGTAGACCCCGGCGAAACCGCCGGTGACCTGTTCGGCCACGACCGCGCCCCGGGTCACCACGCCGTGGCGTTCCAGCAGCAGGTCGGCCAGGGCAGCCGCTCGGCGGGTGGGATCGCTGTCGCGTTCGGGCAGCCGGGACCAGCGGCCGGCCATTGTGGGCGGGCCGCCCCGGCTGGGCAGCGCCACCCGGCCGGGCCGGCGGTAGCGGGTGCGCGGCGCCGAGGGCCGGGACCGGTGTGCCCCGCCCGCGCCGAGCGCGGCCCGCAGCGGGGCGAGCGTGTCGTTCGTGAGGTGACCGGCCCACACCAGGTCCCACACCGCGCCCGACAGGGCGGCGTCGTCGGTGGCCCCGACCCGGTCGGAGAGCGAGCGGAAGAACAGCGCCTGCCCGTCGGCGAGCGCGTCGAGCACGGATTCGTGCAGCGGGGCCAGCGTCAGCGCCTCGTCCGGCGGGGGAAGCAGCAGCGGCGCGGCGTCGGCGTACACGAGCGTCACCCACCCGTCGCCGCCGGAGATCGCGCCCGCGCCGGCCCACACCACCTCGCCGCTGGCGCACAGCTCGTCGAGCTGGGCGGGGGAGTAGTCGGCGACCCGGGCGGGCAGCACCAGACGTTCCAGGGCGGACGCCGGCACGTTCACGCCCTGCAACTGTTCGAGGGCGGCGGCGACGGCCTCGACGCCCCGGGCCGACGAGCCGACCTGCTGCCATCGGGGCAGGAACGTGGCGAGCGCGCGTGGCGGCACCGGTTCGATCTCCCGGCGCAGGGCGGCCAGGGAGCGGCGGCGCAGCAGGCGCAGCACCTCCGCGTCGCACCACTGCGTGCCGACCGTGTCCGGGGCGAACTCGCCGGAGACCACCCGGCCGTTCGCGGCGAGCCGCCGCAGCGCCTGCTCCACCACGAACACGCCGAGCCCGAACCGGGCGGCGCAGGTGGCCGCCGCGAACGGGCCGTGCGTGCGGGCGTACCGGGCGACCAGGTCGGTGAGCGGATCTGCCACCGGCGCCAGGTACGCCTCGGCGACTCCGACGGGCAGCGCGACGCCGAGCGCGTCGCGCAGCCGGGCGGCGTCCTCCACGACGACCCAGCGGTCCTCGCCGGCGATGCGGACCCGCAGGACCCGCCGGGCCGCCGCCAGCTCGTCGGTCCAGGATTCCGGCACGCCCCGCTCGGCCAGCTCGGCCGGGCTCAGGTCGCCGACCACGCGCAGCAGCTCGACCACGTCCTCCGCGTCACGGGGGCGGCGCTGCTCGGTGAGCCAGCGCAGTTGGCGGGCGGTCTCGGCGAGCACCTCCGGGTCGAGCAGTTCCCGCAGGTCGACCCGGCCGAGCAGCTCGCCGAGCAGGCCGGAGTCGAGCGCCAGCGCGGCGGCCCGCCGCTCGGCCAGCGGGGCGTCGCCCTCGTAGAGGAACGCGCCGACGTACCCGAACAGCAGCGACCTGGCGAACGGCGACGGGCGCTCGGACTCGACCTCGACCAGGCGTACCTTGCGGGCGGCCAGGTCACGCATCAGCTCAGCCAGGGCGGGCTGGTCGAAGACGTCCTGGAGGCACTCCCGGGCTGCTTCCAGCGTCACCGGGAAGTCGGCGTACTCGCGGGCCACGTCGAGCAGTTGCGCCGCGCGCTGGCGCTGCTGCCACAGCGGCTGCCGCCGTCGGGGGTCGCGGCGGGGCAGCAGCAGCGACCGGGCCGCGCACTCCCGGAACCGGGACGCGAACAGCGCGGACGTGCCGACCGACTCCTCGACGAGCTGGGCGATCTCGTCCGGCTCGAAGACGACCACGTCGGCGCCGGGCGGTGTCTCGGCGGTGTCCGGCAGGCGGACCACGATGCCGTCGTCGGAGGGCATGACCTGGGCGTCCACGCCGTACCGCTCGGCCAGCCGGCGGCCGATCGCGAGCGCCCACGGGCCGTTGACGCGCGCGCCGAGGACCGAGTGCACGGCGAGCCGCCAGTCGCCCAGCTCGTCGCGGAACCGTTCGACCACCACCGTCCGGTCGTCCGGCAGCGACCGGGTGGCCGCCTTCTGCTCGCGCAGGTAGTTCATCAGGTTGCCGGCGGCCCAGTCGTCCAGCCCACCGGCGCGCAGCGCCGCCACCGCGTCGGCGTCGGACTGCCGCAGCAGCGCCCGCACCCGGGCGCCGATCGCCCGGCCCAGCTCGACCGGGCGGCCGAGCTGGTCGCCCTTCCAGAACGGCATCCGGGCGGCCTGGCCGGGCGCGGGGGAGACCAGCACCCGGTCGGGGGTGATCTCCTCGATCCGCCAGGACGACGAGCCGAGCAGGAACACGTCACCCACCCGGGACTCGTAGACCATCTCCTCGTCCAGCTCGCCCACCCGCGCGGCCCGCTCCGCGCCGGCCAGGAAGACCCCGAACAGGCCCCGGTCGGGGATGGTGCCGCCGCTGGTCACGGCGAGCCGCTGAGCGCCGGGGCGGCCGGTCAGCACGTCGGTGGCGCGATCCCAGACCAGCCGGGGACGCAGTTCGGCGAACGCGGTGGACGGGTAGCGCCCGGAGAGCATGTCGAGCACCGCGTGCAGCGCCGAGTCCGGCAGCTCCGCGAACGGCGCCGCCCGCCGGACCAGCACGGCGAGGTCGCCGAGCCGCCACGGCTCCAGCGCCACCATCGCGACGATCTGCTGGGCCAGCACGTCGAGCGGGTTGCGCGGGTAGTGCAGCTCCTCGATCGCCCCGATGCCCATCCGCTCGGCCACCACCGTGCACGAGAGCAGGTCGCCCCGGTGCTTGGGGAAGACGACGCCGCGCGAGACCGCGCCCACCTGGTGCCCGGCGCGACCCACCCGTTGCAGCCCGGCGGCCACGCTCGGCGGCGCCTCGATCTGCACCACCAGGTCGACAGCGCCCATGTCGATGCCCAGCTCCAGGCTGGACGTGGCGACCACGGCGGGCAGCCGGCCGGACTTGAGCGCCTCCTCGATCTGCTTGCGCTCCTCGCGGGACACGCTGCCGTGGTGCGCCCGGGCGATCACCGCCGGCGCCCCGGCCGCCGCGCCGGACTGCGCCATCACCTCGGCCGGCTGCCGCGGCGCGCGTACCGGCCCCACCGGCCCGCCGAACGCCCCCCGCCGCGCCCTGCCGCCATCGCCCGGACCACTGACGTCTGGCCCTGCGCCGTCCCCTGGACCGCCGTCGCCGGCCGCCGGGCCGTCGGCTCCGGGCAGCAGACCGGATACGCGCACCGGCTCCCCGCCCCGGGCCACGCGGCTGCCCTCCGGCGCGGACGCCGCCTCGATCTCCTCGGCGGCCAGCTCGTTGAGCCGGGCGCAGAGGCGTTCGGCGCTGCGCCGGGAGTTGGTGAAGACGATCGTCGACCGGTGTGCGCGGATCAGCGAGAACACTCGCTCCTCGACGGCCGGCCAGATCGAGGGACGGCGGGGAGCGAGCCCGCCCAGGTCGTCCTCCGGTGGCTCCTGCTCGTCGAGGCGGGTCATGTCCTCCACCGGGACCTGGACGCTCACCTCGATGGTCTTGTCGGCCGGTGGCTGCACGACGTCGACCGGGCGGGCACCGCCGAGGAAACGGGCGCACACGTCGATCGGCCGAACCGTCGCGGAGAGCCCGATCCGCTGGGCGGGCCGCTCCAGCAGCGCGTCGAGGCGTTCCAGGGACAGCGCGAGGTGGGCGCCGCGCTTGGTGCCCGCCACCGCGTGCACCTCGTCCAGGATGACCGTGTCCACTCCGCGCAGCGAGTCGCGGGCGGCGGAGGTGAGCAGCAGGAACAGCGACTCGGGCGTGGTGATGAGGATGTCCGGCGGGGTGCGGGCGAAGGCGCGGCGCTCGTCGGCCGGGGTGTCGCCGGTACGCATGCCGACTGTGACGTCGGGCGGCGCCAGGCCGAGCCGGGCGGCGGCCTGGCGGATGCCGGTGAGCGGGGCGCGCAGGTTGCGCTCGACGTCGACCGCGAGGGCCTTGAGCGGGCTGACGTAGAGCACGCGGCAGCGTCGGCGGGGGTCGGCCGGCGGAGGTTCCTTGGCGAGCCGGTCCAGCGACCAGAGGAAGGCCGCGAGCGTCTTGCCGGAGCCGGTCGGTGCGACGACCAGGGCGTTGCGTCCGGCGGCCACCGAACGCCAGGCGCCCTGCTGAGCCGGGGTGGGCGCGGCGAACGCCGCGGTGAACCACTCCCGGGTCGCCGCGCCGAACTCCTTGAGCACCCCGCCTGACCGGGTCACCTCGTCCGCCACGACCCCATCCTGCCGCGCCGGTGTGACATCCGGCCGATCGCCGGAGCGTTCTGTCCCGACGACGGCGTTCAGGAAGGGAAATGGGAGGTTATTCCGTTAAGTCTTACTTAACTGGTTGCTTGTGGGCTGCAACATAAAGTAACTTCACTCGCGATGCGGCGTGGGCTGGAGGGCGTGGATGACCGTCGAGGAACGAGGCTCCGGGCCCGGCACCGACCTGCTCCTCCGGCAGGTCGACGGCCGGCTGGCCGCGCTCCGCGCCGGGCTGCGCGGTCCCGACCTGGAACTCGCCGAGGATCTGGCCCGCCGACTGCGCGAGATGATCCTCGCCACCGCCCGTTCCAGCGCTGCCGACCGGGCGCGCGTGCGGGCCGCTGTGCACTACTTCGTCCAGCGCCGGGAGAGCCGGGACGCCCGGCTGCCGCTGCGGTCGCTCGCCGTCGCCCAGCGCGCCGTCGACCGGGCCGCCCGCCAGTTGGACTCCACCACCCTGTCCTGACCAGCCCAGCCAGCCCAGCCGGTCCACCCGTCCCAGCGGGCCCAGCCGGTCCACCGGGCCCAGCCGGTCCACCCGTCCCACCGGGCCCAGCCGGTCCACCGGGCCCAGCCGGTCCACCGGGCCCAGCCGGTCCACCGGGCCCAGCTGGTCCACCGGGCCCGCCCGGCGGCCGAACCGCGGGAGGGTCGGGGTGGGTGACCCCACCGGCGGCCTCCGGCGCGGCCCGCTCCTGCCCCCACTGCCCCGCCTCCGGCGGCGCAATTCGGGTGCCCCCACCCTCCCCCCACCCGCCGCCCCACTTCCGCGGTGATCAAGGAGTTTGGGTGGTGAGGAGTGCTGTCTCCGGACACAAACTCCTTGATCAACGCGAGAGGGGCGGGGCTGGGGCGGCGGGGAGGGTGGCGTGGTGGGAGGTGGGGGTGGGGGGAAGGGTGGCTTTTGGGGAAACGGGCGCGGTTAGGGGTGTTTGTGGCGTCTGATCGGTTGTGTCCCAGCGTGTTCCGGCGCGCTGTCACCTCGACCGGGAGTACGCGTGCTCGTCCTGCTGATCGTGCACCTGGTGGCGGCGCTGCTCGCCCCGCTGCTGGTCCGCCGGTGGGGTCCGCGCGCCTGCCTGCTGCTCGCGCTCGCCCCGGCCGCCACAGCGGTCTGGGCGGCGGCCCACACCGGGGCGGTACGCGACGGCGGCGCGGTGGTCGAGACGTACCCCTGGATCCCGCAGCTTCAGTTCGACGTGGCGCTGCGGGTCACCACGCTGTCCTGGCTGATGCTGCTGCTGGTCGGCGGCGTCGGCGCGCTGGTGCTGGTCTACTCCGCCCGCTACTTCGAGCCCGGGTCGGTCGGGCTGGCCCGGTTCGCCGCCGTCATGGTGGCCTTCGCCGGGGCGATGCTCGGCCTCGTCGTCTCCGACGACCTGCTGCTGCTCTACGTCTTCTGGGAACTGACCACGGTCTTCTCGTACCTGCTGATCGGGCACAGCACCGAGCGCCGGTCCAGCCGGTGGGCGGCCGCGCAGGCGCTCACCGTGACCACGCTGGGCGGCCTGGCCATGCTCGTCGGGTTCCTGATGCTCGGCCACCACGCGGGCGGCTACCGCTGGTCGTCGGTGGCGTCCGCGCCGCTGCCCGGCGGCGGGTACCTGGCGCTGGCGGTGCTGCTCGTCCTCGCCGGGGCGCTGGCGAAGTCGGCGGTGTTCCCGTTCAACGCGTGGCTGCCGGTGGCGATGGCCGCGCCGACACCGGTCAGCGCGTACCTGCACGCGGCGGCGATGGTGAAGGCCGGCATCTTCCTCATCGGACTGCTCGGCCCGGCGCTCGCCGCGGCCGGACCGTGGCGGCCGGTCACCGTCGTCGCCGGACTGGTCTCGCTGGTGCTGGGCGGCTGGGCGGCGCTGCGGCAAACCGACCTGAAGCTGCTGCTGGCGTACGGGACGGTCAGCCAGCTCGGCCTGCTCGCCGTGGTGTTCGGGGCGGGCACATCGAAGGCGGCGCTGGCCGGCGTGGCGATGCTGGCGGCGCACGCGCTGTTCAAGGCGGCGCTGTTCCTGGTCGTCGGCATCCTCGACCACGAGGCGGGCACCCGCGACCTGCGGGACCTGTCCGGTGTGGGGCGGGCCGCGCCGGTGCTGGCGACTGTCGCCACGCTCGCCGCCGCCTCGATGGCCGGCGTGCCGCCGCTGCTCGGGTTCGTGGCCAAGGAGTCGGTGCTCGCCGCGTTCACCGGCGACCCGCTCGTGCTCGTCGTGCTGGTGGCGGGCAGCGCGCTCACCGTCGCGTACAGCATCAGGTTCGTCTGGGGCGCGTTCGGCACCCGGCCCGGCGTCGCCGACACGGCTGTGGACCGGCCGCCCGCCGCGATGCTCGTACCCCCGGCGTTGCTCGCCGTGGCCGGGCTCGCCGCCGGCCCGGCCGCCGGGTGGCTCAGCGGCCTGTTCGAGCCGTACGCGGAGCTGTTCGGACCGGTCGAGGAGCACCTGGCGCTCTGGCACGGGCCGACAGTGGCGCTCGGCCTCTCCGCCCTCGTGCTGGCCGGCGGCGTGGCGCTGCACCTGGTCCGCGGCCCGCTCGCGCCCGCGCTGGCGCGGCTGCGCTCGCCAGTGGGCGGCAACCAGGGGTACGAGTGGGTGACGCACGGCTTCGACCGGCTCGCCATCGAGGTAACCGGCGCCACCCAGCGCGGTTCGCTGCCGCAGTACCTCGGCACGGTGCTGCTCGCGCTGGTGTTCGTGCCCGGCGGGGCGATGCTCGCCACCGCGCCCTGGCGGGTCGACCTGGCGGCCTGGGACAACCCGGCCCAGCTCGTGGTCTGCGTGGTGATCGCGGTCGCCGCGCTGCTCGCGGTCGGCGCGCGTCGCCGGCTCACCGCGATGCTGCTGGTCGGGGTCACCGGCTACGGCACCGCGATGATGTTCGTCCTGTACGGCGCGCCGGACGTGGCGCTCACCCAGTTCCTGGTGGAGACCGCCACGATCGCCGTGTTCGTGCTGGTGCTGCGCCGGCTGCCGGAACGCTTCTCGGCCCGTCCGCTGCGCCGCAGCCGCTGGGTGCGGCGCGGCATCGGGATCGCCGCCGGAGTGGTGATGGCCGGTCTGGCGCTGACCGCGGCCGGAGCCCGCCGGGCGCCGTCGATCTCCGCCGACTTCCCCCAGCTCGCCCTCGTCGAGGGGTACGGCCGCAACGTCGTGAACGTGACCCTGGTGGACATCCGGGCCTGGGACACCATGGGGGAGATCTCGGTGCTCGTGGTGACCGCGACCGGCGTGGCCAGCCTGATCTACGAGCGTTCCCGCACCGGGCCGCGTCCGCGCCGCCCCCGGCCGCTCGCGATGCGCGCCGGTGACCGGCGCACGGTGTGGCTGCGCGGCGGGCAGACGCTGCCGGAGCGGCGCCGCTCGATCGTGTTCGAGGTGGTCACCCGACTGATCTTCCACACCGTACTGATCTTCTCGCTGTTCCTGCTCTTCTCCGGGCACAACGCCCCCGGCGGCGGTTTCGCCGGCGGCCTGGTGGCGGGCCTCGCGCTGGCCCTGCGTTACCTGGCCGGCGGCCGGTACGAGCTGGCCGAGGCGGCACCGGTCGGGGCCGGCACGGTGCTCGGCGCGGGCCTGGGCATCTCGGTCGGCAGCGGCGTGCTCGGCCTGGTGCTGACCGGCGAGGTGCTGCAGAGCGTCAAGGTCGGCCTGTGGCTGCCGGTGATCGGCGACTTCTACCTGGTCACGTCGATCTTCTTCGACATCGGCGTCTACCTGGTGGTGGTCGGGCTGCTGCTGGACATCCTGCGCAGCCTGGGCGCCGAGGTGGACCGGCACGTGGAGGCCGCCGGTGAGGCGGGACGCGGGCTGGTCGTCCAGCGGGACGGGCCATCGTGAGCGCGAGGAGTGAGCCGGGTTTGCGAGCCCCGCAGTCGCGAACAGAGGTGGCACCCGTGAGCGCGAGGAGTGAGCCGGGTTTGCGAGCCCCGCAGTCGCGAACAGAGGTTGCTCAGTGAGCAGGGGCGCGGCCGCGCCGACGATGGTGCTGGTGCTGGCGGTCGGGGTGCTCGTCGCCGCCGGTGTCACGCTGCTGCTGGAACGCAGCCTGACCCGGATCCTGCTCGGCATCATCATGCTCGGCAACGGCGTGAACCTGCTCATCCTGCTCGGCGGGCGAGCCGGCGCCGCACCGTTCGTCGGCTCCTCCCCGCAGGGTGAGATGAGCGACGCGCTGCCCCAGGCCATGGTGCTCACCGCAGTGGTGATCACGTTCGGGCTGACCGCGTTCCTGCTCGCTGTCGCGTATCGCAGCTGGTTCACCAGCGGCGACGACGAGGTGCAGGACGACCTGGAGGACCGGCAGATCGTCCGGCTCGCCGAGAGCAACGAGGTGTCCACTGCGGACCACGGCGGCGAGGGCCCGGACGACGACCCGGAGCAGGTGGACCCGGAGCCGACCCGTCGGCGGTTGCGCCGGGACGGTGACACATGAGTGCCCTGGTGCCGCTGCCGGTGGTGGTGCCGCTGCTCGGCGCGGCGCTGACACTCCTGCTGTCCGGGCGGCCCCGCCTGCAGCGATGGACGAGCGTGCTCTGCCTGTCCAGCGTCCTGGTGGTGGCGGCGGTGCTGCTGGTCGAGGCGTACCGGTTCGGCCCGGTGGTGGTGCAGGTGGGCGGCTGGCCGGCGCCGGTGGGCATCGTGCTGGTGGCCGACCAGCTGGCGGCGCTGATGGTGCTGGTCTCCTCGGCGGTGACGCTGTGCGTGCTGCTCTACTCGATCGGCCAGGGCCGGGGGGAGACCGGCGAGACCGCGCCGGTGAGCATCTACCACCCCACGTACCTGGTGCTGACCGCGGGCGTGACGAACGCCTTCCTGGCCGGGGACCTGTTCAACCTTTTCGTCGGCTTCGAGATCCTGCTCGCCGCGAGCTTCGTGCTGATCACGCTGGGCGGCACCGAGGTGCGGCTGCGTACCGGGTCGACGTACGTGGTGGTCAGCGTCCTGTCGTCGCTGCTGTTCCTGTCCGCGGTGGGCCTGGTGTACGCGGCCACCGGCACGCTGAACATGGCGCAGCTCGCCGGCCGGCTGGACGCGTTGCCGTCGGGCGTACGCCTGACCCTGCAACTGATGCTGCTGCTCGCGTTCGGGATCAAGGCGGCGGTGTTCCCGCTGTCGGCGTGGTTGCCGGACAGCTACCCGACCGCGCCCGCGCCGGTGACTGCCGTCTTCGCGGGCCTGCTCACCAAGGTCGGCGTGTACGCGATCATCCGCACCGAGACGCTGCTGTTCCCCGGCGGCCAGGTCGCCGGCCTGCTGATGGTGGTGGCCGGCCTGACCATGGTGGTCGGCATCCTCGGCGCGGTGGCCCAGTCGGACCTCAAGCGGCTGCTCTCCTTCACGCTGGTCAGCCACATCGGCTACATGATCTTCGGGGTGGCGCTGAGCAGCGTCGCCGGACTGTCCGGGGCGATCTTCTACGTGGTGCACCACATCACCATCCAGACCACGCTGTTCCTGGTCGCCGGCTTGGTCGAGGAACGCGCGGGCAGCACCGACCTGCGCCGCATCGGCGGGCTGGCGCGGATCGCCCCGATGCTCGGCGTGCTCTTCTTCGTCCCGGCGATGAACCTGGCCGGCATCCCGCCGTTCTCCGGCTTCCTCGGCAAGCTCGGCCTGCTCCAGGCCGGGGTGGCGGCGGGCGGGACGCTGCCCGCCGTGCTCGTCGGGGCCGGCACGCTGACCAGCCTGCTCACCCTGTACGCCGCGTCCCGGGTGTGGAACATCGCGTTCTGGCGTGAGCCCCGGCTGGCCTCCACCACCGTGCCGGCCCGGCTGCCCGGCCTGATGGTCGGCGCCACCACCGCCCTGGTCGCGCTCGGCGTGCTGTTCACGCTGGCGGCCGGGCCGCTGTTCCAGGTCACCGCGGACGCGGCCGCCGACCTGCGCGAACGCACCCCGTACGTGCGGGCGGTCCTGCCCCAGGACGTGCCATGACCGACGACCTGCCCCCGGGCCGGGGCGCGACCGGGGAGCCGGAGGGCGTACCCCGGGCCGTGCCCGAGCCGGACGGGCCGATGCCGGTGGTGGGCCGGGGTGGGCGGCGCCGCGACCAGGCGCTCGCGCTCGGCTGGCTCGTCGTCGCCTGGATGCTGCTGTGGGGCGACGTGTCCTGGGGCAACCTGATCGCCGGGCTGGTGGTCGGCGTGGCCGTACTGGTGTTCTTCCCGCTGCCGCCGGTCACCTTCGGCGGCCGGTTCCGCCCCCGCGCGCTGCTGGTCTTCCTGACCACCTTCATCGCGGAGCTGGTGAGCGCCAGCCTGCACGTCGCCGCCGTGGCGCTGCGCTTCGGCTACCGCCCGCGCGGCGCGATCATCGCGGTGCCGCTGCGCGTGCGCACCGACCTCAACCTGGCGCTCACCGCCGAGGTGATCTCGCTGGTGCCGGGCACGCTGATCATTGACGTCGACCGGGTCGAGGGCGTGCTCTTCGTGCACGTGCTCGACGTGCGCGGCCCCCAGGACATCGCCGGCAGCCGCGAGCGCGTGCTCGCCGTCGAACGGCGCATCGTCCGCGCCATCGGATCTCCCGCCGAGGTACGTCAGCTCGACCTCGAACCCGTCGAACGGAGGAACCCGTGACCGTCCTGCTCGCCGGCGCGCTCACCGTGCTGCTCTCGGCCACCGCGCTGCTCGCCCTGGCCCGCATCTACCGCGGCCCGTCCCTGCTCGACCGGGTCGTCGCCGCCGACCTGCTGCTGACGGCGATGCTCGCCGCGGTGGGGGCGGAGGCCGCCGTCAACCGGCACGCCACCACGCTGCCCGTGCTCGTGGTGCTGTCCCTGCTCGGCTTCGTCGGTTCGGTGTCGCTGGTGCGCTTCGCGGTCCGGGCCGAATCATGAGCGCCGGCACGATCGCGGACTGGGCGGGTGGGGTGCTGCTGCTGGCCGGCGCCGCGCTGGGGCTGGTCGCCGGCATCGGGCTGGTCCGCTTCCCGGACGTGCTGGACCGGATGCACACGGCCACCAAGCCGCAGGTGCTCGGCGTCCTGCTGCTCCTGGCCGGGCTGGCGTTGCGCCTGCGTACCCCATCGGACCTGGGCATGCTGGTCCTGGTGGCGCTCTTCCAGCTCTCCACCGCGCCGGTCGCCGCACAGATGATCGGGCGGGCGGCCTACCGGTCCGGCCGGGTCGACCGGAGCCTGCTGGACGTGGACGAGCTGGCCGGGCGGTGAACCGGACGTGGGGGAGGGTTCCCGGCACCCTCAGCGGACGTCCAGCGGGTACCGATAAAATGGGCCGCATGATCGACTCTCCTGCCCCGGAGGGCAGCAGTAGCCGGCCGGGTCGTACCCGGCGATTTCCCTCCCCGACGACCCCGGGAGCCCTGAACCTCCCGTGTTGATCCTCGTCGGTCTCCTTCTCATCACCGTTCTCACCGCCGCCACCGGTTACTTCGTGGCCCAGGAGTTCGGTTACGTCGCCGTGGACCGGGGCAAGCTCAAGCAGCTCGCCGACGGTGGCGATCGTGCCGCGTCCCGGGCCCTGGAGGTCACCGCGCGGCTCTCGTTCATGCTGTCCGGCGCCCAGCTGGGCATCACCGTGACCGCCCTGCTGGTCGGTTACGTCGCCGAGCCGTTCCTGGGCGCCGGGCTGGCCGACCTGCTCGGCCTCACCGGCATCTCCAGCACGGTGGCGTTGCCGCTGTCGGTGGCGCTGGCCCTGGTCATCGCCACAGTGGTGCAGATGGTCCTGGGTGAGCTCGCCCCGAAGAACCTGGCCATCGCGCGGGCCGAGCCGCTGGCCCGCGCGCTGTCCCGGTCCACCCTGATGTACCTGAAGATCGCCGGCCCGCTGATCACGCTCTTCGACCGGGCCGCGGTACGGCTGCTCCGCCGCATCGGCATCGAGCCGATCGAGGAGCTGCCCAGCGGCGCCACCCCGCAGGACCTGGAACAGATCATCGCCGAGTCCCGGGAGGAGGGGCACCTCGACGCCGAGATGTCCGACCTGCTGGACCGGGGCCTGGACTTCCGTGAGCTGACCGCCGGCGAGGCGATGGTGCCCCGCGTCGACGTGCACACCGTCCGGGCCGACGAGCCGGTCAGCCGGATCGTCGAGCTGCTGGACACCGGCCACTCCCGGTTCCCGGTGAGCGGCGCCGAGGGCGTCGACGACCTGATCGGCGTGGTCGGCATCGCCGACGTGCTCGGGGTGCCCCCGGCGGAACGCGCGACCACCCGGGTCGACGCGGTGGCCGTACCCCCGTTGCTGGTGCCCGAGACGCTGCCGCTGCCGACGGTGCTCGACCGGCTGCGGTCCGGGCACCGGCAGCTCGCCTGCGTGGTCGACGAGTACGGCGGCTTCGCCGGCGTGATCACGCTGGAGGACCTGGCCGAGGAACTGGTCGGGCCGATCCGCGACGAGGACGACCCGCCGGACCGGGCCGCGGCACGGCAGGAGGACGGCTCCTGGGTCGTCCCGGCGCGCTGGCGCATCGACGAGGTCGCCGACAGCACCGGCATCGAGCTGCCCGAGGCCCCCGAGTACGACACGCTCTCCGGTCTGGTGATGCGGGAGCTGGGGCGGGTGCCCGAGGTCGGTGACCGGCTGGAGATCCCGGTCGCGACCGACGGCGACGTGCCGGCGTCCGGCCCGCGGGTGCTGGTCGAGGTGCTCGCAGTGGACCGGCACGTGGCCGACTCGGTGCGGCTGCGGTCCACCGCCGACGTCTCCGGGGAGGGTGCGGCATGACCCCCGGGTTCGCGTTGTTCTTCTCCGTGGTGCTGCTGGCGCTCAACGGGTTCTTCGTGGCCGCCGAGTTCGCGCTCGTGGCGTCCAAGCGGTACCGGCTGGAACAGGCGGCCGCCGGTGGCGGCCGGGCTGCCCGCGCGGCGCTCGACGGCGTCCGCGAGCTGAGTCTGATGCTGGCCGGCGCGCAGCTCGGCATCACGCTGTGCACGCTGGGTCTGGGCGCGCTGGCGGAGCCGGCCATCGAGCGGCTGATCAGCCCGCTGCTGCACGCGGTCGGCCTGCCCGCCGCGGCCAGCCACGTGGTCGCGCTGGTGTTCGCGCTGTCCCTGGTGACGTTCCTGCACCTGGTGGTCGGCGAGATGGCCCCGAAGTCCTGGGCGATCACCGACGCCGAGCGTTCAGCGACGCTGCTGGCGCTGCCGTTCCGGGCCTTCGCCCGGATCGTCCGGCCGGTGCTCTCCGTGCTCAACGGGCTCGCGAACGCGATGCTGCGGCTGTTCGGCGTGCAGCAGCAGGACCAGCTGGCCCAGGTGCACGGCCCGGACGAGCTGCGCATCCTGCTGGAGCAGTCCCGGGAGCACGGGCTGCTCGGCGCCGAGCAGCACCAGCTGCTCAGCAGCATGCTGGAGCTTCAGGGCACCACAGTGGCGCAGGTGATGGAGCCGTTCGACCAGATCGTCACGGTACGCCGGGACGAGACCGCCGAGCGGATCGAGCACGTCTCCCGCGACAGCGGCCGGTCCCGGCTGGCCGTGGTCGACACCGGCGGCGAGGTGTGCGGCCTGGTCCACGTACGCGAGGCGGTGCGCGCCGTCACCACCGGCCGCCCGGCGACCGCGGAGGAGTTGATGACCAACGCCTTCACGCTGCCGGCCGAGGCGTCGGTGACCGAGGCGGTGGCTGCGATGCGGGCACAGCAGGCGCAGCTCGCGCTGGTGAGCAACGGCGGCGGGCCGACCCGCCCGATCGGGTTCGTCGCGCTGGAGGACCTGCTGGAGGAGGTCATCGGCGAGTTCGACGACGAGACCGACACGGTGCCGCGAGGCCGCCGGATGCGCTGAACGTCGTGATCAGTGCCGGCCCGGCGAGGTGGTGTCCCCATCTCGCCGGGCCGGCGTCGTTTCGGTAGATCGGCGTGGGCGGCGCGTCCGTTGCGGCGGCCGGCCTCCGCTTCGGCCGGGCATGGCCCGGCGGGCAGCGGGAATGCCCCGGCATGCGGTTGACCGGGGTGTCGCGGGACTCCGCCTGGAGCGGGCTCTCCGTGAGCACCGCCCTGCCCAATCCGAGCACCCGGCCGGGCCTGCGACTGCCGGGCCGGGTGACGCTCACCGCCGGTGACTCGGACGTCCCGGTCCGGCACATCCGGCTCGGGCTGGTCACGCAGGTCGAACCGGAGGACCCGGAGTCGCCGCGCCGGCTGGTGCAGTACCACCAGTGGCTGATCGCGGGGCGCTTCGTGGTGCCGGCCGGGCGGCGGCGGGCGGTCGACTTCGCCGTGCCGCTGCCGTGGGAGGCGCCGGTGACCACGTACGGCGGTGTGCCGTTGCTGACCCTGCGGACCGGGCTGCGTACCGAGGTGTCGGTGGACCCCGACGTCGACCAGGGCGCGATGGTGCCGGTCCTGATCCACCCGCTGCCCACGCAGCAGCACGTGCTCGCCGCGCTGGACACCCTGGGCTTCGCGATCCGGCAGGCGGGGCTTCGGCAGGGCCGCCTGCCGGGGGTGGAGCAGACGCTTCCGTTCCAGCAGTGGTTCGGGTTCTGGGCCGCGCCGCTCTACGCCGGCCCGCTGACCGAACTGGAAGTGATCATGCTGACCAACTCGGCCGGCATGGAGGTGCTGTTCTGGCTGGACCGGCGGCTGTCCCTGGCCGGGATCACCCACCAGAGCATCAGCCGGTTCCGGGTCTGGCACGCCGGGGCCGACCAGCGGGACTGGGTGGCCACGGTGGACGGCTGGCTGCGGCACGCCATCGACAGGCACGCGGCCGCGGCGGCGCACGCCGACTGGTCGGCCACGATCCGCGAGTCGGCGCACGTCAGCCGTCCCCCCGACCGCCCGGTCGCGCCGGGCTACGGCCTCGGGGGCACGGCCGGTGGCGCGGGCATCGGCGGCGGTGGCGGGGGCGGCGACGGGACGTGATCTCGTTAAGAAGGGACCCTTCCTCTACCGGAGGCGTTAAGAAGGGGCCCTTCCTTTCCGTCAGCCGGCGGCGAGCTTGAGGCTGAACCCGAGGAACAGCACCGCGACAGCTGTGGTCCCGCTCGCGGCCAGCCGACGGCGCTGCCGGAACTGGGCGGCCAGGAACGTGCCGGTGAAGATCAGCGCGGTCAGGTAGAGCGCGCTGGCGACCTGCGCGATCAGCCCGAGCAGCAGGAACGACAGCGCCGGCCACGCGTACCCGGGGTCGACGAACTGGATGAAGAACGAGACGAAGAACAGGATCGCCTTCGGGTTGAGCAGGCTGATCACCAGCGCCCGCCGGAACGGCTCCTGCGGCCCGGCCGGCTCGACCTCGTCGATCAGGCGCGGCGTGGCCGGGTCGTTGCGGTCGCGCCAGCGCCGCCACGCGCCGCGCAGCATGGCCAGCCCCAACCATCCGAGGTACGCCGCGCCGGCGTACTTGATCACCAGGTAGAGCGGCGGGTACGCCTGGAGCAGCGAGGCCACCCCGGCGGCGGAGAGGACCATCAGCACCGCGTCGCCGACGAACACCCCGGACGCGGCCCGGTAACCGGTGGCCACTCCCCGGCGGGCGGCGGTGGCCAGCACGAAGAGCGAGTTCGGGCCGGGCAGCAGCACGATCGCCACGGTGCCCAGCACGTACGTCCAGATGTCGGTGATCCCCAGCACGCCGGACATCATGACGCCACGGAGGCCCCCGGGCGAAGACGTTCCCGCAGGCTGGCCTGTGCGCTCGGCCACTCCTGCGCGAGCATCGAGTACTGCACGGTGTCCCGCCAGGAGCCGTCGGCGCGCTGCTTGTGCTGCCGCAGCACGCCCTCGCGGCTCGCGCCGAGCCGTTCGATGGCCCGCTGCGAGCGTTCGTTGCGGATGTCGGTGTGCCAGACCACGCGCACCGCGTCCAGCTCGTCGAAGGCCCGGCCCAGCAGGAGCAGCTTCGCCTCGGTGTTGACGCCGGTACGCCACCACGGGCGGCCCAGCCAGGTGTAGCCGATCGCCAGTGACCGGCGGACCGGGTCGATCTCGTAGTAGGAGGTCGTGCCGATCACCGCGCCGGTGGTGGCGCAGCGCTGTGCCCAGCACGCCTGCTCGCCGCGCTCCTGCGCGTCCAGGTAGCCGCTGATCACCCGGCGCATCTCGTCGGCGTCGGCGGGCTGCGTACCGCCCAGGTGCCGCCACACCTGCGGGTCGTCGGTGGCGGCGTACAGCTCGTCGGCGTGGGCGAGGTCGAGCGGCTCCAGCACCACGTGTTCGCCGCGCAGCACCGCCGGCTCGTGCCACGGTGAGCGGGCCGTGCGCAGGTACGCCGGCACCGGCGCGCTCACTCCGGGGGCGGGTTCGGGGCGGCCCAGCGTGAGCCGTAGCGGCACCACCCCGGCCCAGTACGGCAGCGCCTCGTCGGCCGGCTCGTCGTTCACCCCGCCGGTGCGTACCCGTACCGACACCTCCCGCAGCGGCAGCGCCAGCACCGCGGTCTCGGCCAGTTCGCGCCGGTTCGGCGGGCGGCTCTCGGCGGAGCGGCCGGTGGCCACCTTCTCCACCAGGGCGGTCATCACCGCCGCCTTCTCGTCGGCGTCCTCGACCAGCCGGGCGGTGCCGTGCGCCACCACGGACCGGTAGTTGGCGCTGTGGTGGAACTGCGACCGGGCGTAGACCAGCCCGTCGAGGTGGGTGACGGCGACGCAGACCGGCAGCCCGGCCTCGCCCCGGGCGGCCAGCAGTGGCCGGCTGCCGGTGGAGCCGTGCAGGTAGAGCGTGTCGCCGACGCGCACGTGCAGCGTCGGCAGGACGCGCGGCTCGCCGTCGACAGTGAACGACAGCGCGCAGTGATACGCCTCGTCGAGCAGCGCGTGCGCGGTGGCCGCGTCGTAGTGCATCCGGTCGCGGACGCGGGTGGCTGTGGTGCGGGGGGGTCGGAGGGTACATGTGACATCCCACCTTTGTTCTAGTACAATCACCAAACTGTGGCAGCACATTATCAGGTCAGCGGGTCCACGTCGGCCGCGATTTCGGCGAGCGTCGAATCGGGCATCCGCAGCGGTGACCTCGCGCCGGGCGACGCCCTGCCCGCCGTCCGGGCGCTCGCCGCCGGACTCGGCGTCAGCCCGGCCACAGTCGCGAAGGCGTACCAGGAACTGCGGCAACGCGGCCTGGTCGCGACCGCCGGCCGGCACGGCACCCGGGTCCGCCCCCGCCCGCCGGTGGCCGCCCGCCGCGCCGCGCTGCTGCCCCCGCCGCTGACCGGTGGGCGCGACCTCTCCGCCGGTCAACCCGACCCCCGGCTGCTGCCCCCGCTCGGGCCGCACCTCGCCGCGCTCGCCGCCGAGATCGGACCCCCCGGCGGGTACGCGACCGACGCGACGCTGCCCGACCTGGCCGCCCTGGCCCGGGAGCGGCTCGCCGCGGACGGCGTGCCAGAAGGCGCGCTCACAGTCACCGGCGGCGCGCTCGACGGCATCGAGCGGCTGCTCGCCGCCCACCTGCGCCCCGGCGACGCGGTGGCGGTGGAGGACCCGGGCTGGGCCAACCTGCTCGACCTGATCGCCGCGCTCGGGCTGCGTGCCGTCGGCGTGCCGGTGGACGACGACGGCCCCACCGTCGGCGGCGTCCGGGCGGCGCTGGCCGCCGGGGTCCGGGCGCTCGTGGTGACCAGCCGGGCCCAGAACCCGACCGGCGCAGCCGTCTCCGCCGACCGTGCGGCGGCGCTGCGAACGCTGCTGGACGGTCGCGCCGACCTGCTGCTGATCGAGGACGACCACGCCGCCGAACTGGCCCGCGTACCCCTTCACCCGCTCGCCGGGGCGACACCGGCGTGGGCCTTCGTCCGGTCGGTGAGCAAGCCCTACGGGCCCGACCTGCGGCTCGCCGTGCTGGCCGGCGACGAGGCCACAGTGGCCCGGGTGGCCGGCCGGGCGCGGGTCGGCGCCGGCTGGGTGTCCACGGTGCTGCAACGCCTGGTCGTGTCACTCTGGCGCGACCCGGCCACGGCCGATCTGGTACGGCGCGCGGCGGACAGCTACGACCGGCGGCGCGACGGGCTGGTGGCCGCGCTGGCCGCGCGCGGGGTGGCCGCGCACGGGCGTACCGGGATCAACGTCTGGGTGCCGGTGCCCGACGAGACGGTGGCGGTCACGACGGCGCGCGACGCCGGATGGTCGGTGGCGCCCGGCCGGCTCTACCGCATCGCCGCCGACCCCGCCGTGCGCGTCTCGGTGAGCGCGCTGGACGAAGCCGGCATCCCCGCGCTCGCCGACGCGCTCACCGCCGGAAGGAAGGGCCCCCTCTTAACGCATTCGGTATAGGAAGGGCCCCTTGTTAACACCTCCCGCAGAGCGCGGCGGGCCGCTCGCGTGCGCGGCGGCGGACGGGGTAGAACGATCGGCATGGCCGAGACCGAGAGCGCACCCGGAGCGCAGGAGTTCATCCCGCCGTCGGCGGACACCATCGACGAGCTGCGCGCCGCCGCAACCGGCTGCCAGGGCTGCGAGCTGTACCGGGACGCCACCCAGACCGTCTTCGGCCGCGGTGACGAGCACGCCCGCGTGGTCTTCGTCGGCGAGCAGCCGGGCGACATCGAGGACCAGAAGGGACTGCCGTTCGTCGGCCCGGCCGGACGGCTGCTGCGCAAGGCCGTCGACGACGCCGCGCTCGACCCCGCCCAGATCTACCTGACCAACGCCGTGAAGCACTTCCGCTTCGAGCTGCGCGGCAAGCGGCGCATCCACCAGACCCCCGACCGGGTGCACGTCACCGCCTGCCGGCCCTGGCTGGTCGCCGAGTTCGCCCGGCTGCGCCCGGAGATCGTGGTGGTGCTCGGCGCCACCGCCGCCAAGGCGCTGCTCGGCCCGAGCTTCCGGGTGACGAAACAACGCGGTGAGCTGCTGCCCTGGCCGGCCGCCGCGCAGCACCCGGAGGACTTCGAACGGGTGCCGGTGGACCGGACGGGCGCGGTCGCCGACGCCCCGGCGGCCCGGCTGCTGGCCACCATCCACCCGTCCGCGGTGCTGCGCGCCGACAACCAGGACGTCGCGTACGAGGGCCTCGTCGCCGACCTGAAAGTGGCCGCCAAGGCGCTGCGCTGAGTCAGGAGCGCTGCTGCCAGGTGCACAGGCAGACCCGGTTGCCGTCCGGGTCGGCGAGCACCCAGAAGCTCGGCGCCTCCGCGTCGCTGACCAGCGTGCCGCCGGCCGCCAGCGCCGCCGCGATGCGCGCGTCCACCTCGGCCGGATCCACCCACACGTCCGGGTGCCACCGCTGCCGTGGCTCCTCCCGGCCGGAGCGCTGGAACCAGACGGTCGGCAGCACGCCGTCCCGGTCGCGTACCTCGTCGGTGTCCGGGCCCGGGCCGGGCGGCGCCCCCCACGCCAGGACCGCGCGCCAGAACGGCAGCACCGCCGCGTGCTCGGGGGTGTCCAGCGCCAGTTCCAGCCGGGCCAGCCCGGCCGCCGACAGGGTCAGCCCGGAGTCGGCGGCCAGCTCCGAGACGAACCGGGCCAGCCGCAGGTCACGCTGGGTCACCCCGCCCACGTCGTGCGACCACAGCCGCACGTCCACGTGGGTGTAGCGCAGGTCCAGATCGGGATGATGATCGACCCGCTCGGCCTCCGCGCCCACCGCGGCCACGAGCGCCAGCCCGGCCGCGAAATCGGGGGTACGGATGCGCGTCTGCAACGCCCCCAGCAGGTACGTCCACCCGTCCAGCCCGGCCTCGGCGACCTGTTTCCCCGTGAGTGTGCTCATCCGGCCATCCTGACGTGCGCCACGGCCGTCCGCCACCGTCGACACGGGATCACAGATCGACACGCGGGGATACGATCCGGGCATGGCCGACTCCCGACCTCGTGTGTCGCTGCTCCGGTTCGGCGCACCCGTCCCGTACGTGGTCTCCATGCTGATCGCCGGCCTCCTCTGGCTGCCCATCCGGCTCTGGGAGCGGGACGGGTCCGTTCAGGACGCGGTGGTCGAGGCCGGCCTGAACGCGGTTCTCTGGGGGTTCGCGTTCTTCTTCACGCTGAGCCGGTTCGCGAAGCCGCGCCCCGCCGAGGCGGACCGGGTCGCCGCCTGGGCGGTCGCCGAGACCGCGCTGCGCCGGGGCGAGCCGCCGGCCGACGAGGCGGGGCGCGCGGCGGTGGCGGACAACCTTCCCGCGGTACGCCGGGGAGCGCTGGTCGGGGCGGCCGGTGGCGTCGTGCTGCTCGGCGCGCTGATCGTGCTCGCGATCGGCGCCGGGTCGGAGGTCGCCGCCGTCGGGTTCGGCATCGTGCTGGTAGCGGTGCTGGCCGAAGCCGTGCGTACCGGCCGCCTGGAGCGCCGGCTGCGAGCGGCGCTCGCCTCTGTCCAGGGCGGGTGAGCGGTGCCAGACTTGCCGCCATGGAGCAGCATCTCTACGAGCCCGTCCACGACGAGTTCCGCGACCTGTGCCGCCGTTTCCTGACCCGGGAGGCGGTGCCGCACCACGAGCGCTGGGAGGCCGACGGGATCGTCGACCGGCAGGTGTGGCGGGCCGCCGGCGCGGCCGGGCTGCTCGGCCCCGACGTCGACCCCGAGTACGGCGGCGGCGGGCAGCGCGACTTCCGGTTCAACGCGGTGCTGGACGAGGAGATCGTCGCGTCCGGGTGCTCGGGCCTCGGTTTCGGGCTGCACAACGACGTGGTCGCGCCGTACCTGACCGAGCTGACCACCGGCGACCAGCGCAAGCGGTGGTTGCCGGGCTTCTGCTCCGGCGACCTGGTCACCGCGATCGCGATGAGCGAGCCGGGCGCGGGCAGCGACCTGGCCGGCATCCGCACCAGCGCGGTGCGCGACGGCGACAGCCTGGTCCTCAACGGGCAGAAGACGTTCATCACGAACGGTGAGATGGCCGACCTGGTGGTCGTGGTGGTCAAGACCGCGCCCGAGCAGGGCGCGCACGGGGTGAGCCTGGTAGTGGTGGAGAGCGGCACGCCGGGCTTCAGCCGGGGCCGCCGGCTGGCGAAGGTCGGGTTGAAGGCCAACGACACCGCCGAGCTGTTCTTCGACGACTGCCGGGTGCCGGCGGAGAACCTGATCGGCACCGAGAACCAGGGCTTCTACCACCTGATGGCCAACCTGCCCCGGGAGCGGCTGAGCATCGCCGTGGCAGCGGTGGCGGCCTGCGAGAAGCTGCTCGCGCTCACCATCGAGTACGCCCGCTCCCGCGAGGCGTTCGGGCGGCCGATCGGCCGGTTCCAGCACAACCGGTTCCTGCTGGCCGAGCTGGACACCGAGGTCACCATCGCGCGCACGTTCGTCAACCACTGCGTCGCCGAGTTCAACGCGGGCCGCCTGTCGGTGACCGACGCGGCGAAGGCCAAGTGGTGGACCACCGAGTTGCAGACCAAGGTGGCCGACCGGTGCGTGCAGCTGCACGGCGGCTACGGCTTCATGGCGGAGTACCCGGTGGCGAAGGCGTGGCTGGACAGCCGGGTGCAGACCATCTACGGCGGCACCACCGAGATCATGAAGGAGATCATCGGCCGGGGTCTCGGCCTGTAGCGAAACCGGGTGCCGGCTCCAGGGCCGGGTGCGGGAGGATGAGGCACCCGTCCCACCAGGAGCGCGCATGGCCACCGACCTGACCGCGCCGGCCCCGCCCCGGCCCGACGCCGCCGGCATCCAGCGGCGTACCGTCCGGCTGCTGTTCCTCACCCAGATCATCGGCGGCATCGGCGTCACCATCGGCATCTCGGTCGGCGCGCTGCTCGCCGCCCGGGTCGCCGGCACCGCCCTGGCCGGGCTGGCGCAGAGCGCGGGTGTGGTCGGCGCCGCGCTGCTCGCCATCCCCGTCACCCGGCTCATGACCGCTCGTGGCCGGCGACCGGGGCTGGTCCTCGCGTACGCGGTCGGCGCGGTCGGGGGCGTGCTGGTGGTGGTCGCCACCGTGACGCGCCTGGTGCCGCTGCTCTTCGTCGGCATGCTGCTGTTCGGCGGCGGCACGGCGGCCAACCTCCAGGCGCGCTACACGGCCGTGGACCTGGCCGAACCGCAGCGCCGGGGGCGGCAGCTCTCGCTGGTCGTCTGGGCCACCACCATCGGCGCGGTGGCCGCGCCGAACTTCGCCGCGCTCGCCGACGAGACCACCCGGGGCTGGGGCCTGCCGGCGCTGGCCGGCCCGTTCGCGTTCAGCGCCGTCGCGTTCACGCTGACCGCCGCCGTACTCCTGGTCCTGCTGCGGCCGGACCCGCTGCTCACCGCGCGCCGGCTGGCGGCGGCCGAGCCGGCGCCGGGCGCCGCGCCGGCTGTCACCCGCCGCGGTGGCATGGTCGCCGCGTGGCGCACGGTACGCGGGCGGCCGGCCGCCCGCCTCGGCATCGCCGCGGTCGCGGTGGGGCACCTGGTGATGGTCGCTGTCATGTCGATGACCCCGGTGCACCTCGGCGAGTGGCACTCCGACGAGGACGTGCTGCCCGTGGTCGGCCTGGTGCTCAGCCTGCACATCGCCGGCATGTACGCGCTGTCGCCGGTGGTGGGGTGGCTCACCGACCGGGTCGGCCGGCGACCGGTGATCCTCGGCGGGGTGGCGCTGCTGCTGGCCGCGTGCGCGGTCTCCGGCACCGCCGGGCACCACACGGCGCTGCTGTCGGTGGGGCTGACGCTGCTCGGGCTGGGCTGGTCGGGCACGATGGTGGCGGGCTCGACGCTGCTGTCGGAGTCGGTGCCCACGGCCGACCGGCCCGGCGTGCAGGGCCTGTCCGACCTGCTCATGGGGCTGGCCGGGGCGGGCGCCGCGGCGGCGAGCGGGTTCGTCATGCGGGCCGTGGGGTACCCGACGCTCACCCTGCTGGCGGCGATCGCCGTGGTGCCGCTGGTGGCGCTGGCGCTGCGCCCTCCCGGCGCGGACCCACTCGACAAGGAGGACTGAACACGTGCGGCTGACCGACTTCTGGACGCGGCTCGAGGAGGCGTTCGGGCCCGGCTACGCGGCCAGCATCGCCCGGGACCAGGTGCTGTCCCAGCTCGATGGGCGGACCATCGAGCAGGCGCTCGCGGCCGGTGAGCAAACGCACGTGGTGTGGCGCGCCGTGGTCGCCGCGTATCCCGACCGGGTGCCCGCCCGACTACGCTGAGCAGCCTTTTCGTCGATCCCGCGTGTCGCTTGCCCAGTCGTACACCTGTTCGGCTATTGTCCACAGCGGGGTGCTCGTCCACAGCTCACGGCCCGTCGGCTGGTTTTCTGTCGGACCCAGCGCCTAGCGTGTCCCGCGTGACGCGAAGCTCAGGAAAGACGCCGGCGAAGGCAGGGGTGGCAACGATGGCAGCAGGGCCTGACCGGGAGAAGGCGCTCGACCTTGCTCTCGCTCAGATCGACAAGCAGTTCGGCAAGGGTTCGGTGATGCGCCTGGGGGAGCGGCCCGTCGTGCAGACGGCTGTCATCCCGACCGGCTCCATCGCGCTCGACGTGGCGCTCGGCGTGGGCGGTCTGCCCCGCGGCCGGGTGGTCGAGATCTACGGTCCGGAGTCCAGCGGTAAGACCACCGTCGCGCTGCACGCGGTGGCGAACGCCCAGCGCGCCGGCGGCATCGCCGCGTTCATCGACGCCGAGCACGCGCTCGACCCGGAGTACGCGCGGGCCCTCGGCGTCGACACCGACGCCCTGCTGGTCTCCCAGCCGGACACCGGCGAGCAGGCGCTGGAGATCGCGGACATGCTGGTCCGCTCCGGCGCGATCGACATCATCGTGATCGACTCGGTGGCGGCTCTGGTGCCGCGCGCCGAGATCGAGGGCGAGATGGGTGACAGCCACGTCGGTCTGCAGGCCCGGCTGATGAGCCAGGCGCTGCGGAAGATCACCGGCGTGCTCAACAACACCGGCACCACCGCGATCTTCATCAACCAGCTCCGCGAGAAGATCGGCGTGATGTTCGGCAGCCCGGAGACCACCACCGGTGGCCGCGCGCTGAAGTTCTACGCGTCGGTCCGGCTCGACGTGCGCCGCATCGAGAGCCTCAAGGACGGCACCGACGTGGTCGGTAACCGCACCCGGGTCAAGGTCGTGAAGAACAAGGTCGCCGCGCCGTTCAAGCAGGCCGAGTTCGACATCATGTACGGCAAGGGCATCTCCCGTGAGGGCTCGCTGATCGACGTCGGCGTGGAGCAGGCGATCATCCGCAAGTCCGGCGCCTGGTACACCTACGACGGCGACCAGCTCGGCCAGGGCAAGGAGAAGGCCCGCGAGTTCCTCCGCGAGAACCCGGACGTGGCGGCCGAGATCGAGAAGAAGATCCTGGAGAAGCTCGGCGTCGGCACCGGTGGTGCCGGTGACGCCACCGGTGGCCCGGAGTTGCCGCCGGTCGACTTCTGATCCGCTGACCTGTGGCAGGACGACGCGCCCGTACGGGCCGGGGCTGGGATGCCGGCCCTCCCCGTACGGGCGACGCCACCGGTACGCCCCGGCCCCGCCGGGGGCGCCGCGATCGCGCGGCGGAGTCCGATGCAGGGGAGGCTCCGGCTCCGCCGCGCGACGAGGCCGAGCTGGCCCGGGAGATCTGCCTGCGGCAGCTCGCGGTACGCCCCCGCACCCGCGCCGAGCTGGCCGGCGCGCTGGCCCGGCGCGGCATCTCCGAGGAGATCGCCGAGCAGGTCCTCGACCGTTACGACGAGGTGGGCATCGTCGACGACGCCGCGTTCGCCCGTGCCTGGGTGAGCAGCCGGCACAACGGCCGTGGGCTGGCCCGCCGGGCGCTCGCCAACGAGCTGCGCCAGCGCGGTGTCGACGGCGAGGTGGCCGGCGCCGCCCTGGACGGGCTGGACGAGGAGACCGAGGCGGAGACCGCCCGCGCCCTGGTGGAGCGCAAGCTGCGCAGCACCCGGGGTGAGCCGGACGCGGTGTTCCGGCGTCTGGTGGGCATGCTGGCGCGCAAGGGCTATCCGGCCGGGGTGGCGATCCGGGCGGTGAAGGACGCGCTGGCCGCGCAGAGCGCCGAGGCGGCCGAGTTCGCCGAGCACATCGACGCCGACGCGATGGCCGACGCCGAGAACGATCTCGACTCCCGCCGGCTCGACTGACCGACCGGCCGCCCTCGTCGCGGCCGCCGTCCCGAGGAGAGGCGCACACCGGTGCTGAAGGCTTGTCTCAACGGCACACGGCGGCGCGACGAGTATGCTGCCGTGCCCCTCACCCCGGCCGAGTTGGCAGCGGACGCGGTCCGCTGCGCGGCCGCCGGGGCGGCGGCGGTGCACGTGCACCCGCGCGACGACACGGGCGCCGAGTCGCTCGACCCGGCGGTGATCGCCGCGGCTGTCACTGCCGTCCGGGCCGCCCGTCCCGGCCTGCCGGTCGGCGTGAGCACCGGCGCCTGGATCGTTCCCGACCCGGCCGAGCGGGTCGCCGCCGTCCGCGCCTGGACGGTGCTGCCCGACTTCGCCTCGGTCAACGCCCACGAACCCGGAGCAGCGGAGGTCGCCGCCGCGCTGCACGAGCGCGGCGTGATGGTCGAGGCCGGCCTGTGGACCCTGGACGCGGTCGACGCCTGGCGTCGTTGGCCGACGCCCACCGGGCGGGTCCTCGTCGAATGCATGGCCGAGCAGGTCGAGACGGCGCTCGCCGACGCGGCGGCGATCCTCGCCGCGCTGCCGGCCGGGTGCCCGCCGGTGCTGCTGCACGGCGAAGGACCGGTCACCTGGCCGGTGTACGCCGAGGCGGTCCGCCGGGGTCTGCACACCCGGATCGGCCTGGAGGACACGCTGCTGCTGCCCGACGGCACGCCGGCCGCCGACAACGTCGCGCTGGTGACCACCGCCCGCACCCTCGTCTGACCCCACGCCACCGTCCCGGTGGGGTGGGCGGCTTGATCCACTGCGGATCGGGGAGGTGGCGGGGTCGCAGGCACGAGGATGCCGCCACCTCGGCGAGGTGGAGTCGATCATGGGGTCGGGGACGCCGTGCGGTGCGGTGCGCCGGTGGAAGGGGTCTGAGCAGGCCGGGAGTGCCGGGAAGTGGTGCCGGACGGCGAGGTTTGTCCGGGCCTGTCCGGCATCTGATCACCAATGAGTGACGCCGCAACTTCTCTCCGTCCGGGTGGTTTGATCATGACTTTCTTGACCGAACGGCCCCTCGCGACCTAGCCTCGCCATACAGGCTCACTTTGCCCGACCAGCGCAGGCTAAGCGCACAACATAGATCTCGTAACAGAACAGCATCACTTTGGCCAGCTACACCGGCCCTTGACGGTGCTCCGGAGCATCCGGAGTGACCGACAACTGCAACCGGCCGCCAGCGGTGCCCCTCGCGGGACACCGTCGACGGAAAGCTGCCCAGAGCCAGCCGCTCCGGTCGGGCGTACAGAGCCGCAGGCGCGCGTCCTTCGCGCGTGTCCTGCGGCGCCGACGTTCAGGGGGAGGCGGCCATGGCTGGGCGGCACAGGTTCACCGGCGGTCTGCCACACGGTCCGAGTCCTTCCCCGGAGGGCGGCACCGGCCGCCCGGCCGGCGGAGCACGGCGGGACGACGCGTCCGCGTACCACCGGTGCGGAGCGGCTCGATGAGCGCCTTCGACATCGTTCTCCTCGTGGTGGTGCTGCTGCTGGTCGTGGTGGTGGTCGGCGCCGTGCTGTTCGGCGTGCGTACCCTCAAGCGGCTCAGCCTGGCGCCCGCGCCGGAGGATCCGGCCTTCATCGCGGAGAAGGACCGGCAGGAGCAGTCCCTCGCGGCGCTGCGTACCGCCGCCAGCGAGGCGAACAGCACCATCGACGTGGCGAAGTCCGCGGCCGCGGCGGCGCGTGCCGAGGCGGCTGCCGCCAAGGCCGAGGCGAAGGCGGCCCGGGCCGAGGCGCGGCGGGTGCTCGACGACGCCCGCGCCGAGGCGGACACCGTGCTGGAGCGCGCGCACAAGCAGGCCGAGGCGGACGCCGAGCAGCTGCGCGCCACCGCGCGGCGCAGCGGCGAGCGGGAGGTGGCGGTGCTGGCCGCCACCACCCGGGAGCAGGCGGCCGAGGTGGAACGCCGGGCCGCCCGGATGGACGAGCGGGAACGGCTGCACACCGAGGAGGTGGAGCGGCTGGCCGAGCGGGAGCGGCAGCTCACCGCCGCCACCGCGGCGCTCGCCGCCCGGGAGGCCGCCCTGGCCGAGCGGGAGCGGACGCTGACCGAGGTGGAGGAGCAGCGTCGCCGCGAGCTGGAGCGCGTCGCCGGGCTGACCGCCGACGCGGCCCGCGTGGAGCTGGTCGAGTCGATCGAGGGGCAGGCCAAGCGGGAGGCCGCGCTGCTGGTCCGGGAGATCGAGGCGGATGCCCGGGGCAGCGCCGAGCAGCGCGCCCGCAACATCGTGGTGGACGCCATCCAGCGGGTCGCCAGCGAGCAGACCGCGGAGAGCGTGGTCAGCGTGCTGCACCTGCCCGGTGACGAGATGAAGGGGCGCATCATCGGCCGGGAGGGGCGCAACATCCGCGCCTTCGAGTCGGTCACCGGCGTCAACCTGATCATCGACGACACCCCCGAGGCGGTGCTGCTGTCCTGCTTCGACCCGGTACGCCGGGAGGTCGGCCGGGTCACGCTGGAGAAGCTGGTGCTCGACGGCCGGATCCACCCGCACCGGATCGAGGAGGTCTACGACCTGGCCCGGCAGGAGGTGGAGGAGCTGTGCCTCCGGGCCGCCGAGGACGCCCTGGTCGAGGTCGGCATCACCGAGATCCACCCGGAGCTGGTGACGCTGCTGGGCCGGTTGCGCTACCGCACCTCGTACGGGCAGAACGTGCTCAAGCACCTGGTGGAGACCGCGCACATCGCCGGCGTCATGGCCGCGGAGCTGCGGCTGGACGTGCCGACGATCAAGCGGTGCGCGTTCCTGCACGACATCGGCAAGGCGCTCACCCACGAGGTGGAGGGCAGCCACGCGATCATCGGCGCGGACGTGGCCCGCAAGTACGGCGAGAGCGAGGACGTGGTGCACGCCATCGAGGCGCACCACAACGAGGTGCCGCCGCAGACCATCGAGGCGGTGCTGACCCAGGCGTCGGACGCCTGCTCGGGCGGGCGGCCGGGCGCGCGGCGGGAGAGCCTTGAGGCGTACGTGAAGCGGCTGGAGCGGATCGAGGAGATCGCGGCCGGCAAGCTGGGCGTGGAGAAGGTCTTCGCCATGCAGGCGGGCCGGGAGATCCGGGTGATGGTCAAGCCGGACGACGTGGACGACATCGGCGCGGCGGTGCTGGCCCGGGACGTGGCCAAGCAGATCGAGGAGGAGCTGACCTACCCGGGTCAGATCCGGGTGACTGTGGTGCGCGAGTCCCGGGTCACCGAGATCGCCCGCTAGACCGGGGAACACGAAAGGGCTGGCCGTGGACGGCCAGCCCTTTCACGTGCGACGGGTCAGACGGCGCCGGTGCCCTCGGCCTGCGAGGCGAGCGCGGCAGGCGGCGTGGCCTGCGCCGGGATGCCGGCGGTCTTGCGGCCCTGGGAGAGCCGGTGCTGGACGTACTGGGCCAGCTTCGACAGCGAGTAGTTGATGGCGATGAACAGCACGGCGATCACCACGTACACCTGGATCGGGTTGCCCAGGACGCCGATGATCTGCTTGCCGATGTTGAGCGTCTCCTCGTAGCTGATGATGAAGCCCAGCGAGGTGTCCTTGAGCACCACCACGAGCTGGCTGATCAGCGCCGGCAGCATGATCCGGAAGGCCTGCGGGAGCAGGATCAGCCCGGTGGTCTGGAACGGGGAGAGCCCGATCGCGGAGGCCGCCTCGGCCTGCCCGCCGGGCAGGCCCTCCATGCCCGATCGCAGGATCTCGGCGATGACCACGGAGTTGTAGATGGTCAGGCCGATGACGAGGTACCAGAGGTTGTCGAACGAGGCGCCGAACTCGGGGAAGCCGCGCGCCACGAAGAAGATGGTGATGACGACCGGCAGGCCGCGGAACACCTCGACGCAGACCCGGGTCACGGCGGCCAGCACCCAGCTCAGGCCGCGCAGCAGGTACGCCACCGGTGCGGCAGCTCCGGTGAAGCGCCGCCGGGTCAGGCTCTTGAGCTGGATCCGCAGGACGGCGAGCAGGGTGCCGACGACGAGCGACGAGACGATGGCCAGCGCGGCGGCGATCAGGGTGTTCTTGAGGCCGAACCCGATCCGGTCCCAGACGAGCGAGAAGTTCTCGTTCGAGGGGTCGACCAGCGGCCCCCACAGCTCCATCGAGAACTGGCCTTTGTCGGCCAGCGGCCGGTAGATGAACAAGTAGGCGCCGGCCAGCACCACCACGACGGCGATCAGGCTGCTGATGAGCGTGACGCGTCGCTGGCGCGGCCCGGGGATGTCGTAGAGGACGCTCTGCTGGCTCATCGGGCCACCGCCTGTCGCTTCTCGATCCGGTCCAGCAGGGCGCCGAGCGGGACCGTCATGATCAGGTATCCGACGGAGATGCCGATCGCCACCGGGATGAAGGGGTAGCCGCCGGCGGAGGTGAGCTGGTCCGCGGTCTGCGAGAGGTCACCGACCACGCCGAAGAAGCCGACGAGCGCGGAGTTCTTGATCATCGCGATGATGACCGATCCGAGCGGCACCACCGAGGCCTTCCAGGACTGCGGAAGCACGACGTGCCGCAGGTTCTGGCCGAAGGTGAGGCCCAGCGAACGCGCCGCCTCGGCCTGCCCGGCCGGTACCGCGTTCACGCCGGACCGCAGGGCCTCGCAGACGAACGCGGCGGTGTAGAGGACCAGCGCGATCAGGCCGAACCGGAAGTAGGGCAGGTCGGTGCCGAGCCGGCTGAAAATCGCATCCAGGCCCGGGATGCGCAGGAAGTCGGCGTTGGAGCCCAGCGCCGGCAGGCCGAACGCGGCGAAGAACAGCACCACTGTCAGCGGCAGGTTACGGAAGACGTTCACGTACGTGGTGCCGACCGCGCGCAGCGGTGGCACCGGCGAGATCCGCAGCACCGCCACGACGGCGCCCAGGATCAGGGCGCCGATCGCGGCGAGAACGCAGATCTGGAGGGTGAGCCAGAACCCGCCCGCGAAGACGTCGAACTTGTCGATGAGCACATTCACGGGTCGGTGTCCTCCCCACCCTCCGGATCTAGCGGATCAGTAGCGGTTGACGGCGGGCGGGTCGCCCAGGGTGGCGCCGAACTTGCCGGCGGTGTCGTCCCACGCCTTCTTCCAGCTGCCGTCCTGGAAGGCCTTGTCGAGCGTGTCGTTGATGAAGTTACGGAAGTCGGTGTCCTCCTTCTTGACACCGATGCCGTACGGCTCCTTGGTGAAGTTGTCGCCGGCCATCTTGAAGGACGCCTCGTCCTTGGCGATGTAGCCGAGCAGGATCACGTTGTCGGTGGTGACGGCGTCGACCTGCTTGCCCTTCAGGGCGTCGCGGCACTTGTCGTAGGTGTCGAACAGCACCAGCTGCGTGCCGACGTCCTTGACGTACTTCTTGATCTCCTCGGCCGGGGTGGAGCCGGTGACCGAGCAGACCTTCTTGGCGCCGTCCTTGAACGAGTCGGGGCCGGTGATGGCCGCCTCGTCCTTGCGGACCATGATGTTCTGGCCGGCCTCGTAGTACGGCCCGGCGAAGGCGATGCGCTCCTTGCGCTTGTCGTTGATCGTGTAGGTGGCCGCGACCAGGTCGACGGTGCCGTTCACGATGACGTCCTCGCGGACCTTCGACGGCGTCTCGACGTACTCGATCTTGTCCTCGGGGATGCCGAGTTCCTTCACGATCAGCTTCGCGACCTCGACGTCGAAGCCCTCCGGCTTGCCCGACAGGCCCTTCTGGCCGAAGCCCGGCTGGTCGAACTTGGTGCCGACCTTGATCTTCTGGGCCTTGCTCAGCCGCTCCATGGTGCTGCCGGCCGCGAAGTCCTTGCTGCCGGCGCCGGTGCCCTCGTCGTCGCTGTCGCCACCGCAGGCGGACAGGCCGAGCGCCAGAGTCGCCGCCGCGGCAACCGCCGCCACGCGCTTGTAACGCATACTCAATCTCCTTCTTCAACGGAGCCGCCGGGACGACTCCAACTACGGACGCTCAGTGCGTGAGGATCTTGGAGAGGAAGTCCCTGGCCCGCTCGCTGCGCGGGTTCGCGAAGAACTCGGCCGGCGGCGCGTCCTCGACCAGTTGCCCGTCGGCCATGAAGACCACCCGGTTGGCGGCGTGCCGGGCGAAACCCATCTCGTGGGTCACCACGACCATGGTCATGCCCTCGCTCGCCAGGGAGGTCATCACGTCCAGCACCTCGCCGACCATCTCCGGGTCCAGCGCGCTGGTCGGCTCGTCGAAGAGCATCGCCTTGGGCTGCATGGCCAGCGCGCGGGCGATCGCCGCCCGCTGCTGCTGGCCGCCGGAGAGCTGCGCCGGGTACTTGTCCGCCTGGTTGGCGATGCCGACGCGGTCGAGCAGGGCCAGGCCGCGCTCGCGGGCGGCGGCCGGCTTCTCCTTGCGCACCTTGACCGGCCCCAGCGTGACGTTGTCCAGGATCGTCTTGTGGGCGAAGAGGTTGAACGACTGGAAGACCATGCCGACCTCGCTGCGCAGCTTGGCCAGGGGCTTGCCCTCGGCCGGCAGCGGCTGCCCGTCGAACGTGATGGTCCCCTTGTCGATGGGCTCCAGCCGGTTGATCGTGCGGCACAGCGTCGACTTGCCGGAGCCGGACGGGCCGATCACCACGACCACCTCGCCCCGGCCGACGGAGAGGGACACGTCGTCGAGCACGTGCAGCGGCCCGAACCACTTGTTGACCCCGTCGAGCACGATCAGCGGGTCGCCCGTCGTCACGTCGTCCACCGTCCCTGTCGTCCATGCCGGAATTGGGGGTCGAGCGACCCCCGGTTGGGCAACTGTAGGCGCGGTGATGTGGCAGTACGCAACTCAGATGGTCACGGAGCGGTAACACCGGTCACCTGCATACCGGCACGTCCGAATTTTGTCACAGTCCGGGTGGGCCGAGTGGCGCCGAAGGCGCTGGCCAGAGATCATGAGGCGATGACCGACCCGATCCGGCTGACCGACTACGCCCGCGGTGGCGGCTGCGCCTGCAAGATCCCTCCGGGCGAGCTGGAGGCGATGGTCGCCGGCCTCGGCGCGACCGGCGGCTCCGCCGACCTGCTGGTCGGGCTGGAGAACGGCGACGACGCCGCGGTGGTCCGGCTGGACGAGCGCACGGGCCTGGTGAGCACCGCCGACTTCTTCACCCCGGTCGTCGACGACGCCTACGACTGGGGCCGCATCGCCGCCGCCAACGCGCTCTCCGACGTGTACGCGATGGGCGGCACCCCGCTCGTCGCGCTGAACCTGCTCTGCTGGCCGCGCGGGGTACTGCCGCCGGAGATGGCCCGAGAGGTGCTGCGCGGCGGTCTGGACGTGGCCCGGGAGGCGAACTGCCACCTGGCCGGCGGGCACAGCGTGGACGACGACAGCCCGAAGTACGGCCTCGCGGTCACCGGCGTGGTCCGGCCGGAGGAGCTGATCACCCTGGACGCCGGGCGGGCCGGGCTGCCGCTGTCGCTGACCAAGCCGCTCGGCGTGGGCGTGCTCAACACCCGGCACAAGCAGACCGGCCAGCGCTTCCCCGAGGCGGTCGAGTCGATGGCCCGGCTCAACCGGGACGCGGCCCGCGCGGCGGTGGCCGCCGGTATCCGCTGCGGCACCGACGTCACCGGCTTCGGCCTGCTCGGGCACGCCTCGAAGCTGGCCCGCGCGAGCCGCCTCACGGTGGCGATCGACGCGGCGGCGGTGCCGTATCTGCCCGGCGCGCGGGAGGCGATGCGCGACGGGTACGTCAGCGGCGGCACCCGGCGCAACCTGGACTGGGTCAACCCGTGGACCGACTTCGGCAGCGCGGACGAGGGGGAACGGCTGCTGCTCGCGGACGCGCAGACCTCGGGCGGGCTGCTGGTCGCCGGCGAGGTGCCGGGCGGGATTGTCATCGGTGAGTTGTTGCCGGCCTCGGACCATCTGATCCGGGTCCGCTGAGTTCCCTCGATTCACGGCGCGGCAGGGCGGTCGCCGCGGCACCGTACCCGATAAACTGTCATCTTCCAGCTACTCTGGGCAACGTCGCCCGAGGGAATTTTGCCCGGAATGGTCACAGACCGGTAACTTGCGCCCGGCTGAGGGCAAATGCCCTCCACCATCGTCAGTAAGGCCCGATCCGGAGGCCGGTGGAACGAGCGCAGCGAGGAGGCGGCATGACCGAGCTGTGGAACTGGAGAATCGACGGCGGCGAGCCGGTGGAGGTCTACCCGGCACTGGCCGAGGCGCTCGGCCGGGTGGTGATGCCCCTGGCGGTGGCCGACCCGGCCCGGCTCCCCGCGTACGCGGTGGTCTGCGACGTGTGGGAGGCGCCCGGGCTGTACCGCACCGTTGTCGACTGTTACGGCGTGCCTGAGAATCTGGCCGAGCTGCCCGCCATCGCGGCGCTGGCCCGGCTGCTCGGCCGCAACTGCCTGCTGCGCGACGACACGCTCGACGCCGGCCGGCACCTGCTGGTCGCCCCGGACGGCACGATCCGCCCGGTGCACTTCGACGTGGCCGACACCGACGACGGCGAGGTGCTCAGCCACCACCGGCTCTGCACGCAGGCCGACCCGCGCTGCCGGGGCTGGTCGCAGTGCCACCGCTCCCGCTGGGCCCCCGACACGGTCGCCCCGGCGCTCGCCGCCGCCTGACCGCGAGCGCGCGCGAAGGCGGGCGCGACGGGCACGCGCCACCGCGCGACGGGCACCGGCGTCGCCCCGGCGTCGGAGCGGTGGCGGAGTCGGGAGCGTGTGCTCGGCGCCGAGGGCGTCCGGCCGGTCAGCCCCGGGCCGCCGGCTGCTGGCCCCGCACGACGAGCTGGTCGAGCAGCGTCGCGGTGGCGGCGGCCACGGCGTCCACCGCGGCGTCGAACGCGGCGGCGTTGTGCGCAGCCGGGGTACGGAACCCGGAGATCTTCCGGACGTACTGCAACGCGGCGGCGCGGATGTCCTCCTCGGTGACCACCGGGACGTACGGCTCACGCAGGGTCTTGATGCTCCGGCACATGGCTCCTCCTCGTTCGGTCCGACCAGCTCCACCCGGATACGCTGTCCGGGTCATGACTACCGCAGCCGCGGGCAGCCCGCGCACCTACCAGGTGCGTACGTACGGCTGCCAGATGAACGTGCACGACTCCGAGCGCATCTCCGGCCTCCTCGAGGATGCCGGTTACGTGCGCGCCGCCGAGGCCGACGATCAGCCCGACGTGGTGGTGTTCAACACCTGCGCGGTCCGGGAGAACGCCGACAACCGGCTCTACGGCAACCTGGGTCATCTGCGCCCCGTGAAGGCGAAGCACCCCGGGATGCAGATCGCCGTCGGCGGCTGCCTGGCCCAGAAGGACCGGGGCGACATCGTCCGCAAGGCGCCCTGGGTGGACGTCGTCTTCGGCACGCACAACATCGGCGCGCTGCCGGCGCTGCTGGACCGGGCGCGGCACAACGCCGCGGCCGAGGTGGAGATCCTGGAGTCGCTGGAGGTGTTCCCCTCCACGCTGCCGACCCGGCGCGAGTCGACGTACGCCGGATGGGTCTCGATCTCCGTCGGCTGCAACAACACCTGCACGTTCTGCATCGTGCCCTCCCTGCGCGGCAAGGAGAAGGACCGCCGCCCCGGCGACGTCCTCGCCGAGGTGCGCGCGCTCGCCGACGCCGGCGTGCTGGAGGTGACGCTGCTCGGGCAGAACGTCAACTCGTACGGCGTCGAGTTCGGCGACCGGTACGCGTTCGGCAAGCTGCTGCGCGCCTGCGGCGACATCGACGGGCTGGAGCGGGTGCGGTTCACCAGCCCGCACCCGAAGGACTTCACCGACGACGTGATCGCCGCGATGGCCGAGACGCCGAACGTCTGCCACTCGCTGCACATGCCGTTGCAGTCCGGCTCGGACGACGTGCTGCGGGCGATGCGACGCTCGTACCGGTCGGAGCGCTACCTGGGGATCATCTCCAAGGTCCGGGCGGCGATGCCGGACGCGGCGATCACCACCGACATCATCGTCGGCTTCCCCGGCGAGACCGAGGCCGACTTCGCCCGCACGCTCGACGTGGTCCGGGAGGCGCGGTTCTCGTCGGCGTTCACGTTCCAGTACTCCAAGCGCCCCGGCACCCCGGCCGCCGCCATGGACGGTCAGTTGCCCAAGCAGGTCGTGCAGGAGCGCTACGAGCGGCTGATCGCCTGCGTCGAGGAGATCACCTGGGCGGAGAACAAGAAGCTGGTCGGGGAGACCGTCGAGGTGCTCGTGGCAGTCGGCGAGGGCCGCAAGGACGAGCGCACCGGCCGGATGTCCGGCCGGGCCCGCGACGGCCGCCTCGTGCACTTCGCCACCGGCGAGCTGGCCGGGCAGATCCGCCCCGGCGACATCGTGCACACAGTTGTCACGTACGCCGCCCCGCACCACCTGAACGCCGACGGCGCGCCGCTGGCCCACCGGCGTACCCGGGCCGGTGACGCGGCCGAGGCGGGACAGGTCCCGCGTACCCCCGGGGTGTTGCTCGGGCTGCCGACGATCGGCGCGCCGGCCCCGTCACCGGCCCCCACCGGCGGCTGCGCCGCCCACTGACCGCCCCCGCGTAAGGAAGGGCCCCCTTTTAACACTCGGTGTTAAAAGGGGGCCCTTCCTCTACCGCAGGCGTTAATAAGGGGCCCTTCCTTGCACGGTCAGCAAGCGGTGCCGTTGAGCTTGACCGTGGCGGGGGCGGCGGCGGTGCCGTTGGCGGTGAAGCCGACGGTGACCGACGCGCCCGCCGCCAGCGACGACGCCCAGCCCGGCGCGGCTGCCGTCACGGTGGTGCCGGACTGCGTGACTGTGGCGTTCCAGCCGCTGGCGAGCGTCACCCCGGACGGCCAGGTCCAGGTGGCCGACCACGGGTTCACCGCGGCGGTGCCAGTGTTCTTGACCGTCAGCTCACCCTGGAAGCCACCCGCCCAGGAGTTGATCTGCTTGTAGGTGGCGGTGCAGCCGCCGGTGGCCGGCGGCGGGGTGGTCGGGGCCGGGGTCGTCGGCGCCGGCGAGGTGTTCGGGGTGCCGGTGGGGGACGGGCTGGTGGTGCCGCCACCGCCGGTCGGCGGGATCAGGTACGGCGTGAGGATGTCCTGCTTCGGCTGGTTGATAGTGGTCCAGTCATCGTTGGCGATGCCGCCGGTGTCACCGGAGTTCGGGTTCCACGACCAGTACGTGAACGACATCCCGTTCACGCCGGTGCCGGTGTACGCCATCAGGTTCTGCAGCCAGATCTTGTCCTTCGGGTCCTGGAGCGTGGTGCCGAACTCGCCCATCATGATCGGCGCGATGTTCTGCTTGTAGAGGTAGCCCCAGTACTTGTCCCAGATGGCCGGCATGTTCGCCGGGTAGGTCGGGTCGTCGAACCAGGCCTGGCGGTAGACCGAGGTGGCGTACTCGTGCGGCGAGTAGACCAGCCGGTTCGCCACGTTCAGCCGGACCGGGAACTGCCCGGCCTTGGACAGGTTGCCGCCCCACCAGCCGCAGTCCTCGTCGTTGCTGGGGTCGTTGTCCCAGACGTTCGACAGGCCGCCGCTCGGGCAGCTCACGCCCTCCACGAAGATCAGCCAGTTCGGCTGCACGCCGAGGATCGCGTTGCCGGCCCGCTCGGCGGCCAGCCGCCAGTCCCGGGCGGTGTCGCCGCAGCCCCAGCAGGCGCCGGTGGCGGCCGGGTTGGTGCCCTCGGCGTGCGGCTCGTTGTGCAGGTCCGCGCCGATCACAGTGGTGTTGCCCGCGTACCGCTGGGCCAGCATCTTCCAGTCGTTGATCCAGGTCGCCTCGGAGACCGTCGAGGTGTACCAGAGCGGCGACTGACCGGCCGACGTGGGCCGGTGCCGGTCCAGGATGACCCGCATCCCCTTGCTGCCCGCGTAGTCGATGACCTTGTCGAGGATCTGCAACGGGGAGAGCCCGATCAGGTCCGGGTTGACGAAGTCGTTGATGCCGGTCGCCGTCGCGCCGGACTTGAGCGCGTCGTTCGAGTACGGGATCCGCAGCGTGTTGTAGCCCAGCCGGGCCATGGTGTCGAGCTGCGAGCGCCACGGGTTGCTCGACCACAGGCCGTGGAACGTCTTGTTGTCGGTCTCCATCCCGAACCAGTTGATGCCGGTCAGCCGGACTGTCGTGCCCGTGCTGTCGACGATCTTGTTGCCGCTGGTGTGCAGGTAACCGGTGCCGGTGCCACCGGCAGCCGCGGCGGCCGGTGCGGTGGAGACGGCGGCGGCGACGAGAACGCCGGCCGCTGCGGTGGCGAGCGCCGTCAGGGCGCCGCCGAGGGCGGTGCGTCGGTGCATGGAAGCTCCACTTCGGATGCCCGCGCCGCGCAGGCGCCGCGGGCGGCAGGACCAGGAGGCACGTCCCGCTCGTCATCGAGTACGCGCGCAGCGCGCGCCGGGCCGTGTCGTGTGGACGGCCAACCGCGAAATGTCGCACCGGCGACCGTCGACGGCGAGATCAGCCGCCGGTGCCCTCGTGCCGGTGCCTGAACCTGGCTCCGCCGCTCATTCTGATCAGCCTGCCTCGATGCGTCAACCCGGCCCGGACGCAGGTGAGCCCCCGGCCGGACCGGCCGGGGGCTCACCGATGTGTCTGTCCGCCGGCCTGCCCGGCCGGGGTGCTCGCGTCAGCCGGCCTGCTCGGCGAGCTGGAGGAACTGCCGCTTCGACGCGAGCGCCTGCTCGGCCTCCTTGATCCGGCGGGTGTCACCGGCGGCCTGGGCCCGGGCCAGCCGGTCCTCGGCCTCGGCGACCTGGGCGCGCATCTGCGCCAGCAGCGGGTTGTCCTCCTTGGAGGTACGCCGCCACGCCGAGTCCATCACCTCGCGGACCTTGTCGTCCACGGCCCGCAGCCGGCGCTCCAGCCCGGAGGCGGCCTCGCGGGGCACGCGACCGGCCTCGTGCCACTGCGCCTGGATCTCCCGCAGTTTCGCCTGGGCGCCCTTCGGGTCGCCGTCGACGTCGAGCGCCTCGGCCTCGGCCAGCAGCGCCTGCTTGCGCTCCAGGTTGGCGCGCTGCTCGTTGTCGCGCGCCGAGAAGACCTCGCTGCGCCGGCTGAAGAACTCGTCCTGCGCGGCCCGGAACCGTTCCCAGAGCTTCTGCTCGGCCTCCTTGGCGGCGCGCGGCGCGGCCTTCCACTGGGCCATCAGGTCCTTGAGCTGACCGGCGGTGACGCCCCAGTCGGTGGACTCCTTGAGCTTCTCCGCCTCGGCGACCAGTTCCTCCTTGACCGTCTGCGCCTGCTTGCGCTGCTGGTCGAGGGAGGCGAAGTGGGCGCCCCGGCGGCGGGTGAAGCCGTCCCGGGCGGCCGCGAACCGCTTCCACAGCTCACCGTCGGTCTTCTTGTCGACGCCGCGGATGGTCTTCCACTCGTCGAGGATCTCCTTGAGCCGGTCCCCGGCGGTCTTCCAGCCGGTCGACTCGGCGGCCAGCTTCTCGGCCTCCTCGACCAGGGCGGTCTTGCGCGCCAGCGCCTCACCCCGGGCGGCCTCGCGGGCTGCCTTGGCCTCGCCGGCCTTCTCCTCGGCGACGACGGCGAGCTTGTCCAGCCGGGCGGCCAGCGCGTCGAGGTCACCGACCACGTGCGCCTCGGCCAGCGAACCGCGGATCCGCCGGATCGTGGTCAGGGAGTGGCCGGCGTCAGCCGCGCCCGAGTTGAGCCGGGCCTCGGTCAGGTCGACCTCGGTCACCAGATCGGCGTAGCGCCGGGCGAAATGGGCGAGCCCTTCCTCCGGTGCGCCCGCCTGCCAGGATCCGACCACCCGCTCGCCCTCGGCCGTCTTGACGTAGACGGTGCCGTCCTCGTCCACCCGTCCGAAGGCAGTCCAGTCGCTCATGTGCCCATCCTCGTTCTCCCGGCGTCGAGGGGACAGTCCCCTCGAATCGCCGCCACGGCGCAGCAAACTTTCTCCCGGCATTGTCACAGGTCCGACCCGGTCCGTGTCGAGCGCCTGCCGTCGACCGTGACCATACGGTGTCGTACGCCCTCGATGACCGGATCGGCGCGGGGACGCACCGGCGGATCCCGATAGGTTGGGGGGCGTGCCACTGGTCGCCGCCGCCGTCTGCCCCCATCCGCCGTTGATCGTGCCCGAGCTGGCCGGGGCCGCCGCGCCCGAGCTGGACGACCTGCGCGCCGCCGCCGACGCCGCTGTCGCCCGGCTGCTCGCCGCGCAGCCCGAGGCGATCCTGCTGATCGGCGGTGGGCCGGAGACCGTCCGCTTCAACGCCGCCGAGCACGGTTCGCTGCGCCCGTACGGGCTGGACCGGCACGTGCGGCTCTGGAAAGTCAACTGCGCGGGCGGGGACCGCCTGCCGCTGAGCCTGACCGTCGGCGCGTGGCTGCTCAACCGCTCCGGCACCGAACTGCCCCGCCTGGCCCGGTCGGTGGCACACGACGCCACGCCGGCCGAGTGCGCGGCGTTCGGCGCGAGCCTGATCGACGACGACGATCCGCGGGTCGCGCTGCTCGTACTCGGTGACGGGTCCGCCTGCCGCGGCGTCACCGCGCCGGGGTACGACGACCCGCGCGCGCCCGCGTACGACGAAGGGGTCGCGGTGGCCCTGGCCGGCGCGGACACGGCGGCGCTGCGTGACCTGGACCCGGTGCTGTCGGCGCAGTTGCGGGTCGCCGGGCGCGCGCCGTGGCAGGTGCTGGCCGGCGCGGTCGACGCGGCCGGCGGCGACTGGCGGGGTGAGCTGGGCTACCACCGCGCCCCCTACGGCGTGGCCTACTTCGTGGCGAACTGGGAGCGGGTGTGACAGTCGTCGCCGTGGTCGGGCCGACCGCGGCCGGGAAGTCGGCGCTGAGCATCGCGCTGGCGCACGCGCTCGGCGGCGAGGTGGTCAACGCCGACTCGATGCAGCTCTACCGGGGCATGGACATCGGCACCGCGAAGCTGACGCCGGCCGAACGCGAGGGTGTGCCGCATCACCTGCTGGACATCTGGCCGGTGACCGAGCCGGCGAGCGTCGCGGAATATCAGGCGCTGGCCCGCGCGGCCGACGACGACATCCTTGCCCGGGGGCGGGTGCCGCTGCTGGTCGGCGGCTCCGGGCTGTACGTGCGGGCGGTGCTCGAACAGTTCGAGTTCCCGGGCACCGACCCGGCGCTGCGTCAGCGGCTGGAGGCGGAGTTGGCCGCTGTCGGCCCGCTGCCGCTGCACGCGCGGCTGGCCGAGGCGGACCCCGGGGCGGCGGCGAGCATCCTGCCCACCAACGGGCGGCGGATCGTGCGGGCGCTGGAGGTGATCGAGCTGACCGGCGCGCCGTTCACCGCGTCGCTGCCGTCGCCCACGCCGTACTACCCGTCGGTGCAGCTCGGCGTCGACCTGGACACTGCAGTGCTGGACGAGCGGATCGCGCTGCGGGTGGACCGGATGTGGGCCGACGGGCTGGTCGACGAGGTGCGGGCGCTGATCGCCGAAGGGCTGCCCGAGGGGCGTACGGCCAGCCGGGCGCTCGGCTACCAGCAGGTGCTGCGGTTCCTGGCCGGGGAGCTGACCGAGGCCGAAGCGCACGAGGAGACCATCCGCGCCACCCGCCGGTTCGTCCGGCGGCAGCGCTCCTGGTTCCGGCGTGACCCGCGCATGCACTGGCTGGACTCGGCGTCGCCCGCGTTTCTCGACACTGCCCTGCGGGTGGTCGCCGAGCATCGGCCATGATGGGGGCGTGGAGTTCACCAAGGGTCACGGCACCGGCAACGACTTCGTCATCCTGCCCGACCCGGACGGCACGCTCGACCTGACACCCGGCCTGGTCGCCGCGCTCTGCGACAGGCGGCGCGGCCTCGGCGGCGACGGCGTGCTGCGCGTGGTGCGCGCCGCCAAGCACGCCGAGGGCGTCGCGCTGGCCGGCGAGGCCGAGTGGTTCATGGACTACTGGAACTCCGACGGCTCGTTCGCCGAGATGTGCGGCAACGGGGCCCGCGTGTTCGTCCGCTATCTTCTGGACCGTTCGCTGGCCGCCGCCCCGTCCTCGTCGGGCGGGACGCTGCCCATCGCCACCCGCGCCGGCCTGGTCCGGGCCCGCGTCGAGGGCGCGGACGTGGCGGTCGAGATGCGCCGCCCCCGGCTGTACGACACGGCTACCGCCACGCTCGGCGGGCTGACGCTGCCCGGCGCCGCCGTGGACGTCGGCAACCCGCACCTGGTGTGCGCGTTGCCCGCCGCGCTGGAGCTGACCGCGCTCGACCTCACGCGCGCGCCCGAGGTGGACGCCTCCACCTTCCCGGCCGGGGTGAACGTCGAGTTCACCACGCCGGGCGAACCGGTCGCCGGCACCGACGCGCACGTGCTGATGCGGGTCTACGAGCGCGGCTCGGCCGAGACGCTGTCCTGCGGCACCGGCGCGTGCGCGGTCGGCGCGGTGGCGTTGCGCGACGCCGGCCTCGACACCGGCACGGTGGCGGTGGACGTGCCCGGCGGCCGCCTGACGGTCACCGTGACAGCCGACTCCTGCTGGCTCTCCGGCCCCGCCGTCCTGGTGGCCACAGGCACCCTGACCCCCTCCGCCCTGGGCGCCCTCCCCGGTTGATCAAGGAGTTCAGGGCGGATTTCTGGCGTTCCGGTGACACGAACTCCTTGGTCAACATCCGTGCCGAGGGGTGTTCGGGGCCCTGGCACGCGTGCCCTCATCCGTCCCGCCCTGTCCGGCGCACTGCCGCCCGGCATGATCAACACCAGCTCGCGGAAGTGGTGGGGTCGCGGAGCCTCTGATGGCACTACTGCGGGGAACTGGTGTTGATCAAGGGTGATGATGCCGCCACTTCGGGGAAGTGGAGTCGATCAAGCCGGGGTGAGGGGCCTTCTGGCTGACTTGTCCGCCTCAGGGCGGGGGCGCTGTCGGAGATCTTGGAAGATTCGGGCCCCTATGGGGACTGAACAGCCCCTATGGGGGCCATTTCCTTCCAAGATCTCGCGGGACGCCTGACTGCGCTGGGTGCGGATGCGGAGACGCGCGCGCTCGTGCGCCGCACCGGTCGGAGGCGCTGCCTCGCGAGGAGCGTTGCCGCAAGAGCGCTGTCCCGCGAGGAGGTGCTGCCCTGCGAGGAGGCGCTGCCCTGCGAGGAGGTGCCCTGCGAGAGGGTGCCGGGAGCGGGGGGAACGCGTCAGGGGGTGGCGCTGGCGTTGGCGGCGATCTCGGGCAGGTCGGCGGGGCCCGGGTCGGCCGCCGGCGCCGGCGTGGCGGCCGGGTTCTGGGCGGCGGCCCGCACGGCGGCGGCCACGGCCGGGGCGACCCGGGAGTCGAACACGCTGGGCACGATCACCGTCGGGTTGATCTTCACCTCGCCGACCACGTCGGCGATGGCCCGGGCGGCCGCGAGCGCCATCTCCTCGGTGAACTCCTCGGCGTGCGCGTCGAGCATGCCGCGGAACACGCCGGGGAAGGCGAGCACGTTGTTGATCTGGTTGGGCTGGTCCGAGCGGCCGGTGGCGACCACTGCGGCGTACTTGCGCGCCTCCCGCGGGTCGACCTCCGGGTCGGGGTTGGCGAGCGCGAAGACGATCGAGTCCTTCGCCATCTGGGCGACGTCCTCGCCGGTGAGAAGGTTCGGCGCGCTGACGCCGATGAACACGTCCGCGCCGCGTACCGCACCGGCCAGGTCGCCGGAGTAGTTCTCCTTGTTGGTGTTCTCGGCCAGCCACTGCCAGGCCGGGTTGAGGTCCGGCAGGCCGCGGTGCAGGGCGCCCTGGCGGTCGTACGCGATGATGTCGCCGACGCCCTGACGCAGCAGCAGCTTCATGATCGCGGTGCCGGCCGCGCCGGCGCCGGAGACCACGACCCGGACGTCCGCGAGCTGCTTGCCCACGACGCGCAGCGCGTTGGTGAGCGCGGCCAGCACGCAGATCGCGGTGCCGTGCTGGTCGTCGTGGAAGACCGGGATGTCGAGGGCCTCGCGCAGCCGGGCCTCGATCTCGAAGCAGCGCGGCGCGGCGATGTCCTCCAGGTTGATCCCGCCGTACGCGGGCGCGATCGCCTTGACGATCGCCACGATCTCGTCGGTGTCCTGGGTGTCCAGCACCACCGGCCAGGCGTCCACCCCGCCGAAGCGCTTGAACAGCGCGGCCTTGCCCTCCATCACCGGCAGCGAGGCGGCCGGGCCGAGGTTGCCCAGGCCGAGCACGGCGGTGCCGTCGCTGACCACGGCGACCGTGTTTCGCTTGATGGTGAGCCGGCGGGCGTCGGCCGGGTTCTCCGCGATGGCCATGCAGACCCGGGCCACCCCCGGGGTGTACGCGCGGGACAGCTCGTCGCGGGTGCGCAGCGCGACCTTCGGGGTCACCTCGATCTTGCCGCCGAGGTGCAGCAGGAACGTGCGGTCGGAGACCTTGCGCACGTCCACCCCGTCGAGCGCGGTGAGCGCGTCGACCACCTGGTCGGCGTGCCCGGCGTCGGCGGTGTCGCAGGTCAGGTCGACGATCACGTGCGCGGGGTCGGAGTCGACCACGTCCAGCGCGGTGACGATGGCCCCGGCCTCGCCGGCGGCGGTGGTGAGCCGGCCGATGGAGGAGGCGTCGGCGGGTACCGCGATCCGGATGGTGATGGAGAATCCGGCACTCGGCAGTCGTGTGTTGGCCACGAGAAACTCCTCCGTCGGCGCTGAGCGGCTCGACTGGCATTTCTACTCGCCTGCCCAGGTCGCCCGGCACTCGCCCCCGCTACCCGTCGGTAGCGTCACGGGCATAAGACAGGTGCGCCCGGCGTTGACACATGTCAGGATTGCTGTCACGCGCCGAAAATTCTCGGCGATGCACATAACGGACAGGAGACGCAGTTTGCGCGAGCAGGAGACCTTCCATCCCTACGAGGACGACGAGCTCGAGGCCACCACGGGTGAGTACGAGCTGTCGGAGCGGCAGGCGCTGCGGCGGGTCCCCGGCCTCTCCACCGAACTCACCGACATCACCGAGGTCGAATACCGCCAGCTGCGGCTGGAGCGGGTCGTCCTGGTCGGGGTCTGGACCGAGGGCACGCAGACCGACGCCGACAACAGCCTCACCGAATTGGCGGCGCTGGCCGAGACGGCTGGCTCGCAGGTGCTCGAAGGGCTGATCCAGCGCCGGCACCGGCCCGACCCGGCCACGTACATCGGCCGCGGCAAGGTCGACGACCTGGGTGCCGTGGTGCTCGCCACCGGCGCCGACACGATCATCTGCGACGGTGAGCTGTCGCCGTCGCAGCTGCGCAACCTGGAGCAGCGCACCAAGGTCAAGGTGGTCGACCGGACCGCCCTGATCCTGGACATCTTCGCCCAGCACGCCAAGAGCAAGGAGGGCAAGGCGCAGGTCGAGCTGGCCCAGCTCGAATACCTGCTGCCGCGCCTGCGCGGTTGGGGCGAGACGCTGTCCCGGCAGACCGGTGGTAGCGGTCGCGGTGGTGGCGCCGGCGGCGGCGTGGGTCTGCGGGGTCCCGGTGAGACGAAGCTGGAGACCGACCGGCGGCGCATCCGCCACCGCATCGCGCGGCTGCGTCGCGAGATCAAGAGCATGGCGACGGTACGCCAGACCAAGCGCGCCCGGCGCACCCGTAACGCGGTGCCGGCGGTGGCCATCGCCGGCTACACCAACGCCGGCAAGTCCAGCCTGCTCAACCGCCTCACCGGGGCGGGTGTGCTGGTGGAGAACGCGCTGTTCGCCACGCTGGACCCGACCACCCGCCGGGCCACCACGTCCGACGGGCGGCTCTACACGCTGTCCGACACGGTCGGCTTCGTCCGGCACCTGCCGCACCAGATCGTCGAGGCGTTCCGCTCGACGCTGGAGGAGGTCGCCGACGCGGACCTGGTCGTGCACGTGGTCGACGGCACCCACCCGGACCCGGAGGAGCAGGTCCGGGCGGTACGCGAGGTGCTCGCCGAGGTGGGCGCCGACCGGCTGCCGGAACTACTGGTGGTGAACAAGACCGACGCCACCGACGAGGAGACGATGCTGCGGCTCAAGCGGCTCTGGCCGGACGCCGTGTTCGTCTCCGCGCACAGCGGGCGCGGGATCGACGAGATGCGTGAGGCCGTCGAGCGGCGGCTGCCCCGGCCGGCCGTCGAGGTGCGCGCGGTGCTCCCGTACGACCGGGGTGACCTGGTGGCCCGGGTGCACCGGCAGGGTGAGGTGCTCAGCACCGCGCACCTGCCCGAGGGCACGCTGCTGCACGTACGGGTGGGCCAGGGGCTCGCCGCCGAGCTCGCGCCCTACCGGGCGGGGGACCGGCTGACCAGCGACGAGCGGGTGGGCGCCGGACGGTGAGCCGTCCGGCGTCACCCGCCGGAAACCCCCGCCGTGCGACACTGAGCGTCATGCGGCACGTTGTCTCCTCGGTCACGCTCGCGCTCGGCCTGGTCGGCGCGGTCGTGGCGCCGGCCGGGCCGGCCCCGGCGGCACCCGCCGCGGCCCCCGTGCTGGCCGCGGCTCCCAAGAAGAAGTGCACGGTCGAGGACAACCGCCTCCGCGAGCTGTCCGGCCTGATCGCCACCAGCAGCGGGTACGTCGTGATCAACGACGGCACCGACGACGCCAGCCGCAAGCGGGTCTTCTACCTGGACGCCAAGTGCAAGGTCGACAGGGAGGTCCGGTACTCCGGCGACGGGCCCTTCGACACCGAGGACCTGGCGCTCAGTCCGGACCGCAAGACCCTCTGGATCGCCGACACCGGCGACAACGTGGAGAAGAAGACCCGCCGGGAGCGGGTCGCGGTCTGGACGATGCCGCTGAGCGGCGCGAAGCAGCCGGTGCTGCACCGGCTCAGCTACCCGGGCAAGGAGCCGCACGACGCGGAGGCGCTGCTCGTCGGCGACGACAACATGCCGCTGGTGATCACCAAGGAGCTCTCCGGCAAGTCGGAGATCTACACCCCGACGGTGAAGCTGAAGGCCGGCGGCGACCCCGAGCCGATCCCGATGAAGAAGGTCGGCGAGGTCACGCTGCCGAAGACCGACACCGAGAACAAGCTCGGCTCGCCCGGGCGGGCGCTGGTGACCGGCGCGGCCCGCTCACCCGACGGCAGCAAGGTGGTGCTGCGCACGTACGCCGACGCGTTCGAGTTCGACGTGTCCGGCGGCGACATCGTCAAGGCGCTGACCACCGGTAAGCCGCGCATCACGCCGCTGGCCGACCCGTTCGGCGAGGCGATCTCGTACACGCCCGACGGCAAGTTGTTCGTCACCGTCTCCGACGGCGGGACGCTCGACGACTCGGACCCGATCGAGATCCTCAGCTACACGCCGTCCGCCACCGGGGTGGAGGCGCTTCCGAACGGCGGCAAGGCCGAGACGAAGGCGGCCGCCGAGAAGTCCTGGCTCGAAGGGCTCTCACTCGACGAGATCACGTACCTGATCGCGGCGGTCGGGGTGCTCGGGGCGCTCCTGGTCGGCGCGGGCGTCTTCGGCATCCTGCGGTCGCGGCGCAAGCCGGCGCCCCGCGCGGCGGCCGCGGAGCCCGAGCGCAGCGGCGAGTTCCCGGCGAACGGTTTCCCGTCGGGCGAACGGCCGGACGCCCCGCGCGGCGGGGTCTACGGCGCTGGTCAGGGCGGCGTCTACGGTGGCGCGGCGAACGGCGACCGCCCGCCCTCCGGCGGTGTGTACGGCGGTGGCCGGCCGGGCGGCGGCGTGTACGGCGGCGCGCCCCAGAGCGGCGGCCGTGGCCAGGGTGGCGGCCGTCCTCCGGCCGGGACCCGCCCGCAGGGCGGTGGCGTCTACGGCGGCGGCCCGGCCGGCGGCGGAGGTCGCGGTAGCGGTGTCTACGGCGCAGGCCAGGGCGCGCCGGGCGGCGGCGCGGCCCAGGGCGGTCCGGGCCGTGGCGGCCCGGGTGGCGGCGGAGGCCAGGGCGGTTCGGGCCGTGGCGGCCAGGGTGGCGGCTACGGCGGCGGCCCGGGTGGGGCCGGATACCGCGGGCAGCCCGGCGGCGACCCGCGCGGGGGCGGCGGCCGGGCCGAGCCGCCGCGTCGCGGCCAGGAACCGCGTGGCGCGCGCCGCGACGACGACTACGACGACCGGGGCCAGTACGGCCCGGTGTCCGGCGGTGGCCGGGAGTACCGGGGCGACCGCTACTGAGACGACACGGAAAAGGGGTGACCGGCGACGGTCACCCCTTTTCGCTGCTGTCGGGTCAGATGCGGCGCAGCACCGCGACGACGCGACCCATGATGGTGGCGTCGTCGCCGGGGATCGGGTCGAAGGCCGGGTTCTGCGGCATCAGCCAGACGTGCCCGTCGCGGCGCCGGTAGGTCTTGACCGTCGCCTCGCCGTCGAGCATCGCAGCCACGATGTCGCCTACCTCGGCGTTGGGCTGCTGCCGGACGACCACCCAGTCGCCGTCGCAGATCGCCGCGTCGAGCATCGAGTCACCCTTGACCTGGAGCATGAAGACCTCGCCCTCGCCGACCAGCTCGCGGGGGAGGGGGAAGATGTCCTCCACCGCCTGCTCGGCCAGGATCGGGCCACCGGCGGCGATGCGGCCCAGCATCGGCACGTACGCCGGGGTGGGCCGCTGCGCGCGGGCGGCCTCGTCGTCGGCCTCGCCCGGGGCCCGGACGTCGACGGCGCGCGGCCGGTTCGGGTCGCGGCGCAGGTAGCCCTTCTTCTCCAGCTCCTTGAGCTGGTAGGCGACGCTGGACGGGGAGACCAGCCCGACCGCCTCGCCGATCTCGCGCACGCTCGGCGGGTAGCCGTGCCGCTCGACCCAGGTGCGGATGAACTCCAGGATCCGCCGCTGCCGGGCGGTCAGGTCGACGGTCGCCGGGTCGGGGAAGCTGCTCACCACCGGCGTGACCGGGCGCACCGCCGCGGGGGCGGTGCGGCTGCGGGCGGCGCGGGGGCGGCGGGTCGCCGGAGGACCCGCCCCGTCGTTCGGCTGCGGGTTCTTCTGCCGGCTGGCCCGGTCCTCGGTCACGTCCGTCCCTCCCTGGTCGGCGCTGGGGTGCCTCGTCGGCTCGTGGTGCGTGTGGTCTGACCGTATAGGTGAGATCGGTCATTTTCAAACATCTGTACGACCTGGTGTCGGCGTGTCGTGCCGAATTCCTGGATTTCCGAACTGTTGTTCTGATAGAAGAGTACGCCGCTCGTACAGATGTTCCATTGCGGCGGCCCGTGACTAGCACGGGACGCTGTCCGTTGGGCTCCTCGGTGGCGGCGCGCCGGACGTGATGCTGACGACGCGCCGGACACGCCGACCAGCTTGACCTCGCTTGGGGTTCGGCATACGGTCGACCCCTAGATGTAGTAGTCACACGGGCGTAAGTTGCCCACAGGTTGGGTTCAACTACCGAACGCACTCCCGCACCGCGCACTCGGCGACGGTCATCGGACGATGACTCCGCCGTGCCGACGCGTGCCCGGGAGCCGGTAGGTGTGCCCGCGATCGACGGAGGAGGTCGGGCGAATGCGGTGTCCGTACTGCCGGCACGCCGACTCCCGGGTGGTCGACTCGCGGGAGGCCGACGACGGCCAGCTCATCCGGCGGCGGCGGTCCTGCCCGGAGTGCGGCAAGCGGTTCACCACCGTCGAGGAGGCGGTGCTCGCGGTGGTCAAGCGCAGTGGCGTGACCGAGCCGTTCAGCCGTACGAAGATCATTGGTGGGGTGCGCAAGGCGTGCCAGGGGCGGCCGGTCGACGACGACTCGATCGCGCTGCTGGCACAGAAGGTCGAGGAGACCGTCCGGGCCAAGGGGGCGGCCGAGATCCCCAGCCACGAGGTGGGCCTGGCCATCCTCGGCCCGTTGCGTGACCTCGACGAGGTGGCCTACATGCGGTTCGCCAGCGTCTACCGGTCCTTCGACTCGCTCGCCGACTTCGAGCGCGAGATCGAGACGCTGCGGGCCGCCGCGCGCGCCCGGGAGGGCGCCGGTGCTCAGGCGGCCGACGCCGCCGGCGCGATCAGCTGACATTTTCGGGTTTCTGACAGGTATACGAGGCGCGGTGGGTGACCGTGCCGACGAGGGGGGCGAGGGCGTGACGACCAGTAAGTCACGGAACAAGGCCGGGGCGGGGCTGAAGATCGAGCGTGTCTGGACGACCGCGGGGGTGCATCCCTACGACGAGGTCGCCTGGGAGCGCCGCGACGTCGTCATGACGAACTGGCGGGACGGCTCGATCAACTTCGAGCAGCGCGGGGTGGAGTTCCCCGAGTCCTGGTCGGTCAACGCGGCGAACATCGTGACCACCAAGTACTTCCGGGGCGCGGTGGGGACCCCGGAGCGGGAGTGGTCGCTCAAGCAGTTGATCGACCGGGTGGTCGAGACCTACCGCACCGCCGGTGAGGAGTACGGCTACTTCGCCACCCCGGCCGACGCCGAGGTGTTCGCGCACGAGCTGACCTGGATGCTGCTGCACCAGGTGTTCAGCTTCAACTCGCCGGTCTGGTTCAACGTCGGCACTCCGTCGCCGCAGCAGGTCAGTGCCTGCTTCATCCTGTCGGTCGACGACTCGATGGACTCCATCCTCGACTGGTACAAGGAGGAGGGCCGGATCTTCCAGGGCGGCTCCGGCGCCGGGGTCAACCTGTCCCGCATCCGTTCCTCGAAGGAGCTGCTCTCCTCCGGCGGCACCGCCTCCGGCCCGGTCAGCTTCATGCGCGGCGCGGACGCCTCCGCCGGCACCATCAAGTCCGGTGGCGCCACCCGGCGCGCGGCCAAGATGGTCATCCTCGACGTCGACCACCCGGACATCGAGGAGTTCGTGGCGACCAAGGCGCGCGAGGAGGACAAGATCCGCGCGCTGCGCGACGCCGGCTTCGACATGGACCTGGGCGGCGCCGACATCGTCAGCGTGCAGTACCAGAACGCCAACAACTCGGTCCGCGTCTCGGACGAGTTCATGACCGCTGTGGAGAACGGCGGCGGCTTCGACCTGCGCGGCCGGCTCGACGGGCAGACCATCGAGACGATCGACGCGAAGAAGCTGTTCCGCACCATCTCCCAGGCCGCCTGGGAGTGCGCCGACCCGGGCCTGCAGTACGACGACACCATCAACGACTGGCACACCTGCCCGGAGACCGGGCGGATCACCGCGTCGAACCCGTGCTCGGAGTACCTGCACCTGGACAACTCCTCGTGCAACCTGGCCTCGCTGAACCTGATGAAGTTCCTCCGCGCCGACGGCGGCTTCGAGGTGGAGAAGTTCGTCAAGTCGGTCGAGTTCGTCATCACCGCGATGGACATCTCGATCTGCTTCGCCGACTTCCCGACCGAGAAGATCGGTGAGACCACCCGCGCCTACCGGCAGCTCGGCATCGGGTACGCCAACCTGGGCGCGCTGCTGATGGCCACTGGCCTGCCGTACGACTCGGAGCAGGGCCGGGAGGTCTCCGCCGCGATCACGTCGCTGATGACCGGCACCGCCTACCGGCGTTCCGCCGAGCTGGCCGGCATCGTCGGCCCGTACGACGGCTACGCCCGCAACGCCGAGCCGCACAAGCGGGTCATGCGCAAGCACGCCGCCGCCAACGACGCGATCAAGCCGATCGGCACCGTGGGCACCGCCGTGCAGCGCGAGGCGACCAAGCAGTGGACGCTCGGCAACAAGCTCGGTGACAAGTACGGCTGGCGCAACTCGCAGGCCAGCGTGCTCGCCCCGACCGGCACCATCGGCCTGATGATGGACTGCGACACCACCGGCGTCGAGCCGGACCTGGCGCTGGTGAAGTTCAAGAAGCTGGTCGGCGGCGGCTCGATGCAGATCGTCAACCAGACCGTGCCGCGCGCCCTGCGCAGCCTCGGCTACCCCGAGGAGCAGGTCGAGGCGATCGTCGAGCACATCGCCGACCACGGGCACGTGGTGGACGCCCCGGGCCTCAAGCCGGAGCACTACCCGGTCTTCGACTGCGCCATGGGCGAGCGGTCGATCGCGCCGATGGGTCACGTGCGGATGATGGCGGCGGTCCAGCCGTTCATCTCCGGCGCCATCTCCAAGACGGTCAACATGCCCGAGCAGGCCACCGTCGAGGACGTCGAGAAGATCTACTTCGAGGGCTGGAAGCTCGGCCTCAAGGCGCTGGCGATCTACCGGGACAACTGCAAGGTCGGCCAGCCGCTGTCGGCGGCGAAGAAGAGCAAGGGTGCCGTCGAGACCCCGGCCCCGGCCGCCGCGCCGGAGAAGGTCGTGGAGAAGGTCGTCGAGTACCGCCCGGTGCGCAAGCGGCTGCCGAAGAAGCGCCCCTCGGAGACCATCTCGTTCTCGGTCGGCGGCGCGGAGGGCTACCTCACCGCCTCGTCCTACCCGGACGACGGCCTCGGCGAGGTCTTCCTCAAGATGTCGAAGCAGGGCTCGACCCTGGCCGGCGTGATGGACGCCTTCTCGGTGGCCATCTCCATCGGTCTCCAGTACGGCGTCCCGCTGGAGACGTACGTCAGCAAGTTCACCAACATGCGCTTCGAGCCGGCCGGCATGACCGACGACCCGGACGTGCGGATGGCCGCCTCGGTGATGGACTACATCTTCCGTCGCCTGGCGCTGGACTTCCTGCCGTACGACCGCCGCGCCGAGCTGGGCATCTTCACCGCCAAGGAGCGGGCCGCCCAGCTCGCGGCCGAGGCGGAGGCGGAGGCGAGCGGTGCGGACCTCACCGCGATGGCCTCCTCCGCCCCGGTCGAGGCGCCGGAGCCGAAGACGGGCCCGATCGCGCAGCCGGTGCAGGAGATGGCCGACGTCGCGGCCGTCAAGCCGGCCCCGGCCGTGGGTTCCAGCACCGAACTGCTGGAGGCCGTGATCGGCAAGGCCGCCGACGCGCCGCTCTGCTTCACCTGCGGCACGAAGATGCGGCCCGCCGGTAGCTGCTACGTCTGCGAGGGCTGCGGCTCCACCAGCGGCTGCAGCTGACGACCGACCGAAGACGCGAGCGCGGCAGGGACCTCCCTGCCGCGCTCGCGCGTGCTTTGGCGAGTCGGGCTCAGCGCAGGGTACGGAGGAACACCTGCCACGGCTGACGCCCAAAGCGTAGAACCGGGCCGCCTGCATCCTTGCTGTCGCGGACTTCTACTGCCTGGTCGGCGTATCTCGCTTCGACGCAGGCTCCGTTGGTGCCGCTCCGGGTGCTCTTGCGCCACTGCGAGTCCACGTCCGCCTCCTACTCCACGGGCAGCGCGCCTCGGATCGCTTCGATCATTGCCGCCGAGTCGGTTGGCGACAGGGCCGCGGCGCGCAGGCTGTTGAACACCACCGTAGACCACCCACGGCCCGGTTCTTCCGGTGTGGAGCTGCGGTGGGGGTGGTGCCCCGTGGCCCTGCCCGACGCGGCGTCGCGAGCTGCGGGCCGAGTTCGCCGGAGCGCCGGTGTCGTTGGGCTTGTACATGGGGTCCTATCTGGTGTGGGCGGAGGATCTGACCTGGGTACCGGCCGGAGTGTTGCATCAGCGCTTCCTCGGGTGGGTGCGATGAGTGTCATTCGGCCGGGCGACGAACGGTTTCATTACTGCGACGGCTCGCACCGGTGGGTGCCGCTCGATCCTGACTTCGACCAGGAGGTCTGGGAGGCCATGGTGCGCGAGCACCAACAGCGGCACCTGGAGGAGATCTCCCGAGGACTTCGTTCCCGTCGGCCCAAACGGCCGTAGGTGCCCACTGTCACAGCCCATCGTGTACGCGAGCTGGAATGCTCGGGGGATGAGCACGGCCGACAGCTATCGGGCGTTCGCCGAGCGCGAGGCGCGCGGCGTGTCACCGGCGTACGAGCGGTTGTCGCGGGCGGTGGCGCGCGACCGGAAGCTCCTCGCGCTGCTCGACACGCTGCCACCGGCCAAGCGCCAGCCGAACCTGCTGTTCGGTGTGGTGCGGCTGGGCGGCGGGCCGGTGGACGACCCGGCGGCCTTTCGCGCGTACGTGCTGGCGCACTGGCCGGACGTGGCGGCGCAGATGCGGGTGCGGGCGACGCAGACGAACGAGGCCGGCCGTTGCGCGGTGCTGCTTCCGGTGCTCGCGGCGTTGCCGCAGCCGCTGGCGTTGCTGGAGGTCGGCGCGTCCGCCGGGCTGTGCCTCTACCCGGACCGGTACGCCTACCGCTACGGCGACCGGCGGATCGGCGACGGCGAGCCGGTGCTCGACTGCGACCTGACCGGCACCGAGCCGCCGCAGCGGCGCCCGGAGGTGGTGTGGCGCGCCGGGCTCGACGTGAACCCGCTCGACGTCACCGACCCGGCCGACCTGGCCTGGCTGGACGCGCTGATCTGGCCGGAACACCGCCACCGCCGGGAACGGCTGCGTGCGGCGGCGGCAGTCGCGGCGGCCGACCCGCCACTGCTGGTACGCGGTGACGTGGTGGACGACCTGCCGGCGCTGGCCGCGCAGGCCCCGGCCGGGGCGACGCTCGTGGTGTTCCACAGTTCGGTGCTCTACCAGGTGCCGCCGCCACGCCGGGACGCCTTCACCGCGCTGGTGCGGACGCTGCCCGGACACTGGATCGCCAACGAGGACCCATCCGTGCTGCCGCACGCGGCGCTACCCGAGCCGCCCGCCGAAGGCTTCCACAACGTCCTCGCCCTGGACGGCCACCCCCTGGCCTGGACGAGAGGCCACGGCCAGGCGATCACCTGGCTCCCGACCCCGACCTGAGCGCGTGATCATGAGGTTGGCGGCGCGACACGCCGACGCGACGACCGCCAACCTCATGATCAACGGGGCTGTGCGGGCGCGGGTGGGGGACTAGGGTCGGCGGGTGTGAGTGAACACGGGTGGCTGGTGGAGACGCGGGCCGCCTATGACACCGTTGCTGAGGACTACGCGCGGCTGCTGCCCGATGTGGTGGAGCCGCCGCTGGACCGGGCGCTTCTGACCGCGTTCGCCGAGATGGTCGGGCCGGGCCGGCCGGTGCTGGAGGTGGGCTGCGGCACCGGGCGCGTCACCGCCCACCTGCACCGGCTCGGCCTCGACATCAGCGGCGTCGACCTCTCGCCCGGCATGGTGGCGGTGGCCCGGCGGACGTACCCGGATCTGCGCTTCGAGGTCGGCTCGCTGACCGAGCTGACCGCGCCGGACGGGTCGCTGGCCGGGCTGGTCTCCTGGTACTCGCTGATCCACCTGCCACCGGAACTGCTGCCCGAGGTGTTCGCCGGCTTCCACCGGGTGCTCGTCCCGGGTGGTCACCTGCTGCTGGCGGTGAAGGCCGGCGACCGGCTCGACCGCCGGGAGCAGGCATACGGCCACCCCGTCGGGTACGACGTCTACTGGCTGTCGCCGCAGCGGCTGGCCGCGCAGCTCGCGGCGGCCGGGTTCGCGGTGACGGCGACGACTGTCCGCGCGCCGGCCGACGGCGAGCGGCAGCCCCAGGCGTTCCTGCTCGCGCACCGCTACTGAACCGGACGCGGCTCGGCCGAGCCGCCGCCGACCTCGACGGGAAGCGGGCCGGCAGCAGACGGTCAGGGCCGGCGCGGAGTCACCGAGATCTGCTCGGCGATCGCGACGACCTGGTCGACGGAGAGCCGCAGCGGCGCCTGCAGGTTGACCACTGCCCCGCCGGGCACCTCGGCCTGCAGGAACCAGAAATCCTCGGCGCGGATCAGTCGGGCCTCCCGGCCGCCCACCGTGACCCTTCGCTCCTCCCGGGCTCCCATTACGTTGCGCAGCAGGTCCGGGTCACGGCATGGAACCACCTGCACGGTGAGCGTCTCGTCGGGGGAGTCGCCCTGCAGGGTCAGGATGGTGTCGTCCTTGAACATGGCGACCCGCCAGCCGCGCGGCGCCAGCCGGACCCGCAGCGGCACCTGCTGCGGCTCGTCGACGACGTGCTCGGCCAGCCGGAGCAGCGCCGCGTCGTCGGCGAAGATGCCGTGGCCGGTCAGCGTCACCCACTGACCGGGCCTGCGTTCCCACGACATGTCGAGCCGGCGGGGCCCGCCGGGGTTCGGCTCCTCGTAGATCTCGGCCGGGCGGCCTGCGACGGCCACCGGACGCGACGTCTTCGCGATCCGTGCCGGTCGGCTGTCCCAGACGAAGAGGTAGACGTCGTCGGCGGCGCCGCGGGACAGGTACACGGCGAGAAACTGGCCCGGAGCGTAGCTGTAGCGAGGTGGGCTCAGCGTCACCGGCCGCGAGCGCAGGGTCAGCGGAAACTCCGGGATCGTCGCCGCCACCAGGGTCAACGGCTCTGCCGATCGGTCGAGCGGACGCACCGCGAGGCCGACGCCCGCCCCGGCCACCGCCACGGCCCCGGCTGCCACCAGGAGCGTCCGCCGCCGCAGCGGCGGGACGGTCCGGCGTACGGATGCGGCGGCGAACTCGCCGGCGAGGCGGTCCCTCGCGAGGCGGAGCGTCTCGGTGGACGCTTCCGGGGCGTCCGGTCCGTGCGTACGTAGCAGGTTGATCTCGTTCATGTCGGCTCCTCGAGGGCGAGCGCGAGTCGGGTGAGTCGGCGGGCACGGTGCAGGCGGGAACGGACGGTGCCGAGCGGGATGTCGAGCACGGCGGCGATCTGCTCGTACGACAGGTCCGCCCACGCGGTGAGCAGCAACACGTCCCGGTCCCGCCGGTGCAGCGAGGCCAGCGCCAGGGCCAGGTCCCGGCGCAGGGCGCCGGCGTCCAGCCGGTCGATCGCGTCCTCGATCACCGGCGGTGCCACCTCGCCGGCGGCGAGCCGGGCCAGCGCGCGGTAGCGGCGTTCCTCGGTTCGCACGTGCCGGCGTACGAGGTTGGTGGCGATCCCGAAGAGCCACGGCCGTACGCCGACGTCCGAGGTGTATGACGCCCTCCGCCGGAATGCGACCAGGAAGGTCTCGGCCAGTAGGTCGTCCGCCGGAGGACCGATGCGGCGAGCCAGATAGCGGTGCACGGGGACGGCATGCCGGTCGAACAGCGGCCCGAACCGCTCCGGCTCGGCAACGGACGCGCGTATCACGTCGTCGTCCGACGGCTCGTGGGGCGGCCCGACCCCGGGATGTTCCCGCTCGTGGGCCTCGGCCCGGCGCATCTTGTTCGTCACACCCGTTCATGCCCGGTCGGCGCGGACCGGTTCACGGCGCAACCGCATCCGGTCGTAGTGTCCCGCCCGGACGGCCAGCGCGACGGGAGGTACCAGCGCGGGCACCCAGGGCGTCGCGCGAGGGTAAGGGGCCCACTCCGTAGACTCCAGCGGTGCGTGACGAGCTGGCGGACCGGCCGCTGACCGAGCCCCACCCGTCGCGGCTGTCCTCGGATCACCCCGCGCGGGAGCGGATCCTGGCCGCGCACGCCGCCGCCCTCGCCGCCGGGGAGGCCGGCTACCTGGACCCGGAGACCGGGCTGTTCGTGCTCAGCGCGGGCTTCCTGGCGCGGCGCGGCACGTGCTGCGGGCGAGGTTGTCGGCACTGTCCGTACGTAACCGATTAGGGGCTTCCGTCCCCGCGCGGGCACGCCGTACGGTGTCCGACGGAACTCCGGCGGGTCGGACCCGCCGCCGACCGCGGAGGTCTCCCGTGCGTGCCCGAATCTGGCTGGCCGTTCCGGCCGTCCTGCTCGCCGCCGGCTGCGCCGAGGAGGCCCCGACGGTGGACGTGCCGACGGATCCGCGCCCGCCGGTCGCGGTCGCGGCCGCCTCCTCGGGCGGTGCCTGCCGCCTGCTCGACTTCGCGGTGATCGCCGAGCACACCGGCGGCGAGTTCGACGTGGCCGCCGCCACCGAGCGGGGCGACACGCACACCTGCGTGGTGCGGGCGGCCGGTGCGGTGCTGCCGGAGCTGACGCTGTCGGTGACCGAGACGTCGATCGACGCGGCCACGTTCACCATCGACGTGCAGCCCGGCGGCGCCACGAAGATCACCAAGCTGGGTAAGGCCGGCTATCGGCGCACGCTGCCCAAGGCCGCGAAGGCGGGCCCGGTCGCCGAGGTCGGCTGGCTGGCCACCGAGGGCCGGCTCGCCACGCTGCGCTGGACCGCCCCCACCGGCACCGCCAAGGCGGAGGCGGACAAGACGGCCGGCAAGCTGGTCGCGCTGGCCAAGGTGATCGACACCCGCCAGCTCTGACCAGACGATCGGGTCAGCGGGCCGCGACGAACACCCGGGACGCCACCTCGCGGGGCAGGCGTACCCGGTCGCCGGAGCGGTCGATGGAGACGCCGTCGCGTTCCTGCGCCACAGTCACCGTCGCGCCCGGGTCGACACCGGCGGCGTGCAACTGCCGGAGCACGTCCGAGTCGGTCTGCACGCTCTCGCAGATGCGGCGCACCACGACCTGGCCGGACAGGCCGGGGAAGGCCAGGTTGCGCTCGCTCTCGCCGGCCTCGACCGGCGGATGGCCGGGGTCGCCTAGCTCCTCCAGGCCCGGGATCGGGTTGCCGTACGGCGAGCGGGTGGGGCGGTTGAGCAGGTCGAAGACCCGCTTCTCCACCGCGTCGCTCATCACGTGCTCCCACCGGCAGGCCTCTTCGTGGGCCTCCTCGTAGGGCATCCCGATCACGTTCACCAGCAGCAGCTCGGCGAGCCGGTGCTTGCGCATCACCGACACGGCGGTGGTGCGGCCGGCCGCCGTGAGGCTCAGGTGCCGGTCGCCCTCGACCGTGAGCAGGCCGTCCCGCTCCATCCGCGCGACGGTCTGGCTGACGGTCGGGCCGCTCTGCTTGAGCCGCTCGGCGATGCGGGCACGCAGCGGCGGCACACCCTCCTCCTCGAGTTCGAGGATGGTGCGCAGGTACATCTCGGTCGTGTCAACAAGGTCGTGCTTCACGTCAGCGGCCTCCCGGGCTCCGATGGTACCCGTTACCACCGACCATCGACGGCAGGCGAAGCCGGAGGTCGCGGCCCGGATGGTGTTGACTGGACCGCATGTCCGCCTCCGCAGACCTGCTGGTCGAGCCCGACCGGCTCGCCGCCGAACTCGATCATGCCGATCCGCCGACCCTGCTCGACGTCCGCTGGCGGCTGACCGGCCCGCCCGGCCGCGCGGACTACGCGGCCGGCCACCTGCCCGGAGCGGTCTTCGTCGACCTGGACACCGAGCTGTGCGGGCGCCCCGGCGCCGCCGGCCGGCACCCGCTGCCGGACCCGGCGGCGTTGCAGGCCGCGCTGCGGGCGGCGGGCGTCCGCGCCGGTCACCCCGTTGTGGTGTACGACGGCGGCGACGGCATGTCCGCCGCCCGGGCCTGGTGGACGCTGCGCTGGGCGGGCCACCGGCAGGTGCGGGTGCTGCACGGCGGCTACCCGGCCTGGACGGCCGCCGGCCTGCCGGTCGACATCGGCGTACCCGCCCCGGCGCCGGGCGACGTGACGGTGGCGCCGGGCGCGCTGCCGGTGCTGGACGCCGCGCGGGCCGCCCGGCTCGCCGCCGCCGAGCCCGGGGTGCTGCTCGACGTACGGGCGACGCCGCGCTACCTCGGCGAGCACGAGCCGGTCGACCCGGTCGCCGGGCACGTGCCGGGCGCCGTGAACCTGCCCGCGCCGGAGTACGTCACGCAGGGGCGGTTCCCGGACGCGGACGCGCTGCGGGAACGGTTCGCCGCCGCCGGGGTGGACGCGGGCGCGCCGGTCGGGGCGTACTGCGGCTCCGGGGTGACCGCCGCGCAGGCGGTGCTGGCGCTGCACCTGGCCGGCCGTGCGGACGCCGCGCTGTACGTCGGCTCGTGGAGCGAGTGGGTGGCCGACCCGGACCGTCCGGTCGCCACCGGCGGCACGTCCGGCCGGTGAGCGTACGTCAGGTGGGCGCACCCCGGCCCACGTGCGACGATGGCCGCATGGCCGACGACACGGTGGTGGTGTGGGACGAGGCACTCCTCACCTACGACATGGGCGACCATCCGCTCGACCCGGTCCGGGTCGAGCTGACCATGGCGCTCGCCCGCGAGCTGGGCGTGCTGGACCGGCCCGGTGTGCGGCTGGTCAAGCCCGAGCCGGCCGACGACGCGTTGCTCACCCGCGTACACGATCCGGCCTATCTGGACGCGGTGCGGGCCGCGCCGCGCGACCCGCTGTTCGCCGGGTTCGGCCTGGGCACGTCGGACAATCCGGTCTTCGACGGCATGCACGAGGCGAGCGCGCTGATCGCCGGCGCCACTGTGACCGCCGCCGAGGCGGTCTGGCGCGGCGAGGCCCGCCGCGCGGTGAACGTGGCCGGCGGGCTGCACCACGCCATGCCCGCCCGCGCCGCCGGCTTCTGCGTCTACAACGACCCGGCGGTGGCCATCGCCCGCCTGCTCGACCTCGGCGCGCAGCGGATCGCGTACGTGGACGTGGACGTGCACCACGGCGACGGCGTGCAGGAGATCTTCTACCGCGACCCGCGGGTGCTCACCATCAGCCTGCACGAGACGCCGCTCGCGCTGTTCCCCGGCACCGGCTTCCCGGACGAGACCGGCGGGCCGGGCGCGGAGGGCACCGCGGTCAACGTGCCGCTGCCGCCCGGGGTCGGCGACGCCGGCTGGCAGCGCGCGTTCCACGCGGTCGTGCCGTCGGTGCTGCGCGCGTACCGGCCGCAGGTGCTCGTCACCCAGTGCGGTGCCGACGGGCACCGCAAGGATCCGCTGGCCGACCTGCACCTGTCGGTGGACGGGCAACGGGCCACGTACCGCACGCTGCGGGCGCTCGCCGACGAACTGTGCGACGGGCGCTGGATCGCCACCGGCGGCGGCGGGTACGCGCTCGTCGAGGTGGTGCCCCGGGCCTGGACGCACCTGCTCGCGACCGCCACCGGTGAGCCGATCGACCCCGCCACGCTCACCCCGCCGGGCTGGCGGGACCTGGCCGCGCGGCGGCGACCCGGGCACGAGGTGCCGCTGCGGATGACCGACGACGTCGACCCGTCGTACCTGCCGTGGCAGCCCAGCGGCGAGCCGAACGCGGTGGACCGGGCCGTCGCGGCCACCCGCAAGGCGGTCTTCCCGCTGCTCGGGCTCGACCCGCACGACCCACGCGACTGAGCCGGCGGCAGGGGAGGACCGACCGGTGACCACCGTCGAACAACCGGTGGACGTGCTGCTCAGCGACGGCACGACCGTCCAGCTGCGACAGATCCGTCCCGAGGACGCGCCCGAGATCGTGGCCATGCACGGCCGCTTCTCCGAGCGCACCCGCTACCTGCGCTACTTCTCGCCGTACCCGCGTATTCCGGAACGCGACCTGAAGCGCTTCGTCAACGTCGACCACCGCGACCGCGAGGCGTTCGTGGTGCTCGCCGGTGAGCGGATCGTCGCCGTCGGCCGGTACGAGCGCCTCGGCCCCGCCTCGCCGGAGGCCGAGGTGGCGTTCGTGGTCGAGGACGCCTACCAGGGCCGGGGCATCGGCTCGGTGCTGCTGGAGCACCTGGCCGACGCGGCCGGGCGCAACGGCATCGTGCACTTCGTCGCGGAGGTGCTGCCCGCGAACGGCACCATGCTGCGGGTCTTCGCCGACTTCGGCTACCAGGTCCAGCGCCAGTACGCCGACGGCGTGGTGCACCTGACCTTCCCGATCGCGCCGACCGAGGCGACCCTCGAGGTGCAGCGCGGCCGGGAGCACCGCACCGAGGCCCGCTCGATCGCCCGGCTGCTCGCGCCGCGCGGCATCGCCGTCTACGGCGCCAGCACCACCGGCCAGGGCGTCGGCGCGGCGCTGCTCGGGCACCTGCGCGACGGCGGGTTCACCGGCGCGATCGTGCCGGTGCACCCGAGCGCGGCGACGGTGGCGGGGCTGCCCGCGTACCCGTCGGCGGCCGACGCCGGCCAGGACGTCGACCTGGCCGTGGTGGCGGTCCCGCCGGACGCGGTGACCGACGTGGTCCGCGACGCCGCACGCGCGGGCGCGCACGGGCTGGTGGTGATCTCGGCCGGGTTCGCCGAGTCCGGGCCGGCCGGCGCGGCGGCGCAGCGCGCGCTGGTCCGCGCCGCGCACCTGGCCGGCATGCGGGTGGTCGGACCGAACTGCCTCGGCGTCGCCAACACCGACCCGGCGGTACGCCTCAACGCCACGCTCGCTCCGGTGCTGCCCGCGGCGGGGCGGGTCGGCGTGTTCAGCCAGTCCGGCGCGTTCGGGGTGGCGCTGCTCGCCGAGGCGTCCCGCCGTGGGCTCGGCCTGTCCAGCTTCGTGTCGGCCGGCAACCGGGCCGACGTGTCCGGCAACGACCTGCTCCAGTACTGGCAGGACGACCCGGCCACCGACGTCATCACGCTCTACCTGGAGACGTTCGGCAACCCGCGCAAGTTCGCCCGGCTGGCCCGGCGCATCGGCCGCAGCAAACCGGTGGTGGCGCTCGCCTCGCTGGCCCGGCCGCCGGGCGTGGGGGAGGCGCCCGCGCTGGACGCGGCGGCGGTGAGCGCGTTGTTCGCCCAGTCCGGCGTGATCCGTGTGGACACCGTGTCCGAGCTGCTCGACGTCGGTGTGCTGCTGGCCCACCAGCCGTTGCCGGCCGGGCGGCGGGTCGCGGTGGTGGGCAACTCCTCGGCGCTGACCGGGCTGGCCGCGACCGCCTGCGCGGCGCAGGGACTGACAGTTGCCGACGGGTACCCGCAGGACGTCGGGCCGAGCGCCGGTGCAGCCGCGTACGCCGCCGCGCTCGGAGACGCCGTGGCCGACGAGCGGGTGGACGCCGTGGTGGCGGTGTTCGCGCCGCCGCTGCCGGGGCAGCTCGCCGACCCGGTGGCCGACTTCGCGGCGGCGCTGCCCGACGCGCGGTTCACCGGCAAGCCGGTGGTGGCGACGTTCCTCGCCGGACTGGTGCCGGCCGGGGTGCCCGCGTACCCGAGCGTCGAGGAGGCGGTGCGCGCGCTGGGCCGGGTCACCGCGTACGCGGACTGGCTGCGGCGGCCACCGGGCGTGCTGCCGGAACTGGCCGACGTGGACCGGGCGGCCGGGCACGCCGCGCTGCGCCCCGACGGGGCCGACGCGGCGGCGCTGCTGCGGGCGTACGGGATCGACGTGGTGGAGTCGGTCCCGGCGACGACGACGGAGGAGGCGCTGGCCGCCGCCGAGCGGCTCGGCTGGCCGGTGGCGCTCAAGGCCGCCGAGCCCGGATTGCGGCACCGCCTCGACCTGGGCGCGGTACGCCTCGACCTGGCCGACGCCGCCGCGCTGCGCCGCGCGTACGCCGAGATGGCGCCGGTGTTCGGCGCGGAAGTGCTGGTCCAGCCGATGGTCGCGCCCGGCGTGGCGTGCGTGGTGGAGCTGGTGGAGGATCCGGCGTTCGGGCCGGTGGTCGGGTTCGGGCTCGGCGGCGTGGCCACCGAGCTGCTCGGCGACCGGGCCTGGCGGGCGGTGCCGCTGACCGACCGGGACGCCGCCGAGCTGGTCGACGAGCCCCGGGCCGCGCCGCTGCTGCACGGGCACCGGGGCGCCGCACCGGTGGACCGGGCGGCCCTGGTCGACCTGCTGGTGCGGGTCGGGCGGCTCGCCGACGAGCAGCCGCGGGTGCGGTCGCTCACGCTCAACCCGGTGCTGGCCCGGCCGGACGGCATCTCGGTGCTGCACGCCACTGTGCGCACCGGCGCGGAGGTCGCCCGCCCGGACACCGGCCCCCGCCGCTTGTAAGGAAGGGCCCCTTCTTAACGCCTCAGGTAGAGAAAGGGCCCCTTCTTAACAGCGCCCAGCCGGCCGCGCGCGCCGCAGCGCTCAGCCGCGGGCGGAGATCTGCTGCACCGCCCACTCGTTGCCGTCCGGGTCGCGGAGGAAGACGAAGCCGACGTTGTCCAGCGGATGCGGCACCGGACGCGGGTTCTCGCCGAGCACCTGGATCTCGCTCACGTCGACGCCCCGCTCGACCAGCTCGGCGTGCGCCCGTTCCAGGTCGGCCACGACGAGTTGCAGGCCCTTGAGTGAGCCCGGCGGCATCTCCGGTACGACGCCCCGGCCGAGCACTATCGAGCAGCCGGAGCCCGGGGGTGTGAGTTGGACGATCCGCCCCGCGCCGCCCAGATCCGTGTCGTGGTCGACGGCGAAGCCGAGCCGTTCGGCGTAGAACTCCTTGGCCCGGTCCACGTCGGAGACCGGTACGACCACCACTTCCAGCGTCCAGTTCACGATGTCGCTCCTGTCTTCGCAACGGTGTGCAGCACGGCGGTGAGCCGGTCGAACGCCTCGCTCACGCCGCGGGTCATCGGGTAGCGCAGGACCGTGTCGCGGCCCTGCGTGGTGGCGTACCGCAGGTGGGTGACGACTGTGGTCCGGCTCGCCGAGCCGGTGAAGTCGTGGCGCACGAGCGTCTCGCCCGGGTAGGACTGGTCGTCGAAGAGTTCGGTGCAGACCAGGCGCGCCGGCACGTCGATCTCCCGGTACGTGCCGCCCTGAGCCATCAGGTCGCCGTCCGGTCCGCGGGAGACGAACTGCCAGCGCCCGCCTACCCGCAGGTCCACCTCGCACTCGACGAGGTGCCAGCCGCGCGCGCCCCACCAGCGCATCAGCAGCTCGGGGCGGGTGAAGGCGGCGAACACGAGGTGCCGGGGTGCGGCGAAGTCGCGGCTGAGCCGGATCTCCCGGTCGCCGTGCAGGGTCACGGCCAGGCCGTTCACCGCTGCTCCTCGGCGGTCAGTTCGGCGAGCACCTCGTCCAGGCGCGCGTAGCTCTCGGCCCAGTAGTCCCGGTAGTCCGCCAGCCACGCGACGGCCTCCCGCAGCGGCCGGGCGTCGAGCCGGCAGGGGCGGCGCTGCGCGTCCCGGCCCCGGGTGACCAGGCCGGCGCGTTCGAGCACCTTGAGGTGCTTGGAGACGGCCGGCTGGCTCATCGCGAACGGCTCGGCCAGCTCGGTGACTGTGGCCTCGCCGGCGGCCAGCCGGGCGAGGATGGCCCGCCGGGTGGGGTCGGCGAGCGCGGCGAAGGTGGCGTCGAGCAGATCGGGGGGCACGTTCATAACCTCCTGGTTGTGTAACCAGTCGGTTCTATACGCTGGGAGCGCCCCGGGTCAAGCGCGACAGGCCCCGGCGAACCGCCGGGGCCTGTCGAGGCAGGGGTGGATCAGCAGGCGTACGCCTCCAGCCGGTTCGCCCGCTCCGGGTCGCGCAGCTTCAGCAGCGTCACCTTCTCGATCTGCCGGATCCGCTCCCGGGACAGCCCGAACTCGCGGCCCACCTCGTCCAGCGTGCGCTGCCGGCCGTCGTCCAGGCCGAAGCGCAGCCGGATCACCGCCTGCTCCCGCTGGGACAGCGTGGCCAGCACGATCCGGACCTCGTTGCGCAGCTCGCCGTTGGTGGCGGCGTCACCGGGCTCGGTACGCGGGTCGACGGCGGCGACGAAGTCGCCGAGCGCGCTCTCGCCGTCCTCGCCGACGGCCTGGTCCAGGCTGACCGGCTCCCGGTCGTAGGAGATCAGCTCGATCACCTGGAACTCGGGGATCTCCAGCGCCTTGGCCACCTCGCTCACTGTGGGCTCGCGACCCAGCGACACCGACAGCTCGCGGCGCACCCGGACCATCCGGTTGACCTGCTCGACCATGTGCACCGGGATGCGGATGGTGCGGGCCTGGTCGGCCATGGCGCGGGTGATGGCCTGGCGGATCCACCAGGTGGCGTAGGTGGAGAACTTGTAGCCCTTGGTGTAGTCGAACTTCTCGACGGCGCGGATGAGGCCGAGGTTGCCTTCCTGGATGAGGTCGAGGAAGGCCATGCCGCGTCCGGTGTAGCGCTTGGCGATGCTCACCACCAGCCGCAGGTTCGCCTCCAGCAGGTGGTCCTTGGCGGCGCGGCCCTCGGCCGCGATCAGCGCCAGGTCCGCGCGCAGCTCGGCGGAGACGGGGGTGCAGGTGGACAGCTTCTCCTCGGCGAAGAGGCCGGCCTCGATCCGCTTGCTCAGCTCGACCTCCTGCGCCGCGGTGAGCAGCTTGGTGCGGCCGATGCCGTTCAGGTACGCCCGGACCAGGTCGGTGGAGACGCCGCGCTCGTCGGTGGCGTCGAGGTCCGTGAGGGTGACGTCCATGTCCTGGTGCTCGATCATCTGCTGGGTCATCTCTGTTCTCCCCGTGTCCGACGTGCCTACCGGTCCCGTGCCGCCCAGGCGGTGCTGGCCGATGACAAACAGCTTGGCGGTCGGGGCGTGAGACGGGAGTGAGGCGATCGGGGAACCGACAGGAATCCGGTGTGGAATGCGGCCTCCGCTTGCCCGGCGCGGTTACCGTGCCAGCGACCGGCCGTCGGGGCCGGACCCGGAACTGACGATCGGAGAACGTGGTGGTCTTCAAGCGGCTCATGCAGGCGATGGGTGTGGGCGGACCGTCGGTGGAGACGGTGCTGGCCAACCCGAACTGTCGCCCGGGCGGCGTCCTGGAGGGCCGGATCCAGGTGGTCGGCGGCGACCACCCGGTGGACGTCAGCTACGTCGCGCTCGGTCTGGTCACCCGGGTCGAGGTGGAGAGCTCCGACTCCGAGTACGACGTCAACCAGGAGTTCGGCCGGGCCCAGATGACCGGCCCGTTCCGGCTGGAGCCGGGGCAGCGTCACGACGTGCCGTTCCGCTACCAGGTGCCCTGGGAGACGCCGCTCACCGACCTGTACGGCCAGCACCTGCACGGCATGACCATGGGCCTGCGTACCGAGCTGGAGGTGGCCCGGGCGGTGGACAAGGGCGACATGGACGCCGTGTCGGTGCACCCGCTGCCCGCCCACGAGCGGCTGCTGGAGGCGCTGCTGCGGCTGGGCTTCCGCTTCGCGCGCGCTGACGTCGAGCGCGGGCACATCTACGGCGTACGCCAGCAGCTGCCCTTCTACCAGGAGATCGAGTTCTACCCGGCGCCGCAGTACGCGGGCGCGATGAACCAGCTGGAGGTCACCTTCGTCACCGACCCGCAGCAGGTGCACGTGGTGCTGGAGCTGGACAAGCGGGGCGGCCTGTTCACCGAGGGCCGCGACGCGTTCGGCCGGTTCACCGTGGACCACGCCACGGCGGACCGTACCGACTGGGCCGCCCATCTCGACGGCTGGCTGCGGCAGTCGCTGTCCCGCCGCGGGCTGTTCTCCTAGTCCGCCTCAGAGGTCGAGCACGAGGGTCCGGGGACCGACGTTGACGCTCTCCACGAGCATGTGGGCGCGGAAGCGGCCGGTCTCCACCTTCGCGCCCCGGGCGCGCAACTGCTCGACCACGGCGTCCACCAGAGGTTCGGCCACCTCGGCGGGCGCCGCGGCGGTCCAGCTCGGCCGCCGGCCCTTGCGCGCGTCGCCGTAGAGCGTGAACTGGCTGACCACCAGCAGCGGCGCGCCGACGTCGGCGGCGCTGCGCTCGTCGTCGAGGATGCGCAGCTCGTGCAGCTTGCGGGCCATGGTGGCGGCCACCTGCGGGGTGTCGGTGTGGGTGACGCCGAGCAGCACCAGCAGGCCGTCGGTGATCTCACCGGTCACCTCGTCGTCGACTGTCACCCGGGCCCGGCCGACCGTCTGCACCACCGCCCGCATCAGCCGGTCACCGGCTCGACGATGCCGCGCTCGACCAGGTGCGCCACGATCGGCCCGGCCGCCTCGGCCAGTTCGTCCGGCGTCACGTCGTGCGCGGCGGCCAGCAGGGCGAGCTGGTCGCGCAGCGGCAGCCGGCCGTCGGCGCCGCCGACCAGGGCGAGTACCAGCGGGTCGATCTCCTCCGACCAGCGCAGCCCGCGCGGCATGGCCAGGACCTGCCGGTCCACCGCCCAGCCGTCGTCGCCCATGGTGGCCTCCTGCCGTAGCTGGAGCCCTTCGGCGGCGCGGTAGCGGGCGGCGAGCAGGCCCTCGGTGTCCCGGGCGCGCAGCCAGTCCTGGCGGGTGAACCACTCGCCGATCCGGTCGCCGAGCGGCGGCTCGACCCGCTGGCGCAGGTCCTCCACCCGGACGATCGGCTGCTCGTGGCCGGAGCGGCGCAGCGAGACGATGCCGAAGCCGATCGCCTCGACCTTGTGCGCGTCGAACCAGTCCAGCCAGGACGCCATCCGCTGCGGGTCGGCGCTCTCGCCGACGTCGGTCAGCCAGAGGTTCACGTACGCCATCGGGTCGGCCACCTCACGCTGGATGACCCACGCGTCCAGGCCGGTGCCGGCGAACCAGCCGGTGACCCGCTCGGCCCAGTCCTCGCCGGTGACGTGCACCCAGTTCGCCAGGTACTGCATGGTGCCGCCCTCGGTGAGCAGGTCCGGCGCGGCGGCGGCCAGCTCCGCGCCGATCGCGTCGCCGACCCGCCCGGAGTCGCGGTAGACGTGCGTGGTGGTGCCCGGCCCGACCACGAACGGCGGGTTGCTGACCACCAGGTCGAAGCGGCGTCCGGCCACCGGGGCGACCATGTCGCCGCGCAGCAGCTCCCAGTCCTGCCCGTTGAGGGCGGCGGTGGTGGCGGCGAAGCGCAGCGCCCGCTCGGAGACGTCGGTGGCGGTGACCCGGCGGGCGTGGGTGCCCAGGTGCAGCGCCTGCACGCCGGAGCCGGTGCCGAGGTCGAGCGCGGTGTCCACGGTCGGGCGTACCGCCGCCGAGATCAGCGTCTGGGTGGCGCCGCCGATGCCCAGCACGTGCTCGGCGTGCAGCGGCCGGCCGGGCCGGGCGCTGGCGGGCACGTCGGCGAGCACCCACCAGTCGTCGCCGTACGGTTCCAGGTCGACCCCGGCGCGCAGCCCGTCGCCGTGCCGCTCGACGATGCCCCCGGCGAGCGCCTCGTCCACCGTCAGCGGGGCCAGCGCGGCGGCCACCGCCGCCTCCGGCTCGGTCTGGTCGCAGATGAAGACGCGGATCAGCGTGGCCAGCCGGTCCCGGTCCTCGGTGGCGCGCAGCGCGGCCCGGTGGTCGTTGCGGGCCACCGCGCCGGTGGCCCGCGGGCCCAGCCGGTCGGCGATGCCGTTGGCGGTGAAGCGGGCAAGCGTGAGCGCGGTGCGCAGCGCGTCGACCCCGGCGGGGGAGAGCAGCATGTCGTGACGGTTCACGTGCTCATCCTGCCTCGGGCGTCGTCCGCCGTGACGCGCACCCGCCGATCCATAACGTGGACCGCATCTATCGGCAGCTATCTCTTTTATGTGTGTCGATCTATGGCTAGCATTCCTGCCAACATCCGTCGATGGGGTGATCCGGGCACAAACCGGGCCGCCCCGGTAGGGAGTCCAGACGATGCCCGACGTGTCCCTTCCCCGGCGGCGCGCGCTGCGTGCGCTCGCCGTCACGGCCGCCGCCGCGGCCTTCGCCGCCGCCGCCTCCACGCCCGCTCTCGCCGCGCCCACCGGGGAGGTCCGGTACGCCGGTGCCGCCGACGCCGTCAGCGGCAGCTACGTGGTCGTGCTCAAGGGCGACGCGGTCGGCACCGCGAACACCCTCGCCGCCCGTACCGCCGTGCCGGACCGGGCTGCCGGCCTGGCCAAGCGTTACGGCGGCAACGTCGGCACGGTGTGGAGCTCCGCTCTCACCGGGTACAGCGCGAAGATGACCCCCGCCCAGGCGCGCCGGCTCGCGGCCGACCCGGCCGTCGCGTACGTCGAGCAGGACCGCGTCATGACCACCCAGGGCACCCAGACCGGGGCCACCTGGGGCCTGGACCGGATCGACCAGCGCAACCTGCCGCTGAACAGCACCTTCACCTACCCGAACACCGCCAGCAACGTGCGCGCCTACATCATCGACACGGGCATCCGCACCACGCACAGCGACTTCGGCGGCCGGGCCACCTGGGGCACCAACACGGTCGACACCAACAACACCGACTGCAACGGCCACGGCACCCACGTCGCCGGCACGGTCGGCGGCACCAAGTACGGCGTGGCCAAGAGCGTGCGCCTGGTGGCCGTCAAGGTGCTCAACTGCTCCGGTAGCGGCACCACCGCCGGTGTGATCAGCGGCGTCAACTGGGTCACCTCGAACGCGGTGAAGCCGGCCGTGGCCAACATGAGCCTCGGCGGTGGCGCCAGCACCACGCTGGACAACGCGGTGGCCAACTCGATCAACTCCGGCATCACGTACGCGCTCGCGGCCGGCAACTCCAGCGCCAACGCGTGCAACTCGTCGCCGGCCCGGGTCGCCGCGGCGATCACGGTGGGCGCCACCACCAGCACCGACGCCCGTGCCTCCTACTCCAACTACGGCTCCTGCGTGGACATCTTCGCCCCGGGCTCGTCGATCACCTCGGCGTGGCGGACCAGCGACACCGCCACCAACTCGATCAGCGGCACCTCGATGGCGTCCCCGCACGTGGCCGGCGCGGCGGCGCTCGTGCTGTCCGCGAACACCTCCTACACCCCGGCTCAGGTGGCCAGCTACCTGACCAGCAACGCCACCACCGGCAAGGTGACCAGCCCGGGCTCGGGCTCGCCGAACCGGCTGCTCTTCGTCGTCAACTGACGACACGGGTGACCTGACCGAACAGTGGGCCGCGGCCCGGTGGACCTCCCAGGGGTCCGCCGGGCCGCGGCACGTCGTCGGGGAGTCGGCACCCCCGACCGCCGGGCGGGACGGCACTATGGTCCTCATGACGCTCTCCCTGCCCATCGACCCGCAGGCCAACGAGCTGCTGGCGCGCAGCCCGCTGGCCCTGCTCCTCGGCATGGTGCTCGACCAGCAGGTGCCGATGGAGAAGGCGTTCTCCTCCCCGTACGTGCTGGCGCAGCGGCTCGGTCACGAGCCGGACGCCGCCGAACTGGCCGGGTACGACCCGGAGGCGCTCGTGGAGCTCTTCGCCCGGCCGCCGGCGCTGCACCGCTTCCCGAAGGCGATGGCGGCCCGCGTGCAGGAGGTGTGCCGGACGCTCGTCGAGCGGTACGACGGCGACCCGGCCCGGCTCTGGTCGGACGTGGCCGACGGGCGGGAGCTGTTGCGCCGGGTCGGCGAGCTGCCCGGGTTCGGCCGGCAGAAGGCGCAGATCTTCGTCGCGCTGCTCGGGAAGCGGTTCGGGATCACGCCGGACGGCTGGCGCGAGGCGGCCGGCGACTACGGCGACGCGGACGCCCACCGGTCGGTAGCGGACGTGACCGATCCGGAGTCGCTGCGCCGGGTACGCGAGTTCAAGCAGCGGATGAAGGCGGAGGCGAAGGCCGCGAAGGGCTGATCCGCGGCCCGCCGCCGCAACCGGCCCGCCGCCCCTGTCGTTTGTTGCCAGGACGGGGGACGGGGGCGACGATGGCCGAGCAGCGGGGTGGGGCGCTGCTGCGTACCGCGTCCAGCCCTGGCCGGGCCACCTTCCTGGAGCTCTTCTTCGACCTGGTCTTCGTGTTCGCGCTGACCCGGGTCTCGCAGCGCCTGATCGACGGCATCAACGGCTCGGCCGGTGCGGTGGCCGCCGACGTGGGCAAGACCCTGCTGCTGTTCATGGTGCTGTGGCAGGTCTGGACGATCACCACCTGGGTCACCAGCCGCTACGAGCCGGAGCGCGTCGTCATCCAGGCGGTGGTGGTCGGCACCATGTTCGGCAGCCTGGTGCTGGGCGTGACGCTGCCCCGCGCGCTGGAGGAGCGGGCGTTGCCGTTCGCGCTGGCGTACGTGGTGGTGATGGTCGGCCGGCCGCTGGTGATCGCGGCGGCGTTGCGCGGGCACCCGCGCCGCCTGGTCCCGGTGCGGCTGGCCGCCTGGGCGGCGGCCAGCGCCCCGCTGTGGCTCGCCGGCGCGCTGATGCCCGGCCCGCGCCTGGCGCTCTGGGTGGTCGCGCTGGCGGTGGACCACCTCGGCACGCTCCTGGGCTGGCCGCTGCCGGGGCTCGGGGCGTCGCGCCTCCGGCAGTGGCGCGTGACCGGGGAGCACCTCGCCGAGCGCTACCAGCAGATCTTCCTCATCGCGCTTGGCGAGTCGATCCTGGTCATCGGCGTGACCTACAGCGGGAAGGAGTTCTCCGGCGAGGCGGCCGCGGCGTTCGCGATCTCGTTCCTGATCACCGCGTTGCTCTGGCGCATCTACTTCCACCGGGCCGGTCACCTGCTGGCCGAGGCGTTGCGGACGGCCGGCACGCCGGGACGGCTGGCCGAGTCCGCGGCGCAGACCCATCTGTTCATGGTGCTCGGCGTGCTCAGCGCGGCGGCCGGTTACGAGCTGGTCATCGCGCACCCGTTCGACCCGTCCCGGCCGAACTGGCTGGTCTTCGTGGTGGGCGGCCCGGCGCTCTTCCTGGCCGCCCGCTCCCGGTTCGAGTACGAGATCTTCGGCCGGGTGTCCCGCTCCCGGCTGGCCGGGCTGCTGGCCCTGGTGCTGCTCCTGCCCGCGTTCGCGACCATGCCGGCGATGCTGGCGCTCGGCGCGGTGGCCGTCGTGCTGGCGCTCGTCGCGTTCGCCGACGCCCGCCGGGCCTGGCACCGCCCACCGGAGCACTCCGCCTCGCCGCTCGGCCGGGAGACGCTCGGCGAGGCCGGCCCTGAGGCGTGAGCCGTCAGGCGGCGGTCGGGCGGGACAGCGACGCCAGCGCGCGGCGCACGTCGGCCAGTGAGACGGTGGCCGAGTCGTCCAGGTCGGCCAGGCCGGCCTCGATCCACTGCCGCATCAGCGTGGTCACTCCGATGCCGCGCGCGTCGGCGGCGGCGCGGACCCGCTCGTACGTCTCCAGCGGCAGCCGGACCGACCGGCTCACCATCGGCACGTCGGTGTCGGGGGTGGGCAGTTGCGCCGGTGACGTGTCGTCGATCAGGTCGGCGAACGTGTCGCCCCCGGCGTGGAACCGCTTGGTCGCCTCGTCACGGTGCATGGTGACCGCCTCCTCGTCGGTGTGAGTTCCGCACCGCCTCGTCGTAGCGCTTGGCCTCGACGTCGCTCAGTTCGCGGGCGGAGAGGATGTCCCAGTCGTTGTCGGTGCCCTCGGCCTCGGCCAGCAGCACGGCGAGCCGCCGGCCCCGATGGTCGGTCGCGTAGACCACCATCACGTCGTCACCGAGGTGCCGGATGACCCGGTGCCTGCTGTGCAGGGCCTCCCAGACTTCCCCGGGTGTGACGTCGTAGACCCGCAGGTTCGCCAGCGCCTCGTCGGTGAAGCTGAACCGGTTGGCCACCGCCGAAGCGTACCACGAACGTAACACGCGACCGGTCGTCACGAATTTCGCCGATCATCCGTCCGGAGTGACAGGATGAGGCGTATCCCCTCGTAGGAGGTCCGTGGTGAAGCGTCAGGCGTACCAGCCGATCCTGATCACCGACGCCCCGCGCAGCCAGGACGACCAGCTCAACAGCCGGCAGAAGCGTTACGTGCTGATGATGGCCATCCGGGTCGCGTGCCTGGTGGCGGGCGCGATCCTGGTCGGCGCGAAGGCACCGCTGCTCTGGCTCTGGCTGCCGTTGTGCGCGCTCGGCATGGTGCTCGTGCCCTGGCTCGCCGTGCTGCTCGCCAACGACCGGCCGCCCAAGGAGGAGCACCGGCTGGCGAACCGGTTCCAGAACCGCCGCCGCGAGGAGCCCGCGCCCACTGCGCTGACCACGCAGGAGAACCCGCACAAGATCATCGACGCCGAGCCCTGACCGGCCCGGGCGGATCACCGCCCGGACCGGCCACCCTCGGATCAGGGGGTGGGGCGGGCGCCCACTGTCGTCACTGCCAGCGCGCCCAGGTCGCCGGCGCGGGCCAGCGCGGCGCGCGGATCGGCGCCGGCCAGCCAGGCGGTGAGCAACCCGGCCGCGAACGCGTCCCCGGCACCGGTCACGTCCACCACGTCCACCCCCGGCGCCGGAGCGAACTCCACCACGCCGCCGCGCTCCACCCAGACCGCGCCGGCCGCGCCCTGCTTGACCACCACCCGGTGCGCCACCGCCGTGAGCGCCCGGGCCTGCGCCGCCGGGTCCAGCCCGCCGGCCAGCACCGTCGCCTCGTCCGTGTTGACGAGCAGCAGGTCGACATCGCGTACCCAGGTCAGGAACGCCCCGCCGACGCGCCGCAGCGGCGCCGCGGACGCCGCGTCGACGCTGACGGTCAGCCCGCGCGCGCGGGCCGTGGCCAGCGCGCGCAGGCCGGCGCCGCGCGACCCCACGTCCAACAGGGTGTACGCGGACAGGTGCAGATGCCCGGCGTCGGGCGCCGCGGCCAGCGCCGCGTCCACGTGCGCGGCGGTCAGCCGCAGGTTCGCGCCCCGCTGGCTGACCATGGTCCGCTCCCCGTCGTGGGTGAGCACGATGACGGTGCCGGTCGGATAGCCCTCGTGCCGCTCCACCGCGCAGTCCACACCGATGCGGGTCAGCTCGTCCACCCGCTCCCGGCCGGTCTCGTCGTCGCCGACGGCGGCGACCAGCGTCACCGCCGCGCCCTGCCCGGCGAGCCAGGCCGCGGTGTTGGCCGCCTGCCCGCCGCCGCTGAACCGGATCCCGGCCGCGGTGTCCGAGCCGGTGGCGAGCGGCCCGGACAGGACCGCGAGCACGTCGGTGATGACGTCGCCGACGACGAATATCCGCGGCGTGGTGCTCATGCGGTGCGACGGGTCGCCGCGGCGACCGCGATCCGGGCCGCGAGGTCGGCGTTGCGCAGGATGATCCGGACGTTCACGGTCAGGCTGGCGCCCTCGGTGGCGGCGTGGAAGTGCGACAGCAGGAACGGGGTGACCGCCTTGCCGGTGATCCCTTCCCGGGCCAGCGCGGCCAGCCCCTCGGCGAGCGTGCGGTCGTGCAGCGCCGGGTCGAGCTGCTCGTCGGCGGGCAGCGGGTTGGCCACCACCAGGCCGCCGTGGTGCACACCGTGCGCCGCGCGGGCGGCCAGCACGTCCGCCACCTGCTCCGGCGACTCGACCGACCAGTCCAGGTCGAAGCCGGCGTCGGTGAGGTAGAAGCCGGGGAACCGGCGGGTGCGGTAGCCGACCACACCCACCCCGAGCGTCTCCAGCCGTTCCAGCGTGGCGCCCACGTCGAGGATCGACTTCACCCCGGCGCAGACCACCGCGATCGGGGTCCGGGCCAGCGTGACCAGGTCGGCCGACTCGTCGAACGTCTGCGCCGCCTCCCGGTGCACGCCGCCGAGCCCACCGGTGGCGAACACGCCGATCCCGGCCGCCGTCGCTACCGCGCTGGTGGCCGCGACGGTGGTGGCGCCGTCCGCGCCGGTCGCCGCCGCCGGGGCCAGGTCGCGGACCGAGAGCTTGCTCACGCCGTCGACTGTGGCGAGGCGGGTGAGCTGGGCGTCGTCCAGCCCGACCCGCAGCTCGCCGGCGACCATGCCGATGGTGGCCGGCACCGCCCCCGCGTCCCGTACCGCCTGCTCGATCTCGCGCGCCACGCGCAGATTGTCCGGCCGGGGCAGCCCGTGCGAGACGATCGTGCTCTCCAACGCCACGACCGGGCGGCCGTCGCGCAGGGCGTCGGCCACCTCACTACCGAGACTGATGTGAAAGTTGGTCACGTCGGCTACCGTACGGGCCGCTCCCGCCCGGGGCCCAGGTGGACCAGGACGGACCGACCTGCAAAACTGGAACGCCGGAGGTGGAGTCGTGAGCACAGAGGTTCTCGAGCGTCCCGAGCTGAAGGACGCGGACACTGGTCCGGAGATGTTCCACTACGTCCGCAAGGAGAAGATCGCCGAGAGTGCCGTCATGGGCACCTTCGTGGTCGCGCTCTGCGGCGAGACGTTCCCGGTCACCAAGGCGGCCAAGCCGGGCTCCCCGGTCTGCCCGAAGTGCAAGGAGATCTACGACTCGTACCGCGAGTGATGCCGGGCGGCGTCGCGGCCCGCGCACGTAACCTGCGGCGGTGACCACCTCCACCGCCCTGCTCCTCGCCGACCTCACCGGCGTGGCGGTCTTCGCCGCCTCCGGCGCCTCCGCGGCGGTGGCGAAACGGCTCGACCTGTTCGGGGTCGTCTTCGTCGGCGTGGTCGCCGCGCTCGGCGGCGGCATCTTCCGCGACCTGGCGATCGACGAGGTTCCCCCGCTGGCGTTCGCCGACTGGCGGTACGCCGCCACCGCCTCCCTCACCGCCGCCGCCGTGTTCTGGCTGCACCCGCAGCTCGCCCGGCTGCGCACCACGGTGCTGGTGCTCGACGCCGCCGGCCTCGGCCTGTTCACGGTCATCGGCACGCTCAAGGCCCTCGACGCCGCCGTGCCGCCGGTCGGCGCCTGCATGATCGGCATGCTCACCGCGATCGGTGGCGGGCTGGGCCGCGACCTGCTCACCGGCGAGATCCCGGTGGTGCTGCGCCGGGAGATCTACGCCCTCGCCGCGCTCGCCGGAGCGGTAACGGTGGCGCTGCTGTCGGCGTGCGGACAGGCGACCGCCGTGCCGCTCACCGCCGCCGTCCTGCTGGTGTTCGGGCTGCGCCTGATCGCGCTGCGCCGGCGCTGGTCCGCGCCGGTGGCGACGCTGCGCCCGCCGCGCACCGGCACCGGGGGACCACTGTCCTGACCCGCCGTGCGCCGGGGTGGGCGGATGTGACAGGCGTGGCGTCGAGTGGGGCGTACGGCCCGCGCTGGTTATGCTGAGTCCGCCTTCGCGGCACAGGATGCGCGAGGGCGTTTTCATGGGCGGCGGCTCCCGTGGCCCCGGTCGGGCCCGCCGCCGTCCGCGGCGGAGAGGAGCTACGCGTGCCACCGCGGATGCCGACGCTCGACACGTTCCCGCCCCTGCGTGCCTGGCAACGCAAGGCGCTCGTGGAGTACCTGCGCCGCCGGACCGAGGACTTCACAGCGGTCGCCACGCCCGGCGCCGGCAAGACCACGTTCGCGCTCCGGATCGCCGCCGAACTGCTCGCCGACGGCACGGTCGAGGCGGTCACAGTGGTCGCGCCGACCGAGCACCTGAAGACCCAGTGGGCGCAGGCCGCCGCCCGGGTCGGCATCCAGCTCGACGCCGCGTTCCGCAACGCCGACCTGCACTCCGCCGCCGACTTCCACGGCGCGGTCGTCACGTACGCCCAGGTGGGCATGGCGCCGCAGGTGCACCGCCGGCGCACCATGACCCGCCGCACGCTGGTCATCCTCGACGAGATCCACCACGCCGGCGACTCGCGGACCTGGGGCGACGGCGTCAAGGCGGCGTTCGAGCCCGCGGTACGCCGCCTGATGCTCACCGGTACGCCGTTCCGCTCCGACGACAACCCGATCCCGTTCGTCAGCTACGAGCGCGGCGGGGACGGGCTGCTGCGTTCCCGCGCCGACTCGGTCTACGGCTACTCCGACGCGCTGCGCGAGGGCGTGGTCCGGCCGGTGCTGTTCCTGGCCTACTCGGGGGAGACCCGGTGGCGCACCAACGCCGGCGAGGAACTGGCGGCCCGGCTCGGCGAGCCGATGACGCAGGACCTGATCGCACAGGCGTGGCGTACCGCGCTGGACCCGGCCGGCGACTGGATGCCGCAGGTGCTGCGCGCCGCCGACGCCCGGCTCAGCGTGCTGCGCGCCAACGGCATGCCGGACGCGGGCGGCCTGGTCATCGCCAGCGACCAGCAGGTGGCCCGCGCGTACGCGAAGCTGCTGGAGCGGGTGACCGGTGAGAAGGCCGCCGTGGTGCTCTCCGACGACCAGGGCGCGTCCGCGCGGATCGCGACGTTCGCCGCCTCCCAGCAACGGTGGCTGGTCGCGGTGCGGATGGTGTCCGAGGGCGTCGACATCCCCCGGCTGGCAGTCGGCGTGTACGCGACCAGCGCCAGCACCCCGCTGTACTTCGCGCAGGCGATCGGCCGGTTCGTCCGGGCCCGCCGCTCCGGCGAGACCGCGTCGGTGTTCCTGCCCAGCGTGCCGCATCTGCTCGGGCTGGCGAGTGAGATGGAGGCCGAGCGGGACCACGTGCTCGGCAAGCCGAAGGATCGTGAGGGCTTCGACGACGACCTGTTGGAGCGCGCCCAGCGCGACGACGGCGCCAGCGGCGAGCTGGAGAAGCGCTTCGCCGCGCTCTCCGCCACCGCCGAGCTGGACCAGGTCATCTTCGACGGCGCGTCGTTCGGCACCGCCGCCCAGGCCGGTACGCCCGAAGAGGAGGAATACCTCGGCCTGCCCGGTCTGCTCACCGCAGACCAGGTCTCGCTGCTGCTGACCAAGCGGCAGGCCGAGCAGCTCGCCGCGCAGAAGCGCCGGGCCGCCCAGCGGACCGCTGAGCCGGCCGCTGCGGCCCCGGCGGCGGCGCCCCCACCGATGAGTGCCGCCCAGCGCCGCGTGGCGCTACGGCGGCAGCTGAACGCTCTGGTGGCCGCCCGGCACCACCGCACCGGCCAGCCGCACGGCAAGATCCACGCCGAGCTGCGCCGGATGTGCGGCGGCCCGCCCAGCGCGCAGGCGACGATCGAGCAGCTCGAGGAGCGCATCGCCACCGTGCAGACCCTGTAAGGAAGGGCCCCCTCTTAACGCCTGCGGTAGTGCAGGGGCCCCTTCTTAACACCACGCACCACGCACCACGGGGCACGCCCACGGGGCACGCGGGACGAGCACAAAAACCGGCCGGAGGCGACCCGTGTGGGTGCCTCCGGCCGGTTATGTCGTGATGTGGATTTCCTGTCGGACCTCAGTTCGCCATCAGATCGGCGCCACGCCAGCTGAACTCCGGGTCCGACGCGTAGCGCACGGTGATCTTCACGAGATCCTCCGCGTACTTGTTCGCGTGGTGCCCACAGAACACCAGCTCACTCCCACCCGCCAGAGTGATCCGGAGCTTGCCGGCAGCATTGCAGCGGTCGCACCGTTCATCGGCGGCCGGGGGGCTCACCGTCTCGGGCGGCGGCGTGAGGGTCGGGGTCATCGCCTTCCTCCTCTGGTCGTCACCGATGAACACTCTCTTCGGTTGCTCACCTATCGTGCAACACCCATCTCGGGCCCTGCCTTCCCTGTGTGCCCGCGGGGGACCGAGGTCACACATGGCGTGGGAGACAGTGTGCCGTGCACCAAGGGTGCCACGTCAACGATCACAAACAGGCAACCGATCGATCACTGATGAGTGTTCTACGGCTGGTGATCAAACCGGCACGAATTGTTGACGTCCGGTGGTCAGTCCAGGTAGTCGCGGAGCACCTGGGAACGCGAGGGGTGCCGCAACTTGGACATGGTCTTCGATTCGATCTGCCGGATGCGTTCCCGGGTCACGCCGTACACCTGGCCGATCTCGTCCAGGGTGCGCGGCTGACCGTCGGTGAGGCCGAAGCGCAGGCGCACCACGCCCGCCTCACGCTCGGACAGCGTCTGGAGGACCTGCTGGAGCTGGTCCTGGAGCAGCGAGAACGACACCGCGTCGACAGCGACGACCGCCTCGGAGTCCTCGATGAAGTCGCCGAGCTGGCTGTCGCCCTCGTCGCCGATGGTCTGGTCCAGCGAGATGGGCTCCCGGGCGTACTGCTGGATCTCCAGCACCTTCTCCGGTGTGATGTCCATCTCCTTGGCCAGCTCCTCCGGGGTGGGCTCGCGGCCCAGGTCCTGGAGCAGCTCGCGCTGGATCCGGCCGAGCTTGTTGATCACCTCGACCATGTGCACCGGGATGCGGATGGTGCGGGCCTGGTCGGCCATGGCGCGGGTGATGGCCTGGCGGATCCACCAGGTGGCGTAGGTGGAGAACTTGTAGCCCTTGGTGTAGTCGAACTTCTCGACGGCGCGGATGAGGCCGAGGTTGCCTTCCTGGATGAGGTCGAGGAAGGCCATGCCGCGTCCGGTGTAGCGCTTGGCCAGCGAGACCACCAGCCGCAGGTTGGCCTCCAGCAGGTGGTTCTTGGCCCGCTCGCCGTCCCGGGAGATCCACATCAGGTCGCGCTGCAGGTCGCGGACCAGCTTCTCCTCGCCCTCGTCGGCGGCGCGCAGCCGCTCGGCGGCGTAGAGGCCGGCCTCGATCCGCTTGGCCAGCTCGACCTCCTGCTCGGCGTTGAGCAGCGGAACCTTGCCGATCTGCTTGAGGTACGCCCGCACGGAGTCGGCGGAGGCGGTCAACTCGGCGTCCCGGCGCGCCTGCTTGAGCGCCTCGGACTCCTCGTCGTCCCACTCGAAGTCGTTGTCGGTGGCGGAGCTGGCCGCGTCGGCCTCGGCGGCCCGGGTCAGCTCGGCCGGCTCCTCGACCACCACGTCCTCGATCTCGGCGGCCAGCTGCTCCGGGTCGATCTCGCCCTCGGGGCCGTCGGCCTTCCCCGGCTTCGCCGCGGCGGTCTTGGCGGCCACCGTGGCCTTGGTGGCGCGGGTCGCCTTGGTGGCCTTCGCCGGGGCGGCGGCCTTTGCGACGTCGGCCGTGGTGGCCTTGCGCGCGGTCGCCTTCCGGGGGGCCGGGGCGGGCGACTCCTCGGCGGCCGGCGCCTGCTTCGGGGCGGGCGCGGCGGCCTTCTTGGTGGTCTTGGCCGTGGTCGCGCGGGAGGCCGGGGTGGCGGACCGGGCGGCGGCGACGCGGCGGCGGGTGCTCGCCGAGCCGTCCACCACCACCGTCACGCCCGCCTCGGAGAGCGCGCGGAGGATCTTCTTGGCCTGGGCCGGGGTCACCTCAGCGGACTCGACGGTGCGCGCGAGCTGGGCCGACGTGAGCTGACCACCGGCGCTCTGCGCGTGGGCGATCAGGGTGTCGGTGAGCGAGCGAACGTCGGCGCCGGTCTGGCGGGGATCTGTCACGAAGACCTTCCGGAGGCGAAAGAGCGAGCACGGCCGGGTCGTCCGGCGCAGCATGGGACGGCCGTGCCGGGCGAGTCGTTGAGGACCCCCGTGTCCCGGGCCGTCCGGTCGCTGGCGGTCCGTGGCGCGTGGGCAGGGTGAATTGTAACGCCGTCTGCCGCGATCATCCCGCGCCGCACGGCGGACCGGCGTCGGGGACCGCCGAATCGGCGCAGATGTGGACTTTGTAAGGATGATACCCGCGCACGAGTGGGCCGGTCCCGATCGTGCGGGAAGGGGACGAACATGATCACCGCGACGCCTACGGCGCGGGAGTTGCTCACGATCGCGGTCGATGTGGCCCGGGAGGCCGCCGCCACCGCGTACCGGATGCGGGTCGAGGGTGTCTCGGTGGCCGCGACCAAGAGCACGGTGACCGACGTGGTCACCGCCGCCGACCGGGCGGTGGAACGGCAGGTCCTGGCCGCGCTGCGGCAGCGGCGGCCGGACGACGCGGTGCTGGGTGAGGAGTACGGCGCGGGGGAGACCGGCCCCGCCGACGCCGACGGGGTGCGCTGGATCCTCGACCCGATCGACGGCACCGTCAACTACCTGTACGGGCTGCCCTACTGCGCGGTCTCGCTGGCCGCCGAGGTGGCCGGCGAGGTGGTCGCCGGGGTGGTCCGCAACATCGTCACCGGCGAGGAGTGGACCGCGACGCTCGGCGGCGGCGCCTGGCGCGACGGGCAGCGGCTGAGCGGCTCGGCCGCGACCGATCTCGGCCAGGCGCTCGTGGCCACCGGCTTCGGCTACGACGCCGCCCGCCGGGCCCACCAGGCGCGGGTGGTGGCCGAGCTGATCCCGCACATCCGGGACATCCGCCGGATGGGCGCCGCCGCGCTCGACCTCTGCCTGGCCGCCGAGGGGCGGGTGGACGCGTACTACGAGAAGGGGCTGGCCGCCTGGGACCTGGCCGCCGGCGGGCTGGTCGCCCGGGAGGCCGGGCTGCTGGTGACCGGCCTGTCCGGCCGCCCGGCCGGACCGGACCTGGTGCTCGCCGCGCCGCCCGCGCTGCACGGGCCGCTGCACGCCCGGCTCGTCGACCTGGACGCCTCCGGCGGGCCGTGACCGGTGCCGCAGACGCGACAGGGCGGCCTCCCCGGGGGAAGACCGCCCCGCGTGGCCGGACCGCCCGTCGCCTACTTCTCGATCGGCTTCGGGCAGGTCTCGGGCGGCGCCTGCGGCGCGCCCAGGTCGCCGAGCGACTGGTTGACCTCGGTGGTGGTGGCGAGCTGCTGGAACTGGTTGCCCAGGACCACGTCGACCACGTCGTCCTTGCGGTTCGCGTCGAACTTCTGGTTGGCCTCGTTGAGGAAGTACGCGCGCAGCAGGTGCGCCGAGCCCACGGCGTTGGGCCCGAACCGCAGCTCGGCCACGCCCTCGAACGCCTTCTTCTCGTTGCCGACCTTCTTGACCTGGAACTTGCGGTTGCGGAAGTCGTCCGCGACGCTGCCGGCCCGGCCGGCCTCGTCGGTGGCGTTGTAGACGTTGATCTTGACGTCCTTCTGTTCCCGCAGCCGCAGGTCGACCAGGGGCCAGCCGTCCGGGCAGTCGGCCGCCGTACCGGCTGTGCCCTGACTGTCCTTCAGCACGGCGATGACCACGAAGACCAGGGCGACGAGCGCCAGCAGTCCGACGACAACGAGTGCCCGCACTCGCGCAAAACTCATCCTGGGCGCTCCCCGGACAGTGATTGGGTGGTGGCGGGCGACGCGGTCGGGCCGCGACCGGTCGGCCGTCGAGTACGCCGCTGAGGTTAACGGTTGTCCGGCTCAGGCGTGGAAACAGTCCGACATACCGGCGCGCCACGCGGTGAACCGGTAGGACTACCCCTATCTTCGTGTCGCCTGAGTCACATTGGGAACAACTTCGGGCGCAGAGGCGTACATCTCCACCGCGAGGGCGGTATACATGCCTCGCCCACAGGGGGGGTAAGGTTCCGCGCTCACCGGGGGTGTTTGCGCTCCGGTGAGCCCGGCCCACCGCTCGTCGGGTCGGGTGCCCGACAGAGATGGTGGCCGGTCAGGGGAACCGAAACGGCGTCGTCCGGCGTTACAACCGGCAGCGACAATATCGATATTGGAGAGTGAAACCGATGGCCACCGACTACGACGCCCCGCGTCGCGACGAGGTCGACCTCGGCGAGGACAGCCTGGAAGAGCTCAAGGCCCGGCGGGTCGACTCACAGTCGGGCGCCGTGGACGTCGACGAGGCCGAGGTGGCCGAGAGCTTCGAGCTGCCCGGCGCCGATCTGGCCGACGAGGAGCTCACGGTCAAGGTCCTCCCGATGCAGCAGGACGAGTTCCGGTGCGCCCGCTGCTTCCTGGTCCACCACCGCAGCCAGCTGGCGGTCGAGCGCAACGGCGACCTGATCTGCCGCGAGTGCGTCTGATCCCGACCGGGGACACCAGCGGCGGCCTCCTCGACGGGGCCGCCGCTGTTCGAGCCGCCGCCGTGCGCCGGTGGCCGGTTGCTGCTTGACTCGTTACGGGCGGCGCCACGCCGCGCGGAGCAGGAGGGCGGACGGGTGAGCGAGCGCAGTGAGGGGACCGGCGCCGACCGGACCCCGGCTCCAGCGGCGAGACCGGCATCGACCGGCCCGGATGCGACACCCGAGCCGGCCGGCTCCGGCCCGGCGTCCGGTGAGCTCGGCGCGGACGCCGGGGAACTCGGCGCGACAGTCGCCGCCCTGACCGCCGACGACATCGCTCCGGCCCGCCGGCGGCAACTGCTGACCCGGCTGGTCGGGCAGGCTCGCGCCCGCGGGGTCACCGATCTGTTCAAGCCGCGGGCGGCGGTGCGCTGGATGACCGACACGGTCGCCGAGATCGCCCCGCACGTGCCGATCCGCGACCTCGCCACGCTGCGGCGGCACTTCCCCGGCCTGGACGACGACGCGCTCGCCGACCGGCTGGTCCGCAACGCGTCCCGGGCCACCGCCGGGGTCGGCGCGGCCGGCGGTGGCGTGGCCGCGGTCGAGTGGGCGGTGACGCCCACGCTGCTCTCCGCCCCCATCCTGCTGGCCGCCGAGACGGTCGCCGTGGTGGCGATCGAGCTGAAACTCATCGGCGAGCTGCACGAGGTCCACCGGGTGCCGCTGCCCGCCGGCGGCACCGGCCGCGCGGTGTCGCTCGTGCAGTCCTGGGCCACCCAGCGCGGGGTCAACCCGATGATGCCGGGCGTCGGGGTGAGCGCGGTGCTCGGCACCGCCGCCCGCCGCGAGCTGCGGGACAGCCTGATGCGCCGCTTCGGGCGCAACCTCACCACGCTCGGGCCGTTCCTGACCGGCGCCGCCGTGGCCGGCTACCTCAACCGCCGGGCCACCCGCGCGCTCGGCGAGCAACTACGCAAGGACCTGCGGCGTACCGCCCGTGCGCTGCCCGACAAGCCGTCCTGACCGGCGTCGGGACGGCTCCCGCGGCCGAAGCGGATGCCGTCCGGGGGCCGACGGTCAGGCCGCGTCGCGGGCGGCCAGGACGGCGGCCGCCAGCTGCCCTGGGCGCCGGGTGCTGACCACCCAGAACGGGGTCGGGTCGTCCGGGTCGTCCAGCACCACCTGCACGGCGCCGCCGATCCACGGGCGCTGCACCACGAAGGCCAGCGGATCGGAGCCGACGCCGAGCACCTCGCGCCGGCCGGCCGCGTCCAGCGGCACCACGTCCGCGATGTACCGCACCGGGAGGTGGGCGTCGTCCACCAGCAGCTCGCCGTCGCGCACCTCGACCCGGATCCGGCCCAGCCACCACAGGGCGGCCACCGCGGCGGGGATCAGCAGCACGAACGGCAGCCAGGCGCGGACACCGGTCGCGCCCATCCAGAGCTCGACGGCGAGCAGCGCGGCCGCGGCCAGCCCGAGCGGCCAGGCCCACCAGGGCAGCCCGAGGCGCTCCGCGTACGGCGCGGCGCTGGCCGGCGGCGCGGCCGGAGATGACGACTGACGCACACTGACGAGGGTACGGCGCGTCGCGGGCCGGGCAACCGGCAGGATGACAGGGCACCCCCGCAGGACCGGACGGAAGAGGATGACCGTGACAGACGTCGTACCCGTGCCCGTGCGGCTGCTCGACCCGGAGCTGCCGCTGCCGGCGTACGCCCATCCCGGCGACGCCGGCGCGGACCTGGTGGCCGCCGCGGACGTCGAGTTGCCGCCCGGCGGCCGGGCCCTGGTGCCCACCGGCGTGTCGGTGGCGCTGCCCGACGGGTACGTCGGGCTGGTCCACCCCCGATCAGGTCTGGCGGCGAGGCTCGGCGTGACGGTGCTCAACGCGCCCGGTACGGTCGACGCCGGCTACCGGGGTGAGATCCTGGTCAACCTGATCAACCATGATCGGGACACGCCAGCCAAGATCAGCCGGGGCGACCGCATCGCGCAACTGGTGGTCCAGCGGGTCGCCCGGGCCGAGTTCCGGCCGGTGGCCGAGCTGCCCGCGTCCCGGCGTGGCGCGGGCGGGCACGGGTCCACAGGCGGGCACGCCGGTCTGGTCCCGGCGCCGTCCGGCGGGCAGAGCGAAGAGGTGGCAGGGTGAGTGCGAACAGCGGAGGGTGGGCGCAGTGATCTTCTCCCGGAAGCGGGCCGACGAGGCGCGTGACAATGGGGTCCTCGACGCCGAGGAGACCTCGTCGGCGCCGGATCGCGGGCCGTACGACGTCAGCGAGGCCCCCGAAGCGCCCCGGCTCGACCTGGGCAGCCTCCAGATCCCGGCGGTGCCGGACGTGGAGGTGCGCGTCCAGGCCGACCCGCAGGGCGTGATCCAGCAGGTGGTGCTGGTGCACGGGCAGAACGCGCTGCAGCTCGGCGTCTTCGCCGCCCCCCGCTCCGAGGGCATCTGGGACGAGGTGCGCGAGGAGATCCGCCAGTCGCTCACCGCCGACGGCGCCACCGTCCAGGAGGCCGACGGGGAGCGTGGTCCCGAGCTGCGCGCCCGGGTGCGTACCCCGGACGGCCCGACGGACCTGCGCTTCGTCGGCATCGACGGCCCGCGCTGGATGGTGCGCGGCGTCTTCCAGGGTGTCGCGGCCATCGACGCGGCCGCTGCCGGGCCGCTGACGGCCTGCCTGGACGGCCTGGTTGTCGACCGCGGGCAGGAGGCCAAGCCGGTGCGCGAGCCGCTGCCGCTGCGGCTGCCCCGCGAGGTCGCCGAGCAGCAGGCCGACGCCGGCCAGCAGGAGGTCTGAATCCACACGTGCCCGGGCCCGGCGTCGTACCGGCGCCGGGCCCGCGGCGTGCCGCGTCCCGGGCGGCGGTACGCGCGCGACGGCGCTCCCGCCGGCGGGCCGCATCGGCGTACGCTGGCGGGACGGTTCCGCCACCCGCGGGGCCCCGCTGTGGAGAGGGTGACGCGGAGGTCATGACGACCGACGAGAGCCGGGGGTCGCTGCGGCGGCTCCTGCACCGGCTCACCGCCAGCGAGGCCGAGATCGAGGCGCAGGAGCTGCGCCGGGAGAGCGCCGAGTCCGGCGGCACGCCGGCCCACCAGTGCAACAGGGGCCAGGTGGTGTCGGTGGCCGGGCGGCTGCGCACCGTGGTCTACACGCCGCGCACGAACCTGCCCACGCTGGAGGCGGACCTCTACGACGGCACCGACGTCGTCACCCTGGTCTGGCTGGGTCGCCGGCACATCGCCGGGATCGAGCCGGGCCGGCACCTGACCGCGCGCGGCCGGGTGGCGGTACGTGACGACCGCAAGGTGATCTACAACCCGTACTACGAGCTGGAGTCGCCGAAGTGACGACCGGACAGCAGCACACCCCGTCGGGTCTCGGCCCGCAGGACGAGGAGCGGCTGCCCAGCCTCGCCGAGCAGATGGCCGACCAACTCGGCGGATGGCGCGGGCTGGTCGAGTCGAGCATCCCGGTGGTGGTCTTCGTGGTCGCCAACGTGATCGGCGAGCTGCGCCCCGCCGTGTACGCCTCGGTGGCGGTGGCGCTGCTGATCGCCGGGCTGCGGCTGGCCCAGCGCAAGCCGGTGCGGCACGCGATGAACGGGCTGTTCGGCGTCGGCATCGGCGCGCTGCTGGCCCTGCGTACCGGCGACGAGCGCGACTTCTACCTGCCCGGCATCCTCTACGGCATCGGCTACGGCCTGGCGCTGCTGCTCTCCGCCGCGATCCGTCAGCCGCTGGTCGGCTGGATCTGGTCGGTGCTGGTCGCCAAGGGGCGCTCCGAGTGGCGCGACGACCCCAAGCTGGTGCGCACCTTCACCCAGCTCACCGTGCTGTGGGGCGTGGTGTGGCTGGCCAAGGTGGGCGTACAGGCCGGGCTCTACCTGGCCCATCAGGACACCGCGCTGGGCGTGGCCCGGCTCGCGCTGGGCTACCCGCCGTACGCGTTGCTGTTGCTGATCACCGTCTGGGTGGTGCGCCGGGTCACCCGGGAGACCGCACCCACCCCGCTGCCCGGCTCCTGAGGCGGCCTCAGGCGCGGTCCCGGTGGCGGTCGGCGCTGGGCGGGCCGAGGATCACCGTGCGCACGTCGTCCTCCACCGCGGCGGTGCAGACGAAGACCAGTTCGTCGCCGGCCTCGATCGGGTCGTCCGGGGTGGGCACCAGCACCCGCTTGCCGCGCACGATCGCCACCAGCGCCGCGTCCCGGGGGATCGGCACCGCGTGGATCGCCTGCCCCACGTAGGGCGCGGTCGGCGGCAGGGTGATCTCGACCAGGTTCGCCTCGCCCTGCCGGAACGTCATCAGCCGGACCAGGTCGCCGACGGTGACCGCCTCCTCGACGAGCGCCGCCATCACGCGCGGCTTGCTGACCGCCACGTCGACGCCCCACTGGTCGGTGAACAGCCACTCGTTCTCCGCCCGGTTCACCCGGGCCACCACGCGCGGCACCGCGAACTCGGTCTTGGCCAGCAGCGACACCACGAGGTTGACCTTGTCGTCGCCGGTGGCCGCCACCACCACGTCGCACCCGGCCACGTTGGCCTCCTCCAGGCTGGCCAGCTCGCACGCGTCGGCGAGCACCCAGTCCGCGGCGGGCACCCGGTCGGGCCGCAGCATCCTGGGCTGCCGCTCGATCAGCATCACCTGGTGGCCGTTGTCGATCAGCTCCTGGGCGATCGAGCGGCCCACGTTGCCGGCGCCGGCGATGGCGATCCGCATGGCTCAGTGCCCCCCTTCCGGCGGCGCCGCCGCCACCGACGTGACCGAGCCGTTGATGTCGTCGGTCACCAGCATGAAGACCTGGTCGCCCTCCTGCACCACGGTGGAGGCGGTGGGCAGGGTGCCGATGCCGAACCGGTTCAGGTAGGCCACCCGGGCGCCGGCGGTCTGCTCCAGCTGCCGTAGCGGCCGCCCGATCCAGTCCTTGTGCACCGGCACCTCGATGATCGACACGGTGCTGGTCGGGTCGCGGAAGATCTCCACGTTGCCCTCGGGGACCAGGTGGCGCAGCATGCGGTCGGCCGTCCAGCGGACGGTCGCCACGGTGGGGATGCCGAGCCGCTCGTAGACCTGCGCCCGGCGCTGGTCGTAGATGCGGGCCGCGACCCGGGACACGCCGAACGTCTCCCGCGCCAGCCGGGCCGAGATGATGTTGGAGTTGTCGCCGCTGGAGACCGCCGCGAACGCGTCGGCCCGCTCGATGCCGGCCTGGCGCAGCACCTCGCCGTCGAAGCCCGCGCCGGTCACCGTGATGCCGGCGAAGTCCGGCCCGAGCCGGCGGAACGCGTCCGCGTCCTGGTCGATCACCGCCACCGAGTGGCCGCGCGACTCCAGGCTGTGGGCCAGGGTCGACCCGACCCGGCCGCAGCCCATGATCACCACATGCACGGTGCCCGCTCCTCCCACGGCGCCGCCCGCCGACCCGTCGCCTGCGAGCCTGCCACGTCCCCCTGCCGGACGGGGGACCGAACCGTACCGCGCGGGCGCGCACGCCGGAGATCGACCACCCCCGCGCCCGGCACCCGGTGGTCGTACGCTTGGCGGTTGTGGCCCGACCCACCTCGCTGCTGAAGCGACTCCTCCTCGGTCGACCGTTCCGGTCCGACCGCCTGCAGCACACGCTGCTGCCGAAGCGCATCGCGCTACCGGTCTTCGCCTCCGACGCGCTCTCCAGCGTGGCGTACGCGCCGGACGAGATCCTCCTGACGCTGTCCATCGCCGGCGCCTCGGCGTTCTTCTTCTCGCCGTGGGTCGCGCTCGCGGTGGTCGTCGTCATGCTCACCGTCGTCGCGAGCTACCGCCAGAACGTGCACGCCTACCCCTCCGGCGGCGGCGACTACGAGGTGGCCACCGTCAACCTGGGCCCCCGCGCCGGTCTCGCGGTGGCCAGCGCGCTGCTCGTCGACTACGTGCTCACCGTCGCCGTCTCGGTCTCCTCCGGGGTGGCGAACCTCGGCTCGGTGGTGCCGTTCGTGGCCACCCACAAGGTGCTCATCGCGGTCAGCGCGGTGGTGCTGCTCACCGCGATCAACCTGCGCGGCCTGCGCGAGTCCGGCACCGCCTTCGCCATCCCCACCTACGGCTTCGTGATCGTCATCGGCGGCATGCTGCTGACCGGCCTGGTCCGCGTCTTCGTGCTCGGCGACGACCTGCGCGCGCCGAGCGCCGGCCTGGAGATCCAGGCCGAGCACAGCGTCACCGGGTTCGCGCTGGTGTTCCTGCTGCTGCGGACGTTCTCCTCGGGCTGCGCGGCGCTCACCGGCGTGGAGGCGATCTCCAACGGCGTACCGGCGTTCAAGTCCCCCAAGTCGAAGAACGCGGCGACCACGCTGCTGCTGCTCGGCGGCATCGCGGTGACCATGCTGGTCGGCATCATCTGGCTGTCCCGGCTCACCGGCCTGCAGTTCGTCGAGGACCCGCGTACGCAGATCGTCTCCGGCCCGGTCGACTACGTGCAGAAGACGGTGACCGTGCAGCTCGGGGAGACGGTGTTCGGCGGCGGCTCGGTGCTGCTCTACGTGGTCGCCGGGATGACCGCGCTGATCCTCTTCCTGGCCGCCAACACCGCGTTCAACGGCTTCCCGGTGCTCGGCTCGATCCTGGCGCAGGACCGCTACCTGCCGCGCCAGCTGCACACCCGCGGCGACCGGCTGGCGTTCTCCAACGGCATCCTCTTCCTCGCCGTCTTCGCGGTGGTGCTGATCATCGGCTTCCAGGCCGAGGTGACCAAGCTCATCCAGCTCTACATCGTCGGGGTGTTCGTCTCGTTCACGCTCTCCCAGGCCGGCATGATCCGGCACTGGAACCGGCACCTGCGCAACGAGCGGGACCCGGAGGCGCGCCGCCGGATGCTCCGCTCCCGGGCGATCAACACGTTCGGCATGGCGATGACCGCCGTGGTGCTGGTCATCGTGCTGGCCACCAAGTTCCTGCTGGGCGCCTGGATCGCGATCGTCGCGATGGCGATGATGTACGTGGTGATGCTCGGCATCCGCCGGCACTACGACCGGATCGCCGAGGAGCTGGAGCCGACCGAGCAGCGGGGCGTCCTGCCCGCCCGCAACCACGCCATCGTGCTGGTCAGCAAGCTGCACAAGCCGACGCTTCGGGCCGTGGCGTACGCGCGGGCGACCCGGCCGGACACGCTCACCGCGGTCACCGTGAACGTGGACGAGCAGGACACCCGGGACCTGCAGGCCGACTGGGAGCGACGCGAGCTGCCCGTGCCGCTCACCGTGATCGACTCCCCGTACCGGGAGATCACCCGCCCGATCCTCGACTTCGTCGCGTCGGTGCGCCGCGAGTCGCCGCGCGACGTGGTCACCGTCTTCATTCCCGAGTACGTGGTGGGGCGCTGGTGGGAGAACCTGCTGCACAACCAGAGCGCGCTGCGGCTCAAGGGGCGGCTGCTGTTCGAGCCGGGCGTGATGGTGACGAGCGTGCCGTGGCAGCTCGCCTCCACCGCCAGCAAGAACCTGGACCGGCTGGACGCCACGCTCAGCCGTACCCCGGCGCGCGGTCCCCGGGTGGCGCCGCAGAGCACGCTGCCGCCGCCGGTGGCGTCCACCCCGTCCACCGAGCGAGAGGAGCAGCAGTGAGCGGCGACGAACGTCCCGGCCCTGCGTCGTCCGGTTCTGTGCCGGTGGCGGACCGGCCCGGGCTGGAGGAGGCCGAGCGGGTCGAGCTGACGGTCGACGCGGTCGCGCCCGGCGGGCACTGCGTGGCCCGGGTCGGCGGGCAGGTGGTCTTCGTCCGGCACGCGCTGCCCGGCGAGCGGGTGATCGCCGAGGTGACCGAGCTGCACCGGGGCTTCGCCCGCGCCGACGCGGTGGAGATCCTCGACGCCTCACCGGACCGGGTGACGCCGCCGTGCCCGTACGCCCGGCCCGGCGCGTGCGGCGGCTGCGACCTCCAGCACGTCACCCCGGCCGCCCAGCTCGACTGGAAGCTTGCCGTGGTGCGCGAGCAGCTCACCCGGCTGGGCGGCCTCACCACGGAGCAGATCGACGCGCTCGGCGTACGCGTCGAGGCGCTGCCCGGCGGGCCGCTGGGCTGGCGTTCCCGGGTCCGGTACGCGGTCGACGCGGCAGGCCGGGCCGGGCTGCTCAAGCACCGCTCGCACGAGGTGGTGCCGATCGACAGGTGTCTGATCGCGCACCCGGCGATCCAGGAGCTGCCGGTGCTTGCGCCGACCGGCGCCCGCTGGCCGGACGCCGACGCGGTGGAGACGGTCGCCAGCACCGGCGGGGACGTCGCCGTGGTCGCGTACACCGAGGGGGTTGCGACGGCGGTGAGCGGGCCGCAGCGGGTCCGGGAGACGGCGGCCGGGCGGTCCTTCACGCTGCCCGCCTCCGGGTTCTGGCAGGTGCACCCGGCGGCGGCGGACGCGCTGACCGGCGCGGTGCTCGACCTGCTCGACCCGCGGCCCGGCGAGACGGCCTGGGACCTGTACGGCGGAGCCGGCCTGTTCGCCGCCGCGCTCGCCGGCCGGGTCGGCGGCGCCCGGGTGACGCTCGTCGAGTCGGCGCCGGACGGGGTGGCCGCGGCCCGGGAGAACCTGGCCGACCTGCGCGGCGTCGAGGTGGTCGCCGCGCGGGTGGAGAGCGCGCTGGCCCGGCGGCGGATTACCGGCCCGGTCGACCTGGTGGTGCTCGACCCGCCGCGCTCCGGCGCGGGCGCGCCGGTGGTCCGCGACGTGGTGGCCGCCGGGCCGCGCGCGGTGGCGTACGTGGCGTGTGACCCGGCCGCCTTCGCCCGGGACGTGCGCACGTTCGCCGAGGCGGGGTGGCGGCTGGCCGAGCTGCGTGGGTACGACCTGTTCCCGATGACCCAGCACGTGGAGCTGGTCGGCCTGTTCCTGCCCCCGCGCCGTTGAGCCCGTCCCCGGCCCCGCGCGTTCGCGTTAACAAGGGGCCCTTTCACTACCGGATCCGTTAAGAAGGGGCCCTTCCTTGCGCATCGTCGGGCTGATGTCGGGCACGTCCTACGACGGCGTGGACGTGGTGGCGGCCGAGTTCACCGCCGACGGCGACACGCTGCGGCTGCGGCCGCTCGGGCACCGCGAACTCGCGTACCCGGACGACCTGCGGGCCGAGATCGGCGCGCTGCTGCCCCCGGCGGCCACCACCATCGAGGCGGTCTGCCGCCTGGACAACCGGCTCGGCGAGGTGTTCGCCGAGGCGGCGGCGGCCGGCGTCGAGCTGGCCGGAGGCAGCGCCGACGCGGTCGTGTCGCCCGGGCAGACGGTCTTCCACTGGGTCGAGGCGGGCCGGGTGCGCGGCACGCTCCAGCTCGGCGCGCCGGCCCGGGTGGCCGCCCGGGTGGGCGTACCCGTGCTGCACGACCTGCGCTCGGCGGACGTGGCGGCCGGCGGCCAGGGCGCGCCGCTGGTCCCGGCGTTCGACGCGCTGCTGCTCGACCCGGCCTCGTCCCCGCGCGCAGCGCGTGGCCCGGCCGGCACTGGCGCGCGGGCCGCTCTGAATTTGGGCGGGATCGCGAACCTCACGGTGGTCGCGCCCGGCGCGCCCGTCCTCGGGTACGACGTGGGCCCGGCCAACGCGCTGCTGGACGCCGCCGCCCGGCGCTTCCTGGACCGGCCCTGCGACGTCGACGGGGCGCGGGCCGCGGCGGGCCGGGTGCACGAGGCGCTGCTGGCCCGGCTGCTCGCCGAGCCGTACTACGCGGCGCCGCCGCCCAAGTCGACCGGCAAGGAACTGTTCCACGGCGGCTACCTGGACGCGGCGCTGGACGCGCTCGGCGAGCCGGTGGCCGCCGACGACGTGCTGGCCACGCTCACCGAGCTGACCGCCCGCACCGTCGCCGACGCCTGCGACCGGCACCGGGTCACCGAGGTGGTGGCCGCCGGCGGGGGAGTGCGAAATCCCACACTGCGGGCGCGGCTGGCCGCGCTGGGCGAGGGGCGCTGGCGGCTGCGCACCACCGACGAGCTGGGCGTGCCCGCCCAGGCCAAGGAGGCGTACGCGTTCGCGCTGCTGGGCTGGCTGTCCTGGCACGGCCTGCCGGGCGCGGTCCCGTCGGTGACCGGGGCGTCCCGGGCCGCCGTGCTGGGCTCCTGGACCCCGGCCGGCCCGTCCGCCGCCGCGCCGCGCCCACCCGCGCCCCGCAGGCTGGTGGTGGACGCCTGACCTGGATCGATGCACGGCCAGGCTGCGGACTGTCGCACGGCCGATAGACTCTCCGGTCATGAGTGTTGAAGAGGGCACGGCCAACCACGGTCGGCTGCTGGGCACCGTCCACGGCCCGCAGGACGTCAAGCGGATGACCGCCGAGCAGCTGGACATCCTCGCCGCCGAGATCCGTGACTTCCTGATCGCCAAGGTCTCCCGCACCGGCGGCCACGTCGGCCCCAACCTGGGCGTGGTCGAGCTGACCCTCGCCATGCACCGGGTCTTCGACTCCCCCCGCGACCGGCTCCTCTTCGACACCGGCCACCAGGCGTACGTACACAAGATCCTCACCGGCCGGCAGGAGGGCTTCGACAAGCTCCGCCAGCGCGGTGGCCTCTCCGGCTACCCCAGCCAGGCGGAGAGCGAGCACGACCTGATCGAGAACTCGCACGCCTCCACCGCCCTGTCGTACGCCGACGGCCTCGCCAAGGCGTACGCGCTGCGCGGCGAGAAGCGCTCGGTGGTGGCGGTGGTCGGCGACGGCGCGCTCACCGGCGGCATGTGCTGGGAGGCGCTGAACAACATCGCGACCGCCGGCAACCCGCTGGTGATCGTGGTCAACGACAACGGCCGGTCCTACTCGCCGACCATCGGCGGCCTCGCCGACCACCTGTCGTCGCTGCGGCTCAACCCCGGCTACGAGAAGGTGCTCGACACCGTCAAGGACGCGCTCGGCAACACCCCGTTCGTCGGCAAGCCGATGTACGAGGTGCTGCACGCGGTCAAGAAGGGCATCAAGGACGCGGTCGCCCCGCAGGCCATGTTCGAGGACCTCGGCATCAAGTATGTCGGCCCGGTCGACGGCCACGACGTCCCGGCGGTCGAGGCGGCGCTGCGCGCGGCCAAGAACTTCGGCGGCCCGGTGATCGTGCACGCGGTCACCCGCAAGGGCTACGGCTACCGTCCGGCCGAGGACGACGAGGCGGACTGCCTGCACGGCCCCGGCGCGTTCGACGCCGAGACCGGCAAGCTGCTCGCCGTGCCGTCGGTGAAGTGGACGAACGTCTTCGCCGACGAGCTGGTCGCGATCGCCGACGAGCGCCCCGACGTGGTCGGCATCACCGCCGCCATGGCCGAGCCCACCGGCATCGCCACGCTGGCCCGCAAGTACCCGGAGCGGGTGTACGACGTGGGCATCGCCGAGCAGCACGCGGCCACCTCGGCCGCCGGCCTGGCCATGGGCGGGCTGCACCCGGTGGTGGCGGTCTACGCCACGTTCCTCAACCGCGCGTTCGACCAGGTCCTGCTGGACGTGGCGATGCACAAGCTGCCCGTCACGTTCGTGCTGGACCGCGCCGGCATCACCGGCCCCGACGGGCCGAGCCACTACGGCATCTGGGACATGTCCGTCTTCGGCGTCGTGCCCGGCCTGCGGATCGCCGCGCCCCGCGACTCGGCCACGCTGCGCGAGGAACTGCGCGAGGCGGTCGCCGTGGACGACGGCCCGACCATCCTGCGCTTCCCGACCGGCACCGTCGCCGCCGACCTGCCGGCCGTACGCCGGGTCGGCCCGGTCGACGTGCTGGCCGAGTCGGCGCGTACCGACGTGCTGCTGGTCGCGGTCGGCTCGTTCGCCGGCCTCGGCGTCGAGGTCGCCGCCCGGGTCGCCGAGCAGGGGTACGGCGTCACCGTGGTCGACCCGCGCTGGGTCCGCCCGGTGCCGGCCGAACTGGTCGAGCTGGCCGCCGGGCACCGGCTCGTGGTCACCGTGGAGGACGGCGTGCGCATCGGCGGCGTCGGCTCCGCGCTGGCGCAGGCGATGCGTGACGCGGACGTCCGGGTGCCGGTCAAGGACATGGGCGTACCGGCCGACTGGCACCCGCACGGCAGCCGCGCGCAGATCCTGGCCGATCTGCGGCTGACCGCGCAGGACGTGGCGCGCGACGTCACCGGCTGGATCTCCGGCCTGGACGCCGCCCCGGTGGACCCCGCCACAAACGGAGCCCGAGCCCAGAGCTGACCCGACCTCACCCGCCGCGCCCGCGCGGTTAGCACGTTGATCTTGCACTTGCGGCCCTCCCGATGTCGGCTTCGCCCGATAAGGGAGGGCCGCAACCGCAAGATCGCCGCATGCCTACGCCGATTCCGTCGATCTTGCACTTCCGGCCCCCGGATTGCCGGTTTTGCCCTGCTCGGCGGGGTCCCAACCGCAAGATCGCCGAGTCGAGGCCCGCCCTGCGCCGCCTCGTCATGTTGACCAAGGAGTTTGCGGGCGTGAAGGGCTGCCCGGGGGACACAAACTCCTTGATCACCGCGAGGGTGGGGTGATCATGAGGTTGGCGGGGGTGGGTGTCCGGTTTGTCGCCGTCAAGTTCATGATCGACGGGGACAAGGGCGGGCGAGGGGCGGGCGGGAAGGGAAGCCGGGTTATGGGGTGGGGAGGGAGCGGTACCAGGTTTTTTCGGTGTCGGCCAGGCTGAACGTCTGCCTCTGGTCGGTGTGCTCCACGACCACCAGGCCGGGACGGTCCACCAGGCGAGTGGTGCCCGGCGGGGCGGAGAACGAGACGTCGCGCGTACGCCAGCTCAGCACCGCCAGCGGGCGGCCGGGCATCGGCAGGTGGTACGCCTGCAGCGTGGTGGACCGGTCGGCGGGGGACACCACCGGCGTGCCGCCGTCCGCGGGCCGGTAGACCACCGCGGTCATCGTGCCGCTCGCACTGTCCCAGCTCAGCTGCTCCAGCTCGCCCGGCTCCCCGTCGCCGAGCGCGACCGAACCGAGCGAACGGGTCGCGATCTTCGCCATCGGCCAGGACTCCGGCGCGGAGCTGGGCGCCTCCCGGTCGCCGATGCGGCGCGGCACACTGCCGAACGGGCCCCGCTCACCCGCCAGCACGCAGGTGTCCAGCCCGGTCAGCGCGCGCTTCCCGGCGCCCGTCTCGTCGCGTACCAGGGGGTAGCGGGGCGTTTCGGTGGCCGTACCCAGGTCGAGGACGCGGTCCGTGGCCCTGCCGCGCGGCAGCGACGCCGTCGGCCGCAGCGCCGCGGTCAGCTCGACGGCCTGGCAGGCCGGTACGGGGATCGGCTCGGTGACGCCGTCGGTGCTGGCGACGGCCTCGCCGTCGGGGCCGAGCAGGCGCTCGACGCGGGCCGAGGTGAGATAGCGGCGGCCGTCCGGGTCGCGCACCGGCAGCACGTCGGAGTAGACCAGGTAGCCGGGATCGGTGTACTCGGTCGCCTGGACGACCCGCCAGCGCTGCCCGTCCCGGTCGAGTTGCAGCAGCCAGGAGGCGGCGTCACCGGGAACGTCGGCGGCGACCAGCGCCAGCGCGGAGCCGGCTACCTGACCGGAGAAGAGGATGCCGGAGGTGGGCACGTGCGCCCGATCGTCCACCGGGGAGCGCCACTCGCGTACCGCTGTGGTGATCGCGGCGGTCGCCGCGGCGTCCCCGGCCAGGCTGCCGCGCGGCGGCCACACCGCGAGGGAGCCGTCCAGGCTGTCGTAGCCGACCCGCAGATCCGCCGGCTTCCGGTCCGAGATCGGTCCGCAACCCGCCGTGACCAGCAGCAGAGCTGCCAGCGCGGTGCCCGTCGTAGCGCCTCGGCGGGCTGAAAGCACCCTGATCCCCTCGCCGGTCGTCGGTCGGAAGCCCACATGGTACGAGACGGCCCGTCGCCCGGCCGCGCCCGGCTCACCCTTTCGGCCAGGTGACCACTGCGGAACGTGACGGGCGATTCGGGTATCAATATCCGGCTCCGGTAGACTCCGCCGATTGTGACGCCTGCCGAGACCCGCGGCGCCTCGACGCCGGACGCCGCCGCCCCGACGGGCCACCGCTCCGTCACCCTGGACCCACCGCCGGTCACCGTCGCCGAGCCGGAGCCGGCGACCACGACACCTCCGGCAGCGCCGGCCGAGCCCGAGGCGCCGGCCACGCCGGGCGCGCGGCACGTGCGCCGGTGGCGGTGGACCCGCCGCCGGATCGACCTCACGGTGTACGGCGGATTCCTGCTCGCCGCGATCTGGGTGACCAGCGGCATCTGGGCCGACCCGGCCGGACGGGTGGCCGCGCTCTACAGCAGCGACCCGGCGCAGGTGCAGTTCTTCCTGGCCCACTCGGTACGGGTGGTGCTGCACGGCGAGTTCCCGTTCTTCACCGAGCAGTTCAACTACCCCGACGGCGTCAACCTGGTGGCGAACACCGCCATCCTGGCGCTCGGCATCCCGATGGTCCCGGTGACCCTCCTGTTCGGACCGGCGGTCTCCTTCGTCACGCTCGTCACGCTCGGCCTGGCCGGCACCGCCGCCGCCTGGTACCGGGTGCTCTCCCGGCACCTGATCCGGCACCGTCCGGCCGCCGCCGTGGCGGCCTGGTTCTGCGGGTTCTCGCCGGCCATGCTGTCGCACGCCAACTGGCACCCGAACATCATCAGCCAGTTCCTGCTGCCGTTCATCGTGTGGCGGGTGCTGGTGCTGACCCGCTCGACCCGGCCGGTGCGCGACGGCGTGCTGCTGGCGCTGCTGGTCACCGCGCAGGCGTTCATCAACGAGGAGATCCTGCTCTTCACCGCGCTGGCGCTGGGCGTGTTCCTGATCGCCGTGGTGGTGCAGCAGCGCGAGCGGTGGACCGTCGCGTGGCGACCGCTCGGCGCGGGGCTGGCGGTCTGCGCGGCGCTGGCCGGGGCGCTGCTGGCGTACCCGCTGTATGTGCAGTTCGCCGGCCCGATGGCGTACCACGGGCTCAGCGACGCGGTACGCGACTACGGCAACGACGTCGCCGCGTACTTCGCCCCCGGCTCGCCCACGTTCGGCGGCAACGAGCGCGCCAACGTCAACCTCGCCCCGAACTACTCCGAGGAGAACGCGTTCTTCGGCTGGAGCCTGTCGCTGCTCGCCGTGGGCATCGTGATCTGGCTGCGGCGCGACGTGATCGTCCGGGCGCTCGCCGCGACCGGGCTGTTCTTCGCCGTGCTCTCCCTCGGCGAGCGGATCTCCTGGTGGGACCGGGAACTCGTCACCGGGCCGTGGGAGTTCCTGGTGCGGCTGCCGCTGCTGGACGCCGTGGTGCCCACCCGCTTCGGCCTGATCACCAGCGTGACGGTGGCGATCCTGCTCGCGTACGCGGTGCGGCGCGCCTGGGCGCTGCGGGGCGTGGACCGGCGGACCGCCCGCAAGCTCACCGCCGCCGGTCTGGTCTTCGCGCTGCTGCCGATCGCGCCGATGCCGTTGCGGGTCACCACCCGGGAGCCGGTGCCGGAGTTCATCACCGCCGACCGGTGGCGGCAGTACGTCGGGCCGGACCAGACGCTCGTGTCCGTGCCGGTGCCGGCGATGGGCAACACCGACCCGATGCGCTGGGCGGCGAGCACGAACCTCGACTTCAAGATTCCCGGTGGCTACTTCCTCGCTCCGCGCAACGGCGTCACCGGTGACCCGGGACGCTTCGGCGGGCGGCCCAGCGGCATCGGCGACATGCTGCGGGAGGTGTCGTCCACCGGCCGTACGCCGAAGCTGGACGACCGGCAGCGCCGCCGCTACCTGGACGAGTTGCGGCACTGGAACGCGGCGGTGGTGGTGCTGCCGCTGGCCGAGCAGAACGCCGAGCCGCTGCGCCGCACGGTGGAGCAACTGGTCGGGCCCGGACGGCAGGAGCTGGACGTGTGGCTGTGGGACGTGCGGAAACTGACCAGCCGGCCCGCCTGACCCTCCCGGAGCGGCCCGCGCCCCGCCGTCGCCCCCGCCCGGTCGACGCGCTGGTGGTGGCCGGCTACCTCGCTCTCGCGGTGCTGCTCACCAGCGACCAGTGGCGCCGCCCGGAACGGCTGTTCCACCAGGCCGGCGACCAGATCCTGTTCGAGTGGATGCTGGCCCGGGCCGCCCGCGCGGTGACCGGCGGCGAGAACCCGCTCCACAGCGCCGCGCTGAACGCCCCGGACGGGGTGAACCTGATGGCGAACACGTCGGTGCTCGGGCTGGGCGTGCCGCTCACCCCGGTCACCGTCGCGTTCGGCTCCCAGGCGGCGTTCCTCGTGGCCGTGACGATCAGCCTCGCCGCCACCGCCACCGCCTGGTACGCGCTGCTCGCCCGCCGGCTGGTCCGCTCCCGGGCCGGCGCCGCGGTGGGCGGCCTGGTCTGCGGCTTCGCCCCGGGCATGGTGGCGCAGGCCGGCGCCCACCTGCACATGGCCGCCCAGTTCCTGGTGCCGGTGATCCTCGCGCTGGTGTTCCGGCCGGCCACCGACCGGGTACGCCGCGACGGCGTGCTGCTCGGGCTGGCCGTCGCGTACCAGGTGTTCCTCGGCGAGGAGGTGCTCGTCTTCCTGGCGCTGGCCGCCGGGGTGCTGGCCGGGGCGTACGCGCTCGCCGACCGGGCCGCCGCGCGTCGGCTGGCGCCGGTGGTGGCCCGCCGGCTGGGCGTCGGCGCGCTGGTGGCGGGCGTGCTGCTGGCGTACCCGCTGTGGTTCCAGTTCGCCGGGCCGGGCCACTACCGGGGGATGCCGTTCCACACCGAGGGCTACCGGCTGGACCTGGTCTCGTTCGTCGCCTCCGCGCGGCAGACAGTCGCCGGGGACGCCCGCCGCGCCGGGCTGCTGTCGCCGAACCCGACCGAGCAGAACTCGTTCTTCGGCCCGTTCCTGCCGCTGCTGGCGCTGCTCGTGGTGGTGCGGCTGTGGCGGCGGCCGCTGGTGCGCGCGCTCGCCGCGTGCGGCCTGCTGTTCGCGGCGCTGTCGCTCGGCGCCTCGGTGGTGGTGAACCGCGACAACACCGGGCTGCCCGGCCCGTACCGCCTGCTCGCCGGGGCGCCGCTGCTGGACCTGGTGGTGCCGGCGCGCTTCGCGCTGGTCTGCGTACCGGTGCTCGGGGTGCTGCTGGCGCTGGCAGTCGACCGGGTCCGGCGCGGCGCCGTGCGCACCTGGGCGCCGTGGGCCGGCGCGGTCGCCGCCGCGCTGCTGCCGTTGGCGCCGACCCCGATCCGCACGGTGCCGGTCGCGCCGGTCCCGGCCGTCGTGTCCGGCGGCGGCTGGCAGGCGTACGTGCCGGAGGGCCGGACGCTGGTGCCGGTGCCGCCGGTGACCGGGGCGGCGGTCAGCCCGGCCATGTTCTGGTCGGCGCGCACCGCGCTGGCGTTCGACGCGCCCGGCGGCTACTTCATCGGCCCGCGCTCGGCGGACGACCCGGCCGCCCGCTGGGGCGCGCCGGACCGGCCCACGTCGCTGCTGCTGCGCCGGGCCGCGGAGACCGGCCAGGCGCCGCCGGTCGGCGACGCGGAACGCCGGCAGGCGGTCGCCGATCTGCGGCACTGGCGGGCGGCGGCGCTGGTGCAGGCCGACTCGACGCCGGCCGACCCGGTACGCGCCACGCTGGACGCGCTGGTCGGCCCCGGCCGGGACGTGCCCGGCGGACATCTGTGGGACGTCCGGGCGCTCGCCGGCTGAGCGGGACGCCGCCTCAGACCCGGTCGCGCACGTCCCAGAGCCACACGTCGTCCACCCGCTGCGGCGGGCCGAGCAGCTCGGCCATCAGGTCGCGCAGCACCGCCTCGCGCGGCCCGGACCCGAGCACCACCACCGACGCCCGCCAGAAGCGCAGGTCGTCCACGGCCTGGCGGCGGTTCTCCTCGGTGATCTCCGGCACCACGTTCTTGTCCATCGTGGAGTAGATGAGCGTGCTGGTGGGGCGGTTCGGCGCGCCGAAGACGCCCTCGCCGCGCTCGTTCGGGCCGATGAAGTAGCCACCCGGGATCGGGAACTCGTGCCCGGTCAGCGCGCTCCAGCGCAGCGTGTGCAGCCCGTGCACGTTGCTCGGGATCGGCACCGGCACCAGCGTGCGGCCCTCCGGCACGTACGGCCGCCAGCCGCCGGCGGTGATGAAACGCGGCGGCGGGTCGATGTCCTGCGCCGGCAGCGGACGCGGGATCAGCGGCACCAGGGCGGCCACGATCGCGGCGTACCCGGCCAGCCGCAGCACCCGGCGGCGCGTGTCGCGCGTGGCAGTCCCGTCGCCGCCGTCGTCCGTGCTGTCGTCGGGGGCGGCGCGGGGGGCGGGCACCGGCGGACGGCCGGCGCCGGCCAGCGTGTCCCACGCCAGGGCGAGCAGTACTCCCACGGCGGCCACCACGATCAGGCTCAACCGGGTCGGCATCATCATCTCGACCAGCGGCAGGTCGTCCGGGATGTACGCCCACGGACCGTCGATGTCGGTCTCCGCGCCGTTGAACCGCACCACCGGGCCGATCGAGGCGATCGTGAAGACGACGACCAGCACGGCCAGGATCCGGGCCGCCACCGACCGGCGGACCAGCAGCACCAGCGCGCCCAGCGCCACCAGCACCAGCGGCCAGCCGAACCAGGTGTTCTGCTCGGTCAGCCCGATGGTCTTCTCCACCGCCTCGTCACCGGCGATCGTGTCCCGCGCGAACGTGACGAAGGCCACCAGGTCCTCGCCCCAGTTGTGGAAGACGCCACCCTGCAAACCGCGGTAGGACTGCGGCCCGTTGAACTGGAACCAGATCGGGTACGCGGTCAGCAGCAGCGCCAGCCCGCCACCGAGCCCGAGCGCGGCCAGGAACGGCCCGGCCCGCTCACGGGCCGCCCGGGGCCGCTGCACCGCGTACGCCACCACGACGACCAGGCAGGCCAGCGCGGTGAGCAGCAGCATCTCCTCGTTGATGAAGACCTGGTACGCCACCAGCAGCCCGAGCGCCAGCCCGTTGCGCCGCCACCGCCCCGGCTCGCCCAGCCGCAGCACCCGCGCCACGATCAGCGGCAGCAGGAAGTTCGACACGAAGTTGGGCTGTCCGTTGGCGTGATGGACGATGCCCGGGGCGAAACCGAGGAACGCGCCACCGGCGAACGCGGCGGCCCGCGACCGGACCAGGTGCCGCGACAGCACCCAGTACGACGTGGCGGCGGTCGCGGACAGCGCCGCGCCCAGGTAGAGCGCGTACATCACCTGCGGGCCGAGCAGCAGCGTCAGCGGCGCCAGCGGCAGCGTCACCCCGAGCAGCGAGGTGTTCGCCATCATGTTCACCCCGTCCGGCGCGTTCTGCCGGGTGGTGAACAGCGGGTTCTCCAGGTGCTGCACCGAGTACGCGCCGTGCGCGAACAGCCACTCGAACCAACTGTGGTCGGTGGGCAGGTGCGAGGAGACCCGGTGCTCCACGTCGCCCCAGTAGTTGAGGCAGACGAGAACGCCGAGCAGCACATAGGCTCCGATGGCCAGCAGATCGGCGCGGGCCGGCCGGCGACGGGCACGGCGCGGCGGATCGGCCACGACGGCGTCCGCCTCGACGGACGAGGGGTTCAACGAGGGGTCCACCACGGGCACGGCCACGACGCGCCATCGTACAGGCGGATTGTGGCAATGCCGGTCACGGCCGGACGGCGGCCCGGCGCGCGGGAGAGGATGGTCGTGACCGTCATCGATCTGGGGGAGTTGCGCCACGACGCTCCGCCCCCGGCGACCCCTCGCCCGCCGCGCAGCGCGGGCCGGCCGGCCCGCACCCTGGCGCTCCTGCTGCTGGCGCTGCTCACGCTCACCGCCGCCGCGCCGCCGCGGGGCCCGGCCGAGTGGACGCTGCCCGGCGGCCTGGGCTCGGCCGTGTTCGTCTCCGGCGACGTGGTGTACGTGGTGCGGCCGAACCGCGGTGACGGGCGGGAGATCGTCGCCTACCGCGAAGGACGGGAACTGTGGCGCAGTCCGCTGCCCGGCATCGGCACCGCCGTGTCGGTGTGGGAGCAGGACGGCCGGGTGATGGTGGCCGGCCCGGCCGGCAACGACGAGGACTGGGAGACGGTGACGTACGACGCGGCCACCGGAGCGGACGTCTGGCGCCGGCGCGGCGTCGCGTTCGCGATCGGCCGGGTGCTGCTGTCGCAGTCCGCCGCGTCCGACCCCAGCCCGTCGATCACCCGGGTCGACCCGGCCGACGGAAGTACGATGTGGACGCTGCCCTCCACGGGCATGCTGGGGTTCGATTACGGCTCCGGGACGGAACGCATGGTGTTGTCCCCGGTGACCGGGCAGACGGTGGTCGTGGACGCGCGCACCGGCGCGCGGGTCGCGGCCCGGGACCTGCACCCGGTGCGACCGCCCGCCCCGCGCCACGTGATGACAGTGGCCGGGCTGCTGCTGGAGATCCGCGACGCCGGCGGGATCATCGAGGCGTACGACCTGGACACGCTGCGACCGCGCTGGACCGCTGAACAGGAGCTCGTCGACTACGTCGACAGCTGCGGCGCCCTGCTCTGCGTCGCCCGGCCGGGCGACGGGATGACAGCGCTCGACCCGGCGACCGGCGCCGTGCGCTGGAGCGTGGACCGGTGGGCGGGCGTCGTGGCGGCGCGCGACGACCGGCTGCTCGTCGGCGACACCGCCCCCGGCGGTCTGGCGGTGCTCGGCCAGACCGACGGGCACCTGATCGCCGAGCTGGGCGGCTGGATCCTGGCCCCGCAGCACGAGTCCGGCGGCCCGCTGCTGGCCACCCGGCCGCTGGGCGGCGGCCGGCAACTCCTGGCCGAGATGGACCTGTCCGGCGATCCGCCCCCGATCAGGGGAGTGATCACCGGCACCGACTGCACGACCGGCGCGACGCTGCTGGTCTGCCGCAGACCCGGCGGAGACCTCCTGGTGCGGCGGCTGCCGTGAGCCCCGTGATCGAACTGGGGGAGATGCGGCACGGCGAGTCCGCCGACGAGCCGGCCCCCGCGCCGCCCCGCCGGCCGCCCGGCCCGACGGCCCGGGTGGCGCTGCTCGGCGTACTCGTGCTGCTCGTGGTGACGGCCGCCGCCGGGCCGCCGCGCCGGCCCGTGCCGATCCGGATTCCCGCCCCGCAGGGCGCGGCGTTCGTGGTCCAGCCGGACCGGGTGGTGGTGGCCGACGGCCCGGGCGCGACCGGCCGCGGCGGGCGGGTGGTCGCCGCGTACCGGCTGCCCGGCGGGGAACCGGCGTGGCGGTTCGCGCTGACCGACGGCGACCACGTGCTCGGCCTCACCACCGTGGCCGGGGGACTGCTGGTGACGAGCAGCCCGGCCGGGGACGGCGACTCGGTGTCGGCGATGCTCGACCCGGCGACCGGCACGCTGCGCTGGCGGCATCCCGGCTACCCGGTCCCGACCGCCTCCGGCGGGCTGCTGCTGGAGAACCCCCGCCCGCCCGGCGCGGGCACCGTGCGGGCCGTGGACCCGGCCTCCGGCGCGGTGCGATGGACGCTGCCCGTACCGGGCCAGGAGGTGGGGTACCGTCGCGACGACCACGGCGTGACGCAGCTCGTGCTGGTCACCCCGCAGGGCCGGGTGACCGTGTACGACGCGGCCTCCGGCGTGGTCGCGCACACCGGCCGGGTGGCGCCCGCGGCCGGCCGCGCCGCCTACCGATACGCCCAGGTGGTGGCCGATCTCCTGCTGGTCGAGGACGCCCGGGGCTCGGTCACCGGGTACGGGCTGGACCGGCTCGAGGAACGGTGGAGTCTGCCGGTCGGCTCCCGCGCCGGGCTCTGGTTCGCCGACTGCGCCGGGATGGTGTGCCTGCGCAACCAGGTGGGCGGCGCGCAGGCCCTCGACCCGGCCACCGGCCGCCCGGCCTGGACCGACGAGCGGTGGCTCGGGATGGGACCGGTCGGCAACCGGCTGATCGCCGCCGAGCGCGGGGTCGGGGAGGAACTGGAACTGTCGGCGCTGGACCCGCCGAGCGGCCGGGTGCTGGCCCGGCTGGGCCGCTGGCGCGTCTCCGGCAACGACCTCCCGTCCGGGCCGCTGCTCGGGCTGCGCACGCTCACCGAGGGCCGGACGCTCGTCGGCGCGCTGGACGTGGCGGCCGGGCAGGTGCGGATCCGGGGGATCCTGCCCGGCGCCTGGTCCGAGTGCGCGGACACGGGTACGCAGCTGGTGTGCCTGCGTCCGACCGGTGGCATGGCGATCTGGCCAGTCGGCCGCTGATCACCAGTTGGCCTGCGCCGGTGGCGGCGGCAGTGGCGTCGACTCGGGGCGAAGCACGTACGCGATGCCGCCGCTGCCCGCCTGCCAGGCGTGCTCGAACGGCGCGCGCGGCACGGTGCGGCGGACCCGCTCGTCGTCCGGCGCGTACGGATCGTTGAGCACCGGGTCGTCGTCGGCGGTGAAGCCGGCCAGCACGACGAGGTGCCCCCGGGTGTCGTAGTCCAGCCCCGGCACCTGCCCGGCGGTGAACGCGGCCGAGACGATCAGCGGGATGCCGGCGGCCACGAACAGTTCCGCCTCGGCCAGCGAGCGCAGCCGGGTGACGAACGCGTCCACCCCGTGCGTCGCCGCGTACGCGGTGTTGAACGGCCAGTTGCCCGCCCCCGCGTACGCGTGGTCGTAGCAGTGCCGGGCGGCGTGCACCACGCGCGGGCGCGGGCCGGGCGGCGTCACCCAGGCGTACCGGTCCGGGGTGGGCCCCGCGCCCCAGAAGTCGAGCACCATCGACACACAGGTGGGACTGCACCAGGAGTCACCGCCACCGCCCCAGCGCGTCTCCCCGGTGGCGTGCAGCCGCTGCGCGTACCGCGGCACGTCCAGCACCCGCCCTCGCGCCCCGCCCGGCAGGGCTGAACCCACGTCGGCGTAGGGCGGGTCGGTGGAGGCGACCACGCCGACCGTGCGCAGCACCGGACCGTCCGCCACGTCGAGGCGGCGCAGCAGCGTCACCCGCACCTGCCAGCCGGTCACCGTCGCGCCGGTCACCCGCAGCGTGTCGGCGGCCACCCGCGCCCGGTCGTCCTCCTGCCCGGGTACGGACGCCCGGTGCACCGTGCTGTCGTCGGCAGCCCAGATGCCCAGCTCGTACCAGCCGGTGGAAGCCGCCTCGCCGGCCCAGCCGCGCAGCTGCACACGCAGCCAGCAGCCGGGCGGGGTGCGCGCGGTCCAGGAGGGCACCAGCTCGGCGGCGGCGAAGCCGAGCGGCGTCACCGGGGACGTCCAGCTCCCGGCGGCGTACTCGGCGGTGGTCCCGGAGTGCGGGTCGGTGTGGGTCAGGCTGCCGGGCGTGCCGTCGAGCGCCAGCCCGTCCGGCCCGGCGGTGAGCCCGTCGGCGCGGCCCACGTCCCGGTCCGCCGGGAAGCGGAAACGGCGGTACGCGATGTCGCGGCCGGGCATCAGGATGCCGCCCGGCGTGGACCGGGTCCGGGGACCGTGCGGTTGTCGATCATTGCCGCCGAGCATCGCGTACCCGAAGGTTTTGTGCAATGGCGGCGGGTGCCGGCGGACCCGGGCGCCGCGCCGGCTGGTTGCCGCCGACGGCGGCCGCGGCGGGGGGTGCGGTCGACCCGACGGCCCGCCTGACGGCTCTCGCTGTCACCGAAGGTAACTGTGACGCAACCTCGCCGGGTCCACAGACGGCGGGTGGGGCAGCCGGCCGGCGCCGCCGGACCGGCTCCTCCGGCGACACCCCTTGGCCGGCGGCACTAGGTTGTCAGAGGTCACGAGGCGGGAGGGCCGGGATGCGGGTACTGGTGGTCGAGGACGAGCGCAACCTCGCCGACGCGATCGCGCGCGGGCTGCGCAAGCGCGGGATGGCGGTGGACGTCGCCTACGACGGCGACGCAGGCCACGAGGCGGCGTTCGTCACCCGGTACGACGTGGTGATCCTGGACCGGGACCTGCCGGGCGTGCACGGCGACCGGATCTGCGCCGACCTGGCCGCCGACGGCACGCTGACGCGGGTGCTGATGCTCACCGCGAGCGGCACCGTCGCCGACCGCGTGGAGGGGCTGCAGCTCGGCGCCGACGACTACCTGGCGAAGCCGTTCGCGTTCGACGAGCTGGTGGCGCGGGTGCAGGCGCTGGGCCGCCGGGCCACCCCGGCGGCGCCTCCGGTGCTGGAGGTGGCCGACCTGGTGCTCGACCCGGCCCGGCGGGTGGTCAGCCGTGGTGGCGTGCCGCTCGACCTCACCAACAAGGAGTTCGGCGTGCTCGCCGAACTGCTCAAGGCACGCGGCGCGGTGGTGTCCAGCGAGGAGCTGCTGGAACGGGTCTGGGACGCCAACACCGACCCGTTCACGACCATCGTCCGGGTCACCGTGATGACGCTGCGCAAGAAGCTGGGCGATCCGCCGCTCATCGACACGGTGGTCGGGGCGGGCTACCGGATCGGCCGCACGCAGTGAACGTGGGCACCCGGCGGGTGCGGCCGACGCTGCGGCTGCGGCTGACCCTGCTCAACGGCGTCCTGCTGGTCGGAGCCGGGGCGATCCTGGTGCTGCTGGCCTGGCTGCTGGTCCGCGACGCGCTGCGCCCCACCGACGAGCTGCTGCCCGGCACCACAGTGGTGCTCACCGACGGCCGCACCCTCGACGCCGGGCAGTGGCAGCGGCAACTGGTCGACGCGGCGTCACAGGAACTGCTGGTCAAGGGACTGCTCGCGCTCGTGGCGATCAGCGTCGTCGGGGTGGCCGGGGCGTACCTGGTGGCCGGCCGGGCGCTGCGCCCGCTGCACCAGGTGACCGCCACCGCGCGCCGGCTCGGCGAGGCCACGCTCGACGAGCGGATCGGCTGGTCCGGCGCCGACGACGAGGTGGCCGAGCTGGCCGAGACGTTCGACGCGATGCTGGACCGGATCAGCGGCGCGTTCGAGGCGCAGAAACGGTTCGTCGCGAACGCCTCGCACGAGCTGCGCACGCCGCTCGCGGTGATGCGTACCGAAATCGACGTGACGCTGAGCGACGACGACGCCGACCTCGCCGAGTACCGCCGCATGGCCGGGGTGGTACGGGACGCCTCGGAGCGGGCCAACGGCCTGGTCGACGCGCTGCTGGTGCTGGCCCGCAGCGAGGCCCAGACCGGCCGGCGGCTGGCCCGGCGCGCGGAGTCGGACCTCGCCGTCGGCACCGCCAACGCGCTCTCCGCGGTGTCCCGGGAGGTCGAGCGGATCGGCCTGAAGGTGCACACGTCGCTGCGTCCGGCGCCGGTGGTCGGTGACCCGGGGCTGCTCGACCGGCTGGCCGGCAACCTGGTGGAGAACGCGGTCCGCTACAACCACCTGCACGGGCGGATCTGGGTGCGCACCGGCACCGACGGGCAGCGGTCCTGGCTGGTGGTGGGGAACACCGGCTTCGAGGTCGCCCCGGCCGACGTACCCGGGTTGTTCGAGCCGTTCCGGCGCGGCGGCCAGGAACGCACCGGTGCGCGCGGCTCCGGGCTCGGCCTGTCGATCGTGCGGGCCGTCTGCGACGCGCACGGCGGCACGGTGAAGGCGGTCGCCCAGCCCGGCGGCGGCCTGGAGGTGACCGTCACGCTTCCGTCGGCCGACCCGCCCGTGGCCACCTGACCGCCCATCCCGACCTGCCCGGCCGGTGAGACGACCTCATCTTTTCGTGCGGACGGCCTCGGCTGTCCTGGCCGGACCCGGCGGTGGTCGGTCCCGACGGCCCGGTGACCGGGCAGAATGCGCCGCTCGCGCTGGACCCGGGGCGGTGATCAACGGAGAGTAAGCGCAGCGACGCCTCACCCTGCTCACCCACCGGAGCTGCCCGTGACCCACCTCTCGGCCCCGCGCCGCCGCCGTCTTCTCGCGGTCCTCACCGCCGGCGCCCTCACTGTCGTCGGCCTCTCTCCGGCCACGCCCGCGGCCGCCGCCGTGCCCGGCCACGACAAAGTGGTCCACACCGTCCCGTCGACGGCCTCGCCCGACGTCCAGGACGGCTCGGTCGACGCGATCCACGACGCCGGCACGAAGATCATCGCGGGCGGCTCCTTCACCCGCGTGCAGAACCGCAACTCCGACGTCGACATCGCCCGCGACTACCTGCTCGCGTTCGACAAGGCCACCGGCGCGGTGGACACCGCGTTCGCGCCCACGCTCGACAACGAGGTGACAGCGGTCACGGCCGGTCCCACGGCGAACACGGTCTTCGTCGCCGGCAAGTTCAACACCGTCAACGGCGTGACCCGGCGCAAGGTGGCCCTGCTCGACGTCAACACCGGGGCGGTCGTCACCAGCTTCGCGCCGCCCGCGTTCAACGGGCTCATCAAGGACATCGCGCTGGTCGGCAACCGGCTGCTGGTCGGCGGCATCTTCACCACGGCCGGCAACCCCAACCCCCGCGGCGGGCTGGCCTCGCTCAACGCCACCACCGGCGCGGTGGACAGCTACCTCACCACCACGCTGACCGAGAACCACAACTGGGACGGCGTCAGCGGCGCCAAGGCCGGCGTCGGCGCGGAGAAGCTCGCCGTCTCCCCGGACGGCACGCAGCTCGTCGTCATCGGCAACTTCAAGAAGGCCGACGGGGTGCTGCACGACCAGATCGTCAAGATCGACCTGGGTGCCACCGCCGCTACCGTCGCGGACTGGAACACGGCCCGCTACACGCCGCGCTGCAAGTGGCAGTCGTTCGACTCGTACGTCCGTGACGTCGCGTTCTCCCCGGACAACAGCTACTTCGTCGTGGTGACCACCGGCGCCCCGTACAGCGGAACGCTCTGCGACACCGCGGCCCGCTGGGAGGCCGGCGCGACCGGCGCCAACCTCCAGCCGACCTGGGTCGACTACAGCGGCGGCGACACGTTCCTGTCCGTCGGCATCAGCGAGGAGGCGGTGTACGTCGGCGGTCACCTCCGCTGGCTCAACAACACCACCGGCACCGACAACGCCCGGGCCGGCGCGGTCGGCCGGGCCAGCATCGCCGCGCTCGACCCGGTCAACGGCCTGCCGCTGTCCTGGAACCCCGGCCGCCACCCGCGCGGCATCGGCGCCTCCGAGATGCTCGTCACGCCGACCGGGCTCTGGATCGGCGGCGACACGCTGTGGATCGGCAACTTCCAGTACCGCCGGGAGCGGATCGCGTTCTTCCCGCTGGCCGGCGGGAAGGCGGTGCACCCCACCACCGCGGCCACCCTGCCCGGCAACGTCTACCAGGCGGGCCTGCCGCAGCCGACGAACGTGCTGTACCGGGTGAACGCGGGCGGCTCGGCCGTCGCCTCCACCGACGGCGGGCCGGACTGGGCGGCCGACTCCAACTCGAGCCCCAGCCCGTACCGCAACACCGGCAGCAGCGTCTCCAGCTACACCACCGCCGCGAGCCTGGACTCGACGGTGCCGGTCGGCACCCCGGTCCAGCTCTACAACGACGAGCGGTACGACCCGTCCGGCGGCGCGGAGATGACCTGGCAGTTCCCGGTGCCCAACGGCACCGAGGTGCACGTGCGGCTGTACATGGCCAACCGGTACGCGGGCACCGCCAACGCCGGCACCCGGGTCTTCGACGTGGCGCTGGAGGGCGCTGTCGTCCTCGACGACCTCGACCTGTCCGCCGCCGCCGGGCACAACGTGGGCACCATGCGGGAGCTCACGGTGGTCAGCGACGGCTCGATCGACCTGGAGTTCCGCCACGTGCGGGAGAACCCGCTGGTCAACGCGGTCGAAATCGTCAAGACCGGGCCCCCGCCCGCTCCGGTCAGCTCGCCGGTGCAGGTGCGTTCGTACGACGGGCAGAACGCGGTCGGCGCACCCGACCCGGTGACCGACCCGAACGGCACCGTCTGGGCGGGCGCGCGCAGCGCGTTCTGGGTCGGCGGGACGGTGTTCTACGGCGCCGACGGCGCGCTGTGGCGGCGCACGTTCAACGGCACCACGTTCGGCGCGCCGGAACTGGTGGACCCGTACCACGACCCGTACTGGGACAACGTGATCACCAACTCCGGTCCGACCGGGCAGACGTACGTCGGCGCGACCACCGGCTTCTACGCCGAGATCCCGAACGTGACCGGCATGTTCTTCTCCGGCGGGCGGCTCTACTACACGCTCAACGGGCAGAACGGCCTGTTCTGGCGCTGGTTCACCCCGGACAGCGGCGTGGTCGGCGCCGACCGGTTCACGGTGGCCGGGGCGAGCGGGTTCGCCGACGCGAGCGCGGTCTTCGTCTCCGGCAGCACGCTCTACAAGGTGAACCGCAACACCGGTGACCTGGCCGCCACCGACTGGGTGAACGGCGTGCCGGCCGCGACGTTCACCGTGCGCAGCGGCCCGGCGGTCGACGGCGTCGACTGGCGCGCGAGGGCCGTGTTCGTCGGCCCGTAAGGAAGGGCTCCTTCTTAACGCCTCAGGTAGAGGAAGGGCCCCTTGTTAACACCTCGCTGTTAAGAAGGGGCCCTTCCTTGCATGAGCGGGGTTGTGCGCTCCGGAGGGCGGTGGAATGATCAACCGGTCAGCTCGATGAGGTGGAAGGGGGTGTGGTCGATGTCTTTCGTGAACCGTCCCGCGCCCCGCGTTCCCCGCTGACGTTCTGACTCCGCCGGGGCGCGTTCCCCACAGGAGGAAGCACCGATGAGTGCACAGTTCCATTGCGTGACAGTCGAGTCCGACGACCCGTACACCCTCGCCGGATGGTGGGCCCGCGTGCTCGACCGGCAGCTTGCCGACGACGACCACCCGGACGACCCGGAGGCGGTCCTCGCCGCGCCCGCCGGCGACGGCCCCGACCTGCTGTTCGTCCGGGTGGGCGAGCGGCACGGCAAGGGCGCGTTCCACATCGACCTGCACGCGGCCGAGGGCACCCGGGACGAGGAGGTGGCGCGGCTGCGTGACCTCGGCGCCACGCTGGTGGCCGACCGGCGCCGGCCGGACGGGAGCGGCTGGGTGGTGCTGGCCGACCCCGAGGGCAACGAGTTCTGCGTCTGCCGGAGCTTCGCCGAACGGGCCGCGTCCGCCTGATCCGGAAACGACACCGGGCCCCCGCCGCGACGGCGGGGGCCCGGTGCGTAGCGGTGTCAGCCCTGCTTCTCGATCTCGCCCCGCATCGAGACGAACTCCTTCTGGAGCTCGGCCGCGGACTTGAAGTAGACGACCACCATCCCGAGGCTGCCCCGGTCGGCCCAGATGCAGACGGCCACCTGCTCACCCGAGGCCTTGCCGTCGGAGCACTTGGCGTCGCCGCCCAGCGGACCGGGGTCGACCGTCTTGAAGTCCTTGGTGGCCAGGTCCGGGGTGACCGCAGCGGTGGCGTCGTCCAGTTCCTTCTTCGGGTCGGCCATGACGCCGGACACGGCGACGATCATGACCAGGTCCTTCTTCTCCGGGTCGCCGTAGAAGGCGCCGGCGGTGCTCGTCGCCTCCGGCACGTCCTTGCTGAGCGAGACCTTCATCTGCGTCGCGGCGCTCTGCAGCTGCGGGTCGGTGACCTTTGCCCGGCCGCCGAGCGTCTGCGGCTCGACCACCCTGGTCTTGGTGGCGGTGACCACCTCGCCGACGGTGTCCTTGGTGGCGATCCAGGTGACGATGCCGCCACCGACGCAGAGCACCAGGACCACCGCGAGGACGATCAGCAGGATCTTGCCGACGCCGGACTTCTTCGGCGGGACCGGCGCGCCGAGCTGGCTGCCGTACTGCGGCTGCTGCGGGGTCTGCGGGTAGTCAGCGCCGTACTGCGGCTGCTGCGGAGCCTGCGGGTAGCCACCGCCGTACTGCGGCTGCTGGGGCGGCTGGAAGTCGCCGGGCTGGTGCTGAGGCGGCGGGTAGTGGCCGGGGTAGGGATTGGACGGCGGCTGGGACATGTGGGCAGCTCCTGTGAGAAAACTGAAGGCGTGATCGTAGCCAGGAGCACCGACATGCCGCTGTCCGGCGAAGGGCGGGGTGGCGAAACCGCGACCGACCCGTGACCTGCCCCGCGAACGCCGATCGCGGTGGCCGGACCGTCCGTCTCGGACAGCCCGACCACCGCGATCGGTGCGGAATCGGTCAGCGCAGGCTGGCCACGCCGCGCGGCAGGAACCGCTTGCCGGTCACCCGCTCGGAGGTGCCGGTCCGGTCCAGGTACGGCGTCACGCCGCCCAGGTGGAACGGCCAGCCGGCGCCGAGGATCATGCACAGGTCGATGTCCTGCGCCTCGGCGACGACGCCCTCGTCGAGCATGAGGCGGATCTCCTGCGCCAGCGCGTCCAGCGCGTTCTGCCGGACCTGCTCGCCGGTGAGCGGCTCGTCGCCGACCACCAGCAGCTTCGCCACCTCGTCGTTGATCTGGTCGTCGACCACGATCGGCTGGCCCGAGTCGGCGATCCGCTTGAGGTTCTCGCTGACCCCGAACCGGTCCGGGAACGCCTCGTGCAGGGTGCCGCCGACGTGGTACGCCACGGCCGGCCCGACGAGCTGCAGCAGCGCCAGCGGACGCATCGGCAGGCCCAGCGGGTCCAGCGCGCTGTTCGCCACGTCCAGCGGGGTGCCCTGGTCGACTGCCGCGAACACGGTGCCGAGGAAGCGGGTCAGCAGCCGGTTCACCACGAACGCCGGGGCGTCCTTCACCAGTACCGACGACTTCTTGAGCTGCTTGCCGACAGCGAACGCGGTGGCCAGCGTGGCGTCGTCGGTCCGCTCGCCGCGGACGATCTCCAGCAGCGGCAGCACCGCGACCGGGTTGAAGAAGTGGAAGCCGACCACCCGCTCCGGGTGCTCCAGGTCGGCGGCCATCTCGGTGATGGACAGCGAGCTGGTGTTGGTGGCGAGCACCGCCTCCGGCTTGACGATCTTCTCCAGCTCGGCCCAGACCTGCTTCTTGACGCCCAGGTCCTCGAACACGGCCTCGATGACGAAGTCGGCGTCGGCGAACACGGACTTGTCGACCGAGCCGCTGACCAGGCCGTACAGCTTGGCCGCGGTGCCCTTGTCCATCCGGCCCTTGCTGACGGCCTTCTCGATCTGGGTGTGCACGTAGCCGACACCCTTGTCCACCCGGGACTGGTCCAGGTCGGTCATGACGACCGGCACCTGCAGCCGCCGGGCGAACAGCAGCGCGAGCTGGCTGGCCATCAGACCGGCGCCGACGATGCCCACCTTGGTGACCGGGCGGGCCAGGCCCTTGTCCGGCGCGCCGGCCGGGCGCTTGGCCCGCCGCTGCACCAGGTCGAAGGCGTACAGGCCGCTGCGCAGCTCCTCGGAGAAGACCAGGTCCGCGAGGGCCTCGTCCTCCGCCGCGGTGCCGGTGGCGAAGTCGGCGTCCTTCGCCGTCTCCAGCAGATCCAGCGCCTTGTACGCGGACGGAACCGCGCCGTGCAGCCGCTGGTCCAGGGTCTGCCGGGCGAAGTAGAGCACGCCCGCCCACATGTCCTTGTCGACCTCGGGACGGGTGACCGTGACCTCGCCCCGGACCACGCCGGCGGCCCACTCCAGCGACCGCTCCAGGAAGTCGGCCGGCTCCAGCAGCACGTCCGCGATGCCCATCTCGGCAGCCTGCTTCGGCTTGAGCATCTTGTTCTGCATCAGCGGGTTCTGGATGATCACCTGGGTGGCGGCCGGGATGCCGATCAGGTTCGGCAGCAGCTGCGTACCGCCCCAGCCGGGGATCAGGCCGAGCGAGACCTCGGGCAGCGCCAGGGCCGCCGCGCCCGCCGACAGCGTCCGGTAGTGGCAGTGCAGCGCCAGCTCCAGGCCGCCGCCCATCGCCGCGCCGTTGACGAACGCGAACGTGGGGACGGCGCTGTCCTTGAGCCGGGCGAAGACCCGGTGGCCGAGGCGGCCGATCTCCAGCGCCTGCTCCCGGTTCTCCAGCGCGGGCAGGCTGGTGATGTCCGCGCCCACGCAGAAGATGTACGGCTTGCCGGTGACCGCGATGAACGCCGGCTCCGCCGCCAGCGCGGCGGTGATCGCCTCGTCCAGGCTGGTCAGACCGCCCGGGCCGAAGCTGTTCGGCTTGGTGTGGTCGAAGCCGTTGTCGAGCGTGATGAGGGCGGCGGGCCGGTCCAGCCCGGGTACCGCCACCTGGCGCAGCAGCGCCTTGGTGACGACCTCGTTCGGTGCGGCGAGCGCGCTCACTTGTTGCCCTCCCAGTGCGGGTTCTCCCAGATCACGGTGCCGCCCATGCCGATGCCGATGCACATGGCGGTGAGGCCGTAGCGGACCTCGGGGTGCTCGGCGAACTGGCGGGCGAGCTGGGTCATCAGCCGGACGCCGGAGGACGCGAGCGGGTGGCCGATGGCGATCGCGCCGCCCCACTGGTTGACCCGCGGGTCGTCGTCGGCGATGCCGAAGTGGTCCAGGAAGGCGAGCACCTGCACCGCGAACGCCTCGTTCAGCTCGAACAGGCCGATGTCGTCGATGCTCAGGCCGGCGATGCGCAGCGCCTTCTCGGTCGACGGGATCGGGCCGACGCCCATCACCTCGGGCTCGACGCCGACGAAGCCGAACGACACCAGGCGCATGCCGACCGGCAGGCCCAGCTCACGGGCGGTCTCCTCGGCCACCAGCAGCGCGGCGGTGGCGCCGTCGTTCAGGCCGGCCGCGTTACCGGCGGTGACCTTGCCGTGCGGCCGGAACGGGGTCTTCAGGCTCGCCAGCTTCTCCATGGAGGTGTCGCGGGGCGCCTCGTCCACGGTGGCCAGGCCCCAGCCCGTCTCCGGGTCGCGGGTCGCCACCGGCACCAGGTCACCCTGGAGCTTGCCGTTGGCGTACGCCTTGGCGGTCTTCTGCTGCGACGCCAGCGCAAACGCGTCGGTGCGCTCCTTGGTGATGTGCGGGACGCGGTCGTGCAGGTTCTCCGCGGTGGAGCCCATCACCAGGGCGGACGGGTCGACGAGCTTCTCCGCGACGATGCGCGGGTTGGGGTCGACGCCCTCGCCCATCGGGTGGCGGCCCATGTGCTCGACGCCGCCGGCGATTGCCACGTCGTACGCGCCCATGGCGATGCCGCTGGCCACCGTGGTGACGGCGGTCATCGCGCCGGCGCACATCCGGTCGATGGCGAAGCCGGGCACGGTCTTGGGCAGGCCGGCCAGCAGGGCGGCGGTACGGCCGATGGTCAGGCCCTGGTCACCGATCTGGGTGGTGGCGGCGATCGCCACCTCCTCCACCTTCTCCGGCGGCAGTTGCGGGTTGCGGCGCATCAGCTCGCGGATGCAGCGGATCACCAGATCGTCGGCGCGGGTGTTGGCGTACATCCCACCCGCCTTGCCGAACGGGGTACGGACGCCGTCGACGAAGACGACATCCCGGACTTCACGGGGCACTTGGAGCCTCCCTCGGCACGGGCATTTCCCCGGATGCTACTCGCCAGTAACCAAACGTGGCACCACCCCTCGCGTGGCCCACCTCACACCTGCCACCGACGTTACTGCTGGGGGGTCCGCAGCGCCTCGGTAAGAGCGGGCAGCAGCAGCCCGATCTGCCACTCACGCGCGCCGAAGGCACGCAGCGCCTCCGCCACGGTGTCGTCGGTGATCTCCGCAGGTGGCTGCCACGCCAGCCGGCGGATCGAGTCCGGCGCGATCAGGTTCTCCGCCGGCAGCCGGTGCGCCCCGGCGGTACCGACCACCACCTCCCGGGACCGGGTCAGCCGACCCGCCGCCACCGGGTCGCGCTCGGCCCAGCGGTGCGGCGGCGGTGGCCCCTCCACCGTCGGGCTCACCGGCAGCGCGTCGTCCGGCAACTGGCGCGCGTCGTCGAGCGCCGCCAGCCACGTACGCGCCAGCCGCCGCACCGAGCGCCCACCGAAACCGGGGAGCGTGAGCAGCGTCTTCTCGTCCTTCGGGTCCAGCTCGGCGGCGGCCACGATGGCCGAGTCGGGCAGCACCCGGCCCGGCGCGGCGTCCCGGCGGGCGGCGATCTGGTCGCGCGCGTACCAGAGGGAACGCACCCGGGCCTGGGCGCGGGCGCCGCGTACCCGGTGGATGCCGGAGGTGCGCCGCCACGGCTCGGCGCGCACCCGCGGCGGGCGGGCGCCGTTGCGCACGAGCGCGTCGAACTCCTCCGCGGCCCAGCCGGACTTGCCCTGCCGCTCCAGCTCCTCGTCCAGCGCGTCGCGCAGGTCCACCAGCATTTCGACGTCCAAGGCCGCGTACGTCAGCCAGGACTCCGGCAGCGGCCGGCTCGACCAGTCCGCGGCGGAGTGGTGCTTCTCCAGGCTGAACCCGAGCAGCTGTTCGGTCAGCGCAGCCAGGCCGACCCGCTCGAATCCCGCCAGCCGGGCGGCCAGTTCGGTGTCGAACAGCCGGCGCGGGCGCAGGCCCAGCTCGGCCAGGCAGGCAAGGTCCTGGCTGGCCGCGTGCAGCACCCACTCGGTCTCGGCGATCGCCGCGTCGAGGGTGGACAGGTCGGGCAGCGGCAGCGGGTCGATGAGCGCGGTGCCGGCGCCGCCGCGGCGCAGCTGCACCAGGTAGGCGCGCTGGCTGTAGCGGTAGCCGGAGGCGCGTTCGGCGTCCAGGGCCACCGGGCCGGTGCCGCCCGCGAAACGGGCCACGACCTCGTCCAACTCGGCTGGTGTGGCCACCGGGGCGGGCGTGCCCTCGCGCGGCGCGGTCAGCGGGACGGCCGCGCCCGGCTCGGTCTCGGTCCCCGCGCCCGCCGGCTCCGGCAGGGCCGACGTCGGATCGGCGGAGACCTCTCCGGCACGGCTTTCGGCGGTCCGACGGCGCAGGGGTGGTTCGTCGGTCACCTGACAACCCTAGTAGGCCGGACGATCCGGTGTGCGCAGCCGGTCCGGCGCGTGTCGGCGCGGTGGCCGCGAGGTGTCCGGAACGAACCGGGTTGCGGGGCCGTGAGAGGGTCGGACAGCGGGGGAGACAAAGCCCGTTTCCGCCGGTACGGTCCATCGAGCCGCGAGCGGCGCACAGGGCCGACGACAGCGGTTGGGGGCGTCGGCGAAGCCGACGGGGAGGACGGTCGAGCATGACAGGCGGGTACGGAACCGGCGACGGCGTGCCGGGGCAGGGCGGTGACCCGACGGCCGATCGGCCGGGGCCGCTGCCACCGCGCTTCGACCCGCCCGGCGGTTCGGCTCCACTGTCCGGGTCGACCACGTCCGGGTCGGCAGCGGGCGGTAGCGGCGCGTCGTGGAGCGGCACCGGCGCCGCCGGCCACGCGGCGCCGGGCACGGGCTACCCGGCCACGTCGCCAGCCGCGAGCTACCCGGGACCGTCCGGGGCGAGCTACCCGGCGTCCTCGGGCACGAGCTACCCGGGGTCGTTGGGCACGAGCTATCCCGCCTCGCCGGGCACGAGTTACCCCGCCCCGTCCTCGGGCGCGGGTCATCCGGCGCGTGCGGCCGCGCAGCCGTCCGCCGGTTACCCGGGCCGCGCCGACGGGGCCGGGGCGTCGCCGTCGGCCGCCTACTCCGCGTCGTCGGGTGTCGCGACCCCGCCCGCGCCGTCCCAGCCGTCGTTCGGCGCGGTCCCCACCCAGCCGGGCCCGTCGTCGTTCGGCTCCGCGCCGGCCCAGCCGGGTCAGTCGTCCTTCGGCACGGCACCGGCCCAGTCCGCTGCCCCGGCCTACCCGGGCCAGGCTCCCGCCGGGTCACAGTCGTTCCCGGGCCAGCCGCCCTCGCCGTACGCGGACCGGCACTCCGGCGGCGGCTCGCCGTACCCGGGCCGGCCGGTCTCCGCGCCCGCCTATCCGGGCCAGCCGGTGTCCGCGCCGTCGTACCCCGGCCAGCCGCCGGCGTACCCGGGTCAGCAGGTCTCCGGCTTCGGCGCGCCGCTCGGTCCGCCGGAGCGCGCGGCCCGGCGCAGCCGGCTCGCGGTGGTGGCGCTGACGCTGGCCGCCGTGCTGGCGGTGGTCAGCGGCGTGCAGGCGTACCAGATCTACCGGCTCGACGACCGGCTTGCCGCCGCCGACAAGCGGATGGCCGAGGGGCAGGGTGCGGACGCCAGCCGGCTCGACGGCCTGGAGCAGCGCGCCGGCAGCCTGGAGAAGCAGGCCGGCGCCGCCTTCAACCCGGAGGCGGTGGCCAGCGCGGTGCTGCCGAGCGTGTTCCGGGTGCGGGCCGGGCAGTTCACCGGTACGGCGTTCGCCGTCGGCAAGGCCCCGTCCGGCGGCGGCACCACGCTGCTGACGAACTTCCACGTGGTCGAGTCGGTCTTCACCGCCGGTGAACGCAAGGTCTTCCTGGAGCGCAAGGACCAGCGGTTCGAGGCGACGATCATCGCCACCGACAAGGACAAGGATCTGGCGCAGCTGCGGACCACCGCCAAGTTCGCCGGTCTGGTCGCGGCCAGCGACCCGGTGCGGTCCGGCCAGCAGATCATCGTGGTCGGCGCGCCGCTCGGGTTGCAGGACAGCGTCACCACGGGCGTGGTCAGCGCGTTCCGCGAGGACGAGCGCGGCGGCGGCCCGGTGATCCAGTTCGACGCGCCCATCAACCCCGGCAACTCCGGCGGCCCGGTGATCAACGGGTCCAAGGAGGTCGTCGGCATCGCCACGGCCAAGGCCCGTAACGCCGAGGGCATCGGGCTGGCGGTGCCGATCAAGACCGCCTGCGACCGGTTCCGCCTCTGCTGACCGGTCGCCCACGCCGGTGTGGGCGACCGCGTCGCATCGACCCCGGCCCATCGGGCCACCCCGCGGGGGACCAGCTCATCTGGAGGAACGACATGTCCTACCCACCGGCCGGAGGCGACAACCCGCCCCCGGCGCCGGGGGGCACGGTCTACGGCAACGTGTACGGCAGCCGGCCCGCGCCCCAGCAGTACGACCCGAACCAGCCCGCGCCGACCCTGCACCAGCCCGCCGCGCCCGACGGTGCTCCCGGGTACGCCGGTTACCCGCCCGCCGCGCCGGGACAGCCGGGCTACGCGCCGGGCGCCGCTCCGGTGCCCCCGCCGATGTCGGCGCCGCCGGTCTCCGTACCGCCGGTCTCCGGCCCCGGCTACCCGCAGCCGCTGTCGGCCCCGCCGTCCTCGGTCCCGCCGATGTCCGGCCCCGGCTACGGGCCGCCGCCGATGTCCGGACCGCCCGGCGGCTACGGACCGGTCGGCGGCGCGCCCGCCGGCGGCGGCCGTAAGTGGGCCCCGCTGGTCCTCGGCCTCGTCGCCGCGTTGCTGTTCGTCTTCGGCGGCGTGATGACCTTCCTGTACGTCTCCACGAACGGCGAGCTGGACAAGTCCCAGCGGCTGGTCAGCCAGCGCGAGGGCACCATCTCGGCCAACCAGCAGGAGATCGAGAAGCTCAAGGGTGAGCTGAAGACGGTGCAGGAGCGGCTGTCGGACACCCAGCAGGACCTGACCGGCACCAAGAACGACCGGGACGAGCAGGCCCGGCAGAAGAAGGTCATCGCGAACTGCCTGGACAAGCTGACCACCGCCATCGCCGCGGCGTCGCGCGGCGACCGGGCCGCCTTCGAGGCGGCGAACAAGGGCCTGGACAAGGTCTGCGACGAGGCCGAGAACTACCTCTGACCGGCGTCCGCCGTGAGGCCGCCCCGCACGCGCGGGGCGGCCTTCGCGCGTCAACACAGGGGTACGCCGAGCGCGAACCGCCCCGGCCCGCCGCAACGGTCGTCGCGCGGGCGGCGACCCGTGGGCCGGTACGCGGCCCTCGCGAGCCGACGGGCGACGGTCAGGCGGCGCCGGCGGAGCGGCGGGGCAGCGCGGTGACGCCGGGCGGCGGCAGGCCGGCCGTCGAGGCCAGCAGCGTGCACCAGCCGAGCAGGTGCGGGCCCAGGTCGGCGCGCAGCGGCGTCCAGGAGGCGCGGATCTCGATGTCGCCGGCGGCGGGCGGCCCGGCCAGCGCACCGAACCGGGTGGAGAGCGTCTGCGTGACGGTGCCGCCGATCGCCCGGTGCCCGGCGCCCTGCGCGTCCAGCGCGTCGGTCAGCCAGGTCCAGCCGACGCCGGGCAGCAGCGGGTCGCTGGCCAGGTCGACCTCAAGCTCGGCGGTGACGTACGTGACCAGCCGCAACGTGCCCTGCCACGCCTCGTGCCCGGCCGGGTCGTGCAGCAGGATCAGCCGGCCGGTGGCCACCTCGTCGTCGTCGCGCATCACGGCGGCGGAGAGCGCGAACGCGAACGGGGCCAGCCGCTGGGGCGCGCCGACCTCCTCCAGGATGATCTCCGGGCGGGGTGTCACCGACCGCAGCCCCGCGACCGCGCGAGCGAACGTTTCCGGGAGCGCGATCGGGGGGGCCATGCGGGCAGCCTATGCCGCGCCCACCGTACGGCGCGCGACGGCGCGCCGGGTGATCGACGGTTAAGAAGGGGCCCTTCCTCTACCGGAGGCGTTAAGAGGGGGCCCTTCCTTCTACGTCACAAATGCGGACGGTGAGCGCGGGCGCGTGCCGGGGGCGTGGCACGATTGCCGCGATGACCACCGACACCACGGGCACTGCCGCCCGAGACGGAGAACCCCGCCGCGGCGGGCCGGCCGACTCGCCCTTCGTGCGCGCCTGCCGGCGCGAGCCGGGCCCGCACACCCCGGTCTGGTTCATGCGCCAGGCCGGCCGGTCGCTGCCGGAGTACCGCGAGATCCGGGCGAACGTGCCGATGCTGGAGTCCTGCCGCCGGCCGGACCTGGTCACCGAGATCACTCTCCAGCCGGTGCGCCGGCACGGCGTGGACGCGGCGATCCTGTTCAGCGACATCGTGGTGCCGGTCGCCGCGGCCGGTATCGACCTGGACATCGTGCCCGGCACCGGCCCGGTGGTGGCCGAGCCGATCCGTACCGCCGCCGACGTCGAGCGGATCAACCCGATCGGCCGCGACGAGGTGTCGTACGTGGACGAGGCGGTCCGCCAGCTCGTCGTCGAGCTGGGCGACACCCCGCTGATCGGCTTCGCCGGGGCCCCGTTCACGCTCGCCAGCTACCTTGTCGAGGGCGGGCCGTCGCGTACCCACGCCAAGACCAAGGCGCTGATGTACGGCGACCCGGACCTGTGGCACGCGCTGTGCTCCCGGCTGGCCGAGGTGACGCTGGCGTTCCTCCAGGTGCAGATCGAGGCCGGGGTGTCCGCGGTGCAGCTGTTCGACTCGTGGGCGGGCGCGCTCTCCGAGGCCGACTACCGCCGCTTCGTGCTGCCGCACTCGACGTACGTGCTCGGCGGGCTCGCTGATTCCGGCGTGCCGCGGATCCACTTCGGGGTGGGCACCGGCGAGCTGCTCGGCGCGATGGGCGAGGCCGGCGCCGACGTGGTGGGCGTGGACTGGCGTACGCCGCTGGACGTCGCCACCGGCCGGATCGGGCCGGACAAGGCGGTGCAGGGCAACCTGGACCCGGCGGTGCTGCTCGCCCCCTGGCCGGTGGTGGAGACCGAGGTGCGGCGCATCGTCGAGCAGGGCCGGGCCGCTCCCGGCCACGTGTTCAACCTCGGGCACGGCGTGCTGCCGGAGACCGACCCCGAGGTGCTGACCCGGGTGGTCGCGCTGGTGCACGAGCTGACCGCGCGACCGGAGCGCTAGGAGGCGACAGTGGTGCGACCGTGGCGGGTGGCGATCGTCGGTGGCGGGATCACCGGGCTGGCCGCCGCCGTCCGGTTGCGCGACAGCGCTCCCGAGGGCACCGAGGTCACCGTGTACGAGCAGTCCGGCCGCCTCGGCGGCAAGCTGTTCACCGGTGAGCTGGCTGGCGGGCCGGTCGAGTTCGGCGCGGAGTCGTTCCTGATGCGCGACCCGGCCGGTGGCGAGTCGGCGGCGGTGACGCTGGCCCGGCGCCTCGGCCTGGCCGAGGAGATCGTGCACCCGACCGTCGGGCAGGCGGCCCTGCTCGTCGACGGCACGTTGCGCCCGGTGCCGGGCGGCACGCTCGTCGGCGTACCCGGGGATCTGGAGAAGGTGGCGGCGGTGGCGCCGCCGGCCGCGGACGCCGACCGCGACGCGGGCGGGCCGCTGCTGGCAGACGGTGAGGACACCTCGGTCGGTGAGCTCGTCCGCAAGCGTCTCGGTGACGCGGTGGTGGAGCGCCTCGTGGACCCGATGCTCGGCGGCGTGTACGCCGGGCGGGCCGACGACCTGTCGCTGGTGACCACGATGCCGGCCCTGGCTCGCGCGGCATGCGTCGAGCACACGCTGGTCGGTGCGGTACGCGCCGCGCAGGCCGCCGCGCCGCGCGCGCCCGGCGCACCCGTCTTCGGCACCCTCGCCGGTGGGCTCAGCACGCTGGTCGAGGCGGCGGCGACGGCGAGCGGGGCGACGATCCGCCGGGGCGCCGCGGTACGCGAGCTGCGCCGCACCCCGGCCGGCTGGCGGCTCACCGTCGGGCCGACCCGCGACGCCGAGCACGTCGAGGTCGACGCGGTGGTACTCGCGGTGCCGGCCCGCCCGGCCGCCCGGCTGCTCGCCGCCGCCGCGCCCGAGGCGGCCGACACGGTCGGCGCGCTCGACTACGCCAGCGTCGCCCTGATCACCCTCGCGCTGCCCGGCCCGGCCCTGCCGGAGCTGTCCGGTTTCCTGGTGCCGGCCGGCGAAGGGCTGACGATCAAGGCGTCCACGTTCTTCACCACCAAGTGGGGGCACCTGCGGCGGCCGGACGGGCTGGCGCTGGTGCGCGCCTCGGTGGGCCGGTACGGCGACGAGACGTCGCTGCAGCTCACCGACGACGACCTGGCCGACACCGTGCACCGGGAGCTGTCGGCGGTGCTCGGCGCGCCGCTGCCGGCTCCGGTGGCCCGGCACGTGCAGCGGTGGGGCGGCGCGCTGCCGCAGTACACGCCCGGGCACACCGCCCGGGTGGCGGCGGTCCGGGCGGCGCTGCGCGCCGCCCACCCGACGCTTGCAGTGGCCGGGGCCGGTTACGACGGCGTCGGCATCCCGGTGTGCGTCCGCTCCGGCGAGACGGCGGCCGAAGAGATCATCACGGCACTGGAAGGATCGGCAGCATGACCGAGCAGACCAACGCGGCGCGGCTGCGGGAGCTCAACGAGACCATCCGCTACACCATGTGGTCGGTGTACCGGGCCACCAGCCCGCTGCCGTCGCTGCGGGAGAACGTCGTCGACGAGGTCGAGTCGCTCTTCACCGAGCTGGCCGGCAAGGACGTCACGATCCGGGGCACGTACGACGTGGCCGGGCTGCGCGCCGACGCCGACCTGATGATCTGGTGGCACTCGTCGTCCAGCGACGCGCTCCAGGACGCGTACCTGCGGTTCCGCCGCACCACGCTGGGCCGGGCGCTCACCCCGGTCTGGTCGCAGATGGCGCTGCACCGCCCGGCCGAGTTCAACAAGAGCCACATCCCGGCGTTCCTGAACGACGAACAGCCGCGCGCCTACCTGTGCGTCTACCCGTTCGTGCGCTCGTACGAGTGGTACCTGCTGCCCGACGCCGAGCGGCGCGAGCTGCTGGCCGAGCACGGCAAGATGGCCCGGGGCTACCCGGACGTGCGGGCCAACACGGTGGCGTCGTTCGCGCTCGGCGACTACGAGTGGATGCTCGCGTTCGAGGCCGACGAGCTGCACCGGATCGTGGACCTGATGCGTGACCTGCGCGCCTCCGGCGCCCGGCGGCACGTGCGGGAGGAGATCCCGTTCTACACCGGCCGCCGCCGCTCGGTGGCCGACATCGTCAACTGCCTGGTGTGAAAGGAAGGGCCCCTTCTTAACGCCTGCGGTAGAGGAAGGGGCCCCGCTTAACACCCCAGCGGGTGTCGAGCAGGGCCCCGACCGAAGGGACAGCCGTCAGGCGGTCGTCGTACAGGACAGGGTGCCGGGCACCGGGTTCGTCGCGCCGGCCGAGCCGGTGAAGCCGAACGAGGTGCTCGCACCCGCCGCGAGCGTGCCGTTGTAGGCGGCGTTGCGTGCCGTGACGAGCGTTCCGCTGCTGGTCACCGTGGCGTTCCACGCCGAGGTGACCTGCTGGCCGTTCTGGTAGTTCCAGCTCACCGACCAGCCGCGGATCGGTGAACCGCCGTTCGTCACCTTCACCTCGGCCTGGAAGCCGCCGCCCCACGAACCGGTGATCGAGTACGTCGCGGTGCAGCCGCCGGCCGGGTTCGGCGTGGTCGGGGGCGGGCTGGTGGGCGGCGTGCTCGTGGGCGGCGTGCTGGTGGGCGGGGTGCTCGTCGGCGGGGTGCTGGTGGGCGGCGGGGTGGTCGGGCCGGACCCGCCGAAGTCCACGTCACTGCACAGGTAGTAGGACTGGTCCAGGTGGCTGGCCTGCCAGATGGTGTAGACGATGTGCCGGCCGGTGCGGCCCGGCGCGTTCGCCGGGATCTGGATGGACACGCCGTCCACCTCACGCGTCCACTGGCTCGCCGGGGTGTTGCCGATCTGGCCGACCAGTTCCAGGTCGCTCCAGCGCAGCGGCGAGGTGAGCGCGTTGAAACCCTGCTTGGTCGCGTACACCCGGATGTAGTCGGCGCCGTGGCTGGCCTGGTCGAAGAACTTGACCCGGAAGTTGTTGGTGACCGGCACGGTCTTCCAGGCGCCGACGGTGTCGAGCGCGTTGTAGCGGCCGCTCTGGGTGCGGCCGCCGCTGCACAGCTGCCCGTCCGGGATGGCGCCCTGGTGGTTGCCGGCCACGCCCTCGCGGAACAGGCCGTTCCAGTTCCACATGGCGTTCGGGTCGGCCTGCCACGCCTGCCAGCACATCGGGTCCTGGGTGGCCATGGCCGGGTTCTGGAAGTCACCGCCCCAGCGCTGCCAGCAGCTGTAGGCGCGCGAGGCCGGGTCGACAACCGACCCGTGCGCCGAGGCCGGACCGGAGAACGCGGTGGTGAGCAGCGCCGCGACGACCGCGCAGACGGCGAGGATCGCCGCCGCGAGCGGTAACGGGCGGCGGTACGGAGTGGACATGGAAAGCCTCCGGGATGGGTGTCGGTGCACGACGCCCGGACTGTCGGGAGTTGCCCTCTCCCGCGTGGCGGCTCCGCCCGCACGTTGCCACAAAAAGTGACAAACGTCAATGAGTCGGGTTGCGGCGCATCGGCGTGTGCGGGATGCCGTCCTCGACGTAACCGGGGCCGTCGACCGCGAAACCGAGGCCCGCGTAGAAGCCCACGAGGTGCGTCTGCGCGTCGAGCACGCACGGCCGGTCACCCACCACGGCCAGGGCCTCGGTCATCAGCGCGCCGGCCAGGCCCGCGCCGCGGGCCGCCGGCGCCACCACCACCCGCCCGATCCGTGCCACGCCGCCGGGGTCGGCCAGGATCCGCAGGTACGCCACGACGGCGCCGTCGCTGGTCAGCCACAGGTGGCGGGTGCCGGGCTCGACGTCCCGGCCGTCCAGTTCCGGGTACGGGCAGGACTGCTCGACCACGAACACGTCGATGCGCAGCCGGAGCAGGTCGTGGAAGGTGCGGGCATCCAGGTCGGCGAAGCCGGCCAGGTGGGACTCGACGGGCATCGGCCCAGGTTAGGCGGCGCGTCTCCGGCCGGTCGTGCGCACCCCGGGCGCGCGCCGGGCCGACGTGGTTCGGCGTGCCGGCTCCGCGCGCCCGGGCCGGCGCGGCTCAGCCCTCCGAGGCGCGCAGCCCGGTTGCGGTGGCGGTGAGGGCGCGATCGAACCAGGTGCCGGTGTCGGCCGCCGAGCGGGTCCACACCGCGACGCACTGGGTGACCCGGCCCCGGTGCAGGCAGCCGTACCGGTGCGGGAAGCGCGTCCCGTCGGACAGGGTCATGGTGGCCGACACCACCCGGCCCGGCATGCCCACCCCGGCGGGCAGGTCCTCGGCGGTGTGACCGGCGGTCACCTGTCCGTCCTCCTCGTCGCGCTCGCACGCCTCCAGCACGCCGAAGATCTGCCGTACGGCGTCTGCCGCGGTCGGCTCGTCCGGGTAGACCACCGTCTCCTGGGCGACCTCGACGAACTCGCCGGCCGGGGTTCCCTCCGGCGTGCCGAAGACCCGGGTCGAGACGACGAGCCGCCGGTCGAGCAGGGGCAGCGGGCGACCGCAGGCGACGCCGTCGGAGTCGAGCTGCTCGCTGGCGTACTCGGGATCCTCGGCCAGGCCGGCCAGGTTGCCGGTCGCGGCGTACCGGTCGCGCAGCGCCTCGGCGGCCCCGCCGTCGGTGGGTGAGGGCGCGGCGAGGGCCGGCGCGGGGCCGGTGGCAGCGCCGGGCTCGGTGGCGGAACCGCAGCCGGCGAGGCCGGCGACCAGCGCCGCCGTGATGATCAACCGTCGGGACACCGGAGGGATGCTAGACGGAGATCGACGCCTGTTGCGCCCCGGGGAGCGCTCGCGTCAGGCGGGGCGGGCGCCGACCGCGTCGCGTACCTCGGCGCCCTGCTCGCCCTCGACGGCGCGGGCGCAGTGGGCGCAGCAGAAGAAGCGGCCGGAGACCTCGACGCCGTGCCCGACGATCTTGATCTGGCAGTGCTCGCAGATCGGCGCCATCTTGTGCACCGCGCACTCGAAGCAGTCGAACGTGTGCCGTGCCCCGTCGACGGTGCGCACCTCGAACGCCATCCAGTAGTCGTTACCGCAAACCTCGCAGGTTGCCATGCGAAACCCCCCGAAAACGGACCTGTCATCCGAGAGTCGCGCAGACGACACCATCGGGCAACCGGAACGGGCGAACCTGATCCGGCCCTACGGCGAGTCGCTCCCGGCGTGTCGCGCGTTGACTGATGTGACCGCCGAAAATCCCCGGAGGATTCGTGATCAAGCGCAACAAGCTCTTCGGCAACCAGACCCGGGTGACGTTCTCGCTGCCCCGGGACACCCCGGCCGGCACGGTCAGCGTGGTCGGCTGCTTCAACGGTTGGGAGCCCGGCCGGCACGAGCTGGTGCCGCGCCGCGACGGCACTCGTACCGTGACGGTCCGCTTGAAGCCGGGGGAGTACCGCTTCCGCTACCTGGCCACCGGCGGCGTGTGGCTGGACGACGAGGCCGCCGACCGGGTGGATGAGGCCGGCGGCCTGCTGCGGCTGTGACGCCGCCGTCAGCCGGCGCTGGGCTCCAGCCGCACCGAGATCGAGTTGACGCAGTGCCGGGTGTCCTTCGGAGTGAAACCTTCACCCTCGAAGACGTGCCCGAGGTGGCTGTCGCAGCGCGCGCAGCGGATCTCGATACGGCGCATCCCGAGCGTGTTGTCCGGGATCTCCTTGACCGCGCCCGGGATGGCGTCGTCGAAGCTCGGCCACCCGCAGTGCGAGTCGAACTTGTCCTCGCTGCGGAACAGTTCCAGCCCGCAGGCCCGGCAGTGGTAGACGCCGGGGGTCTTGGTGTCGACGTACTCACCGGTCCAGGGCGCCTCGGTGCCGGCCTCGCGGAGCACCCGGAACTCCTCGGGGCTCAGCCGCACGCGCCATTCGTCCTCGGTACGGGGCAGTTCGTTGTCGGAAAGACTCACCCCTTCACGGTACGTCGGCTGTCGGTGGCATCGCATATGGTCGCGTGATGGCGGGCAAGGGCACGGTCGAGGAGATCGAGGTAGCCGGGCACACGGTGCGGCTGAGCAGCCCCGACCGGGTGATCTTTCCCCAGCGGGGCTTCACCAAGGCCGACGTCTTCCGCTACTACCTGGCCGTCGGCGACGGGATCATGCGCGCCCTGCGGGACCGGCCGACCACGCTCCAGCGCTTCCCCGACGGCATCGAGGGGGAGATGTTCTTCCAGAAGCGGGTGCCGCAGCGGGGCGTACCCCCGTGGGTCCGCACCGCGCGGATCGCCTTCCCCAGCGGCCGTCCGGCCGACGAACTGTGCCCCGCCGACCTGGCGCACGTGGCCTGGGCGGCGCAGATGGGCACCGTCGTGTTCCACCCGTGGCCGGTGCGCGCCGCCGACACCGACCGCCCCGACGAGCTGCGCGTCGACCTCGACCCGCAGCCGGGCACCGACTTTGCCGACGCGGTGACCGCCGCCGGTGAGCTGCGCGGCCTGCTGGACGAGCTGGGCGTGCCCGGCTGGCCGAAGACCTCCGGTGGCCGGGGCGTGCACGTCTACCTGCGCATCCAGCCGCGCTGGACGTTCGTGGAGGTACGCCGCGCCACCATCGCGCTGGCCCGCGAGCTGGAACGACGCCGCCCCGAGCTGGTCACCACCGCCTGGTGGAAGGAGGAACGGGGCGAACGGGTCTTCGTCGACTTCAACCAGACGGCGCGGGACCGCACCATCGCCTGTGCGTACTCGCTGCGCGCCAACGCCCGCGCCACCGTCTCCACCCCCGTCGACTGGGACGAACTACCCCAGGTCGACCCGGACGACTTCCACCTGGGCACGGTGCCGGCCCGGTTCGCCGAGCGCGGCGACCCGCACGCCGGCATCGACGACACCCCGTGGGACATCACGCCGCTGCTGGAGTGGGCCGAGCGGGATGCCGCAGATGGGTTGGGCGACATGCCGTACCCGCCGGAGTACCCGAAGATGCCCGGTGAGCCGAAGCGGGTCCAGCCGTCGAAGGACCGCGACCGCCCTCGCCCCTGACGCTCGCCGCGCTCACGCCGCGCACGGGCCGTCATGGTCGTTGAGGTGGCCGCACCGGCCGGCGCCGTCGAGCCGGGCGTCGCACCAGACCCGGGTACGCACGAACTGGCTGTCCTCCTCGCTCAGCGTGGTCTCGCCGAAGTCGATGACGGTGACGTGGCCGAGCGAGTCGCGCAACGTCACCGCGAGGGCAGCCGCCTCGTCGGCGCTGGTCAGCGTGGTGGGCAGGTGGATGATCCAGCGCTGTGCCGTCATCGGGGCCATCCGCCCGGCGGGGCGTCCGGGTCGCGGAGACGGCAGGCGCGATGCTGGGACTGCCACTGCCGCAGCGCCTGGCGGACGCGCTCGGCCTCGGTCCGCGTAGTGACCAGCTCACGGCTCAGGCGTTCGAGTTCGTCGGCCACCCGGTCGAGGTGGTCGCGCACCTGGGTGGGGTCGAGGCCGCGCCAGCGCCGGTCAAAGAAGGCGGCGCGGACGTGGTGCGGGAGCAGGCGTTCCCCGGTCACGTAGATCACCGCGCGGGCGCCGTCTGCTCGGCGACGAGCGCGCGGATCTGCCGGTCGGTGAGCCCGCGCTGGTCGAGCACCCGCCGGCCCCAGCGGTGCAATCGGCACGGGTGGGGCGCCCGGTCGTTGCGACAGCGCGGTCCCTCGGGCCACTGCTCGGGGGCGTGCACGGTGATCGCCCGGACCGCGAAGGCGACATCCTCGGCGGTGACGTAGGGCGGAAGCGGAATGTCGCCGAGGATACGATCGATCGAGTCCATGGCTCTCCTTTGTGGATCGACGCCGGGTGCGGGGACGGATGCCGGGATGAGGTTTCGGGGAAAGGCATCCGTCCCCGCGAAACCCGCCGCGTCCCCGGCGGGCACCACAATGGTCAATTCACCTCTGGCCCGGGGCAATCTTTCGCGGCAGAATGCAGACCAAGGGATGAGGTGCCTTACGCGACAACACCAAAGGAGATGACGTGGACGACTCGGGAAGCACCGTCCCGCGTAGGCAGCTCGGCAGATATCTGAGAGAACTTCGCGAAGGCGCGCACGTCACGGTGACCGCGGCGGCCAAGGAACTGGAATGGTCGGCGCCCCGGATCTGGCGTTACGAAACGGGCCAGGTGCCGATGCACCCGAACGACGTGGAGGCCATGTGCCGCGTTTACGGCGCGTCGCGAGAAACCATCGAAACCATGCGCGCTCTGGCCCGGGAAACCAAGGCGCACGGTTGGTGGCACAGCTACGGGGAGGCAATCAAGGATTGGTTCAAGCTGTACGTGGGCCTGGAAGCCGCAGCGACGAAGATTCGCCACTACGAAACGAATCTCGTGCCGGGCCTGCTGCAAACGGTCGAGTACATGACCGAGGTCATCGCCACCGACAACCCGCAGTTGAGTGAGCACGAGCGGCAGGCCAAGGCTCAGGTTCGACTGCGGCGACAGCGCTTGCTGGCGCGTGCGGTGCCTCGGGCTCCCTATCTTGATGTGATCCTCAACGAGGCGGTGCTCCGTCGACCGCTGCACGACCGGGCGGCGATGGGTAGGCAACTCGATGCCCTGCTGGTGGCGAGCCGGCAGTACAACGTCCGGATTCGGGTGCTCCCACTGAGCGCTGGGCTCTACCGCTGGGCCGCAGCGGGAACCTTCACGATGCTCGACTTCCCGACCGAAGTGCGTGAGCCGGAGCCGACCACCATCTACATGGACGGCCCTTGCGGTGCCGCCTACCTTGACAAGGCCCACGAGATCCAGACCTACGAGGATGCCTGGCGCTCGATCGGCGAGCGGGCGCTCGATGCGGACGGGTCCCGTGAGCTGATGACGACGATCGCTAAGGAGATGACCGATGGGACGTGACGGGGTATGGCGCAAGTCGTCCCGATCCGGCGGTGAGGGCAACTGCGTCGAAGTTGCCGGTTTCGCCGACGCGGTTGGCGTGCGGGACACCAAGGATCGGCAGGGGCCGGCGCTGAGCTTCGACCCGACGGCCTGGACCCGGTTCGTCAAGGCGGTTCGCATGGGCTGGCTGGCCGACCACGGCTGAGCTGCAGCAGCGGGTGGTGCCGGAGTGCCGGCACCACCCGCTGTTCGTGTGGGTCGGGCAAGGTAGCGAGCCCGCGAAACTTAGCCAGGCGGCCCCCGAGGTTGCGGGTGGGCGTAACTCTAGTGCGGTTGGCCGCAGGAGCGTTTTGAATTACTTTTCATCTCGAGCAAGTTCGAGGCTGCGGGTTTAGGGGGTGCTGATCGACTCACTCGTGATTTTACGAGCCGCCTCGGTCTCTCCTGGCCTTTTCTCTTTGCAGCCGCATCCGCAGCGCCTTGTAGTACGTGTCGTACGGTGTGCTGAGAATCTTCTTGTGTAGATCCTGAGATATTAGCGCATCGCCTGATTCGTCGGTGATGGAGCCCAATCCCGTCTCGGACAGTACTTCGTATGCCATCAGATATGCTTCGACAAAGTCTGTAGGTCGATGCTCTGCGCAGTCGCGCGCTTGTCGCAAAAAGTCAAGAATTCGGCCGGCCTCGTTGATTGGATCGCTTTGCCTGTCTGCTAGGTTCATCGAGTTTACGACGCCGGCCGCAAGGAGCGTAATGTATGCGCTGTATTCGGGTTTTCTGAAGCGCTGGAAGTACCTATTCTCCGACTCGGGATAGACCCTTGCGCCCTCTTCTCGTCCTCGCTGACCAACTCCGCTCAGCACGAATAGTGCTGAGAAGATTTCTTGTGACATCTCCTCGTGCTCGTATACGACATCTAGTACCGCTGTGAGGAGACTGCTGTAGTTGTTGTCAAAAATGTTGGTCGGCCGCGTGCTGAAAACACCCTTATATAGCGCTTTGGTCTCCTCGTAAGTCACCTGAGTGCTGCTGATGGTTGCAATTAAATCATTCACGCCGTGCGCGGCGTCCGGTTGAACCGATACGCCCATGCGAGCGGCGGCCCTCTGGACCAGTTGAGGTCGCAAGTACTTTGCGAGATCTAGGTCAATCTGCCGTACCCGGTTCTGATAATTCGCAGAGCGTGCGACCTCCCATAGATCGTCCGACTCTACTACCTTTACGGGTACGAGCACCTCAGTGCCGACAACTTCTCGCCTGGTAACTAGGCACATCGTTGTTTGGCAGCCATTCACGATTGATGCATTCTCTAGCCTTAAGGCGCCTGCCTTTGTCTTGCGGACCCGGCTTGCTCGAATCGTTATGCCATTATTTCTTTCCAGCATTCGCTCCGGCTGCTCTTCTACCGTCTTTACGATCCGCCGATTGACTGACTCGCGTTCCTGATTTCGTCCTAGGCCCAAAAATGTTCGGATGTTCTCGAAAAAGAGTCCGTCTCCATGCGTATCGTAGAGACGGACCAGTTCCGCTCCGGCGACGATTCCCAGTCGCACTGTTCGGTACTCAAGCCATTCGGATGCTGCCTGAATCTCAAATTCGGCAGGCACCTCGAACGCCTTGCGATAGGTGGACTTTAGGGTGCGAAGAATTTCGGTTCCGTCAACGAAGGTGATTCTTCCTTCGTCTGTCAGCCTGTCAAAGAATGGCCGAGAGCTCCGGTGTGAATCCTTGTATAGCCGCATCAAGTTATCGAGCTTGGAGGCTGTGACTATCAGGTACTTGGGGAGGGTTGCGTCGATTGAACCCGGAACGTCGAAAAGCGTGTACTGCCGCGGTTTTTGCTTCGCCGTGAATTCTGCCTCATAGCTTTCAAACTGGCTAATTACGGCGTCTATCTCTTCAGTTCTGCGCATTCGGAACTTTGACTGGACTAGAAGCTGTTGACCGATCTCGTTGGCAGCAGTCAGGATATCAACGCCTTTGTCGTGACTCAAGCGCGAGTTCAACTCGAAACCGTCGAAGCCGTTCGTGGCCGGGTTCCATGGCAGGACGGCTAGCGCGAAACTGACGAAACGCAAGCCCTTGCCGTGGGAGGTTTCGTCAATGAGTTGCTCGTCAAGATGGGTGGAAAAGGCGTCGTAGTCCGCCAGCCAACCGGGGAGGGCCTGGTCCTGCCTGCTCATCATGATCCTCCGTCAGGAGATCGACTGTTCTAGCGATGGGTTTGCAGGCCCAGCAGCTTAGCTGCGTTTTTTGTCCTCGACTGTCTGGAGCAGTTGAGGGCCTTGTCGTGTTGTCCGGTCTGCCGGCGAAGGTCCCCTTTTCGTGCGGGAGGGTGCGAACGGGGTGGTCAGGGCCGGCGGTCGCCGCCGCAGCGACCGAAGGCTTGCCTTGCCCACAAGCAGCCACCAAGGTTGCCGACGACCGGGAGGTTCCGGTGGGCTTCGCTGAGCTGCACGGTCACGTGACATGCGTCTACCGGGGTCCCTCCGGTCCCGGGGTTGGAAGGGGACCGATAACGATCATGTAACGGGCGCGAACCTTTTCGTGGGCGTCACTGCTCTCTCTCGGCATCGGCCCGCCGGGGCCAGGAGAGGACGTCGGATGAAGCTGGTGTGGAGGCGGGCGGTAGAGGCCCGTGGGCTGCTGCTCGCCGCCGCTGTCGCGGCACTCGTCGCGGTCGCGTTGGTCACCGGGCTCTCCGACTACAACCGCCGGGCGGTGGACGCGGGCGCCCGGGCGGTGCTCGACGCCGCCCCGGCGGAGGAGCGCAGCCTGCTGATCAGCGGCTCCGGTGGCGCCGACGCCGCCGCGTACGCCGAGCGGGACCGGGCGGTACGGGCACAGTTCGCGAACGGGCTGGGCGGGGCGCCGGTCACGGTGGCCGGGATCCGGTCCGGCACCGGGCGGGAGCTGACCGGTGACGTGGGCGCCGCCCGCACCGACGACGACCCGATGTTCGCCAACCTGGCCACGCTCGACGACCTGCCGGCGCACGCCGAGCTGACCGCCGGGGCGTGGCCGGTGCCCGGCAGCAACCCGCTGCAGGTGACGTTGCCGGAGACGGTGGCCGCGCAACTGAGCCTGGAGGTCGGCGAGCGGGTGCCGCTGTACGACCGGGGCGCGGAGCGGGCCAGCACGGTGGTGATCGCCGGCACGTGGCGGCCCCGGGACGTGACCGAGGCGTACTGGCGGCTCGCCCCGGGGGTGGGGGAGAGCCAGGGCGACGCGGAGGTCAGCTCGTACGGGCCGTTCGCGCTCGACCCGGCCGACTTCGCCCGTACCTTCCCCGGCTCCAACTCGGCGGCCTGGCTGGTGGACCCCGACCTGGTGGCCGTCGAGCCGGCCCGGTTGCCGGCCGTCACCACAGCGCTGAACGAGATCACCGAGAAGCTGCCCGAGGCCACCGGCCTGGGCTCCTCGACGCAGCAGGTCAGCCACCTGGACCGGCTGGTGGACCGGCTGGGCCGGGCCGACCTGGTGGGCCGCTCCGCGCTGCTCACCCCGCTGCTGCTGATCGTCGTGCTCGGCGGGTACGCGCTGGTGCTGGTGGCCGCGCTGCTCAACGAGGACCGGCGGGCGCAGACCGCGCTGCTGCGGGCCCGGGGCGCCGCACGCCGGCAGATCGCCGGATTCGCCGTACGCGAGGCCACGCTCGTGGTGGCGCCGGCGCTGCTGCTGGCTCCGGCGCTGACCGGGCAGGCGGTCCGGTATCTCGGCGCGGACCTGCGGCTGGCCGACGGTGACCTGGCCCGGGTCTGGGTGGTCGCGGTGGGCGCGGCGGTCGGCTGCCTGCTCGCCATGGTGCTGCCGGCGTTGCGCCGGGCCGGCACCTACGTCGCCGACATGGCGGCCCGGTCCCGCCCGTCCCGCAGCGCTGCCGTGCAGCGCGCCAGCGTGGACGTGGTGCTGGTGGCGCTCGCCGTGCTCGCCTGGACCCAGTTGCGGCAGTACTCCTCGCCGCTGGCCGGCGCGAACGGCAGCCTCGGCATCGACCCGCTGCTGGCCGCCGCGCCCACGATCGGCGTGCTGGCCGGCGCGGTGATCGCGCTGCGGCTGCTGCCGCCGACCACCCGGATCGCGGAACGCTTCGTCGACCGCCGGCCGTGGAACGCCACCATGTTCGGCATGTGGCAGGCGGGGCGTCGCCCGCACGCCGGCCCGGTGCTGCTGCTCGCGCTCGCCGTCGGCGGCAGCACGCTCGCGTGGTCGCTCGTCGCCTCCTGGGAACGCTCGCAGCGCGACCAGTCGCAGCACACGGTCGGCACGGACCTGCGGCTGACCGAACGGGACGGCACTGCCCCGGCCGACCGGGCCGCCCAGCTGGCCGCCGTGCCCGGGGTCGACCGGGTGCTGCCCGCCTGGCGCGACGACGTGCGCCTGGGCCGCGAGGCCCGGCCGGCGACGGTGGTGGCCCTGGACGCCGCCGCCGCGAAGGGGATGATCCGGCTCGACGACGCCGACGGCGGGGCGTCCACCGCGGCCCTGCTGGACCGGCTCGCGGACGGCCGGGCCGAACCGGTCGGCGGTGTCCTGCCGGCCGGGGCGAAGACGTTCTCCGGCACCGTCCGCACTCCAGTGGAGAGCATGTACGACCGGCCGCGCGTCGCGGTGACCGCGCTGTTCGCCACCGACGCCGGGGCCACCTGGCGGGTCCGGCTGGCCGAGGCCGGCGGCGAGGGGCGGCCGGTGCGTTTCTCCGTGCCGCTGCCCGACACCGGCGGCGCTCCGCTGCGTCTGACCGGTTTCGAGGCCGACGGCGGCGACGCCACCGGCAGCTCGTACCGGCTGCTGCTCAGCGACATGCGGCTCACCGACGGCGGCGGCGCGGCGCTGCCGTTGCCGGTGGAGGGGGCCTGGCGGGTGATCGACCCGGGCAGCGGGCCACGCCGGGACGCCCGGGCCACCCCCACCGAGGTGGACGCGACGCAGGGCTTCGACGTGCCCGCAGGGCTGTTGCAGTTCGCCCGGGTGCCCTCGTCCCGGTTCGCCGTGGTGCCCATGGCCGAGGACCCGCCGGTGCCGGTGCTGATCACACCGGGGGTCGCCGCCGCGCTGAGCGTGAAGACGGGTGACACCGTCAAGCTGTCGGTCTCCGAGGTGACGGTGGAGGCCACAGTGGTCGGCCAGGTCGCCGCGATCCCCGGCACCGGTGGCGACGGCGTGCTGCTGGACCTGCCCACCGCCGGCACCCAGTTGCTGGAGCGCAGCGGAGGCGTACGGCCGGTGGCCGAGTGGTGGCTGCGTACCACGCCGGGCGGGCATGCCGCCGCGACCGAGGCCCTCGCCACTGTCGGCGGCACGGTGCTGCTGGACCGGCAGCGCGTGGCGGAGGAAGCCGCGGGGGACCCGTACTGGCAGGGCGCCCGCACCGGGCTGCTCGCCGCCGCGCTCGGGTCGGTGCTGCTGGCGCTGGTCGGCCTGGCGGTCGACGTGTGGGCCACGACCCGGCGGAGGCTCACCGAACTGGCCGTGTTCAACACGCTCGGCGCGAACACCCGGCTGCTGGCCCGCGCCTACCTCGCCGAGCAGGGCTTCCTGGCCGCGATCGGAGTCGGCGTCGGGCTGCTTGTCGGCGCCCTCGTCGCGGCCACCATGGTGCCGCTGGTGATCCTCACCCCGGCCGCCGGACGGCCGGTGCCCGAGGCGGTCTTCACAGTGCCCTGGGTGCCGATCGGGGCGACCGCCGCCGGGCTGCTGCTCGCCGCGCTCGCCTTCGCCGCCGTCATCACCACCGGCATCCGCCAGCGGGTCGCCGCCGCGCAGCTCCGGATCGGAGGAGAACGATGAGCCTTCCTGGTGCCGCGCGCCGGGTCCGCGCATACGGAGGGCAGTTCCTGCTGCTCGCCGTCCTGACCCTGGTGACCGCGCTGTTGATCACCGGGGTGCCCCGGGTCGCCGACCGGCTGACCGGGCAGGGGCTCACCGAGTACGTCGCCGGTCAGCCGGTGGCCCGCCGGGACCTCACGTACAGCACCGCGCCGGACGTCGTGCCCGCCTCGGAGCAGCCCGTCGTCGCCAGCCGGGGAGCCCTGCTCGCGGCGGTCGAGGAGAAGATGCCCGCCGAGGTGCGCGACACGATCGGCGAGCGCTGGTTCGCGGCGCAGACCGTACCCGGGCGGTTGCGCGGTCCGACCCTGAGCGACGACAAAGGGCTGATCGACCTGCACCTGCGCGCCGGCACCGGCATCCGGGAGGCGGCCACCCTGGTCGACGGGCGGTGGCCGGAACGCGGTGTCACCCCGGCCGGCGCGATCGAGGAGACGCTCGCCGAGACGATCGCCACCAGGCTGGGCGTCGCGGCCGGCGACAGGTTCCGCCTCTCGCTGCTGGACGGCGACAACAACGTGCTCAACTCCCGCCCGGTCGACCTCGTCGGCGTGTGGCGGCCGAACGACCCGGCCGGCGGTGTCTGGGACACGCTGCCGTCGATGCTGAAGCTCAGCCCGCCCGAAGGCGACGGCGACCCGTTCGTGGCCGTTGCGTACACCGCCGACGCGGGCCTGAACTCGATCACCGCCCGGAAGTGGCCGGTGACCTTCGGCTGGCGGTACCGGATCGCCCCGGACCGGCTCGAACCGGGCCGCCTCGACGCGTTGATCGCCGGTGTCGACGGGCTGGAGCGAGCCCTGCCCACTGAAGTCAAGATGACCCTCAGCCAGGGCGCGGACATCCCGCTGCGGCGCTTCGCCGACTCGCTGGCCGCCGCGCGTACCCTGCTCGCGGTCATCGCCGCCGGGCTGCTCGCCACGCTGGCCGGGCTGACGCTGCTGGCCGCCCGGCTGGCCGCGCGCCGCCGCCGCGCCGAGTTCCACCTGATCCGGGCGCGCGGCGGCTCGACCGGTGACGTGCTGCGGCGCGGTCTGGCCGAGTCGGTGCTGGTGCTGCCGGCCGCGGCCGGGATCGGCTGGCTGCTCGGCGGGCTGCTGCCCGGCACCGGGTCGCCGTGGCTCTGGGTGCTGATCGCCGGGCTGCTGGCCACGCTGTTGCCGCCACTCGCCGCGCTCGCGGTCGGCCGCCGCGCCGGTGGCCGCTCCGACCTCGGCGGCCGGTCGCCCGCCGTCCGGCTCACCGTCGAGGTGGCGGTGCTCGGGCTCGCCGTGCTCGGCGCGTTCCTGCTGCGCCGCCGCGGGCTCACCGCCGGTTCGGTGGATCCGCTGCTGGTGTCCGTGCCGGTGCTGCTGGCGATCGCGGCGGCGCTGGTGGCGCTGCGCGCGTACCCCTGGCCGTTGCGGCTGCTCAGCCGCGTCGCGGCCCGGGCGCGCGGCAGCGTCGCGTTCCTCGGCGCCGCCCGCGCGGGCCGGGCCGCGAGCACCGGGCCGCTGGTCGTGGTGGTGCTGGCCGTGGCCACCGCCGCGTTCTGCGGCGTGGTGGCGACCGGCATCGAGACCGGCCGGGACACCGCCGCCGCCCAGGCCGTGCCGGGTGACCTGCTGGTACGCGGGGAGCGCTTCACGCCGGACACCGCGGAGAAACTGGCTGAGCTGCCCGGGGTACGCGCTGTCGCGCCGCTGCTCACGGTGCCGGCCGAGCGCCCGTACGCCGACCGTGCCGGCCGCCCCGCGCCGATCACCGAGCTGCGCGTGGTGCTCGTGGACGGGCAGCAGTTCGCCGAGGTGGCGCGCCGGGCCGGTGTACCGGTGAGCGTGCCCGACCCGGTACGGGCCCGCGCCGACGGGAGCACGCCGCTGCCGGCGCTGGTGTCCCCGGCGGTCGCCGACGAGCTGGCCGACGCCGGGCTCGCCGACGCCCAGGGTGACCGGCCCGCCTGGCTGGACGTGCAGGGCAACCGGCTGCCGGTGCGGACCGCCGCCACCGTCGACGAGTTCGCCCTGGTCGACAAGGGCGTACGCCGGTTCGTGGTGCTGCCGTGGCCGGCGTTGCCGGCCGACGCGCCGCACCAGCTCGCGCCCACCGGGTTCGTGCTGGCCGGCGCGGGCGTGGACGCCGCCGAGGTGGACCGGGTCGCGCGTGAGGGGCAGAACCGCTACCTGCGCATCGGCGGGGTCGAGGCCGGGGACAAGGCCCGCGCCCCGGAGGTCACCACCCGCTCCGCTGTCCGCGCCGACCTGGGCGGCACCGGCGTGAACGGCCTGCTGGTGTTCGGCTTCGCGCTCGGCGCCGGGGGCGGCGCGGTGCTGGGGCTGCTCGGGCTCGCGCTCGCGGTGCTCGCCGGGGCCCGTTCGCGCGGGCAGGTGCTGTCCCGGCTGCGCACCATGGGCCTGTCCCGCCGGCAGTGGCGCGGCATGCTGATGGTCGAGCTGACCCCGCTGGTGCTGGTGTCGGTGCTCACCGGGGCGGTCGTCGGCGCGTTGCTGCCGCTGCTGCTCACGCCGGTGCTCGGGTTGCCCGCGTTCACCGGCGGCGTGGACGTACGCCCGCGTTTCGAACCCGGCCTGGTCGCCGGGGTGTCGGTCCTGGCCATGGTGGCCCTGGGCTTCGCGATCGCCGTGGAGGCCGTGAACAACCGCCGGATGCGCCTCGGTGAGGTGCTGCGGCTCGGAGAGGAGAGCTGAGATGACCGCGACCGCCGAGGCGTCCGTGCCGGATCTGGCGTCCCTGCAACAGCGCGCGGCCGAACGGGCCGCGCAACGGGCCGGAGGACGCGACCGGTTGCGCGGGCACATCGTCTGCGACGGCCTGGTGCGCATCTTCAAGACCGAGGGCGTCGAGGTCGTCGCCCTGCAGGGCCTCGACCTGGTCATCGACCGGGGTGAGCTGGTCGCGATCGTCGGCGCCTCCGGCTCCGGCAAGTCGACGCTGCTGAACATCCTGTCCGGCCTGGACACGCCGACCGCCGGCATCGCCCGGGTCGCCGACTACGACCTGCTGTCGCTGTCGAACAAGCGACGGCTGGCCTACCGGCGGGAGGTGGTCGGGTTCATCTGGCAGCAGACCGGCCGCAACCTGCTGCCGTACCTGACCGCGCTGGAGAACGTGGAGCTGCCGATGAAGCTGGCCGGGCGGGCCGGCGGGCGGCGCAAGCGGCGGGAGCGGGCCCGCGAGCTGCTGGACATGGTCGGCGTCGGCTACTGCGCGGACCGCCGGCCGGGCCAGATGAGCGGCGGCGAGCAGCAGCGCTGCGCGGTCGCCGTGGCGGTCGCGAACGACCCGGAGATCCTCTTCGCCGACGAGCCGACGGGTGAGCTGGACGAGGCCACCGGCGCCGAGGTGTTCGCCGCGCTGCGCACCATCAACGCCGAGCTGGGGGTCACCATCGTGGTGGTCACCCACGACCACGCCGTGGCCGGCCAGGTCCGCCGTACCGTCGCGATCCGCGACGGCCGGACCGCCTCCGAGGTACGCCGGACCGCGCGCGTCACCGCCGACGGCGGCACCGAGATGGTCAGCGAGGAGTACGCGGTGCTGGACCGCACCGGCCGGATGCAACTGCCGGCGCAGTTCGTGGAGGCGTTGTCGCTGCGTGACCGGGTCCGGCTCAACCTGGAACCCGACCACGTCGAGGTGCGCCCCGGCGACCGGACGCACGCCGAGGAGAGTGAGTGATGACCGACCAGACAGTGGTGCTGCCGGCGACGGCAGTGGAGGACGTGGTCCAGGTCGAGGGGGTGAGCCGCACCTTCGGCAAGGGCGAGCACGCCGTGCACGCCGTACAGGACGTCTCCTTCACCGCCCGGCGCGGCGAGCTGGTCGCGGTGCGGGGCCGCTCCGGCGCCGGCAAGACCACGCTGCTGAACCTGGTCGGCGGCCTGGACCGGCCGGACTCCGGCCTTATCCGGGTGGCCGGGCACGAGGTCACCGCGGCGGGCGAGCGGGAGCTGCTGGCGTTGCGCCGGGGCACGATCGGGTTCGTGTTCCAGACGTTCGGCCTGGTGCCGATCCTGTCCGCGGCGGAGAACGTGGGGGTGCCGTTGCGGCTGGCCAAGGTGCCGGCGGCCGAGCGGGAGCAGCGGGTGGCGGTGCTGCTGGAGCTGGTCGGGCTGGGCGGGCACGCGGCGCAGCGCCCGTACGAGCTGTCCGGCGGGCAGCAGCAGCGGGTGGCGGTGGCCCGGGCGCTGGCGAACGAGCCGGACCTGCTGATCGCCGACGAGCCGACCGGTCAGCTCGACTCCGAGACCGGGCGGTTGATCATGGACCTGCTCCGGGCCGTGGTGCATGCCCGGGGGATGACCGCCCTGGTGGCCACGCACGATCCGGCGCTGATCGAGATGGCCGACCGGACGCTGACGCTGCGCGACGGCCGGCTGGCGCCGGAGGACTGACCCGGGTGACCGGGCCGCGCGCCTTCGGGTGGCGGCCCGGTACCTGATCACGTCCCGGTGCCGGGTCGCAGGCCGGTCAGAGCGCCAGCTTCATGCCCTCGTGGCTGGCCACGAAGCCGAGGTCGCGGTAGAACCGGTGCGCGTCGGCGCGCTGCTTGTCGGTGGTGAGCTGCACCAGCGCACAGCCACGCTCCCGGGCCCGGTCGATCGCCCAGCGCATCATCGTCCCGCCCAGCCCACGGCCGCGCCGGTCGGAGCGGACCCGCACGGACTCGATCAGGCATCGCTCGGCGCCGTGCCGCCCCAGCCCGGGGATGTACGTGAGCTGGAAGCAGCCGACCAGCTCCCCGTCGTCGTCGGCGACGATCAGCTCGTTGCGCGGATCGGCGTCGAGGTCGGCGAACGCCCGCTCGTACGCCTCGTCCACCTCGGGCAGGTCACGGGTACGCCCCAGCACGTCGTCGGCGAGCAGCGCGAGCACGGCGGGCAGGTCGGCGCGGACCGCCTCCCGGAAGATCACCTCGGTCACCGGGCCAGCCTGGCACAGCCCCTCGTGCCGGTGTCGGCCGGGCTTCCGGCTGGTCCGGTGCCGAGGAGGTGCGCGGCGTCAGCCGCCGTCCAGCCAGCTGCGCAGCGCCCACCACCAGTGCACGGTCTCCGGCACCGTGCACCGCGCGCCCTCCTCGACCGGCGGCCCGCCGGTCAGCTCCCGCAGCCGCCGCAGCCGGTAGCGCACCGTGTTCGGGTGCACGTGCAGCGCGGCGGCGGTCTGGTCCAGCCGCTGGCCGTGGTGCAGCCAGGCGAGCGCGGTGCCGGCGAGCTCCCGGTGGAAGCCGTCGGCCGGGTCGAGCGCGCCGAGCAGGGCGGCCCGCAGCAGCTCGGCCAGGACCGGCTGGGCGGCCAGCGCGGTCTCCCCGGCCAGGTCGGTGACCTGCCGCAGGCCGCCCAGCCGCCGGTGGGCCGCGGTGGCCAGGGCCGCCAGGCAGAGCGCGTACATGGCCGGGGCCCGCTCCAGCGGCTGCGCGGGCGCGACAAGCGTCAGCAGGTCTGCCGGCGCGGCGTCGGGCAGGCGCGGGAGCAGCCCGGCGAGCCGGTCGTCGACGGTGCCCAGCAGGCCGCCGTGCCGGGTGAGCTGCCGGTGCAGGGCGTGCGCCCGGACCGGGTCGGGCGGCGCGGCGACCAGGCAGTGGTAGCGCCCGTCCGGCCGCAGCCCGAACCGGGTCAGCTCGGCCGGGAGCGTACCGGCGGGTCCGTCGCGCAGCAGCCGCCGCAGCAGGTGCACTCGGGCCGCCGCGCCCGTGCGGAGCAGGTCCCGTTCGGCCGCCCGGTGCCCGTCGACCACCGCCCGCTCCACCGCCGCGGCGTACCGGCCGATGGTGAGCAGCCCTTCCAGCAGCACCTCGTCGGCGATGCCGGCGGCCCGGCCGTGCCGCACCACGAGTTCCACCGCCCGGTCCCGTCCGGCCTGCACCCCGCGCAGCAGCCCGGCCACCGTGACGCCCTGCGCGGCCCGGTCCGCGCCCAGCCGGCGTGCCTCGGCGAAGTCCCGCCCGGCCGGATCCTCGTGGCGTTCCAGCGCCCCGAGGCCGCTGGTCAGCAGCAGGACGACCTGGCGGCGTACCTCGTCGGCGGGCAGCCGGGCCACCTCGGGGGAGTCCGCACGGGCGGCCCGCGCCACCTCGTCGACCGCGGCCGGATCGGCGGACAGGTCGCGCAGCAACGCGCCGAAGGTGGGGACGTTCCCGGTCCGGGTCACGCCGCCTCCCGTTGTCGTCGCGGCACAACCGGGCCGCGCGGGCGTTGACGTCCGGTCCCTAGCCGAGGCGGCCGGATGGTTGCTCTCCTGGTTGTTACCGCAAGGTAACACCGTTCGCGCCACTGAGAAACGTCGATGTCGTACCGGCTGCCAGGAGGCGTCCATGACCCCCGTGCCACTCCGCCCGCCCCGATCCCGCCGCCGAGCCGCCCTCGCCGTGCTGGCTGCGCTCGCCCTCGTCGCCCCGGCCCCGCTGATGACGGCGCCCGCGCCGGCCGCCGCCGCTGTCGCGCTCCAGGAGGTGATGTTCGTCGGCAACAACTGGGACGGCACCGCCGACGTCATCCGGTCCCGTGGCGACTACGCCAAGCTCGGCCGGATCAACGTGATCCCGGACCGCGCCGCGCGGCTGCGCGAGATCTACCTCAACCCGATCAAGCTGGCGTACTTCCTCGGCATCCGGCAGGGCCCGGGGGAGGGCCACGACCAGTTCGTCGACGACATGTACACCACCCCCGACGGCAGCGCGGTAGTGGTGTCCCGGCCCAGCTTCGCCGACGTCGTCTCGATCGACCTCGCCACCGGCGCGCTGCGCTGGCGGTTCCCGGTCTCCGGCTACCGCTCCGACCACATGGCCGTGTCGCCCGACGGCACCCGGGTCGCGGTCTCCGCCTCCACCTCCAACACCGTGCACGTGCTGGACATCCGCACCGGAGCGCAGCTCGGCTCGTTCGGCACCGGCGACAAGCCGCACGAGAACATCTACACCGACGGCGGCACCCGCCTGTGGAACATGTCCATCGGCGAGGTCAACACCGACCTGGACGCGCCCTGGCTCGACTGGACCAAGGGCGACCGGCGCATCACCGTCGCCGACACCACCACCTACCAGGTGGTCAAGGTGATCGACATGCGGGACCGCCTCGACGCCGCCGGCCGGCGCGACCTCTCCGACGCGGTCCGCCCGGCCGTGTTCACCCCCGACGGCAGCCGGCTCTACTTCCAGGTGTCCTTCTTCAACGGCGTGATCGAGTACGACGTGGCCACCGACCGGGTCACCCGCGTCGCCACGCTGCCGAAGAACCCGGCCACCAGCGAGGACCGCACCACCTGGGTCAACGACTCCCGGCACCACGGCCTGTCGATGAGCCCCGACGGCACCCGGATCTGCGTCGCCGGGACCATGGACGACTACGCCACCGTGCTCGACCGGGCCACGTTGCGCGAGGGGCCGCTCGTGCCCGCGAGCAAGCCGTACTGGGCCACCGTCAGCGGGGACGGCCGGGACTGCGTGATCTCCGAATCCGGCGCGGACCAGGTCACCGCGATCAACTTCGCGACCGGGCAGAAGGTCGCGAGCGTCCCGGTCGGCGACCACCCCCAGCGCGTCCGCGTCGGGCACGTGCCGGAGGGCTGGACGCCCCCGTCCGCCGGCTGACCGCCGACGTTCGACCGGCCGGCGTCCGGCTCCCGGCCGCCGGCCGGACCGTCACCGGGCAGGGCAGCGCAGCCCTTCGCGGGGGACGGTGAGCGAGATCAGGTACGCGTCGACCGCCGACGTCACGCACGACGTCTGCGGGTAGGCGGTGTGCCCCTCGCCCTCCCAGGTGAGCACCCGCCCCACGCCCAGCATCGAGGCCAGGGCGGGCGTCTGCTCGTACGGCGTCGCCGGGTCACCCGTGGTGCCGACCACCAGGATCGGCGGCGCGCCGTTCGCCCGACCGGTCGGATAGGGGTCGCGCTCGCCGGGCCACTCCACGCAGCCGAGCATCCCGACCGCCAGGGCGGGACCGAACAGCGGGTACTTCTGCCGCCACTGCGACTGCAACGAGCGGACCTGCTCGCGGGTCGGCTTCTCGGTCTCGTCGGCGCAGTTGACCGCCAGGTTGGCGTCGAACAGGTTGGAGTAGTGCCCGTCGGGCTCGCGGCCCGCGTACGAGTCGGCCAGCTTGAACACGGCGTCCGGGTCGCCGCCCTGCAGCTCGTCGATCGCCCGGGCCAGCTCCTGCCAGCCCTGCTCGGTGTAGAGCGAGGAGATCACCGCGTAGAAGACCCAGCCGGAGGTCGCCTCCCGGCCGTCCTGCCCGCGTACCGGGGAGGTCTTCGCCTTGGCGATCGCGTCGGTGACCGCGCCCCGGGCGTCCGGGGCGATCGGGCAGCGGCCGGCGTTCGCCGCGCACCAGCGGGAGAAGTTGTCGAACGCCCGCTCGAAGCCCTTCGCCTGGCTCTCCGACCCGGCGATCAGCTTCTGCTGCGGGTCCACCGCGCCGTCGAGCACCAGCGCGCGCACACGCTGCGGATAGAGCTGGGCGTAGGTGGCGCCGAGCAGCGTGCCGTAGGAGTAGCCGAGGTACGTCAGCTTGTCGTCGCCGACCGCCGCGCGGACCGCGTCCATGTCGCGGGCCGCCTGCTCGGTGCCGTAGAGCGGGAGCTGGTCGCCGTACTTCGCGCCGCACCGCTCGCCGATGCGCCGGTTGAGGCCGACGAAGCCGTCGAACGACGACTGGCTCTCCGGGTCGGGGTCGTAGCCGAAGCTGGCGTCCAGGTCGGAGTCGGAGATGCACTTGACCGGGCTGGACCGGGCCACCCCTCGCGGGTCGAAGCCGACGATGTCGAACCGGTCGGTGACCGCCGTCGGCAGGCCGCCGAACGCCGGCCCGAAGGACAGGTAGACGGCGGTGTCCACGCCCGAGGCGCCCGGCCCGCCGGGGTTGACCACCAGCGAACCGATCCGGTCGCGCTGCTTGGTCGAACGGGCCCGGATCAGCGCGATCTCGAACGTCTCGCCCGCGCGCGGCCCGGCGGTCGCGCCGGTGGTTGCCCCGGTGCCCCAGTTGCGCGGCACGGCGATGCGGGCGCAGTCGTAGCGCATGTCCGCAGCGCCCCGGCCGACCAGCTCGTTCGGCACCTCCGGGCAGGCCCGCCACTCCGGGGCGGTACCCGGCGGGGCGGCCTCGCCCTCGCTCTCGGCGCGCGGGGCGAACGCCGGCAGCGTGCAGCCGGCGGTGAGCACCACCGCCGCGACGAACGCGGCCAGGGCGGGCCGGAACCGGCGGGTCCGGTCGGGGAAGCGGGTCACGTCGGCGCCTTCCATGATCGTGTCGACCGTCAGGCTACGCCCGGCCGCGGGTGTCACCGACCGTCGCCGCCGGATCGCCGCGCAGCACCTCGTCGACGTCGTAGCGGATCGGGCGGTCGAGCTGGCTGTAGTCGCACGAGCGGGGATCACGGTCGGGCCGCCAGCGCAGGAACCGGGCGGTGTGCCGCAGCCGGTCGCCCTCCATCGCGTCGTACGCCACCTCGACCACCAGCTCCGGGCGCAGCGGCTCCCACTCCAGATTCTTGCCGCCGGTCCACCGGCTCACCCCGCCCGGGATGCGCTGGCCCCGCTCGTGGTCGCCGTGCACCCACGGGTGCTCGCCGCCCACCTCGCGGTAGGGCTCCAGCTCGTCCAGCAGCTCCTTGCGGCGGGCCATGGTGAACGAGGAGCTGACGCCGATGTGGTGCAGCACGCCCTGGTCGTCGTAGAGGCCCAGCAGCAGCGAGCCCACCACCGGGCCGGACTTGTGCCAGCGGAAGCCGGCCACCACCGCGTCCATCGTGCGCGCGTGCTTGACCTTGAACATGAGCCGCTTGCCCGGCTCGTACGGCAGGTCGGCCGGCTTGACGATCAGCCCGTCCAGGCCGGCGCCCTCGAACACCTCGAACCAGCGGCGGGCCGTCTCCGGGTCGGTGGTCACCTGGGTCACGTGCACCGGCGGGCGCACCCCGGACAGCGCCTGCTCCAACCGCTCGCGGCGGCGGGGGTAGGGCTGCTCGGTGAGCAGCTCGTCGTCGATCGCCAGCAGATCGAACGCGACGAAGTCGGCCGGAGTGGTCTCGGCCAGCAGCTTCACCCGGGAGGCGGCCGGATGGATCCGTTGGGCCAGCAGCTCGAAGTCGAGCCGCGGCTGCCCGCCCGGCCCGTCCCGGCGGATCACGATCAGCTCGCCGTCGACCGCGCACCGGGGCGGGAGCTGCCGGCGTGCCTGCTCCACCACCTCGGGGAAGTAGCGCGTCATCGACTTGCCGCCCCGGCTGGCCAGCTCGACCTCGTCACCGTCGCGGAACACGATGCAGCGGAAGCCGTCCCACTTCGGCTCGTAGGTCAGACCGGGATCGGTGGGCAGCTCGGCCACGCTCTTGGCCAGCATCGGCTCGACCGGAGGGTTGATCGGCAGGTCCACGGCGACCAGTCAACCAGACGCCACCGACAGTGGTGAGGCAGATCACCGGCGGGAGCCGGGTGCCGTGTCCCGGCCCGGACGTGTTCGTCACCGTCGCCCGGATGGTGGAACCGCAGGTCAGAGCTACCGTCGCGGCGTGCCGGAGTGGAGCTGCGGATGCTGCGGGCGCTGGCGGGTCAGCGTCGAGCTGATCCGTGGCCGCTACCGCTACCGGCTGGCGCACCGCTACCCGCCCGAGCACGGCGGCGGCGCGAACGTGGTCGGCGAGGTGGGCTCGGTCACCGAGCTGGAGCGGCTGCTGAAGCGGTACGCCCCGGTCACCCTGGCCGACCTCCACGAGGCCGCCTGACCCCGCGCCGCCTGCCCCTCGCGTCGCCTGCCCCTCGCATCAGCGGACCTGGTCGGCTGCGGCCGGGCGCCGGGCGGTGGAACACCCGGCCCAGGCATCTCAGCAGCCCTGCGAACCGGCGATCTTGGAGTTGTGGCACCTCGCGAAGTTCGCCAAAGGGGACATCCTGGGCGCCACAACTCCAAGATCGCCGGGCGAGGGCGGGCGAGGGCGGGCGAGGGCGGGCGAGGGCGGGCGAGGGCGGGCGCGGGCGGGCGCGGGCGGGCGCGGGTGGGCGAGGGTGCGAGGGGCGAAGGGCGGGCGTGCGGGGCGGCGAACGAGCGGGGTGCGGGCGTAGCCTGAGCTGACGCGTCCACGGGGAGGAACGCCGATGCGGTTCGTGGAGTCCGTCGAGATCGCCGCCGACGTCGACCGGGTCTGGGCGGTGCAGACCGACGTGGAGCGCTGGCCGGAGTGGACACCCTCGGTCACCGCCGCACGCCGGCTGGAACCCGGTCCGCTGGCGCTCGGTTCGACCGCCCGGCTGGAGCAGCCGCGCCTGCGTCCGTCGGTGTGGCGGGTCACCGAGATCGAGCCGCCGTACTCCTTCGTCTGGGAGTCCACGGGCCCGGGCGTGCGCAGCCGGGGTGAGCACCGCCTCGTCGCGCTCGGCGACGGCCGCACCCGGGCGGAACTGGCCCTGGTGCAGACCGGTCCGCTGGCCGGCCTGATCGGGTTGCTCGCCGGGTCGATGATGCGCCGCTACCTGCGGCAGGAGGCGGACGGGCTCAGGCGCCGCTGCGAGACCCGCTGACCGGTGTCCGTGCGGCAGCTCAGGCGCCGTCGGGACAGGCAGGGGCCGGCGCCGGGGCGTCGAGCGTCTTCTCCAGCACCGCGAGGCGGTTGCCGTTCTCGTCCGGCCGGTGCGCCACCACCCGGTAGCCGCGCCGCGCGTACAGGGCCAGGTTCGCCGCGCTGTCCGCGCCGGTGAACAGCGCGAACCGGGTCACCCGGCCCGCGCAGGCGTGCTCGACCGCGTCCAGCAGCAGCCCGCCGACGCCCCGGCCCTGCTGGTCCGGCGCGACCGAGAGGCGACCCACGTGGGCGGTGTCGCCGTCGACGCGGGCGCGTACCGAGCCGACCAGGCGGGGGCCGCTGCGCGCGGCGAGCACCACGTCCGGGCCGGCCAGCGCCGCCCGGACCTCGTCCAGCGTCTCGGTCAGCGGGGGCAGGAAGACGTCCCGGTAGCGCTGCGCCTCCACCAGGTACGCGGCGCGCTGCACGGTGAGGATCTCACCGGCGTCGGCGACGTTCGCGGGGGCGATGGTCACGTCGGTCACCGGCTCAGCTCACCACAGGCCGGGGCGGCCGTACCCTGGCGGGTGTTCCCCGTGAGCGAGGAGGTGGCCGCCGTGCCCGAGCTGACGTACCCCGAGGTGGGCGCGACCCGCGACGGCGGCCTGCCGGCCGGCTACCACCACCTGCGCCACCGGGTCCGGCTGCCGGACGGCGGCTTCCCGGTCGCGGCGGACGCGCTGCTGGGCTGGCGGCTGCACCGCGCCGCCGGTGTGGTGATGCGCGCGGACGCGCCGCGCGCGGCTCCCGGGGTACGTGTCACGCCGGGACTGGGCGTCGGCCCGGTGCGGCTGTGGGGTCCGACCGAGGTGGTCTGGACGGTGGACGAGCCGGACCGGGCCGGCTTCGGCTACGGCACGCTGCCCGGGCATCCGGAGGTCGGCGAGGAGGCGTTCCTGGTCACCCGGGGCGCCGACGGCGTCTGGTTCGAGGTGACCGCGTTCAGCCGCCCCGCCCACTGGTACGTGCGGGCCGGCGGGCCGGTCGTGCTCGGCTTCCAACGGGCGTACGCCTGGTGGCTGGGCCGGACGCTGCGGCGGCTGTGCCGGCGGCGCTGAGCGGTCAGTAGCGGGCGAAGGAGCGGATCGGGGCGCGCGGGCCGTACTTCGGCGCCTGCACACCTGCCGCCTCCAGCAGCACGCACACCCGGCCCCGGTGCCCCCGGAACGGCTCCAGCAGCGCCAGCATCCGGGCGTCGTCGCCGCGCGGCTCCCCGGCCAGCGCCCAGGCCACCGTGTTCGGCACGTGGTAGTCGCCGACGCTGACCGCGTCCGGGTCGCCGTACGCGATCCGCACCACCTCGGCGGCGGTCCACGGCCCGATCCCGGGGATCGCGGTGAGCCGCCGGGTGGCCTCCGCCGAGTCGGCGCAGCGTTCCAGCCGGTCCGCGACGGCCGCCGCGCGGCGCAGCGTGTCGGCGCGTCGCTGCTCCACCCCGAACGGGTGGAACACCCAGTACGGCGTGGCCGCCACCGCGGCCGGCTCCGGCGGCAGCAGCAGCGGTTGCAGTGGTCCGGGGGCGGGCTCCCGGAAGTGCCGCACCGTCGCGGCGTACGCCCGGTACGCCTCCTTGCCGGTGACCTTCTGCTCGAAGACGGCCCGCAGCAGCCGGGGGAAGACCTGCCCGGTGGCGGGCATCCGCAGCCCGTGGTGGGTGTGCGCGAGGCGGGCCACCAGCGGATGCGCGGCGGCGAGCGCGGCGAACCCGGTCAGGTCGTCGCACAGCCCGGCGATCCGGTCGGCCCGCTCGACCACCCAGTCGGCGCCCGGCCCGTACCCCTCGGCGGTCAGCTCGCCGGTTTCCGGGCGCAGCGCCAGCGTGGCCGGGCCGTCCGGGGTGCGGGTTGCCCACCAGAACGTGCCGGCGGCGATCCGCGCGCACGGGTCGTACGGGCTGAACGTGAGCGCCCGCACCGACGCGGCCAGCCGGTAGCCGGCCGGGGGGCGCAGCGTGCGGCGTGCGGCGGGCGAGGTCATCCGGTCACTCTGCCACGCGGTCCGGCGGTGACGGCGGACACGCCGTGCCGGGAGGCGGGGCGATGCCGGTGCGCCCCGCCTCCCGGGTCCACGACGGCGACCGGCCGCGCCCTCCCCGGCGGCGACCGGTCACCGTGACCTGGTACGTCAGTACGAGTAGTCCGACCCGCCGCCGGAGCTGTTCGAGCTGCCCGCCGCGGGCGGCGCGACCGCCTTGGGCGTGCCGGTCGGCAGGCAGGTCAGGTTCTTCTTGCCGTTCGGGTCGACCACGAACCAGGTGCCGCCGACGCCCTGGCCCTTCCACTGGCCCGGCTTCTTGTCGCCGATGTAGCGGTAGACGGGCCAGCCGCCGATGGTGAGCTGCCGGGTGCCGTCCTGGCGGGTGATGGTGCCGACGTTGTCGTCGGAGACGCCACGCAGCTTCGGGTTGCCGTCGGTGAGCGACGGCGGCCAGACCTCGGCGCACTTGTCCACGCAGTTGGACTGCGGCGGGTCGTCGGAGTCCTTGTCGAACCGGTACAGCACCCAGCCGTCCTGGTCGGTGACGACGCGGCCCATCCGGGGCAGCTTCTTGCCGACCAGCTCGTCGGTGATCTTCACGTTGGCCGGGGGCGCCTTGTCCGCTACCGGCTCCTCCTCGGGAGCCGCCGACGCCTCCGGCTCGGCCGCCGCGGTGGGTTCGGCCGCGGCGACGGCGACCGGCTCGGCCGCGCTCGAGTTCGCCCCGTTGTAGCCTGCGGGGGCGCAGGCCGTAAGTGCGACCATCGCGCTCGCGACGATGACGGTCGTCCGCTTGTGGTGTGCCACGTGCCCTCCTCGTTCTTGGCAGTTCGCCGAGTAGTACGGGCGCGGCACTGTCAAGGTTGAAGTCGAAACGGTGGCACATTTCACAGTGGACTGATTGAACCGATAGCCGTTCTGGCGCGTGCGTCAGCACGAGGGGGTCCGCCGGCCGGGGCACGACACGACGGCGCCGGGCGGTCCAGCCGCCCGGCGCCGTCGTCGTACCGGATCAGATGTCGTCCACCGTCACCAGCGGACTCGCCACCCCGTTCGCGTCGACCGACTGCACCTGAAGCTTGTCGATGTCGCGCACCGGGGCGGAGGTGGACGCGGTCAGCTCCAGCGGAAGCTGGTTCTGGTTCGTGCCGTACCCGCCGGCCGGCACCGACCAGGTGGAGATGACCTCGCTGGTGGCGTTCTTGCGCACCACCACCAGCCGGCAGACACGCGGCCCGGGCAGGCGGCTCAGCTGCACCGAGACCTGCGTGCCGTACTCCTTGCGCGCCAGCCACATGGTGGTCTGCACGCCGGTGCCCGCGTCGGTGGCGTTGTGCTGGTCGCCCTCGATCGGCTTCTCCCCGCCGACGCCCGGATCGTTCGGGTTGCCCGGCTCGCCGCTCGGCGCCGCGGTCGGCGCCGTCTGCGTCGGCCCGGCCTGCGGCGTCGGCGCCGGCTCGTCGCCGAGCATCCCGGCGGCGACCCCGCTCAGGCCGCCGAACACCACCACTGCCGCCGCTGTCGCCAACAACTGCCGCACCCGGGTACGACGGCGGTCCCGCCGCACCGCCACCAGCGTCCGGTCCAGCAGCGCCGGATCGGTGTGCGTCTGCTCCAGCGCGGCCATCGCCTCGCCGTCTATGCCGGAGAGCAGCCCCACCACCGGGACCATCGTCTCCAGTTCCGCAGCGCAGGCCCAGCAGGTGGCCAGGTGCTCCTCGAACCGCTCCGCGTCCTGCGCGTCCAGCACGCCGAGCGCGTACGCGGCGACGTCCATGTGATCGGCCCGGCTCATTCGGTCACCCCCCTCTCCTGCAGAGCCGTGCGCAGCGCGCGCAGCGCGTAGTAGACCCGCGACTTGGCGGTGCCGAGCGGAAGCCCCAGCTCCTCGGCGGCCTCCGGCACGGTGCGTCCCCGGAAGTACGTCGCCACCAGGATCTCCCGGTGCGACTGACTCAGCGTACGCAGCGCGTCCGCCACCGTCATCGTGCGCAGCACCCGGTCGGTGCTGTCCGACTCGGCGAACGCGGTCAGATCCCGGTCGTACGTCTCCGGCGGGCGGGCCTGCTCGCTGCGGTGCTCGTCGATGGCGATCCGCCGGGCCACCGTGACCAGCCAGGGACGCAACGAGCCCTGGCCCTGCACGCCGAGCCGGTGCGCGTTGCGCCAGGCCCGCAGCAGCGTCTCCTGCACGATGTCCTCGGCCCGCTGCCGGTCCCCGCCGGTCAGCCGCATCACGAACATCAGCAGCGGGCCGGCGTGCTCCGCGTACAGCAGACGGATCAGCTGGTCGGAGTGGCTGGCCTCGGCGGAGGTCGCCTGGTGGCGTCCGGGAGCGGGTCGCGGCGGCACCGGGTCATTCTGGCGATCGGCGGGCCGGGCGTCGACCCCCCGGCGTGAACGCGAGGCGCGCGAGTGTGGTTGTGCCCGGGCGAACATCCACTCGGGCCGCGCCACTTCGCCGTGCCAGCCGGCCGCCACCGCATGCATGCAGACCTCCGCTGTCCAATGACATCAGCCGGCCCCCCACGGGCATGGCCGCCCGGTGATACGCAGCCACCAGCCGATCGGATCAACGTTTGACGGAAAAAATTCCTGGCGGCGGGGGAGTGGAGTCGACGGCGTCCGCGTCGTGGACCACCGCCGCTCCGCCGGTGAAGCGGTCCAGCTCCGCGTCGGCCAGCACCCGCCCGGGGAACCAGTCGCCGGCCGCCCGCCGGGCCAGCTCCGGCACCGGCGGCTCCACCCGGGACGCCACCAGCACCAGGTTGCCGTACCGGCGGCCGCGCAGCACCGCCGCGTCGCCGACCAGGCAGGCCCGGGGCAGCACGGTACGCACGGTCGCGACCTGTGCCTTCGCGTGCCGCAGCGGCGGGCCGTCGGCCACGTTCGCCAGGTAGCTGCCGCCGGGCGCCAGCACCCGGGCCACCTCGGCGGCGTACTCCACCGAGGTCAGATGCGCCGGGGTACGGGCGCCGGCGAACACGTCCGCCACGATCACGTCGTACGCGCCGTCGCGGCTCGACGTCAGCGTGGCCCGCGCGTCGGCCACCCGTACCTTCAGCCTCGGATCGGACGGCCAGGGCAGCTCGCGGCGGACCAGCTCCACCAGCGCGCCGTCCACCTCGGACACCCGCTGCGTCGAACCCGGGCGGGTGGCCTGCACGTACCGGGGCAGGGTGAGCGCGCCGCCGCCCAGGTGCAGCACCCGCAGCGGCGCCCCGGCCGGCGCCACCAGGTCCAGCGCGGCGGCGAGCCGCCGGACGTACTCGAACTCCAGGTGAGCCGGGTCGGTCAGATCCACATGCGACTGCGGCGCGCCGTCCAGCAGCAGCGTCCACGAGCCCGGGCGGTCGACGTCCGGCACCAGCTCGGCCCGCCCGGTGTCGACGTCGGCCACCACCCGGTCGGAGTCGCGTCGCCGGCCCATCAGCGCCGCATCCCGCGCGCCGCCGTGGTGAGCACCCGGTGCAGCAGCCGCGCGTCGCCGAGCATCCCGCGCAGCCGCCGTTCCAGCCCGGCGATCGGCACCAGGTTCTGCGGGGCACGCGGATCCTTGTACGGGGTGGAGGCGAACCGGGGCAGCGTCACCAGCGACAGGTCGGCCAGCGCGACCGCCTCCGGCACTGTCAGGTCGGCCGAGCACTCCACCCGCACGATCCCGGCCCACGGCGCGCCGGCGCGCACCGGCAGCCGCAGATACCAGGACCAGCCGCCCCACGCCGTGCCCAGCCGGAACACCGGGCAGCGCTCACCCGGCGCCAGCCCGGTCACCACAGCTGTCAGCCGCGCGTCGAGGTACTGGCTGTGCTGCGTCTTGATGTACCCGAGCGTGCGCGGTAGGTTCCGCCGGCTGCGCAGCGGACCGTCCACCACCAGCAGGTCGCCGTCGGTGCGTACCGCGTCGGAGACGGCCACCTCCAGCGCGGTCAGCGGCGCCTGCACCGCGGCGGGCAGCTTGCTCAGCTCGCCGGTGCCGCTGACCCGGTGCACCGGGTAGCGGACCGTACCGGCGACCACGTCCTGCGCCGACGGGCTCGCGGTGAACAACCCCCGGCCGACCCGGGCGCCGGCCAGCTCGGCGGCGCCCCGGTCCAGGTCGCAGCGGACCACCCCGGCCGCGTACGAGGCGGCGATGCCGGGGAACGAGCCGCCGTCCTCCTCGGCCGTCCAGACGCTGGCGTCGATCCGGCGTACCCCGTCGACAAGCAGCACCACGTCCGGCGACCGCACCCCGGCGCGGGGGCCGATCGCCCGCCAGTCGGTGGCCGGCAGCTCGACGTCGGCGTCCACCTGGGCGCTGCTCGGCGCAGCCGGACCGGCCCCACCGGCCGCCTCGAACGACGCGCCGTACGCCGGATCCCACGCGTCGACGAAGAACGCCGGCGACGGCCCGGTCACGCGGCGCTCCACCGGACCGTGCCGGTCACAGGCCGGTCCGTTCCACGCGGGCCGTCCGCGCGTCCTTGCGCACCTCGAACCGGACCGGGATCCGCTCGGCCAGCGCCGGCACGTGGGTGACCACGCCGACCATCCGGTCGCCCCGGGCGGCCAGGTTCTCCAGCGTGGCCGCGACCGTGTCCAGCGTCGCCGCGTCCAGCGTGCCGAACCCCTCGTCCAGGACGATCGACTCCAGGCTGGCGGCGGTGGTGGACATGCCGGCGAGCTGCTCGGACAGCGCCAGCGCCAGCGCCAGCGACGCCTGGAACGTCTCCCCGCCGGACAGTGTGCGCACCCCGCGCCGCAGCCCGGCGTCGTGGTGGTCGACCACGAAGAACTCGCCCTTGTCGTGCACCAGGTCGTACTGCCCGCCGGACAGCTCCCGCAGGATCCGCGACGCGCCGTCGACGAGCAGGTCCAGCGCCTCGGTGAGCAGCCAGCGCTCGAAGTTGTTGGCCCGCAGGTGCGAGGCGAGCGCCCGCGCCACCCGCGCCTCGTGCTCGTGCCCGGCCCGCTGCTCCCGCAGGCCGGCGGCCTGCTCGCGGCGTTCGTCCAGGCGGCGCAACTCCGCCTCGGCCCGCTCCACCGCCACCGCCGCGTCGCGCGACGCGTCCTGCGGCGCGTCCAGCCCGGCCGCGGTGAACAGCGCGGCGATCCGGCCGGCGACCTCGGCCGCGGCCCGCTGCGCCGCGTCCACCGAGCCGGCAAGCCCGTCGCGGTCCGCGCGCCGCGCCCGCGCCTGCTCGTCCGCCCAGCCGGCCAGCGTCGCCCACGCCGCCGCCACGTCGTCCCGGTCGGCGGCCGGCGGCCCGAACCGGGCCAGCCCGTCGCGTACCGCGTCGAAGTCACGCCAGGCCCGGCGCAGCCGATCCTGCGCGGTGTCGAGCGCGCCCCGCGCCCGCCGGGCCGCCTCCCGGCCGGCCCGCACCGCGCCCGCCGCCTCCTCCAAGGCGGCGCGCAGCCGGGCGTGCTCGGCCAGCGACTCCCGCAGCCGCTCCGGCGCGGGCGCGTCCGCGAGCTGCCCGTCCAGCTCCGCCAGGCGCGCGCCGAGCTGATCGTGCTGGGTGCGGGCGCGCAGCAGCACCCGGTCCAGCTCGCGCGCGGCGGCGTCGCGTTCCTGCACCAGCCGCTTGGCCGCCTCGCTCGCCGCCCGCGCCGACTTGCCCGCCTCGATCGCCCGGCTCACCGCCGAGCCCTTCGGCACCGCCGGCACGGCGGTGACCGTCTGCTCGCACACCGGGCAGGGCGCGCCGTCGACCAGGTGCGCCCGCAGCGCCACCGCCTGGTCGGCGGCCTTCGCCTCCTCGTGCGCGCGGAACGCCGCCTCCAGCTGCGCCTCGGCCCGCTGCGCGTCCGCGCCCGCCGCCGCCAGCGCCGCCACCGCGGCGTCGTGCTCGGTGCGCGCCACGTCCACCGCCGCGCGGACCGTCGCCGCCTCCGCGGTCAGCCGGTCCCGGTCCGCGTACGCCTTCAGGTGCAGCCGCAGCGCGCTCTCGTCACCGGCGGCGGCCAGCTCCCCGCGCAGCTTCTCCTCGCGCTCCTCGGCCAGCCCGACCGCTGCAGCCGCCTCGTCGGCGGCCACCCGGGCCTGCGCCACCGCCCGCGCCAGCTCGGCGGTGCCGTCCGGCGGCCGGACCCCGGCCAGCACACCCAGCTCGGCGTCGAGGGCGGCCAGCGCCGCGGCCCGCTCACCCGCCGTCGCCCGGGCCTGCTCCCATTCGGGTACGGCGGCAGCGACCGCAGCGGCCAGTTCCCGCATCGCGTCCACGCGCTCCCGGGCGGCGGCCAGGCTCTCGTCGTCCACGTCGGCGAGCCCGCCGAGCATCTTGTCGACGGTCTCCAGCTTCGCCTCGGCCTGCCCGGCCCGCTCGACCGCCTTCTTCTGCACCGACTCGTAGACGCCCAGCCCGAGCAGGTTCACCAGGATCTGCTGCCGGGTGGCCGGCTTCGCGTGCAGGAAGTCGGCGAACTGCCCCTGCGGCAGCACCACGCAGGAGGTGAACTGCTCGTACGGCAACCCGACCGCGTCGAGCACCGCCTGCTCCATCTCGGCCGGGGTGCCGGCCACCACCTCGCCCAGATCCTCCGGGCTGAGCCCGGTGTCGAGCTTGGTGACGTCGAACCCCGGCGGCATGAGCTGGAGACCGGCGTTCGCCGTCTTCACGGTGCCCCGCCCGTCCCGGCGCACCACCCGGGTCGCCACGTAGCGGTCCCCGGCGGACTCGAAGACCAGCCGGACCCGCGCCTCGGTCGCCGACGGCGCCAGCGCGTTCGCCAGCCCGCGCGTGCCGCCCCAGCGCGGCACCGTGCCGTAGAGGGCGAAGCAGATCGCGTCGAGCACCGTCGACTTGCCCGAACCGGTCGGCCCGACCAGCGCGAAGAAGTCGGCGTCGGTGAAGTCGACTGTCGTCTCGTCGCGGAACACCGTGAACCCGGCCATGTCCAGTCGCATCGGCCGCATCAGTGCTCCACCTCCTCCAGCAGCTCGTCGAAGAGCTCCCGGACACCCTCGTCGGCGTGCCCGCGGCTGTCCAGGTAGTCGCCGAACAACTCGCCCGGCGACCGCCCGGCCCGCTGGGCGGTGCGTGTCCCGCTGCCCGGCGCGGGCACCATCTCCGGGTCGATCCGGATCTCCAGCGCCCGGGGCAGCATCTCCTGCACCTCCTCGCGCAGCCCGGCCCGGGGCTGCTCCCGGACGTAGACGCGCAGCCACCCCTCCGGCGGCTCGATCTCGGCGAGCTGCGCGAGCGTGCCGCGTACCGTGCGCAGCGGCACCGCGTCCGGCACCGGCACCTCCCGGATGCGGGCGGCGGTGGTCGCTGTCACCTCCACGATCGTCACCGAGCTGACGTTCTCCTGCTCACCGAAGTCGACAGCCAGCGGGCTGCCGCTGTAGCGGATCGGGCAGGGGCCGATGACCCGCTGCGAGCGGTGCAGGTGACCCAGCGCCACGTAGTGCGCGTTGCCGGGGAAGACGGTGGCCGGGACCGCGTACCCGAGCACCGTGTGCGCGTCCCGCTCGCCGCCGCCGGTGCTCGCGCCGACCACAGTGAGGTGCGCGGTCACCAGGTGCACCCGGTCCGGCTCGGCGAACCCCTCGGCGAGCCGGTCCAGCACCCGGCCCAGGTGGTCGGCGTACGTCTGGTTGGCCTCGGCCGGGGTGAGCGTGTACATCTCCACCGCGCGCACCGCGTACCGCTGGGACAGGAACGGCAGCGCGGCCAGCCGCCAGCGCTCCCCGCCGGCGGTGACCCCGTCGATGACGTGCTCGTCGGGGTTCTCCCGGACGCTGCCGCGCAGCGTGATCCCGGCGGCCTCGGCCCACGGGCGCAGCGCGTCCAGCGCCGCGCCGTTGTCGTGGTTGCCGCCGATCGCCACCACGTCGGCCCCGGTCCGCCGCAGCGCGGTGAGCGCCCGGGTGACCAGGCGCGTCGCCTCCGGGGTGGGCGCGGCGGTGTCGTACAGGTCACCGGCCACGATGACCAGGTCGGGGCGTTCGCGCTGGGCGATCTCGATCACCTGGGCGAGGACCTGCTTGTGCTCCTCGGCCCGGGACTGCCCCTTGAGGACCTTGCCGACGTGCCAGTCGGAGGTGTGCAGGATCTTCATCTGGGTGCCGCCTAGAACGGGATGTCGTCGTCGGAGGAGCCGGAGCCGACCACCGCGAACGGATCGGCGGCCTGGGTGATCGACCGTAGCGTCTCCGAGGGCGCGCGGCCCGCCTCCGAGACCCGGGTGGCCCACGCCGGGAACGGGAACTCCAGGCAGAGCGGCACCGGGATGTCCGGCTGGTTGACGAACATCGTGCCCGGCTTGGCCAGCAGCGCCCGCTGCCGCTGGGCGGGCGGCAGGAAGCCGTACTCCGGGCGGGACGCCTCGGCCGGGTCGAGCCGGCCCACCACCCGGATCGCCGAGTTGGTGACGATCCGCCGCTCCACCTCGCTGGCGGTCTGCTGCGCACCGACCAGGATCACGCCCAGCGAACGGCCCCGCTCGGCGATGTCGAGCAGCACCTCCTTGATCGGGGACGAGCCCTCCCGCGGCGCGTACTTGTTCAGCTCGTCCAGCACGACGAACAGCAGCGGCTTGGCGGTGCCCGCCTTCTCCTTGCGCTCGAACTCGCTCTTGAGCGTCACGCCGACCACGAACCGCTGCGCGCGATCCGGCAGGTTGTGCAGGTCGACCACGGTCACCTGGGCGCTCTCCGCCGTGTTGATCGAGTGCGGACGGCGGGACGCCAGATCACCCCGGATCAGCCGGCCCAGGTCCTTCTTGCTGCCGATGAGCCGGCGGGCGAACGCGTTCACGGTGCCCAGCCCGACCGCGCTGCCGGCCCACTCGCCGCGCGTCTCGTCGTCGTTGAGCTGCTCGACCACGTGGTCGACCAGATCCGCGTACGAGCCGAGCCGCACCCCGTCGATGCTCACCCCGCCGTCGGCGGGCTGGGCGTAGCGGGCCAGGTGCGCGGCGACTGAGTGGACCACCATCGTGTACTGCTGGCGCTCGTCGTCGGCGTCGGCGAACACGTACGGCAGGAGCCGGTCGGCGCAGAACTCGGACAGCGTCCAGTAGAAGCTGTCGACGCCGGTGAGCCGGCTGCTCACATCGGGCGTGCCGGAGGAGTCGCCGACCCGCGGCGGGGCGTACACCCGCACGTCCGGGAACGCGCCGGCATCAAGGCCCAGCTTCGCGTACGCCGCCCGCGTCGGGTCGTCGAGCCGGCTGTTCGGGTGGTCGAGGAAGAGCAGGTCCTCGCCCTTCACGTTGAAGATCAGCGCCTTGGCGTTCACCGCGTCGCCGCCCAGCACGCCGGAGCGGAACACCGAGTAGAGCAGGAACGTGGCGAAGCTCGTCTTGGTGGCGACGCCGGAGATGCCGGAGATCGACACGTGCGCGCCCCTGGTGCCGTCGAGGAAGTCGGCGTTGAGGTAGACCGGCACGCCGTCGCGGCCCATCCCCATCGGGATCCGCCGCTCCATCCGGTCGAAGTGCAGCGCCCGCGCCCGCGCGTCCCCCTCGGCCCGGTGCACCACCGCGCCCGGCGTGGGCGGCACGTAGAACTCCGGGTCGACGCGGGTGGTGGTGACCTCGGCGGCCTCCTGCACCTGCGCCGGCAGCGTGCCGTCGGCGATGGCGAAGACGTCGGAGTCGAACTGCGCCCCCTCGTGCCGGGCGCGCACCTGGGTCACCACCCCGGCGATCGTCACCGGCTCACGGTCGGGCAGCTCCCGGCGGGTCACCACCACGTCGTCCAGCTGCAGGTAGCTGCCCGGCGCGACAGCCGTCCAGAAGGTGAGCGGGGTGGCGTCGGCGGTGCCGAGCACCCGGCCGACACCCTCGCCGGGCCCGTCGAGCTGGTCGTCGGTCATCGGCGATCTCCGGTCGGCTGGTCGTACCGTTGGCGGTGCACGTCGTGCATCCTGCCCGAGGGATGCGACAGGTTGCCACGCGACGCGGCGGACGCCACGCCGGCCGTGCGCCGAACGGTAGCCGCCCGGATCCGCCCGGCCACGGTCCGTACGTTTCCGCCCGCCCCGGCGCTGTCTTCGGCCCCCGGCCCGGCCGGCCCGGTGGAACGTCATGGGTGTCTCCGCGCGCTTTTGACACCCATGACGTTCCACTCGCCCCGCGCACCCCGGTTGCTTGGCGAGTTTCGGTCAGGTGTGAGCGACAAGTCGCCATAGTTCGCCGCTCGGCGCGAGAGCCGCCCCAAATGTCGAGACCCACGTCCCGCTGTCCGGGAAGCTCGGAGATCTTGGTACGAGAGCGCCCTCATAGGGGCCGTTCGGTACCAAGATCTCGGGAGCCGGGAGCCGGGAGCCGGGAGCCGGGAGCCGGGAGCCGGGTGCGGCTCAGGCGGCGGGGGCGGATCCGGCGGGTGTGTGGTCGGCGGGGTCGCGGGCGTACCGCAGCATGAGCACCCCGTCTGCGGCGGCCAGCACGTGGCGCAGCGGCAGGTGGCGGGGTGGGCTGGCGTCCCCGGCGGTGATCCGGCCCGGACCGGCGCCGGCGAGCAGGGGCGCCACGGTCAGGCACAGCTCGTCGACGAGGTCGGCGGCGGTGAGCGCGCCGAACAGGTGCGGGCCGCCCTCGCAGAGCACCTGGTCCAGGCCGTGGCGGCGCAACTCGGCCAGGCTGGCAGCGAGGTCGACCCGGCCGGTGCCGCAGCGGACCAGGTCGGCGACGTCGGTGAGGCCGGGCGGCGGTACGGCGTCGGCGTGCGTGAGCACCACCGGCCGGACCGGGGCGTCGGCGAACGCGGCCTGGGCCGGGTCGAGGTCGAGCGAGCCGGAGACGACCACGAGCGTCGGGAACTCGGCCAGCCCTCGTTCGCGGCGCCAGGCCCGGCGTTCCGGGCTCAGCCGGAGAGCCCGGTAGCCCTCGTGGCGCAGCGTGCCGGCGGCCACCACGAGAGCGTCGCAGAGCATCCGCAGCAGCCCGAAGACCCGCTTGTCGGGCTCGCCGGAGAGCCCGGCGGAGTAGCCGTCCAGAGTGACCGCGCCGTCGGCGCTGGAGACGAAGTTGACCCGCAGGTGCGGGTGGGTCGCCCGGCCGTAGAGCGCGGTGAGTTCCGGATCGGTCAGCGCGCCGGTGACGGGTGCGGGCCAGATCCGTTCGATCGGGGTTCCGACGCTCATTCGCCGGCCGGACCGGTGACCGGAGGGGTGGGTTCGGGGGTACGGTGCTGGCAGTCGCACCACTTCCGGCCAGGACAGTCGTCGTGCCGCCGTTCCCGGCAGGCTCGGCAGATCATGCAGGCAGCCTATGCCGAGGAAGGATGGGACGTCGTGTCGCGTCAGATTCTCCAGCTCATGGTGTCGCTGGCCGGGGTCCGGCCGCGGGTGTGGCGGCGGATTCTGGTGCCTGGCGGCTACACGCTGGACCGGCTGCACCGGGTGATCCAGCACGCGATGGGCTGGCGCGACTGCCACCTGCACTCGTTCGACGTGGACGGCCGGCAGTACGGCGAACCCGATCCGGACGGCGAGTTGGTGCTGCGCGACGAGCTGGACGTGCGGCTGGACGCGGTCGTGGGCAAGGGCGACCGGTTCCGCTACACCTACGACTTCGGTGACTGGTGGGAGCACGACCTGGTGGTGGAGGACTGCTGTGCCGCCGACCCGGACGAGCGTTACCCGGTCTGCCTGGACGGTGAGCGGGCCTGCCCGCCGGAGGACGTGGGTGGTCCCGCCGGGTACGCGGTCCTGCTGGCCGCGCTCGCCGATCCGGCGCACCCGGAGCACCTGACGATGCGCGAGTGGGCCGGGCCGGCATTCGATCCGGCCGCGTTCGACAGCGACCGCGCCACCGTCCTGCTGCGCCGCTGCTGCTGACCGCGCCTCCCGCGCCGCTGATCGCGCCTCCCGCGCCGCTGATCGCGCCGCCCGCGCGCCGCTGAGCGCGGGTTCCGAGGAGGGTCACCCGGCGGCGCGGTAACGAAATGGGAACGCTCCCAACGGTCTATTGACACCCCTGTCACCTCCCGGCAACCTCATGGGAGCGCTCCCGAGAGTGGTGCGGATCTCCCTCCTGCCCGCTCCGGCCCGCGCGAAACGCACCCCCCACCACACAGCAGATATCGCCTCACCACCGAAAGAGGGGTCTCGGATGAGCGTCCCAATCCGCCGTCGGCGGTTCGCGGCCATCGCGCTCGCGTCCGTCGTCGTGCTCGGCACCACCGCCGCCTGCGGCGACGACTCGGACAGCAGCGACAGCGGCAGCGGCAGCGGCCCGATCACGCTGGTCGTCGACGTCTTCGGCGACCAGGGCTTCGGCTACGAAGAGCTGTACAAGCAGTACGAAGCGGAGCACACGAACGTCAAGATCCAGGAGCGGGGCAAGGGTCTCGGCCTCGGTGACTACAACACCCGCCTGACGCAGCAGATCACCGCCGGCTCGGGCGCCGGTGACGTGGTGGCCCTGGAAGAGGGCACGATCGTCCAGTTCTACGCCCAGGCCGACAAGTTCGTGAACCTCGCCGACCACGGCGCGAACGACCTCAAGGGCAACTTCCTGCCGTGGAAGTGGGAGCAGGGCACCACCCCCGACGGCAAGGTGCTGGGCCTCGGCACCGACGTCGGCTCGATGGCGCTGTGCTACCGCAGCGACCTGTTCAAGGCCGCCGGGCTGCCCACCGACCGCGAGCAGGTCGGCGCGCTCTGGCCGACCTGGGACGAGTTCATCGCCACCGGCCAGAAGTTCGCCGCCGCCGACAAGAAGCACAAGTTCGTCGACTCGGCGACCAACTTCTACAACGTGGTGCTGATGCAGGTCGCGGGCCAGGGCAGCGGCTACACGTACTACGACAAGAGCAACAAGATGGTCATCGACCAGAACGCGGACGTGAAGACGGCGTACGACCTCACCACCAAGATGATCGCCGCCGGGCTGTCCAACAACCTCCAGTCGTTCTCCAACGAGTGGAACGCCGGCTTCAAGAACGGCACCTTCGCCACCATCGCCTGCCCCGCCTGGATGACCGGTGTCATCAAGGGCCAGGCCGGTGACGCGGCGGCCGGCAAGTGGGACATCGCCAAGGCGCCGGGCGCCGGTGGCAACTGGGGCGGTTCCTTCCTGGGCGTGCCGAAGTCGAGCAAGCACCAGAAGGAGGCCGCGGAGCTGGCCAAGTTCCTGACCAGCGCCAAGGGTCAGATCGGCGCGTACAAGGCGGTCGGCAACCTGCCGTCGAACCCGCAGGCGCTCACCGACCCGGCCGTCGCCGACTCGACCAACGACTACTTCAGCAAGGCCCCGGTCGGCAAGATCTTCGCCGCCGGCGCCACCGAGCTGAAGCCGGTCTACCTCGGCCCGAAGAACAACGCGGTCCGCACCGCCGTGGAGAACACGCTGCGCGCCGTGGAGCAGGGCAAGTCGGCCGGCGACCAGTGGCAGGCGGCCCTGAAGAACGGTGCGGCCGCCGGTAAGTGACCGGTTGAGCCGCCCGCGGGTGGCGTCGGCAGCCCACGCTGCCGGCGCCACCCGCGGTGCCCGCAGAGTCCGGCGTCGCCCGTGTGGCGGGTGACGCCGGCCGAGGAGAAGGACTCCCCATGAGCCTCGACCTGCACGCCGCGGCGCCGCCCGAGCCCGGCGCGCCGCGCTCCGCACGGCACACACGCCGCCGCGCCGCTTCGATGACCCGGCTGGACCTGAAGTACTCGCCGTACCTGTACGTCCTGCCGTTCTTCGTGATCTTCGCCGTGTTCGGCGTGTACCCGATCGCGTACACGGTCTGGATCGCGTTGACCGACCGGTCGCCGCTGAACCCGACGATCTCCTTCGTCGGGATGGACAACTTCGTCGAACTGATCACCGAGGACCCGCAGTTCTGGAACGCGGTGGTCAACACGTTCGGCATGTTCGCGCTCTCCACAGTGCCCCAGTTGCTGCTGGCGCTGATGCTCGCCAACGCGCTGAACCGGAAGCTGCGCGCGCAGACGTTCTTCCGGATGGCCATCGCGATGCCGATCATCACCTCGACCGCTGTGGTCGCGCTGATCTTCTCGATGCTCTACGCCAAGGACTTCGGCCTGGTCAACTGGCTGCTCGACAGCATCGGCCTGGACCCGATCGACTGGCGGGCGAACCGCTTCGCCTCATGGTTCGCCATCTCCACCATGGTCGACTGGCGGTGGGTCGGCTACAACGCGCTGATCTACCTCGCCGCCATGCAGTCGATCAGCAAGGACATGTACGAGGCCGCGGCGCTGGACGGCGCCTCCCGGCGGCGCCAGTTCTGGTCCATCACGGTCCCGCAGCTGCGCCCCACGATCATCTTCACGCTGATCATCTCCACCATCGGCGGCCTTCAGCTGTTCACCGAGCCTCTGCTGTTCACCAGCGGCTCGGGCGGTCTCTCCGGTGGTTCGGAGGGGCAGTTCCAGACCATCACGATGTACCTGCTCGACGTGATGAACCAGCGCTTCCGGTGGGGGTACGCCGGAGCGGTCGCGCTCGTGCTCTTCGTGCTCATCGCGTTGATGTCGGCGATCAACTACCTGCTCGCCCGCCGCATCAGCTCCGACAAGTGAGGTGACGAGATGACGACCACCGCGGTCCGCCCGCCCACCCGGCACAGCGCGCCGGTGAAGACCACCCACCGGGCCGAGCGGCTCTGGAAGGCCAGCCCGCTCACCATGATCGGCCTGATCTTCGGCGTGCTGCTCTCCCTGTTCCCGTTCTACTGGATGATCGTGATCGCCAGCCGGACGAACGACGCGGCCAACTCCTGGCCGCCGCCGTTCCTGCCCGGCGGCAAGCTCGGCGAGAACATCGAGCGGGTGCTCGCCAACAGCGACGCCAACATCCTCAAGGGCCTGATGAACTCGTTCCTGGTCTCCGGGACGATCACCGTCGCGACGGTGTTCTTCGGCTCGCTGGCCGGCTTCGCGTTCGCGAAACTGCGCTTCCGGGGCAAGAACGCGCTGCTGCTGATCATCCTCACCTCGATGATGGTGCCGATCCAGCTCGGCGTGCTGCCGCTGTACATCCTGATGGCCAAGCTCGACTGGCTGAACACCATGCCGTCGGTGACCGTTCCGTTCCTGATCGGCGGCTTCGGGATCTTCATGATGCGCCAGTACGCCGAACAGGCGGTACCGAACGAGTTGATCGAGGCTGCTCGGGTGGACGGCTGTTCCACCTGGCGGGTGTACTGGCACGTGGTGGCGCCCGCACTGCGTCCGGCCGCCGCGGTGCTGGGTCTGCTGACCTTCATGGAGCAGTGGAACCAGTTCTTCTGGCCGTTCGTGGTGCTGGCCGACCCGTCCAACCCGACCGTCCAGATCTCGCTGCGCAGCCTCAACACCGCCTACTTCGCCGACAACTCGCAGATCTTCGCCGGTACGTTGATCGCGACCCTGCCCCTGTTCGTCGTGTTCGTTCTGTTCGGCCGCCAGATCATCGGCGGCATCATGGAAGGCGCCGTCAAGTCGTGAGCAACCCAGCAAGCCCGCCCGCCGTCGGTCTCCTCGACGCCGGTCCGGCCCTCACCTTCCCGCCCGACTTCCTCTGGGGCGCGGCCACCGCCGCGTACCAGATCGAGGGCGCGGCGGCGGAGGGTGGCCGTACGCCGTCGATCTGGGACACCTTCAGCCACACCGAGGGGCGGACGGTGGCCGGGCACACCGGCGACGTGGCGTGCGACCACTACCACCGGATGCCGGACGACGTGCGGCTGATGGCCGACCTGGGCCTGCGGTCGTACCGCTTCTCGGTGAGCTGGCCGCGGGTGCAGCCGGGCGGCACGGGCGGCGTCAACCAGGAGGGCATGGACTTCTACCGCCGCCTGATCGACGAACTGCTCGGCCACGGCATCGAGCCCTGGCTGACGCTCTACCACTGGGACATGCCGCAGCCGCTGGAGGACGCGGGCGGCTGGCCGGCCCGGGACACCGCCGGTCGGTTCGCCGAGTACGCGCACCTGGTCGCCGAGGCCCTCGGCGACCGGGTGAAGTACTTCACCACGCTGAACGAGCCGTGGTGCTCGGCGTTCCTCGGCTACGGCTCCGGCGTGCACGCGCCGGGCCGCTCCGACGGCGCGGACGCGCTGCGGGCCGGGCACCACCTGATGCTCGGTCACGGTCTGGCCGTGCAGGCGGTCCGCGCGGTCCGTCCGGACGCGCAGCTCGGCATCACCGTCAACCTGTACCCGGTCACCCCGGCGACCGGCTCGGAGGCGGACGCCGACGCGGCCCGCCGGATCGACGCGCTGGCCAACCGGTTCTTCCTCGACCCGGTGCTGCGTGGCGCGTACCCCGCGGACCTCGTCGCCGACGTGCGCGGGCTCACCGACATGGGGCACGTGCGCGACGGTGACCTGGCGACCATCGCCACGCCGCTGGACATGGTCGGGATCAACTACTACAGCCGGCACGTGGTTGCCGCGCCGGTCGAGGGCGCGGAGCCGGAGCCCTACTGGCGGGCGCCGTCCTGCTGGCCGGCCAGCGAGGACGTCCGGTTCGTCACCCGGGGTGTCCCGGTGACGGACATGAACTGGGAGATCGACGCTCCGGGGCTGGTGGAGACGCTGGAGCGGGTCCACCGGGAGTACACGGACCTGCCGCTCTACGTCACCGAGAACGGCTCGGCGTTCGTCGACGAGCTGGTCGACGGCCGGGTGGACGACCCGGACCGGCTGGCCTACTTCGCCGCGCACCTGCGCGCGGCGCACGCCGCGATCGAGGCCGGCGTGCCGCTCAAGGGCTACTTCGCCTGGTCGCTGATGGACAACTTCGAGTGGGCCTGGGGCTACACGAAGCGGTTCGGCATGGTCTATGTCGACTACGACAGCCAGGCCCGGATCGCGAAGTCCAGCGCCAGGTGGTACGCCGACGTGATCCGACGCAACGGACTGCCCGCACAATAAGCTGGGCCAGCCAGTAACGGGCGGCCCGGCGCCGACGCCTCAATCGGTGCCGGGTCCGCCCGACCGTCGGAGGAGCAACAGACGATGACAACGCAGCGCACCCGCTCGCTCGGGCGTCCGACCCTCGACGCGGTCGCGGCTCGCGCCGGCGTCGGGCGCGGCACGGTCTCCCGCGTGGTCAACGGCTCGCCGCAGGTCAGCCCGGAGGCCCGGGCCGCCGTCCAGCAGGCCATCGCCGAGCTGGGGTACGTGCCGAACCGCGCCGCCCGTGCGCTGGTCACCCAGCGGACCGACTCGGTGGCCCTGGTCGTCTCCGAGTCGGGGGAGCGGGTCTTCACCGAGCCGTTCTTCGCGGCGATCGTGCGGGGCGTCAGCTCCGGGCTGGTGGAGACGCCGATGCAGCTCTGGCTGGCCATGGTGCAGTCGCCGATCGAGCGGGAACGGGTCGAGCACCACCTGACCAACCAGCACGTCGACGGCGTGCTCCTGCTCTCGCTGCACGACGCCGACCCGCTGCCCACGCTGCTGGAGGAGCGCGGCCTGCCGACGGTGCTCGGCGGCCGGCCGGCGCGGATGCTGCACCCGAACGCCCAGCCGGCGTGGTTCGTCGACATGGACAACGTCGGCGGCGCGCGGCAGGCGGTGGAGCACCTGTTCCGCAAGGGGCGACGGCGGGTCGCCACCATCGCCGGCCCGCAGGACATGGGCGCCGGCCTGGCCCGGCTCTCCGGCTACCAGGAGGCCGTCCGGGCCTCTGGCGGCCGGGTCGACCCGGGCCTGATCGCGTACGGGGACTTCAGCGAGGGCAGCGGCACCGCGGCGATGCGCCGGCTGCTGGACGTCTGCCCGGAACTGGACGCCGTGTTCGTCGCCTCCGACCTGATGGCGTTCGGCGCGTTGCGCGCGCTGCGCGAGGCCGGCCGCCGGGTGCCCGAGGACGTCGCGGTGATCGGCTTCGACGACGCCCCGATCGCGCGTCAGGCCGAGCCGCCGCTGACCACCGTGTTCCAGCCGGTCGAGGAGATGGGCCGGCAGATGGCCCGGCTGCTGGTCTCCCGCATCCGCGGCGAGGAGGTCCCCTCGCCGCACGTGCTGCTGGACACCGAGCTCATCCACCGCGCCTCCGCCTGACCCGCCCGCAGGGAGCCGGTCAGGACCAGCGGCGCAGTTCCCGGCGGGCCAGCGAGGCGCGGTGCACCTCGTCCGGGCCGTCGGCCAGGCGCAGCGTGCGGGCCGCCGCCCACAGTTCGGCCAGCGGGGTGTCCTGGCTGACACCGGCCCCGCCGTGCGCCTGGATCGCCTTGTCGATCACCCACTCGGCCATCAGCGGCGTGGCGATCTTGATGGCCTGGATCTCGGTGTGCGCGCCCTTGTTGCCGACGGTGTCCATCAGCCACGCGGTCTTGAGCACCAGCAGGCGGGCCTGCTCGATGCGGACCCGCGACTCGGCGATCCACTCCCGCACCACGCCCTGCTCGGCGAGCGGGCGGCCGAACGCCACCCGGTCGAGCACGCGCCGGCAGAGCAGCTCCAGGGCCCGCTCGGCCATGCCGATCAGGCGCATGCAGTGGTGGATGCGGCCGGGGCCGAGCCGGGCCTGGGCGATGGCGAACCCGGTGCCCTCCTCGCCGACCAGGTTCTCCGCCGGCACCCGCACGTCGGTGAAGTCGATCTCGGCGTGCCCGCCGTGCGGGGCGTCGCTGTAGCCGAAGACGCGCATCCCGCGTCGTACCGTCACGCCGGGGGTGTCCCGGGGCACCAGGATCATGCTCTGCTGGCGGAGCCGGTCGGCGTCCGGGTCGGTCTTGCCCATCACGATGAAGATCTCGCAGCGCGGGTCCATCGCCCCGGACGACCACCACTTGCGGCCGTTGATCACGTAGTGGTCGCCGTCGCGGGTGATCCGGGTGCCGATGTTCGTCGCGTCGGAGGAGGCCACCTCCGGCTCGGTCATGCAGAACGCGGACCGGATCTCCCCGGCCAGCAGCGGCATGAGCCACTGCTTGCGCTGCGCCTCGGAGCCGAACTCGGCCAGCAGCTCCATGTTGCCGGTGTCCGGCGCGGCGCAGTTGAGCGCCTCCGGTGCCAGGTGCGGACTGCGGCCGGTCAGCTCGGCCAGCGGCGCGTACTGCAGGTTGGTCAGGCCGGCGCCGTAGCGGGCGTCGGGCAGGAACAGGTTCCACAGCCCGCGCTCGCGCGCCTGCGCCTTCAGCTCCGCCATCACCGGCGGGCGGGCCCACGGGTCGCCGGCCGCGAGCACCTGCTCGTGGTGCACCGGCTCGGCCGGGTACACGCACTCGGTGAGGAACGCCTCCAGCCGCTGCCGCAGCTCGACCGTCCGGTCGTCGTACGCGAACTCCATCTAGTTCTCCCTCACCGCGCGCAGCCCGTGCGCCACGAGTGGCGCCACCATGTCACCGATCCGGTCGAAACCCTCGCCCAGCGTCTGCCCGAGCGTGTGCCGGTAGTGGATGCCCTCGCAGATCACCGCCAGCTTGAAACAGCCGAGCGCCACGTGCCAGTGCAGCGGCCCGACGTCGACGCCGGCGCGCCCGGCGTACCGCTCGATCAGCTCGGCGCCGGTGGGGAAACCGGCGCGCGGGCCGATGCCGTCGGCCACCGGGTTGCCCTCGCCGTGGTCGCTGTCGCCCAGCACGTCCCAGTACGTCAGCAGCAGCCCGAGGTCGGCCAGCGGGTCGCCGAGCGTGGCCATCTCCCAGTCGAGCACCGCCCGCACCGCCACCGGGTCGACGGTGGCGAGCAGGTTGTCCAGCCGGTAGTCGCCGTGCACGATGCGGCCCGCGTTCGCGCCCTCGGGCACGCTCGCGGCCAGCGCGTCGCGCAGCTCGTCGATGCCGGGCAGCGGCCGGCTGCGGGAGCGGTCGAGCTGGCCGGCCCGGCGGCGTACCTGCCGGCCCAGGTAGCCCTCGGGGCGGCCGAAGTCGGCCAGGCCCACCTCGGCCGGCTCGACCCGGTGCAGCGTGGCGAGCGTGTCCATCATCGCCATCGCGAGGTCGCGCCGCTGCGCCGGCGTCAGCGCGTCGGTCTGCTCCCGCCGCCGGTAGACCTCGCCGTCGACCTTCGCCATCAGGTAGAACGGCGCGCCGATGACGCTCTCGTCGGCGCAGAGCAGCAGCGCCTCCGGCACCGGTACGCCGGTCGGCGCGAGCGCCGAGATCACCCGGTGCTCCCGGGCCATGTCGTGCGCGGTGGCCAGCACGTGCCCGAGCGGTGGCCGGCGCAGCACCACCTCGCGGTCGCCGGCGCGCAGCAGGTAGGTCAGGTTGGACTTGCCGCCGGCGATCAGCCGCGCCGACAGCGGGCCGGTCAGATCCGGCCGGTGCGCGGCCAGGTAGGCGGTGAGCCGGTCGAGGTCGAGCCCGCGGGGTGCCGAGCCGGCCGAGAACCGGGCGACGGCGGCCGGATCGGTCATCCGAATAGTTGATGGCAGCTCAGCTTTGTTGTCAAGGTCAGGCTTTCCCGGCGGGACATGCCGCTGCAACAGGGGCGAAATGGTCAACCGGCAGGCTGGGCCCCAGCCTGCCGGCCGCCCGGCCGGCGCGCCGAGCGGAGGGGAACAGACATGCTGCTGAGAGTTCGGGTGACCCTGCCGGACCGACCGGGCACGCTCGGCCAGGTGGCCCGGACACTCGGCGTCTCCGGCGCCGACATCGTGCAGGTGGTGGTCCTGGAGCGGCTCGGCGGCCGGGCGGTGGACGACTTCACAGTGGTGTGGCCGGGCGCGGCGCGGGTGGAGCGGATGCTCGCCGGGCTGGCTGCGATCCCCGGCGTGCGGGTGGACGGCGTGTGGCGGGCGATTGGCGCGCCCACCACCACCGGGCAGGACGCGGAACTGCTCGCGCAGGTGGCCGCCAACCCGGCCGACGGGGTGGCCACGCTCGTCGACGCGGCCCCCGGGCTGCTTGCCGCCGACTGGGCGGTGGCCGCCGTCGTACCCCTGGACTGGGCCTCGCGCAGCGGCGAGGCGGGCGTCGCCGCGATCGGCCACGCGAGCTGGCGGGCGCCGACGCCGCCCCGGCTGCCCGAGGTGACCCCGCTGCGGGCGCGGTCCATCACCAGCCCGGAGGGGCACCACTACGCGGTCGCGCCGTTCGGCCGGGCCGGCCTGGTGCTGGTGGTCGCCCGCGACCACAGCGAGCCACTGGCCGCGGCCGGGTTCCACTCCACCGAGGTGGACCGGCTCGCCCAGATCGTCCGCGCCAGCGCGGTGATCCTCGGCGACCGGCTGGACCTGGTCGGCGCGCCACCCGTGACCACCGTCACCTGACCGGACGGGCCGCGTCACCGCGGGGCAACGGGCCCGCAACAGGGGCACGGCATGGTCGGTGTCGAGGAAGGGAGACAACCATGGCGCTGTGGCGGATCCGAGCCACCGTGGACGACCGGCCGGGTTACCTGTCGGTGCTCACGGCGAGCCTCGCGTTGCGCGGGGTCAACATCCTCAGCGTGCAGGTGCACACCACCGAGGCCGGCGCGGTCGACGACTTCCTGGTCGACGCCCCCGAGCACGTCACCGAGGCGGAGCTGCGGGCCGCCGTGGAACGCGGCCGGGGCCGGGACTGCTGGGTCGCGCGCAGCGAGGCGCGCGGGCTGGCCGACGAGCCGACCCGGGTGGTCGGGCTCGCCGGGCGGCTGGTCCGTGACCCGGAGGCGACCGGCGCGGCGCTGCGCGCGCTGCTCGGCGCCGACATCGTGACCTGGCGTCCGACGCCCGCCGCCGCGCCGGGCGGGGTGGGCGGCACGACCATGGCGCTCGCGGACCCGGCCGGCGGCGCGTACGAGCTGCGCCGCCGGGAGCCGAGCTTCACCCCGGCCGAGTACGCCCGGGCGCAGGCCCTGGTCGAGCTGGCGGCGATGCTGGCCCGCCGGGACACCGACCGGGTCACGCTGGTGCTGCCTGACGGCGGGGAGGTGTCGGTGCGGGCGGCGACGGCCGAGGACGTCCCCGGCGTACGCGAGCTGCACGCGGCCTGCTCGCCGCGCAGCCGGCAGCGGCGTTACCTGAGCGGGGCGGCCGACCCGGCGCCGGCGCGGCTGCGCCGGCTGCTGGAGCCGGCCCGGGGCGTGACCCTGCTCGCCACGGCGGGCTCCGGCGGGGCGGCGGAGCCGGTCGTGGCGATGGCGAACCTGCTCGGTGAGGGCGACGAGGCCGAGGCGGCGCTGCTGGTCCGCGACGACTGGCAGCGCCGGGGCCTGGGCTCGGCGCTGCTGCGCCGCCTGCTCGGCCACGCCGACCGGGCCGGGTACGCCGCGGTGCTGCTGCACGTGCAGGCCGAGAACACCCCGATGCTGCGGACGCTGCGCCGCCTGGACCGGCCGGTGGCGATGGAACGCGACGGCGCGGTGCTGACCGTGACGCTTCCGCTGGTTCCCGCGCCGCCGACGGGCGAGCCGGCGTCCGGCGGTGACGCGGTGACCGGCGGACCGGCGGTGGCCGGTCGCGGCGCGGTCGTGCCGGCGCGACGGCCAGGATGAGCTGACGGCCGTCCGGCCGGACCACGGAGGTGAGCCGCAACGGCGCGGCACGCCCGAGGGGTCCGACCGGAGGGCCGCAACCGGCGCGTTCGCGCGCCACCCGGACCGACCTCCGATGCGGGGGACGGTGACGCGGCGGGGCCCCCGATGCGGGGGCCCCGTCCGTGTTCGCGGGATCAGGTGGCGGGGTAGCTGCTGTAGTCGGGGAAGTTGCCGTAGAGCCGGCCGTCGCCGCCCACCGTCACCGCCTGCACCAGCAGGTCGCCGCCGACGAACGCGCCCTTCCAGGAGGCGCCCCGGCCGCCGAACGGCTCGTCCCGGTCGCCCCGGGAGCGCGGCTTGTTGATGCCCACCTTGAACGCCTGCAGGTCCACCGCCAGCTTGCCGGCGAGCTCCTCATCGTCGCAGGCCAGCGACGCGACGAGCGCGCCGTTGGAGGCGTTCATCGCCGCCAGCAGCTCGTCGGTGGTGTCCACCACGACGATGGTGTCGACCGGGCCGAACGGCTCGGCGTGCATCAGGCGGGACCGGCCGGGCGGGGCCAGCAGCACTGCGGGCGCCACGTACGCGGACGTGTCCTGCCCGTCGAGGAACGGCGCGCCGTCGAGCTTGCCCCGGTGCAGCGGCACGGCGCCGCCGCGTACCGCCTCCTCGACCTTGCGGCGCAGCTCCTCGGCCTTGGCGGCGCTGATCAGCGGCCCGAAGTCCAGCTCCGGCAGCGGGTCGCCGGCCGACCAGTCGTCGCCGACCGCGAGCGGGTGGCCGAACCGGATCGAGCGGACCACCGGCAGGTACATGTCGAGGAACTCGTCGACCAGGTCGCGCTGGACCACGAACCGGGGGTACGCGGTGCAGCGCTGCTTGCCGTACTCGAAGCCCTTGCGCAGATGCGCGGCGAGCGAGTCCCACTGGGAGAAGTTCCAGATGCCCCAGGCGTTGAGGCCCTCCTGCTCGATGAAGTGCCGCTTGTCGCAGTCGAGCAGCGCGGCGGCGACCTTGCCGCCGTTGGAGCGGCCGCCGACGAACGCCACCGCGCCGATCTCCGGCGCGCGGACGAGCACCTCGGACAGTTCCTCGCCGCTGCCGGACAGCAGGGTGGCGGGCAGTCCGGCGCGGCGCATCAGCGCGTGGGCGACGGTGAGGCAGACCGCGCCGCCCTGCGACGGCGTCTTGGCGATCACCGCGTTGCCGGCCAGCAACTGCACCAGCTCGGCGTGCACCAGCACGCTCATCGGGTAGTTCCAGGAGGCGATGTTGCTGACCGGGCCGGGCAGCGGCTCCCGGCCGTCGGCGAGCATCCGCTCGATTTCGCCCACGTACCAGCGCACGCCGTCCAGCGCACGGTCCACGTCGGCGCAGGCCAGCCGCCACGGCTTGCCGATCTCCCAGACCAGCAGGAGGGCGAGCAGGTCGCGGTGCTCGGTGAGCGCGTCGGGCGCGTCGGTGACCCGGGCGACGCGCTCGGGCAGCGGGGTCCGCGCCCACTCCCGGTGCGCCGCCGCGGCGTGGGCGACAGCGCCGCGCGCCGCCTCGGCGTCGAGCCGGGCCAGGTTGATGAGGACCGTGTTGTCGACAGGGGTACGGACCGGAGCCGGTGTGCCGAGCGCGCGCCACTGCCCTTGGACGAGATTGTGGAGCGTGGGTATGCCCTCGGGTGTGGTGTCGAATGCCTCGGGCGTGGCGGCCACCGCCCGGGCGAGCGTGTCGGACCAGGAGGTGCCCTCGGCGAGTCGTAGAGCCATCGCGATCTCCTCAGGGTTGTCCGGGGAGCGGCGGCGTCGATGGCACCGCAGGTGAGGCGTACTGTCGCGCGGTGCCGAGCGGGCGGGCAACCGTACGCTCGTATGCCAGGACGGCGGCGGCCCGGACGGGGCCGTCGGCGGCGCGTTAGTCGCAGTCGCGATGCCGCTGAGCTGGGAACGAGCCGCCTCGATATCGAGGTGCGTCGATGATGTGATCCAGCTCCCGTTGGTTACCCACCAGTACGTCCGGCGAGGTCCACCGGCGACGGCCTTCCCAACGTGTTGCGTGCCCATTACATTGTCGCTTATCCATGGGAGCGCTCCCGAGGCTCCCGCGGTCACCCCACCACCACTGCCTCGCGGCAGCCGGAGCCCGAAGCGCCGTCCCCGCTCCGGCTGCCGCGCGGCGCCAGCCACAGGAGCTCGCCATGCCCCGTCCGATACCGCCGCCCGGAGGCCGGTCGCGGCTGCGCCGGCTGCTCGCCGCCGGCGCCGCGCTGGCCGTCGGCCTGGCCACGGCCGTCGCCGCCGCGCCGCCCGCGTCGGCCATGGAGGTACCCGCCGCCGCGCAGGCCGCGGCCACGTTCAACTACGCCGAGGCGTTGCAGAAGTCGCTGTTCTTCTACGAGGCGCAGCAGTCCGGCCGCAAGCCCTCGTGGAACCGCGTCTCCTGGCGCGGCGACTCGGCGCTCACCGACGGCGCCGACGTCGGCGTCGACCTCACCGGCGGCTGGTACGACGCCGGTGACCACGTGAAGTTCGGCTTCCCGATGGCGTTCAGCGCCACCATGCTGGCCTGGGGCGCGGTCGAGTACCGCGACGGCTACGTCGCCTCCGGGCAGCTCACCCACCTGCTGAACAACCTGCGCTTCGTCAACGACTACTTCGTCAAGGCGCACCCCGCGCCGAACGTCCTCTACGGACAGGTCGGCAAGGGCGACGACGACCACAAGTGGTGGGGCCCGGCCGAGGTGATGCCGATGGCGCGGCCCGCGTACAAGATCGACGCGAGCTGCGGCGGCGCGGACCTGGCGGGGGAGACGGCGGCCGCGATGGCCGCCTCGTCCATGGTGTTCCGGCCCACCGACGCGACCTACGCGGACAAGCTGCTCGGCCACGCCAAGCAGCTCTACACGTTCGCCGACACCGTGCGGAAGAACTACCACGAGTGCATCACCGACGCGACGAGCTTCTACAAGTCGTGGAGCGGCTACCAGGACGAGCTGGTCTGGGGCGCGATCTGGCTGTACCGGGCCACCGGTGACGCGACCTACCTCGCAAAGGCGGAGAGCGAGTACGACAAGCTCGGCACCGAGCCGCAGTCCACCACCCGCTCCTACAAGTGGACGATCGCCTGGGACAACAAGCAGTTCGGCGCGTACGTGCTGCTGGCCAACCTGACCGGCAAGCAGAAGTACGCCGACGACGCCAACCGGTGGCTGGACTACTGGACGGTGGGCGTCAACGGGCAGCGCGTGCCGTACTCGCCCGGCGGAATGGCGGTGCTCGACTCGTGGGGCGCGCTGCGGTACGCCTCCAACACCGCGTTCGCCGCGCTGGTCTACAGCGACAAGACCACCGACACCACGCGCAAGGCGCGCTACCACGACTTCGCCGTCCGGCAGATCAACTACGCGCTCGGCGACAACCCGCGCAACTCCAGCTACCAGATCGGCTTCGGCGCCAACTCGCCGCGCAACCCGCACCACCGCACCGCGCACGGCTCCTGGTGGGACAGCCAGACCGTGCCCACCGAGACCCGGCACGTGCTCTACGGCGCGCTCGTCGGCGGCCCGTCGGCGGCCAACGACGCGTACACCGACAGCCGGTCGGACTACGTGATGAACGAGGTGGCAACCGACTACAACGCCGGCTTCACCTCCGCGCTGGCCCGCCTCGCCAACGAGTACGGCGGCAGCCCGCGCGCCGGCTTCCCGTCCGCCGAGACGCCCGACTTGGACGAGATGACTGTGGAGACCACAGTGATGCAGGCCGAGCCGCGCGCCACCGGGCTCAAGGCGATCATCTACAACAAGTCGGCGTTCCCGGCCCGGGCGCTGACCACCGGTAAGTTCCGGTACTTCTTCCGGCCCGACGGCACCGGAGCGGTGACCGTGACCCCCGGCTACACGCAGGGCTGCCCGTCGCCGTCGACCGCGAAGCAGTTCTCCGGCGACATCTGGTACGTCGAGGTCGACTGCACCGGCTACACCATCGCGCCCGCCGGGCAGTCGCAGCACCGGATGGAGGTCCAGTTCAAGATCGGGGTGCCGGAGGGCGGCACCTGGGACCCGACGAACGACCCGTCGTACCAGGCCACGGCCGGGCCCAACCCCAAGGTGCCGCTCTACTCCGGCGGCGTGCGGGTCTGGGGCGAGGAGCCCGGACCGGTCACCCCGGACACCACCGCGCCCACAGTGCCCGGCACCCCTGTCGCGTCCGCCGTCACGTCGAGCGGGCTCACGCTGACCTGGGCCGCGTCCACCGACACCGGTGGCAGCGGCCTGGCCGGCTACGAGATCACCCAGGCGCAGACCGGCAGCGACGCGCTGGTGCTGCGCACCGCCACCACCAACACGCTCGCGGTGACCGGGCTGCTGCCCGAGCGGACGTACCAGTTCACCGTGCGGGCGCTCGACGGCGCCGGCAACCGCTCGGCGTCGTCCGCGGCGGTCAGCGTCACCACGCCGGCCGGCCCGGCGCCGGACACCACAGCGCCGACCGCGCCCGGCACCCCCACCGCCTCCGCGATCGGCCCGACCGGACTGACGCTGACCTGGGGTCCGTCCACCGACGCGGTGGGCGTCACCGGCTACCGCGTCTACCGGGGCGGGAACGTCCTGGTCGGCTCGGCCACCGGCACCACGCTGGCGGTGACCGGGCTGACCGCCTCCACCACGTACACCTTCACTGTGGTGGCGGTGGACGCGGCCGGAAACGTCTCTCCCGCCTCGTCCGGCGTCACGGTGACCACCACCGCGCCGCCTGCCGGCGGGAGCTGCGCGGTGACCTGGACGGCGAACTCCTGGGACACCGGGTTCACCGCGAACATCACCGTCGCCAACACCGGCACCACGGCGATCAACGGCTGGACGCTGGCGTTCACGTTCGGCAACGCCGGGCAGAAGGTCGGGCAGGCCTGGTCGGCGAACGTGACCCAGACGGGCACGGCGGTGACCGCGTCGAACCTGTCCTACAACGGCACGCTGGCGCCGGGGGCGTCGACGAGCTTCGGCTTCAACGGCACCCACACCGGCTCGAACCCGAGGCCGGCGAGCTTCACGCTCAACGGGACCGCCTGCACGGTCTCCTGACCGTCGACGCGGCGTGGCCGGCATCGCACCCCGGGTGACCAGCCACGCCGCGCCGGGCCGCGCGCGGCAAAAACGTTCCGAAACTTTTCCGAAACACCATTGTCCCCGTCGATGCGTGGTGGAAGCATCGACAAAGCTAGATACCCCAACCGAAACGTCCAGTCGTCCCGCCCCGACGGCCTGGGTGTTGGCCAGTAAGGAGGCCAAGATGGCAATGAGCCCATCCGCTCATCGCGGCGGGAGTCGGCGACGGCGATCGCCCGCCGTCCGAGCGCTGCTCGCCGGCGCGGTCAGCGTCGTGACGGTGGCCGCCGTCGCGGTGATGATGCCGTCGGCGAACGCCGCCGCGAGCACGCTGGGCGCGGCCGCCGCGCAGTCGGGCCGGTACTTCGGCACCGCCATCGCGGCGGGCCGGCTCGGCGACTCGACGTACAGCACGATCGCCGGGCGTGAGTTCAACATGATCACGGCCGAGAACGAGATGAAGCCGGACGCGACACAGCCCCAGCGGGGCCAGTTCAACTTCAACTCGGGCGACCAGATCTACAACTGGGCGACCCAGCGGGGCCTGAAGGTCCGGGGGCACACGCTGGCGTGGCACGCGCAGCAGCCGGGCTGGATGCAGAGCCTCAGCGGCAGCAACCTGCGTCAGGCGATGATCGACCACATCAACGGTGTGATGGCCCACTACCGGGGCAAGCTGGCCGCGTGGGACGTGGTGAACGAGGCGTTCAACGAGGACGGCAGCCGCCGTAGCTCCAACCTGCAGGGCACCGGTAACGACTGGATCGAGGTGGCGTTCCGCACCGCGCGGGCGGCCGACCCGTCGACGAAGCTGTGCTACAACGACTACAACATCGAGAACTGGTCGTACGGCAAGACGCAGGGTGTCTACAACATGATCCGGGACTTCAAGTCCCGGGGTGTGCCGATCGACTGCGTCGGGTTGCAGACCCACTTCACCGGTGGCAGCTCGCTGCCGAGCAACTTCCAGACCACGCTGTCCAGCTTCGCCGCGCTCGGTGTGGACGTGGCGCTGACCGAGGTCGACGTCACGAACTCCTCGACCAGCCAGTACGCCGGGCTGACCCAGGCGTGCATCAACGTGCCGCGCTGCATCGGCATCACGGTCTGGGGCGTGCGCGACAGCGACTCGTGGCGCTCAGGCGAGAGCCCGCTGCTGTTCGACGGCAGCGGCAACAAGAAGGCCGCGTACAACTCGGTCCTCAACGTGCTCAACGCGGCCGCCCCGACCTCGGGGCCGACCACGACCCCGACCACGGGACCGCCGCCGAGCGGCGGCGCCGGCCGGCTCGTCGGCGTGCAGTCGGGCCGGTGCATCGACGTGCCGAACGCCACCCAGACGAACGGCACCCGGGTGCAGCTCTACGACTGCAACGGTCAGTCGAACCAGCAGTGGACGTACACCTCCAGCAAGCAGCTGATGGTCTACGGCAGCAAGTGCCTCGACGCGAACGGCGCAGCCACCGCCAACGGCACCGGAATCATCATCTGGGACTGCAACGGCCAGTCCAACCAGCAGTGGAACATCAACTCCAACGGCACCATCAGCGGCGTGCAGTCCGGCCGCTGCCTGGACGTCTGGGGCACCGGCAACGGCCAGCAGATCCAGTTGTACGACTGCCACGGACAGACCAACCAGCAGTGGCGGACCGACTTCGGTGGTGGCACCACGCCGCCCCCGACCACGCCGCCGCCGACCACGACGCCCCCGCCGGGCGGCTGCTCGCTCCCGTCGACCTACCGGTGGTCGTCCACCGGCTCGCTGGCCAACCCGCAGAACGGCTGGGTCTCGCTCAAGGACTTCACCAACGTGGTCTACAACGGCAAGCACCTGGTCTACGGGTCGTACGTCAACAGCAGCGGCCAGTACAGCTCGATGAACTTCAGCACGTTCACGAACTGGTCCGACATGGCCTCGGCCGGTCAGAACGGAATGAGCCAGGGCACCGTGGCGCCCACGCTGCTGTACTTCGCGCCGAAGAACATCTGGGTGCTGGCGTACCAGTGGGGGCCGACCTCGTTCAGCTACAAGACGTCGAGCGACCCGACCAACGCCAACGGCTGGTCCTCGGCGCAGACGCTGTCCACCGCCACCCTGCCCGACGCCCCGTACGGCGTCATCGACCAGACCCTGATCGGTGACGACCAGAACATGTACCTGTTCTTCGCCGGGGACAACGGCAAGATCTACCGGTCGAGCATGCCGCTCGGGAACTTCCCGGGCAGCTTCGGCTCGAACTACACGACGATCATGACCGACTCGACGAACAACCTGTTCGAGGGCGTCGAGGTCTACAAGGTGGCGGGCCAGAACCAGTACCTCATGATCGTCGAGGCGATCGGAAGCCAGGGACGCTACTTCCGGTCGTTCACGTCCAACAGCCTCAGCGGCTCGTGGACCCCGCAGGCCGCGACGGAGAGCAACCCCTTCGCGGGCAAGGCCAACAGCGGCGCGACGTGGACCAACGACATCAGCCACGGTGACCTGGTCCGTACCAACCCCGACCAGACCAAGACCGTCGACGCCTGCAACCTGCAGCTCCTGTACCAGGGCAAGAACCCCAGTGCGGGAGGCGACTACAACCTGCTGCCGTGGCGGCCGGGTGTGCTGACCCTCCAGCGCTGACCGTCACACAGTCACCGGAAGACGTGCCCGGCACCCACGTGGTGCCGGGCACGCCCTTTCCGGTGGGGCGGCCCGGCCGGCGCGCGGGCGGCGGCGAGCCGGGGCAAGCTGGGACGGTGGAGCGCGAGCTGCTGACCGTCGGACACGGGGCCGCCCGCCGCGACCAGTTCGGAGACCTGCTGGCCGGCGCGGCTGTCGCCCTGGTCGTCGACGTGCGCCGCTACCCGGCCAGCCGGACCAACCCCGACGTCCGCCGCGAGGCCATGGAACGCTGGCTGCCCGAACGGGGCATCGGCTACCGCTGGGAGCCGCGCCTCGGCGGCCGCCGGCACGTCCCCGCCGGCGAGCCGGAACCGGACACCTGGTGGACGGTCGCGGCCTTCCGGGCGTACGCCGCGTACACCCGCACGCCCGACTTCGACGCGGCGGTGGACGAGGCGCTGGCCGACGCCGCGCTGCGGAGAACCGCTGTGATGTGCAGCGAGAGCGTCTGGTGGCGCTGCCACCGGCGGCTGATCGCCGACGTCGCCGTGCTCGGCCGCGGCGTGCCGGTGTCGCACCTCATGCCGGACGGCCGGCTCAGCCCGCACCGGCCCGCCGAGGGCGCCCGCCGCCTGCCCGACGGGCACCTGCTCTGGGCCGGCTGACTCAGCCCGCCAGATCCTCGGCGAGCAGATCCATCAGCAGCGCGTCGTGCCAGCGCCCGTCCGCCCCGCGCTCGTAGCGGCGCATGATGCCCACCGGGCGGAAACCCACCTTCGCGTACGCCCGGATCGCCGCCGTGTTCGCCGCCGCCGGGTCGATGGTGAACCGGTGGTGGCCGTACTCGTCGATCAGGTGCCGGACCAGCGTGCGGACCGCGTCGCCGCCCAGCCCGGTGCCGCGTACCGCCGGGTCGAGGAAGACGTCCAGGCTGGCGTGCCGGTAGTCCGGGTCGGTCTCGGCGTACCACTGGATCGCGCCGACCAGCCGGCCGTCGTGCTCGACCGCGTAGACGGTCAGCTCGTCGTCGGCCAGGTCGGCGCGCACCGATGCGGCCAGGTCGTCGCCGCCGCGCCACCAGCGGCGCACCTCGGGGGTGGCCCGGATCGCGGCCAGCGCGGGCACGTCGGCGTCGGTCACCGGCCGCAGCGTCACCGCCCGCCCCCGCAGCACGCCTCAGCCCCGCCGCTCGCCGTGCTCGACGCAGACCGCCGACCAGCCGGCCGGTACGACCTGCACCTTCATCCGCCGCCGGCAGGACGCGCACCAGCGCGGCGGTTCCCACGCCCGGGCCGCCTCGCACGCCGGATGCGGCCCGGCCGCCACCGACTCGCCGCACCTGTCGCACCAGCGCGCGACCGCCTCGGGGACGGCCGGGGCGGGGGAAAGATCGGTCACCGCTGCCTCACAGGGTCGCCGAGAGCGCCTTCACCGGCATCTTCAGGTCTTCCAGCAGCTTCAGGTCGGCCGTCGCCGGGCGACCCAGCGTGGTCAGGTAGTTGCCGACGATCACCGCGTTGATGCCGCCGAGCAGACCGTCGCGGGTGCCCAGGTCACCGAGGGTCAGCTCGCGGCCGCCCGCGTACCGCAGGATGGTGCGCGGCATGGCCAGCCGGAACGCGGCGATCGCGCGCAGCGCGTCCTTGCCCTCCACCACCGGGCGGTCACCGAGCGGGGTGCCCGGCCGCGGGTTGAGGAAGTTCAGCGGCACCTCGTGCGGATCCAGCTCGGCGAGCTGCGCGGCGAACTCGGCGCGCTGCTCCACCGTCTCGCCGAGCCCGAGGATGCCGCCGCAGCAGACCTCCATGCCGGACTCGCGGACCATCCGCAGCGTCTCCCAGCGCTCCTCCCACGAGTGGGTGGTGACCACGTTCGGGAAGTAGGAGCGGCAGGTCTCCAGGTTGTGGTTGTAGCGGTGCACGCCCATCTCGACCAGTTCGTCGACCTGCTCCTTGGTGAGCATGCCGAGCGACGCGGCGACCTGGATGTCGACGGCGGCCCGGATGGCCGCGACACCCTCGCGCATCTGCTTCATCAGCCGGGCGTCCGGGCCGCGCACGGCGGCCACGATGCAGAACTCGGTCGCCCCGGTCGCGGCGGTCTGCTTCGCGGCCTCGACCAGCGCCGGGATGTCCAGCCAGACCGACCGGACCGGCGAGGTGAACAGGCCGGACTGCGAGCAGAAGTGGCAGTCCTCCGGGCATCCGCCGGTCTTCAGCGAGACGATGCCCTCGACCTCGACCTCCGGACCGCACCAGCGCATCCGGACCTCGTGAGCGAGCTGGAGCGCGGCGGGCAGGTGTTCGTCGGGCAGGTTCAGCACCGCGAGGACACCGGCCTCGTCGAGGCCGACGCCGTTGCCCAGCACCCGGTCCCGGGCCTGGTCGAGGATCTCTGGCATGGCTCGTAACCTAACAGGCCACCGAGGGCCCGGGAAACCGCCGCCAGCAGCCCCGGCGAGCCGGGACCGCGCCACGCCGGGGCCCTCGGGACGGGTGGTAACTTCGCCCCGCGGAAGCGCCCGGCGGGGCGGGGGTCGGCGGGAGGGGACGGCACAGTGGCGGACTGGCTGGCGGCCCTGGACCGCCGCGCCGAGCTGCGGGCCCGGGCGGGGCTGACCCGCACGCTGCGTCCCCGGGCCGCCGACGACCCGGTGATCGACCTGGCCGGCAACGACTACCTCGGCCTGGCCAACCACCCGGAGGTCACCGCCGCCGCCGCGACGGCCCTGTCCGCGTACGGGCTGGGCGCCACCGGGTCACGCCTGGTGCGCGGCTCCACCGAGGCCCACCACGCGCTGGAGGACGACCTGGCCGACTGGCTCGGCGTCGACCGGGCGCTCGTCTTCTCCTCCGGCTACCTGGCCAACCTCGCCGCCGTCCGGGGACTGACGCAGCCGCGTACGCTGCTCGTCTCCGACGCCCACAACCACGCCTCGCTGATCGACGGCTGCCGGATCTCCGGCGCCGAGACGCTCGTGACGCCGCACGCCGACGTCGCAGCGGTGGCGGCGGCGCTCGCCGCCGCGCCGGGCCGCCCGGCCGTGGTGGTGACCGAGTCGGTCTTCTCCGTCGACGGCGACCTGGCCCCGCTCGCGGAGCTGCACGCGGTGGCCCGCCGTCACGGCGCGCTGCTGCTCGTCGACGACGCGCACGCGCTCGGCGTCACCGGCCCGGCCGGGGCCGGCGGGGTGGCCGCCGCCGGGCTGGCCGGCGCGCCGGACGTGGTGGTCACCGCGACGCTGTCCAAGGCGCTCGGCGGCGCCGGTGGCGTGGTCGCCGGGCCGGCGGAGTTCGTCCGCCACCTGGTGGAGACCGGCCGCACGTTCATCTTCGACACCGCGCCGCCGCCCGCCGTGGTGGCCGGGGTACGCGCCGCGGTGCGCCTGGCCCGCGACGGCGACGCGCTGCGCGCCGAGCTGGCCGACCGGGTCGCGACGGCGGTGCGCCGGCTGGGCGGTGCGGGACTGCCCGTCTCCGCCCCGGACGGCGCCGTGATCTCGGTGACCGCGCCCGGCCCGGAGGCGGCGACCGCCTGGGCCGCCGCCTGCCGGGAACGGGGCGTGGCGGTCGGCTGCTTCCGTCCGCCGTCCACGCCGGACAGCCGTTCCCGGCTGCGCCTCACGGTCAGCGCCGGGGTGCGGCGGGCCGACTTCGAACGGGCCCTGGACGTGATCGTGGAGTGCGCGCGGGAGGTCTCATGAGTGACGGCTGGACCGGGCCGGTGCTGGTGACCGGCACGGACACCGAGATCGGCAAGACCGTGGTGACCGCCGCCGTCGCCGCCGCCGCGCAGGCCGCCGGACTGCGGGTCGCGGTGGTCAAGCCCGGCCAGACCGGTACGGCCACCGGTGAGCCCGGCGACGTCGACTCGGTGACCCGGCTGGCCGCCCCGCTGACCGGCCGGACGCTCGCCAGCTACCCCGATCCGCTCGCGCCGCTCGCCGCGGCCCGGGTGGCCGACCTGCCGCCGCTGGAGCTGTACAACGCCGTCGACGCGATCCGCGAGGAGGCCGACAAGCACGACCTGGTGCTGATCGAGGGCGCGGGCGGTCTGCTCGTACCGATGGGGTTGCGCCCGTCCGGCGAGCCGTGGACGGTGGCCGACCTCGCGGTGTCGCTCGGCGCGCCCGCGGTGGTGGTGGCACGGGCCGGGCTCGGCACGCTCAACCACACCGCGTTGACGCTGGAGGCGCTGGAACGGCGGGCCGTGCCGGCCGGCGTGGTGATCGGCGCCTGGCCGGCCGAGCCGGAGCTGGTGCACTGGCTCAACCTGTCCGAGCTGGTGCCGAACCTGCTCGGCGCGGTGCCGGCCGGCGCGGGCGGGATGGACCCGGGCGTGTTCCGCCGGTCCGCGCCGGGCTGGCTCACCCCCGCCCTGTACGGCGTGCTCGACGACTGGCGCGCCTGGGCCGAGGAGTAAGGAAGGGCCCCTTATTAACGCCTCCGGTAGAGGAAGGGCCCCCTGTTAACACCCGCAGGGCTCAGGCGCGACGGACCACGAACGCGTCCGGCATCCGGAACGTCAGGTTGTCCGGGCACCAGGGCGGACGGACCACAGTCACGCCGTCCAGCAGCGCGGTCGCCTCGGCGACCACCACCGCCGCCTCCATCCGGGCCAGCTGCGCGCCGACGCAGCGGTGCGGCCCGGCGCCGAACGCCAGGTGCCGCCGCGAGCCGGGCTGCCCCGGGCGGAACTCGCCCGGCGCGCCGACCACGGCCGGGTCACGCCCGGCACGGGCCAGCCACGCCACCACGCTGGTGCCCGCCGCCACCGGCAGCTCGCCGAGCATCGTGTCCGCGGCTGCCACCCGCCGCCAGGTGACGATCGGCGGTTCCAGCCGCAGCCCTTCCTCGACCACGTCGTCCACCGCCACCGTGCCGGCGCGCAGCCCGGCCCGTACCGCCGGCTCCCCGGCCAGCCGGTGCAACAGCAGGGTGAGGAACTGCGAGGTGGTCTCCTGACCGGCGACCAGCAGGAAGAACAGCGCGCCGACGACCACGTCGGGGGAGTGCCCGGCGTCGCGCAGCCGCGCGGCGAGCCCGCCCCCGGTCGCGGCGAACTCGCGCAGCACGGTGTGGAACCGGCCCACCTCGGCGGCGAGCGCGAGCTGCCGGGAGGAGTCCAGCGGCGCCCAGAACAGCTCCAGCGCGGCCCGGGCGAAGTCCTTCACCGCGCCGACCGGCGCGTCCGGCAGCTCGACCAGCCGGGCCAGCACCAGCAGCGGCAGGTCGGCGGCGAGGCCGGCGTACAGGTCGACCGGGCGGCCCGCGTCCAGCTCCGCCGCCAGAGCGGCCACCCGCTCCCGGACCAGCCCGGTCAGCCACTGGCGCTGCGCGGCCACCCGGTGCGGGTGCAGCGCGTCGGCGACGATGCCGCGGATCTCCGGGTGGCTGGCGCCGCCGTTGTTCGCCAGCGTCGGCGGCAGCCGGAACCGGTGCCCGGCGAGCACGCGCAGCGCCGCCACCGGGACCGGGGTCACCGCGTCGAGCGCGTTGTCCGGTCGGAACGTCACCGGATCGGTGAGCACCTGGCGGACGAGCGCGTGCCGGGTCACCACCAGGTGCGGCACGCCGACGTGGTCGACAACCGTGGCCGCGTCCGGCCACCGCCCGTCGACGGACTCCCCCCAGCCCCGGAACAGCACGCGGTAACGCTAGCGGCGGGCGCCGGGCGGGTTCGGGTCCAGCTCCCACACGGTGGTGTGCTTCACCCGTACGCTCTCCAGCGCCTCGGACACCGGCACGTCGTACGCGGCCAGCTCGTGGAAACGCTCGCGGGGCAGGAACGCCCGGCCCGGGTCGCCCACCAGCACCCGGGCGCCGGAACGGGCGGCCCGGAGCAGGAAGCGCAGCATCCGGCGGGCCATCGCCTCGCTGTAGAAGACGTCCCCGGCCAGCACCACCTCGGCGTCGCCCGCGTCGGAGTCGAGGATGTCGCCGAGTTCGGCGTCGACGCGTACCCCGTTGGCCCCGGCATTGAGCGCGACGGCCGCGACCGCCCGCTCGTCCACCTCGACGGCCCGGACGGTGGCCGCGCCGGCGCGGGCGGCGGCGATGGCGACCAGGCCGGAGCCGGAGGCCAGGTCGAGCACGCGGCGGCCGGCAACCACCTCGGGGTGGTCGGTGACGTAGCGGGCCAGGCCCTGCCCGCCGGCCCAGGCGAACGCCCAGAACGGCGGCGGCTGGGCGCTGCGGAACTCGCCCTCGGTCAGCTCCCACAGGCCGATCGGCTCGTCGGCCTGGTGCAGCAGCACCTCGGGGACGAACGCGACAGGGGCGAGGCGGGCGTGCAGCCGGACGAACGCGGCGGACAGCTCGGACACCGGAGAATTGTGTCCCACCCGGGGTCCCGGCCCGCATCCCGGGCGTGTCGCGGAGAGGCCGTGACCGGTTCACCACGCTCGGTGAAATGGCCCCCGTGTTGTGGCGTTGGATGCGAACACGCCCGTCTACCGGCGTGCCCGGCGCGCTCCTAGCGTTGCCTGTGGACACGACCGAGGGTGAGGAGGCGTGGTGAGCGGGTGGCGGCACGCGCTACGGATCGGACTGGTGCTGACCTTCGTGGCCGGGACCGGGTACGGGGGAGCCCTGCCCGCGCGGGCGGCGGCGGCCTTCTCCACCGAGTTGAGCGGTCTGCCGGACGAGTTCACCGCCGGGAACCGGGTGGAGACGTTATCCGCCGTGGTCTCCCGCTCCGACGGGGGCGGCTGTGTCAAGGTGCGCTGGTCGATGCTGGTGCGGGTGCAGGGCCTGCGCCTGGACCAGCTGAAGGTCGACCGGGTGGAGGACAGCGGGTCGTTCCCGCTGGAGATCCGCACCGAGGGAGACACCGCCCGGCTGACCGACCGGCAACTCGACCCGGGTGTGCTCTGCCCGGGCCGTACGGTGACGGCCCGCTACCGGGTGGCGTTCGCCGAGGACGTGGCGCGCGGGCGGGTGAGCTTCGCCGCCGAGGCGTACGACCCGCAGTTGCGGCTGCTGGCCCGGCGGACCGCCACCCGGCAGGTGGTGGGTGAGGCGGCCGAGCCGACGCCGAAGCCCTCACCGACCAGCGCGGAGCCCACGGAGGCGCCGTCGGAGGAGCCCGCCGACGTTCCGGTGACCGACGAGCCGACCGACGCGGCAGTGGTGGAGCCGCCGCCCGGTGGTGTTGCCGGTCGCCCGGTCGCGGACAGCGGTGGCTTCGGCCTCGTGCAGGCAGCGTTCCTGCTGGGTGGTCTGCTGTTGTTCCTCGGCGCCGGGTTGCTGCTGCGGATGCGCCGCCTGCTGCGCCCCGCCGCCGCCACCGAGCCGGAGACCCTGCCACCGCCCTTCGAACGCCCACGCCCGACCTGGCCGTGACCGGCCGGCGCGCGGTCAGTCGAGCTGGCTGGGTTCCAGGCCCAGTTCGCGGGCGGCGACGAGGCGGATCCACTCCGCGATCTGGCGGCGCGTGATCACCCGCTCGTGCACCGCGAGCTGGACCGCGAGGCCGTCCATCACCGCGCTGATCCGCCAGGCCGCGCCGGCCGGGTCGGGGCAGTCGAACGTGCCCTCGGTGACCCCGTCCGTGATCACCGCGGCCAGGTCCTGCCGCCATCGCAGGTCCAGCCGCCGGGAGAGCTTCTCCAGTTCCGGGGTGCGCAGCGACTCCGCCCAGCCGTCGATCCACATGGACCAGGAGGTGGCGCGCCCGGTCGGCGCGTACAGGCGCAGCATGCGGCGCAGTTTCGCCAGCGGCGGCGCGGAGGAGCGGAGCACCGCGTCGAGCCGGGTCAGGTCCTGGTCGACGGCGTACGCGAACGCCTGGGCGAGCAGCCGGTCCTTGGTGGCGAAGTGGTAGAACACGAGCGCCTGGCTGACCCCGGCGGCTTCCGCCACGTCGGCGGTGCGGGTGTTGGCGAGCCCTCGTTCCGCGATCACCTCGCAGGCCGTACGCAGCAGCGCGTCCAGGCGGATCTCGGCGGCTCGTCTCGTCACGGCGTTACGGTAACCCATCCGGATGACCACGGGGAGTTACCGAGGCGGCTGGTCGGCGGCCGGGCAGTCGGATGCCGGACACTCGACTCGCCAGTCTGCTTCCGCAGGTGGGAGCGCTTGCCAATGCTCTCGGGAGCCAACCACCCAGGCTCCTAGGAAGCTCAGGGCGAAGGTCGCCCGCCACCATCGGACGCGCCGGAAGCGGGACCCGATTTGGCAACCGTTCCCGGGCTCGGCTAAAGTTCTCATCCGTCACCGGATAACACCGGGGGCGTGCGGACGTAGCGCAGCTGGTAGCGCATCACCTTGCCAAGGTGAGGGTCGCGGGTTCGAATCCCGTCGTCCGCTCGGAGATGCCGCCACGCAGTTCGGGGGCAACCTCGGTGGAGTGGCCGAGAGGCGAGGCAACGGCCTGCAAAGCCGTGTACACGGGTTCAAATCCCGTCTCCACCTCGCAGTAGACGAGGGCGATTGGCGCAGTGGGAGCGCGCTTCCTTGACACGGAAGAGGTCACTGGTTCAAACCCAGTATCGCCCACCAGCGGAAAGGCCGTGTCGATCAATTCGACACGGCCTTTCTCGTCGTCATCGATCAGTCCAGTGCCACGCCGCTGGCCATTGCCGCGCCCGCGCCGCCGCACCCAGACTGGCCCGGTGGACGATCAACAGACCCGAGCCCAGCGGTTCCGCGCCCTGCACCGGCCCGGTGAGCCACTGATCCTGGCCAACGCGTGGGACGCGGTGAGCGCCCGGCTCGTCGCCGCGGCCGGCGCCCGCGCGATCGCGACCACAAGCGCCGGCGTCGCCTGGAGCCGCGGCGCCCCCGACGGCGACCTGCTCGCCCGGGAGACCGCCGTCGACGTCATCCGCCGCGTCGCCGACGCGGTCCGCCTTCCGGTCACCGCCGACATCGAATCCGGGTACGGCGACAACCCCGAGCAGGTCGCCGAGACCGTCACCGCCGTCCTCGCCGCCGGAGCCGTCGGCGTCAACGTGGAGGACGCCCGGCACGACGGCGGCGGTCCGCTGCGCCCGGTCGACGAGCAGGTCGCCCGGCTCGCCGCGGCCCGGGCCGCCGCCGACCGCGCCGGCATCCCGCTGTACGTCAACGCCCGCGTCGACACGTACCTGCGCGGCGCCGGAGGCGTACCGGAGACGGTCGCGCGCGCCGAGGCGTACCTGGCCGCCGGCGCGGACGGGATCTTCGTCATCGGGACGGTGGAGCCGGAGACGGTGGCCGCGCTGGTGGCGGCGATCCCGGCCCCGCTGAACGTGCTGGCCGGGCCGGGCGCGCCGCCGGTGGCCGAGCTGGCCCGGCTCGGGGTGGCCCGGGTGAGCCTCGGCCCGGCGCTGGCCGAGGCGGCGTACGCGGTGGTCCGGCGCGCGGCGGCGGAGGTGTTCGGCGCCGGGACGTACGAGGCGCTCGCGGGCGGCCTCGACTTCGGCGAGCTGAACGAGCTGATGCGGGACTGACCAGGCCACGGGATCGACCTCGGGACGGGGGACCGGGTTGAATGTGCCGATGGCCGTTCTCCCGCGTCCGAGCCGGCGGGCGGCGACCGGCTGTCCTCGGCGCCCGCTCCGACGGGATCCCCACGAATGACGGCAGTCGCCCGCCCGGTGCCCGCGCTGCGGAGCCTGCCCGTGCTCACCGCTGCCACGGCGACCCTCGGCGTCGCGGCGCTCGCCGCCCTGGGCGCGGCCGGGCACGGCGGTTTCGCCAGCGACCCGGTCGGCGCCGTGGCCCTCGCGACGGCCGCCGTGGTCACCGCGCTCGCCGCGCTCCGGCTCAGCCGGTCGGGTCACCGCGCCGCCGGCCGGCTGGCGGCCGGGCTCGCCGCGTCGCTGCTGGCGTATCTGGCGCTCGCCGTCGTCGCGGTGGCCGCCGTCACGGCCGGGCATCCGTGGGCCGGGCCGGCCGTCGCGGCGTGGAACTCGGCGTGGATCCCGCCGCTGGCGCTGCTGCAGCTGACCGCCTCGGCCGCCGTCCGCACCGGCGACGCCGTCCCGTGGACGCATCGCCTCGTGGGACTCACCCTGGGCGCCGCCACGATCGTCAACGCGCTGCTGACCACGGCGACCGAGCCGTTCGCGGGGATTCCGACGATCGCCGCGGAGTCCTGGCGTACCGCGCTCGCGCCGGCCGGCGCCGCCGTCACGCTGCTGGCAGCGGTGGCGCTGTTCCTGCTGCCGGTGACGCTCTGGCGGGCCGCTCTCGGGTCGCACCACGCCGTCCGGGCGCGCCTCGGCGTGGCCGCCGCGGCCACCACCGCCGCGCCGCTGACAGTCGTCTTCTGCCTGCTGCTCGCCGTCGCCCGTGCGCCCGGCGACGTCGAGCCGTCGCTGGGCTCGGTCGCCTTCCTGGTGGCGCTCTCCGGCGCCGCCGTGTTCGCCGCCGCCTGCGCGGTCACCGCCGCCCGCGGCGCCACCGAGCCGCGCCGGGTCGGCACCGTGGTGCGCGGCGTCGGCCTGGCCGCCGCGGCCCTGCTGGTGGTCGGCGTCGGCACGCTCGTGGCCGCTCCCGGCCCGTCCCTCGGCCCGACCTCGGTCGCCCTGGTCGTGTCGGCGCTGACGGTTGCCGTCGGCGGCGGGGCGTGGGCCGGCACCGGCCGGCTGTCGACGCTGCTCACCGCCGCGCCGCCAGCGTCGGCCACAGCGCCGGTGACGCCGCGAGGCGGCGCAGAGGGTACGAACGGAGGCGGCGCGGCGGGGACGACGAACGTCATCGAGCCGGCGGCCCCGGCCGGGCCGGCAATGGATGAGGCGGGCCTGGCCGGGCCGGCAGTGGACGCGGCGGTGGATGCCGCGACCTCGGGTCGAGCCCCGGCGGACGACCGGGCACCGGCATCGGGGGGTTCGCCGGGCGCGTCCGACGCGGGGGTGGAGGCCGGTGCGGGCCCGGCGTCGGTGGGCGGGCTGACGGCGCGTGAACGCGAGGTGCTCGCCGCGCTCGCCGAAGGCGCCAGCAACGCGGGGATCGCCGCGCAGCTGGTGGTCTCCGAGCGGACCGTCGACGCCCATCTGCGCGCGATCTTCGTCAAGCTCGACCTGACGCCCGGCGGCGCCACGAACCGGCGGGTGCGGGCGGCGCGGATCTGGCTGGAGCACGCCCGACAGCCGCGCTGAGCAGGGACTTTCCGAAGATAGGTGCTGAGGCCGATGCCCGCGCCGGCGGTTCTCGGCACGGTGGGGCGACACCCGATCGACGGAGGCTCTCACCGTGCCCGTACCGAAGTTGCGCCGTGCCGCGCTCGTCGCCCTTTTCGTCCTGCTCCTGGCGTCTCTGGCCGGGCGGACCGTGTTCATGTTGTGGGAGCCGCCGTTCGACGGCGCGATCCACTACGACGACGTACGCGAGCTGGGGTCCGCGTACTGGCCCATGAACCTCTACCTGGGCGGGCCCGCGTACGCCGTCTCCTGGATCGCCGCGGCGGTGTTCATCGTCGGGCTGGCCCGGGGCCGCGCGGGCGTGCTGAACCTGGTGGGGGCCTTCCTGGCCGGCCTCGGCGGCGTGGTGTTCGCGCTGGCGATCACCGCGGAGGTGCTGCCGTTCGCCTACGCCGCCGACCCGGCGGTGGTGCCGGAGCAGGAGGGACGGGCGCTGTTCGACGTGTTCAACGACCAACTGGACGGGCTGCTCCCGGCCATCCTCGGCAGCCAGGTGGCGATCGTCCTCGGCATGGTCCTGGCGCTCGTCGGGATCCTGATCGGCCGGACCATGCCGCGTCCGCTGGTCGTCGCCGCGCTCGTCTACGTGGTGGCGTTCGTGCTGGTGCCGCAGGACGCCGCTCGCGCGGTGGTCGTCGCGAGCTACCTGGCGCAGGTGGCGCTGGTGGCCGCGATCGGCTGGTACGGGCTGCGCGCCACCACCGACGGCGAGCGGGCATAGCAGACCGGACCGGCCGGAGTTTCGATCCGGCCGGCCCGGTCCCGGGACCGATCAGCTCCGTCGGCCCCGCTCGCGATCACATCGGCGGTGCGACGTCCCGGCGCTCCTCGACCCGGCGGTACTCCACCGGCTCCTCGGCGGTGGTGGCGACCACCGGACGGCGCCGGCCCCAGACCAGCGTGGTCATGATCAGGCCGAGGACGCCGGCCGCCATGAGGATCCAGCCGACGACGTCGAGGTCGACCCCGCCGACGCTGGCGTTGAGCGCGAACGTGAGGATCGCGCCGACCGCGATCAGGAAAATGCTCGTACCGATACCCACGACAGCCTCCTTCGGGGGGATGGTTGTGCTGTCACCGGCCTCAATACCCCGGCGGCGAGCGGCGCAACCACCTGCCGCCCCCGCCGCGGCGGGGGCCTGGCGCGCGGCGATCTTGGCATCGGGTAGAGTCTGCTGCGTCGCCGGTGCGAACCGGCGGCACGCGGACGTAGCGCAGCTGGTAGCGCATCACCTTGCCAAGGTGAGGGTCGCGGGTTCGAATCCCGTCGTCCGCTCGCGATTGCCCGGGCGATTGGCGCAGTGGGAGCGCGCTTCCTTGACACGGAAGAGGTCACTGGTTCAAACCCAGTATCGCCCACCGAGAGTCACCACGCCGCCGGTCGACAGGCGGTCGTCTCCCACCGGACAGCCGGCACCGGCTACATCGGTCTCCCAGGTCCACCGTGCGGATTATTCTGCCGCTGCCACCGCGCGTGTCACTGTGATGCCCGATGCGCAGGGAGGCGGTCACATGGCAATGATCGAGCGGGGACGGTGGCGGCGGACGGCCGCACGATTAGGGGTGGCGACTGTCGTCGCGGCGGCGGGAGTGACGGTCTTCGCCGCGCCCGCGCAGGCCACCGCGACGCGGACGGTGGCGTTCTACAGCATGGACGAGCAGGCGTCGTCGACGGTGCTGACCGACTACAGCGGCAACGGCCGCCACGGCACGATCGGCGGCGAGGTGGTCACCGGCGCGCTCTACGCCGGGGCGACCGGCCACCGCTTCGCCACCCACCTGCCCACCGACAAGGAGTACGTCCCGGGCCACGTCGACCTGGTGCCGCACACCACCGACTTCAACCCGGACGCCGGGGACTTCTCGGTGACCATCCGTTACCGGACCACGTACTCCTTCGGGAACATCCTCCAGAAGGGACAGGGCAACACGGCCGGCGGCTACTGGAAGTTCGAGGCGCCGAACGGCAAGCCGAAGTGCCTGTTCCGGGGCGCGGACGGCGCCTCCCGTACCGGCTACACCGACGTGCCGATCTCCGACGGCCAGTGGCACACGATCACCTGCAACCGCACCTCCGCGTACGTGGAGATGTACGTCGACGGCGTGCGGACCAGCCGCCTCAACGGGCCGACCGGCACCATCGCCAACACCTGGCCACTGTCCGTCGGCGGCAAGAGCCAGTGCGACGGTACGAAGGTCACCTGCGACTACTTCGCCGGCGACATCGACTACGTGAAGATCCTGAAGGGCTCGGGCGGCCCGGCGAACCAGGCGCCGGTGGCCGCGCTGACGCCCACCTGCTCCGGGCTGGTGTGCACGTTCACCGGCGCGGGCTCGACCGACGCCGACGGCGCGATCCAGGACCACAACTGGAACTTCGGCGACGGGGACACCACCGGCACGGCCTCCGTACCGACCACGTCCCACACGTACGCGGCGGCCGGCACCTACCCGGTCACGCTCACCGTCACCGACGACCGGGGCGCCACCGGCACCGCGACTGTCGAGGTGACTGTCGCGCCCGTACCGGAGCGGATCTCGTTCGTCGGCCAGGCCACCGCGAACGCCAACTGGACGAGCCACACGGTGACCGTCCCGGCGGGCGTGCAGGCCGGTGACATGCTGCTGCTCCTGCTCAGCCAGAACACGCACACCGGCACCGGGGAGCCGACCGGCGTGACCGGCTGGAGCCGACTCGACCGCCTCGACGGCGGCTTCGCCACCACCTCCGCCTGGTGGAAGACGGCCGGCGCCGGTGACGCGGGCCAGGCCGTCCGGGTGACACTGGACAGTCAGGCGAAGGGCAACCTGGTGCTGGCCGCGTACCGGGGGGTGGCGCCCGGCGCGCCGGTCTTCATCCGGGCCACCGACCCGGCGAGCACCGCCACCCGCATCACGCCGTACGCGCCGGTGACCACCGCGCAGAGCTGGGCCGTGTCGTACTGGCTGCACGGCGACAGCACCTCCACCGCGCTCACCCCGCCGGCGGGCGTGGCGGTGCGCAGCAACACCTCGCAGACCGGCGGCGGCCGGGTGACCGGCCTGCTCGCCGACTCGGCGAGCAGCGTGCCGACCGGCAGCTACGGCGGGCTCACCGCCACCGGCGCCGCGGCCAGCACGACCACCACCACGTGGACGTTCGTCCTGCCCCCGGCCTGACCCATCGGGTACGCGGAAAGGCCGGCACCCCGTCTCGGGGGTGCCGGCCTTTCACGCTTGTGTGCTTACTTGTTCCAGTGTTCGGCGACGAGGTCGGCGGCCTGCTGCTCCCACTGGGCGTAGTGGTCCGGGTAGGCGGAGACCTGGACGGTCTGGGCGGCCTTGGTCAGCGGCATGTCCTGCCAGCCGTCGACCTGCTTGAGACCCTTCAGGAACGCGGTGGTGGAGTATTCGGGGTCGGTGATCTGCTCGACCGTGCCCCAGCCGGAGGAGGGGCGCTGCTGGAACAGGCCCTGCGAGTCGTGGTCGTTGCGGTCACCGAGGTGGCCGAGGTTCTCCAGCTTCGACTCCTGCAGCGCGGTGGCGATGGACACGACGGCGGCGCGTTCGTCCATGCCGGCCTTCTTCGTGGCCGCGATGATCGCCTTGACGTTCTTGGTCTGCTCGTCGTTGAGGTCGATGCGGGACTGGTTGCCCTGCACGCCGTGCGGGATCAGCTTGTCACCCTGCACGCTCACGCTCACCGGCTTGACGCTGGCGGTCGTGGTGTCGGCCGCGTGGGCGGCGACCGGGCCGGCGAACACGCCACCGGTGAAGGCCAGACCAGCAATACCCAGGATGCTCTTCCGCAGAATCGTGTTCATCAGGGGGCTCCATTCGGGGGATCGACGCCCACACCGACAGGGGGGTTCGGCGCGGGTGCGAGCACCACGTCAGGCGCTCAAAAGAAGTCTTGGGGGATCTCGGCTGCTCGCGGGGCGGGGGCCTCTACGCGGCGCCGGAAGGATGTCCAACGACCCGCAGCCCGGCATCATTCCCGGGGCGCCTCACGCCACCGGCAAGCGGCGCGGGTTCACGTCGAGGGGGCGGCGCGGGTTGACGTCGTCGGAACCATGCTCAACGACCGACCGGGCGAGATGATTCCCGCGGCTCACGCCGCCGGAACCGGACCCAACGACCGGCAACCGGGGGCTGTTCCCATACCCGGCGCCGCCGCCCTGGGGGCGCGGCCTTGCTCGGTCGGTCACCTGGTTACAACGCCACCGGCCCGCCCACGATTCCGCCACCACAGTGCCGCCCACCACCCTCGAACCCGACACCCACCCCACAACCCCACACGCCCGACCCCCACTGAACCCAGCCCGGCACCCTCGCTGCGCGCCGGTGATCAAGGAGTTTGCGGCCCTTTCCGGCACCCACGAGACCACTAACTCCTTGATCACCGCGATCTTGGAGTTGTGGCACCTCACGAAGGGCGTCAACCCGGGCATCCTGGGCGCCACAACTCCAAGATCGAACAAGCCTCCCCCAGGCACCCGCCACCGGGTTGATCATGAGGCTGGCGGTGACAAACCGGACAACAAGTGCCGCTAAGTTCATGATCGACGCGACCGGGCAGGCGTGCGCTGGACGGGAGCGAAGCGGCCGCCGACGGGACCACGCGATCTTGCAGTTTGAGCCCTTCTTGCGCCCCATTTGCGCGGTTTACGGGGCACCAAAGTGCAAGATCGCGCGCTCAGGGGAGCCCTGGGCGGGTTGGGGCGCCCAGGAACTTCCCTCGAAGGCGGCTCGGGTCGGCGATCTTGGAGTTGTGGCACCTCGCGAAGGGTGTCAACCCGGGCATCCTGGGCGCCACAACTCCAAGATCGGCGGGGCGTGGACGGGGCGGACGGGCGGGCCGGGGGGATCAGGGCTCGAACTTGTAGCCCAGGCCGCGGACCGTGACGATGTAGCGCGGCGCGGACGGCTCCGGCTCGATCTTGGAGCGCAGCCGCTTCACGTGCACGTCCAGCGTCTTCGTGTCACCCACGTAGTCGGCGCCCCAGACACGGTCGATCAACTGCCCGCGGGTGAGCACCCGGCCAGCATTGCGCAGCAGCAGCTCCAGCAGCTCGAACTCCTTCAGCGGGAGCTGCACACCGGCGCCGCCGACGGTCACCACGTGCCGTTCGATGTCCATCCGGACCGGGCCGGCGGCGAGCGTCGGCGCGCCCGTCTCGTTCGACTCGGCGCTCTGCCGGCGCAGCACCGCCCGGATGCGGGCGACCAGTTCACGTGGCGAGTACGGCTTCGTCACGTAGTCGTCGGCGCCGATCTCCAGGCCGACCACCTTGTCGATCTCGCTGTCCCGCGCGGTGACCATGATGATCGGCACGTGCGAGCGCTGGCGCAGCTGCCGGCACACCTCGGTGCCCGACATCTCCGGCAGCATCAGGTCGAGCAGCACGATGTCGGCGCCGGTCCGGTCGAACTCGGTGAGGGCGTCGATGCCCGTCGCGGCGACGGAGACCTCGAAACCCTCCTTGCGGAGCATGTAGGACAGGGCGTCGGAGAACGACTCCTCGTCCTCGACCACCAGTACGCGGCTCAACGGGTGTTTCCTTTCCTGTGGTCAGACCTGCCGGAGCTCGGCCGGCCGGCCTCGATCCCAGCGGAGGCGAGTGTCGTCTCCAGGTCGTCCGGAGTGCGGGCGGGCAACCGGAGGGTGAACGTCGACCCCCCACCAAGGGTGCTCGACACTTCCACCCGGCCGCCATGGTTGCTGGCGATGTGCTTGACGATGGCCAGTCCCAGACCGGTGCCGCCGGTCGCGCGGGAGCGGGCCTGGTCGGCGCGGTAGAAGCGCTCGAAGACCCGGTCGACCTCGTTCGGGGCGATGCCGATGCCCTGGTCGGCCACGGCGATCTCGACGTGCTCGTCGGTGCCGGTCACAGTGACCCGGACCGTGGTGTCCTCGGCGGAGTAGGTGATCGCGTTCTCCACCAGGTTCGCCACCGCGGTGGCGAGTTGGCTGTCGCTGCCGTACACGGTCAGGCCCCGCTGCCCGCCGACGGCGATCTCCACCCGGCGGGCGGCGGCCGCGGTGCGGGTCCGGTCGACGACCTCGGCGAGCACCCAGTCCACCGAGACCGGCTCGGGGGCGGGTTGCGGCTCGGCGCCCTGGAGCCGGGTGAGTTCCAGCAGCTCCTGCACGAGCCGGCCGAGCCTCGTCGACTCGTGCTGGATCCGCTCGGCGAACCGCCGTGCGGCGACCATGTCCTCGGACAGGTCGGGCGCGCCGTCGGCGGCCGGCTCGGTGGCGTCGACAAGCGCCTCGGCGAGCAGTTGCAGCGCGCCGATGGGTGTCTTCAACTCGTGGCTGACGTTCGCCACGAAGTCCCGCCGTACCCGCGCGAGACGGTGCGACTCGGTGACGTCGACCGCCTCGATCGAGACGTAGCCGGAGCCCAGTCCCATCGCCCGCAGGTGCACGCCGAGCGGGTTGTCGCCACCGCCGTCGCGGCCCCGGGGCAGGTCCAGCTCGATCTCGCGCCGCACGCCCGTGCGGCGGACCTGCCCGGCGAGGGTACGGATCAACGGGTGCGCCGCGATCGATCCGGGTGTCACCCCGGTACGGAGCAGACCCATCGCCCGGGCGGCCGGGTTCACGAGCACCGGCACGTCGTCCGGGCCGAGCACCACCACGCCGGCGCGCAGCGAGTCGATCGTCTTGCGGCCGAGCCCGGATAGGCCCCCCTGCTGGTCGTCCGGAATCGTCGGCCTCCCTGCGTCACGACGGGTGGTCCCGCCGCCCCGCGACGCCCGCCGGCGCCGCCATTGTTCAACCGGTCCGGACAGCGTCGCTCCGGCGACCAGCCCGGTCACCAGCGCCACGGCCACCGCGATGGCCACCGCCCATTCCACCCGGCGATCGTATGGTCATTGTTAACCCGGGGAACGGGCACAAAGGGACGAACCACTCTCGCTTTCGGCAAAGTTCACCTGCGGGCCCCACGTCGTTCACCCACGTTCATCCTGGTGCCGACCGTTCGGCCTAGCGTGGGGCGCGCACCTGCTCCCGCCGTACCCCTCGGGGTCACGGCCACCGACCTCAGGAAGTGACGATGCGCGACGAGTTCCGGGCCGACCTGCAGATTGTCAGCCAGTTGCTGGTGGACATGGCCGAGGCGGTACGCGCGGCCATGCGGCAGGCCACGAAGGGTCTGCTCACCGCCGACCGGACGGCCGCCGAGACGGTGATCGCGCGGGACGCCGAGATCGACGAGCTGTACCGGCACGTGGAGGAGCGGGTCTGCGACCTGCTGGCTCGGCAGGCGCCGGTCGCCTCCGACCTGCGCGCCATGATCACCGCCCTGCACGTGGCCGCCGACCTGGAGCGGATGGGCGACCTCGCCGACCACGTGGCCAAGACGGCGCTGCGGCGGCACCCCTCCCCGGCCGTCCCGGCGGAGCTGCGGCCGGTCTTCACCGACATGGCCGGGATCGCCGACCGGATGGCCGAGAAGATCGGGTCCGTGCTGGCCAAGCCGGACGCCGACGTGGCCGCCGAACTGGACGGCGACGACGACGCGATGGACGACCTGCACAGGAGCCTGTTCGGCGTGCTGCTCGGCGATGACTGGCCGTACGGGGTGGAGACGGCTATCGACGCGACGCTGCTGGGGCGCTTCTACGAGCGCTTCGCCGACCACGCGGTGAACGCGGGCGAGCACGTGGTCTACCTGATCACCGGTTCCACGTCCGCCTGACCCGCCCCTCGTGTAAGGAAGGGCCCCTTGTTAACACCGAGCGTTAACAGGGGGCCCTTCCTCTACCGCAGGCGTTAATAAGGGGCCCTTCCTTACACCTCAGCGGCCCTGGTTGGCGACCGCGGCGGCGGCGTCCTTGGCCGCCGCCGGGTCCAGGTACGTCCCGCCGAGCACCTGCGGGCGCAGGTCGGCGTCCAGGTCGTAGCGCAGCGGGATGCCGGTGGGGATGTTCAGCTTGGCGATCGCCTCGTCGGAGATCTGGTCGAGGTGCTTGACCAGGGCACGCAGCGAGTTGCCGTGCGCCGCCACCAGCACCGTCCGGCCGGCCAGGATGTCCGGCACGATCGAGTCGTACCAGTAGGGCAGCATCCGTTCGACGACGTCCTTCAGGCACTCGGTGCGCGGCATCAGCTCGGTCGGCAGCAGCGCGTACCGGGGGTCGCCGACCTGCGACCACTCGTCCGCGTCGTCGATCGGCGGCGGCGGCGTGTCGTACGACCGGCGCCAGAGCATGAACTGCTCCTCGCCGTACTCGTCAAGGGTCTGCTTCTTGTCCTTGCCCTGCAGGGCGCCGTAGTGGCGCTCGTTGAGCCGCCACGACCGGCGCACCGCGATCCAGTGCCGGTCGGCGGCGTTCAGCGCCAGCTCGGCGGTGCGGATCGCCCGGCGCATCAGGCTCGTGTGCACCACGTCCGGCAGCAGGTCGTGCTCGCGCAGCAGCTCGCCGCCGCGCCGCGCCTCGGCCTCTCCCTTGGTGGTCAGGTCGACGTCGACCCAGCCGGTGAAGAGGTTCTTGGCGTTCCAGTCGCTCTCGCCGTGCCGCAGCAGGACCAGCGTCCCGACGGTGGGCCCCTCGCTCGCAGTCATGCCGATCATCCTGCCGTACCGGCGCGACGGACACGCGCCGACCGGTCGTGACGACCACCACGTGGAAAACCTGATGACCACGCCTTTGGCCCGGCACTAGGTTGTAAGGCGTTCTAAACAGGTCGGTCATTACCACACGGGGGCGTCGGGATGCGGACGGTACGAGGCTGGTTCCAGGACACGGCCGGTGGCCTGCCGCGGACGTTCTGGTACCTCTGGGCCGGCACGCTGATCAACCGGCTCGGCTCGTTCGTCCTGATCTTCCTGGCCATCTACCTGACGCAGGAACGCGGCTTCTCCGCCTCCCAGGCCGGTCTGGTGATCGGCCTCTGGGGCGCCGGCGGCGCGGTCGGCACCACCATCGGCGGCACCCTGACCGACCGCTGGGGGCGGCGGCCCACGCTGCTCACCGCGCACGTCGGCGCGGCCGGCATGATGATCGCGCTGGGCCTCGCCCGTCCGCTCTGGGCGGTCGCGGTGGGCGCGCTGCTGCTCGGCGCGTTCGCCGAGGCGGCCCGCCCGGCCTTCGGCGCGATGATGGTCGACGTGGTGCCGGACAAGGACCGGCTGCGCGCCTTCTCGCTCAACTACTGGGCCATCAACCTCGGCTTCGCCTGCGCCGCCGTGCTCGCCGGCTTCGCCGCCCAGGGCAGCTACCTGCTGCTGTTCCTGGTGAACGCGACCACCACGCTGGTGACCGCGCTGATCATCTTCGCCAAGGTCGGCGAGACCCGCGGCCCGGTCACAGTGCTCCCGGCCAAGGGCATGCCGGCGCCGGCCGGCGCGCTGCGCACCATCCTCGCCGACCGGGTGTTCCTCGGCTTCGTCGCGCTCAACCTGCTCGCCGCGCTGGTGTTCCTCCAGCACATCTCGATGCTGCCGATCGCGATGGGCGACTCCGGGCTCAGCCCGGCCACCTACGGCTCGGTGATCGCACTGAACGGCGTGCTCATCGTGTTCGGCCAGCTCTTCGTACCCCGGCTCATCAAGGGCCGCAGCCGCTCGCACGTGCTGGCGCTCGCGTCGCTGGTGATGGGCGCAGGCTTCGGGCTCACCGCGCTCGCCGACACGGTCTGGCTCTACGGCCTGACCGTGCTGATCTGGACCCTCGGCGAGATGCTCAACTCCCCGTCCAACGCCACCCTGATCGCGGAGCTGTCGCCGGCCGCGCTGCGCGGCCGCTACCAGGGCGTCTTCTCGCTGTCCTGGCAGCTCGCCGGTGCCGCCGCGCCGATCCTCGGCGGCCTGGTCCGCGAGCACGCCGGCAACAGCACGCTCTGGCTGGGCTGCGCGGGCATCGGCGTCGTGGCGGCGGTCGCCCACCTCATCTCCGGCCCGGCCCGGGAGCGCCGCGCGGTCGAGCTGCGCGCCGTGGGCACGCCCGTCACGCCGGTCACCGTCACCACCACCCCGGCGCCCGAGGCGGCCGAGGCCGCGGCCACCGCACCCGCCGACCCGGTCCGCGCCGGTTCCTGAGTACGCCCCGACGCGACCGCCCCGAGGCGGGTGGATACCGTACGGGACGGAATCGGTAAGGAAACCTTCCTGGAGGACGGGTGCGCAGCCTGCGGCGCTGGTGGAACGACACAGCCGGCGGACTGCCGGCCACGTTCTGGTACCTCTGGTCCGGCCTGCTGATCAACCGGGCCGGCGCGTTCGCGCTGCTGTTCCTGTCGCTGTACCTGACCGCCGCGCGGGGCGCCCCGCCGTCGCTGGCCGGGCTCGTGGTCGGCGCGTACGGGATCGGTGGCGCGGCCGGCACGCTGCTCGGCGGCGTACTGGCCGACAGGTGGGGCCGGCGGGCCACGCTGCTCGCCGCCCACCTGGCCGCCGCCGGGCTGATGGTGGCGCTGGCGTTCAGCACGCACCTGGCGATGATCGCCGCGCTGGCCACGCTGGTCGGGGTCGCGCACTCGATGCCCAGCCCGGCGTTCGTGGCGGCCATCGTAGACGTGGTGCCCGAGGCGCGCCGCTCCCGCGCGTTCAACCTCCAGTTCTGGGCGTTCAACCTCGGCATGGCGGTGGCCTCGCTGCTGGCCGGCGTACTCGCCGAGGCCAGTTTCACGGCGCTGTTCCTGGCCGACGCCGGAGCCACGCTGGCGGCGGCAGTGGTGATCGCGCTGAAGGTGCCGGAGACACTCACCCGGCGTCCGGCGCTCACGCCCCGGGCGGTGGTGGGACGCCGTCCCGGTCTGCACACCGCGCTCACCGACCGCACGTTCCTGGCGTTCGTCGGGCTGACGTTCCTGCTGGCCGTGCTGACCATGCAGACCTCCACGATCATGCCGCTGGCGATGCGCGCGGACGGCCTGCGCCCGTCGGCGTACGGGCTGGTGGTGGCGCTCGGCGGGGCGCTCATCGTGGCCGGGCAACTGTTCGTGCCCCGGCTCATCGAGCCGTACCGCAAGTCGACGGTGCTGGCCGTCTCCACCGCGTTGATGGCGCTCGGGTTCGGCACGCTCACGGTCGCCGACGGGCTGCCGCTCTACCTCGGCGCGGCGGTGGTCTGGACGGCCGGGCAGATGCTCGCCGCGCCGCCGAACGCGCAGATCAACGCCGACCTCGCCCCGCCCGAACTGCGGGCCCGCTACCAGTCGGTGTTCTACCTGACGTTCCCGGCCGCGTCGTTCGTGGCGCCCGCGCTCGGCGGGCTCAGCCTGGAGCACCTGGGTGAGCGGCACTGGCTGGTGGTCGGCGCGCTCGGGCTGCTGGCTGCGGCCGGGCACCTGCTCGCCGGGCCGCGCCGGGAGCGCCGGGTCGCAGCGCTGCGGGCGGCGGCCGCGGAACCCGTGAGGTCTGCCCGCTGAGCGCTGACAACGGCAGAGCGCCCACCCCGACCCCCGTCGAGATGGGCGCTCGTACCGTACGCCCGGCGGCGGCGGGCGACACTCACCCCCGTAAGCGTCGCCCGCTCGCGCCGCCGGTTCCACGGGCGGCACCGTCCCCCAACGGCGTGATCCACCCGATCTTCGCGTCTCACTTGCGCGGATCTGATCGATCCACCGCTCCCCCGAACGGAAACAAGCGTGACGCGGTGCAATAAAGTTAGTTCGCCCGGATTCCGGATTCAACCCAGATCGCTGTCTTGCCCGTCACAGCGTCCGTGTCGGGAATCCGGCTGCCCGTGCTGTGGTCCCTGGGATGGCAAACATCGGGTTCCCGGGGTCCATTCCCGTAAACCTCAGCCATCCTCGCGATTCGGGTTCTCGGTCCGGAAGAAGTTGCTCTGCCGCCCGTCCCGCATCTGCTCCTGGTAGATCAGGTTCAGCCGCCGCAGGTCGAACGTCCGGAACCAGTCGTCCCAGGTGATCTCCCGGATCCGGCTGCTCTCCCGGTACCCCGGCATGTTGAACGTGAGCACCCCGGGCCGGTCGCCGCGCTCTGTGCCGGCGATGGTGGCCGGCTTCGCGCCCCGCGCCCGCGCCCACCGCTGGATCACCTCGTGGTTACGGGTGACCAGACTGCGGCCCGGACGCTCCGGCCGGTCCGCGAGCGACGTGATGAGCTGCGAGGACCCGATCGACCGGCTGGACGCCGGACCGCGGGTCGGCGCGCTCCGCGCCCGAGCCGACGTCGCCTTGCGGGTCGTGGCCGCCTTGGCCGGGGCCGCCTTCGCCCGAGCCGGTGCGGCCTTGGCCCGAGCCGGTGCGGCCTTGGCCCGAGCCGGTGCGGCCTTGGCCCGTGACGGGGCCGCCTTCGCCCGTGACGGGGCCGCCTTCGCCCGTGACGGGGCGGCCTTCGCGCGGGCCGTCGTGGCCCGGGACGAGGTCGCCTTCGCGCGGGACGGGGCCGCCTTCGCGCGCGCCGTCGTCGTGGTGCGGGACGACGCCGCGGTGGCGCGGGCCGGAGTGGCCTTCGCCCGCGACGGAGCCGCCTTCGCGCGGGAAGACGCTGCCGTCGCTGCCTTAGCGCGCGTCGCGGTCGCCCGTGACGAGGTGGCCTTGGCGCGGGCGGGTGCCGCCTTGCGCGTACCCGTCGCCTTGGCCCTGGCCCCGGTGGCCCGCGCGGCCGGCGCGGACTTGGCCGGCGACGTCGCGCGGCGGGCGGTGGTCTTCCTCGCGGCGGTGCTCTTGCGGGTGGCGGAGGCCCGGCCGGCCGGGCCGGAGCTGCGCCGCGCGGCGCCACCGCCCCCCTCGGAGCGCATGCTGCGCGCCAGGGTCTTCACCAGTTCCGGCTTCCGCAGCGCGGAGATCCCGGAAACTCCGCGCCGCCGGAGCTGGCTGCGGATGTCGTCGACCTTCATCCGGGAGATCTCGGACTCCGACACCCTCGGGGTGTTCGGCGTCTGGTTGCCGGTTTGCCGCTTGGTACGGGTCGCAGTCGTGCCGCGACCTGAGCTGTTGCGCTGAGCCATGGGACACGCTCCTCGACAGTCCGTCCTCGGCCCGCGGTGGGTCCCAATGCTCCGCACCGCGCGGGGCGGCATACCCGTCAGGAGGGCTCCGAACCTCCGGCGGGCGATCCGGCCGTGGCGGACGGCTCGAAGAGGTGCGCGAACGCGGCCAGGTTGGCTGTCGACTCGCCGCGCTTCACCCGCCACTCCCACTCCCGGCGGATGGCGGCGCCGAAGCCGATCTCCAGCATGCTGTCGAACGACTCGTCGGCGTACGTCAGCACGGAGCCGAGCAGGCGGTCCAGCTCGTCGGCGTCGACCCCGGCCAGGTTGACCCGCCCGGTCAGGTAGACGTCACCGACCGCGTCGATGGAGAACGAGACGCCGTACATCCGGGCGTTGCGTTGCAGCAGCCAGGCCCACAGCTCCTCGCGGCGCTCGTCGGGCTGGCGCATCACGAACGCCTCGACCCGCAGCGCGTGCTCGCCCACGATCAGGTTGCAGATCGTCTTGAGCTTGTGCGTGCCGGGCAGGGTCACCGCGTACGACGCCTCACCTGTCGACTCCCACTCCAGCTCGCGCTCGGCGCAGACGGACTCGATCAGCGCGGCGACCTCACTCCTGCGGCTCATCGCACCCACTCTACGACCGGTCGGCCGGGGTCGCCGGACGGGTGATCACCAGGAGCACAGCAGGGCCGGGTCGCCGAGCCGCCGCGCCAGCCGGGTCCGGTGCTCGGTGATCGCCTCCCCGTAGACGGCGAGCAGGCCGGAGGCGGTGCGGTGCCAGGAGAACTCCCGGGCGTGCCGCTCGGCCCCGCGGCCCAGCGCGGCACGGCGTTCCCGGTCGGGCAGCAGGCGCGCCAGTGCCCGGGCCCAGTCCGCCGGGTCGTGGCCGTCGATGAGCACCCCGCTGACGCCGTCGCGTACCGCGGTGACCAGGCCGCCCACGGCGGCGGCCAGCACCGGTGTGCCGCACGCCTGGGCCTCCAGCGCGACCAGGCCGAACGACTCGTTGTGCGACGGCACCGCGACCAGGTCGGCGGCGCGGTAGAGGGCGGGCAGGTCCGCGCCGGTCTGCGGCGGCAGGAAACGCACCCGGTCGGCCACGTCGAGCGCGTGCGCCAGCTCGATCAGCGCGGTCGGCCGGTCCAGGCCGCTGCCGCTGGGCCCGCCGCAGATCACCACTGTCAGCTCGTCGGCCAGCGCCGGATCCCGCTCGCGCAGCGCGGCGACGGCGCGGACCAGCACGTCCGGCGCCTTGAGCGGCTGGATCCGGCCGACGAACGCGACCACGTACCCGTCGGCCGGCAGGCCGAGGCGGCGACGGGCGGCCCGGGTCGCGGCGTCCCGGTCGCCGGATGCGGGCCGGAACCGGTCCAGGTCGACGCCGGGCTCCACCACCGCCACCCGGTCCGGCTCGGCCGCGTACCGGTCGAGCAGGTCACGCGCCTCCACCCGGGTGTTCGCGACCAGCCGGTCGGCCTCGGTGACCACCTGCTCCTCGCCGATCACCCGGGCCTTCGGCTCGGGACGGTCCCCGGCGGCGAGCCGGGCGTTCTTCACCTTGGCGAGCGTGTGCGCGGTGTGCACCAGCGGTACGCCCCAGCGCTCCTTGGCCAGCCAGCCGACCTGACCGGAGAGCCAGTAGTGCGAGTGGATCAGGTCGTAGTGGCCCGGCGGGCGGGCCGCCTCGGCGCGCAGCACGCCGGCGGTGAAGGCGCAGAGCTGACCCGGCAGCTCCTCCTTGGTCAGCCCCTCCAGCGGCCCGGCGGTGACGTGCCGGACCGACACACCGGGCGCCACCTCGACCACCGGGGGCAGGTCACCGGCGGTGGCCCGGGTGAAGATCTCCACCTCGACGTCGGCCTCGGCCAGCCGCCGGGCCACCTCCAGGATGTAGACGTTCATGCCGCCCGCGTCACCGGTGCCGGGCTGGTGCAGCGGCGACGTGTGCACCGAGAGCGTGGCGATCCGGCGGGGCCGCGGCCACGGCAGGGCACCTCGCTGACGACCGACACCGGTGTGCATATCCGCCACGTCCGCTCCCTCTGTCACGGTTGATGCCGTCCCGCACGACCGGCGCTTCTCGGTCAACCCGTGTGCCGGATCTCATCTTCCCCATCGGGGTACGGAAATGCCCTTCGCCGGGTCCCCGGCGTGACGGACCTCATCACCGCGCGGGCCCCGGCGGCGGGAGACAATGGCCGGATGACTTCCGTCGCCATCGTCACCGGGGCGTCCAGCGGGATCGGCGCGGCCACCGCCCGCCGGCTGGCCGCCGAGGGTTTCCACGTGCTGGCCGCCGCCCGGCGTACCGACCGGCTGGCCGCGCTGGTCGCCGAGATCGAGGCGGCCGGTGGCACGGCGACAGCGGTGGCGTGCGACGTGACCTCGGACGAGTCGGTCGCCGGCCTGGCCGCCGCCGCCGAGGCCGCGCCCGGGCCGGTCACGCTGCTGGTGAACAACGCCGGCGGCGCCCGCGGCCTGGACCCGGTCGAGACGGCCGACGTGGGCGACTGGCAATGGATGTACGACGTCAACGTGCTCGGCACGCTGCGCGTCACCAAGGCGCTGCTCCCGGCGCTGGAACGCTCCGGGGCCGGCACCGTCGTGATCGTCAGCTCCACCGCCGGGCACGTCGTCTACGAGGGCGGCGGCGGTTACACGGCCGCCAAGCACGCGCAGACCGCGATCGCCGGGACGCTCCGGCTGGAGCTGTGCGGACGCCCGGTCCGGGTGATCGAGATCGACCCCGGCATGGTGAAGACCGAGGAGTTCGGCCTGGTCCGTTTCGGTGGTGACGCCGACCGGGCCGAGGCGGTCTACGCCGGAGTCGCCGAACCGCTGGTGGCCGACGACGTCGCCGACTGCATCGCCTGGTGCGCGACCCGCCCGCACCACGTCAACATCGACCAGCTCGTGGTGCGCCCGCTGGCCCAGGCCGCGCAGCACAAGGTGCACCGGACGTCGTGAAGCGCGAGGAGTGAGCCGGTCTTGCGAGCCCCGCAGTCGCGAACCCTAGAGATGCGTGAAGCGCGAGGAGTGAGCCGGTGTTGCGAGCCCTGCAGTCGCTGACCCGGAGGCACTGATGGAGCGTCCGCTCGGCGTGGCCACCCGGGGCACGACGAACCCCAACCGGCTCCGGCGGGTGGACAACTGGATCGTCGAGACCTGCGGCGACGCGCTGCGCGCCGCCGCCGACCCGCTCGTGGTCGACCTGGGCTACGGCGCCACCCCGGTCACCCCGGTCGAGCTGCGCGCCCGGCTGGCGTCCGGGGTCCGCGCCGACGTGCGGGTGGTCGGCCTGGAGATCGATCCGGTACGCGTGGCCGCCGCCTTGCCCGCCGCCGACCCGCCCGGCCTGACGTTCGCCCGCGGCGGCTTCGAGCTGGCCGGGCTGCGTCCCGCGCTCGTGCGGGCGTTCAACGTGCTCCGCCAGTACGACGAGAGCGAGGTGGCCGACGCCTGGCACACCGTCACCGGCCGGCTCGCGCCGGGCGGGCTGCTCGTCGAGGGCACCTGCGACGAGCTGGGGCGGCTCGGCTCCTGGGTGCTGCTGGACGGCACCGGCCCGCGCACGCTCACACTGTCGGCGAAGCTGACCACGCTGGAGAGCCCGGCGACGCTCGCCGAACGGCTGCCGAAGGCGCTGATCCACCGCAACGTCCCAGGTGAACGCATCCACGACCTGATCGAGGCGCTGGAGCAGGCGTGGCGCTCGGCCGCCGGCTACGCCCCGTTCGGCCCTCGCCAGCGCTGGCTGCGCACGGTCGAGGCGGTGAAGGAGTCAGGCTGGCCCGTCCAGGACAGCCCTCGCACGTGGCGCCACGGCTACCTCACTCTCCCCTGGCCCGCCGTATCCCCCCGCTAACCCGCCACACCCGCACCCCTAGCGCCCCGGCGCCCGCCGCCCGCCGATCTTGGAGTTGTGGCGCCTCGGATGTCCGGTTGGCGCAGTTCGCGAGGTGCCACAACTCCAAGATCAAGGAATGCCCGCCCTTCCCCGGGAGCCCTCGACGGGCCCCGCCGAGCCCAGCGCCACAGATCTTGCACTTCCTGCCCGGGCAGAACGGACTAAACCACCCTCACCGAGGGCCGGAAGTGCAAGATCGCCGAGTCTGCGCTGATCTTGCACTTGCCGCCCCGGCAAAGCGGGCAAAACGCCCACACGAAGGGCCGGAAGTGCAAGATCGGCGAGGCGGGGCGGGGGCGCGAGGGCGGGGTTAGATGGTGCAGTTGATTAGGACTGGTTCGGGGTGGAGGGTTACGCCGAAGCGGGACTCGACGCCGTCGCGGATCTCGCGGGCCAGCGCCACCAGCGCGGCCGTGCTGGCGGCGCCGGAGTGGTTGGTGAGCGCCAGCGTGTGCTTGCTGGAGATGGCGACGCCTTCCGGCCCGGCGTACCCCTTGCCGAACCCGGCCTTGTCGATCAGCCACGCGGCGCTGACCTTCACCATGCCGTCGACGCCCGGCCAGTGCGGCGGCTCACCCAGGTCGGTGGCGCGTTCCCGTACCTGCTCGAACACCTCGCCCGGCAGCACCGGGTTGGTGAAGAACGAGCCCACCGACCAGGTGTCCGGGTCGGCCGGGTCGAGCACCATGCCCTTGCCGGCGCGCAGCCGGCGCACTGTGGAACGGGCTTCGGCCAGCGGCACCCGATCGCCGACCTCGACGCCGAGCGCCCGGGCCAGTTCGGCGTAGCGGACCGGCCCGGAGCGCGGGGACCGGGTGAGCCGGAAATCGACCGAGAGCACCACCCAGCGATCGCTGTACTTGAAGATGCTGCCCCGGTAGACGAAACCGCAGTCGGCCGCCGCGATCCGCACCACCCGGCGCTCCGTCCGGTCGTACGCCTCGACGGCGACGATCGTCTCGGCCACCTCCTGGCCGTACGCGCCGACGTTCTGGATCGGTGTCGCTCCGGCCGAGCCGGGGATGCCGGAGAGGCACTCCAGCCCGGACCAGCCGCGCTCGACGGTGGCGGCGACGAAGTCGTCCCACGGCTCGCCGGCCTGCACACGTACCGTGACGGTGTCGCCGTCCTCGGCGACGGCCTGGAACCCCCGGGAGCGGACGAGCACGACGGCGCCCGGGAAGCCCTGATCGCCGATCACGACGTTGCTGCCGCCCGCCAGGACCAGTACGGCCTGCTCGCGAGCCTCCGCTTCCTGCACTTTTCGCACGATCTGGGCGGCGTCCTCGGCGATCTCCAGCCGCCCGGCGGGTCCGCCGAGCCGGAGCGTGGTGTAGTGCGCCAGGGTGGCCGGATCGGTCGGTTCACCGGCAGTAGCCGGTTCGGCGTAGACGTCTGACACGCCTTTCACCCTAGGCTGAGGGGTAGCCGGCGCACCCACTGGTGGCCCGGTCACCCCCGGGAGGATGGCGATGAGCAGACTGCACCACACGAAGGACTTCTGGATCGGCGCGCTGCGTACGGAGGGTCCCGCCTTCGCCGCGGCGGTTTCGGAGGCGCCGCCCGAGACACCCGTGCTGTCCTGTCCCGGCTGGACGGTGACCGATCTCGCCCATCACCTGGCCCGCGTGTACGTCTGGGCGGGCACCGTGCTGACCGCCGGCGGCACCACCCGCCCGGAGCGGCACGACCCGGAGCCGCCGGCGGACCTGACCCCGGCCCAGTGGTACGTGCGGGAGTACGAGCGGATCAGCGCGCTCCTGGAGGCGACGGATCCGGAGACGCCGGCCTGGAACTTCGCGCCCCAGCCGAAGAAGGCGGCGTTCTGGCCGCGCCGGTTGGCGCACGAGACCGCTGTGCACCGCTGGGACGCCCAGCTCGCCATCGGCGCGGGTGATCCGATCGAGGCCAAGCTCGCGGCCGACGGGGTGAGCGAGGTGCTGGACACCTGGCTCCCGGCGGGCCGGCGGGTGCGGCCGGGGCAGTGGCACGGCGTGGTGCAGCTGAGCGCGACGGACGCCGCGCAGGAGTGGTACCTGCGGCTGCGCGGCGAGGGGGTCGCGCTGCTGGACACCGCGACGATCCTCGACCACGACGACCACCGGGCCCGGGCGCAGATGGCCGGCACGGCGAGTGATCTGCTGCTGGCCCTGATGGGCCGGATCAGCTTCGACGCGCTGGACGTGGCGGGCGACCGCGGCCTGCTGGACGGCCTGCGGGTCGGCTGAGGCCGGCGCCGAGCCGGGCGGCGATTACGGGCGGAGAGGGGCGGTAACCGTCCCTCTCCGCCTTTTTCGGTTGCTCTGAGAGCGCTCTCTTGACAAGGTCCGGGACCCTCCACCACGCTGTCGTGAGAGCGCTCTCTTAGTTCCGGAACCGCCTTCCACCACCCGATTCGACGACCCGAGAGGTCAGGACAGCATGCTCACCTTCACGCGCCGTCGCCTGGCGGCGGTGGCCCTGGTCGCCGCCACCGCGCTGCTCGGCACCACCGCCTGCGGAGGCGGCGACGACGAGGCCGCCGCCGACGGGCCGATCACGCTCACCGTCGACGTCTTCGGCCAGTTCGGCTACGCGGATCTCTACCAGGAGTACATGGCCAGCCACCCCGGCGTGAAGATCGTCGAGCGCGGCACCGGCGGCAACCTCGACGAGTACTCCCCGAAGCTCACCCAGTGGCTCGCCGCGGGCAAGGGCGCCGGCGACGTGGTCGCCATCGAGGAGGGCCTGCTCGTCGAGTACAAGGCCAACCCGCAGAACTTCGTCAACCTGCTCGACCACGGCGCGGCCGACCTGAAGGGCAACTTCCTCGACTGGAAGTGGAACCAGGGCCTCACCGCCGACGGCAAGCAGCTCATCGGCCTCGGCACTGACGTCGGCGGCATGGCCATGTGCTACCGCACCGACCTGTTCGCCAAGGCCGGCCTGCCCACCGACCGGGAGGCGGTGTCCAAGCTCTGGCCCACCTGGCAGGACTACATCAAGGTCGGCGAGCAGTTCACCGCGAAGAAGACGGGCGCCTCGTTCCTGGACGCCGCGACGAACACGTTCAACACGATCCTGCTCCAGACCGCCGGCAACTCCAACGGCTACAGCTACTACGACACCGACAACAAGCTGGTCGTGGGCAGCAACCCGGCGGTGAAGCAGGCGTATGACACCACTATGGACATCATCGACTCGGGGCTGTCCGGCAAGTACGGCTCGTGGTCCGAGGAGTGGGTGTCGGCGTTCAAGCAGTCGAAGTTCGCCACCATCGCCTGCCCGGCCTGGATGACCGGCGTGATCGAGGGCAATGCCGGCGTGGGCGCCAAGGGCAAGTGGGACATCGCCCAGGTCCCCGGCAACGGCGGCAACTGGGGCGGCTCGTTCCTGGCGGTGCCGAAGCAGAGCAAGCACCAGGCTGAGGCGATCGAGCTGGCCAAGTTCCTGACCAGCGCCAAGGGCCAGATCGGCGCGTTCAAGGCGAAGGGCCCCCTGCCCTCTTCGCCGCAGGCGCTGGAGGACCCGGCGATCGTCGACTCGAAGAACGCCTACTTCTCCGAGGCCCCGGTCGGGAAGATCTTCGCCGAGGGCGCCAAGAGCCTGAAGCCGGTCTACATGGGTCCGAAGAACCAGGCCGTACGGACCGAGGTCGAGAACGCCGTCCGCAGCGTGGAGCTGGGTAAGCGCTCGCCGGAACAGGGCTGGACCGACGCGGTCGCCAACGCCGAGAAGGCCGCCGCCAAGTAACCCGAGCAGCGCGTGCGGGCGGTCCCGGGAACGGGTGCCGCCCGCACGGCGGAAAGGAGTCCCGGGTCATGGCCGTCCAGCTCGACGCCCGCCCGCCGGTCGCACCGGCACCCCGCCCCACCCGTCCCGGCCTGGGCAACCGGCTCAGCCGGTTCGACACCAAGTACTCGCCGTACCTCTTCATCGCCCCGTTCTTCCTGCTCTTCGGCGTCTTCGGGGCGTACCCGCTGGCGTACACGTTCTGGGTCTCGCTGCACGACTGGGACCTGCTCGGCGCCGAGCACCCGTTCATCGGCTTCGACAACTACACCCAGTTGCTCGCCGACTCGGACTTCTGGCACTCGGTGGTCAACACGCTGGGCATCTTCGTGATCTCCACTGTTCCCCAGCTGCTCGCCGCGCTCTGGCTGGCCAACCTGCTCAACCGGCAGCTCCGCGCCCGTACCACCTGGCGGATGGCGGTGCTGATCCCGAACGTCACCTCGACCGCCGCCGTGGCGATCGTGTTCGCGGTCCTGTTCGGCCGCGAGTTCGGCATGATCAACTGGCTGCTCGACCACGTCGGCATCAGCGCGATCGACTGGAAGGCGAACCGGTTCGCCGCCTGGGTCGCCATCTCCACCATGGTCGACTGGCGCTGGACCGGCTACAACGCGCTGATCTTCCTGGCCGCCATGCAGGCCATCCCCCGCGACCTGTACGAGTCGGCGTCGATCGACGGCGCCGGCCGGGCCCGGCAGTTCTGGTCCATCACGGTGCCGCTGCTCAAGCCGACGATCATCTTCGCGGTCATCATCTCCACCATCGGCGGTCTCCAGCTCTTCACCGAGCCCCGGATGTTCAACTCCGGCACCAACGCGATCCGCGGCGGCCCGCTGCGCGAGTCGCAGACCGTGACCATGTACATGTTCGAGAACGCCTTCGCGCCGCACTACAACTTCGGCTACGGCTCCGCGGTGGCCTGGCTGCTGTTCGCGCTCATCGCGGTGGTGGCGGCGATAAACGTCCTGCTCCTGCGCCGGCTCGGCGGCGGCTCTCGCAAGGAGGTCTCCCGATGACCCGCCTCTGGTCGGCAAGCCGGCTCACCTACCTGGCGCTGACCCTCTCGGCCATCCTGTCGATCTTCCCGATCTACTGGATGTTCGTGGTGGCCAGCCGGACCAGCGACACGATGGGCCAGGTGCCACCGCCGCTCACCCCCGGCGGCAACCTCGGCGCCAACATCGCCAGGCTGTTCGACAACACCGACGCGTACTTCCTGACCGGCCTGATCAACTCCGCGATCGTGGCCACCACCGTCACGATCTCGGTGGTGTTCTTCTCCACGGTGGCCGGGTTCGCGTTCGCCAAGCTGCGCTTCCGCGGGCGCAACGCGCTGCTGCTGGTCATCGTCGCCACCATGATGGTCCCCACCCAGCTCGGCGTGATCCCGCTCTACCTGCTCATGACGAAGCTGAACTGGAACGACCGGCTGCCCGCCGTGATCGTGCCGGCGCTGGTCACCGGCTTCGGCGTGTTCATGATGCGCCAGTACGCGGGCCAGGCGGTCAGCACCGAACTGATCGAGGCGGCCCGGATGGACGGCTGCAACACCGCCCGGATCTACTGGAACGTGGTGCTGCCCGCGCTGCGTCCGGCCGCCGCCGTGCTCGGCCTGCTCACGTTCATGACCACCTGGAACGACTTCCTGTGGCCGTACGCGGTGCTGAACGATCCGGAGAACCCGACTGTGCAGCTGTCGCTGCGGGCCCTCTCCGACGGGTACTACCAGGACATGTCGCAGGTGTTCACCGGCACGGCCATCGCCACGCTGCCGCTGCTGCTGGTGTTCATCGTCTTCGGCCGCCAGATCATCGGCGGCATCATGGAAGGTGCGGTCAAGGCATGAGCAACGTCCGATTCCCGGAGGGCTTCGTCTGGGGCGGGGCCACCGCCGCGTACCAGATCGAGGGCGCCGCCCGCGACTACGGTCGCGGTCCGTCGATCTGGGACACCTTCAGCCGTACGCCGGGCGCGGTGTTCCAGGGCCACACCGGCGACGTGGCCTGCGACCACTACCACCGGTACGCCGAGGACGTCGCGCTGATGGCCGAGCTGGGGCTGCGGGCGTACCGGTTCTCGGTGTCCTGGCCCCGCGTCCGGCCGGACGGCACCGGCCCGGTCGAACCGCGCGGCCTGGACTTCTACGACCGGCTGACCGACGCGCTGCTGGCCGCCGGCCTCGACCCGATCGTCACGCTCTACCACTGGGACCTGCCGCAGGCGCTGGAGGACCGCGGCGGCTGGACCGTCCGGGAGACCGCCGAGCACTTCGCCCAGTACGCGCTCGCCGTGCACGGCCGCCTCGGCGACCGGGTCCGCACCTGGACCACGCTCAACGAGCCGTGGTGCTCGGCCTACCTCGGGTACGGCTCCGGCGTGCACGCGCCGGGGCGCCGCGACGCCGGTGACGCGTTCCGGGCCGTACACCATCTGCTGCTCGGCCACGGCCTGGCGGCGCGGGCGCTGCGCTCGGCCGGCGTGGAGACGCTGGGAATCACGCTCAACCTGGCCGACGTGCAGCCGGCGGACGCCGCGAGCGCCGCTGACGCCGAGGCGGTCAAGCTCGTCGACGGCCTGCACAACCGGATCTTCCTGGACCCGCTCACCGGCGCCGGCTACCCGGCGGACGTGCTGGCCCACGTCAGCCGGATCGTCACGCCGGACTTCGTGCGGGACGGGGACGAGAAGCTGATCGCCGCGCCGCTGGACCTGCTCGGCCTGAACTACTACGCGCCCACGTACGTGGCCGGACGGCCCGACGGCGCCGGAGGCGACGCGTACCCGGGCACCGCCGGTGCGGTCGAGTTCCTGCCGCCGGCCGGGCCGCTGACCGACATGGGCTGGTCGATCGAGCCGGCCGGGCTCACCCGGCTGCTGGAGCGGGTGGCCGCCGACTACCCCGGGCTGCCGTTGGTGATCACCGAGAACGGCGGGGCGTTTCCGGACACCGACGTCGACGAGCAGGGCGGGGTGGCCGACGCCGACCGGGTCGCCTACCTCGACGGGCACCTGCGCGCGGCGCACGAAGCCATCGCCCGCGGCGTGGACCTGCGTGGTTATCTCGTATGGTCGGTGCTGGACAACTTCGAATGGGCCGAGGGTTACCGGAAGCGGTTCGGGATCGTCCACGTCGACTACCTGACCCAGCGGCGCACACCCAAGCGCAGTGCCCGCTGGTACCAGGAGGTGATCGCCCGGAACGGGCTGTGACGAGGTGGTGGTTACGGGGATGACGACGGCACAGCGACCGACCCTGGAGGCGGTGGCCCGGCTGGCCGGCGTGTCCCGGGCCACCGTCTCCCGGGTCGTGAACGGCTCGACCACTGTGGCCGAGCCGATCCGGCAGGCGGTACGACGGGCGGTCGAGGAACTCGGGTACGTCCCGAACCTCGCCGCCCGCAGCCTGGTCACCCAGCGGACCGACTCGGTCGCGCTGGTGCTGCCCGAGGCGGCCACCCGGGTCTTCTCCGACGACCAGGTGTTCCCGGGCATCATCCGGGGCGCGGCGCAGGAGCTGGAGGCGGCGGACAAGCAGCTCGTGCTGATGCTCGCCGGCTCACCGGCCGGGCACGAACGGGTCGAGCGGTACACCACCGGCCGGCACGTCGACGGGGTGCTGTTCGCCTCGCTGCACGGCGAGGACCCGCTGCCCGGCCGGCTGGCCCGCCTCGGCATCCCGGTGGTGTGCAGCGGACGCCCGCTCGACGGCGCCGACGTGCCGTACGTGGACGTCGACCACGAAGGCGGCGTGAGCACGGCGGTCCAGCACCTGATCACGAGCGGACGACGGCGGATCGCCACCATCGCCGGCCCGCAGGACATGGTCGCCGGGATCGAGCGGCTGATCGGTTACCGCAGCGCGATCAGCGAGGCCGGGCTGCCGGAACTGGTCGCGTACGGCGACTTCACCCGGGAGTCCGGCACCGCCGCGATGCGCGAGCTGCTCGCCGCCGACCCGGAACTGGACGCCGTGTTCGCCGCCTCCGACCTGATGGCGCACGCCGCCCTGCGGACGCTGCGGGAGGCCGGGCGGCGGGTGCCCGAGGACGTGGCGGTGATCGGGTTCGACGACATCGAGACGGCCGCGTACACCGAGCCGCCGCTGACCACTGTGCGGCAGCCGATAGTGGAGCTGGGCCGGTCGATGACCCGGCAACTGCTGCGCATCGCGGCGGGCGAGACGGTCGAGCAGACGCTGGTGCTCCCCACGGAGCTGGTGCTGCGCGAGTCCGCGTAAGGAAGGGCCCCCTCTTAACGCCTCAGGTAGAGGAGGGGGCCCTTCTTAACAGCCCGCCCGATGCAGCCCGCCGCACACGCGTTAACCGGTCGCGGCGCGGGCGGCGGCAGGGCTAGGGTCCGCCGGATGAGTGCAGCCGAGATCCGTCCCGCCCGCCTCGACGACGCGCCCGCCGTGGTGGCGTTGCGCGCGCTCGTCTATCCGTACCTGGTGCGCGGCGTCGAGTCGACCCGCCGCATGATCACCGAACCGCCGCCCGGTGAGGGCTGGGCCGGCTGGGTCGCCGAGGCGGACGGGCAGATCGTCGGCTGGGTGTCGGCGTACCGCAACACGCAGACCTCGACACCGGGCGTGGGCGAGATCGCCCTGCTGCACGTGCATCCGGAGCACCGCCGCCAGGGTGCCGGCACCGCGCTGTTCGACACCGCGCTCGGTCACCTGCGGACCCTCGGGACCACCCGGGTGCTCACCCACGCGCGGACCGAGTCGCTGCCGTTCGCGCAGCGGCACGGCTTCACGGCCAGCCGGGAGTTGCGCTACTCGGCGCTCGACCTGACCACCGCCCCGCCGATGCCGCAGGCGCCGCCGGGCGTACGGCTGGTGTCCGCCGCCGGGCTCGACCCGCGCCTGGTGCACCGGGTCGACGCCGAGTCGTCCCGGGACGAGCCGGGGGACGTGCCGACGGACTCGCTCGGCTTCGACCTGTGGCGGCACGAGTGCTGGGACAACCCGGGGCTGGACCGGGAGGCGAGCACGCTCGCCGAGGTGGACGGCGAACTGGTCGCGTTGAGCCTGGTCAAGCGCGACGGCGACCGGATGTGGTCGGACTTCACCGGCACGCTGTCCGCGTACCGGGGACGCGGGCTGGCCCGGCTGGCCAAGCACGCCGCGCTGCACGCCGCCGCGGCACGCGGGGTACGCACCGCGTACACGTCGAACGACGAGGCGAACGCGCCGATGCTGGCAGTCAACGAGCGGCTCGGCTACCGGCCGGTGGACAGCCAGTGGTCGTGCCGGCGCAAGCTCAACTGAGCCCGGCGGCCACCCGCACCGCCGCCGCGTACGTGTCGGCGCCGAACAGCACCAGCCGGGCCTCGGTGACGTGCGCCGGGGTGGCCGCGTGCAGCACGGTGAGCGCCTGCGCCACCGCGTCCTCGACCGGCCAGCCGTAGATCCCGGCGGAGATCAGCGGGAACGCGATCCGGGTCGCGCCCAGCCCGTCGGCGATCCGCAGGCTGTTGGCGTAGCAGTCGCGCAGCAGCGCCGCGCGGTCCTCGCCGGGCGAGAAGACCGGCCCGACCGTGTGCACCACCCAGCGCGCGGGCAGGTTGCCGGCGGTGGTGGCGACCGCCTGGCCGGTGGGCAGTCCCCGGCCGTAGCGGGAGGCGCGCAGCGCCTCGCACTCGGCCAGGATCGCCGGTCCGCCGCGCCGGTGGATCGCGCCGTCCACGCCCCCGCCGCCGAGCAGCGACGAGTTGGCGGCGTTGACTATCGCGTCGACCTGCTGGGCGGTGATGTCCCCCTCGATCAGGACGGTGTCCATCTCAGCTCTCCTCGATGGGCTGGCCCAGCGAACGGCGGGCCAGCAGCGCGGCGCCGGCGACGGCGGCCGGCATGACCAGCACCGCGCCGAGCGGGATCAGGAAGCACAGGAAGACCGCCACCCCGAAGCCGAGCGCCGTCGGCCGGTCGGCCCGCAGCCGCACCCGCCGGTCCGGCAGCCGCATCCCGCGCCGGTAGAACGGCGCGCCGACCAGCTCCAGCGCCAGGAACCAGCCACCCACCAGGGCGCCGACCACCGGGACCACCGTCTGACCCACCACCGGGATGAAACCGGCCGCGAACAGGGGTACGCCGATCAGCGCGGACAGCGCGACCAGGCGCAGCGAGTCGGCGAGGCTGCGCCGCAGCGAGGACCAGAACGGCACGTCCACCGCCCCGGGGGTGCCGCCGAGCCGGTCCTCGACCCGCTCCGAGATCGCCTCGTAGAACGGGTCGCCGATGACGAGCGTGACGGCGGTGAACGTGAGCACTCCGACCAGCCCGGCGACCCCGACCACCGCCAGTCCGGCGGCGACCCGCAGCAGCCCGCGCCAGGGCGACGACCAGTCGTCGGCGAACGGAGTGAGCCAGCCCGCCAGGTCGTCCACGAAGTAGAGCAGCGTGGCGAACAGCGCCACGTAGAGCGCGCCGGTGATCAGCGCCGGGATCACGCCGAGCAGCATCAGCTTCGGGCTGCGGACGTACATGCCGAAGCCGCGCAGCAGCAGCCCGGCGCCGCCGAGGAAGCGGGTGGCCGCGCCGGTGACGGGCGCGACGGTACGGGAGGCGTTCACGACGGCACAGCCTAATCTCCCGGTGCACCACAATGGGCCTGTGCGTGCGTCCCGGCTGATCTCGCTTGTGCTGCTGCTCCAGTCCCGGGAGACGATGACCGCCGCCGAGCTGGCCCGCGAGCTGGAGGTGTCCGAGCGCACCGTCTACCGCGACGTGCTGGCGCTGTCCGCCGCCGGTGTCCCGGTGTACGCGGACCGGGGCCGGGCCGGCGGCTACCGGCTGCTGGGCGGCTACCGGACCCGGTTGACCGGGTTGAGCCGGGACGAGGCCGAGGCGCTGTTCCTGGCCGGGCTGCCCGGACCGGCCGGGGACATGGGACTCGCCGACTCGGTGGCCGCCGCCGAGCTGAAGGTGCTGGCCGCGTTGCCGCCGAGCCTGCGGGACGCGCCCGCGCGTACCGGGCAGCGGTTCCACCTGGACGTGCCCGGCTGGTTCCGGGAGACCCCGGCGCCGCCGACGCTCGCCGAGCTGGCCCGGGCGGTCTGGCGGGACCGGATGGTCGAGCTGCGCTACCGGCGCGGGGACCGGGAGGTCACCCGCACGCTGGCGCCGTACGGGCTGGTGCTGAAGAACGGGGTCTGGTACCTGGTCGGCCGGGTCGGTGACGCCTGGCGGACGTACCGGGTTGACCGGGTGGTCGCGGTCGAGGTGAGCGCCGACGGCTTCGACCGGGACGAGGACTTCGACCTCGGGGCGTACTGGCGGGAGCAGGCCGGCGCGTTCCTGCGTGAGCTGCTGCGGGAGCGGGTCACAGTGCGGCTCGGCCCGGCCGGGCTACGGGCGCTGCGGCACCTGGTGGACGCGCCGTTCGTCTACACCGAGGCCGTCGACGCGGCCGGGCCGCCGGACGAGCAGGGGCGGCTGGTGCTGCGACTGCCTGTCGAGTCGGTGGACGTGGCGTACAGCCAGTTGCTGGCGCTGGGCCCGGAGGCGGAGGTGCTGGCGCCGCCGCAGCTGCGGGCACGCTTCGCCGAGGCGGCCCGCCGCGCGGCGGCGCTCTACACCGAACCGTCGAAGGACGCCGGTCAGCGGTAGCCTGCGTCGTCGGCCGGTTTGCCCGGCTTGACCACCTCCTCGTAGTAGCGGGCCCAGTGCGGGCGGGTGCCGTCGACGTCGGTGAAGCCGTACACCTGGGCCAGGCCGCCGCTGTCGAGGGACTGACCGTTCCAGCGGGCCCGGTCCGGGTCGGCGGCCAGGGCGGCCACCGCGCGCCCGACGAACGCCGGCGTCTCCGACATGACGAAGTGCGGCTCGGTCTTCGCGCCGTCGCGCCAGGTGGCCTCGGTGACGCCGTAGTGTTCGAGCATCGCCTCCGAGCGCAGCCAGCCCGGCGTGAGCGCGACGGCGGTGCAGCCGTGCGGGGCCAACTCGTGCGCCTGGCTGAAGCCGAGCCGGTTCACCGACACCTTCGCCAGGTCGTAGAAGACCGACAGGCGGTACTCCCGGTCGTTGTGCTCCTTGGTGCCGTCGCCGACCTCGACGACCAGCCCGCCCGGGTTGCGGATCAGCAGCGGCAGCGCGAAGTGGCTGGTGATGATGTGCGTGTCGACAGCCAGGCGCAGCGTGCGGAACCCGGCGTCGAGCGGCTGCTCCCAGACCGGCTTCTCCCAGGTGATCAGCGGGTCCGCGCCCCAGACGTCGTTCACGAGCACGTCGAGGCGGCCCTGCTCGGCGTCGATCCGCTCGACCAGGGCGCGTACCTGCTCGGGGTCGAGGTGGTCGACCGCGACGGCGATCCCGGTGCCCCCGGCGGCGGTGACCAGCTCGGCGGTCTCCTCGATGGTTTCCGGCCGGTCCATCTCGGAGCGGCGCTCCCGGGTGGTGCGGCCGGTGGCGTAGACGGTGGCCCCGGCGGCGCCGAGCTGCACGGCGATCTGGCGGCCGGCGCCCCGGGTCGCGCCCGCGACGAGCGCGACAGTTCCGGTCAGTGGTGAGTTCATGGGATCACCGTGCACCAGATACCTGACAGCGGAAGTCCGGTTTTCCCGGGAGATCCGGATGGGCGATCATCACCGGTATGCACCTGCTGCTGTCCGGGATCGTCGGCTCGGTCGCGTACGGGCTGGCCGGTCCCGGCTCGGACACCGACCGGCTCGGCGTGTTCGCCGCGCCCACAGTCGCGTTCCACGGCCTGCGCCCGCCCCGCGAGTCGGTCGTGACCACCGAGCCGGACGTCACGCTGCACGAGGCCCGCAAGTACGCGCTGCTGGCGCTGAGCGGCAACCCGACAGCCACCGAGCTGATGTGGCTGCCCGACGACTGCTACGAGACCCGTACCGCATTCGGCGAGGAGCTGATCGCCATCCGGTCGGCGTTCCTGAGCGCGCCCCGGGTCCGCGACGCCTACCTCGGGTACGCCGGGCAGCAGTTCCGCAAACTCGCCGGCCGGCCCGCCGACGCCGGTGGGCGGCGGCGCTCGGCGAAGCACGCCCGGCACCTGGCCCGGCTGCTGCACCAGGGCCGGGTGCTGTACGCGACAGGCGTGCTGGAGATCCGCCTCGCCGACCCGGAGTGGTTCCGCGCGTTCGGCGAACGGGTCGCCGGAGGCGCGCTGGACGAGGCGCAGGCCCTGGTGGCGGACGCCGAGGCCGAGTTCGACCGGATCCGCTCGCCGCTGGAGGAGCGGCCGGACGAGACGACAGTGGAACGCTGGCTGCTCGCCGTCCGGGCCGCTCACCTGCCGCGGTGACCGGACGGGTCAGTCCGCCAGGCGCACGCGTACCCGGCGGTTGGCCCGCCCCTTGCTCTCCACCTTGACCACCTGGACCTTGCCGATCTGGGCGGTGGAGGCGACGTGCGTGCCGCCGTCGGCCTGCACGTCCAGCCCGACGATGTCGACGATCCGCACCTCCTGCTCCTCCGGCGGGATCAGGTTCGACTGGGTACGGATGATGTCCGGCAGCGCGAGCGCCTCGGCGCGCGGCAGCACCCGCACCGCCACCGACCGGTCGGCGGCCACCTCGGCGTTCACCAGCTCCTCGATGCGGGCCTTGAAGTCCGGCGGCACCTCGGGCAGGTTGAAGTCCATCCGGGCCTCGCCCGGTTCCATGTTGCCGCCGGTCACGAGCGCGCCGAAGTCACGGAACACCACGCCGCAGAGCACGTGCAGCCCGGAGTGGGTACGCATGAGCATGCTCCGGCGGGCGTCCTCCACCGCGCCGACCACCTCGGTGCCGACCGGCGGCACCGGGTCACCCTCGGCCGGGATCAGCCACAGGTCGTCGCCCTTGCGGGTGCCGACGATGCGGGTCTGTACGCCCTGCCAGAGCAGCACCCCGTGATCCGGCGGCTGCCCGCCGCCACCCGGGTAGAACGCGGACCGGTCCAGCACGATGCCCTGCTCGGGGTCGGCCGCCAGCACCCGGCACGTCCACTCGCGCAGGGTCGGGTCGGCGAGGTCGAGCCGGTGCGTACGGCCGTGGTGTGTGACGCCCATGGACGGCGACGTTACCCGTTCAGGAACTCCGAGACGCGCCCCCGCAGGTCGGCGCGTTCGGTCCAGAGCACGCCGGGCCGGTCGTACACGTGCAGTGTGGCGTTTGGGAGCGCGGCGGCCAGCCGTTCGGCGACGGCGACCGGGTGCAGGTCGTCGTCGGCGGCGGCGATGACCAGCGCCGGCGCGGTGACCGCGGCGAGCGACCCGGCGTCGTCGAGCGGGGCCTGCCCGGGCAGGTCGGCCAGCCCCGGCGCGAGGCCGTCGCGCAGCAACTGGTCGAGCCGCTGCCGCAGGTAGGCCCAGCCGGCCGGGGTGTTGCGCACCGACGGCGGCAGTTCCAGCGACACCACGTCGGCCAGCGCCGAGGCGTCGCCCTCGGCCACCGCGTCGAGCAGGCCGGTGAGCCGGGCCCGCGCCACCTCGCCGCGCGGCGTGTCCAGCACGGCGGGCAGGAAGAAGACGAGCCGCTCGAAGCGTTCCGGGCTCTCCGCGAGCAGCCGGCAGAGCGCGCCCGCGCCGAGGCTGGCGCCGAACGCCCTGGTCGCGCCGCCCAGGTCCGCGATCGCGCGCAGGTCACGGGCGAGGTCCAGGTAGCTCCACGGGCCGGGCGGGGAGTCGGAGCGGCCGTGCCCACGGAACTGGAAGAAGATGCGCCGGCCGGCGACGCCGCTGCCGAACGGACGGGTGGTGGCGATGCCGTTGCCCAGCCCGTGCGCGAACACGGTGACCGGCTCACCGGTGCCGGTGACCAGGCGCTCCAGGCTCACGCCGTGCGGCGTCGCGACCAGTTCCGTCTCCGGCTCCGGCAGCGCGGGACGCCCGGTCCGGGGCGCGCCGGGACCCGGCCCCCAGGTGCGGGGACCGCCGTCCGGCGGCGGAGGCCAGCGGAAACCTCTCACCAGGACCCTCGGCCGTCGTGCAGGTCCCGCAGGCCGGGCCGCACGTCGAGCAGGTAGATGAGACCGGCCGCGATGCCGATCAGTCCGAAGAGGCTGATCGGGCCGAAGCCGAGCAGGGTCAACAGCAGGCAGACCGCCAGGATGGCGACCCAGCCGCCCTTGGGCAGCGTGCCGATCGCGGCGAAACCGTCGCCGCGCTGGGTGACCGCGTGCACCAGCGCCACTCCCTGTACGACCAGGGCGAAGACGAGCAGGATCAGCTGGATCACGTCTTGGACTGCGAACGCGAAGATCGGCGCGGCGATGGCCATGGGGGCAAGCTTATGCCGAGACCCCGGAAACGTCCGACAAGACGTTGTCCGGGGTCCCGGTGGAGCATCAGGTCACTCGGCGGCCGGGCGGGTCCGCTTCGTGGCCTTCGGCAGCTTCGCCGACGGGGTGGCCGGCTTGGCGGCCCTGGTGGCGGTCGTCTTGGCGACGGCCTTGGTCGCGGTCGCCTTGGTGGCGCGGGTGCGCTTCACCGCGGCCGGCTTGGCGGCCACCGCCTCGGCCACCTCGGCCGGGCTGGGCACGTCAGTCGTCACGGCGGCGGCCTTCGGGGCGGCGTCGGTCTTCGGGGTTTCGTCGGCCTTCGGGGCCACGTCGATGCCGGTGGCCTCGGTGGCCGCGATGTCGGCGTTCACCGTGTCGGCGGCCTCCAGCACACCGGCGCCGACGACGCGCTCACCGCGGGCGACCAGCTCGGCGTACGCGGCCAGGGCGCGCTCCTGCGCGGCGTGCGCACCGGCCACCACGACGGCGGCGTTGCGGGTGGCGGCCTCGCGGAGCTTGTCCAGGTTGGCGGCGTCCCGGAGCTTCTCCAGGTTGGCGGCCTCGCGCAGCTTCTCCAGGTTGGCCGCCTCGCGGAGCTGGTCGAGGTCGGTGGCGACGGCCCGCTCGCGCAGCCCGGTGGCGGTCTGGTTGGCGGTCTTCAGCGTCTCGGTGGCCTTCTGGCGCAGCTCGAAACCGGTGACGACGGCCTTGCCGCCGAGGTCGGCGACGACCCGGGTGCCGAGGCCGCTGACCACCGTCGGCAGCTTGCGCAGCTGCTCCAGGGCCAGCTCACCGGCGCCGGCGGCGGCGTAGAGGGGTGCGGGGATGCGGTTGGTCTTCGGCTGGGTGGTCATGACTGCTCCTCCTCGGCCGCACCGGCGGCCTTCCGGGCCGCCCGGCGGGCGGTCGTGTGCTCAGGGGCGGCGGTGGTCGGCGCGGGCGCGGCGCCCGCTTCGGTGACGGCTACCGATTCGAGGACCGCCTCGGTCGGTGTGCCCTCCGGCGTGACGGGACCGGTGGCGGCAGCGGCGACGGTCGCCGGAGCCTCGGGCGCTGTGGCCGCCTCCGTCGGAGCGGCCGTCTCGGCCGTTTCCGTCGTCGCGGCTGCCTCGGTCGCCTCGGCCAGGCGCGCGTTCTCGCGCCGGAACGTCTCGTAGATCTGGGTGAGCGACTGCTTCTGGGCCATGGTCAGCTCGGGGTCGACGGCGATCGCCGCGAGCACGCCCTGGCCCTCCTTGTCGTCCAGCAGCCCGGCCCGCAGGTACATCGCCGGGGTGGAGACGCGCAGCGCGCTGGCGAGCTGCTGGAGCACCTCGGCGCTCGGCTTGCGCAGCCCTCGCTCGATCTGGCTCAGGTAGGGATTGCTGACACCCGCCTGCTCGGCGAGCTGGCGCAGTGAGATCTTCGCGTTGCGCCGCAGGTCGCGAATGAACCCGCCGACATCGGGAAGGTCCTTGCTGGTGGCCATGACTCAACGCTAGCTCGGGCTGCTAACTCCTGCAAGCAAAACGCTAACCAGAGTTAGCAGGGTCACCAATGGCGGTTGCGGAGCCCATGTCCGGTCCGTACCGTTCTTCCCCGTGACCAAGATCGAGATCAACGGCGCGCGGCTCGCGTACGACGAGAGCGGCACCGGCACCGCCGTGGTGCTGCTGCACGCCGGCATCGCCGACCGGCGGATGTGGCGCGGGCAGATCCCGGCGCTCGCGCAGCGACACCGGGTGATCGCGCTGGACCTGCGCGGCTACGGCGAGTCGGAACTGCCACCCACGCCGTTCACCCACCACGACGACGTGATCGGGCTGCTCGACGCGCTGGGCATCGAGCAGGCCGCGCTCGTCGGCTGCTCCTTCGGCGGCCGCGTCGCGGTGGACGCCGCGCTCGCCCACCCGGAGCGGATCTCGGCACTGGCGCTCTTCGGCGCGCCGGTCTCCGGCAACGAGTGGTCCGAGGAGACCGAGCAGCTCTGGGAGGAGCTGGTCGGCGACGTGGACCCGGAGGACTTCGCCGCCACCGCCGCCGGGGAGGTGCGGTTCTGGGTGGTCGGCCCGACCCGCCGCCCGGAGGACGTCGACCCGGAGCTGATCCGGTTCGCCGAAGAGATGGACCGCCGGGCGCTCGCCGCCGAGCAGGCGCTGAGCGCGATCGACGTCGGCGAGCTGGACCCGCCGGCGATCGACCGGCTGGGCGAGCTGCGCGTACCGGTGCTGGTCGGCACCGGCGCCGACGACCTGGCCGACATCCGCCGCCTGGCCGACCGCATCGCCGACGAGGCCCCGCACGGTGTACGCCTCCCCGACGTCCCAGACGCGGCGCATCTGCTCCCCCTGGAGCGCCCCACCGAGGTCAACCCCACCCTCCTGTCCTTCCTCCCCTGACCGTCCCGCGCCCCAGCCCTCGCCGATCTTGCACTTGCTGCCCCGATAAACAGGGTGTTTCGGGCACACCTGGGGCCGAACGTGCAAGATCGCCGAGCCGGGACGGGCGGGGCGGGGCCGGCGTGAGGTCCCAGCGATCTTGCACTTGCTGCCCTGACAAAAGGGCATTACCGGCACGGCCGGGGCCGAAAGTGCAAGATCGGCGAGGCGAGGAAGCGTGGGGGCGGGGGCGTTACCAGAGGGGGCGGGTTGCGCCTACGGGGAGGCCGCCGCCCAGGACCGGGGTTTCGGCGTACTCGGTGAGGATCGGCGCGCGGGCGTCCAGGCGGGACAGCGCCGAGGCGAGGACGGGCATGCGGGCCCTGGCCCCGCCGTCGTCGATCTTCAGGGCGACCGCGCCGACCCCCGGGACCGCCGCCGCGATCACGCCCTCCGCGCCGATCTTGGCGAGCAGGCCGGGTACGCCGCGCATCAGCCGCGTGTCCTCGGCCTGGGTGCCGCCGACCAGCTCCGGGTACGTCCGCATCGCGTCCGCCACGGTCCGCTCGACGGTGCCCGGCTCGGCGTCGACCAGCCGCAGGAACGCGCGCGCCAGCCCGGTGAGCGAGACGGCCAGCACCGGCGCGCCACAGCCGTCCACCCCGACCGCCGCCGCCCGTTCCCCGGTGAACTCCTCGATCGTGGCGCTCAGTCGCTGCTGGAGCGGATGCTCGGGCCGCCAGTAGCCGTCCAGCGGCCAGCCGGCGGCCAGGCAGGTGCGCAGCATGCCGGCGTGCTTGCCGGAGCAGTTCATCAGCACCCGGGCCGGACCTCCGCCGGCCCGCAGCACCGCCTCCCGGGCGGCCTCGCCGACCGGCAGGTCCGGCGGGCAGTGCAGCGCGTCCCCGGTCAGCCCGGCGTCGCGCAGCAGCGCGGTGACCCGCTCGATGTGGAACTCCTCACCGGCGTGACTGGCCGCGACCAGCGCCACGTCGGCGGGGTCGGTGAGCGGCAGACCGGCCCGGAGCATCCCGATCGCCTGCATCGGCTTGTTGGACGAGCGGGGGAAGATCGGCGAGGTCACGTCACCGGCCCCGGCGACAGGCGCACCGGCGGCGTCGAGCACCACCACGGAACCCCGGTGGACGCCTTCCACGAAGCCGGACCGGACCACCTCGGCGAGCGGCACGCCGCCCTCGTACGTCTTTCCCACGTTATGGACCGTACCGATGGGGTGGACCCGGTCGGCGGCGGGGTGACCTGCGACGTCGTCCGGGGCCGTACATGGCCGCCGGCCCGTGCGCCGCTTACCCAGCGGCCGGAAGACCGAGCAGCGTACGGGCCTCGGCGGTGCTCAGCGGGGGCCGCTGGGCGAGCTGGGCGAAGCCGACCGCCCGCGCGACGAGTTGCATGTTGGACTCCACCGGGCGCCCCTTGGCGTACGTGACAGTGTCCTCCATGCCGACACGCAGGTGACCGCCGGTCGACAGCGCGGCCATCATCACCGCGATCGTGCTGCGCCCGATGCCGGTGGCCGAGAACGTGGTGCCCTCGGGCAGGTCGCGCAGCATCTGCTGGGCCGCCACCAGGGTCGCCGTGGTGCCCGGCATGCCGCCCGGCACACCCATCACGAAGTCGACGTGCACGTGCCCGCCGTGCGGCAGGCCGTACTTGCCGAGCAGCCGCTGCAACGCGGTGAGGTGGCCCAGGTCGAAGATCTCGTACTCGGGGACGACGCCCCGCTCCTGCATCCGGGTGTGCAGGTCGACGATGAACTCCCACCGGTTGAGGAACACGTCGTCGCCGAAGTTGACGGTGCCCATGGTGCAGGAGGCCATGTCCGGCCCGGCGTCGAGCACCGCGAGCCGGGCGGACTCCGGGTCGGTCACCGCGCCGCCGGAGGAGAGCTGCACGATCAGGTCGGTGTTCTCCCGCAGCGCCGCCACGGTGTCCCGCAGCCGCCCCTGGTCGAGCGTGGGCCGCGCGTCGTCGTCGCGGATGTGGACGTGGATCACGGCGGCGCCGAGCGCCTCGCACTCCTTGGCGGTCAGCAGCAGCTCGTCGAGCGTGACCGGCAGCGCCGGCACCTCCGCCTTCGCCGACTCCGCGCCGGTGGGGGCAACCGTGATCAACGTCCCTGTCGTCATGCCCCGGATCCTAGACCGGCGCCCGACACCGGGTCGACCGGAGGATTTCCGGCGTGGGCGGCGTTAAGAAGGGACCCTTCCTCTACCGGAGGCGTTAATAGGGGGCCCTTCCTTACACGTCGACGGCGGCGGCAGTCTCACCGACGAGCAGGCGGGCGTCGTCGGGCGTGTTGCGCTTCAGCACCGCCAGCGCGACCTGGCCCAGCTCGTAGTGCTGCACGGCGGTGCCCACGAAGCCGACGGTACGGCCGTCGAGCGTCACGGGCGTACCGGCGGCCGGCGGCTGATCGCTCATCACGCCGTCCAGGTGCAGCAGGACGAGCCGGCGCGGCGGCTTGCCCAGATTGTGCACCCGGGCCACCGTCTCCTGCCCCCGGTAGCAGCCCTTGTCCAGGTGCACGGCTGGGGCGATCAGGTCCACCTCGGCGGGGATCGTGCGGTGGTCGGTGTCCACCCCGGCCCGCACCTGCTTGGCGGCCACCCGGGTCGCCTCGTACGCCCACAGCCCGGCCACCGGCACCCCGGCGCCGCGCAGTTCGGCGACCACTCCGTCCATGGCCGCGCGGGGCACGAGCAGGTCGACGCCGAGCGCCACCCGGCGGGCCCAGCCGCCGATCGGCAGCGGCTTGACGTCGTACACCACGGAGGGCCGCGCGGGCAGCTCGCCGGAACGGAACTTCGGACCCGGCACCGCGGCCACGTCGGGGGCGGCCAGCCCGGTCACGCCGAGCGTGTCGAGCGCGCCGGGCGCGTCCGGTCCGACCAGCGACAGCAGCGCGTACTCGGCGGTGGCGTCGCGCGGGTCGACCTTGCTGAAGAACCGCATCTTCTCCAGGTACGACAGCAGGCCGCCGGTCATCCCCGGCTCGGTGTCCAGCCAGGTGGTCTCGCCGTCGTCGGCGACCATCGCGTGCTGTTCGACGTGCCCGTGCGGCGAGAGCACCAGCAGCTCGGTGCCCTGCCACGGCGCCAGCGCGGCCAGATGCTGGCTGGTCAGCGTGTGCAGCCAGCTGATCCGCTCCTCGCCCGGCACGGCGACCACGCCCCGGTGCGAGCGGTCGACCAGCCCCACTCCGGTGGCCAGGAGCCGCTGCTCGCGCATCGGGTCGCCGTAGTGCGCGGCCACCGGGCCGACACCGGCCGCGCGGTGGGCCGGTTCGGGCTGGTCGCGGGTCTGGTCGTCGATGGCGTCGGTGGTCACCGCTCCGGCGATGTCGATCATGTGCGTTCCCCGTCCTGTGCGCAGCGGCCGCAGACTCCGAAGAGCGCGACGTGCCCGATGTCGACCTGGAACCCGCGCTGGTCGGCCAGCTGGTCGGCGAGCGGGCGGAGCATCTCGGGTGAGATCTCGTCGATCGCTCCGCACTCCCGGCACACCAGGTGCACGTGCTGGTGCTCGCCGGCCGCGTGGTAGGTCGGCGAACCGTGCGACAGGTGCGTGTGCGTGACCAGACCGAGCCGTTCCAGCAGCTCCAGGGTGCGGTAGATGGTGGTGATGTTGACGCCGGCCGCTACCTCACGGACCGCCGTGTGCACCTGCTCCGGGGTGGCGTGCCCGAGGTCGAGGACGGCCTGGAGCACCAGCTGCCGCTGGGCCGTCAGCCGCAGCCCGCGCGCGCGGAGCATTTCCGCGAGGGAGGATTCGGACACCCTTCGATCATAGTTCGGCCGCCGCGCCGGTCCGTCCGCCGCCGGGGTACGCCACTACGCTGCGGCCGTGGAGGCGACGCGGGTGGCGGTGCTCGGCCGAGGGCTCGTACCGGCCGGTGAGCCGGTGCTGCGCGGCGACGACCGGGGTGTGCTGCGCGGCGACGGCCTGTTCGAGACGCTGCACCTGCGCGACGGGGGCCCCTGGCTGCTGGCGCCGCACCTGGCCCGGCTGCGGGCCGGCGCGGCGGCGATCGACCTGCCGCTGCCACCGGACGGCGCGCTGGTCGAGCTACTGGACGAGGTCCGCGCCGGCTGGCCGCCGGAGACGGAGGGCGCGCTGCGGCTGGTCTGCACCCGGGGGCCGGAGGGCGGCGGGCCGGCCACGGTGTACGCCACGCTGGGCGAGGTGCCCGCCGTGGTCCGGCTGGCCCGGCGGACCGGGGTGACGGTGGCCACGCTGCCGCTCGGGGTGGCCGCCCGGTCCCGCCCCGAGCTGGGGTGGCTGCCGAGCGGTGTGAAGTCCACCTCGTACGCGCTGAGCACCGCGGCCCGGCGGTGGGCGCAGCGTTCCGGGGTGGACGACGTGCTCTGGGTCTCGACGGACGGCTACGTACTGGAGGGGCCCACCGCCAACGTGGTGTGGCTGCGCGGCGGGACGCTCTGCACGGTGCCGGCGGCGGAGACCGGCATCCTGCCCGGCGTAACCGCCCGCCACCTGCTGGAACGCGCCGCCGAGCTGGGCCTGACCCCGGCCGAGCACCTACCCACAGTGCCCGACCTGCACGAGGCCGAGGCGATCTGGCTGACCAGCTCCCTACGCGGCCCGGTCGAGATCACGACATTGGACGGCACTCCCCGCCCGAGTTCCCCCCTGACCCCCCGCATCCAGGCCCTCCTGAACTTCCCCCCACCCCGTTGATCATGAAGTTGGCGGGTACAAATCGAGCAACCGTCGCCGCCAACTTCATGATCGTCGGAATGAAACGAGACAGGTCAGCCGGCTACCCGGGTCAGGCGGGCGGACAGGTGCGGGCTCAGCGGCTGGCCCACGGCGGCCATCTCCTGCGCGTACAGCAGGGCACCCTCGACGATGCCGAAGAGCCGGGCACCGGCGGTGACCTCCTTCGCCGTGGCGGTACGCACCACCGCGTCGGTGACGAACTCGATCTGGGTGCCCTTGCGCTTGCCGATGTGCAGCTCCATCACGCCGGTCGGCGTGGTCATCAGCGCCTCCAGCTCGTCGGTGACCTGTTCACCGTCGAGCACCGGACGCCACCAGCCCACCTCGCGGCCGGCCGGACGGACCGGGCGGCTCTCCTCGTCCAGGAGCCAGGCCCGCGACTCGTAGAACAGGAACGGCCGGCCGTCGTGGCTGATCCGGATCTCCTGCGCGTAGTCGAAGTCCTCGATCGTCGGGAACCCACCCCGGCCCCGGCCGCGCCACACCCCGATGTACGGCAGCAGGCCGTCCAGGCTCGGGTGCAGCTTCGGGCCGACGCGCAGGTCGTGGCTCTCCTCGTACGGGTACGGGTCGACCGGCGGCGCGTTCAACCACGGCGGCTGAAGCGGATTCTCACTCACAGATTCACCACTTACCTCTAGCTATGCGGACCGCGAGATAGACCAGGCCACCGGCGAGCGCGCCCAGGCCCGCGACCAGCAGGCTGACGAACCCGATCTCGGTAACCATCCGGACCATCCTATGCTGGGCAGCATGGCGCGCTCTCTTGTCGTCAAGGCCACCGCCGGCGCGGACTCACCGGAACGCTGCGCCCAGGCGTTCACAGTCGCCGCCACCGCCGCCGCGGCAGGGGTGGACGTCTCGCTCTGGCTCACCGGCGAATCGACCTGGTTCGCGCTCCCCGGGCGGGCCGAGTCGTTCGAGCTGCCGCACTCCGCGCCGCTGGGCGAACTGCTGCACGTCGTCCTGACCACCGGCCGGGTGACCGCCTGCACCCAGTGCGCGGCCCGGCGGGACATCGGCACGGACGACGTCATCCCCGGCGTACGCATCGCGGGCGCCGCCGTGTTCGTCGAGGAAGCGATGGCGGAGGGCGCACAGGCGTTGGTCTACTGACAACCGGTCCAGGTTGTCCATTCTGCCCAGTGCGCCGATCCTGACCCGGCTTGTCCGGATGCTGCCTACCATGCGAATGTGAGTCAGGCGATCCAGGAATTCTTCGCGTCGATGCCGGCGCGTGCCGCAGCCGTCCTGAACAGCCCGGTCGGAGGGACGCTTCAGATCGACCTGGCCGACGGCAACCGTACCGAGCACTGGTACGTGACGCTGGCCCCCGGATCGGCGCAGGTGAGCCGGGAGGAGCAACGGCAGGCGGACGGCGTGCTGACGCTGTCCACCGAGCTGTTCGAGAAGCTCGTCACCGGGCGGGCCGCCGGCATGGCCGCGGTGCTGCGCAACGAGGCCACATTCAGCGGTCACGTCGTGCTGTTCCTGGCGTTCCGCCGATTCCTGCCGCAACGGCCCGACGTGCGGGATCCCCGGGACGTCGCCCGCGAGCACGTCCGGCGGCTGGTGTGAAGGACCGGGTCAGCATCCTCGACGGCAACACGTTCCTGGTCAGCGACGATCGCGGCAACATCGAGCCGTCGTACGACTTCCCCACCGGGCTGTTCGCCTTCGACACCCGGTTCCTCTCCACCTGGTTCCTCACCATCGACGGGCAACGCCTGCACGCGCTCTCCATCGACGACTCGCTGTCGTACAAGACCCGGTTCTTCCTGGTCCCCGGCGAGCCGACGCACTACCTGGACGCCAACGTGTCGGTGATCCGCAGCCGCGCGATCGGGGCCAGCCTCGACGAGGAACTGACAGTGCTCAATCACTCCGAACAGGAGCAGGAGTTCCACCTCCGGCTGGACATCGGCTCCGACTTCGCCGACCTCCTGGAGATCAAGAACCGGCGTGACAAGAAGGGACGCACCACGCCGACGGTGGAGCGGAACGGCCTGCGGCTGACCTACCACCGGGAGGCGTTCCGCCGCGAGACGCTGGTGACCAGCAGCGCGCCGGTCGAGGCCGACGCGGACGGGATGACCTTCCGGGTCCGGATCGGCCCGCACGGCGAATGGACCACCCGGCTGCACGTCAGCACCATCATCTACGGCGCGCGTGGTGAGGACATCCGGGCCGTCCTGCCGCTGGGCGGCCAGCGCACCGCGGCCGAGATCGAGGCCGAGCAGAGCGCCCTGATCAGCCGCGCGCCGAAGCTGGGCTGCGACTGCGAGCCGCTGGCCGGGGCGTACCGGCGAAGCCTCAACGACCTGGCCGCGCTCCGGTACGAGTCGATCACGCTCGGGGTCCGGCTGCTCGCCGCCGGCCTGCCCTGGTTCATGACGCTGTTCGGCCGGGACAGCATCTTCACCTCGCTCCAGGTGCTGCCGTTCCTGCCCGACCTGGTCAAACCGACGATCGTCATGCTGGCCGGTCTGCAGGGCAGCCGGGTCGACGACTTCCGCGACGAGGAGCCGGGCAAGATCCTGCACGAGCTGCGCTACGGCGAGAGCGCCGGGTTCGAGGAGCAGCCGCACTCGCCGTACTACGGCGCGGCCGACACCACGGCGCTGTTCGTGATCCTGCTCGACGAGTACGAGCGGTGGACCGGCGACGCCGATCTGGTACGCAACCTGGAGTACGAGACCCGGGCGGCGCTGACCTGGCTCGACACGTACGGGGACCTGCTCGGCACCGGCTACGTCTGGTACATGTCCCGCAACCCGGAGACCGGGCTGCCGAACCAGTGCTGGAAGGACTCGCCGGAAGCCATCTCCTACGCCGACGGGCGGATGCCGGAGTTCCCCCGGGCCACCTGCGAGCTGCAGGGGTACACGTACGACGCGAAGATGCGCGCCGCCCGCATGGCCCGCACCCACTGGCAGGACCCGGCGTACGCCGACCGGCTGGAGCAGGAGGCCGCGGCGCTGAAGGAACGGTTCAACCGCGACTTCTGGATCGCGGACCGGGAGTACTACGCGCTGGCGCTCGACCCGCGGGGCCAGCAGGTGGACGCGCTCTCCTCGAACATCGGCCACCTGCTGTGGAGCGGCATCGTGGACGAGGCACGGGCCCCGGCGGTCGTCGCGCACCTGCTCGGGCCGCGTCTGTTCTCCGGCTGGGGGGTACGCACGCTCGCCGACGACCAGGGCCGGTACAACCCGGTCGGCTACCACGTCGGCACGGTGTGGCCGTTCGACAACTCGATCATCGCCTGGGGCCTGTGGCGGTACGGCTTCCGCCGGGAGGCCGGCCTGCTCTGCGACGCGCTGCTCGACGCGTCCCGCTACTTCGACGGCCGACTGCCCGAGGTGTTCGCCGGCTACGAACGTGGCCTCACCGACTACCCGGTGGAGTACCCCACGGCGTGCAGCCCGCAGGCGTGGTCCGCCGGCACTCCGCTGCTGCTGCTACGGGTGATGCTCGGGCTGGAGCCGCAGGGCGAGCACCTGATCATCGACCCGGCCGTACCGCCGGGCATGGGCCGGGTGGAGCTGCTCGACATCCCGGGCCGCTGGGGCCGGGTGGACGCGCTGGGCCGCAGCCGGGAGCCGCACGAGGAGCCGGCGCCGCCGCCGCTCGCGTTGCCCGGCGAGTGAGTCAGGCCGGGCAGGGCGTGGTCATCGCCACGCGCACCCGCTCGTCGACCCGCTCAGCCAGCACGGCCGGCTCGCCCGGGCGCGCGTACCGGTCGGCGGAGTCCACCACCGGCGCGGCGCCACCGCCGAACGCGGCGGCGAGCGGCTGATCCGCCGGCGCGGCGGCCTCGCCCCGGGCGGTGCGGGCGGCGCCCCCACCGGGGCACGGCGCGGCCAGGACCTGGACCGCGCCGGTCGCGCCGCCCCACCGGCCCAGCGCCGACGCCAGCGCGCCGGCTTCGGTCGCGGCGTCGGCGGTCGGCGCGCGGTAGCCGGAACCAAGCGGCCGGCAGCCGGTCGCGGCGGTCAGCAGCACCCGGCCCGGGCCGTCGGCGCGGCCCTCGACCGCGACGAAGTCGCCGGCGTCGGCGCGCAGCAGCGGCTCGCCGTCGAACGTCGACACGCCCGCCCGCCACGCCTGCGGCAGCCGGTCGGCGATGCGCTGCAGCACCGCGCGCGCGTTGTCGCCGCCGATCGCCACCTCGACGCCGCGCTCAAGCGTCGCGCCGGAGTCCATCGGCGTGATCCGGCAGCCGCGTTCCAGCCGGTCCGGCACGAGCGCCGGTACGCCGTCGGACCCGACCGCGCCGGTCAGCTCGCCGATCGCCCGGTCCACCACCGGACCGGCCTGGTCCAGTGAGCGCTGCTCCTTGACCGTCGGCGGGTCGGTGCGCACCGACCACCAGGTCAGCCCGGCCAGCAGCACGGCCCACGCCACAGTGGCGACCGTCAGCCAGCGCAGCCGACGCCGGCCGTTGCCCGGCTGCTCTCCAGGGTTGGGCGGGGCGTAGCCCGTCTCGACGGCAGTCACCCGGCCATGGTGTCACGTGCCGGCGAGGCGCCCGGCCGCGCCTCGGCACTCCCGGTCAGGCCGGGACGGACCGGCGGGACAGCAGCCACAGCAGGTAGAAGGGGCGCTGCCGCAGCTCGCCACGGCGGTCGGCGTACTGGTCGGCGGCGAGCACCGCGGAGAAGAACCCGCCCGCGCCCAGCATGCCGAGCACCGGCGCCAGGTGGGTGCCCTCGACCGCCACCAGCGTCGCGGCGACAGTCGCCACCGCGGCGCCCGCGGCCTGCACGGCCGAGCGCCGGGCTACCCGGGCGACCTCGGAGCGAGCCGCCCGTACCCCCTCCTGGATCTCCGCGTCGAGCTTCGCGAGCTGCACCAGCGCCTTGTCCGGATCCGTGTCGACGTCCAGCATCCGGCCCCGCAGGTACGCCTGGGTCGCGGCGAGCGCGTCGCTCTCCTGGGTCAGGATGGCGCAGTAGTCCCGCAGCGAGGTGCCCTCCAGCATCGGCAGGTCGAGCTGGAGCAGTGGGGTCACCAGCCGCGCCTTCACCGGATCCCCGCTCGGCACGTCGACGACGCGGTGCCCCTTGACGATCAGGTCGAGCGTGCGGTCCGGGTTGTCGCCCAGCTCGATCTGACCCACGCTGTTGAACAGCGAGGAGGTGGACTGCGCGTCCGGCGCGCGTGACTCCAGGTGGCGGCGGCGGAAGGTCTGCGGGAAGTAGACGAGCTGCCCCTGCTCCAGCAGCGGCGCGCAGTCCCGCAGGTACGCGCCGAGGCGGTGCAGGTCGTCGCACTCGGCGAAGAGCTGGTCGATCTGGATGTCCTTGTACCGGCAGTCCGGGCCGCAGCGCTCCGGGTCCTTGCCGCACCACTTGCAGGTTTCCCGGTTGACCAGATAGCGGTGCTTGCCGCCGGGCTGGGAGAGGACCAGCTTGCCGGTGACGAGCGTGGCCCGCTTGGTGAGGAACGACAGGTCCGTGTCGAGGCTGGCGACCGAGACGTCGAACGGGCGCGCGCGGCCGGACCCGTCGGCGCGTTGGAACTCGCGGGCGATCTCCTCACCCCGGTTGCCGTCGATGAAGTCGATCAGATAGCGAATCGCGTGGGCAGCGGCGTCGTCGGGCACCTCATCCCCCTCCGGCGCGTCCGGGGCGCGCCGCCGTCCAGCCTGCCAGCCACGGCCGGGACGTACCCTCGCCGGAACGGCTCGTGGCCCGCCACCCCTGTGGGTGGCGGGCCACGATCAGAGCGTGGGTCAGGCGGCGACCGAGACGGTCACCTCGTTGATCCCGCGAGCCGCGTCCACGGCGGTGTCGCCGTTGCCGTGGCGGGACAGCGCCCGCAGCGTCCACGAGCCCGGCGCGGCGAAGAACCGGAACTGCCCGGCCGGCGACGTCACCACCTCGGCGGTGAACTCACCCGTGGAGTCGAGCAGCCGCACGTACGCGCCCGGCACGACCTCGCCGGACTCGGACAGCACACGGCCGGTGATGACGGTTTCCTTCTCCAGGTCCAGGCTCGCCGGGAGGGGGGCGGCCTGGTCCGGCGCGGCGCAGCCGGCGGCAGCCGTCGAGGCGGCGGAGGCGGCGGTCATCAGGCCTCCCCGGGCTCGTCGCCGAGCGCCACCGGCACGCCGACGAGCGAGCCGTACTCGGTCCAGGAACCGTCGTAGTTCTTCACGTTGCGGTGCCCGAGCAGCTCCTGGAGCACGAACCAGCTGTGCGAGGAGCGCTCGCCGATCCGGCAGTACGCGATGGTCTCCTTGCTGTCGTCCAGCCCGGCGTCGGCGTAGATCTTGCGCAGCTCGTCGTCGGACTTGAACGTGCCGTCCTCGTTCGCCGCCTTGGACCACGGGACGCTGATCGCGGTCGGGATGTGACCGGCCCGCTGCGCCTGCTCCTGCGGCAGGTGGGCGGGGGCGAGCAGACGGCCCGCGAACTCGTCGGGGCTGCGCACGTCGACCAGGTTCTTGGTGCCGATCGCGGCGACCACCTCGTCGCGGAACGCGCGGATCGAGGTGTCCGGCTCCTGCGCGACGTACTGCGTCTTCGGCCGCTCCACCACGTCGGTGACGAGCGGACGCGCGTCCAGCTCCCACTTCTTGCGGCCGCCGTCGAGCAGCTTGACGTCGCCGTGGCCGTAGAGCTTGAAGTACCAGTACGCGTACGCGGCGAACCAGTTGTTGTTGCCGCCGTACAGGATCACGGTGTCGTCGTTGGCGATGCCCCGGTCGGACAGCAGCGCCTCGAACTGGGACTTGTTGACGAAGTCCCGGCGGATCTGGTCCTGGAGGTCGGTGCGCCAGTCGAGCTTGACGGCGCCGGCGATGTGCCCGGTTTCGTAGGCCGAGGTGTCCTCGTCGACCTCGACGAAGACGACGCCCGGGGCGTCGAGGTTCTTCTCGGCCCACTCGGCCGAAACGAGTGCGGTGTCGCGACTCATCAGATCACTCCCTGGTGAGGATGGTTGGTGAGCCTGCGCGCGGAAATCGATGTCGATTGTTGTCGCACCACGCGCGGGACCCAGAGCTAGGAACGGATCACGGGTACGTGCGACGGCGCCGCTGCCGGGCGTTGAGGGGGAACCGGGAGAGGTTCGTGGACCCTGGGTGGCCGCCGTTCAGGCGGCCGGAGACAGCCCCGCCGTCAGATGACGGGGCGACACAGGCAGGTGGCCACGCGGCACAGGTCGACCGCGCGCCGTTTGGTGAGGTGGGTCCCCATGGGCAGGGAGATTACCAGCCCACGCCCACAGTGCCACCAGGCCGACCAGCATCCGGGACAACCGTCCGGCTGGTCAGCCGGCGGAGTTGACGGCAGGCCGGCTGGTCAGCCGGCGGAGTTGATGGGCACGTTCGCCGCGTCCGCCGTGACCACCAGGCCCTCCGGCTTCGGCTCCACCTTGCGCAGGTTGAGCTGGAACGGCAGCTCCGGCAGCGGCACGTCGATCGAGATGCCCTGCGCGTACCGGGTCAGCGCGGCCCGGGCCAGTGGCACGTTCGGCAGGCCGTCGGCGGTGAGGTCGTTGAAGCGCAGCGCGACCTTGCCACCGGCCACCGTGACGTCGGCGGTGCCGTTGACGGTGAGCTTGACGCCGAGGATGTCCACCGGAGCCGTCACGGCGAGCTTGCCGTTCCGCTCGCCGAGCGTCAGCCCGGGGCGGTCCAGCAGCTTGGCCAGGCTCTCGTAGGTGACGGTGCCCCGCCCGTCCACGCTCTCGGCCACCACGTCGCCCCGGCCGGAGCGCAGCGTGTCCAGCGACGCGGTCACGTTGCGCGCGTCCACGTCCAGCTTCGGCACCTCCACCGCGTCACCCTGGACGGCGCCACGCACGTCGGTGAGCTGGATGGTGATGCGCTGGTACCGGCCGTCGAGCACCTGGGTGAGGAACGGGAAGCCACCCACTTCGACCTGCGGCGCGGCGGACTGCGCGTCCTGCTTGGCGATCTCCTGCCGCACCTGGTCGGCGATCGCCCGCTCGGCGACGCCCGCGGCGACCCGGTCGGCGACGACGAGCAGCCCGGCCAGCACCAGCAGCAGGACGACGAAGCCGATCAGCACCTTCCGGCCGCGTCGCCGCGGTCGGCCCTCTGCCGGATACGCCTCTGCCACGCCGCCTCCCGTCCTCGCCGCCGTCACCGCGTCTCGCGGCGCAACCGTACTTACCCGAGGCGAATCTTCCCCAATCGCGTCAGAGGAACAGTACGCACATCGCGTACGCGGCCGGCGCGGCCAGCGCGAACCCGCCCAGCGGCCCCTGCATGTGCCGGGCCACCCACATCGTCGGCGGCTCACCGGCCATCAGGCGGCCCGCCTCGGCGTACCCGACGGCGAGGTCGGCCAGGACGGCGGTGGCCGCGCTGACCACGCCGACAAGTGCGGCGCTGGTCGGCGTGAAACCCACCAGGTAGCTGCCGAGCACGGCGCTGGTGAGGGTGCCGAGCATCGCGCCCGCGACCACGCCGGCCGCGCCGCGCGGCACCTGCGGGGCGAGCCGCGGCCACGGCGCGACCGCGTCGGTGAGCCGCGCCACCAGCAGCCCCACCCCGGCGGCGGTGAGGCAGACCGTGATCGCCTGGGTGCCCTTGGGAATCCGGCTGAGCACGATGAGCGTGCCGAAGGCGACCACGCCCACCACGATGAGCAGGGTGCCGCCGAGCGAGTCGGTCACCCGGACCCGGTCCACCCGCCGGACGAGCTGCCCCAGCACGGCGAGCAGGAGCCCGGCGGCCGCGGCGTAGCCGAGCGGGGCCAGGCCGGCGATGTCCGACTGCACGGCCGCCACGTCGGCGATCACGGCCGTGCCGGCGCTGACCAGCGCGACGACCAGCAGCGCGGGCGGGCGCATGGCCATCGTCCAGGCGAGCACGAAGAGCAACTGGACGCCGAAGATGATGGCCGCGAACGGCAGCCGGTGCCCGGGGCCGGAGGTCTGTGCGCCGAGCACCAGGCCGACGCCGAGCAGCGCGGCGAAGCCGGCGACGGTGAGCGCCAGCGGCCGGCGGACCGGGACCGGTGGCAGCTCCTCCTCGGGCGCCTCGTCGGACTCGTCGTCGGGCCGCCGGCCGGGACCGCCCTTGCGCAGCCGGCGCGGCCCCTTCCGCTCCTGCGGCTCCCCCTCCTCGTCGGCAGGACCGGTACGCGGGGCGGGAGGGTAGCCACGGGCGGGCCCGGACGGCCCGGGAGGCGGACCGTCGGGCCACGGGTCACGACCGGTGTCGCGCGAGGTGGAGGGAAACACGCCCCGATCGTGCCAGACCCGGGCGGCTCGGCGGAGGTCCCGGTTTCGGCGACGTTAAAACCTGCGCCGCGATCATGGGCAGAAAGGGCAAACGGGAAAGCGCTCCGGAGGTGACGGCCGGTCCATCAGTTACGCTCAGGCCGTTACCCGCCCGTCAGCGACGCCGGGACCCACGCAAGTTCACAGCGCCGCCCTCACCCGGGCGTGTTGCTGGTCGCGCGCGGCCGAAGGGCCGCCGGGACGGAGGTGATCGTGGAGCTCCTGCTGCTCGTGACCGCACGGGCCGGTGAGCCGTCGGCGGTGTTGCCTGCACTCGACCTGCTGCCGCACTCGGTCCGCACCGCACCCCGCGACGTCCGCACGCTGGTGTCCGGCCCCACGCCGGACGCCGTACTGGTGGACGCCCGCTCCGAACTGAGCGAGGCACGCGCCACGTGCCGGATGCTGCACGCCACCGGGCTCGGCGTGCCGCTGGTCGCGGTGGTCACCGAGGCGGGCCTGATCGCGCTCAACGCGGACTGGGGCGTCGACGACGTGATCCTGGCCGGCGCCGGGCCGGCCGAGGTGGAGGCCCGGCTGCGGCTCGCGGTCGGCCGGCTGAGCAACGCCACTGCCGGCGCCGGCGGCTCGATCCGGGCCGGTGAGCTGAACATCGACCCGGACACCTACGCCGCGAAGCTCAAGGGCCGCCCGCTCGACCTCACGTACAAGGAGTTCGAGCTGTTGAAGTTCCTGGCCCAGCATCCGGGGCGGGTGTTCACCCGGGACCAGTTGCTGCGCGAGGTCTGGGGCTACGACTACTTCGGCGGCACCCGTACGGTCGACGTGCACGTGCGGCGCCTGCGCGCCAAGCTCGGCTCGGAGTACGAGTCGATGATCGGCACTGTGCGCCAGGTGGGCTACAAGTTCGTCGTCCCGCCGTCGCGCTCGCTGCCGGAGTCGGAGCCCGCCCCGCTGCCGGTCTGATCGTTCACGCCCCACTCCGGTAGGGGGCATTTCCGCAGAATGCCCTTTTTGCCCAATCAGTCAGCCATATCCTGGCTGCCGGATTTACCGGGCAAAAGGGGGCGGCGGTGCGTGCGGTGAACACGGGGGCGACGAACGGCCGGTGCCGCTGATGCGGGGCCCGACGCTGCGTGCCGCCGGGCTCGTAGTCGTGGTGCTGGCGGGACTGCTCGGCTCGGCGTTCGCGCTCGGCCGCAGCCTGGTGCCGGCACACCCACCGTCGAACGCCGGGGCCACCACGGCGCTGAACGGACCGCACTACGCCGACCAGCCGCCCAGCACGGACTTCCCCGGCGGCCGGGCCACCGCCGGGCCGAGCCCCGACGCCGCGCCGGACGCCGCCCCCGTCGAGCCGGGCGGCGACGGCCCGTACGGCACCCTGGTCGCCACCGGCTCGTCCCGGGTCGCGCTGACCTTCGACGACTGCCCCGACCCGCGCTGGACTCCGCAGGTACTCGCATTGCTGGCCCAGTACGGCGTGAAGGCGACGTTCTGCGTCGTCGGCGAGAACGCCGAGGCCCACCCGGATCTGATCCGGTCGATAGTGGCCGAGGGCCACACGCTGTGCAACCACTCCTGGGAGCACGACGTCGACCTGGGCAAGCGGTCCGCGGCGACGATCCGGGCCGACATCCTACGCACCAACGACGCGATCCTGGCCGCCGCGCCGGGCGCGCGGATCGCGTACTACCGCCAGCCGGGCGGCGCCTGGACGCGCCCGGTGATCTCGGCCTGCGCCGACCTGGGCCTCACCCCGCTGCACTGGAGCGTGGACCCGTCGGACTGGAGGGCGCCGGGCGCGCTCGCCATCGAGACGAGGATCCGCACGCAGATGGGGCCGGGGGCGATCGTGCTCATGCACGACGCGGGCGGGGACCGCTCCGGCACGGTCGCGGCGTTGCAGCAACTCCTGCCCGAGATGCTGGTCCGGTTCGAGCTGGAGTCACTGCCCGTCGGCCCGCAGTGACCAGCGCCACCGAGCGCCGCCCTCGTCCGGCGCGAACCGCCGCCGGACGGCCGCTACCGTGACTCAGATGAGCCCCGAGCCGACGAGTGGTCCCGCAACCGACCGGACCGCCTGGGCGGACCGGCTGACGCCGGACGGGATCGACCGGACGGACCGGCTGACGCCGGCCGAGGTCGCGGAGGTGCTGGCGCTGGCCCGCGCCGCCGGGGACGCCGACGGCGCCGACCCGCTCGACGAGCACGTGCTGCTGCGGCTGCGCGACCCCGAAGCGCCCGCGGTGCACCTCACCGCCCGCACCACCGACGGCACCCTCACCGGGTACGCGCACCTCGACGTCACCGCCCCCGCCGAGGGCGTCGGCGCGGAACTGGTCGTGCATCCCGCGTACCGGCGGCGGGGAGCCGGCCGGGCGCTGGCCCGGGGAGTGGTGGACGCCGCTCCCGGGCCGCTGCGCGCCTGGGCGCACGGCGACCACCCGTCGGCCGCCGCGCTCGCTGTCGACCTGGGCTTCACCCGGGCGCGCGTGCTCTGGCAGATGCGCCGCCCGCTGACCGCCGAGTTGCCGGCGCCGGTCGTGCCCGACGGCGTGACGCTGCGCGCGTTCCGTCCGGGCGAGGACGACGAGGCGTGGCTCGCGGTGAACAACGCGGCCTTCGCCCAACATCCCGAGCAGGGCAAATGGACGCTCGACGACCTGCGCGTACGCATCGCCGAGCCGTGGTTCGACAGTGCCGGCTTCCTGCTCGCCGTCGACTCCACGACCGGGCGGCTGCTCGGCTTCCACTGGACCAAGGTGCACGAGCAGCAGGGATCGGCCCGGATCGGCGAGGTCTACGTGCTCGGCGTGGACCCGTCCGCGCACCGGGGCGGCCTGGGCCGGGTGCTCACCGCGGCCGGCCTGACCCACCTGCGCGACGAACGCGGGCTGGACCGGGTGATGCTCTACGTGGACGAGAGCAACACCGCCGCTGTCGCGCTCTACGAGCGGCTCGGCTTCGCCCTGTGGTCCGCGCACGTCAACTACCAGCTCGGCTGAGCGTTCCCCGGCCTCGGAAAGTCGCCATAAAGGCGATACCAGGCTGCTAGTTCACGAAAAGGACAACCCTTCCTCAGCGTGCGGCCATCTCGTCGGCTGAACGTGTTCACCGCGCGTTCACTTACGCCCGGCGAACCGTCCACCTGGCCCTCCTACCTTTCGTGTCAGCCGGTCAGCGCCGGCCCCCGGCACTCCGGGCGACCTGACCAAAGACGTGAAGGGAAACCCCTGAAGTGAAGCTCCAGCGGCACGGCGCCATCGCCTGTCTCGCTCTTACCGCGGTTCTCGGTCTCAGCGCCTGCGGCTCGGACAACAACGAGCCCGCCGGCGCCTCCGGTTCCACCGCCGCGGTGGACTGCGCGACGGGCACGCTGAACGCGCAGGGCTCCTCGGCCCAGAAGAACGCCATGGCCGAGTGGATCAAGGCGTACCAGCAGAAGTGCGCCGGCACCACGATCAACTACGAGCCCAGCGGCTCGGGCGCCGGCATCCAGGCCTTCATCGCCGGCACCGCTGACTTCGCCGGGTCGGACTCCCCCCTCAAGCCCGAGGAGCAGCCGCAGGCCGACGCCAAGTGCGTCGGCGGCCAGGCGCTCAACCTGCCGATGGTGATCGGCCCGGTCGCCGTGGTCTACAACGTCAGCGGCGCGGACAACCTCCAGTTCAGCCCGGCCACCCTGGCGAAGATCTTCGCCGGCAAGGTGACCAAGTGGGACGACGCGGCGATCAAGGCCGACAACCCGGACGCCAAGCTGCCGTCGACCGCGATCCAGGCGGTGCACCGCTCCGACGAGTCGGGCACCACCGACAACTTCACCAAGTACCTCTCCAAGACCGCCGAGGCGGACTGGACGCTCGGCAACTCCAAGGCGTGGAAGGCCCCGGGCGGCGTCGGCGCGGCCAAGTCCGACGGTGTGGCCAGCAAGCTCAAGAGCACCGACGGCACCATCAGCTACGTCGAGTGGTCGTACGCCGAGAACTCCGACCTGAAGATGGCGAAGATCAAGAACGGTAACGGCGAGTTCGTCGAGCTGACCGGTGACTCGGCCGGCAAGACCATCGCCGGCGCCAAGTTCGAGGGTCAGGGCAACGACCTGAAGATGTCGATCGACTACAACACCAAGGAGGCCGGGGCGTACCCGATCGTCCTGGCGACCTACGAGATCGTCTGCAGCAAGGGCCTCGCCGCCGACAAGCTGCCGCTGGTGAAGGGCCTGCTCGGCCACGCCGCCAGCGCCGAGGGGCAGAAGGAGCTGGTCGAGCTCGGCTACGCCCCGCTGCCCGAGACCGTCCGCACCAAGGTCGAGGCCGCGGTCAAGAGCCTCTCCTGACGCTCCCGACCGACACCTCCTCAACGCGAAGCGAGCGAGCAGATGGGTGACACCCCTCAGCGCTCGGCCCACGCCGGCACCGGCGGGACTCCCGTGGCCACGAGCCACGAGGGACCCGCCGGTGCCTCGGCGCGTGTGGCCGAGCGCCCCGGTAACCCGGGCCGCCCCGACGGTGGCCTCGGCGGCGGCGGCGCCCTCCCCCGGGCCCGCGCCTTCGGCGCGGAACGGGCGTTCCGCGGCCTGACCCTGGCCGCCGGCACCACGGTCCTGGTGGTCATCGCGGCGATTGCGATCTTCCTGGTCGCCAAGGCCGTCCCGGCGTTGCGGGCGAACACCGAGTCGTTCTGGACGTTCGAGGGCTGGTTCCCGAACGACAACCCGCCGCAGTTCGGCATCGGCGCGCTCGCCTTCGGCACCGTCCTGAGCTCGCTGCTGGCGCTGCTCATGGCGGTGCCGGTCGCGCTGGGCATCGCCCTGTACCTGTCGCACTACGCGCCCCGGCGGCTCGGCAACGCCTTGGGCTTCCTGATCGACCTGCTCGCAGCCGTGCCGAGCGTCGTGTTCGGCCTCTGGGGCCGGGACTACTTCGCCCAGCCGGTCGCCGACCTGTCCGCGTGGCTGAACAGGTACTTCGGCTGGATCCCGATCTTCGGCGACGGCCCGTACGGCAACTCGATCCTGCTCGGCTCCGTGGTGCTGGCCATCATGGTGCTGCCGATCATCACCTCGCTGTCCCGCGAGGTGTTCCGGCAGACACCGACCGCGAACGAGGAAGCAGCGCTCGCGCTCGGCGCCACCCGCTGGGAGATGATCCGCACCGCCGTCCTGCCGTACGGGCGGCCCGGCGTCGTCGCCGCGGTGATGCTCGGCCTGGGCCGGGCGCTCGGCGAGACCATCGCGCTGGCGCTCACGCTCGGGTCCACGTACGCCATCTCGTTCAACATCCTGGAGAGCGGCGGCAACTCGATCGCCGCGAACATCGCCAACCGGTTCGCCGAGGCGAACGACACCGGCCGGGGCGCGCTCATCGCCTCCGGCCTGGTGCTGTTCGCGATCACGTTGATCGTCAACATCACCGCCCGGGCGATCATCCACCGGCGGCGCGAGTTCACGGAGTCGGCCGCATGACCACCACCCTCACCCCCCGCCGCCCGCGCCCGCCGGCCCAGCCGGCCACGCTGCGGGCGAGGCGGCTTCCCGCGTACGCCGCTCCGGTGATCGCCGTCGCGGCGCTGCTGGTCGCGGCGGGCATCGTGTACGGCGCCGGCATCGGCGGCCCGGTCCTGGTCGTGGTGGTCGGCGCGCAGCTCTACCTGGCCGGTCTCTTCGCCGCGGCGAACGCGGTGGAGGGCCGCCGGTCGGCCCGCAACCGGACCTGGAGCGCGCTGATCCACTCCGCGTTCGTGCTCGCCGTGCTGCCGCTGGCCTCGGTGGTCTGGACGCTCGTGAGCAAGGGCTCCGAGCGGCTGGACGCGAACTTCTTCGGCACCTCGATGAACAACATCGGGTCGCGCGACGCCAACGGCGGCGCGTACCACGCGATCGTCGGCACGTTGCAGCAGGTCGGCATCGCCACAGTGATCACGGTGCCGCTCGGCGTGCTCTGCGCGATCTACATCGTCGAGTACGGCCGGGGCCGGTTCGCGTTCACCATCCGCTTCTTCGTGGACGTGATGACCGGCATCCCGTCGATCGTCACCGGCCTGTTCGTGCTGGCGTTCTGGGTGCTGATCGTCTCGCCGTGGTTCAACGACGGGCGGCCGGGCTTCTCCGGCTTCGCCGCCGCGCTGGCGCTGAGCGTGCTGATGCTGCCCACAGTGGTCCGCTCCACCGAGGAGATGCTCCGCCTGGTGCCCGCGCCGCTGCGCGAGGGCGCGTACGCCCTGGGCGTGCCGAAGTGGAAGACGATCCTGCGGGTCGTGCTGCCGACGGCGCTGCCCGGCATCGTCACCGGCATCATGCTCGCCATCGCGCGGGCCGCCGGTGAGACCGCGCCGGTGCTGCTGGTCGCCGGCGGCGGCGCGGCGATCAACTTCAACCCGTTCGAGAACAACCAGTCGTCGCTGGCCCTCTTCGTCTACCAGCAGGCCGGTGAGGCGTCGAGGTACTCGCCGGCACGGGCGTGGACCGCGGCGCTGACCCTGGTCGCCCTCGTCCTCGTCCTCACCGTGGCGGCGAAGCTGCTGTCCCGCCGCAACCGGCTCGGCCGATGAACCCCGGAGGTACCGCCACCATGGCCAAGCGCATCGAAGCCACGAACGTGACCGCCTACTACGGCGGGTTCAAGGCGATCGAGAACATCAACCTGACCGTCGAGCCGAAGACTGTCACCGCCCTGATCGGGCCGTCCGGCTGCGGCAAGTCCACCTTCCTGCGGTCGATCAACCGGATGCACGAGGTGCTGCCCGGCGCCCGGGTCGAGGGCAGCCTCACCATCGACGACCAGGACATCTACGACCGCGACGTGGACGTCACGGCGGTCCGCCGGATGATCGGCATGGTCTTCCAGCGGCCGAACCCGTTCCCCACCATGAGCATCTTCGAGAACGTGGTGGCGGGCCTGCGGCTCAACGGCGTACGGCGCAAGTCGATCCTGGAGGAGGCGGCCGAGCGGGCGCTCCGCTCGGCGAACCTGTGGGACGAGGTGAAGGACCGCCTCGCCAAGCCGGGCGCGGGCCTGTCCGGCGGTCAGCAGCAGCGGCTCTGCATCGCCCGTACCATCGCGGTCGAGCCGCAGGTGGTGTTGATGGACGAGCCCTGCTCGGCGCTGGACCCGATCTCCACGCTGGCCATCGAGGACCTGATGTTCCAGCTCAAGGACAAGTTCACGATCATCATCGTCACGCACAACATGCAGCAGGCCGCGCGGGTGTCGGACCGGACCGCCTTCTTCTCGATCGAGAAGACCGGTGACCCGGGCCGCCTGATCGAGTACGACAACACGCAGAAGATCTTCAGCAACCCGAGCCAGAAGAAGACCGAGGACTACATCACCGGCCGCTTCGGCTGAGCTGTAAGGAGGGGCCCCCTGTTAACGCCTCCGGTAGAGGAAGGGGCCCCTCTTAACACCGCAGGCGCAGGTCAGCTCAGGCGGAAGCGGGGCTCGGCGCCGTCCAGCCCCTCGATGTACGGCAGGATCGGCGTACCCGGATCGCGCTCCGCCGCATCCCGCGCCACTCCCGCGAGGTCGCCCGCGGCGGCGACCTCGGCGAGCGTGACCATGGTCGGCGGCAGCATGGTCAGCTCGCGGGCCAGCGCGTCCGCCGGGCGCAACCACAGCGTGTGGTCGGCCTCGCCGGACACGTCGCGGGTCCGCTGCCCCTCGGGCAGCAGGGCGACGAAGAAGTACGTGTCGAAGCGGCGCAGCTCGAACTCCGGCGTGATCCACCGGCTCCAGGGCAGCAGCAGGTCGGACCGGAGTGTCAGGCCCTTCCCGGCCAGCAGGTCAGCGAAGCCGGCCCGCCGGCCCACCAGGTCCTGCCGGGCCGCCTCCCAGTCGTCGCCGCTCACGTCGCCGACCACCGTGTCCGGGTCCGGCCCGGCGAGCAGCACGCCCGCCTCCTCGAAGACCTCGCGGGCGGCGGCGCACACCACCGCCTGCGCGGCCGCCGGATCGAGTCCGAGCCGTTCCCCCCACGCCGCCGGGTCCGGGCCGGCCCAGCCCAGGTGCGCCTCCGAGTCGGAGCGGTCCACCCCGCCGCCGGGGAAGGCGTACATGCCGCCGAACGTCATCGCCGCGACCCGGCGGATCATGTAGACCTCGAATCCGTCGCCGGCCGGGCGGAGCAGAAGCACTGTGGCGGCGACCCGGGGCACGGCCGGTACGGCGCCCTCGGCCTGGAATCGGCGGGCGTGCTCCACCAGGGCGGGGGGTGCGGCGAAGCCGTCGATCGTCATGCGCCCGAGCCTAGTTCCCGCCCGGGCGGACCAGCGGGGACGGTGCTGCCCCGCCGGAAGCGGCGGCACGCGCGATCCGGTCACGTCGCCACGGGGGGCTGCGTCCGTCGGCCGCGCCTGGCAGGGTCGTGACCCGTGATCGACGATTTCGCGAAGGAATACCTGCACGACGATCTGCGGCAGATCCGCGAGGCGATGCTGTGGAAGCTCGACGGACTGTCCGAGTACGACGTACGCCGCCCCCTGACCGCGTCCGGCACCAACCTGCTCGGCCTGGTCAAGCACCTGTCGTTCTGGGAGGCCCGGTACCTCGGTGAGGTGTTCGGCAGGCCGTTCCCGGAGCCGCTGCCCCGGTGGGACGACCCGGATCCGGACGGCGCCGACATGTGGGCGACCGAGCACGAGAGCCGCGAGGAGGTGATCGGCCGCTACCGGCGGGCGTGGGAGCACGCGGACGCGACCATCGACGCCCTCGCGATCGACGCGCCCGGCCACGTGCCGTGGTGGCCCCGCCCCGACGTCAAGCTGTTCAACGTCATGGTCCACGTGCTGACCGAGACCAACCGGCACGCCGGGCACGCCGACATCCTGCGGGAGCAGCTCGACGGCTCGACCGGGGCCTGGGCCGCGTATGCGCACCTGGAGCCCGACCGGCCGACGCTGACGACGCGGCGGGCGATGATCGAACTGGCCGCCCGGGCCGCCGCCGACACCCCCCGCTGAGCCGTCCCGACCGGTGGATCACCCTCCCGGCCCCGGAACGGTCCGGGATAGCGTGCCGGCATGACGCGTTGGGGAATCCTGGCCACCGGACACATCGCCGCCTGTTTCGCCGCCGATCTGCGGCTGGTGCCGGACGCCGAACTGGTGGCGGTCGGATCGCGTACCCGGGAGAGCGCCGAACTGTTCGCGCGCCGGCACGACGTGCCGCGGGCGTACGCCTCATGGGCGGAACTCGCCGCGGACCCGGACGTGGACGCGATCTACGTGGCCACACCGCACGCGGCGCACCACGAGGCGGCGCTGGCGTGCCTGGCCGGCGGCAAGGCCGTGCTGGTGGAGAAGCCCTGCACGCTGGACCTGCCGACCACCGCCGAACTGGTGGAGACGGCCCGCGCCCGGGGTCTGTTCCTCATGGAGGCCATGTGGATGCGAACCAACCCGCTGATCCTGCGGGTGCTGGAGCTGATCCGGGACGGCGCGATCGGCGAGGTCACGCACGTACGGGCCGACTTCGGCGTGGCCGGACCGTTCCCGCCGGAGCACCGGATGCGGGCCCGCACGCTCGGCGGCGGCGCGCTACTCGACCTCGGCGTCTATCCGCTGAGCCTGGCCCACCTGGTGCTCGGCGTGCCGCAGCACGTGCAGGCGTGGGCGAAGCTGACCCCGGAGGCGGTGGACGAGAACACCGGCATGGTGCTCGGCTGGGACTCCGGCGCGGTGGCGACGCTGAGCTGCGGCATGGTCGGCGCGACAGCGATCACCGCGTCGATCACCGGCACGACGGGCCGGATCGACCTGCCCGAGCTGTTCTTCCGGCCCGCGCACGCGGTGCTGCACCGGGCCGGCGCCGAGCCGGAGACGATCCCGGCGGACCTGACCGGTGGCGGCTACCAGTACGAGGCGATCGAGGTGCAGCGCTGCCTGGCGGCCGGGCTGACCGAGAGCCCGCTGGTGCCGCACGCCGCCACGCTCGAGGTGATGGGCCTGATCGACGACGTCAAGGCCCGGATCGGGGTCTCCTACGCCTGAGGGGTCCCCCGCCACGGCGGGGAACCCCTCGACGTCAGCCCACTCAGAACAGGGGGCGGACCAGCAGGTACGCGAGGCAGGCGATCGCGGCGGCGGCCGGGAACGTGATGATCCAGGCGATCACGATGTTGCCGGCCACGTTCCAGCGCACCGCGGAGAGCCGTTTCGTCGAGCCCACACCCATGATCGCCGAGGTGATCGTGTGGGTGGTGGAGATCGGCGCCTTGAGCACCAGCGCGTTGAAGTAGAGCACCGCACTGGCCACGGTCTCGGCCGCGAAGCCCTCCGCCGGGCCGAGGTCGATGATCTTCCGGCCGAGCGTCCGGATGATCCGCCAGCCACCCGCGTACGTGCCGGCGGCCAGCATCGCGGCGGAGGTCCAGAAGACCCAGCCCGGGATGTGGGTCTTGCTCTCCTGGAAGCCGCCGGTGTAGAGCGCCAGCACGATGATGCCCATGGTCTTGGCGGCGTCCTGCATGCCGTGGCCGACCGACATGGCGGCGGCGGACGCGGTCTGCGCCCAGCGGAAGCCGCGGCTGAGCTTGCCGGGCTGCCCCTTCCGGAAAAGCCACATGATCGCCAGCATCACCAGGAAGCCGAGCACCAGGCCGACCACCGGCGAGAGCACCATCGGGATGAGGACCTTCTCGATGATGGTGCCCCACTGGACGATGCCGTCGGCGGCGAACAGGGTCGCGCCGACCAGGCCGCCGAAGAGGGCGTGCGACGAGGAGGACGGCAGGCCGAAGTACCAGGTGATCAGGTTCCAGATGATCGCGCCCAGCACGCCGGCGAAGACCACCCCCAGGCTCTCCACCCCGGTCGGCAATGTCACCAGGCCGTCGCCGACCGTCTTGGCCACGCCGGCGCCGAAGTGCGCGCCGATGAAGTTGCCGACTGCCGCCAGCGCCAAGGCGATCCGGGGGGTCAGCGCCCGGGTCGAGATGCTGGTGGCGATCGCGTTTGCCGCGTCGTGGAAGCCGTTCGTGTAGTCGAACGCCATGGCGACCGCGATCACCGCCAGCACGGCGATGAGTTCGGGACTCACTGGATCAGGACTCCTTGACCGCGATGGTCTCGACGGTGTTGGCCACGTGCTCGAAGGCGTCGCAGGCGGCCTCCAGCTCGTCGGCCACCTCCTTCATCTTCAGCACCGTGAGCGCGTCGTACTCACCGGAGAAGAGGCGTACCAGCAGCATCCGGTACGCCTGGTCGCCGTCGTTCTCGAGCCGGTTGCACTCGATCCAGTAGTCCTCGAGGTCCTTCATCGACTTCAGCCGGGGCATCGCCTCGGCGGTGAGCTTGGCCTGCAGGTCGAGCACGTTCACCAGCTCGTGCAGCTCGCGCGGAAGCGACGGGAGCTTGGTCAGGCCGTACAGGTAGAGCAGGTTGCCGACCGCCTCCAGGTGGTCCATCACGTCGTCGAGCAGCGAGCCGAGCCGGTAGATGTCCTCCCGGTCGAACGGCGTGATGAAGGTGGAGTTGATCTTCTTGTACAGCTCGTGCGTGATCTGGTCGCTGTCGTGCTCGATGTCGGTCAGCCGCTCGCTGATCGACTGCACGTCGGCGCCGGGCAGACCCAGCTCGTTGAGCAGGTCGGTCCCCTTCACCAGGTTCTGCGCGGCCCTGGTGAAGAGCTCGTAGAAGGCGCCCTCGGTGGGACGGAAGGAAAACTTCACAGCACGGACCTCGTCGTGTCGGTGGAAGGGTGGCCGTCGCCGCCCGGGCGTCTGCATTGCGCATGCTAGGGATCGCGTCCAGGCGGCTTTCGATCGGCCCACCCCTGGTCAAGCCCGATTCACCGGTCGTTCACCTTCCGTTCACCTGATCACCCGCTGAGCTGACTCCGTAACCGGTCACGCTCCCGATCAACGTCGAAATCGGCAGCCGGATACCCCAGATGCAACCCCTCGAACGTCTCGCGCAGCAGGTGGGCCACCGCCCAGTCCCGGTACCACTTGCGGTCCGCCGGGACCACGAACCAGGGCGCGTCGTCGCTGCCGCAACGCTCGATCGCCTCGGCGTACGCCGCCTGATAGTCGTCCCATCGTGCCCGGGTGTCCAGGTCACTGGGGTTGTACTTCCAGAACTTCGTCGGGTCGGTCAGCCGCTCCATCAGCCGCTCGCCCTGCTCGGCGTACGAGATGTGCAGCATGACTTTGATCACCGTCACCGCCTGCTCGGCCAGTTCCCGCTCGAAGTCGTTGATGATCGCGTACCGGGACCGCCAGGTCGCCTCGTCGACCAGCCCCTCGACCCGGGCGATCAGCACGTCCTCGTAGTGCGAGCGGTTGAACACGCCCACGTACCCGGGCGGCGGGAGCGCCCGCCGTACCCGCCACAGGAAGTCGTGCCGCAACTCCTCCTCGGTCGGCGGCCCGAACGAGCGGATGTGCAGCCCCAGCGGGTTCATCGCGCCGGCCACCCGCTTCACGGCGCCGTCCTTGCCGCCGCAGTCCATCGCCTGGAGCACCAGCAGCACCCGGCGCGGCCGGCCCGCACCCAGCCCTCCGCCCGCCTGGGCCGGCGCGCTCGTGGCGCTGCCCGGACCGGCGGCGCCCTGCGCCGAGGCGTACAGCATCTCCTGCTGCCGCCCCAGTTCCGCGCCGACCATCTCGACCTGGGCCCGCGCCCACTCCTTGCGCGCGGGTCCGCGCCCGGCCGCCGCCGGCAGCCCGGGCGTCGACCGGGGGTCGATGGCCGCCAGGTCCACCGGCCCCGGCCCCACCCGCAGCAGTTCCCGCATCGGCCCGCCCTCGGGCCACACCACCTCACTCATCCCCCGATCCTCACCCCCGGAGCCCTTTCCCGCCCGCCCCATCCCGCCGATCTTGCAGTTGCGGCCCCTTGCGCGTCCGGAAAGCGGCGTTTGCCGGGGCAGCAACTGCAAGATCGGCGAGGGTAGGCGGCGGGGCGCCGGGGCGGGAGAATGGGGGGGTGGATGAACTTACGGGGGAGTTCGAAGCGGAACGGGGGCATCTGCTGGCTGTCGCGCGGCGGATGCTCGGCAGCCGCAGCGAGGCCGAGGACGCGGTGCAGGAGACCTGGCTGCGCTTCTCCGGCGCGCTGAGCGACCCCGAGCAGCGCGCCCGCGTACGCGATCTGCGCGGCTGGCTCGTCACCACCTGCTCACGGATCTGCCTGGACGTGCTCCGCTCCGCCCGGGTGCGCCGGGAGGCGTACCCGGGTCAGTGGCTCCCCGAGCCGGTGGTGACCACCGTGCCGGCGGCGGACGGGTTCGCGCCCGACCCGGCCGAACGGGCGGTACGGGCCGACCAGCTCGGCACCGCGCTGCTGGTGGTGCTGGAACGGCTGACGCCGGAGCAGCGGGTGGCGTTCGTGCTGCACGACGTGTTCGCGGTGCCGTTCGCCGACGTGGCGGACGTCCTCGCGGTCACGCCGGAGGCGGCGCGTCAGCTCGCGTCGCGGGCCCGGCGGGCGGTACACGCGCCGGATGCCCCCCGGCACAGCGCGGACCTCGCCGAGCAGCGGCGGGTGCTCGACGCGTTCGCCGCGGCGGTGGAGTCCGGTGAGCTGGAGCAGCTGGTCCGCGTACTCGCCCCGGACGTGGTGTCGATCGGCGACGCGGGCGGTCACTTCCCGGCCGGGCGGCGGCCGGTGGTCGGCGTCGAGTCGGTCGGCCGCCTGCTGCTCGGCCTCTACGGCCAGGCCCAGCGGCGCGGCGGCCTGCGCGGACGGCCGGTGCTGGTGGACGGGACGCTGGGATGGCAGTCGGAGTTCTTCCACCGCGACGGGCGACCCGTCCGGATGGTCACCTCGTTCGCCGTCCACGAGGGGCGGATCACCGGCGTGTTCAACCAGCTCAACCCGGCCAAGGTCGGCGAGCTGCCGCCGCTGGGCCCGGAGGCCCTCTGGCCGCCGCGCTGGTGAGCCGGCTCAGACCACCAGCGCCAGCCACTTCCGGTACGACGTGGCGAACGGCTCGGTGCCGTCGCCGAGCGCGCCGAGCAGCCAGCGGGCAGCCGCCTCGGCCTCGGTGACCACGTCGTCCGGGTAGCCAAAGCGGGAGCGGTGCTCGGCGAACTCGTCCTCGTCGCGCAGCTCGACCAGGGCGGTCTCGCGGCGGCGCACCACGTCCAGGTCGAGGTCGATCAGGTGGACGGTCTCCGCACCCTCCCAGCGGGCCGGGGTGGCGATGTCGCAGTAGACCTCGCTGGTGCGCGGCGGCGGGTTGAACATGCCGGTCCACCAGGCGTGGTGGGGCACCAGCAGGACGAACGGGATCTGCTCGACCGAGGGGCGGCCGTGGTAGACGGATTCGGTGCCGGCGGGCACGCCGAGCCAGACGCCGAGATCGTCCTCGGCGAGCCGACGGGCCGGGTAGTCGCGGTGGGCGCTGCCGTCGTACTTGCGGTAGATCACGCGGACCACGTCGCTCGGCATGCCTGGCACCCTAACCGATTCCGGCCACGCCACGCGATCGGGAGGTAACCGGACGCGACCCGCCGGTCCGCCACGCCGCCGGAGCGACCGGACCCCCGTCGGTGCCGGCGGGTACGGTCGCACGGTGACCCCGTCCCGCACCGCCACCGGCCCGGCCGTCCCGAAGAAGCGCCGCGGTGGCCGCGCCGGTGCGGGAGAGTTGCTGACCGCCGCTGTGGGCGCGGTTCCGGGCGGCGCGGCCCGGCCGGGTCAGCAGCAGATGGCCGAGGCGATCGAGCGCAGCATCGCCTCCGGCGAGCACCTGCTGGTGCAGGCCGGCACCGGCACCGGCAAGTCCCTGGCGTACCTGGCCCCGGCGTTGACGGTGGACGGCCCGGTGGTGGTCTCCACCGCCACGCTGGCGTTGCAGTCCCAGCTCGTCGAGCACGACCTGCCGAGGCTGGCCGACGCGGTCGAGCCGGTGCTGGGCCGTCGCCCCACCTTCGCCGTGCTGAAGGGGCGCCACCACTACCTGTGCCTGGCCCGGCTGGACAGCTCGGTCGAGGACGAGCCGGACGACGCGCTGTTCGACGCGCCGCGGTCCGGCAACGGCGGCACCAAGTGGCTCGGCGAGGCGGGCCGCCTGGGCAAGCAGGTGCAGCGGCTGCGCGACTGGGCCGAGGAGACGGCCACCGGCGACCGCGACGAGCTGGACCCGGGCGTGGACGACCAGGTGTGGCGCAGCGTCTCCATGCCGGCCCGGGAGTGCGTGGGAGCCAGCCGCTGCCCGTTCGGGCCGGAGTGCTTCGCCGAGGCGTCCCGGGCCCGCGCCCGCGAGGCCGACATCGTGGTGACCAACCACAGCCTGCTCGCCGTCGACATGCTCGCCGGCCGGCACATCGTGCCGCCGCACAAGCTGCTCGTGGTGGACGAGGCGCACGAGCTGGCCGACCGGGTCTCCTCGGCGGCCCAGGCCGAGCTGGTGCCGGAGCTGATCGACAGGTCGACCCGCCGGGCCCGGCCGCTGCTGCGCCCGGATCTGGCCGAGCGGCTCACCGAGGCCGGGGACGCGCTCGCCGTGGGGCTGGCCGAGGCGCCCGCCGGGCGGCTCACCGCCGGCCTGCCGCCCGCGCTGCGGGAGGCGTGCACGCTGCTGGACTCGGCCACCCGGGCCGCGCTGGAGGCGATCGGCGACGTGAAGTCCGACGACCCCGACCCGGTACGCAAGCAGCAGGCCAAGGCCGTGCTGGACGAGCTGTCCACCACCGCCCAGCGGCTGCTGGAGGAGGCCGACCACGATGTCGCCTGGGTCGAGAAGCCGGACAACGGCAGCCGCCGGGCGCTGGTGGTCGCGCCGCTGTCGGTGGCGGGCACGCTCGCCACCCACCTGTACGACGAGCGCACAGTGGTCGCCACCTCGGCGACGCTGGCGCTGGGCGGTCGCTTCGACACGGTGGCCCGGGCGCTGGGGCTGGACGCGCCGCCGCCCGCCCCGCCGTCCCCGGCCGCCGCCGCGATCGCCACCGCCGCCGCCGCGGGCCGCCCCCCGGTCACGCCGCCGGTGGCCGCCACCGAGGGCAGCCGCGCGGCGATCGGCACCGTGCCGGCCACCGAAGGGCCGGGCTGGAGCTCGCTCGACGTCGGCTCGCCGTTCGACTACGCCCGGCAGGGCATCCTGTACGTGGCAGCGCACCTGCCGCGCCCCAGCGTCTCCGGGCTGCCCGGCCCGGCCGGTGAGGAGCTGCTGGCGCTGGTCGGGGCGCTCGGTGGTCGTACCCTCGGGCTCTTCTCGTCGCGGCGGGCCGCGCAGCAGGCGGCGGAGCTGCTCCGCGCGCGGACCGACCTGCCCGTGCTGCTCCAGGGCGAGGAGGCGCTGCCGCTGCTGGTCCGCCGGTTCCGCCAGGAGCGGGAGAGCTGCCTGTTCGGGGTGATGTCGCTCTGGCAGGGCGTGGACGTGCCGGGTGACGCCTGCCAGCTCGTGGTGATCGACAGGTTGCCGTTCCCTCGGCCGGACGAGCCGCTCGCCGCGGCGCGCGCGGCGGCGGTGGACGCCGGTGGCGGCTCCGGTTTCGCGGCGGTGAGCGTGCCGATCGCGGCGGTCCGGCTGGCCCAGGGCGTCGGCCGGCTGATCCGGGCCACCGGCGACCGGGGTGTGGTGGCGGTGCTCGACTCGCGGCTGGAGACGGCGCGCGGGTACGGCCCGTTCCTGCGCCGCTCGCTGCCGCCGTTCTGGTACACCACCCGGCCCGAGGTGGCTCGGGGCGCGCTGGAACGGCTCGCCAAGAGCTGACGCCCGCGCCTCCCCGGACGGGGCGACGCGGGCGTCAAGGGGTCTTACCGGTCAGGGCGCCTGGGAGGCGACCACCACCGCGTCCGGCGGGGTGTCCGGCACGGTACGCGCGGCGAGCCGCCGGACCGCGGTGTTGAGCACGGCGATCAGCGGCACCGCGACGAGCGCGCCGGCGATGCCGGCGAGCACCACGCCGGCGGCGATGCCGATGATCACGGCGAGCGGGTGGATGGCCACCGCCCGGCCCATGATCAGCGGCTGGAGCACGTGGCCCTCGACCTGCTGCACACCGACCACCGCGCCGAGGATGATCAGCGCGGTCACCGGGCCGCTGTCGACGAGCGCCACCAACACGGCCACCACGCCGGACAGGAACGCGCCGACGATCGGGATGAACGCGCCCAGGAAGACCAGCGCGGCCAGCGGGAACGCGAACGGGATGTCGAAGAGCACCAGGAAGATGCCGATGCCGACCGCGTCGATGAAGGCGACCAGGACGGTGGCCCGCACGTAGGCGCCGAGCGTCGCCCACGACGCGCGCCCGGCGTCGTCGACCTTCCACCGCGCCGCGACCGGCAGCAGCCGGACCAGGAACCGCCAGATGTTGTTGCCGTCGCGCAGGAAGAAGAACGTGGCGAAGAGCACGAGCACGGCGCCGGTGAGCACCTCGGCCAGCGTGGCGGCGGTGCTGAGCGCGCCGCTGGTGAACCGCTCGGTGTTGCCGTTGATCCAGTTCTGCGCCTCGTCGATGTAGCGGTCGAGCTGGCTGTCGGACAGGTGCAGCGGCCCGGTCTTGAACCAGTCCTGGATCTGCCGGACGCCCTCGGAGGACTTCTCGCTCAGCTTCGGCACGCCCTTGATGAACTCGTTCACCACGAGCGTGAGCGTGCCGACCACCGCGGCCAGCCCGCCGACGAGCACCACGGCGGTCGCGAGCGAGCGGGGCAGCCGGGCCCGGAGCAGCCAGCCGACCGCCGGGGCGAGCAGCGCGGAGAGCAGCAGCGCGACGGTCAGCGGGATGATCACGATGCTGATCGTCCCGACGATCTTGAGCAGGGCCCAGGTGACGATGCCGATCACGATCAGCCGCCAGCACCACGCGGCGGCGATGCGCAGCGCGTGCGGCACCTCGGTGTCGTCCCGGCTGACGGTCGAGGAGTGCATCGCGGCCGGCGGCTCGACGCCCACCACCGTCGCCTCCGGCGCCGCTGACGGTCCCGGTGCGGCGGGCGAGGCCACGCCCGCCTCCCCCGGCGCCGCTTCCGGGTCGGTCCGACGGGTCCGGGCGGTCTCCCGGCCCGACTCGTACGCGCGGCGGAGCCGTCCGCGCATCCGCTCGAAGCGGCTCAAGCGCACCTCCGGCAAGTTGGCCCCACCACGTCGCAGGGGGCACAGGATACGTCTGCTCGCCCCACCCTAGGGCGACTCGGCCACACATTGCCCGCCCGGCGCTCCCGCCAACCACGGCGGGATCGACAGTCGGGCACGCGGTAGCGTCTTCGCGTGACCGCCGACCAGAGTCTCGACGCCGGGCTGCCGATCCGCCTGCTGCACGACCGCGTGCTGGTACGCACCGAGGGCGCCGAGGGCGAACGCCGTTCCACCGCCGGCATCGTGATCCCCGCGACCGCCGCCGTGGGCAAGCGGCTGGCCTGGGCCACAGCGGTCGGCGTCGGGCCGCACGTCCGCTCGATCGTGGCCGGCGACCGGGTGCTCTTCGACCCGGACGACCGCTCCGAGGTCGAGCTGCACGGGCGGGCGTACGTGCTCCTGCGCGAGCGGGACGTGCACGCCGTGGCGGCCGAGCGGGTGGAGACCACCGCCGCCGGTTCCACAGGTCTCTACCTCTAGCCCGGCTCTCTACCTCTGACAGTGATGATGTGGGAGCGGGTCACCCGGCCGGTCTGACTCACCCTCTGACTGACCTTGGGTGTCTTCTAGGGGATTCGTCGGCTTGTCCGGGTGACCCGTTCCTGCACTCACCTGCTGGGCGTTCGTGACCTGATAGGAGCCTGTGCAAGAGGTCCCGTCACTGTCCTGTCCGCCCGTCCCGGCGGTGCGTGCCGACCCTGTTCGGTGCAAGCGAAAGGGACGACGGTTTCAGCATGGCAGCCAAGAAGCGTCAGGTCACAGGCGGCGTCGACACTCACGGCAAAACTCATCACGCCGCCGCCATCGATGGTGCCGGCCGGGTACTGGGCGACCAGGAATTTCCCGCTTCGGCGTCGGGCTACCGGCAACTCCTGGCCTGGCTACGCCGGTTCGGTCAGGTGATCAAGGTCGGGGTGGAGGGCACCGGCACCTACGGCGCGGGCTTGGCCCGCCATCTCACCGCGCAGAGCGTCACGGTGGTCGAGGTCGACCGCCCGGACCGGCGCGCCCGCCGCGCCAAGGGCAAGTCCGATCCTCTCGACGCGCTTGCCGCGGCCAGGGCGGCCCTGTCCGGACAGGCCAGCGGCACCCCGAAGACCCGCACTGGCCCGGTCGAGGCCATCCGCGCTCTGCGGGTGGCCCGCCGCGGCGCGATGAAGGCCCGCACCGCCGCGCTCAACCAGCTCCACGGTCTGCTCGCCTCCGCGCCGGAGTCTCTGCGCCACGACCTCAGCCACCCGCAAGCACCACTGGTCGACCGGTGCGCCGCGCTAATCGTCGACGAGACCCGACTCACCGATCCCGTCGAGGCCACCAAAGCCGCCCTGGCCGCCATCGCCGCCCGGATCCAGGCCCTGACCGCCGAGATCACCCACGCCGACCGGCGACTACGACCCGCCGTCGCCCGCACCGCCCCACACCTGAACGCCGTCCACGGCGTCGGCACCGACGTCGCCGGTCAACTCCTGACCACCGCCGGCGACAACCCCGACCGGCTGCGCTCCGAAGCCGCCCTGGCCCACCTCTGCGGCGCCGCACCCATCCCCGCCAGCTCAGGACGCACCGACCGACACCGCCTCAACCGAGGCGGCGACAGAGCCGCCAACTCAGCCCTGCACACCATCGCCCTGGTCCGCATGCGCCACGACCCCCGCACCCGCGCCTACGTCGACAAACGCACCAAACAAGGACTCAACAAGAAAGAAATCATGCGCTGCCTCAAGCGCTACATCGTCCGCGAGATCCACACCGCCCTCCTCGCCGACTTCACCACCCTCAACACCGCTTGACTTCTATAGGAGCATCCCGGCACCGGCGCCGTTTGCGGCGCTGCCCGGCGGGAAGCCCAGGCACCTGAGCGCCCTGGGGAGGGACACCATGCCGGTAGTGATCAAGAAGATCCTCGCCTGGGGATTCCTCGCGTTCCTGATCTACTTCATGGCGTTCCGTCCGGACGGGGCCGCGCAGGTGTTCAAGGGGATCGGGGCAGCGCTCATGGCCATCGCCCAGGGGCTCGGCGACTTCCTGACCGGCCTGATGAGCTGACGTTCAGCGCCCCGGGTGCCAGGGCGCGCCGGGGTCGTGCCAGCCACCCGGACCGTGCCAGCCGCCCTGGCCGTGACCGCTCGGGCCATGACTACCCGGACCGTAGCCGCCCGGGCCGTAGCCACCCGGCGGGAACGCGGGCGGCGCGGTGAGCACCACCGGGATCGGCACCACCGGGTCGTCCGGCGCCTCCACCGGGCGCTGCGAGCCGTCCGGGAACCGCAGGTGGTAGCGCTGACCGTCCCAGAGGCCGACCGGCGCCTGCGGGTCACGACCGACGAAGAACGACCGGTACGCGGAGATCGCCTCCAGCAGCTCCCGTTCCTCCCTCGCTGTCCGTTCCTGCTCGGCGGGCTTGCGGTCCAGTCCCCGGCGCATCCCGTCGCGCAGCAGCGCGAGCCGGGTCGCGGCGAACTGGTAACCACGCATCGCCTTCACGCCGCCGTCACCGGCGACCCGCCGCGCCCAGGTACGCGCCGCGTGCCGCCGGCCCAGGCTGCCCAGCGCGGCCACCTCCGGCGGGGTGAGCCAGCCCGCCCGGACGTAGTCGGGCAGCGTGCGCTCGGTGAGCCGGCCCTCCCAGGCGCGCAGCCAGATCGCCAGCCCCACCATGGCGAAGAAGATCGGCACCATCACCCCGATGTACCCGTAGAGCACGATCACCGTCTGCCCGGTGGCCTGGGCCAGCGAGGGCAGCAGGTTCCAGGTGCCGTGCAGGATCATCGCCAGCAGCAGGCCGGCGAGCGGGGCGAGGATCCGCACCCGCCGGTCGGCGGTACGCGCCGCGACGCCCAGCCCGACGCCGGTCATCGAGGTGAACAGCGGGTGGGCGAAGCCGAACAGCAGGATCCGGACGATGAAGATCGCGATCACCTGCTGCGCGCCGGTGGCCGGGCCGTACTGCTCCACGCCGGTGCGGTAGCCGTACCCGCCCAGGTAGAGGATGTTCTCGACCATGGCGAAGCCGACCGCGGAGAGCCCGCAGTAGACCAGGCCGTCGGTGATCCCGGAGAACTCCCGGCGCCGGAAGATCAGCACCAGGAGCGGGCCGGCCGCCTTTGTCAGCTCCTCGATGAACGGGGCGACGAGCACCGCTGTGAGCGCGGCCGGCAGCCCCCAGTCGTCGAACAGCCGCGCGCCGGTCTCGTTCACCAGCAGTGAGATCGCGGTGGAGACGAAGGCGCCCCACGCGAAGCAGAAGATCAGATACTTCAGCGGCTCCGGCTCGTAGCGGTCGAGCCACAGGAAGCAGGAGACCAGGACCGGCACCGGCAGGATCGCCGCGATCAACCCCACCAGCAGCGCCTCGGCGCCGAGGCTCTCGCCCAGCGTGAAGACCATGAACAACGCGCCGGCCGCGATCAGCAGCACCACGCCGGCCAGTGCGAGGAAGCGCCGCCAGCCGAGCCGGCGCAGCGGCATCCGGGGCGTCGGCGCCCCCGGCGGCGGGGCGGCGGGCGCGGGCGGCGGCGGCAGGGCTCCGCCGGGCGGGGTGTCGGCCATGCGGTCAGCGTAGTCACCCGCGACCCACTGGTCCGGGTTCATCGCTGCGGCTATGCTCCCGGACAGGTCACGAGCGCCAGCGTCAAGCCCCGGCTTGCTGGCCGGCAACCCTCGTCGAGGTTCGCGGTGGGGTGCCCCGGGTGATGACCGGGCCCAGCGCCGCTCCGCGTGCTGGGCAAGCGCGGACCCCGTCCCGGCACCACCCGGGGTCCACCTGTGACCCGGAGGATCCGGCATGACCCTCACTCTCGTACCCCCGTCACCAGTGCTGCCCGCGCCGGTCCGGCCCGACCCGCTCGGCGTGCTCGGCGTACCGGGGGAGATCAACCTGGACCACGCCGCCAGCGCGCCGTGCGCGCGGGCCGCGGCCGACGCGGTGGCCGGGCTTCTTCCCTGGTACGCGAGCGTGCATCGCGGCGCGGGCGCGCTGTCCCGGCGCTGCACGCTCGCCTACGAGCGGGCCCGGCAGACCGTCGGGGACTTCCTCGGCGCCCGCCCCGACGACCACGTGATCTTCACGCGGAACACCACAGACGCGCTGAACCTGCTGGCCCGGGCGCTGCCGCCGGGCACCACAGTGATCACGTTCGGCGGCGAGCACCACGCCAACCTGCTGCCCTGGCCGCGCGGCTCGGTACGCCTGCCGGTGCCGGACAGCCCGGCCGGCGCGGTCCGGTCCCTCGCGGCGGCGCTGGGCGAGCTGGCCCGCGACGCCCGGCCCGGCCTGCCGGTGCTGGTCGCGGTCACCGGCGCCGGCAACGTGACGGGCGAGTGCTGGCCGGTCGCCGAGCTGGCCCGCATCGCCCACCGGCACGGCGCCCGCGTCCTGGTCGACGCCGCGCAACTCGCCCCGCATGCCCCGGTCGACCTGGCCGCACTGAACGTGGACTACGTGGCGTTGTCCGGCCACAAGCTGTACGCCCCGTTCGGCGCGGGCGTGCTCGCCGGACGGGCGGACTGGCTGGACGCGGCCCCGCCGTACCTGGCCGGAGGCGGCGCCACCAGCCACGTCGGCGCCGCCACCCACGAGGTGCGGTGGACCGTCGGCCCGGCCCGGCACGAGGCCGGCACCCCGAACCTGCTCGGCGCGGTGGCGCTGGCGGCGGTGTGCGCCGCGCTCGGCGAGGCCGACCGGCAGGCGCTGCACGTACGGGAGCAGGCGCTGCTGACCCGGCTGCGCCGCGGCCTGGCCACCCTGCCCGACGTGGTCGAGTTGCGCACGTTCGGCCCGGACGCGCCCCGGGTGGGCATCGTCAGCTTCGTGGTCGCCGGCCGGGACTCGGGCGAGGTGGCCGCGCACCTGGCGAGCCGGCACCGGATCGGGGTACGGGACGGCTTGTTCTGCGCCCACCCGTTGACCCGTCGCCTGCTGGCCGAAGCCGCCGCCCGTACCGGCCGGACCGACCTGCCGCCGACCGCCCTGCGCGCCAGCCTGGGCCTGGGTACGACAGAGGCGCAGGTGGACGCCCTCCTGACCGCCCTGTCCCACCTCCCCTGACCCGGCCCCACCGGCCCCACCTGTTCCGCGTCCCAGGACAGCCAGAGATCTTGGTACGAGGGCGCCCCGATGAGGGCGCTCCCGTACCAAGATCTCCACCCACACCCAGCCGACCCAGCCCCACCCCTCTCCCGACGCGGCGATCATGAAGTTGGCGGCCCCGGAAAGCGTTTTCCCGCCAGCAAACTTCATGATCAACCGGGCGACCGCGCCAGCTCGGCCCGGCCCGCCCGCCCCACCGCGCGACTGAGCCACGCCTGGCCCTGCCCGCCGTCAGGGCGCTCACCACCCCGCGCCCGGGGGCGGTGATCAAGGAGTTTGGGTCATGGTTGATCTCCGCTGGGGACGTTAACTCCTTGATCAACGCAGCAGGCCGCGGCACGGGCCGGTGGGGGCGGGGGGTCAGCCGATGGGAGGGGCTGTGGGTGGGTGGGCGGCGGGGTTGCGGTCGGTGGGTCCGCCGGTGCGGTGCTCCTTCTCGCCGAACGCCTGCCGGACCAGCCGGTTCGCCTCCTCCTGCTCGATCCCGGAGGCCACCAGCAGGTCACTCGCCGTGGTCCGCACCTGGGCGATCACCACGCTGCCGGAGAAGCCCACCCCCTCGGCGTACGCCCGGCCGGCCTCGCTCACCGCGCGCAGCGACCGTTCCCGGGCCTCCTCCGGCTCCTGTCCGGCGGCGAACTCCTGCCGGAGCAGGCGTACCGACTCGGCCAGGTGGCCGACCGCGTCCGGCATCGGCTCGGGGATGGGCTCCTCGTCCTCGATCATGGTGACGGAGCGGCGGATCAGCGTGCCGCTGTTGCGCATGGCCCGGTCGATCGGGTCGGCCGCCTCGGCGTAGTGGGTCAGCTCGCCGCGCCGGTGCCAGCGGGCCGGGGAGAGCGTGCTCGTCTCCTTGGCGCCCTCGATCGCCTCGGAGAGCGCGGCCAGTTCCTCCTTGTTCTCGCGCAGCCGCAGCAGCGCCTGCTGGGCCGCTTCCCGGTCCCGGCCGCGCAGCGCGTCGGCGGTGGCGTCGAGCTGGTCGGAGAGCAGGTCCAGCGCCGGCCGGGCAGCCCGGTTGATCACCCGTAGCGGGTTGAGCGGCAGCAGGATGGCGGTGACGAGCAGCGCGATGCCGCCGCCGAGGAGCGCGTCGACGAAGCGGGGGAACTCCAGGTTCTCGGTGGACGGGCTGAGCGTCACGATCAGCACCGCGGTGGCCGCCGCCTGGATGACGATGGCGACGCTCGCCCCGGCGAAGATGCTCAGCAGGATCGCCGAGGTCACCACGAGCGCGAGCTGCCACGCGCCGGTGCCGACGAAGTAGATGAGCGCGTCGCCGACGAGCACGCCGACGGCCACGCCGGCGATCAGCTCGACGGTGCGGCGGAACCGTTGCCCGACCGAGGCGGCGAGCGTGCCCACCGCGGAGATCGGGGCGAAGACCGGCTGCGGGTTCTTCAGCAGCCGGTGCGAGATCAGGTACGCCAGGCCGGCGGCGAGCCCGGCCTGCACCGCCAGGCCGAACGCGGTACGGACCCGGTGCATCCGGTCGTGCAGGGTCGCCTTGCTCCGGTGCCGCAACTCCTCCATCGCGGAGGCGATCCGCTGCCCGTCACGGTCGGCCTGCCCGTCACGCAGCTTTCCACGACGCAAGAACTGCAGACGTCCGTCCCGGCCCATGGCCGGTACTACCCGTACCGCCCCGGCTGAATCCCTCCGCCCTGGCCGGAGTGGGGCAGACTGCACCCGGTGGACGACCTGACGGCACGGTGGCGGGAGACGGCGCGGGCGGCGGGCGCGACGGATCCGGCGGCTGTCGACCGGGCCGGCGCCCGGCTGCTGGCGGGCTGGCGGGAGCCGCACCGGCGCTACCACGACGAGGCGCACCTGCGGGCGGTGCTCGACGTGGTCGACGCGTACGCCGGGCTGGCCCGCCACCCCGACGTGGTCCGGCTGGCGGCGTGGTGCCACGACGCGGTCTACGACCCGCGCGCGGCGGGTGACGCCAACGAGCGGGCCAGCGCCGACCTCGGCGGCGAGCTGCTGGCCGCCGCCGGGTTCCCGGCCGCGACGGTGACCGGGGTACGCCGCCTGGTGCTGCTCACCGCCGGTCACGCGGTCGGGCCGGACGACCCGGACGGCGCGCTGCTCTGCGACGCCGACCTGGCGGTGCTGGCGGCCCCGGCGGAGCGCTACGACAGGTACGCCGCCGCGATCCGCGCCGAGTACGCGCACGTGCCCGACCCGGACTTCCGCGCCGGCCGGTCGGCGGTGCTGCGGCACCTGCTCGCCCTGCCGGCGCTGTACCGGCTACCCGAGCCGCACGCCCGCTGGGAGTCCCGGGCCCGGGCCAACCTGTCCCGGGAGCTGGCCGCGCTCGCCTGAGAAGCGGTGCTTCGGGCGGCGCAGACCCGTGTCCCGCAGCAGCCGGACGATCTCCCGCGAGGGCACGACCGTGGCGCCGAGCCACACCGCGGCCCGGAACCGCTCGGCGGGCAGGTCGTAGTGGTCCCGGTCGAAGCCGCGGCGGGGCGCGCCGAGCATCTCCGCGAACACGTGCAGCTCGGCGTACGAGACGTCGCTGATCAGGTGCGACCAGAGCCGGCCGCGCCAGGGCACGGCGGGCGGGTCCAGGTAGAGCACGGCAACAGACGGTACGCCGGTAGCCTTCCCGGCATGGCCGCCCATCCCCTCCTCGACGACCTGCGGGCCGCGCTCGGCGACGCCGCCGTGCTGACCGATCCCGACCTGCTCGCCGGGCACGCCCGCGACGAGGCCGACCTGTGCGACTCGGGTATCCCGCTGGTGGTGGTCCGGCCCCGTGACACGGGGGACGTGGTGGCGGTGGTCCGGGCGGCCGGGCGGCACGGCGTACCCGTGGTGCCGCAGGGGGCGCGGACCGGGCTGGCCGGCGCGGCGAACGCGGTGGACGGCGCGGTGGTGGTGAGCACCGTGGCGATGGACCGGGTCCGGGAGATCGACCCGGTCGGCCGGATCGCCGTGGTGCAGCCCGGTGTGGTCAACGCGGCGCTCGCCCGCGCGGTGCGGGAGCAGGGCCTGTGGTACCCGCCGGACCCCGGCTCGTGGGAGTCGTCCACCGTCGGCGGCAACGTGGCCACGAACGCCGGTGGCATGTGCTGCGTGAAGTACGGCGTGACCGGCGAGTATGTGCTGGGCCTGGAGGTGGTGCTCGCCTCCGGCGAGGTGCTGCGCACCGGGCGGCGTACCGCGAAGGGGGTCGCCGGGTACGACCTGACCCGGCTCTTCGTCGGCTCGGAGGGCACGCTCGGCGTGATCACCGAGGTGACCGTGGCGTTGCGGCCGGCCCCGGAGGAGTCACTGACCCTGGTCGCGGTCTTCCCCACGGTGGCGACCGCCGGTGGCGCGGTCGCCGGGATCGCCGAGCGGGGTCTCACCCCGAGCCTGCTGGAACTGCTGGACCGGACCCATCTGCGTGCGATCGAGGCGTACCGGCCGATGGGTCTGCGCACTGACGCCGAGGCGCTGCTGCTGGCAGCGGTGGACACCGGCGCCCGGGCCGCCGACGACCTGGCCCGGCTCGCGGAGGTGTGCGCCGCGGCGGGCGCCGACGAGGTCTACGCGGCCAGTGACGCGACCGAGGCCGCGGCGCTGCTCCAGGCCCGGCGGCTGGCCCACCCGGCGATGGAGCGGTTCGCGGCGCAGACCTACCCCGGCGGCAACGGCGGTCTGGTCATCGACGACGTGGCGGTGCCGCGCGGCCGGCTGGCGGAACTGCTGGACGGGGTGGCCCGGATCGCCGAGGCGTGCCAGGTGCCGATCGGAGTGGTCGGTCACGCGGGCGATGGCAACATGCACCCGAACATCGTGGTCGACCGGGCCGACCCGGCCGCCCTGGCCCGGGGGCGGCGGGCCTTCGACGAGATCATGGCGCTCGGGCTGGAGTTGGGCGGCACCTGCACCGGGGAACACGGCGTGGGGCTGCTCAAGCGGGACTGGCTGGCCCGCGAGATCGGCCCGGTGGGCGTACGGGTGCACCAGGCGATCAAGGCGGCGCTGGACCCGGCGGGGTTGCTCAACCCCGGCAAGGTGATCTGACTCAGCCCTTGTCCTCGGCCGGCGTGGCCTGGGTGACGAGCAGCAGCACGTCGTAGGCCAGCTTCGGCTTCGGCTCGCCCGGGCAGTCCTGGATGGTGACGGTCAGGCCGGGCGGGACGAGCAGCGTCGACGTCAGCACCCCGATGCAGCCCTGCTTGTAGCTGCGGGCCTCGTCGGTCTCCTTCGCCAGCGCCGGGTCGGCGAGCATCCGCTGGAGCCGCCGGTTCTGCTCCGGGCTCAGCGTGCCGGTGGCGTCCACGCCGTCACCGGCGCAGTCGCGGCACTGCCAGCGGCCGGACGGGTCCACGTCGAGGTTGCGGATCGGGCCCTCGTCGCCGAGCTTCTGCACCAGGGAGACGCGCTTGCCGGCCGGGGTCGGGCTGGCCGTTCCCGCTGCTCCGGGCGTGGTGGCGCCTTCGGCCCGGCCGAAGGCGCATCCGGTCAGAGCGGTCGCCAGCAGGACGGCAGCGGACAGAGCGGAGACGCGCGACGACCATGATGGGCGGACCACGCGGGGAAACCTACACTTCCGTAGGTAGCGCGCACTACCGGCCGAGCGGACCGGGGTGGGGATCCCCTACCTGGGGGAGGCCGGAAGTTCAACGCCCGGGCCGTCGGTCCCTCGGTCTGCTGCGAATCCACGCACATCGGGCGCGCCGAGGCGGGCCGCGTCGGCCGCGATGTCGTCCGTCATGAGCTGCGACTCCCGCTCGGCCAGCACCCGCGCCCGGTAGTGGGCCACCTCCCGGTCCCGGGTCGCCGCGTCCCAGCCGAGCACCGCGCCCATCAGCTCCGCGGCGTGCTCCGCCGACTCCAGGCCGCGGTGGCTGGTCTCGATCGAGATCCGGGTACGCCGGGTGAGCACGTCCTCCAGGTGCAGCGCGCCCTCGGCGCGGGCGGCGTACGTCACCTCGGCGGCAAGGTATTCCGGCGCGCCGGCCAGCGGCGACCCGAGCAGCGGATCGGCGTCGACCAGGGCGAGCAGGTCCAGCGTGAGATTGCCGTAGCGCTCCAGCAGGTGCTCGACCACACCGACCGCGACTCCGTGCCGGCGGGCCAGGTCGGCCCGGTCCCGCCACAGGGCCGCGTACCCGTCGGCGCCCAGCAGCGGCAGGTCGGCGGTGCGCGAGGGGCGGACCTTGCCGAGCCGGTGCATCGCGCGGTCGACCACGTCCGAGGCCATCACCCGGTAGGTGGTGTACTTGCCGCCGGCCACCAGCAGCAGGCCGAGCATCGGCTCCACCACCGCGTGCTCGCGGGAGAGCTTGGAGGTGGAGTCCGCCTCGCCGGCCAGCAGCGGGCGCAGCCCGGCGTAGACGCCCTCGATGTCGGCGGTGGTCAGCGGCCGGTCCAGCACCTCGTTGACCTGCGACAGCAGGTATTCGATGTCGCTCGCGGTCGCGGCCGGGTGGGACCGGTCGAGCTGCCAGTCCGTGTCGGTGGTGCCGATGATCCAGTGCCCACCCCAGGGGATCACGAAGAGCACGCTCGTGGCGGTACGCAGGATCAGGCCGGTCTCGCCGACGATCGCCGACCGGGGCACCACCAGGTGCACCCCCTTGGAGGCCCGGACCCGCAGCTTGGGGCGGAGCCCGACGTCGTTGAGCATCCGCGACATGTCGTCGCTCCACACGCCGGTGGCGGCGATCACGGTGCGGGCGCGTACCTCGAACTCGGCGTCCGGCGAGCCGGCCGGCGCCTCCAGGTCGCGTACCCGCACGCCGGTGACCTCGCGGGCCTGACGGGTCAGGCCGACCGCGCGGGCGCTGGTCACCACAGTCGCGCCGAGGCTCGCCGCGGTGCGGGCCAGCGTCACCACGAGTCGGGCGTCGTCGACCTGACCGTCGTAGTAGCGGATCGCGCCGGCCAGCTTGTCCGGGCGCAGGCTCGGGAAGATCCGGCGGGTGCCCTCGCGACTCAGGTGCCGGTGCAGCGGCATCCCCCGCCCGCCGCCGAACACCCCGGCGAACGCGTCGTACGCGGCCACGCCGAGGCCGTAGTAGGAGCGGCGGAAGAACCGCCGCGGCAGGTCCCGCGCGCCGCCCTCGGCCGGGAGCGGCACCAGGATGGGCACGGGGCGGACCAGGTGCGGGGCGAGCCGGGTGGCGAGCAGTCCGCGTTCGGTCAGCGCCTCGTGAACCAGGTGGAACTCCAGCTGCTCCAGGTAGCGCAGGCCGCCGTGGATCAGCTTGCTGGACCGGCTGGAGGTGCCGGCAGCGTAGTCGCGCGCCTCCACCAGGGCGACCTTCAGCCCGCGGGACGCGGCGTCGAGCGCGGCGCCCGCCCCGGTCACCCCGCCACCGATGACCAGGACGTCGAACCGCTCGGCGCGGAGCCGGCGCAGGTCGTCGGCGCGGCGCTCGGCGGAGAGCTGACCGGCCACGGATCGGGACACATTGGGGTCGCGCACCCGTCCACGGTAACCGTCCCGGCCGCGCAACGACATGCGACGCCCGTACGGTGATGACCATGCTGACCGGCCCGCCGTTCGTGCCCGTACCACCGCCGCCGCCGCGCGAGACCGGGCCGTGGCCGGTCGTCGCGGCGGTGCTCACCGGGTTCTGGGTCGTGCTGGTGACCGTTCCGGGTCAGGTCGGCGGCTGGCTCGTCGAGCAGGTCGTGCTGGTCATGGGTCTGGACCGGGCGGTCGTGGTCTGGCCGGTGGTGGCGGTGGCCACCGTGCTGCTGGCCGGCGCGCCGTCGCTGGCGCTGGCGCTGGCCCCCCGCTCCCCCGCGCTGCGGGTGACCGGCCGCGCCTGGACCGCCGCCGTGGTCGCGCTCGGCGCGACGACGCTGCTGCGGACGGTGCCGCCGGTGCACCACGAGGCGTACCTGGCCGCGCTGGCGGTGACCGCCGCGGTGCTCGCGTTCGTCGCCGCCCGGCTCGCCCGCGTGCGCCCGCCCGTCGTCGTGGACGCGGTCCCGGAGGGCCGGTTCGGGACGGTGTCGCTGCTGGCGATCGCGGCCGGGCTGGCGCCGCTGCTGCCCTGGGCGTGGGTGGGCGCGCTGGGCGGAGCGCTGGAGACGGTGCTCGCCGGGCTGGCCGCCGCCGCGCTCGGCGCGCTCGCCGGGGCGCTGCTCGGCACCCGGTTCTGGGTCGCGTTCGGGCCCGGTCCGGCCCGGCTGGTGCTGGTCGGCGGCCTGGTCGCGGGCGTCGCGCTGACGCCGCTCGCGGCCGCCGCCGGGCAGTCCGGCGTACAACTGCCGGCCCTGTTCCTGCTGCCGCCGCTCGGTTTCGTGCTGGCCGCGCTGGAGGCGGCGGCCCGGCACGCGGGCCGGCCGGCCGGGCCGGCGCCGGTGCGCCGGCTGATCGGGCTGGCGCTGCTGGGGCCGCTGGCGTTCACCGACCCGGACGAGATCACTCTTCTGCTCGCCACCACCCGCGACACGCCGTTCTGGGTCGCCGTGGGCACCGGCGTCGCGTTCGCCGTCGCGGTCCTGCTCGCCCTCGGGTACGGCGTGCTGCTCGCCCGGCCCCGCGCCCGCGCGCCCCGGCGCGGCCCGGCCGCGCTCACCGCCGCCGCGCTGCTCGTCGCCGTCGCCGTGGTGTACGTGGTCCCCGGCCAGCCGGGCCTGCACGGCGAGCGGCTGCTCGTGGTGCTGCGCGAGCAGGCCGACCTGACCGGGTTGCCGGCCGGGTCGCCGGGGCGGGCCGGGCGGGACGCCCGGGCGACGGAGGTCTACCGGCGTCTGGTTGCCACCGCCGACCGCACCCAGGGCGACCTGCGCCGCACGCTGGCGGACATGCGACTGAACCCGACGCCGTACTACCTGGTCAACGCGATCGAGACGGACGGCGGGCCGGCGGTGCGCGCCTGGCTGTCCGGCCGGTCCGAGGTGGCCCGGGTGCTGGTCAGCCAGCGGCTGCGTCCGCTGCCCGCGCTCGCCCCGACGGCGGGCGGCGACGCCCCGGCGCCGCGCGGACCGGCCTGGAACATCTCGCTGATCGGGGCGGACCGGGTCTGGTCGGAGCTGGGCGTCACCGGCTCCGGCGTGGTGGTGGGCAGTTCCGACTCCGGAGTGGACGGCCGGCATCCGGCGCTGGCCAGCGGCTTCCGGGGCGGCGACGACTCCTGGTTCGACCCGTGGGAGGACCGCCGCGCCCCGGCCGACCGGGGTGGTCACGGCACCCACACGCTGGGCAGCGCGGTGGGCCGGGACGGCATCGGCGTGGCGCCGGGTGCGAGCTGGGTCGGCTGCGTCAACCTGGACCGCAACCTGGGCAGCCCGGCCCGCTACCTCGACTGTCTCCAGTTCATGCTGGCCCCGTTCCCGCCGGGCGGGAACCCGCTGACCGACGGCCGTCCCTCCCGCGCGCCGGACGTGCTCACCAACTCGTGGGGCTGCCCGCCGCTGGAGGGCTGTGATCCGGGGGCGCTGCGCCCGGCGACCGCCGCGCTGACCGCGGCCGGGATCCTGGTGGTGGCCGCCGCCGGCAACACCGGCCCGTCCTGCGGCTCGATCGTGGACCCGCCCGCGCCGTACCCGGACGTGCTGACCGTCGGGGCGGTGGACCGGCAGCGCCGCGTCACCGACTTCTCCAGCCGTGGCCCGGCGCCGGACGGTGTGGCCAAGCCGGATCTGGTCGCCCCGGGCGCGGCTGTGCTCTCCGCGATGCCCGGCGGCGGGTACGCCACTCTGGACGGCACCTCGATGGCGACGCCGCAGGTGGCGGGCGTGGTGGCGCTGATGTGGTCGGCGAATCCGGCGCTGGTCGGGGACCTGGAACGGACCCGGGCCATCCTGCGCGAGACCGCCGGCCCGGTCACGCAGCCCGCCGGGGCGGAGGCCTGCGGCGGTCCGCGGGACGTCTCCGGCGCCGGTCTGGTCGACGCGTACGCGGCCGTGCGCGCGGCCCGGGCGGCCGCTACCGGTTAACAACCCTGTCCATTGACCTGCCGATGCCCTACTGTCGGCGTCCATGGACGTGGAGATCATCGAGCTGGGCCGGGACCGGCTGCCCGAGATGGTCGAGCTGTGCCGCGAGTCGCTCGACCTGCCGGAGGACGCGCTCGAGGCGTCCGCGGTGGTGGTCACTGTGGCGGAGCGCGCCGAGGCCGGCCGATCCGTGCTGCGACTCGGCGCGGTACGCGACGGCGCGCTGATCGGGGTGCTCGTCGGGTCGCTGTCGGCCGCCGATCCGCGGCACGGCCACGTCGACCTGGTCGCGGTGGCCCCACGGGAGCGCCGCCAAGGCGTGGGTGGGGCGCTGCTGGCCGAGGCGGAGAGCCGGCTCGGCGCACTCGGCGCGGGCGAGGTGCTGCTCGCCGGCAACCCGCCGTACTACGCCTGGCCCGGAATCGACGTGCGCTACACCCCGGCGGTCTGCGCCGCGCAGCGGCTCGGTTACCGGCAGGACCGTACCGCCTGGAACATGACCGCCGAGCTGTCCGAGGGGTCGGCGGCGCTGCGTCCCACCGAGGCCGCCGAGCAGCGGCTGGCCGGGCGGGGCGTGACGGTACGCCGGGCCACCGCGGACGACCTGCCGGCGCTCACCGCGTTCGCCCGGTCCACGTTCGGCGGCGCCTGGGACGGCGAGCTGGCCGGTTCGGTCGGGCGGCCGGACGCAGGCGCGCACCTCGCCGAACGGGACGATGAGATCCTCGGTTTCGCCGCGTACGGGTCGGCCCGGCCGAGCTGGTTCGGTCCGATGGGTACCACGCCGGCGGCGGAGGGCTCCGGGATCGGCGGCGTGCTGTTGCGCCGTTGCCTGCGTGACCAGGCGGCGGCCGGGATCACCGCGGCGCAGATCGGCTGGGTGGGGCCGGTGCCGTTCTACTCGAACGCGGCCGGGGCCCGGATCGAGCGGGTGTTCTTCCTCTATCGGAAAGCCGTCAAAGGGGCATAGACGCCAATAGCGCCATTCAGCCTCCTTCGTCATCGACCGGGCTCTACGGTCGGGGCAGAGGAGGCGGTGCATGACCACGAATGACGAACGGTCCGAGGAACCGGCTGACGAGCTTCCCGGCCAGCTCCCGTTCGACCGGCTCGACATCGGCGACGCCGAGCAGCTCGCCGAGCTGACCGGCGCGGACCGGCCGCCGGTGGAGGAGCCACGGCAGCCGGTGGACGAGCCGCGGCGGCTGCCGCCGTACGACCGGACGCACAAGCGGCGCAACCAGCGCCCGCTGCCCACCTGACACGCACGCGGAAAGGGGCGGACCGCTGACGCGGCCCGCCCCTTCGGCGTACTGGGTGGAGCTGGACTCAGAAGTCCATCTCCCCGCCACCCGGACCAGCCGGGGCGGCCGGGGTCTTCTCCGGCTTGTCCGCCACGACGGCCTCGGTGGTGAGGAACAGCGCGGCGATCGAGGCGGCGTTCTGCAGCGCGGAACGCGTCACCTTGGCCGGGTCGATGATGCCCGCGGCCAGCAGGTCGACGTACTCGCCGGTCGCGGCGTTGAGGCCGTGACCCGGGTCGAGGTTGCGGACCCGCTCGACGACGACGCCACCCTCCATGCCGGCGTTGACGGCGATCTGCCGCAGCGGGGCGTCCAGCGCGATCTTGACGATCTGCGCGCCGGTCGCCTCGTCACCGGCGAGGTCCAGCTTGTCGAAGGCGGTCTTGCCGGCCTGCACCAGCGCGACGCCACCACCCGGGACGATGCCCTCCTCGACGGCGGCCTTCGCGTTGCGGACGGCGTCCTCGATGCGGTGCTTGCGCTCCTTCAGCTCGACCTCGGTGGCCGCGCCGACCTTGATCACCGCAACACCGCCGGCCAGCTTGGCCAGACGCTCCTGCAGCTTCTCCCGGTCGTAGTCGGAGTCGCTCTTGTCGATCTCGGCCCGGATCTGGTTCACCCGGCCCTGGATCTGCTCGGCGTCGCCGGCACCGTCGACGATGGTGGTCTCGTCCTTGGTCACCACGACCTTGCGGGCACGGCCCAGCATCTCGAGGCCGGTGGCGTCCAGCTTCAGGCCGACCTCCTCGCTGATGACCTGGCCACCGGTGAGGATGGCGATGTCGGTCAGCATGGCCTTGCGGCGGTCACCGAAGCCCGGCGCCTTGACGGCGACCGACTTGAAGGTGCCACGGACCTTGTTGACCACCAGGGTGGCCAGGGCCTCGCCCTCCAGGTCCTCGGCGATGATCAGCAGCGGCTTGCCCGACTGCATGACCTTCTCCAGGATCGGGAGCAGGTCCTTCACCGACGAGATCTTGCTGTTGACGATCAGGATGTACGGGTCGTCGAAGACGGCCTCCATACGCTCCGGGTCGGTCATGAAGTAGGCGGAGATGTAGCCCTTGTCGAAGCGCATGCCCTCGGTGAGCTCGAGCTCCAGGCCGAAGGTGTTGCTCTCCTCGACGGTGATGACACCTTCCTTGCCCACCTTGTCCATCGCCTCGGCGATGATCTCGCCGACGCTGGGGTCGCCGGCGGAGATGGAGGCGGTGGAGGCGATCTGCTCCTTGGTCTCCACGTCCTTGGCGAGCTTGAGCAGCTCCTCCGAGACGCTGGCCACGGCCGCCTCGATGCCCCGCTTCAGGGCCATCGGGTTGGCGCCGGCGGCCACGTTGCGCAGGCCCTCACGAACCAGGGCCTGGGCCAGGACGGTCGCCGTCGTCGTGCCGTCACCGGCGACGTCGTCGGTCTTCTTCGCGACCTCCTTGACCAGCTCGGCGCCGATCTTCTCGTACGGGTCCTCGAGCTCGATCTCCTTGGCGATGCTCACACCATCGTTGGTGATGGTGGGGGCACCCCACTTCTTCTCGAGCACGACGTTGCGGCCCTTGGGGCCGAGCGTCACCTTCACGGCGTCGGCGAGCTGGTTCATGCCCCGCTCGAGGCCGCGGCGCGCCTCTTCGTCGAACGCGATCATCTTGGCCATACGGCGTTGTCCTCCTGGACACTCACGGGCCACCCGGGATGCCCGGATGGGCCGTCTGGTGTACGCACCTTGGGGACGTCGCCACCTGGCGACGACGACGTCTCCTCGGTCGGGCCGGACAGCCCGCGACGACCGGCCCCGTACCGCTCCGGCGCCACCTGGGACACCGATGCGGCCGTGGCCCTACCGCCCCGACCTTCTGGCACTCACCGTATGCGAGTGCCAATGACTTGTTTAGCACTCTCCCTAGCCGAGTGCAAGCACGACCGCCCCGCTCAGCCGAGTTCCGCAGCCAGCTGGGCCGCGGTCACCGGGCCTTCCTGGGCCCGCTGCTCGGCGTACGTGACGACCAGCCCGACCTGCTGCGCCAGGTAGGTCGGAGCCGCCACCACGGCGCTGAGAACGGTGATCGTCACCGCGCCGATCGCGGTGCCCACGGCACCCATCGGATCGACCCCGAACAGCTCCACGTTGATCCCGGCCAGCACGACGTCCAGCAGCGTCGCCGCGACCAGCGCCGCCACCACCAGCATGACCCGGCCCAGCACCATGCCGAACCGGCTGTGGAACATCTGCCACGACCGCCCGACCGGATCCCGCCGCTCGAACAGGTAGACCGGACCGAAGAGGGCGAGCGCGAGCGCGGCGTAGAGGCCGGGCAGCAGACAGAAGCAGGCGCCGAGCGTGACCAGCAGCGACACCACGATGGTCCAGCCCCAGAGGCCGAGGGCACGGCTCAGCCCGTACCGGAAGGCGGCACCGAGCCCGGCCGGCTGACCGGCCGCCTGCCGGGCGATCACCCAGGTGCCCGCCGCCCAGCCCATCGCCTGGAGCGCGCCGAAGATCAGCCCGGCGAACAGGATCGCGCCGTAGAAGCCGAGCGTCTTCGCCCAGAAGCCCTCCGGCAGCGCCGGCGCGCCGTTCGACGCGGTCGTCATCTGCCCGTCGGGGCTGATGATCAGCGTGAGGACGCCGATCACCGTCGCCGGGACGACCTGGGTGAGCAGCACGATCGGCAGGAGCTGCCGCCAGCCGCGCCGCAGCGCCCCCCAGCAACGGGCGAACCAGGGACCGATGCCCGCGTGCGGCGGGTTGACGAGCGGGTCCTGCGGGTCGATGCCGGGAAACCAGCCGGCGTACGCCCCGGAGCCGCCGGGCACCGGGTAGGCGGCGCCGGGCATCGGCGAAGCCGAGTATCCGCCCCAGCCCGCCTGCGGAGCACCAGCCGGGTAGCCCGGCGTCGTGGGGTGGCCGGGAGGCGGGGCGGCACCTGGCGCGGTCCAGCCGGACGGGCCGCCCCAGCCCGGGTTCGGTGTGCCATAGCCCGAGGGCGAGGTACCGCCAGTCGTGCCCCACCCCGGCGTCGGCGTGCCGTCCGGCGTGCTCCAGCCCGAAGGCGGGGTGCCGCCCGGTGCGTTCCAGCCCGAGGGCGGGGTGCCGTGCGGCGCGGCCTGGCCCGGCGGGTTCGTGGCGGGCGCGTTCCAGCCGGCCGGGTCGCCCCCACCGGGCGGCGTGGCCGGGTCGGGCGGGTCCGGGTGGGCCGGCTGCGCGCCGTACCCGGGTTGTTGCGGAATGCTCGGGCCGTGGCCGGTCTGATCGGCCCACGGATCGGCGGGCGGCGGGCCGGGAGCGGGCACGGACGGCCCGGCGCTCCCCGACGAGGCCGGATCGGTGGCCGCAGGCGGGGGCGCGGTCGGGTCGGCCGGAGGGCCGGACGGCGTCGGCGGCACCGGTTCGGAACCCGGCGGAGGCAGATCGGACATGGGCCCTCCTCAGCGGCTACGGCTGGAACGGCTCTCGATCTTCCACTGTGCGCGCTCGCGCCACAGCCCTCCGATCGGCGGACCCGGCTGCGGAACCGCCCGGCGGGGCGGAGGTCAGGCGATGACGCGGACCCGCTCGGCCTGCGGGCCCTTCTGCCCCTGCGCGATCTCGAACTCGACCCGCTGGCCGTCGTCCAGTGCCTTGTAGCCGTCCATCTCGATCGCGGAGAAGTGGACGAAGACGTCCTGCCCGCCGTCGACGGCGATGAAGCCGTAGCCCTTTTCGGAGTTGAACCACTTCACGGTGCCCTGTGCCACGGTGCACTTCCTCACTCTGCGCGGCGTTCCAACACCCGGGAACCGGCGGACCGGCACCGGTGGCGCACCGGTTCGGCGATCGGCGACCGTCGCTGAATTCGGTGACCGAAATCGCACGCTACACGAGGCGTGACGACGGCGCACGACCACAAACCGGACATATTCCGGGCGGTCCCCGGCCCCGGTCACACGCCTTCGCCGGCCCGTCCGGTATGCATGCGGCATGACCAGCGCGCCCACCACGACCATCGTTCGCCGGGTCCGGCCGACCGACGCCGCCCGGATGCGGGCGCTGCGGCTGGAGATGCTGGCCGACTCCCCGCTGGCCTTCCTGGAGACGGTCGCCGAGGCCGCCGCCCGGCCGCACGCGGAGTTCGCGGCCCGGATCGCGGCCGTCTCCCGGGGCGACCACACCGCCCAGTTCGTGGCCGATCCGGGCGGTCGGCTGGTCGGCCACGCCGGTGGTACGGCCGCGCCGGACGAGCCGGGCCTGACGCTCGTCTACGCGGTCTACGTGACACCGGCGCGGCGGGGCAGCGGCCTGCTCGCCGCGCTCGTCGACGAGGTGTCGGCCTGGTCGCGCGCCTGCGGGCGCCCCGAGCTGATGATGGAGGTGGTGGTCGGCAACGACCGTGCCTACCGGGCCTACCAGAAGCTGGGCTTCGTGGACACCGGGGTACGGGTGCCGCACCCCCGGATCCCCCGCCTCTACGAACTCCAGATGCGCCGCCCCGCGTGAGGCGCCGACCGGGCGCAGTTGTTAATAAGGGGCCCCTCCTCTACCGGAGGCGTTAAGAAGGGGCCCCTCCTTTCAGGAGTGGCGGCGGCTCTGGACGATGCGGAACCGGTTCGCCACGTACGCGCCGTCGGTGAGCGCCGAGTTGGCCGCCGCGTTCGCGCCGGAGCCGTGGAAGTCGGAGAACGCCGCCGACTGGTTGACGAACACCCCGCCGGTGAGGTTGCAGGACAGGTGCACGCCGGCGTCGATGGCCGCCTTCTCGGCCTCGTCCAGCACCGCCTCGTCGGTGGAGTAGACGCCCGCTGTCAGCGCGCCCTTCTCGCCCACCGTCTCGCGCAGGATGCGCAGGCTGTGCTCGGTCGAGTCGGTCGCGATGGCGAACGAGATCGGCCCGAACCACTCCCGCGAGTAGGTGGCGGTGTCGGCCGCGTCCAGCTTCACCACCGTCGGCGTACGCACCACCGCGCCGGGGAAGGACGGGTGCTCGACGACACGCGACTCCAGCACCGGCTCGCCGACCTTGGTGACCTCGTCCAGCCGCTCCAGCACGCCGTCGTTGACGATCGCGCCGGTCAGCTCGACGCCCCGGGCCGGGTCGGCGGTGAGCTTGGCGACCGCACCCGCGATCCCGGCGGCCACCTCGTCGAAGCTCTTGTGCCCCTGGTCGGTGGAGATGCCGTCGCGCGGGATCAGCAGATTCTGCGAGGTGGTGCACATCTGGCCGCTGTAGAGCGTGAGCGTGAAGCCCAGGTTGCGGCAGAGCCCGGCGAAGTCGTCGGTGGAGTCGATCACCACCGTGTTCAGGCCGGCCTTCTCGGTGTAGACGGCCGCCTGCCGGGCGTTCGCCTCAAGCCAGTCGCCGTACTCGGTGGAGCCGGTGAAGTCGACGATCTTCACGGCCGGGTCCAGGGCCAGCGTGGTGGCGAGCTTCTCGCCGGGCCCCTCGGGCGCCAGCTGCACCAGGTTCGGGTCGAACCCGGCCTCGGCGAGCACCTCGCGGGCGTACTTCACGGTGACCGCCAGCGGCAGCACCGCGCGCGGGTGCGGCTTGACCACCACCGGGTTGCCGGTGGCCAGCGAGGCGAACAGGCCGGGGTACGAGTTCCAGGTGGGGAACGTGTTGCAGCCGATGACCAGCGCGACCCCACGCGGCACCACGTGGAACGTCTTGGTCATCCGCAGCGGGTCGCCCTTGCCGGCGGCCTTCTCCCACCCGGCGGTCCCCGGGTGGCGGGTCATTTCGGCGTACGCGTAGGCGACCGCCTCCAGGGCGCGGTCCAGCGCGTGCGCGCCACCGGCCTGGAACGCCATCACGAACGCCTGGCCGCTGGTGAACTGCACCGCGTTCGCCAGCTCGAAGATGTTCCCGTGCAGCCGGGCGAGGATCTCCAGGCAGACGCCCACCCGGGCCTGCGGGCCGGCGTCGCGCCAGGCGGGCAGCGCGGCGCTCGCGGCGGACACCAGCTGGTCGGCGCTCGCGTGCGGGTAGCGCCCGTCCAGCGCCACGCCGAACGGGCTGGCCTCGGTCGCCACGGTGGTGCCGTCACCGGCCTGGTCCAGCGGGAAGTCGCCGCCCAGGTACGCCTCGAAGGCGGCCTTGCCGTCGGCGGCGGCGGTCTCGCCGTACACCCGGGGGCTGGGTGACTCGGGGTAGGCCGACCAGTACCCGCGCTCCGCGATGGCGGTCAGCGCCCGGTCGAGGGTCTCGCGGTGCCTGTCGTACAGGGGGTGCGGGGTCTCCGTCATGCCCGCCATCATGCAACAGTCAGGCACCAGATCAGTAGGGGCGTGTCACAACTCAGATCGTCAGCTGCCAGTCGACGGAACCGGCGGCGGGGCGGAAGCCGAGCCGCTCGTTGATCGCGATCATGTGGCGGTTCGCCGCCGCGTTCCAGGTGTCGACGGCCCGCAACGCCGGTTCGTGCGCCAGCGCGTACTCCAGGTTGCCGGCCTTGCAGAGCAGGCCGAGCCGGTGGCCGCGGTGGTCGGGGTCGACGAGGGTGATCTCCTGCCAGGCGTGGTCGGTGCTGCCCGCGTCCAGGCCGAGCTGGGTCCAGCCGACCAGCCTGCCGGTCGCCTCGTGCACCACGCCGGTGTTGTACCGGCGTACGCCCCGGGCATCAAGCGCCCGCTCCGCGTCCCGCACCCGCGCCGCGTCCATCTGCTCCGGCTCCCAGTCCAGCTCACCCATCGGCGCGTCGAGCAGCAGCCGGCCCTGGAGGTGGGCGACGTCCGCGACGTACTCCTCGGGGGCGTGGTCGCGCCACCGCACCGGCCGGTAACCGGTGGCCGCGGCGCGGGCCGCGGCCAGCAGCGCGCCCAGCTGGTCGCGGTCGAGCCCGGTCACGTCGAGGCGGCGGCGGACGTCGGCCAGCGCCGGTTTGGCGCCCAGGGCGGCGGCGAACGCGGCGCCAGGGAAGACCCGGTCCTCCTCGCCGGGCAGCGCGGCGGTGGTCGAGCCGACAAGGCGTTTGCCGCCGTGCTCGCGGAGCAGCCGCACGCCGTGCTCGTGCAGCAAGCGGCCGATGCCGCGCCGCCGGTACGCCGGGTCGACGGTCAGTTCGACGGTCGCGTTCTCGGTGTTCTCGATCGTGTGCAGGTGCAGCCGGAGCCAGCCCACCGGCAGGCCGTTCAGGCGGGCGACGAGCCAGCGTCCCTCGATGCCGGGCATCGGGTGCGACAGCAGCGCCTCGAAGCGGCGGCGGCAGGTCGGCGGAAGGTCCGGCTCGTCGACGGCCTGGGCGGCGCAGGCGATCCGGTACGCCGCGTCGAGCGTCTGCCGGTCGGCGGGATCCAGCGGTGTCACGGTCAGCGTCATGTCACCCAGGGTGCGCCGGACACAGCGAAGAGGCCAGCGGTTTCCGCTGGCCTCTTCGGACGTTGGTCGGGAGGGACGTCCGCACAACGCCTCCGGCGTTGGGTCGCAAGAACTTGAAAAGTCTCCGGCGGATGCCCTCCCGCACGAAGCATCTTGCGCCGTCCGGTTCCTGCCGTCAAGTCCTTGACGGTGGTTTTCTGGCACTCACCGCACATCACCGGTTACCCACCGGTCTCCCCCGATCCCCCACTCGGGCGAGCCGCGCATCCCCCACCCGGCCGAGGTGCCGGCTCCGGGTCAGGACAGCAGGTCGGCGTCCCGGGCGGCGGGCAGGGACGGCTTGATGCGGTGGGTGGGCCCGACCTGCGCGGCCACCGCGTCGAGCGTCTTCAGGCCCTCGCCGGTGTTGAACACGACAGTCTCGGCGGCCGGGTCGAGCCGGCCCGACTCGACCAGCTTGCGCAGCACCGCGACCGTCACGCCGCCCGCCGTCTCGGCGAACACCCCGGTGGTACGGGCGAGCAGCCGGATGCCGTCACGGATCTCGTCGTCGTCGGCGTAGTCCATCCAGCCGCCGGTGCGCCGCACCGCCTCCAGCGCGTACAGCCCTGCGGCCGGGTCGCCGATGTTCAGCGACTTGGCGATGCCGGTCGGCTTGACCGGCGTGATCGTGTCGGTGTCGCCGTGCAGCGCGGTGGCGATCGGGTTGCAGCCGGCCGACTGCGCGCCGAACACCTTCCAGCCGCCGGCCGGAGCCTCGACCAGCCCGATCTCGACCAGCTCGGAGAACGCCTTGTCAATCTTGGTGAGCAGCTCGCCGCTGGCCATCGGGATGACCACCTGGGCCGGGATCCGCCAGCCGAGCTGCTCGGCCACCTCGTAGCCGAGCGTCTTGGAGCCCTCCGCGTAGTAGGGCCGGACGTTCACGTTGACGAACGCGGTGTCCTCGAACTCGTCGGTCTCCACCAGCTCGCCGCAGAGCCGGTTCACGTCGTCGTACGAGCCGTCGATGGCGACCAGGTCACCGCCGTAGACAGCGGTGGTGACGACCTTGCCCTGCTCCAGGTCGCCAGGGATGAAGACGATCGACGGCACCCCGGCCCGGGCCGCGTGCGCGGCGACGGAGTTGGCGAGGTTGCCGGTGGACGCGCAGGCGTACCGGGTGAAGCCGAGCTGCCGGGCCGCGGTGAGCGCCACCGAGACGACCCGGTCCTTGAACGAGTGGGTGGGGTTCGCGCTGTCGTCCTTCACCCAGAGCGGGGCGCTGAGCCCCAGCTCGGCGGCGAGGTGCGGGGCGGCGACGAGCGGGGTCAGCCCCGGGTCGAGCGTGACCCGGGTGGCCGGGTCCTGACCGGCCGGCAGCAGGGCCGCGTACCGCCAGATGTTGGCCGGGCCGGCCTCGATCTGCGCACGGGTGACGGTGGCCAGCGCGGCGGTGTCGTAGTCGACCTCCAGCGGCCCGAAACACTCGTAGCAGGCGTGCTGGGCGGCCAGCGGGTAGCGCGCCGAACAGGCACGGCAGACCAGGGCGCGGGCCGGGCTGAGGGTGGTGTCGATGCCGGTTTCGGCGGGAAGCGTCGACGTCATGTCGAGGATTTCCTCTCATCTTTCCCCGCATCGCCGGGTGCGGCGGGGACGGAATTGGCACCTGCCCGCTGTCGCTCGTCGTCGAGCGTGCGGGTGGTTGCCGGGGCGTCGTCGGGCCGTATCCCTCAGCCCCTCTGGATGAGGTATTCAGTTGTGCCGCCGAGTCTATGCGCTGCTCACGGGCGCGCCACCTGGGGATCCCACGCTGTGGGCCGGCTCAACGTCCGACCACCGCGGCCGGTTCCACCACCGCGGGCCGGTCCACCACCGCGAGCGGCTGCGGCGCCGTCGTGGTCACCGCCGCCGAGCGGGTACGGGTGACGAGGTTCGCGGCCACCAGGGCGGCGATGGTCAGCCCGGCGCCCACCAGCTCGACCGGTACCGGCCGGTACCCGCGCAGGATCTGCACCGCGAACGTGACCACCGGCACCAGGTTCATGAACAACGCGGCGTCGGCCGGGCCGAGTCGCCGTACGCCGGTGTTCCAGGCCAGCACCGCGAGGACGGCGGCGATCAGCACCGCGTACGCCAGTTGGGGGGCGACCGCGACGAGGTCGGCGGCGGCCGGCGCGTGCTGGAGCCCGGTGAGGTCGGCGACCGCGCTGGCGGCGAGCATGGCGAGCATGCCCGTGACGGCGGTCATGGTGGTGTAACGCAGCGCGGACCACTCGGGGAACCGGCTCGCGCCGTGCGTGTAGAAGGCCCAGCCGATCACCGCGCCCAGCATGAGCAGCCCGCCGACGCCGAACTGCCCGAGTCCGTCCAGCCGGCCGCGGGTGATCACCAGGCCGACGCCGATCAGGGCGACCAGGGCCAGAGCGAACAGCGCCGGGCGGGGGCGTACGCCGTCGCGCGCCCAGCGGACCAGCTGGGTGATCAGCGGCACCGTGGCGCCGAACAGCGCGATCTGCTGCGGGGTGGCATGGCCGAGGGCCAGGTTCGTCAGCGTGTTGAAGCCGGCGAAGCCGAGGGCGCCGAGCAGCCACACCTCGACGCCGCGCCGCTGGGTGGCAAGCGCGGCCACCCCCTCGCGGGCCAGCAGCAGGGCGACCAGGACGGCGGTGGCGAGGACGTACCGGGCGGTGGTCAGGTTGAGAGCGTCCACCCGGGTCAGCGCGCTCGCGAGCACGGGGAACATCACGCCCCAGCTGAGCACCGCGAAGATCGGGAAAGCGGCGGAACGGAAACGCATCCCAGCTCCTATGTTCGAGTATCGTCGAACCAACGGCACGACTCTAGGAGCTTGTTCGATGGTTGTCGAACATAGGTTATCGTAGTCACATGGAGCTGCACGAACCCGAGCTGCGCGAGGTCCCGGTCACCGCCGTGCTGGCGGCGCTGGCCGACGACGTCCGGCTGCGGATCGTGCGCGCGCTCGCGCCGGGCGGGGAACACGCCTGCGGCTCGTTCGAGTTCGGCGTCTCCAAGGCCACCCGCAGCCACCACCTCAAGGTGCTGCGCGAGGCGGGCCTGACCCGTACCCGCATCGCCGGCACCACCCGGTACGTGCGGCTGCGCCGCGACGAGCTGGACCGCCTCTACCCGGGCCTGCTCGATGCCGTCCTCACCGCGCCCGCCCGGCCGGAATGATCGGCGCCCCCGCCGCTCCCGGCGGGGTGACATGATCGCCTGATGCGGAAGGCGGCGGCCCGGATCGGGCTCCTCACCGGCGCGACGCTGCTCGCCGGCTGCACGCCGGCGCCGGCCCCTGTCGACGGGCTGCCGTCGGCGCCGCCCCGGCCCGGCGCCGAGGCCGCCCCGCCCACCACCGCCGCCTGCTCCCCGGAGGGCATCCGGATCACCGGGCTCGGGGTGAGCGCGGCGATGGGGCTGCGCGCGATGGGCCTGGACCTGGTCAACTGCGGCGATCGCCCGTACGAGCTGCGCGGCTATCCGGCGGTCACGCTCCGGGACGCCGACGGGGACCCGATCCGGGTGCGGATCATCCCGGGCGCCGCGCCGATCACCTCCGGCTTCGACGACCCGCCCACCCGGATCGTGCTGGCGCCGGGCGAACGGGCCGGCGCGGCGCTGATCTGGCGCAACCTCGTCACCGACGCAACAGTGGTGGCCACCGCGGGCACGGAGCTCGACGTCGCCCCGTCGACCGGCCGGCCGGCGTACCCGGTCGCGCTGGACGGGCCGATCGACCTCGGGAACACCGGTCGGCTCGGCGTCAGCGCCTGGAAGCGCCGCGACGGCGCCCCGGCGACGCAGGCGCCCCCGCGGTCCGATCCACCGGCCCCCTCGACCTCGCCGGTCAACCCGCTCTGACACGGATCGCGGTACGGAAGCGCCCTCCCGTACCGCGATCCCGTCGGGCGGCGGATCAGACCGGGACCGAGGCGGGCGACGCGGGGGCGGGCTCGGCCGGGGCGGCGCGGCGACGGGCGAGCAGCGCGTCCAGCGCCCAGTTTCCCGGGCCGAGCACGGCGACCAGCAGGAACGACCAGCAGAAGAGCGCGGCCAGCTCGCCGCCGTTCTCCAACGGCAGCAGGTGTTGCGGCTGGTGCACCACGAAGTACGCGTACGCCATCGAGCCGGAGGCGAGCAGCGCGGCCGGACGGGTGAGCAGGCCGACGAGCACCAGCACGCCGCAGACGAGCTGGATCAGGGCCGCCCACCAGCCGGGCCAGGTGCCGAGCGGGATGGCCTCGCCGGAGCCCCGGTTGCCGCCGAAGACGCCGAATATCGACGCCGCGCCGTGGCATAGGAACAGCACCCCCACAACCACGCGGAAGAGGGACAGGACAGGGCCGCTGAGCTGGGTCGGAATCATGTGTGACCTCCTGGGGCGAGTGCTTGACGGCTCCAGGATGGCGATCACACGTATCGATGTTAATCGATTTCCTTGCAGGCGGGACAATTGCTTGGGAACGCTCCCATGATATGGGCGGACGCGCCAATGTGGGTACCCCGCCGGTCACCTCAACTGGTGATGTCCTTGCGGGTGAAGCGCCAGAAGGCCAGGCTCCAGAACAACGTGGCGTAGACGATTGCCGAGAACGCGCCCTTGACCACGTCATCGGTCTGCATCGGCGAGGACAGCAACCCCAGCCAGGCGCTGCTGTAGTGGGTGGGCAGCAGGTTCCGCAGGCCGCCCAGCGCGGTGATCTGGTCCAGGATGCTGGAGAGGATCCAGAGCAGCACCGCGCCGCCGACCGCGCCGAGCGCGGCATCGGTGGTCACCGACAGCAGGAACGCCAGCCCGGCCACCACCAGCAGCACCACCGCCAGGTACCCGAGCACCCCGAGCAGCCGCAGCAACCCGTCGGCCGGGGCCAGCTCGGCCGAGACCTGGCTGCTCAGCGGCTTCCAGCCGTACCGCAGCGTGCCGGCCAGCAGCGCGGTGCCGGCCAGCAACAGCAGCGCCAGCCCGGAGTACGCGAGCGCGACGACCAGCTTCACCGCGAGCAGCCGGGCCCGGGGCACCGGCACGGCCAGCAGGTAGCGCAGGCTGCCCCAGCTCGCCTCGCTGGCCACCGTGTCGCCGCAGAACAACGCCACCACCACGACCAGCAGGAACGACGCGGAGACCAGGATCGAGAACAGGGTGAAGTTGAGCCCGCCCGACGTGGCCAGGTCGGCCAGGCTGGAGAACTCGCCCCGCCCGCCGCGGTCGTCGTCCCCGGAGTCGAACTGGAACGCCACCAGGATGATCAGCGGCAGCAGCACCATGAACCCCAGCGCGAGCTGGGTACGCCGGCGCGACGCCTGCCGCCGGAACTCCGCGGCGAACGGAAGCGTCGCCGAGGGCCGGTAACCGGCCGCCGCACCGCCCGCGCCGGGCCCGGACGTGCCACCACCAGGCGACGATGCCACAGACGAACCCGCCATCACCGGTCCCCGCTTCCCCGAGAGTTCTCGCCGACCAGGGCGAGGAACGCGTCCTCCAGGCGGCGCCGGGGCACCACCCGGTCCACTCCGATACCGGCCCGGACCAGCTCGGCCACCACCTCGCTGCGGGCGGTGCCGTTGGTGTCGACCACCAGCCCGCCGTCGCCGTCGGGCAGCACCCGTACGCCGCCGAGCCGGTCGAGCACCGTACGCGCCGCGTCCGGGTCGCTCACGTCGAACAGCACGCTCGGCGACTCGCCGACGATCTCCTCCACCGGGCCGGACGCCACGATCCGCCCCTTGTTGACCACCACCGCGTGCGTGCAGGTCTGCTCCACCTCGGCCAGCAGGTGGCTGGAGACCAGCACCGCCCGGCCGTCGGTGGCGTAGCGCTGGAGCACCCGGCGCATCTCCGCGATCTGCGGCGGGTCCAGCCCGTCCGTCGGCTCGTCCAGCACCAGCAGCTCGGGCAGGCCGAGCATGGCCTGGGCGATGGCCAGCCGCTGCCGCATGCCGTGGCTGTACTTCTTCGTCCGCCGGTGCACCGAGTCACCCAGGCCGGCGATCGCCAGCGCCTCGTCGAAGTGCGCGTCCTCCCACGGGCGGCCGGTCGCCCGCCAGTACGCCTTGAGGTTGTCCAGCCCGGACAGGTGCGGCAGGAAGCCCGGCCCCTCGACGAGCGCGCCGATGCGGGAGAGCACCGGCGAGCCGGGCACCAGCCGGTGACCGAAGACGTAGATCTCCCCGGCGGTGGGCTGGGTCAGCCCCATCAGCACCCGCAGCGTCGTGGTCTTGCCCGCGCCGTTGGGCCCGAGCAGGCCGACCACCTGGCCGGGGTGCACCTCGAAGTCGACGTCGGAGACCGCGACGAAACCGTCCGCGTACTCCTTGCGCAGGTTGCGCACGGCGAGCGGGACGCCCGCGTACTCCGGGTGCACCGAGCTGTCCTGGCGACGGTGCCGGCGGCGGGTGAGCAGCACGACCACGACGAGCCCGAGCACGATCGCGGCGAGCAGACCGGCCAGCGCCCAGCGCCACACCGCGGCCGTGGTGGGGATGGGCGAGGCGTCGACGGTGGGCAGCGTCAGCGGCCCGTCGGCCAGCGCCACGGTGTGCACGGCCGGCTCGGCCGGGGAGGCGTACGCCTGGTCCGACGTCGCCACCACGAGCCGCAGCCGGTGCCCGGCCTCGACCCGCCGGACGATCCCCGGCAGCGTGACGGTGACCGGCGTGGCCGCGTCGACGGTGGCCGGCAGGCCGGTCAGTCGCACCGGCGCCACCAGGCCCGACGGCAGCGTGGCCGCGCCCTGCGGGTCGACGTCGTAGAGTTTCACGAAGAGCACCGCCTCGCCGGTCGGGGAGGCGGCCCTGATCCGCACGGTGGGCGCGCCCACCACGTCGACCGCGTCGTCCAGCGGCGCCGACTCGAAGCGGGCGTGCTGGCCGGGGATGTCCCCCGCCACGCCGTCCAGCAGCGAGCCGAGCGCGCCCGCGAACGGCACCGAGGAGATCGCCGCCGGGTTGCCGTTCGGCGGTACGGCGACCGGCTGGGGCGGGCCGGCGAGCGTCACCTCGCGGCGGTCCTGCCCGGCCAACCCCGGATAGTCGGCGGTACGGAAGCCGGTGGCCACCAGGCCCCGGTCGAGCGCGTCGAACCCGGCGATCCGGGAGAACGTGAACGTGTCGCCGGGGGCGGCTCCGTCGCCCTTGACGTAGTGGTCGAGCCACTGCGCGGTCAGGAACTTCACCCGGTCGGAGTCGGAGGTGGGTCCGGAGCCGCCGTCGTGGCCGCCGGTGAACCAGGCGACCCGCACCGGCGTGCCGGCGGCGGCGATGCCCCGGGCGTTGGCGTCCGCCTCGGCCAGCGGGAACAGCGTGTCCGCCTCGCCCTGCACCAGCAGCGTCGGCGACTTGATCCGGTCCAGCACGCCGGCCGGCGACGACCGGCGCAGCAGCTCGACCGCCGCCGCGTCGGCCCGGCCGGTGGTGGCGATGCGCAGGTACGCGGCGCAGACGTCGGCGGCGAAGCGGCCGCAGGACGGGTCGGCGGCGCCGCCCGGCGCGCGACCGGAACCGGTGCCCGGCCCGGCGCCCGGCTGCGGACTCGGCGGGCCGGCGGACTCGGGCGCGCCCTCCGGCGCGGCGGCGGTGGCCCCGGAGAGCCCGGCCGGACCGGAGCCGGCGTTCCCGCCGCCGCCGAAGAAGATGCCGGCCCAGCCCTTCTTGAACACGCCGTCGGTGGACTGCCGGCCGGTGCTCTCCGGCAGGAACGCCCGGGACAGGTCGTTCCAGGTGATCATCGGGACGATCGCGTCGACCCGCTGGTCCTGCGCGGCCAGCAGCAGGGCCAGGCCGCCGCCGTACGAGCCGCCGACCACACCGACCCGGGGGTCGCCGGCCGCGTCGAGGCGGATGTCCGGCCGCTCCGCCAGGCGGTCGAGCAGGCGCTGCGCGTCCCGCACCTCGTAGTCGGTGCTGTCCAGGTGGATCTGACCGCCGCTGCGCCCGAAGCCGCGAGCGGTCCAGGTGAGCACCGCGTACCCCCGGGCGGCCAGGTCCTCGGCGTCGGAGCGGACCGAGTCCTTGGTGCCGCCGAAGCCGTGCGCCAGCAGCACCGCCGGTACACGGTTCGCGGCCGACGCGCGGTCCGGCAGGTAGAGCGTGGTGTCCAGGTCGACCGGCTCGTCGCCGGAGGGCCCGGAGCGGACGGTCACCAGCGCCGACTCGGTGCGGAAGTCCGGGCTCTGCGGCCGGGCCACCCAGACGAGCCCGGCGGCGACGAGGACGACCACCGCCACGACGGCGACGATCCGGCGTGGGCGTCCGGCCAGGGCGCGCCGGATCCGCGCGACTGGTGATCTCATGCGGCACACGGTACGGGCCGATCGCTGTGCATTCGCTGAGATCCGCCGTACGTCTGTCCGGTTGCGCCGTTCGTCGCCCGCAGACCGTCGTCCGCCAAAGGTCCAGAACATCCCAGCGGTGCATGTTCGGATCATGTGAATTCACATCTACACGCGCAAACCACCGTCGATGTCACTTCTCGGCTACATGATCGGACGCTGAGTGACGCCCAGGCTCACTCAGCGTCGCCCAGAATGGACTGACGTGAAGCCGACTCATCGACCGAGGTTGCACCGACGTCCGGTTCGGCTACTTTTCCGGTCCGGTGCACGGGACTGCGTACGGCGACCTCCCGGGGCACCGACCGCCCCGCCGTCGCCGGAGGAGACACACCATGACAGTCCCCGCGCCGCGGGTCCGTCGGCGGCCCGCCGTACCGGGCCGTACGCTTCCCCTGCTGCTGGTGCTGGCGCTGCTCGTACCGCTCGGGTTCATCTTCGCCCAGGCCGAGAACAACACCGCCGACGACCACGAGCTGGCGAGCCGGGAACGGCTCGGCGTCCGCTACCTGCGCGCTCTCGGCCCGATCACCGACGCGCTGGTGGAGGCGCAGGCGATCGCGGTCGCCGAGGGGTCCGTCTCCCGGACCGCGCTCACCGCCGCGATCGAGGGCGTCGCCGAGGTGGACAACGCCGTCGGCGACGAGTTGCGCACCCACGAGCGCTGGGCCGGGCTGCGGGCGAAGCTGGAGGCGCTGCCGGACCGCGGGCTCGGCGACCCCGAGGCCGCCTTCCGGGCCTACGGCGAGGCGTGCGACCTGCTGCTGGCCCTCTACCGCAAGGTGCGGGAGAGCTCCGGACTGATCCGCGACCCGCGCTCGGACTCGTTCTTCCTCCAGGACGGCATCGGCGGTGACCTGCCCACCGCGACGGTGCTGGCCGGGCGGCTCGTCGACCTGGCCCGGCTGGCGGCCAAGCGTCCCGCCGCCGAGCGCGCGCGGACCGGAGCGGAACTGGCCGAGCTGCGCGTCGCCGCGCTCGGCCCGGCCACCGACCTCGTCGCCGACCTGCGCTCCGCTGTCGACAGCTCGGAGAGCACCGACCTGGGCGCCAACGTGCTCACCCCGCTGGACACCTACCAGCGCTCGCTGGAGACGTTCTCGGCCTACTCGGCGCCCGGCGGCGGCCGGTCCGCGCCGGGCACCGACCAGCTCACCCAGGCCGGGATCACCGCGCAGAACGCCGCCAAGCAGCTCCGGACGGTCATCCTCGACCAGCTCGACACGCTGCTGAAGGAACGGCTGGACGCGATCGACCGGGACCTGCTGCTGGGCCGGGTCGCGGCCGGCACGGCAGTCGCGCTGCTCGCCGGGATCGCCGCGCTGCACGTGGCCGCGGCGCGGCGGGAGCGGTCCTCCGGCCCTCCTCCGGCGCGCCGGACGCCGACCGAGGCAGGACCGCCACCGGCGGTCCACGAGGACCCGCCGATCGTCGCGTCCGAGGGTGACCGCCAGCCGGTCGCCGTCGGCCGGGGCGGCGACGCCGACCGGTGGAGGCCGTTCGATGCTGCTCGCTAGGTTACGGATCCGGGGCAAGCTCGCCCTGCTGGTGATCATCCCGCTGCTCAGCATGGTCGGGCTGGCCGTTCCGGTGGTCATCGACCGGGTGGCCGCCGCGCAACGGGCCGCCGACACCGCCGAGACGGTCCGCATCGCCAGCCGGGTCGGCAGCCTGGTCCAGGATCTCCAGCAGGAACGCCTGCTCTCGATCGGGCTGCTGCTCGGGCGGGTGGCCCGCACCGAGCTGATCCAGAAGTCGGCCACCGTCGACGACCGGGTCGCCGACCTGCGCGCCGAGACGCTGCCCGCGCCGATCCGCGAGAGCCTCGACGGGGTACGCAAGCTGGACGACGTCCGCACCGCCACGCTCGCCGGCCGGGCCAGGCCGGGCCAGATCCTGACCGCGTTCGCCGAGGTCGACACCGCCCTGATCGACGCGCTGCGGCTGCCGTACCAGGTGGACACCGACACCGCGGCCGGCCGGCAGGTGCTCGCCCTGGACGCGCTGCTGCGCGTCGACGAGGCACTCAGCTCCTGCACCACCCAGATCGTGCTGGTCAAGGCGACCGGCGACCCGCTGATGTCGCGGTCGTTCGTGGCGTGCATGGCGGCGCTCAACGTCGACAACCGGCGCTTCCGCCGGCTGATCACGCCGGAGCAGCTCAAGGTGGCCGAGCTGGACGACGCGGCGGTGGCCGCGCGGACCAGCCCGACGTTCCTGGTGGACAGCCTCCGCGACCCCGACGCCGCGATCGCGCCGGTCTCGCTGGACGTGCTCTTCCCCGCGTCCCGGTCCATGATCACGCTGGGCCAGTTCGTGGAGAAGAAGGTCGTCGCGGACGTCATCGCGGAGACCCGCGCCCGGGAACGCGAGGCCCTGACCGCGGCCTGGCTGGTCACCCTGGCGGCCGGCGTCATCCTGCTGGTCGTGGTGCTGCTGAGCATGACGGTGGCCCGTACCGTCGCCCGCCCGCTGAGCCGGCTCACCCGCTCCGCCGAGCGGGTCGCCCGGGTCGCCGAGGCGGAACTGACCCGGGTCGCCGACGACGAGTCCGAGAGCGTGCCACCGGTACGCCTCGACCCGGTGGAGGTCGGCGCCCGGGACGAGATCGGCGAGCTGGCCCGCGCGTTCGACCGGGTGCAGCGCACCGCCGCCCGGCTGGTCGAGCGCCAGGTGGCCGGACGCCGCAACGTGGCGCAGATGTTCGGCCACGTCGGGCGGCGTACGCAGAACCTGGTCGGCCGCCAGATCGCGCTCATCGACCGGCTGGAGCGGCAGGAGACGGACCCGGGCCGGCTGGAGCACCTGTACCGGCTCGACCACATCTCCAGCCGCCTGCGCCGTAACGCGGGCAGCCTGGTGGTGCTCTCCGGCGCCACCGGCTCGGACGGCCACGTGGCCCCGGTCCCGCTGGCCGACGTGGTCCGGCTCGCGCTCGGCGAGATCGAGGACTACACCCGCGTCGACGTGGAGGTGCCGCCCGGTGTGGCGGCGGCGCCCGCGATCGTCGGCGACCTGGTCCTGACGCTGGCCGAGCTGATGGAGAACGCCACCTCCTTCTCGGCGCCGCACACCCGCGTGGTGGTGACCGGCGAGCTGACCGACGGCGGCGCCCGGCTCGTCGTGGTCGACCACGGCATCGGCCTGACCGAGGAGCGGATGACCGAGGAGAACGCCCGGTTCACCCGCCGGGAACGGCTCGACCTCGCCCCGACCGAGGTGCTCGGTCTCTTCGTCGTCGGCCGCCTGGCCCGGCGGCACGGCTGGCACGTCCGGCTGACCCCGACCGTCGGGGGCGGCGTCACCGCCACCCTGGAGGTCCCGGCCGCCTCGCTCGTGGTCCGCCGGGCCGAGCCGGCCTTCGCCGGCGCCGCGCGGGCCGCCGTACCGCCCGGCGGGCACGAACGCGGACCGGCGACCGGCGAACCGCCCGCCGGTTTTGACGCGGAGCTGCTGAGCCGGGCCACCCGCAGCATGTCCAGCGGCAACCCGTGGAACGCCTTCGGCAACCGGGACGACGCTCCGGAGCCGGCCGAGGAACTGAACTTCCCCACCGCCGGTCCGCCGCCCGCCTGGCCGCCGGCCGCCGGTGCGCCCGCCACCCTGCCGGCCGGACCGGCGGCGCGCCCCGGCCGTACCTCCCCGCCGACACCGGTCGTCGGCCCGGTCCCGGTCGCTCGCCCGGCCGCCGGGCCGACGGCCGGCCCGACCCTCACGCCGCCGGCCGGTCCGGCCCTGACCCCACCGGCGGGGCCGGCCCTGAGCCCGCCCGCCGGTCCGGCCCTCGCGCCGACCGGCGGGGCCGGCCTGGCCGCCGGGCCGTCGTCGCCACCGGCCGCCCGGCCGGTGCGCACGCCCAGCGTCGGTTCCGCGCCCGTGCCGACCGCCGGACCGGCGTCGGCCCCACCGGTCGGACCGGTCCGCTCGGCGCCGCCCGCCGGTGGTCGCCCGTCGGTCCCGGCCGGGCCGGAGCCGGTCGGCCCGCCCTCCGGACGGCCCGGCGCCCGGTCGCCGATCCGGCAGCGGGTGCCCGGGGCGAACCTACCGGCCCCCGCGCCCACCGCCCCGGCCGGCCCGGCGACCGCCGGGCCGCTGATCGGCGTCCCCGCCGACCCGGCCCACGTCCGGGCCCTGGTCGAGGCGTTCCAGGACGGCGTACGCCGGGCCGAGGGCCACAGCGTCTCCGCCCCGCCCACCACGGAACGACCCCGGCTGAGCCGGCGGGTGCCGGGCGCGAACCTGGCCGCCACCGCGACCCAGTCCACGCCACCGACCAGTTCCGACCCCGGCGACCCCGTCGAGGTCCGCAATCTCGTCAACGAGTTCGAGGCGGGCGTCGCCCGTGCTCTGCGCGAAGTCAGCCCAGACCGTCATTACGAAGAGGACCCATCACGGTGACCAGCCCGTTCCTGCACGACAACATCGAACAGAGCGCCACCGGCGACCTCAGCCCCGAGGCGCGCACCTTCAACTGGCTGCTCGACTCGTTCACCTCCAGCACCGCCGGGGTGATGGAGGCGATCGCGGTCTCCTCGGACGGGCTGCTGATGGCCATGTCCGCCATCAAGGACCGGTCCAACGCGGAACGGCTCGCCGCCGTGGTCTCCGGCATGACCAGCCTCGCCGGGGGCGCCGCGAGCTGGTACGCGCTGGGCGCGCTCAACCGGGTGATCGTCGACATGGCCGAGGGATACCTGCTGATCAGCGCGATCAGCAGTGGTTCGGTCCTCGGCGTCGTCGCCGACCGCACGGCGAATCTGGGCACCGTGGCGTACGAGATGACGCTCTTCGCCGGCCGGGCCGGCGGCGCCCTGAGTCCCCGCCTGATCGCCGAGCTGAAGAACGCCGTCCAGCAATGATCCCGGGGGCCGCCGGCGCGGACCCGGAGCCGGAACCCGGCATCCGGGTCCGCCCCTTCCTGCACGCGTCCGCTCCGAGTCCGGAGCCGGACGCGGGCGACGGGGAGCCGACCGGCCCGCGCCCGTTCGTGCTGACCGCCGGACGGGTGGACGGCGACCCGGCGATCGGTCTGGAGACCCAGGTCACCGCTCGTCCGGGCAGCACCTCGTGGGCGGTGACCGCCCGGCTCGCCCCGGAGCTGGCGGCGATCGTCGCGATCTGCGCCGAGCCCGTCTCGGTGGCAGAGATCTCCGCCCGGACCCGGATGCACTTCGGTGTGACCCGGGTGCTCGTCGGCGACCTTCGCGCCGCCGGTCATCTCGACGTGCACGTCGCGGACGGCGACGACGCCCTCGATCCCGACATCATCCTGCGAGTGATTGATGGACTTCGTGCGATCTCCTGAATGGCCGGCGGCGGCCCTGGGCGGGCCGTCCGCGAACAGCGCCCCGAGCCGCTACGGCGGACCGGCCCCGCTGATCGGCCGCGCCACACCGCCACCGCCCACCCCGCCGCTGCCGTACCTGCCGCCCGGGGTGCCGCCACAGGAACCGGCACCGATCGTCAGCCGGGTGCCGGTGCCCCGCCCGCCGATCCCGGTCAAGATCCTGATCGCCGGCGGGTTCGGGGTCGGCAAGACCACCACGGTGGGGGCGATCTCGGAGATCGCGCCGCTGACCACCGAGGCCGAGATGACCACCGTCGGGATCGGCATCGACGACCCCGGCGGCGTCGCCGGGAAGACCACCACGACGGTCGCCATGGACTTCGGCTGCGTGACCATCGACCGCAGCCTCAAGCTCTACCTCTTCGGTACGCCCGGACAGGCGCGGTTCGGCTTCATGTGGGACGACCTGGCCCGGGGGGCGCTCGGCGCGCTCGTGGTGGTGGACAGCGCCCGCCTCGACGACTGCTACCCGGCCATCGACTTCTTCGAGCGGTCCGGGCTGCCGTTCGCCGTCGGCGTCAACGCCTTCGACGGGCGGCTGGCCCTCGACCTGCCGTCGATCCGCTGGGCGCTGGCGATCGCGGAGCACGTGCCGCTCGTGCAGTTCGACGCCCGGGACCGGCTCTCGGTCCGGGACGCCCTGCTTGTCGTCCTGGACCGGGCGCTGGACCGGGCGACCCGGTCGGGCCGGCGCGGCGACGGGCCGGCTCCGCAGTCACGGGCAGGCTGAACACCGAACAGTCGTTTCGATCCGTTGTCTGGCGAAGGGGTGGACGCCATGAGAGGTGATCTGGACGAGACACTGGCCCGGATGGCGCGACGCGAAGAGGCGATGCGCCGCCGGGCGCCCGGCGAACCGGCCGGGAGCGCCGACCAGGACGTGCCCCTGGAGGAGCTGCCGGTCGAGCCGGGCAACGGGCGGGCGGGGCACGGCGCGTACCGGCTGCGGGGCGGCGCGGCGCCGGCGCGGCGTGACCCGGTCGAGGAGGTCGCCGAGGCGGTCCGGCGGGTCGTGGCCGATCACCCCGGCGTCGCCGTGGCGCTCCGGGTGGAGCTGGGCGACCAGGCGTACCCGCTGCGGGTCTCCTGGTCGGGCCCCGCGGTCACGGTGGGCCCGCCCACGACGCCGACGCCCCCACCGGCGTGGCCCATGTCGGTGAAGACAGTGCCCGCCCCCGGCCAGGACTCGCTCGAGTCGGACCCGGCGGCCCGGCTGGCGGAGATGATCCGGCAGGATCCCTCGTTGCTGGACGGCCCGGACCCGCGCTGAGGCGGCACCGGCGTGGTCACGGCGGCTACTGTCGGCGGGTGGCGGAACCCGACCTGACCCTGACCGCGACGCTGCGGCCGGCCGCGCTCGACGCCCGCCGTGGCGTGGTACGCCTGCACCCCGAGGTGCTCACCGCGCTGGCGCTGCGCCCCGGCGACCCGGTGCGGCTGACCGGCCGCCGGACGACAGCCGGCATCGCAGCCGCCGCCGACCCGGGCACCAGCGACGTCCTGCTGCACGCCGACGACCTGCTGCTCGGCAACCTCGGGCTGCGGGCCGGCGGCCAGGTGACGGTGAGCCCGCTGCCGGCCACCGCAGCACGCCGGCTCACGCTGGCCGGCCCGGCCGCGGTGGTCGCCGCGGTCCCGCCGGAGATGCTGCGGCTCGCGCTGCTGGGCAAGGTCGTCACCCCCGGCGACGACGTCTCGCTGCTGCCGCAGGACGTGCTCCCGGACGCCGCCGTGCGCGGCCTGATCGAGGCCGCGCGGCGCAGTCTCGCCAGCTCCGTCGGGTACGCCTGGACCAGCACGCTGCTCAACGTCGTGTCCGCCGAGCCGGCGACCGGCGCGCTCGTCACCATGGACACGGTGGTGGGCTGGGAGCACGGTCCGGCCACCCGGGGCTCCGGGCCGGTGTCCCCGGGCGCGCCCGTCTCCGCTCCCTCGGCCGCGCCGGCCGGGACGGAACGGGCCGAGGGCCTGCTCGGCCCGGAGGACGCCCCGGACGTCGACGAGCTGCCCGGCCTGCGTGCCCAGGCCGAGGAGCTGACCGAGCTGCTGGACCTGGGCTTCCACCACCGCGAGGTGCTGGGCCGGCTCGGCACCACCGTCTCGCTCGGCGTGCTGGTGGAGGGACCGGCGGGCTCGGGCAAGTCCGCGCTCGTGCGCGCCGTGGCCGCCCGGGTCGGCGCGGGCCTGCGCCCGCTCTGGGCACCGGAGCTGGCCGCGCTCACGAACGACGCCGCGGCCCGCAGACTCCGTGAGGCGGCGTCGGCGGTACGCGCCGGCGGACCGGCGGTGCTGCTGGTCACCGACGTGGAGGCGATCGCCCCGGCCGACGAGCCCGGTCCGCTGGCCACCGTGTTCCGGCAGGTGGTCGCCGAGACGCTGCGGGCCGGCGTGGCTGTGGTCTGCACCAGCGGGCGGCCCGAAGCGGTCGACCCGGGGCTGCGCGGCCCGGATCTGCTGGCGCTGCGGATCACCGTGCCGCTGCCGGACGCGGCGCTGCGCCGGGAACAGCTGACAGTGCTCACCCGGCAGGTGCCGCTGGCCGGCGACGTCCGGCTGGACGAGGTGGCCGGTCGTACCCCCGGGTTCGTCGCGGCGGACCTGGCGGCGCTCGTCCGCGAGGCCGGGGTACGCGCGGCGCTGCGGCAGAAGACGGCGGAGACGCCGACGGTGGCGATGACGGACTTCACCGAGGCGCTGGAGGTGGTCCGGCCGACGACCATGTCCGCGTCCACGCTGGAGCTGGCGTCGGTGACGCTCGACGACGTGGGCGGGCTGCACGACGTCAAGCAGACGCTCACCGAGTCGGTGCTCTGGCCGCTCACCTACCCGGACACGTTCGCCCGGCTGGGCGTGACGCCGCCGCGCGGCGTGCTGCTCTACGGCCCGCCCGGCTGCGGCAAGACCTATCTGGTGACCGCGCTGGCCGGGTCCGGGCGGGCGAACGTGTTGTCGGTGAAGGGTGCCGAGCTGCTCTCCAAGTGGGTGGGTGAGAGCGAGCGGGCGGTCCGGGAGTTGTTCCGCCGCGCCCGCCAGGCCGCGCCCACGCTCGTCTTCCTGGACGAGGTGGACGCGCTGGCCCCGGTGCGCGGGCAGGCCAGCGACGGCGGCACCACCGACCGGGTGGTGGCGGCGCTGCTCACCGAACTGGACGGGGTGGAGGCGCTGCGCAACGTGGTGGTGGTCGGCGCGACGAACCGGCCGGAGCTGGTCGACCCGGCGCTGCTGCGGCCCGGCCGGCTGGAACGTCTGGTCTACGTGCCGCCGCCGGACGGCCCGGCCCGCGCGGAGATCCTCCGCGCCGCCGCCCGGGGCGTACCGCTCGCGCCGGACGTCGACCTCGACGCGCTCGGCGCCGAGCTGGACGGCTTCTCCGCCGCCGACTGCACCGCGCTGGTACGGGAGGCGGCGCTCGCCGCCATGCGGGAGTCGCTCAACGCGAGCACTGTGACTGCGGCGCACGTCGGGGCGGCCCGTGACCGTGTCCGGCCGTCGCTGGACCCGGTGCAGCTCGCGCACCTGGAGTCGTACGCGGCCGGCCGGTCCTGACGGGCCGCCCCGACGGTCAGCGCTCGTCGCGGCGGCGGGCGGCCGGGCGGCGGGGCCGCTCCGGGACGCGGCGGGAACGGTCGGCGCGCGGCTCCCGCTGCTCGCGTACCGGCCGGCTGCGGGAGCGCTCCGGCTCCGTCCGGACCGGCTCGTCGGCGTACTCGTCGTCGTCGAAGTCGTTGCCCTCGTCGTAGGCGGCGTACTCGTCGTCGGCCGGCCCGGCCTCTCCCCGCTCCTCCCGGAGCGCGGTCTCGTGGTCCTTGACGACCTGGGAGTCCTCGATCTCGCCGCGCCAGCCCTCGACCGCGTCCGGGTCGAGCACGGTCCGGGTCATCACGTGCCGGACGAAGTGCTTCAGCTCCAGCCGGACCCGGCGGCCCTGGGCCCGCCACAGGTTGCCGGTGTGCTCGAAGAAACCCTGCGGGTGGTACTCCAGCACGACCAGGATCCGGGTCAGCTCCGGGGCGACCTCGTGGAAGCTGACGGTGCCGTCGACCGAGCCCTTCTCGCCCTTGGACCGCCAGTGGATGAGCCGGTCCGGGATCTGCCGCACGATCGTCGACTCCCAGGTCCGGTGCGACCAGAGCACCTGCGCCTTCCAGGTCATCTTCTCGTCGTCGTCGCAGTCGGCCTGCTCGACCTTCTTCATGAAGCTCGGGAAGTCGCCGAACGTCGTCCACTGGTTGTAGGCGACCCGGACCGGCACGCCGACCTCGATGGTCTCGACGATGTTGGTGACCTTGAGCTTCCGGCCGCCGTCGCCGCCGCCCTTGCGACCGAACGCCGCCATCAGCTTCTCCTTACCGCCGGCCACGCCGGCATGGAACATGGCCTTCACGGGGGAGTTGCCCTCGGCGAGCTTCCGCGCGCCGGTGGCGGCGGCGACCAGGCCGGGATCGCCGCCCTGCTTGGCGTACTCGGTGAGTCGTCCCGTCGCGTCGGTGACCCGGCCGCTGATCGCCTGCACGGCCCGTTCGCCGAACGCCGAGGCGAGGTTGCGCAGCTCGCCGCCGATCTCGTCGCGTACCCGGTCGGTCAGACTGGTCGTCGCCACGGTCACCGCCCCCGCTGCTGTCGATCCGGCGCGACGGGCTGCTCGTCCAGTTCCGGCTCCTCGTCCGGCGCGGAGCGCTCGGTGTCCGGCCGGTCCGGGCCGCTCCTGCGGCGCAGCGCGTCGGCGCCGTCGCGCAGCCGTCCGCCGATCGCGTCGATGCCGCTGCCGGCGGCGGCGGTCGCCGCGGCCCGCCCGGCCGCCACGAGCGGCGGCCCGAGCCCGCCGAGGTTGCGCAACTGCGGACTGGCGCCCATCAGGTCCGCGCCGAGTTGCCTGATGCCGCCCGGGCGCTGGCTGGCCCGCCCGGCGGCGACCGCCGCGGCGAGCGTCAGCGCGGTACGCATCTTCTTCCGGCGACCCAGCAGGTAGCCGAAGCCCACCGCCAGCGCCACCCGTGCTCCGCTTTTCATCCGCTCTCCTCCGCACTCCCCGGGATGCGGACATCGCGATCCCGGAGAGGCGGGCAGTACCCGTCACCCCATTGGCAAAACATTTCCTCAGGGGAACGGAAAAGACGGTCGAAACCTCGCAGCGAGCGCTAGTGAGCAGCAAGAACGCAATCTGATACGGGCGTCAGCGGATCGGCAGCGCCGAATCCAGGCACATTCGGGCGTGCACTTTTCCGCCCTCCTCGCGCAATTCCGCACCGCATTTCCGCAACACCGACAGCGCGCCCGCGTTGTCCGGCGTGGTGTCCGCGACCACCGTGTGCATGCCGGCCGCCGCGGCGGCGTGCAGCAGCTGCCGGAGCGCGGCGGCGCCCAGACCCCGGCCCCGGGCCGAGCGGCCCAGCCACATGCCCGTCTCCACGGTGCCGGGCTCGTCCCGGCGGGTCATCCGGACCATGCCGACCACCTCACCGCCGGAGACGATCGCGTACATGGCCGTGCGTGTCGGGCCGTTGAGTCCGCCGAGGCTCGCCCGGTGGAATTCACGGAACGCGTCCCGGCGGGCGAGCGACCAGCCCGCGGGCGCCTGCACCGGAGGCATCACGTCCTCCGGTTCCGCCTCCGCCGCCGCTACGGAGAGCAACGGTTCCAGGTTCCGCTCGTCCACCGGCTCCAGCCGTACCGCACCCGTCACGAGGCGCAGTCTGCCGCTCTCCGTCCGGGCCGTCCACCCCTTTGGGCCCGGATTGCCGCTATGGCCGACCGCCTCGGCCGGTCGTACCCCCAGGGTGTTCCGCCTCACGCTGCGTTGTCATCCGACCGGGTTGTTCCGGCGTGAGCGTGCTCACGCCGAAGGGGCGAACTCACACAGCACCACCGAGGCGTCGTCGGTGCGCTTGCGCCGCCGCAACCGCTCCGGGTGGTCCCGCTCGGCCGCGCGAACCCGGTCGATCAGTCCCTCCGGCCCCTCCACGGTCGCCACCTCCAGCAGCCCGGCCCAGTCGAAGAGACCGAACTGCTCGACGGCGCAGGAGGCGCCGTCACTGAGCAGCGCGGCCCGGCGCAGCGCACCCGGCCCGCTCAGCGGGACCGTCCCGGTCACCGCGTGGTACGCCGCGTCCGGGTCGCTCGCCGCCGCCCAGTAGCCGTGGGTGCGGTTCATCCGGGTCCGCTGCACTGTCGTCGCCCGCCGGAACCAGGTCGCCGGGTCGGTCTCGCCGTCGGGCAGCGCGGCGGCGCTGCGGCGCAGGTCCGCCACGGCGGCCTCCAGCCGGTCGTCGGTGACCACCTCGATCCCGCCTGCGGTGTCGAGCACCAGCGGGCTGTCGCAGAGCACCAGGTAGTCGGCCCGGTCGCCGCTCTCCCGCAGCAGGCAGACCGTCGACGACGGGGTGCCCGGATGGTCGAGGTCGCAGGTCCCGCCGTGGTCGGCCCGGACCGCGAGGATCGCCGCCGCCAGACTGCTCATCAGCGTTGCCGCGGGCCGGGCCGCGACCGCCAGGCCGATCCGGGCGGCCAGGTGCCGGACGTACCAGGCGGGACCGTGCACGCATCCGGTGTCGAAGCCCTCCGGCACGGTGGCCCCGTCGAGGACGCCGACGAGCGGACCGAAGCGGAAGACCACGTCCTCGTTCTCCGGGCGTCCCGGCGCCGGGTCGGAGGCGGAACGCACCCGCATCGTCGGCGCCTCCCCGGCCGGGCGGGTCGGTCGGCTGCCGATCGCGTACCGGCGGTCTGGTGCCCCCATCGTGTCCTCCGTTCGTCGCCGTCGGCCGCCTACCCGCACGACGCCGGGCCATCCGCCGCGCGACCCCGATCGTGACAACCGCCAGTCACCTGCTCCGGACTTTCGGTAGCGTCGGACGCGACCGGGTCGGTCCCGGCGACAGGGGGTTGGAGATGTTGGAACGGTTGCACGAAGGGGGCATCCGGGCGGAGCACGCGTACCTCGCCGGATTCCTCAGCATCGGCCTCTCGGTCACCAGCTGGTTCCTCTCCAAGCACATGGAGCGCGCCGGAGTGGCGCGGGCGGACCGCTGGGGCATCTTCATCGGCGAGTGGGCGCCGACGTTCTTCGCCATCGGCAACGGGCTGCGCACGTACGAGAAGTGAGGCGGGTCAGCGGCGCCGGTTGCGGGCCCGGGACGAGCGGAGCCGGCGCAGCCGGCCGACGAGAACCGGCTCGGCGGCGAGCGCGGCCGGGTGGTCGAGCAGCGCGTTGAGCAGCTGGTAGTAGCGGGTCGCGGAGAGCCCGAACGTGTCCCGGATGGCCTGCTCCTTGGCCCCGGCGTGCTTCCACCACTGCGCCTCGAAGGCGAGGATGCGCTGCTCCCGCTCGGTGAGACCGGCCGGCGTCACCGCTTCCGGCGCAGCCTGCCCGACCGGCGCGACGGACTCCGGCTCGGCCGGCGGCTCGGCCTCGGGCGGCGGGGTGGACTCGACGGGCGGGGCGGTCCGGGGTGGCGGAACGGTCCCGCCCGCGTGGCGCGTACCCGCTGCCGGCCCCGGCGGGCCCGCCCGGTCGACGGCGGCCCGGTGTGAGGCGTCGGCGGACATGGCGCTCCTCTCCGGCGGCGGGTGACCGGCAGGCGGAGACGCGCGCCGGCCGGGGGGACCCCAGCGTAACCAGGGCCGCCCCCGGCCGCATCGGACGCGGGGTCCGCGCCGCCGGCCGGGCCGGCGGCGCGGACGAGGTCAGGAGATGTCGCGCCGGCGCATCGTCCAGAACGCGGCGGCCACGGCTGCCACCAGGGCCACCCCGAACACCACAGCCGACTGTTCCCACGTGACCACGTACTTGGCCGGTTCGCAGGCGCCCTGGGTGAACTGGCAGGTGTCGTAGTCGTACAGCTCCGCCTGCTTCAGGAACCACGACTGGGCGTACGTGGAGAGCACGTACCGGTCCCCGAACTGGATCCCCAGAATCGACACGGCGATCCGGATGCCGATCTCGCTCACCGCGAAGATCCCCACCGCCGCGCCGAGCGCCATCGCGGTGTGCCGGCCCAGCGAGGCCAGCGCGAACCCGACCGCCGCCACGAGCAGCGTCATCCCCAGCGCGCGCAGCCCGTCCAGCCCGATCGACTGCCACACTCCGGCGGTCATCTTCGCGGTGGTGCCGCGCTGGCTGGCGATCAGCCAGAACGCCGCCGTCCAGAGCGCGCCGAGCACCACTGTCAGGCCGAACACGGTGGTGAGCAGGGCGGCCAGCTTGGTGCTCAGCACGGTGAGCCGTTTCGGTCGCCAGAGCAGCAGGTTCATCATCCCGCCGGTGTTCCACTCGGCGCCCACGAAGGAGGCGCCGACGATGAAGCCGAACAGCGCCACGGAGGCGGCGAACACGGCGATGAACATGGGGAACTCGGCCCGGAAGTCGAACTGGTAGGGCAGGTTCCACTTCGGGTCGAACATGTCCGGCTGCGGCTGGTAGTCCTTGCCGCAGTTCGGGCCGTACCGTTCCTCGGTCTGCTCACCGCGGGCCTGCGCGGCCTCGCACTCGGCGATCGTGCGCTTCCACTCCTCCGTCGCCCGCTGGTACTGGGCCCGGGAGTCGGCCTCCGCCGCCGCCACCACAGTCGGCGAGAGCTTCTGGCTGGAGAAGCTGAACGCGGTGGCCACGGTGGCCAGGCCGACGAGCAGCAGGACGAGCATGAGCCGGGTCAGCCGGCGCTTGCCGAGCCGGCGCAGCTCGGTGACGAACAGGCTCATGCGCCCCAACCTCCTGCGGTGCCGGTCTGGTCGACCTTGGCGGACTGAACGACCTGACGGTGCTGGCCGGGAACCGGCGCGGTGGCGGTCAGTTCGAGGAAGACGCTCTCCAGGTCGACGGCGACCGGGGTGAGCTCGCTGACGTACAGGCCCTGCTCGGCGAGGAGCCGGCTGACCGTGGCGGGCTTGTCCACTCCGGACAGCATCAGGTGGTCCGGCTCGGCGGCCACGCGGACCCCGGCCCGGCTGAGCGCGTCGGCTGCCTGGGGCAGGTCGCTGACCGCCTCCAGGCGTACCCGCACGGCGCTCTGGGAGTGGGCCGCGAGCACCTGGTCGACCGGCCCGAACGCGACCCGGCGGCCGAGCGAGATGATGGTGACCGAGTCACAGATGAGCTGGATCTCGCCGAGGATGTGGCTGGAGAGCACCACCGTCATACCGGCCTCGGACAGGTCCCGCATCAGCCCGCGCATCTCCCGGATGCCGCCCGGGTCGAGGCCGTTGGCCGGCTCGTCGAGGATCAGCAGCTTGGGGTTCTTGAGCAGCGCGGAGGCGACAGCCAGTCGCTGCTTCATGCCGAGCGAGTAGGTCTTGACCCGCTCGCCGGCCCGGTCGCGCAGCCCGACCAGCTCCAGCACCTCGTCGACGCGCTGCCTGGGCAGCTCGCCGGCCTGGGCGAGCAGGCCCAGCGTGTCCCGCGCGGAGAAGTTCGGGAAGAACTGCGGGCTCTCCACGATGGCGCCGACCTGCCCGGCGACCACCGGCAGCGCGTGCGGCAGCTCCTGGCCGAGAATGGCCATCCGGCCGCCGTTGGGCCGGATCAGGCCGAGCAGCGTACGCAACGTGGTGGTCTTGCCCGACCCGTTCGGGCCGAGGAAGCCGTGTACCTGCCCGGCCTCCACTCGCATGTCGAAGCCGTCGAGCGCGTGGCGGACCCCGCGCTTCCGGCTCCGGTACGTCTTGCGGAGACCTTCGATCTCCAGGACAGCCGACACAGCTGACCTCCCCCGATAAGTAGGCGTCAGCGACACCATACGCGGTATGCACGCGAAGGCAATACCCGGTATGCAGTGTCGGCGTGTCGAGGCGTGTTAAAAGGGGGCCCCCTCCTCTACCGCAGGCGTTAAGAAGGGGCCCTTCCTTGCGCCGTCAGGCGCAGACGACGTGCACGCCCGCCTCGCGGAACGCCGCCACCACGTCCGGGGACGCGCCGGAGTCGGTCACCAGCGTCTCGACCCGGTCCACCGCGCAGATCCTGGCGAACGCGTGCCCACCGAGCTTCGAGGAATCGGCTATCACCACCACCCGCTTGGCGCGGGCGACCATGAGACTGTTCATGGCCGCCTCCCCCTCGTGGTGCGCGGCGGCGCCGAGCTGCGGGTCGATCGCGTCCACGCCGAGCAGCGCGACGTCCAGGGTCACCTCGCGCAGCAGCGCCCCACCGAGCGGACCGACCAGCTCGAACGACTTGGGCCGGACCACGCCGCCGGCCACCACCACCTTCATCCGCGAGCGCACCAGCAGCTCGTTGGCGATGTTCAGCGCGTTGGTGACCACCGTGAGCTGGGCGCCCTCCGCGCTGGTGTTGAGGTCAGGGCGCACGGCCAGCGCCCGGGCCACCTCGGTGCTCGTGGTGCCGCCGTTGAGGCCGACCACGGTGCCCGGGGAGACGAGCGCGGCGGCCGCCGTGCCGATCCGCTGCTTCTCGGCCGAGTGCTTCGCGGTCTTGTAGCGCAGCGGCAGGTCGTAGGAGACGCCGTTGGCGACCGCGCCACCCCGGGTCCGGGTGATCATCTGCTGCTGGGCGAGCTGGTCGAAGTCACGCCGGATGGTGGCCTGGGAGACGTCCAGCCGGTCGGCCGCCTCCTCGACGGTGACCCGGCCGCTGTCGGTCAGCATCTCCAGCAGCGCGTTCCAGCGCGCGTAGCGGTCCACCGCGGGGGCCTCCCCTGACTATGCGTGAACGGTGATCGGTTGCGTGCACACTAGTGCGCGAAACTCAGTCCGCGCAAAAGCCTTCGCTGCGCGAACTTGGAGACAGTTGCCACAACCACGCCACTTCGCGCAGAATGACGCGCGAAAGACGGCAGTATCGCGCCGTATTGCGCAAGGGTTTTCCCGGCGAGGAGTTGTCATGGCGTACGTGCACGCGGAGATCGCGAGCCAGCCCGACTGCTGGCGGGAGGCGGCGCGACTCGCCCCGACCGTCGCCGAGCGCCTGCCGCGCCCCGGCGAGCGGGTAGCGGTGGTCGGTTGCGGCACGTCGTGGTTCATGGCCATGGCGTACGCCGGGCTGCGCGAGGCCGCCGGCCACGGCGAGACCGACGCCTTCCAGGCCAGCGAGTTCCCCACCGGCCGCCAGTACGACCGGCTGATCGCGATCACCCGCTCCGGCACCACCACCGAGGTGCTCGACCTGCTCACCGCGCTGCGCGGGCGGATCCCCACCACGGTGCTGGTCGGTGACCCGGACTCGGCCGCCGTCGCGACGGCCGACGCCACTGTCGCGCTGCCCTTCGCCGACGAACGGTCGGTGGTGCAGACCCGCTTCGCCACCACCGCGCTCGCGCTGCTGCGCGCCCACCTCGGCGAGGACCTCAGCCGGCTGGCCGCCGACGCGGAGGTGGCCGTCCGGGCACCGCTGCCGATCGACCCGGCCGGCATCGAGCAGGTCACCTTCCTCGGTCGCGGCTGGACCGTCGGGCTGGCCCAGGAGGCCGCGCTGAAGTGCCGCGAGGCGGCCACGTTCTGGGCCGAGGCGTACCCGGCCATGGACTACCGGCACGGCCCGATCTCGGTCGCCGCCCCCGGCCGGCTGGTGTGGGCGCTCGGCGAGATCCCGGACGGCCTGCCCGAGGACGTGGCCGCCACCGGCGCCGCGTTTGTGCACAGCCGCACGCACGGCTGGCGCACGGTGCTGACGAGCTGGTCGGCCGGCCGCAACCCGGTCGACCCGATGGCCGACCTGATCCTGGCGCAGCGCTTCGCTGTCGCGCTCGCGACCACCCGTGGCCTCGATCCGGACGCGCCGCGTCACCTGACCCGGTCCGTGGTCCTGGCATGAGCGAACGCACCGAGCGCAGCCAGGGCCGTGAGCGCATGCCCAGCCAGCACGGCATGAGCGAACGCACCGAGCGCAGCGAGGGCCGTGAGCGCATGCCCAGCCGGCACGGCGTGAGCGAGCGAAGCGAGCCCACGGCGTGAGTGCAGGCGACGAGGTCGTCGTCGCGCTGGACGTGGGGGGCACCGGGATGAAGTGCGCCCTGGTCCGGCCGGACGGCACGACTGTGCACACCGAACGGCACGCCACCGACGCCCGGCGCGGTCCGGAGGCCGTGGTCGGCACGATCCTCGACGTGGCCGAAGGACTGGCCGGTAAGGCCCGCGCCGACGGCCACACGCCGGTGGCCTGCGGCATCGCCGTACCCGGAGTGGTCGACGAGGCGCGCGGCGTGGCGGTCTGGTCGGCCAACGTGGGCTTCCGGGACGTACCCCTGCGGGAGCTGGCGGGCACGCGGCTGGGACTGCCGGCGGCGCTCGGCCACGACGTGCGCGTGGGCGGCCTCGCCGAGGCGCGGCTCGGGGCCGGGCGGGACGCCGGCCACGTGCTGTTCGTCGCGATCGGCACCGGCATCGCCGCCGCCCACGTGGTCGACGGGTCGGCCGCCACCGGCGCGCACGGCGCCGCCGGGGAGATCGGCCACATCCTGGTACGCCCCGGCGGCCCACGCTGCGGATGCGGGCGGACCGGCTGCCTGGAGGCGGTGTCGTCGGCCTCGGCGATCGGACGCCGGTACGCGGAGCTGTCCGGCGCGCCCACCACCGCTGCCGAGGTGGGCGAGCGCGCGGCGGCCGGTGAACCGCTCGCCGTGGAGGTGTGGCAGGAGGCGGTCGAGGCGCTCGCCGACGGACTCGCCACCGGGCAGGCCCTCTACGATGTGTCGACAGTGGTGCTCGGCGGCGGGCTGGCCCAGGCCGGTCCCCGGCTGTTCGACCCGCTGCGGCGGGCGTTGCGCGAGCGGCTGACGTTCCACCGCGAGCCGCGCCTGGTCGCGGCCGACCTCGGGGACGAGGCCGGCTGCCTCGGCGCCGCCCTGCTGGCCCTGGACACCCTGGCGAAGGAGAGTCGATGACCCGGCGCGTGACCGGCAAGGTGGTGACCCCGACCGGCGTCATCCGGCAGGGTTGCGTGGAGATCGCGGACGGGCGGATCACCGCCGTGGCCGAGTATCCGTCGGTGCGCGACGGGCACTGGATCGTGCCGGGCTTCGTGGACATGCACACCCACGGCGGCGGCGGGCACACGTTCACCACGGGTGACCCGGAGGCGGCGCGGCAGGCCGCCGCGTTCCATCTCGGGCACGGCACCACCACGTTGCTGGCCAGCCTGGTCAGTTCCCCGTTCGAGCTGATGCGCGACGCCACCGCCGCCTACCGCCCGCTGGTGGAGTCCGGCGTGCTCGCCGGCGTCCACTTCGAAGGTCCGTACCTGTCGGCCGACCGTTGCGGCGCGCAGAACCCGGAGTTCCTGCGTGACCCATCCACCGCCGAGCTGACCGAGCTGATCGAGCTGGGCGGCGGCGCCGTACGCATGGTCACGATCGCTCCCGAGCGGGACGGCGCCACCAAGGCGATCGAGCTGCTGGTCGCGCACGGCGTGGTCGCGGCGGTCGGGCACACCGACGCCACCTGGGAGCAGACCCGGGCCGCGGTGGCCGCCGGCGCCACTGTCGGCACCCACCTGTTCAACGGGATGCGCCCGGTGCACCACCGCGAGCCCGGCCCGGTGGTGGCGCTGCTGGAGGCCCCGAACGTGGTGTGCGAGCTGATCGCCGACGGGGTGCACCTGCACGACGGCATGCTCGGCTTCGCCACCTCGGTGGCCGGTCCGGAGCGGGCCGCGCTGATCACCGACGCGATGGCCGCCGCCGGCATGCCCGACGGCGAGTACGAGCTGGGCGGCCAGGCGGTCACCGTGGCCGGCGGGGTGGCCCGGCTCGCCCACAACGGCGCGATCGCCGGCAGCACGCTCACCATGGACGCCGCGCTGCGGCACGCGATCGGCGCGGGCGTGGCTCTGCCGGACGCCTGCCGCATGGTCGCGACCACCCCGGCCCGCGCGATCGGGCTGGGCGACCGGGTCGGCGCGCTGCGCACCGGTCTGCGCGCGGACCTGGTGGTGCTGGACGACGACCTGAACGTGGTACGGGTGATGCGCGGCGGCGACTGGGTGGAGTGATCCGCCGGGCGTCAGACGCTGGGCACCTCGACGCCGAGCACCGCCTGCTCGTCCGGGCGGTGCACCAGCACGTCGGCCAGGTACGACTGCACCGCCCGACGCATCCCGACGTCCCGCCCGGCCTGCTCGGAGAGCAGCCACTTGTGCTCGATGATCTGGGCGAACAGCTCCTGCGGCTCCAGCTTGCGCCGCAGGTGCCCGGGGACCGCCCGGACCACCGGCTCGAAGACCTCGGTCAGCCAGCGGTGCGCCGCCTGCTGCTCGTCGGTCAGGTCGCTCTCCAGCCGGTAGGCGTCCAGGTCGTTGAGGAGCCTGCGGGCCTGGTTCTCCTCCGCGTCCAGGCCGGTCAGGCGCAGCAGCCGCCGGGTGTGGTAGCCGGCGTCGACCACCTTCGGCCGGACCAGGTAGCGCCCGTTGTCGGCTGTGGACATGGCCACCTCGGCCACGTCGAATCCCAGCTCGTTGAGGCGGCGGATGCGGCGCTCGATGTCGTGCCGGGCGGCGCGTTCGACCTGCTGCTCGTAGGTGATCTCGTGCCAGAGCCGCTCGTAGCGCCGCACGACCTCCTCGCAGACCACCTCCGGGTCGATCGACTCGTGCAACAGGCCGGCGGCCTGGAGGTCGAGCGCCTCGCCGAAGATGTTGACCCGGGCGATCTCCAGGTCCTCGCCGCGCTGGCCGTTGGACAGCGACGGGTGCAGCGCCCCGGTCTCGGCGTCGACCAGGTAGGCGGCGAACGCGCCCGCGTCCCGCCGGAACAGCGTGTTCGACAGCGAGCAGTCGCCCCAGAAGAAGCCCGTCAGGTGCATCCGCACGATCAGCGCGGCCAGCGCGTCCAGCAGCCGGTTCATCGTCTCCGGGCGCAGCGTGTTGGAGAACAGCGCCCGGTAGGGCAGCGAGAACTGGAGATGCCGGGTGATCAGCACCGGGTCCAGCGGCTCGCCGTCGTCGGTCTGCCGGTCGGCCACGATGGCGACGGCCTCGACCGACGGGAAGTCGATCCGTTCCAGCGCCCGCAGCAGGTCGTCCTCGCGCTCGGCGACCCGTTCGCCGGTCTCCTTCACCGCGTAGACGTACCCGCCGAGCCGGACGAACCGCACGATGTGCCGGGAGATGCCCTGCGGCAACGCGACCAGGTGTTCGGCAGGCCACTGCTCCAGCGGGGTCGACCAGGGGAGGTCGAGCAGCGCCGGGTCGACGAGAGCCGAGGTGATCCGCACGGCAACCAGTGTGACCGCTGACCCCCGCGCCGCGCTTCCCTTCGTGGCTCGGCACACAGCCGCCGATGCCCGCGCCGCGCCGGCGCCGTCGGCGGCCGGTAGCGTGGTCGCGTGCGTCAGACCTCGGGGGTACGCGGTGACCTGCGGCTGCGGCCGGTCCGGCCGGCCGGGTGGTGGTTCGACGGGCTGCTGCTCGCGGCCCTGGTGGCGATCACCGTGGCACTCGCCTCCGGGCACCTGTTCGGGCTCGACCGGGCGGTCGCCGACTGGTCGGACGAGCACCGCCCGACCGCTGCCCGCTGGGTGGCGATGACGCTCAACCTGCTCGGTCAGGGCACCCCGCTGACGCTGCTCGCGGCCGGGCTGGGTGTGCTGCTGGCGCTGCGGCTGCGCTCGGTACGGCCGCTGCTGCCGCCGGTGATCGGATTCGTACTCACCTTCTTCACGATCGGCCCGCTGAAGGTGTGGACGGCACGCCCGGCGCCGAGCGCCTCGGTCAAGGAGCCGTTCCTGTCGCCCGAGCAGACGCTGCCGCTGTTCCAGCACGACCTGCCGGTGCGCTTCGCCCAGTCGTACCCGTCCGGGCACGTCGCCAACGCGATCGTCTGGTACGGCGTACTGGCCCTGCTGCTGGCCCCGCTCGTGCGCACGCTCGGCCGGACCGTGCCACCCCGGCTGGTCACGGTGATCCGGGTGGTGCCCCCGGCGGTGGTCTTCTGCACCACCGTCTACCTGGGCTGGCACTGGCTCACCGACTCGATCGCCGGCCTGCTGCTCGGCCTGCTGCTGGACCGGCTGCTGCGCCGGGTGCCCTGGGACGACCTGCCGCTGCCGCGCCGCCTCGGCGACTGGCGGCGGCCGGTCGGCTGGTCCGCGCCGCGCTGAGCGAACGACGGCACCCGATGTTCACCGCGGGCTCCTAGGCTGCCGGTGTGGAACAGCTGGCACGGCGACTCGGCGTACCGGACGCGGTCGTCATCGGTCTCGGCTCGATGCTCGGCGCGGGCGTCTTCGTGGTCTTCGCCCCCGCCGCGGCGGCGGCCGGCGGCGTCGGCCTGCTCGTGGCGCTGGCGGTGGCCGGCTTCATCGCCTACTGCAACGCCACCAGCTCGGCCCCGCTCGCCGCCCGCTACCCCGAGTCCGGCGGCACCTACGTGTACGGCCGGGAACGGCTGCACCCGTTCGCCGGTTTCCTGGCCGGCTGGGGCTTCGTGGTCGGCAAGACGGCGAGCTGCGCGGCCATGGCGCTGACCGTCGGGGCGTACCTGTGGCCGGGGCGGGCGCGGCTCGTCGCCGTCCTCGCGGTGGTGGCGGTGACGGTGGTGAACCTGCGCGGCATCGGCAAGACCGCCGCCGCCACCCGGGTCCTCGTCGCCGTGGTGCTCACAGTGCTCGCCGTGGTGGCGGTGACCGGCGCGCCGCAGGTGGCGGCCGACCAGCTCACCGCCCCCGCCGACCTCGGGGTACGCGGCGTGCTGACCGCCGCCGGGCTGCTGTTCTTCGCGTTCGCCGGGTACGCGCGCATCGCCACGCTCGGCGAGGAGGTACGCGACCCGGAGCGCACCATCCCCCGGGCGGTGCCGCTGGCGCTCGGCGCGGTACTGGCGATCTACCTGACGCTGGCGGTGGTCGCGCTCGGCGTACTGGGCGCCGATCGGCTGGCGTCCACCGACGCGCCGCTCGTCGAGGTGGTGACCGCCGCCGGGCACCCGGGGCTGGCCTGGCTGGTCCGGGCCGGCGCGGCGGTGGCGGTCACCGGGGTGCTGCTCTCCCTGCTCGCCGGCGTCGGCCGCACCTCGCTCGCGATGGCCCGCCGCCGGGATCTGCCGGGCGCGCTGGCAGCGGTGCACCCGCGCCACCGGGTGCCGCACCGCGCCGAACTGGCCGTGGCCGTCGTGGTGGTCGCCGTCGTCGCGGTGGGCGACGTCCGGGGCGCGATCGGCTTCTCCAGCTGCACCGTGCTGGTCTACTACGCGATCACCAACGCGGCGGCGCTGACGCTCGGCCGGGACCCGGACCGGCGCGTCCCGGCACGGCTGCTCGCCGCACTGGGGCTGGTCGGCTGCCTGGTGCTGGCGGTCAACCTGCCCCTGCCGAACGTGCTCGCCGGGTTCGGTGTGCTCGCCCTCGGCGCGCTCGGGTACGCGATCCGCCGCCGTCTGCGACCTGCCTGACGCGGCCGGTCACTCCTCCGGGCGCCGCGCGGCGGGTGGACCGGCGGGCGCCGGTGGCGGCGCGGGCGTCGTCTCCCGGAGCAGCGCGGTCAGCCCGGCCCGCCGGGCCACCACTGTCAACCGGTCACCGGCCTGGATCACCATGCGCGGATCGGCCGTCCAGTCGGCCTTCTGGTTCGGCCGGGTGTAGGCGAGCAGGCGTACCTCGCCGGGCCGGGCCACCGCGCTCAGCGGACGCCCGTCCAGCGGCGAACCCGCCACCACCGGCACCTCGGTGACCAGCAGCGCGTGCCGGTCGACCGGGATGGTGGCGACGACCGCGCGGTCCAGCAGGGCCGCCGCGAACGACGGCGCGGCCAGATAGGACACGCTGCGCGAGATGCCGATGCCGAACGCCTGCTGGATCCGCTCGGCGAAGTCGCCGTCGAACAACCGCAGCACCACCCGCAGGTCCGGGTCCAGCGACCGGGCGATCAGCGCGGCACGCAGGTTCGTCCCGTCGTCGGTGGAGACCACCACCAGGGCCTGGCAGGTGTCGACCGAGGCGGACCGCAGCGTCTCCTCCCGGCCGGCGTCGCCGACGATCAGCGGTACCCCCAGCCGGTGCGCCAGCGCGGCGCCTCGCGCGTCGGCGTTCCTGTCGATCGCCACCACCTCGACGCCGAAGTCGTGCAGCTGAGCCATCACCCGGGTACCGATGTTGCCCAGCCCGACCAGCACCACGTGCCCGGAACGGTCCGGCTGGACCCGCCCGGCGTGCAGGGCCAGCCGGGCGTTGACGACGCCGTCGACCACGGCGGCCGTGATCAGCGGGATCAGCGCCAGCCCGGCCAGGTTGAGCACCACCTGCATGACCTGGGCGGCGACCGCCTTGTTGACGTCCGGGTCCTGGCCGGTGAGCGTGGTGACCAGCGTCAGGTAGACCGCCTCGCTCCAGCTGACGTCGGCGGCCCGGGCGTTGAGCCAGCCCAGCACCGCGATCACCCCGAGCAGCACCAGCACCGCGATACCGATCTTGCGGGTGGCGAAGTGCCGGACCGCGCGCAGCAGCACCGCCCCCGGCTGCCGTCGCCGCCGCGCCCGTACCAGCCGCCGCGCGGCCACCTCGGTGCCCGCCGGCCGCCCGGTCGCCTCGGCCAGCACCACGTCGGCCGCCGCCTCGTCGGCAGGGAGCACCCGCACCAGGTCCGGGTCGGTGGTGACGGCCAGGCCGCAGACCACGTCCTGCGGGCGTACGTCGTCGCGGCGCGCCACGTAGAGCGTGCGCCCGGCGTGCCGGAAGTGGGTGGGCGCCACCTCGCCCAGCGCGGCGGCGACGAAGGCGGGCGCGGCCATCGAGGCGTCGGAGAGCACCGCCGAGTCGGGGAAGAGCTGCCGCAGCCCGTCGGCCAGGTTGGTGTTGAACATGCGCACCACCAGGCGCAGCCGGGACTCGACCTCCTGGGCGCAGAGCGCGGCGTGCATGTTGCCCACGTCGTCCTGGTTCAGCAGGGCCAGCCCGGCCGCGCCCGCCAGCCCGGCCCGGCGGAACGCCGCCTCGTCGAGCCGTTCGGCGGTGACGACCCGTACCCCCGGCACGTCCCGCCCGTCCGGGCCATCGGCCCGGCGGCGGCCCGGCACCACGAGCGTGACCCGCACCCGCCCCTCGGCGCTGTCGGTGGCGAGCAGCGACCGGACCACCCAGTAGGCGAGCGGATCGGACCCGCAGACCACGAAGTGGGGGCGTTCGTCACCGTTCATCCGGAGCCGCCAGCCGGTCGCGCGGCGCGCGCGGTCACGCAGTGGCTCGGCCATGTCCGGATCGTAGTCAGCCGCTCGCGATGTGCGCAGCCCCGGCGATCATGAACGCATGGCGGGGCCGGGTACGGGTAGAGCACCGGCATGCAGACGTTCCTGCCGTATCCGGACTTCCTGGCCAGCGCCCGGACGCTGGACCAGAAGCGGCTGGGCAAACAGCGCGTCGAGGCGATCCAGGTGCTGCGCGGCCTGACCCGGCCGGACTACGGCTGGCGCAACCATCCGGCGGTGAAGACGTGGGCCGGGTACGAGGAGGCGCTGACCCGGTACGGGCTGGACATGTGCGCGGTGTGGTGCGAGCCGGGCCGGGCCGACACCTGCGCCGGCACGCTCGCCACCGACCTCGCCACCGCCTGCGGGATCGCGGTGATCCGCACCCAGGACGAACTGGCCGCCGCCGGTGAGCTGCCCCCCTGGTTGGGCCGCGACGACCTGCATCGCAGCCACCGGTCGTCGCTGCTGCGCAAGGACCCGGTCCACTATGCATCGTTGTTCACCGACGTCTCCCCCGACCTCGAGTACGTCTGGCCCCCCTCCGACCGCCCCCGCCGCTGCCTTGGGTGAAAGGAAGGGCCCCTTGTTAACACCTCCCCCCAGCGCCCCGCGCGGCGCACGCAGCGCGCGGGCCGCCCGGCGTTAAGAAGGGCCCCCGCACATCCGTATGCGTTAAAAAGGGCCCCTTCCTTTCACCTCAGGCAGACTGGGGGGACCACCGACTGGAGGAAGCCCCGTGGGTCTGTCGCAAGTGGTAGGTCGCCTGATCGGCGTACGCGAGCACGTGGTGGACCCGGGCGGCGGTGGCGCCCCCCGCGTGCCGCGACCGGTGCCGGCGCTGGTGGTCGGCGGCGGCATCGCCGGCATGTCGGCGGCGGTGGTGCTGGCCGAGCGCGGGGTGGCGGTGACAGTGCTGGAGGCCGCGCCGCACCTCGGCGGACGGCTCGGCGCCTGGCCGGAGGAGCTGCCCGACGGCGCCCAGCGCAACGAGCACGGCTTCCACGCGTTCTTCCGGCAGTACTGGAACTGGCGGTCGATCCTGCGCCGGGTCGACCCGGAGCTGGGCTTCCTCAAGCCGATCCCGGGCTACCCGATCCTGTCCGAGCAGTGGCCGACCGAGGAGTTCGGCAAGCTGCCGCCCGCGCCACCGGCGAACCTGCTGGCGCTGCTGCTGCGCAGTCCCAGCCTGCGCCTGGCGGACCTGCGGTCGATGGACCGGGACGCCGCGCTGCCGCTGCTCACCTACGACCCGGTACGCACCTACGAGGAGTTCGACGAGCGCACGGCGGACGAGCTGCTCACCTCGCTGCGGCTGCCGGACCGGGCGCGGGCCATGTTGTTCGAGGTCTTCTCGCACTCGTTCTTCAACCACGAGGCGGAGATGTCGGCCGCCGAGATGATCGCCCAGTTCCACTTCTATCTGCTCGGGAACCCGGAGGGGCTGGCGTTCGACTGCCCGGACCGGGACTACGCGACGGCGATCTGGGAGCCGCTGACCCGCCACGTGGAGAAGCACGGCGGCCGGGTGCTGACCGGCGCTCCGGCTGCCCGGCTGGACCGTACCCCGGCCGGCTGGCGCGTCACCGGCGCGGACGGCGACGTCTGGGAGGCGCCGCACGTGGTGCTCGCGGTGGACCCGCCGGCGCTCGCCGCGCTGGTCGCCGCCTCGCCCGGCCTGGTCGCGGCGGCGCCCGAGCTGGTGGCGCGGATGCCCGCGTTCGGCACGGCCGGGCCGCCGTACGCGGTGGCGCGGTATTGGATGGACGGGGACGTCGGCCCGGACCGGGCGGTGTTCAGTGGCGTCTCCCGGCAGCCCACGCTGGACTCGGTGACGCTCTACCACCGGCTGGAGGACGAGCCCCGCCGCTGGGCCGAGCGGACCGGCGGCTCGGTGGTGGAGCTGCACGCGTACGCCTGCGAGCCGGACGTGCCGGCCGACGAGCTGGCCGCGCGGATGCTGCGGGAGCTGACCGCGCTCTGGCCGGAGGTGTCCGACCTGCGGGTACGCGAGCTGCGCGCCCGGGTCGAGGCGCAGGCCCCGGCGTTCACGCCTGGTAGCCACGCCGGTCGTCCGGGGGTGGAGACCGATGCGGCGGGCCTCTATCTGGCCGGGGACGGCATCCGGACGGAGTTCCCGAGCGCGCTGATGGAACGGTCGGCGGCCACCGGGATCATCGCGGCGAACCACATCCTGCGCGCCGAGGGTGCGGCGGCCGAGCCGGTCCGGTCGATCCGCCCGCGCGGCCTGCTGGCCGGCAGGGTGGGCTCGAAACGGTCATAGGCGGTCAAAAACGGCTCTACGCTCGACTAATCCGGTGACACGGGAGGTCGGGCGGTGAGCACCGCGACGCGGGAGCGGCGCAACGAGGAGCACGGGACACCGCGGGACGAACGGACCGTGGTGGTCACCGCGCTGCGACTCGGCTGGTCGATGGCGGACGCCTACCACCACGCGCAGACCGCCGACCTGACCGACGACGGAAACCGGCCGGTGGCCGCGCCGCCGAAACTGTCGAACCTGACCGAGCTGGCCGGGTGGCACCGGCTCGGCATGTACCTGGACGGCGTGGACGTGGCGCTGGCCCAGATCGCGCCGCTCACTCCGGCCGGTCGTACCGCGCCGTCCACCGCCGCCGCCCGCCGCGCCACCGGCCCCGACCGGGAACCGCTGCTGCGCGCGCTCGACGACCTCAACATCGACGTGCTGCGCTGGACGATGGCGACGAACCACCGGGTGGGCGTGGCGTACCGGCTGGGGCGCTCACTCGCCGACACCGTGCGGCGCGGCGACGCCGACCGGCTTCCCGGCCGGTTCGGTGGCCGGCACCTCCAGATCAGCAGGTGGCTCGACGAGCTGGCGAGCGTGCTGCCGCCGTACTCGGCAGCCGTGGTGCGCCGCTCACTGGCGGCGTGGGCCACAGCGGTCGGCCGCGCCACGGTGGGCGACCCGGGCGAGGCCGGTCTCGCCGACCTCGCCCGGGAGCTGCGCAACCAGGGCGACCTGTGGCAGGACGTGCTCACCGGCGGCCTGCACCCGCGTGACCTGCTGGACGAGGAGAACTGGGCGGTGATCGCCCGCAACGTCGTCATCCGGGACCGGAAGCTGGTGGCGCAGGCGGCACGGGGAATCTTCTGGCCGGTGCTGGTGCCACTGCTGGTGGTGCTGCTCGCGGTGGTGGGCGTCAGCGCCGCCGCAGCGGCCGGCTCCCCCACCACCCGGGCGGCGGTGGCGCTCGTCGGCCTCGGCGCCGGGCTCACAGCGATCTGGCGGTCGATCTCCACGCCGACGCTGTCGGTGGCCGCCGAGGTGAACCGCCCGCTGCTGGACAGCGAGCTGGTGGTGCAGATGACCGCCCGGATCGACCGGCCGCTCGCCGCCGCGCGAAGCGCCGGACGGGCCGGACGGCAGCGGAGGCCCGTCGACGACGGATCGAAATACGTTGCCCAGGATTCCCGAATCGATCTACCGTGACCACGCAAGGTCAACCACCGCTACGGGAGCCGTCCATGTCGCTGCGATACGCCACCACGATGACGTCGTGGCCGCTCGGCGACGGCTGCCGGGAACACGGTCCCTGGCCCGGAGAGCACGACTGACGCCTCGCGCGTCCCCGTCGTCGCCGTACCGCCGATCGTGAAGGGAGAGCCCGGTGGACGCCGTCCTCGTCATCAACGCCGACCTCGGCCCGCTGCACCGGGTCACCGTCAAGCACGCGATCCGGATGCTGTGCCGCCGGGTCGCCGAGATCCACGAGGCCGAGCCGGACCGGGTGATCGGCGTCTTCCCACTGCCCCGGGTGGTGCGCCTCGTCCGGTACGTGGTGACCCGCTGGCGGTTCAGCGCCGGCCCGGCCTGGTCGCGGGCCGGGGTGCTGGCGCGCGACCGGCGGCGCTGCGCCTACTGCGACGGCGCGGCCAGCACGATCGACCACGTCCTGCCCCGCTCGCGCGGTGGCCGGAACACCTGGGGGAACACCACCGCCGCCTGCTACGCGTGCAACCAGCGCAAGGGTGACCGGACCCCGGCCGAGGCGGGCATGCCGCTGCGGCGGGCGCCGGTGACACCGAGCTGGGCCGCGCTGGCGCGGTGACGGACGGCCGGCGGGCACAGGGGGCGGTGCCGGGGTACGCCCCGGCGCGGCGCCCGCCGGCCCTCGTCCGCTGCCCGCCCGGGCGGTCAGTGGGTTTCCGGCGGGGTCCAGCCGAAGCGCGGCGGACGCCGCTCGTTGATGGCCGCCACGCCCTCGCGGGCCTCGCCGCTGCCCCGCACCTGGCCGTGCCACCACGCGAGCCGGTCGGCGTCGGCGCGCCCGTCGATGATCTCCTTGGCGGCGGCCACCGTGAGCCGGGAGCGCTCGGCGATGGTGGCGGTCAGCGCCGACACCCGCCCGGCCAGGTCCCCGCCCGGCAGCACCTCGTCCACCAGGCCGATCCGCAGCGCCCGCTCGGTGTCGACCAGCTCGCTGCTGAACAGCAGGTGCTTGGCGGCGGACGGGCCGACGAGCGCGGCCAGCCGGCGGGTGGTCGGCGCCGGGTAGACCAGGCCGAGCCGGGCCGGGGGTACGCCGAACCGGGCGTCCGCGGCGGCCAGGCGCAGGTCGCAGGCGACGGCGAGCTGGCAGCCGCCGCCCACGCAGGCGCCCTCGATGGCGGCAACCGTGGGACGGCCGAATGCGGCGAGCCGTTCCTCGGCGGCCACCGCGATGCTGCCGTCACCGGCGGCCAGCAGCTCGTCCAGGTCGCCGAGGTCGGCCCCGGCGCAGAACGTGCCGGCCGCGCCGGTGAGCACCAGCACCCGTACCGCCGGGTCGGCCTCCAGGCCGTCGAGCAGCACCGGAAGCTGCCGCCACATGGCCGGGGTCATGGCGTTGCGCCGGGCCGGGTTGTGGATGACCACCGTTGCCACGGGGCCGTCCACCCTGACGGTGAGTTCCGCGTCGGACATGGTGCGACCGTAACGGGCGGGGCCCGGCGACCACCCGCGTGGGGTGGCCGCCGGGCCCCGGGGTCGGGCGGTCAGGTCAGGAGACGTTGACAGCGGTGTCGTCGAGCACGAACGAGGTCTGCAGCGAGCTGTCCTCGGTGCCGGTGAACTTCAGCGTGACGGTCTGCCCGGCGTACGACGCCAGGGAGAACGACTTCTGGCTGTAGCCGCTGGCCTTGTTCAGGTTCGAGTAGGTCGCCAGCGTGGCCAGCACCGAACCGGAGGAGCTGAGCACCTGCACGTTCAGCTTGTCGTACTGGACGCTGCTGGTGGTCTCGGCCGAGTCGATGTGCAGCCAGAACGAGAAGGTGTACGCGGAGCAGCCGCTCGGCAGGCTCACCGACTGCGACAGCGAGTCGGTGCGGGTGCTGCCGTAGCCGTTCAGCCAGGCGTTCCACGTACCGGTGCGGGTCGGCTGGCCCTGCGAGCCGTACTGGCCGATCACGCCGGAGGTGGAGGTCCAGACCGTGTTGCCGGACTCGAAGCCCGGGTTGCCGAGCTTCTGGCCCGCGCCGGTGCAGCCGCCGCCCGTGCCGGTCACCGTCAGCGAGAACGTGGCGGTCTTCGTGCCGGACGCCGCGCTGCCGGTGACGGTCACCGAGTAGGTGCCGGTCGGCGTGCTGGAGCTGGTGGAGATGGTGAGCGTGGACGAGCCGCCCGAGGTCACCGAGGAGGGGCTGAACGACGCGGTGGCGCCGGTCGGCAGGCCGGACGCGGAGAACGTCACGGTCTGCGCGCTGCCGTTGGTGGTGGACGTGGCGACGGTGGCGGTGACCGAACCACCCGCGGTGACCGACCCGGCGGTCGGCGAGAGCGAGACGGAGAAGTCGTTGCCGGTGGAGCTGCACGGCGCGTCGTTACCGGCGACGTTCACAGCGGTCCAGGCGGCCTGGACGGTCTTGTACTCGGTGGAGCAGTTGCCGTACAGGTCGGTCGCGGCCCGCAGGGTGTACGCGCGGGAGGTGTTGGCCGGGTTGCTGGTGTTGACGTACGAGGTGTTCGAGGTGAAGTACACGTCGAGCGCCCGGTACCAGATCTTCTCCGCCTTGGTGCGGCCGATGCCGGTGACCGCCGGGGCCGAGCCGCAGACCGGCGAGGTGCCGTACGCGGTGGCGCCGGTGCCCTCGGCGAGGTTGAAGAAGAAGTGGTTGCCGACGCCGGAGGAGTAGTGCACGTCCTTGTTCTTCGTGCTGGTGGACCAGCAGGAGTCGGACGAGCCGTCCAGCGACGGGTTGTACATGTAGCGCAGCGGCGTACCGTTGCCGTTGATGTTGATCTTCTCACCGACCTGGTAGTCACCCGGGTCGCTCGGCGCGGCGGCGTAGAACTCCACCATGTTGCCGAAGATGTCGCTGGTGGACTCGTTGAGGCCACCGGACTCGCCGGAGTAGACCAGACCGGCCAGCGCCTCGGTGACGCCGTGGCTCATCTCGTGGCCGGCGACGTCCAGCGAGACCAGCGGGCGGGAGTTGCCCGAGCCGTCGCCGTAGGTCATCTGGGCCCCGTCCCAGAACGCGTTGACGTAGTTGTTGCCGTAGTGCACCCGGCTCGGCACGCCCTGGCCGTTGCCGAAGATGCCGTTGCGGCCGTGCACGTTCTTGAAGTAGTCGAACGTCTTGGCGGCGCCGAAGTGGGCGTCCACCGCGGCCGACTGCCGGTTCGAGGTGGCGCCGTTACCCCACGCGTTGTCCGCGTCGGTGAACGTGGTGCAGGTGGAGGTCCCGTTGTTCATGTCGCAGGTACGGCCGTTGCCACGCACCGGGTCGATCATCTGGTACGTGCTGCCGGAGAGCGTGGTGTCGATGGTGACCGAGCCGCTGTAGACGCCCTGGCCGGTGCCGGCCACCGTCTCGATCTCGTCGTACGAGCCGATCACCTTGCCGGTGGTGGCGTCGGTGACGACGTGCAGCTTCGACGGGGTCTGCTTGTCCGCCTTCCAGCCGGTCGCGACGGTCTCCCAGGCGAGGCGGCCCTTGCCGCTGCTGGCGTCGACGAACAGCTCTGGCGCGCCGACCGAGGTGAGCGAGCCGGAGAACGTCTTGCGGGCGCTGGCCTTGGCCGCCTCCGCGCCGACCTTCGCGGTGGTGCTCAGGGTCAGCGGGGCGTCGAGGCTGACCGACGCGCTGGTCATGGTGCCGTTCGGGGCAGTGTGGATGACGAAGTCACCGCCGTACACCCGGAGGCCCTGGTAGGTCCGGCTGTACCGGGTGTGCGCCGCCCCGGAGGGGTCGACCTTGGTGCGGACGGCCTGATAGGCCTCACCGCTGGCGCCCTTGACGACGCCGGGGTTGGCGCGCAGCAGGCTCGCGGCCTGGGCTACGGCCGACGTCTCGGGGCTGGGGGCGCTTGGCGCTGCCGCTTGCGCCGAAGTGGTGACGCAGGCCAGCACGCTGCTGGTGAGCAGCGCTGCGCTGACGGCGGCGACGGATCTTTTCACGGGCCCTCCTGGAAGGCGAAGTTGTGACGGGGGTAGTCACTGATGTAGATATAGCGATACATCGAAGAACGTGAAAGAGGCTGGCGAGAACCCGCCGGAGACACTGACCGAACGGATGAGGAGGACCGGTGGGCCGGAACCGGGTGGTCCCGTCGCGCGTCCGAACCGGTATGAGAGCTGCCCCCGCCATGGCGGCCGTCGCCGCCCTTCTCGTCCCGCTCGCCGGCTGCGCCCGCACCGACGCGCCACCCGTCATCACGGACGGCCCTTCGCCGCCGGCCACCGAGGTCGTACTCGTGAAGTCGGGCGGCATCGCCGGGCTGACCGACACCGTCCGGGTCGGGCCGGACGGCCACTGGACCCGCACCGACCGCGCCGGCGGCTCCCGCGAGGGGCAGCTCGCCGCGGAGAAACTCACCCGGCTGCGGCAGCTCGCGGCCGACCCCCGCCTGGCCGCCGAAGCCGCCGTCACCGTGCCGGCGACCATGTGCGCCGACGCGTTCAGCTACCGGCTCACCGTCGGGCCCAACCAGGTCAGCTACGTGGACTGCCCGCCGCAGGCCAAGCCACCGGCCGTCACGGCGCAGGTGGTGGACCTGCTCAACGGTGCCACCGGCTGACCGGCGCCGATTTCAAACCCGATCCGGCTGTGACATCGGCCTATGGCCGGCCGACCGGCGGCGGGGCCAGCATGGAAGGCATGACTCGCGCACTCATCGCCCTGACCAGCCACTCCGAGCTGGGCGGCACCGGCCGCTCCACCGGCTACTACGTCGGCGAGGCCGCCGAGCCGTGGGAGGTGTTCCGGGCCGCCGGATACGACGTCGACCTGGTCTCCGTGGCCGGCGGCGAACCGCCGGTCGACGGCCGGGACGAGAACGACAGCACCCAGAACGACTTTCTCGCCACCGCCGGCGTCACCGACACCCCGAAGGCCGCCGACGTCGACCCGGCCGGGTACGACGTGATCGTCTTCGCCGGCGGGCACGGCACCATGTGGGACTTTCCCGACGACCCCGACCTGGCCCGGATCGCCCGCTCGGTCTACGAGCGCGGCGGCGTGGTTGCCGCCGTCTGCCACGGCCCGTCGGCGCTGGTGAACCTGACCCTCACCGACGGCTCGCGCCTGATCGCCGGCAAGCGGGTCGCCGGCTTCACCAACAGCGAGGAGGCGGCCGTCGGCCTCACCGACGAGGTGCCGTTCCTGCTCGCCGACAAGCTCACCGAGGCCGGCGCGCAGCACGTGGCGGCGCCGGACTTCACCGAGCACGTGGTGATCGACGGACGCCTGGTGACCGGCCAGAACCCGCAGTCCGCCCGCGCGGTGGCCGACGCCGTGGTGAAGCTGCTCGCCTGAGCGCCGGGTCAGAACCGGTAGTCGTCGGGCAGGCCGGTGGCGCGCAGCTCGGGTGGCAGGTGGGCGACGTCGTTCAGCGCGACGAGCGTCGGCGGGCCACCCGAGCTGTAGCGGATCACCGTCAGCCCGCAGTTCTGCTGGTTGAGCCCGATCCAGCGGCGCTCCGGCGCCTCCAGCGCGTCCCGCACCAGCCAGGCGACCAGGAAGTTGTGGGTGACGACCAGCTCACGTACGTCACCCTCCGCGGGGGCGGCGGCGAACCGGGCCGCCGCCTCCGCCGTCACCCGCGGCCCGTCGCGCCGCTCCCGCTCGGTGAACCCGGCCAGGAACGCCGCGTACCGCTCGGGCAGGCCCGCCGGGTCGGTGTCGTGCGGCATGTGGTCGCCGGCCCGGTCGTCCTCGCGTACCGGAACACCCGGCAGCGACGCCGCGACCAGCGCGGCCGTCTCCGCGGCCCGGCGGGCCGGCCCATGGTGTACGGCGGCGAAGCGCGTGCCGCGCAGGCGCTCCCCCAGCAGCGTCGCCTGCCGCCGGCCGCGCTCCGACAGGCCGGTGTCCGCCTCCTCCTCCGGCCGGTCCTGCTCGCCGTGGCGGACCAGGTAGAGCAGGCGGCTGGGCATCGGCACCTCCACGGTCAGGGACCGCGAGACTAGCCCTCCGCCGCGCCGTTCACTGCCCCTGGCGCATCTGCCCGATCCGGATCCGGTTGCCGAACGGGTCGCGGATGCCGAAGTCGATCCCGTACGGCCGGTCGGTCGGCTCGTCGGTCACCTCCACGCCCTTCGCGACCAGATCCGCGTACGTCTTGTGCGCGTCGTCCGTGGTGAAGAAGAGGAAGCCGCCCGCAGCGCCCTTGGTCAGCAACTCCCGGACCTGCTCGGCGGTCTTCGGGTCCAGGGCCGGCGGGCCCGGCTTCTCCAGCAGGATCTCCCGGCCCGGGTCGCCCGGCACGTTCACGGTGAGCCAGCGCATGAAGCCGAGGTCCTGGTCGGTGCTGACCTCCAAGCCGAGCTTCCCGACGTAGAAGTCGAGCGCCTCGTCCTGGTCGAGTACGTAGATCTGCGAGCGGGAAGTCGAAGTCATCGTCATGCCGATGACGCTAGAGCAGCGGATTGACCTGCTGCTTATCCAAAACTGCTCGGTCTGGTCCAGGACTTGGCGAAGCAGCTCGGCACGTCCGGCGAAGCGGTCCTACGACGCCGGTAGTCCGAGGGCGACTCACCGACGATGCCGTGGAACGTCCGGCTGAACGTGCCGAGGCTGGAGAAGCCGACGGCGAGGCAGATGTCGGTGACGTCCCGCTCGGTCTCCAGCAGCAGGGCCATGGCCCGCTCCACCCGGCGCCGCTGCAGGTAGCGATGCGGGGTCTCGCCGAAGGTGGCCCGGAAGGTACGGATGAAGTGCGCCTCGGACACGTGCGCGATCCGGGCCAGCGCGGTGATGTCCAGCGGCTGCGCGTACGCCCGGTCCATCGCGTCCCGGGCGCGCAGCATCGCCCGGTTGGACTCCTCGACCGCTCTGCTCACGCCGTCCCCCCGCCGGCCAGCCTACCGAAACGGGACCCCGAACACGGTCCTCGATGCGCGGGCCACCGCTGGTGGCCTGGGCCTACGCGCCAGTCGCCGTCCGGTTGCAGTGAAGCCGTGTCGGTTACCCGATGTGATCGCGGGACCACGCACGCCGACGGCAGGTGCGAGCATCGATCCGTTCGCGGCGGATCGCCTGCCGCGGATCGAAGAACGGGGGTTCTTGATGCACATCAGAAGACTCACCGCCCTGGCCGGACTGGTCGGTCTGATCGCGGCGCTGCCCGTCGCGGCGGCGCCTGCCTCGGCGGCCGCGCGGCCGTCGACCGCCTCGGTGGCCGACCGGCTCGTGCTGGAGCCGACGGAGCGCGGCTACCGCGGCTCCCTCACTGTCGACCTGACCTATCGGGGCGCCGAGCCCGGCCGGGCCAGTTACGTGATCACCGAGCCGATCCCCGGCTCCTACGAGAACGTCGAATGGGGCATCAGCTGCAACAGCAGCGGAGACGTCCTCCCCGACGGGCGGACCCGCGTCGAGTGCAACGTGCCCGGAGGTGAGCTGACCTCTGGTGAACGGCGCAGCTTCACCATCGACTTCACGGTCCTGACCCCGACGCGCCCCTACGCGATGAAGGCCGGGGCGGGTCGCCTCGCCGTCAAAGTCGACGGCACCACAGTGACCGACGAGAGCTTCTCGACGCGCTTCCGCTCGACGACCGGCTCACTCGCCGACCCCCAGCCCTACGTACGCGACAGGCAGCCGGACCTGCGCGTGACCGCCCCCGACGCCGTCACCCTGGTACGGCAGCCCGACGGCATGTTCGAGGGCCGGTTGCCGGTCACCCTGCGGTACGCCGGCGACGCACCGCACGATTCCGTCTGGTACGCCGTGGAACGCGTGCCGGACGGCGTCTGGGAGCCGTGGACCGAGAGCTGCGGGATCAACTGCGTCGAGGGCGGCGCGTTCATGACCGGCGAGGAGCGCTCGCTCACGCTGATCGTCAGCGCGCCCGCCGACACTCCGGTCGGGGAACTGGGCCCGGTCGACATCCAGTTCCACCTGTCCCGGGCGATCGCTGCGGACGTCGACCCGGGGGACAACCGCATCACGTTCACCGTCAGCACGGTCGAGGCGCCCTGACCCGCGCCACCGGTTTTCGGCCGCCCCCGCCCGGTGGTTTCCCACCGGGCGGGGGCGGCCCCTGGTGTGCGCGCTGCTCTCATCCGGCCCGCACGACGGCTCCTGCGATCACGAGCCGCAGGTGTTGAGCATGCTCTGCAGTGCGGACTTCTCGGATGACTGGAGCGTCAGGCCCCAGTTGTACTTCACGGTGATCCACATCTTGCTGTAGGTGCAGCGGTACGACGTCAGGGGCGGCTGCCACGTCGAGGGGTCCTGGTCGCCCTTGGCCTGGTTGACGTTGTCGGTGACCGCGATCAGCTGCGGGCGGGTCAGGTCGTTGGCGAAGCTCTGCCGACGGCTCGTCGTCCAGGAGTTGGCTCCGGACCGCCACGCCTCCGCCAGGGGCACTACGTGGTCGATGTCGACGTCGGAGGCGGCGTACCAGGTCGCACCGTCGTAGGGGCTGTACCAGCGGCCTGAGGTGGCGGCGCAGGAGCTGCTGACCACGACGGACGTGCCGTCCCGCTTGAGGACCTGCTCGCGGGTGTTGCAGGTGCCGGTGATGGTGATCCAGTGGGGGAACAGGTCCCGCGAGTAGCCGGACATTGAGCCCTGTGCGGCCACCGTCAGCGCGTTGAGCTGCGACTGCGCCGTCGCCTGGGAGGGGATGCCGGGAGGGGTGGCCGAGGCCGGCTGCGCGTTCACGGCGGCGAGAACAGCGCCCGCGAGCGCGGCGACAGTGATCGCGGCGGCACGGCGCCGGGCACGCGGGGTGGGGGTGACGGGCGTGATCGGCATGGCGGCGACCTTTCGTCGAGGAAAGTGACAGCAACCTTCCCTGACGATCATGTCCATCGATCGTCGTCCCTGTAAAGAACAGCTGTCCGGTTGTCGAGCATCGAACCGCCCCTCATCGCCGACGTGCCGACTCCGTCGGCGTCACTCAGGGCAGCGGCGGCGTGACGGTCGTTGTATCTTCTGCGGCGTGAGCGGGGGTCGGGACGCTGGCGGCCGCAGGAGGCGGAAGCAGGTCAGCGCGGAGGAACGCGCGGTCGCCGTGGCCCTGACCGTGGTGGGCGTGACCGGCATGTTCCTCACGGACCAGGGCAGGTTGCGACCCGTCACCTGACCTGCGGTGTTGTCGGCATCTTGTCCGAAGTGCGAGGTACAGGTCCGTTAGCTGCCGTCCACCGGGTCGTCGTACGGCGGCGACACCTCGTCGTTCCAGGAACGTTTCACGTAACCGCCGGTGAGATCTTGGAGCTGCAGGTTGACCTCGATCAGGGTGTTGATTTCCTGGAGCACCTCGTCGAGATCGTCGAACGTGACCTGGAACCGGCGGTCGTAGGCGGCCATCTCGGGGATGCCATAGTCCTCGGCGACCTCAGCGGCCTCAGCGACAATCCGTGGCCCCGCGTCGAAGGTCACCTCCAACTGGGGACCATCGGACCATTGGACGGTGAATCGGTCGCTCTCCTCGGCCACCACCATCGATTTCAGGCGCTGCGAGGCGTCGGCAAGGGTGGCGGGCCCGGTGAAGTAGACCCGGAACCCAGCGCGCGGCCAGAGGTGAGACGAAACGGGATCGTCCAACAGCAGGTCGACCGCAGCGTCGATTCTGGACTCAGCTTCGGTCAGCGGCACACCCAGTTGCGAAACATGGGCGACCAGGCCCGTCGCGTCCGCCACCACGTGCCCGATCCGGTACATGGTCCGGACGAGCCCTTCAGCATCCACGTCACTGCCGCTGTGCCAGAACGGCAGATTGACGGCCGCCTCACCGGACCGGTAGCGCACCGTAATGCCGCTGGGCTGGTGCGTCAGCGTGCGGCTCGGGCCGTCCTCGCCCAGAACCACCTCGCCGACGACGTCCCGTACGCCGGAAACGATGGCGTCCCATGCCTGCGAGTCGGACGGCTCACCCGTACCCTTCCGTTCGCCGTCCGACGCCTTCAGCGAGGGCTGTCCGACGGGCTCGGGTAGCAGGATGAGATCAAGAGTCATGGCCGTCAGGCTAGGGCCTGTGACGGGCGGTGGTGACCCTCGTTGCTGTCATCCGGCCGGATCGCGGCGCTGCCGCCGCGAAATGCCTTGTGGAATTGGAGCCCCCGGCCGGGATCGAACCGGCGACATCTCGCTTACAAGGCGAGTGCTCTGGCCAGCTGAGCTACAGGGGCGCGTGCGTCGGGCTCAGCATAGCGACTGAGCCCCGGAAATCCCGCCTCGCAGGGCTCCCGAGCACGGAAAACGTCGGCATCCCGACCGGGGTGGCCGATGGATCATCGCCCGGGCACGCTCCCAACGGGGAGATTGATGCCTCGCAGTGCCCTGCTGACCGTTATGCGTATGCCGTCCATCCCATCCGGAGAACCACGTCTTGGCACGATCGCGAAAGCCGTTTACCGTGCAGTGACACGGACGACACTCCGGCGGGCTTCGGCTGCCTGAGCGACGACCCCGTTGGCCGGCGCCTTGGGCGCCGGTCGCTCCTTCACTCGGATCGTCCGGCACGTTCCTGCCGGTGAAAGGAAGCGCTCCATCATGGCTACGGTCACCTACGCGAAGGCGTCCCGGATCTATCCGGGCACCGAGCGCCCCGCCGTCAACCAGCTCGACCTCCAGATCGGTGACGGGGAGTTCCTCGTCCTGGTCGGCCCGTCCGGCTGCGGCAAGTCCACCAGCCTGCGGATGCTCGCCGGCCTGGAGGACGTCGACGACGGCGCGATCTACATCGACGACCGGGACGTCACGCACCTCCCGCCGAAGGCCCGCGACATCGCGATGGTCTTCCAGAACTACGCCCTCTACCCGCACATGACGGTGTACGAGAACATGGCGTTCGCGCTCAAGCTGCGCAAGACCTCGAAGTCGGAGATCGACCGGCGGGTCAAGGAGGCGGCCGGGCTGCTCCAGCTGGAGGAGTTCCTCGGCCGTAAGCCGAAGGCTCTCTCCGGCGGTCAGCGCCAGCGTGTCGCCATGGGCCGCGCGATCGTCCGCGAGCCGCAGGTCTTCCTCATGGACGAGCCGCTGTCGAACCTCGACGCCAAGCTGCGTGTCCAGACCCGTACCCAGATCGCCTCGCTCCAGGCGAAGCTGGGCGTCACCACCGTGTACGTCACCCACGACCAGGTCGAGGCCATGACCATGGGTCACCGGGTGGCGGTCATGCTGGACGGTGTGCTCCAGCAGGTGGACACCCCTCGGGCGCTCTACGACACCCCGGCCAACGTCTTCGTCGCCGGCTTCATGGGCTCCCCGGCCATGAACATCAAGACGGTGAAGCTGACCGACCAGGGCGGCGTGTTCGCCGAGATGATCGTGCCGCTGACCCGCGAGCAGGTCGAGGCGGCCCGCTCCGAGGGCGGCGACGGCAAGGTCACCGTCGGCTTCCGCCCGGAGGACTGCGACATGGTCAGCCCGTCCGAGGGCGGCATGCCGGTCGTGGTCGAGCTGGTCGAGGACCTGGGCTCCGACGCCAACGTCTACGGCCACGCCGCGCTGGAGGGCCACAACGAGCGGTTCGTGGTCCGCACCGACCGGCGCAGCATGCCGAACATGGGTGACACCGTGTTCGTCAAGCCGCGTACCGGCCGCAGCCACGTCTTCCACGCCACCACCGGCCAGCGGATCTGACGTACGTACGCGAAAAGGGGCGGCCCGCCACGGCGGACCGCCCCTTTCTCGTACTCTCGATCAGACCTCGACGGACCGGCGGCGCGCGACCTCGGCCAGCGTGACCGCGGCGGCGACGCTGGCGTTGAGCGACTCCACGTCGGAGACCATCGGGATGCTGACGGTCAGGTCGCAGGTCTCCCCGACCAGGCGGGACAGCCCGCGCCCCTCCGAGCCGACCACCACGACCAGCGGGCCGACGGCGGCCTCCAGGTCGTACAGGTCGGTCTGCCCGTCGGCGTCCAGGCCGACCACGACGAAGCCGGCTTCCTTGCAGGCCTTGAGCGACCGGGTCAGGTTGGTGACCTGGGCGACGGGCACGCGCGCGGCCGCGCCGGCGCTGGTCCGCCAGGCGGTCGCGGTGATCCCGGCGGCACGCCGTTCGGGTACGAAGACACCCTGCGCGCCGAACGCGGCGGCCGACCGGATGACGGCGCCGAGGTTGCGCGGGTCGGTGACCCCGTCCAGCGCGACCAGCAGCGGGGCGGCCTGCTCCAGCGCCGCGGCCACCAGGTCGTCGAACGGCTCGTAGGCGAACGGCGGCACCTGGAGGCCGACGCCCTGGTGCAGCACCCCGCCGGTCATCCGGTCCAGCTCGGCGCGGCTGACCTCCAGGATCGCGATGCCCCGGTCGGCGGCGGTACGGACGATCTCCTTGACCCGGTCGTCGACGTCGATGCCCAGCGCGGTGTAGAGCGCGGTCGCCGGCACCTGGGTGCGCAGCGACTCCAGCACCGGGTTACGCCCGACCAGCAGCTCCGGGCTGTCCTTCGCCGGGTTGGCCTTGCGGCCCGGCGCGACCCGGGGACCGCCCCGGCCGGCCGGCTTTCCGCCCCGGCCCTTCGTCGTGGGCGTGCCTCGGCCACCGCCCTTGCCCCAGGTGGTGTCCTTGCTGCCGGGCTGCCCGATCTTGGGCGCGCGGCCCTCCTCGGCGGCTGCGCGGCGCTCCTTGTCCTGCTTCCAGGCGGTGCGCTGGGGCAGCTTCTCGGTGCCCGAGTACGCCTTGTGCCAGGGCCGCTCGTCGGCGGGCAGCGTGCGACCCCGCCCGGCGAGCGAGTCCTTGTTCTTGCCTCCGGTGCCCTTGGGGGCACCCGCCTTCGGCGTCAGTCGCCGGCCACGGCGCTGCGAGTTGCCGGCCATCAGTCCTGCTCTCCAATAGTCCAACGCGGGCCCTGGGGGGTGTCCTCGACGACCACGCCTGCTTGCTTGAGCTGGTCGCGTACGGCGTCGGCGGCGGCCCAGTCCTTGCGGCCGCGGGCCTGCGCGCGCTGCTCCAGGGCCAGCGCGATCAGGGAGTCCACCACGCCGCGCAGGTCGTCCGTGCGGCCGCCGCCGGTCCAGGCCGGGTCCAGGGGGTCGACGCCGAGGATATCCAGCATGCCCCGGGTGGCGGCGAGCGTCGTGCGGACGGTCACATCGTCGCCGGCGGTCAGCGCGGTGTTGCCGTCGCGGACCACCTCGTGCAGCGCCGCCAGCGCCGCCGAGGTGTTCAGGTCGTCGTCCATCGCGGCGACGAACGCGGCCGGCAGGTCGCCGGGCCGGCCGCCGCCGACCCGCTCGACCGCCCGCTGCACGAAGCCCTCGACCCGCCGGTACGCGACAGCGGCCTCGCGCAGCGCGTCCTCGGAGTAGTCGATGCGGGACCGGTAGTGGGCGGCGACGTAGTAGTAGCGCAGCTCGACCGGGCGCACCCCGAGCGAGGCCACGTAGTCGAGGTCGAGCGTGTTGCCCAGCGACTTGCCCATCTTGGTGCCGCCGATGCCGAGCAGGCCGTGGTGCACCCAGTAGCGCGCGAACGGCAGGTCGGCCGCCTGCGACTGGGCGATCTCGTTCTCGTGGTGCGGGAACGTCAGGTCGAGCCCGCCGCCGTGGATGTCGAACTCGGGGCCCAGGTAGCGCCAGCACATGGCCGAGCACTCGATGTGCCAGCCGGGCCGGCCACGGCCCCAGGGCGACGGCCACGAGGCGTCGGCCGGCTCGCCCGGCTTGACACCCTTCCAGAGGGCGAAGTCGCGCGGGTCCCGCTTGCCCCGGTCGGGGGCGTCACCGGCCGGCTGCATGTCCGCCGGGGACTGGCCCGACAGCGAGCCGTACGCGGGCCACGAGGCCACGTCGAAGTAGACGTCACCGGAGCCGTCGGTGGCCGGGTAGGCGTGACCGGTCTCGATCAACCGGGCGATCAGCTCGTGCATCTCCGGGACGTGCCCGGTGGCCCGCGGCTCGTACGTCGGCGGGAGCACGTTCAGCGCCCGATAGGAGGCGGCGAGGATCTGCTCGTTCGCGTACGCGATCGACCAGAACGGCCGGTCCTGCTCCATCGCCTTGGCCAGGACCTTGTCGTCGATGTCGGTCAGGTTGCGGATGAACGTGACCTCGAAGCCCTTGTCGAGCAGCCAGCGGCGCAGCACGTCATAGTTGACGCCGGAACGAAGGTGGCCGATGTGCGGCGGGGCCTGGAGCGTGAGACCACACAGGTAGACCCCCACCTTGCCGGCTTCCCGCGGGACGAAGTCCCGCACCGATCGGGTGGCGGTGTCATACAGGCGTAGCGTCACCTCACAAGGGTAGCCGTCCGCACATTTCGAGGTTGGCCGGAGCCGGGTCGTACGCTGCGTGCTGTGGACACGGCGGCGCGCCCGGGAGAGACCGCACAGACCCTGGACCGGGGTCTGCGCCTGCTGCACCTCGTCGCGGACGCTCCGGGCGGTCTCACAGTCACCGAGGCGGCGCACCGGCTGGGCATCGGCCGGGCCGCCGTCTACCGGCTGGTCGGCGCGCTGACCGGCCACGGGATGCTCCGACGCGACGGCGAGGGCCGCCTGCGCATCGGCGTGGGAGTGCTGCACCTGGCCCGCCGGGCCCAGCCGCTGCTGGCCGAGGGGGCGCTGCCCGCGTTGCGCCGGCTCGCCGAAGGCACCGGCGCGACCGCCCACCTCACAGTGGTCGAGGGCGGCGAGGGGGTGGCGCTGGCGGTGGTCGAGCCGAGCTGGACGTCGTTCCACGTGGCGTACCGGACCGGCACCCGGCACCCGCTCGAGCGGGGCGCCGCCGGCCGGGCGGTGCTGGCCGGGCGGGCCGGTGATCCGGGGCCGGTGACCACCAGCGGCGAGCTTCAATCAGGCGCGTACGGGGTGGCGGCGCCGGTGCTCGGCGTGCCCGGCCTGGAGGGCAGCGTCGGGGTGGTGTCGCTGACCCCGCTCGACGTGGCGGACGTCGGCGCCCAGGTGACGGCCGCTGCCGAGGCGGTCGCCGCAGCGCTCTCCTGAGCCCCGCATGCCCTTACGCCAGCTCGGCGAAGTGGCTGCATCAACACGCCCCGGACCCCGCCACCTCCCCGAGGTGAAGTCGATCAAGGCAGCTCAGAACACCGTGCGGCCACACGGCCCAGCCCACCCCAGGGCCGTCGCGCCACTACGCCGAGGTGGCTACATCAGTGCCCCGAACCCGCCCTCCTCCACACACCCTCACGCCAGCTCGCCGAAATGGCTGCATCAAGTGGCCCGGACACAGCCACCTCCCCGAAGTGGAGTCGATCAAGCCAGCTCCACATCCCCGGATGCCCTCACGACCCAGCCCACCCCAGAACCTCACGCCACTACGCCGAAGTGGCCACATCAGCGCACCCGAACCCACCCTCCTCCACACACCCTCACGCCAGCTCGGCGAAGTGGCTGCATCAACACGCCCCGGACACCACCACCTCCCCGAAGTGGAGTCGATCAAGCCAGCTCAACACCCGGACGCCCTCACGACCCAGCCCACCCTCACGCCACTACGCCGAGGGGGGTCACATCAGCGCACCCAAGCCAACCACTCCACACACACCCTCACGCCATCAGACCGAAGTGGCCGCGCCGGCGCGATCGAAACGTCCCTCCGCACACCTCACGCCAGCTCGGCGAAGTGGCTGTATCAAGCGGCCCGGATACCACCACCTCCCCGAGCTGGAGTGGATCAAGCGCAGGTTGAGCGCATAGCACGCGGGCAAGGCCGTGCGGGGGTTGTCCACAGGGCTCGGCAGGCGGAAGGGCTGCGGCTGTCCACAGGGGTATCGATCTCGACCCGTACGCCGCCACGCTCGTGACATGCCACCTCATCCTCATCGACCACCGGAGTTGGCCTGGCAGGTCTTCCGGGGCTCGGAAGCCATCCGGCGCGGACTGCTGTCCCGGCACCATCTGCGAGGCGCGTCCTGGATCCGCCTCCGGCAGGACGTCTACGCCGACGCGCGGCTCGACCGCGACCACGCGCTGGCCTGCCGCGCGGCGCTGCTGCGCATGCCACCCGGCGCGGCGATCGCCGGCCCTTCGGCTGCCTACCTGCACGGAGTCGAGCACGCCGCCGATTTCACCGACGACGTGCACGTCCTGCTGCCGGCCACGGTCCGGGCCGACTCCCAGCCGGGTGTCCGGGTGCACCACGCCCCGATGTCGAGCACACGCAGCGGCCTCCTGGTCCCCGCCGGCAGCGCCGCCCCCGCGCGAACGAGCCCACCCGTCGGCACGAGCCAACCCGTTGGCACGAACGCGCCCGTCAGTACGAGGTCGCTCGCAGGCACGAACCCACCCGCAGGCATGAACTCGCCCGCCGGCACGAGCCCACCCGTCCGCACGAGGTCGTCCCACGGCACGAACCCACCCGCAGACATGACGCCCGCCGGCACCGCGTCGCCCGTCGCGGCACCCCTGGCGGCGGACTGCCTTCCGGGCACACCGGGCCGGACCAGATCACCGAATCCGGCCGGCTCCCGCAGCCGGCCCGGACCGCCCGGCCCGGCCGACCCGCAGAACGCCGCCGCAGCCGCAGCATGGAACCCGTTCGCAGAGTCGTCCCCCGGCGCGGCAATGATCCTGGCCGGGCCGCCGCGACGCACCGAGCCGGCCGCCTGTGCCTGGGAGACAGCGGTCTGGGCCGATCCCGTGAAGGCGGTCGGCATCATCGACGGGCTGCTGCGTACCGGTTCGGTGAACCGGTCGGCACTGGCGAGCGAGGCGGCCCGGAACGCCTGTCGCCCCGGTGGGCGGCGGGCGGCATGGGTGTTCGGCCTGACCGACGGGCTTGCCCAGTCCCCGCCCGAGTCCCACCTGCGGGTACGCCTCGTCTTCGCCGGCCTGCCGCGTCCGGTGGCCCAGCATCCGGTGCGCGTGTCGACCGGCCTGATCCTGCACCCCGATCTGGCCTGGCCGGAGTTCCGGGTCGCGGTCGAGTACGACGGTCAGTGGCACTCCGACGCGGACCGGATGCACCTCGACCGGCGGCGGCTCAACCAGCTCGTCGAGGCCGGCTGGCTGGTGTTGCACGTGACCGGCCGCCGTCTGCGCAAGGAGTTCCCCGCCCTGGTGCGGGAGATCCGCGCAGCACTGGTGGCCCGCGGGTGGCGGCCGTGACCCCGCCCGCCACCCCACCAGCCGCCACGCCGCCAGCGGCGCAGGTCACCGGAACGCCGAGGTGGCGGCGTCCGGGTGATCCGGACGCCGCCACCTCGGGGAAACGGTTGTTACGGTCGCACGTTGGGCTTGAGCGGGGTCTTCACCGCGGCGTAGGCGTCGACGATGCCGTAGCCGTAGAAGCCGTTGAAGTTCAGCGAGCCCGCGCAGTACGCGTCGAACTCGGCGCTCCGGCCCTCGTTGGTGTAGCTCTGCAGCCGCGGCTCCGGGCAGGCGTGCTCGGCCGCCGTCCGGTAGAGGTGCTGCTCGACCAGGTTCGGCGCCATGCCGTAGCCGTTGCGGCCCTCCTTCTTGCCGTGCTTGCTGACGATCAGCGCCGCCACGCCCGAGACGTGCGGGGACGCCATCGAGGTGCCCTGCAGGTAGGTGTAGTAGCCACACTCACCCTTGGTGGTGCACTGCTTGAACACCGAGTTCTCGAAGCCGGCGACGATGTTGCCGTTCTCGTCGACCGACCCCTCCTCCTGGAGCACCTTCTTCGGGTACGTGGAGAGGATCATGTTGGCGTCGGTGCGGTACGTGTCGGTGCCGAAGCCGTCGCGGAACCAGCCACCCGGCGCCGCCACCGAGATCTGCTCGGTGCCGTAGTTCGAGTAGTCGGCCTTCTTGCCGGACGGGCCGACCGACGACACACCGATCACGTGCGGGCCCTCGACCGGCAGGTCCCAGCAGGTCGCGTTGTCGATCGGGCGCGGGTACGGGTCGGCGCCGTAGTCCGGGCTGCTCACGTCGGTGCGCGGCGCGCCCAGGTCCTCGTGGTTGTTGCCGAGCGAGCCGACCAGCGTGACGCCCTTGCGGTGCGCGAAGTTGAGCGCCCGCTTCATGGCCTCGATGACGGTGCGCTGCTCGGCCTGCGCCTCCGGCGAGTCGGCCGGGTTGGCGGTGCAGTTGTAGAGCCACGGGTCGACGTAGAAGGACATGTTCACCACGTCCAGCCCGGAGCGGCCCGCGTGCACCAGGGCGTTCACCACGGGGTTGAGGAAGAAGTAGCCGCTGTCCTGGCCACCCTTCAGCTCGACGAGCAAGATCTTCGGCGCCACGCCGGAGAGGCCGAAGCCGTTGGCGGCGGCGCCGATGGTGCCGGCCACGTGCGTGCCGTGCCCGCCGTCGTCGGTGCCGACCGGGTCGACGCAGCTCGCCACCTCGCACGGGCCGTCGACCTCGGGGATGTCCGGGGCGAAGTTGCGCGACAGCGCCCAGTTGAAGTTCGGCGCCAGGTCGGGGTGGCTGGCGTCGACGCCGGTGTCCAGCACGCCGACGGTGACCCGGCGGTCACCCGGCTCGATCTTGCGGGCCTGGTCGGCCCGGATCATGTCCAGACCCCAGAGCTTGTCGTCGAGCGGGTCCATCTTCTTGGCCTTGCCCTTGGCGACCTTGCCCTTGGTCGCCGCGGCGGCCAGCAGGTTCTCCTGCTCGACCCGGTCCAGCTTCGGCTTGCGGCCGATCGCCTTCTCCTCGGCCGCGCCGACCAGGGCACCGGCGGCGGTGGCCCGGCTGGCGAAGTCCGCCCGGTCGCTTCTGACCTGGAAGAGGCCGACGTCGTCGGTGCGGGCGACGACAGTGCCGCCGGCGGCGGCGATCGCGGCGATCGCGGCGTCGGTGGATACGCCGCTCTCGGCCAGCACGGTGAAGGTCCGGGTGTCCGACGGCGCGGCGTTCGCCGGGATCCCCAGGCCGGTCACCGTGAGTGCCAGCGAGGCCGCAGCCGCGACCGCGCCGACGGTGAAGCGCTTGCTCACCACATCAGATCCTCTCGTTGAGGGACGTGGTGTCATCCCACATCACGGGAGCGGGTTCCGCCAGATCGACGTCCGTTATCGGATGCAACTAGGCATTCGCGCTCATCACGGTGATGAGCGTCGTTGGCAGTTCGGCCAACGTGGACACCTCGGCGTCCGGTTCGAGGCCCCGAGGCCGGGGAAGTCCGCCCCGGTTGAGCCATACGGCACGCAGCCCGGCCCGCTGGGCGGCGACCACGTCGTGCTCCGGCGAGTCGCCCACGTGGACGATGCGCGCGGCGGGCAGTCCGGCGGCTGCCGTCACCGCCGCAAAAAACTCCCCGTCCGGCTTCTTCGGCAGGCCACCCTCGTGCGCGTACAACTCGAAGGCGAACTGCCCGGCGAGGCCGCAGCGTTCGGCGCGGCTGTTGCCGTTCGTGGCGAAGCCCAGCAGGTGATGCGGGCGCAGCGCCGCCAGCGCGGGCAGCACGTCGGGGAAGGGCCGGCTCAGCGCGTACCGGCGGGCGAAGAAAAACGCCGCGAACTCGTCCAGGTCCGCCTCCAGCCCGGCCCGGGCCAGCGAGCGGGCCAGGGCGGTCCGCCGAATCTCCTGCACCGGGGCCGCGCTGAGCGCGCCGAACACCGCACCCCAGTCCCCCTCCAGGTCCGCGAGCGACACCCCGGCCGCCGCCGGGGTCCGCCGCCGCATCTCCTCGACTACGGCGACGAGCGCGCCGGTGACCGCCGGGCGCAGGTCGACGAGAGTCTCGTCGGCGTCGAAGACGACGGCGCTGCGCGGCCCGATCATCGCTCGCCGGTCAGTGCCGGCTCGGCCGGTGCCGTCACCGACGCCGGTGGTGAGCCCCGCAGTTCGTCCGCACGGACCAGGGCGACGCCGCCGAGGATGAGCACCCCGCCGGCCAGCTGGATCAGGCTGGGCAGTTCGTCGAGCACCAGCCAGGCGATCAGCACCGCGAACATCACCTCGGTCAGCCCCACGAAGGAGGACAGCCGGGCCCCGAGCAGCCGCGTTCCCGCGACACCGGCGAGGTACGCGACCACCGCAGCGATCAGCGACAGCCCGGCGATCGGCACCAGCCAGCTCACCTGATGCCCGGCGAAGGTGACGTCGGCGGTGCCGGCGGTAAGCGGCAGCGCTCCGATGCCGCCGAGCAGGAGCAGCGCCAGCGCGCCGACCGCCATGCCGCCGCTGGCCATCACGACCGAGGGCAGTTCGTCGTCGAGCCGCCCGGCGATGACGAAGTAGCCGGCCAGGCCGACGCCAGCGCCGAGTCCCCACAGCACGCCCACCGGGTCCAGGCGGCCGGCGCCGGTGAGGTCGAGGACGAGCGCCAGCCCGCACAGGGCGGTGACCGAGCCGGCCACCGTCAGCGCTCGCGGGCGCTGCCCGTGGACGAGCCACATCCATCCGACCACCAGCACGATGCCGAGGTATTCCAGCAGCAGCGCCACGCCGACCGGGAGGTAGCGGACCGCGTTGAAGAAGCACGCCTGCGCCGTGGCGACGCCGAGCAGCCCGAACAGCAGAACTGTGACGCCGTTGCGCCGCAGCACCGACCACTTGCCGCGCAGGGCCAGCGCGGCGGGCACGGCGAGGACCAGCGCGGCGATGCCGACCCGGGCGATCACCACCGCCACCGCCGACCACTCGCCGGTGATCAGCGGACGGGCGAACGTGCCCGAGGTCGCGAACGTGATCGCGGAGAGCAGTGCCAGGCCGAGCCCGACGCTGGACCGTTCACGCATCGGCAGCTCCTGGTCATGAGTGAAGGGCGGTTATGCTGATGACGCTAGGCGTAGCCTCCGACAGGAGTCAAGTTGCTTTTTGCTCATGACACCGAATGTGCGCTGGTCGGCGCCGCCGCACTGGTGAACACCGCCGACGGCAACCGGGAAGGGCTGTCCGACGTAGCCGCTCTCGACGACTTCTTCACCACCTACGGGTGGAGTGGCAGACACGAGCGCACCGACGTCGAACTGCGCCAGGTCCGCGCGCTCCGGCCCCGGCTGCGCCGCATCTGGTACGCCGAAACCGACGAGGTGGTGGCGATCGTCAACGGACTGCTGCGCGAGTCGCACGCGCTGCCGCAACTCGTCCGGCACGACGACGAGCCGTACCATCTGCACGCCGTGCCCCGGGACGCGCCGCTGGCGACCCGGATGGCGGTCGAGGCCGCGATGGCGATGGCCGACCTCGTCCGGATGGGCGAGCTGAGCCGGCTGCGGCACTGCGATCACCCAGACTGCGACAATGTGCTGGTCGACCTTTCCCGGAACCGGTCCCGCCGGTTCTGCGACGCCGGCTGCGGCAACCGGGCCGCGGTGAGCGCCTACCGGGCCCGTAAGGCCGCCGCGTCCCAGTCCTGACGAGTAGCGGGCCAGGCGTCGCGGCGCAGCTCGTACTCCACCTCGCCGTGCTCCGTACCCGGGATCGGGTCGTCGAAGGCGAGGTGGAACGTGCGGACGTAGCGCAACCCGGCGCGGGCCATCACCGCGCGGGAGCGGTCGTTCACCGCCATCGTCTGGGCCCACACCCGGCGGACGCCGACCGTGTCGAACGCGTGCCGCACCAGCGCCCGCGCGCCCTCGGTGGCCAGCCCGTGCCCCCAGGTCGCGCGGCGCAGCCGGTAGCCCAGCTCCGCCTCGGCGCCGTCGTCGGACGGGTCGAGCGAGTGCCAGCCGAGGAACTCGCCGGGGAACCGGTCGAGCGTCGCCCAGCGGCCGAGCCCGGGAAACCTGTCGTACTGCGCCAGCAGCCGGGGCAGCACGTCGTCCCGGAACGTCGCGGCCGGGGTCGGCACACCGCCGGTCAGGAAGCGCATGACCTCCGGGTCGGCATCGAGCGCCACCAGCCGGTCCACGTCGTCCGTCGTGAACCGGCGCAGCGTCAGCCGCGCGGTCTCCAGCAGCACTCCGCCGTCGTCACGCACTGTCGGATCATGCCGCGCCCACGGTTACGGGTCGAGGCAATTACCGGCGCCGTCCTCAGGGGTGGGTCATCCGGAGCAGGTCCAGCGCCTCGTCCAGCTGGGTCTCGGTGAGCTTGCCCGAGTCGACGTGACCACGGGAGATCACCACCTCGCGGATGGAGACCTGCTTCGCCAGCGCCTCCTTCGCGATCGAGGCGGCCTCGTCGTACCCGAGGTGGCGGTTGAGCGGGGTGACGATCGACGGCGAGCCCTCCGCGTACGCCAGGCAGACCTCGGCGTCCGCGACCAGGCCGGCCACCAGCCGCTCGGCGAACAGCCGGCTGGACGCGGCGATCAGTTTGATCGACTCCAGCAGGTTGCGGCCCATCACCGGGAGCATCACGTTCAGCTCGAAGTCGCCCTGCGAGCCGGCGAACGCCACCGCCGCGTCGTTGCCGATCACCTGGGCGCAGACCTGACGCATCGCCTCGGCCACCACCGGGTTCACCTTGCCCGGCATGATCGATGACCCCGGCTGGAGGTCGGGGATGCGCAGCTCACGCAGGCCGGCGCGCGGGCCGGAGCCCATCCAGCGTACGTCGTTGGCGATCTTGTAGAGGCCGACCGCGACGGTACGGAGCTGGCCCGAGGTCTCCACCAGCGCGTCCCGGGCGCCCTGCGCCTCGAAATGGTTGCGCGCCTCGGTCAGCGGCAGGCCGGTCGACTCCCGCAGCTTGGCGATCACCCGGTCGGCGAAGCCGAGCGGCGTGTTGATGCCGGTGCCGACGGCGGTGCCGCCCAGCGGCAGCTCGGCCAGCCGGGGCAGCGCCGACTCCAGCCGCTCGACGCCGTAGCGCACCTGCGCGGCGTAGCCGCCGAACTCCTGCCCGAGCGTGACCGGGGTGGCGTCCATCAGGTGGGTACGCCCGGCCTTGACCACCGTCTCGAACTCGGCCGCCTTCTCCGCCAGCGCGCCCGCGAGCTGCTTCAACGACGGGATCAGGTCCTCCACCACGAACTGCGTGGCGGCCAGGTGGATCGAGGTGGGGAAGACGTCGTTGCTGGACTGCGACGCGTTGACGTGGTCGTTCGGGTGCACGTCCCGGCCCAGCTCGCGGCTCGCGAGGGTGGCGATCACCTCGTTGGTGTTCATGTTGGACGACGTGCCGGAGCCGGTCTGGAACACGTCCACCGGGAACTGGTCGTCGTAGCCGCCCGCGGCGACGTGCGCGGCGGCGGTGGCGATCGCCTGCGCCACGTCCGCGTCGATCACCCCCAGCTCACCGTTGACCAGTGCCGCCGCCCCCTTGATCTGCGCCAGGGCCTTGATCTGGGCGGGTTCCAGCCCGCGCCCGGAGATCGGGAAGTTCTGCACCGCGCGCTGGGTCTGCGCCCGCCACAACGCCTCGGCGGGCACCTCCACCTCGCCCATCGAGTCACGTTCGATCCGGTAGCCAGTCGCCTCTGGAGTCGTCACGCCTACCATCCTGCCGCGCCTCCCGGCGGTGTGCAGGGAAAGTGGCGGCCCCCTCAGCCCAGCTCGGCCAGCAGCTTCTCGGTGTCCCGCTGGTCCGGCGTCTCGACCTGACGGAACAGCGCCAGCGCGCGCACGGCGTACCGGCGGGCCTGGCCGGCGTCGTCGTGGCGCAGGCATCGCGCGAGACCGTCCAGGGCGCGGGCCTGCTCGTAGCGCAGGCCCATCCGCTCGGCGTCGGCGAGCACCCGGCGGTGCAGGTCCAGCGCGCTGGCCACGTCGTCCTGGTCGAAGATCGCCCGGGCCAGCAGGTTCCGGGAGGCGCACTGCCCGACCAGGTCCCCGGCATCGATCATGGCCACGAGGGCGTCCCGATGCAGCGAGGCGGCCAGCTCCGGCCGGCCCTCCTCGCGCTCCATCGTGCCCAGCTCGTTGAGCAGCTCGCCCTCGCCGTAACGGTTGCCCACCCGGCGCTTGAGGCCCAGGCCGACGCGCAGGAGCCGGCGCGCGGGCCCGTGCTCGCCGCGCCGGTGCCGCGCCATGCTGAGGTGCCCGATCGAGTTGCCGAGCTGCCGCAGGTCGCCGGCCTGCCGCGAAACAGCCATCTGGTTACGGCACATCCGCACGGCCTCGTCGTACCGGCCGCGCAGGATCAGCGCGTACGACAGGTTGTTCAGCAGGTTGGCCAACCACGACGACTCGCCCGACCGACGGGCGATCGCCGCGGACTCGGTCAGGATCTCGACACCCCGCTGGTGCTGCCCGTCGACCATGTACGCGGTGCCCAGGTTGCCGAGCACCTTGCGCAGCTCGCCCGGCCGGTCGAGCCTCCGGTAGATGCCGACCACCGCCTCCAGTCGCCGGATGGCCTCGGCGAACCGCGCCCGGCGGTAGTCCGCCGAGGCGAGATAGTTGAGCATCGTCGCCACGGCCTCCTCGTCGCCCAGACGCTCGGCGGCCCGCAGACCGATCTGATGCGTCTCGATCAGGTCGTCGAGGCGGCCGCCGTAGAAGTTACTGACCCATGCGACCCGGGCGAGCTGCCAGCTCTGCCGGAGAAAACCCTCGCTCTCCGCCAGCCGGACGAGCGCCGTCACGGTCGAACGGTTCTTCTCCAACCATGCTCGGCCGAGGCCGACGGTGGCTGCCACCAGGTCGGGCCGCGCCGGCGCCGGCAGGTCGAACAGGGACGGCTCGGCGCCCGTCTCCAGCGACCGCCCGATGGACGCGGTGACCTGAAGATGGAAGTCGATGAGACGGCCCACCGCCGCCCGCCGCTCGTCGGCGGTCTCGCGTCCCGCGCCGAGCGTGCGCGCGTACTCCCGGATCAGGTCGTGCAGCTGGTAGCGGCCCGGTTCCACCTCCTCGACGAGGTGCGCGTCGACCATTTCGTCGAGCGCGTCCTGCGCCTCCGGCAACAGCAGGTCGGCGAGCGCGGCCGGCACCCGGCTGTCGACACTGCGCCCCGGGCACAGGCCCAGCAGGCGGAAGACCCGCTGCGCGACCGGCGACACCTGCTCGTACGACAACGCGAAGGCGCGGGCCACCGACCGCTCTCCGGCGACCAGCTCGGCCAGCGGGTCGGACGCGCCGGCCAGCCGCTCCGCCAGGTCGGCCACCCGCCAGCGCGGCCGGTGCGCGAGCCGGGCCCCGGCCAGCCGGAGGGCCAGCGGAAGGTGTCCGCAGCGGCGGGCCACCTCCATCGCCGCCTCGGGCTCGGCGGCGACCCGCTGCGCGCCGGCCACCCGGGCCAGCAGTTCGACCGCCTCGTCGGCGTCGAGGACCGGCAGCGAGGACGGGCGGCCCGAGTCCAGGCCGATCAGGCGACGACGGCTGGTGATCAGCACCAGGCAGTCCGGGCCGTTGGGCAGCAGCGGCGCGACCTGGCCGGCGTCGGCCGCGTTGTCGAGCACCACCACGGCCCGCCGCCCGGCCAGCTCGGAGCGCCACATCGCCAGCCGGTCCGTCGGGTCGGCCGGTACCCGTTCGGGCGGCACGCCGACCTGCCGGAGCAGGCTGGCGGCGGCCACTGTCGTGCTGAGCGGGCTGCGGTCACTGTGCCCGTGCAGGTCGATGAAGAGCTGCGCGTCCGGAAACTGGCCGGCCACAGCGGTCGCCACCTGCACGGCGAGCGTGGTCTTGCCGCTGCCCGCCATGCCGTCGACGAGCTGGACCCGGCTGCCCTCCTCGACCTCCCGGACCAGCCGGGCCACCGTCTGCTGCCGCCCGGTGAAGTCGCTGATCGCGCGCGGCAGCGCCCGCACCGGCGCGACGGCCCGGCTCTCCGGTCCGCCCACCGCCAGGTCACCGGCGAGTATCCGCTGGTGCAGCTCCTGCAATGCGGCGCCGGGCTCGATGCCCAGTTCCTCGTCGTAGATCCGCCGACCCGCCCGGTAGACGGCCAGCGCGTCCGCGTGGCGGCCGACCGCCGACAGGGCCAGCATCAGCTGCCCCCGCAGCCGTTCCCGCAACGGCTCGCGCTCGACCGCCTCGGTGAGCTCGTCGACCAGCTCGGGCGCCCGGCGCAGCCGCAACTCGATGTCGACGCAGTCCTCCAGCACGGCGAGCCGCTGTTCGTCGAGCGCCTGCGCACGCCGCCGCACGCTACGGGCGGGGATGCCTGCCAGCGCCGGACCACGCCACAGCGCCAGCGCGGCCCGGTAGTGCTGACGCGCCTCGGTCAGCCGGCCCGCTCCGGCGTTCCTGCGGGCCGTCTCCACACCGTTGGCGAACACCTCGGCGTCGAGGTCGCCCGGCTCGATCCGGATGCCGTAGCCGGCCGGATCGGTGACGATGGTCACGGCGGGCAGGCCGAGCGCCGCGAACCGCTGCCGCAGTCGAGACACGCAGATCTGGAGCTGGGTCCGCGCGGTCGCCGGGGGACGGTCCTCCCACACGGCGTCGATCAGGTCCTCGGTCGGCACCACCAGGCCCGGACGCAGCAAAAACATGGCCAGGACGGTTCGATCTCGACCTGCGGTGACGGTGGCTTCACCGCCGCCGACCCGCAGGGGCCCCAAGATTCCGAACCGCACCGCGCTCCCCCGACCGCCGTATCAACCTTGCAGCAGCGTAGCCCGACGATCACCGAGCGCCGCGCCGAGGCGATAGCGATCCGATAGCGGCGGCACACAGACTCGGTGCGGGTTGCCGGTGACGGCATCCGACGGGGGCGGTGCGCCTGTCCGGTCGTCCGACAGGGCAGGCGCACCGATGTCTGTGCACGACTGACACGCCGAGGGCGCCGGGTTTCACTCCCGGGCGCCCCTCGCGTACGTCTGAACTCAGCGGCGGCCGACGGTGAGCACCGGCTTGGTGACCTCGGCGAAGAAGTCGTTGCCCTTGTCGTCGACGACGATGAAGGCGGGGAAGTCCTCCACCTCGATCTTCCAGACCGCCTCCATGCCCAGCTCGGCGTATTCGAGCACCTCGACGTGCTTGATGCAGTCCTGCGCGAGACGGGCGGCCGGGCCGCCGATCGAGCCGAGGTAGAAGCCGCCGTGCGCCTGGCAGGATCGGGTGACCTGGGCGGACCGGTTGCCCTTCGCGAGCATCACCATCGAGCCGCCGGCCGCCTGGAACTTCTCCACGTACGCGTCCATCCGGCCGGCCGTGGTGGGGCCGAACGAGCCGGAGGCGTAGCCCTCGGGGGTCTTGGCCGGGCCGGCGTAGTAGACCGCGTGGTCGCGCAGGTACTGCGGCATCGGCTCGCCCGCGTCCAGCCGCTCGGCGATCTTCGCGTGGGCGATGTCCCGCGCGACGACCAGCGGCCCGGTCAGCGACAGCCGCGTCTTCACCGGATACTTCGACAGCTCGGCGCGGATCTCGTCCATCGGCCGGTTCAGGTCGACGCGGACGACCTCCTCGGTCTCCAGCGTCTCGTCGGTCACGTCGGGCAGGTAGCGCGCCGGGTCGGTCTCCAGGCGCTCCAGCCAGACGCCCGACGGGGTGATCTTCGCCACCGCCTGCCGGTCCGCCGAGCAGGACACCGCGATCGCCACCGGGCAGGAGGCGCCGTGCCGGGGCAGCCGGACCACCCGTACGTCGTGGCAGAAGTAGCGTCCGCCGAACTGGGCGCCGATGCCGAAGTTGCGGGTCAGCTCCAGCACCTCGGCCTCCAGCTCCAGGTCGCGGAAGCCGTGCGCGCTCATCGAGCCCTGGGTGGGCAGCGCGTCGAGGTACTTCGCGGAGGCGTACTTCGCGGTCTTCAGCGCGTACTCGGCGGAGGTGCCGCCGATGACGACGGCCAGGTGGTACGGCGGGCAGGCCGCGGTGCCGATGAGCCGGAGCTTCTCCTCCAGGAACTGCATCATCCGCGTCGGGTTCAGCAGGGCCTTGGTCTCCTGGTAGAGGTAGGACTTGTTGGCCGAGCCGCCGCCCTTGGCCATGAAGAGGAACTTGTACGCGTCGGCGTGGCCGTCCGGCTCCTCGGCGTACAGCTCCACCTGGGCGGGCAGGTTGCTGCCGGTGTTCCGCTCGTCCCACATGGTCAGCGGGGCGAGCTGGGAGTAGCGCAGGTTGAGCCGGGTGTACGCCTGGTAGACGCCGCGCGAGATCGCCTCCGCGTCGGTGCCGTCGGTGAGCACGTGCCGCCCGCGCTTGCCCATGACGATCGCGGTGCCGGTGTCCTGGCACATCGGCAGCACGCCGCCGGCCGCGATGTTGGCGTTGCGCAGCAGGTCGAGCGCGACGAACCGGTCGTTCGGCGAGGCCGCCGGGTCGTCGATGATCGAGCGGAGCTGGGCCAGGTGGGCCGGGCGCAGGAAGTGGGCGATGTCGTGCATCGCCTCGGCCGTCAGCGCGGTCAGCGCGCCCGGATCGACGGTCAGGAACCGGCGGCCACCGGGGCCGTTGACGACGTCCACGCCCTCGTCGGTGACCAGGCGGTATTCCGTCAGGTCGGGGCCGGTCGGCAGCAGGGGTGCGTACGAGAAGGCGGCGGCACTGCTCATGACCGAAAAGCCTAGGGCAGAGCAATCGATCGGTGACACCCGCAGGTGGGGTCGCGGGACGACCTCTCACCCACTGTCACTTGCCGTCCACGCAGAGTTCCCGCTTCGGCCCGCAGCTGCCCTGGTCGCTGGGCGGCCGCCAACTGCCTCCGGGGTCCGGCGACACCGGCGCGCCGTCCCGGCCCGGCCCGGGCACTCCGGCCGCGCCGGCGCCCCAGCGGACGTACCCGATCTCCCGGCCCTCCCCGATGATCATGCCGTTGGGGCCGACCGCCAGCGCGTTCGCCGAAGTCCGCAGCTCGACCAGGACCCGGCCCTCGCGCGGCTCGACCGCGACCAGCCGGGACGGCTTCTCCTCGCTGATCACCGCCGCGTACGGGGTGAGCGCGGCGCCGCTCTTGCCGCCCGCCGGCCGGGTCCACCGGGTCCGGTCCACAGACAGCTCCCGCCCCAGCAGCGAGTCCTTGTCGGCGCTGCGCACCACGGCGTAGCGGTCGTCCACGGCGAGCAGCTTCTCGCCGTCCGCGCCGACCTGCAGCAGGCGGCCGTCGTACCCGTCGAGCACCGCCTCCCGTCCGTCCGGGGCGACCCCGATGAGGACGTTGCGCGCGCCCTGCGGGTCCTCGCGCTGCACGCAGCCGGCGTAGTCGGCCGTACGCAGGTTGATCCCGGTCCGCCGCCACACCTGCTGACCTGTCGCCGGGTCCACCGCGGTGACCGTGTAGTAGCAGCTCCCGTCGCGGGAGGTGGCCGCGATCCGGAGCAGCCGGCCGCCGACCACCGCCAGCCGTTCCTCCCGGCCCGGCTCGACGTTCTGCAGCACCCGGCCGGTCGCGGTGTCCACCACGTGCACCCGGCCGTCGACCGGGAAGCCGAGCAGCGGCGGTACCCCCTCCGGCCCGGCCACCCCGCCGTCGATGCGGGTGGCGCCCAGCCGCCGCGTACCGAGCAGCTCCGGGTTGTCGGCGAGCACCCCGCTGTGCACGCCGGGCAGGAACGCGCTCCACAGCGGGGCGGTGCCGCGCGGCTCCCAGGCCCGCAACGTGCAGTCCGTGGCCCGCACGCAGTACGCGTCCAGCAGCAGGTTCCGGTACGTCCAGACGGCGATCGCCCGATCGTCGCGGCGCCGGGTCACGCCGCTGACCGGGTCGAGCACCTCGTACCGCTTGTCCAGCAGCCGGCCCACGGCGACGACCGGGTCCCGGTCGCCGCCCGCTACTGCCGACCAGTCGGCCTTGCGCTCCCAGAGCTGGCTGCCGTCGGCGAGGCTGCGCGCCTCGACGCGGGTGCGCTGCTCGACGATCACGGTGTCACCGGCGATGGTGACGCTTCGCGGCGTGCCGCCGACGCGCTGCTGCCAGACCACGTCCGGCTCGGAGATCGGCTTGCTGCGGTCGACCCAGTCCCACAGCGCCGGGAACGGGTTCCAGACGCCTGTCGCGGCGAGTACGACCACGGTGACGAGCCCGAGCAGCAACCAGCCGCGTACCCCTAGGCCCTTCACACCGCACACGGTAGCGACGATCACCGGTCCCCCGGGTCGCGCGCGGGGCGTGTCGCAGCGCTTCTTGCCGGGGGGAGGTGTTAATAAGGGGCCCTTCCACCTCCGAATGCGTTAACAGGGGGCCCTTCCTTACCCGCGGGCGGCGGAGCGGACCAGCGGCAGCGTGCGGTACGGGATCTGCTCGGCCAGCGCGATGATGGTGGAGGCCCGCCGGATGCCCTCGGAGGCGACGATCTGGTCGATGACCCGCTGGAGGTCGGTGTTCGACCGGGCGACGATGCGGCAGAGCAGGTCGCTGGAGCCGGTGATGGTGTGCGCCTCCAGCACCTCCGGGATGGCGGCCAGGTGCGCGGTGACCTGGTCGTGGCCGTGCCGCTGGCTGATCTCCAGCGTGACGAAGCTGGTCACCCCGAAGCCGATGGCGGCGGGCGTGATGTCCGGCCCGAACCCGGTCACCACGCCGCGGCCGACCAGCTTGTCCAGCCGGGCCTGCACCGTGCCGCGGGCAACGCCGAGCCGCCGGGAGCACTCCAGGACCCCGATCCGCGGTTCCTCCGCGAGCAGTTCGATCAAGCGCGCGTCCAGCTCGTCGAGCTGTACATCCTGACCAGTGTTCATGGTGCCCGACGGTACCGAATGCACAACCTGACCAGGGATATTGCCAACTGTTGCTCAACTCACTGTGCGCCGTAGATCCTCCCCGGAAGAGCACATCCACGGCGGCCCACGAGGCCGGCCGGTACGCGAGGGAGGCCACCATGACCCAGGCGATCGACCGACCCCAGTCGACCGAGGAGGTCGACGTCGACGCTCTCGTCGGCGCCGTCGACCACGACATCAGCCGCGACCCGTTCCCGGTCAAGGGCATGGACCACGTCCATTTCCTGGTCGGCAACGCCAAGCAGGCCGCGCACTACTACTCGACCGCGTTCGGCATGACCTGTGTGGCGTACCGGGGGCCGGAGCAGGGCTACCGGGACCACGCGCAGTACGTCCTGACCAGCGGTTCGGCCCGCTTCGTGCTGACCGGCGCGGTCCGCCCGGACGCCGACGGCGCCGAGCACGTGGCGAAGCACAGCGACGGCGTCTCCGACATCGCGCTTGAGGTGCCGGACGTGGACGCCGCGTACGCGCACGCCGTCGCGCAGGGCGCCACCGGCCTGGTCGAGCCGCACGACGTCAGCGACGAGCACGGCACCGTGCGGATGGCGTCCATCGCCGCGTACGGCGACACCCGGCACAGCCTGATCGACAGGTCCCGCTACACCGGGCCGTTCCTGCCCGGCTTCGTGGCCCGCGGCCCGATCGTGGACCGGCAGCCGATGATCGACGCCGGCCTCCAGCCGAAGCGGTTCTTCCAGGCCGTCGACCACGTGGTCGGCAACGTGGAGCTGGGCCGGATGGACGAGTGGGTCGAGTTCTACAAGCGGGTCATGGGCTTCTCGAACATGGCCGAGTTCATCGGCGACGACATCGCCACCGACTACTCGGCGCTGATGAGCAAGGTCGTCGCCAACGGCACCCGCAAGGTGAAGTTCCCGCTCAACGAGCCGGCCGTGGCCCGCAAGAAGTCGCAGATCGACGAGTACCTGGAGTTCTACCAGGGCCCCGGCGCCCAGCACATCGCGGTGGCCACCAACGACATCCTGGCCAGCGTGGACGCCATGCGCGCGGCGGGCGTGGAGTTCCTGGACACCCCGGACTCCTACTACGAGGACCCGGAGCTGCGCGCCCGCATCGGCAACGTCCGGGTGCCGATCGAGGAGCTGCAGTCCCGCAAGATCCTGGTGGACCGGGACGAGGACGGCTACCTGCTCCAGATCTTCACCAAGCCGGTGCAGGACCGTCCCACCGTCTTCTTCGAGCTGATCGAGCGGCACGGCTCCCTCGGCTTCGGCAAGGGCAACTTCAAGGCCCTGTTCGAGGCGATCGAGCGGGAGCAGGAGAAGCGCGGCAACCTGTAACACTGTCGGCGTGACCCAGCCTCCCCCCAACCCGACGCCGCCGCCTGCCGGGCCTCCACCCGCGGGCGGCGGCTTCGCGCCGCCCGCCGGGCCCGCGGTGCCCGCGCAGCACGTTCCTCCGGGGTACGCCGGCCCGCCCGGCTACCCGCCGCCCGGCTACCCCCCACCGGGGTACGCCCCGAGGCCCGTCCCGCCCCCGGTGGCGCCGAACGGGCAGCCGCTGGCGGGCTTCGGCGACCGGCTGCTCGCCTACCTGATCGACACCGCCGTCGCGATGGCGGTGATGATGGCACTGTTCCTGCCGGTCGTCTTCCTCGTCTTCTTCCGGATGATCGACGAGCTGGAGCAGGCCGGCCCGAACGGCCCCGATCCGGCCGAGGTCTGGACGAGCGTGTTCCTGCCGCTGCTCGCCGCCGAGCTCGGGGTCCTGCTGCTGATGCTCGTCTTCTACTGGGTCTACCACGTCGAGTACGCCCGCCGGACCGGCCAGACGCTGGGCAAGAAGGTGATGAAGCTGCGGATCGTGCCGGTGCAGCCGGACGCGGCGCTGAGCCGGGGCATGCTCGGCAAGCGCTGGGCCGTCGAGTTCGCCGGCGGGATGTTCGTGCCGTTCCTCAGCTACCTCGACGGTTTCTGGCAACTGTGGGACAAGCCCTGGCAGCAGTGCCTCCACGACAAGTTCGCCGGAACGGTCGTCGTTAAGGTTGGCCCGTGAGCGCGAGGAGCGAGCCGGGCCTGCGAGCCCCGCAGTCGCGAACTGAGGGGAGCACCGTGAGCGCGAGGAGTGAGCCGGGCCTGCGAGCCCCGCAGTCGGGAACAAGGACGGCACTGTGAGCTTGGAACCTGGATGGTACGTCGACCCCGCCGACCCGGAGACCCGCCGCTGGTGGGACGGCGAGGGCTGGATCGGCGCGCCGATCCCGGTCGACGTCACCCCGCCCGAAGGGCCACCGCCCGCCGAACCCGAGCCGGCCGCCGCCGCAGCGCCGGGCGCCGGGACGGGTGGCCGGTCGGAGATCGCCCCGTCGTCCGGCGCGCCCGCCCAGCCGGGCGGGCCGGGACCGTGGCCGGGCCAACCGGGTCAGGCCGGCCCGTGGCCCGGACAGCCGGGTCAGCCCGGACAACCCGGTCCCTGGCCCGGACAGCCGGGACAGGGCGGACAGCCGGGACAGGGCGGCCCGTGGCCGGGGCAGCCCGGTCAGGCCGGGCCGGCACCGCAGGGACCACCGCCGGGCTGGCCGTACCCGCACTGGCCGGGCGCGCAGCCGATTCCGCGCCCGCACGGGCTGCCACTCGCCTCGTACGGCGCGCGGCTGGTCGCCCGCCTGATCGACTTCGGCGTGGTGTTCCTGCTCAACGCGGTGGTGAACGGCTGGTTCGTCTGGCGCTACTTCGAGGCCGTCGCGCCGTACCTGCGTGAGTCGGTGCGCCGCGCGATGAACGGTGACACCTCCACCGAAGGGCTGCCCCAGATCGACGATCAGGCCGGCGGCCTCCAGATCGCCATCCTGGTGATCGCCACCGCGCTCTGGTACGCGTACGAGGTGCCCTCGATGGCGGCGCGCGGGCAGACGTTCGGCAAGCGGCTGATGGGCGTACGCGCGCTGCCGGTCGAGGCGGACCAGCCGCTCGGCTTCGGCCGGGCCACCCGGCGCTGGAGCACGCTCGGCCTGCCCACGCTGCTCTGGTACTGCTGCGGGCTCGGTCTGCTGCTGCAACTCATCGACGCGGTCTCGCCCCTGTTCGACCAGCCGCTGCGCCAGGCCCTGCACGACAAGCGGGCGCAGACGGTGGTGGTCCAGCTCCCCCGTAAGCGGCCCGACCCCAGTACCACCCCGCGCGACCGCGCCGACACCCCGGGAGACACCCCATGACCGAGACCGGACGCCACCAGCCTCCGCTGCGGCTCACCCGCGCCGACCTGGACGCGTTGCCCAACTACGTGCCCGGCCGCAGCCCGGCCGACCTGGCCCGGGAGCTGGGCCTGCCCGAGGCGATCAAGCTGGCCAGCAACGAGGTGCCCTACGGCCCGCTGCCCGGCGTGGTGGAGGCGGTCGCCGAGGCGGTGGCGGGTTCGCACCGCTACCCGGACATGGGCGTGGTGGCGTTGCGTCAGGCGCTCGCCGAGCGGTACGGCGTGGACGCCGACCGGATCGCCACCGGCTGCGGCTCGGTGGCGCTGGCCGAGCACCTGGTCCGCGCCACCTGCCTGCCCGGTGACGAGCTGCTCTACTCGTGGCGCTCCTTCGAGGCGTACCCGATCATCGCGGCGACCAGCGGCGCGACCAGCGTGCGGGTGCCGAACGACGCCGGCCACGGTCACGACCTTTCCGCGATGGCGGCGGCGGTGACCGACCGGACCCGGATGATCCTGGTCTGCAACCCGAACAACCCGACCGGTACGGCGGTGCGCCGGGCGGAGCTGGAGCGTTTCCTCGACTCGGTGCCGGACGACGTGCTGGTGGTGATCGACGAGGCGTACCGGGAGTTCGTCACCGACCCTGAGGTGCCGGACGGCCTGACCTACCTGGACCGGCCGAACGTGGCGGTGCTGCGCACGCTGTCCAAGGCGTGGGGCCTGGCCGGCCTGCGCATCGGTTGGCTGGTCGCGGCGCCGGAGGTGGCCGCCGCGGTGCGCAAGGTGGTCACGCCGTTCTCCACCAGCATGGCCGCCCAGGCGGGCGCGCTGGCCGCGCTGGCTCAGGCCGACGAGGTGGAGCGGCGCTGCGCGCTGGTCGTGGGCGAGCGGGACCGGGTCACCGAGGCACTGCGCAAGTTCGTGCCGGACGTGCCGGAGAGCCAGGCCAACTTCGTCTGGCTGCCGCTGGGCGAGCGGGCTGTGGAGTTCGGCCGGGCGTGCGAGGCACGCGGCGTGATCGTCCGGCCGTTCCCTGGCGACGGTGTACGGGTCACCATCGGCACCCCGGCCGAGAACGACACGTTCCTGGCGGTTGCCGAGTCCGCCCTGGCCTGACCCGGGCGCGTCCGGGCCGGTCCGGCAACCCCCTACGGACCGGCCCGGGCGTCTCACCTGACGACTATAGTACGTTTTGTCCGTTTCTCGGTCGAACCGCCGGTCAGGTGACGGCGAGCAGCACCGGCTCGGCCATCAGGAAGTAGCCCTGGTCGTCGTCCTCCGGCGTGGCGCTCTCCCGCAGCCGCTCCACCGCGACGTAGCCGTCCACCGCGTACGCCCGGCCCGGCCGCCAGCCGATCCCGTCCCGCCCGATGTCCAGCACGAGACTGGACCGGGTCGCGCCGGTGAGCGGGTCCACTGTGACCAGCTCCCGCCGGTCGGTCAGCAGGTGCACCCGCCCCGGCTCGGTCGCGAGCACCCGGGCCGGGTGGATGTCCGCCCGGCGCCACAGCTCCGCGCCGGTACGCGCCGAACGTCCGACCACCACCGGGCCCGACGTGTCCACCACCCGCTCGCCGTCCAGCACCGTGTCCACGGCGTCCAGCCCCGGCGCGGCGCTCGGCTCGCCCGGGTCGGTCACCAGCCAGCCCTTGCCGCCCGCACCGCCCGGCCCGGCGGTACGCAACCCGCGACAGCCGGAGTGCCCGTGCGGGCAGCCGACCGGCGTGACCACGAGCTGTTCCGCCGCGTCCGGGGGACGCCAGCGGGTCCGCACCGTACCGGTCGCCGCATCCCGCAACTCGATCGTGGGCGGCCCCTCGCAGGTGTCCACCCCGACCAGCTCGCCGCTGGCGGTGGTGCCCACGTCGGTCCGGCAGTCCCGCGCCACGTCGGCGCGCCAGAGCCGTCGGCCGTCGGCGAGGTCGTATCCGCCGACCGCGCCGGGACCGGCCGAGACCAGCACGGTCCGGCCGTCGGCGGCCCGCGCGACGTGCAGCCCGGCCGGGTCCCAGACCGTGGAGGCGTAGGTCCGCCTCGGCTTCGGCACCGGCCCCGGCTCCGGGCCGTCGGCCCGCCAGGCGACCCGTCCGGTACGCGCGTCCAGCGCCACCAGCGTCCCGTCGGACCAGCGGCTGACCACGGTGGTGTCCTGGGCGAGCACCCCGGTCAGCGTGGCCGGCCAGCGACGGTACGACCAGAACGGGGTGACCCGGTGCCGCCCGGTGGCCGGCTGGTCCGCGTACACCTGACGGGCGCCCGCGTAGACGCGCAGCCGGCCGTCGACGACGAGCGGCGCCACCGGCAGCCGCCCGATCACCCCCGCGGTCGGCGCGGGCGCCGTCGGGTACGGCTCCCGGGCGACGGTCTCGACCTCGGCCGGCGCCAGCACCCGGACCACCACGGCGACCGACGCCGCGACGGCGAGTACCGCCACCAGCGCCACCACGGCCCGCCGCCTCGCGGCCTTCGCCATCCGTCACCTCCGCCCCGGCACCCTACCGGCCGGGTCGGGGCCGGGGCGCGGCGAGCGGCCAGGTCGGCTCAGGCGGCCTCGGAGGACCGGGCCGGGCCGGCGGCCAGCGCCAGGTCGGCCAGGTCGCGCCGGAGCGCGCCCTCGACCGCGCGGGCGGCCAGGCCGCCGAGGATCAGGGCCAGCACCCGGCCGTACGGTCGGGTCGGCGCCGCCTCGTGCTCGACTGTGACCTCGGTGCAGCCGCGGCGTCGCCGCTCGACGGTGCGCAGCGTCCAGGTGATGCGGTAGTCGGCGCCGGTGCCGCGCGAGCCGAGCACCAGACGGCTCGGGGCGACCGCCTCGATCACCTCGAACTCCTCCGGTTCGGTGCCGCCGTCCGGCCGGACGCGGGTCTCCCGCCAGGTCGAGCCGGGCCCGAACCCGCCGGCGCCGAGGACCTCGACCGCGCCCACCGCCGAGAGCCAGTCGGCGCGGGCCGGGAGGTCGGTCAAGAGGCGCCACAGGTCGGCGTCCTGCGCTTCGATGAATGCGGATACCGTGACCGTCGACATGGCACCTCCCGTGTCGTACACGGTACGGGCCGTGACGGGAAACGGGGAGCCTCGCTGTGACATTTCCACCGCCGGTGCCCCGATCGGGGCACCGGGGTGTGGCACGGACGGGTCAGCCGCGGAACGAGCCGCCCCGCAACGCGGTGACGAACGCCGCCCAGCCCGGCGGGCTCACCGCGAGCGCCGGACCGTCCGGGTCCTTGGAGTCGCGTACGCCCACCACGCCGTGCGCGGCGACCACGTTCGTCGCCACCTCGACACAGAGACCCTGATCGTTCGAGCGGCTGCTGGTGCGCCAGACGGCGCCGGTCAACTCGGTCATGCTCGTCCTTCCTGTTCGGCTACCCGGGTACGCCCCCCGACCCGGCACCATCGGCGGCTCCGGCTCGACCGGGAGCCGCCGTCCGGGGCGTACGTGATCCGGAGCGATAAACGCGGAAGGAAACGGCCCCGGTCGCACATCAGGTGCGACCGGGGCCGTTCGGGAAGGCCGAACTCAGCGGGCCGGAAGGATCGTCCCGGTGACCTCGCCCAACGCGACGGTGGTGCCGTCCGGGCCGGGCGCGGTGGCGGTGATCGTCACCGTGTCGCCGTCCTCCAGGAACGTCCGCTCGCTGCCGTCGGCGAACTTGACCGGCTCGGACCCGCCCCAGGTCAGCTCCAGGAACGACCCGACCTGGCCGCGTTCCGGTCCCGACACGGTGCCGGAGGCGTAGAGGTCACCGGTACGCAGCGACGCGCCGTTGACGGTGAGGTGGGCGAGCTGCTGGGCCGGGGTCCAGTACATGCCGGCGAACGGCGGCTCGGCGACCCGCTCCCCGTTCCACTGCACCGACAGCGTCACGTCCAGCCCGAGGTGCGGGGTGTCGCGCAGGTATTCCTGCACCGGCGGGTCCTGGTCGGGCGCGGGTACGAACGCGTCGGCGAGCGCCTCCAGCGGCGTCACCCAGGCCGAGACGGACGTGGCGAACGACTTGCCGAGGAACGGCCCGAGCGGCTGGTACTCCCATGCCTGGATGTCCCGGGCCGACCAGTCGTTGACGAGCACCACGCCGAAGACGTGGTCGGCGAAGTCGGCCACCGGCACCCGCTCACCGAGCCGGCTCGGCACGCCCACCACGAAGCCCACCTCGGCCTCGATGTCCAGCCGTACCGACGCGCCGGTGGTCGGGCCCTGCGCGCTGGCGCGCTGCCCGGTGGGGCGTACCACCGGGGTGCCGGAGACGACCACCGTGCCGGCCCGGCCGTGGTAGCCGATCGGCACGTGCTTCCAGTTCGGCAGCAGCGGCGGCTGCCCGGGCCGGAAGATCTGCCCGACGTTCGAGGCGTGGTGCTCCGAGGAGTAGAAGTCGACGTAGTCGGCCACCTCGAACGGCAGCAGCATCTCGACCTCGCGCAGCGGCACCAGCAGCGGCTCGACGGCCGCCCGGTGCTCCGGCTCGGTGAGCAGCTCGACGAGCCGCTGCCGGACCGCCGTCCACTGCGGGCGGCCGAGCGCCAGGAAGGCGTTGAGCGTGGGCCGGCCCAGCGCGCCGCCGGCCAGCACCAGACCGTCGGCCTCCGCGCCGGCCAGGTCCAACGCGAAGTCACCGATGCGGACGCCGATACGCGGCTCGCCCTCGCCGTGCCGGAGCACGCCGTACGGCAGGTTCCTCACCCCGTACGGCGACCCCGCCACACCAGGTACCCAGCTCATGCCGTGCTTGCCGGGCATGCCCTCACGGCCCTCGCTCCGCTCGGTGCGTTCGCTCATGCCTCAAAGCCTCCGTTCACCAGCCCCAGCCGGATCAGATCGGTAAGTGGTTCGGAGATGCTGCACGAGCCGTACCCGACCCACAGCGGGCGCTCGGCATCGCGGTGCGCCCGGGCCGGCTCGACCACGCGTACCGGGTCGGTGGCGGCGAGCAGCTCGGCCACGCCGTCCACCTCCGCGCCCCCGACGGCGGCGAGCGTGGCGCCCAGCACGTTGACGAAACCGTGGTGGTTGAAGCCGGTCTCCGGGTCGCGGTGCCGGATCGCGTGGTGCAGCCCGGCGGTGAGCTTGAACGGCAGTTTCCGGTCCCGGCAGGCGCAGATCACCGCGGCCAGCTCGACCGGGGTGGGGAACAGCTCGGCGGCGAGCCCGCCGGTACGGAACTTGGCCGCCACCGGCAGCCCACCGGCGCGCGCGTCGGCGAGCGTGTCGAGCGCGCCCATCAGCCCGAAGGTCAGCGGGATCTCCGCGTACACGGCGGTGCCGCCGAGCCGGTCGGCGAGCGCGACCAGCTCGGAGAGCCCGGGTTGCGGATCCTCGCCGCGCTTGGCGACCGGCGCCTCGATCTGCCGGGCGGTCACGCCGTCGGGTGCGAGCGCCGCCAGGGCCTGGGGAAGCTGGTCCAGGCCGGTGTCGCCGATCAGGCCGATGACCAGGCCCTCGGCCGGGTCCACCAGGCCGCGCAGCGACCCGCGCTGGATCTCCGAGGCGGGCAGCAGCAGCGGGCCGACCATCTCGGCGTACCAGGCGGTGCGGTGGGTGCGGTGCGCGGTCACCGCGTCGGGCAGCGGGGCGTTGCCGGGCGGGAAGACCGCGGCGTCGTCCACCAGGCCGGAGAGGAGGCGGGGCACCTGCGTTGACACGAGACAAGAATGTACGGGACGCTACGAGGAACGGACAACAGCGTCCGATTATCGGACGCCACCGGCCGGAGAACGGGACATATCGGGAGGCGAGATGCCGTACTACCGCAGCGTCGGCGACGTGCCGCGCAAGCGCCACACCCAGTTCCGCCAGCCCGACGGCACGCTCTACGCGGAAGAGCTGGTCGGCCAGGAGGGCTTCTCCTCCGACTCGTCGCTGCTCTACCACCGGCACGCGCCGACCGCGATCCTCGCCGCCGAGGAGTACGCCCCGCCCACCGTCACCCGGATGCCGAATCTGCCGCTCAAGCCGCGCCACCTGCGCACGCACAAGCTCGACGGCGCCGGCGCGGACCCGGTGCTCGGCCGGCAGTACCTGCTCGCCAACGACGACGTACGGATCGCGTACGTGCTCGCCGACCGCCCGTCCCCGCTGTTCCGCGACGCCACCGGCGACCACTGCCTCTACCTGGAAGCCGGATCGCTGCGCGTCGAGTCGCCGTTCGGCGTGCTCGACGCGGTCGCCGGCGACTACGTCGTCATCCCCACCTCGACCATCCACCGCCTGGTGCCCACCGGCGACGAGCCGACCCGGCTGCTCGCCGTCGAGGCCGCCGGCCACATCGGGCCGCCCAAGCGCTACCTGTCCGTACGCGGGCAGTTCCTGGAGCACGCGCCCTACTGCGAGCGCGACGTCCGGGGACCGGACACCCCGCTGCTGGTCGACGGCGAAGAGGTCGAAGTGCTCGTCAGGCACCGGCGCGGCTGGACGAAGTACGTCTACGCCAACCACCCGTTCGACGTGGTCGGCTGGGACGGGCACATGTATCCGTGGGCGTTCTCCATCCACGACTTCGAGCCGATCACCGGGCGGATCCACCAGCCGCCGCCGGTCCACCAGACGTTCCAGGGCCCGAACTTCGTGATCTGCTCGTTCGTGCCGCGCAAGGTGGACTACCACCCGGCCGCCATCCCGGTGCCGTACAACCACCACAACGTCGACTCCGACGAGATGCTGTTCTACACCGGCGGCAACTACGAGGCCCGGCGCGGCTCCGGCATCGAGCAGGGCTCGATCTCGCTGCACCCGTCCGGCTTCACCCACGGCCCCCAGCCGGGCGCGGCCGAGCGGTCGATCGGGGCGGAGTTCTTCGACGAGCTGGCGGTCATGGTGGACACGTTCCGCCCGCTGGACCTGTGCGACGCGGCCGCCGCCTGCGAGGACGACGGCTACGCCTGGACCTGGGCGCGCAAGCCCTGACGTACGCGAAAAGGGCCGCGCCCGGCACGGACGCGGCCCTGTCGCACGCGGTCGTCAGAACGTGGACGCGTCGATGACGAAGCGGTAGCGCACGTCGGAGGCGAGCACCCGCTCGTACGCCTCGTTGATCTTCTCGGCTCCGATCACCTCGATCTCGGCGCCCAGCCCGTGCTCGGCGCAGAAGTCGAGCATCTCCTGGGTCTCCGCGATGCCGCCGATGTTCGACCCGGCGAACGAGCGACGGGCCGGGATCAGCGAGAACGCGTGCACCGACAGCGAATCCTCGGGCGCGCCCACGTTGACGAGCGTCCCGTCCACAGCCAGCAGCCGCAGGTACGCGTCCATGTCGAGGGTCGCGCTGACCGTGTTGATGATCAGGTCGAACGAGCCGGCCAGCTCACGGAACGTCTCCTCGTCGGAGGTGGCGTAGTAGTGGTCGGCGCCGAGCCGCAGCCCGTCCTCCCGCTTCTTCAGCGACTGGGACAGCACAGTCACCTCGGCGCCCATGGCGTGGGCCAGCTTCACGGCCATGTGGCCGAGGCCGCCCATGCCGATCACCGCGACCCGGCTGCCCGGCCCGGCGTTCCAGTGCCGCAGCGGCGAGTACGTGGTGATGCCGGCGCAGAGCAGCGGCGCGGCGGCGTCCAGCTCGAGGCCGTCCGGGATGCGCAGCACGAAGTCCTCGGTGACCACGATGGCCTGCGAGTAGCCGCCCTGGGTAGGCTCACCGTCCCGGCCCACCCCGCCGTACGTGCCGGTGCTGCCCTTCAGGCAGTACTGCTCCAGCCCCTTACGGCAGTTGTCGCACTCCCGGCACGAGTCGACCAGGCAGCCGACGCCGACCCGGTCGCCGACGGCGAACTTCGTCACCGCGGAGCCGACCTCCCGCACCACGCCGGCGATCTCGTGGCCGACCACGATCGGGTAGCGGGTCGGGCCCCACTCGCTGCGCGCGGTGTGGATGTCGGAGTGGCAGATGCCGGAGAACTTGATGTCCTCCTACCCTCTCACCGGCGGGTGAACGCGGTGAACCCCGCCACCACCGAGGCGGTGATCGCCCCGACCAGCGACCACGGGCCGCCGACCAGCGCGTACACGAGCAGCAGCACCACCGCGACGGCGGCCCCGTAGACCGGCACGGCCAGGCCGCGCGACATCGCCTCCCGCAGGCCGGGCCGCCACGTCGCCGGGCGCCGCAGCAGCACCGCCACGCCGGCCACCGCCAGCACCGCGAACAGCCGGGACGCGCCCGGCGAGGCCGGGGCCAGGGCGGCGACCAGCACGCTCGCGAACAGGGACAGCCCGGCCACCGACAGCAGGAGGCGCCGGACACCGGCGTCCACGGTCCGGACCGGGTCAGGCCGGGCCACCGGCAGGTCCGCCAGCGCGGTCAGGTGCTCCAGCGTCTCGGCGTAGCGGCGCCGTTCCAGCCGGGCCACGCCCACGTCCTGCCCCGCCTCGCCCAGTTCCGGGTCCAGGCGCAGCGCCTCCCGGTAGGCCCGCTCGGCCAGGTCGAACAGTTGCAGCCGCACCGCGACCAGGCCCAGCACCAGGTGGGCCTCCGGCTCCTCCGGGGCCAGCTCGACGCCCCGCCACGCCGCGTCCAGCGCCGCCTGCCCGTTGCGCGACGCGGAGAGGAGGGCGGCGGCGCTGCGCTGCGCGTACGCGTCGCCCGGACCGCGCGCCAGGATCTCGTCGGCGGTGGCCGCGGCGGGCTTCCACCGCTCCAGGTCGAGCAGCGCGAGCCCGCGTGCCACGAGCGCCGGCAGGACGACCTCGGCCGGGCCGGCGGCAGACGCATCGGTGGCGGGCGTCGGCGCGGCGCCGTCGGCTGCGGGCGTCTCCGCGCTCGGCGGCGCGCTGTCGGTGGCGGGCGTCTCGACGGCGGGCGGGGCGGCCGCCGTCGCCGTCTCGGCGACGGCCAGCGCTTCCGCGGGCCGGTCGGCGGCCAGGTGCATCCGGGCCAGCATGGTCAACGCGGGCAGGTGCCCGGGCTCGTCCGCGAGCAGCGCGGTGAGTTCGCCGATGCCCTCGTCGTAGCGACCCAGCTCCGCGAGGAGGTGGGCGCGTTGCAGGTAGCCGTCGGCGGCGGACTGGTCGGGAACGGCGTCACTCGGCATCCCGGCGAGCGTATCCGCCCCGGCCCACCGGCTGCCGACAGCTCCCGTCGTCAGGCACTCCGGCAGGCGACGCCCGCCCGGCCGCCGCACGTCCCGAGGCTGCACCACCGGCGCAGCCCGCTCCCGTCCAGGAACAACCACCCGCAGCGCTGGTCCGGGCAGGCCCGCACGGTGAACCGTGCCGGATCGGCGAGCAGTTGCGCGCCGCTGAACGCGGCGGCGTGCACCGGCACCCGAAGGCCGGCGGCGAGGTCCGGCCACCAGCGACCGCGTCCGTCGGCCGCGCGCCGGAACGCGAGCGTACGGGCGGCGGCCTCGGCGGCCCGGGCGACCGCTTCGAAGGCCGGGCCGTCGTCCGGGTCGACCAGGCTGGCGTAGAGCGCGGCGCGGAGCGTACGGGCCTCGTCGAGCACCGCCTCCGCCGTGCCGGGGTCGCGTCGCGCGAGGTGCAGCAGACGGTTCATCGACACCTCGTCCACCAGCCCGACGTGGCCGGCCCAGACGGCAAGGGTGCGATAGCCGCGCAGCCACTCGGCGCCGGGCAACGGGGACTCGCGCCCCCAGCCGGCGAAGGTGTTGCAGAAGTCCAGGGCCGGGTGGCCGCCCACGCTCCACGGCAGGCTCTCGTCGTTCACCCGGATCTCGTGCATCGGCCGGCCGACCCGGTCCAGGCGGTCGTCGCCCGCGAGCACCCGCCGCTGCACCTCGCGCAGCCGGGGCCCCGGCTCGACACCGAAGTCGGCCACGAGCAGGTCCCGCGTGGCGCGGTAGAGGCGCAGCGCGTCGGCCCGCCGGGCACCCCGGTACAGGGCGGTCATCAGGACCGCCACGAGGTGTTCCCGCGTCGGATGCTCGGCGGCAAGCGGCATCAGTTCGGCGATCGCCCGCGCGTGCTGGCCCAGCGCGAGCTGCGCCTCGGCCCGTAGCTCCACAGCCACCAGGCGTAGCTCCTCGACAGTGCCGTGCAGCCGGTCCCGCAGCTCGTCGTCCGCCGCGTCGGCGAGCAACGGCCCGCGCCAGAGGGCCAGCGCCCGGTCGAGCGACCGCACCCGCTCGGCGGGATCGGCGGCTCTCCCGGCCCCCCGGACCAGTTCGGCGAACTCGTCGACGTCGACCCGGTGCCCGTCCTCCTCGACCACGTAGCCCTCGCCCCGGGTGCTGATCCGCACCCCGTACGCGTTGAGCGAGCCACGCAGCCGCCCGACGTACGTCTGCACCACGCCCCGGGCGGTGACCGGCGGCCTGCCGTTCCAGAGCAGGTCGATGAGGCGGTCGGTCGGCACCACGCGCCCCACGTCGAGCAGCAGCACCCCGAGCAGGCATCGCTCCTGGCGTCGGCTGCCGACCTCGACCGGCCGGCCGTCGTGGCGGGCCTCGAACGGCCCGAGCAGGCGGAACTCCATACCGAACAGGACCGGTCGGGCCGGGCCGGAGGTTGCCGTGCGGCGGTGATCGCATGGTCAGCCGTCCGGCCGTCCGGTCCGCCCGCTCGGAACGTCTCCGCACGGTGCGGTCAGCCCGTGGTGAGCCGGCCCGGCGATCCTGGCCGCCCTGATCACCGACGAGATGGAGAGCGACATGCGTTTCAGGATGAGCGTCGCGGTGGCGGCGGTCGTGGCAGTGGTCGTCGCGGCGCTACCCGGCTCGGCGTCCGCCGCGCCGGACCGGCACCACGCTGCCGGCGCCTGGGAGCCGGCCCCGCAGGCGCCGTTCGAGTTGCCCGCCGGCGCACGATGCGAGTTCGCGGTACGCGTGGAGCCGATCGTGGACGAGGTGCGCAAGTTGACGCTCGCCACCTATCCGGACGGCGCACCGAAGCGGGAGCTGTTCACCGGCGCCCTGATCAACCGGGTGACGAACCTGGAGACCGGCGCCACGTCCACCGCCGACGCGAGCGGCACCTCGCTCGTCGACTACCGCACCGACGGCTCGATGACCTGGTACGTGACCGGGCCGGTGCTGCTCGGCTTCCGGGAGAACGCCGGCACGCTGCCGAAGGGGCTGTGGATCGTCGACGGCCAGTTCCGGGTGGAGTTCTCCCCCACCTACGACAAGACCATCACGATGCTCCACGGCACGACCCACAACGTCTGCACGGACGTCGACTGACCGCCGGACGCGGTGACCGGCGTCCGGCGGTCACCGCGTCAGTCGGCCGGGGCGTCGTAGACCAGTGCCACCGCGATGCCGGCAAGTCCCTCGCCACGTCCGGTGAAGCCGAGGCCGTCGGTGGTGGCGGCGGAGACGGTCACCGGGGCGCCGACCGCCTCGGAGAGCACCCGCTGCGCCTCCTCCCGGCGCGGCCCGATCTTGGGGCGGTTGCCGACGACCTGCACCGACACGTTGCCGATCCGGAACCCCGCCGCCCGCACCCGGCGTGCGCTCTCGGTCAGCAGCGCCACCCCGGAGGCGCCCGCCCACTCCGGCTGGTCCACTCCGAAGTTCGCGCCCAGGTCACCGAGGCCGGCGGCGGAGAGCAGGGCGTTGCAGGCGGCGTGCGCCGCCACGTCGGCATCGGAGTGACCGGCCAGGCCGTCCTGGTCCGGCCAGTGCAGGCCCGCCACCCAGCAGGGCCGCCCGGCCGCGAACGCGTGCACGTCGGTGCCGACGGCCACCCGAGGAACGATCATGACCAGAGGGTACGCGCTGCGCCTTGACGGCCGCCCGGGCTGTGGTTAGCTTGGTTTCTGTACGCCCCAGTGTCGCCTCTGCCTCGCGCACGCGCCTGGGGCTCTTTCTTGCCGTCGGCGCGCCGGACAATCCGCCGCGATCGTCACGCTTAGCATCCAGTCCGTGACGCCACACCCCCATGCGCGAACCGTGCATCACTGGATCTCCCTCGGCAGGTACCACCCCTATCTGGCTGCCGCCGGTGGCGACGAGAGCAAGGCCTGTGAGCTTTACGAGTGGAGCGTCGCCCTGACGGGCGCGTCGTTCGAGGCGTTTCACTACGTCGAGGTCGTCACCCGCAACGCGATAGATCGGGAGATGAGGGCGCACCTCAACGAGCCGGGCCGCGGTATCCCATGGTTCCTTCTGACGGTCAGCGGTAAGCGCCAGGTGCAGGATGGAATCGATCGAAACGTCTCCGAGGTCCGCGCGCGCTTGCGTCGAGAGCACTCCCAGAAGGAGACCCGCGACCAGATCATCGCGGGCTTGAGCTTCGGCCTCTGGGTCTCGATGTTGGGTTCGGAGCACGAGCAACTCTGGCGGGAGGCCCTACATCGCGCCTTCCCCTACTCGTCCGGCAAGCGCCACGATGTCGCCAGCGCGATGAATGCGCTCCGGGTGTTCCGCAATCGGCTGGCTCATCATGATTCGCTTCTCGCCACCGACGTGCCGTTCCGCCTCAGCCAGATGATCGATGTCGTCGCGTGGGCGGACCCGGACGCCGCCCGCTGGCTCAGGAGGATCGAGCGGGTGACCGAGGTGCACCGACTGCGCCCAGCCGCCCGCAACGACACCGTGGTGGTCCCCGCCAGGAACGCATGGGGGCTCTATCAGTCGACGCGAGCGTACGTCTGTCAGGCGGGCAGGTCATTTCAACCTGTGGATCATCTGGCCTTCTACTCTCAGCGCCAGATCCTTCCAGAGGTGCCCAAGATTCTCTTTCGGCTCGACAAGCGCCTTCACCCAGGGTCAGCGGTATGTCGTCCGAGACCGCCTGCGCCGGGCTCGATCCACCGCCGACCTGTGAGGAGTACGTCAGGCGCCGGTGGACAGCAGGTGTTCGGCCAGGGACAGGTCGAACGGCCGGGTGATCTTCAGGGCCAGCTCGGAGCCGGGTACGCAGGTCACCGCGATCCCCTGCTTCTCGACCAGGCCGGCGTCGTCGGTGAGGGCATCACCCGCGCAGCGGTGGGCCGCGACCAGCACCGAGCGGCGGAAGCCCTGCGGCGTCTGCACCGCCCGCAACGCGGACCGGTCGACGGTGCCGAGCACGCGCTCGGCCGCGTCGACCTCCTTGATCGTGTCGACCACCGGCAGCACCGGGATCACCGCGTCGTGCCCGTCGCGGACCGCAGCCGCCACCGACTCGACCAGGTCCGGCGGGGTGAGCGCGCGGGCCGCGTCGTGCACCAGGACGATCTCCGGGCCGGCGGGTACGGCCGCGAGGGCCGCCGCCACCGACTCCTGACGCTCGGCGCCGCCGGGCACCACTGTCACCGGCGCCACGGGCGCCAGCATCGCCCGTACCGCCTCGACGTCGGTGGCCGGCGCGGCCACCACGATCGTGTGCACCGAGGGCGCGGCGGCGACCCGGCGGACGGCGTGCACGAGCAGGGGTTCACCGGCGAGCGGCCGGAGCGCCTTGGGGGCGCCGGGTCCGAGGCGTACGCCGGCGCCGGCCGCAGGAACGAGGACCGCGACGTCACCGCGCGGATTGAGCTGCGCGGTCACGTCGCGGTCCTCGGATTCGTTCGCTGCGGGGCGGGTAGAGGCAGAGGTGTGGATCAGGCCTCGGTCAGCACCTTGTCGAGCAGCGTCTCGGCCTCGTCCTTGGTGCTCTTCTCGGCCAGCGCGACCTCGCCGACGAGAATGTCACGGGCCTTGGCGAGCATCCGCTTCTCGCCCGCCGACAGGCCCCGCTCCCGCTCCCGGCGCCACAGGTCGCGGACGACCTCGGCCACCTTCAGCGGGTTACCGGAGGCCAGCTTCTCCAGATTCGCCTTGTAACGCCGCGACCAGTTGGTCGGCTCCTCGGTGTGCGGTGCGCGGAGCACGTCGAAGACCTTGCCCAGGCCCTCTTCGCCAACCACTTCGCGCACACCCACGATCTCGGCGTTCTCGGCGGGCACCCGGACCGTCAGGTCACCCTGCGCGACCCTCAGGACGAGGTATTCCCTGGGCTCGCCCTTGATGACCCGAGTCTCGATTGCCTCGATGAGTGCGGCCCCGTGGTGGGGGTAAACAACGGTCTCGCCGACACTGAAAACCATAGGTTCGAAACCCCTTTCGCTGTGTCTAGGGTAACACGCTCAGGCACCGATGTCTCACCGCTGTCCTGACCGTTGGCGCAGCTCAGGGGCCCTGTGAGAGGTCTTTCTTCAGCTTGACAGGCGGTCAAACCGATGCTTTCGACACGCTCCGTGAGGAACACGTGACAACCCGGTAACGGGTGACGGGAGCGTCCAGATCTAGGGCAATGCGCTCCTTCCATGGTAGCTCCGCAAGTCCGTCCGCGCCCAGGTGTGGCGTTACGACGGCCGGTGCGGGACGCTGGGAACGGACGCGACGTCCGCTCACCGAGGCGTTCCTGGGGGTCCGATGGGCGTGCCTGACGCTGACGGCCAGGGGCCGCCGGAAGGGCTGCCCGGCCTGCCCCCGGAGTGGGGCCGCGTGGTCGTCCCGGACGACGCCTCGGCGCTCGCCGAGGAGGCCCGGCAGGTCCGCCGGGAGCTGCGACGCGCACGAGCGGCAGCCGGCCGGCGCCCCGGCTCGCTCCGCCTCGGACTCCCGGCGCTGATCCTGCTCGTATCGGTGCTGATCACGCTCGCCGGCCTGGCCGCTGTCACCTGGCCACGTACCACCCGGTCCGGCGCGCCGACTGTGCTTCCCCACGCCGGCGCCGCGCCGCAGCCGGTCGGCCCACTGCCCGCGCTGGACCTGGTCGGTGCCGACGACACACCGGTACCGCTGCGCAGCCTGCTGCCCGCCATGATCATTCTGACCGACGCCTGCGCCTGCGCCGAACAGGTCACCACGGCGGCCAGAGCCGCCCCGCCGGGCGTCACGGTGGTCACCGTGACCGCGGGCCGGCGCGCCGGGGCCGCGAGCGTCCCGGGGGTACGCCCGCTCGGCGACCCGGCCGGCGGGCTGCGCTCCTACCTGCACCTGTCCGCCCAGACCGGCATCGCCCCGGCGCTGCTGGTCGACCGGCAGGGCGCGCTGGTGCGGGTGGTGCCGGAGCTGGGTCCGCTGTCCGACTACGGGGCCGACCTGGCCCGGCTGGCCGGCTGACCGCCGCTCAGTAGAGCGCCTCGAGCCGGGCGTCCAGCTCGGCCCGGCCCCGTATGGCGACGAACCGCATCTGCACCAGCTCGCCCCTGCCGCCCACCACCGGGACGTCCAGCTGCTCGCCGCACCGCAGCGCCCGCCGGAGGTCGTCGTCTCCGACGCCGGAGACGAGTACGGCGACCACGCCGTCACCGGCACAGCTCACCGAGAGCCGGTAGTGATCGCCCCGCGTGGGCCGCACCTGCCGGACGACAGGCGGCGCGCCCGGCGTCAGCCGGGATCTCTCCCGCCACACGACGTGCGACATCTGGAGCACACGCGTCGTGCCGTCGTCCTCCACCTGTATCACCACCGAGCGGTCCGGCTCGGCACGCGGCCCGCGGCGAGGGCCGAGCGACGCCCCCGCGTCGCGCCCGGCGCGTGGCACCGGCCGCGCTTCGCCCGTCGACGGGTCGACCCGCCAGTTGCGAGGGGTCAGATCCACGCTCGCGGACACGGCCGACGCGGCCGGACCAGGCTCCGGAGCCGCCGACCGCCACCAGGCCGAGCCGAGCAACAGCGCCAGGACGGTCAGGCCGGCCAGCAACGCCCGCCCGTCCCGCTCCTCGGAGGCCATGCCGGCAGCGTATCGGCGCGGCGCGGCCGGGGCGACCCGTCAGCCCACGCGTTCCAGCAGCGCCGCGTAGAGCGTCAGCCCCGGACCGAAGGCCAGCATCACCACCCAGCGCGGCGGTGACGGCTCCGCACGCCACAGCCGGTCCAGGATCAGCAGCACCGTCGGGGACGAGCAGTTGCCGTGCTCGGCGAGCGTCCCCCGGGAGGCGGCGAGCCCGTGCGGCGGCAGGGCCAGCTCGCGTTCCACCACGTTGAGGATCCGTGGCCCGCCCGGATGCACCGCCCAGCCGTCCACGTCGGACCGGTCGCAACCGTGCCGTGCCAGCAACTCGTCGATCAGTTCCCGGACGTACCGGGAGAGGACCTGCGGCACCTTCGGCGACAGCCCCATCCGGAAGCCGGTGTCGGTGACGTCCCACGTCATGTGGTCGGCGGTGGAGGTGTCGGTGACCGAGGTGACCTCGCGCAGCGCGTACCCCCGGCCGCCGGGGATGACCACGGCGGCGACCGCGGCGTCCGAGAACAGCGCGTGGGAGACGATCTGCTGGGTGTCCACCCGGGCGCCCGGCGGCTGGATGTGCAGGCTGGTCAGCTCCGCGCAGAGCAGCAGCGCGGGGCGCCCGCGGGCGGTGACGAAGTCGCTCGCCGCGCCCAGCCCGGGCAGGGCCGCGTAGCAGCCCATGTGCCCGACGAACATGCGCTGGGTGCTCGGCGACATGCCGAGGTCCCGGGCGAGCAGGATGTCCAGGCCGGGGGTGGCGTACCCGGTGCAGGAGCAGACCACGAACATGCCGATGTCGGCGGCGTCCAGGCCGGCGGCGGTGAGCGCCCGGCTGACCGCCTCCTTGCCCAGCGGCAGCGCCTCGACCTGGTAGCGGCGCATCCGGCGCTCGGTCGGCCATTCCGAGACGTCCTCCAGCAGCGGGTTGACCGCCGCCTGCCGCCGGGTGACGCCCGAGTTCGCGAAGATCCGCTCGGCCAGCGCCCTGGTGTTCCCCTGGAAGTGCCGCGCGAAGAAGCCCGTCCACAGTTCGTCCTGCATCGCGGCCGGCGGTTGCGCCGTACCAAGACCCGCGATCACCGGTGTGCCCACGTCCCCCACCCCTCGCCCTCCCTCACCTCTCGCACCGACTCCTGCTCACCGTGCCGCCTTTCGTTCGCGACTGCGGGGCTCGCAAAACCGGCTCACTCCTCGCGCTCACCAACGAGGGAGCGCGCTGTCCCGGTCCGGGTCCCCGCCGAGCGCGGCGATGCCGAGCCAGTCGGCGCAGACGTCGGACGTGGCCGGGTGCAGCGAGCCGCAGCGGGCGTCCCGGTAGAGCCGCTCCAGCGGATGCCCGCGGCGGGTCGCCGAGGTGCCGGCCGCCTCCAGCATGGAGGCCGCCACCTCGGCGGCGGTGGTGCCCGCCAGCAGCTTGGCGCGCCACACCCAGCGGTTCGTCTCCGCGTCGCCGGGGGCCTCGTCGACCCGGCGGGCCGCCTCGGCGACCACCAGTTCGGCGGCGGCGGTGGCGGCGTCGGCGCGGCCCAGGCGGGCCCGTACCGCCGGCAGGCCGGCGAGGTTGCGGGCGTTGAGGTGCTCGGCGGCCGCGTCGATGGCGGCCCGGGCCACGCCCACGTAGACCGCGGCGTAGCTCGCCACCAGCCAGTGCGGCATGAGCTGGGCGACCACCAAGGCCAGCCCTTCGACGCCGCCGAGCAGCCGGTCGGCCGGAACCGTCACGTCCAGGTGCACGTCGTGCGACGAGGTGGCCCGCATGCCGAGCGAGTCCCAGGTGGGCTCGACGGTGATCCCCTCCCCGGCCGGGACCAGGAACTGCGACACCACCGACTGGTCGGCGGCGCTGCGGGCGGCCACCAGGTAGCCGTCCGGGTGGCCGGCGCCGGAGCAGAACGTCTTGCTGCCCTTGATGTGCCAGCCGCCCTCGACCGGCTCGTAGACGGTGCTGAGCTGGGACAGCCGGGCGCCGGCGCCGCGTTCGCTCATCGCCACCGCGTACCAGGCGTCGTCGGCCGCCGCGCGCAGCAGCCGGTCCCGGGCGGCAAGCGCCTCCTCCGGTACGCCGAGCGCCTCGGCCAGTTCCTCGGTGACCGCGCCCAGCGCGCCGGTGACCGAGGCGTGCATGTTGAACACCAGCGCTGTGGCGCCGTTGCCCCGGGCCAGTTCGGTGGCGACCGCGGCGTACTCGGCGAAGCTCGCGCCCGTGCCGCCCAGCTCGGGCGGCACCATCAGCCCGAACAGCCCGGCTGCCCGCAGGTCCGCGAAGTCGTCCACGGGGAACGAGCCGTCGCGGTCGTGCTCGGCCGCGCGGGCGGCCAGTCGCGGCGCCAACCGGCGGGCCGCCTCCAGCGCGTGCACACTCATGTCGCCCCCTTCTCGGCGTCCTTTACCCCGGGCGGCCCCGGCTACCCGCTCCGGCGCCCCCAGCCCTGGTACAGCACCGCTGCCGACCGGGTCGGCACCATGCGTGGCTCGGTCCTGCCCGGACGGTCGCCGCCGCCGCGCATGCGGCGCAGCAACCAGGCAAGCGTGCCGCCCACCTCCGGGCGGACCCCGCGTACCTCGAGCGACACGCCGTGCCGGGCGCACTCGGCGACGAGCGCGCGGGCGTCGACGAACAACCGTGGATCGTGGATGCCGCGCGGCACGGTGGGCAGCCGTTCGCCCAGCTCCACCGCGATCAGCCGGGCCAGCAGCGTGTCGTTGAGCGTGTCCAGCACCAGCAGGCCGCCGGGCCGCAGCAGCCGGCACGCCTCGGCGACCGCGCGCCGCCAGTCCGGCACGTGTTCCAGCACCTCTCCGGCGGAGACCACCGCCGCGCAGCCGTCGGTCAGCGGCACCGCCGTCGCGTCGCCCTGGACCACTGTCACCCCGTGGTCGGCGGCCTGGTCCAGCGCGGAGCGGGTCAGGTCCACCCCGACGTGGTGGTAGCCCTTGCCGGCCAGGTGCGGCGCCAGCAGCCCGGCGCCGCAGCCCAGGTCGACGAGCAGATCGTCCGGCGTGGACGCCGGTGGCACCAGTGCCGCGCGCGCCCGCGCCAGCCAGTGCAGCATGGCGAACGCGCCGTCCGGCCGCCACCACTCGTCGGCCAGATCGTCGTACTGCCGGGGGTCGTTCGGCGGCAGCACGCGGTACGGAGTGGACACCCCGGACACGTCAGGCATGCGTCGAGCGTGGCACGACTGCCCGGTAACGACCAGACTTCCCTTATGTCGACACGGGTGTTAGGGCTGGTCAGGGCGAGCCATCCGGAGCCGGCGGCGGCGGTCACCGTGGTCGCCGCGCTGCTCGCCGCCGGCGCCGGGCACTCCGCGGCCGGCGTCGCGGCGGTGGCGCTGACGGTGCTGGCCAGCCAGCTCGCGGTCGGCTGGAGCAACGATCTGATCGACGCCGAGCGGGACGCCGCGGTGGGGCGTACCGACAAACCGGTGACCACCGGCGCGGTCAGCCGGCCGGCGCTGGCCCGGGCCGTCGCGGTGGCCGCCGTCGCCACCCCGCTGCTGGCCCTGGCCGGTGGTCCGGCCGCGGCGGCCTGCGCCACGCTGGGCCTGGTCTCCGCGCTGCTCTACAACCGGCCGTTGAAGTCGACTGCGGTGTCGGTGCTGCCCTACGCCGTCTCGTTCGGCGCGCTGCCCGCGTTCGTGGTGCTGGCGCTGCCCGGCTCGCCCGCGCCACCGGCCTGGCTGGTGGCCGCCGCCGCGCTGCTGGGCGCCGGCGCGCACTTCGCGAACGTGCTGCCCGACCTGGCCGACGACGCCCGGACCGGGGTACGCGGCCTGCCGCACCGGCTGGGCCCCGCCGGCAGCCGGCTCGCCGCCGCCGGACTGCTCCTGGCGGCCACCGTCGCGCTGGTCTTCGGCCCGCCGGGGCCGCCGTCGTGGGCCGGGCTGTCGGCCGTCGCCGCCGCCGTCGCCGTGCCGGCCCTCGGCTGGTACGCGGGACGCGCCACCGCCGGACGCTCGGCGAGCGCCTTCCGGGCGGTGCTGGTGGTGGCGCTCATCGATGTGCTGCTGCTGGTGACGAGCGGCCGGGTGGTCTGAGGGTTCCCCTCCGAAGGTGGCATTGCCGGGTCCGCGTGCGGGCCTCGATCAGCTCCAACTACCCTGGAGCGCGGTCTGCGCGGGTATGGCCACCCCGTGCCCGGTGGTCGACCGGGCGGGGATCGTGACGAGGAGGACCGACGTGACGCGCTCGATCAGGGGTTCCCGGGGGCCGGCCCTGCTGCTGGCCGGCACGGCGGCGGCGAGCCTGCTGCTGTCCGGGTGCGGCACCGGGCAGATTTCCGAGACCGCCAACAAGATCCCGTCGGTACAGGGCGTCAACGTCCAGACCTCCGACAACCTGTACAAGGTGCGCGGGCTCTACGTGCAGACCCCGGGGCCGAAGGGCTACGAGGCGGGGTCGAACGCGCCGCTCAACGTGGTGATCTACAACGACAGCGAGAAGCCGGTGACCGTGACGGTCACCACCGACAGCGCCCGGGAGATCGTGCTCAGCGGTTCCGGCGCGGGCGAGAGCGGCGCCGCCACCCCGAGCGGCTCGCCGACCGAGCCGGCCACCGCCTCGCCGACCGCCACCGACCCGAGCGCGTCGCCGAGCCAGTCGCTGGAGGTGACCGGGTCGCCGTCGGCCAGCCCGTCGCCGAGCGAGACCGAGTCGGCGCCCGCCGGGCAGCCGGCCCGGATCGAGATCCCGGCGCTCAGCTACGCCCAGCTCAACGCCGACAACCCGCGGTTCCTCCAGCTCGTCGGCCTGAACCAGAAGCTGCTCGTCGGCCAGCAGGTCAACCTGACCTTCGACTTCGGCGACGGCAAGGTCATCACGACCCCGGCGCCGATCGGCATCCCGCTGACCGCGGAGCCCACGCCGTCCAAGATCGTCAACCCGCGTGAGCACGGGGCCGAGGACGGTGGCGTCGAGGGCGGCCACTGACCGCACCTCCTTCCGTCGGCACCGCCGCCGTGGCCAGCGCCACGCCGGCGGTGTCGCCGTTTCCGGTGGGCTTTCGTCGTACGGGCCGGTTAGCGTCCTGTGGTGACCACGCCCCGATCGACCCCCTCCCGTGCCGCCGCCGGTCGCGGTCGCGCCGCTCGCGAGCCCCGCCCGGCCTACGAGTGCGACGCCTGCGGTCACCAGCCCCCGAAGTGGGTGGGCAGGTGCCCCGAGTGCGGCGAGTGGGGCTCAGTGGTCGAGTCCACGATCACCGGCCCGCTGGTCTCCGGCCGGGTGGTCAGCTCCCGTCTTCCGGCCGAGCCGGCCCGTCCGATCGCCACCATCAGCGCCGCGCCCGCCCGCGCGCGCCCCACCGGCGTCAGCGAGCTCGACCGGGTGCTCGGCGGCGGCCTCGTTCCCGGCGCGGTGGTGCTGCTCGCCGGCGAGCCCGGCGTGGGCAAGTCGACGCTGCTGCTCGACGTGGCCCAGCAGTGGGCCGCCGGGGCCGGCAGCCCGTCGCTGGTGGTCAGCGGCGAGGAGTCGGTCAGCCAGGTGCGACTGCGCGCCGAGCGGATGGGCACCCTGCACGACCAGCTCTACCTGGCCGCCGAGAGCGACCTGTCGGCGGTGCTCGGCCACCTCGACGCGGTCAAGCCCGGCCTGCTGGTGCTCGACTCGGTGCAGACCATCTCCACCACCGGCACCGAGGGCGTGCCCGGCGGCGTCACCCAGGTACGCGCGGTCACCGCCGCCCTGGTCGCTGTCGCCAAGGAGCGCGGCGTCGCCACCGTGCTGGTCGGCCACGTCACCAAGGACGGCCAGGTCGCCGGCCCTCGGGTGCTGGAGCACCTGGTCGACGTGGTGCTGCACTTCGAGGGCGACAAGCACTCGTCGCTGCGCATGGTGCGTGGCGTGAAGAACCGGTTCGGCGCGGCCGACGAGGTGGGCTGCTTCGAGATGCACGAGGGCGGCATCAGCAGCCTGGCCGACCCGTCCGGCCTGTTCCTGACCCGCTACTCCGAGCCGGTACCGGGCACGTGCGTGACGGTGGCGATGGAAGGCCGCCGGGCGCTGGTGACCGAGGTGCAGGCGCTGATCGGAGCCACCGTCGCCGGGTCGCCGCGGCGTACCGTCTCCGGCCTCGACAGCGCCCGGCTCGCCATGGTCCTCGCGGTGCTCCAGCGCCGGACCGAACGGCTCACGCTGCACGACCGGGAGGTCTTCGCCGCCACTGTCGGCGGCATCCGGGTGGTCGAGCCGGCGGCCGACCTGGCGGTGGCGCTCGCGGTCGCCTCCGGCGGGCTCAACCTGGCGCTCAACCCGCACCTGGTGGCCATCGGCGAGGTGGGGCTCACCGGCGAGGTACGCCGGGTCGGCGCGGTGCCCCGCAGGCTGTCCGAGGCGGCCCGGCTGGGCTTCCGGCTGGCTCTCGTGCCACCCGGCTGCGGGCCGGAGAGCAGCGGCGCCGGGCCGGAGAACATGCGCGTGATCGAGGTCACTGACGTGCGGGCCGCCCTCCAGGCCGCCGCTCGCGCATCGGCGGAGTGACGCCGCGTGAGCGCGTGGCGGGAACCGCCGGGCGATTCCGGACAGCACACGCATCCGGCCGACGACCGCCCGGAGCCGGGCATCGTGACACATCACAGTAACCACGAGAGCACCCACCGCACGGCAGTCCGTAGACTGTGCCCGTGCCGATCGACCGCGATGCCACCAAGCCCGCAACGGCGACGCCGCACGCCCGTACCGGCGCCGTGAGCGGCAACCCCGCTCGTGCCATCAGCGTGAGCGTCAACGGAAGCGTCGGCGGCGGGGCCGGCGGTGATCCCCTGCGCGCCAACCTCGCCCTGATGGCTCCGGGTACCGCCCTGCGGGACGGCCTGGAGCGGATCCTGCGCGGCCGCACGGGCGCGCTGATCGTGCTCGGCTACGACAAGGTGGTCGAGCAGATCTGCACCGGCGGCTTCCCGATGGACGTGGAGTTCTCCGCCACCCGGGTCCGGGAGCTGTGCAAGATGGACGGCGCTGTCGTCCTCTCCAGCGACGGCACCCGGATCGTGCAGGCCGGCGTGCACCTGATGCCCGACCCGTCGATCCCCACCGAGGAGTCCGGCACCCGGCACCGCACGGCCGAGCGGGTGGCCCGGCAGACCGGCTACCCGGTCATCTCGGTCAGCCAGTCGATGCGGATCATCAGCCTCTACGTCAACGGCCAGCGGCACGTGCTGGACGACTCGGCGGCGATCCTGTCCCGCGCCAACCAGGCGCTGGCCACGCTGGAGCGCTACAAGCTGCGGCTGGACGAGGTCTCCGGCACGCTCTCCGCGCTGGAGATCGAAGACCTGGTCACCGTCCGCGACGCGGTGGCTGTGGTGCAGCGGCTGGAGATGGTCCGCCGCATCGCCGACGAGATCGCCGGCTACGTGGTCGAGCTGGGCACCGACGGCCGCCTGCTGGCCCTTCAGCTCGACGAGTTGATGGCCGGCGTGGACGCCGACCGCACCCTGGTCATCCGCGACTACCTGCCGGTCGGCCGCAAGTCGCGCACCCTGGACGAGGCGCTTGTCGAACTCGACCTGCTCAGCGCCACCGAGCTGATCGACCTCGTGGCGGTCGCCAAGGCGATCGGCTACCCGTCCGCCTCGGACGCGCTCGACGCGGCGGTCAGCCCACGCGGGTTCCGCCTGCTCGCCAAGGTGCCCCGGCTGCCGGTCGCCGTGGTCGACCGGCTGGTGGTGCACTTCGGCAGCCTCCAGCGGCTGCTCGGCGCGACGGTGGAGGACCTCCAGGCCGTCGAGGGGGTGGGCGACGCCCGCGCCCGAGGGGTCCGCGAGGGCCTGTCCCGGCTCGCCGAGGCGTCCATCCTCGAACGGTACGTCTGACCCCGCCGCTCAGCCGGTGATCGTCAGCTTCACCGGCTCGCTGATCTTGGTGCCGACGCGGGCGAACACCTGGTACGCGCCGATCGCGGCGAACTCACCGTTCGCGAGCCCGTTGGCGCACCGGTTGTCCACCCGGCCGTTCCAGCCCAGCTCGTAGGAGCGCTCGAAGTTCGGCGTGAAGGTCTGCACGTCGGAGCCCTTGCCGGTGCCGCACGTGTCCGACGACCAGATCTTCTCCGCGCCCGCCTTGAGGTACAGCTCCTGGAGGTCGGCGCCGACGTCCCTGTTACACGTACGGTTCGACACGTTCTTGACCTTGAGACGCAGCGTGACCACAGTGCCCCGCTGGGCGGTGGCCGGCGCCGCGACCGGCGTCACCAGCAACTCCGAGTCGGTGCAGGTGCCGTCGTCCGAGACGGGCTGCCCGTTCGCGCCGCCGTTACCGGTGCCGCCGCCGTTGTTGTTCCCGCCACCGGTGTTGCCGCCACCGGTGCTCCCGCCGCCGGTGTTGTTCCCGCCGGTGTTGCCGCCACCGGTGTTCGCGCCACCGCCGCCCACGTCGCCGGGTGTCGGCGACGGGCTCCCCGACTGCGGCGTCAACACCGAGCCGGACGGGCCCGGCTCGGCCCCGGCGGAACCGGTCGGCGACGGGTCCGTGCCCGGCGCGCCGGTGTTGCGGTCCGTGCCGGTGCACGAGTAGAGCAGGACAATCAGGAAGAGCAGCCCCGCGCCGAGCACGACGGCACGACGCCGCCAGTACACGGCAGGGGGCAGGGGGCCGACCGTCAGACGCATGATGCGCCTACCGTAGCCGCGCGGCGCACGGCTCGCCGGTCCGACGCGCCGGGAACCCGCCGCCGTACGGCCACCACCGTCCACACCGGATGACCGCCGCCACCGTCAGAGGTAGACCTTGCGCTGGTAGATCGCGTGCGCGCCGGCCACCCGGTCGAGGAAGAGCAGCCCCGCGCAGTGGTCGATCTCGTGCTGGAGCGCGCGCGCCTCGAAGCCGTCGGTCACCAGCCGGACCGGTTCGCCGGTGCCCGGCAGCGCGCCCTCCACCACCAGCCGGCTGGCCCGCTTCACGTCGCCGGTCAGGTCCGGCACCGACATGCAGCCCTCCCGGCCCGCCTTCCAGCGGCTCGCCTCGACCACCCGCGCGTTGCAGAGCACGAACGTGCCGTGCACGGTGACCGCCTTCGGATGTCCGGTGACGTCCACCGCGAACACCTGCGCGCTCACCCCCACCTGCGGCGCCGCCAGGCCCACACAGCCGGGCGAGACCCGCATCGTGGCCACCAGGTCCGCGGCGAGCCGCACCACCTCGGCAGACGTCGGGTCGACCTCCGGGCCGGGTTGGCTCAGCACCGGCTCCGGCGCGGCCACCACCGGGCGTACCGCACCGGCGACACCGAGCTTCTCCGGCGTCCAGCCGCCCAGGCCCGCGTACTCCGGCCCGGTCACAGCAGGTCCGTGTCCGCCGGGCGGAGGCTGACCCCGACACCCAGCTCCGCCGCGACGCGCGTGAGCCGGCCCGCCACCTCGTCGGAGACGCCCGGCGGCAGCTCGACCTCGGCGACCACCACGTAGAGCGAACCGGTCAGCCGCGTGCTCAGGTCGGTCACGTTCCCGCCCGCGTCGGTGAGCACCCGGGTCATCGCCGCCACGATGCCCATCCGGTCGGCGCCGTGCACCGCCAGCACATACGGCTCACCGGCGGGCTCGCTGCCGGCATCAGGCGTGACCGCGCGTACGGTGGCCAGCAGGTGCCCGTCGGCGGCGAGCGGGGCCAGCGCGGCCTCGACGTCGGCGGCGGCCGGTCCCACGCAGATCAGGGTCATCGCGAAGTGTCCACGCAGCCGGGTCATCGTCGAGTCGGTGAGGTTCGCGCCGAGCCGGGCGAGGACCTCCGCGACGTCGGCGACGATGCCCGGCCGGTCCCGGCCGATGACGGTGATCGCGAGCTCGTTCATTCGGACATTCTGCCCCGTCGCCCATGATCGATCGCGCCCGGCCACCCGCCCCGCCCAACCTGCGGGAAAGACAGCCGTGACATGATCGGCGACGCGATGTCCGAGCCCACATTCGCCACCCAGGTCAGCCGGTGGTACGAGCGCAACGCCCGTGAACTGCCCTGGCGCGAGCCGGGTATCGGCGCCTGGGCGATCCTGGTTTCCGAGGTCATGCTCCAGCAGACCCCGGTGGTACGGGTGGTGCCCGCCTTCCAGGCGTGGCTGGCCCGCTGGCCCGAGCCGCGCGCGCTCGCCGAGGACACCCCGGCCGAGGCGATCCGGATGTGGGGGCGGCTCGGCTACCCCCGCCGAGCGGTACGCCTGCGCGAGTGCGCGGTGGCCATCGTGGAGCGGCACGGCGGCGTGGTGCCCGACCGGCTCGACCAGCTGCTGGCGCTGCCGGGCGTCGGCACGTACACGGCCCGCGCGGTCGCCGCCTTCGCGTACGGGCAGCGGCATCCGGTGGTGGACACCAACGTGCGGCGGGTGGTGTGCCGGGCGATCGCCGGTGAACCCGACGCCGGTCCGACGACCCGCCCCGCCGACCTGGTCGCCACCGAGGAACTGCTGCCGATCGAACCAGCCGCCGCCGCCCTGGCCAGCGCCGCGTTCATGGAACTCGGGGCGGTCGTCTGCACCGCCCGCGCCCCGCGTTGCGCGATCTGCCCGGTCGAGTCGAGTTGCGCCTGGCGCGCCTCCGGCCAGGCCGTCCCTACCGGGCCGACGCGCCGTCCGCAGCGCTACGCCGGCACCGACCGGCAGGTACGCGGACTGCTGCTCGCCGTGCTCCGGGACGCCACCGGGCCGGTGCCGCATCAGCGGCTGGACCAGGTGTGGCAGGACGACGTGCAGCGGGCCCGGGCGCTGGCCGGCCTGGTCACGGACGGACTGGTGGAACCGGTGGGCGACGAGTCGTTCCGCCTGGCCGGCGACGGCCCCGCCGTCCCCCTCCCCTGACCGTCCCACTCCCGCCCTCGCCCCCGCCTCCCCGCCTCCCCGCCTCGCCCCCGCCCGCTCTGTCGATCATGAAGTTAGCGGCGACAAATGGGACGCCAAGTGCGGTCAACTTCATGATCAACCAAGGCAAGGGCGGGCGGGGCGCGGTGGGCGGGCACGGGAAAGGCGACGGCCCCGGTGGCTTTCGCCTACCGGGGCCGTCGCCCTCGAAATGTGCGGACTTACGCGGCGTCGTCCGCGCCGGTGGCGGCGGTGCCGCCGAGGTCCGCCGGGACCGCGTCCGGCACGGCGTCCGGCCGGTCCGCGCCCCGGAAGACGAGCTTGGACTTGTCGATGTTCTCCGGGTCGCCCTCGCAGTCCACGACGACGATCTGACCCGGGGTCAGTTCGTTGAACAGGATCCGCTCGGACAGGTTGTCCTCGATGTCGCGCTGGATGGTGCGGCGCAGTGGCCGTGCGCCCAGCACCGGGTCGAAGCCCTTGACGGCGAGGTACTTCTTGGCGTTGTCGGTCAGCTCGAGACCCATGTCCTTGTTGCGGAGTTGGGTTTCGATGCGGGCGATCATGATGTCGACGATCGAGAGGATCTCGTTCTGGCGTAGCTGGTGGAAGACGATGGTGTCGTCGATGCGGTTGAGGAACTCGGGCCGGAAGTGCTGCTTGAGTTCGTCGTTGACCTTCTGCTTCATCCGGTCGTAGTTCGACTCGGAGTCCTCCGACGCCTGGAAGCCCAGCGACACCGCCTTGGCGACGTCGCGGGTGCCGAGGTTGGTGGTCAGGATGATGACGGTGTTCTTGAAGTCCACGATCCGGCCCTGACCGTCGGTGAGACGGCCGTCTTCCAGGATCTGCAGGAGCGTGTTGAACACGTCCGGGTGGGCCTTCTCGATCTCGTCGAACAGCACCACGGAGAACGGCCGGCGACGCACCTTCTCGGTCAGCTGCCCACCCTCGTCATACCCCACATACCCGGGCGGGGCGCCGACGAGGCGGGACACGGTGTACCGGTCGTGGAACTCCGACATGTCCAGCTGAATCAGCGCGTCCTCGCTGCCGAAGAGGAACTCGGCGAGCGCCTTGGACAGCTCGGTCTTACCGACGCCGGACGGGCCGGCGAAGATGAACGACCCGGACGGGCGCTTCGGGTCCTTCAACCCGGCGCGGGTACGCCGGATCGCCTTCGAGACCGCCTTGACCGCGTCTTCCTGGCCGATGACGCGCTTGTGCAGCTCGTCCTCCATGCGCAGCAGCCGGGAGGTTTCCTCCTCGGTCAGCTTGTACACCGGAATGCCGGTCCAGTTGCCGAGGACCTCGGCGATCTGCTCGTCGTCGACCTCGCTGACGACGTCGAGGTCGCCGGCCTTCCACTCCTTCTCCCGCTGCGCCTTCTGGCCCAGCAGCTGCTTCTCGGTGTCGCGCAGCTGGGCGGCCCGCTCGAAGTCCTGCGCGTCGATCGCGGACTCCTTGTCGCGGCGCACCTGGGCGATGCGCTCGTCGAAGTCGCGCAGGTCCGGCGGCGCGGTCATCCGGCGGATCCGCATCCGCGCGCCCGCCTCGTCGATCAGGTCGATCGCCTTGTCCGGCAGGAACCGATCCGAGATGTACCGGTCGGCCAGCGTCGCGGCGGCCACGAGGGCGGCGTCGGTGATGGACACGCGGTGGTGCGCCTCGTAGCGGTCCCGCAGACCCTTCAAAATCTCGATCGTGTGCGCCAGCGACGGCTCACCCACCTGGATCGGCTGGAAACGACGCTCCAGAGCGGCGTCCTTCTCCAAATGCTTACGGTACTCATCCAGCGTGGTGGCGCCGATGGTCTGCAACTCACCACGGGCCAGCATCGGCTTCAAAATGCTCGCGGCGTCGATCGCGCCCTCGGCCGCGCCCGCACCGACGAGCGTGTGGATCTCGTCGATGAACAGGATGATGTCGCCGCGGGTGCGGATCTCCTTGAGCACCTTCTTCAGGCGCTCCTCGAAATCACCCCGGTAGCGGGAACCGGCGACCAGGGCACCGAGGTCGAGGGTGTAGAGCTGCTTGTCCTTCAGCGTCTCCGGCACCTCGCCCTTGATGATCTTCTGCGACAGGCCCTCCACCACGGCGGTCTTGCCGACGCCGGGCTCACCGATCAGCACCGGGTTGTTCTTCGTGCGGCGGGACAGCACCTGCATGACCCGCTCGATCTCCTTCTCCCGCCCGATGACCGGGTCGAGCTTGCCCTCCCGGGCGGCCTGGGTCAGGTTGCGGCCGAACTGGTCCAACACCAGGCTGGTCGACGGCGCGGCCTCACCCGGCGCGGCGCCGGCGGCGGCCGGCTCCTTGCCCTGGTAGCCCGACAGCAGCTGGATCACCTGCTGGCGCACCCGGTTCAGGTCGGCGCCCAGCTTCACCAGGACCTGGGCGGCGACGCCCTCGCCCTCGCGGATCAGACCGAGCAGGATGTGCTCCGTGCCGATGTAGTTGTGCCCGAGCTGCAACGCCTCACGCAGTGACAGCTCCAGCACCTTCTTCGCCCGCGGCGTGAACGGAATATGCCCGCTCGGCGCCTGCTGGCCCTGGCCGATGATCTCCTCGACCTGCTGACGCACACCCTCCAGCGAGATGCCCAGACTCTCCAGAGCCTTCGCCGCGACACCCTCACCCTCATGGATCAGGCCCAACAGGATGTGTTCCGTACCGATGTAGTTGTGGTTGAGCATCCGGGCCTCTTCCTGGGCCAGGACGACAACCCGTCGCGCTCGGTCGGTGAACCGCTCGAACATGCCCTCGTGCTCCTCACGTGCCGTGCGCCTTGATGGTCAGATCTCGGCGGGGCCGGTGCGCGGACGTCCGGGATGGGCGTCCGTGCCTCCTTACTCTATCGCCGCGGGCCGCCTCCGCTGAGGTCGTGTGGCCCCGCGAATGGTCGTTCCGACGTCGTTTCTGACAACCGTCCACGCTCAGGAGGTGTTCCGGGACCCCTACCTGTACGCGTAGAGCGAAATTCGACCGGCACCCGAAGGCCGGTCGAGTGGACCCGATGCGGCGACAGTGCGCCCGCCGACGTCGTCCACAGCCTGTGGATGGAATCTCCACCGCCTGTGGACAACCGCTCCCGGCGGGGATTTCTTCCCGCTCCGCCGTCCTGGAGGAGCCGGGCCGAAGAGGTGGGCCAGGCCGGACATCCAACCCCAAAGGGACGGTCGGGCGGAACCGTCACAGCGGCCCCGGAACCGTCCTACCGGCCCGGAAACGGCGACGCCGGCCCGGAGTGGCACTCCGGTCCGGCGTCGTGTCGCCCGTGGCGAGGCTGGGGTCAGTGCCCCGCCTTCGCGTGGTACTCGTCCACGATCTCCTGCGGGATACGACCCCGGTCGGAGATGTCCTTGCCAGCCTTCTTGGCCCACTCGCGGATGGCCCGGTTCTGCTCGCGGTCCGCGGTCGCGCCGCCTCGACCCCGAGCGGCCCGGCCGCCCACGACCACACCCCCGCGACCGACCTTCGTTCCGTTCGCGATGTACGGCGCGAATACGTCACGCAATTTCTCTGCGTTGGGTGCGGAGAGGTCGATCTCGTACTGCACGCCGTCGAGCGCGAACTTGACGGTCTCGTCAGCGTCCCCGCCGTCCAGGTCATCGACCAGCTTGTGAATGATCTGCTTGGCCACGTCCCACATTCCTTTCGAGCAGGGTGATACTCCTGCAATACTCCGAGAGCACAATAACCCGTCCGGCGCTTGTTCCGTCAATAGGACGGGGTAACGAGCCGGAGAAGCTTTGCGGGAGCGCCTACTCCGGCCGGACCAACGGGAACAGGATCGTTTCCCGAATTCCCAGCCCGGTCAGCGCCATCAGCAGGCGATCGATTCCCATTCCCATGCCACCGGAGGGCGGCATTCCATACTCCATCGCTCGGAGAAAATCCTCGTCCAGCCGCATCGCCTCGTCGTCGCCGCGCGCCGCGAGCTGCGCCTGGGCCATCAGCCGCTCCCGCTGCACAACCGGGTCGACCAGCTCCGAGTACGCGGTGCCCAGCTCGAATCCGAGCACGTACAGGTCCCACTTCTCGGCCAGGCCCGGCTCGCTGCGGTGGGCCCGGGTCAGCGGGCTGGTCTCCTCCGGGTAGTCGCGGACGAACGTGGGCGCTTGAAGCGACGGCACCACGAGTTCCTCGAACAACTCCTCGGCCAGCTTGCCCGGGCCCCACTTCGGGTCGACGGAGAGACCGACCTTGTCCGCGTACTCGACCAGGCGTGCCCTTTCGGTGCGGACGGTGACCTCCTCACCGAGCGCTTCGGAAAGAACACCGAACAGCGTCACCGAGCGCCACTCGCCACCCAGATCGAACTCATGCCCGTCCGCGTGGGTCACCACGGTCGATCCGGCGACCGCGACTGCGGCCTGCTGTACGAGATTTCGGGTCAGCTCGGCCATCGTGTCGTAGTCGCCGTACGCCTGGTACGCCTCCAGCATCGCGAACTCCGGCGAGTGCGAAGAGTCGATGCCCTCATTACGGAAGTTGCGGTTGATCTCGAAGACGCGGTCGACGCCGCCGACCACCGCGCGCTTGAGAAATAGTTCCGGCGCGATTCGCAGATACAGATCCGTGTCGAGCGCATTGCTGTGGGTCACGAATGGGCGGGCCGCCGCGCCGCCGTGCAGCAGTTGCAGCATCGGGGTCTCGACCTCGATGTAGTCCTGCCCGTGCAGGGTGTCCCGCAGGCTGCGGACGGCGGTGGCCCGGGTGCGGACCATCTGCCGGGCCTGCGGGCGAACCACCAGGTCCACGTAGCGCTGGCGGACCCGGGACTCCTCGCTCAGCGGCTTGTGCGCCACCGGCAGCGGGCGCAGCGCCTTGGCGGTGACCGCCCACTCCTCGGCGAGCACGGACAGCTCGCCGCGCCGGCTGGTGATCACCTCGCCGGTCACCCCGACGTGGTCGCCGAGGTCGACCAGGCGCTTCCAGTCCGCCAGCCGCTCCGGCCCGACCCGGTCCAGCGAGAGCATCGCCTGGAGTTCGGTGCCGTCACCGTCGCGGAGCGTCGCGAAGCAGAGCTTGCCGGTGTTGCGAATGAAGATCACCCGGCCGGTGACCGAGGCCCGGTCGCCGGTGGCGGTGTCGGTGGGCAGGTCCGCGTAGCGCTCGCGCAGCCGCGCCAGCGTGGTGGTGCGCGGGAAACCCACCGGGTACGGCTCGGTGCCCTCGGCGAGCATCCGGTCCCGCTTCTCCCGGCGGACCTTCATCTGCTCGGGAAGGTCGTCGGCGGGGTCTGCTGGCAGGGCGTTCTGCTCGGTCACGGCACGCTTCCTCAGGCCTTGGGAACATCGGCGGGGTCAGCACATGAGCGTACTCAAGCGGCCTGGCGGCCGTTACGGGATAACCTGCCCGTCATGACCGACCCCACTGCGGCGCTCTCGTTCGGCGCCGCCGCGGCCGAGTACGACCGGTTCCGTCCCCGTTATCCCCAGGCCGCGCTGCGCTGGGCGCTGGACGGACTGTCCGGGGCCCGGGTGGTGGACCTCGGCGCGGGCACGGGCATCCTCACCCGGGGACTGCTGGAGCTCACCGCCGACGGGACGGTGGCGCAGGTCGTACCCGTGGAGCCGGATCCCGGGATGCGGGCGCAACTGGCCGACGCCACGCCGGGCACGACGGCGCTCGCCGGCAGCGCCGAGGCCGTGCCGCTGCCGGACGGGTCGGCGGACGCGGTGCTGGTCGGGCAGGCCTACCACTGGTTCGACAGGGAACCGGCACACGCGGAGATCGCGCGCGTGCTGCGCGCGGGCGGCATGTTCGCGCCGATCTGGAACATCCGGGACGAGCGGGTGGGCTGGGTCGCGGAGCTGACCCGGATCGCCCACCTCGGCGACAACGCCGGCGACGTGACGCAGCGGTACGCGGACTTCGGCGCCGCCTTCACCGCGGTCGAGGTGGGCGAGTTCGCGCACGCGACCACGCTCACGCCGGACGAGGTGGTGGGCATGCTGCACTCCCGCTCGTTCTGGCTGACCGCCGACGCCGACGAGCGCCGACGGGTGGACGCGGATCTGGCGGAGCTGTTCGCCACCCACCCTGACCTGGCCGGCCGGGACGCCGTGGAGCTGCCGTACCGCACGATGGTGCTCCGGGCGAGGCGGCGTTGAAGAGCCGGCGTTAAGAAGGGGCCCCTCCTCTACCGGAGGCGTTAAAAGGGGGCCCTTCCTTACACCTCAGGTGTTGCGGTCGTAGACCATCCGCAGGCCGATCAGCGTGATCATCGGTTCGTGGTGGGTGATGGTGTGGCACTCACCGAGCACCAGCGACGCCAGGCCACCGGTGGCGATGACCGCCTTGACCCCGCCCAGCTCCTCGGACATCCGCTCGACGATCCGGTCCACCTGACCGGCGAAGCCGAAGTAGAGCCCGGCCTGAAGACACTCCACGGTGTTCTTGCCGATCACCGAGCGCGGACGGGTCGCCTCCACCTTGCGCAACTGCGCCGCGCGGGCGGCCAGCGCGTCGAAGGAGATCTCGATGCCGGGCGCGAACGCCCCGCCGAGGAACTCCCCCCGGCTGCTGATCACGTCGAAGTTGGTGGTGGTGCCGAAGTCCACCACGATCGACGGCCCGCCGTAGAGGGTGTACGCGGCAAGCGTGTTCACCACGCGGTCCGCGCCCACCTCCTTCGGGTTGTCGATGGCGAGCTGGACGCCGGTACGGACGCCCGGCTCGACGATCACGCTGGGCAGGTCGGCGTAGTACCTGTCGAGCATGGTGCGCAGCGAGCGCAGCGCCGCCGGCACTGTCGAGCAGGCAGCCACCCCGGTGATCTCCACGGCGTCACCGGCGAGCAGCCCGCGGAACATCAGGCCCAGTTCGTCCGCGGTGGAGCGGGCGTCGGTCTTGATGCGCCACGAATGCACCAGCTTGTCGCCGTCGAAGGTCGCCAGCACGGTGTTCGTGTTTCCGATGTCGATGCAGAGCAGCACAGCGGCAGCCTAGACGTCGCGCAGGTCGAGGGCGATGTCCAGGATCGGCGACGAGTGGGTGAGCGCGCCGACGGAGAGGAAGTCGACGCCCGTGGCGCCGTACTCGGCGGCCATCGGCAGCGTCAGCCCGCCGGTCGCCTCCAGCTCCGCCCGGTCGCCCACCGACGCCACCACCTCGCGCAGCTGCGCCGGGGTCATGTTGTCCAGCAGCAGGAAGCGGGCGCCCGCCTCGACCGCCTCCACCGCCTCGGCCGGCGTGTCCACCTCCACCTGCACCGCGACGTCGGGGAAGGCCTCCCGGACCCGGCGGAACGCGGCGCTGATCCCGCCCGCGGCGACCTTGTGGTTGTCCTTGATCATGGCGACGTCGTACAGGCCCATCCGCTTGTTGGTGCCGCCACCGGCCCGGACCGCGTACTTCTCCAGCGCCCGCAGGCCCGGCGTGGTCTTGCGGGTGTCCAGCACCGTCGCCTTCGTGCCGGCCAGCTCGTCGGCCCAGGCCCGGGTGTGCGTCGCCACCCCGGACATGCGGGACAGCAGGTTCAGCGCCGTCCGCTCGGCGGTCAGCAGCAGCCGGGTCGGCCCGGTAACCGTGGCCAGCACGTCGCCGCGCGCCACCCGCTGCCCGTCGTGGGCCACCAGCTCGACCTCGACCGTACGTCCCGCGCCGGTCACCTCGGCCGCCAGCTCGAACACGGCGGCGGCCACCGGCAGCCCGGCCACCACGCCGTCGGCGCGCGCCACCAGATCGGCCGTGTCCTGCTGCTCGGCCGGGATGGTGGCCACGCTCGTGACGTCGAGGAAGTCGGGCCCGAGGTCCTCGTGCAGCGTGTCGAGGATGATCCGCCGGACCCGCTCCGGGTCAAGGCCACCGTCGCGCAGCGCCTGCTCCGTCGACTCCCTCATCTGCTGTGCCTCCTTCGTTCGCGACTGCGGGGCTCGCAAGACCGGCTCACTCCTCGCGCTCACTGGATCTCCTCCCAGCGCTCGGCCACAATGCCGTCCGTGCCCACCTCGGCCACCAGGTGGCCGAGCCACCTGTCGTCGGCGGTCGGGAAGTCCTCCCGCCAGTGGCAGCCCCGCGTCTCCTGCCGGGCGTACGCGGCGGCGACCAGCGTCGACGCCACTGTGAGCAGGTTCGTCGCCTCCCAGTCGGCGGTACGCGGCACGCCCTGCCCCGCGCCCAGCGCGGTGAGCGTGGCGGCGGTGGCTTCCAGCGTCCGCGCCGACCGGAGCACGCCCGCGCCCCGTGTCATCGCCCGTTGCAACTCCGCCGTGCCGGTCGCCGGCACCAGCGCGCCGGGACCGCCCACCCAGGCGCCGGTCTCGGCGGGGCGAGCCTGCTCGGGCAGCCCGGCGGCGATGTCCTCGGCGATCCGGCGGGAGAAGACCAGCCCTTCCAGCAGGGAGTTGCTGGCCAGCCGGTTCGCGCCGTGCACGCCGGTGCAGGCGACCTCGCCGCAGGCGTACAGGCCGGGAATGGAGGTGCGTCCGCGCAGGTCGGTCCGGACGCCACCGGAGGCGTAGTGGGCGGCCGGCGCGACCGGGATCAGGTCGGTGGCCGGGTCCACGCCGATGGCCAGGCACGACGCCACGATGGTGGGGAACCGCCGGGCCAGGAAGTCGCCGCCCAGGTGCCGGGCGTCCAGGAAGACGTGGTCGGCCCCGCTGGCGAGCAGCACCCGATGGATGCCCTTGGCGACCACGTCCCGGGGCGCCAGCTCGGCCAGTTCGTGCTGGCCGACCATGAACCGCTTGCCGTCGCCGTCGACCAGGTGCGCGCCCTCGCCGCGCAGCGCCTCGGAGACCAGCGGCTGCTGGGCCAGCCCCGCGCCCGGTCCGCCGGGCGGCACGATCAGCGCGGTCGGGTGGAACTGGACGAACTCCACGTCGGTGACCGCCGCGCCGGCGCGCAGCGCCAGCGCCACCCCGTCGCCGGTGGAGACCGCCGGGTTCGTGGTGGCGGCGAAGATCTGCCCCATCCCGCCGGTGGCCAGCACCACCGCGCGGCCGAGGATCGCGCCGACGCCGTCCTCGCTGCCCTCGCCGAGCACGTGCAGCGTGATGCCGCAGGCGGGGCCGAGCCCGCCCGGGCCGTCACCGGGGGCGCGCAGCAGGTCCAGCACCAGGGCGTGCTCGACCAGCCGGATCCACGGGTCGCGCCGTACCGCGTCGTGCAGCGCCCGCTGCACCTCCGCGCCGGTGGCGTCGCCGCCCGCGTGCACGATCCGGTCGGCGCGGTGGCCGCCCTCCCGGGTCAGCATCAGCGACCCGTCCGGGTTGCGGTCGAACTCCGCCCCGATCCGCATCAGCTCGCGCAGCCGGGTCGGGCCCTCGGCCACGAGCGCGCGGACCGCCGCCGGGTCGCAGAGGCCGACCCCGGCCACTTCGGTGTCGTACGCGTGCGCGTCCGGCGTGTCCGCCGGGTCCAGCACGGCGGCGATGCCGCCCTGCGCCCAGCGCGTCGAGCCCTCGTCCATGTCGACCTTGGTGACCACCGTGACGTGCAGGCCCGCCTCGCGCAGGTGCAGCGCTGCGGTCAACCCGGCCACGCCGGAGCCGACCACGATCACGTCTGTCGTCTCCACCCAGCCGGGGGCGGGCGCGGCGAGCAGCCGGGGCAGCGTCGGCAGGTCGACGGTGGGTAGGTCCATGAGCACAGTCAACCCGAAGCGAACTCGGCTCGGGCGCGGGGGGCGTGACCAGTGCGCTCCGCTACCTCGTGCGGCGCGGCAGGGCGACCGGTCCGGCGCCCTTCAGTGAGGTGGTCACCGTACGGTCGCTGAGCCACAGGTAGCAGCGCACGCCCCGGTCGCCGATCGCCCAGCGACCGGCGGCGGGCGGGCGGACCACCACGTCGCTGCGGTAGCGCAGGAACGCGTCGGCGGGCACCCCGGCGTAGCGGGCGATCACGCCGAAGCAGCCGTCGTAGAGGGGAACCCAGTCCTCCGGCTTCTTCGGGTACGGGCGATCCGGCGCGGCCCACACGCCGACGAACTCGGCGTCGTGCGCGACAGCGCAGTCGACAGGGGTGAGCCGCTGCACCCGGCCCGCGTCCCGCGTGGTGCGCTGGCAGCCCAGCCGCAGCGGGGAGGGCGTCTTGAGCGCGTCGCGCAGGCTGCCGGTGCGGGTGACCACGGTGGCCGCCGCCTCGACCGTGTTCAGCTCGGTCAGGTCGCACCGGTACCAACGGGAGCCGGCCGTCCAGCCGAGGGCGGTCGGCACCGCCACCGCCAGCCGGAGGCGTCCGGCGCGCCAGTCGTCACCCACGTATCCGCCGGCCCGCTTGTCGCAGTCGGCGAAGGCGGTACGCATCTCCGGTGAGTCGAGCGCCGGCGGGGTGGCCCGGTCGGCGGTGAACGCCCCGACGTGCACGGTCTCCACGCGGTGCGGCAGCTCGCAGCCGACCGGCGCGTACGCGGCCAGGCCGACGCTCGCTGTGAAGTCGGCGACCTGGCAGACCTCGGCCGCCGGGGTGAACGGCCCTGGGGCGGCCATCGCGCCCCACTCGTCGGTGAGGTCGCCGTCCAGCCCGCCGGTGCCGGCGCAGCCGGTCAGGGCGGCGCTCGCGACCATCGCGGCGACCAGGAAGCTCATCGCACGGCGCATCGCGGCCTCCCCCAGCCGACGACCGTCGATCCCCGACGGTCCGCCCAGGGTAGCCGAAAATGACCTTCCGGTGACAGACCGCGTTTCCTGCCCGCCCGCCCGGTCGATCTTGCACTAACCGCCCCGACAAACCGCCCTGAAGGGGCGACGGGAGGGCCGCAACTGCAAGATCAACGGGGAGAAGCGGCGAGGGGGTTGGGGATGGGGGCGCCTGCGGTGCCGGGGGCGGCTGCGGTCGGGTCCGTGGAGAGGTCTACGACCCTGTTGTCGGCGTTCACGTGGACCACCTTCGGGCGGTACGTGCGGGCCTCGGCGTCGTCCATCTGCCCGTACGAGATCAGGATGACCAGGTCACCGGGGTGCACCAGGTGCGCGGCAGCGCCGTTGATGCCGATCACGCCGCTGCCCCGCCGCCCCGGGATCACGTACGTCTCCAGCCGCGCGCCGTTCGTGATGTCCACGATCGCGACCTGCTCGCCGGGGAGCAGGTCCGCCGCGTCGAGCAGATCCTCGTCCACAGTCACCGAGCCGACGTAGTGCAGGTCGGCCTGGGTCACTGTGGCGCGGTGGATCTTCGACTTGAGCATGGTCCGGAACATCGGGGTGCCTTTCCGCATTCGTGGTGGGGTCAGGGACGCGGCGCGAGGTGGACGGCCGTGTTGTCGATCAGGCGGGTGGCGCCGACCCAGGCCGCGATCAGCAGCCGGGCCGGGCCGGTGACCGGGCCGGGCTCCAGTTCGGTGTCGGTGAGCACCAGGTAGTCGAGACGGGCGTCCGGAGTGTCGAAGGCCCGGTGGGCGGCGGCGAGCACCGCGCCCGCGTCCTCGCCCCGCTCCGCTGCCGTCGCGCCGGCCCGCAGCGCGGCGGACAGGCTCAGCGCGGCCTGCCGCTCCGCGTCCGACAGGTAACGGTTGCGGCTGGACAGGGCCAGGCCGTCCGGTTCCCGTACGGTCGGCACGCCGACGATCTCGGTCGGCACGTCGAGGTCGCGGACCATCCGGCGGACCAGGGTGAGCTGCTGGTAGTCCTTCTCACCGAAGAAGGCCAGGTCGGGCCGGGTGAGCTGGAGCAGCTTCATGACCACTGTGAGCACGCCGTGGAAGAAGCCGGGACGGCTCAGGCCCTCCAGGTCCTCGCCGAGCGGCCCCGGGTTCAGCCGTACCGTCGGTTGCCCCTCCGGGTACATCTCGGTCACCGAGGGCGCGAACACGGCGTCCACCCCCACCCGGCGGCAGATCTCCAGGTCCGTGTCGAGCGTGCGCGGGTAGCGGTCGAAGTCCTCGTTCGGGCCGAACTGGAGCGGGTTCACGAAGATCGTCACGACGACGTGGTCGGCCCGCTCGCGGGCGGCCCGCAGCAGCATCTCGTGACCGGCGTGCAGCGCGCCCATGGTCATCACCACGCCGACCGTGCCGGTCATCGCCTCACGGGCGGCCGCCAGTTCCTTGCGCGTGTGCAGCACCTCGGCCATCAGGCCGCCACCTCGATTCCGTCCAGCACGTCCCGTAGCGCGGCCGCGTCCGCCGGGCGGAGGCGGCCGACCGCGACGGCGCGGTCCGCCGTCCGTCGTGCCAACGCCAGGTAGGGCGGCACGGATTCCGGCGCGGTCCGCGCCAGCCGGTCCAGATGCCGGCGTACGGTGCCCGCGTCGCCCCGGGACACCGGCCCGGTCAGCGCGTCGTCGCCCAGCCGCAGCGCGTTCTCCAGGGCGGCCCGCAGCAGCGGGGCGAGCACCTTCTCCGGCCGCTCCACCCCGGCGTCACGCAGCCGGTCGGACGCCTCGTTGACGAGCGTCACCAGGTGGTTGGCGCCGTGCGCGAGCGCCGCGTGGTAGAGCGGCCGGTCGTTCTCACCGACCCACTCCGGTACGCCGCCCAGGTCGGCCACCAGCCGGGCCGCGAACGCGCGCAGCTCCGCCGGGGCGGTCACCCCGTACGAGATGCCGGGCAGGCGGGACAGGTCGTCCGGCGTACCGGTGAAGGTCATCGCCGGGTGCAGCGCGAGCGGCCGGGCGCCGGCCTCGGCGGCCGGGGCGAGCACCGCGAGCCCGTGCGCGCCGGAGGTGTGCGCCACCACCTGGCCCGGGCGCAGCGCGCCGCTCGCGGCGAGGTCGGCGACCACGCCCGCCAGCGCGTCGTCCGGAACGGCGACGATCAGCAGGTCGGTGGCGGCACGCGCCACGTCGGACGCGGCGCGGTGCGGGGTCTCGGGCAGCAGCAGCGCGAGCCGGGCCCCTGTCGCGCCCGAGGCGCCGGACGCGGCGACCACGCGGTGGCCCGCGGCGGCGAGGGCCGCGCCCAGCGTGGCGCCGACCCGGCCGGCGCCGAGCACGCCGACGGCGAGGGTACGCGGGAAGACGAGCGGGCCGGCGGTGGCCCGGTGGCGCAGCGGTGCGCTCATGGCAGCGATCCAGTCCTCGAAGGGGGTACCGGTCGATGGCAAGTATGCGCCCGGGTGACAGACCGGAAACAAGAAGGTGTGAAAACCTTCACCGGCCGCCCGAAGGGGCCGCTGCGGTGGCGGGCAAACCTCCCTTTCGGGTACGTCCCGTAGGGTCGGCGGGTGACCACCCCGCTGCGCTGGCGCGACGCGATGGAGCAGGCGCTGTACGGGCCGGAGGGGTTCTTCGTCTCCGGCGCCGGGCCCGCCGCGCACTTCCGCACCAGCGTGCACGCCTCACCCGTCTTCGCTGCCTGCGTGCTGCGGCAACTCGAAGCGGTGGACGTGGCACTGGGGCACCCGGACCGGCTGGACGTGGTGGACGTGGGCGCGGGCCGGGGCGAGCTGCTCCGGGCGCTGCTCGCGCAGGCCGCGCCGGACCTGGCCGCCCGGCTCCACCCGGTAGCCGTGGAACTGTCGGTCCGCCCACCGGACCTGCCGCCCGAGATCGACTGGCGGCACGACATCCCCGAGGACATCACCGGCCTTCTCCTGGCCACCGAATGGCTGGACAACGTCCCGCTCGACGTGGCAGTCCACACGCCCGCAGGCTGGCGCCTCCTCCTGGTGAACCCGAGAACCGGCGAGGAGACGGTGGGCCCGGCCCCATCCCCCGCCGACACCACCTGGCTCACCCACTGGTGGCCCCCGGCCGCCCTGCCTACCGCCCCGGTGATCAAGGAGTTTGTGGCGGCGGAGGGCCCGGATCAGGACACAAACTCCTTGATCAACGCCGTCGGCGGGGGTGAGGGCGGGGGCGGGGTTGGTGGGCGGGTGGAGATCGGGTGGGCTCGGGACCTCGCCTGGGCTGGGGCTGTCGGGCGGGTTGCGCGTGGGCTGGCGCTTGCCGTGGACTACGGGCATCTGCGGGAGTCGCGTCCCCTGGACGGGACGTTGACCGGGTATCGGGGTGGGCGGCAGGTGCCGCCGGTGCCGGACGGGTCGTGCGACGTGACGGCGCACGTCGCCATGGACTCGGTCGCCTCCGCCGGTGAACGGGTCGCGCGGTGCGCGTACTCCCTGGTCTCGCAGCGGGAGGCGCTGCGGGCGCTCGGGGCCGACGGCGGGCGACCGCCGCTGAGCCTGGCCTCCCGCGACCCGGCCGGCTACCTGCGGGCGCTCGCCGCGGCGTCGGCGGCGGCCGAGCTGACCGACCCGGCCGGGCTCGGCGGGCACCTGTGGCTGCGGCAGCCGGTCGGCGTCGCGCTCGACGCGGTCGTGGCACGATGACGGGCATGACCACGGACGCCGCCGACCTCCGCGAGCTCACAGTCGGCACCGGCGCGGGCGGTGAGCAGCTCGGCACCGACATGGTGCTCAACATCGGGCCGCAGCACCCGTCGACGCACGGCGTGCTGCGGCTGCGCCTGGTGCTCGACGGGGAGCGGGTGGTCGCCGCCGAACCGATCGTCGGCTACATGCACCGGGGGGCGGAGAAGCTCTTCGAGGTACGCGACTACCGGCAGATCATCGTGCTGGCGAACCGGCACGACTGGCTGTCGGCGTTCTCCAACGAGCTGGGCGTGGTGCTCGCCGTCGAGCGGCTGATGGGCATGGAGGTGCCGGAGCGGGCCACCTGGCTGCGGATGGCGCTGGCCGAGCTGAACCGGGTGCTCAACCACCTGATGTTCCTCGGCTCGTACCCGCTGGAGATCGGCGCGATCACGCCGATGTTCTACGCGTTCCGGGAACGGGAGACCATCCAGGCGGTGATGGAGGAGGTCTCCGGCGGCCGGATCCATTACATGTTCAACCGGGTCGGCGGCCTGAAGGAGGAGGTGCCGTCCGGCTGGACCGGGCGTGCCCGCGCCGCGATCGCCGAGGTGCGCCGCCGGATGCCGGACCTGGACAACCTGATCCGGCGCAACGACATCTTCCTGGCCCGTACCGTCGGGGTCGGTGTGCTGTCCGCCGCCGACGCCGCCGCGTTCGGCGCGTCCGGGCCGGTCGCCCGCGCCTCCGGGCTCGACCTGGACCTGCGCCGCGACGAGCCCTACCTGGCCTACGACCAGCTCGACGTGCCGGTGGTGACGAAGACCGCCGGGGACTGTCACGCCCGCTTCGAGGTGCTGCTCGACCAGGTGTACGTCTCGCTCGACCTCGCCGAGCAGTGCCTGGACCGGGTGGACCGGATCAGCGGCCCGGTGAACACGCGGCTGCCGAAGGTGCTGAAGGCGCCCGAGGGGCACACGTACGCCTGGACCGAGAACCCGCTCGGCATCAACGGCTACTACCTGGTCTCGCGGGGCGAGAAGACGCCGTGGCGGATGAAGCTGCGCACCGCCTCGTACGCGAACGTGCAGGCGCTGTCGTCGCTGCTGCCCGGCTGCCTGGTGCCCGACCTGATCGCCATCCTCGGCTCGATGTTCTTCGTGGTCGGCGACATCGACAAGTGACAGCCGCCCCGGTATGGGCGGCCGGCGCTCAGCGCCAGCGGTCGGCCGTGTCCCGCTGCGGCCGGCCGCGCTCCGGGCCGCGCCACTCCGGTTCCGGCTGACGCCACTCCGGCTCGGCCGGACGCCACTGGGACTCGCCCTGGCGCCACTCCGGCTCGGGTTGACGCCAGTCCGGCTCGGGCTCGCGGCGCTGCGACTCGGCCGGACGCCACTCCGGCTCCGCCGGACGCCACTGTGGTTCCGGCTGACGCCACTGCGGCTCGGGCTCGCGGCGCTCCGGTTCGGGCTGGCGCCACTCCGGGGGCGGCTGGCGCCACTCCGGCTGGCCGCTGCGCTGGGTCGGTGGCCGCCACTCGTCCGGCACCGGCACCCCGCCCGCCGGCAACGCCGGGTGGCTCTCCCCCGGCCGGCGGCCGTCACCCGGCCCGCTCGCGTCCGCCCCGCCGCCGCGCACCGACGCCCACCGGTCCTCGACCCGGTACTCCGTGCCCGCGCTGTCGGCGTGCACAGCGGCCCGCCGCTCCCCGAGGCGGATCTCCCGGCCCACCCCGTCGTCGCGGACCGCCGCCCAGCGGTTACCCGCACGCAGCTCGGACCAGTGGTCGCCGTCCGCCGGGTCCCGGCCGGCCGGCGCGTCCAGGGCCCCGGGCGCGGCGGGCTCACTGTGCCGCGCGGCCGGTGACCAGGCCGGAGCGTCGGTCGCGCCGCCCGGCGCCCAGCCGGCCCGGTCGTCGCCCGGCCACTGTCGCTGCTCCTCCGCCACAGCCCGGCCCTGGTCGTTCGACAGACGGCCGCCCGCGGACCAGCCCTGCTCCCCGCCGACACCCGCCCACGGATGCTCGGCGCCCGCACGTCCGGCATCGGTCCAGGGGTGCCCGTCGCGCGGCCGCGAGCCGTCGTCCCGCGAATCCCCGTCCCGGCGGACGTGCCCGGAGCGACCGCCGCCGGCCGGGACGCCCCAACCGCTCTCGTCCGTGCCGGTCCACCCCGCATCGGCCCGGTCCTCACGGCCACGCTCGCGATGCGCCGCGCCCCGGTGATCGGCCGGGTCGCCGCCCCGGGAGCGGTCCTCGTCCGACCAGACGCCGGGGAATCCGCCGTACCGGGACCCGGTCGGCTCGGCGCCACCGCCGACGATGGTGTGCCGGGTGGTGACGTGCACGGTCTCGGTGTGGTGGACCACGCCCACCGGGCGGGACTCCGGCCGGGCGGCCAGCTCGGACACGCGCGCCGACCCGTACACGCCGCTCGCGGGCCGGTCCGGCGGGCGTACCGCCGCCCGCGCCGGCTCGGCGTCATGGCGGCCAGCCCGTGGCGGTTCGCCGTCGTGCTCGCCTCCGTAACGGCCACCGGAGTACGCCGGGCGCGCCGGTTCGTCCTCGTCACGGCCGCCCGGGTGGCCCCGATCCGCCTCGTACGCCCCGGCGGCCGGCACCCGGGCCGCGCCGCTCGGGCGCTCCTGGGCGGGCGCGGAGGCCAGTCCGGCGGCGGCCGCGTCGAGCCGGTGCCGCACCGCCCCGGCGACCTCCTCCGCCCGGCGCGCCTGGTCCAGCGCCTGGTTGCCACGTTGAGCGGCGGCCACGATCTCGGCCCGCAGCTCCCGCCGAAGCTGCTCCAGCTCCTCGCGCAACTCCTCGGACGCCGCGCCACCCGAACCGCCCTCCGGTCGCAGCGCGACGGAGAGACCGATCAGCACGACGGCCATGATCGCCATGACGGCGCCGAGGCGAAGCGAGCCGTTGCCGTCGGCGACCAGCAGGATGAGCGCCGCCAGCGGCGCGAGCCCCACACCGGCCCAGAACAGGACGGTCAGCGCAGAGGGGTTGCGCTTGTCGGCGGAAGCGACCGAGGCGGGCATGGCTGAGCACAGTACCGAGAGTTCCACCTGAGGGGAACGGGTCGGCGTGACTCGATGTGCGGGCCCGCTGAGCAGGCAACCGCCCGGAGTGCGCCACCGGCCGACGCGCGTGGCGCCGGCCGGTGGCGGCGCGTCAGCTCGTGGCCAGCGCGGCGTCGGAGGAGAAGACCAGGCCGACGCTCGCGGCACCGGTCTTCAGCGCGTTCTTGGTCTGCGGGCCGCCCGCGTCCAGCGAGCTGAACGAGCCCGCCTTGAAGTCGTAGACCTCGACCAGACCGGCCTGGCACTTCGGGCGCTGGGGGCACTCCGGCGGCCCGGCGAGCACGGTGGCCTGCCCGGAGCACTTCGCGGCCAGCTCGGAGAGCGTGGACACGCCGTACTTGTCGGCGAACGCCTTGGTCACCGCGAACGCGTTCTGGTCCTGCGCCTGGGACGGCTGGCCGAAGACCAGGCCGGCCTTGTCCCCCTCGGTCTTCAGCGCCGCGACCGTCTTGTCCAGCTCCGGCGAGGAGACGGGCTGGGCGTCCTTGCCGTTGGCCTTGGTGTTCAGGAACTCCGCCATGGTGGCGGCGTACTCCGGCACGACCTGGATCTGCCCCTTCTCCAGGGCCGGCCCGTAGAGCTCGCGGTTGCCGATGGTCTGCACCTTGACCTGGTAGCCGGCCGCCTCCAGCGCGATCTTGTAGAGCTCGGCGATGGTCTGGCTCTCGCTGAAGTTGCCGGCGCCGACGGTGATCTGGCCACCCGGCCCCTTCGCGATCCCGTCGGTCACGCCGTTGGCGGACGCGAACTCCTTCGCCGCCGCCTGGGGCGTCTTGCGGTCGACGTCGACCGCCCGGTTGAGCTGGATCAGCTTGGGGGTGTCGAGCTTCGCGGAGACGTTGTCCAGCGCGGCGACGAGCTGCGGGGTGGCCGCCTTCGCGTTGATCGCCGGGATGACGTTGTCGGTGTTCTGGAGCTTCTTGTCGTCGGTCAGGACGACGAGCTGGTCGCCCGCCACCGGAGCACAGCCGGCCCCCGAGGCGCCCTGCTCGGGCGCGTCGGTGCCGGACGAGCCGGCGTCACCGCAGCCGGTGAGGAGTGCGGCCGCGGTGAGTGCGCCGAGCGCCCCGGCGGCCAGTCGTGTACGCGCGCGCATGAGTGCCCGCCTTCCGTGTCCCGGCGCGACCCGATCGGGCCGGCCGCGTGTCCGACGGGCGAACCGGACGGCCACCCGCGACTCCAGCCAATATCTTCCAGAGGCGACCGACAAACCCGGAGCGGTTTTCGTCACCCGATCGTCACCGGCGGCTCAACTGCCGGTCGTCGCCGCCGTCGCGCGACGGTTCGCCCGGCGGCGGGCCGGGCGCAGCGGGCGCGGCGTGACCACCCGCTCCACGATCGCGAGCAGCCCCTCGACCAGCAGCGCCAGCCCGGCCACCAGCACCCCGCCGGCGATGATCTGGCCGCCGCCGGCGGCGATGTCGAGCCCGAAGCCGGCCCGGATGATCTGGCCCAGCCCGCCGCCGTTGACGAACGACGCGAGCGCGGCGGTGGCCACCACCTGCACCGCCGCGGTGCGGAAACCGGCCGCCAGATAGGGCACGGCCAGCGGCAGTTCCACCCGGCGCAGCACCTGCGCGCCGGACAGCCCCATCCCGTGCGCGGCGTCCCGCGCCTCCGGGTCGGCCTGCCGCACCCCGGTGTACGCGGTCGCCAGCAGCGGCGGCACCGCGAAGACCGCGAGCGCCACCACCACCGCCGGCCGGCCGAAGCCGAGGAAGGTCAGCGGGAGGATGGTCAGCAGGGCCAGGGTCGGGATCGCCAGCGTGACGTTGGAGACCAGCAGCACCAGCCCGCCGCCCCGGCCGCTGTGCCCGAGCCAGAGACCGATCGGCCAGGCCACCAGGCACCCGAGCAGCACCGCCAGGGCGGACATGCTCAGGTGCTCGCCGAGACGGTCCAGCACGCCGCCGGGATTGGTCCAGTTCAGCGGGTCGTTCAGCCAGACGACCGCCTGCTCGACGGGGTTCACCGGGCGGACCTCCCACGCAGCCACGGGGTCAGCAGGCGGCCCGCGCCGGCCAGCACCAGGTCGAGCACCAGCGCCAGCAGCACGCACAGCACCGTGCCGGTCATGATCTGTGCCTTGTAGAAGTTGTTCTGGAAGCCGGCGAAGATGAGCTGGCCGAGCCCGCCCCGGCCGACCACCACACCGACGGTGACCAGCGCGACCGTCGACACCGTCGCGAGCCGTACGCCGGTGAGGATGCCGGGTAGCGCCAGCGGCAGCTCGATCCGGAACAGCCGCCCCCACCGGCCGTACCCCATGCCCTCGGCGGCCTCCCGCACCTCCGGCGGCACCTGGTTCAGCCCGGCCAGCGCGTTGCGCACGATGACCAGCAGCGCGTACAGCGCCACCACGGTGAGCACGGTGATCGCGCCAATGCCCAGGTAGGGCGCGAGAAAGGCGAACAGCGCCAGCGACGGGACGGTGTAGAGCACCCCGGTCACCGCCAGGATGGAGGCCGACAGCGACCGGAACCAGTACGCCAGCACGGCGAGCGGCAACGCCACCAGCGCGGCGATCACCACGGCCCGGGCGGTCAGCCAGGTGTGCTCCCGCAGCGCGGCGAGGATCGTGTCAGAGTTGTCCCGCACGTACTGCCAGGAGAACCACGGATTACCCGGGTCGGCCCGGTAGCTCAGGTGGAGGAACACACGTGGACGGTACCCCGGGGAGCACCGCCGGAGGCGGCGCGGCGTCGATCACCCTGGAGCGCATCCGCAAGCGCTACCCGGACGGCACCGAGGCGGTACGCGAGCTGAGCCTGCAGGTCGGCGCCGGTGAGCTGGTGGTCCTGATCGGCCCGTCCGGCTGCGGCAAGTCGACGGTGCTGCGGATGATCAACCGGCTGATCGAGCCGACCGGCGGGCGGATCCTGCTCGGCGACGACGACGTCACACGGGTCGACCCGGTGGCGCTGCGCCGCCGCATCGGGTACGTCATCCAGAACGTCGGCCTCTTCCCGCACCAGACCGTCTCGGCGAACGTGGCGACCGTGCCGGGGCTGCTGGGCTGGCCGAAGCAGCGCACCCGCGCCCGGGTCGGCGAGCTGCTGGAGCTGGTCGGCCTCGACCCGGCGCAGTTCGGCCGGCGGTACCCGCACGAACTCTCCGGCGGGCAGCGGCAGCGGGTCGGCGTGGCCCGGGCGCTCGCCGCCGACCCGGTGGTGCTGCTGATGGACGAGCCGTTCTCGGCGGTGGACCCGATCGTCCGTACCCGCCTGCAGGAGGAGTTCCTGCGGTTGCAGGCCGAGGTACGCAAGACCATCGTGCTCGTCACGCACGACCTCGACGAGGCGGTCCGGCTGGGCGACCGGATCGCGGTGCTCTCCGAGGGCGGCCGGCTGGAGCAGTACGACACGCCCGCCGCGCTGCTCGGCTCGCCCGCCTCGGACTTCGTCCGCGAGTTCGTCGGCGCCGACCGGGGCATCCGGCGGCTCGCCGTCACCCCGGTGACCCGCGCGGTGCTCGACCCGCTCCCGGCCGACGGGGGCGCCGGTCTGCCCACTGTGGCGCTCGGCGACTCCGCGTACGACGCGCTCGGCGCGCTGCTCACCTCCGGCGCGGAGCACGCCGTGGTGACCGAGGAGGGCCGGGCGGTGGGCCTGCTCGCCCGCACCCGGGTGCTGACCCTGGGCGCGGTGGACTGAGCGGGGTCAGGCCCGGCCGCCCAGGCTGGCCAGCCCGACGATCCAGCCCGCGAAGAAGCCGTACGTGACGCCGGTGCTGGCGGACTGGAACGCGGCGAACAGCGAGCCGTGCGGGCCGAGGAGGGTGGCGAGCAGGGCGCTGAGCCCGGCGGCGAGCGCGTACGCACCCCAGCCGGACAGGAACTGGCTGCCCGAGGACGTCACCCGGTCGGTCTGCGGCCCGGGCAGCAGGTAGAGCAGCGCCGCCGCCAGCACGATCAGCAGGATCGCGCGCAGGTTGGTGGCGAACACGCCCTCGTCGGCGTGCCACCGCCAGGACGGCCAGGCCAGCAGCCGCAGGAACCAGCCACCGGCGCCGGTCGGGTCGGTGGCACGCTGCGCCCAGTCCACGTACATCGGACTGCCGCCGACGGCGACGAGCAGGAACGCGGCGAGCGTGCCGGTGCCGGCGGCCGAGCCGTACCGGGAGACGGTGCGGGGGCGGTTGCTCAGAGCCATGCGGCGGTCAGTTCCCGGCCGGTCCCGCCGGGCAAACCTGCGCAACCGGTCGGCAGCCGTCGGCCGGCGGGCCGTCATCGGCGTCAGTGCTTCATCAGGTAGTCGATGAAGGCGGCGCGCAGCAGCGGCGCGGACTCCTCGTAGCCGTGCCCGGTCAGCTCGCGCCAGAGTGCGTTCGCCTCGTCGATGGTCGGGCCGATCGAGTTCGGCGCGCCGTCCAGCGCGGCGGCCTCGTCCGCGTTGGGCAGGTGCCGCAGGACCGACCAGAAGAAGCCCACGTCGCGACGCTCGCGGGCCAGGTTGAACGCCTGCTCGCGCAACTCCTCGGTGGAGAGCTTGTCGAGCTCGTCGAAGGTGCGGCCGCCGGGGGCAGGAGTCTCGGTCATGCCGCCGAGCCTAACCGGCGAGATCAGCTCCGGCCCGCCGGACGCACGGCCCCGTCGGGTCAGCGCTCGTCCGCGTCCCAGCGCCGGGGCTCGCTCTCCCAGCGCGGAGCCTCCCACGCCTCCACCGGGGTGTCGTTCTGGCGTACCGGCAGCACCGACGGCCAGGCGTCGGCCGGCTCGGGCGCCGGGGTCATCCCCCAGCCGCCGCTCGTCGCGCCGTCCCGCAGCGGGCGGGCCGGCACCGGCGCCACGGCCGCCGGCGGCGCCGGGCGGGGCCGGCCGAACGTCTCCACCAGCCGGGTGACGAGCAGCCCGGCGCCGAGCGTGGCGCCGCCCAACGCCCACCGGCCGATCGACCAGCCCTGCGGCACGGTCCAGGCCAGGAACATCACCACCAGGCAGACCGCGAGCATGGTGCCGAAGATGCCGCCGCGGCGCCCGTACGCGCTGGTGCCACCGAGCATCACCGTGCCGACCGCCAGCACCGTCCAGTCCAGGCCGGTGCCGGGCCCGACAGCGCCGTCCCCGTTCGCGGCGATCAGCACCCCGCCGAGCGTCGCCAGCACCGTGGACCCGACGAGCGCCAGCGCGGTCACGGTGGCGGCGACCGCGCCGCGGCGGCGGGCCGGGTCGACGACCGGCCGGAACCGGCCGATCAGCCGGCGCACCGGCATCATCGCGGCGAACAGGCCACCGAGGACGGCCACCGCGGCGAAGCCGACGAAGAGGTACAGCGCGTTGCGGCGGGGGTCGTAGTCACCCTGGACCGCGACCGGCACGCTCCGGCGCTCCAGGTAGACGATCACGCCGGCCGCCCCGGCCAGGCTCGCCGCCCAGCCGGGCACGTGCAGCACCACCACGGCCAGCGCGAGCGCCAGCCCGGCCGCCGCAGCGATCGCGAGCGCCGGCAGCAGCGCCTCCCGCATGCCCCGGTCGCCCTGCTCGGCGAAGTGCAGCGCGGCGGCCAGCGCGACCGGGCCGACCGCCAGGTTCACCGCGCCGGCCCGCATGCTCAGGCCCGCGGCGAGGGTGAGCAGGCCGAGCGCGGCCACGTCGACGAGCAGCGTCTTCAGGGAGCCGCCGCGCAGCGCGTCCGCGTCCTGCCGCCAGAGCAGCCAGGTCACCGCCACCAGCGCGGCGAGCAGCAGGAATTCCCAGAGCACGTGCACCGCGATGCGGTCCCGGCCGGGCTCGCCGTGCGCCGGGTCGTCGAAGACGTGCTCCAGTACGGCGGCGGGCACGCCGGACGATGTCTCCGGCGGCGTTGTCCGACCCGCGTCGTCGTACGCCATAGACCCGCGCCTCCCAGGTGGCCGCGTCCGGCCCACGGGCGGGCGGACCGTGGCGGCCGTCGCTCTCCGGTCGCCAGGGACGGTACCGCCGGGCCGGGGTGTGGGGAACCCCGGATCAGAGACGCCCGCGCGGCGTCTCGCGGTCGCCCGGCTCGCGGTCCTCGTCGTCCTCCTGCTCCGGCACCCGGCAGGAGCGTTCCAGCCAGAGCGCGGCGGCGACGAGCGCGAGCGACGCGATCAGACCGCCGAGCGCGGCGGGGCGATCGCTCTGGGCGGCGTTGGTCCGCTCCACGAAGAGCCAGCCGGTCAGGCCGGCGTAGAAGCCGGCGAAGATGGCCCCGGCCAGCGCGGACGCCTTGGCCAGCACCACGAACCGGGCGACCAGCAGCGGGTTCACCGGCTCCCGGCCGGGCCGCCGCTCGATCCGGCTGCGGGTGTTGACCGCCGCGTAGCCCTCCAGCACGGCCAGGCCGGCCAGCGTGATCACCGGAAGCCAGGGCAGGTCCGGCGCGAAGTCGTAGTAGAAGCCGCTGATCAGCAGCCAGGCCACCGCGGCGGCGGCCAGACCGGCCACCACGAGCGTGGACGCCCGGGTCGGACCCATCCGGAAGCGGTCGGGCCCCTGCGGGGAGCGGTCGGTGCTCACCGCGCCTCCTCAGCTCGCCACTGCCGGGCCACGCTCCACCGGGTCATGTGTCCGACTCTAGCGTCAGATCGGGTCGCGGGCTCAGTTCCAGGGCGTCACCGGCCAGCGGCTCGGCGTTGAGCAGATCGGTCAGCCAGCCGTGCCCGGGGAGCCGGCCGTGCGGCTCGATGTCGATCCACGGGCGCAGCACGAACGCGCGCAGGTGGGCCCGGGGATGCGGCACTGTCAGCTCGGGATCGTCGCGGAGCACCGGCTGCCCGGCGTCGTCCCAGACCGCGATCACGTCCACGTCGAGCGTGCGCGGCCCGTACCGCCGCTCCGGGTCGCGGGCGCGCCCGGCCGCCGCCTCCGCGGCCCGGGCGCGGGCCAGCCAGTCCTCCGGCGCCGCCGCCGGGTCCGCGACCATCACCACCGCGTTCAGGTACGCGGGCTGGTCCGCGTCCCCCCACGGTGGAGTCTCGTAGACGCCGGAGACCAGCAGCACCCGGTCGCCGAGCGCGGCCACCGCGCCGCGCAGGTGGCCGAGGCGGTCGCCCAGGTTGCTGCCGATCGACAGCACGGCCCGGGTCACCGGGTACGCCGCATGGTGACCGCCACGTCCCGGAAGGCGTGCGGGATCGGGGCCTCCGGCTTGTGCACCGTCACCGTCGCGGCGGCCACCAGCGGTTCGGCCAGGCACACCGCGAGCAGCCGGTCGGCGAGCGTCTCGATCAGGTTCACCGGCTCGCCGGTGATCACCGCGACCAGCCGTTCGGCCAGCTCGCCGTAGTGCACGGTGTCGGTCACCTCGTCGGAGCGGGCGGCCGGTCCCAGGTCCAGTTCGAGCACCGCGTCGACCACGAACTCCTGCCCCTGGGCGCGCTCGAAGTCGTAGACGCCGTGCCGGCCGTGCGCCCGCAGGCCGGTCAGTTCGATCCGGTCGGTCATCTGTCGCCTCCGCTCGTGCCGATGGCCGCTTCCGCCGCCCGGGTGCCGCCGGTCGCCGCTTCCGTCTGCTGCCCGCCGGCGGTGACTGCCGTCGGCGACGCGGTCGCGCGCCGTGGGCCGGTCGCGGTGGCGAGCCGCGGGCTGCCGGTGGCCCGCCAGACGGCGAGCGCGTCGGCGGTGCCGCGGACGTCGTGCACGCGTACCCCCCAGGCGCCGGCCGCGACGGCGAGCACGCTCGTCGCGACTGTGGCGGCCTCCCGCCCGGCGGTGGGCCGGGGCTCGCCCGCCGCGTCGGCGAGCAGCCGGCCCAGGTAGGACTTGCGGCTGGCCCCGAAGAGCACCGGGAAGCCCAGGTCGACCAGCTCGGGCAGACGGGCGCTGAGCGCCCAGTTGTGCGCGGCGGTCTTCGCGAAGCCCAGGCCCGGGTCGACGATGATCCGGTCGGCGGCCACCCCGGCGGCGAGCGCGGCGTCGACCCGCCGGCTCAGCTCGTCCCGGACCTCGGCCACCACGTCGGTGTACGTGGCCAGGTCGCGCATCTCCCGGGAGTGCCCCCGCCAGTGCATGAGCACCCAGGGACAGCCGGCGTCCCGGACCACCCGGGCCATGTCCGGGTCGGCGAGGCCGCCGGAGACGTCGTTCACCACGTACGCGCCGGCGGCGAGGACCGCCTCTGCGACCCGGGCCCGGCTGGTGTCGATGCTGACCCGGATGCCGGCGGCGCTCAGCTCACGGACCACCGGCAGCACCCGGGCGGTCTCGGTGGCCGCGTCGATCCGGTCGGCGCCGGGCCGGGTGGACTCGCCGCCCACGTCGATCAGGTCGGCGCCGTCGGCGCGCAGTCGCACCCCGTGTGCGACGGCCGCCTCCAGATCGGCGTATCTGCCGCCGTCGGAGAAGGAGTCGGGCGTGACGTTGAGGACGCCCATCACCACCGGGGTCTCCGCCCGTACCAGATCGGTCACGGAGCCGACAGTACCGGTCGCCGGCAGGGCTTCCGGCGACCGGGCGAGCCGCCGACGCAGCAGCCCTGACATGCGGATTGGAACAGGTGTACGATCGGTCTTCAGGGCGATTCGGGGTCGAGTCTTCACGGCTTGTCGCAAAGGTGGCCGGGCCGTACGCTTTGGAATTGCCCAGCATCGAGATGACGAAGCCTGGAGGGAGGGCCGAAGCGGGAAGAATCCGCCCATAACTCACCACCCAGCGTGGTGGGTCACGGACACAGCGTCGACGACTGCCGTGTCCGCCGAGCACCATCCCGCCAGGCTTGCCTACTTGCACCAACGCGGCACCGCCGGCCGCGACCTTGGGGAGGTTTCCAGTGATCGCCATCGAGCTCATGGCAACGGCGTCGAGCGCCGTGGACCACGCGCTCCACACCCTGGCGTCGACTCCACTCGCCGAGCCGGCACCGAAGGGCATCGACACCGACAACGTCGTCACCTTCTTCGCCAGCAAGATCGCGCCGATCCTGCTCGCCGTCCTCGGGGTGATCTTCATCGGCCGGGCCAGCCGGGGTGAGATCTCCAAGGTGCTGACCAGCTCGGCCATCGCCATCATCGGCCTGGCCTTCATCGCCGGCGCCGCCACGCTCTTCTTCGTCGGCGACTACCTGATCAACCTGATCTTCGAGTAGGACGCTGGGCGACGATGCGGCTGCGCACCGACGACGACATCTACCGGGCACGCCTCGTCTACCTGGGGCCGCCCGGGTACACCCTTCCCGTTCACCTGCCGTACGCCCAGTACGGCCTGTTCATGCTGCTCGTACCCCTCTACATATTCATCCACTGGCTGTTCACGCTCCAGGTCGAGCTCTTCCCCGCCTGGGAGATCTCGCTGGCGATCGTGACCACCTCGTTCATCTTCCGGTACGTCGACCCGGACCGGCCCGCGCGCATGGTCATCCGGACCGCGCTGACCGACTGGCGACGCACCCGGGAACCGGCCACCGAGCAGCGGGACCCGCGGCTCGTCGCGAGCCGGATCAGGATCCGGGAGGAACTGGCATGACCGGGCGTACGACAACCGTGCAGACGAACGACGCGGGTGAGGCGGTCGCATGAGTCGCTCTTCCACGCCGGGTCCCCCGGCCGGGCGTCCGGCCGGGCCGAACGGTAACCGTCAGCGATCGTTCGACTACCCACCGGACGAGGATCTGGACGAGGTCGTCCTGGACGGCGCCCTCGTCACCAGCCCAGGCCACGGCCGGGTCGGTGTCTTCCAACCGCCGCGACCGATCACCCCCCGCGAGCCGGTACGCCCCGACGGCGACATCGACTCGCCCTTCCTCGACCTGTTCGGCGGCGCGCAGCCCCGGGTCCGGCGACCCGCCGCCCCCACGCCGTCCCCGCCGGTCGAGCCGGTGGTGGCGCCGCCCCGCCGCGGCGTCGGCCGTGAGGCCCTGCCGATCCCGCACCAGCACGCCGCGCCGGTCGAGCCCGCGCCGCGGGCCGAGCCGGAGCCGCAAGCCCGTGAGCAGGCTCCCGGCGTACGCGCGATCGGGCGTCCCCGGCCCGAGCCGGTGCGCGCCGTGCCCCTGCCCGTCGAGCCGCCCCTGCCCGACCCGCCTGCCGCACTCGCCCCGCCGCCGCCGTCCCGGAGGCGGGTGCCGCAGCAGGCCGGTGACCGGCTGCCCGAGCTCCGGCCCCCGGCCGAGCCGGAGCCGGCACTCCCGCCGCCCCCGCAGATCGCCGCGCCCGGGCCCGCAGCCGCCGAGTACCGGGAAGCGGACCTCGCTCCGGCGGAACCGCTCGCGACCGGCGCAGCGCCGGCGCGGGAGGTCGGCCGTCCGGCGCACCGCGAGATCGCGCCGCCCCGGCAGCGCACGCCGGAACGCCGGAACCGGCCGGCGAAGCCGGTCCGGGTCCGCGCCCCGAAGATCAAGTTCGGTGACCGGGACCCGTCGGTCGAGCTGGCCATCACCGAGATCGCCGGCCACCTCACCTTCACCCCCAACACCGTCACCGCCTGGTACTGGCTGCCCGAGGTGCGGTGGGCGTTCCGGCCCGACGCCGAACGCGAGGCGCTGCTCTCGGCGATCTCCGAGCAGTACGCCGGGCTCGCCGGCTTCCGGCTGCACCTGCGCCGCACCACCCGGCCCTTCCCGGCCGACGAGTGGGCCCGCACCATCGACGCACACACCGCCGCCCCGCTGCCCGACGTGCCCGGCACCACCGGCTGGGCCGACCACCTGGTCGCCGCCCAGCGGCACCTGATGGCGGTCAACCACGCCGAGGGCCAGACCTACCTCGGCGTCACGTTCGCCCGCCGGTCGCTCGGCGACTCGCTCACCGAACGCCTGCTCCGCACGTTCGGCCGGGGCACCGCCGACGGCGAGCGGCGCCGGCTGAGCCGTACCGTCGAGCAGTTCGACGAGGTCCTTGGCGCGTTCGGCATGCGCGGGCGGCGGGTCACCGCGCCCGAACTGGAATGGCTGCTCTACCGCTCGGTGGCGCTGTGCATGGCGCCGCCCGGCGTCCTGTCCCCGATCACCAACGGCCGGTGGGAACGCGGCGACCTGCTGGCCCTCACCGAGCAGGTCGAGCGCTACCGCACCCCGTACGGCTCGACGGTGAAGCTGGTCAACCGGATGACCGGCGAGGAGCGGCACGTCGCCGTGCTCGCGGTCGGCCGGATGGAGCCGCTGGAGATCCCCGAGCGGCACGAGCCCTGGCTGCACTTCCACGAGCGGCTGCCGTGGCCGATGGAGCTGTCCACCCGGGTCGACATCCTCGGCCCCAACGACTCCTTCCGGAACCTCGAACACCGGCTGCGGATGATCCGCTCCCAGCAGCTCGACTACGCCGAGCACGGCATCGACGCCCCGCCTGAGCTGGAACGCCTGGCCAAGCGCGCGCTGGTGATCGGCGACGAGATGACCACCGGCCTGCCCGTCGACTCGGCCCGGGCACACGGCTGGCACCGCATCGCGGTCGGCGGCCGGACCCGGGAGGAGTGCCTGGAGCGGGCCCGGCGGCTCATCCAGCTCTACTCCCGTGAGCTGCGCATCTCGCTCCAGCATCCGAAGAACCAGGACTGGCTGGCCCGAGAGTTCATCCCCGGCGAGCCGATCGCCAACACCGGCTACGTCCGGCGGATGCCGGTCAACCTGCTCGCCGCCGCGCTGCCGCAAGCAGCGTCCACTGTGGGCGACCGGCGGGGCGACCTGATCGGCCGGACCGCCGGCACCTGCCGCCGGCCGGTCTTCCTCGACCTGCACTTCCCGATGGAGGTACGCGAACGCTCCGGCCTCGCCGTCTTCGTCGCCGAACCCGGTGGTGGCAAGTCGACGCTGCTCGGCGCGCTCGGCTACCTGTCCGCGCGGCGCGGCGTGCAGGTGACGCTGCTCGACCCGTCCGGCCCACTGGCCCGGCTCTGCGCCATGCCCGAACTCGCCCCGTACTCCCGGGTGCTCAACCTGACCGGCTCGGAGCAGGGCACGCTGGCGCCGTACGCGCTGATCCCGACGCCGCTGCGTACCGAGTTCGGCGCCGGAGCGGCCGGCGACCGCGAGTTCGAGATCGCCGTGTCGAACGCCCGCGCCGAGCGCCGGATGCTGGTGCAGGACATCTGCATGATGCTGGTGCCGCCGCAGGTGGCCCGGGAGGCGTCCACCGCCACGCTGTTCCGGCACGCCGTACGCCAGGTGCCCGCCGAGGAGACCTCCACGCTCGACGACGTGGTCACCTGCCTGCAGGGGCTCGACGACGACGCCGGCCGCGAACTGGCCCACCTGCTGCTCGACACCGCCGAGATGCCGCTGGCCATGCTCTTCTTCGGCCGGCCGCCGGAGGGGCTGCTCGGCGCCGACGCCGCGCTCACCGTCATCACCATGGCCGGCCTGCGGCTCCCCGACCTCAAGATCGAGCGGGAGTACTGGTCGGCCGAGGAGGCGCTCGCGCTGCCGATGCTGCACACCGCGCACCGGCTCGCCGTACGCCGCTGCTACGGCGGGTCGATGTCCTCCCGGAAGCTGGTCGGCCTCGACGAGGCGCACTTCATGGAGGGCTGGCGCTCCGGCCGGTCCTTCCTGGTCCGGCTCGCCCGCGACTCCCGCAAGTGGAACCTCGCCGCGCTCGTGGCCTCGCAGAACCCGAAGGACATCCTCGGCCTCGACGTGCAGAACCTCGTCTCCACCGTCTTCGTCGGCCGGATCGCCGAGGACAGCGAGATCGCCTCCGAGGCGCTGCGGCTGCTGCGGGTGCCTGTGGACGACGGGTACGAAGCGACGCTCGCCTCGCTCTCCCAGGCCGACAGCGGGTCGGCCAACCGGCTCGGCTTCCGCGAGTTCGTCATGCGCGACGTCGACGGGCGCGTGCAGAAGGTCCGGGTCGACGTGTCGTACGTCGACGGGCTGCTGGAGCACCTGGACACCACCCCCGCCGCGGTCGCCCAGGCCGCCGGGATACTGCCGACCGTCCTGGCTGATCTGGAGGCGTGACATGGCGAGGGCACGGATCGCGGCGCTCCTCCTCGCGCTCGGCGTACTCGCCGGGGCCACGATCTCCTGGCCGGTGATCGGGGCGGCCACACCCGCGTACGCCGCCGCGCCGGTCACCCAGGCGCGGGCCGAGCTGTGCAGCACCAAGGAGTGGCAGGCCGACTTCCGCGCCTGCGTCGGCCGCCTCAAGGCGGTGAGCGAGGACCAGGTCGAGTGCCGCAACGCCCCGGTGCCCGCCGCGCCGGACTCGGGCCTGGCCGGCTGGTTCGCGTCCCGGCCCGACTCGGCGAAGGAGCCCGGCCCGAAGGGCCTCTACAGCGACTACGGGTACGCCGGGTACAGCTACAACACGTACGACGTGGACGGCGGCTGCGCCTCCTCCGTGCTCCATCCGGACTACCGCTTCACCACGATGGTCGCCAACGGCGAGTTCATGTTCGCCAATGCGGTGATCGGCGCGTCGAACGCGCTGCGGGAGCGAGCCTGGGACCCGCGGACGATGTGGAGCTGGGCGGACCCGCTGGTGGAGCAGGCCACGAAGGCCGTCTACCAGAAGGTGTTCAGCGTCTTCGGCATCATCACCGTCTGCGTGGTGGGTCTCTACCTGCTCTGGCGGTCCCGGCAGTCGGACATGAGCAACGCCATGACCACGGCGGGCTGGGCGCTGCTGGTGATGGTGGCGGTGACCGCGCTGGCCGCCTGGCCGGTCAAGTCGGCGAACATCGCCGACAGCACGCTGATCACCACGTTGGGCGTGGTGCACGACGCGGTCGGCCCATCCGCCAAGGACACCCCGCCTGGCCAGTGCGACGACCCGAACCCGCAAGCGTGCAAGGATCACCGCCCGCCCGCGGTACGCGCCAGCGACACGGCGACCGAGACGATGCTCTACCGGAACTGGCTGCGCGGTGTGCTCGGCTCGGCGGACAGCGAGACCGCGAAGAAGTACGGCCAAGCGCTCTACGACGCAAAGGCGCTGACCTGGGACGAGGCGGAGTCGATCCGCTCCAACCCGGCCACCCGCGACGTCGTCATCAAGGCCAAGCAGCAGCAGTGGGCCAAGGTCGCCGAGCAGATCAAGACCGAGGACCCGGAGGCGTACGAGTACCTCCAGGGCACGCGGGACATGGATCGAATCGGCGCCGGGTTCATCGCGGTGCTGGCCTCGGTGCTGTTCGCCATGTTCGACCTGACCGCGTCGCTACTGGTGCTGCTCGGCTTCCTGATCTTCCGCTGGGCGGTGATCGCCGCGCCGATCCTCGGCACGGTCGGCCTGATGCGCCCGGCCAGCGCCGGCCTCCGGCGGCTGGCGAACGCGGTGGTCGCTGCCGTCTTCAACATCGCCATCTTCGGTACAGGCGCGGCCATCTATCTCTTCGCCGTCGACCTGATCATGAACACCGCCTCGCTGCCCGGCTGGCTCCAGGTGGTGCTGGTCTGGCTCTGCGGGGTGGTCGGCTGGTTGCTGCTGCGGCCGTACCGCCGGATCACCCAGCTCGGCGGCAAGGACAGCAGCGAGGCGGTCAGCTCGGCCGGTTCCTGGCACCGGCGGTTCTTCCGGGACATGCGGATCGCCGCCCGGCTGGACGTGGCCGAGCCCGGCGGCACCAACGAGCCGACGATCGGCAAGCGCCGCACCGTCACGGCCGACCAGCGCAGCCTCCGGCCGGAGGCCCGGCACGAGGATCCGGCGCACAGCGCCACACCCGCCGGACGGGAGCGACCGGACGGGCGGGAACGGCCGGAGGAGGCGCCCGCGAGCGGACGCCCGGGCGGAAGTCCCGCCGCCACACCCCGGCCCCGGCGGGCACCGTCGACCTGGACCGAGCCGGACGTGCCGGAGGAGGCACCCTCCTACGCCGTCTACCGGCCCGATTCGGCCAGCCGCGGCACATCCCCGGCCCGGCCGGCGCCGCGCATCCGTTCCGAGGCCCGGTGAATCCGGTGCGGCGCGCGCTGGAGTTCCTCTTCACCCGGATCCTCCGGTCCCGGATCGGGATCGCCCTGGTGATCGCCGTGCTGGTCTTCGGGGTAATCGGCGCGGCCCGCCTGGTCGCCGGTCCGGGCGACTCGGGCCTCGGCCTGACCGGCCGGCCCAGCCAGCCGATCAGCACCGCTGATCCGGAGGCTGGTGACGACGGCGTGCTGGCCAGCCCGCCGACCGCTGTCGCACCGAAGACCCGGCCGGGCGAGGACACGCCGGAGCAGGTCGCCGGACGGTTCACCAACGCGTGGCTGAGCGGCCCGGGCAGCACCGGCGACGCCTGGCAGGCCCGGCTCCGACCGCTCTCCACGCCCGCGCTGGCCGAGAAGATGACAGACGCCGACCCGGAGACGGTGCCCGCGCGGAAGGCGACAGGCGTACCCACCCTCCGGCCCCGGACCGAGTCCTTCGTGGAGGCGCTCGTCCCCCTGGACAACGGCACGCTCCGGCTCGAACTCGTCGCACCCGACGGGCCCTGGCTGGTGGACGCGATCGACTGGGAGCGGTCGTGACCGCCGGCCCGGCCGTCGCCGGACAGGTCCGCCGGAAGCTGCGCCTGGGCGTGCTCGCCACCGCCGTCACGAGCGTGCTCGCCCTGCTCTGCTGCGTCGGCGGCGCCGGCGCCTTCTTCCTCACCGAACTGGGCGGCGACGAGGACGACCCGAAGCTCGCGGCCCTGAACTGTGACCCGGCCTACCAGGTGAACCTGATTGGGGACATGCCGCGCTTCGCCGAGTACGGCGAGGGCCAGCTGCGCAACGCCGCGGTCATCATCAAGGTCGGCCAGGACATGAATGTCCCCGCCCGCGGCTGGGTGATCGCGCTGGCCACCGCGATGCAGGAATCAGCGCTGCGCAACCTGGCGAACAGCACGGTCCCGGCGTCGCTCGCGCTGCCGCACGAGGGGGTCGGCGCCGACCACGACTCGCTCGGCCTGTTCCAGCAGCGGCCCGGGTGGGGCAGCGTCGAACAGCGGATGACGCCCTCGTACACGGCCCGGAAGTTCTACCAGAAGATGGTGAAGGTGCCGAACTGGCAGCAGCGCCCGCTCACCGTCGTGGCCCAGCGGGTCCAGGTGAGCGCCTACCCCGACGCCTACGCCAAGCACGAGGAACTGGCCGGACGGATCGTCGACGCGCTCGCCGGCGGTGCCGCCCGGACCGTGGAGATCGCCGGCAAGGCGGTGTGCGACGCGGCGGCCGGAGACCGGATCGCCGCCTCCGGCTGGACCGCGCCGCTGCCCGGCGGCGTGGTCTCCGGCTTCCGTACCACCGCCCGTCCCAGCCACCACGGCGTGGACCTGGCCGCCTCGAAGGGCACGCCGATCCACGCCGCCTCGGCGGGCCGGGTGCTGGTGGCCCGCTGCGACCCCGACCGCTCCGGGCGGAAGGACTGCGACCGGGACGGCTGGCCGAACAAGGGCGGCTGCGGATGGTTCGTGGACATCCTGCACGCCGGCGGGTTCATCACCCGTTACTGCCACATGGTCGAGCGACCGAGGGTGGTGCCGGGTCAGTCGGTCGCAGCGGGTGAGGTCATCGGGCTCTCCGGCAGCAGCGGCAACTCGTCCGGCCCGCACCTGCACTTCGAGGTGCACAAGAACGGCGACCGGTCCAGCAACGGCGCGGACAACCCGGTGCCCTTCATGCGCAAGCGGGGCGCGCCCCTCGGCGAGACCGAGTGAGGCCGGGCGGATGAGCAATCCCCTGCCCGACCCGTTCGCCGACCGGCCGGACTGGGCGCCGCTGCCACCCCGGCCGGTCGAGACGGTGCCCGCCACCGGCGGCGCCGAGCTGCGTGGCCGCCGAGTGCTCGTCGGCCTGCCCGGTCTCGGCTGGCGCGGCGACCTGCGGGCCGACGAGCGCGTGGTGCAGGGCAGCCGCACCTACGTGCCGGTCATCCCCGAGCACGAGTGGTACCGGGCCGAATCCGAGCAGGTGGAGGTGTTCGCCCCGCTGGTCCCTGTGGAACGGGTCTGGGTGGAGACAATCGGCGAGCGCCCCCCGCCGACCGCGCCGACCGCGGCGGGAATTCGGCTGGTCTCGCTGGACGCCCCGAACCGCCGGCCGCCCACTCCGGTGTTCGAGGCCGACGCGGTGACCGGCCGACGTGTGGTGCATGTGGACAGCGGAGTGGAACGGCGTGATCTGCGCGCCGTCACGGAGACCTACTCCGGGGCGGACGGCGACATCTGCATCAGGGTGGCCCCGGAGCTGGAGTGGTACCGGTGGGCCTGGCGCGGCCAGGCACCGACTACGTTGGAGATACCGGTGCACCTGCTGTGGCTGGAGTAGGTGCTCTCAGCCAACTTTGCTCGCCCCACAGACACGCCAGCCGTCCTTGTTGTCCACCAAGTCGAACCGCCAAGCCTCCCGACGGCTGCTTCGCGATTGGCCATCTTTGGAGCTGGAGATCGCGAGCGTCGTGGTCACCGACTGACCTGTTCCGTTCTCGGCCTGAAGCAATGGACCCCAGCTCACCTTGATCGACACGCCGAAACTGGCCTCGCGCTGCTCCAGCTCGGCCCTGAGATCCCGAATGCCACCGAGCCCTTGGCTGTCGTTGCAGGTGAACTCCTGAGCCTTCGTGTCGTTTCGATCGATCAGGTAAGCCCGAATGTAGTTGGCCACGACCACGTCGGGGGCGCTTCGGTCCGGGGCTGTCGCGCGGTCGTACAACACGAAACCGACCACCGCGCCACCCGTGCACAGCAGCGCCAGCACCCCCGCGACGACGGCGATCACGGTACGCAGCGAGCGCTTGGGGCGTACCGGTGCGGGAGCGGGCGCGAGGGGCGCCATCTGCTCCGGCGGGGTCCGCTGCGCCGGTACTCGGGACACCTGGGAACCGGCGGGGGGCTGCACTGATTCCACCTCCTGAGGCTATCGGCTGCGCGTCGCGTACCCAATGCCCAGAGCCGGCGGATCGTGGCGAACCGCCGGGCGGACGCCGCCCGGCGGCGGGGTGAGGCTGCTCACCGCCGGCCAGCTCACCGCGCCGACCGACATCCCGGTGGACGGCCCCCGGCTGGGTTACCGTCACACCTCGGGGAGGAGATGTCGGCCTCGGGAAGAGAGGTGGACGCGGTGGCGACTCCGAAGGCGCGCGCCGGCCGGGCCGCCGCGCTGCACCGCCGGGCCGAGGCCGCCGCGACGGCGGCGGCGGGCATCCTCGACGAGATCCGGCCCGCGCCGGCGGACCATCACCGGCAGTACGAGCTGGCCGAGCGCCTGCGCGCGGCGGCCGAACTGGCGGCGCCGGGTTGGGCCGGCGGGCCGCTGGAGACGTTGACCGCGGCGACGCCACCCGGTGACGGCCCGCCGCCACTGGTCCGGGTGGGCTCCGCCGCGCCGCTCGACGACGCCCGGTTCCCCGCGCTCGCGCCCCTGTTCGGCAGCGGCCACGTGAGCCTCGACGCCGACGCCTCGGACCCTCGGGTGGCGGGGCTGTTCCGGGCGCTGCTGCTGCGCGTGTTCGCGGCGACGCCGGCGGGCGCGCTGCTGGCCCGCGCGGTGGACGGCGGTTCCGGTGCGACCTTCGCCGGGTACGCGACGCTCGCCGACGCGGGTCTGCTCCCTCCGCCCGCCACCGACCTCGCGGGGATGCGCGCGGTGCTGGCCGAGGCGGAGCAGTGGGTAGCAGCCGGCACGGCCCGGCAGCGGGCGCACGACCGGACGCTGCTGCTCGTGGTGGCCGCGCTGCCGGAGGGCACGACAACAGCCGACCTGGATCGGCTCGCCGGCCTGGCCGAGGGCGGGCCCCGGGCCGGGCTGCATCTGGTGGTGGCCGGCTGGCCGGACGGCGATGCGCTGCCGCGCGCCACGGCGGTCACGGTCCGTACCGCGTACGCGCTCGTCGGCGATCCGCCCGGCGCCGGGTTCAGCAGTCCCGGCGCCGAGCCGCCGGGCGGGCTGAACTCGCCGGTGTTCCTGGACGAGGATCCGCCCGCCGAGCTGGTCGCCGCTGTGTGCGCGCGGCTGGTCCGGCAGATCGAGGACGGCTCCCGCCTCTCGCTGGGTGACCTGCTCCCGGCGGACGGTTTCTGGACGGACGGCTCGGCGGACGGGCTGAGCACCACTGTGGGTGACGCCGCGGGGCGCCCGGTCAGCCTCGGTTTCGCCGAGCTGACCCCGCACTGGCTGGTCAGTGGCCGGGGCCAGGCGGGCCGGTCGGCGTTCCTGACCGACGCGCTGTTCGGGCTCGCCGCCCGCTACGGCCCGGACGAGCTGGCGCTCTACCTGGCCGACCTGGCCGACGGTGAGTCCTTCGTGGAGTTCCTCCAGACCGAGCGGGACCGTTCCTGGGTGCCGCAGGTACGCGCCGCCGGGATGGCGGCCGACCGGGAGTACGTGGCCGACCTGTTCGGCGAGCTGGAGGCGGAGCTGCGCCGCCGCGAGGAGGCGTCCCGCCGCGCCGGCGGGCAGCGCTACGCCGAGCTGCGGCAGCACCAGCCGCTGCCCCGGATCGTCTGCGTGATCGACAACTTTCCGCTGGTGTTGCGCGAGCGGGACCGGCTCGCCACCGACCTGCTGGCCCGGCTGGACGCGCTGGCCCGCGCCGGCCGGTCGTACGGCATCCACCTGGTGCTCGCGGGCGAGGGTGACCTGGGCATCGGCGGTCCGCGTGACCCGCTGCTCGGCCAGTTCCCGGTCCGGGTGGCGCTGCCCGGCGGCTCGGCGGTGCTGGAGCCGGCGAACGACTCGGCGGCCGGACTGCCGGTCGGTAGCGCGGTGGTGAACACGGCGGGCGGTCTGGGCGGCCCGCGCGGCGCGACCCGGGGGCATGAACGGATGATCCGCTTCCCGGACCCGTACGAGGATCCGGATGTCCTGGCCGGCCTGCGGCGACGTCTCTGGGAGGCGCGGGGCGAGTCGGCGGTGCCGCCGGTGGTGTTCGCCGGGTACGCCCGTCCGCTGCTCGCCAACGACCCCCGGCACCGGGCCGCGCTGGCCGGGCGGGCCCACGCGCCCGCCGCGTTGCTGGGCCGGGCGGTGGACGTGCGGCGGTCCACGGTGGCGGTGCCGCTGGGGCCGGGCGCGGGGCGCAACCTGGCCGTCCTGGGCCGGGACGAGGAGGCCGAGCGGTTGCTGGTGACGGCGGTGCGCAGCGCGGCCGTGGCGCATCCGGGCACGGCCCGGTTCGTGCTGGCCCCGCTGGCGAACGGGTCGGCCGAGCCGGCCGGGGTGCTCGCCGCGGAGTTGGCCGTGCGGCACCGGGTGGAGACCGTCGACGCGGCCGGGCTGCGGACCGCCATGGCGTCGGACGAGCCCGGCTACCTTGTCGTGTTCGGGCTGGACGTGCCGGACGCCGAGGAACTGCCGCCGGAGCTGCTGCGGTCGCTGCTGCTGGAGGGGCCGCCGGCCGGGCGGCACCTGCTCGGCTGGTGGCGTACTCCGGCGCCGCTGGCCGGGCTGCTCGGTCCGGAGGGCGAGGTGGACAAGCTCACCGCCGTGGCGGTCACCGACGTGCCGGGCGGGCGCCTGGAGCAGCTCTTCGACCGTCCGGTCTGGTGGCGGCCCCGGCCGGGACGCGCGATGCTCTGGGACGGCCCGGACGAGCAGGGCACCGTCTTCGTGCCCTTCGGCGCCGGGGAGGGGTCGGCATGAGTGAGACCGGCACGACTGTGCCCGGGCCCCGCAACGGTGGACCGACAACCGCGGCGGACCCCGCCGAGTCGGCCTGGGCGGAGTACGTGGCGGCCGCGCGGGCACTCGACGGCGTACGCCGGGCGGCGGCCACCGCCGCCGGGGAGCAGGCGCGGTCGGTGGCGGCGGCCCGCGAGGAGCTGACAGCGGTACGTGAACGGCTGGCGCCGCAGCAGTCCCGGCTGCGTGAGCTGGGCGTACCGGCGTTGTCGCTGGTTCCGACGCCGCCGGAGGTGACCGAGGCGGCCCGGTCGATGGCGGGTGGGCCGTCGGCGGTGCTGGCGGCGTTGCGCGCGGCCGGGGACTGGGCGGACGCGGCGGACGACACGCTGGCCGCGCGGGGCCTGCCCCGGTTGGCGCGGTGGCCGTCCCGGCCGCGCAACCTGCTGGTGTACGGGCCGCTGGCGCTGGTGGTGCCGCTGCTCCAGCTGGCGCTCTACGCGGTCGCCGGGCCGGGGGCGGTGACGGTGCTGGCGCTGCTGGTGGGGCTGCCGCTGCCGGCTGTCGCGTTCATGCTGGGCTGGCTGGCGGTGGGGCGGATCTTCCGCCCGCGTCCGACCGACCGGGTGGACCGCACGCCCCGGTTCGGCGCCCTGGTCTGCCTGATCCCGGCGGTGCTCACCGCCGCCGGCCTGCTGCTGGCCATGCTGCCGAACTGACGACGGCCGCGCCTCCCGGGCGGGAGTACGCGGCCGTCGGTGGATTGCCGGGTCAGCGGGCCATGATCAGTGCCATCGCCTCGGCCCGGGACTTGGCGTCGTTCTGGAGGCCGCCGCGCACGGCCGAGGTGATCGTCTTCGCGCCGGACTTCTGGATGCCGCGCATCGCCATGCACATGTGCTCGCACTCCAGCACCACGATCACGCCGCGCGGGGCGAGGCTGGACATCAGCAGGTCGGCGATCTGCGAGGTGAGCCGCTCCTGCACCTGCGGCCGCCGGGCGAACACCTCGACCAGCCGGGCCAGCTTGGACAGGCCGGTGATCCGGCCGTCCGGGCCGGGGATGTAGCCGATGTGCGCGCTGCCCCGGAACGGCAGCAGGTGGTGCTCGCAGAGGCTCATCACGTCGATGTCCCGGACGAGCACCAGTTCCTCGTGGTTGGCCTCGAAGGTGGTGCGCAGCACCTGCGCCGGGTCGACCCGCAGGCCGGCGAAGAGCTCGGCGTACGCGCGGGCGACCCGGGCCGGGGTCTGCTGGAGGCCGTCGCGGTCCGGGTCCTCGCCGACCGCGATGAGGATCTCGCGGACGGCCTTCTCGATCCGGGCGAGGTCGACGCTGTCCTCCACCGGGCCACCTGTCAGCTTGCCGCTGATCAGGCGCGCCGCCACGTAGTCGAGCGCGTCGTCGCCGTCGGGCTCGGTCGCGGAGACGGCCGACTCCCTGTGCGGGGAGCCGGCCGTCGTCGGATCGCTGTTCAGTGCGTACCGTCCGAGTTGTTGCTGGACCCGCCGACGGAGGCGCCATCGGCCTGGGCCTGCGCCTTCAGCGCCTCCTTCTCGGCCGGGGTGAGCACCGGCGGCTCGGTGGAGGGCAGACGCTTGCCGAAGCCGTGGTACGGCGCCATCGGCGGGCGCTTCACGACGCGCGCGCAGATGCGGGCCATGTCGGCGGTGGAGAGCGTCTCCTTCTCCATCAGCTCCAGGACCATGTTGTCCAGGACGTCCCGGTATTCCACCAGAATCTCCCAGGCCTCGTCGTGGGCCAGCTCGATCAGCGCACGCATCTCGCCGTCGATCTCGGCGGCCACCGCGTCGGAGTAGTCCCGTTCGTGGCCCATGTTGCGGCCGAGGAACGGCTCGTCGCCGCTGGTGCCGTACTTGATCGCACCGAGCTTGGAGCTCATGCCGTACTGCGTGATCATCGCGCGGGCCAGCTGGGTGGCCTTCTCGATGTCGTTGCCGGCGCCGGTGGTCGGCTCGTGGAACACCAGTTCCTCGGCCGCCCGGCCACCCAGCGCGTACGCCAGGGTGTCGATCATCTCGGCCCGGGTCTGGGTGTACTTGTCCTCGGTCGGGAGGACGAGCGTGTGACCCAGCGAGCGACCCCGGGACAGGATGGTCACCTTGTGCACCGGCGCGGCGTGCGGCAGCGCCCAGGCGACCAGCGCGTGCCCACCCTCGTGGTACGCGGTGATCTTCTTCTCCTGGTCGCTCATCACCCGGGTCCGGCGCTGCGGACCGGCGATCACCCGGTCGATCGACTCCTCCAGGGAGTCGTTGGAGATCGCCCGCTGCTCCTTACGGGCGGTGAGCAGCGCGGCCTCGTTGATCACGTTGGCCAGGTCGGCACCACTGAAGCCCGGGGTACGCCGGGCGACCGCGTCGAGGTCGACGTCGGGCGTGAACGGCTTGCCCTTGGCGTGCACCCGCAGGATGGCCTTGCGGCCCTCCATGTCGGGGGCGTCGACCGGGATCTGCCTGTCGAACCGGCCCGGGCGCAGCAGCGCCGGGTCGAGGATGTCCGGCCGGTTGGTGGCGGCGATCAGGATCACGCCGCCCTTGGTGTCGAAGCCGTCCATCTCGACCAGGAGCTGGTTGAGCGTCTGCTCCCGCTCGTCGTGGCCGCCGCCCATGCCGGCGCCACGGTGCCGGCCGACCGCGTCGATCTCGTCGACGAAGACGATCGCCGGGGCGTTCGACTTGGCCTGCTCGAACAGGTCGCGGACCCGGCTGGCGCCGACACCGACGAACATCTCCACGAAGTCGGAGCCGGAGATGGAGTAGAAGGGCACCCCGGCCTCGCCGGCCACCGCGCGGGCGAGCAGCGTCTTACCGGTTCCGGGCGGGCCGAACAGCAGCACGCCCTTCGGGATCTTGGCGCCGAGGGCCTGGTACTTCGCCGGGTTCTGCAGGAAGTCCTTGATCTCGTGCAGTTCCTCGACGGCCTCCTCGGCCCCGGCCACGTCCGCGAAGGTGGTCTTCGGCGTGTCCTTGGTGATCATCTTCGCCTTGGACTTGCCGAAGTTGAGCACCCGCGAGCCGCCACCCTGCATCTGCGACATGAAGAACAGCAGCAGGAGCACGAGAAGCGCGATGGGAAGCAGGTTGACCAGCAGGCTGACCCAGATGCTGTCCGACGACACCTTGGTGTCGACCGGGCCGGTGATCCGGTCCGCCGCCTCGGCCTCGCGGACCTGGTTCCAGACCTGGCCGCCGACCTCGTACGGGAACTGCGCCTCGATCTTGTCGGTGGTGGTGTCGTCGCCGAACTTGGCCTTGTCCTTCAGGTCGAGCTGGAGCGTCTGCTCCTTGTCCTGGAAGACGACCTTCTCGATGCCGCCCTTGTTGAGCTGGTCGAGCGCGACGGAAGTGTCCACCCGGTGGTAGCTGGGACCAGCGGTGAACAGTTGACTGAGCACGACGGCGCCGAGGATGACCAGGATGATCCAGACCACCGGTCGGCGGAAGAAACGCGTACGTTCCATGCTGTTGTCGGGTGCCGAGGCGCCCGCATCCTCCTGATCGACGTCCTGACCGTCTGAATGGTGTCGCCGCCTTGAGCGGCGGCCGGGGCCGCCGTGCGGGCCGGCCCGACCCCCGGGGCACGCAAACTGCCGCACCACGGTCATTCGACGGTACACCGTACGCGCGACGCGTGAGCTTGCGAGCCCGGCACTTACGCGTAGGGCGAACCCGGGTTTGGGGCCGGCGTGGCGGGGAGCTCCGCACCCGGCCACCCACACCGCACGGTCAGCGGTTCGGGGGGTCGGGCGTGGAGGGTGCCTCCACGTCACCGGCCCCTACCGTAGACCGGAAGGCTGAGAGCCCGCTGAATGTCCGCTGACGAAGCGCTCGGCGGGCCTCACGCCCGGGCGTACACCTCGGGCTTGAGCACCCCGACGTAGGGCACCTCGCGGTAGCGCTCGCCGAAGTCGAGGCCGTAGCCCACGACGAACTCGGTCGGGATGTCGAATCCGACGTACTTGACCGGGACCTGCACCTTGACCGCGTCCGGCTTGCGGAACAGCGCGACCACCTCGACGCTCGCGGCGGAGCGCGACTCCAGGTAGCGCAGCAGCCAGGACAGCGTCAGGCCGGAGTCGACGATGTCCTCGACGACCACCACGTGCCGGCCGGCGATGTCCCGGTCCAGGTCCTTGAGGATGCGGACCACGCCGGACGAGGTGGTGCCCTGGCCGTAGGAGGAGACGGCCATGAACTCCAGCTCGGCGGGCGGGCCCTGGCGGCCCAGCGCGCGGGCGAAGTCGGCCATGAACATGACCGCGCCCTTGAGCACACAGACGAGCAGGAGGCCGTCCTCGACGTGCGCGTAGTCCGCCGAGACCTGCTTGGCCAGCTCCGCGGTCTTGTCGCGGATCTGGGCCTCCGAGATGATCACGTGGTCGATGTCGGCGTCGTACCAGGAGCCGTCAGCCATGCTCCTAGCCTGCCGTACGCCCCACGGCCGTCGTCGGCGGGGCCGCCCCTTTGGCGCGGTCCCGCCGGGGATTTTCGGCGCGATCTGAACAAATCACCTCAGCAGGTACGGGAGCGCCAGCGCTGCCCGTCGTCGCTCGGCTTCCAGTCAGCCGAGTCGCGGGTGTCGGCGGTGAGCCCGAAGGCGCTGGCACCGACGAGGAGAAGCAGGAAAACCAGGAACAACAGAACGGTCATGGCGGCGCTCACTTTCGTATGGTTGAGACCTTTTTCGCCGCCGGTGCGCACCGGACACCATTGATTCTGCGAGGAATCGACCGATGGGGACAGTGGCAGGAATGTCATTGGGCATCGATTTCCTGCCACCTGTCGGGTTACCCTCGTCACATGCTCCGCTCGGTCGCCGTCATCGTCATGGACCAGGTCGCCGCGTTCGAGCTCGGCGTGCTCGCCGAGGTCTTCGGCACCGACCGCACCGCCGACGGCTTCCCCAGCTACCGGTTCGACGTCTGCACCGCCGACGGCAGCCCCGCCCGCAGCCGCTCCGGGTTCCTGCTCACCCCCACCGCCGACCTCACAGTGGTCGAGGACGCCGACCTGGTGGCGGTGCCCGCACACGCCGACGGCGCCCCGATACCCGAGCCGGTCCTCGCCGCGCTGCGCCGCGCCGCCGACCGGGGCGCCTGGCTGCTCAGCGTCTGCGCCGGCGCGTTCGTCCTCGGCGAGGCCGGCGTGCTCGACGGACGCGACTGCACCACCCACTGGCGGTACACCGACGAGCTCCAGCGGCGCTTCCCGGCCGCCAGGGTGCAGTGCGACTCGCTCTACGTGCAGGACGGCCGGCTGCTCACCAGCGCCGGCACCGCCGCCGGCATCGACGCCTGCCTGCACCTGGTACGCCAGGAACACGGCTCGGCCGTGGCGACCCGGCTGGCCCGCCGGATGGTCGTCCCGCCGCACCGCGACGGCGGCCAGTCGCAGTACGTCGAGGCGCCCATCCCGAAGGCGCCCGAGGCGCCCACCCTGGAACCGGTGCTCGAGTGGCTGATGGGACACCTCCGCCGCCCGGTGACAGTGGACGAGCTGGCCGCGCGCGCCGGAATGGCCCCGCGCACGTTCGCCCGCCGGTTCCGCGCCGAGACCGGCACCACCCCGCACGACTGGGTGACCAACCAGCGGGTGCTGCTGGCCCGGCACCTGCTGGAGGACACCACGCTGAGCGTGGAGGGCGTCGCCGAGCAGGCCGGCTTCGGCGACGCGGCGGCGCTGCGCCACCACTTCACCCGCCGGGTCGGCACCACCCCGCTCGCCTACCGCACCACCTTCCGCGAACGCACAACCGCCTGACGCTCCGCGCTCGGTCCACCCCGCTTCCCCTGGTCCGCCCGCTCCGCCCTGGTCTGCCCACCCTGGCCACCCCAGCCCGATCCGGCCCGGCCCGGCCCGGCCCGGGGCGGGGCGGTGATCATGAGGTTGACCGTGCGTTCCGTCCGTTTCCTCCCCGCCAACCTCATGATCACCGCCCCGATGGGTCCTCTCCCCGCCCCGCAACCGTGATCAAGGAGTTTGCGGGCTGCCAGAGGCGTGAAGTGGACACAAAGTCCTTGATCACCGCCAGGTGAGGCGGGGTGAGGCGGGCCAGGAAGGGCGAGGCGGGAGGAGCGAACGCCGCGGGGCGCCAGGTCGCCGGAGTGGCGGGATCAGGGCGTGTTCGATACCGCTACCTCCCCGAAGTGGCGGCGGGAACCAACCAGATCACCGGTCAGGTGGCAGGTGGCTGGCGCGGCGGCGCGAGCCGGCTGGATCACCGGTCAGGGCAGGAGGTGACCGGCCTGGCGGCGGACCTGGTGGCCGCCGGGGAGGTACACCGGGCCCTGTCCCCGCCAGGCCGTGACCAGGGCGTCCAGCGCCGCCACGTGAGTGTGGGACAGCGCGGCCGGCGCCGCGCCCAGCTCGCGGGCCCAGGCGTGCAACACCCGGGTACGCACGGCGGCCGGCAACTCTGCGAGCCCGGCCACGGACAGCCCGCCACCCTCGGTCCGGACGTCGGCGAGCGCGTTGTCGGCGAGCGCGGCGAGCGCGGCGTTCTCGGCCGCGAGCAGTCCGGCGGTACGGGCGAGGTTCGCCACCACCCCCGGCCCCAGCGCGTCGACGAGTGCCGGCAGCGCGTCGGCTCGGACCCGGGCCCGGGCGTACGCGGGATCGACGTTGTGCGGGTCCGCCCACGGGTCGAGCCCGAGCGCGGCGCAGGCGGCCCGGGTGTCGGAGCGCGCGAGGTCGAGCAGCGGGCGCAACAGGGGTACCCCGTCGACGTCGCGCCGCTGCGGCATGCCGGACAGCCCTCGCGGTCCGGCGCCCCGGGCCAGCGCCAGCAGGACAGTCTCGGCCTGGTCGTCGCGCGTGTGCCCCAGCAGCACCCCGGCCGCGTGGTGCCGGCGGGCAGCCGCGACCAGCGCCTCGTACCGGGCCTCACGGGCGGCGGACTCGGGGCCGCCGGGCCGGCCGTCCACGCGTACCGGAAGCACCTCGACCGGGTCGAGCCCTGCGGCGCGGGCCCAGGCGGCGACCGCCTCGGCCTGTTCGGCGGACCCGGGTTGCAGGCCGTGATCGACTGTCACCAGGCCCGCCGGGCGGCCGAGGCGGGGAGCCACGAACGCGGTGGCGGCGGCGAGCGCGAGCGAGTCCGCGCCACCGGAGCAGGCCACCAGCACCGGGCCGGCGCCGGGCAGGCCGGTCAGCATCCGGCGCACGGCGAGCCGCACGGCGGCGACGGCGGGAGCGGGCGATGGGGAGCGACGCGATCGAGCGCCGGGGTCGGCCCGGCCAGGGCGATCCACCGAGCAGACCGGATCAGCCGAGCCCAGCGGATCAACCGAACCGGCGGGACCGCCCGGCACGACCGAACCAGCCGAACTCAGCGCACCAGCCGAGCCGACCGCACCAGCCGAGCTGGGCGAACCAGCCGGGCCGGGCGGGTCAGCCGACGGGCGGGGTGGCACCGGCGGGCCCGTGTACGCGGTTCACCCAGGCGTCCGGGTCGCCCAGTTCGTCCAGGCGGGGCAGCGTCAGCGGAGACGAGAAGATCTTGTTGAAGCCGGCCATGCCGACCCGGTCCACCACGCCGTGCACGAACTTGCGGCCCTCTGCGTACTGGCGCATCTTGACCTCGATGCCGAGCAGCCGTCGGATCGCCTTCTCCAGCGGGTTGCCGGACTCGCGGCGGCGGTTGAACGCCGCCCGGATCGACTCGACGCTGGGAATGACCTGCGGGCCCACGCCGTCCATCACGAACTCGGCGTGCCCCTCCAGCAGCGTCATCAGCGCGGTCAGCCGGTCCAGCACGGCGCGCTGGGCCGGGGTCTGCACGATGTCCAGCACGCTGGCCCGGCTCTCCGGGTCCTTGATCGCGTCGGAGAGCGTCGCCACGCCGCGGCGCAGTCGCTCCAGCAGGTGCTCGCCGCCCTGGGAGGCGTCCACGAAGGCCTGCACCTCGCCGAGGAAGTACGCGCGCATCCACGGCACGGCCGTGAACTGGGTGCGGTGGGTGACCTCGTGCAGGCACACCCAGAGCCGGAAGTCGCGGGAGTTCGCGCCGAGCTTCCGCTCGACCTCGAGGATGTTCGGGGCCACCAGCAGCAGCTGACCGGGGTCACCGGCGAAGACCTCGTACTGGCCGAGCACGCGGCCGCTCAGGTACGCCAGCACGGTCCCGGCCTGCACACCCGTCACGCGGGAGCCGATCGCCTCGGTGAGCGCGCCCGGCCGCTTGTCGCCGGAGAGGCGCTCGACGAGCGGGGACACCACCTCACGCAGCCCGGCGATGTTCGCCGCGGCCCAGTCCCGGCGGTCGACCACGCGTACCGGCGGGTGGGCGACCTGCGCGCGCAGGCCGGTGTAGTCGGCGACGTGCCCGGCCGCCTCGTCGGTCAGCCGACGCAGGTCGCCGACGACGTCGGTGGCCTCGGCGTACGACACCCGAGGGCCCGACTTGCTCAGCGCCCCCGCTGTCGCGGCGGCCAGATCCCAGTCCACGAACTGCGCCATGAACCCACCGTACCCGCGCCGGAACACCCCTACCCGGGCTCGCGCCCGCCGATCGACGGCCGTCGGTCAGCGGCAGCCGCACCCGGCCAGCGCGGAGGTGATCCGGTCCAGGGCCGCTCGGGTCTCGTCCAGCGAGCCCTGTGTCCGGTCGGTGAGCACGGCGAACGTGAGCAGCCGGCCGTCGGCGGTGGTGACCGTGCCGGCGATGGCGTTGACCCCGCTCAGCGTGCCGGTCTTGGCCCGCACCACGCCCGCGCCGGCGCTTGTCGCCGCCGCCCGGTAGCGCTCGTCGAGCGTGCCGGACCAGCCGCCGACCGGCAGGCCGCCGAAGATCGCGGCGAGTTCGGGGTGACTGCCGTTGCCGGCGAGCGTGATCAGGTCGGTGAGCAGCGAAGGGCTGATCCGGTTGGTGCGGGACAGGCCGCTGCCGTCGGCCAGGCTGATCTCGCCGGCCGGCAGGCCCAGTTCGCCGAGCACCTGGCCGGTGGCCGCCGCGCCGCCGGCGAACGACCCGGGCTTGCCCTTGGCGAGCGCCACCTGGCGGGCCATCGCCTCGGCGATCACGTTGTCGCTGTCGCTGATCATGATGTCGACCAGCCGGATCATCGGCAGCGACTCGACGGTGCCCAGTTCGGCGCCGGGGGCCGTACCGGTGGCGCCGGACGCGGCCGGTGCCGTGCCCCGGGTCACCTGGGCCGCGCCGCCGGTGAGCCCGAGCAGCTTGGCGAACTGCCGGCCGGCGGTCAGGTCGGGCTGGGGCACCCGTTCGGCGGCGTGGTTGGTCTGCTCGGCGGTGCGCCGCGCCTCCGCCGGGTTCTTCCGGGCACCGTCGGTCATCAGCGCGGTGATCGCCGCGCCGAACCCGCCGGTCGGGATGTCCGAGTCCCAGCCGGGCTCGAAGACCGGGCCGGTGAACAGCGACGAGTCGACGATCACCTTGGTCGGCGCGGTGCCGCCGAGCGCGTTGCGCACCTGGGCGGCGAGGTCGTCCAGCCGGGCCGCGCCCGGGTAGAAGCCGTCCTTGTCCACGGCGAGCGTGGGGTCACCGCCGCCGACCAGGACCACCTCGCCCGGGTTCGCGCCGGCCACCGCCCTCGTCGGAATCCGGTAGGCCGGGCCGCGCGCCGCGAGCACCGCCACGCCGGTCGCCAGCTTGGTCACCGAGGCGGGCACCGTGGGGGTGTCCTGGCCGCTGCCGTAGAGCGCCTGGCCGGTGCTCACGTCGGCCACCGACAGGTGGACCCGGTCACCGAGCGCGGCGGCGCGTACCAGCGGGTCCAGGGCGGCGCGGATCCCGGCCTCGGTGGGCAGCGGGGCGTTGCCGTCCGGCCCGGCCAGCACGGCCGGCGGGGTCGGTTCGGGCGGCGCGGCGACCGCCGTACCCGAAGCGTCGTCGTCGCCCAGCCAGCCCGCGACCGGACCGGGCCGGAACACGGCCAGCCCGGCGACCGCCAGGACCAGCACCAGCACGCACGCGAGCGCCGCGACCAGCCGGGAGCGGCGGCGCGGTGCGGCCGGGGGCGGGGAGGGCGGCACCGGCGCGGCGCCGGCCGGCGGGACCGGCGGGCTCACCGGAATCGGACCCGGCGCACCGGGCCAGCTCACCGGCGCCGCGGGATCATGCGCCGGGCCGACGCGGGCCGACCCGGTCGCGGGATCGTGCGCCCGGCCGACGCGGGCCGACCCGGTCGCGCCGCCGGGGCCGTCGTGCGGCTGCCCGAAGCGGGCGCCGTCCTGCGGTTGACCGAAACGAGCCTGGCCGGGCCCGTCGTGCGGGCGCCCGACGGGAGCGGAGCCGGTGGCCGGAGCCGGACGGTGAGGGACGTTCGCACCCGGTACGGACACCCGGCCGGTAGCGCCACCGGAACCGGAACCCCCGGAAGCGGACCCGTCAACCCTCTCGGGGCGGTAGTGTGAATCTTCCCTCCCCACGGCCCCCTCCTCCCCGCTCGAAATCGCCTTGGGCGACACTACTTCGGTCCGAACACTATGCGGCGGCCGAGGCCGACGGGGGGCGTTCCCCCGCGCCGGGGGCGAACCGCTGGTTCCGTTAGCCAGCGTGGGCAAACGAGGGAGCGTGGAAGATGGATTTCGACGTCACGGTTGAGATCCCCAAGGGTCACCGCAACAAGTACGAGGTAGACCACGCGACCGGCCGTATCCGGCTGGACCGTACCCTCTTCACCTCCACGCAGTACCCGGCCGACTACGGCTTCATCGAGGGCACCCTCGGCGAGGACGGCGACCCGCTGGACGCGCTGGTGCTGGTGCCCGAGCCGACCTTCCCCGGCTGCCTGATCCGCTGCCGCACCATCGGCATGTTCCGGATGACGGACGAGAAGGGCGGCGACGACAAGGTCCTCTGCGTGCCCTACGAGGACCCGCGCCAGGAGCACCTGCGCGACATCCACCACCTGGGCGAGTTCGACCGGCTGGAGATCCAGCACTTCTTCGAGGTCTACAAGGACCTGGAGCCGGGCAAGTCGGTCGAGGGCGCGACCTGGGTCGGCCGGGTCGAGGCCGAGACGGAGATCGCCGCCTCGTACCGGCGCGCCAAGGAGGCCGAGGAGCGCGGCGAGACGCTGCACTGACCCCCACGCTTGCTCAGGGCCCGGGTCGCGCTTTGCGACCCGGGCCTTCGCGTGTTCAGGCGAGCAGGTCGCGGGCCCGGTCGTAGAGGCCCAGCACCGCGCAGGCCACCGGCACCACCGCGACCACCAGCGCGGTGTCGGTCAGGTCGGCCAGCCGGCCGAGGTACGGGGAGACCGGTCGCCGGGCGTACGTGGCGCCCGCCGTGACCGCGGCCAGGGCCAGCGCCAGCCCGCCCACGGCCAGCGCGAACCGGCCGGCCGGACCGGCGCGCTCGGCCAGCACCGCGCCGAGCAGGGCGTACCCGGCCAGCCCGGCGACGATCGCGGGAACCCGGTGGCGTACGGCCACGAACAGCCGGGAGCGCAGCAGCAGCACCCCGGCGGCGACGGCGGCCAGCAGCAGCCCGGCGGTCCGGCCGGTGGCGACGAGCACCGCGACCGCGCCGACCGCGAGCAGCGCGTGGCCGAGCAGCATCCCGGTCAGCACCTCCTCGGCGCGCGCCACCGCCGCGTGCACCCGGCCCCGGTCCGGCAGGTCCCGGGTGCCGGCCGGGCTGGGCAGGGTGAGCGGCGGCAGCGGCAGCTTGCCGACCCGGATGGCCAGCAGCGGCAGCCCGCCGAGCGCGAACACCAGCACGGCGAGCAGGACGGCGGCGGCCCCGGCCGGGTCGAGCAGCAGTCCGCCGAGCGCGGACGCCACGCCGGTCACGCCCACCGTCACCCCGGCCACGAAGACACGGGACCGGCTGGCCGCGCCGAGCAGGCCGAGAACCGCCACCAGCAGCAGCGCCACCGAGCCGACCAGCAGTTCCGGTGCGCCCACCCAGCGCAGGCCAGGAATCGGGCCCACCGGATCGCCGGAGGCGACGGCGAGCGCGCCGGCCGTCGCCGCCCAGGGCAGCGCGTACCCGCCGAGGGTGGCGCCGACGGCGCCGTCCCCGTACGCCCGGGAGGCCGCGGTGGCGGTGAGCACGAGGATCAGGGCGACCGCGGCGGCGACCGGCCAGCCGCGTTCGCCCGGACCGGCCGCGACCACGGCGACCAGCCCGACGGCCAGGGGTACGGCGGCACCGCCCAGCGCGGCGGCCCGGGTGGCGTGGGCCGACCAGGCGGCGCCCCGGCGCCGGGCTCCGTCGACGATCGCCTCGACCACGTCGTCGTACTCCAGCTCGGGCCACTCGGCACGGGCCGGCACGAGGTGCAGCACCTCGCCGTCGCGGACGCCCTGCGGCAGCAGCGCCTGCGCGGTGGCGAGCACCCCGCCGTCGGTACGGCGCAGCACCCAGCCGCCGTGCCGTTCCCCGTCGTCGGCCAGGCCTTCCCCGGCGTGCCGGAGCACCTCGGGCAGAAGCTCGGCCAGGGGGACCTGCTCCGGTAGGGCCACGTCGACCCGCCGCCGGGGCGCGCTGATGGTGACCCGGGCGAGCCCGCTTGTCATCGAGGCATCTCCATATCGAGCGGGAACAGTGGGCTGACGGACGAGAGGACTTTACCTACGATGAGCCAGGCTCGGGTTACCCAGAGCCACTTTGGGGAGGGTGAGTGTCCACTGTCGTCATCAAGCGGCCGCCACGCCGCCCGGCGCCGGAGATCCCGGTCGGCGAGCTGCCGGTCGAGGCACCGCCAGAGATCCCCGTGGCGACCGGCGGGCGCTGGCAGCAGGCGCTGATGGTGCTGCCGATGCTCGGCGGGACGGTGGCCATGGCGATGATGTTCGGCCGGGGCGGCGGGGCCTACTCGTACGTGGTGGGCGGCATGTTCGGCCTCTCCTCGCTGGCGATGCTGGTGACCACCTGGGGCAGTGCCGGGCCGAAGAAGTCCGAGCTGATGGCCGCCCGCCGGGAGTACCTGCGGCACCTGGCCACGCTGCGCCGCCGGGTGCGGGAGACCGCCGGCGCGCAGCGGGCCGGCCTGTCCTACCGCCATCCCGACCCGGGCCGGCTCTGGTCCACAGTCGACAGCCACCGGGTCTGGGAACGCCGGCCGGGTGACCCGGACTTCGCCGTGGTCCGGGTCGGTGTCGGCCCGCAGACGCTCGCCACCCCGCTGGTCCCGCCGGTCACCCGCCCGCTGGAGGAGCTGGAGCCGATGACGGCCGGGGCGCTGCGGCGCTTCCTGGACGCGTACTCGGTGGTGCCGGACCTGCCGGTGGCGCTGTCGCTGCGCAGCTTCGCCCGGGTCTTCGTGCGCGGGCCGGCCGGCCCGGTACGCGGCGCCGGATCGCCCGCCGCGCAGGCGCTGGCCCGCGCGGTGCTCACCCAGCTCGCCGTCTTCCACGCCCCGGACGAGCTGCTGATCGCGGTCTGCTCCGGGCCGGAACGCCGGGCCGCCTGGGAGTGGGTCAAGTGGCTGCCGCACGTCCACCACCCGAGCCGCACCGACGCGCTCGGGCCGGTGCGGCTGGTCACCAGCTCCGCCGCCGACCTGGAACGGCTGCTCCACGACGTACTCGGCGCCCGGTCGCGGTTCAGTCCGCACGGCGTGGCCACGGACGGGCCGCACGTCGTGGTGGTGCTCGACGGCGGCGACCTGACCGGGGCCACCGACCTGGCCGGCGACGGCGGCATCGACGCGGTCACCGTGCTCGACCTGGACACCCCGCCGCCCCGGCTGCTCGACCGGTACGCGCTCCTGCTCGACCTGGTCGACGGCCGGCTGCACTCGCATTCCGCCGAGGGGCACGCCGAGGTGGGCGCCGCCGACGCGCTGGCGACCGCCGACGCCGAGGCGGTCGCCCGGCGGCTCGCGCCGCTGCGGCTCGCCGGCCCGGTACGCGGGCCGGACGCGCCGCCCGGCGCCGAACCCGGGCTGCCCGAGCTGCTCGGGCTCGGCGACCCGGACGGCTTCACCGCCGAGCAGGGCTGGGCGCCCCGGGCCGCGCGGGACCGGCTGCGGGTGCCGATCGGGGTGGGCACCGACGGCGGGGCGATCGACCTCGACCTGAAGGAGTCGGCGCAGGACGGCATGGGCCCGCACGGCCTGCTGATCGGCGCGACCGGCTCGGGCAAGTCGGAGCTGCTGCGCACGCTCGTGCTCGGCCTGGCCGCCACGCACAGCTCGGAGCAGCTCAACTTCGTGCTCGTCGACTTCAAGGGCGGCGCCACGTTCGCGCCGTTCGAGCGGCTGCCGCACACCGCCGCGGTGATCACCAACCTGGCCGACGCGCTGCCGCTGGTGGACCGGATGGTGGACGCGATAAACGGTGAGCTGATGCGCCGGCAGGAGTTGCTGCGCCGGGCGGGCAACTTCGCGAGCGTGCGCGACTACGAGCGCGCCCGGGCGGCCGGTTCCCCGCTGGCCCCGCTGCCGTCACTGCTGCTGATCTGCGACGAGTTCTCCGAGCTGCTGTCGGCCAAGCCCGACTTCATCGACCTGTTCGTGCAGATCGGCCGCCTCGGCCGGTCGCTCGGGGTGCACCTGCTGCTGGCCAGCCAGCGGCTGGAGGAGGGGCGGTTGCGCGGGCTGGACACGCACCTGTCGTACCGGATCGGGTTGCGCACGTTCTCGGCGCTGGAGTCCCGGACGGTGCTCGGCGTGCCGGACGCGCACGAGCTGCCACGCAGTCCGGGGCACGGCTACCTGCGGTCCGGCACCGACCCGCTGGTGCGGTTCAAGGCCGCGTACGTCTCCGGCGCGGTACGCCGCCGCGGCGGGCCGGCGGGCGCGCCCGGCGCCGGTGAGGCACGGGTGCTCGCCTTCTCCACCCATCTGGTGCCGGTGCCCGAGCCGGCCACGCCCGCCGCGCTCCCCGCCGAGGACGACAGCGGCGAGACGCTGCTCGACCTGCTGGTGGACCGGCTGGCCGGGCAGGGCCCACCGGCGCACCAGGTGTGGCTGCCCCCGCTGGACTCCTCGCCCGCCCTGGACGAGCTGCTCGGTCCGGTCGGCGTCGACCCGGTACGCGGGCTCACCGTCGCCAACCCGGAGCTGCACGGGGCGCTCCAGGTGCCGGTGGCGGTGGTGGACAAGCCGTTCGAGCAGCGGCGCGACCTGCTCTGGCTGGCCCTGGACGGCGCGGCCGGGCACGTCGCGGTGGTCGGTACCACCCGCAGCGGCCGGTCGGGCCTGCTGCGCACCCTGGTCTGCGCGCTCGCGCTCACCCACACCCCGGCCGAGGTGCAGGTCTACTGCCTCGACTTCGGCAGCGGGACGCTCGGCGCGCTGCGCGACCTGCCCCACGTGGGCGGCGTCAGCGGGCGCTCCGACGGCACCTCCGTGCGCCGTACCGTCGGCGAGGTCGCCGGCCTGCTCGCCGAGCGGGAGCGACGCTTCGCCGAGGCGGGCGTGGAGTCGATGGCCGCGTGGCGACGGCGCCGGGCGGCGGGCGCCACCGACGCCTTCGGCGACGTGTTCCTGGTCGTGGACGGCTGGAACACGTTGCGAGGTGAGTACGAGGATCTGGAACCGCTCGTCACCGAACTCGCCACCCGGGGCCTGGCGTACGGGGTGCACGTGGTGGCGAGCGCGCTGCGCTGGTCGGACTTCCGCCCGGCGATCCGCGACCTGTTCGGCTCCCGGCTGGAGTTGCGCCTGGGCGACCCGGCCGACTCGGTAGTGGCCAAGCGCGCGCTGGCGGCGACAGTGCCGGAGGAGCGGCCGGGGCGGGGCATCACCCCCGGCGGGTTGCACTTCCTCACCGCCGTGCCCCGGGTGGACGCGCTCGGCGGCGAGACCGCCGATCTGGTGAAGGCGGTCGCCGGGGCGTGGACCGGTCCGGTGGCGCCCCGGGTACGGCTGCTGCCGCCGGTGCTGCCGTACGCCGAGCTGGACCAGAGCGCGACGACCGGGCTGGCGTTCCCGATCGGCATCGCGGAGGCGGACCTCGCCCCGGTGGTGCTGGACTTCGCCACCGAGCCGAACTTCGTGGTCTTCGGCGACGCCGAGTGCGGCAAGTCGACGTTCCTGCGCGCGCTCGCCACGTCGATCGTCAACCGGTTCACCCCGGAGCAGGCCCGGGTGATGCTCGTGGACTACCGGCGCAGCCTGATGGGCACTATCGAGTCTGCGCACCTGATCGGGTACGGCACGGCGGCGCCGCACACCGCCGAGCTGATCGAGTCGGCCGCCGGCTACCTCGCCGGGCGGCAGCCCGGGCCGGAGGTGACCCCGGCCCAACTGCGCAGCCGGTCCTGGTGGAAGGGACCGGAGCTGTTCGTTCTGGTGGACGACTACGACCTGGTGGCCGGTGGGCCGACCAACCCGCTGCGCGCGCTGGAGGAGCATCTGCCGCACGCCCGGGACGTCGGGCTGCATCTGGTGCTGGCACGGCGGACCGGCGGGGCGGGACGGACCGCGTACGAGCCGATCGTGCAGCGGTTGCGGGAGTTGTCCACGGCCGGGCTGGTGATGTCGGGCGGCCCGGAGGAGGGCGCGCTCGTCGGTCAGGTCAAGGCCGGTCCGCTGCCGCCGGGCCGGGCCCGTCTGGTCACCCGTCGTGAGGGGGTGCGCCTGGTGCAGTTGGCGCACCTCCCGCCCGGGTGATCCGAGGCGCGGAGTTGGCCCGTGACGGCCGGGACAACCGGTAATCTCCGAGCAGCATGTGTCTGACGCGACGGAACGGCTGGGGAATGTGACAGGGGATCGGCAGGGCCTGCCCGGTGGGCCGCCCCGTCTCGCCCGACGCGCGTTGCTCGCGGTCGCGTCGGCGCTGGTCGTCGTCGCCGGTCCGCTGACGCTGCCGGCCCAGGCCGCGCCGTCCGTCCCGGTCGCCGCGCAGCAGCAGCGGGCGGCTCCCGACCGGGCGCTCCGCGGCGACCACGTCCGCGACGAGCAGTGGCAGTTGGAGAAGCTGCGGGCGAAGACCGCCTGGCGCACCTCGACCGGGCGTGGCGTCGTGGTCGCGGTGATCGATTCCGGTGTGGACGCGTCACATCCCGACCTGGCCGGTCAGGTGCTGCCCGGTCTCGACCTGGTGGCGCCCGACGGTTCGGACGGGCCCGATCCGGTGGGGCACGGCACCACTGTGGCCGGACTGATCGCCGGTCGGGCCGACGACGACCGGGGCGTGGTGGGGCTGGCGCCGGACGCCAAGATCCTCCCGGTCCGGGTGCTCGACGCCGAGAACCGCTACGACGACGCGCTCATCATCGCCAAGGCGGTGCGCTGGGCGGTGGACAACGGCGCCCAGGTGGTCAACCTGTCGCTCGGTGGCAGCAGCGACAGCGCGGCCCTGGCCGCGGCGCTCGACTACGCCTTCGCCCGGGACGTGGTGGTGGTCGCCTGCACCGGCAACCTGGCCACCTCGACGACCACCAAGGTCTGGTATCCGGCACGGGAGCCCGGCGTGCTGGCCGTCGCCGGGCTGGAACGTTCCGGCGAGAACCTCTGGTCCGGCTCGATCACCGGCCACGAGACGGTCCTCAGCGCACCCGCCACCGCGCTCTACGGCGCGCGGCCGGAGGGAGGCTACTGGCGGGTGCAGGGGACGAGCTTCGCCGCGCCGCTCGTGGCCGCGACTGCCGCCCTGGTCCGGTCGAGGTACCCGAAGATGTCCGCCGGGGACGTCGTCAACCGGCTGATCAGCACGGCCCGGGACCTCGGCCCGACCGGGCGCGACGACCGGTTCGGCTACGGCCTGGTGGACCCGGTGGCGGCGCTCACCGCCGACGTGCCGTCGGTGGGTCACAATCCGCTGGACGACAACGACTCCCCCGGCGTGGTGGGCTTCGGGCCGGCTCCGGGCGACGGGCGGGACACCCGGGCCGCGGCGGCGGGCCGCGGCGGCGACCCGCTGGGGCGTGCGCCCGAGGACTGGTCGGCGCTGCCGGCGGGGCAGACCGTCGTCGGCGCCCCGGAGCGGCTCTGGAGCGGCCTGGCCCTGTTCGTCGCGCTGATCACCGGCAGCGCGCTGATGGTGCGCCGGTTCCGCCAGGTCCGTCGCTGACGAACGCGGCGGTCTGACCGGGCCCTTCCCTGGGTAGGGAAGCCCCATGGACACCACCGGGGCGACTGTCACACGGCGCCGGTCGTGGCGGGGCCGCCGCCTCGACCCGGAGCACTCACTGGGTCTGCGGCTCTCCGTGGCCACCGCCGCCGCGTTCCTGGTGCTGATCCCGTTCGCCCTGCTCGCGCTGCTGGTGCTCGGCGCCTGGCCGCCCCTGCTCCGGCTGGACGCCTCGATCACCGACGCGTTCCACGGATACGCGCAGGACCATCCCGCCTGGGTCGGCGTGATGACGGTCTGGACGCACGTCTTCGGGCCCGGCCCGCTGCGGGTGGCCTCCGCGGTGGTGGCGGTGTGGCTGTTCCGGCGCGGCGCGTCCCGGCTCGCGGCCTGGGTGGTGGTCACCATGATCGCCGGTGGGCTGCTCGGCGCGCTGCTCAAGCTCCTGGTCGGGCGGGACCGACCGGACCTGCTCGAACCGGTGGCCCGGGCGGCCGGTTACTCCTTTCCGTCCGGTCACGCGCTCAACGCGGCGCTGGCGGCCGGGGTGCTGTTGCTGGTGTTCCTGCCGTTCGCCCGGGACAGCCGCCCCGGGCGGATCACGCTGTGGACCGCCGCGCTGCTGGTCACTGTGGTGACCGGGCTCAGCCGGATCGCGCTGGGCGTGCACTGGACCAGCGACGTGGTGGGTGGCTGGGTGCTCGGCGCCGCGGTGGTGGCCGCGACCTCGGCCGCGTTCGCCACCTGGCGCAGCGGGTCCGGGCGGCCGTCCGCCCGTCCGCTCCACGAGGGCGTCGAGCCGGAGCTGGCCGACCAGCGGCCGGAGGACGGGCGGGCGTAGCCGCACCCGCCACGGGGTACAGGCGAGCCCATGTCCGATGTCGTGATCCGAGTCAGCCGGCGCGTCCTGCTGCCGCTGGGCCTGCTCTTCGCGCTGATGGTGGGCCTGGGCCTGCTGGTGACCCGGGTGCTGGCCCGCACCTGGCCGTTCACCGTGGAGGACACGGTCAACCGCGAGCTGGCCGGCGATCGCACGCCGGGCTGGAACGACGTCTCGCTCGTCTTCAGCACGCTCGCCAGCACCCAGATGATCGTCGTGGTCACCGTGCTGGCGGCGCTGGTGCTGCGACTGGTGCTGCACCGCTGGCGGGAGCCGCTCTTCCTCTGCGCAGCGGTGACCGCGCAGGCACTGATCTTCCTGTTCACCACGATGGTGATCGACCGGAACCGTCCGGCCGTCGAGCACATGGACGCCTCCCCGCCGACGTCCAGCTTCCCGTCCGGGCACACCTCGGCGGCCACCGCCCTCTACGTCGGTCTCGCGGTGCTGCTGGCGCTGCGGGCCCGCAGCACTCCCGCGAAGGTGGGCTGGTGGGCGCTGCTGGTGCTGGTGCCGGTGGGCGTGGCGCTCACCCGGATGTACCGGGGCATGCACCACCCCAGCGACGTGATCGCCTCGTTCCTCAACGGCGGCGCCTGCGTGGCGATCATGGCGCGGACGGTCCTCGACCGCACGCTCACCTGGGGTCGCGCCCGGCTGCCGCTGTCCCGCTCCGGCGACGACGTGACACCGGCGGGAGCACCGGCGGGCTGCTGAGCGCCGCCGGCCGGCTCAGGTGCACTCGCCGGTGGCCACTCCCCGGGTACGCTCCGCGCCCGCCAGCGCCACCGGTCGCGCCTCGGCCGCGGTCACCGCGAAGCCGGTGTTCGGGTCGTCGGCCGCCGCCGCGAAGATCACGCCGAGCACCAGCCCGTTCGAGGAGACGAGCGGGCCGCCGGAGTTGCCGCTACGGACCAGCGCCCGGATCGTGTAGATCTCCCGGGTGACGTCCCCGGCCGAGTAGATGTCCGGACCGGTGATCCGGTCGACGTCCCGGATCCGGGCCGGCCGTGCGTCGTACGGGCCGTCGAGCGGGAAGCCGAGCACGATCGCGTCCGCGCCGGTGGCGGCCTGGCCGGCGGCGAATTTCAGCGACGGGCCGGGGAGCCCGGGCACGTAGAGCACGGCGAGGTCCCGGTCCGGGTCGTAGACCACCACCTCGCCGTCGTAGCGCTCGCCGCGCAGCTCCACAGCCACCGAACGGGTGCCGGCGACCACGTGCGCGTTCGTCATCACCCGGTCGTCGGCGTACACGAAGCCGGAGCCCTCGATGCGGCGCGAGCAGCTCGGCGCGGAGCCCAGCACCTTCACCACCGACCGCCTGCTGTTCTGCACCACCTGCGAGTTGGCCAGCGCCGGGTCGGGCGGGGCGACCTGCCGTGCCCGGGTCGGCGCGAGGTCGCCGAACACGTCCGGGAAGCCGTTGGTGTCGACGGTGTCGCGCAACGCGGTGGACAGGTCCTGCGCCTTGTCCGGCAGCACCTGGTCGACGACGGTGAGCAGCGCGCTGTTGCGGACCGAGGAGGCCAGCCACGGCACCGAGGAGGAGCCGAGCGGCACGGCTACCAGCCAGGCCACCAGCATGACCGCGATGACCGAGATGAACGCGCCGCCGACGTCGTCGACCTTCCGCCCGGCCGGCCCGGTGATGGCCGCCCGCAGGTTGGAGCCGAGCCAGCCGGCCAGCGCCTGCCCGAGCACCGCGAGACCGAAGATCGCCACCAGGGAGACCAGCACGCGTGTGCCGCTCGCCGTGAACTGCTGGGCGATCAGCGGCCCGACCTGGAGGCCGAGCAGCGCGCCCAGGAAGAAGCCGGAGAACGACAGGGCCCCGATGACGAAACCCTGACGGTATCCGCTGATCGCGAACACGAGCATGAGCAGGAGAAGGACGAGATCCACGGCGGACACGCCCCAAGGGTACGGGCACCGGGCCCGTGCTCGGCTCAGCGCTCGCGGAACGTGACCCGAGGATGCGTACCGGTGATCAACGCACGGGGGTCTCGTCGGCCGGTTCGGTGCCCGCCGACGGGGCGGGTGTGGCGTCGACCGGCGGCAGCTCCACCACGCGCGAGCGCGGCCAGGGCCGGGACCAGCCGCCCATCTCCAGCAACCGGTCGATCACGCCGGCGGTGAAGCCCCAGACCAGCATGCCGCGCACGGAGAACGCCGGGCCGATCCAGCCGCTCGGATGGCGGACCCGCATCCGGTTGGCCGGGTCGACCAGCTCGGTGACCGGGAGCCGCGCCACGTGCGCGACCTCGGCCGGCTCGCGCGGGTGCACCGGGTGCGGGTCGTGCCACCAGGCGAGGACCGGGGTGACCACGAAGTCGCTGACCGGGATCCAGAGCCGGGGCAGCTCGGCCAGCACCGTGACGCTGCCGGGGTCGAGGCCGACCTCCTCGTTCGCCTCGCGCAGCGCGGTGGCGCGGGCGTCGGCGTCCTCCGGGTCGGCGGCGCCGCCGGGAAACGCCGGCTGACCGGCGTGGTTGCGCAGCGTCGCGGCGCGCTGGAGGACCAGCACGTCCGGCCCGGCGTCCGGCTCCTCGCCGAGCAGCACCAGCACGGCGCTCTCCCGGCCGCCACTGGACGGCGTGACGATCCGGGTGAAGTCCTCCGCCCGTGCGGTGCCGAGCCGGCCCAGCAGCGGGTCGAACCACCCCGGCGGCCGTCGGGTCATACCCGCACCCCGAGGTGGCGCTGGAGCAGCGCGGCGAGGCGGGCGTCGTCGAGCGCGCCGGTGGCGTCGGTGTGCCGGATCCGCCCGTCGGCGTCGACGAGCACTGTGAGCGGGAACGCGTTGCGTTCCAGGGCGCGCTGGAACGCGTCGCCCTGGTCGAGCAGCATCGGGAAGTCGACGCCGTAGTCCTCGCCGATCGACTGCGCGCCGCCGCGGCTGTCCCGGCTGTTCACGCCGATCACCTGGAACCGGCCGTCGGCCCGCTCGCTGAGCCGCTGGAACGCGGGCAGCTCCTTGCGGCACGGCGGGCACCAGGACGCCCACACGTTGATCACCGCCGGGCCCTTGACGTCGCGCAGCTTCACCGGCGCGCCGCCGGTGAAGCAGTTGAGCGTCAGGTCGGGCAGTTGATCCCCGGCCTTCCCCGCGGGCGCCGGGGACGCCGAGGTGGGCGCGACAGTCAGCGGAGCGCAGTCGGCGAACGGCGAGGGACGCTCGGCCCGGGCCGGCTGCGCGGGGCGCTCCGGTTCCTCGGCCGTGGCGGTGCAGCCTGCCGCCGCGAGCAGCAGCGGGACGAGCAGGTACGCGAGCCGGCGCGTCATGGCACGTCCGCCGCCGCGGCCTGCTGCGGCACGAGGTCGGGGTCGAGGCCCACGGCCACCGCCAGGTCACGGGCCCGGGGGCCCTTGAGCAGCTTGGCCGCCGCGGCCGGCTCGGTCGGCCCGGTGCCGTACGCGGGGCAGAGCTTCGCCAGCGTGCACGCGCCGCAGGCGGGCTTGCGGGCGTGACAGACCCGGCGGCCGTGGAAGATGACCCGGTGCGACAGCATCGTCCAGTCGCGCTTCGGGTAGAGGGCGCCGATCGCGTGCTCGATCTTCACCGGGTCGGTCTCGGTGGTGAGCGCCCACCGCTGCACCAGCCGCTGGAAGTGCGTGTCGACGGTGATGCCGGGGACGTCGAAGGCGTTGCCGAGGATGACGTTCGCGGTCTTGCGGCCGATCCCGGGCAGGGTCACCAGGTCGTCGAGCCGGCCGGGCACCTCGCCGTCGTACCGCTCGCAGAGCGCCCGGCCGAGGTTGATCAGGGAGCTGGTCTTGTTGCGGTAGAACCCGGTGGGCCGGATCAGCTCCTCCAGCTCGGCGCGGTCCGCCCCCGCGTAGTCGGCGGCGCTGCGGTAGCGGGCGAACAGCTTCGGCGTGACCTCGTTGACCTTCTTGTCGGTGCACTGGGCGGACAGGATCGTCGCGACTGCCAGCTCCAGCGCGTTGGAGTGGTCGAGTTCACAGTGCGCGTCGGGGTGCGTCTCGGTCAGCACTCGGCCGATGCGCCGGGCGCGGCGCGTACGACCGAGGTCGGTCTCGGGGGAGCGCGTGGTCACGTGGGCCAGCCTACGTCGCGGGGCCGACGCTCCGGCCGCGCGGCGCGGTGGTCGTGCGCTCAGCCACCCGCCGGTGCGGTGATCCTGCCGGTCGCGTCGAGCTTCGCGCCGGTGTCCGGGAAGTCGGCCCGGTTCAGCTCGCGGACCAGCCCGAGGCCGCGGTTCTGCCGGTCGACCGACGGGCGTCCCACGCCGTTCATCACGGTGGAGGTGAACGTGCCGCCGGCGAACTTCCCCTCGGCGGTGAGCGACACCTTGAGCACGCCGCCCCAGCCGAGCCGCCCGGTGCTGTTCAGCGACTTCCCGCCACCGGCGAAGTTGCCCAGGCTGTACGCGATCAGCCGCCCCTTGTAGAACTCCATCCCGCGCAGCACGTGCGGACCGTGGCCGATGACCAGGTCGGCCCCGGCGTCGATGACGGTGCGGGAGAAGCGGATCGGGTCGCCCCGGTTCTCGCCGAAGAACATCTCGGTGCCCGGCTTCACCCGGGTCTTGTCCGACCCTTCGGCGCCCATGTGCACCTGCACCACGACGATCTGGGCCGCCTCCTTGGCCATCTCGATCACCTGCTTGGCGGCGCCGAGGTCGACCAGGCTGTTCGACCAGGGGTACGACGAGAAGCCCACCACGGCGACCTTGATGCCCTTGACGTCCACCACGGTGATCTCGCCGGGCGCGCCGGTGTGCTTGAGGCCGTGCGCCTCCAGCGCCGACTGGGTGTTCTCGTAGCCCTGCCGCCCGTAGTCGTAGCCGTGGTTGTTGGCCTGGTTGAGCAGCTGGAACCCGGCCGAGCGCAGGTGCGCGGCGTAGCCGGGCGGCGCGCGGAACTGGTAGCAGTTCTTCGGCTCCGGGCCGCACTTGCCGGCGCCGGTGTCGTCGGTGAGCGGCTCCTCCAGGTTGCCCATCACCAGATCGCCCTTGAGCGCCGACTTCACGTCGTCGAAGAAGCCCTTGCCGCCGTTGGGCGGCAGCCGGTCCGGGGCGTTGCCCATGATCACGTCGCCGGTCGCGGTCAGCGAGATCGACGGCTCGTCGGCGGCGTCCGGCGCCGCTGGCTGGTCACCGGTGGCGGGTCCGGCCGCGCCGGTCGACCCGCCGCCCTGCCCGGCCTGCCACCTCGCGTCGGCGCCGGTCCCACCGGCGTCACCGGCGCAACCGGTGACGAACAGGACGGCGGCGAGCGCGGCGAGCGCGACCAGGCGCCGCCCGAGGGCGCCACGACGTGGTCCGGGGAGGGCGGTGTGCGGCGCGAGGGCGGTGTGCGGCGCGGCGACAGCGGCGCGGCGGGCACGGGGCACAGAACGGGCGGGAGCGTACATCGTCGGCGACGCTACCGTCCCCGGGACGCGGCGACGAGGGCCGATCGGTCGGAAAACCGGAGCCGCCGGAAATGCCTCGGCACGTCAGCGCGCAACCCGGTCGGACCAGGGCACGACGGTTCCGGCGCCACCGGAGCGGACGGCGGCGTGCACGGCCCGGGCCAGCGGCGCTCCCCAGGCCGACCGGGGGCCGCCGTACGGGGCCGGGTCGCCGTCGGCCGGGCAGAGCACCGTCACCGCGTCGGTGGGGGTGCCGGTGGCCGGCAGTCCCAGCTCCCAGATCGCCTGCGCCTTCGCCTCGGTGGCGGTGGCCACGGCGTTGACCAGGGCGGCGTCGCCAAGCCGCTCCGGCACGTACGCGACGATGTTGACCGTGCCGACGCGCTGCGCGGGCGGCGCGGGCTCGGGCGCGGCGGGCAGGGACGGCTCGGGCGCGGCGGCCCACACCGGCGTGCCCAGGCCGACAGTCGCCCAGACCCGGACGCCGCCGTCGGTGCGGCGCACCACCTCGGTCACGTCCACGCCGGTCAGCAGCCCGACGCCGGGTCCGCCCAGGTCGAGGCCGTCCGCCAGCTCAGCCAGGTGCGCGGCGGGGTCGTCCCGGTGGTACGACATGGGCACCGTCGCGTTCAGCACCCACCCGCGGACGCCGATGCCGCCGCCCAGCGGGGCGGAGCCGACCGCCAGCAGGGGTCTCTCGGCCCGCCACACCAGCAGGGGGATGTCCCACCCGGCTTCGGACCGGGTGGTCAGGAACGGCTCACACAGCACGCCGGTCACCCTACGATCACAGGTGGGAACGGGTGGCGCCGGGCCGGGCCGGAAGCGGGATCTTAGCTGCTCACCGGGTCGGGCGGGTTACGCCCAACGATCAAGATTCCAGGGGTGCACCTCTGATTCCTACTCATGTGCGCCTAGACTGGCGGCGCGCGAGGGATCAGCGGACGGCGGACCCGGCCGACGGACGGCACGCGCAGGCGGAGGTGCGCGATGGACGAGGTACTGGCCCGCAGCGGGATCTTCCAGGGTGTCGACCCGGAGGCTGCCGAGGCGCTCGCCAAGGAGATGGAGACGATCGAGGTCCGCAAGGGCGAAATCGTCTTCAACGAGGGCGAACCCGGCGACAGTCTCTACATCCTTCTGTCCGGCAAGATCAAGGTGGGTCGCCGCGCGGCGGACGGCCGGCAGAACCTGATCGCCGTGATGGGCCCGTCGGACATGGTCGGCGAGCTGTCGCTCTTCGACCCCGGTCCGCGTACGGCGACCGCCACCGCGGTCACCGACACCCGGCTCGTACGCCTGCGCAAGCAGGCCCTGCGGCCGTGGCTGAACAACCGGCCCGAGATCGCCGAGCAGCTGCTGCGGGTGCTGGCCCGCCGGCTGCGCCGGACCAACGACTCGCTCGCCGACCTGATCTTCACGGACGTGCCGGGCCGGGTCGCCAAGAACCTGCTCCAGATGGCCGGCCGCTTCGGCACCCGCGACGGCGGCGTGCTGCGCGTGACGCACGACCTCACCCAGGAGGAGATCGCCCAGCTCGTCGGCGCCTCCCGGGAGACCGTCAACAAGGCGCTCGCCGACTTCGCCTCGCGCGGCTGGCTGCGACTGGACGGCAAGAGCATCATAATCCTCGACCCGGAGCGCCTGGCCCGCCGCGCGCGGGTCTGACCTCCGTACCGGCTTTCCGGCCCGGCACCGCGCGGTGCCGGGCCGATGCCGTCTTCCGCGCAGGCCAGACCGATGCCGTCTTCCGCGTAGGCCGGTGCGGTGCCGTCTTCTCCGCGACGCCCAGGGCGGTGCCGTCTTCTCCGCGACGGCCAGGCCGGTGCCGTCGCGGAACGGGCCGGCCGGTGCCGTCTCTGCCCGCCGCAGAATCGTTTGATCCTCCGGTCCGGTGCCGCCAGGCTGGGGCGATGCCCGATCGTGTCGCCGTCCTCTCCGACATCCACGGTGTGCTGCCCGCGCTGGAAGCAGTGCTGGCCGAGCCGGACGTGGCCGCCGCCGACCTGATCGTCCTCACCGGCGACCTGGCGGCCGGTCCGCAGCCGGTCGAGGCGCTAAACCGGCTGGCCGCGCTCGGCGACCGGGCCTGCTGGGTCGGCGGGAACGCCGACCGGGAGCTGGTGCAGGCGCGCGCCGGGTCGGCTTCCCCGATCGAGGTCTCGAACTGGGCCGCGGGGCAGCTCCGCGACGACCAGGTGGCCCGGCTGGCCGCGCTTCCGCCGTCCGTCACGCTGCCGGTCACCGGCCTGGGCGAGGTGCTGTTCTGCCACGCGACCCCGCGCGACGACGAGGAGGTCGTGCTCGTCGACTCGCGGCTCGACCGCTGGGCCGAAGTCTTCGCCGGCCTCCCGCCCGAGGTCGGCACGGTGGTCTGCGGGCACACGCACATGCCGTTCACCCGGCTGGTCGACCGTCGCCTGGTGGTGAACCCGGGCAGCGTCGGCATGCCGTACGGGGGCACGGGCGCCTGGTGGGCGCTGCTCGGACCGGGCGTGCAACTGCGCCGCACGCGTTTCGACGTGGACGCCGCGTGCGCCCGGATCGCCGCCGAGTCCGCGTTCCCGGACGCCGCGGCCTGGGCCGACGAGTACGTCCGCTCCCGCCACTCGGACGCCGACGCGCTCACGGTCTTCGCCCCGCGCGACGGCCGCTGAGGCGTTAACAGGGGGCCCTTCCTCTACCGGAGGCGTTAAGAAGGGGCCCCTCCTTTCAAAAAAGTCAGGCTTGACTGTTTGTTTTGTGGGCGGCAGGCTGTTGGCGTGTCCACCGCACCGAGCCGCGTCCCGCAGCAGGAGCGCAGCCGCGCCACCCAGGCCCGTCTGCTGGAGGCGACCGTCGACTGCCTGGTGGAGCACGGCTGGTCCGGCACCACCACGACAGTGGTGGCGGCCCGCGCCGGCGTCTCCCGGGGCGCCCAGCTGCACCACTACCCCACCAAGGCCGCCCTGGTCACCGCCGCCGTCACGCACCTGACCGAGCGCCGGGCCGCCGAGCTGCGCGCCGAGGCGGCGGCACTGCCCTCCGGCCCGCAGCGGCTCGACGGGGTGGTCGACCTGCTCGCCGCCTCCTTCACCGGCCCGCTGTTCGCGGCCGCGCTGGAGCTGTGGGTCGCCGCCCGTACCGACGCCGAGCTGCGGGCCGCGCTGGTGCCGCTGGAGGCGCGGATCGGCCGCGAGATGTACCGGCTCACCGTCGAGCTGCTCGGCGTGGACGAACGCAAGCCGGGCGTACGCGAGTCGGTGCAGGCCACGCTCGACCTGCTCCGCGGCCTCGGCGTGGCCAACCTGCTCAGTGACGACTCGCCCCGTCGCGCCGCCCTGCTTCAGACCTGGAAACGCCAGCTAGCCGCGTTGCTCACCCCCGAGAGCGAGCGGCACTGATCCCCTGACCCACCCCCGCCCGGAGGCACAATGGTCGACCTGACAGCCCTGCTCGCGGATCTGGCCGCCGAGTCCGAACAGCTCGACGCGCTCGTCGCGGACCTTCCGCCGGACGGATGGGAGCGGCCGACGCCGGCCCCGGGCTGGACCGTCGCACACCAGATCGCGCACCTGGCCTGGACCGACCACGTCGCCTACCTGGCGGCCACGGACGAGGCCGCGTTCTTCGCCTCGGTGATGGCCGCTCCGGACCCGTCGCGCCTGGTCGAGGACGGCGCCGAGTCCTTCCTCGCGCCCCCGGCCGCGCTGCTGGCCCGCTGGCGCGCGGGCCGGTCGGCGCTCGCCGGGGCGGTCGCCGCCGTCCCCGCCGGGCAGAAGATCCCCTGGTACGGCACCAGTATGTCGCCCACCTCGATGGTGACCGCGCGGCTGATGGAGACGTGGGCGCACGGCGAGGACGTGGCCGACGCGCTCGGCGTCAGCCGTACCCCGACGCAGCGCCTGCGGCACATCGCGCACCTCGGCTTCCGTACCCTCGGGCACGGCTTCGCGGCCCACGGCCGTGCGGTGCCCACGGCGCCGGTGCGGGTGGAGCTGACCGCACCCGCGGGCGGCGACGTGTGGGAGTTCGGGCCGGCCGACGCGGCCGACCGGGTGACCGGCCCGGCGCTCGACTTCTGCCTGCTCGTCACCCAGCGCCGGAACCGCGCCGACCTGGCCCTGACCGCCACCGGGCCGGTGGCCGACGAGTGGCTGGACGTGGCCCAGGCGTTCGCCGGCCCGCCCGGCGACAAGCGGGAGCCCGCGAGCCGGGGAGAGCCGGCATGAGCGAACGCACCGAGCGAAGCGAGGGCCGTGAGCGCATGCCCGATCAGCACGGCATGAGCGAACGCACCGAGCGAAGCGAGGGCCGTGAGCGCATGCCCGATCAGCACGGCATGAGCGAACGCACCGAGCGAAGCGAGGGCCGTGAGCGCATGCCCGATCAGCACAGCATGAGCGAACGCACCGAGCGAAGCGAGGGCCGTGAGCGCATGCCCGATCAGCACAGCATGAGCGTGCTGCGGATCGGGAACGCGTCGGGCTTCTACGGCGACCGTTTCGCCGCCTGGCGGGAGATGCTCGACGGCGGCGAGCTGGACGTGCTGACCGGTGACTACCTGGCCGAGCTGACCATGCTCATCCTCGGCCGCGACCGGATGCGTGACCCGTCGCTCGGCTACGCGAAGACGTTCCTGCGCCAGGCGGAGGGCGTGCTCGGCACCGCGCTGGAGCGCGGCGTCACGCTCGTCACCAACGCGGGCGGCCTCAACCCGGCGGGGCTGGCCGACGCGATCCGGTCGCTCGGCGACCGGCTCGGCGTCCAGGTGCGGGTCGGGTACGTCGAAGGCGACGCGATCCAGCGGCCGGACGCGCTGACCGCCAACGCGTACCTGGGCGCGTTCGGGATCGCGGCCTGCCTCGACGCGGGCGCGGACGTGGTGGTCACCGGGCGGGTCACCGACGCCTCGCTGGCTGTCGGCCCGGCAATCGCCCGCTTCGGCTGGACCCGTGACGACCTCGACGCGCTGGCCGGCGCGACGGTCGCCGGGCACCTGATCGAGTGCGGCGCGCAGGTCACCGGCGGCAACTTCAGCTTCTTCACCGAGCTGCCGGACGGCGGGCGCCGCCCCGGTTTCCCGATCGCCGAGCTGCACTCGGACGGCTCGTCGGTGCTCACCAAGCACGCGGGCACCGGCGGCGCGGTGACGGTCGAGACGGTCACCGCCCAGCTACTGTACGAGGTGGGCGGGCCGGACTACCTCGGGCCGGACGTGGTGACCCGGCTGGACACGGTACGGCTGGAGCAGGAGGGCCCGGACCGGGTACGCGTGTCCGGGGTACGCGGCACGCCGCCACCGGACACGCTCAAGGTGGGCGTCAACAACCTGGGCGGCTTCCGCAACTCGATGACGTTCGTGCTGTGCGGGCTGGACATCCCGGCCAAGGCGGCACTGGTCCGCGCCCAGGTCGAGGAGTCGGTCGGCACGGAAGGGCTGGAGTTCACGCTGGCCCGTACCGACCACCCGGACACCGGCGACACCGAGGCGGCGAGCGCGCTGCTGCACGTACACATGCGTGACGGCGACAAGTCGCGGGCCGGGCGGGCGTTCTCGGCGGCGGCGGTGGAGCTGGCGCTGGCCTCCTACCCGGGCTGCACGCTGACCACGCTGCCCGGCGACGCGACGCCGTACGGGGTGTTCACCGCCGACGCGATCGCGCAGGACGCGGTCGAGCACGTGGCGGTGCTGCCCTCCGGCGAGCGGGTGCCGATCCCGCCGCCGACGGTGACGAGCGGTTTGCAGGGGGCCCCTTTACAACACGAGGCGTTAACAGGGGGCCCTTCCTTACCCGCAACCCGGCGGGGGCCGCTCGGTGAGCTTGTCGGCGCGCGGTCCGGCGACAAGGGCGGCGACGCCAACCTGGGCGTCTGGGCCCGCACCGATGCCACCTGGCCCTGGCTGCGCGACTGGCTGACTGTGGACCGGCTGGCGGAGCTGCTGCCGGAGACGGCGGCGCTCACCGTCGAGCGGTACGAGCTGCCGAACCTGCGCGCGGTCAACTTCGTGATCCGAGGGCTGCTCGGGCAGGGCGTGGCCGCCTCCACCCGGTTCGACCCCCAGGCCAAGGCGCTCGGCGAGCTGCTGCGCTCGCGAGTGGTCGATCTTCCGACGGAGGTTCCGGCATGACCATCGTGGACACGCCGGAGCGCCGGCAGCTGCGCGAGCTGACCCGCTCGTTCGTCACCCGGGAGGTGCTGCCGCACCTGTCCGACTGGGAGCGGGCCGGCGAGCTGCCCCGGTCGTTGCACGAGACAGCCGCGAAGGTCGGCCTGCTCGGCATCGGCTTCCCGGAGTCGGTCGGCGGCAGCGGCGGCGACCTGCTCGACTCGATGGTGGTCACCGAGGAGATCATCCGCTCGGGCGGTTCGTCGGGGCTGATCGCCGCGCTGTTCACGCACGGGATCGCGCTGCCGCACATGGTTCAGGCACAGGACGAGACGCTCATCGAGCGGTACGTGCGGCCGACGCTCGCCGGGACGATGATCGGCGCGCTGGCGATCACCGAGCCGGACGGCGGCTCGGACGTGGCGGGCATCCGCACCTGCGCGGTACGCAACGGCGACCACTACGTGGTGAACGGCGCCAAGACGTACATCACCAGCGGGGTCCGGGCCGACTTCGTCACCACGGCGGTCTGCACCGACTTCCCCGGGTCGGGCTCGCTCAGCCTGCTCGTGATCGACAAGGGCACGCCGGGGTTCACTGTGGGCCGGCGGCTGGAGAAGCTGGGCTGGCACTGCTCGGACACGGCCGAACTGTCCTTCGTCGACGTGCGGGTGCCGGTGCGCAACCGAGTCGGCCCGGAGGACACCGGCTTCCTCGCCATCATGCAGCAGTTCGCCGCCGAGCGGCTCTCGCTCGCCACGCAGGCGTACGCCACGGCGCAGCGCTGCGTGGACCTGGCCGTGCGGTGGTGCCGGGACCGCCAGACGTTCGGCCGGCCGCTCGTCGCGCGGCAGGTCGTCCGGCACCGGCTGGCCGAGATGCACACCCGCACCGAGGCGGCCCGGGCGTACGTGCACGAGGTCGCCGAGCGGGTCGCGGCCGGGCAGCCGGTGGTGACCGAGGTGGCGATCGCGAAGAACGTGGCGGTGTCCGCGTGCGACTTCGTCGTCGACGCCGCGCTGCAACTGCACGGCGGTTTCGGCTACATGCGGGACGCCGAGGTGGAGCGGCACTACCGCGACGCCCGGCTGCTCGGTATCGGCGGCGGCGCCACCGAGATCATGAACGAGATCATCGCGAAGGGCATGGGCCTGTGAGCACGACAGTTCTGCAGAGCACGATCGACCCGTCCGCGCCCGCCTTCACCGCCAACCGGGAGGCGCTGCTGGAACGCCTCGCCGAACTGGAGGAGGCGCTCGACCAGGCCCGGGGTGGTGGCGGCGAGAAGTACGTGACCCGCCACCACGGTCGCGGCAAGCTGCTTCCCCGCGAGCGGATCGAGCTGCTGCTCGACCCGGACAGCCCGTTCCTGGAGCTGTCGTCGGTGGCCGCGTTCGGCACCGACTTCCCGGTCGGCGCCAGCACCGTGACCGGCATCGGCGTGGTCGAGGGCGTGGAGTGCCTGATCGTGGCGAACGACCCGACGGTACGCGGCGGCGCGATCAACCCGTGGTCGCTGGCGAAGACCCGCCGGGCGGGTGAGATCGCGGCGGCCAACCGGCTGCCGATGGTGAACCTGGTCGAGTCGGCCGGCGCGGACCTGCCCACCCAGGCGGAGATCTTCATTCCCGGCGGCCGGGTGTTCCGGGACCTGACCCGGCTCTCCGCGCAGCGGATCCCGACAGTGAGCGTGGTCTTCGGCAACGCCACCGCCGGCGGGGCGTACGTACCCGGCATGTCGGACTTCACCATCATGATCCGGGACCGTTCGCAGGTCTACCTGGCCGGGCCGCCGCTGGTGAAGATGGCCACCGGCGAGGTCACCGACGACGAGTCGCTCGGTGGCGCGGCGATGCACGCCACCACGTCCGGCCTGGCCGACTTCCTCGCCGAGGACGAGCGTGACGGGATCCGGCTGGCCCGGCAGTGCGTCCGCCGGCTCAACTGGCGCAAGCACGGGCCGCCGCCGCGCAACCCCCACCCGTTGCCACCCCGGTACGACCCGGAGGAGCTGCTCGGCATCGCCAGCGCCGACCTGAAGGTGCCGTTCGACCCGCGCGAGGTGCTGGCCCGGGTGCTCGACGACAGCGCGTTCGACGAGTTCAAGCCCGGCTACGGCACCGCCCTGGTCACCGGCTGGGGTGAGCTGCACGGCTACCCGGTCGGTGTGCTGGCGAACGCCCGGGGCGTGCTGTTCAGCGAGGAGGCGCAGAAGGCGGCGCAGTTCATCCAGCTCGCCAACGCGGCGGACACACCGCTGGTCTTCCTGCAGAACACCACCGGCTACATGGTCGGCACCGAGTACGAGCAGCGCGGCATCATCAAGCACGGCGCCCTGATGATCAACGCGGTGTCGAACTCGAAGGTGCCGCACCTGACCGTCAACCTGGGCGCCTCCTACGGCGCCGGCAACTACGGCATGTGCGGCCGGGCGTACGAGCCGCGGTTCCTGTTCACCTGGCCGAACTCGAAGTCGGCGGTGATGGGCCCGGCGCAGCTCGCCGGGGTGCTGTCCATCGTGGCCCGGCAGGCCGCCGCCGCCCGGGGACGCGAGTACGACGAGGACACCGACGCCGCCATGCGGATGATGGTCGAGCAGCAGATCGAGTCGCAGTCCGGCGCGCTGTTCCTGTCCGGGCGGCTCTACGACGACGGGGTGATCGACCCGCGGGACACCCGTACCGTCCTCGGGCTGTGCCTGTCGGCGATCCACAACGGACCGGTGAAGGGCGCCGACGGTTTCGGCGTCTTCCGGATGTAGGGGGCGGCTCAATGATTGACAAGCTTCTCGTTGCGAACCGGGGCGAGATCGCCCGCCGGGTCTTCGCCACCTGCCGCGCCCTCGGCGTGGCCACCGTCGCCGTGCACTCCGACGCGGACGCCGACGCGCCGTTCGTCGCCGACGCCGACCAGGCGGTACGGCTGCCGGGTAACACGCCGGCCGAGACGTACCTGCGCATCGACGCCGTCCTGGACGCGGCCCGCCGGTCCGGCGCGGACGCCGTCCACCCCGGTTACGGCTTCCTGGCCGAGAACGCCGAGTTCGCGGCGGCGGTGACCGACGCGGGCCTGACCTGGGTCGGTCCGTCCGCGAAGGCGATCGCGGCGATGGGCGACAAGATGGCCGCCAAGGCGCTGCTCGCCGACGCGGGCGTGCCGATGCTGCCCACCTGGACCGACCCGGCCGAGGTGACCGCCTTCCCGGTGCTGGTCAAGGCCGCGGCGGGCGGCGGCGGCCGGGGCATGCGGATCGTCCGCGACGCGGCCGGGCTGGCCGAGGCCGTCGCTGGCGCGCGCCGCGAGGCGGCGGCGGCGTTCGGCGACGGCACCGTCTTCATCGAGCGGTACGTGGAACGCGGCCGGCACGTCGAGGTGCAGATCTTCGGCGACACCCACGGCACCGTCGTGGCGCTCGGGGTACGTGACTGCTCCATCCAGCGCCGCCACCAGAAGATCGTCGAGGAGGCGCCCGGCGTGCTGCCCGACGACGTGCGCGCGGAGCTGCACGAGGCGGCGGTGGCGGCCGGGCGGGCCGTCGACTACGTCGGCGCGGGAACAGTGGAGTTCCTGCTCGCGCCGGACGGGCAGGTGCACTTCCTGGAGATGAACACCCGCCTCCAGGTGGAGCACCCGGTCACCGAGCTGACCACCGGGCTGGACCTGGTCCGGCTGCAACTGCTCGTCGCCGAGGGCGAGCCGCTGCCGGTCGCCACCACACCGCCGGCCGACGGCCACGCCATCGAGGTACGGCTGTGCGCCGAGGACCCGGCCCAGGGCTTCCGTCCGGCCACCGGCACGCTGCACCGGTTCGCGATTCCCGGGGTGGCCGCCGAGTTCGGTCCGGCCCGAGGGCTGCGTCTGGACTCGGGCGTGGTGGACGGCTCGACGGTGAGCGTGCACTACGACTCGATGCTGGCGAAGCTCGTCGCCTGGGCGCCCACCCGCGCCGAGGCGGCCCGCGCGCTCGCCGGCGCGCTGGCCCGCGCCGAACTGCACGGCGTGGCCACCAACCGGGATCTGCTGGTGCGTGTGCTGCGCAGCCCGGAGTTCGCCGCCATGGACGTGGACACCGGTTTCCTGGACCGGCACCCGGAGGTGTTCGAGCCGCTGCTGCCGGTCGAGCAGCTTCCGGTGGCGGCACTGGCGGCTGCGCTGGCCGGCGCCGCCGCGCGCCGGGCTGCCGCCCCGGTGCTGGCCGGGCTGCCGTCGGGCTGGCGCAACGTGCCGTCCTTCCCGCAGGTCACCAGCTTCACCGTCGGCGACGGCGAGGAGATCGAGATCCGCTATCGGCTCGACCGCACCGGCGGCCTCGCCGAGTGGGGAAGGAAGGGCCCCCTGTTAACGGATCCGGTAGCGGAAGGGTCCCCTGTTAACACCGAGCTGCCGGTGGTCGAGCTGGTGACGGCCGCCCCGGACCGGGTGGTGCTCGACGTCGACGGGGTACGGCGGGCGTTCCGCGTACACCGGGTGGGGTCGTCGGTCTTCGTGGACGGCCCGGACGGGGCGGCGAGCCTCACCGAGCTGCCCCGCCTGCCCCTGCCCACCGCGGAGCTGGCGGCCGGGTCGCTGCTCGCGCCGCTGCCCGGAGCGGTGACCCGGGTGCACGTCGAGGTCGGTCAGCGGGTCGCCGCCGGTGACCTGCTGCTGACGCTGGAAGCGATGAAGCTCGAACATCCCGTGCTCGCCCCCGCCGACGGCGTGGTGACGGAGCTGCCGGTGCCCGCCGGCGGTCAGGTCGAGACGGGTGCCGTACTGGCCGTGGTGGACCCCGAGGAGGACCCGCAGTGAATTTCGACCTCACCCCCGAACAGGATCAGCTCCGCGACGCGGTACGGGAGCTGGGACGCAAGTACGGCCATTCCTACTTCGTGTCGAAAGCCAAGTCCGGCGAGCACACCACCGAGCTGTGGCACGAGGCCGGCCGGCTGGGCTACCTGGGCGTCAACATCCCCACCGAGTACGGCGGCGGGGGCGGCGGCATCACCGACCTGGCGCTGGTGTGCGAGGAACTGGCCGCTACCGGCTGCCCGTTGCTGCTCCTGGTGGTCTCCCCCGCCATCGCCGCCACGATCATCCACAGGCACGGTACGGAGGAGCAGCGCAAGAAGCACCTCCCCGGCCTCGCCGACGGCTCCGAGAAGATCGTCTTCGCGATCACCGAGCCGGACGCCGGTTCGAACTTCCACCGCCTCTCCACCGTGGCCCGCCGCGACGGCGACGACTGGCTGCTCACCGGCCGGAAGATCTACATCTCCGGCGTGGACGAGGCCGGGCACGTACTAGTGGTCGCCCGCACCGAGGACGCGTCCACCGGCAAGCTCAAGCCCGCGCTGTTCATCGTGCCGACCGACGCGCCCGGCCTGGAGAAGTCCAAGCTGGACATGGAGATCCTGTCGCCGGAGAACCAGTTCCTGCTCTTCCTCGACGACGTCCGGCTCCCCGCCGACGCGCTCGTCGGCGAGTCACTCGACGCCGGGCTGCCGGCGCTGTTCGCCGGGCTCAACCCGGAGCGCATCACGGTGGCCGCGATGGGCGCGGGCACCGGCCGGTACGCGATCGACAGGGCGAGCGACTACACCGCCACCCGCAAGGTGTGGGGCGGAAACTCGATCGGCTCGCACCAGGGCGTGGCGCACCCGCTCGCGCACGCGGCAGTGCAGGTCGAGCTGGCCCGACTGATGATCTACAAGGCGGCGACGCTCTACGACGCGGGTCGCGACCTGGAAGCGGGCATCTCCGGCAACATGGCCAAGTACGCGGCCGGTGAGGCCGCCGCGCTCGCCGTCGACACCGCCGTCCAGGCGCTCGGCGGCGCCGGCATGACCACCGAGTACGGCGTGTCGACGCTGCTCGGCGCGGTACGCGCCGGCCGGATCGCCCCGGTCAGCCGCGAGATGATCCTCAACTTCGTCGCGCAGCACGTGCTGGGCCAGGACAAGTCCTACTGACCGCAGCGTTCGCGCGTGGCCGCCGTGCGGGGGCCACGCGGCGAGCGGGCGGCCCGGGGTACGGCGGGTGCCCGATCACCCGCCGTACCCCGGGGGTCCGTCAGTGGGCGGTGTGGTCGAGGAGACCTCGGCCCTCGCCACTCCCAGGATCGACGCTCACGGTAGCGGCTCCCCGACGCGCAGCGATACGGCAGACAGCCGAAGGATGTAACGATTTTCACTCGATCAGCGCTTCTGGCACTCCGAAGTGGAAGGTCACTGACGGGAAACCGTCTCAGCCCGCAGGTTGACAGGTCGCCGCGCTGGGCCATGCTTGTCGGGTGAGATCGTTCCCGAAGCCCGATGCGCGGGCGAAGGCCGTCGTCGCGTCCATGGCGACGGTGGCGGCGGTGGTGGCTCTCGCGGTGTGGCGCCCGCCCGGCATCCTGTCGGTCGTGCTGGCCCTGGTCTGCGTCGTGCTGGGCATGATCGCCGGGGTGACGATCACCGCGGCCCGCCAGCCCGACGGCGGTGGCGGGCACCCCCCACCGTCCGAGACCTGGCTCCCCGAGGCCGGGTACGGAGTGGACGCCGACACGCTCGAGGCGATCGATCCGCGGGCCGTGCGGAACCTGCGCGCCCCGGCCGGCCATCCGGTCGACGCGGACACGCTCGAGGCGCTGGACCCGCGGGCGGTACGCGGCCTGCGGGCGCAGACGGCGGTGGACGCGGACACGCTGGAGACGCTCGACCCGCGGGCGGTACGGCAGGGCCGAGGGGTCAGCGACCGGTGAGGGTGGGCCCGGCGAGCGCGTTCACGCCCCGGCCGGCCAGGCACCGGTAGGTCCGGTCGGCGTCGGTCTCCGGCGGCAACACCTCAAGGTTCCATCCGTTCGCCGGGTCGGCGCCACTGACCACCCGGAACGTGTCGACGTTGCACACCTTGCCGACGGCCGGGTCGGTGGCGACCGCGTCGTGCTTGGCGCCGGTGAGACCGGCCGGCAGGTCACCCGCGGCGTAGGTCTCCCACGTGTGCTGGCCGTCGCAGGGCACCCGGCTCGCCTCGGCCCGGTCGCGGCGCAGCCGTACCGGACCGAAGCACTCCAGCTCGGAGGCGCACCGCGCGCCGGCCGGGAGCCGCACGTCGGCGGACGCGCAGCCGGGCACCGGCCCGCCGGCCACGCCACTCGCCACCGGGATCGGCGGGGCGGCCGGCGCGTGACCGGCGGCCAGCCAGCCGCCACCTGCCGACGCCGCCAGCGCGAGCACCCCAACGCCGCCGAGGAACCAGCGCTTGGGCCAGCGCCGGGGCCGCGACGCCACGGTCGGGTGGTCGTCGTCGGCGGGCGGGCGCGGGTTCGGGCCCCCGCTACGGCGGTAGCGCTCGCCGCCGTCGTAGAGCACGCCGCCGGCCGGAGCGCCGTCCAGCGGCAGCCCGGCGAGCAGGCCGCGCAGCTCGACAGCGGAGGGACGCTCGCCCGGGTCGTTGGACATCCCCAACCGGAGTACGTCGATCAGCTCGCCGGGGACCCCGGGCAGCCCGGGGATGGGCTGCTGGAACATCTCCAGCACGGTGACCAGACTCGGATTGCGTTCCGAGTGCCAGCGCGGCGGCCGGCCGTACATCACCGCGTAGAGGGTGGCGCACAGCGAGTAGACGTCGACGGCCGGGGTGGGCGGGCTGTGGTTGAACGTCTCCGGCGGCGCGTACGCGGGCGTGAGCGCCTCCAGCATGACCGAGGAGTCACGGAACTCGGCGAGCACCGCCAGGCCGAAGTCGGCGAGCACCGCCGAGTTGAACTCGGAGTGCAGGATGTTGGCCGGCTTGACGTCCCGGTGCAGCACGCCCGCCGCGTGCGAGTGGACCAGCGCGTCGGCGATCTTCACGCCGAGGTCACGGGTCTCCTCCGGGCCCAGCGGCGAGGTGCGCATCCGCTCCGCGTACGAGCCGTCGCACAGCTCCATGATGAGGTAGGGGTGCTGGTCGACGGTGACCCCGACGTCGAAGAGGTCCACCACGTGGGGGTGCGACGACATCCGGCCGGCCGCGCGGGCCTCGCGCAGGAAGCGGGCCTGGTCGCGTTCGCTGTCCAGCGTCCGGTTCTCGATCTTGACCGCCACCTCGCGTCCCACCGAGATCTGGGTGGCCCGGTAGATGGTGGCGTAGCCGCCCCGGGCGAACACCTGCAGATCGGTCAGACCGGGCACGATTGGCAGCCGCACGGCGCCGGGCGGGGTCTCGGTCACGGTTCGAAAATACCCAACTGGTCCGGCCGGTCAGCGGGCCGCGTCAGTGGCCGGCACCGGATCCGGCGCGGAGTCGCCGGGCCCGGCCGTGCCGGGAGCCGCCCGGCGCGCGTCCCACCACAGGCCGACAGCTGTCGCGACCGCGCCCAGCCCCTCCCACGCGGCGACCGCGAAGAAGCGGTCCGGCGCGACGTCGGACAGCACCGCGATGGTGAAGACGGTGAACGTGACCAGGCGGAACCAGACCGTGAACCGGTAGAACGGCCGCCACTCGGTCGCCACGGCGAGCAGGTAGTAGACCCCCATGTTGAACGAGGCCATCGACGACGCGGTGAGGAACGTGCCGGTGTAGTCGCCCGGGGCGCGTTCGGCCGGCACCTCGAAGCCGAGCAGGCGAAGCTGTGTCTCCGGCCAGATCAACCCGAGCGCGCCGAGCAGCAGCGCGAGGAGCCCGAAGACCGCGATCGTCCAGCCGGCGCCCGAGCGCGGCAGCCTCATCGTCCCTCCCCAGCATGGTCCGCCGGTGACGCGCGCGCGTACCGGTGTGCGACAGTCGACCCGCGACGGACGCCGCCCCACGCTAACCGGCCCCACCGACGAGCACATCCCCGGAACCGGTAGAACAACAACGGATCAGCCGCCGGAGAGACGGACCCGCAACGCGTCGGCGACCATCCGCTCACTGCGCTGTTCGGTGGCGTACGCGAGACGTACCGCCTCCTCCGCGCTGGCCAGCGCCTCGGCCCGGCGGCCACAGGCGTCGAGCGCCTCGGCCAGCACCAGCTGCGCCACCACCTGGCTGCGCACGTCCTCGGCCGGTGCGGTGATCGACCGCTGCGCCCAGTCGAGGGCCTGCTCGCGCTGGCCGTGGGCGAGCAGCGCGGCGGCGTACCGGGCCATCGTCTGCCGCCGGGAGAACAGCAGCGAGGGCGCGTTCGCCGCGCCGGTGGCGACCGGGGCGAGCAGCCCCACGGCGGTGCCCGGGTCACCGGCCGCGAGCCGGGCCATGGCGAGCAGCACCCGCGGCGCGACCTGGGCCGGCGCCTGCGGGTTGTGCGGCTCCACCCGGGTCAGCACCGACCGCGCCTCCCGCTCGGCGGTCTCGTGGTCGCCCATGTCCAGGGCGACGAAGCCGCGCAACGTGCCGGCCATGCCGGTGAGCAACGGGTGGGTGGTCCGGTCGGCGTATTCGAGCGCGTCGGTGAACAGGTCGGCCGCGTGTTCCGGCTCGCCCAGCCCGCGCGCCACCACCCCGCGCACCACGAGCGCGAAGCCCTGCCCCCAGTCGTCGCCCACCTCGGCGAAGTCCCGGTACGCGCGCCGCGCCGCCCGGTCCGCCTCGGCCAGGTCGCCCAGCTCGGCGGTGGCGTACGCCTCGACCGCGCGCAGCGTACCGACCGCCCACGCCTCGCCGACCCGCTCCCCGAACGGCAGGAACACCCGCGCCAACCGGCACGCCTCCCGCAGCCGTCCGGCGAGCAGCCGGGCGAACGCGGTGGTGCCGCGCAGCCAGGCCCGCCCGTACGGATCCTTCAGCTCGGCGAAGAGCCGGGCGGCCCGGCCGAGCACCGCGTCGGTGCCGGCGAAGTCGCCCCGGGTGGTGGTCACCCAGGCCAGGTTCTGCAACGACCAGGCCTGCCCGCGCGGATCCCGGGCGGCCAGGCTGACCTGATAGGACGCGGCCAGCCGGCTGCTCGCCTGCCCGAGCCGGCCGGCGATGAAGTCGGCCATGCCGAGGCGCCGCATCGCCGACGCCCGCATGGTGGGCAGGTCGGCGTCGGTGGCCACCTGCAACGCCTCCCGCCAGCTGCGCTCGGCCCGCTCGGCGTCGCCAAGCGTCTGCTGGGCCTGCCCGGCCAGCAGCAGCGCGGCGGTCCGGGTGGCCGGGTCGCCGGTGTTCGCGGCGATCTTCTCGGCGAACGCGAGCGCGTCGGCCGGGCGGCCGATCTGGAGCAGCGCCCGGGCGTGCGTCACCCGGTCGGCCGGCGGTACGCCGTCGCGGGCCAGCTCGGCCGCGCGCTCGGCGTACTCGACCGCGAGAGCCGGCTCCCCCGAGCGCAGTGACCGGCGGGCGGCCCGGCCCAGCGCGGCCACGCCCAGCGGGGTGACGGCCCGGGCCGGCGCGTCCGGGCGCAGCTTGACCGCGTCGGCGAGCGCTGTCGCCCGCTCGACGTGCTCGGCGACGAAGTCGTCCCGGGCGGCCTCGGTGAAGGCGCCCGCCGGGGCGCCGCCCGTCTCGGCCACGCTCTCCGGCGCGGCCCAGCGGGCCAGCGCCGCGTGCCGTTCGGCCAGCTCGGCCTTGCTCACCCCGGCGTACGCGGCCTCCCGCATGAGCGGGGTGGCGAAGGCGAACCCGGTGCGGGTGCGGTGCAGCATGCGGCGTTGCAGCAGCTCCTCCACGGCCCGGTCCAGCTCGACGGCGGCCACCGCAGCGGGCCGGCCGTCCTGCCCGATCCGCTGCTCCCGCAGCGCCTCCAGCGCGCCGGCGGGCACGGTGTCGCCCACCACCGCGGCGTCGCGCAGCGCCGAGCGGGCGTCCGGCGGCAGCGCGTCGATACGCGCGGCGAGCACCGCGGCGAGGTCCCGGGAGAGCAGCCGGCTGCCGAGCGAGCCGGGGGCGAGCCGCCAGCCGACGTCCGCGCCCCGGCCAGGCCCGGCGGTCAGCGCGCCGCGCTCCATCAGCAGCGTCACGAGTTCGGCCAGGTAGAACGGGTTGCCCTGAGCGGTGGCGAGCAGCCGGTCCGCGTCGGACTGGGGCATGCGCCCACCGGCGAGATAGCTGGTGAGCAGCCGGGAGGCGTCCGCGCCGCGCAGCGGCGGCAGCGCGTGCACCTCGGCGTCCGCGACCCGGATCAGCGCGCCGGCGGTCCGCACCAGTTCGGGCCGGCCGAGCAGCAGCACGAGCACCGGCCCGCTGAGCCGGTTGAGGGTCAGCGCCAGCGCCTTGAGCGTCTCGGCCGTGGCGTCGTGCAGGTCGTCCACCACGATCACCAGCGGCGCCTCCACGGCGAGCGCGGTGAGCAGGTCGGCGACAGCGGTCGGCACGGCTTCGTCGTCCGGTGGCGGTCCGGCCGCGTTCCACTCGCCGTTCTCCGTGGCGGGCGGCAGTTCGGCGTACCCGAGCAGCGCCAGAAGCTGGTCCACGGCGATCGGCGGCGGGTCGCCGGGGAGCCGGGACAGACGCTGGCCGAGCCGGCGCAGCCGCTCCTCGACGGCCGGGCGGGTGACAGCGGTGGCCGCGTCGCCGGGCAGACCGACGGCGGCGCGCACCAGGTCGGCGAGCGGGGCCAGGCGGCGGCGCTCGCCGAACGCGGCGCACCGCACCGACAGCACCCGGGCGCCGGTGTGCGCCGCGTACCGGCCGGCCCCGACGTCGTATCCGGCGGCCAGGCGTTCCACCTCGGCCGCGAACCGGGACTTGCCGATCCCCGCCTCGGCGGTCATCAGCAGCACCCGGGGCTCGCCCCGGTCGATCACCTCGGCGAGCCGGCCGGCGATCCGGCCGATCTCCGTCTCCCGGCCCACGAACGGCGCCTCGTCGCCGAGACCGGACCGGGTGCCGGGCGCGTCCAGCAGGCCCAGCAGCTCGTACGCCTCGACCGGCTCCCGCTTGCCCTTGAGCCGCAGCGGACGCAGCGCCCGCCAGGAGGCGACGTGCCGGGTGGCCGCCGACGTCCGGGCCCCGGCGTAGACCGCGCCGACCGCGGCGGCGTCGGCCAGCCGCGCGGCGGTGTTCACCGTGTCGCCGATGACCGTGTACTCGATCGCGGCCTGGATGCCGGCGATCACGTCGCCGGTGTTGAGGCCGACGCGCAGGCCCAGCGGCGCGCCGCCGCCCCGCTCGTCGTCGAGCACCCGCCGGACCGCCCGCTGCATGGACAACGCCGCGCGCACCGCGCGCTCGGCGTCGTCCTCGTGCGCGACCGGCGCGCCGAAGACCGCCATGATCCCGTCGCCGGTGAGCTTGTCGACGTGCCCGCCGAACGTCTTGACCGCGCCGGCCAGCGCGGCGAGCACCCGGTCGGTGACCGCGCCGACCCGTTCCGGGTCCAGGTCCTCCGACCAGGAGGTGAAGTCGGACAGGTCACCGAAGAGCACTGTCACCACGCGGCGCTCGGCGGCGGGCAGCGTGGCGGCGGCCGGCAGCGCCGCGCCGCAGTTGTGACAGAACCGCGCCCCGGGTACCGCTACCGTCCCGCACACCGGGCAGGTCACGGCTGCTCCACCCCGAGGTGTTCGAGCTGGGCGCGGACGGACCACTCGGCGGCCCACCACAGCGACCTGTCGACGTCGGCGTAGACCACGGCGACCACCTCGGGCGCGGTGGCGGCGCCCGCGGCCACTGCGGCGCGCACCTGCTCCAGCCGGGCCCGTCGGTGGGCCAGGTAGTAGTCGGCCGCGACGCCGCAGTCGGCGAGCGCCGGGCCGTGGCCCGGCAGCACCGGGATCTCCCGGTACGTGGAGAGCAGTTCCAGGCTCGACAGGTAGTCCCCGAGGTGCCCGTCGGGGTGGGCGACCACAGTGGTGCCCCGGCCGAGGATCGTGTCGCCGGTCAGCACCACCCGATCGCCGTCGTGCTCCGCCAGGAGGCAGACCGAGTCGGCGGTGTGCCCGGGGGTGGGCAGCAGCCGCAGGCCGAGCCCCAGGTCGAGGCGCGTGTCGGCGGTGAGCGGCTCGCCCCCGGCGGTGTGGATCGGGTCGGCGGCCAGCACCGGCACGTCGCCGAGCAGCTCACGCAGCCGGGGCGCGCCCTCGGTGTGGTCGGGGTGCCCGTGCGTGATCAGCACGCACCCGATGCCGCCCTGCGCCGCGATCGCGGCCAGGTGCCCCTCGTCGGCCGGTCCCGGGTCGACCACCAGGGCCGGCGCGTCCGGCCCGGCCCGCAGCACCCACGTGTTGGTGCCGTCGAGCGTCATCGGCCCCGGATTGGGCGCGCGCAACAGCGTCACCCACCCCGGCAGTTCCTCCGCAAGCGCCCCCGCGGCCCCGGCCATACGCCCACCCATGGCAGCGATCGTACGACTCCCCCGGCCACTCCCCGCGATCTTGCAGTTCCCGCCGCTGGTTTGTCCCCGTCTGGGGCTTCTGTCGAGGCGGCAACCGCAAGATCGCGGGCTGGCGAGGGGTCAGACGACCTCGACGATCAGCTCTACCTCTACCGGGGCGTCCAGAGGGAGTTCGGCCACGCCCACCGCGCTGCGGGCGTGGCGGCCGGCCTCGCCGAACACGGCGCCGAACAGGTCCGAGGCCCCGTTGATCACGCCGGGCTGGCCGGTGAAGCCGGGCGCGCTGGCCACGAAGCCGGTCAGCTTCACGACCTTCACCACGTTCTCCAGCCCGACCAGCGCGTCGATCGCGGCGAGCGCGTTCAGCGCGCACCGCTGCGCCAGGTCCTTCGCCTGCTCGGCGGAGACGCCGTTGCCGACCTTGCCGGTGGCGAGCAGCTTGCCCTCGGCCATCGGAAGCTGGCCGGAGACGTAGACGTGCTGCCCGGACTGGACGGCCGGCACGTAGCTGGCCACCGGCGGCACCACCTCGGGCAGTTCGAGGCCGAGCTCGGCGAGCTTCGCGTGGGGTCCGTTGCTCATGCGGCTCAGCCCTTCGGCCGCTTCAGGTACGCGACGAGCTGCTCCGGGTTCGGGCCGGGCACCACCGAGACCAGTTCCCAGCCGTCCTCGCCCCAGTTGTCGAGGATCTGCTTGGTCGCGTGAACCAGCAGCGGCACCGTGGCGTATTCCCACTTCTGCATCGGAGGAGGGCTCCCTTGCCTGACTTGGACTTCGGTCAGGCACAGCCTACGGTCCGCCGTCGTCACCAGGACGCGGGACGCGGCTCCGGAGCGGACGGCGGCTCGCCGCACGGGCCCTCGTGCTCGAAGCGCTGCGGACACCGGCTGCGGTCGGGCAGCAGCAGATCACAGAAGACCCGGTGCCTGTTGTTCTGGTCGTCGGCGGTGGAGACGGTGGTCTCGCCCGCGTCCAGCTCCACCAGGAAGCCCAGCGAGGTGGCCACGGTACCGGCGAGCGCGGTGGCCGCGGCGAGGTCGGCCACCCGGACCGGCAGGTGGATGACGTAGCCGGGCTCGTCCTCCTCCCGCCCCTTCGCGCCGGGGCGGGACAGCGTCCGGACCACCTCGACCGGAAGGCGGTACGACCGCTCGTTGAACGAGGCGCCCTCGCCGGGCGCATCGGCGTCGCCGGGCCATCCGGGCCGGTCACCGGGGAACTGGGCTCGGGGGGTGTTCTCCGCGTCGCGCATGCGTCGCCTCCGGGCGTCGTACCTGTTCACTGACACCGCCATCCGCCTCGGCGTCGTCCGGCGGGTCCGGCTCTCCGTGTCGGGACGAACGTAGGACCTCCAACCAGTCCCGGCAACGGGACGCGCACGCTTCGTCACGCCCAGTCACATATGCGACACAAGCCTGGTCCGGAACGCGACGGCGAACTCACCTGCGGCGGGGGCGTACGCGGGGCTGGCAAGCGCCCCGCCGACCGCTACCCTTCCGGACTGGGCACGCGCGGACGCGCGCCCGACCACCTCGACCCGTGCCCGTCGCCTGGGGCGGCGACGGGAGCCGCAACCCGGGGGAGACAGATGACCCAACCGCCCGCCGGTGGCGACACCGGCATGCCCGGCGACCCGCATCCACAGACACCGCCCGACGGCGGCACACCGTCGGGCTCCGTTCCCGCCGCCGGGCCACCGGGCTATCCGCCCGGTCCGCCGGGCGGCCAGCCACGCAAGCGACCCGCCCTGCTGATCGCCTCCCTGGTGCTGGCCGCCGCGGTCCTGCTCTGCGGCGGTGGGGGCACTGCCGCGTTCCTCGTCCTGCGCGACACCGAGGACGGCCAGGGAGCGAAGGAGCCGCAGGTCGCGGTGGACGGCTTCCTCAAGGCCGTCTATCAGGAGCGGGACGCCGAGAAGGCGGCCACGTTCGTCTGCTCGGCCGCACGCGACGACGAGAAGATCACCGCCAAGGTCGCCGAGGTCCAGAAGTACGCCGGGCAGTACCAGAACCCCCGGTTCCGCTGGAGCAACCCGACCGTCGACAACCAGACCGGGGACCGGGCCACGGTCTCCGCCCGGGTGACCATGACCACCGCCGACGAGAAGGTCGCCGAGCAGTCCCTGCGCTTCACGGTGGTGCGGAAGACGGGATGGTGGGTCTGCGAGGTCGGCTGATCCGGCCGGCTGGTTAGGCTCGACGGGTGGCAGCGAGTGAGCAGCCGGCCGAGTCCGCCGGCAGATGGCCGGCCCGCCTGCATGTGGTGACCGGCAAGGGCGGCACAGGCAAGACGAGCGTGGCCGCCGCGCTGGCCCTCGGCCTGGCCGCCGGGGGCCGGCGCACCCTGCTGGTCGAGGTGGAGGGCCGGCAGGGCATCGCCCAGCTCTTCGGCACCGACCCGCTGCCGTACGAGGAACGGCACCTCGCCGACGCGCCCGGCGGCGGTGAGGTGCGGGCGCTGGCGGTCGACGCCGAGGCGGCGCTCCTCGAATACCTGGACATGTTCTACAAGCTCGGCGCGGCCGGCCGGGCGCTGCGCAAGCTCGGCGCGATCGACTTCGCCACCACGATCGCGCCGGGCCTGCGCGACGTGCTGCTCACCGGCAAGGTCAAGGAGGCGACCACCCGCACCAGCGGGTCGCGCCGGACGTACGACGCGGTCGTGCTGGACGCGCCGCCGACCGGACGAATCGGCCGCTTCCTGAACGTGACAGCGGAGACCGCCCGGCTGGCCAAGGTCGGCCCGATCAAGACCCAGAGCGAGGGCGTCTCCGCGCTGCTCCGGTCGCCGATGACAGCTGTGCACGTGGTCACGCTGCTGGAGGAGATGCCGGTCCAGGAGACGCTCGACGCGGTCGCCGAGCTGACCCAGCTCGGCTTCCCGGTCGGCCGGGTGATCGTGAACGGCGTCCGCCCGCCGGTGCCGGCCGGCCGGGCCGTGACCGCGGCCGAGCTGAAGCGCGGGCTGGCCGCCGCCGGCCTGCCGACCGACGGCCCGACCGTGGCCGGGCTCGTCGAGGAGGCCCACGACCAGCGGGTACGCCGGGAGCTGGAGGACTCGCTCCGGGGCGACCTGGTGGAGCTGGGCCTGCCCATGATCGAACTGCCGCTGCTGCCCGGAGGAGTCGACCGGGCCGGGTTGGAGACGTTCGCCGAGACCCTCGTCCGGGCGGATTGACTCACACCTGCGACCGGCACGGAGCAGAGTGCCCCTCGGGACCGATACGCTCGATTGGTGCCTTCCGAAGACGCGGCGCCTCCGCTTGACGTCGACCAGATCCTCGCCGACGACGGCGTACGGATCGTGGTCTGCTGCGGGGCGGGCGGCGTGGGCAAGACGACCACCGCGGCGGCGCTGGCGCTCGGCGCGGCCGAGCGGCACGGCCGCCGGACCGTGGTGCTCACCATCGACCCGGCCCGCCGGCTGGCGCAGTCGCTCGGCCTGACCGAGCTGGACAACACACCCCGCCAGGTCAAGGGCATCGACGTCGAGGCCAGCGGCGGCGAACTGCACGCCATGATGCTCGACATGAAGCGCACGTTCGACGACGTGGTGCTCCAGCACACCGACCCGGCGAAGGCGGCGGAGATCTTCGCCAACCCGTTCTACCAGGCCATGAGTTCCACCTTCGCCGGTACGCAGGAGTACATGGCGATGGAGAAGCTGGGCCAGTTGCACGCCCGGGGCGAGTGGGACCTGATCGTCGTGGACACGCCCCCGTCGCGGTCCGCGCTCGACTTCCTGGACGCCCCGGCCCGCCTGTCCCGGTTCCTGGACGGCCGCATGCTGCGGCTGCTGCTGGCTCCGGCGCGCAGCGGCGGACGCAGCATGTTCAACCTGGTGACGGCGAGCTTCGGGATGTTCTCCAAGGTGGTGCAGAAGGTGCTCGGCGCCCAGCTGCTCACCGACCTGTCCGGCTTCGTCGCGGCCCTCGACTCGATGTTCGGCGGGTTCCGGCAGCGGGCCGAGCAGACGTACCGGATCCTGCAGGCCCGGGAGACGGCGTTCCTGCTGGTCGCGGCGCCGGAACCGGACGCGGTCCGGGAGGCCGCGTACTTCGCGGGTCGCCTGCGGGAAGAGCAGATGCCGCTAGCCGGGCTGGTGCTCAACCGGGTGCACCGGCCGGCGGCGGACCTGTCCGCGGTGGAGAGCCTGGCCGCCGCGGAGCGGCTGGCCACGGCGGGCGGGCACGAGGGCACCGTCGAGGTGCTGCGCGCGCACGCCGCGCTGGCCCAGCAGGCGGTACGCGAGGAGCAGGTGGCGGCGCGGTTCACCGAGGCGTTCCCGGCGGTGCCGGCGGTGTCGGTGGCCGCGCAGCCCGCCGACGTGCACGACGTCGACGGGCTGCGGACGATCGGCGAGGCGATCAGCCGGCGCTGACCGGCCGGTCAGGTGGCAGTGGTCACCAGGACCTTGTCCTTGCCGGCCTTCTCCTTGGCGTTCTTCTTCATGGCCGCCTCGAACATCTTGCGCCAGCTGGTCACCTGCGGGTGCCGGCGCAGCAACGCACGGCGCTCGCGTTCGGTCATGCCACCCCACACACCGAACTCGATCCGGTTGTCGAGCGCGTCGGCCAGGCACTCGTACCGAACTGGGCAGCTCCGGCAGATCCTCTTCGCCACGTTCTGTTCGGCGCCCTGTACGAACAACGCGTCCGGGTCTCCGTTCTGACATGCCGCCAGTGACGGCCAGTCAGTGATCATGCCCATCTGTACACGTCCCCCCTTGCAGTACCTACCGACTTCGTGCGAGCAGCCCTCGAACTCCCCCCGGTCGTTCGCACCGGCCTCCCCAGGGCGGCACGAACGACGCATGGCTGCCTTCGCCGCCACCATCATGCTGTGTAGTCGCCCGATTACGCAACGTTGTCGGCGAAATCCATCATTCCGGACACTCCCGGCTTCCCGGGCTTTCGCCCGCGTCTACCCCGCCCGGATACGTGAAAACGCTGCGCTACTCCCGGACTTCGCAGAGACTTCCGCCGGATCTCACGCAACCTCGGACCAGGGCTCGTGCGTTTAGCACAACGAGGCCGGCGCATGCAGGAAATGGGGAAAGTTCCCCGCGCGCCCGCCGATCCCTGCTCGCGTACCCTGTCGAGGTGACCTGGATGCGGAAACGTGACCACAACGTGCTGACCAACGCCGCATCGCTGCTGATCTGCGGCCTGTTGGCCGGAGTGGTGGTCGCTGCGGCGGCCTTCCCCGCGGTGGCGATGACCGGACTGGCCGCGAAGGCCGGCTCGGAGACATTCGGCGCGCTGCCCAAGGAGCTGACAGTCGCCCGATCCCCGCAGATCACCAGGCTGCTCGCGGCCGACGGCAAGACCGTGCTGGCCACGATGTACGACGAGAACCGCAAGGACGTCAAGCTCAAGGACATCTCGCCGCACATGCAGAAGGCCATCATCGCGGCCGAGGACCACGACTTCTACAAGCACAACGGCGTGGACCTCAACGGTGTCGCCCGGGCGTTCGTCAACAACCAGGCCGCCGGCTCCTCCCGGCAGGGTGCGTCGACGCTGACCATGCAGTACGTCCGGCTGGCCATCTCCTACTCGGCCACCCCCCCGGCCGACGTGGTCGCCGCCACCGAGGACACCAGCGCTCGCAAGCTGCGTGAGATGAGCCTGGCGCTGCAGATCGACAAGGAGCTCTCCAAGGACGAGATCCTGGAGCGCTACCTGAACATCGCCGCGTTCGGCAACGGCGCGTACGGCATCTGGGCGGCCAGCCAGGTCTACTTCAACAAGCCGCCGAGCAAGCTGGACATCCAGGAGTCGGCGATGCTCGCCGGCATGGTGAAGGCGCCCACCGCGTTCGACCCGACCACCCCCGCGGGCTACCCCGAGGCGGTCGGCCGGCGCGACTACGTCATCGGCAACATGGTGCAGATCGGCGCGATCACCCAGCAGGAGGCGGACGCCGCCAAGAAGATCAAGCTCGTCGTCAAGGGCAAGCGCACCCCGAACGGCTGCACCCAGACCACCACCCGCTCCTGGGGCTTCTTCTGCGACTACCTCTACCGCTGGTGGCTGCAGCAGGAGACGTTCGGCGCCACCTCGTACGACCGGGAGCGGCGACTCAAGAGCGGCGGCTACACCATCGTCTCCACGCTCGACGTGCAGGCGCAGAAGGCCGCCGACAAGGCCGTCCGCAAGAACCTGGGCGAGAGCAGCAAGGCGGCCCGGATGGTGGCCGCCGTCGAGCCCGGCACCGGCCGGGTGCGCGCCGTCGCGGTGAACCGCAACTTCAAGCTCGACGACCCGGACGACCCGCAGAACAAGATCTCCAGCGACCCGAAGAAGGCCAAGAAGAAGATCCGGGGCAACTACCCCAACACGGTGAACCCGCTGATCACCGGTGGCCCCGGCATCGCCGGCTACCAGGCGGGCTCGACCTTCAAGATCTTCACGCTGGTGGCCGCGCTGGAGAAGGGCTACCCGCTCAGCTACCCGATCAACGCGCAGCCGGTGTTCAAGTCGAACTACCCGGTGGAGTTCAACTCGCCGGCCGCCTGCCCGGGCACCAACAAGTACTGCCCGAAGAACGCCAACGCCTCGATGGCCGGCATGCACAACATGTGGAGCGGCTTCGGCTTCTCGGTGAACACGTTCTTCATCGACCTCCAGCAGCGGGTCGGCGCGGAGAACGTGGTGAAGGCGGCGCAGAAGCTCGGCATCTCGTTCCGCTCGTCCGGCGACGCGCTGCTCGCCGCCAACCCGCACCAGTGGGGCGCGTTCAGCCTCGGCGTCTCGCAGACCACGCCGCTGGAGTTGGCGAACGCGTACGCGACGCTCGGCGCCGACGGCAAGTACTGCGAGCCGATCCCGGTGCAGGAGATCCGCGGCCCGGAGGGCGAGAAGCTCGACGTCGCGAACCCCCGCTGCGAGCAGCGGGTCAGCACCGAGGTGGCCCGGGCCGCCGTGGACGCCGCCCGCTGCCCGGTGGGTGACCGCTCCTCGACCACGAAGTGCGGCACCGCCACCGCCGGCAACGTCCGCAACATCGTCGACGCGCCGGTGGCCGGCAAGTCCGGCACCACCGACTCGGAGAAGACCTCCTCGCTGGTCGCGATGACCAAGCAGTACGCGGTAGCCGGCATCATGGCCGACCCGGACTGGCCGCAGACCAACCAGAAGATGGGTCACGACGTGCCCACCGGCATCAACCCGGCGGTCTACGAGACGCTGCGGGACGCCATGAAGGGCAAGGACCGGAAGAACTTCACCCCGCCCAGCGGCAAGATCGTCCTGGGTGACCAGCGGTCCATCCCGGATGTGAAGTGCGCGTCCATCGAGAGCGCGAAGTCCCGGCTGAAGGGTGCCGGCTTCGAGCCGGTGGTCTCCAGCAACAAGGTGGCGTCGGAGTGCCCGGCGGGCACCGCGGCCGGCACCAGCCCGAACGGGCGCACCATCAAGGGCGGCGTCGTCATGATCGAGGTCAGCTCCGGCAAGGGCGACTCGGACCAGGGCGGCACCGCGACGCCGGACCGACCAGGTGGCCCGGGCGGACCGGGTAACGGCCGACCAGGACGACCAGGCAACTGATCCCGGACAGAGCGACGGCCACCTCCGTGAAGGGGGTGGCCGTCGCTTCTTGGGTCTGCGGGACGGTCAGAGACCGAGCTGGCGGCGTACCTCGGCAGCCACCCGGCCCCCCTCGGCGCGGCCGGCCACCGCGGCCTGAGCGGCCTTCATGGCCGGGCCCATCTGCGCCTTGCCGGTGAAGCCGCCCGCGGCGAGCGCCCCCGAGACCAGCTCGGCCAGTTCCTCGTCGGGGAGCTGCTTGGGCAGGTAGCGCTCCAGCACCTCACCCTCGGCGGTCTCCTTGCCGGCCTGCTCGGCGCGCCGGGCGTCGGCGAACGCCACGGCCGCCTCGCGGCGCTTCTTCGCCTCCTTGGTCAGCACCACGAGCACCTCGTCGTCGCTGAGCTCGCGCTTTTCCCGGCCGGCGACCTCGGCGTTGCCCACGGCTGCGAGGGCCATGCGAAGCGTGGAGGTGGTCAGTTCGTCGCGCGCCTTGAGGGCGGCGCGCATGTCGGCGGTGAGGCGGTCCTTCAGCGTGCTCATGGACGGTGAAACTACCCTGAACGCCATGCGAAAGCGCACACTATTCCGTCTCGCGGCCGGAACCGTCGCCGCCGGGGCGGCCACCCTCGCGTACGCGTCGCTCATCGAGCGCAACATGTTCACCCTGCGCCGGTACGACGTGCCGGTGCTTCCGACCGACGCCGAACCGCTGCGGGTGCTGCACCTTTCGGACCTGCACATGATGCCCGGCCAGCAACGTAAGCAGGACTGGGTGGCCTCGCTGGCCGCGCTCGACCCGGACCTGGTGGTGGTCACCGGCGACAACATGGCGCACCCGGAGTCGGTGGCCGGCGTGCTGCGCGCGCTGCAACCGCTGCTCGACCTGCCCGGCGCGTTCGTCTTCGGCTCGAACGACTACACCGGCCCCGTCCTCAAGAACCCCTTCACCTACTTCCTGCCCGACCGGGAGTACACCGAGGGCGTGCCGCTGCCGTACGAGGAGCTGCGCGACATCCTCACCGGCGCCGGCTGGGTGGACATGAACAACGCGCGCACCTCGCTCAAGGCCGGCGGGCGGGAGATCGAGTTGGTCGGCGTGGACGACCCGCACATCGAACGCGACGACTACGACGCCGTGGCCGGACCGGTCAGCGGCGACGCGGCGCTGTCCATCGCGCTGTCACACTCCCCCGAGCCCGCGGTGCTGGACCGGATGGCGGCCGACGGCTTCGGCCTGCTGCTCGCCGGGCACACCCACGGCGGCCAGGTGTGCGTGCCCGGGTACGGCGCGCTGGTCACCAACTGCGGGCTGCCCCGCTCGATGGCGCGCGGGTTGCACCGCTGGCCCGGCTCGGACTCCTGGCTGCACGTCTCCGCCGGCCTCGGCACCCACCCCACCGCCCCGATCCGCTTCGCCTGCCCGCCCGAGGCCAGCATCCTCACGCTGATCTCCCGCTGACCGCGCGCCCCGGCTTCCCCGCTTCCCCGGCAGATCTTGGTACGCGCCCGCCCCTCGGAGGGCCGGTTCGTACCAAGATCTGCGGGGTGCGCGGGGCGGGGGGTACCGAGTTTGACCGTGCGGGCGGGTGGGCTACTATTTGTCGGCACGCCTCGGGGTGTGGCGCAGCTTGGTAGCGCGCTTCGTTCGGGACGAAGAGGTCGTCGGTTCGAATCCGGCCACCCCGACCAGAGGTAAGAGGGCACATCCGATCATCGGATGTGCCCTCTGCGTTTCCCCGTACGCGATCACCGTCGCAGTAGGATCCCGCCATGCCACGGCCAGTGGTCTTCGACCTCTTTCACACCCTGGTTCACGGCGCCGACGACGAGCGGGACCGGGTGGTCGGCGAGATGGCGCTCCTGGTCGGGGTCGATCCGGCGGCGCTCGTCGCCGCGTACCACGCGACCTGGCGGGACCGCCTCGTCCGGTGGAGCGCGGAGGAGACCGTCCGCATCCTCGCCGGGCGCCTCGGCGGCGCGCCGACTGACGAGCGGGTGGCGCTGGCCGCCGCGCATCGGCGCGCGCTGGCCCGCCGTGTGCTGAACCGTGTCCCGACCGGCACCCTGGACGTGCTCGACGCGCTGCGGGAGCGCGGGCACCGGCTGGCGTTGATCAGCAATGCCACGTCCGAGACCGCCGAGGCGTGGGCGGCCGGCCCACTCGCCCGGCGCTTCGACGTCGCGGTCTTCTCCAGCGCGGTCGGACTGGCCAAGCCGGACCCGGCGATCTACCGCACCGCAGCCGACCGGCTCGGCGTCGCGCCGGCGGAATGCGTCTACGTGGGCGACGGTGCGGACGGTGAGCTGGCCGGCGCGGCGGCGGTGGGCATGACGGTGCTGCGGACCACGGAACACCAGGACACCGATCCGGGCTGGGCCGGTCCCGTCATCTCCGCCCTCCGCGACCTGCCGGCCCGCCTGGCGGAACCGACCTCGTTCCCCGGCTCGGCCGAATAGATCGACAGGACTGCCCGAAGCCACCCCGCCACGCGGCGTTGACGCTGCCCCCTGGCAAAGTTATGTGCATGCCGCCGATGATCCGATCCCGCCTGACCGATTGGACCACCGTCGCGCCCCTGGTCGCCGTGCTCGTGCTCGTGATGACCTGGGGACGGGAGCTGCCCGGCCCGCTCATCTTCGTGGTGGCGGCCCTGCTCGCGGCGGCTGTGCTGGCCGCTGTCCACCATGCCGAGGTGGTGGCGCACAAGGTCGGTGAGCCGTACGGGTCACTCGTGCTGGCGGTAGCTGTCACGGTGATCGAAGTCGGTCTGATCGTGACGCTGATGATCAGCGGTGGGGAGAAGACGCAGGCGCTGGCGAGGGACACCGTCTTCGCCGCCGTCATGATCACCTGTAACGGCATCCTCGGCCTGTCGCTGCTGCTCGGCGCGCTGCGCCGGCAGGTCGCGGTGTTCAATCCGGAGGGCACCGGAGGGGCGCTGGCCACAGTGGCGACGCTCGCCACGCTCAGCATGGTGGTGCCGACGTTCACCACGAGCCGGCCGGGGCCGGAGTTCTCCCCCGCCCAGCTCGCCTTCGCGGCGGTCGCCTCGCTGGCCCTCTACCTGCTGTTCGTGATGGTGCAGACCGGCCGGCACCGCGACTACTTCCTCCCGGTCACCCAGGAGGGCAGCATCCTCGCCGAGGACAAGACCGGCGACGGCCACGCCGAGCCGCCGTCCACGCGTACCGCCCTGGCCAGCCTGGCCCTGCTGGTGGTGGCGCTCGTCGCGGTGGTCGGTGACGCGAAGACGATCTCCCCGGCGATCGAGACCGCGGTCAGCGCCGCCAATCTGCCGCAGGCGTTCGTCGGCGTGGTCATCGCGCTGCTGGTGCTGCTGCCGGAGACGCTGGCAGCAGCCCGGGCGGCACGGCGGGACCGCGTGCAGATCAGCCTCAATCTCGCGCTCGGCTCGGCCATGGCCAGCATCGGCCTGACCATCCCGGCCATCGCGATCGCCTCGATCTGGCTGGACGGTCCGCTGATGCTGGGCCTGGGCGGCACCCAGATGACGCTGCTGGCGCTGACCGCCGTGACAGCGGTGCTCACAGTGGTGCCGGGCCGGGCCACAGTGCTCCAGGGCGGCGTGCACCTGGTGCTGCTCGCCGCGTTCGTCTTCCTGGCCGCGAGCCCGTAGGCCGACACACCAGCCGCCGGACAACAAGGCCGTCAGTCGTGCGTCTCCGTCCGCGCCACCTCGGCGAACGCGGCGGTCAGGTACTCGGCGAAGGGTCGTCCGGTGACCGCCAGCAGGTCGGCCACGAGCAGCGGCGCGTGCCGGGCGACCGCCGCCGGGTCGGGCGGGTTCTCGTCGTCGCCCGGGTCGTAGACGCCGAGCGCGCCGGCCAGCAGCACCAGCAGCACGTGCGGGTCGACGTCGGGCCACCAGGACGCGGCCGACCGTACGCACTGTTCCAGCACCTGGCGTACGTCGTCGCCGTCCAGCCCGTCCGGGTGCCCCTCCTCCAGCAGCAGCCGGACCACGCCGCCGAGCACCAGCCCGGACCGGTCGGCGGCGGCCAGCCGCTCGACGGCCGGGGCGTACGCCTCGGCGTCGCGGGCCTGCGCGGCGCTCACCGCGTCGGTGGCCGTCTCGGCGATCTCGCGGGCCGGTGCGGGCAGGTGCCGCCAGGTCGTCGTCACCGGGTCAGCATGGCAGAGCGCGTGTGCTCGCTCACCTTCCGGCTCGGCGTCCACGTCGGTAAGGGGTAAACGGGTCGCGGTAGTCGTACCCACCGCACAGAATCCCTGCCATGCTGCGCCGCGCCCTGCCCGCCCGTCCCGAAGCCCGCCGGATCCTCCTCGGCACGCTGTTCTCCGCTGTCGGGCGCGGCCTCACCCTGCCGTTCCTGTTCATCTACCTCACCGACGTACGCGGCCTGACCGACACCCGGGCCGGGCTGGTGATCGGCTGGTTCGGCGCGGTCACGCTGGCCCTCTCGCCGCTGGCCGGCACGTTCATCGACCGGTTCGGCGCGCGCCGGGTCGTGTTGCCGTGCCTGGTGATCGAGGCGATCGGCACCGGCTCGCTGGCGCTGGTCGACTCGACCGCCTCGGCGTTCGGCGTGATGACGCTGGTCGCCGTGGGCAGCTCGGCGATCTGGGCGGGCCAGAACACGATCCTCGCCTCGCTCACCGGTGACGGCGAGCGGCAGCGCGTCTTCGGCCTCAACTTCGCGCTGCTCAACCTCGGCATCGGCACGGGCGGCCTGATCTCCGGCGCGGTGGTCGACGTGGCCCGTCCCGTCACGTTCGAGGCGATCTACCTGCTGGACGCGGTGAGCTACCTGACGCCGGCCCTGATCCTGCTGACGCTGCCGCACGTCGGGCGCCGGCCGGTCGCGGCCGCGGGGGCGAAGGCCGCCGAGAGGACCGGCGGCTATCTCACGGTGCTGCGGGACCGGCCGTTCCGCCGTCTGGTCATCTTCGGCCTGGTGCTCACCACCTGCGGGTACGCGCAGATCGAGGTGGGCTTCGCGGCGTACTCGGTGCGGGTGGTCGAGGTGACGCCCCGGGTGGTGGCGTGGGCGCTGGCGGCGAACACCGTGATGATCGTGCTCTCCCAGCTGCTGGTGATCCGGCGGCTGGAGGGGCGCAGCCGTACCCGTGCGCTCGCCACCGTCGGCGCGGTCTTCGCCGGCGCGTGGCTGGTGCTCGGCGCGGCGGGGGTGGTGGGCAGCGGCAACGCGCTGCTCGCGGCGCTCGGCGTGGTGGCCTGCTCGGCGATCTTCGGGTTCGGCGAGACGATGCTGTCGCCGGTCATGCCCGCCCTCACCAATGCGCTGGCCACCGACGAGCTGCGCGGCCGGTACAACGCGATGAGTTCGATGATCTTCGGGATCAGCGGCGTCGTCGGCCCGGTCACCGCCGGTCCGCTGATCGGGGCGGCACACGGCCGGGTCTGGGTGGCGGTCGTGGTGGGCGGCTGCCTGGCCGCCTCGGTGCTCGCGCTGTCGCTGCGTCCGCTGCTCACCGCCGCGCAGGACGGCCGCCTGCCGGCCGCCGCGACGCCGGAGCCCGCCCGGGCAGCCTGAGACGAAGAGCGGGCGGCCTGACAACGAAGAAGGCGGCCCGAGAACGAACAGGCCCCGGAGCGACGCCGCTCCGGGGCCCGTTCGCGCTGCGGTCGGCCGTCAGCCGGCGGCGACCTCGGTGGTCGTGCGGATCCGGTCCAGCGCCGGCGGGGACACCGGCGACTTCTCGGTCAGGTACGCGGTGAAGGCGTCCAGGTCGATCTGGCCGGTCACCGCGTTGGTGCCGCCGGTCAGGACGCTGAAGCCGTCGCCGCCACCGGCGAGGAAGTTGTTCACGGTGACCCGGTAGGTGGCGGTGTCGGTCACCGGGGCGCCGTTGATGGTGAGGCTGCCCCGGACCACCCGGGTGCCGGCGCACGGCGTGCCGGCCGGCGCGGTGGTGCCGTTGACGTCCACGACGTAGTTGACGGTCGAGGACGCGTAGAGCACGCGCGCCACCGTGAACTGCTGCTCCAGCATGCAGTAGAGCTGCGCGCCGGTCAGGTCGAGCGTCACCAGGTTGTTGGCGAACGGCTGCACGGTGAACGCCTCGGCGTAGGTGACCGGGCCGGCGTCGAGGTCGGCGCGTACGCCACCGGGGTTCATGAACGCGGCGACCGCGTTCTGCTCGGTGTCGGTGGCCGCGAGCTGGGCGTCGGCGATCAGGTTGCCCAGCGGCGACTCACCGGTCTGGTACGTCGGCTTGCCGTTGACGTCGACCCCGGTCTGGTACAGGTTCTCCTGGGTCTTGGTGATCGCCGCGGTGGTCTCGCCGACCACCCGGTCGGCCACCGGGCCGAGCGCGGTCTTGTACCGGTTGATCAGGTCGGTCGAGGGCTGGTCCGGCTTCACGTCCCGGGTGACCACCACGTTGTTCGCGGACGCGCTCACCACGTCGCGGGTACGCGGGTCGATCTTCAGGTCGATCTGGGTGACCAGGCGGCCGAACGAGCTGGCGCTGGTGACCAGCTTGCCGTTGATGTTGCAGTTGTACGCGGCGTGGGTGTGCCCGCTGACGATCACGTCGATGGACGGGTCCATCCGGTTGGCGATGTCGACGATCGGGCCGCTGAACCCGGTGCAGTCGTTGATGCCGCCGCCGTTCTGCACGCCACCCTCGTGCAGCAGCACGACGATGCTCTTCACCCCGAGCAGGCGCAGGATCTTGGCGTACTTGTTGGCGGTGTCGGCCTCGTCGGTGAACCGCAGCCCGGCGACGCCCTGCTGGCTGACGATGTTCGGGGTGCCCTCCAGGGTCATCCCGATGAAGCCGATCGGCACACCCTTGACGATCTTGATGCCGAACGGCTGCATCAGCGGCAGGCCGGTGGAGGTCTTGAACGCGTTCGCCGAGAGGTACGTGAACTTGGCGCCACCGAACGGGGTGCCGTCGGCGCAGCCGTCCACCGGGTGGCAGCCGCCGCGCTGCATGCGCAGCAGCTCGGCCGCGCCCTCGTCGAACTCGTGGTTGCCGACGCTCGCGAACTCCAGCCCGGCGAGGTTCATCTCCTCGATGGTCGGCTCGTCGTGGAACGCGGCGGAGAGCAGCGGGGACGCGCCGATCAGGTCACCCGCGGCCACGGTGACGGTGCCCTTGCCCTGCTTCTTGGCGGCGGCGCGCATCGCCTTCAGGTGGCTGGCCAGGTATTCCGCGCCACCGGCCGGCTGGCCGTCGATGGTGCCACTGGACCCGCTCGGCGGCTCCAGGTTGCCGTGGAAGTCGTTGATCGCGAGCAACTGGACGTCGACCGGCTTCGGGCGCGCCTCGGCCTGGTCGGGGGTGACGGCGACAGCGGTGAACGCGGTCGCGGCGAGTGCGGCCAGGCCGACTACGGCCCGGCGTCGCATCCCGGTGACGGACATGGAACTCCTCGTGAGATACCGATGCTGGTGTCCGGGCGATGGTTCGCCCGGTGGCCCTGGTCCGTGCCATGACAGGGGTCGATCGTGGGAGGCGGCAGTCGGGGGGCGCCACCCCGCTCCGGGGTAGCTTCTCATCCGCCGGCCCTCAGGTCGACCGGGGCGGCATTCGGAATCGTCGACGTCGTGAGCGAGCCGTACCGGTCCGCCGGACGAGTCGGACATGACGGTCTGGTGAATTTCTGCGCGGCGCACGCTGTCGATGCCTGGCGTCGTGAAGGGCGCCGGCTCCCAGGGACAGGGAACCGGCGCCGACGCTCATGTCACGCGGAATTCCTTGCGCTGGCAACCGTCCTCACCGGAATCCGCCTGGCGGACACCCATCGTGAGCCGAACGGTCGTTCATGTCCGACGGATCGACATCCGCAGCGGACTGTCCGAATTCGACCGGAGCGCCGGAGGGCCGGTTCGACGGCCCGGTGTGCGTGGCGCCGACGAGCCCGCGCACCCCCCGCCGGCTCCACCGCCCGGCGACTCCCGGACGGCCCGCCAGATAGCCGACGATCCGCGCCGTGTCCCAGCCGTGCGCCTCCCGCAGACCGCGCGCCAGCATCCCGAGATAGAGCGGGGCGGGCCGGGTCCACGGCACCTCCACCGCGCGGTGCGGAGCGGTGAAGGTGAGCATCGGCAGCCCGTCCCGGACGCCGACCCGCAGCAACGTCTCGTAGCGGCCCGGCCCGAGCTTCGCCCGCCCGGTCTCGGCCGCCGCGCGGATCCCGGCCAGGTCGGCGCCGGGCGGCCGGTACATCTCCTGCGCGGCGATGTCGGCGAACTGCTCGACGGTCACCAGGTAGCCGCGCGCCGCCGCCCGGCCGGGCAGTTGCGGGTCGTAGAACGCCATGCCGCCGGTCCAGGCCCGCGACTCACCCGCGAAGTAGACCCCGCCGGGGATCAGCGCCGGGACCGTCCGGCGCGGTGGTCGGCAGTCCCGGCAGCCGGGGTACGTGCGCAGCCCGCCGGGTGGGCGCCCGCCACGCAGGTACCAGTCGAGCCGGGCGGCGTGCAGGTTCGAGCCGTACGCGACGTACCAGAGCATCGGCGTCGGCGTCAGAACCAGCAGGTGCGCCCGGCGGCGTGGCTGACCTGGACGGTGTGTGTCACGCAGCCGCCGTCGGCGATCACGTGCAGCAGGAAGGCGGTCGGCTCGGCGACGAACCCGGGCTCCTCCTCGTCGGTCATGGTCAGGCTCACCTGGATCCAGGTGCTCGGCGCGGTGGTCAGCACCGTACCGGCGAACGCGCTCGTCACCGGGCGGTGCAGGTGCCCCGCGGCGACGCGTACGACATGGGGGTGACGGCTGACCACGGCGGCGAGCGCGTCGGCGTCGGCGAGACCCATCGCGTCCATGCCCGGTACACCCACCGCGACCGGCGGATGGTGCAGGCACACGACGGCGGGCGCGTCGGTACGCCCGGCGAGCACCCCGTCGAGCCAGGCGAGCTGCTCGTCGCCGAGCCGCCCGCCGGCGCTGCCCGGGGTGAGCGAGTCGAGCACCACGAGCGTCGCGTCCGGCAGGTCGACGTGGTAGTGCGCCGAGAAACCGCCGGCCAGGTAGGGGGTGCCGCCGAACGTGTCGAGCAGCGACTCGCGGTCGTCGTGGTTGCCGGTGGCCAGGTGCACCGGCAGCGGAAACGCGCCGACGATCTCGCGCAGCGCGAGGTATTCGTCCGGCCGGCCGTTGGCGGTCAGATCGCCGGTGATCACCACGCAGTCGGGCCGGGGACGCAGCGCGAGCACCGCGCCGAGCGCGTGGTGCAACCCCGACGCCGGAGCGGCCGCGAGCGGGCCGGTGGTCACGTGCGGGTCGCTGAGCTGGGCGATGAGCATCGCGCGCCTCCTCGGGTGCCCGGACCCTCACGCTATCGCCGCGCGCCCTCCTCGCGCAGGCCCGATCCCGCCCACAGGCTGTGTCCACAGCCTGCGGATAGCACATGTGTACGAAGGTCGGTGGCTGTCGCGCTGAGTACGCTTGATCGCGACCTACCCCCTCCGAGCAGGAACGACGTGGATCACGAGCGAGTCCTCCGCGACATCACGGTGCGCCTGCCCACGGCGTCCACCGTCCCGGAGGCGTGCCAGTGGACCGTCGCCGCGCTCGCCCGGCACACCCCGGCGACCGCCGCCGTCCTGCTCCGGGTCCACGACCGTCTGCGCTGCGTGGCCGCCACCGGCGCGTGGCAGGTCTTCTCGCACGTCCCGGCGACAGTTGACGCGCCCGCCCGCCACCGCCCCGAACCCTCGGTGGTGCGGCGGGTCTACGCCTCGGGCGTGACAGCCGTCGTGCCCGACGTGAGCGCCGACCCCGACTATTTGCCGGTCCGGCCGGACGTCACAGCGGAACTCTGCGTGCCGGTACGCGACCCGGCCGGCCGGCCCATCGGCGTGCTCGACCTGCAGTGGAGCGAGCCCGTCCCGCTCGCGGCGTGGCGGGAGACCGCCGAGCTGGTGGCCGACCGCCTCGGCGGGCGGATCGCCGCGCTCGGCGGGTCACCGGCCGAGAGCCGCAGCGAGAAGCTGCTCCGGCACGCCGCCGCGTTCACCGCCGCCCCGACCGACTGGGACCTGATGACCGCCGCGCTCGCCGCGGCCCGGGACGTGTCCGAACTCTCCGCCGCCGTGCTGGTCCTCACCGGCCGGAGCGGCCCGCGCCTCGGCGCGCCCACCGACACCCCCGGCGAGCTGGAGACACGCATCCGCGCCGAGCTGGCCGAGGCCGGCCCGGCCGCGCTGGACCGCGTGATCGACCGGGCCCACCGGTACGGCTCGGCGTACACGCTGGGCGAGGCGGGGCACCCGCCGACCGAGGAGTACCTGCCGCTGACCCGGGCGGGCGCGCGCACCCTGGTGGCGGTGCCGGTCGGCACGCCGGCCGCCGGTGGCGTGCTGCTCGTCGGCGACGAGCGGCTGCTGCGCCCCGACCCCACCACTGTCAACCTGATCGAACTGCTCGCCGGGCAGGCGTGGACCTGCCTGGACCGGCTGCGTACGCTCGCCCGGCTGCGCGAGCAGGCCAGCTCCGACCCGCTCACCGGGCTGCGGCACACCGGCCCGTTCGGGCAGCGGATCGCCACCGCCACGCCGGGGCGTACCGCGCTGCTGGCGATCGACGTGGACGGGTTCAAGGACGTCAACGACACGTACGGCCACCAGGCCGGCGACCGGCTGCTGGTGGGGCTGGCCCGGGCGCTGGAAGGCGCGCTGCGCCAGGGCGACGAGCTGTACCGGACCGGCGGGGACGAGTTCGTGGCGGTGATCGAGGTGAGCCGCCCGGAGGAGGCGGTCCGGATCGCCGAACGGCTCACCGAGGCGGCCCGCCGGACCGGCCGGACGATCAGCGTCGGCATCGCGCTGCCGAGGCCCGGCGAGTCCCCCGAGCGCACCCTGCACCGAGCCGACCAGGCGCTGTACGCGGTCAAGCGCCACGGCCGAGACGGCGTCCACCTCTCCGCCGCCTGACAAAATATAGACACGTGTAAATCAGTCGGATATCGTCCGTCGGACATGCATCAGCCTCTCGCCCCCCCTGGGAGAGGACATGATCGACACGCGACGCCGACTCGGCACCGCCACCGCGATCCTGCTCGTTGCCGCAGTGATCGGCACGGTGCCGAACGGCGCCCAGGCCGCACCGGCCGACGACGTCACCACCGCCGTACGACACAGGCTGATCGAGGAAGCCGCGGCCGCGGCCGACCAGGAGATCCGCGCTGCCGGGTTGGCGGACACCCGGGTGACAGTCACCCGCCGCGACGGCCGGGCCTGGGCCTTCGGCACCGCTGTGCTCGTCGCCCCGCAGAAGGAGGGGCTGTACCCGTCCGGCTGGATCTTCATCGCCCGCCAGCAACGCGGCGACTGGCAGGTGGCTCTGGAGGGCGAGGCCACCTTCGCCGACCTGGCCACGGCAGCCCCCGCGTCCGTCCTCGCCCGTGGAGAGCGGGACGCGTTCACCACCATTGGCACGCTGTCCGCCAACGGGGACTACCGCACCGGCATGCGCCTGCCGTTCGCCCTCGGCCAGTCGTGGACCCTCAGGGGCGGCCCACACGGCTGGTCCGGCTCCCCGCGACCGTTCAGCTCGATCGACCTGTTCGGCGGTGACCAGCGAGTGCTGGCCGTGCGTGCCGGCACCGCGTACACGATGTGCAAGGGCTGGATCCGGGTGGTCCACGACCGGGGCTACGCCACCGACTACTACCACCTGTGGAACAACATCAACGTCGACGGGGCATCGGTCAGCGCGGGCTCCTACCTCGGCGACACCGGCACCGACATCACCTGCGGCGGCTCCGCCAGCAGCCGGCACGTGCACCTGGGACTCCGGCAGAACAGCGCGTACGTGGCGATCGCCACCCACAATCTGGGCAAGTGGGTGCCGAGAGAGGGCAGCACGGCCTACGAGGGCTACGCGCTGCACGGCTCGAAACGTGTCAACGTCGGCGGATCGCTGTACAACTACGGGGCGCTCGGCTTCACCGAGGGCATCGTCGACAGCTACGGGGGCACGTCGGTCAGCCGGCGGTCCGGGCCGGGCACCGGGTACGGGGTCGTCGGCTCGATCGCGGACGGCGCCACGGCGGCCATCGCCTGCTCGTCGAGCGGCACCTCCGTGACCGGCCGCTGGGGCGCCAGCACGCTGTGGAACAAGCTCACCGACGGCACCTGGATTCCCGACGCGTACCTGTACACCGGATCGGCAAACCCGGTAAACGGTTCGTGCTGACGCACCGCGCCGGCCCCTGAGCGGACACGCTCAGGGGCGCGTCAGATCCTTGGCCAGCAGTTCGGCGATCTGGGCGGTGTTGAGGGCGGCACCCTTGCGGAGGTTGTCTCCGGTGACGAAGAGGTCCAGGGCCCGGGGGTCGTCCACCGCGCGTCGGATGCGGCCCACCCAGGAGGGGTCGGTGCCGACCGCGTCGATCGGCATCGGGAACTCCCCGGACGCCGGGTCGTCGACCAGGATCACGCCCGGCGCGTTGCGCAGCACCTCACGGGCGCTCTCGGCGTCCACCTCGGTGGCGAAGACCGCATGCACGGCGACCGAGTGCCCGGTCACCACCGGCACCCGTACGCAGGTGGCGGAGACCTTGAGGTCGGGCAGCCCGAGGATCTTGCGGGACTCGTTGCGGAGCTTCATCTCCTCGGTGGACCAGCCCTCGTCGGCCAGCGAGCCCGCCCACGGTACGACGTTGAGCGCCAGCGGCGCCGGGAACGGGCCCAGCTCGTCACCGACTGCCTGACGCACGTCACCGGCGCGGGAGCCGAGCACCCGATCACCGGCGATCTTGCCGAGTTGCAGGTGCAGCGCGTCCACGCCGGCCTGCCCCGCCCCGGACACCGCCTGGTACGACGCGAGCACCAGCTCACGCAGGCCGTACTCGCGGTGCAGCGGGGCGATCGCCACGATCATCGCCAGCGTCGTGCAGTTGGCGTTGGCGATGATGCCCCGGGGCCGGTTGCGTACCTGGTCGGGGTTGATCTCGGGGACGACGAGCGGCACGTCGCGGTCCATCCGGAACGCGCCGGAGTTGTCGACGACCACCGCGCCGCGCGAGACCGCGACCGGCGCCCACTGCGCCGATACGTCGTCCGGCACGTCGAACATGGCCACGTCGACGCCGTCGAGGGCGTCGGCGGTGAGGGCCTGGACGGTCAGCTCCTCGCCCCGGCACCGCACGCGCCGGCCGGCCGAGCGCTCGGAGGCGAGCAGCCGGATCTCGCCCCAGACGTTGCGCCGGGAGGAGAGGATCTGGCACATCACCGTGCCGACAGCACCTGTCGCCCCGACCACGGCGAGGGTGGGCAGCGACGCCACGGCGCGTTACCGCCCGGTGCCGGCGTAGACGACGGCTTCGGTGTCACCACCCAGCTCGAAGGCGTCGTGGATCGCGCGGACCGCCTTGTCCAGGTCGGTGTCCCGGCAGACCACGGAGACCCGGATCTCCGAGGTGGAGATCATCTCGATGTTGACGCCGGCCGCGCCGAGGGCGGCGAAGAAGCCGGCGGCCACGCCCGGGTGCGAGCGCATGCCGGCGCCGATCAGGCTGACCTTGCCGACGTGGTCGTCGTAGAGCAGGCCCTTGAACTTGACCGTCTCCTGGATCTTGCTGAGCGCGGTCATCGCGGTCGGGCCGTCCGCCTTGGGCAGCGTGAACGAGATGTCGGTGCGGCCGGTGCCCTCGGTGGACACGTTCTGCACGATCATGTCGATGTTGATCTCCGCGCCGGCGACCGTGTCGAAGATGCTCGCCGCGGCGCCCGGCTCGTCGGGCACGCCGACGATCGTGATCTTCGCTTCGCTGCGGTCGTGGGCGACGCCGGTGATCAGTGCCTGTTCCACAGGAAGGTCCTCCATCGATCCGGTGACCATCGTGCCGGTGTTGGTCGAGTATGACGAACGGACGTGGATCGGCAAGCCCGCGCGCCGCGCGTACTCGACGCTGCGCAGATGCAGCACCTTCGCGCCGCAGGCCGCCAGCTCCAGCATCTCCTCGTAGGTGATCCGGGTGATGTGCCGGGCGTTCGGCACGATCCGCGGGTCGGCGGTGAAGATGCCGTCCACGTCGGTGTAGATCTCGCAGACGTCCGCCTCCAGCGCGGCGGCGAGCGCCACGGCGGTGGTGTCCGAGCCGCCCCGCCCGAGCGTGGTGACGTCCTTGGTGTCCTGCGAGACGCCCTGGAAGCCGGCGACGATGACCACCGCGCCCTCGTCCAACGCGCCCTTGAGCCGCCCCGGGGTCACGTCGATGATCCGGGCCCGGCCGTGCACCGAGGTGGTGATCACGCCCGCCTGGGAACCGGTGAACGAGCGGGCCTCGTACCCCAGGTTGTGGATGGCCATGGCGAGCAGCGCCATGGAGATCCGCTCCCCGGCGGTGAGCAGCATGTCCAGCTCGCGGCCCGGCGGCAGCGGGCTGACCTGGTTGGCGAGGTCGAGCAGCTCGTCGGTGGTGTCGCCCATGGCGGACACCACCACGACCACGTCGTCGCCGGCCTTGCGCGCGGCCACGATGCGCTCGGCCACCCGCTTGATCCGCTCGGCGTTGGCGACGGAGGACCCGCCGTACTTCTGCACCACGAGTGCCACGACGGTGCACTCCCTCCCAGCGACGACCCTGAGCGTGCCGACGCCGCCGGGTTTCTCGGTCCGGCGGCGCGTGTCAGACCGCCTCAGCCTATCGGGCGGGCCACGACGCCGGGTCGGGTGATCCCACCATCCGGCCCCGGCGTGGGGCGGCTCACCAGCCCGGGAGTACGCGACACGCCAAGCGGTACAGCCGTACGGTGGGCTGTCCGCAACCGTCCGCACGACGCAGAATGAGCCGGTGCACGCTCATCGTCGCGCGGCCCGCCGGGTGACCGGCGCGCTCGCGCTCATCCTGCCGACGCTGCTGACCGCCTGTGTGAACGACAGTCCCGAGGCGGCGCCCACCGGCTCCGCCGACCCGGTGCCGGTGCAGGTGGACGCCGCCCGCGACGAGCTGGCCGGGCTGGCCGCCGCCGCGCAGGACCGGCACCACACGGCCGCGTACTCCTTCACACCGGCCGAAGGCGCTCCCCGCACGGTGGCGGTGACCAGCGCCAACGACGGCAGCTGGCGGGTCGACGTGCCCGGCTGGGGACGGGACGGCACGGTCGACGTCTCGCTCGCCGCCACCTCCGACGGGCTGTTCCAGTGCGCGCTGCCCTCGGCCGGCTGGACGCAGGCGGCGAGCTGTGTCCGGCTCGGCGACGCCGACGACGCGGTACCCCGCCGGCTCGACCCCCGCGTGCAGCACCCGTTCACCGACTGGCTGGAGGTGCTGACCGACAGGCGCGCGCCGCTCGCGGTCTCCCCCGCCGCGCCGCTGCCCGGCGTCACCGGCCGGTGCTACTCCGTCGACACGACCTCCGCCTCGCTGAACGCCCCGCTGGACGTGGGCATCTACTGCTTCCGGGAGGACGGCACACCGGCGGCGGTCCGGGCGGGCTTCGGCACGCTCACGCTGACCGGCGAGCCCGGCGCGGCGCCCGGCACCGTCGAACTCGCGGGCGCGGTGACCGAGGGCGACCCGGTGGGGCAGGACGCGCCGCCGACCTCGTGACGCCGCGCCAGCGGGTCACCGGCCGGTTCGGGCCCGCGCTCCCACAGCGTCCCGACCGGCCGCACCGGGTACGCCCCGACGGGTGGCGAATCCTCCAGCACGTTCCACAGCACCCGCCGGTCGCTGAACACGCTCGGGCTCAGCGCCAGTCCCCGCCCCCGCAGGTCGAAGTCCCGCTCGAACGGGTCGTCGCTGACCACCCGGTCACCGAAGACGATCATCGCCGCGCTGGTGCTCAACACCGTACTGCGGCTACCGGGAGTGGCGACGTCCACCGGATCGGTGACACTGGTCCCATAGTCCGGACGAGCCTTCCCACCGCCCGTCCCACCACGTAGGGTGACCTTGTCATGTGGCGCGCGTACCTTCTCCTTGGCTGCCGCGACGAGGCCTGACCGGCCGGCACCTCGTCGCGGAGTCGCTACGCGCCGTCCAGCACATCCGATCTTCTTCTCGGCACCGCCGCGCACCGTCGCCCGGCATTCCGCCGACACCTTTCCGATCTGCTGACGCCACATGTTCCAGGGAGCACTCCGAGATGGCTCAACCTGTCACCGAGACCGATCCGTTCGCCCGCCAGCGCCCCAGCCGGATGCCGGTCCACCGCTACGTCCCGTACGACAGGCAGTTCGGCATCGACCTGCCGGACCGCTCCTGGCCGACCCGCCGCGTCGAGGCCGCGCCCCGCTGGTGCGCCGTCGACCTCCGCGACGGCAACCAGGCGCTGATCGACCCGATGTCGCCCGAGCGCAAGCGGCGGATGTTCCAGCTCCTGGTGCAGATGGGCTACAAGGAGATCGAGGTCGGCTTCCCGTCGGCGAGCCAGACCGACTACGACTTCGTACGGCAGCTGATCGAGCAGGACCTGATCCCCGAGGACGTCACCATCCAGGTGCAGACCCAGTGCCGGGAGCACCTGATCGAGCGGACCTTCGAGTCGCTGCGCGGCGCCCGCCGGGCCATCGTGCACTTCTACAACTCCACCTCGACGCTGCAGCGCCGGGTGGTCTTCGGCCTGGACCGCGACGGCATCACCGACATCGCCACCCAGGGCGCGCGGCTGTGCCAGAAGTACGCGGAGATCCACACCCCGGACACCGACATCCACTACGAGTACTCGCCGGAGTCGTACACGGGCACCGAGCTGGAGTACGCGCTGGAGGTCTGCTCGGCGGTGATCGACGTGATCGACCCGACGCCGGACCGCAAGCTGATCATCAACCTGCCGGCCACCGTCGAGATGGCGATGCCGAACGTCTACGCCGACTCCATCGAGTGGATGCACCGGCGCCTGCCCCGGCGGGACAGCCTGGTGCTGAGCCTGCACCCGCACAACGACCGGGGCACCGGCGTGGCCGCCGCCGAGCTGGGCCTGCTGGCCGGCGCCGACCGGATCGAGGGCTGCCTGTTCGGCAACGGCGAGCGCACCGGCAACGTCGACCTGGTGACGCTGGGCCTGAACATGTTCTCCCAGGGCATCGACCCGATGATCGACTTCTCGAACATCGACGAGATCAAGCGCGCCGTCGAGTACTGCAACCAGCTGCCGGTGCACGAGCGCCACCCGTACGCGGGCGACCTGGTCTACACCGCGTTCTCCGGCTCCCACCAGGACGCGATCAACAAGGGCTTCGCCGCGCTGAACGCCGACGCGACGGCGGCCGGCGTGCCGGTCGACGACTTCACCTGGGCGGTGCCCTACCTGCCGATCGACCCGAAGGACCTGGGCCGCACCTACGAGGCGGTCATCCGGGTCAACTCGCAGTCCGGCAAGGGCGGCGTCGCGTACATCATGAAGACCGAGCACCAGTTCGACCTGCCGCGCCGCCTCCAGATCGAGTTCTCCGGCGTCGTGCAGCAGGTCACCGACCACGACGGCGGCGAGGTCGAGCCCGGCGCGATGTGGGAGATCTTCGCCCGCAACTACCTGGTCGACCACCAGGTGGACCCGGCCGTGAAGCTGGCCGAGTACACGATCGGCACCGTCGACGGCAAGGTCGAGATCGACGCCCGCGTCGGCTTCGGCGGCGAGACCCGCGCGCTCACCGCCGTCGGCAACGGCCCGATCGACGCGTACGTCAACGCGTTGCAGTCCCTGGGCGTGGCGGTACGGGTGCTCGACTACCACGAGCACGCGCTGTCCTCCGGTGGGGACGCGCAGGCCGCCGCGTACGTGGAGTGCGAGGTGGACGGTCGTACGGTGTGGGGCGTCGGGGTGGACGCGAACATCGTCACCGCCTCGATCAAGGCGGTCACGAGCGCGGTGAACCGCACCCGCGCCTGAGGTGTAAGGAAGGGCCCCCTCTTAACGCATTCTGCATAGGAGGGGGCCCTTCTTAACGCCCCCGCCGGGGGCGGTGGATGAGCACGGCGGCGAGCACCGCGCCTGCGAGCAGCAGCCCCGCGCACCACGCCAACGCCCCCCGGTACGCGTCGGCCAGCGCGCCCTTCTGCTCGTACCCGGTGCCCGACAGCCCGACCAGCAGCGGCAGCGCGGCCACCGCGAGCAGGCCGCCGGCCCGGGACGCGGCGTTGTTGAAGCCGCTCGCCACCCCGGCGAACCGGTCGGAGACCGCGCCGAGCACCGACGTGGTCAGCGGCGCCACCACGAGCGTGAGCCCGGCGCCGAACAGCGCCACGCCCGGCAGCACGTCCACCCAGTACGACGCGCCAGGCCCGACCCGGCGCAGCAGCAGCAGTCCCACGGCGGCGATCACCGGGCCGACGGTGAGCGGCAGGCGGGGGCCGATGCGGGCCGACAGCGCGCCGGCGCGCGGCGAGCCGACCAGCAGCAGCACCGTCATCGGCACGGTGGCCAGGCCGGTGAGCAGCGCCGACCAGCCGACCACGTTCTGCAGGTAGACGGCGAGGAAGAAGGTGAACCCGCCGAGCGCGGCGTACACCACCACCGTGAAGACGTTCAGCACGGAGAACAGCCGGCTGGAGAACAGCCCGGTGGGCAGCATCGCGGTGTCGCCGCGTCGCCGTTCGACCAGCACGAAGGCCACCACGGCGACCACCCCGAGCACGGCCGCGACCAGCACCGCCGGGGAGGCGCCCTGCGCCGGGGCGTCGATCAGCGCGTACGTGACTCCGCCGAGCGCGAGCGCGCCGAGCAGCGCCCCGGTCACGTCGAACCGCCGACCGCCTCCGGTACGCGAGACCTCCTCGTCGCGGCTCTCCGGCACCCAGCGCAGCGCGGCGAGCACCACGCCGACCGCCAGCGGCAGGTTGACGAAGAAGATCCACCGCCAGGAGAGCGTGTCGATGAGCCCGCCGCCGAGCAGCGGGCCGAGCGCTGTGGACACCCCGGACAGTCCGGACCAGGTGCCGATGGCCCGGCCCCTGTCGTCCGGGTGGAAGCTGGCCTGGAGCACCGACAGCGATCCCGGGGTGAGCAGCGCGCCGCCGGCGCCCTGGAGGAACCGGGCGGCGACGAGCCAGCCGGTGTCCTGGGCCAGCCCGCAGAGCACCGACGCCACCGCGAACCAGACCACGCCGAGCAGGAAGATCCGCCGCCTGCCGAACCGGTCCCCGAGCGCGCCGCCGAGCAGCACGAACGCGGCAAGCATGAGCAGGTAGCCGTTCACGGTCCACTGGAGACCGGCGACTGTGGCGTCCAGCTCGGCGCCGAGGCGTGGCAGCGCGACGTTGACCACGGTGCTGTCCAGGAACACCATGCCGGAGGCGAGGATCGCGGCGAGCAGCGTGCCGCGTCCGGCGGCGGAGCCGGTACGCAGCGCGGGAGCGGGTGCGGTCACGTCTCACCACTCTGCCCGCCGCCCATCCTCGACGCCACGAATCGCAGAAACCGCCGCCGGGTACTGTGCGGACTCGCCCGGAGCACGCAAGCTGGAGAGGTGTCGTCTGTGCGTACGAGATCAGGAGCCCGAGCCGGGCTGGCCGCCGCGCTGAGCGCGGTGCTCGCCCTCGGCGTGGCCGGCTGCGAGGTGTCGGTCACCGAGCCGGAGGCGACGCCGAGCGCCTCCGGGAACGTCAACAAGCAGCTCGGTGAGCTCACAGTGGCCACCGCCGGTTCGATGAAGGGCTACAGCCGCTCGCGCTTCCCGCACTGGCGGGGCACCGGCAAGAACTGCGACGTACGCGACAGCGTGCTGCAGCGCGACGGCGAGGGCATCAAGCTGTCCGGCTGCAACGTGGTGGGCGGCCGGTGGGAGAGCGTCTACGACGGGGTGGTGCTGACCGACCCGTCGGGCGTGGACATCGACCACACTGTGCCGCTGGCCGCCGCGTGGCGTTCCGGGGCGGACGAGTGGGACGACTCGAAGCGCGGCGACTTCGCCAACGACCTGACCCGGCCGCAGCTCATCGCGGTTTCGGCGCGGTCCAACCGGGCAAAGGGTGACCAGGATCCGTCCCAGTGGAAGCCACCGAACCGGTCGTCCTGGTGCCAGTACGCGGCGGACTGGGTGACGGTCAAGCACTACTGGCGGCTGACTGTGACAAGTGCCGAGAAGGCCGCTCTCACCGACATGCTGGAGGGCTGCACATGGGCGAGCAAACCGTGACCGGGCCGGACGGAACACCGGCCCCGGAGACTGCCGCGGCACCGGCCCCGCAGGCGGGCGCCACGCCGGCCCCGGAGGCGGCGGCCGGTCCGGCCTCGGCCGGGATGACGGCGGACGGCCGGCAGCCGGAGCCCGCCGACGTCGCCGGGGCGGGTATGACCGCCGACGCGGTGCCGGGGGCGCCGGCCGGGGGCGCGCCGGCCGGACCGGCGGACCGGACCACCGACATCGTCCCCGGTCCGGGCGGGGTCATGACCGACGAGGTGGGCGTGGTGACCGGCGAGCTGACGCTGCGCACCGAGCACGCCGACGGCCGGGTGACGCTGCGGGTGCAGTACAAGGACGCCGACGAGTGGTACGCGGTCACCGGCGGTTCCGCGCCGCTGGCCGACCCGGCCGCGCTGGACGCGGTGCACACCATCGCGGTGGGCCTGCTCAACCGCCCCGAGGGCTGACCGACAAACAGGCGCGTCCCCACCCTTCCCGGGTGGGGACGCGCTTGTCGTGTCAGACGTACGAGCCGGGCTCGCTGGGCGCGGAGACCACGCCGGGCTCCTCGCCCTCGCCCTCCGGCCGGGTGATCTTCGCGGTGACCTCGTGCGGGCGCAGCTCGCCGGCGGCGATCTGCTCGGCCCAGTGGCAGGCCACCCGGCTGGCGCCGATCTGGCGTAGCTCCGGCCGCTCGTCGGCGCAGCGGGTCGGCTGCGCCCAGGGGCAGCGGGTGTGGAACCGGCAGCCCGACGGCGGGTTGGCCGGCGACGGCAGGTCCCCGGCGAGCAGGATCCGCTCGCGGCGGTCCTCCACGTCCGGGTCCGGCACCGGGACCGCCGACATCAGCGCCCGGGTGTACGGGTGCAGCGGCTCGGTGTAGAGCCGGTCGCTCGGGGCCTCCTCGACGAGCGCGCCCAGGTACATCACGCCGACCATGTCGGAGATGTGCCGCACCACCGCCAGGTCGTGCGCGATGACCAGGTAGGTCAGGCCGAGGCTCTCCTGGAGTTCGTCCAGCAGGTTCACCACCTGCGCCTGGATCGACACGTCCAGCGCGGAGACCGGCTCGTCGGCGACGATCAGCTCCGGGCCGAGGACCACCGCGCGGGCGATGCCGATGCGCTGGCGCTGGCCGCCGGAGAACTCGTGCGGGTAGCGGGACAGCGCCCACTTCGGCAGGCCCACCGCGTCCAGCGTCTCGCCGATGATCCGTCGCCGGTCGTCGCGGTTGGCGCCGATGCCGTGCGTCTGGAGGCCCTCGGTGAGGATCGACTCGACGTTCTGCCGGGGGTCCAGGCTGGACATCGGGTCCTGGAAGATCATCTGCATCCGGCGGCGCATCGTCCGCAGCTTGCCGGCCGGCAGCGTGGTCAGCTCGACGCCGTCGAACTTCACCTCACCGGCGGTCGGCGGGGTGAGCTGGAGCAGCGCCCGGCCGAGCGTGGACTTGCCGCAGCCCGACTCGCCCACCAGCCCGTACGTCTTGCCGCGCGGGATGCTCAGGTCGACCCCGTCGACGGCCTTGACGTGCCCGACGGTCCGGTCGAAGAGCACGCCCCGCCGGATCGGGAAGTGCACCTTCAGGTCGCGGACCTCGACGAGGATGTCGTTGTCGCTCATGGGGTCTCCTCCTCGCGCGGAGCCGGTCCGAAGCCGGGCACCGCGGGCGGGTCGGCCGGCTCGGCCTGGGCCGGCACCGTACCCGGCTCGGCAGTCGTCGGCGCGGTGGCGCGGACGTCCGCCTCCGGGGTCAGGCCGGGGATCGGCACCGGGTTGACGCAGCGGTAGCTGCGCGCGTCGTGGGTGAGCACCAGCTCCGGCGGCTCGCCCACGCACTCGTCGACGCGGCGGGCGCAGCGCGGGGCGAACGCGCAGCCGTCCGGCCAGGGCAGCACGTCGCGTACCGAGCCGGGGATGGGGTTGAGCCGTTCGCCGCGGCCGGCGTCCAGGCGGGGCACCGAACCGAGCAGACCTTCGGTGTACGGGTGCCGGGGCTGGCGGAACAGCGGACGGCGGGTGGCCGTCTCCACCTCCCGGCCGGCGTAGAGCACGTTGATGGTGTCGCACATGCCGGCCACCACGCCGAGGTCGTGGGTGATCATCACCAGCGCGGTGCCGGAGTCGCGGACCAGGTCCTTCAGCAGTTCCAGGATCTGCGCCTGGATGGTGACGTCGAGCGCGGTGGTCGGCTCGTCGGCGATCAGCAGCCGGGGCTGGCAGGCGACCGCCATGGCGATCAGCGCCCGCTGCCGCATGCCGCCGGAGAGCTGGTGCGGGTACTCCTTGAGCCGGCGGCGCGGGTCCGGGATGCCCACCCGGTCGAGCAGTGCGGCGGCTTCCTTGGTGGCCGCCTCGCCCTTCATTCCCCGGTGGCGGGTCAGCACCTCGGTCACCTGGAGCCCGATCGGGATGACCGGGTTCAGCGAGGAGAGCGGGTCCTGGAAGATCATCGCCACGTCCCGGCCGCGGATGTCGCGGCGGGACCGGTCGTCGAGCTGGAGCAGGTCGGTGCCGTCGAAGACCGCCTTGCCGCCGACCCGCAGGCCCGGCTGCTTGGGCAGCAGCCCCATGATCGCCAGCGACGTGACGCTCTTGCCGCAGCCGGACTCGCCGACCAGGCCGACCACCTCACCGGCGTCGACCGAGAAGGACACCCCGTCCACCGCGTGCACGGTGCGCTGCCCACGCCGGGCGAACGTGACGGAGAGGTCGTCCACTTCGAGCAGTGCCATGACTGACTGACCTACTTCCGCAGCTTCGGGTCGAGGGCCTCGCGCATCGCCTCGCCGAGCAGGGTGAAGCCGAGCGCGGTGATGATGATGCCGAGCGCCGGGTAGATCGCCAGGCCGGGCCGGATGCCCAGGTACGGCTGCGCGTCGGCGAGCATGACGCCCCACTCCGGGATGGCCGAGTCGGGGTTGCCGAGGCCGAGGAAGGAGAGCGCGGCGGCCTCGATGATCGCGGTCGCCAGCGTCAGCGTGGCCTGGACGATGACCGGGGCGATCGAGTTCGGCACCACGTGGGTGAGGGCGATCTTCGACCGCTTCACGCCGAGCGCCGTCGCCGCCAGCACGTAGTCGCTGTTGGACTGGGCGATCATCGAGCCGCGCAGCAGCCGGGCGAAGATCGGCACGGACACCACACCGACAGCGATCATCACGGTGGTGAGGCTGGCGCCGAGCAGCGCCGCGATGCTCACCGCGAGCAGCAGGCTCGGCATGGCCAGCAGCATGTCGATGAAGCGCATCAGGATGGTGTCGATCCAGCGGCCCCAGCGGCCGCCCAGCCCGGCCGCCGCGCCGGCGACGCCACCGATCAGCGCGCCGACCGCGAGACCGATCAGGGTGGAGACCACGCCGACGAGCAGCGTCTGCCGGGCCCCGACGATCAGCCGGCTGAACTCGTCCCGGCCCTGGTGGTCGAAGCCCAGCCAGTGGTCGGCGGAGACGCCCGGGATGATGCCCTGGCCGGACTTGACCAGCCCTTCGCGGATGCCGATCGAGTCTGTCGGGCTGTACGGGACGAAGAACGGCCCGACCACCGCGACCAGGACGAAGACGGCCAGGATGACCATGCCGATGATGGCCGCCGGGTTGCGCCGCAGGCGGCGGAACGCCTCCTTCCAGAGGCTCACGCCCTGCTCGTCCTCGCGGGCGGACAGTTCGGCGAGCCGGTCGATCTTCTCGCGCTTCTTGCCACCGGTGATGGTCATCGCACCCTCACCCTCGGGTCGATCACGCTGTAGGAGAGGTCGACCAGGAGATTCACCAGCACGTACACCACCGCAATGATCATGATGAAGCCCATCAGCACCGGGTAGTCGCGCTGACTGATCGACTCGGCGACGAACGCGCCGATGCCGCTGAAGGCGAACACGGTCTCGGTGAGCACCGCGCCGGAGAGCAGGAGACCGGCCTGCAGACCGATCGAGGTGGCCACCGGCAGCATGGCGTTACGCAGCACGTGCCGGCGACGGACGGTCCGCTCGGTCAGGCCCTTGGCCTCGGCGGTCCGGACGAAGTCCTCGTTGAGCACCTCCAGGACGCTGGCCCGGGTGATCCGGACGATGATCGCGAGCGGGATGCTCGCCAGCGCGATGCCCGGCAGCACGAGGTGCCAGAGCGCGTCGGCGGCGGCGTCCCACTCGCGGGTCATGATCCCGTCGAGGACGAAGAAGTTGGTGACCCGGGTCGCCCCGATGGTCGGGTCCTGCCGGCCGCTGGAGGGGAACCAGCCCAGGTTCTCGGCGAAGATCGCCTTGAGCACGTACGCCAGGAAGAAGACCGGGATGCAGATGCCGATGAGTGATCCGCCGACCGAGGCGTGGTCGAGGAACCGGCCGCGGCGGCGTGCGGCGAGGTAGCCGAGCGGGATCCCGATGCCGACCGCCAGCACCAGGGCCATGACGGTCAGCTCGACGGTGCCGGGGAACCGCTCCACGAACTCCGTGGTGACAGCCCGCTTCGTGCCGGTCGAGGTGCCCAGGTCGAGCCGGATCATCCGCCGCAGGAAGCGGGCGTACTGGACCAGGATCGGCTCATCGAGGCCGAGGTTGCGCCGGATCGCGGCGCGCGACTCGGGCGTGCCCCGTTCACCGAGGATCGCGGTCTCGGGCCCGCCGGGAAGCCGGCGGAGCCAGATGAACAGCAGGACGGAGAGCCCCAACAGCGTTGGTATCAGCTGTAGCAGGCGTCTGACGATGAACCGGAACACGGGCGCCTCGGAGGGTGTGCGGAGGGGTGCGGGCGGGCGCTGTGGTCACAGCGCCCGCCCGCGTACGGTGCCTTCAGATCACTTGAACTCTGCGCTCGAGTACCGCTCGTCGGTGAGCGGGCTCGCCTTGACCCCGGTCACGTCCTTGCCGAACACGATCGCCGGCGGGGAGTGCGAGATCGGCACACCCGGCAGGAAGTCCATGATCGTCTTGTTCAGCGCCTTGTACTTCTCCGTCCGGGCCGCCAGGTCGGCGGTGGTGTCGGCGTCCTTGAACTGCGTGAAGAGCGCGGGGTTGTTGAAGCCCCACTCGTCCTTCTGGCGGTCGAAGAAGGTGCCGATGAAGTTGTACGCGTCGCCGTAGTCACCGGTCCAGCCGAGGAAGTGCAGGTCGTGCTTGTTGCCGGAGGTGGTGGCGTTCAGGTAGTCCGGGCTCCACTTCAGCGGGATGGCCTGGACGTTGATGCCGACCGCCTTGAGGTCCGCCGAGAGCAGCTCGAAGATGTCCTTCGGGTTCGGCATGTACGGCCGGGTGACCTCGGTCGGGTAGTGGAACCGCAGCGTCAGGTTCGACGCGCCCGCCTCGGCCAGCAGGGCCTTGGCCTTGGCCGGGTCGTAGTCGTACTTGGTGACGTCGCCGTTCCAGCCCTCGACGGTGTCCGGGAAGAAGTTCATCGCGACCTTGGCGCCCGGGGGCAGCTTCGAGTCGACGAGCGCCTGCCGGTTCAGCGCGTGCGCGATGGCCTGCCGGACCTTCAGGTCGGCCAGCTTCGGGTTCCCCTTCTGGTTGATCGCCAGGTAGAGGATGTTGAAGGCGGGCCGGGTGAGGACGTTGAAGCCCTCCTTCTTCAGCGGCTCCACGTCCGCCGGGCCGACCAGGTCGTAGCCCTGGATGTCACCCGAGCGGAGCGCCTGCTTGCGGGCGTTCTCGTCCGAGATCGTCTTGAAGATGATGGTCTTCAGCTTGGCCTTGTCGCCGTGGTAGTCGTCGTTGCGCTCGATGGTGAGCGTCTTGTTCGCGATGTCCCACGCCTTGAACTTGAACGGACCGGTGCCGGTCGGGTGCTCCATCGCGTACGCCGGGTACTTGATGTCCTCGGCGGTGCCGGTCACGTTGCTGGCGTCGTACTGCTGCATCGCCTTGGGGCTCTGGATCGAGAACGACGGCAGCATCAGCGCGGCCGGGATCTTGCTGGAGACCCGGGTGAACGCGAGGTCCACAGTGGTGGCGTCCTTGGCGGTGCAGGACTTGAAGAGGCTCGGCCCCAGCTCCGGGTCCTCGTTCTTGGCGAACCCGCCCATGACGTCCTGCCAGTACGCGGTCACGTCCGGGCTCTGCATGAGGCCCTTGGCGTTGTACCAGCGGTCGAAGTTGGCGCAGACGGCCTCGGCGTTGAAGTCGGTGCCGTCGTGGAACTTCACGCCCGAGCGGAGCTTGAAGGTCCAGGTGGTGCCCGCCGCGTCCGGGGTCCAGGACTCCGCGAGACCCGGCGTCACCTTGGTGCCGCCCTCCTCCGGACGGACCAGCGTCTCGAAGACCTGGCGCGCCACGCGCAGCGACTCACCGTCGCTGGCGAAGCTGGGGTCGAGCACCTTCGGGTCTCCGGCGACGCCGAAGACGAGGGTGTCCTTCTTGCTATCTCCTCCGGAGCCACTCTCACGGTCGCTCTCGGCGCAGCCTGCAACCGCGAGGGCCGCGACCGCGATGGCCGCGATTGCGACCTTCGGCCTGGGTGCACGCATGGTGCTTCACCTCGTCCTTGGGGGTACGGACAACGTGGTGACAGGGTCACCGATGTGCGCAGACCTTAGCCCTCGGTTGGACGGCGCGGAAACGGGCGGGGGGCGGGTTGGTATCGAATCGTGTCTGTTCTGGAACGAGGCAATCGATTCGAAGGAGAACACTGCCCCGAGCCGAACTTTCGTCGGTTTGAAGGCCGAATTTGTTACGTCGATCCGGTCCCGGACGCACGTTCGTGTCAGATCGGCGGGCACCCGGGTTCGGCGTGGAAACGCGTCCGGCGGGCACCCCGCAGGGCACCCGCCGGAAGCGACGCGGCACAACTCAGACGGCTCGGCGCCCTTCGAAGGCCCGGCCCAGCGTGATCTCGTCGGCGTACTCCAGATCGCCGCCGACCGGCAACCCACTCGCCAGCCGGGTCACCGCGATCCCCATCGGCTTGACCATCAGCGCCAGGTAGGTGGCGGTCGCCTCGCCCTCGGTGTTCGGGTCGGTGGCGAGGATCAGCTCACGCACCGAACCACTGCCGAGGCGGGTCATCAGCTCACGGATCCGCAGGTTGTCCGGGCCGATGCCCTCCAGCGGATTGATCGCGCCACCGAGCACGTGATAGCGCCCGCGGAACTCGCCGGTCCGCTCGATCGCCACCACGTCCTTGGGCTCCTCGACCACGCAGAGCACCTCGTCGGTGCGCCGGGCGTCGCGGCAGATCCGGCACTGCTCCGACTCGGCCACGTTGTAGCAGGTCGTGCAGAACCGGACCAGGTCCTTGACCTTGCGCAGCGCACCGGCCAGCCGGTTCACGTCGGCCGGATCCGCCGAAAGGACGTGGAACGCGATCCGCTGGGCGCTCTTCGGGCCCACGCCCGGCAGCCGGCCCAGTTCGTCGATCAGATCCTGGATGGCACCCTCGTACATCTGCCGGCTCAGAACCCGGGCAGGCCGAGGCCGCCCATGCCGCCCGCGAGCGGGCCCATCTTCTTCTCGGTCAGCTCGCGGGCCGCCTCGGCGGCGTTGTGCACGGCCGCGACGACCAGGTCCTCGAGCGTCTCGACGTCCTCCGGGTCGACCGCCTTCGGGTCGATCTTGATCGCCTTCAGCTCACCGGTGCCGGCGACTGTCGCGGTGACCAGGCCACCGCCGGCGGTGCCGGTCAGCTCCGCCTCGGCCAGCTCGGCCTGGGCCTTGGCGATCTGCTGTTGCATCTTCTGCGCCTGCTTCAGCATCTGCTGCATGTTCGGCTGTCCACCTGGGCGCACGGACCGCTCCTTCTTCCACTCGTCTGCTCGGCCGCGCCCAGCCTAGTCGGGCCACGGCGCCGCTTCCTCACGGTCGGCGCGCGCTCAGCGCGCGTCCACCTCGTCGATCTTCTCGGCCCCGAACGTCTCACGCAGCAGCTGAACCGCCTGCTCCTCGCTCGACTGCCGGGCTGTCCGCTCGTCGATCACGTCGTCAAGCGGCTCGTCGCCCGGGTCGAACCCCTCGTAGGCCGGAGCTGCGGCGGGCGCCCGCGCGCCCCGCACCGGGCCGTCGAAGTCCGGGTCGTAGGGCGGCTCGCCCGCCCACTCGGCATCGGCCGTCTTCCGCGCCGGCTGCGCCGCGCGCGACCCCTTGCCGGGGCCACCGCCCGCAGCAGCCGCCGCGGCAGCCGCTCGCGCCGCCGCGATCGCGCTGTTCTTCGGCCCGCCGCCCGCCGGCCTCGCCCCACCGGCCGGCGCCGCCGCGGGTGCAGCAGGCTTGGGTACGACGACAGGGGCGGTTGCGGTCGCCGTGCCCCCGCCCGGACGCGCCGCCGCCGGCCAGTCCTCCCCGTCCACGGCCGTCGCCGCCGAAGCGGCACCGGTGGCCGCGCCACCGGGCCGGACCGGCTCCGGCCAGTCGTCCTCGTCGGCCTGCCCGGCCGCGTCCTGACTGCCGAGGGCTCGGTTGCCCGTGGCACCGGCCGAGCCGGTCCCGGCCCGGCCCGGCGGTCCCCCGCCCTGGCTCCCGGTGGCCTGGCTTCCCGCGCCCTGACTCCCGGTGGTCCGATCGGCTGTGGCATCCGCCGAGCCGGGCACCGGCTGCCCCGGGGCTTCGCCGAGACCGGCGGATGCCGGACGCCCGGCAGCACCGGAGTTGGGACGGCCCGGTCCGGCGTCCGCCGAGCCGGGACGACTCGCGTCGGGTGTCGTCGAGTGAGAGAAGTCCGCCGAACTGCCGGAATCGGAGCGCGCCTGAGCGGTGCCGGCCGCGCCGGAATCCGGTCGGCCGGACGCCGAACCCGTCGGATCGGACGCCGGGCGGGCCGGGGCCCGGTCGGGCGCGGAATCGCTTGGCCGCGCCGTGCCGGACGGGCGGGACGGGCCACCGAGCGAGGCGGCGCCGCGCTCGCCCGCCACCTCGCAGCGGATCTGCCAGCGACCGCCGAACTCCTCGTAGAGCGCGTCGGTCAGCACGGCCGCGTGGTCGGCCATCATCTTCGCCAGCACCGTCGACTTCACGGTCAGCACGAGCGTGTCGCCGTCCAGGTCACGCACCACCGCGTCACGCATCAGCGCGGCGATCCGCTTGTTGCTCCGGTTCACCTTGCCGACCACCTCGGGCCAGACCCGACGCACCGCCACCGCGTCGAGCGCCCCCGGATTCGCCGCGCCGGGGCGGGGCGGCTCGGGCGTGGCCGGATCCGGCATCACCGCGGACGGCGGCACCGGGCGGCGGGCGGGGACGGGGTCGCCCGAGGCGGCGGCCGGGCCGTCGACGGTGGCCCGCTCGGGCGCGGCCGGCGCCGGGGAACCTGCTGGCTCCGCCACTGCGGGGGCCGGACGGGAACCGGGTGCGGTGCTACGGGAACCGGCCGCAGCAGCGGCGGCGGCGCGGGCGGCGGCGGCACCGGCCGGGGCACCGGGAGCCGCCGGCGTGCCGGCGGTGTCCGCGTGGACCGCGGCGGCAGCCGCGCCCGGGGCGGGAGCCGCCGGGCGTACCTCAGGGGTCTGGGTGGGTTGTGCGGAGTCGGCGGCGGCCGACGGCAGCTCGGCGCCGCCGAGGGTCAGCCGGCGTTCCATCCGCTCCAGGCGCTGGAGCAGGCCGCCGGACGAGTCGTCCGCGCCGGGCAGGAGCATGCGGGCGCAGATCAGCTCCAGCAGCAGCCGGGGCGCTGTGGTGCCGCGCATCTCGACCAGGCCGTTGTGCACGATGTCCGCGCAGCGGGACAGCGTGGCCGGGCCGAGGCGCTGCGCCTGCGCGGCCATCCGCTCGATCTGGTCGGCCGGGCCGTCGATGAGGCCCTTGGCGGCGGCATCAGGCACCTGCTGGAGCACGATCAGGTCGCGGAGGCGTTCCAGCAGGTCGGACGCGAAGCGACGCGAGTCGTGGCCGGCCTCGGCGACACGGTCGACGGTGGCGTACGCGGCGGCGCCGTCGCCGGCGGCGAGCGCGTCGCACATCTCGTCGATCAGCGCGGCGTCGGTGACACCGAGCAGCGCGGCGGCCCGGGCGTAGTCGACGCCCTCCGGGCCGGCGCCCGCGATGAGCTGGTCGAGCACGGAGAGGCTGTCGCGCATGCTGCCCCCGCCGGCGCGCACCACCAGCGGGAAGACCGCCGGCTCGACAGTGACGCCCTCGGCCTCGCAGAGCTGCTCAAGATAAGGGCGGACCACCTTCGGCGGGAACAGCCGGAACGGGTAGTGGTGGGTCCTCGACTTGATCGTGCCGAGGACCTTCTCCGGCTCGGTGGTGGCGAAGATGAACTTGACGTACTCCGGGGGCTCCTCGACCAGCTTGAGCAGGGCGTTGAAGCCGGCCGACGAGACCATGTGCGCCTCGTCGATGATGTAGATCTTGAAGCGGCTGCGGGCCGGCGCGAAGAACGCCTTCTCGCGAAGATCACGCGCATCGTCGACCCCACCGTGGCTGGCCGCGTCGATCTCGATGACGTCGATCGAACCGCCGCCGTCGGGGGCCAGTTCGCGGCACGAGTCGCACTGCCCGCACGGCTCGGGGGTGGGGCCCTGCTCACAGTTGAGCGAGCGGGCCAGGATCCGCGCGCTGGAGGTCTTGCCGCAGCCCCGAGGGCCGGAGAAGAGGTACGCGTGATTCAGCCGGCCGCTGCGCAGCGCCTGCGACAACGGCTCGGTGACGTGATCCTGGCCGATGATCTCGGCGAACGTCCGCGGCCGGTACTTGCGGTAAAGGGCCAGTGCCACCCGTCCCGCCTCCTCTCGACCGAGCCATTCTGCGCCGGTCGGCCCCGGGTGACCACCCACCACCCCGTGACCCGACCCGCAGCGACGTTACCCGGCCCGGGAGACAGAAAGGCCTCCCGTGCACCCGGCAGAGCTCGCTTATCCTTGCTGCCTTCCGGCCCTGGGGAGGTTCACGAGGTACCGCCGCACGGGAGGTGACGCCAAGCCTACCCGAAGGGTTGTGGATCTTCCGGGAGGGTGGGGTGGCCCGCCGTCGTGGGACCTGTATCCTGGCTCGCGGAGGATTCGCCTAGAGGCCTAGGGCGCACGCTTGGAAAGCGTGTTGGGTTTACACCCTCACGAGTTCGAATCTCGTATCCTCCGCTCGCTTGAGCAGCACGTACGCGAGGGCCGGCCCCGTCGGGGACCGGCCCTTCGTCGTCTCTACGACCCTCCTGCCGACGGGCCGCCGCGTGGGCTCAGTTACTACCCGTCATGAGCCGATGAGCGCCCGTCGCAGCCCGGGCGACTTCATGCCATCTGGAATGAGCAAGGTAGGCATCGTCCGGGGCAGTGGGTCCGAGTTCGGCAAGGACGGCGAGCAAGGGTTCGAGCGGACGTCCCACGACGTGTCGTCGATGAGCCAGTGCACGGCTTCGGTCAGGCCGGGCCACAGCGCAATGCCGTGGGGTCGCAGCGTCGCAAGGACGGACAGGGCATTGGTGATGTCGGCCCTGCGGTCGGGCCAGGCGACAATGGCCATGGGCCTGGCACGCACGAAGCCGACGTTCAGAACCCGCGAGGATTACGCCGCGACAGGGCGTATCCACGGTACGAACAGAGTTCCTGCCATGCCTCTTCGTCTACCGCCGAGAAGTTCCGGCCTCTGGCCTGGCAAATCCTCCGCCAACCGCTGCTACTCACCAGGTCTTCCGCATCGATCGAGCCGCTGTTGATAGCGCGCACCACCTCGCTGTCAGACGCGGATTTCAGCTCCATCGGCCCACCCCTTCTCCGCCTCCGACCAAACGCCAGTCGCGCTGCGCAGATCCTCGTGATTCAGGGAGGATTTCGCCGTGCGCGCTTCGATATCCTTCCCGCGATCTCATCTATGAACATCGGCGAATTGGTCGTACCAGGCCGTCCTTTCGTTAAGGTCGCGGAAGCCGAGGCTCCACGCATCATCTGCTGCTTGATCGGAACAGCGGCAAGACTCACCTGCCACCCAACTGGTCCCGCCGCCGCCTCAGGTACGCCGTCTCCGCGCTGTTTCCCGCCAGCTCGATCGCCCGGGCGTACGCCTCCCGCGCCTCCCCACCCCGCCCCATCCGGCGCAACAGTTCGGCGCGCGTGGCGTGGTACGCGTGATAGCCGTCCAGCGGCAACCCCTCCACCTCGGCGAGCGCGACCTGCGGCCCGTCCAGTTCGGCGACCGCCACCGCCCGGTTGAGTCGCACGATCGGCGACGGGTCGACGCGTACCAAATGGTCGTAGAGCGCGGCGACCTGCGCCCAGTCGGTGTCCCGCGCGTCGCGGGCGTCGGTGTGTACGGCGTTTATCGCGGCGAGGATCTGGTAGCGGCCCGGCGGCCGTCCGGCGGCGATGCACGCGCGGACCAGGGCGTGGCCCTCGGCGATGAGGTAGCGGTCCCAGGCGCCGCGGTCCTGTTCGGCGAGGACGACGAGTTCGCCGGTCGCGGAGACCCGGGCGGGCCGGCGGGCCTCGGTCAGCAGCATCAGCGCCAGGAGCCCTGCGACCTCGTGGTCGTCGGGCAGCAGCGTGCGGACCAGCCGGGTGAGCCGGATCGCCTCACCGGTCAGTTCGGCGCGGACCGCCTCCTTGCCGGGGTCGGAGGCGAGGTAGCCCTCGTTGAAGATCAGGTAGAGGACGGCGAGCACGCCGGTGACCCGGGCCGGCAGATCGTCGCGGGACGGCACCCGGTACGGGATCCCGGCCGCCTTGATCTTCGACTTGGCCCTGGTGATCCGCCGGCTCATGGCGGCTTCCTGGACCAGGTACGCCCGGGCGATCTCCGGCACGGTGAGTCCGCCGACCAGGCGCAGCGTCAGCGCCACCCGCGCCTCCATGGCCAGCGCCGGATGGCAGCACGTGAAGATCAGGCGGAGCCGGTCGTCGTCGATGACACCGAGCGGTTCCGGCGCGTCGGTCAGCATCAGCGCCTCCCGGTGCTTCTCCTCCCGCCGGCTCTCGCGGCGAATCCGGTCGACGGCCCGGCGGTACGCGGTGGTGGTGAGCCACGCGCCGGGGTTCGGCGGTACGCCGTCGGCCGTCCACCGTTCGACGGCGGCGGCGAACGCCTCGGCGGTCATCTCCTCGGCCACGTCGAGGTCGCCGATGCGCCGGGCGAGCGTGGCGACCACCCGGGCCCACTCCTCGCGGTGGACCCGGGTGAGCGCCTCGCGGACGTCTGTCACGCGCTCAGGAACGGCCGCAACTCGACCCGCCTGTTGCACCGCTGCGATGCCAGCGCGGCGAGCGGGAGCGCCACGTCGAAGTCCGGCGCCTCGATGATCCAGAACCCGCCGACGTACTCCTTCGTCTCCAGGTAGGGGCCGTCGGTGAACACCGGGTTCCCGTCCCGCGCGTCCACGACTGTGGCCGTCTCGGGTGCCGCGAGCCCACCGGCGAAGACCCAGTGGCCGTCGGCTCGCAACCGCTCGTTGAACTCACCGATCGCGGCCATCTCCGCGTCGGTGGCCGAGCCGGTCGTGTCGTCGAGTACGGAGATCAGATACTGCGCCATCGGTTCCTCTTTCGCCTTCCCCGGGCCGCCGCTCGGGCCACTGTCACCCCGGCTACGAACGCCGCCGCCCCGATCCGACCACCTCCGCCGAGATCGACCAGGCGATTCTCGTACGCGAACGCCGAGGCCGCTGCCGACGGCGTGAGGACGGCCGACAATCGTCGGTATGGCCGACGAGCGTCCCCTGTACGAGCGAGATCCGGCAGCCTGGCAGGTCCACCTCGCCGAGGGCAACGCGCGGCAGCCCCGGAAGCGGGTGGGAGCCGACGTACTGCTGCGCAACGGTGACGGCGACGTCCTGTTGGTAGATCCGCGCTACAAGCCGGACTGGGACCTGCCGGGCGGCATGGCGGAGGCGAACGAGCCGCCGCACCTGGCCGCCGAGCGGGAGGTGCGCGAGGAGTTGGGTCTCGAACTGCGCGTCGGACCGTTGCTGGTGGTGGACTGGGTCGCACCGCACGGCCCGTGGGACGACAGCCTGATGTTCATCTTCGACGGCGGTGCACCGCCTCCCGCCGAGCCGTTGAAACCGGCTGACGGCGAACTGGCCGACGCACGATTCGTTGCGCTCGATGATGCGCAGGCGCTGCTTCGCCCGTACGTTTGGCATCGGCTGCGTCACGCGGTGGCCGCGCTGAGCGACGGACGCCCGAGGTATCTGACCAACGGAACCACCTGAGACCGTCGTACACATGTTCCATCCACAGCCTGTGGACGCCGAGAGGACCGGATGAGTTACCAGCTCAGCGCCGTGGTCGCCGACGTCGAGCTGCTTCGCGAGCAGACCGCCGACCTGGACCACGCGGTGCTCGCCGCACTCCGTCAGGACTTCGCGCTGCTGCCGGTGACCCCGCAACTGGTGCAGGAGCTGACCGGCGGGCTGCCGGACTTCGCCACCGACGAGCCGCGCGCCGAGCGTCCGTTCCGGCTGGTGCTCTCACCGCCACTGGCGGAGGTGCTGGCCCGCTGGTCGACCAGCGGCCCGGTCGCGTACCTGGAGGCGGAGTTCGCGGGCGGGCTGGGCCACCAGTCGGCGGTGGTGTGGCTGGGGGGCGAGGTGAGCTGGGGCCCGCGGTACGACGCCGCGCTGGACCGGCCGCGTACCGAGTGGCCGATCAACACGGCGCTGGCCAGGCTGGGCGCGGAGCCGGGCGCGTGGATCGACCCGTTCGCCGAGCTGGGCCTGCACCTGGAGCGCGACACCGACGGCTGGCTGACGCACGGCCGACGCGGGCTGTCCGCCGACTACTGGGACGAGCTGGCCGAGGAGTGGGAACTTCGCCAATCCGGTCAGCACCAGCAACCTCATCGCCCCGGTCCCGTTGGTGACTGGGGGATTGCATGAAATTACGACAATTCGGCTTTATCGCCGCACTGCTTACTGCCGCGTCCGTGGCGGGCAGCGGCGTTCATCCACAGTGGCCGGCCCGGCCCGTCGGCGCCACCCAGGTGGTCAGCCTGGAGGGCCTGCGCGACGCGGAGTTCGGCGCCACCGAGGCGGACCTGACCCGCCGCGGCGTGCTGCGCGCCGACGAGGAAGCATGCGGCCACGCGCTCGTCGGGCACGGGGCGGTCAGCCCGATCTTCGTCGACGACCGGCTCGTCCTGCTCTGGCTGGACGACCCGATGAGCACACCCGAGGGCATCAGCGCCGGCACACCGATCGGCGAGGTCCGCGCCGCGTACCCCGGCGCCACCGACCTGCCGGCGCCGCCCGGCAGTCACCGCTTCGCCGGGCTGCTCGCCCGCGACGGCGACCGCGCGTACCTCTTCCTGCACGACGGCGTCACCGTCCGCGAGATCATCGCCGGGTACGCGGACTGGGCCCGCCGCCTCTTCGACGAGGGCTACGGCCCCTGCTGACATTCGGCTCGACCACCTGGCTGTAACCGGTGGCCCCCTGGCGGTGTGTGTATGTGTGACGGCCAGGGAGAGGGACGATGCGGATGGGCACGAGCGACGACTTCGACGCCTTCTACGCGGCGACCTCGGCCCGGGTCCTGCACCAGGTCTACGCGGTCTGCGGCGATCTCGGCGAGGCCCAGGACGTCGTGCAGGAGGCGTACGCCCGCGCCTGGACCCGCTGGTCGTCGCTGTCGAGTTACGACTCGCCCGAAGCCTGGGTACGGACGGTCGCGTGGCGGCTGGCCGCCAACCGGTGGCGCAGCGTCCGGCGCTGGCTCACCGCCCGGGCGAGACTCGGCCCGCCGCCCGAAGCTCCGGAGCCGTCGCCGGACCGGGTCGCGGTGCTGGCGGCGCTGCGACGGCTGCCGGAGTCGCAGCGGCGGGTGGTGGTCCTGCACTACCTCTCCGACCTGCCGATCAGCGAGATCGCCGAGACCACCGGAATGCCCGCCGGCACCGTCAAGGTCTACCTGTCCCGCGCGCGAACGGCGCTCGCCCCGCTGCTCGACGCCGACGACGAGCGGAAGGATTCCGATGTCAGCACGCATCCGTGAGGCCATCGCAGCGCTGGAGGACGACACCGCCGCCCTGAACCTGGCGCCGCCCGAGCGTGTCCGCGCCCGCGGCGAGCGCCTGCGCCGACGACGGACGGCAGGTGGCGTGGCGCTCGTCGCGGTCCTGACCGTCGCGACAGTGTCATCCGGCGTGGCCGCGACGAACAACGGAGGTACGGACGCCCCGTCCCCCGTCGGCGCGGGAGCCACAGCGAACTGCGGCGATCACATGCTCGGGGTCATGGACCCCATACCGGAAGCCGCGATCACCTGCTTCCTCGACGCGGTCGAGGCGCACCGCCCCGCCCGCCTCGCCGTAACCTCGGCGACGGACGAAGGCGGCCCGATCCCGACCCTCTACGTCGTCGGCGGAGACGGCACGGTGGAGGTGACCAGCGACTTCCGCCAGGACACGGTGGAGGTGACCGACTTCCGCCAGGGCAGATTCGGCGGCGGGCAGGGTCTCGTGCTGAAGAGGTGCACCGGCCCCGAGGTCACCAACGGGAGGATCATGTTCCGGCAGTGCTCGTCGCCGGTACCGCGCTGACCACGCCCCGGCAGCGAGAACGCCCGGCCGAGCTGACAGCGGTCAGTACTTCCGCAACGGCTCGGCCGGCCCGGCGCCCGGCACGCTCGCGGGCAGTGCCGGTTGCAGGGCCTCCAGCGCCCGGCTGACGCCCAGGCCGACGAGGATCGCCAGCGCGAAGACGACCGTCGACAGCCACCGGGGGCCGTCCGCGACGAGGATGGTCATCTGCACCAGGCACAGCAGGGTGACCCCCAGCACGGTGCCCGCGAAGCCGCCCCGCCCGCCGGCCACGCTCACGCCGCCGAGCAGGACGGCGCCGGCCACCAACGTCAGCTGGCCGATGTCGGCCGATGGGATTGCGGCGCCGATCCGGCCGGCTAGCAGGACTCCGGCCGCGCCCGCGATCAGGCTGGAACCGCCCAGGCCGATGACCGCGCCCAGCAGCCGTGCACCGAACGGCGACGGCGGCTCCCCGGCGACGACCCGGTTGCCGCTCAGCGCCCGCCGCACCGCCGGGATCGACCACACCACCGCGCCGCCGATCGACAGCATGAGAAACAGCACCAGCCACCCGGCCCCGGCACCGTCGGACCGGATCCAACCTTCGCTCGCGAGCCGCCGCGGACCGCCGCTGCCGGTGGTGGCGAGCAGAATGCCCTGCGTCAGGGCCAGCCCGCCCAGCGACACCGCCCACCCGGGCGCCTGCAGCAGCCCGGCGATCAGGCCCATCCCGAGACCGAAGAGCGCCGCGGCGGCGATCGCCGCGACCGCCGCGACGAGGACCGGGGCGCCGGCGTCGAGCACCTCCGCGTACGTCAGGCCGGCGAGTGCCGCGACGGCGACGACCGCGAGGTTGGGCGTGGCGGTGCGCAGCGACAGCGCGAAGGCGGTCGCCAACAGGCCGGCGGAGGCAATGTTGAACACCAGCGGCGACAGCCGCGACCCGTCCTGGGAGGACCACACCACCGCGGCGACCACGGTCAGCGCCAGCAGCACCGCCTCCCAGATCAGGTGCGGCCGAAAGGAGCCACCGGAACGGGACGTGACCGGTCCGGCGGGTGCCAACGGTTGTTCAGGCGTGAAAACCACAGCGATTCCTCCCCTGTGCGGACGCTGACACTAACCCGCAGGACACCGCAGATACACGAGCCCGGATACCTAGGGGCCGAGTACTCAGCTCCGCCCGGACGCCCGCCGCAGCAGCCAGGCGCTCACCAACCCGCCGGCCACGATCGCCGGGTACGCGGACTGGGCCCACCGCCTCTTCGACGAGGGCTACGGCCCCTGCTGACCCGGCCGCCGGAGCTCCGGTGTGACCGATACGGCGACTCGACCGGTCCCTAAGAGAGGACGCCGTCGGACACCAGGAGCGAGTTGTGGACCAGAAACTGCATGTGCTCTTCGAGCGGGCACTCGGGGTGGAACCCACACCCCCGGCCGGAAACCTGGCCCAGGAGGCCATGGCCGGGGGCGCCGCGCTGCGACGCAGACGCCGGCTGGTCACCGGAGGCGCGGGGGCCTGTCTCGTCACGATCGCCGCCGTCCTGGTCGCCCTGAACCTGACGCCGGCATCGAGGGAACCGGTGCCGCCGGTGGTGGCGGCCGGCGCGCTGATGCCCTCCGCCGACCCAACCTGTGAGCGGCAATGGGGTGACGAGCCGGTCGACATCCGCGTCTTCCTGCAACATGACATCACTGATCAGCAGCGACTCGAACTACGCGACGCGCTCCGGTCGGCTCCGCTCGTGCGGAGCGTGACGTTCCAGAGCCGGGACGAGGCGTACGCCAGATTCAAGGAGATGTACCGGAACAGCCCGGATCTGGTCCACGCGGTCAAACCGGAGCAGATGCCTGAGTCCTTCCAGGTCGCACTGACGAGGGCGAAGGACTACTCAGAACTCGTGGCGAACTTCCACGACCGTGACGGCGTCGATCAGATCCTGGGCGGTCCGTGCCCGGCGCGCTCGGACTCCGGGGAGGGTGAGTGACCAGCGGGCAGATCGACGTACGCGCAACGCCGTCCGCCGAACGCCCGGCCGGACCGCTGGCCCGGTGGAGCGCGGCCCGTAGCCGTGAGCGCAGCACCCGGGACGAGGACTTCAGCGCGTTCGTCGCGGCGACCGCGCCCCGGCTGAGACGCACCGCTTACCTCATGTGCCGGGACTGGCACCTCGCCCAGGACCTGACCCAGATCACGTTCACCCGGATGTACGCCTCGTGGACCCGGATCCGGCACGCCGCGAACCTCGACGCGTACAGCCGCCGGGTGCTCATGAACGCCGTCTTCGACCAGCGGAGCCGGCGCAGCGGCACCGAGGTGGTCTGCGCCGACCTCCCCGAGCGGCCGGAACCGGCGGCGACGACGGACCTGCACGTCGCGTTGATGACCGCGCTGGCGACGCTGCCGATTCGGGACCAGGCGATCGTGGTGCTGCGGCACTGGGAGGACCAGAGCGTCGCCACCGTCGCCAAGATCCTGCGCATCTCCGTGTCGGCGGTGAAGATGCGGGATGCCCGGGCGTTGAGCCGGATCCGCGCGTTGCTCGGCGAGGACTTCGCCGGGAGTTGACCCGGAACGCGGAACGCCCGGTGCGATCCTCGCGGATCGACCGGGCGTTCTCGCTGTTCACGAGCGGTGGCGGAGGGATTTGAACCCTCGGAGGGCGTAAACCCTCACACGCTTTCGAGGTCTGCGACCAGCCGTCCACCGCCGTTCGGCAACCGATCTCCACCAGGCGTTGCGTTGATCGACGGCCGTTTGGAACGTCGCTGTACCGCCACGACTGAGACCGGCACCTCCCCTGCTGTCGCACCCTTCGTCCAACCTGGAGGCGGCACGTCGAACGCTGAGACGGTCTGCCTACAAGCCCGGACAAAGTCCCGCACCGCGCACGCGCTCCACATACGATCTTCCATAATTTGCCTGATTTGAAATAAATTGCGAGCAGGCCAAGGAGCCAGGGGTAAAGAAGTCGCCGACAGTGGTGCTCCACGCCGCAAAACTCTCGTCTTCCGTCACGACATTGAGAGCTGGGTATTGGTCGATCGGATATCCAGAGAGAATGTAGTCGTAAAAGTCGATGAAGAAGTTTGCTAACTGGTAGGCCCGGTGCGTCTCCATCGACTCGGGATTCTTCGCGATCGCGGCCTTGAGCTTGACTGCTTCTGGATCGTTGGCCGGCGCTCTAATCTGCCGGAACAGCAACGGGTTCTCCAACACCACCTGACCAGCGTCCAAGGTCCGACTAAACACCTCCTGCCGCGCCGATTGGTCCAAATCTTCCCTGAGAGCTTCCGTCTGTTTCGTCATCTGACTCGTCTGCACCACGAGCAAGATCACGCCAACCACTGCGGCCACGAGGCTGGCTACCTCAAGAGCGGGCTTGATCGACATGAGCAACGCCGTTACTCGTTGCCAACTCGTGGGGGGGCGGATCATCGACCTCGTTCGACATGGCCATAGCCTAGAATCCTTGCAACGGTGAGGGAATGCCTCAACGCATTTGCCTCAACGCACTTGCCTCAACGCACTTGCCTTAACAGCCGTCCTGGACGTACTCAACGAGACGAGGCTGAAGGGCTGCCAGGATCGATGGTTCACTCCGTTCGCCCAGCCTACGGCGTGTAGCCCCGAACACTCAGCGTCGGCAAGCCGACAATTGGGCCAAGCAAATATACCCATAGGGGGCAAAGCCTGTAATTCATCAGTTTGGGGTCGCCCTCTGAACTTGACAGGAGACAACCAAAAAGCGAATGTGATTAGGGCGAAAAGCGAGACGCCAGGGGGACGAGTGGCAATACAGAAGCGCAAGAAGCTGGTTTCATTCTTCGAGGTGAGAGATGAGTATGGGGACCCGCTAACCGAGGTAGTTGACTGGCAGGATGTTCTTGCCGAGGTAGCTAGCGCACCTCTGAGCCGTCGGGAAAAGACGATTAAGCAGGTAATCCACTGGGCGCAGGTCTACACGTACGATGACGCGTACCATCTCGTTTTTGCTCGGGCGCGGGATGAGGCGGTGTCATCGCTAGACAGAGTGACTGGGGAAATCCTCGACACTGAGGCCGACACCAACAAGCCGTGGGTTGAGGTTTCGGTAGCGAGCTTCCTTCCGGGAACCAACCGGTTTGGCTTCGTCCTCGGAACCGGCGCATCCCCCAGATCCTCAACTCTTGCAGCCTGGCTGAATCACTTCGGCGCCTTCGAGGAGCAGATTTCTGTCGGGCCAGTCTTGAGCAAGGACGTGGTCGGCAAGATTAACGGTGCTGCAGAGGCAAGTCTCGTGAGGGCGAAGTTCGATTCTGATAGCGCCGCAACGTCGGACGGATCCTCTCTCTTTGGAGCCAGACAGGTGCTGCAAGAGGGTTTCGGGGATGTGGAAGTAGAGCTGGTAATCAAGGTGAAAGGAAGGATCAATGCTCGCCGGGAGGATGAGCGTCGCCGGGTCGCCTCGGCCGCCAAGCATCTTATCGGCAAGGACTTCAAGCACGCTGTCGCGCAGATCGTTAATTATGACGATGAGGGGAACGCCCATAGGGAGGATGTGAACTTCCTCAATAATCGAATTACTAAGCGGAAGTATATAGATGTAACCGACGAAGAGGGCAGGTCGGTTCGAATCAAGTCGGCTGTCCAAGCGATCAATCAGGCGGCAGACGCGCTTAAGTCCGAATTGTACGATCTCGACCGTTGACGGCTCTGTCGTACCTTGCAACTACGCTGCACCTAGACAGAGAGGCGGTGACGCGTGGCTGCGGAGATTCGGGTCGAAGCAAATTGGCGGCAAATCTTCTGGACTATGATCCGCCACCCGGCTGGATTTTGGTCCGATCATCCTAGCGTCGACCTCGCCCTGTGCGCCTTACTGATAGGGGCGCATGCCACCCTCGTCTACCATTTTGGGCACGGCAACGTCTTGCACTGGGCGGATCAGGGGCAGCGACTGGCTGTCTATTCGGCGGGAGCGGGCACCATGGCTCTCATTGCTGGCTTCGCGGGTACTGCGATAGCCACGTATGGGAGTTCGTCGGGGCCGACCGTCACGGAGTTACGCGCCAGGTTCGGCCGAAGGATTCGGAAGAATTGCCGCAGCCTTATGCGTTATCTTCTTGCTTCAGCAGTACTGTGCATCGTGGCAATGGCCGTTGACGCTAAAGCAACGCCCCGTGGTTCTGAATGGATCTTCGAAGTTGCATTAGCGATCGCTGTTTTCAAATTCTGGCGTCTCTCCTTCCTATTCGACCTAATCTTGTCAGTGGTTGACGCGCCTGCTGAGAATCCTCCGCCCAGACGGGGTCTTACGAGGCGTCGCCACCATAGTGCAGAAACTGACGAAATTACACCCGAGTACCAACCCAACTAGCGCTGCTTACGTTGGCCCTAATCTGCTCTAACTGTCATCGCATGATTCGCCGCGCGCGGCCATGGCTGACGGTTGAAGCGCTGAGGGAACTTGTTGTATCGCGGCGTCATGCCCCGGTACGCCCCATAGCCGAGGCATGACCGGATCCGGCTTCAGGCGCTTGGCCGCTCGATCAACATCGTCGCCAGCTCGCTCATGCTGTCGATTACTGCATCTGCCCCCGCAGCCCGGAACGCGTGGACTTGGACAGCCGGTTGGCATACCCGACAACCCGAACCCCTGCTTCCTGTGCCCCCTGTAGGTCTTGCAGGATCGGTTCGGGGTTTGGCTTCATTCGGGCCGGCTGGGCATATGCCCGCCCGGCTACTGGCGATACATGCCCGACGAGCCGGTGCGCTTCCAGGTAAGCGCTGACCGCCCCGGCCGAATTGTTGCTAACCACCGCCACGGGTAGCCCGGCCTGCCGCGCTACCACAATGACTTCCTGGCCGCAGGGCGTAGGCTTGGCAGTTTCGACGGCTCGGCGCTCGGCCGCGCAGAGGGCATCCTCCCACCACCCGCGTGACGTCCTGGTCGCCGATCGCTCCGATGCAGCGAAGCACCTCAAGCGGGTCCGGCTCACTTGCCAGGTCCGACGGCACGTCAAACCTGCGCCGCCGCGGCACGTTGACCAGCTCGGCGGCAACCTGCGGCGCCCAGCGGATCGAGCGCCTGGAGCCCGAGCACCTGGAGCGCTTTTACCGCCGGATGCAAGTGACTGGCTGTTCGCCACCGCCGACCGGCGGCCCGGTCACCCACGCACCGATTACGACGAGTGGAAGCGACTGCTCCGGTACGCCGGGCTACGCGATGGCCGGTTGCACGACGCCCGGCATACCGCCGCTACCGTGCTGCTGATCCTCGGGGTGGCCAAGCGGGCGGTTATGGGCATCATGGGTTGGTCGAGCTCGGCGATGGCGGCCCGGTATCAACACCTCGCCGCCCAGCTCCGTCCGGACATCGCCCAGCGCGTCGGTGGACTGCTCTGGGAGACCCCAACGGAGAAGCCGAAGTCGGCCTCCTGAGTAGGAACTGAGACCAGAAGCGGAACGCCCGGTGCGATCCTCGCGGATCGACCGGGCGTTCTCGCTGTTCACGAGCGGTGGCGGAGGGATTTGAACCCTCGGAGGGCGTAAACCCTCACACGCTTTCGAGGCGTGCTCCTTAGGCCGCTCGGACACGCCACCGCCGACGAGGGTACAGGACCGCCGGCTTGGACGCCGAACCGGTATCCCTCGGCCCGGCCTGGCAGGATCTTTGCCATGAGTACGCACATCGGCGCTGAGCCGGGAGAGATCGCCGAGCGGGTCCTGATGCCGGGCGACCCGCTGCGGGCCAAGTGGATCGCGGAGACCTACCTGGAGGGGGCCCGCTGCTACACGACGGTGCGCGGCATGCTGGGCTTCACCGGGAAGTGGAACGGTGTCGACGTGTCCGTCCAGGGCTCCGGCATGGGCATGCCGTCCGCATCGATCTACGCCCACGAGCTGGTGAACGAGTACGGCGTGAAGTCGCTGATCCGGGTCGGTTCCTGCGGGGCCCTGACCGAGGATCTGCAGCTGCGGGACGTGGTGGCGGCGATCGGCTCGTCCACCGACTCGAACATGAACCGGATGCGCTTCGACGGGCTGATCGACTACGCCCCGGTGGCCGACTTCGGGCTGCTGCGTACCTCGGTCGAGGTGGCCGAGCGGCGCGGCATCAGCATGCGGGTGGGGCCGATCCTGGCGGCGGACGCCTTCTACACGGACCGGCCGGACCTGTACGACAGGCTCGCCGACTACGGCGTGCTGGCGGTGGAGATGGAGTCGGCGGCGCTCTACACGATCGCGGCGCGCTTCAAGGCTCGCGCGCTGACCATCCTGACCGTCAGCGACCACATCAAGACCGGCGAGAAGACCACGTCGCAGGAGCGTGAGCAGACGTTCGGCCAGATGGTCGAGATCGCGCTGGACACCATCATCGCCTGACCCTGATCGATCGATCCTCGACCGCCCCGTCGCCGCAAGGTGGCGGGGCGGTCGGCGTTACACGGGTCACAAAAATAAATACGACCGGTCGTGCTTATTTCCCGCTACGCTGCCCGCATGACCTCCGACGGCCGCGTCGCCCGCGGCGACCGCACCCGCACCGCGGTGCTGGACACCGCCGTGGCGTTGGCCACCGAGGTCGGCCTGCACGGCCTCTCCCTGGCGCAGCTCGCCGACCGGCTGGAGGTGAGCAAGTCCGGCCTCTTCGCGCACTGGCGCTCCAAGGAGGCGCTGCAACTCGCCACCGTGGACCGGGCCGTGGCGCAGTGGCAGGAGCGCATCCTCGCGCCCGCCCTGGAGGCTCCCCGGGGCGTACGCCGGCTGCGCGCGCTGCACGAGGCCCGGATCGACTTCTACGCCGCGCGGGTACTGCCCGGCGGCTGCTTCTTCGCGAACACCGAGTTCGAGTACAACGCCCGCCCCGGCCCGGTCCGGGACCGGCTCGGCGAGGCGTTCGCCCGCTGGACCGCGCTCCTCGAACGCCTCGTCCAGGAGGCCGTCGACCTCGGCGAACTCCCCGCCGACCTGGACGTGCCGCTGCTGGCGTACGAGATCGACGCGCTGGGGATCAGCGCGGCGATGCGGTCCCGGCTGCTCGACCCGGACGCCACCTACCGGCATGCCCGCCAGGGCCTGCTGAACCGGCTGCGGGCGCTCTGCCCGGATCCGACCCTGCTACCGGAAGGCCAGTGATGAGCCACACCACAGTCGAGCGGCAGGCCGCCGAGTTCGGGCACGTCGCGCACGTGCCGGTGCACTTCGACGACCTCGACGCCATGGGCCTGCTGCACAACGCCAGGTACGCGGTGCTGCTGGAGCGCGCCCTCACGCCCTACTGGGCCGAGCGCGGCGTCGTCTTCCGCGGCGACGTGCACGCCGCCCCCGACGTGTTCCACGCGGTCCGCGAGTTCACCATCACCTACCAGGCGCCGGTCACCGGCGTCGGCACGGTGGCCGTGCACTTCTGGCTGGAGCACTTCGGCACCAGCAGTGCCCAGTACGCCTTCGAGTTCCGTTCGGTGGACGGCGCCACCGTGCACGCCACCGGCACACGGTCGATCGTCCGGCTGGACCCGGCCACGCTGCGCCCGACCGCCTGGACCGAGGTCGGCCGCGCGATCGCCGCGACGCTGCTGCGCCCCACGCCGGCGAGCGCCTGAGCCAGGAACTCGTCAGCGGAAGAACGCGCGCAGCAGCGCCGCGCTCTCGCGTTCCAGCACGCCGCCGTACACCTCGGGGCGGTGCGTGACGCGGCGGTCGCGCAGCACGTCCCAGAGCGACCCGACCGCGCCGGTCTTCGGTTCCCAGGCGCCGAACACCACTGTCGAGACGCGGGCCAGCGCGATCGCCCCGGCGCACATGGTGCACGGCTCCAGCGTGACCACGAGCGTGCAGTCGTCCAGCCGCCACCGGCCCAGCCGGTGCGCGGCCCGGCGCAGCGCCAGCACCTCGGCGTGCGCGGTCGGGTCGCCGGTCAACTCCCGCTCGTTGCGCCCGATCGCCAGTTCGGCGCCGTCGGGGCCGTAGAGCACCGCGCCGACCGGCACGTCGTCGGCGCCCCGGTCCGGGGTCGGGCCGTCCGGGCCGGTCGCCGCGACCTCCAGGGCACGGCGCATCCAGAGTTCGTGCCGCTGCCGGCGGCCCACCGCGCCCGGGTCGGCGAGCGCCTCGTCCGCGCCGGGGCCGACGCGCGCGGCCCGGCCGGGAGTGGGCTGCCCCGGGCGTACGGTCTCCAGCGCCGGATCGGTCGCGTCGGCGGGTTCGGCGGCGCCGGGCGTCCGGGACTCCCCGGGCTCAGACCTCACGCAACTCCTCGACCTCGTCCACGCAGCCGAGCACCTGGCAGACCTCGGCGGTGACGTCGGCCGGCATGGAACCCTCGTGCGCGCAGAGCGCGAGCAGCTTCTGCGCCGGGATGCCCAGGTCGGCCAGCAGGTCCGCGTCACCCACCGGATCGGCCTCCGGGTCCACTGCGGGCTGCTCGGTCTCCTCGTCCCCGCCGGACTCGCGCGGCTCGTCGACCTCCTCCAGCCCGGTCACCGACGTCTTCAGGTCGCCGACCAGCAGCGCGCCCAGGCGGGACTCCTCCGCGTACGCCGAGTCGGAGCCGAAGACCCGCAGGTCCTCCCCCTCGTCCAGGCGGAGGACGACCAGGTACGTGTCGTCCGCCTCGACGAACAGCAGCGACAGGTCGGCGTCCGGCTCGACGTCACGCAGCCGGTCCGCCACCTCCTCGATGTCGGTGACGCCCCGCAGGCTCACCTCGCCCGCGGTCCAGTCGCCGTCGACGCGCGCAACGGCAGCAGCGAAGTACGACACGGTCCCCCCAATTTGGCCTCGGCAGCACGCCGACAGGTCACGCGTGCACGTTAACCGGTCGGGTCGGCGGGCGACCGGTCAACGCCCCGTAAGGGCCGGCCGTTCTGGAAGAGAAAGCCGGTCAGCCGACGACGCGCCGACGGGTGGCGATCAGTTGGCGCAGCCGTTCGGTACGCGCGCGCTGTGGTCGCTGGCGCTGCTGCACCGCGCGTGCACCGGCCAACTCGGCGAGGAGTTGCAGGCGACGGCGGCTCCGTTCCGGGTCGAGCCGCGGCGGTGTGGTCCAGGCCATACCGCCGAGCGTGGACCGTCACCGCGCGTACGTCAAGGTGGCCTTCGCTACGCAGCGAAACCGGCACCCATGGTCACCAGAGCGGCCAGTCGCCGCTCTGCGCCCACCGCGTCGCGACGATCGCGGCAGCGATGCTCCAACCACCGGCGGTGACGATCGCGACGCCGGTGGCGACCCCCCGGTCACCGTGGCGGACCAGCACCGCCGCCGCCACCCAGGCCAGGCCGCCGGCCAGCAGCGTCCACCAGGCGTAACCTGCGACGCTGCGGCCGAGCAGCCCGAACAGCAGCAACCAGGCGAACGCGACGAGCGCGCCGACCGCGACCCCGGCGCCGGTGATCGGGTACGGCTCGCGGTAGCTGGGCCGGATCGGCGCGTGGGACGGGAAGAGTCCCGAGGGCGTACGCGGCGGAGGCGGGAACGCCCCCGGACCGGCCCCCTCGGGTCCGCCGTGCCAGCCGTACGTCACCGCCGCCCCCTTCCCCCGAACCATCCACGTCGACGTCACGCACCGTGACCGGTGGGTGTGACGCGGTCGCGGCGTTCGTCCCTACGGTAGTGGTCTGTCAGGATGACCGGATGCGCTCGCCATCGATCGGACGCCGGACGCGGCAGGCGTACCCGGTCCTGCTGCTCGTCGCGGCGCTCGCCGCCGGGGGGTGTGGCGCCTCCACCGGACGCGCCGACAGGTGGCAGGAACCCAGTCCGGTGGCGACCGGCGCGCAGCCCGCCGACCCGTCCCCGCCGGCGGCCTCCTCGTCCGCCGCGCCGTCGCCGCCCCGCACGGACGTGAAGCGCGTCTTCCCGGTGCGGGCCGGCAACGTCGACTACCACCCGACGCACGGCGGCTACCCGGGCACCGACGTGTTCGCCGACTGCGGCGAGCCGGTGGTGGCGGTCACCGACGGCGTGGTGCTGGAGGTGAGCCGGGTCGACCGGTTCGACAAGCGCGGGCCGCTGGGCCCGAACAACGGCGGGCTGTCCGTCTCGCTGCTCGGCGACGACGGGGTCCGCTACTACGGCTCGCACCTGAGCGCGATCGCGGCCGGCATCGACCCGGGGGTACGGGTCCGGGCCGGGCAGCAGCTCGGCAAGGTCGGCCGTACCGGCAACGCCAACAACGTCTGTCACCTGCACTTCGGACTCTCCCCGAAGTGCACCGGCGCCGACGACTGGTGGATCCGCCGGGGCGTGGTCTGGCCGGCGCCCTACCTGAACTCGTGGCGCAAGGGCGGCAACCGCTCGCCGGTCGCCGAGGTCACCGCCTGGCAGCGCAAGCACGGCTGCCCGGCGTCGCCGGGCCGGTCCACCCGCAGCGGCTGAGCCGACTCGCGGTGGCGGGGCCACCCGGCGGGCGGCTGATGCGCGTAGGTTCCAGACATGAGTGCCCGGGATCCCATCGCCGATCTGCGCCGGATCGCGTTCCTGCTGGAACGGGCGAACGAGGCCACCTACCGGGTCCGGGCGTTCCGGTCGGCCGCCAAGACGCTCGGCGCGCTGCCCGCCGCCGAGGTGGCCGAACGGGCCCGCACCGGCAAGCTGACCGAGCTGTCCGGCGTCGGTGACGTCACCGCCCGCTGCGTGGCCGAGTCGCTGGCCGGCGAGGAGCCGGTCTACCTGCGCCGGCTCCTGGCCACCGAGGGCACCGACCTGGACGAGGCGGCGGCGAAGCTGCGGGCCGCGCTGCGCGGCGACTGCCACACCCACTCGGACTGGTCCGACGGCGGCTCACCGATCGAGGAGATGGCGCTGGCGGCGGTCGAGCTGGGCCACGAGTACCTCGTGCTCACCGACCACTCGCCCCGGCTGACTGTGGCCCGGGGCCTGACCGCGGAGCGGCTGCGCAGGCAGCTCGACCACGTCGCCGCCGTGAACGAGGCGCTGCCCAAGGGCTTCCGCATCCTCACCGGCATCGAGGTGGACATCCTCGCCGACGGCTCGCTGGACCAGGACGAGGACCTGCTGGCCCGCCTCGACGTGGTGGTCGGGTCGGTGCACAGCGGCCTGAACGACGACCGCGCGAAGATGACCCGCCGGATGCTGGCCGCGATCGCCAACCCGCACCTGGACATCCTCGGGCACTGCACCGGGCGGATGGTCTCCTCCCGGCCTGCCGGCGTGACCGGGCCGGGTGACAAGGGGCACCGCGCGCGTACCCGCAAGGAGAGCGAGTTCGACGCGGACGCCGTGTTCGCCGCGTGCGCCGAGCACGACGTGGCCGTCGAGATCAACTCCCGGCCGGAACGGCAGGACCCGCCGAAGCGGCTGATCCGGCTCGCGCTGGAGGCCGGGTGCCGGTTCGCCATCGACACCGACGCGCACGCCCCCGGCCAGCTCGACTGGCAACGGTTCGGCTGCGAGCGCGCGGCGCTGTGCGGGGTGCCGGCGAAGCGGGTGGTGAACACCTGGACGGCCGACCGCCTGGTGAAGTGGACGGCCGGCCGGAGCTGAGGGTCAGCCCTGGGTGGCCGGTTCGGCGGTGCGGGCGGCCGGTGCGACCGGCTCCGGACGGCTGCGGCGCCGGCCGAACAGGCCCTGCGCGACCGCCACGCCGGCCAGCACCACGAGCGCGCCCACCGGCTGGTGCCAGTTCATCCGCTCGCCGAGCACCACCGCGCCGACGAGCACCGCGAACACCGGGACCAGGTACGTCACGGTGGACGCCGTGCTCGCCCCGGCCAGCCGGATGTTGCGCATGTTGATGACGAAGGCGAGCCCGGTGCCGAGCGCGCCGAGCGCCAGCACGCTCGCGATCACGCGCGGGGAGAGGACGGCCGGCGACGGCGGCGTCCCGACGAACGGCGCGACCAGCGCGAGCTGCGCGGTCGCCACCAGCAGCTGGGCCGCCGACAGCGACAGTCCGGAGTACGCGCTGCCCGCGACGAACTTCTTCTGGTACGGAATGGCGAGCCCGTAGCAGGCCGCCGCGCCGAAGCACATGAGCTGGCCGACGAAGTGGGCGCCGCCCACGCCCTCCCAGACACCGAGCACCACGAGCACACCGGCGAAGCCCAGCCCCAGCCCGACCGCCCGCCGCGCGGTCAGCCGCTCGGTGCGGAACACCAGCACCGCCAGCGGCAGCACGATCAGCGGCGTGGTGGCGTTCCAGATGCCGGCGAGCATCGACTCGACCCGCTGCTCGCCGTAGCCGAACAGCGTGAACGGCACCGCGACGCCGAACGCGGCCACCACGAGCATGTGCCCCCAGACCCGGGGGTCGCGGGGCAGCCGGTCGCGCAGCACTGCGAGCACCACGAGCAGCGTGACCGCGCCGGTGGCCACCCGGTAGAGAGTGAGGTGCACGGGGTGCAGCTCGGCCACGCCGACCTTGATGAACAAGAAGCTCGAACCCCAGATGGCGGCAAGCGCGACAAACCCCGGCAGCCAGCTCCGCAGCGGCGCACGGTCAGGAGTGAAATCGACTGTCACCCCTGACACTCTGCCCCAGGGGTACGACGATGTCGTGCGGAATTCGGCTGCGCGGTCACGTAGGGTCCCCTCGTGGGACGAATCGATGACCTCGCCAACCGGTACGTGGCCGAGTGGGCTCCGCTGAGCCCGACCGGGGCCACCTACGTCGGCATCGCCGGCTACGACGACCAGCTCGACGACCTGTCGCCCGACGGCTACGCGGCCCGCGCCGAACTGGCCCGGCGCACGCTCGGCGAACTCGACGTGACCGAGCCGGCGACCGAGGCGGAGCGGACCGCCAAGGAGGCCATGCAGGAACGCCTCGGCCTGGAGCTGGCCCGGTACGAGGCCGGCGAGACCGGCAGCGAGGTCAACGTCATCGCCAGCGGGCTGCACGAGATCCGGATGGTCTTCGACCTCATGCCGACCGACGGCGAGGAGGCGAAGGCCAACGTGGCCGCGCGGCTCAACCGCTTCGCGTCGGCGCTCGACGGCTACAAGCGCACGCTGCGCGAGGCCGCCGCCGCGGGACGGGTCAGCTCGCAGGTGCAGCTCGTCGAGGTCGCCAAGCAGTGCGACGTCTGGGTCGACCCGGAGGGCGACAACTTCTTCCACGGCATGGTCGAGCGTCTCGACGCCGACGGCGCGCTCGGCGCGGAGCTGCGCAAGGGCGCGGCCGCCGCGACCGCCGCCACCGCCGAGTTCGGGCAGTTCCTGCGCACCGAACTGGCGCCGGCCGGGCGGGAGAAGCAGGCCGCCGGGCGGGAGCGCTACGAACTGGCCTCGCAGTACTTCCTCGGCGCGAAGGTCGATCTGGACGAGACGTACGCCTGGGGTTTCGCGGAGCTGGCCCGACTGGAGGCCGACATGCGGACGGTGTCCGCGCGCATCGCCGGTCCCGGCGCCTCGATCGACGACGCGGTACGCACGCTCGACGCCGACCCGGCACGGACGGTACGCGGCAAGGAGGCGTTCCGGGACTGGATGCAGGCGCTCGCCGACCAGGCGGTCAGCGACCTGGACGGCACTCACTTCGACATTCCCGAGCAGGCACGCCGGATCGAGTGCTGCCTCGCGCCGACGAGCGACGGCGCCATCTACTACACCGGCCCGAGCGAGGACTTCTCCCGTCCGGGGCGGATGTGGTGGGCGGTGCCGCAGGGCATCACCGACTTCTCCACCTGGCGGGAGGTGACCACCGTCTACCACGAGGGCGTGCCGGGTCACCACCTCCAGGTCGCCCAGACCGCCGTCCGGGCCGACCTGCTCAACCGCTGGCAGCGGCTGCTGTGCTGGGTCTCCGGGCACGGCGAGGGCTGGGCGCTCTACTCCGAGCGGCTGATGGACGAGCTGGGCTACCTCGCCGACCCCGGTGACCGGCTCGGCATGCTCGACGGGCAGGCGCTGCGCGCGGCGCGGGTCATCGTGGACATCGGCATGCACCTGGAGCTGGAGATCCCGAAGGACAACCCGTTCGGCTTCCACCCGGGCGAGCGGTGGACGCCGGAGCTGGGCTGGGAGTTCATGCGGGCGCACTGCCGGGTGCCGGACGAGAACCTGCGTTTCGAGCTGAACCGCTACCTGGGCTGGCCCGGGCAGGCCCCGTCGTACAAGGTGGGCGAGCGGATCTGGTTGCAGGCCCGGGAGGAGGCGAAGGCGCGCAAGGGCGCCGACTTCGACCTCAAGGAGTTCCACCGCCAGGCGCTCGACCTGGGCTCGCTGGGGCTGGACCCGCTGCGCAAGGCGCTGGCCCGGCTCTGAGCCGGTTTCCGGGTGCCGGCGGTGCGTACCGCCGGCACCCGTCCGGTCAGGCGCCGAGCGTCAGCCGCAGCGTCGGGCGGCCGGTGAGCGTGTTGCTGGTGACGTATGCCAGGTCGATGACCGGGTCGGTGAACGTCACAGGGATGGGCAGCGTGACCGGCAGGCCGTCCGGGAAGGGCAGGTCCGGCGTCAGCGTCAGCTTGATGCCGGCGAGCTTGCCGACGAACCGGGTGCAGTAGAACGCGACGTCGTCGCGGACGGTGAGACGGTCGGTCGCGTACCGCTGGGTGCGGCCGCGGGGGCCGTCGGCGACCAGCAGGAAGTCGTCGGTCACGGCTTCCTTCATGCTGAACTTCAGCACCTTGAGCACGCCCTGCTCGGTCCGCAGGTCGGTGATCCCCTCGAACCGCAGCCCGGTCATGGTCACCTTGGAGCCGGTGAGCTTCGACGGCTGCTGGGCCACCTTCGGCAGGCTCGGGTCGGCGGCGATACGCGGCAGCGGCTTGCCCGGTTCCACCTTTCCGGGCTTCGCCGGTTCCTCCTTGCCCGGCTTGCCCGGCGCCGGGCAGTCGGTCGATCCGGGGCGGGTGGTCGGCTTGCTCGTCGGGGCGGCCGACCCGTCTGCGGTCGGTGTGGGCGAGGGCGTCGCGCTCTTGCCGCTGCCGCCTCGGAACAGGTCGCCGATCCCGTCGAAGAAGTCGGTGATGATGTTCCCCTCCCGCGTCGGGCTCGCGCTCGGCGACGGGGTGGGCTTCGCGGAGGGTGCGCTCGACGGCGTGGCGGGCTTCGACGGGCACGCGCTCGCGGCGGGCTTACTCGGGGCGGCCTGCACCGCCCGCGGCTGTACGGCGAGGCCGGCGGTCGCCAGGCCGAGCACCACCAGGACGATGCCGAAGGCGCGCGGGTCCGCCGAACGGCCCGCCCACTCCGGCGGGCCGCCGTCGGATCCGGCCGGCTGCCCGTTCACCGACTGCCGAGGGACCGGCCGCTCCCCGCCCGGCCGCTCGGCAGTCGGCTGCTCGACGGCCGGCCGTACGGCGGCCGGCACCTCGACTGTCGGCCGTTCCCCGGCCGGCTGCTCGTCGGCGGGTTCCGTGCCGTCCGGCCGGCCGGTGAGCAACTGGTCGACGCCGACCTGCTCGCCGCCGACCGAGCCGTCGCCGTCGCGCTGGTCGGCGTCCCGCGAGTCCACCGTGGTGTCGCGCTCGTCGTCCGCCTCGGTGTCGCGCTCGTCGGCGGCGGGACCGGCCGGAGGGGTCGGCACCCAGGCGAAGGCGAGCGCGCTGCCGACGATGCCCAGCAGCAGGCCGAGGAAGAAGCCGCCGAGGTTGAGCCCGATCAGCGAGTAGACGGTCGTGACCGCCGCGACGATCGAGTAGAACAGCCGCTGCGCCGGACTGAGCCAGAGCAGCACCCCGCAGGTCACGAGGATGGCCGGGATCAGCAGCGAGAGCAGGCCGGTGGCGCCGCTGCTGAAGCTCAGGCCGTTGAGGGTCAGCCGGGTGGAGGCGAGCATCTCCACCCCGGCCAGGATGATGAACAGGCCACCCCAGAACGGCCGACGCCGCTGCCAGCGGCGGAAGGTCCGCCACGTCCGGGCCGCGGTGCCGAGCCGGGCGTGGGACGGTTCGACGGTTGTCACGTACTCCTCCTGGCGGAGCGGGGGCGGGGACGGTGGGGCGGGCCCGCGGTGGTCGACCACCGCGGGCCGTGCTCAGCTCAGAAGCACTCCTTGCCCTTGGCGTCGTCGCCCACGTTGACCTTGAGCCGCAGCCCGACCAGGTTGAACGTCGAGGACGTGGTGTAGCGGGACACCTGCTTCAGGTCGCGGATGGTGACCCGGTCGGAGTTCTGGCCGAACGAGCCCTGCTGGGCCGTCGGGTTCAGGTCGCTGGCGTCGCGGCCGATCTGGATGTTGGTGAACGTCGCGTTGCCTTCGAGCGAGTCCATCGCGATCACCAGGTCCTTGGCGCGGGCCGGGTCCTTGCCCTCGCCGGCGTTGATGGTGAGCACCACCGGCAGGCCGGGCAGGTCGGCGCGGACGGACTGGCAGAGGTTGTACAGATCGGCGCTGCTGATCTCGGCCATCGCGACCGGGCGGGTCGCGCCGGCCTTGCCGTTCTCGCCCTTCTCGCGGACGATGCCGCCGTACTGCTTGAAGCCCTCGCCCTCCAGGCGGTCCGCGCCGATCTTGAAGGTCTGCCCGGACACGGTGATGTCGGAGGCGATGGCGCCGGTCGACATGCCGAACAGGATGGCACCGGCGGCGGCCGTGGTGGGCACGATCATGGCGGCGAACCGCCGCCACCGGGTCCGCCCCTGGTTGTCGAGCCGATTCTGCACGGGTTCCTCCTCGAGCGAATGTGCGCGGCGGCCGGTTTGTCGGACCGGCGGCCCGCGCCGGGCCCCGCCCTCTGTTACCGACGGGTAACGATCGAGCCTGATCGTGCACCCGATGCGGCGCAGCTCACAACCCCCTCGTGTACCCGGCGGTAACACGAGTGGGCTACGAAGGCGGCTCGCCATCACCAGGCGTCGACCGTCCGGAGTGAGGAAAGGCCGTGAAAATGGGCAAAAGCACCGCCATCGAGCACCCGATCAACCCACAGTGATGAAATATCGAGGGATTACAATCGAGTAACAAATGTACAGTGCGTCGAGCGCGATGGGCCGTTCGGGGCAGTGTCGTCGGCCGAACATCCGAGCCCGAGACTGACCGGGTCGATCCAGCCGGACCTCCGGATGTCCTAGGGTTTCGGCGTGAATCTCGACGACGTACGGCGCGACTGGACCAAGCTGGGCGCCGAAGATCCGCTGTGGGCCGTCCTCGTCCAGCCGGGTAAGCGCGGCGGACAGTGGGACGTCGAGGAGTTCCTGGCCACCGGCCGCGCCGACGTCGAGGAGACGACCGGATGGCTGAGCCGGCTCGGCCTGCCCGCCCGATGGGAACGCGCGCTGGACTTCGGATGCGGGGCCGGTCGGCTGTCGCAGGCGCTCGCGCCGCACGCCGACGAGGTCGTCGCCGTCGACATCGCCCCGTCGATGCTGGAGACCGCCCGGCGCCTGGACCGCAGCGCCGGGAACATCCGCTTCGTCCTCAACGACGCGCCGGATCTCAGCCAGTTCCCCGACGGCCACTTCGACCTGGTCTACAGCGCGCTCGTCTTGCAACACCTGCCGCGCCCGGCGATCGACAGCTACCTCGCCGAGTTCCTGCGCGTCCTGCGGCCCGGCGGCGTCGCCGTCGTGGGCCTGCCGACCGAGCCGGCCCGTACGGCCAAGGGCGTCATCTGGAAGCTCGCACCGTTCCGCCTGATCAGCTGGGCGCAGCGCCGGCTGCTCAACTACCCGGCGCCGATGAAGATGACAGCGGTGCCGGACGCCGACATGGCGCGGCTGGTGGCCGCGAACGGCGGGGAGATCGTCGGGCAGCGGCCCGACCTGCCGTACACCGAGGACTGGGTCTGCACCCGGTACGCGGTGCGGCGCCTCTGACCCACCACCTGTCGCGGACACGAGCAGGCCGGCCGACCCTGGTGGGTCGGCCGGCCTGCTCGTGTGGTGGTGCGAGGATCGGTGGTCAGGACTCCGCGCGGTCCGCGGCGTGACGTCCGCCGGCGGGCACGGTCGGGTCGTCGACCGGCTCCCCCAACCGCTGCGACGGCACGTCGTCCACCGGTCCGTCGCCGGCGTCCACCGGCGTCGCGTCGGGCCGGCGGCGAGCAGCGCGGACGATGATGAACAGGCCGAGCAGGAGCAGGAGCAGACCCACGAGGCCGAGGACGATCGGCAGCACCGTGGTCAGCAGGTTGATCTGCTGACGCGCGTCCTTGGCCGCCTTCGCCTGCTGCTCCTGGGTGTCCTCGGTGAAGACGAGCGTGGCGTCGATGATCTTGATCTTGTCCGCGCCGGTCTCGTCACGCAGGGTCTGGAGCTGCTTCTCCTGCCCCTTGACGATGACGCCGCTGTCCGGCTCCACCCAGAGGGTGCGGGTGTTGGCGTAGAAGCGGCCGGCGGTCACGGTGGGCTGGGCCGATCCGACCAGGTTGCCCGGCACGTCGATCTCGCTGATCTTGATCGGTTCGGCCGTCATCTCGAACTTGTAGACGGTCAGCCCCTGCAGCTTCTCAGTGCCCACGTACTCGGCGGGGTACGCCTTCCGAGCGGTGTTGTCGAAGTACTGGTACGTCTTCTTCTCCGTACCGAACGGGAAGGTGTAGGTGAGCCCCTCATGCTTGAAGGGCGCGCCGTTGACCGCCTCGGCACAGCAGGCGACCGACTCCGCGGTACGCCGGTCGAGGGCGACCCGGTCCGTACTGACCGTGATCTCCTTGCCGGCTTCGTCGATCACCCGGACACCGACGTTGAAGACCGTCCGGTCGGCGTTGCCGGCGTCGACGTCGCCCCGCACAGCGCGGTGGGCGGTCAGGTTGACGCCGCTGCGCTCGGCCAGCGTGCTGAAGTCAAGAACGGTCGCGTTCTTCGCCTCTGAAACCGTTACCGAACTCTGGTCAAGGGGCACCTTGACCAGAGCGGGCGCGACGGCCAGCGGCGTCGCCACGGCCCCGACGATCAGGAACGCGCCTGCCGCCACCAAGATGGCACCCGACGTGGGTCGCATGAAACTCCTCCCCTTGTAAAGACTCGACTAGTCGGCTGACAGTACATGACGAGGCCGATTTCGGATATGGTCCGATGCGGCCTCCCGAGACGTACTGACTCCGGGGGTACGCAGCCCACCGGGCTGCGAGATCAAATGGATGTTGAGGGAACTGTGAGCCGACCCGACAGACCGGACTCGATCAACGGACAGGTCAGCCTGTCCGCACCTAATACCGGCCGTTCGGATGGCTGGCTGCCCGCTTTGGAAGGACTGCGGGCCGTGGCGGTGATCGGCGTGGTCGTCCACCATGTCGCCTTTCTCAGCGGACTGACCAACTCCTTCGCTCACCTGGCAAGTGTGCTGGCCAGGCTGGATGTGGGGGTGGCGATCTTCTTTGCGCTGTCCGGTTTCCTCCTCTATCGGCCATTCGCAGTCGCTGCCATTAACGGACGATCAGGTCCGCCCGTTCGGCGATACCTCTGGCACCGTGCGCTGCGCATTCTGCCCGGGTACTGGGTAATGGCGGTCGTCGCACTGGCATGGCTCAACATCGACTACCTGAAGTCCGTCTGGGACTGGGCCATCCCCCTTCTTCTGGCACAGATTTATGAGCCATTGCGACTTCCGGTCGGCATGGAGCAGACCTGGAGCCTGGCTACGGAGGCGACTTTCTATCTTGCGCTGCCACTGATAGCGGTGTTCGGCCGCCGAATGGGCGGTCGTACCCCGCTCGGGCGAGCCCGGCGCCAACTCGCGCTCGGAGCCGTACTCGTCCTTGCCGGCCTCATCTGGAATGCGTACGCACACGGTCCCGACGCGCCTCTACCGGGACTAGCGGTGCTCTGGCTGCCCGCCTTTCTCGACTGGTTCGGCATCGGCATCATGCTGGCCGTGCTCGCCTCGTGGCCCGCCGGCACGACCTCGACCCCGTTCCTCACCGGACTGACCGGTGACGGGTCTGGGCGGCGCGACGAGGACCTGTGGTCCGCCACGCCGCGCGGCCTGCGCGTGTTCACCTTCGCCCCGGGAACGTCCTGGCTCATCGCCGGCGCGCTGCTCTGGATCGCGAGCACGCCCATCGCCGGCCCGCGCGGGGTCGAGCCCGCCAAGCCGGTCGAGTCGATCACCGAGCACGTGCTGTTCCTGCTCGTCGCCTGGTGCCTGATCGCCCCCCTCGTCGGGCCGGGGTCGGGCGGGGTGCCCCGCGCTCTCCTCGGCCACCGGGCGGTCATGTTCCTCGGCCGGATCTCCTACGGCATCTTCCTCTGGCACCTCCTCGCGCTCGAGGCCTGCTTCCGCCTGCTCGGATTCACCCGGATGAACAGCTCGTTCTGGGTGCTCCTCGCGGTCACCCTGGCCCTCACCGTCCCGGTCGCGACCGCCAGCTACTACCTCATCGAACGGCCCGCTCGACGGCTGCGGCGGCTCGGTGACCGCCGCCGGCCCGTGGCCGTCGAGCCCGACCTCCCGGTCCTGGTCGCGACGCCGGCGCCAGCGCTGCAGGGCGCCGGCCCGGTCGGCCTCGGAGGGGGCCTCGTACCGGCCGCGGACCCGGCGGAAACGAAGCACGAGAGCGGCGACCGCGACGAGGAGCAGCCCGCTCGGCAGCAGGACCAGTAGCTCCGCCACCCGTTCCGCGCCGACCCGGGGCAGCCACAGACGCTCGGTGCCGTAGACCATGAGACCCAGCGCGGCCGGCACCCAGATCCAGGCCGGGCCGGGCGTGCGGCGCCGGTGCAGCGCCACCACCACGGCGGCGCAGCCGAGCCCGAGCGGACCCCCGAGCAGCGCCGGCACCGCCACCGCGAGCAGCGGCGCGGTCGGCATCGACGTCGGCACCACGGGGTACGCGGGCCGATGGCGACGCGCGGGAATCAGCGCCCCGACCATCAGCAGCACCAACAGGCCCCCGGCGACGAACAGGACGACCCTGTAGTGCTCGCCGGGCGTGAAGACGAGTTCGACGCGGGCGGCCGGACCGGCCGGCACGAACCATCCCTGCTTCCAACCGTCCAGGCGGGCCGCGATCAGCTCCTGCCCGTCGAGTGTCGCCCGCCAACCAGAGTTGGCGTTCTCCGGAACCATCAGGTAGCTGCCGCCACCCGCGCCGAGATCGAGCGACCGGCGCTGGTCGTCCCAGTCGACCACTGTCAGCGCCCGGCGCGGTGACGCGGCGACGGCAGGACGTTCCGCCGGCTCACCACTGAGGATCACGCTGTCCACGACGAACCGGTCAGCCGGGGCGGAGACCTCGTTGCTACCCGCCCGCAGCCTGACCTGCTCCGCGCCCGCCTTCGCGGCGGCCCGGCCGGACGACGCGGCGGGAGGACAGGCGCGGTAGCGCAGGGGCCGCAGATCGCGCAGTTCACGCAGCGTGCCGGTGGCCGTCGTCGGCACCTTCACCCCGTTGACGACGATGGTGGGCCCCGCACCGCACGGGAGCGTCACCTGACGGTCGAGGCCGCGCGGCTGGTTCAGTTCCGGCACGCCCTGCACGTCCACGCCGCTGAGACCGACCGGCAGCGACTGCGGCTCGAACAGCGCCGTCGACCGGCTGACCCTCGGCACCGTCGAGGTCACGGCCACGGTGAGCCCACGGGTACGCAGAGCCGGGAAGCGGGCGACGCCGTCCAGGTCGACAGCCACCTCCCGGATGCCGTCGTCACCGGTGATCCGGACCGTCCGGGGCGGTGCCGCGACGAGGTTCTCGGGGAACCGCAGCCGCACCCAGCTCACCTTGCGCACCGTGCCCCAGCGCATCTTCACCGTGGGTTGCGGATCGCTCGGGTCCGCCCACCACGCCGTGCCGTCGTCCCCGTCCCCCAGCGACCGCGACGAGGCGACCGGGTCGGTGAACCACGAACTCGACGTCGTGAACGTCTCGCCGCCCGTCATCTCGTCGTACGTCGCGAGCGCGGTGGCGGGCGTGGCCCGGGCCAGGCCGGTGAGCTGGGTGGTGATCGCGGCCGGCAGGTCGAAGCGCCGGGGCACCAGCCCGGTCTCCTCGCCCTGCCGGATCAGATCGGGAGCGCACAGGTAGTGGTCACCGGAGACCACGCAGGCGGACCGATCGGTGGCCTTGCGGGCCAGCGCGACGACCTCGGGCGCGACGGCGTCGGCGGGCACCTTCGGCAGGCGCAGGTAACGCTCGGGCTTCACCCCGGCGACACGCAGTTCCCGGATGCCCGCCCGGCGGCCCGGAACGTCGGCGTCCGCGACACTCTCGACGGTCACGCGCAGCCAACTGCTCCGGCCGGCGGGCAGCGGCAGCCGCGTCGTCGACCGGCCCGCGTCGGTCACCGGGTGCACCTGCGAACCACCCTCGGTGCTGACCCGTACGGAGGTGACCGGCGCGCCGATCACCTCGTCGCCCACGACCTGCACCTCCACCGAGCCGGCCTCGATCGCGTCGGTGAACCGCAGCTCGACCCACTGGCCCACCGGTTTGCGCGCGCCGTCGGACAACCATGAGGTGCCGGTGTCGCCGTCCACCGCGGCGAAGGGCGTGGCCGACGGGTCGCGCAGCCCGGCCGGGCCGGTGACGTCCGCCGCGCTGGAGGACGCCCGGACGTCGGCCACCCCGGCGTACGCCGACGAGGTGATCGACGACCGCCACGCCGGGTCGAGGATGTCGTGTTCCAGGCGCTCCAACTGGGTCGGGTCCTGCTCGGTCAGGGTCCGCGAGGTGTTGCCCCGGACGAGACCGAAGTCGACCTCCCGGTCCCGGAGGCTGTCGGCGAGCACCGTGCCCCCGTCACTGACCAGCGGGGGATCGCCGTCGAGGATCACCGGCCGGCTGCCCAGCACCCCGGCGTCGCTGAGGTCCAGCAAAGTCTCCGGCGCGCCGACCAGGTTGAGCGGCAGCGCGGCGTCGGTCAGCGTGGCCCGGGGCGTCGGCCGGTCCACCTCGTAGATCTCCACCGCCGGGTACGGCTCGTGCAGTCCGTAGTCCCACGCCCCGGCCAGGTCGGGCTTCACCCCGACATCTGGACCGAACGCGGCGACCCGGAACAGGCCCGGAGCGCTGTCCAGCGTGCGGTGCACGAGGACCGGCCGGGCGATGCCGCCGACCGGCTGGCGGAGATCGTTGCGGACGAGCAGGTAGCGCACGCCGAGCCGGCTGAGCACGTCGGCCAGTCCGGGCGAGGCGGTGCCCGAGGCGAGCCGCTCGTCGATCGCGGAAAGCAACCGGGAGTTGCCCGCCGACCCGCCCGGTACCAGCGCCCGCACCGCCCACGGCGAGTCCAGCAGGGGCTGCACCGGCTCGTCCAGCGGACGCCCCCAGTTGTACTCGGCGAAGTTGGAGCCGGGGACCAGCAGGGTCGTGCCCGTGCCGGCGTGCCGGTCGAGCCACCCGGTCGCCTGCCGCCAGTGCTCGGGCAGCGCGTGGAAGCCGCCGCCCGGCGCGAGTCCCGCCATCCCCGCGCCGCTGGTCACCGCCACGAGGGCGGCGGCGGTCGCGCCCAGCGCCACCCGCCGGGGCGCCATGTTCGTGGGGCGCGTGAAGCGCCGGATGAGGGCGATCCGGCCGACGGTGTCCAGCATGTGCGCGGCGGCCAGCGCCAGCGGCAGGCGGAGCACGACGTCGAACTTGTGCAGGTTGCGGAGGGCGGCGAGCGGACCGTCGAGAAGCTCACGCACCGGCGACGCGAACGCGGCGCCCCCGGTCGACAGGTTTCCCGCGGTCAGCGCCAGCAGGCCGACCAGGGAGCCGACGAGCAGGAACCGCCGTTCCGGCAGGTCCCGGCGGGCCAGCCCGGCCAGGCCGACGCAGGCGATCAGGCCGGTGAGCACGACCATCCACGGCGTCGTGACCAGGGCCCATCCCGAGCGCCACCACGGCACGCCGTCGACGGCCAGGTAACCCACCCAGTGGGTGCTGCCGCGTACCGCCGACGGGAGCGACGTCACGCTGGTCGTGACCGCCGCGCTCTCGGTGTACGGGAGGAACGGGAACCCGTAGCGTTGCAGCAACAGCAGCGGCACCAGCCACCAGAAGGTGGCCGCGACCATCGCCGCCGTCCACCAGGCCAGCAGGCGGATCCGCCGCCGGCCGGCCGCCCGGGTCACCACGTAGAGGAACGCCGGCAGCACGGCGCACGCGACCGCGGCGCCGTTCGCGCCGCCCATGCAGACCACCGCGAGCCCGCTGAGCGCCGCGGCCCGCCGCAACGAGCCGCCGGCGGCCCCCTTGACCAGGGGCAGCAGGACCCACGGGGCGACGCAGTACGGCAGCAGTTCCAGCGAGACCGTGCCGACCAGGGACAGCGCCCGGGGGGAGAGCGCGAAGATCGCGCCGGCCACCAGACGCGATCCCGGACCACCCAGGTCGAGCGCGCGGGCCAGCCGCACCATGCCGGTGAGCGCGACGCAGAGCAGCGTCGCCATCCAGAGCCGCTGCACCAGCCAGGCCGGCAGGCCCACCGCCTCACCGAGCAGGAAGAACGGGCCCATCGGGAAGAAGTAGCCGACCGCCTGGTTCTGGAGCGTGCCGAACTGCCAGTCCCCGGTCCACAGGTGGGCCGCGCGGGCGAGGAAGCCGCCCGGGTCCAGGGCCATGTCCAGCTTCGTCTCGGGCACGATGAGCCCGGGCTCCTGGGTGACGCAGAGACCGATCAGCGCGAGACAGACCAGCAGCTCGCGCAGGCGCCACACCGCCAGGGACACCGTGGCGCTCGGAATTCCGGGGGTACGGCGAGCGGTCGACCAGGCGGTCAGCACTGCCGTACCGGAACGCCGGTGAGCAGTTCGTCCGCTCCGGCGTTCCGCTCGTCGATGTCGTCCGCTCCGGCTCCCGCTCGGAGCAGCGCCTGCCGTACGGCGGCCGGCTCGGCGGCCGGCACCACGATCAGCAGATCCTGTCCGTCGATCGCGACGTGCCGCGTACGCGGCAGCAGCGGCGCCACCCGCGCCAGGAGGCTCTCCGGCTGGTCGGTCCGGACCACCACCGACGTGTTGCCGGCGGCCCAGGGCACCGGACGCGGCGTCAGCAGATCCCCGAGGACCGCGCGCACCCGCCGGCCGGTGTCGGTCCAGCGGAACGAGCCGCTCCACCGCCGGCACTCCGCGGCCGTCCGGTCCCGCTCGCCGGGCGTCGCCAGACAGTCCAGCGCGCGGTCGAGGCCGGCGGCCAGGTTCTGTGCCGGATCCTCGCCCTCGTCGACCAGCCATCCGGTGCGGCCCGGCCGGACCGCGTCGCGCAGCCCGTCCACGTCGAAGGCGACAGTGGGCAGCCCGGCGGCGGCCGCCTCCACCACCACGAGACCCCAGCCCTCACCCCACGAGGCGGAGACGTGCAGCCAGGCCGCGGCCAGCAGCGCGTCCCGCTCGGCGGCGGGCAGGTGCCCGTGGACGGTGACCATGTCGTTCAGGCCACGCTCGTCGACCAGCCGGCGGACGCTCTCCACGTCCGGCCCACCACCGACGATGTCCAGACGCAGGTCGGGCCGTTCCGCCCGGAGCCGGGCCACGGCGTCGATCACCAGGTCCACCCGCTTGTGCCGGGTCACCCGGCCGACGCAGACGACACGTGGCCGGTCGGCACGGGCCACGCCCGCGACGGCCGGCGGGGACGCGTCCGCGCCGTTGGGCACCACCACCACCGGGCCGGTCCAGCGCAGCCGCTCCCGGATCGCCACGGCCGTCGAGGGGGAGACCGCGAGCGTCACCGCCCGGCGGTAGACCCGCCGCGCGACCGGTCCCTCCAGCCACGCGCCGAAGCGACCGACGACCGGGCCGAAGTACAGCCGGAACTGCCGGTCGTGCACGTGGTGGATCACGCAGATCACCGGCACGGCCGCCGGCAGGACCGCCGGACTGAAGAACGGGATGCCGTTCTGGCAGTCCACCACCGCGTCGAACTGCCGGCGGTGGCGCGCCAGCCAGCCCAGCACCCGGGGGTAGATGGTCCACCGGCCGCCGACCCGGACGATCCGGATGCCCTCGCGGACCTCGTCACCGGGCTGCCCCTTCGGGCGCGCGGTGACGAAGGTGACCTCCGCGCCGGCGGTCACCAGGTCGCGGGCGACCTGCCACGCGTAGACCTCGGCGCCCCCGGCATCGGGATGCCAGGGGTCCTTCCAGTTGAGCACCACGACCCGGCGGCCCACCACCGTGTCGTCGGTGGTGGGTGCCGCGTCGGTGGAGGGTGTTCCGACACTCACGGCCGCATTCCAACGGCGGCCGTGCCGCCGGTGACGTCCGGCGTGACCGGAAGGGTGACGAGCGGCATCACCGGGGTGACGTCCGCACTGCGGAGCCGCCAGTTGATCTTCGCGACGTCCACGAAGCTCTGCCAGCCGTGCCGCACCGGTGAGAAACGCGAGCCGGGCACGTCCACCCAGCTGACCGGAATCTCCACCAGGCGGGCGCCGGCCCGCTCGGCGCGGCCCAGCACCTCGACGTCGAACGCGAACCCACCGCACCGCAGCGGCGCGAAGACCCGTCGGGCGACGTCGTTGCGGAAGAACTTGAACCCGCACTGCGTCTCGCTGACGCCCCGCACCACCTGCCGGACGGCGCCTCGGAACGCCACCGCGCCCCAGCGTCGCAGCACGCTGTGCCGCTCCTCGACGACCGACTCGGGGTGGGCCCGCGACCCGACCACCGCGTCCGCGCCGTCGTACAGGAGATTGAGCACCTGAGCGAGGGCCGCCGGCGCGGTGGCCAGGTCGGCGTCGCAGAACCCGACGTAACGGGCGTCGCTGGCCAGCACACCCCGACGCACCGCGAAACCCTTGCCCGGTTCGCCGCACCACAGCAGGCGGACCGGAACCGGGCCGGGCGGCGCGTTCACCACCACGGCACTGGTCCCGTCGTCGCTGGCGTTGTCCACCACGGTGACCCGGCAGGGCACATCGAGTTCGGCCAACGCAGCCCGGAGCAGGACCAGTGTGTCGGGCAGCCTGAGTGCCTCGTTGTACGCGGGCACCACGACGTCGAGTACGACCAGATCTGACGAGACGTCAGGAGGGGGGACCTCCATGCCGCACCGTCAGCGCTCGCCGTACACGATGATGGGCTGCTCCACGCTCGCTGGCTTGCTGTTGCTGTTGCCGAGGGTGGACGCCCCGATGGAGACGGCCAGAATTCCCAGCACGGCACCCACCGCCGCGGCGACGACCGCGGTCAGGAGGGGATTGAAGGATGCCTTCATCGATGATCCCTTCGGAGAAAGGTACCGAAGAGTAACATGCGTCACTGGCGCTTGACCCGGTGCGAAAGGGCGATCACCAGGGTGGCCCCCAGTACCGAATACCCCATCAGGGGAATTATGCCGATGCGGCTGGACGAGCCGGAGAAATCGGAATCCGGTAGACGCAACAGCGTCAATGCCCCGTCCCGGCGGACCAGCTCGGCGCTCACGAAACGGTCCTCCACCTGCGCGGCGTCCGGCTGGTCCGTCTGCACGAGCACATACCGCACCCCGAGCCCGCGCAGGGCCGGCCCCGGGTCGCCCGGCACCGCCAACGCCGCCGCCACCCGGTCCGCCTCCCGGCTCTCCCCACGGATCCGCTCCCGGCCGACCAGCACGTCCTGGTCCCCGACCACCGGCCGCCGGAACGCCCGCGAGGCCGGATCGAGCACGGGCACGTTCCCCGCCCACCGATAGGCCCGGAACGACGACCAGGGCAGCGACACCAGGCTGCCCCCGGCCGGATCCCGGTTCACCTCGGCGCGCACCGCCGACCACTCCGCCGGGTACCGCACGGTGTCGAGCTGACCACCGAGCCCCCACGCCAGACCCGGCATGAGCAGCACCGGAGCGACCACCAGAAGCGGAGCCAGCGCCCGCGCCCCGGCCGCCATGAGCGACTCCACAAGCATCCCGAGCCCCACCGCCTGCACCAGCGCCAGCGGGGCGAGCAGCCGGGTGCCGTCCCGGACCGCGCCGGCCAGCGGAACGTGCTCGACCAGCGCGACCATCCACTGCGCGCCCAGCGACCACGCCGGCGCCACGGCGACCACGGTGCCCAGGACCGCGCCCGCGAGCAGACCCCACCAGGCCGCCGACGGCCAGCGACGCCGGGTCAGCACGTACCCCCACAGCGCCGCGCCGGCCAGCGCCAGCGCCAGCAGGGCGACCGCCCACTGGTCCCGGCCGACCGGCACGGCATGCCGGCTCCAGACGCCGCCGAGAGTGGCGACGCTGCCGAGCACGCCGAGCGGCGTGTCCGCGCGAACCGCGAAGGCGGCAACACCCCGCTCGTCGAGGTCGACAGCGCCGCCACGGCTCACCAGCGCGAGCCACCACGGCGCGGTCAGGCCGGCCAACGTGGCCGCCCCCGCCACCAGCGCGCGCCACCGGCGCGCCAGAGCCAATGCCGGGGCACAGGCGGACACCGCCGCCAGCACCATCGCCGGGCCACCCAGCACCACCGCGAGCCCTCCGGCCACTGCGGCACGCCGCCCCGGACCGGTGCCCTCGGGTGGCGGCCGGAGCACCCCCAGCACCCAGGCGAACGCCCACGGCAACGCCGCGTACCCCGCCAGCACCGCCCACTGCCCGAGGTGCAGCCGCCCGTACACCCAGGGGTTCCAGACGTACGCGAGCCCGGCGGCGACCCGCGCCAGCGGGTGACCGACGGGCGCCAGCCGCGCCGCGCCCACCGCGGCCAGGGCGAGACAGCCGGCCAGGAGCGCCTTCTGGGCCACGTCGGCGGGGACGATCTGCGACAGCCCGACCGCGAGCAGCTCGCTGGGCACCGCACGCGGCAGCTCGGAGCCGCTGCCCCAGACCACCGCGCCGAACGGCGGATCCGGCACGAACACCAGGTCGTACCGGAGGACGAAGCCACGGCGCAGCACCGGGCCGAGGATCGCGACGACCACGCCGACACCGAGCGCCGTCTCCGGCCACCAGCGGCGAAGCACGGCGGCGGCCCACGACAGCGCCGGACCGAACCTCGGTGACGCTCGACGCACACGGACCCCCATGAACCTGGACGGAAGCAGGCCCGACGTCGCACCCGGGGCTCCGGACAGCACTCTAGGCACAGGGGAAGTGCGGACGGTAGCTTGCCTCACGACGTCGACGAACGAGTCGCGACGACGACGCGAGGTCCGGGGCGTACCGTTCCCACCGGCGACACCGACATGAGGCGCGATGACAGAGACCACGGCGGGGCCCGGCGCGAGCCGCCTGGGGACAGCCGGCGCGGCCGTCGCGGGCGCCGCGATGGTGACGAACGGGCTCGCCTACCTGCTGCCCATGCTCGGCGCCCGCTACCTGCCGGTCGAGGAGCTGAGCGTCCTGGCCACGACGCTGGCCCTCGTCGCGATCGCCGGGGTCGCCGGCGTGGGACTGCAGATGGCGGTCGCTGTGCACCGGGCCCGCCACCCCGGCGCGCCGACGCACCGGGTCAGCCTCGTCACCACGGCGGTCGCCGGTGGCGCCGTTGTCGTGACCGCGCCGCTGGTGATGACCGCCCTACGGCTGTCGTCGACGGTCGTGGCGCTGGTCGCCGGCACCACTGTCGCTGTCGTCCTGGCCGCCCGGTGGCTCGGCGAGTTGCAGGGCGAGCAGCGCTTCGTCCGCCTCGCCTGGGCGATGGGGGTGGTGGCGCTCGGGCGGTACGGCGGCATGATCGTCGCACTGGTCCTCGGCGCCGACGTCGTGGTCACCCTGCTCGCCGGCATGCTGACCGCCTGGCTGGTGCTGCCCGTGCTGGCCTGGATCGCCCGGCCCGACCGGCCCGGCGGGGACGACGCCGTCGCCTCCATGCGGATCCGGCAGGTGGCAAGCGCCGGCACCGCCGCGCTGGCGATGCTCGCGGTGTCGTACGCCGACCTGATCTTCGCCCGCCAGCTGCTCTCGCCCGCCGACTCCGGGGCGTACGCGGTCGGCACCGTGCTCACCAAGGGCGCGCTCTGGGCGCCCCAGGTGATCGTGGTGCTGGCGCTGCCCCGGCTCGCCGTGGGCGACAACCGGGTCCGTACCGTCGTGCTCGCCATCGTCGCCGCCTGCGGCGTCGTGCTCGTCGCCGCCTCGGCCCTGGCCGGCGGGTTCGCGTTCCGGCTGGTGGGCGGCGAGGACTACACGTCCCTCGGGCGGTACGCCCCGTTCTTCGCCGCGACCGGCGCGCTCTACGCGCTGATCTTCGCGGCCGTCAACGCGAAGATCGCTGCCGGCGCGCGCTGGCCCTCCGCGCCGCTCTGGGTCGCCGCGGCCGTCCTGGCCGTGCTGACCACCACCGTCGCGCCACGGACGTTCCAGGGCATCATGTGGTGCGCGCTCGCCACCGCCGCGGGAACCGCGCTGGTGATGGTGTTCAGGCCTCCGCGAGCCAGTCGCCCAGCAGCTGGTGATCGATCGAGTCCACCCGGCCCAGCGGCCGCCCTGCCGCGACCCGCGCCCGCAGCTCCGCCCGGCTGAACCAGCGCGCCTCCAGCAGCTCCACCCCGTCGACCCGGACCTCCTCGGACACGGCGACGGCCCGGAAACCCGCCATCAGCCCGGCGGGAAACGGCCACGCCTGCGACCCCTGGTAGACCACGTCGGTGACGGTGACGCCCGCCTCCTCGGCCAACTCCCGCCGGACCGCGTCCTCCAGGCTCTCGCCCACCTCGACGAAGCCGGCCAGCGTCGAGAAGGCCCCCTCAGCCGCGCCCGCGTGCCGGGCCAGCAGGCACCGCCCAGCCCGGCCGGGCGCCTCGACCAGCACGATCACGGCCGGCTCGATCCGGGGGAACCACAGCCGCCCGCACTCACCGCCGCCACAGGTCCGCAGGTGCCCGCCGCCGCCGGCCACGGCCCGGGCGCCGCACGCGCCGCAGTACCCCTGCTGCCGGTGCCAGAGCAGCAACCCCCGGGCGTACGCCTGCACGGCCGCCCCGGCCGGGTCGAGCCGGCCCACGAGCGCCCTGACGTCGACAGCCCGCGTCGCGGCGGCCAGCTCGACTGCCGCCCGCTCGCCGAGCGCGGAGAGGTCGGCCGCGAACACCGCGACGTCGCCGTCGAGCCCCAGGAACACGGTCTCCTCGGCGGCCGACCGGACGCGGGAAGCGTGCTCGCCGGTGAGCCGGACCGGACCGGCCGCGTCGACCAGGCAGCGGTCCCGCCACAGCGGCAGCACCACGCTCACCGGATCGGTCAGCCGCCCGGCCAGCCACTCCGCGTCACCGCGCAGCGCCGCCGCCCGGTCGAGCCATCCACCGCCGTACGCCAGCACCCGCTCACCGTGCCACGATCCACACCCGGGTGCGGCCCCGAATCGGGTGATCGGCACGACACCGCCGAACGCCCGACACGACCGCCGGACCGGAGACTCCCGGCGCGCCCGAGCGTTGGTTACCGTAGGTGTCTCCCGCGGGGGAAGCGGTCCCCGCGCGTACTTCCGATCGAGGTTGCAGTGACGATGTACGGCGAGAAGGTGCCGGCTGCCGACGACCGGCCCACCATCAAGGTGGCGGCGGTGAGCTGGCCCGGCGTCGAGATGGAGCCGGTCGCCACACCGCCCGGAGGCGAGCCGGGCAGGCCGGGGCGGTCGCGACGGGCCCGGCTGCTGCTGGCCGGGGGGATCGTCGCGGCCGTGCTCGCCGGCGGCGTCGGCCTGGGCGCCTACGCGTACGCCGGTGACGTGCCCCGCGGCACCACTGTGCTCGGCACCGAGCTGGGCGGGCGGAGCCGCGCGGAGGCGGCCCAGGCGCTCCGCGCCGAGCTGGAGCGCCGCGCCGACACGTTGAACTCACCGCTGGCGGTCACCGTCGGTGAGAAGAAGGCCGAGCTGAAGCCGTCCGACGTGGGGCTCGCCATCGACGTGGACGCCACGGTGGCGGCGGCCGCCGAGGCTGACGCGCACGCGGTGAGCCGGCTCGTCGGCTCCCGTACGGTCGAGCCGGTGGTCACCGTCGACCAGCCCAAGCTGGAGGCCGCCCTGCGCAAGGTGATGGGCTCGCAGGGACGCGAGATGACCATGCCGGCGATCATCTGGACCGGCACCACCCCGAAGCCGGTCTACCCGAAGCCGGCGCTGACCGTCGACACCGACGGCGCCACCGCTGTGGTGAAGGCCGGCTGGCTGGCCGCCGAGCCGGTCACCGTGCCGCTCGTCGAGAAGTGGCCCGCCACCACCCGGGAGGAGGTGGACCGCCTCGTCGCCGAGCTGGCCCGGCCCGCGGTCGCCGCGCCGGTGACACTCACCACCGACGGCGGTTCCGTCACCATCCCGCCCACCGCCATCGCCCGGTCGCTGCGCTTCTCCGCCGACGACGCCGGCACACTCACCCCGAAGGTCGACGTCAAGCGGCTCCGCGCCGCGCTCGGCGACCGGCTGACGAAGCTGGAGGTCGAGCCGCAGGACGCCGGGCTGACCATCAGCGGCGGCAAGCCGAAGGTGGTGCCCAGCAAGGCCGGCCGCCAGGTCGACGCCGCCGCGCTCGGCCCGGCCCTGCTCGCGGTACTGCCCAAGTCCGAGGGCCGCACGGTGACCGCCGAACTCAAGCCGGCCGCGCCCGAGCTGACCGAGGCCGAGTTGGCGAAGCTGGGCATCAAGGAACGGGTGTCGAGCTTCACCACCCACTTCACCGGCGGCCTCTCCTCCCCGCGCAGCCAGAACATCGTCCGCGCGGCGAAGGACGTCGACGGCGCGCTCGTGAAGCCGGGTGAGACGTTCTCACTCAACGGGCACACCGGCGAACGCGGCTACGACCAGGGATACAAGGACGCGCCGACGATCGTGAACGGCAAGCTGGTGCCGGGCGTCGGCGGCGGCGTCTCACAGTTCACCACCACGCTGTTCAACGCCACGTACTACGCCGGGCTGGAGGACGTGGAGCACAAGCCGCACTCGTTCTACTTCAGCCGCTACCCGGCCGTGATCGAGTCGACCATCTACTGGCCGCAGCTCGACTTCAAGTTCCGCAACAACACGCCCCACGGCGTGCTCATCGACACCTCGTACACGTCCAGCTCGATCACCGTCTCGATCTGGAGCACCAAGATCTACGACAGCGTCAAGACGGAGTACGGCCCCCGCCGCAACATCACCCAGCCGAAGACCGTCTACCTGACGCCGGGACCGTCCTGCATCCCCGCCGCCGGCGCCATCGGGTTCGCCCAGGACGCGTACCGGGTCATCAAGAAGGACGGCAAGGTCCTCAAGCGGGAGAAGTTCAGCTGGCGCTACGACGCCGAGCCGCGCTTCATCTGCGCCCCGAAACCGGGCGGCAACTGATCCACGAAACGCGAAAAGGCCCCGCCGGACGCATCCGGCGGGGCCTTTCCATGCTTCTCACGGCCGCGCCGCGGCCAACCCTTCGCGTACGCCGTCGGCGTCCCGGTCGGTGCCGTAGACGGGCGTGTCGGGCTGCTGACGCCAGCTCTCGTCCAGGGTGCCCGCATCGACCGGGTCGAAGCCCAGGTCGTCCACGAGGCCCATCACGATCCGCTTGGCGTCCGCGTCGTCGCCGGCCACCGGCAGCGCGATCCGGTCCGCCGTACCCGCCGGCTTGCCCTCGTCCATCAGGTGCGCCGCCTGGATGTTGTTGAAGACCTTCACCACCCGGGCGCCCTTGAGGTGGTCAGCGGTCCAGCGGCTGGAGCTGAGACTCCGATCCAGCAGCTCGGCGATGTCGCCGTCCCGCTGGGGGTAGTAGTTGTTGGCGTCGACCACCAGCTTGCCGTCGAAGAGGCTCGCCGGAAGCTCCGGCACCGCCTTCAGCGGGATCGCGATGACCACCAGCTCGGCGCCCTGCACGGCGTCCTCCACCGACACCGCCCGAGCGCCGGTCTCGGCGGCCAGGTCGGCCAGGCTCTGCGGCCCGCGGGAGTTGGCCACCGCGACGTCGTGGCCGAGTGAACGCAGACGACGGGTGAGGGTGCCCCCGATGTGCCCCGACCCGATGATTCCGATCTCCATGCCCACTCCTGTACCCCGTGCGCACCGCCCCGACCACGGCCCGGACGTACGCCATGTCACGTTTTCGGGCCGCTGACTCGGCGTGCGTCGGCGGTCCCGGCTCGACGGTACGAGACTGACGCGGCCGTCGTGGTGATTCCCGTCGGCCAGCCCCGAATCCGGGGCGGTGTGGGTGGTTGGGCGGCGGCCCGCCCCGCCAGTTCGGGGAGGTGGCTGGGTCCGGGGCACTTCGTTGCCGCCACTTCACCGTAGTGGTGGCCGCCCGGTCCGCCATCTCGGCCCGCCACTTCGGGGAACTGGCGACCGGCCCACCAACTCGGGGAGGTGGCTGGGTCCGGGGCGCTCCGTTGCCACCACCTCGGGGAACTGGTGACCCGTCCGCCAGTTCGGGAAGGTGGCTGGATCCGGGGCAGTCTGTTGCCACCACCTCGGGGAACTGGCGACCCGTCCGCCAGTTCGGGAAGGTGGCTGGATCCGGGGCAGTCTGTTGCCACCACCTCGGGGAACTGGCGACCCGTCCGCCAGTTCGGGAAGGTGGCTGGATCCGGGGCAGTCTGTTGCCACCACCTCGGGGAACTGGCGACCCGTCCGCCAGTTCGGGGAGGTGGGTGCATTCCGGGCACTCCGTTGCCGCCACATCGCCGGAGTGGTGGCCGCCCGGTTCGCCAGCTCGGTGAGGTGGTGGGGGCGAGGGCGCTCCGTTACCGCCGCTTCGGGGGCCTGGCCGCCAGCTCGCCGAAAGGGCTGGGTCGGCAGCACTTCTTTGCCGCCACCTCCCCGATCTGGTGAACGGGCTCGCCAGATCGGGGAGGTGGCTGGATCCCGGGCATTCCATTGCCGCCACCTCGGGGAACTGGTGACCCGCGCGCCAGATCGGGGAGGTGGCTGGGTCCGCGGGTACTTCGGAGCCGCCACCTCGAGGAAGTGGTGGCCCGTCGGCCAGTTCGGGGAGGTGGCGAGGTCCGGGGCACTTCGTTGCCGCCACCTCGGGGAACTGGTGGCCCGTCCGCCAGTTCGGGGAGGTGGCTGGGTCCGGGGCAGCCTGTTGCCGCCACTTCGGGGAAGTGGCTAGGACTGCAGTGCCTCCACCCCGCCAGGCCGGGGTAGCGGCCTGATCCCGCGGTGTCATGCCGCCGAGCCGGTGTGGCGGGCGGTTGACGTTCATCCCTTGGGGTGCGGGCGGGGTTGCCGGCTGTGGGGGAATGCGTTTCAGGGCCACCCCGGTGTGGGGTGGCCCTGAAATCGAATGTTTGTCCGGCGGTGTCCTACTCTCCCACACCCTCCCGAGTGCAGTACCATCGGCGCTGGAGGGCTTAGCTTCCGGGTTCGGAATGTTACCGGGCGTTTCCCCTCCGCCATGACCGCCGTAACTCTATGAACATATCAAACAACCAACCACGGGTTGTTGTGTGTTCAGAGTTGCACAGTGGACGCGTAGCAGCTTAGTAGTCAAGTCCTCGGCCTATTAGTACCGGTCAACTGAACCCGTTACCGGGCTTACATTTCCGGCCTATCAACCCAGTCGTCTAGCTGGGGGCCTTACCCCACAAAGTGGGTGGGATACCTCATCTTGAAGCGAGCTTCCCGCTTAGATGCTTTCAGCGGTTATCCCTTCCGAACGTAGCTAACCAGCCGTGCCCCTGGCGGGACAACTGGCACACCAGAGGTTCGTCCGTCCCGGTCCTCTCGTACTAGGGACAGCCCTTCTCAAGTATCCTACGCGCACGGCGGATAGGGACCGAACTGTCTCACGACGTTCTAAACCCAGCTCGCGTACCGCTTTAATGGGCGAACAGCCCAACCCTTGGGACCTGCTACAGCCCCAGGATGCGACGAGCCGACATCGAGGTGCCAAACCATCCCGTCGATATGGACTCTTGGGGAAGATCAGCCTGTTATCCCCGGGGTACCTTTTATCCGTTGAGCGACACCGCTTCCACATGCCAGTGCCGGATCACTAGTCCCGACTTTCGTCCCTGCTCGACCTGTCAGTCTCACAGTCAAGCTCCCTTGTGCACTTGCACTCAACACCTGATTGCCAACCAGGCTGAGGGAACCTTTGGGCGCCTCCGTTACCCTTTAGGAGGCAACCGCCCCAGTTAAACTACCCACCAGACACTGTCCCTGAACCGGATAACGGTCCGAAGTTAGATACCCAAATCAACCAGAGTGGTATTTCAAGATTGCCTCCACCCATACTGGCGTATGGACTTCACCGGCTCCCACCTATCCTACACAAGCTAATTCAGATACCAATGTCAAGCTATAGTAAAGGTCCCGGGGTCTTTCCGTCCTGCCGCGCGTAACGAGCATCTTTACTCGTAATGCAATTTCGCCGGGCCTGTGGTTGAGACAGTGGGGAAGTCGTTACGCCATTCGTGCAGGTCGGAACTTACCCGACAAGGAATTTCGCTACCTTAGGATGGTTATAGTTACCACCGCCGTTTACTGGCGCTTAAGTTCTCCGCTTCGCCCCGAAGAGCTAACAGGTCCCCTTAACGTTCCAGCACCGGGCAGGCGTCAGTCCATATACATCGAATTACTTCTTCGCATGGACCTGTGTTTTTAGTAAACAGTCGCTTCCCCCTGCTCTCTGCGGCCATACAACGCTCCACCCGCGCGGGGCTTCACGTCTCCGGCCCCCCTTCTCCCTAAGTTACGGGGGCAATTTGCCGAGTTCCTTAACCACAGTTCGCCCGATCGCCTCGGTATTCTCTACCTGACCACCTGTGTCGGTTTGGGGTACGGGCCGCTAAGAACTCGCTAGAGGCTTTTCTCGGCAGCATAGGATCACTGACTTCACCTGAATCGGCTCGGCATCACGTCTCAGCCTCAATGGTGTGCGGATTTGCCTACACACCGGCCTACACGCTTACCCCGGCACAACCACCGGCCGGGCTCAGCTACCTTCCTGCGTCACCCCATCGCTTGACTACTACCCGCCAGGTTCCCACGCTCCCCACCATTGGTCCGAAGACCGCCGGCGGTTCGGGTGGTTAGCACAACGAGGTTCGTCAGGGTCGCTCTTTCGCGGGTACGGGAATATCAACCCGTTGTCCATCGACTACGCCTCTCGGCCTCGCCTTAGGTCCCGACTCACCCAGGGCGGATTAGCCTGGCCCTGGAACCCTTGGTCATCCGGCGGAAGGGTTTCTCACCCTTCTTTCGCTACTCATGCCTGCATTCTCACTCGTGCCGCGTCCACAACTGGGTCACCCCGCTGCTTCACCCCCGGCACGACGCTCCCCTACCCATCCACACACCTGCATACCCCATCAAGGAGGCACGAAGTTAAAATGTGAATGCCACAGCTTCGGCGGTGTGCTTGAGCCCCGCTACATTGTCGGCGCGGAACCACTTGACCAGTGAGCTATTACGCACTCTTTAAAGGGTGGCTGCTTCTAAGCCAACCTCCTGGTTGTCTATGCGACCCCACATCCTTTTCCACTTAGCACACGCTTAGGGGCCTTAGCTGGTGATCTGGGCTGTTTCCCTCTCGACTACGAAGCTTATCCCCCGCAGTCTCACTGCCGCGCTCTCACTTACCGGCATTCGGAGTTTGGCTGATTTCGGTAAGCTTGTGGGCCCCCTAGACCATCCAGTGCTCTACCTCCGGCAAGAAACACGCGACGCTGCACCTAAATGCATTTCGGGGAGAACCAGCTATCACGGAGTTTGATTGGCCTTTCACCCCTAACCACAGGTCATCCCCCAACTTTTCAACGTTGGTGGGTTCGGCCCTCCACGCGGTCTTACCCGCGCTTCAGCCTGCCCATGGCTAGATCACTCCGCTTCGGGTCTAGAGCATGCGACTAAAAACGCCCTATTCAGACTCGCTTTCGCTACGGCTCCCCCACACGGGTTAACCTCGCCACATGCCACTAACTCGCAGGCTCATTCTTCAAAAGGCACGCCGTCACCCCGCAAGGCTCCGACGGATTGTAGGCGAACGGTTTCAGGTACTATTTCACTCCCCTCCCGGGGTACTTTTCACCATTCCCTCACGGTACTTGTCCGCTATCGGTCACCAGGAAGTATTTAGGCTTACCAGGTGGTCCTGGCAGATTCACGGCAGATTTCAGGAGTCCGCCGCTACTCGGGAACACCCACAGAAGACCAGCAGCTTTCACCTACCGGACTATCACCGTCTACGGTCAGCCATTCCAGACTGTTCGACTAACCACTGGCTTTGTAACTTCTCCAACAGATGTCAGTCTGTTGAGCAGGGTCCCACAACCCCGACCACGCAACCCCTGACAGGTATCACACGCAGCCGGTTTAGCCTCAATCCGCTTTCGCTCGCCACTACTCACGGAATCACTATTTGTTTTCTCTTCCTACGGGTACTGAGATGTTTCACTTCCCCGCGTTCCCCCCACACACCCTATGTGTTCAGGTGCGGGTGACATCACATGACTGATGCCGGGTTTCCCCATTCGGACACCCTGGGATCACAGCTTGGTTGACAGCTCCCCCAGGCCTATCGCGGCCTCCCACGTCCTTCATCGGCTCCTGGTGCCAAGGCATCCACCGTTCGCCCTTGACAACTTGACCACAAAGATGCTCGCGTCCACTGTGCAATTCTCAACAAACAACCAACCCACAACCCACAAGCCCCACACCTGCAACCCACCACGTGGTCACGGTTTGCGAGACCAGGCCATGCCTGGCGCCATCCCGAGGCATCACCTCGGACTTCGGCTCTGAAAGTCAACCACCCGGGTTGTTCTTTCAGGACCCAACAGGGTGCTATACGCCATCCACCAGCCGCACCAGAACCCCGTTCCCACCACCCCGAAGAGCAGCTGTACTAGGAAAATTTCTGGCCGTTGCCGGCGCCTGACTTGCCAGTGTCTCCGCCATCTGAGCACCCCGACCCGACATTCGCGGGCCGCGGGCTCCATGCCACCTTTCGGTGGATGGTGCTCCTTAGAAAGGAGGTGATCCAGCCGCACCTTCCGGTACGGCTACCTTGTTACGACTTCGTCCCAATCGCCAGCCCCACCTTCGACGGCTCCCTCCACAAGGGTTGGGCCACCGGCTTCGGGTGTTGCCGACTTTCGTGACGTGACGGGCGGTGTGTACAAGGCCCGGGAACGTATTCACCGCAGCGTTGCTGATCTGCGATTACTAGCGACTCCGACTTCACGGGGTCGAGTTGCAGACCCCGATCCGAACTGAGACCGGCTTTTTGGGATTCGCTCCACCTCACGGTATCGCAGCCCATTGTACCGGCCATTGTAGCATGCGTGAAGCCCTGGACATAAGGGGCATGATGACTTGACGTCATCCCCACCTTCCTCCGAGTTGACCCCGGCAGTCTTCGATGAGTCCCCGCCATAACGCGCTGGCAACATCGAACGAGGGTTGCGCTCGTTGCGGGACTTAACCCAACATCTCACGACACGAGCTGACGACAGCCATGCACCACCTGTGACCGCCCCCGAAGGACCTGCCATCTCTGACAGTTTTGCGGCCATGTCAAACCCAGGTAAGGTTCTTCGCGTTGCATCGAATTAATCCGCATGCTCCGCCGCTTGTGCGGGCCCCCGTCAATTCCTTTGAGTTTTAGCCTTGCGGCCGTACTCCCCAGGCGGGGCGCTTAATGCGTTAGCTGCGGCACAGGGAACCGGAGAGGCCCCCCACACCTAGCGCCCAACGTTTACAGCGTGGACTACCAGGGTATCTAATCCTGTTCGCTCCCCACGCTTTCGCTCCTCAGCGTCAGTATCGGCCCAGAGACCCGCCTTCGCCACCGGTGTTCCTCCTGATATCTGCGCATTTCACCGCTACACCAGGAATTCCAGTCTCCCCTACCGAACTCTAGCCTGCCCGTATCGACTGCAGGCCCGCAGTTGAGCTGCGGGTTTTCACAGTCGACGCGACAAGCCGCCTACGAGCTCTTTACGCCCAATAAATCCGGACAACGCTCGCGCCCTACGTCTTACCGCGGCTGCTGGCACGTAGTTGGCCGGCGCTTCTTCTGCAGGTACCGTCACTTACGCTTCGTCCCTGCTGAAAGAGGTTTACAACCCGAAGGCCGTCATCCCTCACGCGGCGTCGCTGCATCAGGCTTCCGCCCATTGTGCAATATTCCCCACTGCTGCCTCCCGTAGGAGTCTGGGCCGTGTCTCAGTCCCAGTGTGGCCGGTCGCCCTCTCAGGCCGGCTACCCGTCGTCGCCTTGGTAGGCCATCACCCCACCAACAAGCTGATAGGCCGCGAGCCCATCCCAAGCCGAAAAACTTTCCACCAAACACCATGCGGTGCAAGGTCATATTCGGTATTAGCCCCGGTTTCCCGGGGTTATCCCAAAGCCTGGGGCAGGTTGCTCACGTGTTACTCACCCGTTCGCCGCTCGAGTACCCCGAAGGGCCTTTCCGCTCGACTTGCATGTGTTAAGCACGCCGCCAGCGTTCGTCCTGAGCCAGGATCAAACTCTCCAACAAAAACTTGTCGAACAGCATCCTGACAACAAAAGTGTTGCCAAAGGAATCCCAACCAGCCAGACAACAGCCTGACCAGTCCGGGGTATAAAACAATTGGCACTGGCTTTACAAGCACCCTGTTGAGTTCTCAAAGAACAACCACACACCAACCAGAAAGCCCCACACAGTGGAACCCCCGACCGGGGCATCTCGTTCAACTACCCGCCGCTCTCGCGCCGGGCACTTTTACTACGTTACCTCACCGTGTCTGCCGTGTCAAACCGTGTGTCCCGGTCTGTCACGCTTCGTACGGGTCGGCGCCGCTGAACCCACGCAGCAGTTACCCGCTGCGTCTGATCATCGGATTTGGCAGGCCGGCCGCTGCGGTTGCCCGCAAGCTCGCCCGGTTCCCTGCCGGTCGACAACCTTACCCGGTCGGTTTCGCTCCGCCAAATCCGCCCTCCGGCGTTTCGGCAAGCCTCGCCCGGACCAGGTCCTGCGGAGGCGAACCTCGTTAAGACCTGGCGCCAGTCCCGGTTCGGCGCTTCAGGACTTTCGTCCCGTTTGCCCCGTTCCGCGCTGGCAGAGAGAAAGTTACGCGTCCGCAGGTTTGATCGTCAAATCGGGGGGTAGCGGCGCGCGTCACACCCGTCTGCGGCATGCACGATCAAGGAGTTCGCGTCCCGATCCGTGTCCCCACCGGACACAAACTCCTTGATCAACTGCGCGGGGCCGAGGACGGGGAAGGAGAAGGGGAAGGGCGGCGGGCGGCGCGGGAGGCGCGGATGCCCAGAACCCCCACAGTCGTGCCGATCGCCAGGGAGGCGCCGATCAGCAGGGCGTGCACCCAGAGGAAACTCGTCGGACTGCCCTCGCCGACGACGCCGGCAGACCAGGCGCGCTCGTCGTTCCAGATGGCGACCGCGAACCTCGGCCAGATCACCCAGGTCCACACCCCGACGGCGACCAGGAACAGCGACCAACCACGCGACAGGACCATGGTCGGCCAGTATGCCAGCGCACCCGTCCGCGCAGGTCAGGGCTCCAGAGACGGCGGAACGTGTTTCCGTCGTGGCCGCCGGGGCACTGTGCACGGTGTCGAGCCGATGCGCGGGAGGTGCCACCTATGCAGCCGTTCAACCCCTGGGCCTGGCGGGACCCGTCCGCCCTGGCGGGTGGGTACGACCAGACCCGGCCCGGAGACGTACCGCGGCAGCGCGCCGCGGACACCGACGACCAGCTGGACGCCCCGGTCCCGGCACGCCGCTCGACCTCACGGGCTACCGGGTGGAGGCGACTGACGGCCGGATCGGGTCGATCGACGAGGCGAACGAGGACGCCGACGCGCGCTACCTGGTGGTGGACACCGGACCGTGGATCTTCGGCAAGAAGGTGCTGCTGCCGGCCGGCACGGTGGCCCGGGTCGACCACCTGGACCGCGTGGTGCACGTGGACCGCACCCGCGACCAGGTGAAGGAGTCGCCCGCGTTCGACAGCGACCACTTCGCGCACCCGGAGTACCGGGAGCGGGTCGGCAGCTACTACTCCGAGAGCTATCGACAGCAGTAAGCGCGGCAGGAGGCAGCGGCGCCGGCCGGTGAGCGGTTACCGTGTCAGGCATGGTCCGGCCGCGCAGCTGCCTCCCGGAGACCCGTGCCGGTCTTCCGGGCCACGCTGCCGACGGCCGGGAGCAGATCCTCGACGTACTCCGTGCCGGCGGACTTCGGTTCCGCGCCGGCGGGCGATGGCGGCGCTCGTTCTGACGAGCCCGCTCCACCGACCCGGGTGACACCCGGGTCGCGTCTCCCCGCCAGCGAACGGCACGAAAGGCGTACGACCATGCCCTCTGCACGCATGCTCACCGGCGACCGCCCGACCGGGCGGTTGCACCTCGGCCACTACGTGGGCAGCATCGCCAACCGGGTGCGGCTGCACCAGCGGTACGAAAGCTTCTTCATCATCGCCGACCTGCACATGCTCACCACGCGCAACAGCCGCGCGGACATCGAGCAGGTGGCGCACAACGCCCGCGAGATGGTCACCGACATCCTGGCCGCCGGGGTGGAGCCGGAGCGGGCCACGTTCTACCTCCAGTCGGCGATCCCCGAGGTCGGCGACCTGAACACGCTGTTCCAGAACCTCATCACGGTGCCCCGGCTCGAACGGGTGCCGTCGCTCAAGGAGATGACCCGGGACGCCGGCAAGGACGAGATGCCGTACGGCCTGCTCGGCTACCCGGTCCTCCAGGCCGCCGACATCCTCTGCGTGAAGGGGCAGGTCGTGCCGGTCGGGAAGGACAACGCCGCGCACGTCGAGGTGACCCGGGAGATCGCCCGGCGGTTCAACCACCTCTACGGCGAGGTCTTCCCGGTGCCCGACATGCTGATGTCGGACACGCCGACGCTGGTCGGCACCGACGGCGCCGGGAAGATGAGCAAGAGCAAGGGGAACGCGATCGCGCTCTCCGACGACGCGGCGACGGTGCGCCGCAAGGTGATGGGGATGTACACCGATCCCAACCGGGTCCGCGCCGACGTGCCGGGCACAGTCGAGGGGAATCCGGTCTTCGAGTTCCACGACGTCTTCAACCCGGACCGGGCACAGGTGGCGGAGCTCAAGGACCGCTACCGGGCCGGCCGGGTCGGTGACGTCGAGGTCAAGGAGGCGCTGGTGACGGCGCTCAACCGGTTCCTCGACCCGATCCGGGAGCGCCGGGCCCGCTTCGAGGCGCAACCCGGCCTGGTCGACGAACTGATCGTTACCGGCACCGAACGGACCCGCGTCGAGGTGCGCCGCACGCTCGTCGAGGTCCGCCGGGCGATGGGCCTGAGCAGTGCGTACACCCAGGTGCGGCGCCGGGCCGAGCGCTACCGCAAGGCCGTCGCCACCTCGGCCTGACCACACACCGGCCCGGGGTACGCGCTTGCGCCGACCCCGGGCCGGCCGGTTACGCTGCCGACATGGCCAGTTCGCACGCGTACCCGATGACGTCCCCCGACGTCCGGCTCGGCGCGCTGCGACGCCGGCGGTCCCGCGACCGCCTGCGCTGAGCCTTCCTCTCCTGCGACCGGCGGATCGAGCCGCCGGTCGTCATCGATCGTCCTCGCTCCGCCGTCGCGTTCCCGTCAGGTGATCCGCGCGACGGATCCACAGCGAGATCGGCGTACCCATGGATCTTGAAAAGCTGCTTACCGACCGGCTGGCGCCCGCGTTCGCGGCGGTGGCCGGCGTGCCGGTGGACCCGGCCGTGCGGCGCTCGCAGCACGCGGACTTCCAGTCCGACGCGGCGTTGGCGCTGGCCCGGCGGCTCGGCCGTCCGCCGCGGGAGATCGCCGCGGAGGTACGGGAGCGCGCGGCGCTCGCCGGCCTCTGCGCGGCGGTCGAGGTGTCCGGTCCGGGCTTTCTGAACCTCACCGTGTCCGGGCACGCGCTCGGCCGCCTGGTCTCCGCGATGGCCGCCGACCCGCGGCTCGGCGTGCCGCCCGTGGCCGAGCCGGAAACCGTGGTGGTCGACTATTCGGGGCCGAACGTGGCGAAGGAGATGCACGTCGGGCACCTGCGGTCGACCGTGATCGGGGACGCGGCAGCCCGGACGCTGGAGTGGCTCGGGCACCGGGTGCTGCGCGCCAACCACCTCGGCGACTGGGGCACGCCGTTCGGCATGCTGATCGAGCACCTGCTGGACCTGGGTGAGGCCGGGGCGGCGCAGGAGCTGTCCATGGGTGACCTGGACGGGTTCTACAAGGCGGCGCGGGCGAAGTTCGACGACGACGAGGCGTTCCGGGAGCGGTCGCGGCTGCGGGTGGTGGCGTTGCAGGGCGGCGACCCGGCGACGCTGCGGCTGTGGCGGCTGCTGGTGACGCAGTCCGAGAGCTACTTCCTGACCGTGTACGACCTGCTCGACGTGACACTGACCGGCGGCGACTTCCGGGGCGAGAGCAGCTACCACGACCAGCTCGCGCCCACTGTCGAGGAGCTGGACCGGCTCGGACTGCTGCGGCGCAGCGAGGGCGCGGACTGCGTGTTCCCGCCCGGTTCGGTGGGGCGTGACGGCGAGCCGTTGCCGCTGATCGTGCGCAAGTCCGACGGCGGGTACGGCTACCCGGCCACCGACCTGGCCGCGCTGCGGCACCGGACCGGCGCGCTCGACGCGACCCGGCTGCTCTACGTGGTCGGGCTGCCGCAGCGGCGGCACTTCGAAATGGTGTTCGCGGTCGGCGCGCAGGCCGGCTGGCTGGCCGAACCGGTGCGGGCCGAGCACGTCGGGTTCGGCTCGATCCTCGGCCCGGACGGGCGGATGCTGCGCAGCCGGGCCGGCGGGTCGGTGAAGCTGGTCGGGCTGCTCACCGAGGCGGTCCAGCGGGCCACCGCGCTGGCCCGGGAACGCAACCCGGAGCTGAGCGAGGCGGAGGCAGCCGAGGTGGGGCGCGCGGTGGGCATCGGCGCGATCAAGTACGCCGACCTGTCCGGGGACCGGCACAAGGACTACGTGCTGGACTGGGAGCGGATGCTGTCGCTGGACGGGAACACCGCGCCGTACCTCCAGTACGCGTACTCCCGGGTCCGGTCGATCTTCCGGCGGGCCGGCGCGGCGGCGCGGCCGGACGCGGAGGTCACGCTCGCCGAGCCGGCCGAGCGGGCGCTCGCGATGGAACTGGTCGGCTTCGGCGCGGTGGTCGAGGAGGTGGCGGACGGTCTGGAGTTCCACCGGCTGACCGCGTACCTGCACCGGCTGGCTGTGGCGTTCAGTGCGTTCTACGAGCGCTGCCCGGTGCTGCGGGCCGACGGGCCGGTACGGGAGAGCCGGCTGGTGCTGTGCGACCTGACCGGTCGGGTGCTGCGGCAGGGCCTGGACCTGCTCGGCATCCGTACCCCGGAACGGTTGTGAGGCGGCCCGCCCTCCTGGCGGCTCCGACACCTCCCTGGGCATAGCACTTTGGGCAGCTTGTGGGCCTGATTCGCGCGTATCTATGGTCGGTGCGTCTCCGCGAGCCCGACATGGGGGTGGGTCATGCCCGAACGTCCGACGACCGGCGCGGCGACGGTGGCGCCGTCGTGAGCACCACCGAAGCACCGACCACCGTCGCCTGGGACGGCGCGGCCCGGATCCGCCGCCTCGCCGCCACGATCGCGCTCGGCGAGACGGCCGGCGTCCTGGTGCCGGTGGTGGTGATCGCGCTGATGGCCCGGATCAGCGTCGAGGCGATGTACGTGCGCTCCCTCTACGTACCGTTGGCGCTGCTCTTCGCCGCGCTCCAGGTGGGCTTCGACGTGAGCAACCAGGTCGCCGCGTCGGTGAGCCGCGGCGCCGGCCGGGCACGGGACGTCCTCCCGGTCGCCGCCAGCATGGCCCGCGTCGGCACGGCCGTCTGGGGCACCGTCAGCCTCGTACTGATCCTGGCGGCGCCCTGGCTGGCGACGCTGCTGAACGTCCCGGACGCGTCGGTGGGGGAGTTCGTCGCCTTCACCCGCTGGGCCTGCCTGGCCAACCTGATCTTCTTCCCGACCGTGCTGCTCTCGTCGAGCCTGCGCGGCTACGGCCGGCCGGGCTCCGCAGCGGCCGTGGTGCTGACCGGCGCGACCATGGAGGTGGGCGGCGTCGCGGTCCTGGGCTTCGGCACCGACCTCGGCGTGTACGCGCTTCCGGTCGCGATCGCGGGCGGCGGCGTGGCCGCGCTGACCGTCGGCATGGTGCAGGTGTACCGCTGCGGACTCTGGACGGCGAGCGGGCCGCTGACCTGGCGGCCGGAGGCGATCGGGCGTCTGACCGGCACCGGGCTGCCGGTCACCGCGTCGTTCGTGGTGATGGCCGTGGCGAACGCGGGCCTGCTGTGGGCGCTCAGCCCGTTCGGGCCGGACGTGGTGTCCGGGTACTCGGCGGCCGGCGCGCTGCAGAACCTGCTCATCGTCCCAGCCTCGGCGCTCGGTTCGGCGACCGCGATCGTGCTGAACCAGCTGCGGGGCGCGGGGCGGCCCGGGGAGTGGCTGACGGCATTCGGTTCCGGACTTCGCCTGACCGCCGTGGTGTACGCGGTGCTGGCCGCGGCGATCTGGTTGTGCCGGGACCCCCTGGCCGCGCTGCTGGCCGGTGACCCGACAGTCGCGTCGGAGACCGGACGCTTCCTGGCGATCGTCGGCCTGACCTACATCGGTCTGGGCCTGAACGTGATGACGCTGCTCCTTCTCGAACAGGTCGGCGGGGGCCTGATCGCGCTGTTGCTGAACGTGCCCTACTTCGGGGGCATGGTGGTCGTCGGCAGCGCGCTGGCCCGGACCCAGCAGGATCCGTCGGCCCTGTACTGGACGATCGCGGTACTCAACGTCGGCGGCATGCTGCTCGTCCCGCTGCTGACGTGGCGGCACGTCCGCCGGACCAGCCGGGCGGAGGCCCGGTGAGCCGCCCCGAGTGGCGGGCGCGGGACGTCCGTCTCAGCGTCACGATCATGCATCATCCGGCTCGCGACGTCGCCCTGGACCCGCTCGTCGAGGCGTGCCGCCCGCTATCCGCGCGCATCGTGCACGACCCGGACCCCGACGCCGCCCGCAGCCCGTTGCGGACCGCGAAGGTCGCCTGGGCCTCGATCGCCGAGGGCGCCACGCATCACCTGGTGCTGCAGGACGACGCCCGGGTCTGCGACGGCTTCGCCACCCACGTGGTCGCCGCGATCGCGCGTCGCCCGGCACACGGCATCGCCCTGTACACCGACTGGAGCAGCCCGCAGAACAGCTTCCTGTGCCGGCTGGCCGCGGTCGCCGGATCGCCGTGGGCGGCGCTGTCCCCGATGGAGTGGATCCCGGCGCTGGCGTTCCTGCTGCCGGCCGACGTGGCCGCGGACCTGGCCGCCTACCTGGCGCCGATCCCGGACGAGGTCACCGACGACGACCAGATGATCGCCCGGTATTGCCGGGAACGTGGAGTGCCGCTGCTGGCGACGGTGCCGCACCTGGTCGACAACCGCGGGCTGCCGACCCTGATCGCCGGGCACGGCGGCCGGCACCACGCCACCGTGTGGGCGCCGCCGGCGCCGTCCGACACGCACTGGGACCTCGACCCCCGGATCGACACGACCCTGGCGTCGCGGTCCCGCTACCAGTCCCATGACGAGTACGTCGTGCGGGTCAAGGACTCGCGCTGCCTGATCCGGCTGCTCCGGCCGCACACCGGTGAGCCCGGAGGCAACGAGTTCTGCTGGTACTGGGCGGACTGGTGCGACCTGATCGGGGTCGACGCGGCGGAGGTCACGACCGCGCTGGCCGCGTACCTGGACAACCGCCCGGGGCCGCGGCCGCCGGCGCGGGCCGCCCTGGAGATCTGGGCCGCCGGATACCTGCTCGGGCGGGAGGCCGCGGCGGTCCGCCGTGAACTGCCCGTCCCACTCGTCCCCGCCCACCCCGCCCGGATCCGTGCGGCCGTGTCGACCTGGGTGGACTCCGGCCTGACCGCCCCGGACGGTGCGGCCCTCGGCGCCGCCGGCCGGAGCGCGCTCATCGACCTCGGCGTGGCCGCGGTCGTCCTCGGCCTGCACCGCCGGAGCCCTGGCACCTTCGTCGCGGCCGGCGTTCCGGCCGACGCCCGTGGAGAGGACATCCGACATGACCACGCTTGCCACGACTCCTGACCCGGCCCTGGCCACCGTGGTCGAACGGATGGCGCGCCGCGAGGCGGCGGCCCACTTCCTCGTTCCGGCCGATCAACCGCCGGGGGTGATCCGCCCGCCCGCACCCCCGATGGCGGTCCGGATCATGTCCTGCCCGGACTGCGGCGCCGACGCGGTCACCTTCCGGGCCGCGGGCGTCGCGTTGCCCTTCGCGGAGTGGCGGATCGTCGCCGCGGACGACGGCGACACCGGCGGGCTGCCCACGCTGACCGTGCTCGGCTGCGAGTGGTTCGCGCCGCGCGCGATGCTGCCGGTGGCGATCGCGATCGAGCGGTTCGGCCCGGTGTCGGCGACCGGCTTCCGCAGCCGCGCGGTGGCGGTCACCGAGTTGCGTGGTCTGCCGTTCGACGCCGTACTGGCCACCCTCGACGAGCAGGAGAGCTGGGCCGAGGCCGTGTGCGCCGGCAGCAGCCTGCCGCCGCGGCCGGCGCGGACCGTACCGGCCGCCAGCCGGCTGGTCAGCCCGGCGGCCACCTGGGCCGCGTACCGCGCCTCGGTCGCCGCCCGGTTCCTCGGCCCGCACGCGTCCGACGCCGGGCTGGGCCGGTGGAACGAGCTCTACCTGGAGAACCGCCGGGACGCGGCGGTCCGCACGCTGGACGGCTACGCATCGTGCCCGGCCTGACCGCGGACGTGCGCTGGCAGCCGGCCCACTTCACCGGTTCCCGGGCGATCGTCGAGCAGCTGACGTGGGGGCAGGTGCTTGTGGAACGCGACATCCGGCGGATGCCGCCGGGCGCCGCCTACAACGTCACGGTGCCCCTGCTGATCCCCGAGGGAGTTGACCTGGCCATGGTGTGCGCCGCGGTGGGCGCGCTGGCCGGTCGTTTCGAGGCACTGCGCACGCGGTTCCCGCGACGGGACGGCCGGCTGGTCCAGGAGGTGCTCGACAGCGGCAGCATCCCGGTCGGGGTCTTCTCCGGCGCCGGTCCGGCCGAGCAGTTCGCGGCGGCCGCCCGGGAACTGGACGAGCAGCTCCAGGCGACACCGTTCGACCACGATCGGGACGTGCCGATGCGCGTCCTGGTCTACGTGCACCGGCAGGTGCCCCGGGCTCTGGTGCTCTGCATCGCCCACCTGGCGGCCGACCTGCAGAGCAGCCGTCTGGCGGCGCGGGTGCTGGCCGAGATGCTGGCCTGCCGGGCGGCGGGGCGCCCGGATCCGGCGACTCCGGAACTGGTTCATCCCGCCGACCTCGCCGCCTTCGAGCGTTCCCCACGGGGTCGTACGGTCAGCGCCGCCGCTGTGGCCCACCTGCGCCGGCAACTGAACGCGGTCCCGCTCGACAACTTCGCCGCGGTCCGGCCGGTGACGCCGGCCGAACCCCGGTTCTGGCGCGGTGTCCTGGACTCGCCGATCTCGGCGCCGGTGCTGGGGCTGCTCGCCGACCGGTACCGCACCAGCACCGCCACGGTCGCGCTCGCGGTGACCGCGGCCCTGCTGGGCGTGGTCGCCGAGACCGACCGGTGCGGGTTGCTCCTGGTCACCGGCAACCGCACCACGGCGCCACTGCGGGCCTCGATCGGCACGCTGACCCAGCACATGCCGGCCGTCGTCGACCTGACCGGGCCGGCCTTCTCCGACCTGGTCCGGCACTGCTGGGGCACGGCCGTACGGACCTTCCGGCACGGCCGCTTCGATCCGGTGGACGGGTGGGCGGCGCTGGCCGAGGTGAGCCGGGAACGCGGCGCCGAGCCGGAGATCCGATGCTTCTTCAACGACATGCGCGGCGCGCCCGAGACGCCGCCCGTCACCGCCCCGCTCGACCGCGACGTGGCGCAGCGGGTCCTGACCGAGCCGAGCTTCCGGTGGACCGAACGCCGGCCGGCCGGCCCCTCGTTCTTCATGGAGGTCGGCGACGTGCTCGACACCCCCGGCCAACTGCGCTGGACGCTGCTCGGGGACACCACCCTGCTGCCCCCTGACCTGATCCGTGCGGTGCTGATCGGAGTGGACCGCCTGCTGGTGCGACTGCTCGACACGGATCTGCTCCTCTCCGAGGTGGGCGAGGCCGCCGGCCTGCGCGGCGTGGTGGCCCCGCACTGACCCGATCGACCGGGGCGGGGCGGCGTGGGCCTGCCCCGCCCCGGTCTCTCAGCCCTGGGCGGTGGCCGTCAGCTCCGGCTGCGCGTCACCGGCCTCCGGAGCGGAGGGGACCTGCGGCCGGCCACCCAGGAAGCGAGGCGCCCACCACGCGGCGCGCCCGAGAATCGCCATCGTCGCCGGGACCAGCAGCATCCGGACGATCACCGCGTCGATCAGGACGGCCAGCACCAGACCCAGGCCGACCTCCTTGATCGGGGCGAATCCCCCGGTCATGAAGCCGGCGAAGGTGACCGCGAGGAGCAGGGCCGCAGCGGTCACGATGCCGCCGCTTCGCTGCAGACCCTCCCGTACCGCCTGGTCCGGGGCCGCGCCGGCGAAGCGGCGCTCACGGATCCGGGAGAGGACGAAGACCTCGTAGTCGGTGGAGAGACCGAACGCGATCGCCGCGACGACCACCGGCACGGTCAGGTCGATGCCGTCGAGCCGCTCACCGCCGAGCAGGCCAACCAGGTGCCCCTCCTGGAACACCCAGACCACCACGCCGAGCGCGGCGAACAGGCTCAGCAGGTTGGTGAGCACGGCCTTCAGCGGGATCAGCACCGACCGGGTGAATGCCAGCAGCAGGACGAAGGTGGCCAGCAACACGATGCCGCCGGCGATCGGGAGGCGGTCGCGCAGCTCCTGCTGATAGTCGACCAGACGGGCCGCGTCCCCGGTGACCTGCACCGTGAAGGGGGCGTCCAGGTCGCGGATGTCGCGTACCGCCTGGGCGGTGTCCGGATCGCTCGTCGGGTTCTTCGGCGTGGCCTGGAGAACGGCCAGCCCGCCGCCGCTGCGCCCCGGGTTCACCACGGAGACGCCGGGCACCGCGGCGACCCGCTGCCGGAACTCGGCCAGGTCGGGGTCGTCGGCCGAGGTCCGGGCGACGATCGTGATCGCGCTCGGGCCGGCAAGTGCCGGGAAGTGCTCGCGCAGCTCTTCGGTGAGCTGGCGGGTGGCACTGTCGGCCGGCAGCGACCTGGGGTTGCTGGTGTCCAGCCGCAGGTTGGTCGCCGACAACCCGGCCACGAGCAGGCCGACGAGCACCACCAGCAGGGTGAGCACCGGCATCTTCTGCACGCCACGGGCGACCGTGGCGAAGGACCGGCCACGTTCCTTCCGCGCCCGGACCGGCTTGATCCTGTTGCGCAGCAGCTGGAGCAGCGCGGGAAGCAGTGTGATCGCGGCAAGCATGTCGATCAGCACCACGGCGGCGCCGGCCACGCCGATCGACCGCAGGAACGGATCGGCGAAGACCACCAGGCTGGCCAGGCTGACCGCGATGGTCAGACCGGAGAAGACGATGGTCCGGCCGGCGCGTTCGGAGGCCCGCACGAGCGCCTCCTCCGCGTCCTCGGTCAGCGCCCGTTCCTCCCGGAACCGGCTGACCATGAGCAGCGCGTAGTCGACGCCGAGGCCGATGGCGAGCATCGTGGTGACCTGGATCGAATAGATCGACACGTCGGTGAAGAAGCTCATCACCAGCAGCGTGGAGAAGGTTCCGCCGACACCGACCAGCGCGATCAGCAGCGGCAGCCCGGCGGCGATCAGCGACATGAAGACCAGCAGCAACAGGAGCAGCAGCAACGGCGCGGACACGATCTCGGCCCGCCGGGTGTCCGAGGTGGCCTGGTCGTTGAACTCGCGGTCGGTGAGCGGGCCGCCGGAGACGACCGCTGTCGTGCCGTCGATCCCGGTCAACTGCGTCCGTACCTTGTCGGCCAGCACGTCGCCCTGGTGCGCCAGTTCCACGTTCACCAGGACCGCCGCGCCGTCGGTGGCGACCGGGGCCTGGGGACCGAACGGGTCGGTCACCGCCAGCACGCCGTCGACGGAGCGCAGCTCGGTGAGCGCGGCGGAGACCTTGGTACGAAAGGCGGGGTCGGTGGCCGGGCCGCCGGAGATGACCGCGTTGATCACGGGTGGCGCCAGCTTGGCGTCACCGAGCGCCTCGGCGCCCTGCTGCGACTCGCTGCCGGCGATGGCGCCGACGCTTGTCGTCATCCGGGCGAAGACGCCATTTCCGACAGTGAAGCCGGCCGCCGCGATCACCAGCCAGATGACGAGCACGACGGCAGGGCGCCGGCGAGCGAAACGCGTAACGGCACGGATCATCACACAGCTCCTCAGGACGGAAAGATCGATGTGATCTCATCCTGATGAAGCGGGCCCTCCGGCGGATCGCCGACGAGAGCGAAATCCGGTCTCACCCGAGCGAGGGAGAGCGCTCAGTCGAGATCCTCACCGGGACTGATCAGCCCGGCCTCGTAGGAGAAGACCACCGCCTGCACCCGGTCCCGCAGGCCCAGCTTGGCCAGCACGTTGCTGACATGGGTCTTGACGGTGTGATCGCTCACCGTCAGCCGGGCGGCGATCTCGGCGTTGGAGAGTCCACGGGCGACCAGGCAGAGGATCTCCCGCTCCCGGCCGGTCAGCTCGTCCAGCAGAGCCGGCGGGCGGATCGCGCCCTGGGGCCGCCGCAGCAGGTCGGCGATCACCCGCCGGGTCACCGTCGGCGCGAGCAGCGCCTCGCCCTTGGCGATCACCCGTACCGCCTCGACCAACTCGGCCCGGCGCATGGTCTTGAGCAGGAAGCCGTTCGCGCCGGCCCGCAACGCGTCGTGCACGTGCTCGTCGACGTCGAACGTGGTGAGGATGAGCACCCGCGCGTCCGTGGTGGCGCAGATCCGGCGGGTGGCCTCGATGCCGTCGATCGGGCCGTCCATCCGGATGTCCATGACCACCACGTCCGGCTTCTTCTCGGCCACCACCCGCAGGGCCTCCAGGCCGTCCGCCGCCTCGCCCACCACCGTCAGGTCCGGCTCCGCGTCGAGGATCATGGCGAAGCCACCCCGAACCAGATCCTGGTCGTCGACGACCACGATGCGCACCATGGGGCGCCACCCCTCGATTCGTAGCAGCTCACTCGGTGGGCAGGACGGCGCTCACAGTGAAGCCGCCGCCATCGGGACCCGCTCCGATGCTCAGCTCACCACCACAGGCGGTGACCCGCTCCCGCATGCCCATCATCCCGTATCCGCCGCCGACATCCACCGCACCGATGCCGTCGTCGGTCACCGTGACCCGGATCTCCCGCGGGCTGAACTCGATCAGCACGTCCACCATCGACGCCCGCGCGTGCCGGATGGTGTTTGTCAGCGCCTCCTGCACCACCCGGAAGACCGTGGCGTCCACGTCGGCGGGCAGTGGCCGCTGCTGCCCGCGCCAGCGCACCGCCGCCTCCAGGCCGCCCCGGCGCGCCTCGCCGAGCAGTTGCGGTACGTCACCCACTCCGGGCGCCGGGGCCGGCCGCTCCTCGCCCTCCGCCGAACGCAGCGCGGCCAACGACCGCCGGAGCTGGGCGATGGCGGACCGGCCGCTCTCGGCGATCACCTCGAAGGTCTTCTCGGCCCGGGCCGGGTCGGTGCGGGCCACCACCGGCCCGGCCTCCGCCTGGACCACCATGATCGCGACCGTGTGCGCCACGATGTCGTGCACCTCGCGGGCGATCCGGTTGCGGTCGCGCGCGGCGGCGGCGGCTCGTTCCTCCTCCTGGCGGGCAGCCCGTTCCTCGAGCACCGCGATCCGGTCGCCGCGCCCTCGGGAGGCGATCCCCATGCTGTACGCCGCCACGTACGCCATCCCGACGTACCCGAAGGTGGCGGCACTCTCGCCCGGGACCACAAGTGAGACGACCACCCCCACGGCCTGCACGCCGATCGCGACCTGCCGCCACGGGGACGGGCTCAGCGACGCGAACGTGTACGTCGCGACGAGCGGCCCGAAGGGCAGCGGCGGCATCTGGTGCGAGAGCCCGAGGACGCTGATCGCCAGGCCCACTGTCACCGTGGTGAGCAGCGGAGCCCGCCGGCGCCAGATCAGCGGTAGCGACGCGCCGGCGGCCACCAGGATGTGCCAGACCTTCCCGTCCTCGGAGAACGCCACCGGCAGGGCGGTGCCGACGAACACGGCAACCGCGATCAGCCCGTCCAGCCAGAGCGTGGCGTTGCGGGGCAGCCGCGCGGGTCGCGCCTGCGCCCGGACGGTGGCCGGAAGAGGCATGGACAACGGCACGATCGGCTCCTCAACGCGCGGCGGTCCCCAGTATGCGGCTCCGGAGAGCCGTCCGGCCGGTACGCACGCCCTCGGACCGCCGTCGATGTCCTGTTCAGGACATCGAGGTGGAGACCGGGACGAGCGGATCGGTTGAATCGGGTTCTGTCGCAGAGAGAAGGAGGCACCACGTGGGCGCAGTCCGCGTCGCCATAGCCGGGGTCGGCAACTGTGCCGCGTCGCTGGTGCAAGGCGTCGAGTACTACCGGGACGCGAGGACGACCGACACCGTTCCCGGCCTCATGCACGTCGCCTTCGGCGACTACCACGTCGGCGACATCGAGTTCGTCGCGGCTTTCGACGTGGACGCGAAGAAGGTGGGCCGGGACCTGTCCGAGGCCATCGTCGCGAGTGGCAACAACACCATCAAGATCTGCGATGTTCCCCCGTCCGGGGTCGTCGTGCGGCGTGGCCCGACGTTGGACGGTCTCGGCGAGTACTACCGGGAGATGATCGAGGAGTCCGACGAGCGGGCTGTCGACGTGGTTCGCGTACTGCGCGAGTCCGGGGCCGACGTTCTCGTGTCGTACCTGCCGGTGGGCTCGGAGGATGCCGACCGGTTCTACGCCCGGTGCGCGCTGGAGGCGGGGGTGGGGTTCGTCAACGCCCTACCGGTGTTCATCGCCTCGGACCCGGTGTGGGCGGCCCGGTTCACCGAGGCCGGCGTGCCGATCATCGGCGACGACATCAAGTCGCAGGTGGGCGCCACCATCACCCACCGGGTGCTGGCGAAGCTCTTCGAGGACCGCGGGGTCCGGCTGGAGCGCACCTACCAGCTCAACTTCGGCGGCAACATGGACTTCATGAACATGCTGGAGCGTCGGCGGCTGGCATCGAAGAAGCTGTCCAAGACCCGGGCCGTCACCTCGCAGATCCCCCACGAGATGGCCGCCGGCGACGTGCACATCGGTCCCAGCGACTACGTGCCGTTCCTGGAGGACCGCAAGTACGCGCTGGTGCGCCTGGAGGGGCGGGCGTTCGGCGACGTGCCTCTGCAACTGGAGTACAAGCTGGAGCTCTGGGACTCCCCCAACTCGGCCGGCGTGATCATCGACGCGGTCCGGGCGACCAGGATCGCCATGGATCGGGGAGTCGGCGGGCCCATCCTCTCCGCCTCCTCGTACTTCATGAAGTCGCCGCCCGAGCAGTACGACGACGCCGCCGCCCGGGACGCCGTCGAGCGCTTCATCCGCGGCGAGGTCGAACGCTGACCGGCAGGTGACGGGGGAGCCGGAGTCCGGCTCCCCCGTCGTCGTCCGTCAGGGTTTCCGCCTCAGATCGCGACGGAACTCGTGGTGGTGACAGACCGCGGGATGCGCTCCGGTCAGCGCCACGGCACCACGGAAGACGTCGTGGTCGGGCAGGTCCGGCAGGAAGTAGTCGCCCGTCCAGGTGGACGGTCCAGACGTCGACGCCGTCCGGCTCAGTCACGGTCGAGTTTGCCCTGGACGAGGCCCTGGAAGGTGTTGAGTCGCTGGATGTTGCCGGTGCCTTCCATGAATTCGACGCCCCGGGCGTCGCGGATCAGCTTGTCCAGCATCGGCTGCGTCAGCCGTGCGCCCGGGCCGAAGTACTCCAGCGCCTCCAGCGTCACCTCCTCGGCCAGCCGGGCCGCCCGGGCCTTCGCCGCCGAGGCCAGGTGGCCGTTGGCGGGCTGGGCGTCCACGATCGCGGCGGCCTGCCAGATGAGCTGTCGCACGCCGTCGATCCGCCGGCCGGTCCGTTCCCAGCGCAGCCGGTCGGCCTTGGACAGCGAACCGCGTTGCTCGGTGACGTAGTCGTGCGCGGACCGGGCGATGCCCAGTGCGATCGCCGCCACACCGGGTCGGAGGCGGTTGAACATCTGCACGCCGCTCCACACCCCGCGCCGGGTGGGGCTGAGGTGGCGGCCGAGCACCCGGCTCTCCGGTACCGGCACGCCGTCCAGGGTGATCGCGCTGAGCTGGGCGCCGCGCAGGCCGATCGTCGGGATCGGCTCGGCCTTGAAACCGGGCGCGCCGGTCTCGACCAGCACCGCGGTGGCGCCGAGGGGACCGGGCCGGTCCCGGGCGAAGACCACGCCGACCTGGGCGCGGGCGCCGTTGCCGATGTAGCGCTTGGCGCCGCGCAGGAGCAGACCTCCCTCGCCGTCGGGGTCCAACCTCGTACCCATCGCAGCCGCGTCCGATCCGTGGTCGGGCTCGGTCAGCGCGAAGAAGGTCCACGTCGGCGCGGCCAGCAGCCGGCCGTAGAACCACTCCTTCTGCTCCTGGTCGGCGAGCAGGTCGACGAGCACCCCGGACAGCGAGGCGCCGGGTGACGCGAGCATCATGCCGGCGTCCCCGGCGGCGATCTCCTCGGCGAACACCACGCGTTCCATTGCCGTCATGCCGTCGAACCGGTACCCGCCGATGAGCGTCCGGTCCGGCAACCACGGCGCCGGGATGAGCATGGTGGACAGGTGCCGTACGGCGGGGTTGTCCAGGCACCGGTACACGGTGTCCGGGTCGCGGTCCAGCTCCAGCGCCGTCGAGCGCAGGTCGCGCGCCCAGTCCCGGGCGTGCGCCCGGGCGGCGCCGAGCCGGTCGTCCAGTTCGATCACGACGCCCACTCCTCTCCACCAATCCAGGCGTCGGCCAGCAGCTCCGACGCATTGACCACCGCGCCCGGTCCGTCAGCGGTGAACCCGCTGGCCCCGAGCAGGCGCAGCAGCATCCGGTCGGCAGTGGTGATCTGCCGATGCAGCCAGGCGAGGGAGCCGGCCGGTGGCGGCGTACCGGTCAGCCGGACCTTGATCTCGATCTGCTCGGTGACGGCGTCCGCCAGAGCGCCCTTGATCATCTGTTGCAGCACCAGCGGGGTGTCGCCGACGCGGCGGTCACCGAGGTGGGCGAGAGTGACATCGAGCAGGGCCTCGGAGAGCCCGAGCCGGAGCCCGGCCAGCGCGGCCAGCCAGTCCGGCCAGGGCGCCGGCGTACCGGTCGGCCCGGGGGCGCCCCGGTAGCGGACGGCCGTCAGCGGGCCGTCCGGTGTCTCGACAGTGCCGAGCCGCTCCACGGCGACCGGGTCCAGGGCGGCGGTCGTGTCCCCGGTCCAGACCCGGCCGGCGTCGTGCAGCGCCGGCTCGGGCAGCACGCAGCATCCGGTCGGGCCGCACGGCAGGACCCGGTCCGCCAGCGTGGCGTGCATCGCGGTGAGCGTGGCGGTGAGCCCGCCGGTCCGGGCGCTGCGGCGGGCCTCGTCGGCGATCACGACCGCGCCTCCGGGTCCGAGCCGGCGAAGACCGCCACGCAGAGGGTGCCCGAGACCGGGTCGTGGTCCGCCACCGCGATCGGCCCGGCGGTGCCCGCCCGTTGCCGGGCGAACTCGGCCCAGGCACCGGCCGCACCCAGCCCCGGCGCCGGAACCGCCGGGCGGCCGGCGGTCAGGCCGGGACCGGCGATCAGGACGGCGTCCGCCGGCACCAGCTCGTCGAGCAGCGTCCCGGCCGCCGCCGGCGAGACGTCCGGGCGCTGGTGCACGGTGGTCCCGTCGGAGGCGGCCGGCTCCAGCAGCACAGCCACCCCGACGTCGTGGCCGGGTACCGGATAGCGGGGCCCGACCAGCTCGTACGACATCGTCGTCTGTTCCAGGATCAGCAGCAGCGCCCGGCAGCCCGGGAAGTCTCCGGAGTAGGTCCCGAGCAGCCGCAGGGCGGTGAACGCCGCCGCCGGCCCCTGATCGGACACCGCGAAGGCGAGGGGATCGCCCGGCACCAGCTCGTTGAGGTAGCAGGCGGTGACCCGGCGTGGGTCGCCGTCCGGGGTCGAGTGCGCGATGGCGATCAGGTCCACCGGCACCGCGAGGTCGAGATCGCGCACCAGGCGGTCCGCCATCCCGGTGAACGAGTTACGGGCGGCCGCCGCGTGCAGATCCCGGTCGAAGCGACGACCGTACAGCTCGGTCATGTCCGAGAGGTATTCCTCGAGCAGCGGATCGCCCTGGTACGGCTCCGGATCGGGGTCGAACCGGCGGGCGATCACCTGAGTCGGCCTGAGCCGGCCCGTACGGACCGATGGGGCCGGGGCGATGGACAGGAACATCGGCGTCAGGCCAGGCCCTGGCCGATGACGTAGTCGGCGAGGGTGCCGACCGACTCGAAGTGGTGCTGCTCCAGCGTGTCCGAGTCGATCACGACGTCCAGCCGGTCCTCGATGTGCATGAGCAGTTCGAGGACGTTGGTGGAGTCCAGCCCGAGCTCGTCCATCAGCCGGGTCTGCTCGGTCACCTGGACGGAGTCGCGGTTCAGCACCGCGACAACGGCGTCGATCATGTGGTCGACGACCGCGGCGCGGTCGACTGTGGCTTCCGAAGCCATGGTCATGGCGGGCCTCCTGTGTGCCGGTCGGGGTTGGGTTGTCAGTCGAGGATCTGCGGGCCGAGCAGGTCCTCGACGGTGTCGCGGCGGCGGACCAGGCGGGCCCGTCCGCCGTCCACCAGCACCTCGGCCGGGTGGCCGTGGCTGAGGAAGAGCACCGGCGAGGCGCTCGGGCCGTACGCGCCGGAGCGCAGCACGCCGACCAGGTCGCCCGGCCGCAGCTCGGGCAGATCCACGTTGCGGCCGACGGTGTCGTTCGGCGTGCACAGCGGGCCGGTGACGTTCCACGGGCCGGCGTCCGTGCCGGCCCGGTTGAGCAGCCGCATCGGGAAGTTGCGTTTGACGTAGGAGCCGATGCCGACGGCCGCCATGTGGTGGTTCGTGCCGCCGTCGGTGACCGCGAAACGCTCCCGCATCGAACTCTTCACGTACCGCACGCGGGTGACGTAGGTGCCGCACGGCGCGGTCAGGTACCGGCCGAGCTCCAACAGCAGCCGGGCCCCCGGGTGCGCGGCGTGGAACGCCTCGACCACCGGGTTGAGCAGGTGGGCGACAGCGGCCGGGTCGAGGTCCGGCTCGCCGGGGAAGTAGGCCACGCCGAGGCCACCGCCCACGTCGACCGCTTCCAGGACGAAGTCCAGCCGCTCGGCGAGTCGCTCGGCCAGGTCGATGATCCGGCGGGCGTTCTCGGCGATCACCTCGGGATCGAGGATGCGGGTGCCCAGGTAGGCGTGTACGCCCAGGACGCGTACCCCGGGATGGTTCTTGACCAGGTCGGCCTCGTCGAAGAGCTGCTGCTCGTCGATCCCGAACTGGCGCGGTTTGCCGCCCATGGTGAGGCCGGAGCCCTTGACCGCGAAGCTCGGGTTGACCCGCAGCATCACCGCGGCGATGACGCCCCGCTCCCGGGCCAGCTCGTCGATCACCGCCAGTTCCCCGAACGACTCGCAGACCAGCGCGAAGACGCCCTCGGACAGGCACGCCTCGAGTTCGGCGCGGCTCTTGCCGGGGCCGAGGAAGATGATGTCGCGCGGGGCCACCCCGGCGGCGAGCGCGGTACGCAGCTCCACCATCGACGACACCTCCGCCCGGGCGCCCAGCGAACCGAGCAGGGCGCAGACGGCCACGTTCGGGTTGGCCTTCAGCGAGTAGAAGATCTCCATCGCCGGATGCAGCCGCTCGCGCAGCCCCAGGTACTGCCCGCGCAGGCTGTCCCCGTCGTACACGTAGAGGGGCGTGCCGAACCGCTCGGCCAGTTCGGACATCGCCACGCCCTGGATCGTCGTTTCTCCGGTCACTGTCGTGTCCCTTCCGCCACGGCCGCCAGGCGACCCGCGATCTCCCCGTCCATCGCCGCCAGCTCGTCGGCCGTCGGCGCGGTCAGCAGGCCGTACAGCCGGCCGTCCGCAGCTCCCGCGCCCTCTCGCACCAGGGCGTTCACCGTCGAGAAGTTCTGCACCACCATCCCGGCGTCACCGGCGGCGCTCAGCAGCCACGGCCCGAGCCCGTCCCGGACCTCGCCGAAGCGCAGCGGCCGCGCCAGGCGCAGCGGGTACTGCCGGGCCAGCGCGTACCAGCCCGCCGGCACCAGGTGTTCCTGCAGACCCACCTGGTACGTCGACATGTTGTGCCGCGCGTTGATCTCCACGACCGGATAGACGCCGCCCTCCGGGTCGAGCATCGCGTCCACCCCGACCACGCCGTGGTAGCCGTCTCCGGCGAGCCGGGCGCCCAGCACCGCGGCGCTGTGCGTCACGATCGCGAGCTGGCCCTCGGTAAGCCCGGCCGGCATCCGGTGCCCCTTGTGTACGCCGTTGGCGGTGACCGCCTCCTTGACGAAGTCGAAGTGCACCCCGCCGTCGCGGAACACGGTGAACTGGTAGTTGAGGTCGACGGTCTTGGCGACCCACTCCTCGACCAGCAGCGCCAGCCGTTGATCGCCGGAACGGTCGGCCCGGCGGCGCAGCGTCCGGTGGATCTGGTCCAGACGCGCCGCGTCCCGGATCAGCAGCAGGCCCTTGCCGGAGACCCCGTACGAGTCCTTGAGCACCACCGGCCGCCCGGCCGCGAGCAGGACCCGGGCGTGTTCCACCGCCTCGTCCAGGTCCTCGACGGTCTCGCAGATCCAGCCCGCGGACTGGCGCAGCCCCAGCTCGGTGGCGATCCGCCGGCTGTAGATCTTGCCGTTGACGGCCTTGCAGACGGCTGCCGACGACCCGGCCAGCGCGACCCCGGTCAGCGCGGCGAGCGCCTCCTCGTCCCCGGATACCCCGTGCGGGACGATCGCGGCCGCCCCGGCCAGGGCGGACAACCGGGCCAGCAGGGCCGGGCTGTCCAGCGCGTCCTGGGTCACCGTGCGGTGCGGGTCCTGGCGGTCGGTGATCAGCAGATGCGGCAGGGCCGTCCCCAGCGTCTCCAGATGGGCCAGATGCTCCGGGTCCGGCCGGTCCTTGAGCACCACGTAGTCGTCCGGGCCGGCCAGCAGCAGGGCGAACTCGTCCATCCGGTTGACCATCGCGTCACCCGCGGTCAGCGCGACGCGGGGCAGGCCCGGCTCGTCACCGCCCCACCGCTGCTCGACCTCGAAGTTGCCGAGGAACACCAGCGGGATCCGGTCGGTGCCCAGCAACGCCGTCCGCAGCCGTCTGACGAAAGGTTCCTGTGTCGTCGTCATAGCGTCCTGTCAGTGCTCGAAGACCGCGGCGGCGAAGGTCGAACCCAGTCCGACCGCTGCCATCAGGTAGCGGTCGCCGGGCCGTAGCCGGCCCAGCTCGCGGGCCGCGACGTAGTTGAGGAAGGAATCGGCGCAGAAGCAGTGGCCGGTGACCGGCATGTTGTCCAGGAACAGGCGCTCCACCGGGATCCCGACCTTGCGCGCCACCCGAACCCAGGACACCCGGTTCACGTTGTGCGGCAACACCACGTCCAGGTCGGCGACGGTGATCCCGGCGCGCGCCACCGCCGCGAGGATCACCTCGGCGAGCGCGTCCGGATAGCGTTGCTGGAACTCCAGGGACATCTGCGCGGTCAGGGACAGCCCGGCGTTGAACTCGCCGTGGGTGGCCGAGGCGTACGACAGCAGCCGGTCGCGCCGGCCCGTGCCGACCAGGACGGCCGCGCAGCCCTCCCCCATCAGCGCGGTGCCCGGGATCATCCGGGCCGACGGGGTGAACGCCTTCTCACCGACGAAGACCAGGGCCAGCGCGCCGGGCTCGCCGTCCTCGGCGAGCAGCCGGCCGGCCATCTCGACGGCGAGCAGCCCTGAGGCGCAGGCGTGCTGGGTGACCGCGAAGGCCCGCGCATGCCGCAGGCCGAGGGCGCGCACCACGTCGTGCAGCGGATCCTCGGGGTACGGCGCGATCGCCTGCAGGGTCCGGGCCTGCACCACGTACCGGACCTGGGATTCGCGGCCGCGCAGCTCGGACAGTTTCGCCGCGGCGTTGAGCATCAGGTCGGTGATCGTGCCGGTCGGTTCCCGCAGCACCTCGGCCAGTCCGTAGTACCGGCGGAACATCCGGACCTGCGTGTCGGTCAGTCCCAGCTCACCGGCCAGCGAGTCGATCGGCACCCGTTCCGGCGGCAGGTAGGCGGAGACCGCTTCGAGGGCGGTCACGTCCCGGCGTCCAGCGGCAGGCCGGACAGGTACTCGGTGAGCGCGTCGATGCTCGGGTGGTCCCACACGATCGTCGGTTCCAGGGGCACCCCGAGGTGGTCCTCGATCTCGCCGCAGAGCGCGAGCGCGTACACCGAGTCGAGGCCCAGATCGGCCAGGGGCGTGGCGGTGTCGATGGTGGCCGGGTCCCGGTTGATGAAATCGGCGACGCGGTCCCGCAGCCACGGACGGAGCTGTCCGGCGGCCCGGTGGTTCGGCAAGATGGTCAATTCCGGCTCCTAGGAAGGTCGGGCAGCACGCTGTCGGACAGGTCGAAGGCCCGGCCGGCGGCGTACCGGCGGGCGAGCTCCGCGTGGATCGGGCCGGCCAGCGCGGCCGGCAGCGACCGGGACGTGCCGTCCAGCTCGTCGGCCAGCCGCAGCAGGGCCGCCGTCACCCAGGCCGGGTCGGCCAGGAAGGTTCCGGGGCGGCGCTGCTCGGCCAGCCAGAGGTTCAGGCAGGTGGCGGCGGTCAGCACCGTGGTGTAGCGGGCGGTCAGGTCGAGCGCGGCCGGGTCGCCGCCGATCGCCAGATCAGCCGGACGGAGTCCGAGCGCCGCCGAACGCAGCCGGGCCAGCTCGGCGGTGAAGCGCCGGACCAGTCCGCGCAGCCGGTCGTCCCCGGCCGGCATCGCCTCGGCGGCGGCGAGCAGCTGCGCCGTGAGCGGGTCGGCCGTCGAGGCGATGCGGAGCCGGTCGAACGGCAGGGCCGGAAGACCGGCGTCCAGGTCGTACAGACCGGGCGGTGGCTCCTGGCCGGTCGCCCAGGAGCGCCGGGCCAGCCGGGGGAGCTGCGGGAGGACGGTGGCCAGGCAGGCGACCCGGGCGGCGTGCCCGAACCCCGCCGGCGCCAGGTCGCGCTGCAACTTCTGGAAGATGCCGTACTCGCCGGTGCGCAGGTAGCTCTGCGCGCCGAGCAGCTCGCCGAGCCGGGCCATGGCGCGGATGGACCGGCCGGACACGACGTACTTGACGGCCGAGGCGTACGCGTTGGTGTCCTCGGGCAGCAGGTGCACGGCGCGGGCGACGGTGGTGGACAGGCAGTCGGCGATCAGCAGGTCCGTGAACGCCTCGGCCAGTGCGGTACGGACCACCGGCATGGCGCCCACCGGCCGTCCGCGCAGCCGCCGGTCCTCACCGAACCGCAGCACCGCGCGCAGGCCGGTGTCCAGCACGCCCAGCGTCATCGCCGGCAGCCCGGTCCGGGTGAGCTGGAACGAGCGCAGCGCGACCTCCATGGCCGAGCCGGGCGGTCCGAGCGCCACGCCCGCGTCGACCGGGCACCGGTCCACCTCGATCCCGCCGAGCTGCACCCCGCGCATCCCGCTGCTGGGGAACCGCGGCAGATACCGCAGCGCGTCCGGCGGTAGCGTGTCCTTCTCCACGAACAACTGGGTGTGGCTGCGGCCACCGGCCGCGTCCGAGGTGCGGCTGAAGATCACCATCGCGCTGCACCGCTGCGCGTTGGTGACCACCTCCTTGCGGCCGCTGAGCAGCAGCTCGCCCGGCCGCCCCGGGTCGGCCCGGAAGTCCACCCGCGCGAAGTCGTTGCCGTGTGCCAGCTCGTGGTAGACGGACGCCACCCGCCGGCCGGAGAGCAGCAGCTCCGCCAGCCGTCGCTGCTGGGCATCGTCGCCGCCGGCCCACACGTTGACCGAGGCGATGAACGAGCTGGCGCCGTAACCGAGGCCCAGGCAGGGGTCCCGCCGGAACACCGAGCGCATCATCCGGATCAGCCGGTCCAGGCCGGCCATCCGGCCGCCCCGGGCGACCGGCACGAACTCGGCGTTGAGTCCGAAGTCGTCGAGCATCCGCTCACCGTCGGCGAACATCTCCTGCCGCTCGTCGGCCGCCAGCACGGCCCGGTTCCCGAGGGGGTTCGCCGGGTCCCACGGATCACCGAAGCGGCTCTCCAGCTCCGACACGGTGCTCATCACGCCTCCTCGGCGCCGTCGAGGTCGAGCACCGAGGGGCGACGGCCCGGGACGAGGACCGCGTACACCCGGTCGTAGCTCTCGGGACGGTCCGGCGCGACACCGAGGCGGTGCAGCACCCAGGTCAGCGCCGCGTCGAGCCACAGCCCGTCCGCCCACAGCGGGTCGGCGCCGGCATGCTCGTGGTTGTGCAGCCACAGGTGCACCGCGCTCGCGCCGGCCACGCACAGCTCGTACCGGTGGGCCAGGTCGTAGGCGGCGGGTTCCACGTCGTGCGGCCGTGGGCGGTACCCGGCGAGCTCGGTGTGCAGCAGTTCGGTAGCGGCCAGGAGCGCCTCGGCCCGGGCCGCCGGGCCGCCGGCCGCGCGGACGGCCGGCACCGCAGCGGCCAGCCCGCGCAACGGCAGGCAGCCGCGACCGGCGGCCAGCGAGATCCGGTCCGGGTCCAGCTCGGGCACCGGCACCCGCAGGTCGGCCAGCGACCGTAGCCGGGCCGCGTCCACCGGGTCACCGGGCCAGCCCCGCGCCAGTTGCGGGAACTGGTTGATCAGCGCGTTGCGGTTGACCGGGGTGCTGCCGTCGAAGATCCCGACGATCCGGTGGTCCCGCTCCACCTTCTGGAAGCGTCCGTAATCAGGGATGCCGGTCAGGAAGGCACGGGCGCCGAGCTGCTCGCCGCACCCTGCGATCAGTTCGTCGGTGAGTGCCGGCACGAAGGCCTTGAGCACCGGGGCGAGCACGCCCAGTTCCTCGGTCTCCGCCGTCGCCGCCCGCGTGACCAGGGCGGTCACCGCTTCGGCCAGGAACAGCATGGCGTGCAGCCGGCCCACCCCGCGCCGCAGGTACGGCACGTCGGCCAGCCGCCGGCCGTACAGCCGACGGTCGGTCAGGTACCGCCGGACCAGCGCCAGCGCGTGGTCGGCCGCACCGAGCGACAACGCGGCGCAGGTGGTACGCGTCAACTGCAGGGCGCGCAGCACCGTCTCCAGGCCGGTGCCACGCGCACCGACCAGGGCCGTCTCCGGCACCCACGCGTCGTCGAGGACGATCCCGCTGATGTCGGCTCCCCGGATGCCGTGGGTCGACTCCCTGGGCAGGCACCGGTACGAGTGCGCGGGAAGTTCCCGCTTGTCGGCGAGCAGCACCGTGAAGCCGCGTGGCCCGCCGGCCGGGTCGGTCCGCGCCAGCAGGCACACCACACCGGCCCGGGTGGCGTTGTTGATCAGCCATTTCGTCCCGGTCACCCGGTATCCGTCGTCGCGCGGGACCGCCGCGACCTCACCGCCGAGCAGGTCGCTGCCGTGGCCCGGTTCGGTGAGCGCCCAGCAGACGGGCACTCCGGCCAGGATCGTGCCGGCGAGCGCGCGGGCCTGCGCCCGGTCCGCCTCGTCGCGCGGCGGCCGGGCCCAGACCGAGGCCGCGCCGAGGAACGTCTTGCCGTGTCCGATGGCGGTCGTCAGGTCCCGGCGCGCGATCACCCGCAGGACCTGGACCAGGGTGTCGAAGCCGCGCAGCTCACCGCCGTACGCCGCCGGGACGTAGTGCGCCGGCAGGCCGAGCCGGTCCAGGTGCGCGCAGATCTCCGCCGGGAACGCCTCGTTCTCGTCCGCGGCGGCGACCCGGGCGTGGTTGAAGACGACGTCGGCGTCGTCCGGATCGCCCAGCCGCTCGTCGAGGTGCCGGGCCACGGTCGCGGCCAGGGGCAGGGTGGGCGCGGTCATCTCAGGCCCGCACCCGGGCGTCGGACCGGCGGGCGGCCCGCACGCCGTCGGTGAGTTCTTCGTGCTCGGCGCCGAGGGCACCGGTCAGGAAGAGCATCCGGGCCAGGCCGCGCTGGATCTTGCCGCTGGTCGTGCGGGGCACCGTGCCGGGACGGACCAGCACCACGCTGACCGCGCCGGTCCCGAACTCCCGCGACAGCACGTGGCGGACGGCGGTGACGACGGCGGCGCGGCCCGCCGGGTCGAGGGACCGGGACCGGCACTCCTGCACCACCACCAGCTCCTCGTGCGGCACCTCGACGGTGAAGGCGGCACCGACACCTCGGGACAGGCTCTCGTCCGCCGCGCGCACCGTCACCTCGATGTCGTGCGGGTACAGGTTGCGGCCGTTGACGATCAGCAGTTCCTTGATCCGGCCGGTCACGTAGAGCTGGCCGTCGCGCAGCAGGCCCAGGTCCCCGGTACGCAGGAAGCCGCCCTCGCCGTCGGCCAGCTCGTTGTCGAACACCTCCCGGGTGGCCTCCGGGTTGGCCCAGTAGCCGCGCGCCACGCTGGCGCCACGCAGCCAGATCTCGCCGATCCGGTCGGGCGGTTGCGGCAGCCGGGTGGCCGGATCGACGATCCTGATGTCGAACTCCGGAGTGGACTCGCCGCTGCTCACGAGTTCGCGCACCGGCTCCGGGTGGCCGGCTCCGACCGGTGTCACGACGTTCCGTTCCAGCTCTTCGGCGTCGACAGTGAGCACCACCGGCGGGCGGCCGATGGTGGCGCCGCTGACGCTGAGCGTGATCTCGGCCAGACCGTACCCGGGGCAGATGGCCTCCGGCCGCAGCCCGGCGGCGGCGAATCGACTGCCGAACGCGGCCAGGGTGGCCGCCTGCACCGGTTCCGAGCCGTTGACCGCGCGCTTCCACCGGGACAGGTCGACGCCGGCGATCTGCTCGTCGGTGATCCGCCGGGTGCACAGGTCGTACGCGAAGTTCGGCGCCGGAGAGATCTCGATGTCGTGCCGGTCGATCAGCCGGAGCCAGGTGGCGGGGCGTTTGAGGAACGTGGTGGCCGACATCCCGACGCTGCACCCGCCCCGCGAGAGTGGGGCCAGCAACTGCCCGATCAGGCCGAAGTCGTGGTACATGGGCAGCCATCCGCCGACGCGTACGCCTTCGCCGCCACCGAGGATCTCGTTGAACGCCCGCAGGTTGGGCAGCAGGTTCGCGTGGTCCACGACGACCCCCTTGGGGTCGCTCGTGGAGCCGGAGGTGTACTGCAGAAAGGCGATGGTGGACCCGTCGACGGCCGGCCGCCGCCATGCCGCCGCCCGATCCAGGGGGATGTCGTCGAAGGCCAGGCACGGTACGTCGGACAGCCCGGACTCGCCCGCCCAGTCGCGAACCGCGTCGAGGGCCGCGGCGTCGGTGACCACCGCGGCCACCTGGGCGTTGTGCGCGATGCCGGCCAGCCGCTCCCGTTGCCGGCGATATCCGTCCGGCAGCGGGGCCGGGACCGGGATCGCACCGGCGTGCTGGACGCCGAGGAAGTTCTCGGCGAAGGCGGTGCCGGGCTCGTTCAGCACGAGCACCCGGTCACCGGCGCGGACGGTGTCGGCGAGCAGCACGGCGATCTGCCGGGCCCGGGCGGCCAGGTCGGCCCACGACACCGTACGCACCCCGGCGTCGCCCGCTCCGGGATCGGTGTCGAAGATCAACGCCGGTCGCTCCGGGTGGACGGTGGCACGCTCCTGCAGCAGGTCGACGAACGTTTCGTGGTCGGGCATCAGGCGCTCCCCGCGGGTCGGTGACGTGCCGGACCCAGCGTCGCGCCGGATCCGGCATGTGCAGAAGGCTCGATCGAGCGGGCGGTTGGGGTAGCCGAACAGGTATGCCAGGCGGTCACGACGCCTCCTGCCAGCCGCCGAGCCAGCCCTGCGACACCCCGGCCAGGCCGATGGCGACCAGCGCCGCATGTCGTTCGACGGTCAGACCGGCGGCGTCCGGCTCCGCCAGGCCGGAGGTGATCCAACTGGTCATCGCGGCCTGGGCGAGCCCGGCCCCGACGGCTGCCGGGGGCCAGACCCCGTCCGCCTCGCCGCGGCGGACCGTCACCGCGTCCGCGCCGAGCAGGTAGCCGGCCGCCCACACCTCCAGGGCGAGTCGCCAGGGCAGACCCGAGGGCAGGCCGGTGACCCCGAGCAGGCGGTCGAACCCGTCCACCACCTGACTCACGGTCAGCCCGACCAGGCCGCAGTGATCAGCCCAGTACCAGCCGAAACCGTGTTCGACCGGTTCCCCGCTGCCGGGTCGCAGCGGCCGCAACAGGCACCGGCTGCGATGCAGCTGCACGGTGTAGGGCAGCTTCTCGTCGGAGCGGCACCGCCGCGCCAGGGCCTCCTCGGCGCTCGTGCTGAACTGCCAGTACGTCGGCGACAGGACCGGAGCCGGCAGGAAGACGGTGGCGTGGAACCGGCCCGGATGCCCGACGATCGTCGGATCGAACCGGTGATCGACCAGGTGCGGCACGGTCCCGACGACCGGGATGCCGGCCTCCCGGCAGAACATCACCACCATCTCGTCGTCGTCCTTGACGTCGTCCGGAATGCCGGCCAGGTAGTCGGCCAGCTCCCGGGCCACCCGCACCGGCAGGACGAACCCCTGGGTGGGGGTCCACTCGAACAGCGACAGCGGCGCGAACGGCCAACCGGCGATCACCGCGCGGCGGACCAGGTACGAGTTCTGCGGGCTGTCCCAGTGCGAGTAGAGCGAGATGCCGTGTTCCGGACGGGCCGCGATCGCGTGGTGGACCTGGGTGGCGAAGCTCCGGATCAGCCGGATGTCGTCCTGCAGCACCAGGTGGTGGGTGGCGCCGTCGGCGACGGCGCGCCAGGCCACCTTGGCGGTACGCAACGGGCTGGGCACCCCGTCCGGGTCCGGATCGGTGACCACCCGGGCGGTCAGCGGGGCGCAGTCGCGCACGAGCGGTGGGATGCGCTCCCGCCGGCGCGGGTGGTGCATGATCGCCACGCTGAGCCGGATCTCGCTGGCCGTCACCGCGCTTCCGCGGCCGAGAGGCCGGCCGGCACGACCGGCTCCCCACCAAGGGTCGCCGACCGGTAGGCCGCCTCGATCAGCGCCGTCGTGGTGACGACCTCCCGCATCGGCCGATCCCAGCCGGTACCAGCGGCGACCAGGCCGGCGAAGTCGGCGAACATGCCGGGGAACCACTCCTGGTGGGTCTGGTCCCGGTTCGGCGGGGCCAGGTCGGTGCGCTCCAGCCCGTCCGCCGTACGCACCTCGGCCATCCCGTCGTGCACGTCGGCGGCGCCGTCCGGGCCGCTGACCAGATAGCGGTTCGACCGGGTGTCACTGACCCAGCTCAGGTCGATCTCGCAGGTCCCGGCGTCGCCGAACTCCAGGTCCAGCCGGGCGGCCACGTCCATCCCGGCGGTGGCGTCGCCGTCCGCCCACTGCGCGACGCAGGAGACCGTCCGGGGCGCCTCGCCGAAGAGCTGGGTGGCCATGTACGCGCAGTGCGTCCCGTGGTCGAGCATGATCCCGCCCCGCGCCACCGAGATGTCCCGACGCCAGTCCGGTTGCCATCCCGGCACTCCGCGGGCGTGCGAGTCACGGGCGATCCGGAACCGGGCCCGCAACGGGCCGCCGAGCCGCCCGCCGGCGACCGCGCCGGTGAGCACCCGCATCATCGGCGAGAAGCCGTAGTTGTGCGCGGGGTAGAGCAGCAGGCCCCGGTCCCGGGCCAGGTCGATCAGGTCGAGCGCCTCGTCGGTGCGCACCGCGACCGGCTTCTCGCAGATCACGTGCAGGCCGGCGGCGAGCGCCTCACGTTCCAGCTCGACGTGATGGTTCGGTGGGGTGCAGATGTCGACAGCGTCCACCGGCTGGGCGGCGAGCAGCTCGGCCAGTGTCGGGTAGGTGGCCAGGCCGGGGTCGAGCTGCCGGGCCCGGGCCCGCCGCTCCGGCGACGGGTCGAGCACCGCGACGACCCGGCCGGCGGTGACCGTACGGTATGCGTGCAGTCGCCCTTCCCCAGCGGTGCCGAAACCGATGACGGCGATCCTCATGCCGGTACCTCCTCGAGGTGCTGGGGCGCCGCGCCGTCGATCAGGACGCGACGGATGATCTCGACGGCCTGCTCGGCCAGCTCCGCGTCCACGTTCAGCGGTGGGTAGAGGCGCAGCGTGGTGCCTCCGGTCATCACCAGCACCCCGGCGTCGACCAGTGCCAGGAACGTCTCCCGGAAGGTGCCCTTGTCCAGTGGCCGGCGGGACCGCTTGTCGGCGACCAGCTCGATGCCGATCGCGAATCCGGCGCCCCGGACGTCGCCGACCAGCGGGGACTCGTCGACCAGCGGCTCGAGCGCGGCCAGCATCTCGGCGCCGAGCTTGCTCACGTGGCTGGGCAGGTCCTCGTCGACCAGCACGTCGGTGATGGTGGCCACCGCCCGGCAGGCCAGCGGGAACGCGCCGAAGCTGGACGAGCTCGCGCTCGGGTCGGCGAACGGACTGGCGGCCATCAGCTCCGCGGTGGAGATCACCCCGGTGACCGGGTATCCGGCGCCCATCCCCTTGCCGACCGTGACGATGTCCGGCGCCACCTCGTCACGCATGAAGGCGAACGACTCACCGGTACGACCGAAACCGGTCATCATCTCGTCGACGATCAGCAACGCGTCGAACTCGTCGGCGACCGAGGCCAGCGCGGTCAGGTAGCCCGGTGGCGGCACCACGTTGCCCGACCGGCCCTGCACCGGCTCGACGACGAGGGCGGCCAGTGAGCCGGTGGAGTTCTCCTTGATGGTCTCCCGCACGGTCTCCACGCAGGCGTAGCCACAACTCGGGAAGGTCATCTTCAGCGGGCAGTGGTAGCAGTTGGCGTACGGCGCGCTGAAATAGCCGGAGGGCAGCGGGCCGAGACCGGCCCGTGCCCCCGCGGTGAGCGCCAGGCTGCCCAGCGTCTTGCCATGAAAGCCGCCCCAGAACGACAGGAACTCGTGCTTGCCGGTGACCGACTTGGCCAGCCGCAGCGCCGCTTCCACCGCCTCGGTGCCGCCGCTGTAGAGCTGGATCCGGTCCAGCGGCGGCGGCAGGAACCCGCGCAGCGACTCGGCCATCGCCCGGCGGCCGGCCGACCCGAACGCACCGGCCGGCGCGGTGGCGAGCTCGGCGGTGAGGGCGGCGATCAGACGCGGGTTGGCGTGGCCGATCGAGTTGACCCCGCCGGCTCCCTGGAAGTCGATGATCTCGTTGCCGTCCACGTCGACCAGGACCGCGCCGGCGGCGGACTCGACGCACAACTGCGCCCAGAGCATGACGGCCTGCAGGCCGGGTCCGATCACTTCCTGCTCAGCGGCCCAGTGCTGAGCACCACGTGGCCGGTCGGGCGTACGCCCAAAACGCCGGCCGTCGCCTGAACTCTCTGCCATCGCTCCGCCTCTCGGGTGCGGCCGATCCGCCGGTCACGCCGACAGCGGACCGCTTTCCGCCCATGCTCGGGATCCGGCGGCGGGCCCGGGAGCCTCCATCGGCCACGACGAATGGGCATGCCCGGACGGCTGACACGTCCGGGCAGCGCGGCACCGGGGCGGACGCGGTTAGCGTGGCGCCGTGACCAGCACGGTGCAGGACCTCATCGACGTGGCGGCGCAGTCCGCCGTGGACGCCGGCCGCCTGGTCCGGCAGCGGTTCGGCGAACCGACGGACGCTTCCCCGAAGCAGGCGGCCCACGACGTCGTGACCGGGACCGACCTGGCCGCCGAGGCGTTGATCCGCGCCGCGTTGGGTGACGCCGCCACGCGCTCGACGGTGGTGGGCGAGGAAGGCGGCCGGCAGGACGGCGCCCCGACCGGACCGGACGATCCGGTGTGGCTCGTCGATCCGATCGACGGCACCTACAACTTCGTCCGGGGCATCCCGTTCTTCTGCGTGTCGATCGGACTGCGGATCGGCGGTCGTACCGTGGGCGGCTGCGTCTACGACCCGCTGCGCGAGGAGTTGTTCACCGCGGCGGACGGCCGCGCCTGGTTGAACGGCGCCGCGCTGCCCACGCGTACCTCCGCGTCGTCGGCGCCGCCGCTCGTGCTGTGCGACATCCCGAACGGCGGAGGGCCGCCGTCCACCACCGAGACCGACCTGCTGGCCGCGCTGCTCACCGCCGCCGCGGACGTGCGGCGGCTCGGTTCGTCCGCGCTGGCGCTGGCGTACGTCGCGGCGGGCCGCGCCGACGTGGCCGCCAACGCGGACGTCTACGACTGGGACACCGCTGCCGGGCGGGCGCTGGTCACCGCCACGGGCGGCGGTTACCTGAGCCATCCCGATCCGCTGCCGACCCGGCGGCGGGGCAGCTTCGTCGCATGGGCCCCCGCGTACGCGACCCTCGGCCGCGCGGTCGGCGAGGCCCTGCACCCCGAAAGCCTCGCGGAGGTCGTGTGACACGCCGGCGCTTTCTGATCATGGGCGGCATGCACCGCAGCGGCACCACCCTGCTGGCCGCGCTGGTCGGCACGAATCCGCAGGTGGCCGGGTTCCGGCAGACCGGCGCGCCGATGGACGAGGGTCAGTACCTGCAGACCGTCTGCCCCTACGACGAGCAGCACGGCGGTCCGGGGCGGTTCGCGTACGCGCCCGGGGCGCACATGACCGAGCATCACGAGCTGGCCAGCCCGGCCACCGCCCGGCTGCTGCGCGAGCAGTGGGACCGCTACCTGGATCCCGGCCGCCCGGTCGTGCTGGAGAAGTCGCCACCCAACCTGTTGCGCTTCCGGTTCTTCCAGCGGCTCTTCCCGGGCTCCCGGTTCGTGCTGGTCAAGCGGCACCCGGTGGCAGTGGCGATGAGCACCCGGAAGTGGACGCCGGCGCTGACCGTGCGGCAGCTCGTCGAACACTGGCTGCACGCCCACGAGCTGGCCCGGGCGGACGCCACACACCTCGACGCGATGTTGACCGTCCGCTACGAGGACCTGATGGACGACCCGGACCGGACGTTGGGGGCCGTCGCGGCCTTCGGCGGCCTTCCACCCGTCTTCGACGTCGGCGACCTGGACCGGGACACGAACACCCGCTACCTGCGGGCATGGCGGCAGGGCCCGGGGGCCGACGACGACCTCGCCGACCTCGCCGACCGGGTCGCACGGTACGGCTACCGGCTGCCCGCGCGCGCCTGAACCGGCTTCGACCGAGAGGGAGAACGGATGTCCCGGTTGCTCATCGTGCACGGCACCGGCGGACCGCGGCGCTCCGACGACTCGGTCCGCCGGGAGTGGATCGGCTCAGTCGAGGACGGTCTGGCGCTGGCCGGCTATCCCGCGGTGGCGCCGGATGCCGCCCTGGTCAACCTCGACGCCCCGGACCGCGTGCCGGCCGTCGGCGACAGCGATCCGGCCGCCGAGGCCGCACTGTTGCGGCGCTGCTGGCGGGCCGCCACCTTCGACACCGAGGCCGGTGCGGAGCCGGTCGACGGGGACGCGTTGGCCGGCCGGCTGGCCTGGTCCCGATACTTCTGCGGGCTGACCGCCGAGGAGCTGACCGGGACCCTGCGTCAGGTGCTGGCGTTCGCCGCCGGCGCGACGGCCGGGCACGCCGCGATCGACGCCGTACGCGCCGCGCTCACCCCGGACACCGAGATAGTGATCGGCCACTGCCTGGGCGGGGTGGCCGCCGCGCTGGCCCTCGCCGACGCCGGTCCCGCCGCCCCCGCGTTGATCACAGTGGGTGCGCCGCATCCCCCGGCCGTGGGACCGCCCGCCTCCGGACCGGCCGTCTGGGTGGATGTCACCGACGTGCAGGACACGCTGCTCCTGGCGGCCGGGACCGGCCCGGCCGGTGTCACCGAAAGGGTGTCAATCGACTGCGACCCTCGACTGCGCGGCGCTCGCAACTATCTGGCCTCGCCGGAGTTCGGCAAGGTGCTCGGCAGCCTGCTGGAGACGTCTGACGGCGGCTGACCTCCGGAGCATGTCCGGAACGAGACATGGTCCTGGATGGGGCGTGCCGCCGTCCGTTTCGATGATTCGTGTGACTCCGAGTGAGAGGAGCGCGGTCATGACCGCGACGATCGTCGAACACCATCCGCACCGCGAGTCGGCAAGCCTGCGCATCGCACTCGTAATGATCAACGACATCCTGCGGGACGGCCTCAGCATGGCACTTCGCGGCCTGGCTCTGACCACTTCCGTCCGTTCCTACCGCTCGATGCCGGAACTGCTGACCGAGGCCGTCGACAAGCGACCCGAAGTGCTCGTCGTCAACGCGGCCGACGGCGTCGCGGGCATCGCGGCAGCCGCGCTGATCGCCCCGGAGAGCAAGATCGTCATGCTGATCCACGACGCCCATGCCGCCGAGGCGGTACTGGCGGACGGCGTCGTGGTGGACGGCTTCCTGCTTCAGCAGGATCTGTCCGGTCGCACCTTGGAGAACGCGCTCCGGGCGATCATGACCGGTGAGGTGCCGATGCCCGCGGTCCTGGCGCAGCAACTGCTGGCCCGGGCGGGTATTCGCCGTACGCCCACCTCGATGGCGCCCATCAAGCTGACGCCGCGCGAGCACGAGACGTTGTTGCTGCTTGTCGAAGGGTTGAGCAACAAGCAGATCGCGCGACGCCTCAAGATCTCCGACCACGGCGCGAAGCGGCTGGTGGCAGGGGTACTGCTCAAGCTCGGCTGCACCAATCGGACGTCGGCGGTGGTCACCGCCATTCGTTCCGGCCTGGTGGAGTGCGCGTAGGGCGGGCGGCGCGGGCGACCGTACACAGAGGTGGCGGCACCGCAGCGGTGCCGCCACCCGCACGGTCCCTCAGACCGCCTGTCGCAGCGGGGGCCGCTCGTAGAGGCCGTGCACGGCCAGTTTGATGCCGAGTTCGAGCCGACTCCGGGCACCCACCATCTGCATGATCTGCGTGACCTGCCGCTGGACGGTACGGGTGGACACGGCCAGCGCCCGCGCGACCACGTCGTCGGTGGCCCCGCCGGCCAACCGCCGCAGCACGTCACGCTGCAACGGGTTGAGCCTGCCGTGAAGGTCAATGAAGTCCGCCCGCGCCTCGGACCAGTGGTGGTGGAAGATCGTCGTCAGCGCCTGCACAGCGGTCGGCGAGCGAACGGCCAGCGGCGACGTGGCCCCGCCCCGCGACACGATCGCCAGGTTGCGGTCCAGCACGACCATCAGCGTCGGCGAGTGCTTTCCGCTCCGCACGTCGGCCCGGACGCCCAGCAGGGCCCGCAGCCGGGCGCCCCGGTCCAGGAGGGTTTCCCCGGCCACCACCACGCGCACCCGGGCGGCTCCGGACCATCCGGCCAGAGGCGGCCAGGTCCGGCCCGGCTCCTGATCGGACAGCAGCGCACAGTTGGCCGGAATCAGCGCGAGCACCTCGTCGCGCGCGGCTCTGATCACCCGCGCCGCCAGACGCCAGCCGGCGGCCTCGGCCTCGATGACCTTCGGCTCGGGATCCACGGCTTCGTTCTGCATCAACTCTCCCCCGAGTTGACGTCGCTGACACGTGGTCATGCGACAAGCGGACAGTGATTGAAAGGTAGCGATGGGCGAACGTCGCGGGTACCGGGAAATCCCTGCCTCGCCGAGCCGGATTTCACCGGCTCACCCCGGGCCGGCGTTCGTATGGAGCCTCAAGGCCCCCAACCGGCGGAGCTGATCGACCGGAGGTACATCAGCACCGCCCGTACCCGCCGGTGCACACCCTCCGCCGCGTCGATCTGCAGCCGCTCCAGAATGCTCGTCACATATGACTCGATGGTCTTGCTGCTCAGCCGCAGACGGTCGGCTATCGCCCGGTTGGTCAACCCTTGCGCCATCAGTGCCAGCACCTCCTGCTCCCGGACGGTCAGGCGGTCGATCCGGCCACCCGTCCGGCGGCGGGCCATCAACTCCTCGACCAGTGCCGGATCGATGACCGCTCCACCGCTCGCCAGTTCACGCAACGCGGTGACCACCTGCTCGACGTCGAGGATGCGCTCCTTGAGCAGATATCCGACGCCACCCTCGCCCGAGTTGACGATCGCCAGCGCGTACTCCGTCTCGATGTGCATGGAGAGGACCAGCACCGCGATGCCTGAATAGTCCCGCCGGATCCGCTCGGCGACGGCCAGCCCTTCGGTGGTGTAGGTCGGCGGCATCCGGATGTCGACGATCACCGCGTCCGGGCGGTGCCCGGCCACCGCGTCCAGCAGTTCGTGCGCGTCCTTGACCGCCGCGAGCACGGTCATCCCGGCCTGCCGCAGGAGGGCCGACAAGCCCTCCCGGATCAGCACCGCGTCGTCTGCGATGACGATGCGCACGGGATCACCGTCCGCAGCGTCGTGCCGACGCCGGGTCGGCTCTCCAACTCCAGCCGGCCGCCGAGTGCTTCGGCGCGGCGGCAGAGGTTACTCAGACAGTCTTCGTCGTCAAGGGTCCGAGTCGAGCCGGAGCCGTCGTCGCACACCTCCAGGTACAGGCAGTTCTGCTCCATCCGCATCCGGATCACCACCGTCGAGGCGCCCCCGTGCCGGACCGCGTTGGTCAACGCCTCCGCCACGACGAAGTAGGCGGCTTCCGCCACCTCACGCGGAACCAGGCGAGGCCGGCCCTCGATCCGCACCGTCACCGGCGTGTTGGTGGTCAGGGCGGCCAGCGCCTCGTGCAGCTCGCGCCGATCCAGCGCGGGCGGACGCATCCCTCGGCTCAGCAGCCGCAACTCGGTGAGTGCCATGCCCAACTCGGTGACCGCCGCGTCCAGGTGAGCGTCCGCCTCGGCGGTGTCCCGCTTCGTCCGGCGCGCCATCTGCACCAGCAGGGTCGCGGTGACCAGCCGCAACTGCGCGCCGTCGTGCAGGTCCCGTTCGATCTCGCTGCGCGCCCGGTGCCGGCCGTTCCGCGCCTCCTGCTCGTAGCGACGTTCCCAGAGCGCGGCGTCGGCCCGCCAGCCGCGTGCGTTGGCGAGCAGCACCGACGGCGGTATCAGAATCTGCAGGACCACACCTGCCGCATTACTCACCAGCCAGGCCAGATGGGGCGGAGTGGTCAACACAGGCACCATCGCCGCGGCGCTCACCTGCACGCAGAGGAGGATGCCCGGAAGCGCGACGACCCGCTGCGCGCGCTGCCATCGCCTGATCAGGTGGACGGCGAGCCAGATCGCCACCACCGAGACCACCAGCCGCGCGGCCACCGGCCCGTACGGCTCGGCGGCCCAGCCCGGCTCGGGAAGGCAGGCCAGGCACGGGTCGATCGGGCTGGCCGGAGCGGCATAGCTGTCGATGACCAGCAGCGGCAGCCCGGCGAGCGCGGCGGCCAAGAGGACGCGATCCGCCCGGGTACGCGTACGGCCGTGCGGCTGGGTGACCAGGACGGCCACCAGGAGAGTCCAGATCAGCGGGTGCGCGACGGCGGCCACTCCGGTGCCCGTCTCGCCGTGCAGCGGCCCGGTGCTCCGGGCCAGCCACACCATCGCGACGGTGAAGAACAGTGTGCCGGTCACCGGGTTGGCGGCCGACCCGATCAGGATCATCCCGGCGGTGCCGTAGGAACAGACCAGAGCCAGAGCCGTCGCGACGAAGAACGTGGTCTCCGCGTCACCGGACTGGACCACCCGAACCGCGGCGACCACGCTCCCGCCCAACATCACACAGACCAGCATCGCGACAGCCGCGCCCCGCAACGCTGGCCCCGCGTCGACTCGGCTGACTCTGCCGGGCATCGGAAGCCGGACCAATCATCCCTCCGCGGTCGGTAGCCGATGGAGCCGACCGGTGGACGGTGGTGAACCGATGAACGGTCGCTCGACGGTCGCGACGCGATCCCTGAAGATGATCAGACCGTCCGAATCGATCTCCTCGATCGGCGTCAATACTATCGCATCGCCGATTAATTGGGGGCAGGTAAATTGCATAAGAGTTTCCGCAAAAGCGGTCATTACTCACCCACAGCCGCCGTAGCGACCCCAAGCGCTCGAACCGGACAGTCCGATGAGCCGCAGCCCGATATCACCTATGATTCTGAGGGTATTTGGCTTCCATTCGTAGCAGCAGGTCGACGCCCTCCCTATCCGCCCCGCCCCGGCCGCACGCCAGCGAATTCCACCCTGCGGGCAGGCTCCGACGACGGAGCAGTTCGGCAGCCAGATCGACGCGCAACGCGACAGCCCGGCCGGCCGGGAAGCCGGCACGCATCCCAGCAATCAGGATAATTGTCGTCCACTCCCGGGAAACAGGCCCGCGCATACCGTCGGCAGCCAGATGTCGGGGCGCCGACACAATAGAGGTACTCCGGGGCGATCCCGGCAAGGCGAGATCGGCATCCATCCGAAACCCGCCCGACCGCAATTTGCCTGGCCATGTGCCGCACAGGACCGAACTGCGCGTCCGAAAGGTGACCTCGCCCCGAGCGCAACTCGCCACTGCGACTGTCCCGGAACGGCGGACAACATCGTTCCGGACGAAGCAGTAGCGTGACGCATCGATCGAACGAGAGGCGAGCGACCATGGCGGATCGGCGCGCGGTACTCGCTCCGGGACGGGGCTACGACACCCGGGGGCCGCTCTTCGTCTACATCGGGGAGGCGTTGCGCCGGCTCGGCTTCGACGTGCACGAGGTGACCTGGCGGTCGCTGGGCGATCTGCGCCTCGACGGCGCGCCGGAGTGGGTCGCCGAGCAGTTGGACCCGGTCCTCGACGCCGGTGTGGATCTGCTCGTGGGCAAGTCGCTCGGCAGTTTCGCCGCACCGCTCGCCGCCGACCGCGGCATTCCGGCGGTCTGGCTGACGCCGCTGCTGACCGACCCCGCGGTACGGGAGCCGCTGGGCCGGGCCACCGCGCCGTTCCTGCTGGCCGGCGGCACCGCCGACCGGGTCTGGGACGGTACGGTGGCGCGCCGGCTCACCCCGTACGTGGTGGAGGTCGCCGACGCCGACCACTCGATGATGGTGCCTGGGCCGTTGGCGGCCTCGGCCGAGGCGCTCGGGCGGGTCTGCACCGCTGTGGAGGAGTTCGTCCGCTCCGGCGCTGTCGACAGCTGACGGTCAGCGGCGCTCACGTGACCGGCGCCGCGCCCACACCCCCGCCGCCACCGCCGCGACGAGCGGCACGAGGCAGCAGATCGCCAGGACGGACAGGTGCCACGGCTTGATCGCTCCCATGGGCCGAACGATAGGCGTCGCTGTCCACACCCGCTACGCGGAGGCTCGGGCGGCCTTGCCGTCCAGCCACAGCGTGTCGCTGTCGTCGCGGTGGGAGCCGGTGGAGCCGACGTGCTTGACGCTGATCTTCGGCCCGTTCTTGATCACGTGGACCAGGGCCATCGCGTGTCCCCGGCCGAGGCCGTACTCGTCCTTGAGCCAGCCGACGATCACGCCGGCCTTCACGTCCGCCGCGTCGTAGCCACGCTCCCTGGCCTGGTCGACCAGGACGCGTGGGGTCTTGCCGGTCTTGTCCTCGATCGCGTCGAGGTATGCCTGGAACGACATCTGCCCAACCCTTCGCTCGGGAGGTGGTGACAACTCCACCCTCCCGGGCCAGGCGGTGCCGATCAACGCCGGACCGGGCCACCGTCGTTGCCTCCGGGGCAACGATCGCCGTCGGGCGAGACGCCGGAGAGCCCGGCCCGCGTGGTTCGCGGGCCGGGCTCTCCACACCTCGGGGTACGCGCTCAGCGCTGGAGGGTGAGGAGTCCGGGGCGGTAGGGCAGGAGGCCGTAGTCGCCGCCGGAGCTGGGGGAGCGGCCTTGGTAGAGCAGTTGGAGGTTGCAGGGGTCGACGGTGAAGGTCTGGTCGGCGGTGGTGCGGATGAGTTCGCCGTGGCTGATGTCGTTGGTCCAGGTGGCGCCGCTGTTGGCCTTGCCGGCGAACGGGTTGGACTCGGTGGCGGCCTGCGGGGTCCAGGAGCCGCCCAGGCTGGTGGCGGTGAAGGACCGGAAGTAGCGGCCCTGCGAGCCGATCGCCTCGACGATCATCAGGTAGCGGGTCTGGCCCTGCAGCTTGTAGACCTGCACGGCTTCGAACAGGTTGTTCGTCGAGTCCGACATGATGGTGGTGTAGTTCGAGCCGAAGCTGCCGGGGAAGTTCCCGATCGGCATGCTGGAGCGGTAGATCTTGCCGTTGTCACCGGCGAAGAACAGGTACATGTTCTGGTCGTCGGCGATCAGCGTCTGGTCGATCGGGCCGGTGCCGGAACCGGAGATGCTGCCGGTGAACAGTGGCTGCGCCGAGGACCATCCGTTGGGGTTGGTGGGGTCGTTGGAGGTGCGGTAGGAGAACGCGGTGGGTCCCCACTGGTAGGCCAGGACCCAGATGTTGCGCGGCGCGAAGTAGAACAGCGTCGGCGCCACAGTGCCGGAGGACATCGCGTTCTGCGAGGCGGAGGCCATCTGCGACCAGTTGGAGAACAGGCCGAAGTTCATCGACCCCCACCTCGTGCCGGTGTCGTGGGTGGTGGCGTAGACGAGGTGCTGCCCGTTGTAGGGCACCACTGTGAAGTCCTTCAACGACACCCAGCCCGAGCGCGGCTGCGCCAACACGCCGGTGGACGACCACCGGTACGACGACGGGAGACTGCACGTGTTGCCAGGCGGCGGCGTCGTGGGTGGCGCCGTGGTCGGCGGTGCCGTGGTGGGTGGCGCGGTGGTGGGTGCGCCGGTCGGGCCGCCGGTCGGCGTGGTGGTGCCGCCGGTGCAGGTCACGCCGTTGAGCGCGAAGCTGGTCGGCACCGGGTTGCTGCTGGTCCAGGAGCCGTTGAAGCCGAACGACGTGTTGCCGTTCGTCGGGATCGACCCGTTGTAGTCGACGTTGCGCGCGGTGACCGCGGACCCGCTCTGGGTCAGGCTCGTGTTCCACGACTGGGTCACGGTCTGCCCGGCGCCGAACGACCACGTCAGCGTCCAGCTGGGCACCGGGTCGCCCAGGTTCGTGATGGTGACGTTGGCGCCGAAGCCACCCTGCCACTGGGACGAGATCGCGTAGTTCACCGAGCAGCCGGCGGCGGCGGCCCCGGCGGGCAGCTGCGCCACGGCGACCGACGCCGACGCGAGCAGCGCGGCGCCGGCGGATGCCAATATGGCATTGACTCGCCTGGATCTGGACATGAATTGACCTCCTGCGGGGGCGGCGGCTCTGGTATTGGCGGTGGCGATTGTTTTGTGAGCGTTAACAGCCGCGTCAGGGATGTTACGGGAGCGCTCCCATACGCTCAACAACTCATTTCCGCACCCACCGCATCAGGGCCCGCGCCCACACGCCGGAACCCGCGCCCGCCCTCGCCCGAACCCGACGATCATGAGGTTGGCCGCCGTCAATGCGGACGAATCCGCGGCTCAACCTCATGATCAACGCGGTGAAAGGGGGTGGGGCGGGGAGTGCGAGGGTCAGGCGGGGGTGCAGGGGGTGTTGTCGGTGGCGCAGCCGGCGGGGGCGTTGTGCGACGGGTCGGGGTCGCGCACGTCGAACCGGATGGTGACGGACTCGCCGCCCGGCAACGCGGCCCCGGTGAACGTGACCACACTGCCGTCCTGTGCCGCCTCGGCCCCGTTGACGCTGCTCACCGTCGCGCCGCTGTGCAGGGTCACGGTGACCGTCCACTCCGGGCGCGGCGCGGGACCCGGATTGCGCAGCACCACCTCGCCCCGGTAGCCGAACAGCCGGTCGTTGACCGTCTCGTACGTGGCGCTCAACGGCGCCGTCACCACGGTGGAGGGCGTCCGGCTCGGCGTACGGCTGGGGGTGGCCGACGGGGACGAGGAGGGTGAGGCGCTGCGGCGGCTGGCGCTCGGCGTGGGCCGGGCCGTGGTGGGCCGGACGGCGGGCGCGGACTCCGACGGCACGACGAGCGGGGCCGACGGCGGCAACGCGGCCGGCGCGCTCGGGTTGTCGCCGGTGGCCCACAGCGCCGCTGCGGCGCCCGCGGCGGCGAGCAGCGTCACCGCGCCGGCCGCCAGCAGCACCGGGCGTCGCCGGGAGTGGCGGCGCTCCTCGCCGAGCAGCCGCACCACGGGCAGTTCGGCGGTCAGCCCGCCCTCGGCCCGGCGCAGGTCCACGTTCTGGAACGCCAGCCAGTCCAGAATGGCCGGCAGCCGCCCGGTGACCGCCTGCTCGTGCTGCTCGGCGCGGGCGTCGGCGTCCCAGTCGCCCTCTTCGAGCACCTCGCGCACGGACAGCCGGGTGCCGTGTGCCGTGGGAGCCAGGTCGCAGGCCAGGCGGGTGGCCCGGTCGGCCTCCCGGCAGCGGACGACCAGCCGGTGCGGCGCGCGCAGCTCGACGGTCTCGACCTCGGTGTCGGTGTCGTACCCGGGCAGCGCGGCGGTGGCCAGCACCCACCGGTCGGACTCGGGCGAGCTGTCGGCGAACCACTTGGCCAGCAGCGCGCGTTCCGTCAGCGCCCGCCAGGTCCGGGCGGGCGGGTGGAACAGGTCGACCTCGGTGACGATCTCGATCACGCGGAGACTCTAGGGCCTGTGTCAAGGTCGGTGCGGGGCGCTGTCGCCGTCGTCGCGCCAGCGGGCCCGCCAGGCGGCTTCGCTCTCCTCGGCGCTCGCCTTCTCCTCGTGCATCAGCCGGCGCAACGCGACCCGGGAATCGGCGAAGATCACCAGTTCGGCCGCGACGAGGGCCACGCAGATCGCGGTGAGCAGGCCGAGCGCGCCGAGCGCCGGCAGGTGCTGCCCGACCGGCAGCACCGCGGCGAGCAGGAGCAGGGTGCCGAGCCGGGTCCAGGACAGCGTCCGCAGCGCGCGCCACTGGAACGCCATGTTGGCGGCGAGGTAGACGAGCACACCACCGAAGAGCAGCGGCACCGCCGGCCCGTGGCCGCGCTCCATCGCTCCGCCGGCCGGGTCGGTGACGATCCGCACCAGCTCCTCGGCGCCGATCGCGAACAGGATCACGCCGGCGATCATGGGCAGGTAGAGGTAGGCGTACGCGTCGCGGGCCAGCGTCACCCGCGCGTGGCCCTGGGCGGCGTGCAGCGCGATCCGGGCGGCCGGGCCGATCATGTCGAAGTGCGCCCACCAGAGCGCGGCGGTGAACAGGATGCCGAAGATCGCCGCCGGGATCGCCGGCCAGGTCACGGGCTGACCGAGCAGGTTGCCGCCCACGCCGACCGAGATGACCGACTCGCCGAGCGCGATGATCAGGATGAGGTCGTACCGTTCGGTCCAGTGCTCGGCCGAGGTGATCTTCCAGCCGTCGGTGCCGGCGAGCAGGCCGCTGCTGTACTGGATGGCCACCACGGCGATCCACAGTCCGTCGCGCAGCCACGGGCCGACGTCCGCGGGGACCCGCGGCGGCAGCAGCGCCGCCACCAGGAGCAGGGTCGCGGTGAGCAGCGCCTCGGGCAGGAACAGCCGCAGCTTGCGGCGGGCCGGCGGGTCGTCGCCGGTGGCGTACCAGTACAGCGCGGTGTGCACGACCCTGATCACCACGTAGCTGATCGTGACCAGGATCGGCCCGGCGCTGCCCTTGTCCAGGTCGCCGAAGGTCTGCGGCAGCGCGAGCGCGAACGTGAACAGCGCGATCATGCCGACCACCATGAGGATCGGCACGAAGCCCTCGCCGAGGCGCAGCCGGGCGGCCACCGCGCTGTGCACCACCCAGCACCACCACAGCACGGCGAGCACCAGCAGCGCGTGCAGCAGCTCCCGCGGCGTCACGTTGGCGGCGGTGGCGCGCGTGATGATGAAGAAGGACACCACGAAGACGAGGTCGAAGAAGATCTCGAACCGGTCGACCCGGGTGGCGGGGGCGACGCCGGTCGCCGGCCCGAGCCCCTTGCGCCACCGGTCGCCACCCACCGGGCGAGTGTGTCAGCCCAGGTCAGGCCGGGTGTGGCATTCGCCGGCCATGTCACCGGTACCGCCGCCTCCGGCGGACCGGGTGCGCTCAGCCGGCCGCCGGGGCGGCGTGGGCGAGCACGTCGCGCAGCACGTCGCGCAACGGCCGCCCGGGGTGCTCCAGCCACTCCTGGGCGGCGATCCGCAGGGACGCGAGGAACGTCGCGGCGATGATCCGGGCCCGCAGCGCCGCCTGGGGTCCGTCGAGACGGCGGGCCAGCTCCGCGGCCATCTCCCGCTCCAGCGCGGCGTACGCGGCGACCTGGTGGGCGGCCAGGCTCGGCTGGCCGTGCAGTCGCCGGCGCCGGTTGAGCCAGGGCTCGGCCGGGTCGTCGTAGCCGTCCTCGGCCTGGGCCAGGGCGGCCCGGGTCAGCGCGGCCCACGGTGGCAGCTGCGCCGGTTGCTCCGCGACCAGCGCGAGGAGCCGGCGCAGCCGCATCGTGTCGCCGTGGAAGAGGGCCTCCTCCTTACCGCTGAAGTAGTTGGAGAACGTGCGCCGCGAGACGTTGGCGGCGTCGGCAATCGCCTCGACGGTGATCCGGTCGGGGCCGTGCTCGACGGCGAGGGACAGCGCCGCCTCGTGCAACGCCTGACGCGTCGCCGCCTTCTTTCGTTCGCGCAGCCCGGTGCACTCCTCCATGGCGACAAGCGTAGGTGACCCATTTCTCAATGGGCAAACTTGCCTGACGGGCAAGGTTTAGTGTTGATTGCTTGAGGCAACGAAGGGGCCGACCCGCATCGACACACCTGGAGGACGCGCGCATGAGCGCACCCACCGCGACGGCCGAGGCCGCGCCCATGAGCAAGCGGCAGACGCTGGAGGCGCTCAGCGGTCTGCTGCTCGTGCTCTTCGTGGCCATGCTGAGCGGCACCGTGGTCTCGACAGCTCTGCCGAAGATCATCGGAGCGCTCAACGGCTCGCAGACCCAGTACACCTGGGTGGTCACCGCCACCCTGCTCACCGCGACCGCGACCACCCCGATCTGGGGCAAGCTGGCCGACCTGTTCAACAAGAAGCTGCTGATCCAGGTCGCCATCGTGGTGTTCCTGGTCGGGTCGGTCGCGGCCGGCTTTTCGCAGAGCGCCGGGCAGCTCATCGGCGCCCGGGCCTTCCAGGGCATCGGCGTGGGTGGCCTCCAGGCGCTGGTCCAGGTGGCCATCGCGGCCATGATCCCGCCGCGCGAGCGGGGCCGCTACAACGGCTACCTGGGCGGCGTGATGGCGCTGGCCACCGTTGGCGGCCCGCTGCTCGGCGGCCTGATCGTGGACACCTCGTGGCTCGGCTGGCGCTGGTGCTTCTTCGTCGGCGTGCCGGTCGCGGTGGTCGCGCTGTTCCTGCTCCAGATCACCCTGAACCTGCCCACCGCGCGCCGGGACAACGTCAAGATCGACTACCTGGGCGCCTCGCTGATCGCCGCCGGGGTCAGCGTGCTGCTGATCTGGATCTCGTTCGTCGACGACTCGTTCGCCTGGGCCTCCTGGCAGACCGGCGCCATGGTCGGCGGTGCGGTGCTGCTGCTCGGGCTCGCCGTCTGGGTGGAGTCGCGGGCCGCCGAGCCGGTGGTGCCGCTGCACATCGTCCGCGAGCGCACCACCGCCCTGGCGATCCTCGGCAGCCTCGCGGTCGGCATGGCGATGTTCGGCGGCGCGGTCTTCCTCGGCCAGTACTTCCAGATCGGCCGCGGCTACAGCCCGACCGAGGCCGGTCTGCTGACCATCCCGATGATGGTCGGCGTGCTGCTCTCCTCGATCGTGGCCGGCCGGATGATCACCGCCACCGGGAAGATCAAGCCGTACATCGTGTTCGGGGCGGTCGTGCTGGTCATCGGGTTCGCCATGCTCGGCACCATCGACCACGAGACGTCGCTCGTCTTCGTCGGCATCGCGATGTTCATCGTCGGCGTCGGCGTCGGCATGACCATGCAGAACCTGGTGCTCGCGGTGCAGAACACGGTCTCTCTCAAGGACATCGGCGCGGCCAGCGCCAGCGTGGCGTTCTTCCGCTCGCTCGGCGGCACCATCGGCGTGTCGGTGCTCGGCGCGGTGCTGGCCCGCCGGGTCACCGACCGGATCACCGGCGACCTCGCCGCGGCCGGCATCCCCGCCTCCGGCGGAGGCGGCGGCAGCACGCTCAACCTCGACGCGCTGCCCGAGCCGGTACGGGAGATCGTGCGGGCCGCGTACGGGGACGCAACGGGGCACATCTTCCTGATCTCGGCCGCCATCGCGGTGGTGGGTATCGTTGCGGCGCTGCTGCTGCGCCCGGTCACCCTGCGTTCCAGCCTCGACCTGCCGGACACCGGCCGGTCGGTGGCGGTGGGAGCGGACGCCGTCGACGGCGCGCCCGCCTTCGACGAGGTGAGCGTGGACTCGGCCGGCCGGGAGGAACGCGCCCGCCGCTGAGCCCGTACCCCCAGGGCCGTCGCCGACCCCGGCGGCGGCCCTGTTCCGTGCCCGGAGGCACCGAAGGAGGAGCCGTGGACACCACGCGGGCCGCGCCCGCGCGCCTCGCCTCATGGCGGCGGGCCGCGCGTGAGCTGGCGCTCGTCGCCGTGCTCTTCCTCGCCTACAAGGCGGGCCGGCAGGTGGTGGCCGACCACGCCGACCTGGCCCTCGCGAACGGCGAGTGGATCTGGCACCTGGAGCGGCTGCTGCGTCTGCCGGACGAGGCGGCGGTGCAGGGGCCGCTGCTGTCGCACGAGATCCTGATGCGGCTGGCGAACAGCTACTACGCCTACGTCCACTTCCCGGCCACTGTGCTCTGCCTGGTCTGGCTCTGGCTGCGCCGCCCGGCCCACTACCTGCGGCTGCGGCGCGCCCTGGCGGCGCTGACCGCCGTGGCGCTGGTGCTGCACGTGTGTGTCCCGCTCGCGCCGCCCCGGCTGACCGAGCTCACCGGCCTGGTCGACACCGGCACCCGCTACGGCCCGAGCGTCTACGGACCGCCCGACACCGACCAGCTCAGCAACCAGTACGCGGCGATGCCGTCCCTGCACGTGGGCTGGGCGCTGGCGATCGCGCTGGCGCTGATGGCGGTCACCGCCGGACGCCGCCGCTGGCTCTGGCTGGCCCATCCACTGGTGACCGCGCTCGTGGTGGTGGTCACCGGCAACCACTACTGGCTCGACGGCCTCGTCTCGATGGCGCTGCTCGTGGCGATCCTGGCCGTGCTGCCCCGGCCCGCGCCGGACCGGCCCGCGCTCGTCGAGGCGGCCGGACCGGTGCGTCCCCACGTGGTCCCCGCGCCGCGCCGCGCCGGCCACCGCCGGAACCCGAGGGTCCCGGCGGCGGCCGACGTGCGGCTCCGGCCACCCGGCCGGGGCTGAGGACCGGTCAGCGCAGCGTGCAGACCGTCCCGTTGAGGCGGAACGCGCCCGGCGGCACGTTCGGCCCGCTGTACGCGCCGACGAACCCGACGGTGGTGCTCCCGCCGTCGGCGGCGAGCCGCCGGTTGTCGTCGGTGGGCGTGACCCGCACGTTGCGGCCCTGCTGGTCCCAGGTGGCGCTCCACCCGCTGTTCACCTGCTGCCAGGCCGTCGGCCAGGTCCAGGTGAGCGTCCAGCCGTCCAGCGCCTTCGCGCCGGTGTTGATCACCTCGACGTTGGCCACGTACCCGTTGCCCCAGTCGTTGTCGTCGTTGAACCGCACCGCGCAGGAGCTCTCGGCCGGGCTGCCGGTGGCGAACGTCAGCGGCGGCGACGACCAGGAGACCCGCCCGGCGGTGTCCCGGGCCAGCACGTTGACCGTGTAGCGGGCGCCCGGTTCGAGGTTGCCCACCGTCAGCGACGTGCCGGCGGTCTCGCCGAGCTGCTCGCTGACCGCGCCGTACTGCCGGTGCACCTCGTACTTGGCGATCGGGGACGCGCCCGGCGTGGCCGCCGGCCAGGAGATGGTCGCCGCCCGGTCGGTCACCGCGCTCGCCGTCGGCCGGCCCGGGGCGCCGGGCCGCCCGGCCGAGCTTCCGGCCGGTCGCAGCACGAGCGTGGTCAGCGAGTACGGCGGCAGCGTGCGCACGGTGGCGCTGCCCGAGCGGCCGGTGCTGATCCCGGTCGCGCCGTTGGCGAGCGTGTGCACTGTCGGCGCCTCGTCGGCCGGGGTGAAACCGGCGTAGTCGAGTGCCACCGGGTACGCCGTGTCCGGGTCCTTGTTGAGCAGCAGGACCGCGACGCTGCCGTCCGGCCGCCGGACCGCGTGCGCGGCGACGAGCGGCTGGTCGGTTCCGGCGCGGACGAGCTGGTCACCGGGCCGGGCGAACAGGTTCATCATGGACAGCGCGTGGTACGGCGCGAACGGGGTGTTGAACGGCGGCTGGCACACCTCGCCGTCGCTCGTGCAGTTGCCGCTGGACAGCATCCCGAAGTCACCGTAGTCGGTCTGCCCGGCCACCTCGGAGACCGTGCCGATGCCGTTGTGCACGTTCCACCACTGCACGGTGAAGACGCCCTGCTCCAGCAGGCCGCTGTAGGCGTCGGCGAGGAACAGCGCGCCGGGCGCGGTGGTGCGGCCGGCGTCGACGTTCAGCTCGGTGAAGCTGATCCCGATCCGGTCGGCGCCGGGGCCGGCGTACTTGGCGATCTGCTGGCGCAGCAGCCAGGCCGCGTCGGGCAGGTGGTTGGTGCGGGCCAGCGAGTCGGCGGCGTTGCCGCCCGGGTACCAGTGCACGTCCACGAAGTCGATCTTCGGGCCGGCGAGGGAGAGCACGGTCTGGTTCCACGGTCCCGGGTCGGACCCGGCGGTGATCCCGTCGGGCCAGTTGCCGGGCATGGTGAGCACCGCGCCGACCTTGATGCTCGGGTCGACCGCCTTCATCGCGTCGGCGTACTCGATCACCAGCCGCGCGTACTGGGAGGCGCTCTTGTCCGGGTGGTTGTCCGCCTCCCAGGCCGAGCCGTAGTGGCCGTTGCCGTAGTTCTCGTTGCCGACGGTCCACCACTTGGCGCCGTAGCCCTTGGTGACGTTGGCGTAGCGGACCCAGGCCGCCGCCTCGGCGGGCGTGCCGGTGCCGTAGTTCGCGATGATCATCGGCTCGGCGCCGACGCGCCGGGCGCTGGCCATGAACGTGTCGAAGTCGGTGTTCGGCGCGACGTAGCCGCCGGGCGCGGTGTGCGTCTCCCAGTGGTAGATGTCGGCGTAGGAGCCGCCGGGGTAGCGCAGCATCTTCACGCCCGCCGCCTTGAGCAGGTCGGACGTCTCGGCGCTGCCGAGCTGCGCGTCCCAGATGGCGTGGTTGACGCCGAGCGCGGTGGCCGGGACGGTGGCCAGCCCGGCGCGCGTGTTCACGGTGACGGTGACCGGGTCTGTGGGGTCGGCGGCGGCGACCGGACCGCCGGCGGTGCCGAGCGCGGTGGCGAGCAGCAGCAGGGCGGCCGCGAACGCAGTGGGTCTTCTCATCCGGGGATGTCCTTCGGGGGAGTGGAACGACGGGGAGATGCCCGGTTCTGCGTCGTCCTCCCGGAGCCGTGACGGCGGCGGGATGCCCACGAACGACGATCGGCTCCGCGCGGCGAGCCATCGATGGGGATCATACGCCCGGCGCCAGGGAGTGCAGGGCTTAATTTATAGACAGGAGTCTTTACTGTTAACAATGTTTAATTTATGTTCGGGACACCTTCCGTTCCCCCTGAAGGAGTTGCCACCATGCGCCGAAGAATCACCCTCCCCCTGCTCACCGCCGGCGCCGTCACCGGCACGCTGGCGCTCGCCGCGCCCGCGCAGGCCCACGGCTACGTCTCCTCGCCACCCAGCCGCCAGGCGCTCTGCGCGCAGAACCGGGTGCCCGACTGCGGCCAGATCAAGTACGAGCCGCAGAGCGTCGAGGGCCCCAAGGGCCTGCGCAGCTGCCACGCCGGCATCGCCCAGTTCGCGGTGCTCAACGACGACAGCCGCAACTGGCCGGCCACCTCGGTCGGCAGCACCGTCACGTTCACCTGGGTCAACACCGCCCGGCACGCCACCGCCAACTGGGAGTACTGGATCGGCGGCACCCGGGTCGCGGTGGTCGACGGCGGTGGCCGCCAGCCCGGCGCGACCGTGTCGCACACGGTCAACCTGGGCGGCTTCTCCGGCCGGCAGAAGCTGCTCGCCATCTGGAACATCTCCGACACCGCCAACGCCTTCTACTCCTGCGTCGACCTGCAGATCGGCGGCGGCAACCCGACCCCGTCGCCCACCCCGACGGCGGCGCCGACCACCCCCGCGCCCTCACCCACGCCCACCCGGACCAGCACGCCGGCGCCGGGTGGCACGTGGACGGCCGGGCGGACGTACCAGGTCGGCGACACGGTGACCTATGACGGCCGCACCTACCGCTGCCGCCAGGCGCACACCGCCATCGCCGGCTGGGAGCCGCCGAACGTGCCGGCGCTGTGGCAGCAGATCTGAGGCCGCGTACCCGCGCGGCGGAGCCGGCCGGTCCCCGGCTCCGCCGCGCGTCCGCCGCCGCCCTGCTCGGCGTGGTGCTGGCCCTGCCCGGGTGCGGCGGGCCGCCCGCCGCGGATCCGTCCCCGCCGGTCCCGCCCGCCACCGCCTCGGTCCCGCCCGGCGCGGCCTCGGTCCCGGCCGGCGCGGACGCCACGGTCAGCGGGATCGACGCGCTGTTCCTGGCCATGATGGTGGCCCACACCGAGCAGACGCTGGAGATCGTCCGGCTCGGCCTCGACCGCGTCACCGATTCGCGCATCCGCACGCTGATCGCCGCCGTGCGGGCCACCGAGACCGACGAGCTGGCCACCATGCGCGAGTGGCTGCGCGACGCCGGCCCGGCGGCCGCCGCCGCGGCCGCCCGGCACGACCACTCCGCGCACAGCGACGCCGCCGCCGGACTGGCCCGGCTGCGCGCGGCCGCGCCCGCCGACACCGACCGGGTGCTGCTCGACGTGCTGAGCCGGCACCAGCGCACCGCGGCCGACCTGGCCCGCGCCCAGGTCACCGCCGGCACCAGCGAGCGGGTACGCGAGCTGGCCCGCCGGGTCGAGCGCTCCCGGACCGCCGAGATCGAACTGATGGGTCAGATGGGCTGAAACGGCGCGCCGGCATGCGCCCCGAGCTGCCCGGACGCGTGATGACCTTCGTCACGTCGCCGTTGCGCCCGCGGTCCCGCCGAGCCGCACGAATCGGCGCGCAACCACCCTTTTCCGTGAGGCGCCGGCCTGCCGTGCGGCCGTGCGCAGGTCCGGGACGTTCGTCAGTCGGCAAAACCCGCCGCGGCGCGTCACCGGTCGTGGTTAGGCTTCCCGCCGGACGTCGCCCCGCCGCGCGTTCCGCCCGCGCCCGGACGGTGCGTGGCGACCCCCCGCCTTCCCGCAGCCGAACCGGATCCAGGAGACCGTTAGTGACCCAGCAACCCGTCGCGACGTCGACAAAGCTCGACGCCGCGGTGCTCAAGGTGGCCGGCGTCGTCGTGCTCGGCGCGATCATGTCGATCCTCGACGTGACAGTCGTCAGCGTGGCGCTCCCGACGTTCCAGAGCGACTTCGACGCCTCGTACGCGCGCGTCGCGTGGACCATGACGGGCTACACGCTCGCGCTGGCCACAGTGATCCCGCTCAGCGGCTGGGCCGCCGACCGGTTCGGCACGAAACGCCTCTACATGGTGGCGCTGGCACTGTTCACCATCGGCTCCGGGCTGTGCGCCACGGCCGACTCGATCGGCGAGCTGATCGCCTGGCGTGTGGTCCAGGGTCTCGGCGGCGGCATGCTCATGCCGCTCGGCATGACGATCATGACCCGGGCCGCCGGCCCGCACCGCATCGGCCGCCTGATGGCCGTGCTCGGCATCCCGATGCTGCTCGGCCCGATCACCGGCCCGATCCTCGGCGGCTGGCTGATCGACGTCGCCAGCTGGCACTGGATCTTCCTGATCAACCTGCCGATCGGCGTGGTCGCGCTGATCTACGCCCAGCTCGCCCTGCCGAAGGACAACGCCGAGCCGTCCCAGTCGTTCGACTTCCTCGGCATGCTGATGCTCTCGCCGGGCCTGGCCCTGTTCCTGTACGGCATCTCCACGCTGCCGGAGACCGGCACGATCGCCGACACCAAGGTCTGGCTGCCGATGCTGGCCGGCGGCGCGCTCGTGGTCGCCTTCGTGGCCTACTCGTTCCGGCCCCGGCACCCGCTGCTCGACCTGCGGCTGTTCCGCAACCGCAACCTCACCATCGCCGCGATCACCATGTTCGTGTTCATCATCGCGTTCATGGGCGCCGGCCTGCTGTTCCCGAGCTACTTCCTGCAGGTGCGCGGCGAGACGACGCTCGCGGCGGGCCTGCTGATCGCGCCGCAGGGCATCGGCGCCATGCTGACCATGCCGATCGCGGGCATGCTCGCCGACCGGGTGCCGGTGGGCCGGACGGTCCCCTTCGCGCTGGTGCTCATCGCAGCCGGGTTCTTCACCTTCACGCAGCTCGGCACCGACACCTCGTACTGGCTGCTCTGCGGCTCGCTGTTCGTGATGGGCCTCGGCATGGGCGGCACGATGATGCCGATCATGACCTCGGCGCTGAAGACACTCAGCGCCGCCGAGGTGGCGCGCGGCTCCACGCTGGTCAACATCCTCCAGCAGATCGGCGGATCGATCGGCGCCGCGATCATGTCGGTCATCCTCACCAGCGAGCTGAACGGCTCGCGGCCGATCCCGGGCGTGACCGACCCGGGCACCGGCGCCCCGCTGACCGAGTCCCAGCTCGCCATCGCCGCGCAGCAGCGGCCCGAGCTGATCCAGCAGTTCCCGGTGCCGCCGTCGCTCATCGAGCGCGGGCTCGACTACGCCGCGGGCGCCTTCTCGACCACGTTCTGGGTCGCGTTCGGGCTGGTGCTGCTCACCTTCGTCCCGGCCGCCTTCCTGCCGCGCCGGCGCGAGCCGTCGCACCTGCTCGACGGCGAGACGGGCGAGGACAAGCGCCCGATGGCGGTGCCGATCCACTGACCGCCGCCGTGACACGGGGCCGGACGCCCAGGCGTCCGGCCCCGTGCCGTGTCCGCGCGGCCAACCCGCCACCCGGGCCACGGCGAGCGCCTACGATCGGCACAGGAGCAGGGGAGAGGCGGGCAGCGTGGGCGCAGACGACGCGCAGCGGTCGGCGCGACGGCGTAACCGCCTGCTGCTCGCGGGTCTGCTCGCCGTCGTCGGGATCATCCTGCTGCTGCTCGGCCTCACCGTCGCCACCGGCACTGTCGCCGGCGTCGAGGTGGTGCTGGCGCTGCTGCTGCTGGTGAGCAGCTACGCGATCCAGCGCCTGGCCCGCCGCGAGACCGTGTACCGCGACGAGCGGCGCTGACCGGCGCGGCGGCCCGGCCGGGCTAGGCTGCCAGTGTGGATCACGAAGACCGCATCGCGCTGTTCCTCGACTACGAGAACCTGGCCCTGGGCGTACGCGACCACCACGGTGGCGGTGCGTTCGACTTCCGGCCGATCGCCGACGCCCTCGCCGAGCGGGGGCGGGTGGTGGTGCGCCGGGCGTACGCGGACTGGTCGTACTTCGACGAGGACCGGCGGATGCTCACCCGTTCGCACGTCGAGCTGATCGAGATTCCGCAGCGGATGGGCGCCTCCCGCAAGAACGCCGCGGACATCAAGATGGCGGTGGACGCGGTCGAGCTGGCGTTCGAGCGCGGCTACATCTCCACGTTCGTGATCTGCACGGGCGACAGCGACTTCACCCCGCTGGTCCACAAGCTGCGCGAACTCAACAAGCGGGTGATCGGTGTCGGGGTGGAGAAGTCCACCTCCGCGTTGCTGCCGCCGGCCTGCGACGAGTTCCTCTACTACGACCGCCTCGAAGGCGTCGACGTACCGCCGCCGGCCGCCCGCCGGTCGCGTCCGGCCCGGACGGCGCCGCCCGGTCCGGCGGCGGAACCGGCGGTGGAACCGCTGGCGGAGGCCGCGCCGGCCGAGGAGGGACGGGCACGGGACGTCGACACGCTCGCCGTCCAGCTCGTGCAGACAGTGGCCGGCATGCAGGGCAGCTCGAGCGGCGACGTGACCGCCTCCGCGCTCAAGCGCGCGCTGCTGCGCAAGGACCCCACGTTCAGCGAGTCCGACTACGGCTTCCGTACGTTCGGCGAGCTGCTGCGTCACCTCGCCGCGCGCAACGTGGTGGAGCTGGCGGCGGGGCCGGCGAAGGGTGACCCGGAGGTGTCGCTCCCGGAACAGGGAGACCGGGACGTCGCGTTCGGGCTGCTGCGGTCCGTGGTGGTGGACCTGGCAGGCGAGGGCGGCGCGGTGGCGCTGTCCGGGCTGAAGGACCAGCTCCGGCGCGCCCGGCCCGACTTCAGCGAGAAGAAGCTCGGATATCGCGGCTTCCTGCAGTTCTGCAAGGCGGCCGCGACGGGCCTCGCCGTGGAGCTGCGCTGGAGCCCCGAAGACGGCGACTACCTCCTCACCCCCCACACCCCCTGACCCCACCCCACCCGCCCGCCCCGCCCCTCGGTCCCGCGATCTTGCACTTGCGGCCCGCCTGAAGCCGGATGAATCCGGCATCTTCGGGGCCTCAAGTGCAAGATCGACGGCGAGGGAGAGGGCGGTGACGGTGAGGGAGGGACGGCGGGGAAGCGGGAGAGCAGTGCGGGGACCAGGTCAGGGGAGCGTTGCGTCTGCCTGGGCTGTTGCGCCGGAAGGGGCGGCCAGGCCGAGGGGCAGGCCCACCAGGTCCAGGATGCTCGGCTCAGCTGATGCGGCGGACGGGCTCGGCTCCGCTGTCGGATCGGGCTCCCCGGTCGGAGCCGGTTCAGCCGTCGGGCTCACGCTCGGCGCCGGGGTCACCGGACCGGCGGCGGGTGGGCCGGACGATTCGACGATCACGGGCGTACGGCCGCTTACGTGCGTCGACGGGGAACCGGCGGCGGGTGGCGCGGTGGTGAGGACTCGATCACCCGGACCGGCGGCCGGAGGTCGCGGCGCGGGCCGGGGCGGCCGGGGCGCCGGGGGAGCCGACGGGCCCACCGGGGTCGCCACGGGCGGCGCTGACGAGACGGCCGGTGCGGGAGCAGTCGCCGGGTGGACACCGGTTCGGCCTGCCGGATCGGTCTGCCCGGCGGTCGCCGTCCAGGTGCCGGCCGAGGTGACGCCCAGCAGCACGGCCACCGCCGTCACGCCCGCCGCCGCCAGCCGCTGGGTGAGCGCTCGTTCGGCGGGGGCGTCGCAGGGCCCGAGTGGCCGGGGCGGGCGCGGCCGGGCGGCCCGGTGGGCGGACCACAGCGCCTCGACGTCCTCGACCACCACCTCCCGCGTGCCGGTGGCGTCGGCGTGGGCCAGGGTGAGGTAGAAGCGGGCGTTCGCCGCGCCCGGCGCCGGCACGCGCAGGCCCGCCGGTGCGCCGCCGTCGGCGCCGTGCAGCAGGGTGACCGGACGGCCGGGGTGGTGCCCGGGGCCGCGCAGACTCCGCAGGGGCCACTCCCGCCCGACGTCGGGCCCGGCGAAGACCACCCGCCGGTCGGTCACCACCGCGGCGCCGCTGGCGACTACGCGCAGCCCAGCCGGTAGCGGGCCCTCGACCGGGTCGAGACAACCGTCGAGCGTGCCGCCCGGCACCGACAGTCCGGGCAGGTGCCGGGCCGTGGCCTCGACCAGGTCGACGGTGGGCAGGATGCGGTAGACGACCTCGCCGTCGTCCAGCGGCACCGGCAGCGCGGTGCCCGGCAGGACGCATCCGTGGAAGTCTGCTGCTTCGATCCGCAGCCGGTCGAGGTGCTCCGCGCGCCGCCGCCAGGCCCGCGCCGCGTTTTCGTACGCCTGGCGCCAGCGCTCGTTCTCGCGCCGCGCCCAGGCCAGCCGCCGCCGGGGATGAGCCCCGATCGCGTCGGGTCGCCTTGCCGTCACACCTGGTACAACGGCCTGCCCACGGCACGGATACGTGAGCGCGGCTATCGTCCGGATTGGTGATGGTATGCCCGCGATTACACTTCGGGGCATGCCGCGGATCGTCCAGTTGCTGGCCTCGCCCGTGCACAGGTACGTGGGCCGCCCCGCGGACGGGCCCGCCCCCGCGCCGCCGGGTGAACTGGTCGAGCGGGTGGAGGTGCGCGCCGGACTCGGCATCGTCGGTGACCGCTACTTCGGCCGCCCGGCGCACCGCCAGGCGAGCGTCACGCTGATCGCGCGGGAGTCGCTGCCGCCCGGCGCGGACCTCACCCAGTTGCGGCGCAACGTGCTGACCGACGGCATCCCGGTGGACGAGCTGGTCGGCCGGGTGCTGACCCTCGACTCCGGCGACGGTCCCGTCCGCCTGCGGGTGCACCGGGCCGCGCCGCCGTGCGCCTGGCTCGACGTGGTGGTCGCGCCCGGCACCTGGAAGGCGATGCGTCGCCGGGGCGGCGTGCGCTGCGCGCCGCTCACCGACGGCGTCCTGCGGGTCGGGCCGGTCACCGTCCGCGTCGACGACTGACCGGTTCGGGAACTTTTCCGGGCGGCCGGCCGACCAACCGGTGGTCGCCGACAGTCAGGCCCGGTGGCAGGAGGGACGCCAGGGATGAACCGAGCGGGCTGTGGATCCGTACCGTCCGGCATGACCATGTCGGGCCCGCGGGCCGGCCGCCGATGAGCCCGGACGCCGACGACGAGCAGGTGACCGGGTGGGCCCGGCGCGCCGCCCGTGGCGACCGGCTGGCCGCCGCCGCGTTCGTCCGTGCGCTCCAGGCGCCGGTCTGGCGGTTCCTCGCCCACCTGGCCGGACCGGCCGAGGCCGACGACCTGGCCCAGGAGACGTTCCTGCGCGCGCTGCGCAGCCTGCCCGGATTCGCCGGCCGGTCGTCGGCGCGTACCTGGGTCTTCACCATCGCCCGCCGGGTCGCGGTGGACCACGTCCGGACGGCGACCGCGCGGCCCCGGACGGCCGCGCTGGCGGACTGGCAGACCGCCGCCGAGGCGGCCGGGGCGGTGACCCGCGGCGGGGAGGACGGGGTCGTGTTGCGCGGGCTCATCGCGGCGCTCGCCCCGGACCGGCGGGAGGCGTTCGTCGCCACCCAGGTGTTGGGCCTGTCCTACGCCGAGGCCGCCGAGGTGTGCGGCTGCCCGGTCGGCACCATCCGGTCCCGGGTCGCCCGCGCCCGGGAGGACCTGGCCGCCGCCTGGTCCGGCGACGTCCGCGACCGCCGGGCCCGCTGACACCCGCCGGCCGCGCGCACGGCGGCCCCGGCCCCGCGCGGCACCGCGTCAGGCGGCGCCGAGCCGGTGGCCCAGCCCCGCGCGTCAGGCGGCGCGCCGGTCGCGGGCCTGTGCGGGGTACGGGCCGGGGCGTACCAGCCGCAGCGGCGCCGGCGCGGCGGGTTCCTCGGCGCGCAGCGCCCACCGCGATCCGCTCGACCGGCCCCGCCCGGGCGGCGTGTCGCCGGGGCGCCAGCCCGGCCGGGACAGCACCAGCATCACGGCCCAGCCGACGAGCAGGAAGCCGTGGCTGACCAGCCGGGTCATCGCCACCTGACCGGTGATCAGGTCGTTCACCGACAGCAGCACCAGCGTGGCGACGAACGCGCTGAGCATCGGCAGCAGGCCGGACGGCGTGGACCTGCGTGCCGCCACGTAGAGGAACCCGGCGCCGACCGCCACGTTCCACGCCGCGGACTCGTGCCACAGGTGCTGGCCGGAGGCGTGCGCGTGCGCGACGACCGCCTCCCGGCCGATCTGGGCCAGGCCGAGCACGAGCTGCACCGCGCCGAGCAGTCCGAGCGCCCCGCGCAGTCCGAGCGCGATCCGCTGGCGGCGGCTCGGCCGGGGCGGCGGCGCGGCGGCGAGCACCGCGTCGACCAGGTCGGGTACGCGCGGGGCGAGCTGCGTACGGGCCCGCCGGGTGACCGCCGCGGCCGAGTCGAACCAGCCCCGGCAGCCGGCGCACCCGGTCAGGTGCGCCTCGGCCGCCTCGATCTCCGAGCGGGACGCCTCACCGTCCAGCTGTGCCGACAGGATCTCCCGCCACTGCTCACACGCCATGTAGGGATAGTCGTCGGGAGGGGCGCGCTGGTTCCCGGCGGGGTACGGGTCACGCCTCGGTCAGCAGGGTCTTCTGCACCTTGCCCATCGCGTTGCGGGGCAGCGCGCCGACCAGCCGCACCTGCCGGGGGCGCTTGTGCGCGGACAGGTGCCGCGCCACGAAGTCGATCAGCTCCGCCTCGCTCACGCCGTCGCCGACGACGTACGCGGTGACCTGCTGCCCCAGGTCGGGGTGGGGCGTGCCGACCACCGCCGCCTCCCGCACGTCCGGATGGGCCAGCAGCGCGTCCTCGACCTCGCCCGCCCCGATCCGGTACCCGCCGCTGGAGATCAGGTCGGTGGCGGCCCGGCCGACGATGCGGTGGGCGCCGTCCGGGTCGACCGTCGCGACGTCCCCGGTGCGGAACCAGCCGTCGGCCGTGCGGGTGGCCGCGTCGGCGTCCGGCCGGTTCAGGTAGCCGTCGAACAGCGTGCCGCCGCGTACCTGCAGCTCACCCATGGCCGCGCCGTCGGCGGGCAGCGGGCCGCCGTGCTCGTCGCGCACCCGCGTGTGCACGCCGGGCAGCGGCACACCCACCGTGCCGGGCCGCCGGGGACCGTCCGCGCGGGCGCTCACCGTCACCAGCGTCTCGGTCATGCCGTACCGCTCCAGCGGCCGGTGCCCGGTCAGCCCGGCCAGCGCCGCGAAGACCGGCTCGGGCAGCGCCGCGCTGCCGGACACGAGCAGCCGGGCGCCGCGCAGCGCCCGCGCCGCCGCGGGTTGCGCCGCGATCCGCGACCAGATCGTGGGTACGCCGAAGTACAGCGAGCCGCCCGCGCCCGCGTACCGGTCGGGGTGCGGACGGCCGACGTGGCGCAGCCGGCTGCCGACGCGCAACGGGCCGAGCACGCCGAGCACCAGCCCGTGCACGTGGAACAGCGGCAGCCCGTGCACCAGCAGGTCGTCCGGCGTCCAGGCCCAGGCGTCGGCGAGCCCGTCCAGGCAGGCGGCGACCGCGCGCCGGGACAGCACCGCGCCCTTGGGCGCGCCCGTGGTGCCGCTGGTGTAGAGGATCAGCGCGGTGGCGGCCGGGTCGGGTTCGGGGTGCCTGGTGTCCGAGCGCCGGGCCAGGTCCAGCGGCACGAGCGGCGGCGAATCGGCTTCCCGCGTGCCCGGCGCCGCCAGCAGCAGCTCCGCGCCGGAGTCGCGCAGGATGTGGTCGCGTTCCATCGGGCCCGCGTCGGGCGGCACCGGCACCACCGCCGCGCCGGCGAGCAGCCCGCCGACCACGCCGACCACCGTCTCCAGGCTCGCCGTCGCGGGCACCGCCACCCGGGTCGCGCCGCGCAGGTCGTCGGCGACCGCGGCGGCCGCCCGGCGCAGCTCCACCCAGGACAGCGACCGGTCCTGCACCCGGATCGCGCCCGGACGCTCGTCGGTGGCCTCGGCGAGCCGGCTGAGCAACGGCACGGGCACCCCTTTCCCGGTACGTCCCGACGTACCGTGACCGTAGCCGGACGGGCCACCCCTGCCCGGTCCGCCGTCAGGAATGTGTCATCGTGGTCGGCGCGAGGGAGGGATGCGCATGTCGGGTCCGTTGCACGGGGTGCTGGTCGCCGACTTCTCCCGCATCCTCGCCGGGCCGTACGCGACGATGCTCCTGGCCGACCTCGGCGCGGACGTGGTCAAGGTGGAGTCGCCGGGCGGCGACGACACCCGCGGCTGGCGGCCCCCGGTCCGCGACGACGTCTCCACCTACTACCTGGCGGTCAACCGCAACAAGCGCTCACTGGTCCTCGACCTGACCGACCCCGGCGACCTGACGTTGGCGCACCGGCTGGCCGACCGGGCCGACGTGCTGATCCAGAACTTCCGCCCGGGCGCGCTGCGCCGCTTCGGACTCGACCACGACACGGTCACCGCCCGCAACCCCCGCCTGGTCTACGCCTCGATCAGCGGCTTCGGCGCCGCCGGGGGCGCCGACCTGCCCGGGTACGACCTGATGGTGCAGGCCGCCGCCGGGCTGATGAGCCTCACCGGGGACGCCGACGGCCCGCCCTACAAGGCCGGCGTCGCAGTGTTCGACGTGATCGCCGGGCTGCACGCGGCGGTCGGGATCCTGGCCGCCCTGCGGCACCGCGAGGAGACCGGGCGCGGGCAGCACGTCACAGTCGACCTGCTCTCCTCGGCGTTGTCCGGGCTGGTCAACCACACCAGCGCGCACGTGGCCGGGGCAGCGCAGCCGCACCGGATGGGCAACGCGCACCCGAGCATCGTGCCGTACGAGCCGCTGCCCACCGCCGACGGCGAGCTGGTGGTGATCGCCGGCAACGATGCGCAGTTCCGTACCCTCTGCCGGGTGCTGGGCGTGCCGGAGCTGGCCGACGACGAGCGGTTCCGGCGCAACGCCGACCGCACCGCGCACCGCGACGAGCTGCGGCCGCTGCTGGTGGCGGCGCTGTCCCGGCGCGGCAGCGCGCAGTGGTTCGGCGAGCTGCGCGCGGCGGGCGTGCCGTGCAGCCCGATCAACTCGGTGGCCGAGGGCGTGGCGCTGGCGCAGGGGCTGGGCCTGGAGCCGGTGGTGACGACCGGCGGGGTGCCGGGGATCCGGAACCCGATCGGCCTGTCCGGGGCGCCGCCCCGCTACGACCTGCCGCCGCCGGAGCTGGACGAGCACGGCGACCAGCTGCGCGCCTGGCTCGCCGCCCCCTGAGCCGGCCCGTCCGCCGGGCAGGTGGTCAGAGCGTCTCGACCAGGCGGAAGCGCTCCAGCACGGCCAGGGTGTCGTCGTCGACCGTGAACGCGGGGTCGCCGAGCCAGCCGCGGTAGTCGTCGCCGTGCCAGAACCGCTCGTGACCGGCCCGCCAGGCGGCAACAGTGTCGAACCCTTCGCCCTCGTCGCGCGCGTGGTCGAGATCGACGTCGCCGAGGCGGGCGACGCGGACCTCGACCAGCTCGATCACCGCCACCGGCCGGTTGTCGGAGTCGATGACCGCCGAGCGGGTGCCGACGGCCGGCAGCGGCTCGCCGTCGATCTCGTAGTCCTGGACCAGCCCGGTGGTGGTGGTCTTGCTGCCGTCGAGCACGGCGGCGACGAGCTGGTCGCGCAGCGGACCCGGGAAGGCGAACTCGAAGGTGGGCAGATCGGCGTCCATGCGCGGCAGCGTAGCCGGGCCACGCGGGGCGGGCGACCACCTTCTGCGGCGCCCGGCCACTCAGCCCGGCGGCGGCAGCGTCCGGTCGAGCCAGTCGAGCAGCAGCCGCTCGTACTGCGGGCTGACGCCGTCCGGATCCTCGCGCTCCCCGAGCGTGGGGGCGTGGTCGCAGCCGGCCAGCCGGGCCACTGTCAGCTCGGCGTCGCGGGCCGTCCGCCGCCACACCGCGAGGCTCTCCTCGATCGGGATCCAGGCGTCCGTCTCGCCGTAGCAGAGCAGCACCGGGCCGGTCAGCCGCGCCAGCACCGGCGCCGGGTCGTAGTCCATGTCGGTCCAGGTGCCGGGCGTGGCGGGCAGCTCCTCGGGCAGGAACGCCAGCGGGAACCACCGGCGCCGCGCCGCCGCGTCCAGCGCCGCCTGCGCCGCCGGGCGGGACACCTCGCCGCGCTGGTAGCCCTCGGCCAGCCGGCGCAGCTCGGCCAGCTCGGCCAGGTCGGCCGGCCCGTAGCCGTGGCGGCGGAGCTGCTCGGCCGTCGCGTAGCGCATCTGCACGGCCGGGCTCACCGCGCTGCACCCGACCACGACCAGGAAGTCGACCGGGCACCGCGTGGCGGTGAGCGCCGCCGCCCATGCGCCCTGGCTGAACCCCCAGAGCCCGACCGGAACCGTCCCGACGTGCCGGCGCAGCTCGGTGAGCGCGGCGGCGGCGTCCTCGGCCTGGTCGGCAAGAGGCACGTCGTGCCCGTCGACGCGGGGGCGGCGGTCGTAGCGCAGTACCGCGATCCCGGCCGGAGGCAGCAGCCGGGCCAGGTGCGCGTACAGGAAGTAGGAACGCTGCCCGGCGTGCGAGCCGTGCAGCACCACCAGGCCGCCGCGTACCGGCCCGGCCGGCAGGTCCAGCACTCCCGGCAGTCCCGCCGCGCCGATCGTCGTCTCCATGCCGGGCAGTGAACCACCAGCCGTCCCGCCCGGTGGTCCCGGCCGCCGTCGGCAACGCCCGCGTGCGTACGCTGACCAGGTACGCAGTCGCGACCGTGGAGAACCGCCATGACCAGCCCCGCATCCCGTGCCGTCCGGGTCGCCCGCCCCGGCGACGTGGCCGCCCTCGTCGACCTGATCGAGTCGGCGTACCGGGGTGAGCGCAGCCGGCAGGGCTGGACCCACGAGGCGGACCTGCTGGCCGGGCAGCGCACCGACCCGGACATGGTCGCCTCGGCGGTCACCGCCACCGACGGCGTGGTGCTGGTCGCCGAGCAGGAAGGCGACCTGCTCGCCTGCTGCCAGCTGGAACGCCGCGACGACCACGTCTACTTCGGGATGTTCGCGGTCAGCCCCGGCCGGCAGGGCGGCGGCCTGGGCCGGGAGCTGCTGGCCGAGGCCGAGCGCTACGCGGCCGAGCAGTGGCACGCCGGGGAGATGCGGATGACCGTGATCGTCCAGCGCGACGACCTGATCGCCTGGTACGAGCGGCGCGGCTACGTCCGCACCGGCGAGCTGAGCCCGTTCCCGTACGGCGACGAGCGCTTCGGCGTGCCGCTGCGGTCCGACCTGGCGTTCGAGACGCTGCGCAAGAAGCTCGGCTGACTCAGCCCGGCCGGTCGATGAGCGCGACCAGCTTCTTCGGGGCCAGCACGCAGTAGCTCTCGGTGAGCAGCTCGGCGACCTCGGTCCAGTCCGTGTCGGCGTCGAGCCGCAGGCCGACCACGTCGGCGGCCCAGTCCGGCTTGAAGAAGTGCGGCCCGGCCGCGAGCAGACCCGCGATCTCGTCGCCGGGGGAGCGGAACGTCATCACGCAGACCGGTTCGTCGGTCGCCGCGGCCCGCGCGTACGCGGCCTGGTGGCCGGGGTCGACGGTGAGCACGTGGGCGAACGTGCGGCCGCGCACGCGCCACCGCACGCCCACCCAGGCCGGCTCCTCGTAGGCGTCCGGCAGGCCGAGGCAGACCCGGCGCAGGCGGTCGAGGTGCTCGGGCGGAACGTCTCCGGGGCCGGTCATGCCCGCACGCTAGCCGCAGCCCCCGACAACCCGCCGCACCGGCGTGGCGCCCGGCCTCCGCGCGTGCGGCGGAGAAATGTCACAGCCGGGGAGTACCACGACGATGAGTTTCGGCAAGGCGCGCGGTCAGTGCAGGGAAGACACCTGGATGGAGGACGAGACATGAGCGGCGTACGGGTACTTGTCGGCACGCGCAAGGGCGCGTTCATTCTGACGTCGGACGGCAAGCGCGACGACTGGACGGTCGACGGACCGCACTTCGGCGGATGGGAGATCTACCACCTCACAGGTTCACCTGTCGAACCGGACCGGCTCTACGCGTCCCAGTCCGGCGGCTGGTTCGGGCAGCTGATCCAGCGCTCGGACGACGGCGGCCGGAACTGGACGACGGTCGGCAACGACTTCGCCTACAGCGGCGAGGTGGGGCAGCACCTCTGGTACGACGGCACCCCGCGCCCGTGGGAGTTCAAGCGGATCTGGCACCTGGAGCCGTCCCGCCACGATCCGGACACCGTGTACGCGGGCGGCGAGGACGCCGCCCTCTACCTGTCCACCGACGGCGGCCAGAAGTGGTCCGAGCTGACCGCGCTGCGGCAGCATCCGACCGGCCCGTCCTGGCAGCCCGGCGCGGGCGGGATGTGCCTGCACACGATCATCCTCGACCCGGCCGACCGGGACCGGATCTACGTCGCGATCTCGGCGGCGGGCGCGTTCCGTAGCGACGACGGCGGCGCGAGCTGGCTGCCGATCAACAAGGGGCTGCGCTCGGGCGAGATCCCGGACACCGACTCCGAGGTGGGGCACTGCGTGCACCGCCTCGCCCAGCACCCGTCCCGGCCGGACACGCTGTTCATGCAGAAGCACTGGGACGTCATGCGCACCGACGACGCCGGCGGCAACTGGCGGGAGATCAGCGGCGACCTGCCGACGGACTTCGGGTTCCCGATCGCGGTGCACGCGCACGAGCCCGAGACGGTCTACGTGGTGCCGATCACCAGCGACTCGCTGCACTACCCGCCGGAGGGCAAGCTGCGCGTCTACCGCAGCCGCACCGGCGGCGAGCACTGGGAGCCGCTGACCGAAGGGCTGCCGCAGTCGCACTGCTACGTCAACGTGCTGCGCGACGCGATGGCCGTCGACACGCTCGACCCCTGCGGAATCTACTTCGGCACCACCGGCGGTCAGGTCTACCACTCGGCCGACGGCGGCGACACCTGGGCGCCGATCGTGCGGGACCTGCCGGGAGTGCTCTCGGTCGAGGTCCAGGTGCTGCCGTGATCCGGGTGGTGTTACCGGCGCACCTGAAGAACCTGGCGCACGTCACCGGCGAGGTACGCGTCGAGGTGGCCGGGCCGCCCACCCAGCGGGAGGTGCTCGACGCGCTGGAGGCCGCGTACCCGATGTTGCTCGGCACGATCCGCGACCGGCACAGCGGGAAGCGCCGGCCGTTCGTCCGCTTCTACGCCTGCGAGCTGGACCTGTCGAACGAGTCACCGGACGATCCGCTGCCCGAGGAGGTCGTCAAGGGCAAGGAGCCGTTCATCGTGCTCGGCGCGATGGCCGGCGGCTGAGCGCGCCCGGCCGGGAACCGTGCTCGCCGCGGCCACGTCTGACGGTCCATGACCTGTCGCAGATCCCGGACGATCGGATGGACGATGGCCGCCGCGCTGGCCCTCGGTGGCTGCACCGCGTCACCGCCGGCCGATCCGCCGCCCACCGGCCGGCCCGTTCCGGCCGGTGGGTTGCGGCTCGTCGCCTTCGACTCCTGCGACGAGGCGCTGCGGCAGATCCGGGCGGCCGCGCGGGCCGCGGTGGGACCGTGGGGTCTCGGGCCGAACCACGACATGCTCCGGTTCAGCGCGGAGTCCGGGGTCGACGGCGGAGCTGCGAAAGCAGCCGGGCCGGCGTCCACGCCGGACTTCTCCGGCACCAACGTGCACGAGGCCGGCGTCGACGAACCGGACCTGGTCAAGACCGACGGCCGGCGCATCGTCACGTACGGCCGGGGCGTGCTGTCGGTCGTCGACCCGGCGACCCGCCGGCAGACCGCCCGGCTGGCGCTCGACCCGGCCGCCGAGCGGTTCTCCGGTCAGGAGGGCAACCTGCTGCTGCACGGGGACCGCGCGCTCGTGCTGCTGCGCGCCGGAACGGTCCCCAAGTCCGCGGCGCCCGGTCGGCGTCCCGCACCCGGCATGGTCGGGCAGGCCCGGCTGGTCCTGGTCGACCTCGCCGCGGCGCCGCGCGTCGTCGGCGAGTACTGGATCGACGGCCGGATGGTCGACGCCCGGCAGGTCGGCGCGACCGCCCGCATCGTGATCAGTTCCGGGCACCGGCTCGAATTTCCGCAGCCTTCGGGGAAGCGTACCGACGCGCAGCGAACCGCCGCGAACCGCGCGGTCGTCGACAAGGCCACGCTCGACGACTGGCTGCCCCGCTACGAGGTCCGCGACAGCGTCCGCACGGTCGGCAGCGGCCGGGTCGGCTGCGACCGGGTCAGCCGGCCGGCCGGCTTCTCCGCCGCCTCGATGCTCACCGTGCTCAGTTTCGACCTGGCCGCGCCCGCGCTCGGCGCCGGTGACCCGGTCACCGTGTTCGCGGACGGCGACACCGTGTACAGCAACGGTCAACGCCTCTACATCGCCACCGACCCGCGCTGGCGGACGTGGCGCGCCGCGTCACCGGCGGCGCGCGACGACGGCACCGAGATCTACCAGTTCGACACCGCTGCGGGCACACCGCGCTACGTCGCTGCCGGATCGGTGCCCGGCTGGCTGATCAACCAGTACGCGCTGTCCGAGTGGGACGGTCACCTGCGGGTGGCCACCACCACCGGCGACAGGTGGGGCCGGGGGAACGCCTCCCAGTCCGGCGTGTACGTGCTGCGCGCCGACGGTCCCACGCTCAAGCGGGTCGGCGCGGTCACCGGCCTCGGCAAGGGCGAGCGGATCTACGCGGTCCGGTTCATCGGCGGCACCGGGTACGTGGTGACGTTCCGGGAGACCGACCCGCTGTACGGCGTGGACCTGCGGGACCCGGCCAAGCCCCGGGTCACCGGCGAACTGAAGATCAACGGGTATTCGGCGTACCTGCATCCGGCCGGCGACGGCCGGCTGATCGGGGTCGGGCAGGACGCGACCGACCGGGGGCGGGTGACGGGCACCCAGGTGTCGTTGTTCGACGTCGCCGACCCGGCCCGGCCCACCCGGATCGCCCAGCACCACGTCGCCGGCGGCTGGTCCGAGGCGGAGCACGACCCGCACGCGTTCCTCTACTGGCCGCCGGAGCGGCTGATGGTGATCCCGGTGCGGCAGCCGGGCGTGGACACCGACCGGCCCGACGGCACGAAGCGCCCGCCGTCCGGTGGTGTGCTGGCGTTGCGGCTCGGCGACAAGGGCTTCACAGTGGCCGGCGCGGTGGACCATCCGGGGAGCGTGGCCGACGGCGGCGAGTGGGTGGCGATCCGCCGTTCGCTGATGATCGACGGTGTGCTCTGGACGGTCTCCGAAGCCGGGCTCAAGGCGACCGCCCTGTCCGGCATGACCACCCTGGCCTGGGTGCCGCTGGCCTGACGTCGGCCGGGCCTCGCCGCGCGGTGGACGCGCGACGAGGCCCGGCACGTCACTGTTCCAGCGCCGCCTCGGCCGCCGCGACCTGCGGGCCCACCCGCAGCGCGTACGCGACGACGCCGCCGAGAAGGAACGTCGTGGCGGTGACCGCGGCGATCCGGTTGCCCGGCTCCTGCGCCATCCACAACGCGACCTGCCGCCATTGCGGTCCGCCCGGCGCGGCCAGGAACGCCCCCAGCGCGGCCCAGGCGGTGGGCACCTGCCAGGCGGCCCGCGCGCCGGCGAGCGCGGCGCCGAGTCCGACCAGCCCGATCAGCCCGGCCGTGTTGCGGGCCAGCACGGACAGCGGCCCGAAGTCGGCGCCGAGGGCGCGGGCGGCGGCCAGCAGCCCGACCACCACCACGCCGTACGCGAGCAGGTGCCCGGCCCGGCGCGGCGCCCACTGCCACGCGGCGGTCCGCTCCAGCGCCGGGTCGGTGCCGGCGAGCGTCGGCCCGAGCGGCGCGACCGCCAGCGCGGTGGTGAGCACGGCGAGGCCGGCCAGCACCTCGGGCCGGTCGGTGAAGGCGGCCCAGGAGAGGGCCATCACGGCGACGGCGACCGCGGATCCGGCCAGGGCGGCGGGCAGCCGGCGGGACCGCACGTACAGCGGCAGCCAGCGGGTCACGGCGCGGCCCGTCCGGTGAGCGCCGGCATCAGGTCCGGCTCGCAGCGCGCGGCCGCGTCCCGCAGCGCGGTGACCCGCCGCAGTTGCTCCGGCTCGGGCAGCGCGCGCAGTTGCCGCACCCCGGCCCGGATCTCGTCCTGCTGTTCGTCGGCGTACCGGTATCCGGTCCAGGAGTCCCAGAGCCGTACGGTCTCGGCGTCCAGCAGCCAGGCCGCGGCGATCGCCGGGGCGATGTCGTCGCCGCTGCGCCCGCAGCCGGACCACATGGTGCCGCCGCCCAGGGCGATGCGCTCGGCCACATCGGCGGCCCGGCCGGTGTCCGGGTCGACCTCCAGGAGGAACTGCACGGTGCCCGGCGCCGGCTTGGGCCGGTGCCACTGCTCGCTGTCGTTGCTGCCGATGGTGTCCAGCCGCAGCTCCACCGCGCGGGTCGGCGCGTCCGGCAGCTTCGCCAGGGCGCGCAGCCCTCGGCGGGCCTCGGTGGTGACCTCGGGCAGCAGGTGCGCGTTGACGGCGGTGACGCACACCTGCGGCGTGCCGTCGGCGCAGACGTAGCGGCGCGCTCCCGCGTCGAGCTGCCAGATTCCGGCCGGGCCGGGCACGCCGATCAGCACGAGACCCGCCACGCCGCCGGCGAGGCTCGCGAACGCGCCGGCCCGGGTCAGCCACGACCCGCCCGCCGCCAACAGCAGCCCGGCGAGCACCAGCCCGGCCCCCAGCGCCAGCCGGCTGAGCAGCAGCCGGTCCGACAGCGTCTCCCAGGGCGTGTCCGGCGGCCAGTTGATCATGAGCGACGGACTCGACAGCGTGCTGTCGACGCCCGCGATCAGGGACGTGCCCTCCTGCGCCACCAGCGCGGCGGCGGCCAGCAGCGGGGGCAGCAGCGGCGAGGACCACAGGCGGCCGACGGCCGTGCCGCACCAGGCCGCGCCGACGAGCACCAGCACGTCGACCAGGGGCCCGGCGAGCCCGCGTACGCCGAGGTAGGCGCCACCGGTGGCGACCAGCGCCGCGCCGCCGGCGAGCACGAGCAGGTGCGCGGCCGCGACGGCGACGCCGAGCGCGGTCATCGCGGGCAGCGCGCGTTGCCAGCGGGGCCGGCCGGTGCTGTTCATCAGCTCGTCGGCGCGGGTACGCCGGTCCCGGCGACCGAGTACCGCGCCGCCGGCCAGCGCCAGTGGCATCAGGAAGAACATGGCGGAGGAGTGCACGTAGCCCAACCGCAGCCACTGTCCCTGCCAGAAGCTGTACATGCTCGCGACGCCGAGGATCCCGATGGCGAGGAGCAGCACCGCCACGGCCGGGGCGTTCGAGCGGCGCAGTTCGACGCGTACCTGTCGGATCATCAGGCGCCCCGGTGCTGCTGGAGGAGGTACGAGTAGCCGCGCTCGGCGGCGCTGTCGCCGACGCCGCCGGTCTCGCCGTGGCGGACCAGGTCGGCGGGCAGACCCTGGAAGACGCGGGCGCCGTGGTCCATCAGGATGACGTCGGAGCAGGCCGCCACCACGTCCTCCACCAGGTGGGTGGAGACCAGCACGCAGGCGTCCGTGCCGAGTTCGCGGATCAGCTCACGGAACTCGACCCGCTGTTCCGGGTCCAGGCCGACAGTCGGCTCGTCGAGCAGCAGCAGGTCCGGCTCGTTGACGATCGCCTGCGCGATGCCGGCACGGCGCAGCATGCCGCCGGACAGCGACTTGAGCTTGGCGTCGGCCCGGTCGGTGAGGCGTACCCGGTCGATGGCCCGCTGGGCCGCGGCGGGCACCGCGGAGGCGGGCATCTCCCGCAGCCAGGCCACGTACTCGACGTACTCCCGGACGGTGAACCGGGGGTAGTAGCCGAACTGCTGCGGCAGGTAGCCGAGGCGGCGGCGCACCGGCCGCAGCTCCCGGCTGGCGGTGGCGTCCGCGCCGAGCAGCCGCAGCACCCCGCTGTGCGGCTTGACCACAGTGGCCAGCGCGCGCATCAGCGTGCTCTTGCCGGCGCCGTTCGGGCCGAGCAGCCCGTGCACGCCGGCGCCGAGCGTCAGGCCGAGGTTGTCGACGGCCAGGCGCCGTCCGGCCTTCACCGACAGTCCCACCGCCTCGATGCGCCAGGCGTGCCGGGTCGGCGCCACCTCGTCGGCGCTCACTGCGCGTACCAATGTCTTCTCCTTCTCGGGCACTGTCGGTCGCGGCGCCGGGCGGGCGCCGTGTGGTCGTTTCATGGGGTGCGGGGTCAGCGCCAGCCGGGTCGTCGCAGGTGGTCGGCGCGCAGGACGGCCAGCGCCGTGAGCACGACGGCGGCCGTCGCCCAGACGGGCATGGTCGCGGGCCGGATCAGGGCCTCGGTCGCGGCGGCCGCGCGGGCCAGGTCGGGCCCGCCGGTGAACGACACCGCGGCGACCGCCGCGAGCCAGCCGCCGCCCAGCACGGCGGCCGCCAGCGGCACGCCGACGCGGCTGCCGAGCAGCAGCGTCGCCGCGACGAACGTCAGGCACGGCAGCAGCCACAGCACCGGGTTGCGGCCGACCGCCAGCCCGGCCACCGCCAGCACTGGCGCCACCAGGAGCAGAACCGCGAGGGTACGGCGCAGCAGCAGTTCCAGTCCGGCGCGGGCGGTGCCGGCGACCACCTCCCAGGCCGGGTTGGCCCGGTGGGACCAGGCGACCGCGAGCCCGGCCAGCGGCGCGACCGGCGCGAGCAGCAGCACCGTCGAGGGCTGCTCCGGGTAGTTGCGGTCCAGCAGCACCGCGGCGAGGATCGCCGTGCCCGTCAGGGCGGCCCAGGCCAGCAGCGACCAGTCGGTCCAGCGCAGCCACCACCGTCGCAGCGGTCGCCGGGGCGCCGGTCGTGGCCCGGTGCGGGCCTGTTCCAGGATCGCCTCCCGGGCGTCGCCGAGCAGCGTCCGCAGCGGCGGGGCGGCCAGCTCGCCGAGCCGGTCGCGGCACTCGGCGCAGCCCTCCAGGTGCACCTCGACCGTCCAGGTTGCGGCGTCGTCGGGCCCGCCCGCCGCGTACGCGGCCAGTGCCTGCGGGGGTACGTGAGCTGTCATGCCAGCGCCTCCCGTAGCGCGTTGCGGGCACGCCGCGCCCGGCTCTTCACGGTGCCTTCCGGCACCCCCAGCAGGACCGAGGTCTCCCGGACGGTGAGCCCGTCCAGGACCATCGCGGCCAGCACCGCCCGCAGTTCCGGGGCCAACGCGTCCAGCGCGGCGCCCAGTTCCAGGCTCATCGTCCCGGCGAGCGCCTCGTCCTCCGCGGCGGGCGCGCTGCGTACCGGAAGCACGTCGGTCGGCACCTCCTGGACGCGGGCGCGGCGGCGCATCGCGTCGACCAGACGCCGGGCCGCGATCGTCCAGATCCAGCCGGCCGCCGAGCCGCCCGGCGCGTCCGATCCACCGGAGCGCCGGATGCCGGAGAACGAGCCGGCGGCCCGCCACACGGTGAGGTACGTGTCCTGGAGGACCTCGGCGACGATTCCGTCGTCCGCGCAGCGTCGTCGCAGCCGGATCGCGAGCCACGGCGACGTACGCCGGTACAGCTCGTCGAACGCGTCGAGGTCGCCGCGCGCGACCCGCCGCAGCAGCCGCTCCTCGTCCTGTTTGCTTCCTCCCACGCCTAGATGGTCGTCCACGGCCCCTCCGACGGATCACGGCGCGGCGTGACCTGGGTCACACCGCGCCGTGGGCAGGTGTCCGTCACTCCGCTGCGGCGAACGGTCCCTTCGGTCCGAACGCCAGCGCGGCGAACCGCTCGCCGATGCGCCGGTCGGCGGCCGGGTCGGGGTGCAGCTCGTCGGGCAGCGGCAGCTCGGCGTAGTCGGCCTCGCCGTACAGCTCCAGCCCGTCGAGGTAGTGCAGGTTCGGGTCGGCGTCGGACCGGGACGCCACGATCCGGGCCAGCTCGGCGCGGATGACGCGCAGCGTGAGCCGGCCGGACGCCACCTCGGCCGGGTCGCCGGTGGCCCGGAACCGCACCCTGCCGTCGACGAACTCGACGGCGCCCGGTCCGGGCGTGTCCTCCTGGATCGGGCACAGGATCGACGACACGACGAGCAGCGGCGTGTCCGGATGCCCCTCCCGGATGGTGTCCAGGAAGCCGTGCACGGCCGGGCCGAACGCGCGCAGCCGCATCAGGTCCGCGTTCACCACGTTGATGCCGATCTTGACGCTGATCAGGTCGGCCGGGGTGTCGCGCATGGCCCGGGCGGTGAACGGGTCGAGCAGCGCGCTGCCGCTGAACCCGAGGTTGACCAGCTCCACGCCGGCCGGCGTGGCGGCCACCGCCGGCCAGGTGCCGGTGGGGCTCTCCGCGTCCGAGCCGTGGCTGATCGAGCTGCCGTGGTGCAGCCACACCCGGCGGCCACCCGTGTCGGCCGGCTCGACCGGCGGGTCCGTGCGCAGCGCCACCAGCTCGGTGATCTCCCGCTGCGGCAGCCAGATCACCACCTCCTTGTCGGTGGCGGGCAGGTCGGTGAAGCGCACCGTGCCGACCGGGCCGGGCTCGATGCCGGACGTGCCGGTGGCCAGGTCGATGGTGAGCACCTTGCCGCCGCCGGCGGTGGCCTGACCGGCGAGACGGCCGTCCACGACCAGGTCGTAGCGGCCGTCGGGACGCGGCCCGGTGCCCCGGTAGACCATCTTCATCGGCAGCACGTCCAGCTCGACTGTGGTGGCGCGGGTGCGGAACACCAGCCGTACGCCCGAGGGCATCGCCTCCGCCGTCGTCAGCTGCGGGTCGATGTTCTGCGCCCGGGCCCACGCGGGCAGCCGGTGCGGCAGCACCCCGTCGGCGGTCTGTTCCAGGTCGAGCGCGCCGCGCAGCAGGTCGGGAGTGATCGGGGTGGTGAGGTGCGGGGATGCCATGATCCCGATCCTGCCCCCGGATCCGGGGACCGGCCACCTGATTTATCCGACAGGCCGGACTCGTCACGCCCGGTCAGTCGGTGAGCACCAGATCCACGTACCGGGCGATCATGGTGGCGAGGACCCGGTCCGGGTCGGTGGCCCACACCTCGGCGTTGAAGATCTCCACCTCGACGTCGCCGGAGTATCCGGCGGCCTCCACCGCGCGGCGCAGCGGCGGGAAGTCGATGTGCCCGTCGCCCATCATGCCGCGCCCCAGCAGCACGTCCGCCGGGAGCGGGGTGAGGAAGTCGCAGACCTGGAAACTCGCGATCCGCGTCCCGGCGCGGACGATCTGCCGCCACACGTCCGGATCCCACCAGACGTGGAACGTGTCCACCACGACGCCGACCTGCTCGGCCGGGAACGCCTCGGCCAGGTCGAGCGCCTGCCCGAGCGTGGACAGCACCGCCCGGTCGGCGCAGTACATCGGGTGCAGCGGCTCCAGCGCGAGGCGTACCCCGCGCTCGCCCGCGTACGGCGCCAGCTCGGCCAGCGCGTCGGCGACCCGCTGCCGCGCGCCGGGCAGGTCGCGGGAGCCGGGCGGCAGGCCGCCGACGACGAGCACCAGGCAGGCGGCGCGCAGCGCGGCGGCCTCGTCGATCGCACGGCGGTTGTCCGCGAGGGCCGCGGCCCGTCCGGCGTCGTCGGCGGCAATGAGGAACCCGCCCCGGCACAGCGACGACACCCGCAGCCCGGCGTCGGTGACGAGCCGCGCCGCGGCCGGTACGCCGATCTCGGCCACCGGCTCGCGCCACAGCCCGATCGCCGGGATGCCGGCGCGCACACAGCCGTCGACCGCCCGCGCCACCGACCAGCGCTGCGTGGTGCGCTGGTTGAGCGACAGCCGCGCCAGCCGTGGGTCGACGGTCATCCGGGCACGCCCGCGACGTCCAGGTACGCGCGCATCCGCCGTGCCGCCAGGCCGGGGTCGAGCAGCAGCCCGGCGGCGTCGGCCAGCCGGAACGCCTCGACCAGGTGCGGGACGCCGCGCCCGCCGTGCAGGCCGCCGACCATGGTGAAGCCGGGCTGCCTCCCGTTGAGCCAGGACAGGAACGCGATGCCGGTCTTGTAGTACGGCGTCGGCGGACCGAACAGGTGCCGGGACAGCGGCACCGTCGGGTCGAGGATCGCCCGGAACCCGGCCCTGTCGTCCGCGTCGAGCCGGCTCAGCGCGGCCGACGCGGCCGGGGCGATCGCCGCGAACGCGCCGAGCAGCGCGTGGCTGAACCGCTTCCCGTCGCCCTCGATCAGCTCCGGGTAGTGGTAGTCGTCGCCGGTGTAGACCTTCACCGTCGGCGGCAGCAGTTCCCGCAGCCGCACCTCCCGGCCGGCGTCGAGCAGCGACACCTTCACGCCGTCGACCAGGTCGGCGTGGGCGTGCACCAGCGCGGCGAACGTCGCGGTGGCCGCGTCCAGGTCGGTCGAACCCCAGTAGCCGGACAGCGCCGGGTCGAACATGTCGCCGAGCCAGTGCAGCACCACCGGCGCGCCGGCCTCCCGCAGCACCTTGTCGTAGACGCGCAGGTAGTCCTCCGGGCCGGTGGCGAGCGCGGCGAGGTGCCGGCTGGCCATCAGCACCGGCGTGGCGCCGTGCTCCTGCACGACCGCGAGCTGCTCGGCGTACGCGGCGACGACCTCGTCGAGCGTGCCGGGCACGCCGGTGAGCTGGTCGGTGCCCACCCCGGCGACGATGCGTCCGCCGCAGGAGGCGGCCTCGGCGGCGCTGCGCCGGATCAGCTCGCGGGTGGCCGCCCAGTCCAGCCCCATCCCGCGCTGCGCGGTGTCCATCGCCTCCGCCACGCCGAGTCCCCACGACCACAGGTCGCGCCGCACCGCGAGCGTCGCGTCCCAGTCCAGGCCCGCCGGGCGGCCGGGGGAGTTGTCGGCGTACGGGTCGGCGACGACGTGCGCGGCCGCGTACGCGATCCGGCCGGCCGGCGGCGCGGACGGCCGCTGCCAGGCGGGCGGTTCCCGAAGTGTCAGCTTCTCGGTGCCGCCGCCCGGCGCCGGCAGCGTGATCCGCGTGCTCACCGGGGGATCTCCTCGATCGTCACCCGCCGCCCCTCGCGGGCCGAGCGCAGCCCTGCCTCGGCCAGTTGCACGCCCCGGGCACCTGCGAGGAAGTCCCACGGGAACGGCTCGTCGTCGACGACGTGGCGCAGGAACGCCTCCCACTGCACCTTGAACGCGTTGTCGTGCTCGCCGTTCTCCGGCACTGTCTGCCACTGGTCGCGGAACGGCTCGGTGACCGGCAGGTCGGGGTTCCACACCGGCATCGGGGTGGTGCCCCGGTGCTGGATGCGGCAGTCGCGCAGCCCGGCGACCGCGCTGCCGTGCGTGCCGTCGACCTGGAACTCGACGAGTTCGTCCCGGTGTACGCGCACCGCCCAGGAGGAGTTGAGCTGCGCGACGACGCCGCCGGCCAGTTCGAAGATGCCGTACGCGGCGTCGTCGGCGGTGGCGCGGTAGCGGGCGCCGTTCTCGTCGACGCGCTCGGGGATGTGCGTGGCGGTGACAGCGGTGACGGCGGTGACCGGGGCGATGATCTGCTCCAGCACGTAGTGCCAGTGCGGGAACATGTCGAGCGTGATGCCGCCGCCGTCCTCGGCGCGGTAGTTCCAGCTCGGACGCTGCGCGTCCTGCCAGTCGCCCTCGAACACCCAGTAGCCGAACTCGCCGCGCACCGACAGGATCCGGCCGAAGAAGCCGCCGTCGACCAGCCGCTTGAGCTTGCGCAGGCCGGGCAGGAACAGTTTGTCCTGCACGACGCCGTTGCGGACCCCCCTGGCGGCGGCGAGCCGGGCCAGTTCCAGCGAGGCGAGGAAGTCCTCGGCGAGCGGCTTCTCGGTGTAGACGTGCTTGCCGGCCTCGATCGCGGCCCGGATCGCCTTCTCCCGCGCGGCGGTCACCTGGGCGTCGAAGTAGATCTGGTTGGCGTCGTCGGCGAGCGCCGCGTCCAGGTCGGTCGTGTACGCCGACAGCCCGTGCCGTTGCGCGATCGCGGCCAGGCGGTTCTCGTCGCGGCCCACGAGTGTCAGCTCGGGCCAGATGCGGCTGCCGTCCCGCGCGGGCACGCCGCCCTGATCGCGGATGGCGAGCAGGGACCGGACGAGGTGCTGACGGTAGCCCATCCGCCCGGTGACGCCGTTGAGGATGATCCCGACGGATGTGCGCTCCACTGTGCCCCTCCCAGCGGTGAATGCGCTTTCAGTAAGCGCTTTCAGGGTGTTACCGTAGCCACGCCGGAACACCGGGTCAAGACGTTCCGCAGGGAGACTCATCGATGCCGCACGTGACGCTGGAAGACGTGGCCAGAGCGGCCGACGTGTCCCTGGCCACCGCCTCCCGGGCGCTCAACGGGCGGCGGGTCACCCCGCACCTGCACGACCGCGTGCTGGCCGCCGCCGCGCGGCTCGCGTACACCCCGAACGCCCATGCCCGCGCGCTGGCCGGCGCGTCGCACCGCAGCGTCGGAGTGATCTGCCACGACGTCACCGACCCCTACTTCGCCGCCGTCGCCGGTGGCGTCATGCGGGTCGCCGCCGACAACGACCTGCTGGTCATGCTCGCCAGCACGTTCCGCGACCCGGAACGCGAGATCGCGTACGTGTCGATGCTGCGCGCCGAACGCGCCCCGGCCATCCTGCTCATCGGCTCCGGCTTCGAGGACCCGCGCTGGGACCGCGCTCTGGCCGCCGAGCTTGCGCCCTACCTCGACGGCGGCGGCCGGGTCGCCGTGGTCAGCCGGCACCGCACCCTGAAGGTCGACAGCGTCCTGCCGGAGAACCGGGCCGGGGCCGCCGCGCTGGCCCGCGCGCTGCTCGGCCTCGGGCACCGCCGCTTCGCGGTGCTCTCCGGCCCGTCCGAGCTGACCACCGTCGCCGACCGGCTCGGCGGGTTCCGCGACGAGCTGGCCGCCGCCGGCGTGACGCTGGCCCCGGCGGCGGTGGTCGAGGCGGAGTTCACCCGCGACGGCGGCTACCAGGCGATGACCGAGCTGCTCGGCCGAGGGCTCGACGCCACCTGCGTGTTCGCGCTCACCGACGTGATGGCCGTCGGCGCGTACGCGGCGCTGCGCGACCACGGGCTGTCCGTGCCCGGCGACGTCTCGGTGGCCGGCTTCGACGACATCCCGATCGTCCGCGACCTCACCCCGCCGCTGACCACAGTGGCGCTGCCGCTGCGGCAGCTCGGCGAGAAGGCGATGGAACTGGCGCTCACCGAGAACCCGGGCCGCCGCCGGCGGATCACCCGCCTGCCCGCGGAGGTGGTGCTGCGGGCCAGCACCGCGCCGGCCCGCGCCTGAGCCCGGCCGGTAGGGTGCCGCCATGATCGAGGACGCCACGTGCCGCTGACGAACCCCTGGCTGACCGGGCCGGCGCCGACGAGGAAGCTGGACCGGGACCGCCTGGAAGAACGCATCCTCAACCTGCTGTCGTCGCAGAACATGTGCGTGCTCGCCACCGCCGGGCCGGACGGCCCGCTGGCCACGCCGGTGCGCTACTACCCGCTGGACTTCACGCTGATGTTCACCGCCGCGCCGCGCTCGCCGAAGATGCGCAACATCGCCGCCGACCCGCGCGTGTCGGTCGGCGTCTTCGCGCCGCTGGTCGGGCTGGCCAGCAGCCGTGGCGCACAGGTGTTCGGCACCGCCCGGGTGCTCGGCCCGGAACACCCCGACCGGGCCCGCCACTGGGCGGCGTTCCGCTGGGAGAACGAGCACGCCGAGCGCGGCCGGTCACTGGCCGAGCCGCCCGAGGACCCGCTCGTCGTGATCGAGGCCGACCGGATCGTCTACACCGAACACTGGCTGCGCCGGGATGGCTACGCCCCACGCCAGCACTGGCGTCGCTGACGCCGCACGCCGCTTCGCCGCTTCGCGGCGGGTGGAACGCCATGGGTGTCATCCAGGGCCGGAGACACCCATGGCGTTCCACCCGGGCGTGCTACGGGCCGGCCGGGGAGCGGGTGGCGCGGAGCAGGTTGCCGGCCAGGCGCAGGTCCGCGCCGCCGACCCTCGCGAGCACGTCGATCCGCTCGGCCGTCACCTGCGTCCAGAGCGGGTCGGGGAACGCCGCGCGCAGCGTGTCCGCGTCCAGGCCCCAGCCCTGGCCCGCCTCCGGCGACACCGCCAGCACGAACACCGCCCCACCGGGCGCGGTCAGGCGCGGCAGCAGCGCCAGGTAGTCGCATACGGCAGCGCCCCGCCGGTCCAGCGAGTGCAGCAGCCCGGAGTCGAACACCGAGTCGTACGGCGCCGGCGGCACCGGGATCGCCGTGGCGTCGCACACCTCGAAACGCACCGGCAGTCCCGCCTCGGCGGCCCGGGCCCGCGCCTGACCGATCGCCACCGCCGAGATGTCGACACCCGTCACGTCGAGACCGCGGCGGGCCAGCGCGAGCGCCAGCTCCCCGGTGCCGCAGCCCACGTCGAGCACGCGCGGGCCACGTACCCCGGTGTCGAGGACCGCGGCGAGCGCCGGCTGCGGACCGCCGATCTCCCACGGCGGACGCTCGGTGTCCCGGTAGAGGCGGTCGTAGTGGACGTCGTCCGGCTCGTCGGTCATCGCGTACCCCCTCGGTGCGTGACAGATGCCGAGCGTGTCACGTCCGACGGCGGTCCGTGCGCCCGCCGGGGCCGGCGGTGAGCCGGTCCCGGCGGTCACGCACGCGCGTCAGAAGCGCAGGCGGCGCAGGTAGCGGTAGCCGACCTCGGCGGTCTGCTGCGGCGTCACGTCCGGCGTGTCGTTCTCCACGATGTACTCCAGCACCTGGTGCCCGCGGAAGATCCGGGCGAAGTCGATCATCCCGGTGCCCAGGTCGGCCATGTCGCCGGTGGCCGGGTCGCGGTCCTTGACGTGGTACTGCAGGACCCGTAGCGGCGCCGAGCGGATCACGTCGAGTGTGAAGCCCTCCGGGTCGGCGACGCCGTCGCCGGAGTTGATGCCGCCGGTCACCGCCCAGTAGATGTCGATCTCCAGGTGCACCAGGCGCGGGTCGAGTTCCTCGGTCAGCACGTCCCACGGCCGCCGGCCGTTGCCGAAGTCGATGGTGAACTCGTGCGCGTGGTTGTGGTAGCCGTACCGCAGGCCCGCCTTGCGCGCCGCGGCGGCCTCCACGTTCATCTGCTCCGCCCAGCGCTTCCAGTCGTCCTCGCGGTCGGAGTTCAGGTACGGCACCACCATGAACCGCTGGCCCAGCGTACGGGCGTTGACGATCTTCTGCTCCAGGCCGGCGGCGTCGGCGGCGATGCCGTCGTGGCTGGAGCTGGCCTTGATGCCGATGCGGTCCAGGAACCGGCGCAGCTCCCGCGCGGTGCGCCCGAAGTAGCCGAGCGCCAGCTCCACGCGGGGGTAGCCGATGCGGGCCAGGTGTGCCAGCGTCGCGTCGTAGCCGGGGGAGCCGTTGAGCGCGTCGCGGACCGTCCAGAGCTGGAGGCTGATCAGTTCCTTCGGCACCGGCCGCCGGCCGTGGTGGTGCCCGCCGCCGGCCTGCGCCGCCGTCGCGCCCAGCCCGGTGGCCAGGCCGATGCCGGCGAGCGCCGCCAGGGAGCCGCGCAGCAGTCCACGCCGGTCCAGCGACTGCTCCAGCGCGGCGTGCCCGTCATATCCGTAGCACATGGTCGTACCCCTTCCGAGGTCAGGCAGGTGGTGGGGCTGGGCCGACGCTACAAAAGGCATGTCGATATGTCTATAGCTTCCGTCGTTACTGATAGGACTTTCGTCGCATCCGAGCAAAAGTGAGGAGATGTGTGGCAGCGCCCCGTGGCATGCTCGGGCCGTGGCCAACTACGACGTCGCTCTCGTCCTGCTCGTCGACCCGACCGGCGCGATCCTCATGCAGCACCGCGACGGCAACGCACCGGTCTCCCCGTACCAGTGGAGCCTGCCCGGCGGCAGCATCGAACCGGGCGAGACACCGGAGCAGGCCGCCCGCCGCGAGCTGTTGGAGGAGACCGGCCTGACCGCCGGGGAGCTGCACCTGCTGTGGAGCGGTCCGCGCCCGCACGAGGACGGCTTTGCGCACACGGTCACCGTGTACGTCTTCCGCGGCACCACGCAGGCGCGGCAGGAGGACGTGATCCTCGGCGAGGGACAGGCGATGGTCTTCGTGCCCCGCGACGAGGTGCTCGACCGCGACCTGGCGGTGAGCGCGGCGAAGGTGCTGCCGCTGCACCTCGCCGGCGCCTAACCCGCCGTCAGCGCCCCGGCCAGCGCGCGGACGAACCGGGGGAGCACCTCGTCGTCCGGCAGATGGTGCGGGTTGATCTCGGTGACCGACAGCCCGGAGAACCGCGGGCTCGCCACCAGCTCGGCCAGCGTGGCCGCCGCCTCGGCGAGGCTGAGCCCGGACGGCTCCGGCACGTCCGCCAGCGGCGCGTCCACGAAACTCAGCACGTCCACGTCGAAGTGCACCACGAACCCGTCGGCCGCATCCTCGGCCACCGACCGGGCCCGTCGCGCGGCCGCCCGCGCGTCGGCGTGCACCTCATCGGCCGGCACGTACGCCAGCCCCAGCTCCGCCACCAGATCCCGCTCGTGGTCACCAGGGGGCAGCGAGTCGCCGTACACCACCACCCGCTCCGGGGACAGCAGCGGCACCGTGGGCCCGACGCCCGCCACCTCGGGCAGCGTCCCCGGCAGGCCGAGCATGTGCGCCAGCCCCATCGCGTCCAGGTTGCCGTTCGCGCGGGTCACCGGCGTGTACAGGTCCGGACCGCCGTCCACGTACACCAGCGCGGGCGACATCCCGGCCCGCGCGCACCCGGCGACCAGGCCGACAGTCACTGTGCAGTCGCCGCCGAGCACCAGCGGCACGCGGCGGCGGCCCAGCGCGCCCACGACCCGGTCGGCCACCGCCGACGCGACGGCGGCCACCGCGCCCGCGTTCTGCCCCCTCGGGTACGCCGGATCCGGCCGCCACCGGAAGCCCGGCACGTCACCGGAGTCCTCGACGTCGGCGCCCAGTAGGTCGAGCAGACCGGCGGCGCGCAGGGCGGCAGGTGCGCGTTCGATGCCCGGGGTGTGGGCGCCCGCGCTCGACGGGGCTCCAACAACCGTCCACTGACGATGATCCATCGCCCCACCCTAACCTCGGGTGGGCCTGACAACGGGATCAGCGCAGCACCAGCAGGTCCAGCGCGTCGATCACCGGCCTGGTGTCCGCCTGTGCCGCCTCGCGTAGCCGCTGGACGCCGGCGGCGTACTCAGCGTCGGTGATGAGCTGAAGCGGCGTGTGCGCCTCCCGTCGCAGGCCGGCCGCCGCCTCCCGCAGCGAGGGCGCGGTGACCTGCGGGACCTGCTCGACCGTCGCGGCGCCGAAACCGGCGTCGGCGAAGGCGGACGCGACGTCGGCGACACCCGGATACGTGTCCAGCACGCGGACCGCCTCGGGGAAGTAGTCGAACAGCGTGATCGCCTCGTGCCGTCCGGCGAACGCGGACCGGATCAGCACCGGGGCGTCCGGGCGCAGCACCCGGCGCAGCTCGCGCGCCGTCGCGGCCAGATCGGGTACGTGGTGGATGACCGTGGACAGCCACGCGCCGTCGAGGCTCCCGTCGGCCAGCGGGATGTGCCCTGCGTCGCCGGCCACGAGCGGCGCGAACGCGCAGCGGGCGCGCATCGCCGCCGACGGCTCGACGGCGACCACCTCGACGCCGGGGAACCAGTCGGTGAACGCGCGTGCCCAGGCGCCAGTGCCGGCGCCCAGGTCGAGCAAGCGCATCCCCGCGCGCGGGGCGAGGTGCCGGGCGACGGCGGCGCGCCAGGCCGTGAGACCGTCGTCGGTGAGGTGCCGGGTAGCGGCGAACGCCTCGGCGTCGGCGTCGTGGTACGCGATGCGGGCCATACGCGACAGCCAACTCCCCGGCGGGCCGGCGAGGCAAGCACTGTGGCGGGTTAGGCACTGGCTCGGATAGGGGCAGAGAGTGCGATATCGGATCCACGTCGACGGTGAGCTGCCGGCGGACGCCCTGCGCGCGTTCCTGCTGAGGGAGTACGGCGTCGCGCCGGAACGGACTGCCCGAGTGTGCGTGGCCATCCCGTCGACCCGCAGCTCGACGGCGATCAGAAGCATCCATCAGCTGAGCATCTCCATGACCGTGGCTTCGATCTCTGCAGTGGCCGAATGGCCTGCGAGTGCGACTCGGATGCGTCGACGCAGGGTCACGAAGCTTCGCCCCTCCTCAAGGTCGAGTCCAGCCACGAACTGACACTGGTCCTGGCCGAGATCGGCGAGGCGTCGGTGCGTCCGGTCTGCGTCGTCGTACCGGGGGATGGGTAGTTTCCACACGTGTTTGTCGATATGCCGTTCGTCCTTGCTGTATGACATCAGCGGACGGGCGAGCGTGGTAAGAGCCGGGCTGTTCAGGATCGCGCTGAGATAGTGACCTTCCGCCCGGCTGTCGATCGTGCAGTAGTAGAGAGCATGCTCGATGACCGCGGCCGGGTCGTCGACGATGGCGGCGGCGACGTGCATCCCGGAGGCGGTGTAGGCCAACCGAAGGGGCGGCGCGGGAAGCTGCGCGGTCAGCTTGCGTCGGAAGTTGAGTTGCTCACCCAGAGTTAGTCGCGCGCTGCTGCGATGCGCCTCCCAGGTGGCTTCCGCCTTCCGCCACCATTCGGCCAGACCGAAGTAGTAGTCGAGTCGAGAGCCGGACCCGGTCATCAGGGTGGAACCGTCGAGCGGAAGCACCGCCTTCTTCGCGGGCAGGATCCGGTACGGCAGCAGCGTCTCGCCGAGCAGTACGGGGCGGATGAACTCGCTCTCCACGACGCCTTCGAGAGCGGGCAGATCCTTCCACGGAGGATTCTCCATGTTGCTGCGGGCCGAGCGAACAGCGTGGCGGCCGACGCCGAGGCCGAGCCGCCCGCCGGAATCTACCTCGACGAAAAAGAGGATCTTGGGAAAGATGGTCGCACCGTTGTGCACGTGTGCCTTGTACGGTGACTCGGCGAGGTACGCCCCACCCAGGGGGACAAGTTCCCGGTTGATGGACGGCGCCGCCTGTTTCCATCTCCTGGCATCGGTGCCGAGGCGCCCCGTCCATCGCTCGGTGACCGAGGGAAGGCGGCGAGGGCTGCCGGTGGCCGCCTTATTGCCGAAGACGACACTGGCGCCCCGGGGAAAGGGATGGGGACGCAGGCGGCGCAGGTCCCAGGAGCCGGTGAAGGCAACGTCTGTCGGCTCGGTCTCGTCCGTGTACCGCCCGCTGCGGAAGGCCTCGAAGTGCTCGCGGTCGAGCACGGCGTTGGGCAGGACGAAGGCGAACGCGCCACCATCGCGGAGATACTGCTGGATGGTTCTGACGACAAAAAGGCTGGAGAGGTCCTGCTGCGTCGCGAACTGACTACCACGCCACAGCCCGCGTTCACTGCAGAGCTTCTTGAACATTGCCTGCATACCGGTAGGCATGTGACGGTACGAGAGCCACGGCGGGTTGCCGATGAGAATGTCCACCCGGTTGTCGTCCATCGCAAACCAGACGGGCCGGGCCAGGTTGCGCAGGTAGTAGCTCCAGATGTGGTCGCGGCCCTCGTCGTGCAGTCGGCACATCGCCTCGAAGGTGCCGCGAATCATCGGCTGGTCGTCAGCCCTGATCTGCAGGTGGTGGAAGAACGCCGCCAGCGACGGCGGGTTGTTCGGGTCTCGCGGTTTTGCCGCGATGCCGGCGAGTCCGGAGACGATCTGGTCGAAGCGGCTCGGCTCGTCGAGCAGGGTTTTGGGGAAGCGGAGCCACTCCTCGACCGCGCTGGCGTTGTAGCCGGCACTGATTCGTACGTGCTCCTCCGTGAAGAGGTCACGGCGCTCCCGCCACTGCATGCTGTCGCCGAGATAGACCGGGATGGTGATGGCGCCTCGCTGGTCGGTCAGCCGCTGGTGGCCGATGGCGAGCAGGTAGGTCACGCGTGCGAGCGCCACGGCGACCGGGTGCAGGTCGACGCCAACCACGTGCTGGGTGAGTTGCGTCAGCGCGGCATCGAGCGGCACGTCCGCCGTCTCGGCAGCGGCGAGATACCGGCGGACCGCGTGGAAGAGAAAGGTGCCGGAGCCGCAGGCGGGATCCAGCACACGTTGCCGCAGCGGATCGGTGACGACGGTGTCGATGAGGTGCTCGGCGAGCCAGTCGGGGGTGTAGTACTCGCCCATCCGCTTGCGCGTCTCCGGGCCGATCATCGACTCGTAGAGCACCTTGAGGATGTCGTGGTCGGCCCGCAGCCAGTCGAACCGGGCCAGTCGCCGGGTGAGCCCATGGATGAACTCGCGACCGCCGGGCACCTCCGTGGTCCACCCGAAGAAATCGTGCTCGACCACGCCCAGGATGCGGGCCTGGTCGAACCGTTGCCCAGTGATGAGGTCCTGCGGCTGCAACTCCAGGGCGTCGATGCCGACGACCAGGTGCGCGATGATGTATGCGCTGTTCATCAGCAGGGTGTGCTCGACGAACAGGTCCGGGTCGTCAACGAACTGGGTGCCCAGGGCGCTGTCGAGCAGCTCCGCCCACAGCTTCCGCTTCAACTCCACGGTCGGCAGCCGTTCATGCTCGGCGTAGAGCGCGGCGAGCGCGGCACGATCCAGCTTGTGGGAGGTGCTCTGCGCGCCGAGGCGGCGAGCCACCTCGGCGGGAGCCGGGCGGACCCGCTGGCTCGTCGCCAACACACCTTCCAGCCAGTAGAAGAGGGCCAGACCGTCGGGGCGGGTGGCAGCGACCGTATGGGTGTCGACGAGGGTCAGCTCGTCGCCGGTCAGCTGATATGCCCGCCAGGTGGCGCCGTCGGTGAGGATGCCGACGTACCTCTGGCCACTCCCCATGCACCGCGACCACACGTAGCCAGCGAGCTGGCGCTCAGCATCCCGGAGGCGGCGACCGGTCTGGAGCCCTCGCTTGACCTCGATGATGGTGTAGCCGACCTCGATGTCGATGCGCCGGCCACCGCCGGCCGGGGCCTCGAGGTCGATGTCGTCGAGGTGGGAGCCAGAGAGCCCGAAATCGCCAGCCAGCAGCAGCTGGCGGATGTCGGACTGCAGGGTCGCCTCGCTGCGGGCGGCGCGCCGGTCGGCGATCCGCGCCAGCAAGGGCTGTAGTGACGGAGGGAAGCCGTCGGGCGCGCGTACCTGCGGCCGGGGTGACGAGTGGCGGCTTCGGCTTACATCTGGCATACCGTCCGAGCGGGCCATACGCCAGTGTGGATATTGTGACTCGCTGAAGCCAAGCGATTACGAATGACTGTCGGATTAAGGACAGCTCACATCAAGGTCTCCACAGAACCCGGGGCGGTTCAACCCGTTGAGGACGGGCCGTGTTGCGCGGGATCGCGCGCGATGTCACGCACGGACACCGATCATTATCGATCGAGGGCAAGCGGCGTGAGCGTGCGCCACGTAGGGTGGGCTTCGGACGTCTCCCCGTAACCGGAGTGCATCTTGAGCCTCAAGTACTACCTCTACCTGTCGCATCTCAAGATCGGGCTCCTGGCCGCACAGGTCGCCTCCTCCGCGCAGCACGAGACCGAGCTCGCCGTCGACCTGAAGGTCGTCCGCTACAGCCGCAAGGCGGTCCTGCCCGAGCGCCACGACCTCGACAAGCTGGAGAAGGTGATCCGGCACCTGCAGGACGCCGACCAGATCGGCGCCGCGGACGAGGAGCGCCCCTACGTCCAGGCATGCCTGGAGATGCGCTGGCAGGTCTTCCCGACCGCCGGCATCGTGGTCTTCGCTGGGACGCTCGACGACCAGGTCATCGTGCTCGGCGGCTCGGCGTCGCACGTGGTCGGTGGCGGTGACGCCGAACCGGTTGGATCGGTCCCGCCGTATCTGTTCCGCAAGCTCCAGGAACTGCGAGCCGACCCGGGCGAGTTCGACGACGAGCGCTTCCACGAGTCGTTGGCGCAGATCGGGGCCGCGCTCCCGGGGCCGGCGCAACGGGTCGAGTTCGTCGCGAAGCGGCTGGCCGAGAAGCCGGGCCCGAACGGCACGCTGCTGGGCAGTCCGATCTACGTGGCGCTCGTCGACTAGGGCCTCGGCGTGGACGCGGGGCAGGTCATCCGGTGGCGGCCGGGGGAGACCGTCCTCGACACGTTCCGCATCGAGGAGGTCGTCGAAACCGGCGGCACGGGGTTCGTCTACCGCGCCCATCACCTCGCCTGGGGCGTCGACCTGGCGGTGAAGACGCCGCGCCCCGACCTTGCCTCGGCGCCCGGGATCCTCGATCTGCTCGCTCAAGAGGCGCAGGCCTGGACCGACCTCGATCCACATCCGAACGTGGTGGGCTGCAACTACGTGCAGCGCGTCGGGGCGTACCCGGTGGTCTTCGCCGAATGGGTCGCGGGCGGCGACCTGACGGCGGCGGTGCGGGACGGGCGGTGCCGCGATCTCCCGCGGGCCCTGGACGTCGCGATCCAGATGCTGCGCGGCATCGGCCACGCGCACGCGGCAGGTCTGGTGCATCAGGACATCAAGCCCTCCAACGTCATGTACGACGGTGAGACCGCACGGGTGACCGACTTCGGAACGGCCAAGGCGAAAGCGTCCGTGTCGCACAGCGCAGACGGTGGCGTCGAGACCTCGTACGCGACGCTCGGCGGATTCACACCGCAGTACTGCTCCCCGGAGCAGGTCGATCCGGACGGAAGGATCGGCCGGGCCAGCGACATGTGGTCCTGGGCGCTGACGGTGATCGAGCTGCTGCACGGGCGCCGGCTCTGGAAGTGGGGACACGACGGTGCGGATGCGCTGGCGTCGCTACGCGGCGATCTCCCGCGGCCGCTGCGCGATCTCCTGTCCGGCTGCCTGGTGCGCGACCCCCGGTCGAGGATTGGCGACACCGCCGAGGCGGAGGCCGTCCTGCTGAGCGTCTACGCGGACTGCGCATCTGGTCCCTACCCGCACCCCGACCGGGTGTCGCCGTCTCTCAAGGCCGACGGCTTGTCGAACAAGGCGCTGTCCCTGTGGGACCTCGGCGACCAACGTCGGGCGATCGAGATGTTCGAGCGGGCCAAGGCGATCGACCCGCACAACGTCCGCGCGGTCTACAACCACGGGCTCGTCAGATGCGCCGACGGCCTGGTCACCGACGAGACCCTCCTGTCGGAGCTGCGCGCTACGGGCGACTCCTGGGAGGCGGACTACCTGGCCGCGATGGTGCACATGGAACGCGGCGACGGCGTCCTCGCGGCCCGGCACCTGGCTGAGGCGGACCGCAAGCATCCGGGTTCGCCGGAGATCGCGGCCGCGCGGGAGCGCTGTGCCCGGCTGGAGCCGAGGGGCACGCTCGAGGTGTTCGGGCAGTTGTCCGGCCAGGTCGTCGCGATGGCCTGCGATCATGACGCGACACACGTGGTGGTGGCCGAGAGGTCAGGGCGGGTGCGGGTCTGGGACGCCTTCGCGGGTCGGGTGGTCGCGGAACTCGCCGCCTCCGGCCCGGCTCCCGTCGACGTCGCGATCGACCACGCCGGAGCGCGGGTCCTCGTCTGCTACCAGGATTCCCGCGTCGAGCGGTGGCGGCTCGCCGACGGCACGGCCCGCCTCGAAGGCCGGCTGGACGGAGGAACAGCCGTGGCGCTCAGCCCCGAGGGTGGCTTCGCGGCTGTGGGTACGGCCGACGGCCGCGTCCTCGTCTTCCGCACCGGCGCCTGGGAGCCGGTCGCCGGCATCCGGCCCCACGACGGCACTGTCACCCGGGTGGTCCTCGGCCCGGACGCCGAGGTGTGCGTCTCCGCCTCACTGGGCCGTCCCGGCTCCGCCGTCGACCACCGGGTGGAGCAGTGGTGGCCCCTGCGGGACACGAGGATGCGGGGGCTGCACATACCCGCCGACGAGATGGACGGCGACGGCCAGAAGGTGGCGCTGGCGCCGGACGGGTCGACCGTCCTGAGGATCGGCTACCAGTCCCTGACAGTGGTGGACATGCGGGTCTGGGACGAACCGCGACGGTGGGAGATCCCCTGGCTGACCGGATACCGCATGCTCGGCGTCTCCGGCCGGGCCGGCTGGGCGCTGCTCGACCCCGGGACCGGCGACCTTCAGGTCCTCGAACTCGCCATCCGCCGATGCGTCCGCACCTTCCCGAAGGACTGGGCGCGGGGCTCACGTCGCGACGCGACGGCGTTCAGCGGGGACTGCGGCTACGCCGTCATCGCCGAATCGCACGGCTACAGTGGCCAGACGTCGCTCTCCCGACTTCCCATGCCGCTCAGCGGACACCTCGCTCCCTGGTCGTACGCGCCGCCCCGCCCGGTCGGTGCCCTCGCACGCGACGAGCGGGCGTTCGACCAGGTCATGGAACGCGTCGAGGCGATGATCGCGGCCGGAGAGGAACGGCGCGCGGCAGACGCGATCCGCGAGGCGCGTGCCGTTCCCGGCCACGAACGTCACCCGCGGCTACGCCGAGCCTCCAGGGCCCTGAGCCGGAACCTGCGGCGCACCGGACTGACCGGCATCTGGCTGGAGCAGGAGCTGTCCGACGTCATGCTCGCCCATGGCACCTTCGACATCGGCGCCTCCGGCCGCTTGTTCGCCTTCCCGGCCAACATCGACGAGGTCGAGATCTTCGACCTGGAGACACTGGAGAAGGCAGGCGGGGTCACCGAGCGGCGGAACCCCGCCACCAGCCTGTCCTTCGCCAGGGGCGGCCGGGACATGATCATCGGCTACTCCGACGGATCGGTCGCCTGCCACGACACCAGGACGTTCCAGCCCCGCTTCAAGGTGGCCGGCGCCCTGCCTCGCGACGACGGCAACACCACGCTCGACATCACGGGCGACCTGTTGGCGGTCGGCTTCGGCCATGGATTGGCGACGGTGTGGTCGCTGGAGGCGGCTGCCTGCGTCGCGACGGTCCGCACCGGACCCGGCACGATCGTCGGCGTCACCGCCGACGAGGCGTCCCGCTCGATCGCCGTGCAGCTGCGAACCCACGACACGGCCGCCGTGGAGGTCCGGTCGATGGACACCGGAAAGCCCGTGAAGACCTTTGCGGACGTCGACCCGCACACGGAGATCCGGTTCGCCTCCGGGATGCTGCTGCTGGCCGGGATGACCCGCCTGACCGCGTGGCGACCGGGTGACAGGCGCCCGTCGTACCACCTCGACCGGGTCAAGCACAGCTCGTCGGCGGCGTTGGCCTTCGCGGACTCCCGTCGGCTCGCCGTCATCGCCGGGTCGACCGGCTTCGTCGTCTGGGACGCCGCGAGCGGAGAGCTGGTGTTCGACGGGAGGGCTCTCGACGACTCGGCTGGACGCCTCTCCGGGGTCGAGGAGGTGGTGGTGTCGCCCGACGGGAGGTTCGCGGTGGCCGGAGACCCGGGAGAGCAGACCGTCGACGTCTGGGACCTGCGCGCCGGACGCCGGATCCGCTCACTGCACGGTCACCACGTCCGGGTCAACGCGATACGCGCCGACGCCGCGTTCGGCACCGTCGTAACCGGCGACCACCAGGGCAATGTCCGCATCTGGGGCCTCGATTGGGACTACGGAGAGTGATCCGATGACCGAACGCCGCCAGCACGATGAACTGCGAGCCGCGTTCCTGGCCAACCGGGAGCGCGTCAGAACTGGCTCGACGCCTGGGAGATTCCCGAAGTGGTGTGGACCGACGAGTTCAACGAGATCCCTTCGCCCTGGATCGTGCCGCAGCAGGAAAGGGAGAGCTGGCTCAGGCGCCACGCACCCTTCCTGGACGCGTACGACTGGTTGTTCGTCGGACGGCCGCTGACCCCGGGGGTCCGCGACGTGCGGGCACTGTGGCACTTCGGGGCGGCTCACCGGTTCGCGGAACTTGATCTGATGATCACCAGCGTCTGTGACCCCGAGTACCTGGCCGAGAAGCTGACCCTGGCCGTTCACCACGCTGGCTTGAAGGGCTGGCGTGACGCGGACGCGCAGCCGCTCTATCAATGGCTCGTCGAGGGTGTGCACACGATGCCCCTCGGCAACGGCGTGCGGGGCAGCAACCGTTCGGGGTTCGTCCTGTTGCGTTTCACCCGCTTTCCGACCTCCGACGGCGACGTGATCGTGCGTCTGACCGCCGCGGAGACCGATAGCGCCCTGGACGGCTCACCTCTCGACGACGATGGTGTGTCGGTTCCTGGCGGGTAGATCAGGTGACCAGGCCGGTGCGGTATGCGTACACCACCGCCTGCACCCGGTCCCGCAGGTCCAGCTTCGTGAGGATCCGCGACACGTACGTCTTCACCGTCTCCTGACTGATCACCAGCCGCGCCGCGATCTCGCCGTTCGACAACCCTTCGGCGATCAGCCGCAGCACCTCCAGCTCACGCGGCGTCAGCCCCACGTCCGCCGGCGTGCCCTCGGCCGGGCGGATGCGCGCCGCGTACCTGCCGACGAGCTGCCGCGTCACCTCGGGCGCGAGCAGTGCGGCGCCGGAGGCGACGGTGCGGATGCCGTGCAGCAGCTGTGCCGGTGGGGCGTCCTTGAGCAGGAACCCGCTCGCGCCGGCGCGCAGCGCCTCGTAGACGTACTCGTCGAGGTTGAACGTCGTCACCACCAGCACCTTCACCGGGTGGGCGACGTCCGCGCCGGCCAGCAGGCGGGTGGCCTTGATGCCGTCGAGCACCGGCATGCGTACGTCCATCACCACCACGTCGGGCCGCAGGCGGCCGGCGAGGTCGACCGCGGCGCGGCCGTCGCCGCACTCACCCACCGCCTCCATGTCCGGCTGCGCGCCGATGATGGTGGTGAATCCGGTACGGATCAGCGCCTGGTCGTCGCAGACCAGCACCCGGATCGGCGCGGTCACGACGCGCTCCCGGTGGGGATGCGCGCCCGGACGACGAAGCTCTCGTCCGCCCGCCGTTGCGCGTCGAACTCGCCGCCGAGCACCGTCACGCGCTCGCGCAACCCGGCGAGGCCGCGTCCGCTTCCGCCCGGACCGGCGGCGCGCGCGCCGGGGCCGTCCGTGCTGATCTCCACCGTGATCTCCCGGTCTCCATGGTGTACGTGGACAGCGGTGGGGCGGCCGTGGGCGTGCTTGAGGGCGTTCGTCAGCGCCTCCTGCACCACCCGGTACGCGGCCAGCTCCGCGCCGCCGGTCACCTTCGCAGGGGTGCCCTGCTGCGTGAACTCCACCGGCTGCCCGGCCTGCCGGGTCTGCTCCACCAGGGTGTGCAGCTCGCCTATCGACGGGGTGTGCGGCTCCGTACCGTGGTCGGGGTTGAGCACGTCGAGCAGCACCCGCAGGTCGCCGATGGCGCGGCGGCCGGTGTCGGTGACGGCGGTCAGGGCGGTGTCGAGGCGGTCGGGGGCGGCGGTCAGGTAGCGGGCCGCCTCGGCCTGCACCACCATCGCCGTCACGTGGTGGGTCACCACGTCGTGCAGCTCACCGGCGATGCGGGCACGTTCGGCGGCGCGGGCGGTCTCGGCGACGTGCCGGCGGCGTTCGGCCTCGGCGGCGCGGTTCTGCCGCAGCCATGATCCGGTGCCCCAGGCGAGCGCCAGCAGCAGGTAGAACGTGGCGAAGCCGGTCACCCCCTCGGCCGACCCCTGGCGGTCGAGGGCGACGGCCAGTCCGACGTACGCGAGGGAGCCGACGAGCACCGTGGCACGGCGGCCGCGGTCCAGGTGGGCGCCCGCGCTCACCAGCGCGATGGCGAGCGCGGCGCCCGCGAAGGTGTGGTACGCGCGTACCTGGTCGATGGCGAAGCCGAGCGACACCAGGGCGAGGGACAGCGCAGGACGGCTGCGGCGCAGCGCCAGCGGAAGGCACTCCAGCGCGATCACCACCACGGTCAGCGCGTCGAACGGCCGGGCGGGCAGATCGCCGAGCTGCGTACCGATGCCGCGCAGCGGTGGTGTCACGGACGCGAGGGCTATCACCAGCGCGAGCGGGAGGTCCCGGACCGTGACGGGCCAGCGCCGCCACGAGTCCGGGAGCATCCGTCGGATGATCATCAGGAGACCGTAACGCTCTCCGCCGGGGCCTCGACCGCGCGGCGACGCCGTCGCACGATGTGGCCGCGGCGGTGGGCCAGCCAGAGGAAGACCACAGTCAGCGCGGCCCCGGCGGCCACCGTGTAGAGGCTGCCCTCCGGCCCGAAGTCGCCGCCGCTGAGCAGTGTCGAACCCGACGTGCTGGCGTCCAGCAGCCCCGCCGGCTCGCCGTTGCCGGACACCACGACGCCGAAGATGCCGCCGGCGGCGAAGTTCCAGCCGAAGTGCAGACCGATCGGCACCCACAGGTTGCGGGTCGCGGCGTAGCAGGCCGCCAGCATGAACCCGGCCTCGATCGCGATGGCTGTCGCGCCCCACAGGCTGGCGTCCGGGTTCAGCAGGTGCATCAGGCCGAACAGCACACCCGTCAGCAGCAGCGACAGCCACGTGCCGAGCCGCTCCTCGACCAGGCGGAACAGCAGACCGCGGAACATCAGCTCCTCGGTCACCGCCGCGGCGGCCATGAACCCGACCATGCCCACCGCGCCGGACACCGAGCCGAGGCCGTGCACGTGGTAGCCGCCCATGAGGGCGATGTTGACGATCACTGCCGCGAACATGGCGAAACCGATCAGCACCCCGCGGTTGAGTCTTGCGGCCGCGCCGTTCCGGGCCAGCTCGGTGACCTCGCGGCGTTCGGTACGGCGCACCACCCACCCGTACACCATGATCGCGGCCGCGGCGGTCGCGACGCCGAGGATCAGGCTGAGCCCGGCGTTGTCCTGTGCCGCGACCGCCGCCAGGCTGCCGACGAGACTGACCGCGACGACGGCCAGGAACTGCTTCACCACACGCATGACGATTCCTTCGGAATGTCGCGGCCGGAGCGCCGCGGTTCACCTGAAAACGCTATGGATTCGCAGGCCGGGAATCGTCACCGTGCGGTGGACACTTGCGGGTAGCTCCCACGGGGGACGAGCGCGGCGTTCGGGGCGTGCCCTGAGCAGAAAGGCTGGCTTCGGGACGGCCTCGGCGGGCAGGCTGCCGGCATGGCGACGGGCTTCGGCGGTGAGGTGGCGACCTACTACGCACGGCATCGGCGCGGCTATCCGCCCGCCGTGGTCGACGCGCTGGCGGCAGCGTTCCGTCTCGGCGGCGACGACACGGTGGTCGACCTCGGCTGCGGTACCGGCCAGTTGAGCCTCCCGCTCGCCGACCGGGTCGGCGCGGTCATCGGCGTGGACCCGGAGCCGGACATGCTGGCGATCGCCCGGCGTGCCGCCGTGGACCGGGGGACTGCCAACGCCACATGGGTGCTCGGCAGCGACAGCGACGTGCCCGCGTTGTCCCGGCTGCTCGGCGGGGAGACGGTCGGTGCGCTGACCGTCGCCGTCGCCATTCACTTCATGGACCGGGACACCCTGTTCGAGGCGGCCCGGCCGTTGTTGCGCTCCGGCGGTGGCATCGCCGTCGTCACCAACGGCGAGCCGCTGTGGACGCAGGACACCGAATGGTCGCCCGCGCTGCGCGGATGCCTGGAGCGGATGCTCGGCCACCCCGTCACCGGAAGATGCCAGACCGACGAGGCCGGGCGCCGGCGCAACCGCGAGGCGCTCGTGCGCGCCGGTTACCGGTACGAGGAGATGTCGGTGCAATACGGGGCGCCGCTCACCGTCGACGACATGGTCGGCGGGGTCTTCTCCGCCATGTCCGTGGAACGGCTGCCTTCTTCGCGGCAGCGGACAGCATTCGCCGCCGAGGTGCGCGACGCTCTCGGCGGGGTGGACGTGGTGACGGAGTGGGTCGACGTCCGGCTGCAGTACGGGTTTACCGGCTCATAAGCGTCCAGCCACTCGTCGAATGAAGTCACCTGCTCCTCCGGTCTGACCGGTTGCTTCCCGGCTGTCGGTCCCGTGACCATCGGTGTGAAGGGCCGACGTGGCCAAGAGCGTCAATACTTCAACGTCATTGATCTGCCGACTGGCTTGCTCGGCTAGCTATGGCCAGGTGCTCCCGACGGAGCAGGTCCGCGATCGGTCGATTGCGCAGCCGGACGAGTGCGTGCGACACCGGGGCGTGACCACTGCGCGGTGGGGCGGCCGTCGAGACGCCACGGGTGCCCGGTGAGCCGCGGCCAGCCTTCAGGCGAGTTTTCCCAGTTCTCCTGCCGGCCGTACACGGTGAGGTCTAGGGCGTGGTAGGTGGTCGTCAACGCCTCCACGCCCCGCCCGGTGGTCCAGTAGGTCTCGTAGACCTTGTCGCCGTCGCGCAGGTAGCACGCGATGAACCCGAAGTCACGACCGTCGGCCAGAGCCGGGTCGGAGTCTTTCGCCGAATACCAGGGGAACCTGTAGCCCATGAACTCCGCGAACGGGGCACTTTCGTCGTAGGGGCCCTGGCAGAACACGGCGTAGGTGACGTCGCGAGCGTGCAGGTAGTCCAGCGTCTGCATGTGGCAGGTCGAGAAGGTGCACCCCTCGCACTGGTGCTCGTACGGTTTGCCGTCGTGCCACATGTGGAAGTAGGCGATGAGCATCCGGCGGCCCTCGAACACCTCCACCAGCGGGGTGTCCCCGCCGGGGCCCCGCACCGTCACGGTCGGCATCAAGGTCATCGGCAGCTGACGACGAGCGGCGGCGATCGCGTCTCCTTCGCGGGTGTGGGCCTTCTCCCGGGCCAGCAGTTCGTCGCGCTCGCGCAGCCAGGTCTCCCGGTCGACGACCGGGGGCGCGGCGGCGCTGGACGCGGGGGTTGCCGTCATGGCTGTCTCCTTCGTGGAGTGGGGATCGGTCACAGGTACAGACGACCGGGCCGGCGATCGTCATCGGTGACCGATGACGGATGGGGTCCGCGGTCGTCAGTACGGTTGTGAGGACCAGTCAGCACCGGGGAGATCACATGTCCGACTCGCCTGATGAGCAGGCGGTCTGGCTGCAGCGAGCCTTCGACGAGCACCGGCGTGAACTACACGTCCACTGCTACCGCCTCGCCGGGAACGTCACCGACGCGGACGACCTGGTGCAGGAGACCTTCCTGCGTGCCTGGCGGGCTCGCGACCGCTTCGAGGGCCGGGCGTCGGCGCGCACCTGGTTCTACCGGATCGCCACGAACGTCTTCCTCGACAGCCGCAAGGCGACCGGTCGCCGGACCGTACCGTACGGTGATCCGCTGGAGTGGTCCACCGAGCTCGGTCCCTATCCCGACGCCCTGCTGGCCGACGACCCGCAGACCGGCCTCGCCGCCCGGGAGACCGTCGAGCTGGCCGTGATCGCAGCGCTCATGTACCTGCCGCCGCGGCAGCGGGCGGCCTTCGTGCTGCGCGACGTCTACGGCTGGACGCCGCAGGAGATCGCCGCCGCGCTCGACACCGCCGTAGCTGCGGTCAACAGCCTCCTCCAGCGGGCCCGCCACACCCTCCGGCGGCGCGCTCCGTCGGACCCGACGGACTGGCGCCGCCCGCAGCTCACCCGTGAGGACGAAGCGATCCTGCGCCGCTACGCCGACGCGAAGGACCCGGAGACGATCCGGGCACTGCTCGCCGAGGACGTACGGATCACGATGCCGCCCGAGCCGCCGGTCGTCGGGATCGACGCGGCCGCGCAGTTCCTCGGCCGACCGCTCGACTGGCGTACGTTCCCCACCTCGGCCAACGGGCGCCCGGCACTGATCAACTACCTCCGCCGGCCCGGCAGCCCGCACTACGAGGCGCTGGTCGTCGACGTACTCCGGATCGAGAACGGGAAAATCGTCGAGAGCAACGCCTTCATCGGCGCCCGTCACGTCGCCGCCTTCAACATGCCCGCCACGCTCGAGCCCTAGACGAGCAAGCCCCAAGCCAAGTGGCCGAGTCTGCGCTGGAGGCGAAGCGGTTCAGCCCTGCAACCTCTGCGCCCAGTACACCTGCCCGTCCGGTCCCATGTGGACGAGCGCCAGCAGCAGGTCCGGCAGCGTCACCGGCGCGGTGGCGATCGGGTACGCCCGCTCGTGTCTCTCCAGGTGGGAAAACAGGGCGACGAACGTCAGAGGTGAGGCGCCCGCGTCGTGAATCCCCAGCCGGCTGCCGACGCTGAGCCACTCGTCCTCGCTGACCCGGATGTCGCCCGCACCGCGCAACCAGGGGTAGCGGTCGGGGATTCGGCCCTCCACACTGGCGCCGCCGATGCCACCAGCGCCACCCGCCGACGGCCGCGACGGCCAGGACCAGCACGGCCGCCGTGGAAGCCGCCCGCCGCCACGTCACGGTCCTCACTGAACCATGTCGCCGCCGTCCCGGTGGGCCACCCGGATGATGGCCGCCACCGACCGGTCCACGTCCGCCTCCGTCGTGGTCGCGTTCGAAACCGAGATCCGCATCAGCCGCCGTCCCCGCCACGTCGTCCCGCCCACCCAGCACGTCCCGTCGGCCTGCGCCGCGGCCACCACCCGGTCGGTGCGCGCGTCGTCGCCGAAGCCGACGAGCACCTGGTTGAGCACCACGTCGTTCACCACCTCGAATCCGGCCGCGCTCAGACCGTCGGCGAACCGCCGGGCCAACGCGCAGCACCGCTCCACCAGCGCGGCGACGCCGTCGCGGCCCAGCTCCCGCAGGCCCGCCCAGACGGCGAAGCCACGGGCGCGGCGGGAGGACTCCGCGGTCAGGTCCGCGCCCGCGGGCACACCACCGGAACCCACGAGGTACGCGGCCGCGAGCGACATGGCCGCCGCGTGCGCGTCGGGCCGGGCGCAGAACGCGAACGCGCTGTCGTACGGCAGGTTCAGCCACTTGTGGCCGTCGCAGGCCCACGAGTCGGCGTTCTCCAGCCCGTCGACCAGGTGCCGGGTGGCGGGACTGGCGGCGGCCCACAGCCCGAACGCGCCGTCCACATGCGCCCAGCCGCCGTACCGGTGGACCAGGTCGCAGGCCCGGCGCAGGTCGTCGCACGCGCCGGTGTTCACGTTGCCCGCCTGCAGGCAGACGATTGTCGGTCCGGGACCGGCGTCGCGCAGCGCGGCTTCCAGGGCGTCCGGGTCGACGGCGCCCTGCGGGCCGGTCGGCACCGCGTGCAGCGCGTCGGTGCCGAGGCCGAGCAGGCGCAGCGACCTGTCGATGGTGACGTGCCGTTCGGCCCCGGCGTACACGCGGACCGCCTGCGCGCCGGACAGGCCGCGCCGCTCCACGTCCCAGCCGGCGTCGGCGAGCACCTGGTGGCGGGCGGCAGCGAGGCCTGCGGTGTTCGCCGCCTGCGCGCCGGTGACGAAGCCGACTGATGCGCTCGCCGGGATGCCCAGCAGGTCCTTCAGCCAGCCGCCGGCTGCCATCTCGGCGGCCACGGCGGCGGGGGAGGTGACCGCGTTGAACGCGATCTGGTCCCAGCCGACGGCCAGCATGTCGGCGGCGGTTGCGGCGGGCGAGGCGCCGCCGACGACGAAGCCGAAGTAGCGGGGGCCGGCGCTGGCGACGAGGCCCGGCTCGGCGGCGGCCACCAGGTCGGCGAGGACCTGCTCGGGCGGGGTGGGCGCGTCCGGCAGCGGACCGGCGAACGCCTCGGTCAGCGCGGCCTGGTCCACGGGCACGCCGACCGGCCGGTCCGGCAGCGACAGCCGGTAGTCGGCCGCGTGGTCGGCGGCGCGGCGGAACAGGTCCCTCAGCTCGTCCATCGCCGCACCTTAGCCGCAGGCCGGGTGTCCCGAGCGCCCTAGCCGCCGGTCACCTCGAGGGCGGCGTCGAGCCGGTCCAGGTGCGCGGCGACCGGCCCGACGGTGAGCAGGCCGCTGGCCGCCCCTGCCAGCTCACCCGCCGCCGGGGCCAGCGCGGAGCGGGCCCGCAGCATCGCGTCCCGGTCGTCTAGCGCCACCGCGGCCCGGCCGGTGAGGCACCACAGCGCCTCCTGCAGCAGGTCACGCGGCGGCGCCGGGGTGCGGCGCAACGCCCTGGCGGCCTCGTCACGGCGGTCGGCGGCGAGCAGCACCAGCGGGCGCGCCCAGGGCGCGTACGGGCCCCAGTCGGTGTCGGCCGGGAAGTCGGCCGGCAGGTCGTGCCACACCCGCAGGCACAGCAGCGCCAGCGGCAGCAGGCCGCGCTCCACGCCCGGCATCCCGCAGCCGGCCAGCCCGATCGCCCACGACCGGTACGCGGCCTCCGCGTCCGGGTACGCGGCGCCGGTGGCGGCGGTCAGCATGGCCCGGTAGCCGCCGGTGAACACGCCGACGAGCGGGCTCTCGTGGCGGGCGGCGAGCCGGTCCGCCGCGTCGGCGTGCGTGTCGGCGGTGGTGAAGTCGGCGAGCGCGCTGCGCGCCTGCACCCGGATCAGGTGCCCGAGGATCTCCACTGTGGGCAGGCCGTGGCGTGCGGCGAGCGCCACCAGTTCCGCGCCGATCCCGTCCCGCTCGACGGCCAGCCCGGCGCGGCGGAACGTCTGCATGTACACGCCGTTGAGCGCCTGGGCCAGCAGCGCCGGGTCGGCCACCCGGCGGGCGATCGCCTCCGCCTCCCGCGCGGCCTGCGCCGGGCCCGGCGACGCCGTACCTCGGGACTCGATCGCGACGGTGGCCAGCAGCCGGGCGCGGGTCGTCTCCGGCGCGTCCGGGCCCAGCCCGGCCAGCGCCCGCTGCGCCGCCGCGACGACCCGGGCCGCCTGCGCCGGGTCGTCGGAGCGGGTCCAGATCGCGGGTACGTCGTACCCGCCGATGACGCGCGCGGTGAACTCCGGATCGCCCAGTTGCTCGGCGGCGGTGATTGCGGCTTCGCGCTGGTCCCGGGCGGCCTCCAGTCCACCCGGACCGGTCACCGCGAGGCTGCGCAGCAGCCCGACAGTCGACTCCAGCCGGGCTCGCGCGCCGGGCACCACGCTGCGCTCGTACGCCGCCGCGGTCTCGGCCCACACCCGCGCCGCGCCGGTCGGTTCGGGTTCGGCCTGCCGCAGCAGGTCGGTCTCCAGCCGCCGCAGCCGCGGCCCGGGGTCCAGGCCGAGTTGGTCGCGCAGCAGCTCGCGGGCGCGGCGCAGCACGGCGAGCGCGTCGGCCTGCCGCCCGGCCCGGTAGAGCGCCGAGGCCAGCAGTGCCCACCCGTCCTCCCGCCACGGGTACGCGGCGACGTGGGCGTCGAGATCGGGTACGGCGTCCGCGGCCCGGTCCAGCGCCAGCAGCGCCTCGGCCCGCCGCTCGACAGCCGTCAGCCGGATCTGGTCGAGCCGGGACCGTTCGGCGTGCGCCCACTGCTGGTCGAAGTCGGCGTACGCGGGGCCACGCCACCAGCCCAGCGCCCCGTCGAGCCGGTCGAGCGCGGCCCGGGGCAGCGCGTCGGCGACCTCGTTGACGGTGTCCTCGAACCGCCACGCGTCGACGGTGTCCGGGGCGGCGCGCAGCGCGTCCCCCGGCCCGTCGGTGACCAGCAGCCGGGCCGGCTCGCGTGGCGGACGGCGCGGTTCCAGGCGGCGGCGCAGCGCCGCGACGAATGTGCGGACCGCGCCCACCGCGCCGGCCGGCGGGTCGTCCCACAGGTCGTCGACGATCTGCCCGACCGGCACCACCCGGCCCCGGGCCGCGACCAGCCGGGCCAGCACGGCCCGGTGCCGGGGCCCCTTCAGGTCGACCGGCTCACCCGCGTCGTCCCAGGCCGTCACCGGACCCAGCACACCGAAACCGACAGGCACCGACCCTCCTCGACAGGGGTCACCGTATCGCGCTCATCGGTTGCTCATCGGGCGCCGCCACGCTGGTCAGGTACGACGAGACGAAAGAGGGATCGAGATGAGCACCACCATCGCGGGATTCGACTACCAGCGCGTTCCGGTCGCCGAGGGCGTGACGCTGAACGTGGCGGTGGGCGGCTCCGGCAGCCCGGTCGTGCTGCTGCACGGCTTCCCGCAGACGCATCTGATGTGGCGGCACGTCGCCGCCGACCTGGCCGGCGAGCACACGGTGATCTGCCCGGACCTGCGCGGCTACGGCGCCAGCGACAAGCCGGCCGCGGACACCGAGGACACGTACAGCAAGCGGACCATGGCCGCCGACGTGGCGGCGCTGGCCCGCGCGCTCGGACATGAGCGGTTCGCGCTCGCCGGGCACGACCGGGGCGCCCTGGTGGCGGTCCGGGCCGGCCTGGACCACCCGGACGCGGTCACCCACCTGGCGTCGCTTGATGTGCTGCCCACCCTCGACATGTGGGACGTGCTGCACGGCGCGTCAGCGACGGTCGCGTTCCACCTCTACCTGATGGCCCAGCCGCCCGGCCTGCCCGAGAAGATGATCGCGGGCAGCGCCGACGCGTTCTTCGGGCACTTCCTCGACGCCTGGGCCGGTGACCCGGCGGCCATGCCGGCCGAGGTGCGCGCCGAGTACCTGCGGGCCTCCCGGGAGGCGGTCGACTCGATCGTCGCGGACTACCGGGCGTCGGCCGGGATCGACGTGGCGCACGACCGCGCGGACCGGGACGCCGGGCGGCGGCTGGCCATGCCGGTCACCGTCATCCAGCAGGACTGGGGTGCCGCGCTGGGTTACGACGCGGCGGCGGTGTGGCGGGCCTGGGCCCCGGACCTGGAGCACCGCACCACCACGGCCGGGCACTTCATGGCCGAGGAGGCACCTGGCGAGATCAGCGAGGCGCTGCGCGCGCTGCTCAAGCGGTAGGTACGGCGGTCCGGGCGCGCGTGGCGCCCGGACCGGCCGCCCCCGTCCGCTCAGCCGGCCCGTCTCCGGACGTGCCACAGGCCGAGCGCCGCCAGCAGACCGGCCGCGCCGAGGTGGAGCGCCAGCTCGATCCACTGGAACGTCCAGAACCGGCGGTTCGGCTGGTAGGCCAGGTCCACGTGCAGGTCGAGCGCGCCGAGACACACCGCCGTGTCACCGAACGTGCCGGTGGCGCCGGTGCGCGGCGGGTCACGGAAACAGGTGCCGAACGCGGCGTCGGAGAGCTGCCGTCCGTCGGCGGTACGCAGCGGGCTGATGTCGGTGACCCACGCGCCCGGCACGTCCAGCCCGCCGACGACCGGCGAGTCGGTGATGCTGCCCAGGTTGCGGGCCCGGTTGACCGTTTCCGCGGTCATCGGCACGGTGACCCGCTCCGGCGGCAGGTAGTGCGGGCGCAGCAGGTTCGGCACCGCGAGCTGCGCCACGACCACGGCCAGGAACACCACTGCCATCGCCGGCAGCGTGCGGCGCAGCACCATCCCGGCGACGACGCCGAGGACGAGGGCGAACACGGCGTACCCGACCGGCGCGACGCCGCGCGCGCCGAACAGCACGGTGCTGAACCGGTCGCCGGCGACCCGGTCGACGGGCGCGGCCGCCCAGGTCAGCAGCGCGCCGAGCAGCCCGGCGACGAGCGTGGCGGCGGCTGACAGCACGGCGAGCTTGACCGCCAGCCAGCGGCGGCGCGGCACGCTCTGGTTCCACACCAGCCGGTGCGTGCCCTGCTCCAGCTCCCGCGCGACCAGCGGTGCGCCCCAGAACGCGCCGATCAGCGCGGGCACCAGCGCGAACCCGCCGGCGAGGAAGAGCATGGTCTGCGCGTACCGGTCGGGCAGCCGGGCCGGGTCGGGCTCGGCCCGGATGTCCGCGCCGAGGCGCAGCAGGTAGGCGCCGGCCAGCACCAGCAGGACGGCGCCGGCGAGCGCCGGGAGGCGGAACTGCCGCAGCGTCATCCGGATCATCTGGTCACCGCCGGGTGGGCGGCGGCCCGGGACAGGTACGCCAGGACCAGCTCCTCCAGCGTGATCGGCGCGCTTTCGCGTACCGCCGGGCCCCGGACCACGACGCGGCCGGGTTCGGCCCAGACCACCTCGGCCCCGGCGGGCGCGGCGGCGGCCCGGTGGTGCGTGGCGAGTAGGTCAGGGACCGGCCCGGCTACCTGGACCCGGGCGGCGCAGAGCACGACCAGGTGGTCGCAGACCTGCGCCACGTCGCCGAGCAGGTGCGAGGAGAGCACCGCGCCGGCGCCGAGTTCCCGCACGAAACCGGCCAGGCCGTGCATGAACTCGCGGCGGGCCAGTGGGTCCAGCGCGGCGGCCGGCTCGTCGAGGATCAGCAGGTCGGGGCGCTTCGCGGCGGCCAGCGCGAGGGCCAGTTTGGCGCGCTGGCCGCCGGAGAGCCGGCCCGCCTTCTGCGCCGGATCGAGGCCGACCTCGTCGATCCGCCGCCGGGCCAGCGCCGCGTCCCAGGACGGGTTGAGCCACGCGCCCATCCGCAGGTGCTCGGCGACGGTGAGGGAGGCGTAGACCGGCGTGTCCTGGGCGACGAATCCGACCCGGGCCAGGTGCGCGGCGTCGGCGGCAGGTGGTGCGCCGAGCACCGTCAACGTGCCGGAGGTGGGCGCGATCAGCCCGCAGGCCAGTTGCAGCAGCGTGGACTTTCCGGCGCCGTTGGGGCCGACCAGGCCGACCACGTGCCCGCGCGGAACGCTCAGGTCGCAGTCGGCAAGCGCGGTGCGGCGGCCGTACCGTTTGGTCAGCCGCTCGGCGTGCAGGGCGAGTGGTGGATGCATGCGGCTCATCCTGGGCACGGCGGGAGCGGCGGGCATCGGTCCGGAGCAGGGCCCGGCGCGCGGCGGACCCTCCTTTCGGCCGGTTCGGCCCGGCCGCCGATCTCCTAGCGTGCTGGGCATGGCTACCGAAAGGCTCACCCGGGTGGCGGCGACGGCGGGGCTCGCCGCGGTGCTGCTCGCCGCGGTCGGCGTCCAGGCGGTGGCGATCGCCGCGAGCTGGGGTCTGCGGTACTGGCTCGTCGGCGGCGCGGCCGCCGTCGCGGTCGGCGCGCTGGCGCTGGTACGCGACAGACAGCGCGTCGTCACAGCGACTGCCGGTCTCGCCGTCGCCGGGTCGGCGGTCGCCGCCGCCCGGCTGTTCGACCTGCCCACCGAGCCGGGGCCCGCGCTGGCGCTGGCGTCGGCGGTGCTGGTCGGATCGGCGGTACGCGCGTTGCCGCCGCTGCCCGCCGGGCTGATCGCCGCCGGTGGTCTTGTGGTCGCGGCCGGGGCGTGGGCGGTGGCCCGGCCGGGCGCGGGCGGGTCCGGGGTGGTGGCGCTCAACGCCCTGTGCTGGCTCGGTGGGGTCGCCACCGGGCTGACGCTGCGGCTGCTCGACGAGCGGGCGCGGGCCACCGCCGAGCGGGTACGCCGCGACGAGCGACTGGAGCTGGCTCGGGAGCTGCACGACGTGGTGGCCCACCACGTCACCGGCATCGTGGTGCAGGCGCAGGCCGCCCACCTGGTCGGACGGCGGGATCCGGCCCGCGTCACGGAGTCGCTGGCCGGGATCGAGGCGGCCGGCGGCGAGGCGCTGCGGGCCATGCGCCGCGTGGTGGGGGTGCTGCGCGACACCGCTGACGCGCCGCCGGCCTCGGCCGGCACCGAGCAGATCGAGGAGCTGGTCGAGCGGTTCGGTCGGCAGGGCCCGCCGGTGCGGCTGCGGCTGCCAGGGGCGACGACCTGGCCGCCGGAGGTCACCAGCACTGTCCACCGGATCGTCCGGGAGGCGCTGACGAACGTGGCCCGCCACGCGCCGCACGCCGCCCAGGTCACCGTGGACGTGGCGCAGGAGCCGGACGCGGTGGTGGTCGAGGTGACCGACGACGCGCCCGGCGGGCCCGGCGAGCACCGGGGCGGATACGGCCTGATCGGCCTGCGTGAGCGTGTCGAGGCCCTGGGCGGCACGCTGCGCGCCGGTCCCCGCCCCGACGGCGCCGGGTGGTCGGTGCGGGCTGCCCTGCCGCACGGGAGGCCGTGATGACGATCCGGGTGCTCATCGCCGACGACCAGGCGATGGTCCGCGGCGGGCTGCGGCTCATCCTGGAGGACCAGCCCGACATCACAGTGGTCGCCGAGGCGTCCGACGGCGTCGACGCGGTCGCCCAGGCACGCCGGCTGCGCCCCGACGTCTGCCTGGTGGACATCCGGATGCCGCGGCTCGACGGCCTCCAGGTGACCCGGGCGCTCGCCGGGCCCGAGGTGGCCGACCCGCTGCGCGTCGTCGTGGTGACCACGTTCGACCTGGACGAGTACGTCTACGGCGCGCTGCGCGGGGGAGCGGCCGGGTTCCTGCTCAAGGACGCCGGCCCGGCGCTGCTGGTGGAGGCGGTCCGGGCGGCGTACCAGGGCGACGCGCTCGTGTCCCCGTCGGTGACGGTACGGCTGCTGCGGCATCTGAGCCCGCCCGCCCCGCCCCGCGACGAGCGCCGCCCGGCGCTGTCCGAGCGGGAGATCGAGGTGGTACGCGAGATCGCCCGGGGGCGCACCAACCTGGAGATCGGCGCGGAGCTGTTCATCTCGCTGAGCACCGTCAAGAGCCACGTCTCGGCTATCCAGACCAAGCTCGGCCTGCGCAACCGTACCGAGATCGCGGTCTGGGCGTGGGAGCACCGCGTGGTCTGCTGATCCGTTGGCGGACGCCCTACCGTACGTTGTACGTTAGTGGCCGTCGTCAACGGAGGGGGACAGACGTGGAACACGCGATCCTCGCGGAGGGCCTGCGCAAGCGGTACGGGGACAGCGTCGCGCTGGACGGATTCGACCTGCGCGTGCCACCGGGCACCGTGTGCGGGCTGCTCGGCCCGAACGGCGCCGGCAAGACCACAGCCGTACGCATCCTCGCCACGCTGCTGCGCTTCGACGCCGGGCGGGCCGAGGTCGCCGGCTTCGACGTGGCCGGGCAGCCCGACCGGGTGCGCCACCGCATCGGCCTGGTCGGCCAGCACCCGGCCGTGGACGAGGCGCTGAGCGGCCGGGAGAACCTGGTCATGTTCGGCCGTCTGTTCCACCTGGACCGGGCCACTGCGAGACGGCGAGCGACCGAACTGCTCGACCGGTTCGGGCTCGCCGACGCCGCCGATCGGCCGGTACGCACGTACTCCGGTGGGATGCGCCGCCGCCTCGACCTGGCGGCCGGCATGATCCTCGCGCCGTCGGTGCTGTTCCTCGACGAGCCGACCACCGCGCTCGACCCGCGCGGACGCAACGAGGTGTGGGAGGCGGTACGGGACCTGGTACGCGGCGGCACCACTGTGCTGCTGACCACGCAGTACCTGGACGAGGCCGACCAGCTCGCCGACCGTGTCTGCGTGCTCGACGCCGGGCGGGTGATCGCCGAGGGCGCCCCGGACGCGCTCAAGTCCCGCCTGGGCGGCGACCGGATCGAACTGGTCGTCCGCGACGCCGCCGACCTCGGCGCCGCGGCGAGTCGGCTGCGCGCCGTGGCCCGCTCCGAACCGGCGGTCGATCCGGACCGGCGGGCGGTCAGCGCCCAGGTCGGCGACCGGGCCGGCGCGCTGAGCGAGGTGCTGCGCGCGCTGGACGCCGACGGCGTGAGCGTGGCCGACGTGGCGCTGCGCCGACCCACACTGGACGAGGTGTTCCTCCAGCTCACCGGCGCGCCGTCCGCCGCCCGTCCCGCAGCGGAGGTGACCGCGTGACCGCGACAGTGACCCCGGCCCGGCGTGCGTCGCTGGCCGGTGACGGCCTGACGCTCACCGGACGTGCGTTCGCGCACTGGCGGCGTGAGCCCGGCCCGCTGATCGGCTCGCTGGGCTTCGACATCCTGATGGTGCTGATGTTCGCCTACCTGTTCGGCGGCGCGCTCCAGGTGCCGGGCGGCGGCAGCTACCACGAGTTCCTGATGCCCGGCATGTTCGCCATGACCATGGTCTTCGGTATCAGCATGACCACCATGGCGGTGTCGGCGGACCTGGACCGCGGCGTCACCGACCGGCTGCGGTCCATGCCGGTGTCGCGGCTGGCCCCGCTGCTCGGCCGCGCGGGCGCCGACCTGATGTTCGCGGTGGTGACGCTCGCTGTCATGCTGCTGGCCGGCCTGGCGATCGGGTGGCGGGCGCGCGGCGACCTCGGCGACACGCTCACCGCGTTCGGGCTGATCCTGCTGCTGCGGTTCGCGCTGGTCTGGGTGGGTGTCTTCCTCGGCCTGACCGTGAAGGGGCAGAGCGCCGTGACCGCCGTGCAGACGCTGGAGTTCCCGCTCGGATTCCTGTCCAGCGCGTTCGTGGCGCCGTCCACGATGCCCGCGTGGCTGGGCGCGGTCGCCGAGTGGAACCCGCTGTCCGCCACGGTCGGGGCCACCCGGGAGTTGTTCGGCAACCCCGGCTGGGGCGGCGATTCGTGGGTCGCCGCGCACCATTCGCTGCTGGCGGTGCTCTGGCCGCTGGCGCTGATCGCCGTGTTCCTGCCGCTGTCGCTGCGCCGCTACCGGGCGCTGAGCCGCTGAGCCGGACCCCGGGGGCGGACGTGCGCCGCCCCCGGGGGCACGGTCACGGCCCGGTGAGCACGACCAGCTCGCCGGTGGCCCGGGTCATCGCGACGTACCGGTCCACCGCGCCGGAGATCCCGTCACCGAAGGACTCCGGTTCGACCAGCACCACCAGGTCGAACTCCAGCCCCTTCGCCAGCTCCGGGGTCAGTGAGCGGACCCGCTCCGAGGCCGGGAACGCCGGATCGCCGATGACGCACGCGACGCCCTCACTGTGGGCGGCGAGCCAGCCGTCCACCACCGCGCCCAGCTTCGCGCGGTCGCCGTACCGCACCGGGGCGCCGTCGCGGATGGACGTGGGCACGTTGGCGTCCGGGAGGACGGCCCGGATCACCGGCTCGGCCGCCGCCATCACCTGCGCCGGGGTGCGGTAGTTGACAGTCAGCGTCGCCACCTCGACCCGGTCGAACCCGGCCCGCGTCAGCCGCTGCGGCCACGACTCGGTGAACCCGTGCCGCGCCTGCGCCCGGTCACCGACCACGGTGAAGCTGCGCGACGGGCAGCGCGCCAGCAGCATCTGCCACTGCGCGTCGGTCAGCTCCTGCGCCTCGTCCACCACGACGTGCGCGAACGGCCCGGCCAGCAGGTCCGGATCGGCCACGCTCAGCGCGCTGGAGTCGACCAGGCTCGTGCGCATGTCCTCGCCGTACAGCATGGTCATCAGGCCCTCGCCGTCGTCGTAGGCGTGCGACGCGATCAGCGCGTCGACCACGGTGTCCATCTCGACGCGCTGCGCGGCCAGCACCGCCTCGTCGCGGCGCCGCCGCAGCGACGCCTCCGGGTCGCCGACCCGCCGCCGGGCCGCGTCCAGCCACGGCAGGTCCGCCACCGTCCACGCCCGGGCGTCGGCCCGCCGCAGCGTACGGATCTCCTCGACGCTCAGCCAGGGTGCGCACCGGCGCAGGTAGGCCGGCACCGACCACAGGTCGGCCACCACGTCGAGCGGGTCGAGCAGCGGCCACGCCCGGCCGAACGCGGTGACCAGTTCCCGGTCGCGCCCCAGCTCGCGGCGGACCGCCTCCTCCGGCTCGTCCCCGTGGTACTTCTCCACGAGGATCGTGAGCAGTTCCTCCCACACGTCGTCGCGGGCCTCGTTGTGCGGGACGCCCGGCCCGGCCGCCTCGAACGCCGTCGCCCAGTCGTCGGCTGTGAGCCGCAGCTCGGCGTCCCCGACACCGACAGTCATCCCGGTTGTGGGCGGCTCCTCGTAGAACCGGACCGCGGCGTCCACCGCCCGCACCAGGTCCGCCGACGCCTTCAGCCGGGCCACCACCGGGTCGGGCTCGGGCGCCGCCGCGGCGCCCTCCGGCACCAGGTCGGCCAGCGTGCAGATCTGCACGTCCTCCTCGCCCAGGCTGGGCAGCACGTCGGAGACGTAGTTCAGGTACGGCTGGTGCGGGCCCACGACGAGCACCCCGCCCCGGCGCTCGCCCAGGCGCGGGTCGGCGTGCAGCAGGTACGCGGTGCGGTGCAGCGCCACCACCGTCTTGCCGGTGCCGGGACCGCCGTCGACCACCAGCGCGCCCCGGGAACCGGCCCGGATGATCGCGTCCTGGTCGGCCTGGATGGTGCCCAGCACGTCACGCATTCGCGCCGACCGGGTCGCGCCCAGGCTGGCGATGAACGCCGACTGGTCGTCCAGCGCGGCGTGCCCGGCCAGTCCGTCGGCGGTGAACACCTCGTCCCAGTAGTCGGTGATCCGGCCCGCGGTCCACCGGTACCGGCGGCGGCTGACCAGGCCCATCGGGTCGGCGTGGGTCGCGCCGAAGAACGGCTCGGCGGCGGGGGAGCGCCAGTCCAGCAGCAGCCGGCCGCCCGCGCCGTCGGTCAGGCCGAGCCGGCCCACGTACACCGGGGCCGCGCCGTCCGCGCCGACCATCCGGCCCAGGCAGAGGTCCAGGCCGTAACGGCGCAGCGTACGCAGGCGCGCGCTCAACCGCCGGACCTCCTGGTCCCGGTCGACCGCCTGCCGGCCCCGGCCACCCGCGGCCCGGCGCGTCGCGTCGAGCCGGTCGGTCAACTCGGCGATCGAGCGGCGCAGGCTGTCCGCGATGGCGGCGAAGTGCCGCTCGTCGGCGGCGATCAGGTCCGGGTCGGCCTTCGCCGACAGACGCTCGGGAAGATCGAAAACGCTCGTGGCAGGCAGATTCAACTCGTCTCCGATCACGGGCACGGCCGAGCCTCCGCTCTTCGCGGCTTTTCGAATGCCTCGGCAATGGGTTACGGCCGGCAATTCTGCGCCACCACCCGGGGCTTGCCGCAAGACCGGGGGTGCGCTATATGTTGGTAATGGCGGGAGAACCCGCCATTCTTTTTGCCCGAACAATTCTCGTGGCTCTTTCCTTCGTCCCGCCGACGGCCCGCGACCGGCGTGGCCGGTAGGATGACGGCACCATGTCGAAGGAGCGCCGGCGCAAGGCCGATCCCGCCCGCAGCCTGGCCCTTCTGTGGCGCACCCGGGAGCCGGCCAGCCGTGGCGCCGGTCCCGGTCTCAGCGTCGACCGGATCGTGCGCACCGCTATCGAGATCGCCGACGCCGAGGGCATCGACGCGCTCACCATGCGCCGGGTCAGCGAGGCGCTCGGCGTGGGCACCATGTCCGTCTACACGTACGTGCCGGGCAAGGCGGAACTGCTCGACGTCATGGTGGACGCCGTTCTCGGTGACCTCCCGCGCCCGGCCGACGTGCCGGGTGGCTGGCGTGGCCGGCTGGAACGCATCGCCCGGGACAACCTCGCGCTCTACCGGGCCCACCCGTGGCTGCTGCGCGCCGAGACGACCCGGCCGGTGCTCGGCCCGAACGTGCTCGCCAAGTACGACTACGAACTGCACGCGGTCGCGGACATCGGGCTCGACGACGTGGAGATGGACGCGGTGCTCACGCTCGTGCTGGGGCACGCCAAGAGCGCGGCCCGGGTCGCGCTGGACGTGGCCGAGCTGGAACGTGAGACCGGGATGACCGACGACCAGTGGTGGCAGACGCACGGCCCCTGGCTGGAGAAGTTCATGACCGCCGGCAGTTTCCCGCTCGCCGCGCGGGTCGGCACGGCCGCCGGGATGGCTCACGGCGGGGCGTACGGGCCGGACCACGCCTTCGAGTTCGGTCTCCAGCGGGTGCTCGACGGCATCTCGGTGGTGGTGGCCGCCCGCGCCGCGGGTGAGCCGGAGCGCGGGAAGACCTTGTAATCCTACTAGTTAAGTAGGAAACTCTCCGTGGGGTCGATGAGCCCCGTCACCTTGCCTCCGGCTGCCCTCCCTCGCCCGCGCGTACCCGTAGGAGCCCCTCATGAGCAACGCGCCCACGCCACCCGAACCGCCCACCGCAGGAACGTCCCGGCTCGCCTTCAACGAGGACTGGGCCGCCACCGCACTCGGCCTCGCGCTGCTGCTCCTGGTGCTGGCCGGCGCGATCCCCGCCGGGCTGGTGCCGTGATGGCCGCCGCCCCGGAACCCGCCGTCCGCAGCACCGCCGCCGGGCCGCCCGCGGCCTCCACCGCGGACGCCCCAGCCGCCCCGAGCTCAGTGGACCGACCGGACGGTACGCCCTCGGACGCCCCACCCCGGGCCGACCTGCGCTCCGGCGCGTTCTGGGCCTGGACCGGCCTGGGTCTGCTGGTGGTGCTCGGTCTCGCCGCGCTCACCCGGTACCTGGAACAGAACGTGCCGGTCTGGGCCGAGGGCAGCGCGATCGAGGAGGTGGCCGCCGCCGTCGAGTACCCGGTCTACGCGATCCTGCTCGGCCTGCTCGGCAACCTGGTCGTCACAGTGATCGGCCTGCGCGACCGGATCTCCGCCGCGTTCCGTACCGAGTTCTTCATCAAGACCGGCCTGGTGCTGCTCGGCGCCTCGATCAACCTCGCCGTCATCGCGAGCGCCGCCGGCCCCGCCATCGCCCAGGCGCTGCTGCTGATCAGCGGCGTCTTCCTGTTCACCTGGTGGCTGGCCGGGCGCTTCGGCCTGGACGACAAACTGCGGGCGCTGCTCGCCTCGGCCGTGTCGATCTGCGGCGTCAGCGCCGCGATCGCCGCCGCCGGCGCGGTGCGGGCACGCCGGGAACAACTCGCGTACACGGCCAGCCTGGTCATCGCGTTTGCGCTGCCGTCGATCTTCCTGCTGCCGTGGCTGGCCGACGTGCTCGGCCTCTCCGACGCGGTCGCCGGCGCCTGGATCGGCGGCAACATCGACACCACCGCCGCCGTCACCGCGGCCGGCGCGCTCGCCGGTGAGGACGCGCTCCAGATCGCCAGCATCGTCAAGGTCACCCAGAACGCGCTGATGGGCGTGGTCGCGGTGGCTCTCACCGCGTACTTCGCGCTGCACGTGGAGCGCCGCCCGGACGCGCCGCGCCCCGGGCTCGGCGAGCTGTGGCGCCGGTTCCCGAAGTTCGTCCTCGGGTTCGTCGCCGCCTCGGTGATCGCCACCTGGTACCTCGACGCCGCCGGGGCGGACGGCAAGGCCACCATGGCGATCGTCACCGACCTGCGGGTCTGGTTCCTCATCCTGGCCTTCGTCAGCATCGGCCTGGAGGTCCGCGTGTCGTCGCTGCGCGAGGCCGGCTGGCGGCCGGTGACCGTGTTCGGCGCCGCCACCGTGTTCAACCTGGTGCTGGCGCTCGGGCTGGCGTCGGTGCTGTTCCACGGCTTCACGGTCTGACCGGTCCCGCTCGTACACCTTGGAGGAACGCCGTGACCGAGCCCGCCGACACCCCGGTCGACGCCGACGTGGACGCGCTGCGGACGCTGCTGCGGCACCAGGCCAGCACCGTCACGGTGGTCACCGCCGCCGGACCGCCCGCGGCCGGGTTCACCGCCACCTCGTTCACCGCGGTGTCGCTGCGACCGCCGATCGTCTCGTTCTGCCTGGACCTGGGCTCGTCGAGCTGGCCGGTGGTGTCCCGGGCCCGGCACGTCGGGGTGCACCTGCTCGGGCACGGCCAGCACGAGGTGGCCCGGAGGTTCGCCACCAGCGGGATCGACAGGTTCGCCGGGCCGACCCGCTGGCGGCCCGGCCCGGAAGGGGTGCCGGTCCTCGACGACACACTGGCCTGGCTGCTGTGCCGGGTGGTGGACCGGGTCGTCGTCGGGGACCACGCCGTCGTGCTGGCCGAACCGGAACTGCTGCGGCACGCCGACGTCGGCTCGCCGTTGCTCTACCACCGGGGGCGGTACGCCGGCCTGGCGGACACGACGGACCCCGGCGACCGCCGCTCCGCCGCCTGAGCGCCGGGGACTGGGCGTCGCTATCGTGGCCGCGTGATCACCTGCGTCGTGCACTACACGATCGATCCCGCGCAGATCGAGGCGTTCGAGCGCTTCGCCCGCACCTGGATGCGGCTGGTGGCACGGCACGGCGGCGTGCACCACGGCTACTTCCTGCCCGCCGAGGGCGCCAGCGACCGGGCCGAGGCGCTGTTCAGCTTCGAGAGCCTGGCGGCGTACGAGCAGTACCGGGCCCGGTTCGGAGTGGACCCCGAGTTCGTCGCCGCCGACCGGATCCGCGAGGAGTCGGGCTGTGTCCTGCGGTACGAGCGCACGTTCATGCGCCCGCTCCTGCCCACCGACTGACACCGGGCGCGCCGTCGTGTCGGGGGCGCGGGTCAGCCGGTGCGCGGCGCGTCCGGGGTCTGTGCGGCGGCGGCGTAGCGGCGGGCCAGGCGGGCGAACGCCTCGCGCAGTTCCGGCGGCCCGATCACCTCGATGTCGGCGTCGTAGCGCCCGAGCACGGCGGCCAGCCCGGGCCACGACCAGCCGCCCAGCACCAGCCGGCAGCGGTCCGGGCCCAGTTCCTCGACGATCCCGTCGCGGGTCCACGCGGAGACGGTCCGGGCGGGCAGGTCGAGGATCACCTCGCCCCGGCAGGGCCAGTCACCCGGCCCGGTGGCGCCCTTGAACCGGCCGGCGACGTACGCGGCCACGTCCCCGCCGGGCAGCTCGCGCGGCGTGAACCGGGGACCGGTGGGCGTGCGCGGGCTGATCCGGTCGACCCGGAACGTGCGCCAGTCCGCGCGGTCCAGGTCCCAGGCCACGAGATACCAGCGCCCACCCCAGGTGACCAGGTGGTGCGGCTGTGCGCGACGCGGCGGCGCGTCGGGAGCGGACGCCGACACCGAGTCGTAGTCGAAGCGCAGTTCCTCCCTGGCGTGCACGGCGGCGCTGAGCGTCATCAGCAGTCCCGGCTCCACGCGGGCCGTGGCGGGCGTGCCGGCCCGTTCCACGGCGATCACCCGCAGCGCGTCCACCCGGTGGCGCAGCCGGGGCGGCATCACCTGCCGCACCGTGGTCAGCGCCCGCGCGGCGGCCTCCTCGATGCCGGTCACGCTGGTGGCGGCGGTCTGCAACGCCACGGTGAGCGCGACCGCCTGCTCGTCGTCGAAGAGCAGCGGCGGCAGCGCCGAGCCGGCGCCCAGGCGGTAGCCGCCGTCCGGGCCTTTGGTGCTCTCGATCGGGTAGCCCAGCTCGCGCAGCCGGTCGACGTCGCGCCGCACGGTACGCGCGCTGACCCGTAACCGTTCGGCGAGCAGCGCGCCCGGCCAGTCCCGGCGGGCCTGAAGCAGGGACAGCAGGGAGAGCAGTCGCGCGGAAGTCGTCGGCACGACACACATTCTGCCCGCAGAAGAGGACACACCCTGACCGCTATGCCTGCGAGGGTGGACCCGTACCCGATCAGGACCGGAAGGGACCGATGACGATGACCGGCACCACCACGACCCCCACCACCCTGGACGCCGAGCGGGCCGACCTGCTGGCCGAGCTCGCCGAAGCGCGCAACATGCTGATCAACACGGTGCGCGCCCTCACCGACGAGCAGGCCGGGCAGAAGCCGACGGTCAGCGCGCTCTGCCTGGGCGGGCTGATCAAGCATGTCGCGTCCACCGAGGAGGCGTGGCTGCGGTTCGTGGTCGAGGGCCCGTCGGCGATGTCCTTCGCCATGCCCGAGGGCGTGACCTGGGAGGACTTCATGGCCGGCAAGGCCCGCGAGCTGCCGCAGTGGGCGATCGAGCGGGGGCGGGACTTCCAGATGCTGCCCGAGGACACGCTGCCGGCGATCCTGGACCGGTACGCGCGTGTCGCCGCGCGTACCGAGGAGATCGTGGCCGGTGTCGACGACCTGTCGGCGACGTGGCCGGTGCCCGACGCGCCGTGGAACGAGCCCGGCTCGGTCCGCAGCGTCCGGCGGGTGCTGATCCACGTCATCGCCGAGACCACCCAGCACGCCGGGCACGCGGACATCCTGCGCGAGAGCATCGACGGCCAGACCACCACCTGAGCCGGCCGTGACAGTGCTCGACCAGCGGGCGCTCAACCGGGCGACGCTCGCCCGGCAGATGCTGCTCGACCGCGCCGACCTGCCGGTGGCCGACGCGGTGGCGCACCTGTGCGGGTTGCAGGCCCAGGAGCCGCAGGAGCCGTACGTCGGGCTCTGGTCGCGGCTGCGGGCCTTCGACCCGGCGGCCCTGTCGGACCTGCTGGTGCGCCGCCGCCTGGTGCGTACCCACCTGATGCGGCGCACCGTGCACCTGCTCGCGGCCGACGACGTGCTGGCCTGGCGGTCCCGGCACGACGCGATGCTGCGCCAGCGGGTGCTGGGCGTCTACCGCGGCGAGTTCGACGGGGTCGACCTCGACGAACTCGCCGCGGCGGCGCGGGAGGCGCTCGCCGACGGCGAGCCCCGCACCAACGCGGAGATCGTGTCGGTGCTCGCCGCGCGCTGGCCGGGCCCGGACCGCCGGGCGCTCGGCGAGATCGTGCTCGCGCTGGTTCCGACCGTGCAAGCCCCGCCGCGCGGACTGTGGCGGACCACGGCCGGCGTCCGTACCGTCGCCCTGGCCGGCTGGCTGGGCCGCGACCCCGAGCCGCCTGGGTCGGACGGCGACGACCCGGCCGGGCGGGCGCTGGTGCGGCGCTACCTGGCCGCGTTCGGGCCGGCCGCGTCGGCGGACCTGCGCGCCTGGTGCGGCCTCGCCGGGCTGCCCGCCGCCCTGGCGGCGGTCCGCGACGAGCTGGTGGCCTTCCGGGACGCGCGCGGCCGCACGCTGCTCGACCTGCCCGGCGCGCCCCGGCCCGACCCGGACACCCCCGCGCCGGTACGGTTCCTGCCCGCCTTCGACAACGCCGTGCTCGGCTACCACGACCGCAGCCGGATCATCGGCGACCCGCACCGCAACCTCTCCGTGGCCGGGGCCCGGTTCGTGCTCGTCGACGGCCGGGTCGCCGCCACCTGGACGGTCGACGGGGGCGTCGTGGTGGTCACGCCGCTGCGCGCGTTCACCCGCGTCGAGCGCACGGCCGTCGCCGAGGAGGGCGCCGCGCTGGCGTCGTTCCTGTCCGAGGGCGACAACCAGGGGGTACGCGTCGCCGCTGGCTGAGCCGCACGTCAGGCGCGTACGGCGTGGCCCATCCGGGTGACCGCCTCGGTGAGCACGGCGGGGGAGGTGGCGAAGTTGAGCCGCACGAACCCGGCGCCACCGGCGCCGAAGACGTGCCCGGAGCTGAGCGCCACCCGGGCCCGGTCGAGGAACATCCGCGCCGGTCCGGCCAGGTCGCTGGCGATCGGCGGCCCGTCTCCGGACGCCTCCGTGGGCACGCCGAGGGCGCGGCAGTCCAGCCAGGCCAGGTACGTGCCCTCGGGTGGCCGCCACGACACCGTGGGCAGGTGCTCGGCCAGCAGCGACCCGAGCAGCGCCCGGTTCGCGTCCAGGCCGTCGAGCAGCCGGTCCAGCCACGGCCCGCCGGCCCGGAACGCGGCGGTGTGCGCGAGCACCCCGAAGTGGCTGGGGCCGTGGCTCACCTCCTCCGGCATCCGGGCCAGGTCGTCGGCGGCGTCCGGGCCGGCGACCGCCAGCGCCGCCTTGAGCCCGGCGAGGTTCCACGCCTTGGACGCCGACAGCAGCGCGAACGCGTTCTCTGCCCCGGGCACTGTCAGGTACGGGGTGAACCGCGCGCCGGGCAGCGCCAGCGGCGAGTGGATCTCGTCGGAGACCACCCGGACGCCGTGCCGGGCGGCCAGCTCGGCGACGGTGGCCAGCTCGTCGGGGCGGTGCACCACGCCGGTCGGGTTGTGCGGGTTGCAGAGCAGGAACGCCGGCCGGTCACCGGCGGCCCGCGCCCGACGGAACGCCTCGTCCAACGTGGTCGGGTCGAGCCGCAGGTCCGCCCCGAGCGGCGCCTCGATCACCTGCCGGTCGGCGTGCGTGACGAACGCGTAGAACGGCGGGTAGACCGGGGGAGTGACCACCACCGCGTCACCAGGGGCGGTGACCAGGAGCAGCACCTCGACCGTGCCTATCATGACGTCCGGCACCAGCGTGGTCCGGCCGACCGGGAAGTCGGCCCAGCCCCACCGCCGCGCGGCGAACCCGCCGACCGCCTCGGCGTACGCGGTCCCGTACGAGTAGCCGGTGTCACCCAGCTCGACGGCCCGGCGCAGCGCCTCGGCGACCGGCGGCGCCAGCGGCACGTCCTGTTCGGCCACCCACAGCGGCAGCACGTCCGGCGGGTACAGCCGCCACTTCACGCTCGTGCGCCGCCGGAGCTGGTCGAGCGTGAGCTGGGTGAGCGGGTTGCCGTCGTCGGCGGAAACGACCATGCGGCCCACACTATGCGCGTCCTACCATCGCCCGATGGCCCACCCGGCGTACCCGCTGCGCACGCCCCGGCTGCTGCTGCGCCCGGTCACGCTCGACGACCTCGACGACGTGCACGCCTGGCAGCGCCGCCCGGACGTGGTCCGCTGGATGGCCGGCGCCGCGCCGCGTACCCGGGTGGAGTCCCTGGCGTCGGTGACCGCGATGGCCGGCGAGGACGCGCTGCGCGCGGAGGGCGACTGCCTGACGCTCGCCGTGGTCAGCGACGCGCGGGTGATCGGCGTTGTCGAGCTGGTGTGGCGCAGCGCGGCGGACCGCACCGCCGAGCTGGGGTACGTGTTCCATCCCGACCACGGCGGACGGGGGCTGGCCACCGAGGCGGCCCGCGCGCTGCTGGACTGGGGTTTCGGCGAGTTCGGGCTGCACCGGGTGCTGGCCCGCTGCCACGCGGACAACGAGCCCTCGGCGCGCCTGATGGCCCGGCTCGGGATGCGGCGGGAGGCGCGGCACGTGCGCAGCTACCGGTTCCGGCTCGGCTGGGCAGACCAGCTCGTCCACGCGATCCTGGCCGACGAGTGGCGTGGCCGCTGAGCCGCCGGATCAGGAGACGGTGACCGGATCGCCGACGCGGATCTCGCCGGTGGTCACCGGGACCAGCCGGATGCCGAACCAGGTCTTGCCGTCGTGGCGCCGGTGCCGGGCCAGCGTGCGGATCGGCTCCTTCCCGCTGGCGAGCGTATCCGGGTCGATGAGCGTCACCGAGCAGCGGTCGCAGCGCTCGGAGACCCGGAAGTCGACGGCGCCGATCCGCACACGCGCCCAACGGTCCTCGGCGAACGGCTCGAACGGCCCGTCCAGCACCACCGTCGGCCGGAACCGGGCCATCGCCAGCGGCTCCGGGGCCGGCTCGCCGCGTTCCAGCGCGCCCTCGATGATCCAGTCCCGCAGCCGCCGCAGCGACGGCAGTGTGGCCACCAGCAGCGGTCCGGCGTCGGACAGATTCAGCGGATCACCGGGCCGACCGCCGTGCTCGGCCGACATCGGCCGGCGGCGCGGATCGTCCAGCCAGGCCAGCCGCACCGGACGGCCCAGCCGCGCGGAGAGCCAGTCGTGCGCCTCGTCGGCGGCGAGGCGGACCGTGTCCAGCCGGGACACGTCGGTGGCGACCGGCGGCCCGTCCACCGGTTCGGCGACTGTCAGCGACGACCCGTCGCGGGCGGTGAGCGCGATCGATCCGGGACCGGGGGTGGCGGTCAGGTCGAGCAGCGCCGGAAGGGCGGTCGAGCCCACTTTGCCGCCGTCGGGGCGCAGCACCACCCAGCGGCGGTCGTGACGCAACCCCCACGGCTCCACCTCGGCCCGGTCGACGTCGACGCCGCCGAGGGACTTGACCGGATACAGGTGCGTCGAGACCAGGCGCGTCATCGCCCGCTCAGCCGATCTTCGGGGTGGCGCGGTCGATGATCGCCGCCAGGTCCAGTCCGCCCGGCAGCGTCCCGTACGCCTGACCGTGGTCGCCGTCGAGCCGGGACGCGCAGAACGCGTCAGCGACCGCCGGGTGGCCGTGGCGCACCAGCAGCGCGCCCTGCAGCACCAGCGCCAGCCGCTCCACCACGCGCCGGGCGCGCAGCTCCACGTCCGTGTGGTCGGCCAGTTCGTCGCGCACCCGGCGCACGGCGGCGTCCAGGCGCGCGTCCGCGCCGGCCGCGGCGGCCACCTCCGCCTCGTACGCGGCGAGCACCTGCGGTTCCCGGGTGAGCGCGCGCAGCACGTCCAGCGCGGCGACGTTGCCGGAGCCCTCCCAGATCGAGTTCAGCGGCGACTCGCGGAACAGCCGCGGCATGCCGGACTCCTCCACGTAACCGTTGCCGCCCAGGCACTCCAGCGCCTCGGCGGCGTGCCCCGGCCAGCGCTTGCACACCCAGTACTTGCCGACTGCGAGGGCGAGGCGCTTGAACGCGGTCTCGCCGTCGTCGCCGCGCGCCGACCGGTCCGTCGCGCCGGCCAGCCGGACCATCAGGACGGTGGCGGCCTCGGACTCCACCGCCAGGTCGGCCAGCACGTTACGCATCAGCGGCTGGTCGACCAGGTAGCTGCCGAACGCCCGCCGATGGGTGGCGTGGTGCACGGCGGTGGTCACGCCGTGGCGCATCCCGGCCGCCGCGCCGATCACGCAGTCCAGCCGGGTCAGGTTGACCATGTCGATGATGGTGCGCACGCCCCGGCCCTCGTCGCCGACGCGCCACGCCACCGCGTGCTCGTACTCGACCTCGGCGGAGGCGTTGGAGCGGTTGCCGAGCTTGTCCTTGAGCCGCATCAGCCGCATCGGGTTGCGTTCGCCGTCGGGCAGCACGCGGGGGACCAGGAAGCAGGTGAGGCCGCCGGGCGCCTGGGCGAGCGTGAGGAACAGGTCGCACATGGGCGCCGAGGTGAACCACTTGTGTCCGACGAGCCGGTAGCTGCCGTCCGGCTCGGGCCGGGCTGTGGTGGTGTTGGCGCGTACGTCCGAGCCGCCCTGCTTCTCGGTCATCGACATGCCGGCGAGCAGGCCGCGCTTGGTCTGCGGCGGGCGCAGCCCGAAGTCGTACTCCCGGGTGGTGAGCAGCGGCTCGTAGCGGGCGGCCAGCTCCGGGCTGTGCCGCAGCGCGGGCACCGCCGCGTACGTCATCGAGATCGGGCAGCCGTGCCCGGCGTCGGGCCGCCACAGGTAGAAGCCGGCGGCCCGGGCCACGTGCGCGCCCGGCCGGTCGTCGGCCCACGGCGCGGCGTGCAGGCCGTGCCCGACAGCGGTACGCATCAGCTCGTGCCAGGACGGGTGGAACTCCACCTCGTCGATGCGGTTGCCGTACCGGTCGTGGGTGCGCAGCGCCGGCGGGTGCTCGTTGGCGAGCCGCCCGTGTTCGGCGGCCTCCGCACCACCGGCGAGCCGGCCCAGCTCGTGCAGCCCGGGCAGCGCCCAGCCGGCGCCCTCGCGGGCCACGCCGTCGCGCAGCGCGGGGTCGTCGGCGGTGTCGTGGCCGACCATCGGGGGGACCTGGTTGACGACCTCGTGTGTGGTCACGGCGGCAACTCCCAGCGCGGTGGCGGATCAGGTCGGGGCCCGGATTGAACCATCGTTCACTCCGCACCGGCAAGCACCCGCCGGGAAGTCAATTTGGCTGGATTCGTTTGACATCATCCAGCTCGGAGAGAAGACTCGCCGAAACTTTCTTTTGTCCGGGAAGTGGCAAGGGGGGCCTGTGTCCAGGAACAAGCTCGGCGCGTTCGGCGCCGCACTCATCCTCACCATCGGCGTCCTGTCCGGATGCACCGGCGGCGAGGCGGTCGACGTCGGCGGCGGGGGGAACGCCGGTGGCGCCGGCGGAGTCCTCAACGCGGCGATCGGCGGCGAACCCGACCAGCTCGACCCGCACAAGACGTCTGCCTACTACAGCTTCCAGGTGCTGGAGAACGTCTACGACACGCTCGTCGAGCCGGACGCCGACCTGAAGATGGGGCCCTCGCTGGCGACGAAGTGGACCACCAGTGACGACCAGCTGACCTGGACGTTCACCCTGCGCGAGGGCGTGAAGTTCTCCGACGGGTCGCCGCTGACCTCCGAGGACGTCGTCTACTCCTTCGAGCGGATCATCAAGGAGAAGCTGAACAACGCGTACAAGTTCGCCACCGTCAAGTCCGTCACCGGGCCCGACCCGGCGACGGTGGTGGTGACGCTGAGCGCGCCCACGCCGAACCTGCTGGCGAACCTCGGCGGGTTCAAGGGCGTGGCGATCGTCGAGAAGTCCAACGTGGAGTCCGGCAAGGTGAAGACCGCGCCGGTGGGCAGCGGCCCGTTCACCGTGGCCGGCTACACCTCCGGCGACAGCATCAAGCTGGTGCGCAACGACGCCTACTGGGGTGAGAAGCCGAAGCTCGACGGCGTCACGTTCACCTTCGTCAAGGACCCGACTGTCGCGCTGCAGAACCTGCGCAGCGGCCAGGTGCAGTGGACCGACAACCTGCCGCCGCAGCAGGTCAAGTCGCTGCAGGACGGCGACGACCCGGTGGTGAAGTCGGCGGCCTCCACCGACTACTGGTACGTGGCGCTCAACGAGGCCCGCAAGCCGTTCGACAACCCCGAGGTGCGGCGCGCGATCGGGTACGCGCTGGACCGGGAGGCGATCACCAAGGCGGCGAAGTTCGGCCTGGCCACCGTCAACCAGACCGCCATCCCCAAGGACAGCGCCTTCTACTACGACTACGCGCCCTACAGCCACGACCCGGGCAAGGCCAAGCAGATGCTCGGCCAGGCCGGCGTGAGCAACCTGACCATGGATCTGATGGTCACCAGCGAGTACCCGGAGACGGTGAGCGCCGCACAGGTCATCGCCGCCCAGCTCAAGGACGTCGGCATCACCGTGAAGATCCGTACGCTGGACTTCGCCCAGTGGCTCGACGAGCAGGCCAAGGGCAACTTCGACGGGTTCATGCTGGGCTGGCTCGGCAACATCGACCCGGACGAGTTCTACTACGCCCAGCACCACAGCGGCGGCACGTTCAACTTCCACAAGTACAAGAACCCGGCGGTGGACAAGCTGCTGGACGACGCGCGCACCCAGACCGACCAGGGCGCCCGCAAGCAGGCGTACGAGCAGGCCGCGAAGCAGATCGTTGACGACGCCAGCTACCTCTACCTCTACAACCCGGACGTGGTGCAGGGCTGGTCGAAGAAGGTCTCCGGATACGAGGTGCGCACCGACCGGGCGATCCGGTTCCGGTCGGTCGCCCTGGCCAAGTGATGACCCGCTTCGTCCTGCGGCGGGCACTCCAGTCGGCGATCGTGCTCGTCGGCGTGACCCTTGTGGTGTTCCTGCTGCTGCAACTCGTGCCCGGCGATCCGGTCCGGGTGGCGCTCGGCACGCGGTTCGACCAGCAGACGTACGACGCGTTGCGGGAACGCGCCGGCCTCGACCAGCCGCTACCTGTGCAGTACGCCAGCTACCTCGGGCACGCGCTCACCGGTGACCTGGGGGTCAGCTTCCGCACCGGCCAGCCGGTGAGCCAGATCGTGCTGGAACGGCTGCCCGCCACGCTGTCGCTCGCCGTCACCGCGGTGCTGTTCGCGCTGCTGGTGGCGTTCCCGCTGGGCATCGTCGCGGCGGTACGCAGCGGCTCCGCCGTGGACCACGCCGCCCGCGTGTTCAGCCAGTTCGGCGTCTCGGTGCCGGATTTCTGGATGGGCATCATGGGCATCCTGCTGTTCGCCGGGGTGCTGGGCTGGCTGCCACCGTCGGGCTACGTGGCGCTGACCGAGGACCCCGGCCGGTGGGCCACCCACGTGGCGCTGCCGGCGGTCACCGTCGGCCTGGTCACCGCCTCCATCCTCACCCGGTTCATCCGCTCTTCCGTGCTGGAGGTGCTCTCCGCCGACTACGTACGCACCGCGGAGGCGAAAGGGCTGCGCAACCGGGTCGTGATCGTGCGGCACGTGCTGCGCAACGCGCTGATCCCGGTGGTGACGGTGGTCGCCGTGCAACTGGCGTCCCTGCTCGGCGGCGTCATCGTCATCGAGGTGCTGTTCGCGTGGCCCGGCATCGGCCGGCTCACGTTCGACGCCGTGCAGGCCCGCGACTATCCCGTCCTTCAGGGCGCGGTGCTGCTCGTCGCCGCCCTGTTCCTGCTGGTCAACCTGCTGGTGGACATCCTCTACGCCCGCCTCGACCCGAGGATCACGGTCAAGTGAGCGCCACGACCGAGAGCACCGGACGCCGCGTCCTGGACGCGCTGCGCCGCGACCCGCTCGCCGTCGGCGGCACGATCGTGCTCGTGCTGCTGGTCGTGGTGGGCGTGGCCGGCCCGTGGCTGGCCCCGGCCGGCGTCAACGACGTCGACGTGGACCAGATGCTGCGCCCGCCCAGCGGAGCGCACCCGTTCGGCACCGACGAGCTGGGCCGCGACGTGCTCAGCCGGGTGCTCGTCGCCGCCCGCGTGTCACTGCAGGTCGGCGCGGTCAGCGTCGGCATCGCGCTGGTCGCCGGGGTGACGCTCGGACTGTTCGCCGGCTACTACCGGGGCTGGCTGGACAGCGTGCTCATGCGCTGCATGGACGTGCTGTTCGCGTTCCCGGTGCTGCTGCTGGCGGTGGCCATCGTGGCGGTGCTCGGCCCCGGCCTGCTCACCGCCATGGTCGCCATCGGCGTGGTCTACACGCCCATCTTCGCCCGCATCACCCGCGCCGGCGTGCTGTCCGTACGCGAGCAGGTGTTCGTCCGGGCCGCCGTCTCCATCGGCGCGTCCGACGTGCGCATCATGCGCCGGCACGTGCTGCCGAACATCGCCGCGCCGCTGATCGTGCAGACGTCGCTGTCGCTGGCGTTCGCGATCCTCTCCGAGGCCGCGTTGTCCTTCCTCGGCCTGGGCATCCAGCCGCCCGCGCCGGCCTGGGGCCGAATGCTGTTCGACGGGCGCGGCTTCGTCACCGACGCCTGGTGGCTGGGTGTGTTCCCGGGCGCGGCGATCTTCCTCACCGTGCTGGCGTTCAACCTGGTCGGCGACGCGTTGCGGGACGTGCTCGACCCGCGCCAGCTCACCCTCGCCGAGGCCCGCCGGAGCACCCCATGAGCGAGCGCACCGAACGCATGCCGAGCCAGCGCCGGCCCCCCGCGGCCGACTCGACGGTGCTGTCCGTGGACGACCTCACCGTCACAATCGGCACCCGCCGTGGTCCGGCCCGCGCCGTGGCCGGGGTGTCCTGGCAGGTGCGGCAGGGGGAGACGTTCGCCCTGGTCGGCGAGTCCGGCAGCGGCAAGAGCATGACCCTGCTCGCGGCCACCGGACTGGCCCCGCGCGCCGCGACCGTCACCGGCCGGGTGCGGCTGCTCGACCACGAGCTGACCGCGCTGCCCGACGACCGCCGCCGCAAGCTTCGCGGCCGGCACGTCGGGTTCGTCTTCCAGGACCCGATGACCTCGCTCAACCCGGTGCTTCCCGTGGGCCGGCAGGTCACCGAGGCGGCCGAGGAACACCTCGGGCTGACCCGACGCGCCGCCCGCGACCGGGCGGTGGAACTGCTGGAGCTGGTCGGCATCCCGTCGGCCGCGCAGCGCGTCGACGCGTACCCGCACCAGTTCTCCGGCGGCATGCGCCAGCGCGTCGCCATCGCCATGGCGCTGTCGTGCGAGCCGGACCTGCTGATCGCCGACGAGCCGACCACCGCGCTGGACGTCACCACCCAGGCGCAGATCATCGAGCTGGTCGCCGACCTGCAGACGCGTCTGGGCACCGCCGTCGTCTGGGTCACCCACGACCTGGGCGTGGTCGCCGGCATCGCCGACACGGTCGCGGTCATGTACGGGGGGCGGATCGTCGAGCAGGGCCCGGTGGACGCGGTGTTCGACACGCCCACGCACCCGTACACCCGGGCGCTGCTGGCGGCCCGGCCCGATCCGTCCCGGCGCGGCGAGGACCTGGTCGCCATCCCCGGCGCGCCGCCGAGCCCGCTGGACCTGCCGTCCGGGTGCGCGTTCTGGCCGCGCTGCCCGGTACGCGCCGACCCCCGCTGCGAGCACGAACTGCCGCCGCTGACGCCGGTCGGCGACGGGCACACGGTCCGTACCTTCTACCGTGGAGAGACCGGATGAGCGACGACACCCCGGACGTGGTCGCCGAGCTGGACGACCTCGCGGTGTACTTCCCGACCCCGGCCGGAACGGTCCGCGCCGTCGACGGCGTCTCCCTGGCCGTACGCCGGGGCGAGACGCTCGGGCTGGTCGGCGAGTCGGGCAGCGGCAAGTCCACCGCCGGGCTGGCGCTGCTGCGGCTGGTCGACCCGAGCGCCGGGCGGGTCCGGGTGGCTGGCGCGGACGTCACCCGCTGGTCCCGCCGCCGCCTGCGCGCGACGCGCCGCCACGTGGCGATGGTCTTCCAGGACCCGCAGGCGTCGCTGGACCCGCGCCGCACGGTCGGCGACAGCATCGCCGAACCCCTTGTCGTGCATCGCCTCGCCACGTCCGGAACCGCCCGCCGCAAGCGGGTGGCCGAACTGCTGGACCTGGTCGGCCTGCGCGCCGACACCGCCGGCCGGCATCCGCACGAGCTGTCCGGCGGCCAGCGCCAGCGAGTCGGCGTGGCCCGGGCGCTGGCCGGCGAACCGGACCTGATCGTGCTGGACGAGCCGATCGCCTCGCTCGACCTGAGCGTCCAGGCGCAGATCATGAACCTGCTGCGGCGCCTGCAACGCGACCTCGGGCTGACCTACCTGTTCATCGCGCACGACCTGGCCGCCGTCGAGCACATGAGCGACCGGATCGCGGTGATGTACCTGGGCCGCATCGTCGAGACCGGCCCACCCGAGCGGATCTACCGGCGCCCGGCGCACCCGTACACGGCCGCGCTGTTGTCGGCGGTGCCGGTCGCCGATCCGCGCGTCGAGCGGGAGCGCCGCCGGATCGTGCTCACCGGCGACATCCCCAGCCCGGTGGACCCGCCGAGCGGCTGCCGCTTCCGTACCCGATGCCCCCAGGCCCGCCCCGCGTGCGCCGAGACCGACCCGGCGCTGGCCGAGGTGGGTCCGGGCCACGAGGCCGCGTGCCTGTTCCCGCTCGACGGCGAGCGCGACGGCGACGATGTGGAGGGCGGCGCGACGGACCGCGCCGACGTCGCCGGCACCGCGTAGGCTCACCGCCGATGACGTTCACCACCCGGCCGACGCTGCGCGGCACGTTCGGCATGGTCTCCTCCACGCACTGGCTGGCCAGCCAGTCCGCGATGGGCGTGCTGGAGCGGGGCGGCAACGCGTTCGACGCCGCCGTCGCCGCCGGGTTCGTGCTGCACGTCGTGGAGCCGCACCTCAACGGCCCGGCCGGCGAGGTGCCGGCGATCCTCGCCACCGCGAACGACCCGACGCCGCGGGTGCTCTGCGGGCAGGGCCCGGCCCCGGCCGCCGCCACCGTCGCGCACTTCCGGTCGCTGGGCCTGGACCTCGTGCCCGGCGCCGGTCCGCTCGCCGCCGTGGTGCCCGGCGCTGTCGACGCGTGGCTGCTGCTGTTGCGCGACCACGGCACCCGCACGCTCGCCGAGGTGCTGGAACCGGCGATCGGCTACGCCGCCGCCGGTCACCCGCTGGTCGGCGCGGCCGGGCAGACAGTGGCGCGGGTCCGGTCGCTGTTCACCGACCACTGGCCGACGTCCGCGCGGATCTGGCTGCGTGACGGCCGTCCGCCCGCGCCGGGGGAGATGGTCACCAACCCGGCGTACGCGGACACGCTGCGCCGCCTCGTCGACGCGGGACGGGCCGCCGGTACGGGCCGGGAGGCGCAGATCGAGGCGGCCCGGCTCGCCTGGCGGGAGGGTTTCGTCGCCGAGGCGATCGACGCGTTCAGCCGGCTGCCGTTCCGCGACTCCAGCGGGCGCGCCCACGCCGGCCTGGTCACCGGCGACGACCTGGCCGGGTTCTCGGCCACCTGGGAGACGCCGGTCACGCTGGACTGGCACGGGCACACGATCGCCAAGACCGGCTTCTGGGGCCAGGGCCCGGTGCTGCTGCAGACCCTGGCCGTCCTGGACGCGCTCGAGGATCCGCGGGTCTACGACCCGTCCGGCCTGGACGGCATCCACGCGCAGGCCGAGGCGCTGAAGCTCGCGTTCGCCGACCGGGAGGCGTGGTACGGCGACACCGACGTGCCGAGTTCCGCGCTGCTGTCGGCCGAGTACGCCCGTTCCCGGGCCGCGCTGATCGGCGACCGCGCCGACCCGACGCTGCGTCCCGGCAGCCCGGCGGGTGAGCCGCCCCGGCTCCCGTCGCACCTGCACAGCCACGCCGCCGGCCGGGCCGTCCCGCAGGACCCGAGCACCGGCGAACCCACGGTACGCGCCGACGGCGTGACCCGCGGCGACACGTGCCACGTCGACGTGGTGGACCGGTGGGGCAACATCATCTCCGCCACGCCCAGCGGCGGCTGGCTGCAGAGCTCACCCGCCATCCCGGAACTGGGCTTCCCGCTGGGCAGCCGGTTGCAGATGTGCTGGCTGGAGGAAGGGCTCGCCTCGACGCTGCGGCCGGACCGGCGCCCGCGTACCACGCTGAGCCCGACGCTGGTGCTGCGTGACGGGGAACCGGTGATGGCGTGCGGCACGCCCGGAGGCGACCAGCAGGACCAGTGGCAGCTGCTGTTCCTGCTGCGGCACCTGGCCGGCGGGCAGGACCTGCAGGAGGCGATCGACGCCCCCACCTGGCACACGACGAGCTTCCCGGCGTCGTTCTACCCGCGCGAGGTCGAGCCCGGCGTGGTGGTGCTGGAGGACCGGATCGACCCGGACGTGCTGTCCGGCCTGCGCGCCCGCGGCCACACAGTCCGCCTGTCCGACCCGTGGAGCCTCGGCCGCATGTGCGCGGTGACCCGTGACCCGCGCACCGGAGTCCTGTCGGCGGCGGCGAACCCCCGAGGCGCCCAGGGCTACGCCACAGGCCGCTGACCCCTTTCCCGCTGATCTTGCACTTGCGGCCCGGGTACAGCGGTCATAACGGGCGCTCCCGGGGCAGCAAGTGCAAGATCGACGAGGCGAGGGTCAGTCGTTGATCCGGGTTATGTTGCGGATCTTGTTGGCGGCGTCGAGGGCTGCGACCTTGTACGCCTCGGCCAGGGTCGGGTAGTTGAAGACGGCGTCGAGCAGGTAGTCGACGGTGCCGCCGCAGCCCATCACCGCCTGCCCGATGTGGACGATCTCGGTGGCGCCGGTGCCGAACACGTGCACCCCGAGCAGCCGACCGTCCTCGGGTGAGACGAGCAGTTTCAGCATCCCGTACGAGTCGCCGACGATCTGGCCCCGGGCCAGCTCCCGGTAGCGGGCGATGCCCACCTCGAACGGGGTGGACGCCTCGGTCAGCTCCTCCTCGGACTTCCCGACGAAGCTGATCTCCGGAATCGTGTAGATGCCGATCGGTTGCAGGTCGGACATGCCGCGGGCCGGTTCGCCGCAGGCGTGCTGGGCGGCCAGCCGGCCCTGTTCCATCGAGGTGGACGCCAGCGCCGGGAAGCCGATCACGTCGCCGACCGCGTAGATGTTGTCGACAGCGGTGCGGTAGTTGGCGTCGACGGTGATCCGGCCGCGGTGGTCGGCGGTGAGCCCGGCCGCGTCCAGCGCGAGGTCGTCGGTCTGCCCCTGCCGCCCGGCCGAGTACATCACCGTGTCCGCGACGATCTTCTTGCCGCTGCGCAGCACGCAGAGCGCGGCGGTGCGGTGCTTCTCCACGGCGGCCACCTCCTCGCCGAAGCGGAAGGTCACCGACAGGTCCCGCAGGTGGTACTTCAGCGACTCGACGATCTCCTCGTCGCAGAAGTCGAGCATCCGGGGGCGGCGCTCGACCACTGTCACCTTGGTGCCGAGCGCGGCGAACAGGGAGGCGTACTCCATGCCGATCACCCCGGCGCCGACCACGACCATGCTGCGCGGGACGGCCTGCAGGTTGATGACGCCGTCGGAGTCGACGATGGTCCGGTCGTCGAAGTCGACGCTGTCCGGTCGGGCCGGGCGGGTGCCGGCGGCGATGACCGCCTTGTCGAAGCTGATCCGGGTCTCCCGGCCGGAGCCGGCGTCGACCCAGACGGAGTGGGCGTCGGCGAACCGGCCGGTGCCGGTGATCAGCGCGACCTTGTTGCGGGCCAGCTGGTCGCGGATGACGTCGGTCTGGCGGGTGATCACGTGCTGGGTGCGGGCGGCCAGGTCCGCGACGGTGATGTCCTCCTTGACCCGGTAGCTGCTGCCGTAGAGGTCACGCTGGCTGAGCCCGGTCAGGTAGAGGACGGCTTCACGCAGTGTCTTGGAGGGCACGGTGCCGGTGTTGATGCACACTCCGCCGAGCATGTCGCGGCGATCGACGATGGCGACGCGACGGCCCAGTTTGGCAGCGGCGATCGCCGCCTTCTGTCCACTCGGTCCGGAGCCCAGCACCAGCAGGTCGTAGTCATACACGAGCGCCAGCCTCGCAGGGTCTCGCAACCAGCGCCAGCGGCAGGGCTCCGCGCCGGGGGTGGAACGCGGAGCCCTGCCGGGTCAGCGGCCCTGCAGGGCCCGAACGTTGTCGCCGAACGTCCAGCCCTTCGACCCGTCCCAGTTGACCGACCAGGTCATCAGGCCCTTCAGGCGGCCCTGGTAGGTGTTCCACGCCTGCGCCACCAGCGCCGGGCTCATGTACCCGCCGCCGGCGCCGACCTGCGCGGGCAGCCCGGGGACCTGCCGGTCGAGCGGTACGCGGATGGTGGTGCCCTGGATGACCAGGCCGGCGTCGAGGCAGTTGGTCTGCGCGACGAAACCGGCGACGGTGCCGGCCGGGTACGAGTCACCGGCGCAGCCGTACATCGAGCCGTTGTAGTACTGCATGTTCAGCCACCAGAGCCGCCCGTTGTCGGCGTACTTCTTGATGATCGGCAGGTACGCGCCCCAGATCGAGCCGTAGGTGACGCTGCCGCCGGTGACGTACGCGGTCTCGGGCGCCATGGTGAGCCCGAAGCCGGCCGGCATCTGGGCCAGCACCCCGTCGATGATCCGGATCAGGTTGGCCTGGGAGGGGGAGAGCTGGTTGATGTTCCCGCTGCCGGTCAGGCCGGTCTCGATGTCGATGTCGATGCCGTCGAAGTTGTGCCGCTTGAGGATCGGCACGACGGTGGCGACGAAGCGGTCGGCGACCGCGCTGGAGCTGAGGTCGATGCCGGCGGTGGCGCCGCCGATGGACAGCAGCACTGTGAGCCCAGCGGCCTTGGCCTGGCACACCTGCGCCGGGGTGGGCACCTTGACGCCGGCGTCCATGCCGTCCTCCCAGAGCACCGTGCCGTCGGCGCGGATGACCGGGAACGCGGCGGTGACCACGTTGTAGCCGTGCCCGGTGATCCGGGAGTCGGTGATCGGGATCCAGCCGAGGCCGGGGTGCACGCCGTTGGCGGCGCCGTCCCAGTTCTCCCAGTAGCCCTGCAGCACCTTCCCGGCCGGCCGGGACCGCAGCGCGCAGGTATCCCCGCCCGGGGTGGTCGGGCTGGACGACACGGTCGGCGTGGGGGAGGGCGTCCGGGTGGGGGAGACGGACGGGGACGGGGACGGCGAGGGCGGGCGGGTGGTGGGGCTCGGCGACGGCGTGCCGCCGGTGCAGGCGCCGAGGTCGGTCCAGAGCGCCGGTACGGCGGCCGGGTTCCAGCCCGCGCCGGCCGGCGGGGTGTGTGTGACGAGCGCCTGGTAGAGCCGGCCGGCGTAGGTGGCGCGGCTGCCGGCCGTCCAGGTGACGCCCTCGGCCCAGGCCGGCGCGTCACACGCGACGAGCGCGCCGACGGCGCCGGTCGTGGCGGCGGTGGCGGGCAGGGCGGCGGCGGTGGCGGCGAGCAGTGCGACACCACCGAGCAGTGCGGTCATCCCACGTCCGAGTCGCATGACATACCTCCTCATCGATGCGCCGGAGATTATCAGTTAACTTTGTTAAGTGTAAATGCGCAGTACGCTGTCACCGCTTGGTTCACGGCGTGAACGCAGACGAACGCAGGTCGCCGTCGGCGGCCGGGAAGGGACGGCGGCGACGTGGACGCCAGACGCACCACGGTGCGCGACATGCGCCGGGCCAACCGGTCGGTCCTGCTGACCCGGATCTGGCTGGACGGCCCGCTCAGCCGCCACGAGCTGGGCCAGTCCACAGCGCTCAGCCTGGCCAGCGTCAGCAACCTGGTCGGCGAGATGATCGCCGAGGGCCTGGTCGAGGAGGCCGGCTCGGTCGAGTCCGACGGCGGCCGTCCCCGCGTGCTGCTGCGCGTCGCCCCCGGCTACGGCTACCTGGTCGGCGCCGACGTCGGTGAGACGCGCGTCCAGGTGGAGTTGTTCGACCTGAGCATGACCGCGCTGGCCAAGGCCGAGTACCCGATCGCCGCGGCCGGTCCCGACCCCGAGCGGGTCGCCGCGCACCTGCGGCACGGCCTCGCCGCCGTCACCGAGCAGGCGGGCGTCGACCCGGCGGCGGTGCTCGGCTTCGGCGTCGCCGTGGCCGGCACCGTCGAGCGCGCCGCCGACGCCGTGGTGCACGCCCAGACGCTCGGCTGGGACGGCGTCCCGCTCGGCGCGATGCTGCGCGCCGGCACCGGCGTACCGGTGCACGTGGACAACGGCGCGAAGACGCTCGGCCAGGCCGAGATGTGGTTCGGCGCCGGCCGGGGCGTCCGGCACGCGGTGGTCGCCCTGGTCGGCTCCGGCGTCGGCGCGAGCGTGGTCGCCGACGGCGTCGGCTACCGCGGCGCGCACAGCAGCGCCGGGGAGTGGGGCCACACCACCATCGTGTACGGGGGCCGCCGCTGCCGCTGCGGCAACCTCGGCTGCCTGGAGGCGTACGTCGGCGCGGAGGCGGTGCTGGACCGGTTCCGCCAGGCCAACCGGGGCCGCCCGGCGCCCGGCGCGGACGAGGAGACCGCATTCGGTGAGCTGCTGCGCTCCACCAGCGGCGCCGCCGCGAAGGTGATCGACGAGACGGTCGGCTACCTGGGCGCCGGGGTGGCCAACCTGGTGAACCTGTTCAACCCGGAGCGGGTGGTGCTCGGCGGCTGGGCCGGGCTGGCCCTGGGCGAGCGGCACCTGCCCGCGATCCGCGAGGCCACCGCGCGGCACGCGCTGCGCCAGCCGTACGCGCAGACCTCGATCGAGCTGTGCCGGCTCGGCCCGGACGCGGTCGCCATGGGCGCGGCCACCCTGCCGATGACCCGGCTGCTGCGCGACGGCGGTGTGCCCCGCGACCCGGCCGCCCGCCCGTCACCGGCGTGGCGGCCGGGCCGCCGTCACTGACCGGCCCGGCCCCCACGCCGCGCGGCGTCAGCGCTGCCCGCGCACCCGCCGCACGGTGTCCCGGTACCACAGCGCGCTGCGCTTGGGGACGCGGCGCTGCGTGTCGTAGTCGACCCGGACGATGCCGAACCGCTTGTCGTAGCCGTACGCCCACTCGAAGTTGTCCAGCAGCGACCAGGCGAAGTAGCCGCGCACGTCCGCCCCGGCCGCCCGGGCCCGGGCCACCGCCCGCAGGTGCTCGGTGAGGTAGCCGACCCGGTCGTCGTCGTTCACGAACCCGTCCGCGTCCGGCTTGTCGTCGAACGCGGCGCCGTTCTCGGTGATCACCATGGGCGTGCCCGGGTAGTCGCGGTGCAGCCGCACCAGCAGCTCGGTGAAGGACTCCGGCACGATCTCCCAGTCCATCGCGGTACGTGGCAGGTCGCGGCGCACCACCCGGCGTACCGGCTTGCCGTCGTCGTCGCGGTCGCGGCCCTGCTCGTCCACGCCGGAGTGCAGCTGCCCGAAGTAGAAGTTCACGCCCAGCACGTCGATCGGGGTGGCGATGACGTCCAGGTCGCCGTCGCGCACCGGGATCTCCACGCCCTCGGCGGCCAGGTCCGCGATCACGTCCTGCGGGTACTCCCCGCGCAGCACCGGGTCGAGGTAGAGCCGGTTGCCCAGCCCGTCGGCGGCCCGCGCCGCGTCCCGGTCGGCCGCGCTGTCGGTGGCCGGGTCGGCGGTGGACAGGTTCAGCGTGAGGCCCAGCTCGATCGGCGCCATGGCCGCCTCGCGCAGCCGCCGCGTGGCCAGCCCGTGCCCGAGCAGCAGGTGGTGGGCCGCGGCGATGCCGTCGCCGAGGTTCCGCCGGCCCGGGGCGTGGTCGCCGTAGGCGTACCCGAGCATCGCCGAGCACCACGGCTCGTTGAGCGTGGTCCAGGTGCGGACCCGGTCGCCGAGCGCGGCGAAGACCAGTTCGGCGTAGTCGGCGAACCGGTACGCGGTGTCCCGGTTCGGCCAGCCGCCCGCGTCCTCCAGCTCCTGCGGCAGGTCCCAGTGGTAGAGCGTCACCCACGGCTCGACGTCGCGGCCGAGCAGCTCGTCCACCAGCCGGTCGTAGAAGGCCAGCCCGGCCACGTTCGCCGGGCCGCGCCCGCCCGGCTGCACCCGCGGCCACGCCACCGAGAACCGGTACGTGTCCAGCCCCAGGTCCGCGATCAGCGCGACGTCCTGCGGCATCCGGTGGTAGTGGTCGCACGCCACGTCACCGTGGTCGCCGTTGGTGACCGCCCCGGGCACCCGGCAGAACGTGTCCCAGATGGACGGCGTGCGGCCGTCCTCGGCCACCGCGCCCTCGATCTGGTACGACGACGTCGCCACCCCCCACCGGAAGGTCGGCGGCAGCGTGTCGATCGGGTCCGGACCGGCGACTGACGACGGGCGGGTGAGGTCGGTGTCCATGCTTCTCCTCGCGGTTGGCGGTGGTGGTGTCGGGCGGGTCAGCGGGACAGCGGCGCGACGGCCGGGTGCAGATGGCACGCGACGGCCCGCGCCGGGTCGTCGACGTACGGCGCGCCGAGCGCCGGCACCTGCTCGTCGCACCCGTCGAACGCCTTCGGGCAGCGGGGATGGAACGCGCACCCGGACGGCATGGCGCGCAGGTCCGGCGGGGAGCCGGGGATGCCGGTCAGCTCGCGGCGCGGCCCGTGCAGCGCCGGGAACGAGTGCAGCAACCCCTCGGTGTACGGGTGCAGCGGCTCCCGGTACAGCCGGGCGGCGGGCGCCTCCTCGACGATCCGGCCGCCGTACATGATCGCGATGCGGTCGGAGAACTCGACGAGCAGCGACAGGTCGTGGGTGATGAACAGCACCGCGAAGCCGAGGCGTTCGCGCAGCTCGGCGAGCTGGCCGAGGATCTGCCGCTGCATCACCACGTCCAGCGCGGTGGTCGGCTCGTCCATGATGACCAGCTGCGGCTCCAGCGCCAGCGCCATCGCGATCATGACGCGTTGCCGCATGCCGCCGGAGAGCTGGTGCGGGTAGCTGTCCAGCCGGTCGGCGGAGATGCCGACCAGGCGCAGCAGGTCCTTCGCCCGGGCCAGCCGGCTCGCCGCCGTGCTCTTCGGCTCGTGCGCCCGGATCACGTCGAGCAGCTGGGTGGAGACCTTGTGCACCGGGTTGAGCGAGTTCATCGCGCCCTGGAACACGATCGACGTCTCCGCCCACCGGAACTCGCGCAGCTTCGCCGGGCTGAGCGTGAGCACGTCGACAGGCGGGCCGTCGGCCGGGTGGTAGATCACCTGGCCGCCGCTGACCACGCCGGGCGGGGGCAGCAGCCGGGTCAGCCCGTACGCGAGCGTGGACTTGCCGCTGCCGCTCTCCCCGGCCAGGCCGAGCACCTCGCCGCGGTGCAACGTCAGGTCGACGTCGCGGACCGCGCGCACGGCGTCCGCGCCGACGCCGTAGTCGACGCACAGCCCGCGGATCTCCAGCACCTGGTCGCTCATGAGGTCGCGTCCTCTCGGGTGGGGTCCGCCGGCCGCTGCATCGGGACCGGCGCCGGGTTCGGCGCGAGCACCGGGGTGAACCCGACGCGCATCGCGACGGTGCGCCCGTCGGCGGTCCGGATGCGGGTCCGGCCGCCGGTGCGCAGCCGGGGGCTGACGAACTCGTCGATGCCGAAGTTGATCAGCGCGAGCGCGGTGCCGAGCAGCGCGATGGCCAGCCCGGCCGGCACGAACCACCACCAGGCGCCCTGCGCGAGGGCCTGCTGTCCCTGTGCCCAGAACAGGATCGTGCCCCAGTTCCACGACGAGACCGACGAGACGCCGATGAACGCCAGGGTGATCTCCGACATGACCGCGAAGATGACGGTGCCGACGAAGCCGGAGGCGATGATCGCGGTCAGGTTGGGCAGGATCTCGAAGCCGATGATCCGCCAGGTCCGCTCGCCGGTGGCCCGGGCGGCCTCGACGTAGTCGCGGCGGCGCAACGACAGCGTCTGGGCGCGCAGCACCCGGGCGCCCCAGGCCCACGACGTGAGGCCGATGATGAGCGCCACGAGCGTGTCGCTGGCCTGGTCGACCAGGGACGTGACGATGATGATCAGCGGCAGCGCCGGGATCACCAGGAACACGTTCGACACCGCCGACAGACCCTCGTCGGCCGCGCCGCCCAGGTAGCCGGCGGTCACGCCGATCAGGATGGACAGGATCGTGGCGAGCACGCCGGCGGTCAGGCCCACCACCATCACGCTGCGCGCGCCGACCAGGATCTGGCTCAGGATGTCCTGCCCGAGGTGGGTGGTGCCGAACCAGTGCCGGGCCGAGGGCGCCTGGAGCACGTCCGCGCTGCGCGCGTCCGGGTCGTACGGCGCGATCCACGGTCCGATCACCGCCAGGAGCACGTACACCCCGAGGACGGCCAGGCCGGTCGCGGCCTTGCCGTTGGCGACGAAGCGGAACCGGCGGCGGCGGGCCCGGGCCGACGGCTGCGCCATCGCCCCCTGGCCGGGGATGACCTGCTCGATGCTGGACGGGGAGAGTGTCATCGTTCAGCTCTTTCGGGTCCGCGGGTCGAGGAGCAGGTACGCCACGTCGGCGAGCAGGTTCGCCACCAGCACCGAGATCGTGATGATCAGGAAGATGCCCTGCATCAGCGGGTAGTCCTTCGAGCCGACGGCCTGGAAGAGCTGGAACCCCAGACCCGGGTACGAGAAGACGATCTCCACGAGGAGCGTGCCACCGACGATGAAGCCGAGCGACAGCGCGAACCCGGAGACGTTCGGCAGCAGCGCGTTGCGCGCGGCGTAGCTGAGCGCCACCCGTCGCTCGGAGAGCCCCTTGGCATGGGCGACGGTGATGTAGTCCTCGCTGGCGACAGTCACCATCATGTTGCGCATGCTGAGGATCCAGCCGCTCATCGACGACACCAGGATGGTCGCCGCGGGCAGGATGCTGTGCTGCAGCGCGCTCGGGATGAAGTACGCGTCGAACGCCGGCACCAGGCCCGGCTCGTAGCCGCCGGAGGACGGGAAGAAGCTGCCCGGCCCGGCGAACAGCGCGATGGCGACCAGGCCCAGCCAGAAGTACGGGATCGAGGAGAGGAACGTGGTGGCCGGCAGCAGCCCGTCGATCCAGGAGCCGCGCCGCCAGCCCGCGCCGACGCCGAGCGCGGTGCCGAGCAGGAAGCTCACGATGGTGGTGACGCCGACCAGGCCGACCGTCCACGGCAGGCTGTTCCCGATCACCTCCGACACCGGGGCCGGGAAGAACGTGAACGACATCCCCAGGTCGCCGCGCAGCAGCTGCCCCCAGTAGGCGACGTACTGCTCCCACAGCGAGCGGTCGGAGTCCAGCCCGAACAGCACCCGCAGCGACGCGATCGCGTCGGCGCTGATCCGGCCCTGGTTGCGGGAGATCAGCGACTGCACCGGGTCGCCCGGCACCATCCGCGGGATGAAGAAGTTCAGCGTGATCGCCGCCCAGGCGGTGAACAGGTAGAAGGCCACCCGTTGCAGCAGGAACCTCACCGGGCCGCCTCCGTCCCGGCCTTTGCCGCGTTCTCCGGCTTCTGCGTCGCGACGGTCTCGGCGTCGAACAGCCAGCACGCGGCCCAGTGGCCGGGCGCGTCGTCGACCGGGATGGCCGGCGGCAGGTCGGTGGCGCAGCGCGGCATCGCCGCCGGGCAGCGCGGGTGGAACCGGCAGCCGGCCGGCGGGCGGATCAGGCTCGGCGGCTCGCCGTGGCCCCGCTCACCGGCCGCCGCGCCGTCGCCGCCCGCGCCGGTGATCCGCTCCGGGTCCGGCGCCGATTCGATCAGCAACCGGGTGTACGGGTGCGCCGGCCGCTGGGTGACCGTCTCGCTGTCGCCGCCCTCGACCATCCGCCCGGCGTACATGACGATCGTCTCGTCGGCGAAGTAGCGGGCCGAGGCGATGTCGTGGGTGATGTAGAGGATCGCCAGGTTGAGCCGGTCCTTGAGGTCCTGGAGCAGGTTGAGCACGCCCAGGCGGATCGAGACGTCCAGCATCGACACGGGCTCGTCGGCGAGCAGCACCTCCGGATCGGCGCCGAGCGCCCGCGCGATCGCGACGCGCTGGCGCTGCCCGCCGGACAGCTCGTGCGGGAACGCGTCGAGGTAGCGCTCCGGCGGGGTCAGGCTGACCCGGGTCAGCAGGTCGGCGAGTGCCTTGTCCAGCCCGTCCGGGCCGGTCCCGGCGTTGCCGTGGATGCGCAGCGACCGGGTCAGGTGGTAGCGGACCGTGTGCACCGGGTTCAGCGAGGCGAACGGGTCCTGCAGGATCAACTGCACCCGCCGCACGTACGCCCGGAACCGGCGCCCGCCGCGTACCCGGGTCGAGCGGCCGTGCAGCCGGATGTCGCCGCCGGTGCGCGGGTAGAGCTGGGCCAGCAGCCGGGCGACCGTGGACTTGCCGGAGCCGGACTCGCCGACCAGCGCGGTCACCCGGCCACGGCGCAACTCGATCGATACGTCGTCGACGGCGTGCACCACCGCCGGGGTCCGGGAGAGAAGGTCACGCAGCCGCCGGCGGACGGGGAAGTGCTTGGTCAGGCCGACGGCCTCCAGCACCACCTCCTCGGCCGGCGCTGGCGCGCTCTCGGTCAACGTCATGCCGAATTCCTGTCTGGGGTTGCCGGTAGCGAGGGGTGGGCGCCGCCGGCCCGGCCGGGTGACAGTGGCCGGGCCGGCGGCGCCGGGTCAGCCGTTGGCCGGCTTGAGGTGCAGCACCACGTCCACCGCGTTGGGCTGGGTGGGCTGGAGCGCGCCGTACGGGTTCGAGTCGTCCGGCCAGCCGACCCAGTTCTTCGTGCTGTACGCGCCGCCGATGTTGTCCGCGCCGACCGGGATCATCGGCATCTGCTCGACGAAGATCTTCTGCAGCGTGGCCAGGGCGGTGGCGCGGGTGGCGTCGTCGGTGGCGTTGGCGTACGACACCAGCGCGTCGGTGGCCTCCTTGCTGTCGAACCGGCCGAAGTTGCCCGCCGGGGAGGCGGTGCCGATCGGCTTGAGCACGCGGCCGTCCATGATGGTCCGGTAGATGTCGTACGGCGTGGCGCCGCTCTCGGTCCACCGGAACGTGGCCTCGAAGTTGCCCTGCTCGACGTTGCGGAACCAGGCGTCCTGGTTGGCCTTGTCGACGGTCGCCGCGATGCCGATCTTCGCCAGGTTGCCCTTCACGATCTCCAGGCTGGTCTGGTAGTCCGACCAGCCGGCCGGGTCGGTCAGCCGGATCGTGACGGCCTTCCCGCTCTTGTCCTTCAGCGTGTTGCCGTCCAGCTTGTAGCCGGCGCCGGTGAGCAGCGCCTTGGCGCCCTCGACGTCGACCTTGTGCTCCTGGCCCTTGTACTCGGGCGCGATGAACGAGTCACCGGCCGGGCTCGGCAGGCCGGTCACGCTCTTGACCTCGGGGTGGAAGTAGCCGGCCTCGGCGGTGGTGAAGATGTCCGCCCGGTCGATCACCATGTTCATGGCCTTGCGCAGCGTCGGGTCGTCGAACGGCTTCTTCGTGGTGTTCAGGTAGAGGCCGTGGATGCCGAGCACCGGGGGCGCCCACATCTTGTGGTTCTTCTGGTCCTTGGCCACGAACACGGTCTGGTAGTTCGGGATGAAGACGAAGCTCCACTCCGACTCGCCGTTGGCGAGCGCGGTGGTCTGCGCGCTGTTGTCGGTGTAGGAGGTGTACCGCAGCTCCTTCACCTTCGGCAGGTCCTGCCAGTAGCCGTTGTCGCGTACCGCGAGCGTCATGCTCGCCGGGGTGAACGACTTGAGCGTGTACGGGCCGCTGCCGACCGGCTGCTTCACCGGGTCGGTGGCCGGGTCGGCGATCTTCTCCCACAGGTGCTTGGGCACGATCGGCACCCGCCACAGCACCTTCTGCTGGTTGACGAACTGCGGGCTGGCCATCGAGATGGTGACCTCGTTGCCGCTGGCGACGGCGTCGGTGTACGGCACACCCTGGTCGTTGATGGCCGGGAACTTCTTCACCAGGTTGTAGGTGAACGCGACGTCCTCGGCGGTGACCTTCTGCCCGTCCGACCAGGTCGCGTTCTCGCGGATGGTCACCTTGACCGACTTGTAGTCCGACGACCACTCGGCCTTGGTGGCCAGCCACGGCTTGAACGGCTCGGCCGGCTTGACCGGGTTCCACATCATCAGCGGCTCGTAGATCTGCCACCGGTAGCCCAGCGAGGCGGCGGCCGAGGTGGTGAGGAACGGGTTGTTGTTCTCGGCCTGCGGGCCGTTGGGCATGCCGACGCTCAGCACCGTCGCGGCCTGGCCGCTCTTCTTGTTCGCGTTCGGGCTGTCGCCGCACGCGGCGGCGGTGGTGACCATCGCGCCGGCCAGCGCGAGGGCGAGGAGTTGCCGTCTTCTCATGGAGGTCTCCCTCGGTGGTCCCGCAATCCTCGGGCGGGATGTGGTGGATGGAGGGTGTGCGGTGGTGCCACCGGCGGGCGGGCCCGCCGGCATGGTCGCCGGGTACGGCGGGGTGGGGTCAGGTGACGCGGGCGCCCGTCGGCTCCCGCGCGCCTGTCGGGTCCTGTTCGGTCGGGTCGCTCGTGTGCTCGCCCGCGCCCGTCGAGTCGCGGGCGGTGAAGCCGGTGGGGATGACGGTCGGGGTGTCCGGCAGCGGGGTGCCGGCGAGGTGGGCGATGAGCAGCCGGGCTGCGGCCGTACCCATCTCCCGCAAGGGCTGGCGCACGGAGCTCAGCGGCGGGTGGGTGTGCCCGGCCAGCGGCAGGTCGTCGAAGCCGACCACCGCCACGTCCTGCGGGACGCGCCGCCCGGCGTCGCGCAGCGCCTGCAACGCCCCGGCGGCCGACAGGTCGTTGTGGGCGAAGACGGCGTCGAAGGGTACGCCGTCGGCGAGCAGCCGCCGCACCGCCGCGCGCCCGCACTCGAACGTGAAGTCGCCCTCCACCACGCGTTCCGGCTCGATCTCCAGGCCGGCCTCGGCGTAGGCGCCGGCGAACCCGGCGAGTCGTTCCCGGGTGCAGCCGAAGCGGCGCAGGCCGGTGACGACGAGCGGTCGCCGCCGGCCGAGCGCCAGCAGGTGCGTCGCGGCGGCCCGCGCCCGGGCCTCGTTCGTGGTGCGCACCGACGGGAAACCGGGCTGGTGGCCGCGGTCGTCGATGAGGATGACCGGCAGGCCGCGCCGGTGCAGCTCGGTGATGTAGTCGAGCGTCCCCTCTGGTTCGACCACGAGCAGGCCGTCGAAGGACTTGGCCGAGACCTGGGAGGAGAAGCGGCGCATCGACTCGTCGCCGTGGGTGCAGGTGAACAGCAGCATGCCGTAGCCGGCGGCCTCGACCACGTCGGCCGCGCCCTGGAGCACCTCGCCCATCCAGGGCCAGGTCAGCGCCGGGACCAGCATCCCGACCACCCGGGTACGCCCCCGGGCCAGCCCGACCGCGCGGGCGCTCGGCACGTACCCGAGGTCGCTGATCACCGCGCGGACCCGGTCGGCGGTGCGGACGTGCACCTCGCCCTTGCCGTTCAGCACGCGCGACACCGTCGTCTTGCTCACCCCGGCGCGGGCGGCGACGTCGGCGATCGTGATCGGCACGTGACGCTCCCAGGTCGAAGGGATGAGCGGAATGTTTCGGAACCGGTTGCGGAAGCGGTTCCGTGGCAGTCAACCCAAGTGGCGCCGGTCACGTCAATCACAGATGGGTAACGATGTATAGCTAAGTTCGAGTCGTGAAAAAAGCGCCCGGGCTGCGCCTGCGCCGATCACCGCGATGAGCAGGGTCGATGCCCTCCGGCCCGTCCGTCGTGAGTCCGAAGTGGAGGTTCAGGGGCGGGCGTACACGTCGCCGGAGTTGGCTTCGTCCGGCACCGTCCCCAGGTACGCGGCTACCTCGGCGGCCGGACGCCAGCCCGGCAGCGCGAACGTCGTCTCGTCACCGATCGCCACAGTGAAGCGGGTGAAGCCGAGCACGGTGAGCCGGTCCAGGCAGCGCGCCGCCGCCACCCGGGCGATGGTGGTGAACTCGAACGACAACGCCGGGACCGGCCGGCTCAGCCCGGCGAGCACGGCGTCCTCGAAGCCCTCCACGTCGATCTTCACGAACGCCGGCACGCCGTACGCGGCCATCAGCGCGTCGAGCGTGGTGCCGGGCACCTCGATCCGGGCGTCCCACGTCTGACCCTCCCAGCCGGGTGCGCCGTCGGCGGCGCGGACGAACCCGGGGGAGGCGGTGGAGACCGTCGGGTTGGCCGTGTTCACGTGCAGCCGCACCGGCCCGGCGGTACGCCCGCAGGCCGCCTCGACCACAGTCACCGCGTCGTCGCCCGCGTACATCTCGCGCAGCGCCCGCGCGCACAACGGCTGCGGCTCGACGGCCACCACTGTCGCGCCGAGACGGCGGAAGCTGCCCAGCCGGTCACCCACGTGCGCGCCGACGTCGAAGACCAGGTCACCGGCGCGGACCAGCGGGGCGTAGAACGCGTCGAGCGCGGCGTCGCGCGTCGGGTCGCCGTGGTAGAAGTCCAGCGACCGGCGCAGGCCGGACATCGCCGGGTCTGCCTTCAGCGTCTCGATCACCCCGTCGCGCACCCCCTCGACGCTAGCCAGTGAGGCCGCGCCGCGAGCCCTGTTCGCGTCCTTGAACCGGCCACCCCATCCTCCTAGGACGCTCAGAGATGGTGCGCTCCGCCGCACACGCTTCGCATCTCACGGCGAGCCGTCAACGACGACGGGACGAAGATTGGGAAGCGTCCGGCCCTCGACGATGTGCGCGGTGGCCCCGGGGGAGTCGGCGTGGCGCCGGGTAGGGGCCGCGGGCGGGTCCGGCGGATCTTGGTACGAAACGGCCCCCATAGGGGCCACTTCCTACCAAGATCTAGCGCGATCCCGGTGGCCGGAACGCGCATCCCGCTAATTAGGACTTGCGCTCGCTGCCCGGAGGGTGCCGACCTGGGTGGAACGTCATGGGTGTCAAACGCGGGCGTAGACACCCATGACGTTTCACTCGCCGGGGACGGCGCGGAGGCGACGGACGGGGAGGGGAGGGGAGGGGACGGACAGACGGGCAGGCGTCGACGAGGCTGGGAGCTGTCCCAGCGTCCGCCCAGGCTTATCCGGCGCAGCAGACTCGCCTGGCCTCGACCCGGCGTCTGCGGGGGTGGGCGGTGTTACGGGTTCTCGACGACCTCCTGGCCGAGCGGCCACAGCGCCGCCGGGACCAGCTTGAAGTTGGCCACCCCGAACGGGATGCCGATGATCGTCACGCAGAGCGCGACCCCGGCGAGGATGTGCGACAGGGCGAGCCACCAGCCGGCCAGCACGACCCAGAGCACGTTGGCCAGGCCGGAGGGAAGCCCGGCGCCCGGCTTGCGCACGATGGTGCGGCCGAACGGCCACAGTGAGTACGAGGCGAGCCGCAGCGAGGCGACGCCGAAGGGGATGGTGACGACCAGGACGAAGCAGATGAGGGCGGCAACGCCGTAGCCGAGGGCCAGGACGAAGCCGCCACCGAAGACGAGCCACAGCAGGTTCAGCAGAAAGCGGATCACCACTCCATGGTCGCTCGCGTCCGCAAGCGGTCGTCGAGGGCATACCGGCGCGAGCGCCGGGTAGAGGAGGGCGTGATCGAGCCCGAGCCGTCGTGCCTGTGACCCCTGTCGCTCCGGCGGCGCGCCGGGAGTTCCGGGAGGAGTACGAGCGGCTGCGCCGGTACTTCATCGTGGCGCTGCTGCACCGCGACTTCCTGGCCGGCCGCGCGCCGGACATCGCCCGGGTCCGGGCGCGGGAGGCCGCCGAGCAGGCCGGCCGGGCCCGGGCCGCTGGCCTCGGCTTCTCCGGCACGATCGTGGCGTTACAGCTGTTGATCGTGGTGGGGGAGCTGTTGCAGGCGTCCGGGATGACGAAGGTCGAGGCGGACCGGATGCCGGGTGTGTGCGAGCATCAAGCGGATTCCCATCCTGGCCCAAACGACCGTTAAGCTTCGGCTGTGGGAATCGACGATCTGTACCCCGCCGGGCGGCTGTCCGACGCCCAGCGCGCCACCGCCGCGGCGGGCCTGGACGCGCTGCTGCTCACCCCGGGTTCGGACCTGCGCTACCTGACCGGCTACGACGCCCGCGAGGGGGAGCGGCTGACCTGCCTGGTGCTGCCCGCCGAGGGCGAGCCGACGCTGATCGTGCCGGTGCTGGAGCGGCCCGACGCCGAGGCCGCGCCGGGCGCTGGGTACCGGATCGTCGACCATGCCGACGGCGCCGACCCGTGGCCGCTGGTACGTGCCGCGCTGCCCGGCCCGGTCCGCGCGGTGGGGCTGGCCGACCGGATGTGGGCGCAGCAGGTCCTTGCGCTGCGCGACGTGCTGCCGGGCGCCGCCCAGCGGCTCGCCTCCGACGTGCTGCGCGAGATGCGGATCCGCAAGTCGCCGGCCGAGGTGGCGGCGCTGGCCGAGGCGGGCGCCGCGATCGACGCCGTGCACCTGCGGATGGGCGAGTGGCTGCGTCCCGGCCGCACCGAGCGGGAGGTCGCCGCCGACCTCGCCGCCGCGATCCGGGCCGCCGGGCACACCACCGTCGACTTCGTCATCGTGGCCGCCGGCCCGAACGGCGCGAGCCCGCACCACGGCGTCTCGGACCGCCCGATCGGCGTCGGCGAGCCGGTGGTGGTCGACATCGGCGGCACGATGCCGTCGGGCTACCGCTCCGACTGCACCCGCACGTACGTGGCCGGTGGCCCGGCGCCCGCCGAGTTCACCGACTACTACGCGGTGCTGTGGGAGGCGCAGCGCGCCGCGGTGGCCGCCGTCGCGCCGGGCGTGACCGCCGAGGCCCTCGACGCGGTCGCCCGCGACGTCATCAACGCCGCCGGTTTCGGCGACGCCTTCCTGCACCGCACCGGGCACGGCATCGGCCTCGACGGCCACGAGGAGCCGTACGTGGTGACGGGCAACGCCCGGCCGCTCGAGGCCGGCATGGCTTTCTCGGTCGAACCCGGGATCTACCTCGCCGGGCGGCACGGCGCCCGGATCGAGGACATCGTCGTCTGCACAACGGACGGCGGGCAACGGCTCAACACCACCCCCACGGAGCTCATCGCGCTATGAACGTCGACCGGATCCTGCCCACCGACGAGGCCCGCGACCTGCTGGACCTCGCCACCGAACTCGCCGACCGGGAGCTGGCCCCGGCCGCCGCCGGTTTCGAGGCCCGCGCCGAGTTCCCCCGGGAGGTCCTGCGCACGCTGGGCCGGTCCGGCCTGCTCGGCCTGCCGTACGCCGAGGAGCACGGCGGCGCCGCCCAGCCGTACGAGGTGTACCTGCAGGTGCTGGAGATCCTCGCCAGCCGGTGGCTCGCCGTGGCCGAGGCGGTCAGCGTGCACACGCTGTCCTGCTATCCGGTGGCCCGGTTCGGCACCGACGAGCAGCGCAAACTGCTGCCGGACATGATCGGCGGGGAGCTGCTCGGGGCGTACTGTCTCTCCGAGCCGCAGGGTGGTTCGGACGCGGCGGCCCTGACCACGCGCGCGGTGCGCGATGGCGACGACTACGTGGTCACCGGGACCAAGGCGTGGATCACGCACGCCCAGGTCGCCGACTTCTACAACATCTTCTGCCGCACCGGCGGTCCCGGCCCGAAGGGCATCTCCTGCCTGCTGGCCGACCGGGCCACGCCGGGCATCCACCCGCAGGCCGCCGAGCGCACCATGGGCCTGCACTCCTCGCCGATCGCGCAGATCGCGTTCGACGACGCCCGGGTGCCGGCGGAACGGCTGATCGGCGGCGAGGGCGCGGGCTTCACCATCGCCATGTCGGCGCTGGACTCCGGCCGTCTGGGCATCGCCGCGTGCGCGGTGGGCCTGGCCCAGGGCGCGCTGGACTACGCGGTCGGCTACGCCCGGGAGCGCCGCCAGTTCGGCCGCGCGATCATCGACTTCCAGGGGCTCGGGTTCAACCTGGCCGACGCCGCCACCCAGATCTCCGCCGCGCGGGCGCTCACGCTCGCCGCCGCGCGGCTGCGTGACGCCGGACGCCCGTACTCGATCGAGGCGGCGAAGGCGAAGCTGTTCGCCACCGACGTGGCGATGCGGGTGACCACCGACGCGGTGCAGGTGCTCGGCGGCGCCGGTTACGTCGCCGACCATCCGGTGGAGCGGTACATGCGCGAGGCGAAGGTGCTGCAGATCGTGGAGGGCACCAACCAGATCCAGCGGCTGGTCATCTCGCGCGCGCTGGCCAAGGGCTAGCCTGTCGCGGTGACCTTCCCCCGGATCACCGCCGACCCCGACGTCATGGGGGGTGCGCCCTGCGTACGGCAGTCGCGCATCCCCGTGGCGACCCTGCTGGCCATGATGGCCGAGGGCATGTCCGTCACCGACATCCTCACCGACCTGCCATTCCTGGACGAGGAGGACATGGCGGAGGTGCTGAACTACGCCGCGGACGCGGTGCGCGACCGGACGGCGCGCTGAGCGTCACCCCGGCGGGCCGGGTGCGGCGTGGGAGCGCTTTTCCGGCTAGGGTGCACCGCGTGGAGGAGATCGACCGTGCCATCGTCGCCGCGCTGACCGGGGACGGTCGGCTGTCGTACACGGACCTGGCCGAGCGGGTGGGCCTGTCGGTGTCGGCCGTGCACCAGCGGGTCCGCCGGCTGGAGCAGCGCGGGGTGATCAAGGGGTACGCCGCGCGGGTGTCGTTCGAGGCGCTGGACCTGCCGCTGACCGCGTTCGTGGCGATCCGGCCGTTCGACCCGTCGCAGCCGGACGACGCGCCCGAGCGACTGGCGCACCTGCCCGAGATCGACTCGTGCTACTCGGTGGCGGGGGAGGACTTCTACCTCCTGCTGGTGCGGGTGGCGGGTCCGGCCGACCTGGAGCGGGTGCTGCAGGAGATCCGCACCTCCGCGAACGTCACCACGCGCACCACTGTGGTGCTGTCGACGCCGTACGAGAACCGGCCGCCGAAGATCAATGGCGAGCTGACCGGTCGGGGGCGTCCCCGCCCGTCGGCGGAGCCGGCAGGTTCCACCGCCTGATCACCCGCCGGCCGTGCTCGTGACCGAGCACGCTGAGCGTGGCGGTGTCCAGGCGCAGCAGCCCGCCGGCCGAGGGCGGCAGCCCGATCCAGCGCGCCCCGAGCACCCGCAGGCTGTGTCCGTGCCCGACGAGCGCGACGTCGCCCTGCTCCAGCAGCGGCGCGACCCGGTCCAGCACGCGGTCCAGGCGGGCACCCACCTGCTCCGGTGACTCACCGCCGGCGCCGCCGTCGGTCCAGATCGACCAGCCGGGCCGCTCGGCCTGGATGTCCGCGCTGGTGCGTCCCTCGTACTCGCCGTAGTCCCACTCGGCCAGGTCCGGCTCGATCGCGTCCACGGTGAGCCCGGCCAGGGCGGCGGTGCTGGTGGCGCGCTGCCGGGGGCTGGACAGCACCCGGGCGAAGCGCCGGCCGGCGAGCAGGGGAGCCAGCGCCCTCGCCTGCCGCTCGCCGTCGGGGGTCAGCTCCAGGTCGGTGTACGAGGTGTGCCGGTGGGCGGCGCTCCAGGTGGTCTCGCCGTGCCGGATCAGCAGGATCTCGTTCACCGGCCCAGTCAACCACGGTGAAGCCGCGTCGGCCCGGGCACCGAGTCTTCAACCTATTATCCTAGGACGCCTTACGCGATGTGCGCCGGTCAACGGCGTTTGACCCGACAGGCACCGGGGACGCGACAAGGGCAAGGCGTAGCCGGACGAGGGAGGGCGACATGAGCTTCACCGACAAGGCGAAGAACAAAGCCCAGGAAATGAGCGGTATGGCCAAGGAGCGGATCGGCGACGTGACCGACAACGAGCGGTTGCGGGCCGAGGGCGCCTCCGAGCAGAGCACGGCGCGCGCCCGGCAGGCCGGGGAGCACGCCAAGCAGGCGGGCCGCGACGTCAAGGACGCCTTCAACAAGTGAGTACGCGAACGGCGGGCCACCTCCATCGCAGAGGTGGCCCGCCGTTCGGCTGTGCGGGGTCAGTCGTCGCGGTGCGCGAGCCACCAGGCCTGGCCGGCCTCGGGCAGCGTGTCGATCGGGTCGTAGTAGGCGTAGCGCTTGTTCAGCACCTCCAGGTCGGCCGACTCGATCGAGGTGCGGTAGTTCTTGGTCCAGTAGGAGATGCCGCGCTCACGGTCGTAGTCGGTGAGCATGTGCACCCAGCGCTTGCCGACGAACGGGACGTCGCAGACGATCCGCGGGGTGGCGTAGCCGGGCAGGTAGCCCATGATGTCGTGCTGGAGCTGCTGGGCGTGCCAGACCGGGACGCGCCAGTGCTCGGCGTTGGGGATCATGTCGCACATGTAGAAGTAGTACGGCAGGATGCCCGCTTCGCCCTGCAGCGCGAAGCACAGGTCGAGCAGGTCGGCGTTGGTGGCGTTGACGCCGCGCATGAGCACGCCCTGGTTGCGCACGTCGCGTACGCCGACGTCGAGCGCGGTCTGGGCGGCCTTGGCGACCAGCGGGGTCAGCGACTGGGCGTGGTTGACGTGGGTGTGGATGGCCAGGTTGACGCCGCGGCGGGCGGCGGTGCGGGCGACCCGTTCCAGGCCCTCGACGACGTCGGGCTGGAGCCAGTGCTGGGGCAGGCCCATGAGCGCCTTGGTGGCGAGCCGGATGTCGCGGATCGTCTCGATCTCCAGCAGGCGCATCAAGTACGACTCGAGGTTGCGCCACGGCACGTTGGCGACGTCGCCGCCGGAGACGACCACGTCGCGTACGCCGGGGTGGGCCTTGAGGTAGGTGATGTGGGCGTCGTAGCGGTCGACGGGCTTGAGGGTGAGCTTGAGCTTGTCGACAGCGGGGGTGGAGTTGCCGACCAGGTCCATGCGGGTGCAGTGGCCGCAGTACTGCGGGCAGGTGGAGAGCAGCTCGGCGAGGACCTTGGTGGGGTAGCGGTGGGTGAGGCCCTCGGCGACCCACATGTCGTGTTCGTGAAGGCTGTCGCGGCTGGCGTACGGGTGGGAGGGCCAGTCGGTGCGGCGGTCGGAGGCGACCGGGATCATGTAGCGGCGGATCGGGTCGGCGAGCAGCGCCTCGGTGCTCATCGGCTCATGCGGCACCATGGTGTTGATCATCTGCGGCGGCACCAGCATGGACATGGTGGCCAGCGCCTTCTGGTCGGCCTCCAGGTCGGCGTAGAAGGTCTCGTCGACGGTGTCGCCGAGGACGGCGCGCAGCTGCTTGATGTTCTTGACGCAGTTGACCCGCTGCCACTGGGCGCTTTCCCACTGGTCGCGGGTGACGTGGCGCCAGCCGGGGAAGCGGGTCCAGTCGGGTTCGACGAGGGGCGCGCGGCGGTATTCGTAGGGCTGTCCGGCGGCCGGGACGGCGGCCGGCGCGGGGCGGGGCGTCGGGATGGTCTCCACCGGTTGGGTCTGGGTCACGGCCCCTCCTCGTCAGCATGCGGGTTGATCAACGGATGCGTAGGCTACTGGAAAATCTGCGGTGAAGAAATTAGTCTGCCGTAAGTTTTCCCGCGACGCGACCCCTGGCCGGGGGTTCGGGCGGCTGGACATAGGGGGTCGGCGTGACGTCACCGGTGGGCCTGCACCGAGTCGTGGAGCCGGCGGGGGTGCTCCCGCAGGCGGCCTGGCGGCTGGACCCGGACCCGCGGATCGCGGCGAACGAGGTGCGGATCCGGGTCGAGCGGCTGAACCTGGACGCGGCGAGCTTCCGGCAGCTGGCGGAGAAGCACGGCGGCGACGGGGACAAGGTTCGCGCCGAGGTGCTGGAGATCGTGTCGACCCGGGGGAAGATGCAGAACCCGGTGACCGGTTCCGGCGGCATGCTGATCGGCACGGTGGAGGAGGCGGGGCGCCGCTCGCCGCTGGGGCTGCGAGCGGGCGACCGGGTTGCGACGCTCGTGTCGCTGACGCTGACGCCCCTGACTATCACCGACGGGCTGGCCCGCTGGGACGGGCGCAGCGAGCAGGTGCCGTGCGACGGGCACGCGATCCTGTTCGCCCGGTCGATCGCGGCGGTGCTGCCGGCGGACCTGCACCCCGAGTTGTCCCTCGCCGTGCTGGACGTGTGCGGGGCGCCGGCGTTGACGGCGCGGGTGGTGGCCGAGCAGGTGGCGCGGCGCTCGCGGGACGGTGATCCGCGTCCGGTGTCGGTGGCGGTGATCGGTGGGGCCGGCAAGAGCGGGTCGTTGTCGCTCGCGGCGGCGCGGCGGGCGGGCGCCGCTCGTACCGTCGGGGTGGTGCCGGTGGCCGCGGAGCGGGACGCGCTGGCGGCGGCCGGGCTGGCCGACGTGGTGGCGCTCGCGGACGCGCGGGATCCGGTGGGGCTGTCGACGGCGGTGACGACGGCGCTGGGTGTGCCGGCGGACGTGACTGTGGTGTGCGTGGACGTGCCGGGGTGTGAGCACGGCGCGGTGCTGGCCACGGCGGACGGCGGTACGGTGATCTTCTTCTCGATGGCGACGAGCTTCGCGGCGGCGGCGCTGGGCGCGGAGGGCCTGGCGGCGGACGTGACGATGCTGGTGGGCAACGGGTACGTGCCGGGGCACGCGGCGCTGGCGCTGGACCTGTTGCGGACCGAGCCGGGGGTGCGCGGTCTGTTCGAGGCCCGTCTGGCGGCAGACTGAGACCATGACGAACCCCTCGACGCTGTATCGCGGCGGAGTGCTGCACTGTCCGGCCGACCCGAGCGCGACCGCGCTGCTGGTGCGCGACGGGCGGATCGCCTGGCTGGGCACGGACGCGGACGCGCCGCGGGCGGACCGGGTGGTGGAGCTGGGCGGTGCGCTGGTGACGCCGGCGTTCGTGGACGCGCACGTGCACGCGACGGATACCGGGTTGGCGTTGTCGGGGCTGGATCTGTCGGCGGTGCGGTCGGCGGGTGAGCTGCTGGAGGCGGTGTCGGCGTTCGCGGCGGGCCTGCCGGGTGACGCGGTCGTGCTGGGGCACGGCTGGGACGAGTCGGCCTGGGCGGACCCCTCGTTGCCGGACGCGGCGGCGCTGGACCGGGCGGCCGGTGGGCGGCGGGTGTATCTGTCGCAGGCGTCGATCCATTCGGCGCTGGTGTCGGCGGCGTTGCTGGCGGCGTGCCCGGAGGTGGTGTCGGCGGCCGGGTACGAGGCGTCGGGGTGGTTGCGGCGTGACGCGCACCATGTGGTGCGGGCGGCGGCGTTCGCGTCGGTGACGCGGGCGCAGCGGGTGGCGGCGCAGCGGCGGGCCCTGGAACACGCGGCGTCGCTGGGTGTCGCGGCGGTGCACGAGTGCGGTGGTCCGGACATCTCCGACGAGGAGGACTTCACCGGGCTGCTGGCGATCTCGGGGGCCGGGGTGCCGGAGGTGTACGGGTACTGGGGTGAGCTGCTGGGCGCGGCGAAGGCGCGGGAGCTGGGCGCGGTGGGCGCGGTTGGTGACCTGTTCGCGGACGGGGCGCTGGGGTCGCGGACGGCGCACGTGTCGGCGGCGTACCTGGACGGTGAGGCGGGGGCCTGCGGGCACGGGTACGTGTCGGCGGAGCAGGTGCGTGACCATCTGCTGGACTGCGCGGCGCACGGGTTGCAGGGCGGGTTCCACGCGATCGGGGACGCGGCGATCGGGACGGTGCTTGCGGGGTTCGGGCTGGCGGCGCGGTCGCTGGGTGTGGACCGGTTGCGGGCGGCTCGGCACCGGGTGGAGCACGCGGAGATCATGAGCAAGGCGTTGATCGCCGGGTTCGTGGAGTACGGGATCGTGGCGTCGATGCAGCCGGCGTTCGACAGGTTGTGGGGCGGCGCGGGCCGGATGTACGAGTCGCGGCTGGGGTTGGCGCGGTCGCTGGAGTCGAATCCGATGGGCGCGATGCACGGGGTCGGGGTGGCGTTGGCGTTCGGGTCGGATTCGCCGGTGACGCCGCTTGATCCGTGGGGTTCGGTGCGGGCGGCGGCGGCGCATCACAATCCGGCGCAGCGGATGAGTGTGCGGGCGGCGTTCGCGGCGCACACGCGCGGCGGCTGGCGGGCGGTGCACCTGGACAACGAGGGTGTGCTGGCGTTGGGGGCGCCGGCGACGTTCGCGGTGTGGGACACCCCGGCGGGCGTGGAGCGGGGGCTGCCGGTGGTGCAGGCCGAGGATCCGGAGTTGCGGGGCGCGGACGATCCGACGCCGCTGCCGGTGTGCCGGGCCACTGTGTTGCGCGGTGACGTGATCTATCAGGAAGGGTCTTCGTGACAGGCAAGCTTGGGCTGGATCCGGCGTTGGTGGCGCGGGCGCGGGAGTTGGCGCGCCGGGCCGGGCAGCCGGTGGTGGATCTGGCGCGTAGCCACACGACGGTGTCGGTGGAGCGGGCGGTGCTGCGGCTGGCCGGGGTGACCGGCGCGGACCCGGACGGCATTCCGTGGGTGAACCGGCTCGTGGACGCGGTGGTGGCGGACGTGGGCCTGGGGCACGGGGTGGCGGCGCCGGTGTTCGACGCGCTGGCGCGGGAGGGCATCGCCGATGTGACGTTGCTGGCGCAGAAGGCGGCGGCGGGGTCGGTGCGGTTCGGGCAGCCGTCGGGGAAGGCGGCGACGGCGGCACGGCGGGCGTCGCGTAAGGCGGTGGCGGCGGGGATCCGCAGCATCGACCGGCGGCGCGCGGAGCGGGACCGCCTGGTGAAGCGGTTCGGGGATCCGGCGCGGCGGCCGTGGATCTACCTGATCGTGGCGACGGGTGACATCTACGAGGACATTCCGCAGGCGCAGGCGGCGGCGCGGGCCGGCGCTGATGTGATCGCGGTGATCCGGTCGACGGGGCAGTCGCTGCTGGACTACGTGCCGGAGGGGGCTACCCGGGAGGGGTTCGCGGGCACGTACGCGACGCAGGAGAACTTCCGGCTGATGCGGGCGGCGTTGGACGAGTCGTCGAAGGAGCTGGGCCGGTACGTGCGGTTGACGAACTACGCGTCGGGTCTGTGCATGCCGGAGATGGCGACGCTGGCCGGCCTGGAGCGGCTGGACATGATGCTCAACGACTCGATGTACGGGATTCTGTTCCGCGACATCAACCCGATCCGGACGTTCGTGGACCAGCGGTTCTCGCGGCAGGTGCACGCGCGGGCGGGGATCATCATCAACACCGGTGAGGACAACTACCTGACCACCGCGGATGCGGTGGACGAGGCGCACACGGTGACGGTGTCGCAGTTGCTGAACGAGTTCTTCGCGCACGAGGCGGGGCTGGCGGACTGGCAGTTGGGGCTGGGGCACGCGTTCGAGATCAACCCGGATGTGCCGGAGTCGTTGCGGTTGGAGCTGGCGCACGCGTTGCTGGCGCGGGAGTTGTTCCCGGACGCGCCGTTGAAGTGGATGCCGCCGACGAAGCACATGACCGGTGACGTGTTCCGGGGCAATCTGCTCGACGGGTTCTTCAACCTGGTGGGCACGATGACCGGGCAGGGGATTCTGCTGGTCGGGATGATGACCGAGGCGGTGGTGACGCCGTGGTTGTCGGACCGGGACATCGCGTTGCAGAACGTGCGGTACGTGCTGGGCGCGGCGGGCGGGTTGCACGAGGACTTCGTGCCGGCGCCGGGCGGGTTCATCCAGGAGCGGGCGCACCGGGTGCTGGGTGAGGCGGTGGACCTGTTGGAGCGTATCGGGGACCAGTCGTTGCTGACGGCGATCGCCGAGGGCACGTTCGGGATCATGAAGCGGCCGGCGGACCGTGGGAAGGGTCTGGACGGGGTGGCGCGGCACGAGGCGGACTACTACAACCCGGCCACGGAGATCCTGGAGCAGACCCTGTGAGCGAGAAGACCGTCGTGCGGCCGTACGGGGACACCACCGGTGACGGCATGGTGCAGGTGTCGTTCACGTTGCCGGTGCCGCATGACAAGCGGGCCGAGGGCGCGGCGGTGCAGCTTGCCAACAAGATGGGCATGGACCCGGCGATGCTGGTGCACGCCAAGCCGATCGGTGACGGGTTCACGTTCTTCGTGGTGTACGGGCGGGTGAACCACCTGGTGGACCTGGCGAAGGTGCAGGTGGTGGAGCGCGACTATCCGCTGCTGTCGGCCAAGGAGGTCAACGCGGTGGTGAAGCGGCGGCTGCGCCGCAAGCTGTCGGTGGTGGGCGCGTGCATCGGCACGGACGCGCACACCGTCGGCATCGACGCGATCCTCAACGTCAAGGGCATCGCCGGGGAGAAGGGCCTGGAGTACTACCGGGAGCTGAAGGTCACGAACCTCGGCGCGCAGGTGAGCGTGCCGGAGCTGGTCGAGGCGGCCCGGCGGGAACGCGCCGACGCGGTGCTGGTGTCGCAGGTGGTGACGCAGCGCGACGCGCATCTGCACAACACGCGGGAGATGTCGGCGGCGTTCCGGGAGGCGATGCCGGCCGGGCGGCGGCCGCTGCTGATCGTCGGCGGGCCGCGGTTCGACGAGACGATGACCGGCGAGCTGGGCGTGGACCGGATCTTCGGCCGTGGCACCACTCCGGGCGAGGTCGCCAGTTACCTCGTCCACGCTTTGATCACTTCCAGGAAGGCGAACGTCGCATGAGCGATCCGCGTGTCGGTCTGACAGTCACCCACCGCCGGTACGTGCCGTACTCCCACGCCCACTACGCGGGGAACCTGGTCGACGGGGCGTACGCGCTGGGGTTGTTCGGGGACGTGGCGACGGAGGTGTGCATCCGCACCGACGGCGACGAGGGGTTGTTCGCGTCGTACGCCGATGTGCAGTTCCGGGCGCCGATGAAGGCCGGTGACGTGCTGGAGGTGACGGCGACGGTGACCCGGGTGGGCACGCGCAGCCGCACGATCGACTTCGCCGCCACCGTGGTGTGCCGGGGCCGCCCGGACAAGGGGGAGTCGGCCGCCGAGGTGCTCGACGAGCCGATCGTGGCGGTCACCGCGACCGGCACGGTGGTCGTCCCGCCGTCGGCGTGAGCGCGAGGAGCGAGCCGGTGTCGCGAGCCCCGCGAACGAAGGGCGGCCGGGCGTGAGCGTCGTCGTCTGCGCGGACGTCGGGTCGACGTACACGAAGGCGGCGGTGGTGGACCTCGACGGCGGCCGCCTGGTCGCGGCGGCGTCCGCGCCCACCACTGTGGGCACGGATGTGCTGCACGGCCTGGACGCCGCGGCCGGCGCGGCCCTCGCATCGGCCGGGGCCGCTGAGGCGCCCTGGTACGTGTGCTCGTCGGCCGGGGGTGGGCTGCGCCTCGCGGTGGTGGGTTACGAGCCCCTCGTCACCGCTCAGGCGGGCCGGCGGGTCGGTCTGTCGGCGGGCGCGAACGTGGTGCACGTGGCGGCGGGACGCCTGTCCGGCGCGGACGTGTCGGCGTTGCGGGCGGCCCGCCCGGACGTGGTGCTGCTCGTGGGCGGCACCGACGGCGGCGACGCCGAGACGGTGACGCACAACGCGACGCGGCTGGCGAAGGCCCGCTTGCGGGTGCCGGTGGTCCTCGCCGGCAACGCCGACGTACGCGACGAGCTGCACGCGCTGCTGGCGGGCGCGGGGGTGCCGGTGACGGTGGCGGGCAACGTGCTGCCCCGCATCGGGGTGCTGGAACCCTCCTCGGCGCGGGCTGCGATCCGGGACGTGTTCCTGCGGCACGTCATCGGCGGCAAGAAACTGTCCCGGGGTACCCGGTTCGCGCGGCTGGTCCGCGCCGCCACCCCGGACGCGGTGCTCACCGGTGTGGAGGTGCTCGCCGGCACCCTCGGCGGTGACCTGGCCGTGGTGGACGTGGGTGGCGCCACCACCGACGTGTACTCGGTGCTCACGCCCGACGAGCGGGACAGCGGCCCGAGTCAGGAGGTCGCCGGGACGCTCTGGCGGGCCCGTACCGTCGAAGGGGACCTGGGCATGCGGTGGAGCGCGCCGGGCGTGGTGCGCGCCGCGGTCGAGGAACGGCTGCTCGATGCGGCCGGCGAGGCGGAGCTGGCGGCCGCGGCGGCGGTACGGGCCGCCGACCCGGGGTTCCTGCCCGCCGGTGACGCCGACCGGGCCGCGGACCGGCGCATCGCGGCCCTCGCCGCGACTGTGGCGCTGCGGCGGCATGCGCGTGGGGCGGCGACGGGGGAGCGGGCCGGGCGGGACCTGCGGGAGGTGAAGCTGCTCGTCGGCTCCGGTGGGGTGCTGCGGCACGCCGACCCGGGCGACGCGGCGGCGGTGCTCGACGCGGTGCTCACCGACCACGCGGGCGGGTGGGCGTTGCCGCGGGCGGCCCGCCCGGTCGTCGACGTGGACTACGTGCTGGCCGCCGCGGGGCTGCTCGCCGCCGACCATCCGGGTGCGGCGGCGGCGATGCTGCGGCACCACCTCGGCGCCTGAACCGCGCTCAGGAATCGAGACGCGCCGACGCGACACGCCGTGTCGCAACACACGACAGGCCCGGGTGGGTTGACAGCGGCGGGGGTCCACGCCGTACCGTCTTTGAGTCCTACCACGGGAAGCGGCTGTTGTTCGCTTCGTCCCTTCGTCCGCTGGCCGAGCGACCGGAAGGTTGCGGCGGCCAGGTCCAGCGGGCGGGGGTCGGCGGGGCGGCGCGAACCGGCCGCGGTTACCGGTGTACGGGCAAGGTGAGAGGCACGGCCAGTAGACAACGGCCAGGCGGGGGCAGCCAGTCCACGTCGGGTCGGTCCGAAGGTCGGCGCCGATCGTCTTCGCCCCACCGGCCGGGAAGGGCCTGGGAGCATCGGGGCGCGGCTTCGGCCGCGCCCCGATTTCATCCCCCCGATACCCCCGTCAGCGGCCCAGTCGCCGGTAGCGGCGCACCGCCGCCGGGGCGGCCACCGCGATCAGCGCCAGCGGCCAGGCGACCGCCAGTTCCAGCGCGTGCCGGGCCGGCCACGAGTCGCCGCCCAGGCCCGGGTTGCCGAACAGGTCCCGGGCCGCCGCCACCGTCGCCGACAGCGGGTTCCACGCGGCGATCGCGCCCAGCCAGGCCGGCATCAGCTCCGGCGCCACGAACACGTTGGACAGGGCGGTCAGCGGGAACGCCAGCGGGAACACCACCACCGCCACCGTGTCCGGGTTCGGCACCAGCAGCCCGAACAGGATGCCCACCCAGGTCATCGCGACGCGCAGCAGCAGGATCAGCGCCACCGCCGTCAGGGCCGGGCCGACGCCGTCGCGCCACTGCCAGCCCACCAGCAGCCCGCACACCACCAGCGTGGTCATCTCCAGGCAGGCCCGTACCAGGTCGGCGCCGGCGCGGCCGGACAGCAGCGCCGAGCGGGCCATCGGCAGCGACCGGAACCGGTCCACCACGCCCCGGCCGGCGTCCGCCGCGATCGCCGACGCGGTCGCGCCGAGGCCGTAGAGCATCGTCATCACGAACACCCCGGGCAGCAGGAACTCCCGGTAGTTGCCGCCGCCCGGCACGGCCATGCCGCTGCCGAACACGTAGCCGAACACCAGCACGAACATGATCGGCAGGCTGAAGTAGATGATGATCTCCTCCGGGGCGCGGACGACGTGGCGCATGTTCCGCCCGGCCATCAGCCACCCGTCGGCGAGCGCCCTCACGACGCCGCCCCCACCCGCTGCGGGTCGGCGCCGGTGAGGCGCAGGAACGCCTCGTCCAGCGTCGGCCGGCGCACCAGCACGTCCTCCACCGCCACCCCGGCGTCCTCCAGGGCCCGCAGCACGGTCATGAGCACGGCGATCCGGTCGGTCACCGGCGCGTCGACGCGGCGCAGCTCGGCGTCCACCGTCACCGCCGTGCCGGTGGCGCGTTCCACCACGGCGGCCGCGGCCGGCAGGTCCGCCGCGTCGCGGACCACCAGCTCCAGCCGGTCCGCGCCGATACGGGCCTTCAGCCGCTCCGGCGTGCCCTCGGCGACCACCCGGCCGGCGTCGATGACGCACACCCGGTCGGCGAGGTGGTCGGCCTCCTGCAGGTACTGGGTGGTCATCAGCACCGTGGTGCCGTCGGCGACCAGTTCCCGCACCGCCGACCACAGACCGTTGCGGCTGCGCGGGTCCAGGCCGGTGGTCGGCTCGTCGAGGAACAGCACCCGCGGCGGCACCACCAGGCTGGCCGCCAGGTCCAGGCGGCGGCGCATCCCACCGGAGTAGCCGCCCGCCGACCGGTCCGCGGCCTCGGTCAACCCGAACCGGTCCAGCAGCTCCTCGGCGCGGTCGCGGGCCCGGCGCGCGGACAGTTGGCGCAGCCGGCCGAACAGCACCAGGTTCTGCCGGCCGCTGAGCACCTCGTCGACCGCCGCGTACTGGCCGGTCAGGCTGATCGCGGCGCGGACCCGGTCCGGGTCGGTGGCGACGTCGTACCCGGCCACCCGGGCCCGGCCGGCGTCGAAACGCAGCAGCGTGGTGAGGATCCGCACCGCAGTGGTCTTGCCGGCGCCGTTGGGGCCGAGCACCCCGTACACGGTGCCGGCCGGCACGGCCAGGTCGAAGCCGTCCAGGGCGGTGGTGCGGCCGTACCGTTTTCGTATCCCGTCGGCCAGCACGGCCGTCGTGTCGTCGCTCATGCCGGTCAGCGTCACCGGTCGCGCTGACCGGTCGCGTACCGCGCGCGCACCGGGCCGTGCCGCGCCGGTCAGCGCCCGTCGACAAGCGCCAGCGCCCGCTGCCGGGGCAGGTTCGCGCCCCGGGCGTACGCGGTGGCGAACGCCGCCTCACCCAGGTGTTCCCGCAGCGTGACGGCGGTGGGTGTGCCGGCCGGGGCGTCGGCCGCGCCGGTGCCGGCCAGCAGCGCCGCCGCCGCGCCCAGCAGCCGCGCCGCCGACTCGGGGTCGCCGTCGCGCAGCAGCGGCCCGGCCAGCCCGTCGGCCGCCGCGGCCACCACCGGCACGTCCCACACGCCGACGCCGGCGGTGAGGACCTGCCGGTAGTGGGCGCGAGCCGCAGCCGGGTCCCCGGTGGCCTCGGCGAGCTGCCCGAGCGTCACCAGCGCCGCGAGCCGCACCACATCGGCGCCGAACCAGCCCGACGGGCAGTGCGCGACCGCCCGTTCGCACAACGCCCGCGCCCGCTGCGGGTCGCCGTCGCGGCGGGCGATCTCGCCGAGCCCCAGGTACGCGGCGGCGACCAGCTCCGGCGCGCCGGCCGGCCCGGCGATGCGCCGCACCCGCCCGAAGTCCTCGGCCGCGCCGGTCAGGTCACCGGCGGCGAGCCGCCCGTCGGCGCGGGTCCGCAGCAGTTCCGCCAGGTCCAGGGTGGAGCCGAGCTGCTCGGCCAGCTCCAGGGCCTCCGCCATCGGCGCTGCCGCCGACGCGACGTCACCGGTGCGGTAGGCGGCCTCGGCGTGGGTGGACAGCGTGACGATCATGCCCCAGCGATCGTCGAGGGCCCGGAAACCGGCCAGCGCACCGTCCAGCTCCGCGCGGGCCTGGGTGTGCCGGTTGTGGAGCAGACTGACCATCGCGGTGCCCAGCAGGCCCAGCGCCCGGCTCCACGGGTCGGTGCCGAGCAGCCGGTCCCGGACGGCCTGCTCGTGCAACGCCGCCGCGTCCTGCGGCGACGGGGGGCCGCTGGCCATGCCGGACAGGTAGAGCAGGAACGGATGCCGGGGCGGCCGGGCCATGGTCCACAGGATCCGCGACGCGGCATCGACCTCGCCGCGCTCGCCGCCACCGGCCAGCGTGGCGATCAGCAAGGCCAGCGCGTACTCCTCGGCCAGACCGTCGGGCGGGCCGTCGAGCCGGTCGACCAGCCGCCGAGCCAACGCCGCGCCCTCCCCGCGCAGGCCCCGCAGCCACCAGTAGAACGCCAGCGCCGCGACCAGCCGCAACCCGGTCGCGGTGTCCGCGTGCCGCAGCGCCGCGTGCAGGTCGTCGCGGGCGGCGTCGAGGCGGCGCAGCCACCGCTCCTGGCCGCCGCCGCGCAGGCCCGCGTCGCCGGCCTGTGCCAGATCCAGGAAGTACGCGGCGTGCGCGTCCCCCATCCGCCCGGTCTCGCCGTGCTCGGCCAGCCGGGCGGCGGTGAACTCGCGGATCGTCTCCAGCATCCGGTAGCGCCCGCCGGTCGCTTCCACCAGCGACTTGTCCACCAGACCGGTGAGCACGTCCAGGACGTCACCGGCGTCCGGCGCGCACACCGCCTGCACGGCGGCCAGGTCGGCGGCGCCGGCGAACACGCTCATCCGGGCGGCGAGCAGCCGCTCCGGGGCGTCGAGCAGGTCCCAGCTCCACCCGACGACCGCCTCCAGCGTGCGGTGGCGGGGCGCGGCGGTGCGGTCGCCGCGGCGCAGCAACCGGAACCGGTCGTCCAGCCGGGCCGCGACCTGCGAAACCGGCAGGGCCCGCAGCCGCGCCGCCGCCAGTTCCAGGGCCAGCGGCAGCCCGTCGAGGGTGCGGCAGATCCGCAGCACCGCCGGGGTGGTGTCGGCGTCGAGGGCGAACCCGGGCGCCACGTCGGCGGCCCGGTCGGCGAACAGCCGCACCGCCGGGTACGCGGCTGCCGTCTCCGGTGTGCCCGGCGCGTCCGGGACGGCCAGGCCGCCGACCGGGCACAGCGCCTCACCGGTGAGGCCCAGCGGCTCCCGGCTGGTGGCCAGCACCCGCAGTCCGGGGGCGGCGGCGAGCAGCCGGGCGGTCAGCCGGGCCGCGTCGTCGATGACGTGCTCGCAGTTGTCGAGCACCAGCAGCAGGCGCCGGCCGGCCAGCGCCGCCACCAGCCGGTCGGTGAGGTCGCGGGGCCCGTCGGGGGCCCGCAGCCCGGCGTCGCGCAGGTCCAGCGCGGTCAGCACCGCCGGCGCGACCGGCGAGCCGGGCGTCACCGCGGCCAGCTCCACCAGGCACACCGCCCCGTCGTGCCGGGCCGCCGCGGTGGTGGCCAGCCGGGTCTTGCCGGCGCCGCCCGGCCCGTGCAGCGTCACCAGCCGCGCCGAGGCGAGCAGCTCCTCGACGCGCCGCAGCTCCCGTTCCCGGCCGACGAAGCTGGTCAGCGGGGAGGGCAGGCGCGCCGGTGGCGCGGGGTCGTCGCGCAGCAGCGTGGCGTGCAACGCGACCAGCTCCGCGGACGGGTCGGCGCCCAGTTCCTCGGCCAGCACCCGGCGGGCGTCGGCGTACGCGGCGAGGGCCTCGGCGCGGCTGCCCGCGCCGTGCAGGGCGCGCATCAGCAGACCGTGCAGCCGCTCCCGCAGCGGATGCGCCGCCACCAGGGCCCGCAGCTCGGCGATCAGCGGCGCGCCGGGTGGCGCGAGCGCCAGGTCCGCCGCCACGCGGTCCTCGATCGCCGCCAGGCGCAGCTGGCGCAGCCGGGCCGCTTCGGCGTCGGCGAACGGCGCCCCGGTGACGTCCGCGAGGGGTTCGCCGCGCCACAGGTCGAGCGCTTCGCGCAGCAGCGCCGCCGCGCCGCGCGGATCGCCGTCGGCGAGCGCCGCCCGTCCCGCTGAGGCCAGCCGGGTGAACCGGTGCACATCCACCCGCTGCGGGTCGACGGCCAGTCGGTAACCGGCCGGGCCGAACTCGATGTGCGCGCCGGGCAGCAGCCGCCGCAGCCGTGACACCTGCGACTGTAGGGCGTTCGCGGCCTGCTCGGGGGGCCGGTCGCCGTAGACGCCGTCGATGAGCCGCCGCGGCGGCACGGTGCGGTCGGCGTCGAGCAGCAGCAGCACCAGCAGGGCGCGCAGCCGGTCACCGGCGACGGGAAGCGCGCTGCCGTCGGCCGCGTACGCCTGCGTCGCGCCGAGCACACCGAACCGCATGGGCCCGATTGTCGCCTGCCGGGGCGCGCGGCGGCACGCCCCACCCCGCCGGTGGCGCGCCCCACACCGGTTCGGCCCGGCGCCGGCGCGGGCGGGTAGCCTTCGGCCCGTGATCGTGGTGAGGTGCCGGTGACGACGCTGGACCGGGAACAGCCGCGTGCCACCGACGGGGCACGCGGGGACGGCGGCGCGCGGCCGCTGCCGCTGACGCTGGCCGTGCCGGCCGCCGTGCTGGCCGGGGTGGCGCTGCTGCTGGCGTTCCCGCCGTACGGGATGTGGCCGCTGGCGCCGGTCGGGGTGGCGTTGCTGGCCGCCGCCGCGCACCGGCGGCGGTTGCGCGCCGGCGCCGGGCTGGGTTTCCTCACCGGGGTGGCGCTGTTCGCGCCGCTGCTGGAATGGACGAACCTGCACACCGGCTACCTGCCGTGGGCGCTGCTGTCGCTGCTGCAGGCCGCCTACCTGGCGCTGCTGGGCGCCGCCACCGCCTGGGTGTCGCCGCTGGCCGACCGGAACCGGGCGGCGTGGCCGCTGCTCACCGGCGTGCTGTGGGTGGCGCAGGAGGCGCTGCGCGACCGGACCCCGTTCGGCGGGTTCCCCTGGGGGCGGCTGGCGTTCAGCCAGGACACGTCGCCGCTGCTGCGGCTGGCCGCGCTCGGCGGCGCGCCGCTCGTCACGTTCGCGGTCGCGGTCGCCGGCGGGATCCTGGTCGCCGTGGCCTGGCGGGACTGGCGTCGCGCGCCCGGGCAGTGGCGTCCGGTGGCCGGGCTCACCGCCGCGCTGGTCGCGCTGCTCGCCGCCGGACCGGCAGTGCCGGCCGAGGTACGCGGCGCGGGCGGCACCGTCACCGTCGCGATCGTGCAGGGCAACGTGCCGCGCCTCGGGCTGGACTTCAACGCGCAGCGGCAGGCGGTGCTGAACAACCACGTCGACGCCACGCTGGAGCTGGCCGAACGGGTCACCGAGGGCGGGCAGCCCCGCCCCGACCTGGTGGTGTGGCCGGAGAACTCCAGCGACATCGACCCGCTGCGCAACCCGGGCGCGGGCGAGCGGATCGCCCAGGCCGCCGACGCGATCGGCGCGCCGATCCTGGTCGGCGCGGTGCTCGCCGGCCCGGAACCGGGGCAGGTGCGCAACGTGGGGCTGCTGTGGCGGCCCGGCACGGGCGTCGACCTGGACCAGACGTACGTCAAGCGGCATCCGGTGCCGTTCGCCGAGTACGTGCCGCTGCGTTCCGTCGCCCGCATGGTCAGCTCGCAGGTCGACCGGGTCAGCTCCGACTTCGTCCCCGGTGACCGGCCCGGCGTGGTGGACGCCGGCGCGGCGGTCCTCGGCGACGTGATCTGCTTCGAGGTCGCCTACGACGGGATCGTCCGGGACACCGTGACCGGCGGCGCGCAGCTGCTGGTGGTGCAGACAAACAACGCCACGTTCGACGTGGCCGAGGCCCGCCAGCAGCTGGCCATGGTGCGGTTGCGGGCGGTGGAGCACGGCCGGGCCGCGTTGATGGCCTCCACGGTCGGAGTGTCCGGGTTCGTTTCCCCGGACGGGCGGGTAGACGGTGCGACCGGGTTCAACACCGCCGCGGTGGTGGTGCGGCAGATGGAACTCGGCAACGGGCGTACCCCGGCGACGACGGCCGGGGTGTGGCCGGAGGTGGCGCTCACGGCGCTGGCGGTCGCGGCCCTGGCCGGCGCGGCCGTGCTGCGCCGCCGCCGGGAGGTCGCTCCCGGCTGAGCCGACGAGCGGGAGGCGGTGCGACGGTGGCGGTGACAGCCGACAGGCGGACGGCCGGCCATCCCGGTGTGGGGCGGGTCCTCGTGGTCGTCCCCACCTACAACGAGGCCGACAACGTCGAACGCATCGTCGCCCGGGTACGCGCCGCGGCGCCGGCCGTCGACGTGCTCGTCGCCGACGACAACAGCCCCGACGGCACCGGCGCGATCGCCGACACCCTCGCCGGGAACGACCCGCGGGTGCACGTGCTGCACCGGGCGGGCAAGGAAGGGCTGGGCGCGGCCTACCTGGCCGGTTTCGCCTGGGCCCGGGCACGCGGCTACGACGCGGTGGTGGAGATGGACGCCGACGGCTCGCACGCGCCGGAGGACCTGCCGGCGCTGCTGGACGCCGCCCGCGACGCCGACGTGGTGATCGGCTCCCGGTGGACCCGCGGCGCGCGGGTGCTGAACTGGCCGTGGCAGCGGCTGCTGCTCTCCCGCGTCGGCAACCTGTACGCGCGGCTGGCGCTGGGCATGCCGGTCAGCGACGCCACCGGCGGCTACCGGGTGTACCGGGCCAGCGCGCTGGACGCCATCGACCTGGACTCGGTGCGCTCCCAGGGGTACGCGTTCCAGGTGGAGCTGTCCCGGCTGGCGCACCGCGCCGGGGTACGCATCGTGGAGGTGCCGATCACGTTCGCCGAGCGGGAACACGGCGACAGCAAGATGAGCCCGCTGATCGTGGCGGAGGCGCTGTGGCGGGTCACCCGGTGGGGGGTGCGGGACCGCCTGGCGACCGTGCAGGCCCGCCCGGACGCGCTCGCCCGCTGGCCTTGAGCCAGGGCGTGTCATGCTTGAGGGGCGTGATGACCCCGGGCGGATGAGGTGAGATGCGCCGAGGACTGAAGTACGTACCACCGGCCCTGCTGCTGCTGACGTTGCTGGAGCTGGGCGTTTTCGTGCTGGTCGGCCGGGCTGTCGGGTTCGGCGCGGCGGTGCTGCTGGTGTTCGGGGCGTCCCTGCTGGGCCTGGTGCTGCTGCGCCGCGAGGGCATGCGGGCGTGGCGGGGTTTCCGCGCCGCGGCGCAGGCCGGCCGGCCGCCGGGCCCCGAGGTGACCGACGGGCTGGTGGGTCTGCTGGGTGCGCTGCTGCTGGCGATGCCGGGCCTGTTCAGCGGTGTGGTGGGCCTGCTGTTGTTGCTGCCGCCGCTGCGGCGGGTGGCCGGGGGCGGAGTGCGCCGGGCCACCGAGCGGCGCGTGTCGTCGATGGTCGCCGGTGACCTGTTCGGGCCGCGCCGGGTACGGGTGTACCGGGGCGCGCCGCAGCCGACCCCGCAGCCCACACCGTCGCCGTCGCCGGGTCCTGCGCCGTCGCCCCAGCCGGTCACCGACCCGGGCAAGGCCATCGAGGGCGAGATCGTCGACCGCTGACGCGCGCCCGCCGTGCCATTAGCTTGATCAACTCCACTTCGCCGAGGTGGCGGCATCAGACCGCGCCCGACCCCGCCACCTCCCGAAGTGGCGGCCCGACGCTCAATTTTGGCACGGCGGATCAGCGCTCAGGACGAGCACCCAACCGACCGGCGCAGGGCTCAAGGCCGTCGCCGGATAGGTAGCCCGTCCCGGGTGGCCTGCCCATGATCAACGCCAGCTCGGCGAAGTGGTGGTATCACCGCGGCCCGGATACACCCACCTCCCCGAGGTGGGGCCCATTCACCGGCCGGCGGGGCGAATCGGCACCACGTGGGGCGGATCAGCCGCCCGCGGCCTCCCCGCCCGCCCCATGATCGTCACCACTTCGGGGAGGTGGCGGCATCAAGGTACGCGAGATACCGCCACCTCCCCGAAGGGGTGGCCCGACACTCGAACTGGCACGGCGATCAGGGCACAGAGCGAGCCCCGCCCTCACCCGCCCCACCTCATGATCGACGCCAGCTCGGCGAAGTGGTGGCATCACCGCCGCCCGGATACACCCACCTCCCCGAACTGGCGGCCGGTTTGCCAGCCAGGCGCACGAGTCGACACCACGCGCGGCGGATCGCCGCCCGTGGCACCCCGACCACCCATGATCCACGCCGGTTCGGGGAAGTGGCGGCATCAAGGCACATGCCATACCGCAACCTCCCCGACGTGGTGGCCCGTTCACCAGCCCTCGGGCGCGCGAGCCAGCACGGCCGGGCGGCGGATCAGCGGCCGACGTCCGGCCGGCCCTGCGCCAGCCCTGCCGGTCCCGCGTCAGCCCCTGCCCGGCCTCGTGATCAACACCGGATCGGGGGAGTGGTGGCATCACCGGGGCCCGGATACCGCCATCTCCCCGAAGTGGCGACTGTGCTCACCCGGGCAGCGAAACGCCCCCGGGTGATCCCGGGGGCGTTTTCGGTCGTGCGGGATGCTCAGGCGCGGCCGCGACGGGTCCGGACCTCCTGGAGCCGCTCGGCGAGGATGTCCTCCAGCTCGGCGATCGAGCGCCGCTCCAGCAGCATGTCCCAGTGCGTACGCGGCGGCTTGGCCTTCTTCTGCTCCGGCTCGGTGCCGTCGACCAGGCGGGCGACGCTGCCGTCGAACTTGCACTCCCAGGTCGTCGGGACCTCGGCGTCGACGGCGAACGGCACCTCGAACTGGTGGCCCTTGGCGCAGAGGTACTCGCGGGTCTGGCGCGGCGCGAGCTCCGTGTTGCGGTCGGATTCGTAGCTGACCGCGCCCAGCCGGCTACCGCGCAGCATGCGCTCGCCCATGATCGACTTCCCCTCGTCCGTGGTGCTGGTCTTCAGGTGTAACGGCCGGTCACCGTTCGCCCATTCCCCACCCACGACGGCAGGGCCGTACGCGGGTCGGAAGAACCAAGGGTAACCGGCCATGACAGCTGCCCGGCGGGGTCGTCCCCGGCCGGGCCGAATCGGTGGAGTGTTTCGCCTGCCAACGGGGATGTTACCCACCTGTTTGCGTGCCGGAGGTGACGATGAGCAGTGACGCGCCGGTCGGGGCCCGACCACCCGCCGGGAAGACCTTCTTCGGTCATCCCCGTGCGCTGTCCACGCTCTTCCTCACCGAGATGTGGGAGCGGTTCAGCTTCTACGGCATGCGGGCGATCCTGGTGCTGTACCTGACCGCCGCGGTCGCCGACGGCGGCCTCGACATCGGCGAGTCCAGCGCCAACGCCGTGTACGGCACCTACAACGCCATGGTCTATCTGATGGCGTTGCCCGGTGGCTGGGTGGCGGACCGGCTGATCGGCGCGCGGCGCAGTGTGCTGTGGGGCGGCGTGGTGATCGCCGCCGGCCACTATGTGATGGCGATCCCGACCGGGTGGAGCGTGTTCGCCGGTATGGCGCTGATCGTGCTCGGCACCGGCCTGCTCAAACCGAACATCTCCACCATGGTCGGTGACCTGTACGAGCGGGACTCGCCGCGCCGCGACGCCGGGTTCTCCATCTTCTACATGGGCATCAACCTGGGCGCGTTCATCGCACCGCTGATCACGGGCTTCCTCGGCGAGAAGATCAACTGGCATCTGGGGTTCGGCGCCGCAGCGGTCGGCATGACCTTCGGCGTGCTCCAGTACGTGCTGGGCCGCCGCAACCTCGGCGACGCGGGCGCCCGCCCGGCGGACCCGCTGCTCGGCGCGGACCGGCGGCGCGCGCTGACCCGTATCGGCGTGGCGAGCGTCGTGGTGCTCGCGGCGCTGCTGGTACTGCTGCTGGCGGGCTGGTTCACCGTCGACACGGTGGTCAACCTGCTGACCGTGGTGACGGTGCTGGTGACCGTCGGCTACTTCGCGCGGATCCTCACCGACCGGGAGATCAGCGACACCGAACGCAGCCGCATGAAGGCGTACGTGTGGCTGTTCGTGTTCGCCGCCTCGTTCTGGCTCATCTACGACCAGGCCGGGTCGGTGCTGAACATCTTCGCCGCCGACCAGACCGACCGCTCGGTGGGCGGGTTCACCTTCCCGGCGTCCTGGCTGCAGTCGGTGAACCCGATCCTCATCATCATCGGCGCGCCGCTGGCCGCCGCGCTGTGGCTCAAGCTCGGGCACCGGGTGTCCACGCCCACGAAGTTCGCGGTCGGCCTGGTGCTCAACGGTCTGTCGTTCGTGCTGATGGCCGCCGCCGCGCGGGCCGCCGTCGGCGGCGACCTGGTCTCACCGCTGTGGCTGGTCGCGGTGTACGCGATCCAGGTCGCCGGTGAGCTGTCGCTGAGCCCGGTCGGCCTGTCGGCCACCACGAAACTGGCCCCGGTCAAGTACGCCAGTCAGATGCTGGGCCTGTGGTTCCTGGCCACCGCCGTCGGCGACGCCATCGGCGGCCAGGTGGCCCGGCTGGCCGGCGCCTGGTCGCAGCCGGTGTACTTCCTGACCTTCGGGCTGGCCTCGGTGGTGCTGGGCCTGGCCGCGGTGATGTTCACCCGCCAGATCCGGCACCTGATGGCCGGCATTCACTGACCTGGTTCACACCACCGGGGTGGGCGGCAGCGGCAGCGGCAGGCCGGGCAGCCCGTCGATGCTGGTGGCGACGTGGTCCTTGCCGGCGAAGTACGCGCTCAGCGACGTGTCGTCCTCCCTGGCGAACCGGCGTTCGTGCAGGTCCCGGTCGGCGTCGTAGGTCATGAACGGCACCGCGTAGCCGCAGGTGTCGCGGATCAGTTCGGCGTGCGCCACGATGACTGCGCGCAGCCCGTGCGGGCCGGGGTCGATGTCGGGGAAGTGCCGCAGCAGGCCGGCCCAGCGGCTGTCGTCGCGGAACACCGGCTCGCCGCGTCCGTGCACCCGTACGATGTTCGGCGGGCCGGTGAACGCGCACCACATCAGCGTGATCCGGCCGTTCTCCCGCAGGTGGGCGATGGTCTCGGCGTTGCTGCCGGCGAAGTCGAGGTACGCCACTGTGTGCTCGTCGAGCACCGCGAAGCAGCCGCGCAGCCCTTTCGGGGACAGGTTGACGGTGCCGTCACCGGACAGCGGGGCGGTGGCGACGAAGAACATCGGCTGCGCCTCGATGAAGTCCCGCAGCCGGCCGTCGATGCGCTCGTATGTCTTTCCCATGCCCCGATCATCGCCGCCGGCACCGGTTCGGCGCTGCCCCGTTCCCAGCCCGTGGCGTGGTCAGCCGGTGCGCGTACCGAGCCGCGCCAGCGCCGTCGCCAGGTCACTGACCTGGTCGGCGAGCTGACCGGCGCGCCGCTGCGCGGCGTCCCGGTCCGCCTCGATCACGGCCGTGCGTGCGGCCAGCTCGGCCGCCCGGGCCTCGGCGGCGCTCACGGCGCGCCGCGCGTCGGCCAGCTCGGCGGCGAGCGCGTCCCGCTCGGCGGTACGGGCCGCCGCCTGCTCCACCGCGGCGGCCACGTCGCCACGGAACCGATCGACGGTGCCGGCCGCCTCGGCACGAGACCGCTCGACGGCAGCGGCAGCCTCGGCGCGGACCGCTTCGACCGCAGCGCTCGCCTCGGCACGGACGCGCTCCAGCGCCGCCTCGACGTCGGCGCGAGCCGCGTCGGCCCGCTCCCGCTCGGCGCGAGCCTGCCGCGTGGCGGTGGCCTCGGCGTCGGCGCGTTCGGCTGCGGTCCGGGCCGCGCGCTCCGCCTCGATGGCCCGACCCTGGGCGGCCTGCGCGTCGGCGCGCACCCGGTCGGCCTCGGCGCGGGACTGCTCGGCCCGGTCCAGGGCTTCGGTTGCGGAACGGGTGGCCCGCTCGGCGTCGGCGCGGGCGGTGTCCCGTTCGGCGGTCAGCTCGGTGACGCGGCGGCGTTCGGCGTCGCGCTCGGCGCGTACCGTGCGCAGGTCGTGCCGGGCCGCGTCGCGGTCGCGTTCGGCCTGCACCCGCAGCGCCTGCGCCGCACCGGCCTCGGCGCGGGCGGCGTCGCGGGCGTCCCCGGCGGCGGTGGCCCGCTCGGCGGCAGCGGCGGCCGACGCCTCCGCCCGCTCGGCCCGGTCGGCGGCGGCGTCGCGCTCGGCGTACGCGGCGCGGGCCTGCTGCCGTTCGCGCGCCGCCGTCGCGGTGGCGTCCTCGGCCTCGCGGCGGGCCTCGTCGCGCTCGGCGTGCGCGGCCGCCACCTGCGCCGACGTCTCCGCGCGCAGCTCGGCGAGCTGGCGTTCCACACCGGCCGGTGACAGTTCGGCGTGCAGCGCCTCGGTGAGCGTCTCCACGATCTGGTCGAGCCGGTCCACCGCCTCCCAGGTGCGCGCCACCTGCCCGGGCAGGCCGGGGGAGTTGCGGTGACGCATCCGCGAGTTGCGCGCCGCCCGCTGGCAGGCGCCGTCGTTGTCCCGGCAGTAGCGGAACGGGCGGCCCGCGCCGACGCGTTGCGGCACGTCGCGTCCGCAGTGGGCGCAGGGGCGGATGTCGGTGGCGGGCTCGGCGTCCATCGGGGGCGAAGTCTATCCGGCGGCGTCGGCGCGGGCCGCGCCGTCGAGGGTGTAGCGGCGCTGCAGCAGCACCGCGACCACCATCACGGCGGCCGGCAGCAGCCCGAAGCCGTAACGCAGCGCGTCCAGCGCGGCCGGGGACTGGGTCACGCTCTGCCCGGCGGTCGAGGCCACGAACCCGCCGGCGGTCAGGCACAGCGCGTACGCGTACGGGCCGAGCGCCGCGCCGGTGGCCTCGGTGGCGGTCCACACCCCGGTGTACGTGCCGGCCCGCTCGGCGCCGCCTCCCGCGCGGATCACGTCGGGCAGCATGGAGAACGGCAGCAACTGCATGCCGGCGAACGCCACCCCGAGCACCGCCACGGCGGCCACCAGCACGGGCAGTCCGGCGGGACGGCCGATCGCCAGCACGAGCGACCCGGCGGCGAACGCGGCCTGCGCGGCGAGCAGGGCTCGTTGCTTGCCGATCCGCCGGGCCACGGTCAGCCAGAGCGGAGTCACCAGCAGCGCGGGCGCGACGAACGCGGCCACCAGCACTGTGGTGAGTCCGGGGCGGCCCAGCTCGTACTCGGCGTAGTAGGGCACCCCGGCGAGTACCAGGTGGGTGGTGGTGGACATGGCCAGGTACGCGCCGACCAGCCAGCGGAACTGCCGGTCCCGCAGGCTCGCCGTCAGCGCCCGCCACCCGCCCGGGCCGTGCGGGGTGACCGCGTCGGCGGCGGTGCGGCGCAACCGGCCGATCCCGGCGACGCCGACCAGCATCGCGGCGAGCATCCCGGCCGCCAGCACCACGCCCATCAGCAGGTAACCGTCCCGGGTGGCGTCGTCGCCGCCGGCCAGCAGCGGCGCGAGCAGCCCGGAGACCAGGATGCCGAGCGTCAGCACCACCATCCGGAACGCCATCAGCCGGGTCCGCTCGTGGTAGCCGATCCGCAGGTCCGCGGGTGTCGCCAGGTAGGGCACCTGGTACGCGGCGAACAGCAGGTTGCCGGCGACGAAGAACACCGCCACCCAGCCGGCCGCGCCGGCGCCGGTGAGGCCGCCGGGCACGGCGAACAGCGCGGCGAACGCCAGCGGCAGCGCGCACCCGGCCAGCAGCAGCCGGCGGCGGTGACCCCGGCGGGCCTGCTCGACGTCGCAGAGGTGCCCGATCCACGGGTGCAGCAGCACGTCGGCGATCTTCGGCAGCAGCAGGGTGAGCCCGGCCAGCCACGGGGCGACCGCCAGCACGTCGGTCAGGAAGTAGAGCAGCAGGAGGCCGGGCACTGTCACCCAGACGCCCATGCCGAGCGAGCCGGTGGCGAACCCGGCGAGCGGGCCGCGCGGCAGGGTGAGCGCGTCGGAGCGCTGATCCAGCCCGGTCATCGCGGCCTCCTGTTCCTCGGGGCACGCCGCCCCCAATCCAACGGTTGCTGGATTGTAGGGGGAACAATGGCCGGATGACCATGCCTCGCCGACGGCCGGGCCGGCCCCGCCGCGACGATCAGCGCCCGACCCGTGACCTGGTGCTCGCCGCCGCCACCGCGTTGTTCGCCGAGCGGGGCTTCGCCGCGGTCAGCGTCCGCGACGTCGCCGCCGCGGCCGGCGTGGACGCGGCCACCGTCGTGCACCACACGGGCACCAAGGCGCAGCTCTACGACGCCTGCTTCGCCCGGGTGTTCAGCGCCGAGCGGGAGGTCATCGAGGCAGCCGGGGAACGCGCCCGGGCGGCCCTGTCCGCCGGGCCGCACGACGCGCTGCGCGCGCTGCACGACCTGCTGGACGTGTTCGTCGACTTCCTGGAGGACCGGCCGGAGACCACAGCGCTGTGGCTGCGCCGCTGGCTGGAGCCGCAGCGGCACGGCGAGCTGGACCGCCGCTACGCCGCGCCGCTGTACGGGCTGGTCGAGGAACTGCTCGTCGCGGCGGCCGAGGCGGGCGCGCTGACCGAGCCGACGCCGCACGTGACGGTGCGCTCCCTGGTCTGGGCGGTGCACGGGCACGTGGTGGCCCTGGCGGCGGGCAGCGGCTCCGACGCGCGGGAGCGGCGGGAGTTCCGGGCGTTCGTGCACCGCTTCCTCGACGCGCTGTACGCCGGCGCCCCGCCGGACACCCGGTCTTGACGCCGGCCCGCGCTCCGGGGATTATCCATCAGTCGTTGGATTAAGGAGGCGGGTATGGCCACACCGAGGGTCGCGGTCGTCGGCGCCGGAGCCGCCGGGCTGGCCACGCTCAAGGCGCTCGCCGACGCCGGTGTCCCGGCCGTCGCGTTCGAGGCGGCGGACACGCTCGGCGGTCTCTGGGTGTACGGCGCACCCGGCTCGCCCGCGTACCGCACGCTGCACCTGAACACCAGCAAGGGGCGCACCGAGTTCGCCGACCACCCGATGCCCGCGGACTGGCCCGACTACCCCGACCACACCCGCGTCGCGGGCTACCTCGGCGACTACGCCGACCGGTTCGGGCTGCGCGAGGCGGTACGGCTGCGCCACACCGTCGAGCGGGTCACCCGCACCGGCGACGGCTGGCGGGTGCTGGCCACCGGCCCGGACGGCCCGGTCGAGGTCGACGTCGAGGCGGTGGTGGTCGCCAACGGGCACAACCGATCCCCGAAGCGACCCGAGCCGTACCCGGGCGAGTGCACGGCCGAGCAGATGCACAGCCACGACTACCGCGGCCCGGAGCAGCTCGCCGGGCGTCGGGTCCTGGTGGTCGGCGGCGGCAACTCCGCCATGGACATCGCCGTCGACGCCTCGTACGCCGCCACGACCACGCTGCTGTCGCTGCGACGCGGCGTCTGGGTGGTGCCCAAGTACCTGCTCGGCCGCCCGTCGGACACGCTCAACGGCGCGCTGGCCCGCCGGCTGCCCTGGCGGCTGCGGCAGCGGATCAGCCAGACCATGATCACCACTGCCGTCGGCCCGCCCACCCGGTACGGGCTGCCCGCCCCGGCGCACGGCTTCCTCCAGGACCACCCGACGCTGTCCGACGCGCTGCTGTCCCGGCTCACCCACGGCGACGTCCAGGCCCGGCCCGGCATCGCCCGCTTCGACGGCGACCGGGTCGAGTTCACCGACGGCCGCCACGACGAGATCGACCTGGTCGTCTGGTGCACCGGCTACCGGGTGGAGGTGCCGTTCCTCGACCCGGCGCTGCTCGGCGACGGCCCCGACCGGCTGCCGCTGTACCGGCACGTGTTCCACCTGGACGCCCCCGGGCTGGCGTTCGTCGGTCTCATGCAGTCCACCGGCGCCGCGTTCCCGCTGGTGGAGGCGCAGGCCCGGCTGGTCGCCGCGCGGCTGGCCGGCACGTGGGCGCCACCGGATCCGGCGGGGCAGGCCGCCGCCTGCCGCGCCGAGCTGCGTGCCGCCACCGCCCGGTGGGGGCAGCGCCGGCCACACATGCGCGTCGACTTCGACGTCTATCTGGCCGAGCTGGGCCGCGAACTGGCCGCCGGCCGGCGCCGTGCGGGAGCGGCACGATGAGCGCGCCGGTACGGATCCCGGCTGTCCGCCGGCGGCGCGCCGGAGCGGCACGATGAGCGCGGCAGGCCGGAACCCGGCCGCCGGCCCGCAGCGAACCGGAACCGGCGTGGTCCACGGGCTCGCCGGACGGCGGGTGCTCGTCACCGGCGCGCGCGGCACGTTCGGGCAGCACCTGGGCGCGGCGCTCACCGCCGTCGGCGCCCACGTGGTCGGGCTGGACCTGCACGCCGACCCCGACGCCACGCCGCCGGTGCTCGGCGTCGACCTGACCGACCCGGCCGCGACGCCACCGGCCGTGGCCGCCGCGATCGACCGGCTCGGCGGCCTCGACCTGCTGATCAACAACGCCGGCGTGGGCGGGCCCGCCCCGGCCGAGCTGCCGCCGGACGAGGTGGTGCGCCGCCAGATCGAGGTGAACCTGCTCGCCGCCTGGCGTACCACCGCCGCCGCGATGCCCGCCCTGGAGGCCGCCCGCGGCCGGGTGATCTTCGTGGCCAGCCGGATGGCGGTGCTGCCGCTGCCGCTCGCCGCCGCGTACGGGGTGAGCAAGCGGGCGCTCGTCGCGTACGCCGACGCGCTGCGCCACGAGGTCGGCACCCACGTGGGCGTCAGCGTCGTCTATCCCAGCATGGTCGCCTCCCCGATCCACGACAGCACTGTGGCGGCCGGGCTGTCGCTGAGCGGGGTGTCCCGGCCGGAACCCGTCGACGGGGTGGTCGCGGCGATCCTGCACGCCGCGACCGCCCGGCGCGCACCACGGGACGTGGCCACCACCCGGCGCGGCCGGATCGAGATGGCGCTGGCCCGGCACGCCCCGGCGCTGGCCGACCGGATGGTGCGCCGTACCGTCGCCGGCAGGCTGGCCGCCGGTGACCTGGACGGTGCGGCGCTGGCCGAGGGCATGGTCCGGCGGCACCGGCAGGCCCGCGGGTAGCGTGCTCGCCATGGCCGTCTCGCCCTACATCGCCCGGCTGCGCGGCCACGTCGGCCACGACCTGCTCATGCTGTACGGCGTCAGCGGCGTGGTCACCGACGACGAGGGACGGGTGCTGCTGGCCCGCCGGGGCGACAACGGCCACTGGTCGGTTCCGGCCGGCACCGTCGACCCGGGTGAGCAGCCCGCCGACGCGCTGGTGCGCGAGGTCCACGAGGAGACCGGCGTGAAGGTGGCGATCGACCGGCTGGCCGGTGTCGCCACCCATCCGGTGGTCTATCCCAACGGCGACGCCTGCGAATACCTGAACATCTGGTTCCGCTGCCGGGCGATCGGCGGGGCGCCGACGGCCGACGGTGACGAGTCGCTGGCGGTGGCCTGGTTCGCCCCGGACGCGCTGCCCGCCCTGGACGACTGGGCCCGGCTGCGGATCGGCACCGCGCTGACCGACGACGCCCCGCCGTGGTTCACCGCGCCGGGGGAGACCCACCCGGCGCTGCACCAGCCCGACAGCCTCTAGCCGAACACCACCTCGCACGGCCGGCCCGGAACCAGGTCCACCGCACGGCGGTTCCCGGGCGCGTGCACTACTACGCGCTGCGCCACCGGCGACACCAGCCGCGCCCGTACCTGGCCCGGCGCCCAGGTCAGCTCCTCGACGGTGACCCGGCCCCGGCCGGTGACGCCGCGCAGTGTTCCCGTCGGCAGACCCGGCAACGGTGCGGGCAGCAGCCGCAGCACCCCGGGGCGGGACTGCACGAGCGACTCGATCAGCACCGCCGGCAGCGCGTGCGCGGCGTCGGCGTTGTAGGTGGTCCGGCCCGGGTTGTGCGCGCTCATCAGCGACCGGAAGAACATGTCCGCGCCGAGGATCTTGCCCAGGTTCGCCGCGACCAGTCCGCCGTCGCGCAGCCGCGCCGCCGCGAGCGCCCGGTGCAGGCTGCCGTGTGCGGAACCGTCCTCGTCGCCGCGCAGCGTCAGCGCCCGGTGCGCGGCGACGGCCAGCTCCGGGGTGTCGTCCCTGTTGATCTCGTCCAGCGGCCACACCGGATACAGGTGGCTGACGTGCCGGTGCTCCTCGACGCCGGTGCTGCCGGGCCACGCCCACTCGGCGAGCGCGCCACGCCCGTCCACCAGGTAGCCGGGCAGCAGTACCCCGGCCCACCTGTCGTCGCCTGTCACTTCGGCGGCCAGCCGCAGCGCGTGGCGGGCGGCGGCGACGTCCATGGTGGCGTTGATCGCCACAGGCGCGGTGCGGCCGGTGTCGTCGTACGGGCCGGTCTCCGGCGAGTACGACGGCAGCAGCGCGGGCTGCCCGTCCACGTCGGTGAGCACGTCGGCGAAGAAGTCCGCCACCTCGGCCAGCCACCCGGCCACCTCGCCCAGCGGCTCACCGGTGACCAGATGATGCTCGTGCAGCGGGTGCAGCAGCCAGTCCGCCCCGGCCAGCCACGCGGTGAACGGCCAGTCCGGGTGGACGTGGAACAGGTGCCCGTGCTCGCCGTCGGTGCGGCTGGGCGCGAGCAGCCCGCGTGCCCCGTACACGGCCCGGGCGTTGGCGCGCCAGTGGTCCACCTGCGCGGCGACCAGCCGGGCGTGCGCGGCTGTCACCTCCGGCAGCGCACCCACGTTCGCGCCCGCGAGTTGCAGGTTCAGGTTCGCGTCGGTGGTGAAGTCACCGGCCCACGCCGCGTCCCAGGAGCCCAGCCACAGCCCGGTCAGCCGGGGCGGCAGCACTCCGCTGGCGCTGAACAGCAGGTACCGGCCGGAGTGGAACAGCCGCTCCAGCAGCGCCGGGTCCAGCCGGTGCGGCGCGGCGGTCTGCCGGGCCAGCAGCTCACCCACCGGCAGCGCCTGGTCGGCGCCGGGCACGCCGAGGTCCAGGCTCACCCGGGTGTACGGGCCGCGATGGCGGGGCAGGTGCCGGGCCAGCAGCTCGTCGTAGTGCCCGGCAAGCGCCGTGAGCCGCCGCTCCGAGTCCCGGGTACGCCAGGGCGGCTCCTCGGGCCGGTCCACGACCGTGGTGAGCAGCGCCGGTCCGCGTACCCGCACCCGGTCGCCGTCGACGCTCACGTCGCCGCGCAGCAGCGTCAACCCCTCGAACCCGTACGCCCCGCCCGCCTCCGGGTAGCGGACGCGGACCCGCAGGAACACCAGCCGGTCGCGGCGGTACGCGGCGTGCTCGTAGACCACGCCGGAGGGCCGGCCGGGCAGCTCACCGGTCGCACCGACCACGCAGTCGCCCTGGTCGAGGTGCAGCACCGCCACGCCGTCGGCGCGGGAGGCGAAGCAGCGCCGCCGCCCGCCCGACCACCGCACCGTCACCTCCCCGGTGGTGAAGTCGGTGTCGCGCCGGTAGTCGCGTACCGGGCCGGGCGGCGCGTCGACGGTGAGCGCGTACCCGGGGTGGAACGACTGGGTCCACTGCAGCTCTCGGCCGCCGGTCAGCAGCCGGGCGGCCTCGGCCCGTCGCCCGGCGAGCACCAGCGCGCGGATGTCCGGCATCGGCGCGGCCAGCTCGGGCGCGCGGGCGTGCCGGGTGCCGTTCGGCAGGACGAGCCGGTGGTGGTTCACCACGATCCGCTCCGTGTGCGGCTGCCCGTGGACCATGAGGCCCAGTTCGCCGTTGCCGGTGAGGAACGCGTCGGTCCAGTCGGCTGCCGGTGCGGTGTCGTGGATGCGGTGCGCTGTCACCGGCCGGCGCTGGTGTCCCGCACGACCAGGCGCGGTTCCAGCAGCGTCACCTCCGGCACCGCCTCGTCGCTCAGCCGCCGCATCAGCAGCGCCACCGCCTGGCGGCCCACCTCCTCGGCGGGCACCGGTACGCAGGTGAGCGCGGACTGCTCGGCCAGCTCGTCCGGGCAGATCGCGACCACCGACACGTCGCGCGGCACCCGGCGGCCCAGCAGCGGCAGCGTGGCCAGCACCGGGCCGACAGCCGACTCGTTCTGCACCACCAGGCCGCTGACATCCGGGTGGTCGGCGAACAGCGCCTCCAGGTCGCGGCGCACCGCGGCAGGTCCCTCCTCGCAGGAGCGGGTCACCGCGTCGACGCCGAGCAGCTCGGCCGCGGCGCGTACCCCGGCGCGGGTGCGGTGGGCGAACCCGGTGCCCCTGTCGTAGACGGCGGCGGGCGCGCCGAGCAGCGCGATCCGCCGGTGCCCGGCGGCGGCCAGGTGTTCCACGCACAGCTCACCGGCGCGCCGGAAGTCGAGGTCCACGCAGGCCAGGCCGGTGCTGTCGGCCGGGTGCCCGATCAGCACGCCGGGTAGTGCCAGCTCCCGCAGCAGCGGCACCCGGGAGTCCTCCAGCTCGACGTCCATCAGCAGGACGCCGTCGACGAGCGCGCTGCCGGCGATGCGGTGCAGCCCGGCCGGGCCCTCGTCGGCGGTGACCAGCAGCACGTCGTGGTCGTAGCGGCGGGCCGTGGTGACCACGGCGGTGGCGAAGCGCATCACGACCGGGACCTGCATGCCGGTACGCAACGGCAGCACCAGCGCGATCACGTTGGCCCGGCGACTGGCCAGGGCGCGCGCCCCGGCGTGCGGGTGGTAGCCCAGCGCGCGGATGCTCGCCAGCACCCGTCCCCGGGTGGTCGCCGAGATGGTGCGTTTGCCGCTGAGCACGTACGACACGGTGCTGGCGGCCACCCCGGCGTGCCGGGCCACGTCGGCGATGGTGACCTGCTCGCCGGGGACGCGCCCGCTCACCGGGCGGCTCCGCAGCTGCGGTCGGCCGGCTCGGCGGTGGCGTCGCCTCCGGTCACGGTGAGCGCGCCGACGAGCCGGATGTCGCGCGCGGACCGGCCGACCAGCACCGAATGGGTGGCGTCCTCCACCACCATCGCGGCGCGGGTCTCGTCCCACCAGGTCAGGTCGGCGGTACGCAGGCGCATCGTCACCCGGGCGGCGCAGCCCGGGTCGAGGGTGACGCGGGCGAAGTCGCGCAACTGCCGCAGCGGCTGCTTGACCCGGGAGCGCCGCTGCCGGGTGTAGAGCTGCACCACCTCGGTGCCCGGGCGGCGGCCCGTGTTGGTGACCTCGACGCTCACCTCCACCTCCTCGCCGGCACGCGCCGCGACGGTGCTCAACCGTAGGTCAGCGTAGTCGAACGCGGCGTAGCTGAGCCCGTGCCCGAACGGGTACAGCGGCTCACCCCGGTGGTAGAGGTAGGTGGTGTCGGCGCCGATGACGTCGTAGTCGAGCAGGTCGGGCAGTTCGGCCGTGTCGGCGTACCAGGTCTGGGTGAGCCGCCCGCCCGGGTCGGCGGCGCCGAGCAGCACGTCGGCCAGCCCGTTGCCGTGCTCCTGTCCACCGTGGGCGCTCCACAGCACCGCCGGCAGGTGCTCCTGCGCCCAGCCGACCGCGTACGGGTAGCTGCTGGTCAGCGCCAGCACGGTACGCGGGTTCGCGGCGTGCACCGCGCGCAGCAGTTCCTCCTGGCCGGTGGGCAGCGCCAGGTCGGCCCGGTCCTCGGTCTCGCGGCCGTTGACCATCGGGTGGTTGCCGAGCACCACCACCGCCACGTCGGCGGCGGCTGCGAGCGCGGCGGCATCGGCGGCCCCGTCGGCGCGCAGCGTCACGGTGAACACGGCCGGATCACCGGTGGTCACGCTCAGGGTCCCGTCCAGGGCGACGCCGACGTGCCGTCCGGTGGCCAGGTGGTGCAGCAGCGCCGTGCCGTCGGCCCGGTGGTCCAGGCGGAACGTCTCGCGTACCACCCAGCCGCCAGGTCCGTCGCGGTCGGCCACCAGGGCCCCGGCATCGTCGGCGCCGACGTACCGGCCGGCGTCGACGGCGCGCAGCGCCACCACGTCCTGTCCCCAGTCGACCACCTCGAACTCGGCCGCGGTGTCGCCGAGCGCCAGCGGGCCGTCGCCGTCGAGGCGTACCGCCCGGTCGCCGACGTGCAGCGTGATCCGGTCGTTGCCCGGGTGGGTGGTCACCTCGGGCAGCCGTCCGAGCAGCCCGGCGTACGCGCTGATCGTGTACGGCGGGGTGCCGCTGTACCAGTCGGTGAGCACGGTGTCGGCGAGCGGGCCGAGCACGGCGACGCGGGTGCCGGGGCGCAGCGGCAGCAGGCCGTCGTTGCGCAGCAGCACGACCGACTGGCGGGCGGCCTCGCGGGCGAGTTCCCGGTGGGCGAGGCTGTCGAGCGTGTGGGGCGGCACGTCGTCGTGGGGATCCGGGTCCAGGTCGCCCAGGCGCGACCGCACGGACAGGATCCGCCGCACCGCCCGGTCCACGTGGGAGGGCTCGATGAGCCCACGGGCCAGCGCTTCGGTGAGCCGTTCCACTGTGGGGGCGCTGTCCTCGTCGTCCTCGGTGAAGCTGTCGATCCCGGCGCGCAGCGCGGCGGAGAACCCGGCCACGTGGTCGGGCAGGTACTCCTGCACGCCGGCGATGTTGCCCACCGCCCCGGCGTCGCCGACCACCATGATGTCGTCGTCGGCGTAGCCGCGCAGCTCGCCCTCGATGAGCGGGCTCAGGTGCGCCGGCACGCCGTCGACCAGGTTGTACGACGCCATCACCGCGACCGCCGCGCCGGCGGCGAGCGGGGCGCGGAACGCGGGCAGCTCGTACTCGTGCAGCACCCGGGGCGGCAGGTCGCTGGAGGTGGTGGCCCGGTCGGTCTCGTTGTTGTAGCCGAGGAAGTGCTTGAGCGTCGGCGCGGTCCGCAGCCGGATCGGGTGGTCGCCGCGCAGCCCGAGCGCGTACGCGGTGGCGAGCCGCCCGGTCAGCCACGGGTCCTCGGACCAGCCTTCCTCGTTGCGTCCCCAGCGGGGGTCGCGCAGCGGGTTGACCACCGGCGCCCACACGTTGAGGCCGACCCGGACCGGGTCCGCCCGGTGCTTGACCCGCACCTCGTCGCCGACGGCGGCCCCGACCGCCCGGATCAGGTCCGGGTTCCAGCTCGCGGCCAGGCCGACCGCCTGCGGGAAGACGGTGGCCGTGCCGAGCCACGCGACGCCGTGCAGCGCCTCGGTACCGGTGCGGAACGCGCGCAGGCCGAGCCGGGGCACCGGCGCCTGCCACTGGTGCAGCAGGCCGAGCTTCTCCGGCAGCGTGAGCCGGGCCAGCAGGTCGTCGGGACGGTGGGGGACGGGGTCGGTCATGGTGGGCGCCTCCGGTCGGCGTACGTGCCGCCGCTCAGCCGTCGAAGCGCTTCGACGACCGTGCCGGTGACGGGGCGGCGCGTACGCGAAAAGGGGTGGTGGTCGGTGTCGGCAGGGTCGGCCCGGAGCGGTGGTGAAGCGCTTCGACAACCGCCGAAAAACACGCCGCTCTCAGGGTTGCCCGGTCCCGGAACGCGGCGATACCGAGGTTGACACTTCCGGCCGGTGCGGTCAAGGGGTCACACGGCGGGCAGGCGTCCCGCCTCCACTGTGGCCAGCGCCGCGGTGGCCCCGCCCAGCGCGCCGGCCGCGGACCCGAGCGTGCTGGCCTCCAGCCGCACACCCGGTGGGACCGGTGCCCGGGCCGCGAGTTCGGCGTGGGCGGCCGGCAGCAGCCACGGCGCGAGCGCCGCCAGGTGCCCGCCGACCACCACCACGTCCGGGTCGAGCAGCCCGGCGAGCACCGACACCGCCTGGCCGAGCAGCCGGCCGATCTCGGTGAGCCCGGTCCGCGCCGGCTCGTCCCCGGCCCGGGCGAGCGCCTGGATCCGTTCGATCTCCGGCAGGTGGTCGGTGACCGGGCCGGCGTCCGGCAGCAGGCGGCCGATCACCGCGTCCACGCCGAGCAGCGCGGTGAGGCAGCCGCGCCGCCCGCAGACGCAGGGCGGACCGTCAGCGGCCAGTGGCAGGTGCCCGACGTCGCCGGCGAAGCCCCGGCCGCCGCGCAGCAGCCGCCCGCCGCTGATCAGGCCCGCGCCGATCACCGGGCCGCCGGTGAGGTGTACCAGGTCGGCCGTGCCGGCGTACGGGCCGTGCCGCTGCTCGGCCAGGACGGCGAGGTTGGCCTCGGTGTCGACGGCGACCGGGAAGCCGGGGTCGCGCAGCGCGCGGCGCACCGACGCGGCCAGCGGCACGCCGCGCCAGCCCAGCGTGGGGGCCACCGGCACGTCGCCGTCTGGGTTCACCAGCCCCGGTACGGCCACTGTCAGGCCGAGCACCGTGCGGTCCGCGCCGATCCGGGTGACGGCGCGCCGGGTCAGCGCGGCTAGCGCCTTCACCGTCTCCTCGGGGCCGGCGGTGGCGGCGGGGAACGCGCGCCGCCAGGTGAGCACCGGGTCGCCGTCCAGCCCGGCGGCGACCGCGACCAGCTCGTCCGCGCCGACGCGCAGCCCGAGCCCGACGTAGCGGGCGCCGTCGAGGACGAGCATGGTGGCCGGGCGGCCCACCCGGTTCTCGGTCAGCCCGGTCTCGCGCAGCAGCCCGTGTTCGATCAGCTCGCCGACCAGGCTGGAGACGGTGGCCTTGTTCAGCCCGGTGTGGGCGGCGACGTCGGCGCGGGAGCAGGGGGCGTGCCGGCGGACGTGCCGGAGCACCACTGCCCGGTTCGTCACCCGCACGTCGCCGAGGTCGGCCGTCGGCCGGTCGATGCTGATCACGTACTGCCCGCCTCCTGCGCCCGGCCATGGGTTCGGCTAAAGCTTAAACTAAATAGGCGCGATCCCGGCCGGGTGGGCCCGGCCGGCGAACCACGGCACGAACGGCGTGACCGGGATCGACTCGCCGTCGAGCACCACCCGGCGCGGCGGGTCCGTACCGACCACGCTCACCCGCCGCACGTCCAGCGGCCCGTCCACGCGGACGCGCAGCGTGTCGCCGTCGCGTACGGCGGTGATCGTGGTGTCGCCGTCGGGGTCACGCACCACGCTCACGCCGTCGACGCCGCCCCAGGCCACCAGCGTGACGTCCCGGAACGGGCCGGTCCCGACCGTCGGCGCGGGCGCCACAGTGGGGATCAGGGCGCCGTGCCGCACGTACAGCGGCAGCCGGTCCAGCGGCACGCCGACCCGCAGGTGCCGTCCGCCGGTGTGCCGCTGTCCGGTGTACGCGTCCAGCCAGTCCTCGCCGGTCGGCAGGTAGACCGCGCGTTCGCCGGACGGGTCGAGCACCGGCGCCACCAGCAGGTCCGAGCCGAGGCGGTACTGGAGGTCGGTGGTCCAGGCGGCCGGGTCGTCCGGGGTGTCCACGAGCAGCGCGCGCATCATCGGGCTGCCGCTGCGGGCACTGTCCACCGCAGCCGACCAGAGGTACGGCAGCAGCCGGTAGCGCAGCCGCAGCGCGTCCACCGCGTGCCGTTGCGCCTCGGGCGGGAACTCCCACGGCAGGCGGCTGGTGGTGCCGTGCAGCCGTACCAGCGGCGAGAGCGCGCCGAACTGGGTCCAGCGCACGTACAGGTCCGGTTCGGGGGTGCCGTGGAAGCCGCCGGTGTCGTGGCTCCAGAACGGCACCCCGGACAGCCCGTGGGACAGGCCGCCGCGCAGCGTGCTGGCCATGCCGGGCCAGGTGGCGTTGACGTCGCCGCTCCACTGGGCGCTGTGCCGCTGCCCGCCCAGGTACGACGAGCGCGCCCACACCGTGCGGTGCCCGGCCACCTCCTCGGTGACGTCGGCGACGACGTCGTTGAACATCAGCGCGTACACGTTGTGCAGTTCGACGCCGGTCATGCCGTTGTGCGCCACGGCGTCGGCGGGCACGCCCTCGGCGAAGTCGGTCTTGAACACCGCGACGCCCTGGGCGAGCAGCGGGCGCAGCAGGTCCTGGAACCAGCGCACCGCGGCCGGGTCGGTCAGGTCCACGATGGCGCATTCGGGGTAGCTGCCGTGCCAGGTGTCGGCGACGTACGTGCTTCCGTCCGGGCGGCGCAGGAAGTAGCCGGCGGCCTCGGCCTCGGCGTAGAGCGGGCTGCCGGTCATCAGGTACGGGTTCATCCACAGGCACACCCGGAAGCCCTGCTCGGTGAGGTCCTTGAGCATGCCGTCCGGGTCGGGGAAGGCGTCGGCGTCCCAGCGCAGGTCCGACCAGTGCCCGGCGACCTGCCAGTAGCAGTCCAGGTGCAGCACGTCGCAGGGGATGTCGTCCTCGCGGATGCGCCGGGCCCGTTCCAGCACGCGCTGCTGGCTGTCCGGGAAGAAGCCGGAGGAGATCCAGGCGCCGAACGCCCACCTCGGCGGCAGGTACGGCCGTCCGGTCAGCGCGTCGAGCCGGTCGAGCACCTGCGCCGGGGTGGGTCCGGCGAGCACGTAGTAGTCGAGCAGGTCGTCCGGGACGAGGATCTGCACGCTGCTGTGGGTGCTGGCGCAGACGTCGAACTGCACCGGCAGCCCGCTGTCGACCAGGACGCCGTAACCCCTGTCGGACAGGTAGAACGGCACGTTCTTGTGCGACCGGTCGGACTCGCCGCCGAAGGCGTCGAAGTTCCACATCAGCGGTCGCTGGCCGCGCTTGTCCAGCGGGGTGAACTTCTCGCCGAAGCCGACGAACCGTTCGTCGCCGGGCGCGACGAAGCTCTCGTGCCAGGCGGCCGGCTCCCCGTCGACAGTGGAGCGGCCGAGCGGCAGTGTGCGGCGGCGACCGCTGATGTCGCGGGTGCCGGTGTCGGAGGCCAGCAGCAGCCGTCCGTCGGGGGTGCGGAACCGCAGTCCCCACGGGTCCAGGCTCAGCTCGGCGACCACGCCACCGGCCGCTACCCGGACCCGCCCGTCGGTGACGGTCACGGTGGCCGGGTGGCGTTGCGGGTGGACCAGTGTCAGTGCCCGCGCGGAACGGCTGCGTACCGAGGGGTCGTCGGCGAGGCGTACCCGGATGATCCCGTCCCCGGCGGCCTCGACGCGCGCGACGAGGGTGCGGCCGGACGCGCAGGTCGCGGTGAGCGTGACCCCGTGCGCGTCGGTAGCGGCCACCTCGGCCCGCAGCACGTCGTCGGCGCCCTCCTCGCCGGGGGCGCGGACCGGCAGATCGGGCGGGTCGGCCACGAACGTCTCGTACGGGACCAGCGGCGGGCGGTACGGCATGGGCGTCTCCTCGCGGCGTCCACGGGCGGTCCCGCCAGTTTCTTTGGAATCCCAACTAACTGTCAATGATCGACGGCATTGACTTTCCGTCTCACCTGTTCCTACTTTGGCCAGGATGACAACTAAAGCGCCGTGGAGCGACGGGCCGCTCTGCTACGGCGGCGACTGGAACCCGGAGCAGTGGCCGCCGCACGTGTGGCGCGAGGACATCGCCCTGATGCGGGATGCCGGGGTCAACCTGGTCACCGTCGGCGTGTTCGCCTGGTCGCGGCTCGAACCCGAACCCGGCCGCCACACGCTCGACTGGCTCGACCGCATTCTGGACCTGCTGCACCCCGCCGGCATCCGGGCCGCGCTGGCCACCCCCACCGCGTCGCCGCCGCCGTGGTTCTCGCTGCGCCACCCGGACGCGCTGCCGGTCACCGCCGACGGCGTACGCCTGACCCACGGCAGCCGCGACACCTACTGCGCCGCCGCACCCGCGTACCGCGACGCCGCCCGCAGCATCGCCGGGGTGCTGGCCACCCGGTACGCGGACCACCCGGCGCTCGCGCTGTGGCACGTGCACAACGAGTACGGCACCACCTGCCACTGCCCGCACGCCGAGGCGGCGTTCCGCCGCTGGCTCACCGGCCGCTACGGCGACCTCGACGCGCTCAACGACGCCTGGGTCACCAGCTTCTGGAGCCAGCACTACACCGACTGGGCGCAGGTCGGCACGCCCCGCGCCACCCAGTACCTGGCCAACCCCGGCCAGCTGCTCGACTTCCGCCGCTTCTGGTCCGACACGCTGCTGTCCGCGTACACCGAGCAGCGGGCCCTGCTGCGGGCGGCGAACCCGGCGGTGCCGGTGACCACCAACTGCGTGCTCGGCGACTGGGTTCCCATCGACCACGCCCGCTGGGCGCGCGAGGTGGACGTGGTCACGATCGACCACTACCCGACCACGGCTGACCTGGGCGCGGAGGAACAGACCGCGTTCGCCGCCGACCTGGCCCGCGGCTGGGCCCGCCACGGCGCCGGGCACGCGGCGCCGTGGCTGCTGGCCGAGAGCGCGCCCAACCAGATCCACACCGCCGGGCGGATGCACACCAAGGAACCCGGCCGGATGACCCGGCACAGCCTCGCCCACGTGGCGCGCGGCTCGGCCGGTGTGATGTTCTTCCAGTGGCGCGCCCCGGCCGGCGGCGCGGAACGCTTCCACTCCGCAGTGGTGTCGCACGCCGGCGCCGACACCCGCGTGTTCCGCGAGGCCACCGACCTGGGCGCCGCGCTGGCCCGGCTCGCCGGGACCGCGCCGGGCCGCGTCGAGGCGAGCGTGGCCATCGCGTACGACGCGGCGAGCGGCTGGGCGCTGCGGCACCCGGGGATGCCCCGCGCCGGACTCGACCACCCCGGTGAGGCGGCCGCCGCGCACCGGGCCCTGTGGCACGCGGGCGTCGCCGCCGACGTGGTGCCGCCCGGCACCCCGCTCGACGGCGCCCGGCTGCTCGTGCTCCCGGCCCTCTACCTGGCCTCGGACGCCACGATCGACTGGGTACGCCGGCACGTCGACGCCGGCGGGCACCTGCTGGTCACCTGGCTCAGCGGTGTCGCCAACGAGCACGCGCGGGTACGCCTGGGCGGCTACCCGGGCGCGTACCGGGATCTGCTCGGCGTGCGGGTGGAGGAGTTCCACCCCCTCGCCGACGACGAAGAGGTGCCGCTGACCGGCGGCGGGACCGGCCGGATCTGGTCGGAGAGGGTGCACCTGGCCGGCGCCGAGACGGTGCGCGCGTACGCCGGGGGAGTGCTTGACGGCCGCCCGGCGATCACCCGGCGCCGGGTCGGCGACGCGTACGTCTGGTACGTCTCCACCCGCCCTGACGACGACACCTACCGGCGGCTGCTCACCGAGGCGGCCCGGCTCGCCGGTGCCACCCCGACGTGCCCGGACGCGCCCCCGGGCGTGGAGGCGGTACGCCGTCACGACACCGACGGCAGCCTGCTCTACCTGCTCAACCACACCGACCGGCCGCAGCGGGTGCCGGCTGCGGGATTCGAGCTGCTCACCGGCGCAACGGTCGACGGCGTGCTGACGGTGGCGCCGGGTGGCGTGGCGGTGGTGCGCGAGGAGCCGTCGTGACGCCGGTGTGCGCTTGTGACGAACGGGTGGGTGCGCGTACCCCGGTCAGGGGGCGGCGACGGCGGCGCGGGAGCGGTCCGCGGCGATCCGCACCGCGAGCGCCGCCAGCACCGTGCCCATGACCCACCGCTGAAGGCGCGCCCAGCCCGGCCGCCGGGTGAGGAACGCCGACACCGAACCGGCGCTCAGCACGATCAGCGCGTTCACGGTGAGCGCCACGACGATCTGGGTCAGGCCGAGCAGCAGGCTCTGCACCGCCACGTGCCCGCGCGCCGGGTCGACGAACTGCGGCAGCAGCGACACGTACAGGATGGCGATCTTCGGGTTGAGCAGGTTGGTGACCAGACCCATGGTGAACAGGCGCCGGGGCCGGTCCGGTGGCAGCGGCGTCGGGGTGAACGCCGACGTGCCGCCTGGGCGCAGCGTCCGCCAGGCCAGCCACAGCAGGTACGCCGCGCCGGCCAGCTTCACTGCCGTGTACAGCGGCGGGACCAGTACGAACACGGTGGCGATGCCGGCCACCGCGGCGGCCAGGTAGACCAGGAAGCCGACTGCCACGCCGAGCAGTGACACCAGCCCGGCCCGCCGGCCCTGGGTCACCGAACGGGACACCAGGTAGACCATGTTCGGCCCGGGCGTGAGCACCAGGCCGAGCGCCACCAGGGCGATTCCCATGACCGCGCCGACAGTTACCACGTCGCCTCCCCGTTGCCGACCGTGAACCGGACCCTACGCCCGTTCCCGCCCCGGGCGAGGCCCGGAACCGTGGCCCGGACCGGTGACCCGCGACACTTCCGCGCCGGTTCCGGGGATCCCGGCGAGCGGGCACAACGGTGATACTTGGCCGCATGTCGCTCGTGCTGTCCGCGCCGGCCACCCCGACCGCGCCCGGCCTGCTGTTGCGCCCGTGGCGCGACGGTGACGTCGACGCGCTGATCGAGGCGTACCGGGACCCGGTGCTGCGCGCCTGGACCAGCTACCCGGTGACCGGTCCGGCGGAGGCGCGGGCGTTCCTGCGCCGCAGCCGGCAGGGCTGGGCCGCCGCCGACCGGTTCAGCTTCGCCGTGCTGGAGGGGGAGCGGCTGGTGGCCTGCGTGGTGCTCAAGGGGGTACGCCCGGGACGTCCGGCCGCCGAGGTCGGCTACTGGACGGCCGCGCCGGCACGCGGCCGGGGTGTCGCGCCGCGGGCCGTGGAGGCGGTCACCGGGTGGGCGTTCGCCCGGTTCGCCGCCACCGGCCTGACCCATCTGGAGCTGCTGCACCAGGTCGACAACCCGGCGTCCTGCCGGGTCGCGGAGAAGAGCGGGTACGCCTTCGCCGAAGTCCTGCCGGCCCGCCCGCCGTACCCGCGCGACGGCCACCGCCACGTCCGCCACCTGCCCTGACGTTGGCCTGCTCGGCCGCTACTCTCCCCGGCCGAGCAGGCGCAGGAGCAGCCGTAGCTCGCCCGGCCACGCGTCGAGCAGCACCTGCCGGGGCATCTGCCGGGCGGCGTAACGCAACGCGAGCGCCACCACCACGATGTCGTCCAGCGGCCCGATCACCGGCAGGAACTCCGGGATCAGGTCGATCGGGCTGGCCACCCAGAGCCCGGCGACCACTATCGCGACCCGGGCGCGGCGGGGCACCCGCGGGTCACGGCGCAGCCGACGCACCGCAGTCACGCAGTCGGGCAGGAACGCGGCCAGGTCGCGCAGGATCCCCGGCGGCAGGCGCCGTGCCAGCAGCACCAGCACCGCCCAGCTCACGACCAGGCAGGCCGTCGCCACAGCGAGGCCGATCAGCCAGTTGCGCACGCCGACACCCCCTTTCCGGGGGGACGCTACGCGGAGGCCCGCGCGGGAACAGCCCGGCCCCGCGCAACGCTGACTCTTGTCGGACGGCGGCGGCTACCGTGGGTACGGGAGGTGACGGCGGTGACGACAGCCTGGGAGGCCGCGGTCGAGGCGCAGATCCGCTCGGCCCAGGAACGCGGCGAGTTCGACAACCTGCCGGGCGCCGGCAAGCCCATCCCGGGGCGCGACATGCCCTACGACGAGGGCTGGTGGATCCGTAGCTTCATGGAGCGCGAGCAGATCCCGTCCGACCTGCTACTGCCCACGCCGCTCCAGTTGCGCCGCCGCATCGAACAGCTCCCGGCCGAGCTGCGTGACCTGCCCACCGAGGAGTCGGTGCGGTCGTACGTGGCCGCGCTCAACACCGAGGTGGTGGCCTGGCTGCGTACCCCGACCGGGCCGCGCGTGGTGGTCCGCCCGGTGAACGTCGAGGAGGCGGTGAGCCGCTGGCGCGCCGATCGGGAACGGGCCGCGCCGGTGGTCGTCACGACGCCGGAGCCACCCCGTGCCGCGTCGGCCCGCCCGCGCCGTCGTTGGCGCTGGTGGCGCCGCTGAGCGTTCAGGGGCGCGCCGCCTGCCAGGTCCACGAGGTGCGTCGTGGCCGGTCGTCGAGCGGCGCGCGGCCGGTCAGCCACAGCAGCACCGGCGCCGGCTCGCCGTCCGGCGCATCAGGGAACAACCGGCGTACCACAGGGGCACACAGCTCGGCGGGTGGCGACCAGTCCAGGCCGAGTCCTCGGGTCAGGTCGCCTGTGTGCAGCAGGATCTCGGCCACGCCCATCGCGGCGAAACCATCCGGGTCGCACGGGCCGAAGTGCCACGCCCGGTCGTCCGGGCTCGCCGCGTCGACGGTGGCGGCGAGGATCCCGGCCGCGGCAGCCGCGACGGTGAGCACCTCGGCCGGCGCGGCGTCGGCGCGTACCCGCAGGTCGAACGGGAGGTAGCCGCCGTCGGGCCGGGCGGACACCTGATCGGCGTACGCGACCAGGTCGTGCGCGATGTGCGCGGCGGTGGTCCAGCAGGACCAGTCCAGGTCTCCCGCGCGTACCGTCCAGTCGCGGTCGACGGCGGGCCGCAGCACGGCGGTCATCGCCGCCGCGGCGGCGCGGACGTCCGCGCCGTTCACAGTCTCCGTACCCGCAGCACGCACGTCAGCATCGGCAGCGTGAACTCGCCGTCGGCGGTCTCCGGCCGGCTCGCCAGGTACGCGCGGATGCGGTCGAGCGCCTCCATGCGTTCCCGCTCCGGCATCACCAGCATCCCCGCCCGGGTGGCGAGCGTCGCCACGAGCGAGTCGGCGGTCCGGCGCTGCCCGTGCGGGAACTGCTCCTGCTCGGGAGAGCCGAACCGGGCCTCGCCGGTCTTCGGCAGGTGCATGGTCGCCGTCGCGGCGCGCCAGCTCGCGGGCGTGTCCCGGGGGCCGATGGCGGCGCTGCCGCTGACCGCCGCGAGCCCGGCGACCCAGTCGACATGGTCGTCCACGACGTTCCACAGTCCGGCCAGGACACCGCCGGGGGAGAGGACGCGGGCGATCTCGGGCCCGGCCACGGCCATGTCGAACCAGTGCATGGCGTTTCCGGCGACCACGGCGTCGACGGAGGCGTCCGGCAGCGGGATCGCCTCGGCACTGCCGGACAGCGCCCGTACGCCTGGCAGGGCGCGGCGGAGCTCGGCGAGCATCGCCGGGTCCGGCTCCACGGCCGTCACGTCGTCGCTCACCTCGGCCAGCGTGGCGGTGAGCTTGCCGGTGCCCGCCCCGAGGTCGAGCACCCGCGCGCCGGGTGCGGGTTCGAGCGCCCACCGCAGGGCGGCCCGCGCGTAGTCGGGACGGTGTTCGGCGTACGCGGTGGCCGCCGCGCCGAACGACGAGGAGTGCCTACGTCGTGCGTCTTCGTCCATCGGGTCACCCTATCGACGGGCGCCTTCGGCTGCGGCCCTCGCGGCGCCGTTCGGACAGCCACCAGCGCGAGAACGGGCGCACTACCATCTGCGCATGGACTCCAGCGGGACGTCTGTCGAGGCCATCTTCTTCGGCACCACGACCGTCTGGCTGTCCGACGGGACGTCCGGCATCCTGATCGACGGCTTCCTGAGCAGGCCCTCGCTGCTCCGTGTCGCGTTCGGTCGCGTCGCACCCGACCTCGGGCGGATCACCGGCGCCCTCGCCCGGGCCGGGGTGACCCGTCTCGACGCGCTCTTCGTCGCCCACTCCCACTACGACCACGTCATGGACGCCCCCGAGGTCGTCAAGCATCTCGGGGGCAGGCTCTTCGGATCCGAGTCGACCCTCAACGTGGGACGCGGCGCGGGCCTCGCGGAGGAGTCGATGACGCGCATCGGGGACGGCGACGAGCACACCGTCGGCGCGTTCACCGTGCGCGTACTCGCGGGCGTCCACAGCCCCGGCAACAGATTCCCGGGCACGATCGACGAACCGCTCGTCCCGCCGGTCCGGGCGAGCAGCTACCGCGACGGCGGATGCTTCTCCTTCTTCATCACCCATCCCGGCGGCTCGCTGCTGATCCACCCGAGCGCCAACTTCGTACCCGGCAAGTTCGACGGACTCGACGTCGACGTCCTCTACCTCGCGACAGGCGCCCTGGGTGCTCAGCCTCGGCGGTTCCAGGACGACTACTGGCGGCACGTGGTGGAAGCGACGCGGCCCGGCCTCATCGTGCCGATCCACTGGGACAACTTCTTCGTGTCGCTGGACCGCAGGCTCCGCCCGCTGCCGCCCGTCTTCGACAGGTTCGCCGTGACGAAGGCGTTCCTCGACCGCAGGAGTGCGGAGACCCGGATCCCCGTACGGTTCCCCGAGCCCTTCGAGGTGACCAGGCCGTTCGCGAGGTAGGGCGTCAGCGGAACCGGTCGACGGTGACGGGAACCATCCCCTGCTCGCGCATCCGGGTCGTCAGACCGTGCAGCAGCACACCGACGGCTTCATCGCGGTCGCCGAGAAGGTCGCAGGTCACGTCCAGTCCCCAGGCGGCACCCGCGGCGACGCGGCGCAGATCCCAGCGGAAGGCGTCGCCTCGGACCTGACGGCGCACCGCTCCCAGGATGCGCGTCCCGGGATCCGCCGGGTCGCCGGTGATCGGCATCTGCCACGCCTCGCCGAGTGCCGTGAGACCGTCCGGGCTCAGCTCGCCGGCGAACAGGATCCGGTAGACACGCGTCTCGCGGAACCCCGGCCGGGGCCCGGAGTCGCCCAGCCGCAGAGGGGGCGGCGGCTGAGGCGGAGGGGCGCCGAAGCACTCCCGCAGCGTGTCCTCGTCCGGCAGGTCCGCGCCGCAGAGGTCTCGACAGAGCGCCGCCGCCGAGGCGCGGTCGACGGGCATCACCCGCTGGCGCAACCCGGCGTCCGCGCGCAGGCGCCGGCTGGTGGCCAGCGCCTCGTGCCAGCGGCCCTCGGACCGGGTCCAGCCAGCGCTCATCAGGCCGGCGGAGGAGTAGTCCGCCGCGAGCAGGAACTCCTCGGCCAACAGTCCTTCCGGCGCGCCGGCGGCGTCGTGCAGCACGTAGTAGTGCAGTACGGGAGGCGAGCCGACCATCTGGCGCACCGGGGAAGTCGTCGTCACCCGTGGATTGTCGAGCAGGCCGGGAGCCGACGGCGTCCGGCTCGCCGGAGGCTACGTCGGCATGCCTATTACCGAATTGCTGGTAACAGCAATCCTCTTATCTCTACGGTCAAAGAGGGCAAATCGGCGCTACACCATAATGACAGTTATGTGCGGTCGGGCTCCGCGGGCGCTATCGGCGTACGATCACGCCACCGCAGCCGACCCCAGGGAGCAGGCGATGGCGTTCGACGCGACGCTGACCCGGATCAACGACGGCGTGCAGATGCACCACCAGCACGGTCGGCGTGAGGACGCCCGCGACCTGTTCGCCCGGATCTGGGACGAGATCGGCGGGGAGCAGGGCGATCCCCTGCACGTCTGCGTTCTCGCGCACGCGATGGCCGACGTGCAGGACGACGTACGCCAGGAACTGGTCTGGGACCGGCGGGCGCTCGCGGCGGCCGACCTGCTCACCGACGAGCGGGTCGCGCAGGCCGGGGTGCCGATGTCGGTTGCCGGGCTGTACCCGTCGCTGCATCTCAACCTGGCGGAGTGCCACCGCAAGCTCGGCGAACTCGACCAGGCGCGGGACCACCTCCAGCGGGCCCGGGAGGGGATGGGCGCGCTCGGCGACGACGGCTACGGGAAGCTGATAAGAGACGGACTCGATCGGCTGTCGCAGGAACTGGCCGCCGGACAGGTCGCCCGCGACAAGCCGCAGGCGAGTGGCTAGCGGCCGGTGCTCGGTGACGGGGTGACGGCGGCGACGACCAGGTCGACGATGCCGTCGGCGTAGTCGTCGGTCAGTGGGCCGTTGCGCAGCAGCCAGCGGTGGTACAGCGGGCCGAACAGCAGCTCCACCACCAGGTCCAGGGGAGCGTCGGGGCGTACCTGGCCGGCCTCGCGTGCGGCCTCCAGTCGGGCGCGGACCGCGTTCAACTGAGGACGGAGCAGCCGGTCGCGCGCCTGACCGGCCAGGTCCTCGTCGGCGAGCGTCTCGATGGTGATGGCGCGGGTGGTGGCGGACAGCCGGGCGTCGGCGAACTCGGCAACTGTGGCCCGGAGAACCTCACGCAGGTCGGCCCGCAGGTCACCGGTGTCGGGCAGGGCGATGACCTCCGGCATGTCGTCGGCGAGCGCGTCCAGGATGACCGCGCCCTTGCCACGCCACCAGCGGTAGATGGTCTGCTTGCCGACCCCGGCGCGGGCGGCGATCGCCTCGACGGTCAGGGCCGAATATCCGGTCTCGGTCAGCAGCTCCAGGGCGGCGGCGAGGATCGCGCGGCGGGACTGCTCGTTGCGGCGGGTGGGCTGCGGAGTCACAGCGGCAGCCTACAGCGAGACGAGACGTATCGTCTTGACGGGCGAAGTCCCGCCGTGCTCTGCTGGGCAAGCGAGACGGTACGTCTCGTCTCAGCAGAGATCAGGAGATCACTTGCCGCACATCGCCATGGTCAGCATTCCGTTCCACGGGCACGTCAACCCGAGCCTGGACATCATTCGTACCCTCGTGCGGCGCGGCCACCGGGTCACGTACGCCAACGACCCGGCCTTCGCCGAGGTCATCCGGTCCACCGGCGCGGAGCTGAAGCCGTACGCCTCGACGCTGCCCGCCGACGGCGGCGCCGGCATCGACGACCCGATCGCGCAGCTCACGCTCTTCCTCGACGACGCGATCGCCATGCTGCCGCAGCTGCGGGCCGCCTACGCCGACGACCGGCCGGACCTGTTCCTCTACGACATCGCCGGCGCGCCGGCCCGGCTGCTCGGCGAGCAGTGGGGGATCCCGGCCGTCCAGCTCTCCTCGACGTTCGTCGCCTGGGACGGCTACGAGCAGGAGATGGCACCCGCTGTGGAGGCGATGCGGGCCGATCCGCGCGGCGCCGACTACTACCGGCGGTTCACGGCATGGCTGACCGCTGAGGGTTCGTCGGTCACCGACAGCATGGCGTTCCAGGGGCGGCCGGTCCGCAGCCTCGTCCTGCCGCCGGAGGCGCTCCAGCCGAACGCCGACCGGGTCGACCGGTCGGTCTACAGCTTCGTCGGCCCGGTGCTGGGCGACCGCGCCGAGCAGGGTGCCTGGGTGCGACCGGAGCACGCCGGGAAGGTGCTGCTCGTCTCGCTCGGCTCCGCCTTCACCCAGCGGCCCGAGTTCTACCGCCGCTGCGTCGCCGCGTTCGGCGATTTGCCCGGCTGGCACACCGTTCTGCAGATCGGCAAGCACGTCGACCCGGCCGAACTCGGTCCCGTCCCGGACAGCGTCGAGGTCCACCGGTGGGTGCCGCAGCTGGCCGTGCTGGAGCAGGCGGATGCCTTCGTCACCCACGCCGGCATGGGCGGCAGCAGCGAAGGTCTCTACTGCGGGACGCCGATGATCGCCGTACCGCAGGCGGCCGACCAGTTCGCCAACGCCGAGCAGCTGGCCGCCCTCGGCGTCGCCCGGGTCGTCGACTCGGCCGGCGTCACCGCCGCGGAGCTGCGTGCGGCGCTGCTGGCCCTCACGTCGGACCCCGTCGTGCTGGCCCGCAGCGCCGAGTTGAAGCGGCAGGCGCGCGCCGCCGGAGGCGCGGACCGGGCCGCCGATCTGATCGAGGCCGAACTCGCCGTCGCGCGCGGCGGCGCCGGGCGGCGATCGTGAGCCGTCCGGTGCCGCCGCGCTGTCACGCGGGCGTGGTCGCGGCGGGATGCCGCCGCGACCACGCCGCGATCAGTCCTCCGCCAGTACGGTGAAGGTGAATGCGGTGCTCGTCGGACGGTTCAGTGGGATGTCGCACTTGACCCGGCGCAGCACCTCGGACCGGGTGAGACCGAACCGGTGGGCGATGAGCCGGTCCGGGCGAACCGGCACCGGGTCGTCGAACGTGACGTTGACCTGCACCGGCCACCCGTCGAGCGGCACGACCGGGGCGTCCAGGCGCCACGCGCCGGTCCAGTCGAGGGTGAAGCGGCAGCGCCGGGCGAATGCCGGGTCCAGCAGTGTGGCCGCCACCAGGTCGGGATCGTTGAGTTGGTGGCCGTGCAGATCGGTGGGATCGAACGAACTGACCGTCGCCCGCTCGCGGACGGTGAGCTTGCTGGTCCGGCCGCAGGACACGCAGTGCACCAGCAGCCACACGTCCAGCAGCTTGCCGTTGGCGTTGACCCGGAACCGGCCCCGGGCGGCGGTGGCCGACTCCCCCCGGCAGATGACGCAGCGCAGCGACAGCAGCGGAAGGCGGGTCCGGCGTACGACCCAGGGCAGCACGATATGAGGTTGGGATGACATGGAGACCTGATCTCTGAAGACCTGACGCGAGGCCGATTACGCGCGGCCTCGGACGCTGTGGCCGGGCGCGCGAGGGCAGCCCGGGGAGCCGTCGCGCAGGCGACGGCTACAGGCGTGGGAACGTGTCAGGTTCTAGAGAGCAGGAGGGGTCACGCGGAATCGTCCTTCTTCGCTGCGACAAAGGTGCGAGGAACGTACGGGACGCCGGAAACCGCGCTCAACCCGTTTTCCGGCGTCGCCGCGGTGCGTCGCACGTCACTTCACTCACTAAAACTTTGCACTCTCTGCAAGATCGCTCGTAGAGTCGTGGCGTGACCACGGATCAGAGCCGGCCCGGCCTGCGTGACCGCAAGAAGCGGCAGACCCGCGCCGCCCTCAGCGCCGCCGCGCTGCGCCTGGTCGCCGAGCGCGGCCTGGACCAGGTGACGGTGGAGGAGATCAGCGAGGCCGCCGACGTGTCGGCCCGCACCTTCTTCAACTACTTCCCCAGCAAGGACGAGGCGCTGCTCGGCGACCAGCCGACCGACCGCGAGGTGCTGGCCGCCCGCGTCGTCGCCGCGCCGCCGGAGGTGTCCGCGTTCGACGCGCTGCGGCTTGCCTTCGGCGACGTCGTCGAGGCCATCGAAGCCGACCGGGAGGTGTGGCTGCTGCGGCTGCGGGTGATCGCGGCGAACCCGTCGCTGCTCCCGCGGCTGGTCAGTGGCAACGCCGAGACGGAACAGGTGATCGTCGCGGCGGTGGCCGCCCGGCTGGGTCTCGACCCGGGCCACGGGCACCCGACGCTCGTCACCACTGTCGCCGGCGCGGTCTTCCGCACCGCCCTGATGCAGTGGGTCGAGCAACCCGACACGACGACGCTGCGCGAGCTGACCGCCCAGGCGTTCGCCGCCGTCGCCGCTGGCCTGCCCGATCCGTCCTGACCTCTCCCATCCGTACCGGCCGCCGCCGTCGCGCGGCCGCTCGCCCGTGCACACGACAAGGAGTTCGATGACCACCGCCACTGTTCCGCCCGCCGACACGGGTACGCGGATGTCACGCCGGGAGGTGCTCCAGGCGTTGTCCGGCCTGATGGTCGGCATGTTCGTGGCGATCCTCGCCTCGACGGTGGTGGCGAACGCGCTGCCCCGGATCATCGCCGACCTCAACGGCAGCCAGACCGTCTACACGTGGATCGTCACCAGCGAACTGCTGGCGATGACCGCGACGGTCCCGCTGTGGGGCAAGATGGCCGACCTCTACAGCAAGAAGCTGCTGATCCAGTTGTCCCTCGGCCTGTTCGTGGTCGGCTCGCTCGTCGCCGGCTTCACCCCGAACGTCGAGGTGCTGCTGCTCAGCCGGGTCATCCAGGGCATCGGCGCGGGCGGCATGACCGCGCTCGCCACGATCGTCATGGCGGCCATGATCCCGCCGCGTGAGCTGGGCCGGTACGCCGGCATCTTCGGCGCCGTCTTCGGTGTCGGCACCATCGCCGGCCCGCTGATCGGCGGCATCCTGGTCGACACGTCCTGGCTCGGGTGGCGCTGGTGCTTCCTGATCGGCGTGCCGTTCAGCCTGCTGTCCATCGCGCTGCTGCAGAAGACCCTGCACCTGCCGGTGGTCCGCCGCAAGGTCCGCATCGACTGGCTCGGCGCCCTGCTGATCACCTCGGGCGTGTCCACGCTGCTGATCTGGTCGTCGCTGGCCGGGAACAAGTTCGACTGGGCGTCCGGCTGGACCGCGCTGCTGGTCGGCGGCGGGCTGGTGCTGCTCGCGCTCGCCGTGTTCGTCGAGGCCCGGACCGAGGAGCCGATCATCCCGCTGGGCATCTTCCGCAACCGCACCGTCAGCCTCACCACGATCGCGAGCATCCTCGTGGGCGTGGCGATGTTCGGCGGCACCGTGTTCCTGTCGCAGTACTTCCAGACCTCGCTCGGCAAGTCGCCGACAGCGGCCGGCCTGATGAGCCTGCCGATGGTCCTCGGTCTGCTGGTCTCCTCGACAGTGGCGGGCCAGCTGATCACCAAGTACGGCCGCTGGAAGATGTTCCTGGTCGCCGGTGCCGCGGTGATGACCGTCGGCATGCTGCTGCTGAGCACCATCGACGCGAACACGAGCGTGCCGGTGCTGTCGGTGCACATGGCGGTGCTGGGTGTAGGCGTCGGCATGCTGCTGCAGAACCTGGTGCTGGCCGCGCAGAACGACGTGCCGGCCGCCGAGCTGGGCGCGGCGACGTCGGTGCTGACGTTCTTCCGCAGCATGGGCGGCGCGGTCGGGGTCAGCGCGCTCGGCGCGGTCCTGGCGAACCGGGTGACGTCGCTGACCACCGAGAAGCTCGGCCCGCTGCCCGGCGGTGGCGGTTCGGCCGAGGTGCCGGATCTCTCGGCCCTGCCGGAGCCGGTGTTGCGGATCGTGCAGGAGGTCTACGGCACCGCCACGTCGGAGATGTTCCTCATCGGCGCGCCGTTCGCGCTGCTCGCCCTGATCGTCGTGCTGTTCATCAAGGAGAAGCCGTTGAACACGCTCAGCGGTGACGAGCGCCGGGCCCGTGAGGAGGCGGCGGCCGCCGCCGGGATGCACTGACCCCGCCCGATCGAGCGTGGGGCCGCCCCCGGGATTCACCGGGGGCGGCCCCTTGTGCGATTCCGGTCAGCGTTCCGTGCGGTCGTTGATCTCGGTGCCGGACTCGCCGGGCATGGCGCCGATCGACTCCTCGGCGGCCCGGCCGCCGGTGCTCTCGTCGCCCTGCGTCAGCGAACTGCGGGGCAGCCCGGCCAGGTGTGCCGGGTCCTCGATCGGCTGGGGCGGCCACTGGTCCTGCGTACCGTTCGTCACCCCGGCGCGGCGCAGCGCCTCGACCAGTTGGTCCGGCGACAGGCGGTCGACCTCCTGTATCCCGGCCCCGCGCGCAATCGCCTGCAGTGTCTTCAGGTCTTCGCTCACGAATGTCTCGGCCATGCCCGAGCCTTCCCGGCGCCCAAGACAAGGAAACCCGGCCCACGCCGACGGCCTGCCCGCCCATCCTTCGCCGAGCATGAAGTTGTGCCGGACAAACCGGACACCAAACGCCGTCAAGTTCATGATCGACGCGAAATGGGAGGTTCGGTCAGCGGCGGGCGGGTTTGCGGTCGGGGCGCGGGCGGTCCCGTTCCGGATCTACGCCCACCTGGACGGCGAAGGCCGGATCCACGGCGAGCAGCGGCCGGGGGCCGAACAGCGCCATCCCCGTCAGCAGGGTGTCGGTGTCCCGGCCCTGCCAGGTGGGACGGCGTTCCGGGTCGAGGTCGGCGTGCTCACGGCGCAGCCGCCGCAGCAGGCGGCGGGCGGCGGACCCGGTCTCCGGCACCTCGGTCAGCCACCAGCCACCGAGCGCGGTGGCCAGGCAGCACAGCAGCAGCCCGGCGACCGAGGCGGGACCACCGGCGGAGCGCCCCTCGACAGCGCTGTCCACGAGCCGGGTCAGCCCGACCACGGCGACCGCGAACAGCGGCACAGTGCCCAGCGCGATCCGCCGTCGCTGCGCGCGGGTGAGCAGCCAGCCGTCGCGGACCAGCCGCCCGACAGTACGGCGCAGCGCCCGGCCCACGTCCGGGTCGGCGAGCACCGCCGCCCAGGTCTGCGGGCGGCGCAGCGCGCTGTGCAGGGCGCGCACCAGCGCGGGCGAGCCGGCCGGGGGCGGTCCCTGCGCGTGCAGGGTGGCGAGCTCACCGATCTCGACCCCGCCCGCGCGGCGCAGCGCGGCCACCCCGACCTGGCAGGCCAGCAGCGCCCGGTCGGTCAGGTACGCCAGCTCGACCCGGTCGGGCGTCGCGCCCCGGGCACGGCGGCCGGTCAGTTCGCGTACCGCGACCGCGATCACGACGGCCACGGCGACCGCGCCGAGGTAGTCGAGGAGGAAGATCGGCCCGCTGACTCCCCAGAGCATGGCGGCAAGTATGTCAGGAGCCGTGGCGTACCTCGGTGTCCCAGATCTGCGACCACTGACGGCGCAGCCCTCGGGCGACGAAGATCGGCTCGCCGTTCTCGTCGTTGTCGACGTCGACCCGCTGGTCGACCCGGCCCGCCTCGGTGACCTCGGTGAACCAGGCACGCAGCCGGTCCGGACGGGACCAGCCGACGACGATCACCACGTCCGCGTCGTCGGGCGGCCGGCCGAACGTGGCCATGCTGTTGTGCCCGGAGTACGCGCGCGGCAGTCCCCGCTGCGGCCCGTACCGGGCCAGCGCGCCGGCCTCGCCGTAGTTGCCGGTCAGCACCACCGCCCGGGCGCGCTCGGGCGCGGGCAGGGCGCGGTGCACGGCGGCCACCGAGTCGGCGAACTCCGGCCAGCCGATGGTCTCGCCCGCGTCGTAGTTGGCCGCCACCACGAATCCGGGCAGCCGGTCGGCGGGCAGCGTGGGCAGCAGCAGCACCGCGCTGCTCGCGGCCATCAGCACGGTGGCGGTGACCAGCAGCGCCTGCCGGACCCGGGGTGCGCCCCGCCGCGCCCACGCGACGGTCGGCACCACCCCGGCGGCGGTGAGCACCAGCAGCAGCGGCGCGTCGTAGTAGCCCTTGCCACCGGCCACCAGCACGATCGCGACCACCACCAGCCAGGCCCAGGCCAGCGACCGGTACGCCGCCCAGGACGGCCGGCGCAGCAGCGCGACCAGCCCGGCCACCCACACCGGGACCGCGAACGGGCTGATGATCAGGAACTGGAGCACCAGCGCGTCGATCCGGCCGCTGTAGGAGCTGTCGCCGTCGGCGATCGACGCGGCGACGTCGAGCTGCGGGAAGCCGTGCGCGGCCTGCCACGCCCCGTACGGCACGGCGAGCAGCACGGCGGCGCCCGCTCCGGCGAGCACCCACCTGTCGCGCAGCAGCCGGCGCGGACCGGCGATCAGCACCCCGGCGACCAGGCCCACGCCGAGCAGGGCGGGCAGCGGCTTGTTGAGCAGGCCGACGCCGAGCGCCAGCCCGGCGCCGAGCGCCCACCGGGTGTCGCCGGTGCGCAGCATCCGCACCACGCACAGCGCCGCGGCCAGCCACACCAGCAGGTCGACGCTCGTGGTGCTGAGCAGGTGACCGCCGGCCAGCACGATGCCCGAGGCGGCGGCGAGCACCGCCGCCGCCGTCTGGGTGACGCGGTCGGCGCCGAACTGCCGGGCGATCGCGGCGACCAGCACCACCGCCGCGCCGCCGATCAAGGCCGACGGGGTACGCAGCACCACCAGGTTGCCCGGCGCGATCGTGTCGGCCAGCCGCGCCAGCGCCGGCACGAGAGGCCCCTGGTCGACGTAGCCCCAGTCGAGGTGCCGGCCGCACAGCAGGAAGTACAGCTCGTCGCGGTGGTAGCCGTAGCGGCCGGCGAGCGACAGCAGCACGACGGTCAGGACCGCGCCCACCACCAGGGGCGCGCGGGTACGCGGACCGGCGGCTGGCGGGCCACCGGGCGCGGCGGCCTCGCTCCGATCGAGGTCGGCGACTGATTCGGCCACCTGCCCATGATGGACCGGACCGGCGGGCCGCCGATGCCCCGCGACCCTCGGCCGGGTGGACGGAAAGCGGTGGCCGGACGGCCGGGGCGGCGGCTAGCGTGCCCGGCGATGAGGATTCGTGACTACACCGACGCCGACTGGGACCAGGTCTGGCCGATCTTCGCCGACGTCGTCACCGCCGCCGACACGTTCGTGTACGACCCCGCATGGCCGCCGGACGTGGCGCGCGAGGTGTGGGTGGAGCGGCCGCCGGGGCGTACCTCGATCGCGGTGGACCACGACGGCACGGTGCGCGGCACCGCGAAGATGGGCCCGAACCGGCCCGGGCCGGGCTCACACGTGGCGACCGCGAGTTTCATGGTGGCGGCGGACGCGCGCGGCCGGGGTGTGGGCCGTGCGCTGTGCGAGGAGGCGCTGGACTGGGCCCGGCGACAGGGCTTCGCCGCGATGCAGTTCAACGCCGTGGTGGAGACCAACGCGGCGGCGGTGGAGCTGTACCGGCGGCTGGGCTTCACGGTGATCGGCACCGTGCCGGAGTCGTTCGCCCACCCGACGCTGGGCCTGGTGGGACTGCACGTCATGCACCGTCGGCTGTGAGACGGCAGCGCCTTCCTGTCGGGGGGTCGAGGCGCTGGTGCACAAGGCGTACGGCGACTCGTTCGAGGACACCAACCTGTACTGGAGTTTCCAGACCGCGCCGGGGCGCACGGCCGGCACCGTCGAGGCCGCCGACGTCGACTTCGCGGCCTGACCCGCGGCGTGTGCCGGTCGCGTCGGTCGGGTGTCGCCAACCGCCGGGCCGCCGCCGCCCGTCGTGGCGGCCCGCGGCAGCGGCGGGCCGGAAAACGCCTCGCCGGATCCGGCGGGTTGCTGACAGGCTGCCCGCCATGACCGCTCATGCCCTCGCCGGGGCGCTCGCCGACGAGCGCCGCCGGACCGTGTTCGCCGCGATCGTGCTCGGCGCCCGGGACACGCCGACCGTGGTGGCCCGTACCGGGCTGCCGGCCCGCGACGTCGCGGTGGCCGTACGCCGCCTCACCGACGCCGGTGTGCTGGCCGACGACGGGGATGGGCTGCGGGTCGACGCCGAGCGGCTGCGCGAGTTCGCCCGGGCCGGGGCGGCGTCGCCGGCGGCCCCGGCGGCGGACCCGCGGGAGACGATCCTGCGGACGTTCCTACGCGACGGCGCGCTGACCCGGCTGCCCGCGCAGCGCGGACGCCGCCGCGTGCTGCTGGAACACGTCACCGAGCGCACCTTCGAGCCGGGGATCCGCTATCCGGAGCGGGAGGTGGACGACGCGCTGCGCCAGTGGTGCGAGGGCGGCGAGGCCGACCACGTGACGCTGCGCCGCTACCTGATCGACGACATGCTGCTGACCCGCGAGCACGGCGTCTACTGGCGGACCAGGCCGTGACCGGCTGGAGCACGGGCGCGGCCCGGCCGGACGAGCCGGACGCGGCGCTGCTGCTGCGCGAGTACATGGCGGAGATGGTGCGCCGTTGGTACGGCCGCCCGGAGCGGCCCGGTGAGGTGGACGCAGCCTTGGCCGAGGACCCGAGCGACGACCTGGCCCCGCCGACCGGGCTGCTGGTGCTGGCCCGCCGCGACGGCCGGCTCGCCGGGTGCGCCGGGCTGAGGTGGCAACCGGGCTGGGCCGAGCTGACCCGGGTGTACGTGCGTCCGGAGCACCGGGGCGCCGGGGGCGGGGCGGCGCTGATAACGGCGGTCGAGGCGTACGCGGCCGAGGGCGGAGCGCGGCGGATCCGGCTGGACACCCGTTCCGACCTGGTCGAGGCGCGTGCCCTGTACGCCCGGCACGGCTACCGGGAGATCCCCGCGTTCACCAGCGGCCCGTACGCGCAGCACTGGTTCGAGAAGTCACTGCCGGCCCGAGTTGACGACGCGGCGCGGGCGCGTTAAAACAGAATCAGAAGTTGAGTCACCCGGGCTCAACTTGAGACCTTGGGCCAGGAGAACCGAGGAGGCAAGAGCCATGTTGATGCGTACCGACCCGTTCCGCGAGATCGACCGGATCGCCGAGCAGTTCTTCGGCACCGCAGCCCGGCCCGCCGTGATGCACCTGGACGCCTACCGCGACGGCGACTACTTCTACGCCGCGTTCGACCTGCCCGGCGTCGACCCGGACAGCATCGACTGCACCGTCGAGCGCAACGTGCTGACCGTCCGCGCCGAGCGCCGCCGCCCCACCGGCGAGAACATCGAACTTGTCGCCGCCGAGCGGCCGATGGGGACGTTCACCCGGCAGCTCTTCCTGGGCGACACGCTCGACACCGACCGGCTGGAGGCCGGCTACGAGAACGGCGTGCTGACGCTGCGCATCCCGGTCGCCGAGCGCGCCAAGCCGCGCCGGATCACAGTGGCCACGCCCGCCGAGGGCAACGGCCGGCGCCAGCTCACCACCGCCTGACCGGTCACGCCGACGCGGGGGAGGCCGGAGCGCCGGCCGACCCCGCGTCGCCGTAGAGCCGGGTCAGCGCGTGCGCGGTGGCGGTGAACCGGTCCCGCAGCTCCGCCGGGGCGAGCACCTCCACCTCGGCGCCGAGCTTCAGCAGCTCCGCGTGGGCGTGCCGGACCGACTCGATCGGCACGGTGGTCTCCAGCCACCCGTCCGGGCCGGGCTCACCGGCCGCGGCCCGGGCGGCCCGGCTCATCTCCGGCGGGAAGACGTACGGCATGAACTCCAGCGCGGCCACGGTGAGCCGGATGCGTGCCTGGTCGCGGTAGACGTCGCGCTCGTACCGGGCGGTCCATTCCCGCCAGTAGGCGGCCAGGTCGAACCCGTCGTCGCGCTCGTACCGCTCGGCGGTGACCTCCGCGTCGAGCACCGCGCCGACCCGGAAGGTGCGCACCTGCTCCCCGCACCGGCCCACCAGATACCAGCGGCCCGCCTTGAGCACCACGCCCAGCGGCTCGACCAGCCGGGTCACCTCGCGCGGCGCGCGCCAGCGCCGGTACCGCAGCCGCACCAGCCGGTCCTCCCACACGGCGCCGGCCAGCGTGGCCAGGTGCGGGGTGGCTTCGGGGTGCCGGAACCAGCCGGGCGCGTCCAGGTGGAACCGCTGCCGGATCCGGCCGCTGCGGTCGGCCAGCTCGTCGGGCAGCGCGGCGCGCACCTTCAGCTCGGCGGCGGCCACCACCGAAGCCAGCCCCAGCTCGGCGGCGGGTCCGGGCAGGCCGGCGAGGAACAGCGCCTCGGCTTCCGGGCCGGTCATCCCGGTCAGCCGCGTCCGGTAGCCCTCCAGCAGCCGGTAGCCGCCGGCCGGCCCGCGGTCGGCGTACACCGGGACACCTGCGGCGCCGAGCGACTCGACGTCGCGGTAGACGGTCCGCACCGACACCTCCAGGGCGTCGGCGAGTTCGTGGGCGGTCATCCGCCCCCGGGTCTGCAGGAGCAACAGCAGGGAGACCAGCCGGCTGGCACGCACCCGGTGACGGTAACCCGCTGCCGAAAATCGGGCCGGGCGCGCCTCGTCGCCAAACCCCCCGCCTACTGAGAGCCTTTCTCACATGCTTCGCCCCGAGGTGCTGCCCCGCGCCCGTACCGCCGCCCTGCCCGCCGGCCCGGCCGACGTCACCGAGGCGTGGCTGCGCAACCGGCGCCTGTCCGAGCACACCCGTGACGCGTACCGGCGGGACGTCACCGGCTGGCTGAGCTGGTGCGCCGAGCGGGGACTGGACCCGCTGCGGGCCACCTTCCTCGACGTCAACGCCTACGGGCGGGAGCTGGAGTCCACGCCGCGCGGCCGCGACGGCCGCCCGCTCACCCCGGCCACCGTGGCGCGCCGGCTGTCCGCGCTGTCGAGCTGGTACGACTTCCTGGCCAAACTGGGCGCGGTGACCGCCAACCCGGTGTCGGCGGCCGACCGGCCCCGCGTCGACCGGGACCACTCCGCCACCGTCGGCCTCACGCCGGAGGAGGTCGACGCGCTGATCGCCGCCGCCGAGGCCGACACCGGCCCGACCGCCGCCCGCAACCGGGCCGCCGTCGCGCTCCTGGCCGACCTCGGGTTGCGGGTCGGGGAACTGGTCTCGCTGGACCTGTCCGACCTGGGAACGGAACGCGGCCACCGCAGCGTCCGTTTCGTCGGCAAGGGCGGCAAGGTACGCCGGCGCGCGCTCACCCCGGGCACCGCGTACGCCCTCGACGCCTACCTGGCGGTCCGGGCCGAGGCGCAGGGCGTGACGGTGCCGGCGCTGACCGGGCCGCTGCTGGTCACCGCGACCGGTGGCCGGATGGACCGGCACGCCGTGTTCCGCCTGGTGCGCCGCCTCGCGCAGCGCGCCGGGATCGCCGCCTGGGCGAAGTTGTCGCCGCACTCGCTGCGACACGCGTTCGCCACCACGGCGCGCTCGGAGGGGGTGCCGCTGGAGGACGTGCAGGACGCGATGGGGCACGCCGATCCGCGTACCACCCGCCGCTACGACAGGGACCGGCACAACCTGGACCGCGACCCGGCGTACGCGATCTGGGCGGCGCGGGCCCGCCGGCGCGGCTGAGCGTCGTACCCGCGCCGTAGGGTGCCGGCGAGCGGACCTACCTGACGCAGCTGGCGGCGGCGGGCGCCACCTGGAGTACGTTCCGGCCGCGATGCGGGCCGCGGTGGCCCGCGGCCCGCATCGCTGACAGCCGGTCAGCCCTGAGTGCGGGGGCAGAGGCAGAACGGCTGCCCGACCGGGTCCAGGAGCACTGTCCACCGCTCGCCGCCGGGCTGGAACTCCGGCCGGGTCGCCCCGGCCGCCAGCAGGTCCTTCTCGGCGGCGGCCACGTCGTCGACGACGAGGTCGAGGTGGTAGCGCTTGGCGCCGGACTCGTCCGGCCAGGCCGGCGGCGCGTAGCCGGGCACCAGGCCGAAGCCGATCGACGTGCCTTCGGCGACGATCATGGCGTACTCGGCCTCGCTGTGGGTGGTCTCCCATCCGAGCGCGTGGGCGTAGAAGGCGGCGTGCGTGGCCGGGTCGGAGCTGTCGAGGTTGACCATGGCGAGGTCGGCGTGGGTTGTCATGCCCGCAGTCTGCCGCCGGTAGCTGCCACCTCCTGTCAGGTACGCGTGACCACCTCAGACGGTGGGCGACACGCGGCGCAAGCGGCTGCGGCCCGACCGCCGGTTGCCTACGGTCGGGGGTGATGGGCAGGCAGCGGGAGTGGCAGCACACGACTCGGCGGCGCCGGCCGCTGCGCGCCGGTGTGCTGATCGCCGGTCTCGGCGTGGGCACCTGCCTGATCGGGGTGGCCGGGCTGGCGGTGTGGAACGCCCAGGTGGTGCTCCAGGCGGACGGGCCCGTGCGGGAGACGGCCGACGGGTTCTTCCGTGACGTCGCCTCCGGTGACACCGACGCGGCGTACGAGCGGCTGTGCGCCGAGGCCCGGGGTAGGTGGAGCAAAGCCGGCTTCGGCAGTTGGGTGCGGACGCCGCCGCAGGTCAGCGGCTACGAGATCGTCGACGTGTCGGTGGCGACCCGCTCCGGCCGCCCGCACGGCACGGTGGTGGTGCGGATCAACCGCGACGGCGGCGGCAGCGAGGAACGCGAGTTGCCGATCGTGTCGGAGGGCGGGTCGTGGCGGGTGTGCGGGGACCCGTTCTGAGGCTCAGGCGCGCGGGCCGAGGTCCCCGGAGCGGTAGTGGCGCCGGCACAGCACCTGGTAGCGCACGTCGGCGCTGTCCACGGTGTCGCCGATGACGACCTGCGCGCCCTCGCGGACCACCGCGCCCTGCACGACCCGGGCGTTGAGCAGCCCTTCCCGGCCGCACCAGCACAGCACCTCGACCTGGATGCGGGCCACCTCGTCGGCCAGTTCGAACAGCCGCTGCGCGGCCGGGAACAGGCAGGAGCGGAAGTCGGTGGCCAGTCCGAAGGCGTAGACGTCGACGTCGAACCTGTCGACCAGCTCGGCCATCTGCTCGACGTGTTCGAGGTTGTAGAACGACGCCTCGTCGCAGATCAGGTAGTCCACCCGTACCCCTTCGGCCCAGGCGTCGCGGACCAGGTCGCGCAGGTCCAGGTCGTCGGTGACCTCGACGGCCTCGTGTGCCAGGCCGATGCGGGTGGTGACCTGCGGGCCGAGCGAGCGGTCGATGCGGGTGGTGACCAGGCCGCGACGGCCCTGGCGGGCGTGGTTGTGGTTCATCTGCAACGCCATGGTGGACTTGCCGCAGTCCATCGGCCCCCAGAAGAACTTCAGCGCGGCGGCGTGCAGCGGCCGGCCGTCGACGCCGCGGGCGGCGGCGCAGCCGGCGGCTCGGTCGTCGCCGGGCCCCGGCAGGGGACGGGCCAGGCAGGTCAGGGCGGCGTCGTCGGTCACGTCGGGGCAGCCTAGTCCATCGACATCGCCGGATCCGGTCCGCGATGATCCACCCGTCAGAGCACCCGGGGCGGGGTGTTGCCGGCGGCGATGATGGCCCGGCGCATCGGGACGGCGGCCAGCAGCGCGAAGCCGACGACGAAGAAGATCAACAGCGAGACCAGACCCACCCGGTACGACGAGGTCAGCTGGAACACCAGGCCGAACGCCAGCGGGCCGAGCCAGCTGGTGCCCTTGTCGCTGATCTCGTAGAAGCCGTAGTACTCGCCTTCCTTGCCGGCCGGGATGAGCTGGCTGAACAGCGACCGGCTCAGCGCCTGGCTGCCGCCGAGTACCAGGCCGATGCAGCCGCCGAGGATCATGAACGGCACGGGCGCCTCGGCGGGCAGCCGGAACGCGGCGATGATCACACCGGTCCAGAGCACCAGCGACAGCAGCACGGTCTTCCAGGCGCCGATGCGCCTGGCGAGCGCGCCGAGGGCGAGCGCGCCGCCGAAGGCGAGGAACTGCACCAGCAGGATGGTCACGATCAGGGTGCTCTGCTCCAGCCGCAGCTCCTCGGTGCCGTACTGGCTGGCGAGGGTGATGACGGTCTGGATGCCGTCGTTGAAGACCAGGAAGGCGAGCAGGAAGTAGAGCGTCAGCGGGTACGCCTTGATCTCGCGCAGGGTGCGCCCGAGCTGCCGGAACCCGTCGGTGAGCACGTTGCCGCCCGCCTGCAGGGCGGCGGCGGTGGGGTGTTCGCGCAGCCAGCGCAGTGGGATCAGGGTGAACGCCGCCCACCACACGCCGGCCGACACGATCGACCAGCGGGCCAGGTCCAGCGTGCGCTGGGCGTTGCCCTCCTCGCTGAGCATGGTGACCGCGACCAGGTTCAGCGCGAGCAGCAGGCCGCCGCCGAGGTAGCCGATGGCCCAGCCGCGGCTGGAGATGCCGTCGCGCTCGTCCGGTCCGCCGAGTTGTGGCAGGAACGAGTTGTAGACGACCACGGCGGCGCCGAAGGAGATGTTCGCGATCAGGAACAGCGCGCCGCCGAGCAGGTAGCGCTCGCCGGTGACGAACGCGAACGCGATGGTCGCGCCGGCGCCGGTGAAGGCCGCCGCGGCGAGCAGCCGCTTCTTGTGCGCCGACCGGTCGGCGATCGCGCCGATCACCGGCAGCACGAACACGGTGAGGAAGACCGACAGCGAGATCAGGTACGGGTAGAACGAGCCGGCGGCGATCTTGATGCCCAGCGGGTACACGGCGCCGTCGCAGCTGTCCGCGCCCAGTTCGCAGCCGGCGGCCAGCTCGGTGACGGTGGTCAGGAACGGCCCGAGGAAGACCGTGATGACTGTGGTCTGGAACGCGGAGTTCGCCCAGTCGTAGAAGTACCAGCCGGTGCGCTCGCGGCGGGTGCTGCCCGGTCCGGTGGGGTCGGCGACGGCGGGGGTGACCGTATCGGCCATCGGGGGTCGTCCTCGGGGGGTCAGGCGGCCCAGTGGCCGCGGCTGCGGTAGACGTCGCGGAGCACGCTGACGTGATCGGTCATGATGCCATCCACACCAAGATCAAGTAAGTGGTGCATCTGGGCAGGTTCGTCGATCGTCCAGACGTGCACCTGCAACCCGATCCGGTGGCAGTACGCGAGGAAGCGCCTGTCCACCACCGGCACCCGGCCGTAGGAGGTTGGCACCTGGGCGGCGACCACGGACGGGGGCAGCCGCACCGGCCGTCCGTGCAGCGAGGCCAGCCGCAGCCGGGCCACGCCACGCATGCCGAGGCTGGTGGCGACCTTCGGCCCGGCCAGCGCGCGCAGCCGGGTCAGCCGGGCGTCGCTGAACGAGGCGAGCAGCACCCGTTCGCCCGCGCCGGCCCGGCCGACGGCGGCGACAGTGGGCTCCACGCCGCCGTCGGCCTTGACGTCGATGTTGAACCGCACCTGCGGCCAGGCGCCGAGGACGTCGTCGAGCCGGGGCACCAGGGCGGCTCCGCCGACGCGCACCGAGGCCAGGTCGGCCCAGCGCAGGTCGGCGATGCGGCCGGGTTCGCCGGTGACCCGGCGCAGCGTCGGGTCGTGAAAGACCACAGGTACGCCGTCGGCGGTGGCGTGCACGTCGGTCTCCACGTACCGGTAGCCCAGCGCGACGGCCCGGGCGAACGCGGCGGCGGTGTTCTCGTCGCCGTCGGCCGCGCCGCCGCGATGGGCGAACGCCAGCGGCGCGGGCGCGTCGAGGTAGCCGTGACGGGGCTGCACGCGGGCAGTATGCCCGGCCTGGGTGGCGCACAGATGGCCAGCCGACGAAATTACCTATCGCTCCCTATCATCGCTAAGATACGGTGCGATGAGTAATGACATGTACTCGGTCGAGCAGGTCGCCGACCTGCTCGGGCTGCACGTACGCACCGTGCGCGGCTACATCCGCTCCGGTCGGCTGCGGGCCACCCGGATCGGCAAGCAGTACCGGATCGCGCGCGCGGACCTGGACGCGCTGACCGGCCGGCCGGCCGTCGCGGCGACGGGACCGGCGGCGGAGGTGTCGAGCGTCCTGCGGCTCGACGGCGTCGACCGGGCCGCCGCCGACCGGCTCGGCACGCTGGTGCTGGCCGGCGTGAACACCCACCACGACCCGGACCGTCCGCTGCGGGTGCAGACGGTCCACGACGAGGAGCGGCAGCGCATGACCATCATGATCCTGGGTGACCTCACCGCCACCGCCGACCTGCTGCGCCTGGTCGACGCCGTGCTGGGCGGCGGCAACGACCTGCTCGGCGGCGGCCGTGGCTGACCAGATGCAGGACCGGGCCGGCGTGGCGGTGCTGGTCTGCGACCCGGACGGCCCGCCGATCGCGACCGAGAGCGACGCGCTGGACCTGATCGGCGCGGCGTTCCTCGGCGCGACGGTGGTGGCGGTGCCGGCCACCCGGCTCGACCCCGGCTTCTTCACGCTCGGCACCCGCTTCGCCGGCGAGGTGATGCAGAAGTTCGTCAACTACCGGCTGCGCCTGGCGATCGTCGGCGACATCTCCGCCCACCTGGAGCGCAGTGGCGCCCTGCGGGCGCTGGTGGCCGAGTCCAACCGGCACGACCAGGTGTGGTTCGTCCCGGACCTCGACGCGCTCGACGCCCGCCTGCGCGCCACCACCTGACCCCGCCGCGCCCGGCCGCGCCCCGCCCTCGCCTCGCCGATCTTGCGCTTGCGGCCCTCGTCGGGGGCGGTTTGCCGGGTTCGCCGGGGCGCCAACTGCAAGATCGACGGCGGTGCGCGGCGGTGCGCGGGGGCGTCGGGTCAGCCTGGCTGGGTGCTGGGGCCGACGGCCGCGTCACGGGTTCCGGGCGGTGGGTAGGGCCGTTCCGCGAGCAGCCGGGCCAGGTGTGCACTGTTGAGCGCCAGCGCGGCCGTGGTGCGGCCGGTCGTGTCGGGTTTGGGGCGGGCGTCGACGTAGTCGGTCTTGTGCAGCGCCTCCCCGACCCAGTAGGTGGCCCCGGCGGCAGGGCAGGTGAACCCCACCTCGTTGAGGGCCTGCTGCACCTCGGCGATGGTGTGGTGCGCGCCGTCCTCGTTGCCGACCACTGCCACCCCGCCGACTTTGCCGTAGGTGCGCAGGCGGCCCTGGTCGTCGGTCTCGGACAGCTCGGCGTCCAACCGTTCGAGGACCATCTTGGTCACCGACGAGGGCTGACCGAGCCAGATCGGCGTGGCGATGATCAGGATCTGGGCGGCGAGCAGCTTGGCGCGGATGGCGGGCCAGCCGTCGCCGTCGCCCTCGTCGACGGAGACCCCGAAGCGCACGTCGTGGTCGACCACGCGGACGATCTCGCCGTCGACGCCCTGGTCGGCCAGCGCGGCGAGCACCTCCTGACCGAGCACCTGCGAACTGGACGTCGCCGGTGAGCGCTTCAGGGTGCAGTTGAGCACGAGTGCTCGGACAGCGGTCATGACCAGGTCCTCTCCGCCTCGGGAGTGCGGGACTTGATACCCGCCATCGGGTCCGGGATGCGTCAGCCGGCGCGGTGGCGGCGGTGCGCGCGGGCGGTGTCGACCGGCCGCCCGGGGTCGACGTGGCGGGGCAGGTCCGGCTCGTCGGGGCGCAGCGGGACCAGGTCCTCGGTGATCGCGTCGATGATCCGGTCGGTGGCCTGCCGGGCCGCGCCGGGGGAGCCCGAGCGCAGGTCGTCGATCGACACCGGGGCGCCGAAGTGCACCCGGATGGCGGGCCGGCGCACGAGCGCCCGGCCCACGCCGCGCAGCATCCCCTTGGGCGCGCGGTACGGCAGCACCTCGTGCGAGCCCCACTGGGCCACCGGGACGACGGCGGCGCCGCTGGCGAAGGCGAGCCGGGCCGTGCCGGTCTTGCCCCGCTCGGGCCACATGCCGGGGTCGAGTCCGATGCGTCCCTCCGGGTAGACGAGCACCACCGAGCCGCCGGCCACGGCCTGGGCGGCGACCTCCAGCGAGCGGTGCACGGCGGTGGTGCCGCGGTCGACGCGGATGTGCCCGGCGTGGCGCATCAGCGCCCCGATCACGGGAGTGCGGAACAGGCCGCCGGTGGCCATGATCCGGGGCGCGACGTCGCGGGCCCGGCACGCGTCGGCGAGCACGACCGGATCGAACGGGCTGATGTGGTTGGCCGCCAGGATCAGCGGGCCGCGGCGCAGCGCGTCGGGCACGTCGCCGGTGACCTCCAGCCGGCCGACCAGCCCGACGGCGGCGCGGGCGAGCGTCTGCGCGCCCCGCCAGAACAGCGGCGCGCGCCAGAGGGTGCTGTTCATCAGTGCTGGATGGTCGCACGAGCCGGGGCGACCACGGCACCCGGCACGGTGATCCCGGGCCGGCAGGTCCTCCGGCAAGGGTGATCAGGGTCATTGGTCCCGGGCCGGGTGGGGCCCTGCGGCCCTGCTGCTTTCGCTACGACGCCGAGTAGTATCTACTACGTCTCGTAGTATGCACAGCTGGGGGTTTTCTGGTGGACGCGTTGGACGTCGCCCGCTGGCAGTTCGGTGTCACCACCGTCTACCACTTCTTGTTCGTGCCGTTGACCATCGGCCTGTCCGTGCTGGTGGCGATCCTCCAGACCATGTGGCACCGCACCGGCAACGAGCGGTACCTCAAACTCACCAAGTTCTACGGCAAGCTGTTCCTGATCAACTTCGCGATGGGTGTGGTCACCGGCATCGTGCAGGAGTTCCAGTTCGGCATGAACTGGAGCGACTACTCCCGCTTCGTCGGCGACATCTTCGGCGCGCCACTGGCTATCGAGGCCCTTGTCGCGTTCTTCCTGGAGTCCACGTTCATCGGCCTGTGGATCTTCGGCTGGGACCGGCTGCCCAAGCGGCTGCACCTGGCCTCGATCTGGGCCGCCGCGATCGGCACCAACCTGTCGGCGTACTTCATCCTCGCCGCGAACTCGTTCATGCAGAACCCGGTCGGCTTCCGGATCAACCCGGAGAGCGGCCGTGCCGAGCTGACCGACTTCGTCGCCGTGCTCACCAACAAGGTCGCCCTGATCACGTTCCCGCACACCCTGGCCGGCGCGTTCCTGGTCGCCGGCTCGCTGATGGTCACCGTCGGCCTGTGGCACGTGATGCGCAACCGCGACAGCGCCGACACCGGCGCGTACCGCTTCGCCACCAAGCTCGGCTCCTGGGTCGTACTGGTCTCCTCGGCGCTGGTCCTCCTCACCGGCGACATCCAGGGCAAGATCATGACCGAGGTGCAGCCGATGAAGATGGCCGCCGCCGAGGGCCTCTACACCACCGAGAGCCCCGCCTCGTTCTCCGTGCTCACCGTCGGCAGCCTCGACGGCAGCCGCGAGCTGTTCGCCATCAAGATCCCGTACCTGCTGTCGTTCCTCGGCACCGGCGACCCCAACGGCACCGTGCAGGGCATCAACGACCTGCAGGCCCAGTACGCCAGCCAGTACGGCCCCGGCAACTACGCCCCGATCATCCCGGTCACCTACTGGAGCTTCCGCTTCATGATCGGCTTCGGGCTGGCGGCCGCCGCGATCGCGCTGCTGGTGCTCTGGAGCCAGCGCAAGGGCCGCACCCCCACCAGCAAGTGGCTGCTGCGCGCCGGCCTGGTCATGCCCGTGCTGCCGCTGCTGGCCAACTCCTTCGGCTGGATCTTCACCGAGATGGGCCGCCAGCCCTGGATCGTCTTCGGCGAGATGCTCACCCGCGACGGCGTGTCCCGCAGCGTCTCCCTGACCGAGGTCCTCACCTCCTTCACCGCGTTCACACTCATCTACGCCGTCCTCGCGGTGGTCGAGTTCAAGCTGCTGGTCCGCTACGCCCGCGCCGGTGTCCCGGACGTCACCCCGCAGACCGACGACGACGACACCGACGACGCCGAGCGCCCGCTGGCGTTCGCCTACTGACACCCCGGAGCCCAACCGTGGAACTGACGACCGTCTGGTTTCTCCTCGTGGCCGTGCTCTTCACCGGCTACTTCATCCTCGAAGGCTTCGACTTCGGCGTCGGGATGCTGCTGCCGGTGCTCGGCCGCGACGACCGGCAGCGCCGCGTCATGATCAACACCATCGGCCCCGTCTGGGACGGCAACGAGGTGTGGCTGATCACCGCCGGCGGCGCCATGTTCGCCGCCTTCCCCGAGTGGTACGCCACCCTGTTCTCCGGCTTCTACCTGCCGCTGCTGCTCATCCTGCTGGCACTGATCGCCCGCGGCGTCGCCTTCGAGTACCGCCACAAGCGGCCCGAGGCGGCCTGGAAGCGCCGCTGGGACCAGGCCATCTTCTGGGGCTCGGCGATCCCGGCCGTGCTGTGGGGCGTGGCGTTCGCCAACATCTTCCGCGGCGTGCCGCTGGACGCCGACCACGAGTACGTCGGCGGGCTGTTCGACCTGCTCAACCCGTACGCGCTGCTCGGCGGGCTGACCACGCTGGGGCTGTTCCTCACCCACGGCGCGGTGTTCCTGGCGCTCAAGACCACCGGCGACATCCGCGAGCGCGCCGGCGCCCTCGCGGTGAAGCTCGGCGTCGGCACCGCCGTGGCCGCCGTGGCGTTCCTGAGCTGGACGCTGACCATCCGTTCCAGCGCCGCCGCCGTCGTGCTCGCCGTCGGCGCCGCCCTCGCGCTGCTCGGCGGTCTGGCCGCGGCCAAGGTACGCCGGGAGGGCTGGGCGTTCACCGGCACCGCCGTGGCGATCGCGCTGGCCGTGGCGACCCTGTTCGCCGCGCTGTTCCCGAACGTGATGCCGTCCACCCTCGACGCGGCCGGCACGCTCACCGCCACCAACGCCGCGTCCACCCCGTACACCCTGAAGATCATGACCTGGGTGGCCGTGGTGTTCACCCCGATCGTGCTGGCCTACCAGGGTTGGACGTACTGGGTGTTCCGCCGCCGGATCGGGGTACAGAACATTCCGCAACACTGATCGACCTGTGGGCGCAGGGGCGCGGGGCCGGTGCGAGGGGGTCGCACCGGCCCCGCGGGGCGTCCAAGGGTCAGCGCGCCTCGCGCAGCTCCGCCAGCCGCGCCTCGATCTCGGCCAGCTCGGCGCGCAGCTTCTCCGCCTGCTGCTCCGCATCGGCCCGCTCGGCGGCCAGGCTCTGCTCCACCGCCTCCTGCACCCCCGGCACGTCCACCAGCGCCACCATCCGCAGCGCCTCGGCCGGCTTCACCACGTACGGCCGGGCCAGCGCCTTCGTGCCCTGCTGCGCGGCGACGGTCCACTCGCCCTCGGCGTAGGCGAGCGTCACCGTCAGCCCCGGCGGGGTCTTCGGCTTCGCCGCCTTCGCCGCCCGCTTGGCCGGCTTCGGTTCCGCCGCCGACTGTTCCACCTTCGGCTCCTCCCGTCGTGGCGCCGGCACCCGCGGCGTGTCCAGCACGAACTCCGGCTCCGGTGGCGCCGGCGGCTGCTCCGGTTCCGGCTTCGGCTCGGCGGCCGGCCTCCGCCCGGCGCCCTTCGGCGCGATCGCCACGTCGGCGGGGGAGAACGGCAGCTCGTCGCGGCCGAAGCGGACCACCACGAACTCCTCCGACGCCTCCGGGTCGGTCAGCTCCACCACCTGCCCGATCTGCCCGGCGATCTGCCCGGCCGTCTCGGTGAACACCACCCGGGGCTTGCGGCCAGCCGCCAGCGCCTCCCGGATCCCCTGAACCTCGTCAGTGGACAAACCCTGACCCGCCATCACGCCCTCTTCCGTACACCTGTTTGACGCAGCCTTGATACCAGCCGGCTGCGACACCTCGGTGATCAGCCCCCGAGGGCCCGCAACGCCGCGTCGGCGTGCTCGTTCATGCTCAGCTCACTGCGCACCACCGCGAGCACCCGCCGGTCCGCGCCGATCACGAACGTCATCCGCCGCGTGCTCAGCGGCCCCAGCGGCAGCCGCCGCCGCACCCCGAACGCGTCCGCCACCGCGCCGTCGACGTCGGAGAGCAGCGGATAGTCGAACCCGTGCCGGCGGGAGAACTCGGCCTGCCGCTCCACCGGATCGCGGCTGATCCCCACCCGTTGTGCCCCCACCGCCGCGAACTCCGCCGCCAGGTCCCGGAAGTGGCAGCTCTCCGCCGTGCAGCCCCGCGTCATCGCCGCCGGGTAGAAGAACAGCACCACCGGCCCGGCGGCCAGGAACTCCGACAGGCGCCGCGGCGTTCCCGTCTCGTCCGGCAGCGTGAAATCCTCGACCAGGTCACCGACACCCATCGTGTTACTCATGACGCGAGGATATGTAGACATCGGCGATCCGGCTCCGTCGTACCTGGCGAGCGGCGGGGAGGCACCGCCGCACGACGCGAAGGACCGACAGTGAAGTACGTAATCATGATCCACTCCAACCCGGAGCCGTGGGGTCACCCCACCTCCGAGTATCTGGCCTCCTACCAGGAGCTGCCCGCCGAGGTACGGGACCGGCTCAATGCCGACTTCGAGCAGGTGCTGACCGAGCTGCACGCCAACGGTGAGCTGGTCGTCGGTGAGGCGCTCGCCGACCCCGGCACCGCACGGCTGTACCGGTGGAGCGACGGCGCGCCGCTGGTGACCGACGGCCCGTACTCCGAGGCCAAGGAACACCTCGCCGGTTTCTTCCTGATCGACGTGGAGGACCAGGCCCGCGCCGAGGCCGTCGCCGCGAAGTTCGCCGGCCCGGGGGAGACCGTCGAGCTGCGGCCCCTGATGTGGCCGGGCGGCTCCGATCAGTAACGCCACGGCGCTGGCGGACGTGTGGCGCCGGGAGGCGCCGCACGTCCGCGCCGCGCTGCTGCGCCGCTACGGGCACCCCGACGCCTGCGAGGACGCCCTGCAGGACGCGGCGGAGGCGGCTACCGCCCACTGGCCGCGCACCGGCGTCCCCGACGACCCCCGCGCCTGGCTCATCCGGGTCGCCGCGCGACGGCTGATCGACCGGATCCGCGCCGACGCGGCCCGTACCCGCCGCGAGCGGCTCGACGCGGCCCGGCAACCCGACGCCGGCGTCGTACCGGCCGTGGACGACACGCTTGTGACCGGCGCCGACGACACGTTGCGGCTGCTGTTCCTGTGCTGCCACCCGGCGCTGAGCCGCCCCTCCCAGGTCGCGCTGACCCTGCGCGCGGTGGCCGGCCTGCGCGTGGAGCAGATCGCCGCCGCCTACCTGGTGCCGGCCCGGACCATGACCCAGCGGCTGAGCCGGGCCCGCGCGACGCTGCGCGAGGCGGGCGCCCGGTTCACCATGCCGCCGCCGCACGCGCTGCCCGGCCGGGTGGCCGCCGTGCTCGACGTGTGCCACCTGGTGTTCAGCGAGGGCTACACCCGTACCTCCGGCGACCAACTCCTGGACGTCGAGCTCGCCGAGGAGGCGATCCGGCTCACCCGCCAGGTCCACGCCGCGCTGCCCGAGCACCACGAGGTGACCGGCGCGCTGGCGCTGATGCTGCTCACCCACGCCCGGTCGCCCGCCCGTACCGACGCCGCCGGTGACCTCGTGCCGCTCGCCGACCAGGACCGCTCCCGCTGGCGTGACGCCCTCGTCGACGAGGGCGTCACGCTGCTCGGCCAGGCCCTGCCCCGGGGCCCGGTGGGCCGCTACCAGCTCCAGGCGGCCATCGCGGCCGTCCACGCCGAGGCCCCGACCTTCGACGACACCGACTGGATGCAGATCAGCGTCCTCTACGACATGCTGAGCCGGGTCGCCCCCAGCCCGTTCGTCACGCTCAACCAGGCCGTCGCCGTGGCCATGGCGCACGGCCCCGACGTCGGGCTGGCGCTGCTCGGCCCGCTGCACGCCGACCCGGCCATGCGCGGCCACCACCGGCTGCACGCCGTCCGCGCCCACCTGCTGGAGCTGCACGGCGACCCGCAGGCCGCCGCCGAGCACTACCGGCTGGCCGCCCGGCTCACCGGCAGCCTGCCCGAACAGCGCTACCTCAACCGGCGGCTGGCGCGCCTGACGAGTGGCTCCTGATCGCTGTCACTGCCACACCCCGGCCACCTCGGCGGCCACGACGTCGGCCTGGGCGAACCCGGCCCGCGCTGACGCCGCCCGCCGCGCCGGGTCCAGCACGTTACGGCCGATCGCCGTCCGCGCCGCCCGGTCCGGCGACACCACGGCCACCCGCGCGCCCGCCGCCCGCAGCGCCGCCACCTGCGCCGACAGCCGCGGCATCGGCCCCACCGCCGCGCGGGTCGGCGCCAGCACCACCACCCGCTCGCACCCGGCCGCCAGATCCGCGTTCACCGGGGAGCGGACGCCGCCGTCGACGAACCGCCGGTCACCGATCGTCACCGGCGGCCAGACCCCGGGCACCGCGCAACTGGCCCCGACCGCGTCCACCAGCGACGCCCCGCTGTCGGCGTCGAACACCACGAACTCTCCGGAGGCCGCGTCCACGGCGGTCACCAGCAGCCGCGCCGCCGGCCACTGCGGTGACGGCAGCCGCGCCGCGATCACCGCCCGCCGTGACTGCTCCGACGGGGTACGCGCCGACAATGCCATCGCACCGATACGTGCCCGGGCCCGCGCCGCGTCCCGGCCCCGCCCACCGGCCCACGCCCAGCGCAACAGCACCGCCGTCCCGAGCCGCGCCGACGCCTCCTCGCGGGGCGGCCGCAGCTGCGCCTCGTACAACTGCGTCAGCGGCGTGCCCGAGCGCACCTGCGCGCCGACCACCGACCCGGCGGACGTGCCCACCACCAGCTCCGCCTCGTCCAGCCGCAGGCCGTGCCCGGCCAACCCGGCCAGCAGACCCAGCTCCCAGGCCACCCCGGTGACACCGCCACCACCCAGCACCAACGCGCGCCCCATGTGACAGTCCTCTCCACCCCGGATGGTCCCGCCCACGGTAACGTCGCCCCCACCACACGACAGGGGAGAAGGGCATTGACCTCCGTCACCATCGTCACCGGGGGAGGGCGCGGCATCGGCGCGGCCACCGCCCGCCGGCTCGCCGCCGAGGGCCACGACCTGGTCATCGGTTACCGCGCCGACCACACCGCCGCCGAGGCGGTGGCCGCCGACGTGCGCGCCGCCGGCCGCCGCGCGGTCACCGTCGCCGCCGACACCACCGACCCCGACCAGGTACGCCGGATCTTCGACGCCGCCGACCAGCTCGGCCCGCTCACCGGCCTGGTCAACAACGCCGGCGTCACCAGCCCGATCGGCCCGTTCACCGACCTGCGCGTCGACGACCTGCGCGAGGTCGTCGACGTCAACCTCATCGGGTACGTGCTCTGCGCCCAGCAGGCGGCCCGTCGGCTCACCCACGGCGGCGCCATCGTCAACGTCTCCTCCGTGGCAGCCACGCTCGGCTCACCCGGCGAGTACGTCCACTACGCCGCCGTCAAGGCCGCCACCGACACCCTCACCGTCGGGCTGGCGAAGGAACTCGCGCCGCGCGGCATCCGGGTCAACGCCGTCGCTCCGGGCATCATCCGCACCACCATCCACGCCCGCTCCGGCGCGCCCGACCGGCCCGACACCGCCGCCGGACGGATCCCGCTGGGCCGCGCCGGGGAACCCGAGGAGGTCGCCGGCGCGATCGCCCACCTGCTCGGCCCGGACGCCTCGTACACCACCGGCGCGGTCCTGCGCGTCGGCGGCGGGCTCTGACACGACGGCGGCCCGGGGGTCCCGCCCCCGGGCCGCCGCGTCGCGTCTCCTACTGGGTGAACAGCTTCGCCGCCGTGATCACCGTCTGCACCACGCCGTAGCCCAGCAGCGCCGACACCACCAGCCACGACACCACCAGGCGAACCAGCTGCCCGCCACCGCTGTGCTCGTTCACGATCCGCTCCTCTCCGTCGACCCCGGCTGTCCCTGCTCCGTCTCGCCCCGCCCGGACGCGGGCTCGTGGTAGCGCTCCGGCACCGGCCGCACCAGCAGGTTCGCCACCAGGCCCACCGCCAGCACGCCGACCATCGTGAACAGCGCCGGCCGGTACGCCGCCGCGGTCAACGTGCCCGGCTCGCCCTGCGCGTCGAGGAACCCGTTGACGATCAGCGGCCCGGCCACGCCCGCCGCCGACCACGCGGTCAGCAGCCGGCCGTGGATCGCGCCCACCTCGAACGTGCCGAACAGGTCCCGCAGGTACGCCGGAATGGTCGCGAACCCGCCGCCGTAGAACGACAGGATCACGGACGCCAGCAGCACGAACAACGCCGTCGAGGTCTGCCCCACCAGCGCCAGCACCAGGTACAGCACCATGCCCACACCCAGGTACACCACGTAGATCGGCTTACGGCCGATCACATCCGACGTGGACGACCACACGAACCGGCCCGCCATGTTGAACAGCGACAGCAGCCCCACGAATCCGCCGGCCGCCGCCACCGACACCGCCGACGTGCCGCCCTCGCGGAAGAAGTCCTGGATCATCGGACTGGCCTGCTCCAGGATGCCGATGCCCGCCGTCACGTTGCAGAACAGCACCACCCACAGCAGCCAGAACGACCGCGTCCTGACCGCGTTGGCCGCCGACACGTTGGCGGTGGTCACCAGCGGCTTCTCGGCCACCTGGGCCGGATCGAACCCGGCCGGGCGCCAGTCCGGCGCGGGCACCCGCACGTTGAACACCCCGAACATCATGATCACGAAGTAGCCGATGCCGAGCGTCACGAACAGCCACACCAGCGCCGACCCGGACGCCGTGGAACCGCTGTCCGACGGGTCGTATCCGGCGTCGTAGAACGACAGCAGCTGTCGGGACAGGGGAGAGGCCACCATCGCCCCGCCACCGAACCCCATGATCGCCAGCCCGGTCGCCAGACCCGGCCGGTCCGGGAACCACTTGATCAACGTGGAGACGGGGGAGATGTAGCCGATTCCCAGACCGATGCCGCCCAGCACGCCGTACCCCAGATACAGCAGCCACAGCTGCCCGGTCGCGATGCCCAGCGCACCGACGAGGAAACCCGCCGCCCAGAAACACGCCGAGACGAACATCGCCTTACGCGGCCCGTTCGCCTCCACCCACGTACCGGCCACCGCGGCCGACAGCCCCAGCATCACGATCGCGATGCTGAAGATCACCCCGATCGCCGTCTGACTCGTGTCGAAATGCGCGATCAGGGAGTTCTTGTACACGCTCGTCGCGTACACCTGCCCGATGCACAGATGGATCGCCAGCGCCGCCGGAGGGATCAGCCAGCGGCTGTACCCCGGCGGCGCGACGGTGTGCCGACGATCGAGTGCGGAAAGCATCGTTGCTTCCTCCGTCCAGATGGCGAGAACACAGGCGGTTCATGCCCCCACCGCACGCTGCGCCCAAACCCGCTCCGCGCCGGGCGGTCGAAACGCTGAGCCGAACGGTCACCGCCGCAGCCACCCGTCATCACGCCACCACCGCCCGTCACACCCGCCCCGGGATGCGACCATGAGCAGGTGAAGATCCTGTCCATCCAGTCGTCGGTCGCCTACGGCCACGTCGGCAACTCCGCCGCCGTGTTCCCATTGCAACGCCTCCGACACGAGGTCTGGCCGGTTTTGACCGTGCACTTCTCCAACCACACCGGCTACGGCGCCTGGCGCGGCCCGCTGCTCGCCCCCACCGACGTCGCCGACGTCATCGCCGGGATCGAGGACCGCGGCGTGCTCGGCACCGCCGACGCGGTCCTCTCCGGCTACCAGGGCGACCCGGCCGTCGGCGCGGTCATCCTCGACGCGGTCGCCCGGGTCAAGGCCGCCAACCCGGCCGCGCTCTACTGCTGCGACCCGGTCATGGGCGACGTCGGCCGCGGCATGTTCGTCCGCCCCGGCATCCCCGAATACCTGCGCGACACCGTCGTGCCCCGCGCCGACATCGTCACCCCCAACCAGTTCGAGCTGGAGTTCCTCGCCGGCCGCACCACCGACACCCTCGACGACCTGCTCGCCGCCGTCGACACCGTCCGCGCCGCCGGCCCACGGCACGTCCTGGTCACCAGCGTCCTGCACGGCGACCTGCCCGCCGGGCACCTGGAAGTCGTCGCCGTCTCCGACGACGGCGCCTGGGCCGTCACCACCCCGCTGCTGCCGATCGCCCCCAACGGCGGCGGCGACGTCACCGCCGCCCTGTACCTGGCGCACCTCGTCACCACCGGCTCGCCGCAGACCGCGCTGGAACACACCACCAACTCGATCTACGCGGTACTCGAGGCGACCCTCGAAGCCGGCACCCGGGAGCTGCAGATCGTCGCCGCCCAGGACGCCATCGCGCAGCCGCCGACCCGGTTCACCGCCCGCCGGCTGCGCTGACCGTCGCCCGGGTGCACCTGCCGCGCGGGTGCACCCGGCGACGACTCGCCGCCCGAACTGGTGGACGACACCACCGCCCAGCAGGCAGGATGCGGACGTGTCACCGCACCAGGGCACCGACGACCCCGCGTTCGCCCAGCGCCTGCGCGACCTGACCCGGCTCCGCCGCGTCCGCGACCGCATCGACCGCGAGTACGCCAGACCCCTCGACGTCGAAGCCCTCGCCCGCGGCGAGCACATGTCCGCCGGCCACCTCAGCCGCCAGTTCCGCCTGACCTACGGCGAATCCCCGTACGCGTACCTCATGACCCGCCGCATCGAACGCGCGATGGCCCTGCTGCGCCGCGGCGACCTCAGCGTCACCGATGTCTGTTTCGCCGTCGGCTGTCAGTCCCTGGGCACCTTCAGCACCCGGTTCACCGAACTCGTCGGCGAGCCGCCCAGCGCCTACCGTGCCCGCCACGCCCCCGACACCGCCGAGCCGCCTCCGTGCCTGACCAAACAGGCGACCCGACCGGTCAGGAATCGAGAAGCCCGCACCGCCCGGCCACCACTAGCGTGACCACCATGACGATCACCATTCACTACACGTTCCTGCCGCACACCGACGCCGACGCCGCTCTCGCCTTCTACCGCGACACCCTCGGCTTCGAACTGCGCAACGACGTCGGCTACCAGGACATGCGCTGGCTCACCGTCGGCCCACCGAACCAGCCCGAGACCGGCATCGTCCTGCACCCGCCGGCCGCCGACCCCGGCATCACCGACGACGAACGCCGCACCATCCTCGAACTCATCGCCAAGGGCAGCTACGGCGCGCTCACCCTCGCCACCGACGACCTCGACGGCCTGTTCGACCGCCTCCAGGCCAGCGGCGCCGACGTCGTCCAGGAGCCCACCGAACAGCCCTACGGCGTACGCGACTGCGCCTTCCGCGACCCCACCGGCAACCTCATCCGCATCAACGAGCGGCGCTGACCCCGCCCATGGCCGACGCGCCCCGCACCCGCGCCCAGCGCCGCCACGACACCACCCACCGCCTCGACCACGACGTCGACTGCTGGGTCGCCACCGCCGGCCCCGACGGCACCCCGTACCTCGTGCCGCTGTCCTTCGACTGGGACGGCCACACGCTGCTCGTCGCCACGCCGGCCGACAGCCCCACCGGCCGCAACCTCGCCGGCGGCCGCGCCCGCATCGGCCTCGGCCCCACCCGCGACGTCACCATGATCGATGGCGACGTGGAAAGCCTCGCCATCGACGCCCTGCCGACCGCCCGAGCCGACCGCTTCGCCACCCGCACCGGCTTCGACCCCCGTACGCTGACCACTTCCTACCGCTGGTACCGCCTCACGCCACGCCGCGTCCAGGCCTGGCGGGAGGCCGACGAGCTGCCCGGCCGCACGCTGATGCGCGACGGACGCTGGCTCGACTAGAGCACCACCCGACCCGGACGGAGAGACCATGAGCGAGGCCACCGCCGGCCTGCACCGCGCCGACAGCCACGACGTCATCCGCGTCCTCGGCGCCCGCGAGAACAACCTGCGCCACGTCGACGTCGAACTGCCCAAACGCCGCCTCACCGTCTTCACAGGCGTCTCCGGCTCCGGCAAGAGCTCACTGGTCTTCGGCACCATCGCCGCCGAGTCGCAGCGCCTGATCAACGAGACCTACAGCGCCTTCGTCCAGGGCTTCATGCCCACCCTGTCCCGGCCCGAGGTCGACGTCCTGGAGGGCCTCACCACCGCCATCATCGTCGACCAGGAACGCATGGGCGCCGACCCGCGCTCCACAGTCGGCACCGCCACCGACGTCAACGCGATGCTGCGCATCCTGTTCAGCCGTCTCGGCGACCCCCACATCGGCCCGCCCAACGCGTACTCGTTCAACGTCCCCTCCGTACGCGCGGCCGGCGCCATCACCGTCGAGCGCGGCCCCGGCAAGACCCAGACCAAGAAGGGTACCTTCAACCGCCTCGGCGGCATGTGCCCCCGCTGCGAGGGACGCGGCGCGGTCACCGACTTCGACCTGACCGTCCTCTACGACGAGAAGCTGTCCCTCAACGAGGGCGCCATCACCATCCCCGGCTACAGCATGGACGGCTGGTACGGCCGCATCTTCCGCTCCAGCGGACTGTTCGACCCGGACAAGCCGATCCGCGACTACACCAAGCGCGAGCTGAGCGACCTGCTCCACAAGGAACCCACCAAGATCAAGGTCGACGGCATCAACGTCACCTACACCGGCCTCATCCCGGCCATCCAGAAGTCGATGCTCGCCAAGGACGTCGACGCCATGCAGCCGCACATCCGCGCCTTCGTCGAACGCGCCATCACGTTCACCACCTGCCCCGACTGCGACGGCACCCGCCTGAGCCCCGAGGCCCGCTCCTCGAAGATCAACGGCATCAGCATCGCCGACGCCTGCGCCATGCAGATCAGCGACCTCGCCACCTGGGTACGCGACCTGCGCGAACCCTCCGTCGGCCCGCTGCTCACCGCGCTGGGGGACACCCTCGACTCGTTCGTCGAGATCGGCCTGGGCTACCTGAGCCTCGACCGGCCCGCCGGCACCCTCTCCGGCGGCGAGGCCCAGCGCACCAAGATGATCCGCCACCTCGGCTCGTCCCTCACCGACGTCACCTACGTCTTCGACGAACCCACCATCGGCCTGCACCCGCACGACATCGCCCGCATGAACAACCTCCTGCTGCAACTGCGCGACAAGGGCAACACCGTCCTCGTCGTCGAACACAAACCCGAGACCATCGCCATCGCCGACCACGTCGTCGACCTCGGCCCCGGCGCCGGCACCGCCGGCGGCACCATCTGTTACGAGGGCACCGTCGCCGGCCTGCGCGCCAGCGACACCACCACCGGCCGCCACCTCGACGACCGCGCCACCTGCAAGGACAAGCTGCGTACGCCCACCGGCGCGCTGCCGATCCGCGGCGCCCGCACCCACAACCTGCGCGACGTCGACGTGGACATCCCCCTCGGTGTCCTGGTCGTGGTCACCGGCGTCGCCGGCTCCGGCAAGAGCAGCCTCATCCACGGCTCACTGGCCAAACGCGAGGACGTCGTCAGCGTCGACCAGACCGCCATCCGTGGCTCCCGCCGCAGCAACCCGGCCACCTACACCGGCCTGCTCGACCCCATCCGCAAGGCGTTCGCCAAGGCCAACGGCGTCAAACCCGCCCTGTTCAGCGCCAACTCCGAAGGCGCCTGCCCGACCTGCAACGGCGCCGGCGTCATCTACACCGACCTGGGCATGATGGCCGGCGTCGCCAGCACCTGCGAGGACTGCGAAGGCAAGCGGTTCCAGCCCGCCGTGCTCGACTACCACCTCGGCGGACGCGACATCAGCGAGGTCCTCGCCATGTCCGTCGACGAGGCCGAGACGTTCTTCAGCAACGGTGAGGCCCGCACCCCGGCCGCCCACACCATCCTCGACCGGCTCGCCGACGTCGGCCTCGGCTACCTCACGCTCGGTCAGCCGCTGACCACGCTGTCCGGCGGGGAACGGCAGCGGCTCAAGCTCGCCACCCGGATGGGGGACAAGGGCGGCGTGTACGTCCTCGACGAGCCCACCACCGGCCTGCACCTGGCCGACGTCGCCCAACTGCTCGGCCTGCTCGACCGGCTCGTCGACGCGGGCAAGTCCGTCATCGTGATCGAGCACCACCAGGCGGTCATGGCACACGCCGACTGGATCATCGACCTCGGGCCGGGCGCCGGTCACGACGGCGGACGAATCGTCTACGAAGGCACCCCGGCCGACCTGGTGGCCGCCCGGTCCACGCTCACCGGCGAACACCTCGCCGACTACGTCGGCGCGTGAGCGCCACACCGGACCTCAGCGGGACAGGCCGGCCATCCGGGCCGGCGGCGCCGTGCCGGGCTCCACCAGGCCGCACTGGTACGCGGCCACCACCGCGTGCGTCCGGTCCCGCATCCCCAGCTTCGTCAGGACCCGGCTGACGTGGGTCTTGACCGTCGCGTCGCCGAGCACGAGATGCTCGGCGATCTCCCGGTTCGACATCCCGTACGCCATCAGCACCAGCACCTCCCGTTCCCGCGGAGTGAGCCCGCGCATCTGCACCGGAGTGGGCAGTCCCGGGTCGGGCCGGGCGGCGAGGTCGTCGAGCAGCCGCCGGGCCACCGCCGGATCCAGCCACGCCTCCCCGGCGGCCACCGCCCGGATCGCCGACACCAGCTCGGCGGGCGCGGCGTCCTTGAGCACGAAACCGGAAGCGCCCGCCCGCAACGCGGCGTGCACCGCCTCGTCCACGTGGTACGTGGTCAGCATGATGATCCGTACCGGCCGCTGCGGATCGTCGATGAGCTGCTCGTCGGCCATCAGCCTCGTCGCGGCCAGCCCGTCGGTGCCGGGCATCCGCACGTCCATCAGCACCACGTCCGGGCGCAGCCGGCGACTGACCTCGACGGCCTGCGCCCCGTCGTCGGCCTCGGCGACGACCTCGATGTCAGGCTCGTTGGTGAGCAGCATCGCGAGTCCCGCCCGTACGAGCGGCTGGTCGTCGGCGAGCAGCACCCGGATCATGAAGGCTCCCGTCGTCGGCGGCCGTGACAGCGGCCCCACCACATGATCATCGACGTCGCCGCCGTCGGCCAGCCCGATGTCGCACAGCGGACACGCGTTCACCCGACAGCCGGCGCCCCGCCGTCACCCGATGCCGCCACGAGGTCGCCGCGCTGCGCTACCGGCAGCGTCGCGCTCACCCGGAACCCGCCCTCGGGACGCGGCCCGGCGACCAGGCGACCGCCGACGCGCTCCAGCCGCTCGGCGAGGCTGGCCAGCCCGTTGCCGGTGGACAGTCCCGCCGCCGCGCCCGGGTCGCGGCCCGTGCCGTCGTCGTCGACGCGCAGCAACAGCACCCGCTCCTGCCACCCGAAATGAACAGTCGCGCAGGCCCGCCGGCCGACGTGCTTGAGCGTGTTCGTCAGGCTCTCCTGCACCGTCCGGTACGCCGCCAGCTCGATACTCGGATCCAGCGGCCGGGCACTGCCGGACACCGACATCGTCACGGTGAGCCCCGCGCACCGCATCGACGTCAGCAGTACCTCGATGTCGTCCAGCCGCGGCTGCGGGCCGGGCTCACCGTCGACCGCCGGGCCCGACTCGGCGCGCATGACCGCCAGCAGCCGGCGCAACTCCGCCATCGCCTGCTGCCCGGCCTGCTGGATGTGCAACAGCGCCTCCCGGGTCCGCTCCGGATCCGACGCGCTGATCCGCGCCGCCCCGGCGGCCTGCAGCACCATCACCGTGACCGAGTGCGACACCACGTCGTGCAGTTCCGCGGCGATGCGGCGACGCTCCAACGCGACCGCCTCCGCCCGCGCCACACGCCGCTCCCGTTCCAGCTGGGCCACCCGCCGCCGGTGCCGCCGCACCACCGACCCGGCGGTCCACGCGGCCGCGTAGATGAGCGCGAACATCAACGCGGTCACCACGAACTCCCCGGCCCGCGCGCCCGGGCTCGGCTCCACCCGGAACGAGTCGAACGCGCTGAGCAGGCTCCGCGCGCACGCCGCCGTGTACGCCGCCGCCGACACCACCAGCGGCCGCAGCGCCGCCACCGTGTACAACGCCACGATCAGGCCCACCCACGGCCGGTAGTCGTGCAGCAGGAACCACATCGCCGCGCCGTGCACGCACTCGAACGCGAACACCGCGACCGGCGCCCGGGCCCGCCACCACAGGGCGCCGACCGACAGCACCGCGGCGAGCACCTGCAGCCACTGCCGGGCCGGACCGACCGGCTCGCTCTGGATCACCACGGACGACGCCGTGAACAGGTCGAGCAGGCCCAGCACCGGCAGCAGCAGAAGATCGTGACGCCACCAACTCGCCGCCCGCGCCGGAGCGGACGGCGCCACCGCACCGGTCACCGAGGTCATCGGCGGGCTAGGAGTCTTCGGCGGGGCAGCCGATCCCGAACAACCGGCACGTCCAGGACAGCGGCGAACCGTCGTCGTCACCGCCGCCGTCACCGTCGGGCGGCGGCGTGGCCGCGCTCACCCGGTGCGTGGTCACCGGCACCGCCGGCCGCCCCGGCTCACCCGCGCGGCCCGCCCCGGCCAGCACCACCGTCGCCACGACGTCGGCCGCGGCGTCCGCGGCCACCCGCCACCGCCCGTCCGCGTCGTCGGCGAGCATCGCCAGCACCCGCCGCACCGCCGAGGCGTCCGTGCCGTAGCCACCCGGAACCGTCGCGCCGGCGAGGGAAACCATCAGCAGGTCCGCCTCGTCACGGTGCAGCACCGACACCTCCGCGACAGTCAGCGACCGCGCATCCCCGCCGGCCACACCCACCAGGCGCACCGCGTCGCCGGACCGGGCCCGGCCCGCACCGACAGTCCTCAGCAGACAACGCCGACCGTCCAACGGCACCCCACGCGCGACTGTCACCCACCCGGCCGGCCGCTGCGCCTGCAGGAACACCACCATCGGCGGCGACTGGACCTCGGTTCTCATCACGGACCTCCACAGAAGGAATTGCGGGCGAACAGCCCGCGTACGCGAGAAATTCTGGCCCACACCGGCCCGCCGGACGTCCCCGTACCGGGTGACATCCGGTGTCACCTTCCAGACGGACCCCCGACGCCCACCACCGGGCCGGGACGGACACCGAACCTCGCCCCACGGCCGGACGCCAGGACCGGCCGGTGACCACCACGATGGAACCAGTCCGGACGACAGCGGCAACACACCGAACACCCCGGACACCCTTCCCAACCCGTCACGGCCGCGAGGTTTGCCATGCCCACGCCCGGTGCGTTCCTGATCGCCGACCCGGTCCACGTCGACTCACCGGCGTACGTCGCCGACGCGGCGAGCCGGTTCCCGCTGGCCGACCAGACCCCGCCCGACGGCTGGCGCGTCGCCGAGCACGGCGGCTGGGTCATGTGGCACCCGCCGCACGCGCAGCTGCCGCAGCAGGGCTGGAAGGTGCACGTCTCGGTGAACCTCGACGACGCCGCCGACGCCCTCGACCTGGTACGCGAGCACTGCGTCCGCCACCGGATCGCCTTCAAGTTCCAGCGCAGCCGACGCCTCGCCCTGGTCAACAACGAGAAGTACGCCCACCGCGCCGGCAGCGGCAAACTCGCCGCCCTCTACCCGGCCGACGACACCGCCCTGCGCCGCATCCTCGACGACCTCGGCGCCCAGCTCGCCGGCTACCGCGGCCCGTACGTCCTCAGTGACCTGCGCTGGCACGACGGCCCCCTCTACCTGCGCTACGGCGGATTCGCCGAACTCTGGTGCGTCGACGGCGACCATCCCGTCCCCGCCGTCACACGCCCCGACGGAACCCTCGTCCCCGACCGCCGCGAACCCGTCTTCACAGTGCCCGACTGGGCCCCCGTACCCGACTTCGTCGCCGAACACATCGCCGCCGTCGACGCGCAGACCGACGACGAACCGCCCTACCGCATCGAGGAAGCCCTGCACCACTCCAACGCCGGCGGCGTCTACCGCGCCACCGACCTGCGCGACGGCCGCACCGTCGTCCTGCGCGAAGCCCGCCCGCACGCCGGCCTCGACGGCGCCGGCACCGACGCGCTCACCCGCCTACGCCGCGAGGAGGACATGCTGCGTCGGCTCGCCGGCCTCGACTGCGTCCCACAACTGCTCGACCGCCTCACCTGGTGGGAACACCAGTTCCTGGTCGAGGAGCACATCGAGGGCGACACCCTCCAGCACCACCTCGCCATGCGGCACCCGCTGATCCACCCCGACCCCACCCACCAGGACCTGACCGACTACACCACCTGGGCACTCCACGTCATCGACCAGGTCGAAGCCGCCCTTGCCCAGGTACACGCCAGGGGAGTGGTCTTCGGCGACCTGCACACCGCCAACGTCATGATCCGCCCCGACGGCCGCGTCGTGCTCGTCGACTTCGAACAGGCGTACCTGACCGACGAGGACTTCACCCCGTCACTGGGCGACCCCGGCTTCGCCACACCCCGGATCCGCCGCGGCCCCGCCGTCGACACCTACGCGCTCGCCTGCCTGCGCCTCGCCGTCTTCGTACCGCTGACACCACTCGCCGCGCTGTGCGACGAGAAGTTCGACGACCTCCTCACAGTCGCCCGACGCTTCCCGCTACCGCCCGGCTACCTCGACCGCATCCGCGACGACCTGCACACCGCACTGAACCCACCCGCGCCCGACCGCCGCCGCGTCACCCGCTACCCCTGGCCCGCCGACCAGCGCCGCCTGATCGAATCACTGGCCGCCGGCATCCGCGCCACCGCCACACCCCACCGCACCGACCGGCTCTTCCCCGGCGACCCCGGCCAGTTCCCGCACGGCGGCGCCACCCTCGCGCACGGCGCCGCCGGCGTCATCTGGGCACTCGTCAACACCGGCGTCGACTACCCCGAACGCGACGAACACCTCGACTGGCTCACCCGCGCCGCCCGCCGCCTGCCCACCGCCCACCTCGGCCTCTACGACGGCCTGGCCGGCATCGCCGCGCTCCTCGACCGCACCGGACGCCACGACGACGCCGGTGAACTGCTCGACCGATGTCGCACCGGCCTCCACCACCGCTACGGCCCCGGCCTGCACAGCGGCCTCGCCGGCATCGGACTCGCCCTGCTCCGCCCCGGCAGACCCGCCCCCGACGACGCCCTGCACATCGGCGACCGACTCGCCCGCACCCTCGCCGGCGACACAAAGCAACCCGTGCCCGAACCCGCACGCCCCGGCCTGCTCCACGGCTGGTCCGGCCCCGCGATCTTCCTCACCCGCCTCCACGAAGCCACCGGCGACCCCGCCTGGCTACGCGCCGCCCGCACCGCCCTGCGCCGCGACCTGCAACACACCGTCCGCGACGACAACGGCAACCTCCACGTACGCGACGGCGCACGACGGCTGTTCTACCTCGACGAAGGCAGCGCCGGCATCGCCGTCGCCGCACACACACTGCTCCGCCACGGCGAACGCCAGTGGCTGCGCGACGTCGTCACCACCGTCCGCCGCACCATCGACGTCGAATTCGTCCTGCTGCCCGGCCTCTTCCACGGCCGCGCCGGACTACTCGCCACCGCCGCACTGCTCACCGACGACCCACCGCGCGGCACCACCCCGCACGGTCCCGTCGGACTCGTCCGCGACGACGCGCCCCACCACGTCCCCGCGCACCTGGCCCGCCTCGCCTGGCACGCCTACGCCCTCGACGGCCGGCTCGCGTTCCCCGGCGACACCCTGCTGCGCATCTCCACCGACCTCGCCGCCGGCGGCGCCGGAATCCTGTCCGCGATACACGCCGCGCTGCACCGCACCGCAGTGACGCTGCCCTTCCTCGACGCACCCACCCACGTCGCGCCCACCGGCCACCTCCTCGCCGCGAGCTGAGACCCGCCCGGCGCCCACAGACCCCGTCGGAACCACCGACGGCCAACCCCACCACACCCGAGAAGGAGGTGAACCCCCATGACGAAGCTCCTCAACCTGCAGGCCATGGCCACGCAGAACGGCACCCGCCACGCGGTCCCGCCGCAGTCCAGCAGCATCAGCATCGCCTGCTGCAACGGCTGAGACGGCAGTGGCGAACGGGCCGCCGGCCCCAGCCACACCTGATCCGCCTGGCGACCCGGGCGGGCGGCCACCGCCCGCCCGGGTCCGTCGTCAACCCGCCCCACAGCCGGTGGAGCCGACCTCCCGCCCGCCACCACGCCCACGGAGCCCTCATGCCGCCCACCGGCCTGCGACACAACCGCGACTTCCTCCTCATCACCGTCGCCCGCACCGCGTCGAAACTCGGCACCCAGGTCACCGCCGTCGCCACGCCGCTCCTCGTGCTGCTGACCACCGGCTCCGCCACCGACGCCGGCCTCGTCGCCTTCGCCGAAGGAATCGCCCTGGTCCTCGTACTCCTGCCCGCCGGCCTGCTCGCCGACCGCCGCGACCGGCGCATCCTCATGCTCTGCTGCGACGGCGGCGCGCTGCTCGCCGTCGCCGGCGTCACAGTGCTCGCCCTCGTCGGACACGCGCCCGTCCTGCTGATCGCCGTCCTCGCCGCCGCCACCGCCGGCCTCGGCGCCGCCCTGCAACCCGCCGCCGCGGCGGCCACCCGCGCCGTCGTCCCGGCCCGGGACCTGCGTACGGCCACCGTGTTCAACGAAACCCGCAACGGAGTCGTACACCTGGCCGGCCCACCGCTCGGCGGCTTCCTGTTCGGCCTCGCCCCGGCACTGCCGTTCCTCGTCGACGCGATCTCGTACGCCGTCTCCCTGGTCGCTGTGGCCCTGCTACGCGGCCCGCTCGGCCGCTCCCTGACCACGCCGGGGGAGTCCCTGCCCCAGCAGGCCGTCGCCGGGGTCCGGTTCCTGTGGCGGCAACCGTCGCTGCGGTTCACGCTGCTCTGCGGCGCCGTCCTGAACTTCGCGTTCGCAGGCGTCCTGCTGGCGATCATCGTCGTGCCGGTCCGCAACGGCGCCTCCGGACTGTCCGCCGGAACCGTCATGGCATGCGTCGGGCTCGGCGCCGTCGCCGGATCACTCGTCGCGTCCTGGCTGACCGCGCGGGTACCCACCCGCTGGCTGATCCTCGCTGTCGTCTGGGCCTGCGCCGTGCTGACCGCCGCGATGGCCACCACCGACAACGGACTGATCCTGGGCGCGCTGGCCGGCGCCTGCGTCCTGGTCGTACCCGCCGCCAACATCAGCATGCTGACCCTCCAGACCCTGCTGACCCCCGGCGACCTGCAGGGGAGAGCGAACGCCGCGACCAGCTTCATCGCGCTGATCGTGGCGCCGTTCGGCCCGGCCCTGTCCGGCCTGCTGATCGACCGCGTACCGGCGCCGGTGGTGTTCGGCAGCTTCGCGGCCGTCATGCTGACGCTCGCCGTGGGCGCGGCCGTCGCACCCGCCGTGCGCGCCATGCCCGATCTGCGCGCCGTCGAGGACGTCGCGGAGCCCGAGCCCGGCGAGGCCGAGCGGCGCGACCCGCAGCCGGTCTGAGTCGATCTCCGTACCGGCAGGCAGGGGAGAGGCGTCGGTCTTTTCCGGGGACGTTCGGATGATCACGACAGCGCACCGCCCGTGCCACCATGTAGGGCCCCTCCCAGGACAGGCCACAAGGGACGAGGTGCCGGCATGGATCTGCGTAGGAGCCGACAGACGCTGTGGAAGGGCCTCACGGTCTTCGGAGTCGGCGTGTTTCCACTGCTGTACCTCACGTCCGCGTCGACCGGACGATGGATCGTTCTCGGCCTGTGGCTGGTGTCGGCCGGCGTGTTCGTCGCCTACCAGCTCAGGCCGTTCCGGTTCCGCATCGGAGCCGACGGACTGGACCTGCGGGTCGCCGGGCTCAACCGGCTGGTGGCGTGGGCCGAGATCGACGCCGTCGTCCTGGACCAGCCACTACCGTCCGGTGGCCGGAAGCAGCGAGCCGCGTCGGTGCTGCTGGTGCCGGCCACCGCCTCGACCATCGATCGTCGGCTCACCGGGCGGAGCCCGGTCGACGGCCGCCCGGCCCTGGTGCTGCTCGACCTCGATCAGGTGCAGCAGCCGGCGGACGAGGTGGCGGCCGCCCTGGCCCGGTTCGGAGCAAGCCGCTTCGCGGACGTCCGGCAGCGAGCCCCGGAACGGTCCGACGACCCGGGTGCGCCGGACATGGAGGCCCTGACGTTGTTGGCCGACCTGACACCGCGAGTCCAGAAGGCGCTCGACTCGGGGCAGGCGTCGCAGCGGCAGGCGGTCAAGGCAGAGGTGGACGCGGCACTCGCGAGGCTGCGCGAGGCACCGGCGGGTAGTGACCAGCCACGGTTGGCCGCGCTTCTGAAGGTCATGTCCGAAACTCTCGGCGAAGAGGGCGAAGGCGTGAAGGCGTCCTGAGCACTGCCACGCGCTGAGTCGCCGATTCGATAATGTACATTATGTCAAGCTGGGCTCAGGAGGGGTCCCCGGGCGCCACGCTAGGCCACTGACCGACCTTCCGGGCTTGGAGGTCCAACCGGTCGCCCCGTCGCACCGCCGAACTCGGCATCAGCTCGTCGTCCACCGCGCGGTCCGGCCAGTTGGTACGCACCCAGGCCGCGATGCCGCTGGCGCTTGACCGCGAGCACCGATCGCCCGGGTGCCCCCCGAGCACGAATCTCGCCGACACCGGCCTCCACGCCGCCCACTCACCCCCATCCCACCCATCCGGCGATCATGAGGTTGGCGGGGGCAAATTGGACAGCGTCCGCGGTCAACCTCATGATCGCCGGAGCAGAGAGGGTGCCGGCCCTTCCGCCTGCCCTCCGGTGCCCGACCGAGTGCCCGACGGGTGTGACTGCCGCCAGTTCGCCGATGTGGCTGCATCGGAGCGCCCGGGTTGCCGCAACCTCGGCGAGGTGGAGTTGATCATCGCTTGAGCGACTGCGCTCCCCCTGGACCGGCCCCCTGGCGGGAACGCGAGAATCATGCATAATATCCCTTATGCATGACAAACCGGACGAAACGGTAGGGGTCCTGATCGAGGAGTTCCTGACCGCCCGGGCCACCCGCAAGCCCTCCCCCCACACCCTGGCCGCGTACCGGCGGGACCTGACCACAGTGGCCGAGCTCGTCGCCGCCGACGGTGACACCACTCCCCTCCCCCTGGACCGGCTGGCGGTCGGGAGCCTGTCCCCCAGGGTGATGCGCGCGGCGTTCGCGAGGTTCGCCGCTCCCCGCGCCGCCGCGTCGGTCCATCGTGCCTGGTCGACGTGGAACAGCTTCTTCACTTTCCTGGTGGCGGAGGGCGTCGTACCGGGCAACCCGATGCCGGCGGTGGGGCGACCGCGTACGCCGCTCCCCCGGCCCAAGCCGCTACGGGGCGAGGACACTCCGGAGGAACTGCTGGCGGCGGTGGCGCGCGCGGAGGGCAGGCAGCGTGATCCGTGGCCGGAGCGCGACCTGGCGGTGCTGGCGCTGGCGTTGTGCGCGGGGTTGCGGCTGTCGGAGCTGCTGGCGCTGCGGGTGTCGTCGGTGGCGGGGCGCGACGGCGAGCGGCGGGTGGACGTGGCAGGTAAGGGTGGGCGTCCGCGTACGGTCCCGATCGAGGATGCCGTGGACCGGGTGCTTGCGGGTTACCTGGACAGCCGGCGGTACCGGTTCGGGTCGCGAAGTGTGCGGCCGGACGCGCCGTTTCTGGTGGACCGTCAGGGTGAGGCGTTGCGGCGGGGTGGGCTGCAGTACCTGGTGGAGTCGTGTTACCGGCGGGCGGGCATCGGTGACCGGGTGCCGCGGGGCGCCCGGTTGCACGCGTTGCGGCACACGTTCGCGACGCGGTTGGCGGAGGACGGGGCGAGCGCGTCGGAGATCATGCGGTTGCTGGGGCATGCGTCGTTGGCGTCGTCGCAGACGTACATCGAGGTGACGGCGGGTCAGCAGCGGGCGGCGGTGGCGGCGAACCGTACCAACCGGGCTTTGTCGGGGTTGACGCCGCGGCGGTGAGGGCCGCGCGGCGGTCTGCCGTGCTGGCAGGATCGGGCGGATGCGGGTGGGTGCGGCACGGGCGGTGGCGGTCGGTTGGGTACGGGAGCGGATGCGCGTCGATCCGTCGATCGAGGGGGCGTTCTTCAGCGGTTCGACTGTGGGGTTGCCGGACGATGCGGTGCTGCCGCCGTGGTCGGACGTGGACGTGTTGCTGGTGCGCTGGAACCCCGGCGTGAAGGTGGGCAAGTTCGTGCACCGGGGGGTGCTGCTGGAGGTCAGCACTGTCACCTGGGAGGAGTTGGGCGGCCCGGAGGATGTGCTGGGGTCGTGGGTGTTCGCGCCGATGTTCCGTACCGATGGGGTGATCGCGGATCCGTCGGGCCGGCTGGCCGCGGTGCGGGAGCGGGTGGCGGCGGGGTTCGCGGATCCGGTGTGGGTGCGGGCGCGGTGCGCGGGCGTGCGGCGGCGGATCGAGGCCGGGTTGCGGGCGGTCGGCGGTTCGGCGCCGGTGGCGGAGCAGGTGCTGGCGTGGGTGTTTCCGACGTCGTTGCTGGCGGTGTGGCCGGCGGTGGCGGGGCTGGCGGATCCGACGGTGCGGCGGCGGTACGTGCGGGCGGAGCGGGTGTTGTCGCGGTTCGGGTTCGCCGATCGGTATCCGGAGCTGCTGGACACGTTTGACGGCGGTGGGGTGGGTGTGGACGCGGCGCGGGTGCGGGCGCATCTGGCCGGGTTGGCGGTGGTGTTCGACGAGGTGTCGCGGTTGCCGCGGGAGGGGTTCGCGTTCGGGGCGGATCTGGGCGCTGCGGGGCGTCCGGTGGTGTTCGACGGTGCGGCTGAGCTGATCGCGGCGGGCCGGCATCGGGAGGCGATGTTCTGGGTGCTGGTGACGTACGCGCGGTGTCATGTGGTGTTGGGCGCGGTGGCGCCGGAGCGGGAGCGGGCGTTCGGGGCGGTGCTGGCGGATCTGGGTGTGGCGTCGGCGGCGGATCGGCGGCGGCGGGCGGACGCGTTGCTGGCGGCGTTGCCGGGGTGGCAGTCGGTGGTGGATGCGGTGGCGGCGGAGGCTGTGGCAGGCTGAGGGAGAACGCGACTGGCGGCACGGGGATGGGTGAACCATCGGGGAGCTCGTCGTGGGGGTCGACCGCCTGGGCCTCCGCGGGCGAGGTGTCGTATGTCTTCTGCACGGTTGTTGCCGGGTGCCCCGGTGGCGGAGCGGGTGTTGTCGGAGGTCGCCGCGTCGGTGGCGGAGCTGCGCGCGGCGGGTGTGACGCCGGCGCTGGCGACGGTGCTGGTGGGTGACGACGACGCGAGCGCGGGCTACATCCGGATCAAGCAACGGCAGGCGGCGGAGCTGGGTTTCGTGTCGCCGCACGTGCATCTGCCGGCGTCGGCGTCGCAGGCGGATCTGCACGCGGTGCTGGCGGATTTCAACGCGGACAAGACGGTGCACGGGGTGCTGGTGCAGTATCCGATCCCGGGGCGTCTGGACTACGACCGGGCGTTGGCGGAGCTGGATCCGGACAAGGACGTGGACGGGATGCATCCGGTGAACATGGGCCGGCTGGCGTTGGGGTTGCCGGGTCCGTTGCCGTGTACGCCGGCGGGGATCGAGGCGTTGCTGGCGTTTCACGGTGTGCCGGTGGCGGGCCGGGAGGTGGTGATTCTGGGCCGGGGTGCGACGTTGGGTCGGCCGTTGGCGATGTTGCTGGCGCAGAAGCGGCCGACGGCGAACGCTGCGGTGACGGTGGTGCACACGGGGGTGGCGGACTGGCCGCGGTACACGCGGCGGGCGGAGATCCTGGTGGCGGCGGCGGGGGTGCCGGGGATCGTGCGGCCGGAGCATGTGCGTCCGGGTGCGGTGGTGGTCGGTGGTGGGGTGCGGTACGAGGGGCGGCGGTTGCTGCCGGACGTGGACGAGTCGTGTGCCGAGGTGGCGGGCGCGATCACGCCGCGTGTGGGCGGGGTGGGTCCGACGACTGTGGCGATGTTGTTCCGTAACGCGGTGGAGGCGGCTCGGCGGCAGAGCGGTCTGGGTTGAGCGTCAGCCGAGGTCGACGACGAGGGGCCGGTGGTCGGAGATGGTGGCCAGCGGGGTGTGCACGGCGGTGACCGGTGGGAGGCGGTCGAGGGCGTGCCGGTCGGCGAGGATGTGGTCGAGTTGGACGCGGGGTTGCCCGGCCGGGTAGGTGGGGCGGCGGGCCAGGGGTCGCCAGCGGGTGAGCGCGGCGGCGGGTCCGGCGGGCAGGTTGAGGTCGCCGAGCAGGATGCGGGGCGCGGGCAGGGTGCGCAGGGCGCGGACGACGCGGCGTAGCTGCCAGACGTTCCAGCCGGGGACGAAGGACAGGTGGGTGGCGGCGACGGTGAGGGGGCCGTGGGGGGTGTCGAGGACGGCGGCGAGTACGACGCGGGGTTCGTCGCGGAGCAGGATGAGGCCGCCGCCGGGGCCGGGCGCGTAGATGGGTGAGCGGACGGGGGCGGCGCGTAGCCGGGTGACCTGCCAGGAGCGGACGGGGTGGCGGCTGATCAGGCCGATGCCGTAGAGGGGTTCGCCGTGGCCGTCGTCGTCGTGGGTGAGGGGGCGGAACTGTTCGCCGGGGGTGCCGACGACGGCGGCGGCGAAGCGGTGGTGGTCGGCGTGCAGGGCGCGGGCGGCCAGGGCGGTGAGGTCGAGTTTGCCGCTGCGGCTCTGGTCGCAGTCGACTTCCTGCAGGGCGAGGACGTCGGCGTCGAGGGCGGTGACGGCGGCGGTGAGCCGGTCGGGGTCGACGAGTCCGTCGGTGAGTGATCGGCCGTGCAGCAGGTTGAAGGTGGCCAGGCGCACCTGGACACCCTACGTCGTCGTGGCAGTCTTGCCGGGTGCTGAGACTGTTGTGCTGTTCGATGCTGGTGTTCGTGGCGGTGGGTTCGGTGGGGGTGTGGTTGCGGCGTCGCCGGGGCCGGTGAGGCTGGCCACAGGTGGCCTTGTCGCTGGTGGCGGGGTAGGCAGAATGCGGCGGTGGATGCCCTGTCGTTGACGACGTTGCTGACCGCTGCCCTTGTCGCCGGGTGGGTGGACGCGGTGGTGGGTGGTGGTGGCCTGTTGTTGTTGCCGGCGTTGCTGGTGGCGGCGCCGGGGGTGCCGGTGGCGACGGCGTTGGGGACGAACAAGCTGGCGGCGATCTTCGGCACGTCGACGGCGGCGGTGACGTATGCGCGGCGTACGAAGCTGGACTGGGCGGTGGCGGGTCCGGCGGCGGGGTTGGCGGTGGTGACGGCGGGGTTGGGTGCGGCGTTGGCGGGTGCGGTGCCGGGCAGCGCGTACCGGCCGGTGGTGCTCGTGGTGCTGGTGGCGGTGGCGGTGTTCGTGCTGGCGCGGCCGTCGTTGGGTGTGGTGTCGTCGCCGCGGCGGACGCCGAGGCGGGTGGTGGTGGCGGTGGCGGTGGCCGGGTTGGGCATCGCTCTGTACGACGGGTTGATCGGGCCGGGTACGGGGACGTTTCTGGTGTTGGCGTTCACGGCGATTCTGGGTTCGGATTTCGTGCACGCGTCGGCGATGGCGAAGGTCGTCAACGCGGGCACGAATCTGGGTGCGCTTGTGGTGTTCGGGTTGACCGGGCATGTGTGGTGGGCGCTGGGCGCGGCGATGGCGGTGTGCAACGTGGTGGGGGCGGCGGTGGGCGCGCGGATGGCGTTGCGGCGGGGTGCCGGGTTCGTACGGGTGGTGCTGCTGGTGGTGGTGCTGGCGTTGGTGGTTCGGTTGGGTTACGACCAGTGGGTGGCGGGCTGATCGCGGTGGCGGTGCGGGCGGAGCACGATCGGGCGGTGCTGGCGGGTCTGCTGGGCCGGGATCCGGTGTTGCACGCGTACCAGTTGGGTGATCTGGACGATTTCTTCTGGCCGTACACGTCGTGGTTCCGGCGTGGCGACCAGGTGGTGTTGCTGTATCACGGGGTGGAGTTGCCGACGTTGCTGGCGTTCGCGGCGCCGGATCGGGTGGCGGAGCTGGCGGGGTTGCTGGCGGAGGCGGCGCCGGTGTTGCCGGCGCGGATGTGGGCGCACCTGTCCCCCGGTCTGGAGGCGACGCTGGGCCGCTGGTTCGTGGTGTCGGAGGCGGCGGCGCATCACCGGATGGCGTTGACGGATCCGGGCCGGTTGGCGGCGGTGCCGGCGGTGGGTGAACCGTTGGGGCCGGCGGACGCGGCGGAGCTGGCCGGGTTGTACGCGGTGGCGTATCCGGGGAACTGGTTCGACGCGCGGATGCTGGAGACGGGCCAGTACGTGGGGGTGCGCGAGCGTGGCCGGCTGGTGGCGGTGGCGGGGGTGCACGTGTTCTCGCCGCGGTGGCGGGTGGCGGCGCTGGGGAACGTGACGACGCATCCGGATGTGCGGGGTCGTGGTCTGGGCGCGGGGGTGGTGGCGGCGTTGTGTGCCCGGCTGCTCACGTCGGTGGATCATGTGACGTTGAACGTGCAGGCGGACAACGCGGCGGCGGTGCGTCTGTACGAGCGGTTGGGGTTCTCCCGGGTGGCCGGGTTCACCGAGTGCGCGTTGACGTCAGCGGCCGCGGCTGGGTGAGTCGAAGCGGCCGGCGCGGATCTCGCGCAGGGCCCGTCGGCGGGTGTCGCCGCGCAGGGTGTCGACGTAGAGGCGGCCGCGCAGGTGGTCGGTCTCGTGTTGCAGGGCGCGGGCGAGGAAGCCGCTGCCGGTGATGGTGAGCGGTTCGCCGTGCTGGTCGTAGCCGTGGGCGGTGGCGTGCAGCGCGCGGGGGGTCGGGAAGTACAGGCCGGGGATGGACAGGCAGCCCTCGTCGTCGTCCTGGAGTTCGTCGGACACGTCCAGGGTGGGGTTGACCATGTGGCCGCGGTGGCCGTCGGCGTCGTAGACGAACACCTGGGCGTTGACGCCGATCTGGGGTGCGGCGACGCCGGCGCGGCCGGGCGCGCCGAGCAGCGTGTCCATCAGGTCTTCGACGAGGGCGCGTAGTTCGGCGTCGAAGCTGGTGACGGGTTCGCTGGGGGTGCGCAGGACGGGGTCGCCGATGATCCGGATCGGGCGCATAGTCATGTCCGGAAGGCTATCCGTTGCTTACCGGTCTGCGGTGTCCGGTGGGGTGTCGAGCACGCCGGTGTCGGCGATGCGGTCGCGCAGGGGGCGGCGGCGTAGCGCGTCGAGGACGGCGTACAGCTCGTCGGCGAGTGGCACCGGTAGTTCGGTGTCGAGGTGGCGCATGGCGGTGGTGGTGGCGGCCCATTCGGCTTCGACGGCGGGCAGCAGGGCGCGGGCGCGGTCGGTGAGGGTGACGATGCGGTGGCGGGCGTCGGCACCGGGGCGCAGGTCGACGAGGCCGGCGCGGCGCATCTGGGCGATGGTCTGGCTGGCGGCGGAGTGGGTGACGCCGACGCGGGTGGCGAGGTCGCGGATGGGCAGCGGGCCGTCGGCGACGAGCGCGCGCACGACTGGTGAGTAGCGGGGCCGGTAGTCGGTGAGGCCGAGGCGGTGGTGGACGGCGGCGACGTCGCCGTCGAGGACGTCCAGGACGTGGCGTAGCAGGGTGCCGAGGGCGTCGCGGTCGGGGGCGGTCACGTCCACTAATGTAACAGCGCTGTTGTATCTGTCTGAGGAGGCCGCCTGATGTATCCGCCGATCGAGCCGTACGCGCAGGGCATGTTGGACGTCGGGGACGGGCAGAGCGTGCACTGGGAGACGTGCGGCAATCCGGCCGGCCGTCCGGCGCTGGTGGTGCACGGCGGCCCGGGTTCGGGGGCGGGCGCGTCGTGGCGGCGGCTGTTCGACCCGGCCGCGTACCGGATCGTGCTGTTCGACCAGCGCGGCTGCGGGCGCAGCACTCCCCCGGCGTCGGATCCGGCCACCGACCTGTCGGTGAACACCACGGCGCATCTGCTCGCCGACATGGAGCTGCTGCGCGTGCACCTGGGGATCGACAGGTGGCTGCTGTGCGGCGCGTCGTGGGGGTCGTCGCTGGCACTGGCGTACGCCCAGCGCCACCCGCAGCGGGTCACCGAGCTGGTGCTGTTCAGCGTGGTCGCCAACACCAGCCGCGAGATCGAGTGGCTGACCCGGGACATGGGCCGGGTGTTCCCGCAGGAGTGGGCCCGGTTCCGCGACGGCGTGCCCGAGGCCGACCGCGACGGTGACCTGTCCGCGGCGTACGCCCGGTTGGTCAACGACCCGGACCCGGCCGTGCGGGAGCGGGCCGCCCGGGACTGGTGCGACTGGGAGGACGTGCACGTCTCCCTGGCCGGCGGGTACGCGCCGAGTCCCCGGTTCGCCGACCCGGAGTTCCGGTACGGGTTCACCCGGCTGGTGACCCACTACTTCGCCAACCGGGGCTTCCTGCCCGACGGGCAGCTGCTGCGCGACGCCGGCCGCCTCGCGGGCATCCCCGGGGTGCTGGTGCAGGGGCGGCTGGACGTCAGCGGCCCGCCGGACATCGCGTGGCTGCTGACCCGGGACTGGCCGGACGCGCGGCTGGAGATCGTGGAGTCCGGCGGGCACGGCGGCGGGCACGGCATCAGCGAGCGGGTGGTGGCGGCTCTGGACGCGTTCGCCGCCGTGCCCGGCCCCGCCGCCTGAGCCGCCGCGCCGACCGTCAGCCCGCGAGCAGGGCGCGGATCGGGGCGGCCTTGGCGGCGGCCTCGGCGACCTCGGCGGCCGGGTCGCTGTCCCAGGTGATGCCGCCACCGGCCCACAGGTGCAGCCGTCGCCCGTCCGCGGCGGCGGTGCGGATGGTCAGGCCCAGGTCGAGCCGGTCCGGTCCGACCCAGCCGAGCGCGCCCATGCCCGCGCCGCGTCCGACCGGCTCCAGCTCGGCGATGCGCGCCAGCGCGGCGCGTTTCGGGGCGCCGGTGACCGAGCCGCCGGGGCACAGCGCCCGCAGCAGGTCGGCCAGGCCGAGGCCGTCGGCGGGCGCCGCGGACACCGTCGACTCCGCCTGCCACAGGTCACACCAGCGGCGTACGGCGAACAGCTCGTCGACGCGCACCGAGCCGGTACGGGCCACCCGGGCCAGGTCGTTGCGTTCCAGGTCGACGATCATGACGTGTTCGGCGCGTTCCTTGGTCGAGGCGAGCAGGTCGCGGCGTCCGGCGGGGGTGGCCGGGCGGGTGCCCTTGATCGGGCGGGTGACCAGCCGGCCGCGCTCGACCGCGATCAGGGTCTCCGGGGAGGCGCAGCCGAGCGCCCAGCCGGGGCCGTGCAGGGTGCCGCCGTAGCGGGCGCCGGGCAGCGCGGCGAGGCGGGCCAGCGCCGGCAGGGGGTCGCCGGTGTACGCGGCGGCGGCGTGCCCGACGAGGTTGGTCTGGTAGACGTCGCCGCGGGCGATGGCGGCGCGGACCGCGTCGACGGCGGCGGCGTGCGCGGCCGGGGTCCAGCTGTCCCGCCACGGCCCGAGCCGCCAGGGCGTGAGGGCCGGGCGCGGGGGCGGCACCGTCCGGTCGGTGTGGTGGTAGACGACCACGACCAGGTCGGGCAGCGCCGGCGCGGGGCTCGGCGCGCCGGGCGACACGCCGAGCGTGTACGCGCCGGCGGCGGCGGACAGGTAGAGCGCCGCGCCGCACACCGCGGCCTGCGGGTCGTGGCGGCCGGGGCGGGACAGGTCGTCGCGGGTGATGCCGTGCGCGGCGAGGAAGCGTTGTGCCAGGTCGGCGGGGTCGCCGCCGTCGCCGATCGACCAGTGCAGGCGGGCTGTCTCGATCAGCCGGCGGCGGCATCCGGGCGGCGCGCCGGGAACATCGACCTCCACCTGTGGGAGCGCTTCCACGACGTCCGGGCCGTTACGGGTCATCCGTTCAGCCCATTCTGGGTGAACAAGACGCATCCTTGCTCGTTGCCGCTCAGTTTTCCTTGGTACTGTGCGTCACTGGTCATGTGAACCATGACACAGTGCCCCCACAGTCCGGAGAACCCGATGTGTCAGCACCAGCCCACCTGCCCCTCCGCCGACGCGACCGACCGTGAGGCCGCCCGCGTCCTTGCCTGCTTCCCTGAGCAGGGCTGGAGCCTGCTCTGCAACGGCGTCATCGTCTTCGAGGACACCGGTGAGCTGCTCCCCGACGGGCGCACCATCGCCCCGCACCGGGGTCCGGCCCGCCACGCCCTCGTCGCCTGAGCGATCACGCAGCGTCAGTGAGCGTACGCGCCGGCCCTGACCGGCCGGCGCTCCGGCCGGGGCGGCGACAGTCCACCGCCCCGGCGTCAGCCGCTCAGTCCTCGAACGCCTCCGGCGCGGGGCACGAGCAGACCAGGTTCCGGTCGCCGTACGCGCCGTCGACGCGCCGCACCGGAGGCCAGTACCGGCCCGCCCGCTCCACGCCCGCCGGGTAGGCGCCCACCGACCGCGGGTACGGGTGCGGCCACTCGTCGGCGGACACCATCGCCGCGGTGTGCGGCGCGTTGGACAGCGGGTTGTCCCCCGCCGGCCACTCCCCCGAGCCGACCTTGTCGATCTCCGCCCGGATCGCGATCATCGCGTCGCAGAAGCGGTCCAGCTCGGCCAGGTCCTCACTCTCGGTCGGCTCCACCATCAGCGTCCCGGCCACCGGGAACGACATGGTCGGCGCGTGGAAGCCGTAGTCGATCAGCCGCTTCGCCACGTCGTCCACGCTCACCCCGGTGGCCTTGGTCAGCGCACGCAGGTCCAGGATGCACTCGTGCGCGACCAGGCCCTTGTTGCCGGCGTACAGCACCGGGAAGTGCGCGCGCAGCCGCGCCGCCACGTAGTTCGCGGCCAGGACCGCCACGCCGGTGGCGCGGGCCAGCCCGTCGGCGCCCATCATCCGCAGGTACGCCCACGGGATCGGCAGGATCCCCGCCGACCCGTGGTTCGCCGCGGAGATCGCCGGCCGCCCCTCGGCGCGCGCACCCAGGGGGTCACCGGGCAGGAACGGCGCCAGATGCGAACGCACCGCCACCGGACCGACACCGGGGCCACCGCCGCCGTGCGGAATGCAGAACGTCTTGTGCAGGTTCAGGTGCGACACGTCCGCCCCGAACCGGCCCGGCTTGGCGAACCCGACCAGCGCGTTGAGGTTCGCGCCGTCGACGTACACCTGACCGCCCGCGTCGTGGACCTTCGCGCACAACTGGGCGATGCCGGTCTCGTACACGCCGTGCGTCGACGGGTACGTCACCATGATCGCGGCGAGCGCGTCCCGATGCTTGTCGATCTTCGCGTCGAGGTCGACCAGGTCGACGTTGCCGTCGGCGTCGCAGCCGACCACCACGACCCGCATGCCGGCCATGACCGCCGACGCGGCGTTCGTGCCGTGCGCCGACGACGGGATCAGGCACACGTCGCGGTGGGCCTCGCCGCGCTCGCGGTGGTAGCCGCGGATCGCCAGCAGCCCGGCCAGCTCACCCTGCGACCCGGCATTCGGCTGCACGCTCACCGCGTCGTAGCCGGTCACCTCGGCCAGCCAGCCCTCCAGCTGCGCGATCAGCTCCCGGTACCCGGCGGTCTGCGCGGCCGGCGCGAACGGGTGCAGGTGCGCGAACTCCGGCCAGGTGATCGGCTCCATCTCGGTGGTGGCGTTGAGCTTCATCGTGCACGACCCCAGCGGGATCATGCCCCGGTCCAGCGCGTAGTCGAAGTCGGCCAGGCGGCGCAGGTACCGCAGCATCGCCGTCTCCGAGTGGTGGCTGTGGAACACCGGGTGGGTGAGGAAGCCCGACGTGCGCGCCAGCCCGTTCGGCAGGCCCGCGTCGACGTCGCCGTCGAACCCGTCGACGCCGAACGCCGCCCACACCGCCTGCAGGTGCGCGCCGGTGGTGGTCTCGTCGCAGGAGACGCCGACCCGGTCGGCGTCGACCAGCCGCAGGTTCACGTTGCGCTGCGCCGCGGCTGCCACCACGTCCGCGGCGCGGCCCGGCACGACAGCGGTGACGGTGTCGAAGAACGGCACGTCGGCCACGTCGACGCCGCCGGCGCGCAGCCCGGCCGCGAGCCGCGCCGCCGCCTCATGGGTACGCCGGGCGATGGCGCGCAGCCCGTCCGGGCCGTGGTAGACGGCGTACATGCCGGCCATCACGGCGAGCAGCACCTGCGCGGTGCAGATGTTGCTGGTCGCCTTCTCCCGGCGGATGTGCTGCTCGCGGGTCTGCAACGCCAGCCGGTACGCCGGGTTGCCGTCGGCGTCGCGGGACACCCCGACGAGGCGGCCCGGCAGCATCCGCTCCAGACCGGAGCGCACCGCCAGGTAACCGGCGTGCGGCCCACCGAAGCCCATCGGCACACCGAAGCGCTGGGTGGTGCCGGCGGCGATGTCGGCGCCGATCTCGCCCGGCGGGCGCAGCAACGTCAACGCCAGCAGGTCCGCCGCCACGGTCACCAGCCCGCCCGCGCCGTGCGCCGCCTCGACCAGGGCCCGGTGGTCCCGGACCGCCCCGGACGCGCCCGGGTACTGAAGGTGCAGACCGAAGAACTCCGCCGGCAGCTCGTCGCGCTCGACGTCGACCACGCGCACGTCGATGCCGAGCGGCTCGGCGCGGCTGGCGATCACCGCGACGGTCTGCGGCAGCGCGTCGGCGTCGACCACGTACACCGGGCTCTTGCTCTTCGACGCGCGGCGCGCGAGGGTCATGGCCTCGGCCGCGGCGGTGCCCTCGTCGAGCATCGACGCGTTCGCGGTGGCCAGCCCGGTCAGGTCGGTGACCATGGTCTGGAAGTTCAGCAGCGCCTCCAGCCGGCCCTGGCTGATCTCCGGCTGGTACGGCGTGTACGCCGTGTACCAGGCGGGGTTCTCCAGCACGTTGCGGCGGATCACCGCCGGGGTGTGCGTGCCGTGGTAACCCAGGCCGATCATGGACACGGCGACGGTGTTGCGGGCGGCCAGGGCGCGCAGCTCGGCGATCGCCTCCCGCTCACTCGCCGGGGCCGGCAGGTCCAGCGTGCCGTGCCAGCGGATCACCTCGGGGATCGCGGCGTCCATCAGCTCGTCGACGGAGCTGTACCCCACGGCCTCCAGCATCCGGCGCTCGTCGTCGCGGCCGGGGCCGATGTGCCGGTCGGCGAACTGCTCTGCGGTCATGCGCTGCGCTCCTTGTGGGGCGAGGTCGACGGATCGGCCTCCCCCTGAGTCGCGCTGACGCGCTCCACAGCGCCTGCCCACGTGGTCCTTTTGCCTGAGAGGTTCCGGGGAGAATCTGCCCCTTCGGCGCCGTCGGGTCGACGGTCTCTCCCACGTGGGTGGTACCGGCACCCCCAACGCTACCAGCGGCCGTGTTTCCGGCTCATGTCCCAGGGTCGTTGATCACACCGGCGCCGGGGCCGCCGCGCACCGGTCGGCCAGCGCGCTCAGGGTGGCGCCCAGCGGCGCGTCCAGGCGCAGCGTCGCGTACCCGTCGCCGCGGGTGACGCCCTGGTTGACGATCCCCACCGGGATGCCGTGGCGGGCCGCGCGCAGCACGAACCGCCGCCCCGACATCACCGTCAACGACGAGCCGAGCACCAGCAACGCCCGGGCCCGCTCCACGAGCGCGAAACAGTCCGCGACCCGCGGCGCGGGCACCGTCTCGCCGAAGAACACCACATCCGGTTTCAGCATGCCGGTGCCGCAGACGCCGCAGTCGACGGTGCGGAACCTGGTCACCGCCTCGTCGGGCAGATCCACGTCGCCGTCGGGGTTGACGTGCGCCACCTGGGCGTCGAAGCCCGGATTCGCCTCGGACAGGCGCCGGTGCAGCTCCTCGCGGCCGGTGGCGTTGCCGCAGTCCAGGCACGTCACCTCGTCGAGACGCCCGTGCAGCTCGATCACCCCGGTCGCGCCGGCCGCGGTGTGCAGCCCGTCGACGTTCTGGGTGATGATCCCGCCGAGCAGCCCCGCGTCCTGCAACCGGGCCACCGCCCGGTGCCCGTCATTCGGCGCCGCCCGGGCGATCGTCTGCCAGCCCAGGTGGCTGCGCGGCCAGTACCGCCGCCGCGCCGACGGATCCCGGGTGAACACCTGGTACGTCATCGGGGTGTGCCGGCGCGTCGCGCCGCTGGGCCCCCGGTAGTCCGGGATGCCCGACTCGGTGGACAGGCCCGCGCCGCTGAGCACCACCACGTCCCCGGCGGCCACCAGCCGCGTCAACGCCTCGAACGCCTCACTCACCCGTCCATGGTCCCTCGCCGACCCCCGCACCTCCCACCCGCTCACCCGACCGCCCGGCGAGGCGCGCCCGAGCGGGCTACGTTGATCGCATGCGCGTCGTCATCGCCGGAGGGCACGGAAAGATCGCCAAACTGCTGGAGCGGGAACTGGCCGGACGCGGCGACACCGCGCTCGGACTCATCCGCAACCCCGACCACGCCGCCGCGCTGCGCGCCGCCGGCGCCGAACCGGTCGTCTGCGACCTGGAACACACAGACGTCGACACCCTCGCCGCGCACCTGGCCGGCGCCGACGCCGTCGTGTTCGCCGCCGGCGCCGGACCGGGCAGCGGCGCCGCCCGCAAGGACACCGTCGACCGCGGCGCCGCGGTGCTGCTCGCCGACGCCGCCGTACGCGCCGGGGTCCGCCGCTACCTGCTGGTCTCCTCCATGGGCGTGGACGACGCGCCCACCGAAGGCACCGACGAGGTGTGGTCGGCGTACCTGCGGGCCAAGAAAGCCGCCGAGGACGACGTCACCGGCCGGGACCTCGACGTGACGGTCCTGCGGCCCGGCCGGCTCACCGACGACGAACCCGAAGGCCGCATCACGCTGGCCCGGCACGTCAGCGGCGGCGCGATCAGCCGCGCCGACGTGGCCCGCGTCCTGCTGGCCCTGCTCTACGCCCCCGGCACCGCCGGTCACACCCTCGAACTCGTCGGCGGCGACACCCCCATCGCCGAAGCGATCAAAGCCGTCACCGACTGACCCGCCCGGACCCTCACCGCCCGGCCCGCCGCACGGCAGGCCGGGCGGTACGGTCACCGCTGGTGGCGAGGCAACGCCGGCTGCGGCGCGCCGCCACCAGCCGGCGGCAGCTCCCGGGAGATCCGCTCCATCGTGCGCGCCAACTGCTCACTGCCGTCGTCGAGATGCCGGGCCGCCGCCTGCATGTGGGAGATCATCATCTCGCCGAAGATCCGCAGCGCCTCCCGCGTCGCCACCGAGTCGTCGAAGCTGCCCCCGGCGGCGCTGCGGTACTCCGCCACCGCCCGCTCGGCCTCCTGCTTCGCCTCCTCCGCCGCCGCCCGCATGTAACTCTCGTACTGCGTACGGGCGTACTCGGCCACCCGGCGCGCGTAGTCGTGCGCCTGCGCGATGATCTGCTCGGCCTCCCGCTGCGCCGCCGACAGCAGGTTGACCTCCTTCGCCGCCGGCGCCGCCACCACCTTCTCCGCGCTCGGGATCACCCCGTGCCGGTGCAGCTCCAAATGGTCGTTGAGCCGCTCGTTCTCCGCCCGCAGGTCCCCCACCTGCGCCGCCAGCAGATCCAACTCGTCGGCCACCTGCAACCGGAACCGGTCCACGTCGGCCGGGTCGTACCCGCGCCGGGTGAACGCCGCCGACCCGAACTCCCACCGGCGCACCCGGTCCGCGGTCAGCCGCACCTGCACCGGACCCGACACGTGCTGCGCGTCATAGCTGCTGATCGGGCTCGCGCTCACCGGATCACCTCAGTCCCCTCGGAACCGGCCACCGTCCGCCAGGACGGGCCGTACCAGTGCTTGCCGAAACCCTCGTGGTGCACCTGGCCCGGCTGGTAACCGGCCGCGGTCAGCGCCGCCACCGAGTCACCGACCATCTCGTCGGACCCGCACACGTACACGTGCCTCGACCGCCAGTCCCCGTCGGCCAGCACCCGGTCGGCCAGCCGCACCATCTCCCCCGGCCGCTGCGGATCCGATCCGGCCACGTACGACACCCGCAGCCACGGATGCGTCGCCGCCAACTTGTCGATCGCCTCGCTGTCGTAGAACTCCGTCCGCGACCGGGCCCCCACGTACAGATCGACCCGCCGGCCCGCACCCTCCGCCGCGACCTGCTCCACCAGCGCCTTCACCGGCGCCCAGCCGGTGCCCGCGGCCAACAGCAGCAGATCCGACGACCCCGCCTGCCACAGCGTCAACCGGTCACCCACCGGCGACGCCAGATGGATCTGGTCCCCGGCCGCGCACCCGTACACCAGACGCGACGACACCACACCACCCGGCGCGGCCCGCACGTGCAGCTCCACCGTGCCGTCCGGACGCGGCGCGTTCGCCGGCGAGTAGTACCGCCACGACCGCACCGCCGGATGCGACACCCCGATCGACTGCCCCGGCGCGAACGGCAGCAGATACTGCGGGCGGACCGTCAGCACCGCCACGTCGAACGTGCGCTGCTCGTGCGACAGCACCTCGGCCACCCACCACGGCGGCGACTGCGACTCCGCCGCCTGCGCGCCGTCGGTCATCACCTGCGCCACCAGGCCGTACGCCGCGGTCCAGTCGGCGGCCAGTTCCTCGGTCCACGCCTCGCCGCAGAAATGCCGCAACGTCGCCAGCAGCGCCTCGCCCACCGCCGGATAGTGCTCGGCGCGCACCGCGAACTTCCGGTGATCCGCGCCCAGGTCCCGCAGGAACCCGACCAGCCGGTCCACCTGGTCCACATGGGACACCACGTGCCCCAGCGCCGCCACCAGACGATCCCGCTGCCCGGCCATGTTCGTCGGGAACATCTGCCGGGTCTCCGGATGCGCCAGGAACAGCGTCGAATAGAAGTAGAGCGGCACCTGGTCGCCGTGCGCGGCGACCAGGGCCCAACTCTGCTTCAGCCGTGCCGCGTCCACGCTCAGGCATCCCCCGCCGACACGACCTGATCGCGCACCTGACCCAGCACGACCTGCACGTCGGCGATCACGTCGCCCGGCACGCCCAGCTCCACGAGCGTCGCCGTCAGGTGCTCACCGACCTTCGCGTAGTGCCCACCCGGAATGTTCAGCGGCTGGTGCGCCTCGGCCAGCCCACGGCCGGCGTACTCGTTCGGCCCACCCAGCACCACCGCCAGCATCAACGCCAGGTGCCGCCGCTGCTCCACCATGTCCACCTCGGTGAAGTAGCCCGCGAGATCCGGATCGGCCAGCACCTTGTCGTAGAACAACTCCACAGCGGCCTTCACCGCCGCCGCGCCGCCGATGCGCTCGTAGTGGGAGATCGGGGTGGTCTCGCTCGTCACCGTCATGCTCGGTCCTTCCACCAGGGGTCCGCGGGCAGCGCCGCGTCAGGGGCTCGCCGTCCGGCGCGGCGTCACACAGCGTTTCACCGTGACGCCGACACGCCGACGACCGGAACGGACGATAGCGCGCCAGCCACCAGGCTTCACGCCGCCCCTGTCCCAATCCCGAGAACCGTCAACTACGGACAGTCAACAACCGCGGCGAATCCGATGAACACACCGCAGCCGGCCCACCACCCATGGTCAACCCGCGACGCGTACCGTCCCTTTCGGACATTGCGCACCGACCCGCCGCGACCTGCGAATACACCGACCGGGCCGCGCCCACCCACCGGACCGAACCCACCCGGCCGCGACACAGCACACCCCGTCACCAAAAACACGAATCGCGCCGCACCCTTTTCGGGCGCGGCGCGATCCCGTCAACGAGACGCGACGCAGGTCACCCGGCCCGGCGCCGCGCCCGGCGCGCCGCCAGCTCGTCACCCACCGCATCCGACTCCGGCTCCGCCACCGGCGCAACCGGCTCCTGCCCACCCACCGGCTCCGCCGGCAGATGCGACAACGAACCCTGGATCTCCTTGAACGCCCCGCCGATCGCGATGCCGAACACGCCCTGGCCGCCCTGCAACAGGTCGACAACCTCCTCCGGCGACCGGCACTCGTACACAGTCGTCCCGTCGGAGATCAACGTGATGCCCGCCAGATCATCCACCCCACGCGAGCGCAACGCCTCAATCGCCTTGCGGATGTTCTGCAACGACACCCCGGCGTCCAACAGCCGCTTCACGACCTTCAACACCACCAGGTCGCGGAACGAGTACAACCTCGACGTCCCCGAACCCGAAGCGTCCCGCACACTCGGCACCACGAGCGCCGTACGCGCCCAGTAGTCCAACTGCCGGTAACTGATGCCCACCGCCGAACACGCGGTCACACCCCGGTAGCCGACGTCACCGTCACCGACCGACTCAGGCCCCACACCCGCCTGCTGCTCCGCACCCGGACCAGGATCCCGTGGCTCGTGCATCCGGACCAACCTCCCCGCGCCCGTGGCGGTGCCGCGCCGACTCCCCGTCACGCGCACCCCTCGACACGGCAACCCTATCGCCGCCGCCCGCCCTTCACCCGCAGGAGACACCGCGACACGCCGCGCGACCGCCCCGCAACACCACACACGGCGGCCAGCCGTCACCCACAGTGACACCCGCCGCCGCGCCGACCCCGGCCACCCGGCCGGGAACACCTCAACCCGCGAAGTCCTCCGGACGCACCTGGTCCAGGAACTCCCGGAACTTCTCCACCTCGTCCTCCTGCTCGTCCGGGATCACGATCCCCGCCTCGCCGAGGACCTGTTCCGCACAACGAATCGGAGCGCCGACCCGCAACGCCAACGCGATCGAGTCACTCGGCCGCGCCGACACCCGCACCCCGTCACCCAGCAGCAGATCCGCGTAGAACACGTTGTCCTTCAACTCGGTGATCTCCACCGCCCGCAACGGCGCCTGCAACGCCGCCAGCACATCCCGCAGAAGATCATGCGTCAACGGCCGGGCCGGCTTGACCCCCTGCTGCTCGTAAGCGATCGCCGTCGCCTCGACCGCGCCGATCCAGATCGGCAGATAGCGGTCCCCCTCGACCTCCCGCAGCAGGACGATCGGCTGGTTGCTGGGCAACTCCACCCGAACTCCGACCACGCTCAGCTCGCGCACCGCCGCCTCCGTGTCGTCGTCACCTTGCACCGCGCCCTTCCCTGCACGGTACACGGACCAGGACACGGGAGTCCCACACGCTACGTGCACCACGCCTCGCCGGAGGGGCTTACCCCGGCAAGCCTACGACACGCTCCTCCGGCCAGATCTTTCCGCGCCACCCACGACGAAGGGCCGGGCGTCCAGGACACCCGGCCCTTCACCGACAACCTCACCGGCCCAACGTCGACCGCAGCCCCACCCGCACCAACGCCGCGTGCAACCGCTGCGACAACGCCACCAACTCCCGCGCCGTCTCCGCCGCACGAGCCCGCGCCGCCGGATCACTCTGCCGCGCCAACGGCGCCACAAGCTGCGCGAACAAACCGACCTCACGATCCGCCGCCGACCGGTACGCCCGCAGATGCCGAGGCTCCAACCCGTACGCCGCCAGACCCGCCACCGCACTCGCGATGATCAACGCGTCCGCGTCGTACCACCCCGGCGGATCCGACACCAGCACACCCAGCCGCTCCAACTCCGCAAGCGTCGACTCGTCCACGCCACTACGAGCGATCAGCCCCGCCCGGTCCAGCCGCACCTCCGACGACTCGACCGAATCCACCGACTCCCGGCCCGGCACCTCACCACCCGGACCCACAGCCACCAGATTCGGCCGCCCCCGCCCCGGCGACGGACCAGACCCGTCCCACTGGGCCAACTGCTCCCGGATCACCCGCAACGGCAGATACTGATCCCGCTGCGCGGTCAACACGAACCGCAGCCGCGCCACATCGTCCCAGCCGTACTTGCGATAACCCGCCGGCGTCCGCTGCGGCTCCACCAGGCCCTCGGCCTCCAGGAACCGCAACTTCGAGATCGTGACGTCCGGAAACTCCGGCCGCAACTGCGCCAGCACCTCGCCGATACTCATCAGCGCAGGCGCCCGCCCAGCCCCGGACGGCGTCGAAGCCGCAGGCTCGTTCACCCCCGGCCGGCCTCACCCTCCGGGCGCGGACCGGCGATGAACACCACCCGGAACTTGCCGATCTGCACCTCGTCACCGTTGCTCAACGTCGCCGCCTCGACCCGCTCACGATTCACGTACGTGCCGTTCAGGCTGCCCACATCCCGCACCGTGAAAGTCCCACCGTCCCGGTGGAACTCCGCGTGCCGACGCGACACCGTCACGTCGTCGAGGAAGATGTCACTGTCCGGGTGCCGCCCACTCGTCGTCACGTCGTGGTCCAACAGGAACCGGGCGCCCGCGTTCGGACCCCGGCGAACCACCAGCAACGCCATACCCGGCGGCAAAGAACCGGACATCCGGCTCGGCACCACATCGGTGTCCGGACCCTCCAGCACTTCGTCGAGCGAACCGAGATTGAGCGTCGAAGTGACGTCGAGCGGGGGGAACTCGTCGTCTGGGCGCGTCATGGGACCACCTCACGGATCTGTTCGGTCGGCGTCAAGGAATGCCGGTTCTGGCCGCCGGGCAACACCACACCCGGCGGCTGGCTCCCCGTGCCCGGGAAGGCGCATTCCGCAACGCTCAAACTATTGGTTCTCGGTCGACTGGGCGAGCCTAGCCAGCGCCGAAATGCAGGGCAACCGGACGCGCGGAACCTCGCCGCCGCCCGGAACAGCACGAACTCAGCTCTCGGTGAGCTCGCGGTACGCATCAGCGGTCAACAACCCCTCGACCGCCGCCGGATCATCCGGAGTGATCTCCACCAACCACCCCGCACCGTACGGATCCGTGTTGATCACCTCAGGGGTGTCGGCCAACGCCTCGTTGCGCGCCGCCACCGTGCCGCTCAACGGCGCGTAGATCTCCGACACACTCTTCGTCGACTCGATCTCGCCCAGCGACTCGCCCGCCGCCACCACCGAACCGGAATCCGGCAGCTGCACGAACACGATGTCACCCAGAGCGTCCTGCGCGAAGTGCGTGATACCGACGCGGACGACACCACCGTCACCACCGACCACCCACTCGTGCTCGGCGGTGTACCGCAGATCCTCAGGAATCACCAACTGCGTCCTTCGTCATCGGTGCACCGGAGAAACCGGCGCGGCCGCGACCGGTCAGGAAACCGGCCGGGCGTGGTCCAGCTTGATCGGCGCGTGCAGCTGCGAAACCTCCACAACCTCACGATCCTCGGAGGTCACGTTACCGCCGGCGTCCCGCACCGATGCGACCACCCCGCCAGGAATGTTCAACGCCGTACGCATCGTCGCCGGATCCCCGATCACCATGATCGTAAACGGACCCGTCAGCCGCCGCCCGTCCACCACCAGAGCACCATCGGCCCCGTCCACGAAATACGTCGACGCGATCACCCGCACCGCCGAACCATCAGCGCCCTGGATCTGCATCGCCTCCGCGCCCGCACCCCGCAGCTCCTGCACCGCATCCAGGATCCGCGTCGACGACACCGCCTTCTCCGGCCCCGAGAACCGCACCTCCAGCCCCGGACCCACCGCCGGCAACGTACCCGCCAGGATGCCCAGCTCGTCCGCCCGCCGCGTCGCCTCCTCCAGCGCCGCCTGCCGGCCCTGCTCACCCGAGCGCAACTGCCGCTGACTCTCCTCCAGGGCCTCGATGTCCTGACGCAGCCGCCGCTCCCGCGAATCCAGATCCGACGAGATCCGCACCAGATCCTCCTCCCGCGTCGCCGCAAGCGTCGGATCCGTCGACGTCGTCTTCAACTGCACCACGAGCGTGAAACCCAGCAACGCCAGCAACACCGCGATCATCAGACCCGCAGAGGAGAACCGCCGCGCCCGCGACGGCTGCGCCACCGCACCCGGCTCCGGCTCGGACTCCGGCACCGCCTCCCGCTCCGCGGGATCCTCCTCCGGCGCCGGCTCCACCGGCGCCAACGGGCTCAACTCGTCCGGATCGGGCGCGTCCGGGCGCGGATCCGGCTCACCCGCCGGACCCGACGGCCGCTCCGGCTCCACCGGACGCGGCCACCCCGTCCCCGTCTCCCTGTGTTCCTCACTCATCGCCACAAACCTACGCCCGGAACAGGTGCCGACGGATCGCCGCCACATTTCCGAAGATGCGCACCCCGAGCACGACCACCACACCCGTGGACAACTGACCACCCACGCCCAGCTGGTCACCCAGGTACACGATCAGCCCCGCCACCAGCACGTTCGAGATGAACGACACCACGAACTGCTTGTCGTCGAAGATCCGGTCCAGCTTCGCCCGCACCCCACCGAACACCGCGTCCAACGCGGCCACCACCGCGATCGGCAGATACGGCTGCAACGCCGCCGGCACCGTGGGGTCCAGATACACCCCGAGCACCACACCGGCGAGCAACGCCAGCACCGCGATCATCGGCCACCTCCCGAGGGGCTGGAAGAACCACCCGGGCCGGACGACCCGGGACTCGACGAACCGGCGGCCCCCGAACCCGACGGACGCGGACTCGGACTTGCCGAAGGCTCGGCGTAGCGTAGCCGCGGCTGCGGCGCCGCCGGCAAGGTGAGGTCGTCGACCCGCTTCACCCCGAACGACAGCCCCGTCGTCCGCGCAACCTCACGCATGAGCGCCGCCGCCCGGCTCTCGTTGAACCGGTCCCGCATCGACCGCGGCCCGATCGCCTGCACCTCGTACGGGCCCGTCACCGGCCGGTAGTCCACCAGGATCGCCTCACCCGCCGATCGGATCGTCGACGTCGCGGTCAACCGCTGCCCGTTCACCGCCACCGCCTCGGCGCCCGCCGCCCACAACGCGTTCGCGACCTTCTGCAGATCCGAGTACAGCACCCGGGACGGATCCCCGTTCCCGCTGGTCACCCCGTCCTGATCCGACGTCGCGTCGGCCAGCCGCACCACCACGCCGTCGCCGCGCACCCGCGCCAGCCCGGTGCCCGCCTCCAGAGTGCGCAACCGGGACGCCTGCGAACCGCTCAGCGCCGCGTCCCGCTGCCGGCCGACCTCCTCGCGCAACTGCTCCGCCCGCTCGGTCAACCGGTCGGTCTCCGCCTCACGCCCCTTGATCTCGGCGATCAGCCCCGCCCGCGCCGTCGCCCGGCTCGGCTCCTCCGCCATCGTCTCCCGGTACGCCACCGCGAACAGGAACCCGATCACCGCCAGGACCAGCAGGCTCACCGGGCGGCCCAGCACCTGCCGCACCCGCGACACCGGACCCGCCGCCCGCCGTGCCGCCGCGTCCCCGTACCCCGGGTCCAGCGGATTGCGGAACAGCTCGGTCAGGAAGTCCGGCGCGTACACCCGGCTCGACGGGTCGCGCTCCTTCTCCCCGTCCCCCGACGTCGGCCTGGTCATGCCGCCGCCTCCGCGCGCCGCGCCCGCATCCGCCGTACGAGCCGGCTCGCCTGCACCACGTACATCGCGCCGGCGACCCAGTAGAGGACCAGACCCCACCAGGCCAGGCCCCAGCCGATCGCGCCGGTAGCGGTGCCGATGCCCGGCGCGGCGTCGGCCAGCAGCAGGAGCGGGAACGCCGCCAGTAGCAGGAAGGTGGCGGTCTTGCCCACGTAGTGCACCGGCGGCGGGCCGTAGCCGTAGCGGCGCAGCACCCCGAGGGAGACCAGCAGCAGCAGCTCACGGGCCAGCAGCGCCCCGGTGAACTGCCAGGGCACCACCTCGCGCGCGGTGAAGGCGAGCAGCGTGGCCAGGATGTAGAGGCGGTCGGCCAGCGGGTCGAGCAGCTCGCCGAGCCGGCTCACCTGCCCCAGCCGGCGGGCGATCCAGCCGTCCACCCAGTCGCTGGTGCCGCCCACGGCGAGCACCACGATGGCCGCGACGTCGGCCTCGACCACGAGGAACAGGTACAGGAAGATCGGCACGCCGACGAGCCGGACGAAGCTGATCAGGTTGGGCAGCGTGAGGACGCGGTCTCCCACGACCGTGGCATCCCCGGAATCCGGGTGCTCCGCTGGAGCCGGCCGACGCGACACCGAACCCTCCCTTCGCAGCACGGTCCGGCAGCCGGACGAGCGGCCGCTGGAGGGACGTGCGCGTTGCCGGCCGGTCAGACGCCGGCGCCCTCTGTGATCCCGGGCTGGGACCTCCCCCGACGCGGCCGGTGATCACCGGCCGCTCAGTTGCGCTGCCACTATATCGGGCTGCCCCGTTCCGGCCGGGGGCCGCGCTGCGTCGTTGCTCAGTGATGTCACGGTGGGGACCGTCACAACCGCTAGGGCATCCTAGGACACTAGCTGACCATCGCGGCCGACGACGACCGCCTTCATGGAGGGCGGGATCAGGCGGTGCGGGCGGTGGAGTCGGCGTCCGCGTTCGGCGCGGCGGCCGTGGCGGCCTGGCTGAACGCCACGAGCGCCAGCAGCAGCTCGTGCTGCTGGCGACTGGGCATCCGGTCGAGCACCGTCTGGACCGCGAGGTGCCGGCGCTCCTGCAGGTCGCGCAGCAACGTCTCCGCCGCGGCGGTCGGGATCAGCCGCACCTCTCGCCTGTCGCGCGGGTCGGCCACCCGGCGCAGCAGGCCGACGGCCTCCAGGCGGTCACAGAGCCGGCTCGCCGACGACGGGACCACGTCCAGCAGCTCGGCCAGCCGGTTCACGTTGGTGTCCGGATGGGACACGATCAGCGACAGCACCCGCAGCTGCGTCGGTGAGACGCTGACGGTGTGCCGTGAGGTCGCGGAGTCGAGCACACCGATGAGCGCCTCCGCAGCCGACTCGATGGCCGCGGCAAGATTCGGAGGTCGCTCCACCCGCTGTCCCCTGCGATCGTCCCGCTCGTGTTCGCTCCGCCGCCCCGATCACTGCCCCGTGACGTCGTCGGACCGGCCGGAACCGCGCCAGTCCAGGCAGACGACGACCGCGTCGTCACGGAGATCCGCGTCGGCGTGGTACGCATGCAGTTCGCGCATCACCGTACCAACTGCCTCGGTCGCCGGCTGCAGCCGAGTGGCCCGCATCGCGCGCGCCATGGCCCGGGCGCCGTACGGCTCCTGGCCGTCGGGCTCCGCCGCGTACACCCCGTCGCTGACCACGAAGAGACGATCGCCCGGCTCCAGAGTGAACTCCTGCACGTCGTACCGGGTCTCGGCGAACATGCCCAGCGGCAGTTGCTGCTCCAGCGCGATCGGGGTGACCCGCCCTCCGCGCAGCCGCAGCAGCTGCGGGGAACCGGCGTCCACCGCCCGCACCACGCCCCGGCGGCTGTCCAGCTCCAACAGCAGCGTGGCCACGTGCCGGCCGCCCCGGTGCTGGTAGTAGATGGTGTCCGAGGCCAGCTCCGCCTGCTCGACCAGACTGCCGCCGGAACGCCTGGCGTTGCGCATGGCGTTCACAGTCATCGCCGTGAGCAGCGACGCGGCCAGCCCGCTGCCGGTGCCGTTGAGCACGGTGAGGGTGAGACGTTCGCTGTCCACCGACCAGTCGAAGTGGTCACCGCCCACCGTGTACGCCGGTTCGAGCTGCCCGGCCAGCAACGCGTCGCCGTGGCGCACGCTGCGTCCGGGCAACAGGTCCCACTGCATCTCCGCGGCCATGCTCAGCCGTTCCCGCCGCCGGGCGCGGCGGTACCTGTCGGTCTCCCGGTCGGCCGCGCGGATGGCCACGGCCAGCTCGCCGGCGGCGTCGCGGGCCGCCTCCACTGTGGCCGCGTCCGGATCGCCGGGCAGCTCGACCATCAGCACGCCGAGCCGCTCCCCCCACACCGACAGCGGCAGGTAGGCCCGGCAGCGGCCGTCGTCGGTGATGTCCAGGACCGGCTCCTGGCTGCTGAAACAGCGTTGCGCCACGGTGTGTGCCGGCTGCTGGCCGCCGTCGGGCAGGTCCGGGTCGAGCACCGGCCAGAGGCCGCTGGCGCGGTAGTCGGCGACGAACACCTCCGCCCGCGCGGCCCCGAGCGTCTGGCGCAGCACCGCGTCCGCGGTCTCCACCAGCTGGTCGGGGGGCGCCGTGCGCAGGGCACGTGACACCGATCCGGACGCCTCCGGCATGCTCATCCTCCGATGACGACTATTGCTACAGGGCAAACATCATACGAAGGACCCCCGACAGCCGAACGGGCCGCCTCGACCGGCGCGGCTCAGTCCGCCGGTCGCAACGCCAGCGCGCCGTGGAACGCGTCCGGCACCTGCTCCGGCTCGCCCTCGGGCCGCCACCGGGCCACCGGTACGACGCCGTCGTCAGTGGGACGCCAGCGGCCCAGCAGCGGCGCGAACCGGTCGGGCGCGCGCATCCGGAACGCCGGGCCCATCATGGCCAGCGCCTGCGGGTGCCCGGCCAGCTCCTCGCTGTCGAAGTCGATCGCCAGCCGGCTGCCCGGCGCGACCGCCTGGTACAACTCGTCCAGCGTACGGGCGAGCTTGTCGTCGTCCAGGAACGCGGCCAGCCCGAGGAAGACCACTCCGACCGGCCGTCTCCCCCACCCCGGCACGAAACGGTGCAGCTGCGCCCGGTCGACGGTGCCGATGTCGGTGGCGTCACCGTAGCCGTAGCCGGCGCGGTCACTGCCGGCGAGCAGGCGCTGGCCGAGCCGGACCGTCTCCGGGTCGACGTCGGTGTAGAGGACCGTCGCCTCCGGCGCGACCTCGTGCACGTTGCCGCAGGTGGGCACGCCCGCACCGAAGACCAGGAAGCCGTCCACGCCCTCGTCGGCCATGGCCCGCACGGTCCGGCCCAGGAAGCCGCGCAGCGAGCGGAAGATCGCCGCGCAGGGCCCGTACGCCGCTTCGAACGCGGCGGCCGCGGCGACGTCGACCGGACGGTGGTGCCGGCCACCGAGCCAGTAGTCGATCATGCGGGCGGTGCTCGGTCCGTCCGGCTGATCCATCGACGGGCCTCCCTCCCGTGGGCGCTGCACGCCAGCGTACCGACCGGGCGACCGGCGCGGTATCGCCCCGGGCCGGTCCCGCCGGCCGCGATACTGGCCGCGGGAGCGTCGGCCACGAGGAGGTACCGGGTGAACTCCGCTGACGGCGCGGCCGTGGTGGTCGGGGTGGACGGCTCCGAGCCGGCGACACGAGCCGTGCTCCTGGCCGCCCGGGAGGCTGCCCGCCGCAACCGGCCCCTGCGGGTGGTCCACGGATTCATCTGGCCGCTGCTGGGCGTGCCGGTGGCCGCTCCGGCCGGGGCGCCGCCGCACGCCGGCCTGCGCCACCAGGCCGAGCAACTGGTCGCCGACGCGGTGAACGCCGCCCAGGCGCAGGAGTCCGGGCTGCACATCACCGGCGAGATCATCGACGGGGAGGCAGCCGCCGTGCTGATCGGCGAGTCCCCCACCGCCGCCCTGATCGTGCTCGGCGACCGGGGTCTCGGCGGGTTCGCCTCGCTGGTGATCGGCTCGGTCGCGCTGCAGGTCACCGCACACGCCGACTGCCCGGTGCTGGTCGCCCGGGGCACGGCCCGCGACACCGGCCCGGTGGTCGCCGGCGTGGACGGCTCCGCGCTGTCCCGCGCCGCCGTCGAGTTCGCCGCCGACGCGGCGTCCTCCCGCGGCGCCCCGCTGCGCGTGGTGTACGCCCGCCCAGGCGGCCGGGGGGCGCAGGCCGGCGAGGAGGAACGCCTGCTCGCCGAGTCGGTCGCCGGCATCGCCGAACGCTGGCCGGACGTGCCGATCACCCGCGATGCCGTGCACGCCCGCCCGGTCGCGGCGCTGACCGAGGCGTCCCGGGACGCCCAACTGGTCGTGGTGGGCCGGCAGGGCCGCGGCGAGCTGAGCGGCTTGCTGCTCGGCTCGGTGAGCCAGGGCATCCTGCACCGCTCCGCGTGCCCGGTCGCGGTCGTCCGCACCCCGGGCTGAGCGCACGGTTGGTCCCGGCCCGGGCGGGTAGACGGGTTCGTCAGCCGACAGCGACCCGAGGGGGCAGTGATGCCAGGACCACGTCCGGGAAGCAACGCGTACGACAAGCAACGGGCACGGCTGCGCGACCTCGTCGAGCAGTCCGGGCGCGCCACGGACAAGGAGGCCAACCAGGTCGCCAACCGGATCCTGCAGGACGACCGCGGGCAACGCGGCGTCGTCCGGGGCGAACGCACCTACGGCCCCAAGGGCAACCGGGAACCGGGTGACCCGAAGTGAGGACGGCAGCCGCCGTCGACGGCGCCATCGCGGGCGCCGTCGGCAGCGCCGTCCTGAACGCGGTCTCGTACCTCGACATGGCGGTACGGGCGCGGCCGGCCAGCAGCACCCCGGAGTCGGTGGCCGGGCGGCTGGCCGACGTCACGCACGTCGACCTGGGCCAGGACCAGCAGGCGGCGAACCGCCGCTCCGGTCTGGGCCCGTTTCTCGGATACGCCACCGGCATCGCCGCGGGGGCCGCGTTCGGCCTGCTCGCCGCGCGACGGCGGATCCCGTTGCCGCTGGCCACTGTGCTGCTCGGTGGGGGCGTGATGGCCACCTCCGACGGCTCGATGACAGTGCTCGGCGTGACCGACCCGCGTACCTGGCGGCGCAGCGACTGGGTCTCCGACCTGATCCCGCACCTGGCGTACGGGCTGTCGGCCGCAGCCACCTGGCGGCGACTGCGGCCGACGTCGGCTCGCGGTTAGCTCTCGTCGTCGGCCACCGGCTCACCGGCCGGGCCGTACGGCGACACCTGCCCCTTGGGGACGGGCCGGCCCGCGTCGGCGTTCGACGTGCCCCCGCCTCGCGAACGGCTGCCCGCCTGGGTGGCCGTCTTGCGGCTGTCCTGGCTGGTGGCGCCGAGGTCGTTCCGGCGCAGTTCCTCCTGCTGCGGCTTGACCACGGGTCTCTCCTTCCCGGTGGAGCGCACGGCCGTCGACCGCGCGCCCGACCCGCGTACCCGTCACCGTCGGGCACATTCCGGATCGGCCCGCAGGTCTGGCCGGGGCCGGGGCGGGTAAGCCTGATGGATGCCAGACGATCGCAACGTCGCGCGCGCCCTGCTGGACCGGCAGTCCCGCACGTACGCGGAGGAGGCCGGGATCGCGCTCGCCGACCGGCCCGGCCCGCTCTACCAGTTGCTGGTGCTCGCCACGCTGCTGAGCACCCGGATCCGGGCGTCGGTGGCGGTGGCCGCGGCGCGGGAGCTGTTCGCCGCCGGCTACCGCACGCCGCAGGCGATGGAGGCGGCGACCTGGCAGGACCGGGTCGACGCGCTGGGCCGGGGTCACTACCGGCGTTACGACGAGCGGACCGCGACCATGCTCGGCACCGGCGCCCGACTCTGCCTCGACCGCTGGCACGGCGACCTGCGTCGGCTGCACCAGGAAGCCGGCGCCGACCGAGCGGCGCTGCGCCGGTTGCTCACCGAGTTCCCCGGCATCGGCCCCACCGGGGCGGACATCTTCCTGCGCGAGGCGCAGTCGGTGTGGCCGGACGTGCGCCCGTACGCCGACCGGCGCACGCTGGCCGGGGCGAAGCGGCTGGGCCTGCCGGCGAGCCCCGGCGACCTGGTCGGGCTGGTCGGCGAGGCGGACTTCGGGCGGCTGGCGTCGGCGCTGGTGCGGGTGGCGCTGGGCGAGGAGTCGGCGGGCGAGGTGAGCCGCAGCGCCGCCACGGCCCGCTGAGAGCGCTACTTGGCCGGTCCGGGCTTGGTCAGGTTCCAGGCCAGCAACGAGGCGAGCAGCGCCAGCAGCACCACGCCGCCGGAGACGCCCTCCTCGCCGCTGCCGCGGCTGCCCGAGAAGCCGAAGTAGATCACGGCCAGTCCGGCCAGCACGGTGATGAACGTACGCAGTCCTCGGTCCTTCACGCCCGCACCGTACGACCGGCGGCGGCGCCCGGGGCGCGGATCGGGCGGCCGTCCCCCGTCCGGGTGTCAGTCCGGCGCGCGGCCGACCGCCGGGCCGCGCAGCCGCACCCGCCGGATCGCGCGTCCCGCCACCTCGAGCACCTCCACGGTGAGGCCGGGCAGCCGCACCCGCTCCCCCGGGCCCTCGGGCAGCCGGCCCAGCCCGGCCAGCACCAGCCCCGCCACCGTGGTGTACTCCCGCGACAGCGGAAACGTCACACGTACGCCCACGTCCGGCAGGTCGTGCAGCGGGAAGTCGCCCGGCAGCAGCAGCGCCCCGTCGGGTTCCCGGACGGCGCGGTGCACGTCCCGGTCGGTCTCGTCGTACAGCTCGCCGACGACCTCCTCGAGCAGGTCCTCCATGGTGACGAGCCCGTCCACGCCGCCGTACTCGTCCACCACCAGGGCGAGCTGCTCGTGCCGCTGGCGCAGCTGCCGCATCGCGTCGGCCACCGGCAGCGTGCCGGGCAGCAGCACCGGCGGGCGGGCCCGGGCGCCGACCGGCGCGCCGTCGGCGTCCACCAGGTCGCGGATGTGCACGGTGCCGCACACGTCGTCGAGCCCGCCGGGCCCGATCACGGGCGCCCGGGACCGGCCGGTGGCCGCGAGCCGGCGCATCGCCTCGGCCGCCGGCAGGTCGGCGGGCAACGTGGTCACGTCGCGGCGCGCGACGATGATCTCCCGCAGCGTACGGCCGGCGATGTCGAACGCCCCGGCCAGGATCTCCCGCTGCTGGGCGGACAGGCCACGCTGGCTGACCAGCATTTCCCGCAACTCCTCCTCGGTCACCTCCTGCCGGTTGGCGCGCGGGTCGCCGCCGGCGAGCCGGACCAGCAGGTCGGTGGAACGGCCGAGCAGCCACACCGCCGGCCGGGACAGCCGCGCCAGCAGGTCCAGCGGCCCGGCGCTGAGCAGCGCCCACCGCTCCGCCGTCTGCATGGCCAGCCGCTTGGGCGCCAGCTCTCCCACCACGAGCGTGAGGAACGTCAGCAGCAGCGTCACCAGGAACACGGCCACCGGGCGGGCGGCCCCGCCGAGGAACCCCAGCGGCCCGACGAGCGGCTCGGCGAGCGTCACCGCCGCGGCGGCCGAGGCGAGGAAGCCGGCGAGCGTGATGCCGAGCTGGATGGTGGCCAGGTAGCGGTTCGGTTCGCGGGTGAGGCGGCTGAGTCTCGCCCCGGCCCGCCCGGAGCGCGCCAGCCGGCGCAGCTGCCCCTCCCGCAGGCTCACCAGCGCCATCTCGCTGCCGGACAGCGCGGCGTTGACCAGGACCAGGACGGCCACCAGTGCGATCTGCCCGGCCATCAGTCCGTCTCCAGGTCGTCCAGGGAGATCGCGTGGGTCATCAGCCAGCGGGCCAGCGCGGCCATCCCGAACAGCCACAGCGGCGCCGACTCGGTGGGGCCGTTCGTGGCGTAGATGGCGAATCGCAGGTCCGGGGCGCGGTACGCCTCGATCCGCCACTTGTGGTTCTTGTCCCGCCAGACCGCGGAAGGGTCCATGGCGTCACGGTAGGTGACCGGAGCGGGCCGTCGACGCCTGTTGACTCAGCCCGGCGGGCGGACCACCTCGCGGGCGTCGTCGGGCAGCCGCCGGGTGGCCCCGCGCCGGTCCAGCAGCTCCAGCAGCGGCACCGCCACCCGCCGGGTGGTGCCGAGCGCCTGCCGGGCGGCGCTGAGCGTGAACGGCTGCGGCAGCCCGGCCAGGACGCGCACCGCGTCGTCGGGGGCGCCGGGTAGCAGCACCACGTTCTCGGCGAGCTTGAGTAACGCGCCGGCCCGGACCGCGGCACCGATCTCGCGGGGGCCGAGCCCGAGGTCGGCCAGGTGGTGCGCCTCGGGCGCCTGGAACGGCCGGTCGCCGTACTGCGCCCGGACCCGGTCCACCGCCCGGGCCACCGGGTCGGGCAGCGTGTGCTGCGGCGCGGCGGTGGCCAGGCCGTCGCGCAGCCGCAGCGGCGGGCGCAGCAACGCGGTCACCAGGGCGCGCTCGGGCAGGTCGAGCCGGTGGCGCAGCACGTCGACAGGTACGCCCGCGGCGAGCGGGTGCTCGGCGGCGTACCGCGTCACCTCCTCGGTGACGCGCCGGCCCAGGTCACGCCAGTGCTCCGGGTCGGCCAGCCACTGCCCGGCCACCGGCGTCGCCGTCGGCGCGACGCCCATCCGGGTCAGGTCACCGGCCCGGATCAGCCGTCGCCGGCGCAGTTCCCCGGCCAGGTCCGGTCGCCCGTCGAGACCGGCCAGCACTGCCGAGCGGGCCGCCGCCGCGCCCCGGCGGCGCAGCGGCGGCGGGTCCACGTCGAGCACCGTGACGCCGCCGCAGACGTGGTGCCGGCCGGGGTCGCGCAGCAGCGCCCGGTCCCCGATCAGCAGCGGCAGCGGCCGGGCCAGGCGCAGCCGGACCGTGTCCGGGCCCAGCGGCCGGACCCGGGCGGGCACCGCCGCCGAGCCGACGTGCAGCGTAAGAGTGGCCGGCAGGTCGGCGGCCGGGTCGCCGGACAGCCGCACGTCGAGCAGGTCGGTACGCCCGAACCGGCCGGGCGTGAGCAGCGCGTCGCCGCGCCCGACCCGGTCCCGGGGCAGGCCGCGCAGGTTCACCGCGACCCGGGCCACCGCGTCGACGGCGGTGTGCGCGGCGCCGAGCGAGTGCAGGCCGCGTACCCGTACCGCCTCGCCGGTGCCCGCCAGCTCCAGTTCGTCGCCGACGCGCAGCCGGCCGCCGCCGAGCGTGCCGGTGACCACGGTGCCGCTGCCGCGTACCGTGAACGCGCGGTCCACCCAGAGCCGCACCGGCGCGTCCGGGGCCGGCTCCGGCAGCCGGGCGACCAGGCGATCAAGCGCGGCGCACAGCTCGGGCAGCCCGGCGCCGGTGACCGCGGAGACGGGCACCGCCTCCACCTCGCCCAGCGACGTCGCGGCGATCTCCTCGCGGGCCCGCGCCGTGGCCGGACCGGGGTCGGCCAGGTCCGCGCGGGTGACCGCCAGCAGCCCGTACGACACACCGAGCGCGTCCAACGCGGCCAGGTGCTCGGCGGACTGCGGCATCCAGCCCTCGTCGGCCGCCACGACGATCAGCGCGGCCGGGACCGGGCCGACACCGGCGAGCATGTTCGGCACGAACCGCTCGTGCCCGGGTACGTCGACGAAGGCGATCGTGCCGCCCGACGGCAGCGCGGTCCAGGCGAAGCCGAGGTCGATGGTCATGCCCCGGCGGCGTTCCTCCGCCCACCGGTCCGGTTCCATCCCGGTCAGCGCCCGCACCAGCGTGGACTTGCCGTGGTCGACGTGCCCGGCGGTCGCCACCACCCACATGCCGGTCAGTCCTCCACGCTCAGCACGGCCGCGCGGACCCGGTCGTCGGCGGCCTCCGGCACGGCGCGCAGGTCCAGCAGGAGCCGGCCGTGCAGCACCCGGCCGAGGATCGCCGGCCGGCCGGTGCGCAGCGGCTCGGCGTACCGCTCGGGCAGGCTCAGCGCCCACGAGTCCAGCTCGACGCCGGGCGCGCCGCCGCCACCGACCACCGCCGCGCTGGGCACCACCTCGGCCTTGCAGCCGTCCTCACCGAGCCGGTCGCGCAGCCGCTCCATCCGGGCGCGCAGCCGGACCGGGTCGGCGTGCAGCGCGTCCCGGGTGGGCGTGGTCGGCGCGTACAGGGTGGCGGCGAGTGCGGCGAGGGTGAGCTTGTCGACCCGCAGCGCCCGCGCGAGCGGGTGCCGGCGCAGCCGGTGCACCAGGTCGGCGTCGCCGAGCAGCAGACCGGCCTGCGGGCCGCCGAGCAGCTTGTCGCCGCTGGCGGTGACCAGGTGCGCGCCCGCGCGCAGCGTGGTGGCCGCGTCCGGCTCGGCGGGCAGCAGCGGGTCCGGCGCGAGCAGCCCCGACCCGATGTCGACCACCACCGGTACGCCGAGCGTGGCCAGTTCGCCGACCGGCACCGCCGAGGTGAAACCGGTGACCACGAAGTTCGACGGGTGCACCTTGAGCACGAAACCGGTGTGCTCGCCGATCACGGCTTCGTAGTCGGCGCGCGTGGTGCGGTTGGTGGTGCCCACCTCGCGCAGCCGCGCGCCGGTGCTGGCCAGCAGGTCGGGCAGGCGGAACCCGTCACCGATCTCGACCAGCTCACCGCGGCTGACCACGATCTCCCGGCCGGCGGCGAGCGCGGTGGCGGCCAGCGCCAGCGCCGCCGCGCCGTTGTTCACCACATGCACCGCCCCCGCGTCGGGCACGGCGGCGGCGAGCGCGTCGAGCGCCTCCCTGCCGCGCCGGGCCCGCCGGCCGGTACGCAGATCCAGCTCCACGTCGGTGTTCCCGGCGGCGGCGACCAGCGCGTCCACCGCGGACGGGGCGAGCGGGGCGCGGCCCAGGTTGGTGTGCAGCACGACGCCGGTGGCGTTGAGCACGGCGCGTGGCGTACGGCTGGGCAGGTCGGCGAGCGCCGCGTCGCGTACCTGTTCGGGGGTCAGCTCGCCGCGGCGGGCGCGGTCCTGCGCGCGGACGACGGCGGCCTTGACCCGGTCGCGGCCCAGCGTCACGGCGGCGGCGGCCAGCGCGGGATCGGCGAGCAGCGCGTCGGTGCGCGGCACCCGCCGTCGCGGGTCGACCTCACGCATCGCGCTCTCCCGGGAACGGTTTGGCGGAGACGGACGGGAATCGAACCCGCCTGGCCCGGGTCCCGGACCACACCGGTTTTGAAGACCGGGAGGGGCACCAGCCGCCTGAACGCCTCCACGCAGCAGTCAACCACAGCGGGCGGGAGGCCGCCCGGGAAGGTGTCAGTCCTGGTCGGCGGCCCGCCGGTCGGCGCGTTCCCGCTGCGGCACCACCGTGTAGCGCGGGTCGCGCGCGGAGGCGACGCCGCCGTGGAAGATCCCGAACCGGGTGCACACCGACGCGGCGATCAGCGCGGCGCCGGACAGCGCGGACAGGACCCGGCTGCGGCGGCCGACCAGCGCGCCCGCCACCCCGGCGGCGGTCAGCGCCCGCCCGGCTTGCAGCAGCTTGCCGGGCGTGCCCTGGGTGTAGGGCTCGCTGAGCAGCCCGAGCCGGTTCTCCACCCGGTGCGAGCCCCACAGCTCCATCGCCGCGCCCGCGACCGCGAGACGCCGCGCCGGGCCGGCCTGCCCGGGCGGCGCGGCGATCAACCCGACGCCTGCGCCGCTGGCCAGCGCGCTGCCCGCGAAGATGGCCGGCAGTTCCGGGTACGCCTCGTGCCACGACGGCACCGCCGTGTCCGCCAGCAGCACCCCGGTGTACGTGGCAAGCGCCGGCGCGGTGACGGCGGCGGCCATCCCGGCGGCGTGCCCGACCGGGGGCAGCAGCCGGCGGCCGAGCCCGAGCAGCCCGCGCTCGGGCAGCAGCGGGGCGGCCTCGGCGATCGCGGCGATCCCGGCGGCCGGGCCGAACACGCTGAGGATCCAGGTGCCCACCGACATCGGCGAGGTCACCTTCGCCACCCGCAGCATGTGGTGGAAGCGCGACGGCCGGCCCAGGTCGTTGACCAGGAAGTAGGTGCTCGCGCCGACCCCGGCCAGCGCGGCGATCCGGCCGGCGCGGCGCAGCGCCGGCCTGCCGGTGAGCTGCCCGCCGGCGGCCAGCAGCGACGATCCGGCGGCCAGCCCGCCGGTGAACAGGTACGCGGCGATGTCCCACCGCCACACCGGCGGCTTGAGGACGGGCCGGCCGTAGTAGGAGGTGAACTCGGCCGGCGGCACGTTGAGCTGCTCGCCGCCGCCCTTGCCGCCCCGGCGTCGGCGCGGGGCCGCGTCGCGGGGCGGGTGCGGGGCCAGGCCGGCGTCGCGGGAGCCGGCGTCGGTGCGGCCCACGCCGGGACCGGCGGCGGTGGCCCGGCTGCCGTTCTCCCGCTCGGCGGCGTTGCCGTTCTCCTGTCCGGCGGACAGGCGCGCGCGGAAGCGGCGGAACAGGTCACCGACCGGGCGGTCCGGGCTCACGACGATCCTCCGACGAACGCGGCGACGGCAGCCGCCGCCATGGCCAGCGCGGCGAACCCGGCCCGCTTCCACATCTTCGGCAGGTCCCGGGTGGTGACCACCGGGTCCGGCGGCAGCCCGTACACCTCCGGCTCGTCGAGCAGCAGGAAGAACCGGCCGTCCCCGCCGACGCCGTCGGTCGGGTCGTGGCCGTACAGACGCGCCTCCGGCACACCCCGCTCGTGCAGCGCGGCGACCCGCGTGGCGGCGCGTTCCCGCAGCTCGTCGAGCGGGCCGTACTGGATGGACTCGGTCGGGCAGGCCTGCGCGCAGGCGGGCGTCATGCCCGCGCCCATCCGGTCGTAGCACAGCGTGCACTTCCACGCCCGGCCGTCACCCTTGCGCTGGTCGATCACGCCGTACGGGCAGGCGGAGATGCAGTAGCCGCAGCCGTTGCAGATGTCCTCCTGCACCACCACAGTGCCGAACTCGGTGCGGAACAGCGAGCCGGTCGGGCACACGTCCAGGCAGGCCGCGTGCGTGCAGTGCTTGCACACGTCGGACATCATCAGCCAGCGGAAGTCGGAGCGGGTCTCCGCGCCGCTGTCCCGCCCGGGCGGCTGCGCGCCGGGCATGCCGAGGAACTCCGGCCCGGCCGCCATCCGCGCCGCCGCCTCCGGCTGCCCCGGGGGCAGACCGGGATTCGTGCCGGTGTCGAGGGCTGTGACGGCACCGGCCGCCGCGGACGCGGGGCTCGTCGCCGGGCCCGTCGGATCGCCCGCGAACGGCGGCGTGCGGTGCCCGGCCGGGCGGGGCTGCTCGATGAACGCGACGTGCCGCCACGAGTTCGCGGTCAGCGCGCCGGTGTTGTCGTACGACATGCCGAGCAGGTCGAACCCCGAGTCGGGGACGCCGTTCCACTCCTTGCAGGCGACCTCGCACGCCTTGCAGCCGATGCAGACGCTGGTGTCGGTGAAGAAGCCCATCCGGGGCGGCGCCGACACCCAGCCCGCGTCGGGGGCCGGGTCCAGCGGTCCGTACAGGCTGTTGGCGTCAGGCATCCGGCTCCCCGTCCTGGTGCGCGGCGGGCGACCGCTCGTCGGTGCTGCCGGCGGCGTCCCCGCCGACGGCGTCGGTGGTCACCATGGGGACCTTCCGGTCCGGCGTCATCCCGGCCCGCCGCTGGTAGTCGCCGACCAGGTCCAGCAGCGCCGGACCGGTGGGACGACGGCCGGGCCGGATGTCGCAGGTGCCGACCTTGCTCTCCTGGATGAGCACGTTCGGGTCCAGCGTGATGCCGAACAGGTCGTTCGCCGAGTCGCCGGTGACCAGACCCTCGCTGCCGAAGTGGTACGGCAGCCACACCTGATGGATGATCCGCCCGTCCACCCGCAGCGGGGTGAGCCGGTCGGTGACGAGCACCCGCGCCTCGATCGCCGCGCGGCCGCTGATCAGATGCGCCCAGCCCAGGTGCGCCAGCCCGATCTCGCCGGCCAGTTCCGGGGACACCTCGACGAACATCTCCGGTTGCAGCTCCGCCAGGCGCGGCACGGTACGGCTCATCCCGCCGGCGGTGTGGTGCTCGGTGAGGCGGCTGACAGTGAACACGTACGGGAAGACCTGGCTGTGCGGCTCCGGCGGGCTCGGGTTCATCCGGTTGATCGGATGCTCGTAGACCTTGCGGGTCGGGTTGGCCTGCTGACCGTAGAGCGGGTTGCGCATCGGCGACTCGGCCGGCTCGTAGTGCGTCGGCAGCGGGCCGTCCAGGACGCCGGTCGGCGCGTACAGCCACGCCTTGCCGTCGCCCTGCATGACGAACGCGTCGTCACCGGCGAGCCCGGCCGGCCCGGAGGCGCCCTCCGGCGGCCGGTACGACGGCGGTTTCGTCTTCTCGAAGTCCGGCACGTCGTACCCGGTCCACTCGCCGGCGTCCGGGTCCCACCAGATGTACTTCTTACGCTCGCTCCACGGCCGGCCGTCCGGGTCGGCGGAGGCGCGGTTGTAGAGCGTGCGGCGGTTCGCCGGCCAGGCCCAGCCCCACTCGGCGGCCACCCAGTCCTGCTCGTGGCGGGACCGGCGGCGGGCCGCCTGGTTCACGCCGTCGGCGTAGACGCCGGAGTAGATCCAGCAGCCGATGGCTGTGGAGCCGTCGTCGCGAGCCTCGACGAAGGCGTTCAGCGGGCGGCCGGTGGCCACCTCGTACCCGTTGATCTCCTTCAGCACCGCCTCGGCGCTCGGCTCGGCGTGCGGACCGTGCGTCGGGTAGTCCCAGGCCAGGTCCAGCAGCGCCCGGTCGCGACGCTCGGTGGAGGCGGCCAGCTTCTCCCGCAGCACCCGGCCCAGGTGGTAGAAGAACCACAGCTCGGAGCGGGCGTCGCCCGGCGGGTCGACAGCCTTCTCCCGCCACTGCAACAGCCGCTGCGTCTGGGTGAACGTGCCCTCCTTCTCCACGTGCGAGGCCGCCGGCAGGAAGAACACCTCGGTACGGCACTCCTCCGGCACGATCTCGCCGGTGGCGATCTCCGGGCTGTTCTTCCAGAACGTGGCGCTCTCGATCATGAACAGGTCGCGGACGACCAGCCAGTCGAGGTTGGCCATGCCGAGGCGCTGGGCGCGGCCGTGCGCCGAGCCGACCGCCGGGTTCTGACCGAGCAGGAAGTAGCCCTTCACCCTGCCGTCGATCATGTTCAGGACCTGCTGGTACGTCCCGTGGTCGCCGGTCATCCGGGGCATGTAGTCGTAGCAGAAGTCGTTCTCCGGCGTCGCCGCGTCACCCCAGTACGCCTTGAGCAGGCTCGTCGCGAACGCGCGCGAGTCGCCCCAGAAGCCCTTCTGGCCCGGGCGCCGGATGCTGTTCACCCACTCGTCGAACGTCGGGTGGTCGGCGTGGTGCGGCATCGGCAGGTAGCCGGGCAGCAGGTTGAACAGCGTCGGGATGTCGGTGGAGCCCTGGATGCTGGCGTGGCCGCGCAGCGCCAGGATGCCACCGCCCGGGCGGCCCATGTTGCCCAGCAGCGTCTGGATGATCGAGCCGGTGCGGATGTACTGCACGCCCACGCTGTGCTGGGTCCAGCCGACCGAGTAGACGAGCGCGCCGGTGCGCTCCCGGCCCGAGTTTTCCGTCCAGGCGCGCGCCAGCTCCAGGAACTTCTCCTCCGGGATGCCGCACACGCGGGCCACCATCTCCGGGGTGTAGCGGGAGAAGTGCCGCTTGAGGATCTGGTAGACGCAGCGCGGGTGCTGCAGCGTCTCGTCCCGCAGAGCCTGCGGCGGCACCGGCTCGCCGTGCGACTCGTGCTCCAGCCCGGAGGCCGAGTCGCGCTCCTTGCCGGTGCCCCGGATCCTGGCGCTGTCCTCCTGGCCTTCGTACTGCCAGCTGGCGTGGTCGTAGGAGCCGGTGTCCGGGTTGTAGCCGGAGAACAGGCCGTCCAGGTCCTCGGTGTCGGCGAACTGCTCGCTGACGATGTTGGCCGCGTTCGTGTACGCCAGCACGTACTCCCGGAAGTCCAGCTCGTTGTCCAGGATGTAGCGCACCACGCCGCCGAGCAGCGCGATGTCCGTGCCCGCCCGGATCGGCAGGTACGTGTCGGCGAGCGCGCTGGTGCGCGTGAACCGCGGGTCGACGTGGAAGACCTTCGCGCCGCGCTTCTTCGCCTCCATCACCCACTGGAAGCCCACCGGGTGGGCCTCGGCCATGTTCGAGCCCTGGATGATGATGACGTCAGCGTTGGCAAGGTCCTGCTGGAAGTCCGTGGCGCCGCCGCGACCGAAGCTGGTCCCCAGACCGGGGACTGTGGCGGAGTGTCAAATACGGGCCTGGTTCTCGATCTGGAGTGCCCCCATCGCGGTGAACAACTTCTTGATGAGGTAGTTCTCCTCGTTGTCCAGCGTCGCGCCACCGAGGCTGGAGATGCCGAGCGTCCGGTTCAGCGGACGACCCTCGTCGTCGACGTCCTCCCAGGTCTCCGCGCGGGCCGCGAGGATCCGGTCGGCGATCATGTCGAGCGCGACGTCGAGGTCCAGGTCCTCCCACTCGGTCGCGTACGGCCGGCGGTAGCGGACCTTCGTCTGGCGCAGCGGGCTGGTCACCAGGCTCTTGCTGGCCGAGCCCTTCGGGCAGAGGCGGCCGCGCGAGATCGGGCTGTCCGGGTCGCCCTCGATCTGGGTGACCTTGCCGTCGGAGTGGAAGACGCGCTGCCCGCAGCCGACCGCGCAGTACGGGCAGACCGAGCGGGCCATGCCGTCGGCGGTCTCGGTGCGGGGGGCCAACTCGGCGGAGCGCGCCGACTGGGCGGCGGCGCCACGACCGAGCGGATCGGTGCCGGTGAGTTGCCGGTAGACCGGCCACCCCTGGATGAAGGTCTTCAGACCCACCCGGGCACCTCCTCTGCGTCGAGAACGGCTCTCACCTCTCGGTTCTCACCCTAAGCCAGGGGCCGGGGGCGTGCGAGTCGAGCCCACAGACAGAGCCGCCCCGGCCGAATGGCCGGGGCGGCTCTGGGCGTCGGTGTGCATGTCGCCTCTCGGCGAGTGGCGCGACGCGGCTCCAGCCGAACGGTATTCCGCGAAGGCAATTTAGGTGAGGCCCGGGGACACTGAACACACCGACGCTCTGCACAACGGTACCGGGGTCACGGTTCTTCCGCTCGTTCGTCGTGACCCCGGTCACCGCCGGGTCAGCTGTTCCAGTGCTGGGCGACGAGGTCGGCGGCCTGCTGCTCCCACTGGGCGTAGTGGTCCGGGTAGGCGGAGACCTGGACGGTCTGGGCGGCCTTGGTCAGCGGCATGTCCTGCCAGCCGTCAACCTGCTTCAGACCCTTCAGGAACGCGGTGGTGGAGTATTCGGGGTCGGTGATCTGCTCGACCGTGCCCCAGCCGCTGGAGGGGCGCTGCTGGAACAGGCCCTGCGAGTCGTGGTCGTTGCGGTCACCGAGGTGGCCGAGGTTCTCCAGCTTCGACTCCTGCAGCGCGGTGGCGATGGACACGACGGCGGCGCGTTCGTCCATGCCGGCCTTCTTGGTGGCGGCGATGATGGCCTTGACGTTGGCGGTCTGCTCGTCGTTGAGGTCGATGTGGGACTGCTCGCCCTGTACGCCGTGCGGGATCAGCGTGGCGGTGTCGAGCTTCGCGGCCTGGGTGGTGGTGACCGCGGTGTCCCGCGCGGTGGGGGCGCTGTCGTGGTTGAGGGGGCCGGCGGCCAGGCCACCGGCGACGGTCAGACCGGCGATACCGAGGATGCTCTTACGCAGAATGCTGTTCATGGGGGGGCTCCATTCGGGGGTCGACGCACCCAGGGGGCGAGTGCGTGGGCACCGTCAGGCGCTCAGAAAGTCTTCGGGGGGATCCGGCGTCTGCTCACGCGGGCCCGCGGACGCCGGGGGTGGCGTGGCGGGGCTCGCTGGTCGCGCCGGAGACATGTCCAACGACCGCCGGCCCGGCATCATTCCCGGACGCTGCCGCCCGCCTTCTCGGCTGCGGGGGCGCTGCTGCGGTCGTTCACCAGGTATAACGCCCAGGCCCCGCACCCGATTCCGCCACCGGCGTGTCCCCGACCACCCCGAAACCCGACATCCGCCCAGTCCCGGACACCCGCCCCGGACCGCCCGCCCGCCACAGCCCGACTCCCGGCCCAGCCCAGGCCCTGGCCGCCCTTGTTGCCGTCGATGATGAGGTTGACGGCGTCCGGTGTCTGGTTTGTCGCCGTCAACGTCATGATCAAGCGCGAGGCCGGGCGAGGCCGGGCTGTGCTGGGCGATGCCGACGCGAGCAGGCCCCGAACGGGCATCACAGGTCCCGGCGCGCCCACCGGGCGGGAAGATCTTGGTACGGGCCGGCCCTCACAAGGGCGGGAACATACCAAGATCTACATCGCCAGCAGCGCACGGCGGTTGGTGTCTGGTTTGTCGGCGTCAACTTCATGATCAGCCGGGAGGTCGGGCCACGCGGGGCGGATGCCGACGCAAGCAGGCCCTGGACGGGCCTCACGGGTCCCGAGGCGCCCACCAGGCGGGAGATCTTGGAAGGAAAAGGCCCTCATGGGGGCCCAAATCTTCCAAGTCCGACGAACGCCGCGCTCGAAGCGAACGAGGCGAGCAAGTGGTGAGGACGCGCCGGTCGATCATGAAGTTGGCGGCAGCGCGTGACCTGTTTTGTCCGGTCCAACTTCATGATCAACGGGGTGGGGCGGGGGCGGCGGGACGAGCGTGGGAGGTGCTGAGGGGGCGCTGAGGGGGTGCTGCGGCGGGACGGAACGGCGGAAATGCGCCGGGCAGGGGTTACCCTGATGCCATGTCGGCCACCGCGCACGCGTACCTCGCCCGCCCCGGGCGACCCGCCGTGGTGGCGCGCACCCTGGACGAGCTGACCGGCCCCACCACCGGCATCGTCGAGCTGCCGGTACGCCTCATGTGGAGCAGCGAACGCGCGTTCGACCTGGCCGACCCGGACGAGTTGCTCTGGATGTACGAGAACGTGCTGCGCGAGACCTCCCGCGTGGAGGACCTGCGCGAGCTGATCCACGGAGGCACGTTGCGCCGGTTGTGGCCGCTGCTCAACCTGCCCCGGGGCGTACGCATGGCCTGGGAGGGCCGGCACCGGAGCCTGCGCCCGGCGTGACCCACCCGCACGACTTCTACCGGGAGGTGGCCCGGGGGGCCCTGGCCGCCGCCGGCCCGCACCGTTTCGTGCTCGGCGGCGGCGTTGCCTGGGCCGCGCACGGCCTGGTCACCCGCCCCACCGAGGACGTCGACCTGTTCACCGACGTGGAGGGCGCCGCCGCGGCGGCGGCCGACGGGGTACGCGCGGCGCTGGAGCGGGCCGGCTACCGGGTGGCCGAGGCGGACCCGGGCGGGCTGGGCGAGGTGTTCGACGGCTTCGACCGGGATCTGCGGGACTTCGTGGTGAGCCGGGACGGCCGGCAGATCCGGCTCAGCCTGGCCCGCCTGGACCGGCACCGCAGCCCGGTGGTGATGGACTTCGGCCCGGTGATGGACGTGCGGGACCTGATCGCCAACAAGACCGCCGCGCTGGTCAACCGGCGGGAGGTACGCGACTACATCGACGTGTCCGCCGCGTTGGACCGGTACAGCGTGGCGGAGCTGCTGGAGCTGGCCCGACAGGTGGACCCGGCGCTGGACGACGAGGACGTGCGCGCCGCCGGCCGCTACCTCGACGGGCTGGCCGACCGCCGGTTCACCCGGTACGGCCTGGACGCGCCGCGCATCGCCGAGGTGCGCCGCCGGATGGCCGTCTGGCCCCGCTGACCGGGTCCGCCCGGGAGTCGGAGCCGCCCTGCCCCGCCGACCGGGGTCGCCACGAATCGGAACGACCCCGGCAGGCGGCGGGGACCAGGCGGGACGGCGGCCGGACGGGCAGGGACCGGGCGGCCGGTCACTTCGTCGGGCGGCCACCCGTGACGCCGAGGATCTCGCCGGTGACGTAGCTGGACTCCTGCGAGGCGAAGTAGACGTACGCGGGTGCCAGCTCGGCCGGCTGACCGGGACGGCCCAGCGGCGTGTCGGTGCCGAACTGCTTGACCTTCTCCTCCGGCATGGTGGCCGGGATCAGCGGCGTCCAGATCGGACCGGGCGCGACCGCGTTGACCCGGATGCCCCGGTCGGCGAGGTTCTGCGCGAGCGCCTTGGTGAAGTTGGCGATGGCCGCCTTGGTGGTGGCGTAGTCGAGCAGCTGCGGCGACGGGTCGAACGCCTGGATCGACGACGTGTTGATGATCGTCGAGCCTTCCTTCATGTGCGGCACGGCGAACTTGCAGAGCCAGAACATGGCGTACACGTTGGTCTTGAAGACCCGGTCGAACTGCTCGGTGGTGATGTCGAGCAGGCCGTTGTCCTGCGACATCTGGTACGCCGCGTTGTTCACCAGGATGTCGACGCCGCCGAGGTCGCGCAGCGCCCGGTCGACCAGGGCGCGGCAGTTGTCCTCCTCGCGCAGGTCGCACTTGACCGCGACGCCGGTGCGTCCGGCCTGCTCGATCAGGCTGACCGTCTCCCGCGCGTCCTTCTCCTCCTCGTCGCCGAGGTAGGTGATGAGGACGTCGGCGCCCTCGCGGGCGTAGGCGAGCGCCACCGCCCGGCCGATGCCGGAGTCGCCGCCGGTGATGATCGCCCGCTTGCCGGTGAGCCGGTGACTGCCCCGGTACGACTCCTCGCCGTGATCGGGCTTCGGGCCCATCTGCTGTTCGCTGCCGGGTGGCGTCTGCTGCTGCGCCGGCTGTCCCTCGCGCTGTCCGTACTGCTCGGCCGGGTGCTGCTGGGTGAACTGGTCCTCGCTCATGGAACCGCCCCTACCCCGGTGACCGGAGCGAAAACAGCAGCCCGTGACCGGAAGGGAAACAATTCGGGCCGGTGTGGCGCACGCGACATCTGGTGGTTATGGTGCGCAACGGCGCCCACGAGGCGCGTACCCCCCATTGGAAAGGCACCTCATGACTTCCTCCTCCGGCGCCTCCCGGCGCCAGGTGCTGGCCGTCGCGGCCGCCGCCGCGACCGCTCCCCTGCTGGCCGGCGCGCCCGCCGAGGCGAAGCCGAAGCAGCCGAAGACCTGGGACCTGACGATCCTCGGCACGTCCGACACCCACGGCAACGTCTACAACTGGGACTATTACAAGGACGCCGAGTTCGACGACAGCAAGCACAACGACGTCGGCGTCGCGAAGCTCGCCACACTGGTCAACCAGATCCGCGCCGAGCGCAAGGGCAGGGCCACGCTGGTCCTCGACGCCGGTGACACCATCCAGGGCACGCCGCTGGCCACGTACTACGCCAAGCAGGAGCCGATCACCAGCACCCGTGAGACGCACCCGATGGCCCGCGCCATGAACATCCTCAAGTACGACGCGGTGACGCTCGGCAACCACGAGTTCAACTACGGCCTGCCGCTGCTGGCCACCTGGATCGAGCAGCTCGGCTTCCCGGCGCTCGCGGCGAACGCGCTGAACGCGAAGACCGGCAAGCCGGCGTTCCTCCCGTACGTGATCAAGGAGGTCAGGCTCGGCGGGCACGGCGCGCCGAAGCTGCGCGTGGGCATCCTCGGCCTGACCAACCCCGGCGTGGCCATCTGGGACAAGGGCAACGTCGAGGGCCGCCTCGTCTTCGCCGACATGGTCGCCACCGCCGCGAAGTGGGTGCCGGAGATGCGCCGCCGCGGCGCCGACCTGGTCGTCATCTCCGCCCACGGCGGCGACAGCGGCACCTCCAGCTACGGCCCGGAGCTGCCGAACGAGAACCCGACCGCGCTGATCGCCGAGCAGGTCCCCGGCATCGACGCGATCCTGTTCGGCCACGCGCACAACGAGGTGCCGGAGAAGTTCGTCACCAACCTCACCACCGGCGAGCGGGTCCTCACCTCGGAGCCGTCGAAGTGGGGACAGCGGCTGACCCGGATGGACTTCACGCTGACCCGGGAGAAGGGCCGCTGGGCGGTCACCGCCAAGTCGGCCACCACGCTCAACACCAACACGGTGGTCGAGGACCCGGCGGTGCTCGCGGCCGTGCGCGGCCAGCACGCCAAGACCGTCGAGTACGTCAACCGCGTCGTCGCCCAGTCGAGTGTGGAGCTGTCGGCCGCCGAGTCGCGGTACAAGGACACGCCGATCCTGGACTTCATCAACCACGTCCAGACCGAGGTGGTCACCGAGGCACTCGCGGGCGGCGAGTACGCGGGCCTGCCGGTGCTCTCCATCGCCGCGCCGTTCAGCCGTACCGCGGTGTTCCCGCAGGGCGACGTGCGCATCCGCGACGTGGCGGGCCTCTACGTGTACGACAACACGCTGGAGGCGGTCGTGCTGACCGGCGCCGAGGTGAAGGCGTACCTGGAGTACTCGGCCAAGTACTTCGTCACGCTGCCGGCGGGCGCACCGGTGAACCCGGAGACCATCAGCGACCCGGCGGTGCCGGACTACAACTACGACGTGTTCTCCGGCGTCGACTACGACATCGACATCGCCAAGCCGGTCGGCCAGCGGATCACCCGCCTGGTGCTGGCCGGCACCGACACCCCGGTCGCGGCGGACGCCCGGTTCGTGGTGGCGGTGAACAACTACCGGCGCAGCGGCGGCGGCAACTTCCCGGGCATCGTGAAGACCCAGGTCTACAACGCCCAGCAGGAGATCCGCCAGCTGCTCATCGACTGGGCGCAGGCCAAGGGCGTCATCGACCCGGCCGACTTCTTCGTACCCAACTGGAAGCTGGTCCGCGACGGCGTGCCGGTCTTCTGACCGTGCGGCGGGGTCCGGGCGCGCGCCCGGGCCCCGTCAGCCACCCGCGCGCAGATGCCACTCCGACTCTCCGCCGACCGGGTCCGGCCGGTCCGGCGGGGTCTCGGTCTCCACGGACCCCGTCAGGTCCTCCGGGCGTACCCGGGCCGGCATCTCGCCGAAGCGGACGTGCCGCAGGAACGCGTACTCCTCGTCGGTGAACGACTCGGCCGGTTCACTCATGACCGCATTGTGCGCCCACCCGTCCCGCCTGCGCATCAACCGCGACGGCAGGGGTATGCCGCCGCGACGACCGTCGGCGACGAGGTGGAGGCGACACGACATGCGCGCAGTACGGATGACCGCACCGGGGGTGCTGGAGCACACCGAGGTGCCCACGCCCGAGGCCGGCCCCGGCGAGGTGCTGCTGCGCGTCGGCGCGGTCGGCGCCTGTCACTCCGACCTGCACATCCTCGACGCGCCGGCGGGCGTGTTCCCGATCCCGATGACGCTCGGCCACGAGGTCGCCGGCACCGTCGACACGGTCGGCGCGGGGGTGGCCGGCTGGTCGCCCGGCGACCGGGCCGCGGTCTACGGCATCATCGGCTGCGGCTACTGCCGGGCCTGCCTGCGGGGCGAGGAGAACCGGTGCCGGGTCACCCCGGTCGGCGGCGTCGGCCTCAGCCGCGACGGCGGGCTCGCCGATTACGTCGTGGTGCCCGCGTCCCGGCTGCTGCCGGTCGGCGACATGGACCTGACCCAGGCCGCGCCGCTCACCGACGCCGGGCTGACGCCGTACCACGCGGTGGAGCTGGCCCGGCCCCGGCTGCGGCCCGGCACCACCTGCGTGGTGATCGGCATCGGCGGGCTGGGACACATGGGGGTGCAGATCCTGCTCGCCACCACCGCCGTGCGGATCGTCGCGGTGGACACCAGCCCCGCGGCGCTGGACCTGGCCAGCCGCCTCGGCGCCCACCACGTGGTGCAGGCCGGCCCGGACGCGGTGGAGAGGATCCGCGAGCTGGTCGGGCCGCCGCCGGACGGCGCGGACGTGGTGCTCGACTTCGTCGGCGCGCAGGCGACGCTCGACACCGGCCGGCAGATCGTCGCCACCGGCGGTCAGTTGCTGCTGGTCGGCCTGGCCGGGGGTACGCTGCCGGTCCGGCCGGTCGCCGACGAGCCGCCGCCGGTGCCACTGGAGACCGGTGTGGTGGTGCCGTTCTGGGGCACCCGGGCCGAACTGCACGAGGTGATCGCGCTGGCCCGTGACGGCCGGCTGCACGCCGACGTGCAGACGTTCCCGCTCGCGGAGGCGCCGCAGGCGTACGAGGCGCTGCGCCGGGGCGACGTGCACGGGCGGGCGGTCATCGTCCCCTGACCGGGGCGCTCAGCCGTGCTGGAAGACCGGGGCGAGCACCTCGGCCAGGCGTGCCTTGACCGCGTCGCGGTGCGGCTGCGGCAGCGCCGGCGCGTCCCGGCTCAGCCCGACGCCGGTGTCCAGCAGAACGTACAGCGCCCGGAGCGTCCGCATGCTGTTCGAGGCGTGGGCCGGGGTGGTGCCCCGGGGTAGCGCGGCGTAGCCGGCCGCTACCGGTTCCAGCCAGGCGAGCGCGTCGGCGCGGGACAGGCCGGGCCGGGTCAGCACCAGCGCGATCGCGCGGGCCAGCCGGTCGTCCTCCTGCTCGGCGAAGAGGTGCTCGGTCGGCGCGACGAGACGCGCCGCGGCCAGGTCGAGCATGCCCGCCGGGTCGACCGACGGGTGGCGGCCGAACGTGGCCAGCAGGTCGGCGCCGTGGGCCACCGCGTGCAGCCAGCCGAGCTTCGCGTCGTACCCGCGCAGGTCGGTCTCGGCCGGGTACCAGGCGCGGAACGCGGCGAGCCACGCCGGGTCGAGGTCACCCCGGCTGACGATCATGTCCAGTACCAGCGGCGCGAACGTGCGGGCCTGGATCTCCGGGTCGGTGAAACGCTCGGCCATCAGCGTGCCCAGTCTCGCCCGGCGGCCGGCGTCGATGACGTCCCGGGCGATCCAGGTGCGCAGCACCACGTAGGGCGCGCCGTCCCGGACCACCGGGTCGGGGTCGCGCAGCGCGGCGGCGAGTTCGGCGACGAGGTCGTCCAGGTCTCGGCCGTCCGGCACCGCGTGGTCGCGTTCGCAGACGAGATCCCAGTCGGTCACCGCGCCAGGTTAACCGGCCGTGGCGCGCGCCCTCGCGGGCAGCCGGTCGAGCAGCGCCAGCCCGGCCCGTACCGGCCGCCGGTCGAGCATCTCGGCGAAGCTGGCCCGGCCCTGGCAGAACCGGACGAACATCCGCCAGCCGGGTGGGCTGGCGAGCATCGCGTGGAACACGTCGGGCTGCCGCTCGAACGTCTCCAGCAGCCGGTGCCCGGCCCGCATCTCCGGCGTCAGCCGCCGGTCGACCTCCCGGGCGTACGCGTCGAGGTCGCCGCCGGCCACCGCCTCCCCGGCCAGCCGGCCGGAGCGCAGCGCGTAGCTGATCCCCTCCCGGCTCCACGGCTCCAGCAGACCGGCCGCGTCCCCGGCGACCAGCACCCGCCCGTGCCGCAGCGGGGAGTCGTCGGCCCGGCAGCGGGTGAGGTGACCGGAGTCGTGCTCCGGCGTCACCCCGGACAGCCCGAGCCGGTCGGTGAAGTCGCGCAGGTAGGCGCGCGTGCGGTCGCCGTCGCCCCGGGCCGAGATGACCCCCACGGTGAGCCGGTCGCCTTTCGGGAAGACCCACGCGTACGAGCCGGGCAGCGGCCCCCAGTCGAGCAGCACCCGGCCACGCCAGCGCTCCCGTTCGGCGGACGCCACCGGCAGTTCCAGTTCCAGCCCCAGGTCGACCTGGCGGAAACGGACACCGGCGTGCCGCGCCGTCACGCCGGAGGAGCCGTCCGCGCCGACCACGGCACGGGCGTGCACCACCTCGCCGTCGGCCAGGCGCAGGCGTACCTCGTCGGGGTCCTGCTCGATCGCGCGGACCGCGACCCCCTCGCGGACCCGGGCGCCGGCGGCGACCGCGGCGGCGCGCAGCCGGTCGTCGAACTCTTCCCGGCGGATCATCGTGACCAGCGGCGACGGGTGGCGGCGGGTGAACGCGCGTCGCCCGTCCCGGGTGAACGTGATCCGGTCGACCCGGTCGTGGGCGGGCACCTCGACGCGGTCGGTGACCTCGGCCAGCGACGTGCCGATCAGGCCGCCGCCGCAGGTCTTGTAGCGCGGGTGGGTGGCCCGTTCGACCACGAGCGTGCGGACGCCGGAGCGGGCCGCGGCGTGCGCGGCGGAGAGTCCGGCGGGCCCGCCGCCGACCACGACGAGATCCCAGATGATCACTGGTGCAGCCTAGGGCACCGCCGTGCCGCGCTGCCCGGTACGACAGTCGTCCGGGTGGGCATCATCGCCGCCGGCCCGGGTAACCGCCGATCGCCGGCCGTCCGCCGGTCGGAGGGTCCACGCCGAGGAGGAAAGCGATGCCTCAGGTCCAGCTGTCCGCGGTCGAGGAACGGGTCTACCAGGCGGTGTCCGCGCTGGAGGCGCAGGGACACGTCCCCTACCCGGACCTGATCGCCGAGGAGACCGGGATGACCGAGGAGGAGCTGCGCGAGCCGCTGCACTCGCTCACCGAGCGAGGGCTGCTGCACCGCGAGGACTCCCCGATGTCCGGCCTGGACTTCGGGCCGCGGTGGTGCGCGCGCCAGATGGCGTGATCGGGTCGTTTGCCCCACCGGGCGCCGGGTAGCGATCGCCCATACTTGATCGACGGTCTGTGGGGGGCACGATGAGCGAGCGCCGGTCGTCGACGCCGGAGCTGGACACCGGCTCCGGCGTCGACGACCGGCGCCGCTGGCGCGCGCTGAGCGTCGGCCTGATCGCGGCGTTCATGACGCTGCTGGACGTCAGCATCGTCAACGTCGCGGTGCCGTCGATCGACCGGGCGCTGCACGCCACGCCGAGCGATCTGCAGTGGGTGCTGTCCGGGTACGCGCTGACGTTCGGCCTGGTGCTGGTGCCGGCCGGGCGGTTCGGCGACGCGCGCGGCCGGCGTACCGCGTTCGTGGTCGGGGTGGGCCTGTTCACGCTCACCAGCGCGCTGGCCGGGCTGGCCCGCTCCCCGGAGTGGCTGGTCGTCGCCCGGCTCGTCCAGGGCGCCGCCGCCGGTGTGGTGAACCCTCAGGTCAGCGGCATGATCCAGGAGTTGTTCCGGGGCGCGGACCGGGGCCGCGCGTTCGGGCTGCTGGGCGCCACCATCGGCATCTCCACGGCTGTCGGCCCGCTGCTCGGCGGGCTGCTCATCGCGCTCGGCGGCGCGGAGCACGGCTGGCGGTGGGTGTTCTTCGTGAACATCCCGGTCGGGATCGTGGCGATGCTGCTCGGCTGGCGGCTGATCCCGTCGCGGCCGGCCGGGCAGGCCGACCGGCACCGCCTCGATCCGCTCGGCGTGCTGCTGCTCGGCGCCGGCGTCACGGTGATCCTGCTGCCGCTGGTGCAGCGGGAGCAGTGGCGAGGCCCGGGCAAGTGGCTGCTGATCCCCGCCGGCCTGCTGCTGCTCGCCGGGTTCGCGCTCTGGGAACACCGGTACGCCCGGCGCGCCCAGCCCCTGTTCGACCTGCGGCTGTTCACGGTGCGCTCGTACACGCTGGGCGCGCTGATCGGCCTGATCTACTTCGCCGGGTTCACCGCGATCTTCTTCATCTTCACGCTCTACCTGCAGATGGGCCTCGGCTACAGCGCGCTCGTGGCCGGTCTGGCGATCACCCCGTTCGCGCTCGGTTCGGCGCTCGCCTCCGCGCTGGGCGGCCGGGTGGTCACCCGGTACGGCCGTCCGCTCGTGGCGATCGGGCTGCTGGGCGTGGTGGTCGGACTGGTCGCGACCGACCTGGTCCTGGCCGGCGGGCCGCACGAGAACGTGCCGCTGCGGACCGCGCTGCCGTTGCTCGTCGCCGGGCTGGGCAGCGGCCTGGTGATCGCGCCGAACCAGACGCTCACGCTGTCCGAGGTCCCGGTGCCGATGGCCGGCAGCGGCGCCGGCATGCTCCAGACCGGCCAGCGCATCGGCTCGGCCGCCGGCATCGCCGCGGTGGGCGCGCTGTTCTTCTCGACGCTCGCCGACGACCGCGGGGACTGGGGTACGGCGTTCCGCCACTCGCTGCTGCTCGCCGCCGGGATCGTCGTGCTGGCCCTGGGCGCCGCGGTGGCGGACATCGCGCTCGGTCACCGGCGCTCGGCGGGCCGCTCCTGATCGGCGCCGGGCAGCAGGACCGTGGTGAGCAGCCGCCGGGTGCGGCCGGGTCCGGGGCCGAGGGCCGCGTACTCGGCGAACAGCGCACGGAACCGGGTGACGAACTCGGCGGTCTCGGCGTCGGTGGCGTGGAACGCGTTCTGCCGGTAGCCGGCGACGTCGCGGGCCAGGTCGCCCCCGCCGCTGTCGAGGTAGCTGTCGAAGTCGGCGAGCAGGCCCGCGACGAAGGTGAGGAACGCCTGGCGGTGCCGCTGCGGGCTCATGGCCCGGGCCTCGTCCGGGTCGACCGAGGCGGCCGCCTCGGTGAGCCGGTAGCTGCGCTCGACCGCGCCGCGGGCCCGCCGCTCCCCCACCGTGTGCAGCACGCCGTTCTCGGCGAGCGTGGCGACCTGCCGGTAGAGCGTGGCCGGCGGGACGTCGTGCAGTTCGGCGCGCAGGTCGGCGGTGGTGAGCGTGCGGCCGCCCAGGAACGCCTGGACGATGCGCAGCCGGACCGGGTGCATCAGCAGCTCCACGGTGTCGAGTGCCACAGTGGCTCCCCTTTTTGTTATCGCCTCCGGTAATGTTCTCACTGACGATAACAGAAGCGAGGAGTTCGCCGATGGCCACCATCGACCTCACCCCCGACCGCATCGACGTCCGGCTCACCGCCGCGGAGAAGATCTGGGCCCTGCGCGGCGACCTGTCGTTCCCCCGTGCCGCCGTCAGCGGCGCCGTCGTCGTGCCCGACGGGGCGCGCGCCACCCGCGGCATCCGGGCCCCCGGCCTCGGCGTCCCCCGCACACGCAACGTCGGCACCTGGCGCGGCAGGGCCGGCAAGGAGTTCGTCAGCGTCCGCGGCGGCCAGCCGGCCGTCCGCATCACCCTCACCGGCCAGGCGTACGACTCCCTGCTCATCGGCGCCGACGACGCCGCCGCCCTGGCCGCGGCGGTGCTGCCGTGACGGTCGACCGCGCGCTCGCCGTCGACTCGGGCGAGCACCGGCTGTCCGGCAGGCTCACGCTGCCCGACGGCGCCGGACCGCACCCGGTGGCGCTGCTGCTGCCCGGCTCGGGACCGATCAACCGCGACGGCGACCACCGCCGCCTGCCGCTGGGCATCCAACGGCACCTGGCCGCCGCGCTCGCCGGGGCCGGGATCGCTGTCGCCCGGTACGACCGCCGGGGCGTCGGCGAGAGCACCGGCGAGTTCCTGCGTACCGGCTTCCATGACAACGTCGACGACGCGGCCGCCGTGCTCGCTGCGCTGCGCGACGACCCGGCAGTGGACGCCGCGCGGATGTTCCTGGTCGGGCACAGCGAGGGCGCGCTCACCGCGATCGCGCTCGCCGCGCGCGGCGTACCGGTGGCCGGTCTGGTCCTGCTCTCCGCGCCCGGGCGCACCGGCGCCGAGGTGCTGCGCTGGCAGGCCGGGCGGCTGCTGCCCACCCTGCCCGCGCCGGTACGCCTGGTGCTCCGGCTCACCCGCACCGACCTGGTGGCGAAGGTGGCCCGCAACCACGAGAAGATCCTCGCCACCGACAAGGACGTGGCGTGGGTCGGCGGGCAGCGGCTCAACGCCCGCTGGTTCCGGGAGTTCCTGCGCTACGACCCCCGGCCGGACCTGGCCCGCGTCGACGCCCCGATCCTCGCGCTCACCGGCGACAAGGACCTCCAGACCGACCCGGCCGACCTGCCGGTCATCGCCGCGCACGCGGGCGGGCCCGCGCAGACCCGGGTGCTGCCGGACGTCACCCACGTGCCGCGGCGCCAGCCCGGCCCCCCGTCGCTGCGGGCGTACCGGGACGAGGCGAAGCAGCCGCTGGACCCGTCGGTGGTCGAGCCGGTGCTGTCGTGGCTCGCCGCGCACAACGGCTGAGCGCACGCGAAAGGCCGGCACCCGGATCGGGTACCGGCCTTTCGTCGGGTCTTACTTGTTCCAGTGCTCGGCGACGATCTCGGCGGCCTGCTTCTCCCACTGCGCGTACGCGTCGGGGTAGGCGCTGACCTGCACGGTCTGCGCGGCCTCGGTCAGCGGCATGTCCTGCCAGCCGTCGACCTGCCTGAGGCCCTTGAGGAACGCCAGCGTCGAGTACTCGGGGTCGGTGATCTGCTCCGGCGTACCCCAGCCGCTGGACGGCCGCTGCTGGAACAGGCCCAGCGAGTCGTGGTCGTTGCGGTCACCCAGGTGACCGAGGTTCTCCAGCTTCGACTCCTGCAGCGCCGTGGCGATCGAGACGACAGCGGCCCGCTCCGGCAGGCCCGCCTTCTTGGTGGCCGCGATGATGGCCTTGGCGTTGGCGATCTGCTCGTCGTTCAGGTCCACGTGCGACTGCTCGCCCTGCGGGCTCACGCCCTGGACCGCGACCGCGGCCGGCTTGGCGCTCTCCGCCGCGTGCGCGGCGACCGGACCGGCGAACACGCCACCGGTGAAGGCGAGACCGGCGATACCGAGGATGCTCTTGCGCAGGATCGTGTTCATGATGGGCTCCGTTCGGGGGTCGACGCACCGGGGGGATGCGTGGGCACCGTCAGGCGCTCAAGGTGCTCAAAGGTTCTCGGGGGATCCGGCAGCGCGGGGCGTGCCGGGTGCATCTGCAACGACCGGCGGCCCGGGGTGATTCCCGGGGGCGCTCGGCGGCGCCGCTTCGGTCGCGCACCGGGTTACAACGCCACCCGCCCGCCCCCGATTCCGCCCGCGCGGTGCCGCCGACCACAGCCGAACCGGACACCGCCCCACGAGCCCCCCACCGCCCCGTCGATCTTGGAGTTGTGGTGCCTCGCGAACCTCGGATATCGGACATCCTGGGCGCCACAACTCCAAGATCGACGAAGAAGCAGAAACGGCCGGGCCCCGAAGGGGACCGGCCGTTTCTCTACGGGTGGGTCACCAGACCTGCTGGACGATGTCCGCCGCCTGCTCCTCCCACTGCGCGTACGCGTACGGGTAGGCGGACACCTGGACCGTCTGCGCGGCGGTGGTCAGCGGCAGCTCCTGCCAGCCGCCGACGTTCTTCAGCGCGCCGAAGAACGCCTTGCTGGAGTACTCCGGGTCGGTGATCTGCTCGGACGTGCCCCAACCGGACGACGGGCGCTGCTGGAACAGGCCCTCGGAGTCGTGGTCGTTGTACGCGCCGAGGTGACCCAGGTTGTACAGCTTCGACTCCTGCAGGGAGGTGGCGACGCCGATCACGGCGCCCCGCTCCCCCACGCCCGTCTCCTTGGCCGCCTCGACGATGGCCTTGGCGTTGTCGAGCTGCGCGTCGTCGAGCGGGATGCGCGACTGCGCGCCCTCGACGCCGTGCGGCACGAGCTTCTCCTTGGCCGGGCGACCGGCCCTGGTCGGCACCTTGTCGCTGCCGGTGGTCTGGCCGGGCTTGACCGCCTCGGTGGTGGTCTTCTTGCCGGTGGCCAGGTCGATGGCGGCCTTGGCGCCGGCGTGCGGGCCGCTGGTCACGGGCGCGGCGACGGCGGTGGGGCCGACGGCCAGGCCGCCCAGGACGGCCACCCCCGCCACGCTCAGCACGGTGCGGCGGTTCTTGGCGACGGCGACGGTCTTCGTGACGGCGTTCTTCGCCACGGCGGTCTTCGCGATGGCGGGGAGCCATCGAGTGAAGTGTTGCTTCACGATGGTTGCCCTTTCGATCGTTACGACGCGCTCCGGAATGAGCGCCCCTCGGGGGACTACCGCCGGGTAGGTGTTTGGGTTCCGACGGTACGGGGGACACAACGAGCCCGCTCTGTCGGTCATTCCGGAAATGACGGGCAGCGCCGAGGCTGCGGTCCATGTCACCCGCGATTCCGGGCAGCAGGGTCGTGCTGCCGCGCAGCGGGACGATCAGGCCGGAACGCCGAACCGGACCAGGACGTGCCAGAGCTGCTTGAGGTGCTGGAGCGTGACCGCGGCCGGTCCCCGGTCGGCCCAGCGCTGCGGCTCGCGTACCACCGACGCGGCTGCGCGGCCGATCAGTTCGGCGTGCAGCGGCTGCCCCGGGCGGGCGAACTCGGCGTGCACGCGCGCGGCGAGCGGCGGGATGTCCGGCCCGCGGAACTCGGCGTCCACCCCGTCGACCGGCAGCACGAAGCCCGGGTGGTAGCGCAGCGCCAGCCCGTGCCGCCCGGCGATCCCGGCCAGTCGCCGTCCCACGTCCGTGTCCCGGAACGACGGGTCAACGACGAGCGCCTCGACGTCGCGGGCCAGGTTGATCTCGCCGTGCACCTGCGCCTCGATGTAGTCGTCCAGCGCGCGGCCGACCCGCCCGGACTCCCGTTCCCGGCGGCCCAGCAGCGTCCGCAGCAGCGCGCCGGTGTCCATGCCGGCCACGCCCAGGGCGACGCCGGTACCGGCGGTGGCGGTCAGCAGCGCCGCGAACACCGGCTCGAAGACGTCGACGGTGCCGAACTCGCTGGGCCCGATGTGGCTGTCACCGAAGCTGAACGTGGCCCGGGCCAGCGCCTCCGGGCGCAGCCGCAGGTGGCAGGAGCCGAACCGGGGGCACGCGCCGTCGGCGTGGTCGAGCAGGTTCAGGCCGCCGTACTTCGGGCGCTCCGCCGGGAGCGCGCCGGGACGCTGGTACGCGCCGCCGAACATCGCCTGCTCCCACACGTCCCGGTCGCCACCGGGGTACGCGGTCAGGCCGCCGTTGGAGACGCCGGTCTCGAACTGGCTGCGGTAGACGCCCTCCTCCTCGAGCGCCTCGACCACGGTACGGCCGTCGCGCAGCACCCGGTCCGGGTGGAAGTTCAGCGTCAGCCGCCCGTACCCGGTGATCGCGGCGAGGACCTCCTCGTACCGGTAGGTGGCCCCGGAGGCGGCGAGGTGCCCGGCGATGGCGGCGAGCGCCGCCGGGCGGTCCCGCAGCGCGACCTGGCGGACGTGGCGCAGCGCGGCGGACTGGGCGTCGGTGAGGGTGGCGACGGGCACGGGCCCGAGTATCACCGGACGCGACGTCGCGCGGCCACACGGTTTCCGGGACCGTCCGGAGCGCACGGGCCGGGAGACGCCGCGCGGGCCCGGACCGGACTGCTCCGGCCGGGCCCGCGCGGGTTTGGGTGGTCCTCAGTGGCCTCGGGCGATCCACTCGTCCAGGTGCGGCGCCTCGGCCCCGATCGTGGTGTCGTCGCCGTGCCCGGTGTGCACCACCGTCTCCGGGGGCAGCGTGAGCAGCCGGGTGCGGATCGACTCGACGATGGTGCCGAAGTCGCTGTACGACCGCCCGGTGGCGCCCGGCCCACCCGCGAACAGGGTGTCGCCGGTGAAGACCGCGCCCAGGTCGGGGGCGTACAGGCTGCACGCGCCGGGGCTGTGGCCGGGCGTGTGCAGCACCCGCAGCGTGGTCCCGCCGACGGTGATCGTCTGCCCGTCGGTCAGCTCGCCGTCCGGCGCGGTGTCCGGGTGCACCATGTCCCACAGCACCCGGTCGGCCGGGTGCAGCAGCACCGGCGCGCCGGTGGCCCGCGCCAGCTCGGGCGCGACCCGGACGTGGTCGTCGTGGGCGTGGGTCGCCACGATCGCCACCACCCGCCGGTCGCCGATCACCTCGCGGATGGCCGCCACGTCGTGCGGCGCGTCGAGGACGACGCACTCGGCGTCGTCGCCGATCACCCAGACGTTGTTGTCGACGTCGAACGTCTGGCCGTCCAGGGAGAACGTGCCGGAGGTGACGGCGTGGTCGACGCGGGCGGTCACGGGAAGACCACCACCGAGCGGAGCACGTCGCCGTGGTGCATCCGGTTGAACGCCTCCTCGACCTGGTCGAGGGCGATCTCCTCGGTGACGAACGCGTCCAGGTCCAGTCGGCCCTGCCGGTACAGCTCGGTCAGCATCGGGAAGTCGCGGCTGGGCAGGCAGTCGCCGTACCAGCTGGACTTGAGCGCGCCGCCGCGCCCGAACACGTCGAGCAGCGGCAGGTCGACAGTCATCTCCGGGGTCGGCACGCCGACCAGCACGACGGTGCCGGCCAGGTCGCGGGCGTAGAACGCCTGCTTCCAGGTCTCCGGACGGCCCACCGCGTCGATCACCACGTCGGCGCCGAAGCCGCCGGTGGCCGCGCGGATGGCCTCCACGGCGTCGTCCTCGGAGGCGTTGACGGTGTGGGTGGCGCCGAACTTGCGCGCCCAGTCGAGCTTGCGGGAGTCGGTGTCCACCGCGATGATCGTGGTCGCGCCGGCCAGGGCCGCGCCGGCCACCGCCGCGTCGCCGACGCCACCGCAGCCGATCACCGCGACCGAGTCGCCCCGGGTCACGTTGCCGGTGTTCATGGCCGCGCCGAGACCGGCCATCACACCGCAGCCGAGCAGGCCGACGGCCGCCGGCCGGGCCGACGGGTCGACCTTGGTGCACTGCCCGGCGTGCACGAGCGTCTTCTCGGCGAACGCGCCGATGCCGAGCGCCGGGGTCAGCTCGGTGCCGTCGGTGAGCGTCATCTTCTGCGTCGCGTTGTGGGTGGCGAAGCAGTACCAGGGGCGGCCCCGGCGGCAGGCCCGGCACTGGCCGCAGACCGCGCGCCAGTTGAGCACCACGAAGTCGCCGGGGGCCACGTCGGTGACGCCGTCGCCGACCTGCTCGACGATGCCGGCTGCCTCGTGGCCCAGCAGGAACGGGTAGTCGTCGTTGATGCCGCCCTCGCGGTAGTGCAGGTCGGTGTGGCAGACGCCGCACGACTGGATGCGGACCACCGCCTCGCCCGGACCCGGGTCCGGCACCACGATGGTGGTGACCTCCACGGGCGCGCCTTTGCGCCGCGACACGACTCCCCGGACTTCCTGGCTCACAGTGCCTCCCTTGTTGCGTGTTTCTGCACCCCGAACCTACCGCTGATCATGACGCGCGAACCAATGAAGCCCGCCGGATTGTCCTGGTCATGACCGGGTACCCGGTGTGCCGGTTCTACCAGGTGGGACGGGAGTGATCATGAGGCTGTCGCATGCGCCGCTGCGGGTCGCCATCGGCGCGTACATTCTGAACTCCGGGCTGGGCAAGCGGGGCCTGGAGGGTGAGGCCGCCGCGGGCATGCACGGCATGGCGGTCGGCGCGATGCCGCAGCTGCGGCAGATCCCGCCGGACCGGTTCGCCGTGCTGCTGTCGCGGGGCGAAACGGCGCTCGGCGCGGCGCTGCTCGCACCGTTCGTGCCGTCGTTGCTGGCCGGGGCCGCGCTCACCGCGTTCGGCGCCGGGCTGGTGCAGCTCTACCTGAAGACGCCCGGCATGCGCGAGGGCAGCAGCCTGCGGCCGAGCCAGGAGGGCATCGGGCTGGCCAAGGACGTGTGGCTGGTCGGCGCCGGGCTGACCCTGGTGCTCGACTCGCTGGTCCGCCACCGGCGCTGACGCGCCCGCGTACCGCTGATCCGCCCGCCTCCTCAGACGGGCGCCGCGGCCGTCGCGGCGGCCCGGTCGGCGGCGATCCGGCGGGCGGCGTTGCGGTAGCGCAGCACCTGCGCCGCGCCGAGCGCCCAGAGCAGGAACTGCACGGCGAACGCCCAGCGGAACGCGGACAGCGGCGGCGCGTCGTGGCCGGACGGCGTGGCCAGGTCGAGCACCAGGCCGACGGCCAGGATCAGCACGATCGAGGCGGCGAAACCGCCGACGTTGACGATGCCGGTGGCGCTGCCGATGCGGTGCACCGGGTTGAACGTGCGGGCGTAGTCGAACCCGATCATCGAACCGGGACCGTTGACCGCGAGCACCACCACGAGCGCCACCAGCAACGCGTGCGGCACCGGGCCGGGCCAGGCCAGCACCACCGCCCACATGCCGGCGGTGGCGGCGGTGATGGCGAAGACCAGCACCGAGCGGTGGAACGGGTAGCGGCCGCACAGGTGCGCGAGCACCGGCCCGCACACGAGCGTCACCATCGTCATCACGGTGAGCAGCCCGGCCGCCGCCGTGGGCGAGAAGCCCTGTCCCTGCACCAGGAACGGGTAGCCCCACAGCAGCGCGAACACCGAGCCGGAGAACTGGGTGACGAAGTGCGTCCACAGACCCAGCCGGGTGCCCGGCTCGGCCCAGGCCTCGGCGAGCTGGCGGCGCACCGTCGCGAGGTCGGGGGCGAGCGCGGTGGCGTGCTCGGCGTGCGGGGTGTCGCGTACCGCGACGAGGACCATCAGCACCACTGTCGCGCCGAGCGCGGCGGCCGTCAGGAACGCCGGGGTCCAGCCCGCGCGGTGCAGCAGCAGCACCAGGGGTACGGCGCCGAGCACCGCGCCGAGCTGGCCGACGGTGCCGGTGAGCTGCACCAGCAGCGGGTTGCGCCGGCCCGGGAACCAGAACGCGACGATGCGCAGCACGCTGATGAACGTCATCGCGTCACCGAGGCCGACCAGCACCCGCGCGGCGACGGCGGCCGGCACGTCGGTGGCGACCGCGAAGAGGATCTGCCCGGCCACCATCAGCGCGCCGCCGGCCAGCAGCAGCCGGCGTGAGCCGTAGCGGTCCAGCAGCACCCCGACCGGGACCTGCATGGCGGCGTAGACCGCCAGCTGGGCGACGGAGAACGTGGCGAGCGCGGAGGCGTTGATGTGGAAGCGTTCCGCCGCGTCGACCCCTGTGACGCCGAGTGAGCTGCGGTGGAACACGGCTGTGAGGTACGCGGTCAGCGCCACCGCGTAGACCAGGGCCGCGGGCCGGCGGGACACGCTCACCGCAGCGTCCCGAGCATCCGCGCGGCGGTGTCGATGTGCCCGGCGACCGCGTCGCGCCACGCCTGCGGGTCGTCGCCGTCGAGCGCGGCGAGCTGGCCCGCGTGCTCGGTCAGGGCCACCTCGGCCCAGCCGGGCGAGAGCCGGAAGCTCGCCTCCCCCATGCGCAGCTGCCGGTCGCGCAGCCGGTGGTAGAGCTCGGCCAGGATCTCGTTGCCGGCGGCCTCGACCACAGCGGCGTGGAACGAGCGGTCGGCGTCCATCAGCGCGCTGATGTCACCGGCGGCGTGCGCGCGGCGCATCTCCTCCAGCCACCGGGCCAGGTCGGCGCGCAACTCGGCGCGGCGCGACCACACCCGCTCGGCGGCGTGCAGCTCGACCAGCCGGCGGGCCTCGATGACGTCGGCGATCTCCCGGGCCGACACCGGCCGGATCAGCGCGCCGCGCTTCGGGTAGAGCTTGACCAGGCCCTCGGTCTCCAGCCGCAGCAGCGCCTCCCGGACCGGCGTGCGGGACACACCGGTCGCCTCGGCGATCTCGCCCTCGCTCACGAGCTGGCCACCCGGGTAGACCTGTTCCAGGATGGCCTGCTTGAGGTGCCGGTACGCCCGCTCGGCGGCGGACAGCGCGGTCCGGCTGGGATGCGTCATGTATCTAAGCTTGCTCCCCGGCTCGTCGCGCCGATCCGGCGCGGGTCCGGGCAGTGGCGAAGGCCACCCCGGGTCAGGCCCACAACTCCCGCAGCAGCGCCTCCACCTCGGCGGTCCGCTCGATCTGCGGCATGTGCCCGGTGTCCCGGAACAGGTGGCTGCGCGCGTGCGGCAGGCGGCTGCGGGCGTACGCCAGGTGCGCGGCGGGCAGGATCAGGTCGCGGTCGCCCCAGACGAGAAGCGTGGGCAGGTCGAGCGCGGCCACCGCGTCGAGCAGTTCGGCGCGCCACCGCGGCTTCACCCCGCGCCAGGTGCCCAGGTCGCGGACCAGCTCCAGCATCACCCGGGCGGCGTGCGGCTGCCCGGCGACGGCGAGCGCGGCGGCGATCCGCTCCTCGGTGACGTACGACGGGTCGTAGAAGATCGCCCGCTCGCTGCGGCGGACGATCCTCGGGTGCGGGCGCAGCAGCAGCCGCGCCAGCGGTCGGATCGCGAGCAGCCGCAGCGCCACAGTCACCTCCCGGCCGAAGCCGGCGCTGTTGAGCAACGCCAGGCTGGCCGCCCGCGCCGGCGCGTCGACAGCGAGGCGCATGGCGACCGCCCCGCCGAGGGAGTTGCCGACCAGGTGCGCCGGGCCGGTCACCCCGGCCACGTCGAGGAACCGGGCGACCGCGCCGGCCAGGGCGGGCAGCGTGTGCGCCCCGTCCAGCGGCGCGGAGCCGCCGTGCCCGGGCAGGTCCACCGCGAGCACCAGGTGGTCGCGGGCCAGCGCCGTGTGCAGGGCGGTGAAGTCGTCGAGGGTACGGCCGATGCCGTGCAGCAGCACCACGGGCGGGCCGTCGCCGCTGATCCGGCAGCGCACCCGCCGGCCGTCGACGGTGCGCTCGTCGGCCGGGGGTAGGACCACTGTCACGCCGTGCGTCCGGGTTCCGGCGCGGCCTCCTCGCCGGTCCGGGCGGACGGTACCGGCGCGTCGGCCCCGCCGATCGGCGCATCAGCCCCGCCGACCGGCACGCCGGCCTCGGTCTGGCCGGCGGGCGTCTCGGTCCGTGGCGCCGGCACCTCGGCGACGGCCGCCGGGCGGGGCGGGCGCATAACCAGGGCCAGCACCCGGCCGTAACCGGCGGGGGCGACCCGGGCCAGCAGGTCGGGCAGCTTCGCCGACCAGCCGATCAGCACCCGGCCGCGACGCCGCTGGGCGCCGCGCAGGATCGCCTCGGCGGCGGTAGCCGGGTCGATGGTGAGCAGCTTCTCGAACTGCCTGCGCCCGGCCTCGTACTCGGCCAGGTCCACGCCGCTGCCGACCCGGGCGCTGCTGGCGATCCGGGTGCGGATGCCGCCCGGGTGCACCGACGTGACACCCACGCCGTCGTCGGCCAGCTCGTGCCGCAGCGCCTCGGTGAAGCCGCGGACGGCGAACTTGCTCGCCGCGTACGCGGCCTGCCCGGCCGGCGCGATGATGCCGAACAGGCTGGAGACGTTGACCAGGTGCGCGCCGGGCTCGGCCTTGAGCGCGGGCAGCAGCGCGTGCGTCAGGCGGACCACCGCCCGGAAGTTGATCTCGATGACCCAGAGGAACTCCTCCAGGGTGACCTGGTCGAAGCGCCCGCCCAGCGCCACCCCGGCGTTGTTGACCAGCAGCCGGATGCGGGGATGCGCGCGGTGGATCTCGGCGGCGATCCGGTCGGTGGCCTCGGCGTCGGCGAGGTCGACCACGTGCGTCTCGACCCGCAGGTCCGGGTGCGCCGCCGAGATCGCGGCGGCGATCGAGGCCAGGCCGTCGGCGTCGCGGTCGAGCAGGACCAGGTCGGCGCCGCGCCGGGCCAGGCCGTGGGCCAGTGCCGCGCCGATGCCACTTGCCGCGCCGGTGAGCACCGCGGTGCCGCCGGGAAAGACGAGGTCACGCATCGGTTCCTCCCGAGGTGGCGGCGGCGGGCACGCCGGCGCGGGCGAAGCGTACGCCGTCGGTGAGCGGGCCGCGCCGCATCAGGCGTACGTCGCGGGGGTAGTTCTGGTGCAGCCGCCACGGCGCGCGCGGCCCCTGCTTGGGCAGTTGGTCGACGGCGCGCAGCACGTAGCCGGACTTCAGGTCGATGATCGGCGCCAGGTCGTCGGTGTCCGGGGCGAGCGGCGTGACGATCTGCTGGCCGGTGTCGTCGAGGTGGCGCAGCAGCCGGCAGACGTACGTGGCGACGAGGTCGGCCTTGAGCGTCCAGGAGGCGTTCGTGTAGCCGATCGTCATGGCGAAGTTCGGCACGCCGGAGAGCATCATGCCCTTGTAGGCCACTGTCGAGGCGAGGTCGACCTCGGCGCCGTCGACGGCCAGTGTCATGCCGCCGAGCGCGAGCAGGTTCAGGCCGGTGGCGGTGACCACGACGTCGGCGGGCAGCTCCTCGCCGGAGGCGAGCCGGATGCCGTGCTCGGTGAACGTGTCGATGGTGTCGGTGACCACGGACGCGCGCCCGGCGCGAAGCGCGGTGAACAGGTCCCCGTCCGGGACCACGCACAGGCGCTGGTCCCACGGGTCGTACCGGGGCGAGAAGTGCCTGTCGACGTCGTACCCGGCGGGCAGCCGGCCCTTCGCGGCCCGGCGCAGGAACCGCTTCACCACGCCCGGGGCGCGCCGGCTGAGCTGGAAGTTGGCGACCCCGAGCGCGACGTTCTTCCACCTGGCCACCGTGTACGCGGCCGTCGGGGACAGCCAGCGCCGCGCGGCGTCGGCGAACGGGTCGCGCGAGGGCAGCGCGACGACGTACGTGGGTGAGCGCTGGAGCATGGTGACGTGGGCGGCCTGCTCGGCCATCGCCGGCACGAGGGTGACGGCTGTGGCGCCGCTGCCGATCACCACGACCCGCTTGCCGGTGTAGTCCAGGTGCTCGGGCCAGTGCTGCGGGTGCACGAGCGTGCCGGCGTACCGCTCGACGCCGGGAAAGCGCGGCGTGTAGCCCTCGTCGTAGCGGTAGTAGCCGGAGTTGGTGAACAGGAACCCGCAGGTGAGGGTGACGTCCTCGCCGGTGTCGTCGCGGCGGGCGTGGACCGTCCAGCGTGCGGTGGCGCTGTCCCAGTCGGCGCGCACCACCCGGTGGTGGAAGCGGATGTGCCGTTCCACGTCGTACTCGCGGGCGGTCTGCCGCACGTACGCCCGGATGGAGTCGCCGTCGGCGATGGCCTTCGGGTCGGTCCACGGCTTGAACGAGTAGCCGAGGGTGTACATGTCGGAGTCGGAGCGGATGCCCGGGTAGCGGAACAGGTCCCAGGTGCCGCCGATGGCGCCCCGGGCCTCCAGCACCGCGTAGGTCTTGCCGGGGCAGTCGCGTCCGAGGTGGACGGCGGCGCCGATGCCGGACAGGCCGGCACCGACGATGAGGACGTCGACGTGGTCTGCGGCCATCGCTTCTCCCGTTCGCACCGGCGGTGGGGGGACCTTATCCATGGCCGTCGAGCGCAGTCAACACCGTGTCGAGCTTAATCGACAGGGTGTTGAGCGGGTGTAGCATCAGCCGACATGACGACCGCCCGTACGCCGGCCGGCGCCGCGCCCAGCCGCGGACGGCGGACCGGCCGCTCCACCGGCGACGAGCGGGAGACCGCGATCCTGGCCACCGCCGAGCGGTTGCTGCGGCAGCGCGCGTTCGGCGACATCTCCATCGACGACCTGGCGCGCGGCGCGGGCATCTCCCGTCCCACGTTCTACTTCTACTTCCCGTCCAAGGACGCGGTGCTGCTCACCCTGCTGGACCGGGTCACCGAGGAGGCCGACGCGGCGGCCGGCGGAGTGTTCGACCGGCTCGCCGAGGACCCGCGCGCCCGCTGGCGGGAGCTGATCGCCCGGTTCCACGCCACGTTCGGCGGGCACCGGGACGTGGTGCTGGCCTGCGCCCAGGTACGCGGCACCAACGCCGAGGTGCGGCGGCTCTGGGCCGAGGTGCTGGAACGCTGGGTCCGCGCGGTGCAGGCCGCGATCGAGGCCGAACGCGCGCGCGGCGCGGCCCCGGACGGGCTGCCCGCCCGGGACCTCGCCATCGCGCTGAACTCGATGAACGAACGCGTCTGGTACGCCACGTTCGCCGGGGACGGCCCGGCGGTTGCCGAGCGGGACGTGGTCGACGTGCTGCTCGACGTCTGGCTGACCGCGATCTACCGGACCACCACCCCGCCGGTCATGCCGTCCGCCGGAACTCCATGATCCAGTTGGTCTCCCAGGCGTGCCCGCCGTCGGTGGAGAACGCCTGCTCCCAGCGGCAGGAGACCGGGGTGATCGCCGACCAGAGGAACCGGCAGCGCACCGGGCGGCCCTCGTCGGTGTCGTCGGCGTGGAACTCGCCGACGCCGCCGGTGAACCGGCCCACCACCGGCGGCAGCTCCAGCACGCCCCGCGCGCTGTGCATCCAGTAGATCGACCACAACCCGGTCGACGGATTCAGGATGCGCACGCTGGAGCCGGAGAAGCCCCGGCTCGGGCAGCGCATCTCGTCGAAGCTGCCCGCGCCGTCGAAGAACGAGCGGGCCTCGCTGACGCCGGTGAACTCGTCCCAGTCGTCGCTGCCGACGTGCCGCTGCCGCAGGCGCCGGTTGGTCACGTCCCAGGTGCCGGCGAGGAAGTCGAAGTCTCCCATCAGAACCCCACCGGCCCCTCGGCCCGGGCGTCGGCCAGATAGCCCGCCAGGTCCGGCTCGTCCGGCGCGAGCACGTGCCGGATCCAGGCGGCGCGCTCGTGTTCCAGCACGCCAAGCTCCCAGACGCAGCCCACGCCGGGGCGGTCCAGGTCGACGAAGCGGGCCGGGTCGTCGTCCAGGCAGTTCAGCGCGGGCTGGCCGGCGATCGCGATGCGGCACTCGACCACGTTGTCGAAGAACCAGCTGTACGCCAGCAGGTACGCGCCGCTGTCCGCGCCCCGGTGCAGCACCGTCCAGCTCGCCGGCGGGGTGCCGCCGTCCGGCCCGGGCAGCAGCTTCGGCAGGTACGCGTACGCGGCGTCGACGACACGTGGTTCGAGGCGACGGTCCGGCTGGTCGATGTGGTAGCGCTTGACGTGCCGGCCGGCGACCTCGATCGTCCCCGGCACCGTCAGCTCCTTGTCGTGGAAAGCCATGATCGGGACGGTAGGGGCGGTCCCCTGACAGCTAGTGTCAGCAGAATGCGGGCCAGCCGACTCCTGTCCATCCTGCTGCTCCTGCAGGCGCACGGCCGGCTCACCGCCGCCGATCTGGCCGCCCGCCTCCAGGTGTCGGTACGCACGATCTACCGGGACGTCGAGGCGCTGCACTCGGCCGGCATCCCGCTGTACGGCGAGGCCGGACACGACGGCGGCTACCGGCTCGTGGAGGGCTGGCGGACCCGGCTGACCGGGCTGACCGCCGAGGAGGCCGACCGGTTGCTCTTCGCCGGGCTGCCCGGCCCGGCCGCCGAACTGGGCTACCAGTCGGTCGTCGCCGCCGTGCAGCTCAAGCTGCGGGCCGCGCTGCCCGCGCCGCTGGCCGACCGGGCCGCCCGGCTGGAACAGCGGTTCCACCTGGACACGCCGGGCTGGTACTCCGACGGCGACCCGTCGCCGTATCTCGCCCAGGCGGCCGAGGCGGTGTGGCGGGAGCGCCGGATCCGGGTGCGTTACCGCGGCTGGCGCGGCGAGACGACGCGCGTGCTCGAACCGTACGGGCTGGTGCTCAAGGGCGGGCGCTGGTATCTCGTGGCCGCCCGGCCGGATCGCGCCGAACCGGCCACCTACCGGGTCAACCAGATCCTCGGCCTCACCGCGCTGGACGAGCCGTTCGAGCGGCCGGAGTTCGACCTGCCGGCCTGGTGGCGCGCCCACGTGGTGGAGTTCCGGGCGGGCCTGCACCGCGACGAGGCGCGCATCCGGCTGTCGCCGCGCGGGTTCGCCCGGCTGCGCGAGGTCGGCAGCGACGTGGTGGTGGCTGCCGCCGAGGCGAGCGCCGGCCCGCCCGACGGCGCCGGCTGGGTGCACGCGGTCATCCCGATCGAGTCGCTCACCCACGCCCACGGCGACCTGCTGCGGCTCGGCGCCGACGTGGAGGTCCTGTCCCCGCAAGAGCTGCGCGCCCGCCTGGCCGAAACCGCCACCGCCCTGGCCGCCCTCTACCACCCCCCACCCCCGCCCATCCCCCCTCTCCCGCCCCTCCCGCCCTCCCCGCCTCTCCCCCGTTGATCAAGGAGTTTGTGCCCGAAATGATCTCCGTACCGGACACAAACTCCTTGATCACCGAGACGGGTGGGGGCGGCGGAGGGGCGGAGGGGGCGGGGTGGGTGGGTCAGGGGAGGGCGTGGAGGGCCTCGGCCACTGTGGAGAGGGCTCGGTCGATCTCGGAGGGCGGGGTGGCCGCGTATCCGAGGACCAGGCCGGACGGCTGCGGGCGCTGGCCGTGCCAGGACAGCGGGTGGACCTTGACGCCCCGGCGCAGCGCCTCCGCCGCGAGCACCCTGTCGTCCACGCCGCCGGGCAGCGTGACCATCAGGTGCAGCCCGGCGGCGGCGCCGTGCACCACCGCCCCCGGCAGGTACGCGCGGACCGCCCGGATCATCGCGTCGCGGCGGCGTACGTGCCGGTGGCGCAGTAGCCGCAGGTGCCGCTCCAGCGCGCCCGACTCCATCAGCTCGGCCAGCACGAGCTGCGGCAGCGCCGCGTTGCCCAGATCCGCCGTCCGCTTCGCGTCCACCACGTCGGCGTGCAGCGACGGCGGCACCAGCGTCCACCCGATCCGCAGGGCCGGCGCGAGCAGCTTGGAGATGCTGCCGGTGTAGCAGACCCGGTCCGGGGCCATGCCGCGCAGCGCCGGCACCGGCGGCCGGTCGTACCGGTGCTCGGCGTCGTAGTCGTCCTCCAGCACCAGTCCGCCGTCGCGCGCCCACCGCAGCAGCCGGCGACGCCGCTCACCGTCGAGCACCACCCCGGTCGGGAACTGGTGCGCCGGGGTGAGCAGCACGGCCGGCGCGCCGCAGCGCGCCAGCTCGTCCACGCGCAGGCCCCTGTCGTCCACCGGCACCGGCGGCGTCGCCATCCCGGCGTACGTCAGGTGCTGCCGCACGCCGAGCGAGCCGGGGTCCTCCACCGCGACGGTGCGCGTACCCCGCTCGTGCAGCACCCGCGCGAGCAGGCCGAGCGCCTGGGACACCCCGGCCACGACCACCACCTCGGCCGGGTCGGCGCGGATGCCCCGGTTGCGGGCCAGCCAGTTCGCGACGGCCAGCCGCAGCGTGGGCGTGCCGGTCGGGTCGCCGTAGCCGAGCGCGGCGGGCGTCGCCCGGTGCAGCACGGCCCGTTCGGCCCGCAGCCAGGCCGCGCGCGGAAAGGCCGCCAGATCGGGTACGCCCGGCGTCAGGTCCACCCGCGCGGGGGCGGCGCGCAGCGCCTCGAAGACGTCGAGGCCGGGCCGGCCGGCGAACACCTCCGGCGCTCTCCTCGGCTCGGGCGGCCGGGCGCGCACGGCGGCCGGTGTGGCCACCACGACGGTTCCGGCCCGGCCGCGCCCGGCGACCTGCCCGTCCTCGCCCAGCCGCTGGTACGCCTCGGTCACCACGCCGCGTGAGACGCCCAGCTCGGCGGCGAGCACCCGGCTGGGTGGCAGGCGGGTGCCGACCGGCGCCCGGCCGTCGGCGATCGCCGAGCGCAGCCGGGCGGCCAGCCAGTCCGCGCGACCGCCGGGCGGAGCCTCCCCGACGTCCAGCTGGAGGAAGTCCGCGCCGACCGATTTGGACCTCTCGGAAACGACAGCTTTGGCCCTGTCCACCGGACCATTATGGCCAGAGGCTGGACGGGTGACCATCGCCTTCCTGCTGACCGCACTCGTCGTCGCCGTCACTCCGGGCACCGGGGTGACGCACACGCTCGCCACCGCCGTGACCGCCGGACGCCGCGCCGGGCTTGCCGCCGCCGCCGGGGCCACGCTGAGCCTCGTCCCGCACGTGATCGCCGCGGTGACCGGCCTGGCCGCGTTGCTGCGCGCCGGCACCCCGGCGTTCCGGGTGGTGACCTGGCTGGGTGTGGCGTACCTGCTCTGGATGGCCTGGTCGGCGTGGCGCGACCGGGGCGCGTTCACCGTCGACGGTGACCGGCCGCCGCGCCCGGCGTCGGCGGTGTTCCGCGACGGGGTGCTGATGAACCTGCTGAACCCGAAGGTGACAGTGTTCTTCGTGGCGTTCCTGCCGCAGTTCGTCCCACCGGGCGCGCCCGGCGCCGCCCTGCGCATGCTCGCCTGCGGCCTGGTTTTCATGCTGGTCACGCTGCTGGTGTTCGCCGGGTACGCGGTGCTGGCCGGCGCGTTGCGCCGCCGGGTGCTGGCCCGGCCCCGGCTGACCGCGCTGCTGCGGCACGCCGTCGCCGGCAGCTTCCTCGCCCTGGGCCTCGGCCTCGCGTTCACCGCCTAGAAGGAGTTCACCCGTGCGTTTCCGGCACTCCCCCGAGATCTGGTCGTCTTTTCCCGAGCTGACCTGCGGCGTCCTGCACGCCACCGGGATCACGCCCGACGCCGACGTCACGCCGCGGCTCGCCGGTCACCTCGACGTCGCCCGGGACCGGTTCGCCGCCGGGCCGGAGGGCGGCTTCCCGGAAATCCAGGCGTGGCGTCGCGCGTTCGCCCGGATGGGCTGCCCGCCGACGCGCTACCGCTGCGCGGCCGAGTCGCTGCTGCGCCGGTTGCGCCGGGACGGCGACCTGCCCCGGCTGCACCCGCTGGTGGACCTCGGCAACGCGCTCTCGGTCCGGTACGCGGTGCCGGTGGCCGTGCTCGACCTGGCCGGGATCGACGGCGACCTCACCGTGCGCGCGGCCGACGGCACGGAGTCCTACCTGACCCTCGGTGGCGAGTGGGAGCACCCGGCGCCGGGTGAGGTGATCTTCGCCGACCGGGGCGGGCACGCGCACGCCCGGCGCTGGTGCCACCGGCAGAGCGGCGCCTCAGCGGTACGGGCCGACACCGCCGAGGTCCTCGTGGTCATCGAGGCGATGCACGCCGGGGCGACGCCGACCGTACGCCGGATGTTGGACGAGCTGACGGCGGCGCTGGCCGAGCAGTGGCGCGTGCCGTCACGGACGGGGGTGCTCACCGCTCAGGCGCCGGAGTTCGCCGTGCCCGTCCGGACCGTCTGACGCGGCGTCGGTCGCGCCGTTCGGCGCCGCCGGCTCGCCGTGCAGCTCGCGCAGGGCGTCGGCGAGCCGGTCGTCGGCGGTGCCCCACCACTGCCGGGCCAGCTCGACGGTGCGGCCGAGCGAGTCGTCGCCCACCCGCTCGGTGTGCAGCTCGGCGCTCATCATGCGCAGGAAGCGAACGGTCACGGCATCGGACTCATCGGCTATCACGCCCGTACCCTAGCCATCGCCTCCGACGAAACCGGCGGCCGAGTCGGGGTCGTCCGCCCGGTTGAGGTCGCCGCCCGCGGGTAGTGCGCGGTCATGCCCCAGCGATACGAGGACTACGACCGCGTCGCGATCGTCACCGGCGCGGACTCCGGCATCGGCAAGGCGTGCGCGGCGGCGCTCGCCGAGGCCGGCTACGACATCGGCATCACCTGGTACGGCGACCGGGCGGGCGCCGACCGCACGGCAACCGAGGTACGCGCCACCGGCCGCCGCTGCGAGACCGCCGAGCTGGACCTGACCCGGCTCCCCGGGTCGGCCGCGGTGATCGACGAGCTGGCCGACCGGCTCGGCGGGCTGGGCGTGCTCGTCAACAACGCCGGCACCGGCCTGTCCGAGCCGTTCGTGGACGTGAGCTGGGAGAAGTGGCGGGAAGTGCTGGCTGTCGACCTGGACGGACCGTTCCTGTGCTCGCAGCGGGCCGCCCGGCGGATGCGCGCGACCGGACGGGGCGGCCGGATCATCAGCATCACCAGCGTCCACGAGCACGCGCCCCGGGTCGGCTCGTCCGCGTACTGCGCGGCCAAGGGCGGGCTGGGCCTGCTCACCAAGGTGATGGCGCAGGAGCTGGCGGCCGACGGCATCACCGTCAACGCTGTCGCCCCGGGCGAGATCGCCACCCCGATGACCGGGCAGGAGGACGTCGACCCGTTCACGCGGGACCGTCCCGGGGTGCCGGTCGGGCGTCCGGGTGACGCCCGGGAGGTGGCGGCAGTGGTGGCTCTGCTCGCCTCCCCGGCGGCGGCGTACGTGACGGGAGCGTCGTGGGCGGTGGACGGGGGGATGCTGTTGATGGGTCCGCAGGCTTCTGCTCTTTCCTCCGATTCTTGGCGTTCCGTCTGAGGTCTGTTTGGGTCACCGTTCAGGGCCGGGGGCGACCGTGCCCGGCTCCGGGCGTCAGGCTTGATCCCTGCGCCGGGCACGGTCGCCCCCGGCCCCGTCGTGGGTCAGGTGCGTTCGTTGCTGCCGGGTTCGGGGGTGGCTCCCACCGCCGCATCTTCTTGGGAGCTTGTGGGCTCGTTCTCGGGGTAGTGGCAGGCGGTGAGTTGTGTGCCGCCGTCGCGGGTGACCAGGGCGGGTTCTTCGGTGGCGCAGTGGTCGGTGGCTTTCCAGCAGCGGGTGCGGAAGCGGCAGCCCGATGGTGGGTTGAGTGGGGTGGGGACGTCGCCGGTGAGGCGGATCCGTCCGGCGGGGCCGAGGGTGGTGACGTCGGGGATGGCGGAGAGCAGGGCTCGGGTGTAGGGGTGCTGGGGGCGGGTGTAGATGTCGTCGCGGTCGCCGATCTCGACGATCTTGCCGAGATACATCACGGCGACGCGGTGGCAGAAGTGGCGGATGACGGCCAGGTCGTGGGCGATGAACACGAATGCCAGGTCGAGGTCGCGTTGCAGGTCGCGCAGCAGGTTGATGACCTGCGCCTGGATCGACACGTCCAGCGCGGAGACCGGCTCGTCGGCCACGATCAGCTTCGGTTTGAGCGCGAGGGCGCGGGCGATGCCGATGCGCTGGCGCTGCCCGCCGGAGAACTCGTGCGGGTACCTGTTGTAGTGCTCCGGGTTCAGGCCGACCAGTTCGAGCAGCTCCTGGACACGCTTCTTGACGCCGCCGGGTGGGGTGATGCCGTTGACCTGCAACGGCATCGCCACGATCCGCCCGACCGTGTGGCGGGGGTTCAGCGAGGCGTACGGGTCCTGGAAGATGATCTGCAGGTCCTGCCGCAGCGCGCGCAGCTCACGCCGCCCGCCGTGGGTGATGTCCCGGCCGGCGAACTCGATCGACCCGGCGGTGGGTTCCAGCAACCGGACCAGCATCCGCCCGGTCGTGGTCTTCCCGCACCCCGACTCCCCCACCAGGCCGAGCGTCTCGCCCGGTCGCACATCGAAGTCCAGCCCGTCGACGGCCCGCACGGCGCCTCGCGCGCGCAGGCCCTGCCGCACCGGGAAGTGCTTGGTCAGCCCCCGCACCGACAGCAGGGGCTCGCCCGCCAGCCGGGCGCCCGGGTCGTTCCCCGCCCCCGAGACGGCCACCACCGCCGCCTGCTCATTCGCCACACCGTTCATCGGGCCACCCCCACCTGTGCGACCTCGTCGCGATAGATCCGCTCCCGCGCCGCGACCGGCAGGTGACACGCCACCAGATGACCCGGCGCACCAGCGGGGCCCAGCTCCGGAACCTCGGTGCGGGACCGGTCACCGTTGACGTCGGCCCACCGGCAGCGCGGATGGAACGCACATCCCGACGGCAGGTTGATCAGACTGGGTGGGTTGCCGGGGATCGGCACCAGGTCCGCGTCCGCGTCGCCGTGCAACGACGGCACGCTCGACAACAACCCCCACGTGTACGGATGCTGCGGCGCCCGCAACACCCGCTCCACACTCCCGTGCTCCACCGCCCGGCCGCCGTACATCACCAGCACGTCATCAGCGACCTGAGACACCACACCCAGGTCATGCGTGATCAGAATGATCGCCGACCGGAACTCCTCCTGCAGATCCGCCAGCAGGTCCAGGATCTGCGCCTGCACCGTCACGTCCAACGCCGTCGTCGGCTCATCGGCGATCAGCAGATCCGGGTCGTTGACGAGCGCCATCGCGATCATCGCCCGCTGCCGCATCCCACCGGAGAACTCGTGCGGATACTGGTCGAACCGCTTGGCCGGCTGCGGAATACCGACCCGGCCCAGCATGTCCACCGCCCGCGCCCGCGCCTCCCGCTTCCCGGCCCTCGGATGGTGCACCCGGTACGCCTCGGCGATCTGCTTCCCCACCGAGTAGTACGGATGCAACGCCGACAACGGATCCTGAAAGATCATCGCCATGTCCCGGCCCCGCAACCGACGAATCTCCTCCTCGGCCAGCCCGACCAACTGACGCCCACCGACGGAGATCTCCCCGGAGATGGTCGTCCGCTTCGCGTTGTGCAGACCCAGGATCGCCAGCGACGTGACGCTCTTACCGGACCCGGACTCGCCCACGATCCCCAGCGTGCGGCCCCGCTCCACGGCGAACGACACCCCGTCCACCGCCCGCACCACACCGTCCTCGGTGTCGAACCGCACCCGCAGATCCGTGACCCGCAGGTACGGGTCCTCGCCGCGTCGCGGCGCCGGAAGCTCCACCATGTCGATCCCTCCGTCAGCTCAGCCGGACCCGTGGGTCGATCACCGCGTACAGCACGTCGACGACGATGTTGGCGATCACGATGAACACGGCCGCCAGCAGCACCGTCGCCATCACCACCGGCAGGTTGAGGAACTGCACCGCCTCCACTGTCGCCTTGCCGAGACCCTGGAGGCCGAAGATGGTCTCGGTGATGAACGTGCCGCCGAGGCTGGTGCCGATGTCCAGCCCGGCGATCGTCACGATCGGCGTGATCGCCGCCCGCAGCGCGTGCCGGGTGTGCACCTGCCGCGCGGGCAGCCCTTTCGCCCGGGCGGTACGGATGAAGTCCTCCGACAGGGTCTCCAGCATCTGGGCCCGGGACAGCCGGGCGTACAGCGCCGAGTTGAGGAAACCCAGCGTCATCCAGGGCAGCAGCAGCCCGGCCGCCCACCGGGCCGGGCTCTCGGTCAGCGGCGTGTAGCTGGGGAACGGCAGCAGCCCGGTGGAGTAGACCAGCAGGTAGAGCAAGATCAGCCCGAAGAAGTAGACCTGCATGGACGCGCCGGCCAGCGTGACGCCAATGGCGGCGCGGTCGAACGCCGTACCCCGGCGCAGCGCCGACACCATGCCCAGCGCGATGCCGATGCCGAGCCAGAGCACCGCGCCGCCGAGGACGATGCTGAACGTCACCGGGGCGCGCTGCGCGACGATCTCGGTGACCGGCTGGTTGTTGCGGAACGAGTAGCCCAGGCAGGGCGCCGGGCAGTCCTGCCGGAAGTCCCCCTCGCCGTAGGTACGGCCGGCGAAGACACCCCCGACGAAGTCCGCGTACTGCCGGGGCAGCGGCTGGTCGATGCCGAGCCGGCGCTCGACCTGGGCGATGTCCTCGGCGGTGCAGTTCTTGCCGCACATCACCTTCGCCGGGCTGCTCGGCACCGCGAAGAAGAGACCGAACGTGACGAGGCTGATGACCACAAGGGTCAGGGCGGCGACGAGCAGCCGCCGGACGACGAAACGGAACACGGGAGCACCTCCCCCGGGTGGGGCGCGGGGACGGCCAGCCGTGACTGCCGTCCCCGCGCGGCTGTCACTTCTTCACGTAGATACCGTTGAGCGAGATGATCCCGAACGCGTCGCTGAGGAAGGCGTTGCCGACCTTCGAGCCGTGCAGCTCGTAGGTGGCGTCGTAGTAGCAGGGCACGACCGGCGCGTACTTCTCCATGATCATGCGGTCGAGCGCCATCCAGCCGGCGTCCTGCTCCGCTGCGGGCAGGGTGCGGACCCGGTCGATCTCCGCGCTGACCGACGGCTCGTTGAGGTACGACAGGTTCTGGTTGCCCTCGGCCACGATCTCCCGTCCGTCGTAGACCGGCGGGATGACTGTGGAGCCGGTGGGCCAGTCGGAGCCCCAGCCGGTGAGGTAGAGGTCGTAGGGGTTGTCCTTGCGGCCCACCTCGTCGTAGTAGCTGCTGTTGTCGATCGGCTTCATCACGATGTCGAAGCCCATGTCGGTGAGGTTCTTGCGCAGCGCCTCGGCCTGCTGGGTGCGCAGTTCCAGGCTGGAGTGGGCGAGCACCAGCTTCGGCCGCTTGCCGGCGAGCAGCTCGGCGGTCCTGGCCTTGTCGCCGGTGACCGGGGCGTTGAACACGTCGTACGGGACGAAACCGGCGGTGGTGGGTGACATCAGCGTGCTGGCCGGTGAACCGGCGGCCTGTCCGCCGAGCACCTTCAGCAGGGCGTCCTTGTCGACCGCGTAGTTCAGCGCCCGGCGTACGTTCACGTCGGTGACCCGCTGGGTGTTGATGCTCAGCACCCAGTTGTACTGCGTCGGGCCGCGGACCACCCGGTCGGCGACGCCGGCGCCGGTGGTGCGGGGCAGCACCGACGGCGGAACGTCCGACCAGCTCAGCGCCGCCTGATCGGCGGGTCCGTCGGCGACCAGGCGCTCGGCGATCTGGGCCTGCTCCAGGCCGAACGTCATCCGGATCGCGTCCGGGTACGCGTTGCGGATCGGGTCGGTCGCCGGGTCCCAGTTCGGGTTGCGTTCCAACTCCAGCGACACGTCGCGCTGGTAGGACTTCACCCGGTACGGGCCGGACGAGAACGGCCGCAGGTCGTAGTTGGCGCGGGTGTCCTTGGCGGCGGGCACCGGCGCGCTGGTGGGCAGCGCTGCCGCGTACGGCAGGTCGCAGTGCGGCTGCGGGAAGGTGAACCGGATGGTTCGGTCGTCGGGTGTGGTGACGCCGTCGGGCACCGGCTTGCCGCCGTCGTACGGTCCCTTGTAGGTGGCGTTGTACGCCCCGCCCGGGTAGAGCCACTGCTGGATGTAGTGCGGGCCCTCGTTGAGGTTCGCCGCGAACGACCGGGCGAGGCCGTGGGCGACGTCCTTGCTGCTCACCGGCGTGCCGTCCTCGTACTTCACGCCGTCGCGCAGGGTGAACTCCCAGACCTTGCAGTCGCCGTCGACGTCCTTGCCGGGGTTGGTGGCCAGGTCACCGACGAGCAGCAGCTTGCCGGTGCCGTCCTCCTTGTAGCCGTTGAGCGCGCGGTAGAGCATCCCGCCGGCGACCTGCTGCACGTTGACGTAGTTGCGGGCCGGGTCGAGGTGTTCGAAGTCGGCCGGCTGCATGACGGTGAGGGTGCCGCCCCGGGACGCCCCGTCGACGGGCTTCGCCGGGCCCTGGTTGTCGGCGGCCTCGTACGAGATCGAGCCGCTCTGGGTCTTGGTCTTCTGGTCCTCACCGCCGCCGTCGTCGGGGGTGGGGTTGCAGCCGGCGGCGACCAGCGCCGCCGCGGCGAGGACGCCTGTGAGTGTCCGGGTTCGTGCGCGCACGGTGTGCTCCCTTCGTGCCCGGCGGCCCCCGCCGGCCGGGCGTGTGATGGCCGTGGGGACTACCGGGTGGAGCGGGGATCCAGCGAGTCGCGCAGCGCGTCGCCGAGCAGGTTGAACGCCAGGACCAGCAGGAAGATCGTCAACCCGGGGAACAGGGTGTACCAGGGGTCGCTCGCGACGTAGCCGATGCTGTTGAAGATCATGCGGCCCAGGTCGGGCGTGGGTTCGGTGACGCCGATGTTGACGAACGCCAGCGCCGCCTCGATGGCGATGAACTGGGGCACCATCAGGGAGACGGTGACCAGGATCGGCGCCCAGATGTTCGGCAGCAGTTGCCGCAGCAGGATGTGCGCGGTGCCGGCGCCCGCGGCCCGGGCCGCGTCGACGAACTCCCGCTCCCGCAGCGAGATCACCTGCCCGCGGACCAGACGCGCGGTGTACGTCCAGCTGAACAGGCCGAAGGTGGCGACGATCAGTGCGACCCGGAAGGCCGGCGACGGCGACTCCCGGTCGGAGTAGAAGCGGTCCTGGAGGATCGGGATGACCGCGAGGGCGAAGATGAGGAACGGGAACGCCAGCGTGAGGTCGATCAGCCAGTTGACGAGACTGTCCAGCCAGCCCCTGGCCCATCCGGCAAGCACGCCCACCGCGACCCCGATGCACGAGGCCAGCAGCGCCGAGGTGAACGCGATGAACAGGGACGTCCGAAGACCGTAGACCAGTTGCATCAGGATGTCCCGGCCACTACCGGGTTCGAGCCCCAGCCAATGATCGGAACTGATCCCGCCGGCGTACCCGATCGGCATTCCGAAATCGTTCAACCGGTCGACGAACTTGTCGGTCGGGCCGATTCCGGTGAGCCGCCCGAGCAGCGGCGCGCCGAGCGCGACCACGGCGGCGACGGCGAGCGTCAGGGCGCTGGTCCGGGCGGTACGGTCCCGCTTGAGCCGCAGCCAGGCGAGCTGGTTGGGTGACCGGCCGACGAACTCGGCGGTCCGGCCGGCGGGCTCGGTCCCGGCCTGGATCTCGGGGCCGGGAATCGTCGCGTCGGCGGCCGGGGTCCGGGGCGGCGGGTGCGAGAGGTCGCTCATGAACAGTCCCTCCGACGGGGGCGAAAACGCCCTGCCACCCGACGGTAAAGGGATACGGAGCACCGGAGAGAATCGTTACGGTAACGGCCGTTCCGGTTGTCGTCCATTGACAACGATCCGGCGTACGGAATGCATCGGCGCAATAACGGGCCGATTCGGTTGTCAGCCTTTCAGGCAGGCGTAACGCTTATTCGGAATGCGTTTGCGTGAGGCGCGGAAGCGGTTGTCAGCCGTTCGGGCATTCCCGTGCACCGATGTCACACCCGGCGCACGGCCTAGCCGGGTGGTGTAACACTTTGTGACTCTTCGCGTTCACACCGTCCACCTAGCGTTCTCGGCGGCCCGGTTCGCACGACGGACCGGGGCACCCATCGGCCCCGCACCCCGGGGCCCCGACGGAAGGACCACCCATGCCCTTCGCCCGACGTACCGCCGCGCTGGCACTGGCCGCCGCGCTCGGCGGCCTCGCCGCGCCGGCCTCCCCCGCCCACGCCGCGCCGCGCCCCGGCCCGCAGACCCCCTCGGTGCTGCTGCTCACCGTCGACGACGGCACCGGCGTGCGCGCCACGGTGCTGACCTGCGGGCCGACCGGCGGACTGCACCCCGACCCGGTCACCGCCTGCCGTCTGGTCGCCCGCGTGAACGGCGACCTGGACGTGCTCGACGTGGACGGCGCGCCGTGCACCTCCCAGTACGCCCCGGTCGTCGCCCGCGCCGCAGGCATCTGGCAGCACCACCCGGTCTCCTACACGCGAACCTTCGCCAACCCCTGCCTGATGCACCGCACCACCGCGACCCTCTTCACCTTCTGACGCCCGCCCTTTTGGGTTGATCATGAGGTTGGCGGCGTTCCCGGTCCGATTTGTCGCCGTCAACCTCATGATCGACGGGGTGGGTGGGGTGGGGGTGGGTGGTGCGCGCAGAATGGTGCGGGTGGACGGGGGTACTGGGGACGTGCGCACGGTCGGTGGCAGGCGGGAGCTGCGGGCGGACTGCTCGCGCTGCGCTGGCGTCTGCTGCGTCGCGCCGGCGTTCGCCGCGTCGGCCGACTTCGCCATCGACAAGCCGGCCGGACGGCCCTGCCCGAACCTGGGCGCCGACTTCCGCTGCGGCATCCACACCGAGCTGCGGCAACGCGGCTTCCCCGGCTGCACCGTGTTCGACTGCTTCGGCGCCGGCCAGCACCTCACCCAGCACACGTTCGCCGGCCGCGACTGGCGCGCCGACCCGGCCACCGCGCAGCGGATGTTCGACAGCTTCGCGGTGCTGCGGCCCCTGCACGAGCTGCTCTGGTACCTCACCGAGGCGGTACGCCTGACCCCGCCCGGCCCGCTGCGCGACGACCTGAACGCAGCAGTGGACGAGACGGGCCGGCTCACCGACGGCACCCCTTCCGAACTGCTCGCGCTCGACGTGGACGCGCACCGGGACCGGGTCAACCGGCTCCTGTCCCGCGCCGCCGACCAGGCCCGTGCCGGGCGGGCCGGTGAGGACCGCCGGGGCGCGATGCTGCTCGGCGTCGACCTGCGCCGTACCCCGCTGGCCGGGGCGAACCTGCGCGGCGCCTGCCTGATCGGCGCCGACCTGCGCGGCGTACGGCTCGGCGCCGCCGACCTGACCGGCGCGGACCTGCGCGGGGCCGACCTGCGCGGCGCGGACCTGAGCGAGTGCCTGTTCACGCACCAGTCGCAGCTCGACGCCGCTCGCGGCGACCACCGCACGGTGCTGCCGCCGGAACTGCGCCGCCCGGCCCACTGGTCCCTGACGCTGACTCCGACGGGCTCCCGCCCGCGCCCGCCGCGCCGCCGCCGCTGACCCGCCGACCCTGCCCCCGCCGTCCCGCGCCGTCGACCCCGCTCACGCTGAACCTGGCCCGCCCGCGCATCGGCACCGCAACCCCACCCCGTTGATCAAGGAGTTTGTGTCCACTTCAGCCCGTTACCAGGCCACAAACCCCTTGATCAACGGGGAGAAGGGGGCCGAGGGCGGAGGGGTTTGGTGGGGGTGGGGTGGGGTAGGCGGCGCGGGACGACTGTTGACCGACGGGAGGGGCACCGGTGGGGTATCGGGCACGCGACGGTCAGGAGCCGGTGGACCCGGCGCACGCCGAGGACGAGGCCGGGCAGGTTCCGCTGGTGCAGACAGCCGCGGACACCGACGTGCCGGCGCCCGCTCCCGGCGCGCCGAAACCGGACGAGGTGACCGAGGACGACGGCTCGGGCATGGCGGGCGGCGCATCCGGCAGCAGTTCGGGCGGCTCCTCGATGCCGACCCACCCGGACGCGGCCCGCGGACCGGACGCCGCCCGCTGAAACGGGCGCGAGCCACGGAACCGACGCAGGCCACCGACCGGGCACACGCCGCCGGACGTTTGCCGTCACCCGCTGCGGGCAGGAGTGCGACATGACCAGTGAAGAGTCCTTCGGCCGCGCGGCCGGCGACGAACCCGACGGCGCCACCGCGTACGAGGCGTCCCTGCGCCCGCCGGGCGAGTCCCTGCACACCACCGACGACACCGGTGACGACTTCGCCGACCTGCCCGCGGAGGACCGCCGGTCCGCGCGGGAGGTCAGCCGCGCCGGTTACGACGTCGAGGCCGTCTCCGGCACCGGCGACCCGTCCGAGGAGCCGGAGGAGATCGAAGAGGGCCGCCCGCTGCGCTGAGCCGTGCGCGGGGCGGCGGCGACGCCGCTCCGCGCCTCGGTCATGCCCCGGTTCGCCAGCGCGTCGGCGCGCTCGTTCTCCGGGTGTCCGTTGTGGCCCTTCACCCACAGCCAGGTCACGTCGTGCCGGGCACAGGCCGCCTCCAGCGCCTGCCACAGGTCGGCGTTCTTGACCGGCTGCTTCGCCGCGGTCAGCCAGCCGTTGCGCTTCCACGAGTTCAGCCAGCCGGTGATGCCGTTGCGCACGTAGGTGCTGTCGGTGTGCAGCCGTACCGTGACCGGGCGGGTCAGGCTCTCCAGCGCCCGGATCGCGGCGGTCAGCTCCATCCGGTTGTTCGTGGTCGGGGTGGCCTCGCCGCCGCACAGCTCCCGCTCGTGCCCGCCCCAGCGCAGCACCGCGCCCCAGCCGCCGGGCCCGGGATTGCCGCTGCACGCGCCGTCGGTCCAGATCTCCACGACCCGGCCGGTCTCCGCCTCCGCCATGCCCGGCAACCTACCGGGTACGCGAGTACGCGGGACCACCCGACCCGCCGCGCGCGGCTAGCGTGCGGGCATGACCACTCCCCCGGACTTCGCCACGCTCTGCAACTTCCGTGACCTCGGCGGCTGGCGGACCGGCGACGGCTGCACTGTCGCCCGGGGCCGCCTCTACCGCTCCGACTCGCTGGCCAAGCTCGCCGGTGATGATCTGGAACGGTTCGCCGCGCTGGGCGTGCGCACCGTGATCGACCTGCGGTACCCGTGGGAGATCGCCGACCGCGGCCGGGCACCGGAGAGCCTCGGCGTCACCTGGCACAACCTGAGCATCGAGCACCGGCCGTACGTGCAGGCCGACATCGATCCCGGCGTGGACCCGTGGCGCTACCTGGCCGACCGGTACGCCGAGGTGGCCGAGGACGGCGTGGTCGAGCTGCGCCGGGCGATCGAGGTGATCGCGGACGGCGAGCACCCACTGGTGTTCCACTGCGCCTCCGGCAAGGACCGCACCGGGCTGCTCGCCGCGCTGGTGCTGTCAGTGCTCGGCGTGGACGACGACCAGATCGCTGCGGACTTCGCGCTCACCGAGCATGCCACCGAGCGACTGGTCGCCGAGTGGCGGGACCGCAACGGCGGCGCGACGCCCGGCTGGCCCGCGTACGGGCGGGCGCCCGCCGAGATCATCCGGCTGGTGCTGGCCGACCTGCGGGCCGCCCACGGTTCCGTGCACGGCTACGTGACCGGCCGGCTCGGTGTCGACGCGCAGACGATCGACGCGCTGCGCGCCCGGCTGCTCACCGGCGACACGAGCCCGCTGCCGACGCAGGGCACCACCGGCAGCACGCCGACGACACTCGCCCGCTGAGCGAAAAGCAGACGACGGCGGCGCGGCGGTCTGGCACGCTGCGTGATCGTGGACACGCGGTGGGCGGGCCTGCGGGCCGAGGTACGGGCGAGGATCGACGAGCTGGTCTCCTCCGGCCGGGAGGCCGGCGTGCAGGTGGCCGTGTACCTGGACGGGGTGGCGATCGTCACCGAGCAGGCCGGGCTCGCCGACACCGCCACCGGCCGGCCGATGACCGCCGACACGCCCGTGCACGCGGTCTCCACCGGCAAGGGCCTCACCGCCACCGTGGTGCACGTGCTGGCCGAGCAGGGGCGGCTCGACTACGACCTGCCGCTCGCAGCGGTGTGGCCGGAGTTCGCCCGGCACGGCAAGGACGGCATCACGCTGCGGCACGTGCTCACCCATACCGCCGGCCTGCCCGCGCTGCCCGCCGACGTCACGCCGGAGGACTTCACCGACTGGACGCGCATGTGCGAGCTGCTCGCCGACGCGCGGCCGCTGTGGACACCGGGCGAGCGGCTGGCGTACCACGCCTGGACGTGGGGCTGGCTGCTCGGCGAGGTGGTCCGGCGGGTCACCGGCGCCCCGGTGTCGCGGGTGCTCGCCGAGGAGGTGGCCGGGCCGCTCGGCGTGGACCGGGAACTGTTCCTCGGCGTACCGGAGGCGGACCTGCCCCGGCTGGCCCGGCTGGAGGACGCCGGCCTGTCCGCGCTGATGACCTGGGCCGGAGCGAACCTGCCGCACTTCGACGCGGTCGCCCCACCCGGCGTGCGCCCGGACACCGTCATCGGCTCCCGCCCCGACGTGCTGCGCGCCGACGTGCCGTCGGTCGGCACGATGAGCGCCCGCGCGGTGGCCCGGATGTACGCGGCGCTGCTCGGCCCGGTCGACGGGGTACGGCTGATCTCCGCCGCGCGGATGCGGGAGGTGTCCGCCCCGGCGGTACGCGCGCAGGAGTGGGTGTTCGGGCAGGAGAGCACGTTCGGGCTCGGGTACGCGGTCGAGGACGACGGATCGTTCGGCACCGCCGGCAGCGGCGGCAGCCTCGCGTTCGCGTACCCGGGACTGGGTTTGACGGTGGCGGCGGTGCGCAACCGGCTCGGCGCGGGCGACGGCGACCCGATGGAGCAACTACGGACGCTGGTGCGCGACCGCGTCACCGAGGCGACCGGCCACCGAGACTAGCGGCGCAGGCGGGCCCGCAGCCGGCCGGCCGCGTCGCCGAGCACCGCGCCGGTCATCGGCAGCAGCGGGCTGGACCGCATGACGGCCAGGTCCTCGGCCGGGCTGGTCACGCCGTCGAGGAACCGCAGCACCCGCTCCGGCGGGTTGCGGTCGAACAGCCGCTCGAAGAACTCCACCCCGCCGACGTGCCCCCGGTCCAGCGCGCGCAGCGCCACCGCGTCCATCCACAGGTGCCGCCCCGGGTACGCGGGCGCGGGCACCGGCGGGCGGCCGGCGGCGAGCGCCCCTGCCACCTGGTCGGCCTGGCGCAGCATGGCGGAGAACGTGAACCCGGTGGACGGTCGGGTCGCCCCACCGGCGGTGCCCAGCCGCACCACCCGAGGGCTCGGGCGGGACTCGAACGGGCCGTCGGTCATCGGGATCACGCCGTCCTCGACCTCCCGCACCCGCAGCGCGGTCAGGTCCAGCCCGAGCAGGTCGGCGTATCCGCGCAGCGCCGCGTCGTAGCCCGCGTCGTCGAGCAGGGCCGGCCCGAACTCGGTGTACTCGACGAGCGCGAACCGGTCGTCGACAGGCAGCACGTACCCGAAGGAGACGCCGCGCTGCGGCTGCGGGGTGCGGAAGTCCATCAGCACCGCCCGCTGCCTGTCGAAGGTCGGCCGGTCGGCGGCCAGCCACCAGCCGCGGAAGTGCTGCAACCAGCTGGTGCGCCCCGGCCGCTTCGGCCGCCGGGGCCGCGAGTCGAGCACCCAGCCGGCCCGGACCAGGTCCCGCCCGTCCGGGTCGCGGACCGTGACCCGCTGCCCGTCGTCGTGCATCTCCCCCGCCGGGGCGCTGATCCGGACCGCGTCCAGCCGCCGCTCGGCCTCGGCAGCCCGGTCGTAGACCGGGGCGGAGCGGAGCATGGCGTACCGCAGGGGGTCGAGCGTCAGGACGCGGCGGCCGGCGGGCGTGACCACGTCGACCTGCGACCAGCTCGCGCTCAGCAGCGGGTCCAGGTCGTCGCCGGGCAGGCCCCAGAACGCCCAGGTGCGGTCCTGGCCGCGTTTGTGCACCGGGTCCACCACCGCGACCCGCAGCCCGGACACGCCGTGCCGGTCCAGCGCGGCCAGGACCAGGGACGCGGCGCCGCCGCCGCCGACCAGCGCGAGGTCGACGTCGACCGCTGAGGATGCCTGCACCCGACCACGCTGTCACATCGGCGGGCACGGTCACCGGCCGACCCGCGCTCAGGCCACCGGGGCGGGCTCCTGCGGGGCCGGCTGGGCGTAGGCGGCGGCCACCGTCGCCCGGTCGAAGACCCGCCACGTCGCGGCGACCACCGCGACCGCCACCACGAAACCCACCCAGTACGGCGCGGTGATGCCGAACCGGGCCGCCACCACGCCGCCGAGCAGCGCGCCGACGCAGTTGCCACCAGCCGCGACGAACAACGTCGTGCTGCCGACCCGGCCCATCAGCGCCGGCGGGGTGAGCCGCTGCCGCAGCGAGTTCACCACGATGTTCCACAGCGCGCTGTGCGCCCCGAACGCGAACAGCGCGAACCCGACCACCGCCGCGCTGCGGGACGCGGCGAGCGCCAGGTGCAGCCCCGCCTCGATCAGCAGACCCGTCCGCACCGTCCAGGTGGGCGTGATGGCGGCGATCAGCCGGTCCCCCACCACCGAGCCGAGCACGCCGCCCACGGCCATGCAGGTGAACAACGCGCCGTAGCCGACCGAGCCGAGACCCAGCCGCTCGGTGGCGAGCAGCACCAGCACCGCCACCGCGGCGGTGAGCGTGACGTTGAGCAGGCCGATCAGCACCGTCATGGTGCGCAGCAGCCGCTGACCCCACAGCCAGCGGAACCCCTCCGCGACCTCCGCCCGCACCGAACGCCGGCCGTCCGCCGCCGGCCCGGCACGGTACGTCCCGGCGAGCAGCCCGACCAGCACGGCGCTGAGTGCGTACGTGCCGGCGTTGAGCGCGAACGGCAGCGACGCCGCCAGCACGAACAGGAACCCGCCCACCGGCCCGGCGATCATGTTCTGCATCACCTGCGTGCCGCCGCCCAGCCAGCCGTTGGCGCGTTCCAGCATCGAGCGCGGCACCACCGCCGGCAGTACCGCCTGCGCGGCGGTACGGAACACCACCTCGCCGGTGTTCACCACGAACAGCACCGCGTACAGCAGCGCGATCCCGGCCCGGTCGGCCAGCATCGCCACCGCGAGCACGGCGAGCGCGCCGACGCGTACCCAGTCGATGAGCACCATCAGCCGCCGCCGGTCCACCCGGTCGGCCAGCACGCCGCCGGGCAGCGCGAACAGCAGCCACGGCAGCCACGACACCGCCGCCCCGGCCGACACCACCAGCGGATCGTCGGTGATCGACGCCACGTACAGCGGCGCGGCCACAGTCGCCGTCCCGCTTCCCAGCGCGGACAGCGTGCTCGCCGTCCACAGTCGGGCGAAGCGCCCGCCCAGCCGTTCCCCCGTCACGGCGAGGCAAATTACCAGCGACGACGATCCCCGCCGACCGGTTTATGCGCGGCGGGAGTTGAGGCGGGCCGCCTGCCGGTTCAGGTGGTCGCGTTCGGCCAGGCTGGACGCGCGACGGGCCGCCTCCGCGTACAGCGCGGCCGCCCGGTCCGGGTCGCCGTCGCGTTCGTGCAGGTAGGCGGCCACCGCCGCGTACCGGGGCAGCGTGTCGTCCAGTGCCGCGAGCGCCGCCAGCCCGGCGCGTGGGCCGTCCGCCTCGCCGACCGCCACCGCCCGGTTGAGGCGGGCGATCGGGTTGCCGGTCAGGCGGACCAGTTCGTCGTACCACTCGACGATCTGCACCCAGTCGGTGTCGGCGGCGGTGGGCGCGTCCGCGTGCAGGGCCGCTACCGCGGCCTGGGCCTGGAACTCGCCGAGCCGGTCGCGGGACAGCGCGGTCTGCAGGATGGCCACGCCCTCGGCGATCAGCGTGGTGTCCCACCGGCTGCGGTCCTGCTCGGCCAGCGGCACCAGGCTGCCGTCCGGCGCGGTCCGGCCGGCGCGGCGGGCGTGGTGCAGCAGCATGAGCGCGAGCAGCCCGGCCACCTCGGGGTGGTCGATCGCGGCGGCGAGCTGCCGGGTGAGCCGGATCGCCTCGGCGGCCAGGTCCACGTCGCCGGAGTAGCCCTCGTTGAACACCAGGTACAGCACGCGCAGCACGGTGGCGACGTCACCGGGCTGATCGAAGCGGACCCCGGAGACGGTGCGCTTGGCCCGGCTGATCCGCTGCGCCATGGTGGCCTCCGGCACCAGGTACGCCTGCGCGATCTGCCGGGTGGTGAGCCCGCCGACGGCGCGCAGCGTCAACGCGACAGCAGACGACGGGCTCAGCGACGGATGCGCGCAGAGGAAGTAGAGCCGCAGCGTGTCGTCCACGGCGGACACCGGGCCGGGCGGCGGCTCCTCCTCGACGAGGTCCTCGCGTCGACGCCGGGCGGCGTCGGAGCGGGCCGCGTCCAGGAACCGCCGCCAGGCCACTGTGACCAGCCAGCCCAACGGGTCGCGGGGCGGGTCGGCCGGCCAGGCGCGCAGCGCCTCGACCAGCGCGTCCTGCACGGCGTCCTCGGCCGCCGCGAAGTCGGCTCCGCGGCGGACGAGGACACCGAGCACGCCCGGGATGAGGCTGCGGAGCGCGACCTCGTCCATCGGACAGGTCACTCGGTGATGGTGGGCGGCCCGGTCAGGAACGGGCGCAGCTCCAGCCACTCGTGGATCGGCTTGCCGCCCTGCCCGGGCGCGGCCGACAGCTCCCCGGCCAGCTCGACGGCCCGCTCGTAGCTGTCCACGTCGATCACCATCCAGCCGGCGATGAGGTCCTTCGTCTCGGCGAACGGTCCGTCGGTGACCGGCGGGCGGCCCTCGCCGTCGTAGCGGACGAACGTGCCCTCCGGGGCGAGCGCCTGGCCGTCGACGTACTCGCCGCTCTCCTGGAGCCGGGCCGCGAACTCCTGCATGTAGTTCACGTGCGCGGTGATCTCCTCCGGCGTCCACTTGTCGATCATCGGCATGTCGGTGACCGGGGTCGGGCCGCCGCGGTAGTGCTTCAGGAGCAGGTACTTCATGAGTGTCTCCTCGTGGAGGGTGCGACCCATTCTGGCCGCGTTCACTCCGGGGACGAAGCCGCCCGTCCGTTCTCGACATCGGTGGCGCAGGAATTTCCGGGGTCACGTCGCGTGGGGCGTCCTAGGAGGCTAGTTCTGAGGGCCGGGCCGCCTGCCCCCGTCGCGGCGGCCCGGCCCCGTCACCCGGCGGCGCGGCGCAGGCCGGTGATGAGCACCGTGCCCGCGACCAGGTGAAACGCCACCAGCGTGAGCGTCGCCGGCCGGCCCACTCCCCCGCCCAGCGGCCCGAGCAGGGGCACCAGCAGCACCAGCGCCGCGACCACCGTCCAGACGGTCCGGGCACGGGCGGTGAGCCGTTCCAGCAGGGCCAGCAGCGCCCAGCCCGCCAGCCCGGCGAGCAACGTGCTCACCGCCACCGCCACCGGCGTCACCCGCTGCACGTCGGAACCGGTGCGCGCGGTCAGCTCCACCCCGGCCAGCGGGACCGCGATCACCCAGCCCAGCAGCGTGGCCACGGTGGCGGCGAGCACCGTCAGCAGCCGCACCCGGCGGCGGGTCGGACGGGTGGCGGCGGTCGGAATCGTGGTTTCCATCGGTGGCTCCTCGGCATCGGGACGACTGCCGCCGACGCTAGGTCCGGCGGACCCCCGCGCGGATCGCGCCGCGGAGCGGTTTCCGGCTCCGTCGCCGGACCGATCACCGGCCCGGATCTCCGTCTGGCGACCGATGAGAACCGGTGAGCCCGCGGCCTAGCATCCGGACATGAGGTGCGCGTCCCGGTCCCGGTTCCTGCTGCTGCTCGACGGCGGCATCGCCACCGTGAGCCTCGCCGTGTGCCTGCTCGCGCTGCTGGCCTCCGACGCCGGCCCGGACACGAGCGGCGCGACAGCCGTCGCGGTCGGCCTCGCCGTCGCGCAGGCCAGCTGTCTGCTGTGGATCAGGCGCCACCCGGCGTACGCAATCGGCTTCGCCGCGCTGGCCGGCGTCGGCCTGGAGGCGCTCTGCCCGCAGCTCGGCTGGCTCGGCCTGGTCGCGGTGCCGATGGCGTACGTGGCCCGGCTGCGCCCGCCCCGGTACTCGCTCGTCGCGCTCGGGCTGCTGCTGGCGCCCACCCCGTGGAAGCTGGTCACCGGCGGCTGGCGGGACCTGCTGCTGGCGGTGACCGCGCTGGCCCTGGCCTGGGCGCTCGGCGAGTTGCAGCGGGCTCAGGCACAACGGCGCTGCGCATGGGAACGGCAGGTGCTGGCGGCCGAGCGGGAACGCATCTCCCGCGAGCTGCACGACGTGGTGGCGCACCACGTCGCGGTCATCGCGGTGCAGGCCGCCGCCGCCGAGGACGTGTTCGACGAGCAGCCGGAGCAGGCCCGGGCCGCTCTCGGCGCGATCGACGCGGCGGCCCGTTCGGCGCTCACCGAACTGCGGGCCATGCTGCACGCGCTCGCGCTCGACGACGGATCCGAACCGGACGGACCACAGCCGGGGCTGGCGCAGCTCGACGCGCTCGCCGACGCGGTACGGGCGGTGGGCCTGCGGGTAACGCTGCGGCGCGACGGCGACGGCGAGGCGCTGCCCGGCGGGGTGCAGCTGTCGGCGTACCGGATCGTGCAGGAGTCGCTGACCAACGCGCTGCGCCACGGGCACGCCACATCCGCCGACGTGGACGTCCACTACCGCGACGGCGTACTGCGGCTGGAGGTCGTCAACGACGGCCCGGCGCCCGCCCGCCGCCCCGGCACGACAGTCGGGCGCGGCATCGTCGGCATGCGGGAGCGGGCCCGGCTGCTCGGCGGCACGCTCGACGCCGGCCCGCTGCCGGCCGGCGGGTTCCGGGTCCACGCGCGACTGCCGGTGGAGGCGGCCCGATGACGGTACGGGTGGTGGTCGCCGACGACCAGGAGCTGATCCGCGCCGGGCTGCGCACAGTCCTCGACGCGCGGCCCGACCTGAGCGTGGTCGGCGAGGCCGCCGACGGCGTCGAGGCGGTGGCGGTGGCGACCCGTACGCGGCCGGACGTGGTGCTGATGGACGTGCGGATGCCCCGGCGCGACGGCATCGCCGCCACCCGGGACCTGGTGGCCGCCGGCAACCCGGCCCGGGTGGTCATCCTCACCACGTTCGACCTGGACGAGCACGTCTACGCCGCGTTGCGCGCCGGGGCAAGCGCGTTCCTGCTCAAGGACACCCGTCCGGCCGACCTCGCCGAGGCGGTACGCGTGGTGGCCCGGGGCGAGGCGCTGCTCGCGCCCACTGTGACCCGTCGGCTGCTGGACCGGTACGCCGACCGGCTGCCCGCGCCCGCGCCGACCGGTGACGCGCTCGCCGCGCTGACCGCCCGCGAGCGGGAGGTGCTGACACTCACCGCGCGGGCACTGTCCAATGCGGAGATCGCCGCGCGGCTGCACCTGAGCACCGCCACCGTGAAGACGCACGTCTCGGCGATCCTCACCAAGCTCGGCCTGCGCGACCGGATCCAGGCGGTGGTGCTCGCGTACGACACCGGGCTGGTCCGGCCGGAACCGCCGGTCCGGTAGGGCGAACCGGACAGCGGACCCAGACGCGCCGAACCGGGACGGCACGCCGCCCGGCCTGGCCCGGCATGTCCACCCTCCGGTGGCGGCAGGGAGCACACCGGACGGCAACGAAGATTTCTCAATTACCCCCAGTGAGCGCCGCAACCCTCCTAGTGTTGGCCACACCGGTGCTCGTCACGGAGTTGGCCACCCGAACGACGTCCCACGCCTACAGCGGACGAAAAGTGAGGGAAGACGCGGATGAAGGCACAGTCATTTCTCGGATCGGCGGCGTTCGGCGTGGGCCTCGGCGCACTGCTGCTCCCGGCCGCCGCGCTGGCGGACACCAGAGTCTCACCCGCCACCACCCCGGTCGGCGGCACCGTCGTGCTGACCACCACGTGCAACCCGAACGCCGGTGACGCGATCTTCCGGGTCACCGGCCCGGACCGGGACCAGAACGTCCGGTCCACCACGGCCGCCGCGGGCGGTGGCCTGAGCGCCGAACTGTTCACCGCCGGGTTCACGCTCGGCACGTACACGGTCGCCACCACCTGCGGCGACGGCAGCGACGGCGGCAGCGCCACGTTCACCGTCACGCCGATCGGCGGCGCGCAGGCCGGCGGCGGCGGACGCGACGGCGACACCGGGGTGCTGATCGCCGGTGGCGTGCTGGCCACCGGGGCGCTCGCCGGTGGCGCGTACGCGGTCATCCGCCGGCGCCGGGCGGGCGCCGTCGCCTGAGCGGCTCACCGAGCGACCGCCCGCGCCGGCACAACCCGGCGCGGGCGGCGCCTCCCTGCCGGACGGAGGTGGCACCCTGTCCCCGTCGCAACACGGCGGCCGATCCCGGCTGCGCACCGCCGTGGTGGTCAGCGCCGTCACGGTGGCCGCCGCCACCGGCGCCGGACTGGTCTCGGCCGGGCTCGGCAGCACGTCGACGACACCACCGCAGCCCGGCGCGTCCGCCGCGCCCGCCACCGAACGCCCCGGGACCGCCGGAGCGGCGCTGCCCCGATCCGCGCCGGTGCGGGTCACCGTCCCCCGCATCGGCGTCGACGCCGAGATCGTGCCGGTGGCCACCGACGCCGACGGCGCGCTGGAGGTCCCGCCACTGGAACGCCCGGAGGTCACCGGCTGGTACCACCCCGGTCCCGCCCCCGGCCAGGCCGGCAACGCGGTGCTGGTCGGGCACGTCGACTCGCAGCACGGCCCGGCGGTCTTCTTCGACCTCGGCCGGCTGCGCCCCGGCGACACGATCCGAGTGCTGCGCGCCGACGGCCGGACCGCGACGTTCACAGTGGACGGCGTCGGGGCGTACCCGAAGGAACGCTTCCCCACGGCGCGGGTCTACGGCGGCGACGCGGCGCCCCGGTTGCGGCTGATCACCTGCGGCGGGCGGTTCGACCCGCGGACCGGCAGCTACCCGGACAACATCGTGGTCTTCGCCACCGCCGCCCGCTGACCCGGCCGCTCAGCCCGCCAGGTCGTCCAGTTCCGCGCCGAGCAGCTTCGCCAGCAGCTCCACCCGGCCCGGGTCGCTGTCGGCGGTGATGTTGCGGCTGGGCATCTCGACGGTCATCAGCAGGTAGAGATAGAGCCGGTAGAGGCCGAGCCGCCGCCGCACCCCGGCGTCGAGCGGGAACGGCGCCACCGTCCGGTAGGCGCGCACCAGCGGGTCGCCCGGCTCGTCCTCGACGCGGCGGAACAGCAGCGGCGACACCAGATCCATCAGCGGATCGCCCCACAGGTACCGTTCGCCGTCGACCAGCCCGCTCAGGCGCGGCTCGCCGTCCGGCCCGTCGACGGCGAGCACGTTGCCGGCCCAGCCGTCGAAGTGCAGCAGCGCCGGGCGGCGTGCCGCGTCGAGCACCCCCGCGTGCCGCGCCACCAGCTCGCGGACCCGGGACGCGGGCACCGGCAGCGGCACCGCCCAGTCGGCGGCGTCGGCGAGCATGTCGTCGATCATGGCCGTGTAGGCGTCCCGCCACGTCGCGCCGCCGGCCCGGCCGCCGTCGTAGCCGTACCGCTCGCCGGTGACGGCGTGCAACGCGGTCAACGCGAGGCCGAACTCGGCACGCAGCGGCCCGACGTCCGCGCCGGCCTGCGTCAGGTCCCAGAGGGTACGACCGGGCAGCCGCGCCATGAGCAGCCAGTCGCCCAGGTCGGGGTGGCGGCCGTGGTGCAGCAGCGCCGGGGCCGGCACCGCGGGCGCCCGCGCCGCCACCAGGCGCAGGTAGTGCGCCTCCGCGCCGATCATGTCCCGCTCGTAGCGCAGCAGCGGCACGTGCGGCGGCGGACCGACCTTGAGCACCACGTCCCGGCCATCGGCCAGGCGTACCCACCAGACGGCGGCGAAGCCGCCACCGGACAGCGGACCGCAGCCCTCCACCTCAGCGTCGGGCCCGAGCGAGGCGGTCAGGTAGCGGCGGACCTGCGCGGGATCGAGGACACGCTGAGTAGGACTCACACTCATGGTGCAGAAAGCGTAGTGCGTCCGGGGCTTAAGGAAGGGCCCCCTGTTAACGCCTCCGGTAGAGGAAGGGCCCCTTCTTAACACCTCCCCGCGGCTTGGGAGAATCGTGGCATGGCGAAACGGGGTGAACGGACGACGGCCTGCCCGTGCGGCACCGGCCGGCCGTACGCGGACTGCTGCGCCCCGGTCCACCGGGGTGAGGCGACGGCGGCGACCGCGGAGGCGCTGATGCGGTCCCGGTTCAGCGCGTTCGCGCTCGGCGACGCCGCGTACCTGCGGCACAGCTGGCACTCGACGACCCGGCCGGAGCGGCTGGAGCTGGACCCGGGCACCCGCTGGCTGCGGCTGGAGATCCTGGAGACCGGGCAGGGCGGCCTGTTCGACAGCGCCGGGACGGTCCGGTTCCGGGCGCACTACCGCGAGGACGGCCGGGCGGGAGTGCTGGCCGAGCACAGCCGCTTCGCCCGCGAGGACGGCCGCTGGGTCTACGTGGACGCGCCGCCCGAGTGACGCCGCACGGCCGGGAAGCGCTGGGCGTTAACAAGGGGCCCTTCCTCTACCGGAGGCGTTAACAGGGGGCCCTTCCTTTCACGGGGGCTAAGCGGGGCGCGGGGTGGGCTGCGCCAGCTCGCCGATCTCGCGCGGCAGCTGGGACAGCGCGCGGTTGAACCCGGCGGGCCCGAGCACCCGGTGCAGCGCCTGCAGCACCGCCCGGGCGCCGCGCTCGGCGTCGGACGGGGTCGCGCCGGAGCGCTCGGCGACCCGGCGCAGGAACTCGTCGTACCCGAAGACCTCGGGGTCCTCGACCCGGGCGCGGGCCAGCAGCGGACGCAGCTCGTGCGCGACGTGCGCGGACAGGTCGTCGGCCTCGCCGCCGCTGATCCGTTCGGCGAGCGTGCGCAGTGTCGCCTCGGTCAGCGCGCGGGCCGTCTCCACCGGCACGCCGGCGCGGGCGGACACCCGCGCGTAGAACTCCGGTTCGGCCATGGTCGGTTCCTCCCGTCGCAACGGCAGCGTGGCTACCCGCCGCCGGCCGCGGCAAACACCGCCCCGAGCCAGGACCCGGCGAGCACGATCTCAGGCCAGGGACCGCGCCGCCGAGACGATCGCGCCGACGCCGATGCCGGCCAGGTCGAGCTGCTGGGCGGGGGTGCCGGAGCCGGGCAGCCCGCGTACCGCCAGGTGGTTGACCCGGGCCGGTTCGCCCAGGTCGGCGAGCGCCTCCAGCACCGCGGAGCCCAGCCCGCCCTGCGGGTAGTGGTCCTCGACCACCACGAGCCGCCCGCCGGTCTCCACGACGGTCTCGGCGAGGCGCTGCCGGTCGACCGGCTTGATCGAGTACATGTCGATCACGCGCGCGTCGATGCCCTCGCGGGTCAGCTCGTCGGCGGCGGCGAGGCAGAGGTGCACCGTCACGCCGGTGCCGAGCAGCGCCACGTCGCCGCCGTCGCGCACGATCCGGCTGCCGCCGATCGGGAACGGCTCGCCGTCGTCGTAGAGCACCGGGTACTTGCCGCGCGTGGTGCGCAGGTAGCTGATGCCCGGGTGGTCGGGAAGCTGGGCGACCAGGGCCGCGCAGGAGACCGCGTCGGCCGGGCTGAGCACCGTGGAGCCGGGCACCGCGCGCAGCGCCGCGATGTCCTCCAGCCCCATCTGGGAGGGACCGTCGGGGCCGATCTCCACCCCGGCGTGCGAGCCGACGAGCGCGATGTCGGCCCGGGACACGCCGGCCATCCGGATGAAGTCGTACGCGCGGGTCCAGAACGCGGCGAAGGTGGCCGCGAACGGCCGGTAGCCGCGTACCGCCAGGCCCACCGCCGCGGCGGCGGGCTGCTGCTCGGCGATGAACATCTGGAAGAACCGGTCGGGGTACGCGGCGGCGAAGCGCTCGGCCCGGGTGGAGTCGCTGACCTCGCCGTCGAGCGCGACCACGTCGGGCCGGGCCGCGCCGAGGGCGTGCAGCGCGTCACCGTACGCGTCCCGCGTGGCCACCTTCGTCCCACGCTCGTACCGGGGCAGTTGCGGCTGCCCGTGCTCGGCCGGGGCGGTGCGCGGCGCGGGCGGTGGCTTCGGACCGGCCACCCGGATGCGCCGGGGGCCGCCGAGCGCCCGCACGGCCCGGTCGGCCAGTTCCGGGTCGAACGCCTTGCCGTGCCAGGCCGGGTCGTTCTCCACCTCCGGCACGCCCTTGCCCTTGACCGTGCGGGCCAGCACCACCATCGGCCCGGTGGCCTCGCGCGCCTGCCCGTACGCCTCGTCGATCGCGCCCAGGTCGTGGCCGTCGATGACCATGGCCCGGCAGCCGAACGCCTCGACGCGACGCCGGTAGGTGTCCAGGTCCCACTCCAGCTCGGTGGGGCCGCGCTGGCCGAACCGGTTGACGTCCACGATCGCGGTGAGGTTGCGCAGCCCGTAGTGCCCGGCCTTGTCCAGCGCCTCCCACACCGAGCCTTCCGCGGTCTCGCTGTCGCCGCAGAGCACCCAGACGTGCGCGGGCGACCGGTCGAGGTACTGGGCGGCGAGCGCCACCCCGACGCCGACCGGCAGTCCCTGCCCGAGCGAGCCGGTGGCGACGTCCACCCACGGCAGCACCGGCGTGGGGTGGCCCTGCAGGCGCGACCCGGCCTGCCGGTACGTCTCCAGCAGCTCCTGCTCGCTGATCGCGCCGGTGGCCCGGAACACCGCGTACAGCAGCGGCGAGGCGTGTCCCTTGGAGAAGATCAGGTGGTCGTTGCCGGGGTTGTCCGGGTAGGACCAGTCGTAGCGCAGGTGCCGGGCGACGAGCACGGCGAGCAGGTCGGCGGCGGAGAGGCTTGACGTCGGGTGCCCGGAGCCGGCCGTCGTGCTGCACCGGATCGCGTCCACCCGCAGCTGGGCTGCCAGCTCCGCCAGCCCGGTCAGGTCCTCGTCCTGCAGCATGCGCTCTGCTTCCAACGTCACCGCGATCGTCTCCCCGGGGTCGCCGATTTCCGGACCCACGCTAGGCCGCAAACGCGACCATTGGTCCCTTTTCTGGCTATTCATGCTCGTCCGGTGAGCAGCCAGCACGCCACCAGCAGGTACGGCAGCACCGCGACCGCGAAGGCCGCCGGGTTGCCGACCGCGCCGGCGAGCAGCCCGTACCCGCCGTAGAAGGCGACGACGGTCAGGTCGGTGGCCATCCCGGCGAGCGAGGTGACGGTGGCCCGGGCCGACCCGGCGATCCGGGCCTGGAGCCGCACGTCGGCGAGCACCGTGGCGAGCTGGAACGCGGCGAACGCGGCAGCCAGCAGCAGGAAACCGGCCGGATGCCGCAGCAGCGCGCCGGCCGCCGTCGCGCCCGCCGCGAACACCAGCAGACCCGCGTACCCCCGGTGGGACAGCCGCTCGCCCAGCGGTGCGAGCAGCCCGCCCACAGTCATCCCGGCCCAGACCAGCAGGAGCAGCAGCGGCACGCCCACCTCGGCCATGCCGGTGTCGGCGGCCAGCAGTCCGGTGTACTCGTCCAGCCCACCCCAGATCGCGGTGACGGCCGCGACAAGCAGCACGGCGGCGCGGACGCGACGGTCGGCGCGCACCTCGCCGAGGCCCAGGCGCAGGCTGTCGAGCCAGCCGGGCTCGTCATCACCCGGCCGCTCCCCCGGCTCGTCACTCGAGACCGGCCCATCGGGCACGGCGCTCGGCGTCGGCGCGGCCACGGCGGCGCGCGGAAGCGATCCGCCCGGCACGACGCTCGGGAGCGGCACGACCGGCGCGACGGCAGGCAGCGCCGCGACGGGTGGCGGGCGGTGCTCCGGAAAGCGGGCCGCGACGGCTGCCGCCACCAGGCAGGCCGCCACGCTGGCCGCGCCCACCGCAAGGTAGCCGCCGAGCGCGTACACCGGCCCGGCGAGCACCCCGGACCCGACGGCGCCGAGCACCTCGGCGGTGCGGGCACGGCCGATCAGCCGGGCGTACCGGTCGGCCGCGCCGAGACGCTCCAGCTCGGTGAAGACCAGCGCCTCCAGCGCGCCCGAGCGCAGCGCGCCACCGGCGCCCCAGAGCAGGAAACCCACGGCGAACGCCGGGTAGGACGGCAGCAGCACCCAGAGCGCGAAACCGGCGGCGGCGAGCAGCGGCGCCAGGCACAGCAGCAGCCGGCGCGACACCGCGTCGGCCCAGACCCCGGAGGGCACCTCCAGCACGATGCCGGCGGCCGCCCAGAGCACGAACAGCGAGGAGATCTGCCCGACCGACAACCCGGTGTCGGCGAACAGCAACACGTAGAGCGGGTAGAGCAGGACCAGGTCGGTGAGGAACGCGTACCCGTAGAGCGTCGCCGCCAGGCGGCGGGTCGCGGGCACGCGGGCAGGAGCGACGAGCATGGAACCTTCCCACGGGACGTGACGGACACCGGCCGGAATGCACGGCGTCCGCGGCGGCCCGCGGCCTCGTCGCTCAGTGAGGCATCAACATCGCCAGGTCATGCCGCGATCCTAACCGGCGTCCGGCCCGCAAGAGGTCCCCCGCACACGCGGATCGGGGCGGGACCCTGCGGTCCCGCCCCGAGTGTCACGGCTGCCGGGTCAGCGGCGGAACTTCTCCACGTCGGCCTGCGGGATGACCATGGTGGCCTCGCTGTCCGCAGCCTGCTCGGCGGCCGGCTGACGCGGGGTGGTCGGCTGGGCGCGGTCGGAGTCCGCGTACGCCGGAATGTGCTGCGTGGCCTCCACGCCCGCCTGCGGCGGCACCGGCGCGGTGACGTCGGCGTCGCCCGCGGCCGTCGCCGGCTGGGTGCCCGGGTACGCGGGGACGGGCTGCGTCCGGTCCGCCTCGGTGTCCCGGCTCACCGGCTGGGTCAGCTCGGAGTCCGCGTACGGTCCGGCGGCGGCCAGCCGGGCCTCGACGTCGCGGCGTCCGGCCTGGTACGCGCGGGCGTGCGTGGCGATGGTGCGCGACTCCTCCTCGGCCCGGGTCAGCCAGTTCTCCCAGCGGCTCTGCATCGGCCGGATCAGGCCGCCGCCGACACCGACGACCAGGATGCCGCCCACTGTGGCGAGCACCGCGATCAGCACCGGGGTGGTGACCGTGGTCGCGACGCCGATCTGGTTGAGCGCGGCGATGACGCCGAGGCCCAGGATGAACACCGAGGCGAGGTTCGCCAGCACCCGGCCGTAGGAGAGGCCGCCGAGCGCGCTGGAGATGATGTCCTTCACGGCACGGGCGATGGCCGCGGCGACCACCACGATGACGATGGCGACGAACGCCCGGGGCAGCCAGGCGATCACTCCGGCGATCAGGTCGGAGATCGGGTTGGGGCCCCAGATGCCGAACGCGAGCTGGAGCGTGACCAGCAGCACCCCGTAGTAGGCGAGCTTGGCGACGATGTCGCTGGCGTCGTACTTGGAGCGGGCGAGCGCGGTCTTGATCCCGCCGCGCTCGACGGCGCGGTCGAAGTGGACACGCTCCAGAACCTTGTCCACCAGCTTCCGGACGGCCTTGGCGACCAGCCAGCCGGCGACCAGGATGGCGACGAACGCGACCGCCTTGGGCAGGAACAGCATCACCGATCGGAACGCGTCGCCCACCGCGTCCCCGAAGTTGTCTCTCATCGAAGGGCCTCCACGCACATGGTCCAGGTTTGTTCGGGTGGGGCTACCCGGACCCGCGCGCGGGGAAACGCGGTCAGCCGCCGGGGCAGCGGTAGCTGACGCGGGCGCCGGCCTGCATCGGCGCCGGTTCGATGATGTTGACGGTGGCCGTTCCGCTGGTCGTGCCCACTCCGGTGAACGTCCATTTCAGGGTGAGGGTCGCGGTGTGCTGCCCGCTGCCGGCCCGCTCGGTGAGCAGCGCGCCGGGCGGGGCGTCCGAGCGGAACCACTGGTAGCGGATCGTTCCGGCGCGCCCGTTGGTCCGTACCGTGGCCACCACGTCCACCGTCACGTCGCACGCGACGCCGGCCGGCCGGGTCGCCGCCACCGACACCTGCTCGACCTCCATCGGGCGCAGCCGCTGCCACAGGTAGAGGCCGACCGTCAGCAGCAGCGCGGCGGCGAGCAGCGTGGACAGCACCGAGACGACACGCCGCCAGACCGGCCGCGGCCGGATCGGGGGCGCGGTCGGCCAGGGCGGTGCGGGCGGCGGCGTCACCGGCACGCCCGGCCCGAAGCGCAGTTCGCCGCCGGGCGCGGGCGCCGGGGCGCCGCTCACCGCCCGCGCGCCCACGGTCCGATCCGGGTACGCCCCGACGCCCGTCACCGTCGGCGGCCCGCCGGCCTGGTGCCCATGCGGTACGCCGGTGGGCTGCCACGACACGGTCGGCTCCACGCCCGGGCCCCTGGTCGGCGGCGCCGGCCGCGGACGCACTGTCGCCTGCCCGGTCGCGGTGCCCCGGGCCGCGGTCGGAGCCGTTGCCTGAGCCTGAACCGGGGGGGCCTGGGGCTGGGGCTGGGGCTGCGTCGGAGTTGGAGTCAGGGCCGAGGCCGGGGCCGGGGTCGGGGCCTGACGGAAAGGTACCGTCGCCTCGCCGACCGCGCCCTCGGGAAGCGGACGCAGGCTCACTGTCGGCTCCTCGGCCGGGCGGCCCACGACGGGACGCAGGCTCACCGTGGGCTCCCCGGCCGCGTTGTCCGGGACGTGGCGAAGCTGCGTCGTCGCCTCATCCGTGGGGGCCGGGCGCAGGCGCGCTGTCGCCTCCCCTGCGGTGCTTCCCGACGCGGGCAGATGTGCCGTCGGCTCGCCTGCCGTGTCACCCGGAACCGGACCCAGGCTCACCGTCGGCTCTCCCGCAGCACTGCCCGAGGCCGGGGTCTGGGCCGTCACGTCGCTCTGCGCGCCGGACCGAAGGTCCGCGGTCGCCTCTTCCGCTGAGCTGTCCGCGGCCGGACGCGGGACGCCGGCCGGCTCCCCGGCGGCCGGTGCCGTTCTGGCCGGAGCGGTGAGGTCTGCCGTGCGGTCGTCCTCGGCCGGGATCGGGCTCAGGTGGACGGTCGGTTCGGCAGCGGGCGACCGTTCCGCCTCAGGCCGGGCGAGATGCACGGTGGGTTCCGCGTCGCCGGTGTCCGCCGTGGCCGCACGTGGAACGGTCGGCTCCGCGCTCACCGCGGACAGGGGCACTGTCGGCTCCGCACCGTCCACGGCGAGCGGCACCGTCGGCTCCGCGCGATCGACGGCGATCGGCGAAGTCGGCTCCGCACCGTCCACCGGCACGGACACGGTGGGTTCCGCGCTCACCCCGGACAGGGAGACGGTCCGGTCCGCGCCGCTTGCCGGCAACGACACAGTGGGCTCCGCATCGTCCACGGAGAGGGGCACCGTCGGCTCCGCGTTCACCGAAGACAGAGAAACCGTCGGCTGCGCCTCGGTGGTGGCGCGGGGCGCGACGAGGTGGACGGTCGGCTCGGCGGTGTCGGCGTCCCCGGGTGGGGTCACCGGCAGGGCGCGGGTGGGCAGCGCCTCGGTGGGCTCGTCGGGCCGGGTCACGCCGGCCGTCCCCGGAACGGGCTGCGGTGCTGGGCAGCGGGCACTGTCGTACTCCTAGCCGGGGGTGCAGTCGTGGTAGAGCGTCACGTACACCGGTGACGCCGAGGTGGTGGTGTTGCCGGCGGCGTCGGCGGCGGTGACGCGGATCGGGATGCGGGCGCTGCGCCTGGGTGTGGACAGCGGGCCCAGCGTGCCGGTGAACACGCCGCGGCCGGCGGCGGCCATCCGGATCGTTCCGGTGGCGCCGTCGAGGGTGTAGCCGAAGTCGACGGTCAGCGCGGCCGGGCCGCTGCGGTCGTCGGTGACGGTGGCGGTGACGGTGCTGCTCTTGGCGCCGTAGGGGCAGCCCTTCGGGTCCAGCTCGCCCGGGTCGGCGCGTACCCCGTCCACGACCGGCGCGGTCACGTCCGGCGGCGGCGGGCTGGTGCTGCGTGACGCGCTGGGGGTGGGCGTGCCGGTGCGGGTCGGCGACCCGGTCCGGTCGGGGGTGGCCGACGGCGCGTCCGGTGACGCGGTGGACGGGGTGGGCGTCGGCGACGGGCTCGGCGTCTCGGCGGCGGTCGGGTCCGGTGTGGGCGGCGCGGCGGTGGCCGGGGCGGCGGTCGCCGGGCCGGTGGGGGCGGCGGCGTCGGTCCCGTCGTTGGCGGCGTAGCTGTAGCCGGCGCCGCCGGCCAGGACGGCAGCGGCCAGGGCGCCGGCGGCCAGCGCGGTACGGGTGCGGCCCTTGCGGAACAGTCCGCGCCGGCCGGAGCGCGCGCCGAGCGCCGTGTTCGCCACCTCGGTGTGGGCGACGGCGGTGGCGCCCTCGGCCCGCTCGGGGAACGGCCACAGCGCGGCCAGCAGCGCTGCCCGGCGGCCCAGCTCACGCAGCCCGCGTTCCTCCCATTCCGGGCCGTAGCCGACGCCGGCCACCTGTTCCAGCAGGCCGAGGAACGCCTCGGCGGACTCGGGCCGCTCGTCGGGGCGCTTGGCCATGCCGTGGCGCAGCAGCTCGTGCACCGGCGGGGGCGCCGCCTCGGCGGGGATCGGCGCCAAGGCGTGCTGGTCGCGCAGGGAGAGCAGGTCCGGTCCCTGGTACGGGGGCCGCCCGGTCAGGCATTCGAAGAACGTGGCGGTGGCGGCGTAGACGTCGCAGGCCGGGGCGGCGGGGGCGCCGGTCCACTGCTCGGGGGCCATGTAGCGGGGCGTGCCGGAGACCGTGGTGTCGGAGCCCTCGCCGATCGGCATGGCGATGCCGAAGTCGGCGAGCTTGCTCAAGCCGGCGCCGGTGACGAGCACGTTCTCCGGCTTGTAGTCGCGGTGCACGACGCCGTGGCGGTGCGCGGCGGCCAGACCGGCGAGTGAGCCCTTGAGGACGCAGAGCGCGGCCTCGGGCGTGGTCGGGCCGTGCGCGCGCAGCATCTGGCGCAGCGACACGCCGTCGACGAGTTCCATCACGATGGCCGCGCCGTGCGGGGACTCGACGTACTCGTAGAGGCGGCTGACGTGCGGGTCGTCGATCTCGCCGAGCAGCCGGGCCTCGGTGCGGAAGGCGGTCCGGAACGACGAGTCTTCGCCGAGGTCGCGGACCAGGTACTTGATCGCGACCGGGGTGCCGGTCCGGTCGTGGGTGGCGAGCACGACGCTGCCGGACGCGCCGGCGCCGAGCCGGCGGACCGGCGTGTAGCCGGACAGTTCCCAGCCGCTCATGCGACAGACTCCACCGCGTTCCACGGGCGGGTGTCGGATGCCGCCTCGCGGGTCATTCTCACCGGGCCGGGGCCGCCGGCCATCGGCGCAACGGCTGCTTCCGGTCGCCGGTCGGCGGCTCGTTGGTCGCGCGGCGCGGCGCGGCACGACAGGTGGTCGGTATCGGACACACCGCCACGATTACCAGACCCCGGCAACCACCCTCACCTCGTTGATCATGAGGTTGGCGGGGACAAAAGGGACCGATGTCGCCGTCAACCTCATGATCGACGGAGCAGAGGGAAGGCCGGAAGGTGGGCGGGTCAGAAGCGGCGGGGTGGGGAGATGCCTGCCGGTGGAGGGGTGCGGAGCAGCCAGATCGGGTTGCTGGCACCTACTATCTCGCCCTCGCGGTCGCGTACCTGGGTGCGTACGTACGCGCCGGCGCCGACGCGCACCGGCAGGTCGTGCCAGCCCTCCCGTAGCTGCCGCCACGGGACCTGCCCGACCCGGACCGCCGGAGTCGGATCCGCGACACCGGCCCGGTCGACCTCGCCGGTGACCACCTCCAGTGTGGCCCCGGCGGGCAGGTCGGTGGCGCGCAGCCGCACCGTGACGGTGTCCTCGGCGAGCACGGCGAGCGCGCCCATGCCGCTGCGGCCACCGAGTTCCAGGTCCAGCGCGCCCCGGTAGCCGGCCAGGTCGGCGAACCACGCCTGCCCGGCGCGCAGCGCCGCGACCAGGTCGTCGCGGCCGGTCGAGGCCGCCCAGACGGAGGTGATGTTCCGGTCCCGGCCGGCCCGCCAGTCGGTGCCGTCGTGGTCGTCGGTGACCCCGACGGCGGTCAGCGGGATCGCGTTGCGGGCGGCCACGTCGTACGCCCAGAGGTAGTCCTCGACCGGCCGGCGCCCGATCTCGATCAGGTCGACGCCGAGCGCGTTGCGGCTGACCAGCAGCCGGGCCAGTGACTCGCGGCGTTCGGTGTCCAGCGGATGGTTCCAGCAGACCACCCCGCCGTGCGAGTGCAGGAACTCCACCATCTTCTCGGTGGCCTCCACGTCGTTGTCCCGGTACGGCGGGGACGGGAAGCTCGGCAGCGTGCCGTCGCCGCCGAACCAGTTGAGGTGCCGCACCATGGACACCTCGTACGCGCGGTGGTGGGTCACGCCCGGGTACGCCCCGTCGTAGCCGCTCAGCACCTCGGCGCGCATCTCCTCGCCGGCCTGCCCGGCGCGGCGGGCGCGGTCGAAGGCGAGCCGGTCCACCAGGTACGCGCCGCGTGCGCCGCCGGACACCGTGACGCCGAGGCGCAGCCCGCGCAGCGAGTTGTCGCCCGCGACCAGGTCGGGCCAGAGCCGCCGCACGTCGGCGAGCAGCTCGAACGTGTGCCGCCGCCAGGCGCCGGCCGGGGCGGGTCGCTCGACGGTGCCGAAACGGCCGTCGACCGAGTGGCGGACCGCGTCGACGCCGCCGAGGCGGTACCGCAGCACGAGCTGCCCGGCGGGTCGGCCGGGTCCGGCCGGGTGGTGCGACAGCGCGATCTCCACGGTGAGCGTGGCGTCCGGGCCGGCCGACTCGGGGCGTACGTCGAGGTGCAGCGTGGTGTCGGAGATGTTGGAGGTGTGCGTCCAGTTCCACGCCTTGCCCGCGTACCAGTGGGTGCCGGTCCCGGCGGCGACCAGGCGCAGCGCGCGGCCGGGACCGTCGGGGGCGTCCGGCACGTCCACGAAGTCGGCGGCCGAGGCGGTGAGCCGGCCCTCGGTGGCCGGCTGCCAGGTCCAGGCCAGGCCGCCCTCGCGTTCCTCGGGGCCGTCGAAGTGGACGACCCGGCGGTGGTCGTGGGCGGCGACCCGGAAGTCGTGGTCGGTCCACCAGAGCACGTCGACGGCGTTGCGGCGGGCCTGGTCGAGGTGGGCGGCGTAGCTGGCCACGCCCTCGCTGAACGAGGCGTGCAGGTGCATCGCCATGCTGACCGGCCGGCGTCCGCGCGGCGCGGGCGGCGGCGGCCGGTCGTTGGTGGCGGCCAGCCCGACCGGCACGCCGATCCCGGCCACCGCGAGGCCGCCCGCCGCGACGAGCACGCTGCGCCGGTCCAGCCGTGCGCGACCTGCCATGCCTCTCCCCCATCCCGCCGGGGCCAGCGTACGGGCGGACGGTCAGCGCGGGCGCGCCGCCACCCGGCCCGCCAGCGGCCGCCCGGCCAGACGGCGGATCGTCAGGTACGCCTCGCAGCCCAGGCAGAGCCCGAACGCGGCGTTGAGGAACGCCGCGGCCAGCGCCGCGCCGGTGGCGGCCAGGCCGAGCGCGGGCAGCCCGGCGAGCCAGCCGGCCGCGCCGACGACGCTGAAGACCAGGCCGACGAGCTGGGCGAAGCGCACCGGCGCGACCGGCTCCAGCTCCGCCGGCGGGTCCAGCCGGGGCGCCACCAGGGCACGGAACAGCAGGCCGTACGGGCCGAGGCGCGGGTTGAGCGCGGTGAGCGCGAACACCACGGCCTGGGCGAGCAGGAGCAGCCCGGAGCCGGTGACGAGGACGATCGCGAGGACGACTGTGGTGAGGACGGCGGCGAAGCGCGGTCCCCGAGGATCGAGCAGCATGGGGTGGTCCGTTCGTGCGGGGGCGGTCGGTCAGGCGGGACGGACCGGCGCGCAGAGGCTCGCGGCGAGCCGGCCGTGGTCCACCACCCGGCGGCGGGTCAGCCGTACGCCGGTCATCGGGCCGCCCCGGCGGTGAGCGCGGCGATCAGCTCGTCCCGGTCGGGCACCCCGGCGGCGCGGCGCACGATCCGGCCGGCGCCGTCCACCACGAGCACTGTCGGGGTACGCCACACGTCCAGCTCCCGGGCCGCGTCGAGGTGCTCGTCCACGCCGACCTCAAGCACCGTGACCCCGTCGAGGCGGGCGGCGACGTCGGCGAGGACCCGGCGGGCGGCCCGGCAGGGCGCGCAGACCGGGGCGGAGAACTGCACCAGTGTGCGCTCGCCGGGGCGTACCCCGAGGGCGGTGAGGGTGGCGAGGTGCGGCGCGTCCGCGTCCGATGGGCGCTTCCGGACGGCGTGCAGCCGCCCGTCGTGGCGGCGGCGCCACCAGCCGAACGCGGTGGCGGCCGCGAGCACCGCGACGAGCACGAGAATCCCGGCTGGGCTGGGCGACTGCACGGGTCCAGGCTGCCACGGCCGATCACGACGCGACATGGTCCGTCCCGGTCAGCGGACGTGACATCGCCTACTCCGGCGGTAGGAACGGACGGCGAACGTCGCTTTTGTCCTCTGGCGCGCCGCGCCGCTCCGGCAATATTCTCCACCTCGCGCGCATCTGATGGAGTTCCTTTACATCACTCGGCCCCGCCGGGCCATCGAGGAGGCGGAATGCACTTCGACCACCCCGAGCTGGACCGCCGTACGCTGCTGCGGGCCGGCCTCGGCGCCGCCGCGGTCGCGGTCGTCGGGAGCGAGCTCGTCCGGCCGGCCGCCGCGCACGCCGCGCCGGGCGCGGACCTCGACTGGATCATCAGCTGCGACGAGTGGGCCGCCCGCCCGCCGGCCGACCCGCTGTCGGTCAGCGCGATCCCCACCAACAAGATCATCGTGCACCACATGGCGTTCCCGAACGTCACGGACTACTCCGAGGAGCACGCCAAGCAGCTCGCCCGCGACTGCCAGGACCTGCACATGGACGGCAACGGCTGGTCCGACACCGGGCAGCACTTCACGGTGAGCCGCGGCGGCCACGTCCTGGAGGGACGGCACGGCAGCCTGGACCGGCTGCGCGCCGGCGACCGGCAGATGATCGCCGCGCACTGCCCGGGCGAGAACGGGCGGGCCATCGGCATCGAGAACGAGGGCACCTACGTCACCGAGACGCCGCCGGAGGAACTGCTCGACTCCCTCGCCCGGCTCTGCACCACGATCTGCCGGCAGTACGGGCTGCACGCCCACGACATCTTCGGCCACTGGGACTTCCGGGCCACGCTCTGCCCGGGCGCGATGTTCTACCGGGAGTTCCCGGCGCTGCGCCGGGCGGTGTTCAAGCAGCTCGGCACCAAGCTCGGCGACGTGCCGGCGCGGCGCTGGCCGGACATCTGGCGTTTCGTCGGCGGCCCGGTGGTCCAGGTCGCCCAGCGCCTGCTCACGTTCCGCGGCTACACCGTGCCGGTCACCGGCGTGTTCGACGCGGCCACCGTCGCGGCGGTGCAGGACTGGCAGGCGCGCAACGGCGTCCCGGTCGACATCGACGCCACGCTGACCGCGCCGACCTGGGAGACCCTCGCGCCAGAACTGGACCAGAAGTCCAGCGGGATCCCGGTGGCCGCGGCGCAGTTCATGCTCGCCTCCAAGGGCTACGCCGAGGTGACCGAGACCGGCGAGTACGACCACGCCACCCGCACGGCGGTGAAGGACCTCCAGCGCCTGCACGGACTACCGCCCAACGGCAAGATCAGCACCACCACCTGGTGCGCGCTGGTGGGGGGTGTGGTGCGCCAGTCGTTCCACAAGCACTGACGGCGCACCGGCGGGGAGAGCGGTGGGGGTGGCAACGGCGCCACCCCCACCGCGTCGTTGCGGGACGGAACGCGGCGAAACGTCGGCATTGGCGGCTGGTGAACGACGGCTATCCCGGACGGCAGTGGTACGCCGATCATTGCCCGCAGATAGATATGAGTCATTCTCACCTCCGGGCAGGACGCCCGGGCGCGGAGGCCGAGACGCCGTCAGCCGGGCGTGCCGAACGGCCCTACTCCGCGTCCCCCGGAGGATCGCCATGCCATTACCCGCCATCCGTGCCCGCCTCGCGGCGCTCACCGCCGCCGCCCTCACCGCGAGCGTCCTGACGGTCATCGCGCCGTCACCGGCACTCGCCGCCACCACGTTCACCCCCGACGACTACTGCCTCGGCCAGTGCGCCGACATCCTGCCGCCCGGGCAGAACGGCAACGCCACGCTCGCCGGCATCCTGGCCCACCAGGCGCTCGGCACCCGCCCCGCGCACTCCAGCGACCAGCTCGACGAGTACGCGAACCTGGTCTACAACTACGCCGGGTTGACCGACGAGCAGATCGCCCACTTCTACAACGACGCCTCCTTCGGCGTCCCCGACGCCCAGGTGGAGAGCAGGATCTCGCCGCGCTCGGACGTCACCATCGTGCGGGACAAGGCCACCGGCGTCCCGCACATCACCGGCACCACCCGCGCCGGCACCATGTTCGGCGCCGGCTACGCCGGAGCCCAGGACCGGCTCTGGGTGATGGACCTGCTGCGGCACGTCGGCCGCGGCAACGTCAGCTCGTTCGCCGGCGGCGCCCCCGGCAACCGCGAGCTGGAGCAGAGCGTCTGGGCCAACTCGCCCTACACCGAGGCGGACCTCCAGGCCCAGGTGAACGCGCTGCGCCTCAAGGGCACCCGGGGCCAGCAGCTCTACACCGACGTGGCCGACTACATCGCCGGCATCAACGCCTACATCGACAAGTCGATCGCCGACGACAACTACCCCGGCGAGTACGTGCTCACCGGCGCCGGCAAGCCCAAGCACTTCACCATGACCGACCTGATCGCCACCGCCGGTGTCATCGGCGGGCTCTTCGGCGGGGGCGGCGGCAGCGAGGTCCGGTCCGCGCTGGTCCGGGTGGCCGCGCGCGCCAAGTACGGCGCCACCGAGGGCGACCGGGTCTGGGCGGCGTTCCGCTCCCAGAACGACCCGGAGACCGTGCTGACGCTGCACGACGGGCAGAGCTTCCCGTACGGCGCCACGCCGCCCGGCGCCACCAGCGCGGTGCTGCCCGACGCCGGCACCGTGGTCGCCGAACCGCTCGCGTACGACGCCACCGGCGGGGCGGCCGCCCGCACCGGCAGCAGCGCCGCCACCAAGGACCTGCTCGGCGGCCTGTCCACCCTGCGCACGCACGGCATGTCCAACGCGGTGGTGGTCTCCGGGCGGCACACCACCACCGGCAACCCGGTGGCCGTGTTCGGCCCGCAGACCGGCTACTTCGCCCCGCAACTGCTCATGCTCCAGGAACTCCAGGGGCCGGGGATCAGCGCGCGCGGCGCCGCGTTCGCCGGACTGAACCTCTACGTGCTGCTCGGCCGCGGCCAGGACTACGCGTGGAGCGCCACCTCCGCCTCCCAGGATCTGACCGACACGTACGCGGTGCCGCTGTGCACCACCGACGGCACCGCGCCGACGCTGCGCTCCAACCGCTACCTCTACCGCGGCCAGTGCCTGGCCATGGAGGTGCTGGAGAAGCGCAACTCGTGGTCGCCGACGCTCGCCGACTCCACCCCGGCCGGCGCGTACACGCTGCGCGCGCTGCGCACCAAGTACGGGCTGGTCGCCTACCGGGGCATGGTGAACGGGCAGCCGACGGCGTTCACCAAGCTGCGCTCCACCTACCGCCACGAGGCCGACTCGGCGATCGGTTTCCAGGCGTACAACGACCCGGCGGCGATGGGCAGCGCGGCGGCGTTCCAGGCGTCCGCGGCGAACGTCGGGTACGCGTTCAACTGGTTCTACGTCAACTCGACCGAGGCGGCGTACTACAACTCCGGCGCGAACCCGGTGCGCTCCTCCACCTCCGACCCGAACCTGCCGATGAAGGCCGAGCCGGCGTACGAGTGGGTCGGCTGGAACCCGGACACCAACGACGCCACCTACGCCCCGGCGTCGGCCCACCCGCAGTCGGTCAACCAGGACTACTACGTCAGCTGGAACAACAAGCAGGCGCGGGACTTCGGCGCGGCCGACGGCAACTTCAGTTACGGCGCGGTGCACCGCGGCCAACTGCTCGACGGTCCGGTGAAGGCCGCCATCGCCCAGCGCAAGCTCAGCCGCGCCGACGTCGTCCGGATCACCGCCGAGGCGGGGGTCACCGACCTGCGCGGCCAGCAGGTCCTCGGCGAGCTGCTGCGGGTGCTGGACAGCACGCCGGTCACCGATCCGGCGCTGGCCGCCGCGGTGACCAAGCTGCGGGCCTGGCAGCAGGCCGGGTCCCGCCGGGTGGAGACGTCACCCGGCTCGAAGGTCTACCAGCACGCCGACGCCATCCGGATCTTCGACGCCTGGTGGCCGCTGCTCGCGGCGGCGCAGTTCCGGCCCGGCCTCGGCCCCGACCTGTACGCCGCGCTGGTCGACGCGTTGCAGGTCAACGAGTCGCCCTCGGGCGGGCAGAACGCGGCCCGCGACGGCACCGTGAGCTGGACGTCGCAGGGACAGGCGCACAAGGGCTCGGCGTTCCAGTACGGCTGGTGGGGTTACGTCGACAAGGACCTGCGCGCGGTGCTCGGCGACCCGGTGGCCGGCGGGCTCGGGCGCACGTACTGCGGTAACGGCAACCTGGGCGCGTGCCGGCAGGCGCTGCTGGACACGCTCGGCCAGGCCACCGCGGCCCCGGCGGCCACCGTCTACCCGGGTGACTCGTCCTGCGGGGCCGGGGACCAGTGGTGCGCCGACGCGATCGCCCAGTCCGGGCTCGGCGGCATCACCCACCCGCTGATCGGCTGGCAGAACCGGCCCACCTACCAGCAGGTCGTGTCGTTCCCGGCGCGCCGGGGCGACGCGGTGACCAACCTGGCGCAGGGTCGTACCGCCACCGCGTCCAGCACGCAGTTCCTGACCAGCAACACCCCTGCGAAGGCGGTCGACGGCAGCCTCGGCACCCGGTGGGCCAGCAGCTACAACGACAACCAGTGGCTGCGGGTGGACCTCGGCTCGGCCCGCACGATCAGCCGGGCGGTGCTGCGGTGGGAGGCCGCGTACGCCACCGGCTACCGGATCGAGGTCTCCGGTGACGGCAACTCCTGGCAGCCGGTGTTCAGCACCACCACCGGCAACGGCGGCGTCGACAACGTGACGTTCGCCCCGGTCAGCGCGCGCTACGTGCGGATGTACGGCGTCACCCGGGCCACCTCGTACGGCTTCTCGCTCTACGAGTTCGAGGTCTACGGGCGGTGAGGCGCACGCGGCCGGCCGGCGGGAGCCATCCGCCGGCCGGTCGCGTGTGTCCGGGCAGGTGAACACCGCTCTTTCGAACATGTGTGCGAGGATGGCGGGGTGTCGAGCGAGGCCACCATCCTGCACGCCGACCTGGACGCGTTCTACGCCTCGGTCGAGCAGCGCGACGACCCCCGGCTGCGCGGCCGGCCGGTGATCGTCGGCGGCGGCGTGGTGCTCGCGTGCAGCTACGAGGCGAAGGCGTTCGGCGTGCGCAGCGCCATGGGCGGCCGGCAGGCGCGGCGGCTCTGCCCGGACGCGGTGGTGGTGCCGCCCCGGATGGCCGCGTACACGGCCGCCAGCCGGGCGGTGTTCGAGATCTTCCGGCACACCACCCCGCTGGTCGAGGGCCTCAGCATCGACGAGGCGTTCCTCGACGTGGGCGGGCTGCGGCGGCTCGCCGGGGCACCGGCCGGCATCGCGGCCGCGCTGCGCGAGCAAGTCCGCCGCGAGGTCGGCCTGCCGATCACCGTCGGCGTGGCCCGGACGAAGTTCCTGGCGAAGGTGGCCAGCGGCGTGGCCAAGCCGGACGGGCTGCTGGTGGTGGAGCCGGGCCGGGAACTGGCCTTCCTGCACCCGCTGCCGGTGGAGCGGCTGTGGGGCGTCGGCCCGGTCACCGCCGCCCGGCTGCGCGAGCGCGGCATCCGTACCGTCGGGCAGGTGGCCCGGCTGGACGAGCCCGCGCTGGTGTCGCTGCTCGGCGCGGGCGCGGGCCGGCACCTGCACGCCCTGGCCCACAACCGTGACCCCCGGGCGGTGCAGGTGGGCCGCCGCCGTTCCTCGATGGGCGCGCAGCACGCGCTGGGGCGCGGGCCGCACTCCCCCGCCGAGCTGGACGCGGTGCTGGCCGGGCTGGTCGACCGGGTCACCGGGCGGATGCGCGCGGCCCGGCGCACCGGCCGCACGGTGACGCTGCGGCTACGCTTCGCCGACTACACCCGGGCCACCCGGTCGCACACGCTCGACGAGCCGACCGCGCAGACCGCGCCGTTGCGCGGCGCCGCCCGCGACCTGCTGCGCGCCGCGCTGCCGCACATCGCGCTGCGCGGCGTCACGCTGCTCGGCGTCTCCGTGGGCAACCTCGGCAGCGGGCACACCCAGCTCGCCCTCCCGTTCACCGCCGACCCGGGCCCGGCGCTGGACGCCGCCGTCGACGCGGTACGGGACCGCTTCGGCTCACGGGCCCTGACCCGTGGCGTGCTGCTCGGCCGCGACCCGGGCGTCGAGATGCCCCGGCTGCCGGACTGACCGGTCCGCCTCCTCCCCCGGTAGGAGACGCGCTCCGACCCGGGGCCGGGAACGCGGCCCGCGGGCGGGCGCGCGGGTCCCGGTCCGCCAGCAGCATCTACAGACATGACTACAGTGCGGAACCGGGCGGCCGGATGGCACCGCCCCCTGATGCTCCTCGTGTCCGCGATGGCGGTGCTCACCGTCGTCGCCGCGGTCGGCGTCGTTGCCGACCCGCGCATGCTGACCGGCGCGCCCATCTGGGCCAAGCCGCTGAAGTTCGCGATCTCGTTCGTGCTCTACGGCGTCACGCTCGCCTGGATGCTCTCCCTGCTGCCGCGCCGCAGCCGGGCCGCCGAGCGGGCCGCCACCGTGATCGTGGCCATGTCCGTGGTGGAGATGGTCGTCATCGTGGTTCAGGTGCTCCGCGGCACCGCCAGCCACTTCAACGGCACCACGGCGCTGAACGCGGCGCTGTTCGACGTCATGGGCGTGGCGATCATGGTCTTGTTCGCGGCCCAGTTCGTGCTGGCGGTCGTGCTGGCCCGGCGGCCCCTTCCGGACCGGGCCGGCGGATACGCGGTCCGGCTCGGTCTCGCCGTGTCCCTGCTCGGCATGGTCGTCGCGTTCCCGATGGTGGCGCAGACCCCGGCCGGCTCGCCCACCGGGATCAGCGGCGCGCACAGCGTCGGTGTGCCCGACGGCGGTCCCGGGCTGCCGCTGCTCGGCTGGAGCACCACCGGCGGCGACCTGCGCGTCGGGCACTTCGTCGGAATGCACGCGCTGCAGGCGCTGCCGCTGCTGGCGATCCTGCTCGACCGGTTCCTCGGTCGGCGGCTGGACGAGCTGACCCGGGCCCGGCTGGTGCTCGTCGGCGGGGCCGCGTACGCGGGACTGACGCTGCTGGTGACCGCCCAGGCGCTGCGCGGACAGCCGCTGCTCGCGCCGGACGCACTGACGCTCGCCGCGGCGGGGATGCTGGTCGCGGCCACCGCGGCGGCCACCGCGCTGGTGCTGGCCCGCCGGGGCCGCCGTACCGAGGTGGTGCTGGTCAGATGAGCAGCACCCTGTTCGGCCTGACGTTCGCGCTCGCGGCCCCGTTCTGGGCGTTGATGATCCTGGCGCCGCGCTGGTCCTGGACCGGCCGGATCGTCGGCTCGCCGCTGATCGTGGTGCCGGTGCTGCTGGTCTACGCGGCCCTGGTGCTCCCGTCGCTCGGTGCGGTGCTGCCGGTGGTGACAGCGCCCACGCTCGACGGTCTGCGGGACCTGCTCGGCAGCGCCGACGGCGCGGCGGCGGCCTGGGCCCACATGATCGCCTTCGACCTGTTCGCCGGCAGGTGGATCTGGCAGGACGCCCGGGAGCGAGGGCTGCCGGCCCTGCTCACCGCCCCGGTGCTGCTGCTTACCGTCCTGCTCGGCCCGGTCGGGCTGGCAGTCCACCTCGGACTGCGTGCCGGGTGGCCGCGACCGGTGAACGCGGTGGCTCCAGCCGCACCGGTTGCCTAGGCTGACGCGGTGAGCTGGGTCGGTCGGCTGTTCGACGCGCGGGACACGTTCGCGCGGATCCTCCTGCTGGACCTCAGCGGCGTCGGCTACCTGGTCTTCGGTCCGCACGGGAACTCGGCCGCCACCGGCACGCAGTGGGCGCTGGCGGTCCCGGCGTTCCTGCTGGCCCTGCTGTGCCACCGCCGGCCGCTGCTCAACCTGCTGATCCAGTCGGCCCTGCTGGTCGCCGCGCTCGTCCTGGTCGACGACGTGGTGATCAACCAGGTCGGTGCGAGCTGGGCGCTGCTGGAGTTGACCATGCGGGCCACCCGGCCACGCCAGGTGTGGCTGGGTGCCGGCCTGCTCGCCGCCGTCGACCTGACCGACCTGATCGGGCTGCCGGTCCGCGCGGCGTTCACCGGCCTGTTCGGGCTGGCCGTCACCGTCGGCCTGCCGCTGCTGCTCGGACTGGTCGTGCGGACCACCCGGGAACTGGGGCGGCAGGCCGAGGAGCGGGCCGAGGCGGAGCGGCGCCGGCGCGAGTCGGAGAGCCGGGCGGCCCGCGCCGACGAGCGCGGCGCCATCGCCCGGGAACTGCACGACGTGCTCGCGCACCACGTCGCGTCGATGGTGCTGCGGGTCGGGGTGGCCCGGCACGTGCTGCCCGACCTGGATCCGCGGGTCGGCGCGGTGTTCGACGACGTGCACGCCACCGGCACGGCGGCGCTGACCGACCTGCGGCGGCTGGTGGCGGTGCTGCGTGACCCGGACGGCGTACGCGGCGACGCCGCCCTGACCGCGATCGAGCCGTCGGCGCTGCCGGCGGCGCTCGGGACGGCGGTGGACCGGGCCCGGCAGGCGGGCGTCGTGGTGGAGGCCGATGTGGATCCGGCCGTCGGCGCGCTCGACGCGGTACGCGGCCAGGCGGTGTTGCGACTGACCCAGGAGGCGTTGACGAACGTGGCGAAACACGCGGGCGCGGCGGCCCGGGCGCGGCTGACGGTCTCGGTGCGCGACGGCGCGGTGCACTGGACGGTGTCCGACGACGGGCGGGGCGCGGCGCCGGCCGGGGTGCCCTCCGGCGGCGGGCACGGCATCGTCGGCATGCGGGAGCGGGTGGAGGTGCTCGGCGGGCGGCTGGAGGCCGGGCCCACGGAGTCCGGCTGGCGGGTGCGGACCGTGCTGCCGCCCGCCCACCCCACTCCCCGGCCCCGCCCGGGCGCGCCGGAGCCGGCGTGATCCGGCTGCTGCTGGTCGACGACCAGCACCTCATTCGGGCGGGCCTGCGGATGCTCTGCGACGCCCAGCCCGACCTCGACGTCGTGGGCGAGGCCGACAACGGCCGCGACGCCGTCGCGCTCGCCGCCCGGCTGCGGCCGGACGTGGTGGTGATGGACCTGCGGATGCCCGGCGTCGACGGCATCACCGCGACCAGCCGGATCCTCGCCGACCGGCCCGCCACCCGGGTCATGGTGCTCACCACGTTCGGCGACGACGATCACCTCTACCCGGCGCTGACCGCGGGCGCCTGCGGCTTCCTGCTCAAGGACGCGCCCCCGGCCGACCTGCTGGACGGCATCCGCCGCGCCGCCGCCGGGGACAGCCCGTTCAGCCCGGAGGTCCTGCGCCGGCTGGTCGAGCGCGCGGTGCACGCCCGCGCCGGCGCGCCCCGGCGCGCGGCCGAGCTGACCGCCCGCGAGCGGGACGTGCTGGACCTGGTCGCCGACGGACTGTCGAACGCCGAGATCGCCGACCGGCTGCACATCGGCGTGACCACTGTGAAGACGCACATCACCAGCCTGATGACCAAGACCGGCAGTCCCAACCGGGTACGCCTGGCGCTGTGGGCGCGCGGCGGCTGAGCGCCCGGCGGCTCACTCCTCGATCGCGCCGCCCACCGCGCGCAGGTGCGCCCGGAACGTCAGCGCCGGGTCGGCCGCGCGGGCCGTCAGGTAGGCGGCGAACCCGACCTGCGACCGCAGCGACTCCCCGGCCCGGATCCGGTCGGCCTGCCGCCGCTCGGTGTCCCGGATGGACTCGGCCAGGTCGAACAGCTCCCCGGCCCGGTCCGCCGGCACGAACAGCACACCGTCGTCGTCGGCCAGGGCCAGGTCACCCGGGCCGACGGTGAACGACCCGACCCGCGCCTGTTCCAGCGCCCCGTCCGGGCGCGGCTCCAGCTCCAGCGGCCCGCTCGGGGTGACGCCGAGGCTGAACACCGGCAGCCCGACCGCCACCAGGTCGACGGTGTCGCGGTGCGCGCCCCACACCACCAGGCCGGCCAGCCCGGCGGCCCGCGCCTCCAGCACCACCAGGTCGCCGACGCAGGCCCGGTCGGTGCGCCCGTCGTCGTCGACGACGAGCACGTCCCCTTCGGCGGCCTGCTCGATCGCCTCGAGGAAGACGTCCACGCTGCCGACGTGCCGCGCCGGGCGGACCCGGCCGGCCAGGCGCCGCCCGGGCAGCACCGGACGTACGGCTGCCGGAGCGCAGCGGACCTCGACGCCGGCGCGAAGGCAGGCGTCGGCGACGTGAGCGGTGGTCAGCGCGGCGAACCGCGCGGCCGGGGCGCTGTGACGGGTGTCCATGGCCCGACGCTAGCGAGCCGGACCTGCCGCGGCAGGTGCCAGTTGCCGCGCGGTGGCCTTCGGCCGGGCGGGCCGGGTCAGGCGACGCGGCTCGGCGGGCGGAACATGTCCTTCCGCCGTCCCGGCGTGCCCCGCCCGGCCACCCGGCGCCGGACCGGCCGGCTCATCCGGGCCCGCGCCGGAGGGCGCGCCTCGGCCTCGCCCGCCCCGGCGGCCCGGCGCACGACGCGGTTGGCGTCCTCGGCCCGGCAGCCGGTGGCCCGCAGCAGCTCGCTCTGCGCGGTCCGCAGATCGCTGATCATCGCCTCGCCGTAGGTGCGCACCCCCTGCGACCACGCGCGCCCGGCCAGCTCCGCGCCCTCCCGCACCAGCTCCCGGATGCGTTCCAGGTCGCCGCCGCGGCTGGCCCGGTTCAGCTCCCGCGCCGCCGCGCCGAGGCGGGCCACCGCGTCCGGCAGCGCGGGCGGGACCGGCTCGTCGTACTGCAACGCGGTGGCGGAGCGGCGGGCGATCGACCGGGCGTAGAGCACCAGCCGTTCGAGGTGCTGCGCCGCCTCGGCGTACCTGTGGAACTGGGCCCGGCGGTGCCAGCGGGTGGGCGCGATGGTCACCACCTCCTCGGCCCCGCTGAGCGCGTCGTTGAGCCGCCCGATGTCCGGCTCCAGTCCGCGCAGGTCCTCCAGCGCGCGCTGGGCCGCGTCGGCGTCGCGCCGGGTCAGCGCGTGCGCGACGGCGTCGAGCTGCGCGGTGAGCCCGGTGGTCACCGGCTCCACCGCCTTGTCCAGCACCCGGATCGGGTTGACCGGCAGCAGCAGCGCCACCACGAACAGGCCGACCAGCCCGCCCACCAGAGCGTCGAAGAGCCGGGGCAGTTCCAGGCCGGGCTGCACCGGCGCGAGCGTGGCGATCAGCACCGCCGTACCGCCGGCCTGGCCGACCAGCGCGCCACCGCGTCCGGCCACCAGCAGCGCGGTGGCGATGGCGAGCGTGACCACCAGGCCGGTCTGCCACGAGCCGCTGCCGAGCAGGGCGCGCAGCAGGTCACCGACAATGATGCCGAGGCCGACGCCGATGAGCAGCTCGAACGTGCGCCGGGCCCGCTGGCCGATCGCGGTGGCGATGGTGCCGACCGCGGCGGCGGGGGCGAAGACGTGCGCGCCGGGGCCGAGCAGCCACTGGGCGAGCAGCGAGGCGAGCGCCGCGGCGAGCCCTGCCTGCGCGGAGATCACCACGGTGATCTCCAGTTGGCGAAGCCGGTTCCGGCCGGCCGTGCCGCCCTCGGCGCGGGCCCGGGCGAGCGCTGTGCCGCCCCGCTCGACCGCCCGGTCCAGGGGCGAGCGGACGGTGTCGCCACGGCGGTCGGTCATGGCGGCGGTTACCCGCCTCCGGGGCGGTGAATCGTCCGCCCGGCCCGGCCGGCGTTCGGATCAGCGCCCGAAGGTGCGGTCGAGCAGGTCGAACAGTGCGGTCCAGTGCCGCTTCGTGGCCTGCTCGTCGTACATCGGCGTGTCCGACTGGGTGTAGCCGTGGCGGGCGCCGGAGTAGACCTCGGAGCGGTACGTGACACCGGCCGCGTCCAGCGCCTTCTCCAGCACGGCGATCTGCTCGGCGGTCATCGACGGGTCGGCGTCGGCGTGCCCGAAGTAGAGCTCGCCGGTCACCGCGGCGACGCCCAGGTGCGGGCTGTCCGGGGCGTCGGTGACCACCCGGCCGGCGTGGAACGCCGCCACCGCGGCGATCCGGTCCGGAAGCGCCTCGATCGCGCGCAGCGCGTTCATGCCGCCCATGCAGTACCCGGTGATCGCCGCCGGACCCGGCGCGACGTCCGGCTGGGCGGCGAGGAAGTCCAGGTAGGCGGCGGTGTCCCGGGCAACCGTCTCCGGCGTCAGCGCGGCCATCATCGGGCCGATCCGCTCGAACAGGGCGCTGCGGCGGCTGTCGTCGGCGAGCGCGCCGAGGTCGATCGGCGGGGCGCGCCCGGCGCGGTGGAACAGGTTGGGCGCCAGCACGACGTATCCGCGGTCGGCGATCGTCGCGGCCATCTCCGCCACCCGGGGCCGCAGCCCGAAGGCGTCCATGAACAGCAGGACGGGCGGGAAGGGTCCACCGGAGTCCGGCCGCGCCAGGTAGGCGTCCGCCGTTCCGTCGGGGGTGGGCACGTCGACGATCGTCGGCTGCACTGTCTCGACCTCCTCGCTGTCGGGTTTCCCGCCGCACGCTACTCCCGGCCCGGCAAGGCCAGGACCTCGGGTTTCCGCTCCGGGACCCGCCCGTTTGCCGGGGCCGAGCGCGGGAATCCCGCTGTCCCGGCGGAGGAAGGCGGCGAGATGGACCAGGATCAGTTCATCGGCGCGGTGGCCCAGCGGTGCGGCGCGTCCGCGGAGCAGGCCACGGCGATCACCCGGGCGACGTTGACGACGCTGGCCGAGCGGATCGACGGCGGGGAGGCCCGCGACCTGGCCGACCAGCTGCCCGAGGCGCTGCGGGCCTACGCGTTCGGCCCGGCCGAGGCCGCCGAGCCGTTCGGGATCGACGTGTTCGTGGAGCGGGTGAGCGGGCGCGCCGACGTGGACGTGGACGCCGCCCGGGACGGGGTCACCGCGGTGTTCGACGTGCTGCGCGACGCCATCGACCCGGCTGCGTACGCGCAGGTCGTCGGGCAGCTTCCGGCCGAGTTCGGCGACGTGGCCGACCAGAGCGCCCCGTACGTGCGGCGCACGGCGTGACGGGGGCGTGATGAGCGAGGACGCGCTGCGCCGCCCGCCCGAGGCCGACGCGCAGGAACAGCGGCAGGACGAGACGCTCGTCGGCCCGCCCGACACCGTCGACACGGCCGTGCCCGAGGCGAGCGAGGCGGACCTCGCCGAGCAGGGCGTGCTGCGCCCGCCGAGCGACCGGGCGGGCCTGGGCGAATCGGTGCGCGGCGACCTGACCGCCGCCGACGCGGTGGAGCAGAACACGGAGATCCCGCTGCCCGACGAGGAGCACTGGGCCTGACGGTCAGTGGTCCGGGCTGTCGGGGCGGGCCATCAGCCGCAACGCGTTCGGGTCCAGGCCGACGCGGACCGGGGTCTGCCCGTACGGCTCGCCGTCGACCTCGATGCGGGCCGGCCGGTCGGTCTCCAGCCACAACTGGCGTACCGCGAGGAACGGCTCGTCGCCGAGCGTGCGACGGTGGCCGGCCGCCGCGTTGCGCGCCGTCTCGCGCAGCAGCCCGCGCCGGGTCGGCCCACCCACCGGGTACGCGACCAGCAGCCGGTCGTCGGCGGTGGCGTCGGCGGTGATCGGGCGGCCGGCGTGGTGACCGCCGTTCGCCACGTACACCTGGTGCGTGGTGAACGTGTGCTCGCGGCCCTCGGCGCGGACCGTCACGGCCAGCGGCCGGTGCCGGGCCAGCAGTCCCAGCCCGGTCATCGGGTACGCGACCCGCCCGGCGATCCGCTTCAGCCCCGGTGGCGCGGCCTGCATGATGTCGGCGGACAGCCCGATCCCGACGTGGTTGGTGAACCGGGTGTCGCCGATCAGGCCCAGGTCGACGTCGATCACCTTCCCGCCGGTGAGGACGCCGATCGCGGCGTCCAGGTCGAGCGGGACGCCGACGGCGCGGGCGAAGTTGTTCGTGGTGCCCAGCGGCAGCAGGCCCAGCGCGATGTCCCGGTGGGCGAGCAGCCGGGCGGCCGCGCCGACGGTGCCGTCGCCGCCGCCGGTGACCAGCAGGTCCGGCCCGAGGTCGGCGGCCTCGGCGAGCACCCGGTCCAGTTCGCCGGGCCGGTCCACCGGGTACGCGCCGAGCAGCGCGAAACCGGCCGCGCGCAGGCGCGCATGGACGGTGTCGTAGAGCCGCCGGCCCCGGCGGGAGTGGGCGTTGACCACCAGCGCCGCCCGCCGTCGTTCCCGGATCGCCGCGGTCAGCTCCTGCTTGGTCCGCACGGTGGTGACCCTAGCCGCCACCGCGCGGCCGTGGGCCGGTTGCGCTGCCGACATTGACCGCGTCGGTTATCGTCGCGGCGGCCGTGATCTTCGACCCCCGAGGATGGATGTCCAGATGAGCCAGCCGGCAGTGCCACAGGCGACAGTGCCAGCGCCCCAGCCCACCCAGCCGAACCGCTCGGCGCGGACCCTGATCGGGCTGGCGCTGATCGTCCCGGCGGTGATCGCCTGGATCTGGTCGTACGTCCTGCCGACCCTGTCCACACTGGCCCGCAGCTTCGAGGGTGACGGGCCGCGCCGCTCGGGCGAGTCGGCGGGTGCGGCGAACTACGAGAGCGCCTTCGCCTCCGGGTTCGTCGGACAGGTCGGGTTCGCGGTGCTGCTCAGCCTGATTCCGCTGGTGGTGGCGCTGCTCGCCGCGCCGCTGCTCGCCGTCCTCGCCGACCGGGCCGGCCGGGTCGCCCGCCTGGGCACCCGGGGCGTGCTGGCGCTGCCGCTGGCCGCGTACGCGCCGGTCGCGGTGTACCTCGGCCGACGCACCGAGAACATCGAGAACGGCACCTACACCGAGACTCTGCAGTCCCCCCGGACGTTCCTCGTCTCGGCGCTGGCACAGGTGACATTCGGGCTGGTCGTCGCGGTGGCCGCGACTCTCTACCTGAGCGCCCTGCGCCACCGCGAGCCCGACCAGCGGCCCGCGCCGGCCATGCTGGCTGTCGGCGGGCTGCTCGGCCTGGGCGTCCTCGCCGCCGGCCTGCAGACCTACACCGCCCCGGTCATCCTGACCGGCGGCGGGCCGCGCGGCGACCACACGGCGACGCCGGTGTTCAGCATCGCGCAGACCTCGTTCCGGACGTTGCGCCTGGGCGTTGGATCGGCCACGTCGACGCTGCTGCTGGTTCTGCTCGGGCTGCTCGGGCTGGCCGCGGTGGGGCTCATCCTGGCCACCCGGCTGCGCGTCGAGTTCGACGGCTGGCGGGACCGCCCGGCCGTCCGGGAGGCGGAGTCCTTCACCGGCCGCCGGCCGCTGCTCGTCGGGCTGACCGCTGTCGCGCTCGTCGTCGTCCTCGGCGTGACCCTCTGGGCGTCGCTGCCGTGGCTGCGGAACTTTTCCGCCGACACCGGGCCCCTGCCCCGGGGCGTCGACACAGCGAACCTGTTCGCCAACACCTGGGTGCCGCCGCTGCTGTCCACGCTCGTCGCGGTGACGCTCGCGGCGCTGGCCGGATTCGGGATCGGCGCGCTGCGTCCGCTCGGACGCTGGAGCGAGCTGCTGCTGGTGCCGTTCGCGCCCTGGTTGTTCGTCGGTGCCGGCCCGCTGGCCATCGCCAATTTCGAACGCACGATGGAGCGCGAACAGCTGGGCCTGTTCCTCGGCCTGGTGCCGCCGACCTGGCTCTCGGTGCCCGCGCTGTTCGCGTTCACGCTGCTGTTCCGGGGCCAGCACGAGCGGTGGCGCTCCGGCGGCAGCGCCGGCCGTGCGCTGCTGCTGCCGGCGCTGCCGATGCTTGCCGTGACCGCGTTGCCGACCTGGCTGGCGCACGCCCAGTCGCCGCTGTGGACGACGCTGGTGAGCAAGGGGCCCGACAGCCTCACCGCTCCCGTGCTGGTGCAGATGGTCGCCAGCCGCGCCTTCGGCGCCGGCGGTGAGCTTCCGCTGGGCCTGATCCTGCCGCTGCCCATGCTGATCATGTTCGTGCTGCTGTTCGTCGCGCTCATGGTCGGCTACGTGGATCGGCTCGCCATCCGGGTGGGGCGGCGCGGCGGCGCGGACACGCCGCCCGCCGGGGCGGGCGGGCCCGTCGCCAAGGTCACCGCATAGGGAAACCCCCGATTACGGGCGGTGACGTCGCGCCTAGCGTCGCAGGCATGGCAACTGACGCGCTCACACCGGCCCGGACCGCCCGCCTCCACCGCGCCCGCCTGGCGCTGCCCCTGGTGCTGCTCGCCCTGCTCGCGCCGGCCGGGTGCGACGCGGCCGGTGGTGACCCGCTCGACCCCACTGCGGCCGACGTCGCCGAGGACGCGGACCCGGACGCCGGCGCGATGGGCGGCGTCAAGCCGCCGTGCCCGTTCACCGCCGCCCAGGTGTCCGAGATCGTCGGACAGAGCATGCGCGACGACGGCAACTGCCTGTTCGGCGACGGCAAGGGCGTGGCCAGCCTGGGGGTCACCACCGCCTCGCCGGCCGCCGGCAAGATGACCTACGAGTACCAGTACGACCAGGCCGGCAAGCAGTACGAGAAGGTCGTCGACTTGGACCGCGGCGAGCAGGGCTACCTGGCGGTCAAGGACATCAGCGGTGAGGCGGTGCTGATCGACGGCAAGGGCACCTACACCGTGACGATCAGCAGCTTCGGCGGCGGCACCGCGGGCAACGAGAAGATCCTGCGCCGCGCACTCGACGCGATCCCGGCCTGAGCGGGGCAGGCGTGCGAACCCGAGGACTGATCGCGCTCGCGTTGACCGCGACCCTGCTCACCGCGTCGGCCGGGTGCGGCGGCGACGAACCGCCGGCCGCCGGTGGCGCTGCGCCCGGCGCGGGCGCGCCGGTCGCGGACCCGACCGGGGACGCGCCGGCCGAGCCGAGCGCCGAACCGGTGGACGACGCCGCCGGGCCGGACGCCTGCGCGCTGGTGTCCAAGGCCGACGCCGAACGTCTCGCCGGCACGCCGCTCGACGAGCCGGTCGCCGCCGGGCAGTCGTGCACGTACACGGGACCGGCGAGCGGGCCGACCGCCCAGGTCGAGTCGTTCGTGGGCGAGGGCGCCAAGAAGTACCTCGACATCGAGCGGCAGCTCGAGCACGAGATCCGTGAGCTGACCGGGGTGGCCGACGAGGCGCTGTTCACCGCGGAGGCGTTCTTCCTGCGCAAGGGCGAGCTGTGGGTCGCGGTGCGGCTGGTGCGGCTCAACGACCCGCAGGAGAACAGGGCGCCGCTGGAACGGCTCGCCCGTACCGTCGCCGGCCGGATGTGAGGCGGCCGGTGCGCGGCCGTCGGCTGCTCGCGGCCGGCGTGGCGGCGCTGCTGGCGGTGACCGGCTGCGCCGGGCCCACGCCCGGCCCGGCCGACGCGGGCGACGGGGAGCAGCCCCGCTACGGGCAGGCCCCGGCGCCGGGGAAGGACGTCACGCTGCAGCCGGACGTGGTGCTGGTCGGCGGCGGCAGCCGCACCGTGCGGTCGGTGAGCCCGGACGGGCTGACCTGGCGGCTCGATCCCGGCGCGCGCGACGCCGACCGGCTCGCGCCCGGCCGGGTCATGTTCCTCACCGGACGCGGCGTGGGCGGGGTGCTCGACCTGGCCGAGGAAGGCGGCGACCTGGTCGTCACGATCGGCCCGGTCACGCTCACCGAGGTGATCCGCGACGGCACGTTCGGCGGGGACGACGTCACCCTCGACCGGCCGACCGTCTACGTGGCCGGCGAGCCGTCGTGGACCCGGGACGCCGCGGCGGCCGGTGGCACGCTCGGCCGGGCCCGCCCGCTCGCCGTCGCGCCCGCGCAGCCGCCACCGGCCCCGGGCGGGCAGGCGGCCGCGAGCGCCCACGGCTACCGGGTACAGACGTTCTGCTGCGCCGGTGGCGTCGGCACGCACTTCACGTACGACGACGGCGGCGTCCGGCTCGCCGGCACCGTCACCCTGACCGTCGGCCGTCCGGCCGCGTCGTTCCACCTGGCCATCGGCGCCGGCCGGGTGACCCGGGCCGAACTGGAGATCGGCGGCGGCTTCGGCATCAAGGTGGACTTCACCGCCGGCGTCGACGGCGGGCAGAACCACCGCAGGACGTTCCCGATCCCTGTCGACATCGCGTTCCCGATCGGGCTGGTCGCCGGCCTGCCGCTGTCGTTCACGGTGAGCCAGACGCTGGAGGTGGCCACCGCGTTCGGCGCCCGCCTGGGCACGTTCCGCGGCGCCGGCGAGTACGCGCTGGCCGGCAAGCTCGGGTTCGGCTACGCGAACGGCCAGGTGGGCTCGCGCGTGACGGAGGGCTTCGCGCGCCGGGTGAGCCTGCTCGACTCGCTCACCGGCGTGCCGGTCGGCGTGATGGGGCTGGTCGTCCGGCACGGCGTGCGGTTCACCATGGGCATCAGCGCGTTCCTGTTCACCGCCGGCATCTGGTTCGAGCTGGTCACCTCGTACGGGGCCACGATCGGGTCCGCGCTCGGCGCCCCGTACGCGCTGTGCCGCGGCGTCGGTCTCGGCGTACGGGCGAGGTTCGGGATCGGCTACCGCATCCTGGAACCCGTCGTCCAGGTGATCAACAAGTTCCTCAGCCTGCTCAGCCCGTCCCGGGCGCCCCGGATCCCGCCGATCGCGGCGACCGCCGGACCGAGTTGGCGCGCCGACGTCTACCACGACGAGGAGGTCATCCCGCCCGTCTCGATATGCGGACAGGTTCCGCGCTAGGCCGCGCCGACGCTGGGTTCGCGGGCGCCGCTGTGCCACGATCCGGCCATGGACGCCGCACTGGTCGGCCGCGACGCGGTCGTCGAGCGGGTGTGGCGCGCCCTGGCGGCGGGCACTCCGGTGCTGCTCGACGGTCCCAGCGGCATCGGCAAGACCGCGTTGTGGCGGGCGGTGGTCGCCCACGCCGGGCGGACCGGCTGGCGGGTGCTGTCCGCCGCGCCCACCGAGGCCGAGACCGCGCTGCCGTACGCGGCGCTCGCCGACGTGCTGCGCCCGCTCGCCGACGTGCTGCCAGGGCTGCCCGCGCCCCAGCGGGCCGCTGCTGACATGGTGCTGTTGACCGGCGAGCACGACGGCGCGGTGGACGACCGGGCGGTGGGCGCGGCCACCCGCACGCTGCTCGACGCGGCGGTCACCGGTGCGCCCCGGGTGCTGCTCGCCGTGGACGATCCGCAGTGGCTGGACCCGCCGAGCGCCCGGGCGCTGCGGTTCGCGCTGCGCCGGCTGTCCCGGTGGCCGGCCGTCCTGGCCACCCACCGCACCGGGGACAGCCCGCCGGTGCCGCTGGGGCTGGACGACGACCCGACCGGACGGCATCCGCTGCTGCGCGCCGACGTGCCCCCGCTCCCCCCGGCTGACCTGCACCGGGTCCTCGCGGCCCGGCTCGGCGGCACGCTCAGCCGTCCGCTCACCGACCGGCTGGCCCGCGACGCCGACGGCAACCCGCTGCTCGCCATCGAACTGGCCCGGGCGGTGCTGCGGCTGCCCCGCCCGCCCGCGCACGACGAGGATCTGCCCGTACCGTCGTCGCTACGTCTGCTGCTCGCGGAGACGCTGCGGGCGCTGCCCGGCCCGAGCCGCGACGCGGTGCGGCTGGCCGCGCTGCTGACCGTGCCGACCCTCCGGGACCTGGCGGCGGCGGGCGCGCCGGCCGGGGCGCTGGACGCGGCCGAGGACGCCGGGCTGGTGGTGGTCACGCCGAGCCGGATCGACTTCGCGCACCCCCGGTACGCGGCGGCGGTGCGCGAGAGCATCCCGCCGGGAGCCCGGCGGCGTCTGCACGCGCTGCTCGCCGGCGCGGTCGCCGACCCGGACGAGCGGGCCCGGCACCTGTCCCGGTGCACCGTGGCGCCGGACGACGCCGTGGCCGCCGACCTGGCCGTCGCGGCTGCCCGGCAACGAATGCGCGGCGCGTCCGCGCTCGCCGCCGACTGGTACGCGCGGGCGGCCGAGCTGACCCCGCCGTCGGCGACCGCCGACCGCAACCGGCGTCGACTCGACGCGGTGCAGTGTCGCATCGACAGCGGCGACTACGCGGCGGCCGGGCGGGCCGCCGAGGCGGCGGCCGGGGAACTGACCGGCGCCGAGCGGGGCGAGGCGCTGCTGTTGCGCGCGCTCGTCGCGTGGTGCGCCGACGACCTGGTCACCGCCGTCCGCGTGGCCGAGCAGGCGCTCGCCGCCGCCGGGCCGGACGGGGAACTGGCCGGGCGCATCCACACCCACCTGACCATGTTCCACGACCAGCCCGAGGCCGCCCGGGCGCACGCGCGGGCGGCGATCGCCCGCCTGTCCGACCGGGACGAGCACCGCCCGCTGCTCACCGCCGCGCTGCTGCTGCTGTTCTTCCACGAGGTACGCGCCGGCGGCCCGGCGCCGACCGACCTGCTGGACCGGGCGTTGGCGTTGGAGGCCGGTGAGCCGTCCTTCCTGGCCGGTTCGGTGCCGGCGATCTGGTGGAAGGCGGTCGACGACCACGACCGGGCGCGGGCCCGGCTGCACCTGATGCTGGACCTGGCGGTGGCGCGCGGCGACGACCCGCTGCGGCACGAGGTGCTCACCCACCTCGGCGAGACGGAACTGCTGGCGGGGCGCTTCGCCGAGGCCGGTACGCACATCGCCGCCGCCCGCGACCTCGGTGAGCAGTTGGGCACCGGGCTGGTGGGCGAGAGCTGGCTGGCCGGTGTGCTCGACGCGCACCGGGGGCGGCTGGCGCAGGCAGGCGCCGCAGCCGCCGGACTGCGCCGAGACGACGACCTCGGCGACGCCTGGGGCCGGCGACTGCACCACCAGCTCACCGGGCTGGTGGCGCTGGCCTCCGGGGAGTGGGCCACCGCAGCGGCGGCGTACGGCTCGCTCGCGGCAGACCTGGACGGTTCGGGCATCGCCGAGCCGCTGGGGCAGCGGTTCGAGCCGGACTGGATCGAGGCGTGCGTGGGCGCCGGTGACCTGGAGACCGCGCACGCGGCGCTGGACCGGCTGGCCCGCCGGCACGGGCGGCTGCCGCGACCGTGGACGACGCTCGGGCTGGCCCGCAGCCGGGTGGTGCTGGCCGGCGCGACGGGAGCGGACCCGGGCGAGGCGCTGGACGCGCTGGCGCAGGCCCGGGCCGCCGTGCCGGAGGCGGTGCTGCCGCTGGACCGGGCCCGCTGCCTGCTCGACGCCGGCCGGGCGTACCGGCGGGTGCGTCGCCGGCGGGAGGCGCGGGCGGCGCTCGACGCGGCGGTGGCCGAGTTCGACGCTCTCGGCGCGTCCGCCTTCGCCGACCGGGCGCGGGCGGAGCTGGGCCGCATCGGCGCCCGCACCCCGGCCCCGACGACGCTCACCGCGACGGAGGAGCGGGTGGCCCGGCTCGCCGCCCGGGGGCAGACGAACCGGCTCATCGCCGACGCGCTCTACATCAGCCCGAAGACGGTCGAGGCGAATTTGGCCCGGGTCTACCGCAAGCTGGGCATCGCCAGCCGCGCCGAGCTGGGCGCGGCGATGGGCCGGCCGCCCGGGCAGTGACCGCTCAGGGCGCGGCGAACGTGTCGAGGTACGCGCCGAGCAGCTCGCGGGCACGCCCGGGCGGCATCCGCTCGGGGTGCGTCAGCGCGTGCAGCGCGAGCCCGTCGAGCAGGGCGTGCAGCCGCGCGGCGGCGTCGGGGTCGGGCACCGGTTCCCCGGTGAGGAGGCAGACGGCGAAGTCGACGGCGCGGCGGATGCCGTCGTCCGCCTCGGTCATCCGGGATCGCGCGGCCGGGTCGGTCTGGGCGCGCGCGGCGAGCAGCAGCCACACCTCGGCCTCGCGGACGCGCTGGCGGTCCAGCGGCAGCAGGTGTTCCAGCACCCGCTGGGCGACCTCGCGCGGAGGGCCGGTCCGGTCGTCGGCGGCGATCCGCTCGGCCGCCTCGGCCTGCACGTGCTCCATGGCGAACACCAGCAGCTCGGTCTGGGTCGCGAAGTAGTGCCGCAGCGCGCTCGGTGACCAGCCCGCCTCGGCCGCGATGCTGCGTACGGTGGCGGCGCCGACGCCGTCGCGGTAGACGACCCGCCACATCGCCCGCGCCAGCTCGGCACGACGCACGTCGTGATCGACGATCTTGGGCACGGGCCCCTCCGGACCTGCTTGACGGCCGCTGTTACGGTTATCGCACAGCGTACTAGAAAAGGGGGCCGCATGCTCGTGGCAGTGATCGTCGGGTGCGAGGTGGCGTTCTGGGTGGTGCTGCTCGCCGGACTGATCGCCCGGTACCCGCTGCGGCGACCCCGCCTCGGCGCCGCGCTGCTGATCGCCGTGCCGGTCGTCGACCTCGTCCTGCTGGCCGCCACGATGATCGACCTGCGCCGGGGCGCCACCGCCACGTTCGCCCACGGCCTCGCCGCCGCGTACCTCGGGTTCTCGGTGGCGTTCGGGCACAGCATGGTGCGCTGGGCCGACGAGCGGTTCGCGCACCGGTTCGCCGGCGGCCCTCCCCCGCGCCGGGCCCCGAAGTACGGGATGGCGCGGGCCCGGCACGAGTGGCGCGAGTGGGGCAAGGGCATGATCGGCTGGGCGGTCGCCTGCGCGGTGCTGCTCGCCGGCATCGCCCTGGTCGGCGACGGCGAGCGCACCGCCGAGCTGTGGGCGTGGACCGGCCGGCTCAGCGTGGTGATGGCGGGCTGGCTGGTGTTCTGGCCGCTCGCGTACACCGTGTTCCCGAAGCGGGCACCGCGCGACGCCTGATGCTCACCCGCCACGCCCGGTGATCCGGCCTCAGACCGATGGATGCGCGTCGGTTACCGTCGACCGTCCGGCGGCGGCCGGCTCACCGCGCCGATCGACGGCGATCGCGACCAGCAGCAGCCCGGCCAGCGCCGCCAGCGCCAGCGGTGGCGGCAGCACCGTCCCGAACGCGACCAGCGGCAACGCCGCACCGGCGACGGCCAGCCGGGCCGCTCCCACCGGCTGACCGGTCAGCCGCCGGAACAGCAGCCGTCCGGCCAGGTAGACGGCCGCGCCGCCGAACAGCGCCACCGCCGCCGAGCGGTTCAGCCGGGGCCCGGCCTCCGGGTCGGCGACGTGCTCCAGTACCTGTTCGACGCCGAGCGCCAGGTAGATGACACCGGCGACGAGCAGCAGATGGGTCTGGCTGTAGGCGTCCGCGGCCATCCGGTCCCGCCGCGCCGCCGGTGCGGCAGCGAGCGCCCGGGCCGCCGCCGGGGACGTGCGATGGAAGTAGAGCCACCAGAGGCAGACGGTCACCACGAAAGCGACGAGTGCCACGGCGAGGACCGGTGGCTCGGTGACCGCCGAGGCCGCGCCCACCCCCGCGGCCACCACCGACTCCCCCAGCGAGATGATCAGCACCAGGCCGTACCGCTCGGCGAAGTGCGTCGGGCTACGCAGCGGCCAGGCGCCCCGGCGGGCGTACGACAGCCGTTGACCGGCCACCTCGACGGCGAAGCCCAGCACCCACAGCGCCGCGTGCGCGGCACCGTCCAGCAGCGCGCCGAGCAGCAGCGGCACCCAGCCGACGGCGCTGACGAACGCGAAGAACCGGATCCGGGCGCGCAGTTCCGGGTCCCCCGCCGCGGCCCGGTGGAACAGCGTCAGGTGCACCACGCGCAGCACCACGTAGGCCAGCACGACGATCAGCGGCCCGTCCAGCCCCGGACCCGGCGTCCACGCCTGCGGCATGGCGAGCGCGGCAAGGAACAACGCGGCCATCGCGACCAGGAACCCGCCGCGCACCACGCCGACGTCGGCGGGCGTGTGGTTGCCCAACCAGGCGTACGACAGCCACGCCACCCAGAGCAACACCAGCAGGAGCAGGCCCTGGGCCATCCCGGTCAGGGTCGGGTGCGGCTCGATCAGGGCCATGATCCGGGTGAGCGCGAAGACGAAGACCAGGTCGAAGAAGATCTCGAAGGGGGTGACCCGGCGCTCGTCCGGCCCCGGCACGGGCGCGCGCGACCGCCCTCGCACCCGTTCGCGTCCCACGTCCGCCGCCCTCCGCCGGTCCACCTCCTGCGCCGACGGTAGGCGGCCCCGGACGGTTGAATCGGGTGATTCCCGCGATCACGCCCGGCTCGGTCCGCCGGACCGGTGCCCGCCGGGCGGCACGACGAGGCGGCGCGGCCGGGCTGTCGGGCCAGGCGGCGGCCGGCAGCTCAGCCGACGTCGGCGTCCGGCCAGGCTGCGCGGACCAGCGCGGGCAGCATCTCGCCGGCCGGGCCGCGCAGGTTCACCGCGCAGATCGCGTCCAGCGGCGTCGGTACCGGGTTCACCTGCACCACGGGCGCGCCGAGACGGGCCGCCACGAGCGGGATCTCGGCGGCCGGGTGCACGAGCGCCGAGGTGCCCACTGTCAGCAGCAGGTCACAGCCGGAGGCCGCCTCGACCGCCGCGTCGAGTGCGGCCGACGGCAGCGCCTCGCCGAACCACACCACCCCGGGCCGCACCGGCGCGCCGCATCCGCCGCACGCCGGCGGGTCCAGCGGCCCATCGTGCGCTTCCGGCGCGCCATGCGGCTCCAGTTCGTCGTGCGGCTCCGGCGGATCGGCGGACGGCGGCAGATCGGACGGCAGCGGCGCGGGGCGGGCGCAGGCCGAGCAGCGGGGCGCGAACAGGCTGCCGTGCAGGCGTACCGGGGCGGGGACGCCGCCGCGCTCGTGCAGGTCGTCGACGTTCTGCGTGATCACCACCGTCTCCGGCAGCCGGGCCGCGATCGCCGCGACCGCCCGGTGCCCCGGATTCGGGCGGGCCCGGCGCACCCCGCGCCGGCGTGCCTCGTACCAGCCCCAGACCAGCGCCGGGTCGGCCCGGAACGCCGCCGGGGTCGCCAGCTCCTGCGGGTCGTACCGCTGCCAGAGCCCGGTCTGGGCGTCCCGGAACGTCGGCACGCCGCTCTCGGCGGACATGCCGGCGCCGGTGAAGACCACCGGCCGCCGCGCGGCGGCGAGCAGCCGGCCCGCCTCGGCCAACTCCGGCCCGGTCACACGTCCACCGTCAGCCGCACGTCGACCCGGTCACCCAGCTCGATGCCCTCGGCCCGGCGCGCCGCGACCCGCAGCGGCACCACGTACCGCCCGTCCTTCGGCCACAACGACGTCCGCCAGTCGGTGCCGCCGATTCTCACCGTCACCGGGATCATGCCCCAGCCGTACGTGACCGACGCCGAGGCGGCCTCGATCGCCGCGCTCTGCTCGTCGGGCACCGTGACGAAGTGGTACGGCGCCGGGCCGCGCCAGAACCACACCTCGCCGCTGAACGCCAGCTCCATCCGGTCAGGATAGGGGCCGGGACCGACGTGACCACAGCAGCCGGAACCCGGCCGCCGTCACCCAGGCGAACAGCGGGAACACGGCGACGCGTTCCATGCCGCCCACGCCGATGCCGGCGTCCACCCGGGACAGGAACAGCACGGTGCCGGCCAGCCCGAGCAGGCCCAGGAGCCCGCAGACGGTCCGCAGCCCGCGCAGCAGCGGCGACCGGCCGGCGAGCGCGACGGCGAGCATCGCGGCGTTGCCGAGGGCGAAGACCAGCAACGCGCCGAGCACGTGAAGGTTCTCGTCCACGTCGGCCGGGTAGAGGCCGGCCAGCACGTACCCGCACCCGGCGGTCACGATCGACGCGACGGCGACGGCCGCGGCGCGACCCGGGCGCAGCGCGCGGTGTGCGAGCAGCGCGCCGAGCGCGAGCAGCAGCCCGGCACCGACGAAGACGGCGTTCATGGCCGGGTGCCACGGCGAGCAGACCGGGCGCGGGCGGCTGGTGTCCCACACGCCGCAGGTCACGTTGCCGAGGTCGCTGATGTTGTGCTCGGCCCAGCTGAATCGGGGCTGCTCCCAGGCCAGGCCGACGATGACGTTGGCGGCCAGGAACGACGCGGTGGCGAGCAGCCAGCATGCGCCCGCGAGGCGGTTTCTCATCCGCCGAGTGCACCGTCTCGGGGCGGCCCGGCGCACGGGGTGCGGCGGGCCGGTTCGGGGTAGGGCCAGACCTACCCGGAGAGCGGGGTCCAGCCGGCTGGGCCGGGCGGCGCGGCCTGGCTAGCGTCGGGCCATGACAGTTGATCACGGGCTGGCCGTTGCGCTGCGCCGCCGCCGCTACCTACTCTCCGCGTGGCCGTGGCGGGCGCTGGCGTACGCCGTCACGACCCTGCCCCTGGCCGGCGCGGCGGCGTTCGGGGCGGCGATGATCGCCGCGCCGCTGCTGCTGGTCGTCAGCGCGCTGCGGCGGGGCCGCCCGGTCGACGCCGGGGTGCTGGCGGTGCTGGCCGTGGTGGCGCTGGCGGTGGTGGCGTTCGCCCCGCTGGCCGGCGCGCCGGTGGCGGCGGTCGAGCGGTGGCGCCTCGGCCTGGTCGACGACCGTCCGGTGACCGCGCCGAGGTGGCGGGGACTCGCCGCCCGTTTCACCACCGCCACCGGGTGGCGGGAGGGCGCGTACCTGGCCGTGCTGGGGGTGGTGCTGCCGCTGGCGTACGGGATGTTCGGCCTGCTCGTGCTGCTGGACGTGGCGCTGGTGGCCGGTCCGTGGCTGGCCGGCGGCGAGGACCGGATCGTGCTGGTCTGGGCCACAGTCGACTCCCCGGCCGAGGCGGTCCCGTACGCGCTCGCCGGTCTGCTGGCCGTCCCGGCGCTGGTCTACCTGGCCGGGCTGCTGGTCGCGGCCCAGGCGGCGGTGGCCCGCCGGCTGCTCGACGACTCGCCCGGCGGCGCGGCCCTGCGCGAGGTGACCCGGTCGCGCGCCCGCCTGGTGGGCGCCTACGAGGCGGAGCGGCGCCGCATCGAGCGGGACATGCACGACGGCGCGCAGCCGCGCCTGACCGCCCTGACGCTTCAGCTCGGGCTGGCCCGCCTCGACGTGCCGGACGACTCCCCGGCGGCGAAGCCGCTCGCGGTGGCGCACGAGCAGGCCAAAGAGCTGATGGTGACGTTGCGCGGAATCGTCCAGGGCATCCGCCCGCAGCAGCTCACCGAACTCGGCCTGGCCGGGGCGGTCGGCGAGCTGGCCGCGCGGTCGGTCGTACCGGTCACCGTGCGCGCGGACCTGACCCGCCCGGTGCCCGACCTGATCGAGACCACCGCCTGGTACGTGGTCTCCGAGACGCTCGGCAACGTCGCCCGGCACGCCGGGGCCGGCCGGGCCGAGGTGCGGCTGACCCGCGACGACCGGCGGCTGGTGGTGGAGGTGCGCGACGACGGCCGGGGCGGCGCCGACCCGGCGCGCGGCACCGGCCTGACCGGGCTCGCGGACCGGGTGGCGGCGGTGGACGGGCGGGTGCTGCTGTCCAGCCCGCCCGGCGGGCCTACCCTCGTCCGGGTGGAGCTGCCGTGCCGTCCGTGATCCGGGTCGTCCTCGCCGAGGACGAGGTGCTGCTGCGGGAGGGCCTGGCCGGTGTACTGACCCGGTTCGGCTTCGCGGTGGACGCCGCCGTCGGCTCCGCCCCGGAGCTCCTCGACGCGGTCCGCGCGCACCGGCCCGACCTGCTGGTGACCGACATCCGGATGCCGCCGCAGCACCGCGACGACGGCCTGCGCGCCGCGGTCACGCTACGCGCGGAACGCCCGGACCTCGCCGTGGTGGTGCTGAGCCAGCACGTGCAGAGCGGGTACGCCGCAGCGCTGCTCGACAGCGGCGACGGCAACCGGGTCGGCTACCTGCTCAAGGACCGGGTCGCCGACGTCGCGGAGTTCGCCGGCACGCTGCGCCGGGTGGCGGCCGGCGGCACCGCCGTCGACCCGGACGTGGTGCGGCACCTGCTGCGCCGCCCCCGTGACCCGCTCGCCGCGCTGTCCCCGCGTGAGCGGGAGGTGCTGGGGCTGGTCGCCGAGGGCCACTCCAACACGGCGATCGCCTCCCGGCTGCACGTCACCGAGGCGGCGATCGGCAAGCACGTGGGCAACATCCTGGCCAAGCTCGGTCTGCCGCCGGACGAGGACACCAACCGCCGGGTGCTGGCGGTGCTCGCCTACCTGCGCGCCGAGGGCTGAGCCCGGGCCTCCGGCTCGACTGCGCGTCTCCTCTGACCGATTCGCGACTGTGGATCGCATTCCCGTCTGCCAAGTTGGGTATCCAATCGAAGACCGGACACTGTGGAGGACGGCTTGCGAGTTGAGGTCGCGTGGCTCGACGACACCGAGGGCGAGCTGGCGGAGTTGGAGACCTACCTGCGCCAGGACCCGAGGCTGGACGACGTACGCCTCCAGCGAGGCCGGCCGACCGTGCCGGCGGGAGCGCTCGGCGTCGTCGAGGTGCTCGAGTTCGTGGCGTCGAACGTGAGCCTGGGCCTAGTGGTCAACGCGCTGTGGGACTTCGCGCGCGGTCGCCTGCGTCGTCAGGAGACCCGCCTGCTGCTGACCCGCACCGATCTGGCGGACAGGGCGAGACAGGTCGAAATCGACTTCACCGGCTCGGCGGAGGCGGCCGAGCGGATTGCCCGCGACGCGCTGGCGGACGGACCGTGACGTGGCCGCACGGTCGGGTCGACCCCGCGCAGTCGGTGGCGGTCCTCGTCGGCGTGACCGACTATCCCCGGTCTGACTACCCGTCTGTACCGGCGGCCCGGGAGAACGTCCGCCGCCTGGCCGACGAGTTCGCCCGCGACGAGGTCTGGGGCCTGCCCCGCCCGATGCGATTGGTGGAACTCGTTGACCCGGATCGGGCAACGGTCCTGCGCGTGGTCGCGGACGCTGGCCGGCTGGTCGACCGCCAGGGCATTCTCCTTATCTATTTCGTCGGGCACGCCGAGCCGGTGGGCGCTGAACTCTGCCTGGCGGTTCGGGACTCCGATCGCACCAACCCGCGCGCCACCGGTGTTTCCGTCTCCGACCTGGTTCAGGCAGCGGGCGGCAGCCGGGCCGACAAGCGCATGGTGATCCTGGACTGCTGCTACTCCGGTCGAGCCGCAGCCCACCTGCCCGGCGTCGCCCTGCGCGCCGGTGATTCGGCGGGCTGGTACCTGCTGGGAGCCGCCGACGGGTCCTCGACCGCTTCCGCACCGCCGTCGGCGGAGACGACCCTATTCACAGCGGCCCTGCTACGCGCCATGGAGGGCGTCCCGGAGGGGGACGACCATCTCACCCCGACCCAGCTCTGGCAAGCGGCCGCCGCGCTCCTGCCGCCCGACAACCAGCCCGTCCACAACGATGCGGCATGGGCCCAGCAACTCTCCTGGCTGCGCAACAGGCAATACATTCCCCGCCCCCGCACGCCGCTCGTCCTCGTCGAGGCCGAGGAAACCGAGCGGGGCGTCCCGGCTCCGCCCGCCCTGTACGCCGAGCCCCGGTACATCGGGTCGCACGCCTTTACCGGCCGCAAAGCCCAGTTGGCCAGTCTCGCCGACTGGGCCATGCCCGCACAGCCGAACCCCGTCCTGCTCTACGAGGCGATCGGCGGCACCGGCAAGAGCATGCTGACCTGGGAGTGGATCACGAACCACGCTCCGGGCGCGCGCACCGACTGGGCCGGTCGCATGTGGTATTCGTTCTATGACAAGGGCGCGATGATGGCCGACTTCTGCCGCCGCGCCTTGGCCTACATGACCGGTCGCCCGGTGGAGTCTTTCGAGGGCGTGCCGCAGGCCCGGTTGACCGAACTGCTCCTGCACCAGCTTGGCCGCAAGCCGTGGCTGCTGGTCCTGGACGGCCTGGAACGCGTGCTCGTCGCCTACCACCGCTCCGACGCCAGCCGGTTGGCGGACGAGACGGCGGGCCGGACCGACGAGATCGCCACCCGGGACCCGCGCAACGCGATCCGTCCGCTGGATGACGAACTCCTGCGTCAGCTCGCCGGAGCGGGGCCATCGAAGATCCTCGTCACTTCCCGGCTAACCCCGCGCGTTCTCGTGAACGCCGCCGGTCAACCGATTCCCGGGGTGGTGGTGGAACGCCTGCCCGGTCTCCGCCCACCGGAGGCCGAGGCGCTGCTGCGCTCGTGTGGCATCCGGGGCGACGCGTACCGGATCCAGGACTTCCTCCAGCGCCACTGCGACTGCCACCCATTGGTGATCGGCGTGGTGGCCGGGTTGATCAACGACTATTTGCCCGACCGGGGCAACTTCGACAGGTGGGCCGCCGCGCCGGAGCACGGGGGCCGGCTGGACGTCGGGAACCTCGACCTCGTCCAGAAGCGGTACCACATCCTGCGGGACGCGCTGAACGCGCTGGACGTCGAGAGCCGACAACTGCTCTGGACTCTCAGTCTCCTGGTCACGTCGATCGACTATGCAACCCTGGAGGCGCTGGATGCCCTCCGGCCACACCCGGCCACCGCCGGCGGTGCCTCGGCCCTGCGGGCAACAGTAGGTGACCTCGAGCGGCGCGGGCTGGTCCAGTACGACCGGCGGGCGGGACGATGGGATCTGCACCCGGTGGTACGGGCAACGGCTCGGTCCACCCTCCGTGGCGCGGACCTGGTGAGCGTCGGCGACCGGATCATCGACCACTTCTCCCGCCAGGCACCTGGCGACCCGTACGAGAACGCCACCACCCTCGACCATCTCAGCGACGCCATCACCGTGGTGCGAACGATGATCGAGCTCGGTCGTCTCGCGGACGCCAACGAGATGATGCGTTCAGGGCTGGCGGTAGCGATGACGCTGCGACTGGAGGCGCTTCACGAGGTCGTCGCTCTGATCCGTCCCATCTTCCGGTCGGACTGGTCCCTGACCCCGGCGGTCACGCCGGACGACGTGCCATACCTGCTGAGCGTGACGGCTAGAGCCCTCTTCCGCCTGGGCATGCACGCGCAGGCAGCCGCTCTCGTCCGGTTCCGCATCGCGCTGGACCTGGACTCTCAGGCCCTGCGCGCCCTGCAGATCGACGTCACGAACTACGGCGTCGCCCAGTCCCAGCTGAATCGTCCGGCCCTCGCCCACCGTGCTCACGGCCTCGCGAACGAGTTGGTCGTCCTTCCTCCGACTGACCCGGGCACCGCCCTCCAAGCGCGCGTTAACCTCCTGTCCTTTCTGGGCCGACTGGGACGCTGGCCGGAGGCCGAGCGGCTATGGGCGCTGATCGAGACGATGGACCGGGACGTCAGCGAGGAGGTCGTACAGCCCGCCATGGCGGAGCTCGCCTATCTGCGATACGTCCGGTATCCGCAGGGGTTGCTGCGCGCCCGTGAGTTGGCGGCGGCCGAGCAGATCGCCGCGGAACGCCGATCCCGACCGGTGTTGCGCGACCTGCGCCGGCTACGCGGCGAGTGGTTGCTGTCGAGGGGCGACCCGGCGGATGCCGTCGCCCCGCTCGAGGAGGCGGTCCGTATGGCCAACGAGGTCAATGTGCCGGACTTTGCAGCGGAGGCCCTTCTCGCTCTGGCGAACCTGCGGGCCCATTCCGACCGGCGCGCCGCCGCGCGTGACGTGGCGACCCGGTTGTCTCGGCACCGGGACGCCCCCCACCTGACGCTCGCCACCATCATGCACCTGCTCGGCGAGACCGGGCCGGCCGTCACGCACGCCCGCGCCGCGTACGTGTCGGCGTGGGCGGACGGCGAGCCGTACGTTTGGCGGTTCGAACTGGACCAGGCGGCGGCGCTGCTGCGCGAGCTCGGTATCCGGCCACCGGCGCTGGCGCCCTACGATCCAGCGCGGTATCCGGTCGAGGAGTGGGAGCGCCGGGTGGAGCCGCTGATCGCCGAGCATCGTCGCGGCACCACCGGAATGACATAGGACGTACAGTTGTCGCTAGGCGCCCGGGCTCGACGTCGCGCCGGGCCAGGGCCGGCTACAGGCTCATCGGCGCCGGGTCCGTGGCCAGCGCCCGGAACCGCTCACGCGGGTCGGGAACCAGCCGCCGCTCGGCCAGGTCGAGCAGGCCGCCGACGCCGCTGACCGAGGCGACCGGGGTGCCGTCCGCGCGGGTGAACTCCTGGCTGATCCGGAACGTCTTGCCCTCGCCCCAGTGGAACTCGCAGGTCACGTCGACCTCGTCACCGCCGCGCAGCTCCCGCAGGTAGCGCACCGTCACCTCCAGCGCCACCGGCCCGACACCGCCGGCGAGCAGCCGGTCCTGGCCGACGCCGGACGCCCGCAGGCACTCCCAGCGGGCGTGCTCGGCGTACTGGAGGTAGACCGCCTGGTTGAGGTGCCCCTGCGTGTCGAGTTCGTAGCCGCGCACGGTGACGCGTACCCGGAACGGATCTGCCATGGCGGCAGCCTAACCAGCGGCGCCGACAAATCGGCGTGCGGTCCGGGCCGCGCGGCTCTAGCCTGCCCGGCGTGACTCTGGAGATCGTGACCCTGGCGCAGCGGCCCGACCTGGCGCCGCTGCTCGACGCCGACTTCGACGGCGCCTGGCCGCCGTTCATGCTCTGGGACCCGATGGGCGCGCTCTACTACGGCGTCGCGCACGACCTCTACCCGGAGTTCGTCTTCGCCGCCGTCGACCCGGCCGAGCCGGGCCGGGCCGTCGCCCGGGGGTACGCGGCGCCGCTGCGCTGGACCGAGGACGAGCTGCCCGACGGCGGCTGGGACCGGGTGATCCAGCGGGCCACGCTCGGCCGCCTCACCGGGTCCACCCCCAACCTGGTGTCCGCGCTGGAGATCTGCGTGCGCCCGGACCGGCGCGGCGGCGGCGTGTCCGGGCTGATGCTCGACGCCATGCGCGCCGCGGTGGCCCGCGCCGGGTTCGACACGCTGGTGGCGCCGGTGCGCCCGAACGGCAAGGCCGCCGCCCCGGACGTGCCGATGACCGAGTACGCGGCCCGGCGCCGCCCGGACGGGCTGCCGGCCGACCCGTGGCTGCGGGTGCACGTACGGGCCGGCGGGGTCATCGAGCGGGTCGCGCCCCGGTCGATGACGGTGACCGGCACCCTCGCCGACTGGCGGCGCTGGACCGGGCTGCCGTTCGACACCTCCGGGCCGGTACGCGTGCCGGGCGCGCTGACGCCGGTGCTCGTCGACGTCGACCACGACCACGCCGCGTACGTGGAACCCAACGTGTGGGTGCGCCACCGTCTCTGACCGGTCAGGCCGGCCAAGCGTGACCGATCCCGTCGAGCAGCAGGACCACGCCTTCGGTGGCCGCCTCCCGGTCCCGGGAGATCTCCCGGTACTCCGGCGAGGTGGACCAGCGCTCGAAGTCCTCCCGGCTGTCGAACGACAGCAGAACCGCCTTCTGGTGCGGCCACTCCCCCTCGACCACGCGCGGGCTGGTGTCGGCGGCGAGCAGCCGCCCGCCGTAGCGGGCCAGCACCGGCGGGAAGGCGGCGGCGTACCTGTCGTAGCGAGCCCGGTCGTGGATGGTGAGCTGCGCGAGGGCGTAGACGGTCACCGGCTCAGGTTACCGATCGCCCGAGCGCTCCGGCCTCGTCCGTCGGGCCGGATCCCGCGCCGTCGCGAGCCGGGTCAACTGTCCGGTGTGCTCTAGCCATTATGACCCTGACCTGCGAATACTTATAGCAGGTTCGCGTGGCGTGGGGGAAAGAGGTGGGGCGCGATGATCGAGCAGGAGACCCAGCCGGAGGCCATACCCGAGCCCCGGAACACGCCGGAGGGCCGGGGGGAGCGGTCCACCGCGTCCGTTCCCAGCGCGGTGTGGCAGGTCCGCGTCCGCACCAAGCTCGACGACCTGTACCAGCAGCTCGCCGCGCTGTCCGCCCGCGACCCCGAGCTGGTCGCGGGGCTGCGCGCGCAACTGTCCGGGGTGGAGGCGGTGCTCGGGCGCAGCGGCGTGGTCGAGTGGCTGCGCGGCGGCAACCTGGAGTACGCGTGGCAGACGATCCACTCGGTGGAGCGGGCCATGGTGGCGCTGCGCAGTTCGGACGAGCTGACCGGGCTGCTGCCCGCGTACCGCAGCGCGGCGGCGCAGGTGCTGCCGGCCGACGACAGGGTGCTCACCGACCTCGACTCCGCGACCGGCGGCGTGCCCGTGGAGTTGCTGCGCGCCCGGGTGCAGGCGCTGCTGCTGCGCTACCACTCCGCGTCCGACGAGTTCCACGAGTCGGCGCGGCGGCTGCGCAACCGGATGCTCGGGCTGTCGGTGTTCGCGCTGCTGGCGGAGGTCCTCGTGGTGCTGGTGCAGTGGCGCACCCACGACCTGCGGCTGCTGGAGGCGCCGACCGACGCCGGTGGCGTGCCCGCCTGGCGGCTGCTGTTCTTCGTGCTGATCGCCGGGGCGCTCGGTGCGTTCCTCAGCGCGCTGCCCTCGATGATCACCTCCCGGTCCGGCGGGCTGCCCTACAAGCTGCCGTTCCAGCAGGGGCTGCTGAAGCTCGCGATCGGCCCGCTGGTGGCGGTGGTCGGCATCATGCTGGTCATCGGCGGCCTGGTGGAGACCAGTGTGAGCAGCACCGCCGCGCTGCTGGGCCTGGCCATCGTGTTCGGTGCCGGGCAGCAGGCGGTCACCGCGTTCGCCGACCGGCGGGCGGCCGAACTGCTCGGCCCGGCGGCCAAGAGCTGATCGGGCGCGGGTCACCGCCGGCCCTGGGTAGCCTGATCCCATGATCTTCATTACCGCCAAGTTCCGGGTCCGCCCGGAAGACGCCGACAACTGGCCGCGGATCGCCGCCGACTTCACCGCCGCGACCCGGGCCGAGCCCGGCTGCCTGTGGTTCGACTGGTCGCGCAGCCTGGACGACCCGACCGAGTACGTGCTGGTCGAGGCGTTCCGCGACGACGAGGCGGGCGCTGCGCACGTGCAGTCGGAGCACTTCCGGGCCGCCCAGCGCACGTTGCCGCCGCACCTGGCCGAGACGCCCCGGATCGTCAACGTGACGGTGCCGCAGCAGGACTGGTCGCGGCTGGGCGAGATGGCCGTACCCGGCGACGCCTGACCGGGCGGCGCGGCCCGGGAACGCGCGATCCGGCCCGCCCACGCGGGCCGGTCAGGGGATCGTCAGGCCGTACGCGGCGAGGATCTCCAGGATCGGCTGGTAGTAGCTGGTGCCGCCGCTGGTGCAGTTGCCGCTGCCGCCGGAGAGGACGCCGATGACGGTGCCGGTCGCGGCCACGTAGAGCGGGCCGCCGCTGTCGCCCGGCTCGGCGCAGATGTTCGTGCGGATGAGCCCGGTGACGCTGCCCTCGGCGTAGTTGACAGTCGCGTTCAGCCCGGTGACCGAGCCGCACCGCACGCCAGTGGTGGCGCCGCTGCGGCAGACCGCCTGCCCGACGTACGCGCTGCCGGCGGCGGTGACGGTGACCTGCCCCGGGTAGGTGTGGATCGCGCTCGGGTGGGCGACGGTCCCGGTGTAGCGGACCACGCCGTAGTCGTTGCCGGGGAAGCTGCTTCCGGTCCGGCTGCCCAGCACCGTGGCGTGGGCGCTGTCGGCGTACCAGGTGGCGGCGAGGCGGGTGCAGTGCCCGGCGGTGACGAAGTACCAGGTGGCGCCGCTGCGCACGTTCGCGCCCAGTGAGCAGCGCCCGCTGCCGCCGTAGATCGCCTGGCCGCCGGCGATGAGCGTGCGCAGCCGCCCGGGTTCGTGGCGCAGGACCGCGCCGGCCCGGTCGGCCGTGCGGCGCAGCGCGGACAGCTCGCTGCCGCGTACCGTGTCGTCGGCGGTGACGGTGAGCCGGCCGGTGGCCGGGTCGTGTCCCCAGGCGGTGCCGGGTGTGCGGATCCCGGCGAGCACGGCGGGTCCGGCCGGCGCGGCGACGCCGGCGCGGGCGACCGCCGGGGTGCCGGCCAGCAGGGCGGCGAGGGCAAGTGCGACGAGCGAGGGCCGGCGCATCCGGAGGACCCCTTCCATCGTCTACGGTCGATTAGCCAAGCATCGGCCCGGGGACGCGATCCACTCAAGCGGCAGTCACCGTCGCCGGGCGGCTCGCCCCGAAACTTCCGGAGCCGCGCCGGGCGGCGCAGCCATGCCCGCACACCGCCCCCGCCCGGGGTTTCACCTCTCCACCCCGGCACCGGGGGCCGGCAGGTCGGCGCATCGAGGTGATTAAGTTTTCGGAACGCTTCCGGTAGGCTCCGGGCAGAGATTCGCTTCGATCCACTCACGATGTGCCGGGGAGTCACTCCCTGACCTGACGCGGCCACCGGGCGGCCGCGCGGAGCCGACATCGTGGCGGGCGGTGGCCGGAGCGATCCGATCCCTTTGACAGGCTAGGAGAGGCGTTCAGATGGACAAGTTGCTCGCCCGCGGCAGCGGGAGCGCGGCAGCCCGGTCACGCCCGCGGACCGCTGTGGTCGCGATGGTGGCGGGGGCCGCGGTGGTCGCCGCCACGATAGCGGTGGCGACCAGCGCCAGCGCCGGCACGACGCTCGGCGCGTCGGCGGCGGAGCAGGGCCGCTACTTCGGCACGGCGGTGGCGGTGAACAAGCTGTCCGACAGCACGTACGTCGGCATCCTGAACCGCGAGTTCAACATGGTCACCGCCGAGAACGAGATGAAGTGGGACGCCACCGAGCCGTCCCGGAACCAGTTCAACTTCAGCGCCGGCGACCGGCTCGTCGCGCACGCTCAGGCCAACGGCATGCGGGTACGCGGCCACGCGCTGCTCTGGCACCAGCAGCAGCCCGGGTGGACGGGAAGCCTGTCCGGCAGCGCGCTGCGCGAGGCGATGATCAACCACGTCACCCAGGTCGCCACCCACTACCGGGGCAAGATCCACTCCTGGGACGTGGTGAACGAGGCGTTCGACGACGGCAACAGCGGCGCCCGCCGCAACTCGAACCTCCAGCAGACCGGCAACGACTGGATCGAGGCCGCGTTCCGGGCCGCCCGCGCCGCCGACCCCGGCGCCAAGCTCTGCTACAACGACTACAACACCGACAACTGGTCGTGGGCCAAGACCCAGGGCGTCTACAACATGGTGCGGGACTTCAAGTCCCGGGGCGTGCCGATCGACTGCGTCGGTTTCCAGTCGCACTTCAACAGCGGCTCGCCGTACCCGAGCAACTACCGCACCACGCTGCAGAACTTCGCCGCGCTCGGCGTCGACGTGCAGATCACCGAGCTGGACATCGAGGGCTCCGGCAGCAGCCAGGCCACCTCGTACGGCAACGTGACCCGGGACTGCCTGGCCGTGGCGCGGTGCAACGGCATCACCGTGTGGGGCATCCGCGACACCGACTCCTGGCGGGCCAGCGGCACCCCGCTGCTGTTCGACGGCAGCGGCAACAAGAAGCAGGCGTACACCGCCGTGCTGAACGCGCTCAACGAGGGCGGCACCCCGCCGCCGACGACCGCGCCGCCGACCAGCACCCCGCCCACGTCGACTCCGCCGACCAGCACGCCGCCGACCAGCGAGCCGCCGACGACTCCCCCGCCGACCGGCGCCTGCACCGCCACGATCACCACCAACCAGTGGCCGGGCGGCTTCGTCACCAACGTGCGGATCACCGCGGGCTCCAGCGGGCTCAACGGATGGGCCGTGTCGCTCACCGTGCCGTCGGGCTCGGCGGTCACGAACACCTGGAGCGCCCAGGCCAGCGGCACCAGCGGTGCGGTGACCTTCCGCAACGTGGACTACAACCGCCAGGTCGGTGCCGGTGGCACCACCGAGTTCGGATTCCAGGGCACGGGTACCGCGCCCTCCGGCACGCCGACCTGCGCGGCGGGCTGACCGTCGGCGCGACCCGGCACGGGAGCACCGTGCCGGGTCGCGTCCCCGGCGGGCGCCGGCCCGCGACCGTACAGTGGGGTGGGTCCTGTCCCACCGCCATCGCCGGAAGGACCACAGTGAACCGACGCATCAGGACCGCCCTCGGCGTCGCCCTGACCGCCACCCTCGTGACCACCGCCGCCCCGGCGCCCGCCGCCGCCCACGACCGCCGCCCGAGCGTCATCGCGCTGCCCGACGGCTTCCAGCCGGAGGGCGTCGCCACCGCCGGCCGGTACGCCTGGTTCGGGTCGCGGGCCACCGGCGAGATCTACCGCGCCGACCTGATCACCGGGGCGGGCAAGCAGGTCAGCCCCGCCACCGGCACCCCGTCGCTCGGCCTGAAGGTCGACGCGCGAGGCCGGCTCTTCGTCGCCGGCGGCACCGCCGGGGACGCCCGGGTCATCGACACCCGCACCGGCGCCGTGCTCGCGAGCTACCGGTTCGCCGAGGCGCCGACGTTCGTCAACGACGTGACGCTCACCCGCGACGCCGCCTGGTTCACCGACTCGAACCGGCCGGTGCTCTACCGCCTGCCGCTGGGGCGCGGCGGCACGCTGCCGCCCGCCGGCGGGTTCACCACGTTGCCGCTGACCGGCGACTTCCAGCAGACCGGCACCGGCGTCAACCTCAACGGCATCGCGCCCACACCGGACGGGCGCGCGCTGATCGTCGTGCAGTCGAACACCGGTACCCTGTTCCGGGTGGACCTGGCCACCGGCGTCACCACCGCCGTCGACGTGCCGGGCGCCACCTTCCTCAACGGCGACGGCCTGCTGCTGCTCGGCCGCACGCTGTACGTGGTGCAGAATTTCCTCAACCAGGTCGCCGTGGTCGACCTGAACCGCTCCGGCACGGCCGGCGTCGCGCGCGGCGTCATCACCGACCCGGGCTTCGACGTGCCGACCACCGTGGCCGCCGCGCTTGGCCGGCTCTACCTGCCGAACGGCCGGTTCACCACCCCGCCGACGCCGACCACCCCGTACACGGTCGTCGCTGTCGACGCACGCTGAGCCACCCCGGCCGCCACCCCGTCCGGGTGGCGGCCGGCCGGCTCACTCCTCCATCTCCGGCCCGAGCAGCCGGATCTCCTCGATGTCGATGGCCGCCTGGAGCTGCCGCAGCACCGCGTCGTCGATCTGCCTGGTGTTGCGCAGCCGGGTGATCTCCTGCCGCTTGTGGTCCAGCACCCGCAGCCGCAGCCGGCGGGCCATCTCCCGCTCCCCCTCCGCGTCCTCGCCGCCCGGGTCACGAACGTCGGCCAGGTGGTCCTCGTAGTCGGCGCGCAGCCGGTCCACGGTGTCCTGGGTGGCGCCCACGTCGCTGGCGGCCCGCGGCAGCGCCTCCAGGGCGGCCTCGGTGGCCCGGATCCGGGCCCAGCGCACCTCCTCGTCCCGTTCCCGGTCGCCGTTCAGGCCGGCCCAGCCCACGACGGCCGGCAGCGTCGTGCCCTGCACCAGCATGATCAGCACGATCACCACGACGGTGACGAAGATGATCAGGTCGCGTTCGCGCACCGGGGTGCCGTCGTGCATGGTGACCGGCACGGCGAGCGCCGCGGCGAGCGAGACGGCGCCGCGGAACCCGGCCCAGCCCACAGCGGTACGCATCCGGAAGTCGAAGTGCCGCGCCCGGCTCGACTCGCGGTGGTCCACCCGTTGCAGCACCGACACCGACAGGTGCACCCAGACCAGCCGAATGGCCACCACGACCGCCGCGACGAGCACCGCGATGCCGAGCGAGGCGGTCGGCGAGTGGCTGGTGATGCCGCGCAGCGAGCGGGGCACCTGCGTGCCGAGCAGCACGAAGAGGCCGCCGTTGACCATGAAGGTGGACAGGTCCCAGAACGCGAACGCGGTGACCCGGGAGCGGGCCCGGATCACCCGGGGCGCGGCGTAGGACAGCACCAGCCCGGACACGACGACCGCCAGCACGCCGCTGGCGTGCACCGCGTCGGCGAGCAGGAACGCGACGAACGGGGTGAGGATGCTCAGCCCGCCCTCGCGCATCGGGTCGTCCACGTGCTTGCGGATCAGCACCACTACCGCGCCGACGAGCAGGCCCGCGGCCACCCCGCCGGCCGATTTGCCGACGAACTCGCCGGTGAGCAACAGCGGCCCGGGCACCGTCCCGCCCGCGACCACGCCCGCCGCCACGGCGAAGAGCACGAGCGCCGTACCGTCGTTGACCAGGCTCTCCGCGCGCAGCGTGGTGAGGATGCCGCGCGGCATCCGTTTGGCGAGGCCGGCCACGGCGGCGGCGTCGGTGGGCGCCAGGACCGCGCCGAGCACCCAGGCGGAGGCCGCCGCCACGCCGAGCGCCTGCGCGGTGAACGCGACAGCGGCCATCGTGACGATCACCAGCACGACGGCGAGGCCGATGATCACGACCAGGTTGGCCCGGATCTCGCGCAGGCTGGTGACCAGGCTCTCCCGGTAGAGGATCGCCGGGAGGAACAGCACCAGCACGACCTCGGGTTCGAGGATCAGGTTGTCGAACGGCGGCAGCAGGCCGATCAGCGCGCCCATGGCGATCAGCAGGACGGGCGGCGCGACACTGTAGCGACCGCCGATCGTGGTGCCGACGAGCACTGTCGCGCCGAGCACCGTGATCAGCAGGAGTGCTTCCACGCCGTACCCCCGTCACCGTCCCCCGGGTCCCTACCGTGCCCCACGACGGCGCCCGGACGGGGCGGAATCGGTGATCGCTACTCGAAGCGGGCCGGGTCTCCGGCGCCGCGACGCAGGATCTCCGGCTCCTCGCCGGACAGGTCGACCACGGTGGTCGGCTCCAGCCCGCAGTCACCGGCGTCGACCACGGCGTCGATCAGGTGGTCGAGCCGTTCCTTGATCTCCCAGCCCTGGGTCATCGGCTCGTCCTCGCCGGGCAGCAGCAGCGTGCTGGACAGCAGCGGCTCACCCAGCTCGGCCAGCAGCGCCTGGGTCACCGTGTGCCTCGGCACCCGCGCCCCGACCACCCGCCGCCGCGGGTCCTGCAACCGCCGGGGCACCTCGGCGGTGGCCGGCAGCAGGAACGTGTAGCTGCCCGGGATGACCGACTTGACCTGGCGGAAGACCGCGTTGCTGAGCTTGACGAACTGGCCGAGCTGGGCGAAGTCGGCGCACATCAGCGTGAACGGGTGCCGGTCGTCGAGCCGCCGGATCTCGCGGATGCGCTCCACCCCGTCGCGGTTGCCGATGCGGCAGCCGAGCGCGTAGCAGGAGTCGGTCGGGTAGGCGATCACCCCGTCGGCGCGCAGCAGGTCCACCACCTGCCGGATCACGCGGGGCTGGGGATTGTCCGGATGCAGGTCGTAGTACCTCGCCACGACGGTCAGCCTATGTCCGCGCCGGGCCGGACGCAGGTTTGCCGGGCGCGGATTCCGGAAACAGGTGGGGGCCGTTCACGACAGGGGGGGACCGAATCATGTCCGAAGCCAGCACAGACCGCGTCGCCGACCGCCCCGCGGAGGTGACCGATCCGCTGCTGTGGGACCTGGCCGCCGCGGTGGCCGACGCGCACCAGCCCGACGCCGAACGTGTCTGCGCGAGCCCGAGTTGCGCCGGGGCCGCCTGGCCGTGCGCCGCGTGGAACGCCGCGCAGACCGCGCTGATCACGGCCCGGACGCCGCGGCCCGGCACGCCGTCGCGCCCCGCCACTGCGCCCGGCCCGATCGCGTCGCGCCCCGCCGGGACCGGCGCCCCGGCCGCCCGGACGCACGCCACCGGCCAGCCGGCCGCCGCTGACGCCACGCAGCGGCTCGCCGCCACCGCCGCCTGAGCACGGGTACGCGCGGCGCCGCCCCCGGTCACCGGCCGGGGGCGGCGTCGTGCGCGGTCGTCCGCCCTGCTCACCGGGCGTACGGGAGGCTGCTGCGGAGGGTCAACCACAGCGACGGAGAGCGCTCTCTTTGGTAACAGGACATTGACGGATCCGTAACCCGAACCTTAATGTCCCTTCCCAAGAGAGCGCTCTCACAGCGATCGACCATCACCCCGTACCCCCGCTTCTCCTCCGTGAAGGGGACCTCCATGACCCTCCTGCGGGACTTCTCCCCCGACCCCGTACCCGCGACGCCCGTCCCGTCCCCGGCCCGGCGGCGCGGCCGTCGGGCCGCCGCCCTCGTCGCCGCGTCAGTGCTCGCCGCCGGCCTGCTGGGCGTCGTCGTCGGCGGTGGCGGCACCGCCACCGCCGGCGCCGTCGGCGCGGGCAGCTACACCGAGACGCGACCGGCCGGCGCCCTGCTGCCGAAGGGCTGCGGCGCGATCAGCACCAACCCGAGGACGTTCACCACCGCCGACGCGCCGGCCGGCGCGATCCCCACCAACGACTGGTGGTCCTCGCTGATCTGGAAGCGCAACAACTGCACGGGCAGCGAGGTCCTGCACGCGCATCCACTGGCGTACAAGGCCGAGAACAACGGGCTCGGACTGTCCTACACCACCACGCCGGCGATCAGCGGCACCGCCACCGGCGTGGGCGAGTTCCACTACCCGTACACCGAGGACGTGCGCGTCGGGATGCCCGGCCTGGCCGCGCCGGTGGTCAAGGCCGCCGGCTGGACCGACTGGACGGTCACCGCAGACTGGAGCGACGGCAGCCGCACCATGCGCGCCACCATCGGCCACGGCCTGCCGATCGGCTACTACACGGTCAGCGGCGGCACCGCGCAGCTCACCGCCGCCGGCACGCCCACCGTCTGGCGCAACTCCGGCGCCACCATCGGCTTCACCGTCCGCGGCCACGACTACGTCGCGTACGCGCCGACCGGCGCGACCTGGACCGTCAACGGCACCAGCATCAGCTCGACGCTGGCCGGCAAGGCGTACTTCTCGGTGGCCGCGCTGCCCGGCGGCGGCGACCGGGCCGCGCTCGCCGACACCTACGCCCGCTACGCCCACGCGCACGTCACCGGCACCCGGATGAGCTACTCCTACGACCCGTCCGCCGGCACCGTGCGCACCACGTACGCGTTCACCACCACGCCCCGCGAGGGCAGCGAGACGAAGACGGTGGTCGCGCTCTACCCGCACCAGTGGCGCAGCCTCACCGGCGCCACCCCGATCAGCCAGACGTACGTCTCGGCGCGCGGCGCCATGCGGATCCTCACCGGCGTGCCGTCGTTCACCACCACGATGCGCTTCACCGGCGTGCTGCCCGAGGTGCCCGCCGTCGGCGACTCCAGCGGCGCGGACCTGTCCACAGTCACCGGCTACCTGAACGCCGAGCAGGGCAACCCGGAGGGCGTCAGCGGCCCCGACACGTACTGGGCCGGCAAGGGACTCGGCCGGGCCGCCCGGATCGCCGAGATCGCCGACCAGCTCGGGCAGACCTCGGTCCGTGACTCCGCGCTGACCGCGATGAAGAACCGGCTGACCAACTGGCTCACCGCGGGCTCGGGCGAGAGCGGCCAGCTGTTCTACTACGACCGCAACTGGGGCACGCTGATCGGCTACCCCGCCTCGTACGGCTCCGACGAGGACCTCAACGACCACCACTTCCACTACGGCTACTTCATCGCCGCCGCCGCCACGGTCGCCAAGTTCGACCCCGGCTGGGCCGACGACAGCCGCTACGGCGGCATGGTCGACCTGCTCATCCGCGACGCCAACAACTACGACCGCGCGGACAGCCGCTTCCCCTACCTGCGTGACTTCGACATCTACGCCGGGCACGACTGGGCCTCCGGGCTGGCGCCGTTCTTCGCCGGCAACAACCAGGAGTCCTCGTCGGAGGGGATGAACTTCGCCAACGCGCTGATCCAGTGGGGTCAGGCCACCGGCGACACCGCCGTCCGCGACGCCGGCGTCTACCTGTGGACCACCCAGTCCGCCGCCATCTCCGAGTACTGGTTCGACGTGTACGACCAGAACTTCCCGTCCGCGTTCGGGCACAAGACCGTCGGCATGGTGTGGGGCGACGGCGGGTCGTACTCCACCTGGTTCTCCGCTGCGCCGGAGATGATCCAGGGCATCAACATGCTGCCGATCACCGGCGGTCACCTCTACCTGGGCGACTTCCCCGAGTACGTCAAGGCCAACTACGCCGAGCTGGTCACCAACAAGGGCGGCCCGCCGACGGTGTGGCAGGACATCATCTGGGAGTTCCTGGCCCTCGGCGACGGCGAGCAGGCGTTGCGCAACTTCCGTGCCAACAGCGGATTCACCAGCGAGGAGGGCGAGAGCAAGGCGCACACGTTCCACTGGATCCGCAACCTGGCCGCGCTCGGCACCGTGGACACCACAGTGACCGCCAACCACCCGCTGGCGAAGGTGTTCGTCAAGAACGGCGTCCGCACCTACGTGGCGTCGAACATCACCGCCCGCCCGCTCACCGTCACGTTCTCCAACGGCGTCACGCTCACCGTTGCGGCCGGGAAGACCGCCACCTCCGGGGCGTACACCTGGAGCGGCGGCAACGCCACCGGCGGCGGAACCGTGCCGACCGGCACCCCGACGACCTCGACGCCCAGCCCCACCCCGACCACCGCCAGTCCCACGCCGACCTCCGCCAGCCCCAGCCCGACGGGTACGGGCAGCCCGCTGAAGCCGGTCCGGTACCTGCGCTCGGGCGGCGGGCTCGACGGCAACGCCGGCACCGCCGGCACGGTGAACGTGGCGGCGGCGAACGGCAACCACGACGGCACGCCGGCCAACCCGCAGGTCTTCACCGCCACCGGGCTGACCGGCACGTTCACCGGCGGCGCCACCGCGTTCGACCTGGCCGTCGACGCGGGCACCGCGGTCGGCAACGGCGTCCAGATCCGGGTCTCCTACGACCTGACCGGCAACGGCAGCGTCGAGCGGGTGGAGACCTACCGGTACTTCGCCACCGACCCGATCCCGGGCGCGGAGCGCTACCGGCAGACCCAGGGCCTGCTCTCGGCCACCGGCACGCTCGGCAACATGTCGGGCGGGACGGTACGCGTCGAGGTGTGGAACGCCATCGGCGGCGCGCCCACGATCCTCGGCGTGGGCAACAGCTCGACTGTCACGCTGCCGTACCTCTGACGGCACCGGTTCCGGCGCCCCGGCTCACCGCCGGGGCGCCGGTCCACATCCGGGGCGCCGGTCCACATCCGGGGCGCAGGTCAACGTCCGGGCCGAGGGTCCCCTCCGGGGCGCAGTTGCCCTCGGGGGGAGCCGGTTGGCATCCGGGGCGCCGACTCAGGTCCAGGGTCACGGCCAGCGGGTGGCGGTGGCCTCGAACAGTTCGCCGTCGCTGGCCACCGGGATGACGCAGAGCAGATGCCCGCCCGGCGCGCGCAGCACGTGGCAGTCGAGCCAGCGGGACACCGGTGTGGCGCCCAGCCCACGCAGCCGCTCGACCTCGGCCGCCACGTCGTCGGTCTCGATGTCGAGGTGGTAGCGGGGCGCGTCGTCTACCGACTGCACGGCGGTGACCAGCCCTGGCACCACGTCGGCCAGGCCGGTGAACTCCGGTTCGGCCGGATCGGTACGCGGGTCCGCGCCGAGCGCGGCGGACCAGAACGCGGCGGACTCCCCCGCCTCGTCCTTCGGCGCGTCGATGATCAGGGCGTACAACCGCGATCGATGCATCGCCCGAGCCTAACCGTGCCGGCCGTCGGCGGCGGCCCGGCGAGGTCAGGCGGTCACGTGGGCGCTGTCGCCCGCTGTCGCGGCGAACGACGTGCCGCTGACCATCCGCGCCGCGTCCGAGGCGAGGAACACCACGAGCGGCGCGACGTCCTCCGGCTCCACCCACGGCACGCCCAGCGGCGTCTTCGCCCGCAGCGCCTCAACCGCTTCGCGCTCCACCTCGGCCAGGTCACCCGACGGTGACTTCCCGGCCTCGACCAGCGCCTGCACGTAACGGTCCCGGTGCCGGGTCAGCGCGGTGTCGACCAGCCCCGGGATCACCGCGTTCACCGTCACGCCGTGCGGCCCGAGTTCCAGCGCGGCGGACTTCATCAGCCCGATCAGGCCCCACTTGGACGCCGAGTACGCGGACCCGTTCGTGGTGCCGTGCTGCCCCTGGGTGGACGACGTGATGACGATCCGCCCGCCGCCGCGCCGTACCAGCAGCGGCGCGAACACCCGCAGCACGTTGGCGGCGCCGGTGAGGTTCACGTCGATCTGGTCGTGCCAGTGCTGGTCGGTCATCTCCAGCAGCGGCGCGAACGCCTGGATGCCGGCGTTGGCGAACAGCACGTCCACGCCGCCGTGCTCCCGTTCGACCACCTCGGCCACCGCCCGTACCGCCCCGATGTCGCGCTGGTCGGCCACGTGCGCCGACCAGCGAGCGCCGGCCGCCGTCACCCGCCGGCCGGTCTCGGCCAGGTCGTCCGGCGTTGGCGGGCGGGAGGTCCAGGATCGGGCTGACCGGCCCGGCGACGTCCATGCCGGCCACGTCCGCGCCCGCCTGGGCCAGCGCGACCGCGGCGGCCCGGCCGATCCCGCGCGCGGCGCCGGTGACCACAGCGACCCGCCCCGACAACATCCCGGCCGCCACCGCGTCACCCCTCCCGTGGACTCCCCCTCTCGCACCGTAAGCCCTGCTGCCCCCGGCCCGCCCGCAATCGAGACCCCGGTACGCCCGCCCAGCTCACGGCACCCGGGCCGCTCATCACCGACGCCTCCCTCAACCGGCACACCGCCTCGATCACGCAACCCACGCGCCCCCGCCCCAAGCCAAGGTCAACACCACTGCGGGGGAATGGCCGCATCCAACCCACCCGGACGAGACCACCTCCCCGAACTGGTGTCGATCACGCAAGCAACCGGCACTCGACCGAGGCCAAGGCCAACACCAGTGGGGGAAGTGGCCACATCGAACCCGCCCGGACCAGACCACTCCCCCGAGCTGGTGTCGATCACACGAGGAGCCGGCACTCGCCGACACCAAGGTCAACACCAGTACGGGGAAGTGGCCACATCGAACCCGCCCGGGCCAGACCACTCCCCCGAGCTGGTGTCGATCACCCAACCCACGCGCAGCCGGCCAAGCCAAGGTCAAAACCATCACGGGGAAACGGTCACATCCAACCCACCCGGACCAGACCACTCCCCCGAGCTGGTGTCGATCACACGAGGAGCCGGCGTTCGACCGACGCCAGGGCCAAACACCAGTACGGGGAAACGGTCACATCGGACCTGCCTGAACCGGACCACTCCCCGACCTGGTGTCGATCACGCAACCCCCCGCGCAGCCGGCCAAGCCAAGGTCAACACCATCACGGGGAAGTGGTCACATCCAACCCACCCGGACCAGACCACTGCCCCGAGCTGGTGTCGATCACGCATGACCTGCCCGCACCCGGGAGCCCACACCACCAAGGTCAACACCACCTCGCCGAAGTGGCGGCATCCCCCTCACGAAAACCAAGTCACCCAACCAGGGCCAAGGTCAACACCAGTACGGGGAAGTGGTGCCATCCGACCCACCCGGACCCCACCACCTCCCCGAGCTGGTGTCGATCTCGGGAGGACGACACACCACTCCGCCGGACCGCTACGGCGAGGTGGCCTCGGCCAGCAGCTCCAGCAGGTGCCGGTACGGCTGCCCGGTGGCCCGCGCCAGCCCGATCTCGCAGGTGCGGTTCACCGAGGCGTACCCGTCGAAGGGCCGGGACGCGACGGCGGCGGCCTCGGCCCGGGTGGCCGACGCGGTCAGCTCCGGGTGCAGCAGTCCCCGGTCCCCGGCGAAGCCGCAACACTGCCAGCCCTCCGGGACCACCACCTCGTCGGCTACCGCGCGGGCCACGGTGAGCAGCGCGTCGTCCAGGCCGAGCCGCACCGACGAGCAGGTGGGGTGCAGCGCGAGCGAGCCGATCCGGCGGCGCACGGTCAGCCGGGGCAGCAGCGTGCCGGCGGTGTACGCGACCGCGTCGACGACCCGCACGTCCGCGGCGCCGTCGAGCAGCCGCTCGAAGCCCTCCGTGCAGGACGCGGCGTCGCTGATCACCGGCAGCGCGCCGTCGCGGCTGGCCGCGCGCAGCACCGGCAGGACCCGGTCGCGCACCGTCCGGTAGCCGTCGGTGAGTCCCTTGGACGACCAGGGGGTGCCGCAGCAGAGGTCGCCGATGCCGTCGGGCACGAGCAGCCGTACGCCGGCCCGCTCGGCGAGCGTGAGCAGCGCGGCGGCCACGCCGGTGCCGCCCTGCGCCGGGGCGAACAGCGTGCCCAGGCAGGAGGGGACGAACACGGCGTCCGGGTCGTCGGCCGGGTGGGGACGGCGTGCGGTGCCGCCCCGGGGCAGGTCCCGTTGCCACCGCGGTACCCGGTCGGCGCCGAGCACCGCGCGGGCGGCCCGGGTGGCGGCCTCGGGCAGCGCCGCGGGCAGCGCGCCGGCCAGGTCCAGTCCGCGTGCCATGCCCCGGGTGGTGGCGCCCCAGCGACGGGCCGCCGTCCGCCAGCCGGTCGACGCGGCCCGGCCGTACTCCTGCGCGCGCAACCGCTTGACCAGGTCACCTGTGTTGATCAGGACCGGGCAGGCGGTGGCGCACATGCCGTCGACGGCGCAGGTCTGCACCGCGTCGTAGTCGTATGCGTCGGTCAGCTGCCGGACCAGCGCGGTGTCGCCGGCGGCCTGCGCGGCGGCGATCTCCCGGCGCAGCACGATGCGCTGCCGGGGCGTGGTGGTGAGGTCGCGGCTGGGGCAGACCGGCTCGCAGTAGCCGCACTCGACGCAGCGGTCCACCTCCTCCTCCACCGTCGGCACGGTCTTGAGGTGCCGCATGTGGATCTCCGGGTCGTCGCTGAGCAGCACGCCCGGGTTGAGCACGCCGTCCGGGTCGCAGAGCGTCTTCAGCTCGCGCATCACCTCGTACAGCTCGTCGCCGAACTGGCGGCGCACGTACGGGGCCATCACCCGGCCGGTGCCGTGCTCCGCCTTGAGCGTGCCGCCGTGGCCGAGCACCAGGTCGACCATCTCCTCCGTGAAGTCGGCGTACCGTGCCGGGGCCTCGCCGCCGTCGAACCGCTCGTTGAGCATGAAGTGCAGGTTGCCGTCCTTGGCGTGGCCGAAGATGACGCTGTCGGCGTACCGGTGCCGCTCGAACAGGTCGGCCAGCGACGCGCAGGTGCCGGCGAGCGCCTCGACCGGCACGGCGATGTCCTCCAGCAGCGCCGTGGTGCCGGACGGGCGGGCGCCGGCCACCGCCGCGTACAGGCCCTTGCGGATGTGCCACAGCGCGGCCCGGGCCGCGGGTTCGCCGCTGAGCCGGGCGGGGGCGCTCAACGGCAGGCCGGCGAGCACCGGGCCGGCGTCGGCGACCCGCGCGGCCAGCGCCTGCGGGTCGGACTCCTGCCACTCCACGAGCAGCGCGGCGTGCCCCCGCACGGCCAGGCCACGCAGCGCGGCGTCCGCCTTCGGGTCACGCTGGGCCACCCGCAGGGCGACGGCGTCGAGCAACTCGACCGCCGCCGGCCCGGCCGCCACCAGCGCCGGCATGGCGGCCATCGCCGCACCGAGGGAGTCGAAGACCAGCAGGCCCGTCGCGGCGTGCCGGTGCACGGGTACGGTGCGGAACGTCGCCGACGCGACGAACGCGAGCGTGCCCTCGCTGCCCACCACGAGCCGGGTGAGCAGATCGGCCGGGTCGTCGTGGTCGAGGAACGCGTTCACGCCGTACCCCATGGTGTTCTTCATGGCGTACTGGGCGCGGACGCGGCGCACCGAGTCGGGATTTCCGCGTACCCGGTCGCGCAGCCGCAGCAGCCCGGCGTGCAGTGCCGGTTCGGCGGCGCGCAGCCGGGCGTCGGCGTCCGGGGCGCCGGTGTCGAGCACGGTGCCGCTGGGCAGCGCGAGCACCAGCGACTCCAGCGTCCGGTACGTGTTGAACTCGGTTCCGCAGGTCATGCCGCTGGAGTTGTTGGCGACCACGCCGCCGACGGTGCACGCGGACTCGCTGGCCGGGTCGGGGCCGAGCTTGCGGCCGTACGGCGCGAGCCGGGCGTTCACCTGCCGCAGCACCACCCCCGGTTGCACCCGCACCCGCCGTCCGTCGTCGAGCACGCTCAGGTCGCGGAAGTGCCGCCGCACGTCGACGAGCAGCCGGTCGGTGACCGCCTGGCCGCTGAGGCTTGTGCCGCCGGAGCGGAACGTCAGCGGCGTGCCGGTGTGGCGGCTGTGCGCCAGCAGCGCGGCGACCTGACCGGCGTCGGACGGGGTGATCACCGCGCCGGGGTGCAGCAGGTAGTGCGAGGCGTCGTGGGCCATCCGCAGCCGGTCCGCGGCCCGGGTCGCCACGCCGCCGGGCACCACCGACTCCAGCCCGGCCCGCGCGGACGCGCTCAGCTCCGTCATGATCACCGCACCTCCCCCGGCCCAACAGTAGGCGGAATCCTGCAAAAAAGGTGATCGAGCTGGTCTGCTATCGGTCCCAGGCCACGCGCCGGGTTGCTTCAGATCCGCGATCGCGGCGGCTGCGGTTCAGCAGGTCGAGGGCTTCCGGCCCGGGGTAACCGAACGACTCGGCCTCGCCCGAAAGGCTGCCTCGCCGCAACCCTCGCTTCGTGTACGGGCGGATGACCGGCTGAGGACAGGACGGGCCACCGGCACACAGCGCCGGGCGCGACATCGACTACCTGGCGCTGACCGGCGCGCTGCACGCCGTGGGCCCGGCCGGCGAACGCTCGGCAATCTCGGATGGCGTCGCACCAGCAGTACTGTCGTGAATAAGACAACGGACCTTCAGCATCAGACCCCGATTCCTTACCCACATACAGACGGTCGATTCCTGCAATCGCACTTACGGTGGACCTCCGTTCAGCCGCCGTACTGCCCAAAGCCGCCGACGGGCGGCCAAGGCAAGCCACGCGTCCGAACGAGCCTGCAACAACAACTGCATCCGATGTGCAAGAGTTGTTCCGCGACGGTCAGCATGCCAACAAGCGGGCAGGGCTATGCACATCAACTCTTTTCGCATCAAGAACTTTCGACGCCTCAAGGACGCCTATGTCACCCTCGACAAGGAAACAACGATTTTCGTCGGGGCCAACAATAGTGGCAAGACCTCAGCAACACATGTCTTTCCGCTCTTCCTGGGAAACCAGCGCGGCCGGTTCCAGCTGTATGACTTCACCGCGGATTGCTGGGACCTATTCAACCAGTTCGACCCAGAGACAGATGACCCCGAAAGCGGCCTGCCAAGAATTACTTTGGACTTATGGTTCACAGTCGACGAGGGCAACCTCCACCGCATTGTCGATCTAATCCCGAGTCTCGAATGGGACGGTCAACCTGTAGGAGTGCGCCTTGAGTACATGCCAAGGGATCCTACGTCACTCCTGGCAAATTTCCACGAGTCCCTCAACAATATCCACAGTCAAGCACTACACCCCGGGTCCCGCTACAAACCGTGGCCAGAAAACCTCACGGACTATCTCACGCGCAGATTAAGGAACGAGTACGTGATTCGCTACTCCGTACTCGATTATGACCTGTGCGATTCCAGCGGCTTACCGCTAGGGAACTATCTTCCTCATGTACTTGGGTTTTCGGATTCCGGGACAGCAAAGAAAGTGGAGTCGCTGATCCGCGTTGACTTCCTGAGTGCACAGCGACACCTAACGGACGCAGACTCTCACGGAAGAGCGGAGGAGCTCTCAAAGCGACTCAGTCGCTTCTATACCCGAAACCTTGAAAAGCGGAACGACGACATCGCAGCTTTCGACGCGATCATGGAATCCGAGGAGAAGCTGAATGCTCACTTTGCAAATGTCTTCGGACCCACCCTAGACAAGTTGACGCAGCTCGGATATCCGGGCCTGACCAACCCGAGCTTGGTGATCAAGGCGTCTTTTAACCCCGAAAGCATTCTGAACACTAGCGCGCGGATTCACTATGCACTGCCCTCCACCGGGCTGGAGGCTGGATCAACCACTGGCGCCACACTTCCTGATCATTACAACGGACTGGGATTCAAGAATCTAATCTACATGGTTGTTGAGGTACTTGACTTCCATCACGCCTGGACTGAGGCAGAGGACGAGATTCCGCCAATCCACCTGGTCATGATTGAAGAGCCGGAGGCTCATCTACACGCGCAGTTACAACAGGTATTCGTCCGGAAGATACGCGACATATTGCCGGAGACGTCCCCAGATTTCACAACACAGATGATCGTAACAACGCATTCGTCGCACGTAATTTATGAGTCGAACTTCGAGCCGATCCGATACTTTAAACGATCCGGCCCCGACGGGAACATTCTCCATAGCGACGTACGCAACCTGTCGACTTTTCATAACAACGAGGAGCAAGGGACCCGCGACTTCATCCGCAGGTACCTAAAACTAACCCACTGCGACCTGTTTTTCGCTGACGCAGCTATACTCGTCGAAGGAAATGTTGAGCGCCTCCTTATACCTTTAATCATTCACAATTCGGTTCGAGAGTTGCGCGCCTGCCACCTGACGATAATGGAACTCGGAGGGGCCTTTGCCCACAAGTTCAAGAGCCTCTTGGAGTTCTTAGGTTTGACGACCCTGGTGATCACGGATCTAGACAGCGTGCACGGTGAGGATCAGGAGGACCCCCCTCAGAAAGCTGGGTCCTCGTGCATGACAACAACTCCCAAGGCAATCACCTCCAATGAGACGTTACGCACTTGGCTTCCGTCGACTGGTGAGGTCAAGCAGCTTCTAGCTTTAAGCGATAAAGACAAATGCCCCCCTGGCGAAGACGGCTCACCCGGCAGAGTACGGATTGCGTACCAGACAGAGCACGCGGTCGTCTGGGCCAACGGTCATCAGGAGCTAGCTGGCAGGACATTCGAGGAGGCTTTCGCATTAGAGAACATGGAATGGTGCCAGGATGAAAGCCAAAGAGAGTTGGGCCTAGTAATTCCTAATTCATCATCCTTCTCTCTGAAAGATCTGCACGGAGCTATCTACAATCGCGTCAAGACTTTCGACAAAACCGCCTTTGCGCTCGGCTTAATCGCCAAAGATCCGAGCTCATGGTCGGCCCCCAGATACATTGTTGAAGGGCTTCAGTGGCTGACATCTGAGCTAGTCCTGGATTCTGAGCCGTTAGCCGCCAGGGACGACCTACGTGAGTTTGGTGAAGAATAGATGGCCGCGGCCAGGTCCCAGGCTCCTGACACCGAAGCCGATATCGAGATCCGGCGCGTTCTCGACGCTGAACCAGCTCAAAGTTTTTCAGTTATTGCTGGTGCCGGCTCAGGAAAGACAACGTCGCTCGTTAAGGCTCTTGCTCATGTCGCAGCCTCAAGAGGCAAGCAGCTTAGAAGCCGCACTCAGCAAGTAGCCTGCATAACTTACACGGAGATTGCGGCAGGTGAGATATTCCGTGAGGTTGGAAGCAATCCCCTTGTGCATGTATCGACGATTCACAGCTTCCTTTGGAAGGTTATTGCGCCCTTCCAGAAGGATATCGGAATTTGGGTGAACGACTACATTGAAAATCGAATAAAAGAACTGAAAGATAAGGTGAAAGCATCGAATAAACGCAATTCAGCGAGCGCTCAATCGAACTTAGAGAAGCGTCTTCGCCAACTTGAAGGCGCGAAGGTCATCAAAAAATGGACTTACGGAGTCGGCGCTGACTATGCCCGAGGCGTAATCGGCCACGCCGACGTCATCTCTATGGTTCCATCCCTTCTCAAAAGTAAGGCGCTTTTAGCCCGTGTCGTCGCGAACAGGTTCCCGTTCATATTTGTAGACGAAAGCCAGGATACAGACCCCAAAGTTCTAGCAGCACTACTTCATGTTCACCAATTGAATCCCGAGCGAATCTGCCTCGGCCTTTTTGGCGATCCAATGCAAAGAATTCACTTCGGCAGCTCGGGTGAGCTTCCAAGCGCGCATGGCTGGAAAACAATCCAAAAACCTGAGAACTTTAGGTCGTCGCTGAAGGTCCTAGAGGTAATTAATCACATCCGGGCTGGTGCGGATGGTTTACATCAGGTATCTGGCTTGCCAGACGGCCAGAAGATTGCCGGCGAAGCCTTCTTCTTTACGCTCTCGTCGGAGTCCAATCGTAATAAAAATTTGCAGCTCATTCGACAATGGCTCGATCGCCATAGCGCATCCGGGCCTTGGAGTTCCGACCCGCCAGAGGGTGCGAAGATCCTCCTGATTATGCACAAGCTCGCGGCCCGGAGGCTCGGGTTCGAAAATCTCTACCACGCTTTTCATCAGCAGGGCGCCGGCTCTATCGGCGATTCGTTTGACGAGGGCAGCGCATGGCCGCTAACGGCCCTGACGGACGATATTCTGCCGTTGTGCGCGGGATCCTTGCGAGATGTCCCGGCTGCTGCCGTACGTCGCTCAGGCACCGCGCTTAGCGACGATCTTCTCAAGAGGGTGCCTGTTGCGCGGGCGATTCAAGAGTCAAGAGAAGCGCTGCGCGAACTTAGGAGTGTGGTTCTAGGCGGCGGGCAAGGCTCGATCGAGCGCGCACTACGCATTGCTTACGACGCTCGGCTCGTAACGCTAGACCCTCGACTGGCAGCATTCTTGGATCCGGCGAATGATAATGGCGCGACATTAAGCGAATCCACGAAACTAGTACTAGAAAGTTTGATGGCTTGCGACATTCGCGAGCTTGATGGGTACATTGCCTACATTAATCGCTCATCACCTTACTCCACTCAGCATGGCACCAAAGGTGCCGAATTCTCCCGCGTGATTGTTGTCCTGGATGACAACGAGGAACGCTGGCCTTTATATTCCTATGAGAAGCTACTGGGGCTGCGACCACTCTCTGCCACGGACAGAGCCAATGCATCAGCCGGAAAGGAGACCGTCCTAGAACGCACCCGGAAGCTTTTATACGTTTGCGCTTCAAGAGCCATAGAGAGTCTGGCGATCGTTCTCTATTCCGAGATGCCCGTCGAAGCGGCGGACCTACTAGTAAAGTCTGGGTATGCCACAGCGAACGAAGTGGTCACCCAAGACGAACTTCATAGGAATAATTTATGCACCGACAGCAATCAAATTTGAACTGTTCGTCAGCCGCAGACTGCTGCGGGTACCGCGACGACGCCCCACTCGATGCGGAACTGCTTCCGGCAGCGAGCCACTTGCCCCATGGAGCAGGATCGAGGGCTTGATGGCTTGCGCAGTGACCAGCCAGCCCGAACAGACAGCTCAGCCAAAAACGCCGAGCTGTCCCAGCACCCGCCGCTGGAACGCCCGCGCCGCGGGACCGGACGGCGGCGTGCCGCCCCGGCGGGCGTCGATCGAGGCGCGGAGCAGCGCGGCGTCCGGGTCGTCGGCTGCGACCCGGAGCCCGGCGTCGACCTTGCCCAGCCAGACGCCGTCGCGGCTGCGCACCAGCGCGCGGCACGCGCCGAGCACCGCGTCCTCCGCGCCGGGGGCCGGTTCGTCGCCGGGTGGCGTGGGCAGCGCCAGCCACCAGCGCAGCGCGTCGGCCAGCAGCGCCCGCAGCTCCTGCGGGGACGGGTCGGCGAACACGTCGGCGGCGGGCGGGCCGAGCAGCGTCCGGCCGGACTGGCGCAGGATGCTGCGGTCCAGCGCGTACCAGAACCGGCCGTCGGCGGCGAGCCGGTCGGCCGGGTCGTAGGTGGCGCGGAACGGCATGGTGGCGCCGGTGTTCAACTCGACCTCGAAGCCCGGCTCCGGGGTGCCGGAGGCGGGCACGTCCCGGCGGTAGACCACCAGCTCCAGGCCGCGCGCCGGGCAGGGCAGCGACTCGTGCCGCAGCCGGTCCACGAGCAGACGCTTGGCCGCCGCCGGCAGCGGCCCGGCGACCAGCAGCGCCACGTCCACGTCGCTGCGCCCCGGCTGGTACGCGCCCAGCCCGACCGACCCGGCCGCGTACGCCCCCACGAGGCCGTCGCCGAGCACGTCCCGGGAGCGGTGGACCAGTTCGTCCAGGTAGTCGCGGATGTCGTCGCGCATTCCCGCATCCTGCCCCGGGGCGGGGGCGGTCAGTCCGGCGGGTCGGGACAGCACACGGTCAGCGCGCCGGGGACGACCTTGACCTTGAGCCGTTTCGCCTTGCCGCGGGCGCCGCCGTCCAGCTCGTACGTCTTCGGCGCGTCGAACCGCACCGTGATCTTGCGGCCCCGGGTGATCCGCACGAACGGCGACTCCTCGGAGCGCCCGGCGGCCATCCGGCCCAGCGTGCGCGCCCAGTCCACGGCGCCGCTGGCGGTGGCCACGCCGACCTCCAGCGCCCCGTCGTCGGGGCGGGCGTCGTCGAAGGCCGGGATGCCGCCGGTGATGGTGCCGACATTGCCGAACAGCACGCAGCTCGCCTCGTCGTCGAACCAGTCCGCGCCGTCGACCCGGATCCGGGTCCGCACGCACTCGCCGCGCACGTGCCGCAGCCCGGTCCAGACGTACGCGATCCGGCCGAACCGGCCCTTGAGCTGCCGGTCGGCGTCACGGATCAGGTCGCCGTCGAACCCGGCGCCGGCCATCACCGCGAAGTGCTCCCCGTTGATCCGGCCGAGGTCCAGCTCGCGGCGGCGGCCGTGCAGCGCGATGCGTACCGCCTCGGGCAGGTCGACCGGGATGCCGAGGTTGACCGCGAACAGGTTGGCGGTGCCGGCCGGCAGGATGCCCATCGGCACGCCGCTTCCGGCCAGCGCGTCGGCGCACCGCTGCACCATGCCGTCGCCGCCCCACACCAGCACCAGTTCGGCGCCGGAGTCCAGCGCCGCGCGGACCCGCTTGGGGGCCTTGCGGCTCTTCGGCACCTCGTACCAGAGAAGCCGCCCGACGCCGGCGCCGACGAGCCGCGAACGCAGCTCGTCGAGGCCGCCCCCGAAGGTCTTCTTCCGATGGGCGACAACAGCGACCACACCGGACGGAGGTACGGCGGGGGCGGCGTCCGGGCGTTCGGCCGTGCTCGTGTTCATGGCCCCGCTGTACCCGGAGCGCGCGCCTCCCACGCCTGCGCCCGGCGCGACGCGCCCGGAACGCGACGCGCCCGAAACCGGCTCGCGGCGTACTGTGCCCGGACGGCCACGTTCGGTACAGTGCGGGCGATGATCCGCGCCGCCGGGCGCGGATCCGGAGGGTGTGCGATGACGCGACGGACCGGGTGGGTGGCGCACTACACGCTGCGCCTCGGTCTGCTGCTCGGCGGTGTCGCCGTCGCCTGGGGCGCGCACGAGGCCGCGGCCGGCTCGGCCGCGCACGCCGCCGACCGCCCGCCGCTCACGGCCGCCGTGGAGGCGCTCACCCACACGCTCGACGCGGTTCTCGGCCTGCCGGCGTCCCTGTCCGACGGCGTCGAGCCCACGTCCGACGCCGCGCCGGCATCCGGCACGACAGCTCCCACCTCCGACGCCACGGCGAGCACCGACGCGCCGGCGCCCGCCCCGGCCTCGCCGGCCAAGGCCGGGCCGACGGCGCCGGTCGCCGCGACGCCGGTCACCGGCCGGGTCGTCGAGGCGGTGGTGACGCCGGTCCGCGACCACGTGCTGACGCCGGTCACCGAGGGTCTGCGCCCGACCACCGACCCGGTACGCGATCACCTGCTCACGCCGGTCGCGGAGGTCCTGCGCCCGCTCACCGGCCCGGTCACGGAGGACGTGCTCGAACCGGTCGCGGACGTGTTGTCCCCGGTGGTGGAGCCGCTGAGCCCGATCCTCGGTCCGGTGTGGCGGGGCCTGGAACCGGCGGTCGCGCCGCTGGACCCGGTGCTCGACCCGCTCAGCCCGGTGACCGATCTGCTCGACCCACCGGCGGCGCCGGCGCCCGGTCCGGCCGACCCGACCGATCCCGCTGATCCCGCTGATCCGGCCGACCCCGCTGACCCGGCTGATCCGACCGGCCCCGCTGATCCCGCCGCACGGGCCCCGACGGCGGCACCCGCCCCCGGGAGCGCCAGCGCTCCGGTCGCCGCCGACCCGCAGCCACGGGCCTTCGCCGTCGGCCCGCAGACACGGGCCTTCGCCGTCGGACCGCGGGGGGCCGCCGTCCGTACCGGCACACCGGCCGTCCGCACGGCGGCCGACTTCGCGCCGACACCCGTCGCGCCGCAGCCGTTCGACGGCGCGAGCCACGCCGGCGGCGCGGTGCACAGCGAGGCGGCCGACGCGGACGCGTGCCGCTGGGGGCTGCCGACGCTCGCCCACCAGTACGGGCGCCCGGCACACGAACGCCTGCCGGCCTCCCGCACGTCGCGGCCCGGCACCAGACCCGCCTGAGCGGGCTCCACAGGCACCACCTTCGATCCGGATCACGGGCGTGCCCCGCCCGACTGCCGCGTTCGCGCGGCGGCGCCGTCGTCCGGCGCCCGCAACCGACCCGATCAAGCCTGTGAAACAGGAGTTCGTTCATGAGCACTGCCCTGCCCGTCGCGCGCGCCCGGTGGTGCGACATCGGCCGCATCGCCGATCTCGTCGCCGAGGCCCTGATGCCCACCGCCCTGGCCGGCTGGCTCGTCCCCGACGCGCCGCGCCGCCTGCCGGTCCTCGCCGCCGTGGCGCGGATCTGGACCGAGCACGCGCTTCTCTTCGGTGACGCGTTCCTGCTGGCCGACGGCAGCGCCGCCACCGTGTGGTTCCACCGCTACCGGCCGATTCCGGCGCCCCACCGGTACGCCGATCGTCTCGCCGCCGCCGCCGGCCCGCACGAGGAGCGGTTCCGCCGCCTCGGTGAGTCGCTGAGCGCCCGGCGTCCGGTCGAGCCGCACAACCACCTGGCGCTGCTGGCCGCGCCCCGGGGCGGAGCGGTGGAGGCGCTCGCCGGAGCGCAGCGCCGGATGGACACCCTGAGCCTGCCCACGTACGCGCACCCGTGCGCCGGGGAGCAGGAGGACCTGCTGCGGCGGCTCGGCTACACCGCACAGGAGACCTTCGCGGCCCCGGACGGCACCGAGCTGCGGGCGCTGTGGCGGTCGACGCCGTTGCGTGCGGGCGGCGGCAACGACCGCTGGCCGGTACGCCACCGCGGCCCCGGCCGCGCGGACCGCGACGGCCGTGCCGTCCGCTGGGCGGCACGCTGACCGGTTGACCCGGGCCGGGGCGGCAGCTCAGCCGCCCCGGTTCCGGCTCGCCGACTGCCGGCAGCCGGTCCACTCCCGCCGCCGGTCAGCGGTGGGAGTTACGGGCCGCGCACGCCCGTTCCCGCCGCACCGGCCGACGTCGTCGGCCGGTGCCGTCGCCGCGGCTCGGTTAGCCTGCGAGCCGGGCACGACTTCGCCGAGCAGCCGGAGGTAACGGTGCGAGGAACGGGAGAGACCCGGGGACCGGCCGGCGCCACCGCCGCGAGCCCGAAGCGCAAGCGGCGGCGCCTGGCGGTCGTCCTCGCGGTCTGCGTGTTGCTGGCCGGGTGCGGGCTGGTCGCGGGCGGCTACTACTTCGACAGCGTGCCCACGCCCAGCGACCTGAAGCTGCCCGAGTCGACGACCGTCTACTACGCCGACGGGCGCACGCCGATGGCGAAGCTGGGCGCGCAGAACCGCACCATCGTGCCGTACGACCAGATGAACGACTCGGCCAAGCAGGCGATCGTGGCGGCCGAGGACCGGACGTTCTGGACCAACCGCGGCATCGACTTCAAGGGCGTGCTGCGCGCCGCCTGGGCGAACGTGAGCGGCGGCCAGCGGCAGGGCGCGTCCACGCTCACCCAGCAGTACGCGCGCATCGCCGCCGACCTGCGCGGGGTCACCTACTCCCGCAAGCTGCGCGAGGCGGTGATCGCCTGGAAGCTCGACGACGCGTACTCCAAGGAGGAGATCCTCGGCTTCTACCTGAACACCGTGCCGTTCGGCCGGGGCGCGTACGGGATCGAGGCGGCCGCGCAGACGTACTTCGGCAAGACGGTGCGCCGGGACGCGCCGCCCGAGCGGCAGCTCACCCAGGCCGAGGCGATGGTGCTCTGCGCCATGGTGAAGCAGCCGGAGGCGGATCCGGCCGACCCCGAGGGCACGCCCGGCTACGACCCGCGCCGCAACGCGCTGGCCAGGCAGAACTCGATCGACCGCTGGAACTACATCCGCGACGGCATGGTCAAGCTCGGCTACCTGACGTCGCAACAGGCGGCGGACCTCGCGTACCCGGACACGGTCCGGCCGATCGACAAGGACGCGGGCCGGTCCGACCTGGACCGGCCGACCGGCCTGGTGGTCAACCACGTGCTGGCCGAGCTGCGCCAGACCGAGCCGTTCCGGGGCAAGCCGGACGAGGTGATCCGCGACGGCGGCTACCGCATCGTCACCACCATCGACAAGCGCGTGCAGGACGCGGCCGAGGCGGCGGCGGACATCCGCCGCGACACCGCCCCGCGAGCGGTGCGCGGGCAGCCGAGGAACTGGCAGGCGGCGCTGGTCGCGGTGGAGCCGGGCACCGGCCGGGTGCTCGGCTACTACGGCGGCGACAAGGGCTCGGGCGCGGACTACGCGGGCTGGTACTCCGACGAGGACGGCCAGGCCCGCGGCTTCGGCCAGCATCCGCCGGGGTCGTCGTTCAAGGTGTACGACCTGGCCGCCGCCGTACGCGACGGGATCTCGGTGAAGGAGCGGTTCGACGCGCCGGACACCAAGGAGTTCCCCGCCTCGGGGCGCACCAAGGGCAGCGCGGCCGGGCCGATCCGCAACGCCGAGCGCGCGCCCTGCCAGCCGGACTGCGCGCTCTGGGAGGCCACTGTCGCCTCGCTCAACGTCACCTACTTCGAGCTGACCGAGCGGCTCGGCACGGACAAGGTGATCGAGATGGCCCGGCAGGCGGGCGTGGAGTCGATGTGGGAGACGGTCCGGGGCAACCCCCGGCCGCAGCGCGTCGACCTGCGCAGCGACCCCGCCGACGAGGTGGCGAAGCGGTTCTCCACCGAGGTCGGCATCGGGCAGTACGGCATCACCGTGCAGGACCACGCGAACGGGATGGCCACGTTCGCGGCCGGCGGCAAGCGCGCCGACGCCCACTTCGTCCGCTCGGTGAGCAAGGACGACGAGGAGGTGTGGACCGAGCAGCTGCGCACCACCGATCTGGGGCTGGACCGGGAGGCGCTCGACCAGCTGGACTGGACGCTGCGCCGGGTCCGGGCCGCCAAGCTGGACAACGGCTGGGACTCCGCCGGCAAGACCGGAACCTGGCAGGCCGGGCAGAGCACCACGCAGAACGTGCACACCTGGATGGTGGGCTGGACCGGCGCGCTGGCCTCGGCGGTGTGGCTGGGCACCACCGACGGCAAACCACTGCGGACCAGCGACGGCAGCTACGAGGTGTACGGCTCGACCGGCGCCGCGCCGATCTGGCGGCAGTTCATGACAAAGGCCACCGAGGCGATGAAACTCGACCCGGGCAAGTACCGCTTCGGTGAGCCGAAGTTCCCCGGCGACACACCGGAGCCGACCGCGTCGGCGCCGCCGCCGTCCACCGCCGCGCCCACGCCGTCCGGCTCGCCGAGCCCGAGCCCGACCCCGTCGAGCCCCAGTCCGAGCCCGGAGCCGACCGGTCGGCCGACGTCGCGGCCCACGCTGACGCCCTCGCTGCCGCCGCCGCCCACCGTCGCGCCGACGCGGACCCGCGGCCCACGCTGACGCGGCCACGCCGCCCGGCCCCGGTCGGCGGCGGGCCCGCGCGGCGTGGCCGGCTCGGGCGGTGGCGACCTCGCGTCTATGTGCGCCATTCGCGCACATAGGCAACGTCCGCAATTTGCACGGGCAGCCATCCACCGTCGGCGATGTTCGCCCTGATCAGGGCCTATTGAAGATCATGGTTGCGTGGGACGACGCGCGCGGCGACACGCCCGACTGTCAGTCGTTGCCCAGGTCACCCATTGCTCACGGCTCGCGCGGCGTGTGATTGTGCACCAGCGAACCGCCGACCCCCGGCGACTCGCGACGGTCGATCTGTCGACCCGGAGCCACGCCGGCAGCTCCGGTGACCGGCCGTCACCCTGCCTCGCACCACCGCGCCGCCCGTCCCCACCGGGCTCGTGCGGCGCGCCTGTAGAACAGGAGCAAACCTCCGTGAAACTCTCACCTCGCCTCGCCGCGCTCACCGGCGCGGCTGCGGCCGGCGTGATCGCCGCCGGCACCGCCGCAGCCGTGCAGGCCGCGCCACCCGGGCCCGCCGCCCCCAACCCGGCCCAGGCCCGAGCGGCCGCCGCCGACTCGGCCCGCGCCATGGTCGCGGGCCGCCCCGCGTACCTGCAGGCCGGCGCCGACGACGCGTTCGTCCAGAAGCCGGTCATCTCCTCCGAGGGAACCCAGTACGTGCCGTACGAGCGCACGTACAAGGGCCTGCCCGTGGTCGGCGGCGACTTCGTGCTGGCCACCGACTCGGCCGGCAACCTCAAGTACGCCTCGGTCGCGCAGCAGCGGCCGATCGGCGCCCTCGCCACCACGCCCGCGCTGACCGAGGCCGCCGCCGCGACCACGGCGCGCGCCCAGCTCAAGACGGTCAGCGCGGTCGAGGGCACCACGCTCGTGGTCTACACGCTCGGCGCCGCACCGGCGCTGGCCTGGGAGACCACGGTACGCGGCACCAGCGCGGACGGCCCGAGCCGGCTCACCGTCGACGTCGACGCCCGCACCGGCGCGGTCCTGCGCAAGCAGGAGCACGTGGTGCGCGGCACCGGCACCGGCGCCTGGAACGGGCCCAGCCCGCTCACGCTCAACACCACCCAGTCGGGCTCCACGTACACCATGAAGGACCCGACCGTCACCAACCTGAGCTGCCAGGACTCGGCGAACAACACCACGTTCAGCGGCTCCGACGACGTGTGGGGCAACGGCACCGCCACCAACAAGGAGACCGGCTGCGTGGACGCGCTGTTCTCCGCGCAGACCGAGCACAAGATGCTCGCCCAGTGGCTGGGCCGCAACGGCGCCAACGGCAACGGTGGCTACTGGCCGATCCGGGTGGGCCTCAACGACCAGAACGCCTACTACGACGGCAGCCAGGTACAGATCGGCAAGAACACCGCCGGTCAGTGGATCGGCTCGCTGGACGTGGTGGCGCACGAGATCGGCCACGGCATCGACGACTACACCCCCGGCGGCATCTCCGGCGGCGGCACCCAGGAGTTCGTGGCGGACACGTTCGGCGCGGCCACCGAGTGGTTCGCCAACGAGCCGTCCAGCTACGACGCGCCGGACTTCCTGGTCGGCGAGAAGATCAACCTGGTCGGCTCCGGCCCGATCCGCAACATGTACAACCCGTCGGCGCTCGGCGACCCGAACTGCTACTCCAGCAGCATCCCGTCGACCGAGGTGCACGCCGCGGCCGGGCCGGGCAACCACTGGTTCTACCTGCTGGCCAACGGCAGCAGCCCGACCAACGGGCAGCCGTCCAGCTCGACCTGCAACAGCAGCAGCGTGAGCGGTCTGGGTATCCAGAAGGCCATCAAGATCATGTACAACGCCATGCTGCTGAAGACGTCGTCCTCGTCCTACCTGAAGTACCGCGTCTGGACGTTGCAGGCGGCGAAGAACCTCTACCCGAGCAGCTGCACCGAGTTCAATGCGGTCAAGGCGGCCTGGGCCGCGGTCAGCGTACCGGCCCAGTCGGGTGAGCCGACCTGCGCCGGCGGCACCCCGACGCCCACGCCGACCGCCACCACCACCCCGCCGTCGGGTGGCTGCTCCGGCAACAAGCTCGCCAACCCCGGCTTCGAGTCGGGCAACGTGAGCTGGACCGCCTCGTCCGGCGTCATCACCACCGACAGCGGCCAGGCGGCGCACGGCGGCTCGTACAAGGCGTGGCTGGACGGGTACGGCTCGTCGCACACCGACACGCTCAGTCAGTCGGTGACGATCCCGGCCGGCTGCCGGGCGACGTTGAGCTTCTGGCTGCACATCGACAGCGCGGAGACGACCACGAGCACCGCGTACGACAAGCTCACCGTCAAGGCCGGCAGCACCACGCTGGCCACCTACTCCAACCTGAACAAGGCCACCGGGTACGTGCAGCGATCCTTCGACGTCTCGTCGCTCGCAGGCACCACGGCGACCATCTCGTTCAGCGGCGTGGAGGACAGCTCTCTGCAGACGTCCTTCGTCGTCGACGACACCGCGGTCACCCTGAGCTGACCGTGGCGTAGCGCGGCCGGTCGTCGTCCTCCCGGCGGCCGGCCGCCTCGTCGTCTCAGGCCGGGCGCCCGGCCCGGGACGAGGTGCCGCGGTCACGATGGATCCGGGCGGCCGCCTCGTGCATCGCGCGGCCGAACAGCTCGGCCTGGTCGCCCATGCTGCCGAGCCGGGCGGCGAGCGCGTCGGCGTCGGCTCGCGCCGACGCGCTGACCTGTGCGTCCAGCTCGGACAGCGCGTCGTTGGCGGCGGCGACGAGGTGTCCGCTGAGGACGTCGAGGGGCTCGCCGGCCAGCTCCGGGTCGATCGTCACGGAATCCAGCCGGCCACCCTGGACGGCGACCGCGCGGACCCGCCCACCGGCCGCAGTGCCCTCGGCGCGCAGCAGGTCGGCCGGTTCGCCGTCGGCGTGCGCCGAGGACCGGGAGCGCATCGAGGTGAGCGCCTGCTGCGTGCGGGTCAGCAGCTCGTCGAGGCTCGCGGCCGCCGAGAACGGGTCGTTGGTCATATCCGCGCTTTCTTCACGTCTTAGCCGATCATCGTGACCCTAACAACCGGCTCCGACGAATCGCGGTCACCGGCCGTCGCGGGCCGTGTCCCGGCGCCGGGAGCAGGCCGGACACCGGCGACACGGCGTGTCGCGGACGGCCGGACGCCCGGCCGGGGCGAACCGGCCGGGCGTCCGGATCAGGTCAGCGCAGAAGCAGCCGCTGACCAGGGAAGATCAGGCCGGGGTCGTCGCCGACCACTGCCCGGTTGCGCTCGTGCAGGGCACGCCAGCCGCCGTCGACGCGCTGCGCCACGGCGATCTCCGACAGCGTGTCCCCGCGCCGGACCACGTACGTCCCGACGCCGGACGCCGGCCGCGGCGCCGCCTTCGTCGCGACCCGTTCCGGCGCGGCCCTGCGCGTGGCGGCCCGCTCCGGGGCGGTCTGCTTCGAGGTGGTCTTCTTCGGGTTCGCCTTCTTCGGCGTGGCCCGCTCGGACCGGGTCGCGGCGGCGCTCGCCGAGCCGCCCTTCCTGCCGCAGACCGGCCACGCGCCGATGCCCTGCCCGCGCAGCACCTTCTCGGCGACGGCGATCTGCTCGGACCGGCTGGCCAGGTCGGCCCGGGCGGCGTACTTCTGCCCGCCGTAGCCGTTCCAGGTGGCGCGGGAGAACTGGAGCCCGCCGTAGTACCCGTTGCCGGTGTTGATCTTCCAGTTGCCGCCTGACTCGCAGCGCGCGACCGCGTCCCAGTTGACGCCGGCGCTGGCCGGAGCGGCCGGGCCGAACAGGGTCGCGGCGCCGACGGCGGTGCCGGCCACCACCGCTCCGAGAGCCGTACGGCGGCTTCGAGCCGAGTATGCAGTTGACATGTGGATTCCTCCACGCCGACGAGGTGAGCTGTCGGGTTCGGGCCGAGGAGCCCGGCCGCCGGTGGCGGCTTCACCCCGAGGTGACGAGGCACCGTGGTACGTGTGGTTCCCCCGCTCCCGCACGACGTCCGGTAACCGCGGCCGGAGGCGGGACTAGGCGTTTCCGGCCTACGGTGTCCACGAATGCGGACGGAACCGACGTTATGGACGATTTGCGACGATCATCCACTTCTTGTGACCCTGTTCACCCGGCCGGGCTACCACCTGTGGAGCTACGGTGGCAGGGCTGAGCAAGATCACGGGAGGGCCGGACGGATGACCGATCACGGACACGAGCTGACCTTCGGCGGCTTCATCACCCCCGCCGCCGGGCAGCCCGACCAGGTGGTGGCGCTGGCCACGCTCTGCGAGCAGGTCGGGCTGGACCTGGTCACGTTCCAGGACCACCCGTACCAGCCGGGCTTCCTGGACACCTGGACGCTGATGTCCTACGTGGCCGCCGCCACCGAACGTATCCGCCTGGCCGGCAACGTGCTCAACCTGCCGCTGCGGCAGCCCGTGGTGCTGGCCCGCAGCGTGGCCAGCCTGGACCTGCTCACCGGCGGGCGGGTCGAGCTGGGGCTCGGCGCGGGCGCGTTCTGGGACGCGATCGAGGCGACGGGCGGGCGGCGCCTGTCCCCCGGCGCGGCAGTCGAGGCCCTGGACGAGGCGATCCGGGTGATCCGCGAGGTCTGGGACATCGACCGGCGCGGCATGATCCGGGTCGACGGCGAGCACTACCGGGTGGTCGGCGCCAAGCGTGGCCCGGCGCCCGCGCATCAGGTGGGCATCTGGGTCGGCGCGTACAAGCCGCGCATGCTCCGCCTTGTCGGCCGCGCCGCCGACGGCTGGCTGCCCTCCCTGTCCTACCTGCCCAAGGGGCCCGACGAGCTGCCCGCCCTGAACGCGCTCGTCGACGAGGGCGCTCAGGCCGCCGGGCGCGACCCGGCCGAGATCCGCCGCATGCTCAACGTGAACGGCACGTTCGCCCGCTCGTCGGCCGGCTTCCTGGCCGGTCCGCCGGAGCAGTGGGTCGAGGAGTTGGCCGGGCTCACGCTGGAGCACGGCGTCACCACGTTCATCCTCGGCAGCGACGAGCCCCGCGCGATCCAGATCTTCGCCCAGGAGGTCGCGCCCGCGGTGCGGGAGCTGGTCGCCGCCGAGCGCACCGCGCCGGGCAGCGGCGCCCGCGCGGTCGCCGACGAGACGGCCGCCACCGGCGGGCCGGCCACGCTGGCGGTCACTCCCACCCCAGACCCGGGGGTACGCCTGAGCGCGCGCCGCCCCTGGGACGAGTCGACCCGGCCGACCGCCCCGCCGCCACCGGCCGGACAGGTCTACCCGGCCCGGGGACAGGCCGCCGGGCAGCACCTGGTGGACGTGCACGACCATCTGCGCCAGGAGCTGGCCCAGGTGCGCGACCTGCTGGAACAGGTCAAGCGAGGCACTGTCTCGCCGGGCCGGGCGCGTGCCGCGCTGAACGAGATGACCATGCGGCAGAACAACTGGACGCTCGGGGCGTACTGCGCGGCGTACTGCACCATGGTCACCCAGCACCACGGGCTGGAGGACGCCTCGATCTTCCCGCACCTGCGCCGCTCCGAGGCAGGGCTGGCGGCCGTGCTGGACCGCCTCGAGGAGGAGCACGTGGTGATCCACGGCGTGGTGGAGAGCGTCGACCGGGCGCTCGTGGAGCTGGTCCGGCGGCCCGGCGACTTCACGCAGCTCCAGGAGGCGGTGGACCTGCTCACCGACACGCTGCTGTCGCACCTGTCGTACGAGGAGCACCAGATCGTCGAGCCGCTGGCCCGGCACGGTTTCTTCCCCGGCCAGCTGTGAGGTAGCTGACTTCTGATTTCCTAAGTCAGGGGGTACCGTCGACGCCATGACGGACCTCCTCGCGCAGCGTGACTCCTGGTCCACCGCCAACTGCTCGATCGCCCGGGCGCTGGAGGTGGTCGGCAACCGCACCACGCTGCTCCTGCTGCGGGAGGCGTCGTTCGGCACCCGCCGCTTCGACGACTTCGCCCGGCGGGTCGGCATCAGCGAGCCCGTCGCCGCCGCACGCCTCAAGCAGCTCGTCGCCGACGGGCTGCTCGACCGGCGCCCCTACCGCGAGCCCGGGCAGCGCACCCGCGACGAGTACGTGCTCACATCCAAGGGCAGCGATCTCATCCCGGTGCTCGTCGCGCTGCGGCAGTGGGGCGACACGTACGCCGCCGACGAGGCGGGCCCCGCGGTCCGGGTGGCCCACGACGAGTGCGGCGCTGCCGTGCACGCCCGGCTGCGCTGCGACGCCGGGCACGACGTACCGCCCGGCGAGCTGGCCGTGCTGCCCGGTCCGGGCCTGCTGTCCGCCTGACCCCCCTTCCTCACCACCTCTCGGAGCGAGACATGAAGATCGCTGGAAGCACCGCCCTGGTCACCGGCGCCAACCGTGGCTTCGGCCGGCACCTGGCCGCCGAACTCGTCGCGCGCGGCGCCACCGTCTGGGCCGGCGCGCGCAACCCGGACACCGTGAACCTGCCCGGCGTCACCCCGGTACGCCTCGACATCACCGACCCCGCGTCGGCGGCCGCCGCCGCCGAGCGGGCCGGGGACGTGACGCTGCTCGTCAACAACGCCGGCGTGAGCACCGGCGCCAACCTGCTCGACGGGGACCTCGCGCAGATCCGGCTGGAGCTGGAGACGCACTACCTCGGCACGCTGTCGGTGGTACGCGCGTTCGCGCCCCGGATCACGGCGAACGGCGGCGGGACGATCCTGAACGTCCTGTCCGCGCTGTCCTGGCTCACCTTCCCCGGGGTCGGCGCGTACGGCGCGGCCAAGGCCGCCGAATGGTCGATGACCAACGCGCTCCGCCTGGAGCTGGCCGACCGTGGCGTCCGCGTCGCAGGGCTGCACGTGGGCTACATGGACACCGAGATGGCCGCCGCCGTACCCGGCCCGAAGGCCGACCCGGCGGAGGTCGCCCGGCTCGCTGTCGACGGCATCGAGGCCGACAGCTACGAGATCCTGGCCGACGACGTGGCCCGCCGGGTCCAGGCCGGCCTGTCCGGCGGAGTGGCCGCGCTCTATCCCGCGCTCCCCTGATCCGCCGCTCCGCCTCGCCGAGGTGGCGGCGTCACCTCGGCGAGACGGCCCCGATCACGCTCGGCGCGCCCACCAGCCACGGATGTTCGGCATCCGCACGGCTGCTGCCCGGCGCGCGCATCGACCTCGGTCCGGTCGGCTGCCAACGGCGGCCGCTTCGGCACAGCCGATCAGCGCCCCCCGACACGAACCCGGCACCCGCCGCACCCAGCTCCACCAGATCCGCCCCGGCCCGCAACCATCGACGAGGGCCTGTAGAACCACCCCACCGGGCCGCTCACTCACCGAGAGTTCCCGACGTCCCTCCATCCGGGACCGATCTTCCCCACTCTGGGACACCCATCGTGGTCCACTCAAGTTCGGCGAGGTGGCGGCGTCAGAGGCGGTCGGATGCCGCCACTTCGGCGTAATGGAGTCGATCAAGCAGCAGCCACGACAACCGCCCGGGCACACTCGATCAACAGCCTTCGACAAGACCCGCCATCAGCCGGCGCCCGCCAAGCGGTGCTCCGTCAGATCCGCCCGATCCACACCTGCGCACCTGGGCCGCCCCGCCGACGCGGGCGCCCGCAAGACCATCTCCACCAGGGCGCTCACTCACCCATAGCCCCTGACATCCCTGCAGGTGGGATCGATCTTCCCCACCCTGAGACACCCCAGCGTGATCAACACCAGCTCGCCGAGGTGGTGGGGTCAGGGCCCGTCCGATACCACCACTTCGGCGGGCTGGAGTGGATCAAGCAGCAGCCAGCCTCCCGCACGAGCCCGGCGAAGGACTGACCCGACAACCGCCCGCATCGACTTCCCGAGGCTTGATCGACACCAGCTCGCCGAGGTGGAGGCATCGGAGGCACCCCGATACCGCCACCTCGGCGTAACGGAGTCGATCAAGCCAGCCAGGTCGGGTCGAGTCGGACGAGCCGAGCCGGGCCGGGCCAGGCCGGGCCGGGCCGGGCCAGGCCGGGCCGGGCCAGGCCGGGCCAGGCCAGGTTGGGCCAGGCCGGGCCGAGCCAGGTCGGGCCGGGCCGAGCCGAGCCAGGTCGGGCCGGGCCGAGCCGAGCCAGGTCGGGCCGGGCTAGCCGGGCCGGGCTAGCCGGGTCGGGTCGGGCGGGGCTAGAGGCCGCGGGCCAAGCGGTCGGCCAGGATGCGGGTGAACCGGGCCGGGTCGGCCAGCTCGCCGCCCTCGGCCAGCAACGCCATGCCGTACAGCAGCTCGGCGGTCTCGGTCAGCGCGGCCGTGTCGCCGACCTCGCCGTGCGCCTTGCGCAGCCCGGTGACCAGCGGGTGGGCCGGGTTCAGCTCCAGGATCCGCTTGACCTGGGGCACCTCCTGGCCCATCGCCCGGTACATCTTCTCCAGCGTCGGCGTCATGTCGTGCGCGTCGCCCACGACGCAGGCCGGTGACGTGGTCAGCCGGGTGGACAGGCGCACCTCCTTGACGCTGTCGGCGAGCGCGCCGCCGAGGAACGTGAGCAAATCGGCGTACTCCTGCCGTTCGGCCTCGGCCTTCTCCTTCTCCTCCTCGGTCTCCAGGTCCACCTGACCCTTGGCGACCGAGCGCAGCGTCTTCCCGTCGTACGCGCCGACGCGCTCGACCCACACCTCGTCCACCGGGTCGGTGAGGATCAGCACCTCGTAGCCCTTGGCGCGGAACGCCTCCAGGTGCGGCGAGTTCTCGATGGTGGCCCGGTTCTCGCCGGTGGCGTAGTAGATCTCGGTCTGGCCGTCGCGCATCCGCTCCACGTACGCGCGCAGCGTGGTCGGCTCGGCCGGGTCGTGGGTGCTGGCGGCGCGGACAAGTTCCAGCAGCGTCTCGGTGTTGTCCGGGTCCTCCAGCAGACCCTCCTTGACCACCGCGCCGAACTCGGTCCAGAACGTGCGGTACGACTCGGCGGACATGTCCTTGAGCGTGGCGAGCACCTTCTTGACCAGCCGGCGGCGTACCGCGCGGATCTGCCGGTCCTGCTGGAGGATCTCCCGGGAGATGTTCAGCGACAGGTCGTGCGCGTCCACCACGCCCTTGACGAAGCGCAGGTAGTTGGGCATGAGCGCGTCGCAGTCGTCCATGATGAACACGCGCTTGACGTAGAGCTGCACGCCGCGGCGGCCCTGCGGGGAGAACAGGTCGAGCGGGGCGTGCGAGGGCAGGAACAGCAGCGCCTCGTACTCGAAGGTGCCCTCGCCACGCATGTGGATGGTTTCGAGCGGGTCGGCCCAGTCGTGCGCGACGTGCCGGTAGAACTCCTTGTACTCGGCCTCGTCGACCTCGTCCCGCGAACGCGCCCAGAGCGCCTTCATCGAGTTGAGCGTCTGCTCCTCGCGGGTGGTCTCGCCGTCCTCGCCGGGCTTGTCGACCGTCATCCGGATCGGCCACGAGATGAAGTCGGAGTAGCGCTTGACGATCTCCCGGATCGTCCACTCGGTCGTGTAGTCGTGCAGGTTATCCTCGGTGTCGACGGGCTTGAGGTGCAGCGTGACCGAGGTGCCCTGGGGCGCGTCAGCGACCTCCTCGATCGAGTACGTGCCCTCGCCCGCGGACTCCCAGCGGGTGCCGCCGGACTGTCCGGCGCGGCGGGTCAGCAGCGTCACCTTGTCGGCGACCATGAACGTGGCGTAGAAGCCGACGCCGAACTGGCCGATCAGCTCCTGGGAGGCGGCGGAGTCGGAGGACTCGCGCAGCTTGCGCAGCAGCTCGGCGGTGCCGGACTTGGCGATGGTGCCGATCAGGCGGACCACTTCGTCGCGGGTCATGCCGATGCCGTTGTCCCGCACGGTGAGCGTACGGGCGTCCTTGTCGGCCTCGATCTCGATGTGCAGGTCGGAGGTGTCGGCCGACAGGTCCTTGTCGACCAGCGACTCCAGCCGCAGCTTGTCCAGCGCGTCGGACGCGTTCGAGATCAGTTCGCGCAGGAAGACGTCCTTGTTCGAGTAGATCGAGTGCACCATCAGCTGCAGCAGCTGACGGGCCTCGGCCTGGAACTCCAACGTCTCGACCCCGTCGCTCACACCGACTCCCTTCGCTCTGGCGGCTCCTACGGCGGAAAGGATACGAGGGGTCACCGCTGCGGTACGCACCGGCCGCCCCGGAATTCGACTGGTACAACCAGTTGACGGGTTGACGTGCGCGGGGCCACACTGCTGCGCATGACCTTCGATCCCGCGCCCCGCGTGTCGGTCTCCGACCACGTCTTCGGCCGGCTGCGCGACGCGATCGTCTCCGGGCGGTACGCGCCGGACGAGACGCTGCCCGGCGAGCGGGAACTGGCCGGCGCGTTCGCCGTCAACCGGCACGCGGTCCGGGAGGCGCTGCGCCGCCTGCAACAGCTCGGCCTGGTCCGGGTCAGCCAGGGCGGCGCGACCCGGGTCCTCGACTGGCGGGTGCACGCCGGGCTGGATCTGGCGCTGTCCCTGGCCCGCTCCGGCGACGTACTCCCGGTGGAGACGCTGGTGCGCGACATGCTGGAGATGCGGGCCTGCGTCGGGATCGACGCGGCCCGACTGTGTGCCGAGCGCGGCGACGCGGCGGTCGTCGCCGCCGTGGTTCGGGCCGCCGAGGAGTACGGCGACCTGGCCCCCGACCTGGACCTGATGAACGAGGCGAACATCGCCATCTGGCGGCTGGTCGTGCGCGGCAGCGGCAACACCGCCTACCAGCTCGCCTTCAACAGCCTGGTGGCCGGCACGTTCGCGGTCGGCGACGTCCCCCCGGACGCCCGCGCGGCCGAACTGCTGGACGTCGCCGGGCACCGCCGTCTCGCCGCCTCGATCGCCTCCGGTCAGGGCGCGGCGGCAGCCCGGCACGCCCGGGAGCTGCTGACCGCGCCGGTCACCACCACCCCGACCCCCACCACCCCCGGAAGGGAAGCGCGCGCATGATCCCCGCCGTGCTGTACGCCGTCCCGGCGTTCCTGCTCCTGATCGTCATCGAGGCGGTCTCCTACCGCTTCCTGCCCGACGACGACGAACGCGGCTACGAGCTGCGCGACACCACCACCAGCCTGTCGATGGGGCTGGGCAGCCAGATCATCGGCTTCCCGTGGAAGCTGCTCACCGTCGGCCTCTTCGCGGCGCTGTGGACTGTGGCGCCGGTGCAGCTGTCCCCCGGCGACTGGTGGACCTGGGTGATCCTGTTCTTCGCCGACGACCTGGCCTACTACTGGTTCCACCGCTCGCACCACGAGGTACGCGTGCTCTGGGCGAGCCACGTGGTGCACCACTCCAGCGTCCACTACAACTTCTCCACAGCGTTGCGGCAGAGCTGGACGCCGATGACCTCGCTGCCGTTCTGGCTGGCGCTGGCGCTGCTCGGCATCCCGCCGTGGATGATCTTCCTCCAGCAGTCGGTCAGCCTGCTCTACCAGTTCTTCCTGCACACCGAGCGGATCAAGGTGCTGCCCCGGCCGATCGAGTGGATCTTCAACACGCCGTCGCACCACCGGGTGCACCACGGCTCGAACACCGAGTACCTGGACCGCAACTACGGCGGCATCCTGATCATCTGGGACCGGCTGTTCGGCACGTTCGAGCCGGAGCGGGCCACCGCGCGCTACGGGCTGACCAAGAACATCGGCACCTACAACCCGCTGCGGGTGGCCACCCACGAGTTCGCCGCGATCTGGTCCGACGTACGCCGGGCAAGCTCCTGGCGACACCGCCTCGGCTACCTGTTCGGCCGTCCCGGCTGGCAGCCGGCCCGATGAGGCGCGCCTGGCTGCTGCCCCTGTTCGGGCTGGTCGCCGCCGTCGAACTGGCCGGGGTCGCGCTGGACTCGACAGTGCTCCAGTGGCTGGCCAAGCCGCTGCTGGCGCCGGTGCTGCTGGCGTACCTCTGGGCGCACCGGCGCCGGGTCGACGCGGTGGCGGTCGGCCTGGTCGCCGCCACCGCCGGCGACGTCGCCCTGCTCCTGCCGGGCGACACCGCGTTCCTGGCCGGAATGGGGTTCTTCCTGGTCACCCAGGTCGCGTTCATCACCGCGTTCGTGCGGCACCGTCGTGCGCCGGCGGCCCTGGCCTGGGCCGGTTACCTGCTCGCCTGGGCCGGCGCGAACGCGCTGCTGTGGGGCATGCTCGGGCCGCTGCGGGTGCCGGTGCTCGGCTACAGCCTGGCACTGTGCCTGATGGCCGCCGCCGCGGCCGGGGTGTCGGCGCGGGTCGCCGCGGGCGGCGCGTTCTTCCTCGTCTCCGACCTGCTCATCGGTGTGGGCGCGGCCGGGATCGAGCTGCCCGGGAGGGGCCTGCTGGTGATGGTCACCTACTGCGCGGCGCTGCTGCTGATCACCACCGGCTGGGTGGCCGCGACCCGCCCGGCGGCCGGTCCGCAGCCGCCCCAGGCCGGTACCCTGCTCGCGTGGCCAGGGAGAACGGGCGCAAGCTGATCGCCTCGAACAAGAAGGCACGGCACGACTACGAGATCCTCAAGACGTACGAGGCGGGCATCGTGCTCGCCGGCACCGAGGTGAAGTCGCTGCGCGAAGGGCGGGTGTCGCTGGTCGACGCGTTCGCCCAGGAGCGCGACGGCGAGATCATGCTGTACGGCCTGCACATCGCCGAGTACGGCTTCGGCACCTGGACCAACCACGCGCCCCGGCGCACCCGCAAGCTGCTGCTGCACCGGGTGGAGATCGCCCGCATCCTGGAGAAGCTGCGCGACGGCGGCGTCACGCTGGTGCCGCTGTCGATGTACTTCGCCGACGGCTGGGCCAAGGTGGAGCTGGGTCTGGCCCGGGGCCGCCGGTCGTACGACAAGCGCCAGGCGCTGGCCGAACGGGACGCCAAGCGGGAGATCGCGCGGGAAATGGGCCGCCGGCTCAAGGGCCGGACCACCGGCCGCCGAACCTGATCCGTCCCGTGTTGAGGACAGTCTCTGTCCGCTTGCTCCGGCAGGCTGGACGGCGACCGATCACACGCGCCGCCGGTTCGCCGGCGGACCGGACGGAAGGTGAGCCGAGATGGCCCGCGACGTACAAATCACCATCGACTGCGCCGACCCGGCGAAGCTGGCGGCGTTCTGGGCCGAGGTCCTCGGCTACCGGGTCCAGGGCCCGCCGGAGGGCTTCGACTCGTGGGAGCAGGCGCTGACCGCGATGGGCGTTCCGCCGGAGCGGCACAACGACGCCTCGGCCGTGGTCGACCCGGAGGGCGCCGGTCCACGACTGTTCTTCCAGCGGGTGCCGGAGTCCAAGCGGGTCAAGAACCGGGTTCATCTGGACGTCCGGGCAGCGCCCGGGCTGACCGGCGAGGCCCGGATGGCGGCGCTGGAGGCGGCGGCCGACCTGCTCGTCCCACTCGGTGCGACGCGCGTCGGGCGCTACGAGCCCGCTCCCCCGCTGGAGGCGGGGCACGTGCTGATGACCGATCCGGAGGGCAACGAGTTCTGCCTCGACTGAGACCCGGGGAGATTCAACAAGACTCCTTGTACATCACTTCTTGTCGGTCTAGCCTGGCGGCATGACGGACGGAACCGGCAACCGGCGCGTGAGCGACCCGCGAGCCATGCGGGCGCTGGCCCACCCCACCCGGCTGCGGCTGCTCGGCGAGCTGCGCCTGCGCGGCCCGCAGACGGTCGGCATGCTCAGCGAGCGGACCGGCGAGGCGGTGGGCTCGGTCAGCTACCACGTCGGCAAGCTGGCCGAGCACGGCTTCGTGGCCGAGGCCCCCGACCTGGCGCGGGACCGGCGCGAGCGGTGGTGGCGGGCCGCGCACGCCACCACCGACTGGGATCCGCTCGAACTGCTCGACGACCCGGAGCGCCGGCTCGCCGGCAACCTGCTGCGTCAGGCCGCCATGCAGCGCTACGTGGACCGCTACCAGGCGTACCTGGATTCCGAGGCGAGCCTCGACCCGGCCTGGGTACGCGGCACCACCAGCAGCGACATCGTGCTGCGCCTGACACCGGAAGAACTGGTCGAGCTGCGCGCCGAACTGTCCGCGCTGGGCCGGCGCTGGCAGGAGCGCGGCGCACCCGGCCGAGCCGGCGCCGAGATGGTCACGCTGATCTGGCAGGCGTACCGGGGGCCGCAGTGAACCGCGACCGCCGGCCCCTGGCCGGACTGCTGATCGGGCACGCCGTCTCGCTGACCGGCAACGTGCTCACGCTCATCGCGCTGCCGCTCTACGTGCTGGCCGAGACCGGCTCGCCGGCCGCCACCGGGCTGGCCGGGGCGTTCGCCACCGCGCCGGTGGTGCTCGGCGGCGCGTTCGGCGGCGTGCTCGTCGACCGGATCGGCTACCGGCGGTCGAGTGTGCTCGCCGACGTGGTCTCCGGCGTGACGATCGCCGCCGTACCCCTGTTGCACGCCACGGTCGGCCTGCCGTTCCCGGCGCTGCTGGCCCTGGTCTTCGTCAGCGGGCTGCTGGACACGCCGGGGCAGACCGCGCGCACCGCGTTGCTGCCGGAGGCCGCGGCGGCGGCAGGTGTGCCGATCGAGCGGGCGGCCGGGTGGGAGGACGCGACCTCGCGCGGCGCCCGGATGATCGGCGCACCCGTGGCCGGTCTGCTGGTCGGTGTGTTCGGGGCGGTGCCGGTGCTGGCGCTGGACGCGGTGACGTTCGCCGTGTCGGCCCTCGTGGTGACGCTGCTGGTGCCGCGTGGCCTGCGACCGCCCGACGACGGGAGCGAGCCGGAGACCGGCGGCTACTGGCGGCAGTTCGCCGCCGGGCTGCGCTTCCTGGTCCGCGAGCCGCTGCTGCGCGCCATGGTCCTGCTGGTGCTGGTGACGAACCTGTTCGACGCGGCGAAGAGCAACGTGCTGCTACCGGTGGTCGCCGAACGGGAACTCGGCGGGCCGGCCGCGTTCGGCCTGCTGGTGGGCGTCATGGGTGGCGGGGCGCTGGTCGGCTCGCTGGTGTTCAGCGCGATCGGGCACCGGCTGCCCCGCCGGGCCACGTTCGTCACCGCGTACGTGCTGTGCGGCGCCCCACCACTGTGGGCGCTCGCCGCCGCGCCGCCGCTGCCGGTGGTGGCCGCCGTGGTGGCGATGGCCGGGCTGGCCGCCGGCGCGCTCAACCCGCTGATGGGCGCGGTCCAGTTGGAACGGGTGCCGCCGGCGATGCGGGCCCGGGTGTACGGGGTGATCGGCGCGGGCGCGTGGGCGGCCATGCCGGCCGGCGCGGTCGGTGCGGGATTCGCCGCGGACCGGTTCGGCCCCACGTCCACGCTGGTCGTGATGGGTGCCTGCTACCTGCTGGTGGTGCTGACGCCGCTGCTGGGTGGCCCGTGGCGGGACATGCGCCGGCCGACAGTGGTGCGGCAGCGCGAGCCGGGGCCGACCTCGGAGCGCCAGCGGGAAACGCTCTCTTGACATCGACCGGCTTCGTTCATACCTTCATCGAAGTCTATTTGTATGGTTTGTTTACCGTTGGGCGGGGCCGGCCGCCGTGACGGGAACAGCCACCACCCCCGCAGGAGGCGCCCCGTGCGCACCATCCGTACCCTCGCCGCCCTGGCGGTGACAGCGGTCGGCCTCACCACCGCCCTCGCCGTCGTCCCCCACTCCCCCGCGATCGCCGCCCCCGGCGCGGTCACCTGGTCCGACGACTTCAACGGCCCCGCCGGCGCCGCGCCCGACGCGAGCAAGTGGCGCTACGACATCGGTGGCGGCGGCTGGGGCAACAACGAGTTGCAGTACTACACCAACAGCACCCGTAACGCCGCGCTCGACGGCAACGGCAACCTGGTCATCACCGCCCGCAAGGAGAACCCGGCCGGCTACTCGTGCTGGTACGGAAGCTGCCAGTACACCTCGGCCCGGCTGCTCACCAACGGCACGTTCGCCCAGGCGTACGGGCGGTTCGAGGCGCGCATCAAGGTCCCGCGTGGACAGGGACTGTGGCCGGCGTTCTGGATGCTCGGCAACGACATCGGCACGAACCCGTGGCCCGGCAGCGGCGAGATCGACATCATGGAGAACGTCGGCTACGCGCCGTCGACCGTCTGGGGCACGCTGCACGGCCCCGGCTACTCCGGCGGCAGCGGCGTCGGCGCGTCCACCTCGCTACCGGGCGGGCAGGCGCTCGCCGACGCCTTCGACACGTTCACTGTGGACTGGGCACCGGACTCGATCGCCTGGTACCTCGACGGCGTGGCGTACTCGCGCAAGACGCCCGCCGACATCGGCGGCAACCGCTGGGTCTTCGACCACCCGTTCTTCATGATCATGAACGTGGCGGTCGGCGGCAACTGGCCCGGCTCGCCGGACGGCAGCACCACGTTCCCGCAGACCATGACCATCGACTACGTCCGGGTCCAGGCCTGGGACAACGGCGGCGGGGGCACCGGCGGGCAGATCGTCGGGTACGGCGACAAGTGCGTCGACGTGGCCAGCGCCAACACCGCCAACGGCACGCCCGTGCAGCTCTGGACCTGCAACGGCACCGCCGCCCAGCGCTGGAGCTGGAACGCCGACGGCTCGGTACGCGCGCTCGGCAAGTGCCTCGACGTGGCCGCCGGGTCCACGGCGAGTGGCGCGAAGGTGCAGCTCTACGACTGCAACGGCACCGGCGCGCAGAAGTGGGTGTTCAGCGCGGCCGGCGACATCGTGAACCCCCAGGCCAACAAGTGCCTGGACGCCACCGGTCCCAGCTCGGCCGACGGCACCCGGCTGCAGATCTGGGACTGCACCGGCGCCACCAACCAGAAGTGGCGCCGCTGACCGGCGTCCCGGCCCGGGGCGGGCGGCACACCCCGCCCGCCCCGGCGTCACCCTCCCCCCACCCCCGCCCCCGCCCTCTCCCCCGCGATCTTGCACTTTCGGCCCGAGCGGTGACGCGAATGTCCCATCTGCCCGGGCACAAACTGCAAGATCAGCGGGGCTGGCTGTCCTGGGGGCACGGATGGCGTTGCGGTCTGGGATACCGTGAGGTCCGTTTCGCTGCCGCGAGACCAGGTCATCGAGTTCCTGGAAGCGCGATCATGGATGAACTGACCGGCGCGTTGACGTCGATGAGCGGGTTCACGCCGGAACCGATCCCCACCGCACGGCTGAACCTGCTGCCGCTGGGTGTCGAGCACGCCCAGGAGATGGCCGCCGTTCTGGCCGACCCGGCGCTGCACGCGTTCATCGGCGGCGAGCCCGCTTCCCCGGCGGCGTTGCGGGCCCGCTACGAACGGCTGGTCGCCGGCTCACCCGACCCGGCCGAGACGTGGTGCAACTGGGTCATCCAGCTCCGGGACTGCGGCCGGCTGACGGGCTTCGTCCAGGCCACGGTCACCGAGCCACACGGGACGGTGGCGGACACCGCCACGGCGGGCGCGCGGGCAGTCGGGCACCGGCACCTCGACGAGGCGACACCGGCCACCGCGGGACCGGTCGCGGAGATCGCCTGGGTGGTGGGAACACAGTGGCAGGGGCGCGGGATCGCCACGGAGGCCGCCCGTGGGACGGTCGGCTGGCTGCGGCGGCGCGGTGTGCGTACCCTCGTGGCCCACGTCCATCCCGACCACCGCGCGTCGGCCGCGGTGGCCACGGCCTGCGGCCTGGCCCCCACCGACGTGTGGCAGGACGGCGAGGTCCGCTGGACCGGACCTGCCGCCCCGCCTCCCCCACCTCCCCCGCCTGCGCGGAGTTGACCAAGGAGTTCGTGTCGGAGACGACGTCTCATCCGGACACAAACTCCTTGATCACCGGGGAGATTCAGGGGCGGGCCGGGCGCGGGGTCAGAAGGGGGCGTCCACGGGTAGGCGGCGGACCTGGGTGAGGTACGGGTCCAGCTCGCCCACCTCGAACCGGCACGTGCCGATGACGTGCCAGAACTGGCCGCCCGGGTCACCGTCCAGCTTGTAGCGGCCGTCCGGGCTGACCGCCGCCCACCCGTCCGGCAGGCCGATCAGCGTGGTCCGCAGCTGGGCATGCTCCGGGTCGGCCACGTCCCACAGCCGTACCGTGCCGTCGTCACCGGCGCTGGCGAGCAGGCTGCTGTCCGGGCTGAAGTGCACCGACCAGACACGCCGGGTGTGCGCGGCCAGCGTGCCGTGCAGGCGGCCGGTGACCGGGTCCCACAGCCGGATCACCAGGTCGTCCCCGGCGGTGGCGAGCAGGTTGCCGTCCGGGCTGAACGCGCACGACCAGAGCCGCCCGTCGTGTTCGGTGAGCACGACGCGCGGCTGGCCGGTCTGCACGTCCCAGACCACCGCCGTGCCGTCGTTGCCGGCGCTTGCGAGCAGCGTGCCCTCGCTGTTGAAGCCGACCGAGTAGACCCGGTCGGTGTGGTGTTCCAGCGTCATCCGGCAGGTGGCGGTGGCGGCGTCCCACAGCCGTACCGTCTGGTCGTCGCAGCCGGTGGCGATGGTCTCGCCGTCCGGGCTGAACGCGACAGTACGCACCCGGCCCCGGTGCGGGGTGAGCGTGGCGAAGTGCCGGCCGGTACGGCGGTACCACAGGCGTACCGTGTCGTCGTCGTTAGCCGTGGCCAGCGCGTCGCCGTCGGGGCTGAACGCGACCGCCCAGACGTGGTCGGTGTCCACGTTGAGTTCCCGCTCGTCGGCGCCGGTGTCGGTGTTCCACAGGTGCACGCCGCCGTCGCCGCTGGGTGAGGCGACGAGCGACTCCTCGGGGCAGAACACCACCGACAGCAGCCGGTCGGCGGGGCTGGCGAGCTGCCGCAGCAGGCGGCCGGTACGCGGCTCCCAGAGCCGGATCACGCCGTCGTTGCCGCAGGCGGCGAGCACCTCCCCGTCGTCGCGGAAGGACAGCGCGGTGACCCGGCGGCCGTGCCCGCGCAGCGTGTGCTGGAGCTGCCCGGAGCGCACGTCCCACAGCCGGGTGGTGCCGTCGTTGCTGCTGGTGGCCACCTGGTTCTGGTCCGGCCGCCAGACCACCGGCCACACCGAGCCGCGGTGCCGGGTCAGCTCGTGCCGGACCTGCCCGTCGTCGGTGTCCCAGAGCTGGATCGCGCCGTCGCTGGCGGCGGTGGCGAGCAGGCTGCCGTCGCCGTTGAACCGGACGCTGTAGATGGCGCCCCGCTGCCGCCCGAGCACCCGGACCGGCCGGCCGGTCTCGGTCTCCCACAGCCGCAGCGCGCCGTGCGTGTCGCCGGTGGCCATCAGCGTGCCGTCGGGGTGGATGTCGAGGGCGTACACGTCGGCCTCGTGGCCGCGCGGCGAGCGCAGCAGCTCGCCGTCGCCGGCCCGGCGGATCCAGACCCGGCCGTGCTGCCCGACCGCGGCCAGCAGCCGCCCGTCCGGCGTGTGCGCCACCCGGTAGACGACTTCCGGCTCGCGCACCTCGAAGGCCAGGCGACCGGTGGGGATGTCCCAGCCGCGTACCGTGCCGGCGCTGTCGGCCACCACGACCCGCCGGCCGTCCGGGCTGAACGAGGTGCCCCAGATCGGCGCGGCGTGGCCGGGCCACTCGTGGCGCAGCCGGGCGGTGCGGGTGTCGTACAGCCGGACCACGCCGGCCGCGTCGCCGACCACCAGCCGGCCCCGGCGGCCGTCGGTGAGCAGCGGCCAGACCCAGCCGGCGAAGACGTCCTCGATGACGTGCCGCACGTCGCCGTGGTCGGCGTCCCACAGCCGTACGGTGAGGTCGGCCGCGCCGGTGACGAGCTGGTGGGAGGCGGCGTCGTAGCGGACCGCGTACACCCGGGACCGGTGTCCCTGGAGCGTGCGTACCGGCAGCCCGGTGGCGGTGTCGCAGAGCAGCACGCCGCCGTCGTCGCTGCCGACGGCGAGCACCGCGCCGTCCGGGCTGTACGCCACCGGCACCGGCAGCCGGCCCACCTCGAAGCCGTAGCCGACGCCCACGGCGGGCGGGGCCAGGCCGGGCGCGACCGGACGGCCCGGCGCGACGACGGCGCCGCGCAGCTCCGGGGCGCGCAGCAGCGCCGCGTCGGCGCTGACGTCGATGAGCGCGGTGCGGTGCCAGCTGCTGCCGGCGACGCGCGCGCCGCGCAGGTCGGTACGGAACAGCCGCGCCCCGGCCAGCTCCGCGTCGCGCAGGTCCGCCCCGGCGAGGCGGGCCTGGTCCAGGCGGGCGCCGCGCAGGCGGGCGTGCTCCAGCCGCGCCTCGGTCAGGTTGGTGGCGATCAGCCGCGCGTCGGTCAGGTCGGCGCCGGTCAGGTCGGCCCCGGCGAGTTCGCGGTGCGACAGGTCCTCGCCGCGCAGCACCGCGCCGCGCAGGTCGGCCCGGTCGGGCAGGCGCAGCCGGGCGGACAGCCGCAGCGCGTTGGCGCGCAGCGTCTCCCCCGCCGACTCGTCGCCGAGCACCCGCGCGGTCCAGGCGGTGCAGCGGGCCGGGTCGGCGAGGTCGCCGAGGAACTCCACGGCGAGCGCGGACAGCGACCGCACCGCCAGCGCGGCCGGTTCCTCGCCGCGGTTGAGCTGCTCGGCCACGCCCTCGGCGACGAGCCACTCCATGACCGAGGTGTGGATGAACCCGAACAGCCCGTCGTCGGTGCGGACCAGCAGGCTGCCCGCGCCGACCGCGTGCGCCGCCTGCGGGCCGGACAGCCGCGAGTCGGCCCGGCCGGCGAGCTGGCCGGTGGACTCGGCCAGCTCGGCCAGCCGCAGGTACGCCTCGCCGCTCTCCCAGAGCTGGAACGCCAGCCGGCTCACCGCCTGCCACAGCTCGGGGCGGCGCAGGCTCACCGGCGCGCCGGGGATTCCCTGGGTGCGGCGCTCCTCGAAGTCCAGCCAGGACTCCAGGATCTCCCGGTACAGCGCGGCGGCGCTGAACGTGCCGCCCGCGCCGGCGACGGCGGCGAGCCGCCCCTCGTCCAGGTTGGCGATGAAGCCGAGCATGCGCGGGTTGCGGGAGAGCCCGAGCAGGTCCTTGACCCCGGCGAGCAGGTCCATCCGTTCGCGGGCGGCCCGCTCGTCGCCGCCGTACCGGTTGCGCAGGAACGCCTCGATCTGCCCGGGGGTGAAGTCCTCCACGGCGAGCACGCGCCGGTGCGGCAGCAGGCCGACCCGCTCGCCGAGCGCGGTCAGCACCTGGGAGTTGGTCTTGAAGTGCTGGGTACGGCTGCTCACCACGATCTTCGCGTTGCCCTCGGCGGCCTGCAGCAGCGTCTCCAGGTGGTCGGCGGCCCGGTCGTAGGTGACCCGGGCGACCAGCTCGTCGAACCCGTCGAAGAGCAGCACGATGCGGCCCTGGCGCAGCATGTAGCGGAACGCCTTGAGGTCGATGACCTGCTCGCCGTGGTTGGCCAGGTGCGCGGCGACCAGGCCGTCGACGGAGTGCGCCTTGTCCAGCGCGCGCAGCTCGACCAGGATCGGGATCAGGTCGGGTGCGGCGGTGGGCAGCCGCCGGGCCACCTCCCGCAGCGCGAACGTCTTGCCCCGGCCGAAGTCGCCGAGCACCAGCACGAACCGGCCGTCCGGGGCGGAGACGGTCTCCAGCAGCTCGTCCACCACGTCGTCGCGCACGCGCTGGTCGGCGCCGACGAGGTGGCGGTAGCGCTGCGGCACGTACTGCCCGGGCGGGTAGAGCCGGTCGGCCTGCAGGCGGGCGGTCTGCGCGGCGACGTACTCGCGCAGGTCGAGCAGGCCCTGGAACTCGGTCAGGTGCAGCACGCGCACGCCCCGGCGTTGCGCCTCCTCGGCCAGTCCGCGCGGCACCCGGTCACCGTCGTAGACCAGCTCGGAGGCGATGTCCGGGTCGGTGGCGTGCACCCGGCGGGCGAAGACGTCCACGTCGGCGGCGGTGGGGGTGCCCACGTGCGCGCCGACCCGCTGCTGGCGGACCACGCCGTCGGAGCGGTAGCTGATGTACAGATGCGGCGGTTCGGTGTCGACGCGGCGTACCACCACCCGGTCGTAGCGGGCCTCGCAGACCTCGGCGAGCCGGTCCAGCAGGCGCTGCACCGGGGCGACCGGCGCGGCGGCCACCGCCGCGCCCTGGGTGGCTCCCTCGACCGCGACCGGGCGGCGCGGGTCGGGCACCTGGGCCGGACCGGACGCGCCGAAGGTGGCCTCGGCACCCGGCCAGTTCACCGCCGTCACCGTGCCGGAGTCGAGGCGGTCGTCGCGGCCGAGCACCCAGCGCGTCATGCCGTCGCCACCGAGCCGCAGCACCTGCGCCCGGCCGTCGCGGGGAGCCGCGGCCAGCGGCACCACCGGGTCCACCCGCGCCGACGGCGCGGCGTCGGAGAGCAGCAGGTTGAGCATCGGCCCGACCAGCCGGTTGACCGCGCCCCGGTCGCGCAGCGACACCGGGTCCGGCGGCACCTCGTCGGCGTACGGGCTGCGCGCCCCGGGGGCGTGCGCCATCGCGCCCAGCCGCAGCCAGCCGGACTGCTGGTAGTGGCGCAGCCGCTGGGCGAACCAGCTGGACTGCGCCTCGCCGAGGAAGCCGTACCGGTCCTCCTCGCGGTGGGTGATGGCGATGGTGGAGTTCAGCCCGGCCACCACCACCCGCAGGTCCGGGACCGGGAACAGCGTCCAGGGCTGCTCGCTGTCGAAGATCCGGTCGTCGAGGCCCTGGTAGAGGTCGTCGAACAGGCGCGCGTAGTGCCGCCACTTCGGCCAGTACGGCGGCTGCGGGTCGACGTCGTCGGCCTCGCAGGTGGCGAAGTACGCGCGGCAGGCCGCCATGGTCACGTCACGCGGGCCGGGCACCACGACGAGGCGGTGCGGCTCCAGCCCGAGCAGCACCCGCAGGCCGGTGAGGAAGCTCAGCGCGTCGGAGAACTCGCGCGGGCTGCCCGACTCGGTCAGGTTGCCGGCGACGACGAGCAGGTCCGGCCGGGGCACGCCGTCGTTCATCAGCAGCGTGAGGTCACCCATCAGGTGTTCCTGCACCTCGCCGGGGGTGACCGGCGCGCCGGGGGTGATCACGCCCCGGCCGAAGCGCGGCCCGGCGACCTGGAGCACGGTGACGGTGTCCCGGGCGGTCGGCGGCGCCACGGCGGCCGGCGGGAACGGCGGCGGGTTGATCGGGGTACGCCGGGCGCGGCGGGGCGCGGGCGCTCCGGCGGCCGGCGCGGCGAGCACCCCGTGCGGGTCGGCCGGGTGGTGCGGGAACGCCGGCTGCCGCATCGGTTTGGCCCGGCCGTCGAGCGCCTCACGGATGCGGTCGAGCACCCGGTTGCGGGCCTGCGCCGGGTCGTCCACACCGACCAGGTCCACATAGGTGATGGTGGCGAGCAGCCCGTCGATCGGGCAGTCCTCGACGCGTACCGTGACGAGCTTGTTGCCGGTGCCGTCCGGATCGGCGCGCAGCGCGGCCTGCCACTCCAGCTTGCCGTAGGTGGAGTGCAGGTAGCGTTCGGACAGCACCGCCACCACCACCTCGGCCTCACGGACGCCACGGTCCATGAAGTCGATGAAGTTGGTGCCGGCCACGAAGTCCCACGCCTGCAGCAGCGTGCGGTAGCCGGCCGCCTCGAACTCCCACGCCAGCCACGTCGCCCAGCGTTCGTCGGCCGGGGAGTAACTGATGAAGAAGTCGATGGGGCGGTCGGACCGGGTGGGGTGCGCGCCTACAGCCACATGGTCATTATGGCCACCGACGGTCAACAGATCGACACCCTCGGCAGCCCGGATCACGACCGCGTCGGGCTCCTGCGCCCGCACCGCCGTGTGCGAGGATCATCACTCGTGGAGACCCCCGGCGATCCGCCGAACGCCGTGCCCGACCGTTCCCGCTGGGGCCGCCTGCACGTGCTGGACTGGATCGCTGTCGGGCTGGCCGTGGTCGGGCTGGTGTGCGTGCTCACCGGACTGCTGCCCCGCGCCGACGCCGAGGCGACCATGCGGCGGATCGTCCCCATCCTGATCTTCCTCGGCACGGTGGTGGTGCTGGCCGAGCTGACCGCTGTGGCCGGGGTGTTCGACGCGCTCGCGACCCGGGTCGCGGTGACCGCGCGGGGCAGCTTCCGGGCCCTGTTCTGGCTCTGTGTCGGCTTCGCCTCGGTGACCACCATCGCGCTCAACCTGGACACCACGGCGGTGCTGCTCACGCCGGTGATGATCGCGCTGGCCCGGGCGCTGAACGTGCCGCCGACGCCGCTGGCGATGACCACCGTGTGGCTGGCGAACACGGCGAGCCTGCTGCTGCCGGTGTCCAACCTGACGAACATCCTGGCCAGCGACCGGGTCGACCTGGACCCGGTGCCGTGGGCGGCCCGGATGTGGTGGCCGCAGCTCGTCGCCGTGGCGGTGACCGCGCTGCTGCTGTGGTGGTGGTACTGGCGTCCGGCGCGCGCCGGGGCCGACCCGTTCGACCCGCCGCCACCGTACGTGCCGCCGGACCGGGCGCTCTACCGCACGGCGCTCGCCGCCTGCCTGCTGTTCGTGGCCGGGATCCTCGCCGGGGTGGAGATCGGCGTCGCCTCCGGGGTGGCCGCCGCGATCCTGGTCGTCGGCTTCGCGGTGCGGGCCCGGCACCGGCTGCGGCTCGCGCTGGTGCCGTGGCGGCTGCTGGTGTTCGTGACCGGGCTGTTCCTGGTGGTGCAGACCATCGGCCGGTACGGCCTGGACACCGTGATGGGCACGCTCATCGGCACCGATCCGGGCGCGGAGGGCGCGCTGCGGGCGGGCGCGGTCGGCGCGCTGTTCAGCAACGTGGTGAACAACCTGCCCGCGTACCTGGCCGGCGAGGCGGTCATCGCGGCCGACCGGCACACCCAGTTGCTGGCGCTGCTGATCGGCACGAACGTGGGTCCGCTGGCCACGCCGTGGGCGTCGCTGGCGACACTGATCTGGTACGAGCGCTGCCGGGCCGCCGGGGTGGCCGTGCCGCTGGGCCGGTTCGTGGCGACCAGCGCCGTGCTCGCCGTGCTGGCCACCGCCGCCACCGTCACGGCGCTTCTTGTCGGTCCCGGCGCCTAGCATCGCGACCATGAGCAACCCGCCCGAGATCGTCCGCCGCTACTTCGCGCTCGCCGGCCAGGCCGACAAGGAGCCCTACCTGGCGCTGTTCGCCGACGACGCGGTGGTCGAGGACGAGGGCCGCACCCACCGCGGGATCGACGAGATCCGCGCCTGGCGCGACGGCACGCCGCTGGTGTCGTACGAGATCACCGACGTCGAGCAGACGCCGGCCGGCACGGTGGTGACGGCGACGATCAGCGGCGACTTCCCCGGCAGCCCGTTCGCCGGGCTGCGGTTCCGGTTCGAGAAGTACGACGACACCCACATCCGCCGGCTGCGCATCGCCCCCTGAGCCGGGGCGGGAAAACCGCTACGACCCGGCCGCGGGCAGTGACTACGGTGCCCGCATGACCGCCGCGCCCACCCTGCACTTCTGCACCGACCCGGACGAGTTCCTCGCCGCCGCCGAGGCGTACCTGGCCGCCGACCCGGTGATCAACACCGTCGTCGCCAGCGTCACGCGCCGGATGGCGGCCCGCCGCGCCGAGGGCGTCGCGCTGCCCGAGGACGACTGGTGGCTGGTGGTGCGCGACGGCTCCGGTGCGGTGGTGGGCGCCGCGATGCGTACCGCGCCGTTCCCACCGCGGCCGGCGTTCCTGCTGCCGATGCCGCCGGAGGCCGCCGTGGCGCTGGCGCGGGCGTGGCACCGGCGCGGCGAACGGATCCGGGCGGTCAACGGCGCGCTGCCCGCCGCGCGCGCCTGCGCCGACGAGGTCGCACGCCTCGACGGCGGCCGGGTCGAGGTGGCCCAGCACACCCGGCTGCACGTGCTGGACCAGTTGGCGCCACCGGCCCCGGTGCCCGGCGCGCTGCGGGCCGCCGGGCCGGACGAGGTCGACCTGGTCGCCGCGTGGTTCGGCGCGTTCACGGCCGACGCCGACGAGCAGGCGGGCCGCCCGCCCGGCACCAGCGCACACGAGACGCCTGAGCGCGCCGAGTTGCTGCGCCGCATCCGGGACGGGCGGGTCTGGTTCTGGACCGACGGGTCGGGCGTCCCGGTGCACCTGACCGCCGCCAACCCGCCGTCGTTCGGCGTGGCCCGTGTCGGACCGGTCTACACGCCGCCCGAGCAGCGCGGACGCGGCTGGGCCGGCAACGCGGTCGCCGAGGTGTGCCGGCTACTCACGGCAGAGGGCGCGCGCGTGTGCCTGTTCACCGACCAGGCCAACCCGGTGTCGAACCGGCTCTACGCCGGGCTGGGTTTCCGGCCGGTGGTCGACATGGCCAACCTGGTCCTGGTCGACTGAGACGGCTCCGGGTCAGCCGGCGAGACCGAGCGCGGACAGCCGGCGCGGGTCGGCGATCACGTCCACGGCGGCGATCCGTCCGCCGGAGACGGTGAACGCCATCACCGACAGCGGGCGGTCCCCGGCGCTCACCAGCACCCCGGCGGCGCCGTTGACCAGCACCGGCCGGGCGTGCGGGAACAGCCGCCCGAACGTGGTGGCCTGCGCCGCCACAGTCGTCGCGCCGGTGAGCACGACCGCGTGACGGGCGCGGGCGGTCCCCGCGTCGGAGCGCAGCACCACGTCCGGGTGCAGCACCGCGATCAGCGCATCGAGGTCGCCGTCACGGGCAGCGGCGAGGAAGGCGTCCACCACCGCCCGCTGCCGGATCAGGTCGGGATCGGGGATGGGCGCCTGTCCGCGTACCCGGCGGCGGGCCCGGCTGGCGAGCTGCCGGGCCGCCGCCGGTGAGCGGTCGACGAGCGGGCCGATCTCGTCGAACGGCACGCCGAACATGTCGTGCAGCACGAACGCGAGCCGCTCGGCCGGGCCCAGCGTGTCCAGCACCACCAGCAGGGCCAGCCCCACCGAGTCGGCGAGGACCACGGCGTGCGCCGGGTCGTCGGCGCCGGTGTCCACCACCGGGTCGGGCAGGCGTACGTCGAGCGGGTCCTCCCGGCGGGCGGCGCGGGACCGCAGCGTGTTCAGGCTGACCCGGGCGACCACAGTGGTGAGCCAGGCGTCCAGGTTGTCCACCGTGGCGGCGTCGGTACGGGCCAGCCGCAGCCAGGTCTCCTGCACGGCGTCCTCGGCGTCGGTGAGCGAGCCGAGCAGCCGGTAGGCCACCGCGCGCAGACGCGGCCGCTCCCGCTCGAACCGCTCCGCCAGCCCGTGGTCCATCACCTGAGCCTCCCTCTCCCGCACGTCGTCTCGACCCGCCACGACCGGCCGAGGTGACCGGAGGTGACCACCGTCACACCTGTCACGTCGACTGGTCGGCGCGGGTCAACGTGGCAGCACAGGCGACGGAGGGGAAGACGATGAACCCACACATCCTGGTCACCGGCGGCACCGGCACTATCGGCCGGCACGTCGTACCGCTGCTGCGCGCCGCCGGGCACCCCGTGCGGGTACTCAGCCGGCGCGGCGGGCGGTCCGGCGACGGCGTCACCCACGTGACCGCCGACCTGCTCAGCGGCGCCGACCTCGGCCCCGCCCTGCGCGGGGTACGCACGGTGCTGCACCTGGCCGGTGGCGCGAAGGGCGACGACCGTGCCGCCGCCCACCTGGTCCGGGCCGCACGCCGGGCCGCTGTGACGCACCTGGTGCACATCTCGGTGACCGGCGCCGACCGGGTGCCGCTGGCCTGGATGCGGTCCAAGCTCGACGCCGAACGCGCGGTGGCGGACTCCGGCGTCCTGTGGACGGTGCTGCGCGCCGCGCAGGCGCACGACCTGGCGCTGACCATGCTGACGGCGATGACCCGGCTGCCGGTGGCGCCGGTGCCGGGCGGGCTGCGGTTGCAGCCGGTCGACGCCGCCGAGGTCGCGGCGCGGCTGGCCGAGCTGACGCTGGGCGCGCCCGCCGGGCTGGTGCCGGATCTGGCCGGGCCGCACACGTACGGGATCGGCGAGCTGCTGACCGGCTACCTGGCGGCCACCGGGAAGCGTCGGGCACGCCTGCCGGTCCGCATCCCCGGGCGGGCCGGCCGGGCGTACCGGGAAGGCGCGAACCTCGCCCGGCCCGGCGCCGCGCGAGGCGTACGGACCTGGGCCGACTTCCTGGCCGACCGGGTGCCGTCGCGGCCGGTCGCCTGACCCGGTCAGGCGTCGGCGGCGCGCGACGGCGCGCGGAACTGCTCGAACATGACCTCGTAGCCGTCCGGGTCGAGCCCGTAGAAGATCCGGGCCCAGCCCACGTCCTCGGGTTCGAGCGTGACCGGCAGCCCCTCGTCGCGCCACAGCGCGTACGTGGCGTCCAGGTCCGCGGTGGGCACGGTGAGTACGACGCCGAGCCCCGGCGGCCCGGCCTTGACCTCGCGCTCCCGCTGCGCGTTGTGGTGGCCGTGGCGGTGCAGGTCGGACAGGATCAGCCAGGTGTGTCCGAAGGTCAGGTAGCGCAGGTTCGTCTGCTCGGCATTCGGGATCTCCTTGAAGCCGAGTCGCCGGTAGAGCCGGTGGGAACGGTCCAGGTCGCGAACCCGGAGCCCGAGTTTGAGCTGTCTGGCGGCCATCCGGCCGAGGCTAGCGGATTGCGCCTCACCAGCCGACCGAGCCGAGGCTGACCGGGGTGAGGCGGCGCACCTGCGGCTCGATCCACTGTGCCGCGGTGACCAGCTTGACCAGCCGGTCGATGGTCTCCGGCGGCCCCGCCACGAAACTGCGGCGGTCCGCCGGGCAGCCGTACCTGTCGTCGAACGTGCCGCCGTCGAGCGCGCGTACCGCCATGCCGGCTTCGGCGGCGAGCAGCATCCCGGCGGGCAGGTCGACCGCCTCGGGCCGGTAGCCGACGATGCCGTCGATGTCGCCGCGGGCCAGCATCACCCAGGACAGCAGGGGCGCCCACAGTTGCAGCACCCGGCGGGCGGTGGTGTCGAGCACCACCTTCAGCGCGCGGGCGGTGCTGTCGTCCCGGCGTACCTCGTGCCCCTGGGTCCAGGCCAGCACCGGCGCGGCCGGCACCGGCCGGTGCGCGGCGCGCAGCGGACGGGCGGCCGGTCCGGAGGTGTGCACGAACGCGCCCCGGCCCCGCACCGCCGACCAGGTACGGCCGGCGACCGGGTCGTGGACCACGCCGAGCACCGGCGAGCCGTTGTCGCACAGGGCGATCCCGACCACGTACGCGGGCACCCCGATCGCCACGTTGTTGGTGCCGTCGAGCGGGTCGACAAGCCACGCGAAGGCGGTGTCCGGGGCGTACTCGCCGCCCTCCTCGGCGATCACGCCGTGCTCCGGCCAGCGGGCCCGGATCCGGTCGACGATCAGCCGCTCGGCCGCCAGGTCGAGGTCGGTGACCAGGTCGCCGGTGTCGTTCTTGGCCCGGGCGTGCACGTCCCCCCGGGTGCCCCGGCGCAGCAGCCGGCCCGCCGCCTGGGCGGCCTCCACCGCGAACCGGTGCGCCTCGCGCAGGTCGGGCCCGCCTCTGCTCGGCTCCACGTCCATGGCTCCTCCAGCCAGTCAGCCCCGTGCCACAAGTCGCGCGATCGCCCGCGCCATCCGCGCGGTCTCGGCCGCGTCGCATCGGTCCCGGCGTACCCGGTGGCTGTGCCCGTCCACCGCGCCGAGGCTCAGGTCGCACGCGCCGGGAGTGGTCCGGCCGAGCGCCACTGTCACCGCCGGTTCACCGGCGTCGACCTCCGAGGTGTGGAAGCCGCCGGCGCGCAGCGCGTACGAGTCGCCGGCCGAGTGCGTCTCCACAGTGGCGGTGATCGCGGTGACCAGCCGGTCGGTGGCGGCCATCTCGTCCACCTCGCCGAGGCTGCGCACCTCGTAGACCCGCCAGGACGGGTCGGCGGGCGCGTCGTCGACCTCGATCAGCTCGTTGCGGACGGTGCCGTGCAGCACGTGGCTGAGCAGGTCCCAGCTGTGCGAGTGCATGGTGGAGGTGGTCGGGCGCACCGGCGGCGGGTCGGCGGGCCAGGCGTGCACGCAGACGCCGTCGGGGCCGTCGCGTTCGACCGGCAGGCAGGTGAAGCCGAGCGGGTGCCGGACCGCGCGCAGCGGGCGCCGCCCCTCGGCGACGTCGTCGAGCACGTCCAGCACCCAGCCGCGTAGGAGCTCCGGCCGGGTGCCCCGGTCGATCTCCCGTTCGAGGTCGGTGTAACTGGTCATGAGTACGGATTCCTCGCCTGGACGGCTTTGCCGATGATGTCGGCCACCTCGCGGTCGCCGAAGGAGCGGGGCAGCGTCAGGCCGAGCGCGGCGAACAACCGCCGTACCTGCTCGACCGACGGCTCGTCGTCGAGCTTGACCTGGGCCGCGGCCTCGATCGGCACGCGCCGGCTCTGCCGGCGGCTGTAGTCCAGCTCGATGTTGAAGCGGTTGTAGTAGACCTCGCCGCGGTCGATGCGCAGCGCGGGCGTTTGCGGGTTCTCCTGGGTGATGACGACGCAGGATGAGGAGAGGTCGTAGCGGAACGTGGTCATCTGCGCGGAGAGCCGGACGTCGACGGTGAGCAGGCCGGAGCGTTGCAGGTGCCAGCAGGCGGCCAGCACCGTCGCGTAGGACTCCTTGCGGGTGCGGTCGACGGTCCACGGCTCGCCCGGCGCGTCCGGGTCGAGGCTGCGCCGGAACCGCGCGTACCGCTCGCAGACCTCCTCGTCGGTCGGGTCGATGATCTCGATCGCGACGGTGAGCGTGGCGTTGCGCCGCCGGGCGTGTTCCAGGCATTCCGGCAGCGTGACCGCGCGCAGGAAGGTGCCGGTGCCGCCCTTGAAGCTCCACTGGTCGGTGTGCCGCCGCGCGTCGGCGAGCGCCTGCCCGACCTCGCTGCCGTGCAGGACCCGCACCATGGACACGCTGTCGATGGCCTCGCGGGCCCGGTTCAGCGCGCCTTCGGGGCCGGTGATCTCCTGCATCTGCGGCACCAGGTCGGTCAGTCGGTCGCGGGTGTCCGAGATGACCTGGCGGACCTCCCGCTCGGTGGTGCGCCGGCGCAGCCGGTCGCGCAGCATCGCCTGTGCGAGCAGACCCAGGACCAGCAGGATCGCGCTGTTGACGACCTCCTGGTCGACGGCGTTGGTCAGGCCGAGCACGGACACCGTGAGCGCCAGCACCAGGCCGATGAACGCGTCGAGATTGGTCACGACCCAGGCGAGCAGGCGCGTCATGACATCCCCCGGTCGACGACGGAACCTCCATGATAGCCCGCTGTCAATATCGCCATCACACCCTGTTTCCGGCCGGTGGCGCCCCGCCCTGCCGGCGGGCGGCGCCGATCAGGGAGCCGCCGAGCCCGGGCGCGGCGCGAGCCAGCCGGCGCGAGGCCACCCACCGCCCGCCGGGCAGCCGCCAGCCGACCTCGTTGGAGTGCAGGGCCACCGGCGTGAACCCGGCCCGGCGCAGCGTCCGGCGCAGCAGAGAGGCGGTGAACGGGCGGATGTGCAGCCACAGATAGGGGTGCAGCGGGTCCACCTGGCGCGGCGCCCGGCCGGCGAGGAACGCCAGCCGGTCCTGCACCGGCGCCAGATTCGGCGTGGTGAGCACCAGCAGCCCGTCCGGCGCCAGCACCCGGTGACACTCGCGCAGCAGCGCCAGGGGGTCGTACACGTGCTCGATCAGCTCCCCGGCGAGCAGCCCGGCGAAGCTGCCGGCGCGGAACGGCAGCCCGCGGGTGGCGTCCAGGCAGACCGGCAGCGCCCGGCCGCCGGTCACCGCGCGGGCCGTGCCCAGCGCCGCCTCGGCCATGTCGGCGAGCACGAGCGGGCCGGGCAGCGCGTCCGGGTCGAGCATGCCGCGCGGCCCGCAGCCCAGTTCCAGCACCGGCCCGCCGCCGGTCACCCCCTCGGCCATCAGCCGGGCCGCGACGGCGCGGCGCACCCGGTGGTACGGGTCGTCGACGTACCCGTCGACCTCCGCGCCGTCGTGGTACCGGCGGTGGTTGGCGTGCCGGCCGTGCGCCAGCGCGCGGTGCGACGACGTCCCGGTCGGCGGCTCGGCCATCATCCCTCCACAGCGGACTCCGGCCCCGTCGGCGGCGTCCGCACCAAGCCTCGCACCGGTCGCGCCCGGCGGCGCGCACATCCGCACCGCCGGGCGTGGGGCGGGCGTCAGAGCGCGCGGGCCCAGTCCAGCCGGGTGCTGTCGTCGTACTCGTCGCCGGGGATCCACCACTGCTCGCCGAAGCCGCTGGTGGACACGATGATGTTGCCGCCGTCGGGGTACTCGTTCTCCGGCGGGACCGACAGCGCGGCGCAGTACCGGCCGTCCGGGGAGAACACCGGCGACAGGTAGAACCGGGGTTCGCCGGTGAGCCTCTTCAGGCCGGTGCCCCCGATCCGCACCGACGCCAGCGAGTGGTTGCTGGACTCCAGGTCGGGATACCAGCGGTCGGTGCGGAATACCACGCGCCCGGAGTCGGGCATGAAGACCGGCGAGCCGAAGAGCTCGCCCGGCGCCCCGGGCGTGTAGAGCCGCCGCGCCGTGCCGGTCGCCAGTTCGAGCACGCGCAGTTGCGGGCCCTCCGAACGGCTGTGCCACCGCAGGACGATCATGGAGCCGTCCCGGGACCAGTCCGGGTCGGCCATGGGGTGCCCCTGGATCAGCACGCGGGTGGCGCCGGTCGCCACGTCGACAGCGATCAGCCGGTCGTTGTTCTCGCCGGTGACCAGGGCGATCTCGGTGCCGTCCGGGGACCAGGTCGGTGCGCCGTAGTGGACGCCGAACGGGTCGGCGAGCAGCGTGCGCTTCTGGCCGGTGGTCCGGTCGTACACCGCCACGAACGGCTCCAGCGAGCCGTCGCCCGAGCGGGCCGTGTTGACCCAGGCCACGTACCGGCCGTCCGGCGAGGTCTTGGCGTGGTCCCCGTTCGGCAGCAACTCCCGTGGAGTGGTGCGGCCCGGGTCGATCTGGAGCACACCCCAGCCGACGCTGACCAGCCACGGCCCGTTGACCGCCTCGGCGGCGGGCGCCGCGGCCCCGGCGGTGGACGTGGCGGCCAGCCCGGTCGCGGCCGCGACCCCGGTCAGCGCGGCGGTACGCAGCAGGGCACGACGATTCATTGCTGTCATTCGACAACCCCCGTGAGAGACGTGGCCCTCACCCTCGCGAGTGGATCGATCGACCGGAATCGGACGAGCGGCCGCTTCACCTCGGCTGCTCGTCCATCACCACCGGTGATAGCGCGAGGACCGGTACGCTCGCTCCGATGACCTCCGACGCCCTGCGCCGCGCCCTCACCGAGCCGGGTGACCCGCCGCTGCTCCCGCTGCCCGGCGTCGCGGTCGAACTGCTGGCCGCCGTCGCCGCCCCGCCGCGCCTGGGCGCGCACCTGCGGCTGGTGCACGACGTCGCCTGGCACCTGACCGCCGCGTTCGCCGACCGGTTCGGCGCGGTGCCGTTCGACAGGCAGGCGGTGCTGTTCGGCGCCGCGGTGCACGACTTCGGCAAGGTCGAGCATCCCGGCGAGCTGACCGGCCCGGGCTCCGCGCACGAGGAGGCGGGCTACCAGTTGCTGCTGCGCTTCGGCGTACCCGAGGAGCGGGCCCGCTTCGCCGTCACCCACGCCGCCTGGCACTCCCCCGGCGTGCAACTGGAGGATCTGCTGGTCAGCCTCGCCGACAAGGTGTGGAAGGGCCGCCGGGTCACCGATCTGGAGCAACTCGTGGTCGACCGGCTGGCCGCCATCACCGGCCAGGAGCGCTGGCAGACGTTCCTGGAGCTGGACGACGTGCTCGCCGAGCTGGCCGCCGGCGCGGACCGGCGGCTGGCGTTCCAGGCCGAACATCCGGTGTACGGCTGACGCCGGACCGAAGGCGGCGATGAGTCCGGCGCACTCGGACGGTCTTCCCTGAGTCGGTGTTCTCCGATCTCCGGGAGGAAACATGAGCACCAGCGAAGCGCGGGGCCGGGTGCGGGCGTTCGTCACCGTGTCCCTGGACGGCTACGTCACCGGTCCGGACGACCACGCGGGCCAAGGGCTCGGCGTCGGCGGCGAGCGGCTGCACCACTGGGTGATGGGCGGACCGTGGACGTACGACACGCCACGCGAACCCGGCGCCGGCATGACCGGCGAGGACCGCGCGTACTTCGACGAGCTGCTGGCGGGCGTCGGCGCGGCGCTGTGCGGCCGGGGCATGTACGACGCCGCCGGCGCCTGGGGCGGCCGGAACCCGTTCCAGGCGCCTCTGGTCGTGCTGACCCACCGCACCGCCGACCAGCCCGACCCGAGCGCCGGTTTCCTCATGGTCGACGGGTTCGACGCGGCGCTGGCGGCGGCCCGGCGTACGGCCGGTGACGGCGCGGTGGTCATCGGCGGGGGCGCGGACGTGATCCGGCAGGCGCTCGCGGCCGGCGTGGTCGACGAGCTGGGCCTGTCCACCGCGCCGGTGATCCTCGGTGGCGGAAAGCGGCTCTTCGAGGGCTTCGACCGGGACATCGATCTGGAGATCCGCGCGGTGCACCACTCGCGGTACGCCGTCCACGTCCGCTACGCCGTCGGCCGCCACGCGAGCGATACCGATTGACTTTCGATAGGTTCCGCGCGATAGTCGATGCATGCTTACTGCCACACGCGCGGTGACGCCGCTCCGCGCATTCCTGGTCCTGCTGTTCGCGATCCTGGTGCTGTTCCAGACCATGTCGCTGCCCGGCCAGTTCGCCCACATGGCCCGGGAAGACCCGGACATGGCGTACCTGCGATGGCCCGCCACCGCGGTGACGATCTTCTGGGTGCTGTGCGTGCAGGTGGTGATCGTCTGCACCTGGCAGCTGCTCACCCTGGTCAAGCGCGACCGCATCTTCACCGAGGCGTCCCTGGGCTGGGTCGACGGGATCGTCTGGGCGGTCGCCGCCGCCTGGGTGGTGCTCGTCGGCGTGTTCCTCTACGTCGGCTTCAACGCCGACGACCCCGGACTGCCGCTGCTGCTGTTCCTGCTGGTCACCGGCGTCAGCGTACTGGGGCTGCTGATGGTCGTGCTGCGCGCGCTGCTGCGCCAGGCCACCACGCTGCGCACCGACATGGAAGCGGTGATCTGATGCCGATCGTCGTGCGCATCGACGTCGAACTGGCCAAGCGCAAGATGAGCGTCGGCGAGTTCGCCGAGCGCGTCGGGCTCACCCCGGCCAACGTCGCCGTGCTCAAGAACGGCCGCGCCAAGGCCGTCCGGTTCAGCACCCTGGAGGCCATGTGCCGGGTGCTCGACTGCCAGCCCGGCGACCTGCTCGAATGGGTCCCCGACGAGGAGGAGCGATGAGATACCTGGCCGCCGCCGTGGCGGTGCTCGCCGTCGCGCTCGGCGTCGCCGGCTTCGTGTACGGGGAGGCGGACGACTCCCCCGGCCTTCAACTCCTGTCCGCGCTGCTCGTCATCGGCGCGGTCGCCATCGGCGTGCGCGTCGCCCGGCGTACCCGGTAGGGCCGGCGCCCCCTCGACGCCGGCCCTGCCGCTCAGCCCTTCACGCAGACGACCTGCTTGAGGTGGGCGACCACCTCGACCAGGTCGTCCTGCTGCGCCATCACCTCGGTGATGTCCTTGTACGCGCCGGGAATCTCGTCGACCACACCGGCGTCCTTGCGGCACTCCACACCGGCGGTCTGCGCGGCCAGATCCGCCGTGCTGTACGTCCGCTTCGCCTGCCCCCGCGACATCCGCCGCCCGGCGCCGTGCGACGCCGAGCAGTACGCGTCGAGGTTGCCCTTGCCGCGCACGATGTACGACCCGGTCCCCATCGAGCCGGGAATGATGCCCAGGTCCCCCTTGCCGGCCCGGATCGCGCCCTTGCGGGTCACCAGCACGTCCACCCCGTCGTAGCTCTCCTCCGCCACGTAGTTGTGGTGGCAGGAGATCGGCTCGTCGTAGCCGACATGCGGGAACGCCTCCCGGACCACCTGGCTCAACAGGGCGAGCATGACCGCCCGGTTGCGGCGGGCGTACTCCTGCGCCCACCACAGGTCCCGCCGGTACGCCTCCATCTCCGGCGTGCCGGCGAGGAACACCGCGAGGTCCCGGTCCGGCAGGTCGGTGTTGTGCGGCAGCCCGCGCGCCACCGCCATGTGCCGCTCGGCCAGCTCCTTGCCGATGTTGCGGGAACCGGAGTGCAGCATCAGCCAGACCCGGCCGTCGTCCGGGCCACCCCGCTCCAGGCAGACCTCGATGAAGTGGTTGCCGCCGCCGAGCGTGCCCAGCTGACGCTGCGCCCGCGTCTGGAGCTGGGCGACCTTCCGGTCCAGCGTGCCGAACCGCCGCCAGAATTCGTCCCAGCCGGACTGTTCCAGGCCACGGACCCGGCGCGGGTCGACAGCGTCGTCGCGCATCGCGAAGCCGACCGGAATCGCCGCCTCGATCGCCGAGCGCAGCGGCGCGAGGTCGTCGGGCAGGTCGGCGGCGGTCAGCGAGGTCCGCACCGCGGACATGCCGCAACCGATGTCGACGCCGACGGCGGCCGGCGACACGGCCTGCCGCATCGCGATCACCGAGCCGACAGTGGCGCCCTTGCCGAAGTGCACGTCCGGCATCACCGCGACACCCTGCACCCACGGCAGCGCGCCGATGTTGCGCAGCTGCCGGGCCGCCTGCGCCTCGATCGTGTACGGGTCGGTCCAGACCCGGACCGGCGCCCGGGTACCGGCCAGCGGGGTGAAACCCATCGTCGTCTCCTTGTTCGTTTCCGTCTGACGTAGGCCGTACGGGACTCGAACCCGTAGCCTCCCGGATGAGAGCCGGGTGAGCTGCCAGTTGCTCCAACGGCCCAGGACGGCGTACGCCGTCGGCGGAGCTGCCCCGGAAACGGAGAACCGCCCGGCTCCGGTCTCGGGGCGGGCGGTTCGCGCGGATCGTCGCGCCGGCGCTAGACGCGCCACCACCCTGGTTGCCACTGCCGTTCCCGGCCCGTACCCGGTTCGGGCAGCAGGACACCGGCGCGCGGCGCTTGCCGCTCGGCGCGGGTGTGGTTCTGCTGCGACACGGTGGGCTCCCCTGGTGGATCAGATCGACGTTGCCCGCTCACCGTACGGCCGCCGCACACCGGCGGCAACACGAATTTGCGACAGCGCTGAGCCTGTCCGCGCAAGTGCTGATCACGGTCGGTGAGGGTCTGGGGTGCCTATCACGACGCGCCGACGTGGTCGCTGTAACAGATATGAGTTGAGCCCTCGTACGAAGAGGGTCTCTGCCCAGAGATCAACTTCCCAGCAACAGACCTGTCAGGACGGAACCTGGGCAAGCCTGAGCACGTATTCGAATCCGCGTTTCTGCGCGGGCGAATCCACCATTGGGAGGATCAGCGCTGGTATGCCGGCGGCAACCGATCCGCCGTCGCCAGCGGGATGATCACCGACCATCAGGGTCTGGCCCGGTGCGGCATGGAGGGCTTCAAGGGCGGCGACCCAGATCCGAGGGTCCGGTTTGACGAAGCCAGCCTCGTAGGACAGTACGAACGCATCGACATAGCCGTCGAGTCCGTGCCGCGCAAAGCATGTGCGGATGTCCCAGCCGACGTTGCTGACGACGCCGATGCGAACACCGCCATCACGCAATGCGGACAGGGTGGCGACGGTGTCGGCGTACGGCTCGATTGCTTCGGCGTGTGTTTCGTGCATGGCCGATGCCAGCGCCTGGCCCACCCCAGGAATCTGTTCCAGGACGGCGAGGATCGCCCGATCCCAGACTCGCGGATCCAGATCTCGGGCGATGTGGGCGGGATCCGTGGCCGTCTCCCGCAACAGTTCCGCGAAGTCGCCGGCAATACGGTGCGCCTCGCCGGCAGCCAATGTCCGGTCGATCGATCCCGCCGCGTTGCCCACCCAGCGCTCCGAGTCTCTGGCGAACAGAGTCCAGGCGAAGTCGAACAGTACTGTCGTCACGCGCCTGGCGGCCATCGCATCACCCTAGATCAAGACGACGCGTCCGGGAGCGGCGGTCGACCTGGGTCGGCAAGGGCCAGGGTGCCCGGCCTCAGCCGGCGTGCGCGACCGGGTGGCGCCGCATCTCCTCCATGAACGGGTAACGCGCGGTCAGCTCGGCGAGCGTGATCCCGGCGCGCCAGGCGGCCGCCACCTGCGCGACCTGGAGCAGGTCGGTGGCGTCACCGCGGGCCTGGACGTCGCCGTCCACCCGCAGATCGATCATGAAGTAGCGGGCCTGGGAACCGAGGCTGACGCAGACGACGCCCCGGGGTGAGGTCATCTCGGCGCAGGTGAAGCGGCTGCGCCCCTGCTCGGGCGCGGTGACCTCGCCGACGTCGAGCTGGTGCGCGGCGGCGGTCGCCACGAGCGCGGGCGCGAGACCGCCCGGCTCGACCAGGTCCGGGTAGAGGCGCACACCCAGTGCGGCGGACACGTCGCTCATGCCTGACTCCCACTTCCTTGTGACAGAGACCAGCAGCGCGCAGGTTACGGGTGTGTTACCGGCACGCACGGCCATCCTGTCCCGTACGACCGTCCCGGGGCAATAGGAACGCCCCCATCGAACCCCTGCGAGGTACGCTGCCGCCTCATGGCGCACATCCGGTGTGACTTCTTCTCCGAGGTGCTCGGCGTGGGCACCTCGATGACGGTGCTGCTGCCCGACCGGGGCGCCGCCGGGATCGGCATGGCGGGTTCCGGCGCCGACGGTGACCCGCCGGTGCTCTACCTGCTGCACGGGCTGACCGACGACGACACGGTGTGGACCCGCCGCACGTCGATCGAGCGGTACGTGGCGCCGCTGGGACTGGCCGTGGTGATGCCGCAGGCGCAGCGCAGCTTCTACTGCGACGAGGCGCACGGCAACCGCTACTGGACGTTCCTCAGCGAGGAGTTGCCCGAGGTGTGCCGGTCGTTGTTCCGGCTGTCCGACCGGCGGGAGGACACGTTCGTCGCGGGCCTGTCGATGGGCGGCTACGGCGCGGTGAAGTGGGCGCTGCGCCGGCCGGAGCGGTTCGCGGCGGCCGCCAGCCTGTCCGGGGCGCTGGACGTGACCCGCCGCCGCCACCATCCGACCCACCCGGTCGACCCGGCCGTGTGGCACACGGTCTGGGGTGACGACCCGGTGCCCGCCGACGACGACACGGTGGGGCTGCTGGAGCGCTCCGGCGACGACCGGCCGGCGCTCTACGTCGCCTGCGGCACCGAGGACTTCCTGTACGAGGACAACCTGCGGTTCCTCGACGCGGCCCGGAAGCGCGACGTGCCGGTCACCGTCGACTTCGGTCCGGGTGACCACGACTGGGCGTACTGGGACGCGCGCATCTCCGACGTGCTGGCCTGGCTGCCGCTGCGCGGGCGCTGACCGGCGGGGCTCAGACGCCCACGGTTCCGTCGATCGCCTCCCGGATGAGGTCGGCGTGCCCGTTGTGCCGGGCGTACTCGTGCAGCATGTGCAGCATGACCAGGCGCAGCGACACGTCCTCGCCCCAGCGGGCCTGGTGACCTGTCACGTCGAGCGACACGGCCTCCCGCTCGATGCGCCGGGCGTGTTCGATCTCCCGCCGCCACGCCTCGAACGCCTCCGCCGCGTCGGCGTCGCGGGCGTCGTACGCCTGCTGGAAGTCGCCGCTGTCCGACCACACCAGCGGCACGTCCTCGGCGGCGATGACCCGGCGGAACCAGGTGCGCTCCACCTCCGCCATGTGCCGGACCAGGCCGAGCAGGGACAGCGTGGACGGCGGCGACGCCTGCCGGCGCAACTGCTCGTCGGTCAGCCCCTCGCACTTGAGGGCCAGCGTGGCCCGGTGGAAGTCGAGGAACGCGCGCAGTGACTCCCGCTCGTCGGCGAGCAGCGGCGGGCCGATCCGTTCGGTCTCCATGAACGCCCAGCCTAGCGGCGATCGATCTTGGTGGAACGACCGCGTCACCGCAGTGACGAGCCGGCCACCGGGAAGTCGAACCAGGTGTCCGGGTACGGCTCGTCGACGTACCGGTAGTGCCACCACTCCAGCGGATAGTTCTCGAAGCCCTGCGCGGACATCAGCCGGCGCAGCAGGTCCCGGTTGGTCCGGGCGGTGTCGCTGATCCGCGCGTCGGCGGTGTGGGCGCGCGGGTCGAAGCAGTCGAACCCGGTGCCCATGTCGATCGAGTCGTCGGCGAAGCGGCGGCCGGCCGGCTCGGTGCAGGGCACCAGCGGCTGGCCCGGCGCGTACGCGGCCTGCGTCGGCCCGGACACCGGCACCAGGGTCAGGTCGACGGTGCTACCCCGGCTGTGCGCGGTGGGCGCGCCGATGTACCCGTCGGCGAACAGCCGGTCCTTGGGCACGGCGGGGTAGAACTCGCCTTTCATCTGCTGGTCGCCGGGGCGTTTCGCCCAGGCGACGAAGTCGTCCGCCGCGCGCTGCGGCCGGTAGCAGTCGTACACCTTGAGGCTGTGCCCACCGGCCAGCGCGGCGGTCTGCACCCGGTGCAGCGCCTGCGCCGCCGGGCGGGTGAGCAGGCAGCGTGGTTCGGCGTACCCGTCGATCGGGCGGCCGACGAAGTTGTGCGGGCCCGCGTACCGGATGTCGGTGCGGACGGTGGGGTCGACGGCGCTCAGGTCCACGATGTCCGCCGGCGCGCGCGGCCCGGTCGGGGTGGGTGACGGCGGCGCGGACGGCGACGGCGACGGGGACGGCCGCTGGCAGGCGGCGGCGAGCAGCGTGGCCGCCACGGCGAGGACCGCCGTCGTGCGTCTGCCGGTGCCCACCCGCCGTGTCTACCAGCCCCGGCGGGCCGGCATCGGCGGAACCGGTGGTCAGCCGCCCAGCGTGGTACGGAGGAAGTCGACAGCGGCGGCGTCGTCGTCGATGCCGCCCGCCTCGTGGCCGTTGAACCGCCACACCGTCAGGTCCTTGTCGCCGCGGTAGTCGTGGTAGGCGGCGTAGACCGTGGACGGCGGGACGATGTCGTCCATCAGCGCGACGGAGAACCGGGCGGGCGCCGTGGCGCGGCGGGCGAACGCGACGCCGTCGACGTAGCCGAGCGTGCGCAGCGCCTGCTCCTCGCGGTCCCGGTGCACGGCGAGGTAGTCCCGGATCTCCCGGAACGGCGCGGTGTCGGTGATCGTGATCGCGCGGGGGATGTCGCAGAGGAACGGCACGTACGCCACCGCCGCGCGTACCGACGGCGCCAGCGCGGCGGCGGCGAGCGCGGCGGCGCCGCCCTGGCTGTGACCGAGTACGGCGATCCGGTCCGGGTCGACGGCCGGCAGCTCGCGCGCGGCGTCCACGGCGCGGACCGCGTCGGTGAGGAAACGCCGGTAGTAGTACCTGTTCGGGTCCTCGATGCCGCGGGTGGCCATGCCCGGCGCCTGCGGCCCGGCGGCGGCCACGTCCGGCGTGTCGCCCCGGCTCCACCCGGAGCCCTGGCCGCGCGTGTCCATCTGGAGGTGGGCGAACCCGGCGGCGGACCAGAGCAGGTTCTCCAGCGCATGGCCGCGCCCGCCGCCGTACCCGACGTACTGCACGATCGTGGGCAGCGGGCCGGACGCGCCGCGCGGCACCCGCAGCCACGCGCGGATCGGCTGGCCGGCGAAGCCGGGGAAGGTCACGTCGAAGACGTCGACGCCGGTCAGCGGGGTCGGCAGCGGGGTCGACGTCACGGGGTCGCCGCACGAGCGCGCCTGTGCCAGAGTGTCAGCCCAGAAGGCGTCGAAGTCCGGCGGCTCGTGCAGGTCGCTGCGGTAGGTACGGAGTTCGGCCTCGGTCAGGTCGGTGACCACGCCTCGGTTTTCCTCGTCGTTCGTCGGGGGTGGACGGCGAGCCGTCGGGAGATGACGGGGGCATTTCCGGAACGTTTCCGCAACTCGTGCGAACGCTAGGGCCGGTCCGGCCTGTCGTCAAGGCCTCGGCGTACGGCAAGATGTGCGTGGGGCGGGACGGTCTACCGGTCGGTTCCGGCAGCCGGCGAAGGGAACACACGGGTGAGCGCGGACGACGAGCGCAGAGTGACCATCACCGCGATCGCACGGGAGGCCGGCGTCTCGGTCCCGACCGTGTCGCGCGTGCTCAACGGGCGTTCCGACGTCGCGCCGGACACCCGGGAGCGGGTCGAGGAGCTGCTGCGCCACCACGGCTACCGGCGCCGGGGCAGCCGTACGGTGCGCCGGGCGGACCTGGTCGACCTGGTCTTCAACGACCTGGACAGTCCCTGGGCCGTGGAGATCATCCGCGGTGTCGAGGACGTCAGCCACGCCGCCGGCGTGGGCACCGTCGTCTCCGCGATCCACCGCGAGTCCAGCTCCACCCGGCAGTGGCTGCACAACCTGCGCGCCCGCGCGTCGGACGGCGTGATCGTGGTGACCTCGCACCTGAGCGCGGCGGTGCAGGCCCAGTTGCGCCGCCTCAACGTGCCGGTGGTGGTGGTCGACCCGGCCGCCGGCGTGGCCGCCACGGACGTGCCGGCGATCGGCGCCACCAACTGGACCGGCGGCCTGGCCGCCACCGAGCACCTGCTCAAGCTCGGCCACCGCCGCATCGGTTTCGTGGCCGGCCCGCCGCACCTGCTGTGCAGCCGGGCCCGGCTGGACGGCTACCGCGCCGCGCTGGCCGCCGCCGGTGTGGCCGCCGACGACCGGCTGGTGCAGCCCGGCGACTTCTACCACGCCTCCGGCTTCACCGCCGGTGGCGCGCTGCTCGACCTCGACGACCCGCCGACGGCCATCTTCGCGGCCAGCGACCAGATGGCGTTCGGGGTGTACGAGGCGGTGCGCCGGCGCGGCCTGCGGGTCTGCGACGACGTGAGCGTGGTGGGCTTCGACGACCTGCCCGAGGCGCGGTGGGCCTCCCCGCCGCTGACCACCGTGCGCCAGCCGCTCGTGGAGATGGGCCGGCTCGCCGCGCGTACCGTGCTGCGGCTGGCCCAGGGCGAGGAGATCGACTCGCCCCGGGTCGAGCTGGCCACCGAACTCGTGGTGCGCGACAGCACCGCGGGGCCCGCCTGCCGCTGACCAGGACCGCTGCCTTTCAGTCCTGTTCCGGAATTTCCGGCTCGCGCAGAACCGGTCCGGTCGACATGGCGGCGGCCGCCGCCGCGGCGTGCCGGCGACGCCGGGCCAGCAGCACCGCTCCCCCGGCAGTCAGCACCGCGCCCACCGCCACCGTGACACCGGCGCCGGGCGCCGTGCCCGGACCCGCCGCGCCGCCGCGCAGGTCGGCGTGCCCGGCCAGGGCCGACGCCCCGCCGCCCACCGGTGGCGCGGCACGGTCCAGCTCACCCGGCTCGACCAGCCGCCCGACCGAGGCGTCCCGGGGCTGCGCGAAGCCCCAGTCCAGCAACGCGGCGCCCTGCTGCCAGCCCCGCTGGGTGGTCACCTCGGCGCCGAGCAGCGTGACCACGAGCCGCCGCCCGCCGCGTTCGGCGGCGCCGACGTACGTGTGCCGGGCCAGGTCGGTGAAGCCGGTCTTGCCGCCGATCGCGCCCGGGTACTGGTCCAGCAGCATGTTGTCGTTGGAGATCGCGAACGCCTTCTTCCGCAGCGTCGGCTGGGCCGGAATCTGGGCCGTGCGGGTGGCGGCGTACCGGCGGAAGGCCGGGTTCGCGAAGCACGCCCGCGCGATCAGCGCCAGGTCGTACGCGCTGGTGAACTGGCCGGGACCGTCCAGCCCGGACGGGGTGACCGCGTGGGTCTGCCGGGCGCCGAGCCGGTGCGCCTCCTCGTTCATCGCCCGTACCCCGCCGGTCAGCCCGTCCGGTCCGCCGCCGAGGCGGGCCAGCGCGTTCGCCGCCTCGTTGCCGGAGCGCAGCAGCAGTCCCAGCCAGATCGTCTCGATCCGGTACCGCCCGCCCTCGACCAGCCCGACCGCCGAGCTGCCCGGTTCCACCGCGAGGTCCCCGGCGGTCACCGTGACCTCCCGGTTCGGGTCCAGCCGGGGCAGCATCGTGGCCGCCAGCAGCAGCTTCTGGACGCTCGCGGGCACGCCGTACTCGTGCGGGCCGCAGCCGCCGAGCACCGCACCGCTGTCCAGGTCGGCGACCACCCAGGAGGTGGCGGTCACCGCCGGCGGCGCGGACGACGCGGGCGGGACGACCAGCCCGGCGGTGTCCAGCGCCGCGCCACCGATCGCCCGCGCGGCCGGGTCGGGCGCGGGTGGCGGCTGCGGCGGCCGGGTCGCCGGGGGCGGCACGTTCGGGCAGGGCGGCGCGGACGGCAGCCGGCGTGCGGGCGTGCGGGCGCCCGTCACGGCGGGTGTCGCCGACACCGGCACCAGCAGGGCAGCGGCCAGCGCCACGAAGGGTCCCCAGGTCCTCATGACCCGGACGCTAGCCACGCCGACCCGAACGGGTCACCGGCTCCGGGATTCGTGCCCCGGCTCCCGGGTACCGCGGTAGGCTCGACGGTCCGCCGGGCGGCGTCCGCGCGCCGCGACCGGCCGGCGCCGCAGCGTCCGTACCGACAAGGCGTCAGGCGCGACGGCGTCCGCGGCGGCGAGTGCGGCTCCGGCGGGCGGCGAGCACACCCACCCGGCGGCCCCGGCGGGCGGCGAGCACCGCCACCACCCCGCCGACGGTGAGGGCCAGCAGGCCGGCGACCGGCACGATCATCCGCCAGTCCCCGTCGCCGATGCGTTGCAGCGCCGTCCCGGCCGGTCCCCGCCACGGCGGGGCGGCGGTACGTCCCGGCTCGGCGGCCGCCGCCTGCCGGGGTTGCGCCGCCTCGGCGTCCCGCTCGCCCGGCTCCACCAGCCGGCCGACCGAGGCGTCCCGGGGCAGCCCGAAGCCCCAATCGAGCAGCTGGGCGCCCTGCTGCCAGCCGCGCACCGGCCGGGCCTCGGCGCCGAGCAGCGTCACCACGAGACGGCGTCCGTCGCGTTGCGCGGCGCCCACGTAGCTGTGCCGGGCCAGCTCGGTGAAGCCGGTCTTGCCGCCGAGCGCGCCGGGATAGCGGTAGATCAGCTGGTTCTCGTTCTGGATCTGGAACCCGCCCTTCTTCAGGGCCGGCTGGGCCGGGATCTGCGTGCGTTCGGTGAGCGCGTACCGGCGGAACGCGTCGTCGGCGAAGCACGCCCGCGCGATCAGCGCCAGGTCGTACGCGCTGGTGAACTGCCCGGGACCGTCCAGCCCGGACGGCGTGACGGCGTGGGTCTGGCCGGCGCCGAGCCGCCGGGCCTCGGTGTTCATCTCGGCGACGCCGGCCTGCGTGCTGCCGGCGCCGAGGCGGGCCAGCATGTTCGCCGCGTCGTTGCCGGACTGCAGGATCAGGCCCAGCCAGAGCGTCTCCACGCTGTAGCGGCCGCCGACGAGCAGCCCGACGGCCGAGCTGCCCGGCTCGATGTCCAGGTCGTCGCGGGTGGCGACGGCGACCTGCTTGGGGTCCAGCCGGCTCAGCATGGTGGCGGCCAGCAGCAGCTTCTGGGTGCTGGCCGGGGTGCCGGGGACGTGCGGCCCGCACGCGCCCAGGACGGCGCCGGTGTCCAGGTCCGCCACCAGCCAGGTGGTGGCGGTGACGGCCGGTGGCGCGGGACTGCCCGGCGGCGTGACCAGCCCGGGGGCGGCCAGCGCCGCCCCGCCCACGGCCGCCTGGTCGGGCGTCGTGGCCGGCGGCGTCGGGCGGGGCGGCCGGCTCACCTTCGGCGCGGGCAGCCGGGGGCAGGGCACGGTGGCGCCGGGCACGGGGGCCGGCCCGGGGGCGGCCGACGCCGGTACGGGTGTCCCGGCGGCGAGCAGGGTGACGGCGGTGACGGCGGCCAGGACCCGGGCTCTCATGAGAAGGCACCATACCGAGCTTGTTGATCAGGTTCGGATGGCTCACCGGGTCGGTGACGCGGCGCCGATAGCCCGGCCCCGCTCGGTGATCGGCCGGGGGTCAGCGGACGCCGCGCAACCACCATCGTTGCCACGGCGTCTCCACCGCCCGCCGGTGGTAGCGGGACCGGACCCAGGCGACCGCCCGCGCGGGCGGCAGCCCGTCCAGTACGGCGAGCGCGGCGAGCGCGGTGCCGGTGCGCCCCACGCCGCCGTGGCAGGCCACCTCGACGCGTTGTCCGGCGTACGCGCGCCGCCACGCCTCCCGCAGCGCGTCGAGCGCGTCGGCGCGGTCGGCCGGGATCCAGAAGTCGGGCCAGCGGACGCGCCGGACCGGCCACTTCGGCTCGGGGCCGGGCGCCAGCAGCAGGGCGAAGTCGGCGGGCGAAGCGGGCTCGGCGACCCGGCGCCCGCGGACGGTGGCGCCCCCGGGCAGCGTGAGCAGGCCGGTCCGGTCGGTCCACGGTGTCGCGTCCATGGCTCATTCTGTCCCGGCGCCGGCTCGATCGTGAGTGCCCGCCGGACGCGTCCGGCGGGCACTCACGATCGAGCCGGGTCGTCCCCGGCGCACCTCGGATCAGCCGAGGCGACGGCGACGCCAGGCCATGGAGGCCAGCAGCAGCACCGCACCGGCGGCGGCGAGGCCCCCACCGAGCTTCAGCGGCGTGCCGATGCTGTCACCGGTTACCGGCAGGCCGCCGTGGTGCGGGGACTTGGTCGGCCTCGGCGGCAGGACGGTGCCGGTGGCGCTGGCGATCAGACCCGACGTCAGACCGGTGGCGGTGAACGTGTAGCGGCCCGGCCGGGTCGGGCGGTAGGGGACGGTGAAGTTGCCGCTGGCGTCGGCCGTCACGGTGAACGTGGTCGGCGCGGGCTGCGGCTGGGCCCGGTTGGGCGTGTAGGCGACAGGCGCCATCGCCACCGTGCTGCCGTCGCTGCGCCGCGCGGACCCCTCGGCCGGGGCGGCCACGGGCAGGCCCGTGATCGCCACGTCGATGCGGACCGTCTCGTTCGGCGCGAAGCCCGAACCCCGCAGGGTGAACGTCTCGCCGAGCCGGATGGTGGTCGGTGAGACGGTCAGCGATGCGCCGTTTGGCGGGTAGACCGGGGGCTGCGGCTGCGCCGCCCCGGCCGCGGTCGGCACGGCCGCTACGGCCAGGCCCACCGTGAGCGCCATGATGATGCGGGATAGCCGCATGATGGTTTCCCTCCTACTGTTCACAGCTTGGTGCGTTGACTACTTGGGTGGTCCATGGGGTGACGGTTGGCGTGTGCACCAGCTCGGCCGTCCCGGCGCCGGTCTGGCCGGTGAGCACCGTGACGTCGAGCGTCCGGGTCTGCCCGGGGCCGGTCTCGACCTTCGCCACCGCCACCTGGCGGCGGCCGTCGGTGCCGCTGCCCATCGCGGTGTCCCGGCCGTCGAGCCGCCCGGTGAGGACGGCGCCCCCGGTGGGCGTGTGCACGGAGACGAAGGTGCGTGCGGTGTACTTGTCGCCGGACAGGGCCAGCCCGGTCACCGACTTGGTCAGGCCCGACTTCGGGGCGGTGGAGTGCACCGTCACCTTCAGCCGCAGCTCGCGGCGCCCGTCCGGGTGGCATTCGCCGACCGTCACGGTGGCCGAGAACCTGAGGTAGTAACCGAGCTTCGCGCCGCTGCCGTCGTTGAGGAACACGCCGACAGTCGGCACGGTGTCCTTCTCCGGGAGCTGACCCGCCAACCGGGTGTCGGCCAGCGCGCGCTGCTCATCGGATCGGACACTCCAGAACAATATCCGACGTTCATTGATGGAACGGCTAAAAACGGTCAAAAGAGACCGAGGGTCGACCGTCTTGGTGAACAACGTGTCGAACACGCCCGACGCGGCACGGGCGAAGAACACGTCCTGGTCCTTCGTGTCCAGGTCCCGGTACGAGTCACTCAGCAGCGTCCGTACGGCCGTGGCGGCGGCCAGCGACGGCCCGTCCGGCACCTTCACCGGGCCGACCACGCCGAGCAGGTACGACAGGACCACGGGGTCCACCGCCAGCACGCCGTCCACAGTGATGTCGGTACGGCGGCGCACCATGTCCCGGTAGAGCGCGGCGGCGGCCGGGAAGTCCGGGTTGAGGTTCACGTCCGCCGGAAAGATGCCCGGCAGGTCGCCCCAGAGCCGCTTCGCCTCCGCGCCGATCTTGAGTGGTGGGTCGAAGAAACGCAGGTCCGACGAGCTGCCCTGCTTTACCAGGCGAACCCGGCCGCCCTCGGCCCGCAGCACCGCGTACGCGCCGAACATGCCGCCGGTGGCGCGCAGCTCGGCCGGATTCTGCGAGACGAGCAGGTAACTGCGTGGCCCGTCCGCGCCGAGCAGCGGCGGCAGCAGCCGCGCGCCCCGATCCGCCGCCGAGGTCAGCTCGCCTAGTTTGTCCAGCTCCGCGCGCAGCGCGGTGACCGCGTCGCGCACCTGCGCCACGAGGCCGTCCACCGGCACCCGCCGCAACCGCTCGGCGGTGGTCCGGACCGCCTGGTCGGCCGCCGCGACCTCGGCCGAGACCGCGCGCAGGCGGGCCAGGTCCAGCCGGCCCTGCTTGGGCACCAGCGAGGCGAGGTCGACCCGCAGCAGTGTGGGGAACGCGAGCCGGCCCAGGTCGTCCACCGCCACCGAGATCTGCCGCACCGCCGCCAGGTTGCCCCCCGCGTACGGGGTCTGCTGGCCGGCCCACCAGACCGGGTCCCCGGTCGCGCCGCGCGCGGCGGCCGCCTGCTCCTGCAACGCGGCGAGCGTGCGCTGCGCCCGGGCCACGTCGCCGTCGAGCACCTGGGCGCTGAGCTCCTTGGCCAGCCCGGCGGCGTTGACCAGGTGGGCGCGGGCCTGCCAACCCCGGAACGCGACCCAGCCGCCGGCGCTGAGCAGGACCGAGACGACGACCAGCCCGGTCAGCAGGATCCGGCGGACCCGGGCGCGCCGGCGCCGCCGCGAGCGCCGCCGCCGGCCGGGCGAAGGACCGGGTCCGGACACAGAATCCTCCTACGGGACGAATAAGACACTTTTCGCAATCGAGTTGCTTTCTAACATGGAAAAGCGCGTCTAAGTGGGTTATTCAGCCACTCTGGTGCCTTTACATCGCTTCTGCGAGTTTTCCTCGGCTTGGCGCCATGCCCGCCGCCTCGTGCAGCAGGGCCTCGATCCGGTCCACGCCGGCCCGCATCGACATCTCCCGCAGGTACACGCCCCGGCCCCGCCTGCCCATGTCGATCCGGGCGGCCACCGGGATGGCGGCGGCCAGCCAGAAGCGGTCGGCGAGCGCGGCCCAGTCCTCCGGCGGGCAGGACAGCCCGGCACGGGCCCGCTCGACCAGCTCCGCCGTCTCCCCACCGGCGGAGGCGACCACCGGCGCGGCACAGGAGAGCGCGGCCTGGAGCTTGGCGGGCACGGTCCCCCGCAGCTCGGGCCGGTCGCGCTGCGCGACGAGCTGATAGTCCGCGGCCGCGTAGAGCTGCGGCATGTCCACGGCGGACCGCCGCTCCACGAACCGGACGTTGTCCGCGCCGAGGTCGGCGGCGAGCCCCCGCACCCGCCGCTCCTGCGGGCCGGAGCCGACCAGCACCAGGTCCATCCGGTCACCGAGCGCCGCCGCCGCGCGGACCGCCGTCTCCAGGCCCTGGCGCGCGCCGATCGTCCCGGCGTGCATCACCACGCAGCGGTCGTCCCGGCGGACCATCCGACGGACGGCCGGACCCGCCTGCGTCGGGCGGAAGATGCGCTCGTCGGTCCAGTTGAGCACCGTGCGCACCCGCGCCGGTTCGACCCCGCGGGCGCGAACCAGATCTCCCATGGACGGCGAGCTGACCGCCACCAGGGCCGCCTCCCGGTAGAGCCGGCGCGTGGCGGCCTCCAGCCGGGCCGGTTCCCGACGGCTCCGCTCCGGGTCCGGCTCGTACTCGGTCCAGACGTCCTGCACGTGCAGGACGGTGGGCGTACGGCCGAGCAGCCGCAGCAGCCCGGACGCCGCGAACGTGACCGCCGGGTGACCGAAGACGTAGAGCGCGTCGACGCCGCGCAGCAGGCCCGGCCCGGCGAGCGCGGCGCTGCCGGCGAAGGAGAGCCAGCTCGCGGTACGACCCCGGGGAGAGCCGTCGCCCCCGGCGTACCGGGGCACCCGGCGTACGGTCAGCCGCTCGCTGTGCGTCTGGTGCCGCCAGCGCTGCCGCCAGCCGGGATAGACGTGGCCACCCGGGTAGTCCGGGAACCCGGTGAGCACCCGCACGTCGTGGCCCCGGGCGACCAGCTCCTCGGCCAGGCTGCCCGGGACGAACGCCGGCTCCGGCGGGAAGTGGTAGGACAGGATGCCGATCCTCATGTCCACGCTCCCGGCGCGGCTTGCCGCACGGGCGCGCGGCGCGACGCGTACGATTCCGGCAACCCCTCTGCGTCCGGCCGCGACCGCCGGAAGAACGCCGTCGCGGCACTCTGCGCCGCGACCGTGCCGACGAGAGGGGTGCAGATGGTCGACGAGGTCCTCTTCGTCTGCCACGCGAACATGTGCCGGTCACCGATGGCGGAGTTCATCGCCCGCCGGATGCTGGCCGGCCTGCCGCTGGCGGTGGCCAGCGCGGGCACCGACGCGATCGACGGGGCGGCCATGCACCCGTACGCGGTCGAGGTGGCCGCCCGGACCGGCGCGGACCCGGCGGCCTTCCGCACCCGGCGGCTGCGCCCCGAGCACCTGACCGGCGCGGCGCTGGTGCTGACCGCGACCCGCCGCCAGCGCTCGGCCTGCACCGCGATGGCCCCGGCCACGCTGGCCCGGACGTTCACGCTCCGGCAGTTCGCCCGGCTGGCCACCGAGGCCCGGGCGGGCGAGGCGGAGGCGGGCACGCCGTTGCGGGCGGCGGTGTCGGCCGCCGTCCGCGCCCGGGGGCGGCTGCAACCCGCCGCCCCCGACGTGGACGACCTGCGCGACCCGATCGGCGGCTCGCCGGCCGACTTCCGGCGGTGCGCGGAGGAGATCGAGCGGTCGATCCGCCCCGTGCTCGCGCTCATCGCGACAGCCGGGTGAGTTCCTGCGTCCGGTCGCCCTTGACGGCCTTGGCGCCCCGGCGGGAGCCGGCCCGGTCGGCCGGCACCGAGGGCGCGGCCGGCGGCAGGACCACCTTGTACGCCTCGTACTGATAGGCGTCCGACTTGGCCACCTTGGCCATGTTGAGCACGCAGCCGAGCAGGCGCACCGAGACCGAGCTGAGCGCGTTCGCCGCCGCCGCCACCTGGCTGCGCGAGGTCCGGCCCTGCTGGGTGACCAGGAGCGCGCCGTCGGCCTGCACGGCCACCACCACGCCGTCGGTGACCGCCAGCAGCGGAGCGGTGTCGATCACCACGATGTCCGCCGAGTCCCGCAGCGCCACCAGCAGGTCCGCCATGGACTTCGAGCCGAGCAGCTCGCTCGGGTTGGGCGGGGTGGCGCCGCTGGGCAGCACCAGCAGGGACTTCTCACCCCAGCGCTGCACCACGTCACCGACCTGGACGTCGCCGACCAGCACGTCGGTGAGGCCGACGCCGCCGTCGAGGCCGAGGTAGTCGGCCACCTTCGGGCGGCGCAGGTCGGCGTCGATGAGCAGGACCCGCCAGCCCGCCTCGGCCAGCGCGATAGCGGTGTTGCAGGCCATCGTGGTCTTCCCCTCGCCCTGCAGCGCGCTCGTCACCGCGATGACCCGGGCCGGTTCGTGCACGTCCACGAAGCGCAGGTTGGTGCGCAGTTTGCGGACCGCCTCGGCCCGGGCGGAGGTGGCCGCCGCGCCGACGATCAGCGGCGCCGCCTTCGCGCCGGTCTCGTACGGGATCTCGCCGAGCAGCGGGCTGCCGGTCACCCGTTGCAGCGCGGCGCCGTCGCGCATCCGGACGTCGGCCAGCCCGCGCAGCACGGCCAGCGCGGCGCCGAGCAGCAGGCCCAGCAGACCGCCCATGACGAGGTTGCGCGTGGGCTGCGGGGAGACCGGGTTGGACGTCACCCGGGGACCGCTGACGACCTCGATCTTGATCGGCGGGGCCTTGCCGTCCGGCGGCGTCTCCACCTTGCGCACCAGCTCGGTGAACTTCGTCGCGAGCGTCTCGGTGGTCTTCAGCGCCCGGGTCTGGTCGGTGTCGGTGATCGTCGCCTTGAGCAGGACCGTGCCGGTGGTGCTGGCGGTACGGATCCGGTTGCGCACCTGGTCAGCGGTGAGGCCGAGCGGCGCGTCGGCCACCACGCTCTGCGCCAGCCGGTCGCTGGTGAGCAGGTCACCGTAGGACTTCACCCGCTGCTGGAGGAAGAGGCTGCCCTGGTAGGCGTCGGTGACCCCCTGGCTGGGCGTGGTGACGAAGAACGTCACCGAGGCCTCGTACCGAGGCGCTGTCCGGACCGTCACCAGCGCGGCGGTGCCCAGGGCGAGCATCACCGTCACCAACACGATCCACCAGTGGCGTCGGACCAGGCGCAGGTAGCCGAGAACGTCCATCACGCCCTCCCTCGCGACACGCCGGTCTGCCGATGAAACTGCACGAAAGCCCCCTAAAAACCCCAGTACCCGTGCCAGGATCGAATCGCCTATTCACGACGTTACGTGACTGGACGAATGTAAACGACCGAACAGGCATAGAAGGTCTAATCCTTTCAATCCGGATAGGACACAGAGGGCAGCCCATGGATCGTGAAGCCAGCACAGCAGTGCGACCGCACCGCCGGATCACCCACCGCGCCGCCACCCTTTCCCTGTTAACGCTGGACACGGCCGCGTGGTGCGGAGGTTTTCTCGGCGCCGCCTGGACCCGGTACGAGTTCGACCTGACCGCCGCCGCCACCGCCCGCACGCTCGGCCTGGCGCTGGCCTGCGCCGCGCTGTACGCCGCGCTCACGCTGCTCCGCTCCCGGATCTACGGCCGGTACCCGATCGGCAGCTCCGGTGACGCGCAAGGGCTGGCCGTCACCGTCGCGATCGTCGCGGCGGTCGGCGCCCTCGCCGTGATGCCGTGGACGCGGCATCCGGTCCCGGCCAGCACGCCGCTCGTCGGCGGCGCGGTGGCGCTGGTGGTGATGGCGGCCGCCCGCGGGCTCTGGCGGGCGCGCGCCGACCGCCGGCCACCGGCCGCACGGCACGCCGAGCGCTGCCTGGTCTACGGAGTGGACGCCGCCAGCGAGCGGCTCGTCCGGGTGCTGCTGCAGGATCCCGACAGCAGCTACCGGCCGGTCGGCCTGCTCGACGACGCGCCCGACAGCCGCGGCCTGCGGCTGGAGGGACTGCGCGTGCTGGGCGGCCGCGAGCAGGTCGGCGACGCCGTCCGGGCCACCGGGGCGAACATGGTCATCTTCTCGATGAGCGGCTCGGACCGGCAGCTGCTGCGCGACGTGCGCACCCGCACCCTGGAGGCCGGCGCGGCGTTCAAGGTGCTGCCGCCGGTGCGCGAACTGCTCGACCGGCCGGTCGCCGCCACCGACGTACGCGACGTCCAGCTCACCGATCTGCTGGGCCGGGCGCACCGGGTGGCGGAGCTGAGCGTGGAGCGGGGCGGGCTGGCCGGCCGGCGGGTGCTGGTGACCGGCGCGGGCGGCTCGATCGGCTCGGAGCTGTGCCGGCAGATCGCCCGCTGCGAGCCGGACGAGCTGATGATGCTCGACCGGGACGAGTCGGCGCTGCACGCGCTGCAGATGTCGCTGCACGGGCGGGCGCTGCTGGACGGGCCGGAGCTGATCCTGGCCGACATCCGCGACGCCGAGGGCATCGCCCGGGTGATCGCCGACCGGCAGCCCGACGTGGTGTTCCACGCCGCCGCGCTGAAGCACCTGACGCTGCTCCAGCGCCATCCCGGCGAGGCCATCAAGACCAACATCCTGGGTACGATCAACGTGCTGGAGGCGTGCCGGGACGTCGCCGAGTTCGTCAACATCTCCACCGACAAGGCGGCCAACCCGGCGAGCGTCCTCGGCTACTCCAAGCGGATCACCGAGCGGCTCACCGCGTACCACGCGCAGCGGCTCAACGGCACCTACCTCAGCGTCCGGTTCGGCAACGTCCTCAGCAGCCGCGGGTCGGTGCTCACCGCGTTCCAGGCGCAGATCCGCGCCGGCGTGCCGGTCACCGTCACCCACCCCGAAGTCACCCGTTACTTCATGACCGTCCAGGAGGCGGTGCACCTGGTGCTCCAGGCCGCGACCCTCGGCCGGGGCGGCGAGGCGCTGGTGCTCGACATGGGCGAACCGGTCCGGATCGCGGACGTGGCGCGCCGGCTCGCCGCCGAGGCGGACCGGCCCGTGGAGATCGTCTTCACCGGGCTGCGACCCGGCGAGAAGCTGCACGAGCACCTGTTCGGCGCGGACGAGGTGGACACCCGCCCGCTGCATCCGCTGATCTCCCACGTCCCGGTGCCGGAACTGGATCCGGACGAGGTGCGGACGCTGGACCCGTACGCCGACCCGGACGAGCTGATCAAGCGGCTGGCGACGCTCTGCGAACCGGCCGGCGCCGCCCTGCCGGCGCTGCCCGGCCAGCGCTGACCCGGGCCGGTGGGGCGCCCGCCCACGAGATGGGACGAGCGTCCCACCGGCCCGGCTCGCCGCCGGTCCCGGCGGCCGTTAGGGTTGATCCCGGTGTGCCGGGAAGCCTGGTCGGCGATGGATTTGCCGACCCCAGCTCCCGAACGGACGCCGCATGACCCACACCCCGCCACCGTCGCGCCTGCTCTCCCGCCGCTCCTGGCCGGAGGCCCGGTTCCTGGCCGACGTGCTGCGCACCGAGACGGTCGGCGGCGCCCTGCTGCTGCTCGGCGCCGTGGTCGCCCTGGTCTGGGCCAACTCGCCGTGGCGCGCGGGGTACGCGGAACTGAGCCACTGGGTGCCCTGGCCCGGCGGCGCCGGACTGCACCTCGACCTCAGCCTGCGCACCTGGGCCGCCGACGGGTTGCTGGCGATCTTCTTCTTCGTGGTGGGCCTCGAGCTCAAGCGCGAGTTCGTCGCCGGTGACCTGCGTGACCCCCGCCGGGCCGCGCTGCCGGTGATCGCGGCCCTCGGCGGCATGGTCGCGCCCGCGCTGATCTACCTGGCGGTGACGCTCAGCGCCGGCGGCGCCGGACTGCGCGGCTGGGCGATCCCCACCGCCACCGACATCGCGTTCGCCCTCGCCGTGCTCGCCGTGGTCAGCTCCCACCTGCCGCAGGGGCTGCGCGCGTTCCTGCTCACGCTTGCCGTGGTGGACGACCTCTTCGCGATCACCATCATCGCGGTGTTCTACACCGCCGACTTCCACCCGCTGCCGCTGCTCGGCGCGCTGCTGCCGATCGCCGCGTTCGGGTTGCTCGTGCAACGGCGCCGCACCTGGTGGTGGGCGCTGATCCCGCTCGCAGTGACCGCCTGGGCGCTCGTGCACGCCTCCGGCGTGCACGCCACGGTGGCGGGCGTGCTGCTCGGCTTCACGGTGCCCGTGCTGCGCGGGCGCGACGGCTCACCCGGCCTGGCCGAGCGGCTGGAGCACCGGTGGCGGCCGGTCTCCGCCGGCCTGGCCGTACCGGTCTTCGCCTTCTTCGCCGCCGGGGTGACCCTGGTCGGCGTGGACGTGGGTGGCGTGCTGAGCAACCCGGTGGTGCTCGCGGTGGTCGCCGGCCTCGTGCTGGGCAAGGTCGTCGGCGTGTTCGGCTCGACCTACCTGCTCGCCCGGTTCACCCGGGCCGAACTGGACGAGGAGATCACCTGGGCCGACCTGCTCGGGCTGGCGCTGCTGGCCGGTATCGGCTTCACCGTGTCGCTGCTCATCGGCGAGCTCGCGTTCGGCGCGGGCAGCCCGGAGGAGGACGGCGTCAAGGTGGCGGTGCTGCTCGGCTCGCTGACCTCCGCCCTGCTCGCCTCGGTGGTGCTGGTCCGCCGCAACCGGGTCTACCGCCGGATCAGCGAACGGGAGAACCGGGACGCCGACGGTGACGGCGTCCCGGACGTCTACCAGGGCGGCACCGCCTGACCTGCGTCGCGCCGGCCGTCCCCGCGGGGAGGACGGCCGGCGCGACGCGGGCGGCTCAGTTCAGCTCCGTCACCGCCTCGAAGATCAGCCACAGGCCGCAGATGGCGAACAGCACTGCGGCGCCGTAGCGGATCGCCCGTTCCGGCAGGTGCCGGCCGAGCATCCGGCCCACCAGGATCGCCAGCGCGTCCGCGGCGACCATGCCGAGGGTCGACCCGAGCCAGGTGCCGAACCAGCCGTACTTGGTGGCGAGCGTGATGGTGGCGAGCATGGTCTTGTCACCCAGCTCGGCCAGGAAGAACGCCACACCGACCGCGAGGATCGCCGACCGGTTGCTGCGCTCGGCCTTGCGCTTCTCCGCCTCGGTGAGCTTGTCGCCGCGCAGCGTCCACGCGCCGAAGCCGAGGAACGCCAGGCCGGCGATGAGCGAGATCCATCCGGTGGGCAGCGCGGCGTTCAGGCCGTACCCGATGGCCACCGAGGCCAGGTGCACGATCGCGGTGGCGATCGTGATGCCGATGAGCACCGGTACCGTCTTGAACCGGGTGGCGAACGTGAGTGCCATGAGCTGCGACTTGTCGCCCAGCTCCGCAACGAAGATCACGCCGAAGCTGACCACCAGCGCGACGAGGAAACCCTCCATGTGAACCTTCCCGATCAAGCCGGGAGGAGGAACGGGGGCGCCCTCGACCCGGCTGCGACAGCCTGAGTCGAAGGTCTCGCCCGCCCCGGGAACCGGGGCCGCGTGGCCGGATGCGGAACGCACCAGTGTGTCGACCACGACATTGGGGGCTACTCCCCTTCGCGCCGCCAGCCTAACCGATCACCCGCAGCGCCCGTCAGCGGGTGTGGCCCGGACCACCCGGACCTCAGTCGGCCCGGGCCAGGCTCACCCCGAACAGCCCGTCCGGGTCGGTCCAGAACGCCTGCCTGTCGAACCCGGCGGCGGCCAGCGCGGCAGCGATCCCCTCCGGCCGGAACTTGGCGGACACCTCGGTGCGCAGCTCCTCGCCGGCGGCGAACACGACGTCGATGTCCAGCACCCGCACCCGGGTCGGGCGCTCCGCGCGCAGCCGCATCTCGATCCACTCCCGCGCCGGGTCCCAGACCGCCACGTGCCGGAACGCGCCGAGGTCGAAGTCCGCACCCAGCTCCCGGTTGATCACCCGGAGCACGTTGCGGTTGAACTCGGCGGTCACGCCGGCCGCGTCGTCGTACGCGGGCACGATCACGGCCGGATCCTTGACCAGGTCGGTGCCGATCAGCAGCCAGTCGCCGGTCTCCAGCGCCGCGCGCATGGCGGTGAGGAATCCGGCCCGCTCCACCGGCAGCAGGTTGCCGATGGTGCCGCCGAGGAACGCCACCAGGCGCCGGCCGCCGGTGGGCAGCCGGTCCAGGTGGCGGGTGAAGTCGCCGACGATCCCCCGCACCCGCAGCCCCGGGTACGCGGCGGCGATCTGCTCGGTGGACGACCGCAGCGCGCTCACCGACACGTCCAGCGGCACGAACGTGCCCAGGTCGCCGTGCCGGGTGAAGGCGTCCAGCAGCAGCCGGGTCTTCTCCGACGAGCCCGACCCCAGTTCGATGAGCGTCTTCGCGCCGGTCATGGCGACGACGTCGTCGGCGTGCGCGGCGAGCACGGCCCGCTCGGCCCGGGTCGGGTAGTACTCCGGCAGGCGGGTGATCTCCTCGAACAGCTCGCTGCCCCGGGCGTCGTAGAACCACTTCGGCGGCAGCCACTTCGGCGTCGCGGTCAGCCCCACCCGTACGTCCTCGCGCAGGCCCCGGTCGAGGTCCCGCTCCTCCAGGTGGATCTCCAGCGGCTCCGCGCTCATCAGGTGTCCTCTCTGTCCTGCCGGTGGATGGGGAAGATGGTCAGGCCGCGGTCAGCTCCCGGACGTCGAACCCGCCCGGGGAGGCCACCACGAGCCGGCCGTCCGGCACCGCCTGCCAGGCCGGGTCGTCGTCGAACGGCTCGGACGCCAGCAGCACCGAGTCCGGGCCGCGACGCGCCGACAGCGCGTGGCCGGCCGTGCTCGCCACGACTGTCGTACCGTCGGTGAGCAGCAGATTCAGCCGCGATCCGGGAGCGGCTGCGGCGACCGCCGCCACGGTGTCCGCGACCGCCTCGCCCGGCGGCGCCCCGGCGCGCAGCCGGTGCCGGACCAGCGCCCACAGCAGCGCCGAGTCGGTCGGCACGTCGAGCGTGATCAGGTCGCGCACGGGCAGGCCGGCGGCGAGCGGGACCAGGCTGTCCGGCCAGCCCCGCACCACGCCGTTGTGGCTGAACAGCCACCGCCCCTCGGCGAACGGCGCCGCCGCCGTCTCGTGCAGCGGCATGCCGACGGTGGCGGACCGGACCGCCGCCAGCACCGCCCCCGCCCGCGTCACGGCGGCCAGCTCCGGCAACGTGGTGTCGCTCCACATCGGCTGGGCCCGCCGGTACCGGACCGGGTCGCCGTCGTCCGGGTACCAGGCGACGCCGAAGCCGTCGGCGTTGATGGTGCCGCCGCCACGCATGTCACGCGGCGCCCACGACTGGCGCAGCAGGCCGTACGGCGGGTCGGACAGCAGGCTGCGCAGCAGCACGGGTGGACCGAGGTACGCGAGGTGACGGCACATCAGGCCGGCTCACTCCTCTTCGCCGGCGTCACGGGCGCAGCGGAAACCGCTGAAGATCTGCCGCCGGATCGGGTAGTCCCAGTTGCGGAACGTGCCCCGGCAGGCGGACCGGTCGGTGCCGAACGAGCCGCCCCGCAGCACCCGGTGGTCGTCACCGAAGAAGACCTCCGAGTACTCCCGGTACGGGAACGCGGTGAAGCCCGGGTGGCCCCGGAACGGCGACGAGGTCCACTCCCACACGTCGCCGACGAGCTGGTGCACGCCCAGCGGCGACGCGCCCGCCGGGTACGCGCCCACCGGCGCCGGCCACAGATGCCGCTGGCCCAGGTTGGCGTGCTCGGCGCCCGGGTCCTCGTCGCCCCACGGGTAGCGGCGGGACCGGCCGGTCGCCGGGTCCCAGCGGGCCGCCTTCTCCCACTCCGCCTCGGTGGGCAGCCGCTTGCCGGCCCACGCCGCGTACGCCTGCGCCTCGTACCAGCAGACGTGCACCACCGGCTCGTCGTCGCGGACCGCCGACCAGCGGCCGAACCGGCGGTACGCCCAGCCGTCGCCGTCGCGCCGCCAGTGCATCGGCGCGCTCAGGTCGGCCTCGGTCCGGTGCCGCCAGCCGGCCTCGCTCCACCAGCGCGGCTCGTCGTACCCGCCGTCGGCGATGAACGCCCGGTACTGCCCGTTGGTCACCGGGGCGGCGTCGATGAGGTACGCGGGCAGGTCGACTGTGTGCGCCGGGCGCTCGTTGTCCAGCGCCCACGGGTCGGTGGAGGTGCCCATGGTGAACGGCCCGGCCGGCACCCGTACCTCACCGCCGACCCGGGCCCGGGGCTCCGGCGGGGGCGGCGCGTGCAGCACCGGCGGGCCGGCCCGCAGCTGGTGGGTGGCGAGCATGGTCTCGTCGTGCTGCTGCTCGTGCTGCACGATCATGCCGAACGCGAACCCGTCGGCGACGAGGGGACGCTCGGTGAAGCGGATGCCGTCGAGCAGGTCGAACACCTTGTCCCGCACCGTACGCACGTAGGCGCGCGCCTCGCCCGGCGGCAGCAGCGGCAGCGCCGGGCGGTCCTTGCGGGGCTGCTTGAACGCGTCGTAGAGGTCGTCGATGTCGTGGCGCACCGGTTCGCGTCCGCCGACGTCGCGGACCAGCCACAGCTCCTCCTGGTTGCCGACGTGCGCCAGGTCCCAGACCAGCGGCGACATCAGTGTGGAGTGCTGCCGGACCAGATCGTCGTCGTCCACCGCGTCGGTGAGCGACGCGGTGCGGGCGCGGGTCCGCTCCAGCTCCGCGGCGATCCGGTCGCGCAGTCGTTCGGCGTCAGTGCCCGGTCGGTCGGTGGTGGTCACCGGTGTCCCCTCTCCGTGGCGGCGCGGCGCCGCCGGATCGCTCGGTGGGTCTCCTCGTGGATGGCGGGCGGCAGGTCGAGCCGGGGCAGAGCCGTCAGGGCCAGGTCGAACAGCGCCGCCGCGGCGGTCGCCAGCGGGCGTTCGGCCAGTCCGCACCGGGCCGCCGCGCGCCACCGGTCGGCCACCGGCGCGGCCGCCGCCAGCGCGTCGCGGGTGGTCGCCGGGTCGGCGAAGAGCGCGGCCAGGACCACCAGCGGCACTGTCCACTCCGCGCCGGGCTGGGCGTCCAGGTAGCGCAGCTCCAGGTAGCCGCGCGGGCGTACCGGCGGGAACAGCGTGCTGACGTGGTATTCCAGGTCGTCGGTGGTGGGCGGGCGGGGCAGCGCGCCGGCCAGCCAGTCGGCGAACGTGACGTCCGGCGGCGCGGTCCAGTCGGGGCCGTCGCCGCGTACGCAGAGCAGCGGCGCATCGAGCGCGTACCCGGTCCAGGCGGCCACCGGATCCTCGTCGGCGCGGGCCGCCGACCACACCGGGCGGGTCCGGGCCGGGTCGATGGCGAGCCAGGTGGCCATCCGGGCGGAGGCCCAGCCGGTGGCCCGGCCCGCGTGCCGGCCGGCGGTGGCGAAGGCGGCCAGCAGCGGCGGGGCGACGGCGTGCGCGGCGGCCCACCGCAGCGCGAGGTGCTCCGGCTCGCCCGCGTCGAGGCAGACCTGGAGCCCGGCCGTGCTGTACATCATCGCCCGCCCCGCCGGGCCGCGCCGGTCGAAGGCGCACCGCATGGCCCGGTAGCGGGGGGTTTCCACGACAGGTCGCGGCAGGCGCCAGGGGTCGATCCCGCTGCGGCCGAGCACCAGTCCGGCGGCGTCCAGCCGGGCCCGCAGCTCGGCGACGTCGGCCTCGGTGGCCAGGACGAGCGCGCCGACAGTCGGTCGCGGCGCTGCGGAGATCTCCACCTGCCCGCCGGGCTCCACGGTCACGGCGCTCGCGCGCCGGAGCTCGTCGGCCGGGCTGGTGGGGTCGAGCGTCACGGGGCTGTGCCGCCCCAGTGCCTTGCGTAGTCGCTCGCGGTCGACCGGCCGGGCCGGGTCCGCGGCGTCGTGCACGGTCCATTCCAGTTCGACGCCGACGAGCGTGGGTGGTCCGGTCTTGAAGCAGATCCGGGCGAGGTGGCCCCGGGCCGCCTGCTCGTCGCCCAGGACGACGGCGCGGTCCAGGTCCGGCGACATCACCATGGGGTGGCTCCTCCTCGGCGACGGGCGACCACGGTGTGGCGACGCGCCCGGCCCAGCCGGCGCGGGACGCCGTCCCACCATCCTCTGTCTAACAGACGTGATCCGCTTGCCCGGAGAGATGAATTTTTGTCCGGAATCTGATTGCGGCCCCGGCGCTCAGTCGTCCTCGTCCCGGTCGCCGTCCTCGGCTGCCGGGGTCTCCTCGGGCTCGCCCACCAGATCCCGGCAGTAGCTCTCCACGTGCTCGGGTCCGCCGGCGGCGGTCACCAGGTCGGCGAAGCCGGGCCTGGTCAGCGCCTTCTCCCGCTGCCGCTCCGACTTGACCAGGTATGCGCGGCAGTGGGCGGCGAGACTGTTGCCCGGCGCCGAGGGCGCGGGCGGCGCGACCGGGGCGCTGCGCGCCGGCGTCGGCGTCACGTCGCGGGTCGGCGGGGACGCCGCGCCCGACGCCTCGCCGGCCGGCGTGCTCGGCGCCGGCCGCGACGGCCCGGTGGCGGTGGGGCCGGTGGTGCCCGGGCCGCTCGTCGCCGGCGCCGGCGGGATCACCGGGTCGGGGTGGCGGTCCAGTTGGACGGCGGCGAAGGCCACCCCGGCGACCGCTGTGGCGGCCAGCCCGGACAGCGCGGCGGCGATCCGCAGGCGCCGGCGCGGCCGGGTCGCGGGCGCGGACACCGGCGCGGGCGTCGCGCGGGCGGCCCGGAAGGCGGCGACCGCCTGGTCCTCGCCGGCGACCTCGCCGGCGGTGGCCGGACCGGCCGCGGCCGACAGCAGCCGGGTCAGCGGGTCGGCCTCCGCCCCCGGTGGCGTCCCGGCGCGCGCGGCGTCGAGCAGGCGATCGGATTCCGCCCGGTCGCCGGGCCCGCCGGACCGGCGAGCGTGCATGCCGTCTCCCCTCACGTCAGCCCTCCGCCGGCTCGGCCTCGGGCGCGTGCGGCACCTGGCGGTCGGTACGGGGACGCGGCGCGACGGCGTACCGGGTGTCCTCCGGGACGCCGTCCGCCGCGGAGCGCTCCAGCATGGCGGCCAGCCGGCGCAGGCCCCGGTGCGCGGCGGTGCGCACCGCACCGGCCCGCCGGCCCAGCACCCGCCCGGCGGTCTCCGCGTCGAGGCCGATGACGGCCCGCAGCATCACCGCCTCCGCCTCGGCCGCGGGCAGCGTACGGATCAGGGCCAGCGCGCTCTCGGTGGCGATGGCCTCACCGGCCCGGTCGGCGGTGTCCGCGTCGGCGGCCAGGTCGTTGAGCGCCTGCACCGGCACCGGGACCGACGGACGCCGCCGCTGGCGGCGCAGATGGTCCATGGCCCGGTTGCGGGCGATCGTGACCGCCCAGGCGCGGAACTCGCCACCGGTGAAGGAGGGCAGGTCGCGGGAGATCTGGAGCCACGCCTCGGAGGCCACGTCCTCGGCGTCGGCGCCGACGAGAGCGGTCAGGTAGCGCAGCAGAGCGGGCTGCAGGCTGCGGTAGAGGAACCGGAACGCCTCCTCGTCGCCGGCCTGCGCCGCGGTGACGGCCTCGTTCAGCTCGGCCGTCACGGTCGCCGTCCGGCCCGGGTCGCGTCCGGGTGCCGGGCGCGCCGGGGAGCCAGTGGCCACACCGCCATCCGCACTCGCCCCCCCGGTGAGTTGATCTCGCATGCGCACAACGACGCGTTGCGCCATGGACACTGCCGCGCGTCACGGGCGTCGGCGGACATACCGTACCGACGGCCCGGGGCGGCCGGGAGCCGGGCCGACGGCTAGGAAACCTCGGGCGCTCCGGCAAGACGTGGGGGGCCGGAGAAACAGAGAGAAATGTCTACGCCCGCCGGCGGCGTGTCGGGGTAACGCGACACACGGGATCGACGCTGTCCGGCGCGCGAGCGCGCCCGGTCGCGCCGGGCGGGCAGCGCCCTGGTGTTCCCATTCTGGCCGATCGTGCCGATCCGGTCACGGTGCGCCGATCGGCGTCCCGGCTGGTGGACGGCCCCGCTGAACGCTTTCGATAGGTCGCCGAGATCGCGGGAAATACTTCGGGCCTGCTGTGGGTACGGTATGGGGGTGCTGTCCTCCGACGTCGTACTCAGCGGTCGGTACCGCCTGGAAGACCGTGTCGCCACCGGCGGCATGGGCGACGTCTGGCGTGCCACCGACCTGGTCCTCGGTCGCCCGGTCGCGGTGAAGGTGCTTCTTCCCGCCCTGGTGTCCGACCCCGACTTCATCGCCCGTTTCCGTTCCGAGGCGCGGATCATGGCCTCGCTGCGCCACCCCGGCGTGGTCCAGGTCTTCGACTGCGGCGAGGACGAGCTGCCCAGCGGCGGCCGGGCCGACTACCTGGTGATGGAGTTCGTCGCCGGTGAGCCGCTGTCGCGGCGGATCGAGGACGCCGGGTGCCTCGAGGTCGCCGAGACCATGTCGATCGTGGCCCAGGTGGCGCAGGCGCTGCACGCGGCGCACGGGCGCGGCATCGTGCACCGCGACGTGAAGCCGAGCAATCTGCTGGTGCAGGACGACGGCACCGTGGTGCTCGTCGACTTCGGGGTGGCCCGCTCGACCAACGTCACGAGCATCACCAGCACCAACGCGGTGCCCGGCACCGCCCTCTACATGGCGCCGGAGCAGGCCGCCGGCCGGCCCGTCTCGGGCGCCACCGACGTGTACGCGCTCGGCGCGGTCGCCTACTGCTGCCTCACCGGCAGCCCGCCGTTCACCGGTGACAACCCGCTCCAGGTGGCCGTACGCCATCTCGACGACGAACCGCCGGAGCTGCCGGCGGAGATCCCGGCGTCGGTGCGGGAGCTGGTCTCCCGGGCGCTGGCCAAGGACCCGGCCGACCGCTACCCGACCGCCGCGGCGATGGCCGACGCGGCCCGGGCCGCGCGTACCGACTCGCCGACCGCGACTGTCGCGCTGCGCGGCGCGGCGAGCCCGGCGCGGTCCCGCGACGACCAGCCGGCGGTCCGCCCGGGTGCCGCGGTGGCGACGTCGCGGCGGCGGAGCCGGCGCGGCACGCTCGTCGGGGCGCTGGGCGCGGTGCTGGTGGCGATGGGCGCGCTGGGCGCGCTCGTGGCCGCCGCGAACGACACCGCCGAGCCGGCCACGAAGATCGACTCGACACCCCCCGCGGTGGCGCCGAGCGACCCGGTCGCGGACCCGGTCGTCGACGAGCCCTCGCCGGGCGACGAGTACACCTTCCGTCCGGTGGGTCCGGGCGACCGGCCGTCGGCCACGCCCTCGGTGACGCCGAGCGCCTCGGCGGTCCCGTCGGCGCAGCCGAGCGTCAGCGAGGAGCCGGCGCCCACCGGCGCGCCGACCACCACGCCGCCCAGCGCGCCGGCGACGACGGCACCCACCACTCCGCCGGCACCCGACCCCACCACCGCCGACCCCGGCACCGGCGGCGGCGGTGACACCGGCGGGCAGCCGGCCACCCAGCCCTGACCCACCACGCACCACGAGCCGGCCCCGCCCAGGGCAGGACGAGGGTGACGTCCCCGCGGCGACCGCCGTCGGGTGGGTACGCCGGAAGAACACCGCCACCGCCACCAGGCCGACCGCGAACGCCCCGGTGATCATGAGGTTGACGGACGTCGCCGTCCGATTTGTCGCCGCCAACCTCATGATCACCCCGGACGGGCGGGGTGTCGGGGGATGCTCCTATAGAAGTCAAGCGGTGTTGAGGGTGGTGAAGTCGGCGAGGAGGGCGGTGTGGATCTCGCGGACGATGTAGCGCTTGAGGCAGCGCATGATTTCTTTCTTGTTGAGTCCTTGTTTGGTGCGTTTGTCGACGTAGGCGCGGGTGCGGGGGTCGTGGCGCATGCGGACCAGGGCGATGGTGTGCAGGGCTGAGTTGGCGGCTCTGTCGCCGCCTCGGTTGAGGCGGTGTCGGTCGGTGCGTCCTGAGCTGGCGGGGATGGGTGCGGCGCCGCAGAGGTGGGCCAGGGCGGCTTCGGAGCGCAGCCGGTCGGGGTTGTCGCCGGCGGTGGTCAGGAGTTGACCGGCGACGTCGGTGCCGACGCCGTGGACGGCGTTCAGGTGTGGGGCGGTGCGGGCGACGGCGGGTCGTAGTCGCCGGTCGGCGTGGGTGATCTCGGCGGTCAGGGCCTGGATCCGGGCGGCGATGGCGGCCAGGGCGGCTTTGGTGGCCTCGACGGGATCGGTGAGTCGGGTCTCGTCGACGATTAGCGCGGCGCACCGGTCGACCAGTGGTGCTTGCGGGTGGCTGAGGTCGTGGCGCAGAGACTCCGGCGCGGAGGCGAGCAGACCGTGGAGCTGGTTGAGCGCGGCGGTGCGGGCCTTCATCGCGCCGCGGCGGGCCACCCGCAGAGCGCGGATGGCCTCGACCGGGCCAGTGCGGGTCTTCGGGGTGCCGCTGGCCTGTCCGGACAGGGCCGCCCTGGCCGCGGCAAGCGCGTCGAGAGGATCGGACTTGCCCTTGGCGCGGCGGGCGCGCCGGTCCGGGCGGTCGACCTCGACCACCGTGACGCTCTGCGCGGTGAGATGGCGGGCCAAGCCCGCGCCGTAGGTGCCGGTGCCCTCCACCCCGACCTTGATCACCTGACCGAACCGGCGTAGCCAGGCCAGGAGTTGCCGGTAGCCCGACGCCGAAGCGGGAAATTCCTGGTCGCCCAGTACCCGGCCGGCACCATCGATGGCGGCGGCGTGATGAGTTTTGCCGTGAGTGTCGACGCCGCCTGTGACCTGACGCTTCTTGGCTGCCATGCTGAAACCGTCGTCCCTTTCGCTTGCACCGAACAGGGTCGGCACGCACCGCCGGGACGGGCGGACAGGACAGTGACGGGACCTCTTGCACAGGCTCCTATCAGGTCACGAACGCCCAGCAGGTGAGTGCAGGAACGGGTCACCCGGACAAGCCGACGAATCCCCTAGAAGACACCCAAGGTCAGTCAGAGGGTGAGTCAGACCGGCCGGGTGACCCGCTCCCACATCATCACTGTCAGGGGGTCAGGGGGTCAGCAGGGCTCGCATGCGGGTGATCTCGGCGGACTGCTCGACGGCCACCCCGGTGGCGAACTCCTGCATGGCCTGGTCGGCGCCGACCTTCAGCAGGTCGGTGGACATCACGATCGCGCCCTGGTGGTGGTCGGTCATCATCCGCACGAACATCCGGTCGAACGCCGCGCCCTTCGCGTCCGCGAGCTGCCGTATCGCCTCGGCGGACTGCATCCCGCGCATGCTGCCGTGGTCGTGGCCCGGCACGTCGGCGGGCAGGTCGCGGGTGCTGAGCCAGGCACGCAGCAGGCCGACCTCCGGCCCCTGGGCGGCGCGGATCCGCTCGGCCACGGCGCGGATGCGGGGATCGGCAGCGCGGTCGGGGGCGAGCGTCGCCATCTCCAGGGCCTGCTCGTGGTGTGGGATCATCATCCGGACGTACCAGACGTCGAGGCTGTTCCACCGGGGTGTCGACGCTCCCCGCACCTGATCGGGCGCGCGGGTGGCGGCCGACTCCCCCGGACGGCCGGGGACCAGCAGCGGCGGCGCCGAGGTGGTGGCGCTCGGGCTCGGCGCGCCCGTCGCGGCGTTCCCCGCCGCCGCCTCGGGCCGGGTGTCGTCGCGCCCGGCGAGCGCCAGCCCGCCGATCACCACGAGCATGACGAGCGCTGTGACGCCCACCCACACGCGCGCTTGCCGGCTGGTCATACGACGCCTCCTCCGGTCAAGGTGAAGGCGATCCTATACATAGATAAAAGTTCCCCAGTGTGACCGGGGTCACATTGATGACGGTCTCCAATAGGTAAGGTTTGGCGAATCATCATCCCCTTTCGAAGGGTGTTGCCGGTGATCAGCCTCCGCACGTCCCGCACCCGCATCATCAGTCTCGCCGCCGCCGGCCTGCTGCTCGCCGGCGTGGTCGCCGCGCCGCCGAGCAGCGCCCAGGAGATCCCCGGCCCCCAGGCCGCGCCGGCCACCGTGGACAGCGCCGTCCCCGGTGTCGACGAGATCTCCAGCAGCCCCAACCTGCGGCAGGTGGCCAACCTGCCGAAGCAGGCGCCGTTCGACACCACCGCCGCGCTCGGCACCGACATCGCCTTCCAGGGGCGGTACGCGTTCGTCGGCAACTACGACGGGTTCGTCATCTACGACATCCTGCGGCCGAGCCGCCCGACGATCGTGTCGCAGGTGCTCTGCCCCGGCTCGCAGAACGACATCTCCGTTCACGGCGACCTGCTCTTCCTGTCCACCGACTCCTCCCGCAGTGACGACTCCTGCGCCAGCACCAGCCAGCCGGCGTCGGTGAAGGAGTCCTGGGAGGGCATCAAGATCTTCGACATCCGCGACAAGCGCAACCCGCGCTACATCAAGTCGGTCGAGACGGCGTGCGGCTCGCACACCCACACACTCGTGCCCGGCAAGGACAAGCGCAACGTCTACCTGTACGTCTCGTCGTACAGCCCGCGGGCCGAGTTCCCGGACTGCCAGCCGCCGCACGACTCCATCTCCATCGTCAAGGTGCCGGTGAAGAGCCCCACCACGGCCTCGGTGGTCGCCACGCCGAACCTGTTCCCGGACGGCGGCTACCCGGGCATCCCGGGCCAGACGTCGGCCACCACCGGCTGCCACGACATCACCGCGTACCCGGCGAAGGACCTGGCCGCCGGCGCGTGCATGGGTGACGGCATCCTGCTGGACATCAAGAACCGTGAGGCGCCCCGGGTGATCGAGCGGGTGACCGACGCCGAGAACTTCGCTTTCTGGCACTCGGCCACGTTCAACAACTCCGGCACCAAGGTCGTCTTCACCGACGAGCTGGGCGGCGGCGGCGCGGCCACCTGCAACGAGGTGGTCGGCCCGAAGCGCGGCGCGGACGCCATCTACGACATCACCGGCCGCGGCGACGCCCGCAAGCTGGAGTTCCGCAGCTACTACAAGATCCCGCGCGCCAACACCGACACGGAGAACTGCGTGGCCCACAACGGCTCGCTGATCCCGGTGCCCGGCCGCGACATCATGGTGCAGGCGTGGTACCAGGGCGGCATCTCGGTGTGGGACTTCACCGACTCCCGCAAGCCGACCGAGATCGCCTACTGGGAGCGCGGTCCGCTGGACGCCTCGCAGCTGCGTACCGGCGGGTCCTGGTCGGCGTACTGGTACAACGGCCACATCTACTCCAGCGACATCCAGAAGGGACTGGACGTGCTGGAGCTGCGTGACCCGCGGACCTGGCTGGCGCAGTTCCTGCTGGTGCCCGAGCTGAACGTGCAGACCCAGGCGGGCTACCTGAGCTGGTGACCCGCTGACCGTCCCGGGCCCGGCGCTCCCCTCGCGGGGACGCCGGGCCCGGCGCGTGCGGCGGCCCGGAAACCCCTGGCCGCACCGGCCGCCGCGGGCCATCCTGTCTGCGTGAAGCGGTACGTGAGCGACCCGCTCGACGGCGCCGACGTCGTGCTCGTCGGGCTCTTCCCGGCCAGGGACAAGGACTACGAGGCCCGCCTCGACCGGCTCGCCGTCGTGGCCGAGGAGCGCGGCGCCCGGGTGGTGGGCCGGTTCGCGCAACGTCGAGGCGTCTCCGACCGGTGGCACGCGCGTCCCGGCGGAGCTACCCGGATGTCCCAGCCGTTCTCCCGCCGGACGCTGCTGACGCACGGCAGGGTCCGCGAGATCGCCGAGGTGTGCCGGGAGGCCGGCGTCGACGCGGCCGTCTTCGTGAACACCCTTACACCGGTTCAGCGGACCGTGCTCGCCGACCTGCTGGGCTGCCTCGTGATCAGCGGCGACGACCTCGGCCGGAGCGGTCCACCCGGCCCGGATCAGCTCATCGGCAGGCGGTAGTCGCGCGTGCCGCCACCGGCCGTGACCACCCGCACCTCGCCGCTGCGCAGCCCGTACGTGACCGACCAGCGGGTGTGCGACTGGCGTACCGCGTTCAGCAGCCGCAGCGCCCCGGGCGCGTCGACCACCCCACCGGTCCGGTCCAGTTCCTTCGCCAGCACCCCGTACCGGCGGTCCTGGCGCAGTTCCCGGTCCGGCACCCCGACGGCCGGCACGTTCGTCAGCGCCTGCCACGGGCCGCTGCGCCGGTCCACTGTCATCTTCCCGTCGACGAACTCCACCACCGCGGACGCGCCTGTCGCGTCGGCCAGCAGGTAGTGCAGCGGCGGCCCGCCGTCGAAGTCCAGGTTGTAGCGCTTGAACACGGCGACCGCCTCGTCCACTGTGGCGGCCGAGTCGAGCACCAGGCGCAGGATGCGCACCGATCCCACCTTCGGCAGGCCGGGCACCGGCTCGGCGCGCGCCCCGTCGTCGGCGGCCAGCCCGACCGCGAGACCCCGCTCGTTCATGCCGTCGAACGGCAGCAGCGGCGCGTCGAGCAGCCGCCGGTCCCCGGTCGGGTCGGCGGCCACGCCCAGGTAGGAGATGTCGACCAGCGAGATCGAGGCGTACCCGTCCGGCGGGTCGGTGCGCAGCACCAGCGCGGGGTTCGGCTCCCAGTCGAAGTTGCGGGCGAACACCGGCCGCTCCCGGTCGCCGAGCGCGGCGAACAGCGAGCAGCCGAACGGGCTCGGCGGCGTCGACCCGGCCAGCCCGGCGGTCGGGTCGTAGTCGCCGTCGTACGTCATCTCGTACATCGGCAGGTCGTCGACCTTGCGGAGGCTGGCCAGCGTCCGCTCGACCTGCCCCGGGTCCTGCCGCGAGGCGGTCGGCGAGCCGGCCGCGGCCGGCGGGTCGGACCGGCGGCTCTCCCCGCAGGCCGTGCCGAGCAGGAGCAACGCGAGCCCGCCGGCGATGAGGGTCCTCCGCATGACAGCGACGCTAGAAGAGGCGTCCGCCGATGTCCATCCGGGACCCGGTCAGCTCCGCACGACAGCGAACATCCAGCAGCCGTACACGACGTTGCGGCTGTGCAGCAGGTCCACCGCCGGGTCGGCGAACAGCTCCGCGATCACCGCCTCCGGGTCGCCGCCGTCGTGTCGCCGTCCGCCCACGATGCGGCCCCGGCTGTCGTACGCGCGCAGCACCTGCTCCCGTCCGCGCCACGGGGACGGGTACGCCGTCACGTCGTCCGGGCCGGCGCAGCCGGCGGCGTGCGCGAACACCGGCCCCACCTCGCGGTACGGGCTCGGCGGCAGCGGCGGGGCGTAGCCGAACAGCAGCAGCGCCTCGTCGGGCCGGGCGTCGCGCAGGCAGCAGCGCAGCGGCTCGCCGCCGGTGGCGCGCCGGTGCTCGGGCGGCTGCCCGGTGGCGTCGCGGCCGGTACGGCGCAGCTCGGCGAGTGTGCCGGCGGGCAGCGGGCGGATCCGGAATGCGGTGCGGGTGGTCGTCACGGTCCCAGCCTGGCGCGGCCCGGACCACGGCGCTGGCGGTGATCGGACCTGGCATTCGGGTGTCGTGAGATTGAGCGCGGAACGGGCACCCGTCGGCCGCCTCCCGCGCCGACAATGGCCGGATGGACGTCGACGACTACCGCGCCCACTCCCCCTACAGCGATCCCCGACAACACGCGGCGCTGCTCGACGCCGTACCGGCCGACCTGCCGACAGTCGCGGCGACCGCCCGCAACGTGATCATCCACTACCGCGCCGGCGGCGTGGAGCTGCCGGACGTCCGCCAGGCCGAGGTGAACCTGCGCTGGATGGACCGCATCCTCGACGCCGACCAGTCCCGGTTCCCGCTGCCGCTGACCGCCGAGCGCCCGGCCGCCGAGCGGGTCGCCGGCTGCTGCCGGGACCACACGCTGCTCACGGTCGCGGCGCTGCGCCAGCACGGCATCCCGGCCCGCAGCCGGGTCGGCTTCGTGAGCTACTTCGAGCCCGGCTGGCACCACGACCACGTGCTCGCCGAGTGGTGGAACGGCGAGCGCTGGGTCTGGTCCGACCCGGAGCTGGACCCGGCCGGCGACCAGCCGTTCGACGGCTACGACATCGACCCGGAGGCGGGGCACTTCGAGTCGGCGGCCCGGGTGTGGCTGGCGTACCGGGCGGGCCGGATCGACCCGGACACCTACGGCGTGGACCCGTCGCTGCCGATCCGGGGCGACTGGCTCATCCACGACTACGTGCTGCTGGAGCTGGCCCACCGGCACAAGGACGAGGTGCTGCTCTGGGACGAGTTCGGGGCGATGACCGAGGACCTGACCGCCGCCGATCTTCCGCTCGTCGATGAGGTCGCCACGCTGCTGGTGGCCGCCGACCGCGGCGACGCCGCCGCCGAGCGGGAGCTGACCCGGCGGTACGCCTCGGACACCCGGTTGCGTCCGGGGCCGACGGTCCACTGCGCCGACCCGGTCTCCGGCGTGACCGCCGACGTGGACCTGCGGCGCTGACCCGGGCTCACCCGGGCAGGGGCGCCTCGTCGCCTCGGGTACGGCGCGGGTTGACCAGCCGCCGGACCATCGGCGCGGCGTTCCACCGGGCCGCGCCGACCAGGTCCCGGGCGTGTTCCAGCACCGTGTAGTCGGGCCGGGCCATGCCCTCGGCGATGGCCCGGTCGAGGTCGTTGCCGCACCGGGTGAGCACGCTGTCGAAGTCCCGCCGGACCGGTTCCAGCAGGTCGTAGCCGAAGGAGCGGTGCAGCCGGGCGAACAGTGGCTTGTAGAGGCGGGTCCGCTCGTGCAGGCCCGACGAGTACGACATCGGGTTCTTCGGCCGCTGCCGGACGTAGCCGGGCAGCAGATCGGCGAAGGCCTGCCGGACGATCCACTTCTCCTGCCCGTCGCGCAGCTTGAGGTCCAGCGGCAGCCGCATGGCCAGCTCGACGACGCTGAGGTCGAGGAACGGCACCCGCGCCTCCACGCCGTGCGCCATGCTGGCCCGGTCCACCCGTTGCAGCTCGGTCCGGCACAGGTTGCGGATCTTGTGCAGGAACAGCCGGCGGGACCGCTCCGGTCCGACCTGGTGGTACATCGGATATCCGCCGAACAGCTCGTCGGAGCCGTCGCCGGTGAGCACCACCCGTACGCCCAGCTCGCGCAGCCGCCGGAAGATCGGCACCGAGACGACGGCGTTGATGATGTCGCCGTACTCGGTCAGCTCGGAGACCCGGATCGCCTCGCGTACGTCGGCCAGCCGGATGTCGCGCGGGCGCAGCTCGATCACCTCGTGCGGCACCCCGAGGTCGGCGGCGAGCCGCCGGGCGTACGCGACGTCCGGGCTCTCCGGCACGCCGACGGTGACCGCCACGCAGTCCGGGTGCAGTTCCCGGGCGTGCAGCAGCGCCAGCGAGCTGTCCAGGCCGCCGGAGAGCACCACACCGACGGTGAGGTCGGTGTCCAGCCGGGCCCGCATCGCGTCGGTGAGCGCGACGCGGACCAGCAGGGCCGCCTCGTCCGGGTCGTCGATCACCGGCAGGCCGTCGCCGAGGGTCAGCAGGTCGACGTGCGGACGCGGCCGGACCGGCCCGCCGGGTTCGACCCAGCCGTGATGCCCGGGCGCCACCTCGCTGATCGGCGCGCCGTGCCCGACCAGCGCCTTGACCTCGGAGGCGAGGTGCAGGCAGCCGGGCAGGCGGGACCAGTACAGGGGCTTGACCCCGAGCGGGTCCCGGGCCAGGTACGCCCGCCCGCTGTCCCGCTCGACGATCACGAACGCGTACTCCCCGCGCAGCCGGCGTACCGCGTTCTCGCCCCACTGGCGGAATGCGGTCAGCACCACCTCGGTGTCGCCGGTGGTGCGGAACTCGTGACCGAGCCGGGTCAGCTCGGCACGCAGCTCGTGGTGGTTGAAGATCTCGCCGTTGAAGCAGAGCAGGTGCCGCTCGTCCGGCGACATCCACGGCTGGACGGACCGCTCCCGGTCCACGATCTTCAGGCGCCGTACGCCGGCCAGCAGGCCGTTCTCCTGGCGGGTCTCGGTGACCTCACCGCGCGGCGCGAGCGCGGCGAGCATCCGGCGGAAGGTGGCCGGGTCGGCCTCGGGGCCGATGCTCAGCGCGATGCCGCACACCGGCTCACACCCCCATCTCGGCCTCGTACGCCCGCCGGTAGCGGCGGCGGGCGTCCGGGGCGAGACACACGTGCCAGGCCTGTCCCTCGTCGACCACGTTCACCTCGCCGGCGTCCTGGCGGGCCAGCAGCAGTCCGGCGAGGGCCGAACGGGCGTCGAAGCGCTCGTACCACTCCAGTTCGACGTCGGCGGCCCAGCCGAGGCAGTGCCCGCTGGGCACCATCGCGGCGTACCCCAGGCGGCGCAGCCGGTACTGGTGCTCGGCGCTGCGGGCCAGGCTGGTCACCCAGAGCGGCGGCGTGCCGTCCGGTGCGACGGCCGCGAACTCCCGGGCCAGGTCGTTGAGGAACGCGATCATCTCGCGGCGGGCCCGGCGGAACAGCAGACCGGCGGTTCGCGGGGTGGCGTCCGGTAGCAGCCGCCGCCGCACCGCGCGCAGGCCCCGCCCCACGACCGTGGCGGCCTGCTCCTGATAGCGGAACTCGATCAGCCCGCGCCGGCGCAGCCACTCCAGGTCGACCAGTTCGGCGCTGGTGCGGACCTGGTCGTCGGTGAGGAACGTCGGGGCGTCCCGCCACCAGAGCACGTCGACGCGGGACAGCAGGTAGATCCGTACCAGCGCGGTGAGGTCCTGCGCCGAGCTGCGCGCGTTGGGCTGGTAGCGGGCCATTTCGAGGAGCAGCGTCTCGCGGGCCCCGATCAGCCCCTGGGGTGTGGCGTCGAGGACGGCGGCGATGGCGGGCTCGCGCAGCCGCTGGTCGAGGAGCACCTGGCGCGCGGTGGCCGACGGCGCGTCGGCGAGCGCGCCCACCTCGACCAGGAGGTCCGCCACCGCCGCCCGGTACGCGGACAGGTCCGGTACGGCGTCGCCGCGCCGGCCGGCGGCGGGCACCCGGCGGGCGGGAGCGGTGGACGTGGCGGCGGGACCGGGCTGGCGACCGGGGCTGCGGCTGGGCACTCGCATGGTCTCCGTCCCCTCTCGGTCGGGACACGGCGTGACGTGATCTGCGCACACCGTAATTACCGAAGGGGGAGAGAATCTCCCATTTCTGCCGAAGGCGCCCGATCAGGTGGCGAACCGCCGTGTCCGTTCCTGCACCTCGTCGTATCCGGGCGGCGCCGGCAGTCCCGCGTCGCGCCCGGCGGCGATCGCGTCCGCGAGGTGCAGCGCCGCGCCGAGGGCCGCCCGGAACAGCAGCGAGCCGGTGCTCACCCGGGCCGCGCCGAGCCGGCCCAGGGCGGCCGGATCCGGGCCGCCCGGCCGGTACAGCACGTTCACCGGCAACCCCGCCTCGGCCGCCAGGACGCCCACCAGGTCGTCTGGTACGCCGGGCACGAACAGGCCGTCCGCGCCGGCCGCACGGAACGCCGCCGCCCGCCGCCGCGCCTCGTCCAGCGGCGACGGCACGTTCAGCCACCAGGCGTCGGTGCGGGCGTTGACGAAGATCCCCGGGACGGCCGCGCGGACCGCCGCGATCGTGGCGGCGACGTGCTCAGCCGGGGCCAGGCGCCCGTCCGGGCGGCCGTCCTCCAGGTTCACACCGACCACGCCGAGGGCGGCCAGCTCGCCGACGTAACGCGCCACCTCGGCCGGGTCGTCGTGGAAGCCGTCCTCGATGTCGACGGTGAGCAGCGCCGGCAGGCGCCGCAGCCGGTACGCCAGCTCCAGCGTCTCGGCCCGGGTCGCGCGGACCGCGTCGGGCCGGCCGGCGGCCGCCGCGACGCCCAGGCTCGTCGTGCCGATCGCCGGGAATCCCCGGGCGGCGAGCGCCGCGGCGGACGCGTGGTCCCAGGCGTTCGGTAGCAGCAGCGGGTCGCCGGGCCGGTGCAGGTCACGGAACGCGCGGTACCTGTCGGTCATCGCAGGGTCACCTCCAGCCGGCCGGTCGGGAGCGGTCCGGTCGCGCCGCAGCGTCGGCGCAGCACGCCGACCACACCGGCGGCCAGGGCGAGCGCGTGCCGCTGCCCGGGGCAGGCGCGGGGACCGGTGCCGAAGGTCAGCGCCGCGCCCGTCGGATCGGCGCGGAACCGGCCGGGCTCCGGGAAGACGGCCGGGTCGCGGTTGGCGGCGTCGAACCGGAGCAGCAGCCGCTCCCCTGCCCGTACCGCCTGGCCGCCGAGACTCAGCGCGTCCGTGGTGACCCGGCGGGTGACCCGTACCGGTGGATCGAGGCGCAGCACCTCGGCGAGCAACGCGGCAGTGCCGAGTTCGTCCGGCGCGCCGAGCCCGTGCCGGACGGCCGCGCCGATCAGCCCGGCGGTGGCGTCGGCGGCCTGCACCAGCAGCCCGAGGAGGTTCGCTGTCGTCTCGGCCGGAGCCGGCGGGGACATCGCCAGCAGCGCCGCCACCGCCCGGTCCGCCCGCGAGACCGCCGCCGGGCCCGCGCCCGGATGGTAGGCGGCGGCCACCGCGGACACCTCCGCGACGGCCGCCGCCGGATCGGCCAGGCCGAGCCGCTGCGCCAGCACCTCGACGGGTACGCGTCGAGCCAGCTCGCCCGTCACGTCCACGACGTCCTCGCGTGCCATGCCGTCGAGGATCTGCCCGGTCAGCCGCGCGGCGGCGAGGCTCAGGTCCGACGGGTCGAGGGCGTCGAGCGCGGCCGTCCCGAGGGCGCGGCGCGCGGCGTGCTCGTCCGGTGGGCTGAACCGGCTCACCGTTCCGCGCAGCCATGCCAACGTGCCCGCCGCTCCGGCCGGCGCCGCCGGCACCACGCAGCGGCTGTCGGTCAGGGCGGCGACGACGTCCGCGTACCGGGTGACCACCCAGCCGTCGTCGCCGGGAGCCGGTGGTCCGCAGGGCGGGGTGCCCGGAGCAGCAGTGATCGTCGGTAGTCGCATCGCCCGACCGTATGGCGCGAACGGTTCGGTCCCGGCCGAACTATCCGCGCGGCCCTCAGGCGCGCGCCGGGCCGGTGTCCCGGGAGGCGGGCGGGGCCAGCAGCGCCGGGTCGAGCGCGAGCGCCTCGGCCAGCGCGTCCCGCCCGGCCGCGGTGGGCCGCACCGCCCGCCCGGCGCCACGCGTCGTCCAGCCGAGGTCGAAGAAGCGCCCGCACAGGGCCGCCCCGAGCGCCCCGGCCAGGTGCGGGCGCCGCTCGGTCCAGTCCAGGCAGTCGCGTACGAGGGGTCGCCGGGCGGCGCGCAGCGGTTCCACGGGTACGCCCAGGCCGGCCAGCCAGGACACTCCGGCGCCGGTCAGCGCCAGGCCGCCGGAACGGTCGAGCACGCCGCGGGTGAGCAGGGCGTCGTGCAGCAGCACGCCGAGCCGCCCGGCCAGGTGGTCGTAGCAGGTCCGGGCGTACGCCAGGGCGGTGGTGGCCGACGCGGCGCGCAACGTGCGGGGCGGGGTGTCCGGGGCGGGCGCCCGCGCGGCCAGGTCCTCGACGAGCTGGGCGACGGCCGGGCCGGCGAGGCGGACGTAGCGGTGGCGGCCCTGCCGCTGTTCGACCAGCAGGCCGCCCGCCACCAGCCGGGTGAGGTGGTCGCTGGCGGTGGACGCGGTGACCCCGGCGGCGCGGGCCAGCTCACCGGCGGTCCAGGCGCGTCCGTCGAGCAGGGTGAGGCAGAAGCCGGCCCGGGTCGGGTCGGCGAGCAGCGCGGCGAACCCGGCCAGCCCTCGGCCGTCGGCGCGGATGGTCATCCGCCCATGCTGGCACGGCCACGGTTCGGGCCGCGCCGAACGGTGCCGGGGTTCTTTACACACGCCTCTCCAACGTTGTAGAAACGGTGGCACCGCACCTCCGTCTATTCCCGAGGGCAGGCCCGATGGGACACCTCCGCCGCGGTGGCGCGCTCGCCGCCGTACTCACGCTTCTGCTCGCCGGCGCGGCCCCCGCGTCCGCCGCCGGGCCCGACCGCTACCGCAACCCGGTCTCCGCCGGGTTCGCCGACACCTTCGCCGACCCGGTCGTGGTGCGCGGCGACGACGGACTCTGGTACGCCTTCGGCACCTCCGACCCGCTGCGCGAGGGCGAGGGCCGCGCGCACCGGGTGCCGATCGCCCGCTCCGCAGACCTGGTCGACTGGACCTTCGTGGGCGACGCGTTCACCGCCGACCAGCGGCCCGCCTACGCCGCGCCCGGCTCGGCGTTCTGGGCGCCCGACGTGCGGCGCGTCGGCGGGCGCTGGATCATGTACATGACCGTCACCGACACCACCGTCTCCGACGACACGTTCGACACCGCCGTCGGGGTGGCCACCGCGCCGAGCCCGGCCGGTCCGTGGACGTTCGCCGACACGCCGGTGGTCGCGCCGCGGCCGGGCGCGGGCGGCGGTTACCTGTGGACCATCGACCCCAGCCAGCTCACCGGCGCCGACGGACGCCACTGGCTCTACTACGGCAGCTACTACGGCGGCATCTCGGTCACCGAACTGTCCCCGGACGGGCTGCGCGCCGTCGGCACCTCGACGCCGGTCGCCGTCGACAACAAGTTCGAAGGCGCGTACGTGCTGCGCCGCGACGGCTGGTACTACCTGTTCGCGTCCACCGCGAACTGCTGCGCCGGCCCTGCCACCGGCTACTCCGTCCAGGTCGGCCGCTCCCGTGACCCGCGCGGCCCGTTCACCGACCGCGACGGGCAGCGCCTCGACGTCTCCCGGGCCGGCGGCACTCCCGTACTCACCCAGAACGGCAACCGCTGGATCGGCACCGGACACAACGCGGTCCTCACCGACCTGTCCGGCCAGGACTGGATCGCCTACCACGCGATCGACCGCGCCGACCCGTACCTGGACGAGCCGTTCGGCGTCAACGAGCGGCCGATGCTGCTGGACCGCCTCGACTGGATCGACGGATGGCCCGCAGTGAACGCCGGCGCCGGCCCCTCCGACACCGCCCGCCCCGCGCCGGTCACCACCGGCCCGATCGACGCCCGCTTCGCCACCGCCGACCTGCGCGGCTGGCGGGCCGAACACGGCCGCTGGCAGGCCACCGGCGGGGTGCTGACCGGCAGCGGCACGCTCACCGCACGTACCCGGATCGGCCGTGACCTGCGGGTGGAGACCGACCTGCGGCTGACCGGCGAGACCACCGCCGGGCTGCGGCTTCACAGCGTGGACGTCCGCGTCGGGCGCGGCCGGCTCACGGCAGGCGCCGCGACCACCGCGCTGCCCGCCGGCCTCGACCTGCGCGACCGGCACAACCTCGCGATCGAGGTACGCGGACAGCAGCTCGTCGCCACGCTCAGCCCGTCGCGCCTCGGCGACCCGGTGGCCCAGGTGACGGCACGGCTCCCCCGCCCCGCGACGGGCAACCTGTCCGTGCGCGCCGAGGGCGGGCGGGCCGAGTTCGACAACGTCAGCGCCGTCCGGCTGCACCGTCCGGCGCGGCACGCCGTCCCCGGCCCCCGGGTCGGCCCGGTGCTGCGCGGCTACTCCGACGAATTCACCGGCGGGCTCGACCCGGCCTGGCAGTGGGTACGCCAGGACCCGGCCGCCACCGTGTCCGGCGGCTCGCTGCGCTGGCCGGTGCAGAACGCCGACCTTTCCGGCGCCGCCAACAACGCCGGGGTGCTGCTGCGCGACGCGCCGACCGGGAACTACGTCGCCGAGACGAAGGTGACGCTCGACCTGGGCGAGGACAGCGTGCGCAACTACCAGCAGGCGGGCCTTGTCGCGTACGTCGACGACGACCGGTTCGCCCGGCTGACCCAGGTGGCGATCTGGAACACCCGCCAGGTCGAGTACGGCTACGAGCTGCCCTTCGCCGGGCAGCCCGTGTACGGCGGCAGCATCGTCGGCACCCCGGGCACCACCACCTGGCTGCGACTGGCCCACCGGGTCGACCCGGTCACCGGCGAGCACGAGTTCCGGGCCGGGTCCAGCCGGGACGGCAAGCGCTGGACGTGGGGCGCGGTGTGGACGTTCCCGGCCGACACGACGCCGCGCATCGGGCTGGTGGCGCACGGCGGGGCGACGCCGGCGGTGACGGCGGAGTTCGACTACCTGCGCTTCCACCGCTGACGACAGCGGGGCCGTCCCCCGGTGGGGCGGCCCCGGCTCAGCCGCCGGGGCGCGGGCAGGCGGCGGTCAACTCGCTGACCGTGCGGGTGTCGGCGTCGTAGCTGCGCGCCGCCACGAACGCCCCGGCCGGGCGGCCCGCTGCGGCGACAGCCCGGGCCCGGCGCCGGTCCGCCGCGCCGAAGCGCAACGCCAGGCTCAGGTGCGGCACCCACCGCCCGGGCAGGTGCCACGAGTGCCCACCGGACGCCTCGGCGAGCACGTCCCAGACCGCGCCGTGCAACGCGACGAGCTGCGGCGTCGGATGGACCAGCCACACCAGCGGCGCGGTGCCGTCGAGCACCGCCACCCGGTCCAGCCGCACCGGCAGCGGCAGCGCCGCGTCGCAGAGGTCGGCCAGGCGCTGCTCGGCGCCGGGCGGGAACTCCTCGACGGAGGCGAGCGTCAGGTGCGGCCGGTTCGTCGGGTGCGTGTTGCGGGCCAGGCTGGGCAGACCGGCGGCGGCGAGCCGGTCCCACGCGCCCCGTACCGCCGCTTCCAGCTCCGGTGAGCAGAGCAGTTCGACCGTCCGCACGTGATCAGGCTAGTCGCCGGCGCCGCGCCACGACGTCCCGTACGTCAGAGCCAGCCGGCCTCGCGCGCGACCCGTACCGCTTCGACCCGGTTCGCGGCGCCGAGCTTCTGCACGCAGGCGCTCAGATGGTTGCGGACCGTGCCGGCGGCCAGGTGCGTCCGGCGGGCGATCACCGCGACCGGGGTGCCCAGCTCGGCCAGCCGCAGCGTCTCCAGCTCGCGTGGCGTCAACGGGCACTCGGGCAGGGTGAGCGCGTCGGCCGCGAGGGCCGGATCGACGTACCGGGCGCCGGAGTGCACGCGGCGGATCACGTCGGCCAGCGCGCCGCCGGGAGCGCCCTTGGCGAGGAAGCCGCGGACCCCGGCGGCGAGCGCCGGCCGGAGCTGGGCGGGACGGCCGTGTCCGGTGAGGATCACCGGGGCGCAGCCGGGCAGCGCCCGGGTCAGCTCGGCGGCGACCTCGACCCCGCCGGGCGGCGGCATCTCCAGGTCGAGCACGGCGACGTCCGGGCGGTGGGCGAGCGCCGCGTCCAGGGCACTGCGTCCGTCACCCGCGTGCGCCACCACCTCGATGTCCGGCTCCAGGTCGAGCAGCGCGGCGAGCGCGAGCCGGATCAGCTCCTCGTCGTCGGCCAGCAGCACCCGGATCATCGCGTCACCGGCACGGTCGCCACCAGGCTGAACACGCCGTCGGCGGCGTCCGCCCGGACCCGGCCGCCGGCCGGGGCGAGCCGCTCGGCCAGGCCGCGCAGGCCGCCGCTGAGCCGGTCCGGGCCGTCGCCGTCACGCACGCCGTCGTTGCGTACGGTCAGCGTCACCGCCGTGTCCTCCCGGGTGATCTCGATCCGGCACCAGCCGGCCCGGCTGTGCCGCAGCACGTTCGTCCCGGCCTCACGCAGCACGGCGGCCAGGTCGGCGGCGACCGGCCCGGGCACCTCGCCGGACGGCGGGACCACTGTCGTGCGTACTCCGCTGGAGCGCAGCACCTCCCCCACCGCGGCGGCCTGCTCGGCCAGGTCGACCGCGCGGTAGCCGTGCACCGCCGCGCGTACCCGGGTCAGCGCCGTTCCGGCGAGCCGCCGAGCCTCCGCCGCCTCCCGCGCGGCCCGGCCGGCGTCGACCGGCGCCAGCCGTTCGGCCAGCTCGGCCTTCAGCGCGATCACCGTAAGGTCGTGGCCGAGCAGGTCGTGCACGTCCCGGGCGAAGCGCAGCCGTTCCTCGGCGGCGGCGAGCCGGGCCTGGGCGGCCTGCCCCTGCCGTGCCTCGACCAGCAGGTCCCAGAACCAGACCTGGACCCAGGTGAGCGCGGCGATCCCGGCTCCCACCGCGCCGGTGACCAGCAGCGCCGTGGTCACCGGGCCACCGGTCCACCAGGTGACGGCCGCGGACGCCGCGAGCACGCCGGCCGCCGCCACCGCCGCCAGGACGGGCCGGAACAGCAGCGGCGTCATGCCGACCAGTGACGCGCCGAGCCACGCCCAGGTGGGCCAGGACCCGGCCGCGACCGGGCCGAGCAGCGGCAGGCTGAGCAGCGCCGCCACGGTCAGCGCCGCGTGGCGGCGGCGGCGCGCCGGCACGGGCAGCCACGGGGTGACCGCCGCGTGCAGCACCGCGACCTGGGCGACGGTGAAGCCGAGCAGCCCGGCCACGCCGAGCGCGACGCGCGCCGGGTCGGGCTCGCGGGCCAGGCCGACGACGGGCAGCAGCACAGTGGTCCACACGTTCGTGGCGAGCGACAGCAGGGTGACCCGCCGGGCCCGGCGCAGCCGGTGGTCCGCCGGATCGACGCTCATACCCGCTGATCCTAGGGCCCGGCGCCACCCGCTCCCCCGGCCGAATGTCACGGCCGGCCCGTGGGTTCCGCACGGTCCGGCGATGACGAACACGCCTGTCCCCGTGCGCCCGGCGGCGGCAGGGTCGGGGCATGACGGAGATGACTGTGGTCGTACCCCGGCGGTGGGCCGGGTGGGCGCGGACGCGGCACCTGGCCGCGATGGTCGTGGCGATGGTGGCCGGGATGGTCCTGCTCGGGCCGCTGTGGCGGGTGGGCGCGGACGTCCTGGGCGGCGCGGCCGTGCTGGCGCGGCCGGACGTGGGCGCGCTGGTGATGGCGACGAACATGGCGCTGGGCATGGCCGCCTGGATGTGGCACCGGGGGTACGGCTGGGCCGCCACCGGCGAGATGTCGGCAGCCATGTACGTGCCGTTCCTGCTGCTGCTCCCGCCCTGGTGGGCAGGGTGGGCCGGAGACGACACGCTGCTGCTCGGCGGCCACCTGCTGATGGTGCCGGCGATGCTGCTGGTGGCGCTGCGCCACCGGCACACGGCCGCCCCGCCACCGCGCCGGCACCCGGTCGCGGCGGCCCTGGCGCGGGGGTGGCCGGCCGGGCTGGGCCTGCTCATGACGGTGGACATGTGGTTCGCGCCCACCGTCTTCGCGCCGTGGACGCTGCTGGTCCTGCCCGCCGGCTATCTGCTGATCGGCACGTGGCGTCGGCAGTGGGGCGACCGGCGCGCGCTGGCCGTGCAGCTCGCCGGGGCGGCCGTGTGGGGCGGCCTGGCGGTCGTGGCGACGGTGTCGTCCGCCGATGTCGCCGGGGTGCTGGTGGGCGTGGGCTGGTTCGTGCACGCCGGCTGGGACGCCTGGTACCACCGCACCGGCACTGTGGTGCCGCGCGGTTACGCGCTGTGGTGCGCGGTGTTCGACGTCGGGGTGGGCCTCACCACGCTGCTGGCCGTCCTGTCCCGGTGATCCGGCGGGGGCACGGGGCCGCGCCGGATCACCCGGAGGGGACGGCACGGCGTGGCGTGGCGAACGTTTGCCCCGGTCGCCGCGACCGCCGGTGGGCGGTGATGAAAAACTTGCCGGATGAGCGCCGCACCGACCCCGACCGACCCCGCCATTTCCGCCGACGCCGAGGACACCGCCTTCGCGGATCTCGGGCTGCGCACCGAGCTGCTGGGCGCGCTGGCCGCGCTCGGCTACGAGGAACCCACCCCGATCCAGCGGGAGGCGATCCCTCCGCTGCTGGCCGGGCAGGATCTGCTGGGGCAGGCGGCGACCGGTACGGGCAAGACCGCCGCGTTCGCGCTGCCGCTGTTGCAGCGGATGCCGGTGGGGCGCCCGGACGGCGACCCGGTGTCGCTGGTGCTGGTGCCCACCCGGGAGCTGGCCGTGCAGGTCTCCGAGGCGTTCCACCGCTACGGCAAGGACCTCGGTGCCCGGGTGCTGCCGATCTACGGCGGGCAGCCGATCGGCCGGCAGTTGCGCGCGCTCGACCACGGCGTGGACGTGGTGGTGGCGACACCGGGCCGGGCGCTGGACCACATCGCCCGGGGCACGCTGCGGCTGGGCGCGCTGAGCACGGTGGTGCTGGACGAGGCGGACGAGATGCTCGACATGGGCTTCGCCGAGGACATCGAGGCGATCCTGGAGCACGCGCCGGCCGGACGGCAGACCGTGTTGTTCTCGGCCACCATGCCGGCCCGCATCGACGGGCTGGCCCGGCAGCACCTCACCGATCCGGTCCGTATCCAGATCGAGCGGGAGCGGCCGGTCGCCGGGGAGGCGCCCCGGGTGCGGCAGAGCGCGTACATCGTGGCCCGGGGGCACAAGCCGGCCGCGCTGGGCCGGGTGCTGGACGTCGAGTCGCCCACCGCGGCGATCGTGTTCTGCCGCAGCCGTGAGGAGGTCGACCGGCTCACCGAGACGATGAACGGCCGGGGCTACCGGGCCGAGGCGCTGCACGGCGGGATGAGCCAGGAGCAGCGGGACCGGGTGATGGGCCGGCTGCGCGCCGGCACGGCGGACCTGCTGGTCGCCACCGACGTGGCGGCCCGAGGGCTGGACGTCGAGCAGCTCACGCACGTGGTGAACTACGACGTCCCGTCGGCGCCGGAGTCGTACGTGCACCGGATCGGCCGGGTGGGCCGGGCCGGGCGGGAGGGTGTGGCGATCACGCTCGCCGAGCCGCGTGAGCACCGGATGCTCAAGACCATCGAGCGGGTCACCGGCCAGCGGATCGCCATCGACAAGATCCCCACGGTGGCGGACATGCGGACCCGGCGTCTGGAGCTGACCCAGGCCGCGCTGCGGGAGAGCCTGCTGGAGGACGACCTCGACCCGTACCGGGTGATCGTGGAGTCGCTGACCGACGAGTTCGACCTGGTCGAGGTGGCGCTGGCGGCGGTGAAGCTGGCGCACGAGGCGACGTCGCCGGGCTCGGACGACGAGGAGGAGATCCCGCAGGTTCCGGTCCGGGGCCCGCGCGAGGGACGTCCGGAGGCCGGCGGCCGGGGCGAGCGCCGGGGCGGCGCGCGACCGCGTACCGGTGGGACCACCCAGGTCTTCATCGGGCTGGGCCGGCGCGCCGGGGTACGGCCGCAGGACCTGGTGGGTGCGATCACCGGGGAGACCCGGATCAACGGCCGGGACATCGGCTCGATCGAGATCGCCGACCGGTTCTCGCTGGTCGAGGTGCCGCAGGGGGTGGCCGACGAGATCATCGCGGGGCTGCGTGGCACCACCATCAAGGGCCGTAAGGCGACGGTACGCCGGGACCGGGACGGCGACGGGCCGGGCGAGCGCCGCGACCGGGGGTACGAGCGGCGCGACCGCCGCTGAGCGCGACGCGTCCGGCGGGCAGGCACGACGGCGCCCCGGCCACGGTGGGTCTGTGGCCGGGGCGCGTCGGTCGTCAGGCGGCGGCGAGCGCCGGACCGTCCAGCGCCTGCGTGTCGATCTCGGCCGGGCGCAGCGCCAGCGCGAGCACGTCCGCCACGTCGGACAGCGTGTGCACGGTCAGCGCCTCCCGCACCTCGGCCGGCAGGTCGTCCAGGTCCGGCTCGTTGCGCTTCGGGATGATCACCTCGGTGAGGCCGGCCCGGTGCGCGGCGAGCAGCTTCTGCTTCACCCCGCCGATCGGCAGCACCCGGCCGGAGAGTGTCACCTCGCCGGTCATCCCGAACTCGGGCCGCACCGGCCGCCCGGTCACCAGGGACGCCAGCGCGGTGACCATGGTGATACCGGCGCTCGGCCCGTCCTTGGGCACCGCGCCCGCCGGGACGTGCAGGTGGATCCGCCGCCCGGCCAGCGCGTTCGGGTCCAGCCCGTAGCGCCGTCCGTTCGACCGCAGGTACGACCACGCGATGTGCGCGGACTCCTTCATCACGTCGCCGAGCTGACCGGTGAGCGTCAGCCCCGGCTCACCCTCCATGGTGGTGGCCTCGATGAACAGCACGTCGCCACCGGCGCCGGTGACGGCCAGCCCGGTCGCCACGCCGGGCACGGCGGTGCGTTCGGCCGACTCCGGTGTGAACTTCGGCCGGCCCAGGTAGCGGGCCAGGTTGCCGGCGTCGACGTGCACCGCCGCCGGGTCGCCGGCCAGCGCGACGGCGACCTTGCGCAGGATCTTGGCCAGGGCCCGTTCGAGCTGCCGGACGCCGGCCTCCCGGGTGTACTCGCCCGCGATCAGCGCCAGCGCCTCGTCGGCGATCGTGACCTCCCCGGTGGTCAGCCCGGCCCGTTCCCGCTGCCGGGGCAGCAGGTGGTCGCGGGCGATTGCCACCTTCTCGTCCTCGGTGTAGCCGTCCAGCGCGACCAGCTCCATCCGGTCCAGCAGCGGGCCGGGGATCGCCTCGACCACGTTGGCGGTGGCCAGGAACAGCACGTCGGACAGGTCGAGGTCGACCTCCAGGTAGTGGTCGCGGAACGTGTGGTTCTGCGCCGGGTCGAGCACCTCCAGCAGGGCCGCCGCCGGGTCGCCGGAGTACCCGGCGGCCAGCTTGTCGACCTCGTCGAGCAGCACGACCGGGTTCATCGAGCCGGCCTCACGCAGCGCCCGCACGATCCGGCCGGGCAGCGCGCCGACGTAGGTGCGCCGGTGGCCGCGGATCTCCGCCTCGTCCCGGACACCGCCGAGGGAGACGCGGACGAAGTTGCGGCCCAGCGCCCGGGCGACCGACTCGCCGAGGCTGGTCTTGCCCACTCCGGGCGGGCCGGCCAGGGCGAGCACCGCGCCGGAGCCGCGTCCGCCGACCACGCCGAGGTTGCGCTCCGCGCGCCGGTTGCGCACCGCGAGGTACTCCAGGATGCGGTCCTTCACGTCGGCCAGGCCGGCGTGGTCGGCGTCGAGCACCGCACGCGCCGCGGCCAGGTCGGTGTTGTCAGCGGTACGCGTGTTCCACGGCATCTCCAGCACGGTGTCCAGCCAGGTACGGATCCAGCCCGCCTCGGGTGAGGCGTCGCTGGCCCGCTCCAGCTTGCCGACCTCGCGCATCGCCGCCTCGCGCACCTTCTCCGGCAGGTCGGCGGACTCCACCCGGGAGCGGTAGTCGGCGGACCCGTCCGGCTCGTCCTCGCCGAGTTCCTTGCGGATCGCGGCGAGCTGCTGGCGGAGCAGGAACTCGCGCTGGGACTTCTCCAGCCCCTCGCGTACGTCGCTGTTGATCTGCTCGGTGACCTCCTGCTCGGCCAGGTGCTCCTTCACCCAGCCGACCAGCAGCTCCAGCCGGGCGGTGACGTCCGGCGCGGCGAGCAGCTCGGTCTTCTGCGCCAGGCTGAGCCAGGGCGCGTAGCCGGCCGAGTCGGCCAGCTCGGACAGGTCCGTCATCCGCTCCATCGCGTCGATCACCTGCCAGGCGCCACGCTGCTGGAGCACTGACGTCATGAGCGCGCGGTACTCGCGGGCGAGTTCCCGGGCGCGGCCCGCCGGTGCGGGCTCGTCGAGGGTCGCCGCCTCGACCCAGAGGGCGGCGCCGGGCCCGGGCACGCCGGAGCCGATGCGGGCGCGGGTGAGGCCGCGGATCACCGCGGCCGGCTCGCCGCTGGGCAGCCGGCCCACCTTCTCGATGGTCGCGACCACGCCGACGGAGCCGTACTCGCCGTCGAGGCGGGGCACGGCCAGGAGTTCCTTGTCTCCGGTGGCGCGGGCCGCGTCGACAGCGGCCTGGGTGGTGGGGTCGAGGGTCACCGGGATGACCATCCCGGGCAGCAGGACGGCGTCGGTCAAGGGAAGTACCGGAAGAGTTGCCATCGAACACCTGCCATCACGTCGGTTGAGCGTGTTTGGCTCAAGTAACAAAACGTGCCCCTTGTTCCGGGTTGTGATCCACGCCACTGCGGCCACTGCCCCCGGCCCCGTTCGGGCACCGGCCCTCTATTGGCCGCGACGGTTACCGGCACGACCCGCCGAATGCAAAGAGGCGGGTATTGTTGCGAAATTACCGCCAGGTAAGTCAGACTCTTAGCACACCCCGCCCGACACAGGGAGTAATGGCGATGGCAAGGAAAGTAATCACCGTTCTGACCGACGACCTCGACGGCGGAAAGGCCGATCGGACCGTCGAGTTCAGCCTGGACGGCGTGGCGTACACGATCGACGTGTCCGACGAGAACGCGGGCGTTCTGCGCAAGGCACTGGACCCGTACATCAGCGCTGGCAGGCGGATCGGCCGCGGCGCGACCGAGGTCGCGCGCACCACCCGGCGCACGGGCCGGCCGAGCACCTCGGGAATGGACCGCGAGCAGAACCGCGCCATCCGCGAATGGGCGGCCAAGAACGGGCACGAGATTTCCGAGCGCGGGCGCATCCCGGTGTCGGTCGTCGAGGCGTACAAGAACCGCTGAGCGCTAAACACTCACCGTCGGGCGTCCCGGGGTCACGCTGAGAAATCGGAGCGGGCCGCCCGGCCTTTTGTGTCGTCGATGACTTTCATCGGGCTGGATTCCGGCGGCACGAAATTTCTTCCCGGATCCAATCCCACGCTTCCCTGCCGGACCCGCCGTGCGGACATGCGACGGCCGCGGCCACCCGGAAGGTTCCCCGGGCGACCGCGGCCGTCGCACTCTCTCAGTTGACCCGGATGCGCACCACGTCGATGGCGGGAGTCTGGTTCGCCCGCTCCATCATCGGGATGCGGTGCGAACCGTCACCGGCCCAGACCGCGCACTGCGCCACACCCGACTGCGCCAGGCCCGGGATCTGGATCAGCACGTCGTCCGGCTGGTTGCCGCCGCGGCCGTCCTCGGTGGCGACGAAGAACGCCGGCACGTCCTGCGGGTTCGGGGGCTGCCGGGTGCTGCCGAGCATCCGGCAGGCGGTGTGGAAGTGGCCGCGCACCAGGCCCTCGCCGTTGAGCAGCGAGCTCTCCAGGTAGTAGCCGCCCTGCCCGGCCGCCAGGAAGCGGTCCCGCACCAGGTTCTTGGTGGTCACCCGGAGCGTGAACGGCTGATTGCGCCGCACCTGGTTCGGGAACTGCGTGATCAGCAGCGACGGGTTGTTCGCCGCGGCGCCCACCTCACCGAACGCGGTGCTGACGCACCGGTTGCCGTTCTGGAAACCGTCGTGCCCCTGCAGTTGGCTGCCGGAGCAGTCCTTGGCGAGCACGTTCAGCCCGTTGCCACCGCCGTTGTTCTGACCGCCGCCGTTGTTGTTCCCGCCACCGTTGTTCCCGCCGGTCGGACTGCCGGTCGGACCGCCGGTCTGGCCGCCGTTGTTGCCCCCGTTCTGACCACCGCCGTTCTGGCCGCCGCCGTTGCGCGGGACGTCGGTCAACGCGCATCGGGCGAACTGGTCCAGGCCCTGCGGACGCTGGGCGAACCGGCCGATGGCCGTGGCGATCCGGTTGAGCGCCGCGGTCCGCTTGTCCGCCAGCGGGCCCAGGATCGCGTTGTCGATGAACTCGCCGCCGTTGCGGCCCTCCGCCGCGAGCCGCCGGTTCGCCTCGGCGATCTGCGACGTCAGCGCCGCCAGTTCGCGGTCCACCTCGGCACGGGCCCGGCCGGGCACCTGCGGCAGCCGGCCCCGGACGTCCGGGCAGGCCACGGTCGGGGCGCCGGCGCCGCCCGCGGTCGTCTGCTGGCACTCGGCCGGCGACATCTGGCCGTCGCCCCAGTGGTTGCGGACCCAGCGGCCGTTCTGCCAGGTACGGGTGGTGCTGCCCTGGCCGTCCGGGGCGGTCGCCCCCGGGCTGGCGGGCACACAGGACGCCGAGGCGGCACGGGTGGTCGTCCGCCGGTCCTGGGCGGACGAGATCTGGGTGACGGCGACGATGCCGCCGAAGACCGCGAGCGTGCCGACCACTGCCAGCACCCGCTTGCTCCGCGCGTTACCGGATGACCGGCGCGCCCGTGTGGACCTGCGCATCGAATTGCTCTCCTTCTCGATCCGGTAGTTGACTGGTGATCCCGGCGGACCGATGAATTCGGGGTGTGAGATCACTGCGACGCTCGGGTCGCGCGTCGATGGCCGACGATGCCCTTTCCGCACCGTCTCCGCGCCGTCCGGGCGCGGCGGGGAAATCTGCGTCCATTCGCGATGAGGTACGGAGCGCCGTCGGCGAAGGTTCAACCGGAGATCGAAAAAAATCGGGACGTGCCGGCGGGGCCACCGACCGCCCGGTGGAGAAGAAGGCCGTCAGTCGGCGCAGAGGTGGTCGAAGGCGAAGCCGCCGTCGAAGGAGTCCCGCCGGGCCGCGAGCGCGCGCACACGCCGGCGAAGCTCCTCCCGGTCCACCAGGGACGACGCGACCGCGTCGAGATCGCGCAGCCGCTCCCCCAGCGCCAGCGCGGCCAGGTCCTCGGCGAGCCGGCCCGGGTCCACGCCGCAGGAGAACCCCCGCGACGTCAGCCGGACCCGCTCCAGCAGGCAGCGGCCGGGGCGCACCTCGACCCAGCCCCAGCCTTCCGCCGGGCCGTCGGTCCAGCGCACGTGCAGCCCGCGCACGATCGGGTCGGCGAGCCGGCCGGCGACGTACGCCTCGACCGCCTCGACCCGCGCGAGCGCCCCGAGGTCGTTCACCGGTCCACGCCGGCCGTCCGGCAGCCGGCCGACGATGTCGCGGAAGCCGACCGCGTCCCCGGCGTCCGGGTCGGTGCCCTCGGCGTAGGCCCGCGCGTCGAGCACGTACTCCGCGAAGCGGCGGACCTGATCGGCGCCGCCGAGCGTCGGCGACTCGATCCGCAGCAGCGGCAGGCCGACGGCGGCGGACACCGCGTCGGTCAGCCGTTCCTCCCGGCGGGCGGGCGACCCGTCGGGCGCGGGCGCGGTGAACCGCACCGCGAAGCGTGGCAGGCCGGTGTCGGCGGCGCTGACCACCAGGTCCAGCGGCGCCCGTCCGGCCGTGCTCCACTGGTTGCCGGTGACCCCCGGCGGGCGGCCCTGCACCAGCTCGCCGAGCCGCCGGCCCGCGTACCCGACGTGCCCGCAGCGGGTCAGGCACGGCGTCGTGCCGGACGGGATCGGCCGCAGCCAGGAGGCCGTCACGCTGCCGGTGCTCGTCATCTCGCCCCGCTCCCCGTCGTCCGGTCGACGCCCGAGTGTAGGGCGTCGGGGGACCGCCTCGGCGGTGCGGTGGAGCACGCCGGGGCCCGCCGGCCGGTGCGCGGCCGCCTCCGTCCCTCTAGGCTCTGCCCGTGCACAGCGGACGGACCCCGGAACAGTTCACCAAACGCAGTCTCGTCGCCCTCTCCCACGCCATCGAGCGGGCCGCGCTCGCCGAGGCCGAGGACGGCCCGCTGGTCGTGTTCGCCCTGTTCCAGCGGCTGCCGTACTTCGACCGGGAGCGCGAGGTCTACCGGCGCGTCGCCGGCCGCGCCGCGGCGACCGTGGTGGCGATGGTCGACGGGCCGCCGCCCGACCTGCCCGAACGCACGTACGGCGTGACGCTCGACGAGACGGAGGAGCTGGCCCGCGAGTGGAGCGTGGTGGTGCTGAGCCCTCGCTTCGGCGCCACCCTCGTGGCGCACGACCGCGCCGACGTGACGCCCGCGCCGACGCTGGAGTCCGGTCGGCTCTTCGAGGGTCGCTGGGGGTTCCGCCGGGACGAGGCGCTGCACGAGGCCATCCGGCTGCGCGAACAACTCGCCGAGCGGCTGCCCGCCGAGGCGCGCACCGCACTGGACGAGGCGATCGCCCGGGTGCGGGACATCCCGGCCGGACCGGGCGAGCCGCGCGCCGAGGCGGCGCTGCGGCTGCTGGCCCGCCGCGCCGACCGGAACACGCGACCGGACACGCCGACCGAGGCGATCCTGGACGAGCCCGGCATGCGCCGGTGGGCCGGCATGGACGGGGTGACGGCCTCCGGCACGCTGCCGGTGGCACTGGTCGGCCTGCGGGTGGACGAGCCGCCCGGCTCGCCGGAACGATTCCTCCGGCGCGGCGCCGCCCGCGAGGGGCACGCCGTGCTCACCGCGATCACCGCCGTGCTGCGGCCGGTCGACCGTGCGCTGCGCGTCGCCGACAACGAGTACCAGCTCCTGCTGCCCGGACTGGACGAGCCGGCCGCGCTGGAGGTGGTACGCCGCCTGCACGACGCGATCGGCGCGCTGGCCCGGTCGTACCCCTTCCTCGCGTACACGATGCACGCCGCGGTCGGGGTGACCACCCGGCGGCCGCTGCCCACTGCGGACCTGCGGGCCGCTGTCGACTGGGCGGCGCGCAAGGGCCTGCCGGTGGCGGGCCTGCCGGCGGAGACGGCAGACGCCGCTCCGGCTCGCTGACCTTCGGTACGAGGGGAGACGCCGTGCGGGTCGTGTCGCTGGTGCCGTCGCTGACCGAGGCGGTGGCGGCCACCCGCCCGGAGGTGCTGGTCGGGGCCACCGACTGGTGCACCCACCCGGCCGGGCTGGACGTCGCCCGGGTCGGCGGGACGAAGTATCCGGACCTGGACCGGGTGCTCGCCCTGGAGCCGGACCTGGTGCTGCTGAACGAGGAGGAGAACCGGCTGGCCGACGCCGAGGCGCTCCCGCGGCCGGGGTGCCGGTCCAGGTGACCTTCCCGCGTACCGTGCCGGAGGCTCTCGACCAGCTCGGCGAGCTGGTCGTCACGCTCGGCGCGACGGCCGAGCCGCCGTGGCTGACGGCGGCCCGCCGCGCCTGGGCGGCCCTGCCGGCCCCGGAGCGCGTCCGCACCGCGGTGGTGCCGGTGTGGCGACGCCCCTGGGTGGTGCTCGGCCGGGACACGTTCGCCGGGGACGTGCTGGCCCGGCTCGGTGTGGTCAACGGCTGGGCCGGGGACGCCGAACGCTATCCCCGGCCCGGCCTGGACGAGCTGCGCGCCCGCTCGCCGGAGCTGGTGGTGCTGCCCGACGAGCCGTACCGGTTCACCGCCGACGACGGGCCGGAGGCGTTCCCGGGGGTGCCGGCGGCGCTGGTGTCCGGCCGGCACCTCACCTGGTACGGCCCGTCGCTGGCCGAGGCGCCGGCGCTCCTCGCCGCCCAGCTCGCCGGCTGACGGCGCCGCCCGGCGCGCTCAGGCGACCGGGGTGGCGTGCACCGGGTCCAGCTCCATCAGCGTGGTGTCGTCCAGGTCGTACCCGATCGCGTTGTGCACGGCGACCACGCCCGCGACCTGTCCGGCCAGGCGGCCGGCGAGCTCGACGGCGCTGCGCCGGTCCAGCCGTCCGTCCATGGTGACCTCGCCGCCGCGCACCTGCACCGTGACCAGCCCGTCGCGTACCGACAGCACCCGGCGCAGCACCTCGTGCACCACCTCCTCGCGGATCTCCGCGTCGGTGCGCAGGTGCACCCGGAGCAGGTCACCGCGGGTGACGATGCCGGACAGCCGGCCCAGGTCGTCCAGCACCGGCACCCGCTTGACCGCCTCGCGGTCCATCAGCCGGGCCGTCGCGGCCAGCGAGGCGCGTTCGTGGGTGGTTACCGGCGGGGCGGTCATCAGGTCCCCGGCCACCAGCGCGTCGGCCTTCTCCCGCGCGGTACGGCGCCGCCGCCCCTCGAACACCCGGCGCTCGTCCGGGTGACCGGCCCGCTCCACCTTGTGCAGCAGGTCCGCCTCGGAGATCACGCCGAGCACCCGGTGGAACGAGTCGACCACCGGCACGCCGCTGATCCGCTTGCGCACCAGCACGTCGACGATCTCGCGGTACGGGGTCTGCTCCGTCACCGCCGCGACGTCCCTGGTCATCACGTCGGCCACCTGCCACGTCCTCATCACGACCTCCTCGTGCCGGGCCTTCACCTGTGACGATAGGCCGCCGCAAACGCCCTGTTCAGGGGCGGCGGACCGGCGGGGACGGGCCGACCGGACCGGGTACGGACGGGACCAATGACCCGGTCACCAGGGCACCGGTCGGCCCTGCTCCGCGACGCCGCGCGGCGGTGGAATGAATGTGCCACCGGGAAGCGCGGTGCGAGGCACAGGAAGGGACGTGGAGACCATGACCGCGACAATCGAGCGGACCCCCGCCGTCAAGCGGACCCCCGCCGCCACCACCGCTCCGGCGGCGCACATCGAGACCACCCGCCAGAAGGCCACCCGGTACGTGTGGGCCGGGCTACGGCTCGCGCTGGGCTGGATCTTCCTCTGGGCCTTCCTCGACAAGATGTTCGGCCTCGGCCACGAGACCGCCGCGAAGAACGCCTGGATCAACGGCGGCAGCCCGACCAAGGGCTTCCTGGGCAACGCGGTCGAGGGCCCGTTCGCGGACCTCTACGGGAACATCGCCGGCGCGGCCTGGGCGGACACGCTGTTCATGCTCGGCCTGCTCGGCATCGGCGTGGCGCTCATGCTCGGCATCGGCATCCGGATCGCCGCCGTCGCCGGCGGACTGCTCCTGGTCCTGATGTGGACGGCCGTGCTGCCCCCGGCGAACAACCCCTTCATGGACGACCACCTCATCTACGCGGGCCTGTTGGCCGGTCTCGCCCTGGTGGGCGCCGGCAACACCCTCGGCCTCGGCCGGATCTGGGCGAAGCTCCCCCTGGTCCAGCGTCTCCCCTGGCTGAAGTGAACCAGCCCGCTCCGGGGCGGGCGTCGCCGAAAGGCGGCGCCCGCCCTCTTCTCGTGTCCCCGCCACGCCGTTGTGCGGGGACCGGCGCGTATCGGCCGGTCGCGATCCGGCAGGATCGACTGTGACCACACCGTCAGCACCGAGGAGACCGTTCATGGACAAGCCCCAGGTCGGCCCGATCGAGGGCGCGCCGCCCGCGGATCTGGTCGTCGAGGACATCACCGTCGGCGACGGCCCGGAGGCCCGCCCGGGCCAACTGGTGAGCGTGCACTACGTGGGCGTGGCCCACTCGAACGGCCGCGAGTTCGACGCCTCGTGGAACCGGGGTGAGACGTTCGAGTTCCCGCTCGGCGGCGGCCAGGTCATCGCCGGCTGGGACCAGGGCGTCGTCGGCATGAAGGTCGGCGGCCGACGCAAGCTCACCATCCCGCCGCACCTGGGCTACGGCGCCCGCGGCGCCGGCGGCGTCATCAAGCCGAACGAGACGCTCGTCTTCGTGGTGGACCTGCTCGGCGTGCGCTGAGCGTCAGCCGTTCACCGGGTCGTCGGCCACATGCCGGCGGCCCGGTCCGCGCTCAGGCCGGGTGCGCGCTCGGGCCGCCGCTCGCTCAGGCCGCGGCGCAGGTCACCAGCTCGCGGGAGCGGTCGGAGCGACGCACGGGCAGGACCCGCTGCAGGCCGGTAACCCGCAGCACGCGGGCCACCACCGGGTCTGGGTCGACGAGCACCAGCTCGCCGCCGCGGGCGCGCACGCGCAGGTGGGTGGCGACGAGGGCGCGGACACCGGCGGCGGACAGCAGCCGCACGCCGGACAGGTCGACCCGCAGCACCGGTCGCGCCGGCGCCGCCCAGAGCGCGGCCCGGAACGCCGCCACGGTGGCGATGTCGATCTCGCCGACCGGACGCAACTCGACCACGTGATCGTGCACGTCCGTCGTCACGTGGAAGCGGTCGCCCGTGTGTCCCATGCGCCCAAACCTACCCGCGCCCTCCGACATTTCCCGACGTCGCGGCGGGGGTTCCGGGTAGCGCCGGGGTACCGACCCCGAGCCGTCTCAGGGTCATCCCGCAGCCACCGCGCCACGCCGCGCGGGACGTGGCGAAACGCCGTCGGAGACTGCCGTCCGGGACGGCTCGGGGCCACAATGAGCCGATGGCCGTCCCGCGCCCGCGCGCCCCACTGCTGATCCGGCCGGTCCGCGAGCCGGCGACCGTGCCGCCGCCGCTGACCGGGCCCTGGGCGCCCGAGGACACCCGGCTCGACCGGGCCGACCTGCTGCCGTTGCCGGCCGGCGGGCACGGGCCGGAGGACGTCGTCGTCGACGCCGACGGCCGGGTGGTCAGCGGCGACGAGGACGGCCGGCTCTGGTGGTGGCCGGCCGACGCGCCGGCCGGCACCCGGCCCACGCTTCTGGCCGAGACCGGCGGACGGCCGCTGGGCACCGAACGCGACCCGGCCGACGGCGGACTGCTCGTCTGCGACGCGTACCGGGGACTGCTGCGGGTGGACCCCGCCGGCGCGGTGCACGAGCTGACCGGGACCGCCCCGCCGGTGCACCTGGCCGACAACGCGGCCGTCGCGAGCGACGGCACCGTCTACTTCACCGACTCCTCCGACCGCTTCCCGCTGTCGCACTGGAAGCGGGACCTGCTGGAGCACCGGCCCAACGGACGGGTGCTGGCCTACGACAGGCGCACCGGGCGCACCGACGTGGTAGCCGACGGGCTCTACTTCCCCAACGGACTGGCGCTCACCCCGGACGAGTCGGCGCTGATGCTCGCCGAGACCGCCACCCACCGGCTGCTCCGGGTCGACCTGCCGGGCGGGCGGGCCACAGTGCTGACCGACCTGCCGGCGTACCCGGACAACATCTCCGCGGTGGGTGACGGGACGTACTGGGTCGCGTTGCCCAGCCCTCGGCTGGCGGCCATGGAACGGCTGCTGCCGCATCCGCGCGTACGCCAGATCGTCGCGCTGCTGCCCGGCGCGGTGCAGCCGCGGCCGCGCCGCTACGGGCTGGTCGCGCTGGTCGACGGCACGGGGCGGGTGCTGCGGACGCTGCACGGCCCCAGCGGGGCGTACCCGATGGTCACCGGCGTGCGGCAGCACGGCCGCCGGCTCTGGCTGGGCAGCCTGACCGCGACCGGGGTGGCCCGCGTCGACCTGGACTGAGCACGGCATGGGGCCGGCCCGCGCGACGCGGGCCGGCCCCGGGGCCGTTCCTCCCCTGGTTCAGCCGCCGCTGTTGCTCCGCGAGGGGGCCGGGGCCGGTGACGACCCGCCGGCCACCGCGCCCGGATGCGGCGTGGCGCTCTGCGTGGGCTTCAGCCCCGCCGGTACGGGCAGCGCGCTGCCCTTGGCGAACTCGTCCCAGCTGACGTTCCAGGCGGTGAAGCCGTTGCCCTGGTCGAGTTTCACCTCGGTGCCCCGCACGGTGACCAGGTCACCGACCTGCGTGATGCCCATCAGCCAGTCCGCGGCGGTGGCCGAGACGTTCGTGCAGCCGTGCGAGACGTTCGTGCTCCCCTGGTCCCCCTCCGACCAGGGCGCCGAGTGGATGAACTCGCCGCCCCAGGTCAGCCGCTGCGCGTCGTCCACGTCGACCACGTAGCCGCCGTTGGGCTCGCCCCGGGTGTCGAACGTGGTGTGCTCGTGCTTCTCCATGATCACCATGGTGCCGCTGGACGTCGGCGTGCTCGCCTTGCCGAGACTGACCGGGATCTTCTTGAGCACCTTGCCGTCCTGGTAGACGGTCATCTGCTTGGTCTCGTTGTCGATGTCGAGCGTCATCTGCCGGCCGACCTTGGCGGTGGCGACGCGGTCCGAGTCGCCGATCGTCTCCTTGCCGATGGGCAGCCCCTGCAGCGCGCTGCGTACGCTGATCTTCGTGCCCGGCTTCCAGCGGTCCGGCGCCCGGTACTCCGCCTGCTTGCCGTCGGCCACCCACGACCAGGTGCCCGGCTGCGGCGGATCGGTCTTCACGAACAACCGGCGCTGCACGTCCGCGCGGGCCTCCTTCGGAATCGGCGGGTCGAATCCGAGCACGACCGGCATCGCCGTCCCGTACGTCTGATTCGGCTGGAAATACAATTCGCTGGTGACGGCCGGTTTGGTGGATTTGGCCATCGTCGTGAACGTCGTCTTCTGCGTGGCGGTCTTTCCCGAATCGCCGGTGGCGGTCACCTCCGCCGTGTACGTCCGGGAATTGGCCAGCGGCCGGTCCGGCACCCAGCCGGAGCCGTCCTCGCGCGGCTGGGCCGGCACCTGGTTGCCCTTGTCGTCGGTGAGCTTCACCGCGGTCACCTTGCCGTTGCTGACCGTCGTGCCCACCTCCGCGCTGATCGGCACGCCCTTCGTGCGATCGGCGGGTGTCACGGTGACCGACGGCGGTGCCGCCTCGGCCTGTTTCCCCACCGACTTCGGGCCGGCGGTGCACGCGCCGACCGCCAGCGGCGCGGCTGCGACGGTCATCGCGAAAAGCGTCAGTCGGCGCCTCGCAAACATATTTCGCCCCCCATTTCCGAACCCTCTCGCCCACATTCTGTAGGCCCAGGATCACGCCGTGGCACCTTCGGCGGAATTGCTCGGAAAAGGCTGCGGAGAATCGTGCCGGACAGGTAATTCCCGTCCCCGCTTGCGCCCCACGCGCCCTCCGCCCGATTCCCCACCCCTCACCCACCGCCCGGCGCGCCCATGCCCGTCGATCATGAAGTTGGCAGCGAACGGCGTCCGTTTTGCCCCCGTCAACCTCATGATCGATGGACGGAGGAAGGCGTGAAGGGTCCGACCCGTCGAGATCTTGGTACGAAACGGCCCTCATAGGGGCACTTTCCTACCAAGATCTCGCCGGATCCCATCAACGGTCCCGCAAGAAGGGCAGCGCTGGACGGTCTCGCCCTCGCCACCGGCACCGCTGCGGCGATCTTGCGGTTGCGGCCCTGGAGAAGGGTGCGAATCGGGCACATCGAGGGCCGCAAGTGCAAGATCGCGAGCGGGCGGCGGGGACGCGCGCGGCCCCGGCCCTCAGGGAGGAGGGCCGGGGCCGGGAGCCGGAGCGGTCAGACGTTGGCGACCAGGAGGGCGGGCTGCTCGACGCAGTCGGCGACGTGGCGGAGGAAGCCGCCGGCCACCCCGCCGTCGCAGACGCGGTGGTCGAAGGTGAGGCTGATCTGGGTCACCTTGCGCACGGCGAGCTGCCCGTCCACCACCCACGGCTTGTCCACGATCCGGCCGACGCCGAGCAGCGCCGCCTCCGGGTGGTTGATGATCGGCGTCGAGCCGTCCACGCCGAACACGCCGTAGTTGTTGAGCGTGAACGTCCCGCCGGTCAGCCGCGCCGGGGGCAGCGTGCCGGCCCGGGCCGCCGCGGTGGTCTCGGCGAGCGCGGCGGCCAGTTCCCGGGTGGTCAGCCGCTGCGCGTCACGCAGCACCGGCACGACCAGTCCCCTGTCGGTCTGCGCGGCGATGCCCAGGTGCACGCCCGCGGACTGGATGATCCGCTGCCCGTCGGTGTCGACGTGCGCATTGAGCTGCGGGAACTTCCGCAGGCCGCTGAGGCAGATCCGGGCCAGCAGGGCCAGGATGCTCACCGGTGCCTCCGGCGCGGCGGCGTTGATGGCGGCGCGCGTCTCCAGCAGGCCGGTGGCGTCCACGTCGACCCAGATGGTCACCTCGGGGATCTCCCGCCGGCTGCGGGAGAGCTTGTCGGCGATGACCTTGCGGATGCCGGTGAGCGGGATGACCGTGTCACCGTCGCCGGCCGGGGCGAGCCCGACGTGCGCGGCCGGAGCGGCCGGCACCGCGGCCAGCCGGGCCGCCGGAGCGGGAGCGGCCACGGCGGCGTCCAGGTCGGCCCGGCGGATCACGCCGCCGGGCCCGGTGCCGCGCAGCGACGCCAGGTCGATGCCGTGTTCCTTCGCCAGCCGCCGCACGATCGGCGAGATGACCAGCGGCGCCGCCGCCGGTCCGCCGGTCCACGCCGCGTCGGACGCGGGGTCCGTCGAGGCGGACGCGCCGGGCTCGGGGGCCAGCGCCAGCCGCGGCCGACGCCGCCGCCGGCCCGAGCCGCCGTGGCCGGTGCCGTAGCCGATCAGGACGTTGCCGGACCCGGCCCGCTCCTCCTCACGGTAGGTGGCGTGCGGGTCGGGGGCGTCGTCGAGCGGGGCGATGGTGATGAGCGGCTGGCCGACCGGGCGTACCTCACCGGCCGCGCCGTGCAGGGCCACGACCCGGCCGGCGTACGGGCACGGCACGTCGACGACGGCCTTGGCGGTCTCCACCTCGACCACGCTCTGGTCCACGGTGACCACGTCGCCGACGGCGACCCGCCACTCGACGATCTCCGCCTCGCTCAGTCCCTCGCCCAGGTCGGGGAGAAGGAAGTCGCGGGTCCCCACAGCCGTGCTCATGCCGTGCCTGCCGGGCATGGCCTCACGGCCCTCGCTCCGCTCGGTGCGTTCGCTCATGCCGCGCTGACCGAGCATGCCCTCACGGCCCTCGCTCCGCTCGGTGCGTTCGCTCATGCCGCCACCCACCGCGTGTCGGGCTGGTCGTCCCACTGCAGGCGGGCCACGGCGTCCAGCACCCGGTCGACCGAGGGCAGGTGGGTGTGCTCCAGCATCGGCGCCGGGTACGGGATGTCCAGCCCGGACACCCGCAGCACCGGGGCGTGCAGCGCGTGGAAGCAGCGTTCCTGCACCCGGGCGGCGATCTCGGCGCCGACACCGGCGAAGCCCTGCGCCTCCTGGATCACCACGCACCGGCCGGTACGGCGTACCGAGGCGGTGACGGTGGCGTCGTCGAACGGCACGATGCTGCGGACGTCGACGACCTCCAGGTCCCAGCCCTCCTCGCGGGCGGCCTCGGCGGCGGCCAGCGCGACCGGCACCGCCGGGCCGTACGCGATCAGCGTGGCGTCGGTGCCAGGGCGGCGCACCACGGCGGTGCCGATCGGCGCGGTACGGGCCGGCAGGTCCGCCTCGGCGCTGGTGAAGTAGAGCTTCTTGGGCTCCAGGAACACCACCGGGTCCGGGTCGTCGATGGCGGCTCGCAGCAGCGAGTACGCGTCGTCCACGGTGGCCGGGGTGACCACCTTCAGGCCGGGGGTGTGCGCGTAGTACGCCTCGGACGAGTCGCAGTGGTGCTCGACGCCGCCGATGCCACCGGCGTACGGCACGCGGATGACGATCGGCACGCTGAGCGCGCCGCGGGTGCGGTTGCGCAGCTTCGCCACGTGCGAGGCGATCTGCTCGAACGCCGGGTACGCGAACGCGTCGAACTGCATCTCCACGACCGGCCGCAGGCCGGACATGGCCAGGCCGACGGCGAACCCGACGATGCCGGCCTCGGCGAGCGGGGTGTCGAAGCAGCGCTTGTCGCCGAAGCGGGCCTGCAGCCCGTCGGTGATCCGGAAGACGCCGCCGAGCTGGCCGACGTCCTCGCCGAAGACGAGCACCCGCTCGTCGTCGAGCATCGCGTCGGCGAGCGCGGCGTTCAGTGCCTTCGCCATGGTCATGGTGGCCATCAGGCGTCCCCCTCCGCGTCGGCGGCCAGCTCGGCCCGGACCATCTCGCGCTGCTCGACCAGTTGCGGCGTCGGCTCGGCGTACACGTGGTCGAACAGGCTCAGCGGGTCGACGGTGGGCTGGGCGTCCATCCGGCGGCGCAGCGCGGCGGCGTACTCCTCGGCCTCCGCCGCGATCGCCGCGACGGCGGCGTCGTCCAGCACGCCCCGGGCCCGCAGGTACGCCTCGAGCCGGGCGATCGGGTCGCGGTCGCGCCACGCCTCGACCTCCTCGGCGTCGCGGTAGCGGGTCTGGTCGTCGGCGTTGGTGTGCGGCTCCATCCGGTAGGTGTGGGCCTCGATCAGGTACGGGCCCCTGCCGGCGCGGGCGTGCGCGACGGCGCGCTCCAGCACCGCGAGCACGGCCACCGGGTCGTTGCCGTCGACCTGCTCGCTGGGTACGCCGTAGCCGACGCCCTTGTACGCGAGGCTCGGCGCGGCGGTCTGCCGGGACAGCGGCACGCTGATCGCGTACTTGTTGTTCTGCACGAGGTAGACGACGGGGGCCTTGAACACGGCGGCGAAGTTGATGCCCTCGTGGAAGTCGCCCTCGCTGGTGGCGCCGTCGCCGATGAACGCCAGCGCCACTGTGTCGCGGCCCTGGTACGACTCGCCGTAGGCCAGTCCGGCGGCGTGCACGCACTGGGTAGCGAGGGGCGTGCACTGCGGCGCGGTGTGGGTGACGGCCGGGTCGTAACCGCAGTGCCAGTCGCCGCGCAGCAGCGTGAGCACCTCGACCGGGTCGATGCCGCGCGCGGTGAGCGCCATCGACTCGCGGTAGGTGGGGAACACCCAGTCGGTGTCGCGCAGCGCGAGCACGCCGCCGATCTGGCACGCCTCCTGGCCGCGCGCGGACGGGTAGACGGCGAGGCGGCCCTGCTTGGTCAGCGCGGTGGCCTGCACGTCGAAGCGGCGGCCGACGACCATCCGCCGGTACATCTCGCGCAGCGTGTCGACCGGCGGCTCGGGGTAGTCGTCGCGGGCCGGCAGCGGGGTGCCGTCGGGGTTCAGCAGCCGGACGGGTTCGCGCTGCGGCATGAGGCCGGCCGACGGGTCGGGTGCGGCCGGGGTGGCCTTCCGGCGGGTACGCGGGGATGCCCTGCGGACCGCCTGGGGTGTGGTCGTCACGGCGGGGACCTCCTGGACGTGTGGTGGCCCTATGCTCCCGGTCGTGGATGATTGACTCAACATGCGGGATGAACGCGGGACGAATGGCACGGAAGGGCGGCTGAGGTGAGCCAGGAGACCGGCGCCACACCGGGCGCGGCGGGCGGAACGGGACGTTCGGCCGGGCCGCTGGACGAGGTGGACCGGCGGATCCTGCGCGAACTGGTCCGCGACGCCCGCACGTCCATCCGTACGCTCGCCGAACGGGTGCACGTCTCGCGCACAAACGCGTACGCCCGGGTGGAGCGGCTGCTGCGCGACGGCGTGCTGACCGGGTTCACCGCACGGGTCGCGCCGGAGCCGGCCGGGCTGGGCACGTCGGCGTACATCGCGCTGACCATCGAGCAGAACACCTGGCGGGAGGTCTCCGCCGAGTTGGCCCAGGTGCGCTACATCGAGCACGCGGCGCTGCTCAGCGGCGAGCACGACGTCCTCGCGCTGGTCCGGGCGCCGGACAACGCGACGCTGCGGGACGTGGTGCTGGACCGGGTGCAGAGCATCGCCGGGGTGCTGTCCACACGTACCTGGCTGGTGTTCGAGGAGTTCGACGGCACCCAGAGCCCCTGGGACTGACCGGTCAGCGTTCCGGCGGCGGCTCCAGCCCTTCGGCGTCGGCTCGCTCCAGCAGGGGTTCCAGCGAGTACCGCCGCCCGTCCAGCCCGGCGTGCGGGTCGCCGCGCCCGGCGAACCGCGCGGGCATGCTGAGCACGTCGAAGTCCTCCGGCCGGGCGTCGTCCAGCTCGGACCAGTCCAGCGGCGCCGAGACCAGCGCCGCGGGTGTCGGCCGGATCGAGTACGCCGAGGTCATCGTGTGGTCGCGGGCCATCTGGTTGTAGTCGACGAAGACCGGCCGGTCCCGCTGATCACGCCACCAGGTGGTGGTGACCAGGTCGGGCAGGCGGCGCTGCATCTCCAGGCCGAGCGCCAGCACCGCCCGCCGGCACTCGCCGAAGCTCCAGCGCGGCTCGATCGAGACGTAGACGTGGATGCCGCGCCCGCCCGTGGTCTTCGGGAAGCCCTCCAGGCCAAGCTCGGCCAGGAACGCACGCACCTCGTGCGCCACCGGCACGACCTGCGCGAAGTCGACACCCGGCATCGGGTCGAGGTCGATGCGCAGCTGGTCAGGGTGTTCCACGTCGTCCTTGGACACCGGCCACGGGTGGAACCGCAGCGTGCCCAGGTTGGCCGCCCAGATCACCACCGCCAGCTCACTCGGGGCCACCTCGTCGGCGGTACGGCCACTCGGGAACGTGATGTGCGCGGTGCGCACCCAGTCGGGCGCGCCCGCCGGGAGCCGCTTCTGGTAGAACGCGTCGCCCTTGTTGGTCTGCCGGGTGGCCACCTTCGCGCCCTCGAACACGCCGCGCGGCCAGCGTTCCAGCATGGTCGGCCGGTCCCGCAGCGCACGCAGGATGCCGTCGCCGACGGACAGGAAGTAGCGGACCACGTCCAGCTTGGTCAGCCCGCGCTCCGGGAAGTAGGGCTTGTCGGGGCTGGAGACGCGGACCAGCCGCTCCCCCACCTGGATCTCCTGCGCCGCCGTGGTCGCCACCGTCACACCGTAGCGATCCTTCCCGGCCGCGGGGACCGGCTCACCGGGACTCCGCCGTCACCGACAACCGGACCCAGGCGTCCACCCAGGCCCGTACCGCCGGTTCGCCGGGGTCAGCGCCGAGCGCCAGGGCCAGGCCGGACAGGGCCGCGCCGCAACGGTCCAGGCCGACCCCGGCGAGCCCGGCCGCCGTCGCGCGCAGCCGGTCCGGGAAGCCGGCCGGCAGGTGCCGCAGGCCGGTGTGCGCGGCCTGGGCGAGCAGCGCCGACGCCGTACCCAGCGCCGCGGCGACCGGGTCGGGCCGGGCGTCGACCGCGCCGGCCAGCCGCCCGTCACCGGCGCCGGGCGCCAGATCGGGTACGACCACCGCGTCGGCGACCACCGCCAGCGGCTCGACCACGAGTCCGTCGGCGCCCCGGCGTACCGTTCCGCTGACGTAGCGCGGCGGCCCGTGCGTACCGTCGAGCGCCGCCGCGAGCGCGTCGAGTGCGCCGGGTGCGGCGGAGTGGTGGGTCGCGGTGACTGTCGCCGTGCCGCCGTCGGCCCCGGTCACCGTGGCGTCGAGGCGCTGTTCGCCGGCCGCGTACCCGATGGCGCGGACCTCGCCCAGCGCGAGCACCCGCACCGACTCGGCGGCGGCGCGCGGGCGCAGCAGCCGGGGTGGTCGCGCCGCCAACTCGGCGGCGAGCGCGTCCGGGTCGCGGGCCAGCAGGCCGGGTGGCAGCCCGGACCACTCTCCGGCGCCGGGGGTCACAGTGGTGCGGGCCAGCCGGCCGGCGGCGAACCGGAGCTGGTGCGCGGCGCTGCGCACCGCCGACTCGGAGACCACGTTGCCGGTGGCCAGCGCGCCGAGCGTGGCGCCGGTGACCCGCCGTCCGGCCAGCTCGTGCCCGGTGGGCGGGCCGTCATCGGTGACCGGGTAGGTGCGCCGCAGCACCAGCACCGAGACGGCCGCCGGGTGGGCGAGCACCACGTCCACGGCTGTCTCCCCGGCGCTCTCGCGGACCCGGGCGCCGAGACCGGTCAGCCGCAGCCGCCGCAGCGGTGTCTCGGCCGGCTCGTGCGCGCCGAGCACCCGCTCCGCCGGTGTCGCGCCCGCGTTGACCACCGCGCGCCGCCGCGCGGGCAGCTCGGCGAGCAGGTCGGCCAGGGTCTCCGGACGGTACCGGGCGCCGCGCGCGGCGTACGCCTCCAGTTGCCCGGCCAGGTCGTCCACCGCAAGCAGCGGCCAGCGCAGCCCGGCCGCGTCGAGGTCGCGCCGGACCGCCGCCAGCCGGGCGTCCGTGCCGGAGCCCAGGTGCGCGGCCCCGGTCAGCAGCACGTCGGCGGCCAGCGTCACCGCCTCGTCCAGCGCCGCCAGGTCCGTCACGGTGGCCGGTCCGCCGACACGTACCTGCGCCTCGGGGCGGTCCGGGTGTTCCCGGTCGGCCGCCCGGCACGCCCACACGGCGAGCGCGATCGACTCTCCGCCGTCGTCGGCCGCGTCGCCGCGCGCGTACCCGATCTGCCCCGGCACGAGGAATCGGACCGTGCCGGTGGGCAGCTCCACGCGCGGGACCGGGTCGGCGGCGTCGGGCCGGTGGACCACGGCGGCGTAGCCGCGTCGCAGCCGTCGCTTCGCGGCGGCGAGCGCGGGCGCGCCGATCGCCGCGGCCAGTTCCTCGTCGGTGACGTCGCCCGGCGACCACCGCCACGGCTCGCCACCGGCCCCGGCGTCGTCCCGGCCCGGCTCGGCGTCGTGGCCCGGCTCGGCGTCGTGGCCCGACGCGACGTCCGGCACGGCCTGCCGGTCCGGCGCGGCGGGCTGGTCCGGCGCCGCCTCGCGGCCGGGGACGTCGGCGTGCGTGCGCTGGTAGGTCAGCACGACCGCGAGCAGGTGCCGGCACACGCCGGGCGCCGGGCAGGAGCAGGTCCCGGCCGCGAGGCCGCCGCCCACGGGCAGCGTCACCGTCACCCCGTCCGGGTACGCGGCGCGCACCGCGCCGTCGGTGTCCTCGGTGAGCGCCGGCCGGTCGCCGGCGTCGACCTCTTTGGTGGCGCGTTTCACCAGGCCCCTGTTGCTCAGCGCGGCGAGCACGTCCGGGGTGAGCGCGATCAGGTCCTCGCGGGTCATGGCGGTCCCCCCTACCGGCCCACGTGCTCGGCCACGAACGCGGCCAGCTCGCCCGGCGTCATCGCGCCGACCGCCGCGCCCACGTCGGCAAGCCGCTGGGCGGTGGCCCGGTCGTACGCCGGGTCGGCTTCCTCGTCCAGCGCGGCCAGGGCCAGCACGTGCGTGCCCTGCTCCACGAGCTGCTGCACCGACCGGACGAGACGCCCGGCGTTGCCGCCCTCGTAGAAGTCGGACACCAGCGCGACGATGGCGCGGCGCGGGTTCTCCACGAGCTGCGCGCCGTACGCGACCGCGCGGGCGATGTCGGTGCCACCGCCGAGCTGCACCTTCATCAGCAGCTCCACCGGGTCGTCCACGTCGGACGTCAGGTCGACCACGTCGGTGTCGAAGGCGACCAGGTGGGTCCGCACGCCGGGCAGCCCCCACAGGCAGGCGGCGGTCACCGCGGCGTGGATCACCGAGCCGAGCATCGAGCCGGACTGGTCCACCAGCAGGATCACCTGCCAGCGGTCCAGGTGGCGGCGGGTACGGGAGAAGAAGTGCGGCTGCCGGACGTGCAGCCGGCGCTCCCCCGGCTGCCAGTGGGCCAGGTTCGCCCGGATGGTGCGCCGTACGTCGAAGTTGCGGGCCTGCCGGAACCGGCTGGGTCGTCGCGCCCGGGGACCCGAGAACGACTGCCGCACCTCCGCGGCCAGCCGCTCGACGAGTTGCCGCACCACCGCCTCGACAAGTTTCCGGGCCAGCCGCAGCACGTCCGGGTTCATCAGATGCTTGGTGCGCAGTACGGCGCGCAGCAGCGCCGGGTTCGGCTCGACCCGGGCCAGCACCGCCGGGTCGGTGACGACGTCGTGGATGCCGTACCGCTCGACCGCGTCCCGCTCCAGCCGCTGCACCGTCTCCTTCGGGAACAGCCGGGTGATGCCGTCCAGCCAGTCCACAGTGGTCAGGATGGACGGGCCGGACCCGCCCCGCCGCACGTCGCGGCGGCCGAGTTCGGCGTCGCGCCCGTAGAGCCAGTCCAGTGCCGCGTCCCGGCCCGCCGCCTCGGCCGACAGGCCGCCCAGGCTGTCCTGCGCGGCGTCGCCGAGCACCAGCCGCCAGCGTTCCCGCATCGGGTCGCTCACGTCCCGTCCCCCTCCCACAGCCCTTCCCGGATCAGCACCGCGTCGACCCGCTCCTCCACCGCGCGGGCGGCTGCCACCAGCAGCGGGTCCGCGTCCAGCCGCAGCAGGTCACCGGGCGGCGCGTCGCCGCCGTGCAGCGCCTGCACGTGCCGGGCCACGGCCGCCCGCTCGCGCGGCGGGAACCAGCCGAACGCCTGCCGCAGCGCCGGCAGCGCCACCAGGAAGTCGTGCGCGCCCATCCCGGCCAGCAGCGCGTCGACGACGGTGAGCAGCGCGGCGTCGCCGGCCACCACCTCCTCCCGGGCCAACGCGAACAGCCCGGACAGCCAGTCGCCGAGCGTGTCCGGCGCGGCCACGGCCCGGACCGCCCGGGAGGCGTCCGGCACGTCCCCGAGCGACCAGGCCAGGCCCAGGGCCGCGCCGCGCAGGTCCGGCGGGGCTGCCGCGTCGGCCGCTACCCGCCCGGCCACCGCCAGCGCGTCGTCCCGGTCGAGCCCGAGCGCCGGGCCGGCATGGCGGATCGCGTCCCGGACCGCCACGAGCGCGACCAGGCGTCCCGGGTCGGCCGGCCCGGCCGCCGCCCGTACGCCCTCGACAAGCCAGAGCGCCCGGCGTACGGCGGCGGTGATCAGCGCGCCGAGCGGGGCGGTCCCAGCGCTGCCGAGCAGCCGGTCGTGCCGCCACAGGGCCAGCGCAACGGCCAGCGCCCGGCCCAGCGCCCGCAGGTCGGTGACCGAGCCGGTGGCGCGGGCGATCGCGGTGAGGGTCCGGGTGGAGTGCTCGGGCAGCCCGGCCAGCGCGGTGTCGAACAGCGTCGTGGCGAGCGCGTCCACATCCGCGCCGAGCAGCGTCACCCGCTCCTCGATCCGGGCGGTGACCGCGTCGGTGACGGTCGGCCCGTACCCGCCGGCCTCGATCACCCGGGCGAGCCGGTCCGCCGACGGCGCGGGCGACCAGCGTTCGGTGAGCAGCGCGTCGGCGCCCACGCGCGGGCCGCGCTCACGGACATGACCGGGTACGTCGAGCAGGCGCAGCCGGTGCAGCAGGCGGCTGCGGGCCAGGTCGCCGGTGTCGGTCAGGTCCAGCTCGACCGTCTCGTGCGGGTCTATCCGGTGCCGTTCCAGCTCGGCGTCGACGTCGTGCACGAGCGGCGGCAGCGGCGTGCCCGGGTGCAGGCGGCCCACCCGGTCACCGCTGAGCGCGGCCACCATCTCCACCACCACCGGGTGCGCGCCGGGCGCCAGGGTGCCCCGGGTCGCCCACGGCAGCGGCTGGTCGAGCGCGTCGGTGACCAGCGCGGACACCAGCCCGTCGAGCACGTCGACGCGGCCCGGGTGGGCGTGGCCGCGCAACCGGGCCAGACCACCGGCCATCGTCCGGGCGGCGATCAGGTCGGCGGCGGAGACGGGCTGCCGCCGGGCGCGCAGCCGGGCCGCGACCGCCTCCGTGAGCGCCTCCGCGGCCCGGCGGGGACCGTCCTCCCAGACCCGCTGGTAGTACGCCGGGGACGGCATCCCGGACTGGTAGCCGACGAACGCGTCGAGCCGCCGGAACGAGTACGGCACGAGGTAGCTGCCCGCCACCGCGTCGGGCGCCGGGGCGGGCACCTCCGGCCAGTCGTCGTACTCCGGCCCGTCGTCCCCCGCCCCGGCGGTGAGCCGGACCAGGGCGGGACGGTGGAAACCGCCGGTCACCACCAGCACCGGGCGGCCGGCGGCCCGGCGCCGGGCGGCGCGCACCCAGCGGGCCATGTACGCCTCCCGGGCGGTGTCGTCCTCCCCGGCCGCCGACTCGCCGCGCAGCACGTCGAAGTACGTGTCGAGGCGCTCGGCCAGCCCGTCGTCCGGGCCGATCTCGAACAGGTGGTCCCAGAGCGCGTCCACGTTGTCCACTGCCAGGGTGGCGCAGAGCCGCCGGACCGCCTCGGCGTACCGCTGGTCGGCGTCGGCGTACCGGTTGGCGCGGTCGCTCAGCGCGGGATGCCACGCGGGCAGGTCGATGAAGCGCAGCTGCGCGCCCACCTCCCGGCCTGCGGTCAGCGCCACCCACTCCGGCGAATACGCGCAGAACGGGCTCCACGAGGCGTGCCGCCGCGTGCCCTCGCGGTGCGCGGTGAACACGGCGATCGGCAGCTCGTGGTCTCCCAGCAGCTCGTCCATCCGCCCGTTCAGGTCCGCCGGCCCCTCCACCAGCACGTACGCCGGGCGCAGCCGCGCCACGGTGGCCGCCACCAGCCGCGCGCAGGCCGGGCTGTGGTGCCGGACGCCGAGGAACGTGACGCCGCCGGGCGCCTCGACGGCGCTCACCCGGGCAGCAGGTGCCGGGCGTCGTGCACCGCCCGCCACTGCGCGCCGGAGCGGCGGGACACCTGCTGCTCCAGGTAGCGCCGCAGCCGGGCCAGGTCCTCCGCGTCGTCCTTCGCGGCGGTGCCGGCCAGGCAGGCGACCAGGTCCGCGGCGTCGCCCGGCTCCCCGCGCAGGAACCAGCCGCGCAGCCCGACCGCGTGCGCCACCGAAACCGCCTCGGCGGTGCTCATCACCGCGGACAGCCGCTCCATCGCGTCGCCGCGTTCGGTGATCCCGGTCCGCAGCTCCCGGAACGTGGTGACCAGCACCTCCAGCAGGTCCCGCCGGGGCGGCGCGGTCACGCCGGAGCGGCGCAGCAACTCGCCCGCCTCCGCCTCCACCAGTTCCAGCTCGGTGCCGAGGTCGGGGATCGGGAAGACGGTCTCGAAGTTGAACCGCCGCTTCAGCGCGGCGCTCATCTCGTTGACGCCCCGGTCCCGCGTGTTCGCGGTGGCGATCACGTTGAAGCCCTCGCGGGCGAACACCATGGCGTCGGCACCGGGCAGCTCCGGAATGGCGAGCACCCGGTCCGACAGCGGGGAGAGCAGGCAGTCCTGCACCTCCAGCGGACAGCGGGTGATCTCCTCGAAGCGGACCACCCGCCCCTCGGCCATGCCGCGCAGCAGCGGCGCCGGCACCAGCGCACGGGGCGACGGGCCGTCGGCGACCAGCAGCGCGTAGTTCCACGAGTAGCGGATCTGGTCCTCGGTGGTGGCCGCGCCGCCCTGGATGGTGAGCGTGGAGTCGCCGCTGACCGCGGCGGCGAGCAGCTCCGACAGCAGCGACTTGGCGGTGCCCGGCTCGCCGACGAGCATCAGCCCGCGGCTGGTCGCCAGCGCCACCAGAGCCCGGTCGATCAGCGACGGGTCACCGACGAACTTGCGCCGGATCCCGGCCGCCGGGTCGCCGAGGATGAACCGGCGCGCGGCGCGCAGGCTCAGCCGCCAGCCGGGCGGGCGCGGATCGCTGTCGTTCGCGGCCAGCGCGGCCAGCTCGTCGGCGTACCGCACCTCGGCCGGAGGCCGCTGCGCCCGCTCGGCGGCCGGGTCGAGCGCGGTCACCGGGTCACCTCCGCCAGGTCGCGCAGCACCTCGGAGACGGTGACGTCGTCCAGGTCGCCGAGGCGGACCTTGCCGCCGCGCTGGAACCAGTCGCCGTACGGCACGTCGTTGACCCAGATCGCCTCGATCTTCTGGTCGGGGAACATGTCGACGATCCCGACCGCGATGCCGGGGTCGAGGTCGATCACGACGGCCCGGCCGCCGGGGACCTCGCGCTCCAGCCAGCTCTGGATGCCGGCGTCCTGCGGGGCGCCGCGCCGCCAGCCCCGCCGTTCCAGGCTGAGCAGCCGCCCGGCCGGGACCGTGACGCCCATGTGCCGGTGCAGCAGCTTCTCCGTGCGCTCGGCCTCGTCCAGCCGGTGCACCTCGCGGCCGAGCTGTGGGAACGGCTGGAGGATCTCGTAGTCGGCGAAGACCTCCGCCCAGGCCGGCACCGCCGTGCCGAGGCGCAGCGGGTGCGCGATGGTCACCGTCGCGTCGTCCGGCAGCGTGTACGTCTCGTCGTCGACGTCGGCGAGCGTGCGGTCCTCGGCGACCCGAAACGCGGCGCCCACCTGACCGGCGTCGTCCACAGGGGCCCAGACCAGCCGGCGCACGACGTGCCACAGCAGCGGGTGGGACAGGAAGTAGCGGCGGAAGTCCGCGGCCGGCCAGCGCCGCCCGGTCACCATGGCCGACTCGAAGCGGCGGATCTGATCGGCGGCGAGCGTGCGCACGTCCTTCTTCAGGCCGGCGAAACGCTTGTGCGCGGCGGGCGCAAGCGTCGCGTCGTCCCGGGTGCCGGGCTTGGGCAGGTCCTTGCGGCGGGCCCCCGAGCCGTCCACCACGTACGGCTTGAGCTGCTCGTCGAAGCCGACTGTGAACCGGCGCGGCCCGTAGTCGAGGACCAGGCTGCCGTCGGCGTCCAGCCCGAGGTCGGGCACCAGCCGGTCGCCGAGCTGCTCGGGCGTCAGGCCCAGCCCGTCGGCGACCTCGGTGACCTTGCGCGCCGCCTGCTCCCGCAGGCCGCGGAACTTCACCTTCTGCGAGATGCCGTACAGGTGCATCAGCGCCACGTCGGTGCCGATCTGCGCCAGCACCTCCAGGCCGGTCACCGCCCGCGTGTGCTGGCTCTCGCCCGGCCAGGCCCGGACCAGCGGCGCGAGCCGCCGCGCTGTCGAGTCGTCGCCGAGCAGGCCGAGCCCGGTGAACGCCCAGCCGTCCTTCGACGGCGCGCCGGCGCCCTGCCAGCACTCGAACAGCGCCCAGGCGAACTCCGCCAGGGAGTCGGTGTCGCACGCCGCGCGGACGATCTCCACCCCCGGGTACGGCTCGCCGGGCGAGGAGATGGCGAGCATCGTGCAGAGGTGGCGTACCGCGTCGGCGGGCAGCGCCGCCGAACGGTCCCGCAGCAGCACCTGCGGCAGCACCGCCGGGTCCAGCCACGCCGGCAGGCTCGGCATCCGGGCCGGGAGCTGAGCCAGCGGGTCCGCGTCGAGCATCACCGTGGCGGCGGCGAGCGCCTCCTCGCCGTGCTCCCGGGCCACGCCCAGGAGCAGGTCCCGGTGCTCCGCGGCGACCAGGCGCAACGCCCGCTCGGCGGCCCGGCGACGCGGGCCGGGCGTACCCAGGGCGGCCGGCAGCAGCGCCCGCACGGCGTACTCCGGGTGCCGCCGCAGCCACGAACGGGCGACCGGGCGGACCGTCTTGAGCCGGTCGAGCCAGTCGGCCATCAGGTCGGCGACCTCACCGTCGGCGTACGGCAGCAGCACCTCGCCGACGCTCTTCGGCGCGGTACGGGCCAGGTGCAGCGCGGCGGGCAGCGCGTCCAGCTCGTAGCGCCCGGCGAGGCGGAGCATCCACCCGTCGGCGCCCCAGGACTCGTCGGGCCGCCAGCCGGGCAGCAGCGGCCGGGCCAGTTCCTCGCCCGCCCGGACGAAGAAGTGGATCGCGGCGTAGGACCCGGCCCGGCCGGCGGCGACCTCGGCGGCGAGCACCGTCAGGTCGTCGCCCCGCCAGTAGCCGGACCAGCCGGGCACGATCGCGGCCCACCGCTCCCGCTCCCCCGGCAGCCAGGCCGTCGCGGAACCGGTGGGCCGGTCCAGCCCGCTGAGCACCGGCGGGGCGGATCGCGTCCGGCGGACCGACCAGGGCGGCGTCACCAGCACCGGCGGCAGGCGGTCCGGTCCGGCGACCGGCAGCGCCGAGGCGCTGTCGCGGACCTGCTCGATCCGTTCCCGCTGCGCCGGGGTCAGCACCGGCAGCGCCGCCTCGACAGCGGCCGGGCTGGCCAGCACATGAGCACGCAGCAACGTGGCGGCCTCCCGCGCGGCCGGGGTGCGCCCCTCGGCGGCGGCGGAGAGCAGGCGCACGCCGCGCACCGGGAAGCGGCGCAGGATCTCCGTCACCGCGGGCGGGACGTACTTGCGGTCCAGCCGGTCGAGCAGCGCCGCCATCGGCTCGTCACCGGGCAGGGCCGCCAGCAGTGACACCAGCCGCTGCCGCGCGTCCGCGCCGCTGTGCTCGTGGTCGAACCACTCGGCCAGCACCGGCGCGATCGGCGATCCGACCGCCGCGGTGGCGGTGACGATCGGCGCCATGTCGTACATCAGCCGGTAGACCGTCTGCTGCCCCTGAAGCGCGTGGACGGCGTCCACGTCGTCGACCGCGCAGAGCAGCAGCTCCGCGAGCAGCGGACCCCCCTCGCGCGCCACGTCGGCGACGTCCCGGGCCACCCACTCCCGCTCGGTCGGCAGCAGGAACGAGGTGATCGCCCGCGCCGACAGCGGCCCGGACCGGTACGGGGCCAGCGCGGCGCGGGCCGCGGCGTAGTCGACGTCGCCGGCCGCTGCGAGGTGCGCGCGGACCCGGCGCAGCACCGACCGGCGCAGGCGCCAGTGGATGTAGTTGTGGGCGTTCGTCGCCTCGGTGCGGCTCAGCGGAAACGAGGGCACCGATCCGGCGGCCACGGTTATCTGCTCGGTCGCGGCGACCGCCGCGCCGGCCGGGCCGAGGTCGGCGACCAGCAGGTCGGCGAGGGCGTGCCCCTGCTGGTCGCGCATCCGATAGTCCAGCGCCGCGCCCACCGCCGCCACCAGCGCCGCCCCGCCCAGCGGACCGGGCCGGCCGTCGAGGTAGCCACGCAGCGCCGGGCCCAGCTCCGGATCGACGGAGGCCCGTGCGGTGGAGGCGGCCTGGCCGGCCAGCGACTCCAGCAGTTTCTGCCCGGCGGCGCGGCCTTTCGCGGCGGACGGCAGGGCCGGGCCGGGTGTGCCGTCCCGGCGCGGGATCAGCATCCGCCGCCAGCCGGCCGGGACCTCGAACGCGTCCTCGTCCGGCAGCTCACCGGCGGGCGACGGCGCCCCGGCCGGGTCGTCGCCGGCCGAACCAGCGCCGGCCCGATCGGCACCGGCTGCTTCCGGGTCGTGGCCCGGCGCAGTCGGCTCGGCGGCGGGCGCTCCGGTGTGCCCGGCGGAAGGCGCGACTGTCGTCTCGGCGTACCCCTTGCGCAGTTTCTCCGCGATCAGCCGGTCGGCGTGCGCGGCGGCCTCGGCCGGCGAACCAAGCTCCTTGACCTGGGTGCGGCCCTGGGAGCCGATGGATCCATAGCGGACCGTCACCGTCGCGTCGCTCTGCCCGACCTCCCAGAACTTGGCCGAACCGCCGCCCACGAACTCGAATCTGCGCACACCGTCTCCTTGATCGCCCGCAGTGTGCGGGGACCATAACCGGCCCCACCGACAGCGCGAAGATCAGGTGATCAGCAGCGCCCCGACGACGATCAGCGGCACCGAGACGAACAGGAAGATGCCGACGCCGGTGAGCACGCGGCCACCACCGCCGTCCTCCCGCTCCGGCGCCAGGCCGAACGTCGAGCGGGCCGGCAGCATGCCGATGCGGCTCAACGTGAGGTCGCCGGTCATCCCGATCACGGCGCCGACGAGCATGAACGCAACACCGAGCCGGTGCGTGAAGTCGCCGCCGCCGACCGCGACCCAGATGCCGACCGCCGCCGCGATCACCACTGCGGCGATCAGGAAGAGCACCAGCGCCTCGCGCAGACCCCGCACCACCGTCGCCATGTGCGCCTCCCTCGGAACCGGGCCGTCCGTCCCGCGTCGTGGGACATTGTGCCGGGTCGATGCACCGCTGCGGAGTCCGCGCCAGGCCCGTCCGGCACGGTTATCCCCGGTCGAGCCCGGGTACCGGGAGCCGCATGGCGGAGTTGGCATCGCTCTGGATCGTCCGGCACGGGGAGAGCACGGCGAACGTCGCGGCCACGGCGGCCGAGACGTCCGGCGCCGAGCTGATCGACCTCACCCACCGGGACGCCGACGTGCCGCTGTCGCCCACCGGCGAGGAGCAGGCGCGGGCGACCGGCCGGTGGCTGGCCGGGCTGCCGGACTCGCAACGGCCGGACGTGGCGGTGGTGTCGCCGTACCTGCGGGCCGTGCGGACCGCCGAGCTGGCACTGGACGGCACCGGAATCCCGGCGAGCGTGGACGAGCGGCTGCGTGACCGGGAGCTGGGCATCCTCGACGGGCTCACCGGCCACGGCGTGACCCGGCGCTACCCGGAGGAGGCGCAGCGGCGTACCCGGCTCGGCAAGTTCTACTACCGGCCGCCCGGCGGCGAGTCCTGGACCGACGTGGCGCTGCGGCTGCGGGCGCTGCTGGGCGACCTGCGCCGCGACCACGAGGGGGGCCGGGTGCTGCTGTTCGGCCACGACGCGCTGGTCTTCCTGCTGCGCTACCTGGTGGAGGGGCTCACCGAGGCGGAGCTGATGGCGCTGACCCGCGAGCACGTGATCGCCAACTGCTCGGTCACCGGCTGGCACGCCGACGAGAGGGGCCGGCTCGTGCCGGACGTGTTCAACGACGTCGCCCACCTGCACCGGCAGGGGGCGACACCCACCAGGGAGGACGAGGTCCATGCCGAGCCGGTCTGACGTGATCACCCCCGCGCTGCTGCGGGACTGGGCGCTGCCGGTGCCCACCGGCGGCAAGGAGGCGCGCGGCACCGTGCTGGTGGTCGGCGGTTCCCGGTTCACCCCGGGCGCGGTGCTGCTGGCCGGGGTGGCCGCGCTGCGGGCCGGGGCCGGCGTGCTCCAGCTCGCCGCGGCCGAGTCGACGGCCGCGTCGCTGAGCATCCAGGTGCCCGAGGCGCTCGTGGTGGGCCTGCCGGAGACCGACGACGGCGCGGTCCGCGGCGACCCGGGCGACCTGCTCGGCGGCCTGGTCGCCGAGCCGGACGTGGTGGCGGTCGGCCCCGGCCTGAAGGACATCGACGCCACCGGGGAACTGCTGCGCCTGGTCCTGGACGCGGCCGGCCGGGAGACCGCGCTGGTGCTCGACGCGTACGCGCTGGGCGCGCTCAGCCACGCCCCGGACCTGCTGGTCGGCTCCGGCCGCAAGGTGGTGCTCACCCCGAACCTGACCGAGGCGAAGCACCTGCTGCACCGCGATCCGGGCGACGACCTGGACGCCGAGGCGGTGGAACTGGCCGGCCGGTACGACGCGGTGGTGTCGCTCTACGGGCACATCGCGACGCCGGACGGCCGGGCCTGGCGGGAGGAGAGCGGTGACGCCGGGCTGGGCACCTCTGGCAGCGGCGACGTGCGCTCCGGGCTGCTCGCGGGCCTGCTCTCCCGGGGCGCCGACCCGGCGCAGGCCGCCTGCTGGGCCGCGTTCGCGCACGCGGTGAGCGGGCAGCGGCTGGTCCCCCGGTACGGGCGGATCGGCTTCCTCGCCCGGGAACTGCTCGACGAGATCCCCTACACGATCGCCACGGTCTGACGATCCACGGCTCGGCGGGGTGAGGTGTGTAACACCCCGTCATCGGTGGGCGCTGTTGCGGCGAGGCGTGCAGCCTGCGCGTCTCCACCGGGCCGTACCCCCGTCCAGGGAGCGGCCCGGCCGCACCAACCCCCTGGGAGTATGTGTGAACAATCTCCGTCGCAAGACACTCGCCGCCGCGTCCGCCGTGACGCTCGGCGCCGGTCTCGCCCTGATCGGCGTCCCGGCGCCGGTGGCGGCCGCCGGACCGGAGACGTCGTACCTGGTCCTCGCCCCGCAGGGCAACGGCACCGCCAAGGCCGCGGCGCGGGTGGCCGCCGCCGACGGCACTGTCGTGGCCGCGTACGACAAGATCGGCGTGCTCGTCGCGCGCTCGTCCGCCCCGGACTTCGCCACCCGGGTGGCCGGCGCCGGCGTCGAGTCGGTCGCCTCCACCGCCGGTCTGGGCACCGCCTTCGACGAGGGCGAGACGGTCGAGGTGCCGGCCGCCGACCTGGTCGCGGGTGACCCGACCGCCGAGCCGCTCTACGGCCAGCAGTGGGACATGGACATGATCCGCGTCCCGCAGGCCCACGCGGTCACCGGCGGCAGCCCGTCGGTGGTGGTGGGCGTGCTGGACAGCGGCATCTCCAGCAGCCACCCCGACCTGGCGACCCAGATCGCCAAGGACAAGAGCACGTCCTGCATCGGCGGCGTCACGAACACCGCCGAGCCGGCGTGGAACCCGACCACCAGCGACCACGGCACCCACGTGGCGGGCACCATCGCCGCCGCGGTCAACGGCGTCGGTGTCACCGGTGTCGCCCCGGGTGTGAAGGTCGCCGCCGTCAAGGTGGTCAACGACGACGGCTACATCTTCCCGGAGGCCGCGGTCTGCGGGTTCATGTGGGCCGCCGAGCACGGCTTCAAGCTCACCAACAACAGCTACTACATCGACCCGTGGCAGCTGAACTGCCGCAACGACGCCCGCCAGCGTCCGGTGTGGCAGGCGGTGCAGCGGGCGCTGCGCTACTCGCAGTCGCAGGGCGTGCTGCACGTGGCGTCGGCCGGCAACGCGAACTTCGACCTGGCCCACAAGATCACCGACACCGGCAGCCCGAACAACGGCACGCCGGAGGAGCGCGAGAACCTCACCAACGCCTGCCTGGTCCTCCCGGCCGAGGCGCCGGGCGTGGTGACCGTCGCCGCCGTCGGCCCGACCGGTGACAAGAGCTACTACTCCTCGTACGGCCAGGGCGTCATCGACGTGACCGCGCCCGGTGGCGACACCCGGTTCCGGACCCGGGGCGCGACCTCGACGTCCACCGACGGCATCCTGTCCACCACCTTCAACACCACCACCCGCACCAACGGGTGGGGCTACAAGCAGGGCACCTCGATGTCCGGCCCGCACGCCGCCGGCGTCGCGGCGCTGGCGCTGTCCGCGCACCCGGGCATGACGCCGGGTCAGCTCTCCTCGTTCCTGGAGCGCACGGCGGTGGCCAAGTCCTGCCCGGCGGGCGTGTACAACCCGGTGCCGCTGATCCCGGCGGGCCCGAACGCCTACGACGCGACCTGCTCCGGCGGGAAGCGCAACGGGTTCTACGGCGCCGGTGTCGTCGACGCGTACAACGCGGTGAAGTAGACGGCGATCCACGTGGACCGGGCCCGGCGATCACGCCGGGCCCGGTCTGTTTGTCCTGGTCGGGCGCCGGGTAGGGGGGCACCGTCAGCCGACTTAGGAGGTAACCGGTGTCCACCGACGCGATCGTCCTGCTCAAGGAGGACCACAAGGAGATCCGCCGCCTGTTCAAGGCCTTCCAGGAGGCCGAGGAGGGACCGGCGAGCAAGCGCGGGAAGATCGTCAAGCAGATCCTCGAGGCTCTGACGGTGCACACCTACCTGGAGAACGAGGTGATGTACCCGGAGGTCCGCAAGCTGGTGCCCGACGTCGAGGACGACATCCTGGAGTCGTACGAGGAGCACCACGTCGCGGACGTGCTCTGCTTCGAGCTGTTCACCATGGACGCCGACGACGAGCGGTTCAACGCCAAGACGACGGTGCTGATCGAGAACGTGCTGCACCACGTCGAGGAGGAGGAGCAGGAGTGGTTCCCGAAGGTCCGCGAGGCGCTCGGCCGTAACCAGCTCCAGGAAATCGGCCAGCGGATGCTCGACCTGCGCCCGAAGGCCCCGAAGACGCCCACCGCCCCGAAGGCGCTGAAGAAGTCGCTGGACGCCGTGGTCGCCTGAGACCGGCCGCACGACGCGAGCGGGACCGCCCCGAGGCAGAGGGGCGGTCCCGCTCGCGTTGCGGCGCTCAGTCGCCGGAGCCGGGCTCGGCCATCTTGCGGTGCTGCTCGGCCTTCAACCGGTCCGGGATGATCTTGCCGGCAGCCACCTGGATCTTGTTCACCAGCGACCCGGCGGCGACCTTGTGCTCCCCCTTCATCAGCGCCTCGAACGCGTCCTCGGCCACCTTGCGGGGGTCGTCCTTGGGGCCCTGACCGACCCGGGTGTCCGCCATGTCGGCCCGGTCGAAGAACTCGGTGTCGGTCGGGCCGGGCATCAGCGAGGTCACCGTGACGCCGCTGTCCTTCAGCTCGTTGCGCACCCCCTCGGCGAAGGACTGCACGAACGACTTCGAGGCGTTGTAGACCGCCTGGTACGACCCCGGCATGGTGGCGGCGATGGACGACGTGAACAGCACCCGCCCGGAGTTGCGGCGGACCATGTCCGGCAGCAGCAGCTTGGCCAGGTGCACAGTCGAACGGACGTTCAGGTCGATCACTGTCAGCTCGTCGGCCAGGTCGGTGCCGCCGACGAAGTCCCCGCCCGCGCCGCGCCCGGCGTTGAGCGCCAGCGCGTCCACCGGGCGGCCCAGGCCGGTCACCTCGCCGGCCAGCCGTTCCACGCCCTCCGGGGCGGCCAGGTCCACCCGGACCGGGTACACCTCGGGGCCGCCGTCGCGCCGCAGGTCGCCGGCCGCGCGCTCGATCGCCGCGTCCTCGGCGGCGACCACCACGTCGTACCCGTGCTCGACGAACTGGACCGCCAGCTCGTACCCGATGCCGCTGGACGCGCCGGTCACCACGGCGAGCGGCCGTCCGGTGCTCGGTGTGGTCATGGTCGTGCCTCCTCTCCCCGGCCGGGTCGGGGCCGGCCTCCCTGACGGTGTGCCCCGCGACGGGCGGCCCAACCCCGCCGGCCCGGGCCGGGCCGGTAGGATCGGCACAGGCCGTGACTGGCGCGTGGAGATGGAGCACCATCGGGGAGCGGCCTCGTCATGAGGACGCATGCCGAGCGCCTGGGCCTTCCGCACGTCACCAGGAGGTCGCATGTCGCGCAACGCCGAGTCCACCGCCTTCCGCAGCGCGTTGGAGGTCGTCCGCGGCGTCGAGCCGCGGGTCGCCGACGCCATCGCCGCGGAACTGGCCGACCAGCGCGAGTCGCTCAAGCTCATCGCCAGCGAGAACTACGCCTCCCCCGCGACGCTGCTGGCCATGGGCAACTGGTTCAGCGACAAGTACGCCGAGGGCACCGTCGGGCGCCGGTTCTACGCGGGCTGCCAGAACGTCGACACGGTCGAGGCGCTCGCCGCCGAGCACGCCCGGGAGCTGTTCGGCGCGTCCCACGCGTACGTGCAGCCGCACTCGGGCATCGACGCCAACCTTGTCGCGTTCTGGGCGATCCTGGCCGACCGGGTCGAGTCCCCCGCGCTGAAGAAGGCACAGGCCCGGCAGGTCAACGACCTCACCGAGGCCGACTGGTTCGCGCTGCGCCGCGAGCTGGGCAACCAGCGGATGCTGGGCATGTCGCTGGACGCCGGCGGGCACCTCACCCACGGCTTCCGGCCGAACATCTCCGGCAAGATGTTCGACCAGCGCAGCTACGGCACCGACCCGGCCACCGGCCTGATCGACTACGACCGGGTGGCCGAGGCGGCCCGCGAGTTCAAGCCGCTGATCCTGGTCGCCGGTTACTCCGCGTACCCCCGGAAGGTCAACTTCCGGATCATGCGGGAGATCGCCGACTCGGTCGGCGCCACGTTCATGGTCGACATGGCCCACTTCGCCGGGCTGGTCGCCGGCAAGGTCTTCACCGGCGACTTCGACCCGGTGCCGCACGCGCACATCGTCACCACCACCACGCACAAGTCGCTGCGCGGCCCGCGCGGCGGCATGGTGCTCTGCGGCCCGGAGCTGGCCGACCAGGTCGACCGGGGCTGCCCGATGGTGCTCGGCGGGCCGCTGCCGCACGTGATGGCCGCCAAGGCGGTCGCGCTGGCCGAGGCGCGCCGGCCCGACTTCGCCGACTACGCCCAGCGAATCGTGGACAACGCGCAGGCGCTCGCGGACGGGCTGCTGCGCCGGGGCGCGACGCTGGTCACCGGCGGCACCGACAACCACCTGGTGCTCATCGACGTGTCCGGGTACGGCCTGACCGGCCGGCAGGCCGAGCAGGCGCTGCTGGACTCGGGCATCGTCACCAACCGCAACTCGGTGCCGCAGGACCCGAACGGTGCCTGGTACACCTCCGGCATCCGCATCGGCACCCCGGCGCTGACCACCCGGGGCCTCGGCGCCGCCGAGATGGACGCCACCGCCGAGCTGATCCACACCGTGCTCAGCCAGACCACGCCCGGCACCGGCCCGGACGGCGCGCCGTCGAAGGCGAAGTACGTGCTGGACCCGGCCGTCGCCGAGTCGGTCGGCAAGCAGGCCGCCGACCTGCTCACGCCGTTCCCGCTCTACCCGGCGGTCGACCTGGGCTGAGCGCCCGACCGAAACGAAGCGGCACCCCGGGAGATCCTTCTCCCGGGGTGCCGGCGGTTACGGGGGTCAGCGCAGCGGGCGCTTCAGGTGGTAGCGGTGGACCTCAGTGCTGCCCTGCACGTTGTTCACGTCCTCGGCGGCGGACACCAGTTCCCAGCCCTCCCGGCCGACCCGGTTCAGGTGCGCGATGGCGGTGTCGCCGTACGCGGTCACGTCGGTGCGTGACCCGTCCGGGCCGTACCACACGAACGAGACGTGGAAATTGCGTCCCTGACCCTGATACCGACGAACGAGCAACGCGTACTCCCAGGCAACCATTGGTCCATTATCAACAGACGAACGGCGTCAGGAAACACGCAGTGTGCCGGAACCCTGACACTCCGGCGTCACGCCGGCGCGCCCACCCCGGCCGTGGTGTCCGCGACCAGCGCGGCGAGCCGGTCCAGCCCCAGATCGATGGATTCCGGTGTGACAGCGCTCACCGACAGCCGCAACGCATTCACCGGCGTGCCCGCGTCGTAGAAGTGGGCCATCGGCGTCCAGAGCACGCCGTACTCGCGGGCCGAGCGGTGCAGCAGCGCGTCGTCCACCGCGAACGGCACGCTCACCACCACGAAGAACCCGCCGGCCGGGACGGTCCAGGTGACCGGCCCGCCGGCCGGGAAACGCCGGGCCAGGCCCTCGACCAGGTGGCGCAGGTTGCGGGCGTACGCGGCCCGTTCCCGCACGTTCGCGGCCACCAACGAGCAGTCATGCGCCAGCAACGCGCCGCCGATCACCGCCTGGCTGATCGGCGACGTGTTCACGGTGACCATGCTCTTGATCTTCGCGAGGTGATCGGCCAGCGGCACCACGGTGCCGTCGGTCTCCCCCACCCGCTGGTCGGCGACCACATAGCCGACCCGGGCGCCGGGCAGCACCGTCTTGGCGAACGAGCCGAGGTAGACCACCCGGCGCGCGGTGTCCAACGCCTTGAGGGTGGGCCGCCGCGCGGTGCCGTCGGCCGGGAACAGACCGTACGGGTTGTCCTCGATCAGCAGCAGGTCCTCCTCGGCGGCCAGTTCCAGCAGCCGCCGCCGCTGTGCGGTGGTCATGCTGACCCCGGACGGGTTGGCGAAGTCCGGCATCACGTAGCAGGCCCGGGGCGCCAGCCCCTCCGCGCGGGCCCGGCGCACCCCGGCGCGCAGGTCGGCCAGGTCGACGCCGTCCGGCCCGCCCGCCACCGGGCGCACCGGCAGGTCCACCAGCCGCGCCGCGCCGGTCAGCCCGACGTACGTGGGCGCGACAGCGAACAGCACGTCCGCCGGACCGGTGCGCAGCGCGCGCAGCACCAGGAACATCGCCTCCTGGCAGCCGACCGTCACCACAATCGACTCCGGGTCGACGGTGAGCCCCTCGTCCACGGCGAGGTTGCGCGCGATCAGGTGGTGCACGACGCCCTTGGTCCGGCCGTACTGCAGCAGCGTCCGGTCCACACCGGCCCGGTCCAGCCCGAGGTCCTCGGCGAGGTGCCGGCGGAAGCGGTCCAGGTGCTCGTGCAGCAGCGCCGAGTCGAAGAACTCCTCGTACGGGCGCCCGGCCGCCAGCGACACCGCCTGCGGGTAGTGCTGCGCCACCTCGTTGAGGAAGTTCATCGAGTTCAGCGCCGGGTCGCCGACGCTGCCGTGCAGCGCCGTGACGGCCAGGTCGACGGGTTCCACGTCAGCCTCCGATCCAGGTGCGCAGCCGCCGGGCCGAGGCCGGGTCGGGGCAGCCGCTGAGGATGAGGGCGTCGCGCAGTTCCGCCGCGAGCAGCGCGAGCGCGGCCTCGGCGCCGGCCCGGCCACCGGCGGCCAGGGCCCACAGCAGCGGCCGGCCGAGCAGCACGCCGTCCGCGCCCAGCGCCAGCGCGCGCAGCACGTCGACGCCGCCGCGGACGCCGCTGTCCAGCAGCACCGCGCACCGCTCGTCGACCGCCTCGACCACCTCGGGCAGCACGCTCGCGCTGGCCGGGGCGGCGTCGAGCTGCCGGCCGCCGTGGTTGGAGACCACCACGGCGTCCACGCCGGCCTCCGCCGCGCGGGCCGCGTCGCGCGCGTCCAGAACGCCCTTGACCAGCAACGGCACCGGGGTACGCTCCCGCAGCCAGTCGAGGTCCGCCCAGCTCAGCGCCGGGGCGAACACCGCGCCGGTGTGCACCGCCACCGCCGACACGCCGGGCGTGCCCTGGTGCGCCAGGTCGTCCCGGCCGCCGGGCAGGTTCGCGGCGGTGACGTGCGGCGGCAGCGCGAAGCCGTTACGCGCGTCGCGCAGGCGCCGCCCGAGCACCGGCACGTCCACTGTCACCATCACCGCGGCGCAACCGGCCGCCGACGCCCGGTCCAGCAGGTCGGCCACCAGCGCCCGGTCGCGCAGCCAGTACAGCTGGAACCACACCGTCGCGCCGGTCGCCGCGATCTCCTCGATCGGCGTGCTGGCCAGCGTGCTCGCCACGTACGGCACGCCCGCCGCGCGGGCCGCCGCCGCGAGCGCCGGCTCACCGTCGGGGTGCAGCAGCCGCTGGTACGCCATCGGCGCGACAGCCACCGGCAACGCGGCCCGGCCGCCGGGCAGCGTCGCCTCGGTGGACGGGTCGTCCACCCCGGCCAGCATCCGGGGCAGCACCGCCACCCGGTCCAGCGCGGCCCGGTTCGCGGCCAGCGCGGTCTCGGCGCCGCTGCCGCCGTCGACGAAGTCCCACACGTCGGGCGGCAGCACCGCCCGCGCCAGCGCGGCGAAATCGGCCAGGCTGACCGGCGGCACGAACCCGTCCGCCGGGGCGGCGGCCGCGTCAGCCATGGCCGCCCGCGCCCACCGTGCTCCCGGCCGGGTCCACGCCCGCCGCCGGCTCGCCCGCGCCGGACGCGGCGTCGGCCGGGCCGGACGCCGTGTCCAGCCCGAATGAGCGGCGCAGGAAGGCGGCGGCCCGCTCCTGGGCCTGGCGGCCCGCGTCGAACACGCCGGGCATGGCGAAGAACCCGTGCACCATCCCCGGATAGTGGGCCGTCTCGGTGGGCACGCCGGCCTCGTGCAACCGCTCGGCGTATCGCCGGCCCTCGGCGCACAGCGGGTCGTACCCGGCGGTGATCACGAGCGCCGGTGGCAGGCCGCCCAGGTCCTCGGCGAGCAGCGGCGACGCCAGCGGGTGCGCCGCGTCGCCGGGGTCGGGAAGGTAGTGGCTCCGGTACCAGCCCACCGAGTGCCTGTTGAACAGCATCGGATCCTCGTCGTCGCCCGGGCGGTGCCCGGGCCGCTGGTCGGTGTTCGGGTAGACCAGCAGCTGGGCGGCGAGCCGGGGACCGCCGTCGGCGCGGGCCAGCAACGTGACAGCGGCGGCCAGGTTCCCGCCCGCGCTGTCCCCGCCCACCGCCAGCCGATCCGGGTCGGCGCGGAACTCGGCGGCGTGCGCGGCGAGGTGCCGCACCGCGGCGTGGCAGTCCTCCACCGCGGCCGGGAACGGGTGCTCCGGCGCGAGCCGATAGCCGACCGTCACGGTCTGCACGCCACTGAGATTGACCAGCCGGCGGCAGATCCCGTCGGCGGTGTCGACGCTGCCGAGCGTCCAGCCGCCACCGAAGAAGTAGACGAGAGTCGGCAGCGGGCCGTCGCCTTCCGGCCGGTGGATCCGCACCGGCAGCGGCCCGGCCGGGCCGGGCACCGTCGTGTCGCGTACCTCGGCGACCGGCTCGACCGCGCCGGAGCCGGCGCGGATCGCGGCGAGGTCGGCGGCGCGGGCCTGGGCCAGGGTCTGGGTGTAGAGCGGCACGGCGCCGCCGGCCGCCCGCGCGGCCCGCCACGCGACCACCTGCGGATCGAGTGTCATCCGGCCTCCCCTGTGGTGACGAAGAGTTTGTCGATGCCGCGCAGGAACAGGCTCCCGCTGTAGGTGTACGGCTGGGTGACGGCCAGCCGGGGGAAGCGCGCGAACAGGCGCGGCAGCGCCAGGCGGCCCTCCAACCGGGACACCGCCGAGCCGAGGCAGAAGTGCAGCCCCACGCCGAATGCCAACGACGGCGGGCCGGGACGGCGCGGGTCGAAGCGGTCCGGGTCGGGGAACCGGGCCGGGTCGCGGTTGGCCGCGGCGATCAGCAGCAGCACGTTGTCGTCGCGGTCGACCGGCACGCCGCCCAGGTCGACGCCGGCCGGCGCGGAGCGGGCCAGGAAGTGCACCGGGCTCTCCATCCGCAGCACCTCCTCCACGCAGCCCCGGGCCAGCGAGTCGTCGCCGGGCAGCGCGGCGGTCACGTGCGGGTGCTCCAGCAGCAGCGGCAGGCCGTTGCTGAACATGTAGACGGTGGTGACGAAGCTGGCGTTGAACAGCACGATCAGGTTGCTGATCAACTCTTCCTCGGTCAGGTCGACGCCGCCCGCGTCGAGCACCTCGACCAGTCCGCTGATCAGGTCGTGACTCGGCGCGCGGCGCCGGTGGGCGATCAGGTCACGGTAGTAGACGCGCAGCTCCTCGGCGGCCTGGTTGGCCCGGGCCAGCCGCTCCGGCGTCTTGCCGGCCACGTCCATGTACTCGTCGATCCAGTCGACCCGCTGCCGGTACCAGGCCAGGTCGGCCGCGGGCAGGCCGATGAACTCGGCCATCACCAGCGCCGGGACCGGGTACGCGAAGTCGGCCACGAAGTCCACCTCGGCGCCGTCGGCGCCCGCCTCGGCCATGTGGTCCAGACGTTCGGCGACGACCCGCTCGATCACCGGCTCCAGCGCTACCAGCCGGCGCGGGGTGAACGTCTTCGCGAACACCGCACGCATCCGGGTGTGGTCGGGCGGATTGACAAACATCATCGAGGTCAGGAACGTCCGCAGGATCTCCTGTTCCTCCCAGCCGGGCGGGAAGCCCTTGTACCAGGCGGGGTCGCGCAGGATCTGGTCCACCATGTCGTACCCGCCGGCCACCGCGCTGACGGTGCTGTGCTCGGCACGTGCCGGAACGGCGTTAATCGGCCCGTGCTCGTGCAGGGCCGCGTAGAAGGGATAGGGGTTCTGCCGGCCCTGTTCGCTGTAGAGGCCGGTCAGGATCTCGCTGACGTCCACTGTCTTTTCCTCCCCAGGAAAACGGCGGCGGGGGCGGCGTCGTGTCGACCGCCGCCCCCGCCCGGTGTCACAGTCCGAGCAGCTTCAATGGCACCGCGTTCGCCATCGCCGCGGCTCCGGTGTCGTTCGGGTGGATGTGGTCACCCGAGTCGTACGCCGGCAGCAGCCGGCTGGGCTGCGCCGGGTCGCGCATCACCGCGTCGAAGTCGACGACGCCGTCGAACTCGGCCCGGCCCGGCCCGCGCAGCCAGGTGTTGACGGCCTGGCGGGTGGCGTCCTTCTCCGGCGTCCACACGCCCGGCCCGCCGTTGCCCTCGTACGGCATGAGCGTGCCGGCGATGCTGGTCAGGCCGCGCGCCTGGACCTGCCGGTTGATCTGGCGCAGCGAGGCGATGATCGCCTCCGGGCTGTCATCGCTCATCCAGATGTCGTTGATGCCCAGGTGGGTGATGACGGTGCGCACCCCGGTCTGCGGGAACACGTCCTCGTTGAGCCGGGCCAGCGCGTTCGGGCCCAGCTCGTAGTAGCCGGGGAAGCCGCCCGCGCCGGGCTCGGTGCCCTCGTGGTTGAGCCGGTTGCCGGCCAGGCTGAGGTTGAGCACACCCGGCGTACGCGGCTCCGGGCGGGCGTCGATCAGCCGCTTGGCGAGCAGGTCCGGCCAGCGGCGGTCGGCGTTGACGGTGCTGCCGTTGCCGTCGCTGATGGAGTCGCCGAGCACCACCACCGAGCCGGGCGTCACCTTGCGCTCCACGTCGATGCCGGACAGGAACATCCAGCAGCAGTTGGGCCGGATGGTGAAGCCGGCGCCGTCGGCCGCCGAGGTGAGGTCGGTGGCGCCGATGAAGTTGGTGACCCGGGACTGGCCGTGGAACGTGACCGGACCGGTGAGCACCGGGAAGTACAGGGTGACCACCAGGTCCTCCTGCTCGGCCACCGGGAAGGCCACCGGGTCGCTGAGCAGCTCGGCGCCCTTGTTGATGGTCGCCGAGCCGGCGCCGGAGAACGTCAGCTGACGGACGCTGGCCGGGACGATGTCGGACAGGTCGTCGGCGGTGGCGGTGTTCGGCCGGGCGATGGTGGCGCGACCGACCTGGATGGCCTGCTGACCGTAGAGGTTGGTCAGCCGCACCCGCAGGCGCGGCCCGCCCACCGAGGTCTGCACTGTCATCCGGATGCTCTGGTTGTTCAGGCCGGTCTCGGTCAGGCCCACGGTGTTCCCGCGGGTCACCGCCGCGGCCCAGGTCCCGGCCCACTCGGCGCGCCCGTGCCCGGCGCGGTCGGTGTCGGTCGGGCCGGCGCTCGCGGTGACCGCCGGGGTGGCGGCGATCAGGAGCGTTACGGCGGAAGCTATGACGTGCCATCTCTTCGGGGTCGGCATCGATCCTCCATGGTCGGCAGCCCCGGGCGTGACGCGGTCGGCGGCACCGGCCCGGGCGATGGACCGGAAACTAGCTTCCGGCGGTGACGAGCGTCAATCAACCTGATCGACATGATCAAATGCCCGCGGGGCGGGACGCAGCGACGATCGGCTCTGTCTTCCGTGGACCGCCGCTGCCTAGGCTCGGAGCTGGCGGCGGTGCGGTCGCCGACCTGGCACCTGCCGTCATGTCCCGGCCCTGACCTGGCCGGACGCCGCTCGCGGACCATGATGGGGGCTGCCCGATGACCGACCGGCCGAACTACGTGCACGAGGCGCTGGAGCTCTTCGCCGGCTTCGGCGACCGGGAGGCGCTCGTCGGCGGTGGACGCCGTCTCACCTACCCCCAGGTCGCCGTGCAGGTGCGCGGCCTGGCCGCCGCGCTGCGCCGGCACGGCGTACGCCCCGGCGCGGCGGTGCTGGTGATGCTCGGCAACACGGTCGAGGGCCCGCTGCTGCAACTGGCGCTGCACCTGCTGGGCTGCCGGAGCATGTGGATCGCCCCGGTGACCTCGCGGCGGGAGGTCGACGAGTTCGTCGCGCTGTCCGCGCCGGAGGCGTTCGTGCACGACCCGCGCGACCCGCAGGCGGTCCAGATCGCGGCCGGCCTGTCCGGCGTACCGGTGCTCTGCCTCGGTCCGGGCGGCGCCGGACCGGACCTGACCGCCGAGACCGGTGAGCCGGCCGCGGAGCCGCCCGCCGAGGCGCCCGCGCCGGAGTCGTTCCTGCAGACCAGTGGCACCACCGGCACGCCGAAGCTGGTGCACCACCGGGAGAGCTTCTACCGGCAGATCCTCGCGCTGGCCGCCGACTTCCGGGGCGCCGGGTTTCCGCTGCTGCGGCACCTGTCGCACTCGCCGATGTGGCTGGCCAGCGGCCAGATCACCACGCTGTTCAACCTGTTCACCGGCGGCGTGCTGTTCCTGCGCGAGCAGTGGGACCCGGCCGCGTTCATCGCCACCGTGGACGCCGAGCGGCTCGCCTCCACGTTCGTCACCCCGCCGATGCTCTACGAGGTGCTCGACCACCCCGACCTGCCGGGCGCCGACTTCTCCGCCATGTTCATGTTCAACGTGGGCGCCGGGCCCGCCGCGCCCGCCCGGCTGCGCCAGGCCATCGCCCGCTTCGGCCCGTGCCTGCGCATCGTGTACGGGCTCAGCGAGGCGGTGGTCATCTGCGCGCTGCCCGGGTTGACCGAGGACCCGGAGCACCCGGAGCGGCTGCGCTCCTGCGGCCGCCCGTACGGCGACGTGACCGTGGAGATCCGCGACGCCGACGGCCGGGTGCTGCCGCCCGGCGACGACGGCGAGGTGTGGGTCCGCACGAAGCTGAGCTTCGCCGGCTACCACGGCCGGCCCGAGCTGACCGCGGAGACGCTCGTCGACGGCTGGGTCCGCACCCGCGACATCGGCCACCTCGACGCCGACGGGTACCTCTACCTGGTCGACCGGTTGCAGGACCGGATCCTCACCCGGGCGCGCAGCTGGCCGATCTACTCCCGCCCGATCGAGGACGTGCTCGCCGGTCACCCCGACGTACGGGCCGCCGCCGTCATCGGCGTGCCGGACCCGGTGGCCGGGGAGCTGCCGTACGCGTACGTGGTGCCGGCCCCGGGCGCGTCGGTGACCGGCGAGGAGCTGATCGCGCTGGTGGTGCGGGAGCTGAGCGAGACCTGGGCGCCCGGCGCCGTGGAGTTCGTCGACGCGCTGCCGCTCAACCGGTCCTCGAAGGTGGACAAACGCGCGCTGCGGGCCCGGTACGCCGCCGCGCATCCCGCCGACGCCGACTCGCTGGGCACCGTGATCGGCAGCCCGGCATGAACCCGCGCCGGGAGTTGTACACCCTGGTCGGCGCCGACCTGCTGTCCAACCTCGGCACCCGGATCTCCGTGGTGGCCATCCCCTGGCTGGTGCTGGAGACCACCGGCAGCCCCACCAAGATGGGACTCGTCGCGGCGGCGGAGACGCTGCCGTACATGCTCTCCAGCGCGCTGGCCACCCCGTGGGCGGACCGCTTCGGCGTCCGCCGTACCTCCGTGTTCGTGGACGCGGCGAGCGCCGTCGCGATGGCAGTGGTGGCGCTGGCGCCCTGGCTCGGGTTCGGCACGCTGCTGGTGCTGGTGGCGATCGCCGGCGGGCTGCGCGGCATCGGCGACCGGGTCAAGCACGTGCTGTTCAAGCCGATCGCCGAGCGGGCCGGGGTGCCGCTGATCCGGCTCACCAGCGCCTACGACGGCCTGGCCCGGGGGATGACGCTGTTCGGCGCGGTGCTCGGCGGACTGCTCATCGACTGGGTCGGGCTGACCCGGGCCATCTGGATCGACGCGGCCACGTTCGCGGTCTGCGCGCTGCTCATCGGCGTGCTGGTCCGGCCACCCGCGTCGGCGCAGCCCGCGCCCCGGGAGCCGTACCTGCGGGCGCTGCGCGGCGGCTTCGCGTACCTGCGCACCGACCGGACGCTGATGATCATGCTGCTGGTGGTCTCGGTGTCGAACATGTTCGCCAACGCCAGCGTCGCGGTCTGGATCCCGCTCTGGGTCAACCAGGTGCTCGGCGACCCGGCCGGCTTCGGTCTGCTGCTCGGCGTGTTCTCGGCCGGCGCGCTGCTGGGCAACGTGCTGTTCACGATGTTCGGCACCCGGCTGCCCGCCGGGACGACGTTCGCGCTGGGGCTGACGCTCAGCGGCGCGCCCCGGCTGCTCGCGCTGGCGCTCAGCGACGACCTGGTCGTGGTGCTCGTGGTGACGTTCCTGTCCGGCATCGGCATCGCGGCGGTGAACCCGCTGCTCGGCGCGTCGCTCTACCAGCGGGTGCCGGGCGAGCTGCAGACCCGGGTGCTCGGCATCTCCGGGTCGGTGGCGTTCCTCGGCCTGCCCGTGGGCGCGCTGCTCGGCGGCTGGTCGGTGGCGCTGCTCGACCTGACCCCGGCGCTGCTGGTGATGTCGGTGGTCTGCCTGCTGCTGACCGTGGGGCCGCTGCTGCTGACCCGCGCGTCCCGCCGCCCGGCCCCGGAACCGGCGACCCCCACGCCGGTCTGAGCCGGCGTGTCGGTGGGCGGCGGTAGGGTCGGGGCCATGGCGACCTGGGACGACGTGCGGCGCATCGCGCTGGCCCTGCCGGAGACCACCGAGCGCGGCTCGTACGACGACCTGCCCGCCTGGCGGGTGCGCGACAAGATGTTCGTCTGGGACCGGCCGCTGCGCCGCAGTGACCTCGAGGCGCTCGGCGACGCCGCGCCCGACGGCCCGATCCTCGGCGCCCGGGTGCCCGACCTGGGCGCCAAGGAGGCGCTGCTCGCCGACGACCCGGCGGTCTACTTCACCACCCCGCACCTCGACGGCTACCCGGCGGTGCTGGTCCGGCTCGACCGGATCGCCGTGGCGGAGCTGACCGAGCTGATCACCGAGGCGTGGCACGCCCGCGCGCCGAAGCGGCTCGCCGCCGCACACCGGGCCGGGGCCGCGTGAGCCGCCCGGTCGACGCCGTCGTGTTCGACATGGACGGCACGCTCATCGAGTCGCACGAGGTGGTGCCGGCGGCGTACCGGGCGGCGGTGCGGGCCGGTGGCGGCCCGTCGTACACCGACGCCGAGGTCATCGCCGGCTACTCGATCGGCTCACCGTCCGACCTGCTGACGCACCTGCTTCGGCGCCCCGCCACCGCGGCGGACCTGGACCGCTACCACACCGAACTGGCCGCGACGGCCGGGCGGGTGAGCGTCTACCCCGGAGTCACGGAGATGCTCACCGACCTCGCCGCCCGGGTGCCGGTGGGCGTGTTCACCGGCGCGAGCCACCGCGCGGCGGAGATCATGCTCGACCGGGTCGGCCTGCTCGGTCACTTCCAGGTGGTGCTCGGCGGCGACCAGGTCACCCGCCCCAAACCGGCGCCGGAGGGCGTCGAGGTGGCCTGCCGGCGGCTCGGCGTGCCGCCCGGGCGTGCCGCGTACGTGGGCGACTCGCCGCTGGACCTGCGCGCCGCCCGCCGCAGCGGCGCGGTGGCGGTGGCCGCCGCGTGGGGGCATCAGTACGACAGCGCCGAACCGGCCGACCTCAGCCTGTCCCGGCCCGGGGAACTGCTGGCCCTGCTGGCCTGAGCCCTCTTTTGCCGCGCCGGACGCTCGGCTAGCCTGCCGATCATGCCATCGACGACGACCGAGGCGACGGACCCGTGGTGCCTGCGTCCGGGCGAGGCCACCGAGCTGCTGCGCGGGCACCCGTGGCGCCGGTTCGTGGTGCTGGGTGACAGCGTCGCGGAAGGACTGTGCGAGCCGGTGGACGGCTACCCGGACCTCCAGTGGGCCGACCGGATCGCCGCTGAGCTGCGGGCCGTCCGCCCGGAGCTGGCGTACCTCAACCTGGGCCGGCGCGGGCTGCGCGCGCACGAGGTGCGGGCCACCCAGCTGGCCGACGCGCTGGCCTTCGGACCGGACCTGGCCCTTGTGGTGTGCGGCGGCAACGACGCGTTCCGGTCCGCCTACGACCCGGACGCGGTCGACGCCGAGCTGACCGACATGATCACCGCGCTGCGGGAGGCCGGCGCGGACGTGATCACGGTGGGCATGTTCGACGTCTCGCACAGCCCGGCGGTGCCGGAGACGCTGCGCGCGGGCCTGGGCGAGCGGATGCGCCGGCTGTCGCGGCACACCCGGGGCGTGGCCGAGCGGCTGGGCACGCTGCACGTGCACCTGACCGACCACCCGCTGGTGGCCGACCCGTCGTTGTACAGCAGCGACGGCCGCCACGGCAGCGCCCGCAGCGACGCGATAGCCACAGCCGAAACCCTGAAGGTCCTGGCCACCCACCTCCCCCACCCCTGACCCGCACTCCCCCTACCCCCCGCCCGGCGCCCTGCCCTGCCCTGCCCTGCCCTGCCCTGCCCTGCCCTGCCCTGCCCTGCCCTGCCCGACGATCATGAAGTTGACGGCACTGGGCGTCCATTTTGTCCCCGCCAACTTCATGATCAGCGGGACCGGGGGCGCCGAGGGCCGACCTGCAACCGGATCCACTCCGTTGACCAAGGAGTTTGGGTCGGCGACGCGCCCCTGCGAGGACACAAACCCCTTGATCAACGCGCCGGGGCGAGCCGGAAGGGTGGAAGACGAAACGGACGGGCCGGACGGGCGGCCGACCCCGGTCCAGCCCAACCCCATCCGCCGATCATGAAGTTGACGGCGTCGAGCGTCCGATTTGTTCCCGCTAACTTCATGATCAGCGGGATCAGGGGGCCGAGGGCCAGCCTGCGGGCCGGATCTACCTCGTTGACCAAGGAGTTTGCGGCGGTGACGCGCCCTGGTGAGGACACAAACTCCTTGATCAACGCGCTGGGGTGGAGGGCGGGGAGCGGAAGGGACGGAAGCGGTGGCCGGTCAGTCGGTTAGGAGGATGCCGGTCAGGAGGACGCCTCGGGCCAGGTTGAGGACCTCGTCGCAACCCGGGTAGCCCACCCGCGCGAGCGCGCCGGAGCCGGTGCGGCCGAACAGGTACGGGGCGAGGCTGTAAGGGACGTCGGCGGTGACCGTCTCACCGGTCTCGATCTGCACGAAGTCCATCGCCACCCGGTCGGCCTCGTGGTAGCGCTGCAGGATGTTGCCGCCCTCGGCGATCGCCGCGCGTACCCCGTCCGCCCACGCCACAGCTGTCATCTCCCGTCCGATGAGCACCCCGTGCCCGGCCGACCCGCCGGCCGGCTTGGCGACCAGGTCGGCCTGTTCGGCGAGCGCCCGGTCGAGTTGGTCGGCGGTGAGCGCGACGGTGTGCGGCACGTACCGGCGGATCAGCGTCCGGTCGGCCTCCGGGAGCAGGTCCAGGTCGTCCCAGAGCCACGCGTAGTTCAGCTTGTTGCTCAGCAGCCAGGCGGCGCTGCTGACGAACATCGGCAGTGTGCCCGCGGCGAGCGCGCCGGCCACCGCGTCCAGGCCGGGGCTGGGGGTGACCCGGTTCGGCACGAACAGCCGGAACAGGGCGTTCACCGGGGCGCCGTCGACGACCAGCCGGCTCTGCTCGTCCAGGCCGGCGGTGGCGACCGGGGCGATGACCAGGTCGATGCCGAACGGGCGGGCCTGGTCGATCAGCGGGGACAGGATCCGGATGAACGTCTCCGGGTCGTCCAGGCCCGGGTAGTCGGCTTCGAAGTCCATCAGCAGCGCCACCCGGGCGCCGTCGGCCAGGCCGAGCGTGTCCCGGATGGCGGCGAACCGCTGGTCCAGCAGGGACGGCGCGGGCCGCGCGCCGTCGAGCAGGCCGTGGGTGCGGTACAGCTCGGCGTACCGCTGGATGACGGTGTCGGCGTCGAAGCCACCGCCGAGGCTGCTGTCGATGTTGTACTCCACGATGCACGGCACGCCGCCGGAGAACAGCACGTCCGGCCGGTACGCGGCGAGCAGCCCCTCGTGCAGCTCCTCGTCCGGGTCGAGCAACCGGGTCTCCCCCTCCGGCACGTCGAGGAGCCGTTGCAGCTCACCGGCGGTACGCGCGCGACGCCGGCAGGCGTCCAGGATGAGCTGGGCGATGCGGTCGCAGACCTCGTTCAGCTCGCCGAACGCGTCGGCGGTGAACACCGGCGGGCGGGCCAGCCGCCACTGCTTGTTGTACGTGGCCCGGCCGTGGAAGATCTTCTCCCACGCCGCGGCCCCGGTGGTCACCATCGCGGTACGGGTGGACTCGGGCAGGTCGGTCCACGCCTGACCGAGTGGCGGCCACGTGTAGTTCGGGTCCATCGTTCATCCGTCCTTGAGGGTCAGTTGGATGGCGGCGGTGAGCTGGTCGCGGCCGGGCTGCACGGCCCGGTCCAGGGCCGGGGCGAAGGGCAGCACGGCGCCGTCGGGGCGGGTGACGCGCCGGGGCGGCGCGGCCAGCCGCACCCGCTCGACCACCGTGGCGATGATCTCCCCGGCGATGCCGCAGGAGCGGTTGCCGTCGTCGACCACGACCAGCCGCCCGGTGCGGCTCACCGACTCGACCAGCCCGTCCCAGTCGAACGGGTAGAGCGTGCGGGGGTCGAAGACCTCCACCGACGCCTGCCCGGCCAGTTCCTCGGCGACGGCGAGCGCGTCATGCACCAGGTGCCCGACCGCCACCACTGTCACGTCGGCGCCGGGACGGCGGACGATTCCGCGGCCCAGCGGCACCGGTGTCAGGTCGGTGACGTCGGCGCGCAGGTCAAGGGCGCCGGCCGGGGCGAAGACCACCACCGGGTCGTCGCAGCGGATAGCGGAGACCAGCAGCCCGTACGCGTCGGCCGGGGTGGCCGGTACGACAGTGGTCACGCCGACGTGGGCGAACAGCGCGTACGGGTGGTCGGAGTGCTGCCCGGCCCAGCCGGTGCGGGAGCCGGAGCCGGGCACCACGTAGGTGACCGGCACCGCGCACTGGCCGCCGGTCATCAGCGGGAACTTGTGCGCGTGGTTGACGATCTGCTCGAAGACCAGGAACAGCAGCGACGGGATCTGGAACTCCACCACCGGGCGGGCACCGGCCAGCGCCGCACCGGTGGCGAAGCTGGTGAACGCCTGCTCCGACAGCGGGGTGTCGCGGACCCGCTCCGGGCCGAACTTCTTGAGCAGGCCGGTGGTGACGTTGGCGGCGGCCACCCGGATGTCCTCGCCGAGTACCACGACGGACTCGTCGCGGGTCATCTCGTCGGCGAGCGCCCGGGTGAGCGCCCTGCGGTAGGAGAGCCGGGGCATCAGCCACCTCCGGTCCGGGCGGTGAGCCCGCTGGCGTACAGGTGGTCCAGGGCGGTCGCCGGGTCGGGGTGCGGACCGGCGAGCGCGAACTCGACGGCGGCGTCCAGTTCCGCCTCGACGGCGGCGTCCACCTCGGCCCGCACGGCCGGGTCCAGCCGCGCGCCGGCGATGTCGACGGGATCGCGGGACCGGCCCTCGGCCACCTCCTCCGGCGGCCGGTAGTCGAGGCGTACCTGATGTTCGAAGGTGTGGTGGGCGTCGAAGCGGTAGGTGCGGGCCTCGATCAGCTCGGGGCCGCCGCCGGCGCGCATCCGCGCGACGGCGGCGGCGGTGACCTCGCGTACCGCTTCGGGGTCCTGTCCGTCGACGGCGGCCGCCGGCATGCCGAAGGCGGCGGCCCGCCCGGCGATGGTGCCGGCGACCGCGCCCTCGACGGGCATGGTGGTGGCGTAGCCGTTGTTCTCGCAGACGAACAGCACCGGCACCCGCCAGAGCGCGGCCAGGTTGAACGCCTCCAGGAGCATGCCCTCGTTGACCGCGCCGTCGCCGAAGAAGGTGGCGCCGACGATGTCGGCGCCACGCCGCCGGCGCTCCCACACCGCTCCGGTGAGGATCGCGCCGGCGGCTCCGACGATGGCGTTGGCGCCCAGGACGCCGACGCCGAAATCGGCGGCGTGCATCGACCCGCCCCGGCCCCGGTTGAGGCCGGTGACCCGGCCGCACAGCTCGGCCAGCATCCGGGCCGGGTCGGCGCCCTTCGCCAGCACGTGCCCGTGCCCGCGGTGGGTGCCGGTGACCAGGTCCTCGCGGTCCAGCGCCGCGCAGACGCCGGTGGCGATCCCCTCCTGACCGAGGTACGGGTGGATGCCACCGACGATCTCCCCGGCGCGGACCAGCTCGATCGCGCGCTCCTCGAAGCGGCGGATCAGCCGGACCGTCCGGTAGAGCCGGAGCGGGTCGGAGCCGGTCACGCCGGACGGCCCTCCTTGACGGCAGCGAGGATGTCGTCCCAGAGGCGGGCCCGGGCGGCCAGCGCGGCGTTCACCGTGTCGGCGCACTCCTGCCACTTCGTGTCGTCGTCGCCGCACAGGTCGGCCAGCATCTGCATGGCCATCGGGGTGTGCTGCTCCCCGTCGACCTCGATGTGCCGCTCCAGGTAGTCGACGAACTTGTTGAGCCGGTTGCTGCGCTCGTTGACGGCGACGACCTGGGTGAACATCTCCGGGATCAGGTCCTCGCGGCCGAATGCGAACGCCGCCGCCTGGCAGTGCACCGGGGTGGTCTCGATGATCCGCCAGGTGGTGCCGGCGAACGCGGCCGACGCCGCGGGGACGCCCGCCGCGCCGAGCGCCTCGGTGACCGGGGTGCCGTCGCGCAGCAGATCGACGAGCTTGTTCACGGCCGTGGTGTCGGCGCCGGCCTCGGTCATGCCCTGCACGTACAGCTCGAAGTGGCTGATGTAGCCGTCGCCCAGCTCGTCGCTCTCCTCAACCATGACGATGTCGTTGATCAGGCGGCGGCTGCCGGTCGGGCCGGTCGGGATCCACGGGACCGTGACGCAGGTCAGCTGCCGCTGCAACGACTTCAGCAGCGACATGAAGTCCCACACCGCGAAGACGTGGTGCTCCATGAACGTGACGAGCGCGTCGTGGGTGTCGAGGTTGGCGTAGAGCGGGTGCTTGACCACCACGTCGCGGCGTTCGGTCACCGCCCGCTCCAGCCGCTCGATGCCCGGGTGCGTCTTTCCCCAGTCGTACCGTGACATTGTCAGCCTCCCTGCTGGGCGCGGTCGCGCCAGATGACCGGGCAGTAATCGGGGTCCGCGTAGTCCGGCCGGCCCTCGTGGGTGCGGCGGACCAGCACGTCGTGGTTGTACGCGGCGAGCGTGCCGTCGGAGAGCGGGTACTCCCGCCAGGCGTTGTCGCCGTCCTGCAGGTGCAGCGAGATGGCCCGGCGGGGCCGACCGCTGACGTTCGCACCGCTGCCGTGGTAGGTGCGGCAGTGGTGGAAACTCATGTGCCCCTTGGGGATCACCATGGGGATCTTGCGGATCGTTGCCCCGTTGTACGCCGCGTTCTCGGCGAGCATCGCCTCGAGCTGGTCACGGTCCCGGTCGGCGAAGTGCCGCACCACGGTGTCGTCGGCGCCGATCTCCCGCCAGCGGTGGGAGCCGTCGACCATGGTGATGGTGCCCATCTCCTCGCCGCAGTCGTGGAACGGGATGAACGCGGTGAGCATGTTCTCCGACGACGAGGACGCCCAGTAGTGCTTGTCGAAGTGCCACGGCACGATGTTCGACGGCTCACCGGCGATCGGCGGCTTCCAGATCAGCGTGGACTGGAAGATGCGGATCTCGACGGCCCGGGCCAGCCGGGCGGCGACCGCGCCGATCAGCGGCTTGCGCAGGATGCGCGCGATGCCGTCGTGCTCGTGGTGGACGTAGTCGTTGTGCCGCTGCACGTCACCCTTGGCCGGCTCCCAGTAGGCCAGCTTCGGCGGCCGGACCGGCAGCCGCCGGTCGCGTTCCCCGGCGTAGTAGCTGTCGGTGGCGGCGACCAGTTCGTCCACCTCGTCGTCGGTGAGCAGCTTCTTCGACAGGTACCAGCCGTGCTCGGCGTAGTGCCGGACGTCCTCGTCGGAGGGAAGCAGCGCCTCCTCCTCGGCGGTCAGCCCGGGATCGATGGTGGTCATGCCGTGCCGGCCGGGCATGACCTCACGGCCCTCGCTTCGCTCGGTGCGTTCACTCATGCGCTTACCCCTCCGGCCGCGACGCCGGGGGTCGCCCCCGCCGCGGCCAGCTCGCGTTCCTTGGCCTCGTAGAGCGCCTTGATGTTGCCGCTGCCGAAGGTGCGCGCCCCGCGTCGCTCGATGAGTTCGAGGAAGAGGGTCCGGCGCACGTGCATCGACTCGGTGAAGATCTGCAGCAGCTGCCCGTCGTGGTCGGAGTCGACGAGGATGCTCAGCTCGCGCAGCCGGTCCACCGGCGCGTCGAGGCGGCCGACCCGCTGCTCCAGGCCGTCGTAGTACGCGCCGGGGGTGCTGGCGAACCGCACGCCCCGGCCGGCGAGCGCGCCGACGGCGGTGACGATGTCGTCGGTGCGCAGCCCCAGGTGCTGCACCCCGGCGCCGGCGTGCCAGCGCAGGAAGTCCTCGATCTGCCCCGGCCGGGCGCCGGTGTCCGGCTCCAGCAGGACGAACGTGACAGTCCCGGAAGGGCTCTGCACCACCTTGGAGTTCATCGCCTGGCCGGCGACCTCGATGTGCTCGGTGAAGATGTCGGCGAAGCCGAACACCTTCTCGTAGTGCGCGACCGTCTCGTCGAGCTGCCCCGGCGGCACGCAGATGGCCAGGTGGTCCACCTCGGCCAGCAGCGAGTCCCCGTCCGGCGCGCCCACCGGCTCGATCGCGCCGGGCAGGAACACCTCCGGGTCGCCGCGCCGCTCGACGAGGCGGTGCACGACGTCGCCGAAGCCGCCCACCTCGGCGACCACCACCTCGGCGTCCGCGCCGGTGAAGGTGCGCGGCGGGCTCACCGCTGTCGCGCCGCGTTCCACCAGTTCCGCGTACGCCCCGGCGGCGTCGTCGACGGCGAGCGCCACCACGGCGATGCCGTCGCCGTGCCGGTGCACGTACGTGGCCGCCGGGTGCTCGGCGGACAGTCCGGTGGTCAGCAGCAGCCGGATGCCGGCCTGGGCCAGCAGCAGCGAGCGCTGCCCGTCCAGCCCGGTCTCCGGCCCGCCCTGCCCGCGCAGCCGGAAACCGACGGCGTTGTCGAAGTAGAAGGCCGCCTGCCGGGCGTCTCCCACGTACAGTTCGAGATGATCTATCCCGTTGATGGTCATGGGCTTCCCCTGTTCCCCCCGTGATCGCGACCCGGACGACGCCCGGGATTGGAGTCCGGTCAGTCCGCAGCCGGGGTGGCGGTCCGGCGGGCCGGCCCGGAGAGCCGGCGCAGGAGCAGGCTGACGTTCTGGCCGCCGAACCCGAACGAGTTCGTCAGCGCGTGGTCGGCCCGGGTGGGCCGGGGCACGGCGCGGACGTGGTCCGCCTCGCACTCCGGGTCCGGGTCGTCCAGGTGGTAGGTGGGCGGCAGCAGGCCGCTGTCGAGCGCCAGCGCGGTGGCGGCGGCCTCCAGCACCCCTGACGCGCCGAGCAGGTGCCCGGTGAGCGCCTTGGTGGAGCTGACCGGGACGCCGCCGAGGCCGAACACCTCGGCCAGCGCGGTGGTCTCGGCGACGTCGCCGAGCTTGGTGCCGGTGCCGTGCGCGTTGACGTACCCGACGTCGGCCGGCCCGATCCCGCCGGCGGCGAGCGCCCGGCGCATGCACGCGGCCGCTCCCGCGCCGTCCGGGCGCGGCGCGGTCGGGTGGTACGCGTCGGTGTTCGCCCCGAAACCGGCGACCTCGGCGTAGCCGCGCACACCCCGTCCGTCGGCGTGCCCGGCGCGCTCCAGCACCAGCAGCGCCGCGCCCTCGGCCAGCACGAACCCGTTGCGCCGCTTGTCGAACGGGCGGCTCGCCTCGGTGGGCTCGTCCCAGCCCCGGGCCAGCGCCCGGGCGTTGCCGAACGTGTCGGCGAACGTGCCGAACAGCGGCGCCTCGCTCGCCCCGCACACCACCACGTCGGCCTCGCCGGAGCGGATGAGGCGTACCCCGTCGGCGACGGCCTGGGCGCCGGAGGCGCAGGCCGTGCCGACCGACGAGCTGTAGCCGCGGATGCCGTGCGCGATGGCGATCCGCGCCGAGGGCATGTTCGGCAGGATCCCGGTGAGCAGGTACGGGCTGACCGCCGCCCGGCCGCGGGCGGCCCGCGCCAGCACCTGGCCCTCCAGCGTGGACATCCCGCCGACGCCGCCGACGATCACCGCGATGCGCTCCGGGTCGACGTCGCGGCCCACCTCGATGCCGGCGTCGGCGAGCGCCTCGGCGGCGGTGATCAGGGCCAGCAGCACCACCCGGTCGAGCACCTTCGTCTCCGGGCCGGAGGCGACGCTGCGCGGGTCGATGTCCGGCAGCACGCCGGCCACCTCAAGGCTGCCCGCCGCCGGGTGTCCCTCGGGCGGGCGGCGCAGCCCGGAGCGGCCGGTGAGCAGCGCGTCGAACGTGTCCGCCACGCCGCGCCCGGCCGGGGTGAACAGGCCCATGCCGGTGACGACGGCGGTCACGACGGCGCCTCGGTCAGGTAGCGCTCGCGCAGCGCCACCTTGCGGACCTTGCCGGTAACGGTGACCGGGATGTCGTCGGCGCGTACCGGAACGATCCGGCGCAGCGTGGCTGCCACGTCCGGGCCGAGCGCGGCACGGACCCGCTCGGTGCGGTCCGCGTCCGGGTCGGCCCCGGCGGCCAGTTCCAGCAGCACGTCGGTGGTGACGGTGCCGTCGTCCGCCTTGACGATCACCACGGTGCAGTCGGTCACGTCGGCGCAGGCGGCGAGGATGCGTTCCTCGGACAGCGCGGTGAAGAACCACTTCCCGTCGCCCGCCTCGACCGAGTCGACCGCCCGGTCCAGGTGGTAGTAGCGGCCGTCGTCGTCGGCGTACACCAGGTCGCCGGTGAGGTACCAGCCGCGCAGCCGGAACCGGTAGGTGGTGACCGAGTCGTTCCAGTAGCCGCGGAACAGCGACGGCGAGTCGATGCCCAGCCAGCCGACCTGCCCGGGCGGCAGCTCGTTGCCCTCGGTGTCGAGCACGGCGACCGTGGCGAACCGGTACGGGCGGCCGACGCAGCGGCCGTACCTGTCGGTGTCGGTGGTGTGGGTGATGTGGAACATCGAGTGGCCCATCTCGCTGGAGCCCAGGCCGTCGATGAACGCCGACCCGGGTACCCGGGTCACGCCGCTGCGGGTCACCACGTCCCGGGAGCCGACAGCGACCAGCCGCCGGACGTGCGGCTCGTGCGAGCAGTCGCCGGTGTTGAACCACAGCCGCACCGAGTCCAGGTCGTAGCCGGACAGGTCGAAGCGGGCCAGCTCGGCCCAGGTGACCGAGAAGCCGAACACGCCGTCGGGACGCCACCGCTGGATCGCGTCGAGCACACGCTCGCCGCCCTGCTCGGAGAGCAGGAACATCTCCGCCCGGTTGCCCAGCGCCTGGTTGACCATGAGCACCGTGGCGGTGTGCGGGGCGGGCAGCGCGTTGAGGATGCGCGTGGTGCCCTGCGCCTGCGGCATGGACAGCAGGTGCCGGGTGGCGGCGAACAGGCTGGCGTGCGAGTGCAGCACCGCCTTCGGCACGCCGGTGGTGCCGGAGGTGTGGGTGATGACGATCGGGTCGTCCTGGTGGTGCCGGTAGTGCGCCGGCGCGGCGTCCGGGTCGCCGGTCCCGGCCTGCGCGGGTTCGCCGAGCATCGGCGCGCCCAGGTCGTGCCCGGCCAGCGCCTCGGCGTGCGCGGCGTCGGCGAGCACCCCGGCGGCGCGCAGCCGGCGGATGTACTCGGCGGCGATCTCGGGACGCAGCCTGCCGTTCATCAGCGCCGGGATGGCGCCGAGGCGGGTCAGCGCCAGGAACGACAGCACCATGTCGGCGGCCGTGCCGGCCCAGACCGCGACCGGGTCGCGGGGCTTCACCCCGCGTTCGTGCAGCCAGGCCGCCCGGGCGGCGACCATCCGGTCGAGTCGGCCCAGGGTCAGCGGAGTCTCGGCCGGGTGGCCGTCGATCTCGGTGTCGAACGTGAGCCCCGGCCCGTCCGGGTCGGCGCCGTGGGCCAGCACCCGGGCGAGCACGTTGCCCGCGCCCAGTTCCGCGTCGGCCGCGAGCGCGCCGCGCAGTCCCTTCGTCCTCATTGACGTGTCCCCTCCCCCAGCAGCACCGCGGTCGCCTCGCCCGGCGTACCGTCCGGTGCCAGTTCGATCAGGATCAGCAACGCCTGTGCGGCGTCGCCGTCGTACAGCAGCAGGTCCGCCTCGGCCTCCCCCTCGGCCCGCGCGTCGCCGGTCGGGCTCAGGCACACCACCGGCCCGTCCAGTCCCCAGCGCGCCGCGACGTGCCCGGCCACGCTGTTCGGCACGGACTGGAAGAAGAACAGCGGCCCGATCCGGTCACCGGCGGCCACCGCGGCCCTTACGTGCGCCGCGCTGGCCGTGTCCCCGCCCGCGCTGACCAGCACCACAGCCGTCGCGTTGCCCGGCGGCAGCGGCCCGGTGCCGTACCGCCGCGCGAGACACCGCTCGGCGACCGCCACCACCAGCGGCGCGAACGCCGAGTGCACGAACCCCGGCACCCCCGCCGGCCCCGCGTCCCCGTCCTCGGGCCACCGCGCCTCCGCCTGGCTGCGCGATCTTGCGGTTGGTGCCCTCTCGGCGGGCGTTGTGCCCGATTCGCCGGGGCCATGAGTGCAAGATCGCGGGGAGTCGGGGTGGGGGGTGGGGGCGGTCATGCGGCGCTCACCAGGAGGGCCGTGTTGGCGCCGCCGAAGGCGGCGTTGAGGGTCAGCGCGTGCTCGGTGCGCGCGGGGCGCGGGGCGTCACGGATGACGTCCAGCGGGCACTGCGGGTCGGGGCCGAGCCAGCCGGCGGTGACCGGCAGCTTGCCGTGCCGCAGGGCCAGCACGGTGACCAGCAGTTCCAGCAGCCCGGACGCCTCCAGCGCGTGCCCGTGCACCGACTTGGTGGAGCTGACCGGCAGCCGCCCGGCGCCGTCGCCGAACACCCGGATCAGCGCCGCCGCCTCAGAGGCGTCGCTGAACGGGGTGCCGGTGGCGTTGGCGTTGACATAGCCGATCGCGTCCGGGGGCAGCCCGCCGCGGCGCAGCGCCGCCTCGACCGCCCGGGCCAGCCCCAGCCCTTCCGGGTGCGGCTGGCACGCGTGGTACGCGTCCCCCGCCCGCCCCCACCCGGCCACCGTCGCCACCGTCCCGGCTCCCCGCCGGGCGGCGGCCCCCGCCGACTCCAGCACCACGGCGGCCACCCCGTCGCCCAGCAGCAGGCCCTTGCGGCCGGCGCTGAACGGGCGTACCGCGCCGTCGGCGGCGAGCGCCCGCCCGGCGTCGAACAGCGCGTACTGGTCCGGTTCGACCAGGTAGCCGGCCGCGACCACGACCCGGTCCAGGTCGCCCCGGCGGATCAGCGCGGCGGCGTCGGCGACCGCGCTGCTCGCCGACACGCACGCGGTGGTGTAGACCCGGGTCCGCCCGCCCAGGCCGCACCGCCCGGCCAGGTGACCGGCCAGCGCCGGCACCGTCGGCGCGTCCCGCCCCTCGGGTACGGGCAGCGAGTGCGGCCCGCCGTGGGTGGCCAGGAACAGCGCCGACTCGGCGCGCCCGGCCCGGTCCAGCCCGGCAGCCCGGGCGGCGGAGTCGACGGCGTCGGCCAGCTCGTCGGCGAGCGTGCCGACGTCCGGCACTGTGGCCGCCACGGTGACCCGGCGGCCGGTGGTGTCGAAACGGCGCACCGGCGCGAACGCCGGGGCGCCGGTGAGCACCCCGGCCAGCAGCGCGTCCGCGCCCCTGCCGAGGGCGCTGAGCGCGTACGTGCCGGTGATCCGTACGGTTTCCCGCTCAGCCATCTGCGGGTGCGGTCAGCGAGCCGCGGAACACCGCTAGCGCGTCGTCGACGGTACGGATGCCGGCGAGCTGGTCGTCGCTCAGGTCCAGCCGGCGGTCGTAGCGTTGCTCGACCATGTGCACCAGCCAGGCCAGCTCCATCGAGCCGAGCCGGTCCGGCACCTGGTCGACGGGCTTCGCGGTCAGTTCGGCGAGCATGCTCACCAGGTCAGCTCGCCCCAGGTCGGGCTGACCGGACATCAGGACTTGTCGCTGTTCGCGGCCACCCGGTCGGCGACCATCGTGATGAACTCGCCGACCGTCATCAACGCCAGCTTCTCCGACTCGTCGTCGGCGAACTTCAGGCCGTACCGGTCCTCGACGCGGACCGCGAGGTCGGCCAGGGCCAGCGACTCCAGGTCGACGCCGGAAGGGCCGAGCGTGGTGTCGTCGTCGAGCTCCTCCACGTCGTAGTTCATGTCGGCGAGCTGCTCGACGACGAAGGTGCGGACCTCGTCTCGCATGGATTCAGACCTCATTTCCGTGAACCAGCTGACGGTGCCCGGTCGGGACACCGCGTGCGTGTGGTCCGGGGTCACCGGCGGTCAGCGGACGCTGACGCGGTGCGGGCTCGGGCGCGCTGGTGGCGCGTTGCCCGGCCGGACCGGGGTGGGAATCGGGGTGGGCCGGACGCCCGGCGGGCGGCCAGTGGTGCTCGGACAGCGGGCCGGTCACGAGGCGGCGTCCCGCAGGGCCGGGACCGACCGGACCAGCTTTCCGGTGGTGGTGCGCGGCATCTGGTCGAGCAGACGCAGCGTGCGGGGACGCTTGAATCCGGCCAGCCGCTCGGCGATCAGCTTGTCGAGCGTCTCCTCGGTCAGCGAGCCGTCGGTCTGGACGTACGCGGTGATGCCGTCGTCCCAGACCACCACCGCGGCGGTGACGCCGGGCAGCCCGGCCACAGTGGCCTCCACCTCGGTCAGGTCGACCTTCAGGCCGCCCACCGACACCTGCGAGTCGAGCCGGCCCTTGATGGTGACCAGACCGGTGTCCGGGTCGACCACCCCGGCGTCGCGGGTGTGCAGCCAGCCGTCGGACCAGCGGGTCGGGTCGGCCAGCCCCACGTACGGGTTGTCCGGGCAGCTCACCCACAGCTCGCCGTCCTGCTCGCGGACGCGGATGCCGGGGGCCGGCGCGATGGCGGGCCGGTGCCGCCCGTACAGGTCGGTGCCGATGACGCCGACCTCGGTCATCCCGTACATGTTGCCCAGCGGCACGCCGTAGCGGTCGATGAACGCGTTCGCCACTGCGGCGCTCACCAGCTCGCCGCCGGTGGTCATGCGCTTGAGCTGGGGCAGCGGCCCGGCCGGTGTGGTGGAGGCGAGCAGCCCGATGTGGAACGGCACGCCGAGCACCGTGGCCGGGGTGTCCTGGGCGGCGACGGCGGCGAGGATCGCGTCGCCGCTGAGCCGCTCCGGCGGGCACAGCTCGACGCCCGCGTGCAGCCCGTAGAGCAGGCCGCCGACCAGGCCGAGCACGTGCACCATGCTGGGCAGCAGGATGATCCGTTCGCCGGGCAGCGCGACGCCGTCGATGCGGGTGTAGCGGTGCACCTCGGCGACCAGGTCGGCGGCGGTGCGGCCGATCACCTTGGACGGCCCGGTGGAGCCGGAGCTGAGCTGGATCACCGCGTGCGGGCTGCCCGCCGTGCGGTCGGAGTAGGCGCTCACCCCGGCGGTGACGTCGACGAAGATCCGCAGCGCACCGCCGCCGGAACGCACCGGCGCGACCACCACCTGCGGGCTGAGCCGGCGCAGGGCCTGGTCGACCTCGTGGTCGGTGAGCCGGTGGTCGAGCAGCACCGCCTGGGCCCCGGTACGCCAGGTGGCGAGCAGGTGCGCCACGTACGCCAGCGAGGGCGGCAGGCGCAGCGCGGCGGCGCCTCCGGCGCGCAGCCCGGCCTCGGTCAGCCGGTTCTGCGCCTCGCCGACGAGCCGGCACAGCGTGCCCTTGTCGACCGGCTCGGGCAGGCGGAGACAGATGTCGGTGTCGCGTCCGGTGAGGAGGATGTCGTCCACCCAGTCCACCGTCGAGGCAGGGTCTTCCGCCACGGGATGTGCAGTCACGACCAGCCACTTCCACTGAGGAACTGGGCGGATCCGCCCAGCGGGTACGTCGTTCGGGTACGGACGGAACCCTACGACGCCCCTTCTCCGCATCGCCAGATGCAAATGGCTAGATCCAAAACGGCGGCTGGGTGGATTGCTCAGGCTCGATCGGACAGGCAGGATCGGGGCACGCCGGCAAGGTAGCCCGCCGGCCGCCGCATGCTGTGCGCGCGGCCCCCCGCGCGGACGGCGGGCGACTACGCTCCCGTTATGTTCCGTACGGCCCGGCCCGACGACTTCACCTCGGTCATCCGCCTCTACCGGCAACTGAACCCGGACGACCCGCACCTCGGCGACGGCTCCGACGAACGGGCCTTCGCGCGGATCCTGTCCACCGAAGGGCTGCACCTGTTCGTGCTCGAACTGGACGGCGCGGTCGTCGCCACCACGTACCTCAACGTGATCCCCAACCTGAGCCGGTCGGCGTCGCCCTACGCGGTCGTCGAGAACGTGGTGGTCGACGAGTCGCGGCGCGGCGCCGGCCTGGGCAGGCAGATCATGGCCGGCACGCTGCGGGCCGCCTGGGACGCGGGCTGCTACAAGGCGATGCTCATGACCGGGTCACGCTCGCCCGCGACCCACGCCTTCTACCTGGCCTGCGGGTTCTCCGGCGACGCGAAGACCGCCTACCTGGCCCGGCCGTCGTGACGGTCAGCGGTCACCCGCCGGTGGGGGCGCGGCGCCGCGCAGCACCAGCGCGCTGTTGAAGCCGTCGAAGCCGCGCGCCCCGACCAGCGCGATCCGGCTGCGCGGCGGGCGTGGCTGCCGCAGGAACGTCAGCTCGCAGCCGGGCGCCGGCTCCTCCGGGCCGGCGGAGGCGGGCAGCATCCCCCGGCGGAACGCCAGCAGCGCGGTGGCCGCGTCCAGCGCCGACCCGCCCTGATGGGCGCGGCCGGTCAGCGGCTTCTGGGTGGTCACCGGCGGGGTCCGGGCACCGAACACGGCGCGCAGCGCGTCGGCCTCGGACCGGTCGTACGCGGGCACTCCGAGCGCGTCCGGCCAGATCACGTCCACGTCGTGCGGGCGTACCGCGGCGCGTTCCAGCGCCAGCCGCATCGCGCGGGCGTAGTGGGCCGGGTCCGGGCCGACGGCCGGGTCGGTGGGCGCGGCGTCGTGGGTGGCGGCCCAGCCGGTGATCTCGCCGTAGACGCGGGCGCCCCGGGCCAGCGCGTGGCCCAGCTCCTCGACCACGAAGACCGCGCCGCCCTCGGCCGGCACGTAGCCGCTGGCCGCGACGTCGAACGGCCGGTACGCCCGCTCCGGGTCGGCCACGTCGCTGAGCAGGCCGGAACGCAGCTGGCAGGCGAGCGCGTACGGGCTCAGCGGGCACTCGGTGGCCCCGGCGATGACCACGGGCGTACCCCGGCGGACGGTGCGCACCGCGTGCGCCAGGCTGTCCAGCCCGCCGGCCGACTCGGAGACGGTCACCCCGGACGGCCCCTTGAACTGGTGGCGGATCGACAGCTGCCCGACGCTGGCCGCGTAGAACCAGGCGATCGACTGGTACGCCCCGACGGTGCGGGTCGGCCCGCCCCAGAGCCGTTGCAGCTCCCGCTGCCCGAACAGGTTGCCGCCCGAGGAGCTGGCGAGCGTGACCGCCCACTTGTACGGGTCCGGTGACACCTCGGGCAGCCCGGCGTCAGCCAGCGCCAGCTTGGTGGCGGCGAAGCCGAGGTGGGTCCACCTGTCGGTCTGCACCCGCTGCCGGGTGTCGCTGGACCCGGCCGGGTCGAAGCCGGCCACCTCCCCGGCCACCCGGGTCGGATACCGCTCCGGGTCGAACAGCGTGATCGGCCCGGTACGCCGGGTGCCGGCCAGCACGGTGTTCCAGTGCGCCTCGGCGCCGACGCCGCTGGGCGCGACCACGCCGATGCCCGTCACCACGGCCCGGGCGGTCACGGTGCCGTCCTCGTTCGCGACTGCGGGGCTCGCAAACCCGGCTCACTCCTCGCGCTCACGGTGCCGTCCTTGTTCGCGACTGCGGGGCTCGCAAACCCGGCTCACTCCTCGCGCTCACGGTGCCGTCACCGCGAGCCGGCGGAACACCATCGCGGACTGGAAGCCGCCGAACCCGCTGCCCACCGACAGGGCCACGTCCACCGGCACCTCCCGGGCCTCGTTCGGCACGTAGTCCAGGTCGCACTCCGGGTCGCGGGTGGTCCAGTTGGCGGTGGGTGGCACCACGCCGTACTCGATGGCCAGCGCGCAGGCGGCCATCTCGATCGAGCCGATGGCGCCGAGCGAGTGGCCGACCATCGACTTGATCGAGCTGATCGGAACCCGGTACGCGGTCTCCCCCAGCGCGCGTTTGAACGCTGCCGTCTCGTGCCTGTCGTTCTGCCGGGTGCCGGAGCCGTGCGCGCTGATGTACGACACGGCCGACGGGGCGAGCCGGGCCTGGCGCAGCGCGTCGCTGATGGCCACCGCCATCTCGGCGCCGTCGGGGCGCAGCCCGGTCATGTGGAAGCCGTTGCTGCGGCTGGCGTACCCGGCGACCTCGCAGTAGACGTGCGCGCCCCGGCGGCGGGCGTGCTCGGCCTCCTCCAGCACCAGCACCGCGGCACCCTCGGCGAGCACGAACCCGTGCCGGTCGGCGTCGAACGGCCGGGAGGCGTGCTCCGGGTCGTCGTTGTCCGGGCTGGTCGCGCCGATCGCGTCGAAGGAGGCGACTGTGACCGGGGAGATCGGGGAGTCGGCCGCCCCGGCCAGCACCACGTCGGCCTCGCCGTCGGCGACGAGCTGGTGGGCGTACCCGATGGCGTCGATGCCGGACGTGCAGCCGGTGGAGATGACCTGCGCCGGGCCGTGCAGGCCGTGCCGGCACGCCACGTCGGCGGCCAGGCTGCTGGGCACCAGCGCCTGGTAGAGGTACGGCCCGCCGAGGGAGTGGTCGACAAGCCAGTGCCGGCCGGAGTCGCTGACGCGCACGTACTCCTGCTCCAGCGCCATGGTTCCGCCGACGGCGGTGCCGAGCACCACCCCGGCGCGTTCGCGCTGCGCGTCGGTGAGGCTCAGACCGCTGTCCGCGAGCGCCTCGGCGGAGCAGGCGAGCGCGAACTGCACGTACCGGTCGGCGCGCTGCCGCTCGGCGAGCGTGATCCCGGCGGCGTCCGGGTCGAAGTCGCACTCGGCGGCGATCTGCGAGCGGAACGGCGACGGGTCGAAGAAGCTGATCCGCCGGGTCGCGGTGCGCCCCTCGGTGATCGTCTTCCAGAACCGGTCCCGGGTGGCGCCGCCGGGCGCGACGACGCCTACACCCGTGACCACCGTGCGCCGGCCGGTCACGACGGCTCCCGTGGCGGCGGCGCCGCACTCTCGGTGTCGACGTGGCCGAGCTCCGGGCGCGGGGCGAGGGGCCCGAGGTGGAACACCACCTCGGCGGGCTCGTCGCCGGTGTTGCGCAGCCGGTGCCGCACGTCCTTCGGCACGTAGAGCGCCTCCCCGGCGGCCACCGGCACCGGCACGTCGTCCAGGTCGACGGTGATCGCGCCGCGGGCGACGTAGAGGAACTCCTCGCTGTACGGGTGGTAGTGCTCGGCGATCCGCTCCCCCGGCGCGAGCGTGGCCACGCCCATGAAACCGGAGGTGCTGCCGACTGTCTTCGGGCCGAGCAGCACCCGCAGCTCCCCGCCGCGGCGGCGGTCGGCCGGTACGTCGTGGACGGAGACCCGGGCGGTGGTGGTGTCGGTCATCGCGTGCCTCCCGCGTGCGCCCGCTCGATCTTTTCCTTGATCACGGCGAGCTGGATCGCGCTGTTGGTGTTGATCCGGTCGGTCATGCCGGCGTTGTCGACGGGCGCGGTCGGCTTCATCGCGAAGTCCTGCGTCCATGTCATCCGGGTGCCGCCGGGGATCTCCTCGTACCGCCAGTGGATGCGCATGTACTCGAACGGCCCGGTCTCGACGCGCCGGGCGTGCACCTCGCGGGTGGCCGGGTCGGCCGTACGTTCGCTGACCCAGCTCCACGCCACGCCGTTCTCGTCGGGGTGCATGGTGAGCCGGAAGCGGACCGTGTCGCCGTCGCGGTGCAGGATCTCCGCGACCGCGTACTCGGTGAACAGCTCGGGCCACCCGGCCACGTCGTTGGTGATCTCCCAGACCAGCGGCAGCGGCGCGTCGATGTCGACGGCGTTCTCGGTGTGCCCGGGCGGATCCGCCTTGCGGGCCACCAGGTCGGCGACGCCGGCGATGCTGAGCTGCCCGGCCTGTTCGGGGATCTTCACCCGCCACCTGTCGGCCACCACCGCCGACAGTTCGAGCAGCGCCAGCGAGTCCATGCCCAGCTCCTCCAGGCTCGCGGCGGGCGTGCTGGCGGCGGCGTCCGGGTCCAGGCCGCAGTGCGTGACCAGAATGTCGGTGATCTCGCGGGCGAGCGGGCGGTCGGGGGCGACAGTCATCGGTTCCTCCAGGTGGTCGGGCCGGCCGCGGGCGCGGCGCTGACGGGGGTGCGGCCGGCCGGCTCGGCCGCGCCGCGCGGGTCGGGCACGGCGGCGCGTGCGGCGTCCTCGGCGGGCGGGGCGAGCAGGCGGTCCACGACGTCGGTGGTGTGCCGGGCGGCGCGGAACGCGGGGTCGCGCAGCACCCGCCGGGCGAACGGGATGGTGGTACGCACGCCGGGACCGGCCACGTCGAACTCGGCCAGCGCCCGGTCGAGCCGGTCCAGCGCGGCGTCCCGGTCCGGCGCCCAGACGGCCACCTTCGCCAGCAGCGAGTCGTAGTGCGGGCTGACTAGATAGCCGGCGTGCCCGTGGGTGTCGACCCGGGTGAACGGGCCGCCGGGCGGCCGGAACCGGTCCAGCCGACCGGGCGCGGGCGCGAAGTCGCGGTCCGGGTCCTCGACGTTGACCCGGCACTCGATCGCCACGCCGGTCAGCCGGACGTCGGACTGCCGCAGGCGCAGCGGGGTGCCGTACGCGATGTGCAGCTGCTCCTGCACCAGGTCCACGCCGGTGATCATCTCGGTGACCGGGTGTTCCACCTGGATCCGGCAGTTGATCTCCAGGAAGTGGCAGCGTTCCGCCTCGTCCACCAGGAACTCCACGGTGCCGGCGCCGACGAAGCCGACCGACAGCGCGCCGCGCAGCGCCACCTCGGCGACGGTGTCCAGCGTGGCCTGCCGCAGCGCCGGGGCGGGCGCCTCCTCGATCAGCTTCTGGTGCCGGCGCTGCACCGAGCAGTCCCGGGTGCCCAGGTGCACGCCGTTGCCCCCGCCGTCGCAGAGCACCTGCACCTCGACGTGGCGGGCGTCGGCGAGGTACCGCTCGACGTACACCCGGTCGTCGCCGAACGCGACCTGCGCGGCGGCGCGGGTGCGGGCGTACGCGCGGGGCAGCTCGGCGGCCGAGCGCACCACAGTCATGCCGCGCCCGCCCCCGCCCGCCGCGGCCTTGACGATGACCGGGTAGCCCACCTCGGCGGCCACCTCCTGCGCCTCGGCGGCCGTCGCCAGCGTCCGGACGCTGCCCGGCGGCAGAGGCAGCCCGGCCCCGCTCATCAGCGCCCGCGCTGTCGACTTGTCGGCGAGCGCGGCCATCACCTGCGGCGGCGGGCCGACGAAGACCAGCCCGTTCCCGGCGCAGATCTCGGCGAAGTCGGCGTCCTCGGACAGGAAGCCGTAACCGGGGTGGATCGCCTGCGCGCCGGTCTGCCGGGCGGCCTCGACGATCGCCGCCGCGTTGAGGTAGCTGCGCCGGCTGGCCGCCGGGCCGATCCGGACCGCCTCGTCGGCCAGCCGCACCGGCAGCGAGTCGGCGTCGGCGCTGGAGTGCACCACCACAGTGCGCACGCCGAGTTCCCGGCAGGCACGCAGCACCCGCAGCGCGATCTCGCCCCGGTTGGCGATCAGCACCTTGTCGAACATCAGCCGTCCTGTCCGGTGACCGGTTCCAGGGCGATCAGCGGCTGGTCGTACTCGACGGGCTTGCCGTCGTCGACAAGCACCTCGACCACCCGTCCGGCCTGGCCGGCGGTCACCTCGTTCATCAGCTTCATGGCCTCGACGATCCCGACCACCTGGCCGGGGCGGACCATGTCGCCGACCGCGACGAACGGCATCGCCCCGGGCTCGGGGGCCCGGTAGAACGTGCCCACCACCGGTGCCCGCACCGTCGGCCGGTCGGCGGGCGGCGCCGCCTGCCGGGCGGGCTCCTCGATCCGCGCGCCCACCGGTTCGGCCCCGGCGCGCGGCGCCGGGGGCGCCGGGTCGTGCCACTCGACCTCCAGCACCGACTCGCCGCTGCGCAGCCGCACCCGGCGCACCGGCCCGGCCAGGTCGGCGACGAGCTTGCGGGCCTGCCGGCGCAGCCCGTCGAGCACCTGCTCGGTTTCCGCTTCGGCCATCACGCCACCTCCGGCCGCTCGGCGGCGCGCGGGGCCGCAGCGGGGCCGGAAGTGGCCGAGCGGGCCGCCCCGAAGCGGCGGAAGCGCTGCCGGCGACGGCGTACCAGGGTGGCCGACGGGACGGTGAGCAGCGGGGCGAGGTTCGCCGCGACCGCGCGGCGCAGCAGCTCCGCCGCGCCGGTGGGGTCGGCGTGCGCGGCGGGACGCGGTTCCGGCACCAGTTCGTCGACCACGCCGAGGCGGCACAGGTCGGCGCCGGTGAGGCGCAGCGCGCGGGCGGCCTGCGGGGCGGCCGAGCTGTCCGGCCAGAGGATCGCGGCGCAGCCCTCGGGGCTGATCACCGAGTAGACGGCGTGTTCCAGCATGAGCACCCGGTCGGCGACCGCGAGCGCGAGCGCGCCGCCGCTGCCGCCCTCGCCGGTGACCACCGCCACCACCGGCGTGGGCAGCACGGTGAGCGCGAGGATGTTCTCCGCGATCGCCGCCGCCTGGCCCTGTTGCTCGGCGGTCACCCCCGGATCCGCGCCGGGCGTGTCCACGAGCGTCACCACCGGCAGCCGCAGCCGGGCCGCGAGGCGCATCAGCCGCAGCGCCTTGCGGTGCCCGGCCGGGCTGGCCATGCCGAAGTTGCGGGTGACCAGCTCGGCGGTGGTGTGTCCCTTCTGGTGGCCGATCACCATCACCGGCCTACCGTCGAGGCGGGCGATGCCGCCGACGACGGCTGGGCAGTCCGCGCCGAGCCGGTCGCCGTGCAGCTCCACGAACCCGTCGAACGCGGTCTCCAGGTAGTCCAGTGTGGTCGGCCGGCCCGGGTGCCGTGCCGTGCGTACCGTCTCCCAGGGGTCGCGGTCCGGCGCGGCGGGCGCGGCGGTCACGGTGGGCGCCGGGCGCGGCGCGGGCGCGGTCACCGGCGCGCGGCGGCCGGAGTCGGCGGCGGCGAGCAGCGCGGCGAGCCGGCCCCGCAGCGCGTGCCGGGGCACCACCATGTCGACCTGGCCGTGGCGCAGCAGGTACTCGGCGGTCTGGAAGCCCTCCGGCAGCATGGCGCCGGTGACCTGGCGGATCACCCGGGGGCCGGCGAAGCCCAGCCGGGCGCCGCTCTCGGCGAGCACCAGGTCGGTGTTGGTGGCGAAGGAGGCGGCCACCCCGCCGTACGTGGGGTCGGTGACCACGCTGACCGTGAGCAGACCCGCCTCGCGCATCCCCGCGAGGGCCTGGCTGACGGTGGCCATCTGCATCAGCGACAGCGCGCCCTCCTGCATCCGCGCGCCGCCGGACGCGGTCACCAGCACCAGCGGGACGTCGTCGGCCAGCGCCCGCTCGGCGGTGCGGGTGATCAGCTCACCGACCGCGCAGCCGAGGCTGCCGCCGAGGAAGCGGAAGTCCATCACCGCCAGCGCCACCGGGTGCCCGCCCACCCGGGCGGTGCCGCAGAGCACCGCCTCGTCCAGGCCGGTGCCGGCGCGCGCCGCGCCGAGCCGGTGCGGGTACGGCAGCGCGTCGACGAACTCGATCGGGTCGACGCGTACCGCCCGGTCCGGCAGCGGCGTGAACGAGTCCGGGTCGGCGAGCTGCGCCACCCGGTCCGGCGCGTCGAGCCGGGCGTGCGAGCCGCACTCCGGACACACGTCCAGGTTGCGGCGCAGCCGCTTGCGGTAGAGCAGCGAGGCGCACCCGTCGCACCGGGACCAGAGCTGCTCGTCGCGCGGGGCGGTGGTGGTCACTGTGGCCGCCCGGCGGCGTCGTGCAGGTGAGCCGGGGCGTCGTACCGGTAGAAGCAGTGCGCCATCGCGTCGCGGGGCGAGCGCCACGTCGGCAGGTACGGCGAGATGAACGGCCGCAGCCGTTCGCTGATCCGGACGAACTCCGGATGCCCACGGTTGTCCTCCACCGCGCCCTGCGCGGGCGTCTCCGTCTCCAGCAGATGGACGTAGAGATCGTGCAGCCGGTACAGCGAACGGTGCCGGACATCGACCAGGCCCGGCAGCTCGGTCGCGTCGGACTCGGCGAAGATCTCGGCCACCCGGTCCTCGGCCGTGGGCACCACCTTGGCGACGATGAGCGAACGGTCCATTCGCGGCCTCCCTGCGTACGTCCCGGTGCGCGGCGAACCGGTCGCGCCGCACGGATTGCCACACGGTGCCGCCGAGGCCGTCTACCGGGCGTCAACCGCGCCCCATCGCGCCACAAACATGGTGACGCTGCGTTGACGGAAGCTGTGCGCGAGCTATGGGAAGATCGCCTTCCGCGCTCCGGCGGCGACACTTATTCGCAGATCACGGGCGTGTCACGGTGCCTACTGCGGACAGTCGGGTGAACGACCGACCGTTGACTGAGAGTAACAGGCGTTGATATTCTCCGTCTCGGTCAGCCCAGCCACGGTGGAGGTTCCCGACCGTGGCGGAGGCGTTCCGACACCGGCGTCGCGGGCGACGGGCCGGGAGACGAGGTCGGGACGAGGGTTCCGGTGCTGGGGGGTGCGCCGTGTCGGGTGGATCGAGGATGCCGACGGCGGGGGAACCCGCCCCACGGGTGGCACTGCACCTGCTCGGCGGATTCCAGTTGCTGCACGACGACACACCGGTGGTCGTACCCCGGGGCCTGCAACGCGTCATCGCCCTGATCGGCCTGCGCCCTGCCGCCACCCGCAGCCACCTCGCCGGGCTGCTCTGGCCCGAGACCCCGGAGGAGCGCGCGCTGTCGTCGCTGCGTACCGCGCTGTGGCGGCTGCGGCAGGACCCGTGCTGCCCGCTGCGCACCGACGGCGACACGGTCCGCCTCGGCCCGACCGTCCGCCTCGACGTGGACGACCTGGTGGAGACGGCGACGCTGGTACGCGAGGGCGCCGTCCCCCGCGGCGCAACCGGCGCCGGCCGCCACGACCTGCTCCCCGGCTGGTACGACGACTGGGTGCTGCTGGAACGCGAGCGGCTGCGCCAGCTGCGCCTGCACATGCTGGAGGAACTCGCCGGCAACCACCTCACCGCCGGCCGGCACGGCGAGGCGCTGGAGGCGGCGCTGGAGGCGATGGCCGCCGAACCGCTGCGGGAGACCCCGCACCGCCTGGTGGTGCGCATCCACCTGGCCGAGGGCAACGCGTTCGAGGCGGTCCACTCCTTCTACGTCTACCGTGACCTGCTCCTGCGCGAACTGCGTCTGGAACCCTCCCCGGCCATGACGGCGCTGCTGGACGACACGCTCGCGCCGATCCGCCGCGCCAGCCGTCCGGAACCGCCGCCGCCGCGCCGCACGGACCGGGCCGCCAAGGCGGCACCACCATCAATACCCCGGGGTACGCGGTGACGGCGAGGTGACAGCGCGACCGACACGGTGAGGCCAGCAAGGTGCGGCGGAGGGGGTCACGATGAGTCGACTGTTGGTGGTCAGCCGGATCGTGCCGGGCGCACAGGGACGGGTGGCGCAGATCTTCGCCGAGTCCGACGCGACGGAACTGCCCCACCTCACCGGCGTCCGGCACCGGTCCCTGTACTACCTGCACGACCTGTGCGTCCATCTGATGGAGACGGTCGACGTGGCGCCCGACCTGACCGCGGAACTGCGCGACAACCCGCTCTACGAGCAGATGAACAAGCGGCTGTCCGCGCACACCTCGCCGTACCTGCCGACCTGGGACTCGCCCCGGGACGCGGTGGCCGGCTGCTTCTACAGCTGGACCGCCGCCGGCACCCCTGCGCCCGACCGGATCCACTGACCGGACACGGGCGACGGACGGGGCGCCCCGGAACCACGCACGGCACCCAGGTTCCGGGGCGCCTCCCGTCCGTCCACGACTCGATTCCCGCTGACCGCCTGGCCGTGCGCCGGCAGGTCCTCCATCGTCGCCCGACGCACGCTCGGTCACTTTCCGGCCACCGGCGGGCACCGCCCGTCCCGCCGTCGCGGCCCGCCACCGGCCTGCCTGTCGTCGGCGGCGCGCGTGTGCGAAGCTGCCCCGAGTCTTTCGCCATCGTCGTGCACGTACATAGAAGGAGGTTGGCCATGCCGTCGAGCTTCGGGCAGTGGCTGTTCGTGATCCTGGCCCTGCTCATCGGACTGGTCGTCGGCTGGGTGGTCAGCGGCCGCCGGTCCGGCGCCGCGACGCCCACGGTGGAGACCACCCCCGCGGTGACCGCCACCATCGACGAGCCGCGCCCGGTCGCGGTCGTCGACGAGCCCCCGGCGGCCGCCACCGTGTCCGAGCCCGCCCCCGCCGAGTCCGCGACCGCCGAGCCGGCCGTCGCCCGCTCCGCCGACGAGCCGGTCGATTCCTCCCCCGCCGCCTCCGACCCGGTCGCCTCCGACCCCGTCGCCTCCGAGCCCGAGCCCGTCGTGTCCGACTCGGTCGTGTCCGACTCGGTCGTGTCCGACTCGGTCGTGTCCGACTCGGTCGTGTCCGACTCGGTCGTGTCCGACTCGGTCGTGTCCGAGCCGGTCGTGTCCGAGCCGGTCGCCTCCGAGCCCGCCGCCTCCGAGCCCGCCGTGTCCGAGCCGGTCGTGTCCGAGCCGGTCGTGTCCGAGCCGGTCGTGTCCGAGCCGGTGTCGGCCCCGGCCGGGAACGAGCCGGTGGCCACCGAACCGATTGCCGTGCCCGTGGCCGACGCCGACTCGGTGACGGCTCCGGCCACCGTTGACTCCGACCCGGTGACCGTTCCGGCCACCGCCGCCCAGGACGAGCCGGTCGCGGAGCACGAGCCCGTGGTCGGCACGACCATCGACGCGCAGGCCGTCGAGGCCGCGCCGGTCGAGGCCACCGAGCCGCTCGCGGTGCCCGCGCCGCGTACCTCGGTCGAGAACGACGTCCCGGCCGCTACGGACACCGGCGCGCCGGACGACTTCCGGCGGATCCAGGGCATCGGGCCGAAGCTGGCCACCGCTCTGCAGGACGCCGGGATCCGCACCTACCGGCAGCTCGCCGAGCTGGACGAAGCCGCGCTGCGGCAGACGGTGAAGGCCGCCGGCCTGCGCTCCGCGCCGGGTCTGGCCACCTGGCCACAGCAGGCGAAGGTGCTGGCGGGTGCCGGCGCGGACGCCGATCGAGTGCTCCCGGCCGCCGCCGAGTAGACGCTCCTCCGCATTCCGGGCCGGTGGTGACGATGGTCGCCACCGGCCCGGCACGTTTCCCCACCCCCGCCACCTCCCCGACCTGGCGGCCCGCCCCACCAGTACGGGGAGGTGGTGATATCACCACCGCACCAACCCCGCCACCTCCCCGTACTGGCGGCCTGCCCCGCCGGTACGCCGAAGTGGTGACATCACCACCCCATCGACCCCGCCACCTCCCCGAACTCGCGGCCCCTCCCGCCAGAACCCCGAACTGGCCACATCACCACCGCACCGACCCCGCCACCTCCCCGAACTCGCGACCCGCCCCACCAGAACCCCGAACTGGCCACATCACCACCCCATCGACCCCGCCACCTCCCCGAACTGGCGCACCAACCCACCAAAACCCCGACGTGGTGACATCACCACCCGTCACCCAGGGTCCGGATCCGGGATGCCGGAAAACTGACCGCGCGCGGGCGGGCATGACTACGGTCGGTGAAGGGCCGGCACGGCCCGCCGCACGAACCGCCACCCGCAGGAGCATGTCGTGCCCACCGCAGCGCCGGAGCCCGCCGGCCGGCGAGCGCCGGTCCGCGATCCGGAGGCGCCGCGCCGGGTCACGCTGCTGGAGCTCTTCTTCGACCTGGTCTACGTGGTCGCGCTCGCGCTGATCTCGCGCAACCTGGTGGCCGGTGTCAGCTGGCAGCGGGCGGCCGAGTCCCTGATCATGCTGATGGCGATCTGGTGGACCTGGGCGATCACCACGCTCGTCACCGACATCTACGATCCGCAGCGCACCGAGATCAAGCTGCTGATCGTGGCGGTGATGTTCGGCGCGCTGCTGATGACGACAGCCATCCCGGAGGCGTTCGCCTCCCGCGGCCTGGTGTTCGGCGGCACGTACGTGGCGATCCATCTCGGACGCGGCCTGTTCCTGATGCCCGCCGTGCGCCGACATCCGCAGAGCAGCCGCCGGGCCATCCGCATCTTCGTCTGGTTCGCCGTGTCGGCGGTTCCCTGGTTGATCGGCGCGCTCGCCGCGCACGGCACCGCCCGGTTGTGGTTCTGGGCCGGCGCCCTGGCCATCGACTATCTCGGGTTCCGGCTGGCGTATCCGGTGCCCTGGCTGGGCGCGGTGCCGCACGCCCAGCGCAACGTGACCGCCGAGCACCTCTCCGAGCGGTACCAGCAGTTCTTCATCATCGCGCTCGGCGACGCCGTGCTGGTCGCCGGCACCGTGTTCAGCACGCACCACTCGGAGGTGGAGAACCTGGCCGCCTTCGCCGTCGCGTTCTCCACCACGCTGCTGCTCTGGCGCATCTACGTGCACAAGTCCGGTGAGCTGCTGCCGCACGCCATCGCCCGGGCCGCCCAGCCGAGCCGGTTCCTCAACACCGCGCCGTACACCCATCTGCTGATGGTGGCCGGCGTGGTGGCCACCGCGGCGGGCTTCGACCTGGTCCTGCTGGAACCGACCGGCCACACCCCGCCGGCCTGGCTGGCGGTGATCCTCGGCGGCCCGGCGCTGTTCCTGACCGGTCGGGCCGCCTTCGAGTACGAGGTGTTCAGCCGAGTCTCGCGGTCCCGCCCCGGCGGGGTGCTGGCGTTGTTGACGATCGCGCCGGCCGGGTTGTTCCTGGCGCCGGTCTACGCCTCCGCGGGCGCGATGCTGGTCCTGGCCGGGGTGGCCGTCGCCGACTACCGCCGGAGCCGGGGCCGTCCGCCCGAGGAGCCGATGCCGCCGCACTGACGAGCGCCACAGTGACGGGCGCCGCCGGTAATCGGAATCGGCCGTGCCGGGACCGGCGCGCCGTTTGACGGATCACCCGCCCGGGGTACATGGCCTCCACCTCGAATCCACCACAACCCCAGTGGAGGCAACTGATGCGCGGCACCTCGATATTCGGCGTCCTGGTCGTCATCTGGCTCATCATCGGTGCCATCGCCGCCGGTCAGCGCGGCTACTACGGCAACGACGAGACGAACTGCGCGGAGGCGGGCACGATCCTGGTCACCATCGTGGCCGGCCCGCTGAACTACATCGGCGCCAACCCGAAGGTGGACTGCAAGCTTCCCGAGCCGTCCAAGTAGGCCGCCACCCCCGTACTCCCCTTTCGGCCCGCGCCCGCCCGGCGAGCGCGGGCCGTTCCGTGCCCGAGGCGCGGCACGTCACCACCTCCAGGGCGTCCTAGGAGGCTGGGTTTGGTCGGGGTTTGCCGGGCGGAGGGGTGGGAACGGCAGCGGTCCGCCGACGGGAACGGAGAACCGGGCATGCGGATCGGCTACAAGCTCGCCTCGGAGGCGTTCGGACCCCAGGAACTCATCCGGCAGGCGATCCGGGCCGAGGAGGCCGGCTTCGACTTCGTCGAGATGAGCGACCACTACCACCCCTGGCTGGAGTCGCAGGGGCATTCCTGCTTCACCTGGAGCGCGCTCGGCGCGATCGCCGCCCGTACCAGCACGCTCGGCCTCGCCACCGGAGTCACCTGCCCCACCGTCCGCTACCACCCGGCGATCGTCGCGCAGGCCGCGGCGACCATGGCGCTGATCTCGGACGGGCGGTTCACGCTCGGAGTGGGCGCCGGCGAGCGGCTCAACGAGCACGTCGTCGGGCAGGGTTTTCCCAGCGTACGAGGGCGGCACGAGCGGCTGCGCGAGGCGCTGGAGATCATCCGGTTGCTCTGGCAGGGCGGTTACCGGTCCTACGAGGGGCGGCACCTGAAGCTGGAGGACGCCCGGATCTGGGACCTGCCCGACGATCCGCCGGTGATCGCCGTGGCGGCCAGCGGCCGGGAGTCCGCCGGACTGGCCGCCGAGCTGGGCACCGGCCTGTTCGCCACCGAGCCGAAGTCGTCCATCGTCGACCAGTACCGCAACGCCGGCGGCCGGGGCCCCCGCTACGCGGAGGTGCCGATGGCCTGGGCCACCGACGAGGAGTCGGCGGTACGCACGGCGAAGGAGACCAGCCGCTGGGCGGTCACCGGCTGGAAGGTGATGAGCGAGCTGCCGAACCCGGTGAACTTCGACGCCGCCACCACCTGGGTCGAGGACCACCACATCCGCAGGCAGTTCTCCGTCGGCCCGGACGCCGGGCCGCACGTGGAGAAGGCCCGCGCGTACGTCGAGGCCGGCTTCGACCACATCGTGCTGCAGAACGCCGGCCCGGACCCGGACGGCTTCCTCGACTTCTGCGCCCGCGACCTGCTCGCCCGGGTCCGTGCCCTCGGGTCCTAGCCGGGCGGGTCAGCCGCCGACGTGGATGCCGGGACGGCGGGTGGGATCCGGCTCGGACTTGCGGATGATCTCCCGCACCACAGGCGGGGTGTCACCCCGGCCGAGGATGAGGTAGCGCAGCAGGTGGGCGATCGGGTTCCCCTCCGACCACTCGAAGTGGCAGTGCGGGCGTACCCCGGTGGCGTCGCGCAGCGCCAGCAGGATCGCGGCGATCGCGTTCGGCGCGGCCGGGCTGCTGGCGCGCAGGATCCGGTAGCCGCCGGCCTCCACCCCGTGCACCCGCAGCACCTGGCTGAACTGCGACGGGTCGCTCACGTCGATCTCCAGGAAGAGCACGTCGGCGGCGCCGGGCACCGGGTTCATCGACCGTTGCGCCCGCTCCTTCACCCGGTACTCCTTGACCGACCCGCGCTGCCGCTTGTTGGCGATCAGGTGCAGCCGCCCGTCCCGGGCCACCGACTCGTCGACGAACCGGCGGGCCGTCTCGTCGAACTCGATCCGCTCGGCGCGCAGCTCGGTGGTCCGGGTGACCCGGGAGATCAGTGACACCGCGACGATCCCGGCGATGAAGAACCCGGAGATCGTGATCCCGTCGGGCTTGGCCACCACGTTCTCCGCCAGCGCGTACAGCAGCACGGCGGTGAGCAGCGCGAACCCGGCGCCGGCCGCGCGGCTGCCGGCCCGCAGCGCCGCGATGGTCACCGCTATCGCGCCGGAGACCATCATCGCCAGGATGCCCGTGGCGTACGCGCCGGCCTGGGCGTTGACGTCGGCGGAGAACGCGATGGTGATAGCCACGCTGATCGCGGTGTAGACCAGCACCACCGGGCGGACCGCGCGGCCCCACTCCGGCGCCATGCCGTACGACGGCAGGTAGCGCGGCACGATGTTGATCAGCCCGGCCATCGCCGAGGCGCCGGCGAACCAGAGGATGAGGATGCTGCTGATGTCGTAGACGGTGCCGAACGCCTGGCCGAGATGCTCGTGGGCGAGGAACGCGAGCGCCCGGCCGTTGGCCGGCCCACCGGGCTCGAACGCCTCGGGCGGGATCAGCACGGTGGTGACGAACGTGGTGGCGATCAGGTACACCGACATGATCAGCGCGGCGGCGGTGAGCAGCCTACGGGTGTTGCGGATGCGGGCGGCCAGCCGCTGCTCCGGATCGTCGCCGCCGCCGCGCACCAGCGGCATCATGCTCACCCCGGTCTCGAAGCCGGACAGTCCGAGCACCAGCAGCGGGAACGCGAGCACGCTGGTGGCCAGCACGTCCCCGGGCCCGCCGGCGTCGGCCAGCCGGCCGGTCCAGTCGGCCAGCGGCGCCGGGTCGGCGACCAGCTCGGCCACCCCGGCGACCACCACCACCGCGTTCAGCGCCAGGAACACCGCCACCAGCGGGATGGCGACCTGCACCGCCTCGCTGAACCCGAGCAGGAACACGCCGCCGAGCACGAGCAGCAGCGCCACGGTGACCAGCACCGCCGCGGTCTGCCCGTGCGGGAACGAGGCGGGCAGGACCGGGTTCTCCAGCAGGTGCACGCTGGCGTCGGCGGCGGAGAGCGTGATCGTGATGATCCACGAGGTGGCGACGAAGCCCAGCAGCACCAGCACGAAGACCTTGCCGCGCCAGAACGGCAGCAGCCGCTCCAGCATCGCCACCGAGCCCTGCCCGTGCGGGCTCTCCCGGGCCACCCGCCGGTACATCGGCAGCATCCCGAGCAGGGTCAGCGCCACGATCAGCAGGGTGGCCAGCGGACTGAGCGCGCCGGCCGCCACGACCGCGATGCCCGGCAGGTAGGACAGCGTGGAGAAGTAGTCGACGCCGGTCAGGCACATCACCTGCCACCACGGGTGCGACCGGGTCTGGTGCTCCCGGACCTCCGGGCCGACCGGTTCGACGCGGTGGGCGAACAACCACCGGTGCAGCCGCCCGGGCGGTGGGGCCGGACGGGCCGGGGCGGCCACCCGTTCCGGCAGCTCCGGCACGGGACGAGCGGGCCGCTCGGCGTGGTCGCCGTGCCGGCCGGCCCGGGCGGCCGCGGCGGCGTGCGCCTCCCGGCGCCGCGCCCGCGTACGCCTGGGCTGTTCCGCGTCCCCCGCCTGCCCCATTTGCTCCCCTTCGTCCCCCTGGCAAAGACGGTAGGGGTTGTCCCGGCCGTGGCCCGGTCGAACCGGTCAAAGATCCGCTGCGTCGGCGGTCACCGCGTCGCGCAGCGCCGCCGGGTCGGCCACGGTGACGGTGACCGCCGGGTGCCGTGGCCACGGACCGGGCGCCAGCGCCGGCACCGGCTCGGCGAACCGCAGGCAGACACCGGCGGCCACGCCGGCGCCGAAGGTCACCCCGCCGTCGGCCAGCGACAGGTGCGGGCCGATCGCCCGCCACCAGCGGTACGGCCCGCTCAGCTCGGCGCCGGTGACGTTGTCCCTGGTGGTGCGCAGCAGCCACGGGCCGAACCGGACGAGCAGACCGTCCGGGCCCCACTCGACCCAGGCCGTGGCGGGCCGTACCCGGAGCAGCGCCAGCGGCAGCCGGAACGCCGGGTCGAAGCGGAACGGGAAGCGGAGGGTCGGTTCGTCTCGCGGCACCGCGGCGAGGTACCCGGTCCGGCGGCGCCGACACCCGCCGGCGGCGTCCCCGCGTCCCGCGCCCGGACGGCGGGACGCGGGGACCCCCCGTCCCGGCTACTGCAGGAACGCCCCGAGGGGCGACAGCAGCAGCCGGCCGAGCAGCGCGGCGTTGTCGTCCAGCCGCGTCCGCTCACACTCGCGGGCCTCCGGGTCGTGGCGGCAGCGCCAGATCTTCTGCGCGTTGCGCCAGGCCACGTTCCGGGTGTACTCCACCAGTTCGCCCTGGTACCAGTCGTCGATGTCGCCGTTCACCATGTCGATCATGAGCTGCCACCTGTCCAGGTAGCCCCGGCGCAGCTGCGGGATCCGCTCGGCGAAGATCTTGTTGATCTCCAGGTAGTCGCAGTGCTGGTCACTGCCGTCGATCGGCTCGGAGTCCAGGCTGTCGAACGTCGTCACCAGCGCGAACGGCAGGTCGTAGTTGATGTGCGCGTTGACGCCCGCGGCGGCCGAGGGCAGCGGGCGGGCGTCCGGGCCGCGCATCCGCTTGAACAGGCACTCCCACGCCCGGGGCGTGCTCGGGCTGGAGTCGGTCCAGAACCGCAGCGCCTCGAAGTAGCGGGCCGCGAACTCCACGTCCAGGCGGGCCAGGAAGGGCGGGTCGTGGAACCGGTCCTCGTACAGGCCGTCGAGCACGGTGCTGGTGATGACCAGGTAGAGCTTGTTGAAGTCGGCGAGGGGGCAGCTCTCCTCCAGCGGCGGGAGCCGGACCAGCAGATCCTGAAGCTTGGTGAGATGGTCGACGACCGCGGGCACGTCGGCCGGGTGATCGGCGAGCAACCCGACGATGTCCTGGTGCACAGGACCCCAGACCGGTTCGGTCATCTTTCCTCCACGATGGTCGGCGCCCCCACGACGCGCCACTGCTCCGGCGCACAGCGTGCCAGCCGGCGACCGCCGCCGGATCCGTAGAACGACGTATTGCCGACGTACGTCTATGCCGGACGGTTACGCAGGAAGATGGCGCTGGCCTGCACCCGCGTACGGACCTGCAGCTTGTCGAAGATGTGCGAGACGTGGACGCCGATGGTCCGCTCACTGATGAACAGCCGCTGGCCGATCTCCCGGTTCGTCAGCCCTTCGGCGACCGCCGCGAGCACCTCCCGCTCCCGCGAGGTGAGCGCGGCCAGCTCGTCCACGCTGGGCCCGGCGGGGGCCGCCCGGGGCCGGGGCACCGGCGCCGGATCGGGCGCGGCGTCCACAGTCACCCGGGCCCGGGAGGCGATCGTACGGATCTCCGCGGTCAGCGGCGCCGCGCCGAGCGACTGGGCCATCTCGTACGCCTGCCGCAGCAGCTTGCCCGCGGTCGCCACCCGGCTGCGCCGGGCCAGCAGCGCCTCGGCCTGCCGCAACCGGGAGTACGCCGCCGGATAGGGGTGGTTGCGCCGGTCCCACTCGAGCGCCGAGCGCTCCCACAGCGCGGGGTCGCCACGGCCGTCGTCGAGCCGGCTCAGCTCGGCGTCGCAGAGCGCCAGGAATCCGTCGGCGACGTACCGCACCGGCGCGCCCGCCTGGGCGCTCTTGCGGGTCGCCCGGTCGACCGCCTCGCGCAGCCGGCGTACCGCGTTCGGGTCCGGCTCGATGGTGCGGCCGGCCGCGGCCTCGGCCTCCGCGCGCAGCCCGTGCCAGGCCAGCGTGGCCAGCACGATCACGTCGTCCGACCGGCTCTCGGTCAGGCCCCGCTGCACCGCCTGCCGGGCCAGGTCGTGCCGGCCCTGCCACATCGACAGGCCGGCGCGCAGGATGAGCATCGGCAGCACGTGCCGGGCGCCACCGCCGGCCAGCATGGTGGCCACCGCCTCCAGGTCCCGGTCGGACGCCTCGACGTCGCCGTACCCGACGGAGAGCCGGCACCGGGCCAGCAGCAGCTCGACCGCGTCGGCGCCGGAAGGGCGGTGCCGCAGCGCGGCGGCGACGACCTTCTCCGCCTCGGCCCACTGCCCCACCCGGAACAGCCCGTTCGTCGCCACCGCCAGCAGCCGGGTCTCCCAGGTACGGCCCAGTCCCAGCTCGGCGACCCGTTCGGCGCCGCGGCGGGCCACCACCACACCCTCCTCGAGAATGTTCAGCGGCCCGGTCATCAGCTCGGCCAGGTGCAGGTACGCGCACGCCACGTCCTCCGGGTGGCCGGAGCGCTCGGCGGTGTCCAGCGCCCGGCGCATGACCGCCAGACCGGACGTCGGGTCCTCCAGGAACGCCTCACTGAACCCGAGCGCGGCGCTGGCCATCACCACCTCGGAGGTGGAGTCCGGCACGTCGGCGGCGAGCGCCAGCGCCTCCCGGGCCAGCTCACCGGCCTCGGCGTAGCGGCCCAGGTGCAGCAGCAGCTCGGACAGCCGGGCCGCGGCGGCGCAGCGCTCGTACGGCGTGCAGTCGGGCGAGGCCAGCACCTGCCGGTACTCCTCCTCGGCCGGCGCGGAACGGCCCGCCGCGGCCAGGTAGCGGGCGCGCCGGATGTGCAGCGCGCAGACCGGCGGCCCGGACGGGTCGGTGGCCAGCTCCTCCAGCAGGGTCAGGGCGCGGGCGTGCTCCCCACTGTGGTGCGCGGCCTCGGCGGCGTTGCTGAGCAGCTCGGCGCGGTCCACCTGGACCGGCTCGGGCCGGCCGCCGTCGGGCAGCACGGCAGCCGGCTCGGTGGCGAGCGTCAGCGCGGCGGACCAGTGGCGGTGCGCCTCGGCGTACCCGTGCAGCCGCTCCGCCTCGCGGGCAGCGGCCATCGCGGCGGGCAGCGCCCGGGCCGGCTCGCCCGCGTGCCGCCAGTGGTGGGCCAGCCGGGCCTGGTGCAGCTCGCCCGGGGCGGCGGTGAGCGCCTCGGCGAAGCGGCGGTGCAGCGCGGCCCGCTCGGCGGGCAGCAGCTCGCCCGCCAGGACCTCGGCGACCAGCCGGTGGCGCAGCCGGTAGCCGTCGTCGGCGCCGACCAGCAGGCGGTGCGCCACCGCCTCGCGGACCGCGTCGAGCAGCTCCTCCTCGGGCAGCCGGACCACCTGGGCCAGCAGCCAGTGCGCGACCGGCTCGACGCCCACCGCGACCGCGTGCACCACGGCGTGCGCGGGCTGCGGCAACGCGTCGACCCGGTCGAGGAACACCTCACGCACGGTGTCGGAGATGCCGTCGCGGCCGTCGCGCCGGTCGCGGGCCAGCTCCTCGGCCACGAACGGGTTGCCGCCACTGCGCTGCCAGAGCTGGTCGGCAGCCTCCGGCGGTAGCGGCGCGCCGACCACGGCGGCGGCCAGCTCGTCGGTGGCGGCCCGGTCCAGCGGCAGCAGATCGACCACCCGCACCGAGCGCAGCCGGCGCAGTTCGGTGAGGACCCGGCGCAGCGGGTGCGCGCCGCGCAGCGACTCGGCCCGGATCGCGGCCAGCACCGACAGTTGGAGGTCGCCCAGGCCGGCGAGCAGGTAGAGCAGGAGCTGGCGGGTGCTGCGGTCGACCCACTGCAGATCATCGAGGACGAGCACCAGCGGCCGCCCGCCGGCCACCAGGTGCAGGCCCTGGGCGACGCGCTCCAGCAGCGCCCCGGCGCCGTCCGGGCCGGGCGTCTCCTCGTCGAAGACCCGCAACAACCCGCGGATCGCCGACGCGGTACGCGCCTGGTCCTGCTCGGCGTCGAGCCGGCGCACCGCCTGGCGTACCGGGTGCAGCGGCGAGGCGTCGCCGATGTCCAGGCAGGCGCCGGTCAGCACCAGGGCCCCGGCCTGCCGCAACTGCTCACCGACCTCGGTCAGCAGACGGGTCTTGCCCACTCCGCTCTCACCGGTGAGGAACACCGCCCCGGTCCGCCCGGGCCGCAGGTCGTCGAAGAGCGCCGACCGCAGCGTCGCCATGGTGCCGGTGCGGCCGACGAGCGGTGCGGTGTCCACTTCGCTGGCCATGGGACGCAGCCTAGTCACAGGGTCCCGCACCGTTCTACGGCCTCGGGGCCGGACTCGTACTCCTCGCGTCGACTACACGACTAATGGTTGCGCGTGGCCGACATACGTCGTCCTACCGATCCCCCGAGAACCCGGTGGTGAAAGTCTTCGGAGGTCGTCAGGCACCGGACCAGGGAAAGGGTGGGTGCGATGTTGATCACCACGCCCGTGGGGAGCCGGGAAGCAGTCGTCGCGGTGTGCCGGCCGCTGCCGGAGGAACGCCGCACGGTGACCGTCCTCTTCGTCGACATCGTCGGCTCGACCCGGCTGGTCGAGCGGCTCGACCCGGAGGACCTGCGGGCGTTGCAGCGCGCCTACTTCGGCACCGTCGCCTCGGTGCTGCGCCGCTGGCGGGGCGTGGTGGAGAAGTACGTCGGCGACGCGGTGATGGCGTTGTTCGGCGCGTCCGCTTCGGACGGCTTCGACGCGTACCGGGCGGTGCGGGCCGGGCTGGACATCCAGGCCGCGCTGGACCGGCGGCGGCCCGGCGGGATCCGGCTGCGCGTACGGGTCGGCGTGGCGACCGGCGAGGTGCTGCTCGACCTGGCCGGCGCCCACGACGGGGGCCACGGCGCGGCGAGCGGCGCGGTCATCACCACCGCGGCCCGGCTCCAGGAGCACGCGCCGCCCGGTGGTGTGGTGGTCTGCCCGGTCACCCGCGACGCGGTGGCCGGCCTGGTCGAGCAGCGTCCACTCGCCACCATGACGCTCGCCGGCAAGTCGCTGCCGCTGGACGTGTGGCGGGTGACCGGTCCGGCCGGGCGCCGGCCGGCGCGGCACCGCGCCCCGCTGGTCGGGCGGCGGCGTGAGCTGGCCACCGCGGCCGAGGAGGTGACCGCGGCGCTCCGGCAGCGGCGCCCTCGGTGGATCTCGCTGGTCGGGCCGCCGGGCAGCGGCCGCAGCCGGCTGCTGCACGAGGTGATCCGTGCGGTGTCGCGGGTGGACGGTGTCCCGGTGCGCCGGCGCGTGGCGTACTGCCCGCCGTACCCGGCCGGCGAGCTGGCGCCCCTGGCCGACCTGCTCCGTACCCGGGTCGAGGCCCGCCACCCGCTGCCGGGCGCGGCCGTCGCCGACGGTCCGGGCGGCGGGGCGCTGGCCGCGTTCCTGGCCGCGCCGCACGACGACACGGCGGCGGCGCGGGCCGTGGTGGCCTGCCGGGAGGCGCTGCTCGACCTGGCCACCGAGGCGCCCGTGGTGGTGGCCGTGGACGACCTGGACCGGGCCGCGCCGGCGCTGCGCCGGTTCCTGCGCCAGCTCCACGTCGCGGCGAGCGACCGCGGGCTGCCGCTCGCGGTGGTCACCACGTACGGCTCCGGGTCGGCCGACCCGCTGCCCGCCCCGGGAACCCGGCGGATCCCGCTGCGCCCGCTGGGCCCGCTGGAGACCGGACGGCTGCTGCGGCACCTGCTCGGCCACGCCGGCCGGCCCGCCGCGCTCGCCGCACGGCTGCTCCCGCTGGCCGGCGGCAGCCCGGCCGTCGCGACCGCGTACGCCCTGACCGACCCGGCGGACGAGCCGGCCGGCGTGCCCGCCGCGGTGCGCCGGCTGGTGGACGCCCGGATGGACCGGCTCGACGGCACGCACCGGGCGGTGCTGATGGCCGGCGCCGCCCGCGGTGGCCTGGTGGCCGCCGCGACGGTGGAGGCGATGCTCGGCTGGCCCGCCGGCCGGGCGGCACCGGTGCTGCGCGCCCTGGCGGTGGCCGGACTGCTGCGCCCGGCCGCGACGGGTGGGTGGACGGTCGAGCCGCTGGTGGCGCGGGTGGCCGCGCACCGGCTCTCCCGGGCCGTACGAGCGGACTTCGCCCGCCGCCTTCGCGCCGCGTCGCAGGGCGGCGACATCGGCGCTCCGGACGCGGTGGCCGACGGAGATCGTGTCGCCGCGCGGGCCGGTCTCCGGGCCGTCGGCGTGACCGGGACGCCGGGCGCGGGGGCCGATGGCGGACACGCCGCCGCCCGGGCGGCAGGAGCGGGCGCGGGTCGGCAGCCGGCCCGCGTCCCGGAGGACACCGCTGCCGGCTTCGCGCCGGCGGCGGGAACCGGTGTCCCCACGCGGGACACCGACGAGCGGGACATCTGCCCGCTCGGGGCGGGACGGTCGCGCCGGTCGGGTGGAGGGGCCCGACCGGCGCCCGTCCCGCCGGACCGGGGCGACGCGCTCCGGGTGGTGCCCCGGTTGCCGGCCCGGGCCGGCCCGGCGGCGGCCGGCGATCTCACGGCGTGGCCCGGGTGGCGGACCGTCCCGTTACCCGGAGCCGCGGCGCGGCCCGAGGGGGTGGGCCGCGCGCGGCGACGAGCCGGGCCCGGCGGGTACGCGCCGGGGCTCGCCGCATGAGCGTGACGTCCGGGTCGGAGCGGGCACGGGGCCACTCCGGCCCGGACGGTCACCGGCCGGGCAGCACGAGGGCGACGGTCGCGGGAGGCGCCGGGGCGTCAGTCGCGGGCGATCGTGCGGCTACGCCCCCGGAACTCCGCCACCACCTCGTCGCCGCGTCGCACCGTGACGTCGTAGATGCCGCTGCGGCCGTGCCGGACCCGCTCGGTGGCGTACGCCTCCAGCACGTCGCCCTCGCGCACCGGGCGCAGGAAGTTGATCTCGCCGCCGGCCGCCACGGTGGCCGGGCCGTGGCTGTTGCAGGCGAGCGCGAACGCCGTGTCGGCGAGCAGGAACACGAAGCCGCCGTGCCCGATCGCGTGCCCGTTGAGCATCGCCGGGGTGACCCGCATCCGCGCCACGGCCGCGCCGTCGCCGGCCGAGACGAGCTCGATGCCGAGCCCCTTGGAGGCCACGTCGGCGTCGAACATGTCGTGCGCCGCGGTACGGCCGCCGCCGTCGGCCATGTCAGGACTCCCGCCGCTGGTCGACGATGCGGCGCATCTTGCCCATCGACCGTTCCACGCCGTCCGGTTCGATCACCCGCACCGCGACGGAGACGCCGATGGTGTTCTTGACCTGCTCGGCCAGGGCCACGCCGGCCCGCTCGGCCTCGTCGGTAGCCGCGTCCGCGCGCCGCTCCACGTGGACGGCGAGCGTGTCCATCCGCCCCCGCCGGTCGAGCACGCACTGGAAGTGCGGCGACAGCGCCGGGGTACGCAGGATCAGCTCCTCGATCTGGGTCGGGAAGACGTTCACCCCCCGGACGATCATCATGTCGTCGGTACGCCCGGTGATCTTCTCGATCCGCCGCATCGGGCGGGCCGTGCCGGGCAGCAGCCGGGTCAGGTCGCGGGTGCGGTAGCGGACGACCGGCATGGCCTCCTTGGTCAGCGAGGTCAGCACCAGCTCGCCCCGCTCCCCGTCGGGCAGGACCTCCCCGGTCACCGGGTCGATGATCTCGGGGTAGAAGTGGTCCTCCCACAGGTGCAGGCCGTCCTTGGTCTCCACGCACTCGACAGCCACACCAGGTCCCATCACCTCGGAGAGCCCGTAGATGTCCAGCGCGTGCATGTCCAGGCGCTGCTCCAGCTCACGGCGCATGTCCTCGGTCCACGGCTCGGCCCCGACGATCCCCACCCGCAGCGAGGTGGCGCGCGGGTCGACGCCCTGGCGTTCCATCTCGTCCACGATGGCGAGCATGTAGCTCGGGGTCACCATGATGACCTCCGGCGCGAGGTCGCGGATCAGCATCACCTGGCGTTCGGTCATGCCGCCGGAGACCGGGACGACAGTGCAGCCCAGCTCCTCGGCGCCGTAGTGCGCGCCGAGGCCGCCGGTGAACAGGCCGTAGCCGTACGCGACGTGCACCCGGTCGCCGCGGCGACCACCGGCGGCCCGGATCGAGCGGGCCATGAGCTTCGCCCAGGTGTCCAGGTCGGCGCGGGTGTAGCCGACCACCGTGGGGCGCCCGGTGGTGCCGGAGGAGGCGTGCAGGCGGGCGATCCGTTCGCGGGGCACCGCGAACATGCCGAACGGGTAGTTCTCCCGCAGCTCGGCCTTGGTGGTGAACGGGAAGCGGGCCAGGTCGGTCAGCTCGCGCAGGTCGCCGGGGTGCGCGCCGGCGTCGTCGAACGCGCGGCGGTAGTGCGGCACGTTGTCGTACGCGTGGCGCAGCGAGTGGCGCAGCCGGTCCAGTTGCAGGGCGCGCAGCTCGTCGACGCCGATCCGCTCGACGGGATCCAGCTCGTCCGGACGAGGGGTGCGGTCCTGCACGGCTACCTCCTGGCGCGACGGGCCCCGGACGCCCACCGTACGCCCGCCCCCACCCTCCCGCCCTCCCCCGCCCCCCTCCCCCGCGATCTTGCACTTGCCGCCCCCCGGGTGTCCCCTTCGCCCGCGATGCCGGGGCCGAAACCGCAAGATCGCCGGAAGCCAAGGGCCGGGGTTATGCTCTCGGTGGCGGTGGGGCCCGCCGTTCCGGCAGGTGCCGGGAGAACCGCGACGTCGCCAACGGTCCCTGCCAGTGACGAGTCCTGGTGGGAGGTGCCGTGTCCGATCCCCGCGTCGATCCGGACGTCGACCTGCGCGTACCGGCCGACCGGGCGGAGCTGCCCGCGCATCCGGCGGCGGTGCTCGGCGTGATCGCCGCCGGCGGTGTGTGCGGCGCGCTGGCCCGGGCCGGCGCGCAGGCCGCCGTGCCGCACCAGCCGGGCGGCTTCCCGTGGGCCACGTTCGCCGTCAACGTGACCGGCTGCCTGCTCATCGGCGCGCTGATGGCGGTGCTCGCCGCCCGTGCGGCCCACCCGCTGACCCGGCCGTTCCTCGGCGTCGGCGTGCTCGGCGGGTTCACCACGTTCTCCGCGTACGCGGTCGACGCGCAGCGGCTGCTGACCGACGGCGCGGCCGGCACGGCGGGCGTGTACCTGGCCGCCACGGTGCTCGCGGCGCTGGTGGCGGTCGCGGCCGGGGACATGGTGACCGCGCGGCTGCTGGCCGTCCGGGACGGGAGGCGACGGTGACCGTCCTGCTGATCGCGATCGGCGCCGCCGTCGGCGCCCCGCTGCGTTACCTGACCGACCGGGCGGTGCAGGCCCGGCACGGCTCACCGTTCCCGTGGGGCACCCTGGCCGTGAACGTGGCCGGGTCGCTGCTGCTCGGCGCGCTCCTCGCGGCGCCGGTCGGCCCGGAGGTGACCGCGCTTGTCGGTACCGGCTTCTGCGGCGCGCTGACCACGTGGTCGACGCTGAGCTACGAGACGCTGCGCCTGGCTCGCACGGCGAAGCGCCGGCTCGCGTACGCGAATGTGGCGCTCAGTGTGGCCGCGGGCCTCGGCGCGGCGTTCCTCGGCTACGCCCTCGTGACCGCGGTGGCCGGCTGAGCGCGCCGGTCAGCGGGGCGGACCGTCAGCGGGCCCGGCGTTCCGGGTGCGCCCGGTTCCACGCCCGCATCCGCTCCGGGTAGCCGGTGCGGGCGGCCTCGTACAGCGGCAGCGCGTGCTTCTGCGCGATCTTCGCGGCGACCCGGGGCGAGCCGGTACGGCGGCGGATCCACTCGCCGTCGTGCGCGATGGCGACCACGGTCGTGTCGGTGGCGGTGGTCTCCGGTTCCAGGTAGAACTCGACTCCGCTCCGGCTGGTGACGAACGCCTCCAGCTGCGCGAGGTCCTCCCGGTTCGCCTCGCGGTCGAGCTTCGTCGGGGTCGTCGGGTCGGCGGCCCGGCGGCTGAACCAGCCCATGCCCGCCTCCTCTCCTCGGCGTTCGCTCCAGTGCAGCACGCCCGCCTGGCAGGCGGCTGGGAGCCCGGTGGGAGTCGACTGGGCCGGCTCGGCCGACCGTCACCCCCGGCTCAGCCGACCTTGATCCCTGGGGCGCCGGCCGGCGCGTCCGGCGCGGCGGGGCGCTCCCGCAGCACCGGCACCAGCGCGAGCGTGGGCAGCAGGAGCAGTGGCACCACGCCGAGCGCGGACAGCACGCCGAAGTGGTCGCCGAGGAAGCCGAGCAGCGGCGGGCCGGCGAGGAACGCGGTGTAGCCGATCACCGCGACCACGCTCACCCGGGCCGGGGCCTTGTCCTCGTCGTCGGCGACGGCGCTCATCCCGACCGGGAAGCCGAGCGAGGCGCCGAGCCCCCACAGCGCGACGCCGACCACGGCGAGCGGGCCGTTCCCGGCCAGCACGGCGAGCGCGGCGCCGGCGGACGCCATCGCGATGGTGGTGAACAGCACCGGCACCCGGCCCCACCTGTCGATGGCGACGGTACCGACGGTGCGGCCGATCGTCATGCCCACCACGAACACGCCGAACACCGCGGCACCGACCGCCTCGTCGACCCCGTACCCGTCGACGAACGCCACCGCGAGCCAGTCGTTGGCGCTGCCCTCGGTGAACGCCATGACCAGCACGAGCAGGCCGATCAGCAGGGTGCGGGGCTCGCGCCAGGCGGCCAGCAGCGCCTGCCGCCGGGCCGCCGGCTCCCCGGCCCCGGCCGCCTCGGCCGTGGCCGCGAGGAAAGCCCGGGCGCCGAGCAGCGTGCCGGCCAGGATCAGCACGGACAGGACCGGCAGGTGCACGCCGACGGGTACGCCGAAGTGCGCGGCGCCGGCGCCGAGCCCGGCCCCGGCCACCGAGCCGAGGCTCCAGGCGGCGTGGAACCGGGGCAGGATGGTGTAGCCGAGGCGCTTCTCCACGGCCGCACCCTCGACGTTCATCGCCACGTCGCACAGGCCGGAGCCGAAGCCGAACGCGGCGAGGCCGAGTCCCACCCCGACGACCGAGCCGGCCAGGCTGGCGGACAGACCCGCCACGGTCAGGCCGAGCGAGACCAGCACCACCGACACGGCGACAGTGCGCGCGGGCCCGAGCCGCTGGGTGACCAGGCCGGCGGTCGGCATGGCCAGCAGCGAGCCCGCCGACGCGCAGAGCAGCAGCAGGCCGAGCCGGCCCGGGTTGAGGTCGAGCGCCTCCTGGGCCGCCGGGACCCGGGAGAACCAGCTCGCCACCGCGAGCCCGTTGAGGGCGAAGACGACGGCGACGCCGTTGCGGGCGGTCAGCACCGTCCGGGGCGCCGGTGGCCGCTTCCCGGCCGGCGCGTCGATGGTCCTGCTCACGGTGCGGTGGTCCCTTCCCCCGTCTGGTTCCCGACGACAATCGCACACCTGAGAGCGCTTCCACCACAAGCGCCGTTATGGCTTAGCCCATCCGCGCCCGAGCAGGCATGATGCGGTCATGGATACGCCGACCGCACGGCCCGCCACCCTCGAAGACGTGGCCCGCGACGCCGGGGTGTCCCGGGCCACCGCCTCCCGGGTGCTCGGCGCCTACGGGTTCGCCTCGACGGACGCCCGCGCCCGGGTGCACGCCGCCGCCGAGCGCCTCGGCTACGTACCGGACGTCACCGCCCGGGCGCTCGTGCGCGGGGCCGGAGTACGCCTGGTGGTGGCCGTGGTGGGCCGCGACGACACGGTGCTGGACGACCCGTACGTGCACCGGGTGGTGGGCGCGGCGTCGCGGGTGGGCGCGCCGCACGGCCTCGGGGTGGCGCTGGAGTGGCTGCCGCTGGCCGACCCGTCGGGGCTGTCCCGGCTCGGCGCGGACCGGGGTGTGTGCGGCGTGATCCTGGTCAACACGACCCAGGCCGCGCTGGACGCGGTGCCGCCGAGGCTGCGCGGCCGGGTCGTCTCGATCGGTCAGGGCTCGGCGACGGTGCCGTCGTTCGACGTCGACAACGCCGGCGGCGCGGGCGAGGTGCTGCGTCACCTGTACGCCACCGGCCGGCGCCGCATCGTCATGGTCACCGGGCCGCGCTGGCTGAGCTGCGCGGAACGCTCGGTGACCATGTACCGGGAGCTGATGCGGGAATCCGGGTCGCCGGAGCGGCTGGTCAACGGCGACTTCACCGTGGCGCGGGGCGGCCGGGCCGCGCTGGAGGCGCTGCGCCGGTGGCCGGACGCCGACGCGGTCTACGCGGCCAGCGACGCCACCGCGTTCGGCGTGATCGCCGCGCTGCGCGGGCGCGGCGTGCGGGTGCCGCACGACGTGGCGGTGGCCGGGTTCGACGACCTGCCGTACGCCGCCGTGAGCAGCCCGCCGCTGACCACGGCGACCCATCCGGTGGACCGGATCGCCGCCGCGGCGGCCACGGCCGTGCTGACGCGCGCGCCGGTCGCCCCGAGCACCGCGTTCCCGTCGACGCTTGTCGCCCGGGAGAGCGCCTGAGCGCCGGTCGGTGCCCAGCGGCGGCCCGGACGGCCTGGACCAGGGTCCGCAGCGCGTCGCCCAGCTCGGCCGGGACGGGAGTGGACGGATAGGGGCCGGTCGGCCCTGGCCGCCGCCGCGCGCCTGCCGGTCAATGGGTACGGGCGAAGGAGGGGTCCGATGGGCGGTGTCATGACGTGGATGTACCGGGGCAGCCGGCCGAACCGGCCGGCCCGGATGTTGAACGCGCTGTCGGCGTGGCAGTACGGCGCCGGCCTCGCTCCCCGGCACTGGATGACCATGGAGGTGCCCGGCCGCCGCACCGGGCGGATCGTCTCGGTGCCGATAGTGGTCGCCGATCACGACGGCGAGCGGTACGTCGTGTCGATGCTGGGCGAGCGGGCCAACTGGGTGGCGAACGTGCGCGCCGCGGAGGGCCGGGTGGTGCTGCGCCGTCGCCGCCGTGAGCCGGTCCGGCTGGTCGAGGTGCCGGAGGCGCAGCGGCCACCGATCCTGCGCCGGCACCTCGCGCTCGCCCCCGGCGCGCGCCCGCACGCGCCGGTGGACCGGCACGCCCCGCTCGCCGACTTCGCCCGGGTCGCCGCCGGCATCCCGGTCTTCCGGATCGTCGCGGCGGAGCCCTCGACGCGGTGACGGCGGCTCACGCCCCGGTGAACGCGCGCAGCAGGGTGCGTACGGCCGCTCTGAGGTCGTCCCGGCCGGCCGGGGTGCCGGGCGGTGGGGCGCTGAGCGCGCCCGCGCCGACGCTTACGCCGACTGGCAGCCGCCGGACTGACCGCCGGCCACCGGCCGGGCCGACCCGGGACCGTCGGCGAATCGGAGTCGTGACAATCCTTCAGAATATCGATCGCTCGCGTTTTCGAGGTCGTCCGAATGGGATAGGTGGCCGGTAAGATCGGCGACAGAACTGCGACCGATCCCGGACTGCCCGGCGGCCGGCGTCAGCTCACACTGAGCGCATGAATACGAGACTCCGCCGCAGCCGGGCTTTCCGCCTCGCGGTGTGTCTCGCCCTCGTGGCGATATTGAGCGGCTGCATGCAGCTCAACCTCGGGCTGACCGTGAACGACGACGACACCGTCTCCGGTCAGCTCCTGCTCACCGCGCCGAAGTCCGTGCTCAAGCAGCGCAACCCGGACCCGGCGGTCGCCTTCGCGCAACTGCGGCCGAACATTCCCTCGCTTCCGCCCGGGGCGGAGAGCCGGTACGAGGACGCGACCTCGTACGGCATTCAGATCACGTACCGGAAAACGCCACTGGCGCAATTCACGAGCGAAAGCGTGAATCTTGTCCGAGACGATGATCTGTATCGCTTCTCGCTCCCGCTGGACCCGAAGAAATACGGCGGGATGATCGGGCAGCAGGATCCGCGCCAGCAGCAGGCCTTCATGACCCTGATGGCGTTCGAGATCTCGGTGACGTTCCCCGGCCGGGTGCTCGACACCAACGGCACGGTCACCGGGCGCTCGGTCAGCTGGAAGGTGGTCGCCAACCAGCCCAAGCCGGCCGAGCTGCGCGCCGTCGCCCAGGCGCCCCCGCCGCCGGCCACCAGCCCGGCCGCGGTGGTGACCGGGAACGGCTCCTTCCCCTGGCTTCCGGTCGTCGGCGCCGTGGTCGTCCTGCTGCTGGTCGCCGCCGTGGCGCTCGTGCTGCTGATGCGGCGACGGCGCTCCCGCGGCGGCCCGGACGCGGCGGCCACCGCCGGCCCGGGCGGCACCACCGGCTCCAGCGCCCCCCTCGGCCCGGGTGCCACCACCGGTCCGGGCACGCCCGCCGGCCCCGCTCCGGCCACCAGCGGCGCCCCGGCCGCGCCCGACGCGCCGGCCGCACCGACTCGACCCGCCGGTCCGCCGGCCTGAGCCCCACCGACCACCGACGGCGTCCGCGCCGGCGGCCCACCAGGACACCGGGCGGACCCTGGGTCACGTGACCCGGAACGCCGCCGCACCATCCCACCCCGACCGCACCACCGCACCATCGGAAAGAAGGGGATCGCCGTGAACGATCTCTTCACCTGGGCCGCCCTGGGCAGCCTCACCGGCGCCAGCGCCGCCACCCTGCTCGCCACGAACGTCATCGGCGGGCTGATCGGCCCGAGCGGCGACAAGGCCCGCAAGTGGATCGCGCTGGGCTTCGCGCTCCTGCTGTCCTACCTGACCGCCGCGTTCGCCACCGACGCCGGCCCGGAGAAGTGGATCATCGCGTTCTTCAACGGACTGGTGATCTTCTCCGCCGCGCTCGGCGTCAACCAGCTCCCCCCTGGCAACCGGCAGGCGACGCAGGCGTCGCCGACCCAGCTCGCCCAGGGCCGCGAGCCCCGCTACGTCCGCTCCTGGGTCTGAGAGAGGTGACCCCATGATCTTCGGCATCCTCAGCGCCGCCGTCCAGGTCGTCTTCGGCGCCGTACTCGGGCAACTCGCCGCCGGCACCGTCGGCCTGCTGGTCGGCGCGGTCGTCGGACTGCTCCTCGGCGCGCCCTTCGGTTGGGCCTCCGCCTCCGCCGGCACGTACGGCCCCGACCCGAAGGGGATCTTCCTCTTCGTGGTCGACCACACCTGGAGCCTGCTCAACACGTTCGCCGGGGCGCTCTTCCTGGTCCTGCACCTGGTCTTCGGCCACCAGCTCGACCGGATCGTCTCGGCCGGCAGCGGCCGGGTCAACGTGATCGAGGGCGTCTCCCCCCGGTACGCCACCACGATCGGCACCGTGTGCGCCGGCTCCAGCCCGGGCATCCAGCGCCACGAGGACGTGCACGTGTTCCAGGCCCGGCTGCTCGGCCCGTTCTACCTGCCGCTCGTGGCGCTCAACTACGTGCTGTTCACCATCGCCCCGGTGTGGCTGCTCTGGCACGACCACACCAACGCGCCGATCAACCGGTTCACCCGCTACTTCGAGATCGGCGTGTACCCGCACGTCTGGAACGAGGCCATCGCGTACCGGATCCAGGGGACGCCACCGCGATGACCGGCGCGATCGAGGCGGCCGTCGCGGACGTCGCGAGCTGGCTGACCGGAGCCGCGGGTGAGCCCGTACCGGTCGGTCCGCCGCGCGACGACCCCGACGGCGGCCTCACGCTCTGGCCGCTGGAGCTGCGGCCGGCCCGGCAGACCGCCACCGGCGGCGCGGCGCGCGAGCCGTACCGGTTCGTGGTCCGGCTGCTGGTCGCGGGCGGCGGGCCGGCCGCCCTCGCGGCGCTGGACCGGGTGCTCGCCGCCGCCACCACGGCGGGCCGGCCGGAGCTGGTGCTCGCCACCGGCGACCCGGCGCTGTGGCGGGCGCTCGGCGTGGCGCCCCGGCCGGCGCTGCTGCTGGACGTGCCGGCCCGCATCAACCGGCCGGTCCCGGCCGCGCCGCCGGTGCGGCACCCGCTGCGACTGCGGCAGCTCGGCATGCGCACGCTCGACGGCCGGGTGGTCGGCCCGCAGGACCAGCCACTCGCCGCCGTCCGGGTGGAGCTGGTGGGCAGCGCCCAGGCCACCGAGACCGACGCCGCCGGCCGGTTCCGGCTGGCCGGCGTGCCGCACGACCCCGACTCGCCGGACGCCCCGGTGCGGATCCGGCTGATCGGCGCGGGCCGCGTCCACACCGCCGAACTCGACCCGGACGGCGACCACCTGATCGTCGTCCGCGCCCCCGACTGACGTCCGAGGAGGACCGATGCCCACCTACTTCTCCCCCGGCATCTACGTCGAGGAGGTGCCCAGCGGGGCCCGCCCGATCGGACCGGTCGGCATGAGCACCGCCGCCTTCGTCGGGGTCGCGCCCAACCGGACCGCCCACGTCGGCGAGGCGCTGGCGGTGAACAGCTGGACCGAGTTCCTGCGGCTGTACGCCGACGGCGAGCACCTGGAGAGCACCCCGCTGGCCCGCGCCGTGTTCGGCTTCCTGGACAACGGCGGCACCCGCTGCTGGGTGGTGAACGTCGGCGAGGGCGGACGGCTCACCGGCACCGGCGGGCGGCGCGGCGGCCTGGAGCTGCTGGAGGCGATCGACGAGGTCTCCATCCTGGCCGCCCCCGGCTACCACGACCCGGTCTCGCACGAGGCGCTGATCAGCATGGCCGAGCGGCTGCGCACCATGGTGGCCATCTGCGACCCGCCGCCCGAGGTCACCGACGTCTCCCGGCTCACCCGGGTCGCCACCCCGGGCAAGCCGCCCAAGCCCGCGTCCGCCGGCTCGGCCGCGTCGGCCGACAAACCCCCCGAGGGTACGCCGGGCGACGCCGACGACGAACCGCCCGGCACCGGCGGTGACCGGCCCCGGCAGTCGGACTACGCCACCTACTACTTCCCGTGGATCCGGGTCCGCGACCCGCTCAGCGGCGACCTCGTGCTCACCCCGCCGAGCGGGCACGTCGCGGGCATCTGGGCCCGCACCGACGCGCTGCGCGGCGTGCACAAGGCGCCCGCCAACGAGCCGGTACGCGGCGCCGTCGACCTCGCGTACCGGGTCACCCGCCCCGAGCACGACGTACTCAACCCCAAGGGCGTCAACGTGATCCGGTTCTTCGCCGGGGAGGGCATCCGGCTGTGGGGCGCCCGCACGCTCGCCGCCGAGGCCAGCGAGTGGCGCTACCTGAACGTGCGGCGGCTGTCCATCTCCATCGAGCAGGCCATCGCCAACGGCACCCGGTGGATGGTGTTCGAGCCGAACGACTTCACGCTGTGGCGCTCGATCCGGCGCGACATCGGCGCGTTCCTCACCCGGGTGTGGCGCGACGGCGCGCTGCTCGGCCGTACGCCCGAGGAGGCGTTCTTCGTCAAGTGCGACGAGGAGACCAACCCGGCCGACGTCCGCGACGCCGGAATGGTGGTGGCGCACATCGGCATCGCGGTGGTCAAGCCCGCGGAGTTCGTGGTGTTCAAGCTGAGCCAGTGGGCCGGCGGCACCGAGACCGAGACGATCGGAGGCTGACATGCCCACCACCGCGACGCCGCAGCCGGGAGCGCCCGTCGACCCGTACCGGGCGTACCACTTCAAGCTGCTGATCAACGGCGTCACCAACGGGCACTTCACCGAGGTCAGCGGCTTCGAGGTGGCGATACCGGCGCTGTCGTACCGGGAGGCGGGCAACGAGCGCATCCGGGCCGTGCCCGGCCAGGTCGAGTACGCCCCGGTCACCCTCCACTTCGGCCTGACCAGCTCACGGGAGCTGTGGGACTGGGTGAACGCGGCGGCGAAGGGCACCGTCAACCGGCGCAACGTGTCGGTGGTGCTGCTGGACCCGGCCGGCACCGCCGAGGTGCTGCGCTGGAACATGATCAACGCCTGGCCGACCCGGTGGCGGGGCGCCCACCTGAACACCCTGTCGCAGGAGATCGCCATCGAGGCGCTGACCCTGGCGTACGAGGGTCTGGAGTTGGAGGCCGGCGGTGCCGCCGCCCCGGCGACCGCGTGACCGGCTGGCCGGCGCGCTGCGGGCCACCGCCGACCGTCTGTCCGGTCCGGGCCCGGCCGCGGACGTGCCGCCCTCCCCCGGCCAGCCGCCCGAGCACTGGCGGCGCCTGGTGGCGGCGCACGCCCCCGGCCTGCTGCGCGACCTTCACCCGCCCGCCGATCCTCCCGCGCTCTCCGCTCCTCCCCCGCCCGCCGATCCTTCCCCGCCCCCCGCTCCTTCCCCGACCTCCGCTCCTGCCCCGACCTACGTCGAACGGCGCCAGAGGGGCCGGTGGCGGAACTGGATGGCACGTTTGATCAACGGACTCGCCGCTTCCCGCAACGGCCCGCCGAGATCTTGGTACGAAAGGGCCCCCACAGGGGCCGTTTCCTACCAAGATCTTCCGCGGGTCTTGGAGGGTGGGACGGGGATCTCGGGTGGTGAGAGATCCGCTGGGCGGCTCGGACGGGGTGCGGCACTGCCCGGGCTCGGAGCGGCGTCCACACGGGCGGACGGTGTGGAGGGCGCGGCGGGGCCGGAGACGTTCCCGCCGACGGTGGACACTCGGTGCCGCTCGGGCCAGGCGGTACGACCCGACCGTGCCGGGTCACGTGAGGACTCTCCGACGTGCGGGTGCGTGACGTTACGCGGTCCGGCCGGACCGGCATGCGTCGCCGATGGGTCCGGATCGCGGGACGCCTTCGGCAGACCACACACCCACGGCACCCCGGCCACCGGCACCGGCACCGGCACCGGCACCGGCGGGACAGCAACAGCCACAGAGAGCACAGCGACCGCCGGTGCCGGACGAACAACAGGGGTAGGAACCAGTAGCGCCGGCACCGGCAGCAGTGATCGCAACGGCGCCGACAGGTCCACCGGCGCCGGCGCGCCCACCAGCGCCGACCGGCGCACCGGCCCGGCCAGCAGCCGGGACACGGTCGGATCGCCTGGTCACGTGAGCTTCGGCGAACCGGACCGGCCGGCGCCGTCCGAGCGGCGGCCCGACCTCGATCGGGTGGGCGCGCTCCGGAACCTCGCACAGCTCGACCGGTGCCGGGCCCGGCACCGGGACGACAGAGCGGACGTGCCGCCCGATCGAGGGGACGTGCTCCCGCTCGTCTTCGCGGCTGCGCCACTGTCGTCGCCTCCCGGACCGGCCGCACGCACCAGGGGCGGTCGAACCGGATCGGCGAACGGTCGCGACGGGACCGGGGACGGAACCGTCGCCCGGTATCCGGGGCGGGCCGCCGGCTCACCCCACCCGGACGGACACGACCCGACGTCCGGCGGCGAGTCCGGGGCGAGGCAGGGGCAGCGGCCCGGGCGGCCCACGTACGGCGGCCCGTGGCCGGCGCTGCCGGAGAACTCCGGCCCGATCCGCACGACGGGCCCGGTGTCGACCGGGATGACGGACGGCGGTGGGCCAGGCGCGGACCTGTGGCCGGCGCTCCCGGCCGAAGCGGCGTGGCAGCCCTCGCGGACCACGCCGTGGAGTGACACGGCCCGGCTGGACCGGGAACAGGCGGGTGACTGATGGAGCGCGTCGCCTTCCTCGTGGACGAGTCCGGCACCCGGGTCGACTGCCTGCTCAACCCGGAAACCGTGCAGGTGACCCGGCTGGCCGGGGTACGCCCGCGCTGCGGCCCGGACGGTCCGCTGACCGGTGCCGGGCTGGCCGACGATCCGCTGGTCTTCACCGGCGGCGGCCGTACCGAACTGGTCCTCGATCTGCTCTTCGACGTCGACTTCGTCGAGTCGCCGGCCCGGCCGCAGGACGTGCGCGCGCTGACCCGGCCGTTGTGGATGCTCGCCGAGAACTCGACTGTCGAGCACGGCTGGCTGCGCCCGCCGCTGGTGCGCCTGGTCTGGGGCAAGACCTGGAACGTCCCCGGCGTGATCACCGCGATCGCGGAACGCTTCGACGCGTTCACGCTCACCGGCACACCACGGCGTTCCTGGTTGCGGCTGAAGCTGGTCCGGGCCGCGGAGAGCGCCGAAGCGGCACGCGCCGGATTCGAGGAGGAACTGGCCGCGGCGAGCACGCCTGCCGTCGCACCCGGCTCGGCGGTGGTCGCCGCCGCCGACGGCGCGGCCGAGCCGGGCTGGTCCGGGGTGCGCTTCGACCTGCTCGCCCACGACGCGCTGGGCTCGCCGCTGCGCTGGCGGCTGCTCGCCGAACACAACCGCATCACCGACCCGCTCACGGTGCCCGCCGGCACGGCGCTCGCCGTCCCGCCGGTCGGTGCCGCCACCGTCCCGCCGGATGCCGTCACCACAGGGGGTACGCCGTGAGCCGGGCCGCAATTGTCACAGTCGACGGCCGGCCGCTGGCCGACCCGGCCCGGCTGCGCGCCGTCCGGGTCGCCGCCCGCCTCGACCGCCCGGCCCGGTGCGAGCTGACGCTCGCCGCCGCCCCCGGCGCGGGCCCCCTCGACCCTCCGGTACGCCCCGGCGCCACAGTCGACGTGCGCCTCGACGGGCAGGCGGAGGCGCTGTTCACCGGTGAGGTGACAGCCGTCGAGCGGGAGTACGCCGGTGACGGCGTGCCGCTGGCGCGGATCCGGGCGTACGACCCGCTGCACCGGCTGCGCAAGCGCCAGGAGCTGCGCGTGTTCGAGTCGGTGACCGCCGCCGAGCTGGCCGCCGACCTGTGCGCCGGGCTGGGGCTGAGCGTGGCGGCCGAGGACGACGGGCCACGCCTGGACCGGCTGCTCCAGCACCGGCACACCGACCTGGACCTGCTGTGCGAGGTGGCCGGCCGGGCCGGGCTGCACCTGAGCGTGGACGGCGACCGGTTGCGGCTGCTCACGCTGGACGGCTACGGGGAGCCGCTGCCGCTGACGCTCGGCGAGACGGTGCACGCGCTGCGGATCACCGAGAACCTGGACCGGGCGGGCGCGGCGTGCGCCGTCCTCGGGTGGCACCCGCAGCGCGCGGAGGCGCTGGGCCAGCGCGCGGACGAGGCCCGCAGCGGACGGCGTATCCCGCTGCGCCCGGAGCCGGGTGACGTCGGCGCGGACGGTGTCCGTACCGCTGTCGACCAGCCCGGCCGCAGCGACGACGAGCTGGCCGCGCTGGCCCAGGCCGGGCTGGACGCCCGGGTGGCCGCGCTGGTCACCGCCGAGGGCACCGCGGAGGGCGACCCGGCGCTGCGGCCCGGCCGGCGGATCGCGCTGGCCGGCGTCCCCGAGCCGGTCGCCGGGGTGTACGTGCTCACCGAGGTGGTGCACACGGTGGACGCCGACGGGCACCTGACCCGGTTCGCCACGGCGCCGCCCGGCCCGCCGCCGACGGCCGCGCCCCCGGCCGCGACGGTCACGCTCGGCACCGTCACCGACATCGACGACCCGGACGGGCTGGGCCGAGCCCGGGTGACGCTTCCCGCGTACGGGGATCTGGACGCCGGCTGGCTCGCGGTGCTCTGCCCGGGCGCGGGCCGGGGCAAGGGCATCGTCGCGCTGCCCGACCCGGACGACACCGTGCTGGTGGCGCTGCCCGGCGGCGAACCGGCCTCGGGCGTGGTGCTCGGCTCGCTGTTCGGCGCGGTCGAGCCGTACGACACCGGGATCGTGTCCGGGCGCTCGCGCCGCTGGTCGATGCGGACCGGCACCGGGCAGTCCATCGTGATCGACGACGACGGGCGGACGCTGCGGCTGGCCACCGACGCGGGCAGCTTCGTCGAGCTGCGTCCCGAGCTGACCACCGTGCACGCCGCCGGTGACCTGGTGCTCTCCGCGCCCGGCCGGGCCGTCGTGGTACGCGGGCGCACCGTCGACTTCCTGCACGCCCCGGCGGCCGAGGACGCCGAGACCGCCGCCGCCCAGGCCCGTACGCTCGCCCGTTCCGCCGGAGGTGGCTGATGCGCTGGATCCACCGCGACTCGCTGATCACCTGCGGACACGACGGGCGGGTGAGCAACCGCCCGTCCCAGCAGTGGGTGACGGTCCAGGCCGTGCCGGTGCTGACCCGTCCCGACCCGGAGGGCCGTGACATCACCGCCTGCCCGAACTACGGCCCGACGATCAAACCGTGCCTGCACACGCTGACCGTCACTGTGGGTTACAGCACGTGGGTGCGGGTGGACCGGCAGCCGGTGGTGTTGTCGCACCTGGACGGCCTCACCGACGGCACCCCGCCGGGCACCGTGCACCACCAGGTACGCGACGTGCGGCAGAGCTTCCTGGGGGCGGACGCATGAGGGCCTTCCGCTTCGTCGGCGCCGGCTTCGACGCCGGCCGCGCCGGTGGTCTCGCGCTCACCGCCGCCGGCGGGCTCGCCATGACCGACGGCGACGAGACGGTACGCCAGGCGCTGTACCTGCTGCTGTCCACCACGCCCGGGGAACGGCTGATGCGCCCCGGGTACGGGTCTCGGCTGCACCGGCTCGTGTTCGCGCCGAACGACGACACCACGGCCGGGCTGGCGATCCACTACGTGCGGCAGGCGATCCGCCGCTGGGAGCCCCGGGTCGAGGTGCTGGACGTGGACGCCGGCCCGGACCCGGACGGCCCGTGGCGCCTGGTGATCCGGCTCGACTACCGGGTCCGGGCCAGCCTCTCCCCCGGCCACCTGGTGTTCTCCGTCGACCTGCTCCCCGCCGACGAGGAGACCGCAGACGAGGAGGGCACGTCATGACGCTGCCGGTGCCGCACCTGGACGACCGCGCCTTCCTCGACCTGGTCACCGAGGCCCGGGAACGCATCGCCCGGTCCTGCCCGGACTGGACCGACCTGTCGGCGCACGACCCCGGGATGGCGCTGGTGGAGGCGTTCGCCTACCTGACCGAGGTGATGATCTACCGGCTGAACCAGTTGCCGGAGAAGGCGTACGTGGCGTTCCTGAACCTGCTCGGTGTCACCCGGCACCCACCGGCGGCGGCCTGGGTGTACGTGCGCCTGACCCGTACCGGCCCGGATCGCGGCCCGGTGCGGGTGCCGGCCGGCACGCGGGTCGCCGCGGCCCGCGGCGCGGACCCCCGGCCGGTCGTCTTCGTGACCACCGAACCGGCGGTGCTGCCCGCCGGGGAGACCACGACGACGGTACGCGTGCACCACTGCGAGCCGGTCGAGGCGGAGCTGCTGGGCACCGGCACCGGGCAGCCCGGTCAGGTGTTCCGGGCCGCCCGCGCGCCACTGACGCGTACCACCGAGGCGCTGGACCTGCTGCTCGGCGTGGAGGTGCCGGCGGGCTCGGTGGAACTGGGCGCGGCGGCCCGCGAGCACGAGGGGCGCACGTACGAGATCTGGCGGCCGGTGGACAGCTTCGCCGGTGTCGGCCCGCAGGCGAAGGTCTACCTGGTGGACCGGGCGTCCGGGGTGGTCACGTTCGCCCCGGCGCTGGACCTGCGCCCGGTCGTGGGCGCTGCGGCCGTCGAGGGGGCGGCCGGGGCGACCACAGTGGCGGCGGTGCCGCCGGCCGGGCGGCAGGTGCGGCTCTGGTACCGCTGCGGCGGCGGGCCGGCCGGCAACGTGGCAGCGGGTGTGCTGACCAGCCTGCGCGACCCGCTACCGGGGGTGAAGGTGGACAACCCGGCGCCGGCCACCGGCGGGCGGGACCTGGAGTCGCTGGAGTCGGTGCTGGCGCGCGGACCGTACGAGTTCTTCGCCCAGCAGCGCGCGGTGACCGCCCGGGACTTCGAGATCCTGGCCACCGGCCCCGGGGCGGTGGCGCGGGCGCGGGCGTTCACCCGGGCCGCCGTCTACAGCTTCGCCCGGCCCGGCGAGGTCGAGGTGGTGCTGGTGCCGTACGTGCCGGACGCGGCCCGCCCCGGCGGACGGCTGCCGGTGGAGGTGCTGCGCGAGCACGAGGTGGAGGAGGCCCGCCGCCGGGTCGAGGCCGACCTGGAACGCCGCCGTGCCCTGGGTACGGCGGTGCGGGCGGGCTGGGCCCGCTACAAGGCGGTGTCCATCCAGGCCCGGGTGGTGGTGCGCCGCGAGGAGGACGTGGACGCGGTACGCCGCCGCATCCACGACCGGCTGCACCAGACGCTCAGCCCGCTGCCCACGCCGCTGAACCCGGCCGGCTGGGCGTTCGGCGAGCCGCTGCGCGCCTCGAACGTGTACCGGATGCTGGAGCACGCCGAGCCGGGCGTGCGCTACGTCGAGTCGGTGCGGTTCGTGGTCGACGAGGCGCCCGACGCGCAGGTGCGGACCGTGGCCGTGGACCAGTACCAGGCCGACACCTGGTACGCCGGCGGCGGCCCGGTGCTGTTCCGCTCCACCAACGCGGGGGCGGGCTGGGAACCGGCCGGCCGGTTCGACGGCGAGACCGTGGTGCGGGTGGTGCCCGCGCCCGCCCCGGTACGCCCCGGCGTGGTCCCCCGGCCCGGTTCGCTGGCGGTGGTGACCACCCGCGACGCCGGAGGCTCCCGGGTCCGGCTGAGCACCGACCTGGGCGAGACGTGGACGCTGCTGACCGACCTCGACTCCGGCGTCCGCGATCTGGCCTGGATCGACCGTGACGGCACCGGCGCGCTGCTGCTGGCCACCGACGCGGGCCTGTACGAGGTGCCGCTGCTGCCCGGTGCCGTGCCGTTGCAGATCCTGGTCGACCCGGCCGACGCGGACCGGGGCTTCTACGCGGTGCGCGCGTTCGTCTCCGAGCGCGGCGCGCCGGGGGTGGCCGTGGCCGCGCAGGCCGGGTTCGGGGTCTACCTGTCCACAGCGGCCGGACGGCCCGGCACGTTCGCCCACGTCGGCCTCGCCAACGTCGACAACCGGGTGCTCGCGGTGCAGTACGACGGCCCGGCCACGCTGCTGTGGTGCGGCGCGGGCGAGCCGGACCCGAAGAAGCCCGGTCAGGGCTGCCACCGCACCCGGCTGTTCGAGTCGGACGTGAAGTGGCAGTCGATGGCGTCCGGCTGGATCGGCGGCACCTGCCGGGACCTGGCGTTCAGCGGCCCGCTCGCGCTGGCCGCGACGCAGAGCGGCGGCGTGGTCCGCCTCGACACGCTCGCCGGGCAGCCGCAGTGGTCGCCGGTGATGGTCAACTGCGGGCTGCCACTGCGGGACCGGACCCGGTTCGTCCCGGTCGACGCCATCGCCGCCACCGCGCCCACCGGTACGTCAGGCGGCGGGCGGCTGGTGCTCGCCGGTGGTGAGCGCGGCGTGTTCCGCAGCGGCGACGGCGAGGACTGGACGGCGAGCGCCAACCAGGCCACCGCCGACGTGGTCACCGTCCCCGGCACCTGGCTGCTCTGCTCCGGCGAGCACGACATCGAGGTGGTGCGGCAGGATGCGCCGAGCGGCGATTGAGCGGCTGCTGCCCGCCGCGTACCAGCGGGCCGCCGGGCCGGGCAGCGCGCTTGGCGCGCTGCTGGACGTGATGGAGGCGCTGCACGCCCCGGACGAGGCGGTGCTCGCCGACGTCGACGCGCTGTTCGGGCCGTACCGGACGCCGGACGGGTTCGTGGCCTACCTGACCCGCTGGGTGGCGATGGACCACGTGGTCGCCGCGCCCCGCGCCGACGCGCCGCTGCCGTTGCCGGTGGGCCGGCTGCGGGACCTGGTCGCGCACGGCGCGCTGCTGGCCCGCTGGCGCGGCACCCCGTACGGGATGCGGACCGCGCTGGAACTGGCCACCGGCGTGACCGGGTTCGCGCTGGACGAGCCGCCCGAACGGCCGTTCCACCTGGTGGTGCGGGTGCCGCCGGCCGCCGCCGACCGGCTCGCGCTGGTCACCCGCATCGTCGAGGCGGAGAAACCGGCTGCGGTCACCGTCGAGGTCGTCGCTAACCCCGGCCCGCCCGAACCGGCGCCGCCCGAGCCGGACGACGCCGAGCCCGCCGCCGGGGTGGCGACGGTCCGCGCTGTCGGCCGGGCCCACGTACCAGCACCCCTGCCCCACGATCCGCCCGAGGAGCCGTCATGACCACCGAATGGACAGTCGTCGCCGCCGCCGAGCAGTTCACACTGGACGCCCGCAACAACGGTGAGCTGACGTTCACCGTGTCGAACCCGGGCACCGCGCCGGACACCGTCGTGTTCGACGTCGCGCCCGGTGAGGGCAGCCAGCGGGCCTGGTTCACGGTGGCCGAGCCGCAGCGGGTGGTGCCCGGGCAGGGCTCGGTGTCGTTCCTGGTGCGCCTCGCCGTGCCACCAGGCACGCCGCCCCGGCGCTACGACATGACCGGGTTCGCGTACTCGGCGAACACCGCGCCGGAGGAGAGTTCCCGGTCCAGCGGCCGGGTCACGTACGACGTGCGGGCTGTCGTACCCCCGAAGCGCGCGCCGTGGCCGTGGATCGCGGCCGCCGCGGCGCTGGTGCTGGTCGTGGCCGGGGTGGTGGCCTGGCTGGTGACCCGCGGACCGGACACCCCGGCCCCGCCGCAGGCGAATGCGGTGACAGTAGAGGCGGAGACGCTCGTCTCCGGCGCGGCGGTGCAGTCCCCCACCGGCGCGAAGGCGGAGGTGGTGGCGCAGAAGAACTGCTGCGACGTGGTGTGGTCCGGTGACGCGCAGTTGTTCTTCCTGGGCCGGGCCGTGGGCGACCGGGTGACGGTGCAGGTGGACCTGCCGGCCGACGGCACCTGGCGGTTCTCCACCGTGCGGACCACGTCGTTCGACTACGCGAACACGATCTGGCTGGTCGACGGCCGGCAGGTCGGCGACACGTTCTTCGGGTTCACCCCGACGGTGGTCCGCACCGACGAGGTGGACGTGGGCACCGTGGAGCTGACCCGCGGCCCGCACAAGCTGACGCTCGTGGCGGTGAGCAAGACCCAGGGCACCGACAGGTACTTCGCCGGGGTGGACGAGATCCGCTTCACGCCCGTCGTCCGGCCATGACCGGGCGACAGAAGGTGCTGCTGGTGGCGGTGGCAGTGCTGCTGGTGGCGCTGTACGTGGTGGCGGTGGCCGGGCACCGCGACGACCCGGGCGACCCGGCGGACGGGCCGGGCGCGCTGGCTCGCCTGGGGCGCGGGTCCGGGACGGTCGACCCGGCGACGGTGGCGGTGAACTGCCTGCCGCCGGCCGCCGAACCGGCCACCACCGCCGACGGGGTGACGCTCACCTTCGGGACGGTGTGCCGGCTGCGGGTGGCCGACCCGGGCGCGCTGCGCACGCTCGTGCTGCGCGGCACGACACCGTTCCAGGTGACCGCCCGCGCGCCCGGCGACGCGGACGTCACGGTCACCGACGAGGTCGCGTCCGACGCGAACGGCCCGGCGGTGGCGAAGGTGGCCGTGGACCGGGAGACCGAGGTGCTCCTGCGCTGTCCGGGAGGTGGCGGATGCGCCGTCACGCTGGCCCGGTCCTGACCGGGACGGAGACGCGGCATGGGTGAGTTACGCAAGCCGTTCCTGCTGCTGGCCCTGCTCGCGGTGGCGCTCGTGGTCGGCGTGGAGATGGGCGCGGCGGCGCTGACCGGCGGCGGGGACGCCGGCGGCGCGCTGCGGGACAGCGCCGGTCAGCTCGGCGTCGAGCTGGGCGACGTCGGCGCGGTGTCCGAGCCGTCCGGGCGGGGCATCGGCTATCTCGCGCTGATCGACGTGGTGGCGCTCTGGACGACCGGGCTGTTCTGCCTGAGCCTGGTGCTGCCGGACCGGGTCCAGGGCCGGGTGCAGGGCGTGGCCACGCTCGTCTTCTCGATCGTGCTTCTGCTGGTGTCGCTGGTCCTGCTGATCGTCGCGTTCGTCGAGCTGACCGTGATGGTGTCGCTGTTCCTGGCGCCGCCGTTCGGCACGCTGGCGTACCTCGCGGTCTGGGGGTTCTTCCCGGTCGACGACGCGGCGGTGCTGCTCGGGCTGGCGCTGCTGCTCAAACTGGTCTGGGCCGCTCTGCTGCTCGCCGCCCAGCCCCGGTTCCTGCGCAACAAGGGCCTCGTCGCGCTGGTGCTGACCACGCTGCTGTGCACTGTGGTGCTGCAGTTCCTGCACGCCCTGGTGCCGGTGATCCTGGTCAGCATCCTGGACGACCTCGGCGCCGTGGTGTTCGCCGTGGTGGCGCTGATCTGGGCGCTGGTGCTGCTGATCGGGTCGATCCCGGCGATCGTCAAGGCGATCCGGACCACCGCCACCACGTCCGGCCGTACGGTCAGGTGACCGCGCGTCCGGTCAGGCGATCGCGGCCGAGGCGGCGGCGACGAACTGTTCCGCCGCCCGAGCCGGGGTGGCCCGGGCGGACTGGGCGTTCTCGGCGGCCTTGACCAGCTCGGACTTCACCGTGCGGTGTCCCCTGAGCGGGGGTCGCGGGCCGTCGCCGAACGTCTTCGCCAGCTCCGAGTCGAACCGGATGGACCGCTTCAGGGCCGGATCGGTGAGCTTGGCGCGCAGGTCGACGTTGGGCGGCAGGCCGCGGTCGGTGCCGAGCAGCACCACCGCTTCGGGATCGTTGAGCATGAAGTTGATGACATCGACAGCGACGTCCTTCTTCCTGCTGCGGCTGTGCACCGACCAGTACGTCTCGGCGCGGGCCCACTGGCCGCTCGGGTCACCCGGGTACGCCACCACGCCCAGTTCGTCAGTGGTGCTCTTCTGCAGGTCCGGCAGCTGACCGGCCCAGACCCAGGACGTGGCCGCCCGGCCGGTGACCACCAGCTGCTTGGTGGCGTCGCTGGTGTTTCCCTCGCGGATGACGTCCGGCGCCGGCGTCGCTCTCCGGTCGCGGGCGCCGGACCACAGCGCGAACCACCGGGTCACGTCCTCGACTGTGAACCCGAGGCTCTTGTCCTGGTACAGCTCCTTGCCCTGCTGGCGCAGCCACACCCAGAACGCCTTGTAGTCGGCGCTCGGATCCTGCGTACCGGGGACGCCTGTCTTCTTCGTCACCTGCTCGGCCCAGACGATGTGCTGCTCCCACGTCATGCCGGTGGTCGGCTCGGACAGCCCGTGCCTGGTCAGCAGCGTCCTGTTGTAGACCAGGCCCTGGGTGTTCCCCCCGGCGGGAACTCCGACGAAACTGCCGTCCACGTATCCGTACCGCCAGAGGCTGTCGTGCATCGGGCGGGTCTCCAGCTTGCGCGCCCCCTGGTAGTAGAGCAGCCCGGCGAGCGTCCGCCGCGCCGCGTACTCGGCCAGGTGGTCGTCGTCGATCTGGAAGATGTCCGGCGCCTTGCCGCCGGCGGTGAGCGTGGCCAGCCTGTCGAAGTAGCCCGGCTCGGTCTGCCAGGTCTTCGTGAAGGTCACGTTCGGGTGCTTCCTCGTGTAGAGGGCCAGCACGCCGTCGGTCAGCCTGGCCCGCGCGTCGGTGCCCCACCAGAAGACGGAAAGCTCGACCGGGGCGTTCGGGTCGACGGAGGCGTCCTCGTCGTCACTGCATGCGGCCGTGGCCATCACCGGCACCCCGGCCGCCCCGGCCAGCAGGCCACGCAGCAGCAACCGCCGCGACAGAGGGCTGGAAAGCGGCGCGCCGTCGGCGCGCCTGGCAAGAGCGCGGATCAGATCCTCCTCGGCCGCCGGTCCTGGTGTCGGCTACGAAGATACGGTCGTCGCGCCACCGGACCCGCCACGCGGCGGTCAGGTGACCGCGCCGCCGGCCGCGAGCGTGGCCAGGCGCGGCAGTTGCGACGGGTCGGTGAGCGCCGACCCGACCGCCACGCCGCGCGCCCCGGCGGCGAGGAAGTCGCCCGCGTTGCCGGCGTCGACACCGCCGGTGGCCACGAACCGGGCCTCCGGCAGCGGCCCGGCGACCGCGCGGAACCACGCCGGGCCGAGGCTGACCGCCGGGAACGCCTTGAGCCACACCAGGCCGTGGTCGAGTGCCCGCTGCGCCTCGGTCGGGGTGGCCACGCCGGGCAGGTGCGGCACGCCGAGACCGGCCGCCGCGTCGGCCACCGCCAGATCCAGGCCCGGCGCCACCGTGAACGCCGCCCCGGCGGCCACCGCGTCGTGGACCTGCGCCGGGGTACGCACGGTGCCCGCGCCCACGATCCGGTCCCGCCGCCGCCCGGCCGTCACGGCGGCGCGCAACGCCGGCACCGCTTCCGGGGTACGGATGGGCACCTCCACCACGGCGATGCCGAGATCCCAGGCCAGTTCCGCCAGCCGTACCGTCTCACCGGGCGGCAGGTCGCGCAGGATCACCATCACCCGCGCGTCGCCGAACAGGGCCTCGAAGTCGTGCCCGCTCATCTTCTGCTTCCTCCCCTGACCGGCTCGGTCCACATCGTCTCCGGCAGCGCCAGCGCGTGCGCGATCGTCTCCGGGTCCGGCGGCGGGGCGTTGTCGCCCGGCACGGCCAGCACCGGCGCCGCGGTCAGGTGCCCCAGCCGCAGGCAGGCTCGCAGGTCGAGGCCACGCAACAGCCCGGAGAGGAACCCGGCGGCGAACGCGTCTCCGGCGCCGACCGGCTCGACCACGTCCACGGGCAGCGCCGGCACGAACACCGCCGGCCCGGTACGCGGCAGCGCCGTCGCGCCGACCGGACCGTCCTTGACCACCACCAGCTCCGGGCCGGGCAGCAGCGCACGAACAGCGGCCGGATCGTCCGCCGACCAGAGCACCGCCGCCTCGTCCAGCCCGACCAGCACCACGTCGGCCCGGTCGGCCAGGTCACGCAGGACCGGGCCGGCCCGGTCGGCGGGCCAGAGCGCCGGGCGGTGGTTCACGTCGAAGCTGACTCGGGCGCCGGGCAGCGCCCGCCCGTCCAGCGCGGACACGAGCAGGTCACGGCAGGTGCCGGAGAGCGCGGCGGTGATGCCGGACAGGTGCAGCAGCCGCGCCCCGGCCAGCCCGGGACGCGCGAGGTCGGCGGCGCCGAGGCGGCTCGCGGCCGACCCGGCGCGGTGGTAGTGCACGCGGGTGCCGCCCGGCCCCGGATCCTTCAGGTAGAGCCCGGTCGGCGCGTCCGGATCCACTGTTACCAGGCTGACGTCCACGCCCGCGGCGGCGACCTCGGCCACCACCCGCCGCCCGAACGGGTCGTCGCCCACCCGGCTGACCCACGCCGCGCGGTGCCCGAGCCGGGCCAGCCCGGCCGCCACGTTGGACTCCGCGCCGCCCACGCCGACCGCCAGCCGCGCGGCGTGCTCCAGCGACCCGCCGTCGGCAGGGGCGAGCACCACCATCGTCTCGCCCACGCAGACCACCTCCGGCCTGCTCCCGGCACCGCCTCGGTCCACGACCGCGGCACCAAGCGACTCGCTCACCGGACGACCGCCGCGTCTACCCGGGCCGCGATGTCGGCCGGGTCGAGGTGGCCGTCGGCGACCAGCACCCGGTGCCGGTTGTGCCGGGGCCGCCCGGCAGCGACCACCGCCGGGCTGTCGAACGCGTACGCGACGCAGACGCCCGGGTACATCGCGGTGCGCACGAACCACCTGTCGCCCGGCCCCAGACCGGTGAACACCAGCGTGTACGCGCCACCGCCGGGCGCGGAGGCGGACAACGCCAGCCAGGGCGCGGCCGAGCCGTTCACCGCCTCCTCGCCCGCCGCCTCGGCGGTGCGCACCCGCGCTTCCCCGTCGGCCACGGCACGCCAGAAGAATCCGCCGTGCCCGGCGCCGCCCGGGCGGCCGTTCGTGGCCGGGCTGCCCAGACGCACGTCGGCGCCGGTGGCGGAGGTGAGCGTGGCGGACAGGTCCAGCCACCAGGCGTCCTCCCCGGCCGGGATGGCGGTGATCCGCCGGTGCTCGCGCAGCAGCACCCGGCCGTGCCGGTCGCGCCACTCCAGGTCGTGGTCGAGCCGGTCGGCGGTCCGCTCCCGCCAGCCGGTGTGCGCGATGACGCCGTGGTCGTCGCGCCAGGTGTAGCCGGTGCCGCGCACGTACGTCCGGCCGCCCCACAGGTTGACGCCGTCCACGTCCTGCACGGCCAGTGACGCGCCGAGGTGCCAGACGTGGTCGGCCGGGAGCGCGTCGGTGACCAGGGTGCCGGCCCGGGTCCGCACCGGATGCAGGTACGGCCGGGGCCCGTGGCGCGGGTCCAGGTCGGGACGGACGAGGTACCGCGCCACCTCGACGCCGTCCACCACCAGCCGGGGTTCGGCGTCGGCAGGGCTCTGCTCGGCAGCGGGGGAACGAGGTTCGGGGGTCACGTCGGGTCCGGGGCGGGAACCGGGCGGCGGGCGTCCAGCGCGTGCAGCGCGGCGAGGGCGTACCCGCCGAGGATCGGCACCGCGACCGGCGTGACCAGCACGCCCAGCAGCACAGCCAGCGCGCAGATGCCGGAGGCGGCGGCCCACACGCCGGGGCGCTGCGGGCAGGAACGCGCCACCTCACGGGCGGCCGTCCGCCAGCCCCGGCCGCCGGTGCGTCCGACCGCGACGGCGACCAGGCCCGCGTACCCGAGCACTGCCGCCACCACCACGGCGGTGAGCGCGAGCACGGGCCCGCCGCCGGGCACCCGGCCGGTGGCGAGCGCGACCAGGTCGGCGGCGAGCAGCGCGACGGCGGCGAGCGCGACGGTGCTGACCGCCAGCCCGGCGGGCAGCGCGCGGCCGAACCGGGCCAGGCTGGTCCGCGCGTCGGGCCAGGCGCCGGTGACCGACCTGTCGTGCAGCGCGGCACTGGCGGTGGCGAGCGCCGGGGCGAGCGTGAGCACCGGCAGCGCGGCGAGCGCCACGGCGAAGCCGAGCAGCGCCAGGTCGGTCGCCTCGCGCAGCGTGGCCCGCCAGTCGCCACGGGCCGGCACGGCATCGGGATGGGCGGACACGGCGGTCATCCCTTCAGTCCGCTGGTGTTGATGCCCTCGACGAGCATCCGCTGGAAGGCCAGGAAGAACAGGAACACCGGCAGCAGGGACAGCACCGACATGGCGAACATCGGGCCGACGGCGCTCTGGCTGGTCGAGTCGATGAACAGGGTCAGCGCCACCGGGACCGTGTAGTCCTCCAGGCTGGACAGGAACACCAGCTGCCGGAAGAAGTCGTTCCAGGTCCAGATGAACGAGAAGATCGCCGTGGTGACCAGCGCCGGGCGGCTCAGCGGCAGGATGACGTGCCGGAACACGCCGTACGGGGACGCGCCGTCGATGGTGGCCGCCTCGTCCAGCTCGCGCGGGATGCCGCGCATGAACTGCACCATGAGGAAGACGAAGAACGCCTCGGTGGCCAGGAACTGCGGCACCAGCAGCGGCAGGTACGGCCAGTCGCCGCCGACCAGGCCGAGGCTGCGGAACAGGATGTACTGCGGCACGATCAGCACGTGCCCGGGTAGCAGCAGCGTCCCGATCATGACGGTGAACCACAGCTTGCGCAGCCCGAACCGCAGCCGGCCCAGGGCGTACGCGGCGAGCAGGCAGGACAGCGCGTTGCCGACGACGGTGAGCCCGCTGACCAGCACGCTGTTGAGGAAGAACCGGCCGAAGCTGATGTCGAAGTTGGTCCAGCCGTCGAGGTAGTTGCCGGGGGTGAACCGTTCCGGCAGCAGGCCGACGTTGTTGACGATCTCGGCCTGCGACTTGACCGAGGTGCCGAGCATCCAGAACAGCGGGTAGAGCACCACCGCGACGATCGCCACGAGCACGACGAGCCGCAGGACGTTCCGGCCGCTGCCCGGCCGGCGGCGGGCGACAGGAAGCGCCGTCATGAGTCGTCTCCGTCCGAGTAGTGCACCCAGAACCGGCCGGTGCTGAAGAAGACGGCGGTGACCACGCCGATCGCCACCAGGAACACCCACGCCATCGCCGACGCGTAGCCCATCTCCAGGTCGGTGAAGCCGGAGATGTAGAGCTTCAGCGTGTACATGAGGGTGGAGTCGACAGGGCCGCCGGTGCCGTTGCTGAGCACGAACGCGGCGGTGAAGCCCTGGAAGCCGTTGATCGTCTCCAGCACCAGGTTGAAGAAGATCACCGGGGAGAGCATGGGCAGGGTGACCGCGCGGAAGCGCCGCCACGCCCCGGCGCCGTCCACCGCCGCCGCCTCGTACAGCTCGGTGGGCACCTGCTTGAGCCCGGCCAGGAAGATCACCATGGGCGCGCCGAACTGCCAGATCGCCAGCACCATCAACGTCTCCAGCGCCCAGTCCGGGTCGCTGACCCAGGGCAGCCCCTCGACGCCGAACAGGGCGAGGAACGAGTTGAACGCGCCGTCCCGGTTGAACATGTTGACCCAGACGATGGCCAGCGCGACGCTGCCGCCGAGCAGCGACGGCAGGTAGAACAGGCTCCGGAACAGCCCGACACCGCGCCAGGCCCGGTTGAGCAGCAGCGCCACGCCGAGCGCGGCGGCCAGCTTCAACGGCACCGCGATCAGCGCGAACGTCAGCGTGACCCGCACCGCGTGCCAGTACGACGGGTCGGCGGTGAACATCCGCTCGTAGTTGGCCAGCCCCACCCACCGCACCTCGGACAGCGGCGTGAGGATGTCGTAGTCGGTGAAGCTCAGCCAGAGCGACAGCAGCATCGGGATCGCCGTGACGCCCATCAGTCCGATGAGCCAGGGCGAGAGGAAGACGTACCCCGCCAGGCCCTCGCCGAGCCGGGCCCGGCCGGCCCGACGCCGCGTGGGGCGGGGGCCGGCCGGTCCGGTGCGCGGGGTCCGGCCGGGCGCCGTGGTGAGAGCCACGGGACCGGTCCTTTCGTGGGTCAGGCGATCGCGGACTTGCAGGCGGTGACGAACTGCTCCGCCGCCTGAGCCGGGGTGGCGCGGCCGTACTGGGCGTTCTCGGCGGCCTTGACCAGCTCGGACTTGACCTTGCTGTGCCCCTTGATCGGCACCTGGGGCGAGGCGCCGAACTTCTGCGCCAGGTCGGACTCGACCTGGATGGACTGCTTCATGGCCGGGTCGGTGGCGGTCTCGCTGACCTTGGCGCGCAGCTCCATGTTCGACGGCAGACCGCGGTCGGTGCCGAGCAGCGCGACCGCCTCCGGGTCGTTGTTCAGGAAGTTGATCACGTCGACGGCGACGTCCTTGTGCTTGCTGCCCTTGAACACCGACCAGTACATCGAGGCGCGCGCCCACTGCCCGCTCGGGTCACCCGGGTACGCGACCACGCCCAGCTCGTCCTTGGTGTTCTTCTTCAGGTCCGGCATCTGGTTGACCCAGACCCAGGAGGTCGCCGACTTGCCGGTGACCACGAGTTGCTTGGTGATGTCGCTGGAGTTGCCCTCGTGGATGACGTCAGGCTTCGGGGTGGCGCCCCGGTCCCGCGCGCCCTTCCACAGCTCGAACCACTTCGTCACGTCCTCGGCGGTGAAGCCGAGCTCCTTGCCGTTGTACAGGTCCTTGCCCTGCTGGCGCAGCCACACCCAGAGCGCCTTGTAGTCGGCGCTCGGGTCCTGGGTGCCGGGCACCTTCGTCTTCTTCGCCACCTGCTCGGCCCAGGCGATGTGCTCCTCCCAGCTCATCCCGGTGGTCGGCTCGGGCAGCCCGTTCTTGGTCAGCAGCGTCTTGTTGTAGACCAGGCCCTGGGTGTTCTCCCCGGCGGCCACCCCGGCGAGCTTGCCGTCGACCACGCCGTACTCCAGCAGGCTCTTGGGGAACTTCGACACGTCGAGCTTGCCGGAGTCGCTGTAGCTGCCCAGGTCGAGCGTGGTGCTGCGGCCGGCGTACTCGGCCAGGTAGTTGTCGTCGATCTGGAACAGGTCCGGCGGGTTGCCGCCGGCGGTCAGCGTGGCGAGCTTGTCGAAGTAGCCCTGGTTGGCCTGCCAGGTCTTCTCGAACGTCACGTCCGGGTGCTTCTTGGTGTAGAGGGCCAGGGCGTCCTCGGTGAGCTTGGCCCGGGCCTCGCCGCCCCACCAGAAGACGGAGAGTTTGACCGGGCCGCCGTCGTCGCCGGCGGAGTCGTCGCCGCATCCGGCCGCGCCCAGGGCGAGCGGCACGGCGAGCGCGACGGCGGCCAGGCCGCGCACGAGTCGGCGTCGGGTCACAGGGGTACGGTGATGCCGCCCGGCGGGTACGCCGGCGGTGGGGGACGTTGCGGGGTGCATCTGCGCTCACTCCTCGGCTGTGGGAGGCGACGACGTCACCGGCGGCCGTCCACGGGCCGCCCGGGTCCGCAGTGCTGTGCGGGCCCGGGCCACCTGCTCAGGCCCCGGTGCCGTCCCGGCCGGGCGCGGGGACGGGCCCGGTCGAGTCGCGGACGACCAGTTCGGTCTGGAGCATTACCTGTGCGGTGGTGCGACGGTCGCCGGCCGCCGCGCCCCGGCCCCGGGCGCCACGTGGCGCGTCGGAGTCCAGTTGCAGCAGCATGTCGACGGCCGTCCGGCCGGCGGCCGCGGTCGGCGTGGCCACCGTCGTCAACTTGGGGCGGGTGAGCCGGCTCAGCGCGATGTCGTCGACGCCGACGACGCTCACGTCGTGCGGCACCCGCGTCCCGAGCGCGTCCAGCCCTTCGATCAGGCCGATCGCCATCAGGTCGTTGTAGGCGAGCACGGCGGTGACGCCGCTGCGGCGTACCTGTTCGGCCAGGGCGCCGCCGCCGGTCTCGGTGGGCTGGTTGGGTCCGAGGACGGTCAGCTCCGCTGAACCGCTGCGGGCGGCGGCGGTCGCGGCGCGGCGCATCTCCCGGGCGGTCCAGGAGCCGCGCGGGCCGCCGAGCAGCGCGATCCGGCGGTGGCCGAGCCCGAGCAGGTGCTCGATCGCAGCCCGGGCGCCCTGGCCGACGTCCATCATCACGCAGGGCAGGCCGGCGACCTGGCGGTTTATCACCACCACCGGAACCTCGCGGCTGACCTGCTCGATCAGGCTGTTGCTCATCCGGGGGCTGCACAGCAGCACGCCGTCGACCTGCTTGGCCAGCGCGTGGACCAGGTCCTCCTCGGCGACCGGATCCTCGTTGGTGTCGGCCACGAACACGTGGTAGTCGCGGTGCCGGGCCTGCCCCTCCGCCGCCTTGATCAGCGGCGGGAAGAACGGGTTGGCGATGTCGGCCACGATCAGGCCGATGTTGTGGGTGCGGCCGGTGATGAGGGCCCGGGCGGCCCGGTTGGGCCGGTAGCCGAGGTCCTCCGCGCAGGCCAGCACCCGGACCCGGGTCTCCGGGTTGACCAGGTGCGGGGCCGAGAACGTACGGGACACGGTGGAGATGTGCACACCGGAGGCGCGGGCGACGTCCCGGATGGTGGCTGGCACGGCGGGCTCCCTCGTCCGATGTGGTGGGGGTCACGGGTGCCGCCCATTAATGCAAACGGTTGCGCCCGTGTCAACGGTCCATTGTTGCGGCTCGATTGCGTCGACGGTCCCGGTGGGCGCGCGAAACCTCATCAATGCGGATGGATGGGGCGGGTTGACCGCCATCCGTTGACGACGTATCCACCGTCGTGGTTTCTTCGGCTGCAAACCTTTGCAGCCGACTGCCGGGGAGGCCGACGTCATGTCACCACCGGCCCGGGAACGGGTCCGCCACGCCCTGGTGGGCGCCGGGGCGCGCGCCGAGATGTTCGTCCGCGCCCTGGCTCTCGACCACGCCGACGCCGCCGAGCTGGTCGCGTTCGCCGACGTCAACCAGACGCGGATGGACGCGCACAACCGCTGGCTGGCCGAGCTGGGCCACCCGCCGGTGCCCACGTACGCCGCCGGCGACTTCACCACCATGCTCGCCAAGGAGCGCGTCGACGTGGCGCTGGTGACCAGCGTGGACGCCACCCACGACGAGTACGTGACGGCGGCGCTGCGCGCTGGCTGCGACGTGGTCGTGGAGAAGCCCATGACAGTCGACGCGGATCGGTGCCGGCGCATCCTGGACGCGGTCGCCGAGACCGGCCGCCGCGTCACAGTCGCGTTCAACTACCGCTACAACCCGCTGCACGAGCAGGTCCGGCGGCTGCTGGCCGACGGCGCGGTGGGCGAGATCGGGTCGGTGCACTTCGAGTGGCTGCTCGACGTGCGCCACGGCGCCGACTACTTCCGCCGCTGGCACCGCGACAAGTCCGTCTCTGGCGGGCTGCTCGTGCACAAGTCCGGCCACCACTTCGACCTGGTCAACTGGTGGCTGGACGCGCGCCCGGTCGAGGTGCACGCGTACGGCCGGTTGTTCTTCTACGGCGCGGACGGCCGCCGGCACGGCTACGCCCGCGACTACGACCGGGCGCACGGCTCCCCCGCCGCCGACGGAGACCCGTTCGCGCTGCGCCTGGCCGACCACCCGCGACTGCGTGAGCTGTACCTCGACGCCGAGGCCGAGGACGGCTACCACCGCGACCGCAACGTCTTCGCCCCCGGCGTGACCATCGAGGACGACCTCGCCCTGCTGGCCCGCTACGACACCGGCGCGACGATGACCTACCACCTGACCGCGTACGCCCCCTGGGAGGGCTACCGGGTGATGGTCAACGGCAGCCGGGGCCGCCTCGAACTGGAGGTGACCGAGAGCGACCACGTCAGCCCGGCCGTCGCCGGAGCACTCAAGGGCGCGGCGCTGCACGGCGACGAGGCGGCCGTCGAACAGGGCGCGGCCCGGCTCACGCTGCGCCCGTTCTGGGCGCCGCCGGTGGAGATCCCGGTCGACGGCTGGACCCGGCGCGGGCACGGCGGCGCGGACGCGCGGATGACCCGGGTGCTGCTCGGCGGCGAACCCGACCCGCTCGGCCGGGCCGCCACCGCCCGCGACGGCGCGCTGGCGCTGCTCACCGGCCTGGCCGCCAACCGCTCGCTGGAGACCGGCGCGCCCGTCCTGGTCGCCGACCTGCTCACCCTGCCCTGACCGAGGAGCCCGCCCCCGTGCCGATCATCTCCCCCAGCGATCTGCTGCTGCCCGCCGAGCCCGGCCTGCGCGCCCTGGCGCGCGAGCTGTACGCGCTCGTCGCCGAGCAGCCGATCATCTCCCCGCACGGGCACGTCGACCCCGGGCTGCTGGCCGAGGACCAGCCGTTCCCCGACCCGGCCCGGCTGCTCGTCGTACCCGACCACTACCTGACCCGGATGCTGCTCAGCCAGGGCGTACCCCCGGCCGACCTGGGGGTGCCCAGCGTCGACGGCAGCCCGGTGGAGACCGACGGGCGGACCGTCTGGCGGCGCTTCGCCGCGCACTGGCACCTGTTCCGCGGCACCCCGTCCCGCCTGTGGCTGGAGCAGACGTTCCGCAACGTGTTCGACGTCGACACCCCGCTGAGCCCGGCCACCGCCGACACCGTCTACGACGCGATCGCCGCGCGCCTTGCCGAACCGGGGTTCCGGCCCCGCGCGCTGTTCGAGCGCTTCGGCATCGAGGTGCTCGCCACCACCGAGTCGCCGCTGGACGACCTGGGCCGGCACGCCAAGCTCGCCGCCGACGGCTGGGGCGGGCCCGGCGGGCGGGTGGTCACCACGTTCCGCCCCGACGACGTGGTGGACATGGAGTTCGGGAACTGGTCGGCCAACGTGGACCGGCTCGCCGAGGTCTCCGGCGAGGACACCGGCACGTACGCCGGCTACCTGGCCGCGCTGCGGGCCCGGCGGGAGGCGTTCGCCGCCGCCGGCGCCACCTCGTCCGACCACGGGCACCCGACCGCCCGTACCCTCGATCTCAGTCCGGCGCAGGCCGCCGCGCTCTACGACAGGGGCCGGCGCGGCCTGGCCGACGCGGCCGACGCGGAGGCGTTCCGGGCGCACATGCTGCTGGAGTTCGCCCGGATGTCGCTCGACGACGGCCTGGTGATGCAGCTGCACCCCGGCGCGGTACGCAACCACAACCGGTGGCTGCACGCCCGGCACGGCCGCGACGTGGGCGGCGACGTGCCGCAGGCCACCGAGTACGTGCACGCCCTCGCCCCGCTGCTGGACGCGCACGGCAACGACCCGCGGCTCACAGTGGTGCTCTACACGCTCGACGAGGACACGTTCACCCGGGAACTCGCCCCGCTCGCGGGCGGCTACGCGGCGCTGCGCCTCGGCGCGCCCTGGTGGTTCCTGGACTCCCCCGAGGTGCTGCGCCGGTTCCGCGAGGCGGTCACCGAGACGGCCGGCTTCTACAACACCGCCGGGTTCGTCGACGACACCCGCGCGTTCTGCTCCATCCCGGTACGCCACGACGTGGCCCGCCGGGTCGACGCCGGTTTCCTCGCCCGCCTCGTCGCCGAGCACCGGATGACCGGGGACGAGGCCGCCGAGACGATCGTCGACCTGGCGTACCGGCTGCCGAAGCAGGTCTTCAAGTTCGGAGGTGGGCCTTCATGACCACTATCACCGACGTCGAGGTGCACGACGTGCGCTTTCCCACCGCCGCCAGCGGCGACGGCTCGGACGCGATCAACAGGGGCGACTACTCGGCCACGTACGTGGAGCTGACCACCGACGGCGGCCCGACCGGCACCGGGTTCACGTTCACCAACGGGCGGGGCAACGAGATCACCTGCGCGGCGGTCCGCGCGCTCGCCCACCACGTGCGGGGACGCGCCGTCGCCGAGATCGCCGCCGAACCCGTCGCGTTCTGGCGCTCGCTCACCGCCGACGTGCAACTGCGCTGGCTCGGGCCGGAGAAGGGCGTGATCCACATGGCCACCGGCGCGCTCGTCAACGCGGTCTGGGATCTGCGCGCCAAGCTCGCCGGCAAGCCGATGTGGCGCTTCCTCGCCGAGGCGCCCACCGACGAGCTGGTCGCGACTGTCGACTTCCACCACATCACCGACGCGCTCACCCCGGACGAGGCGGCGGCCATCCTCGACAAGGGACGCGACGGCCTCACCGACCGGCTGGCCGGGCTGGAACGCGACGGGTTCCCGTCGTACACCACCTCCGTGGGCTGGCTCGGCTACCCGGACGAGCGGGTGCGCGCGCTGACCCGCGACGCGTACGCGCAGGGGTGGCGCGCGATGAAGATGAAGGTCGGCGGGCGGATCGAGGACGACCTGCGGCGGGCCCGGATCATCCGGGCCGAGATCGGGCCGGACGCGCTGCTGATGATGGACGCCAACCAGGTGTGGGACGTGGACGAGGCGATCGCCGCGATGGGCGTGCTCGCCGAGGTCGACCCGTACTGGATCGAGGAGCCCACGCACGCCGACGACGTGCTCGGGCACGCCCGGATCGCCCGCGCGGTCACCGAGCTGACCGGCGGACGCTGCCGGGTCGCCACCGGCGAGGTCGCCGCCAACAAGGTCATCTTCAAGCAGCTGCTCCAGGCCGAGGCGATCGGCGTGATGCAGATCGACGCCTGCCGCGTCGGCGGCGTGGACGAGGTGCTCGCCGAGCTGCTGCTGGCGGCGAAGTTCGGCGTGCCGGTCTGCCCGCACGCCGGGGGCGTGGGCCTGTGCGAGTACGTGCAGCACCTCGCGATCTTCGACCACCTGCGCGTCGGCACCAGCCTGGACGGCCGCATGGTCGAGTACGTCGACCACCTGCACGAGCACTTCACCGACCCGGTACGCACCCGGGACGGCCGCTACCTGCTGCCCACTGCGCCCGGCTACAGCGCCACCATGCGCCCGGAGTCGATCGCGCAGTTCCGCTTCCCGGAGGGTCCGGCATGGCGCTGACCACCGACCGGCTCGGCCTGGCCACGCTGCGCCGCCTACCAGAGGCCAGCCGGCCGCTGCTGCGCCCCGGCACCGTGCCGGCCGGCATCGTCCACCTCGGCGTCGGCGCGTTCCACCGCGCCCACCAGGCGGTGCACACCGAGGCGGCGGTCGGCGCGGCCGGCGGCGACTGGGGCATCATCGGCGTCGCGCCGCGCAGCACCGGCGTGGTCGACGCCCTGGCCGCGCAGGACTGCCTGTTCAGCGTCACCACGCTCGCCCCCGACGGCGCGGCCACCCGGGTGGTCGGCGCGCTCGCCGGGGTACGGCACGCCGCGAGTGACCCGGACGCGGTGGTCGGCCTGCTCGCCGACCCGGCGATCCGGGTGGTCACGCTCACGGTGACCGAGAAGGCGTACCGGATGGACCCGGTGACCGCCGCGCTGACAGTGGACGCGGAGCTGACCGCCGACCTCACCACCGACCGTCCTCCGCGTACCGTCCCGGGCCTGCTGGTGCGCGGGCTGCTCGCCCGCGCCGCCGCCGACGCCGGGCCGATCGCGCTGGTCTGCTGCGACAACCTGCCCGCCAACGGGCGCCGGCTGCGCGGCCTGGTGGAGCAGTGCCTCGCGCTGGCCCGGGTGCCGGACGCGAGCGCCGAACGGGTGCTCACGGCGGTGACCTGCCCCGGCACCATGGTCGACCGGATCGTGCCGGCCAGCACCGACGAGACCCGGGACACCGCGCGGCGGGCGCTGGGCGTGACCGACCTGGCGGCGATCGCCGCCGAACCGTGGTCGCAGTGGGTGATCGAGGACGACTTCCCCGGCGGCCGCCCGGCCTGGGAACGCTCCGGGGCGGTGCTCACCGACGACGCCGGCCCGTGGGAGCGGCTGAAACTGCGGGCGCTCAACGGCGTGCACTCCGCCACCGCGTACCTGGGCGCGCTGGCCGGCGCGGAGACGGTGGCCGAGGCGTTGGCGCTGCCACACCTGGAAACGGTGCTGCGGCGGCTGGTCGCCGAGGAGATCACGCCGAGCTTCACGCCGCCGCCCGGGGTGGACGTGAGCGCCTACGGCGAGCAGGTGCTCGCCCGCTTCGCCAACCCCGCGATCCGGTACCGGACGACGCAGGTCGCCATGGACGGCTCGCAGAAGCTGCCGCAGCGGGTGCTGCCCACCGTCGCCGACCTGCGGGCGGCCGGCCGGTCGGCGCGGTGGAGCGCGCTCGTCGTGGCCGCCTGGCTGCGGTTCCTGCTCGGGTACGCCGACGACGGCCGGCCGCTGCCGCTGGACGACCCGCTCGCCGACCGGCTGCGCGCCGCGCTGGCCGCCGCGGCGCACACCCCGGCCGGGGTGGTGGACGCGGTCTTCGCGCTGCGCGAGGTGTTCCCGGCCGACCTGGCCGACGACGACGAGTTCCGCGCCGACGTGACCGGCTGGCTCACCGCCCTGGAACGGCACGGCGTCCGGGCCACGCTGGCGGACGCCCGGTGACCGGCGGCGGGCCGCCTCGGGTGGCGTTGATCGGGGCGAACGGGCACGGCCTCTGGCACCGCCGGACCATCGCGGAGCTGCACGCCGCCGGGCGGGCGCGCCTGGTCGCGTTGGTCGACGTGCGCCCGCTGGAGGACGAACCGGAAGCGCCGGTCCCGCCGGAGACCGGCGTGTTCACCGACCACCGGGCCATGCTCGCCGAGTCCCGGCCGGACGTGGTGGTGATCTGCACGCCGCCGCACACGCACCTGCCGATCGCGCTCGACGTGCTCGCCGCCGGGGCGGACCTGCTGCTGGAGAAGCCGCCCGTGCTCGACCTCGCCGAACACCGGACGCTCACCGCCGCCGCGGGTACCGCCGGGCGGGCCGTGCAGGTCAACTTCCAGGCGCTCGGCTCGGCCGCGCTGACCGAGCTGACCGGCGCGCTCGGCCGGCTCGGCGCGGTCACCGGCATCGCCACGCTCGCCGCCTGGCAACGCCCGGACGCCTACTACGCCCGCTCCCCCTGGGCCGGGCGGCGAACCGTCGACGGCCGTCCGGCGCTGGACGGCGCGCTCGCCAACCCGCTCGCGCACGCGCTCATGCAGTGCCTCGCCGTCGCCGAATCGGTCACCGGCGCGCCGGTACGCCCGGCCCGGGTCGAAGTGGAGCGCTATCGCGTCCGCCCGATCGAGGTGGACGACACCGCAGTCCTGCGGCTGACCCCGCACGCCGGGCCGCCCGTGCTGGCCGCGCTCACCCTCGCCGCCGAGGAACACGTCCCCGGCGAGGTGCTGGTCACCGGCGAGCGCGGCCGGGCGGTGCTGGAGTACCCGACCGACCGGGTGCGGCTGCCCGGCGACGACGCGCCACGCCCGGTGCCCGGCCGCCGCGGACTGCTGGCGAACCTGCTCGACCACCGCGCGGACGGCACGCCGCTGATCGCGCCGCTGGCGCGTACCGCACCGTTCACCGCGGTGCTGGACGCGCTGCGGGACGCACCCGTTCCGAGGCTGCTCGACGGGGACCTGGTGCGTGTGGCGGGCGACGGCCCGCAGCGGGTGCGGATGGTGCGGGGTGTCGGCGCGACGCTGCGGGCCGCCGCGGAGACCGGCGCGCTGCCGTCCGAGGCGGGCGTGCCGTGGGCGGTCAAGCCGTACGTGGTGGACCTGCCGGCGCAGTGAATGTCCCCGAGAGAACGGAACGAGTCATGCGTACCCGAACCGCAGTCGTCGCGGCGCTGACCGCCGCGCTCGTCCTCACCACCGCCGCGCCCGCGCCGGCCGCGACCGGACGGCCGTCCCGGGCCGCCGAGCTGATCGGCCGCCAGGCCCTCGCCGCGAACGACGGCTGGGCCGCCACCGGCACCGGCACCACCGGCGGGTCGGCCGCCGCGCCGGAGCGTGTGCACGTCGTGCGTACCCGGGCCGAGCTGGTCGCCGCGCTCGGCGGCGACAACGCCACTAATGCCGCCGACGCCACCGCAAAGATCGTGTACGTGGCCGGAACCGTCGACGGTTTCGAAGGGCCCGACGGCACGCCGCTGGACTGCGCCGACCTGGCCGACCCGGAGTACTCGCTGCCCGCCTACCTGGCCGCGTACGACCCGGCAACCTGGGGCCGGGTGAACCCGAGCGGGCCGCTGGAGGCCGCCCGGGTGCGGTCGGTGGCCAACCAGACCCGGCAGAACCAGATCAACGTCGGCTCCAACACCACGATCATCGGCCTGCGCGGCGCCCGGCTCACCGGCCTGACGCTGATGATCGACCGGGTGGACAACGTGATCGTGCGCAACATCGAGTTCGCCGACGCCCGGGACTGCTTCCCGGCCTGGTCTCCCACCGACGGCGACACCGGCAACTGGAACTCCCAGTACGACCAGATCTCGGTGCGGCGCAGCGAGCACGTCTGGATCGACCACAACACGTTCACCGACGGCGACAACCCCGACAGCGCCCAGCCCGTCCACTTCGGCCGGCCCTGGCAGGTGCACGACGGATCGCTGGACGTCACGCACACCGCCAGCCTGGTCACCGTCTCCTGGAACCGGTTCACCGGCCGGGACAAGGTGATGCTGATCGGCTCGTCGAACACCGTCGGGCCGGACGTGGGCCGGCTCGACGTCACCGTCCGGCACAACCTGTTCGACGGCACGCTGCAACGCCTGCCCCGCGTGCGGTTCGGCCGGGTCGACGTGCACGAGAACCACTACCGGCTCGGCGGGCCCGGCTTCGCGTACGCCCTCGGCGTCGGCGTGCAGTCCGCCCTGTACGCGGAGAACAACTTCTTCACGCTCACCGGCGACGCCGGCCCCGCCGACCTGCTGTACGACTGGGGCGGCACCGCGCTCACCGAGCGGGGCAGCTGGGTGCGCCAGGGCGACCGCCTGCCCCGGCCGGTGAGCCTGCTCGCCGCGTACAACGCAGCCCACGACCCGGACCTCGGCGGCGACGCCGGGTGGACGCCCACGCTGCGCGCCGCGCGGCCGCTGCCGACCTCGCTGGTCCCGCTCGCCGTCGACGCCCTCGCCGGCGCCGGGCGGCTGCCGCTCTGACCTGCTCCCGGGCCCGCCCGCGTACCGCCTCGCCACCGTCGGGGTGACCGCCGCCCGCGCGGGCCGCTCGTCCGTGGGCCGGCGTCCCCTCCGGGGTCGCCGGCCCACTGCCGTTGCCGCCTCGCGGGGCCGCCGGCTGACACGCCGCCCTCGATGCGCAATGATCATGTTGACGGACAGCGCCGCCGGGGATTGAAACGGCGGTCACCGGGGACAACAGGGTGAGAATCGGGCGGTGACAGCGCGAGTGGGCGCCCAGGCCCGGGGACGGGCGCGGAACGGAGGGCCGGACGTGACGGGTGGGACATCCGGGGTCGTCGGCCCGGTCCTCACCATCGACCTGCCGGCCGACCCGGGCCAGCTGGCCGCCACCCGGGAGCGGCTGCGCGGCTGGCTGCACGCCCGGGGCGTCAGCGAGTGGGACATCGAGACCGTCCTCATCGCCACCGGCGAGGCGTGCGCCAACGCCATCGAGCACGGGTACCGCTTCGCCCCCGAGGGGATCACCACGTTGCGGGCCGAGCTGCGCGGCGACCGGCTGGAGATCGAGGTACGCGACCGCGGCGGCTGGCGGGCGGCCGACGGCGACGAGAGCGGCGACCGGGGGCGCGGGCGGCTGATCATGGCGCGGGTGATGGACGAGGCCACCATCGTCGGCACGCCGGAGGGCACCTGCGTACGCCTGGTCAAGCGCCTCACCGGCGACGTGAGCGGCCCGGCGGGCACCGGATCTAGCGAAGATCAGCTATAAGGGACGCATGGAGTTCCCCGCGTACCTCGCCACCATGCCGATGCACGCGATCACCGAGATCCACGGTGAGCCCGGCCTGCTGGCCCGGTTCCGGCTGGAGATCGAGGCGTTCGACGAGGCCGACCGTGACCGGCTGACCGAGGCGCTCGACCTGGCCGCCGACCTGCACCGCGACGACCGGCGGGTACGCGAGCCGTACCTCAACCACCTGCTGCGGGTGTCGATCCGGCTGATGCACCACTACCAGGTGCGGGACGTGGACGTGATCGTCGCCGGACTGCTGCACGACGCGGTCGAGGACCACCCCGCCGAACTCGCAGGGCTCGCCCCCGACACCGGATCGGACGCGACCCCGGCGGCGCTCGCCGTGCTCGCCGACCGGTTCGGGGCGCGGGTCGCCCGGCTGGTCGCGGCGGTCACCAACCCGGAGTACGACCCGGGGCGGGACCGCGACGAGCAGTACCGGGAACATGTGGCCGCCAGCCTGGAACGGGAGCCCTGGGCCCGGGTGATCAAGGTGTCCGACTTCACCGACAACGGCGTGGGCGTGATCCACACGGTCGGGCCGAAGGTGACCCGCGCCGCCACGAAGTACCGCCCGCTGGTGCCGGTCTTCCGCGACCTGGTCGCCCGCCCGGACACGCCGTTGTCGGCGTCGGTCAAGGAACACATCTTCGCCCAGCTGGACCTCGCCGAGGAGCGCTTCAGCGCCATCCTCGACCAGCCGGGCTGACGCCACCCGGTCCGGCGCGTCCCGCCGGGGCCACCCACGCCACCCGCGCGCTCACCACCCGGCCCGCATTCACCCTCACCTTCGCCACTCCCCCGAGCCGGCGCCCGGCCCACCAGTTCCCCGAAGTGGCCGCATCCCCACTGACCGGACCCCACCACCTCCCCGAACTGGCGCCCGGCCCACCACCACCCCGAGGTGGTGACACCCACCCACGAGACCCGTCACTCCCCAGGCTGGCGCCCGGCTCGCCACTACGGCGAAGTGGCGACAACCTCGCCCACCGAGCCCCGCCACTCCCCCGAACTGGCGACCGCCCACGCCACTTCCCCGAACCGGCCGCATCCCCACCCACCGGACCCCCGCCACTTCCCCGAACTGGCGATCGGCCCACCACTACGGCGAAGTGGCGGCAACCCCACCCACCAGACCCCGCCACCTCGCCGAGCTGGCGGGTCCGACGTCGCCACTTCGGGGAGGTGGCGACCATGCGGCGGCGAAACGGCGACCGGTCAGGCGGCTGCGGGAGGTGGGCCGCCCACCCGCCCGCCGAGCAGAGCGGCGACGCGGTCGCGCAGGGCGGGCAGCCGGTCCGGGTGCTCGTGCAGCACCACCCGCAGCGTCTCGTGACCACTGGCGGCGACCGCGCCGAGCACGTCGAGCAGCGTGCCGAGCTGGGCGGGTGGCTCGTCGGCGAGCAGGTGCGCCGCGTCGGTCACTACGACTGTCAGCGGGCCGGCGTCGAGGCGGTCGGCGAGCGCGTCGGCGAGGGCGTCCCAGTTTCGGCCGTACCAGTCGGGCAGCTCGAGCGCAGCGGCCAGCGTCTCGTGCAGCCCGGTCCGGGTGCGGCCGGCCGTACCGGAGACCGGCACTCCGTCCGGCTCGGACGGCGCGCCGTCGTACACGAGCCAGGCCGGCAACCGCGTACCCATGATCCGTCCCTTCCCGACGTCGCCGGCCGGGCGTCGCGGGCCCGGCCGGCGTCGAGGCTGCTCAGAGCCGGTAGAAGTTGGCGTAGTGGTCGGGTGAGAACCAGGTCGCCCCGGTGCTCTTGTTGACCACGATCCGATACGCGTCCCGGGAGGCGTTGCAGGCGCGCGGGTAGACGTCGTACTCGTAGTAGGTGGCGCCGGAGGGCAGCTGTCCCTCGTAGTTGTAGAACCGGCCGCCGGCGAAGTTGCACTGGCCGCCGCTCCACGAGTACCAGCCGCGGCTGGTCGGGAAGCTCTTCGCGGACCAGCCGGACCGCGCGGTGCGCGCGTCGGCGCAGCGGGACTGGGTGCAGGAGCCGTAGACGGCGGCAGCGGCCGGTTCGGCAAGCCGGGTGGAGACCGTGGCGGGGGCGACGAGCGCGGCGGCGGCCACGGCGGCGACCAGGGCGGACGCGGCGAGGGCGCGGCGGACGCGGGTGACGGCGGCGCGGAACGGGGTCAAGGGATCCTCCTTGAACGGGACGACAGTGCATCGATCGACATTGATGGCCGATCGAAGCTCAGTCTGTCGGGGATCCTGCCCGCGGTACAGCCCCGATCCGGCGACGGCGCCCCGAACCCCGCGTGAACACACGGCGGCGGGTGCGGACGGACGACCCGAGCCGCCCGTCCGCACCCGCCGCGTGGAGCTAGTGCGAGAACACCTGGAACTCGGCGATCCGCACGTTCTGCGCCTGCGGGCTGGCGGTGGTGCAGTCGGTCGCCGCCCTCGGGTCGTCGTCCTGCTCACCGGCGTAGTCCGGCGCGCCGGTGCACTGGTTGGTCAGCACCTCGACGCGCAGGTGCGTGGCAGTGGTACGCGGGATGCCGAAGGACCGCATGATCAGCTCCGGCGCCCGGGGACGCGGCGCCACCGACGGGAACGCGTCCGGCTTGCTGGTGTAGACCGGCCGGAAGTCGGCCGCGTCGGCGCACGTCACCGGCCCCTGCGCGGTGCAGGCCAGGACCCGGAACTGCCGCACCGCGGAGTACCGGCTCTGGGTGCCCGCGTCCGCGTCACCGGCCACCGGCGGGCGCAGCATCGCGCTGACCTGCACCCGGCGTACCTGCTGGACGCCGCCGGCCAAATCGACGGTGACCTGCCGGCCGGCGACCGGCACGCCGAGCGAGGCCCAGTTGGTGGCCTCGTCGTCGTCGACGATCTGCGGCAGGTTGATCCCGTCACCGGCGACCGTCGCGCCGGTGGTCGCGGAGGCCAGGTTGGGTCGCAACGTCACCGGCAGCGTCCGGTTCTGACCCGCCTTGATCGTCACCGGGCCGACCCGGGTGTGCCCGTAGCCGGGGGCCCGCACCACGAACTCGTACGTGCCGGGCACCAGGTCCACCCGGTCGGTCAGCGGCGTCGCCGCGTCGGTGTCCGCGACCGGCACGGCCCGCGCCTGGTAGCGCCCGACGAACAGCTGCGCTCCGGCCACCGGCCCGCGCTCACCCACCGGCAGGAGCCGCAGCGAGCCCTCCCGGGCGTACGGGGAGGTGAAGCCCGGCGTGGGGTCGGGGTCGGTGTGGCCGACGCTGGCCGCGCCCTCCCCCAGGCCGCGCTTGGCGAACGCGTTCCAGAGCAGGTCCTGGTTGGCCCCGCCGAAGCGGATCCGGTCGGCGGCGAGCATCGCGTCCCGGGCGTCGACCATGCTGACCTGGCTGACCGACATCAGCAGGAACGAGTCGAAGACAAGCTGGATCCAGCGCCGGTTGCCGGGGCAGGCGGTCACGTCGCGGGCGCCGGTGGCGCACGCCTTCTGCACGGCCGGGGTGCCGCTGCCCCAGCGGCGCATCATGGCCGCGCGGATGTCGGTGTTGGTGGCGCTCCACACCTCGCCGGAGGCGTGCACCTGGAGGCCGACGAAGTCGTAGTCGAGCGAGCTGTAGTTCAGCGGGCTGTCGCTCATGTTGTAGTTGCGGATGCCGGCGTTCGGGTCCTGCGTGGTGTACTCGCCGATGGTGAAACCGCGCCGGCCGGGCGCGGCGTACCCGTGCTCGAAAAGGTACTCCATCGCGAGCTGGTCCGACCAGCTCTCGCTCATGCCCTGCGGGGTGCTGACCCCGGCGCTCGGGCCGGCGATCATGCGGTTGGTGACCGCGTGGCCGTACTCGTGGGCGATCACCGACATGTCGAAGTCGCCGTCGACGCAGGGCGCGTAGAACGAGCCGGCGGTGGGCTGCCACAGGTACATGTTGGTGGTCGGCGCGACGCCGTCCGGCGGGGTGATCTGGTTGGCGTTGTTGCGGGCCGGGAACGTCGGCGGGCCGCCGCTGACCCCACCGGCCTGGGCGTTGCCCTGCTCGGGGTCGTTAGCGAGACCTCCCCGGCCCAGGTTGTCCTGCTGCATGTTCCAGGTCTCCTCGGTGAACCCGAGGTGGTAGGTCCAGTCGTGCATCCGGTTGTGCATCGCGAACAGGTTCGCCCGCGCCGCGTCGATGTCGTTGGCGCGCGGCGAGGTGAACACCTCCGGGTTGCAGCGCTGCTCCTGCCACTGGTTCGTCCACGGGTAGGCGTACCTGCGGTCCGGGCGGGGCGTGGCGGTCTCGGTGCCGACGCTGAACGGGTCGTTGCTGAACCAGTTCTGCACGGCGATCGCGTTGTTGCCCTTGGTCGTGGTGGTGGACTCCCCGGTCGCCGGGTCCACGTCCCACGCCGGGTGCCCCGGCACGCCGACCACATCGGCGCAGCCGCGCGCCGGCACGGCGCACCACCGCTTGCGGGTGTCGACGGAGGACCTGTCGACGCGGGGCGAGTTCGGGAAGACCTCCCAGGACGGGTGGTCCGAGGCGTGGTCGATGAGGTCCTCGCGGACCAGCACGGCGCCGTCGCGGGCGTCCACGTAGGTGGAGTAGGCGGCCGGGTCCGCGCCGGTGGTGTCCGCGCCGAGGACCACCTCCCACGCCGCGCGCGGCCCACGGTCCGCGGTGGGCACCGCGACCAATGAGGTACGCATGACCTGCGCGTCGGCGCGGCCGGCGTCGGCGATCGCCGCCTTGCGGGCCTGCTCGGCGCTGATCGTGGCCGGGGCCGGCGTACCGGCGTCGCGGGCGAGCGAGGAGCTGACGTGCCACACCGCTTTGTCGCGTACGCCGACCGACAGCATGCCGTCGACGGCGGCCGGCAGATCACCGAAGCGCTGCCGGAACAGCACCGTCGCGCCCTGCCCCATCGGCGCCACGGTGAGCAGCTCCAGTGCGGCGGCGCCCTCGGCGGTCAGGCCCAGCACGTCCCGGTTGGCGGCCACGTACGCGCGCGCGGCGGCGGCCGGGTCGGCGGGCAGTCCGGTCGCGAGCGGCTTGCCGGTCGAGGTGAGCGTGGCGGGCGTACCGAAGTCGGTCCAGCGCACGCGCGCGCCGAGCGCGGCGGCCCGGTCCCGCTGGCGCTCGGTGGCGGCGACGCGGCCCTTGCGGTTGTCAGTGGCCTTGGTGTCGTGCCGGTCGCCCGGCAGGTGGTCGGGTGGCGCCTGGGTACGGGTCTGTTCCCGGGGTGCCGCCTGGCCGCCGCCAGCGGCGGTCAGGACCAGACCGGCTGCCAGCAGCAGCGCGGTGGTCCCCGTCAACGCACGGGATGGTGTGCGCACGGTCCCTCCTGTCATCGTCGAACGGCGATGTCCGTTCCGCCATCCGACCAGCACGATCGACGCGCCGACACCATCCGAACATCCATAAATGTTGTTGCGTCGATTTCTCGGCGGCGCCGACGGTGCAGGAGGGCACTCCTTCGGGATTCGCAGTCCACGGGGTGAGAGGCCAGGAGATCTTGGAAGATTTGGGCCCCCATGAGGGCCATTTGCTACCAAGATCTACCGGGTAGCCGTGGCTCCTCAGCGCTCAGGCCGCCTTGAACACGGTGTCCAGGTGCCACTCCAAGAACTCCGCGCTGGGACGGTCACCACGTCGCTCCGGAATCGCGATCACAGAGCCGACCTTGGCGTAGAACTGGTCGCCGTTTCCGAACTCACTACGCAGGCGCGGGCTCACCATCAGGCGATACTTCGGGTCCACGCCCAGGTATCCGTGATCGAAGAGGATGTGCACGTCGGACTTGAGCAACAGTCCGTTGTCGATCCGATGTTCACCACCCTCGGGGAGCGGCCGGATGTGTGCTGCTTGCAGCACCGGTTGCACCTTGTTGCCCGTGATGGCGCAGCGCCGGCCGTATGCGCCGAGCACCACCGCCTTGAAGGACTTCTGGCCGAGTCGCTGCGGGACGAGCCGTGGATCGCCGTAAACCGGACCGGGACGATGCCACGGCTCGCTGAGGTCCAGCTCGACTTCACCGCCCAGAAGACGGTGCAGCAGCAGGCGGAAGTAGCCCGCTGAAGCTGGTTCAGCGAGGTCGTACGTCTTGCCCTGGACGACGTTGGGTGCGAACCCGGGCGGCGGATCTGCTGTGGAACCGTCCGAGAAAAAGACGCTGTCCCGGACGAAGACGCAGCCGATGACGGGATCCTCCCCCGGCGCAATCGGCTGCCTCCGGTACCGCCCGACGCTATGCCGCATGTCGTCCAGGCTCGCGACGCCATTCCCCTCGCCGAACAGGGCCCACGCCTCCGAGATCTTCAACTGTGTGAACCCGCTGAAGAAGCCCCCGCCGACGATCCGATTGAGCGGGTAGTGGGCCTTGAAGAGGAACGGTTCGCCCGGCGTGAGCGCGCGGAAGGCACCACCCGACGGGCGCCAGAAGTTGACTTCGTTCAGGTCGGGACGCGCGGCCAGGAACCGATACCACTTCTCGTCCGTGACCCCGACGAAGGCTTTCACGCCGCCCAGCGTGCATTACCGATGGATCTTGCCGCTACCCCCGGCGAGGTCGCGTATCCGACTGGGTTGGTCAGGGCTCCCGCATCCAGGTCTTCGGGTCCGTCACGAAGACGCCCTTGCCCTGCTGTCGCCGGATCACCCGCAACGCTTCGAGACGCGCATACGCCATCTGGACGGTCCCATGACTCACGCGGTAGCGATCGCGCAGCTCAGCGATGGAGGGCAGCTTGTCCCCCGGCTTCAGCTTCTTCCCTCTGACATCGGCGATCACATCGTCGGCGATGCGCCAGTAATCCGGCACTTCTCGCATGGCACTCCTCGCGTGGCGACCCGATTCGATCACACCGCGACGCGCCTAACAAGTAACGTTGACTCATCTGACATGTCTAGATAAGTTGACTCCGGGCCGTTCCTCGCGTGGCAACGAGTTCGGCTCATCCCCCGGTCGGGGCGGGTGCGCGTACCCGTCCCGACCCTCCGGACTGCTCCGCCTCCGTACCGCCGATCCGGGCTGCGAGGGCGGAGCGGGCGGGCCGCCCGGGCCGGCGTGCGGACGGCCCGCCCTTCCAGACCCACCGCACCTGTCCGCTGATCCTGGAAGGACCGAAGTGACGCTGTATCGATCCGGCCGGCCCCACCTGAGCGGCCCACCGGCCGGGATGACCGCGCACGAGGTGCGCACCCACGCGTTCGACCCGCATCGACGGGGCGTCGACCCCGATCAGGTACGCGAGTTCCAGGCCCGGGTCGCCGACGAGCTGACGGAACTGCACCGGCAGGTACGCCTGCTCGCGCAGGAGAACGACAGGTTGAAGCGCGCCCTGCGTGACTGGCAGGCCATGCACGCCCGCGAGTGCCGCCCGCCGAACGACGGCCACTGGTAGCGATGCGTGCGCCGCAACCCGGTGACCTGCTGCGAGTCGACGGCCGGGCGTCGGTGCAGTTCGGCGGCGACCGGGCGCTGACGTTCCGGGTCGTGTCGGTCGGCGCCGAGGTGACGCACATGGGCTGGATCTGGCTGACCGGCTACGTGCTCAACAGTCGCGGCGCCGCCACCAGCAAGCGGGAGATCTTCGTGCGGCTCGCCGGACTGCGCCGGGCCGACGAACCGTTGCCGCGGGATCAGTCCTGCGTGCCGGCGAACAGGGTCCAGGCGTCGATCTCGGTCGGGGCGAGGGGACGCGCCGGCAGATAGGACGCCAGGTCGCGGAAGTCCGCCACGGCGTTGTGCACGCACGCCGCGAGCGAGAAGTGCAACAGTTCCCGCAACGCCTGCGCGTCGGGCGCGGTGGCGTCGTCGAGCAGCGGACTGCGGACATCCAGCGCGAACACCACGTGGCAGGCGCTCTGGTCGGGCTTGACGACGCAGTAGTAGCGTCCCGCCTCGGCCAGCCGGTTGCGGATGTTCGCCCAGGCCATGGCCCCGGAGATGTCCGGCACGTCGGCGCCGGCCGCGCAGGCCATCCGGAAGACCCAGCGGGCCGGGTCCTCCGGCGACACCGCGCCGTAGACCAGCACCAGGCCACCGCGGTGGAAGACGGCGAAGCCCTGCACGTCGGGGGTGAGGTGCAGGAAGTCCGGAGTCCAGACCCGGTCGTACTGCCGCTCCGCCAGGGACCGCATGTACGTCACGGTCTGGCCGGCGGCGTGGCGAGCGTCTACGCCCATGCGTTCTGGTCCTCCCCCGAAGCATCGCGGAGCCTCACGCTACGAAGCGCTTCGATAACAGATCAAGGCATGCCGATCGAGTTTGGATGGTCGGTCTCGTGAACGGGACCGAACCCGCCCCGAGTCCCACGGATAGGACTACGGGACGGCTCGTCCGATCGGTCAACCGGCGGGGCGGAGCCGTCCGCGCGGCTGCGCGCGTACACCGGTCGCTGTTGTTAGCGTGGATCGCGGACCGCCAGGGCAGTCCGCCACCCCTCGCCCGACGGCCCGCGCGTCCCGGTGACGCCGCGGGACGCGGTGCCGCGATCCGGCATGGAGGGGGTGCGATGACCGCGGTGCCGGGGGATCCGGGGCCGGCCGACCAGCGGCCCGCGCCGCGCGACGGCTGGCGGCGCTGGCGGGTACGGGCACGCGCGCTCGGCGACGCGGCGCGGGTGCGGACCCGGCGCTTCTGGGACGGCGCGCAGCCCACGCTGCGGCAGCTCTGGTGGACCGAGGAGCCGGAGACGCCGGTGACCACCGTCGACCGGCGCGCCCCGGAGCCGCTCGTGGTGCCGGCGCAGGGCCAGGTGTACGTGTTCCTGGTCCGGGCCACCTACACCTGGTCGTCGGAGACCGCCCGGCCGGAGCTGTTCGGCTGGTACGTCGACTACTTCCAGCAACAGGCCACGCAGCGGCTGCACCGGCTGGCTGTCCGGCACGCGGTCGAGGTGCCGCCGCACCGGCCGCGTGACCTGCACGCCGCGCTGACCGCCGCGCTCGCCGAGGACGATCCGCCGCCGTGGACGTACGCGCGCGGGGAGGTGAGGTTCGCCTGCGAGCCGGACGTCACAGTGCATCTGGACGAGCGGGTGCGCAGGCTGCTCCAGCCGTACTGGGAGCAGCGCATCGCGCTGGAGTGCGAGCGCGACCTGGCCCGCCGCCGCGCCGAGTTCGCCGACGAGCGGGACCGGCGCGACCGGGAGCCGGAGGCGACGGGAGCGAGGCCCTCCCCGCGCGCGCCGGACGCCAACGGGCCGGCCGACCTGTTCCCGTTGGAGCCGCTGCTCCCCCCGCCCGCGCCGCGCACGGCCCCGGGTCAGCGACCGCGTCCCGGCGAGCCGCAGCCGCCGGCGGTCTGACACGGAAGTCCGCCGCGCCGCACGCGCGGACGGCGGCGGTCAGCCCGCTACGGCGGCCTCCTCTGGGCGGGTCCGGCGGGCGGTCAGGTACGCGGCGAGGCCGGTGGCGTCCTCGGTGGCCAGGAACGCGCCACGCGCGTTGACAAGCGTCTCGTCGGCGTGGGTCAGGCAGCCCCAGACGGTGTCGCCCCAGGAGTCGGCGAGCTTGACCTCGGCCGGGTCGGCGCAGGGCTCGCCGCGCGGTCCGCCGATCTGGCAGTGGGCGGGCGCGCCGTCGCGCCGGGCGGCCACTGCGGCGGCCCGGCGGACGTGCGAGGGTCGGCCGTCCGGCTCGGCCTGCGGGGCCGGGGCGGGCCGGACCGGCGACCGGGTGAACAGGACCGTGTTGCCGTCGGGGTCGATGGTCCGGCACTCGCCGCCGGGCACCTGGTCGACCGGGTGGCCGGCCGCGACGAGGCGGTCGGTGGTCGCGGCGACGTCGTCGACGTGGAGGTAGAGCGCGGCCGGGACCGCTGTGGCCTCGACGAGTAGCAGGGTCAGCTCGCCGCAGCGCAGATGGAACCGCCCGTCCCCACCGGGCTGCCCGGTGTAGCCGAACAGCGCGTAGAACCTCCCGGCCGCGTCGGCGTCGCCGACGTACAGCACCGGCATCTGAGCCTGCACCCCACTGCGCACCGCGCCACTCTACCTATTGGCGAGCCATAAATCACGTCTTGCAGATCGGGTTTCGGCCGGGCGGCCCACCGCCTGCGATCAGCAGCCGTTGGTGCTCTTCTGGTTGCGCTTCAGCCCGTCGGACCAGGTGACGCCCTGGACGACGGCGACCACGACGCTGCCGTTGTGGATCTGCTCGTAGTGCAGGTGCGGGCTGAGGTCGTACTTCGCCGAGGTCGCGCCGACCCGGCCGATGACGTCGCCGCGCTTCACGGTGTCACCAGTGGCCACCGCGCGGGAGTTGAGGTGGGCGTACCGGGTGCGCCAGCCGTCGCCGTGCCCGATGACGATGGTGTTGCCGTAGCCGGAGGTGGTGGAGTAGTACGACTCCAGCACGGTGCCGGCGGCGCTGGCGACCGTCCGGCGGTTGAGGTCGTCGGGGCTGCCGTTGGCGTCGTAGTGGTTCCAGTCGATGGCGTGGGCCGGGCTGTGCCCGTTCCAGTTGTTGCCCTGCCAGGTCTGGCCGCACAGGAACGGCATCCGGAAACCCGGCCGGGCGGCCTGCGCGGGCTGCACGCCGAGCATGGCACCGGCCACGACGGCGACAGTGAGCATCGCGGGCACGCGCATCCGGGCAGCGGTGAACGTCAGGGACATCGCCTCTCCTCTTCATCGACAACGATGTAGATCGATGCTAGGGCCGCCGCCCGGACGGGTAAATAGCTACACAGATGAATGTCAGGGCAAAAGTTTTCTACATCTCCGTCGACCGCCGGCGGTGGCCGGGCCGGGCGCGCGTACGTCAGCCGACCAGGGCGGCGTAGCGGCCGCGCCGGTCCAGCAGCGCGTCGTGGGTGCCGGACTCGACGATCCGGCCGTGGTCGAGCACGGCGATGCGGTCGGCGTCGCGCACGGTGGAGAGCCGGTGCGCGATGGTCACCACGGTGCGGCCCCGGGCCAGCTCGTCCAGCGCCCGTTGGACCGCGCGTTCGGTCTCGGTGTCCAGCGCGCTCGTCGCCTCGTCCAGCACCAGGATGCGCGGGTCGCGCAGCAGGGTCCGGGCGATCGCCAGGCGCTGCTGCTCGCCACCGGAGAAGCGGTGGCCGCGCGAGCCGACCATGGTGTCGTACCCGTCGGGCAGCGCGGCGATGAGGTCGTGGATGCGGGCGGCGCGGGTGGCGGCCTCGATGTCGGCGTCGGTGGCGTCCGGGCGGGCGTACCGCAGGTTGTTCCGCACGGTGCCGTGCAGCAGGTACGTCTCCTGGCTGACCACGCCCACGACGGCGGCCAGGTCGGCCGCGCGCAGGTCGCGCAGGTCGATCCCGTCGATGGTGATGCGGCCGGCGTCCGGGTCGTGCAGGCGGCTGATCAGCGCGGCGAGCGTGCTCTTGCCGGAGCCGGTCTCCCCCACCAGGGCGAGGCTGGTGCCGGCCGGGACGTCCAGGCTGACGCCCGCGAGGGCCGCGGTGTCGCTGCCCGGGTAGCTGAAGGTGACGTCCTCGACGCGCAGGTGGCCGCGGGCGGTGGCCGGGTCGAGCGGGACCGGGCGGGCCGGCTCGGCGACCTCGACGGGCAGGTCGAGGTATTCGAAGATGCGGGCGAACAGCGCGAGGGACGCGGTGAGCGTGACGCCCACGTTGAGCAGCCCCATCAGCGGCCGGAACAGGTTGCCCTGGAGGGCGGTGAACGCGACGAGCGTGCCGATGGTGAGCGTGCCGGCGGTGCCGGGCAGCCCGGCGCCGAGGTAGATCACGGCGGGGATGGCGGCGAAGACGATGCTCATGGCGGCCATCCGCCAGCGTCCGGCCAGCTCGGAGCGCAGTTCCAGGTCGACCAGGCGGGCCGAGGACGCGGTGAACCGGTCGACCAGGGCCGGGCCGGTGCCGAGGGTCTTGGCCAGCCGGACGCCGCTGACCGACAGCCCTTCCTCGATGGTCACGGTGAGGTCGGCCAGCTCGCGCTGGCGCTGGGCGGTGATCTCCCGGCGCAGCCGGGCGACGCGGCGGGTGAGCCAGAGCGCGGGCGGCAGCACGACCGCTGACACGAGGGTGAGCCGCCAGCTCAGCGCCAGCATGGCGATGGTGGTGGCGACCACGGTGGTGAGGTTGGCGGCGATCGAGGTGGCGGTGGAGGTGACGACCGCCTGCATGCCGCCGATGTCGTTGGTGATGCGCGACTGGACCTCGCCGGTGCGGGTGCGCACGAAGAAGCCGATCGACTGCCGCTGGAGGTGGGCGAAGACGTCGGCGCGCAGCCGGTGCATGACCTGCTGGCCGACGCGGGTGGAGATCCAGGTCTGCGCGACGCCGAGCACGGAGGTGACAGCTGCCACCGCGACCATGCCCGCGACCAGCCAGGCCAGCAGGGTCAGGTCACGCTCGGGCAGGGCCCTGTCGATCACGGTACGCAGCAGGAACGGCGTGGCCATCGCGATGATCGAGGACGCCACGATGATCGCCACCACGGTGGCGAGCGGGCCTCGGTGGGCGGTGAACAGGCCGCCGATCCGGCGCAGGGACACGTCGCGGGCCTGGGCCTTCTCGGCCGGGGAGACGGTTCGGCCGTCGCGGCGGCCGTCGGGGATGCGATCCAAGGGTGCTCCTCATGTGGGGGGACAATGCTGAGGTTACCTCAACATGGGGGAACAACACGAAAGCCTGTTACCGTATTCCCCGTGGACGGCAGCGACGAGAGCCTGGCCGAGACGTTCTGGGCGGTGACCCGCCGGCTGCGGCACCAGACCAAGCGCGCGCTTGCGCCGTGGGAGATCAGCCCCGGGCAGGCGCGGGCGCTCGGCGTGCTGATGCGCCACGGCGCGCTGCGCCCCGGCGCGCTCGCCGAGCACCTGCGCATCGCGCCGCGCTCGGCCACCGAGGTGATCGACGGATTGCAGGAGCGCGGGCTGGTCGAACGCCGCCCCGACCCGGCCGACAGGCGGGCCACGCTCGTCGCGCCCACCGGCGAGGGCGAGCGGGTGGGAACCGCGATCCGGCAGGCACGGGCCACCGAGGCGGAACGGTTCTTCGGCGTGCTCTCGCCGGGCGACCAGGCCGAGCTGGCCCGCATCCTGCGCCGCCTGCGCGAGGACTAGGTCTCCGGCTTCCCCGGTTTCACCCGTTCCGGGTGAGGCGACAGGCCCCGTAGCGGGGAATAGCGCCATCGGGAGGAGGGCCGATGGTCGACGCCACCGAAGAGTTCTTCCGGAGCCTGGGGCAGCGCAGGCAGCGCGGGCTGACAGCGCTCCACGAGGGCACCGTCCGGTTCGACATCGCCGGTGACGGGTCCGTCGACCACTGGCTGGTCTCCATCGCGCGGGGCGAGGTCACCGCGGCACGGCAGGCCACCGGCGGGGACGCGATCGTCCGGGCGGACCGGGCCGTCTTCGACCGGATCGCCCGGGGCGAGGCGTACTTCCTGACCACCGTCCTGCGGGGCGAGGCCGAGGTGGAGGGCAGCCCGCGGCTGTTCGCGACCGTACGCCGGCTGTTCCCCTCCCCGCCCGGCTCCCGCCCGGAACCACACCGGGGAGACGATCATGGGTGACGATCACGTCGGCATCTTCGACGGGACGATCTTCCTGGTCTGCGACCGGGCGGGCGACATCGTCCCGGCGGCCGACGGCACCCACGGTCTGTTCGCCCACGACACCCGCCTGCTGTCCCGGTGGCAGCTCACCATCGACGGCGAGCGGCTCAGCACGCTGTCGATCGACGACATCCAGTACTTCGAGAACCGGTTCTACCTGGTCCCGGGCGCTCAGGACGTCTACGTCAACAGCACGCTCGAGGTGCGCCGCACCCACAGGCTGAACAGCGGACTCCACGAGGACCTGGTCCTGGTCAACAACGACCGGCGGCCCGTCGACCTGACCGTGCGGATCGAGGTGGACGCGGACTTCGCGGACCTCTTCGCGGTCAAGGAGGGCGCGACGAACCGGGAGGGGCGGCACTACCGGCGGGTCGACGGCCCGCGGCTCGTCCTGGGATACCAGCGCGAACGCTACCGCCGCGAGACGATCGTGTCGGCGACGGCTCCGGCGGAGGTGGACGAGGGCGGCCTGACGCTGCGCGTGCACATCGAGCCGCACGGCCGGTGGCAGACCCGGCTGACCGCCGAGCCGGACCTCAGCCTGCCCCGGGGGCTGGAGCGGCTCAGCCTGCCCGGACGGGTCGAGGGCCACGCCCGCAACAAGCCCGCCGAGCTACGGGAGTGGCTGGACCGGGCACCGCGGCTGGAGACCAGCTGGGGACCGTTGCAGAACACCTACCGGCAGAGCCTCATCGACCTGGCCGCGCTGCGGTTCAGCCCGTTCCTCGCCGGGACCGGGTGCGTGCTGGCCGCCGGGCTGCCCTGGTTCATGAGCCTGTTCGGCCGCGACAGCATCCTCACCAGCCTCCAGGCGCTGCCGTTCGCACCCGAACTCGCCGCCACCACGCTCACCGTGCTCGCCTTCCGGCAGGGCAGCCGGATCGACGACTTCCGGGAGGAGGAGCCGGGCCGGATCCTGCACGAGATGCGCTACGGCGAGCTGACCGTCTTCGACGAGACACCACACAGCCCCTATTTCGGCAGCGCCGACGCCACTCCCCTGTTCCTCGTGCTGCTCGACGAGTACGAACGGTGGACCGGCGACGCCGCCCTCGTCCGCGCGGTGGAGCAGGAGGCGCGGGCGGCCGTCGACTGGATCGACCACTACGCCGACCGGGCCGGCAACGGGTACGTCTCCTATGAGCGGCGCAACCCGGTGAACGGCCTGGAGAACCAGTGCTGGAAGGACTCCTGGGACAGCATCTCCTACCGCGACGGCCGGCTGCCGGGCTTCCCGCGCGCCACCTGCGAACTCCAGGGGTACGCGTACGACGCGAAGGTGCGCACCGCCCGGCTGGCCCGCGAGATCTGGCACGACCCGGCGTACGCGGACCGGCTGGAGCGGGACGCCGCCGAACTCAAGCGCCGCTTCAACCACGACTTCTGGATCGACGACGGCGAGTACGTGGCGCTGGCGCTCGACGGCGACGGCAGCAAGGTGGACGCCCTGTCGTCGAACATCGGCCACCTGCTGTGGAGCGGCATCGTCGAGGAGCCGAAGGCCGAGGCCCTGGTGCGGCACCTGATGTCACCGGCGATGTTCAGCGGCTGGGGTGTCCGCACGCTGGCCGAGGGCGAGGCCCGCTACAACCCGGTGGGCTGCCACGTCGGGACCATCTGGCCGTTCGACAACTCGTTCATCGCCTGGGGACTGCGGCGCTACGGCTACGCCGACGAGGCGGCCCGCATCGCGGCCGGCATCCTGGACGCGGCGGCCTTCTACGACGGCCGGCTGCCGGAGGCGTTCGCCGGGCACGCCCGGTCCGAGACCCGCTACCCGATCCGGTATCCGACCGCGTGCAGCCCGCAGGCCTGGTCGGCCGGGGCGCCACTGCTGCTCCTGCGGACGATGCTCGGCCTCCGGCCGGTCGGCGACGATCTCGTGGCCCGGCCCGCCCTGCCTGCTAGCCTCGACTACGTGGCGCTGCTCGATGTCCCCGGCCGCTGGGGACGCCGGGACGCCTTCGGCAGGAGCACCGCCGCCGGCGGCCTGAGCCGCTACGAGCTGGCGCCGCAGCAGCTCTCCGCACCGTGACGGGAACCGACATGCAGCGCATCGACTGGACAGACACCGCGGTCGTGGGCGTCCACTGGCAACACGAGGTGGTCAGCCCGGACGGCGTCTTCGGCCCGTTCTTCGCCGACCAGGTGGCCCGGCACGGCGTGGCGGCGAACGCGGCCCGGGTCGCCGCCGCCGCGCGGGCGGCGGGCGGCCTCGTGGTCTTCACCCGTGTCGCCTACCGGCCCGGCTATCCCGACCTGGTCGCCAACACCCCGAGCTTCGCGATGATCAGGGAGCGCGGGGCGTTCCTGGAGGGCGACCCGAAGACCCGGATCGTCGACGAGGTCGCGCGACAGCCCGGCGACGTCGTCGTCACCTCCACCCGGCTCGGCGGATTCTCCGGCACCGAACTGGACCTGATCCTGCGCGGCCGGGGCGTGCGGACCGTCGTGTTCACCGGCGTCGCGACGAACCTGGCCGTCGCCTCCACCGCCTACCAGGCGGTCGACAACGGGTACCGCATCGTCACCGTCTCCGACGCGTGCACGGCGGCCACCGACGAGCTGCACGACGCCTACCTGAGCACGCTGGGCCAGCTCGGCGAGATCGCCACCACCGGCGAGATCGCCTGACCGGCCGCCGGGGCGCTCGGCGCAGGCAGCCGGGAGCGCTCAGCGCAGGCCGGCGGCGATCGCGTCGACCAGCAGCGCGCCGAGCGTACGGGCCATCACGGCGCGGGCGGCGTCCACGTCGAGCCCCATCGAGTCGCGCATCATCGACCAGGCCGACCAGGTGCCGGCCACCGTCAGCGCGTCCAGCAACTGGTCCCGGTCCGGCCCGGCCTGCGCCAGCTCCGGGGCGAACACCGCCTCGATCTCGTGGCGGACCCGGGCGACGGCCGCCTCCCGGTTGCGGCGCAGTTGCGGGGAGAACGGCTCCCGCAGCGCCGACGCGCGGGCCGAGGGCGCCAGCAGCTCCAGCAGCCGGGCGCGCTGGTCGCAGAACGCGGCGATCCGGGCAGTCAGCGGCAGCTCCGGCGACACCGGCCGCCAGGCGGCTGCCTGCCGTTCGCCGACGCGCCGCCCGGTCGCCGCGAACAGCGTCTCCATGTCCTTGAAGTTGGTCCAGAGCGTGCGCAGCGACACCCCGGCCCGCTCGGCGATCCGCTCCCCGGTGGGCCGCAGGTCACCGGAGTCGATCAGGGCCAGGTGCGCCTCCACGATCGCGGCCCGGGTCCGCTCGGCCCGCGCCGCCCGGCCGTCCACCCGTTCCGGCGGGTCGGTCTCCAGCTCGATCATGGGTACGGGTTCTCCTGTTGCTCGGGTACCGGCGGCCACTCTACGGTCGTGCCGCCGGGCAGCAGGCACCCGGCTGCCCGGCGGCACGAGCGAGGTCAGGGGGTCGGTACGGCGTCCGCCGGCGGTGCGGTCGGCGGCTCGGTGAACTCGGTGACCGCGCCGTCACCGTCGTCGGTGGTGTACGCGGGACCGAAGTACGCCTGCGCGCCGTTGCTCACCTTGGTCAGCCGCACGCCGCCGTAGCCGGCGTGCACGCCGTCGGCGTACCGGAACGGAACCAGGCCGGGCCCGCGGAAGCCGCCCTTGCGCACGGCCTCGATCAGCTTCTCCCGGGTGGGGTCGGGCCCGGCGGCGAGCATCGCCTGGACGAACGTGTACGCCATCGAGTAGCCGTAGATCGCGTTGCCGTCGACCGGGTTGCCGGCGTTGTACTTCTGGTGGATCTTGGTGAACTCCTGGATCCACGGGTTCGCGGTGTCGCTCACGTTCGGCAGGTAGTTGTCGGCCACCATGCCCTCGAGGATCACCTTCTTGTCGCCGAGCTGGGCGGCCAGCGTGGTGTAATCGGCGCCCACGTTGGAGACCACCCACTGCGCCTTGAAGCCCTGCCCGGCGGCCTGGCCCATGGCGAGCGCGGTGAAGCCCGGGATGGTCGCCGAGATGACCACCTGGCAGCCGGCCGCACGCAGCGCCCCGATCGCCGGGCCGACCTGCTGGTTGGTGCTGGTGTACGTCTGCTTCGCCGCGACCGGGCCGAGGACCTGCTCCACCCCGGCGAGCGAGTCCCGCCCGAAGTCGTCGTTCTGCCCGAAGTGGCAGACCTTAGCGCCGGGGAACTCGCGCTTGACGTAGCTGGCCAGGATCTTGCCCTCGACCGTGTAGTCGGGCTGCCAGCCGAACGTCGTCGGGTACTTGTCCGGCTGGTTCCAGTTGCGGCTGCCGGAGGCGACGAACAGGTCCGGCACCCGCTGCGTCTTGACGAACTCCAGAACGTTCGTGTGCGTCGGCGTGCCGAGGCCGCCGAGCAGCGCGAAGACCTTGTCGTCGAGCACCAGCTTGCGGACCACGTTCTCGGTGTTGGCCGGGTTGTAGCCGTCGTCCATGACCTTGTAGACGATCTTCCGGCCGTGCACGCCGCCCTTGCTGTTGACGTGCTCGAAGTACGCCTTGGTGGCGGCGGAGATCTTCGAGTAGCCGGGCGCGGCCGGTCCGGTGAGTGGTTGATGGGTGCCGATGACGACCTCGGAGTCGCTGACGCCGGGAACGTTCTCGGCGGCCTGCTTCTCGTCGTCGGCGCAAGCCGGCAACGCGGCCAGCAGGGCCAGGCCGGCGGCGGCCGCGAGAACGCGGCGGGTGGTGGTGCGCATGGTTCTCCATTCCGGTGCGACGGTGCGAACGGTGTGGGTGGAACCGGTGAGGTCAGCGGTCCGGCGACCGGCGGGGGGCGGGACGACGGCGGACGGCCCTGCGCAGGCGGGTGGTGAGGGCACGCACCCCGCCCTGCAGGCCGCCCGGGGCGGCGAGCATGACGACGATGAGGACCAGGCCGAACACGGCGAGCGCGAGGTTGCCCTCCAGCCGCTGGGCCAGCCCGGCGGACAGGCTGAGGTGCTCGGTGAGCAGGCCGGGCAGGTCCTGCAGCGCCACCAGCAGCAGCGCTCCCCAGACCGCGCCGGCCAGGCTGCCCAGCCCGCCGATCACGATCGCCATGAGCAGGAACAGCGACAGGTCCAGCGGGAACTTGCCGGCCGCGACGGTGGCGGTGAGCATGGCGTACACGCCGCCGCCGAGGCCGGCGCACGCGGCGCTGACGACGAACGCCAGCACCTGCGTGCGGGCCACCGGGATACCGGCGAGCCGGGCCGCGACCTCGTCGTCGCGGACCGCCCGCAGCGACCGGCCGAAGCGGCTGCGCACCAGGTTGGCCAGCAGCAGCATGGTGAGCAGGGCGGCGGCCAGCGCGATCCAGGCCAGCCAGCGCTCGGGCTGGAAGTAGGCGCCGAGCGCGGCCGGTGGCGTCTGCGCCGGGAACGACAGCCCCTGTTCGCCGTTGAACACGCCGGTGAAGATCGTGGTGACCGCCGGGACGAGCGTCGCCACGGCGAGCGTCACACCGGCCAGATAGGGGCCGCGCAGCCGGGCCGCCGCCAGCCCGACGACGAGCCCGCCCAGCGCGGTCACCGCGACCCCCGCGAGCAGCGACGCCGGCAGCGTCCACCACCCGCGTACGGCCCGCTCGTCGAGGGCCTGCTGGGTCAGCGCCACGGTGTACGCGCCGGTGGCCATCAGCGCGCCGTGCCCGAGGGAGAGCTGGCCGTTGAGCCCGACCAGCACGGTGTGCCCGGCGGTGACGCAGAGGAACGCGCAGACGCGGGCCACCTGGAGGTTCTGGTACGGCGCGAGCTGGTTGGTGACCAGCACGACGAGCGTGCCGACGAACACGGCCACGGCGAGGTGGCGCAACAGCGTGGAGCCGCGCGGCTCGCGTCCGGCCGGCGCGCCCGGGAGCAGCCGGCGCAGCGGGGACGCCGGCGCGGGCGCGGTCTCGGTGGGGGTGGTCGTCACACGTGCCTCGCTCTCGCCGCGGAGAAGAGCCCGCCGGGGCGGACCAGCAGGACAGCCAGCAGCAGCACCAGGACGGCCAGCGGGGTGGTGTCCGGTCCCAGGTAGCCGGTGACGTAGGACAGGATCAGCCCGACCAGCAGGCCGCCGACGACGGCGCCGACCGGGCTGTCCAGGCCGCCGACCACGGCGGCGGTGAACGCGATCACGAAGACCAGGTCCATGGCGTGCGAGTGCAGGCCGAGTCCGGTGGGGACGACGAGCATCCCGGCCAGCGCGCCGACAGCGGCGGCGAGCGCCCAGCCCAGTGTGAGCATCCGGCCGACGCTGACGCCGAGCAGCCGGGACACCTCGGGGGCGAACGCGGCGGCCCGCATCCGCAGCCCGACCGGGGTACGGGTGAACAGCACCGCGAGCAGCGCCACCACAGTGAGCGCCGCGCCGAGCACCCAGAGGTCGTACGGGGACAGCGCGGCCACCCCGCCGATGGTGAGCGCGTCGGTGTCGAACGGCGCCGGGGCGGGCCGGTACTCGTTGCCGAAGATCATGCCGAGCACCGCCTGGATGACGAGCACCAGCCCGAGCGCGACGATCACCTGGTTGAGCGGGCCGCCGGGGCCGGCGAACCGCATCAGCACCCGCTCCACCAGCGCGCCCAGGGCCAGTCCGGACAGGATCGCGGCGGCCAGGCCCAGCCAGTACGAGCCGGTGGCGGAGACGACCGCGTAGCCGACGTAGGCGGTGGCCACCGCCATCGCGCCCTGGGCGAAGTTGACCACCCGGGCGGCCCGCCAGATGAGCACCAGCGCGAGCGCGAACGCCGCGTAGACCGCCCCGCCGGCGAGCCCGTCGAAGGTGAGGAACCAGAACCGCTCCATCCGCGACCCCTTCCTAGAATCCGAGGTACGCGTGCCGGAGCTGGTCGTCGTCGCGCAGCCGGGCGGCCGGCGCGGCGGTCACCACACGTCCGAGCGACATGACGATGCCCTGGTCGGCGACGGAGAGCGCGCTGCGCACGTTCTGCTCGACCAGCAGCACGGTGAGCCCCTGTTCGTCGCGCAGCCGCCGCAGCAGCGCCATGATCTGCGCGGTGACCTTGGGCGCCAGCCCGAGCGACGGCTCGTCGAGCAGCAGCAGCCGGGGCCGGGCGATCAGCGCGCGGCCGATCGCGAGCATCTGCCGTTCGCCGCCGGAGAGCTGGTGTCCGGCGTGGTCGCGGCGGCGGGCCAGCGCCGGGAACAGCTCGTACACCTCGTCCTGCGCGCGCCGGGCGTCGACCCGGTCGCGCCGCCACAGCCCGCCCAGGCGCAGGTTCTCCGCCACTGTCAGCTCGGTCACCACGCCGCGCCCCTCCGGCACGTGCGCCAGTCCGCGCCGGACCAGGTGTTCCACCCGGACGCCGCGCAGGTCCTCCCCCGCGTACCGGATCCGGCCGCTGGTGGGCCGCAGCAGACCCGAGAGGGTACGCAGCAGCGTGGTCTTCCCGGCGCCGTTGGCGCCGAGCACGGCGGTGACGGTGCCGGCCGGGACGGTGAGCGCGACGTCGCGCAGCACCGGCACCGGGCCGTAGCCGCAGCTGAGCGCCTCCACCTCCAGCACGGCGGTCACGACGCGCTCCCCTCGGCGGGCACCTCGGCGCCCAGGTACGCCTCGGTGACCCTTGGGTCGTCGCGGATGCTCTCCGGGGACCCGGCGGCGATCACCTTGCCGAAGTCGAGCACCACGAGGTCGTGGCAGACGGACATGACCAGGTCCATGTGGTGCTCGACGAGCAGCACGGCGCAGCCGTCCTCCCGGTCCGGCAACGCGCGGACCAGGTCGGCCAGCTCGGCCACGTCGTCGGCGCCGAGCCCGCCGGCCGGCTCGTCGAGCAGCAGCAGCCGGGGGCGGGCGATCAGCGCGCGGGCCAGCGCGACCCGCTTGCGTACCGCGTAGGGCAGGGTGCCCGGCGGGGCGTCGGCATACTTGTCGATGCCCAGCTCGGCGAGCAGGTCCAGAGCCCGGGCGCGCAGCCGCCGCTCGTCGCGGCCGCTGCGCGGCAGGCCGAACAGCGCGGCGGCGAATCCGGCCCGTGCGGTGTGGCTCGCGCCGGCCACCACGTTCTCCAGCACGGTCAGCCCGCCGAACAGTCCGACGCCCTGGAGCGTGCGGGCGATGCCGAGCCGGGTGAGGGCGTGCGGGCGGGGCCGGAACGGCCGGCCGTCGAGGGTGAGCGAGCCCTCGGTCGGGCGGACGAAGCCACAGACCACGTTGAACAGCGTGGTCTTGCCGGCGCCGTTGGGCCCGATCACGCCGACGACCCGGCCGGGCGGTACGCGCAGCGAGACGTCGTCGAGGGCGACCAGGCCGCCGAAGCGTACGCCGACGTGGTGCAGCGTCAGGCCCTGATCGTCGGCGGGGGTGGCCGGTGGGCTCATCGTCACCTCGTGCCGGTCGACGGAGCGGGAAAACTAATTACACCGGGAGTGTACTTTTCTCTGCCGCCGCGTCAATGCCCAGACGATCACGGTTCATTTCCCGGGTTAACCGGCCTCCAACGTGCACCGTCGGTGTGATCATCCCGCCATCCGGTCGCGGGCACGGCGCAGGAACGTCTGCTCCGCAGCGTTGCCGGTGCCGGCGATCGCCGCGTCGTACGCGACCCGGGCCTGCGCCGGACGATCGAGGCGGCGCAGCAGGTCGGCCCGGATCGCGTGCCACACGTGGTATCCGGTCAGGTCCAGCCGGTCCACTTCGGCCAGCGCGGCAGCCGGTCCGCGTACCTCGGCCAGCGCGACCGCCCGGTTCAGCGCCACCACCGGTCCGGGCGTGACGGCCGCCAGCCGGTCGTAGAGCGCGAGGATCTGCCGCCAGTCGGTGGCCGCGGCGGTGGGCGCGTCCGCGTGCACCGCGCCGATCGCGGCCTGGATCTGGTACGGGCCGGGCCGGTCCCGCCGCAGGCACCGGCGGACCAGATCCTGGCCCTCGGCGATCAGCTCCCGGTCCCACCGGCCACGGTCCTGCTCGGACAGCGACACCGGCGCCCCGTCCGGCCCGGTCCGGGCGTCCCGGCGCGCCTCGGTGAGCAGCATCAGCGCGAGCAGGCCGAGCGCCTCCGGCTCGTCCGGCATCAGCGTCACCAGCAGCCGGCCCAGCCGGATCGCCTCGGCGCCCAGCTCGGCGCGGCCCAGCCGCTCCCCCACGCTGGCCGTGTGCCCCTCGTTGAAGATCAGATAGACCACCGCGAGCACCCCGCGCAGCCGGTCCGGCAGGTCGGCGTCGCGCGGCACCCGGTACGGGATACCGGCGTCACGGATCTTCGCCTTGGCCCGGACCAGACGCTGCGCCATGGTCCGCTCCGGCACCAGGAAGGCGCGCGCGATCTCGGCGGTGCTCAGGCCGCCGAGCAGGCGCAGCGTCAACGCCACCCGGGCGGGCGCGGCGAGCGCGGGGTGGCAGCAGGTGAAGATCAGGCGCAGGCGGTCGTCGGGCACGGGCCCCTCCTCGGCGGGCGGGTCGGCGGCGTGCAGCAGGGCGGCCTCGGCGTGCCGGGCGGCCCGGGTGGCCTCGCGGCGCAACCTGTCGATCGCCCGGTTCCGGGCGGTGGTGATGATCCAGCCGGCCGGGCTGGGCGGCGGCCCGTCGGCGGCCCAGCGCGAGACGGCGATCGTGAACGCCTCCTGGACCGCCTCCTCGGCGAGGTCGATGTCGCCGAGGAGACGGACCAGGACGGCTACCGCGCGGCCGTACTCGGCCCGGAAGACCCGTTCGAGTTCGGTCATCCCTCGCCCTGGAACGGGCGGACCTCGATCGGCAGCGTGGTGGCCAGCGCGTAGCGGCGGCCCCAGTCCAGCGCGGCGTCCAGGTCGGGCGCCCGGATGATGGTGACGCCGCCCAGGTACTCCTTGCCCTCGGCGAACGGCCCGTCGGTGACCAGCACCTCGTCACCGGCCGGGCGCAGCACGGTGGCGGTCTGCGGGTCGTGCAGGCCGTTGCCGAACACCCAGCACCCGGCCTCCCGCAGATCCCGGCCGATGGCCTCGACCTCACGCATCACCCCGGCCAGGAACTCCGGGTCCGGGCGGCCCTCGCCGGCAGGCTGGTACATGCTGATCAGGTACTGCTTCATCGGTTTCTCCTCACCGCCGTCGGACGGCCCCGCGCCGTCCCTTCACCCTCCACACGAACGACTGACGCCGGTTTCGACACGCCGGGCCGGGTGAATCCGGCCGGGAGCGGGGTACGCCGTCGCGTGCGCCGCCACCGGGTCGTCGTCGTGGGCGCCGGGTTCTCCGGTCTGGCCTGCGCGCTCGCGCTGGACGCGGCCGGCGCCGAGGTGCGGGTGCTGGAGGCGCGGAACCGGGTGGGCGGCCGGACGCTCAGCCGCCCGCTGCCCGGCGGCGGCTGGCTCGATCTGGGCGCGCAGTGGATCGGCCCCACCCAGGACCGAATGTACGCGCTCGTCGCCGCGTACGGCCTGACCACGTTCCCCTCCCCCGCGCACGGCGCGCCGACGCTGCTGCTCGGCGGGCGCCCGGCCACCGGCGAGCCGCCGGGACTGTCCGGGCTGCTGGGCACGCTGGACGAGATGGCGGCCGGTGTCGACCCGGCCGCGCCGTGGCGGGCCGAGGGGGCGGCGCGGTGGGACCGGATCACGTTCGGCGGCTGGCTCGACGCGAGCGCTGCCGGCCCGGTCACCGCCGGGTACGCCGGCCGGATGCTCGCCGGTGGCCTGCTGGCCGCCTCGCCGGACGAGGTCTCGCTGCTGCACATGCTGTTCTACCCGCGCAGCGGCGGCGGCACCCGGCCGCTGCTGCGCATGGCAGGCGGCGCCCAGCAGGACCGGATCGCCGGTGGCCCGGCCGCGCTGGCCGAGCGGATGGCCGCCGCGCTGCCTCCCGGGAGCCTGCGCCTGCGCGCCCCGGTGGACGGCGTCGCGCAGGACGACGGCGGCGTGCGGGTGCGCTCCGGCGACGAGACGCACCACGGCGACGCGGTGGTGGTCGCGCTGGCGCCGACGCTGGCCGGGCGCATCCGGTACGACCCGCCGCTGTCGCCGCTGCGCGACGGGCTGCCCCAGCGGATGCCGATGGGCGCGGCGTTCAAGGTCCACGCGCTCTATCCGACGCCGTTCTGGCGGGCCGACGGCCGCTCCGGGGTGTCCAGCACGGACACCGGACCGCTGACCGAGACGGTGGACAACTCGCTGCCGGACGCGCCGGGCGGGGTCCTCACCGCGTTCAGCTACGGCGCGCAGGCCCGGGCGCTGCGCCGGCTGCCGGCGGACGCGCGCCGGGACGCGCTGCGCGACGCGCTCGCCGCGATCTTCGGCCCGGCCGCCGCGCGCCCCGACGACCTCGTCGAGTACGACTGGTCGGCAGACGAGTGGACGCGCGGCTGCTTCTGCGGCGTGCTGCCGCCCGGCGCGTGGCGCGACCACGGCCCGGAGTTGCGGACGCCGGCCGGGCGGGTGCACTGGGCCGGAACCGAGACCGCGACCCGGTGGAGCGGCTACCTGGAGGGCGCGGTGACCGCCGGCGAGCGCGCCGCCGCCGAGGCGCTCGCCCAGCTCGGCTGAGCGCCCTATCCAACGAGATTCTTCGATGCGTTCTATTGAAAAGGCTCTCCGCCCTGTGCACTAATGACGACAGTTCCTTTCGTCATACTCCCGCCGCCGGAGCGCGGCAACCCCCAGGGAGGACAGATGCACGAATCGATCCGATCGGCGCTGCGCGCGGCCGGAGCCGCGCTGCTCGCCACCGTCACCGTCGCCGCCGCGACCCTGTCCGGGACGGCCCCCGCCTCCGCCGCCCCGGCCGGACTGCCCGGCATGGACGTCTCCAGCCACCAGGGCAATGTGAACTGGTCCGGGGCGTGGGCCAACGGCGCCCGGTTCGCGTACGTCAAGGCCACCGAGGGCACCTACTACACCAACCCGTACTTCGCCCAGCAGTACAACGGCTCCTACGACGTCGGGATGATCCGCGGCTCGTACCACTTCGCCCGCCCCGACACCACCAGCGGCGCCGTCCAGGCCAACTACTTCGTCGACCACGGCGGCGGCTGGTCCAAGGACGGGCGGACGCTGCCCGGCGCGCTGGACATCGAGTACAACCCGTACGGCGCGACCTGCTACGGGCTGAGCCAGGCGTCGATGCGCAGCTGGATCGCCTCGTTCGTCAACCAGTACTACGCCCGCACCGGCCGGTGGGCCACCATCTACACCACCACCGACTGGTGGAGCACCTGCACCGGCAACACCTCGCAGTTCGCCGCCAACAACCCACTGTGGATCGCCCGCTACTCCAGCAGCGTCGGCACGCTGCCGGCGGGCTGGGGCACGTACTCGTTCTGGCAGTGGTCCTCCTCCGGTGTCTTCCCCGGCGACCAGAACGTCTGGAACGGCTCGCTCGACCGGCTGCGCGTCCTGGCCTGCAACGGACCCTGCTGACCCCGGCCCGGGCGTGGCGGGCGGTGCCGGTCCCGCCACGCCCGGCCGTCCCTCTCTCCCGAGGAGCTGCGATGTCTGTTCCTGTCCCCCGGCGGGCCGTGCTGCGTGGCGCGGTCCTGCTCGGCGCCGCCGCCGGCGTCGGCGCGCTGACCCAGATCGGCTCCGGCCCCGACGCGCGGGCCGCCGCCACCCGTGTCGACCAGCCGACCATCGCCAACTGCGCGACCTGGGGCGCCCGCCCGCCCTCGTCGCCGGTGAGCGTGGTGACCAGCCGACCCAACAAGATCATCGTGCACCACACAGCGTTTCCGAACACGACCGACTACAGCCTCGCCCAGGCGTACCGCAACTCGCGCGACATCCAGAACCTGCACATGGACAGCAACGGCTGGCTCGACTCCGGGCAGCACTTCACCAACAGCCGGGGCGGCTACCTGACCGAGGGCCGGCACGGCAGCCTCTACGCGCTGCTGCACGGCCAGACCATGGTGCAGGGCGCGCACTGCGTCGGGCAGAACAGCCAGGCCATCGGCATCGAGAACGACGGCATCTACGTGGACGTGCAGCCGCCCCAGGCGCTCTGGAACAGCCTCGTGACGTTCTGCGCGTTCACCTGCCAGCAGTACGGCATCGCGCCCACCGAGATCTACGGGCACAAGGACTTCAACAACACGCAGTGCCCGGGCCTGCTGCACGACCGCCTGCCGGAGCTGCGCCGTACCGTCGCCGCTCGTCTCGGCGGCTGACCACGGGGGTACGCGGGGCGCCCGGGTGCGACGGGCGTCCCGCGTACGTCAGCGCTGGCTTATATAAGCCCACTCTGATACAAAGGCGTTGTGCACGCCTTCGACGTCCTCGGCGACCCGGTCCGCCGCCGCATCCTGGAGCTGCTCGCCGACGGTGAGCAACCCGCCGGGGCGCTCGGCGACACCGTGCGGCGCGAGTTCGGCATCAGCCAGCCCGCCGTCTCGCAGCACCTCAAGGTGTTGCGCGAACACGGCTTCACCACCGTGCGCGCCGAGGGCACCCGCCGGCTCTACGCCGTGGACCCCGGCCCGCTGCGCGAGATCGACGCGTGGCTGGCCGGGTTCCGCCGCTTCTGGACGCCGCCGCTGGCCGCGCTCGCCACCGAGCTGGCCAGGGGCCGCCGCGAACGACGGCTGCGCGCAGACGACACCGACGAGAGGACCGAACCGTGATCGACGTGACCGGACAGATCAGCGCCGTCGAGCGCCGCATCGGCGACCGTACGCTTCCCGCCGGGCAGGCGCGGGTGCTCACCATCGCCCAGACGTACGACGCGCCGCTGGCCGACGTCTTCGACGCCTGCACCAACCCGGAGCGGATACCCCGCTGGTTCCTGCCCGTCTCCGGCGACCTGAGCCTCGGCGGCCGCTACCAGCTGGAGGGCAACGCCGCCGGCACTGTCGAACGCTGCGACCCGCCGCACGGCTTCGCCGCCACCTGGGAGTTCGGCGGCGAGGTGAGCTGGATCGAGGTGCGGCTGCGCGAGGCGGGCCCGGGGCGTACCCGATTCGAGCTGGAACACGTCGCGCACGTCGACGACCAGCGGTGGGCCGAGTACGGCCCGGGCGCGGTCGGTATCGGCTGGGACCTGGCGCTGGTCGGGCTGGCCTCCCACTTCGCGACCGACGGCACGGGCGTCGACCCGGCCGCCGCGGCCGAGTGGATGGCCTCGGACGAGGGCCGCAGTTTCGTCACCGAGTCCAGCAGGAGCTGGACAGAGGCAAGCATCGAGGCCGGCACCCCCGCCGACGAGGCACACGCGGCGGGCGAGCGCGTCACCGCGTTCTACACAGGCGCCCCCACCCCGTAACCCTCCGCCCCCCGCCCCCGCCCTCGCCTCGCCGATCTTGCAGTTCGGGCCCTTGCGGCGCCCGTTTTCACCTGGATTGCGGGGCACCAAAGTGCAAGATCGGCGAGGCTGCGGGGACGGGGTGGACAGTTGATGTCGTCCGGTGAGCGAGGGCTGTTCGGGGTCTCGTGGGTCCGGCCGCTGACGTCGGCGGCCTCGCGGTCGACACCGGCCACGTCCCGCTGGCCAAGCACGCTCGCCCCGCTCCGCCATGCGCGGCCCGGCGCGGCGTCCCGGTGGCGATCGTCAACCAGGGCGTCACCCGCGGCGGGTACGCGACGTGATCGCCCCGCTCCGCCGTGCTCGGCTCGGCACCCTGCCGCGTTCGCGCCCCGTAACACGCTTGCCCCGGTCGCCCCGGCGGATCTCGCCGGGCGCTTGGAGATCTTGGTAGGAAACGGCCCTCATAGGGGCCACTTCCTACCAAGATCTCTCTGCGTCTCCGAATGTAGGACGCGCTTCCCTCAATGTAGGAAGGCCGCGCCTCGCATGGCGGGCAGGAGGCGGGCTCCGGACGAATGCGGCGATGAGCGACGAGCGTGGCGAGGCGGTCAAGGCCGGTGTGCGGAGGGCGCCTGGGATGGAGTCGACTCACGAAGGCGTCCACAAGGGTCGCGCGGTGGTGCGTTGTCGCGGGGAAAGTGGCGGTGGGATGTCGGTGGGGTGGGGCAGACTGCGGGGCATGCCGATCCGTTCCGTCGCCGACCTGACCGCCGCCGTCGACGCCGGTCAGACGTTTAAGTACCTGCACTTCTGGGGGCACCGGCCACAACGCGACGGCAGTGTCGGCGCGGGTTGCCTGAGCCAGTGGTGGCCGGCGGCGTTCACGGTGGACGGCCGCGAGTTCGCCACCGCCGAGCACTGGATGATGTGGCACAAGGCCACGCTCTTCGGTGACCACGCGGTCGCCGAGCGGGTGCTGGCCGCCGGGCATCCGCACCGGGCCAAGGCGCTCGGCCGGCAGGTGCGCGACTTCGACGAGGCGACCTGGGTGGCCCGCCGCTACGAGATCGTGGTGGCCGGCAGCGTGGCCAAGTTCTCCCAGCACGAGACGTTGCGACGGTTCCTGCTCGGCACCGGCGACCGGGTGCTTGTCGAGGCCAGCCCGACGGACCGGGTCTGGGGCATCGGCCTGACCGCCGCCGATCCGCGCGCCGCCGACCCGGAGACCTGGCGGGGCGACAACCTGCTCGGGTTCGCCCTGATGGAGGCGCGCGCCCAGCTCGCCGCCCCAAGGGGGTGACGCCCGAATCGGGCCCGGGATGCGGGTAACGTGCTGCGGCGTGACGCCGTACTCGCACTGCTCCTTCTGCGGCGCGGCCTACCCGGCGGGCGCCGGGTGGCCGCGGGTCTGCTCCTCGTGCGGCGAGACGGTGTGGCGCAACCCGCTGCCGGTCGCGGTGGCGGTGCTGCCGGTCCGCACGCCGCAGGGGCTCGGCGTGGTCGTCGTACGTCGCGACATCGAACCGGCCCGCGGACTGCTGGCCCTCCCGGGTGGCTTCATCGAGTACGGCGAGGAGTGGTCCGAGGCGCTCGTGCGGGAACTGCGCGAGGAGACCGGGCTGCTGGCCGAGGCCGGCGAGGCGCGGCTGTTCGCGGTGCACGGCGCTCCGGCGGGCGGCACCATCATGGTCTTCGGGGTGCTGCCCGAGCGGGCGATCGGTGACCTGCCGCCGTCGGCGCCGACGGAGGAGGCCACCGAGTGGCTGGTGCTCACCGATCCGGTCGAGCTGGCCTTCTCCACGCACACCCGGGTGCTCGCCGACTTCCTCGCCGGGCAACGCCCGCTCTGACCGGACCGAGCACGGCTGACCGAACCGAGCACGGCAGTGGCCGCCGGCACCACACCACACAGCGGCGGCCACGAAGCCGCGACGGTCAGCCGCGGGCCGGAACCGGCTGGGGTGAGAACGGCACGGCGGCCGGCACCTCGGTCTCCGGCTCGCCGGCCGGGTGCCGCCACAGCCCGCGCCGCCGCAGGATCGGCAGTACGCCCTCGCCGAACCAGTACGCCTCCTCCAGGTGCGGGTGACCGGAGAGGATGAACTCGTCCAGGCCGAGCGCGTGGTACTCAGCGATCCGGTCGGCGACCTCGGTGTGACTGCCGACCAGCGCGGTGCCCGCGCCGCCGCGTACCAGGCCGAATCCGGCCCACAGGTTCGGCGAGACCTCCAGCCCGTCGCGGGAGCCGCCGTGCAGGTCGAGCATCCGCCGCTGCCCCTCGGACTCGCTGCGCCGCAGCCCTTCCTGCACCGCCCGCACGTCGGCCTCGGGGATGCCGTCGAGCAGCTTGCGCGCCTGGGCCCACGCCTCCTCGGCGGTGTCCCGGCTGATCACGTGCAGCCGGATGCCGTACCGCAGCTCGCGGCCGGCCTCGGCGGCGAGCCCACGGATCCAGTCCAGCTTGCCGGCCACCTGGGCGGGCGGTTCGCCCCAGGTCAGGTACACGTCGCTGTGCCGGACGGCCACCGGCCCGGCCGCGCCGGACGACCCGCCGAAGTAGACAGGCGGCACCGGGTCGGGCACCCGGCTGAGCCGGGCGCCCTCGACCCGTACGTGGGCGCCGTCGTGGTCGACCGTCTCACCGCGCCACAGCGCGCGCACCACGTGCAGGAACTCGTCGGTACGCGCGTAGCGGGCGTCCTTGTCCAGGAAGTCGCCGTACGCGCGCTGCTCGGCGGATTCGCCGCCGGTAACCACGTTGAGCAGCAGCCGGCCGCCGGACAGGCGCTGGAACGTGCCGGCCATCTGCGCGGCGAGGGTGGGTGAGAGCAGGCCGGGCCGGAACGCGACGAGAAACTTCAGCCGCTCGGTGACCTCGGTGAGCATGGCGGTGGTCAGCCAGGCGTCCTCGCACCACGCGCCGGTGGGGGTGAGCGCGCCGACGAAGCCGAGCTGCTCGGCGGTGCGGGCGATCTGCCCCAGATACGCCACGCTGGCCGGTCGCGCACCGCCGGCGGTGCCGACCGGTACGCCGTGACCGCCGCCCACGATGTCCCGGCTGTCGCCGTAGGTCGGCAGGAACCAGTGGAAGGTGAGCGACATGGTGTGCCTCCGGTGCGCTGTCGGACGGCCGCCTCCTGAGTGGTGGGACGACCACGCCGACACACTACCCATAAAACCTATCGGGTTGGTAGGTTGCTGTCGCCCGTCGATGCCGGGCTCTTCCCCTCCCCGAGGAGTCGCCATGCGTACCCCCAGATCGCGCCGCCGCCCGGTGGCCGCGCTGCTCACCACCCTCGCGCTGCTCGCCGCGACGGCGCTGACGGCCTGCGGCGGCGAGGCGGCCGACGCCAGCAGCGGTGGCGACGGCCCGCTGCGGATCGGCTACCAGCGCTTCGGCGGGCTCAGCCTGGTCAAGGCGCGCGGCGACGCGAAGAACGTCACCTGGTCGCTGTTCGAGAGCGGCCCGGCCCTGACCGAGGCGCTCAAGGCCGGCTCGATCGACATCGGCCAGGTCGGCGAGGCCCCGCCGGTGTTCGCCGCCGCCGGGAAGATCCCGTTCTCGGTGGTCGGCACGTCCCAGCCGATCCCGCAGGGCGAGGCGGTTCTGGTCAAGGCGGACAGCCCGTATCGTGGATTCGCCGACCTGCGTGGGAAGACTGTCGCGCTGAACAAGGGCTCCAACGTGCACTGGCTGCTGGTGAAGCTGCTGGAGGCCAACAGGATGACGCTCGCCGACATCAAGGTGAAGTACCTCAAGCCCGCCGAGGGGCGGCCCGCGTTCGACAACGGGCAGGTCGACGCGTGGATCATCTGGGATCCCTACTTCGCGCTGGCCGAGCAGCCGGGCGTACGGGTGCTGGCCGACGCCACCGGCCTGGCCGGCAACCGCGAGTACGTGCTGGCCGCGCCGGACGCGGTGAAGAACCGCACCGCCGACGTGCAGGCGTTCCTGAACACGTACCGGCAGACCACGGACTGGGGCATCGCCCACCCGACCGAGCGGGCCGCCATCCTCGCCCCGGAGCTGAAGATCCCGCTCGACGTGACCACCCGGGCGCTGGCCAGAAGCGCCAAGCCGCTCGCCCCGGTCACCCCGGAGATCGGCGCCGAGTTGCAGGCCATCGCGGACAGCTTCGTGGAGCTGAAGCTGGTGCCCGGACCGGTCGACATCGCCGGGCGGGTGGACGGCCGGTTCAACGAGGCGTTCCAGTGAGCGGTCCGGCGCTGGCCGAGGCGACAGCGCCTGTCGTACCCGATCTGGCGACGCCGCGGCGGTCGCGGGCCCGCGTCTCGCGGCGGTGGCGGCGCGCGGTGAGCCCGGTCGTGCTGGTGCTCGGCTGGGAGGTCGCCGCGCGCACCGGCCTGCTCGCCGCGGAGAAGCTGCCCGCGCCCAGCGCGGTGCTGGCGACCGGGTGGCGGCTGGCGCGCGACGGCACGCTCGGCGTGCACCTGCTCGACTCGCTCACCCGCGCCGCGCTCGGCCTGCTCATCGGCGGCGGCCTGGCGCTGGTGCTCGGCGCGGCGGCCGGGCTGCTGCGCCTCGGTGACGACCTGGTCGACCCGCCGGTGCAGATGGCCCGGATGCTGCCGCACCTGGGCCTGGTCCCGCTGCTGATCATCTGGGTCGGCATCGGCGAGTCGCTGAAGGTCACGCTGGTCGCGCTCGGCGCGTTCTTCCCGATCTACTTCAACACGTACGCCGGGATCCGCGACATCGACGAACGCCTCGTGGAGGCGGCGCGCACCTGCGGTCTGGGCCTGGCGGCCCGGCTGCGGCACGTGGTGCTGCCCGGCGCGCTGCCGGCGCTGTTCCTCGGGTTGCGGCTGGCCATCGGCGCGGCCTGGCTCGGCCTGGTCGTCGGCGAGCAGGTGAACGCGCAGACCGGCGTCGGCTTCCTGATGATGGAGGCGCGCGAGTTCAGCCAGACCGACGTGGTGGTGCTCGGCCTGCTCATCTACGCGCTGCTGGGGCTGGCCTCCGACCTGCTCATCCGGTACGCGGAGAGGAGGACGCTGGCATGGCGACGCGGACTGCGGGCGACCTGACCGGGCCGGTGCTCACCGCACGCGCGGTGACCCGGTCCTTCGGCCCGGCGGTGGTGCTGTCCGGGGTGGATCTGACCATCGCCGCCGGGGAGACGGTGGCGCTGCTGGGCGGCAGCGGATCCGGCAAGAGCACGCTGCTGCGCGTGCTCGCCGGGCTCGACGGCGACGCGGGCGGCGAGCACGCGGTGCACGGCACCGCCGCGGTGGTGTTCCAGGAGCACCGGCTGCTGCCGTGGAAGCGGGTGGCAGACAACGTGGCGCTCGGCCTGGCCGGGCCGGACGTGAGCGACCGGGTCGGCCGCGCGCTGGCCGAGGTCGGGCTCGCCGACCGGGGCCGGGCCTGGCCGGCCGAGCTGTCCGGCGGGCAGGCGCAGCGGGTCGCGGTGGCCCGCGCGCTGGTCCGCGAACCGGACCTGCTGCTGCTGGACGAGCCGTTCGGCGCACTCGACGCGCTGACCCGGCTGCGCATGCAGGGGCTGCTGCGGCGGCTGCGCGCCCAGCACGGCTTCGCCGCGCTGCTCGTCACCCACGACGTGGAGGAGGCGCTGCTGCTGGCCGACCGCGTCCTGCTCCTCGACGACGGCGTGATCGCCGAGGAGGTGACAGTCGGCCTCGGACCGGCACCGAGCCCCGACGACCCGGCCCTCGGCGCGCTGCGCCGCCACCTGCTCGACCGTCTCGGCGTACCCGCCGGCTGACCGCGAGGGAGAACCGATGACCCGCTGGACCCCCGACCCGACCTTCTACCCCTCCCCCACGCTCGCCGCCGCCGCGCCGGCCGAGAAGCTCGCGTACGTCGCCGCGTTCGACCGCGCCGGCCAGCGCCCCGACGCCATCGCGGTGCTCGACACCGACCCGGACTCCGACTCGTACGGCCGGGTGGTGGGCTGGACCGAACTGCCGAACACCGGCGACGAGCTGCACCACTTCGGCTGGAACGCGTGCAGCAGCGCGCTCTGCCCGACCGCGCCGCACCCGCACGTGGAACGCCGCTACCTGATCGTGCCGGGCCTGCGCTCGTCCCGGATCCACGTGCTCGACACCAAACCCGACCCGCGCCGGCCGAACCTGGTGAAGGTGATCGAGGCGAAGGACCTGGGCGAGCGCGCCGGGTACTCCCGCCCGCACACCGTGCACTGCGGGCCGGACGGCATCTACGTCTCCGCGCTCGGCGGCGCGGACGGGCAGGAGGGACCCGGCGGCATCGCCGTGCTCGACCACACCACCTTCGAGGTACGCGGCGCGTGGGAGGCCGACCGGGGACCGCAGTTCCTGGCGTACGACTTCTGGTGGCACTACACCCAGGACGTGCTGGTCACCAGCGAGTGGGGCACGCCGTCGATGATCGAGGACGGCATCGTCGGCGAGCTGCTACTGGGCCGTAAATACGGCCACGCGATCCACTTCTGGGACCTGGCGAAGCGCCGGCACGTGCAGCGCGTCGACCTCGGCGACCAGTACCAGATGCCGCTGGAGCTGCGCCCCGCGCACGACCCGACGAAGTCGTACGGTTTCGTCGGCGTGGTGATCAGCGTCGAGGACCTGTCCGCCTCGATCTGGCTGTGGCACCGCGACGGCGACACCTGGGCGGTCACCAAGGTGATCGACATCCCGGCCGAGCCGGCCGACCCGGCCGACCTGCCGGACCTGCTCAAGCCGTTCGGGGCGGTGCCACCGCTGGTCACCGACATCGACCTGTCCGTGGACGACAGGTTCCTGCACGTCTCCTGCTGGGGCACCGGCGAACTGATCCGCTACGACGTCAGCGACCCGTTCCACCCGGTACGCGTCGGCTCGGTGCGCCTCGGCGGCATCGTCAACCGCACGCCGCACCCGGCGTACCCGGACGAGCCGCTGGCCGGCGGCCCGCAGATGGTCGAGATCAGCCGCGACGGCCGACGCGTCTACGTCAGCAACTCGCTCTACGGCGCCTGGGACGACCAGTTCTACCCCGACGGGGTGGGCGCCTGGGTGGCGAAGCTGGACGTCGACCCGGAGAGCGGCGGCCTCGTGCCGGACCCGCGGTTCTTCCCGCGCGGGGACGAGTTCCGCGGCCTGCGCGTGCACCAGACCCGGTTGCAGGGCGGCGACGCGTCGTCCGACTCGTACTGCTTCCCGTGACCGGCGCGACCTGGGCGGCGCTGGCCGGCCTCGGCGCGTTCCACGGCCTGAACCCGGCGATGGGCTGGCTGTTCGCGGTGGCCCGGGGCCTGCAGGAGCGCCGCCGGGCCGCGCTCCTGCAGGCCCTGCCGCCGATCGCCGCCGGGCACCTGGCGTCGGTGGCTGTGGTCGCCGCGCTGGTCAGCGCCACCCGGTCGGTGACGGCGAGCACCGTGGTCGCAGTGGCCGGCGGGGTGCTGCTCGTCGGTTTCGGGCTGTGGCGGCTGCTGTCCGACAGGCACTTCCGGTGGGCCGGGATGCGGCTGTCGGCCGCGCAGCTCACCGCCTGGTCGTTCCTGATGTCGGCAGCGCACGGCGCGGGCCTGATGCTGCTGCCGGTGCTGCTCGCCGAGCCGGCGGTCGGCGCCGGCCCGCACGCCGGGCACCTCGCCGCCGCGCCGGCCGGCGCGCTCACCGGCCTGTTCGCCGCGGCCGTGCACACCGCCGCCATGCTCGGCGTCGCGCTGGCCGTGGCCCTGCTGGTGTACGAGGTGCTCGGCGTCGGTGTGCTGCGCCGGGCCTGGTTCAACGTCGACCGGCTGTGGGCCGGTGTGCTCGTGGCGGCCGGTGTGGTGACGCTGCTCGGCGCGGCGTGACATTGTCGCCGACCTGCGATGGATCGACGGGAACTCCTACTGGTTCAATAGGAAAGGCAGCGTCGCCCACCCCGGAGGTCAGCCGTGAGTCAGTACCCGTCCCCCGCCGAAGCCGTCCACGACGCCGACCGGAGCCGGCAGTGGCTCGCCGGGCAGGCCCACGGACCGGGCGTCGACCGCGACCGGCTGCTGGAGGTGGGCGCGGCGATGGCCGCGGTGACCGCCGCCGCCGCGGAGCGCGAGCCGGTAGCGGTGGCGTCCGCGCCGGTCGGCGTCGACCCCGGCGCGCCGATCGTCAAGCCGCTGCCGCCGGAGCTGCTGCGCCCGCTGGACACCAACGCCGAGATGCGCTGGCCGTCGATGGCCGGCCAGGGGTACGTGGTCCCCATCGACCGCTTCTTCGTCCGCAACCACACGGTCACGCCGCACCTGGACGCGGCCACCTGGCGGCTGCGCCTGTTCGGCGACGGCCTGCGCGGTGCGCCCACCCGGGACAACCCGGTCGAGTTCGACCTCGACGAGCTGCGCCGGCTGCCCGCCGAGGAACACGCGGCGCTGCTGGAGTGCGCCGGCAACGGGCGGCGCTACTTCGCCGAGCAGCAGGACGACCCCGCCCCGGGCGTGGCGTGGGGGCTGGGCAGCGTCGGCGTGGCCCGCTGGCGGGGCGTGCGGCTCGGCACCGTGCTGCGCCTGGCGGGGCTGCGCGACGAGGCGGTCGACGTGATGCCCGAGGGCCTCGACCCGGACTACGTCAGCGGCGGGGTCAACCTCGGCCGGGTACGCCGCCCGATGCCGGTCGCCAAGGCGCTCGACGACGTGCTGCTGGCGTACGAGATGAACGGCGAGCCGCTCCCAGCCGACCACGGCTTCCCGGTGCGGCTCGTGGTGCCCGGCTGGGTCGGCATCGCCTCGATCAAGTGGGTGGGCGCGATCGAGGTCTCCACCACCCCGCTGTTCTCGCCGTGGAACACGCAGTTCTACCGCATGTTCGGCCCCGGCCACCCCGCCGACGGCACCGCGCTCACCGCCCAGCCCGTGCGCAGCGCGTTCGAGCTGCCCTGGGACGCCCGGGTGCCGGCCGGCCAGGAGGTGCTGCTGACCGGCCGTTCCTGGTCCGGCAACGGCCCGATCGCGCACGTCGAGGTGGACACCGGCGACGGGTGGCGCCCGGCCGACCTGATCGAGGCGGACCGAGGTGGCGCCTGGCAGCGCTGGACCGTCCGCTGGCACCCGCCCGCCGCCGGCCGGCACGTCCTGCGGGCCCGCGCCACCGACTGCACCGGCGCCGTCCAGCCCGACCGGGCCGCCGTGAACGACCTCGCGTACCTCTTCGACGCCGTGGTGGCCCACCCGGTCACCGCCTGCTGACCGCCGCTCAGGTGGCGCCGAGGTAGGCCGGCGGCACGCTGTCGGTGAGCCACACCCCGTTCGCCGAACGGTAGAACAGGTGACCGGCAGCGGCCATCGCCGCCGCGTCCACGGTCAGCACCACCACCGCGCCGCCCCGGCGCGCGCCGACGCGCCGGGCCGTCGCCACATCCTGTGACAGGTGTACGTGGTGCCGCCCGCCCCGGCGCAGCCCTTGCGCCCGGATCGCGTCCAGCACGGCCTCGCCGGTGCCGTGGAACAGCCGGGGCGGCGGCGCGGCCGGGGTCAGGCCGAGGTCGACCGGAACAGAGTGCCCCTGGTTGGCGCGGATCCGGTCGGCCCCGTCCGGACCGGTCTCCACCGCGAAGCGCTGCTTGTCGTTGCCCTCGACCACGGCGTCCAGTTGGGCGCGGCTGATCCCCAGCCCGGCGAGCACGTCGGCGACCGGTACCCAGCCGGCCCGGTCGAGTCGCAACCCGAACGCGTCGGGCCGGTGGCGCAACGCCAGCGACAGGCGCTTGCTCACCCGAACAAGATCGCGATGTTCCACCCGCCCAGTGTGATTCCGCAACCGTCCCCTGTCGACGCAGTTCCCCACCCGCGCTCCCCTCGCCCCTCCCGCCTCGCCTCGCCTCGCCTCGCCTCGCCTCGTCGATCTTGCGGTTTCGGCCCCTCGGGTGCCCGGTTTACGGTCTTTTGCCGGGGCAGAAACCCCATGATCGGCGAGATGGAGGGCTGAGGGCGGGCGGGACGGGCGGGCGGGACGGGCTGGCGGGCGGGAGGAGCGAGGGGGTCAGGCTGCGGCTCGGGCTGGGAGGGGGCGGCGGCGGTGGGACGGGTCGGTCAGCGTGGGCGGGGACCAGGCGCCGTCGGGCTGGTAGAGGTTCGTGCCGGGCGGGACGATCTCGTCGATGCGGTCCAGCACCGCGTCGTCGAGCGTCAGCTCCGCCCCGGCGAGCAGCGCGTCCAACTGGTCCATCGTGCGCGGTCCGATGATGGTCGACGTGACGGCCGGGTGCACGGCGGTGAACGCCACGGCGAGCTGCGGCAGCGTGCAGCCCACTTCGTCGGCGAGCGCGACCAGTTGCTCGACGGCGGCGTACTTGGCGGTGTTGCCCGGCAGCGCCGGGTCGAACCGGGCCGGGGTGAGCGCCGGGCGCCCGGCGCCGAGGTCGACGGGCCGGCCCTGCCGGTACCGGCCGGACAGGAACCCGGAGGCCAGCGGACTCCACACCAGCACGCCCATCCGGTAGCGGCGGCAGACCGGCAGCACCGACGTCTCGATGCCGCGCGCCAGGATCGAGTACGGCGGCTGCTCGGTGCGGAAGCGGCCCAGCGCACGCCGCTCGGCGACGTGGTGCGCCTCCACGATCTCCTCGGCCGGGAAGGTCGAGCAGCCGAACGCGCGAATCTTCCCGGCCCGGACCAGGTCGGTCAGCGCCCCGAGCGTCTCCTCGACGTCGGTCGTGTGGTCGGGGCGGTGCACCTGGTAGAGGTCGATCCAGTCGGTGCCCAGCCGGCGCAGGCTGTCCTCCACCGCCCGGACGATCCAGCGTCGCGAGTTGCCGCCCCGATTGGGCCCCTCCCCCATCGGGAAGTGCACCTTCGTGGCGAGCACCACGTCGTCGCGCCGGCCGCGCAGGGCCTTGCCGACGATCTCCTCGGACTCGCCGGCCGAGTACATGTCGGCGGTGTCCACGAAGTTGATCCCGCGATCGACTGCCGCGTGGACGATCCGGGCGCAGTCGTCGTGGTCGGGGTTGCCGACCGCGCCGAACATCATGGTGCCGAGGCAGTGGACGCTGACCTCGATGCCGGTGCCGCCGAGGACGCGATAGCGCATGTGAACTCCCTGGTGTGCACCGCGCCAGCCGGGTGGCGCGCGGTCCAGCCACGGTAGGAGTTCGAGTGCGCTGGAGGTCAACCGTCGGCGGCGGGCTCCGGGCTGCCGGCGAGGTAACCGGCCGCCTGCAACTCGAACAGCTCCCGGTAGAGCCCGCCCTCGGCCATCAACGTGTCGTGGTCGCCTGACTGCACGAGCCGGCCGTGGTCCATCACGAAGATCCGGTCGGCGTGCCGCACGTTCGCCAACCGGTGGGTGATCAGCACGACTGCCCGGTCCGGGTGCCGCCGAAGGTGCTGGAAGAGGGCGTGCTCGGCACGCGCGTCCAGGGCGGCGGACGGCTCGTCGCAGATCAGCAGCCGGGCGTCACGGTAGAGGCCGCGCGCGGCCACCAGCCGCTGCCACTGCCCGCCGGACAGGTCCTGACCGTTCTTGAACTGCCGGTCCAGCAGTGTCTCGTACCCGAACGGCAGCTCGCTGATCATGTCGTGGGCGGCGGCGCCCCGGGCGGCGGTCTCCACGCTGGGGCCGGGCTCGTCGGCGCGGTCATGGCGGCCGACCCGGATGTTCTGCCGGGCGGTGAAGGGGAACTTCCACCAGTCCTGGCTCATCACCGCGACCTGCGCGGCCGTCTGCCGTGGGTCCAGTTCGGCGGCGTCCACGCCGTCCCAGCGGATCGCGCCGCCGGTGGGGCGGTAGAGACCGGCGATCAGCTTCGCGAGCGTGGTCTTGCCGGAGCCGTTCTCCCCCACCAGCGCGACCACCTCGCCGCGCCGGACCGTCAGGCTGACCTCGTCTACCGCCACGGTGTCGGTGTCCGGGTAGCGCAGGCTGACCCGCTCGACGTCGATCCGCGTGAAGCCGTCGACCGGCAGGTGCCCGCCGGCCGGGATCCGCCGGGTGGCCCGGTCGAGGAAGTCGCGGTAGTCCTGGTAGTAGAGGGCGTCCTCGTAGAGCGAGTTGGTGGCGAAGATCGCCGTACGCAGGCTCGTACGCGCGGACTGGAGCGCGAGCAGCGCGGTGGCCGCCGCCGCCAGCGCCACCACGCCACTGACCAGCAGCGCGCCCAGCACCACGTAGAGGCCGAACGTGGCGACGCCGGTGATGGACAGGCCGATCGCCCGGGTGACCGTCTGCGCGCGGGCCAGGCGCAGCTCGGCGCGGGTCTCCAGGCGCGTCATGAGGTGGTATTCGGAGAGCAGGAAGTCGCGCATCTGGTAGGCGCGGATCTCGGCCGCGGTGTGCCGGTTGGCCATCAGGTCGCCCAGCATCCACTTGCGTCGCCGCCGGGTGATCCGGGCGAGCCAGTCGACGTGCTGTCGGCGGGCCATCCGTACCGCGGTCACCGCCTCCGGCGCGGCGGCGACGACCAGGCAGGGCAGCAGCAGCGGGTGGATGATCGTCACCGCGGTGGCAGTGGCGATCACGCCGACCACGCCGGTGACCAGGTTGACGGTGTCGTTGACGAGGGAGCCCGCCTCGGCCAGCCCGCGGTCACGGGCGCGGTCCATCTCCTCGGCGAAGCCGGCGCCGTCGAAGGCCGCCAGTTCCACAGCGGACGTCGTCTCGAACAGCCGCCGCTCCACCGTGAAGTTGATCTGCGGTACGAGCCGGGCCTGCGCCCATCCGGCGGCGATGGTCAACGCGCCGCGCCCGGCCACGGCGGCCGCCGCCACCGCCAGGGCGGGCAGCGCGGCCCGGATCCGGTCCGGTGTCGGGCCCGCCGCGAACAACTGGTGGAGCACCCCGGTAGTGGCGAGCAGGCCCAGCGTGGTGAGGACACCGGCGGCGACGTTGAGGCCCAACGAGGCGGCGGTGTCCCGGCGGCTGGTCGCCCAGGCGAGGCTGATGGCCTCGCGGATCAGCGCGGGCAACCGGCGCGCCACCGACCAGAACCCGGTGTGGGCCAGTTCGGTGGCCCGGTGCATCCAGTGCGGATCGACGAGCTCGGGCAGGGTCGTCTCCCCGGCCGGCTCTTCCGGGTCGGACGGCGGACGAGGATGGATCACCCCGGCCATGGCACCCCCTCGACGCGTTCGGGCAGCAACGCTGGATACTACGTTCCGCTATCGAAAGATGTCATTGCGTGACCGGCGTGTCGTACAGACGTCCCAACGGCGTGTCCGAGGGCGGCAGCCGGAAAGAACCGCCCGCACGGTGGTCGCCGCCGGGTCGCGTCGCGCACGGCCGGTCCGGGTGGCAGGCTTGTGGGGTTCGCCGGCGCAGGCCGGCCGACCACCCGTCGTGAAGGAGAAGATCGACCCGATGGCTGTGGACGTCACCACCACGGACGAATGGCAGGCGCTGCGCAAGCACGCCGAGGCGATGCGCGGCACGCACCTGCGTGACCTGTTCGCCGCCGACGGGCAGCGGGGTGAGCGGCTCACCGGTGAGGTCGCCGACCTGCACGTGGACTACAGCAAGAACCTGGTCACCGACGAGACCATCGCGCTGCTGGGCGCGCTCGCCGAGCGGGTCGGGCTGGCCGACCGGATCGCGGCCATGTTCGCCGGACGGCACATCAACGTCACCGAGGACCGGGCCGTGCTGCACACCGCGCTGCGCCTGCCCTCGGACGCCTCGCTCACCGTGGACGGCCAGGACGTGGTCGCCGACGTGCACGCCGTGCTGGACCGCATGTCGGCGTTCGCGCAGCGGGTGCGTTCCGGCTCGTGGCGCGGCCACACCGGCGAGCGGATCACCACTGTGGTGAACATCGGCATCGGCGGGTCGGACCTCGGGCCGGTGATGGCGTACGAGGCGCTGAAGGCGTACCGGGACGCGGGTATCAGCTGCCGGTTCGTATCCAACATCGACCCGACCGACATCCACGACAAGACCGCCGACCTGGACCCGGCGAGCACGCTGTTCGTGGTGGTCTCCAAGACGTTCTCCACCCAGGAGACGCTCGCCAACGCCGACCAGGCGCGGCGCTGGCTGCTGGCCGGGCTGGACGCGGACGACGACGCGGTGGCCCGGCACTTCGTCGCGGTCAGCACCAACGAGCAGCGGGTCCGGGACTTCGGCATCGACCCGGAGAACATGTTCGGCTTCTGGGACTGGGTGGGCGGACGCTACTCGCTGCCGTCGGCGGTCGGCCTGTCGGTGATGCTGGCGATCGGGCCGGACCGGTTCCGCGAGATGCTGGCCGGCTACCACGCTGTCGACGAGCACTTCCGGTCCGCCCCGGTGGAGCGCAACGTGCCGGCGCTGCTCGGCCTGCTCAACGTCTGGTACACCGACTTCCTCGGCGCGGAGACCCACGCGGTGCTGCCCTACTCGCAGTACCTGCACCGGTTCCCCGCCTACCTGCAGCAGCTCACCATGGAGAGCAACGGCAAGTCGGTACGCGTCGACGGCTCGCCGGTGACGTACCCGACCGGGGAGATCTTCTGGGGTGAGCCGGGCACGAACGGCCAGCACGCCTTCTACCAGCTCATCCACCAGGGCACCCGGCTGATCCCGGCGGACTTCATCGCGTTCAGCCGGCCCAACCACGACCTGGGCGACATGCACGACCTGTTCATGTCGAACTTCTTCGCCCAGACCGCCGCGCTGGCGTTCGGGCGGACCCGGGAGCAGGTGGAGGCCGAGGGCACCGCGCCCGAGGTGGTGGCGCACCGGGTGATGGCGGGCAACCACCCGACCACGTCGATCCTGGCGCCGAAGCTCACCCCGTCGACGCTGGGCCAGCTGGTCGCGCTCTACGAGCACATCACGTTCACCGAGGCCGCGATCTGGGACATCAACGCCTTCGACCAGTGGGGCGTGGAGCTGGGCAAGGTGATGGCCAACCAGCTCGCGCCGAAGCTCACCGGGCCGGACCCGGACCTGGCCGACGTGGACACCTCGACCGCCGAGCTGATCCGCCGCTACCGGGCCGAGCGCGGCCGCAGCTGACCGCGTGCCCGTGGCGTCCCGCGTACACCGGGCGGGACGCCACGGGTCAGCGGCGCAGCAGGTCGGCGTGCGCGGCGCGCAGCCGGATCAGCGCCGGGTCGCCGGCCGGGGCGCGGCGGTCCAGTTCGGCCCACGCCTCGGCCAGCGCGTCGGCGAGCGCCCGCAGCTCGGCGGCGTGCCGCCGGCCGGACTGCTGGTGCAGCTCCTCCAGGCGGCGGGCCCAGCCGGCGCTGATCGCGGCGACCCGGTCGGCGTCGGCGCGCGCCTGGGCCCCGGTGCGGGCGGCCGGCGCGGGCACGATCGCGGCGATCGGGCGGGGATCGCCGTCGCGGGTGACGAGGGTGACGGTGTCGGTCAGCTCGGCCAGGGAGACGAGCTGGGTGAGCCGGGTGCGGACCTCGCGCAGCGGCAGGGCGCGCGGCTGCGGGGACCGGTCGGCCAGTGCGGGGACAGCCATGGACACATGTTCACGTCCGGGTACGACAGTTTCGGCGGTCAGGCCGTCCACTCCGGCGCCAGCACCGACCAGACCTCCATGTCGGCGCGGCCCTCCGGCGTCGCGGCGGCCCCGCGCAGGACGCCGTCGCGGCTCATGCCGAGCCGCCGGGCGACGGCGATGCTGCGGTCGTTGCCGGCCTTCGTGATCCACTCGACCCGGTGGATGCCGCGCTCCCGCACCGCCCAGTCGATGATCACTTGCGCGGCGCGGGTGACCAGGCCCTGCCCCTCGGCGCCCGGTTCCAGCCAGCAGCCCGCCTCGCACACCCCGCGCGCGGTGCTCAGCGACACGAACAGCACGCCGCCGACGAGCGTGCCGCGCTGCCAGATGCCCCAGAGGCCGCCGTCGTCGCGGGCCCACCGGTCGGCGTACGCCTGGAGGACCTTGCGGGCCGACTCGGCGTCGGTGGCGACGAAGGACGCGCCGACCCAGGGCGAGATGTGGTCGCGGCAGCGGTCGAGGTTGGCCAGGAACTCGTCGGCGTGCCAGGGCGACAGTGGACGCAGCTCGGCGTCGTCGGTGAGGGCGTGGGCGAACATCCGAGGAAGCTAGCAGGACCGTCGCGCTTTTGTCGGTCGGTCCCTCTACGGTCTGCGCCGTGAACGCCGTTCAGACGTACCGATACCTTCAGCCGTCCGCGCTGCGCGCCGCCGGTCTCGATCTGCAGACCTGCGGCGGCCCGGCGGCGAACCCGCGCTTCTTCGCCGGGTTCCTCACCGCTCCGGCCGCGGCGGCGGCCGGGTTGCTCGCCGTCGCCGAGGTGGCCCGCACCCGCTACCACCAGCCGGTCAACCCGGCCAGCCTGGATCCGGTGGTCACCGGCAGCCGGGGCCGCCTGCGGTTCGAGTCGTTCTCCGGCTGCTGCGGGGTGTACGCGCGGATGGACGTGCTGCCGGCCGGGCTGGACGGGGAGATCAGCGGCCACGGCACCACGAACGTGGACGTGAACCCGCCGCTGCGGGAGGCGCTGGCCCGGGTGGGTGGCATCGAGCCGCTGCACGTGGCGGTCGGCCCGGACGACCTGACGGTCTCCACCATGGACGGCTCGGTGGTCGAGCGGAAGGTGCCGCTGCCCGGCCGCTGGCTGCGCGGCTTCGCCGAGGTGCACGTGCTCACCGCCGGCTTCGAGCCGCGCGCCGAGATCCCGGCGACGGAGGCGGCGGCGTTCCTGCGCCGGCTGCCCGCCGCGAACGACCGCAGCGTGCTGTGGGCGGTGCCCGCCGGGCGTACGCTGCGGCTGACCTCCCGCCCGGCGCCGGGCGCGGTCTGCCTGGCCGGCGCGGGCCGGCTCGCGGCACTGCGCGGCGTGCTGCGCCACGCCCGCACGCTACGGGTGTACGGCCCGGCGGTGCGCGCCGGATCGCCGGCCGTGCCGAGCACGTGGGAGCTGGACACCGGGGCGCTGCGGGTGTCGCTGACGCTGTCCCCCGAGCCGTACCGGGGGTTCTCCGGTGAGGGCGCGGCGCTGGCGGCGCTCGCCGGCGACGACGTGGTCGACGACGCGGAACTGGTGGGCGCGCTGCTCAACTGGGATCCGACGATCGACGTGGCCGCGCTGGCCGACGCCGCCGCGCTGCCCGACGAGCGGGTCCGTGCCGCGCTCGCCCAGCTGGGCACCGCCGGGCGGGTCGGGTACGACGTGGCGGACGGGGCGTACTTCCACCGGGTGATGCCCTACGACGTGGGCCGCGCGGAGCGGGACAACCCGCGTCTGCTCGGCGCGCGGGCGCTGGTCGAGCGCGGCGCCGTCGAGCGCGACGGCGAGGACGCGACGGTACGCGCCGACGCCGAGACCTACCGGGTACGCCGCCACCCGGACGGCGCGTACTCCTGCACCTGCCGCTGGTGGGCGCGGCACCGCGGGCAGCGGGGGCCGTGCCGGCACGCGCTGGCCGTGTCGATGGTCGCGGCGCCGGTGGAGGCGCTGTCGTGACCGCCTTCGTCGAGGCGGTGGTCAGCGGCAGGATGTCCGAGGTCCGGTCGGCCCTGGCCGGGTTGGACGAGCCGGCCCGGCGGGCGCTCGGCGACGAACTGGTCGCCGAGGTGCGCCGCCGGCGGGACGCCTGGTGGTGGCAGGGCGAGGCGGCGACGCTGGCGGTGGCCGCGGTGGGGACGCTGAGCACTCCGACGAAGGTGGCCGCGCTGCTCGGCCGCCGCTCGGTCTGGCTGAGCGGCGTCGACGCCGCGCCGGTGGTCGACGTTGCCCGGGAACGCGGGGTGACCTGGCTGGCGGACGTGGCGTACAAGCTGGCCGACCGGCTTCCCCGGGACCGGATGGTCGCGGGATGGCGGTTCGTCGCCGGTCTCCTGCTGGCGGAGAAGGCGCCGCCGCCGACAGGGGACGACTTCGTGCGTGGGTGGGCCGCCGCGCTGGGCTGGCCGGCCCCGCGCGGGACGCGCCTACCGACCGTGGACCGGCTACGCGCGGACCCGTTCCTGGACACGCTGCTGCCGCGCCTGTTCGAGGTGGACGGCGTGGGTACCGAACTGGCCCGCGGCGACGGCGCGGGCACGGACTCGAATGCGCTGCCCCGGGCGCTGGTGGCGTTGGCGGCGGAGGGCCGGCTCGACCGCGCGGCCCTGCTCAACGGCGTGCTCGGCCGGCTGCTGCGCGGCGACCGGCCGGGCGCGCTGCGCCCGTTCCTGGCACTGCACGACCTGCTCGCGCCGACCCCGGACGAGGTGGCGGTGCGGTCGAACGCTTATCTGCGGCTGCTCACCGACGGTCCCGGGCCGGTGGCCCGCACCGCCCAGCGGACGCTACGGGAGGCCGGTGACGCCGCCGAGCCGGAGGCGTTGTGGGAGGCAGCCCGGACGGTCCTGGCCCGGCCGGAGAAGGCGCTGGTCCGGGCGCAGGTGTCCTGGCTCGACCGGCTGGCCCGGCAGCACCCGGATCAGACCGCGGAGATCGGCGCGGTGCTCGCCGTGGCGGCCGACCACCCGGACGCCGGCCTGCGCGAGCGAGCGCTGACGCTGGCGCAGCGGCACGGTCACCGGCCGGTGGCCGTGGCCACAGTGGTCGAGGCCCGCGACGACCTGCCGCCACCACTGCCGGCAGCGGCCGCGCCGCCGCCGATCGACGACGTGGACGAACTGGTGGAGGAGGTCGCCGCGGCCCTGCGCGGGCAGTGGCCGACAGCGGTTCTCGAACGGGTCGTGGACGGCCTGGTGCGGCTGGGCACCCGCGAGCGCGACCGGGTCGCGGCGGCGCTGGGCCCGGTGCTGCGCCGGGCGGGGGTGGTCGAATACCACACGAGCTGGGGCAGGTTCCTCCCCTCCGTCCAGGTCAACGGGTTGCTGCTGGCCGCCGCCGCCATCGGGGACGCCACGCGTCGCCGGGACTACTGGGCCTCGGTGCTGGCGACGTCCCGGTCCGCCGAGGCGGCATCCGGGCGTCCCGCACCGATGTGGCTCTACCGCCTGCGCCTGGCCGAGGCCGGGCAGCGGCTGGACGGACACGACGATCCCGGGCTGTTGTCCGCGCCCACCTCGGCCACCGGGGCGATCGAGCCGCAGGTGCTCTACGAGCGGCTGGCCGCGCTCGGCGACCGGGCGTACTGGCAGTGGGACTGCGCGCAGGCGTTCCTGCGCCTGCCGGCCGACGTCGACGAGCCGCTGGCGGCACGCGCGGAGGCGCTCGGCACGACCGTCGGGGTCGAACTGGCGGCCTGGCTGCGTGGCGAGATCGTGCCGGTGCCGGCGCAGGAGGTGGTGACGGTGGGCCGGCGGGAACGGTCCCGCGGACACGACTGGATCTACGATTCGTTGCCGGAACGACGCCGGCTGGTCGCGCTCACCCCGTCGGCCGACGTGGACGACCGGTTCGGCCTGCTCACCCTGACGCCCCCGGCGATCGGCACCCGGATGTTCGGCGCCGGCGACCTGTGGCCGGCCGTACTGCCCGGGCACCGGGGCGTGGTGGCCGCCCAGGTCCTGCCCGAGCTGGCCATGGCCGCACAGGAGGATCTCGGCGGACGAGGGCCGGTCCTGCTGGCGCTCGCCGAGTGCACGGGCGCGGGCGGGCCGGCGCTGGACCTGGCCGTGGCGTACGGGCTGTGTGCCCGGCACGAGGCGGACCGGGTCGCCGCGCTCGACGCGCTGCTGCTCCTGGCCGCCGCCGGTGACCTGGACGCCCCGGCGGTCGGCGGGCATCTCGGCGAGATCGGAGCGCAGGGACAGGTGATCCTCACCCGGGCCGTCACGCCGCTGCGGGACGCGCTGGCGTCGGGCGCCCGGCTGAGCGTCTGGCGGCTGCTCGCCGCGGCGTTGCCGCCGCTGCTGGCCGGGCCGACGTCACCCCGGGGCACGCCGGACCTGCTCGCGCTGGCGGCGGAGGCGGCGACCGCGACCGGCGTCCGGATCGACGTGCCCGGGCTGGCCGACGTGGTGGCCCGGGGCGGCAGCAGCCGGCTGGTCGCCGAGGCCCGCCGGCTCACCGCCGCCCTGGCCGCCTGAACCGGCGCCTCGTCACCCGAGCGGGCAGCGGGCCGGTACGCGGACGCGCGCCGGCCCGCCGTCACGCACGGCACCCCAGCCCGGCTGTCAGGCGCGGCGCGCCGGGCGGCGGGTTGTCAGGCGCGGCGCGCCGGCCGGCGGGTTGTCAGGCGCGGCGCGCCGGCCAGCGGGTGAGCGCCACCCCGAGGGCGATCATGCCGACGCCGAGGAACAGGTGCAGCCAGTTGTCGGCGCCGTTGAGCGGCACGAAGTTGGCGCCGCTGTTGTGGTCGATCACCAGGCCGTAGAGCCAGAGCACCAGGTAGATGGCGCCGCCGCCGATCAGGTACGCCCGGGCGCCGGAGACCGTCCGGGACAGCGCCAGCCCGGCGACGCCGAAGAGCAGGTGCACGATGTTGTGCAGGACCGACACCTGGAACAGGCCCAGCAGCTTCGCCCGGGACTCGTGCCCGGCGAACATCATCGTGTCGTAGTTCGTGGTGATGCCGGGGATGAACCCCAGCACGCCCACCACCAGGAAGACGATGCCGACCACCTGGGCGGCCCGGCGTACCGGGGACGCGGGCGCGGTGCGGGCGACGCGGGAAGAACCGGCCATGACTGACACCTCCGTTGGCGAAGTCTTCCGCGCCCGCGGCGACCGGGAAGCCGAAACCGTCCGGATCCCCGGATCGAGATCAGCGGCTCAGCCGGGCGGGCAGGTATCCGCGCAGCGCCTCGAACTGCGCCACTGTCAGGTACGAGGGATTCGCCGCCTGTGGCTGCCGGAGCACCTCGGCCCCGGCCAGCAGCGGGTCGGCGCGCAGCACCTCGCGGCGTACCCACAGCGGCTCGTCGAGGATCGTCAGGTCCAGCGGCGCGGTCCACGCCTCGCCCGGCGCGGGCGGCTGCGGCGCGGCGGCGATCCGCCCGACGCCCCAGACGCCGTACGGCGCCCGGCCCCTGCTGCCGCTGGCCCAGAACACCACCGTCTGGCCGGGGCGCATCGGGCGTACCCGGTAGCCGGGGCGGACGCACCAGCCGGTCACGCGCGGGTCGGCGGCGAAGCGGGCCGCCAGGTCCACCGCGTCCGCGTTGCCCTTGATCGGCCAGGCGCCGAGGTCGTCGACTGTCACCCGCCGGTCGCTCATCCGCCCATTCTGCGGCCCGCCCGGGCGGGGCGCCCGACGACGGCGCGGCGGGCCGGGGCGGGCGTCAGATGATCAGGTGGGTCCAGTAGGTGAGCCACACCGCGAACAACGCGCCCTGCAGCAGCGCCAGCGCGGCGGTGAGCCAGCCGTCGAGACCCTGCCGGCGGGCCCAGCGGGCCAGCACGAACGCGACCGGGAACGCGGCGAGCAGGTAGCGCAGGATGCTCTTGTACACCGGCGGCCCCATCGACAGCGGCACCAGCACCACGACGAGCGTGTAGACCAGGTACGGCCAGTCGGCCCGGCGGCGCAGCCCGATGACCGCCACCACCAGCATCGCCACCGCGATCCAGACCCGCAGGGCGTCGGCGGAGTTGCCGCCGAACAGCGCGGAACCGGCCACCGCCAGGGGGTTCTGCAACCGGATCCCCCAGCCGGTCTCCTGGGTGTGCTGGTAGGCGAACCAGTCACCGCTCTGCCAGCGGCAGAACGCCATGAACGTCAGCCAGCCCGCCGGGACCAGCACCAGCGGCCAGCCCTCGCGCAGGAGGCGCGGCCACGCGCGAGGGCCGGCCCGCCAGCCGTGCTGGCGCAGCAGCACCAGCGCCAGCGGCGCCACCACCAGGAAGCCGACCGAGCGGCTCATCGCCAGGAAGTAGCCGACCACACCGACGACCAGCCAGCGGCGTCGTTCGGCGTACCAGAAGGTGGCCAGCGCCAGGCAGACGAACAGCGACTCGGTGAGCGCCGCCTGGAACAGGAACGCCGTCGGCAGGAGCAGCAGGTACCGGACCGCTCGCCGGCCGTCGGCCGGTCCCGCGCCGCCGAGCAGCCGGCCCCCCAGCCGGTACGCGAAGTAGAGCTGGAACAGCAGCGCCACGTTGCTGACCAGCAGCAGAGCCCAGGCGGTGTGCCCGCCGAGCAGCGGCGCGAGCGGCCGGGCCAGGAACGGATAGAGCAGCGGGAAGCCGAAGTCCGGCCACGGCCGGTCCAGCGGCAGCCGGGCCAGGTGGTCGTAGAGGAACGAGTCCCAGGCGAACCAGAGCGAGAACCAGCGGTGCGACGAGATCGCGTCCTGCTGCTCCCGCATCCCGGTCTCGCCGGGCGGCGGCGCGCCGGGCACCCCGTCCCAGGCGGCCAGCACCAGCACGCCGAGCAGGCTGAGCACGAGCTTCGAGCCGACGAAGACGGCGAACACGAATCCCCACGGCTCGGGCAGCCGGCGGACGACCGGCGCCCCGCGCGACCACCATCGGGTACGCCCGGAGCGCGCCCCGTCGGCAGGGCCGGCCGCGCGGTCGGCTTCGGCCGTGCCGTCGGGTTCGGCCGCGCGGTCGGGATCGGCCGCGCGGTCGGGATCGGCCGCGCGGTCGGGATCGGCCGCGCTGCCGGGATCGATCCGCCGCTCCTCCGCCATCGCGCTCCCACCGGTCGGCCCCTGGCCGACGTGCCCGGCCGGAAAACCCGGCCCGCATTCCCCATCCGGCCCCGCCCACACCCATCCGGCCCCGCCCACACCCGTCCGCCCCGCCCACACCCCTCCAGCCCGCCCATGCGCGCGTCGATCATGAAGTTGACGGCGACAAATCGGACACCGATCGCCGTCAACTTCATGATCGACGGGGCCGGGCCGGGGTGGGGTGGGCGGGCGATCAGGGGGCGGGCGGTGAGGGGGGTGGGCGGGCGGTGGATCGGTGTGGGCGCGCAGGTGAGGACGGCGGCAGGACGGGTATGCGCCGTGCCGCATCGGGAGGCTGGCGGCGGGGGGCGCGGACGGCATGGGTGACGGCGACGGAACCGTGATCATCGGCGCGGGGCCGGCCGGCTTGACCGCCGCGTACGAGCTGCTGCGGCACGGCGAGCCGGTCCGGGTCTACGAGGCCGACGACGTGGTGGGCGGGATCAGCCGGACCGTGGAGCGCGACGGCTGGCGCTTCGACATCGGCGGGCACCGCTTCTTCACCAAGGTGTCCCGGGTCGAGGACTTCTGGCACGAGATCCTGCCGGACGAGGACTTCCTGCTCCGGCCGCGGATGAGCCGCATCTACTACCGCGGGGCGCTGTTCGACTATCCGCTCAGCGCCGGCAACGCGCTGCGCAACCTCGGCCTGCTGGAGGCGGCGCGCTGTCTGGCCTCGTACGGCCGGGCCCGGCTGCGCCCGCCGAGGGACCAGTCGCACTTCGAGGGGTGGGTGTCGGCCCGGTTCGGCTGGCGGCTCTACTCGATCTTCTTCAAGACGTACACGGAGAAGGTCTGGGGGATGCCGGCGGACCAGTTGCAGGCCGACTGGGCGGCCCAGCGGATCAAGAACCTGTCGCTGGCGACCGCGATGCGCAACGCGCTGCTGCCCCGGCGCGACCGCACGGACGTGACCAGCCTGATCGAGGAGTTCCAGTACCCGAAGCACGGCCCCGGGATGATGTGGGAGCGCTGCGCCGAGGAGGTCGCCCGGCGCGGCGGCACGGTACGCACCGGTGCCTGGGTGACCGAGGTACGGCGGGACCCGGCGGCCCGGCGGGCCACAGCCGTGACGCTCGTCGACGCGGACGGCGAGCGGACCGAGCCGGCCGATCATGTGATCTCCTCGATGCCGATCTCGGCGCTGGTGCGGGCGATGCGCCCGGAGGCGCCGCCCGAGGTGCGGGCCGCCGCCGACGACCTGCGGTACCGGGACTTCCTGACCGTCGCGCTCGTGGTGCCGGCGGAGTTCTCGTTCCCGGACAACTGGATCTACGTGCACGACCCGGCGGCCCGGGTGGGCCGGATCCAGAACTTCGGCTCCTGGTCGCCGTACCTGGTCAAGGACGGGCGGACCTGCCTGGGGCTGGAGTACTTCGTGTTCGAGGGCGACGAGATGTGGCGGACGCCGGACGCCGACCTGGTCGCGTTCGCCACCGCCGAGCTGGAACGGCTGGGCCTGGTCAAGCCCGGCTGCGTGGAGGCCGGTTACGTGGTCCGGATGCCGAAGGCGTACCCGGTCTACGACGAGCGGTACCAGCGCAACGTCGACGTGATCCGGGGCTGGCTGGCCGCGAACGTGCCGAACGTGCACCCGGTCGGGCGCAACGGCATGCACCGGTACAACAACGCCGACCACTCGATGCTGACGGCGATGCTGACCGCCGAGAACATCGCGCACGGCGCGGAGCACGACGTCTGGACCGTCAACGTGGAGCAGGACTACCACGAGCAGCGCAGCCCGTCGCGGCACGGCACCGGCCGGGACGCGCCGGTCGTCCCGGCCCGGCGGTAAGGCGCTGGGCGTGAGGGTGGTCATAACCGCTGGACGACCGCCACGGCGGTGCTGCTAGCCTTGTGGGCAGGTCATGAGCGCCAGCGTCAAGCCCCGGCTCGCTGGCCGGCAACCCTCCTCCGCGGTGGGGTGCCCCGGGTGAAGACCAGGCACCGGCAGCCGCCGGTGCAAGCGTGGCCTGGCACCCAGGTCAGCACCAGACCAGGGAGACCGATGTCCGTACCACCTTCCACCCCCTCCGGCGACGTCGCCGCGTACCCGGCCCGCTTCGCGCTGGTCAAGCGCCGCCACGTCGACCTGATGCGGGTGTGCAGCGACGCCTGTCGCCTCGCGCGCTGAGCGAGCGCCAGCCCCCCTCTTCCCGATCCACCCTTCTCCGGCCCGGCCGTCTGTCCGGCGGGCCGGCGCCGGCGCGCACCCCGCGCGTCCATCCACTCTGGAGAGACATCGTGCGTTTCCGTACCGTCCTGACCCGCGCCGTCGCCGTCGGCGCGGCGGCCCTGCTCGCCGTCACCGCGCTCACCGCCTGCGGCGGCGACGACACCGACGCGGCCGACAACCCGTACGGCCTGCTCCAGCCCGGCGTGATCCGCGCCGGCACGCTCACCGACGCCCCGCCGAACGTCTTCCTCAAGAACGGGAAGTTCACCGGCTTCGACAACGAGCTGCTGCGTGCCGTGGCCGGCAAGGTCGGCCTGAAGGTGGAGTTCGTGGGCACCGACTTCTCCGCCCTGCTCTCCCAGGTCAACAGCGGCAAGTTCGACGTGGGCAGCTCCTCGATCACGATCACCGAGGCCCGGAAGAAGACTGTGGACTTCGGCAACGGCTACGACTTCGGCTACTTCGGCCTGGACGTGCCGGCCGGCTCCACGCTCACCGGTTTCGACCAGCTCGCCGGCAAGCGCGTGGTGGTGGTGCAGGGCACCGTGCAGGACGACTACGCCACCAAGGAGAACCTCGACCCGGTGCGCGTGCCGGACTACAACAGCGCGATCAACCAGCTCAAGGCCGGCACCGCGGACGCCTGGATCGCCCCGGCGGAGATCGGCGACAAGTCCGCCGCGGACAGCAACGGCAAGATCAAGGTCGCGGCGAAGCAGCTCAGCCCCACCCCGACCGCGTTCGCGGTGGCGAAGGGCAACGACAAGCTGCGTGAGGCGCTGAACAAGGGCCTGGACGAGGTGATCGCCGACGGCACCTGGACCCGCCTGCAGGCGGAGTACTACCCGGGGCGGCCGATCCCGGCCGACTTCAAGCCGGGCAGCGGGTCGGTGGCGGCGCCGGCGCCGTCGGCCGCCTCCTGAGCCGGTAACCGAGCACGAGCAGGGCGGACGGAGCGGACATGGACCCACTGAGCACCCTCTGGGAGACGTTCTTCGACTGGGAGTCGATGCGCGAGGCGCTGCCCGAGATGGTGACCGTCGGGCTGCCCAACACGCTCACCCTGGCGGTCTCCGCCGCCCTGCTCGGCTCGGTGCTGGGCATGCTGCTGGCCGTCGCCGGCATCTCGCGTACCCGTTGGTTGCGGTGGCCGGCGCGGATCTACACCGACGTGTTCCGCGGCCTGCCGGCCGCGGCGACCATCCTGCTCATCGGCGTGGGCCTGGCGCCGCTGGGCATGCAGGTCTGGGGTCCGAACCCCTATCCGCTGGGCGTGCTGGCGCTGTCCCTGATCGCCGCCGCCTACCTCGGCGAGATCTTCCGGGCCGGCATCCAGAGCGTGGAGGCCGCCCAACTGGAGGGCGCGCGGGCGCTCGGCTTCTCCTGGGGCGAGGCGATGCGCCTGGTGATCATTCCGCAGGGCGTACGCCGGGTGCTGCCCGCCTGGGTCAACCAGCTCATCTCGCTGATCAAGGACTCCAGCCTGGTCTACTTCCTCGGCCTGCTGGCCAGCCAGCGGGAGCTGTTCCGGGTCGGGCAGGACTACGCGGCGAACACCGGCAACCAGTCCGCGCTGCTGCTGGCCGGGCTGTTCTACCTGACGCTGACCGTGCCGCTGACGCACGCGGTGAACTGGCTGGACCGGCGGCTGCGGCAGGGCCGCCCGGCCGCACCGCCCGAGCCCGAACCCGATGCCGAGCCGGTCGACCTCACCCCGTCCGGGAAGGACCCACGATGACCACCACCACCTCGGTCAGCCTGGCCGTCCGCGACGTGCACCTGGCCTTCGGCGCGCACCGCGTGCTGCGCGGCGCGGACCTGGACGTGGCGCGCGGCGGCGCCGCCTGCGTTATCGGCCCGTCCGGCTCCGGCAAGTCGACGCTGCTGCGCACCATCAACCGGCTCATCGAGCCGGACCGGGGCGACGTGCTGCTGGACGGCCGCAGCGTGCTGCGCGACGACCCGGACGCGCTGCGCCAGCGCGTCGGCATGGTGTTCCAGCAGTTCAACCTCTTCCCGCACCTGAGCGTGCTGCGCAACGTCACGCTGGCGCTGCGCAAGTTGAAGAAGCTCGACGAGGACGAGGCGGTGGCGCTCGCCCGCGCCCAGCTCGACCTGGTCGGCCTGGCCGGCAAGGCCGATTCGCGGCCGGCGCAGCTGTCCGGCGGTCAGCAGCAGCGCGTGGCGATCGCGCGGGCGCTGGCGCTGCGCCCGCAGGTGATGCTCTTCGACGAGGCCACCAGCGCGCTGGACCCGGAGCTGGTCAAGGGCGTGCTCGCGGTGATGGCCGACCTCGCCGCGGCCGGCATGACGATGGTCGTGGTGACGCACGAGATGGGGTTCGCGCGCAGCGTCGCCGACACGGTGGCGTTCATGGACGCCGGGGTGGTCCTGGAGTCCGGCCCGCCGGAGGCGGTGTTCGAGGCGCCGGAGCATCCACGGTTGCGACGCTTCCTGTCCCAGGTGCTCTGACGCGCGGAAAGATCGGCGCTCCGCCTCAGCCCTTCACCGCGCCGATCAGCACGCCCTTGACGAAGTGCCGCTGGATGAACGGGTAGACAGCGACGATCGGCGCGACGGTCAGCACCACGACCGCCATCTTGACCGCCTCGGTCGGCGGCATGGTCACCCCGCTGCTGCTGCCGGAGGTGTGCGGGGCCTGCCCGGCCAGCAGGTAGCTCTGGAGCACCCGCTGGATCGGGTACATGTCGTTGCGGTCGATGAACAGCAGCGCGTCGAACCAGACGTTCCAGTAGCTGACCGCGTAGAACAGGCCGACCACGGCGATCACCGCGCGGGACAGCGGCAGCACGATGCGCGCGAGCGTACGGAAGTCGCTCGCGCCGTCGATGCGGGCGCTGTCCAGCAGCTCCGACGGGATGCCCTGGAAGAACCCGCGCACCACTACCAGGTTGAACACGCTGATCGCCGGTGGCAGGACCAGCGCCCAGATGGTGTCCTTCAGACCCAGGCCGGTGACCACCAGGTAGCGCGGCACCAGCGGCGGATAGACCAGGAACGGGATCAGGAAGTACGCGAGCAGCCAGCGGTGCCCCAGCGAGCCGGGCCGGGACAGCCCGTACGCGGCCAGCACCGTGACGGTGAGCGCGATCGCGGTGCCGATCACTGTGACGAGCGTGCTGATCCACAGCGCCCGGGTGACAGCGCCCCCGGCGAAGATGGTCTCGTAGGCGGACGTGTCGATGCCCCGGGGCACGACCACCATGCCGCCGGCCCGGGCGATGGTCTCCCGGGACGAGAGGCTGGTCACCAGGATCACCCAGAGCGGGAACAGCACGCCCGCCACCAGCACTGTGAGCGCGACGGCCTTGAGCCCCTGCCCGAGCGGGGTGGGCGGCTCCTGCCACACCGGCCGGCGGCTTCGGGTGCCGGACGCCCGGCGGATGAGCGTGGTCATGACTTGGAGTAGATCCCTCGTTCGCCGAGCATGTGCGCCACGCGGTTCGCGGCCAGGATCAGCGCCAGCCCGATGACCGCTTTGAACAGTCCGGCCGCTGCGCCGTAGCCGTAGTTGCCGGTGGCGATGGAGAAGTGGTAGACGAAGGTGTCGAGCACCTCGGCGGCCTGCCGGCCGACGGCGTCGCGTTGCAGCAGGAACTGCTCGAAGCCGACCGAGAGGGCGTCGCCCAGGCGCAGGATGAGCAGCAGCACGATCACCGGGCGCAGGCCGGGCAGCGTGATGTGCCACAGCCGCCGCCACCGGCCGGCGCCGTCCGCGGCGGCGGCCTCGTAGAGGTTCTGGTCGATGGTGGACAGCGCGGCCAGGAAGACGATGGTGCCCCAGCCGACGTCCTTCCACACCGCCTCGACGGTGACCAGCACGATGAACGTGTCCGGGTTGGTCATCACGTTCCACGGCTGCATCCCGGCTTCGCGCATGGTCTGGGCGAGCAGCCCCGCGCCGCCGAGCATCGCCACGAAGAACGTGACCACCAGCACCCAGCTGAAGAAGTGCGGCAGGTAGACGATGGTCTGGATGAGCCCGCGCAGCCGGCTGGACAGCAGGTTGTGCAGCGCGATGGCCAGCAGGATCGGCAGCGGGAAGAAGAAGACGAGCTGGAACGCGGTGATCGCCAGTGTGTTGCGGAACGCGTCCCAGAACGCCGGGTCGTCGAACAGCAGCTGGAACTGGCCGAAGCCGATCCAGTCGCTGTGCACGAACGCCTGCCACGGGTTGTCGCCCAGGTAGGGGTTGTAGTCCTGGAACGCGATCACGTTGCCGGCGATCGGCAGGTAACTGAAGACCAGCAGGATTCCGAAGCCGGGCGCCACCATCGCGAGCAGTTGCCAGTCCCGGCGCAGCCGGGTGCGCAGCGGCACCCGGCGGCGGGACGGACGACGGCGGGGCGGTGGGGCCGGGGCGTCCGGCCGGGCCCGCTCGGGCCCGGCCAGGACGGCCGGCTCGCTCATCGGCCCGCCTTGGGCAGCGAGTCGGCGAGCAGCTTGCGGGCCTCCTCGCCGCCGTTCGCCTTCCACTCCGCGACGATGGCGTCCACGTCGCCCAGCGGGCGGCGGCCGCGCAGCACGTCGGTGAACTTGTCCTCGGTGGGCACCTGGTTGGCCTTGTAGGCGGCGGGCATCTCCAGCTTCACCCCGGCCCACGGGTTGGGCTCCATGTGCTTCACCATCTCGTTGGAGTACGCGAGCACGTCCGGCACGAACCGCGGGGTGTCCGGGAACGGCCCGATGGTGGGGTTGCGGCCGCTGATGAAGAAGTACTGGTTGGCGATCTCCTTGAACGCCAGGTCGGTCTTGACCGGCCCGTTCGGCGACGGGGTGTGGTGCTTGCCCGCGACGCCGAAGTCGCGCAGCTGCGCCTCCTGGCTGCCCAGCGGCGCGGAGCACCAGTTGATGATCCGCAGCAGCTCCTGGACCCGGTCCTTGCCGAGGCCCTTCTTGACGAACGTGTAGGAGATCGGCTCGTCGTCGCCCCAGACCAGCGGGTCGCCGCCGGTGGCGGAGAAGATCGGCACCGGCTGGATGTTCAGCCGGGGGTTGGTCTTCTGGTGCTCGGCCTGGGCGCCCTGCCAGAAGCCGACGCCGTCCTGGAGGAACACGATCGCGCCGTTCTTGGCGAACAGCTGCTTGGCGTCCGCGCCCCTGCTGGCCACGATGTCCGGGTGGACCAGGCCGTCCGCGTAGATCTTGGCCATCACCTCCAGCGCGCGGCGGAACTCCGGCGTCTCGTACTTGAACTCGGGGGTGCCGTCGGACTTGACCCGCCATCCGCCCTTGTGGCCCGGCACCCGGTGGAACATCTGGATCATGGCGAAGACGTCGTTGAACGCCCACACCTTGCGCGCCGGGTCGGTCACCTGCTTGGCCACGGCGAGCAGGTCGTCCAGGTTCGCCGGCACGGCCAGGCCGCGCGCGTCGAGCACGTCCTTGCGGGTGAACAGCGCCCACGGGAACGGCCCGTCGGTGGGGTTGGGCACGGACATGAGCCGCTCGTTCCAGACCGCCCGCCGCCAGGCCCCGGTGGGGAAGCTCGCCAGCATCGGGTACGCGGCGGCGGCGTCGCCGCTGAGGTGGTCGGTCAGGTCCTCGAAGAGCACCTTGATGGCGTCGGCGAAGCGCGGGATCTTCTCCACCTCCCACCCCGGTACGCACAGCAGGTCCGGCACGTCGCGCGCGCCGAGCATCGCGTTGAGCTTGTCGGCGTACGTGTTGCCGTCCTGGATGGTGAAGTTGACAGGGGTGCCCAGCTCGGCGTTGACCGCCTGGAGGTAGGCGCTCTGCGCGACGCCGGGCGGCGCCGGACCCCAGGCCGGGGTCATCGCGGTGACCTGCTTGCCACTGGTGCCGGGCTTGTCGGTGACGGCGTCGATCAGATTCGCCGGGTAGCGGGTGTAGCCGTCGGGCACCGGGCGGGTGCCCACGATGTCGGGCTTGACGCCGCCGGGCAGGTCCTTGTGGGTGGGCAGCACGCCGGAGACGGCGTCGAGGTTCTGGGCGGCGCCGGAGCCGGCCGGCTTCTCGGAGCAGCCGGCGAGCAGCGGGCCGGCGGTGGTGGCGGCCACGCCGAGGCCGACCAGGCCGAGGAAGCGACGGCGGGAGGAGCCCGGGTCGGGGTGGTGCGCGGTCATCGGTCCCCCTTCGGGAAGGGATGCGCAGTGGATTAGTTCGTATGGATGGTCAACAAACTAATCACGACCGTGAGCTTGCACAAGGGTGGACCGGGCGGGACGACGGGTCAGGCCGGGCAGCGCTCGGACAGCGCGTAGCGGGTGAGCACGACGTCGCCGATCTGGCGCACCTCGACCACGCGGGCCCGGCGGCCCGGGTGCCACGGGAAGCGGCCGTCCCCGACGAAGCGCGGCGCCCGCCGGTCCCCCACGAAGAAGGGGGCGACCACCAGGTGCAGCTCGTCGGCCAGGCCGGCGGTGAGGAACTGGCGGTGCATCGAGCCGCCGCCCTCCACCATCAGGCGCGTCACCCCGCGCCCGGCCAGGTCGGCCACCAGCGCCTCCGGGGTGGCCGGATCGCCCGCGTCGACCACCGTGGACACCGCGCCGACCTGCTCGTGGGCCTTTTCCACCACGCCGCTCGGGCAGTACACCAGCTTGAGCCCGTCACCCATGGTGAAGAACCGCGCCCCCGGATCGAGGTCGCCACTGCCGGTCACCGTCACCTTCACCGGCGACGGGGGCAGGCCGCGCGCCACCCGCTCGGCGCGCCGCCGCTCGCTGCGCACCAGCAGGCGGGGATCGTCGCGACGCACTGTCGCCGCGCCCACCAGGATCGCGTCGCACCCGGCCCGGATCGCGTCCACCCGGTCCAGGTCGTCGTCGTTGGACAACAGCAGCCGGTCGGTGGTCGCGTCGTCGATGTAGCCGTCGATCGACATCGCGCAGCTGAGCAGCACGTACGGGCGGGTGGTCACGGCACGAACGGCAGGTCGAGGGCGTGGTCGGCGCGGGTCACCTTGGCCGCCAGGTAACCGGCGTTGGCCGGCGACAGGTGCACGCCCGTGGACACCCGGTCGGCCACCGTGACGCCCAGCCGCTCGAGCTGGGCCGCCTTGTCCGGGTTGTTGCTGAGCAGGGCCACCCGGTCCACGCCCAGCGCGCCGAGCATCTGCGCGGCCACCGTGTAGTCGCGCTCGTCCGCGCCGCGCCCGAGCGCCAGGTTCGCCTCGTACGTGTCGAGGCCGTCGTCCTGCAGCGCGTACGCGTCGAGCTTGGCGTACAGGCCGATGCCCCGCCCCTCCTGCCGCAGGTAGAGCAGGTAGCCACCGGCCTCGGCGATCCGCTCGACCGCCTCGCGCAACTGCGGCCCGCAGTCGCAGCGCTGGCTGCCGAACACGTCCCCGGTGAGGCACTCGCTGTGCGGGCGGACCTGCGGCGGGTCGGCGTCGACGTGTTCACCGAGCCCGAACGCCAGGTGCTCGCGTCCGTCGACGAGACCGTGGAAGGTGTGCACGCGCGCGGTGGTCACGTATCCGTCGGGGAACCGTAGCGGGACCGTCACGCGGGTCCGGACCGTCGCGGTGGGCAGGGTTTCGTCCATGGTTCTCCTGTCGTCCGGTCGCCGGGCGGACCCGGCGACGCACACCTCGCTCCCCCACCGTAGGCGGGATCACCGACAGTTGCCGGGCTCCCGCCGGGGCAGCCGCCGTGCCAGCAGCACCGCGGCGCCGAGCAAGCTGGCCACCAGCACCAGCGCGCCGTACACCGTGCCGGTCGCCACACCCTGCGCCGCGGTCAGCCCGGCCGAGGCGAACGCCCACGCGGCGACCCCCTCGCGCGGGCCGAACCCGCCCACGTTGAGCGGCACCGCCATGGCGAGCAGGGCCAGCAGTGTCAACGGCAGCAGGCGGGACAGCGGGGCGTCCGTCCCGGCGGTGCGGGCGGCCACCACGAACGTGGCCAGGTGGCCGGCGAACACCACTGTCGAGGCGATCACCACACCGGCCCAGGTCCGGCGGCCCAGCACGCCGGAGCGCACGTCGGCGACCACGGTCCGGGCCGCCCGCGCCCAGCGGGACGCCCCGGAGCGGGGCACCGCGCGGGCGGCGAGCACCAGCGCCAGCGCCACCACGGCCAGGCCGACCGCCAGCCACGGCAGGTACCGGCGCACCGGCGACGGGAACGCGGCAAGCAACGCCACCGCGATGACCACCTGCACCACCTGCCCGGCGGTGCGCTCCCAGACCACCGCCCGTACGCCCCGGGCCACGTCCCCGGCGTCGCGGCCGTGCCGTACCGCCCGGTGCACGTCGCCGAGCACGCCACCGGGCAGTGTGGAGTTGAGGAAGATCGCCCGGTAGCAGTGCGCCACCGCGGCCCGCATCGGCAGCCGTACGCCCAGCCCGGCGGCGACCAGCGACCAGCGCCAGGCGCAGCAGACGGTGGTGACCACGCCGATGCCGAGCGCGGCGGCCAGCGCCGGCGCGTCGATCAGGCGCAGCCCGGCCAGGAACGGGCCGGTGCCCACCGACGCGACGAGCGCGGCCAGCACGGCGAGCCCGAGCAGCGGACGTACCCAGGCCCGGCTCAACCATGCTCGGCCCGTCCGGGCCCGGCGGGGCCGGGACGGCGCGGACGTGACGGCGGGTACGGGCCCGGCGACGGCGACGTGTGACAAACGGTCCTCCTTGTTCCCACCGGTTGTCACGCGCCGGCGGCCGGTACGGTTCAGCCGGCGAGCAGGTCGGCGTGGTGCAGCACCACCTCGAGCCGGCCGGCGGCGGCCTCGGCGAGCCGCCACTTCTGATACGTCCGGGCGGGCCCGGACAGATGCGGTTGTTCCTCGACGGCCGCGCCGACCCAGCCGGTGAGCCATTCGGCGGCCAGCTCCGCCTGCTCCGGCCCGAGCCGCCACGGGGTGGATCGCACCAGCGTGTCGACGCCGTGCCGGCGGAACGCGGTCACGGCCACGTCCACCGCGTCCGGTCCGAGCAGGGCCCGGCCGTCGACGGTGCGGCGCTGGTGGGCGTTGAACGCGGCGGTCAGCTCGGCGTCGAGCAGGTCCGGTGGGGTGAACTCGGCGCGCCCGGTCACGGTGAGCGCGAACAGCGTCGGGTGGCCGGCGCAGGCCGCCGCCATCCGCTCGACCTCCTCGGCGGTGAGCATGTCCAGCAGCGCCGACGCGGTGACCAGGTGCGCGTCGGGCAGGTCGGCGGCGGTCAGCCGGGTGATGTCCGAGTCGAGCGCCGTCACGGTGACCTCGGCCCCGTCGGCGGCGGTGAGCCGCGCCGAGCGGGCCAGCGCCAGCAGGTCCCGGTCGCGTTCGTGCAGCACCCAGCGTTGCGGGCCGGGCAGCCGGGGCGCCAGCCAGCGGGCCATCGAGCCGGTGCCGCTGCCCAGGTCGTGCACGACGAGCGGCCGGCCGGCAGGCATCCGGTCGCGGACCGCGGCGGCCAGCTCGGCGCTTCGGGCCGCCGCGTCGGCGGGCTCACGCAGCCGCAGCCAGTCCGCGAAGCCGGGCGGGAGTGAGGTGGTCATGCCGCTGTCGCCTCCTTCAGCGCCGTCGCCAGCCGGTCCACGGTGACCGGCCAGCCGGTGAGGGTGTGCCGCCGCTGCCGGGCGGCGCGGCGCAGCCGGTCCCGCAGGCCGGGATCGGTGAGCCAGCGGCGCAGCGCCGCGGCGGTCGCGCCCGGATCGTCCGGTGGCACCAGCAGGCCGGGCCGCTCGCCGCCGGGGGCGTGCCCGAGCGTGGCCGGCAGGCCGCCGGTGTCGCTCGCCAGCACCGGTACGCCCCGGGCCAGCGCCTCGGTCACCACCATGCCGTACGTCTCCCGCCGTGAGGGCTGGACCAGCAGATCGGCGGCGGCGTACGTGGCGGCCAGGTCGGGTCCGGTACGCGGGCCGGTGAGCCGGACCCGGCCACCCAGACCGGTGGCGGCGAGCCGCCCGCGCAGCCGGTCGGCGAATGCCGGGTCCCGGTCCAGCGGTCCCACCCAGTCGCAGCTCCAGTTCAGGTCCGCCACCTCGGCGAGCGCGGCGGCGAGCACGTCGTGGCCCTTGACCGCTGTGACGGCGGCGACGCAGAGCAGCCGTCCCCCGCCGGGCGTGCCGGTGGCGACCGGCGCCGGGTCGACGCCGGGTGGGGCGACAGTCACCCGCTGCGGTGGCAGCGCGTACCGGTCGAGCAGGCGCCGCCGGGTCCACTCGCTTGTGGCGACCACGGCGGTGGCCGCCGCCAGCGACCGCGCCTCGGTCTCGCCCTCGATCGGCAGGTGCACCAGGACGACCAGGCGCAGCCGCGCGGCGTGCGGGGCGAGCACGTCCGGCACGGTGGAGGCGACCAGGCCGTCGAGCAGCACCGTCGCGCCGTCGGGCAGACCGCCGAGCAGTCCGGCCAGGTCGGCGCGCTCCCGTGGCCCCGGGTGCGGCCAGCCGCCGGGCACCTGGTGTTCCAGCACCGTCCAGCCACGTTCGGCCAGGCCACGGCAGACGTGACGGTCGTAGGCGTTGCCGCCGCTGGGGTCCGCCGGGTCGTCGATGTCACCCGGCAGCACCACGTGGACGACTGTCATCCGGTCAGAGCGACCGCTCGTAGCTCGCCCAGGCGATGTGTGACTCGTGCAGGGTGACGGTGATCCCGGTCAGGCCGCGCGCGCCCTCCCCCAGCCGGCCGGCCGTCACCGCGTCGGCGAGCCGGTCGGCCACCGTACGGGCCAGCACCTCGGTGGTGGTGTTCACTCCGGCGAAGGCGGACTCGTCGTCGAGATTGCGGTAGTTCAGCTCACCGAGCACGGCCTTGAGCTGCTCGGTGGCCAGCCCGATGTCGACCACGATCCCGTCGTCGTCCAACTCCGGGCGGCGGAACGTGGCGTCGACGACGAACGTCGCGCCGTGCAGCCGCTGGGCCGGGCCGAACACCTCGCCGCGGAAGCTGTGGGCGACCATGATGTGGTCCCGGACGGTCACGCTGAACACGTTCACTCCTCGCCGTAGGTGATGAGATGACACAGCGCCGGCAGACGGCCCGAGGCGAGCCGGTCCAGCACGTCGGGCAGGTCGTCGAAGTGGGACCGGCCGGTGAGCAGCGCGTCGAACGCCGGTTCGGCGAGCAGGTCCAGGGCCAGGGCGAGCCGGTCGGCGCAGCTGCGGTCGGCCCGCCGGGGCGACACCGTGCCGACCTGGCTGCTGCGGATGCCCAGCCGTCGCGAGTGGAAAGCGCCACCGAGCGCGAGCGTGACCGGCCGGTCGCCGTACCAGCTCAACTCCAGCACGGTGCCCTCGGGACGCAGCAGCTCCAGGCCGCGCTGCAGCCCGTCGGCGGTGGCGCTGGCGTGCACCACCAGGTCGCGCTCGCCGGCCGCGGCGGCGGGCACGGCGAAGTCGGCGCCGAGCGCGGCGGCCACCTCGGCGCGGGCCGGGTCGGCGTCGACCAGTTCGACCCGGACGCCGGGGAAGCGGGCCAGCAGCGCGGTGACCGCGCAGCCGACCATTCCGCCGCCGATCACCGTGACCCGGTCGCCGACCAGCGGCGCGGCGTCCCACAGCGCGTTCACCGCGGTCTCCACGGTGCCGGCCAGCACCGCGCGCTGCGCCGGCACGCCGTCCGGCACGACGGTCACGGCGTCGGCCGGGACCACGTACGCGCTCTGGTGCGGGTAGAGGCAGAAGACGGTACGGCCGAGCAGCCGCTCGTAGCCGGCCTCGACAGTGCCGACGCTGAGGTAGCCGTACTTGACCGGGGCGGGGAAGTCGCCCTCCTGGAACGGCGCGCGCATCGCGGCGTGCTGGTCGGCCGGGACACGGCCGGTGAACACGAGCGTCTCGGTGCCCCGGCTGACACCGGAGAAGCGGGTGCGCACCAGCACTTCACCCGGGCCGGGCGGGGCGAGGCGGACCGGCCTGATCTCACCCTCGCCGGGGGCGCGGAGCCAGAACGCGTGGGCGTCGACCGTCACGAACTCTCCTCTTCCCCGCATTCCGACCGAGTTGTCGATCATAAACACGGAAGCGGGACGTCAACGGTTCGAACCGCCCGCGACGTGATCTCAGGCGGCGCGCCGCCGCTCCTCCGTACGCCAGGTCGCGGGCTCGTCGTGCTCGGCTTCGAGGTCCCCGGCCAGGCGCATGGCGCGGTGGGCGGCGGTCAGCGCGTCGCACGGCGCGGGCCGTCCGTCGCACAGCAGGCTCTCGCACCGGCCCGAGTCGTCCGGCTGGTGCGCGGCGGCCACGTCGTAGGCGGCACGCCACAGCAACGGGTCGGTGACGCCCCGTGGCAGGGCGGCGTCCTGACTGGACCTGATCCGCATCGTGTCGGGCACCGTGTTCCCCTTTGCGTCGTCGCTACCGTCCCAGTGACCGGTAGAGCGCACGTCAAACCTCTCACCTGCGCACATGTCCTGACCAGCGGTGTTCGTCACGCCGGATAGGCGCGCGTCTCGGCTGCCTTGACCGCCGCCCAGACCGGTCGGCCGGGGGTGAGCCCGAGGTGGGCCGCGGCGGCGGGCGTGACGTCGGCGGCCACCTCCACCGGCCCGGCGAGCTGCACGCGCAGGTTGTCACCGTGTCGTTGCACTCCGGTCACCGTGGCCGCCCACACGTTGCGCGGGCTGCCCTCGGGCCGGGACGGATGCAGCGCGACAGCGGCCGGCGGGTACGCGACGAACGCGTCACCGTGGACGGTGTCAGCGGTGGTGAGCGTCAGCTCACCGACGGTGACGGTGTGGCCGTCGGCGCGTCCACGGTGCAGGTTGAGCCCGACCAGCCGGGCCACGTAGTCGGTGCGTGGCCGCGCCGTGACGGTGGCCGCGTCGCCCTCCTGCACCACCCGGCCGTGCTCCACGATGACCAGCCGGTCGGCGAGCACCAGCGCGTCGAGGGGGTCGTGGGTGACGAGCAGTGTCGCGCCGGGGTGCGCGCCGAGGTGACGCTGGAGTTCGGCGCGGGTGTCCAGCCGGGTCCGCGCGTCGAGCGCGGCCAGGGGCTCGTCGAGCAGCAGCAGGGCCGGGTCGACGGCGAGCGCGCGGGCCAGCGCGACCCGCTGCGCCTGCCCGCCGGAGAGCTGCCGGGGCCGGCGCCCGGCCTGGTCGCCGAGGCCGACCCGGTCCAGCCACGCCTGGGCGCGGGCGCGGGCGGCGCGCTTGTCGGCGCCCCGGCGGCGCGGCCCGAACGCCACGTTGTCCAGCGCGCTGAGGTGCGGGAACAGCAGGTAGTCCTGGAACACGACGCCGACCGGCCGCCGTTCCGGCGGCGTCCACACCCGGCGGTCGGGCCGGTCCAGGTCGGCGCCGTCGAGCGTGAGGTGCCCGGCGGTGAGCGGGTGCAGCCCGGCGAGCACCCGCAGCGCGGTGGTCTTGCCGGCGCCGTTGGGGCCGAGCAGCGCCACCACCTCACCGGCGGCGATGCGCAGCCGCACGTCCAGGGCGAACCCGTCCCGCTCGGCCACCAGGTGCGCGTCGAGCAGCGCGGTCATGTGCTGCCGACCCAGCGGTCGCGCATCGCGGCGAGGATGACCACGGAGACGGTGAGCAGGATCAGGCTGAGCACGATCGCCGCCTGCAGGTCGGTCTCCAGCGCGAGGTAGACCGCCAGCGGCATGGTCTGCGTACGGCCGGGATAGTTGCCGGCGAACGTGATGGTGGCACCGAACTCGCCGAGCGCGCGCGCCCAGCAGAGCACCGCCCCGGCCGCCACGCCCGGGGCGACGAGCGGCAGCGTGACCCGGGTGAAGGTGGTGAACCGCCCGGCGCCGAGCGTGGCGGCGGCCTCCTCGTACCGGGGGTCGGCGCCGCGCAGCGCGCCCTCGACGGCGATGACCAGGAACGGCATGGCCACGAACGCCTCGGCCAGCACCACCCCGGCGGTGGTGAACGGCAACGTCACCCCGAACGTCTCGTCCAGCCAGGAGCCGATCAGCCCGCGCCGGCCGAAGACCAGCAGCAGCGCGACGCCGCCGACCACCGGCGGCAGCACCAGCGGCACCGTGACCAGCGCCCGGACGAGCCGCCGGCCAGGGAACTCGACGCGGGCCAGCAGCCACGCCAGGGGTACGCCGAGCGCCACGCAGAGCAGCGTGGCGATGGTGGCGGTCTCCAGCGACAGCCGCAGCGCGGTGAGCACGCCCGGTTCGGTCAGCCGCCGGGGCAGTGTGGTCCAGGGCGTCCGGAGCAGCAGGCCGGCCAGCGGCAGGACGAGGAAGGCCAGCCCGAGCCCGGCGGGCACGAGCAGGGCGATCGGCACCCGTTGCCGGCGTACGGTGCGGCTCATCTGCCCGACGGGGCCTGGAACCCGGCGGCGGTGAGCACGGCGAGCCCGGCGTCGGAGCGGACGAAGTCGACGAAGGCGCGGGCGCCGGCCGGGTTGGCGGCGCCGCGCAGCACCACGATCGGCGAGTCGTTCACCGCGCGCCCCGACTCGGGGAACTCGACCGCGTCGAGCCCGGGCGCGGCGCGTACGTCGGTGCGGTAGACGAGCGCGGCGTCGACCTCGCCGAGGCGCAGCTTGGCCAGCGCGCCCTTGACGTCCCGTTCGAGCGTGGCGGGGGTGAGCCGCACGCCTGCGGCGTCCAGCGCGGTGCGCGCGGCGGCGCCGCAGGGCACCTGCTCGGCGCAGAGCGCCACCTTGACGCCGGGGCGGGCGAGGTCGGGCAGGCCGCCGACCCGGGCCGGGTTACCAGGGGGCACGGCGACGACGAGCTGGTTGCGGACCAGCACCGTCGGCTCGCCGGCCGCGTCACCGGCGTCGGTGACCGTCTTCATGGTGGCCGGGGAGGCGGCGGCGAACACGTCGGCGGGCGCGCCCTGGGTGATCTGGGTGGCCAGGCCGGAGCTGCCGCCGAAGTTGAACCTGACGGTACGGCCCGGGTGGGCGGCCTCGTAGTCCTTGCCGAGCTTCGTGAACGACTCGGTGAGCGAGGCGGCGGCGAACACTGTCACCGGGCCGGCGCCGTCGGGCCCGGCCGGTTCGTCCGCGCCGCCGCAGCCGGTCAGGCCGAGCGCCGCCACCAGCGCGGCGGCCAGGGCGGCGCGGATCCACCGTACGGTCACGGGCCGGTCCTTCCCCTGGGAGTGGCTCGCTCGACCACGACGGTGGTCGACTTGATCACGGCGACGGCGACGGAGCCGACCTGGAGGTCGAGGTTGTCGACGGCCTCGCGGCTCATCAGCGACACCACCCGGAACGGCCCGGCCTGGATGTCCACCTGGGCCATCACGGTGTCCTTGACGACGGCGGTGACGATGCCGCGCAGCCGGTTGCGGGCCGAGGACAGCTCGGGGTGGCCGGGGGCGCGGACGAACGCGGCCAGGTCGGCGCCGTCGAGCACGCGGTGGCCGTGCTCGTCGCGGGTGGCCGGCAGTCTGCCGGCGTCGATCCAGCGGCGGACCGTGTCCGCGCTGACCCCGAGCAGTTCGGCGGCCTCGCCGATCCGGAACTCCGTCACCGGCTCACCTTAGCGGTGCGCAGGTGCGAGCAGGAAGGGGCGTATCCGCTCGCACCTGCGAGCCGACCGGCGGGGCAGGGCCGGGAAATGCGGATCAGTCAGCCGGCGCGATCCGTACCCGGCGCAGCAGTTGGGCGTTGAGCGCCACCACGATGGTCGAGGCGGACATCAGCACCGCGCCCAGCGCCGGGCTGAGCGCGATCCCGGCCCAGGCCAGCACACCTGCGGCGAGCGGGATCGCGACCACGTTGTAGCCGGCCGCCCAGGCCAGGTTCTGCCGCATCTTCCGGTACGAGGCGCGGGACAGCCGGATCACGCCGCCCACGCCGCGCGGGTCGGAGCCGGCCAGCACCACCCCGGCGGACTCGATCGCCACGTCGGTGCCCGCGCCGATGGCCAGCCCGACGTCGGCGCGCGCAAGCGCCGGGGCGTCGTTCACGCCGTCGCCGACCATCGCCACTGTGAGCCCTCGATCGCGCAACTCGGCCACCGCCTTGTCCTTGTCGGCGGGAAGCACCTCGGCGAAGACCTCGTCGACGCCGGGCCGGAACCCGAGGTCGGCGGCGACCGCCTCGGCGACCGGGCGGGCGTCCCCGGTGATCATCACGATCTTGCGTACGCCGAGATCGCGCAGCTCGGCCACGGCGGCCCGCGCCTCCGGGCGGACCTGGTCCTCCATCGCGAACGCGGCGGTCACCTCCGGCGGGCCGCCCTCGGGCAGCCGGACCAGGTGCAGCACAGCGGCGCCCCGGCCCGACCACTCCTGCGCGGCCCGGGCCAGGTCGTCCGGCACCGGGGCGTCGAGCTCGCGCAGCAGCGCCGGCCCGCCGACCGCCCAGTCCACGCCGTCCACGGTGGCCCGCACGCCACGGCCGGCCAGCGCCCGGAAGCCGCGCGCGACCGGACGCGCGCCACGGGAGTCGGCGGCGGACACGAGCGCCCGGGCCAGCGGGTGCTCGCTGTCGGCCTCCACCGCGCCGGCCAGGGCCAGGGCGGCGTTCTCGTCCAGCCCGTCGGTGGCGGCCACGCCGGTCACCGTGTGCCGGCCGGTGGTGAGCGTGCCGGTCTTGTCGAACAGGACGGTGTCGACGGTACGCATCCGCTCCAGCGCGAGCCGGTCCTTGACCAGGATGCCGGCGCGGGCCGACAGCGCGGTCGACAGCGCCACCACCAGCGGGATGGCCAGGCCGAGCGCGTGCGGGCAGGCGATCACCAGCACGGTGACAGTCCGTACCACCGCCTGGTCGGGGTCGCCGAGCAGCGCCCAGACCGCGAACGTGGCAAGGCCGGCGAACGCCGCCAGGTAGAACAGCAACGCGGCGAACCGGTCGGCGAGCACCTGCGCGCGCCCGCCGGAGGCCTGCGCCTGCGCCACCAGCCGCCCGATGCCGGCCAGCGCGGTGTCCGCGCCGACCGCCTCGACGCGTACCCGGAGGGTGGAGTCGGTGGCGACGGTGCCGGCGACCACCCGGTCCCCGGCGGCGCGGGCCACCGGGCGCGACTCCCCCGTGATCATCGACTCGTCCAGCTCGGCGGCGCCCTCGACGATCCGGCCGTCGGCCGGCACCCGCCCGCCGGGGCGCACCAGCACCAGGTCGCCCACCCGCAGCTCGCCGACCGGCACCGGATGCGGCCGCCCGGCGTCGTCCAGGCGCTCGGCGTCGTCGGGCAGCAGCGCTGCGAGCGCACCGAGCGCACCGCGCGCCTGCCCGACCGCCCGCATCTCCTGCCAGTGGCCGAGCAGCATGATGGTGACCAGCGCGGCCAGCTCCCACCAGAAGTCCAGGTCGAACAGGCCGAGGCTGGTGGCGGCCGAGGCGAGGTACGCGACCACGATCGCCATCGAGATCAGCAGCATCATCCCGGGGGCACGTTCGCGCAGCTCACGCAGGCCGCCGGTGAGGAACGGCCAGCCGCCGTAGAGGAAGACCACGGTGCCGAGCACCGGGCCGACCCAGCGCACGCCCGGAAAGCCCAGGGAGTAGCCGAACCAGTCCATCACCATGTGACTGGTGACGACGATCGGCACGGTGAGCGCCAGGCTCAGCCAGAACCGGCGGCGGAACTGCTCCGGGTCGTGCCCGGCGTGCGCGCCGTGGCCGCCGCCATGACCGCCGCCGTGGTCGCCGTGGTGACCGGGTGAGTGCTCCATCGGGCGTCACCTCCGCCGACCACCATACCCCCTGGGGGTAATAGGCGGCGGGCGATCAGCGCTGCGGCCGGGCGCCCACGCTCGGCCGGTCCGCCGGAGGGCGGCCCTGCCAGGGCCACCGGCCGTCCAGCTCCACCTCCAGCGAGAAGCTGAGGAACGTGCGGACCAGCACGATCAGCGCCAGCACGCCGACGCTGGTGAACGTGGGCGACACCGCGACGGTCCGGATGATGTCGCCGCCGACCAGGAACTCCAGGCCGAGCAGGATGGCCCGGCCCACCCCCTGCCGGTACGCGCGGTAGTGCGCCACCACCTGCCGGGTCCGGGCGCAGCGCACCGCGAACACCGCCGTGGCGACCGCGACGCCGACCGCGATCACCAGCACCCCGGCCAGGTCCAGCAGCGCCCCGACGTGCTGGACGATCTCCTTCGTCGGCACCCGGCACCCCCGCACCAGCCTCGCGTACGGCCGGTGGCGGGGGCGGCGTTTCCGCGCTCCCGCCACCCGGAGGGCGGGAGCGCGGAGGCGTGCTCAGTCCTGCGCCTGCCAGCGGTAGAAGACGGTGGCGACCGAGTCCTGCGGACCCTGCCACCGGTCCGGCCGGTACGGCTCGATGTACGGGCCGAGGTCCTGCATCACCTTGCCGAAGGCGGGCTTGTCGCCGTGCTGGTCCCGGGTGGCCTCGGCCGCCGACGACTCCTGTTCGAGCAGGTGCACGTAGACGTCGTCGATCGAGTAGAGCCAGCGCCCGGTGACCCCGAGGTCGGTCGGGAGCGACCCGGCGTCGGACTCGGTGAAGACCCGCGCCACGTCCGGCTCGGCGCCGGGCTTGATCCGCCCGACGATGACGGTGAGCGTGGTGTCGGCGGGCGGCTCGCCCTCGGGCGCCCAGTGGTAGAACTCCTTGGCCACCGAGTCCGACGGGTTCTTCCAGTAGCGCGGGTACGGGGTGACGTACGGGCCGATCTCCTCGGCGATCTTCTGGAACGCGGGCAGGCCACGGGTCTGCCCGGAGATCCGCGGGTCCTGCTCCCGCTCGATCACGTGGAGGTAGAGGTCGTGGTGCGACAGCAGGTACCGGCCGATGACGCCCAGATCCTGCGGCCGGGTGGCCTGGTCGTAGTGGCCGAAGACGTCGCCGACGATCTGCTCGCTGCCGGGGACCATGTGACAGACGATCACGTTGCGGAAGACCATGACTGCTCCTTGATGATTGCGACGGGGGCGGCGGCGCGAGGCGGCGGCGCCGTCAGGCGGTGAAGGTGACAGGCAGTTCCAGCAGGCCGCGGAACGGCGAGGCGGCGGGGAGCCGGCGCACCTCGGCGAGCGGCACGCCCAGGCGCAGTCCGGGCAGCCGGCGCAGCAGCGCGCCGAGCGCGAGCTCGGCCTCCATCCGGGCCAGCGAGACGCCCAGGCAGTAGTGGACGCCGTGACCGAACCCGAGGTGCGGGCCCCGGACCCGGCGCAGGTCCAGCCGGTCCGGGTCGGCGAAGTGCGCCGGGTCGTGGTTGGCCGCGTTGATCGCGACGCCGACGATCGCGCCGCGCGGGATGCGTACGCCCTGGTAGTCGACGTCCTCGGTGGCGATGCGCGGGCTGGCCACGGGCAGCGGCCCGTCGAACCGGAGCAGCTCCTCGATGGCGGCGGGCAGCAGGCGGGGCGTGGCACGCAGCAGTTCCATCTGTTCGGGATGCGTCAGCAGGGCCAGCACGGCGTTGCCGAGGAAGTCGGCGGTGGTCTGGTGCCCGGCGAACAGCAGCAGGAACGTGGTGGTGACCAGTTCCGCCTCGGACAGCGTCCCGTCCTGGTCGACGGCCTTGATCAGTGCGCCGATGATGTCGTCGGCCGGGTCGTCGCGCTTGGCGCGGACCAGCCCGGCCAGGTACTGGTGCAGGCGCAGCTGGGCCTCCTGCACCGCCGCCCGCTCCTGCGCCGGCGGCCGGCTGGTGGAGCCGGAGGTGCGGATGACCTGGGTCCAGTCGAGCACCCGGTCGTGGTCGGCCGGCGGCACGCCGAGCAGTTCACAGATGACTGTCATCGGCAGCGGGATGGCGAAGTCGTGCATCAGGTCCGCCTCGCCGTGCGGCGCCATCTTGTCGATGAGCTGGTCGACGATGGTGGCCACCCGAGGGCGCAGCGCCTCGATCCGCCGGGGCGCGAACGCCTGCGACACCACGCGGCGCAGCCGGGTGTGCTCCGGCGGGTCGGAGTTGAGCATGTTGCGGTTCAGGCCCTCGGAGTTCGGGCCGAAGATCTTCAGGTAGTGCTGCTCCGGGCCGTACAGGTCCTTGGACAGGCGCGGGTCGGTCAACGCGGTGCGGGCGTCGTCGAAGCGGGTGATCAGCCAGGAGTCGAAGCGCGGCGAGCCGACCGGGCAGACCGGCCGCTCGGCGCGCAGCCGCGCCAGCGCGGGGTACGGGTCGGCCGCGAACGCGTCGGTGTACAGCTCGCTCGCCGGCATCACGTCGTCGCTCATCGCCCCTCCCCCGGCTCGCCGGCCACGCTGTGCAGCACCTGGTAGGTGTGCCGGTCGGCGGACTCGCGCAGCTCCCGGATCACGCGCAGCAGCCGGTCGCGGTGCGTGCTGCGGCCGAACGCGTCCAGCCGCTCCCGGTCGGCCCAGTCGCTGATGACCAGGTAGCTGCGCGGGTCGTCGGCGTCGCGGACCAGGTCCTGGTGCAGGCAGCCGTCCAGCGTGCGGATCTCCTCGGCGGCGCTGAGCCACTCGGCCTCGAAGCGCTCCTCGCAGCCCTCCCGGGTCCGCATCGCCAGCACGGTCCGGACCCGTCTCACCGTGCGCCCCCGAACACCAGGTGCAGGTGCTTGCGCAGCGCGTCCGGGTCGACCGGCGCGCCCCGGAACCCGATGTGCCCGTCCGGGCGGATCAGGTACAGGCCGGTGCCGGTCAGGCCGTATCCGGCGCGGAACCGGCGCCCGGCGTCGCGCACCACCGGCGGGTCGAGCAGGCGCGGCTCGTCGGCGTCCGGGTCGAGCAGCAGGTACGCGTCGAGTTCCCCGCCGGCCAGCCGGCGCGCGTCGGCGCACAGCCCGGTGAACGCGGCCAGCTGCGCCGCGTCGGCCGTGCCGTCGGCGTAGAGCAGCAGCGTGTGCCGGGTGCCCCGGGTCAGGTCGCGCAGCCGCAGCGGGTGGCCGACGCCGCGCCGGAGCAGCCCGTCGACGTCCGGCGCGCGGTCGCCGGGGCGGGGCGCGTCACCGAGCGCGGCCGGGTCGGCGACGGTCTCCCCGACCAGCGGGCTGCTCGCGTAACTGAGCAGCATGGACATCTCCTGGAGGAACTGCCGTTCCAGGTCGGCGCGGTCGACCTCCTCGGTGCCGGCCATCCGTACCGCCCGGCCGACGATCTCCTCGCCCTCCGGCCGCCGCTCGGTCTCGTAGCTGTCCAGCAGCCCGGGCGCGGCGAGCCCGCGTACCGCCAGCGCGAGTTTCCAGGCCAGGTTCCAGGCGTCCTGGATGCCGGTGTTCATGCCCTGGCCCCCGGCTGGCGGGTGCAGGTGGGCGGCGTCCCCGGCGACGAAGATCCGGCCGTCGCGGTAGCGGTCGACGATGCCGTGGCTGATCCGGAACACCGACGACCAGCGCAGGTTGCTCGCCCGGGTGCCGGGTGGCGCGAGGCGGTCCAGCGCGGCCTGCACGTCGGAGATGGTCGGCTCGTCGAGTTCCTCGCTGAACCCGGGCGGTGCGTCGCGCCCGCCGGTCTGCGCGAAGAACCGGGGCGGGGCCAGGGTGGCGATGCGGTAGCGGTGCTCGCCGCGCAGCGGTACGCAGACGAGCATCCCGTCCATCTGCCCGTCGGTCACGTGCAGGAACCGCAGCAGGTGCCCGTCCGGCATGTCCCAGTCGACGTCGACGTCCACCAGCATGAACAGCTGCGGGAACCGGCCCAGCCCGCCGGTGAAGGTGAGCCCGAGCCGCTCCCGGACCCGGCTGTGCGCGCCGTCGGCGCCGACGACGTACCGGGCGCGTACCGTCTCGGTGCCGCCGTCGGCGGTGCGGACGGTGGCGGTCACGCCGTCGGCGTCCTGGGTGAGGTCGACAAGTTCGGCGCCGCGCCGCGGGCGCACCCCGAGGGTGGCCAGCCGGTCGGTGAGGATGCGCTCGGTCTCGTACTGCGGCAGGCCGAGGTGCGCGTACGGCAGGCCGGGCAGCTCCCAGCTCATCCGGTGGGTCTGCGCCCCGTTGACGAAGACCATGTTGCCGGTGAGCCAGATGCCGGCGTCCATGGCCTCCCGGACGACGCCCTGCTCCTCCCAGATCTCCATGGTGCGGCAGTGCACGCCGATCGCCTTGTCGGCGTGGCCGGGCGGGGTGGCCTGCTTGTCGATCACCAGGCAGTCGATGCCCCGCCGGGCCAGTTCGACGGCGGCGGTCAGCCCGGTGGGCCCCGCCCCGACGACGAGTACGTCTGTTGTCCTGTGCACGTCGGCCTCCCAGCCCGTGGTGGGGTGACGGCGGCCGTCCGCGTCGGGCACGACGTGGAACAGGCGGCGCCGGATGTCGAGTAGGAACGGGGCGATCGGCCCGGCCTGCGCGGAGGCGTGGGCCGGGTCGCGGATCCAGGCGAGGAACGGAGCGGCTCCGTCCCACTCGGCGAAGATGTGGTGGATGTCCGAGCCGGGTTCGCGCAGCAGTTGCTCGCGGCGGTAGCCGGGTATCGCGCTCATCCGCCGTACCACCTCGGGGTAGCCCCTGTGGAACTCGGCGAGCCGGTCGCGCGGCACGGTCAGCTCGACGTCCACGTAGACCGGACCCTCGCCGTGTCCGGTCTCGCGCAGCGGCGGATAGCTCGGCCCGTCCACCGGTTCGGTGAGCGGCTGGAGCAGGCCGGCCAGGCGGGCCGCCACGGGCCCGCGCCGGTACGCGCGCAGCGCCGCCTCGTCGGCCCATTCGGTGACGACGACGAAGCCGCGCGGGTCCAGGGCGTCGCGGAGCAGCTCGTGCCGGAGGTTGCCGGCCAGCGCGCCGAGCTGTCCGGCGACGGTCTCGAAGGCGGGCCCGACGGCGGGTTCGCACCCCGGACGCGCGCGCAGCCGGAGCATCGTCCTGATCATGCAGCCCCCTCGAACGTGCCGTCGTCGTGCCGCGACCCTGCCGCAGCCCGCGTCACCCGGTCGTCACCGTCGCCCGGTCGCACGTCCGGCCCCGGTGACGCCGCCGGGACGCTCCCCGCTTATTGCAAAAGTCTGGCAACAAGCCTCGACAGACGTTCCACCGGTAACTATCGTGAGCGGCATGACTCCTTACGGCTTGGACGTGCGCGCCTGGCAGGAGAGCTGGGACCGGCAGCAGGAGGCATTCATGCCGGACCGGGAGCACCGCTTCGCCGCGATGCTCGACGCCGTCGAGGCGGTCGCGGACGACCGGCCGCCGCGCGTGCTCGACCTGGCCGGCGGCACCGGCTCGATCAGCCTGCGGACGCTGGCCCGCCGGCCCGACGCCGAGGTGACGGTGCTCGACCTCGACCCGGTGCTGCTCACCCTCGCCGAGGCGGCGCTGGCCGGGCGGGCCACAGTGGTGACCGCCGACCTCAACAGCTCCGGCTGGGCCGCCGCGCTGCCGCACCGCGACTACGACGCCGTGCTCACCGCCACCGCCCTGCACTGGGTGGACGGCCCGCGCCTGGCGCAGCTCTACCGCGAGATCCGCGACGTGCTGCGTCCCGGCGGCGTGTTCGTCAACGCCGACCACATGCCCGACGACGCGATGCCGACGCTCACCGAGCGGCTCGGCGCACGGTCGCGGGCGCGCCGGGACGCCCGGTACCGGGCCGGCGCGGCGCTGTCCTGGCCGGACTGGTGGGCGCAGGCGGCAGACGACCCGGTGCTCGGCCCGCTGGTGGAGAAGCGGCGGCAGATCTATCCGACCGGGCACAGCCCGGAGTGGAGCCCGCCCGCCGCGTGGCACCTGGACGCGCTGCGCGCGGCCGGCTTCGCCGAGGCCGGCGTGCTCTGGCGGGGCGGCGGGGACGCCGCGGTGGCCGCGCTGCGCTGAGCCCGGCGGTGCGCCCTGCCCGGGGCGGCGGCCGACGCCCGGCGGACGGTCAGGTCAGGCCAGCAGGCGGGCCAGCTCGGTGCGGGAGCGCACGCCCAGCCGGTGGAAGACGTTGCGCAGGTGGTGATCGACGGTCCGGGTGGACAGGGACATCCGGGTGGCGATCTCCCGGTTGGTCGCCCCCTGCGCGACCAACCGGGCCATGTGCAGCTGCTGCCCGGTCAGCAACTGCTCCGGGCCGCCCGGCACCGGGCCGACCGACTCCCCCGCCGCGCGCAGCTCCTCGCCCGCCCGGTCGGCCCAGACGGTCGCGCCGAGCAGCGTGAACGTCTCCCGCGCCCGGTGCAGGTGGGCCCGGGCGTCGCGCGGGCGGCGCCGGCGGCGCAGCTCGCGGCCGAACAGCAGCTCGGTGCGGGCGCGCTCGAACCGGTCGGTGTCGGCCGGGTGCAACCGCAGCGCCGTGTGGAACTCCCGTTCGGCCTCCGGGCCGCCCCGGGGCGCGAGCAGCGCGCGGCAGCGAGCCGCCAGGGCCCGCCGCGCCGGGCTCGCCGTGCTGCTGGCCCAGTGGTCGAACACGGCGAGCGCGGCGGCCGGGCGCCCGCCGTCGTGGGCTGCGGCCTCCACCAGGTACGGCGTGGCCATCACCTGGACCAGCACCTGCCCCCGGCCGGTGCCGGTACGGGCCAGCGTGGACAGCCGGGCGACCGCGTCGGCGTACCGGCCGTCGATGAGGTCCAGCACGCCGAGCGCCCACCTGGCGTACGCGTCCGACCGGCTCCCGGGCGCGGCCCCGTCGCCGATCTCGGCGATCCGGGCCAGCGCGCCGGCCCGGTCGGCGCGTACCGCGGCCAGCACCGCGAGGATGCCGAGGTGTACCTGGGCGCAGGCGTGCTGGCCGGTGGCGCGGGCGGCGCGCACGCCCTCGCGGGCGGTCTCCGCCGCGGCCTCGTGCCGGCCCAGCCAGTACTCGGCGACGGCCCGCAGCTCCAGCGACCGGGGCAGCAGGGACAGCTCGCCGCGCGTGCGGGCCTCCTCGACCGCCCGGCCGGCGAGCCGGTGCGCGGGGCCGTCGACCGCCACCAGCAACGCCGCCGCGGCGGCGCAGACCAGCGCGCCCGGAGTGAGCGCGGGCCCGGACAGTCGGCCGCCGAGGACGACGACCCGGCGGAGCGCCGGACCGCCACGGGCGTGGTCGCCGCGCAGGGTCGCCCCGACGCCCACCGCGAAGGTGGCCAGCAGGTCCAGGTCGGGCGGGTCGCCGGGCCGCCGCAGCGCCTCGGCGCGGCGCGCCACCTCGGCGTAGCGGAACTGATCACCGGTGACGCAGATCGCCTCGCCGGCGCGGACCAGCGCGAGCAGGGCGGAGCGGCGGTCGGCCGGCGCGACCGCGTCGGCGGCGGCCAGCAGCGTGGCGACCGCGTCGGCCGGCGCGTCGCACCGTAGCTGCATCTCGCCCCGTACCAGTTCGGCCGGGCCGTGCGCCGGTCCGCCGGTCAGGCGCCGCAGCAGCCCCCGGGCCTGGTCCGGGTCGCCGGCGGTCCAGGCGCAGCGGGCCGCCGCCACGGTCAGCTCGGCCGCCCGCCCGGGATCGGCGGTCAGCTCGGCGGCGCGGCGCAGCGCGGCGGCTGCGGCGGCGCGGTCGGACGCCCCGTCCACGGCCACCGCCAGTTCGGCGGCGAGCACGTCGGCCGGGCAGTCGGGGGCGGTGGCGTGGCGCAGCGCGCGGCCCAGCGGACCGCCGGCGAGCGTGCCGGCCAGCAGCAGGTGCGCCGCGCGCAGGTCGGCCAGCGGCGCGACGGCGGTGATCATCGTGCGGGCGAGCGGGTGCGGGAACGTCACCCCGCCGGGCCCGGTCCGCAGCAGCCCGGCCGCCTCGGCCGGGGCGAGCGCCTCCACCGTCAGACCGGCGGACCAGGCGGCGCGCACCAGCGTGCCCGGGTCGTCGCCGTGGTCGAGCGCGGCGAGCAGCACCATCCGCCGGGTCGGCGCCGGCAGCCGGTCGAGGCGGGCCCGGTACGCGGCGGCGAGCCCGCCGTCCACCGGCGGCGTGCCGGGCAACGGCGCCTCGCCGCGCCACTGGGCCGGGGTGAGCGCGCCGGCCAGGTCGGTCAGCGCCGCCGGGCTGCCGCCGCTCAGCTCAGCCAGCGCGGCGGCCACCGGCGCGGGTGGCCGGTGGCCGCGGTCGGCGAGCATCGCGTGGCACTCGTCGGCGTCCAGCGGGCGCAGCCGGTGCGCCGGCACCCCGTCGACAGTGGCCGGGGCGGTAGCGGTCAGCAGCACCGCCACCGGCAGCCGGCGCAGCCGGCGCGCCACCACGGCGAGCGTCCAGGCGCTCTGCCGGTCGCCGATGTCGAGGTCGTCCACCGTGCACAGCAGCGGCCGGTCACCGGCCACGGCGGCGAGCAGGGAGCGGACCGCCGCGGCGAGGGCCAGCCGCTGGTCGGCCGGGCAGCCGTCGCCGCCGAGCACGCGGCGCAGCAGCCGCCGCTGCCGCACCGGCAACGCGGTGTCCGCGTCCAGCACCGGGTCGAGCAGGCGGTGCAGCCCGGCGTAGGGCAGCGTCGCCTCGTCGGCCAGGCCGGCGCCGGTGAGCACCGTGCGTCCCGTGGCCCACCGGCGGGCGTACGTCAGCAGGGCGCTGCGCCCGGCGCCGGGCGGCCCGTGGAACAGCAGCGCGCCGCCGGAGTCCCGGTCGAGGAGCCGGCGGATCGCGTCGCACTCGTCGTCCCGGCCACGGAGGTCTATATGCACTGTCGATGCAGAAAGCATGCGTGCAGTGTCACAGATGGGCAACCCGTCGGAAAAGAGGCAGACATGCTGCCGGGGTGGTCGTCGCGACGACCACCCCGGCAGCGGACGGGCTCAGGCGCTGGGGCAGGTGTTGCGGTACTCCTGGATCGCCGAGCCGCTCGGGCCGGGGCAGATGAACTGCTCGTAGCGGGTGTCGTCGTCGACGAACCGCTTCAGCCAGGCCACCATCTGCTTCGCCGTCGGCGTGTTCGTCGTCTGCGGGAAGAAGTGGCTCGCGCCGTCCAGCTCCAGGTACGCCTTCTCCGACGACGCCGGGATGCTGTTGTAGAACGGGATCGAGTGGGTCGCCACCGGCGCGACGCTGTCGGTCTCGCCGCCGATGATGAGCGTCGGCACCCGTACCTCGGACCAGGTCTTGTCCAGGTTCCACGGCGCGAGCGGGACGGCGGCCTGCAACGACGGCCGGGCCGCCGCGGCCTCCAGGCTGCCGCCGCCACCCATCGAGTGCCCGGCCACGGCGAGCCGGGAGGAGTCGATGCGGCCCCGCACGGAGCTGCGCTCGGTCAGGTAGTCCAGCGCGGCCAGTAGCTGGCGGCCCCGGCTGTCCGGCTGGTCCAGCCGGGTGTTGGTCTCGATGCCGATCACCACGAAGCCGTGCGAGGCGATCCGCGGTCCGAGCCAGCTCAGGCTGGACCACGAGGCGGTGTAGCCGGGCGAGATGGCGACCGCGCCGAAGGTGCCCTCGGCGGTGCTGGTCGGGTAGTAGATGACGCCGCCGCCGAAGCCGGTCACGCTCAGCGAGGAGACGTTTATCGACGAGGTGGCGAACGGGCCGCGGCTGGCCTCCAGGATGGCGCTCGTGGGCGCCGGGCCGCGCTCGTAGGGGCTGGCCGCGTTCGCCGCGGCCGGGACGGCGAGGGCGCCGCCCGTGGCGAGCAGCGCCGCCACGGCGAACCGGGCCAGGGCACGGATGGGGGTACGGGAACGGATGGTGGTGGGCACGTCGGTCACTCCTTGCGCCGGAATTACATCGACATGCGTCAGCATCGATGCCTTCGGCGCGGCGCGCATCGGTGAAATCACCGGTCCCCCCGGACGGTGGTGACCCGGTCGTGACATGCACGGCGGACGATGACCTCATGCACCTGACCCGACGGCACCTGCTCGGCGCGACCGCGGCGGCCGGTGTCACCGGCCTGGCCACCGGCTGCGAGCCGGACCGTCCGGCGGCGCAGGACGGTGCGGCGGACGACCCGCCCGCCCTGGATCCGGGCAGCTGGGACAGCGTCCGCGCCCAGTTCGCGCTGGACCGCTCCCGGGCGCACCTGGCCACCTTCGTGTTCGCGCCGCACCCCGCCCCGGTACGCGCCGCCGTGGCCACCCACCGCGACGGCCTGGACCGGGACGCCTCGGGTTACCTGCTCGCAAACGAGGAACGGCTGGACCGCGCGGTGCTCGACGCGGCCGCCGGGCACCTCGGCACGAAGCCGGACCAGATCGCGCTCACCGACTCCACCACCATGGGCCTCGGCCTCGTCTACAGCGCGATCCGGCTGCGGCCGGGCGACGAGGTGCTGACCACCGAGCACGACTTCTACGCCACGCACGAGTCGCTGCGGCTGCGCGCCGACCGTGACGGCGTGACGGTGCGCCGGGCCCGCCTCTACCAGGACGCCGCCACCGCCGGCGTGGACGAGATGGCGGCCGGTCTCGCCGGGGCGCTCACCCCGCGCACCCGCGTGGTGGCGCTGACCTGGGTGCACTCCAGCACCGGTGTGAAGCTGCCGGTACGCCGCCTGGCCGAGCTGGTACGCGAACGCAGCCCGGAGGCGCTGCTCTGCCTCGACGCGGTGCACGGCTTCGGCGCCGACGCGTCCACACCGGAGCAGCTCGGCTGCGACGTGCTGATCTCCGGCTGCCACAAGTGGCTGCTCGGGCCGCGCGGCACCGGCCTGGTCTGGGCCACCGAGCGGGCGTGGGCCCGGATGACCCCGGTGATCCCCACCTTCGACGGACGCAGCATCGGGAGCTGGCTCGCCGGCGGCGGCGGGCAGCCCGCGCCACCGGGGCCGGCCCACACGCCCGGCGGCTACCACAGCTTCGAGCACCGCTGGGCGCTCGCCGACGCGTTCGGTTTCCACAGCCGGATCGGTCCGGCCCGGGTCGCCGAACGCACCCGGGAGCTGGCCGACCGGCTCAAGGAGGGTCTCGCGGGCATCCGGGGCGTACGGCTGGTCACCCCGCGCGCCGCCGACCTGTCCGCCGGTGTGGTCTGCTGCGAGGTGCCGGGCGTGCCGGTGGGCGAGGCGGTGGGCCGGCTCCGGTCGGCCGGCGTGGTCGCCAGCAGCACCCCCTACCGGCCGTCCTATCTGCGCTTCGGCGCGACCATCGCCAACGGCGAGCAGGACGTGGAGGCGGTGCTGCGGGCGGTCCGCACGCTGGTGTGAGCCGGCCCGGCTGTCACTCGGTGAACTCGCAGAATGACAGCACCCTGTCGAACCGCCGGGCGGCGAGGTCGTCGTGGCGGATCAGGAACCGCGCGTTGACGTACTCCTCGTCCGGTACGCCGAACTGGGCCAACGGCACCCATTCGCGCATCACCCGCTGCCGTTCCTCGTACAGGGCCACCATCTGCTCCGCGCGGGGCAGGGACCTCGCCTGCCGCTGCCGCTCCTTGTCCATCATGATCGCCTCTGGCGGGTCCTGCGCCGAGATGGTGTAGCCGCCGACGAAGACGTCTTCCGGCAGCGACCACTGGCGCTCCGGCCAGAGCTGCTCGAGCAGCGCGCTCATCTCCTTGCGGTGCGGCATGTCGCGCAGGAGCTGGATCTGGGTGGCGCTCAGCCAGTTCTCCGAGCGGTCGAGCCAGTCCGGCAGTTCCGCCTGGAGACCGGCGTACATCTCGTGCTCGGGGGCGAGGAACGGTTCCAGATCGGTTCCGGTCGGTACGACGTACTCACCGTCCATCGTCTCGGCGCCGGCCGGGACGTACACGACCCGCGCGAACTCCTGCTCGGCCTCGATGCCGCAGGCGTCCAGTGCGCTCTCCTGGTCGAGGAAGAACAGCAGCGTGCCGTCGGCCGGCAGGGCGAGGTCGGGAACCCGGGGCAGCGCCGCGCAGTCGAGCCGGAGCAGGAACGGCAACGGGAAACCCTCCGAGCATGTGGGCCACGGCATGCCCGCCGGCAGCCGCGGCCGCCCGCCCCGCCGCCCGGCGTGCACGCCGTCCTCGCGCGGGCAGGCGTGGAGCTGGAACCGGATCAGCTCCGCGAAGCGGGCCACCTCGTCCTCGGGCACGCCCTGCTCGATCGCCGCCCGCCGGAATTGATCTCTCTCGTTCATGATCGTGGAGGGTAGCCTCGCCGTCCGACATGGAGTGTGCCCGGCGCGGGACGGGGTCACGGCCCGGCGCGCGGCCTCGACGCCGCCGACCAGGTCACGTCGTAGCGCTCACCGGCCACCGACTCGGCGAACGCGGTCGCCGCGGCAGGCGACCCGGCGATGCGCCAGTCCTGCTCCTTGTCCACCTCGAACCAGATCAGCCCGATCAGGTCCGGATACCGGGGCAGGGAGCCGAACGTCTCCCGGATCCACCGGGCCTTGCGTCCGGCGGTGTCGGCGGCGCCGGTCTCGGTGACCACCAGCGGCTTGCGGGTGACCTTGCGGATCTCGGCGATCGTGGGACCGAAGATCTGGTCGAACGACCAGTACGTCTTGGTGAACGCGCCGGTGCCGTAGTAGCCGGTGACGCCGACCCAGTCGACGTAGTCGTCACCCGGGTAGAGCCCGGTCAGCCCGGCGGTCGTCTTGTCCCAGCGGGCGTTCGGGCTCCACACCCAGGTGACGTTCGTGGCCCCGGCCCGGGCGAACAGGTCGTGCACGTGCCGCCAGGCCCGCACGTAGTCGCCGGGGCGGTTGCCGTTGGCCCGCTCGCACCACGGATACCAGTCGCCGTTCATCTCGTGCGCGAAGCGGATCGCGACCGGGTAGCCGAGCGACCGGACCCCCTCGGCCCAGGACCGCAGGTGGGCGTCGAAGTCGCCGCGCGCGATCCGGTCCAGCCGGTAGTCCGGCTGGGTGGCCCGGAGCCGGTCGATCTGCCGGACCGCCAGGCCGGTGCGCCGGGCCGCCAGGTCGACGGTGTAATCCCACGGCTCCCAGCCGAGCATGGGCATCATGCCCCGGTCGGCGATCCGGTCGAACAGGCTCCGGTCGAACTCGGCCGACGCCCAGTCGGCGCCGAAGAGCATCACCTGCGGCGACCGCCCGGCTGCCTCGACGAACCGGTCGACCGTCGCGAAGTCGTGCGGTCCCTTGTCGGTCATCACCCCGAAGAACGCCTGTCCGGCCGGGGGGAACAGGCCGCCACCCGGCACGTCGGCGCTCGCCTGCGGTGTCGCCGGTACGCGACCGTGCGCCGAGGCGCCCGTGCCCGGGTCGCGCCACGCGCCGGGCGCCACCACGAAGGCGTACGCGAGCAGCAGCAGCCCGGCCAGCGCGAGGCCCACCCGGGGCGCGGTCGGCCTCAGCACGGGACACCGCCCTCAGCCACCGCCCGCGCCGCCGCCGGCTGCTCTCGCGCCGCCTCCACCGAGCGGTGCCGGCGGGCCCGCAGGCTCTCCGCCCAGGAGATCAGCGGCGGGGCGAGGCCGGTCAGCAGCGTCAACGCCGGCCAGACCCGCAGCAGCGGATAGTCGTGGCCGAGCGCGAAGCTCACCGCGAGCAGCCCGGCCGCGGCGAGCGCCCAGCACAGGTGCAGCCGGAACGTGCGCAGGGACTCGACGGTACGCAGCGCCCCCTTGGCGGTCACCACGAAACCGAGCCGGCGGCGCAGCAGCGCGCCGGCCGCCGCGGCCACGTAGACCGGCCCGGCGAACAGGGCGAGCGCCATGCCGGCCATGCCCACTTCCTCACGTTCGTGCGGGGCGATGTTGAAGCGGCGCAGCCAGAGCCAGAGCAGGAACCAGGTGCCGACTGTGGTGCCCCACAGCGTCGCCCACACCTGCGGGTCGAGCCGGCCCGCGTCCACGCCGGTCAGCAGGTAGAGCGCGGTGGCGGCGTTGCCCAGCAGCAGGCTCACCGCGACGCTCGGGTAGTAGAACTGGAGCAGGCGGTACTGCCAGCGACGGCGGCCCGGCAGCGTACGCGGCGTACGCAGCTCGCGCCGGAGCAGGATCTCGCAGATGCCGGCGGCCCAGCGCTTCTGCTGGTTGAAGTAGTCCGCCCAGGAGGTCGGCCCTTCACCGAGCGCCACCACGTCGGGGGTGTAGACGCCCTTCCAGCGGCGCCCGGTGGCCGGGTTGACGGCGGCGTGCACCCGGATGCTGGTGAGGTGGTCCTCGATGATCGAGTCCTGGTAGCCGCCGATGGTCCGCCAGGCCGCCGGGCGGTAGAGGTGCCCGGTGCCGGTGAGCAGCGGCGCGTCCAGGCCGTTGCCGCCCCGGGCGATCAGGCCGTTGTAGAGGTACTGCTGCACCGAGGCGCCGTGGGCGACGAAGTTCTGGTGCATGTTGCCGTACACCTGGGGTGTCACCACGAACGCCACGTCCGGGTCCCGGAAGTAGCCGAGTGTGCGTTCCAGGAAGTTCGGCAGCGGCACGTGGTCCGGGTCCACGTTCGCGACCACGTCGTAACGGTGCTCGTGCTCGGCCCGCCAGGCGTTGTGGTTGCCGGACTTGGTCCGGGCCCGGAACTCGCCGCCGGGCTGGTTGTACTCGGGCCGGCCCTTGCGGGTGAAGTGGCGTACGCCCAGCCGGTCGGCCATCGCCCGCACCGCCGGGTCGTCGCCCTCGTCGAGGATCCACACGTCGACGTGCCCGCAGTAGACGATCTCCCGGAGCCGGCGCAGCGTGCGCTCCGCGACGTCCAGCGGCTCCTTGCTCGGCACGATGGTGGTGAGCAGCGCGACCCGCAGGCCGACCGGCGGGTCGACCGGCACCGGGTCCCGGGCGTGGAAGGCGAAGACCCACACCACCACGTTCTGCGCCAGGCGGATCAGCTCGACGCCGACGACGACGCAGAACGCGAGCCGGGCGGCGGCGGTCTGCCAGCCGCCGAGCCCGACGACGCCGGGGCCGGGCACGTGCTGCGGCAGCAGCAGCCAGCCGACGAAGACCAGCCCGGCGGCGCTGTTGACGAGCACCAGCAGCGTCAGCATCACCCGCGCGGCCACCGAGGCGGTGGGGCGGAACTCGACCGCCGCGTCCGGGCCGCGAGGCGGGCGCAGCGGACCGGCGACGGCGCCGCACCGGGCGTACGCCAGGCGGGCGCTGACGTTGCGCTGCCGGCGGTCCGGGTCGGCGGGCGCCCCGGGCGGGACGGGCGCGCTCGGGCGGTCGCCCGGCGTCCCGGCCGTCGTGGCGCGGGACAGGCGTGTATCGGCGGCGACGGCCACGTTTCCCCCATGGTCTGCATCCGGCTCAGGAGCCGCCCGAATGCTAAGCCGACAAACAGCCGCAAAAGGAGCGAATCAGGCAGAGATCGCCCGTTCGTCGACCGGTCACGACGGAAGCTGCGCCGCCACCCCGAGCAACACGACGAGCGCCAGCACGGCGACTGCGACAGCGGCGCGCGCCCGGGACAGGGCGATCCCGCCGAGCACCGCCCAGGCCGGTGCCGTGAACAGCAGGTTCACCGCCGACCAGACCGGCACGGCCTGCGCCAGCGCCAGCAGCGCGAGCGCCGGCACCAGCGCCCAGGCGGTGCAGATCGCGGCGGCGTGCCGCAGCGGAAGGCTGAACAGCGCCAGCCCGGCCAGCACGCCACCGAGCGCGGCGACGCCGAACAGCTCGCCGGGCGTGGCCGCCAGCACGGCGGCGCCGGGTCGCACACCCGACGCCAGGTGCCCGCCGCCGCGCAGACCCGCACCGAGCAGCGCGGCGACCGGGAGCAGCCCGAGGGCCACGGCGGCCAGCCACCGGACGGCGGCGCGGCGACGGAACGCCAGCACGACCCAGCCGTGCGCGGCGAGCAGCAGCAACGCCACCGGCTGGCACAGGCCGAGCAGCAGCACCGCGCCCGCGTAGGGCACGAGCCGCCGCGGGCCCGGCCGGTCGAGCGCGGGCACCAGCAGCCAGGTGGCGAGCACGGCGGCGAACACCGCCAGGGCGTACGGCTGCGCCTCCTGCGCGTACCGGGTCGAGGTCGGCAGCACCGCGAAGATCATGCCGGCGAGCAGGCCGGCGGCGGGCGTGGCGATCCGGGTGGCGAGCGCGCCGACGAGCGCCGCGGCTCCCACCATGGCCAGCAGCGACGGTACGCGCAGCGCGAGGTCCGTCGAGCCGAACAGCTCCGCCCAGCCGCGCAGGAGCAGGTGGTACGGCCCGAGCGCGACGTCGTCGCCGGTGAGCCCGATCCCCTGCCGGGGCGACGTCGCCGCCCGGCGGGCCGCCAGCTCTGCGGCGCTCAGTCCCGACGTCGTGATCCGGGCGGCGCCGAGCGCGCCGGTCAGGGTCGCCGGCAGCAGCCACGCCGCGATCCGCCACCGCGTCACGGCGGCGGTCGCGGCGCGGGCGGTCGGGCGGCGCGGACGGTCCTCGCCCCACGGGTCCTCGATCGCGGCGTCCCCGATCCGGGGCAGGACCATGGTGTCCGCGTCCATCATCGTGACTCACGCATCCCTGTGGGTGCCGGCGACCGGGATCCAGCCAGGGCTGGATGACATCCTGGAGCCTACTGAGCCAAAACCGACATAACGCCAATATGAGATGAAAGGGTCCGCCGTCCGCCCCGTGGACGACCGGCGGACCCCGGCTCAGCGGACGTCGGTGGTCGTCCAGCGGGGCGAGGCGGCGGTGATCTCGACGGTGTCGCCGGTCAGCGTCGTCCGCGCCTGGACGTCGCGCCGGGCGCTCGTGCCCACCCAGACGTCGACCTCCCCGGGCTCCACCACACGGTGGAGCGCGCGGTCGGTGAAGGCCAGCCGCGTGGTCGGCACGGTCAGTTCGACGGTGACCGAGGCGCCCGGCTCCAGACGCACCCGCCGGTAGCCGAGCAGCTGCGCCACCGGCCGGGTCACCGAGGCGACCAGGTCGCGGCCGTAGAGCTGCACCACGTCGTCACCGGCGACCGCGCCGGTGTTCGTCACCCGCACCGACACCCGCAGCGCCCCGTCGACCGGCGCCTCGGCCGGCACGGTCAGGTCGCCGTACGCGAACGTGGTGTAGGACAGCCCGTGACCGAACGGCGCCACCGGCGTCGCCGGCAGGTTGGTGCCGTTCATGCCCTCCCCCAGCTCCGGGTGCAGGTACGAGTACGGCTGCGCGCCGGCCGAGCCGGGCAGGGTGACCGGCAGCCGGCCGGACGGGTTGACCCGCCCGGAGAGCACGCCCGCGATCGCGCCGGCGCCCTCCTCACCCGGGAAGAACGTCTGCACCACCGCGGCGCACCGGGACAGCGCCCAGCCCAGCGCGTACGGGCGGCCGGTGAGCAGCACCAGGACGACCGGGGTGCCGGTGTCCAGCACCGCCTCGACGAGCTGGCGCTGCACACCGGGCAGCTCCAGGTCGTCCCGGTCGCAGCCCTCGCCCACGGTGCCGCGGCCGAACAGGCTGGCGTGGTCGCCGACCACGAGGACGGCCACGTCGGCGGCGGACGCGGCGGCGACCGCCTCGTCGAAGCCGGACCGGTCCGCGGAGTCCACCTCGCAGCCGGCCGCGAAGGTGACCCGGTCGGCGCCGAACTCGGCGCGCACCGCTTCGAGGACGGTCGGCACCTCGATGCCGGTCTCCACGCCGGGGTGGTGGGCCAGCACGTGGTTGAGGAACGAGTAGCAGCCGAACAACGCGCCCTGCCGGTCGGCGTTCGGGCCGACCACCGCCACCCGGCGGCCCGCCGGCAGCGGGAGGACGCCCTCGTTCGCGACCAGGATGACCGACTCCTCGGCGAGCCGGCGCGCGATCGACCGGTGCTCCGGCGAGTCGAGGTCGACAGCGCCCGGCGGCTCGTCGTCGAACGTGGCGTCGAGCAGTCCGAGTTCCTGCTTCTGGCGCAGGACGCGCAGCACCGCCCGGTCGACCAGCGCCTCGTCGACGGTGCCGGCCCGCACCGACTCGGTCAGGGTCAGGAAGGCGTCGCCGGTGGGCAGTTCGATGTCCAGGCCCGCGGCCAGCGCCTGCGCCGCCGCGTCCGCGTTGTCGGCCGCGACGTGGTGCAGCAGGTTGAGGAAGGCGACACCGTAGTAGTCGGCCACCACCGTGCCGTCGAAGCCCCACCGCTCCCGCAGCAGGTCGGTGAGCATGGTCGGGTCGGCGGCGACCGGCACGCCGTCGATCTCGGCGTACGAGTGCATGACGCTGCGCGCGTCGCCGTCGCGGATCGCCATCTCGAACGGCGGCAGCAGCACGTCGGCGAGTTCCCGGGGACCGGCGTGCACCGGGCCGAAGTTGCGCCCGGCCCGTGAGGCCGAGTAGCCGGCGAAGTGCTTCAGCGTCGCGAGCACGCCCTGCGACTGGAGTCCCCGCACGTACGAGGTGCCGATGGTGCCGACGAGGTACGGGTCCTCGGCGATGCACTCGTCGACCCGGCCCCAGCGCGGGTCCCGGATCACGTCGAGCACCGGGGACAGTCCCTGGTGGATGCCGAGCGCGCGCATCGAGGCCCCGATGGCCGCCGCCATCTCGGTGACGAGGTCGGGGTCGAACGCGGCGCCCCAGGCCAGCGGCGTCGGGAACGTGGCCGCCTTCCACGCCGACAGGCCGGTCAGGCACTCCTCGTGCACGATCGCCGGGATGCCCAGCCGCGTGCCGGTCACCAGCTCCCGCTGGAACCTCCACAGCCAGGCCGCGCGGGCCGCCGCGTCGACCGGGCGGGTGCCGTAGGCGCGGGTCAGGTGGCCCAGACCGTGCCGGGAGAAGTCGTCGAGCCGGCCGGTGTCGGCGAACTCGCCCTGCAGGGGCGCGACCGCCTCACCGTCCTCCTTCTCCCAGAACCCGACGATCTGCGCGACCTTCTCCTCGATCGTCATGCGAGCGAGCAGTTCCCGTACGCGCGCGTCGGGATCGTGCCCGTCCGGCCGGTCGTGGTCCGGACCCGCCTGAGCCGGCGCCGGGCCGTCCACCACCGCATGGACCTCTGTCATGGTGTGCCTTTCCACTGGTTGTGCTGGTACCGCTGCCGCTCAGCCCTTGACCGCGCCCTGGAGGCCCCCGACGATCTGCTTCTCCGCGAGGGTGAAGAACAGCAGCGCCGGCAACATCGCCAGCGACGTGAAGGCGAGGACGCCGGCGGTGTCGGTGGTGTACTGGCTGGAGAAGTTCTGCACGCCCAGCGGCAGGGTGTGCAGGTTGACGTCCCCGAGGACGAGCAGCGGCAGGAGGAACGCGTTCCAGCTCGCCACGAACGCGAGGATGCCGACGGTGACGATCGCGGGCCGCGACAGCGGCAGCACGATCCGCCAGAGGAAGCCGAGCCGGCCGGCGCCGTCGATGGCGGCCGCGTCCTCCAGCTCCCGCGGGATGGCCGACAGGAACGGCCGCAGGATGACGATGGTGAGCGGCAGCGAGAACGCCACCTGCGGGAGGATCACCGCGTAGTAGGAGTTGATCAAGCTCAGGTCACGCAGCAGGAGGTACAGCGGCAGGATCGCCGCCCCGGCCGGGAAGAGCAGACCGAGCGTGAAGAAGGTGTAGAGCCACTCACGTCCCCGGAACGAGTACCGGGCGAGCACGAACGCGGCGGCCATGCCGAGCACCACCACGCCGAGCGTGGTGCCGAGAGCGATCACCGCGCTGTTGAACGCCTGCCGCCAGAAGTCGCTCTGCGTCAGCACCCGGTAGTAGTTGTCCCAGACCCACGGGTCGGGCAGGCCGGCGGGATCGTTCACGATCTGCGGCGTGGTCCGGAAGCCACCGACGATGACGTAGACGACCGGGGTGATCGATACGGCCGCGACCGCGAGCGCGATCGCGTACGTCAGCGGCGAGCTCCACTGCACCGGGCGGCGCCCGGCCGAGGGAGCGGGTGCGGGGTTCACTGCCACTGTCACTTCCCCTTCCGGGTGATGGCGCCCTCGATGTCACGGCTGAGCAGGAACCGCTGGAACAGCAGCGCCGCCACGAAGGAGATGGCGAACAGGATCACGGCGACCGCGTTGCCGTAGCCCCACAGCCGGGCGAAGAAACCGTTGTCCACCATGTACGTCGCCATGGTGGCGGAGGCGCCGAGCGACCGCACCGCGGGCACGGAGGTCACCCAGACCATGTCGAAGACCTGCAACGAGCCGATCATCGACAGGAACATCCAGATCCGGATGGTGGGGCCGAGCAGCGGCAACGTGACGTGACGCTGGATCTGCCACCAGCTCGCGCCGTCGATCTCGGCGGCCTCGTTCAGTTCAGGCGGCACGTTCGACAGGCCGGCGAGCAGCAGGATGATGGCGAAGCCGACGTACTTCCAGGTGAGGACGAACAGCAGCGTCCAGATCACCACGTCGAGGTCGGCCAGCCACGCCTGCACCAGCCCGCCCAGCCCCACCGACCGCAGCAGCGCGTCGAGCGAGCCGCCGTCGGTCAGGATCAGCTTCCACATGATGCCGACGGTGACCTCGGCGAGCACGTACGGCACGAAGACCAGCAGGCGGAACGCGGAGCGCCCGCGGAAGCGGCGGTTGAGCAGCAGGGCGATGCCGAGCGCGACGGGACCCTGGATGAGCAGCGACCCGAAGACGATGATGGCGTTGTTGCGCAGCGCGTCGAGGAAGATCGGGTCCTGGAACGCGAGCGTGTAGTTGCGGAAGCCGACGTACTCGGTGGGCGGCCCGACCCCGCGCCAGCGGAACAGGCTGTAGTAGAACGCGAAGCCCATCGGCACCAGCACGAACAGCACGTAGATGAGGACCGCCGGCGTGGTCAGCCCGATGATCTCGTACCACTTGCGGCGGGTCTCGGCGCGGCGTGAGGCGGCTCGTGCGCCGGGCCGGAGGCCCGCCGGCGGCGCGAGAGCGCCGTCGGCGGGCGTACGGGTCTGCGATGCGGACGTCACTTGCTTGCGGCCGCCTTCATGGCCGAGACGACCTTCTCAGGTGTCCCGTTGCCGGCGAAGATCGCGACGATCGCGTCGTTCATCGCGGTGCCGACGGTGCTGCCGAAGGCCGTGTCCAGCCAGAGCTGCACGTAGGTGGCCGAGGAGGTGGCCTCCAGGATGGACTTCAGCGCCGGGTCGGTGACGCCGTCGGCAGCGCCCTTGGCGACCGGCAGGCCGGTGCCGGTGGCGGCGTAGCCCTTCTGCACCTCGGGGCTGACGATGTACTTGAGGAACTCGACGCACTCGGCCGGGGCGTTCTTCGAGCAGGCGAAGCCGTCGCCGCCGCCGAGGGCCGCCTTCGGGTCACCGGCGGAGCCGGAGATCGCCGGCACCGGGAACCAGCCCAGGAACTTGCCCAGCGCCGCCTTGTCCGTGGCGACGGTGTCCAGGGTGCCGCGGTTCCAGTCGCCCATCAGCTCCATCGCGGCCTTGCCGTTGGCGAGCAGACCGTTGGCGCTGGTCGGGTCGTTCTGGCCCGGCGTGGCGATGAAGTTGTTCTGGAACGGCTTGGTGTCGATGAAGGCCTTCAGGTCCTGACCGGCCTTGACGAAACACGGGTCGTCGAAGGTCCGGTCCTTTGTCGCCTTCTTCAGCGTGTCGACCGAGCAGGCCCGCAGCGCGAAGTTGTACCACCAGTGCGCGGCCGGCCACTTGTCACCGGCGCCCAGGGCGATCGGGACGACGTTGATGGCCTTGAGCTTGGTGACCGCGGCGTTGAGTTCCTCGAAGGTGGTCGGGGGCGCCGAGATGCCCGCCTTCGCGAACATGTCCTTGTTGTACCAGATGCCCTCGATGCCCATCCGGAACGGCAGGCCGTACTGCTTGCCCTCCACCTGCCAGATCTCCGAGGCGCTGCCGATGTCGGCCACCTCGCTCTTCACCTGGTCGGTGATGTCCTTGAGGTAGTCGGCCTCGACCTGCTCGCGCATCTCGCCGCCGCCCCACGCCTGGAAGATGTCCGGCGGGTCGTTGCTCAGCAGCGCGGCGGGCAGCCGGGTGCGCTGGAGCTGGTTCGTCTCGATCGCCTCGATCTCGATCTTGACGGTCGGGTGGGCCGCGGAGAAGTCCTTGGCGACCTTCTCCCAGTACGTCTTGCCGGGGCCGTCCTGCGAGGCGTTGTGCCACCAGGTCAGCGTCACCGGATTCTTGTACAGCTCGCTCTCGGCGGCCTTCTCGTCGTCGCCACCGCTGGTGCACGCGGAGGCCAGCAGAGCGCTTGTCACAAACAGTGCCAGGACGGCACCAGCACGGCGCTTCATCGCCATAGATGTCTCCTCGACCACATAGCCGGGTTACCTGCCGGGGAGTTTTACAGGGCCGTAACGTGAAGTCAATCGGTATCGATAACGTTTTCGACATCGTCTTCGATCCACCGGGAAGGGCCCTCTATCATCGTCGGCGTGGTGTTCCCGCAGCGCGTCAAGATGTCGGACGTGGCACGTACGGCCGGCGTCTCGGTGGCAACTGTATCGAAGGTTGTCAATGGCCGGTACGGCGTCGCACAGGCCACCGTCGAGCGCGTCCAGCAGGTGATCCACGAACTCGGCTACGAGGCGAGCCTGGGGGCGCAGAGCCTGCGCAGCCACCGCACGAACGTGCTGGGCATCCTGGTCGCCGAGTTCGAGCCGTTCTCCACCGAGCTGCTCAAGGGCGCGTCCCGCGAGGTCGCCGGCAGCGGCTACCAACTGCTCGCCTACTCCAGCGGGGACGGCGAGGGCGCGGCCATCGGGTGGGAGCGGCGCTCGCTGGCACGGCTCTCCGGCACGCTCATCGACGGCGCGGTGATCGTGACGCCGACGGTGGTCGAGACCAAGCACGGCTTCCACGTGGTGGCCGTCGACCCGCACACCGGCCCGTCCGGCCTGCCCACAGTGGACTCCGACAACTTCGCCGGCGCCGTGCTGGCCACCGACCACCTGCTGTCGCTGGGCCACCGCCGGATCGCGCACATCAGCGGCCGCCCCGACCTGGAGTCGGCCCGGCTGCGCGAGGCCGGGTTCCGCAAGGCGATGGCCGACGCGGGCGCGCCGGTGGACGAGCGGCTCGTGCGGGTGGGCGGCTTCCGCACCGAGACCGCCGCCAGCACGGCCGGCGAGCTGCTCGCGCTCCCCGACCGGCCGACCGCGATCTTCGCCGGCAACGACCTGTCGGCGATCTCCACCCTGGACGTCGCCCGCGGCCTCGGCCTGCGCGTACCGGACGACCTGTCGGTCATCGGCTTCGACAACATCCCCGAGTCGGCGCTCGTCGACCCTCCACTCACCACGATCCGGCAGCCGCTGCAACGCATGGGCGCCGAGTCCCTGCGGCTGCTGATCGACCTGATCGCCGGCGTCGAGCGGGACACCCACATCCAGCTCCCCACCGAGCTGGTCGTCCGGGCCTCCTGCCGGCCCCTGCGCTGACGCGCTCCGCGTCCGGCCCGGCCGGGCGCTCCTTCCCGAACGGTGATTGACGGGCGGCTATCGAGGTCCGTAAGGTTTCGGGCTACTTCCGGAACATTCCCCGGAAGTTTCGGAAGCGCACCGCCCGCCCGGGCAACCCGCCGCTCCGTTCCACGCCGCGGCAGCCCCGGCACCGCCACCGCCGGCCCTCGGGCCGAGCGCACCTCCCCGGAAGGAACGAGATGAAGCTGAGACGCTGGCTCGCCGCCGGCGCGGTCGCCGTCGTGACCGCCACCGCCCTCAACGTCGTCCCCGCGACGGCGGGACGCCCGTACGACCCGGCCACGCAGAGCCTGCGCGAACTGGCCAAGCGCCACGGCCTGTACGTGGGCACCGCGGTGGACATGGCCGCGCTCAACGACGCCACCGAACCGCAGTACCGCCAGATCACCGCGTCCGAGTTCTCCACAGTCACCGCCGAGAACGTGATGAAGTGGGAGAGCCTGGAGCCCACCCGGGGCACCTACAACTGGGGCCCGGCCGACGAGCTGATCGAGTTCGCCCGCAAGAACAACCAGCGGGTCCGCGGCCACGTGCTGGTCTGGCACAACCAGCTGCCGGCGTGGCTGACCAGCGGCGTCGCGGACGGCTCGATCAGCAAGGCCGAGCTGCGCCAGATCCTGCGCAACCACATCACCGCCGTGGTCACCCACTTCAAGGGCAAGATCTGGCAGTGGGACGTGGTGAACGAGGCGGTCAGCGACCCCTGGGACACCCCGTCCACCCTGCACTACAAGGGGTTCTGGGCACAGAACCTCGGGCCCGGCTACCTCGCCGACGCGTTCCGCTGGGCCCGCGCCGCCGACCCGAAGGCGCTGCTGTTCTACAACGACTACAACATCGAGGCGTTCGGCTCCGGCAACCCGGCCGACGACAAGACGCAGTTCGTCTACAACATGGTCCGTGACCTGCGGGCCAAGGGCGTGCCGATCGACGGCGTGGGCGCACAGGGCCACCTGGGCACCCAGTACGGCAACTTCAGCACGCTCCAGGTGGTCGCGGCCCTGCGCAAGTTCGCCGGGCTCGGGCTGGCCACGGCGCTCACCGAGGTGGACGTGCGCAGCCAGATCACCGACGGGGTGGAAGCCGGCGACTCGGCCGAGATCAACCCGCGCCTGCAGGCGTCCGCGGCGAACTTCAGCGTGCTGATGCAGGCCTGCCTGGCCGAGCGGCACTGCCTGTCGTTCACCCTCTGGGGCTTCACCGACAAGCACTCCTGGGTGCCCGGCGCGTTCTCCGACCCGCCGGAGGGCCTGGCCACCGTGTACGACGAGAACTACCAGCCCAAGCTCGCCTACCACGAGCTCAAGGCCGACCTGATCTTCTCGGGTCCGCCCTACGTGCTCCCGCGCATCCCCCAGCAGCCACGCCGCTAGGCCACTGGCGCACCACGGCGGGGCCGGTCCGGTGACCGGCCCCGCCGCCTGTGGTGGCGCGGCCGGTCCGCGCTCACGCCGCGCGGCGGCGGCCCAGTTCCGACTCCAGCCGCCCGATGAGCGTCTTGCGGGCCTTGCCGCGCCGTTCCCGGCGCAGCGCCGCGTCGAGCTGACGGGTGTCGAGGTCGCGGATCAGCTTGACCGCCTCGGTCACCGGCAACTCGTCGAGTTGCTCGGCGGCGGTGGCGTCCCGGCGGGCCCGCTTGGCCGGGCCGGTGTTCGGCACGTACTGGCGGCCGGAGCGCGACGCGCGACGCTTGCGGGTGTCGGTGTCGCGCCGTTCGGCCTCCGACAGCTCCTCCCACGCCTGTTTGGGCAGGTAACGACGGGTCTCGCCGCCGTTGCGGGCGCGCGTGTCACCGCTGCGGGTCTGCCACTGCTCGCCGCCCCAGCGTTGCAGCGAGCGCTGCCGTGCGTCCTTCGGGCCCTCGAATCCCCCGCCGGCCTTCTTGTACTCGTTCGTCAGCAGCTGCGACTTGCGCGCCGACCACTGCCCCGGCCGTCCGCCCCTGTCGGAGGCGCGGATCTCGGCCTTGAGGCGCTCCCGCAGCTCCGGCTCGGTGTACTTCGCCATGACGCAGCGTTACCCGCACCGGCGGCGGCCATGCCGGTCAGCCGGACGCCGGCCGGTAGACCAGATCCATCGTGTCGGTGCGGCCCGACCAGTCCAGCCGCAGCCGCCAGCACCCGGCGGCCGGCAGGTCGACGATGGACGGGCCGGGTCCGCCCTCCACCTCGCGGACGACCGGGGCGCCCGTCCCGTCCCGCGTCGCGGTGATCACCAGAGGCGTCCGTGGCGCCGGTTCGGACCGGCCGGGCTCGGGGCGGGCCACCCAGAGGATCTTGTTGTTCGCGCCGTCACCGCGGTCGTGCACGAGCGGGTACGCGAACAGGATCGCCACGATCTCGCCCCCGGCGCCGAAGACGTGCCGCACCCTCGTGTCGCCGGTGAACCCGGCGTCCGCCCAGTCCGGCAGCCGGCCGGTCTCCACCCGTTCGGCGCACGCCGGCGGCACGGACGGCCCGGCGGCCGGAACCGTGGTCTGCGTGGTGGCCGGGCCGGTGGCCGGGACCGCGACCGGGCCGGTGCAACCGGCCAGCAGCAGGACCGGCGCCAGCAGAACTCTTCTCGGAACGGACATCCGCCCTCCCCCGTCGACGACTCTCGTCATCTCCGACACCGCCCGGCGCGCCGAGGTTCCGCCGCGCTCACCGCAGTGAGGATGCGACGTCCAGCGCCTGCTCGCGGGTCAGGTCGCCCTCCAGCCGGTAGCTCACCCCGGCCCGCTCCCAGATCAGCGTGGCGGCGGACAACCGCGCGGTCGCCACCCGTTCCGTCCCCGACCGGTCCACGTACGCCAGCGCGTGCGGCCCGCCGACCCAGACCGCGAACTCGCCGCCGACCTGGGTGAGCGTCACGTCCGCGCCGGCGGTCCGCTTGTGGAACACGATGTCGAGCGAGCCGTCGAACGCGTCCAGGCGCACCGTGCCGCCCCGGTAGAGCAGGCTGACGACCCGGTGGCCGCCGGTGCCGTCCGGGTCGGCCACCAGGACCAGTTCCGGCACGCCGAGGCGGGACGGCACCCGGATCGGGAAGCGGACCTGGCGTTGCGCCTCGGCCAGGGCGACGTGACGCTGCGCCGGCAGCGGCGAGGGCGTGCCGGTCAGCGGCGGGGCGGGCGCGGAGTCGATGACGACGCCGGAGAACCGCAGCAGCCCGGTCACCGCGTCGGCGAGCGCGGCCCGGCCCGGCGGCAGCGCCGCCACGAGCAGCGCGGCGAGCACGGCGGCCAGCACGTACCGCCGGCGGCGACGCGGCACCGGCGCGTCGAGCCGGGCGCGGACCCGCGCGGTGACGTCCGGCGTCCGCGCCGGCTCCAGCCAGCCGGCCAGGTCACGCAGCTCCCGCTCCAGGTCATCCACGGCGCGCCACCTCCCGGTCCAGCAGGGCACGCAGCTTGGCCAGCGCCCGGTGGGTCCGCGACTTCACAGTGCCCCGGGGCAGCCCCAGCACCGTGGCCGTCTCGTCCTCGCCGAGGTCCAGCAGGTAGCGGCAGACGATCGCCTCGCGGTCGCGGGCGGGCAGCCGCCGCAGCGCCCCCACCAGCTCGGCCCGGCGCTCGGCCGCCAGCACCGCGTCGAGCCCGTCGTCGGCGCCGCTCGGCCCGACCGGGTCCGCCGCCGCCGCGCGCAACACCAGGCCGTCGCGCCGGCTGCGCGTCCGGTGCAGGTTCCGGGTCTCGTTGGCGACGATCGCGAGCAGCCAGGACCGGAACGACGCCTCGGCCCGGTAGCGGGACAGTTTCCGGTACGCCTTGACGAACGCCTCCTGCACCACGTCCTCGGCGTCCGGCCCGGCGCCCAGCAGCACCGCCGTCCGGTACGCGGACGCGGTGTGCCGGGCGACCAGGGTGTCGTACGCCTCCCGGTCGCCGGCGCGTACGCGGGTGACGATCTCGTCGTCGTCCAGGGCAACCTCCGCCGTCGGTCCGCTTCCATGACACCGCCCGCGGCGGCCGGGTTCCATCAGGCGTTTGACCGGTGACCGTGCCGGAAAGAGTGGCGGGATGAGCTGGGCGAGAAGAGCCGTACCCGCAGCCGTCGCCGCCGTCGCCGCGCTGGCGGCGCGGGACCTGCTGCAACGCGACCACGCGCTGCGCCGCAACTCCCGGTGCTGGGCCGGGCCCGGTACCTGATCGAGTCGATCGGCCCGGAGCTGCGGCAGTACATCGTGGCCGGCAACGACGAGGAGCGGCCGTTCACCCGCGACCAACGGCGCTGGGTGTACGCCTCGGCCAAGCAGGAGAACAACTACTTCGGTTTCGGCACCGACAACGACATCGAGCACACCTCCGGCTATCCGATCATCAAGCACCGCACGTTCGGCCGGGCGGTGCCACCGTCGACGCCGACCGCCGGGCACGACGTGACGCTGCCCTGCGCCAAGGTGCTCGGCGCGGCGCGCGGCCGGGCGCGGGCGTTCCGCCCGCAGTCGGTGGTGAACATCTCCGGGATGAGCTTCGGCTCGCTGTCCGGCAACGCGGTGGAGGCGCTCAACCGGGGTGCCGCGCTGGCCGGCTGCCTGCACAACACCGGTGAGGGCGGGCTGTCGCCGTACCACCGCAACGGCGGTGAGCTGGTCTTCCAGCTCGGCACCGCGTACTTCGGCTGCCGGGACGAGCGCGGCCGGTTCAGCCTGGAACGGCTCAAGGACCTCGTCGCGGCCGAGCCGGTACGCGCGCTGGAGATCAAGCTCAGCCAGGGCGCCAAGCCGAGCCTGGGCGGCCTGCTGCCGGCGGCGAAGGTCTCCGCCGAGATCGCCGCCACCCGGGGCATCCCGGCCGGGCTCGACTGCGTCAGCCCGTCCCGGCACGCCGAGTTCTCCGACTGCGACAGCCTCCTGGACTGGGTGGAGCTGCTCGCCGCCGAGACCGGCCTGCCGGTCGGCATCAAGTCCGCCGTCGGCGACCTCGGGTTCTGGGAGGAGCTGACCACGCTGATGCGCGACACCGGGCGCGGCGTGGACTTCGTGACGATCGACGGCGGTGAGGGCGGCACCGGCGCCGCGCCGCTGATCTTCAGCGACTCGGTCTCGCTGCCGTTCCAGCAGGGCTTCTCCCGGGTCTACCGGACGTTCGCCGAACGCGACCTGCACGAGCAGGTGGTGTTCGTCGGCGCCGGCAAGCTGGGGCTGCCGGACAACGCGGTGGTGGCGTTCGCGCTCGGCGCCGACATGGTCAACGTCGGGCGGGAGGCGATGCTGGCGATCGGCTGCATCCAGGCGCAGAAGTGCCACACCGACACCTGCCCGACCGGCGTCGCCACGCAGAACGCCTGGCTGGCCCGGGGCCTCGACCCGGCCCGCAAGTCGGTGCGGGCCGCGAACTACATCCGTACGCTGCGCCGCGACCTGGTCAAGGTGGCCGAGGCGTGCGGCGTCGAGCACCCCGGGCTGATCGGCACCGACGCGGTGGAGATCCTCGACGGCCGGACCTCGTCGATCCCGCTGGACCGGGCGTTCGGCTACCGGCCGGAGTGGGGGATGCCGTCGGCAGCCGACCGGGCGGAGATCGTCCGGCTGATGACTGCGGAGGCGCCGCAGGGTGGCAGCGCGCCGCCCTCCCCCACCGCCGTCGGCTAGCCGGTCCCCTCGGCGGTGCGGTGCCGGCCCCGGCGGCGCGGCGGGCGCGGCCGGAGCACGATCGGCGCGACCACCAGGACGGCCGCCGCGCCGAGCAGTCCCCAGGGATAGCGGCGGGTCTCGACCACGAAGGCCACCGGCTGTTCCGGTACGTCGACGCGGCCGTGCAGTTCGTGCTTCCCGAGCACGGCGACGTCCACCGGCACCGGGATCTCGTACGTCCGGGCCTGTCCGGCGCCGATGGTGCCCAGCGGCGGGGCGGCGACGATGGTGTGCGCCCGTCCGGGCCGGCCGAACAGCAGCGTGAACGGCGGATCGACCACGTCGGCCGGGCCGGGGTTGCGCAGCGCGACGCGTACGGTGAGCGTCTCGGGCAGCCCGAACCATGCCCGTAGCGGGCCGCGGCCGGCGACGCGCAGCTCGTCGAGGTGCAGTCGCGGCGCGGCGGCCGGCGCGGGCGCCGGGGCGGCGGTCACGCCGCTCAGCGGCAGCGCGGCGGTGACCTGCGCGGCGCCGCTGAGGTCAGCGGCCCGCAGCACGCAGGGGCAGGCGACCGGCGGCGCCGCCAGCAGGATCGGCGCCATCCCCGTGCCCGCCGGCGCCTGGACGGTGGTGGCCTGTTCGTTGGCGCAGTCGAGCGCGCCCCGGCGGGCGTCGTTACCGCACACGGTCAGATGGACCGGGCCGACCGGCCAGCCGCGCAGTGTGACGGTGACCCGCTGCCCGACCGTCAGCGGCCCGGACGGCACGACGATCGCGGGCCGCGTGGCCGCGGGCGACGGCGACGGCGACGGCGCGGCCTGCGCGAGCATCGCGACACCGGTCCACGCGGACGACGGCGGCGGGACCGGCGCCGGCACGGCCAGCGCGAGGATGGCAGCGGCGGCCGGCAGGAACGGCGTCACCGGGCGCCGGGCGCCGCGCCGCCCACCGTCTCACCGGTCGCGGAGGGCCCGGCCGTCTCGGCGCCGGACGTGCCGGACGTCTCCCCCGGCCCGGCGGAGGCGACCGGGGGCCCCGACCCGGCCGAGGTGGTGCGGCGACGTCGGCGCAGGTAGAGCCAGGCTCCGGTGACCGCCAGCGCGGCGAGGAGCAGCCAGGGCAGCGCCCACACGCTCGCGGTGCGCTGCACCGGGGGCAGCGCGGTGTCGACGGTGGTGGGTGCGAGGTCGACTGTCGCGGTCAGCCGCAGCGCGGGCGGCACCCCGGTGACCCGCTCGGTGACAGTGAACTCGGCGCCCGGCAGCAGCTCCGGCAGGTCGACCGGGCTGGTCCGGGACAGCGTCCAGCCGGCCGGGCCGGCGACGACCACCGCGCCGGTGCCGCCGACGCGGACGTTGCCGCTGTTGCGGATCCGGTAGGTGACCGTGAGGTCGGCGCGGCCGATCGGGTTGAGCGGGGTGTCGTAGTCGACGCGTACCGATTCGACTGTCACGGCGGGGCGGACCTCGCCGGCCACGCGGAGGTAGACCCGGGCGGCGATCCGCTGGTCGAGCCGGACCCGCTGCCCGTCGGCGGTGACGCCGTCCTGGGCGACCGCGGCGATCACGCCGCCGGTGTGGTCGCCCGGTGTGGCGTTGCGCGGCACGGTGAGGCGGAACGGGATGTCCGCGCGCTTCCCGGGCTGGACGGTCCAGCTCCGCCGGTCGACGCCGATCCAGGCGCCGACGTCGGTGGCGGCCCGGTCCGAGGGCAGCAGCGCGAAGGCGCCGTCGGTGGTGGTGTACGCGTCGGTGCCGTACACCGCGAAGGTGAGCGGCCGGTCACCGAGATTGGTGACGCCGACGTGGTCGGTGACGCTGTCGCCGGGCGCCAGGTCGTACGTGAAGTAGTTGCGCCCGGTCGGCCCGCCGGGTCCGGACGGCTGGACCGCCCAGCGGGCGGCGCCGGGGTCGGCGGACGGCGCGGGCCGGGGGGCGGCCTCGCCGCGCGACGGTGGCCCGAGCAGCACCGCGAGCAGCACGGCGGCGAGCGCGGCGCCGATCCGGGCGGCCGGGATGCGGGTGGAGGGCGTGAGGAGGGGCATACCGTGCTCCGCTGCGAGGTGGTCGCCGGGCGGACGCCGCTGGTGGGGCGCGGGCGACATGCCCGCGCCCCACCAGGTCCGACCCGGTCGGTGAATCAGGAGAGGGTCAGGGTGAGCGTGGCGACGTAGTCGCCCGCCGCGGCGGACGCCGGGACACCGAGGTTGAGTTCGGCGCCACAGGCGAAGACGCCGTTGCTGGTCCCGGCTCCGGCCGTGCACAGCGCACGGGCCTCACCGAGACCGGCGCCGGGGGCGGCCACCGCGCCCGGGGTGACGGCGCCGGTGGTGCCGCCCAGCGGGTCGTTCACCACGTTCGCCGTCGGCGCCCAGCCGAGGTAGTTCCCGGCGATGACGCCACCGGCGGCGGAGGTGAAGTCGGAGACCTGTCCGACCAGGCTCCAGCCGGTGCCGGCACCGCGCAGGTCGGCCACCGTGGCGGTGTTCAGCGGCGCCCGGGCGTACTCGCCCTTGCCGACCGGCGGCAGGGCGACGTTCGCGCCGGCCACGCTCAGGCTGAGCGGGCCGCCGGTCACGGTGCTGGTGATCCGCTGCTGGGCCGAGTTCCCACCCCCGCCGGTACGGGTGAAGGTGATCGGGGTGAACGTGTCCTGGCGGCGGTCGGCCGAACCGCGGGCGGCGAAGGTGATGACGTAGCACTGCACCTCGCTGCAGTCCACCTCGTCGCCGTTGCGGTCGGTGTAGACGGCGCTGATCGGCAGCGTCGTGGTGAAGCTGCCGTCGGCGGCCATCCGGTCCCGGGCGTCGGTCGGCTCGTTGGTCTTGTTCACCCACTTGGTGACCTGGAGCACGCCGGCGTTGGCCCAGTGCTCGTCGACCTTCGGTCCGAACGAGACGTAGATGCCCGCCCCGTTGTTGAAGTCCGGGTCGAAGCCGGTGCCGCGGACGGTGACCGTGGCGCCGGCCGGGTCGAGGCCCTGGGCCGGGTCGACCGTCACCGCCGGGGTGGCGGGCGCGGTGCCGCCGCCGGTGGTGAACGTGAACGACACCGGGTCCAGCGCCTCACCGGCGACGTAGAAGCCGTTGAACGCGCTGGCTCCCGCGCTGGTGAGCGCCGCGGCGAGGTTGCTGCCCGTCACCGTGTTCCCGCTGGTGGCGGGAGCGCCGGTGAGCGTGGCGATGGTGGCCTGCTTGACCGAGACCGGCTCGGTCATCGTGGTGGCCAGATCGACGTCCGCCTTCAGCGAGGCGGTGCCACCGGAGACGGCGACAGTCGGGTTGGCCAGCGTGATGGTCAGCAGGTGCGCCGGGTAGGAGAAGACCACCGTGCCGCCGTAGGTGGCGTTCGTCGTGCCGGCGGCGGCGTCGTGCGTGCCGCCGGTCGACGGGAACGTGAACGTGCCGTCGGCGTTGACCGCGGCGCCGTTGCTGACCGCGATCGGCGGGTTCCCGTTGCCGGCCTTGATGTAGTTGCGGAAGCTGGCCTTGAAACCCCAGGTCAGACTGCCGCTGGTGATCTCGGCCTCGGCCGCCGAGGCGGGTCCGGCGCCCACGAGCGCGCTCGACACGCCGAGGGCGAGCACCGCCGCCCAGCGCATCGACCGGAGGGCTCCGGCTCTGGATCTGAACATGCTGTTCCTCTCGGGAGGGGAAGCGAAGTCATTAGGTTAGGCAAACCTAAGATGCGGGTGATCCGCGAACCGTCCCAAGATCTTTAACCGAACGGACCCCTTGCGACCTGCTGCTTTGCAGCTTAGGTTAGCCAAACCTTAGTAGCCACACGGCCGGGCCCCCGGCCGTACCTGTCGTGTGAGGAGCCCGATGCGAGCACGGCGCCGTACCATCTTGACCACCGTTCTGCTCACCGTTGCCGTCGTCGCCGCCATGCCCGTGCCGGCCCACGCCGGCACCGCCACCGGCAGCGGCGGTCAGAAGCTCACAGTCACCCCGAGCACCGGCCTGAGCCGCTCCGGCGCCACCGTGTCCGTCTCCGGGCGCGGCTACGACGTCGACAAGGGCATCTACGTCGCGTACTGCGTCGACAACGGACCGGGCGTGGCGGCGACCCCGTGCGGCGGCGGGGCCGACACCAGCGGCAGCCTCGGCGCCTCGCAGTGGATCTCGTCGAACCCGCCCAGCTACGCCGAGGGCCTGCCCAAGCCGTACGGTCCCGGCGGCTCGTTCTCGGTGACGGTCAAGGTGACCCCCACCATCGGCGACGTCGACTGCACCGTCCGGCGCTGCGCTGTCGTCACCCGCGCCGACCACACCCGGGCCTCCGACCGGTCCCAGGACGTGCGGGTGCCGGTCACCTTCGCCGCCGGCGCCACGAGCGCCCCGGCGAAGGCGGACCCGGCGCCGAAGGCGACCATGCCCGCCGCAGCCGCGCCCGGGACCACCACCGGCCAGGGCGCGCCGGCCCCGGCCGCCTCCGGCAGCGCGCCGGCCGCGGCGGGGGGGACGGGTGCGGCGCCCGCCGCGACCGGTGCCGGCGCGCCGTCGCAGGCCGCGGCCGGCGACCTCCACGTCACCCGGGTCAGCGACACCGCCGGGGCCGGACGCGGATGGACCGTCGGGGTCGTCGCCGTCGGGCTGGCCCTGGTCGCCCTGATCGGCCTCGGCCGGTGGCGGCGCCGTCGCGGTGCCGGCCGGTGAGCCGCCCGCACCGGCCCCGGCGACCACGCCGGGGACCGCTGATCGCTCTGCTCGCGGCCACCATGGCGGCGACCGGCTGCGCCGCGCCGGGCGGACCGGGTACGCCGTCCGCCGCCGGCTGCGGGCCGGTCACCGCCACGGTGGACGACGCCGACGTCGACCCGATCCGCCCGGCGCCCGCGCCCGCGCTGCCGGCCACCGTACGCTCCGACGACGGCCGGACGGTCACCGTCGACGACGTCAGCCGCATCCTCCCGGTGAACCTGCACGGCTCGATCGCCGAGATCGTCTTCGGCCTGGGCCTGGGCGGCAACGTCATCGGACGGGACACCTCGACCACGTTCCCCGCCGCCGCGCACCTGCCGGTGGTCACCCCGGGCGGGCACGACCTCTCCGCCGAGGCGGTGCTCGACCTCGACCCGAGCGTCGTGCTCGTCGACGACGGCGTCGGACCGCCCGAGGTGCTGCGCCAGCTGGGCGCCGCGGGCATCCCGGTCGTGCAGGTACGGGCCGAGCCGACCCTCGACGGCGTACCGGCGCACATCCGTGCGATCGCGGCGGCGCTCGGTGTGCAGGAGGCCGGGGAGCGGCTGGTGACCCGCGTGCAGAGCGAGACCGCCGAAGCCCGGCGCGCCGCCCCGGCGGGCCGGGCGCCGCGAATCGCGTTCCTCTACCTGCGCGGCACCGCCGGGGTGTACCTGATCGGCGGCCGGGGCGCCGGGTCCGACGCGATGATCGAGGCGATCGGCGGCGTCGACGCCGGCAGCGCCGCCGGGCTGTCCAAGTTCCGCCCGCTGACCAGCGAGGGCCTCATCAACGCGGCGCCCGACGTGATCCTGGTGATGAGCGCCGGGCTCGCCTCCGTCGGCGGCGTGGACGGCCTGGTGAAGCTGCCCGGTGTGGCGCAGACGCCGGCCGGGGCGAACCGGCGCGTCGTCGACATGGCCGACGGCACGCTGCTCACCTTCGGCGTCCGCTCCGGACGGGTCGTCCAGGCCCTGGCCCGCGCCGTCTACTCGTGCGAGGACCCGTCGTGACCACGCTACGGAAGCGGCCCGCGCCCGCCGCCGACCCGACGCCCGTGCCCGGCGCGCCCCGGTCCCCCGGCCGGCGGGGAACCGTACTGCTGGCCGGGCTCGGCGTCGCCCTGGTGCTCGTCGCCCTGCTGGCGGCCGGGCGCGGCCAGGTGGCGATCTCCCCCGCCGAGGTGCTCGGCTCCGTGCTGCACCGCCTCGGCCTGGACCTCGGTCCGCTGCCCTCGGCGGCGCAGGGCGAGAACGCGCTCTGGATCGTCCGTTTCCCCCGGGTGCTGCTGGCGGCCGTCGTCGGCGCCGCCCTCGGCTGCGCCGGCGCGGTCATGCAGGGCGTCTTCGGCAACCCGCTCGCCGAGCCCGGCGTCATCGGGGTGTCGGCCGGCGCGGCCGTCGGCGCCGCGCTGGCCATCGTCACCGGCGTCACCGTCCTGGGCGGATGGACAGTGCCGCTCGCCGCCTTCGCCGGCGGCCTCGCCACCACCTACCTGGTGTACGCGCTGGCCCGCTCCGGGGGCCGGACCGAGGTGGTGACGCTGGTCCTGACCGGCGTCGCGGTCAACGCGGTCGCCGGCTCGGTGATCGGGCTGCTCATGTTCGTCACCGACCAGGCCGGCGTACAGGCCATCGCCTTCTGGAACCTCGGCAGCCTCGCCCAGGCCAGTTGGACGGCCGTCGGTCTCGCCGCGCCGTGCCTGCTCGTCGGCCTCGCCGTCGCCTGCGCCGACGCGCGCCGGCTCGACCTGCTCGCCCTCGGCGAACCCGCCGCCCGGCACCTCGGCGTCAACGTCGAACGCCTGCGGATGCGGCTGATCGTCGTCACCGCGCTCCTCGGCGCCGCCGCTGTCGCGTTCACCGGCATCATCAGCTTCGTCGGACTGGTCGTGCCCCACCTGATCCGGATGGTCGCCGGACCGGGCCACCGGGTGCTGCTGATCGCCAGCGCGCTCGGCGGGGCCGTCGTGGTGATCGGCGCCGACCTCGCGGCGCGTACTCTCGTCGAGCACCAGGAGCTGCCCCTCGGCGTGCTCACCGCGGTCATCGGCGGACCGGCGTTCTTCTGGCTGCTGCGCCGCACCCGCGACCGGGCCGGAGGCTGGGGATGAGCCGCCCGCGTCCGCCGCGCCGGTTCGCCGCCGCCCGCCCACCGGAGACGGCGCCCGCCGGGCACCTCCGGATCCGGGTGGCCGGGCTGCGCGTCGAGCGCGCCGGCCGGACCGTGCTCGACGGGATCGACCTGGACGTACGCGCCGGTGAGGTGCACGCCCTGGTCGGGCCGAACGGCGCCGGGAAGTCGACGCTGCTCGGCGCGATCAGCGGTGACGTTCCGGCCGCCGCCGGCCGGATCGAGGTCGACGGGCTGCCCCGCGAGTCGTGGAGCCCGGTGGAGCTGGCCTGGCGCCGCGCCGTGCTCACCCAGCGCAACACGCTGAGCTTCCCGTTCACCGTCGGCGAGGTGGTCCGGATGGGCCGGGCGCCGTGGGCCGGGCGGCCGGAACGGGACCAGGACGACGCCGTCGTCGCCGACGTGCTCGAACGCTGCGACGTCGCCCGCTTCGCGGCCCGGCCGTACCCGGCGCTCTCCGGCGGCGAGCAGGCCCGCGCCGCGCTGGCCCGCGTCCTCGCGCAGCAGGCCACCACGCTGCTGCTCGACGAGCCGACCGCCGCGCTCGACCTGCGGCACCAGGAACTGGTCATGCGTATCGCCCGGGAGCGGGCCCGCGCCGGGGACGCCGTGGTCGTGGTGCTGCACGACCTGACGCTGACCGGCGCGTACGCGGACACCGTGACCCTGCTCGGCGACGGACGCGTCCGCGCCGCCGGAGCACCGCGCGATGTGCTCACCGCCCCGCTGCTCAGCGAGGTCTACCGGTACGACATCGACGTCGTCCCCCACCCCCGTGACGAGCTGCCGCTGATCGTCCCGCGACGCGGCCGGCCCGAGAACCAGTCAGTTGGCGAGGAGAGATAACAGATGAGTTCCCAGACGTTCGCGGCCCGGCTGCGCGCCGAGACCCGCGACGCGCACCAGAGCGCCGAGTCCCAGCGGTACGTCTCCGCGCTCACCTCGGGTGAACTCGACGTGGCCGGCTACACCGCGCTCGTCGTCGCGCACCACGTCATCTACGCGGCGCTGGAGGGCGTCGCGGAGACGATGCGCGACGACCCGCTGGCCGGCCCGTTCGTCGACGACGCGCTGACCCGGCTGCCCGCGCTCGCCGCCGACCTGCGGTTCCTGCTCGGCCCGCGCTGGCGCGAGGTGATAGAGCCGATCCCGGCCGCGTCCGCGTACGCCGCGCGGATCACCTCGGCCTGCGCCGGGTCGCCCGAGCGGTTCATCGCGCACCACTACATCCGCTACCTCGGGGACCTGTCCGGCGGGCGGCACATCGGGCGCTGCGTGGCCCGGTACTACGTGGTGACCGGCGAGGCCGGGGCGTCGTTCTACAGCTTCCCGCACATCGCCGACCCGAAGTCGTACAAGGACGCCTACCGGGCGCGGCTCGACGCGCTCCCGCTGGACGAGGCGGGCCGCGACGCGCTGCGCGACGAGGTGCTGGTGGCGTACGAGCACAACATCGCGGTCTTCACCGGCCTGGGCCGCCTGGTGGCGGCGAGCGGCCAGGAGGGCGCCGCGTGAGCGCCGGTTTCCCGCCGGAGGTGGTCGCCGCCGTCGCCCGGCACATGAACGACGACCACGCCGGGGACGCGCTGCTGATCTGCCGTACGCTCGGCGGCCGGCCGGACGCCACAGCGGCCCGTACCACCGGCCTGGACGCCGACGGCATCGACTTCGCCATCACCGTCGGCGACGCCGAGGTCCCGGTGCGCGTCCCGTTCGCCCACCGGCTCACCGAACGGGCGCAGATCCGCCGGGAGGTGGTGCGCATGTACCAGGAGGCGTGTGAGCGGGCGGGCGTACCGCCCCGGCCGGCGGGCTGAGCGCCGGGGACACGTCCCGGCGGTGGAAACTCGGTCGGCCGTCGCACCGCCGCGGCGTACAGTCCGCCGCATGGCTGTGGACACCAGGCCGGCGGTGCGTGCCGGCCGATTCCGGCTGCTCCCGCTGGGTGTGGTGTTCCTGACCGTCGGTCTGTCCACCGCCGTGGTGCTGCCGTTCCTGTCGCTGTTCCTCGACCGCGAGGTCCACGCCAGTCCGATACGGGTGACCGTGTTCCTGGTCGTCGCCCCGCTGTCCGGGGTGGTCGCCTCCGCGCTGATCGGCCGGCTGTCGGACCGCCGGCCGATCCGGCGCGCGCTGCTGGTCGGCGCCGCGCCGGCCGGCGTGGCGGGCGCGGGCCTGACCGCGTACGTCCGCGACTACTGGATCCTGCTGGGGCTGACCGCGACCGCCACGGCACTGGCGAACTCGCTGTTCCCGCAGTCGTTCGCGTACACCCGGGCGCTGTTCGACAGGGACGATCCGGCGCGGGCCGCGTTCGGCGTCAGCCTCATGCGTACCGTGTTCTCGTTCGCCTGGGTGGCCGGACCGGCGCTGGCCGCGGTGCTGCTCGACGTCGGCGGCTTCCGCCTGGTCTACGGCATGGCCGCCGTCATGTACGCGCTGGCCGCGCTGGTGGCCGCGCTCCGGCTGGAGGAACTGCCGCTGCCGGCGCGGCCGGTCGCGGCCGATCCGGACGGCTCGGCACCCGGCCCGCCCGGCGCGTCCCGGCTGCGGCTGGCGCTGACGGCGCTCACGTTCGTGCTGCTCCAGTGCCCGCTGACGGTCGGCGTGCAGGCGATGCCGCTGTTCATCGACACCGAACTGAACGACGACCCCTCCCGCGCCGGGCTGGTGCTGGGCCTGTGCGCGGCGCTGGAGATCCCGCTGATCCTCGGGCTGGGCGTGCTGACCGCGCGGGTCCGGCTGCGGCCGCTGATCCTGATCGGCGGCGCCTGCGGGGTCGCCTACTACGCGAGCGCCGCGCTGGCGCCGAGCGTGCCGTTCCTGCTGTTCGCGCAGCCGGTGAACGCGCTGTTCATCGCCGCGGTGTCCGGCGTCGGCATCGCCTACGTGCAGGATCTGCTGCCGGGCGAGCCGGGCCGGGCCACCACGCTGTTCACCAACACGTTCCCGATCGGCGCCATGCTCGCCGGGCCGCTGCTCGGGCTCTCCGCGCAGGTCGGCTACCGGTGGGCGTACGGCATGAGCACCGCGCTGTGCGCGACCGGGCTGCTGGTGCTGCTGCTGACCCGGCCGGCCGCGCGGGCCTGACCGGCGCGGCGGTCAGCGGCGCCGCACCAGCACCACATGGTCGATCAGCTCGCCGGTCCGGCCGTCCGGGCCGGTGGCGGTACGGCGCGCCGCGCCCAGCCGCTCGGTGTCCCAGCCGTCCGGGTCGAGGTCCATCGCGGCCAGGATCTCCTCCGGTTCGGCGAACCGGTGGTGGCCGGTGTCGGGTCCGGCCCAGGGCGGCGGCGCGCCGTGCTCGACGACGAGCAGCCGGCCGCCGGGCGCGACCGCTTCGGCGGCCGGGGGCAGCACCTTCTCCCGGGGCAGGACGAGCGGCGACTGGAAGAACTGCGCGGACACCAGGTCGTACCGGCCGGGCGGGAAGCCCTGGGTGAGGTCGTGCCGGACGGTGGTGATCCGGTCGGCCACCCCGGCCCGCTCGGCCTCGACGGCGAGGCGGTCCAGCGCGACGGACGAGATGTCCACGGCGGTGACCCGCCATCCCTGCGACGCCAGCCAGACCGCGTCGCCGCCCTCCCCGCTGCCCAGGTCGAGCACGGTGCCCGGGGGCAGCGTGCCGGCCACCTCGGCCAGGACCGGGTTCACCCGGCCGCTCCAGATCCGGTCCCGCTGGCCGTACCGCTCGTCCCAGAACCGGCCCGGGTCGGTGTCCGCCGCCGGGTGTTCGTGGTGGTGCCCCGTCATGTCCGCCTCCTCGCCGCCGGGCGTCTCCCCGCCCGGGCCCCACCATCGTGCGCCGCAGCCCGACCAGCAGCAAGGAACCTTGCCGTTCCGGCAAACCAATGAGGGACAGCAGGATTAGCGCACCGCGCCCGTGGGCAGACATTTGTCATCAGTCACGCGACCCAGGGAGCTGACGGCATGGCGAAGGGCGACATCGACACCTACCAGCAGGACGGGCAGTGGAAGAACCGCCCGGAGGGCAACGAGCGCGCGAGCAGCCGCCACGACACCAAGGCGGAGGCGGAGGCGGCCGGCCGGGAGATGGCGGTCGAGCGCGGCACCGAGCACGTCATCAAGAAGCAGGACGGCACCATCGGGGAGAAGAACACGTACCCCCGCGAGCGCGACCCCCGGGACATCCCGGGCTGAGCCCGCACCGCAGGCACGTCACGGCGCCGGACCCGCACGGGTCCGGCGCCGTAGCGCGTACTGGCGGGTAGTGAGTGGCTGGCTAAAAAGTTTTGTTCGGTTCCTACAACGGCTCCCGCTCAGGCTTCGGCCGTTACGACATGGCGCCACCCGCGCACAGGCGGAAGGGTGAGGCAAGCCGGGGGCATCGTCGCGCCCGGCGCGCCACCGTGGGTCTACCGAAGGGGACGGTCACGTGTTCACCCGTGTCGCCATCGTCAACCGTGGTGAGGCCGCGATGCGGCTCATCCACGCGGTCCGGGAACTGGCCGCGGAGACCGGCACCCGGATCGAGACCGTCGCGCTCCACACCGACGTCGACCGCACCGCCACCTTCGTCCGCGAGGCGGACGTCGCCTACGACCTGGGCCCCGCGTCCGCCCGCCCGTACCTCGATCTCAAGGCGCTGGAACGCGCGCTGGTGGAGACCGGCGCGGACGCCGCCTGGGTCGGCTGGGGCTTCGTGGCCGAGGACCCGGCGTTCGCCGAGCTGTGCGAGAAGATCGGCGTGACGTTCGTCGGGCCCAGCCCGGACGCCATGCGCAAGCTCGGCGACAAGATCGGCGCGAAGCTGATCGCCGAGGAGGTCGGCGTGCCGGTCGCGCCGTGGAGCCGCGGCGCGGTGGAGAGCCTGGAGGACGCGCTGCGCGCGGCGGCCTCGATCGGCTACCCGCTGATGCTCAAGGCCACGGCGGGTGGCGGCGGGCGCGGCATCCGGGTGGTCCGCAGCGACGCCGAGCTGGCCGACGCCTACGAGCGCACCAGCCAGGAGGCGGCGCGGGCGTTCGGCAGCGGCGTGGTGTTCCTGGAGCGCCTGGTGACCGGCGCCCGGCACGTCGAGGTGCAGGTGATCGCCGACGGTCAGGGCACCGCCTGGGCGCTCGGGGTACGGGACTGCTCGGTCCAGCGGCGCAACCAGAAGGTGATCGAGGAGTCCGCGTCGCCGGTGCTCGCCCCGGAGCAGGCGGCGGAGCTGAAGACGTCGGCGGAGCGCCTGGCGGTGGCGGTCGGCTACCGGGGCGCGGCGACTGTCGAGTTCCTCTACCACCCGGGCGACCGGCTGTTCGCCTTCCTGGAAGTGAACACGCGCCTCCAGGTCGAGCACCCGATCACCGAGGCGACCACCGGGTTCGACCTGGTCAAGGCGCAGCTGCACGTGGCCGGTGGCGGCCGGCTCACCGGCGAGCCGCCGGTCGAGCGCGGGCACGCGATCGAGGCGCGGCTCAACGCCGAGGACCCGGACCGCGACTTCGCGCCCTCCCCCGGGCGGATCACCCGGCTGGACCTGCCCGCCGGGCCTGGTATCCGGGTGGACACCGGGGTCAGCGAGGGCGACACCATCCCGGCCGACTTCGACTCCATGATCGCCAAGATCATCGCGTACGGCCGGGACCGGGACGAGGCGCTGGGGCGCCTGCGCCGGGCGATGGCGAACACCACAGTGGTCATCGCCGGTGGCGCCACGAACAAGAGCTTCGTGCTCGACCTGCTCGACCAGCCCGAGGTGATCGACGCCAGCGCGGACACCGGCTGGATCGACCGGGTACGCGGCGAGGGCCGGCTGATCGCGCACCGGCACTCCGCCGTCGCGCTCGCCGCCGCCGCGATCGAGGCGTACGAGGAGGACGAGACCGCCGAACGGCAGCGGCTGCTGTCCACCGCCGCCGGTGGACGCCCGCAGGTGCAGCACCGCAGCGGCCGGCCGCTGGACCTGAAGCTGCGCGGCGTGACCTACCGGATGCGGGTGGCCCGGGTCGGCGCGCACCGGTTCCGGGTCGGCGTCGAGGCCGCAGGCGACGTGCGCACCGCCGACGTCGAGCTGGACCGCTTCGACCGGCACACCGGCCAGATCGCCGTCAACGGCGCCCGGTTCCGCCTGCTCACCGACACCCACGGCCCGGTGCACCTGGTCGAGGTGGACGGCGTGACGCACCGGATCAGCCGCGACGAGGGCGGCGTGGTGCGCTCCCCCATGCCGGCGCTGGTGGTCGCCACGCCACTTGCGGTCGGCGCGGAGGTCGAGGCCGGCGCGCCGGTGCTGGTGCTGGAGGCGATGAAGATGGAGACGGTGCTGCGCGCGCCGTTCCGGGCCCGCCTCAAGGAGTCGTCGGTGCAGGTCGGCACCCAGGTGGAGGCGGGCGCGCCGCTGCTGCGCCTGGAGCCGCTCGCCGAGTCCGGCGCCGAGGCGGCCGTCGACCCGGCCGGTCCCGCCGTCGAGCTGGACCTGCCGGTGCCCCCGGTGGACGTGCCGGCGCGGTCCCGGGCCGAGCGCGGCCAGGAGGACCTGTGCGCGCTGCTGCTCGGCTATGACGTCGACCCGCACGACGAGCGCCGGGTGCTCGACGACTACCTGGACGCGCGGCGCGCCGCCACCGAGGCGGGACACCGGCCGCTGGCCGAGCAGCTGGAGCTGGTCGGCGTCTTCGCCGACCTGGCCGAGCTGAGCCGCAACCGCCCCGGCGACGACGGGCCGGCCGGGCACGTGCACAGCGCCCGCGAGTACTTCCACACCTACCTGCAGAGCCTCGACGTCGAGCGGGCCGGTTCCCCGGAGTCGTTCCGGGCCCGGCTGTCGAAGGCGCTCGCCCACTACGGCGTCACCGAGCTGGACCGCTGCCCCGAGCTGGAGGCCGCGGTCTTCCGGATCTTCCTGGCCCAGCAGCGGGCCGCCGCGGACGCCACGGTGATCGCCGCGCTGCTGCGCTCGTGGCTGCGCGAGCCGCCGCCGGACGAGGCGCTGCGCGAGCCAGCCGGCCTCACCCTGGAGCGCCTCGTCGCGGCCACCCAGGTCCGTTTCCCGGTCGTCGCCGACCTGGCCCGGGGCGTGGTGTTCGCCTGGTTCGCCCAGCCGCTGCTGCGCCGCAACCGGGCCCGGGTCTACGCGCGGGTCCGCGCGAACCTGCGGCACCTCGACGCGCACCCGGACGCGCCGGACCGCGCCGAGCGGGTCGCCGAGATGGTACGCAGCACCGAGCCGCTGGTCCGGCTGCTCGGGCAGCGCCTGGTCCGCGACGACCTGGACAACGCGACGATGCTGGAGGTGCTGACCCGCCGGTACTACGGCAACAAGGCGCTCCACGAGGTCAACACCCGTACCGCCGGTGGCTGCACGTTCGTGGTGGCCGGGCGGGACGGGTCGAGCGTCGTGTCCGCAGCGGTGCGGTTCGACGCGCTCGGCGACGCGCTGCGCGGGCTGGCCGAGGTGGCCGGGGACCGCGACGCCGTCGACGCGGACGTCTACCTGTCCTGGGAGAACCAGCCCGAGGACTTCGACGCCACCGCCGCCGCGCTGCTCGACGTGCTGAACGCGCACCCGCTGCCGGCGGGCGTACGCCGGATCACCACCACGGTCGCCGGGCGCGGCGGCGCGGTGATGCACCACCACTTCACGTTCCGTCCCGGCGAGGACGGGATGGCCGAGGAGCGCCTGATCCGCGGCCTGCACCCGCACATCGCGCAGCGGATGCAGCTGGAACGGCTGCGCGAGTTCGACCTGACCCGCCTGCCGTCGCTGGACGAGGAGGTCTACCTGTTCCAGGCGGTGGCCCGGCAGAACCCGTCCGACCAGCGGCTGGTCGCGTTCGCGCAGGTACGCGACCTGACCGGGCTGCGCGAGCAGGACGGCCGCCTGGTCTCGCTGCCGACCACCGAGGACACGGTGGCGGCCTGCATCGACTCGATCCGGCGGGCGCAGTCGCGGCGGCCGTCGAAGGCACGGTTCCCGACCAACCGGATCGTCATCTACGTGTGGCCGCCGAGCGAGCTGACCCGCGAGGAGATGGAGCTGATCGCCGGGCGGGTACGCCCCACCACTGTCGGCGCGGAGCTGGAGGAGATCCTGTTCATCGCGCGCCAGCGCGACCGCCGTACCGGCGAGCTGACCAAGGTCGGCGTGCGGATCACCTTCGACGTCACCGGGCACGCCCGGCTCGACATGGGTGAGCCGCCGAGCGAGCCGGTCGAGCCGCTGGACGAGTACCGGCTGAAGGTGCTGCGGGCGGCCAGCCGCAACACCGTCTACCCGTACGAGCTGACCGGGCTGCTGGGCGACTTCGTCGAGCACGACCTGGACGCCGACCACCGGTTGGTGCCGGTGGACCGGCCCAAGGGCCGCAACAGCGCGGCGATCGTGGCCGGCGTGGTCACCACCCCGACGCCCCGGCATCCGCAGGGCGTGACCCGGGTGGTGCTGCTCGGGGACCCGACCAAGTCGCTGGGCGCGCTGTCCGAGCCGGAGTGCCGGCGGGTGATCGCCGCGCTGGACCTGGCGCAGCGGATGGGCGTGCCGCTGGAGTGGTACGCGCTGAGCGCCGGCGCCCGCATCTCGATGACCTCCGGCACCGAGAACATGGACTGGGTGGCCGCGGCGCTCAAGCGCATCGTCGAGTTCACCCAGGACGGCGGCGAGATCAACATCGTGGTCGCGGGCATCAACGTCGGCGCCCAGCCGTACTGGAACGCCGAGGCGACGATGCTCATGCACACCAAGGGCGTGCTGGTCATGACGCCCGACTCGGCGATGGTGCTCACCGGCAAGCAGTCGCTCGACTTCTCCGGCGGCGTGTCCGCCGAGGACAACTTCGGCATCGGCGGCTACGACCGGGTGATGGGCCCGAACGGTCAGGCGCAGTACTGGGCGCCGGACCTGCCGGGCGCGCGGGACGTGCTGATGGCGCACTACGACCACACGTACGTCGTGCCGGGCGAGCACGCGCCGCGCCGGGCGGTCACCATGGACCCGGTGGACCGGGACATCTGCGGCTACCCGCACGCGGTGGCCGGCAGCGACTTCGCCACGGTGGGCGAGGTCTTCTCCGCCACCGCGAACCCGGACCGCAAGAAGCCGTTCGACATCCGTACCGTGATGCGGGCCCTCGCGGACCAGGACCACCCGGTGCTGGAGCGGTGGGCCGGCATGGCCGACGCGGAGACGGCTGTGGTGCAGGACGTGCACCTCGGCGGCATCCCGGTGTGCCTGCTCGGCATCGAGTCCCGCTCGGTGCCGCGGCACGGCTTCCCGCCCACCGACGGCCCGGACACCTACACCGCGGGCACGCTGTTCCCGCGCTCGTCGAAGAAGGCCGCGCGGGCGATCAACGCGGCCAGCGGCAACCGGCCGCTGGTCGTGCTCGCGAACCTCTCCGGCTTCGACGGCTCACCGGAGTCGATGCGCAAGCTGCAACTGGAGTACGGCGCGGAGATCGGCCGGGCGATCGTCAACTTCCGCGGCCCGATCGTGTTCTGCGTGATCTCGCGCTATCACGGCGGCGCGTTCGTGGTCTTCTCCAAGGCGCTCAACCCGGACATGACAGTGCTGGCGATCGAGGGGTCGTACGCCTCGGTGCTGGGCGGCGCGCCCGCCGCCGCCGTGGTGTTCGCCGGTGAGGTCGCCGCCCGCACCGCGGCCGATCCCCGGGTACGCGAGCTGGAGGGCCGGGTCGCGTCCGCCACCGGCACCGGGCGGGCCACGCTCAGCGCGGAGCTGGACGAGCTGCGCGCGTCGGTGCGGGCGGAGAAGCTGGGCGAGGTGGCCGCCGAGTTCGACCGGGTGCACAGCATCCAGCGGGCGGTCGAGGTCGGCTCGGTCGACGCGGTGGTCCGCGCCGCCGAGCTGCGGCCCCGGGTCATCGAGGCGATCGAGGCGATCGAGGCGCACCTGCGCTGACATGTTCCACGCATCGGACGGCGGGCGGGCCTTCGGGTCAGTCCGCCGTTTCGCGTCCGCCGGTGGGGCGGGACGCCTGTTTGATAATGGAAACGGTGTTCGCTCGGCGCAGGTCAGGCGGCGCAGCGGTCGCAGGTGCCGAAGATCTCCAGGGTGTGCCCGACGTCGGTGAAGCCGTGCTGCACGGCGACCTGGTCTGCCCACCGCTCCACGGCCGGGCCGGCCACCTCCACCGCGCGGCCGCAGCGGCGGCAGACCAGGTGGTGGTGATGGCGGCTCTGGCTGCACCGCCGGTACAGGTGCTCGCCGCCGGGCAGCCGCGCCGAGTCGATCTCGCCGTTGTCGACAAGCAGCTGCAACGTCCGGTAGACGGTTGTCAGGCCCACCTTCGCCTGCCGTTGCACGAGCATCTGGTGCAGCTGCTGTGCGCTGTGGAAGCCGTCCAGCTCCCGTAGCAGCGCCAGCACCTCGGCGCGCTGGCGGGTGTTGCGGGTCGCCCCGGTCGTCGCCTGGGTCACCGTCCGCCCTCCCTCGTCCGGGCGCCCTCTCCGGCCACGGCCGCGCCCGGCGCGCCACGTGACACCCGGAACCATTATGCCTTCCGCGCGCACCCCGGTCCCGGCCGCCGTGATCCGGGGCGGCATGTGACACGGCCGACTCCCCCGGCCGGAACTATCCGCCGTACCGCCCCGACCAACGGTACGAACACCGGATCTTCGAGGGGACGACGTCATGCCCAGCACCACCAGCCGCCGGTTCCTGCGCCCGGCGGCCCTGATCGGCGCCGCCGTGCTGGCCGCGTCCGTCGCCGCCTGCGGCTCCGCCGACGCCACGCCCACGCCCCCTGCCGCGCCGTCGGCGTCGGCGCCTGCCTCCGCGAGCGCGGCGGCGGGCGTGCTCACGATCCGCGACCCGTGGGTGAAGGCCGCCGACAAGGGCATGACCGCCGCCTTCGGCACGCTCGTCAACGACAGCGACACCGACGTCACGATCACCGGCGTGAGCACCGACGTCTCCCGGGCCGAGCTGCACGAGATGGCGATGAAGGACGGGAAGATGGTCATGCAGGCCAAGCCGGGCGGCGTCGTGGTCAGGGCCCGCTCCCAGGCCGCTCTGGAGCCCGGCGGCGACCACCTCATGCTGATGGACCTGACCCGGCCGGTGCGCCCCGGTGACCAGCTCGACATCACGCTCACCTTCGCCGACGGCCGCGCCCAGACGTTCACCGCCGTGGCGAAGCCGTTCACCGGCGCCCAGGAGTCGTACGCGCCCGGACACGGCGCCACTGGAGCGTCATGACCGAGACCACCGCACCCGCCCGCCGGATGAGCCGGCGCGGCCTGCTCACCGGCGGCGCGGTCGCCGCCGGGGGCGCGCTGGCCGGCGCCGGCGCGCTCGCCGCCGCCCGTTCCGGCGATCCCGGGGTACGCGCAGCCGAACCCGTTCCGGTGGCCCACGTCGGCAGCGCTGTCGAGCCGTTCCACGGCGCGCGCCAGTCGGGTGTCACCACCGAGCCGCAGGCACACGCCGCGTTCGTCGCGTTCACGCTGCGCCCGGGCACCGACCGGGCCGCGCTCGGGCGGATGCTGCGGCTGCTCTCCGACGACGCCGCCCGGCTCACCCAGGGCCGCCCGGCGCTCGCCGACACCGAACCGGAACTGGGCCTGCTCCCGGCCCGGCTGACGGTCACGTTCGGCTTCGGTCCCGGGCTCTACACCGCCGCCGGGCTCGACGACCGGCGGCCCGCGTCGGTGGCCGACCTGCCGGCGTTCCGCATCGACCGGTTGCAGCCGCGCTGGTCCGGCGGGGACCTGCTGCTGCAGATCTGCGCCGACGACCCGCTCACCGTCGCCCACGCCCAGCGGGTCCTGACCAAGGACAGCCGCCCGTTCGTCACCGTCCGCTGGGTGCAGCAGGGCTTCCGCCGGGCCGCCGGCGCCGAACCGGGGCGCACCCAGCGCAACCTGTTCGGCCAGCTCGACGGCACCGCCAACCCGAAGCCCGGCGCACCGGCCGACACCGCCGTCTGGGTGAGCGACGGACCGGACTGGCTGCGCGACTCCACCACCCTGGTGGTACGCCGGATCAGCATGAACCTGGAGACCTGGGACCTGCTGGGCCGCGCCGACCGGGAACTCGCGGTGGGCCGGCGCCTCGACACCGGCGCGCCTCTCACCGGCCAGGCGGAGCACGACGAGCCGGACTTCGCCGCGCTCGGGCCGGACGGGCTCACCGTGATCCCCGACTTCTCGCACCTGACCCGGGCGCGCGTGACCGACGACCGGCAGAAGATCCTGCGCCGGCCCTACAACTACGACGGCGCGCCGACCGCCGAGGGACACGCGGACAGCGGGCTCGTCTTCGCCGCGTACCAGGCCGACATCGCCCGTCAGTTCCTGCCCATCCAGCGGCGGCTGGCCGAACAGGACCTGCTCAACGAGTGGACCACCCCGATCGGCTCCGCCGTGTTCGCCGTACCGCCCGGCTGCCCCGAGGGCGGCTGGATCGGCCAGCAGCTGCTCGGCTGACCACGACGCTGACCACGACCAGGAAGGCGCGCCATGCGTACCCGTACCGTCCCCGCACTCCTCGCCGCGCTGTTCACCGCGGCGCTGCTGCTGGTCCCGGCCACGCCCGCCGCGGCGCACAACTCGCTGCAGGAGGCCACACCGGCGCGCGACGCCCGGCTCACCACCGCGCCCACGCAGGTGACGCTGCGGTTCATGCAACGGCTCAACCCGGCCTTCACCACCATCACGCTGCGCGACGCCGCCGAACGTCCGGTGCCCGCCAGCGCGCCCGCCGTGAACGGCGCGACGGGCACGGTGACGATCGAGGAGCCGCTCGGCAACGGCACCTACACGGTCGCCTACCGGGTGGTCTCCCGCGACGGCCACCCGGTCCAGGGCTCGTACCGCTTCACTGTCGCCGACCCGGCCGCTCCGCCGGCGGCCGTCCCGTCACCGACCGCCGACGCTTCGGCGGGCGCTTCAGCTTCGGCACCGGCGGACGCTTCGGCAGGTGCGGACGCCTCTCCGGCGAGCGCTGACGCCTCGGCGAGCGCCGACGACGGCGGTCTGCCGGTGGGACTCCTGGTCGGCGGAGCGGTCGCCGCGGTGGCAGCAGCCGCCGTGGTCGCACTGTTGCTGCGCCGTCGCCGCCCGTCCTGACGCCTCACCCGCCGACGCGGGCTGACCCGTCACCCGCTTACGCGCGTCCGCCCGGAGATCTTGGTACGAAACGGCCCCCATAGGGGCGCATTCCTTCCAAGATCTCGGGCTTCCTGACAGGCGAGAGAGCCGTCCCGCTATGCGGACTGCGCCTGCGGGCCGGCCACGGGTGCGCCGGTGTGGGACGGGCGGGGGCACGGCGGGGCACGGCGGGGCACGGCGGGGCAGGGCGGGGCAGGGCGGAACGCGGGTCCCGGCGAGGGCGGGTCGGGGCTGGGTTAGGCTGCCGGCAGCGCTGGTTCACCCGGTCGGCGACGGCCGCCTGTCGTAAGAGGGAACCCGGTGGAAGTCCGGGACTGCCCCGCAGCGGTGAGTGGGAACGACCGCCGTCAACAGCACTGGGCCACCGGCCTGGGAAGCGACGGTCAGTAGGCGACCTCGTGTCAGGCCCGCGAGTCCGAAGACCTGCCCGCGTCGCGCGTACCACCGGTGCGCGCTGCCGTCGACCTCGCGGGTGGGTCGGGCGGGTGACACGCCGGGCGCGAGCCGTCGGCGTGCCTCGACGTGCACACCCCGTCCGGTCGGCGGTCCGCTTCTGCGTAGGACGGAACCGCACGATGACCGATGCCATCACCCTCACCGGCCGACCACCGTCGGCCTCGCACCTGACCCTGTCGCAGATCATGGACCAGCACCACACCAACCTCATGGGTACGGTGCACGGCGGCCGGATCCTCAACCTGATCGACTCGGTCGCCGGGGTGGTCGCCGCCCGCCACTCCGACGGACCGGCCGTCACCGCCGCGATCGACGAGACGGCCTTCCTGCGCGCGGTACGCGTCGGCGACGTGGTCCACGTGGACGCCCGGATCACCTGGGCCGGCCGCAGCTCGATGGAGGTGGCCGTAAAGGTCAGCGCGGACCGCTGGGACCGGGCGGTGCCACCGGTGGACGTGGCGACAGCGCACCTGGTGATGGTGGCGGTCGACGACGAGGGCCAGCCCCGGCCGGTGCCGCCGCTGCTGCCCGGCACCGACGGCGACCGGCGGCGCTACCGGGAGGCACAGATCCGGCGCGAACACCGGCTGGCGCTGCGCCGGGCGCTGCTCGACGGCGTCGAGGAGGGCTGAGGCGTGCTCGGACTGTCGGCGGCCACGCTCGCGGGTTACCTGGCCGCGATCGTGGTGCTCATGCTCACCCCCGGGCCGGACATGATGTTCGTGCTCGCCAACGCCACCCGGTACGGCGCGCGGGCCGGGGCGGTGGCGGCGCTCGGGGTCGCCGCCGGGGAGGCGGTGCACGTCGCCGCCGTGGTGGCCGGGCTCGCTACGGTGATCGCCGCGTCCCCGGTGCTGTTCACCGCGATCCGGTGGGCCGGGGCGGCGTACCTGATCGTGCTCGGGGTGCGGGCGCTGCGCGGCACGGGCCGTACCGGTCCGGCGGCCGGTGGGCCGGACGGCGGCGCCGGGCGGGCGTTCCGGCGCGGACTGCTCACGAACCTGCTCAACCCGAAGATGATCCTGTTCAGCGTGGCGTTCCTGCCGCAGTTCGTCCGGCCCGACGCGGGCCCGGTGGCGGCACAACTGATGCTGCTCGGCGCGCTGTTCGTCGCGGTACAGCTCACCGTGGACCTGGCTCTCGGCCTGGGCGCGGGGCGCTTCGCCCGCCGCTGGGGCGACAGCCGCTGGTCGCGGCGGGTCGACCGGCTCTGCGCTGTCGCCTTCGTCGCGCTCGGCGTCCGGCTGGCCGCCGGCTGAGACGCGCCGGTGGCGGAGCGCGGCGGGACGGGTCAGGCCGCTTGATCGACTTCAGCACGCCGGGGTGGCGGCATCAGGAGGGCTCCGACCCCGCCACCTCGGCGAGCTGGTGAGGATCATGCTCCGCCGGCGCCCGGGGCGGGGCGGCCGGCCGCTCGCGGTCCAGGTGCAGACGCAGCAGCACCCAGCCCAGCGACACGCCGCCGATGAACAGGTACGCGGGCTGCGTGCCGAACGTGTCCCAGCAGGTGTGCAGCGTGACAGCGGCGGCAAAGGTGAGCAGGAACGCCGCCAGTCTCCGGCCGCCGGGCGCGGCGGCGAACGTGAACAACGCGGCGGCGGTCAGCCCGGTCCAGGCCAGGTGCGCGGCGGGCGCGGTGAGACCGCGTACCAGCAGCGTCCGCTCGACCGCGCCGAGGCTGCCCTGCGACCCGACGAACGTGGCGAACGCGTACCCCATCGTCTCCAGCGCGGCGAACCCGGCGCCGGAGGCCACCCCGATCACCAGGCCCTGCGCCGGTGACCGGTGCCGCCGCCAGAGCAGCAGGATGCCGGCCGGCACGATCAGCTTCGCGGCCTCCTCGGCCAGGCCGACGAACGCCATCGGCAGGACTCCGAGCCGGTGCAGCGTGCCGTACTCCAGCCAGCCGGCGGCGACGACGCCGATCACTCCACCGAGGAACGCGGCGACGCCGACGACCGGGCCCGGCACCCGGCGGTGGCCGGGCCGCCCCTGGGTGAAGGCCAGGAACGTGGCCGGGGCGACTGACGCGCCGAGCACGATGAGCGTCGGCACGAACGTGACGGTCCCGGTGCCGGCCAGCGTCTCCAGCACCAGCAGGTGAAGCCCGACGCCGACGAGCAGGACCGCCACCCACGCCCACCGGCGTCCGGTATTCCCCATAGCGCCCAGTATCGCGCCCGGCGGGGAGCGACGGCATCGGGGGTGGGCACTGTGGACGGTGAGATTCATCCGACACGCCGACACGACATCTGGTGTTGCCAGACATCGCCCACCGCCATATATGGTGGTGCCGCAGCTGGTTCGGCCCAGCCCTCCCGGGCAGGGCCGAGGCAAGAGGGAACCCGGTGGGAATCCGGGACTGCCCCGCAGCGGTGAGTGGGAACGACCGCCGTCAACAGCACTGGGCCACCGGCCTGGGAAGCGACGGCCAGTAGGCGACCTCGTGTCGTGCCCGCGAGTCCGAAGACCTGCCAGCGCGCCGTGCGCCTCCGCGTGCGGCGGTCGGAGGTCGCGCGGGACGACCGACGCCAGCAGCCGGGCCGGCCGTGCGCCGCGCCCGTTGGCGTCTCCCGCCGTCTCCAGACGGTGACAGCGAGGAGAGGTCATGACTGTCGTGCAGGAACATCCCCCGTCCACCGCCGGCGGGTCCGAGCCCCGCCGGCTGGCGATGCGGGTACGCAAGCGGGACGGCGACACCGAGCCGGTGGACGTCAACAAGATCGTCCGGGCGGTCGAGCGCTGGGTCGCGGACCTGGACGAGGTGGACCCGCTGCGGGTGGCCACGAAGACGATCAGCGGCCTCTACGACGGGGCGAGCACCGCGGAGCTGGACCGGTTGTCGATCCAGACCGCGGCGGAGCTGATCGGCGAGGAGCCACAGTACTCGAAGCTCGCGGCGCGGCTGCTGGCCGCGTACGTGGACAAGGAGGTACGCGGGCAGCAGGTGGCGAGCTTCAGCCAGTCGATCGCGTACGCGCACGGGCTGGGCCTGATCGGCGACGAGACCGCCGCGTTCGTCTCGCGCCACGCCCGCAAGCTCGACGACGCCGTGGACCCGGCCGGTGACCTGCGGTTCGAGTACTTCGGGCTGCGGACGGTGGCGGACCGCTACCTGCTGCGGCACCCGCAGTCCCGGCTGGTGGTGGAGACGCCGCAGTACTGGCTGCTGCGGGTGGCCTGCGGGCTGTCCCGCACCCCGGGCGAGGCGGTCGGCTTCTACCGGCTGATGTCCAGCCTGGCCTATCTGCCCAGCTCCCCGACGCTGTTCAACTCCGGCACCCGGCACACCCAGATGTCGTCCTGCTTCCTGGTCGACTCGCCGCGCGACGAGCTGGACTCGATCTACGAGCGGTACCACCAGGTGGCGAAGCTGTCGAAGTTCTCCGGCGGCATCGGCATCTCCTGGTCGCGGGTGCGGGGCCGGGGCGCGCTGATCCGGGGCACCAACGGGCGCTCCAACGGCATCGTGCCGTTCCTGAAGACGCTCGACGCCGGGGTGGCGGCGGTCAACCAGGGCGGCCGGCGCAAGGGCGCGGCCTGCGTCTACCTGGAGCCGTGGCACCCGGACGTGGAGGAGTTCCTGGAGCTGCGGGACAACACCGGCGAGGAGTCGCGGCGTACGCACAACCTCAACCTGGCCAACTGGATCCCGGACGAGTTCATGCGCCGGGTCGAGGCCGACGGCGAGTGGTCGCTGATCGACCCGTCGGACGCCCCGGAGCTGCCCGACCTGTACGGCGAGGCGTTCGACGCGGCGTACCGGGCGGCCGAGAAGAACGCGGTGCGCACGGTACGGGCCCGGGACCTGTACGGGCGGATGATGCGCACGCTGGCGCAGACCGGCAACGGCTGGATGACGTTCAAGGACGCCGCGAACCGGCTGTCCAACCAGACCGGTGAGCCGGGCAACGTCATCCACCTGTCCAACCTGTGCACGGAGATCCTGGAGGTCAACGACGACGCCGAGACGGCTGTGTGCAACCTCGGCTCGGTGAATCTCGGCGCGCACGTCACCGCCGACGGCGTGGACTGGGAGCGGCTGCGCGCGACGGTACGCACGGCAGTGGTCTTCCTCGACCGGGTGATCGACATCAACTACTACCCGGCCGAGCAGGCGGCGGCGTCCAACCCGCGCTGGCGGCCGGTCGGGCTCGGCCTGATGGGCCTGCAGGACGCGTTCTTCACGCTGCGCCTGCCGTTCGACTCCGCCGAGGCGAAGGAGCTGTCCACCCGGGTGCAGGAGGAGATCCTGCTGACCGCGCTGGAGACCTCCGCCGGGCTGGCCGAGCGGTTCGGGCCGCATCCGGCGTACCCGCAGACCCGGGCCGCCAAGGGTGACCTGCACCCGGACCTGTGGGGCGCGGAGCCGGCGCAGACCGGGCGGTGGGCCGCGCTGCGCGAGCGGATCGCCGCGCACGGGCTGCGCAACTCGCTGATGGTGGCGATCGCGCCGACCGCCACCATCGCCTCCATCGCCGGCTGCTACGAGTGCGTCGAGCCGCAGGTGTCCAACCTGTTCAAACGCGAGACCATGTCCGGGGAGTTCCTCCAGGTCAACACGTACCTGGTGCGGGAGCTGAAGGCGCGCGGGCTGTGGACGCCGCAGGTCCGCGACCGGATCAAGCGGGCCGAGGGCTCGGTGCAGGGCGTCACCGAGCTGCCCGCGCCGGTGCGGGAGCTGTTCCGCACCGCCTGGGAGCTGCCGCAGCGGGCGCTGATCGACCTGGCCGCCGCGCGGGCGCCGTTCGTCGACCAGTCCCAGTCGCTGAACCTGTTCCTGAGCGCGCCGACCATCGGCAAGCTCTCCTCGATGTACCTGTACGCCTGGAAGGCCGGGCTGAAGACCACGTACTACCTGCGATCCCGTCCCGCCACCCGCATCCAGCAGGCCACCGTCGCGCCGGTGCTCGCCCCGGTCTCCGGCGTGGTCTCCGCCGTGAGTGACGACGAGGCGCTGGCCTGTTCCCTGGAGAACCCCGAGAGCTGCGAGGCATGCCAGTGACCACCACCGCGCCGACCCGGCACATGCTGCTCGACCCCGGCATGGACCTGACCCTGCGGCCGATGCGCTACCCGCGCTTCTTCGACCGGTTCAAGGACGCCATCAAGAACACCTGGACGGTGGAGGAGGTGGACCTGCACTCGGACCTGGCCGACCTGGCGAAGCTGTCGGCGGCCGAACGGCACCTGGTGTCGCGGCTCGTGGCGTTCTTCGCCACCGGCGACACCATCGTCGCCAACAACCTGGTGCTCAACCTCTACCAGCACGTCAACTCCCCGGAGGGCCGGCTCTACCTGTCCCGGCAGCTGTTCGAGGAGGCGGTGCACGTCCAGTTCTACCTGAACCTGCTTGACACGTACGTGCCGGACGAGAAGGAACGGTTCGCCGCGTTCGCCGCGGTGGAGAACATCCCGTCGATCGCCCGCAAGGCGGAGTTCTGCTTCCGGTGGATCGACTCGATCTTCGAGCTGCGGGAACTCCGGACCCGCGACGACCGGCGGGCGTTCCTGCTCAACCTGATCTGCTTCGCCGCCTGCATCGAGGGCCTGTTCTTCTACGGCGCGTTCGCCTACGTCTACTTCCTGCGGTCCCGGGGCCTGCTCAACGGGCTGGCCTCCGGCACCAACTGGGTGTTCCGGGACGAGTCGATGCACATGGCGTTCGCGTTCGACGTGGTGGAGACCGTACGCGCCGAGGAGCCGGACCTGTTCGACGCCGAGATGGAGCGGCAGGTGAAGGAGATGCTGGCCGAGGCGGTGGAGTGCGAGGTGAGCTTCGCCGCTGACCTGCTCGGTCAGGGCGTGCCCGGGATGTCGCTCGCGGACATGCGCGAGTACCTCCAGCACGTGGCCGACCGCCGGCTGGCGGTGCTCGGCATCGCCCCGATGTACGGCAGCGGCAACCCGTTCGCGTTCATGGAGTTGCAGGACGTGCAGGAGCTGTCGAACTTCTTCGAGCGGCGGGTGTCGGCGTACCAGGTCGGGGTGACCGGCAGCGTCACGTTCGACGACGACTTCTGACCGCCGCCCCCGCCCCGGCCGTCACGGCCGGGGCGGGGCCGGGCTCTCGCCGGGCAGCGCCGCCGCCCGGACCCGCCCGATCAACGCCACGACGGCGAGCGCCAGCACCGCCACCACCACGAACGCGGTACGCAGGTCCAGCGCGCCGGCGAGCAGACCGATCACCGGCGCCGCGAGCAGCGCGCCCGGCCACTGGCCCATCGCCACCACGGAGACGCCCTCGCCGGACGTGAGGCCCGGCTGCTCACCGGCGAAGCCGAGCACCGTCGGGGTCACGCACGCCAGGCCGAACCCGAGCAGTCCGAAACCGGCCATCACCGCCGCCGGATGGGGGTACGCCACCGGCAGCGCCACGCCGACGGTCGCGACGAGCGCGGACAGCCGGACGAAGCGGATCCGCCCGACCCGGCCGGCCAGCCGGTCGCCGAACAGCCTGGCGACGGTCGCGGCCAGCGAGAGACAGGTGTACGTGGCCGCGGCGAGCACCGCCGTGGCGCCGGCCACCTCGGTCGCGTACAGCGCGCTCCACTGGGCGCCGGCCATCTCGATGAACGAGGCCAGGAAGGCGATCACCGCGAGCAGCAGCAGTTGCGGGGTGAACCGGTCACGCAGCCGGCGCCGCGCCTCGCCGTCCTTCGTCTCCTGGCGGGGCGTGTCGGGCAGCCAGCGGTGCGTGCCGACCAGCAGCGCGCCCAGCAGGACACTGGTGACGGCCATCTGCGCCGACGGCGACATCCCGATCGCCGCGGCGCCGGTGCCGCAGAGGCCGCCGACCAGCATGCCGATGCTGAAACCCGCGTGGAACGTGGACAGGATGGGCCGCCCGTACCGCTTCTGCACCTCCACCGACTGGGCGTTCATCGGCGTGGCCAGCAGATTCGCCGCGAAGCCCCAGACCGCGAGCCCGCCGACCAGCGCCACCACAGTGGCGGACGCGGCCAGCAGCGGCGCGTTGAGCAGGATCAGCGCCGCCCCGGCCAGCGCCAGCCGGCGGGTGTTGATCCGGCTGATCAGCACCGCCACCACGACCAGGGAGACCAGCTCCCCGGCGTTCGTGGCGATGTTCGCCAGGCCCCAGCCGGTGTTGCCGACCCCTACCGCGTCGCGGACGTCCGGCACACGGGCCGACCAGCCGCCGATGGCCAGACCCATGATGACGAAGAGCAGCACCACCGACCAGCGGGCCCGTACGGCCGCGCGTGGCACGGGCGGCGCGGGCGGCTCCGTCGTGTGCTGGTTCGTCGAGGTGTCCGTCATATCGTCGTACCTCTCTGGGAGCGGTCCGGTCCCTCTCCTACCCGATCGCGTGGTCGAGGAAGCACGCACCGTCAGGCAGGCGCACCTGCCCCGGGGACATGTCGGGAGTGGTGACGAGTGCCGACACCACAGCGACGTAGTCGTCGATCAGCCCGCGGACGAGGTCGTCGCCGAAGACGCCCCGGTTGCGGATCACCACGCCCCCGGCCCGGTCGTCGTCCACCACGACGATCGGTGAGCCCCGCTTCACCCAGACGGGCAGGCACTCGGACGGCACGTCGGCGGCGACCACCGGCGGCGGGGTGCCGGGCGCGGGCCGGGCGGTGATGTCGACCGGCTCCACCCGCAGGTCCGGGCAGTGCAGCACCGGTGACGCCGACGCGGCGGACTGGAACCAGGCGTCGAACAGGTGGTTGTCCGGCCAGGGCCGGATCGCCGGGAAGTCGGGGCGGACCGACCGGGCCACCCGGTGGAACGCGGTGGCGTGCGCGACCGCCTCGGCCAGCGAGGCGTGCGCGGCCTCGACCACCGCGCGCATCGGCGCGTCCGGCTCGACGGTGACCGGCAGGTAGACGTTGTTCGTGAACTGACCGACGAGCCGGCGGGACAGCGGGCTCTCCCGGCCCAGCGTCGTGGTGCCCAGCACCACCCGGGACCGTCCGGCCCGCCGCGACAGCAGCACCAGGTACGCGGCGAGCAGCAGCACGTACGGGCTGGTGCGGGCCCGCCGGGCGGCCGGGCGCAACCGCGCGGTGACCTCGGCCGGGAACGCGAAGCGGGTGGCCACCTCGGCGCTGAGCGCGACGTCCGGCGCCGGTGGCGACGCGGGGAAGAGCTGGTACGGCTCCACCGGCCGCAGCCGGTCCCGCCAGTACGCGGCCCGGACGGCGGCGTCGACGCCGTTCCCGGCCTGCTCCGTCTCCTGGAGCGCGGCGAGCGCGGTGAAGTCCACGCCCAGCGGCGGCTGCGGGTCGGCCGCGCCGAGCCGGGCCGTGTACGCGTGGCACAGGTCCTCCACCACGACCCGGCACGACCAGCCGTCGGAGACCATGTGGAAGAAGCAGAGCGCGAGCACGTGCTCGGTCGCGGAGAGCCGGACCAGCGCGGCCCGCCACAGCGGCGCCCGGCCGGGGTCGAACGCGTCGTTGCGGTGCGCGTACGCGATCCGCTCCACGCGGGCCTGCTGCTCGGCCGGCGGCAGGCCGGACAGGTCGACGTACTCCAGCGGCGACTCCACATGCGGCAGGATCCGCACCGCCGGCTCCACGCCGACGCGGTCGAACCGCATCCGCAGCGCGTCGTGCCGGTCCACCACGTCCTGCATCGCCTGCCGCAGCACGTCGACCCGAAGCGTGCCCCGCAACCGGCGGAACTCCACCACCACGAGCCGGGCGGCGCCGGGGTGGGCCGGGTCGAGCGCGGTCATGAACTCCCACATCATCTGCTGGCCGGGGGCCAGCGGCAGCGTCGTCGCCACGGCCGCCCCCTCAGGCCGCCACCGGCGGCGCCGCCACCGGCGGGATCGGCTGGTAGTCCGCCTCGTCCGGCGCGCGGAAGCCGGTGAAGAGCAGGTCCGGGCGGCCGAGCCGCAGCGAGGTGACGAACGCGGCCCCGTCGAAGAGCGTCTCGATGGCCGCGCAGGCCGCCGACTCGGCCACCGCGCGCGGTCCCCGGTCACCGCCGAGCCGGCCGGGCGTCTTCGCGGCGATCACGGCGGCCGCGACGGCCGGCACCGCGAGCAGGCTGCGCCCACCGCTGCGCCGGGCCGTCAGCAGCCCGGCCAGCGCGGTCACGGCGAGCGTGCTGGCGGTGTTGAGCACGAACCGGCGCCGGTGCGGGTGGGCCAGGCAGAGCCACTGCTCGGAGCGCCCGTACGTGGTGAACCGGTAGGCGACCGCGCGGAACGTGTCGGCGACGCCGGTGTCGTGGGTGACCACCCCGTCCGGGTCGGTGAGCAGCACGTAGCCGGCGTCGGTGAGGAGCAGCCCGAGGTGCAGGTCCTCCCCGCCCAGCGGCATCGGGGAATCCTCCGGGAACCCGCCGACCGCCTCGAAGACCGCGCGCTTCACGGCCATGTTCGCCCCGGCGCCCCAGGACACGCGCTCGTAGTGCAGCGGCCGGGTCAGGTCGCCGAGCAGCAGGTAGGAGCGGCGCATCACGCGGAAGAACGCGCTGTCGCCGGGCTCCACGAGCACCGGACCGGTGACGCCGGCGACCTCGGCGCCCGAGGCGCGCAGCCGGGCCGCGTACCGGGTGATCAGGTCTGCGGGCACCCGGCAGTCGGAGTCGGTGAACAGCACCAGGTCGTGGCGGGCGTGCCGGACGCCCAGGTTGCGTTTGGCCCCGACGTGCCGGGGTCCGCGCACGTAGCGGGCGCCGTACTCGGCGCAGGCCGCGCGGTGGGCGGCGGCCGCGGCGGGCGCCGAGTCGTCGACGACCACCACCTCCACCGGCTCCGGGCAGTTCGGGGCGGCGTCGCGCAGGCTGCGCAGCTGGCGGCGCATCTCCGCCACCCGGTCCTTGACCGGGATGACCACGGAGACGCCGCGCGTGACGGCGCGGGGTTCGGTCGGTTCGCCCACGGGCGATGCGGATCGGCTCATGCACCGAGAGTCGACCACCGGGATACAACGCCGATACACGGCGCCGCCCGCCCCGGACATCGCGTGTGTACCGCTGATGTATCGATGAGCATCAAGGTCGAAGGCATGACGACCTCCATCCCCATCGACCGGCGGCTCGCCGTGGACGGCGGCCGGCCGGTCCGCCCGCCGGACCGCCCATGGCCACGCTGGCCGACCCCCGCGCCGGACGCCGCCGCCAACCTGACCGCGGTGCTGACCGGCGGCCGGTGGGCGATCAGCAGCCCGTCCGTCGGCGACGGCGTCCTGTTCGAGCGCCGCTTCGCCGCCGACTTCGCCCGCTACGTCGGCACCCGTCACTGCGTACCCGTCGACCACGGGTCCAGCGCCCTGGTGGTGGCCCTGGAATCACTCGGCCTCGGCTACGGCGACACAGTGCTCGTACCGGCGCTGACCTGGACCGCCTCCGCCACCGCCGCGCTGCGCGCCGGCCTGGTTCCGGTGCTCGTCGACGTCGACCGCGACACCGGCTGCGTCGGGCCGGACGACCTCGACCTGTCCGTGGACCCGCGGGCCGTGGTCGCCGTGCACTGGGCCTCCAACATGGCCGACGTGCCGGCGCTCGACGCGGTCACCCGGCCGCGCGGCATCTCCGTCGTGGAGGACTGCGCGCAGGCCCACGGCGCCACCTGGCAGGGCCGCCAGGCCGGCTCACTCGGCCGGCTCGGCTGCTTCAGCTTCCAGCACGGCAAGGTCCTCACCTGCGGTGAGGGCGGGGCCGTCGTCACCGACGACGACACGCTCGCGCCGGTGCTCGAGGAGCTGCGGGCCGATTCGCGCCGCTACCGCGGCGACCGGACGCCCCCGGGCGAACTGGACCTGGAGGAGAGCGCCGGCGTGCAGGGGGCCAACTTCTGCCTGGACGAGTTCTCCGCCGCCGTGGCCTGCGCGCAACTGGCCGTCCTGGACGACCAGCACGACGTGCGCAACCACAACTACCGGCTGCTCGCCGACCTGCTCGACGGCGTCGACGGCGTACGGCTGCTGCAACCCGCGCCGGAGCAGACCCGCATCTCGATCTACGAGGGCACGATCGTCTTCGACGAGCTGCCGGCCGGCCTGGACAACGCCGCGGTGGCCGCCGCGCTCACCGCAGAGCTGGGCCGGCGGTTCTACTGCACCGACGAGCCGCTGCACCGCAGCCGGCTGCTGCAGCCGTGGACCAAGCCGCTGCTCGCGCCGCTGGCCGAACGCTTCGCGGCGATCCACCGGGACCGGACGTACCCGAACACCGAATGGCTCGCCGCACACACCGTCCAGACGCACCACAGCACCTTCCTCGGCACCGAGCAGGACATGCACGACGTCGCCGCCGCCGTCGCCAAGGTGCTCGCCCGCTGATCCGCGCCATCGCCGGCGCACCAGAGAAGGGAACTTCCCGTGACCGTCACCCATCACGAGACCTCGCACGCCTCGACCCCGTCCCCCGACACGGACGCACCCGTCGGCGTGTGGCTCAACGGCGCCCGCGGTTCGGTCGCCACCACGGCGATCACCGGTCTGCTGGCGCTGCGCGCCGGCATGGCCGACTCGACCGGCTGCGTCACCGACACCGGCATGCTGCGCGACGCGCCGCTGGCGAGCTGGACCGACCTGGTGGTCGGCGGCCACGACATCGTCGACACGCCGCTGGAGAAGAAGGCCGAGTCGCTCGTCGACTCCGGCGTCATCCCGGCGCCGGTGCTGGCCGCCGTACGGGGCAGCCTGCCCGAGGTCGAGCAGAACCTGCGCACCGGCTACGACGCGCGTACCGAGACCGGTCCGCTGGCCGAGGTGGTCGAGCGGCTGGCCGGCGACATCGAGGAGTTCCGCGCCCGCAACGGGCTGTCCCGGGTCGTCGTCATCAACGTGTCCTCGACCGAGCCGCCGGCCGACCACCGGCCCGAGCACGACGACCTGGACGCGCTGACCCGCGCCCTGGCCGACCCGGACGACAAGGCGCTGCCGGCCAGCTCGGTGGTCGCGTACGCGGCGTTCCGGGCCGGCTGCGGCTTCGTCGACTTCACCCCGTCCACCGGGGCGCGGCTGCCCGCGCTGGAGATGCTGGCGCAGCGGGAGCGGGTGCCGTTCGCCGGCTCCGACGGCAAGACCGGGGAGACGCTGCTGCGCACCGCCCTGGCGCCGATGTTCACCAGCCGCGCCCTGCATGTGCTCTCCTGGGCCGGGGTGAACCTGCTCGGCGGCGGTGACGGCGCGACGCTGGAGGACCCGCGCAACGCCCGCAGCAAGCTCAGCTCGAAGTCGGGTGTGCTGCCCGCGCTGCTCGGTGAGGACGTCACCGCCCCGCTGCACATCGACAACGTGCCGGACCTCGGCGACCACAAGACCGCCTGGGACCACGTGTCGTTCGAGGGCTTCCTCGGCGTCCGGATGTCCATGCAGCTCACCTGGAGCGGGGTGGACTCCACGCTGGCCGCCCCGCTCGTGCTCGACCTGGCCCGGCTGACCGCCGCGGCGCACCGCGCCGGACACGTCGGCCCGATCGAGGAGCTGGGGTTCTTCTTCAAGGACCCGATCGGCACCGACGAGCACGCGCTGGCCGAGCAGGCGCACGCGCTCGCCGCCTGGGCCAACGGGCTGGACGGCCGCGGCGACAGCTGACCTTCTTCACCGGCCGCCGGCGCGGCAACTCCCGCGCCGGCGGCCCCGCCCCACGTATCCGCATCGAGGAGCCTCCCATGTCCCCACACGTCCCGAACGCGCCGGACCGGCCGAGCACGGATCCGGTGTGGACGCCGATCCTGACCGGTCTGCACGCGACCGCGCTGGACTGTCTCCAGACGAGCTTCGCCCTGCTCGCCGACTACGCCAACGGGTCCGGCAGCCACCTCGCCCTCGGCGCCCGGTACGGGTTCCGCACCCGGGATCAGGACGCTCTGATCTCCGTCGAGGCGACCTCGGACGACCGGGCCGCCGAAGCGGTAGACCTGCTGGGCCTGCGGGTCGAGGGCCGGTGGATGCAGCTCGACGGCCCGCAGGTCCGCCGGCTGTGCGCCCCGGGCCAGCCGCTCTACGTCACCGCCGACGCGTACGACCTGCCGTGGTGTCCCTACCACGGGCACGAGCACATGCGGCACAGCTTCCTCGTCACCGACGCCGGGCCGGATCAGGTCTCAGTGGTCGACGCCTACCACAACGACACCGCCTGGGGCCCCGCGCGTCCCGGCGTGTGGCGACTGCCCACCGCCGCGTTCGACGCGGCGCTGGCCGCAGGCGCGCACACGCTGGCGGTGACGGCACACCCGGCGCCGGCGATCGACGTACCCGCCATGCTCGCCGGCAACGCCGCCCGGGCCCGGCGGGCTCGCCCGGAAATCGCCCGCTACCTGGACCGCACCGGCGCCGCCCTGGACACAGTGGCCGGGCTGCACCGCTTCGTGCTCGACGTCTGGCTGCTGGCGCGCGCACGCGACCTGCACGAACGCTGGCTGGCCGCGGTCCGGCCCGAGGCCGTCGCCGCGCTGGCCGGGCAGGCAGCCCGCTGGCAGCAGCTCGCCACGCGCAGCTACGTGGCGCTGCGGCGGGCCCAGGCGGGCCGGCCGGCCGCGCCGGAGCTGGTGGACGCGCTCGGCGCGCTGATCTCCGACCACCTCGCCGCGCTGGAGTCGATCGCCGAACCGGCCGCCACGCCCGGCCACGACGCCGTGCCGCCCGCGCCGGACCCGGCAGGCGGGGACGGCGTACGCGCGGCGGTGCTCGGCGCGCTGGGCGACACCCTGGACCTGGACGGCTCGACGCTGCGCACCACCGACGTGCTCCGGGAGCTTCCCGGCTTCGACTCGTTCCGGCTGGTCGACGTCATCGACCGGGTCGAGCGGCGGCTCGGCGTCGAGGTTCCGGCCACCGCGCTCTCCGCGGCCGACCTGCGCGACGTCGGCTCCCTGTGCGCCATGTTCGGCGCCGCCACCGGAGGTGCCCGATGAGTACCGAACTCCTGCACGACCTGCTGGACCGCACCGCCGGCGCGCGCCCCGACGCGCCCGCCGTCGGGGACGGGACCGTCGGGCGCACGTACCGCCAGGTGCGGGCCGACAGCCTGCGCCTGGCTGGCTGGCTGCGCGGGCAGGGCGTCCGGCGCGGCGACCGGGTGCTGGTGGCGCTGCCCGCCGACGCGACACTGCCGGCGCTGCTGTACGCGGTCGCCCGTACCGGCGCGGTCTTCGTCGTCCTCCGGACGCCGGCCCCCGAGGTCGCCCTCGCCCACGTGCTGGACGACGCGGAACCGGTCCTGGTCCTCACCGACGACCGGGTTCTCACCGACCTGTGCCACGCCCGTGGCGTCGCGGTGTGCGACGCCGCCGCGCTGCGGCGCGCGGCATCCGCCGTGGCCGGCGGCGACGCGCCGGCCGGGCCGGGCCCGCTGGCCGTCGACCCGGTCTGCCTGATCTACACCTCCGGCAGCACCGGCATGCCGAAGGCCGTCGTCTCCACGCACGCCCAGGTCACGTTCGCGGTCCGGGCGATCCAGTCGGAGCTGCGCTACCGGCCCGACGACGTGGTGCACGTCCTGCTGCCGCCCTCGTTCGACTACGGCCTCTACCAGATCTTCCTGAGCACCGTCGCCGGCGCCCGGCTGCGCCTGGGCGACAGCGCGGAGACCGGTGGCCGCCTGCTGGTGAGCCTGGTCGAGTCCGGCGCCACGGTGCTGCCCTGCGTGCCGTCGCTGGCGATAAACCTGCTGCGGCTGCTCGGCCGGGCGGGCGCGCCGCGCCCGCCGCTGCGCCTGCTCACGAACACCGGCGCCGCCATGCCGCCGGAGGTGCTGGCCGGCCTGCGCCGGCTGCTGCCCGGCCTGGCCGTCCAACTCATGTTCGGTCTCACCGAGTGCAAACGCGCGGCGATCATGCCGCCGGACGCCGACCTGCGCCGGCCCGGCGCCTGCGGGCGGGCGCTGCCCGGCACCGAGATCTTCACAGTGGACGCCGAGGGGCGGCGTCAACCACCGGGCGTCCCCGGCGAGCTGGTGGTACGCGGCCCGCACGTGATGGCCGGCTACTGGCGGCGGCCGGAGCTGACCGCACAGCGGTTCCGGCGCGCACACGGGCTCTTCCCGCAGCTGCACACCGGCGATCACGGCCACGTGGACGACGACGGGTACGTCCACTTCGCCGGCCGGCGCGACGACGTCTACAAGGAGAAGGGCACCCGGGTCAGCGCCACCGAGGTGGAGGCCGCCGCGTACCGGGTCGACGGCGTGGCCGCGGCCGGGGTGCTGCCGCCGGCCGACGGCCACGACGGCGCGACGCTGTTCGTGGTGGCCGCGCTCACCCCCGCCGACGTGCTGGGCCGGCTGCGGGAACAGCTGGAGGAGATGAAGGTGCCGGCGCGCTGCGTCGTGCTGCCCGACCTGCCGCTCACCGGCAACGGCAAGGTGGACCGGCGGGCGCTGGCCCGGCTGGCGGGTGAGCACAATGGCTGACCTGCCCTTCGACACCCCGGCCTACCGCTACGACCTGGCCCGGGTACGCGTCAACCACGCAACCCTGGTCGCCGCGCTGCCCACGCCGAGCCGGCTGTTCTACTCGCTCAAGGCCAACCCGCACCCGGCACTGGTGGCGGCGCTGCACACCGCCGGCTGCGACGCGGAGATCTGCTCCCCGGGTGAGCTGGCCGCGGCGCTGCGGGCGGGCGTGCCGGGTGACCGCATGCTCTACACCGGACCCGGCAAGCGCGACGCCGAGGTGGCCGAGGCGGTGCGCGCCGGTGTCCGCTGGTTCTCCGTCGACTCGCCCGAGGGCCTGGACCAGGCCGACCGGATCGCCGTCGCGCACGGCGTCGAACTGCGGTGCCTGCTGCGGGTCAACGACCGGGTGCCCAACCCGGGTCAGGGGCTCACCATGACCGGCGTCGCGTCCCAGTTCGGCGCCGACGTCGACTGGATCGAGCAGGAACCGCAGCGGTTCCGCTCCCGCCCGTCGGCCCCGGTCCGCGGGTTCCACCTCTACACCGGCAGCAACGTCGACTCGGTGGACGCGCTGGTAGCCCAGTTCACCACCGCGGCGCGTACCGCCCGGCGGCTGCGGGACCTGCTCGACATCGACCTGACCCTGCTCGACCTCGGCGGCGGCTTCGGCGCGCCGTTCGCCCGGCCCGGCCACAACGCGGACCTGACCGGCCTCGCCGACCGGGTCGGCCCGGCCCTGGACGGGCTCTTCCCCGGCTGGCGCGACGGCGCGCCGGAAGTGGCCTTCGAGTCGGGACGGTTCCTCACCGCCACCGCCGGCACGCTGCTGACCCGGGTGCTGGACGTCAAGCGGTCGCAGGGCACGCCGGTGGTGGTGCTGGAGTCCGGCATCAACCACCTCGGCGGGATGTCCGGCCTGCGCCGGCTGCCGCCGCTCGTGCCCACCCTGCACGCCGCTGACGACCGCGACGGCGCGCCGCTCGAGGCCGCGATCGTCGCCGGACCGCTGTGCACCCCGCTGGACACCTGGGCCCGCGCCGCGAGCCTGCCCGACGTACGGCCGGGCGACGTGCTCGCCGTGCCGAACGTCGGGGCGTACGGGCTCTCGGCGAGCCTGCTGGCCTTCCTCGGCCACCCGGCGCCGGTCGAGGTCGTCTGCGACGGCGACCACGTCGTCGAGACGTCCCGGCTCACCCTGACACGGCACCCGGTCGACGCGCCGGGAGCCACTGACGAACCACGAGAAGAAAGGTGACGTCATGAACACCGAATTCACCGAGCTGCTCCGGCCGTTCCTCAAGTTCGCCGGCCCGGACGAGATCACCGAGGACGCCCGGCTGCGCGACCTCGGCCTGGACTCCATGCGCGAGATCGAGCTGCTCTTCGCCATCGAGGAGACGTTCGGGGTCGCCGTGCCCGACGACAAGCTGGTCGACTCCACGTTCGCCACCGCCGGCGGGCTGTGGGGCGTGGTCGAGGAGCTGCGCACGCCGGTCGGCGGTGGTTCCCGATGACGGCCGTCGCCGGGTACGCCCCGGCCGTCGAGACCGTCGCCGGCGTCGCCGCCGAGCACGCCCGGGAGGCCGACGAGACCGCGGCCTTCCCCACCGAGGCGCTGGCCGCCATGCGTCACAGCGGGCTGCTGGGGCTGCTGGTCCCGGCCGCCGAGGGCGGCGCCGGCGGGACGCTGCCGGACCTGGTCGACGTCACGCTGGCGCTGGGCCGGGTGGACATGTCGGTGGCGATGGTCTTCGCCATGCACTGCCAGCAGGTCGCCGCGATCACCGCGTACGGCGGGGAGAAGCTGCGCGCCGAGGTGCTGCCGTCGGTGGCCCGGGGCGAGCGGTATCTCGGCTCGGTCACCACCGAGGCCGGCAAGGGCGGTCACCTGCTGACCGCCGAGTCGGCGCTGGAGCACGACGGCGAGATGCTGCGCGTCGACCGGCAGGCCCCGATCGTCACCGGCGGCCCGTACGCGGACGCCTTCCTGATCACCACCCGCGCCCCGGGTGCTGACTCGGCGGCTCAGGTGGACCTGGTCTACGCCGACCGGGACCAGGTGGAGGTCGAGGTGACCGGCGGGTGGCGTCCGCTGGGCATGCGGGCCACGCACAGCGTTCCGATGCGGCTGCGCGGCGCGGTGCCGCAGTGGCAGGTGATCGGCGAACACGGCGGGTTCCGGGAGATCGCCACCACTGTCTTCGCGCCGCTGGCGCACGTCGGCTGGGCGGCGGCCTGGATCGGGGCGGCGGCCGGCGCGTACGCCCGGGTGCTGCGGCACGCCCGCAGCGAGGCGGGACGGCGGCAGTTCGCCCCCTCCTCCGAGCTGGTGCTGCTGCGGCTGGCCGGGATCCGGGCCCGGCTGGACGCGGCGCACGCGCTGCTGCGGCACACCGTCTCGGTGGTCACCGACGCGCCGGACATGTCGGCGGCGCCGGTGCAGATGCTGCTCAACACGCTGAAGATCCGCGCGGCCGAGGAGTCCTTCGCCGCCGCGCACGAACTGGTCGAGCTGGCGGGCCTGCGCCACGGCTACCTGACCGACTCGCCGCTGGCGCTGGAGCGCACGTTCCGGGATCTGCGCTCGGCCTCGCTGAACTACGCGAACGACCGGCTGCGCCTGGCGAACGGGGCGCTGTCACTGCGCGACCCGGGGGTGCGTCTTGCCTGAGCCGAGGGCGACACCGACGACGGCCGGGGACCACGCCGTCCCGGTGGGCGCCGCCCTGTCCGGAGTGGACCCCACCGACCCGGGTGCGGTGTGGCGCGCGCTGGGCGCCGCCGGGATCGTCGAGGCGCTCTACGGCGACGGCGTCCAGCCCGACCCCCGGCGGCTGTCGGCCCTGCTCACCGAACTGGACGCCCGGTGCCCGCTCGGCGTGACGCTGTCGGTCTGCGTCCAGGTCGCCACGGTGCTGCCGCTGCTGGCCGGCGCGACCGGGCCGGCGGAGCGCGCGCGGCGCGGGATGCTGCGCGGCGAGACGGTGGTGGCGCTGGCCGTCACCGACGCCGCCGGGTCGGGATCGGACCTGCTCGACGCCGCGACCCGGGTGAAGCTGGGCGACGACGGCGCGGTCCTGGACGGGGGCAAGGACTGGATCACCAACGCGACGAGCTGTGACGCGGCGCTGGTGCTGGCCCGGCACCGCGAGGCGCGGCACTTCACCAGCTTCTGCTGGGTGCTGGTGCCGGCCGACGCGCCCGGCGTGACAGTCGGATCCGCCGGCCGGGCGTTCGCCGGGTCCGGCGTGGGCCACCTGCGCTTCGCCGGCGTGGCGCTGGGCCCGGACGCCGTGCTGGGCCGCCCCGGCCGGGCGCTGGCCGGGTTCGCCCGGCAGGTCGGCGTCGAACGGGTCGCCGGGGCGCTGTGGGCCCGGGCGATGTGCCACCGGATGCTGACGGGCCTGCGCGACTGGCTGCGGCGGCGGCCGGCCGGGGCGGGCACGCTGTGGGACCGCCCGGCGGTCCGCGAGCGGTACGCCCGGTGCCTGGTCGCCGTGCACCAGCTCGACGCGCTGTGCGCGCCGCTGCTGGACGCGCCGGCGGCCGTCCCGTCCGCGGTCGCCGGGATGCTGCTGAAGGTCAGCGCCGCCGAGACCGTGGACCGGGTCGCCGCCGAGGCGGTGCGCCTGCGCGGCGCGGACGCGTTCCGCGACGGCGGGGAGGCTCAGCTGCGCACCGAGGCGGCCATGTTCGGCATCGCCGGTGGAGCAACCGGAGCGATGCTCGCCGGCATCGCCGACCACGCCGACGAGCTGGCCGGCGCGGTGACCTGACGGGCGTCCCGCGCCCGGTGGCGGCGGGACGCCGATCGACGACAGCACAGCGAAGGGAGCAACGTCGTGAGTCTCTACCAGTGGTTCGAGCGAACCGTGGCACGGGTGCCGGAGGCGGTCGCGCTGGAGGTCGGCGGGGAGTCGGTGACCTACCGCCGGCTGCGCGACCTCGCCGGCCGGATCCACGCCGAGGTGGGCCGACGCCCCCGCGCGGTCGGCCTGCTGGCCGCCCGCAGCCTGCCCGCGTACGCCGGCTATCTGGCCGCGCTGCGCGCCGGAGCGGTGGTGGTGCCGCTCAACCCGGCCTTCCCGCCGGCCCGCACCGCCCGGCTGTGCCGGGACGCGGGGGTGGACGCGCTGGTGGTCGACGACGCCGGCGCCGCGACGGCGGCGCAGGTCGCGGGCGGCGCCGTGACGGTACGCCTCGACGGCGCGCCGGGCGTCCCGCCGCCGACCGCCCCGGTGGCGCCGGACGACGTGGCGTACCTGCTGTTCACCTCCGGCTCGACCGGGCGGCCCAAGGGCGTGCCGATCCGGCACCGCAACGTCGACGCGTTCCTCACGTACTGCCGGGACCGCTACCCCGTCGGCCCGGGCGACCGGCTGTCGCAGACCTTCGACCTGACCTTCGACCCGTCCGTCTTCGACATGTTCGTCGCCTGGGGCGGCGGCGCCACGCTCGTGGTGCCGCAGCCCGACGAGGTGCTGACGCCGGTGCGGTTCGTCAACGAACGACGGATCACGCACTGGTTCTCGGTGCCCTCGGTGGTCTCGCTGGCCCGCCGGATGCGGATGCTCTCCCCCGGCGCCATGCCGGGCCTGCGGCACAGCCTCTTCGCCGGCGAGGCGCTGACGCTGGAGCAGGCGCGGGCGTGGGCGGCGGCGGCGCCGGGCAGCGGGGTGGAGAACCTCTACGGGCCCACCGAGCTGACCGTGACCTGCACCGGTCACCGGCTGCCGGCGGATCCGGCGGCCTGGCCGGCCACCTCGAACGGCACCGTGCCGATCGGTGACGCGCACCCCGGGCTCGACGCGATCCTGCGCGCCGAGGACGGCACCGTCGGCGGTGACGACGGCGAGCTGTGCGTGCACGGGCCGCAGCGGTTCGACGGCTACCTCGACCCGGCCGACGACGAGGACCGGTTCGTCACGCACGCCGGTCGCCGGTACTACCGCACCGGGGACCGGGTCCGCCGCGAGCACGGCACGCTCGTGCACCACGGCCGCCTGGACGACCAGGTGAAGCTGCGCGGCTACCGGATCGAACTCGGCGAGATCGAAATGGTCCTGCGCGGCCACCCGGGGGTGCAGGACGCGGTGGTGCTGGCGTTCGGCGCGGGCGACGACGTCGCCCTGCGAGCCGTCTACACCGGCGCCGCCGGGATCACCGCCGAGTTGACCCGCCGGTGCGCGGACCGGCTGCCCGGCTACATGGTGCCGGCCCGGATCCACCACGTGGCCGCGCTTCCCACGAACGCCAACGGCAAGACCGACCGACGCCGGACCGCCGACCTGGTCGGCAGCGCGACGAGAGGAGAACGACGATGACCGGGACAGGAAACGGACACGAGGAGGAAGGGGCGTTCCGTTCGGTGGCCGGGCGGTTCGCCACCGGAGTGGCGGTGGCGACGGCCGTCGGACCCGACGGCCCGGTGGGCATGACTGTGAACTCCTTCACCACCGTGTCGCTGTCGCCCCGGATGCTGCTGGTCTGCCTGCGGCGGGACTGCCGGCTGCTCGGCGCGGTCCGGCGTACCGGGCGCTTCGCGGTGACAGTGCTCGCCGACGACCAGCGCGCGGAGGCGGCCTGGTTCGCCAGCCGGGGACGGCCCAGCGGCGCCGACGGCTTCACCGGCGTCACCTACGACGCGGAGCGGGCGACCGGCTGCCCGCGCCTGACCGACGGGGTGGCGTACTTCGGCTGCGAGGCCGTCTCCGCCGACCCGGCCGGTGACCACGCCGTGCTGATCGGCGCGGTCCGCTCCGCCGGCCTGCTCCGGCCGACCCCGCCGCTGCTGTTCGTGGACGGCCACTACGCGCGGGTCGCCGCACCGGCGGAAGCGCAGGTGGCGCGATGAGCATCGGCGCCGCTCCCGGCGACCTGCGCTACCTGAGCCTGCGCGCCGCGCGGGCCGGGGCGGACGCGATCCGCGAGGCGCGGAGCCAGGGCTTCCGGACCATGCACAAGGGCGGGGCGGCACAGGACCCGGTGACCACCGCCGACCACGCCAGCGAACGGGCCATCCTCGACCTGCTCGCCCGCGACCGGCCGCAGGACGCCGTCCTGGCCGAGGAGTCCGGACTCAGCGCCGGCTGCTCCGGCCTGCGCTGGATCGTCGACCCGCTCGACGGCACGCTGAACTTCAGCCACGGGGCGAGCCGCTACGCGGTGAGCATCGCGGTGGCGACCGGCTGCGACGACGGCGACGGCCAGGTGGTCGCCGCCACCATCCTGCAACCGGCCACCGGCGCCTGCCTGGTGCTCGACGGCGACGGCGCGCTCGACGGCGACGTCCCGGTCACCGTCGACCGGGAGGCCGCGCCGGGGCACGCCCTGGTGGCGTTCGCGGTGCCGAACGCGCCCGGGTCGCGGCGGCGGGCGTACCAGTCGCTCGTCGGCGTCGCGCCGCTCGTCGCCGACCTGCGCAACTCCGGCTCCACGGTCTGCGACCTGGCGGCGGTGGCCCGGGGGGAACTGGACGCGTTCGTCAGCTTCGACCCCGCGCCGTGGGACGTCGCGGCCGGCACCGCGCTGGTCGAGGCCGCCGGCGGGGTGAGCCGGCGGTGGCGCCACGACGGGCTGGCGGTCCTGGCCACCGGCGCGCCGGCCGTCGTGGACGCGCTGGCCGGCTGGCTGAGCCCCGACCGTACGAACGGCGCCGACGAGAAGAAGGGAACCGACGATGACAGGCAGCGATGAGTTCCGGCTGGCACTTGTGGGAGCGGGCCGGATGGGCCGCCACCACCTGCGGGCCCTGGCCGACCACCGGACGGTCCGGATCCGGCACGTCGTCGACCCGGTTCCGGCGGCACGGGCGGAGGCCGCCGCGGCCGGGCTGCCCGCGTACCCGAGCGTGGCGGACCTGCTCGCGGACGCCGTGCCGGACGGTCTCCTGGTGACCGCGCCCACCGGCCGGCACGGCGAGCTGGTCGCGGCCGCCGCCGAGGCCGGGCTGCCGGTGCTGTGCGAGAAGCCGGCCGGGCTCGACCCGGCCGAGGCGGCGGAGGCGGGGCGGGTGGCCGCCGCCGCCGGGATCCCGTTCCAGGTCGCCTACTGGCGGCGGTTCGTCCCGCAGCTGCGCCGGCTGCGCGAACGGATCGCCGTCGGCGCGCTCGGCGAGGTCCTGTTCGTGGCCGCGTCGCAGTGGGACGGCGAGCCGCCGGCGGCGGCGTTCCGCACCGGCAGCGGCGGGATCTTCGTGGACATGGGCGTGCACGAGTTCGACCAGATCCGGTGGCTGACCGGGCAGGACATCGACCGGGTCGCCGCGCAGCCGGCCGGTCCGGTCACCGACCCGGCGGTACGCGGCCGGGACGTGGACAGCGCGCAGGCGTTGCTCGGCCTGTCCGGCGGCGGTACCGCGCTGGTCTCGCTCGGCCGGCACCACCGGGGCGGCGACATGGCGACGGTGGAGGTGTTCGGCACCCGGGACCACGAGCGGCTGACCTTCCTCGACCCGGCCGACGGGGACGCCACCATGTACGCGGCCCTGGCGCGCCAGGCGGAGGACTTCGCCGAGCTGGTCCGCGCGGGCCGGTCGGCGGGCGCCGGGGTGGCGGACGCGGTGGCGGTGCTCGACGCGGCGCACCGGGCGACCGCGCAACTCACCCGGGGTCACGAATTACACACCGTTCGGTGACTACTTGCACCATCTGGGATCGAGGTATTCCCCAGCCGAAGGTGGGAAATCCAGCCGTACACCACACTGTGGACGGTACTGCGGAGCGGGGGAATACATCGATGCGATTCAGTGTCCTCGGTCCGCTGGCCCTCCACGTGGACGATCGCCCGGTCACGCTCACCGGCACCAAGCCCCGCCTCCTGCTCGCCGTGCTGCTGCTGAGCCCGGGGCGCACGGTCGCCACCTCCCGGCTGGTCGACGGCCTGTGGCCGGACTCGCCGCCCGCGTCGGCGGTACGCAACCTGCGGACGTACGTACACCGGCTGCGGCAGGCGCTGGACCGCGGCGGCGACTCGGCCGACCGGCTGGTCCACGACGGCACCGGCTACCACCTGCGGGTCGACGAGGACGAGCTGGACCTGCTGCGGTTCCGGCGTCTCACCGACGAGGCCCGCCGGGCCGCGCGGGGGGACCGGCCGGAGGCCGCCGCCGAGCTGTTCGACCGGGCGGTCGAGCTGTGGGGTGGGCACCCGCTGGAGGACCTGGCGGATCCGGGCACCGACCTGGGCGCGAACGTCACGGCGCTGCGGGAGCAGCACCGGGAGATCACGACCGAGCTGTTCGACCTGCGCCTGCGACTGGGGCAGCCGGCCCGGGTCATCCCGTCGCTGCGCCGGATGGTGGCGGAGGAGCCGCTCGACGAACGCTGGCAGGCGCAGCTGGTGACCGCGCTGACGCTGGAGGGGCGTGTGGCCGAGGCGCTTGCCGTGTACCAGCAGGCCCGGCGCGGCATCGTCGACGAGCTCGGCGTCGACCCTGGCCCCACCCTCCAGGGCGCCCTCCAGGCCGCGCTGGACGGGGACTCCGCCGAGGTCCGGCCACCGTCCGGCTGGCCGGCGGCCCTCGGCGCCGGGCCCGCGGCGCCGCCCGGCCCGCCGCCGAGCCCGCAGGCCCTGCCGATGAAGCCGCCGTCCCTTGTCGGCCGGGACACCACGGCCAGCCAGCTCCGCACCATCGCCGAGGGGATCGCCGACCCGGCCGGCGCCGACGAGCACGCCGGGGTCGTGCTCGTCTCCGGCGCGCCGGGCGTCGGCAAGTCGTCGTTCTCGGTGTCCAGCGGGTACGACCTGGCCGACCTCTTTCCCGACGGTCAGCTCTTCGTCAGCTTCGACAGCAGCGACGAGCCACCCCGCGGCAGCGGGGAACTGATCAGGGAGCTGCTCGTCGAGCTGGGTGTACCGCTGGCCGGCGTGTCCGAGGACATCCGGGAGCGCTCCGCCGCGCTGCGGTGCGCGCTCGCCGGCCGGCGGCTGCTGCTCATCATCGACGACGTCGACTGCGCGCAGCAGGTGCGCCCGCTGCTGCCCGGGGCGGGCCGCAGCCTGGTGCTGATCAACAGCCGGCAGCGCCTGCTGGACCTGGACGTCGGCTGGCGGTTGACGCTCGGCGCGCTCGACCGTGCCGACGCGGTGGAGCTGCTGGCCACGATCGCCGGTGAACGCCGGGTACGTGAGCAACCGGAGGTGTTCGGCCGGATCGCCGCGGCCTGCGACCGGCTGCCACTGGCGCTGCGGATCGTCGGCAGCCGGCTCGTCACCCAGCCCGACGTCGCCCTGCCCGGCTTCGCCGCGCACCTGGAGGACGAGGAGAACCGGCTGTCCGAGCTGGCCGTCGGGGACATCTCGGTGCGCGGCAGCCTCTCGGTCAGCTACCAGGCGCTGGACGTCGACGCCCGCCGGGCGCTGCGCGCGCTGGCCCGCGCCGGCTCGTTCATCACCCCGGCCAGCGCGGTGGAGATCCTGCGCCTGCCCCGGCAGCAGGCCAACCGGATGGTGGAGCACCTGGTCCAGCACAATCTGCTGCTGCCCGTCGACTCGGACGATCCGGGCCAGCACTTCCACCTGCCGGAGCTGCTGCGGCTCTTCGCCCGCGAGTGTGTGGACGCGCACGGCCGCCCGCTGCCGGCCACCTGACCCGCCGGAAGCCGGATCGGGGTGTGCGGGTCAGCCGACGCGCACACCCCGATCCGGGTCTCCTCACTTGAGGAAGCGGTCCAGCGCGGCCTCGATGGTGCCGCTGTCCGGCGACGCGTACGACTTCATCGTCACCTTGTTGTAGGAGATGAAGCTCGGGCAGCGGGCGGCCGGGGCCGTCACCGTGCCGCCGTCACCGACCTTCTCGCCGGTCTTGGCGGCGTGGAACGTCAGCGTGTACCGCGAGGAGATGTAGTCGACGGTGACGACCTTGTCCTCGCTGTTCTTGTACTGGCACTTCTTCGGCGTGCCCTCGCTGCCCTCGACCATCTTGAGGCAGCCGATGACCGACACGGTGGCGAAGTCCGCCGACTTGGCGTAGTACGGCTTGGCCGAGCTGACCGTCTTCTGCGACCAGAACGTCGGCCGGTCCGGGGAGTTGGAGAAGACGTACGCCTTCGAGCCCGCCGGCGCGGTGTACGGGGCGGCGTTGAGGATCGCTCCCCCGTCGCAGACCGCCGACATCTCGCTGGCGTACCGCGCGGTGATCGAGTCGTTGTTGGCGGGCCCGTCCGGCCCGGGCGACTCCGGCCCGTCAGCGCTGGGGGTCGCGGACGGGCTGCCGTCCGGGCCGGGGGTGGCGCTGCCCGAGGCCACCGGCTTCGGGTCCTCCTCGTCGCCGTTGAAGGCGACGTAGGCGAGGCCGCCGCCGCAGCAGAGCAGGGTCAGCGTCACCGCACCGGCGGCGAGGCCGACGATCAGCCCCTTGCTCTTGCCGCCGCCGCCCTGCGGCGTGCCGGGCGCGTAGGGCGCGGCCGGCGGCGGGAAGCCGGCCTGCCCCGGGTACGACACCGCGGGCTGCGGCGCCCCGTACGGCGCGCCGGAGGCGGGCTGTGATCCGTAGGGCGCGCCGGAAGCGGGCTGGGCGCCGTACGGCGCGCCGGAGGCCGGCTGTGATCCGTAGGGCGCGCCGGAAGCCGGCGGCGAGCCGTAGGGCGCACCTGACGCCGGTGGCGAACCGTAGGGCGCGCCGGAGGCCGGCTGGGCGCCGTACGGGGCGTTCGGGTCGGGCTGGTTGCCCCACGCTCCGGCGTTCGGGTCCGGATAGCCTCCGTAGGGAGGGTGATTGTCACTCATCTGAGGTTCTTCCACCTGTCGTCCGTGGTTCCGGCGATCAACCACTTCGCAGCGTAATGACGGCTGCAAATCCAGGATCGCCGACATTCGATCGGTCGTTCACCAGCCGTGCCGGGGTGGCTCCGGTGCGTGCCTTCGCAAATCCGGCCCCGGCCCGCCCACCAGGGATGACGGCGCCGGGGAGCGTTGCGCCGCAACGAATCGACTCATGGGCACGCTCTCCGCACCCGGCTCCGAGCCCGCCGAAAAGTGTGACGTACGCAACATCGGCAGCCGCATGCCCGACCCCTCGCCGGGCGGCGCCGGACCACATCCCGGGACACCTTTTAATGAGCCCTGTCTATATTGACGTACGTCACAGGCGTGGACAGAATCCCAGCACCACCACCAGGACCCCTCCGGGAGGGCCCCATGAACCGTCCCCGCCTGCCGCTGATGCGGACCGCCACCCGACTTGCCGCGGTCGCCGCGGCCACCGCCGGCGTACTGCTCGCGGTCACCGCACCCGCCGTCGCCGCCGCGCCCACCGGGCGGTACGTGGCGCTCGGCGACTCCTACACCTCCGCCCCGCTCGTGCCCACCCAGGTCGACCTGAACTGCCTGCGCTCCAACCGCAACTACCCGTCGCTGGTCGCAGCGTCCGCCGGCTCGTCGTCGTTCGCCGACGTGAGCTGCTCCGGGGCCACCACCGAGGACATCCTGTACGGCGGCGACGGCGCGCTGGGGATCGCGCTGCCGCCGCAGGTCAACGCGGTCACCTCCGGCACGGCGCTGGTCACAGTCCAGATCGGCGGCAACGACATCGGCTTCTCCGGCATCATCGGCGACTGCGCCGAGGCGAGCGTGAGCAGTCCCCTCGGCTCGCCCTGCAAGGACCGGTTCACCGCGGGCGGCACCGACCAGTTGCGGGCCCTGGTCGCCGCCACCGCGCCGAAGGTGACAGCGGTGCTGCGGGCGGTCCGCCAGGCCGCGCCGAACGCGCGCGTGGTGGTGCTCGGCTACCCGGCGATCCTGCCCGACAGCGGGTACGGCTGCTGGCCGGTGGTGCCGATCGCCTACCAGGACGTGCCGTACCTGCGTGGCGTCCAGAAGGCGCTCAACACGATGCTCGCCGACACCGCGGCGGCGGGCGGGGCGAGCTACGCCGACGTCTACACCCCGTCGATCGGCCGGGACGCGTGCAAGAGCAGCGGCACCCGCTGGGTGGAGGGGCTGGTGCCGCAGAACGCCGCCGCGCCGTTCCACCCGAACGCGCGGGGCGAGCAGGGCATGGCCACCGCCCTGCTGGCGCACCTGAACTGAGGCCGCCCGGATGAGCCGGTCCCGCTCCGGCGGGACCGGCTCACGTCCCGCGGCTCACACCCGGGTGATGCGGACCGCGTCGGCGACCACGTACCCGGTCCCGGCGCTCCAGCGGCTCACCCCGACCTTGTCGCCGGTCCCGGCGGCGAGCGTGAACACGCCGAGCGAGACCCAGCGTCCGCCACCGGCGCGCTGGTCGACAGCCACCGTCCGGTTGCCGGTCGTGGTGACCACCAGGTACGGGGTGCGGTCGTTGTAGCCGCTGTCGGCCGGGTACCACACCGAGACCTCGTAGCTGCCCGTCACCGGCAGGGTCGCCCGGTACCAGGCGACGTCGCTCGCCGCCGTCGGCGTGGCGAAGCGGTAGTCGGTGCCGTACCGCTGCCCGGAGTACGCCGAGGTGCCCCACGCCGCGCCGGCGGTGAACCCGCCCGCGGTGCCGTTGTCCACTGTCACGCTCCACGGCGCGGGCGTCGCCGTGCCGGCCCGGACGTCGAGGTAGTTGCGGTCGATCTTCATGGTCACGCCGCCCCACGTCTCGGTGACGTCCCCGGCGTACTGGTGCAGGCGCTGCTGGTCGGCGTACCGGTCGTCGGCGCAGTACGTGCCCCCGTCGGTGTCCGCGACGCCGTTCCACCAGGCGATCCAGATCTGGTCCAGACGCAGGTAGCGGGTGTCGTCGTAGGCGTCGCAGACGTCCTTGATACCGGACGAGCCGCTGGAGTACATGCCGGCGAGGTAGCCGCGCGTGTGCAGGCGCTCGACCCAGCCGGAGAGGAAGGAGAGCACCGCGGCCCGGCAGGAGGCGTTCGTCGGGTACTGCTCGATGTCGTTGTAGAGCGTGCTGCCGGCGCCGATGCCGAGCGCCGCCGCCGCCGCGACCGCGCTGTCCGCCGCGGTCCTGCCCTGCCCGCGGGCGGTGGCCGGATCGGCGGACATCTTCGGCGTACGGGTGCCGCACGGCGCCTGGTAGCCCAGCTCGATGGGGATGAGCCGCCAGCCCTTGCGGGTCTGGTCGGCCACCCAGGTCGCGGTCAGGTTGGGCTGGGCGCACGTGCGGCTGCCGCCGCTGATGTAGACGCCGACCGCGCGGTACGGCGACGCGGCAAGCCAGGCGTCCATCGCGGCCTGGGACGGCGCGGTGCAGGTGTCGAAGCCCTTGCCGGTAAAGGTGCCGGGCTGCGGGCCGACCGCTGCCGCGACGGCCGGCTCGGCGGTGCCTGTCGTCCCGGCGCGGGCCGGGACGGCCGGAGCCGGGAGGGTCGCGGCCGCGACCACGGCGAGCAGTGTCAGGGCCGTGGTGATCGCTCTCATCGGCGCCCCTCCTGTGAAGGATTCCCCGCCGGACGGCGAGACCTGGGCAGGATTTCTACCACGCATCGACGGTTGACGACAGATGGCCGTGGCGAAAGTTTTCACAATGGAAACGATCATTGAAGGGTATCGACAAGCACCCGGCGCCGGGATAGCGTGCCCACACTCACATGCGTCGATCAGTGAAGCGCCGTCACCCGAGGAGCGCCATGCCCACGTCACGATCCCCCCGTCTGCGACGCCGAGGTCTGCTCGGCGTACCCGCCCTGGTCGCCGCCGCGGTCACCGTGGCCGTCCGTCCCGGCGCGGCGCACGCGGCGCCGAAGGCCGAGTGCCTCGCCGACCTGCTCCGGGAGCAGTGATGGCCACCATTCCCTGGCTGGTGGACGTGCTGCGGGCCGCCGGCGTGCAGGTCGTGGTCGAGGGCGACTGGCTCAACCGGATGCGCTCCGGCTCGTTCGACCCGATCGGCGTGCTGTGGCACCACACCGCGGCCACGTCCAGCGCCACCAACCCGCACCCGGCGCTGAACATCTGCATCAACGGCCGGTCCGACCTGCCCGGCCCGCTCTGCCAGGCGCTCGTGGACTACCACGGCGTGTTCCACGTGATCTCGGCGGGCCGGTGCAACCACGCCGGCACCAGCGGCGGCAGCGGCCCGATCCCGGCCGGCGACGGCAACACCCTGATGATCGGGTGGGAGATCGACTACAACGGCGTCGACCAGCGGATGACCACCGCCCAGTACAACGCGAGCATCGCGGCCACCGCCGCCGTGCTCAAGCGACTCGGCCGGGACTCCAGCTACGCCCGCGGGCACCGGGAGACCAGCACGACCGGCAAGATCGACCCGTCCTTCATCGACCTGAACACGATGCGCGCCGACGTGGCCGCCAAGATGGCCGGCGGCGGCACCGGCTGGACGTCGATAGTGGACAACGCCACGGCGGGCCGGTTCACCGCGAGCGCCAACTGGGGCACCTCGACGTACTCCGGGCAGCGCTACGGCGCCGACTACCGCTACGCGGACCCGGTCGCGGCGAGCGACGCGGCCTGGTACAAGTTCAACGTCCCCCGCACCGGCAACTACCGGGTCGAGGCGTGGTGGCCGGCGAACGCGGGCTACAACGCGGCCACGCCGTACATCGTCGCCACCACCACCGGCAACAAGACGGTCACCGTCGACCAGCGGGCGACCGGCGGGCAGTGGCGCTCGCTCGGCACGTTCACACTGCCGGCCGGGGACGCCAACCGGGTGGCGGTCAGCCGGTGGAGCTCCGCCGCCGGCCTGGTCATCGCCGACGCGGTCCGGTTGACCGAGGTCTGACCCGGCGTACGGACGCGGCCCGGTGGCGTCCACCCGGCCGCGTCCGGTCGTCGGTCAGCGCAGTGACCGGAAGGCCGCCCGCATCTCCTGCGCGAACAACTCCGGCTGCTCCCAGGCGGCGAAGTGCCCACCCCGGTCCAGCTGGTTGTAGTGGATCAGGTTCGGGTACGCCCGATCCGCCCAGCTTCGCGGCGCGAGCAGGATCTCCTCCGGGAACTGGCTCACCGCGGCCGGCACCTGCACGCCCTTCGCGGCGAAGAACGACAGCGCGTTCTGCGCGTACAGCCGGGCCGAGGACACGCCGGTGTTGGTCAGCCAGTAGAGCGTGACGTTGTCCAGGATGTCGTCGCGGCTCAGGCCGCCGGGGCGACCGGCGAAGGCGGCGCAGATCAGGTCCAGGCTGGCCGCGTCGTGGTCGAGCATGAACGTCGCCAGCCCGGCCGGCGAGTCGGCGAGCGCCGTCAGCGTCTCCGGACGGGTCGTCATGATCAGCGCGTACGCGGAGTGCTTCCAGAAGAAGTCGATCCGCTCGCAGGCGGCCCGCTCCTCGTCCGAGAGCCCGGCCGGCAGCTCCGCGAGGGGGTTGTTCACGCCGGTGATGCCGCGCTGCAGCAACGCGTCGATGTCCGGCGGCACCACGCAGGGCATGTTGGTGTGGATGCCGGCCAGTTCCGGCGGCGCCTGCACGCCGAGCATGTCGGTGATCAGCGCGCCCCAGTCGCCGCCCTGGGCCACGAACCGGGTGTAGCCCAGCCGCCGCATCAGCTCGGTCCAGGCGCGGGCGATGTGCTGCGGGTCCCAGCCGGGCCCGTCCGGCTTGCCGGAGAAGCCGTAGCCGGGCATCGACGGGATGACCAGGTGGAACGCGTCCGAGGCGCGGCCGCCGTGCGCGGTCGGGTCGGTGAGCGGACCGATGATCTTCAGCTGCTCGATCACCGACCCCGGCCACCCGTGGGTGACGATCAGCGGCAGCGCGTCGTCGTGCCGGGACCGGACGTGGATGAAGTGGATGTCCAGGCCGTCGATCTCGGTGACGAAGTTCGGCAGGTCGTTGAGCCGCGCCTCGACCTTGCGCCAGTCGTACTCGGTCGCCCAGTACCGGGCCAGCGCCTGGCTGGTCTCCAGCGGCACGCCCTGGGACTGGTCGTCCACTGTCTGCCGCTCCGGCCACCGGGTGGCCGCGAGCCGGGTCCGCAGGTCCTGCAGGTCCGCCTCCGGCACTTCGACGCGGAACTCGCGGATGTCGGCGCCGGTACGCGTCGGCGTCAGGGTCTTGACGGCCACGGGCTGTCCTCCTCGGGTCGGGTCAGGGACCGAACGTGAAGACGTACGCGCGGAGACCGGGCCGCTCGGCGCGCAGGGTGAGCTGGTGCTCCCCCGGCGGCGCACCGTCGACCAGCCGGATCATGGCCGCCCGGTCGGCGGACGCCTATCGGGCGGCAGCCGGGTCGCCACGGCAGGGCCGTCACGCGATGCGCCGGTCATGCCCGGCTCCCTTCCTCGGCGGTCCGGCGGCGGTTACCCGGACGGCACGGGTTCGAACGGCCGCCCGCCGGATCCGCGCGGCGTTTGCCGACGGCCCGGCGGGGTAGGACGCTGCGCCGCCCGAGGGCGGGCCGTGCAGGCGGCGAGGGCGGCGCGGAGGGTCGATGACGGCTGGACCAGGGCGAGCGCAGGCCCCGTCGGGCGAGGTGGTGGAGCTGCGGGTGCACGGCGTCTCCTCGGCCGGCGCCGCCGAGGTGCTGGACCGGCCGCTGGTACGGCAGGTGGCGGGCGACCGCAGCGCCGGCTTCTACCGTCCCCGTCCCGGCCTGTCCGACGAGCGCGGCACGGGCGGCGTGACGCTGGAGGCGTACCGGTGGAGCGACCTGCCCTCCGGCACCGCGCTGCGGACCCTGTCGCTGCTGTTCCTGTTTCCGTTCATGCTGATCAACGTGGCCGTGTGGATGCGGCCGGGGGACGCGCTCGGCGGCGCGGTGGTACGGGCGCTGTGCCGGGTGCTGGGGCTGAGCCTGACCTCGCTGTACGTGCTCGCCGGCGCCGGGGTCGCGCTGGACCTGGTGGCCTGGCAGTGCCTGTCCTCCCCGGCCTGCCTGTCCGACCGCGAATGGCTGTCCTGGCTGGGCGGCCGGCCGGTGGGCCTGCGGCTCGTGGTGCTGGCGCTGGTCCCGTCCGCCGCGGTGAGCCTGCTCTGGTGGGGCGCCCGGCGGCCGGGCCGCTCGTTCACCGCGTTCCGGGCGCCGGAGCGGGCGTCCGCCGGGCCACCGTTGAGCACGATCGGGCAGTGGGACACCGAGCCGCTGATGGGCCGGCTGCGTTCGATCCACATCGCGGCGGCCTTCGCCACCCTCGACGGCAGCCTCCTCGCCGCCCGGGCCGCGCAGGGCGTCCCGCCCGCCGTGGCGGCGCTGCTGGCGGTGACCGGCGCGGTCCTGCTCGCCTGCGTGGTCCTGGTCTGCCTGCCGCCGCTCGTCGACCGGGCGCCCGGCGACCCGCGACGCGACCGGATCGCCCGGGCGCTGCGCGCCACCGCGATCGTCCTCACCGTCGCGGTGGCCGGCCACCTGCTGTTCGCCCCCGCCCGCTGGCGTGCCGACGGTGGCCTGCCCGGTTACGGCTCGATCCTGACCTGGCTGCTGGTGACGCACGCCGTGCTGCTGGGCGCGCTGGGCGTCGTGCTGCTCTGGCACCGCCTGCGGGCACGCGGTCACCAGCCGCCCAACGGACTCGGCGCGCTCGTGGTCGCGGCGGCGGCGGGTGGGCTCGCTGTCGCGTACTCCGCCGAACTGGTCCAGCGCGCCGCCGACCTGCTGGACCGGGGCAGGTCCCCGGCGGACGCCCTGCCGGGCCCGGCCCGCGCGTACGACTGGGCGATCTACGGCTTCTTCCGGGCGTTGCTGGTCACGCTGGTGGCCGCCGCCGTGGTGGCGCTGGTCTCCCGGCGCGGCCGGACACGGGCCGCCCAGGCGGTGGTGGAGCGCGACTTCCCGGCGCCACCGGCCGAGGCGGCGCCCCGGCTGCGGCAGGTCCGGGCGGCGATCGTCCGGGCCCGCTTCACCGACCTGCTGGTGCCGTTGGCGGTCCTGTTCGCGATCATGGCCGGGGCGGGCGCGGCGACCACCGCGATGGCGTTGCTTCGCCCCGACCCGGGCGAGGCGCTGCAACGCCGGACGCACGTACCGGCCGAACTGGTCATGTTCGGCATCGAGGTGGGCGGTGTGGCGCTCTCGGCGGCGGTGCTCGCCGTGGTGGTCGCCGCTGTCTTCGCCTACCGCAGTCCCGGGTTCCGGCGCCACGTCGGCGTGCTCTTCGACCTCGCGACGTTCTGGCCCCGGTCCGCGCACCCGTTCGCGCCGCCCTGCTACGCCGAGCGGGCCGTGCCGGAACTGGCCCGGCGCATCACGTTCCTGGTGCAGAGCGGCAACGGCGTGCTGCTCGCCGGGTACAGCCACGGCTCGGTGCTGGTCGCCGCCACCGTCCTGCAACTGCCCGCCGAGATCAGCGCGCGGGTCGCGCTGCTCACCTACAGCTCCCCGTTGCGCCGGCTCTACGCCCGGCTGTTCCCCGCCTACGTCGGCGACGAGATGCTGTGCGGCATCGGCGGCCGGGTCGGCTGGCGCTGGCTCAACCTGTGGCGGGACACCGACGCGGTGGGCGGATGGATCTTCTCCCCGCACCGCGCCGACGAGCCGGCCGGCATCACCGGCCCGGCGGCCACTGTGGACCGCCGGCTGCGGGATCCCGACGGCCTGGTCGCCCCGCCCGGGGACAGCGTCCCGCCGCCGATCAAGGGGCACTGGCCGGCCGAATCCGACCAGGCGTACGGCGCCGCGGTGCGGGATCTGGCCGCCCGCCTGCGCGCCGCCGCGCCGTGACCCGGCGCGGCGGTCACGGCGCCGGATGGTCCGCCTCGAACCGTTCCCGGGTCAGGAACGCCAGCCGGGCCCGCTTGTCCGGCATGTCGATCTCGTCGCCGAGCGTGAAGCCCTCGATCCGCAGCCGGCGCAGCATCGCGTCGTTTCGCACGTCCGGTTCGAGCACGATCCGTCGCGCGGCCGGGTCGCGCAGCAGGAACCGCATCAGGGCCGGGAAGACGGCGCTGGTCACGCCGCGCGGATACCGCCGGGGCGGATCGAGCAGCAGGTGCGCGCCCACGTCGCCGGGGCGCACCGGATACCGCTCGCCGACCGGGTCCGCCTCCGGCTGGTAGGTCTGGAACAGCCCGATCGGCTCGCCGTCGAGCCGGATCAGGTACGCGTGGTGGGTGTCCAGCCCGTCGACGAACGCGTAGATCTCGCGTACCTGGTCGACGGTGTGCGAGCCCATGCCCCAGAACCGGTTGCGGGGCCGGATCACCCAGCCGTGCAGCAGTTCGGCGTCCCGGTCGGGGCGGACCGGCTCCATCGCCAGCTCGCCGAGGCCGGGGATCGGCTCCAGGTGGATCACGTCGTCTCGTCTCCCGTCAGTGGGCCGGCGGGCACCGGGATCAACGTCCCGGCGGCCCAGTGGGTCAGTTGGTCGGCGAAGTGCGGGTCCCCGGGGCGCCCGGACGCGCCGAACGGGACGACCCAGCGGCTGGCCGCCCGGTCGGTCAGGTCCCACACGTAGCGGGCCACCGGGCCGCGCCAGCAGGCGTCGGAGACGCCCGGCACGCTGGAGGTCGCCAGCACGCAGTCGGTGTCGCCGGACAGCGCCACCCGCTCCCGCATCGCGGTCACCGCGTCGGTGACCGCCGGGTCGACGCCCAGGTGCACCGGGTGCAGCAGGTGCCGGCTGCCCCACGCGCCGGGCGCCGGACCGGCGGCCACCTCGGCCAGCGCATCGGCCGCCGGTTCCGCGAGGTCGAACCCGGCCGCGAGGTGGTCCAGCGCCAGGCCGATCCGGGCCGCCGGGTCGGTCCAGGGGGCGAACAGCTCGTCGAATCCGCACGGCTCGTCCAGGGCACGCAACAGCGGGTGTACGCGCAGCCGCCGCGCCAGCGCCGCCCGCCAGGCCGCGTACGCGCCGGCCTCGGCCGATCCGGCCGCCATCGCGCGGTCCCATTGGCGCAGCCGCCGCAGCAGCGCGCGGGCGGGTTCGTCGAGCCGGCCCGGGTCGAGGCGGTCGAGCAGCCGGTACAGCGGTCCGGCCGGGAGCCGGTCGTCGGTGTGCACTGCGGACGCCTCGGCGCCCTCGGCGAGCAGCGCCCGGATCCGGCGCGCCCGGTGCGGCGGGGCGAAGTCGTCGCCGTGCGCGGCCACGTCGTCGCGGCGGTCGTTGGCGCACACCGCCACGCCGTCGACCGGCTCGTCCACCGGCGGCAGGTAGTCGCCCCGCCACCGGTAGGCCGGCTCCCAGGCCGGCACCGGCTCCCGGCGGCACCGCTCGTCGCGTACCGGGACCAGGCCGGTGACCAGCCGGCGGACGCCGCCCTCGGTGTCGGCGACGAGCACGCTGTTGACCGGCTCGACCCAGTGGCGCAGCGCGTCGGCGACGTCTCCGGCGCGCCGGGCGCGCAGCAGCGGCAGCAGCGCCTCGAAGCCGAGCCGGGCCTCCACCCGGCTCGGGGCGCGAAGCGCGATCGCCTCGCCGGTGACCCGGTCGTGGTCGATCACCGGGCCGCGGGGCGTCTCGATCACCTCGACCGTCTCCGGGTCGCCGCCGCGGACCTCGATCTCCTCGACGTGGCGCGAGACCGGGGTCCAGCCGTCGACGTCGCGCGCCAGCACCCGGTCGCCGTCGCGGCGCAGCCGCTCGCGGTAGAGGTCCTGGTAGTCGGCCATCGCGTTGGTGACTGCCCAGGCCACATGCCCGGTGTGGCCGAAGTGCGGCAGGCCCGGCACGCCGGGGAAGGCGAGACCGACCACGTCGAACTCCGGGCAGGCCAGCCGGAGCTGCTGGTAGACGCCGGGCAGTTCGAGCAGCCGGTGCGGGTCCCCGGCGATCAGCGGGCCGCGCCCGGTGGCCGGGTCGGCGGGCAGCGCCCAGGCGTTGCTGCCCGCCGACGCCGGTCCCTCCACGGCGAACAGTCCGGCCGCTTCGGGGCCGAGCGTGCGGGCCACGTGCGCGCGCCAGAGCTTGTTCGGGAAGGTGGAGAAGAGCACGTGCTGGACGAGGAACACACCGAGCGGCGACCAGGGGCGCCAGGGTTCGGGCGCGCTGCCGGTGGCGGCGAACTCGGGCGCGGCGGCGGCGCCCTCGGCGAGTCCGGAGTTGACCCCGTCGACGTACGCCTCGACCCATCGCCGGGTGTCCGGGTCCAGCCGCTCGTAGCAGCGCCGGGCGGTGTCGTCCAGCCGTACGCGGCGGGCGAACCGGTCCCATGCCAGCTCGGACGGGCCGACGTGGGCGGCCAGGCGGCCCTCGGCGCGCCATCGTTCGACGCTGATCTGCCACGCCCGGTCCGTCGCGGCGACCCGGCCCTGCAGACGGGCCAGCGCGTCGGCGTCGCCGGCCCACAGCTGCGGCACGCCCCACCTGTCGCGATCGACGCGCGTCACCGTCTTGCCCCGCCCTGGCGCGCCGGGCGGCGATTCCGTTCCACAGTCAACTTAGGATAACCTCCCCTAACCGACGGCGACCTTACCGCGACAGGCGGGATGCGCCAACCGGCGGTACATCCGGGACAAAGCATCCCGAGTCGCGCTTGCTAGTTAGGCCAGCCTAACCTAACCTGATCGCCGCGGCTCTGGCCGCACGCCCTGTCCGTACGACCGCTGGGAAGTCGCATGAGTTCGATCGGGAGCCCGACCGGCGCCGCGCCCACCGACACCGGCCGCGCCGCCGCCACGGCCCGCGGCCACCTGTTCAACGCCGGCTCGCTCGGGCGGTACCGGGACGTGCTGGCGCGCGGCGTCGACCGGGTCGCCCGGCGGGTTGGTGAGGTGGACACGCCGTTCACCGGCGTCACGCCCGACGAGCTGGCGCCGCTCATCGGCGGCATCGACCTCGACCGGCCGCTGGGCGACACCGACGCCGCCCTGGACGAGCTGCACGACGTGTGGCTGCGCGACGCGGTCTGGTTCCACCACCCGCGCTACCTCGCCCACCTCAACTGCCCGGTGGTCATCCCGGCGCTGCTCGGCGAGGCGGTGCTCAGCGCGGTGAACTCCTCACTGGACACCTGGGACCAGAGCGCGGGGGCCACGCTGATGGAGCGGCGGCTGATCGAGTGGACGGCCGGGCGGATCGGGCTGGGTCCGACCGCCGACGGCGTGTTCACCAGCGGCGGCACCCAGTCGAACCTCCAGGCCATGCTGCTCGCCCGGGAGGAGGCGTACCGCCGGGCGGTGGGCGGCGCGGCCACCCGGCCCGACCGGCCTCAGGTGCTGTCCCGGCTGCGCGTCATCACCTCCGCGGCCGGGCACTTCAGCGTGCAGAAGGCCGCCAAGCTGCTCGGCCTGGCCGCCGACGCGGTGCTCACCGTGCCCACCGACGCGAGCCGCCGGATGCGCGCCGACGAGCTGGCCCGCACGATCGACCGCTGCCACCGCGACGGCGAGGTGGTGATGGCAGTGGTCGCCACCGCCGGCACCACCGACTTCGGCAGCATCGACCCGCTGCCGGAGATCGCCGACATCTGCGCCGACGCGGGCGTCTGGATGCACGTCGACGCCGCGTACGGCTGCGGGCTGCTGGTCTCCCCCACCCGCCGGCACCTGCTCGACGGCATCGAGCGGGCCACCTCGGTGACAGTCGACTACCACAAGTCGTTCTTCCAGCCGGTCAGCTCCAGCGCGCTGCTGGTACGCGACGGCCGGGCACTGCGCCACGCCACCTGGCACGCCGACTACCTCAACCCGGCTCGCGCCGTCGAGCAGGGCATCCCGAACCAGGTCGACAAGAGCATCCAGACGACCCGCCGGTTCGACGCCTGCAAGCTCTGGCTGACCCTGCGGATCATGGGGCCGGACGCCGTCGGCGAGCTGTTCGACCAGGTCGTCGACCTCGCCGCGCAGGCGTGGCGGCGCCTCGACGCCGATCCCCGGTTCGAGGTGGCCGCGCCGTCGCAGCTGAGCACAGTGGTCTTCCGCTACCGGCCACCCGGCCTCGCCCCCGACCTGGCCGACGAGGCCAACCTGCACGCCCGCGACGCGCTGGCCGCCTCCGGCGCCGCCCTGGTCGCCGGCACCAAGGTCGACGGCGCGCACCACCTGAAACTCACACTGCTCAACCCCGAGACCACGGTGGACGACATCGCCCACGTGCTGGACCTCATCGCCGACCACGCCGCCTGGTACGCCCGGACCGCGACCGCCGCCGAGCTGTCCTGCCCGGTCGGCTGACCCCCGTCGAGGAGAACGAGAACCCCATGTCGACCCACGACTTCATCGCCGTCGGGCTGGGCCCCTACAACCTCGGCCTGGCCTGCCTCACCGCACCGATCGACGACCTCGACGGGCTGTTCCTGGAGGCCCGCGACAGCTTCGACTGGCATCCCGGCATGCTGCTGGAATCCACCCGGCTCCAGACGCCGTTCATCGCCGACCTCGTGACGCTCGCGGACCCCACCTCGCCGTACTCGTTCCTGAGCTACCTCAAGGAAACCGGCAGGCTCTACCCGTTCTACATCCGGGAGAGCTTCTTCCCGCTGCGCGCCGAGTACAACGACTACTGCCGGTGGGCCGCCGCCAAGCTGCCGAACCTGCGCTTCCGGCACGCCGTCACCGCCGTCGAGTACGACGAGACCGACGACCGCTACGTGGTGCGCGCCGACACGCCGGCCGGGCCGGTCACCCACCGGGCCCGGCACCTCGTGCTCGGCACCGGCACCCCGCCGTACCTGCCGCCGGCCTGCGCCGGACTCGGCGGTGACCTGATCCACAACTCGCGCTACCTGGAACACCGGGAGGCGCTGCGGGCCAAGGACAGCATCACGATCGTCGGCAGCGGCCAGAGCGCCGCCGAGATCTACCACGACCTGCTCGGCGACATCGACACGTACGGCTACCGGCTCACCTGGGTGACCCGCTCGCCGCGGTTCTTCCCGCTGGAGTACACCAAGCTGACGCTGGAGATGACCTCGCCGGACTACGTGGACTACTTCCACGCGCTGCCCGAGCCGACCCGCTACGCGCTGGAGGCCGCACAGAAGCCGCTGTTCAAGGGCATCAACGCCGACCTGATCAACGACATCTACGACCTGCTGTACGCCAAGAGCCTGCACGGCCCGGCGCCGACCCGCCTGCTGACGAACACCGAGCTGGTCGAGGCGGCGTACGCCGACGGCCGCTACCGGCTCGGACTGCGCCACACCGAGCAGGACCGCGCGTTCACGCTGGAGACCGAAGGGCTGGTGCTGGCCACCGGCTACCACTACCGGGTGCCGGAGTTCCTCGCGCCGGTACGCGACCGGCTGCGCTTCGACGCCCACGGCCGCTTCGACGTCGCCCGCAACTACAGCGTCGACCACACCGGCCGCCGGGTGTTCCTGCAGAACGGGGGCACGCACACGCACAGCATCACCTCGCCCGACCTGGGCATGGGCCCGTACCGCAACTCGTGGCTGATCCGGGAGATGACCGGGCGGGAGCACTACCCGGTGGAGAAGACCATCGCGTTCCAGGAGTTCGGCGCCCCGGCCGGAGCGCCGGCATGAGCGAGCGCACCGAGCGAAGCGAGGGCCGCGAGCGCATGCCCAGCCGGCCCGGCATGAGCGAGCGCACCGAGCGAAGCGAGGGCCGCGAGCGCATGCCCGAACGGTTCAGCATGAGCGTGTTCACCCGCGTCGACGACGCGCTGGGCGAGTTCACGCTGCGCCCGCTGGACCCGGACGCCGACGCGGCGCTGCTGCACCGCTGGGTCACCCATCCCAAGTCTGCGTTCTGGCTGATGCAGGACGCCGACGTGGACGCCGTCGCCGCCGAGTACCGGCGCATCGCCGACCACCCGCACCACGACGCGTACCTCGGGTCGTGGCGCGGCACCCCGGCGTTCCTGGCCGAACGGTACGACCCGGCCCACGTCGAGCTGGCCGGCCTGTACGACCCGGAGCCCGGCGACGTCGGCATGCACTTCCTCTGCGCGCCAGCCGACACGCCGGTGCACGGCTTCACCCGCGCCGTCATCACCACGGTGATGGCCTGGCTGTTCGCCGACCCCGCCACCCGCCGCGTGGTGGTCGAGCCGGACGTGCGCAACACCGCAGTGCACGCGCTCAACGCCGCCGTCGGCTTCACGGTCGTCGGTCCGATCCGCAAGCCCGAGAAGGAGGCGCTGCTCAGCGTCTGCACCCGGGACCAGTTCCGGGCCGCCACCGGCGCGCCCGCCACCCAGGAAGGGGCACCGGCGTGAACGCCAGCGCATCAGTGGACCACCTGACCCCCGAGGCGTGGGCGACGGCCAACCGGCTGCTGGTGCGCAAGGCGCTCGCCGAGTTCGCCCACGAACGCCTGATCACCCCCGAGGCCACCGGCCCCGGACAGTGGCTCGTCCGCAGCGACGACGGCGCCGTCGAGTACCGGTTCGCCGCGCAGCGGCTGGCGCTGGACCACTGGCAGATCGACGCGGACAGCATCGTGCGGCGCCGCGACGGCGCGGACCTGCCGCCGGACGCCGTGGATCTCTGCGTGGAGCTGCGCGGCGCGCTCGGCCTCACCGACGCGATCCTGCCGGTCTACCTGGAGGAGATCACCTCCACGCTGGCCGGAACCGCGTACAAGCTGGCCAAGCCCGCGGTGAGCGCCGCCGAGCTGGCCGCCGCCGATTTCCAGGCGATCGAGACCGGCATGACCGAGGGTCATCCCTGCTTCGTGGCGAACAACGGCCGCATCGGCTTCGGCGTGCATGAGTACCACGCGTACGCCCCGGAGGCCGCCGCGCCGGTACGGCTGCTCTGGCTCGCCGCGCACCGCGACCACACCACGTTCACCTGCGCCGACGACCTGGACTACGACACGCTGGTGCGGGCCGAGCTGGGCGAGGAGACGCTGGCCGGGTTCACCGCCACGCTCACCGGGCTGGGCCTGGACCCGGCCGACTACCTGCTCGTGCCGGTGCACCCGTGGCAGTGGTGGAACAAGCTCGCCGTCACGTTCGCCGGTGAGGTGGCCGCCGGCCGCCTGGTCTGCCTCGGCGAAGGCCCGGACGAGTACCTCGCGCAGCAATCCATCCGCACGTTCTTCAACGTCAGCGACCCGGCCAAACACTACGTGAAGACCGCGCTGTCGGTGCTGAACATGGGCTTCATGCGCGGCCTGTCCGCCGCGTACATGGAGGCGACGCCCGCGATCAACGACTGGCTGGCCGGGCTGATCGAGAACGACCCGGTGCTCAAGCGCACCGGCCTGTCGATCATCCGGGAGCGGGCCGCGATCGGTTACCGGCACCGGCAGTACGAGGCGGCGACCGACAGGTACTCCCCGTACCGGAAGATGCTGGCGGCGCTCTGGCGGGAGAGCCCGGTCCCGGCCCTGGAGCCCGGGCGGCGGCTGGCCACCATGGCCTCGCTGCTGCACCTGGACCGCGACGGCCGTTCGCTGGCCGCGGCGCTGATCGACGAGTCCGGGCTCGCCCCGGCCGACTGGCTGCGCCGCTACCTGGACGCCTACCTGGTGCCGCTGCTGCACAGCCTGTACGCCTACGACCTGGCGTTCATGCCGCACGGCGAGAACGTCATCCTGGTGTTGCGCGGCGGCGTGGTCGAACGGGTCGTCTTCAAGGACATCGCCGAGGAGATCGTGGTGATGGACCCGGACGCGGACCTGCCGGAGCGGGTACGGCGGATCCAGGCCGCGATCCCGGAGGACGAGAAGATCCTGTCCATCTTCACCGACGTGTTCGACTGCTTCCTGCGGCACCTCAGCGCCGCCCTGCACACCCAGGGCGTGCTCGACCAGGACGAGTTCTGGCGTACGGTCGCCGCGTGCGCCACCGGCTACGCCGAGACCGTGCCGCACCTGGCCGACCGGATGCGCCGGCACGACCTGTTCGCGCCGGAGTTCACGCTGTCCTGCCTCAACCGGCTCCAGTTGCGCAACAACCAGCAGATGGTGGACCTGTCCGACCCGTCGGCCGCGTTGCAGTTCGCCGGCACGCTGGTCAACCCGCTCGCCCCGTACGCGCCGCGCGGATGACGAAGCGGGCCGGCGCGCCGTGCGCCGGCCCGCTCCAACGGCGGTGGGGGCGATCAGTTCTCCGCGCGGCCGGCCCGCCAGTAGCCCATGAACGCCACCGCGCGCCGGTCCATGCCCCGCTCGGTGACCAGGTGCCGGCGCAGCCCGCGGATCACCGCCGCCTCCCCGGCGAGCCAGGCGTAGACCGCCGCGCCGTCGGGCCGTTCCGGCACCTCCCAGAGGATGTCCCGGTCCACGTCCACCTCGGCCAGCGGCGCGGCGCCCGCCGCGACCGGTACCGGCACCAGCCGGCCGGCGAGGCTCGTCACGGCCTGGGTGAGCCGGCTGCCGTGCGGGGCACCGGCCCGGGGCAGCCAGGTCACAGTGACGCCGGCCGGGGCCCGGCAGGGCAGTTCGTCGCCGGCCTCCGGCACCTCCACGAGCGCGTGCCCGCGCACGTCGGCGGGCAGCCGCTCCAGGATCGCGCAGATCGCCGGCGCGGCGGTCTCGTCGCCGGCCAGCAGCAGCGTCGCGCCGGCCGGCGGCTGGAACTCGACCCCGCCGTGCGGGCCGTCCCACCCGGCGTCGGGGCCGACCACAGCGATCCGGTCGCCGAGGCGGGCCCGCCGTGCCCAGCGGGTGGCCGGGCCGCCGTCGCCGTGCAGCGCCATGTCCACGTCCACCTCGTACGCCTCCGGGCGGACCGCGCGGACCGTGTAGGTGCGGATCGGGCTGCGCAGCCCGTCCGGCAGCTCACGCCACCGCTGGAACCAGTCCGGCCCGTCGGGCAGTTCCCCGGACGCGCCGTCGACCGGCGGCAGGGCCAGCTTGATCCGCTGGTCGTACCCGTTGTCGGCGAACCGGTCCAGGTCCGGGCCGGTGAGCGTCACGCGCAGGAACGACGGGCCGAGGCGGCGCAGCGCGCGGACCTCGACGGCGAAGACGCGCCAGGGCGCGACGGCCAGGGTGCTGGTCATGCGTTATTCCTCTCACGGCCGGCGGGCGGCGCGTCGGTGAACGGGCTAACGGGCGGCTGCGGCGGCGCGGGAACGCCACAGCAGCCAGACGAAGTACGGGGTGCCGATCAGCGCGGTGACCAGTCCGGCGGGGATCTGGGCGGGCGCGATCACGGTGCGGCCGAGCGTGTCGGCGAGGCTGACCAGGGTGGCGCCGAGCAGCACCGCGACCGGCAGGACGCGGGTGTGCCGCCCGCCGACGAGCGCGCGGGCCGCGTGCGGCGCGACCAGGCCGACGAAGCCGATCACGCCGACCGCCGACACGGCGGTGGCGGTGAGCAGCGCCGCCAGGCCGAGCGCGACCAGCCGGGCCGGTTCCAGGCGCACGCCGAGCACCCGGGGGGTGTCGTCGTCGAGCGCCAGCAGGTCCAGCTCGCGGCGCACGGCGGCCACCAGCGGCAGCGCCAGCAGCAGCGCGATCATCACCGGCAGCACCTGCGGGGCGGTACGCCCGTAGGTGGAGCCGGACAGCCAGGTCAGCGCCTTGCCGGTGTTCCACGGGTCGGAGGACACCACGATGAACGTGATGATCGCCGTACCGCCCTGCCAGACCGCGAACCCGATCAGCACGAGCCGGTCGGAGTTGAGTCCCCGCCGCCGGGCCAGGCCGTAGACCAGCGCGAACGCGGCGACCGCGCCGAGACCGGCGGCGCCGGACAGCGCGAGCACGCCGGCCATCGGCGCGAACGTCAGCAGCGAGACCGCGCCGATGCCGGCGCCGCCGGTGATGCCGAGGATGCCCGGCTCGGCGAGCGGGTTGCGGCAGACCGCCTGCACTGTGGTGCCGGCCAGGGCCAGCGCGGCGCCGGCCAGCAGCGCCGCGGCGACCCGCGGCCAGCGGGCGTCCAGCACGAAGGTGTACGCCGGGCCGGTGCGGCCCTGCACCCAGTTGACGATGTCGCCGAGCAGCACCCAGGTGTCACCGGCGAGCATGCCGAGCACCAGCGCGGCGGTGACGACGACCGCGCAGACCGCGATGACTGTGGCGACGAAGCCGCGGGAGCGGACGGCGGCGTGACCGCCCGGCGCCTGCCGGGTCGGCCCGGCGTCGCGGTGGCGGCGGGCCAGCCAGATCAGCAGCACCGCGCCGAAGAGCGTGGTCACCACGCCGGTCGGCACGTCGACGCCGGCCTGCCCGCCGAGCACGGCCCGCAGCAGCACGTCGGAGCCGAGCACGATGACCACGCCGACGATGCCGGCCAGCGGCATCAGGACCCGGTGCCGGTGCACCTCGGGCACCCACTTGCCGAGCAGCCGGACGATCACCGGCGCGCCGAGGCCGACGAAGCCGATCGGCCCGGCCATGGTGACCGCCGCGGCGGAGAGCAGCACGGCGAGCAGCACCACTGTCAGCCGGGTGCGGCGCACGTTGAGCCCGAGCACCGTGGCGGTGTCGTCGCCGAGGGCGAGCAGGTCCAGCCGGTGCCCGAGCGCCACGAGCAGCAGCGCGCCGATCCCGATCACGGGGGCGAGCTGGGTGAACGCGACCAGGTCGCCCTGCACGAGCGAGCCGTTGCCCCAGGCGAACAGGCCGATGGTGGACTGCTCGAACAGCAGCAGGAGCAGCATGGTCACCGAGGCCAGCGCCATCGCGGTGGCCGAGCCGGCGAGGATGAGCCGGGTGGTGGCGGCCTGGCCGCCGGCCGAGAGCAGCATGACCAGGGAGGCGGCGGCGAGGCCGCCGCAGAACGCCAGGCCGCCCGAGGGCAGCGCCGGCAGCGCGATCCCGAACGCGGCGGTGGAGACGATCGCCAGGTGCGCGCCCGCGTTGACGGCGAGCGTGTCCGGCGAGGCGAGCGGGTTGCGGGTGGTCGACTGCAGCGCGGCGCCGGCGAAACCGAGCGCGACGCCGACGGCGAGGCCGGTGAGCAGCCGGGGCAGGCGGGAGGCGACAAGGATCCGGGCGGCCTCGTCGTCACCACCGGTGAGCAGCCGGAGCAGGTCCAGCGCCCCCACCGACGACGTGCCCTGGGTGACGTGCACCGCGGTGATCGCGACGAGCAGCGCCGCGGCGAGGGCGAACGCGCCGGCGACCCGGCGGCGCCGGGCGGGCGGCGGCCCGACCGGGGCCGGCCGGGTGGCCGGCCCCGGCGGGGCGGGGGCGGTCATCGCGCTCAAGCCGTGTAGACCTTGACCAGCTCGTCGATGTACTGCTTGGCGGAGAGCGTGCCGCCGAAGGTCCAGATGCCGTTGGGCATCTTGTGCAGCTTGTTCTGCTGGACGAACGGCAGGGAGCGCCAGATCGCGTTGCCGGCGAGGCCGTCGGCGAACACGTCGGTGCCGTCCGAGGCGTTGTAGAAGAAGTGCAGGTCCTGGCTCTTCAGGACGTTCATGCCCTCGACGTCGGTCTGGCCCAGGCCCCACATCTCGTCGGTCTTGCCGGTCCAGGCGTTCTTGAGGCCGAGCTGGATGCCGAGCTGGGAGACGAGCGCGCCCTGGCCGAACATCCGGATCGAGACGGTGCTGCCTTCCTTCCAGCCGTCGGCGATGGCGAACTGCTTACCGGCCGCGCCGGCGTCGGCGATCTTCTTCTTGCCGTCGGCGAGCGCGGCGTCGAAGTCGGCGAGCAGCTTGTCCGCCTGCGCGGTGCGCCCGGTGGCGGTGGCGATCATCTTCAGGTCCGAGCGCATCCGGCCGATGTTGTCGGAGGCGTCGCTGCCCTTGGTGACCAGCACCGGGACGTACTTCTCGAGCTGGGTGACGACGGCGGAGCCGCGCTCGGCCTCCATCACCACGAGGTCCGGCTGGAGGGCGACGATGGAGTCGACGCTCGGCTCACCCCGGGTGCCGACGTCCTTGACGCTCGCGTCGAGCGGGGCGGCGGTCACCCAGGTGGCGTACCCCTTGGGGTCGGCCACGCCGACCGGCATCACGCCGAGGCCGACGAGCATCTCGACCTCGCCCCACTCCAGGCCGACGACCTTGGTGGCGGGGCTCTTGAGGGTGATGGTCTTGCCCCGGCTGTCGGTGACGGTGACCGGGCCGGTGGGCGCGGCGTCGGAGGGGGACGGTGCGGCGGCGGGCTCCTCGGTGGTGCCGCAGCCGGCGATCAGCAGCGCGCTCGCCGCGGCGGCGGCGAGCAGGGTCAGGCGGGTACGCAACATGGGTTTCTCTTCTGTGTGCAGGGATCGGTCAGGCGGGGATGCGGGTCGTGTGCCGGCCGACGGGACGTGTGGAGAGCAGGTTGGTGACCGGGTCGACGATCACCTCGACGCGGATGCCGTAGGCCTCGGTGAGCGCCGCCTCGGTGAACACCTCGTGCGGCGTGCCGGTGCCGCGGACCCGGCCTTCGTGCAGGAGCACGACCTGGTCGGCGACGGCGGCGGCCTGGTTGAGGTCGTGCAGCACCACACCGACGGCGACGCCGGCGGTGTCCGCGAGCTCGCGCATCAGGTCGAGGATCTCCACCTGGTAGCGCAGGTCCAGGAACGTGGTGGGCTCGTCGAGCAGCAGGATCGCGGTGTCCTGGGCCAGGCAGGTGGCCAGCCAGACACGTTGCAGCTCGCCGCCGGACAGCTCGTCGACCGGGCGGCCGGCCATGCCGTCGACACCTGTCACGCTCATGGCCCGGTCGATCGCCGCGGGCCCGTCGGGGTCGTTGGCGCGCCACCGCTGCCGGTACGGGTGCCGGCCGTAACCGACCACGTCTTGCACCGTGACCCCACTCGGGGTGGGGCGGCTCTGCGCCAGCAGCGTGACCCGCCGGGCGAAGTCCCGGGCGGACAGCGCCCGGGCCGGGGTGCCGTCGGCGAGCACGACCTCGCCGTGTTCCAGCGGGTGCAGGCGGGCCAGTCCGCGCAGCAGCGTCGACTTGCCGCTGCCGTTCGGGCCGACCAGCGCGGTCACCGCCGCGGGCCGCAGCGTGATGGCGGCGTCGTGCACCACCGTCTTGCCGTGGTAGCCCAGCCGCAGCTCACTGCCCGTCAGGCCGTCGGCCCGCACCGCTTCGCTCGTCACGCAGGTTAGGCTAACCTAAGACTCGATCATCCTGTCAAGCCGGTCCTTCGGTCGGATCTCCGGCCCCCGCGCTCCCCCACCCACCTCGCCCCACCCGGTCGATCATGAAGTTGACGGCCTTGTCGATCTCCGATCCCGCCGCCAACCTCATGATCGACGCAGAGGGCGCGGACTGTCAGAGGGAGACGGCGCGGCCGCCGAGGGTCACCGTGAGGCGGCCGTCGGAGGCGAATGACCAGGCCAGAGCGCCGGAGTACGTGGCGCACCGGGAGCCGTTGGCGCCGGACCAGAACTGGTTCGAGCCGTCCACGTTGCCGACGGTCTTGTCGTTCGATCCGCTGCCGGCGAACCGGCAGGAGGTGTTGTTCCGGTAGACCGAGGTGCCGGCGTCGAACGAGAAGTTGCGTTCGGTGTTGTCGATGCTCAGGTTGTTCGAGATCGTCATGGTGCCCGGGTTCCGGTTGTACGTGAAGCCGTGCTTGCCGTTGCGGTACGCGATGGTGCGACGCACGGTGTGGTTGACAGCGATGTCCTCGCCGCCGAGCTTGAAGCCGTTGCGGTCGCCGTTGCCGTTCTGCGTGCCGTTGCTGAGCGTCCCGTTGCTGTACGCGACGGAGTCCTCGATGGTCACCGTGCCGATCGCGCCGGTGTCGGACTTGGTGTAGAGGTCCCACCCGTCGTCGATGTTGTGGTGCGACACCGCGTACCGGAAGACGTTGCCACTGCCCGCTGTGAGCTTGGCGGCGAAGCCGTCGGCGTCCTCGCCGTCGGAGTCGGCGTTGTCGTGCGACTCCACGCTCACCATCAGGTTGTTCGCCGGCCACTGGTCGCGGGGCGTGCTGGAGGCGATCCGGGACAGCTGCAGCCCGGTGTCGCGGTTGAAGCGGGTCACCGTCCGCTCGATGACGTTGTTGCTGCCGCCGACGAAGATGCCGTTGTCACCCGCGCGCTCGACCACGAGCCCGCGCACGTGCCAGTACGAGGCGTTGAGCGCCAGTCCCCGGTTGGCCGGGTCCTCGCTCATCGCCGAGAAGTTCAGGATCGGCGTCTCGCCCGGGTAGGCGTACAGGTTCTTGCGGGCGCTCGACGTGCCGTCGTTGCCGGCGGCGACGGTGACCGTCTGGGACAGGTTGTAGGTGCCGCCGCGCAGGTAGATCGTGCCGCCCGCGCCGACGCGGGTGATCGCCGCGGCGATCGTGGTCGGGCTGGCCTGGGTGCCGGCCGCCCCGGCGGTTCCGTTCGGCGCGGCGTAGATCGCCCCGCCCGCCGGCGGCGGCGTGCTGGGCGGCGGGGTGCTCGGGGGCGGGGTGCTGGGCGGGGGCGTGCTCGGGGGTGGGCTGCTCGGCGGCGGCGCGCTGGTCGGCGGCGTGCCGGTGGTGGGGGTGACGCCGCCGGTGCAGGTGACGCCGTTGACCGCGAACGCGGACGGAACCGGGTTGCTGCTGTTGTTCCAGGTGCCGTTGAAGCCGAACGACGTGGTCGCATTGGTGCCGAGGCTGCCGTTGTAGCTGACGTTGGCGGCCCGCACGGACGCGCCGCTGGCGGTGATCTCGGCGCCCCAGGCCTGACTGACGGTCTGCCCGGCCGCGAAGGTCCAGGTGACGGCCCAGCCGTTGAGCGGGTCGCCGAGGTTGGTCAGGTTGACGTTGGCGGTGAAGCCGCCGCCCCACTGCGCCGTGACGGCGTAGTCGACGCGGCAGCCGGCGGCGGCCTGGGCGGCGGTCGCGCCGACGGCCAGGCCGGACGCGGCGAGCGCCGCCGTCGCCGCGGCCGAGGTCCACAACACCGTACGGCGGTGTCGGTTGATCATGCTGCTCTCCTCCGGGTGGTGGTGCGGTGCCCGCGCCGCAACCGGCACCGATGCCCGGTCGGTGTCAGGGGCGGGCCTTGTCGCCCGGACGTCCGCGTCACCACGGACGAGCGCTCACGTCTCCCGCACAGTAAGCGCTTTCAGCGCAGCCTAACGACGGACGTCGATGCGGTCAAACATCCGGCGCACTGAACGATCTCGCGCCTCGGTCCGTATCCACTGCCGACGGGAACATCGGCCGGAACCGCGCCGGCGGGCTGCAACTGGCGTCGGCGGGCGAGAACAACCGCCCGGCCACCACTGCCACCGCGCAGACCGTGAACTGCCCGACGGTACGCGACAAGCTGCCCGCCGTACCGGCGGCGGCATCGGCGCAGGTGGAGCGGGAACTGGCCAACCTGGACCAGGAGATCGCCCGGCAGAACGAGCGGCTGGCCCGGCAGGCGGTACGCCCCGAGGGCGGACCGGCGTTCATCGACAACGCCATCCTCGGCCCGCTGCGCAGCAAGCGCGTCGCCGTGCTCGACCGCATCGAGAGCGCGTTCAACCGGGTCGGCGCGCAGCGGCCGAACCTGGACGCGCTGGCCACCTGCGGCCTGAACTGAGCGCCCGGTAGCGGCCCGGCGGCGCGCATCCCGCCGGGCCGCTACCCGGGGTCACAGCGGTCCGAAGACGTCGGCCGGGTCGGCGTCCAGCGCCAGCGTCTCCAGCACTGTCAGAAGCTGCCGCTCCTCGTACCGGAAGTGCGACTCCATGATCGCCGACACGCCCTCCAGGTGCCGGGTCAGCTCGTCGGGCGGGGCGTCGCGGGCCACCGCCGCGCTCAGCCCGGACAGCAGGTACCCGATCATCGAGTGGTCCTGCCGCAACCGGTCCAGCGTCTCGCGCAACTCGGGATGCCGCGTCGCGATCGCCGGGAAGAGGCTGTGGTCCTCGCCCTCGTGATGCGCGGTGAGGGCCGCGCAGAACCCGTGGCAGAACAGCAGCAGGTCCCGCGTCGCGGGCCGCGCCGGCTCACCGGCGGCGAGCGCCTGCCGGGTCACCTCCAACGCCTCGCGCAGCCGCTCGTGGACGGCGCGCATCTCTCGGCTCCAGGCCACCAGCCTGGTCTGTTCGCCCTCAGCCATGAGGAGAGGGCGAAGGGACGACGAGTGTCATCGTCGTGCTCCCTCCGGTCCGGCGCCTCCATGCCTGACACGGTCTGCCACCGGCACGCGACGCTGCGCGGAGCCTAACCGGCGGCACCGGCCCCATCAAGTAGTGCCAGCGCTACCCCGGTTCGGGCAGCAGGCGGTATGGAACGTGCAGCCCGATTCTCCGAGGCTTGAGGCCGTACCCGTTCACCTCCGTCGAGGAGTTCCCATGACCCGCCGTACCTTCCCGATCGCAGTCGGCGCCACGGCCCTGCTCACCGTCACCGCGCTCGGTGTGCCCGCCGCGTCCGCCACGACCACCGACGCCCGGCGTCCCGCCGCCGACACCGTCCAGACGCGACTGGACGGCCTGGTCACCGAGCACGGCTTCCCCGGGGCGCTGGCCTCCGTACGCCGCGACGGCCGGGTGCGCGACTACACCGCGGGGGTCGGCGACCTGAGCACCGGCGCCGCGATCCCCCGCGACGCCCGGGTGCGCGTGGGCAGCAACACCAAGACGTTCACCGCCGTGGTCGTCCTCCAGCTCGTCGGCGAGGGCCGCATCGAGCTGGACGCCACCGTCGAGCGCTACCTGCCCGGGATGGTGCGCGCGAACGGCAACGACGGGCGGCGGATCACCGTACGCCAGCTGTTGCAGCAGACCAGCGGCCTGCCCGACTACGACGAGGTCGTGTTCAGCGAGGCGCAGGACCTGGTGGACCGCCGCAGCGACTACTTCGACCCGCGCCGGCTGCTGGACGAGGCGCTCACCCAGTCCCGGCGCTTCCCGCCGGGTCAGAGGTGGGAGTACAGCAACACCAACTTCGTGCTGGCCGGGCTGATCGTCGAGCGGGTCACCAAGCGCCCGGTGGGTGAGGAGATCACCCGGCGGATCATCGAGCCGCTGCGGCTGCGTGACACGTACTGGCCGCAGACCGGCGAGCAGGACCTGCCCGGCCGGCTGCCGCGCGGATACGTGGCGGTGGAGCCGGGCGCGCCGTGGGTCGACGTGACCCGGATGGACCCGTCGCTGGGCTGGGCCGCCGGTCAGCTCGTCTCGACGCCGTCGGACCTACGGGCGTTCTTCGAGGCGCTGCTGGCGGGCAAGCTGCTCAAGCCCGCTCAGCAGGCGGCCCTGACGCGCACGGTTCCGGCACCCGACTTCGAGCCCACCGGGGTGTGGGAGTACGGCCTGGGCATCGCCCGGCACGAGCTGCCCTGCGGCGGCCACGCCTGGGGACACGGCGGCGACATCCAGGGCTTCCAGACCCGCAACCTGGCCACCACGGACGGGCGCAGCGCCGTGGTCGCGGTGACCGCGCTGCCGACCAGCCTGGAGATGCTGGAGGCGGTCACCAGCACCGTCGACGCGGCCCTGTGCGGCACCGGCCGCTGATCCGGATCACAGCCGCCTGCGCGCCGCCTCCCCGGTGAGGCGGCGCGCCTGCGTTGCGTGGTCTACCGCCGGCCGTCGAGGTAGCGCAGCACGGCGGTGACCCGGCGGTCGGCGCGGTCGTCCGGCGGCAGGCCGAGCTTCGCGAAGATGCTGCGGATGTGCTTGTGCACCGCGCCGTCGGTGACGAACAACCGCTCGGCGATCGCGCCGTTGCCCAGCCCTTCCGCCATCAGCGCCAGCACCTCGTGCTCGCGCGGCGACAGCTCGGCCAGCGCCGTGTCCGGCCGCCGGTTGCGGGCCAGCAGCTGCCCGACCACCTCCGGATCGATCACGCTGCCACCGCCGGCGACCCGGTGCAGCGCCGCGAGGAACTCCTCGACCCGTCCGACCCGCTCCTTGAGCAGGTAGCCGAGCCCGGACGCGCCGACCGCGAACAGCTCGGTGGCGAACGCCTGCTCGACGTACGCCGACAGGACCAGCACCGCGAGGCCCGGCCGGCGGCGGCGGGCCTCGACCGCGGCGACGATGCCCTCGTCGGTGTGGGTGGGCGGCATCCGCACGTCGACGATCGCCACGTCCGGCCGGTGTTCGTCCACAGCGGCCAGGAACTCCCCCGGCGTGCCGGCGGTGGCCACCACGTCCAGGTCCTCGGCGCGCAGCAGCAGCGCCAGCCCTTCGCGCAGCAGCGCGTCGTCCTCGGCGATCACAATCCGCATGGCAGCTCCACGTGCATCCTCGTCGGCCCTCCCGGTGGGCTCGTCAGCGTCATCCGCCCGTCGTACGCCTCGACCCGGCGGCGGATGCCGGTCAGCCCCGAGCCGCGCGTCTCGTCGGCGTCCCCGCGCCCGTCGTCGGTGATCGTCACCAGCAGCCGGTCCCGTTCCCGGCGCACGACGACCTCGACGCCGTTCGCGCCGCTGTGCCGGACCACGTTGGTCAGCGCCTCGGCCACCACGAAGTACGCGGTGGCCTCCACCGACGCCGCGCAGCGCACGTCGACGTCCACCGACAGGCGGCACGGCACCGCGCACTCCGCCGCGAGTCCGGTCAGCGCCCCGGCCAGCCCTCGGTCGCCGAGCACCGGCGGCAGGATGCCGCGCACCACCGTACGCAGCTCGCCGAGCGCCTGCTCCGCCGCGTTCTGCGCGCGTTCCAGGATCTCGTCGGCGCGGTCCGGGTCGCGGCGCACCGCCCGCCGTGCGGCGCCGAGCAGCACGTTCACCGCGACCAGCCGGTTCTGGGTGCCGTCGTGCAGCGAGCGTTCGATGCGGCGCAGTTCCACCGCGTGCGCGTCGAGCGCGGCGGCCCGGGTGGCGGTGAGTTCGGCGACCCGCAGCGACAGGTCGAACCCGGGTGGCGGGGGCAGCAGCCGGCGGCCCGGCCGGGCCTGGAGCCGCGCCAGCGCCGGGCCGCTCGCGACCGCGAGGACCAGCCATCCCACCCCGAGCAGGGCGACAGCGAGCGCGTCGCCGAGCCCGGCGATGTGCCACCACCAGATCCCGGGCGCGCCGGCCCCCGGCGTCACCAGCCGGTGCCAGAGCGGGAACGTGATGTCCTGCACGGCGTAGATCGGCAGCGTGAGCGCGAGCAGCCCGGCGCCGAAGCCCAGGGTGCCGTGGGTGGCCACCCATCTCAGCTCCCGCCGCACGACCGGGTCGCGCAGCGCCGTGCGCAGCCCGGCCGGCACCGGCCCGGGCTCCGGGATCGACGGCCCCCACCGGGACAGCCGGGCGCGCTCGCGGTCGGCCGCCGACCGCACGGCCTGGAGCAGTCCGGGTACGAGCAGCAGTCCGACTCCGCCGACGCAGGCCGCCGCGACGACGACCGCCCCGAGCAGCGTGCCCAGGGCCAGCACCGCGGTGCCCAGCCCGCCGACGAGGTGCTCCAGCGCGTCCACCGAGGCACGGACCCGCCTACGCACGTGTTCCATCGCGGCCCACCCCCGGGCGACACGATAGGTCACCGCGGTCACGGTCCGGCAGCCCAGGGCGCGGAAAGTACAGCCTGCTGTACCAGGACTGTCGTGCTGGCGGGATCGTTCCCGACCGGCCGGCTCCCTAGTGTCGGTCGTAGAAGAAATCACCGAGGAGGCAGCCGTGAACGACCTGGACCGTACCGCCGAGACCGCCGCCGCCCCGACGTCCGTCACCCGGATGCGCCCGCTGCTCTGGCTGGTGCTCATCGTGAGCGTGGCCGCGAACGTGGTGCTGTCGAGCGTCGTCGGCAACCCGTGGGCCGGCTCCGCCTTCGGCGCGCTGGCGCTGCTGAGCGGGGGGACCCTCGCCGTCAACCACTACCGCAACCGCTGACCCGTCGCCGGCCGCGCGCCGGCGCCGGACAGCCGGGCAGGGCGGGCCGTGACGACGACGGCCCGCCCTGCGGCGTTAGCGGCGCAGGTGAGCGTGCGACGGGTGCGTTAACGCTGCGAATCGATTGACAGCCAGCTATATGAACGCCAGGCTAGGGGACGTTGTTAGCGTTAACGCGGCCGTCATCTCCACCGCAGAGAAAGGCCCCCGTCGTGCCCCTGACCCGACGCGCGTTCACAGTCGGCGCCCTGTCCGCGGCTGCCGCCGCCTCCGGCGCGCTCAGCCTGCCCCGCGGCGCGCTCGCGGCGGCGAACACCGCCTACGCGATGGCCTACTTCACCGAGACGCCGAACGGCCTCGGCGCCGACTACGGCCTGCACCTGGCGGTCAGCCGGGACGGGCTGAACTGGACGCCGCTGAACCAGAACAACCCGGTGGTCACCCCGACCGCCGGGCAGCTCGGCCTGCGCGACCCGTTCGTGCTGCGCAGGACCGACGGCACCTTCGTGGTGCTGGCCACCGACCTCAAGGGCACCAACTGGGGACTGACCAGCCAGTACCTGCACGTGTGGGACTCGGCCGACCTGACCGCGTTCACCGGCTACCGGCGCATCCGGATGCACACGCTCGACACCCACACCTGGGCGCCGACCGCGTTCTGGGACGCCGCCCGCGGCCAGTACGCCATCGTCTACTCCGCCAACAACGGCCGGGACGTGTTCCTGGTCAACTACACCAGCGACTTCCGCACCGTCAGCGCACCGCAGGTCTACTTCAGCCCCGCCTTCGGCGTGCTCGACGGCGACGTGGTGGTCGACGGCGGCACCACGTACCTCTACTACAAGAACCTCGACGACGGATACCTCTACGGCGCCCGCTCCACCACCGCCGCGCCGAACAGCTTCACCACGTACACGAGCGGGCTGCGGCAGGGCAACGCGATCGAGGCGCCGCTGCTGCTGCGCACCAACGAGGGCGGCTGGCGGCTGTGGGGCGACTCGTTCAGCCCGGTCAACAACGACTACTACGCCTGGTCCACGACGACCATCTCCGGCAACTCGTGGACGCCACTGAACCAGCGGGACTACACCCCGCCGCTGAACTCCAAACACGGCTCGATGATCGGCATCACCGACGGCGAGTACGCCGCGATGGTCAACCGCTGGGGCACGCCGAACTGGGTCCGGCTCAAGTCGTCGAACCTGCCCGACCGCTACGTCCGGCACGCCGACCGGGTCGCCCGCGTCGACGCGTACCCGTTCGACCCTTACCAGGACCAGATGTGGCGGATGGTCCCCGGCCTGGCCGACGCCGCCGGCGTCTCGTTCGAGTCGGTCAACTACCCCGGCAACTACCTGCGGCACTACGACTACGCGGTCCGGCTGGACCCGAACGACGGCACCGCCACGTTCCGCGCCGACGCCACCTTCCACCGCACCGCCGGCCTGGCCGACGCCACCTGGTCGTCGTTCCGCTCGCACAACTACCCCACCCGCTACCTGCGGCACTACGACTACCGGCTGCGCATCGACCCGCTCGGCGCCGGATCCCCCGCGCTCGACCGGCAGGACGCCACCTTCCGGGTCACCGCGTAACCGTCCCCCACCACCACCGTCCCGCCACGGAGGCCGTCCATGCCCGCTCCCCTGGTGAACCGCCGATTCCTGCTCCGCGCCACCGGCGCCACCGCCGTCGCGGCCACCGCCGGCGCCGCCGCCGGGTCCGTCACCGCAGGCGGTACGGCGCACGCCGCGCTGCCACCGGCCCGCCCCGACATCGGCGTGTCCGCGTACGCCTTCGACCCGGGCCAGGTCCGGCTGACCGCGAGCCGGTGGCAGGACAACCAGAACCGCACAGTGGCGTACCTGCGCTTCGTGGACGTCAACCGGCTGCTCTACAACTTCCGGGCCAACCACCGCCTGTCCACCGGCGGCGCCGCCGCCAACGGTGGCTGGGACGCGCCGAACTTCCCGTTCCGCACCCACATGCAGGGTCACTTCCTGACCGCCTGGGCGCAGGCGTGGGCGGTGCTCGGCGACACCACCTGCCGGGACAAGGCGCTCACCATGGTCGCCGAGCTGGCCCGCTGCCAGGCCAACAACGGCGCGGCCGGGTTCAGCGCCGGCTACCTGTCCGGCTTCCCGGAGTCCGACTTCACCGCGCTGGAGGCCCGGACGCTCAGCAACGGCAACGTCCCCTACTACTGCATCCACAAGACGCTGGCCGGGCTGCTGGACGTGTGGCGGCTGATCGGCAGCACCCAGGCCCGGGACGTGCTGCTGGCGCTGGCCGGCTGGGTCGACCAGCGCACCGGCCGGCTCACCTCGGCCCAGATGCAGGCCATGCTCGGCACCGAGTTCGGCGGCATGAACGCGGTGCTGACCGACCTCTACCAGCAGACCGGCGACGGGCGGTGGCTCACCGTCGCGCAGCGGTTCGACCACGCCGCCGTGTTCAACCCGCTCGCCGCCAACTCCGACCAGCTCAACGGGCTGCACGCCAACACGCAGGTGCCCAAGTGGATCGGCGCGGCCCGGGAGTACAAGGCCACCGGCGTCACCCGCTACCGGGACATCGCCACCAACGCGTGGGCCATCACCGTCGGCGCGCACACGTACGCCATCGGCGGCAACAGCCAGGCCGAGCACTTCCGCGCCCCGAACGCGATCGCAGGCTACCTGCGCAACGACACGTGCGAGGCGTGCAACACGTACAACATGCTCAAGCTGACCCGGGAGCTGTGGCAGCTCGAGCCGGACCGGGTCGCGTACGCCGACTTCTACGAGCGCGCGCTGCTCAACCACATGATCGGCCAGCAGAACCCGGCCGACGCGCACGGCCACGTCACCTACTTCACCCCGCTCAACCCGGGCGGGCGGCGCGGTGTCGGCCCGGCGTGGGGCGGCGGCACCTGGAGCACCGACTACAACTCCTTCTGGTGCTGCCAGGGCACCGGGCTGGAGACCAACACCACGCTCGCCGACGGGATCTACTTCCACAACGGCACCACGCTGACCGTCAACCTGTTCATGCCCTCGGTGCTGACCTGGAGCCAGCGCGGCATCACCGTCACCCAGGCCACCTCGTACCCGGTCGGCGACACCACGACGCTGACCGTGGCCGGCTCGGTGAGCGGGTCGTGGACGATGCGGATCCGGATCCCGGCGTGGACCAGCGGGGCGAGCGTCAGCGTCAACGGCGTCGCCGCGGGCATCGCCACCACGCCCGGCAGCTACGCCGTCCTGACCCGCGACTGGACCTCCGGCGACACGGTCACGGTCCGGCTGCCGATGCGCGTGGCGACGGTGGCCGCAAACGACGACGCCGCGGTCGCCGCCGTCACGTACGGGCCGGTGGTGCTCTCCGGCAACTACGGCAACACCTCGCTGAGCGCCCTGCCGACGCTGGATCCCGCCTCGGTCACCCGGACCGGCACGGGCAGTCTCGCGTTCACCGCCCGCGCCGACGGCGCCACCGTCAACCTCGGCCCGTTCTACGACGCCCACGGCCACAACTACACGGTCTACTGGCGCGTCGGCGCGGGCGGCGGCGGTGGTGGCGAGGCGAGTTTCCGGCTGGCGAACGCGGCGAGCGGCCTGGTGCTCGGCATCCAGAACATGTCCACCGCCGACGGCGGCCTCGCGCTGCAGTGGGGCGACACCGGCACCGCCGACCACGACTGGCAGCTCGTCGTCGACGGGTCGGCGCTGCGGTTGCGCAACGTCAACAGCGGCAAGGTGCTGGGCGTGGAGAACATGTCCACCGCCGACGGCGCGCGGATCCTGCAATGGGCGGACAACGGCACCGCCGACCATCTCTGGACCGTTGTCGACGTCGGCGACGGCAGCCACAAGCTGCGCAACGTGCACACCGGCAAGCTGCTCGGCATCTCCGGCGGCTCGACGGCCCAGGGCGCGTTCGCCGTGCAGGACCCGGACAACGGCAGCCTGGACAACCAGTGGCGGTTCCTGCCCAACGGGGCGCGGCGGATCCAGAACCTCGGCAGCGGGCTGGTGCTCGGCGTGCAGAACATGTCCACCGCCGACGGCGGGCTGGTCATCCAGTGGGGTGACACCGGCACCGCCGACCACCTCTGGACCGCGCTCGTGGACACCGGCGGCTACCTGCGGCTGCGCAACGGCAACAGCGGCAAGGTGCTGGGCGTCGAGGGCGGCTCGACAGCGGCCGGCGCCCGGATCGTCCAGTGGGCCGACAACGGCACCGCCGCCCACAGGTGGCGGCTGCGGCACGGCGGCGGCGGATGGTTCCGGATCCAGTGCGCGAACGGGGGCCGTGTCCTCGGCCTCAGCGGCGGCTCCGCGGCCCAGGGCACGCAGGCGGTCCTCGCCGACGACACCGGCGCCGCCCACCAGCGCTGGCGCTTCCTCTGACAGTGATGATGTGGGAGCGGGTCACCCGGCCGGTCTGACTCACCCTCTGACTGACCTTGGGTGTCTTCTAGGGGATTCGTCGGCTTGTCCGGGTGACCCGTTCCTGCACTCACCTGCTGGGCGTTCGTGACCTGATAGGAGCCTGTGCAAGAGGTCCCGTCACTGTCCTGTCCGCCCGTCCCGGCGGTGCGTGCCGACCCTGTTCGGTGCAAGCGAAAGGGACGACGGTTTCAGCATGGCAGCCAAGAAGCGTCAGGTCACAGGCGGCGTCGACACTCACGGCAAAACTCATCACGCCGCCGCCATCGATGGTGCCGGCCGGGTACTGGGCGACCAGGAATTTCCCGCTTCGGCGTCGGGCTACCGGCAACTCCTGGCCTGGCTACGCCGGTTCGGTCAGGTGATCAAGGTCGGGGTGGAGGGCACCGGCACCTACGGCGCGGGCTTGGCCCGCCATCTCACCGCGCAGAGCGTCACGGTGGTCGAGGTCGACCGCCCGGACCGGCGCGCCCGCCGCGCCAAGGGCAAGTCCGATCCTCTCGACGCGCTTGCCGCGGCCAGGGCGGCCCTGTCCGGACAGGCCAGCGGCACCCCGAAGACCCGCACTGGCCCGGTCGAGGCCATCCGCGCTCTGCGGGTGGCCCGCCGCGGCGCGATGAAGGCCCGCACCGCCGCGCTCAACCAGCTCCACGGTCTGCTCGCCTCCGCGCCGGAGTCTCTGCGCCACGACCTCAGCCACCCGCAAGCACCACTGGTCGACCGGTGCGCCGCGCTAATCGTCGACGAGACCCGACTCACCGATCCCGTCGAGGCCACCAAAGCCGCCCTGGCCGCCATCGCCGCCCGGATCCAGGCCCTGACCGCCGAGATCACCCACGCCGACCGGCGACTACGACCCGCCGTCGCCCGCACCGCCCCACACCTGAACGCCGTCCACGGCGTCGGCACCGACGTCGCCGGTCAACTCCTGACCACCGCCGGCGACAACCCCGACCGGCTGCGCTCCGAAGCCGCCCTGGCCCACCTCTGCGGCGCCGCACCCATCCCCGCCAGCTCAGGACGCACCGACCGACACCGCCTCAACCGAGGCGGCGACAGAGCCGCCAACTCAGCCCTGCACACCATCGCCCTGGTCCGCATGCGCCACGACCCCCGCACCCGCGCCTACGTCGACAAACGCACCAAACAAGGACTCAACAAGAAAGAAATCATGCGCTGCCTCAAGCGCTACATCGTCCGCGAGATCCACACCGCCCTCCTCGCCGACTTCACCACCCTCAACACCGCTTGACTTCTATAGGAGCATCCCACCCCCGCCGCCGCCCCAGCTCGCCGATCTTGCACTATCGGACCCCGCGAAGTTCGCCAACCGGACACCCTGGGGGCCCGAAGTGCAAGATCGGCGAGGGCGGGTGGGCGCCGAGGACGGGTGGGGTCAGCGGGTGGGGGGTGGGCCTACGCTGCGGCGCGGGACCAGCGTCGGGGCGATGGTCTGGCGCAGCGGGCCGGCCGACTCCGACTCGATCTGGGCGAGCAGCAGGTCGAGGCTGGCCGCGGCCACGGCCGTGAAGTCGGGCCGCACCGTGGTCAGCGGCGGGATGAAGTACGCCGCCTCGGGCACGTCGTCGAACCCGACGACGCTGATGTCGTCCGGCACGCGACGGCCGTGCTCGTGCAGCGCGCGCAGCACGCCGAGCGCCAGGTGGTCGTTCGCCGTGAAGACCGCGGTGACCTCCGGCATCCGGGCCAGCATCTGCCCGCACCGGTAGCCCGCGGCAGCGGACCAGTCCGCCGGGACCAGCGGGGGGATCTCGGCGCCCGCCTGCCGCAGCGCCTCGCGCCACCCCTCTATCCGGCCGGCGCTGTCGAACCAGTCCGACGGGCCGGACACGTGCCAGACGGTGCGGTGCCCGGCGGCGAGGAGGTGCTCGGTGGCGGCCTTGGCGCCGGCGACCTGGTCGACAGTGACCAGCGGGATGGGTCGCCGGGGATCGCCGTCGACTGTCACCAGCGGCACGTCCTGAGGCAGCCGTTCGAGCGCCTCCCCGGCGGACTCGACCGGCGCGATCACCACTATGCCGGCGACCCGGTGCGCCAGGTGCCGCTCCACCGCCGCCGAGATGGAGCGGTGGTCGAGGTCGCGGACACTGCCGATGCTCACCGCGAAACCGGCCTCGGCGGCGGTCTGCTCCAGCGCGGCCAGCAGCGAGGCCGGGCCGTACAGCGTGGTGTTCTGGGCGACCACGCCGATCACCTGGGATCGGCCGGTCACCAGCGCGCGGGCCGCGCGGTTGGGCCGGTAGCCGAGCTCGGTGATGGCGGCCTGGACCCGCAGCCGGGTCTGTTCACGCACATTGGGATGCCCGTTGAGGACCCGGGAGACCGTCTGGTGCGAAACCCCGGCGAGGCGAGCCACGTCCGTCATCGCAGGACCGCGCACGGCCACCTCACTTTCGCCACTGCCCGCGGCGGCCGCACCCGGTCGATCTCGACCGGACCGTCCCGGGTGGCGACAGTCTACGCCAGCGGTCCCCTCGGTATCCGCACCGCCGATCGACCGTTCCCACCGTGGCGCGCCGATATCGCGGAATCGACAGGCGGCTCATTCCCTTCCGTTACGCAGTGGCACGAACAGGCAGCTCGGAGCGGGTGGAATTGGGCCCGGGGTGCGGCATTTCCGGCGATTGCCGGAGCCGCACCCCGGGCTATTGAAGATGTGTCAACGGCCGCGAATAGTGACCGTTGTCACGGTGTCGTCAGCGAGAACTGCCGCACCGTTACCGCGCCGCCCAGGGATTGGGTGGCGTAGTTGAAGAAGCCGAACCGGTAGCCCATGAAGAACTGCCACGCGTTGTTGAGCGTCAGCGCGTTGCCCAGCGACACGAAGTTCACCCCGTCGGTGCTGTAGGAGAACCGCGCCTGCCGCCCGGAGCCGGGCCGGATGTCGGCGTTCGCGCGCAGCCAGATCCGCCCGCCGGACACCGCCGCGCTGGCGATCTCCGTCCCGGTGCTCGTGGTGTTCCAGTTCGAGCCCATGGTCAGGCCGTTGGTCATCACCACCCGGGTCGCGCCGTTGTCCCGCCGTACGCCGATCCAGGCCGAGCTGTCCCGCAGCATCGCCAGGCCGGCCCGGTCACCGTCGCGCATGGTCGAGTAGTCCAGCTCGATGGTGCCGGTCGAGGTCGGACCCTGGATGCGGTGGGTGAGCGTGTTGCGGGCCCGGTACAGGTCGTTCGTGACGGTGGCGGTCTGCAACCGCAGGCCGTTGTTCACCGACCACCTGCTGTTGTCCGGGTTGTGGTTCCACTCGTACTGCACGCCGAGCGTGGTGCCGGAGAACGTGTCGGTGCCGGTGAGCGGCTTGACCGGACGGGTCGGCAACGGGTTCGGGTAGCTGGCGCCCCAGGCCCCGTTGACGGTCTGCACCTGCGGCCAGCCGTCGGAGGTCCAGGTGATCGGCGCCAGGGTCGGCATCCGGCCACCGGGGTACGCGTCGGTGAAGGCCATGTAGTACCAGGCGCCGGTCTGCGTCTGCACCAGCCCGCCCTGGTGCGGCACGCCGCCACCGGAGATCGGGCCGGGCAGGTTCAGCAGCACCTGCCGCTGCTCGTACGGGCCGAACGGGCCGTTCGTGGACTTCAGCACGTACTGGCCGTTGGCCGGGCGGGTCAGCCAGATGTAGTACGCGCCGTTGCGCTTGTAGAAGCGCGCGCCCTCCAGCGTGCCGATGCTCGACGGCGTCTGGTAGACCTGCTGGGCCCGCACCTGGCTGCGCCCGTCGGCGGACAGCTGGGCCACGCTGATCGTGCCGTTGCCGTACGCGACGTACATGGTGTCGTTGTCGTCGATCAGCATGCCGGCGTCGTAGTAGCAGTTGGGGATGGTGCTCAGGCGGCTCCACGCGCCGTCGACAGCGGCGGCGGTGTAGATGTGGGTCTGCGCGAAGTCGATGCACCCGGCCCAGTAGAACGTGCGGTTGCTCGGCCGGTAGTTGAGCGTCGACGCCCAGATGCCGTCCACGTACGCCTGCTCGCTGCCGCTCAGGTCGTACTTGGTGCCGAACTCCAGCCGCGGCACCGAGTGCCCGGCGAACTCCCAGTTCACCAGGTCCCAGGAGCGCAGCACCGGCGCGCCCGGCGAGTAGTGCATGGTGGAGGCGGACATGTAGTAGACGTCGCCGACCCGGATGATGTCGACGTCGGCGAAGTCCTGCCAGACCGCCGGGTTGGTGAAGTTGCCGCTCGGCGTGCCCGGGTCACCCGGGTTGTCGCCGACGCGCACCAGCTGCCACTGCTGGTTCGCGCCGTTCCAGTCGTCGTACTGAACGATGTTGCCGCCGTCGGCGGTGGAGGCGTTCTGCACCTCCATCACCTTGTTCGAGTTCCGGTTGATCAGCCGGACGTACCCGCTGTCGGAGTCGGCCAGCCGGAACTGCTGGTTGGTGCCGCCGTGGTCGGTCCACTGGACCACCGCCGCGCCGTTGGCGGTGGACGCGCCGGTCACGTCCAGCACCTTGCCGGAGTGCCGGGAGCGCAGCCGGTAGTAGCCACCGCCGGAGTCCACGAACTGCCACTGCTGCCAGGCGCCGTCGTTGCGCGTCCACTGGGTGATCCGCGCACCGTCGTTGGTGGCCTGGTTGTACAGGTCCAGCGCCTTGCCGCTGTTGCGGTTCACCAACACGTAGTACGCGCTGGTGTCCACAGTGGCCGCCGAGACGGGCGCGGGCACGGCGCCCACCACCACGCCACCGACCAGCAGCGCCACCACCCCGGCCAGCAGCCGGGACAGGCGTCCACGTCCACGGGACAGTCGAGCCGTCACCACGATCCTCCTTCGTCGACCGGAGCCCGGGCACGGCGGCACGCGCCGACGACGTCGGCGTTATCGCTAACAGCGATGCCCACCCAGGCGGGAGTCGGATCCCTGGCAACTGCGGCGCAGATCGCGCCCGGAACGGCCCGCGAGCGGTGCCGGTGACCCTATCCATCGACTGTGAGCGATAACATGTCGTTCGTCAAGGCGTAACACGAGCCGCCCGCCACGCGGGCCGCGTGGCGGGCGGGCGGGCCGGCGTGGCGGGCGGCGAGTGCTCAGAAGCCCCGGGCGAGCCGGTAGTACGCCTGGTTCCAGCGCAGCTCGTCGGCGAAGCGGTGCGGGCGCGTGTCGGCGTCGATGACCACCAGCTCGGTCCGGGCCATCGCGGCCAGGTCGCGCAGCTCCTCCACGCCGACGGCCTGGGAGAGCACCGTGTGGTGCGGGGCGCCGGCGGTGATCCACGCCTCCGCCGAGCCGGCCAGGTCGGGCTGCGGACGCCAGACCGCGCGGGCCACCGGCAGCCGGCGCAGCGGGTGCGGCGGCGGCACCACGTCCACCGTGTTGGCGACCAGCCGGAACCGCTCCCCCATGTCCGCCATGCCCAGCACCACGGCCGGGCCGGGCGCGGCGTCGAAGACCAGGCGCACCGGGTCCTCCCGCCCGCCGATGCTCAGCGGGTGCACCTCCGCGCTCGGCACGTCGGCGGCGATGCTCGGGCACACCTCCAGCATGTGCGCGCCGAGGATCAGCTCCTGGCCGAACGTCAGGTCGTAGGTGTAGTCCTCCATGAACGAGGTGCCGCCGGGCACGCCGACGGCCATCGCCTTGAGCGTGTGCACCAGCACCGAGGTCTTCCAGTCGCCCTCGCCGCCGAAGCCGTAGCCGTCGGCCATCAGGCGCTGCACCGCGATGCCGGGAAGCTGGCGCAGCCCGCCGAGGTCCTCGAAGTTCGTGGTGAACGCCCGGAACCCGCCGGCTTCCAGGAACGCGCGCAGGCCCAGCTCCTGACGCGCCGCGTACCGCAGCGAGTCGTGCCGGTCCCCGCCGGGCCGCAGCTCCGGCGCCACCCGGAAGGTGTCGTCGTACTCCTTGACCAGGTCGTCCACCTGCGCGTCCCCCACCTGGTCGACGGCCGCGACGAGGTCGTTGACGCCGTAGGTGTTCACCGAGACGCCGAAGCGCAGCTCCGCCTCGACCTTGTCCCCCTCGGTGACCGCGACGTCGCGCATGTTGTCGCCGAAGCGCGCCAGCCGCAGCGTCCGCAGCGCCGACCAGCCGACGGCGGCCCGGGCCCAGGCCGCGACCCGGCCGGTGACGCGCGGGTCGGTGACGTGGCCGGCGACGGTCTTGCGGGCCACCCCGAGCCGGGTCTGGACGAACCCGAACTCCCGGTCGCCGTGCGCGGCCTGGTTGAGGTTCATGAAGTCCATGTCGATCTCGTCCCACGGCAGCGCCACGTTCGCCTGCGTGTGCAGGTGCAGCAGCGGCGTCCGCAGCGCGTCCAGCCCGGAGATCCACATCTTGGCCGGGGAGAACGTGTGCATCCAGGCGATCACCCCGACCGCGCCCTGCACGGCCGCGTCCCGGCACACCGCCAGGATGTCCGCGCTGGAGGTGAGGACCGGCTTCCAGACCACGCGTACGGGGATGTCCGGCGACTCGTCCAGGCGCGCGGCGATCTGCCGGGACTGCTCGGCGACCTGCCGCAGGGTGTCCTCGCCGTAGAGGCCCTGGCTGCCGGTGAGGAACCAGACCTCGGGCTGGGGGTGAGTTGCCATGTTGTTGCCTTCCGCGCTAGGAACCGTCACTTGAACCGGATGCCGATGAGCCGCTGGAGGAGGATGAACGCGAAGAGCAGCCCGCCGATCACGATCTTGGTCCACCAGGAGTTGAGGCTGCCGTCGAACGTGATCAGGGTCTGGATCACGCCGAGCACCAGCACGCCGAGCACGGTGCCGAAGACGTACCCGGAACCGCCGGTGAGCACGGTGCCGCCGATCACGACGGCGGCGATCACGTCCAGCTCCATCCCGACGGCGATCAGCGGCGCGCCGGAGAGCGTGTAGAACGACAGCAGGATGCCGCCGATCGCCGAGCAGAGCCCGCTGATCGTGTAGACGGCGATCCGGGTCCGCGCCACCGGCAGGCCCATCAGCAGCGCCGACTGCGCGTTGCCGCCGACCGCGTACACGTTGCGACCGAACCGCGTGTACGCCAGCACGTACGCCGCGACCAGCACCACCGCGAACGCGATCAGCACGCTTATCGACACGAAGTTGCCGGCCGGATCGCCGATGCGCTGCTGCGACATCGACGTCCAGAAGCCGTCGGTGATGGAGATCGAGGAGTCGCTGATGAACGTGCACATGCCGCGGGCGAAGAACATCCCGGCGAGCGTGACGATGAACGGCTGGATCTCGAAGAAGTGGATCGCGCAGCCCATCAGGAAGCCCAGCGTCGGGCCGATCAGCAGCGCGATCACCAGCACCAGGGCCGCGGGCAGGCCGTCGCGCAGCAGCGACGCCGACACCATCGCGGTCATCGCGACCACCGAGCCGACGGACAGGTCGATGCCGCCGGTGAGGATCACGAACGTCATGCCGACCGCGACGACGAGCACGAAGCCGTTGTCGATGAAGACGTTGAAGACGACCTGGATGTTGGAGAACGCGCGGTACTGGGACACGCCGATGCCGTACATGACGAGCAGCAGGGCGAGCGTGGCCAGCACCGGGACGTGCCGCCGCGGCAGGCTGGGCCGCCAGGAGCGGCCGGTGCTCAACGACGTGCTGCTCATGCGGGCACCTGCTCCTTCTCCCGCTGCGGCGCCGCCGGCCCGGGCTCGGTCCCGCGCCGCCGGCGCAGCCGGGCGCGGAACGCCGGGGCCTGCACGAGGCAGACGGCGATGACGACGACCGCCTTGAACAGCAGCGACGTCTGCGGCGAGATGTTCATGGCGTACACAGTGGTGGTCAGGGTCTGGATGATCAGCGCGCCGAGGACGGTGCCGCCGAGGGAGAACCGGCCACCGGCGAGCGACGTACCGCCGATCACGACCGCCAGGATCGCGTCGAGTTCGATCCAGAGGCCGGCGGCGTTGCCGTCGGCGCTCGACACGTTCGCGGTGACCATGAAGCCGGCGAGCGCGGCGCATACGGCGCTGATCACGTAGACGAGGAAGACGATGCGGCGCGACCGGATGCCGGCCAGCCGGCTGGCCTCGGCGTTGCCGCCGACCGACTCGACGATCAGGCCGAGCGCGGTGCGCCGGGTGAACGCGGCCACGAGCAGCGCGGCGGCGAGCGCGATCAGGATGGCCAGCGGCAGCGTCAGGAAGTGCCCGAGCCCGATCGCCCGGTACGGACCGGAGTTGATCGTGATGATCTGCCCCTCGGTGACCAGCTGGGCGATGCCCCGTCCGGCGACCATGAGGATCAGCGTCGCGATGATCGGCTGGATGCCGATGACCGCCACGAGTATCCCGTTCCACGCGCCGAGCACGAGCGCGGCGCCGAAGGCCAGGGCCAGCGCGGTCGCCACCGTGGCCGGGCTGTTCTGGTCGGCCGCCCCGCTGATGTGCAGGCAGGCGATCGCGCCGCTGATGGCGCAGAGCGAGCCGACGGACAGGTCGATGCCGCCGGTGGCGATGACGAGCGTCATCCCGAGCGCGACGAGGATCAGCGGCGCGCTCAGCCGCAGGATGTCGATGGGCGTGCCGTACAGGTGGCCGTTCTTGACCTCGACGGCGAGGAAGCCGGGACGGTAGACGGTGTTCGCGGCGAGCATCACCACGAGCACCAGCGCCGGCCAGAACAGGCGGTGGCCGGTAAGCGGGCGGAGGCGGTCGGCGACGGCGGTCATCGGGTCACCTCCTCCCGGGGGGTTCCGCTGGCGATGGTGCGCATGACGCGGTCGGCGTCGAGCGTGTCGTCGTTGTCGAGCTGGGCGACCATCTCGCGGTCGCGCATGACCGCGACCCGGTGGCTCAGGCGCAGCACCTCCTCCAGCTCGGCGGAGATGAACAACACCGCCATGCCGCCGTCGGAGAGCTGCACCACCAGCTTCTGGATCTCGGCCTTCGCGCCGACGTCGATGCCGCGGGTCGGCTCGTCCAGGATGAGCAGGCGCGGCTCGGTGATGAGCCAGCGGGCCAACAGCACCTTCTGCTGGTTGCCGCCGGAGAGGTTGCGCACCGGCAGCTCAGGGTTGGCCGGGCGGATGCTGAGCGCCTCCACGTACCTGCGGACCAGCTCGTCCTGGCGGCGGCGCGGGATCGGACGCAGCCAGCCGCGCGCGGCCTGCAACGCCAGCATCATGTTCTCCCGGACCGTCAGCTCCGGGACGATGCCCTCGGCCCGGCGGTTCTCCGAGCAGAATCCGACACCCTGACCGATGGCCTGGATCGGGTTGCGCACCGGCGCCCGGCCGCCGTCGAGCCGGACCTGGCCGTGGTCGGCCCGGTCCGCGCCGAAGATCAGCCGCGCCACCTCGGTGCGGCCGGAGCCGAGCAGGCCGGCCAGGCCGACCACCTCACCGGCGTGGATGCGCAGGCTGAACGGCGCGACCGCGCCGCGCCGGCCCAGCCCGGCGGCGTCCACGAGCGGGGCCTCGTCGTCGGCGTCGACAGTGGCGCGCTTCTGCTGCTCGTCGAGCCGCTCCAGCACGTCCAGCTCCTGCCCGATCATCTTCTCGACCAGGCTGAACTGCGGCAGCTCCTCGGTGCGGTACTCCCCCACCAGCGTGCCGTTGCGCAGCACGGTGATCCGGTCGGCGATGCCGTAGACCTGGTCGAGGAAGTGCGTGACGAACAGGATCGCGATGCCCTCGTCGCGGAGCTGGCGCATGATCCGGAACAGCTGCGCCACCTCGCCGGCGTCCAGGCTGGACGTCGGCTCGTCCAGGATCAGCACCCGCGCCTGCACGTCGATCGCCCGGGCGATGGCGACCATCTGCTGCACCGCGAGCGAGTACGTGCCGAGCGGCGCGGTGACGTCGAGGTCGAGGTCGAGCCGGGCCAGCAGGTCGCGCGCCCGCCGGCGCATCTCGCCCCAGCGGACCGCGCCGAGCCGGCGCGGCTCGCGGCCGATGAACACGTTCTCCGCCACCGACAGGTTGGTGCAGAGGTTGACCTCCTGGTAGACGGTGCTGACGCCCGCCGCGGCGGCCTGCATCGGGCCGCTGAACGAGACCTGTTCGCCGTCGAGGGTGATGACGCCCGCATCGGTCCCGTAGACGCCGGTCAGCACCTTGATCAGGGTGGACTTGCCGGCGCCGTTCTCACCCATCAGGGCGTGGACCTCACCCGGGAACAGCCGGAAGTCGACGTCGTGCAGCGCGCGGACCCCGGGGAAGGTCTTGCTGATGCCGGTCATGGTCAGAACCGGACGGTTACCCGTCATCCCATCGGACCTCTTCTAGACGGTGGTGGCACGGGGGCCGCCGTCTCGCGACGGCGACCCCCCCGGGGTGGGTCAGTACTTACGGTTGGGCAGTGCCTCCTTGGCCTGCTCCTGGGTGAAGGTGGTCTCCTCGGTCTCGATCCGGGCGGGGACCTCCTCGCCGGCCTTGACCTTCTTGGCCAGCTCCATCAGCTGCGGGCCGAGCAGCGGGCTGCACTCGGCGATGAAGTTGAACTTGCCGTCCGCGAGGGCCTGCATGCCGTCCTTCACCGCGTCGACGGTGATGATGGTGATGTCCTTGCCGGGCGTCTTGCCCGCCGCGCTGATCGCCTCGAGCGCGCCCAGGCCCATGTCGTCGTTGTGCGCGAAGAGCACGTCGATCTTCGGGTTGGCCTTGAGGAACTGCTCCATCACCTGCTTGCCGCCGGCGCGGGTGAAGTCACCCGACTGCGAGGCGACGATCTTCAGGTTGGGGTTGGCGGCGATCGCCTCGGCGAAGCCCTTCTTCCGGTCGTTGGCCGGGGCCGAACCGGTCGTGCCCTGCAGCTCGACGATGTTGACCGGGCCGGGCGCCGCCTTCTTCTGCTCCACCAGCCACTCGCCGGCGAGGCGGCCCTCCTTGACGAAGTCCGAGCCGAGGAACGTCTTGTAGAGCGACTTGTCGGCCGAGTCGACCGCGCGGTCGGTCAGGATGACCGGGATCTTCGCGTCCTTGGCCTCCTTGAGCACGGTGTCCCAGCCCGACTCCACCACCGGCGAGAAGGCGATCACGTCGACCTTCTGCTGGATGAAGTTGCGGATCGCCTTGATCTGGTTTTCCTGCTTCTGTTGCGCGTCGTCGAACTTCAGCTCGATGCCGGCCTCGGCGGCGGCTTCCTTGATCGAGGTGGTGTTCGCGGTGCGCCAGCCGCTCTCGGCGCCCACCTGGGAGAACCCCAGGACGATCTTGTCGTTGCCGTCACCGGAATCGCCGCCGGTGTCGCTGTTGCCGCAGGCCGCCATGCTGCCGGCGAGCAGCACGCCGGCGAACGCGGCGATGACCCTGCGGGCCGTGCTCCTGGTTCTCATCGGTTCTCCTCCGGGGTTGGATGTTCCGGACGCGCGGCGGGGAGCCGGTGCGGCCGGGTGTGGTGGTGGGGTGGATGCGCGGCGCCCGGTCCGGGGTCAGGGCGCCGGCGGGCGTTGGCCGTAGACGTTCTGGTAACGGTCGTAGAGCGAGTCGATGTCGGCCGGCGCGATCGGCAGCGGCTGCCCGAGCGCTCGGGCCAGGTGCGCGGTACGGGCGACGTCCTCGCACATCACGGCGGCCTTGACCGCCGCCCGGGCGTCCCGGCCGATGGTGAAGACGCCGTGGTTGCGCATGAGCACCGCGGGCGAGCGGTGCCCGGACAGCGTGCTGACGATCCCCTTGCCGATGTCGTCGCCGCCGATCAGCGCGAACGGCCCGACCGGGATCTCCCCGCCGAACTCGTCGGCCTGCGCGGTCAGCCAGCACGGGATCGCCTCGCCCCGGGCCGCCCAGGCGGTGGCGTAGCCGCTGTGGGTGTGCACCACGCCGCCGACCTCGGGCATCGCGCGGTAGACGTAGGCGTGCGCGGCGGTGTCGCTGGACGGCGAGCCGCCGCCGTCGACGACAGCGCCGCCCAGGTCGCAGACCACCATGGACTCGGCGGTCAGGTCGTCGTAGTCGACCCCGCTGGGCTTGATGACCATCAGGTCCTGACCGGGTACGCGGGCCGAGACGTTGCCGGCGGTCCAGGCCACCAGTCCGTAGCGGGTCAGCTCGCGGTGCAGGCGGGCCACCGTCTCGCGCAACGCGGCGACCTGGCCGACGACGCCGGCGCTCATCCCACCACCTCCAGGCTCGCGGGGGTACGCGCCGGGGCGGCGTCGGCCGCCGCGTTGCGGATCGCCCGCAGGCGCAGCATGACGTCGTTCGCGCCGCGGCCGAAGTGGTCGTGCAGCGCGCGGTACTCGGCGTAGAGGGCGTCGTAGGCCCGGACGTTCTCCGGTACGGGCCGGTAGACGGCCTCCTCGATCCGGCCCATGGCGGCGGACGCCTCGTGGATCGTCGGGTACTCGCCGGCCGCGACCGCCGCGTGGATGGCCGAGCCGAGCGCCGGTCCCTGGGCGGAGCCGATGATGCTCAGCGGCCGGTTCGTGACGTCGGCGTAGATCTGCATCAGCAGCCGGTTGGAGGTGAGCCCGCCGGCCACGACCAGGTCGTCGACCGGCACGCCGGCCTGCGCGAACGCCTCGACGATCATCCGGGTGCCGTACGCGGTGGCCTCCAGCAGGGCCCGGTAGACGTCCGGCGGCCGGGTGGCCAGCGTCAGCCCGACGATCAGCCCGCTCAGGTCGTGGTTGACCAGCAGGGACCGGTTGCCGTTCCACCAGTCCAGCGCCACCAGGCCGTGCGCGCCGACCGGCTGGGCCGCGGCGGCCTCGGTGAGCCGTTCGTGCGAGTCGAATCCGGCCGGGGCGCCGTGGCGCACGAACCAGCCGAAGATGTCCCCCACGCCGCTCTGCCCGGCCTCGAAGCCCCAGGCGCCGGGGCTGATGCCGCCGTCGACCACGCCGCACATGCCCGGCACCTCGGCCGGGTGGGTGCCGTTGAGCACGTGGCAGGTGGAGGTGCCCATGATGGCCACCAGCCGGCCGGGCCGCAGCGCCTGGGCGGCGGCGGCGGTGACGTGCGCGTCGACGTTGCCGACAGCTACCGCGATGCCCTCGGGCAGGCCGGTCCAGGCGGCGGCGCGGGCGTCGAGCGCGCCGGCCCGCGCGCCCAGCGGCAGCAGCGGACCGTCCAGCTTGGTCACGAAGTCGGTGAAACCCGGGTCGAGCGCGGCCAGGTAGTCCGACGACGGGTACCGGCCGTCCTGCCGGATGCCCTTGTAGCCGGCGGTGCAGACGTTGCGCGTCTCGACCCCGCACAGCTGCCAGACGATCCAGTCGGCCGCCTCGATGAAGCGCTCGGCGCGCCGGTAGACCTCCGGGTCCTCGTCCAGGATCTGCAGCCCCTTGGCGAACTGCCACTCCGCCGAGATCTTGCCGCCGTAGCGGCCGATCCACGGCTCGCCGCGTTCGTGCGCCAGCGCGTTGATCCGGTCGGCGTGCGGCTGCGCGGCGTGGTGCTTCCAGAGCTTGACCCAGGCGTGCGGCCGGTGGCGCAGCTCCGGGATCTCGCACAGCGGCGTGCCGTCGGCGAGCGTCGGCAGGACGGTGCAGGCGGTGAAGTCGATGCCGATCCCGACCACCCGCGCCGGGTCCACACCGGCCGCGGAGAGCGCGGCCGGTACGGCGTGGCGCAGCACGTCGCGGTAGTCGTCGGGATCCTGCAGCGCCCAGTCCGGCGGCAACGCCGGGCCGTCGTCGGGCAGCGCGGTCTCGATGACCCCGTGCCGGTACTCGTGCACCGCTGTGCCGAGTTCGGCGCCGTCGCGGACCCGGACCACCAGCGCCCTGCCGGACAACGTGCCGAAGTCGACCCCGATCACGTACCGGTCGGACGCGTCCACTTCGCTCATTTGCACCTCCGCCGTGTCACGGAGTTAGTGTTAGCGCTCACATACACATCCGTCAAGACACGTCCGGGCAACAGCTACGTAACGAGGAGCGCCGTCCGGGACCGACGCCCGCGGGCCCCGTGGACCGGCCCGACCGCCGGCCGGGGAGATCCACCCCGGGAGCACCGGCGAACCCCGGGCCAACCCTATGTTAACGACAACAATCAATGGAACTTCCGGAAATTCTCTCGGCGGCTCCGACACCCCGGTCCCAAGCGTCCAGGCCCCGCCACAGGGCCGCTCAAAGGGCCTTTCAGCGGCCTTTTCTCTCGCCACGACACCGCCGGCAGCCGGCCGTCGCGGGCGACCCGGGACTCGCACTCCTATTTACAGCTCTTGATGTCAGCGATAACATTTTTGCCATCCCAAGCGCTGTGGCGCCGCCGTCCGGGAAACCCCGGCGCCGCAGCCGGGCGGCGACGGACGGCGACCCCGTCGACCGCCGGACCCCCACCACCCACGAGCGCCCGCCGGCACCGTCCGGCCCTCTGGAAGTGCCGTGCCGCGTCCGTCCCCGTGGACCACGGGCGACGCCGTGCGACCGGCGGGCTGCTCCTTCCGGGCACCGGCACCGACCGCGCCCGGCCACCGAGGAGGACCAGTGCGCAGATGGACCCGACGGACGCTCGCCGTCCTGGGTGTCGCGGCGGTGGCGCTCGCAGCCACCGTCACCGACGGGGCAGTCGCCCCACGCCCGGCCCGGGCACTGGACAACGGCGTCGCCCGTACGCCGCCGATGGGGTGGAACACCTGGAACACGTTCGGCTGCAACATCAACGAGACCCTCATCCAGCAGACCGCCGACGCGATCGTCGCCAACGGACTGCGCGACCTCGGGTACAAGTACGTCGTCGTGGACGACTGCTGGTTCAACCCGAACCGGGACGCGCAGGGCAACCTCCAGGCGCACCCGCAACGGTTCCCCAGCGGGATGAAGGCGCTCGGTGACTACCTGCACGCCCGGGGCCTGCTGTTCGGCATCTACCAGGTGCCGCTGGACAAGACCTGCGCCCAGGTCGGCGGCGCGTTCCCCGGCGCCACCGGCAGCCTCAACCACGAGTACCAGGACGCGCGGCAGTTCGCCGCGTGGGGCGTGGACTACCTCAAGTACGACTGGTGCTCGGGCACCGGCACCATCAACGACCAGGTGGCGCGGTTCGGCATCATGCGCGACGCGCTGGCCTCCACCGGCCGGCCGATCGTCTACAGCATCAACCCCAACAGCTACCACGCCAAGACCGGGCCGCAGCGCAACTGGAGCGACGTGGCGAACCTCTGGCGGACCACCGAGGACATCACCAACGCGTGGAACACCGGCCAGACCAACGGCTACCCGATGGGCATCCAGAACATCGTCGACGTCACGGTGCCGCTGGCCGGGTACGCCGCCCCCGGCGGGTTCAACGACCCGGACATGCTGGAGGTCGGCAACGGCGGCATGAACGACACGGAGATGCGCAGCCACTTCGCGCTCTGGACGATGCTGGCGGCGCCGCTGATGATGGGCAACGACGTCCGCTCGACGAACGCGGCCACCCTGGCGATCCTACGCAACGCGAACCTGGTCGCGATCAACCAGGACACGCTCGGCCGCCAGGCGGTCCAGGTCTCCTTCGACGGCACCCGGCGGGTGCTGGCCAAGCCGCTGGCGAACGGCGACGTGGCGGTCGCCCTGTTCAACCAGGGCAGCTCGACCACCACCGTCTCCACCACGGCGGCGGCGATCGGCAAGAGCGGCAGCTCGTTCACGCTGCGCGACGCGTGGACCGACGGCACCTCCACCAGCACCGGCACGATCTCCGCCAGCGTGCCCGCGCACGGCACCGTGGTCTACCGGGTCAGCGGCGGCGGCACCACCACCCCGCCACCGGTCCCGACCACGTTCCGGCTGCGCAGCGAGTCGTCCGGCCGGTGCCTGGACGTGGACAACGCCGGCACCGCCAACGGCACCGGCACGCTGATCTGGGACTGTCACAGCAACGCCAATCAGCAGTTCACGGCCAACGGGCAGGCGTTGCAGGTGCTCGGCAAGTGCCTGGACGTGCCGACGAGCGCGACCGCCGGCACCCGGGTGCAGATCTGGGACTGCAACGGCGGCACCAACCAGCAGTGGACGATCAACGGCAACGGCACGGTGAGCAACGTGCGCTTCCCGTCGCTGTGCCTGGACGTCGACAACGCGGGCACCGCCAACGGCACCCGGGTGATCGTCTGGACCTGCCACGGCAACACCAACCAGCGGTGGAGCCGCGCGTGAGCGGCTGCGGCCGGTGAACGGCGGTCGGCCGGACGAAGGGGCGAGCGTCCGGCCGGCCGTCACCGGGCGCCGGCGGCCCGGCGCTTGTTCCAGATGTCGAACGCCACCGCCACGAGCAGGACGAGGCCCTTCACCACCGACTGGACGGACTGGTCGACGCCCATGAGCTGCATGCCGTTGCTCATCACCGCCATGATCAGGCCACCCACCATGGCGCCGACCACGGTGCCGACCCCGCCGGTGACCGCCGCGCCGCCGATGAACGCCGCCGCGATCGCGTCCAGCTCGAACATGTTGCCGGCGGCCGGCTGGGCGCCGTTGGACCGGGACGAGTAGATCACGCCGGCCACGGCGGACAGGAAGCCCATGTTGACGAAGATCCAGAAGTTGACCCGCTTCACCCGGACGCCGGACAGCATCGCCGCGGGCAGGTTGCCGCCGATCGCGTACACCTGCCGGCCGAACACGGTACGGCGGGTGAGCAGGCCGTAGATCAGCACCAGCACGGCCAGCACGATGAGCACGATCGGCAGGCCGCGGGCGTTGGCGAGCTGCCAGGCGAACCACATGACCACGGCGCCGACCACCACGATCCGCAGGACGAACAGCGGGAACGACTCCACCGGCTGCTCGTGGCGCACCCGGGCGACCCGGGTCCGGAACACGGCCACCGCGTACCCGACGACGGCGAACGCGCCGATGAACAGCGTGAAGGCGTCGTAGCCCTCGCCGCCCAGCAGACCGTTGAGGAAGCCGGCGGCGACCCGCTGGTACTCCTCGGGGAACGGTGACAGCGAGATGTTGTCCAGCACCCGCAGGGTGAGGCCGCGGAACAGGAGCATGCCGGCCAGGGTGACGATGAAGGCCGGGATCCCGGCGTACGCGACCCAGAGCCCGTGCCACGCGCCGACCGCGACGCCCACCGCGAGCGCGGCCAGCACACCGGCCCACCAGGGCATGCCTTCCCGGATGACGAGCACCGCGGAGACCGCTCCGGTGAGCGCCACCACCGATCCCACGGACAGGTCGATGTGGCCACCGATGATCACGATGACCATGCCGATCGCGAGCACCAGGATGTAGGAGTACTGGAGCACGATGTTGGTGAGGTTGCCGGGGCTCAGCGAGACGCCGTCGGTGAGGACCGCGAACAGCGCGACGATCACCACCAGGGCGATGTAGATGCCGCTCTGCCGCAGGTTGCCGAGGATCAGCGTGCGCGGGTCGCTGGTGCCGGTGTGCAGGCTGGCGGCCGCGCCGGTGTCGGGCGCGGCGACCTTCTGGGGCGTGGGCTTCGTGCTGGTCATCGGACGAGATCCCTGTCCTTGGTCATGAGTTCCATCAGGTTCTCCTGGGTGGCCTCGCTCACCGGCATCTCCCCGGTGATCCGGCCGGCCGCCAGGGTGTAGACGCGGTCGCACATGCCGAGCAGCTCGGGCAGCTCGGAGGAGATGAGCACGACCGCCTTGCCCTCGGCCACCAGCCGGTTGACGATCGTGTAGATCTCGAACTTCGCGCCGACGTCGATGCCCCGGGTCGGCTCGTCGAGGATCAGCACGTCCGGGTCGGTGAAGAGCCACTTCGCCAGCACGACCTTCTGCTGGTTGCCGCCGGAGAGCTTGCCCACCACCGACATGACGGTCGGCGCCTTGATGTTCATGTCGCGCCGGCCCCGCTCGGCGACCTGGATCTCGCGGTTGCCGTCGATCCAGCCGTTGCGGGCGAGCTTGTCGAGCGCGGCGGCCGAGATGTTGCCCCGGACGTCGTCGATGAGGTTGAGGCCGTAGTGCTTGCGGTCCTCGGTCGCGTACGCGATGCCGTTGGCGATGGCCTCGGCCACCGTGCGCGCACGCACCTCGCGGCCCTTGAGGAAGAGCCGGCCGCTGATGTCCCGGCCGTAGGCGCGGCCGAACACGCTCATCGCCAGCTCGGTGCGCCCGGCGCCCATCAGGCCGGCGATGCCGACGACCTCACCGGCGCGCACGTGCAGCGAGGCCCGGTCGACGACCAGACGGTCCTGGGTCGGGTGCCGCACGGTCCAGTCCTCGATCCGCAGCACCTCCTCGCCGGGGGTCACGTCGCGGGTCGGGTAGAAGGTGGCCAGGTCGCGTCCGACCATGCCGCGGATGATCCGGTCCTGGGTCGCGCCGCCGTCGGCCATGTCCAGCGTCTCGACGGTACGGCCGTCGCGGATCACTGTGGTCGAGTCGGCGATCGCCGTGATCTCACCGAGCTTGTGCGAGATCATGATGCAGGTGATGCCCTGGTCGCGGAGGCTGCGCATCAGGTCCAGCAGGTGCGCCGAGTCGACATCGTTGAGCGCGGCGGTCGGCTCGTCGAGGATCAGCAGCCGCACCTTCTTGGACAGCGCCTTGGCGATCTCCACCAGTTGCTGCTTGCCGACGCCCAGCTGGATGACCGGGGTGACCGGATTCTCGTGCAGCCCGACCGACCGCAGCAGCGCCGCGGCCTCCGCGTTGGTGCGGTGCCAGTCGATGAGCCCGCCGCGGCCCCGGCGCTCGTTGCCGAGGAAGATGTTCTCGGCGATCGACAGGTACGGCACCAGCGCGAGCTCCTGGTGGATGATGACGATGCCGCGCGCTTCGCTGTCCTGGATGCCCCGGAAGCCGACCGGCTCGCCGTCGAAGACGATCTGGCCGTCGTAGCTGCCGGCCGGGTAGACCCCGGACAGCACCTTCATCAGCGTGGACTTGCCGGCGCCGTTCTCGCCGCAGATCGCGTGGATCTCGCCGCGCCGTACGGCGAGCGAGACGTCCTGCAGCGCGGTGACCCCGGGGAAGGTCTTCGTGATGCCACGCATCTCGAGGATGTGGTCGCTCATGGGTATCCGTCCTGCTCGTGGTCGTGGTGTCCGGAGCGGGGCGGGCCCGGTGGCACGGCGCGCCACCGGGCCCAGCGGTCGGATCAGCCGGCTCGGCCGGCGGCGACCTCCTGCTCGGTCAGGTAACCGGAGTCGATCAGGACGGACTTGATGTCCTCCTTGTAGACGGTCTGGACCGGCAGCAGGAACGCGGGCACGACCTTGACGCCGTTGTTGTACGCCTTGGTCTCGTTGGCCTTCGGCTCCTCCTTGCGCAGGAACGCCTCGGCGGCGATCACCGCCTGCTCGGCCAGCAGCCGGGTGTCCTTGAACACGGTCGAGCCCTGCACGCCGTCGTTGATGAGCTTGACCGACGCGACCTCGGCGTCCTGACCGGTCACCACCGGCATCTTCTTGGCGCCGCCGCGGTAGCCGGCGTTCTGCAGGGCGGTGATGATGCCCCGGGACAGGCCGTCGAAGGGCGACAGCACGCCGTCGACCTTGCTGCCGTCGTTGTAGCTGGAGGTGAGCAGGTCCTCCATCCGCTTCTGCGCGGTCTCCTGCTGCCAGCGCAGGATGGCGGCCTGCTCGATCTTGGTCTGCCCCGACTTGACCTTCAGCGTCCCCGCGTCGAGGTACGGCTTGAGCGTGTCCATCGCGCCGTTGAAGAAGAAGCCGGCGTTGTTGTCGTCGAGCGAGCCGGCGAACAACTCCACGTTGAACGGGCCGGTCGCGGTCCCCTTGGACCCGTCCTTGTTCAGCAGGCCGAGGCCGACCAGCAGCGCGTTGGCCTGCGCCACGCCCACCTTGTAGTTGTCGAAGCTGACGTAGAAGCTGACGTTCGGGCTGTTGCGGATGAGCCGGTCGTAGGAGATGACCGGGATCTTCGCGGCCGCGGCGGCCTGGAGCTGGCCGCTGAGCGCGGTGCCGTCGATCGGGGCGATGACCAGCACGTCCGCGCCCTGGGTGATCATCTGGTCGATCTGCTGCGACTGGGTGGGGATGTCGTCCCCGGCGTACTGCAGGTCGACCTTGTAGCCCTTCGCCTGCAACTTCTCCTTCACCGAGTTGCCGTCGGCGATCCACCGTTCCGAGGTCTGGGTCGGCATCGAGACGCCGATCGTCAGGTCGCCGGGCTTGGCGGAGCTGGTGTCCGAGCCGCCTCCGGCGCCCTCGCCGCTGCACGCGGCCAGGCTGATCGCGAGCGCGGCGCCGCTGACTGCGGCAAGGAATCGTCTGCGCACGAGCGTCCTCTCCCCTCCGTGGGCCCCTGTGACACAGGTAACCGTCACGGCGAGTGTTAACGCTCACAAGTTGCCCCGTCAACCAATCGCGCGAAATGTGCACGTCTCTTTCTTGTAACAGAGACGGCGGTCCAGGTAGGACGCGTCCGGGACACGCGGGGACGGCACGTCGCGCCGCCCCCGCGGACCCGGCTCAGGAGGCGGAACAGGTGGGCGTCATGCCCGATCCGCTTCCGTTGCCCTGGAACCCGAACTCGGTGCTCTGGCCGGCGCCGAGCTGGCCGTTGTAGTCGACGTTCGCGAACCGCACCGTGCCGCTGTTCCCGCTCGCGGTGGCGCTCCAGGTGTTGGTGATGCTCGCGCCGCCCGGCAACGTCATGGTGACGGTCCATCCCCGGGTGCCCGACGAGCCGGCTGTCACCTTCACGTTGGCGACGAAGCCACCGGTCCAGGAGTTCAGCGTCACCGAGGCCGTACACCCGCCCTGACCCGGCGGTGGCGTCGTCGGGTTGTTCGGCGGCGGGGTCGTGGTCGGCGGCGGGTTGTTCCCGCCCGCGTTGAGCGCGTCGAGCACGGCGTTGTACGCCGCCTTCTTGTTGCCCGAGCAGTCGAACAGCAGCGCGTTGTCCGAGCCGCGCCACGAGTCGCAGTCCCGCACGCCCCACACCGTGATGCCGGTGCAGCGCGACACCGCCAGGCAGGCCCGGGTGACGGCGGCGTAGATGTTCGCCTGGTTGCCGCCGGTCATCACGTCCAGCTCGGTGATCTGCACCTCCACGCCCAGGTCCGCGAAGCGCTGGAGGTTGGCCTGGTAGTCACCGGGGATCGTGGTGCCCAGGTGCGACTGGAAGCCGACGCAGTCGATCGGCACGCCACGCGACTTGAAGTCGCGCACCATGTTGTAGATGCCCGTCGACTTCGCGTTGATGCCGTCGGTGTTGTAGTCGTTGTAGCAGAGCTTCGCGCCCGGGTCCGCGGCGCGGGCCGCACGGAACGCGGCCTCGATCCAGTCGTTGCCGGTGCGCTGCAGGTTCGAGTCGCGGCGCCCGCCGCTGCCGCCGTCGGCGAACGCCTCGTTCACCACGTCCCAGGCGTAGATCTGCCCCCGGAAGTGGGTGGCGACCTGGGTGACGTGATTGATCGCGGCGTTGCGCAGCGCGCTGCCGGACAGACCCTGCGCCCACGACGGCTGCTGCTGGTGCCAGAGCAGCGCGTGCCCGCGCACCGACATCCCGTTCGCGCGGGCGTGGCTGACCAGCCGGTCGCCGCCGCTGTAGCTGAACCGCCCCTGCTGCGGCTCGGTGGCGTCCCACTTCATCTCGTTCTCGGCCACCACGGAGTTGAACTCGCGGTTCAGCACCGTGGCGTACGTGTTGTCGGACAGCTTGTTGGTGGCGACCGCGGCGCCGAAGTAACGGCCCTTCTCGGCCGCCGCCGCGCGCAGCGTGGTGCCGGCGCTCGCGGCCGGCGCCAGGGCCACCGCCATGCCGGCGGCTAGCACGCCGGCCAGGATGCCGGTGGTCAGCAAGGCTCTCTTTCGTCTCATGCGGATTCCTCTTCCGGGGGTTACGCGATGGTGGTGGTGCGAGTCCCCGACTCCGCGTCCGGTGACGGTGTCGAGGTACGACCAGCGCGGCTCGCCCGGTGAGCCTTGCGGCGCTCATGCCCTGCCATCGACTGTGAGCGATAACATCCCCCGGCGTCAACCCCCTGCGAGCACCCCGGTGCTAGGGGTACACGTCCTCGTGCGCCTTGCGGTAGTCGACGATCTCGTCCAGCCGGCCGGTCGCGGCGTGCGTCACCCAGGCAGGGTTGCCGAGCAGCGCGCGACCCAGCGCGACCAGGTCGAACTCCCCGTCCGCCAGCCGCGCGGCCAGGCCCGCCACCGACTCCGGGCCGCCCTCGCGCAGAAACTCCCGGCGCAGCCCGACCGAGCCCACGGTGATCGACGGCAGGCCGGTGAGACGCTTCGCCCAGCCGGCCAGGTTCAGCGCCGAGCCGGGGAACGCCGGCTGCCAGAAGCGGCGCTGCGAGGCGTGCAGGACGTCCGCGCCGGCCTCGGCGAACGCGGTGAGGATCTGCGCCAGCTCGGCCGGAGTCTCCGCGATCCGCGCGTCGAACGCGCGCTCCTTGAACTGGGAGAACCGCACGATCACCGGCCGGTGCGCCGGGACCTGCGCGCGGACCGCGCGGACCACAGCCGCCGGGAACGCCGCCCGCCGCGCCGGGGAGCCACCGAACGCGTCGGTCCGGCGGTTCGTGTACGGCCACAGGAACTCGTCCAGCAGGTAACCGTGCGCGGCGTGGATCTCGATCGCGTCGAACCCGGCCCGGACCGCCACCCGGGCCGCGTCCGCGTACGCCGCCAGCAGGACATCCGCGTCGGCGGCGGTCATCGCGTGCGGCGCGGGGCGGCCCGGCTCGCGTACCCCCGAGGGGGTCCACGCCGGACGGCCGTCGACCGGCTCGCGCAGGCTGCCCAGGTGCCACAGCTGCGCGGCGATCCGGCCGCCTGCGGCGTGCACCGCATCGACCACGCCCCGCCAGCCCGCCTCGGCCGCACCCGCCGTCATCCGGGGAACGGTGTCCTCGTGGCCGGCGCTGGGATGGTCCACCAGCACGCCCTCGGTGACGATCAGGCCGACGCCCGCCGCGGCGCGGCGCCGGTAGTACTCGGCCATCTCCGGCGTCGGCACGCCGCCCGGCGCGCGGTTGCGGGTCATCGGCGCCATCACGAAGCGGGACGGCAACGACAGCCCGGCGACGGTGACCGGTTCCAGCAGCGGCGTCACCGGCGATCCGGTGTCCAGAGTCGCGTTCATGACCCGACGCTAGGAGTTGACACCGGTGTCAAGGGCAAGCGCTCAGGCCGCCGGGCTCCGGGTGTCGTCGGCCACAGTCACCGTCATGTCGGTCACCACGTCGTCGAGCACCTCGACGGCGTGGGAGAGCCGCGCCATCTCGGCGACCATCCGGGCCCGCTCCTCGCGCAGCCGCTCGGTGAGCCACGGGGTACGGATCTGCGGGTCGGTCACGCACGGCAGCAGCTCGGCCATCCGGCGGCTGCTCAGCCCGGCCTCGAACAGCCGCTGGATCAGCCGGACCCGGTCCACCGCCGACTCGGCGAAGACCCGTTGCCCGCTCGGCGTGCGCAGGGCGGCCAGCAGGCCCTGCTGCTCGTAGTACCTGATGGACCGGGCGCTCACCCCGGTACGCGCCGACAGCTCCCCGATCCGCATCGCGCCTCCCCGCTCGCCGGACCTCCATCATCGGGCATGCGGCGCCGGTCAGGACAGCAGCTCGACGTACCCGGCGGTGCCGTGCACGCGGATCCGCCCGCCGTCGCGGATCAGCCGGGTCGCGTCCGGCACCGCCACCACGGCGGGCAGCCCGTACTCGCGGGCGATCACCGCGCCGTGCGTCATCTGGCCGCCCACCTCGGTCACCAGGCCCGCGACGGCCACGAACAACGGCGTCCAGCTCGGGTCGGTATGCGCGGTGACGAGGATGTCGCCCGGCTCCAGATCGGCCCGGGCCAGGTCCGTCACGATCCGCGCCCGCCCCTCGACCACGCCGGCCGAGACCGGCAACCCGGCCAGGGCGCCCGGAGGCACGTCGTCGCGCCGGTACGACCCGTTGAGGGCCTCGCCGTCGGAGGTGAGCACGCGGGGCGGGGTGAGCGCCTGGTGCGCCCGGAACTCCTCCCGGCGCCGCCGGATCAGCCCGGCGTCGGCCCGGCCGGTGGCCGAGACCTCGCGGAACTCGTCGAACGTGAGGTGGACGACGTCCTCCGGGTCGGCGAGCACACCGGCCCGCGCCAGCCGATCGGCCTCCGCGAGCAGCGCGCGCTTGTAGACGGCGTAGCGGCTCACGATGTCGTACTTCGGGTACTCCCGGTAGCCGATGAACGTGCGTACCCGGTCGATCATGCGCTGCGTCTCGGCGGCCTTGCGTTCGCCGTCGGGCAGCGCGCGCAGCCGGTCGAGCACCTCCCGGGCCTTCGCCTCGGCCCGTTCCCGGCCGTGCGCGAAGCGGCGCGCGGCCGCACCAGGGGTGAAGGTGCGGACGTTGTCCAGGATCAGCGGCACGAGCGTGGCGGGGCTTTCGCTCCACCGCGGCCGGGTGACGTCGATCTCGCCGACGCAGCGCATGCCGTACCGGTCCAGGTAGCTCTCGACGGCCGCGCGCGCCTGCGCGCCGCCCGGCAGTTTCGGCAGCTCGTCCAGGAACCCGTCGTCGGCGTGATCGCGCAGGAACGCCACCACCTCGGGGTACGGGCGGATCACGTCGGCCACGTCGAGCAGCGCCAGTCCCATCTCGGAGGTGACGTTGCCGGGCGCGGACAGCGTGAGCGTGTCGGCGGCGTCGCGCTCGCCCAGCCACTCCCCCAGCTTGTCGTTGAGCCACCAGGTGGCCTGCATCCCCGCCATGATCACCTGGGCGCTCACCGGGTCGGTGAGCACCCGCTTGTGCTCGGTGAACGCCTCGGTGAGGAAGTCGAACAGCTCCGGTCCGGAGCGGCCCCGGATGTCGCGTTCCAGCGCGGCGACGGACTCCCGGCTGCGCGCGACGAGGCCGGTGACGATCGCCGGATCGGTCTCGATCGGCGGCGGGCCGCCCGCCGGTGGCCAGGCCGGGGCCGGAGCCGGGTCCGGCGTCGTCGGCACGACGTCCCGCGCCAGCACGGTCTCCAGCGCGTCCAGGGTGAGCGGGTCGGCCCGGCCGATCATGCCCAGGAACGCGGTACGGCCCGCCTCGGTGGCCAGGTGCGGCGTGGCGTCGACGAACAGCCGGCCGCCCGCCTCGTGCATCGGCGCCATGGCGGTCAGCCGCCACATCGACAGGCCCAGCGGCTTCATCGCGTCGGTCATCATCTGCTGGTGTCCGACCGACAGGTAGACGTGGAACCTCCCGTCGGCGGCGGCCGCCGGCACCGGGAACAACGTGGTGATCGGCCGGCTCTGCAGGATGTGCACGTCGTCGCCGGTGAGCGCCCACTCGACGTCCTGCGGGCGGCCGAAGCGCGCCTCGATCCGCCGGCCCAGCGCGGCGAGGCGTACCGCCTGCGCGTCGGTCAACGCCGGCTGATCCCGCCGCGCCGGGTCGACCGCCCGTTCCCGGGTGCCGCCGCCGGGCACCGCGTGCACGGCCCGCGCCTTGACTCCGATCGTCCTGGCGACGACCGCGCCGTCGCGCACCGTGAACACGTCCGGGGTCACCAGACCGGAGACCAGGGCCTCACCCAGGCCGAAGCTCGCCTCCACGGAGACCACCGTCCGGTCGCCGGTGACCGGGTCGGCGGTGAAGAGGACCCCGGCCGCGTCCGGGAAGACCATCCGTTGCACCACCACTGCCATGTCCACGGCGCGGTCGTCGATGCCGTACCGCCGCCGGTAGGTCACCGCCCGCTCGGTGAACAGCGACGCCCAGCACCGGATGACGTGCCGCAGCACCTCGGCCCCGCCCACCACGTTGAGGTAGGTGTCCTGCTGGCCCGCGAACGAGGCGGTCGGCAGGTCCTCCGCCGTCGCGCTGGAGCGCACGGCGTACGCGGCGTCCGCGTCGAGCGCCGACAGCGCGCGGTCGACCGCCGCCGCGACGTCACCGGGCAGGGCGATCCGCTCGATCGCGCGACGGACCTCGGTGGCGGCCGTCCGGAGCGCCGCAGGGTCGTCCGCGTCCACCCGGTCGAGCCGGTCCAGCGGGCCGGCGAGCGACGGCGTCCCCGCCACGGCGAGACGGAAGGCGTCAGTCGTGACGCAGAAGCCGGCGGGCACACCGACACCGTCGATCCGCGACAGCGCCCCCAGGTGCGCGCCCTTGCCGCCGACGGCCGCGATGTGCGTCTCGTCGATCGCGTGGAGTTCCCGTACGTACCGTCCGGTCATTGCCGTGCCCCCCGTTTTCGCAGCTCAACCGCATCCGGCCGAGAATTCTGCGGGATGACCGGGGCCTTGCGGCAAGACCCGGGGTGCGATATATGTTGATAGTGGCGAGGAGAGCTGTCTCCTCGCCTTCGTCTTGTGGTCCGCACGAATCCCTGCCCTCACCCTGGCGTCACGTGAGTCAGATCTCCCCGCCCCGGATGGAGTGCCGGGGGCGCGACGGGGCAAGAAGCGGCCACGGGGACGCGGCGTGACGCGGCGCGGACTGGACGAGCGGGATCGGTTGGGGTGGGGGAGACTCGTGCGATGAGCGGCGCAGACACCGACCCGCGTGCGCGTGGCGACGTCTTCGCCGTCGACGGTGAGATCGGGCCGGACCTGGCGCGGGTCGACTGGTCCGCGCACCCGCTCGGGCCGCCGGACGCCTGGCCGCAGAGCCTGCGGACCTCGGTGCGGATCCTGCTGTCCTCCCGGTTCCCGATGTGGATGGCCTGGGGACCGCAGCTGACGTTCTTCTGCAACGCCGCCTACCGGCGGGACACGCTCGGCCGCAAGTACCCGTGGGCGCTGGGCCGCCCGGCGAACGAGGTGTGGACCGAGATCTGGGACGACATCGGCCCCCGCATCGACACCGTGCTGCGCACCGGCGAGGCGACCTGGGACGAGGGCCTGCTGCTGTTCCTGGAGCGCGCCGGCTACCGGGAGGAGACGTACCACACGTTCTCCTACAGCCCGCTGCGCGACGACGACGGCAGCCTGGTCGGGATGCTCTGCGTGGTCAGCGAGGACACCGAACGGGTCATCGGCGAGCGGCGGATGGCCACGCTGCGCGACCTCGGCTCGGACCCGAGCGTCATCCGCACCGAGCAGGAGACGCTCACGTTCGTCAGCCGCCAGCTGGCCCGCAACCGGCAGGACCTGCCGTTCACGCTCACCTACCTGTACGACGGCGACGACGCCCGGCTGGTGGAGGCGACCGGGCTGGCGGCCGACCACCCGGCGGCCCCGGCCATGCTGTCCCTCACCGACCCCGCCGCCCCGTGGCCGGCCGGCGCCCTCACCGAGGGCGAGTCGGTACGGGTGACGCTCGACAGCCCGGCCTTCGCCGACCTGCCCGCGGAGGTCTGGCCCGCCCCGCCGGCCGAGGCCCTGGTGGTGCCGCTGCGGCAGCAGGGCGGCGCGCCGTACGGGTTCCTGGTGGCGGGGCTGAACCGCTACCGGGCGCTGGACGACGGCTACCGCGGCTTCGTGGAGCTGACCGCCGGGCACCTGGCGACCGGCATCGCCAGCGCCCGCAGCTACCAGGCGCAGCAGCGGCGGGCCGAGGAGCTCGCCGAGCTGGACCGCGCCAAGACCGCCTTCTTCTCCAACATCAGTCACGAGTTCCGCACGCCGCTGACGTTGATCATGGGACCCGTGGACGAGCTGCGCGGCCGGCTGCGCGACGCCGACGAGCGGGTCCGCGCGGAGCTGGACGTCATCCGCCGCAACGGGCTTCGCCTGGGCAAGCTCGTCAACAGCCTGCTCGACTTCTCCCGGATCGAGGCGGGCCGGATGCAGGCCCGCTACGAGCCGGTCGACCTGGCCGCGGTGACCGCCGACCTGGCCAGCATCTTCCGGTCGGCGATCGAGCGCGCCGGACTCTCCTTCGAGGTCGACTGCCCGCCCCTGCCCGAACCGGTGCACGTGGACCGGGGGATGTGGGAGAAGGTGGTGCTCAACCTGCTCAGCAACGCGCTGAAGTTCACCTTCGACGGGACCGTGCGGGTGCTGATGCGCACCGAGGACGGGATGGCCGTGCTGCGCATCGCCGACACGGGCATCGGCGTCCCCGCCGAGGAGATGCCGCGCCTGTTCGAACGGTTCCACCGCATCGAGAACGCCCGCTCCCGCTCCGACGAGGGCAGCGGGATCGGCCTCGCCCTGGTCAAGGAGCTGATCTCGCTGCACGGCGGCGACATCGACGCCCACAGCACAGTGGGCGGCGGCACCACCTTCACCGTCCGGGTGCCGTTCGGCACCGCCCACCTGCCCGCCGACGCGCTCGCCCCGGCCGCCGCCGGCCGCACGCCCGTGTCCGCCGAGCCGTTCGTGCAGGAGGCGCTGCGCTGGCTGCCCGCCGACCCGGGCGCCTCGGCCGGCGGGGACGACCCGACCGCGGCGGACGGGCCGATCCAGCCGCTGCCCGGTGGGGCGCCGGCCCGCGTCCTGGTGGCCGACGACAACGCCGACATGCGGGAGTACCTCGCCCGGCTGCTCCGCTCGGCCGGGCACGAGGTGCACACGGTCGCCGACGGGCGGGCCGCGTTGGACGCCGCCCGCGCGCGGCGGCACGACCTCGTGGTCAGCGACGTGATGATGCCCCGGCTCGACGGCCTGCAACTGGTGGCCGCGCTGCGCGCCGACCCCCGTACGGCCGGCACCCCGGTGCTGCTGCTGTCCGCCCGCGCCGGTCAGGAGGCCTCGATCGAAGGGCTGGAGGCCGGCGCCGACGACTACCTGGTCAAGCCGTTCCCGGCCGCCGAGCTGCTGGCCCGCGTACGCGCGAACGTGGAGCTGGCGAGGCTGCGCAACCACCACGCCCGCTGGCGCACCGCGCTCGTCGACTCGTTGCAGGAGGCGTTCTTCGTCTGCGACGAGGACGGCGCCGTGGTCGAGATCAACGCGGCGTTCACCGACATCCTCGGCTACGGGACCGAGGGCCTGCCCTATCCGGCGGTGCAGCCGTGGTGGCCGGACCAGGAGGCCGAACCCGAGGCGCACCGCCAGGTGGCCGCCGCGTTCTCCCTGCTGGTCGGCCAGTCCCGGGGCACCTACACCGTGCCGGTGACCCACCGCGACGGGCACCGCATCTGGATCTCGGCCGCGTTCAACCAGGTCGACGACCCGGACAGCGGCCGGCGGATGATCGTGGGCACGTTCCGCGACGTCACCGCCGAGCACTACGCCGTCCAGCGGGAGACCGCCCTGGCCGGGCTCAGCATGCGGCTGTCCCAGGCCGACGACCTCACCGACGCGCTGCTCGGCGTGCTGGACGAGCTGCGCAAGCTGTGGCGGGCCGCGGGCGTGCTCACCGCCGTCTTCGGTGACGAGCCCGCCCCCCTGGTGACCGCCACCGATCCGGCGACCCGGTGGGAGACGCTGCCCGGCAAACGCCGGCAGGCGCTGCTCGCGCTGCGGGACACCCCGCTGCTGACGCCGGTGGCGACACGTACGCACGGCGCCGGCATCGCCGTCGAGCACCCGCACGGCACCATGGCGCTCTGGATCGACCTGGGCGAGAAGCGGCCCTTCACCGAGCAGGACCAGACCCTGCTGGCGCTGCTGGCCGGCCACATCGGTCAGGGACTGCACCGGGTGCACCAGATCGACCAGCAGCGGGAGACGGCGCTGGCCCTGCAGCGGGCGATCCTCGGCCCGGCGCAACTACCCGCCGGCTTCGCCGTGCGGTACTCCCCCGCCGCGGTGCCGTTGAAGGTCGGCGGCGACTGGTACGACACGGTGGAGCTGCCGGACGGGCGCATCGGCATCGTGGTCGGCGACTGCGTGGGACACGGCCTGGGGGCCGCCACCGTGATGGGGCAGCTGCGCAGCGCCTGCCGCGCCCTGCTGTTGCAGGACCCCGGCCCGGCCCGGACGCTGGCGGCGCTGGACCGGTTCGCCGCGTTGCTTCCCGGCGCGTCCTGCGCCACCGTCTTCTGCGGCGTCCTCGACCCGGCCACCGGCCTGATGCGCTACTCCAGCGCCGGTCACCCACCGGCCATCGTGGTCGGCGCCGACGGCACGCCGCAGCTCCTGCAGCACGGCCGGTCCCGGCCGCTGGCCGTGCGTGCGGGTGAGGAACGCCCGGAGGCGGAGGCGACGGTGCCGCCGCGCGCCACCCTGATGCTCTACACCGACGGCCTGGTGGAACGCCGCCGTCAGCCGATCACCGTCGGCATCGCCCGCGCCACCGACGCCATCCAGCAGGGACACCACGCGCCGGTGGAGGTGCTCGCCACCGAGATCATGGAGCGGCTCACCCCCGACGGCGGCTACCACGACGATGTGGCGCTGCTGCTCTACCGCCACCCCGGGCCGCTGGAGCTGGACTTCCCGGCCGAGTCGACGCGGCTGGCCGAGGTGCGCAGCGCGCTGCGGGGCTGGCTGGACCGCTGCGGGCTGGCCCCGGCCCATGCCTACAACATCCTGGTGGCGGCCGGGGAGGCGTGCGCCAACGCCATCGAGCACGGGCACCGCGACAACCCGGGCGGGCGGATCCGGCTGCGCGCCGCCGCCACCGCCGACAACCTGCGCCTGAGCGTCACCGACAGCGGTCACTGGCGGGAACGGGAGCAGGCTCCCGACCCGCACCGCGGCCGAGGGCTCGTGCTCATGCGCGCGCTGATGGACAACATCAGCGTCACCCCGGGGGCCACCGGCACCACAGTCGACATGCAGGCGAGGATCACCGCATGAGCGCGTCCCTGACTCTGACCACGAGCGACCGCCCCGACGGCGTGCGCGTGCTGACCGCCGTCGGCGAGATCGACATGAGCAACGCGTCCTCGTTCGCCGAGGCGCTGGCGGAGGCGGTACGCCCCGAGGGCGAACCCCTGGTCGTGGACCTCACGAAGGTCGAGTACCTGGACAGCGCCGGGCTGGCCGCGCTGTTCCCGCACGCCGACCGGATCGCGCTGATCGCCGGTCCGATGCTGGAGCCGCTGCTGACCATCTCCGGGCTGGCCGACCTCACCACCGTCCGCCGCGCCTGACGTCGCCGCGCGGTCAGGAGGCGTTGCGCACGATCACCAGCGGGGACTGGGCGTGGTGCAGCACCGCGTGGCTGACCGAGCCGAGCAGCAGCCCGCCCAGCGCGCCCCGCCCGTGTGCGCCGACCACGACGAGCCGGGCGGACTTCGACTCCTCCACCAGCACCCGGGCCGGTGCGCCGCGGACCGACCGCTGCCGTACCGGCACGTCCGGGTAGCGCTCGGCCCAGCCGGCGATCGACTCGGCGACCACCCGCCGGGACTCCTCGGCGAGCTCCGCCGGGTCGTACACCAGGGGCAGGATGTCGCCGGGTCCGAGCGGGGTGGGATAGAGCCAGGCGTGCACCACGACCAGCGGCGCGTCCCGGCGGGCGGCCTCCTCGTACGCGAAGCCGACCGCCGCGGTAGACAGTTCGGAGCCGTCCACACCGACCACGACGGGCCCGTCGGCGCGCGCCTCGCCGCGCGTCACCAGCACCGGGCAGTGGGCGCGGGCGGACACCTGGAGCGTGACCGAACCGATCAGCAGGCCGGCGAAGCCGCCCAGGCCACGGTGGCCGAGCACGACCAGCGCGGCGTCGCGGGACTCCGCGACCAGCACCGCCGCCGGCGCGCCGTCGACGACCACGCCGGTGACGGGTACGTCCGGCGCGACCTTGGCGGCTTCGGCGACCGCCTCGGCGACGCAGCGTTCGGCCTGGTTGCGCAGGCCGGCGCCGGCGGGCGCGCCCGGGGCCGGGGTGAGCGGCGCGCGGGTCAGCGGCCAGATGAACGCGTGCACCACCTGCAGCGGCCGATTCCGGTCGGCGGCCTCGCGGGCGGCCACCCGGACCGCGTCCAGCGAGGCGGCGGAGCCGTCCACGCCCACCACGACGGGGGCCTGCGAGTGGATTGTCATGTCGTCCTCCTTCACTGGTCTCAGCCTGCCCGTCAGGCGGCCGGCCGGGCAGGGTCCGCGGTCTCGGCCCGGGGGCCGTTGGTCCCGTGGAAGCGGCGGGTCAGCCGCAGCACCAGCCCGGGCAGCACGCCGATCGCGGCGCAGGCGAGCAGGTCGAGCGCGCTGAGCGGGGACGTGCCGAGCAGCTCGCGCAGCGGCGGCAGCAGCACGCCCGCCACCTGGAGGACCGCGGAGATCGCGACCGCCACCGGCAGCGCGAGGTTGCGCTCACGCGAGCCCGGGGTGCGGATCGCGCGGACGGCCAGCGCCACGCCGAGCTGGGCCAGGCCGAGCACCACGAAGACGACCGACTGCCACGGCCGGTCCGACGCCGCGGCCCACACGCCGGCGCCGAGCGTCGCGGCGGCGATGAGCGCGCCGGTGACCAGCACGTCCCGGCCGAGGCCGCCGCCGAGTACCGACTCCTGCGGCGAGCGGGGCCGGCGGCTCAGCGTGCCCGGCTCGGCCGGCTCCGCGCCCAGCGCCACCCCGGGTACGCCGTGGGTGAGCAGGTTGATCCAGAGGATCTGTGCCGGCAGCAACGGTACGGGCAGCCCGAACAGCGGGCCGAGCAGCATCACCGCGATCTCGGCGACCCCGCCGGCGAGCGCGTAGCGCAGGAACCGGCGGATGTTGTCGTAGATCCGGCGGCCCTCGCCGATGGCGGTCGCCACTGTGGTGAGGTCGTCGTCGACGAGCACCAGGTCGGCAGCCTGCCGGGCGACCTCGGTGCCGCCGCCCATGGCCACGCCGATGTCGGCGCGGCGCAGCGCCGGGGCGTCGTTGACGCCGTCGCCGGTCATCGCGACCACGTGTCCCCGGTCCTGGAGGCCGGCGATGATGTCGAGCTTCTGCTCCGGCTGGGTCCGCGCGTACACCCGGGTGTCGGGGTGGGCGCCGCCCGGGTCGCCGTCGTCGCCGTTGGCGAGCGGGTCGCCGTCGCGCCAGAGCCCGAGCCGGCCGCCGATCGCGGCGGCGGTCGCCGGGTGGTCGCCGGTGATCAGGACCAGCCGGATGCCGGCCTCCTCGAAGCCCGCGGCGATGCCGGGGGCCGCCGCGCGCAGCGGGTCGCCGACCGCTACCAGTCCCAGCGGGCGCAGGCCGGTCGGCCGGGCCGGGTCCGGCGCGGTGTCGACCACGGCGGAGGCGACCGCCAGCACCCGCAGTCCTTCGGCGGCGAGCCGGTGCGCGGCGTCGGTCAGCTCGGCCAGCTCCCCGGCGCCGGCGTCCATCAGCGGCGGGGCCAGCAGGTTCTCCGGCGCGCCCTTGCAGACCACGAGGTAGCGCCCGTCGCAGCGGCGGTGCACCGTGGTCATCCGGCGCAGGTCCTGGTCGAACGGGGCCTCCGCCACCCGGGGCCAGGCCTCGCGGGTGGTCTCCGGGTCCAGGCCGCAACGGGCCGCGAACGTGACGAGCGCCGCCTCCAGCGGATCGCCGATCGCTGTCCACTCCGGCCGCTCGTCGGTCGGCGGGGTCAGCGTGGCGTCGTTGCAGAGCAGTCCGGCGCGGGCCAGGCCGCGCAGTTCGTCCGGGGCGCTCACCGGCTCGCCCCGGTGGTGCACCTCGCCGTCGGGCGCGTAGCCGGTGCCGGTCACGGCGTAGCGGTCGCGGCCGGGCACGACGGCGTGCTGCACCGCCATCCGGCCCTCGGTGAGCGTGCCGGTCTTGTCGGAGGCGATCACGGTGACCGAACCGAGGGTCTCCACCGCGTGCAGCCGCCGGGGAATGGCCCGGCTGCCGGCCATCCGGCGCGCGCCCAGGGCGAGCGCGAGCGTGACGACGGCGGGCAGCGACTCCGGTACGGCCGCCACCACCAGGCTCACCGCGGTGACCGCCATCTGCGTGACCGGGCGTCCGTCGAACACGCCGATCGCGAAGACCAGCCCGGAGAGCACCACGGCGGTCAGGCCGAGCACCCGGCCGAGCGAGGACAGGCGGCGTTGCAGCGGAGTGGGCGCCGGGCGGGTCGCGGCGACCAGGGCGCTGATGCGGCCGAGCGCGCTCGCCGCGCCGGTGCGCACCACGGTCCCGGTGGCGCGGCCGGTGGTGACCACAGTGCCGGCGCTCGCCTCCTCCCCCGCGACCCGGGTCACCGCCACCGACTCACCGGTCAGCGCCGACTCGTCCAGGCTGAGCCGCACGGCGTCGGTGAGGTCCAGGTCGGCGGGCACCACGTCGCCGGCCTCCAGCCGGACCAGGTCGCCCCGGACCAGGTCGGCGGCGGGCAGCACGAGGTCACGGCCGTCACGGACCACCCGGGCCGTCGGCGCGGGGAGCCGGTCCAGCGCCGCCACCGCGCGGTCGGCGCGTACCTCCTGCACCACGCCGATCGCGGTGTTGATCAGGACGACCAGCACGATCACCGCCGTGTCGGGGTAGTCGCGCAGCAGCGTGGTCACCACGGCGGCGGCCAGCAGCAGCGCCACCAGGGGGTCGGTGAGCTGGCGGAAGATCCGGCCGGCCAGCCCGCGCTTGCGCGGCGCGGCCACCGTGTTCGGCCCGTCGGCGCGCAGCCGCGCGGCCGCCTCGGCCGAGCCGAGGCCGCTCGCGGGGGCCGGAGAGATCTCGGTGGGCGTCACCGTGCCCTGCCCGCCGTTGCTCACCACATTGCCCTCCATGTCGTCGCCGCCCGCGCCGGGCACTCCCAGCATGCCGGGTGCGGGGGCGCGGCTCGCAGGGCCGAGGGCCTGCCGGACCCGGGACCAACGGCCCCCACCGCGGAACGGGGCAGCGCGGCGCGCGGCTCGCCGGTAACGTCCGCGCGGTGAACCGGACACGCAGCGCCGTCGGGCCGAAACCCCGTCACCGGCCGGTCCGCTGGGCGCTCGCGGTGCTCCTGCTCGCGTCGGCCGGATGCGGCACGGGAATCGGGGAGGAGAGCGGCGACGCGCTGGCGCGCGACACCGCGGCGGAGGAGGCGAAGCAGCTCAACACGGAGCTGGGCCACCGCAACCGGACGCGGGACGCCGGGTCGATCGCGGCGGGCGAGATCGTCCAGGAGCCGAAGGACGCCGCGTCGGGCGGCGGTGCGACAGTCCAGCGGGAGGCGCTGGCGTGGTCCGGCCGCACCGCCGGGGACGAGCGGGCCACCGTCGACGTGCGGTTCGTGGTGACGGTGCCGGAGCAGCCGCCGGTGTCGATCGGTGGCGCGAGCAACAGCGCCGGTGAGGCCACGCGCTGCTACCGCTACGAGTTCGAGCTCTACCGCTACACGACGTACCACGAGATCGACTGTCCGAGCGGCCCCGCTCCCTCGCCACCCACCGCCGCGCCGGTGCCGAGGGTGCCCGAGGACGGGCAGAAACGGCTCACCGCCGTGCTGCGTACCGCCACCCCGCAGACGCTGGCGGGCGCGGTGCGGGCGGCGTTCCCGCAGGACTGGATCACCGTCGACACGACAGCGCGCGACGGTGCGCTCGTGGCCGCCGTCGGCGTGCCGGCCGAACGGGACTGCCTCCTGCTCGTCCGCACCCCGGCCGGGAAGATCGAGTCCCCCGGGTACGACCGGATCTGGCTGGAGCCGGGCGAGACCGGCTGCCGGACCGCCCTGTACCTGGCGCCGCCGCGCTGACGTACCGGTTTGCCGCGCGGTGGCCGGGGCACCTGACGGTCATGACTGATCCGGAGCGGTTCCAGCGGCAACAGGAGGGCGCGCTCGAGCGCGGGCAGGTGTTCCAGGACGCCGAGGGGCGGCGGACCCGGGACCCGGGCGCCGGGGCGGAGAACGCGGAGAGCGAGGCCGACCGCAACGCCGAGCGCCTGGCGCGCGGCGAGGTGGGACCGGGCGTCCCGGAGGACTGACGCTCCGCAGCCGCTTGTCAATGTAGCGTTGACGGGTGACCCTGGCCGGCCTGTCCGAGATCGCCGCGGCCCGGGTCCGGTTGGAGGACCGCGAACTGGACCTGATCGACCGGGCCCGGCACGACGGCGCCACCTGGACCGAGATCGCGCGGGCGCTGGGCCTGGGCAGCCGGCAGGCCGCCGAGCAGCGCCGGCAGCGTCTCGCGGCGGCCCGGCGGGCCCGCGTGACCCGGCTCGACCCGGCCCGCTCCCCCGGCGTGCCGGCGCTCCGGGCCGCCGTCGCCGACCTGCACCGCTGGATCGAGGCGGACCGCTCGTGGGACGCCCGCTTCCCCCGCGCGGCGTTGGCGCGCCGCACCTGCGCGCTCGCGCTCGACGCCCCCGCCGGGCCGCTGTACGCGCTGGCCGCGCACCTCGCCGACGACCTGGCCGGGGCCGGGTCCCGGCTGCCTGCTCCGGCACGCGACGCCGCCGGGCGCATCACGGCGACCCTGTCAACAGGACGTTGACGTAGGCGCGACGTATTGCCCCGCTGCGACTCAGATCCCGAGGATGAGTCCTCCAGGCTCAACTCTCGGGGGATTCATGCGCCGCAACGCCTGCCTGTTCGTGGCCATCTCGCTGCTGTCCGGCCTGGGCGGAAGCGCCATGGCCCTGGTCTCCGGCATCTGGATCCTGGACCTGACCGGTTCCACCGGGCTCGCCGCGCTGGCCGGCCTCTGCGTCTACGCCCCGACCCTGGCCGGCCCGTGGCTCGGCGGCCTGCTCGACCGGGTCCCCCGGCGGCCCCTGGTGATCGGCGTGGACCTCGCGCTCGCCGCCGCGCTGCTGAGCCTGCTGGTGGTTCGAGGGCCCGGCGACGCCTGGCTGATCTACGCCGTCTCACTCGCGTACGGGATCGGCTACGTGCTCGTCGACGCCGGCGAGACCGCGCTGCTGCCCGCCGCGCTCCCCCCGGCCCGGCTGGCCGACGTCAACGGCTGGCGGTCGAGTGCGCAGGAGGGCATGAAACTGGTGGCGCCGCTGGCCGGAGCGGGCCTGTACGCGTGGCGGGGCGGGCACGTCGTCGCGGTGCTCGCCGCCGTCGTACCGGTGCTCGTGGCCGCCCTGTACGGCGCGCTGCGTCTGACCCGGGCGGAACCCGCTCTCCCGACCGCGCCCGCGGCGGGGGTGCGGGACGGACTCGCCGCGCTGCTGGCCCGACGGGCGGTACGCGTACCGGTGGCGCTCGCGGCGGTGTCCATCGCGATGTCCGGCTTCACCACCGCGGCGCTGTACGACGTGGTGGTGACGGGCCTGGCGCTGCCGTTGACCTTCCTCGGCGTGCTGGCCAGCGCGCAGGGCGGCGGCTCGTTGCTCGCCGGGCTGGTCGTCGGGCGGCTCGTCCGCCGCCACGGCGAGATCGCGGTCGGGGTCACCGGCGCCGTCCTGTTCGCCGCCGGCTGTCTGGGACGCTGCCTGCCGTGGTGGCCGAGCACGCTCGCCGCCTCGGTGGTGATCGGCGTCGGCCTGCCGTGGACGCTCGTCGCGGCGGTCACCGCCGTGCAGACGTACACGCCGCAGGCGATGCTCGGCCGGGTCGCCGGGACGGCGAACACGGTCATGTTCGGCCCGATCACGCTGGCCATCCCGCTCGGGTCGGCGGCGGTCACCAGCGGCGGCCGGCCGCCGCTGGTGACCGCCGCCCTGGTGTGCCTGGCCGCGGCGCTGGCGGCGGCTCGCGGCGGGCGCCGCCGGAGCGCGACCGCCACCGGTGACGGTGGCGGCGCCGGATCGTGGGCCACCGACCGGGATCAGCGCGTGGTCGGGGCCCGGGTCCGGACGGGACCGGATGCGGCCCGCCCCCAGGGGTGACGGGGACGGGCCGCGCGATCGTCAGCGCCAGGTGTCGGTGACGGCGCGGGTGCCGCCGGCCGGCGTGGTGAGCGTCCGGTTCGCGCCGGACTCCCAGGTCACCGTCCCGTCCGGGTTCTTCTTGACGTACTTGTACTCGACAGCGGTGTTCGCGGGCAGGTCGACTGTGGCCCGCCAGACCGGGTACGCGGCCGACGAGAGCGCCACGGCAGCGGCCGGGTTCCAGCTGCCGAGCGCCGGCGTGTTGCCGACCACGAAGACGTTCTGCCCGTAGGCGGTGGTCGCGGTGACGGAGAACGTGGTGGCCACAGTCGTGGAGACGGTGTCGCCGCGGAACGTCTCGGTCACCGCGTACGTGCCGGAGGCCGGGGTGGTGAGCGTCCGGTTCGCGCCGGACTCCCAGGTGACCGCGCCGGAGGCGGTCAGCTTGACGAACTTGTACTCCACTGCTGTGGACCGGGGCAGGTCGACGGTGGCGCGGTAGACGCCGCCGCCCTGGGCGGCCAGCTCGACGCCGCCCGCGGGCGTCCACGACCCGAGCGCGGGGACACTGCCGACGACGCGGACGTCCTGCCCGGCGGCCAGGTTCGCGGTGACGGTGAACGTGGTGGCAATCCGGTCACCCGGGCTGACAGTGGGCGACGCGGTGGGCGACACGGTCGGGGAGGCCGTCGGGGACGGGCTCGCGCCGGGACGCGCGTTCACGTGGATCGCGACCGCGTCGTTGGCCGGGAGGGTCACGCTGGCCCGGCCGCCGGACACGGTCACCGTGCCGCCGGTGCAGCCGCTCGCGGTGGCGACACCGGAGATGACGTCGCAGTACCGGCCGTCGGCCAGGCCGGTGGCGAAGGTCGCGGTGGTGGCGGAGCCGGAGTCGTTGATGCCGATCCAGGCCCGGTCGCCGCGGTGGAAGCCGATCACGTTGCTGTTCACCGTGGTGAAGTCCGAGACGGTCTTCACCGGGCGGGCGGCGTTGGCCCAGCCGACCATGCCCTTGACGCCGGTGGTGCGGGTCACGCAGGTCCAGGCGGCGCCGCAGACCGTGTCGGTGACGCGTCCGGTGCCGTCGTGCGGCGGGGACTGGTTGCGGTTGGACCAGGTGAAGCTGTCGTAGACCGACGGCTTGCCGTGCGGGTAGGCCAGCGCGAAGTAGTTGGCCAGCACGTAGTCGGTGCCGTTCTTGTACGACAGGACCACGCCGTCGCGCTCCAGGTCGTGGTTGGTGACCATGGAGAAGACGTTGGCGCCGGGCGCGTCGAGGTTCCAGTTCGGCACGTTCGCCAGGGCCGAGATGGAGCCCTGGAAGGCCGAACGGATGCCCTTGGCGTACGCGAAGTCGAGCACGTCGCCGTTGCCGATGTACGCGCGGGCCTGCAACGCCGGGTTGCTCGCCCCGTCGAAGATCTCCTGCGCGACGTACGGCCGCCGGCCCTCGACGACGGTGTTGTTCAGCTTGCCGAGGACGGCCGCGAAGTCGTCCTTGCGGATGTGCTTGACCGCGTCGACCCGGAAGCCGTCGACGCCGAGCCCGATCAGGTCGTTGAGGTACGCCGCGATCTTGTTCCGGACCGCTTCCTTCTCGGTGTAGAGGTCGGACAGCGACAGCAGCTCGCAGCTGGTCACCTGGGCCTCGTTGTTCCAGTCGTTGATGGCGCCGCCGGTCGGGCAGTTGTCGCCGGGGCGGTGGAAGTCGCCGTCGCCGTACGGCACGGCCGGGTAGCTGTAGCCGGAGAACTCGGTGCCGGCGTAACCGCGCGTACCGGCCGGGTTGTTGGTGCCGGCCATGTGGTTGACCACCGCGTCGACGTAGACGCGCACACCGGCGGCGTGGCAGGCGTTGACCATGGCGGCGAACTGCTGGCGGTTGCCGAACCGGCTGTCCAGCTTGTACGACACCGGCTGGTACACCTCGTACCAGGGGTAGGCGCCGTCGGCGCTGGCGGGCAGCTTCACCGACTCCTGCGGCGGTGCCACCTGCACCGCGCCGTAGCCGGCGGGCCCGAGGTGGTCGGTGCAGGCAGCGGCGACGGAGGCCCAGTTCCATTCCCAGAGGTTGGCGGTCACCTCGCTGTCGTTGAGCACGACGGCGGCGCGGGCGGGTGCGGCGGTGGTGGTGGCAGCCGCGACGGCAACCGTGCCGCCCGCCGCGACGAGCGCGACGGCGAGCAGCAGGCGGCCGGCACGGCCACCGGGGTGTGGCCTGACGGAAAGCATGGTTGGGGGACCTCTTCCGTGGGTTCGAAAGGGTGAGCGGGGGTGGGGCGGCCGTCCCGGGTAGCGAACACCATGCGCCATCCATGAAAGTCTTTGCAAGAGCTTGCGGCAAAGTTTTCGAAACCCGCAGGCAACACCAAGAGGCTCGGATGGCTCTCCACCTGGGCCTATCCACGCAGGACAGTGTGAATCGGCCACCGACGCGAGTCCCGGCGCTCGGGACAACCGGGCTGCTTCGCGGGATGGTCGCAAGTTCCGAGCAGGTTTTCCAACGTTTGCGGCCCGATCGCATCCACCCTCGCCGGATCGCCCGCCGAAGGTGGGCCTGGGTGAGGCCGGCCGGGTCAGTGCCGCCGGCGCGGCAGCCACCCCAGGAAACGTGCCCTGGCCTGGGTGAGCGGCATGGCCGGCATGTCCTTGGTGGCGGCGACGAGGCAGGCGCCGAGATAGACGGCGAGCCCCGCGGTCGTACCGCCGAACTCGACGAGCAACTGGCTCTGCTTGGTGGGGCACGGCCAGGCGGCGGCGCAGCCGCTGCACTGCCAGCTCGGCGGCAGCGGCAGGTGCGCGGGCGGGGCGTAGCGGCGGGCCGCGCTGTTGCGACTTCGCCGGTCCGGCCGCCCGGCGTCCCGCACCGGCCCCGCGAGGCGCTGGCGGGCCCGGGTCAGCGCCGCACCGACCTGGACGCGCCGGCGCTTCACCGGGCCATCGCCTTCATGGAGGAGAACGCGCACCGGGACATCAGCCCGGCGGACGTGGCCGTCGCCGCCGCCGTGTCCGTGCGATCCCTGCAACTGGCCTTCCGGCGGCATCTGGACAGCACGCCGGCGGCCCACCTGCGGCGCATCCGGCTGGAGCGGGCACACCAGGAGCTGTGCATGGGCGATCCGCGGCGCGAGACCGTCAGCCGGATCGCCACCCGCTGGGGTTTCCTGAGCCACAGCAGGTTCACCGCCCACTACCGGTCCGTGTTCGGCATCCCACCGAGCCGTACGCTGCACGGCTGACCGGACGAGCCCCGGCCCGTCGCGGCGCGACGGACCGGGGCTCGCTGGTGTCCGGCGGATCAGGCCAGGTCGAAGCGGTCCAGCTCCATGACCTTCGTCCAGGCGGCGGCGAAGTCGCGGACGAACTTCTCCCGCGCGTCGTCGCTGGCGTAGACCTCGGCGAGCGCCCGCAGCTGCGAGTTGGAGCCGAAGATCAGGTCGACCGCGGTCGCGGTCCACTTCACCTGGTCGGTCGCCAGGTCCCGGATCTCGTACACGTGCTCCTCGGACTCCGACGCCTTCCACCGGGTGCCCGGGGAGAGCAGGTTGACGAAGAAGTCGTTGGTGAGCACGCCGGGCCGGTCGGTGAGCACGCCGTGCGACGCGCCGCCGACGTTGTTGCCGAGCGCGCGCAGACCGCCGACCAGCACGGTCATCTCCGGCGCGGTCAGGTTCAGCATGTACGCCCGGTCGATGAGCAGCACCTCCGGCTGGGTCTTCTCGCCCGGCCGCAGGTAGTTGCGGAACCCGTCGGCGCGCGGCTCCATCACCCGGAACGACTCGACGTCGGTCTGCTCCTGGGTGGCGTCGGTACGCCCCGGGTGGAACGGCACGGTCAGCTCGACGCCGGCGTCCCGCGCCGCCTGCTCGACAGCGGCCGAGCCGGCCAGCACGATCAGGTCCGCCAGCGAGATCTGGGCGCCGCCCGCGGCGTTGAACTCCTGCTGGATGCCCTCCAGGGTGGCCAGCACGGTGGCGAGCTGCTCCGGCTGGTTGACCTCCCAGTTGCGCTGCGGCTCCAGCCGGATCCGCGCGCCGTTGGCGCCACCGCGCTTGTCGGTGGAGCGGTAGCTCGCGGCCGAGGCCCAGGCGGTGGAGACCAACTGGGCGATCGTCAGGCCGGACTCCAGCACCTTCGCCTTGAGCGCGGCGACGTCGGCGTCGCTCACCAGCTCGTGCGCGGCGGCCGGCACCGGGTCCTGCCACAGCTGGGCCTCGGGCACCCACGGGCCGAGGAAGCGGCTGACCGGGCCCATGTCACGGTGCAGCAGCTTGTACCAGGCCTTGGCGAACGCCAGCGCGAACTCGTCCGGGTTCTCCAGGAAGCGGCGGGAGATCTTCTCGTACGCCGGGTCGACGCGCAGCGACAGGTCGGTCGTCAGCATCGTCGGCTTGTGCTTCTTCGACGGGTCGTGGGCGTCCGGGATGATCGCCTCGGCGTCCTTGGCGACCCACTGCTTGGCGCCACCCGGGCTGGTGGTCAGCTCCCACTCGTAGCCGAAGAGGATCTCGAAGAACCGGTTGGACCACTGCGTCGGCTTGTCGGTCCACGTCACCTCGAGACCGCTGGTGATCGTGTCCCCGCCCTTGCCCTTGCCGTACGTGCTGAGCCAGCCCAGGCCCTGCGCCTCCAGCGGCGCGGCCTCCGGCTCGGGGCCGACGTGCTGGTCGGCGGGGCCCGCGCCGTGGGTCTTGCCGAACGTGTGGCCGCCGGCGATCAGCGCGACGGTCTCCTCGTCGTTCATCGCCATCCGGCGGAACGTCTCGCGGATGAAGTGCGCCGCCGCGAGCGGGTCGGCGTTGCCGCGCGGGCCCTCCGGGTTGACGTAGATCAGACCCATCTCGGTCGCGCCGACGCCGGCCACCATGTCCTTCTCGGAGGCGTACCGCTCGTCGCCGAGCCAGGCGTCCTCGGGACCCCAGAAGATCTCCTCCGGCTCCCAGACGTCCTCACGGCCGAAGCCGAAGCCGAAGGTCTTGAAGCCCATCGACTCCAGCGAGACGTTGCCGGCGAGCACCAGCAGGTCGGCCCAGGAGATCTTCTGGCCGTACTTCTGCTTGACCGGCCAGAGCAGCCGGCGGGCCTTGTCCAGGTTGGCGTTGTCCGGCCAGCTGTTCAGCGGGGCGAACCGCTGGCCGCCGTCGCCGGCGCCACCGCGGCCGTCCTCGATGCGGTAGGTGCCCGCGGCGTGCCAGCTCATCCGGATCATCAGGCCGCCGTAGTGGCCGAAGTCGGCCGGCCACCAGTCCTGCGAGGTGGTGAGGACCTCGGCGATGTCCCGCTTGAGCGCCTCGACGTCGAGCTTGGCGAACTCCTTGGCGTAGCTGAAGTCCGGCCCGAGCGGGTTGCCCTTGTGCGAGTGGGCGTGCAGCACCGACAGGTCGAGCTGGTTGGGCCACCAGTCGCGGTTGCTGCGCGGACGACCGCCGGTCTTCGGGGTCGGCGAGTCGATCGCCGGGTTCTCGCTCTCGCTGCCGTGCGCGGTCACGGAGTCGTGCGCGACCGGGCAGCCGGCCGCCTCCTTGGCGTCCACGCCCTGCGGGCTGACGGGCCGGTTGTCCTGGGTGTCGCTCATCTGTTTCCTTCCGAACTGGCGGATCACTGGGCGGTGCGGTCGGCCGCGCAGCCGGGGCAGGTGCCCCAGTAGACGACCTCCGCCTCGTCCACCACGAAACCGTGGTCGTCGGAGGCGGTGAGACAGGGGGCGCTGCCGACGGCACACTCGACGTCGGCGATGGCGCCACAGGAACGGCACACGACGTGGTGGTGGTTGTCCCCCACCCGAGACTCGTAGCGGGCCGTGGCGCCGGCCGGCTGGATGCGCCGGATCAGGCCGGCGTCGGTGAGTGCCCGCAGCACATCGTAGACCGCCTGGTGGGACACGGTGGGCTGCTCTGCGCGGACCAGCGCGATCACGGTGTCGGTGTCGACGTGCGGGTGGTCGCGCAACGCCGCGAGCACCGCCAGCCGGGGCCGGGTCACCCGCAACGAGACCGCCCGGAGCTGCGTCTCGAAGTCGGCCGTCATGCGACGACCTTAGCCCGGTCTTTTGGAATGAATCAAGTTTTTGCCCAGGTGTGTCGGCCGCCACCGCGACCGTCCGCACACACGAAAACGGGGGTGCCGCGCCAGGCGCGGCACCCCCTCCCCGGAAGAGGGTTCAGGCGGCTGAGCAACTCGCGGTGGGCGTGTTGCTGTTGCCGTTCTTGTAGAGCGTGATGCCGAAGTTGTTGCCGTTGCCGTTGGGACGTGCGGTGAGCGTGCCGCTGGTGCCGCTGACCGACGCGTTCCAGCTGTTCTGCAGGCTCTGGCCGCCCTGGGTCTGGATGTTGACGACCCAGTTGCTGGTGCCGCTGACCGAGAAGGTCACGTTGAACCGGTCGCTCCACTCCTCGGCCCGGCTGACGCTGACCGTGCAGCCACCGTTGTTCGGCGGCGGGGTGGTCGGGTTGCCGCTGGTCCCGCCGATCGTGATGTTGGAGTTGCCGCTGCTCTGGTAGCCCTCGGTGGCCAGGATCTGGTAGTCGTGCGAACCGAGGTTCATGCCGTAGCGGGACCAGGCGTCGAAGTGGTTGCCCGAGGTGATGGTGCCACCCACGCGCTTCTGCTGACGGACGCTCCAGTACTGGTAGAACGTGCGCGTGCCCTCGATCGAGGGGGCGTTGACCCGCTGGGTGCGGTAGACGTCGTACGTGCCGCCGTCGGAGGACACCGAGCCCATGTAGCCGCTGCCCGGCGGGCGCCAGCTGCCCCAGCTGTCGACGATGTAGTACTCGACGAGCGGGTTGCGCGTCCACCCGTAGAGCGTCAGGTAGGCGTTGCCGGACGGGTTGAAGCTGCCGGAGTAGCTGACCGTGCGGCGGCCACCCGGGTTCCAGCCCTTGCCGGCGACGAAGTTGTTGATGTTGCTCCACTGGGTGCTGTACTGACCACCGTTGCCCATGGTCATGGAGACGTTGCCACTGTCTTTCCAGAAGGAATAGAAGTAGCCGTTGTTGGTGCCGGTCGAGTTCGACGTGACGGTGGTGTCGGCGTAGGCCGGGCCGGACGTGACCGCCGTCGTCCCGGCGGCGATCAGCGCCACGGCACAGGCGCCGCCGAAGAGCATCCGGAGGCGTCCGCGCCTGCGGATGCCCGTGCGGACGGGGGCGTCGTTCATGGACGGGTTTCCTCCCTCTGACGGCTGGCGCGGCCAGCCGGGTGGCGCGAGCTGTGAGCGCTCGTCCCTGATGGACGGCGGGACGGGCGAAGCCGCGCCAGGCGGTGGACGGACATCGACGTCAATCGAGATACGCCGATGGCCACAGTATTGGAGGATCGATTCACCGTGTCAACAAGTTCCGGAAATGTTGTGGAAACCCGAACTATCACAAATCGGTCGTAGCGCTGCCGTGCAAGCCTGGCGCGACCACGCCGAGGGCCTCGCGAGTGAGCTGATGGAGTGATGGCGGCCGGAAGTTTCGGTGGCTTTCCGGATCAAGGCCGGCCCGCGCCGGGCACCGCTATCCGGTCGAGCCCAGCAGCAACCCGAACACGCCGCAGCAGATCACCCCGCCGACGACGAGCGTGACGAGGGCGACCGTGTAGTTCGACCACAGGCCGAACCGCGTCACGTCGGCGCCGTACCCGTCGTGGACCCGGTTGCGCCACCCGCCGAAGCGGAACGCCAGGTGGTGGGCGGCTCCCGGCTGGACCATGAGCGACGTGGTCATCAGCGGGACGCCCATGAAGTCGGTGTAGCGGATGTCGTGGCCGCCGGCCGGGACGGCGACGTGCCACGTACCCTCGCCCGGGATCGCGACCAGCTGGCGGTCGATCTTGAAGCGGCTGGTGACCGGCGCGGGAATCATGTACGGCCCCCGGTTCACCGAGACCACCAGCACTCCGCAGCCCGGCGGCGGGGCGATCGGATGCGGGTAGGCGATCAGCGGGACGACACCGTGCATCGGCGGGTACGGCTGCGAGGGGAGGTAGGACACGGCCAGATTCTGGCACGGCCGCGCCAGGTGTCGATCTCCCCCGGTCAGCCCGCGCCGGGAGCCGCGGCGCCGGCGAGCAGGCGCTGTCGCATCAGGAACTTGCGGACCTTGCCGGTGGGCCCCATCACCACGTCGTCGTCGGGAACGGTCACCACCCGGCGCAGCGTCGCGGCCACCGCCGGGCCCAGCGCGGCCCGCACCCGGTCGGTACGGTCGCGCGCCGGATCCGCGTCCTCGGCGAGCAGGAGCAGCACGTCGGTCACTGTCGTGCCGTCCTCCCCCGCCGCCGCGACCACTGTGCAGTCACGGACGTCCGGGCAGTGCCGCAGGACGCGCTCCTCGGACAGCGCGGTGTACAGCCAGGTCCCCCCGCCCAGGTCGACCGCGTCGCTGGCCCGGTCGACGTGGTGGTAGTTCCCGTCGGCGTCGCGGTACATCAGGTCACCGGTGAGGTAGTAGCCGCCCAGCCGGGTGCGGTACGTGGTGACCGAGTCGTTCCAGTACCCGAGCGCCAGCGTCGGCGACCTCAGGCCGACGTGCCCCACCTGCCCCGGCGCGACCTCCTCGCCGGTGTCCACGTCGAGCAGCGCGATCTCGGCGAACGGGTACGGCCTGCCGACGCAGCGGTCGTAGCGGTCGCTGCCCAGCCGGTGGGTGATCCGGAACGCGCCGTGCCCCATCTCGGTGGAGCCGAGCATGTCGACGAACTTCGAGCCGGGGACGTCGACCATGCCGTCGCGGGTGTACGCGGGATGGCTGCCGACCGCGACCAGCCGGCGTACGTGCGACTCGTGCGCGCAGTCGCCGGTGTTGAACCAGTTGCGCACCGAGCTGAGGTCGCGGGTGGTGAGGTCGACCCGGGCCAGCTCGGACCAGGTCACCGCGAAACCGAAGACGCCGGTGGGGCGCCACCGTTCGATCGCGTCCAGGATCGTCTCGGCGCTACGCGCGAACGGGCCGCCCTGCGCGGACAGGCAGAGCAACTGGTAGCCGTTGCAGAGCGCCTGGTTGAGGGTGATGATGCCGGCGGCGTGCGCGGCCGGCAGCGCGGACATCTCCCGTACCTCGCCGTACGGCCGGGACTCGGTGAGGCGGACCGCGCGGATCGCGGCGAACAGGCCGTGGTGCGAATGGACGATCGCCGCCGGCACCCGGGTGGTGCCCGAGGAGTGGGTGATGACCACCGGTTCCTGCGGGTGGTGCCGGTGGTGCGGCGGGGCCTGCGCCGGGTCGCCCGTGCCGCTGTGCGCCGCGTCGCCGAGGACCGGCGCGCCGAGGTCGTGCTCGGCCAGGGCGGCGTGGTCGGCGTCGATCACCACCCCGGCGCCGCGCAGCCGCCGCACGAACTCGGCCGCCAGCTCGATCGGCATGTTGCCGTTCATCAGCGCCGGGATCGCGCCGAGCCAGGTCAGCGCCAGGAAGTTGAGGAACACGTCGGGCGCGGAGGTCACGTACACCGCGATCGGGTCGGCCCGGCGGACGCCGCGCGCCCGGAACCACGCCGCCCGCGCCGCGACCCGCTCGGTCAGGGTGGCGAGCGACAGCGGCGTCCAGGCGGGGACGCCGTCGACGTCGACGTCGAACGTCACCCGGGGCATGTCCATGTCGGCGCCGTGCTCGGCCAGCCGGAGCAGCACGTTGCCCGCGCCCAGCTCCATGTCGGCCGCCAGCGTCGCGCGGAAGTTGTCGGCACCCAAACGAGTCGCCTCCTCAGCTGACACACGTCACGGCCGCGCCGCCGGCGTACCGGCCGCCGAGCGGGGACACGATCAGGCTAGAGCGCCCGCCACGCTGAGACAATGCTCGATGTACGCTCGGTCAGGACACGTCGCGGTTGAACAGGTGCGACGACCAGAACAGGCTCGCCGCGGCCAGCCCGGACATGATGAGCGCGCCCTGCCAGACCACGGCCTGGGTGATCTGGCCGGCGAACAGCGCCCGCATGCCGTCGGTGGCCCAGGCGAACGGGTTCCACACCGCGACCCGCTGGATCCACATCGGCGCCAGCACGAGCGGGATGAGCACGCCGGCGAGCAGCGACACCGGCTGCCCGACCGTGTTCACCAGCACGCCGAGGCTGTTCTCGTTGCGGACCAGCAACGCGATGTCGTACGAGATCGAGGTGCTCAGCAGCACCATGACCGACAGCAGCGCGTACGACACCAGCAGGTTCGCCAGGTGCACCCGCAGGCCGAACGGCAGCGCCACGAGCGTGACCACCATGGCCTGCACCACGTTGAGGCACACGTGCATCAGCGCGCGGCCCAGCAGCAGGCCGGTGCGGCTCACCGGCGTCACCCTGCACCTGTCGATGATGCCCGCGCGCAGCGCGCTGAGCAGCCCGTAACCGGCGAACAGGCCGCCGAACAGGCCCATCGCCACGAACAGGCCTGGTACGTAGATGCGGTACGCGTCGGCGTAGGTCGAGGCGCCCCGGTCGACCATCACCACCTTGAGGAACGGCGCGAAGAGGATCAGGTAGGTGATCGGCTGGGCCAGGCTGAACGCCACCATCACCGGGTTGCGCACCATCAGGCCGGCCTCCTGCTGGAAGATCAGCCAGGTGTCGCGGACGAGTTTCACGCCGTACTCCTCTCGGCGTCCGGTCACTCCGCGAGCGACCGGCCGGTCTTGGCCAGGAACACGTCGTCGAGGCTGGGCCGGCGGGCCTCGATCGCGCCGGGTTCGATGCCCCGGTCGTAGAGCGCCCGCATGACCTGCGGGATGGCCGTGGCGGCGCTGTCGACGTAGAGCCGCAGCGTGCCGTCGACCGGCTCGGCCGCGTGCACGTACGGCGCCTCGGCCAGCAGCTTCGCCGCGGCCGGCAGATCGCCGCCGGTTTCGTCCGCGACGTCGGCGGACGCGAAGTCGACGGCGACCACGTCGCCGGAGATCTCGCGCTTGAGCGCCGACGGGGTGCCCTCGGCCACGATCCGCCCGGCGTCGATGATCGAGACCCGGTCGCAGAGGCTGTCGGCCTCGTCCAGGTAGTGCGTGGTGAGGAAGATGGTCATGCCCTCCTCGCGCAGCCGCCGCACCTCCTGCCACATCCGCACCCGGCTGGGCGGGTCGAGCCCCGCTGTCGGCTCGTCCAGGAACATCACCTGCGGCGAGTGGATGACGCCGAGCGCGACGTCGAGGCGGCGGCGCTGCCCACCCGAGTACGTCTTGATCTTGCGGTCGGCGAAGTCGTCGAGCTGGAACGCGCGGATCGCCGCGACGGCCAGCTCCTGCGCCACCGATTTCGACAGCCCGTGCATCCGGGCCTGGAGCACCAGGTCCCGCCGGGCGGTGGAGTCGTCGTAGGTGCCGCTGGCCTGCGCCACGAAGCCGATCCGCCGCCGGACCTGCGCGGGCGAGCGCAGCAGGTCGACCCCGGCGATGGTGGCCACTCCCCCGCTGGGGCGGATGAGCGTGGCGAGCATCCGCAGCGTGGTGGACTTGCCCGCGCCGTTCGGGCCGAGGAAACCGACGATCTCGCCGCGCCGTACCGCGAAGTCGACGCCGCGTACCGCCTCGACCGTGGTGGCGCCACGGCCGCGTCCGACCCGGAACGACTTGCGTAGGCCGGTGGCCTCGATCATCGAGCCTCCTCGTGCGGCGCGACGCCGGCGCGGGTGCGTCAGGTCAGGCTAGTTCGGCCCCGACGGTTGGACAACGGTCGATGCGTCAGGTGTCGGGAGCCGTCCGTGCCAACGCGGCGAGACGCGTCGCCGCCGCGCGGGCGCCGCCGGCCGCCGCGAACGACTCCCCCACCCGGCGCGCTCCCGCCCGGTACGCCGGATCGTCCAGCACCGCGCTCAGCGCGGCGGTCAGCTCCGCCGGTGTCGCGGAGCCGAAGGAGACCTCCACCCCGGCGCCGGCCCGGCCCACCTGCCGCGCCACCACCGGGTGGTCGTGCCGAATCGGCGCGACCACCACCGGCACGCCGTGGGCGAGCGCCTCGGACACGGTGCCCAGCCCGCCGTGCGACACGAGGGCGTCCAGCCGGGGCATCAGCTCCAGCACCGGCACCCGGGGCGCGACGAGCACGTGCGGCGGCGGGTCGGGCACCAGCCCGGCGCCGGCGGTGAGGATCACCTGGACCCGGTCGGCCAGCGGCGCGCTGGCCGCCGTGATCCGCCGGTAGAAGTCGGCGGCGAGGTGCTCGGCCATCGTGCCGACGGTGACGAGCACGTGCCGACGGCCCGGATCCCACTCCGGCCAGGCGAACGCGGGCGCGTTGCGCCGCCGTCCCAGCGCCGGGCCGGTGAGCACGCAGCCGGGCGGCAGCGGCGCCGGGCCGGTGAGCGCCGTCGTGGTCAGGCCGATCACGAGGTACGGCGAGAAGCGCAGGTCGATCGTCTCGTCCACCGGCAGGTCGGTCATCGCCCACACCCGGCGGACCTGGGCGCCCACCCAGTCGGTGAACTCGGGCAGGTCCTCCGTCGGCGGCGTCAGCTCCAGCACGCCGACGCAGAACGTCGCCCACGGCAGCCCGCGGCGGTGCGCGGCGAGCGCGCCGGCCAGCGCGTACTGGTCGGCCACCACCACGTCCGGCCGGTACCGCTCGACGGCGGCGTCGGCGGCGTCGCGGATGAACCGGTTCGCGGGCAGCACGTGCCCCTCCCAGAGGGTGCGCACCGCCGCCATCCCGGACGCGCCGTCGGAGCGGTAGTAACGCTTGCCGGTCGGGAACAGCGTGGCGTCCGGGCCGACCAGCGGGCGCAGGTCGCTGCGCGGCCCGACCCAGGCCACCTCGTGCCCGGCCGCCTCCAGCTCCTGGGCGATGGCGACCGGGGCGTTCAGATGGGACTCCACCGGCAGGACGACGAAGAGGAAGCGAGCCACGTCGATATGATCGCACGCGCGTTGACATCCATCGGCGTCACTGATCTGATCCGTGGCGTGACGGTACGCGCATGACGGCCATCGACGCCGTCTCGGTGTTCCTGCCGCAGCGCCGGGTGCCGGTCGAGAGCCTGGCCGCGCCGCTGGGCCTGTCCGACATGCAGGTCCGCCTGTTCCGCCGCTTCCACGGCCTGACCGAGGTCCGCCGCGACCCCGGGCTGTCCCTGACCGACCTGCTGCTGCGCGCCGCGGGCGGCCTCACCGCGCTGCACACGCTGCGGCGGCGGGTGCGGTTCGTGGTGTACGGGCGGGCCTTCCCGGTGGTCACCCCCTATCCGGTCAACCCGCTGTACGAGGTGTGCCGCGCGCTCGGGCTGGGCCACGCGCTCGCGTTCACGCTCACCCAGCAGTCGTGCGCGAGCGCGCTGGCCGCTATCGACGTGGCCGGGCGGCTGCTCGCGTCCGAACCGGACACGCCGGACGGGCCGCCGCTGGCGCTCGTGCTGACCGGGGAGAAGGCGTTCACCCGCGACGCCCAGTTCATCCCGGAGACGTCGGTGTTCAGCGAGGGCGCCTCGGCCTGCCTGCTCAGCGCCGGTGGCGGCCGGGACCGGCTGCTCGCGTACGCCTGCCACCAGCGGGGCGAGTTCGACGTGGCGGGCGGCGAGTCCCCGGCGCGGTTCCAGCGGGCGTACCGGCCGGCGCTGGCCGAGGTGATCGGCCGGGCGCTGGACCGGGCCGGCACGGCGCTGTCCGAGCTGCGGCTGGTGCTGCCGCACAACGTGAACCTGATGACCTGGAAACGGCTGTGCCGGCTGATCGGGCTGCCGCTGGACCGGGTGCTGCTGGACAACGTCACCGAGACCGGCCACGTGTTCTGCGCCGACGCGTTCGTCAACTACCGCACCGCCCGGCAGCGCGACCTGCTCCGGCCCGGCGACCGCTATCTGGTCGCGGCGGTGGGCGCCGGGGACGGCGCGACGTTCGCCGCCATGGTCTTCGAGCACTGAGCGGCGGAGGTCACCATGACGACCAGACTCCGCCTGCTGCGGGCCGCGCGACGCACGTTCACCGGCCCGGCCGCGCTGCTCGGCGACCCCGTGCTGCGCGAGCGCGCCGCCGGCTACCTGGCCGACCTGACCCGGCCGTACGGGCTGCGGGTGCCCGACGGCCTGTTCGACGCGCCCTCGGCGGCGCTCGGCCAGTCGTACGGGGAGATGGCCGCCGAACTGATCCCCGCCGTCGTGCCGTCGGACGAGCCGGTGGACCTGCTCGTGCTGGCGTTCGCCGTGCACGACATGCTGCCCGGCCGGGCCACGGCGGCGTATCTCAGTCACGTCTGCCCGGGCACGCCGATGTCGTTCGCGCTCTGCGACCAGGGTTCCGCGGCGGCGTTCACCGGGCTGCGGATCGCCAGCGGGTACGGGTGCCGCCGTGCTCTGCTGGTCACCGTCGAACAGGCGGTCCTGCCGTACGACGCGGCGGTGGCCGTACCGGCCCGCCACCGGGCCGTGGCCATGCTCTACGGCGTGGCGACCGGCGGCCATGACGACAGCGGGAGCAACAGCGACGACGGTCAGGCCGGCGACGGCGGGGCCGGCGGCCCGGAGCGGATCGGGCTCGGCGGCGGCGCGCGGGTCACCGCGCTGCGCCAGCACGCGGACGTCCGCGTGGACGACGTCGCAGCGCTCGCGGCGGCCGAGGTGGCCGGGCTGACGGCCGGACGCGGTGATGTCGCGGTCGTGCTCGGCGCGGACCTCGCGGCGGCGTGGCCCGGTCCCGGTGGCCACGCGGTGACGACCGGGCCGGGGAGGCAGCCGTCCACCGGTGTCTGGTGGGCGCTGCTGGACCGGCTCGCCGGGGACGCGGCGCGGCCCCGGACCGTCCTGGCCGCCGACTACGAGCCCGCACTGGGCTACCTGAGCGTGGTCGCGCTGGAGCCGGCCGGCCGGTCAGAGCCCGTCGGCGAGCGCGGCGCGGACGAACGCGCCCAGCCGCTCGTTCGCCTCCGGGGAACCGACGGTGATCCGGACCCCGGCGCCGGGCAGCGCCATGACCAGGATGCCGGCCTCCCGGGCCCGGTCGGCGAACGGCACGGCCCGCTCCCCCAGCGGTAGCCACACGAAGTTGGCCTCACTGGGCGCCACGGTGAGCCCGAGGCCACGCAACGCGCCGATCAGGCGGGTCCGCTCCGCCACCAGCTCGGTGCACCGCCGGGTCAGCTCGGCGCCCACCTCGGGCGTCAGGCTCGCCACCGCCGCCGCCTGGGCGAGCGTGGAGGGGAAGAACACCGCCCCGGTGAGCGCGGCGGCCCGGGTGAGCCGGGGCGGCACCACGGCGTACCCGACGCGCAGCGCGGCCAGCCCGTACGCCTTGGAGAACGTGCGCAGCACGCAGACGTTGTCGAACGCCCGGTACAGGTCCATCCCGTCCGGCGAGCGCGGGTCGGTGACGAACTCGCGGTACGCCTCGTCCACGATGACCGGCACATCGGCCGGGATGCGGTCCAGGAACGCCTCGACGTCGTCGCGGCGCAGCGCCGCCCCGGTCGGGTTGTTCGGGTTGCACAGCAGCACGCAGCGGGTCCGCTCGGTCACCGCGTCCGCCATCGCGGGCAGGTCGTGGGCGTACCCGTCCATCGGCACCGGCACGGCGCGGGCCCCGGCGTTGCCGATGATCAGCGGGTAGCCCTCGAACGACAGGGCCGGGTGGACGACGTCCGGCCGAGGCCCGAGGGACTGCACGAGGTGCTGGCACAGCCCGGCCGAGCCGGGGCCGACCAGGATCGCCTCCGGTCCCACGCCGAGGCGTTGCGACAGCGCGGCCACGAGCGCCGCCGACGTGCGGTCCGGGTAGCGGTGCAGCGCCGCGGCGGCGTCGGTGACCACCCGCCGGACGCCCGGCAGGGGCGGGTAGGGGGTCTCGTTCATGGACAGGTCGGCCGGCGGGTGCGTCCCGACGGCGGTGCCAGGCGTCATTGTCGCTCACTTTCCGAGGGGACCGGCGGGGTGTGCGCGTGCCGGTCGGCCAGGAGCCCGAGCTGGTACAGCCGGTCGACCGCGGACAGCGGCCGGACGTCGGTGCCGGAGAGGTTGCCGGCGGTGAGCCCGAGCAGGCGGGGGTTGGCGGCGGTGCGGCGCATCATCCGCGCGCCGAGCAGCTTCGGCAGCCCGGACACCGCGGTGATCATGCGGGAGGCGTTGTGGCTGACCGTCGCGACGTGGTCCAGCCGGGGCCGCCGCGCCGCCTCGAAGGCGAGCAGCGCCCGGTCCACCGCCGCCGGTTCCGGCGTGCCGCCCTCGGCCGCCAGGCAGGCGGCGAGCGTCTCGGCGTCGCCGAGGGAGCTGTTGACGCCCTGCGCCGCCATCGGGTGCACCGCGTGGGCCGCCTCGCCGGCGAGCGCGAGCCCCGGCACGGCCAGGCGCGCGCTGCGCAGCCGGTAGACCGCGAGCAGCTGGCGCCGGTCCAGGCTCGCACGCAGGGCCGCGCCCAGCGGACGGATCGCCGGCACGTCGGCGAGCAGCCGGTCGCACCACGCGCCCAGGTCGACGCGTCCCCGGAACTCGTCCGGCGCCACCTGCGCGTACAGGCGGCACCGCCCGCCCGGCAGCGGGTAGACCAGGCAGAGTCCCCGGCCGGTGCGGTAGGCGGACACCTCCTCGGCCACCTCGGCGCCGGCCACGTCGAAGGCGACAAGGCCGTGCGGGTACTCCTGGCGCCGCACCCCGATCCCGGCGCAGCGGCGCAGCGGCGACGACATGCCGTCGGCGGCGACCACCAGCGGCGCGCGGATCTCCTGCTCGGCGCCGTCCGCGACGACCCGGACGCCGCCGACCCGTCCGTCGCCGTCACGCAGGACGTCTGTGACACGCGCTCCCCACCGGATGCGCGCTCCGGGCGGCAGCCGGTCGGTGAGCACGCGGCGCAGGTCGCCGTAGTCGGCGCAGAGGATCTGCCGGTACGCCCCGGGCAGCCCGGCGTAGTCCAGGCAGAGCAACGGCTCGCCCGCCGGGTCGCGGATGGCCAGCCGCCCGACCGGACGCGCGCCGGTGGCCCGCAGGGCGTCCAGCAGACCCCAGGAGTCGAGGATGCGTACCGTCTCGGGCTGCAGGATCTCGCCCTTGGCGATCGACGCGGGGGTGCGCTGCCGGTCGAGCACCAGCACCCGCAGGCCGAGCGCGACGAGCGCCCGGGCGCAGGCCAGGCCGCCCGCGCCCGCGCCGGCCACCACCACGTCGGGGGTCATCGGGCCACCGCGTCCGGCGCGACGTCCGGCCGCGCGGCGGAGGCCCCGCGGTACTCGCCGAGTGCCCGCAGCGCCAGCGCCTGGGTGATCACGGCGTTCGGGTAGCGCATGTGGTGGCGGATGTAGTTGCACACCCGGGCCGCCGGCCAGGTCCCGTCCGGCCCGGCGGCGGCGACCAGCCAGGCCACGCCCCGGTCCACCGCGCCGGTGGCGTCCGGGTCGCCGGTGGCGAGCAGGCCCTGAACCGCCCAGGACGTCTCCTCGACCGAGCCCGCCGTGCCGTCGCCCGGCCCCCACGAGCCGTCGGGCAGCTGGGTGTCGCGCAGCCACCGGGCCGCCCGGCGCACCACCTCGTGCCGGGCGTGCCCGACCCGGGACAGCGCGCCGACCACGACAGCGGTGCCGGAGGTGTGGTCGCGGTACCAGAGGTTCTCGAACGTGCCGTCGGGCGCGGCCCGGGTCAGCAGCCAGGCCGCCGCCCGGGTGATCGCGGGGTCCTCGTCCGGGTGGCCGGCGTCGTGCAGCGCGAGGATCGCCTGGCTGGTGATGGCCGGGCAGGGGCCGTCGTTGGCGAGCCGGGTGTCGCGTACCCACAGGCTCCACGAGCCGCGGCTGTCCTGGCGGCCGACGAGCCACGCCAGTCCGTCACGCAGGACCGGGTCGGCGCCGGCGCCGGGGAAGCCGGCCAGCGCGGAGAGGATCTCGGCGGACTCCAGCGTCACCGGCCAGCCGCGCGCGTTCGAGTAGCTCCACCCGCCCGGCGGCACGTCCAGCACCTCGAACGCCTCCGGTTTGCGGCCGGCGTGGAGGAACTCCCGGGTGGCGCGCAGCCGGGGGTCGTCGGCGTACCCGGCCGCGATCAGCCCGGTCGCCGCGTACCCGGTCCGGGTCAGGTCCAGGTTGGTGACCGCGTCCCAGGCGCCGTCGGGGCGTACCGCCTCACGCAGCCAGCCGACGACGGCGTGGGCGATGTCCGGCGCCTCACCGCTGCGGGCCAGGCCGAGCAGCACCAGCGCGGCCGGCCACGGGTCCTCGCTGAGCGCGCCGGTGCCGCCCTCGTGGTCGTGGATGGACCGCAGCAGCCGCAGCGCCGCCGGCCGGGCCCGGCGCAGCGTGGCCCGGCGCAGGCGGCCGGTCGGCAGCAGGTCCGCCTGCATCAGGGCGAGCCCGATGAACGGCGCGGTACGGAACGACAGGCGCTGCCGGCGTACCCGGTCGAACAGGACGATCTCCAGTGGCAGCCGGCGCAGCGGGCCGGCCTCGGCGGTCATCCCGGCCATCGTGAGCAGTTGCCGGCACAGCAGCGAGATGGCCGGATCGGTGATCGTGTCGACGCCGCCCAGCGCGGCCAGCCGGGCCCGGCCCGCCGCGATCGCCTCGGCGCTGTCGGACGGCGCGGTCAGGGCCAGCGCCGCGATCGCGACGGCGGTGGGCACGACAGCGGTTCCGGCGCCCACCACACCGCCCCAGCCGCCGTCGTCGTGCTGCTGCCGGCGTAGCCACGCGGTTCCGGCGCCGACCAGGTCCGCGCTGCCGGCCGGATCGGCGGCGTGCAGCGCGGCCACCGCGCCCGCGGTGCCCAGCACCGAGGCGGGCGGGTCGTCGCCGAAGGCGCCGTCGGGGCGACGCCGGCGGAAGAGCGCCTCGGCGCCGGCGGCGACGGCCTTCCCGACGGCCTCGGCGGTCACAGTGGTCATCGCGCGTCCTCCACCGGTACTCGACTGTGGGTGGCGAGGGTCAGGCCCGCGACCGGCGGGCCGAGTTCGTGCCGGGCGCGCATGGCGCGCTGCGCGACCCAGGTCAGCACGACCATCGGCAGCGCGAGCGCGAGCTGCACCGCGAAGCCGAGGCCCAGCCCGACCGCCGCCGAGGCCAGCGCGACCCGCTCGACCACCAGGACCGAGTGCGCGCGCAGCGCCACCACGACCGGCATTCCGCCGCGCCGCCGCACCAGCGGGGCCAACGCGACGACGCCGGTCAGCAGGACCACGAGCACGGTGACCAGGTACGCGGTCCGCGCGCCCCGGCCGGCGAGCAGTCCGGCGGCGACGGCGGCGGCGATCGCGACGGCGTAGAGCACCAGCACGGTCCGCACCGCGAACGGCACGCCCCGCCCCACCGGCAGTGTCCGGTAGCCGCCGGCGCGGTCGCCGTCGATGTCGCGCAGCGCGCCCACCAGGTTGGACATCGCGTCGTGCGACCAGAACGCGACGACGAGCGCGAGCAGCACCGGCGCCGCCGAGGCGCGGTCCGGCGCGAGGCCGGCGGCGAGCGCGCCGTAGACGAGCGCGACCGCGCCGAGCGCGCCGCGGACCAGGTTGCCGGCGATGCCGCGGGCCTTGAACCACCTGCTGTACGCGACGATGCCGCAGCCGGCCAGCAGCGCGGCCAGTGTGGTGCCCCATCCGCCCAGCACGGCCAGGACGCCGAGCAGCGCGAACCAGGCGCAGCCGCACCACAGCGCGGTGCCCGCGCCCAGGCGGCTGGAGGGGATCGGCCGGTGCGGTTTGCTGCCGGCGTCCAGGTGCCTGTCGAAGTAGTCGCCGAGGTAGTGGCCGCCGAGCCAGCCGGCGGTGGGCGCGGCCCACGCCGACAGCAGCACCCACGGATGGTGCGGGCCGCCGGCCACGGCGGCGCCGGCCAGGCCGACGAGCCCGACGTACCAGAGGGTGTAGGGCCGCCAGGTCTCGACGTGGGCCCGCAGCACCCGCACGGCGGCGGCTGTGCTCACGCCGTCCCGCTCGTCATCCAGGCCGCGATGCCGGTGAGCACGTCCGTTCCGGCGGACGGGGTGAGCACGGCCAGCTCGGCGCGGGCCAGCTCGGCGTGCCCCACCATCCGCAGGCGGGCGCCGTCGACCGCGCCGACGTCGCGGAGCAGCGCGGCGATCCACTCGACGTCGCCGGGACCGGCGCCGCGCCGGTGCAGCACCGCCAGCAGCTCCACCCGGGTCGCGTCGGTGACCGCGTCGTACGCCAGCAGCAGCGGCAGGGTCGGGCGGCCGTTGTTGAGGTCGCTCGTCGCGGGCTTGCCGGTCTGTTCCGGGGTGGCCAGATAGGACAGCAGGTCGTCGCGGATCTGGAAGGCCATGCCGAGGTGCTCGCCGTACCGGGCCAGCGCCGAGGCCACCGGCTGGTCCGCGCCGCCGAGCAGCGCGCCGATCTCGCACACCGCGCGGAACAGCGCGCCGGTCTTGAGCCGGATCATCTCCGGATACCAGCGGGCGCCCGCGTCCAGGTCTCCGACGAGCCGCGCCTCCAGCGCCTGCCCCCGGCACAGGTCCTGTCCCGCCTCGGCCAGCGCGGCCACGGCCGCGACGACCGCGCCCGGGGGCACGCCCCGGCCGCCCTCCACCACGGCCCGGAAGGCGTGGAAGATCAGGTGGTCGCCGGCCACGATGGCGCCGGGGATGCCGTACGCCACCGGGACCGCCGGGCGGCCGCGGCGCAGCGTGTCGGCGTCGATGATGTCGTCGTGCACGAGCGTCGCGACGTGCAGGTACTCGGTGGCGAGCGCCGCGGCGAGGACGTCGCGGGGCGATCCGCCCACCGCCTCGGCCGCGTGCAGCGTCATCATCGGGCGCAGCATCTTGCCCGCCGGCAGCAGCGCGTAGCGCACTATCGCGTCGAGCTGGTCGGGTGTCTCGGGCCATCGCCGTCCGAGTTCGGTGCGCAGCAGCCGCCCCGATTCGCTGCGGGCGAGATCGTCGATGAAGGGCGGATATCGCGTGGAGCCAGCAACCGTCATGACGCGTCGACCCTTTCGCGAGGGATCGGCTAGTCGCCACGCGAGACGTTACCGGCCACCCGGTCCGCGAACAACCATTGATAAATGCGCAGGGATATGGGTGGTCGCAAATGTCGTGACCGCATTTCTCAGCACATTGACCGATGACCAGAGAAATCCGCCGTTCCACCCAGGGCCGCCATGTCGATGCATATGCGTCAATGATCGGGCGCACGGGACGGCACCGGACAGGAGCGACGCGCGCTGCCGGGGTCAGGCGTCGGCGGCGAACTCCATGAGCGTGAGCCCGTCCGTGCCGTGGTAGGTGCGCCGGGGCGACAGGCCCGCGGCGGCGGCCAGCTCGGCGTACTCGGGCACCCCGCGCTCGCGGCCACCGACGAGCACCAGCATCCGCAGGTCGTACGGGGACAGGTGCGGCACGTGCGGCACTGTCGGCAGCACCTCGATGACGAGCACCCGTCCGGCCGCTCCGGCCGCCTCGGCGCAGCGCCGCAGGATCGCCGTCGCGTGGGCGTCACTCCAGTCGGTGAGCGCGCGCGAGACCACGTACACGTCGGCGCCGGGCGGCAGCGGGGCGAAGAAGTCGCCGGTCACGGCCTCGGCCCGGTCGGCCAGGCCGCACTCGGCGAACGTGGCGGCGGCGGTGGCCACCGGCTCGGCCCGGTCCACGAGCGTGCCCCGCAGGTGCGGATGAGCGCCCAGCACCTCCCGCAGCAGCCCGCCGGCGCCCCCGGCCACGTCCACCACGTGGCGCGCCTCGCGCCAGGGATAGAGCGCCGCGACCTCGGGCGCGGTGAACCGCTGCTGGCTGAGCATCAGCGCGTCGAAGTAGGCCCGGTGGTCCGGGTGGGCGTCCAGGTCGGCCCAGAAGTCCCGCCCGTGCACCTCGCGGTAGCCGGGCCCGCCGGTGCGGATCGCGTGCGGCAGACCGGCCCAGGCCAGGTCCATCCGCGCGCCGAGGCCGCCGAGGTCCAGGTAGGCGCCGAGGCCGCCGCCCTCGCGGTCGCAGAGCAGCTTGCCGACGTCGGTCAGTCCGAAGACGTCCGGCGACACCTCGACGAACACGCCCCGGTGCGCGAGGTAGCGCAGCAGGCGGCCCAGCGCGGCGGCGTCGGCACCGGCGGCGCCGGCCAGCTCGGGCAGACCGGTGACGCCGTCGGCGATCAGATCCGGCACGCGCAGCGTCACCGCCGTGCGAACCGCGAACGGGGTGGCCAGGTCGGTGAGCCGGTCGAGCCGCTCCGCCGCGTCACCCTCGATCGGGGCATCGATCGCCACCCGCGCCTCCTCCCACGTCGCGGGCCGGCCTCGCCGCCCGCCGGCCCCGAATGGTTCCAGGCGTACGCCGGGTGAGTCAACGACGACGGCTGGTGAGGACATTCACGGACGTGGAACAATTCGCGGACCAGCCGTGGCGCGCAGACCGGAGGGATCATCGATGACCACATCCATCGCGGCCGAGGTCCGGCTCGTCTCCGGCGCGCTGGGCGCCGAGATCCACGGCGTCGACCTCAACACGCTCACCGACGAGGGCTTCGCGCTGATCCACGACCTGCTGCTCAAGCACCAGGTCGTCTTCCTCGCCGGTCAGACCGGGCTGACGCCGCGGGCGCACGTGGCGTTCGGCCGCCGCTTCGGCGAGGTCGAGCTGCATCCCTACCTGCCCCGGCTGGACGGGCACCCGGAGATCGTCGTCATCGACTCCGCCGACGGCGGCAAGGTCGACGTCTGGCACACCGACATGACGTTCCACCAGAGCCCGCCGATCGCCTCGATCCTGCACCTGGTCCAGCTGCCCGAGGTCGGCGGCGACACCATGTGGACCAACCAGTACCGCGTCTACGAGGCGCTCTCCGCGCCGATGCGGGACCTGCTCGACGGGCTGACCGCCATCCACGTCATCCGGATCGGCACCGAGTTCACCAGCCGCGCCGAGCACCCGGTGGTCCGGGTGCACCCGGAGACCGGGCGCCGCTCGCTGTACGTCAACCGGCTGTTCACCTCGCACATCCCGCAGCTGACCCGCAACGAGAGCGACGCGCTGCTGGAGCACCTGTTCGCCTTCTCCGAGAGTCCCCAGTTCACCTGCCGCTACCGGTGGCGGGCCGGGGACGTCGCGGTGTGGGACAACCGGGTGACCCAGCACTACGCGGTGAACGACTACGAGGGCCTGCGGCGCGGGCAGCGGATCACCGTACTCGGCGACCACCCGACCGGGAACCCGCCGCGCTGGGAGCACTACGTGCCCGCGCCCGGCCAGCGTTACTGGCCGGACCGGGTCAACGCGGTGGAGAGCTACTGACCGCCGTTCACCAGGTCACCGGGAACGAGGCGATGCCGCCGTTCATCCGGTCGTGCCGCCACGGGATCTCCGCCGGCGGCACCGCCGGCGCGAGCGCCGGCATCCGGGTCAGCAGCGCGCCCAGTGACAGCTCCACCTGCATCCGGCCCAGCGCCGTGCCGAGGCAGAAGTGCGGCCCGAAGCCGAAGGTCAGGTGCGGGACGTCGGGCCGACGGTCGATGTCGAAGACGTTCGGCTCGGGGAAGAACCGGGGGTCGCGGTTGCCGGCCCACGGGACCGCCATCACGCAGTCCCCGGCGCGCATTGCGACGCCGCCGAGGACCAGGTCCTCCCGGACCACCTGTACCCGGAACATGGCGCTCACCGACGTGTAGCGCAGGATCTCGTCGGTGGCCGCGGAGAGCTTCTCCGGCGCCGCGCGCAGCTTGGCCAGCTGCTCCGGGTGCTGGAACAGCGCGAGCAGGCCCGCGCTCGTCGAGTTGATCTCCAGCCCGCCGAGCAGCACGCCCATGGCCAGCTCGACCAGCTCGGCGTCGGCCAGCTCGTGCGTGCCGCGGACCCAGGCCGAGAGCAGGTCGTCACCGGGCTCGGCCCGCTTGCGCGCGAGCTGACCGGCCAGGTAGTCCCGCAGCTGGGCCTGCGCGGTCGCGGCGTCGGCCGACCCGTACGCGGTGACCGAGTTCAGCCCTTCGATCCAGGCGTAGAAGCGGGGACGGTCGGCGGCCGGCACCCCGAGCACGTCGCACACCACGAACACCGGCAGCGGCGCGACCAGCCCGGCCACCACGTCGGCCGGGCGCGGACCGGCGAGCATCGCGTCGACCAGCTCGTCCACCAGCCGCTGCACCCGGGGACGGAACGTCTCGATGCGGCGGGCGGTGAACGCGCGCGCGGCCACCCGGCGCACCGCCGCGTGCGGCGGACCGTCCATGTTCAACTCCCGGGGACCGCCGCCGTCGGGCGTCACGGTGGCGCCGAGCGGAAGCCGGGAGAAGCGGGGGTCGGCCAGGACGGTGCAGCAGTGCTCGTAGCCGAGCACCAGCCAGGCGGCCCGCCCGTCGGGCAGCCGCACCCGGCTGACCGGCTCGGCCACGACCATCTCCAGCAGCTCGGCGGGAAGATCGCCGGTGAATGGTTCGAACGGATAGGAACGCAACCCGGAATTGACGCTCACGGCACCACCCGCCTGCTGATCGCGGTCCACCTTGGGCATCGGCTAAGACTCCAGCATCGGTTAGCCGGCGTCAATATCCATTGCGGTCGTGCGCGACCTTCCGCGTACCGCGTCCATCACCTAGCATCGGTTGGCCAGGACTGCCGTTTCGCGCGCGGATTGGTGGGATTTGACTGCGGCTCTGCGAATTCTGATGTCGACGTGGGGCTGGCGGTCGCATTTCTACAGCCTGGTCCCGCTCGGCTGGGCGCTCCAGTCCGCCGGCCACGAGGTGCGGGTGGCCAGCCACCCCTCGATGGTCACCGCAATCAGCTCGGCCGGGCTCGCCGCCGTGCCGCTGGGCGCCGACGTCGACTTCGCCACCGCGTTCGCCGGCCGGATCGGCGCGGTGGCCCCACTCGGCGGGCCCGCCACGACGGGCGCCGTGGAGCCGGCGATCACCGCCGACGGCGGGGTGGTCCGGTTCGCCGACGCCGTCCTCGACGAGCTGGTCTCCTTCGGCCGGTCCTGGCGGCCGGACCTGATCCTCTGGGAGCCGTTCAACCTCGCCGCGCCGGTGGCCGCCGCCGCGCTCGGCGTACCCGGCGTGCTGAACCTGTGGGGGCCGGACTCCTCGACCACGCTGCGCCTGGACCCGGACGCGGTGGTCGGGCCGCTCGCCGCGCGGTTCGGGCTCGCCGCCGCCGAGGTGGCGTTGGACGGCGTGCTGACGCTCGACCCGGTGCCACCGCCGATGCAGGTGCCGATGCGGCGCCCCGGCCGCCCGGTGCGGTTCGTGCCGTACAACGGTCCGGCCGTGCTCCCACCCTGGCTGCGCCGCCCGGCGGACCGGCCCCGGGTGTGCGTCACGGCGGGCACCATGATGGCCGGCGCGGGCCTGGACGACCGGCTCGACCTGGCCGGGGTGATCCGCGCGGTCGCCGGCCTGGACGTGGAGGTCGTCGTCGTGGTCGAGCCGCGCCAGCGCGAGGCGCTGGGACCGGTTCCGGCCGGGGTCCGCCTGGCCGACGGGCCGCTGGCGATGCGGCTGGTGCTGCCGACCTGCGCCGCGCTGGTGCAGCAGGGCGGGGCCGGCACCACCATGACCGCGCTCGCGTACGGCGTGCCGCAGCTCGTCCTGCCGCAGGTCAGCGACCAGCACTTCAACGGCGAACGGCTGGCGGCCACCGGCGCGGGCGCCTGGCTGACCCGCGAGCAGGCCACCGCCGCCGCGGTGCGGGACCTCGTCGGCGAGCTGGTCGCCGACGGCCCGTGGCGGCGCGCGGCGGCGCTGATGCGCGACCGGGTCCACGCCATGCCCGCCCCCGCCGAGCTGGTGCCGACGCTTGCCGCCCTGGCCCAGGGCCGCCCGATCTGACCGCCCTTTGAAGGAGTCGCAGATGACGCAGGAGCCACCGGCCATCCCGTACCCGCTCGCGCCGGCTCCCACGATCTACCACCCGTCGCCGGACTACACCCGGATGCGCGAGACGTGCCCGGTGGCCCGGGTCGAGCTGCCCGACGGGGCGTGCGCGTACCTGGCCACCCGGCACGCCGACGTGCGCCGCGTCTTCACCGACCAGCGGTTCAGCCGGGCCGCCGCGGCCGGCCCGAACCGCCCGACCCGGGAGCTGGGCTCGCTCGCGGAGGACTCGCTGATCGGGATGGACCCGCCCCGGCACACCACGATGCGCCGGGCCGTGTCGCACGCGTTCACCGTCCGCCGGGTGGAGGAGCTGCGTCCGAGGGTGGCGGCGCTCGTCGACGTCATGATCGACGACCTGGTGGCCGCGGGTCCGCCCGCCGACCCGATCACCCACGTCTCCGGTCCGCTGCCGATCTCCGTGATCAGCACGCTGTTCGGCATCCCCGAGCGGGACCGGGAGCGGGTACGCCAGTGGTCGGACGCGCTCGTCGGCGACTGGGACGCCGACCCGGAGGCGCCCCGGGCCGCGCTGGAGGCGTTCCGCGAGCTGATCGAGCAGCGCCGGCGCGAGCCCGGCGACGACCTGATGAGCGCGCTCATCGCGGTCTGGGACGAGCACGACGACCTGACCGAACGGGAACTGGTCTCGGTCACCGCCGGCATCTTCGTCGGCGGGCACGAGACCACCACCAACCAGCTCAACCTGTTCCTGCTCGTGCTGGCCCGCCACCCCGAGCAACTGGCCGCGCTGCGCGGCGACGACCCGGCCGCGGTGGCCCGGGCGGTCGAGGAGCTGTCCCGCTTCATCCAGCTCGGCGACAACGGGGTGCTGCTCCCCCGCGTCACGACCGAGGAGGTGGAGCTGGGCGGCGTACGCCTGCCGGCCGGCGCCGCGGTGCTGCCGGCGATCGCGTCGGCGAACCGCGACGCCACCGTGTTCCCGGGCGCGGACACCCTCGACCTGACCCGCGCGCACAACCCGCACCTGGCCTTCGGCGCCGGCCCGCACCACTGCCTCGGCGCGGCGCTGGCCCGGATGGAGCTGCAGGAGGCGCTCGGCGGCCTGCTGCGGCGGCTGCCAGGGCTGCGGCTCGCGGTCGACGAGTCGCAGCTGCGGTTCCGGCCGGGGCTGGTGGTGCGCAGCCTGGAGACGCTGCCGGTGACCTGGGACCGGTGACCGGTCAGCCGCCCGCCGATCCCGCTGTCACCCGGGTCGGCGCGGCGGGGTCCAGGGCCGCCTCCACCGCCACCTCCTCCACGCCGCGCAGCAGCCGTTCCGCCTGTTCCTCGGTGAAGCAGCCGAAGTCGAAGATGACCTGGAGGTAGACCGTCTCCGGTTGGTCCTCGACGGTGATGAACATCTGCTCGGGCAGGTGGTCCAGCGGGCCGTCCCAGACCAGGAACGTCTCGTCGGCGCGGCGGCGGATCCGCTCGGCGGTCACCGGGTCGTCGCCCAGGCCGCCGTCGGCCGCCTGCCGCGTGGCCACCCGCCGGTCGTTGATCCGGCAGCTGATCCGCGCCGGATATCCGCGTTCGGCGTCCAGCCGGTCCGAGACCTCCGCGAGCTGGGCCGGGTCGTAGTAGGCGTACTTCCCGGCCGAGACCGCGGCCCGGCGGGCACGCGCCACCACCTCGTCCACTGTGGTGTCGGCGGTCTCGACGCGCAGCACGCCGTTCTGGCTCAGCGGGGCGATGGCCTCGGCGAAGCCCGGCCGGAACCGGTTGCCGACGATGAGCTTGGCGGTGAGCGGGCTGACGCCGGTGGCCCGGCCGATCGCGACCGCGATGACCGCCAGCAGCACCCGCGAGGTGTCGGTGCGGGTCCGCGCCGCGATGGCCCGCACCGCCAGGTAGGCCGCCGGTGAGCTGAACCGGCCGTGCCAGTACCGGTGCCCCTGGCGCCCACCGGCGGCCGGCTCGCCGAACGTCAGCGGCGGGATGTCCCGCAGGTGCTCCGCCCAGTGCCGGACGGCCCGGTCGCTGACCCGGCGCAGCGGCGGCGTCTCCTCCCGCCGGCCCAGGTCGAGGATCTGCACGGTACGCGGGTCGGCGACCCGGCGGACGGGGCGCCCGGCCAGGCCCAGGTCGGCCAGGAGCAGCGACGTGGCGGTGCCGTCGACCACGAGGTGGTCGATCGTGAGCACCCGGTGCACCAGGACGCCCCGGTGCCGGACCACCGCCATCTTCACCGACCAGTCCCGGTAGAGGTCGTAGTGGCTCAGCAGGCGGGCGTGGCCCAGGTCGTAGGCGAACGTGGCGACGTCGGCCGGGTCGGCGTCGTCGGGTACGTCCACCACGTCCAGGACCGTCTCGCCGCCGGCGGACACGACCTGGCACGGGCCGCCCCCGTCGCCGTCGCCCAGCCGCATCCGCAACGCCGGGTGACGGGCCATCAGCGCGGCGAACTCGGCCGCCACCTGCTCGACAGTGACGCCCGGCGGCACCGGGTGGGCGCCGCTGACGTTGTGCGTCCAGCCGGTCTCCCGCATGTCCTGCATGATCGCCTTCTGCCCCCAGGTCAGGGGCGCGACGCCGGCGCCCAGCCCGGCGAACGCGACGGGAACGTGGGCCTGGACCGTCTGCGCGAACACCGGTCAATGAGAGCAACGGGTATCGGTGTGTGTCAACGCGACGGCGCACCGTTACGCTGCCGTCCATGCGCGACGCCGTACGGGTCTGGGTGCTTCCGGCCGGGGCGGGCCCGGACGAGCTGGCCCGGTACCGGGCGGTGCTCGACCCGGCCGAGCGGGCCCGGGCCGCGCGGCTCGCCGCCGGCGCGCTGCGGGACCGGTTCACAGTGGCGCACGGCGCGCTGCGCGTGCTGGCCGGGCGGGCCACGGGCGCGTCACCGGCGGCGCTGACCTGGCGCCGCGGCCGGTACGGCAAACCGGCGCTGACCGGGCCGTGGCGCGGCCTGCACACCAGCCTGTCCTACTCCGGCGATCTCGTCGCGGTGGCGCTCAGCGAGGGCCGCCCGGTCGGGGTGGACATCCAGCACGTCGTGCCGGGCGGGGACCCGGTGTCGGCGTCCGCGCGCTTCTTCCACCCGCGGGAGGCGCGGCACGTCGCCGCCGGGTGCGACCAGGCCGTCCGGGCACGGCGGTTCGTCCGGCTGTGGGCCCGCAAGGAGGCGGCCGTCAAGGCGGCCGGGGGCCGGCTGTGGCCCAACCTCGGGATGCCGGTGGACCGGGCCGACGTGGTCGAGTGCGCCGACCCGGCCGGGCGGCACCGGCTCGCCGACGTGGTCGCGCCGCAGGGGTGCGCGGTGGCGGTGGCGGTGGCCGGCGACGAGCCGTACGCCGTCGAGTGCCGCACCGACCTCGGTGACTTCCGGTGACCGCCACCGCACCCGTTGACACTCACCGATGCCCCCTGCTCTGATGACTCCATGCTGGAGCGCGTGATCGACCCGCAGGAGCCCCGGTGCTAGAACACGACGTGCCGACGCGGGACCAGGTCGTGGAACGCCTGACCGTGCTGCTGACCCGCATGCTGCGGCCGGACGCGCCGGTCACCGAGCAGACCCAGCTGATGGACGAGCTCGGCCTCAGCTCCTCGCTCGGCCTGGAGCTGCTGCTGGCGCTGGAGGACGAGCTGGAGATCCAGATCGACGTCGAGGAGCTGGACGAGGACCGGATGGCGACGCTCGCGGACCTGGCCGACTACATCACCGCCAACTCCACCGCGCGCTGAGCATGCCCACAGTGGACCGGCCGAGCCTGAGCGTGGTGGTGCCGGCGCACGAGAACCCGTCCGCGCTCGACACCACCCTGCGCTCGCTGACCCGGCAGACGCTGCCGCCCGGCGACTTCGAGGTCGTCGTCGGCGACGACGGGTCGGCTGTCGCGCTGGGCCCGGTGGTGGACGCGTACCGGGGCCGGCTGCGGATCGAGTACGTGCGCAGCGACCGCAACCGGGGCCGCAGCGCCAACCGCAACGCGGCGGCGGCCCGGGCCCGCGCGGCCACGCTGATGTTCCTGGACGCCGACACGGTGGCGCATCCCACGCTGCTCAAGCGGCACCGCGACTTCCACGCCGGGCGCGCCGGGCGGCCCGGGGTGCTGCTCGGGCAGCGGTACGACCTCGACTGGGCCGGCGCGGACGCGCTGCGCCGGGGCGAGCCGGTCGTCCCGGCGATGCTCGACGCCGAGCGCGGCGACCCGCGGCTGGAGGACATCGCCCTTCCGCAGCGGATGGGCGACTTCCCGAGCGCGCCCTGGGTGCTCGGGCTGACCCACAACGCGTCGGTGGACCACGAGTCGTTCCGGCGGGTCGGTGGCTTCGACGAGGCGATGGTCAAGTGGGGCTTCGAGGACCTGGAGTTCTTCTACCGGGTGTTCCACCTGCACGGCGCCCCGCCGGAGCTGTTCCGGCTGGACGTCGACGCGCTCTCCTACCACCTCCCGCACTTCCGCAAGACGTCCAACGGGATCGCCTCGATGGACAACATGAAGTACCTGCTGCGCAAGCACCTGCGCTACGACGTCGAGGTGCTGTACGGGATCAACACGTTCGGCCGGCACCTGGGCCGGATCCGGCTCTACGGCGCCGCGATCGAGGCGTACCGCGCCGGTGGCCTGGGCCGGCCGGCCGCGCTGCCCGAGTCGCTGCGCGACGAGCTGGCCACGAGCGCGGCGCTTGTCGTCGGCAACGGCGTGTCCGCGCTCGACCTGGGCGCCGGGTCGCACACGTTCGACCACGACGCGCCGGTCGGCGAGACGAACTCCCACCTGCTCGGCACCGTGCTCCAGCAGTTCAAGGCGGGCGCCCTGGACGTGATCGTCAACGTGGACATGTGGCGCTGCCTGCTTCCGGAGGACCTGCCGGCGTTCCTCACCCGCGGGCTGCTCAAGGCGGACCGGATCGAGCTGGTCGCCTCCCGTACCGGCCTCGATCAGCGCGCCCTGCTACCGGTGCCGCTCGTCGCCGACCTGGACTACGTCGCCGACATGCTGCGCCCGCACTTCACCGTCGCCGTCGCCGCTTACGACGCCGCCACGGTGATCACGCTCCGCTGACCGCCGCTCAGGCGGGGCGCGCCAGGACGAGGCTGACGTTGTGGCCGCCGAAGCCGAACGAGTTCGACAGCACCGCGTCCACGGCCGTCGCGCGTGCCCGCTCACGGATGTGGTCGACCTCGCCGTCGCGCTCCGGCTCGTCCAGGTTGTGGGTGGGCGGCAGCAGGCCGCGGCGCAGCGCCTCGACGCCGATGGCCGCCTCGATCACGCCGGAGACGCCGAGCATGTGGCCGGTCACACCCTTCGTCGAGCTCAGCGGCGGCGGGTGCGCGCCGTAGACGTCGGCGAGCGCGGCCAGTTCGGCGGCGTCCCCGGCCCGGGTGCTGGTGCCGTGCGCGTTGACGTACCCGATGTCGCCGGGCGCCAGGCCGGCGTCGCGGACGGCCAGGCGCATGCACCGGGCCGCGCCGGCGCCGTCGGGGCGCGGCGTGGTCGGATGGTGGGCGTCGTTCGTGGCGCCCCAGCCGAGCACGTCGGCGTGCCGGCGGGCGCCACGCGCGGCGGCGTGCGCGGCGCGTTCCAGGACGAACACGCCGGCGCCCTCGCCGAGGACGAGCCCGTTGCGGCGGCGGTCGAAGGGGCGGCTCGCGGCGGTCGGGTCGGCCCAGCCGTGGGCGAGCGCCCGGGCGTTGCCGAACGCGTCGGCGAACGTCGGGAACAGCGGCGCCTCGGCGCATCCGGCGAGCACCACGTCCGCGTCGCCGGCGCGCAGGATGCGCAGGGCCTCGCCGATCGACTGCGCGCCGGCCGCGCACGCCGTGCCGATCGACGAGGTGTAGCCCTGGATGCCGAACTTGATCGCGATCCGGGCCGCGCCCATGTTGGGCAGCGTGCCGGGCAGCATGTACGGGCTGACCCCGAACCGTCCGCGCCCGGCCCGCTGGAGCACCTGCTCCTCCAGTGTGGACAGCCCGCCGACGCCGGAGACGACGGCGGCCACCCGGTAGCTGTCGACGTCGTGGCCGATCCGCAGCCGGGCGTCGGCGAGCGCGTCCTCGGCCGCGCGCAGCACCATCACTATCGAGCGGTCCACGACGCGGGACTCGGGACCGGGCAGCACGGTGGCCGGATCGATCGCCGGGGCGAACGCGGCCACGTCGACCACGCCGTGCAGCGGATGGTCGGCAGGTGGCCGGGTGAGCCCGGAGCGGCCGTCGCAGACCGCGTCGAACACCTCGGCGACGGTGGCGCCGACCGGGCTGACGAGCCCGATGCCGGTGACCGTGACCGGTTCGCGCACGCTCACCGGACCCGGTGCGCCGGGGCGTGCCGCGGCCGGGTGCCGTGCCCTGGCATCGGTCAGTGCGCCGAGGCCGGGGCGATACGCGCCGCCACCGCGCCGCAGAACTCGCCGACTGTCATCATCGCGAGATCCTCCGCCTCGTCGTCGTCGAACGCGACCCCGAACCGGTCCTCCACCCGCACCGCGAGCTCGGCCAGGCCGAGGGAGTCCACGTCGAGCCCGGCCGGGCCGAAGACGGTGTCGTCGTCGACGTCGCCGACGTCGTACTTCATCTCGGTCAGTGCGGCGAGGAGGAACGCGCGGATCTCATCGGTCATGTCCGGTGTTTCCCTTCCACGATGCCCAGGCGGCGCGCTCGACCTGCTCGACGGAACCTCGGTGAGACACGGAACCGACACTCCGCGTAGCATCGACCTTACTCGATCAGGTTGGTTTGGCAAGGTACCCGGTCGGCCGATGGGTGGGCGCCGGTCAGCCGTACCGGCAGCCGGTCGTACCCGCGCAGCATCAGCGCGCGACGCGGCCCGGGCTCGGCGGTCAGCGCCGGGAAGCGGTCCAGCAGGCGGGGCAGCACCAGCCGCCCCTCGGCGCGGGCCAGCGTCGCCCCGAAGCAGTAGTGCGGCCCGGCGCTGAACGCCAGGTGCCGGTTGTCGGCGCGTGACGGGTCGAACCGGTCCGGGTCGGGGAAGCGGCGCGGGTCCCGGTTCGCCGCGCCGGTCAGCACCACCACCGTCCGCCCGGCGGGCACCGGCAGGCCGGCGACCTCGGTGTCCACGGCCGCGTACCGGACGGCGAAGTGCACCGGCGGCTCGTACCGCAGGATCTCCTCCACGTAGGACGCGGCGAGCGACGGATCGGCGCGCAGCTCGGCCCGGGCGCCCGGCCGCTCGGCGAGCAGCACCAGCCCGTTGCCGAGCAGGTTCGCGGTGGTCCGAAACCCGGCGTTGTACATGATGATCAGGTTGGCCAGCAGCTCGTCGGCGGTCAGCCGGCCGGGTTCGGCCTCGACGCCGCGCAGCAGCGCCGAGACGAAGTCGTCACGCGGCGTCGCCCGGCGCGCGGCGACCAGGCCGGTGAAGTACGCGGTCAGCTCCCCCGCCGCGACGTTGGCGGCCCGGACCTCGCGCATGGACCGGCGGCCGATCTCCAGCACCGCGTCGAACGCGCGGACCCGGGGCGGGAACCACGCCCGGTCCTCCTCCGGCACGCCCAGCAGCTCGCCGATGACGTCGCTGGGCAGGCGCAGCGCGAAGCGCGCCATGAAGTCGACGGGCCGCCCGTCCGCGCCCGCCTCGGCGAGCCGGTCGAGCAGGTCGTCGGCGATGCGCCCGATGGCCGGCTCCAGCGCGGCGACCCGACGCGGGGTGAGCGCCTGGGAGAACAGGTGCCGGACCCGGAGGTGGTCACGCTCGGCGGCGTTGAGCATTGACGACTGGAGGATCCGGGTCACCTGGTGCTGGCGCCAGCGGACGCCGGCCCGGTCCAGGTAGTCGGCGCCGAGCACCCGGAACACCGGGTCGCGCAGTACCCGGTTGACCGCGTCGTAGCCGTGCACGACGAGCGCGTGCGGGTCGGTGGGCCGCAGCCGGGCCGCCTCCCCCGCCTCGTGCAGCCGGGCGTAGAACGGGTACGGATCGCGCCGCACCTCGTCGCCGAGCAGCTCGTCGAGGGAGACGGGGACGCCCATGGCCACTCCTCGCGGTCACCGCAGTCCCGTGACCATAGACTCACCGGCGCCGATGTGTCCACGGACGGCCGGCGGTCACTCCAGGCCCGCCCCGCAGGCGTCCTCGCGTACGCCGGCGAGCATGTCGGCGGTCGTGTGCGCCTGGATGCCGGGCGGCACCGGATCGGCGAACCGCGCGACGACCGCCCGGACGTGCCGCTGCGCGCGTTCGGCCAGTCCGTCGTAGACGGCGGTGAACAGGTCCCGTGCCGGCCGGCGCAGCCATCCGGGCGGAAGCAGCTCCAGCGGCAGCCGCGGGTCGAGCGTGGGGAACCGCCGGTAGGTGTCCATCACCTCGGTGCGGGCCCGCACCGCCGCCGGGCCGTCGACCGACTCCAGCCGGGACGCCAGCGGGGTCCACCGGCGCAGGAACTCCTCGTACTGCGCGCTGATAGCGGCGATGTCCCAGGCGTCGACGGGGGCGCGCTGGCCGGTCACGTCGAGCGCGTCCTGCCGTCCCCGGAACACGGTGACCGCGCCGGGCGCGAGCTGCGCCAGGCGCGACCGGGCCGGCTCCCCCAGCTCGTACGGGGAGATCCACAGCCCGTCGTACAGCGGCGCGAAGCCGAGCCAGCGCAGTTGCCCGCGCAGGGCGCGGCGCTGTGTGCCGCGGTCCTGCGGCAGCGAGAACGCGACCACCGTCCAGCATCCGTCCCACGCCTGCGGGTCGACTGTGGAGGCGACGATCCAGCTCCCGCCGACGGAGAGGTCGGCGGCGGCGCCACGGCTGAGCCGGTAGAAGCTGTTGCGGCCCTGCCGGCTGCCCTCCAGCACACCGCGGCGGGCCAGCCGGCTGATCGCGGTACGCGCGCCGGCGCTCGTCACCCCGGTCTCGGCGAGCAGCTCGACGATCGCGGCGGACGGCAGCGGGGCCCGGGTACGCAGCGTGTAGTCGGCCAGGAGGGTCACCGCCACGCTCTGCGGCGAGGTGCCGGCCTGCCGCCGGGGCAGCCGAGGCGTGGGCGCCTCGTCCGGGTAGATCTCCTCGATGTCGAACGGGCTTGGCACACGCGCTCCGGGCTCGGCTCAGGGACGGAGCACCGACTCTAGACGAACGCCGCCGCACCGCATCGGCGTGCTTCGATTGACAGTTCACCGTCCGACGGGAACACTATGTGCCATATGAGCGCGGAGCCGGGCCGGGCGAGCCACATTCCGTGAGCGAGGCGCGACACCGCTGCCGTCCGGGCGGCCGGCGCGGCGCGTGACCGCTCATTCCCGCCTGCACACAGGCGATCGAAGGAGTCTCCGTGAGAATCAGAGCCAAGATGGTGGTGGCCCTGGCCGCGTCGCTGGTGGCGGCCGGCCTGGTGATCCCCACCGTGCAACCCGCGTACGCGGCGTCGCTGGCCGAGGTGACCAGCTTCGGCGACAACCCGGGGCGGATGCGCATGCACGTCTACGTGCCGGACAACCGTCCGTCCCGGCCGGCCACCGTGGTGGCCATGCACGGCTGCGGCGGTTCCGGCCCCGGCTTCTACTCCGGCAGCGAGTTCGCCGGGCTGGCCGACCGGTACGGCTTCATCGTGATCTACCCCAGCGCCACCCAGCAGGCCGGGTTCGGCAACTGCTTCGACACCTGGTCCGACGCGGCCAAGCGCCGCGGCGGCGGCAGTGACCCGGTGTCGCTCATCTCGATGGTCCGCTACGTGCAGCAGCAGTACGGCGCCGACCCGGACCGGGTCTACGCCACCGGCAGCTCGTCCGGCGGCATGATGACCAACCACATGCTGGCGCTCTACCCGGACGTCTTCAAGGCCGGCGCGGCGTTCATGGGGGTGCCGTTCAACTGCTTCGCCGGCGCCGCCGACTACCCGCCCGGGTCCAGCCAGTGCACCGGCGGGAACATGAACCGCACCCCGCAGCAGTGGGGCGACGCGGTCCGCCAGGCGTACCCCGGCTACACCGGGCCGCGTCCCCGGGTGCAGCTCTGGCACGGCACCAACGACACGCTCGTGCCGTACTCGCTGCTCCAGGAGACGATCGAGCAGTGGACGAACGTGTTCGGGCTCAGCCAGAACCCCACCTCCACCGACACGCCGCAGTCCGGCTGGAACCGGCGGCGCTACGCCGACTCCACCGGCACCGTCCAGGTCGAGGCGTACAGCATCCAGGGCGCCGGGCACAGCCTGCCGTCGTCCGGCATGGCCGCGGCGGCGATCGCCTTCTTCGGCCTGACCAGCACGCCCGGGCCGACCACGCCCCCGCCGGGACCGACCACTCCGCCGCCGGGGCCGACCACGCCCCCGCCCGGCCCCACCACCCCGCCGCCGGGACCGACCACGCCGCCGCCCGGCACCGGCGCCTGCTCGGTGCGCATCGAGCTGAACGCCTGGAACAACGGCCTGACCGAGAACATCACCATCAGCAACACCGGCTCGACCGCGGTGAACGGCTGGTCGCTGGCGTTCACGCTGCCCGGCGGCCAGACCATCACCTCCGGCTGGAACGCCTCGTACTCCCCCTCCTCGGGCCAGGTGACGGCGCGCAACGTCTCCTACAACGCGGCCATCCCGGCCGGCGGCTCGACCACCATCGGCTTCCAGGCCACGCACACCGGCAACGCCGGGCGGCCCAGCTCGTTCACCCTCAACGGCCAGTCCTGCACGCTCACCTGACCGGCGTACCCCGACCCCGGTGACGTCCGGACGGCGGCCCCGCGACCCCGCGTCGCGGGGCCGCCGGCTACCGCGCCGGTGGGGCCGGTTCCGGCTCCCCGCCGCGGCTGATCCGCAGCGTCAACACGTCGGTGCGAACCGTGATGTGGCCGTGGAACAGCGCCGCGCCGCCCGTCCCGTAACCGACCTGGGTCGCGGTGACCAACGGATGTCCGATCGCCACGCCGAGCCGCTCGGTCGCCTCGTCGTCGGCGAGCACCGCGGTGAGTTCGATCTCCGCCCGCCGCACCGGCATACCGGTCGCGCTGGCCAGGAACTCGAACATGTCCAGGTCGATACTGAGCAACCCGGACGGGTCGAGATCGCGGCCGTCGAAACGCAGCGGCAGATGATCACGGATCCAGGCCGCCGGGACCCCGTCCACGGCGAAGAGCCGGTCGACCCGCCATACCGGCGAGTCCGGCTCCAGCCCGAGCACGCGCGCGCAGTCGGCCGGGCACTTCGCCCGGCTGACCGACGCGTCCTGAAGCGTCGGGCGGTGACCCGTGGCGGTGATCCGGTCCCGCAGCGCGGTGACGTCACCGATGGACACCGGCACCCGCTCGGCGTCGTCGTGCACGAAGGTGCCGATCCCCCAGGTCCGGGTCACCACCCCCTCGGCGGCGAGCTGCCCCAGCACCTCGCGCACTGTCGCGCGGCTGACCTCCAGACGATCGGCCAGGTCCCGCTCGTTGGGCAGCTTCTCACCCGACCGGAACTCGCTGCCGATCAGCTGCCGCAGCCGGCCGTGCGCCGCCTGTAGCGCGGTTTCCCGCCGAGCCATCCGCCCTCACCTCATCACTGCCCGCCGCCGCGTCGGCGTACGGAGTGTAGTTCGTCCAGGTCCGCTCGGACGATCACCGGCACCGCATCACCACACCTGCTCCAGCACCCGGATGGTGTTGCCGCCGATCACCTTGGCGATCTCGTCGTCGGAGTAGTCGTGCGCCACCAGCCAGCCCACGATGTTCCCGAACGCCTCACCCGGATTCTCCAGTCCGGACACGTACTCCACCCGGGGGTGCTGCGGACGGTTGCCGGCGTCGTGGGCGTAGTTGCCGGCGTAGGTGTCGTGCACGCCCACGTGGTCGCCGAACATCGTGTCCGGGCCGAACGTGACGTGGTCGATGCCGACCAGGTCCACGCAGTAGGTGAAGTGGTCCATCACCGACTCGATCGAGTGGTGCGGGTGGTCGCCCGAGAGGGTGGTGTGCGGAGCGGCCTCGATGCCGATCACGCCACCCCGTTCGGCGCAGGCCCGGATCACCTCGTCCGGCTTCATCCGGGGGGTGTTCCAGACCGAGCGGGCGCCGGCGTGGGTGATGAACACCGGCACCCGGCTGGCCTCGATCACGTCCAGCGACGTCTGGTCGCCGGAGTGCGAGATGTCGATGGCGATCCCGAGCTTGTTCATCCGGTCCACCGCCCGGCGGCCGAAGTGCGTCAGCCCGCCGTCGTGCTTCTCCGACAGGCCCCCGCCGAGCATGTTCGCCTGGCTGTACGCGATGCCGAGCTGGCGTACGCCGAAGCCGTAGAGGATGTCGATCCGGTCCAGCTCGTTCTCGATCGGGCTGCTGCACTCCAGGCCCGCGACCAGGGCCAGCCGGCCGTCCCGCTTCGCGGCGTGGATGTCGTCCAGGGACGTGGCCAGGAAGACGTGGTCCTGCTTGTAGAGGTCACTCATCCGCATCCCGAGGGCGTAGACGAGGTCGTTCCACTTCCAGCCGTTCTCGCTCGTCACACAGGAGGCGCCGGCCATGAAGTTGTCGAAGACGGCGGTCAGGCCGGAGCGCGCCAGCCCTTCGTATCCGGTGCGCTGGCGGGCGGTGCGGTTGTAGGCCCGCAACTCGCTGACGTCGGCGGGCAGCACCACCGGATGCTCGTGCAGCGAGATGGCGGCGTGCTCGGTGAGCAGCCGCGTCACCCGCGCACGCTGGGCGTCGGTCAGGCCGAGGTCGTGCTCCGGCACCCGGCCGATCTCCTCGGCCAACGTGAACACCCGGTAGTCCGAGTGCGGCTCCAGGTACGAGTACGACCTGTGGCCCTTGTACCGGGGGGCGGGTTCTTGCAGCAAGACGCTTCTCCTTTGGCGATCGCCGGCCGTCAGGCGGCCAGCGGGTAGTGGCAGGCAACCGGATGCACCCCGGCGGCCAGCGGCGGTTCGGTGCCGGCACAGGTGTCGGTCGCCTGCCAGCAGCGGGTCCGGAAACGGCAGCCGGAGGGTGGGTCGACCGGGCTGGGCGGGTCGCCGGCTAGCAGGATCCGCTGCCGCTGCCGCCGGCCGGCGGGGTCCGGCACCGGCACGGCCGACAGCAGCGCCCGGGTGTACGGGTGCCGGGGCGACTCGTAGAGGCTGACCTCGGGGCCGGTCTCCACGAGCTTGCCCAGGTACATCACGGCCACCCGGTCGGAGATGTGGCGCACCACGGACAGGTCGTGGGCGATGAAGACGTACGCCACGCCGAGTTCCTCCTGGAGCCGCTCCAGAAGGTTGACCACCTGCGCCTGGACCGACACGTCCAGCGCGGAGACGGGCTCGTCGCAGACGATGACGTCGGGGTTCAGCGCGAGCGCCCGGGCGATGCCGATGCGCTGGCGCTGCCCGCCGGAGAACTGGTGCGGATAGCGGTCCAGGTGCAGGCCGGGGTCGAGACCGACCAGGTCGAGCAGCTCCTTGATCCGCTCGATCCGGCGGCGGCGGTCCAGCACGTCGGGATGGATCTCGAACGGCTGGAGCAGGATCTCCCGGATCGTGCGGCGGGGGTTCAGCGACGTGTACGGGTCCTGGAGCACGATCTGGATCCGCCGGCGCAGGGCCCGCAGCTCCCGCCCCCTGGCCTGGTGCACCACGGACGTGCCGAAGCGCACCGCGCCGGAGGTGGGCTGCTCCAGCCCGACGAGCATGCGGGCCAGCGTGCTCTTGCCGCAGCCGGACTCGCCCACCACGCCGAGCGTCTCGCCCCGGCGCAGGTCGAAGGAGACACCGTCGACGGCCTTGACCACGCCGCCGGAGGTGAACGGGACCCGTCCCTTGACCGGGAAGTGCTTGACCAGGTTCTCGACCCGCAGCACGACCTCATCGCCGGGTGGCATCGAGCACCTCCTCGTGGTGGTGACAGGCGCTGGCGCGGTCGGCGGGCAGCGCCAGCAGCGGCGGCAGGACGACCCGGCACTCGTCGGTGGCCCGGGGACAACGCATGTGGAACGGGCAGCCGGCGGGGAGCCGAGCCGGGTTGGGCGGAGCGCCGGGAATCGCGTAGAGCTGCTCGTCGCGCCGGTCCACCCGGGGCATCGAGTTGAGCAGCCCCTCGGTGTAGGGGTGTGCCGGACCGGCGAAGATCTGCTCGACGGTGCCCCGTTCGACGATCCGGCCGGCGTACATCACCGCCACGTCGTCGGCGACCTCGGCGACCACCCCCAGGTCGTGGGTGATCAGCAGCAGGCCCATTCCGCTGTCCCGCTGGATCTCCGCGAGCAACTCCATCACCTGGGCCTGCACTGTCACGTCCAGCGCGGTGGTGGGCTCGTCCGCGATCAGCAGGTCCGGTTCCAGGGCGATGGCCAGCGCGATCATGATGCGCTGACGCATGCCCCCGGAGAACTGGTGCGGATAGTCCCGCATCCGGTCCTTGGCCGCCGGAATCCGCACCCGGTCGACCAGTTCGACGGCGCGGCGGCGGGCGTCGGCCCGGGACATGCCCCGCCGGACCCGCAGCACCTCCACGATCTGGTGTCCGACGGTGAAGACCGGGTTGAGTGCGGCCATCGCGTCCTGGAAGACCATCCCGATCTCTTCGCCGCTGACCCGCTCCCGCTGCTTGCGCGGCAGGGTCAGCAGTTCCCGGCCCCGCAGCTGGACCGAGCCGGTGACCGTCGCCGGCGGCACGTCGAGGATGCCCGTCACCGCCTGCGCGGTGACGCTCTTGCCGGAGCCGGACTCACCGAGGATGGCCAGGGTCTGCCCCGACTCGATCCGCAGCGACACCCCGTTCACCGCGTTGACCGGCCCGGTCGGTCCGGGGAACGCGACCTTCAGGTCGGCGATCTCCAACAGGCTCATCGGAGCACTCCGGCGCGGCTGAGGAAGTCGCGCACCACCTGCTGGAACAGCTCCGGCTCCTCCAGCTGCGGCGAGTGGCCGGAGGACTCGAAGACCACCAGCTCGCCGCGGGGCACCAGGTCCGCGATGACCTGCGAGGCGGCCACCGGGGTACGCCAGTCGTGCCGGCCCACTGTCACCAGGGTCGGGCACGTGATCGACGGCAGCTTCGGCTTCAGGTCGTAGCGGGGCATGTTCTGCCCGAAGGCGGCGTTGTGGGTGCGGTAGTGGAACCGGGTGGCGGCGAGCCGCGCCTCGTCCTTGGCCGGGTCGTGCTGGTGGTCGTAGAGCGGCAGGATCGCCTTCCAGTACTCGCGCAACTGCTCGTTGCTCTCGAACCGGCCGGTGCCGATCCGGTCGATGACCCACTCCGGGATCACCGAACGGTCGGTGTTGCGGGCCCGCTCCACCGCGAGGTGGTCGTGCGCGGTGTCCGCGGCGGTGTCCCGCAGCACCAGCGCGGAGACCCGCTCCGGGTGGGCGATGGCGTACTCCATGGCGATGAACCCGCCGTACGAGCCGCCGGCCATGACGATCGTCTCGTAGCCGAAGTGCGCGCGGATGGCGTCCACGTCGGCCACCCACTGCTCGTGGGTGAACGGTTCGTCGTCGCTGGACTCGCCGGATCCGCGGGCGTCGAAGACGATGACCCGCATCCGGTCGGCGAACGGGCCGAACGAGCGCTTCGGCTCCTGGCGGGAGCCGAGCCCCGGCGCGCCGTGGTGCACGATCATCGCCGGGCCGTCGACCGGGCCGAACGCCTCGACGACCAGTTCCGCTCCGTTGATTCTCATCGGACCCCCTCGATGATGTTGGATGCCAGGTCACGCGGGTACCGGGTGAGCCGGCGCGGGCCGTCGTCCTGCACCAGGACCGTGTCGGAGATGCGGTAGCCGGCGTGGCCGGGCACGTAGACGCCGGGCTCGCTGGACAGCAGCATCCCGGGGGCGAGCACGGTGTGGTCCCCGTCCTCAACCCAGGGCGCCTCGTGGTTCTGCAGCCCGATGCCGTGGCCCTGCCGGTGCCGGATGTAGTCGCCGAGGCCCCGGTCCCGCAGGACGTCCAGACAGATCCGGTTGACCTCGGCGCAGGTACGCCCGGCGATCATCGCCTGGGTGCCCACCTCCTGCGCCTCCCGGTCGGCTTCGTAGTAGCGCACCTGCTCGGCGGTGGGCTCGCCGATGACGAACGTCCGTTCGCTCTCCACGAACCGGCTGGCCACCGCCGCGCCGAGAGAGAGGATCAGGGTGTCGCCCGGCTGGAGCCGCCGACGGGTCGGCAGGCCGTGCGGCAGCGCGGAGTTCGGGCCGGCGTAGACCAGCCCGCCGGCCAGCTTGGTGGTGTAGACGACCAGGTCGTACTCGGCGTACATCCGGTCGGTGCCGTATCCGATCACGTGCCGGGCGATCTCGTCCTCGCGCGGCAGCGGCCTCCCGGCGGCGAGCGCCTCCTCGATCAGGGCCCGTCCGGCGGCCAGCATCTCGTCGCAGATCCGCGCGGCGGCCTCGTGGAACGGGATCTCCTCGGGGAACTTGCGCAGCCGCAGCGCGGCGACCGCGTCGGTGGTCTCCAGCGTGGCCCCGCCGATGGCCCGGGACAGCGCCCGGAACGCGCCGACCGACAGGCCCGCGCCCACGCCGATGCGGCGGACCGGGCCGCCCGGACGGGACAACGCCGCGGCGAGCGTCTCCTCGGCGGTGACCACGCCCGGGTACTCGAAGTACGTGACGGTCTGGACTGTCACGCCCTGCTGGGCCGCGTACTCCTCGTCGAGGCGCGGGATCACCAGCAGCGGATCCCCCGTCCGCGGCAGCCAGAGATACACCGGACGTTCGGTGGCGATGTAGAAGAAGCCGCTGAGGAAGGCGACCTCCGCCGGCGAGGTGGCCAGGAACCCGTCCAGCTCTCGTTGGTCGAGCGCCTCGGCGAGCCGGCCACGGACGCTGTGGTAGAAGCTCTCGGGCAGTCGCATGGTCAGCCTCCGTTGCGACGGGGGTCGCGGGTGTCGTTGAACCGGGTTCCGGCGAGGGTCGCCGCCAGCACCAGGAACAGGATCGCCAGGGACGGGAAGAGCGTCTGCCACCAGGCGATCGCGATCGTGCCGCTGCGCTGGGCGTTCAGGAGGATGCGTCCCCAGGACCAGGCGTCCGGATCGCCGAGCCCGAGGAAGCTCAGGCCGGCCTCGGAGATCACCGCGCGGGAGGCAGTGAGCAGCACGCTGACCACCATCAGCGAGACGACGGCGGGCAGGATCTCCCGCGTGACGATCCGCCAGCCGGTGGCCCCCAGCACCCGCGCGCCGTCGATGTAGGGCATCGCGCTGATCACCAGGCCCTGCGACCGGATCAGCCGGGCGACCTCGGGCCAGGCGAAGAACCCGATGATCAGGGTCAGCGTCGTGACGCTCGGGCTCACCACCGCCGCCAGCATGATCATCAGCGGCAGGGTGGGCAGCGCCAGCATCACGTCGGTGATCACCGTGGCGACCGCGTCGAACGGCCGGAAGTACGCCGCGGCCAGCCCGATCGCGGTGCCCAGCACGATGGCGAGCAGCGAGGCGGCCAGGCCGATCACCATGCTGGTCCGGGTGCCCCAGACCACCTGGGCGAAGATGTCCTGCCCGAGGTCGTCGGTGCCGAACCAGTGTGCCCCGGAGGGGGGCTGCAGCACGTCCGCTCCGGCGCCGGCGGGCTCGTCGGCGATCAGCGGCGCGAACACCGCCAGCAACGCCATCACGAGCAGCACCAGCACCGACAGCGCCACGACTGGCTGGCGCAGGTAGCCGGAGAGGAAGGACCGCTTGGGCGCGGCCGGGACCGGCGGGAGGGCCTGCTCGGTCAGCACGGGGGCACTCACGGCACCCTCCCTTCGGTGGTGGCGGCGAACGGATCCGGGCGACGCGCCGGGACGCGGCGCGCGCTCACAGCCGGATCCGGGGGTTGAGGACCGCGTAGAGCATGTCGGTCAGGGCGTTGGCGATGACCACGGTGACGGCGAGCATGATGAACGCCCCCTGGATCACCGGGTAGTCCTGCTGCCCGACCGCTTCGTAGATCAGCCGGCCGACCCCGGGGTAGGCGAAGACCGTCTCGGTCAGCACCGCGCCGCCGACCAGGGTGCCCAGTTGCAGGCCCATCAGGGTCAGCGCCGGCAGGATCGCGTTACGCAGGCCGTGCTTCCACACCCGGCGCCGGGCCGAGAGACCACGCGCCTGCGCGGCGCGGATGTAGTCCTCACCGAGGACTTCGATCATGTTGGTACGAAGGGTCAGCGCGTACGGGCCGAGCTGCACCAGGACCAGGGAGAGCACCGGCAGCACCAGGTGGTGGGCCAGGCTCAGGTAGGCCGCCGCGCCCCGGGTGTCCGGGTCGATCGCCCCGCCGATCGGGAACCAGCCGAGCTGGGCGCCGAAGAAGACCAGCAGCAGGATCGCGACGCTCGGCACGAACAGCGCGTTCGCGCTGATCCCGAAGCCCTGCAACGCGCGGTCGAGCCACTTGCCGCGGTTGACCGCGGCGGCCACGCCGATCGGGATACCGACGGCGACGGTCAGGACGAACGCGCTGCCGGCCAGCAGCAGCGTCCAGGGCAGCCGGTCGAGGATGATGTCGGTGACCGGCTGGATCTGGCGGAACGAGATACCCAGGTTGCCCTGGACCAGCTCGCGCAGGTACGACACGTACTGCTCCCACAACGGACGGTCCAGGCCGTACGTCTTGAGCAGTGCCGCCTGCATCTCCGGAGTCATGTCGCCCTCGACCATGAGGGTCGTGGGGTCCCCCGGCAGGAGCCGGAGCAGAAAGAACGTCGAAGTGATCGCAATCCACACGGTCAGGACGGCCTTCAGTGCCCGGCTGAGCACGAAACGCGCCACGGGGGACCCCTCCTCTCCCTCTAGGTTGGGTGGGTTACTTGACCGGGGTGACCTGGGCCAGCGAGTACGCGGTGACCATGCCGAGCAGGTCCGACGGCGACGGGACGAAGCCGGTGAACTTGCTGGCGTTGTAGGCGAACTGGAAGTTCTCCACGTACAGCGGGGTCAGGTACGCCTGCTCGTGCACGACCTTGTCGATGTTCTTGATCTTGGTCTTGAACGCCTCCACGTCGGTGGTGCCGGCCGCGTCGTTGATCAGCGCGTCCATCTCCGCCGACTCGAGCAGGTTGTAGTTGATGCCACCCGGGTTGCTGGACAGGTAGGTACTGCGCAGCTGGTCCATCGGGTTGTCGAAGACACCCCACTGCGAGGCGTCGATGTCGTACTCACCGTTCTTGGTGCGGGTGAGGAAGGTGTTCCGCTCCACGCACTCGTTCTCCAGCTTCACGCCGGCCTTGGCCGCGCTCTCCCGAAACAGCTGCACGACCCGGGTGATGTTGGCGTTGGACTGGTCGCACGCCACGCCGAACTTCAGCTCGTCGAAGAAGCCGTCGTTGTTGGCGTCCTTGTAGCCGGCCGCGCTCAGCTTGGCCTTCGCGCCCTCCGGGTCGAACGGGTACGGCTGCAGCTCGGTGTTGTCGTACTCGGAGAAGATCGGCGAGATCGGGCCGGCCATCTGCTGGCCGTCGCCCTGCAGCACGGCCGAGATGATCGCCTTGGTGTCGATCGCCATCGACAGCGCCTGCCGGACGTCCTGGTCGGCGAGGTACTTGTTCTTCATGTTGTAGGTCAGGTGCGCGAAGCCGAGGGCGCCGACCTTCTTCAGCTTGATCTTCTCGTCGTTCTCGAAGGTCTTCGCCGCCGAGACCGGCACCGGGGTGCCCATCATGTCGATGTCACCGTTGCGCAGCGCCAGCATCATGGTGTTCACGTCCGGGTAGACCCGGTACTCGACCTGGCTCACCGCGGCCTTGCCACCCGGCGCGAGCGGGTAGTGCTCGTTGCGCTTCATGACGTAGCGCTGGCCCTTGGTGATGCTGTCCAGGACGAACGGCCCGGCACCGACCCAGTTGGAGTCGTTGGCGAACTTGGACAGGTCGCCGGCCGGCTCGAAGATGTGCTTCGGCACGACCGACATCCAGAAGCCGACGCCCTCGGCGAACGGCGCGTACGGCTGGGAGAGCTTGAACTTCACAGTGGTCGCGTCCGGCGCCTCGACCGACTCGACCCAGGTCAGCTTCGCCGCGACGTTGCCGAGCTTGTACTTCATGATCGACTCGGCGGAGAACTTCACGTCCTCGGCGACCACCGGCTTGCCGTCGGTCCACTTGAAGTCGTCGCGCAGCACGAAGACTGCGGTCTTGCCGTCGTCCTCGTAGCGGTACTCCTTGGCCAGCTCGGGCGCCTTCTTCGCGTTCTCGTCGATCCGCAGCAGGTGCGGGTACATCGCGTTGAGGATCCACGAGTCGGTCTTGCTCAACGACTGGAGCGGATTGAAATTGCTCACGTCGGTGGTGGTGCCGATCCGCAGCACCGAGTCCGACGACGAGCCGCTGGAGGAGGAGGTCTCCTCGTTCAGACTGCAGCCGGAGACACCGAGCGTGGCCGCCACGCCGAGCGCGACAGCGAGCCGCCACCGACCCTTGACTGTCTTTTTCACCAAACCTCCTGAAGAACCCGGATGATGTTGCCGCCGATGACCTTGGCGATCTCGTCGTCGGAGTAACCGTGCGTGACCAACCACCCGACGATGTTGCTGAAGCACTCCGCCGGGTTCTCCATGCCACTCACGTACGGAACCCGAGGGTGGTCCACCACGCCGTGGGCCTTTCCGATCGCCAGGTGCTGGGTAAAGCTGTCGTGCAGTCCGACGTGGTCACCGAAGTTGGTGTCCGGGCCGAACGCGACGTGGTCGATGCCGACCAGGTCCACGCAGTAGGTGAAGTGGTCCATCACCGACTCGATCGAGTGGTGCGGGTGGTCGCCCGAGAGGGTGGTGTGCGGAGCGGCCTCGATGCCGATCACGCCACCCCGTTCGGCGCAGGCCCGGATCACCTCGTCCGGCTTCATCCGGGGGGTGTTCCAGACCGAGCGGGCGCCGGCGTGGGTGATGAACACCGGCACCCGGCTGGCCTCGATCACGTCCAGCGACGTCTGGTCGCCGGAGTGCGAGATGTCGATGGCGATGCCGAGCTTGTTCATCCGGTCCACGGCGCGCCGGCCGAAGTGGGTCAACCCGCCGTCGCGGTCCTCGGAGAGGCCGGAACCGAGCATGTTGGCCTGGCTGTACGCGATGCCCATCTGGCGTACGCCGAAGCCGTAGAGGATGTCGATCCGGTCCAGCTCGTTCTCGATCATCGTGGCCGCTTCCAGGCCGGCCACCAGGGCGATCTGCCCGTTGCGCTTGGCCTCGAAGATCTGTTCGAGCGTGGTCGCCACCACCACGTGGTCCTGCTTGGCGACGTCGGCGAAGCGCAGGCCGATGTCGTAGATGACGTCGTCCCACTTCCAGGCGTGCTCGCTGGTCACGCAGCCGGTGCCGTTCATGAAGTTGTCGAAGACCGCGGTCATTCCGGACCGGGCCAGGCCCTCGAATCCGAAGGCGTTGCGGCCGGTGCGGTTGTAGTCGCGCAACTGCGACACGTCGGCCGGCAGGATCTTCGGGTGCTCGTGCAGCGAGATGGCCATGTGCTCGCGCAGCAGCCGGGAGACCCGGGCTCGCTGGTCGTCGCTCAGGCCGAGGTCGTGTTCCGGCACCCGGCCGATCTGCGGCGCGAGCTCGAAGACCTTGTAGTCCACATGCGGCACCAGGTAGTCGAAGGACCGGTATCCGGCGTAGCGGGGGGCGGGTTCCTGCACTGGTCTATTCACCTCGTCAGCTAGAGGCATGAGGAGTGAGGTCTGACCTCATGCCTCGTGGAACGTACCGAGGGCGACCAGCGCGCAGGAATACCTCGTGACCTTTCCGTTATCCGAATCGAGCAACATTCCCGCAGGTCGAGACGGGTTTCGACGGGCGGCCCGAGCAGTGGAGCCGGGGGTGGGCCAAACGCCCGAGGCGATCACGCCGAATGGCGGACCGGCCCGCAGCCACCTCGATCACAACCAGTGGTCAGACCACTAAACGACGGACCGAGCGTCAGGCGCGCGCCAACGGTCAACCAAGCGGTTCAGTGTTGTACAGTGAACCGTGTGGTTCAGCAAGAGACGCTCGACCGGGTCTTCGCCGGCCTGGCCGACCCCACCCGACGCGACATCCTGATCCGGCTCGGCACGGGTCCGGCCACCATCAGCGAGCTCACCGAGCCCACCGGGATGAGCCTCACCGGCATGCGCAAGCACGTACGCGCGCTGGAGGACGCCGGTCTCGTGGTCACGCAGAAGGTCGGCCGGTCCCGGCAGTGCCGGCTCAACCCGGCCCCGCTGGACGCGGCGATGGCCTGGATCAGCTTCTACCAGCGCGTCTGGGCACGCCGCCTGGACGGCCTCGACGCCTATCTCACTCTCACCACGGAGGACCGCGACCATGACGCTCCAGATCCGCCTGACCCGACTCCTTCCGGGCACGCCTGAGGAGGCGTTCGACGCCTACACCGACGCCGGTAAACAGAAGGTCTGGTTCGGCATCCTGGACGAGGAGCCGGGCATCGTGGAGATCGACGTCGACCTGCGGGTCGGCGGCAAGCAGACAGCGGTCTGGGGCCCCTCCCCCGACATGCTGTTCCGCGAGACGCAGACGTTCCTGGAGATCGACCGCCCGCACCGCCTGGTCACCGAGTCGTCCGGCAGCAGCCCGGACGGCGAGACGATGACCACCCGCGTCGAGGTCACCTTCGAGGAGAAGGACGGCGGCACGCTGATGACCGTGACGCAGAGCGGCTTCCCGGCCCCGGAGCTGCGCGACTTCTTCGCCACCGAGGTGTGGACGGGGGCGTTCGCCCGCATCGAGGCGTACCTGGCGCGGGAGCGCGGAACGCTTCCCTCGCCCGGCTGACCGGGTCGTGCCGTCACGCGGCGTGGTCGGGTAGACAGCGCCGGCCCCACTTTTTGCCGACACCGTGTTGATAACATCGCGACATGGTGTCGACAAACATGAGAGGTGGCGGCTGATGTTCCTGGCCATTCGCGAGCTGGGGTTCGCGCGGCTGCGGTTCGCCCTGATGGGGGCCGTGATCGTGCTGATCTCAGTGCTGATGGTGATGCTGTCCGGCCTGTCCGTCGGGCTGGTCCGCGACGGCGTCTCCGGCCTGCAGAACCTGCCGGTCACCTCGTTCGCGTTCGCCCACGGCGTGCAGCACGACTCGGCGTTCTCGCGCAGCGTGGTGGACGCCTCGGCGGTGGACACCTGGCGCGACCAGCCCGGCGTGGCGGAGGCGACCCCGTTCGGCAACACGCTCATCAACGGGCGTACCGACCGGGGCACCGAGGTCGACCTGGCGCTGTTCGGCGTCGAGACCGACTCGTTCCTGTCGCCCTCGGTCAGCGCGGGCGACCGGCTCGGCCCGGCCGACGGGATCGTGGTGAGCCCCACCGCTATCGACGCGGGCCTGCGCGTCGGCGACACCGTGACGGTGGACCGGCTGGGCACGAAACTGCGCGTCGTCGGCGTCACCGAGCAGCAGGACACCTTCGGCCACGTCGACGTGGCGTACGTGCCGCTGGCGACGTGGCAGGCGGTCAAGTCCGGCACCCCGGCCGGGACGCAGGTGCCGGCGCAGGCCGCCCAGGAGATCACCGCCGTCGCGGTCCGCGCGGCCGACGGCGACTCGGTGGACCTGGCCGCGGGCGACAAGGCCGCCGGCACGGAGAGCCTGACGCTGGAGGAGTCCTACGGCGCCTCGCCGGGCTACACCGCCGAGACGACCACGCTCCAGCTGATCCAGGGCTTCCTCTACGCGATCTCGGCGCTCGTGGCCGGCGCGTTCTTCGCGGTCTGGGCGATCCAGCGCAAGCAGGAGGTCGCCGTGCTGCGGGCGCTGGGCGCCTCGACCGGCTGGGTGCTGCGCGACGCCCTCACCCAGGCACTGATCCTGCTGGCCCTCGCCATCGCCGTCGGCATGGGGATCGGCCTCGGCCTCGGCGCGCTGATCTCCGGCGGCAACGTGCCGTTCGCGCTGCACCCGCAGAGCATCGCCGCCGCCGCGGCCGGACTCCTCGTGCTCGGCCTGGTCGGCGCGGCAGCCGCCGTCGTCCGCCTCACCTCCATCGACCCGGCGACCGCCCTGGGAGGCAACCGATGAGCAGCCGGCCCACCCCGTCCCCCACGACATCGGGCACCGCCCCGGCCGAACTCGGCCTGGTCATGCGCGGCGTCCACCTGCGGCACGGCGACGGCGCGGAGACGGTGCACGCGCTCGACGACGTGGACCTGACCGTCGCGCCGGGCGAACTGGCCGCGATCGTCGGGCCGTCCGGCGCGGGCAAGTCCAGCCTGCTCGCCGTCGCCGGCGGGCTGGCCCGCCCCGACCAGGGCACCGTCACCGTGGCCGGCCACGACATGACGGTGTCCAGCCGCCGGGCGCGCACCGAGCTGCGCCGCCGGCACGTGGGGTTCGTGTTCCAGTCGGGCAACCTGCTGCCCGCGTTGACCGCCGCCGACCAGCTGCGCCTGCCGCTGCGGCTGGGCGGGCGGCGGGACCGCGCCGGACGCGACCCGCTGGAGATGCTCGCGCACGTCGGCCTGGCCGGTAAGGCCGACCGCCGGCCGCACCAGCTCTCCGGCGGCGAGCGCCAGCGCGTCGGCATCGCCCGGGCGCTGATGACGCAGCCGTCCGTGCTGCTGGTGGACGAACCCACAGCGGCGCTGGACCGGGCCCGCAGCCACGACATCGTCCAGCTCCTCGCACAGGAGGCACGGGAGCGGTCGGTGGCGGTGGTCATGGTTACTCACGATCACGACGTGCTGAAGTACTGTGACACCGTCTACGAGATGATCGACGGCAAGCTCGCCACGAGCAGCTGACCGCGACGGCAGGGCGCGACGCGGACCCGGTGCGCACACCGGAGACTTGGAGGTTGGCGTGCCGAAGATCCAGGCCTCAACCGTCGCCGAGCACCGGGCCGCCCAGCGGGCGGCGCTGCTCGACGCCGCCCGCGCCCTGCTCTCGCAGAACCCGGACCAGATCCCCAGCCTCGCCGACGTGGCGCGGCACGCCGGCCTGGCCCGGTCCAGCGCGTACTCCTACTTCAAGTCGCGCACCGACATGTTCGACGTGCTCGTCGCCGACACCTTTCCCCGATGGTCGGCCTTCGTCGAGAACCAGATGGCCGAGGCCCGCACGCCGGGGTCGAGAATCCTGGCGTACGTCGAGGCAAACCTGCAACTGGTTGCCCGGGGCGACCACGCGCTCGCCCGGGCGATGGCGACGGTGGGCAACAGCGAGGTGCTCGCGACCTCCAGCCGGCTCCTGCACGACAGCCTCGAGGCGCCGCTGCGCGCCGCTCTCGCCGAGCACGGGGCGAGCGACCCGAACCGGATGGCCGAGGTCGTCCAGTCGATCGTCTACGCCCTCAGCCGCATGATCGAGAGCGGCCTCGACTTTCCGACGGCCACCGGCCTCGCCCGCGAGTTGCTCACGCCGTACGTGCGCCCGGCCGCTGCCTGACCTCCGCACCACCGGCACGTCCCACCCGGCCGCCTCGCGGCGAGCGTCCCTCCGAACCGGACAGTCCCGCCCCGGCCGACCGAATGATCGGCGCGGGCCGCCGGCCGGCAGCCGGGCGGCGGCACTGTCATCTCCTGCGGCCACCCGAACGATCGAGCCACGAATCGACGAACCTTGCCCGCTTGCGTTCCGCCTAGTGGAACAGCAGGTCAGGGGCAGTGCGATCGACTAAGTTACCGATCAGTAGCCCGTTGACGGCGACCGGTGCCGCCCCTACCGTTCCACTCAATCGAACGGCGTACGGTTCAACCGAACGCTCTCGGCCTCGCCGAGTGCGGCCCGAAACAGGAAGTCCGAGGCATGCCTGACGACAAGCTTCTCGCTCTTCTCTCCCCCACCCGGCTCGGGCGTCTCACACTGCGGAACCGGGTCTTCGTCCCCGGCCACACCACCAACTTCGGACTGAACAACGTGCCCACCGGGCGCCACGTCGCCTACCACGCGGAACGGGCCCGCGGCGGCGTCGGCCTGATCATCACCGAGGCGATCCGCGTGCACCCCACGAGCGCGGGCCGCAGCATCAGCCTCGGCAGCTTCGACGACTCGTCGATCCCGGCGTACGCGGCGGTGACCGAAGCCGTGCACGAGCACGGCGCGCGCATGTTCGCCCAGATCATGCACGCCGGCCGGCAGGCGAACGGGGACGCGACCCGCACCGCCGCCTGGTCCTCCTCGCCGGTGCCGTGGGCGGCCGGCTCGCACGTGCCGCACGCGATGGGACGCCGGGACATCGCCGTCGTCGTCCAGGCGTTCGCCGCCACCGCACGGCGGATGCGCGAGGCCGGCTTCGACGGCCTGGAGGTGCACGCCGGCCACGGCCACCTGCTGCAGCAGTTCCTCTCGCCGCACACCAACACCCGCGACGACGCGTACGGCGGCAGCCTCGACAACCGGATGCGGCTGACCCGCGAGGTGCTCACCGCGGTGCTGGCCGCCGCGCCGGACCTGCCCGTCGGCCTGCGGGTCAGCGCCGACGAGTTCCTGCCCGGCGGCCTCGACCCGGCCGCGGTGCTGGAGATCGTCGGAAAGCTGCGCGCCGACTTCCCGCTCGCCTACGTGCACGTCAGCCACTCCGCCTACCACGGCAGCTGGTCGCTGGCGACGCAGATGGCGGACATGAGCTTCGGCCACGCCCCGTTCCGGCACCACGCGGCGCTGTTCAAGCAGGAGTTCCCCGACCTGCCGGTGCTGGCGGTGTGCCGGCTGGACAGCCTGCCGGAGGCCGCCGAACTCGTCGCCGCGGGCGAGGCCGACCTGGTCGGCCTGGCCCGCCCGCACATCGCCGACCCGCACCTGGTCCGCAAGGCCGAGCAGGGCCGCCAGCACGAGGTGCGCGCCTGCCTCGCGTGCAACCAGGGCTGCATCGGCCGCCTGGAGACCAGCCTGCCGATCTCCTGTGTGGTCAACCCGGAGGTCGGCGCCGAGCGCGAATGGGCGCAGGCCTGGCCGGAGCTGCCCGGCCCGTCCGGCGCACGGAAGGTCCTCGTCGTCGGCGGCGGTCCGGCCGGTCTGGAGGCCGCCCTCTCGGCCCACCGGGCCGGGCACCAGGTGTCGGTGGTCGAGGCTCGCGGGCACCTCGGCGGGCAGGTGGAGCTGGCCGCGCGCGTACCCGGACGGGAACGGCTCGGCCTGCTCACCCACGACCTGGCCCGCGACGTCGACGCCGCCGGCATCCCGGTACGCCTCGGCCACCGGATCGGCGTCGAGGACGTGCTGGCCGGCGGCTACCAGGACGTCGTCCTGGCCACCGGCTCCCGGCCCACCCGGCGGGAGCTGCCGGGCGGCCCGCCGGTGATCGACATCTGGCAGGCCGTCGACGCCCTCACCGACCCCGACTTCCGCCCCACCGGCGCCGTGGTCGTGCTCGACGACGAGGGCACCTGGGCCGCTGCCTCGGTGGCCGAAGGGCTGGCCCGGCGCGGCGCCCGCGTCCACCTCGTCTCCCCCACCGCCTCGGTGAGCGCCAAGATCACCACGTACTCGCGGCTGGCGCTGCTCAAGCGCTTCGCGGACCTGGGGATCGCTGTGCACCCGATGCGCACGGCGCGCCCGGCGGGCGCCGACGCGGTCGCCCTGGGCGGCCCGCTCGCCGGCGCCGACACCCTCGTCGAGGACGTCACCACGGTCGTCGACGCCGGCTCGGCGCAGGCCGCCGACGAGTTGTACCGGCAGCTCGACGCGCTGCCCGACGGCCCCCGGATCCACGTCGTCGGCGACGCGAACGCCCCCCGCACGGCCTTCGAAGCCGTCTACGAGGGACGCATGGCGGGTGCGTTCCTCGGCAGCTACGACACCGCGTCCGCAGATCGCGTGCGGTACGCCCACTGACCCGTCCATCCCGGTCGCGGCCCGCCGTGGACCGGTCCTCCCCCACCTGAAGAGGAGACAAGCATGCTGGACATCGAGGAGCGCCTCACCCTGGATGAGCGTTCCGCCGTGGACTTCGTCCTCGGCCTGCGCAAGCGCTGGGCGGACACCGTCTACCCGGCGCTGCGCGAGGAGTACGGCGCCACCGGCGCGGCGGCCACCACGATCACCGACGCGAGCCAGGTGCTGCGCGGGCTTCCGCTCTACCCGTGGTTCAGCCACCTGGAGCGGGTACAGCAGAAGATGCTGTGGAAGGTCGCCGGCGACGCGGTGCTCAGCCGTCGCGAGGAGCTGACCGACCAGCTGACGTCGGTGCCCGAGCAGCCGAAGGGCTCGCTGGAGCTGAACCCCGACCTGGAACTGCCCGACTGGTACACCGACTACGACATCCACATCCAGCCCGGCAGCTTCTTCTCCGACGACATGTCGGCCTACGTGTACGAGTTCGGAGCGCGCATCGTCATGCTGCGCGACAACGACGGCTACAAGTTCCACACGCTGTTCGCCAAGACCGCCCTGCCCGAGCTGCCCGCGGCGACCCGGATCGTCGACATCGGATGCGGCTTCGGCAAGAGCACCCGGCCGCTGCCCGCCAAGTACCCGACCGCGCAGGTGATCGGCGTGGACCTGGCCGCGCCGGGTCTGCGGCTGGCCCACGCCGAGGCCGAGGCGACCGGACTGGCGATCGACTACCGGCAGGCCGACGGCCGGGCCACCGGCATCGAGTCGGGCAGCTGCGACGTGGTCACCGGCACGATGGTGCTGCACGAGATGCCGGCCGCCGCGATCCGGGAAACGATCGTGGAGGCGGCCCGCCTGCTCAAGCCGGGCGGCTCGCTGCGCTTCCTGGAGTTCATGCTCACCGGCGACCCGCTGCGCGACGCCACCGTCTACGAGCACGCCGAGCGCAACAACGAGCCGTTCTTCCACGACCTGTTCGGCTCCGACCTGATCGAGGTCTGCGCCGAGGCGGGCCTGACCGACGTCTCGTGGACCCCGTTCGACGAGCGCCGCAACGGCGTCCAGCCGCAGGGCTGGGGCGACCGTCCCGAGTGGCACTTCCCCTGGGCCGTACTGGCCGCTACCAAGCCGGAGGCGTGATGAGCACCGAGTTCGACTACTTCGGAGACCCCAAGGTCGGCAAGCTGCTCGACCTGGTGCTGCAGCTCTCCACCGAGCTGCACGTGACCCGGCAACGGGTACGTGTGGTCGAGACGCTGCTGACCCGTTCCGGCGTGCTGACCGAGGGCGCCGTCGACGGGTTCGTCTCCACCGAGGAGGAGCAGCGGGTCCTCGACCGGGAACGGGACGCGCTGCTGGCCCGCCTGATGCGCATTCTCACCGAGCACGGCCCCGCGGAGCACCCGCTGCGGGACCAGTGGGAGGCGGCGCTGAGCGAGAAGACCGGCTGATGAGCGCACCGGACGCGCCCGGGCTGATCGACAGCTACCTGCAGCTGTGTGAGGACCGCCGGCTCGACGAGGCCGGCGCGTTCCTCGCGCCGCAGGCCCGGCTGGTCTTCCCGGGCGGCCGGGAGTACTCCTCGCTGCGGGAGATGGCGGCCGCGTCGACCGGGACCTACCGGTGGGTGCGCAAGCACCGGGACCGCTACCTGGTGGGTGACGACGACGGGCGGGTCACTGTGACCTCGCTCGGGCGGCTGTACGGGGAGTGGCTCGACGGCACGCCGTTCGAGGACATCCGCTACGCGGACGTGTTCGTGCTCGACGGCGCACAGATCGTCGAGCAGCACGTCTACAACGACCTGGCACTGGTCGCGTCGCTTCGCGACGCCTGACGGCAACGGTCGCGTCGCCGCGCGACGCGTGATGCGCAACGGACACGTCGCTTCGCGACGCCTGATTCCCCACCTCCGCCGCCACGGCGGCGGAGGTGGTCTCCCCCGACTCACGACGAGGTGTGTGCATATGAAACGGAAGTGGGCACTGCTCCCGGCGGCTCTGGCCGCCACGCTGGTTCTCTCCGCCTGCGGCGGCGGCTCCGACGACGACGCCGGCGGCGAGGGCAAGGAGGCGAAGCTGACCCTGGCCATCGCCTCGGCCGTCATCGGCCCGAAGGAGGAGGTGGCCGTCTACGCGGTCGCCAAGGAACTCGGCTACTTCGCCGAGGAGAAGCTGACCGTCGACACGATCAACACCGACGGCTCGGTCGCCGCCCTCCAGGCGGTCGCCTCCGGCAGCGGCGACATCACCCCGGCCGACGCCGGCTCGGTGCTCGGCGCGGCGGAGAAGAGCGTGCCGGTCAAGGCCGTCGGCGGCCTGGTGCAGAACTGGCCGTGGGTGATGGCGGTCAAGCCCGACTCCCCGATCACCGGCGGCGCGGACCTGCGCGGCAAGAAGATCGGCGTGATCAGCCTGGCCTCCGGCTCGGCCCCGTACGCCCGCGCCTACGTCAAGGCGGCCGGGCTGGACCCGGCCAAGGACGTCGAGCTGCTGCCGGTGGGCGTCGGCGCCCAGGCCGCCGCCGCCCTCAACGACGGCAAGGTCGACATGCTGGCGCTCTACACCCAGGCGTACGCGGTCATCGAGAACGCCGGCACCCAGCTGAAGTACCTGACCAACCCGGACGTGTTCACCGGCATCCGGTCGCTCACCTTCAGCGTCGGCGCCCGTGACTTCGACGCCAAGAAGGACTCGTACGAGCGGTTCCTGCGCGCGGCGTACAAGGCGATGCTCTTCTCGGCCAAGAACCCCGAGGCCGCCATGAAGATCGGCTACAAGGTCTTCCCGCAGATCCTCGCCGGCAAGTCCGCCGACGAGCGGCTCAAGGCGGACACCGAGAGCCTCGCCGCCTGGCTGAAGACGGCCACCCCGGCCAGCGGCGAGCCGGAGCAGTTCGGTGACTGGGGCGCGATCAGCGACGACGAGTGGGCGAAGACCCAGGCGTACACCAAGGAGGCCGGCCAGATCTCCGGTGACGTCGACATGAAGAAGCTCTGGGACCCGAGCCTGCTCTCCGGCGCGAACAACTTCGACAAGGCCGCGGTGCTCAGCAAGGCCGCGAACTACACCGCCTAGGCAGCGGACAGCGGAAGGGATTTCGATGGCCATCAAGGCGACGGCCCGCCGGGCGCAGACGCAGGCTCCGGCATCGGTGTCGGAAGACTCCTGGATCGAGATCGACGGGCTGGACAAGGAGTACCGGCCCCGGAAGTCGGCACCGACGCAGGCGTTGAGCGACATCAACCTGACGGTACGTCGCGGCGAGTTCATCTCGGTCGTGGGACCGTCCGGGTGCGGCAAGACCACTTTGCTGAAGATCCTCGCCGGGCTCAGCCCGAAGACCGGCGGCGCGGTACGGATCGCCGGGCGGGACGTGACGAAGCCCCTTCCCGAGGTCGGGATGGTGTTCCAGGCACCGACGCTGCTGCCCTGGCGCACCATCTTCGACAACGTGATGGTGCCGGCGGAGATCCAGCGACTGGATCCCCGCCGGCACCGGGAACGCGCGCAGCAACTGCTCGAGATGGTCGGTCTCAACGGCTTCGAGCAGAAGTACCCGCACGAGCTCAGCGGCGGCATGCAGCAGCGGGCCGGCATCTGCCGCGCGCTCGTGCACGACCCGGCGGTGCTGCTGATGGACGAGCCGTTCGGCGCGCTCGACGCGATGACCCGCGAGTACATGAACGTGGAGCTGCTGCGCATCTGGCAGGAGAGCAACCAGACGATCGTGCTGGTCACGCACTCCATCCCGGAGGCGGTCTTCCTCTCCGACCGGGTGGTCGTGCTCAGCCCCCGTCCGGGCCGCATCGCGGAGGTCCTGGACATCGACCTGGAGCGGCCGCGTGACCTCGGCATCATGTCGTCCGACCGGGCCGGGGTCTACGTGGAACGGATCCGCCGACACTTCAACGCCGCCGGCGTAATCGACTGACGAGGGACAGCCATGGCAACAAGCAACCTGGTCCGCAAGCCGGCCCAGCCACCGGCACCGTCCGCCCGGCCCGCCCGGCGCAAGTTCGACCTGCGGGAGAAGCCCCAGCTCTGGCTGGTCCCGACGGTCTTCGTCGTGGTCGTGCTGGCCTGGGAGTACGGCGTCCAGCTCCTCGGCGTGGACGAGTACGTCCTGCCGCTGCCGTCGAGCGTGGTCGAGTCGCTGTGGCAGCAGCTCGGCGACGACCAGTTCTGGGGTCACTTCTGGGTGACCACGCAGGAGGCGCTGCTCGGGTTCGTGATCGGCGTCGGCGCCGCCCTGGTGCTCGGCACGTTCATCTCCCAGATCAAGATCGTCGAAGCCACCCTGATGCCGTACATCGTGGCCTTCCAGACCGTGCCGAAGGTCGCCCTGGCGCCGCTGTTCGTGGTCTGGTTCGGTTTCGGCCTGACCAGCAAGGTGGTCATGGCCGCGGTGATCTCGTTCTTCCCGATGCTGGTGAACGTCATCGAGGGTCTGCGCGCGGCCGACGCCGACAAGATCCAGATGCTGACGGTGTTCGGCGCGAGCAAGGCGCAGATCTTCCGGATGGTGCGGCTGCCCAGCGCGCTGCCGTTCATCTTCGCCGGCCTGGACATCGGCATCGTCTTCGCCATCCTCGGCGCGGTGGTCGGCGAGTTCATCGGCGCCAAGGAGGGTCTGGGCTACCTGCTGCTGCAGACGAACTACAACTTCGACATCGCCGGCATGTTCGCCGTGCTCGTGGTGCTGTCGGTGATGGGTCTGGTGGCGCACTTCGTGATCCGGCTGCTGCAGAAGCGGCTGGCCTTCTGGGCCGAGGACACGAAGGTGATCGGCGCGTGACGGAAGTTGACGGGACCACCGTCACGTGTTGGGGGCACCGGTCGGGCGTGCGAAACGCCCGCCCGGCCGGTGGCCGGACCGGAAAGGCAGGACACGAGACATGAACACCGACCCGAACCGGTTCGACGGCCGGGTGGCAGTGGTGACCGGGGCAGCCCGCGGCATCGGCGCCCGCATCGCCGCGACGCTCGCCCAGCGCGGAGCCACCGTGGCCCAGGCCGACCTGCTCGACGACTGGGCCGAGGCCGAACTGTCCGGCGGCCCGCACACCCGGCACCGGGTGGACATCCGGTCGGCCGGCTCCTGCGCCGCTCTGGTCGACGAGGTCCTGGACCGGCACGGCCGCCTGGACCTGCTGGTCAACAACGCCGGGATCGTCCGGCGCGGGCCCGCGGCCACAATGTCCGAGCAGGACTTCACCGACGTCCTGGACGTCAACCTCACCGGCACGTTCCGGATGTGCCAGGCCGCGTACCCGGCGCTGCGGCAGACAGGCGGCGCGGTGGTGAACCTCGGCTCCACGAACGGGCACATCGCGGTGCTGAACACGCTCGGCTACTGCGTGAGCAAGGCCGGCGTGATGCACATGGCGCGCGTGCTGGCCCTGGAGTGGGCGCCCGACCGGATCCGGGTCAACGCCGTCGGACCGACCATCGTGCCCACCGACATGACCTCCGACGTCCGCGGCGACGAGGCGTACCTCGCGGACAAGATGGCGAGCATCCCGCTGGGCCGGATGGCGCAGTCGCAGGACGTCGCCAACGCGGTCGCCTATCTGCTGAGCGACGCCGCCGCCATGACCACCGGGCAGACGATCTTCGTCGACGGCGGCGTCACCATCCACTGACTTTCCCCCTCTCCGACCCCTTCTGTGAGGACCACCATGCCCAAACCGGATACCGCGGCCGCTCTTGCGGCCGTCGACGCGCACTTCGACGAGTTCGTCGAGGAGCTCCAGCAGCTGTGCCGCATCCGCAGCCGCCGCCAGGAGCCGGAGCAGATGGAGGCCACCGCCGAGTTCATCGCCGGGTCGGTCCGCCGCTGGGGCGGCGAGGCCGAGATCATCCCGTGGGAGCAGTCGTACCCGTACGTGCTGGCCGAGGTGGCCGGCGAGGGCGACAAGGCGCTGCTGCACTTCACGCACTACGACGTGGAGGTCGAGCCGGCCGGTGACGACGCCGAATGGATCAGCCCGCCGTACGCGGCGGAGATCCACGACGGCCGGCTCTACGCCCGGGGCGTGGCCGACGACAAGGGCGTCATCATGTCCCGCATCCACGCGGCGGCGGCCTGGAAGCTGGCGGGGCTCACCCCGCCGGTGACCAACCGGATCATCTTCGAGGGCAAGAAGTGGCTGCACAGCCCGGGCCTGGGCTCGTTCGTGCAGGCGCACGCCGACCGCCTCGCCAGCGACGCGGCGCTGTGGGAGAACTCCTGGCTCGACGGCGAGGACCGGCTGCTGCTCAAGCTCGCCGAGAAGGGCGTGCTCTACCTGCGGCTCACCGCGCAGACCCTGCCGCGCGACCTGACCAGCCAGAACACCGCGCTGCTGCCGGCCGCCACGGCGCGCCTGGCCGCCGCCCTGGCGCAGCTGCAGCGGCCCGACGGCACCGTGACGATCCCCGGCTTCGCCGACGATGCCCGGCCGCCGACGGACGAGGAGCGGGCGCTGCTGGAGAAGGTGGAGTTCGCCGGGGACTTCCTGCGCGAGCGGGCCCAGGTCGAGCGGTTCACCGGCGACCTGGACGACCAGGCCGCGGCCGTGGCCATCCGGACCGTACCGACGCTGACCGTGGCCGGTATCGCCGGTGGCGACATGCGTGACGACGTGACGCTGGGCATCCCGTCGACCGCCTCGGCGAAGCTGGAGATCCGGCTGGTGCCGGGCCAGGACCCGGAGCGCGTCCTCGGCTGCGTACGCGACCACCTGGCGGCGACCGGCTTCGGTGACCTGCGCATCGAGGTGATGGCGACCAGCCGGCCCAACCTCACCGACCACCGGGACCCGTTCGTCGCGCTCGTCGCGGACGCGGCCCGCCGGGTGTACGGGACCGAGCCGGTGATCGAGCCGTACACGCAGTGGATCGGCAACCAGGGCGTGATCGCCGATCGGCCCATCGTCGGCGTCGGCGTCTCCCGGGCCGACTCCGGCGTGGACGGCCCGAACGAGAACATCCGGCTGGACGACTACAAGGCCGGCATCAAGCACGTCATCGAGGTCATGGCGGCGCTGGCGGTGGCCGAGTGACCCGGGCCCGCGGCGTGGCCCGCCGCGCCTACGTCGACGTGCCGTGGGGTCAGGTGCACTACCGGTACGGCGGCGACGCCGACGCCCCGGTGCTGCTGATCCTGCACCAGTCCCCGCTCTCCTCGGCCACCTACGACGCGGTGATCGAGCCGCTGGCCCGCCGCGGCCTGCGGGTGATCGCCCCGGACACGCCGGGCTTCGGGATGTCCGACGCGCCGCCGCGCCCGTGGTCCATCCCGGAGTACGCGGCCGGGGTGTGGCAGTTCGCCGACGCCCTCGGCCTTTCCAAGGTGCACCTGCTCGGGCAGCACACCGGCGCGATCGTCGGCGCGCAGGCGCTGATGTCGGCGCCGGAGCGGGTGCACCGGCTGATCCTGCAGGGCATCCCGCTCTACGACGAGCAGGAGCGGGCGGAGAAGAAGCGGTCGTACGCGCCCGGCTACGTGCCGGACCGCGACGGCGGGCACCTGAAGGTGATCTGGGACCGGGTGTACGGCCTGTACCCGGCGCTGACCCCGGAGGAGGCGAACCGCCAGGTCACCGAGTACCTGCTGACCGGTCCGGACTACGCCACCGCGTACCGGGCGGTGTTCGACCACCACGTCGACACGGCCGCCCTGGACGCGCTGCCCATCGTGCTGCTGCACGGCGGCGACGACCTGCTGGACCGGATGACGCCGCAGGTGCGGGCCGCGCTGCCCAGCGCCGAACTGGTCACCGTTCCCGGCGGCACCGACTTCGTGGCCGACGAGCAGCCGGAGGCGTTCGCCGACGCGGTCGCCGCGCAGGTGCACGCCGACCTGGGACGGGAGGTGCCGGCATGAGCGTCGGCACCCCGGCGTCCGAGGCGAAGGTCGTACCGGCGAACACCGTCTACACCGCGACCGTGGAGGTGTCCGGCGGCCGGGGCGGCAGCGCCCGGTCGCTGACCGGGTCGCTGCGGGTCGACCTGACCCGTCCCGCCCAGCGGGGCCCGGACGCGCCCGGCACCGATCCGGAGGAGCTGTTCGCCGCCGGCTACGCGGCCTGCTTCCACAGCGCGCTCGCCGTCGCCGCCCGCCAGGCCGGCGTGCGGCCCGGTCCGACGACTGTCACCGCCTCGGTCTCCCTCGGGCAGACCGACGACGGCCGGTACGCGATCGCCGTGGTGCTGGACGTGTCCGCGCCGCAGTGCCCGCAGGCCGACCTGGAGCGCGCGGTGGAGCTGGCCGACCGGATGTGTCCGTACTCGAACGCCCTGCGGGGCAACACCGCGGTGGCGATCCGGGTCGATGGACACCGCTGACCTGACCCGGCCCGCGGCGGTCCGCCACCCGGCGGATCCGCCGCGGCCCGCCGGCCCGATGGCCCTGGCCGCCGGGCTCGGCGCGGTCTACCTGATCTGGGGCTCGACCTACCTGGGCAACCGGATGGCCCTGGACAGCATTCCGCCGCTGGTGGCCACCTCGGCCCGGTTCCTGGCCGCGGCGCTGCTGCTGTTCGCGGTGGCGGCGCTGTGGCGGGGACCGGCGGGGCTGCTGCTGCCCCGGCGGCAGTGGACCGGGGTGGGGGCCAGCGGGCTGCTGATGGTCGGCGCGGGCAGCGCGCTGCTCGCGCTGGGCCAGCAGTACGTGCCGACGGGTCTGACGTCGCTGCTGGTGGCGGGGATGCCGCTGTGGGTGCTGGTGCTGCGGCTGGTGGTCGGTCCGCGGCCGTCCTCGCTGGCGGTCGTGGGCGTGCTCGGCGGCGTGGTCGGACTGGCGCTGCTGTTCGCGGTGCCGACGCAGGGGTGGCACCTCGGCGGGATGCTGCTGGTGGTGCTCTCCACGATGGTGTGGGCGCTGGGCTCGACGTTGTCGCAGCGGCTGCGCATGCCGGCGGACCACCTGGTCGGCACCGGCTGGCAGATGCTCGTGGGCGGCCTCGCGGTGGCGGTGGCCAGCGTGGCCAGCGGTGAGCTGGGAGGGTTCCGCCTGTCCGAGGTGACGGGCCGGTCCTGGCTGGCGTGGACCTACCTGATGCTCGTGTCCACGGTGGTCGGCTTCAGCGTCTACACCTGGCTGCTGCGCAACGCGCCGATCCAGCTCGCGTCCACCTACGCGTACGTCAACCCGGTGGTGGCGGTCCTGCTCGGCATGATGGTGCTGGATGAATCGTTGTCCGGACGCCAGGTGCTCGCCGGCGCCGTGGTGCTCGCCTCGGTGGCGCTGGTCATCGCGCGGGAGCGACCCCGGCAGGCGGACGGCCTGCCACCCGGGAAGACGCCCGTCGCGCCCGCCTGACGCCCGGCCGTCCCGCCCAACGTCGACAGTGGAGGAGATAAGATGATCACCACAGCGGTTGTCGAGAGCGCCGCCGCCGGACGCACCCGCTCCGGCCTCGGACGCGCCCTCGACATCGTCAACATCATCGCCGAACGGGCCCCGGAGACCCTCGGTGTGTCGACGATCGCGCGGGAGCTGGGACTGCCGAAGGCGGTCGCGCACCGGATCCTCAAGGAACTGGTGGCCGACAGCTTCCTCACCTTCAACGAGGAGACCAAGCGGTACCGGCTGGGCAGCGGCGCGCTGGCGGTGGGACTTGCCGCGCTGCGCGCGCTGGACGTGCCGGACATCGCACGCCGGTACCTGGTCCGGCTGGTGCGCGACACCGGCGAGACCGCGACGCTGTCGGTGCGGCAGGGCTGGACCCGCGTCTACATCGACCAGGTGCTCTCGCCGCACGAGGTACGCATGTCGGTGTCCCTGGGCACCAGCCACGCCCTGCACTCCGGGTCGTCGTCGAAGGCGATCCTCGCGGCGCTGCCGGACGCGGAGGTCGAGGACTACCTCGACCATCACCCGCTGGACGCGGTCACGTCGGCCACCATCACCTCCACCGCGAAGCTGCGGTCCGAGCTGGGCCGGGTCCGCCGCCTGGGGTACGCGGTGAGCATGGGCGAGCGGCAGAACGGCGCGGGCAGCGTGGCCGCGCCGGTGCGCTACGCGACCGGGCAGGTGTTCGGCTCGATCTCGCTGTGCGGGCCGCAGAACCGGTTCACCCCGGAGGTGTGCGCCGCGCACGGGGCGCTCGTCGCCGCGGCGGCGGCGGAGATATCCGCCGAACTGGGTTTCCGGCCGCCGGCGCAGCGTGCCGCCGGCCGAACGGGTCAGGAACAGAACTGGGGAGGTGGAACAGGTGAGTGACGGACCGCTGACGGGCCTGCGCGTGCTGGACGTCTCGACGATTCTCGCCGGACCGCTGTGCTGTCAGATCCTCGGCGACTACGGCGCCGACGTGGTGAAGATCGAGCACCCGACCATGGGTGACAGCATGCGTGGCCACGGCAAGACAAAGGACGGCCATCCCCTGTGGTGGAAGGAGATCTCCCGCAACAAGCGGCTGATCGGGCTGAACCTGTCCGCGCCGGACGGCGCGGCGCTGCTGCTGCGGCTGGCCGAGCGGGCCGACGTGCTGGTGGAGAACTTCCGCCCGGGCACGCTGGAGCGCTGGGGCATCGGCCCGGACGAGCTGCACCGGGTCAACCCCGGCCTGGTGATCGCCCGGATCACCGGTTTCGGGCAGACCGGCCCGTACGCCTCCCGCGCCGGGTTCGGCACGCTGGCCGAGGCGATGAGCGGCTTCGCCCACCTGACCGGCACGGCGGACGGCCCGCCCACGCTGCCCGCGTTCGGGCTGGCCGACAGCATCTGCGGCATCGCCACCTCGTCCGCGGTGATGATGGCGCTGTGGCACCGGGAGCGCTCCGGCGGCCGGGGCCAGGTCATCGACATGAGCCTGCTGGAGCCGATCATGACCGCGGTCGGCCCGGGTCCCACCGTCTACGACCAGCTCGGCGTGGTGGAGCAGCGGCAGGGCAACCGGTCGACGAACAACGCGCCCCGCAACACGTACCGGACCAAGGACGACTCGTGGGTAGCCATCTCCACCAGTGCCCAGGCGATCGCCGAGCGGGTCATGCGGCTGGTGGGCCACCCGGAGGTGATCGACGAGCCGTGGTTCCGCACCGGCGTCGGCCGGGTGGCGCACGCGGACCTGCTCGACGAGTACGTCGGGTCGTGGATCGGTGAGCGGACCCGCGACGAGGTGGCCGCGGCCTTCGCCGAGGCCGGCGCCGCTGTGGCCCCGGTCTACAGCGCCAAGGACATCGTCGAGGACCCGCACGTGCAGGCCACCAAGATGATCACGAAGGTCGACGACCCGGATCTGGGCACGATGCGGATGCACAACGTCATGTGGCGGATGTCGGAGACGCCGGGCCGGATCCGCTTCACCGGCCGCTCCCCCGGCGCCGACACCGACGCCCTGCTCGTCGAGGAGCTCGGCTGCGATCCGGCCGAGATCGCCGACCTGAAAGCCCGTGGCGTCGTCGCCTGACGACGCCGACAGCCGAAACGCGAGGAACCCCGTGGGCACCACTGCCAGAACCGCCGACCGCCTGCTCGACGCCGTGCAGGCCGGCGTCACGATCTACGACCTGGGCCGGCGGCTGACCGTCGGCATGCCGCAGTCACCGAACCACCCGGCGTTCGGGCTCACCCTGCCGCGCCGGCACGGTGACATGGTGCGTGCCGACGGCGGCTCCGCCGCCAACGACCTGCTGGTCATGGGCACGCACGTCGGCACGCACGTCGACGCCCTCGCGCACGTGTCCCAGGACGGCCGGCTGCACGGCGGCGCCGACGCCGCCGCGGCGCAGGTCGGCGGCCGGTTCGACGAGCTGGGCGTGCACACCGTCGCGCCGATGGTCCGCCGCGGCGTGCTGCTGGACGTGCCCGCCGCCCTGGGCCTGGACAGCTGCGAGGCCGGCTACGAGATCACCCCGGCCGACCTGGACGCCACAGTGTCCCGGCAGGGCACGCCGGTGGGCGCGGGCGACGTGGTGCTCATCCGCAGCGGCTGGGGCCGGCTGTTCGATCACGAGGACCGCAACCAGTACATCGGCAAGGACTCCGGCGTACCGGGGATCGGCGCGGACGGCGCCACCTGGCTGGCGCAGCGGGGCGTGCACGCCGCCGGCGCGGACACCATCGCCTTCGAGTGCCTGCCGCCGGGCAAGGGCCACAGCACGCTGCCGGCGCACCGGATCCTGCTGGTGGAGCACGGCATCTACCTGATCGAGACGATGGCGCTGGAGGAGCTGGCCCGCGACGGGGTGCACGAGTTCACCTTCGTCCTGGCCCCGCTGCCGCTGTACGGCGCCACCGGCTCCCCGGTGCGTCCGCTGGCGGTGGTCAGCCATGGCTGAGCCGACCCTGGGCCAGCACCTGGCCGCCTTCGCCGCCGACACCTCCGCCGCGACGCTGCCCGACGAGGTGGTCGCCAGCGTCCGGGCCCGCGTGCTGGACGTGCTCGGGCTCTGCGTGGCGGCGCAGCCGCTGCCGACCAGCCAGGCCGCGCTGGCGTACGTCGCCGAGCAGGGCGGCCGTGGCCAGGCCACCGCCGTCGGCGTGGACGAGAAGGTCCCGGCCGCGCTGGCCGCGTTCGCCAACGGCGTGCTGGCGCACTCGCTCGACTACGACGACACGCACCTGCCGTCGGTGCTGCACCCCAGCGCCACAGTGGTGCCGGCCGCGCTCGCCGCCGCCGAGATGTCCGGCGCCTCCGGGCAGGAGACGGTGGCCGCCATCGCGGTGGGCCTGGAGGCGTGCGTACGCCTCGGCATGGCCGGCTACGACCCGGCGGCCGGCAACTCGGTCTTCTTCGAGCACGGCCAGCACGCCACCTCGATCTGCGGCACGCTGGGCGGGGCGGTGGCCGCGGCCCGGCTGCTGAAGCTGGACGCGGGCGGCACGCTCGACGCGCTCGGGGTGTCCGCCTCGATGGCGGCCGGGCTGATCGAGTCCAACCGCAACGGCGGCACCGTCAAGCGGATCCACTGCGGCTGGGCCGCGCACGCGGCGGTCAGCGCCGCACAGCTGGCCCGGCACGGCGTGACCGGACCGCCGACCGTGCTGGAGGGGCGCTTCGGCTTCTTCCAGGCGTTCCTGCGCGGCGAGTTCGACGGCGCCGAGATCGTCCGCGGGCTCGGCTCCGAGTGGGCGGTTCCCGGCATCTTCTTCAAGCCGTACCCGGCGAACCACTTCACCCACGCCGCCATCGACGCGGCGATCGCGCTGCGCGAACGCGGGCTGCCGCTGGACGAGATCGAGTCGATCACGCTCGGCGTGCCCACGCCGACGGTGCGCACCATCGGCCAGCCTATCGAACGCAAGCGCGCTCCGCAGACCGGCTACGAGGCGCAGTTCAGCGGCCCGTACGCGGTCGCCGCCGGCCTGGTCGGCGGCGGCGGTCTCGGCGTGGAGCTGGCCGACTTCACCGACGCCCTGGCGCACGACCCGCAGCGGCGGGCGCTGATGGCGCTGATCGACGTGGTGGCCGACGAGCGGTGCGACAAGATCTTCCCGCACCAGTTCCCGGCGGTCCTGCGCATCGTCACCCGGGACGGACGTGAGTGGGTGCAGGAGGTCCTGGCCAACCGGGGCGGCCCGCAGCGTCCGCTGAGCGACGCCGAGCTGGCGGTCAAGTTCCGCACCAACGCCGCTGCCCTGCCCGAGGCCACCGCCGCCCGCATCGCCGACGAGGTCCACCGGCTCGACCAGGCCCCCGACGTCCACGGCCTGATGGGCCTGATCAACCGCCGCTGAACCGAGCACGAGGAGCAACACCATGAGCACCTACGACCTGCTGTTGACAAACGTCCGCGTCGTCCGGCACGACCGGCCCGAACCCGAGCTGATGGACATCGGCGTCACCGACGGTCGGATCAGCCGGATCGCTCCGCGCATCGACGCCGCCGGGGCCGCCCAGGTCGTCGACGGCGGCGGCCGGCTCGCCTTCCCCGGCGTGGTCGACGCCCACCAGCACTGGGGCATCTACAACCCGCTGAGCGAGGACGCCGTCTCGGAGAGCCGCGCCTCGGTGCAGGGCGGCGTCACCACGGCGCTGAACTACATGCGCACCGGGCAGTACTACCTCAACCGCGGCGGCCGGTACGCGGACTTCTTCCCCGAGGTCCTGGCCGCGACCGAGGGCCGCTCCTACATCGACTACGGCTTCCACCTGGCGCCGATGTCGCGCGAGCACATCGACGAGGTGCCGTCGCTGGTGGAGGAGCACGGGGTCACCTCGTTCAAGATCTTCATGTTCTACGGCAGCCACGGCCTGCACGGCCGGTCCGCCGACCAGAACTCGTTCCTGATGATCCCGGAGGGCGAGCGGTACGACTACGCCCACTTCGAGTTCGTGATGCGGGGCGTCCAGGCGGCCCGGGAGCGTTTCCCCGAGCTGGCCGACGAGATCTCGCTGTCGCTGCACTGCGAGACCGCCGAGATCATGAGCGCGTACACCAAGCAGGTCGAGCAGGACGGCACGCTGCGCGGGCTGGAGGCGTACCACGCGTCGCGGCCGCCGCACTCCGAGGGACTGGCCGTGTCGATCGCGTCGTACCTGGCGCACGAGACCGGGCTGCCGAAGATCAACCTGCTGCACCTGACCTCGGAGAAGGCGGTCGACGCGGCGCTGCGGATGGCGCGGGCGTTCCCGCACATCGACTTCCGCCGCGAGGTGACCATCGGTCACCTGGTTGCCGACATCGACACCGCGCACGGCCTGGGCGGCAAGGTCAACCCGCCGCTGCGCCCGCGCGCCGACGTCGAGGCGCTCTGGGGGTACCTCCTGGACGGCAAGATCGACTGGGTGGTCAGCGACCACGCCTGCTGCAAGGACGAGGTCAAGTTCGGTGAGCCGCGCGACGACATCTTCGTCGCCAAGTCCGGTTTCGGCGGCGCCGAGTACCTGCTGCCCGGCCTGGTCACCGAGGGCAACCGGCGCGGCCTGTCGTACCAGCGGGTGGCGGAGCTGACCTCGTGGAACCCGGCGCAGCGCTTCGGCCTGCGCAACAAGGGCGCGCTGGCGCAGGGCTACGACGCCGACATCTGCCTGGTCGACCCGAACTCGACCTGGACGGTGCGCGCGGAGGACTCCGAGTCGACGCAGGAGTACACGCCGTTCGAGGGCTTCGAGCTGACCGCCCGGGTCACCGACACCTTCGTCCGCGGGCAGCACGTGCTCGTCGACGGCAAGGTCGCCGGCGAGCCGGCCGGCCGCTACCTCGCCCGCCCGCAGCGGTAGGGGGACGACTGATGGCGGCGGTGGCGCGCAGCTACCTGTACGTGCCGGGCGACCGGGCGGACCTGCTGGACAAGGCGGCCGGGCGGGGCGCGGACGCGCTCGTGCTCGACCTGGAGGACGCGGTCACGCCGGCCCGCAAGGCGCAGGCCCGGGAGACGGTCGCCGGGTTCCTGGGCGCCGCCGCCCCGTCCGGACCCGAGCTGTGGGTGCGGATCAACAGCGACCAGGTCGAGGCGGACGTCGAGGTGCTCTCGAACGCGGCGGCCGGGGTCTGGGTGCCGAAGGCCGAGCCGGAGCTGCTCGCGGAGGTCGACGCCGCGCTGACCCGGGTGCAGCGGCGGCTCGGCCCGGACGCCCCGGCGTTCCGGGTCGTGGCGCTGATCGAGACGGCCCGGGGCGTGCTCACCGCGCCGCAGGTGGCCGCCGCGCCGCGGGTGCTGCGGCTCGGCCTCGGCGAGGCGGACCTCGCCGGTGAGCTGGGGTTGCAGCCGGGGCCGGACCGGGCGGAGTTCGCGCCGATCCGCTCCCAGATCGTCGTCGCGTCGGCCGCGGCCGGGATCGCCCCGCCGGTGGGGCCGGTCGAGACGACGCTGCGCGACCCGGAACGGCTGGAGCGGACCACCCGGGCGCTGCTGCGGCAGGGCTTCCGGGCCCGCAGCGCCATCCACCCCGGGCAGATCGCGACGATCAACGAGGTGTTCACCCCCACCGAGGCCGAGGTGGCCTCGGCGCGGGCCGTGCTGGAGGCGCTGGAGCGGGCCGAACGCGGCGGCTCCGGGGTGGCCACCGACGCCGACGGGCGGCTGCTGGACCGGGCGGTGGTGCGCGCCGCCGCCGAGGTGGTGCGCCGCGCCGAGGCGTCCGCCGGCTGAACCACGTCCGGGCCGGGGACCGTCTGCGGGTGCGACGCCGCCGGTCCCCGGCCCGGCGCGCGTCCGGCGCAGGTGCGCCGCAGGTTCTGCCCCGGCGTCGAGAACGGACCGGGCGGGGCGCCCCACCGCACCCCGCCCGGTCCGTTCTGCGCGCCCGGCCCGTTCAGACCACGGCGGGCTGGACCTCGGTGGCCATGGCGAGCGAGCCGAGCAGCGCGGCGTCCTGCGCGAAGTCCGACAGCACGATCTCCGGCGGGTACGGCAGCGTCCGGGTGAGCCGTTCGGTCAGCAGCGCCCGCACCAGGTCGTTGCCCGCGACGCTGCCGACCAGCACGATCCGCTGCGGATCGAGCAGCAGGCAGCACGTCACCAGTTGGCGGGCCAGCTCGTCGACGCGCAGGCGGAGCTGGTCACGGACCGGGCCGGGCTGCTCCGCGGCCGCGCACAGGCCGGCCGCGCGGCCGTCCACGCCCAGCCGCTGCGCCAGCTCGTCCAGGGCCCGGCCGGAGAACGTCGCCTCCAGCATCGGTTCCAACCGGGGCGGCCAGCTGTTGTCGGTCAGCCCGTACGCGATCTCGCCGGAGGCGCCGTGGCGGCCCGGCAGCACCTCGCCGTTGACGGTGACCGCCGCCGCCACCCCGGTCCCGAGCCCGACGACGAGTCCCGGATCGGCGTCGCGCAGCGCCCCGAGCCGCAGCTCGGCGTAGGCGGCGGCCTTCAGGTCGTTGGTGACCCGCACGTGCGCCAGGCTCAGGTGGGCGCGGACCGCGTCGGCCAGGCGCAGCTGCTCCCAGCCGGGCACGTTCGGCGCCAGTTCGATGCCGTCGTCGTGGACCACGCCGGGCGAGGCGATGCCGGCCGCGACGATCGTGCCGCCGGTCTGCTCGGCGAGTTCGCGGGCCCGGTCCAGCGCCCGGGTGAGGGCCTGCTGCGCGCCCTGCTCGGCATTGGTGGGCAGGCGCTCGGAGACGAGCAGCCGGCCGTCGACGTCGCCCACGCCGATGGCCATCTTGGTGCCGCCGAAGTCGATGCCGAGCAGGCGCGGATTTGCCGGTCGTTCCATGGTGATGTCAGATCGCCCTTCGGGCCGTCGGTCCAGATCACGTGGTCGCCGCGACACGACGTCCGCGACCACGGCCAGCTGCGTCTGTCGCCCCGTCACGGGCCTACCCTCGCGGCGACCGCCTCGGCGAGAGCCGTGTCGGCACGGGTCAGCCGCTCGCGCAACCCCTGCGCCCGCTCCTGCACCGCGTCGAGCATTGTAGACAGTCGCCCGACCTGGTCCCGGACGGCCGCCTCGCCGGGGCCGTCGGCCTGGGCGCGGCGCAGCACGAGTTCGGGGCGGACCGCGGCGGCCAGCAGATCCCGCACCGCGGCGTCGTCGAGCGTCAGACCGAGCTCGGTGGCGGTGGACCGGACCAGCTCCCCGGTCCAGGTGGCGGGCGCGCCGCCGCGTACCAGGCGGCCGAGCAGCGAGTGGGCGCCCCGGAACGGCACGCCGTGGCGGGCCAGCGCGTCGGCCGCGGCGGTGGTGGTGGCGCCCGAGGCGACGATCTCCTCGCCCGACGGCGGGCGCAGCGGGTCCAGCTTCGCGATCAGGCCGCCGAGCAGCGAGAAGAACCGGTACGCCCGGTCGTCGCCGTCCCAGAGCCGGGCCTGCACGTCAGTGGTGGCGTTGTTGGAGTCCTCCCACCAGGCGGCGCCGACGTTGTTCAGCACGCTCGCCGCGTCGGCCGCCGCGGCGCCGGCCATCGAGACGAGGTGCTCCAGCACCACCGGGTTGCGCTTCTGCGGCATGATGCTGCTGCCCTGGGTGAACTCGCCGGGCGTGACCACCCAGCCCCAGCTCAGCCAGTCCATCAGCGTGCGGGCCAGCCGGGCGCCAGTGGCGAGCGACTGCGCGTTGAGCGTGGCGACCCGGACCAGGTGGTCCGCGCCGGCCACGGCCTCGTACGAGTTGACGATCAGCTGGTCGAAGCCGAGCAGGTCCGCGAGCCGGCGGGGCGAGATGTCCAGGTCGGTGCCGGCGAAGGCGCAGGAGCCCAGCGGCGACCGGTTCATCTCGTCCAGCAGGTCGGCGTACGCGGCCGCCTCGCCCGCCAGCGCCTCGGCGTAGCCGGCGAAGACGTGCCCGATGCTCGTCGGCTGGGCCGGGCGGCGGTGCGTGTAGCCGGTGACCACCACGTCGGCGTGCCGGTCCGCGCGGTCCAGCACGGTCCGGCCGGTGGCCAGCAGCGCGTCGAGCACCTGGAGCAGCTGCTCGCGCAGCACCATCCGGAAGACGCCCGCGTCGAGGTCGTTGCGGCTGCGCGCGAGCTGCACGCTGAGCTGCGACACCTCGACGCCGGCCGCGGCGGCGAGGCGCTTCTCCAGCGTGTAGTACACGTCCTCGACGCTGCCGTCGTACTCCAGTTCCCCGGGCCGGTCACCGGCGAGGGCGACCAGGCCGCGCAGCATCGTCGCGGCGGCCTCGTCGGAGATCAGTCCCTGCTCGGCGAGCATGACGACGTGGGCCTTGCTGGCCGTGACCATCGCCGGATAGAGGTTTGCGACGTGGTGCTCGAACACCACGCGGAGGTGGTGCTGTTGATAGACGGTCAGTGACGGGGTCATGGTGGCCTCCCGAGGTGGTGCGTTGTCGTGCGGCGTACCGCGCGTGGTCATCCGGTCGTCTGGCCCGGCCGGTCGGCGCCGGGCGGTCCGGGCAGCGGCGCGGCCAGCCACGCCTCGACCAGTTCGCGCAGCCGGGCGCCCGCGGTGACGCGGATCCGCTCGCCGGCCTCCTCGCCGGCCAGCGAGACATGCCCCGACCAGCCCTGCCACGGGTCGGGCCGCGACTCCACGAGCACGTACGGGTACGGGGTGGGCAGTTTCGGCTTCGGCGGCAGGTCCGGCGCGGCGTCCAGGCGCACCGCGTCCGGGTCGAAGCCCAGCACCGCTGAGCTCTCGTACGCGCCGCCGTGTCCCCGGGCCGGCAGCTCACCGAACATCTCGGCCGTCTCGTCCGGGCCGACGAGCTGGAACCAGTTCACCAGCATCATGCTGGCCCGCTGCCGGCCGGACACCCACTCCATCGCGGCGCGGACGGTGGACATGTTGGCGTCGTGCCCGTTGACCACGAGCACCCGGGGGAAGCCCGCCTCGACGATGCCGGCGAGCACGTCGGCGAGGTAGCCGACGGCGATCTCCGGCCGCAGCGCCACGGTGCCCGGCCACTGCCGGGTCTGGCCCGGGCAGGCGGCGTACGGCGTGGCCGGGAACAGCACCGCCCGGGCGGATCCGGTGGCCAGTTCCCCGGCGAAGCCCTCGGCCAGGATCAGGTCGGTACCGATCGGCAGGTGCGGACCGTGCCACTCGACCGCGCCGACCGGCAGCACCGCCAGGTCGGCAGCTCCGGTCACGGCGGCGAACGCGTGCCCCGGTACCCGGGTGACCGGGAGCAGCCCTCCCCCGGTCCGCCACCGCTCGATCAGTTCGTCCACTGCTCGGCCCTCCGGGTCGCGGTCCGGCTGGTCTCCAGCCGCCCGGAGAACCACATCACCACGAAGATGAGCAGCACCTGGAGCATGCCGTAGGCGGCCGCGGTGCCCAGCTCGAAGCTGTACATCCGGTTGTTGATGGCGACCGAGATCGGCACCGTCGACGAGGTGTAGATGAGCACCGAGGCGACGAACTCGCCGACGCCGTGCACGAACGCCAGCAGCGCGCCGGCGAGCACGCCCGGCAGCATCAGCCGCACGGTGATCGTGTAGAACGCGCGCAGCCAGGAGGCGCCGAGGTTGCGGGCGGCGTCCTCCAGCGACGGGTCGATCAGCGCCAGCGTGGCGGAGCTGGACCGGAACACGATCGGCAGGAACCGCACGAAGTAGGCCAGCGGCAGGATCCAGAACGTGCCGACCAGCACCTGCCCGAAGCTGAACGCGTTGCCGGTGCTGAACGCCGAGATCAGGTTGATCGCCACGACCGTGCCGGGCAGCGCCCAGGCGATCATCACGGCCACGTCGAGCAGGCCGCGCCCGACGAACTTCAGCCGCCGCACCGCGTACGCGACGAGCACGCCGATCACCACGCAGCCGACGACCGCGAGCAGGCTCATCTGCACCGAGTTGAGGATCGGCTCGAACGCCTTGGGGTCGGTGAAGATGGTGACGAAGTTCTCGAACGTGTACGTCGGCGGCAGCACCTCCGTGGTCCAGGACCGGTCCGCGGAGAAGGCGACGAGCGCGATCGCGGCGACCGGGGCGAGCAGGACCAGCGTGGCGAGCACCGAGGCGAGCGGCGCGAGCCAGCGGCCGATCGGGTTGGTGATCTCCCGCCGGACCGCCGAGATGCCCTTGGACTGCGACTGGTAGTTGCGCCGTCCCTCGTACCAGCGCATCGCCAGCAGGAAGATGATCGAGACGATGCCGAGCACCGAGGCGTACGCCGAGGCCATCGGCAGGTCGCCGTTGGTGCGGTTGATGTAGATCTGCATCGTCATGGTCTGGCTGACGTTGAACAGCAGCGGCGCGGTGTAGGACGCCAGCGACGTCATGAAGACCAGCAGCGACGCCGAGATCAGCGCGGGGGTGAGCATCGGCAGCAGGACCGTGCGCCACACGCGGAACCGGCCCGCGCCGAGGTTGTACGCCGCCTCCTCGACCGACGGGTCCATCCCGGCCAGCGCCGCGGACGCGGCCAGGAAGAAGAACGGGTACATGGTGAACGTGTGCACCACGAGCACCCCGGCGATGCCGTCGAAGGCAAGGACCGGCTTCTCGGTGCCGAGCAGCGCCTGCAGGCCGCGCGGCACGATGCCGATGTTGCTGTAGAGCAACTGGAAGGAGACCGCGCCGATCAGCGGCGGCAGGGCCGCCGGCACCAGGATGATCGCCTCGATGAGCCGCCGACCGCGGAAGTGGAACCGCTTGAGCAGGAACGCCATCGTCACGCCGACGATGCCGCAGAGCAGCACGCTCGCGGCCGAGATGAACAGCGAGGTGAACAGCGACTCGCGGGCCACCCCGGAGGAGGAGAGGAACTGGAGGTAGTTGTCCGTGCCGTTGGCGCTCACGCTCTCGCGGAAGGTGGCGAACATCGGCTGAACGACGAAGCCCCAGAGCACCAGGACCAGCGGCAGCACCAGCACGTACGGGAACCACCGGGCGTTGGTCCCGCCGGCCAGGCGCCGGCCGAGGGCCACCGCCCAGCCGGGGGCGGTTCGGGTCGCAGCGGTCACGGCTTGACCACCCAGAGGCGCTCCGGTACGAGCCGCAGACCCACGACGTCGCCGAGCTGGAGGCCGGCCGGCGCGTCGATCAGGGCCGCCATCACCTCGTTGCCGTCGACGTCGACGCTGATGTTGGTGGCCATGCCGGTGAACTCGACGTGGCTGATCCGGCCGCGCATGGCCGCCGTGTCGTCGTCACCGCCGAGCGCGACGTGCTCGGGACGCGCGGAGACGAGCGCGGTGTCGCCCGCGCCGAGCCCGTGCCCGGCGGGGGCGCCGACGTCGATGGTGGCGCCGCCGGGCAGGCGTACCGCGACGCTTGAGTCCGTCGCGCCGGTCACCGGCAGGCTCAGCACGTTGCTGCGCCCGATGAACCGGGCCACGAACGCGTTCGCCGGCTTGTAGTAGATCTCGTGCGGGGTGCCGACCTGCTGGACCCGGCCGGATTCCATGACCGCGATCCGGTCCGACATCGCCATCGCCTCGGCCTGGTCGTGCGTGACGTAGATCGAGGTGGTGCCGCTCTCGCGCTGGATGCGCCGGATCTCGGCACGGGTCTCCTCGCGCAGCTTCGCGTCGAGGTTGGACAGCGGCTCGTCGAGCAGCATGGTGCGCGGGCGGATGACCAGGGCCCGCGCCAGCGCGACCCGCTGCTGCTGGCCGCCGGAGAGCGCGTCGATGCGCCGGTCGCCGTACCCGGAGAGGTGCACCTGGGCGAGCGCCTCCTCGATCCGCCGGGCCTGGTCGGCGCGGGAGACCCGGCGGACCTTGAGCCCGTACGCGACGTTCTGCGCCACGGTCATGTGCGGGAACAGCGCGTAGTTCTGGAACACCATGCCGGTGTCCCGCTTGTTCGGCGTCCAGTGGGTGACGTCGTCGTCGCCGAAGTGGATGTGACCGGAGGTCGGGAAGTAGAAGCCGGCCACCATGCGCAGCGTCGTCGTCTTGCCACAACCGCTCGGCCCGAGCAGCGTGAAGAACTCGCCGGCTCCGATGGTGACGGTGACGTCATCGACCGCCGCGGAGTCGCTCGACTTGGCGAAGCGCTTACTGACCGCCGTCAGTCGGACATCGATCATTTCGTGGTCCTTCCAGGACGGAGCCGGGCCGTGCCGGAGCACGGCCCGGTCCTGAGCGTCTTAGCCCTTGCCCTTGATCTGGGCGTTCCAGTGGGTGATCCAGGCGGTCTCGTTCTTGCCGATCACGTCCCAGTTGACGTCCATCGGCTTGAGGTCGAGCTTGGTCAGCCACTCGGGCTTCTCGGCGATCTCGACCGCGGGGATCTGGAAGTAGTCCTTGGCCAGGCTGGCCCGCAGCGAGTCGTCGAAGAGGAACTCGAGGAACTTCTTCGCGCCCTCGGTGTTGCCGCCCTTGACGGCGGCCACGCCGTCGACGAGCACCGGCGCGCCCGAGGCCGGCATGACGTAGCCGAACGGCATCTTCTCGTTGGCCTGCAGCAGGATGTCCTGGAGGTTCCAGGCGCTGACCACGCCCTGCTCACGCGACATCTTCAGGTAGAGGTCGCTGGGGTTGGCGGCGTACTCGACGGTGTTGGCGTCGAGCTTGCGCAGCCAGTCGTAGCCGGGCTGCGGGTTCGACCCGTCGGGGGTGTAGCGCTGGATCATCGAGGCGTAGATCGAGCGCATGGTGCCGGAGGCGGCCACGTCCCGGATGATGATCTTGTCTTTCCACTTCGGGTCGACCAGGTCGTCCCAGTCCTTCGGCGCGGTCTCCGGGGTCAGCGCCTTGTTGTTGTACATGATGACCTCGGGCAGCAGGATCTCGCCGAACCAGCGGCCCTCGGCGTCCTTGTACCGCGCGTCGATCTTCGAGGCGAACGACGGCTGCCAGGACTCCAGCAGCCCCTCGGACGCGCCCGCGGCGAGACCCTGCTGGGTGCCGCCCCACCAGACCGACGCCTGCGGGTTGGCCTTCTCGGCGCGAACCCGCTCGAGCACCTCCTGGGCGCCCATGTTGAGCACCTCGACCTTGCCCTTGTACTCGGGGTTCTTGGCCGTGAACTGCTCCACGACGTAGTCGGTGACCGACTTGTCGCGGGCGCTGTAGATGACGACCTTCTCGGCCGGCGCGGCGCCGGAGGAGCCGGTGTCCTTGTCGTCGTCGCTGCTGCCGCACGCGGTCACGGCCAGCAGCGCGCTGAACGCGACGGCCAGGGCCAAACGACGTTTCATTGGTACCTCCATTTTGCGGGGGAACTATCGGAAGCGGAGAAAGACGGTGTGCCGGGGGCGCCGGCGGTGTGCGCCGGCTCCCCCGGGGAGGGGGTCGAAGGTCCGCGGGTCGCGCCCGGGGCGGGGCGCGCCGCATCGCGCCGCGACCGGTCGTCCGGGATACGGACGCGGTCGCCGCGACGGTGACTGTGGAGTGGGGTGTCGGGTCGGAGGGCGTCGGGGTCGTCGGGGGCCGGGGTCGGGTGGTGGTCAGGGAAGCGAGGAGCGGGGCACCGCGGCCGAGAGCGCGTAACTGATCGCTCCGTGCAGCACTGCCTGGTCGCCGAGGGTGGCCCGGCGTACCTCGGTGGGAGCCGGGGTCCGGGCGGAGACGAGGGTCTGAAGCTGGTCGAGGGCCGCGTCGTCGAGTTCCGCGGCGGCGCCGCTGAGCAGCACCAGTCCCGGATCGACAACGCAGGCGCAGGAGAGGATGAGCCCGGCCCAGGCGCCGAGGACCTCGTCCAGGTACTCGCGGGCGGGCGCCGACGTCGCGGCGAGCCGGCTCAGCTCCCGTACCGGTGACTCGGGCCGGCGGCCCGGGTTCAGCGCGACGACCCGCTCCGCGATGGCGTTGACCGACCATCGGGCCTCGAAGTCGCCGACGCCGCTGTAGCGGCGCTCGGTCGTGCCGCCCAGCGGCAGGAAGCCGACCTCGCCCGCGGCTCCGCTGGCGCCGCGGCGGACCTTGCCGTCGAGCACGAGGCCGGCGCCGATGCCGTCGGCGACGTGGATCAGCAGCAGGTTCGCCACGTCCGCGCCGGCGCCGGCGACGCACTCACCGGCGGCCATGAGGTTGACGTCGTTGTCGACGACCACGGGTACGCCGAGCCGCCGTTGCACGGATTCGCCGATCGGCCACGCCTCGACCAGTCCGACCGACGGCGCGAGGCGTACCGCGCCGTTGCTGGAGACGCCGGGCACCGCGATCGCGACGCCGCGCAGCGAGGGCAGGTTGTCGCCGACCAGGTCGAGGACGAACTCGCAGACGGTCTCCACCACGTTCGCGCCGAGCCGCGCGACGCGGTGCGCGATGACCGCGCCCTCGCTGTCGGCGATCTCGCAGCTGATCCGGGGCGGCTCCAGCGACACCGCCGCGACGAGTTCGGCGCGGGGGTTGAACTCGAGCATCTCCCGGGGGCGGCCGGTGGTGGGCGCGCCGGGTCCGCGTTCGATGAGGTAGCCCTCGGCGACGAGCTCCCGCACGAGCGCGGTCACCGTGGCCGCCGAGAGGCCGGTCATCTCGGCCAGGTCCACTCGGGACAGCCGCCGGGCCTGCCGGGCGGCCAGAATCACCGAGAGACGCTTGATCTCACGGGACCGCTCACGGCTGACCGGGCTGGTCGGGGCTTTGTCAGACACGCTTTCTTCCTAGTGAGAAAAAAGTGCGGCGTCAAGTAACGAGATGATCTCGAAGCTCCGACCAGGGAAATTTTGGGAAGCCGCAAGCCGGGCGCGCCGGGCCACCCCGACATGGCGCACAAAACTGGGCCGTCGCATCCACATTGGGTACCCAAAGCCGGGCAAAGAGTCCCCTCAGGCCGACGCCGAACGGGAAGCCGAGTCGCTGAGCTGCGCAGATTGTTTCTTCGAATAAGGAAGAAAGTCGTCCGGGCCTATTGACGACGCCTCCGCAAGATCCCTAGGTTACGGCCCGAAGGCCTTCCGGTGGATCGACCCGTTCCCACCGTCTGCACCGCTCACACCGTGACGGTGCGTGTACACCACCATCCCGTTGTCGAGCACCACGACCAGCGAGGACCTCACGGTCCTCAGTGGACAGCTGTCCGCGTCACGACCCGGCGCGAGCCACGTGTCAGCCGGCCCGCGCCGGGCCCGTGACCGTCCCCCAGCCGCAGCACTCTCGCTTCGAGACGAAGAGGTATGCCCATGAGATGGCGCACCACGGCAGCGATCGCCATGTGCGGTCTGCTGTCGTTGGGCCTGGCCACTCCGGCCCAGGCCAACCCCCAGAACGCAGCACCGAAGCCACAGGCCAAGAAGTCCGACAAGCCCGTCGACCTGGACATCATGTTCATCGGCGCGCACCCGGACGACGAGGCGGGCCAGCTCGGCATGCTCGGATACTGGAACGAGTATCACGGCATGAAGGCGGGCGTCATCACCACCACCCGCGGCGAGGGCGGTGGCAACGCCACCGGTCTCGAGGAGGGCCCGGAGCTCGGCATCCTGCGGGAGGCCGAGGAGCGCAAGGCCGTCGGCTGGGCCGGCGTCGAGCACATCTACAATCTGGACGCGCTCGACTTCTGGTACACCGCCAGCGCCCCGCTGACCGAGGAGGTCTGGGGCCACCAGGAGACGCTGTCCCGGATCGTGCGGGTCCTGCGCACCACCAAGCCCGAGGTCATCCTCACGATGAACCCCTCGGCGACGCAGGGCAACCACGGCAACCACCAGAAGGCGGCCATGCTGGCCGTGGAGGCCTTCTACGCGGCGGCCGACCCGAAGGCGTTCCCGGAGCAGATCAAGCAGGAAGGGCTCCAGCCCTGGCGGGTCTCCCGCATCTTCCAGACCGGCGGCAGCGGCACCACCGGCACCAACGGCCCCGCCTGCGAGACCACGTTCACGCCGGCCGAGGCCAGCAACGTCATCTTCGGCACCTGGCAGGGCTACGAGTCGGCGCGGCACGACGGCAACCGGTGGAACACGGTCCAGACCTGGGCCCGCCGGGAGTACGTGTCGCAGGGCTGGGGCAACAGCTCCTTCCCGACGACCAACCCGGACAACATCGGCTGCAACCGGCTGACGCTGATCGACACCCGCACCCCGTACCCGGACCCGAACGTGGGCGCCGGCACCGGCGCGCTGCAGGGCGCCACCCTGCGTGCCCCGGGCGGCCTGCCGCTCGGCACCGAGGTCCACGTGCGTCCGCGCACCTGGGAGGCCGTCAGCGGCCAGCCCATCACGGTGGACACCGTCCTCTACGCCGAGAAGGCCATCCCGGGCGCCAAGGTCACCCTGGACGTCCCGGCCGGCTGGACGGTGACCGGTAACGGCAACGTCGGCACGCTCAGCCCGCGCAAGGAGGTCGTGAAGACCTTCACGGTCACCCCGCCGGCGCAGGTCGAGGTGGGCACCCGCTTCAAGCTCGACGCCACGCTGACCAGCAAGAAGGACGGCAGCGGCACCAGCAGCGCCCGAGTGCAGGGCACCGCTCCGGTGCGCGGCACCCTCGAGCCGCTGGAGGAGATCGCCGACTTCCGCGCCTGGACGGTGCGGAACAAGACGCAGCAGCTCGACGCGCTCATCGAGTCGCTGCTGAACATCCCCAGCGGCGGCACCCGCAGTGTCAAGGTCAACCTGACCAACCACGGCACCCGGGTCCAGTCCGGCACGGCGAAGCTGAACGTTCCCGCGGGCTTCTCCGTGGCCGAGCAGCAGCTGCCGTACAGCGGGCTCCAGCCGGGCGCCACCACCTCGGTGACGTTCACCGTCACGAACACCGACACGTCGCTGCCGACTGCCAACCGGGCGCCGGACAACGGCGCCTACCGGGTGCAGATCGAGACCAGCTACGTCGGTGGCAGCGCCACCGAGCCGGGCGTGTTCAACCTGGTCCCGACCACCACGATCCCGAAGGCCGCCACCGCGCCGACGGTGGACGGTCACGGTCACGACCACGAGTACACCGGCGAGGTCATCGACATCTCCACCCGCTGGGAGGGCACCGCAGCCCCGGCGTCGGACATCTCCGGCACCGCCCAGCTGACCCACACCGACGACGCCCTGTACGCCATCTTCAACATCACCGATGACGTGCTCGGCACCGTCCTGCCGCCGGAGGACTGCAAGCGTCCGCGGCGTAACGACAACATCGAGTTCGGCATCGACCCGCGCGGCAACTCGGCGAACACCTCCACGGTGTTCAACATGGCGCTCTTCCCGGCCACGCGGGACCCGGCCAACGGCAACCCGCCGTGCTTCGCCCGGGAGCGGGACAACCACCAGGGCGGTCCGGAGACCGCGCCGGGTGTGGAGATCGCCTCCGTGGTGACCAGCAACCCGTACACCGGGTACCGGATCGAGGTCAAGATTCCGTTCAGCGTGCTGCCGGACACCATCGACCCGAGCCGGATGGGCCTGAACATCCTGGTCAACGACTCGGACACGCAGGACCTCAGCTCGCAGACCCGGGTCGGCTGGTCGACCTGGAGCGGCGTGCGGGCCGACCCGTGGCGCTGGGGCAACGCGCTCCTGCCGGACCTGCCGGCGAGGCCGTCGGCGCCGAAGGCTCCGATCATGCCCGACACCGCCGCGCTGAGCGTCGACTCGCCGCAGACCCTGCTGCAGTCGGTCTCGGACGGGGTGGCGCCGGGTGGGTACGCCAAGCTGGCGGACAACACCGTGAAGATCAAGAAGGTCACCCACAAGGCCGGCAAGGTCTCGGTGGACCTCCAGGTGAAGAAGGCCGGCACCGCCCGGGCCTTCGTCTGGGACGGCAACCAGGTCGTGGCGCAGGCCCAGGCCAGCCTGCGGAAGGACGGCACCCTCGTCCTGCCGCTGAGCGGGTCGCTCCCGGCCGGCACCTCGCTCCTCGTCTCGTACGAGAGCGGCGGCGCCACCACCGCTCTCGGGAAGACGCTCTCCTGACCGGACGGTGAACGCGTCGACCTGACGCGCTGACGCGATGGGCCGGGCCGTGAGGTCCGGCCCATCGTGCGTCTCCGGGCCGCTCAGCGTTCCGCCGCCGGGACCGGCCGGGGCCGATCGGGCGACGCCGCGGCCGGGGCCCGCCACCAGCGGCGCGAGGCCAGCGCGGCCAGCCCGGCGCCGACGGTGTTGAGCAGGACGTCGTCCACAGAGGAGACGCGGTCGAGCCGCAGGACGTACTGCGCGACCTCGACCAGGATCGAGCAGGCCGCCGCCAGCGCCAGGATCCGCGACACCGACGCCAGGGCCGCGAACCGCAGCGGGCCGAAGAATCCGAGCGCCGCGAACACCAGCAGGTTGCCCACGATCTGGACGGTGACCGTCAGCGGCCCGCCCGCGAGGACGGTGAGCAGGTCCCGCAGCGGCACCAGGCTCACCCGGCCGGGAACCACACCGGCGCCGTCACCCGGCAACATGATCATCCAGACCCACGGCACGGTCCCGTAGACGATGCCCACCTCGGCCAGCGACCGGCGCCAGGCCGGCCCGCCGCCGCGCCGGCGCGCCAGGAGCCACACCACCAGCGCGGCGAACGGCAGCGCGGCCACCGTGATGAGCACGACCCCGTTGATCGTGCCGAGCCAGCCGTGCCACCCCTTGATCACGCCGCCCCACCTTCCGTACGCCGAGGATCCGCTCCCGGCCGGCGCGGGCCGGCTCCCCCGGCTCGCTCAGGGTGCCATCCTGCCCCCGGCGGTCTCACCGTCGGCCACGGGTTGACGCTCCACCTCACTTTTGGTAAGACCTTAACATTATGGATCTCGCCACGCTCTCGGCACGACGCCTCGTACTCACGCTTCACCGCGCCACCACGCTCGTCGACCGCGTCGCTGACACGCACCTGCGGAACACGCACGACGTGACCCTTTCGATGTTCGCCGCGCTGGTGACGATCCACGCGATCGGCCCCGCGCGACAGAGCAAGATCGCCCAAGCCCTCGACGTGTCCAGAGCGGCCGTGACGCAACGCCTGGTCGAGCTCGTCGCGCGCGGGCTCGTCGAGGTCGCTCCGGATGCCACCGACCAGCGCGCGAATCGCGTCGCCGTCACGAGAAAGGGTCGGGAACTCCTCGACGCGGCATGGAAAGGGCTCGCCGAGATCGACGACGGCATCGAGGACGGCGTCGATCTCGAAGCGCTGCAGGGCGCGCTGAACACGCTCGTCGCCAACGCCACACGCCATCTCGCCGGCCAGGAGGTGACGGCATGAGCGTCGCCGCCGTCGTGGCCACCCTCGTGCTCACCGCACTCGCTGCGCTCCAGGTGCTCGTCGCGGCCGGCCGGCCGTACGGGCGGCTGGTATGGGGTGGGCAGCACGAGACACTGCCGCGGCGACTCCGCGTCGGCAGCGCAGTGTCGGTCGTCGTCTACGCCGTCACAGCCTGGGTGTTGCTCGCGCGCGCCGAAATCTTCGGGCCTTCCAGGCCGTTCGTCGGCATCGCGACCTGGGTGCTCTTCGGGTACTTCGCAATCGGGATCGCACTCAACGCAATCTCGCGAAGCCGCGCCGAACGCCTGGTGATGACGCCGGCATGCGTGGTTCTGGCAGCGTGCTCGCTCACCGTCGCTCTCAGCTGAGCCCGACCCCCTGGACCAGCGGCCAGAGTTGCGCGCCGCCGGGATGCGTCGGCTACGGTTCCGACACCGCGCACGGTAATGCGATTGCCACCGGCGGGGAGCCGATTACCGGTTCCGGCCCGTCGATTTCCGCGCACCAATTCGCGTACCGTAACGGCGCCTGGAGCAGCGCGAACGGGGCGCCGCACGCCCGCCATGCGCCGGCAAACAAAGGCTTTCCTAACGAAGGTAAGCCTCATCTTGGTCGGTCCGGAAGTTCGTGCGGGAACGGCTGTCAACCGCCACCGACACCGCATTCCGCTGCTATGGTGAGCATGATCCTCACTTCGGGCGGACAGGTTTGAAGCCCGGCCCGCACGGCTAATACCGAATGGCATTCGAGCACCACGAGGCCGGCCTTTACTTCCGCCGGCCCGCATGACTTGGAGGCACCATGAAGACCCTGTTGCAGTCTCCGCCGGTACGTGAATGCGCCGCCACCGCGTGCAGTTTCAACGACAACGGGTGTCACGCCCCCGCGATCACCGTGGCGGCGAGCGCCGACGCGGCGTCCTGCGCGACGTTCGTCGAGTCGTCGCTGAGCGGCGGGATCGCGGAGGTCACCGGCGCGGTGGGCGCGTGCGCCCGGGCCGAGTGCGTGTTCAACACCAACCTCGCCTGCACCGCCGAGTCGATCACGGTCGGCCCCGGCGCCACGGTCAGCGACTGCCTGACCTACCAGCCCGCCTGACGAAGCGGACACCCACGCCCGGACGGGTCACGACGGTCACCGTCGTGACCCGTCGGCGTTGTGCGGCACCCGACCCGCCGTTGCACAGGTAAGGCTTACCTACTAACGTCTGACCTGGCCGACTTCACCCTTCCCGGCCGAGGAGACAGACATGGCGTTGCACCCCGCCGGGCGTCCGGCCCTGCCGGCCGGCACCGCCCCGGTCGCCACGGGGCCGTCGGCGGTCACCTCCGCGCCCCGCGACGCCGTCGCCGCCCGGTGCGTGCTCACCGCCGCCTCCTCGCTGCGGCTGACACTCGGCGACACCACCGCCGACCTCCTCTCCGCCCACGCCGTCCTCCCCGACGGCACTATCGTCCTCGCCGTCGACGCGATGAGCCGCACCGGCGGCCTGCTGGTGGCCGCGCGGGGGCGCGACGGCGCCGTACGGCTCGACGTGACCCACCTCGCCCCGGTCGCCGTCCGCTCCCGGGTAAGCGCCCGGCTGCGGATCACCGGCACGGCGCGCCGATTCGACCCGGCCGCGCTCGACGCCTGCGACCCGGCCACCGTGATGTCGCTGCTCGACCTGCCGCCGGTGGCGCTGTGGACGATCGAGCCGGACGAGATCGTCCTCGACCGCGCCGCCCGTCCCGTCGCGCTGGACCTCGGCGCGTACCGCGCCGCCCGGCCGGACCCGATCGCCATCGACGAGGCGGCCCACCTTCAGCACCTGACGCGGTGCCACAGCGACCTCCTCGACCGGCTCGGCGCGCTCGTCGACCCCGCCGCCGCCGGATCGACCCGGATCGTCCCGGTCGCCCTCGACGCCGAGGGCATCGTGCTGCGCGTCGAGCGGCCGGACGGCCACGCCGACACGCGGCTGCCCTTCGCCCGCCCGGTCACCGCCGAGGACTGCCTGACCGAGGCGCTGCGGACGCTGCTCGGCTAGCACGTCGGCCGCTCACCTGCCGGTGAGCGTGTGCCGGCCCTTGAGGACCGCGGCCCGACCCGGTAGAAACGGCGGGACCGACGGGAGATCAGCCATGACCGAGGCCGACGGGCAGTTGTCCGCGACGCCACGCACGAGCCTGCGCCGGATGAAGGAGAAGGGGCACCGCGACCGCGCCGCCCTGTTCGACGTGCTCCGGGCCGCCTTCGTCTGCCACCTCGGCGTGCTCGTCGACGGCGCTCCGATGGTGGTGCCGACCGTCTACGGATTCGACGACCGGCACCTCTACCTGCACGGCTCGGTGGCCAGCCGGAGCCTCACCACCGACACCGACGTCTGCGTCACTGTCACCGTGGTCGACGGCCTGGTGCTGGCGCGCTCGGTGTTCGAGCACGGCGTCAACTACCGCAGCGCGATGATCTACGGCCGTCCGCGCTGGGTGACGGACACCGAGGAGAAGCTGCACGGACTGCGGCTGCTCACCGAGCACGTCGCACCTGGCCAGTGGGACCACGCCCGCCGCCCGAACCGGCGCGAGCTGGCGGCCACGGCCCTGCTGGCGCTGCCGCTGGCCGAGGCGTCGGTGAAGACCCGCAGCGGCCCGCCGGACGACGGTGAAAGCCCGGACGCCGCGCTCGGGCTCTGGGCCGGAGAGCTTCCGCTCGTGGCCCGCTGGGAGCAGCCGGTGACCGATCCGGCGCTCCCGCCGACCGCGCCGGTGCCGGCCCACGTGGCCGCCCGCGCGGGCACTCGCGCCGACCGGCGCTGACCGGAGCGCCCGCGCCTGCCACGCGGCCGCCCCGGTCCACCGGTGGCGTCCTACCGCAGTTGACGGGCCACCTCCGCGAGCGGCAGCCGGGGCTGGACCGCCGCGCGGGCGGCCACCACCGCCAGCGCCCGGGGCACGCCCGCGCAGTGGGCGATGATCTGCCGTACCGCCTCGCGTTCGGCGGTGAGGCGACGCTCGCCGAGACGGGCCGCCAGCAGCTCCCACGCCTCGCCGGCGGCCAGCTCGTCCACCACGATCGGACGCGCGGCCTCGCCGACGACCAGCCCGGTGAGGCGGTCCCGGCTGGTCACCACCACCATGCACCCGGGGGCGCCGGGTAGCAGCGGCCGCACCTGGTCGGCGTCGCGCGCGTCGTCGAGCACGATCAGCATCCGGCGCCCGGCGAGCACGCTGCGGTACAGCCCGGCGCGCGCGGCCGGACCGCAGGGAATGCCGCCGGGCACGTCGAGCGCCTCGATGAGGCCGCCGAGCGCCTCCGCGGGGGTCACCGCCGGCCGGCGCGGGTCGCTGCCGCCGAGCTGGACGTACAGCACACCGTCGACGAACCGGGCGGCGGACCGGTGGGCCCAGCGCAGCGCCAGCGCCGTCTTGCCGATGCCGGAGCGTCCGATCAGGACGCACACCACGACACTGGACATCCGCCGCGGTCCGCCGTCGAGCAGCCGGTCGAGTTGCCGCAGTTGTGCCGATCGGCCGGTGAAGCCGGGAATCTCCAGGGGCAACTGCATGGGGCGGATCCGGGCCGGCGCCGGATGGGCCGGCAGGCCGAGCACGTCGCGCAGCAGCCGGACGGTCGCCGGGCGCGGGCGGGTCACCCGCGACGACTCCAGGTTCCGGATGCTCCGGACGCTCAGTCCGGTGCGGGCGGCCAGTTCCTCCTGAGTCAGGTTGGCTCGTCGCCGAGCGGTAGCAATTTCGTCACCCAACGTATCCATGTAGCCGATCACAGCGTCGTCTCCGTACCGGTTCTGGTGGATTCGTGCAGGAGGACCACCACGCCGCGACCACTGAGCGGGCAGTCAGCGGCGCCATTGCCGGTGATCTGCCGGTGAAGCGCCTGTTGGCCAGACGAGGTTAGGTCCACAGTGGGACCGACGCTATCGACCGAAGTCGAATTGCCACTCCGGCAGGCGGCTGGCTCGGCGTCGCAGAAGCACCACTTCCGGTCACTCTCCGCAAACCCTGATCCGTCCGGCGCGCCCGACGGGCGTCGCGCCGTCCAGGAGGACGAACATGCGAAGGTACGTCAGCGACACCGCCGAACTCACCGACGAGTACGGCATCCAGATCGGCCGCTGGACCCAGTACCGCGACCTCGGCCCGTTGCCGTTCGACGCCATGTGGTGCGTGATCCCGCCCGGTGGCAGCAGCAGCGAGGACGTCCACCCCGAGGTCGAGTTCGCCGTGGTGACCCGCGGCACCGCCATCTACGAGGCGGGCGGCGAGAAGGTCGAGGTGCCGACCGGCGGGGTGATCCTGCTCGAACCCGAGCAGCGCCACGTCATCCACAACCCCTCCCCCGAGCAGCCGCTCACCATCCTGAGCATCTACTGGGTGCCGCGCCCCGAGACCGGGCAGCCGGACGCGGGTGACGGGACCGACCGTGGTTGACGGTCCGGCCAGGCGGGGCGCGGTGCTCCTGGTCACGCCGCCGCCGACCCCCAACGGTCCGCTGCACCTGGGGCACCTCAGCGGCCCGTACGTCGCCGGGGACGTCGCGGCCCGCGCGTTGCGCGCCGCCGGCCGCCGGGTGGTGACCCAGTGCGGGCTGGACGCCCACCAGAACTACGTGCTCGCCCGGGCGGAGGCGCACGGCGAGACGCCTGCCGACACCGTCGCCCGCTACGGGTCGCTGATCCACGACGCGTTGCGCGCCGCGCGCATCCGCTACGACGTGATGGCCGACCCGCTGGCCGACGAGGCGTACCGCCGGGCGGTGGCCGACCTGCTCACCGAGCTGGTCGCGGCGAAGGTGGTCGAGGTCGCCCCGGTGTCGCTGCGCGCCTGCGCGGCCTGCCGGCGGACCCTGCACCACGTCCGGGTCGCCGGGCGCTGCCCGGCCTGCGGGGCCGGCGCGAACGGCGGCACCTGCGAGGGGTGCGGCGGGTTCTGCACCGCCGGGAACCTGGTTGACGCGCTGTCGACCTGCTGCGACGCGCCACCGGAGCCGGTCACCCACACGGTGCCGGTGCTGCGGCTGGACGAGCACCGGGAACGGCTCGCCGAGTTCTGGTCAGGGGCGGTGCTGCCGCCCCGGCTGCGCCGGCTCGTCGCGTCGTACCTGGACGGCGGGCTGCCGGAGGTGCCGCTGGCGTACCCGACGGACTGGGGCGTCGAGTGGGACGACGGCCTGCGCATCGACGTCTGGGCCGAGATGGCGCTTGCGAACCTGCTGCTGCCCGCCCGTCACCTGCGGCCGGACGCGGACACGCTGGCCGGGTACCTCGACGCGTGGCGCGACGTGGACGAGCAGTGGATCTTCCTCGGGGTGGACAACGCCTTCTACTACGCGCTGCTCATCCCGGCCCTGCACCTGGCCGCCGGGCTGCCCGACCGGCCGACCGGCCTGGTCGTCAACGAGTTCTACCGGCTCACCGGCGCGAAGTTCTCCACCAGCCGTGGGCACGCGATCTGGGCGCACGAGTTCCTGTCCGGCGAGGACCCCGCAGTGGTGCGGGCGTTCCTGAGCTGGGACCGGCCGGACAGCTACGAGTCCGACTTCCGGCCGGAGGTGTACGAGGCGTTCAAGGCGCGGTACGCGGCGACCCTCGCCGGCGCCGTACCCGGCCTGGACGGTGTGCTCGCCGACGTCGAGCTGACCCGGGGCGAGCAGGCGCTGCGCCTGGCGCACTTCGACCCGGCCACTGTCGTCCGGGCGGCGCTGGCCGCGTACCCCGGTGATCCGGACCGGGCGGCCCGCCTGCTCGGCGTCGTCGGCGGCGCGGAACCGGCGGCCTCCGATGGGTGAACCCCGGGTGCTCGTCGTCGGCGCCGGCCTCGCCGGCGTCCTGCTCGCCCGGCGACTGCGGGACGCGGGCGCCGAGGCGGTGCTGATCGGCCCGCACGGCGGCGGCCCGCACGGCCGGCCCGCCGACGCCACCGCCGCCTCCGGCGGGCTGGTACGCGCCTTCGAGCCCGATCCGGCCGCCCGGTCCCTGGCCACCGCGAGCCTCGCCGAACTGCTGGACGACCCGGCCCTCGCCACTGCCGCCGGGTGGCGGACCACCGGCTCGCTCTACCTGCTCGACGCCGGGGCGGCGGCCGACGTGGCCGGGGCCGAGGTGCTGACCCGCGACGAGGTCGCCCGGCGGTTCGGCTTCGACCGGCTGCCGGACGGCACGGTGGCGGTCTGGGAGCCCGGGGCCGGCTACCTCGACCCGGACCGGTTGCGCCGCAGCGTCCTGCGGGGCCTGGCCCGGACCGAGACCACGCCGGTGGCCCGCCTCGGCGACGGCGCGGTCGAGCTGCGCGACGGCCGCCGGCTCACCGGCGACCTCGTCGTCGTGGCGGCCGGGGCCTGGACGCCAGGCCTGCTCCGCGCCGCCGGGCTGCCGACCACGTTGCGCACCAAGCACATCCAGTACGCCCACCTCCGCACCGGCCGGGCCGACCTGCCGTGTTTCGTCGACGAGACGAGCGGCCTGTACGGGCGGCCCGCCGGTCCGGGGCGCGTCCTTCTCGGACTGCCCAGCGACCGCTGGGACGTCGACCCGCCGGCGCCCGCGCCGGACACCGGGCTGGCGGCGCGGGTCCTCGCGGCCGCCGCACGGCGGCTGCCCGGCCTGGACCCGCGCCCGGACGGCCCGCCGGTCAGCGCCGCCGACTGCTACAGCGACCCGCCCGGCCTGGCCCTGCGCGCCGTGGCCGGCACCGTGCACACCTTCACCGGCGGCAGCGGCGGCGCCGCCAAGACCGTCCTGGCCGCCAGCCGGCTCGCCGCCACCGCCCTGCTGAACTCCCGATCCGCGATCCGTGTCCCGCACGGCTAGACACAGAGGCAGACTGATGACGCAGACCTATCACACAGTGGGAATCGGCGCGGGGCCGGCGAACCTGAGCCTCGCCGCGATGTACGACGCGCTCGCGCCGCACGACATCGCGCTGTTCGAGGCGCGGGACCAGCCGGGCTGGCACGACGGGATGCTGCACAGCGGCGTACGCATGCAGACCGGCTGGGTCAAGGACCTGGTCTCGCTCTACGACCCGACGCACCCGCTGTCGTTCCTCAACTACCTGGTCACCACCGGCCGGGTCTACGCCCTGCTGGGCGCCGGCTTCGACACCATCCCCCGGATCGAGTACCAGCAGTACCTGGTGTGGGCGGCGGAACAGTTGCCGCGCATCACCTACGGCACCCGCGTCGACCGGGTCGAGTTCGACGGCGCGATCGTCAGCCGCAGCGGCGGCACGGAGGTCGCCCGCTCCCAGCACCTGGTGCTCGGCAGCGGGACCGTCGCTTTCGTACCGGACTTCCTGGACGCCCTGGATCCCCGGCACCTGTTCGTCGCCGACGAGCTGAACCGGCGCCTGACCGGCGTGCCCGACGAGCCGGACCTGCCGTGGATCGTGATCGGCAGCGGCCAGACCAGCGCGGAGTGCGTCGCGGCCCTGCTCGCCCGCGGCTGCCGCGACATCAAGTGGATCGGGCGGCGGTCCTGGTTCGCGCCGCTGGAGGACTCCCCCTCGGCGAACGACCTGTACCGGCCCGCCTACCAGGAGGCGTTCCTCAACCTGTCCCGCGACGTGCGGGAACGGCTGGTCTCCGGGCAGATCCTGACCAGCGACGGCATCTCCCCCGGCACGCTGCGCGGCGTCTACCAGCACAACTACGAGGAGCGGCTGCGGACCGGACGGTTCCCGGTCACGATCATGCCGAGCCGTACCGTGACCGGCGCCCGGCAGCTCGACGGGGAGGTCGAGCTGGAGTGCCTCACCGCCGGCAGCGGCGAGGAACGGCACCGGGCGGTGAACGTGATCGTCGCGGCGGGACGGCGGCTGGCCCCGCTGCCCTTCGATCCGGAGCTGTCCGCGCTCATCGACGTGGACGAGCGCGGCGAACCGGTCATCGAGTCGGACTACTCGATCCGGTGGAAGCACGCCGACGACCACAAGATCTTCGTGCTGAACCGGGGGCGGTACGTGCAGGGGCTCGTCGACTCCAACCTGAGCATCCTGCCGATCCGCAGCGCGATGATCCTGAACTCGATCGCCGGCCGCACGGTCTGCCGGTTCCGTGACGACTACGTGAGCACCCGGTGGGCGTGAGCGCGATGACGACATTCGACTACGACGGCCGCGTCTTCGTCTCGGTGGACCACGACGCCGGTGACGGCGCCGAGCCGCTGCGGGGGCACTACCACCAGCGTGGCGACCTGGTCTGGGCGGAGATCACCGGCGGCCCGGTCCGGCACGGCCGGCTGGCCGGCACCTGCGACGCGCAGGGCGTCGTGCGCTTCGCCTACCTGGAGGTGCTCACCGACGGCACCATAGTCATCGGCGAGTGCGAGTCCCGGCCCGAACGGCTGCCGGACGGCCGGATCCGGCTGCGGGAACAGTGGCGCCGGCACGGACCACGCCAGGACAGCGGCGTCTCCGTCATCGAGGAGGCAGCGCCGGCGCTCGCCGGAGGACAGGAGAGCCGGCGTCGTGTCTGACATCCAGATCATCAGTTTCGTCGCCGCCAGCCTGCTCATCATCATCGTGCCGGGCGTCGACTTCGCGCTCGTCACCCGGCAGACCGTCAGGTACGGCCGGCGGGCCGGGTTCGTGGTGCTGGCCGGGCTGTTCGTCGCCGCGCTGGTGCACGCGTCGTTCGCGACCGCCGGCCTGTCCGCCCTGCTGGTCTCCTCGCCGACGCTCTACACGGTGCTGCGCGTCGCCGGCGCGCTGTACCTGCTCTACCTGGGCGGCACGATCCTCTGGGCGACCCGGCCGCGCCGGACGGTCCCGGCGGCGCAGCCGGTCACGGTCGGCGCGGGCGGCGCCGGGCCGGACACGGACACCGGCCCCGCGCCGGTGCCGGACACTCCGGCCGCCGACGAGCCGCACGTGGCCCGCCGCTCGTTCGTCATGGGCGTCACCAGCCAGCTGCTGAACGTCAAGGTGGTCGTCTTCTACGTCTCGTTCGTGCCGCAGTTCGTCAAGCCCGGCGACGGGGCGGCGGCCCGTACGGCGGTGCTCGCCGCCACGTTCATCGGCCTCGCGGTGCTCTGGTGGGCCTGCTACATCATGCTCATCGACAGGTTGCAGCCCTGGCTGACCCGGCCGTCCGTGCTGCTGGTGATCGAACGGCTGACCGGGCTCATCCTGATCGTCCTGGCGATCCGGATCGCGCTGAGCCGGTGAGCGACGACGGCGCCCGCCGAACGCGGCGGGCGCCGTCGGTCTCACTGGTTGCGGGGGCGGTGGGCGACGGTGAGGACGTGGGTGGTCGGCCAGTCCAGCGGCCGGCCGTCGAGGTCGGTGAGGGACGCGACTGGCGCGATCCGGTTGTCGATCACCCACTGGTTGCGCACCGGCGCCGAGGCCGGGCCGATCTCGAACCCCGCCTCGGTGAGCAGGTCCGTCCAGTCGGCGAAGCTCAGGCCGCAGAACTGCTCCTGCGTCTCCGACAGCCAGTTGTCCGTGTAGTCCTTGCGGGTCAGGTAGTCCATCGCGGCGCCCAGCGCCAGGCGTACCGCGCCGTCGGGGAGCGGCTCGTAGTCGAAGCCGAACGCGAAGTCGACGGCGAACTGGTCCAGCCGCGCCCGCGTCGACAGCCCGCCGACGTAACGCCGGACCTCCGCCGAGGTCAGCTCGGCGAGGTCGGTGCGGGGCGCGGCGGGGTTGTCGCCGTCGTCGGTGGACAGTCGCAGGAGCACCTGCCGCCGGGGGTCGTCCGGACCGCACACGTCGCTGTTGATCCAGACGCCACCGGGCACCGTGTGGTCGTGGATGCGGAGGGCGAACTGCAGCAGCGACTCCCGCCGCCGCCCGTACGACCAGATCTCGTGGGTCAGCGCGAACGTGAGCGTGGTGTCGACCGAGCGGTCCTTGAACACCGCTCCGCCGAGGACGTTGCGGTGGAAGAAGTAGACGTTGGCGTTGCGGAACACGCCCTGCGCCTTCTTGTGCAGGCACTCCTGGTAGAGGTGGCGGGCGACCTCCACGCCGATCAGGTCGCTCTCGCGCAGCGCGGCCTCCCGGTCGGCCAGTTCCAGGACCGCGCCCGCGCCGCAGCCGATGTCCACGATGCGTCCGGGCTGCACGTACCGGCGTACCGAGTCCCACTTGCGCTGCGCGGCCGTGGCGAACGCCTCGACGTAGGTCCGGTAGTCGCGGGTCACTGTGAGACCGCCCTCGTCGCCGACGAGCGGGTCGTTCACCACCGACCGGATCGACTCGACCAGGCGGTAGCGCTCGAACACGTCGATGGTGGCCGGGTGGGTGAGCGCGCGCCAGGTCTCGTCCCCGGCGGCCAGGCGCAGCAGCACGTCCCACGGCCGTTCGGGCGGCTCGGGCAGGTCCGGGTCCGCCTCGACCTGCGCGATCGAAAAGCCGAGCTGCTCGTACAGCTTCGCGACCTCCGGCGTGGAGCAGGCCAGCACGGTGTCGGCGGGGGTGAGTTCGAGCCCGGTGGCCACCGCGATGGACTTCAGCGTCACCTCGGCGAACGCGTCGGTGTACGCGGTGTCGAAGATCGGCACCACCACCGAGCGCAGCCCGCTCAGCACGCTGAATCGTTCGATCGCGGCCTCCCGCCGGTGGTACGGCACCGGGTTGCGCCTGGTGTTCTCGTGGTTGGCCGACGTCACCGCCCAGACCACTGTGGCGTCGTCCCCGGCCAGCCGCCGCAGGTAGCCGGCCTGGAACCGGGTCAGCAGGTGGTGCCGCCCCGGGAAGAGCACGAAGCGGGCCGGCGCGTCGGTCATGTTCCCCTCACCTGGGCCGATGGGCGGTGAGCGATCATACCGGGACGCTCCAGGAGCGCCACAGATGCCCGTACCGGCCGTCGGCGGCGAGCAGTTCCGAGTGCGTGCCCTGCTCCACGATCCGCCCGTGGTCGAGCAGGACGATCCGGTCGGCGGCGACCGCCTGGCTGAGCCGGTGCGCCACGATCAGCGTGGTCCGTCCCTCGGTGGCGGCCAGCGCCGCCCGGTCCAGGTCACGCGCTCCGGCGCTGCCGGCCTCGGCGGTGGCCTCGTCCAGCACGGCGACGGCGGGCGCGGCCAGTACCAGCCGGGCCAGGGCGACCTGCTGGGCCTGCGCGGCGGTGAGCCGGTGGCCGCCCTCGCCGACCGCTGTGGCCAGCCCGTCCGGCAGCGCGCGCAGCCAGGTGGTGGCGCCGACCCGGTCCAGCGCGTCGAGCAGTTCGGCGTCGGTGGCGTCCGGGGCAGCCAGGCGCAGGTCCTCGGCGAGCGGTCCGGCGAAGACGTGCACCTCCTGGCTGACCAGCGCGACGTCGCGCCGCACGGCGTGCTCGCCCCGCTCGGTCAGCGGCACGCCGCCCAGGCGTACCGACCCGTCGGTGGGCGCGATGATCCCGGCGGCGATGCCGGCGAGCGTGCTCTTGCCCGCGCCGCTGGCGCCCACGAGCGCGACCCGCTCGCCCGGGGCCAGGCGCAGGTCGACGTCGGCCAGGACCAGGGGGCCGTCGTCGTCGTAGCGGTGGCGGCGGACCGTGACGTCCAGCGCCGCCGGGCCGCGCCGCCCGGCCGCCGACGGCGCGGGCCCGGACGGGGCGGTGTCGGACGGGGCGGTGTCGGGCAGCGTGGCCACGCCGACCAGCCGGGCGAGGCTCGCGCCGGCCTGCAGCACCGAGTCGGACTCCATCAGCAGCAGGCCGATCGGGTTGAACAGCCGATGGAAGTAGAGCGCGGCGGTGGTCGCCGCACCCACTGTGACCAGGTCGGCGCGGACCAGGAAGAACCCGGCGACGAGCACCGCGGCCAGGCCGAGGAACTCCGACCTGTTGATCCGCAGCCCGAAGCGGGTGTGCAGGTTGAAGATCTCCAGCGACAGGTCGCGCGCCACGCCGGAGCGCTCGGCGATCGCCGCGACGTGCGCGTCCTCGGTCCGGTACGCGCGCACGGTGGCCGCGCCGCGCAGCGCGCCGGCCATCGCCTGCGTCCGCTCGCCGGTGGCGACGCGCTCGCGGGCGTAGTACGGCGCCGACCGGCGCAGGTACCAGCGCAGCGCCAGCGCGTAGGCGGGCGCGGCGACCAGCCCGGCGAGGCCCAGCCGCCAGTCGAGCGCGACCAGCCCGAACACGGTCAGCACCACGGACAGCAGCGCGCCGACGAACGCCGGGCCGCTGACCGCGATCACGTTCGTCACCACCGCCACGTCGTCGCCGACCCGGGCCAGCAGGTCGCCGGTGCCGGCCCGTTCCAGCGTCGCCGAGGGCAGGTGCAGCGCCCGGTCGAGGACCCGCTCGCGCAGCCGGGCCAGCACCGTCTCCCCCAGGCGGGACGCGAGCGCGGCCCCGGCGGCGGTGAGCAGTCCGGTGAGCACTGCCGCGCCGGCGATCACCGCCACCCGGCCGGCGATCCGGGAGACCGGGGCGTCGGCGATGACGTCGTCGACGAGGCGGCCGAGCACCCAGGGCGCGACCAGCCCGCCGGTGGCGGCGGCGACGAGCACGGCGGTCGCGGCGGCGCTGAGGCCGGGCCGCCGGCGGAACTCCGCGCCGAGCGTCGTCCAGGTCCGCCGGGCGGTCGCGGTGGGCAGCAACACCCGGGTGGGTTCGGCGGTACGCGGGTCAGCGGTCACCGCAGTGTCTCCTCGCGGTAGCGGGCGTCGGTGGCCAGCAGGTGCTCGTGCGTCCCCTCGGCGGTCACCCGGCCGTCGGCGATCACCACCACCCGGTCGGTGATCCGCAGCAGGGCGGGGCTGCTGGTGACCAGCAGCGTGCCCCGGGGCGCTTCGCGGCGCGCGCCGGCCAGTCCGTCGGCGAGTTGGGCCTCGGTGGCCGCGTCCACGGCGGTGGTGGGGTCGTGCAGCACCAGCACCGGCGGGTCGGCGTGCAGCGCCCGCGCCAGCCCGAGCCGCTGGCGCTGCCCGCCGGAGAGGTTGGCGCCCCGCTCGACGAGCCGGTGGCCGAGGCCGCCGGGGTGCGCGTCGACCACGTCGTCCGCCGCGGCCGCCCGGACCGCGGCGCGCAGGCGCCCCTCCTCGGTCCTGCTCCCGGCGGCGAGGTTGGCGGCCACGGTTCCCTCGAACAGCGTCACGTCGTGCGGCTCGACCAGGACGGCGCCGCGCAGCGCGTCGACGTCCAGGTCCTCGGCGGGTACGCCGTCGACGCGTACCGTGCCCCGGCGCCGGTCCGCGGGCACCCGCCCGGACAGCAGCGCCACCAGCGCGTCCGCGTCGGCCGGGTCGTACGCCAGCACGCCGACGATCTCTCCCGGGTCGACGCGCAGGCACACCCCGTCCAGCGCGGCGTGGCCGACGTGGTCGAGGACGAGCCGCGGCCCGTCCGTGCGGTCCGGCCGGGGCGCGCTGCCCGGCCGGGTCAGCGGCTCGGCGCCGAGCACGCGCCCGACCCGGGCGGCGGAGGCGCGGGCCATCGCGAACAGCTGCACGCAGTAGCCCAGCGTCTGCACCGGCTCGGCGACGAACTGCGCGAGCCCGACCACGGTGACCAGCTCGCCGATGGTGAGCCGGCCGCGCAGCGCGAGCCAGCCGGCGACCCCGGCGACGGCGGCGAGGAAGAGGCCGTTCGCGGCGGTGGTGAGCCCGAGGTGCAGGCCCTTGGTGTTGGCGGCGCGCAGCGTCACGGCGAGGGCGCGTCGGCTGGCCTCGGCGTACCGGCCGGCGGCGTGGTGCTGGGCGCCGATGCCGCGCAGCACGCGCAGGCCGGAGACGAGGTCCACGGCGAGCGCCGTGGTCTCCGCGAGGGCCTCCTGCTGGGAGGCGCTGCGCCGGGACAGCAGCGGCGCCATCCGTTGCAGCGCCAGGACCAGCACCGGTACGCCGATGAGCACGCCGAGTCCGAGCGGGACGTCGATGACCAGCAGCGCGACCGCGGCGACGGTCAGCGCGCTCACCGCGGCGACGCCGAAGCCGGCCACCCGGACCACGTACGCGGAGAGTTCGGCGTCTGAGGCGGCGACCGAGAGCAGTTCGCCGTCGCGCAGGCCGGAGCGGTGCCCGCGCGGGTCGAGCGCGCGCTCGGCCAACTCGACCCGCAGCAGGTGCGCCTCCCGCTCCACTGCCGCGAACGCCTGGCGTGCGCCGTTGCGGTAGGCGAACGCCAGCACGGTGAACAGGGCGGCGAGGCCGGCGACGGAGTACGCGAGCGCCCACGGGTCGCCGGTCACCACGGCCCGGTCGATGATGACGCCGATCGCCACCGGCACGAGCGCCTCGGTGACCTGGTGCAGCCCGAGCAGGGTCACGCCGATCAGCACCGGGCGGCGCTGGCGGCGCAGCGCCTGGCGGAGCACGTGCCGGGCGGTGACGGCGCTGCCGGGGGGAAGCGGGGACACGAGGGGATGCCTCCAGTGCTGTGAAGTGAGGACAGCCTAACCTCAGCTTCACGGGTGGCCGAACCGCCGGGGGTGGCCGGGCTCACCACGCGCTCCGCCAGCGGGGTGCGATCACCGCCGGTAATGTTGATCAGGCCGAGAGTATACGCAAATGTCCGCTGCCCCGAGGAGTGACAATGCTCGATCACGCATCCGGCCGCATCGACATCACACGCCTGCGGGAAGCGCTCGACGGCCGGTGGGCCGAGGTCCGCCGGGCGCACCGCGAACATCTCGACGAACGCTTCCTCCCGGTGTACGGCGAGACCGGTGACCAGGCCCGCGAGCGCATCACCCGGCTCCTGTCCGAACTCCCCGTCGAGCTGGGCATCGCCTCCGGTTTCCCCGCCGAGTACGGCGGCCGCGGCGACGTGGGCGCCTCGATCGTCGCCACCGAGATGCTGGCCCAGGTGGACCTGTCACTGATGGTGAAGGCCGGCGTGCAGTGGGGCCTGTTCGGCGGCGCGGTCGCCGCCCTCGGCACGAAGCGGCACCACGACGCCTACCTGCGGGACATCGTCGCGGGCCGGCTCTTCGGCTGCTTCGCGATGACCGAGACCGGCCACGGCTCGGACGTGCAGCAACTGCGCACCACCTGCGTCTACGACCCGCAGACGCAGACCTTCGACCTGCACACCCCGCACGAGGCCGCGCGCAAGGACTACATCGGCAACGCGGCCCGGGACGGGCGGATGGCTGTGGTGTTCGCCCAGCTCGTCACCGGCGGGCGCCGCCACGGGGTGCACGCCTGGCTGGTGCCGATCCGCGACGAGCACGGCAAGCCGATGCCCGGCGTGACCATCGGCGACGCCGGGCCCAAGGCCGGCCTGCTCGGCGTGGACAACGGGCGGCTCAGCTTCGACCACGTGCGGGTGCCGCGGGACATGCTGCTGGACCAGTACGCGCAGGTCGCCGAGGACGGCACGTACTCCAGCCCGATCGAGAACGACTCCCGGCGCTTCTTCACCATGCTGGGCACCCTGGTCCGGGGCCGGGTGAGCGTGGGCGGCGCCGCGTCGGCGGCCACCAAGTCGGCGCTGGCCATCGCGGTGCGCTACGGCGACATCCGCCGGCAGTTCGCCGACGCCGACGGCGACCGCGAGGTGCTGCTCAACGACTACCTGGCGCACCAGCGCAAGCTGCTGCCCGCGCTGGCCACCACGTACGCGCTGACCTTCGCCCAGGCGGAGCTGGTCGCGGCGCTCGACGAGATCCAGGGCGGCGACGGGCCGGTTGACGAGCACCGGCAGCGGGAGCTGGAGTCCCGGGCCGCCGGTCTGAAGGCGGCGCAGACCTGGCACGCCACCCGCACCATCCAGATCTGCCGGGAGGCGTGTGGCGGCGCCGGCTACCTGTCCGAGAACCGCCTGCCCAGCCTCAAGGCCGACACCGATGTCTTCACCACCTTCGAGGGCGACAACACGGTGCTGCTGCAACTGGTCGCCAAGGGGCTGCTGACCGGCTACCGGGACGAGTTCGGCTCGCTCGACGGCTGGGGACGCGCCTCCTTCGTGGCCGAGCAGGTACGCGAGATGGTGCTGGAACGCACCGCCGCGCGGGCGCTGATCGCACGTCTGGTCAGCGCCGTGCCCGGGCGCGACGACGAGGTCGCCGTCACCGACCGGGGCTGGCAGCTCAAGCTCTTCGAGGACCGCGAGGAGCACCTGCTCGACAGCGCGGTCCGCCGCCTGCGCGGTGGCGCGTCCACCAAGAAGGACCGCCCCTTCGACATCTTCAACGACGTCCAGGACCACGTCCTCGCCGTCGCCGCCGCGCACATCGACCGGGTGACGCTGGAGGCGTTCGTCGCCGGGATCGACGCCATCGCCGACCCGGCGGTCAAGGAACTGCTGTCCCGGGTCTGCGACCTGTACGCGCTCAGCGTGATCGAGGCGAACAAGGGCTGGCTGCTGGAGCACGGGCGGCTCACCCCGGCCCGCTCGAAGACCATCACCAGCGTGGTGAACGGGCTGCTCAAGGAGCTGCGCCCGGACATGCGCACGCTCGTGGACGGCTTCGCCATCCCGGACGCATGGCTGCACGCGGCGATCCTGCGCGAGGAGCCCGTCCGGCAGGAGACGATGGCCGCGCACGACGCCGCCGGCGACCCGCAGGCCGTCCCCGCCTAGCCGGCCGGCGCCACGGCCCCCGGGTCAGCCTCCGGGGGCCGGCGCGGGTTCCGGCCGGGCCGGCGGGCCGGGCGTCGCGGCGGCGTCGCCGTCGACGGCCCGCGAGGCGGTGTACGCAGCGGCGCCGAGCGCCAGGTACAGGCCGCCGAACAGCCAGAAGGCGGCGAACAGGAAGCCGCGCTCGGCCATCGAGAGCGCCATGACCAGCGCGCCGGCCAGCGCGGTCACGGCGTAGCCGGCCCGGATCCCGTAGGCGCACAGCGCGCCGGCCGCGAGCGGCCCGGCGATCCACAGCGCCGCGCCGACCCAGCCGACGCCGACCGAGCCACCCGCCGACGCGACCGCCACCAGCACGCCGGGCATCGCCACGAATCCCCCGGTCAGATAGCGCCACCACCGTCCACCGGCTCCGCGCCGCAGGGCCCACGGCACGATCGCCGCCGCCCAGGCCATCAGCGCGAGCGGGAAGTAGTACAGGCCTGTCTCGCCGGCCGCGCAGGCGAACATCGTCAGGACCGTCGCGCCGGCGAACCGTACCCCGGCACGTGCCCGGGCGGGCGCCACGAGCGGCGCGGCCGCGACGAGCGCCGGCAGCAGCGTGAGCAGCGCGATTCCCGGGCCGAGCCGGCGGAGGACGCCCTGCTCGCCGGAATCGGCCTGGATCGGCTCCACCGGCACTGCGGACGGCAGCAGGAAGCTCACGCACACGGCGATCAGCACGCCGACCGCCACCGCGACCAGGGACAGGGTCCGCCCGGCCCGGGCCGGGCGGTCCTGGGCCGGCAGCCCCAGTTCCTCCCGCGCCTGCCGGGCCACGTCCCGCGCGGCGCCGAGGCCGGCGAGGATCTCGTCGGCGCTCCGTCCGCTGTCGAGGGCGTCGGCGATGTGCGCGCGGACATCCGCGACGATCTCCTCCGCCGTGCCGGACGGGACGTCGGACAACTCCGCGTCGAGCGCCCGCAGATAGGTCCACGCCGCCTCCGGGAGGCCGTCGTCGCTCATGCTTCCTCCCCCATCAGCTCATCCACGTGCGGCTGGATCTCCTGCCACACCGCCGCGAACACCCGCAGGTGCGCCCGCCCCTGGTCGGTGATCGCGTAGTACCGCCGGGCGTGCCCCTGCTCGGGGGCCACCCACCGGGTCTGCACGGAGCCGGCCTGCCGCATGCGGGCGAGCAGCGGATACAGGCTGCCCTCGCTCGCGGTCAGACCGCGGACGGCGAGCCAGTCGGCCAGTTCCAGGCCGTACATGTCGCGCCGCGAGAGCAGGGCGAGCACGCAGTACTCCAGCACGCCCTTGCGGATGTTCGTGGTGATCCGCTCACGTGCCCCGTCCATGCATCGCAAGATACCTTGCTATACAAGCCATCTTGCGAGGGGGTCGGAACGCGTGCTGCCGGCCGCGCCCGTGGGCGCGGCCGGCAGCACGGACCGGTACGCGGGCGTCAGCGCCCGTTCAGCTTGCTCTGGACGAAGTCGAAGGCACGGTCACCGATCTGCGGCGCGTACTGGTCGGCGGCCGCCACCGAGGCGGGGAAGTTCTCGCCGGCCCAGACCCGGCTCTGCCCGCACTCGGCGGCCCACTCCGAGTAGCTGTTCCAGGTGAGCATCATGTCGGCGGCCGGGGTCACGCCCGGTTCCACGATCGAGGAGCCCTTGCGGACCGGGATCACGACGGTCAGCTTGTCCGTGCCGGTGAACCGGCGCGCGACCTGGGCGTAGGCGACGCAGACCGCCGCGTTGACCGACGGGTAATCCGGAGCCGCGATGGCGACCGAGCTGAGGTAGCTGCGCCACTGGGTGCCGGTGATGTCGTTGACGGTGCCCCGGCCCGGGCCGCCCCACGCGGTCAGCTTCTTGTTCGGGTACAGGTGGCGGATCGCGCTGAACGGCTGCACCGAGTCGTACTTGCGCATGTAGTACCAGGACGCGATCGCCACGTCGAACCCGGCGACGTCAGTCATCACGATGAACCGGACGGAGTCCTCGGTGTTGTACCGGCCCCGCAGGAGCGTGTGCGCGATGGCGCCGTACGGCGTGATGTTGTCGCTGAAGATCTCCGCGCTCATCTTCTTGCGGTCGTCCAGGCCCGCCGAGGCGCGCAGCACCTCGTCGGCCTGCTTCCGGTAGCCCTTCGGGTTCAACAGGTGGTGGTTCGGCGGCGGGGCGAGCCGGAACTGCTCGGGCCGCTCGAAGGTGATCGGCTTGACCCGGCCGAACTGGGGCGTCGCGAACTCCTGCGTCAGGACGACCTCACGCTTGGAGATGGTGTTCGGCTGCCAGCGCGACGGGAAGCGCAGCTCGTACGGGCTGTTGACCGGCCGGTAGCCGGTGTAGTCGGCGTACGGCTCACGGTTGTAGCGACGGCCGCCCGCGTCGCCGTCGCGGTTCGTGCCGTCGTTCCGGCGCGCCGCCATCGCGTTCTTCGCGGCGAGGATGCCGATGCCGCTGGCGGTGGTCCGGTCCTCCGCGGTGACGGCCGGGTCCAGGCCGGCGGTGGCCATCATCCGCTGCCAGGTCGCCTCGTGCTGGGGGTAGAGCTTGCTGAGCGAGGTGTAGGCCGAGTAGATGACGGCGATGTTCTTGTTGCGCGTCGTGTGCTCCTCGGCGGGACGGCGGCCGATGGTGGAGAAGATGCCGACCGCGGTGGGGTGGTACGCCGCCAGGGCGTCGAACCACGGCAGTTCGATGAGCATGGCGCGGTCCGCGGCCCAGGACCCGGGCCGGCCGCTGTACTCGACCCGCGGCTCGGTGTTGAGGGCCGGGTAGATGACGTCGGTCAGGGCGTTCCCGTTGTCGAGGTCGAAGGTCGGCGCCTGCGGGGCAGCCGCCACACCGTTTGTCAGCGACGCCACCAGGGCGATCGCCGCGGCGACGGCCGCGACACCCCCGAGATGCCGTTTCCGCGGCCGCCTCAGAATGTTCACCGGGAATTCTCCTCTCCATTGGACCGCCGCAAAAATGTGCTCACCGAAAAATGAGGGCAGCGGATCGAAGGAACATTAACGCGCGTTATTCAAGCCGGTCCACTACTCGATCGGGTAGTGGCCGCGACAGTGGAATGCGACGCGCTGTCGGCAACCACCGTAAATATGCCGGCCGCCATTTTCACGCCCGGTCCTCCAGTTCCTGGGCGAACGCCAGCCAGGCGCTGGCGCACGAACGGGCCAGCTCGGCCACCGATTTGCGCCAGTACGGCGGCACGGCGTCGACGAACTCGCGCCAGGCCGCCGGATCCACCACGTGCCCGTCGGCCCAGCGGACGAAGGCCCGGCCCAGCTCGGCGTACTTCACCGCGGGGTCCCGGATCAGGTTGCCCCGTACCGCCGGCCAGTCGACAGGCGGCGCGGAGGGCTGGCCGAGCCGGCGTCTGCGCGCCTCCGGCCCGTCGTCGGCGGCCGGCTCGGGCTCGGCCGCCGGTCGCTGCGGGGTCAGGACGGGGTCCCGGCCCGCCTGCAACCGGGCGCGCACGTCCCGCGCCGTGCCCACCGACACCCCGGCCTCCTGCGCGATGGCACGCAGGGGCGCGTCCGGCCGGAGCGCGATGACCGCGCTGGCCCGCCGCCGGCCCGCCGAGCCGTCCAGCGGGCGCACCCGCCCGTCCCGTCCCACCCGGCTGCCCTCCCGCGCCGCCGGTTGCAGCAGGCGGCGCCGGATGCCGCTCGCCGTGGTCGGTGACAGCCCGGCCGCCGCGGCGACGGCGCGGTCCGACCACTGCGGATACAACCGCAGGATGCGGGTGGCGGCGGCCTCCCGGTCGGCGCGGGACAACGGCAGCCCGTGTTTGATGTTGGCGTCGACCGAGAGCAGGAACGCCGCGGCGTCGTCGCCGTCGAAGAACGTCACCCGCACGGTCTCGTCGCCGCGCAGCTTGGCGGCCCGCAGCCGGTGCATGCCGTCGATCACCCGCATCGTGCCGCGTTGCACCAGGATCGGCGGGAGGTCGTGCATCGCGGCCAGCAGCCGGATGTGCTCGACGTTCTCGCCCGCCAGCCGCGGGGAGTCACCGGGCAGCAGCGCGGAAACCGGAACCGTCTCGCCAAGCACAGACCGATCCTCCGTAGCTGCATCGGGCAGGGGGAATCTCTCGTCGTTGCCCTTCACTTCCAGCGTGTTTGAGCTGCCCCACATTGGAAACACTCGCTTCAGCTGAGACAGGATTCAGTGCGGATAGGATGAGGTACGCGCGTCACCGATCGAAGGATTACGCCTTCTCACACATCATTGCGATGGGATTCCTGCTGAGCAACACCACCGGCGGTCCCGGCACGGGTAGTTGACACTACCCACGCAAGTAGTGGACGACGAACTACGGCGCGGCTAGCCTGGCCGAATTTGCTCCGGCAGGTCTCCTTCTGTCAATTTTCCCGCAGTTCGGAAACGGCCGGCGCAAAGACCGGCGACGTCAGGCGGCGACCTCCGGCCGCGCCGAAGGGCCGGAGCGCCGCGGCCCCGGGCCGACCGTCGCGGTGTCCTTGGCCCACGCTTCGATCAGCTCGGTGGCCTGACCCGGGTTGAGCCGCGGGTCGCACAGCGAGGTGTAGTGCCGCGCCAGGTCCTCCTCGCCGGCCACCGAACCGCCGACGCACTCGGTCACGTCGGTGGCGGCGACCTCGATGTGCAGCCCGGCGGCGTGCTGCCGCTGCTGGTCGAGGATGTCGCGGAACCACAGCGCCTCGGTGACCACGTCGGAGAGGTGGCGCGTCTTCAGGCCGACCGAGGCCTTGACGGTGTTGCCGTGCATGGGATCGCTCAGCCAGAGCACGGGGTGCCCCGCGTTCACCACCGCGCGGACGATCGGCGGCAGGGACTCCCGGATCCGGTCCCGGCCCATCCGCGGGATCAGGACGAGACGGCCCGGGTCGCGCCGCGGGTCGAGCGCCTCGCACACCCGCAGGACGTCGTCCGGGTCGGCGTCCGGCCCGATCTTGCAGCCGACCGGGTTCACCACCGTGGACAGCATGGCCACGTGCGCCTCGGCGGACCGGCGGGTCCGCTCCCCCACCCACGGCAGGTGGGTCGACGCCAGGTAGTGCTCGCCCGTGTCCGGGTCCCGGCGGATCAGGCGGGACTCGTAGTCGACGACCAGGGCCTCGTGGCTCGACCACGGCCCCTCGGCCCGCGCGGCACGCCGGTTGCCCTCCCGGTGGGCGCGCAGGACCCGCTGCACCCGGTCGCTCGCCTCGTACGCCCACCACATGCGGCGCGGGTCGGCCTTGCGCGTACCGGGCGCGGCCAGCTCGGAATTGATCATGTGGCCGCGGAAGGAGGGGATGCTCAGCGCGTCGTGCCACTCCGTCGCCTGCGACCGGGGCTTGGCGAACTGCCCGGCCATCCGGCCCACCCGCAGCACGTTGCGCCCGGTGAGCTCGCTGAGCCGGTCCCCCAGCCGGTCGATGACCTCGATCTTGTCCGAGGTGTGCCGGGGGGTGCACTCGTAGAGGCTCTCGGCGCAGTCGCCCAACTGCAGCAGGAGCCCGTCGGTCGACGCCAGCTCCGACAACAGCTGCCGGAACCCCCGTACCTCCCCGGGTGGGACCAACGGCGGGGCCGACGCCAACGCCTGACAGGTCTCCGCGTACGCCGGGTGGTCCTGCCAGTCCGGTTGCTGGACCGCCGGCATGCCCTCCCACGGCCCGAGTGGGCTGCGTTCCGCCGTTGAACCGGATTGCTGCATCTGTCCTCCAGTCGAGAGTCAGCCGGACCGGCCGGTCGCGTGTGCGCGTGACCCGGCCGCCGGTGACGGCACGTCGCGCCTATCCGCCACCCCGTACGCGCTGGACCACGGCGTCGGGGTCCGGCGGCGCGGTGTTTCCCCGCCAGGCGACGTGGTGGTCCGGCCGCAGCAGGACCAGGTCGCGTTCCCACAGCTCACGAGCCCGGAGGTCGGTCACCACGGTGTGGGTGACCGGGAGCCCCCGCGCGGCCGCCGCCGCCAGCAGCGGACCGGCGGAGCCGTCACCGGTGAAGTCCACGAGGGTGAACGAGGCCGGGTCGAACCGGTCGAAGATCTGCTGCCCGTCGCTCAGCAGGAGGCTGGGCGGGCGGGCGCCGGGCCAGGTCGTCGGGGTGTACGCCCGCGGGTCGTCCGGGGGCTCCCCCGGTCCCTCCGGCCAGAGCACCGGCGAGCCGGAGTAGCGGTAGCCGAGCTCGATCCCCCGGTACTCGTTCTCGCCCCGCTCGGCGTCGAGGAAGGCCGCGACGGACGGCAGCGGGGCGCCGCCGCGCAGGAGCTCGCCCGCCCGCAGGTGCACGCCCAGGTGCCGGTGCGAGGTGTGCATGTTGCGCCGTCCCACCGGGCGGCGTTCGGCGTCGTAGCTGTCGAGCAGCGCGGGGCCGCCGAAGCCCCGGACGACAGCGGCCAGCTTCCAGGCCACGTCGACGGCGTCGCCGATGCCGGTGTTCATGCCGTACGCGCCGGTGGGGAACATCCGGTGGGCCGAGTCACCGGCGAGCAGCACCCGGCCGGCGCGGTACCTGTCGGCGAGCATGAAGCCGGGACGCCAGCGCGAGGTGAGCAGCACCTTGTCGATCCGCAGCTCGGTGCGGATCGTGTCGAGCAGGAACGCCTCCGGGTCGGCCGGCGGCTCGTCGAACTCGTTCGGGTCGACGCCGTTGACGTGCGCGGTCCAGGTGTCGACCTCGTCCTGGGCGATGATCACGTACCGGAACGCGAAGTAGTGCCAGAACCGGCCGTGCCGGTGCAGGCTGTCCAGGTCCCGGCTGGTGAAGTGCACCATGAAGGCGCCCGGCAGGCCGGGCACGTCGAAGCCCTCCTCACCGATGCCCACGGCCCGGCGGACCTGGCTCGACGCGCCGTCGCACCCGACCACGTACTCCGACCGCACCCGGACCTCGCCGCCGGTGTCGTCGGCGAGGACGCTGGTGACCCCCGCGTCGTCCTGGGTCAGCGAGTCGAACCGCACGCCGAGGCGCAGGTCGACAAGGGGCTCCCGCCGGCAGCGGGCCCGCAGGACCGGTTCCAGGTCGATCTGGGAGATCCGCTGGCCGGGCTCGGCCGGCTGGGTGCCGTCGTTGTGCTCGGCGATGCGGCGCCACTCCTGCGTCACCGAGGGCAGGCCCCACCTGGTGATCGGCTCACCGGCCAGTCCGGTCGACCAGATGACGTCGGCCCGGTGCTCGGGCGCGACGCCGGCGGCACGGACGTCGTCGGCGAGGCCGAACTGGCGGAGGAACTCCATGCTGCGGGCGTTGACGTAGTCCAGCTTGGGATGGACCGACGTCTCGAAGCCCTGGTCGACGAGGACGCAGGCGACGCCGTGACGGGCGAGCGCCAGCGCGGTGACCATGCCGACCGGGCCCGCGCCCACGACCAGAACCGGTACCGGATCCACAGTTGCCTCCCGAGGGGTGTGGGGCGGCGGAGGGGGCCGCCCCACACCGTTGCGGATGTTCAGCTCACCGGGCTGGGCGCCCGGTCCTGGCGGCCGTCGCGGTCCTCGTCGTCCACGGCGGCCGGCCGCGGCGGTCCCGTGACGACAGCTCCGGTGAGGGACCGGACCTGCATTTCGGCGAACGCGGCGTCGTCGCGCTCCCGGCTGGTGATCGAGCCGAGGTAGCCGAGCAGGAAGCCGACCGGCACCGTGATCAGCGCGGGCTCGACGTCCACGAACTTGAAGTTGCTGTCCGGGAAGATGGCGTCCGGCTCGCCCGAGACACCGTTGGAGAACAGCACCAGGAACGCGGTGAGCGCGAGGCCGCCGTAGACCGTCCACTGCAGGCCGCGGGTGTTGAAGCGCCGCCAGAACAACGCGTAGACGACGATCGGCAGGACCACCGCGCCGGCAATGTCGATCGAGGTCGGGATGAAGATGTGGGTCCGTACCGGCAGCATCACGACCGCCAGCAGCACGGAGCCGACGCCGATGATCAGGGTGTTGCGCTTGATGTCCCGCAGCTCGGCGGCCGGATCCAGCCGCCGGCCGCGGATCACGTTCAGGTCCTTGGTCACCGTCGTCACGGCGCTGTGCAGCAGCGGCGCGAAGACGCCGACGATCGTCAGGACCGCGACGCCGGCCAGGGAGCCGACCATCACCGGACCGCCGAGCTCGTCGGCGAGCTTGGGGAAGCTGATGTCGCGGTGGGCCTTGATGACGCCGATGTTGTCCCGGCCGAGGATCGCGACGGCGCCCAGCCCGACGACGGACAGGCACAGGTAGAACCCGACGATGATCATCGACGCCCACCCGGTCGACCGGCGCGCGTCCCGCCCGCTGGTCACCGCGAAGTTGCGCATGAACAGGAACGGAATGGCCGCCACTCCGACGGCGATGGCGAACAGCTTCGACAGGTGCACGAGCGTGGTCGCGCCCTCGCCGAACAGCCGGCCCGGGCCCAGCAGATCGCTGCCGCTGGGCACCGGCGCCGCGTTCGCCTCGGCCCGCTCCAGCAGGCTGAAGAGGTTCAGGTCGAAGCGGGCCAGCACCCAGGCGGTCAGCACGCCCACCACGACCACCGACAGCACCAGCTTGAACACCAGGATGCGGGTGACCCCGAGCATCCCGCCGAGGTACACGTACCCGACCGTGATCAGGCCGACGACGAACACCGGGAGGACCAGGCCGACGAGGGCGTCGACGCCGAACCAGCGGTTGAAGATGAACGCGATGGCGGCCATCATGATCACCGTCAGCATGACGTACGTCAGCAGCGTGAGCACCGCCGACGCGATCCGCGCCGGCCGCTCCCGGGTACGGACCGCGAGCAGGTCACCGAGCGTGTAGCCGCCCACGTTGCGCACCGGCCCGGCGAAGAGGAACAGCGCGAGCATGGTGCCCATGGTGAAGGCGGTCATCAGCAAGATGGCGTCGTAGCCGCTGAGCGCGATGTGGCCGGTGATGATGTACATCGTCGAGTACATCAGCGGCGCGGAGGCCACCGCCAGCGCGTTCTGCACCGGCCCGATCCGCCGGTCGGCCAGCAGGAAGCCGTCCGCGGTGGTGGTGCTGGCGCGCGCCGACCGGACCAGGTAGAGCACCGCGAGCGCGAGGACGATGGTGACCGGCACGGCGATCGCGGGCGTCGCCCACGTGTTGTCGACCGGGGGCGGCGGGTCGGCGAGGACGACGCTCATCGGGCCGCTCCTTCCAGGTCGGCACGGATCTTCTCGCTGAGCGGATCGAGATGCGTGCGGGCGTAACGCAGGTAGAAGGCGGCGAGCGTCACCACGAAGGCGAACGACAGGAAGACGAAGAGCAGGCCCACGTTGACCGGGCCGGCCACCTTCTCCCGGAAGAAGTCCGGCGCGTAGGTGGCGAGCAGGCTGCCGAGGAACCACCAGCCGAAGAAGGCGACGCTGGCCCAGAGCGTGAACGTGCTCGATCGTCGCCGTAGTTCCCTGAACTCTGCGCTGTGATGGACGGCGAGGTAGCGACCGCCGTCCGTTGCCGGAGCTGCCGTGTCCATTGCTCTCTCCCCCTGGTGAGAACGTCGCAGACGATGCGGAGATGGGTGCGGCGTCAGTCTCGGCGACCGTTCACGCTCCGGCATGGCTTAATCACGGGATTTCCGGGGCGTGGCCGGCGCATTGGCGTGGCGGGTCCGGCCGAACCGCGTGAACGGGTGATGCCCGTGCCCGGCCGGCGTCCGATGGTGACTGCATGACGTCGGCACTGAGAACCAGCGCGTGGACGTACGACGACTTCACCAGCCCCGAGCTGGACCCCGCCCGCTGGGCGATCATGTCGATCGCCGGCGCGGACGGGCAGACCCACAGGTACCAGGACCGCAACGCCCGCATCCGCACCGGCGACGGGCGGCTGGAGCTGACAGTCGACCCGTTCACCCGCTTCCACGACACCGATCCCCGGCAGAACAACGCCAAGCAGATGTACCGGTCGGTGCGGCGCTTCGCCGTGCCGGCGGAGGGCTCGCTGACCGTCGAGGTGGAGATGGGCGTGCGGACGTACCGGCAGATCCCGCACGACCTGCTGGACGCGTTCGGCACGGTGAACCTGTTCGACCTGGAGACCGGCGTCGTGTTCAACGCCGCCGCCACGAACGACACCGTGTACGCGACTGTCGAGCGCCTGGTGCTGCCCGGCGTGACCCAGCCGCACGAGCACTACATCCACCGGGTGGTCCTGGACGTGCCGACCGAGCCGGGCCGGGGGCACGGATACGCCATCACCTACCGGGCGCCGACGTCGGAGGTGGAGTTCCACGTCGACGGCCGGCTCGCCTACTGGGCGCGGGTCCCGGTGCCGGTGACCGGATTCCACGCCGGCATGGCGCTCTTCTCCGCCCGCGACCTGGCCCGGTACCCCCGCGAGCAGCGGGAGCACGGGCAGGGCGCGACCGGGTGGTGGGGGCCGTGGCGGATCGCCTCCGGCGTCAGATGAGCACGTCACCGCCGTCGATGTTCAGGTTGACCCCGTTTATCGAGCGGTTCGTCAGCAGGAAGTCGATCGCCTCGGCGCAGTCCTGCATGGTGACCGGCCGCCGGCTGAGCGCGCGGGTCGCGGCGGCCTCCCGCGCGGCGGGCTTGTCGCTCCAGAACGGCGTGTCGGAGACGATGCTCGGGTGCAGGGCGTTGACCCGGACCGGCGAGAGTTCCACAGCCAGGGTCCGCACCAGCGCGCTGATCCCGCCGTTGGCGGTGGTGACGGAGGTGGAGCCGGGATACGGCCGGTGACTGGCCAGGCCGCCGAGCAGCACGACAGCGCTCTCGTCGGTCATCCGCGGGGCGAGGGCGTGCAGGACCGCCGTGTAGCCGACCAGCTTGACGGTCAGCAGCCGCGCCGCGTCGCCCGGCCGGTACGCGCGGACGGTGTTGTAGTCGCGGTCCAGCGCCGCGACCACGAGCCGGTCGACGTGCGGCACGTCGGCGAGCGCGTCCGCGATCGCCTCCGGCTCGGCCAGGTCGAGAGCGAGCCCACGGGTCCGCCCGCCGATCTCGTCCGCGACGGTCTTGGTCCGGGCCGCCGAACGGCCGGTGATCACCACGTCGTCTCCGCGTTCGGCGCAGAACCGGGCGAAGTGCCGCCCGATCCCCGAGGTTCCGCCGACGACCACGACCCGGGTCCGATCCGACATCGATGCTCTCCTCATCGTTGGGTGCTGCTCTGATCCGGACGCCCGGCGGCGTCCGCCAGCCCGTCCAGCACGTCCGCCGTCCACAACGGCACCGCGCAGCGGTCCGCGGCGTAGCGCAGCGCCATCAGGTGGTCCTCGCGCGACAGGTCGGCCAGCGCGTCCGCCACCAGGAACGCCTCGATGTCGCGGCTGAACGCGTCGCAGGCGGTGATCAGGCACCCCATGTGCGCGTACACGCCGCAGACCACGAGCTGGTCCCGTCCCGCACCGCGCAGTCGCTCCTCCAGGTCGCTGCGGAAGAACGCGCTGTACCGCCACTTGGTCAGCACCATGTCGCCCGGCTGCGGGGCGACGTCGTCGACGATGCCCCGGTCGTCCTCGGCGCTGCTCATGCCGGGGCCCCACAGGTCGTGCAGCAACCCGCGGTCCTCCCGGCTCATGCCGCCGGGCTGCGCGGTGTACAGCACCGGCACGCCGGCCGCCCGCGCCGTGGCGAGCAGCTTCGCGACGTTGGGGAGCAGTTCGGCCAGCGGGGACTCCCCGGCCGCGAACGGGCGCAGGAAGTAGCGTTGCAGGTCGTGCACCAGCACGGCGGCCCGGTCCGGGTGCGGACGCCAGGGCAGCGCGGTGCCGGGCAGGTCGCCGTCGCCGGGCATGCGGTACGGCGCGATCGGGGTCATGGCCATCGGTTCTCGCCTCCGGTTTCCGTGCGAGGGCGTCACACGTGCAGGGCCGCGCCGCCGTCGACGTACAGGTCGTGCATGGTCACGTGGCCCGCCTGGTCGGACACCAGATAGGCGACCGCCTCGGCCACGTCGCGCGGCTGGGCCAGCTTGCGCAGCGGGATGCCGACGCGGTACGCGCCCGGCGTGCCCTCGATCACCGCGCTCGGGTCGGCGCCCTCGCCGAGCATGGCCCGCAGCATGGGGGTGTCGGTGGAGCCGGGCGAGACCACGTTGCACCGGATGCCGTAGCCGGACAGCTCAAGCCCCAGGCAGCGGGTGAACTGCGCGGACGCGGCCTTGGAGGCGGCGTACGCGGCCATCTCGGTACGCGGCACCCCGGCGGCGTTCGACGCCACGGTGACGATCGCGCCACGACGGCGGCCCACCATCCGCCGCGCCACCGCCCGGGACACGTGGAACACGCCGTCGGCGTTCACCGAGAAGGTCCGGCGCCACTGCCGGTCCGACAGCTCGACGACCCGTCCGGTGTGCAGCACGCCGGCGGCGTTGACCAGGATGGCGACCGGCCCCATCTCGTCCTCGACCCGGCGCACCAGCGCGTCCACCGCCTCGCTGTCGCACACGTCGACGCAGTAGGCGCGCGCCGAGTCGCCCTCGGCGGCGAGCTTCGTCACGACGGTGGTCAGCGCCTCGGCGTTGCGGTCCACTGCCGCCACCTGCGCGCCCGCCCTCGCCAGGACACCGGCCACGGCGGCGCCGATGCCCTGCCCCGCGCCCGTGACCAGGGCGACCTTCGACTCGATTCCGGTCAGTTCCATCAGGCGCTCCCGCTGGTCGTGGTGGCTTTCTCGGCGTCGTACCCGAAGAGCCATTCGTGGCGGTCCAGGCCGGACGAGGATTGTGCGGCGACGTCCCGGCGGCGCTGGTCGGCGCCGTCGGCCAGGTGGAACATCTCGGCGTTGGCCCGGGACTGCCGCTGGATCCGGGTGGTCCGGGGCAGGCGGATCCGTTCGTAGCGGCGCAGCGCGGCGCCCAGGCCCGCCGGTTCCACGCCGGCCAGGCAGACCGCGAGCACCACCGCGTCCTCGACGGCCTGGTTCGCGCCCTGCGCCTGGAACGGCAGCATCGGGTGCGCGGCGTCGCCGATCAGGGTCACCCGTCCCGCGCTGAGCCGGTCGATGCTGTCCCGGTCGTGCAGCGCCCACCTGCCGACCCGGTCGGCCGCGGCGATCAGCCGGGTGACGTCCGGGTGCCAGCCCGCGTACGCGGCCGCGAGTTGCGTCACGTCGCCCCGGCCCGACCACGACTCCTGCCGCCAGTCGGTGGCGGGCACCGTCGCGCCGAAGCTCACCTGCCGGCCGGCGGACACCGGGTAGCAGACGCAGTGCTGGTCCGGCCCGAACCACAACTGCACCCGGGGTTCGGTGAGCAGGAACGGCACCCGCTCGGCCGGCACCAGTCCGCGGTAGATGGACTGTCCGGAGAAGCGCGGCCGGTCCGCCACGATCTGCTCCCGCGCGACCGAGTGGATGCCGTCGGCGCCCACGACGAGATCCGCCGCGACCGTGGTGCCGTTGGACAGGTGCAGGTACGCCTCGTCGGCGGTCTGCGTCACGGCGGTGAGGCGGGCGCCCAGGTGCACCCGGTCCGACGGCACCAGCGACAGCAGGCTGCTGTGCAGGTCCGCGCGGTGCACCACGTAGTACGGCGCGCCGAAGCGGCGTCCGCACACGCTGCCCAGCTGGGTGCGTTGCAGCAGCGTGCCGTCGTCCCAGCGGCGCATCTCGATCGCCTGCGGCGCGACAGCCACCGTACGCAGGCGGTCACGCAGGCCCAGCCGGTGCAGCAGCCGGGTGGCGTTCGGCGCGACCTGCACGCCCGCGCCCACCTCCATGAGCTGGTCGGCCTGCTCGTACACGTGGCAGTCGATCCCGGTCCGGCGCAGGGCGGCGGCGAAGGCGAGCCCGGCGATGCCGGCGCCGGCCACGGCGACCCTCATCTGCGGCATGTCGGTTCCCTCAGTAGTAGAGGAGCGCTTTGCTCCAGTCCTCGTCCGGACCGAACAGGCTGCGTGGCTTCACCACGTCCGGCATGCTGGTCAGCGCGTCGAGCGGGATCAGGGTTCCCGGCGCCAGGCCGGTGACCTCGCTGTCCACGCCGAAGGCGGCCCGGATCGCGGCGGTCAGCTCCGCCTCGGCGGCGACCCGGTGCGCGGCGGCCACCTCGATCTCGACCCGCAGCAGCGCCGGCTCCGCCTTGGCCCGCCAGAACATCACCCGGTGCGCCTCCGGCAGGGAGAAGACCAGTTCCTCCAGCTGGTGCTGGGTGATGGTGGTGCCGCCGACCCGGTAGCCGAACGCCGACCGGCCGAGCACCCGCACGGTGGGCAGCTTCCAGCCGCATCCGCAGTCGTCGTAGGAGACCGACACGTTGTCCTCCAGGTTGTACCGCAGCAGCGGCATCGCCTCCCGGAACAGCGGCGTGACCACGAGCTGGCCGTCGCCGTCCGCGCGGACGGCGCCGGTGTCCGGGTCGTACACCTCGAACAGCGCCCGGTCGGCCCACAGGTGCAGTCGGCCCTCGGGGCACTCCCCGGCCAGGCTGCCGGTCTCCGTCGAGCCGTACTCCTCGATGACCGGCACCCCCCACAGGCGGCTGATCCGCCGCCGGCGGGCGTCGGTCATCGGCTCGCCGCCGACGAACAGCGCGCGCAGCGCCGGGAAGTCGATGTCGGGCCGGTGCCCGGCCGCGATCGCCGCGGCGGCCCAGATCAGGCACTCCGTCGGCACCGACCAGGTGAGCGTGACGTCCAGGTCGTGCATCACCCGGACCACCCGGGCGTACGGCATCGCCAGCGACCGGTTGTCGCCAGGCACCACCGTGGCCCCGCGCAGCCGGGCTGCGGCGTGGGCGAGATGCCCGGTCAGCAGCAGCGCGTACGGCGTGCGGACCAGGAAGACGTCGTCGGCGGACATGCCGATCCACTTGCGGGCGAAGCGCTCCGCCAGGTCGGTCCAGTCCTCCGCGGTGTAGTAGGAGGGGGTGGGCTTCCCGGCGGTCCCGCTCGACTCGTGGTAGGTCGCCAGCCGTTCGCGGGGCACGGCGAGCATGCCGAAGGGGTAGTTGTCCCGCAGGTCCTGCTTGGTGGTCAGCGGCAGGTCGGCCAGGTCGGCGGGCGTCACCGGCGGCGCGCCGGACGTCAGCCGCGCCCGGTAGAACGGCGACCGGGCCGCCCAGGTGAACGTCTCCGCCAGTTGCTTCTCCTGGAGGCGCCGCAGGTCCTCGAGGCCGTGCCACTGGCCGAGCCGGGGCAGGCTCGAACTTGGCTCGCTCACCGCTTCTCCTCTCCTAGCAGTCGATGCGCGTTGTCCCAGGCGACCCGCCGCCACTGCTCCGGCGGCAGTCGCAGCGCCTGGAACTTGGCCAGTTCCACGGCCGGGTGCTGCAGCGGGTACTCGGAGCCGAACACCACCCGGTCGTCGCCGAGGCGGCGCAGCGCCGCCTCGGCCACGCAGGTGTAGCCGCCCGAGGTCTCCAGCGAGATGTTCGGCTCGTCCTGGATCAGGGTCAGGGCGTAGAGGTCGATGTTGCCGACGCCGCTGTGCCCGAGCACGAAGCTCACCTGCGGGAACCGGCGGCTCAGGCCGACCAGGTCGGCCACGCTCGCGCCCGATCGGTCCAGGCAGACCACGTACACCGGATGGTCGAACTCCGCCGCCACGGCCACGAGGTCGGCGACCCGCGGGTCGGTCAGGGCGACGCCGTGGACGGCGGGTGAGATCTCCAGGCCGCGGAACTCGGCGGCGCGGGCCCGGTACGTCTCGGCCGGCCGGTGCGGGTTGGCGAAGAAGAACGGCACCAGCCGGCCGTCGGTGCCGGCGCAGGCCGCCGCCACCGCGTCGTTGTCGGCGTCGGTCTCGACGTGGTCGCCGGTGACGAGCTGGCGGGACAGCCGGTCCAGGTCGATGGTGCCGCCCGCGCACACCACCGCCCGCGCCAGCCCGCATTCGCGCAGCGCGGCGAGCAGCCGCTCCCGCGCCCCGGGCCGGGGCGCCAGGCGTACGTGGAAGTCCAGCACCGGCTGCGCGGTCATCGCCCGCTCCCCTTCCCGCCGCCTGTCACTTCTCGATGCAGAACTCGTCGATCGGGTAGCCGACGTGCCGCTTCTCCACCGGCAGGTAACCGAGCACCTTCGTGCCGGCGGTCAGCTCGGTCACGTTGAGCACGGTGCCGCCCGGCCCGAGCACGCGCACGTGCCAGTCGTCCTGGACGATGAGGTTGACCCGTGTCCCGGAGGGGGAGACCGCGTCGATCGCCAGCAGCGGACGCGTCTCGATCTTGACCCGTCCCACTGTGACGACGCGGGACTTCCCCTGCGAGTCCACGGCGAGCACCCGGCCGCCGGAGACCAGCTCGCTGAGGTAGTTGGTCCGCCCGCCGGCGGACAGCGTGTACGAGTGCAGCGCGCCGGCGTTGACCCGGAACGGCCGGGTCGGCATGTACGGCAGCGGGTGCGTCTCGCTGCAGCACAAGATCATGCCGGTGGAGTGCGAGCCGACCAGGATGCCCTCGTCCAGACGGAAGTTCGTGCACGTGTCGACGCAGGCGCGCTCGCCCATGCCCACCCGCCGGATGCCGGTGACCTCCAGCTCCACGAGCGACAGGTCCGCCGCCGTGCTCACCGCGGCGGTCCGCAGCTCGGTGGCCTCCCCCACGGCGCGGGGCGCCAGCATCACGCCGTCCGAGCCGTGCTCCAGGACGCCGAAGACGATCTCCGCCTCCTCGACGTCGGCGACCTGGGTGATGATGCTGCCCTCCGCGCCCGCCGCGGCCGCCAGCACGATCTCCAGCGGGATCTTGGTGGGGTCGCGGAAGTACAGCAGGCTCCACCGGTCGTGGCGCGCGGACCGGCAGGCGTCCTCCAGGCTGTCCGCGTCGACGATCTCGACGAACCGGCCGAACTCCACCTCCGGGTACCGGGCCGCCAGCTCGGCGGGCTCGCCGTGCCGGGCCGGCTCGACGATCACCAGGTCGGCCGGTTCCAGCTTCTCCGGCAGCGGCCCGCCCTGCGGGAACAGCACCTTCTTCACCGTCGGGGGAAGCGTCTCCAGGTCGGCCGGATCGGCCGCCACGACGGCGTCCACCCGCTGGTGGACCGCCTCCTCGACGATTGCCTCCTTGGCGCCGTTGACGTTACGGATGTCCAGCCAGCACAGCTTCACGGGTTTCTCCTCGGTGGACGGTCAGGGAGTCTCAGGACGTAAGGGCGAGCCGGTCGTCGACGTCGTACCGGTCCGGCACGTGCCGTGGCTCGTGCACCAGCCGTGCCACGGCGGCGGCCATCAGGCCGGGCTGCTCGGCCTGGAACACGTTGCGGCCCATGGCCATCCCGGCCACGCCGCCGCGCAGCGCGTCCGAGACGTAGGCGAGCACCGTCGGAGTGTCGGCCGAGCGCGGGCCGCCGGCCACGATCAGCGGGATCGGGCAGCCGCGCACCACCTCGGCCATCTGCTCGGGCGTGCCCACGTAGTCGGTCTTGACGATGTCGGCGCCGAGGTCGGCGGCGAGCGTCGCGGCGTGCGCCACCAGCTCCGGAGCCCGGGAGTCGGTGATCTGCGGCCCGCGGGCGTACACCATGGCCAGCAGCGGGACGTTCCAGCGGTCGCACTCCCCCGCCACCGCCGCCAGGTCGGCGATCTGCCGCGCCTCCTGCGGTGAGCCGAGGTTGACGTGCACGCTGACCGCGTCGGCCCCCAGCCGCAGGGCCTCCTCCACGTGCGCGACCAGGTACTTCGCGTCCGGGTCCGGGGCGTGCCGGGTGCTCACGCTCAGATGCACGATCAGCGACATGTCGCCGAACCAGCCGTGGTCGACGTGCCGCAGGCTGCCCTTGTGCAGCACCACGGCGTCCACGCCGGTGCCGGCGAGCTCACCGAGCAGCGAGTTCAGGTCGCCGCGGCGCAGCGGCCCGTCGGTGACGGAGTGGTCGAGCGGGACGACGAGCAGGCGTCCGTCGCCGCGCCGGAACAGTCGGCGCAGACGCAGGCCACGAGCGAACGAAGCGTTGAGTACGGCCACGGTTTCCTACCTCTCTCAGGCGGTGGCGGAACGGCGGGAGGTCAGGGACGTGGCGTCCGCCGGCTCGGACCGGTCGAGGCGGAACGCGCGGTGCAGGGCTTCGACGGCGTCGACGGTGCGGTCCCGCGACACGATCACCGACAGCCGCATCTGGGAGGTGGAGATCCAGCTCGTCGAGATCCCCGCCGCGGCCAGCGCCGCCATCAGCCGGGCCGTGTGCTCGGGGCGGCTGAGCAGGCCCATGCCGACCACCGACACCTTGCCGACGTTCTCGTCGAAGTGGACCCCGCCGTCGAAGGACGCGGTGAGGTCGTGCAGCGCGGTCCGCACCGCTTCGGCCTGGCTGCGGCGGATGGTGAACCCCATCCGGAACTCGCTCTCGTAGGGCCCGGACCGGGCCACCAGGTCCGCCACCGCCCCATGGGCGGCCAGCACCTCGAACACGTCAGGTGCCATGTCCCGGCGGCCGTCGCGGCAGTGCACCAGCACGCGGACGACATCCGTGTCGTGGGTGACCGCCACCACGGCCCGCCGGGTCTCCAGCGGGCGGTCGTCGGGCCGGTCCACGACTATCGTTCCGGGCGCCTGCGACGACGCGTTGCGCACGCGCACTTCGACCCCTTCCATGGCGGCCAGCTCGATGCATCGGGTGTGCAGGACCCGCGCGCCGGCGAACGCCATCTCCGCCATGACGCCGGGCTCCACCCACGGCAGGCAACGCGCCGCCGGAAGGATGCGGGGGTCGGCGCTGAAGACGCCGTCCACGTCGGTGTAGATCTCGCACGCCGACGCGCGGAGCCGGGCCGCGAGCGCCACCGCTGTCGTGTCGGAACCGCCGCGCCCCAGCGTGGCGACGTCACCGGCCCGGTCGATGCCCTGGAATCCGGTGACCACGGCGACCTCGCCACGGCCCAGCGCCGCCTCCACCCGCGCCGCCCCGATCCGGGAGATCAGCGCGTCGCCGTGCCGGTCGGTGGTGTGGATCTCCGCCTGGTGCCCGGTCAGCGAGACGGCCGGCACTCCCAGCCCGGTCAACGCCAGCGCCATCAGCGCCGCCGACTCGGACTCGCCGACTGCGAGCAACTGGTCGAGTTCCCGGGACGGACCCGCGGCGCCGACGTCGGCCGCCAGCCGCAGCAGGTCGTCGGTCCGGCTGCCGCGCGCCGACACGACCACTGTCACGGCGGAGCCGTGCCGCCGCGCCTCGGCGATCCGCAGCGCGGCGTGCCGAACGCGGTCGAGGGTCTGCAGCGAGGTGCCCCCGTATTTCTGGACCAGCACGTCCACAGTCGTCTTCACCGCCCTCGTCGTATCGGCCCTGCGGTCGACAGTAATCGCGGTCGATCTGCGTGGGCACTACTCGCCCGAGTAGTAGCCCGCCGATTCAGTCGTTCACGCCATAACGTCGGCGCGTTACCGGAAACACGTGATGCCGTCGGCGACTTCACGTCATGTGCGACGCCTTTTGCCGGACGCAGTATCGACAGGCGATCTCTCAGGCAAAGGGAGCGACATGGACGGGACGGAATCGAACGTGACCGGATTCCCCGATCTGCTGTCCGGTCTCGGCGGCGACGGGCGCGCCTTCGCCCTGCTGCACCGGCCCGGCGCGGCCGGGTGCGCGTACGTGGAGGTTCTGACCGGCGAGGTGTGCGACGTGGACACTCTCGGCGAGCTGCCCCTGCCCACCGAGCCGGCGACCGGCGCGCGGCACGACCTGCTCGTGGCGGTGCCGTACCGGCAGGTCACCGAACGGGGGTTCGACTGCCACGACGACGGCGCGCCGCTGCTCGCGATGCGCGTCCACGAGCAGTTCGGGCTCGACCGCGGACAGGCGCTGGCGGGCCTGCCCGAACGCGGTGTGCCGGTGACCGACGCCGACTTCGACCTCAGCGACGAGGACTACGCCGCGATCGTCAAGCGGGTGGTGGGTGACGAGATCGGGCTGGGCGCCGGATCCAACTTCGTCATCCGGCGCACCTTCACCGCGCGGCTGGCCGACTACTCGATCGCCACGGAACTGGCGCTCTTCCGCCGGTTGCTGACCGGCGAACTGGGTTCCTACTGGACGTTTCTGTTCCACTCCGGCGCCGGCACGTTCATCGGCGCGTCACCGGAACGACACGTCAGCATGATCGACGGAACCGTCTCGATGAATCCCATCAGCGGGACCTACCGGCACCCCCCGAACGGCCCGGCCGTTTCCGGTCTGCTGGAATTCCTGAACGACCCGAAAGAGGCTAACGAACTCTACATGGTCGTCGACGAGGAACTGAAAATGATGGCGCGGATGTGCGCCTCCGGCGGCCAGGTGCACGGCCCGTTCCTCAAGGAAATGGCGCGGGTGACGCACTCCGAGTACATCCTGACCGGCCGCAGCGACCTGGACGTGCGCGACGTGCTGCGGGAGACCCTGCTCGCGCCGACGGTCACCGGCAGCCCGATCGAGAACGCGTTCCGGGTCATCACCCGCCACGAGACGACCGGCCGCGGCTACTACGGCGGCGTGCTCGCGTTGATGGGCCGTGACTCGGCCGGCAGCCGTACGCTCGACTCGGCCATCATGATCCGCACCGCCGAGATCGACGACGCGGGCACGCTGCGCCTGGGCGTCGGCGCCACCCTCGTGCGGGACTCCAAGCCGGAGTCGGAGGTGGCCGAGACGCGGGCCAAGGCGGGCGCCATGCGCGCGGCGCTCGGCCTCGGCGTCGACCCGGACGGCCCGGACGGCGGGCGGACCACGGCCGCGCGGGCTCGTTCGTCCCTGGCCACCGACCCCCGGGTACGGCGGGCGTTGCGCGAGCGCAACACCACACTGTCGAGGTTCTGGCTCGACGGCGCGGAGCGGCGCACCCCGAACCCGGCGCTGACCGGACGCCGCGTGCTCGTCGTCGACAACGAGGACACGTTCATGGCCATGCTCGACCACCAGTTGCGGGCCCTCGGGCTGCGGTCGAGCATCGCCCGGTTCGACAGCCGGCTGCGGCCGGACGGACACGACCTCGTCGTCGTCGGTCCCGGCCCCGGCGACCCGGGCGACCTGACCGACCCGCGTATGCGGACCCTGCGCGGGCTCACCCGCGACCTGCTCGCCGGAACGGTGCCGTTCCTGTCCATCTGCCTGGGCCACCAGGTGCTCGCCGCCGAACTGGGGTTCCCCCTCGCCCGGCGCGCGGTGCCCAACCAGGGTGTGCAGAAGCGGATCGACCTGTTCGGCCGGCCGGAACTCGTGGGGTTCTACAACACCTACACCGCCCGCTCCGCGCACGACGTGGTGGCCGGTGGCCGGCGGGGCCCGATCGAGATCAGCCGCAGCCCGGACAGCGGGGACGTGCACGCGCTGCGCGGCCCGGGATTCCGTTCCGTCCAGTTCCACCTGGAGTCCGTCCTCACCCAGCACGGCCCACGGATCCTGGGCGACCTGCTGGTCTCCCTGCTCGCCGACGGCACGGCCGCCGCCGCGGCCGAGGCGGCGGGCCGGCGCGGGAACCGCCCGTGACGCCAGGGCGTTCAACTGTCCATGTTGACTGCCGTCGTGGCGTCCCCGCATTCTCCCGAGAACACATCGAGGCACCCGACCGGAGGCGACGCCGTGGATGAGGCCACTCCCCGAACTCCCGTCGCGGCACGGCCCACCTGGTCGCCGGCCACCGCTCCGGTGTGGCTGGTCGGCGTGCTGGCCACCCTCGCCGGGGCCGTGGCCGCGGAGGCGTTCACGCTCGCCGCCCGGGGCTTCGGCGTACCGATGGAGGCGGCCGGCGTCTGGGAGGAGCAGGCGCAGGCGATCCCGGTGGGGGCCATCGCCCGCAGCGTCGTGCTCTGGTCGATCGGCGGAATCGTCCTGGCGGTGGTCGTGGCGCGGCGGGCCCGGCGGCCCGTGCGTGCCTTCGTGGCCGGCACCGTCGCGTTCACCGTGCTGTCCCTCGCCGCGCCCGCCTTCGCCCGGGACACCCCGGTGTCGACGCAGCTCGTCCTCGCCGGCACCCACGTGATCGCCGGCGCCGTGATCATCTCCATCCTGGCCGCGCGGCTCGCCGCGCCCACCCCGCCCCGGTAAGGCACCCCGTCACCGCGTCGCGGCCACGGTGATCGTGGCCGCGACGCGGCCAGGTGTCGGGCTTCGGGCGTCGCGAGGTGGGAGGGCGTCCGTCGGCGGTTCAGCCGCGGGCTGCCGGCTCGAACACCTCGACCAGGTTGCCCGCCGGGTCGGCGATCAGGAACTGACGGCCGCCCGGCCCGGCCACGACGTCGCTGCGCAACGTCACCCCGGCGCGCTCCAGCCGCTCCCGTTCGGCGTCGAGATCGTCGACGATCAGGTGGATGCGGTTGCGCCCGCACCCGGCCGCGTCCGCCGGGGTGACCCGGGCGCCCGAGCTGGTCGGCCCGGACAGCAGGAGCCGCAGCGGCCCGCGCACCACGTCGGCGAAGGCCGGCGGGAACGCGGTCGACACCGTGAAACCCAGGTGGGTGGTGTAGAACTCGATCGCCGCCGACACGTCGTCGACGATGTAGCGGACGCTGGCCAGGCCGTGCAGGTCTGCGGTCATGCGAGTCCCCTCAGTGTGCGTGGCTCGTGCTGGCGAAGGGCGTGGTGACACCGTCGTAGACGAGCCGCAGCATCATGCCCTGCTCCTGGTGCGGCAGGTTGTGGCAGTGGTTCATCCAGACACCCGGATTGTCCGCCCGGAACGCCACCTCCCACACCTCTCCCGGCCGCACGTCGAAGGTGTCCATCCACAGCGGGCTGCCGGAGTACGGCCGGCCGTCGCGGGACAGGATCAGCACCGGATGGCCGTGCAGGTGCCACGGGTGGGTTTCGAGGCTCCGGTTGACCACCGTGAAGCGCACGACGTCCCCCTCCCGGACGAGCTGGTCGGGGACGGAGGGATGTGCGCGACCGTCGACGGTCTGGGCGTACGCGGGCTTGCCGTCGACCATGGCCAGGGCCCGGTCGAGGACGATGGTGAAGTGGCGGTCGGCGTCGTCGGCGTCGAACGGCACGGGCGCCGGCTCGCCGTAGCCCAGCAGGTCGAACTCGGGCCAGTCGGCGGTGTCCGGCAGCGGGCGGTCACCACCGCCGACGCCCGGCGGGCGCAGCAGGACGCCCTGGTCGGAGTCGTTGTCGAGCAGCAGCGTGACCTTGGCGTCCGGCATGGCCAGGGTCAGGTCGTACCGGCCTCCGGCGGGCAGGCGGAGCCCGACCTCGCGTACCTCGCCCGGCTGGTTGAGGTCGCGGCCGTCGACGGCCACCACGCGGAAGGGCGAGCCGACGACGGCGAACCAGTGCGGGTTGGAGTCGGTGTTGATCAGACGCAGTCGCACCGGCTGGCCGGGGCGGACGTCGTGGACGGCGCGTCCCTCCTGGTCGCCGAGGATCGTGACGTCGTCGAACGTGTGCACCGGCAGCGTCAGGTCCAGCCCGCGCTCCGCTTCCGGCCGGTCCTCGCGCGGCGTCACGACGAGCGTCCCGTACAGCCCTTTGCGCACGGCGGGGTGCGACGCCTGGTGGGTGTGGTACCAGTACGTCCCCACCTGGTCCGCCTGGAACCGGTAGACGAACTCGCCGCCGGGCTGCACCGCGTGCTGCGTGGCGCCCGGCGCGCCGTCCTCGCCGCACGGCACGTCGTACCCGTGCCAGTGCACGGTGACGCCGTCCTCGATGTCGGCGTTGCGGAGCGTCACCTCGATCAGGTCGCCCTCGGTCGCGGTGATGGCCGGCCCGGGCAGGCGGCCCTCGTAGCTCCAGGCGTCGATCGGACGTCCGGACGGAATCGTGACGGTGCCCGTCCGGGCGGTGAGCACGTGGCGTCGCGCCGTGCCGCCCGCCGCCGGAGCGCCGGGGCCGCGCAGGTCCGCCACGGAGACCTTGGGGCGGGCGCCACCGGCGTGTCCGGGGCCGCCTCCGGTGACCATCGCCTCCGGGTCGCGGAAGAGCAGGCCGACGCCGGTGGCGCCGGTGCCCGCCGCGACCACTCCCCCGGCCACGCCGAGGAACCGGCGGCGGGACAGCGCCGTGGGCCCGGCCGCCGCCGGCGTGTGCTCCGGGGAGCCGGCCTCCGCGGCCGGGGCGGCGGGTCGTCCGACCACCCGCGCGGTGAGCAGCGCGGCGGCGCAGACGAGGGCGACGGCGATCAGCGCGGTGCTCCACGTCAGCGGGTACCCGGCGGTGAACGTCACCACCAGGCCGGCCAGCGCGGCGAAGCCGGCGGTCAGCACCGCGACCAGCGCGCCGGCCGGCAGGTCCGCCGCCGGTGACTGCCGGGCCGCGAGCAGGCGCGGGCCGGCCAGGAGCACCGCGACGAGCCCCGCGGCGCCGAGCATCGGCAGCCCCAGCAGAACCTTCTCCTGGACGAACCACCAGCCGCGGTCGGCCAGCAGCGCCACGGTGCCCAGGCGGGCGACTGTCACCAGCACCGCGGCGCCGAGGAGCGCCAACGCGATCCGGTGGCGGCCGAGAGCTGCCGTGACACCCGTTGCGAACCACGTCGCGACACCGAGCAGCGCCACGACGTGGTCCACGAGGATCCATTGGAGCGTGCTCATGACGCCGTTCGCGCCGAGTCGGCCGCCGGACCGGTGACCGTCGTGTCCACGCCGGGCGTGGTGGTCGTGTCCGGCGCCGCCCGGACGCTGCGCAGGATGACGCGGGCGACGGCCACCATCACCAGTCCGTTGACCGCGTGCAGGCCGAACACGTACCGGCCGACGGCCGAGTCACCGGCCGAGTCGCCGAACGCCTTGGCGATGACCGCGATCAGGGCCTGCAGGATGCCCAGCCCGGCGACCAGGCCGGACAGGCCGATGATCCGGCCGGGCATCCGCATCACCGCGGCGGCCACCGTCAGCACCACGGCGACGAGGATGCTCCCCAGGCCCAGGATCCGGTGAGGGCGGAACGCCTCCTCGTTGGCCTCGTTGCTGAACGCGCCGCTGGCGGCCAGGAAGAACTGCACCACGAGCACGAGCAGCAGGAACGCTGCCAGTCCGGCGAACACTTTGCGCATGGGACTCCCCTTCGGGTTCGGTTGGGTCACCGGGGTGTTCGGTCGGCAGCGCCGGTCAGGCGGCGCGCCGGGAGCGGGTGAATGCCAGGCCGCCGACGGCGATCCCGATCAGCGCCAGCACGACGGCCACGATGGCGCCACCACGGCCGTTGCCGCTGCCGACACCACCGTCGGAGCCGGCCAGGGCGACCACGCCGGCGATCAGGCCGGCCACCGCGAGCACCAGCGCGGCGATCGCGTTGCCACGACCGCCGCCGCGCCCCGCGGAGCGCAACGCCCACCCGCCCAGGACGAGGCCGAGCAACGCGAGCGCGAGCGCCAGCACGGATCCGGCGCGGCCGGAACCACCGTCACCGTCGGCGGCCGTCACCTGCGCGGCCGCCGGTGCGACGAGTGCGAGCCCACCGAGGACGCCGGCTGCGGCGGCGGTGAGCAAACGACGGATGAACATGGAAGCCCCTTCGGCTGCGGGAACAGGCATCTGCGCCAGCGTAGGTAACGACCCCGCTACGGGTCGTCATGCCGAAGGAGACAATCGATCTACTGCGGTGACGGTATCCACGGGCTCCGGCGTCTGCGCCGGGAGCAGCCGCATACCGCAGCCGCAGCACTGCCGAGGCGACAGACCGGGCGGGCTGCCCGGTCAGCGATTGCCGGGTGACACCAGGCCGGACTCGTAGGCGAACACCACCAGCTGGGCGCGGTCGCGGGCCTGCAGCTTGGTCATGGCGCGGTTGACGTGGGTCTTCGCGGTCAGCGGGCTGATCACCATGCGATCGGCGATCTCGTCGTTGGACAGGCCCCGGGCGGCCAGGGCGACCGCCTCGCGTTCCCGGTTGGTCAGCTCCTCCATGCCGGGCGTGACGTCCGCGCAGAGCGGCTCCGACACGTACCTGTTGATCAGCATCCGGGTGATCGACGGCGCGAGCAGCGCGTCACCGCGCGCGGCGACCCGCACGGCGTGCAGCAGGTCGTCCGGCTCGATGTCCTTGACCAGGAAGCCGGTGGCGCCGGCGCGCAGCGCGTGGAAGACGTACTCGTCGAGGCCGTAGTTGGTGAGGATGACGACGCGTACCCCGGCCAGCGCCGGATCCGCGACGATCTGCCGGGTCGTCTCGACGCCGTCCATGACCGGCATCTGGATGTCGATCAGGGCGAGATCGGGCAGGTGCTGCCGGGCCAGCGCCAGGCCCTCCCGGCCGTTCCCGCCCTCGGCCACCACCTCGATGTCGTCCTCGGCGTCGAGGAGCGCGCGGAACCCGCTGCGCAGCAGCGGCTGGTCGTCGAGCAGCATGATCCTGATCATGGGACGCGCACCACCGGGAGTTCGGCCTGGACGGTGAAGCCTCCGCCGGTGCGGGGTTCCGCCCGCAGCCGGCCGCCCAGCGCGAGGACGCGCTCGTGCATCCCCAGCAGCCCGACGCCGGGCACCGGGGCGGCGCCCGGCCGGGCCGTCCCGTCGTCGTCGATCCGGATGCTCAGCGCGTCCGGGCGGTAGTCGATCCGGACCGCGGCGGCCGCGGCGGAGGCGTGCCGGGCGGTGTTGGTGAGCGACTCCTGCACGATCCGGTACGCGGTGCGGCCCACCGCCTCCGGCACGTCCCGCTGGTCGCCCTCGATGGTCAGCGTGGTGGCCAGGCCGATCTTCTCGGCCCCGGCCAGCAGCTCCGGGAGGTGGTCGAGCCCGTGCGACGGGGACTTGGTCAGGTCACGCAGCGTCTCCAGGGTCGCGCGCAGCTCGCGAGTCGCCGCCCGGCCGGCCTCCTGGATCGCCAGCAGCGACTCCGGCACCTGCTCGCCCCGCTTGCGGGCCAGGTGGACCGCCACCTCCGCCTGCACCTTGATGATCGAGATCTGGTGGGTGAGCGAGTCGTGCAGCTCCCGTGCGATGTGCAGCCGCTCCTGGGTGGCGCGCAGCCGGGCGGTCTCCTCGCGGGTCCGTTCCGCCTCGTCCGCTCGCCGTTCGGCCTGCCGCAGCGCCTCACCGGCCGCCGCCGCGGCGATCAGCCAGGCCAGTTCCAGCACGCCCCGCGACTGCGCGAGCGCCTCCTTGAGGGCGCCGTCCGCGGGCGAGACCATGATCGCCAGCGGCAGGACGACGAGCAGGGCGGCGCTCGCCCCGAGCGTGACGAGCCGGTGCCCGGCCCGGACCGCCGCGTAGACCGCGAACAGGTACGCGATGGCGGGCACCCCGAAGCCGATCGCGTTGTAGCCCACCACGCACAGCCCGGTGGCGACCAGCACGGCGATCGGGGCCCGACGACTGGCGGCCAGCGCCAGGCCGCTCGCCGCCACCAGCGCGAAGCCGAGCAGACCGAGGCCCTCGGGGGCAGGATGGTCACCGGCCAGCGCGCTGATCATCAGCACCGCCGCCACAGCCAACGCGACGACCCAGTTCTTCACCCGGGCCCACACACTGGACAGTCCAGTCGTCATGTTCGCACTTTAGCGGAGCGCGCCAGTGTTGAACCCGAGCGAACAGGCATTGATCCCGGTTCCGCCGCCCGGGCGGCGGAACCGGCCGCTGTTCAAATGAAGTTCACCGCGCCCGGCTTCCATTTGTAGTGCGACTCGAGTTTGTAGTACTCCCCCTTGGGGGTCAGCGCCACGCCGTAGACGAACTTCCGGTCCCCGCCGCCGTACGGAACGCTTTTCACGAACTTCTCGATCTCCGGTTCCACGGGTACCGGAAGCGTGGTCAGGTCCGTGGTCGCCGCGGCGTAGCAGATCCGCTCGATCTCCGGGGAGTCCCAGCCCAGCGTGACGTAGAGCCCGAACGCCCCGGTGCCGAGCCGGAGCATCTGCTCGCTCGGCTCGGCCATCCCGGTCCGGCGCAGCGTCGACCGGATGGTCTCCGGCTCGAAGCACTCACGCGGCACGTCGTTGAAGTAGACGTTCACGGTCCGGGCCGGGTAGTCGAATCCCAGCACGCCGACCCGGTCGTCGAGGCCGTGCCGGGTGAAGAAGTCGGCGTTCGCGGCGAGGCTGCGGGGCATCGCCGGAATGCCGGCGAGCGACGTGGCCACCTGCAGCTCGTCCGGGGCGAAGGCCGCGTAGATCTTCTTGAAGCCGCCGACCACCCCGAAGTCGATGCCGTGGCTCTCCACCGGGCAGCGCCGGTGGACCTCGGAGAGCAGCGCGCCGACGGGGTGGTCCGTGCGCGGGGTGAGGCCCCGGGCGAGCGCCGAGGCGTACGGGTCCCGGTCGTCCGGATGCGTCCGGAACCGGCAGTCCAGCTCGCCCGCGTGACGCAGCGCGGTCGCCACCCGGAAGGCGACCACCGCCTCGGGATGGGCGAACGCGTCGCCGTACGCGGACAGGATGGGCCAGACCCGGTCGCGCGAACACGGCACGTCCAGTTGCCGGGCCGATTCCTCGATGGTCGAGTAGAGCTCGGCCACCTCGGGAGTTCCGGACATCGATCCTCCAAGCATGGTTCGTTCGGTCAGGGCGGCCGGCGTGGCCGGTCCTATCGCGGCTCGTAGACGCGCTTGTGACCGGAGAGCCCGGCCAGCCGGTACGGCCCGGTGGTCACCTCCGGCGCCGGATAGTCGCCGCCGTCGACCGGGAAGGCGTGCTCGTGCAACTCCCGGTACGTCGCGTAGTCGATCTCCTGCCGCCGGTCGATCGCCGCGCGGTGCTGGTCGGGTCGCGTGTGCGCGCGGTACCCGGGCACGACAGTGCCGGCGAAGAACTCGGCGACGCTGCCGGACCCGTAGCTGAGGAAGCCGACGGTCCGGCCGGTCAGGTCGTCGGCGGTGTCGAGCAGTGCCGCGAGCCCGAGATACATCGACGCCGTGTAGCTGTTGCCGATCTCGGCGTTGTACGCGGTGGTGTGCCCGATGGCCCCGGCCACCAGCGCGTCGTCGACGTCGCGCCCGCAGTAGTTGAGCAGGTGCCGGTGCGCCTTGTCGGCCATCCTCGGGAACGGCTGGTGGTAGCAGAACGCGCCGAACTCGTCCAGGGTGCGACCGCCGCGCTCGGTGTAGTCCTTCCACGAGCCCTCCAGCGCCTGCAGGTAGGCGGAGATGGACTCGTGCCCGTCGACCAGGGCGGTGGTGCGGTAGTTCGGCCGCCAGAAGTCCATGACGTCGGCGGTGAACATGCCCGACGGGTCCTCGACGCGTACCAGCGCCGGGTCCGCGCCGACGAGCATGGCGACCGCCGCGGCGCCCTGGGTCGCCTCGCCGGGCTCACCCAGCGCGTACTTCGACACGTCGCTGGCGATCACCAGGACCTGCTGCGACGGGTCACGGTGCACCAGGCCGATGGCGAACTGCAGTCCCGCCGTACCGCCGTAGCAGGCCTGCTTCAGCTCGACCACCCGGGTGGCCGAGGGGAGGCCGAGCAGGGAGTGGACGTGTATCCCGGCCGCCTTCGCCTGGTCGACCGACGACTCCGTGGCGAACACGACGGTCCGGATCCGGTCGGTGCCGTGGCGGGCGACCACCGGCGCGGCGGCGGCAGCAGCCATCGTCACGATGTCCTCGTCCGGGGCGGGCACGCTCATCGCCCGCAGCCCGATGCCACGGTGGTACTTGGCCACGTCGGCGCCGTTGCTCGCGGCCAGGGTCTCGTGTGTCAGCACGTGATGCGCCGTCGCGGCGGACAGGTCGTGGATGCCGACGGCGGGTCTCTCGGCCATCGTCAGGCTCCGATCTTCGTGGTCTCGGTCGGGCGTTCGAGCCGGACGTGCGCCCGCATCAGCTCGCCCGGGTTGGTCTGCGCGGCGAGCAGGGACAGCTCGCCGCAGAGCACCGTCGCGGCCGCGATGACCGCGAGCCGCCGGGCGTTCTCGCCCGGATCACGCGAGGCGCGGCAGCCGAGCCGCTCCAGGTTCTCCTCGACGAAGCCGAGCCCCTTGCCGTTGCCGACGGTGCCCACGATCAGGTTGGGCAGCGTGCAGGAGAAGTAGAGGTCGCCGTCGCGGTCCTCGGCGACCGTCACGCCCTGGGAGCCCTCGACGATGTTCGCGGCGTCCTGACCCGTGGCCAGGTAGAACCCGAGCAGCATGTTCGCGTAGTGGGCGTTGGCCGAGCGGATACCGCCGGCGAGCAACGTGCCGATCATGTTCTTGTGCACGTTCAGCTGGGCGATCGCCGCCGCCGTCGTGTGCAGGCTGTCGTGGACGATCTCCCGCGGCACGACCAGCTCGGTGACCACGTTCTTGCCCCGGCCGAGAATGCCGTTTATCGCGGTGGCCTTCTTGTCGGTGCAGTAGTTGCCCGAGATCGAGCCGTACGAGATGCCCGGAATGGTGTCCAGGATGTGCTTCAGCAGCGCGTCGGCGGCCAGCGTCGCCATGTTGTGCCCGGACGCGTCGCCGGTGGTGAAACTGAACCGCAGGAACAGCAGGTTCGCGGTGATCTCGTGGTGGAACCCGATCAGCTCGACGAACCTGCCGCAGGTGCGCACGATGTCACGCAGTTCGTCGAACCGCGCGTCGACCTCAAGCGAGGCCAGGTAGGCGGTCTGCGCGTCCTTGGCGCGCACGAACACCGAGCGGGTCATGCGCTCGTCGACGAGCGTGGCGACGATGCCCGCCTCGACCATCCGGGAGATCTTCGCGCCCCGGCCGACGGACGGCCAGAGCGGCGACTCGTACGTGGCGAGCGGAACCTCCGTCTCGATCTGCGCCACGTTTCCCGAGATCCGCACGGGACCTACCCATTTCATGGGCACACCGGCGATCGCGTCGTTCATCGAATGCCTCCGATCATCTCGTGGGTGGCGCCGGAACGGGTGGCGAGGCGGTGGGTGTCGATGCCCCGGGCCGCGCAGAACGCGCTCAGCCGACCCTGGATCAGCAGGTCGCAGCGGGTCAGGTCGGCCGGGGTCCGCGCGCCCAGGGCGGTCATCAGGGCTTCGATCTGGTCGAGCCAGGTGGACAGCAGCGACAGCAGCGCCGGCACGCCGCCGTCCAGGAGCGTGCGCAGGAACAGTCCGGACACCCCGGCCGCGCCGGCGCCGAGCGCCAGCCCGCGGACCACGTCGAGCGGGTTGCGGATGCCGCCGGAGGCCAGCACGGGCAGGTCCACGCCCTGGGCGTCCAGCAGGCAGGCGGGTGTCGACTGTCCCCACCCGTCGAGGAAGGAGTAGTCGGCGGCGTCCCGCCGGTCGTTCTCGATGCGCGCGAAGTTCGTGCCGCCGCGGCCGGCGACGTCGGCCACCCGGACGCCCATGTCCCGCAGCCGCAGCAGCGTTTCGCGGCTGAGCCCGAAGCCGACCTCCTTGACGATCACCGGCACACCGACGCCGGCGACGATCTGTTCGATCCGCGGCCCCCAGGCGGCGAACGACCGGTCCCCCTCCGGCATCACCGTCTCCTGGATGGTGTTCAGGTGGATCTGCAGCGCGTCGGCCCGCATCAGGTCGACAGCCCGCCGGGCCCGTTCGACGGAGGCGGTGGCGTTGACGTTGGCCATGATGAACCCGTCGGGGTTCTCCCGGCGCATCACGCTGAAACTCTCGGCCACCGACTCGTCGGCGAAGTAGGCGCTCATCGACCCGGTGGCGATCGGTACGCCGGTCTCCCGGGCCGCGATCGCCAGGTCCCGGTTGATCAGGCCGGTCTTGGTGCTGCCGCCGGTCATCGCGTTGATGCACAGCGGCACCGGCCAGTCGATGCCGCCGAACGACGTGGCCAGCGAGACGTCGGACCGGTCGATGCCGGCCAGGGCGTGGTGCACGAAGGACACGTCGTCGAACTCGTGGTGACCGCCGAGCCGGCCCTGCTGCTCGGCGGCGAGCCGGACGTGGTCGTCCTTGCGGTTGGCGATCATCGCGCGCTCCCGTTCGTCTGATGGACCTGGATCGGCATGGGGAGCACCCCGGCGGCGGCCCACTGCTCGCGCAGCCGCGCGGTCCGCGTCGCGGCGGTGGCGTCCAGCAACGCGATGCCGCAGTCCCCGCCACCGGCGCCGGACGGTTTGGCCGCGCCGCCGACGGTCTCGGCGGCGTCGCACAGCGCCGTCAGCCGGGGGGTGAAGATCCCGAGCCGGACCTCGTCGTCCAGCTCGGCAAGCACGTGCCGGGCCCGCCGGACCTGGTGCAGCAGTTCCTGGTCGTCGCCCCGCTCCAGCGCGTCGATGGCGGTACGCACACACTCCTGGCTACGGCTGGTGAAGCTCCACCGCGCCGGGCTGCCCCGCCACCGGGAGGCGGCCAGCCGCCCGGTCAACGAGCTGCTGCTCGCCGGCTCGCCGGTCCAGCCCACCTCCAGCGCGAGGCCACGCGGTGGTGGCAGCCGCCGGACCCGCAGGCCCGGCCAGGGCGCGCGCATCGTCTCCTCGACGCCGCGCCGCCGCGCCGTCTCGCGCACGGCCGCGCGGTCGGGCGCCTGGTAGGCGATCCAGCCGCCCCAGACGCTCGCGGCCAGATCACCGCCGGAGGCGTCGGCGCCGTCACGCACCGTCGCCAGCATCGCCAGCCGGAACCGCGATTCGAGCGACAGCTCCACCCCGTGGTACGCGGCCACTGCGGTCACCGTGGCGACTGTCACCGCCCCGCTCGACCCGAGGCCGAACTTCGTGCCGTCGCGGTGCAGCCGGCTGGTGATCGCCACCCGCATGGGCAGCGGGCGCAGCCCTCGTCCGGTCAGGAGTTCGCCGACCACCTCGATCGCCGAGACCACGGCGCCGAGGGCGTCGGGCGCCGGCTGCCCGTCGCCCGCGCCGACGAGCCGGCCGTCCTGCCACCGCAGGCACGCCTGCTCCGGGCAGAGGTCGGAGTCGACAACGAGGTGGGCGTCGGCGCCGGAGACGGTGACGTCCACTCCCCTGTCGACCGCCACCAGCAGCGCCGGGTGGCCCGGCTCCAGCACCGCGTACTCACCGGCGACGAACAGCTTGCCCGGCGCGTGGCGGCGCACGGCGCCCGGGCCGGTCACGGCCGGCTGCCCGGGTCCGGCCGGGCCGCCGGCCCCGGTCCGGCGACGACCACGGCGCAGCTCGGCGCGGCGTCGCGCAGGGTGTCGGCGACCCGGTCGGCGTCCGCGCGGCGGCAGAGCACCTTGACGTTCGGTCCCGCGTCCATCGTGGCGTAGGCGGAGACGCCGTCGGCGCGCAGGCGCAGCACGCTGTCGAGCACGGCGACAGTGACCGGCGCCAGGTAGCGCACCGCCGGCCGGGCGGCCAGCATGGTGGCGTGCATGCCGAGGGCGTTGCGTTCGGCGATCTCGCCGACCGCGTCCAGGTCTCCCTGGAGCAGCGCGGCCCGCATCTCGGCCAGGTCGGCGCGGCCGGAGGCGACCCACGACTGATAGAGCGGGGAGGTCCGGACGGTTCGCCGCATCCCCTCGCGGCTCGACACCGCCTTCGGCCCGGCGTCGACGATCGCGATCACCAGCGCGACGTCGAGGGGCGCGACGGGCACCGGCTCGGCGTAGGAGCCGAGGTCCGCGGCGGTCCCGGCGCCGGGGCCTGCGTGGCACATCGCGAAGCCGCCGAAGACCGACCGGGAGGCCGACACGGATCCCCGCCGGGCCAGGCGGGACAGCGCGGTGGTGTCCAGGTCGAGGCCGTACGCGGCGGCGCCGGCGAGGGCGAGGGCGGCGAATCCGCTCGCCGAGGACGCCAGGCCGGCGCCGGTGGGCACGGAGTTGCGGGTGTCGACGCAGGCCCGTTCCGTGCGCCCGGCCAGCTTGCGTACCAGGTCCAGGAAGGTGACGACGCGCTGTCGCCGTTCGCCGTCGGCGGGCGAGCCGTCGAGGACGACCTCGTCGGCCGCCGCGCCGCTGTCGATCCGGACGGTGGTGGTGGTCGGGAAGACGTCGAGCGTCATCGACAGGCTGTCGGCGTACGGGATCATCAGCTGCTCGTCGCGCTTGCCCCAGTACTTGATCAGCGCGATGTTCGGATGGGCCACGGCGGTCGCGGGCCGGTCGAGCGCCGGCTCGGACGGCTCCGCCCGGTGGTCAGTCGTCATGGCCGGTGAACCTCCCCATCGGGACGGTCCAGGTGCGGACGGCGCCGGCCTGCTGGACGCTCCGCACCACCGCCGCGGATTCCTGGCGGTCCCGGGCCAGTGCGATCATGCAGCCGCCCAGGCCACCGCCGCTGATCTTGGCGCCCGGGCTGCCCGCCGCGAGCGCGGCGTCGACCATCCGGTCGATCCGTTCGGTGCTGATGCCGACCTCGCGCAACAGCCGGTGGTTCTCGGTCAGCCGCGCGCCGAAGTCGGCGACCCGGCCCTGGAGCAGGTCGTGCGCCGCCGCCTCGGTCAGGCTGGTCACCCGGCTGACGAACTCGTCGCGCGTGCGCGGGGAGCGCTCGAAGGCACCCCGCAGCAGCTCCACCGCGTCCCGGGTGCTGCCGCTGACGCCGCTGTCGGCGATGACGAGCACCGCGTCGAAGCCGGCCGGGCCCGACCCTCGCGCGGCACGCGCGGCGCCCGCCATGGCGACCGGCAGTTCCCGGCCCACGCCGTTGCGGAAGATCAGCGGCGCGGTCGCACCGGTGGCCAGGGCGTCGATGCCGCTGGCCCGGCCGTGCGCCACGTTCTCCGAGGTCTGCACCAGATCGAACACCGTGGCGGCGTCGAGGCGGCGGTCGAACGCGTCCGCGAGGGCCAGCACCGCGGCGCGGGCGCAGGCGGCGCTCGACCCGAGCCCCCGGCCCTGCGGGATGGCGCAGTCCACGAGCACGTCGACGCGCATCGGCTCGGTGACGGCGGCCCGCTGCCGGAACTCCGTCACCAGATGTTGCAGGCCGTCGGTCGGAAGCGACGTCACCTCCGGGCTCTCCAGCCCGGCGATGGCGAAGGAGACCTCGTCGCCGCCGTCGCCGCCGGCCCGCCGCGCCTTGGCCACGGCGGTCAGTTGCGGCACCGGGACGGCGAGCGCCGGAGCGCCGTACACGACGGCGTGTTCGCCCAGCAGGATGGCCTTGCCGTGGGCGCGGCCGGTGCCGAGGCGGCCCGGCCCGTCACCCCGGCCGTCGAGAACGCCGCGGGCGACGACGGTCACCGGTTCCGTGGACATCACTGGGCCCGCTGGGTGGCCTTGATCGCCATGTCGGCGAGCTGATGCTTCGCGGGGGCGGTGGCGCTGCTCGCCTCCAGCGCGGCCAGCGCCCGGTCGGTGCGCTGCGAGATCTGCCGCTCGATCTCCTCGACCGCGCCGACGTCGCGGAAGATGGCGCGGATGCGGGCGATCTCCTCGTCCGCGAGGTCCGTGCCGACCTTCGCCCGCAGGTAGGCCGCCGCGTCCGGGTCCCGTTCGTCGGCGCGCTTGAGCGCCGTGGCGAGCAGGACCGTCCGCTTGCCCTCCCGCAGGTCGTCGCCGGACGGCTTGCCCGTCACCACCGGGTCGCCGAACACGCCGAGCAGGTCGTCGCGCAGCTGGAAGGCAATACCCACGTCGGCGCCGAAGGCGCGGTAGGCCGCGAAGAGGTCGTCGTCCGCGCCGGCGATCGCCGCGCCGAACTGCAGTGGCCGCTCCACCGTGTACGACGCGGTCTTGTACTGGTTGATGCGCAGCGCCGCGTCGACGTCCTCGCTCCGGCTCACCTGGCTGATCAGATCGAGCAGCTGGCCGTACATGACCTCGGAGCGCACCGCCGACCACACCGGCGAGACCCGCACGTGCGCGTCGGCCGGCAGGCCGGAGGCGCGGACCAGGACGTCGGCCCAGATCAGGACGAGGTCTCCGATCAGGATGGCGGTGCCGGTGCCGAACGTTCCCGGGTCACCGGAGAAGCGCCGCGCCCGATGCCGTTCGGCGTACGCGACGTGCGCGGCGGGATGGCCGCGGCGGGTCTGCGACGCGTCGATGATGTCGTCGTGGATGAGGCCGGACGCGTGCAGCAGCTCGAACCCGGCGCAGGCGTTCAGCACCGCGGTCGCCACCGGGTCCTCCGGGTCGCCGCCGGCGCCGATCCAGCCCAGCCAGGCGAAGGCGGGCCGGATGCGCTTGCCGCCCCGCAGGACGTAGCTCTCCAGCTCGGCGACCAGGGCCGCGAAGTCGTCGCCGAGCTCGCGTGCCTCGGCGCGGCGCTCGGCGAAGAAGTCGCGCAGCGCGGCGTCGACGGGCGCCGAGTCGGTGACCGTCCCGAGATATCCGACGGTCATGCCCGCGTCTCCCGATCAAGACGGCGGTCACCATTACACTCACGCATCTCGGACTCCCCTGGATTCGCTGGACCAGTCGCGTCGAGCGGCGATTAGTCGATTCCGTTCCGGACGTTTTGCGCCGGCGCGGAAACGACGCCGATCTCCCCATCGGCGTCGCCATTTCGTCCGCGCCGGCACGCCGAGCCCGGCATGGCCTGACAGTAATCGCGGCCTGACACCCTGCCCACTACTCACGCGAGTAGTGCGCGCTGCCAGCGACGTCGCCGACGAACGGCCGCAGATCCCGTATAACTGAGTAGCCCGCCCCGATCCGGCGTTCAACTGTCCAGAACGGACGGTCGAACGCGGTGGGACATCGGCTCGCGGCGCACGTCGGACGATTCAGCAGAGGAAAACGGGATGGTCATCATGAATCGCATGGCGGGGCGCGGGCAGGAATTGTCCTCATTGGGGGAACTGCTCGACGCCACCATGCGGGGATCCGGGGGCTGCGTCGTCGTCGACGGGCCGTTCGGCATCGGCAAGACCCACCTGCTGAAGGTCACCGGCCTGGAGGCGGCGGCCCGCGGGCTGACAGTGGTGGCCGGGCGGGCAAGCGTCACGGATCAGCCGGTGCCCGTACACCTGCTCGTCAACTTCCTGCGCCACGCGATGCCCGGCGAAGCGGCGGTCGAGCAGCTCGCCCTGCCGGGCGCCAACCCGTTCTGGCTGATCGACCGGGTCGGCGATCTGGTCGAGGTCGCGGCGCGCCGGCGCCCGCTCGTGGTCGCCCTGGACGACGCCCAGCGCATCGACGACGTCAGCGCCCTGGCCCTGCGCGGGCTCGTGCCGCGCCTGGCGTCCTCGCCGGTGCTCTGGCTGCTGGCCCGCCGGCCGGTCGCCGCCGGGTCGATCGCTCAGCACGCCGTCGACTGGCTGGCCGAGCACGTCGCGGTACGGGTACGGCTGCGCGAGCCGGGCGAGGAGGCGGTGGCCGACCTGTGCGCCGGCATCCTCGGCGCCCGGCCGGACGCCTCCGTCCTGCGCTGGGCGGCCCGCTGCGGCGGCAACCCGAAGGTGATGGAGATCGTCTTCAGCGCGTTCATCAAGGCCGGCCAGATGATCATCGTGGACGGGGCGGCGTCGGTGGTGTCCGACGAGCTGCCCGACGGTGTCCTCGCCGCCGTTCGCGGGCTGCTGGAGGAGCTGCCGCCCCCGCTGCGGCGCCTGCTCGCGGCCGGCGGCCGGCTCGGCCACACGTTTCCCGTCGACCGGGTGACGGGCCTGCTGGACGGCTCGGCCGCCGACGTGTCCGCCGCGATCGACGAGGCGGTGCGGGTCGGGCTGATACGACGCGACGGCGCGGAGCTGACCTTCGCCCACCCGGTGCTCGGAGAGGCGCTTCGCCACGCCGCGTACCCGGAACCGGAGCGTGCCGAGCCCGGATCCGCGCCGGCACCGGCGGCGGGCGACCCGGTCCGGCGCGGGCGGCCCGATCCGCGGCCCGGGACGCCCCACTCCCCCGCCGGCGTACGCGTCACGCGCTCCGCGCCGGACGCGGCCACGCCCGCCGCGACGGCGGGGCCGCGCTCGGGCCGGTGCGGGTGCGACGACGTGGCGGCAGCCGCCGTGTCCCACCTGGAGAACGGATCCGCCGAGGCGCCACGAGCACTGGCCCGTGCGCTGCGCCTGCTGGCCGGGGCGGGGCGGGCCGCCGAGGCCGGCCGCCTCGCGGAGGTGATGCTCCGCCGCGACCTCGCGGCGGACGTCGAGGCGCAGCTCGTGCTCGAACTGGGACACGGGATGCGGGCCGCCGGCAGCCACCGCCTGGCGGCCGGCTTCCTGCGCCGGACGCAGGCCCGCCACGACGTGTGCGAGCTGGACCGCGCCAAGCTGGACCGGGCGCTCGCGGACACCACGAAGCACCTGGGCGGTGCCTCCTCCGCCGAGCTGGAGCCCCGGCACCAGTCCCCGGGCTGCGCGCCCGGCCGGCGGCCGCTGTGGACCTGGCTGGTCCGGGCGCTGGGCGCGGCCGATCAGCTCGACGAGGCGCAGGCGGTGCTGGACACCGTACGACCGCTGGCGCAGGAGCCCAGTCACACCGGCTCGGAGTCGCTCTGGCGCGGCCACCGGGCCGAGCTGCTGGCAGCGGCCGGACGGCTGGACGAGGCACGCGCCGAGGCGGAGGCGGCGCTGCGAGCCGCCGACCACTCCCGGCCGGGCGACTGCGTGCCGGCGCGCCTGGTCCTGGCCCACCTCGGCGTGCACCACGGTGACCTCGCCACGGCCAGCGACCAGTTGCGGGCGGCCGAGCGGCTGGCCTCCGCCGACGACTCGGCGCGGATGGACTGGGCGCTGGCCCGGTTCCACGCTGCCAGCGGCCGTCCGGCGATGATGGTGCAGACGCTGATCAACGTCGCCGGACAGGTCGCACCCGATCCGCTGCTGTTCACCGAGGCGCCGGCCGCTGCGGCGACGCTCGTACGCCAGGCCCGCCGGGCGGGGCTCGACGCGGAGGCCGAGCGCGCCGTGGAGGTCGCCCGGCGCGTCGCCCGCGGCAACCCGTTCGTCCAGTCGCTGGCGGCGGCGGCGGAACACGCCGCGGGTCTCCTGCGCGACGATCCGGCGGCGCTGCTGCGGGCCGCGGATCTGCACCGGCTCGCCGGCCGTACGCTCGCGGCGGCCGGCGCGGTGGAGGACGCGGCCCGCAGCACCCGGGACCGGGCCGAGGCCACCCGTCTGCTCGAGGCCGCGACGGACGGCTACCGGGAGTGCGGCGCGCGACGCGACCTGGAGCGCGTGGAGGCCGAGCTGCGTGGCCTGCCGGCTCACAACGTCCGCCCGCTGGTCCCCGACCGGCCCCGGTCGGGGTGGGAGAGCCTGACCAGCGCGGAGCTGCGGGTCGTGCGGGCCATCGTGGACGGGATGACCAACCGCGAGGCGGCGAGTTCGCTGTTCCTGTCCCCGCACACCGTCGACAGTCACCTGCGGCGCGTCTTCTCCAAGCTCGACATCAACAGCCGGGTGGAACTGACCCGCTGCTTCATCGCGCACGAGGCGGTCCGGCCGGCGCTGGCCACCACACGCCAGCCGGCGTCCGCCGGCTGAACCGGCCGGCGTACGCCGGGGCGCGGTTCAGCCGGCGGACGCCGGGAATGCGGTTCAGCTGGCCTTGCCGGTCATGGATCCGGCGCCCCAGTCCTGGTCGCCGCTCATGGAGTAGATCGCCGCCCGGCCGGAGTACGTGGCCGCGGCGTGCGCCAGCTCGGCCCGGGTGTTGAAACCCAGTTTCCGGTAGATCTTCCGCAGGTGGTAGTTGACGGTGTGCGCGGACAGGTGGACCTGCTTGGCGATCTGCCGGTTCGTCAGACCCACGCTCACCAGGTAGGCGATCCGCTGCTCCATGTCGGACAGGGTCGACCAACAGCTCGCCGGCGGGGTGGCGGCCTCCTCGGCGCGGGCCGGCGTCGCCGGCCGTCCCCCCGCCTGGGCCTGCGCGGCGTAGAGCTTGGCGAGTTCCTCGGTGGCCAGCGCCACCGAGATCGGGTCCCGTGACTGCACGATGATGAGCGCCAGGGCGGCCGGAGCGCTGTTCGCCAGCGCGTGGGCGTGCATGGCGGTGAGGCTGACGACCTGGATCCTGGGGTTGTCCGCGGCGAGCCCGTTGACCGTGTCGAGGACGCGGCGTTCGAGGTCACGGTCGTCCACGTCGCGGGCGAGCAGGACCAGGAAGGCGGCGGCGCTCGGCACCTCGACGTAGAGGCGGCGCTGCGTGGGCAGGCGGTGGTGCTTGCCCGCGAGCAGCTGGGCGGCGGCCCGCGGGCCTTCCTGCTTGACCGTGATCAGCACTTCCGCCCACGAGTACTGCACCGAGTCGAGGACCACGTGGCGGTCCGCGTCCCGCTGCCCCCGCCTGAGGTACTCGATCGCGGCGGGCAGGTCCCCCATGTAGAAGGAGGCGGTGCTGAGCACCGCGTAGGCGAGAGGCCGCAGCATCGGCACCGCGTCCCCCTCCACGGCGGTGGTGGCCAGCGCCGCCTCCCGACGCGCCTCCCCGATCCGCCCCGCCTGGAGCAGCAACCGGGACCGCATCACCGCCGTCGCGGCCGTCCAGATCGGCGCGGGCAGTCCGCGCAGGCCCGCTTCCGCCTCGTTGATCAACGCCTCGGCCTCGTCGAACTCGCGGAGGTTCGCGAGTTTCCCGGCGAGCGCGAGCTGGGCGTGCAGACGCCACACCGGTTCGGCCTCCGCGCCCGCCCGCACCGCCGCCCGTCCCAGCTTCAGGCCCTCCGCCAGCTTTCCCGCCGACCACAGCCCGGTGGACCGGGCGGTCAGCGCCATCGCCAGTGCGGCGTCACCGGACTCGGCGTCGCGTTCGCGCAGGATCGCCTCGGTCATCGGGCCGCCGCCCTCCCCGCCGAGCAGCAGATCGGCCAGCACCAGACACGCCTCCGCGTCACGCCGGGCAGCGAGCGACGCGGCCGGGCCGGCGAGAACCGCCTCGGCGACGCGAATGCCGGCCTTCGCGTTCCCGTTCATTATCAGGCGGTGCGCCCGGGAACAGGATCCGGTGGCGTCCTCCCCGGTCGCGCTCACCGGCGCGGTAGGCGCCGCGTCCAACCGGCGATTCTGGTCGGCCGCCGGGCGCCGTCGCCCGGAAAGGCTCATCGCCTCACGTCGTAAGGCGTCGCGGGCGGGCCCGGGAATGGACTCGATGATGCCGCGCAGCAGGAAGTCGCTCTGAAAGGCGAGTTGATGCTCGGCGGCGACGACGAAGCCCGATGCGATCGCCTCGTCCACCGGCGGGAGCAGGGCCGCCGACGATCGGCCCAGCATTCTCGAAACGTCCTCCAGCATGAAGGATCTGCCCAATGCCGCGGCAACCTTCAAGAACTGCTGGCAGCCGGCGCTGACATCATTCAATCGACGCATGACAAAACTCAGCACGCGCCGGGGAATTCGCCGGGACACCAATTCCGCCCGACCGTTTGTCTCCCGAATCAATCCCTCTTCGGCGAGCCCGCGCGCGAGTTCGGCGACCAGGTGCGGATTTCCGCCGGCACCACCCGCGAAGTCAATCAGCTCGCGGTGCACGTCGACCCCGAGGATCTCGCGCAGGACCTGCTCGTCGTTCCCCCCGCCCCATGGCTGGGACGCCGGCCCCCCGGCGGCCCACCCCGGATTTCGTGCCGCGTCTGTCGCCCGGTTCTCCCCCGGCCGTCCCGTTGTCATAATCCCCCCGGAATATGCGCACACAGCTCAAGAAAAGCCTGGACTCGGCGGTGACGCTACCCCACAGCAACAACATTTGCCATCGATCACCGTCGTCGCTCATCATAGCTATCCGGCAGGCCCGGGCGCAGCCGTCATATATCAGGCAGCATCCCGCTGATATCGGACTTAACTAAACAATGCCACGATTGGCAGAACCCTCTCGCATGACCGAAATAGCCCTCGCCGGTAACCACCGCGGCCGACGGCCCGAGCGCCCGGAAGCCGCTCTGAACAGGTGAAACATGCTACGGCCGGGCCGCGACGCCGCACCGAGCGGTCCGAGCCCGACCGGCCCCGCAGCCACGTCGGCGGGCGGCGGGCGACCGCGCCGCTCTGCCGACAGAGAAAGCGCAGGATACGGCGCTGACCGGATACCGACAGGTGTACTGCAAATGGAGTACCGCAACCGTGGTACTAGCGACCAGGAAGTGCCTGCATCCGTACGGCGACACAGAAGTGCCTGTTCACGACCATTAGGTAGAGCGCTTATTGACTTGAGGAGAAGATGATGCCTACCGAGACTCCCCGCACAGACGGAGCTCTGGCGGGATTGGCGCGGTTCTGTTACCGGCGTCGTCGACTGGTGCTCCTGACCTGGATCGTCGGCGTCATCGCGCTGGCGTTCCTGGGCTTCCGCTACGGCGCCGCCCCGGACAACGTCTACTCCGGCGGAGACTCCCATTCGGCACGAGCCCAGGCCCTGATCGAGAAGCACTTCCCCGAGCAGCGGGGGGACACCCTCACCCTGGCCATCAAGGCCGAGCGGGGGATCGACGACCCGGCGGCCCGGCAGAAGATCGAGAAGGTCATCTCCGATCTGGACGCCTCACCGGTGACCGGGCCGATCGTGTCGCCGTACGACGACCGCAACCTGGTCACCTCCGACCGCCGCATCGCCCGGACGACGATCCCGCTGACCTCGATGGACGTGGAGAAGGCCGAGGCCAAGCCGCTCGTCGACACGGTCAAGGACGCCTCCGGCGACGGCGTGACGCTGGGGCTGGGCGGCGAGCGGGCGGAGAAGGCGGAGACGCCCCCGCAGGGCCCGGCCGAGGCGGTCGGCGTGGTGACCGCCGCGGTGATCCTGTTCCTCGCCTTCGGCTCGCTCGTGGCGATGGGCCTGCCGATCGTGACCGCGTTGCTGGCGGTGCTCGGCGGGGTCGCGCTGATGAAGCTCGTCGGGCACCTGGTCCCCTCGCCGGACTTCACGGTGCTCATCGCCGTGCTGATCGGCCTCGGTGTCGGCATCGACTACGCGTTGTTCATCCTGACCCGCTACAAGGACAGCCTGGTGGAGGGGGACGATCCGGAGAGCGCCACGGTCAAGGCCATCACCACTGCCGGTCATGCCGTCCTCTTCGCGGGCACCACCGTGATGATCGCGCTGCTGGGCCTGATCGCCATGGGCCAGAAGATGATGAACGGCGTCGCGCTCGGGGCGTCGGCGACAGTGCTGGTGACGATGATCGCCGCGGTCACGCTGATGCCGGCCTTCCTGGGCTTCGCCGGTTACAAGATCCAGGGCCTGCGCGTGCCGCGCCGGGGACCCCTTCGCCAGACCGACGCCGACTCGCCGAAGCAGGAGCGCCGCACGCTCGCCGAGCGCTGGGCCGGCGTCGTCCAGCGCCGCCCGGTCACCGCCGCGCTCCTGGCCACCGGGGTCCTGCTGGTGCTGACCGCGCCGCTGCTGTCGATGCGGCTGAGCCTGCCCGACGCCAGCGTCCAGCCCCGTGACCGGAGCAGCTACACCTCGTACGAGATCCTGTCCGAGGGCTTCGGTCCCGGCTACGGCGCTCCCCTGATCTTCGCCGCGGAGGTCGGCGACGGGAACAGCGACCTCGGTCCGGTCGTCGCCGCGGTGAGCGGCACCGAGGGCGTCGCGTACGCCACGCCGCCCCGGATCAGCCAGGACGGGCAGGCCGCCGTCTTCATGGCCTTCCCTCGTACCGGCGCCCAGGACGAGGCCACCGCGGACCTGGTGCACAAGTTGCGCGACGACGTGCTGCCCGCGGCCTCCGGGGGCCGCGAGGTCTATCTCGGCGGCCCGAACGCCGGCGCGATCGACCTCGCGGAGGAGACCAGCTCGCGGCTGCCCGTGATGATCACCGTGGTCATCCTGCTGTCCCTGCTGCTGCTTGTCGTGCTGGTGCGGTCGGTCACGATCGCGCTGCAGGCGGCGGTGATGAACCTGCTGTCCATCGGCGCCTCCTTCGGTGTGCTGGTGGCGATCGTGCAGTGGGGCTGGCTCGGGTCCGCCCTCGGCTTCCCCACCTCGATGCCGATCACGACATGGGTGCCGATGATGATGTTCCCGCTGCTGTTCGGCCTCTCCATGGACTACGAGGTCTTCCTGATCTCACGGATCCGCGAGGAGTACGAGCGCACCGGCGACACCCGCCAGGCCGTGACCCGTGGTCTGGCCCGGACCGCCAAGGTGATCACGGCGGCCGCCGCCATCATGATCGCCGTCTTCACCACCGGCATGCTCGGTCCCGACGTCTCGGTCAAGCAGGTCGGCCTGGGCATGGCCGTGGCGGTGTTCGTCGACGCCACCATCGTCCGGATGATCCTCGTCCCGGCGGTGATGGAGCTGTGCGGCAACGCCAACTGGTGGATGCCCGGACGCCGGGCGAAGACGACCCCGGTTCCCCCGGCCGGGGTCGAGGAAGCGGCCCGGATCTGAGCCCCTTCCCCCAAAGAGTGCGGGGAACCCCTGGACGGGTTCCCCGCACTCGCTGTCGTCCGGAACCGACGTAGGGTCACGCCATGCCCGAGCTGTTTCCTCCCCTCCTGGTCGCCCCGATGGCCGGAGGTCCGTCGAACCCGGCGCTGGTCACGGCCGCCGCCCGGGCCGGCTCGATCGGCTTCCTCGCCGCCGGCTACCAGTCCCCCGAGGCCGTCGAACACGAGGTACGCGCCATGCGCGCGGCCGGCGTGCCGTACGGGCTCAACATCTTCGTGCCGACCCCGGCCGAGCCGGACCCGGCCCCGGTGGAGGCGTACCGCCGGTTGCTGCTGCCGGAGGCGCAGCGATACGGGGTGGACCTGCCGCCGCCGCGCCCGCACGACGACGACCACTTCGCCGCGAAGGTGGACGTGGCGGTGGCGTACGCGGTCCCGCTCGTGAGCTTCGCGTTCGGCGTACCGCCCGCGGGTGTGGTGCGGGCGCTGCGCGACGCCGGATGCCACGTCCTGATCAGCGTCACCTCGGCCGACGAGGGCCGCCGGGCGGTCGCCGCCGGCCCGGACGCGCTCGTCGCGCAGGCGGGCACGGCGGGCGGGCACGCGTCGACCACCGATCCGGCCGGCTACCGGCCGCGCGGCGAGGCGCAGGAGCTGCTCGCCGCCGTACGGGCGGTCACGGATCTGCCGGTCGTCGTGGCCGGCGGAACGTCGTCCGCCGAGGATGTCGCGCGGCTGCGCGCGGCCGGCGCGGCTGCGGTCCAGAGCGGCACCGCGTTCCTGCTCGCCGACGAGGCCGGCACCCGGCCGGCGCAACGCGCCGCGATGCTCTCCGGCGACTTCCGCCGGACCGTGGTCACCCGGGCGTTCACCGGTCATCCGGCGCGGGCCCTGCGCAACCGCTTCACCGACGCCTACTCCGAGGCGGCGCCGGTCGCCTATCCGGCGGTGCACCACCTGACCGCGCCGATCCGGGCCGCGGCGGCGCGTCAGGGCGACGCCGAGGCGCTGAACCTGTGGGCCGGGACCGGTTTCGCGTCCGCCGTGCCGGGGCCGGCCGCCGACATCGTGGCCCGGCTGACGGGCTGACCGTCCGAACCGGGCCCGCGGACGGGCCAGCCTGGCGCGGTCGCTCCCCTCGGCGGGCCGGCTCCACCTGGTCTGCCCGAGGGGAGCCGGCCCGCCGGTCACCGGCGCCACTGCGGCCCGGTGTCGACAGTCGTCAGGGTGCGGTGGGCCCGGCGGTGCCCAGGCCGGCGGGGTTGCTGATGACGCAGCGCCAGGCGCCGTCCGCGCCGCGCCGGAGCACGTCGACGGCGGTGCCCTCGATCCGTAGCGGGGTGCCGTCCGGCCCGGTTCCCTCGTGGACGTAGTCGTTGATCACCAGAGCGATGTCGCCGGTGACGTACTGGTGGCGGACGGCGGCCTTGATCGGCAGGAAGTGCTGCTCCTCCCGGCTGCGCGCACGCCTCTCGTCGCCGGTCAGGACCGTGCCGGGGGCGAGGATCAGCAGGGCGTCCGGCTCGTAGAGCCGCTCGAGCTGGTCGAGGTCGCGGTTGTTGAACGCGCGCTCGAACAGGGGCAGGAGCGCGGCGGGGTCGGTGGGTGCGGCGGGCGTTTCCTCGGAAGCGTTCGACATGGGCGCAGCACACCCGGATCAGGACGGACCGGTCAACGGCGACGAGCCGGTTCTGTCAGGTCGCGGGCCCGGCGGACGCCGAGGTGACTAACTAAGATCCGCGCCATTTGCCGTGCGGGTCGCGGCCGACAGGATGCCCGTAGATGGTCCATGCGATGCCCAGGCGCATCGACTCGTGAGGAGCGTTCCTGTGATCAAGGTGGCAATCATCTTCCACTCCCGCAGCGGGAATACCTACCAGATGGCCGTTGCCGCCGCGGCGGCGGCGGTGAAGGCCGGCGCGGAGGCGCAGCTCTACAAGGTGCCCGACCTGCCCAGTCCGATGGTGCTCGACCACAAGGCGTACGCCGAGCTCAACGCCGAGACCGCCGACGTTCCGGTGGCCACGCTCGCGGACCTGGTCGCGGCGGACGCCATCATGATCGGCACTCCGGTGCACTACGGGCTGCCGGCTCCGCAGATCCTCGACTTCATCGACCACTCCGGACCGGTCGCGATCCCGGGCGACCTGGCGAACAAGGTGGTGTCGGTGTTCGCGTCCGGCTCGATGCCGCACGCCGGTCAGCAGGCGGCCATCCTGGCGCTGCACAACTGCATCTGCCACTGGGGTTCGCTGATCGTCCCGAACGGCTCCAGCGTGGAGGTGCTCGGCCTGCCGAACAACGGCGCGCCGTACGGCACGTGCAGCGTCTCCCGGCACGAGGCGAACAACGTCCACGAGGACAACCTCGCCGCCCTCGAGTACCAGGCGCTGCGGCTGGTCGAGGTGGCCACCGCGTACAAGATCGGCCGCGAGCAGACCACGTCGGCGATCAAGTACGTGGACCGCCGGCTGCTGGCGGAGAAGTTCGGCCTCTGACTCCGCCGTGAACCGGCCCGCCCGGCGCGGGCCGGTTCGGCGTGTCCGGGGTCAGGTGGCGCCGACTCCCGCGCGGGCGGTCAGACCGTCCAGCACGTACGCCAGCCCGAGCGTGAAGTTCGTGTCCCAGTCGTCGTCAAGCAGGTGCCGCTGCGCGGCCAGGGTGGGATAGCGGGAGCTGTGCCGCTCCAGCATCCGCTGGCCCTCCCGGCGCTCCTCCGCCGACCACCGCAGCGTCGCCTGGCTGGCCGCGGAGCCCTGGACGTGGCTGTAGAGCACCCAGCTCGCCGCGGTGACGTCCCGCGAGGCGAACCCGGCGCGGGTCAGGGTGGCCTGGAGGAACTCCATCCAGGACAGGAAGCCGGGGCCGACAGCGGGACGCCGGCGCATCACCGCCGACCACGGGTGCCGCAGCAGCGCGGCACGCCGCTCGCTCAGCAGCGTCGTGACGTCCGCCCGCCAGTCGTCGCCTGGCGGCGGTGGCGGCGTGGCGGCGAACACCGCGTCGACCGCGAGGTCGATCACGTCCTCCTTGGTGTCCACGTGCCAGTACAGCGTGGTGGTGCCGACGCCCAGGCGGTCGGCGAGGCGGCGCATGGTGAGCTGCCCGACGTCGTTCTCGTCCAGCAGCTCGACCGCGGCGGCGGTGATGCGTTCGAGGGTCAGCGGCGGATCGGGCCGCCCGGCGGACGTGGTCCGCAGCCACAGACTCCGGCTCCGCTCCGCCATCCCGTCACCGCCTTGCCCGAAATCTGCCTGTTCCGCCCGTGAGCGTAGTACATTGGACGGGCACTGGAACGTTGTTCGAGTGCTGGACCATCGTTCGACCCTCGCGCCGGCGAAGAGGTGAAGCCAGATGAAACTCGTGGTGTTCGGCGCGAACGGGCCCACCGGCCGGCTGGCCACGGAGATGGCGATGACCCGGGGCCACGTCGTCACGGCCGTGACCCGACGTCCGGAGTCCTTCCCGCTGCGGGGCGAGAGCCTGCGGGTGGTGGGGGCGGACGTGCTGGACGCCGCGGCTGTCGATGCCGCCGTCGCCGGTCAGGACGCGGTGATCTCCACGCTGGGTGTGCCGTACACGAAGGAGACCGTGCGGGTCTACTCGCAGGGCGCCGCCAACATGATCGCCGCGATGCGGGTCCACGGCCTGCGCCGTCTGGTCTGCGTGACGTCGACCGGCACCAGCGGTGAGCACGCCGAGGGCGAGACGTTCACCTTCAAGAAGATCATCGCGCCGATCCTGCTGAAGATGGGACGCACCGTCTACGACGACATGGCGCGGATGGAGAAGGTGGTGGCGGACAGCGGTCTGGACTGGACCGTCGTCCGCCCGGCCGGCCTCTTCGACGGTGACGGCGTCACCGACTACCGGGCCGAGCCGCGCCGGCTCCCCGGCCGGTTCACCTCCCGCACCGACCTGGCCGACCTGCTCGTCCGGGAAGCGACCGAGGACCTCCACGTCGGCCAGTTCATCGACGTGGTCACCACCACCGGCGCGCCGACCTTCGCGCAGATGTTCATCCGGGAGGCGCTGCACATCGGCAAGTGAAGGGCGCCCGCCACGCGGGCCGCCCACCGACCTGCGCCTCGGCCAACCACTGTGGCCCCGAGGGCGGTGCCGGCAGCACCTCGACCATCCTCGCCGCGGGTTCCAAGCTCGTTTGCATTCGCCGCCGCGCCGCGAGGAGGCAGGATGCTGCTGGACGAGGACCTGACGGATCTGTGTGACGACATTCTGGCCGGGCTGCCCCGCAGTGATCAGCGACGGCGCGGCCGGGAGTACGTCCGCGGGCTCCTGCTGGCCCGGGGACGCAAGTCGATCCGCAACATCGCCGCGACCTCCACGGAACCCGCCGCGGAGCAGGCGCTGCACCATTTCGTCAGCGACTCGACCTGGGACTGGATGCCGGTCCGGCGGGCGCTCGCCCGGCACGTCACCCGGCTCTGCGGGGCACGGACCTGGGTGCTGCACCCGACTCTGATCCGCAAGGCCGGAACGCACTCGGTAGGTGTCGGCCGCCGGTACTCGCCGGGCCTGGGACAGTCCCTGAACGCGCAGCACGCGGTGGGTCTCTGGGCGGCCTCGGCGAACGTCGTCACCCCGGTCAACTGGCGGCTGCACCTCAACGAGGACTGGTTGTCCGACGAGAAGCGCCGGCGCCGCGCGGCCATCCCGGACGACGCGGTCACCCAGTCGCTCGGGGCCTGCACGGTCGAGACGTACCTGGAGCTGGGGGCGCCGGCCGGCGAGCTGGTCGTGGTGGACGCGCGGGAGATGGACGTCGAGGCGGTGGTCCGCCGGCTGCGGGCCGCCGGAGCGCCGGTGCTGATCCGGGTGCCCGCCGGCCTGCGGCTCGTCCCGGCCACGGGTACGGCGGCCGAGCCGGCCGGTGACCTGGCGGCGACCGCGCGGCACCAGCGCCGGCCGGTCTTCGGACTCACGGCGAGGCCGCCGGTGCTGGCCGGCACCGTAGCGGTGCGGCTGCCAAGCACCCGCAGCCACGATCCCCTGCTGCTGGTGGAGTTGAGCGCGCCGGGCCGCCGCGAGCCCCGCCAGTTGTGGCTGACCAGCCGTGGCGACATCGGCCTCGCCGACCTGGTCCGCCGGACGGCGCTCGTCCGCCGGGTCACCGACGACCTGGAGGCCACCGGTGACCAGGTGGGTCTGCGCGACTTCACCGGCCGCTCATATCGGGGCTGGCATCGCCATGTGACGCTGGCGTCGGCGGCGCACACGGTGCTCGCGATGCACAGCCGGCCGGAGCCGGCACTGCGACGCACCTCCTGACGCGGGCGGGTGCCGGTGACCGTGGGCCACCGGCGCCCGCCCGGCTCAGACGGCCTGGAGCAGTGTCATCCCCATCGACATCCCGCCACCGAAGGCGGTGAGCAGCACGAGGTCGCCGGGACGGACCCGGCCGGAGCGGCACAGCTGGTCGTAGGTGATCGGCACCGCGGCGGCGCCGGTGTTGCCGTAGGCGCCGTACGTGCTGGCGACGCGGTCGAAGGGCAGCCCGAGTCGCTCCGCCATCGAGGCGAGGATCCGGCCGTTGGCCTGGTGCGGCACCAGATGCCCGAGCCGGTGCGGCGCTACGCCGTGCTCGGCCAGGAACTCCGCGATGCCGGAGACCACGTGCGTGTCGATGAATTCGCGTACTCCCCGGCCGTCCATCCGGAAGTGGTGCGAGCCGTCGCGGAGCGTCTGCTCCGAGGCCGGCAGGCGGCTGCCACCGGCCGCCACTCCGATCAGCCCGCGCGCCTCGGCGAAGCTGAGCAGCCGGGTGGCCACGACCCGGTGCGCGCCACCGACCCCGATGACCGCGGCGCCCGCGCCGTCGCCGAAGAGCACCACGGTACGGCGGTCCTGCGGCGACAGGATGCGCGAGTAGACGTCCGCGCCGATCACCAGCGCCGGGCGGTCCCCCGCTGCCGTCACCAGCCGCTCGGCCACCGCGAGCCCGTAGCTGAAGCCGCTGCACACCGCGTTGACGTCGAACGCGGCGGTGCCCCGGCCGGCGCCGATCTCGTGGGCGACGACGCTGGCAGTGGGCGGTTGCGGCGAGTCCGGCGTCGAGGTGGCCACCACGACGAGCGCCAGGTCCGCCGCGTCGACGCCGGCGTCCGCGAGCGCGACGCGCGCCGCGCCGATCGCCAGGTCGGAGGTCGCCTCGTCGGGCTTGGCCCACCGCCGCTGCCGGATCGCCGTCTTCTCGAACACCCAGTCGCCGGTCACCCCGGCGTGCTCGGCCGCCTCGTCGTTCGTCACCACCCGGCCGGGCAGGTAGGAGCCGGTGCCGAGCACACCGATCGGCCGGTCGCCACGCGAATATGTGAGCATGCGCCAGGTCCATTTCTTCACCAGCCGTCGATCGCGGAATTGCGATAAGGACGGGCACCGACTTCGCGGCGAATAGTGTCGACGGTCCACCAGACCAGACCTGCGGTCAATGTATGGCAACCGAACCGGGCAGGGCAACCGCCGGAACCGACGTGACATATTCGCGCCGACCGCCTTGGCCAGGCGCGCTCCGATCACCACGATGCGGATGTGGACGCCAAACCCGTATTCGGTCCGGCCGGGTCACCGTGGATGGATGCCATCGACGTGCACCATCACATTATTCCCGATTTCTATGCCGCCGAGCTTCGCGAATTGGGCGGTTCCACGGTCCTTTCCGGAGTCGACCGTCCCACCTGGAGCCGGTCGGGCAGCATCGCCATGATGGATCGGCAGGGAATACGCGCCGCGATCGTCAGCCTGTGGCCGGGCGTACCCTCGCTGGACCGCGCCCGGGGCCGCGCTCTCGCGCGGCGGCTGAACGAGTACCTGGCCGAGTTCGTGGCGGCCGGCGACGGCCGCTTCGGCGCGTTCGCGGTGCTGCCCTTCCCCCACCTCGACGACTGCGTGGCGGAGTTCGTCCACGCGATCGACGTGCTCGGCCTCGACGGGCTCGGGCTGCTCACCAACTACGACGGGCTCTACGTCGGCGACCGCCGGCTCGATCCGCTGCTGGCCGAGGCCGAGCGGCGGCGCACGCCCGTCTTCGTGCACCCTGCGGTGCCGCCGGCCGCCGGCCAGCCCAGCTTCGGGCTGCCGCTGTCGCTGTACGAGTTCCCGTTCGAGACGGTGCGGCTGGTGGCGCAGCTGCTCTACAACGGGACGTTGGAGCGGTTCCCCGAGCTGCGGATCATCCTGCCGCACGGCGGCGGCGGGGTCAGCTACTACGCCGACCGGCTCACCTACGGCCCGGTCATCAACGGCGACCTCGCCGACCGCCTGCCGGACGATCCCCTCGCCGTGCTCCGCCGCCTCTACTTCGACGTGGCGATGTGCGGCCGGCACGCGCTCGCCTCACTGCGGCTCTTCGCCGACCCGGAACGGGTCCTGGTCGGCTCCGACTACCCCTTCATGCCCGAGTCCTTCGGCGCCTCGATCGGTGCGGGAGTGGCGCGCCACGCGGACCTCGATCCGGCGTGGTGGGCCGCGGTCAACCGGTCCAACGCGGCGAAGCTGTTCGCCCGCTTCCCCTCGACAGGAGAGTGACCACATGCTCGACGACACGCTTGTCGACGCGTACCTGAACCGCATCGGTGTGGCCCGGCCGGAGCGGCTCGACGCCGAGGCGCTGCGGCTGCTGCACGCGCAGCACGAGCTGACGGTGCCGTTCGAGACCATCGACTACCACCTCGGCAAGGAGATCTTCATCGACGAGCGGGTGGTCGAGAAGATCGTGTACCAGAACCGCGGCGGCGGCTGCGGGGAGATCAACAACGCGTTCCACTACCTGCTGGAGTCGCTGGGCTTCGACGTCACGCTGCACCAGGGCCGCGTCTGGCTCGGGCATGCGTTCACGCCGCCGTACAACCACTCGGTGACCACCGTGCGCATCGGCGCGGACCGGTGGCTGGTCGACGTCGGCCTGGGCCGCAGCAGCCGCTACCCGCTGCTGCTGGAGTCGCCGCAGGCGCAGGAGGACCCGCACGGCACCTTCTCCACCAAGCGGGTCGCCGACAACGCCACCGACGTCTACCGGGCCGACGCGCTGCAGTACCGCTTCTACGACGAGCCGGTCGTGGCCGCCGACGGCATGCAGGTCCTGTGGTGGTACCGCACCTCACCGGACTCGCCGTTCCTGCAGAACCTGTCCTGCACGCTGCCGACCGAGAACGGGCGCATCATCCTGCGGGAGAACAAGCTCGTGGTCATCGACGGCGACGAGCGGCGGATCGAACGGCTCACCAACGACGACGACCTGCTGGCGGCGTACGACAAGTACTTCGGCATCAAGCTGGACGCGCCGCCGAAGCCCAGTCCGCACGTGAAGAAGTCGATGCGCATGTCGTACGAGCGGGACTGAGCCGTGCTGACCGACGAGCAGGTGCAGGGCTACCTGGACCGGATCGGCGCCGCGCGCCCCGAGCGACCGGACCTGGCGGCGCTGCGCGACCTGCAGGAACGCCACACCTTCACGGTGCCGTTCGAGAACCTGGACTACCACCTGGGCCACGAGATCTACATGGACGAGCGGGTGCTGGACAAGGTGGTCCGCCAGCGCCGCGGCGGCGGCTGCTTCGAGATCAACACCTCGCTGTTCTTCCTGTTGGAGGCGCTGGGTTTCGCGGTGACCCTGCACCAGGGGCGCGTCTGGCTCTCCGAGCGGTTCAACGGGCCGCACAATCATCTGATGCTCACGGTGGACCTTCCCGAGACCGGCTCCCGCTGGCTGGTCGACGTCGGCTTCGGCAAGAACAGCCGTTTCCCGTTCCGGCTGGACGCCGCCGAGCCGTACGTGGACCCGCACGGCCGGTTCACCACCGAGCGGGTCGAGCCCGGGGCCGTCGACGTGTACCGCAACGGCGCGTTGCAGTACCGGTTCTACGACGGGCCGGCCGACCTGTCCGACTTCCGGCAGAACCTGTGGTGGTACCGCACCTGCCCGGACTCGCCGTTCCTGCGGAACATGTTCTGCACGCTGCCCACCGCCGATGGGCGGGTCACCCTGCAGGGCGACGTGCTCACCGTCATCGCCGGCGACCGCCGGACCGTCGAGACGCTCACCGACGACGACGCCCTGCTGGAGGCGTACCGGCGGTGGTTCGGGATCGTCCTGGACAAGCCGCCGACACCGAGCCCGTACGCGGACCAGTCCTCGCGCATGGCGTTCTTCCAGAGCGACGACGGCGGGCCGGCCCGCCGATGACGACAGTGCGGGCCGCCTACGTCGACCGGCTGGGCCCGGCCGCCGGGATCCGGTACGGCGAGTTGCCCGCGCCCCGGCCCGGCCCCACCGACGTGCTCGTCGACACGCTCGCCACCACCGTCAACCACGTGGACACGTTCGTGCGCGCCGGCACGTACCGTACGCCGGTCCCGCTGCCGTTCGTGGTGGGCCGGGACGTGGTCGGCGTCGTCGCGCACGCCGGTGACGGTGTCGCCGGCTTCCGCCCCGGCGACCGGGTCTGGTGCAACAGCCTGGGCCACGGCGGGCGTCAGGGCGCGGCCGCCGAGCAGGTGGTGGTTCCCGCGGACCGGCTGTACCCGCTGCCCGCGGCGGCCTCGGCGGAGGCGGTCACCGTCCTGCATCCGGCCGCCACCGCCTACCTGGCGCTGGCGGTGCACGGCCGCCTGCGACCCGGTGAGACGGTGGTGGTGGGCGGTGGCGGCGGCAACGTCGGCGCCGCGTTGATCACGACGGCGACGGCGCTCGGCGGGCGCGTGGTCGCCACCGCCGCGCCCCGGGACGAGGCGTTCTGCCGGGCCGCCGGCGCGGTCGAGGTGGTCGACTACGCCGCGCCCGACCTCGGTGACCGGCTCGCCGCGTCGTGCCCGGAGGGCGTCCACGTCTACCTGGACACCTCCGGGACCAACGACCTGGACCTGGCGGTCGGGCAACTCGCCGTGCGGGGGCGGATCGTGCTGCTCGCGGGGGCGCGGACCCGGCCGGAGCTGCCCGCCGGCGAGCTGTACACGAACGACAGGTCGATAGTCGGTTTCGTCATCTCGCTGGCCACGACCGCGGAGCTGGCGGAGGCGGCCGGCTTCATCAACCGGCTGCTCGCGGCCGGCCGGCTGCGCCCGCGCGAGGTGGTGCGACTGCCGCTGTCCGCCATGCGGGAGGCGCACCGGATGGTGGAGGACGGCGAGATGCGCGGGCGGCGGGCCCTGGTCGTCCCGGACGGCGCAGCGGCGTCACAGCTCGGTGAGCAGGCGGTGCAGGTGGAGCGCGAGCTGGATCTCCAGCGCCCGTGACGGGAGTTGCCAGGTCGGGCCGAGCAGGCGCTTCACCCGGTCCAGCCGCCGGGTGACGGTGTTCGGGTGCATGTGCAGCAGCTCCGCCGCATTGGTCGGGCTGCGGCCGGCCTCGAAGTACGCGTCGAGCGTGCGGGCGAGGTCGCCGTCGCGGTGCCTGTCGTAGTCGAGCACCGGCTGGAGGGTGGCGTCGATGAACTGGTCGATGCCCTCCCGGCCGGCCAGCAGCATCGGCAGGAAACCCAGCTCCCGTACCGACACGCCACGACCGGCCAGCTCCATCATGATCATCACGTCGAGGCAGCGCAGCGCCTGCCGGTAACGCACGGCCACCCGCTCCGGCCCGGAACCGCTGTCGGACGCCGCGGCCGTCACCGGCCGGCCGAACAGCGCACCCGACTCCTCCGCGGCCGTCCGGGCGATCTCGGCCGGGTCGGCCTCACCCGGCAGCAGCAGCACGATGTCGTCGTCGTGCAGCGCGGAGAGACCGTCACCTCGGGCGGCGAACGCCGCGCTCCACATCGACGCCCAGTGCGGGCTGACCCCGTCCGGCCGCAGCACCACCACGACGTACGGCCGGTCCAGGCGCACGCCGAGGCGCCGGGCCCGCTCGACCAGCGTGCCCGGCGGCTGCGGCGTGGTGATCAGCTCGTTGAGCAGGGCACGGCGGGCCTGGCTCTCCCGGCTGTCGTCGAGCTGCCGCAGGATCACCGCCGCCGCCTGGGCGATCAGGAGCAGGAGCTGCCCGTCCGGATCGGCGAGCGGGCTGTCCATCTCCAGCAGCAGGTCTCCCATCCGCCGGTCGCCGGCCAGCACCGGGACGACCAGGCGGCGGCCGTCCGGCGCGCCCGCCTCCGGTCCGGCGACGCCGGCGGCAGGCCGGCTCGCGGCGACCACGAGACCGTCGTCGGTGCACAGCCGCACCGACGCGCCGAGGCGCCGGTCGGCCTCCACGACGAAGGCCCGCGCGTCGCCGCGGGCCACGGCCAGGTCGATGAAGCCGTAGTGCGCCGAGCGCAGCGTCCGCAGCCGGTCCAGGTCGGCGGCGGTACGGGCGGACTGCTGCTCCAGCCCGTAGAGCCGGGCGATCGCGACGTCGAGCAGTTGCGTCTTCTCCATCGCCGCGCCGGCGAGCCGGGCGAACGAGGTCAACTGGACGCGCTCAGCAGCGGTGACCGTCCGGGGGCGACGGTCGGCGAGGTACAGCGCGGCGACGGTTCGGCGGGGGGCGTATCCGCGCAGGTGGCCCAGACGCACCGCGACCACCGCGTGCAGCGGCCCGTCGTCGTCCGGTCCGGACACCGGCCCGCCGTCGAGCGGCGGCCCGGCTTCCGCGTCCCCGCACCACAGCGGCGACCCGTCCAGCAGCGCCGCGCCGGAGGGATGGTGACCGGGCAGGGCCGGCGGGCCGCCCTCGTCGGGGCCGTCCACCGCCCGTACCGTGATCGTGGGTCCGTCCTCGGACACGACGGCGACGAAGGCGGCCGGCGCGTCGAGCAGCCGCCGGCCCTGACGGGCGATGTCCCGCAGCAGGCCACTCTCGTCGTGCGGCACCGCCGGGTCGTCCACCGGCTCGGCGACCGCTTTGGGCGCGGCGTCGTCGGCGGAGCCGGCCGGTAACGGCGCGTCCCCGGGCACGGCGGCGCCTTGTTCCCTGCTCCCCCGCATGACTCTTCCCGTGTCCGTAGTCGCGTCGCAGATCTGCGCCGGATTATAGGCGTCCCGGCGGTCGACGACGTCGAACCTGATGAATCAGAGTCGAACACTTTGACCCTTCGGGAAGCCGATAACGACGATTCTCCGCATGGCCGAAACCGAGACCACCACGCCACTGTTCGAATCGCAGGCGGAAATCGTCGTCGACGCCACTCCGGACGAGGTCTACGCGCTCGTCAGTGACCTTCCGCGGTGCCGGGAGTGGAGCACCGAGTGCACCGGAGGCGAGTGGATCAGCGGCCGTCCCGGCGCCGCCGGGGCGGTGTTCCGCGGCCACAACGTGCGTGGCGAGGACGTCGTCGCCTGGGCGCCGGTCGTCCGCGGCGTCTGGACCACGGAGTCGCAGGTGCACACCGCGATCCCCGGCGTCGAGTTCAGCTGGGCGATGCGGGACAGCCAGGGAAACGCCCAGAGCAGCGTGTGGGCCTTCCGGATGAGCCCGGAGGGCGCCGGCTGCCGGCTGACGCACCACTTCCGGATGGACCAGCCCACCGAGGGCATTCGCAAGATCACCCAAGACATGGACGACGACGAGCGCCGGCGCTTCGTCACCGAATGGGGCGCAAAGGTCGGTGCCGATCTGCACGAGACGCTGCGCCGCCTCAAGTCGATCATCGAGACCGAACGGTAGGAGCCGGACATGTTGCTGCAGACGATCGCCAATCGCGGCATCCGACTGGGCACACTCTTCGACCGGGCCGCGGCCCGGCACCCGGACAACAGCATCACCCTCGACCACGACCTCGACGTGGCGCCGGAACTCGGCCGGCGGCTCACCGTCGGCGCGGTCGCCGGCCTGGTCGCCGACCTGGCCTCCCGCCTGCACGCCGCCGGCGTGCGACCGGGCGACCGCGTGGTGGTCTACAAGTCGCACAACTTCGACATCACGCTGAGCGCGTGCGCGCTGGCCCGGATCGGGGCCGTGCCGGTGCTGCTCTCCCCCCACCTCGACGCCACCACTGTGGTCCACCTGATCCGCCGGGTCGGCCGGCCGTACCTGCTGACCGACCGCGCCACCCTCGACGCCGGACTGTCCGACACCGTGTTCCCCACGGTCGCCGGGGTGCTGCTCGTCTCCGGTGACCATCCGTCGGCCACGTCGCTGCGCGCCCTGACCGGAGTGCCGAGCGTCCCGCCGATCCTCATGTCGCCCGACCACCCCACCCTGGTCACCCACACCTCCGGCACCACCGGGCTGCCGAAGCTGGCCGTGCACACCGGACGGACGCTGCAGGCGCGCTACCGCCCGCAGGCGTCGGTCGCCGCGCTGGTGCGACGCCGCTGCCCCGTCGCCATCCACGTCTCGTTCGTGCACTCGCGGCTGTTCACCGCGCTGGCGATCACGATGTTGCGGGGCTTCCCGCTGCTGGTGCTCGCCGACAACGACCCGGACCAGGCCACCGACCTGTTCCTGACCCACCGTCCGGGCGTGCTGGAGACCCACCCCAACTCGTTCCTGCGGTGGGAGCGGCTGGCCGACGACCCGCGCGCGCCGCTGGCCACCGTGCGCTACTTCAGCAGCACCTTCGACGCCATCCACCCGCGTACGGTCCGGCGCATGCTCGGGGCCTCCGCGCATCCCAAGCCGGTGTTCGGCCAGCTCTACGGGCAGAGCGAGGTCGGCCCGGTCGCGGCCCGCGCGTTCACCCGCCGCCGGCCGGAGGACGCCGACGGGCGGTGCGTCGGCATGCCGTTCCCCGGCATGACCGACATCCGGGTGGTCAGCCGCAACGGACGTCCACCCACCCGCGACAACCCCGGCTACATCGAGGTACGCACCGACGGGCGCATCGTCACCTACCTCGGCGAGCAACAGCGGTACGAGGGCCAGCGCCACGGCTCGTGGTGGCGGATGGGCGACCTGGGCTACCGCACCCGGTGGGGCTGCCTGCACCTGCTCGACCGCGAGGTCGACGAGATCGACGGGTTCGGCAGCACGCTGGCCGTCGAGGACACCCTCTTCACCCTGCTGGACGAACTCGTCGAGGTGATCATCCTGCCCGCGCCGGACGGGCCGCCGGTGCCGGTGATCTGCACCAGCGAGGACCTGCCGATCGACGCCGACCGCTGGGCCGGCGCGGTCGCCACGCTGCCCCCGATGGCCTGTCCGGTGCAGCGGCGCCTGGCAGAACTCCCGCAGACCGCCACCACCAAGATCAAACGGTTGGAGCTGGCCAAGCAGCTGCTCGACCGGGACAGCGCGGCCGGATGAGCACCCGGACGCCCGTGCGGGTGGTCGTGGCCGGGGGCGGCATCGGCGGGCTCGCCACGGCCCTGGCGGTGGCGGCGCACGGGCATCACGTGACGGTCCTGGAACGCCAGCCCGAGTTCACCGAGCTGGGCGCGGGCATCCAGCTGGCCCCCAACGGCCTGTACGCGCTGGACGCGCTCGGCGTGGGACCGGAGGTCCGGGCGACGGCGGTCGCCATGGCGGAACTGCGGTTCATGGACGGCGTGACCGGCACACACGTGACCAGCCTGCCGTTGACCGAGCGGTACCAGCGCCGGTTCGGCAGCCCGTACGTGGTGGTGCACCGCGCCGAGTTGCACCGCCGGCTGCTCGACGTCGCCCGGCGGCTGCCCCGGATCACGCTGCGCCCGGCCGCCTCGGTGGCCGGGTACCACCAGAACGCCGCCGAAGCCGCCGTGCACCTGGACTCCGGCGAACGGATCCCCGCCGACATGGTGATCGGCGCCGACGGCATCCACTCCCGCATCCGCCGCCAGCTCGTCGACGACGGCGAGCCGCGCAACTCCGGCATCACCGCGTATCGCGCCATCGTCCCGATGTCCCAGGTGCCCGCCCGGGTACGCCGGGACGCGGTCACCTGGTGGGCCGGACCGGACTGCCACTTCGTGCACTACCCGATCAGCGGCGGGGCGTACCTGAACATGGCCGCCAGTCACGCCGACGGCGCGCCCACGCTGTTCGCCGGCCGGCCCACCGACGGCGCCCTGGTCCGGGCCGCGATGTCGCGCCTCGGCGCGGTCGACGACCTGTTGCGCCTCACCGACGAGTGGCGGGCCTGGGTGCTCGTCGACCGGGCGCCCGTCGACGACTGGGCCGACGGCCGGGTCGCCCTGCTCGGTGACGCCGCGCACCCCATGCTGCACTACGCCGCGCAGGGTGCCTGCCAGGCCCTGGAGGACGCGGTCGTGCTCGGCGACCTGCTCGGCGACGGCGCGCAGCCGGTGGCCGAGGTGCTCCGCCGCTACGTCGCTCAACGGCGGGAGCGGACCGCCGCGGTGCAGGCCGTCTCCCGGGACAGCATCCGGCTCTGGCACGCCGCCGGGGACGCGGCGACGGCCCGCAACCGGGCGCTGGCCGCCATGACGCCGGACGAGCTGCACACGGCGGTGGCCTGGATGCACGCTGCCCGGGTGCGCGGCGAGCGCCCGAGCGAGGCCGTGCGATGACAGGCCCGCGACATCTGCGGATCTGCATCGTCGGCGCGGGTCCGCGCGGGCTGTCCGTCCTGGAGCGGCTCTGCGCCCAGGAACGGCACGAGCGGACCTGCGCCAGCCTGACCGTGCACGTGGTGGATCCCGCCGCGCCCGGGGCCGGCGCGGTGTGGCGCACCGACCAGTCCCGGCTGCTGCTGACGAACACCGTCGCCTCGCAGATCACCGTCTACACCGACCCGAGCTGCCGGCTGGCCGGGCCGATCGAGCCCGGGCCCAGCCTGTACGAGTGGGCCAGGAGCGTGGCGTCGGTGGGTCCGCTGGGCGCGTTGGACCGCGACGTGCTCGACGAGGCGCGCGCGCTCGGCCCCGACGACTATCCGACCCGGGCGTTCTACGGCCACTACCTGCGCGCCAGCTTCCGCCGGATCGTGCGCCGCGCGCCGCCGCACGTCTCGATCCGGTGTCACCGCTCCCGCGCGGTGGCCAGCGCCGACACGTCGGGCGTACCGGGCGGTCCGCAAGGCGTACGGCTTGCCGACGGCACCCGTCTGCACCACCTGGACGCGGTGGTGCTGGCCCTGGGTCACGCCGCCGCCCGGCTGGATCCGCGGCAGGCACGCACGGCGAGCCTGTCCCGGGTCCACGGACTCACCTACCTTCCCCAGGCCAACCCCGCCGACGTCGACCTCAGCCATATCCCGCCGGGCGCCCCGGTGCTGCTGCGCGGGCTGGGCCTCACGTTCTTCGACCACCTGATCCTGCTCACCGTCGGCCGGGGCGGCAGCTTCACCGAGGAGGGCGGGCGGCTGCGGTACCGGCCGAGCGGCGCCGAACCGAGGTTGTCCGCCAGTTCCCGCCGGGGCATCCCGGCGCACGCCCGGGGCGACAACCAGAAGGGTGTGACCGGCCGGCACCTGCCCCGGCTGCTGACCGCGCAGGCCGTGGCGCGGCTGCGCGCCCGCCGCGCCCGCGGCGAGTCGATCCGGTTCCGCCGCGACGTGTGGCCGCTGATCGCCGCCGAGGTGGAGAGCGTCTACTACGCGACGCTGCTGCGCCGCACCGGGCACGCCGACCGGGCCGAGACCTTCACGGTGCGCTACCTCGCGACGCCGGCCGAGCGTCGGCCGGCGCTGCTCGACGAGTACCGGATACCGCCGGCGCGGCGCTGGGACTGGGACCGGCTGGCCCGCCCGTACCGCGGCCACGAGTTCCGCGACCGGGACGACTTCCGGGACTGGCTGCTGGACCACCTGGCCCGGGACGTGGCGCACGCGCGGGCCGGCAACGTCGACGGGCCGCTCAAGGCCGCGCTGGACGTCCTGCGTGACCTGCGCAACGAGATCCGCCTGGCGGTCGATCACGGCGGGATCGACGGCGACTCGTACCGCGACGAGCTGACCGGCTGGTTCACCCCGTTCAACGCCTTCCTCTCGATCGGCCCGCCGGCCCGGCGCGTCGAGGAGACGATCGCGCTGATCGAGGCGGGTGTGCTGGAGCTGACCGGGCCGGACACCCAGATCGTCATCGACACCGAGACACCCGCGTTCGAGGCGACGTCCCGGACGGTGCCCGGTCCCCCGGTCCGCGCGGGCGTCCTCATCGAGGCGCGGCTGCCGGAACCCGACCTGCGCGGCACCGCCGATCCGTTGCTGCGCCACATGCTCGACACCGAACAGTGCCGGCCGTACCGGATCCCCTACGACGGCGGCACGTACGAGACAGGAGGACTGGCCGTGACCGAACGTCCCTACCGGGTCGTCGACGCCCAGGATCAGCCGCACCCCCGCCGCTTCGCGTTCGGTGTGCCCACCGAGTCGGTGCACTGGGTGACGGCGGCCGGCATCCGGCCGGGCAGCGACTCGGTGATCCTGGCCGACGCCGACGCGATCGCCGCCGAGGTGCGCTCGCTCGCGCCGGCCGGACGTGCCGTGGCCGACCGCGCGGCCTCCGGGCCGGCCCGCTTCCCGGGGGTGATCGTGTGATCGACACCCTGGACGTGGCGGTGGACAGCGGCCTGCTCTCACCGGTGCGCGCCGGCACGAGCATCGAGCCGGTGGTCGGCGACCGGGCCTGGTTGCAGGCCATGCTGGACGCCGAGGCGGCGCTGGCCCGGGCCCAGGCGCGGCTGGGCACGCTGCCCGCCCAGGCCGCGGCGGTGATCACCCGGACCGCCCGGGCCGAGCTGTTCGACCTGCGGGACGTCGCGTTGGCGTCCCGGGACACCGCGAACCCGGTGGTGGCGCTCGTCGCCCAGCTGACCCGGGCCGTCGCCGAACTCGACCCGGCCTCCGCCGAGTACGTCCACCGCGGCTCCACCAGTCAGGACATCCTGGACACCGCGGCGATGACCGTCTCGCACCGGGCGCTCACCGTCATCGACGACCACCTCGCCGCCGCCGTCGACGCGCTCGCCGGACTGGCGCTGGCCCACCGGGACGTGCCGATGGCCGGACGGACGCTGGCCCTGCACGCCGCCCCGACCACGTTCGGGCTGAAGGCGGCGGGCTGGCACCAACTGCTCTGCGACGCCCGGGTACGGCTGTGGCGGGTACGCGACCAGGGCCTGCCGGTGTCGCTCGGCGGCGCGGCCGGCACGCTGGCCGGCTATCTGGAGTACGCGGCAATGGACGGTGCGGCCGAGCCCGACCCCGGCTACGTGGACCGTCTCGTGGCGGCGTTCGCCGAGGAGACCGGCCTGAGCCGGCCGACGCTGCCCTGGCACACCCTGCGTACGCCGCTGGCGGACCTCGCCGCGGTGCTCGCGTTCGTGACGGGCGCCCTCGGCAAGATCGCCGTGGACGTGCTCTCGCTGGCGCGCAGCGAGGTGGGCGAGGTGGCGGAGCCGGCGGCCAGCGGGCGCGGCGCCTCCTCCGCGATGCCGCACAAGCGGAACCCGGTCTTCGCCACGCTCATCCGCAGCGCCGCGCTCCAGGTCCCACCGCTGGCGGCCGGACTCACCCAGGCGCTGCTCAGCGAGGACGAGCGGTCCGCCGGCGTGTGGCACGCCGAGTGGCTGCTGCTGCGCGAATGCCTGCGGCTCACCGGCGGCGCCGCGGAGGCGGCAGTGACGCTGACGCGAGGGCTCGTGGTGCGCCCGGAGCGGATGGCGGCCAACCTGGCGCTGACGCGGGGCCAGCTCACCTCCGAACGGATCGCCGCCCGGCTCACCCCCGTCGTCGGCCGGGACCGGATCAAGGAGGTGCTGACCCGGGCCGCCGCGGAGGCGGACGCGACCGATCGCGCCCTGTCCGACGTCCTCGCGGAGACGCCGGAGCTGCGCGGCCGCTACACCGCCGAGGAGCTGGCCCGGATCGGTGACCCGGCCGGCTACCTCGGCGCGGCGGGCACGCTGGTGGACGGCGCGGTCGTGGCCCGGGTGGCGCCGGAGCCGGCCCGGCGCTGACCTCCGCGCCCACGCGAACGGGTCCGCGGTCGGATCAGCCGATGCCGTCGACCGCGGCCCGCAGCGCGCTGATCGACGGGTCCCAGGTGAAGTTCAGGACGGGGATGCCGGAGGCGGCGGCGTTGCTGTCACCACCGAGGACCACCGCCCGCGGCTTGCCGGTGCCCTGGGGGACCACGAGATACCAGTTGCCCTTCACGTTCGCGATGAACACGTCGTCTGCCTCCTGGTCGGGCGGGTTCGGGTTGGCGACGTCTCCGGCCCAGCTCTCGAAATCGACTGTCGCGCGGAAGTCCGTCGGGCTGGCGGTGTTCAGCCAGAGGCTGGTGTGCACGTGCGGTCCGACGCCGTACTCGCTGCCGTTGGCCGAGGAGCCGGAGTACGCGATCGTCTGGCCGCGCGACACACGCTGACCGGGTGAGACGGCGATCGCGGACAGGTGCAGGTGCCGGGTGTAGTTGCCGTCGTCGTGGGCCATCCCCACGACGCGCCCGGTCGCCGTGGAGGTGTCGGCCTTCACGAACCGGATCGTGCCGTTCGCCGCCGCCATGACGGGGGTGCCGGTGCCGACCGCGTAGTCGGTGCCCGGCTCGCCCGAGGGCGGCGTCCGGTTCCGGTGGTCCTGCCAGGAGCTGGAGATGCGGACACGTCCGCACGGCCTCTGGTAGCCGCCGGCGGCGCTGGCGGAGCCGGGCAGCAGGGCGAAGGCGGCCGACACCCCGGACGCGGCCAGCGCGGCGCCGGTGAGGAGCCCGCGTCTGGACAGTCCACGTAGATAGGCGATGCCACCGAGGTCCTCGGGCGGCGGAGCGCCGCGGCCGACGTCCCGGGACGACCCGTCACTGAGGATCATCGATGTAAGGTAAGACCACTTCCGGTCGAGGGCAAGGGTTCACCGGCGATCGCCGGGATCACCGGGTTCGCGTCGTGCGCAGGTGTCATGGACAGGGCCGGCCCGGGCAGACGTCGATCACCTTGCCGGTGAGCAGGAACACCGCCTTCTGCCGCTGCGCGCCGGGCTGCGCGCGCGGGAACTCGTGCGAGTCCTCGCCGTACTCCGGTCCGGCCGGGGCGAGGTTCGTCGGCGGTGGCGCGTACGCCGCGCCGCTGTTCCAGACCACCATGGCCGAGCCGGCGTACGGGTACCTGCGGATCGGCGCGATGCCCCAGAACGGCCGCACGTCCGGTGACCAGCCGTCGGCGAGCGCCGGGGTGTGCAGGCGCGCGCCGATGGTGCGGGCCTGCACCTCCGCCGCCGCTGTCGAGACCTGCTGGTCGGCGAAGGCCACGTGCATCAGCACCCGGTGCGCCGGGGTACGCGGCAGCGGGCGGTCGGTCATGTGCTGGGCGTACCCGTTGGCCTCGGACCGGTCCCACAGCATCTGCAGCAGCGCGAAGATGAGCTGCTGGTCGATCTTGTCCGGGTAGTAGCCGTCCATGACCGTCTGGAACGGGGCGAAGTCGACGCTGCGCTGCAACAGCGTGGAGTAGTTCATCGCGGGCACGCCGAGCACCGAGCGGGTCCAGTCCTGGGCGATGGCGGTCAGCGCGCCGCCGTTGATGCCGCCCTGGCTGTTGCCGTCGTAGTGCAGCCCGCCGGCCACGTCGATCAACGGCCGCCCGGCGGCGTCGCGGAACGCCGGGTGGGCGGCGAACCCGCTGCGGTGGATCATCGTCCGGCCCAGGAAGAGGAAGTTCAGGAAACTCTGCTGCAACCGGTCGGCCACCGCGGGGAAGGCGCTGAGGTCGGTGAAGGCCCCGGCGACGTACGGGACGTCGGCTGCCGCCATGCCGATCCAACTCGTCGCGCAGAAGGTGAAGTCGTACGTCTGCGACATGGTCTTGACGTTGCCGGCGTTGATCTCGGTCGGCCGGCCGAGCAGCCCGTGGCCGTAGAGCGACAGGTGGGCCGGTTTCGCGGCGGACGCGCTGCGCGGGATGTTGCAGACGAAGTCGGCGGCCACCGTCGTGCCGGACGGTGTGGGCAGCGCGTTCGGCGTCGGCGGCGTGCCGTCGCCGCCGGGCGGCCCGTAGTGCAGCCGGGAGCCCGGTCCCCCGTCGCCGGTCAGATAGGACGGTACGGCGACGGTGCCGGTCACCTGCCGGGCGATCAGCGGGTCCTGCTCGGGCGCGTAGTCGGTGACCTGGGTGACTGTGAACGAGGGGGCGCGGCGGCCGAGCGCGGCGAACGCGCTGTCCCGGACCGCCAGCATCCGCCCGGTCAGGCCGTGCCGGCTCGCCACTGTGAAGTCCCAGGCCAGGTAGAGGCTGTGTCGCTTGACGCCGGCCCGGCTCAGGTCGGCGAGGATCCGCTTCATCTGCGGCGCGCGCGGGTCCCGCCGGTCCAGGCCGGCGCCGGTCACGTACGCGCGGAACGCCTTCGGGGCCGGGATCAGCGCGCCGTCGCCGTCGCGCATGCCGCGCAGGCCGACGACGTACCGGGCGCCCTCGGTCAGCGCCACCGCCGGCCGGATGATCAGCACCTGCCGGTCCGGGCTGCCGGCGGCGTGTGCGTCCAGCTCGGCCCAGTACGGCGTACGCCGCCCGGTGCGGGCGTCGAGCAGCACGATCGGCGCGTCCGGCGCCAGCGAGCGGCCCACGTCGGTGACCGGCGCGATCCGGGTCCTCGTGGCGTCGAGACCGGGTACGCGCGCCAGGATCGGCGAGCCGGGGCTGAACCCGTCCTGCCGGTTCCACTCCGCCGGGTCGATCGGGACGCCGAGCACGTTCGCCGGCATCGCGGAGGCCGCGAACCGCACCCGCTTGCCGGTCGGCGTCCTGCGGTCCGGCACCGTGAAGTAGTCGTTGGGGAACGGCAGCAGGCAGGCCGCCGGGTCGATCGGATCGCAGGATCGGTTCCCGGCCGGGGCGGGAGGCGCGGGCGGCGCCGCGGCGGCACCGGAGCCGAGCAGCACTGCCGCTGCGGTCACCAGCGCGGACACGGCGAGACGGAGCCGTCTGGGGGTGGGCACGCGCGTCTCCTTCGACATGGGACGGTGGTGTTCTTCCTACGCTCGTGAAGGAATCTCGGCAAGGGCCCGCGGGCCGGCAATGCCGGATCAACGACGAAGAATCCGCAGGTCAGAGGCATAGCTCTACGGTGGGTCACGAAGTACTCACGTCCACTGGAGGACGTCATGACCACACCCGCCCCCACACCCCCACCTCAGCTCCAGGTCGCCCTCGGCACCGCCGGGGACCCCGGCTCGGTGCACGCCATCACGGACACCGGCACAGCGCTGCTCGTCACCCACTACCCCGCATCCGGCGCCGGCCGGCTGCACGTGCTCGACCCCCGTACCCTCGCCCCGGTCCGCCCGTCCCTGCCCGTCGGCCACGAGCCGCGCGCGGTGGCCTGGCACCCCGGACGCGGGCAGGCGTACGTGATGAACCGGGGGGTGCAGAGCTACAGCGTCTCCCGGTGCGACCTGGCCACCGGCGCCGTCACCGACATCCCGATCGGCTTCGGGCTGATCGCGATCGCCGTGGACCCGGCGGCCGACCTGCTGTACACCGCCGACTGGGCGCACAAGCGGCTGCACGTCATCGAACTGGCCGACACCACGCAGCGGCACACGGTGCCGCTGCCGTCGGCGCCGATCCGGCTCGCGGTGGCCCCGGACGGCACCGTCTACGCCTCGCTGTATGTCAAGGGCCTCGTCCCGGCCGACGACGCGCTCGCCGTGCTGCGCCCGGACGGGACGCTCACCGTGGCGCCGATCGAGCCCGCGCATCTTCAGCCGGGCGGCGTGGCGATCGCGCACGACGGGATGATCTACGTCGGCTCGCTCGGCGGCGGCACTGTGCACCCGCTGTTCGGCGTGCACGACCCGGACACCGGCCAGCGGCTCGGCGCGGTAAGGAGCGCCGCAGGCGTCCGCGACCTCGCGGCCGTGCCGGGACTGTCCCGGGCCTGGCTGGCCACCGACAAGGGCGTCCAGCTCGTCGACACCGCCAACCCGTACGCGCCGCGCACGCTCGACCCGATCACCACCGGCCACGCCCCGTACGCGGTGGCGGTCACCGCGAACGGCACCGCGTACATCGGCGACGTCGTAGACGGCACCGTGTCGCTGATCCGCCCGGACGTCGCGGACCTGCCCCTGGACGCGGTCGCCACGCTGCTCACCGAGGCGGGCTTCGCCCCGGCCGCCGGGCTCGGCGCGGCGATCCGGGCGTACCAGACGTTCCACGAGCTGCCGGTGACCGGACGGCCGGACGCCGTCACCGCCGCCCACCTGACCGCGCCCGGCTGCGGCAACCCGGACCGGACGACATCGGCGAGTTTCGTCCTGGAGGGACACCACTTCCGGCACACGAACCTGACCTACCACCTCGGCGACATGACGATGCCGCACGCCCGGGACGACTTCACCGAGGAGCTGAAGCACGACCTGATCAAGGTGTCGCTCGACGTGTGGCGCGAGGTGCTGGGCGAGAACTGGAACGGGCCGTTCGAGTTCACCCGGGTCTTCGACCCGGCCGAGGCGGACATCGTCTTCTCCGTCGGCGACGACCCGGTCTTCCACGACACCGGCTGGTTCCGGACCGTCTACGCGGTGACCAAGTGGGGGGCGGCTCCCGGCTGGCCGGACGCGGGCGGTCAGCTGCCGGTCATCTTCAACCGCAAGATCGGCTGGGACGCGCACGGGTACTTCGACGTCGACCTCTACGGACCGGACTTCCGGCACGTCGCCACGCACGAGATCGGCCACGCGTTCGGGCTCAACCACGGCAAGAGCAGCAACGTGATGCACCGCAACGCGACCTGGTACCGGGTGCCCAAGTCCGACGACCGCAACGGCCTGTTCGCCATGTACGGGCGGCTGCCGTTCACCGACGGCGTCGGCCTGCGGGTGCTGCCGGACGTGGACCACGTCGCCTACTCCGACTGCGAGCGGCACCTGGTGGTGCACTATCCGACCAGCGACGGGTGGACGTGGACCCGGCTCACGGACGAGGTGGGGGCGCCCCGGATGGCAAGGGGCAGCGCGCCGTCGCCGTTCTTCGCCCACGACGGCGTGCCGTCGTACGTCTATGCCGGCGACGGCGGCCACGTCCACCAGATCTGGTACGACCAGGGCCAGTGGTGGTGGGGTGACCTGACGCAGGACAGCGGCGGCCCGCCCGCCGTGCGGTACGGCCCGCACGCCTACCGCAACGGCGACACCCAGCGGGTCGTCTACAGCGCCACGGACGGCCGGACGATCCGGCTGTCCCAGGCGCCCGGGCAGGGCTGGGTCTGGCAGGACGTGTCGGTGGAGGGCGCGGTCGCGGCCGACGGCGCGCCCTACGGGTACGTCGACGGCGACACCGGCCTCGACGTGATCGTCTACCGGGACGCCGAGGAGCACCTGCGGATGCTGTGGGAGGGCCCGACCGGCTGGGGGCAGATGTCGCTGACCTGGGCCACCCAGGCGGAGAACCCGCTACCGCTGACCATGATGCCGGTGTGGGGCGAACACCGCGCCGGCGAGCGGCACCGGGTGTTCGGCCTCGACCACCGGCAGGACATCCGGATGTACGCCGTGGGCGACGACGGCGCCTGGCACACGCGGTCGCTGACCGCCGAACTGGGCCTGCCGGAGTGCCGCGCGTCGGCGGTGCAGCGGCTGCCCGGCGTGGACGGCGCGCCCGACGGCTGGCTGCTGGTCTTCGCCGACTACGACGGCGGGCTGTGGGAGCTGACCGGCGACGGCGACACGTGGCAGGCCGAGCGCGTGCAGATCGACGGTATGCCACCGGTCGGCTCGACCCTGCTGTCGGTGTGGCTGGGCGGCGGCCGCCTCCAGATCGCCTACACGGCGGCGAACGGCAACATCCAGTTGCTGTCCCGCTCGCTCGGCGCCCACGACTGGCAGCGCACCAACCTGACGCGGGTGTCCGACGTGGTGTGACGCGGTACCCGGCGCTCCGCCGGCCCGGCGCGGGTCGTCACCCGATCGCCGGGTCGGCGGGTTGCCGGGGCGCGACGAGCCGGGGCGGCCAGTTCCGGACCCGGGACGGATCGGCCCGGTGCAGGACGGACAGCCGCTCCCCCACCGACAGCGCGCGCGACAGTCCCCCGCGCACCTCGTATCCGGCGGTGACGAACTTGGACAGGTAGTGGATGCCGACGCTGATCACGACCAAACCGAAGACGTACGCGTCGCGGTCGTGCAGGAAGCCGACCTGCAGACCGGCCGCGATGACGCAGATGACCGCCGCGTACAGCAGCATGGACCACCACCACTGTTCGAAGCCCCGCGCCACCCCGTCGCCGGCGGGCGGCACTGTCGACAGTCCGCTGGCCTCCCCGGCCCGCAGGATCCGCCGGCTGAGCAGCAGGAGCAGGAGATTCGTGACGGAGACGGCCACCGCCCCGGCCGCGCAGCCCCACGCCCACAGGGCGGGTTTCCAGAACACCGACAGCAGCACGGTCGGCAACGCGACGACGCACATCGCCCGCACCGCGACCTCCGTGCAGCGGGCCAGGGCGCCGGGAATGTGCCGCGCGGTGAGCCGCGCCAGCACGCTCTGGTAGTACTTCGCCCCGACCAGCGCCTGGCCGAACCCGATGATCACGGCCGCTCTCAGGTCGGCCGGAGGCAGCGGCTTGGCCGAGAAGGTCAGCACGTCGTCGACCTTCCACAGGGCCGTCTTGGCGCAGATGAACCACCAGCAGGCGGTGGCGACAAGCGCGAACCCCATCAGGTACGTGTCGTGCGTGACCTTCGCCGCCCGGGCCACCCGGAACTGTTTGTACTGCGTCCGGACCTCCCGGGAGGCGGGCGCGAGCCGGGCGACCCAGCGTCGCAGTGCCGACCGGCTGGTCTCCGACTCCTGCGCCGCCAGGTCGAAGGTGAGAACCATCAGCCGGTGCAGGTCGTCGAACCGGAACGGCCGGTCCGGCAGGAGCAGCAACCGGTCCTTCGGCTGCTCCTCGATGAAGTCGTCGAGCATCCGGGCGATGGTGGGACTTATCGCGTAGACCCGGTCCGGCACGCGCCCGTCGCGCGCGGCGCTGCCGACCATCACCTGGATGAGGATGATTCCCAACGAGTAGACGTCGGCCACCTCAGACTGGCCGCGGTTCTTCACCTCGGGCGCGATGTAGACGGCGTCGTCGTGCTCGGCGATGCCGACCTGGCGGCTGTACAGGTGGTTGACACCGAGATCGATGAAGTGGACCCGGCCGTCGGACAGGATGATGTTCCCGGGCGACAGGTCCAGGTGCTGTCGTTCCCGATGGTTCACGTCGACCGGCTCCGACCGCGCCAGCTTGTGCAGCGCCTCGGCGAGCAGAAGCCCGACCTGGCGGGCCTTGGCCACCCGGGCGCCCGGCGACGGCCCGGAACTCTCGAAGGCGATGAGGTGGTCGCCCAGTGTCTCGCCCTCCTGGTAGGGCATGAGCACCCACTGGTCGGTCGACGCGAGCGGATGCACGACCACGCTCGGTGTGTTGCCGGCGCCGTACCGGACCGCGTACTCGTCGGTGGCCTGCGCCACCGACGTCAGCTTGCTCCACGGAAAGAGCACGCACTTGAGTACCAGCTCGGGATGCAGGCCGGACTCGTCAACCGGTTCGAGCGTGGTGGCCTTGAGGATGAACGAGGTGGTCCCCGCGCGGTGGTACTCCAGCGAGCCGAAGTCGATCTCGCGCCACCGGCGCAGGTCGATCTCGGAGATCGGCCGGCTCACGCCCGGACGGCCGCCCGGCCGGTAGAGGGCCCGGATCGCCGCCGACACCGGCGTGGTCCGGAACAGTTCGCGGCAGTAGTCGTCCGAGGCGTCCTGCTTGGCGCGCTCGGGCGGCTCGAAGCGCCGGTCGAGGAGGGTGACGTTGAGGCAGAGGAAGGCCAGCAGCGCCGCCACCGGCGGGTCGTGGGGATCCGCGGCCTGGCGCAACCGTGCGAGCGCCGCCTGACAGCCGTCCAGGAAGGCGCCCACCCCGTAGATGGACTCGTGGTCCGCGGCCGTGTCCATCAGGTCGGCGAGGATCTGGTGTGTCGCGGCCAACCGCGCCTCGGGCGGCGACCCCAGCAGCCGTCCGGTCTCGTCGGCGCTGTTGCGGTCCCGGATCTCGCCGAGCAGAAGCTGCCGTACCGCCTCTACCGGCTCGCCGTCAGGTGCGGCGCCCCGTACGTCGTCCGCCACACCGTCAACCATAGGCGATCATCAACATGCCGGGGAGTGTCCGAAAGGCGACGGCCGGCCCCAGGCAGGCAGGCGCGCCGGCCGCCTCCCGCCGTCCGCCACCGAGGAGAGGGCGGACGGCGGGCGGGACCGGGCTGTCGGTCACCGGCTCGGTGTCGCCGTGACCTCCGGGCTGTCCGGAAGCGGCTCGCCCGCTCCGTCCGGCGGCGCGCCGAGGGCTGCCGACAGCACCCGTCCGGCCCGCTCGACGCCGCCCTCCGCCGCCAGGGCGAACACGAAACGGTCCGGGCGCAGCACCACCAGGCCGGCGCGGTGACGCCGGAGCCATCCGTCCAGCACGCCGTCCACGTCCACGACGTCGACCCGGTCCGGCCGCTCGTCAGCGGACGGGCCCGGCAGGTCGGCGAGCGGCGTGCCGGACGGGTGGACCGCGACGAACCGCACCGGCAGCCCCGGTCGCCACGCTCCGAGCGGGTTGTCCGCGCCGGCGCGACCGAGCACGGCGAAGCCGTCGCCGAGCGCCTCGTCGAGCAGGCGCTCCCCGGGCGCGCCCGGGACGAGCACCCGCGGCTGGGGGAACATCGTCCCGACCATCCCGTCGCGCCGGCCGCCGGCCATCAGGCCCCGCCGGTACGCGGGCACCGGCTTGAACTCGAAGCGCTCCACGAACCGCCGTACCCGGGGGATCGTCTGGACGGCCCGCAGCGCGGCGTCGCGCAGCGCGGCGGCGACCCGGTTGCGGGCCAGGAAGACGTGTCCCAGCCGGACGCTCGTGCGCGCCATCTCCACCGTGTGCGGGCGCCGCTCGGTCTCGTACGTGTCGAGCACGACGGGATCGGCCGCGCCGGACAGCACCAGCGACAGCTTCCACGACAGGTTGGCCGCGTCGCGCAGTCCGCTGCACAGGCCCTGACCCATGAACGGCGGCATCTGGTGGGCGGCGTCGCCCAGCAGGAACACCCGTCCCTCCCGCCACCGTTGCGCGATGAGGTGGTGGAAGGTGTAGACCACCGCGCGGGTGACGGTGAACCGGGCCGGGTCGACGTACGGCGAGACGAGCGCGGCGACGGTCTCGGGCCGCCGCATCTCCTCCTCGGTCTCTCCCGGCCGCAGCATGAACTCCATCCGGTAGCTGCCCCCCGCGCCCGGGGACACGAACGCCGGACGCCGCCAGTCGCAGACGAACCGCGTGTCCCCGACCCGTACCGCGTCGGGCGGCACGTCGCCGGAGACCGCCAGCCACGGCTCGGCGTAGCTCGCCCCGGACAACGGGATCCGGACGGCGGCACGGGTGGCGCTGCGCGCGCCGTCGCAGCCGAGCACGTACCGGGCGCGGACGGCCCGCCGCTGCCCGGTGGCCACGTCGGACAGCAGCACGGTGACCCCGTCCTCGTCCTGGGTGAGGCCGACCATCTCGGTACCGAGCGAGAGCTGCACGTGGGGGAAACGGTCCAGCCCGGCGCGCAACGTGTGTTCCAGTCGCGGCTGGTCGAAGAAGCGCAGCGGCGCGTGCCCGTACCCGAAGTCCGTCTCGGACAGCGCCATCCGGGCGAAGACCCGGCCGGCGCCGTTGACGTACTCGACGAGCGGCGGCGCGATCGTGGAGTCGCGAATCTCGTCGAGCAGGCCGGCCTGCTGGTAGATGCGCATCGCCTCGTCGTCGCAGGAGAAGGCCCGCGGCTGGCCGTGCGGGGCCGCGCTGCGCTCCACGACGAGCGTGGTGACGCCGCGGGCGCCGAGCAGGTTGGCGGTGAGCGCGCCCACCGGCCCGCAGCCGATGACGGCGACGTCGACCTCCTGGACCGCCTGACGCTCCGGCGACTGAACTGATCCCATTGTGGTGCCCCTTCGGAACATGGTCCCGGACGGCTCCGGCCGTCCGACGCCGACCAGGGCACCAGCCCGGCGTGGAAAGGGTGTGGAGAAGGCGTGGAGGTGGGCCTCCACACCGGTCAGAAGGCCGCGAACCGGTGGAGCAGCAGCGCGGCGCCCTGGTCGGCGGCGATCCGGGCGCCGAGGTCCCACTCCGCACGGTCGCGGCGCGCGGCCCCGCGGATCCGGTGCAGCTCCGCGACGAAGACGCGCTCGCCGAACCGGTCCGCCACTGCAAGTCCTTCCGCGGCCAGCGTCGCCGCGGTCTCCGGCCGGCCGGCGGCCAGGTACGCCTCGGCCATCGCGGCGCACGTGATGGTCCGGGTGGACCGCAGCCCGGGACGGTAGAACTCGTCGGCGGCGGCGCGCATCGCGTCGAGCCGGCCGTGGTCGCCGCCGCGCGCGGCGGCCCACTCCAGGAAGTACGCGCCGGTCGCCGTCATGTGCGGCAGGCCGGTGGCCCGGCCGATGTCCCGGCACCGGCTTCCCGCGGCGTCGGCCGCGTCGACGTCGTGTTCCTGCATCGCCAGCCAGGCCGCGTAGAGCGCCGCGTTCGCCCGGCCGTACGGGTCGTCCAGTTCCTCGGCGAGGGCCTCGGCGTCGGCGATGTCCGCCCGGGCGCCGGCCGGGTCGCCGCGCATCGACCGCACGAGCGCCCGGAAGTTGTGGCAGGCCAGCACCGGACGCCGGCCGACCTCCCGGCGCAGCAGCGCCCGGGCGACCGTACGCAGCCGTTCGATCCCGGCGCTGAGCCGCCGCTCGGCCTCGGCCTGGTGGCCGGTGAAGTAGCCGACCGCGCCGAGCAGGTACTCACCGGCCACGGCGATCAGGCCGCTGCCGTCGTCCGGGGATCGCACCAGGCGCCCGGCGAGGTCGGCGCAGATCGCGAACTCGGCCCGGTTGGCGGCCAGCTCACCCAGCGCCCAGAGCGCGTGCCGGAGGTCGGTGTCCGGCCCGACGAGCGTCAGCAGCTCACGGGCACGGGCGCAGACCTGGTCGACGGCGTCGCTGCCGACGCCGACAGTCATCTGCAACAGCGACGCGCGGTGCAACTGGACGGTCAGTTCGGTGGACGCCGCGTCGGGCGAGACCTGCGCGGCCGGGGCCAGCCGGCGCGCGGCGCGTTCGAGGTGGCCGAGCGCGTCCTCGTAGGCGACCCGCCGCGTCGCGTCGTCGGCGGCGCGCAGCGACCACCGCAGGTGGTCCTCGCCGTGGCCGAGGCCGATCGCCTGACCGTAGTGGCGGGCCAGTTCGGCCGGTGCGACGCCGACGGTCCGCTCGTACGCGCTCGCCAGCCGGGCGTGCAGCGCGGCGCGGCGCGGCGGGACCAGCTCGGCGTAGGTGACCTCGGCGATGAGCGGGTGGCGGAAGGTGACGGCGCCCGGCCCCGCCTCGATGACCAGGGCGGCCGTGTACGCCGGGGCGAGCGCTTCGGCGAGCGCCGGGGCGGTGGTGTGCAGCGCCGCCGCCATCACCTGCAGGTCCAGGTCGTGTCCGGCCACGCTGAGCAGGTCGAGGCAGCGGCGGGCGGGCTCGGGCAGCCCGCCGAGCCGCAGCCGTACCGTGTCGCGGATGCTCGGTGGCAGCTCCGCGTCGGCCGCCGGGTCGGTCCGGGACCGCAGCAGCTCGGTGAGGAAGAACGGGTTCCCGCCGGTACGGGTGACGAGCCGGGCCACCACCGGCTCCGGCGGCGCCGTCCCGGTCCGGTGCCGGACGAGGTCGGCGACCGAGGAGGCGTCCAGCCCGGCGAGCCGGAGCTGACCGAAGTCCCGCCCGCGGGCCAGTTCGGCGACTGTGGCCACCAAGGCCGGGTCGTGGTCGTACGGCCGCAGGGTGGCGACCACGAGCGCCCGGGACGTGGACAGGCCTGCGGAGAGGAACCGCAGCAACAGCAGCGAGTCCGGGTCGGCGGCGTGCAGGTCGTCCAGCACGACCAGCAGACCGCGCCGCAGGGCTGCCGCGTGCACCAGGTCGGACGCCGCCTCGTACACCTGGAACCGCGCCGTGGGGTCGAGGCCGCCCTCGTCCGCCGGGCCGGGCAGCGACCCGGCGGCGAACCCGCCCAGGCGGCTCGCCGAGCCGGTGGCGCCGACGTCCGGCATGGCCGCGAGCACGCGTACCACCTGGTTCCACAGCCAGAACGGCGGCGCCTGCCCGACGTCCGGACAGCGACCCCAGACGACCGGCACGCCGTCCGTCGTGGCCTGGGCGCCGAGCGCGGCGGCGAGGCTGGTCTTGCCGATGCCCGCCTCCCCCACCAGGGCCAGGACCCGCCCGCCGCGCCCGGTGGCCGCGTCGAGCGTCTCCCGCAGCCGCGCCAACTCGGCACCGCGCCCCACGAGCGGGTCCGCGCGCCGGTCCGGCGACCCGCCGCCCGCGGCCGGGCCCGGTTCGGCACGGGCCGGCCGGGCCCCGGCCGTCCGCACGACCTGCCGGCCGGCCGCCGCCGGGGCTCCGGGCTGCGCCGGTACGGCCCGTTCCAGGATCAGCCGGTGCGCCGCCCGCATCTGTTCACCGGGGTCGAGCCCGTACTCGGCGGCGAGGACCCGGCGTCCCTCGTCGAAGGCCGCGAGCGCCTCGGTCTGCCGACCGGACCGGTACAGCGCCAGCATCAACTGCGCGCGGGCCCCCTCGCGCAGCGGGTTCGCCGACACGAAGCGGCGCAGCTCCGCCAGCAGCGGCGCGTGCCGGCCGGCCGCGACGGCAGCTGTCAGGCGGCCCTCCTCGGCGGTGAGCCGCAGCTCGGTCAGCCGCGCCACCTCCGGGCGCACCGCGTTCAGCTCGCCGACGCCGGCGAGCGGCTCGCCCCGCCACAGCGCCAGCGCCTCGGCGTACGTCCGCTCGGCGGCCGCCGGATTCCCGGCCGCGAGCGTGTCCGCAGCCCTGTCCACCAGGTGTCCGAATCGGATCGCGTCGACGGCCTCGGCCTCCACCCGCAGCTCGTACCCTCGGGGGCGGCTGCGCAGGACGCGCGCCGGCTCGCGGTGGGACCGCTCGGGCTCCACGGCCCGGCGCAGTCCGGCGACGTAGGTGCGCAGCGTCGTGTGGGCGCTGGCCGGCGGTCGCCCGTTCCAGAGCGCCTCGACCAGCCAGTCGGCGGCGACGAACCGGTTCGGCCGCAGCAGGAACAGGGCCAGCAGGGCCCGTTGCTTCGGCCCGCCGAGCGGCACGCCTCGCCCGTCCCGGTCGATGCCGGGCGGACCTAGCACCCGGAACCGCACGTCTTCACCCTTACGACGACCCCACCTGTCCGATGCCGAGTATGGCAGCGGGGACGCCACATCGGACATCGGCGAACCGGCTGCGGCCCGGCGCGTTCCGCGTGTCGCGTGGCGAACGTGCTGGTGACGGCCCGACGGCCTGGGAGCGGTACCAACCGGGGCCACAATTCGGGCCGTCCGGTCGCTACACTCCCCGAAAACGCCCGTAACCCCCCACGGACGGGCGGCGCTGATCCGAATCGAATGGAGACGCCTGTGACCCGCGACAAGGCGGCACCCCCCGGCATCGACCTCAACGTTCCCAGCGTCGCCCGGGTCTACGACTACTTCCTGGGCGGCAAGGACAACTTCGAGGTCGACCGGAAGGTCGCCGAGCACGCGCTGCGGATCACGCCGGACGGGCCGGCCGCCGGCCAGGCGAACCGGGCGTTCCTGCGCCGGGTGATCCGGTTCCTGGTCACCGAGGCGGGCATCGACCAGTTCCTCGACCTCGGCTCGGGGCTGCCCACGCAGGGCAACGTGCACGAGGTCGCCACCGAGCACAACCCGGCCGCCCGGGTGGTCTACGTGGACAACGACCCGATCGTGCTGACCCACGGGCGGGCGCTGCTCGCCGCGGAGGGCACCGCGACGGTGATCCAGGCCGACGTCCGGGCACCGCAGGAGATCCTCAACGACCCGGACGTCCGCCGGTTCCTCGACTTCGACCGGCCGATCGGGTTGCTGCTCTTCGCGATCCTGCACCACCTCGGCGACGACGAGGACCCGCGCGCGGTGGCGGCGGAACTGATCGACGCGATGCCGTCCGGCAGCTACGTGGCGATCTCGCACTTCCGCGACCCCGGCGAACGCGACCCGGAGGGCTCCCGCAAGGCGCGCGAGGTCGAGCGTGTCTTCAACGAGTCGCTGGGCACCGGCCGCTGGCGTACCGACGAGGAGATCCTCGCCTTCGCCGACGGGCTGACGGTGCTGGAGCCGGGGCTGGTGCCGCTGGCCGAGTGGCGTCCGGATCCGGACGCGCCCGCGCCGCAGCAGACCGACACCTACCACACGTTCGTCGGGCTACTCGCCCGCAAACCGTAGGTCCGTCCCGGTCGCGCCGTCGATCGACACCGTCGCCAGCAGCGCCGGATGGTCGGTCGTCCCGCGCATGTCCACCGGCCGGTGGCAGCAGATGGTGACGTCGCCCGTCGTCACCATCTGCTGCCGGGCGCCGTCGTCGATCCGCCGGTAGCCCGCCGGCACGCACGAGCGCACGTCCGGTGTGCCGCCGACGCGCAGGTTGAGGTCACCGGCGAGCACTGTCGGCGCGTACCCGCCGTCGCGGCGGATCGCCGGCACCACCGCGCCGACCAGTTGCGCGCATTGGGCCAGCGCGACGTCGCCGCTGGTGTTCGCCAGATGCGTTGTGCACGCGTGCAGCAGCCCGGCGGCCCGCAGGCAGAGCCAGACCCGCTCCTCGGGGTCGGCGAAATCCTGCGCCGGGTAGGTGCCGCGGTGCACGGAGGGCCGCGCGTCGCGCGCGTCGAGGCGGGTCACCAACCCGATCCCGTACGGCTGGCCGTTGTTGCAGTAGGTGGGGGCGGCGTTGGGACGGTCACCGGCGGCCTGGAACGCGGACACCACGGTGCCGCCGGGACGGGCGGCCCGCAGCGCGCGCTCCAGCGTGTCCACGTCGTCGCGGCAGACCTCGTTGAGCGTGACCAGGTCGGGCCGCTCGGCGGCGATCACGTCGGCGGCCCGGCGGACGGCCCGGCCGGTGTAGCAGCCGGCCCGGCCGCTGTTGCACAGGTTCATCTGGAGCACCCGCAGCGTCCCCGACCCGGTGTCGCCGAGCGGCGCCGAGCCGGCGGGCAGCCCGGCCACCACGAGCAGGCACACCAGGGCCAGCACCCGGCGGGCACGCCGGGCGCGACGGGTGGCGGGCTGCCGGGACAGCGGGGCTCCAGCGGGTACGGGCGGCGGCGGGGTGCCGGTGATCCTATCGCCGGAACCGCTCCGGCCGCCGCCCGGTCAGGCGCCCAGGCGGGCCTACCTCGGCACGGCCCTGAACCATGCCTCGCGGTCGGCCGGGTCGGGTCCGCGCCGGCGCAACGTCGGAGATTCCTCACCGGTGACCGGCGCGTAGTGATCGAAGGTGGTGGTCAGGACCGCCTCGCCGCCGGTGAGGTCGGGAAGGGCGGCGACGACCTGCGGGACCCGCGCGGACGGCAGGGTGCCGCTCACCTCCAGGTATCCGCCGGCGACGCCGGTGTCGTGGACGACCGCTCCGAGCCGGGCGAGCAGCGCCAGCACCGTCTCCACCGCCTGCTGGGGAAGGTTGACGTCGAACCGCTCGACCGGGTGGCACACCCGGGTGCCGGCCCGGCGCAGCGCCGCGGCGACCACGACCGGGGCGAGGTGGCGGAAGTCCGCAGCCACGGTCGAGATCGACTTGTCGAACTTCTGGTGCGGCCTGCTCTGCCGGGGGAGGTACTGCGAGGCCGTCATGGTGACCACGCAGTCGGTGACCGGCCAGCCGTGCCGGCCGTGCCGCAGCGCGGCCCGCACGCCTTCCTCCGTCGCGGCGACGAACGCCGGCGGCAGCCGACCCCGCTCGACACCGGAGCGGAACTCGATGCCGTGCCCGACCGGGGCGGCCTCGATGCGCAACCCCAGCCCGGCCAGGTACGGGTTGCCGCGCTCCCGCACCCGCTCCTCGGCGGCGCCGGTGCCGGCGACCCGTTCGATGCAGGCGGTCAGCGTGCCGGAGAACCGCACCCGGACGCCGTACCGGTCCTCCATGAGGGCGGCCAGCACCTCCTTCTGGACCTCGCCGTGCAGGCGGATCACCGCCTCCGCCTGCTGCTCGTCGAGGCGCAGGTCCACCAGCGGGTCCTCGTCGGCCAGCTCGGCCAGGCCGGCGAACATCGCCAGGCGCTGCTCCGGTTCGACCGGCTCGACCACCGCCTGCCGGGTGGGCGGCGGGAACCGGTAGCCGTGTCGCCGCGGCGGCTGCCCGATGTGCTGCCCGATCCGCGCCGACACCCCCCGCACCGCGGCGATCTGACCGGCGGACACGGCCGTTCGCACCAGCACACCCTCGGGCTCGATGACGGCGATCTGGGTCACCGTCTGAGGTCGGGCTCCGGCGAGCAGCACCCGGTCCCGTACGCGCAACCGCCCGGACCACAACCGCAACCAGACCCGTCGGCCGTGGCCGTCCCGGTCGACGGCGAAGACCGTGCCCGCCAGCGGACCGTCCCGCGTGTCGCCGTACGGCAGCAGATCGGCCAGGACGTCGCACAACTGGCGCACCCCGGCTCCGGTGATCGCCGAGCCGCACGCGACCGGGATCAGGTCGCCACGGCGTACCGCGCCGCGGATCGCTCGCCGGACGTCGCGGGCGCGTACCGGCTGATCGGTCAGCCACCGCGCCGCCACCGCGTCGTCGACCTCCGCCACCTCCGCCACCACCGGTTCGGCGTCGAGGCGCACGGCTCGCACCCGGGCCTCGCGCCCGCCCTGGCCGGCGACAGTGGTGAGCAGGACCGGACGCGCCCCGAGCCGCCGGCGCAGCTCGGCCGTCGCCCGGCCGACGTCGGCACCGCGGCGGTCGACCTTGTTGAGGAAGAACACCGTCGGTACGCCGATCCGGCGCAGCGCCCGCCAGATGGCGACGGTCTGCGGCTGGACCCCCTCCACGCTCGACACCACGAGTACGGCGGCATCCAGCACGGCCAGCGAACGCTCGACCTCCGCGATGAAGTCGGGGTGGCCGGGGGTGTCCAGCAGGTTGATGCTCAGATCACCGATGGTGATCGAGGTGACGGCCGCCCGGATGGTGATGCCACGCCGGCGCTCCAATTCCATCGAGTCGGTCCGTGTCGTGCCGGCGTCGACGCTGCCCGGCTCGGACACGGCGCCCGCCTCGTACAGCAGCCGCTCGGTCAGACTGGTCTTTCCGGCATCAACATGGGCGACGATTCCGAGGTTCAACAACGCCAAGGCAGGACTCCACGGTAGGACGGTCAAGGGTCCGGAGCGTGGAAGCTGCTCGCATTGTCACTCCTCGTCGTGGTCCTGGTGGCGGGCGTTCGCCGCCGGATGCAGTCCCACCTTGCCCGACCGTCGCGACCGCCGCGACCGAATTAGGTTTCGGTGGCACCGGCTACGGGCGTCTCTGGTCGCAGTTGGCGCTGGTCAGGCGCACCGTGTACGCACGGTCGTCGGACGTGATGCCGGACGGCAGGCCGTCGAAGTGGGTCTCCACCTTCTCCCATCCCCGGCGCTGCTCGTAGTGCAGGTGCGGGGCGCCGGAGTCCCCGGTGCTGCCGACCCGCCCGAGCTGGTCGCCGCGGGCCACCCGCTGACCGGGCTTCACCAACGGCGGTTCGAGCAGGTGCAGGTACTGCGTCTCCCACTTCCCGCCGTGGTCGATCTTGACCCAGTAACCGCCGCCCCGCCCCTTCGGGCCGTTCGGGTCCTGCGGGGTGCGACCGCCGAGGGATCCGTTGACGCCCGCCACGGTGACCGTGCCCGCGGCGGAGGCCAGCACGGGCCGCCCCCACGCCTCGCCCGTGGTCGGGAACAGGTCGATGTCGTAGTCGTCGTGCCCGGGATAGGTCGAGAGACGCCACGTCTCGCCACAGGCCACAGGGAGCTGGAAGGCCGGTCGTGGGCCCGGTGGCCGCAGCAGCGGCACCACGACGTACGCGACGGCGGCCAATGCGGCGAGCACCCCGACGACAAACGCGGCGCGGGCCACGCGGCGGCGCGACCGACGGTGGTGGCGTGGGTCGCGCGGGCGCTCGGTGCTCATCGTTGCGAGCATGACACGAGCGGGCCCGGCTGCCGCCGCTCCCCTGGCCACCCCCGCCGCTCCGTCAGGTCAGCCGACCACCGCTGCTTCGCCCCCGCGAGTCGCACAGCGTCACCGGGGCCCCGGCCGCGAGCAGGTCAGTTGACCACGCCGAAGCCGCCGGACCAGGGAAGCTTCTCGTTCGCCGCCAGGCTGATCTGCAGGAAGCCGACGGCCTCCATCTCGCGGGCGCGGTGGAGGGAGCCGGCGTCGACGGCCTTCAGCCCGGCGGCGGTGACCACGCCCGCGAGGGCGGCCTTGGCGTCCGCGTCGTCGCCGGCGATGAGCACGGTGGTGGTGAGCGGTCCGACGGTCCCCTCGGCGAGGGTGCCGGCGAAGGTGGTGTTGAACGCCTTGACAACCCGGGAGCGTGGGAGCTTCGCCGCGATCTCCGCGGCGGCCGAGGAGTCGGCGGGAACGGTGAGCGAGTCGTAGGTCTCGAAGTTCAGCGGGTTGGTGATGTCGACGACGATCTTGTCGTCGAGCTGACCGGCGCGCTGAGCGAGCACCTGGTCCACCGCCGGGTAGGGCACGGCAAGCACCACGATGTCACCGGTGACCGGCTTGTCGAGATCGGTCTTGCCGAACAGTTCGACGCTGTTGTCGCCCTTGGCGGCTATCGCAGAGATGGCCTGGCCCATGTTTCCGGTGCCGATGATCGAGATATGCGTCATGAGGCTCTTCCTTCCAGGGATGTTGCCGATGCTTCAGAAGATTGAGCACGCAGTCGGTGATCCGCGGACGGGACGGCTATGTCTCAGCGGTGTGTCGGCAGCCACCTCTCGCGCGAGTGACGCTACCGATGCGCCCCACGGCGCGCCGCTGATTGGCCACCGTTCATCAGTGGGCCGCCTTCCGCCGGATCCGCCAGATCCGCAGCGCCACGACGGCGCCGATCAGGGCCAGCAGGATCCACTCCCCGATGCCCAGTTCCCGCTCCAGATACCGGTAGGAGGCGGCGCCCAGGTAGCCCAGCACCGCCACGGCTGTCGCCCACACCAGCCCGCCGGCCAGGTTCGCCCGCAGGAACACCGGCCACCGCATCCCACCGGTCCCGGCGATCATGGGGACAACGGCCCGCAGCACCGCCACCCAGCGTCCGATGAGCACCGCCCATGCCCCGCGGCGGGCGACCAGGCGGCGGGCCCGCGCGATGTCGAGGCGCCGGCGCAGCACTCGCGGGGCGCGGGCGAGCACACCCGCGCCGTACCGGCGGCCGAGGGCGTACCCGGCCTGGTCACCGAGGCACGCCCCGACGGTCCCGGCGGCGACCACCGCCCACAGCGGCAGCGCACCACCGTGGGCCACCAGCCCACCGATCAGGATCGCTGTCTCACCCGGTACGACCAGCCCGAGCAGCGTCGAGGACTCCAGAGCCGGCAGGACGACCACCAGGGTCAGGACCAGGACCGGCGGCAGCCCGACGAGCGCCTCCACCACCTTGTCCACCACTCGCTGATTGTCGCCCCAACGGGTTGATCAGTGGTGAGCAAGACCGTCGGGTGGGTCGGCGATCCGCAGGGTTCGGGTCGACAGCAGGCATCCGTGCCGCCTGAGGGGCGGCTCACCGCGCCGGGAGACTACCAACGCCACTTGAGGGGCAGCTGAGCGCACTCGCGCCGTCACTCCAGGGCATCGACGCCCACCGGCGTGGGGCGCCGGAACAGCCGCAGCAGGCGGGCCGCGACCTCGCCGTCGCCCCGGACGACGACGCCGGCGGAATGCAACGGCACGCCACCGAAGACGAGCGAGCGGAAGACCCCGACGCCGGCCCGGATCACCAGCTCGGCATCGGCGGCGTCCGCGCGCACCACGTCGAACCGTCCGTCCTCGACGGTGACGAGCAGGCTGTCGCCGTCGAGGAGAAGCTGACACCGTACGGCGAAGTCGCCCGCCGCGGCCGGGTCGAAGGTGGTCTTCATGGCGAGGGCCAGCGCGTCCCCGCTCAGCTGCGCCGACGAGGTCAGCGGGCTCCGGCTCCCCCACCTGGCCAGCCCCAGCAGGGCGGGTTCGAGGTCCCGTCCCCATTCGGTCAGCTCGTACGCCCGGACGCCGGCCGGCGGTCCGAGACGCCGACGGCGTACCACTCCCGCCTCCTCCAGCTCGGCGAGCCGGGCGGTGAGCATGCTCTGACTGGCGCCGGGCAGGCCGCGCCGCAGGTCGGTGAAGCGCTTCGGGCCGAGCAGCAACTCGCGGACGATCAGCAACGCCCACCTGTCGCCGACCAGGTTGAGCGCCCGGGCCAGGCCGCAGGGGTCGTCGTATACGCGCGTCATGCCATCGATGGTATTCCTACAGCACTGTTTGGTGCTAAATTCGCACCGTGACGACCTACATCCTGGTGCCCGGGGCGGGCGGCGACGCCTGGTACTGGCACCGCCTGGTCCCCCTCCTGGAGCAGCGCGGCCACGAGGCGACGGCCGTCGAGCTGCCGGCCGTGGACGACAGCGCGGGACTGCCGGAGTACGTGGACACCGTGGTCGACGCGGCCGGTGACCGCGGGGACCTGGTGGTGGTGGCCCAGTCGATGGGCGGCCTGACCGCGCCACTGGTCTGCGGCCGGCTGCCTGTCGCACGGCTGGTCCTGGTCAACGCGATGATCCCGGCTCCCGGCGAGACCGGCGACGACTGGTGGACCAACACCGGCCAGGACCAGGCCCGCCGTGAGTGCGACAGGCGCGAGGGCCGCTCCCCCGACGGGCCGTTCGATCCGCTCGTGTACTTCTTCCACGACGTGCCGGAGGACATCACCGCGCAGGCCATGGCGGGTGGGTCACCGCAGTCGGGAACCCCGTTCGCGCAGCCCTGGCCGCTGGACGCGTGGCCCGACGTGCCGACCGAGGTCCTGTGCGGCAGCGCGGACCGGTTCTTCCCGGCCGAGTTCCAGACCCGGGTGGCCCAGCAGCGGCTCGGCGTCACGCCCGAGCGCCTGCCCGGCGGTCATCTGCTGGCCCTCAGCCTGCCCGAGGCGCTGGCCGCCGCGTTGGACCGCTGAGGCCACCGGTCCCCGCCGTGGCGGGGACCGGCAGACGCCGCACCGGGCATGTCAGGAGCCGGCGACGTCCGTGGTGAACGCGAGCTCGCGGCCGGCCTCGATGTCACCGGCGAGCGCCTCCACACGGGCCTTGGCCAGCGCGTAGGAGTCGGAGCCGAGGACCTGGTGCAGCGGCGCCGCGCCGCCGACGGCGACCTCGATGATGGCGGCCGCGGCCTTCACCGGGTCACCGAGCTGGCTCCCGGGCATCGCCAGGTGCGCCTCGGTCATCTCGCGGATCGCCACATAGCCGTCGGCGGTGCTCGCCGGCAGGCCGAGCGAGGACGTACGCAGGAAGTCGGTACGCGTGTAGCCCGGCTCCACGACGTTGACCTTGATACCGAACTCGGCGACCTCGGCCGCGAGAGCGTCCGACAGGCCCTCCAGCGCGTACTTCGCCGAGCAGTACAGGCCCCAGCCCGGGAAAGCGGTGAGGCCCAGGATCGAGGAGACGTTGATGATGTGGCCGCTGCGCGCGGCGCGCATTCCGGGAATGGCCGCCCGGAGCACGTTCCAGACGCCGAAGACCTGCACCTCGAACATCTTCCGCACCTCGGCGTCGCCGGCTTCCTCGACCGCGCCGAGGAAGCCGTAGCCGGCGTTGTTCACCACGACGTCGACGGCGCCGAAACGGTCGGTGGTGGCGCGGACCGCCGACGCCACCGCCGCCTCGTCGGTCAGGTCGAGTTCGAGGGGAAGCAGCCGCTCCCGGTCGACCGGACCGAGGGCCGCGCCGAGACGCTCGGCCGAGCGGGTCGTCGCCGCGACGTTGTCGCCCCGGTCCAGCAGTTGCCGGACCAGTTCGAGGCCGATGCCGCGGGACGTGCCGGTGACGAACCAGGTGGCCGGACGGGTGGTCGGGAAGGACATGAGAGCTCCTGAGTCTCGGTGCCGTGGCGTCCCGGCTGGGACACATCCCATGCTGCGGACGAGAAAGGGCCGAGAACACGGCGAGGCAAGCCCAGCGCTGCCTGGGAACGACACACCCACCCGGACGGTGTCGCGGAACGCCACTCGCGGCCGATCATTGGGGCATGGCGGGACACTCAGACCTCGGCCGGTTCCTTCGCCGGTGCCGGGCCTCCCTGGCGCCGGAGGACGTGGGCATCGCCCCCGCGACGCACGGGCGCCGGGTCCGCGGGCTGCGCCGGGAAGAGGTGGCGTTGCTCGCCGGGGTGAGCGTCGACTACTACACCCGACTCGAACAGGGCCGGCACACCAGCCCGTCCGCAGCGGTCGTCGAGGCCCTCGCGCGGGTCTTCCAGCTCGACGCCGCCGCCGGCGCCCACCTCGCCGACCTGGCGCGGCCCGCCCGGCGCGGCAACCAGGAGACGCCCGCCCAACGGGTACGTCCGGCGATGCACCAGCTGATCGCCTCCATGACCGAGCACCCGGCGCTCGTCCTCGGACGCCGCACGGACGTGCTCGCGTCGAACGCCCTCGCCCGTGCGCTGCTCACCGACTGGACACTGCTGCCGCCACGGCAGCGCAACTACATCCGGTGGATCTTCCTGGACCCGGGCGCCCGCGACGCCTTCCTGGACTGGCCCACGGTGGCCGCCGAGGTGGTCGGCACCCTGCGTCTGTATGCCGGCCGCAATCCCGACGATCCACAGCTCAGCCGGCTCGTCGGCGAACTGACCATCAGGAGCCCGGAGTTCCGTACCTGGTGGAACGGGCACTACGTGCACGAGCGCACGTACGGCACCAAGCGGATGCGCCACCCGGGGGTCGGGCCGATCACGCTTCGCTACGAGGCCCTCGCGATGCCCGGCGACCCGGACCAGACGCTGTTCATCTACACCACCGACCCCGGCAGCCCGTCGCACGACAACCTGCGCCTGCTGGGGTCGCTGGTGGCCCGGTCCGGGTCGACGCCGGGCACCACCTCGTCCGCCCGGACGCCGCGCGGCTGAGCCGGCCCGAGAGCGTACCCGGGCCGGCCCACCTTCCAGCAGCGCGCGGTCAGACGCTGATCCGTCCGGCCCCGGCGCCCGCCGTCACGACGGCCTTCACGTCGCAGGCGGCGTCCTGCGTGTACGGGTACGGGATGCCGGCGACGCTGCCACCGGCCTGCCCGGCCCCCGAGTTGACGAAGCAGTTGTTGCGGGCGACCAGCGAACCGGGACCGGACGAGCCCTCGCCCCGGTGGTAGGGGTCGGCCGTGTTCTCGAAGTAGTTGCTCTCCACGAGCACCCCGGCGTTCATCGTCGACGCCACGCCGTAGCCGCCGACGTTGCTGTAGAGGTTGTTGTAGACGTGGACCGGGTTGCCGAAGCGCACCCGCGGGTGGCGCTGGTTGGAGCCGTCGAACCAGTTGTGGTGGTAGGTGACGCGCAGGTGCCCGACGTCCTGACTGCCGTTGTCGTCGCTGTGGCCCAGCAGCATCGACTTGTCGTGACCGTAGACGCGGTTCCAGGACACGGTGACGAAGTCGGAGCCGCGCTTGATGTCGACAGCGCCGTCGTACCCGTTGGTGAAGCTGTTGTGGTCGATCCAGATGTTGGTGGCCGACTGTTCGACGTTTATGGCGTCATCGCTCCAGTTGCGGAAGTTCAGGTTGCGGACGATGACGTTGCGGTCGCCGCTGACTGTGAATCCGCAGCCGGAGATCGTCGCGCCGGCGTTGCCGAGGATCGTCTTGTTGGAGCGGACCCGCAGCATGCCGGAGCAGGAGATCGTGCCGGAGACCCGGATCACCGCGGCGCTGGACGACCCGAGCGCGCTGGACAGGGCGGACGCGCTGGTCACCGTGGTGACGGCGGCGTTGCCGCCGCCGGTGGTGCCACCGTTCTGGGTGGCCCAGCCGACCAGCCCGGTCTGGGGTGTCCCGGGGCTGCCGCCCCCGATCGGCACCAGTTGCCACTGCTGGTTGGCGCCGTTGAGGTCGGCGTACTGGGAGATCCGGCCGCCGTCGGCGGTGGACCACTCCCAGACCTCGAGCGCCTTGTTGGAGTGCCTGTTGATCAGGCGGACGTAGCCGCTGTCCGAGTCGAGGACCTGGAACTGCTGGTTGGTCGCGTTGAGGTCGGGCCACTGCCGGTACTCCGCGCCGTCGGCGGTGTTCCACTCCCACAGGTCGACGACCTTGCCGCTGTTGCGGTTCTGCAGCCGGTAGTAGCCGCTGCCGGAGCTGACGAAGCGGAACTGCTGCCAGGCCCCGTCGTTGCGGGACCACTGCTGGATCACCGCGCCGTCGGCCGTCGAGGTGTCCCGGACGTCGAGGACCTTGCCGCTGTTGCGGTTGACCAGCACGTAGTACGCGCCTGTGTCGATGGTGGCCGCCTGGGCCGAGGGCGACGCGACGACCGCGCCGACGGTGCCGACGACGAGGGCGCCGGCGGCGGCGACCAGGGACCGCCAGCGGTGCCGCCGGCGCCTTTCGGGTGTGGTGAGAGCCGTTGTCACGGGAACTCCTCCGGTGGACGGTGGTGGTGGGTGGGGGTGCGGGGGTGCGCCTGCGGCGCTCAACACCAGTTCAGCGTCGAGTTGACCCGCGTGACGTTGCTGATCGTGTTGTTCGCTCCGCCGCAGGGACTCTGGGTGATGTTCGTGTTGGTGACAGTGAGGTTCTGGAAGCGGATGCCGGAGGAGATCGGGAACTCGGTCCGGGACGCGATGCGGACCTCGCCGCCGCCGGTCACCGTGCCGGACACCCCGGCGATCGTGACGTTGTAGCAGTTCTCCACGAGGATCGAGTTGTTGCCGGTGTTGGAGATCGTCACGCGGTCGATGACCGCGCCGCCGGACTCCGACACGCAGAAGATCCCCCGGCCGCCACCGGACGCGATGACGGTGCCGACCCGGATGTTCGTCGGGTACGAGTTGCCCACCCGGCCGTTGCGGTTGGCCATCCGGAACGCCGCGTAGCCGGTTCCGGTGCCGGCGCCCTGCGCGTCGACGGTGCCGACGGTGGCGTTGATCGTGTCGTTGAGCAGCAGACCGGAGTATCCGGTGTTGCGCGCGGTGACGGTGCCGATCGTCAGGCCGTCGACGCCGTACGTCTCGACGCCGTGCGCGCCGGTCCCTGACACGTACACGGTGTCGATGCGCACGTTGCGCACCTTGACCGCCCGGTCGCCGCCGTGGTTGTCGATCCGCACCCCCAGGCCGCCGGACAGCCGCATGTCGATCTGGCCGAGCGTCAGGTTGTTGACGTTGCGCATGAAGATCCCGTACAGCGGCGCACCGGTGAGCGTCAGGTTCTGCACCTCGACGTCGGTGGTGCCGCGGGAGTAGACGGGCGCGTAGTCGCCCGATCCCGAGCCGGTCACGTTGATCGTGCCGCAGACCGCCAGCGTCGTGTACGACGGCAGCGACAACCGCGAGCCCGCGCTCATCGAGCCGGAGCCGCGCACCACCACCCGCTGCTTCGCGGTCCGTCCCGCCGACAGCGAGTTCACCGCTGCCTGCATCGCGGCGAGCATGTCCGAGCCGGTGTACACGGTCGACGATCCGTTGCGGGCCGTCCAGGTGCCGCCGTTCAGCACCGCCTCGGCCTGGTACGAGCCGCTGCCGCACCCGGTGCTCGGCGGCGGCGTGGTGGGTGTGCCGGTGCCCACCGGGACCAGCTGCCACTGCTGGTTGGCGCCGTTGAGATCGGTGTACTGGCTGATCCGGGCGCCGTCGGCGGTCGAACGCTCCCAGACCTCCAGGGCCTTGCTGGAGTGCCTGTTGATCAGGCGGACGTAGCCGCTGTCCGAGTCGAGGACCTGGAACTGCTGGTTGGTGCCGTTGAGGTCGGGCCACTGCCGGTACTCCGCGCCGTCGGCGACGTTCCACTCCCACAGGTCGACCACCTTGCCGCTGTGGCGGGCCCGCAGGCGGTAGTAGCCGCTGCCGGAGGAGACGAACTGGAACTGCTGCCACGCGCCGTCGTTGCGGGACCACTGCTGGATCACCGCGCCGTCGGCCGTCGAGGTGTCCCGGACGTCGAGGACCTTGCCGCTGTTGCGGTTGACCAGCACGTACCAGGCGCTGGTGTCGATGGTGGCGGCCTGCGCCGGCGGCGCGGCCACCACTGCGACGCCGACCGCGCCGGCCAGCGCCGCCACCAGGGCCAGCACCAGGCCGGCACGCCGGCGGCGTGGGGCGCCGGCGGGCGACGTCACTGCGGGGTTGAGCATCGTGGACCTCCAAAAGGGGTACGCCGAATGCGGCGTGACGGTTTCTCCGGGCGCGCCTACTCCAGGTGGAAGGTGGCCGCGGCCCGGTCGGCGCTGGTGTTCACCGCTTCGAGCTGGAGCAGTCCGTCGCGGTGGCGGACGTACCGGCCGCTGTAGTTCTGCGATTCGAGCGAGAGCGCCTCGGCCGCGGCCAGGCCGGGACGGCGCTGGAAGCTCGCGTCGTTGTCGAACAGGGCCGAGCCGTCGTCGCGTTCGACGTAGAGGGCGAAGGCCCGGTGGCGCAGGAAGTAGCCGGGGAAGTTCGTCGACTCCAGGGACACCGATCCGCCGCCGGCGAGGCCGGGGACGATGCGGAACTGCGAGTCGGCCAGGTTCGTCACGTTCGGCTCGACCCGGGCCCGGTAGTCGTAGTGCCGGACGTAGCTCGCGGTCAGGTCGTGTGACCGCAGCCGGATCGGGGTGGCCCCGTCGGGTACGGGGATGCCGAAGTTCGGGGTGCCGTCGGCGTTCCAGTAGAGCTTCTGGATCCGGGTCCGCCGGTTCGGGTCGTTGAGCGGGTCGCCGCTGATGTCCCGGTAGTTGCGGTCGTGGTAGACCAGGATGTCGCTCTGCCCGTCCTCGGAGACGGTGAAGGAGTTGTGCCCGGGGCCGAACTGGCCGGTGGCGGCGCTGCTGGCGAACACCGGGTTCGGGCTCTTGGCCCAGGCGGCGGCGTCGAGCAGGTTCGCGCCGGCGGACGCGGTCAGCATGCCGAGGCAGTAGTGCGCGTCGGTGGCGCTCGCCGAGTAGGTGAGGAAGACCCGGCCGTTGCGCTGGATCACCGTCGGACCCTCTGCGACCCGGTAACCACGGGTCTCCCAGTCGTACGTCGGGACCACCAGCCGGGTCACCGTGCCGGTGATCTGCCACGGGTTGGCGCCCATGCGGGCGAGGTAGACGTTGGAGTTGGTGGAGATGCCGGGTTCCTGCTGGGCCCAGGTCAGGTACCGCACCCCGTTCACCACGAACGTCGAGGCGTCCAGGCTGAACGTGTCCCACGGCGTGGTGATCCGGCCGCGTTCGGTCCAGGAGCCGGACAGCGGGTTCGCGCTCGCGTTCTCCAGCACGTACATCCGGATCCGCCACACGTCGTCGGTGCGTCCGGCGGCGAAGTAGACGTACCACTTGCCGTTTATGAAGTGGATCTCCGGCGCCCAGATGTGGGCGCCCATCTCCCCGCTGGTGTGGCGGCGCCAGATCGTCGTCTCCGCGGCGCCGGCCAGTCCCTGCAGGGTGGTGGCCCGCCGGAGCACGATCCGGTCGTACTCCGGGACCGTCGCGGTCATGTAGTAGTAGCCGTCGGTGTGCTTGACGATGTGCGGATCGGCACGCTGGTTCACCAGCGGGTTGGTGTAGCTCACCGCCGGCGCGGCCTGCGCGGGCCCGGCCACCGGCAGACCGGCGGTCACGGCGACCGCCGCGAGCGCCGCGGCCAGCATCGGCCGCAGGCGTCGGCGGGCGGGGGCGGCGGGCGCCGCGCCGGCCCCTCGGCGGCGGGCCGTGCGGAGCAGGTGTCGAAGCGGCATGTGCCCTCCCAGGTGGGCCAGGTCGTCGGGGATGGTCCGGGGCCCGGGTCAGTAGACGTAGGGCCAGGCGGCGGCGTCGTAGCCGATGCGGTTGACGCCGAGCAGCGACGCGCCGTTGTCGGCGTAGTAGTGGTAGAAGAGGACGTCGCCGTCGGTGTCGGCGAGGACCGCCTGGTGGCCGGGCCCGTGCACGCTGCCGTGCGAGGCGAGGATCTGGGTGCCGCCCCCGGCGAGCATGTCCCGGCCGTCGCGGTCCACGAACGGCCCGGTCGGGCTCGCCGAGCGACCGACCATGATCCGGTACGTGCTGGCGGCGCCCTGGCAGCATCTGTCGAACGAGACGTACAGGTAGTACCAGGCGCCGCGCTTGACCAGGACTGGCGCCTCGATGCCGGGGCCGTAGTTCGCGAGCCCGTACATGGCGGTGCCGAGCCTGCGCCCGGTCGCCGGGTCGATCGGGATCATCTTGATGCCGGACCAGAACGAGCCGAAGGTGAGCCACCAGCGGCCCTGGTCGTCGGCGGTGAGGTTCGGGTCGATGGCGTTGAAGTCGTCGGTGGTCCGTGACTCGACGACCAGCCCCTCGTTGGTCCAGCTCCCGGCGGCTCCGGTGGCGCTGGTGGCCAGGAAGATCGCCGAGCGGTTGGAGCCGAAGGTCGAGGCCGAGTAGTACAGGTGATAGCGCCCGTTGCGATACGACAGGTCCGGCGCCCAGAGGTTGCGCGCGCCCCCGGTGTACGTGGTGGTCCACGGCGCGCCACCGGGGAAGACGGTGCCCGCGTTGCGGTAGGCCACCCGGTCGGTGGAGGTCTTCAACACGATGTCGTCACCGGTGTGCGCGACGAGGTAGGTGCCGTCGGGTCGTCTGACCACTGTCGGGTCGTGCACGCCGATGTCGCCGGTGACCCGGCCGCGCTGCGGATAGGCCGGCGCCGGAGTGGTCGGCGCCGGGCTGGTCGGTGTTCCGCCGCCCAGTCGGATCAGCTGCCACTGCTGGTTGGCGCCGTCCAGGTCGGAGTAACCGGCCAGCCGGCCACCGTCGGCGGTCGACCAGCCCCACACGTCGACGACCTTGCCCCACTGCCGGTTCACGAACCGCACGAACCCACCGGCGGAGTCCTGAAGCCGGAACTGCTGGGTGGCCGAGGACCGGTCGGTGGACTGCACCAACTGGGTGCCGTCGCCGCCGCTCGGCAACTCCAGCACCTTGCCGCTGTGCCGGGACCGCACCCTGTAGAACCCGCCACCGGCGTCCACGAACTGCCACTGCTGCACCGCGAGGTCGTTGCGCGTCCACTGGTTCACCGGCGCGTTCTCCGCCGTCGACCAGTCGTACAGGTCCATCGCCTTGCCACTGTGCCGGTTCACGAACACGTACGACGCGGTCGTGTCCACCGTCGCCGCCGACGCGGGCGGCACCCCGGCCAGCACGCCCGCGCCGAGGGCCAGGGCCGCCGAAACCGCCACCGCAACCGTCCGTGTCGTCTGAGCGGTCCCTGCCACCGAAACCTCCTGCGCTTGGTCGCCTCCGCTCCCGAGATCACGAACACGGGGCGAACGATCATGGCAGCGGCGTTACGTCCGGGTTACCAGTCATGTTTTCGATAACATAGACGACTGTCAAGGTGATGGCAGGCTCGAAGCTTTCGGAAGGCTTGCTTACGGTCTGATCGCCGCACGCGTCTGCGGACCGCAGCGGCGGGTGGTTAGCGCTAACAGACCCGGCGGATCGGCCCTGTCGACACCGGGCCTCCGTCGGTCACCGCGGCTCGGCCGGGCCCGGGTCGCTCGCGTCCACGAGAGAGACGGGAGTGCCCAGCTCGACAGTGCGGGAGACGGTGCAGAGCCGGTCGTGTGACTGCCGCAGAGATCGCGGCAGGGCCTCGCGGGCCCGGTCACCGTCCGCGCCGGCCGGAAACGCCACAGCGAAGGTGACGGTGAGGTTCCGCATCCGGTTGCCGGCTTCCGGATCACGGATCTTGTCACCGCTCACCGTGACGGCGAACCGGGTCGGTTCGGCGCGACGGCTGGTCACCAGGTCGACGTCGACGGCGGTACAGCCGCCGAGCGCCGCCAGCAGCAGTTCCACGGGCGTGAAGGTCTCGTCCTCCCCCGTGCCCATCGACATCTCGCCGCCCCGGGCGTTGCGCACGACGTACCGGCCCACGCTGGTGCGCTCGATCTCCACCGACCGGAGCGTGTCCTCACTCATGGGACGAACCTACCGAAAACGCTCCGCGAACGTGCGGTATGGGCCGGGTCGCGCAACCCGTCCCGCACAGGGCATAGTGGCCCGCGGCTTCATCGACCGATGTTGCCCGCTCTCGGCGAAGGTGGTGGGAAGTGACGACGCGCTCCCGTGTCCGATGGGCCCGCGCGGCCGTACTGGCCACGCTGGCCGGAGGGACGTTCGCGGTCGCGGCGGCACCGGCCACGGCCGCGCCGGAGACGGTGAGCATCCTGAGCGTGTCGGCGGAGAACGTGAAACCCGGCGAGACGGTACGCGCGCAGTTCCGCGTCACCAACACCGGACGCCGGGCCGAGACGGCGATCATCGTGGTGGGCGGCGGCCTGCGGTGCGCCACCGGCTGCCGGGCGGAGCCGAATCTCGGTCCCGGCCAGAGCCGGACCTTCGACGCGACACTCGTCGCCCCGGATGCCCGCCCGGGCGAGACCACCGGCCTCAACATCTCGATCGGCGTACGGCTCGCCGGGCAGAACAGCTACGCCTACAAGATGGTCCACGTCCACGGAGCGGGTGCCTCGCCCACCGGCGGGGCCGAACCCGGGGCCGGGGTGAGTAGGGTCTCCGGCCGGGTCCTCGACGCCGACGGAAAGGCGATCGGCGGCGCGGACCTGACCATCCGGGACAGCGCCGGTCACGAGTACCGGACGACCAGCAACCGCAGCGGCCAGTTCTCGATCACCGCCAAGGCCGGCCGGACGATCGCCGAGGGATCCATCACGGTCCGCGCGTCCATGGACGGCTACCGTGCCGCCCGCGCGACCGTCAGGGGCAGGGCCGGTGACGTCGCCACCGTACGGCTGACCCTTGCCGCAGTGGCCACGCCGACCACGACGTCGCCGTCGCCCGCCGCGGCGGCGAACCCTCTCGCCGCGGCGGCCGACGACGACACGCCCGCGGCCGCGCCGCCCGCGCTCAAGGCGGCCGGCGAGGAGGGCGGCAGTACGTCGATATTCCTCCTGGGCGGCCTGCTGGTCGCCGCGGGCCTGGGCGCGCTCGCACTGGTGCTGGTGCGCCGGAGGAACGCACCTGGCGCGGTGGCGGAGGCGGCGGCTCCCCCGGCGACCTGGCCGCCGGCCGGCGGGAACCTGGCCGACGCGCCGACCGCGATCCTGCACCTCGGGCCGGCCGGCGGCGGGCCCGGCGGGCCGGAGAACGCGCTCCACGATCCGGCGCTCACGTACCGGCGCCGAACTGCCACACCCGGAGGTTCCTGATCCGGGCGGCCCTGCCCGTGGCGCTCGGCGATCGCCCCGTCGGAAGACGTACGGTGAATCGGGCTCCCCGGCCCGGATGGCCCTCGGCCTCGATGGTGCCGTGGTGGCTGGTGACGACCTCCTGGAGCAGGGCCAGCCCCAGGCCGAAACGGCGGTCGCCGGCACCCGCGCCCCGGTGGAACCGGTCGAAGATGCGCCGGGCGTCCGCCTGGTCGAAGCCCTTCCCGGTGTCGGCGATCACGAACTCGGCGACGTCGTCAACGGCCCGCAGCGTCACGGTGATCCGGCCTCCCGCGGGGGTGTGGGCAAGCGCGTTCGCCAGCAGTTCGCCGACGACCCGGCGCAGGGCCGACTCGACACCCGGCACCGGCAGCGGGTCGCCCGGGATGTCCAGGACGAGCGTGACCTGGCGCTCGGCTGCCCGGTCGCCCTCGGCGGTGACTGTCGTACCGATCAGCGCGGTGAGGTCGACCGGCGGATCCGGCTCCCGGTCGGCGGGCGCGGCGGCGAGCCGGGCGGAGAGCAGCAGGTCGTCGACGATCTCGCCGAGCCGGCGGGTGGTGCCGATCAGCCGTTCCAGGTCGTCCAGGTTCGTGGCGGCGCCGTCGTTGCGCGCCCGGCGCGCGATCAACTGGGCCCGGGTGTGCACCTGGGCGATCGGCGTGCGCAGTTCGTGGCTGGCGTCCGCGACGAAGCGGCGCTGCCGGGTCAGGGCCTCCGCGAGTGGTGCGACGGCTCGACGGCCGACGACCATGCCGGTCAGCACGGCGGCGAGCAGCCCGACCACCGCCGCGAGGCTGAACGCGAGCAGGAGGTGCCGGCGGTCGGAGAGCTGGAAACGGGCGTCGAACACTGCCTGGACGACGGTGTCGCCGCGGGCCTCGGTGCGTACGTGGTAGGTCGTGCCGTTACGCGTGACAGTGGTGATCTCGGTGGCCCCGGTGGCCGCCACTGTGGCCAGCACGTCGTGCAACGGGAAGCCCGGTGGTGGCGGGTTCGCGCCGGTGTGCACGGTGGCGCCCTCGTACTCGAAGATCCAGCTACAGGCGGGCGGGCCGGCGATGGTGCCGTGTTCGGTGCCCCACGCCAGCTCACGCTGGATCTGCGCGTCCTGGCCGCGGACCAGCACCGCGTAGGAGATGCCGCCCGCCAGCAACAGCAGGGCACCGATGGTGAGGCCGACGAACAGGCCGATCCGGAGTCGGGTCCGCCGCACGATCGCCTTCTCGACCGCCTCCATCAGAGCGTTCCGAGGCGGTAGCCGAGGCCGTGCACGGTGCGTACCGCCGCGCGGCCGAGTTTGCGCCGGAGGTAGTAGACGTAGGTGTCCACTATCGATGCACCGGCGGCCTCCTCGAAGACCTTGCGGCGCAGCACGGCTCGTGGATGCACGGCGTTCGGCCGGGCCGCCAGGACGCGCAGCAGCTCGAACTCGCGGGTGGACAGCGCCACCCGGGTGCCGTCGGCCAGCACCGCCTCGCGCGGTCCCAGGTCGAGCCGGCCGGCGCCGATGCGCAGCACGTCAGTCGGCTCGGGCCTGCGCCGGCACAGCGCCCGGACCCGGGCGCTCAGTTCGTCGAGGTCGAACGGTTTGATCAGGTAGTCGTCGGCGCCCGCGTCCAGCCCGGCGATCCGGTCGTCGACGGTGCCGAGCGCGGTGAGCATCAGGGTCCGGGCCGGGACCGCCCGGGCGCGTAGCCGGGTGACCAGGTCGAGGCCGTCGAGCGCCGGCAGCATCCGGTCGATGACCATCACGTCGTACGTGCGGGTCAGCCCGAGGTGCAGCCCGCGCTGGCCGTCGAAGGCCCGGTCGACCAGGTAACCTTCGTGGCCGAGCGTCTCGGTGAGCATCTCGGTCAGATCCGCGTCGTCCTCGACCAGCAGCAGCGGGTTCGATGTTCCGCCCCGCATGTGTTAACGATCCCATAGATGACCGCCGATAGAAGCATCAGTATTTGCCTCTTCAACTATCTGAAACCGCCAGCGCGGGCTCGCGTACGGCGTCGGGCTGCCGGGCCTCCCGGCGCTCGATCCAGCTCAGCGTCGGCGTCGTCATCAGCGTGGTGACCAAGGCGACCAGCACCAGCACTGTGAACAGGGCGGGGTTCACGATGCCCGCCTCCAGCCCGACGTTCAGCGCGATGAGCTGCATCAAACCACGGGCGTTCATCAGCGCGCCGACCCGCAACGCGACGCTCGACGGCTCACCCCGCATCCGGGCCGCCGCCCAGCAGGCGCCGAACTTGCCGACGATCGCCGCCGCCACGCAGGCCAGCGCGAACAACAGCACCGGCGGCGAGGCGAGCAGGCCGAACTCCGTACGCAGGCCCGAGTAGGTGAAGAACAGCGGCAGGAAGAGCGTCGCGGCGACGGGTGTGAGCGTGTCCACCACCTTGTCGGTGTTGTCGGTGCGGGGCATCACCACGCCGACCGCGAACGCGCCGAAGACCGCGTACAGCCCGATCTCGTCGGTGTACCAGGCGACCAGGAACAGCAGCGCGACGGTGCCGAGCAGCCGGGCGCGGTCGTTGAGGGCCCGGTGGGTCATCAGCGTGGCGGTGACCGTACGCCCGCCGAACCAGAGCACCAGCCCGAACAGGACCGCTCCGCCGGCGGTGACGCTCGCGGGTCCGGCCCGGCCGGACGCGACCGCCAGCACGGCGGCCAGCATGATCCAGGCGACCACGTCGTCGATCGCGCCGCTGGCCAGGGAGAGCGTGCCGTGCCGGGTGCCGGCGTGCCCTTTCTCGGTGATGATCCGGGCCAGCATCGGGAACGCGGTGATGGCCAGGGCGACGCCGACGAACGCGGCCGAGACCCCGAGTGACGTCCCGTCAGCCTGGATCGGCACGACGCCCGCCGTCACCAGCACCAGCAGCACCCCCAGCAGCAGCGGCGCGGTGACCCCGGCCAGTGAGATCACGCCGGCGGTGCCGGCCAGCCCGGTGACCCGGTGGGCGCTGAACGCGTACCCGGCCTGGAACATGAACAGCACCAGGCCGACCTGACCCACGACATAGAGGATCGGGAGCAGGGGGGCCGGGAACAGGGCGTCCTGCACGTCCGGCAGGAGGAGCCCGAGCAGCGACGGGCCGAGCAGTACGCCGGCGAGCATCTCGCTGACCACGGCGGGCTGACCCGCCTTGCCGAGCAGCCACGCGACCCCTTTGCAGAAGATCAGGATCACGGTGACCGCGATGAAGAACCGTGGCGCCAGCTCCGTTGGTGTCATCGGACAGCCCTCTCGAAGTAGTTGGTGCACAACCGCTGCCGGCGGGCGTCGAGCACCATCCAGGTGCCGAACACCAGTTGCCGGACACTGCGGCCCACGTCGGCCCACCGGTCCCGCGACCGCATCGCGGCCAGCCGCAGCCGCCCCGGGCCGGCGAGCCCGACCGGTGTCAGATACGCCGGGCCCCGGCTGGGCAGCGACCGGGTGTGTGAGGCGGAGGAGATCAGGACGTACCGGCGCAGCACCTCGCGGGTCGCGGCGCGCATCATCACCGGCGCGACGCCGCGGGCCGGGCAGGCGCGGTTCGCGGTGACCCCGTACGGGATGAAGTGCGCGTCGCCGCGCTTGAGCGTCAGCCACCGGTCCGGGTCGAACCGGTCGTCGCCGGCGGCCCCGCCGCGGTGGAACGCCAGGTAGTTGAAGAGCAGCACCGTTCCGGCGGGCAGTGCCGCCCCGGTGGGCAGCGTGATCGGCGCCGAGGTGATCCGGTGCGCGACGCCGAAGAGCGGGTGCACCCGCAGTGTCTCGTCGATCACCCGGTCCAGCGCGTCGTCACCGTCGAGTCCCCGCTGCACGTCGGGATGCGTGGCGAGGGCGAGCAGCACGTGCGCCATCGCCTCGGACATCTGCACCACAGCGGTGTTGAAGAACGCGCCCTGGAGGTACCAGGCCGTCTCCTGGGCGGTGAACGGCGGCGGCAGCGTCACCGGGCAGGTCCCCGCCTCGATCCGGTCGCGCAGATACCCGGTCAGCCGCTCGCGCCGCCGCATGTGCCGGAGTCCGGTGCACTTCAGCCCGCTGACCACGTCGTCGGCGTTGGCGACGATCAGCGCCCGCGCCTCCGGTGGGCACGCCTCACCGAAGACGAGTTCGTAGTAGACCTCGGCCCAGACCGGCATCATCAGGTCGCGCAGCCGGACGTGGCTGGTCCGGTCGGCCGGCAACCGGTCGAGGACGCGCCGGGTGGCCGCGGTGGCGAGGTCGTCGCAGCGCTGGCGGCGTACCGCGAGCACCCGCCGGGTCGTGGCGGCGACGGTCCGGTAGCGCTCCCCCGGTTCCAGATGTTCCTGGTGCATGTGCGGTCCGGGCGCCAGCCAGTACCAGAACAGGTCCGACAGCCCGGCCCCGCGGCTGCGTCCGTCCGCCGCCGGATCGGCGTACACCCGCTCGAAGTGCTCCATGCCGACGGTGGGGCCCGGCACCGGAACGCCTTCGACACCGTTGACTCTGACGAACACCCACTCCCGCAGCCGGACCACGGTGCGGGGCAGCCAGTACGGCACGGTCCAGGCGATCCCCGCCAGGACCGGCAGGACGATCAGGGCGCTCATCCGCACGCCACCGTGGCGACCAGGTCGCCGCGCAGGTCGGCCGGCTCGGCGACGCCGGCCAGCGTCAGCGTCCGGTCGAGGTCGGCGTGGAGCAGGTCGAGCACGTGGCGCACCCCGGCGGCGCCGCCCACCGCGAGCCCCCAGAGCACCGGGCGGCCGACCAGCACCGCGCTCGCGCCGAGCGCCAGCGCCACCAGGACGTCGGCGCCCCGCCGGACGCCGCCGTCGAGCAGCACCGGCACCCGCCCGCCGACGGCCTCGACCACGGCGGGCAGCGCGTCCAGGGTGGCCAGCGCCCCGTCGAGTTGCCGGCCGCCGTGGTTGGAGACCAGCAGACCGTCGAGACCGTACGAGACGGCCAGCGCCGCGTCGGCCGGATGCAGCACCCCCTTCAGCAGAATCGGCAGCGTGGTGACCTCGCGCAGCCAGGCGATCCGGTCCCAGTCCAGCCCGGCGTCCATCTGGATGTCGCGTACCCGGCCGGTCGCGTCGCGCATGTTCTCGCAGCTCATTCCGGGCGGCAGGTCGGCGAAGCCGTGCCGCAGGTCGCGTTCCCGCTGGCCGAACACGGGCGAGTCGACTGTGACGACCAGGGCGGTGCACCCGGCCGCCTCCGCCCGCCGTACCACTGACGCGGTGAAGTCCAGGTCCGGCTGCGGGTACAGCTGGAACCACAGCGGCCCGCCGGCGGCGGCGATCTCCTCGACCGGCCGGGTGGCCGCCATGCTGACCACCATGATCGTGCCCGCCTCGGCGGCGGCGCGCGCGGTGGCAACCTCGCCCTCGGGGTGGGCCAGCCGGTGGAACGCGGTCGGCGCGATCAGCACCGGCATCGAGATCCGGCTGCCGAAGAGCGAGATCCGCAGGTCGCGCCGGCGCACGCCACGCAGGACGCGGGGCACCAGCCAGCGCCGGGTGAAGGCCGCCTCGTTGGCGCGCACCGTACGTTCCTCGCCGGCACCGCCGGAGAAGAAGTCCCAGTGCACCGGGTCCAGGCGGCCCCGCGCGTCGGCGGCCAGGTCGGCCAGGTTCAGCGCCGGGCCGTCCAGCGCCGCGTCGGACGGACGCATCTCAGCTCTCGGCACTGCTCAGGCAGCGGTCGACGAACGCGACGAGCGGCGCGACGTGGGTCTCCGGCCGGTCCCACCGGTTCTCCAGGTTCTCCGCCAGGTGGTGGGTGGCGACGACCCGGCCCGCCCGGTGGTGGCGGACGACCGGATGCAGGTAGGCGGCGTCGTGGGCCTGACCGGGGACGTCCTGGGCTACCCGGTGGACGGTGACGTCGAACGGGTCCACCTGGTCGTGCTCGGGGCCGTACTCCAGGGTGACCACGAAGGCGTGCTCGTAGTCGTGGTCGGGGGTGCGCAGGCCGGTGCCGGTGAAGTACTCGACCGGCACCTCCTCGTGGTAGCGCGCGTCGGATCCGGCGACGGTGACCACGTCGGCGAGGAAGCCGAACTGCTGCCACAGCGCGGAGGTGCGGTTGACCCGCGCGACGACGGCGTCGGCGATCAGCTCCGCGGTGGCGTCCAGCTTCTCCGCCGGCCACGGCGTGTCCCCGTACCGTCGTTCCAGGATCCGGTGCAGCGCCCGGACGGCGTACCGGAAACCGTGGATAAAGCCGCTCGTCGAGCGTTTGAAGTCCCGTTCCTGGCTGATCGTGCCGGCGAAGTAGAGGCCGGGCACGTTCACCGACTCCCACTCCGGGGTCTGCGCCGGGAAGCGGTCCCGGATGGCGAGTCGCGGACGGCAGGTGTCGTCGAAGATGGACGCGTCGAAGGCGAAACCGGTGCAGGCGAGCACCCGGTCGTACCGCAGCTCCTTGACGACCTCGTCGGCGCGGGAGAACGAGAAGGTCACGGTGAAGCCGTCGCCGTCGCGCTCGATGCGTCTGACGTCGCCGTCGAGGATCGCGTTCGCCGACTTGAGCTGGTAGGTGTCCAGGAAGTTGTTGTTCACCGCCCGCAGGTGTCCCACGTAGTGCGTGCGCCAGGCCATCCGGATCGAACTCGGACCGGCCACGTGGATCAGCGTGGTGGTCTCCATCAGGCTGTCCGCGGTCTCGAACGCGGAGTTCCCCTTGCCGATGATCAGCACCTTCTGGTCCAGGTAGTCACGCGGGTCGACGGGCATCTCCGCGTACTGCTCGGCGAGTTCCAGACCCGGGATGTCCGGCCGGTACGGCTGGGAGACGCCGGTGGCGACGATCAGCCGCCGCGCCCGGAAGACCTCCTCCCCCGCCCGCACCTCGAACACCCCGTCGACCTTGCCGACCGACGTCACCCGGGAGTTGTACCGGACCCGCGCCCCCGTCTTCGCGGCGAAGTCGGCCAGGTAGCGGACCATCACGTCGGCGTCGGGGAAGTACCGCTCGGTGTAGCCGGTGAACCGCAGCGCCGGGTCGTCGCTGAGCAGCGAGTTCCAGTCCAGCCGCAGGTTCAGCTCCGGGTCGTCCGAGCCGGTGTGCGGCTTGTTGATGGAGATCAGTTGCCGGTGGCGGGGAAAGGTGGCGAAGAACGCCCCCGGGATCCCCGCCTGCTCCAGGACCAGATAGTCGCGCTTGCCGTCGGCCTCCAGCAGAGCCGCGAGTTGCAGGCCGGCCGGCCCGGCCCCGACGATCAGGTAGTCAAGCGTCATGTGCGTCCATCCTCAGGAGAAGGAAACGGAGAAATCCGCGATCACGTCGGCGGCGCGCCGCACGTCGGCGTCCAGCGGCCGGTCCGGGTCGATCGGTGGTACGGCCGCGGCCACCGCGGCCAGCGCCTCGGCACAGCCGGACGCGGTCGGCGCACGCGCGCCGACGTACGCCGCCTGGCGCAGTCCCACCGCGAGTGACCCGACGACGAGGTGCAGCAACCGGGTCTGGTCCAGCGCCCGCAGCGCGGCCTGGGTGCCGAGCGGGACGACGTCCTGGTTGTGCAGGTTGGTCGGCACGCTCTGCATGCTCGCGGGCATGGTGTCCCGGCGGATCTCGGTGATCAGGGCGGTCGCCGCCAGTTGCACGCCCTGGAGTCCGTGCTGCTGTCCCGGGCCGGCGGCGAGCATCGGCGGCAGGCCGCCGTTGCGGTTCGGGTCGACGAGCAGGTCCAGTTGCCGTTCGGCGAGGTTGCCGACCTGCGCCACGACCATCGACAGCACGTCGGCGGCGAACGCGGCCGGCTGCCCGAAGAAGTTGCCGCCGTGCACGACGAGGTCGTCGTCGGGAAAGAACAACGGATTGTCGGTGACGCTCGCGAGGTCGGCCCCGACGACGGCGTCGACGTAGCGCAGCGCGTCCTCGGCGGCGCCGAGCAGTTGCGGCGCGCACCGGATGCTGTACGGCTCCTGCAACGGACGTGTCCCGGACGCGACGAGGCCGGCGCCGACCCGGCGCATCCGCGCGCCGACCTCGACCGCGCCCGGATGGCCGTACGCGGCCAGCAGCCGGGGGTCGAGGAACTGCGTGTCGCTGCCGAGCAGATCGGCGAGCAGGCAGGTGAGCACCTGGACCGTCCGGTGTGCGCGGCGGGCCGCGTCCAGCGCCAGCGCCGTCGCCGCTGTGGTCAGCGAGGTGCCGTTGACCAGGGCGAGGGCGTCCCGCCCGTCCAGCGGCAGCGGTTCCAGGCCGGCCCGCTTCAGCGCCTCGGCCGCCGGTAGCCGTACCCCGTCCAGGTAGGCGTGGCCCCGGCCCCGTAACGCCTGTGCGGCAGCGCCCAGCGGGATCAGGTCACCGCTGGCGCCGACCGAACCGAGCCGGGGCACCACGGGGACGAACGTGGTCGCGAGCATCGCCGCGAGGGCGTCGATGACGTGCGGGGAGACCCCCGACGCGCCGCGGGCCAGCGACGCGGCCCGCAGCAGCAGAGTCGCGCGGACCACGTCCGGGTCGAGTTCCGGGCCCTGACCGGCGCCGAGGTGGGCGAGCGTGTTGTCGGCCTGGTCACGCAGGTCGGCGCGGCCCGCGTACCCGACGAGGGCGCCGAATCCGGTGGTGGCGCCGTACACCGCGCGGTCGTCGCCGAGCACCGCGGACAGGAAGGTACGGGCGGCCGTGACGCGCTCCCGGACCTGCGGTCCGACCACGACCTTGACCGGGTCGCGGGCGGCGCGGAGGTCGGCGATCCGCAGTGGGACATCGAGGTCCACCTCTGTCGTCATGCGATCGCACCCTAGAGACGAATTCTCAGAACGCTCTGAGATCGAGTCGCTACGTTGCGGCGCATGACGGTCGACTATCTGATCATCGGAGCCGGACCGGCCGGGTTGCAGCTCGCTCACCTGCTGGAGCGCGACGGCCGCGACTATCTGGTCCTGGAGGCCGGCCCGGCGCCGGGCACGTTCTTCACCACCTACCCCCGGCACCGGCAACTCATCTCGATCAACAAGGTGTGGACCGGATCCGACGATCCGGAGTTCAACCTGCGCGCGGACTGGAACTCGCTGCTCAGCGACGATCCGGCGCTGCTGTTCAAGAACTACAGCCGGCGGTACTTCCCGGACGCCGCCGATCTGGTGCGCTACCTCGCCGACTTCGCCCAGGGTCTGCGGGTCAGGTACGACACCCGGGTCACACGGGTCGCGCGCGACGGCGACCTGTTCACCGTCCACGTCGGTGACGACACCCTCACCGCCCGCCGGGTGGTGGTCGCCACCGGCGTGTCCCAGCTGTACGTCCCGCCGATCGAGGGCGCCGCGCTCGCCGAGCGGTACGACACGGTCAGCGTCGACCCGGACGACTTCACCGACCAGCGCGTCCTCATCATCGGCAAGGGCAACTCGGCCTTCGAGACCGCTGACGCCCTGGTCGAGACGGCCGCTGTCATCCACGTCGCCGGCCCGCACTCGATCAAGCTGGCGTGGCAGTCGCACTACGTCGGGCATCTGCGCGCGGTGAACAACAACTTCCTCGACACGTACCAGCTCAAGTCGCAGAACGCGGTCCTCGACGGCACCGTCGAGCGGATCGCCCGGCGCGACGACGGCGGCTACCGGATCGACTTCCGGTACGCCCGCACGGTCGAGGCGATCCGGCAGATCGACTACGACCGGGTCATCCTCTGCACCGGATTCCGGTTCGACGCGAGCATCTTCGACCCGTCCGCCCGGCCACGGCTGGTCATCAACGACCGCTTCCCGGAGCAGACTCCGGCGTACGAGTCGGTGAACGTGCCCGGCCTCTACTTCGCCGGCACCCTCACCCAGCAGCGCGACTTCAAGCGCTCGACGAACGGGTTCATCCACGGCTTCCGGTACGGCGTGCGGGCCCTGCACCGGATCCTCGGCGCCCGCCACCACGACACCCCGTGGCCGGCCACGCCGCTGGAGCCCACCCCGGAGGCGATCGCCGACACGGTCATCGCCCGGATCAACCGCACCTCAGCGCTGTGGCAGCAGTTCGCCGTCCTCGGCGACGTCGTCGTCATCGACGGCGACACCGCGCGCTACCACGAGGAGGTGCCCGTCGCGTACGTGCACGACGGCGGCCTGGGCCCGGAGCCATTCGCGTTCGTGGTCACCCTGGAGTACGGGCCGGACCACGACCAGGTCGACCCGTTCGACGTCACGGTGCCCCGGATCGCCGAGAACGACGCCGCGCACGCGCACGACGCCAGCTACCTGCACCCGGTGGTCCGGGTCCACCGCGGCGGCCGGGTCGTCGCGGCGCACCACCTCGCGGAGAACCTGGAGAACCACTGGAATCTGCCGGACGTGCACCACCAGCCGCTCGTGCTCTTCGTCAAGGGCGTGCTCTCCGATGCCGGCTGAGGTCTGGCCGCAGCCCGTGCTGGACCTGCTCGCCACCGGTGACGACCGGCCGGTCTTCGAGGACGGCGACCGGAGGGTCACCACGGCCCAGATGTACCGGCTGGTCCGGCGCATCGCCGCCGGGCTCCGGGCCGCGGGAGTCGGCCCCGGCGTCGGGGTGGCCCTGCGGCTCGGTGTCACGGCGGAGGCGTTCGCGGCGATCATCGCGGCGTTCGCGGTCGGCGCCCGGGTCTCCGGGATCCGCCCCGACCTGACACCGGCCCACCGCGCGTGGCGCCGTGGCGAGAACGAGCTGCTGCTCGACGACGCCCGGGTCGCCGAACTGGCGTACACCCCCGACGACGACAGGCCGCTGATCGCCGCCGGGCGCCCGGACGACGTCGCCCGGATCATCTGGACCAGCGGCAGCACCGGCAGCCCGAAGGGCTGCGCGCAGACGTACGCGGCGATGAGCGCGGCCTGGGGCCCGTACCCGGACCGGTGGCCCCCGGCGATCGCCGACCTCGCCACCCGGCTCCGGCGTTATCTCGTCTTCGGTTCGCTGAGCAGCCAGGTGATGCTGGAGTACGGCATCCTCACCCTGGCGGCGGGGGGCACCCTCGTCGCGGCCCGGCCCCCGGGTTTTCCGGGCATGATCGCCCGGCACCGGGCGACCGCCAGCGTCATCACAGTGGGCAAGCTGTACCAGCTCGTGCACGACCAGCGCGTCGATCCGGCCGACCTGAGCAGTCTTCGGGCCCTGCTGGTGTCCGGGTCTCCGCTCGCGCCGGGCCGGCTCGCCGAGGCGCTCGACGTGCTCGGTCCCGTCGTCTTCCAGGGCTACGGCCAGACCGAGACCGGAATGATCACGATGGTGACGCCGACCGAGATGCTGGCGTCCCCGGCCGCGCTCGCCTCGGTCGGCCGCCCACCGGCGGTGACCGAGCTGTCCATCCGGGACGCCGACGGCCGCCCCGCCACCGAGGGGGAACTGTTCGTCCGCACACCGGCGCAGGCCGCCGCGTACTGGAACGATCCGGCCGAGACCGCCGACGTCTTCGTCGACGGCTGGGTCCGCACCCGCGACCTGGCCCGGCTCGACAACGACGGCTACCTGCACCTGCTCGGCCGGATCCGGGACGTCGTCATCGTGCACGCCAACCTGGTGTACGCCGGCCCGATCGAGCGGGTCCTCGCCGCGGACCCCACAGTCGCCGAGGCGTACGTCGTCGGCCGTCCCGACGACGTCACCGGGGAGGCGGTACACGCGTACGTGGTGCCGGCCGCCGGTCACACACCGGATGCCGGACGGCTGCGCGCGCTGGTGGTCCGGGCGCTGGGCGAAGCGTCGGCGCCGCAGACGATCCGGTGGATCGACCGGGTGCCGGTGGGGCCGAGCGGCAAGCCGGACAAGCGCGCCCTGGCGTACCTGACGACCACATGATCTTCACCGGTCGGCTACTGGTGGCCTACCATCCGTGCATGACAGTCCTCGACGCCGCCGCGCTGCGTACCCGCTCCAGCCTGCGGAGAACCGCCGTCGGATTCGCCGCCCTGTGGTCCGTCGCCCTCGCCGCGTTCGCGGGCGTCAACATCCTGTTCGGGGCGCGGAACAGGGATTACCTGCTGCAGTACGGCAGCGACGCGGGTGACCGGTTCGCGACCAACATCGTCATGCTGATGTCGTGGCTCGGCCTCGTCGCCGCTGTCGGCCTCGCCACGTGGATCACCACGCTGATCGTGCTCGCGCACACCCCCGAGATGCACAAGGTGCTGCGTATCCGCGTCCGCGTCGCGTCGGCGCTGGTGCTCGTCGCCACGCCGGTCGTCACAGTCGGCGCGCTCCTCCTCGGGTACGCGCTGATCGTGCCGTGGATCTACGCGGGAGTGCAGGCCTGAGGCCCGGAGCGCGAACACCTACGTGACGCGGTAGGCGGTGTAGCGCACCCGGTCGGCCTCGCGGATCGCCGACGCCACGAAGACGGACTGCTCCAGCACGGCGAGCGCGGGCACCGACGTCTCCAGTCGTACGCCCAGCCGGAAGTAGTACTCGGCGGGGTCGACCGCGTCGCCGCGCAGCAACGCCGCGAGGATCTCCGGGCGGCCGCTGCGGACGCCGAACGTGCGGAGGTAGACGTGGCCACCGTCGGCCGTGCGTGCCGAATAGCGCGTGTCGATCTCGATCGCGCCGTCGGGGCGGACCAGCTGCCAGTCGGCGCCGCCGGGCAGGATGTCGGCCTCGAACAGGCCGGTGACCCGGCCGCCGACGACAGGCACCACGCGACGGTGGCCCGCGCGGGTCACCCCGTGGTCCTCCAGCGCGCCGAGCCGCACCTCCACCTCGAACGCGGCCTCCAGGCCGGGAACCGCCGGGGCGCGCACCGCCCCGTGACCGGCGGGTCGGCGCGTACTCATGGGGTGTCCTTGGTGTCCGCGAGCGCGTCGCGCAGGCGTTCCAGCGCGGGCACCGCGGCGGCGAGGGCCGCGCGGTCCGCCGCCGACAGGGTGGCCGCGGCGCGGGCGACCAGCTCTCCGCTCGCGAGGTCGAAGCGGTCGAACAGGTCGAGGGCCTTCGGGGTGGCCAGGACCTCGACGTGGCGGTGGTTGCCGGGACGGGGACGGCGCTCGACGAGACCGTTGCCCTCCATCGTGGTGAGCAGGTTGCTGACCGTCGAGCGGCTCAGGCGGAGTCGTTCGGCCAGCTCACCGGGGCCGGACACGGTGCCCCGGGGCAGCGCCCGCACGATCTCGATCTGCGCGTCCGGGACCTCCGGCAAGTGCTCGGCGGCGCGGGCGGCGGCGAGCAGCGTGCGGCGCAGCGGTGAGATCACCGACGCCAGGCGTGCCGCGTCCAGCTCGGTCGTCTCCGGGCCGGTCACGGCAGGACGCCCGAGAAGACCGTCGGCGTCAGGGAGGCCCGTTCGTTGAGGTCGGCGGGCAGGAAGCCGGCCGCCTTCTTGTAGCCGGTGGCGATCTCGGTCAGCTCGTCCGGCGGGATGACGTCGTGGATGTGCGCGAACCCGTCCGGCGCGCGCTCGCGGGCGAGCACCATCACCTGCTCGGGCCCCTGCCGCCGGTTGCTCAGCACGAGCGCGGTGGTCGCCGGCCGCCGGTCCGCCTCGTAGGCCTCCAGCGCCGCCGGGACCGTCGGCGCGGTGGCGAGGTGAAAGGCGAGGGTACGCGCGTCCAGGATCGCCTGCGATGCCCCGTTGGAGCCGTTCGGGTACATCGGGTGTGCCGCGTCCCCGAGCAGCGTCGTGTTCCCGTGGGTCCAGGTGTCGATCGGGTCGCGGTCCACCATGGGGTATTCGAGGATCTCGTCGGCGGCGGCCAGCAGTGCCGGCACGTCGAGCCACGGGAAGCGCCAGTCCGCGAAGAGCGCGACGACCGGCGCGGGGTCGACCGTCCGGTTCCAGTCCGCGTTCGGCCCGGCGAAACCGGGGCCGCGCCGCTCGGCCACCACGTTGATCACGCCGGGACCGATCGGGTACGCGACGAACTTCTGTTCCGCGTCCCCCGCCATGATCATGGTTCGCCCGTCCAGGAATCCGGGCGCCCGGGCCGTCCCCCGCCACAGCGTCAGCCCGTTCCAGATCGGCTCGCCCTCGTCGGGCTGATGTTGCCGACGCAGCGCGGAGTGGATGCCGTCCGCGCCGACGATCAGGTCGGCCGCGACGCTCACCTCCCCCGCCGCCGTCGCGAAGCGCGCGACGCCGTCGTGGACGCCGACCAGCCGGTGCCCGGTGCGCACCACGTCGGCGCCCAGCCGTTCCCGTACCACGGCAAGCAGTTCCATCTGGAACCGGCCGCGGTGCACGGAAAGCTGCGGCCAGCGATATCCGGCGTCCAGCCCGCGCGGCTCGCTCCAGATCTGCTGACCGTAGCGGTTGTAGTAAGCGAGCGTGCCGGGCGCGGCGCCCAGCCTTTCCACTCGTTCCCCGAGGCCCAATTCGGTCAGCTCTCGGACGGCGTGCGGGAGCAGATTGATCCCGACGCCGAGTGGGCGCAGCGCGTCGGCGCGCTCGTAGACGGCGATGTCACGGAAGCCGGCCCGGTGCAGGCTGAGCGCGGTGGTGAGGCCACCGATACCAGCGCCCACGATCACGATCGCCAAGTCGCCGCTCCCTTCGCCACCGTGCCACCAACCGCACAGTTTGGTCACAAAATCGTGGTGCGTCAAGACGCATTCTCATCGCGGTCGGACCACTCCGATCGCAATGCGAGCCGCCTTATCAGAATTCTTGACAATCAATCACCTCTGCATGACGCTGATCGACGCGGTCGGATGGTTCACCTCTCCTCGCCGGCCCCCACTCCTCCGGATGCACCAGCGCTTCGCACGGAAGGGCTCGTCCATGAAGAAGGTCACCGCCCTCGCTGTTCTGGCCGGCGTCGCGATCGCCCTCACCGGCTGCACGGACTCCGACGCCACCGATCCGTCCCCCGGGGCAAGCGGCGAACTGCGCAAGGTTCGCGTGGCGGCGCTGCCCATCAGCGAGACCGCCGCGCTGTGGGGCGGCATCAAGGCGGGCATCTTCCGGGAGCAGGGGCTCGACGTGGAGGTGGTGCCCGCACAGGGCGGCGCCCAGGCCATCCCGGCCCTGATCAACGGCGACATCGACTTCGCCATCGGCCAGCCGTTCGGCCCGTTCCGCGCCGACCTGCAGAACCTCGGCGTGGTGATCATCGGGAACTACGCCTCGTCCTATGCCGACGGTGACGACATCAACGCCGTGGTGGCGTCGGCGAAGTCCGGCATCACCCGGCCGTCCCAGCTCGCGGGGCGCAAGGTGTCGGTGAACAGCCTGGGCGCCGCCGGCGACGTCACGATCATGGCGGCGGTCGAGAAGGACGGCGGGGATCCCGCCAAGGTCAAGTTTGTCGAGGTGGCCTTCCCGGACGCGCCCGCCCAGCTCGCCGCCGGCAACATCGACGCCGCCTGGGTGACCGAGCCGTTCATCACCCAGCTGCGCAAGCGCGGCGACGTTCTCGTGGTCGCCCCGTACCAGGCCACGGTTCCCGGGCTCGCCACCCTGACGACGATCACGTCGAGCAAGCTGAAGGACTCCGACTCCGCCCTGGTCGCGGACTTCTCGGCGGCGATGAAGAAGACGCTCACCTGGGCCAAGGACCCGGCCAACGAGAAGGACCTCCGTCAGGCCATCAAGGACAACCTCGAGCTACCGGAAGCGGTGGCGGACTCCGTACGGCTCCCGGCGTTCGGGTGGGAGCTCGACCGGGCCGGCCTGGAGCAACTGGCGACGCTCGCCCAGAAGTACCGCGTCCTCGACCGGCGACCCGACTTCGACCGACTCATCCAGCAGCAGTAGCCGGCCGATGCGCAAGATCCTGCTGGGCGCCGTCGGCCTGCTGGGGTTCCTCGTCGTCTGGCAACTGATCCCGACACTGGGACTGGTCGACCCGCACTACCTGCCGTACGCCACCGACGTGTTCGGACGGCTGGCCGAAGAGGTCCGCGACCTGGCGTTCTGGCGGCGGATCCGGCTCACCATGACGTCGTGGGCGATCGGCCTGACGGTGGCGACGCTCGCGGCCGTCGCGCTGGGCACTGTGGTCGGGCTGGTGCCGTTCCTGCGTCGCGCGACGCACACGACAGTCGAGTTCCTGCGACCGGTGCCGTCGGTCGCGCTGATCCCGCTCGCCGTGCTGATGTTCGGCCTGCAGATGCGCGCCGCGCTCGTCATCATCGTCTACGCGGCGTTCTGGCAGGTGTTCGTGCAGGTGATCTACGGCGTCGCCGACGTCGACACCGTCGCCCGGGACACCGCGCGGAGTTTCGGCCTCACCCGCGCCGAGCGGCTGCGCTACCTCGTCCTGCCGACCGCTCTGCCGTACCTGATGACCGGCCTGCGCCTCGGCGCGGCGGTCGCGCTCATCCTGGCCGTCACCGCCGAGATGGTGATCGGCAACCCCGGCCTCGGGCGCATGATCGAGCTGTCCCGCTCCGCCGGGGACGCCGTCGGCCTGTACGGCCTCGTCGTGGTCACCGGGGTCCTCGGCCTGCTGGTGAACCTCGTGTTCCGCTTCGTCGAACGCCGCTCGCTGGCCTGGCACCAGTCGGTCCTCGCGGACGAGGCAGCCCGGTGACCGCCCTCGGCGCGGGCCGGGCCCGCCCGCGCGGCCCGGGCGCACGGGCCGCCGAGAACGTCCTGTTCGCGGTCGGGCTACCCGTCCTGGCCGTGGGGCTGTGGGCGGTCTGGTCCACGCGGTCGACGAGCCGGTTCCTCGTCGGCCCCCGGGCGCTGCTCGACGCGTTCCGGCAGACCTGGATCGGCCCGGCGTTCGTCGACGACGTCCTGCCGAGCGTGTACCGCCTCCTGGCCGGCCTGTTCGCGTCGGTCCTGCTCGGCGTCGCCGCCGGCGTCGTCATCGGCCGGATCCGCCCGCTACGCGAGATCCTCGAACCACTGCTGGAGTTCTTCCGCGCGATTCCGCCACCGGTGCTGATTCCGGTCGCGATGCTCCTGCTCGGCATCACCGACACCATGAAGGTCGTCGTCATCGTGTCCGGCGCGATCTGGCCGATCCTGCTGAACACGATCGAGGGCGTCCGGGCGACCGACAGCGTGATGCTGGAGACCGCACGCTCCTTCCGGATCTCCCGGTGGGACCGGCTGTGGCTGCTGATCCTCCCGGCGGCGAGTCCGCGCATCATGACCGGCGTCCGGCAGGCGCTCTCGGTGGCCCTGATCCTCATGGTCATCTCGGAGATGTTCGCGTCGTCGGCCGGCCTCGGCTACCGGATCGCCTACTTCCAACGGAACTACCTCATCGCCGAGATGTGGAGCGGCATCCTCCTGCTCGGCCTCATCGGCGTCTTCCTCGCCGTGGCCTTCGGTGTCGTCGAACGCCGCGTCCTGCGCTGGTACCACGGAATGAAGGAGATCACCCGTGCCTGACGGGAGCCCGCTGCTGCGGGTCGAGCACCTGCGGAAGGTCTACGCCTCCGGCCGGGGCGAGGTCGAGGCGATCGGGGACCTCAGCTTCACCATGGATCCGGGCGAACTGCTGTGCATCGTCGGTCCCTCGGGCTGCGGGAAGACCACGCTCCTGAAATGCCTCGCCGGACTGCTCCGGCCCACCAGCGGCCTCGTCGAGATGGAGGGCTCACCGGTGACCGGGCCGAGCCCGGCGATGGCAGTGGTCTTCCAGGAGTACGGCCGCAGCCTCTACCCGTGGCTGACCGTCCGCGGCAACGTGGAGCTTCCGCTTCGCCACAAGAAGCTCTCCCGCGCCGAACGCGCCCGGCTGGTCACCGACGCCCTCGATGCGGTCGGGCTGCCGCAGTCGGCGCGCAGCCACCCGTGGCAGCTCTCCGGCGGGATGCAGCAACGGGTGGCCATCGCCCGCGCCATCGCGTACCAGCCGGACGTGCTGATCATGGACGAGCCGTTCGCCGCTGTGGACGCGCAGACCCGCGCGGACCTGGAGGACCTCGTCCGCGAACTGCACCTGACCCGCGGGATCTCCACTGTCTTCGTGACGCACGACATCGACGAGTCCGTCTACCTGGGCCAGCGTGTGCTCGTCCTGTCGAACTCACCGACCCGGGTCCAGGAGGACCTGGTGATCGACCTCCCGGGGGAACGCGATCAGCTCACCACCCGGGCGCTGCCCCGGTTCACCGAACTGCGGACCCACGTCTACGAGCAGATCCAGCGGGCCAAGCGCGGGCCGGCCGCCGCGCCCCCGCCGACGTCCTGACGGTGCCCCGCCCGGTCCCCCGCCCCGGCGTCCGGGCGCGGGCCGGTGGTCCCGCCGGCACGGGTCCACCGGCCGTGCCGGCATCGATCATCGCGGATCTACGGTCGAGGTGACGGACCGATGGAGGGCGGAAGCATGATCGGAACCCTGGTGGAGAACGGTCTCACGGCGTTGGCCGCCTACGACTCCTACGGCCAGGAACAGATCGACGGGATCGTGAAGAAGGCGTCGGTCGCCGCGCTCGGCCGGCACGCCGAACTCGCAACGCTGGCGGTCGAGGAGACCGGCCGCGGCGTGTTCGAGGACAAGGCGGTGAAGAACATCTTCGCCTGCGAACACGTCACCAACCACATGGCCGACGTCCGCACGGTCGGGGTGATCGCTCAGGACGACATCACGGGCATCACCCAGATCGCCGAGCCGGTGGGGGTGGTGGCCGCGGTGACGCCCGTGACGAACCCGACCTCGACCACCATCTTCAAGGCGCTGCTGGCCCTCAAGACCCGCAACCCGGTCATCTTCGCCTTCCACCCGGCCGCTCAACGGTGCAGCCAGGAGGCGGCCCGCACGGTCCGCGACGCCGCCGTCGCCGCCGGCGCGCCGGAGCACTGCATCCAGTGGATCGACGAACCGTCGGTGGCGGCGACGAACGAGCTGATGCGGCATCCCGACGTCTCGGTGGTCCTGGCGACCGGCGGCAACGCCATGGTCCGGGCCGCCTACTCCACCGGCAAACCGGCGCTCGGCGTCGGCGCCGGCAACGTCCCCGCGTACATCGAGGCGTCGGCCGACGTGGCCCGCGCGGTCCACGACGTGGTGCTGTCGAAGGCGTTCGACAACGGCATGATCTGCGCCTCCGAGCAGGCCGTCATCATCGACGACGCGATCCGGCCGGCCGCCCTCGCCGAGTTCCGGCGACTGCACGCCCACATCGCGACGACGGAGGAGAAGTCGCTGCTGGAGAAGCTGCTCTTCGGCTCCGGGAAGCTCAACCCGGACGTGGTCGGGCAGTCGGTGACCTGGATCGCCGAACACGCCGGTTTCCCGGTCGACCCGGACACCTCGATCATCCTGGTCCCGGTCGACCGGGTCGGCCCGGCCGAGCCGCTGACCCGGGAGAAGCTCTGCCCGGTGCTCGCCCTGCTGCCCGCCACCGGCCACGACCAGGGCTTCGAGTACGCCGAGCAGATGGTCGAGTTCGACGGTCTGGGGCACAGCGCCGTCATCCACACACGGGACGCCGATCTGGCCGAGGCGTACGGCCGCCGGGTCAAGGCCGTCCGGATCATCTGGAACGCACCGGCCTCGCAGGGTGGCATCGGCGACATGTACAACGCCTTCCTGCCGTCGCTGACGCTGGGCTGCGGAAGCTACGGCCACAACTCGGTGTCGCACAACGTCACAGCGGTCGACCTCATCAACATCAAGCGCGTGGCCCGGCGGACCAACAACCTCCAGTGGTTCAAGGTCCCGCCGAAGATCTACTTCGAGCCGAACGCGATCCGCTACCTCGCCGACATGCCCGACGTCCGCCGGGTCACCGTGGTGACCGACCACACCATGACCAGACTGGGCTACGTGGACCGCGTGCTGTCCGTGCTGCACCGCCGCCGCGAGCAGGTCGCCCTGCAGATCATCGACGACGTCGAGCCGGAACCCAGCGTACGCACCGTCGATCGCGGCGCCGAGCTGATGCGCTCGTTCCGCCCGGACACCATCGTCGCGCTCGGCGGCGGTTCGGCGATGGACGCCGCCAAGGTGATGTGGCTGCGCTACGAGCACCCCGAGGTGGTCTTCGCCGACCTGCGGGAGAAGTTCTTCGACATTCGCAAACGGGCCTTCAAGTTCCCCACCCTCGGCGCGCTGGCCCAGCTCGTCTGCATCCCGACCACCTCGGGCACCGGAGCCGAGGTCACCCCGTTCGCGGTCATCACCGACACCGCCTCCGGCAAGAAGTACCCGCTCGCCGACTACGCGCTCACGCCGAGCGTGGCGATCGTCGACCCGGTCCTGGCCGCCGACCTGCCGGCGGTGGTCACCGCCGACAGCGGCTTCGACGCGCTCACCCACGCGATCGAGTCGTACGTGTCCGTCTACGCCAACGACTTCACCGACGGCCTGGCCCTGCACGCCGTCCGGCTCATCTTCGGCAACCTCACCCGGGCCGTGCGCCAGGGTGCCGCGGACCCGGTGGCCCGCGAGAAGATGCACAACGCCGGTACGATCGCCGGCATGGCGTTCGGCAGCGCCTTCCTCGGCATCGTGCACGCCATGTCGCACACCCTGGGCGCCACCTTCCACGTCGCACACGGGCGCACCAACGCGATCCTGCTCCCGCACGTCATCCGGTACAACGGCACCGTGCCGGGCAAGCTCACCGGCTGGCCCAGGTACGAGACGTACCGGGCGCCGCAACGCTTCGCCGACATCGCCCGTACCCTCGGGCTCCCCGCGGCGACCGACGCCGAAGCGGTCGAAGCGCTGGCCACGGCGATCGAGCACCTGCGCGACGAGGTCGGCATCGAGCCGTCGTTCGCGGCCGTCGGGGTGGACGAGCGGGCCTTCCTCGCGGCGCTGCCGCAACAGGCGCTGAACGCGTACGAGGACCAGTGCGCGCCGGCCAATCCGCGGATGCCGATGCTCGGCGACATGCAGGAACTGATGCGCGCCGCCTACTACGGACCGGCGGCCGCCGCCTGCGGTGGCGGTGCCGCCGCTTCGCCATCGAGGGCCGAAGGTCCCGCGTCTTGCGGCCTGCGGCCCCCGGTGGACGAGCTCGGCTGGGCCTAACCTGGGTCCAGACAAGACGAGATCAGTGAAAGGAAGCACGGTGACCGCGGTCGAATCCGAACTCCGTACGCTCGCCGAACTCGACGACACCGAACTCGCCGGTCTGGACGCGTGGTGGCGGGCGAACAACTACCTGACCATCGGGCAGATCTACCTGAAGGGCAACCCGCTGCTGCGCGAGCCCCTGTCGGCTGAGCACATCAAGCCGCGCCTGCTCGGCCACTGGGGAACGAGTCCCGGCCTGTCGCTGATCTACGCGCACGTCTCCCGGCTGATCCGGCGCACCGGCCAGCAGGCGATCTACCTGGCCGGCCCGGGTCACGGCGGGCCGGCGCTGGTTGCCGCCGGCTATCTGGAGGGCGCCTACAGCGAGATCTACCCGGACGTCAGCCAGGACGAGGCCGGGATGCTGCGCCTGTTCCGGCAGTTCTCCAGCCCGGGCGGCATCCCGTCGCACGTGTCCGTCACCACCCCCGGCTCCATCCACGAGGGCGGTGAGCTGGGCTACGTCCTGGTCCATGCGTTCGGCGCGGTGATGGACAACCCGGACCTGCTGGCCATCGCGGTGGTGGGCGACGGTGAGGCCGAGACCGGGCCCCTCGAAGGCTCCTGGAAGGGCGTGTCCTTCCTCAACCCCGAACGCGACGGCGCGGTCCTGCCGATCCTGCACCTCAACGACGCCAAGATCTCCGGGCCAACCGTGCTGGGGCGCAAGGACCCCGAGGAGGTACGCCACCTGCTGCGTGGCCACGGCTACGACGTCATCGAGGTCGAGGGCTCCGACCTGCCCGGCATGCACCACCGCTTCGCCGCCGCCCTCGCCACGGCCTGGACGAGGATCCGCGACATCCAGACCGCCGCTCGTGACGGCTCCTGGGACGGCGCCCGCCCCACCTGGCCGCTGATCATCCTGCGGTCGCCGAAGGGCTGGACCGGTCCGGACTCCGTCGACGGGGTCACCGTCACCGGGACGTGGCGGTCGCATCAGGTGCCGCTGTCCGGCGTCAAGGACAACCCGGAGCATCTCGCGCTGCTCGAGCGCTGGCTCAAGTCGTACCGTCCGGAGGAGCTGTTCGATTCCACCGGCGCGCCGGTGGCGCTGATCCGGGACCAGGCCCCCGACGGTGACCTGCGGATGAGCGCCAGCCCGCACGCCAACGGCGGGCTGCTGACCCGGGACCTGGACCTGCCGGACTTCCGCTCCTACGCGATCGAGGTGCCCCGGCCGGCGCAGCAGCGGGCCGAGTCGACGCGCAAGCTGGGCGAGATGATCCGCGACATCTACACCCGCAACGCCGACCGGTTCCGGTTGTTCTGTCCGGACGAGACAAACAGCAACCGCCTCGGCAGCGTCTTCGACGTCTCCGACCGCGCCTTCATGGAGCGGGTGACACCGGAGGACGTGGCGATCAGCCGCGACGGCCGGGTCATGGAGGTGCTCAGCGAGCACAACTGCCACGGCTGGCTGGAGGGCTACAACCTCACCGGCCGGCACGGCATGTTCGCCACCTACGAGGCGTTCGCCATGGTCAGCGCCTCCCAGACCGTGCAGCACGGCAAGTGGTTGCAGGAGGCGAAGCACCTGCCCTGGCGCGCGAAGGTGCCGAGCCTCAACGTGCTGCTCACCTCGACGGCGTGGCGCAACGACCACAACGGCTTCTCCCATCAGGGGCCGGGCCTGATCCAGGTGGTGCTCACCCAGCGCGGCGACGTCGCCCGGGTCTACCTGCCGCCGGACGCCAACACCCTGCTGTCGGTGGCCGACCACTGCTTCCGGTCGCGGTCGTACATCAACCTGATCGTCATCGACAAGCAGCCGCAGCTGCAGTACCTCTCCATGGACGAGGCGATCGAACACTGCGCCCGCGGCGCGGGAATCTGGGAGTGGGCCGGCACCGACGACGGCACCAGCGACCCCGACATCGTCCTCGCGTGCGCCGGCGACGTCGTCACCATGGAGACGGTCGCGGCGGCACAGATCCTGCGCGAGCGGCTGCCCGGTCTCAAGGTCCGTGTGGTCAACGTGGTCAACCTGATGACGCTGGTCCGGCCCAAGGACCACCCGCACGGCATGAGCGAGACCTTGTTCACCGAGCTGTTCACCGACGACGTCGACGTGGTCTTCTCCTTCCACGGCTACCCCGGCGCGATCCACCAGCTCGTGCACGGCCGTCCGGACGCGGACCGGTTCCGCGTGCGCGGCTTCATCGAGCAGGGCACGACCACCACCCCGTTCGACATGACGGTGCGCAACAAGGCGTCGCGGTACCACCTCGTGATGGACGCCATCAACAACGCCAAGCGCCTCCCGCGCGGCGCGGCGGATCTCAAGGCGTGGTGCCGCAGTCAGCTCGACCGCCACGAGACGTACGTCGTGGAGCACCTGGAGGACATGCCCGAGGTTCGCGACTGGGCCCTCGGCGACTGGGCCGCACGCGGCTGAGGTCGGCGGAGACGGTGGCGCCGGCCGGCGTCACCGTCTCCATCCGCGTACGTGGGTCCGCCGTCAGAAGACGCGCGTGCGGCGCGCCCCGGACGCGAGGCCCGCGATCGGGCCGACGGCGCCGCCCCGTCCAGATTGCCGGGGTTCCCCCACCAGGTCCACGTCCATGACGGCCGGGGTGCCGTCCGGCTCCTCGAACTCCGCGTCGGCGCACCGGACCCGTTCCAGGTCCCGGCCGGAGACCACGCCGACGCGAGCCTCGTCGAACGCCTCGGGCAGATCGGTGACGAGCCAGACCGCGTCACCCTCGGCGACGACTGCCGCCGACGCGGCGCCCAGCACCCATGGCTCACGCTCACCCGCGAACGGCCGGGCGCCCGCGGCGTAGGCGTTCGACCGGGCGTACACCGGTTGTTTCACGTCGAGGTACTTCTGCTGGTCGCTGGGCGGCTGTTCGTCGAGGCGGGTCAGGTACTCCGCGAACGACGCGGGATGGCCGTCGTATCCGGCGGTGCCGCCCAGCGGTGACCCCTGGCCCTCCGCGCCTGTCCCGTAGGCCGCGCCCGGGTCGCCGCCGAGGAAGAGGTTGCCCACGTACCTGTCGTCGCCACCGTAGATCACCGCGTACCCGGCGACCTGGGTGCTGTGCGGCAGGTGGTACGGCGTGGCGCGGTCCAGCACCTGCTCCAGCCGCATCGTGCCGCAGATCAGGTTGTTGACGAAGGCGCCGCCCTGGCTGAACAGCTCCAGCGCGGCGGGTGAGCCGAAGATGTTGTGCTCGACCAGGTAGGGGCCGTGGCTGACCTCGACGAAGAGGTCCCGGCAGTTGTCGTGGTAGACGTTGCGGGAGAGCCGGGTGCCCTGCGCCTGCCAGTCCAGCCAGGTGCCGAGCGAGCAGCCGTGGATCCGGTTGTGCCGGATCACCACGTCGATGGCGGCGTGCAGCTTGATGCCGGCGATCTCGTACCCGTAGAACTCGCGCTTCACGCCGATGCCGTGGATGTGGTTGTCCTCGATCGTGGAGAACGCACACCCGAGGTGACCCACTATCGCGTTCTGCCCGCAGTCGTAGATCGTGTTGCGGCGGATCACGTGCGAGCCGATGTGCTCGCGGTCCCACCCGATCTGGCGGGCCGCGAAGACCGACTCCAACTGGTACTGGTAGCCCGGCTTGTCGCCGCGCAGCGCCGAGAAGTTCTGCCCGGTGGAGCCCTCCTTCCCGATCGAGATCGCCGAGCACTTGGCGTCATGGATCACGTTGTCCTCGATGACCCACCCCTTCGCCCAGCCGGGCCCGATCAGGCCCGGCTGGTCGGCGGTCGGCGGCGCCCACGGGCTGGCCGCGTGCGCCAGCTCGAAGCCCCGGACGGTGATGTAGTCCAGATGCGGCTGCTCCGGGTGGAAGACGCTGCGGCGTACGTTGATCTCCACCAGCTCCGTGTTCGGGTCGGCGCCCTGGAAGTTGGCCCAGATCGTCGTCTGCTCACCGACCTCGGCGTACCAGACGAGCCGGGTCTGGTCGGGATTGCCGATCGGATGGGTCAGTCCGGTCCAGTCGTCGACGACCTCGGTGCGCCGGGGCGGATCGTCGACCTCCGCCCGGGTCGCCACCTCGAAGAAGCTCAGGCCGTTGAGGTAGACGTCGCCGAGGTGCCGGCGTGGCGCGCCCCGGGGGTAGACGATCCAGTCACCGGCCACCTCCTGAGCGAACGGGTTGAACGAGCCGAACAGCGAGTTGTCGACGGTTGCCCGCCACACCGTCCCGCCGAGCGGCTCCCAGCCCGTGACGCGCTCCGATCCCTTGATCACCACGTGCTCGCCGGGAGCCGCCTCGTAGGTGATGCGGCGGGAGTCGCTGAGACCGCCGTGGCGTGGCTTCACCCACTCGCGGTACTCCCCCGCGTGCACCACCACCGTGTCACCGGGCTGGGCGACGCCGGCCGCCCGGTTGATCGTCCGGAACGGCCGCTCGGCGCAGCCGTCGGCGTGATCGGAACCGCTTGTCGCCACGTGGAACACGGATGTCATCCGGGAAGCCCTTCTGGAGATGTCTGTTCAGGTCCATACCGGCAGGTCGATCCGGGAGGGGTGGGCGCCGCCGTGGGAGATCTCCTGCTCCGCCCGCACCGTGGTGGCCGCGGTGGCGGCCGGTTCTCCGGTGCCGGGATTGCGGGCGTAGCGCGGATGCGCTCCGGAGCTGACCTGCACGGCGACGCGGTGGCCGGCGGCGAAGCGGTGGAACGCCGGCCACAGCGGCACCTCCAGCTCGACGAAACCGTCCTCGTCGGGCTGCGGGTCGGTGTCCGCGGCACCGACGCCGCCGACGCGGCGGATGCCGTCGCACACGCTCATCGAGCGGCCGTCGGGGTGCACGTCGCAGATCCGCACGAACACGTCCGCGCTGGCCGCCGTCGAACGGAACCGGACACGGGCGGTCGGCTCCCCGGCGAGGACGAGCGCGTGCGCCAACGGTGGACTGCGGAAGACGACCACGTCCGCGCGGCGTTCGTGGGCGCTGTTGTCGACCGGCCCCGGGGCCGGGCCCATGCCGGGGCCACCGAGCGCGGGTGTGGGCCGGTCGGGATCGTAGGTGTAGCGGGTGCTGCCCGCGCGGGGGACGGCCGGGTCGAGCAGCCCGGACGGGTGCAGGTACCACCGCTGCGCGGCGGTGCCCGGCGGCGGCCACGCGGGCAGGTCGCGCCACTGCTCCGCGCCGGTGAGGAAGGCGCGCACGGGTGCCGGCCGGGTCGTGGGCGCGCCGGCGAAGTGTTCCTTGAGGAACGTTATCGACTCGGCGAGAAACGGGCTCTGCGCGCTGCTGTGGCCCCACGGTCCGATGGTCAGCCTGGGCGGACGACCGGCCGCGGCGAGTTGGGCGTAGTTGCGCAACTGCCAGGGCAGGAAGATGTCGTACCAGCCGGTGGCCATGTACACGGGCGCGGTGACGTCGGGCACCGACGCGATGTGCGACTGCCGGGTCCAGTAGTCGTCGGTGAGCTTCTCGTGGGCCAGCCAGTCCTGGTACCAGCTGATCGGGTGGCCTGCCACCGCGCTGTCGCCGCGGGACAGCGGCAGCACGTCGAACGCCGCCGCCAGCTCCCGGTCCGGCCGCCGCGCGAGCCGGGCCCGGACCAGGGCGCCGCGCAGGCCCCGCAGGTCCATCAGACGAGACCAGCCGAGCGAGCCCTCCAGCGAGAAGACGCCGTTGGTCCAGGTGATCGGGCCGAAGTCGGCCATCGTGACGTTCAGGCACAGGGCGTCCGGGGCGTTGCCGGGGTCGTCACGGCACATCCGTCCGGCCACCGCCCACTGGGTGTAGCCGAGGTAGCTCTCCCCGTACGTCGCGACGGTACCGGTGCACCACGGCTGGCGGCGTACCCACCGGTGGGTGGCCATGCCGTCGCGCTGCTCGTCGAGCTGTGGCCGGAAGCGGCCACCGGAGCCACCGGTGCCGCGGCAGCTCTGCGCCAGCACCGTGAACCCCGCGCCGGCCAGCGCCGGCGCGTGGGTGAGCGAGCCGTGCCGGCCGTACGGCGAGCGGACGACGATCGTGGGCAACGGCGGTTCCACCGCGCCGACCGGCTGGTAGAGGTCCGCGACCAGCTCGACGCCGTCGTCCATCGGCACGCGCAGCCCGCGCCGCACGGTGAAGGTGTACGGGGGCTCCGTGGCCGCGTGGCGACGGAGCCGCCCGGACAGGAGGCGGCCGAGAACTGTCATCGCTCGCTCGCGGGTTGCCCGATACGGCTCGCGGCATCGACACTCATGACGGCGTCGTGCCCGTACGAGAAGGAGCGGAAATGGAACCGGAGCCCGCGTACGGTGAGTCCCTCGGCGACCGCAACCCGATCCTCCCGGGCTTCTGGCCCGATCCGAGCATCTGCCGCGCCGGTGAGGACTACTACCTCGTGTGTTCGAGCTTCGAGTACGCGCCCGGTGTGCCGATCTTCCACAGTCGTGACCTGGTCGACTGGCAGCAGATCGGCAACGTGCTCGACCGCGCCGGTCAGCTTCGGTTGCCGGCCGACACGCTTGCTTCGCGGGGCATCTACGCGCCGACGATCCGCCACCACGACGGCCGGTTCTGGGTCGTCACGACGAACGTCACGCTCGACCGGCACCTGATCGTGACGGCTGCCGATCCCGCCGGCCCGTGGTCGGATCCGGTCTACCTGGACCTGCCCCACGTGGACCCGTCGCTGGCGTGGGACGACGACGGCAACTGCTGGATGACGGTGTCCGGGGTCGAGTCGTACCGGATCGACCCGCGCACCGGCGAGGTCCTGGAAGGACCGGTGGCGATGTGGTCGGGGACGGGTGGCCAGTACCCGGAGGCGCCGCATCTGTACCGGGTCGGCGACTGGTGGTACCTGCTCGTCTCGGAGGGCGGAACCCACACCGGCCACGCGGTGAGCGTCGCCCGCGCGCGCTCGCCGCGCGGGCCGTTCCAGCCCGGGCCGGCCAATCCGATCCTGACGCACCGCGGCACCGACCGGCCGGTGCAGGCGACCGGGCACGCCGACATGGTCGAGGCGGCCGACGGCAGCTGGTGGATGGTTCTGCTGGGGATCCGGCCGAAGGGCCAGTGGCCGCCCTACCACGTCCTGGGGCGGGAGACGTTCCTGGCGCCGGTGCGCTGGGTCGACGGGTGGCCGGTGGTCGGCCCGGTCTCGATCGCCACCGGCCCGGATGGGACGAGCCGGTGGGCCGAGCGGGACGATTTCGACGACGACCGGCTGGGGCCACAGTGGATTTCTCCGCGGGAACGGCCCCCCTCGGCGTGGTCGCTGACCGACCGGCCCGGCTGGCTGACCCTGCACGCGACCGGCGACAGCCTCGACCGCAGTGGCGCCACAGTCGTCGGTCGCCGCCAGCAGCACCACGACTGCCGGGTCAGCGCCCGCGTCGATCCCGGCTCCGGCCGGTCCGGGCTGACGATCAGGATCGACGAGGCCCACCACTACGACCTGGAGCTCGCCCGGGGGCAGGCCCGGGTCATCGGCCGGGTCGGGCCGTTTCGTCAGGTGTTCGGCGAGTGCCCGGTGCCCGCGGGGGCGGTGACCGTGGCACTGGCCATCCGGACCACCGACGTGCTGCCCCCGACGGTCACCTCGTCCGGCGATCTGGCGCAGGCGGGACTCGTGGGCGTGACGGCAGCCGGCAGTGACACGATCAGCTTCGAGGTCGAGACCGGCGACGGCTGGGCGCGCCTGGCGGAACTCGACGGCCGCTACCTGTCCACTGAGGTCGCCTCCGGGTTCACCGGCCGGGTCATCGGCATGTACGTCACCGAGGGAAGCGCCGGTTTCGACTGGTTCGACTACCGGCCGGCCGGCTGACGAGACCGAGACGGACCTCACCCCTTGAATGCGCCTTCCATGATTCCCTGCACCAGACGGCGTCCGACGAAGACGAACAACACCAGCAGCGGAATGGTCGCCAGGAACGAGCCGGACATGGCCAGGCCCAGATCGATGTCCCGGTTCTGCTGCAGTGCCTTGATGGCGATCTGGACGGTGTAGTTCTCCGGCGACTTCAGGACGATGAACGGCCACAGGAAATCGTTCCACGCGTAGACGAACGTGAACAGCCCCAGCACGTACGCCGCCGGGCGGACCAGCGGGAAGGCGATCCGCCAGAAGATCTGCCAGGTGGTCGCGCCGTCCACGCGCGCCGCGGCCATCAGCTCGTCGTCGATGGTGCTGCCGATGTGTTGACGCATCCAGAAGATGCCGAACGCGCTGACCAGACCGGGAACGATCACCGCTTGCAGGCTGTCCACCCAGTTCAGCTCGGACATGATCAGGTACTGCGGTACCACTGCCAACTGCGCCGGCACCGTCATGGTCAGCACGACGATGAGGAACAGGGTGTTGCGGCCGGGGAAGGACAACTTGGCGAAGGCGAAGCCGGCCAGCGCGCAGAGCACCGCCTGGCCGACGGCGATCGTGGTGGCCACGATGAGGCTGTTGAGCAGCGACTGCACGAACGGCACGATGGTGAAGACCAGTTCCGCCAGGTGCAGGAAGTTGCCGCCGGGTGTGATCGTCGGCGGGAGGGTCGTCGCGGTGGCGGAGTCCGTCGTGGCCACCACGAACATCCAGTAGAGCGGGAAGACACTGGCGAGCGCCACGAGGGTGAGCAGCGCGTACACCGCGATCGAGACGCGGTTGGCCTGGCGCCGCCTGGCCCGCTTGGGCGCGGCGGTCGAGGGTTCGGGCTTCATGGGCGCTCCGAGCGGACGCGGGTGGCCAGCAGATAGTTGATTCCGGAGAAGGCGACCACGATGACGAAGAGCGCGACGCCGACCGCCGCCCCGTAGCCGAAGTGGAACTGTCCGAAGGACTGCTCGTAGAGGTAGAGGGTGACGGTCTGGCACTGCCGTGCCGCCCCGCACGTGAGCCCGCCCACCGGGTTGGCAAGCAGTGGCTCGGTGAAGACCTGCAGCCCGCCGATCGTCGACGTCACGACGGTGAACGCGATGATCGGCCGCAACGACGGGATGCTGATGTGCAGGAACTGTCTCCAGCCGTTCGCGCCGTCGGCGGCGGCGGCCTCGTACAGCTCCCGGGGAACCGCCTGGAGCGCGGCGAGGTACAGCAGTGTGTTGTACCCGGTCCAGCGCCAGGCGATCATCGTGGCGATCATGACGTGGCTGCCCCACAGCGAGGCCGTGAAGTCGATGTGCTCGAAGCCCAGCAGCCCGAGGAACCAGTTGATCATGCCGTAGTCACGGTCGAACATCTGGGCGAAGACGATGGTCGTGGCCGCCACCGAGGTGACGTAGGGAACGAGCACCGACATCCGGAACAACGCGGCCAGCCGCAGCCGCGCGTGGTTGAGCAGGTGCGCCAGGCCGAGCGCCAGGAGCAACTGCGGCACCGTCGACATCACCCAGATGCTGAACGTGTTCCGCAACGCTCCCCAGAAGCGCGGGTCGTGCAGGAGTTCGGCGAAGTTGTCCAGCCCCACGAAGCGGTGCTCACCGATGGGATCCCAGTCGAACAGGGAGATGTAGAAGGTGAACAGCAACGGGAAGAGACCGAAGATCAGGAAGAGCACGAAGAACGGCGAGATGTACGCGTACGGCGCCAGGAACTCCCGTACGCCCTGCTTGATGCGCCGGTTGCGACCGGGCCTCCGGACGTCCGGCGGGATCGGGGCCGGGCCGAGCATGGTGGTCAAAGCGTCACCTTCCCGATGCGCGGCAGCCGGGTGGTACCCGGCTGCCGCGCATCAGCCCTCCGTCATTCCCGTACGGCGTTCTTGACGTTCGTCAGCGCGGTGTTCCAGGCGTTGGCCGGATTCACCTTGCCCTGCTCGACGCTGGTGAGCGTGTTGAGGAACTCGGTGCCGATCGGGCCGTCCTGCGGACCGAAGTAGAAGGGCTTGATCCCCAGCACCGACTGGGTGTAGATCTTGCCGATCGGCGCGTTGCTGAAGAACGGGTCGGTCTTGCCGACCAGCTGCGGGTCGGTGTAGACCGACGGCGTGGTGGGCAGCGACCCCTGCATCAGGAAGTGGTCCAGCTGCCCCTTCGGCGACTGCATCTCGGAGATGTAGTTCCACGCCGCCTTCGCGTTCTTGGCGCGCTTGGGGATGGCGAGGAAGCTGCCACCCCAGTTCCCCGAGCCGCCGGGAATGGTGGCGATGTCCCACTTGCCGTTCGTCTCGGGGGCGTTCGTCTTCATCTGGCTGAGCATCCAGGACGGTGAGCACACCACCGCGTAGTCGCCCTTCTTCATGGCCGCGGTCCAGCCGGAGGAGAACGACCCCTGCTTGGCGGAGATGCCCGCGTCGAAGGCCTTCAGCGTCACGTCGAACGCCGCCTTGACCTGCTCGTTGTCGTAGTCGAGCTTGCGGTCGGCGCTGTAGTAGCGCTGGCTGCCCTGGTTGACCGCCTGGAAGAAGACGCTGGTCGGCGTGTTGTCCACGAACGGTTTGCCGGTCTTCTGGACGTACGTCTTGCCGACGTTGATGAACTCGTCCCACGTCGGCCAGAGCTTGGAGACCTCTTCGCGGTCGGTGGGCAGGCCGGCCGCCTTGAACAGATCCGTACGGTAGGCGACCGCCAAGCCGCCGACGTCGGTCGGCACACCGATGATCTTGCCGTCCTTGGTCGTCGACTGCGCCATCACCCAGTCGAGGTAGTTGCCCTTGATGTCGTTCGCGCCCAGCGTGGTGAGGTCGACGAAGTTGTCCGGGGACTGCATGAACTTCGGCAGGTCGTCGGCCTGGATCAGCACCAGGTCGGGCACCTTGCCGCCGGCCAGCGCGGCGGTGAGCGCCTGCGCGGTCTCGGTCGTGCTGCCCACCTCGGTGAGCTTGATACGCACATCGGGGTGCGCCTTGGTGTAGACGTCGACGTCGGCCTTCTGGTTGATGTTGGCGAACGACCAGAACTCGAAGGTCTTCGAGTCGGATTCGCCGTCTGATCCGCCACAACCGCCGAGGAGGAGCGCGGCGGTGGCGATGATGGCTACGGTGCTCCGGACGCGTTTCAACGGCCCTCCATACGGTGATCGTGCGGCGGTGGCGGGTGCCCGCGGCGAATCAGGGCGACGGTCCTACCGGCGGTGGGCACCGCAGGCAGAAGCCGACGAGTGGCCTCACCGACGGGTCAGCGGTGATCCCGTCGTCGGTGAGATCGTCGTCTCCGAAACTTATCGAGATATTTACATGCCATGATTGCGTGCGCTGAGGCTACTAACTGCCCCGGCATCCGTCAACGACCCCGCTGCCAGCACGAGCGCCGGTCAGCGGGGAAACGTTCCGACCGGCACAGCGCCGAAAATTTTCGGAGCAAGCAGCGCGCCATGCGGCGACTCCGATAGACCGGGGTAATTGGATGGCCCGCTCGCCCGCTCCCGGACAGCGGACTGCCACCGCTGTCGCCAGATCGAACCCGTGAAACGGGCCCCGGTCCGACGGTCAGGCGAGATCCAGCTCCACCGTCACGTACGCGTGCGGGGGCAGCTCGACCTCCAGGCCGCGCGGGTGGTCCGCGACCCCGGCGTGCTCGCGGGGCGCGACGCCCGTGGTCGACGGCGTGTTGTGCGCGTCGAGCGCCTCGGCCGTCAGGACGGTGGCCCGGTGGGCCGTCACGTCCCGGCCGCGCAGGTCGAGGACGACAGTCGCCGGACTCCGCGCGTCGAGATTCGACAGCGAGACCAGCGCCGTGTCGCCGCGCGTCGAGGCGGACGCCGAGAGCGTCGCCAGGCTCTCCCCGGCCACCTGGCGCACCGGGACCTCGCCCTTGAGGGTCACGGCGAGCGACGCCGCGTCGTGGTGGGCCCGGTTCATCGCGAACACGTGGTACGAAGGCGTGAGCACCAGCGCGCCCGTCTCCGGGTCGGTGAGAATCATGGCCTGGAGCACGTTCACGGTCTGCGCGATGTTCGCCATCACGACGCGGGCCGCGTGGCGGTGGAACGTGTCGAGGTGCACCGCGGCCACCAGCGCGTCGCGCAGTGTGTTCTGCTGGTACAGGAAGCCGGGGTTGGTACCGGGCTCCACGTCCCACCAGGTGCCCCACTCGTCCACGACGAGGCCGACCTTGCGCTGTGGGTCCCAGCGGTCCATCACCGCCTCGTGGCGCGAGACCAGTTCCTCGATCCGGGTCGCGTTCCGCAGCGCCAGGTACCACTCCTCCTCGTCGAAGCCGGTGGCCGCGCCCTTCGACGACCAGCCCCGGGTCATCGTGTAGTAGTGCAGCGAGACGGCCTGGAACGGCCAGGCGCGAGAGTCGGGCGCCGCGAGGTCGTCGAAGGAACGCATCAGCGTCTCGGTCCAGTGGTAGTCGTCGCTGTTCGCGCCCGCGGCGATCCGGTACACCGTGTTGTCGCCGTGGTCGCGGACGTAGGTGGCGTACTGGCGGGCCAACGAGGCGAACTGCTCGACGCGCAGGTTGCCGCCACAGCCCCACGCCTCGTTGCCCAGGCCCCAGAACGGAACCCGCCAGGGCTCGTCGCGCCCGTTCTCCCGGCGCAGGGCGGCCATCGGAGAGTCGTCGCCGCGGGTCAGGTACTCGACCCACTCGGACATCTCCCGCACGCTGCCCGAGCCGACGTTGCCGGAGACGTACGGATCCGCGCCCAGCAGCTCGCACAGTGCCATGAACTCGTGCGTGCCGAAGGAGTTGTCCTCGACCACGTCGCCCCAGTGCGAGTTGACCATGCGGGGGCGCAGCTCGCGCGGGCCGATCCCGTCGCGCCAGTGGTAGTCGTCGGCGAAGCAGCCGCCCGGCCAGCGCAGGTTCGGGATGCCGATGCGGCGCAGCGCCTCCACCACGTCGAGGCGGATCCCGCCCTCGTTCGGGGTCGCGGACCCCTCCCCCACCCAGAAGCCGCCGTAGACGCAGCGCCCCAGGTGCTCCGCGAAGTGGCCGTAGACGTGGCGGGAGATGGTGGGACCGGTCAGGTCGAGGTCAATGACGGCGGTGACGGTCGAGGCGGTCATGGTCGTCCTTGGTGGAAGCGGCCTGCGGGGTGCGGCGTCGGCAACGATACAGCCACAGGCGATCATGTCGATCCCCCAGCCGCGGCCCACCCGCCCTTCTTGACCGCCCACCTGCTGCTTTACTACGATACTAGTAAAGCAGCGAAGGGCTACCAGTGTTCGTCTTCCGGCTCGACACCCACTCCGGCGTGCCGCCGTACCTGCAACTCGTCCAGCAGGTCCGCCAAGCGGTGCTGCTGGGCTTCCTCCAACCCGGCGACCGCCTCCCGCTCATCCGCGAGGTGGTCGAGGACCTGGCGATCAACCCGAACACCGTCGCCAAGGCGTACCGGCAGATGGAGCAGGAGAACCTGGTCACCGGCCGGCCCGGCCAGGGCACGTTCGTCACCGAACAGCAGTCGGCCGCGATGTCGCCGTCGACGTACACGTCGCTTCGGCGCGGCCTGGCGACCTGGCTGAGCCGCGCCTACGCGGCCGGCCTCGACGAACAGGCGGTCGACGCGCTCTTCACTTCCGTCCACCAGCAGACGAGGAACGAGGACGTGGCGTGACAGGGACCGAGATCGCGCTGCGCACCGACGGTGTGGGCAAGCGGTACCGGAAGGGCTGGGCGCTGCGCGACTGCACCCTGGCCCTGCCGGCGGGCGGCGTGATCGCCCTGGTCGGGCCGAACGGCGCGGGCAAGACCACGCTGCTGCGCCTGGTCGTCGGACTGCTGGCGCCGAGCGCCGGCACGGTGGAGGTCCTCGGCCACGACGTCACGGCCAGCACCCCGCAGACCCTGTCGCGGGTCGGGTTCCTGGCCCAGGACCACCCGCTGTACAAGCGCTTCACCGTCGCCGAGATGCTCCGCTTCGGCCGGGCCTGCAACCTGCGGTTCGACCAGGGGCTGGCCGAACGCCGGCTGGCGAAGCTGGGCATCCCGCTCGACCGCAGGGCCGGTTCGCTCTCCGGCGGGCAGCAGGCCCAGGTCGCGTTGGCGCTGGCCCTGGCGAAGCGGCCGAACCTGCTTGTCCTCGACGAGCCGGTGGCCAGCCTCGACCCGCTGGCCCGGCGCGAGTTCATGCAGGTCCTCATGGGCGCGGTGGCCGAAGGCGGGGTGACAGTCCTGTTCTCCTCACACGTCGTGCACGAACTGGAGCGCGTCTGCGACCACCTGGTCGTGCTCAACCAGGGCCGGGTCACGCTCACCGGTGACATCGACACCCTCCTCGCCGAGCACCGGCTGCTCGTCGGCCCGCGCACGGCCACCGACCTCGACCGCTCCGGCGCCGTCGTGCAGGCCGTCCACAGCGATCGGCACACCACCCTGCTGGTACGCGACGGCGGCATCCCGGCCGCGCCGGGCTGGCAGGCCCAGCCGGTCGGGCTGGAGGACCTGGTGCTGGCGTACCTGCGCCGGCCGTCCGAGCCGAGCGCCACCGTCCCGTCGGGGGTGGCGGCATGACGTGGTTGATCTGGCGCCAGCACCGGACCGAGGTCTGCGTCCTGGGTCTGCTTCTCGGCGTGTTCGGCATCGCCCTGCTCGTGCTCGGGACACAGGCCCACGACCTGTTCCCCGGCGGTCCCGCCCGGTGCGCGGGAGAAGCAGGCGCCAACGAGACGTGCACGGCCGCCTTCCGCCGGCTCGACGAGGAGTACGGGTACGTCGAGAACCTCCTCGCGGCCTTCTATCTGGTCCCGGTCGTCATCGGCGCGTTCCTCGGCGCGCCGCTGCTCGCGCGCGAACTGGAGGACGGCACCTGGCAGCTCGCCTGGACGCAGGCCGTGCCACGGATGCGCTGGCTGGCGGCCAAGCTCGCAGCGCTGGCCGGCGTCACCGTCGCGCTCACCGGCATGTTCACCGCGGTGCTCACCTGGTTCCGTCAGCCGTTCGACGCGTGGGAAGGACGGTTCCAGTACGACGCCTTCGACCTGGAGGGACTCGTTCCGCTGGCGTACGCGCTGTTCGCGTTCGGCGTCGCCACCGCGGCGGGGGCGATCCTGCGGCGCAGCCTGCCCGCGTTCGGCGTCGCGTTCGGGGCGTTCCTCGCCGCCCGGATGTCGGTGGCGCTGCTGGCCCGTCCCGCGTACGCCACGCCGCTCACCACCATGGAGCCGGTCCCCGCCGGCGGCGCGAAGGGCCAGGCCGGGCACTGGCCCGTGCCCGGCGTCGCCGACTGGATGATCGAACGCGGATACGCGGACGCCACCGGGCGCAGGCTCAGCTCGACGGAGTACTACGAACTGGAGGACGCCGCCAACCAGGCCGGCACGAACCTCAACCAGTTCCTGCACGCGCGGGGCATCCAGCGGTTCGGGGTCTACCACCCGGCCGACCGGTTCTGGACGTTCCAGCTCATCGAGGCGGCAGTGTTCGTCGCGGTCGCGGCGATCCTGATCGGTGTGGTGGTGTGGCGGGTACGGCGCCGAATGATCTAGAACCTGCGCGAGCGAGACCTTGTGCTCAGCGAACAGGCGGCACGGACGTCCGGTCGGCGGGACGCATCACCGCGTCCAGCCAACGCAGCTGCCGCCGGACGTGGACGGCCTCCCCGCCCTCGTGGCCGTTGAACGGGTACGTGTGCATCTCCCGTAGCGGCACCGTCGATCCACTGGCGGCGGCGTACTGGTTGTAGGCGGCGAAGCCGGTGCTCGGTGGGCAGACCTCGTCGCGCAGGCCGATCCCGAAGTGCGCCGGGGCGGTGGCGCGCCGGGCGAAGGTGACCCCGTCGACATAGGACAGAGTGCGCCGGACCGGCTCCTCGGCCTCGCGGTGCACCGCCAGGTAACGGGCGATCTCTCCGTAGGGGGACGCCTCGGTCAGTTCGATGGCGCGCTGGATGTCGCACAGGAACGGGGCGGTGACCAGGAGCGCGGCGAGGCCGTCGACGAGGCCCGCCGCCGCGAGCGCGAGTCCGCCACCCTGGCTGTTGCCCACCGCGGCGACGCGGGCCGGGTCCACCCCGGGCAGTACGCGGACGGCGTCGATCGCGCGGACCGCGTCGGTGATCAGACGGCGGTAGTGGTAGTCGTCCGGGGACAGGATTCCCCGCGTGGCGGGGCTGGGCCCGCCGGGCGCGTCGTGCGGGTCCGGGGTGTCGCCGCGGCTGAACAATCCGGCCTGTCCCCGGTTGTCCACCAGGAGGTGGGCGTAACCGGCGACCGGCCAGGTGAGCCGCTCGCCCGGCAGGCCCCGGCCGCGTCCGTAGCCGGGGTACTCCACCACTGCCGGCAGCGGCGCCTGTACGCCCGCGGGACGGGTGTACCAGGCCCGGACCGGTTCGCCGCCGAAGCCGGCGAACGTCACGTCCCACACGTCGACCAGCCGCAGGTCGGTGGGTTCGGGGTGGACGGCGACGAGCACCGGGGTGGCCGCGGCGGCGGTGAGGGTGGTGCGCCAGAACCGGTCGAAGTCGGCGGGTTCGACGACGTCCGGCGTGTAGCGACGGAGCTGGTCGAGGGAGATATCAATCGACGCTCTTGACACGAAGATAACGATACCCATAAATTTCCGCAAAGCTTACGGCGCATTACCGGAAAGTTCCGGCCGACGGTCAGGCGGGAGGACGAGCTTGGCATCTCCGATCCCGCGCGGTCGTCGTACGCCCTGGCGGCGGGCCCTGCGCCGGGACTGGCAGCTCTACTCGCTGGCCGTCCTTCCGCTGCTGTTCTTCCTGACGTTCCGCTACCTGCCGATGCTCGGCAACGTGATCGCGTTCCGGCGCTTCCAGCCGGGCGGCAGCCTCTTCGGCGAGTACTGGACCGGGCTGCGGTACTTCCGGTTGTTCTTCACCGACCCGACCTTCTGGAGCGTGTTCACCAACACGCTCGTGCTGGGCGCGCTGACGCTGGTGTTCTGCTTCCCGCTGCCGATCGTGCTCGCGCTGCTGCTCAACGAGGTGCGCAACCGCGCGCTCAAGCGGTTCGTCCAGTCGGTGTCCTACCTGCCGCACTTCCTGTCGATCGTGATCGTGGCCGCCATGGTCCTCCAGTTGCTGTCGGTGGACGGCACGGTGAACCAGATGGTGCGTGCCGTGGGCGGTGAGCCGGTCCCGTTCATGCAGCAGGCCGGATGGTTCCGGACGATCTACGTCTCCTCCGAGGTCTGGCAGACGGTCGGCTGGGGCACCATCCTCTACCTCGCCGCGCTCACCACCGTCGACGGCGACCTGTACGAGGCGGCCCGCATCGACGGCGCCAACAGGTGGCGGCAGACCTGGCACGTGACGCTGCCGGGGATCCGGCCGACGATGGTGACGCTGCTGATCCTCAACATCGGCACCTTCATGGCCGTCGGCTTCGAGAAGATCCTGCTGCTGTACAACCCGCTCACCTACCCGACGGCGGACGTGATCTCGACCTACCTGTACCGGGTGGGCATCGTCTCCGGGAACCTCAGCTACGCCGCCGCGATCGGCCTGTTCGAGTCCGTGATCGGGCTGACGCTGGTGCTGTCGGCGAACGCGATCTCCCGGCGCACGGTGGGGACGAGCCTGTGGTGAGCACGCAGGCCCGTACCCAGGCCCCTACGCGGGAACCGGCGGCCCGGCCGCGTGGCCCCCGGCCCACCCGGGGCTACCGGGTCTTCCAGGTGGTGAACGCCGTCGTGCTGACCGGCGTCGTGGTGGTGACCCTGTATCCGTTCCTCACCATCGTGGCCCGCTCGCTCAGCGACAACGCGTACATCGTCGCGGGTGAGGTGAACCTCGTGCCGCGGGGGTTCAACCTCACCGCGTACCGGGTGGTGACGTCGGACCCGACGTTCTGGGTCAGCTACCGCAACACCGTCTTCTACACGGTGGTCGCCACGCTCATCTCCGTCGTGCTGACCACCTGCTACGCGTACGTGCTGTCGAAGAGGCACCTGCGGGGCCGGACCGCGCTGGTCGGGATCGCCGTGTTCACCATGTTCTTCACCGGCGGCCTGATCCCCAACTACGTCCTGGTCACCAGCCTGGGGCTGAAGAACACGGTGTGGGCGATCGCCCTGCCCAACGCCATCAACGTGTTCAACCTGCTGGTGATGAAGGCGTTCTTCGAGAGCCTGCCGGTCGAGCTGGAGGAGGCTGCCGCCGTCGACGGGCTGAACACGTACGGCACGCTGCTGCGGATCGTCCTGCCGCTGTCGAAGGCGATGGTCGCCACGATGGTGCTGTTCTACGCCGTCTCGTTCTGGAACTCCTGGTTCGCCGCGTTCCTCTACATGGACCGTCAGGAACTGCTCCCGGTGACCGTCTATCTGCGCAACCTGATCGCCGGCGCGACCGACGCCACGCAGACCGGCGGCGGCCTCGGCAGCGCCGGCGACGTCGTCCAGTCCGCCGCCACCATCCAGTCCGTGACCATCGTGCTGACGATCCTGCCGATCCTCGCGGTCTATCCCTTCATCCAGCGGTACTTCGTCTCCGGAATCATGCTCGGCGCCGTGAAGGGATAGCCGCCCCCGCACCACCCCACCACCGGAAGGAAGAATCCATGGCCAAGCTGTCCCGGCGCCAGGTGCTGCTCGCCACCGGCGCGGCCGCCGTCGTCTCCCTGGCGGGTTGCGGCGACGACGCCCCGGACAAGAAGGACCTCGACCGCAACCGCGCGGGCGCGATGGAGAAGTACGGCATCGGCGACCAGTTCAAGGCCACCGAGCCGGTCACGTTCTCGATCCTCTACAACAACCACCCGAACTACCCGCTCAAGCCCGAATGGCTGTTCTGGACCGAGCTGGCCGGGCGGACGAACGTCAAGCTGGACCCGGTAGCCGTGCCGCTGAGCGACTACGAGCAGAAGCGCAGCGTGCTGGTCGGCTCCGGCGACGCCCCGCTGATCATCCCGAAGACCTACCACCCGCAGGAGAACTCGTACGTCTCCTCCGGCGCGATCCTGCCGGTCAGCGACTACCTCGACCTGATGCCGAACTTCAAGGACAAGATCGAGAAGTGGAAGCTCCAGCCGGAGATGGACACGCTCCGGCAGGAGGACGGCAAGTTCTACCTGCTGCCCGGCCTGCACGAGAAGCCCTGGCAGGACTACACGCTCGCGGTGCGCACCGACGTGCTGGAGCAGTTGAAGATCCCGTCCCCGACCACCTGGGACGAGGTGTACGCCATGCTCAAGGCGATGAAGGCGGCCCACCCGGACGTCATTCCGTTCTCCGACCGGTTCGGCAAGCCCAACCCGGCCGGCAACCTGCTGAACATGCTGGCCCTCGCGCACGGGCTGCCCGGCGCCGGCTGGAACTACCAGCCGACGAGCTGGGACGCCGGGGCCGGCAAGTACGTCTTCACCGGCGCCTCGGACGGCTACCGGCAGGTGGTGGAGTACCTCCACAAGCTGGTCGCCGAGGGGCTGCTCGACCCGGAGACGTTCACCCAGACCGACGACCATGCCCGGCAGAAGCTCGCCAGCGGCAAGTCCTTCGTGATCAGCTCGAACGCGCAGACCCTGGTGAACGACTACCGCCCGGACATCGCGAAGATCAACCCGAACGCCCGGCTCGGCAAGATCCTCTTTCCGGTCGGGCCGGCGGGAGCGGTCAACGCGGCGAGCCGGCTGGAGAACGGCGTGATGATCTCCAGCAAGGCCCGCGACGGCAAGAACTTCGTGGCCATGATGCAGTTCGTCGACTGGCTCTGGTACTCCGACGCCGGCCAGGAGTTCGCCAAGTGGGGCGTCGAGGGGACCACGTACGCCAAGGACGCCTCGGGCAAGCGCACCCTCGCCCCGGACGTCAACGTCATCGGGCTCAACCCCAAGGGCACCAAGCACCTGCAGAAGGACTTCGGCTTCTACAACGGCGTCTTCGCCTACGGCGGCAAGCTCGACCTGGTGCAGTCGTTCTTCTCGCCCGAGGAGCTGGAGTTCCAGAAGGAGATGAACGCCCGCAAGGCCGCGCCCTGGGTGACTCCGCCACCCGCGCCGCTCAGCGACGAGGAGCGCGAGCAGACGACGCTGTGGGCGACCGCGCTGAAGGACCACGTCACCCAGAACACGCTGAAGTTCGCCCTCGGCCAGCGGCCGCTGAGCGAGTGGGACGCCTACGTCTCGGAGCTGAAGGGCAAGAACGCGCAGGCCTACATCGACCTGGTCAACAAGGCGTACGAGCGGTACCGCAAGAGCCACGGCTGAGCGGCGATGCGCGCCACCGTTCCCGAACGGCCCGTCGGCCGGCTGACCGACGCCTGGCGTACGTGCGTGGGCACCGGCCGGTTCGACCTGGCTCTGCGACGCGACTACCAGGACTCGCTGGCGCTGGTGCAGCGGGACATCGGCTTCCGGCACATCCGCGGGCACGGGCTGCTCAGCGACGGCGTCGGCGTGCACCGTCCCTACACGTACCAGGGCGAGCACCGGGTGCGGCACGCCTTCACCTACGTCGACCAGGTCGTCGACGCCTATCTCGCAGTGGGCATCCGGCCCTTCGTCGAGCTGGGGTTCATGCCCTCGGCGCTCGCCTCCGGCGACCAGACGGTGTTCTGGTGGCGGGGCAACGTGACGCCTCCGGAGTCGTACACCGAATGGGGTGACCTGGTGCGCGCCACGGTGGCCCACCTGGTCGACAGGTACGGCCTCGACGAGGTGCGCGGCTGGCCCGTCGAGGTGTGGAACGAGCCCAACCTGCCGGCGTTCTGGGCGCGCGCCGACCAGGACGCCTACCACCGCCTCTACGAGGTGTCGGCACATGCCGTCAAGGACGTCGACGCGGCGCTCCAGGTCGGCGGCCCGGCCCTCTCACCCGGGGCCGACGAGTGGCTGAAGCCGTTCGCCGAGTTCGTCACCGACCACGACGTACCCGTCGACTTCGTCAGCCGGCACGCCTACACCTCCGGACCGGCCCGGCACCTGCCGTTCGGCACCCGGCAGACCCTGGCCCCCGCCGCGGAGCTGCTAGAGCAGTTCGCCGCGCCCCGCCGGCACCTGGCCGGCACCGCGCTGGCCGACCACCCGGTGCACATCACCGAGTTCAACTCCTCCTACCGGCCGGACAACCCGATCCACGACACGGCCTTCCACGCCGCCTACCTCGCTCCGGTCCTGGCCGGCGGCGGGGACCTGGTCGACTCCTTCTCCTACTGGACCTTCAGCGACGTGTTCGAGGAGGAGGGGGTGCCCACCGCGCCGCTGCACGGCGGCTTCGGCCTGCTCACCCACCGGCAGGTCAAGAAACCCACCTACCATCTGTACGCGTTCATGGCCCGGCTCGGCGACGAGGTGCTCGCGCGCGGGCCGGACCATCTCGTCACCCGGCACCCCGACGGCCGGGTCGCGGTGCTGGCCTGGGCCCCGGTGGACGTCACCGGCCGGGAGCCGGCACCCGAGCGGCACACCCTGTCCCTGTCGGTTCCGATCGGCCCGCCGGGCACCGCGTCGGCGTTCCTGCTCCGCTCGTCGGTCAGCGAGGACGCCGGCAACGCCTTCGCGGCCTGGCGGGAGATGGGCAGCCCGCACTCACCACGGCTCCGGCAGCTCGACGCGTTGCGGGAGGCCGCCGAGCCGGCCCGTACCCATCGCGCAGTGCCGGTCGCGGGCGGGCGGGCGGACCTCGACCTCGACCTCGCCCGGCACGAGGTGACCCTCGCGGAACTGACGCCGGTGGTGGACGAGACCCCGCCGTGGTGGGACGACAGGTTGCTCGACCCACCCGGGGACCGACGGTGACCGGCGCGACCGGCGGGCTGCGCGAGTTCGGCGACGGGCCGTTGTCGCGGGCCGCCGCGACGGTCCACACCCTGCTCGTGGTCGAACTGCTGCTCCTGGCGAGCACGCTGCCCGGCCTGGCCGTGCTCGTACTGCTCGACCGCGACAGCAGCAACCTCCCGCTGGTCGCCGCCGCCGCGCTGCCGGTCGGTCCGGCCGTCTCGGCCGCGTTGTACACGCTGCGGCACCAGCGCCCCGACCTGACCGATCTCCGTCCCGCCGCCGCGTTCCGCCGGGCCTACCGGGCCAACCTGCCGGGCGTGCTGCGCGTCTGGGCGCCGACGCTGCTGTGGCTGGCCGTCATCGCGGTCAACCTGGCGAACCTGCCCGCCGCCGCCGTCCCCGGCTGGTGGGCCGTGCCGCTGGTGGTGGTCGGGGCGGGGGTGGTCCTGGTCGGGGTCAACGCGCTGGTGATCGTCTCCCTGTTCACCTTCCGCACCCGCGACGTGCTCCGGCTCGCCGTGTACTACGTGGCGCGCAAGCCCGGCGTCACAGTCGGCAACGTCGTGCTGCTGGCCGCCGCCGCCGGCGTCACCGCGGTGTTCTCCGAGGCGGTGCTCGCCCTGCTCGCAGCGCTCCTGGTGCTGGCGCTGCTGCGCATCGGCGACCCGATGATCGACGACATCCGGGCGGAGTTCACCGCATGAGCGTTCCGGTCACCGGCCGGGCGTCGGCCGACGCCGGCGAGTCGGCCTGGCACGCCGCCTGGCTCCCGCCAGCCGCGTTCCGCGAACTCGGCTCCCGCGGGGTGCTGGTGCACGGTGACGGGCCCCTGGTCGACACCGTCCTCGACGAGGTGAGCCGGGCCTGCGCCCGGTACGGCGGACGGGTCTGGCACGGTCCACCGTGGCAGGTGGACGCCGAGCTGGTGCTGGCCCTGCGCGAGGCCGGCCCGGTGCCGAACGCGGTAGCGGAGGCGGCCCGGCTCGGCGCGACACCTGCGGTCAACGGCACTGGTGACGGCGCCCTCGGCGACGAGGGATACCTGCTGGCGCGGGTGAACGGCGTGACTGTGGTCCTGGCCGACGCGCCGGCCGGCCTGCTGTACGGGATGTTCCACGTGGTCCGGCTCGGCGCGGCGGCCTTCGACGACGACCTGCCGCCGCGGCGGCACCGGCCGGCACTGGACCGGCGGATGCTCGACCACTGGGACAACGTGGCCGTACATCCGGTGTCGGGCCAGGTCGAGCGGGGCTACGCCGGCGGCTCGCTGTTCTGGCGCGACGGCGCCGCCCGGCGCGAGCCCGGCCGGCTCCGCGACTACGCACGCCTGCTCGCCGCCTGCGGCGTCAACGCGATCTCGGTGAACAACGTCAACGTGCACGACACCGAGGCGCTGCTGCTGACCGACCGGCTCGGCGACGTCGCGGAGATCGCCGAGGTGCTCCGCCCGTACGGCATCCGGGTTCATCTGGCGGTGACCTTCGCCGCCCCGATGGTCCTCGGCGGCCTGCCCACCGCCGATCCGCTGGACGAGCGGGTACGGGCCTGGTGGGCCGCCGCCACCCGGCGCGTCTACCAGCGGATCCCCGACTTCGGCGGCTATCTGGTGAAGGCCGACTCCGAGGGCCGGCCCGGCCCGTTCGCGTACGGGCGCGACCACGCCGACGGCGCGAACCTGCTCGCCGAGGCGCTCGCCCCGCACGGAGGCGTGGTGCGCTGGCGGGCGTTCGTCTACGACCATCACCAGGACTGGCGGGACCGGTCGACCGACCGGGCCCGGGCCGCGTACGACCACTTCGCGCCGCTGGACGGACGATTCGCCGACAACGTGATCCTCCAGGTGAAGTTCGGCCCGATCGACTTCCAGGCACGCGAACCGGTGTCCCCGGTGCTCGCCGCGATGCCGGCCACCCGGCTGGCGGTGGAGGTGCAGGCAACGCAGGAGTACACCGGCCAGCAGCGGCACGTCTGCTACCTCGGGCCCTGGTGGAGCGAGGTGCTGCGGTTCCGGCCCTGGGGCGCGGCCGGCGACACGATCGCCGACGTGGCGGCCGGCCGGGCGGGCGCCGGTGGCGGCCTGGTCGCCGTGTCCAACGTGGGCGACGACCCGTTCTGGACCGGGCACCCGCTGGCCCAGGCGAACCTGTACGCCTTCGGCCGGCTCGCCTGGGATCCGCTGCTGGATCCCGGCGCGATCCTCGACGAGTGGATCGACCTGACGTGGGTGCCGGTGACCACCGGCGATCCGGACGCGGTGCGGCGCACGATGCACGCGATCATGGACGACTCCTGGCGCACCTACGAGCGCTACACCGCCCCGCTCGGCGTCGGCTTCATGGTGCGGCCCGGCCACCACTACGGCCCGGACGTGGACGGCTACGAGTACACCCCGTGGGGCACGTACCACTTCGCCGACCGCGACGGCGTCGGGGTGGACCGCACCCGGGCAACCGGGACCGGCTTCACCGGCCAGTACCCGCCGCCGTGGTCCGAGGTGTACGAGTCACGCGAGCGCTGCCCCGACGAACTGCTGTTGTTCTTCCATCACGTCCCGTACCGGCACGTGCTGTACAGCGGCCGCACCGTGATCCAGCACATCTACGACACGCACTTCGCCGGGGTCGAGGAGGTGGCGGCGATGCGGGAGCGGTGGCGGCTCGTCGCCGGGGCGGTCGACCCGGCCGTCCACGACCGGGTGGCCGAGCGCCTCGACGAACAGTTCCGCAGCGCCGTCGAGTGGCGGGACCAGATCAACACCTACTTCTTCCGCAAGTCCGGGGTGCCGGACGCGCACGGTCGCCGCATCCACTGATCCGGCGCGCGCTCACCAGGGGTGCACGGTGCCGTCCGCCAGCCGGTTCACCGGCAGGTAGGCCGGCGCGTACGGGTAGCGGGCCGCGGCCTGTTCGTCGATGTCCACCCCGAGCCCCGGGGTCTCGGCCGGATGCAGGTAGCCGCCGTCGTAGTGGTAGCCGTGCGGGAACACCTCGTCCGTCTGCTCGGTGTGCCGCATGTACTCCTGCAGCCCGAAGTTGGGGATCGCGAGGTCCAGGTGCAGCGCGGCGGCCATGCAGACCGGGGACAGGTCGGTGGCTCCGTGCGAGCCGCTGCGCACGTGGTGCAGCGCGGCGAGGTCGAAGATGCGTCGCAGGTGGGTGATCCCGCCGGCGTGAACCACTGTGGTGCGGACGTAGTCGATGAGCTGTTCCCGGATGAGCTGGGCGGCGTCCCAGATGCTGCTGAAGACCTCGCCGACGGCGATCGGCGTGGTGGTGTGCGAGCGGATGAGCCGGAACCCCTCCTGCAGGTCCGCCGGGACGGGATCCTCCATCCAGGTCAACGCGTACGGCTCCAGGCTCTTGCCGAGGCGCGCCGCCTCGATCGGGGTGAGCCGGTGGTGCACGTCGTGCAGCAGCCGGAGGGTGGGCCCGAACTCCTCACGGACCCGGGCGAACACACTCGGCACGTGGGCCAGGTACGCCTCCGTCGACCAGGTCGTCTCGGTCGGCAGCGCGGCGTCGGCGGGCTCGTAGAACATCTTGTCGGTGCTGACGCCGTACGTCCGGGGCAGGCCGGGCACACCGCACTGCACCCGCACCGCGCGGTAGCCGAGGTCGACAAAGCGGGCGACCTCGGTCAGCACCTCGTCGACTGTCTCGCCGTTGGCGTGTCCGTACACTGTCACGCCCTCGCGGGACCGGCCGCCGAGCAACTGGTAGACCGGCAGCCCGGCGACCTTGCCCTTGATGTCCCACAGCGCGGTGTCCACGGCGGCGACGGCGCTCATCGTGACCGGCCCGCGCCGCCAGTACGACCCCTGGTAGAGGTACTGCCAGGTGTCCTCGATCCGGGCCGGGTCCCGCCCGATCAGCAGCGGCACGACATGATCGCGCAGGTAGGACGCGACGGCCAGTTCCCGGCCGTTGAGGGTCGCGTCGCCGACGCCGGTGACTCCCTCGTCGGTCACGACCTTCAGGGTCACGAAGTTCCGGCCGGGACAGGTCACGATGACCCGGGCGTCGACGATTCTCATCCGGTCTCCCCTGCGGTCCGCGCGCCTGTCACCGCAAGATTATCCATCAGTGTCGATCTGCGGGCGCCCCGGTGCCGGCCGGTCAGGCCGGTTCGGGTACGCCCCCGGGCTCCCCGTCGTCGGGCATCGGCTCGACCGGCGCCTCGGGCAGTTCGCCGGGCGTGTCCGGGAGGAGTTCGCCGGGGTCGTCCGGCACGTCCTCACGCGGGTCGATCGGCGGGTACAGCTCGGGATCGAGGTCGGGGTTGGTCATCGGCCCAGTATCCGACGCCACCGCCCGGACCGCCCGCCGAGCGCGCTCGGCGGGCGCTCCGCCGTCACGGGCTCTCAGCGTCGCCGGCCGCTGGCGTGGACGACCGGTCCGCGGGCTTGCGCAACCACAGCCACACTCCCGCCGACAGGCACGCCGCACCCCCGACCGCGACCGCCGTCTCGGCCAGTTCGGAGAGATCGTCGAGGAACGGGAAGGTGTGCGAGGCCGCCATCGCCAGAAACCCGATCAGCAACAGGAGGCCGGCGGCGATCCGCTGGAGAACCATGCACGTCATTGGATCACGACGCTGCCACAGCCCTGCGGCGCCGGGAGCCGGTCATCGGCGGAACGGCCCGGTGACGCAGTAGGTGATGCCGCCGGAGGACGAGCCGGTCGTGCCGCGCTGCGACGAGAAGTACAGCCGGTCCCCCGCCGGGGTGAACGCCGGCCCGGTGATCTCCGAGCCGCTCTGTCCGGTGATCCGCAGGAAGACGGAGATCTTGTCGTCCGGCGTGATCATGCAGATCTCCATGTTGCCGCCGTCCTCGGCGACGTAGAGGTCACCGGCCGTGGATCCGGTGATGTTGTCGACGCCGGTCAGCGGAGCGGTGCCGGGGCTGACCAGGTTGTCGTCGTAGGCGAGTTCGTACGTGCCGGCGGCCAGGTTGACCTGCCACACGCGGTTGTCGCCCTTCGTGGTGAACCAGACGGTGTCGTCCGCGTAGTGGCAGCCCTCGCCACCGTTGAACGTCTTCGCGCCGGACACCTGCTGCCGGGTCGGGGTGGGCGAGCCGTCCGGGTCGGGCACCGTAACCCAGGTGAACGTGCCGGAGGTGGCCGTACCGGCGCGGAAGACCTGGAGGGTTCCGGCGGACAGGTCGCCCCAGGTGGTCGGCACGAAGCGGTAGAACTTGCCGTCGGTCTCGTCCTCGGTCAGGTAGACGACCCGGCGGACCGGGTCGGCCGCGGCCGCCTCGTGCTTGAACCGGCCCATCGCGGGACGCGCCACGGCGGTCCCGCCGAGGGGGTACGTCTCGAAGACCCGGCCCAGGGACACCTCCTCACAGGAGAGCCAGGTGTTCCACGGCGTCTTGCCGCCGGCGCAGTTGTTGTTGGTGCCGGAGAGGATCCGCGACGCCCCGACCACGGCGCCGCTGGAGTTGAAGACGAGGCGTGAGGCGCCGCCGCCCGCACTCGCTCCTACCTCGGAGTTCGACACGTAGATCCAGCCGGAGCCGTTCGGGAACACGGCGCCGCCGTCCGGAGCGTCGTGCCAGGTGTACGACGTCCCCGGCACCGTCCGCCGGGAACGCGCGACGATCGAGCTGGTGAACCCGGCCGGCAACTGGATGCCGTTGGCGTCGGCTGCCTGAAGCCCACCGTAGGGCCCCGCCGCGTTCTGCGCCGGGGCTCCGTACGCGGCCGACCACGCCGTGAACGGCAGGGCGAGGGCACCCGCGCCGACAACAGTGGCCCGCAACATCGCTCGACGATCCATGGAACCTCCTCCGTAGGTTCCATCGATCTGACCGTGCGGAGCTTACGCACTCCGATCTGTTGGATGAACGTCGATGGACGGCTCGGTGTGCGATGTCCCGCCCCTGCCGCTACGGACGCAGATCCGTCCTCGCCGTCCCGGTCGAGGGGTCGTACGGGTAGGAAAGGTGCTGGTGGGTCATCAGCCAGGCCCCGCCGCGTCGCTGGAAGACCCGGGTCCCCCGGGACCAGCTCTCGATCGGCGGACCACCGCTCGGGCGTACCGAGACGTGGTTGAGGCCCCACGCGACGGCGAGGTCGCCGTCGACCAGGATCGTCAGGTCGGGCACGTCCCAGGCGACTGATCCGTCACCCGACGCCTCCAGGCCCGCCGCGCAGACCTCGCGGACCGCGTTCACGCCGACGTGTCGCAGCGGCTGGTCGTGCTCGTACGAGACCACGTCGTCGGCTACGGCATCCATCAGGGCATCGAGGTCCTTGGCCGCGGTGCCCTCGAACCAGCGCTGGTGCAGCCGGCGTACCTCCGCCTCGGCGGTGGTCGCGTCCGGGGCCGGCCCGGCGGTACCGGCGAGCGGGAAGGAGTGGTGTTCGTGGGTGACGACCCATCGGCCCTCCCGTCTGCGCAGGCCGAAGGTCAGCCGCAGGCGGTTCTCCGGATCCGCGGCGAAGTCGGCCGGCGTGCCGCAGCGCAGGAGCGCGTACGCGAAGGCCACGTCCTCGCCGGCTTCGACGTCCAGCGACTCGACCTCGAACGACGCGCCCTGCGCCTGCCACCTGAAGAACGGCGGCCAGATCTCCCGGTAGGCGTCCATCCCGCGCACGCCCTCGTACGGCGGCGGCACGTCGAACATCACCATGTCCTCGGCATGGTCGGCCAGGACGCCGGCGAGGTTCCCGTCATGAACCGCCGCGGCCCAGCGCTCGACCAGGGCCCGGATCTGTTCTTCGTTGCTCGGCATGTCGGTTCTGCCCTTCGTGGCCGGTGAACCCGTCAGGACTACAACCCCGGCCGGACCGCGAACTCATCGCCTCCGCGCGAACTTTCCGGCAGCCGATCCGGTAGGTCGAAGGCAGACAGGCGCGCGTCGAGGAACGAGACGACCTCGGCCACCCGGCGGCCCCGCAGCACGAGCAGGTCCAGCCCTGCCGGCAGGTAGGCGGCAGCGGCGTCGTTCCACAGGTACGTACCGAACGCGAGCTGCCCGTTGGCACTCGTCGGCAGGAACCGCCACCTCCGCCCACCCGTCACCTCGGCCAGGAAACCGCGGATCTGCTCATGGCCCTCGTACCAGACGGTCAGCGGCGGCATCGAGTACCGCGCGTCCTCCGTCAGCATCGCCACGATCCTTTCGACGTCGCCGGTCTCCCACGCCGCGGCGTACCGCCTGGCCACCTCCCGCTGCCCCGCGTCGCCCAGGTCGGCGAGGATCCGCTGCTGACTGCCGGACGGCGTCAGCCCGGCGACGATCCGGCGGGCCCGCTGCATCGCGCTGTTGACCGCGGCGACGGTGGTGACCAGCATCCCGGCGGTCTCCTCGGCGGAGTAGCCGAGAACGTCACGCAGCAGCAGAACGGCACGTTGTCGCGGCGGCAGATGCTGCAACGCGGCGACGAACGCGAGTTCCATGGTCTCCCTCGCGATGGCGTGGGCCTCCGGATCCCGTGCGGCGGGCGGGGCCGCAAGGCGGTCCGGATACGGCTCGAGCCAGGTCACCTCGGCCCGTGACACGCCCGGGGCGGTGAAATCGGTCGGCAGTTCACGCCGCCCGCGCGAGTGGAGGAGAGACAGCGCCCGGTTGGTGGCGATCCGGTAGAGCCACGGGCGGACCGACATGTGACCCTCGAACCTGTCGACTGCCCGCCATGCCCGGTCCATGGTGTCCTGGACCGCGTCCTCCGCGTCGTGGAAGGAACCGAGCATCCGGTAGCAGTGCGCACGCAGCTCGTCCCGCAGCGGTGCGACCAGACGACCGAAGGCTTCGCCGTCGCCCGCACGCGCAGCCGCCAGCAGCGCCGCCGTCACGTCGTCGCCCGACAGACCGGCCTCCGCCGATGGTTCGCCCCGGCTCACCCGCCTCAATCTAGTGCCGGGCACCGTCCCGGGTGCCCGGTCTCTGCGCCCACCGGGCGGAGACCGGTGAGCCGGCGCACATAGGGAACGACCTTGGTCGATCTCTTGACTCTCCAGATGAGACCGCTAACACTTGTCTGCAACGTGCACTTAACAGCCAGAACACATCTATCTGCCTCGCCATGACGCGCCGGAGCTGCCCGGATGGCACGTCGACGCCACCACTGCCGCGAAGCCCTGGCTTGAGTGCGATTCAGCGATGTTAGCGCTAACGATCAGCCTGACGTCCGAACCCAGAGAGGCCAGATCGGTGACTCACCACTTCTTGACGCGGACCAGGTGGTCGCGGAGCGCCCGGTCGTTTCGCCGGCTGCTGATCGTGCTGGTGGCCGCGACGGCGGCGATGGTCGGCGGCGTCGTCGTCATGTCGTCGCCGGCCGTCGCCGCGACGAACCAGTTCCGAGGCATGAACTGGGCCGTGCTGGGCGACAACTTCAGCACCGGTCCCCTCGTCGTGCAGGGCCTCAGCTCCTCCGACAGCAACGCGACGGTACGGGCCAAGGCCAACGCCCTCTATGACGACATGGCTTCCACCATGGGGGTGAACACCGTCCGGCTGCCCATCAACACCCACACGGTCGGGACGGCGTGGTGGGAGGCCTACCGAGGCGCCATCGACGCCGCCACCGCGCGCGGCTTCAAGGTCATCCTCGCCTACTGGGAGGACGGCGCCGCCTCCGGCGGCAGGATCACGAACCTCGCCGCGTGGAACGCGATGTGGTCCACGGTGACCAACACGTACGGCTCCAACCCCGACGTCTACTTCGAGCCGATGAACGAGCCGCACGGTTACAGCTCGACGGAGTGGCGCAACGTCGCGGCCAACTGGCTCAGCTACCACTACTCGGCGGTGCCCAGCCGGGTGCTCATCGGGGGCACCGGGTTCAGTCAGGACCTGCGGGACATCTGCAACGACACCCGCTTCGCCTCGACGCTGCTGTCCTTCCACCACTACGCCTTCTTCTACGGCGAGATGACCTACGACGCCTTCCGGAGCCACATCCAGACCCGCCTCGGCAACTGCGCGTCGCGGGCGGTCGCCACCGAGTTCGGCGCGCCCATGAACGACGGCCGCAACTACGCCGACGCGAACAGCACCGACAACTTCGTGCGCCACATCCGCGCCATGGCCCAGGTCATGCGCGACAACCGGATGGGCGGCACCTACTGGCCCGCGCTCGGCGGCAAGCCCGGCACCATCGGCTACGACTGGTACTCGATGTACTCGCTCAGCGGCGGCGGCACCGACCTCAACCTGACCGTCCGCAACACCTCCGGCGCCGACCAGATCCGGTACGCGTGGGGCGACACCATCGGGGGTGGCCCCACGACGCCCCCGCCGTCGACTGGCACGTTCTACCGGGTCGTCGTGCGGCACAGTGGAAAGGCCATGGACGTCCAGGCGCCGAACACCGAGAACGGCTCGCGCGTCGGCCAGTACGCGTACAACGGCAACACGTGGCAGCAGTGGCAGTTCCAGGACGCCGGCAGCGGCTACTGGCGACTCATCTCCCGCAACAGCGGGAAGTGCCTCGACGTGGTGAGCGCCTCCACCGCCGACGGTGCCGAGCTGATCCAGTACACCTGCGGCAGCGGCACCAACCAGCAGTTCCAGATGGTCACAGGCGGCAGCTACTTCCAGCTCCGGGCACGACACAGCGGCAAGTGCGTGGACGTACCGGCCGCATCGACAGCGGACGGAGTCGTCCTCAAGCAGTACACGTGCAACACCGGCGCCAACCAGCAGTGGTCGCGTACGACCGTCTGACGAGCCCACCGGCTGTCGGTGAGGCCGGTCACCGGCGCAGGTGGCCGATGCCGTGCTGGTCGAGCCAGGCGACCGTCCGCAGCACGAACGTCGGCGCCGCCGAGCCGGCGCTGACGTCGGTGGCGACCAGCGGCACCTGGGCGGCGACCGGGAGCAGGGTGGACCGCCAGCACGCCGGCGTGGCGCAGGCCGAGCGGTCGTCGACGCGCCAGGCGGCTGCAACGCTGCGGCCGTCCGGGTCGGCCGGACGGTATTCCAGCCACCGGCGCAGGTCGTTGCCGCCGTCGATCCCGGCGGCGAGGACCAGGTTGAACGAGCCCCGGACGCGAAGCAGGCGGATCTGCTCCTGCACGCCGAAGTTCGGCAGGCCGGCGCCGGCGCACTCGGCACCGCCGTCGCGCCAGCAGGTCCAGACCGCCGCGGGATCAGTGCCGCCGGCCGCCGGGAAGTCGTAGGGCGAGATGTCGAAGACCACCGCGTTGTCGTCGCCGAACACCTCCGCCGCCGCGCTCCAGAACGAGCGCGTCGCGAGAATATCGCTCTGGCGTAGCGACACGACGGGTGTGATGCCGGCCCGGACGAGCCGGTCGACGTACCGGGCCGCCTCGTCGAGGTAGCCGACGCGGTTCTGCCTGTCGGCAGCGCTGCCCGTGTAGACGTAGCAGGCGTCGCTCAGCACGACCCGCACCGCGTTGACGCCGCGGGCCCGCAGCGCGCCCACCGACGCGTCGTCGACCGGGCCGTCCCAGCGAATCGGCCCCCACGCGCACTCGCCGGGCGCGGCCGACCGGATGATTCCGCGTGGCCGGTACGGCCTCGGACTGGCTGTGACCGCGAGGATGCGGTTGCCGAACGCCTTCAGCGCGGGTGCGGCACCGGACGCCTGCGGCGGGAGCACCCGGACGCCGCGAACCTCGGCGGTGGCCTGGGCGCCGCTGCTGTCGTAGGCGGTGGCGGTGACGCGGGTGCCGCTGTTCGGCGGCACGCCACGCCAGTCGAACGCGTACGGCGCTGTGGTGTCCACCGCGAGCAACGTGCCACGCTCCCGGAACTCGACCCGCTCGATCCGCCGGCCGGGCGCCGCCGTGGCCTCCGCGCGGATCGGGATGACGCCCGGCGCGGCGAAGAAGTCGTTGGGCAGGGGCGAGGTGAGCGCCACCGACGGCCCGCCCGGCAGTGGGCTGGGTTGCGGGCTCCCCGAGGCCGCCGGCGGCGCCGAGCCGGTCGGGCCGGTGACGTCCGCGTCGCAGGGCTGGCCGCTCAACGCCCAGTCGGTCGGCTCGGGGTCGGCGCCCCGGTAGTTGCCGCCGAACCGCACCGTGACCGAGGCGCCGGTCGGCAGCGTGGACCCCGCCGGTGGGCGGAGCATGGTCACCGGGTACAGCTCGCCGCTGCCGAGCGTGTATCCGTCCGGCAGCCGGTCGAGGCCCATGGTGATCGTTTGGCCGTTGGCCTGCCGGAACCGCAGCCACCAGTCGGTGACGGGTGAGCCCAGGTTGGTGACTGTGAGCTCGGCCCAGAAGCCGCTGGACCACTCCCGGGTGATCGTGTAGTCCACCGTGCACACCGTCGCGGCGTAGGCCGGGCGCAGCGCCATCGTCGTGGCCCCGCCGACGACGACCGCGGCGGCTGTGGCCAGCGCGAAGATCCTGCGTCGCATCATGCCCCCGTGTATCGACACACATCACTTCATGCAGCCTCGGCGCTCGGGGCACGGTGTGTCAAGGGCTGAACCGGGTCCGGGCCGGGCGGAACGGCGCGGCGTTCCGCCCGGCCCGCGGCTCAGCGTCCGCGCAGCTCGGCCGCGGCGGCGACCAGGTGCTGGAGGGACGCCTCGACCTCGGGATAGCCGCGCGTCTTGAGGCCGCAGTCGGGGTTCACCCACAGCCGCTCGGCCGGCACCGCGGCCACGGCCCGGCGCAGCGCGCCGACGACCTCGTCGTGGGACGGCACCCGGGGTGAGTGGATGTCCCAGACGCCGGGCCCCACACCCCGGCGGTATCCGATGGCGGCGAGGTCGTCGAGGACCTCCATCCGGGAGCGGGATGCCTCGATGCTTGTGACGTCGGCGTCGAGGGCTTCGATGGCCGTGATCACCTCCCCGAACTCCGAGTAGCACAGGTGGGTGTGGATCTGGGTGTCGTCGGCGACTCCGCAGGTGGCCAGGCGGAACGCCCCGACTGCCCAGTCCAGGTACGCCCTCTGGTCCGCCCCGCGCAGTGGCAGCGTCTCACGCAGCGCCGGCTCGTCGACCTGGATGACCCGGATACCGGCTGCCTCGAGATCGCGGCACTCGTCGCGCAGGGCGAGCGCGACCTGGTCCGCGGTGTCTGCCAGTGGCTGGTCGCTGCGGACGAACGACCAGGCCAGGATCGTGACCGGGCCGGTGAGCATGCCCTTGACCGGCCGGTCGGTCAGCGACTGCGCGTAGGTGGACCAGTTGACGGTCATCGGCGCCCTGCGTGCCACGTCGCCGTAGATGATGGGCGGACGCACGCATCGGGAGCCGTAGGACTGAACCCAGCCGTGTTCGGTGGCGGCGAAACCGTCCAGCTGCTCGCCGAAGTACTGGACCATGTCGTTTCGTTCCGGCTCGCCGTGCACGAGCACGTCCAGGCCCAGCCGCTCCTGGAGCCGGACGACGTGCTCGACCTCGGCGCGCATGCGCCGGGTGTAGGCGGTGTCGTCGATGCGGCCGGCCCGATGCTCGGCACGCGCGCGGCGCAGCTCGTCGGTCTGCGGGAACGATCCGATGGTCGTGGTCGGCAGGGGCGGCAGGTTCAGCCGGGCCTGCTGTGCCGCCGCTCGCTCCGGGTACGCGCCGCGCTGCCGATCCGTGGCACGCAACGCGGTGAGCCGGCCGCGCACGGTGTCGTCGCGCCATGCGGCCGGGGTGGGCGGCAGCGGCTCGGGCAGGGACGTGGTGCCGTTGCGCAGCGCGCGGCCGAGCCGGACGACCTCATCGACCTTCTGCCGAGCAAAGGCGAGCCGCTGACGCAGCGCCGGGTCGAGAGCGGTCTCGGCGGACAGGTCCACCGGCACGTGCAGCAGCGAGCACGAGGTGGACACGGCGACGTGGTCGGCGAGGGCGGTGACAGCGGCACCAGCCGCCACGGCGGCGCGCAGGTCGGTACGCCAGACGTTGCGGCCGTCGACGAGGCCGGCCACGATCGTCCTGCCACGCAGCGGTCCCGCACCGGCCAGCCGCCGCAGGTTGCCGGGCCCGGCCACCAGATCCACACCGACCGCTTCGACCGGCGTGTCGAGCAGGGCGGGCAGCGCGTCACCGAGCTCGCCGAAATAGGTGGCGACGAAGATCGCCGGCCGCTGTTCCACCGCGCCGAGCCGGGTGTACGCCTCCCGCAGCGCGTCGATCTCGGCGGTGCTCCGGTCGGCGACGTAGGCGGGTTCGTCCAGTTGCACCCATCGCACGCCCGCCGCCGCGAAGGATCGCAGGATGTCGGCGTACACGTCGACCAGGTCGGTCAACCGGTCGAACGGTTCGCCGCGCGCCCCGGTGGGCTTGGCCAGCAGCAGGAATGTGGCCGGGCCGACCAGCACCGGCCGACTGTCGATTCCCAGCTCGCGGGCCTCGCGGTACTCGCGCAGCGCCTTGTCGGGATTCGCCGCGAAGGCGGTGTCGGAGCCGATCTCGGGAACCAGATAGTGGTAGTTGGTGTCGAACCACTTCGTCAGTTCGAGCGCCGGCTCGGCATCGACGCCCCGGGCCATGGCGAAGTAGGTGTCGAGATCGCCGAGGCCGAGACGGGCGAACCGGTGCGGGACCGCGCCGACGGCGACGGCCGTGTCCAGCACGTGGTCGTAGTAGGAGAACGTGTTGGACGGGATCGCGTCCAGACGCGCGTCGCGCAGCGTCCGCCAGACCTCCGCCCGTAGCGCGGCAGAGGTCGCCGCCAACTCCTCGGCGTCGATCCGGCTCGCCCAGTAGGCCTCGACGGCCTTCTTGAGTTGCCGGTTGCCCCCGATACGCGGATAGCCCAGCACCGTGCTCTGACCGAATGCGGTACTCATGGAGATCCCTTCCCTCGAAGCACACGAGGCCGATCGGGGCAGGGAGGGAAGGGGTACGGGCGGCGTACCGGCTTCCGCACCGGCCGTCCCGAGCGACCGTCGGCGGCGCACACCGGACGGTGTGCGCGGTGCGGGCAGGTCTTCGGACTCGCGGGCGCGACCGGTCCATCCGGTCACCTACTGGCCGTCGCTTCCCAGACCTCACGGTCCAGTGCTTCGATGACAGCTGTCGTTCCCACTCACCGCTGCGGGGCAGTCCCGGACTCACACCGGGTTCCCTCTTACGACGCCACACCCTTCACGGGCACGGCGAACCAGCACCGTTGTCCATCGTATGGGGCGGTGAGCCGGCGTGGTCGGCGCGTCCGTCCTGCGGGACGGCGAGCCGTCGCGGGGCCCAAGCCCCATCGCGGAGGCCGGTGTCCGTTGGGAGAACAGCCTCCGCCGGCTCGCCCGGCGCCTGACCCGTCGTCCGTCGGCCTGCCGGTGGCGGGAGCGACTCGCGGTCGGCCCCCGCCCCCCGTCGCAGGGCCGGTCAGCCCTTGCGCCACTTCTGGTTGGCCGCGCCCGTGCAGTCCCAGAGCTGGAGCCTCGCGCCGTCGTTGCCGTTCCGGTCCTTGATGTCGACGCACTTGTTGGCCTGAAGGTTGACCAGGTCTCCGGCCGCGTTCAGGGTGAACTGCTGAGCGCCGGTGCCATTGCAGGTGTAGAGCTGCACCACCGCCCCGTTGGCGGTGGACCCGGCGTCGATGTCCATGCACTTGTCGTTCTGGCTCTTCAGCGCCGTGCCGCTGAACGTCCACTTCTGCGCGTTGGTGTTGTTGCAGTTCCACATCTGCAGCGGCACGCGGTCGACGAAGTTGGAGCTCGGCACGTCGATGCACTTGTTGTTCCAGTTGCTGACCACGGGCACCCCGGTGGTCGGGTTGCCGCCCCCACCGCCGGTGAACGGGCTGAGGATCAGTCCGGCCGAACGGGGGTCGCCGTCGTGCACCAGTGACTCGAATCCGCCGACGTCGTCGAAGGCGAACGCATACGCCCGGCCGTCGGTCATGTTGGCGTGGATCAGGCGGGCGTACTGGTTGGTGGGGTTGCTGCGGTAGAAGTCGGCGGCGTTCGTGCTGGGCTGGGTGTCGATGGTGCCGAGCGTGCCTCGGTTGAGGGCGGCGCAGAGCGTGCGCGAGATCGGGCCGACCACTTGGTCGTTCGGCGCGGGCAGGTCGCCGTCGCAGCCCCAGACGCTGGCCGAGGAGGGCCGGTTGAAGGAGGCGACCACCTGGCCGCTGCCGTTGGTGAAGGTCATGGTGTTGCCCGAGGTGCGGCCGTAGTACCGGATGGCCGGCTGGTCGGCGAAGGGCGCCACGGTCAAGGTCTTCGTGGTGTACGCGTTCCACGCGGAGGCGATGTACGAGTCCAGGTAGGTGGTGCTCAGCAGGCCGGCCCCGGCTGCCTTCCCCGGAGCCAGGACGCGCAGCACGGTCCCGTCGGAGCGGGTGTGGACGGTGTTGGCCCAGCCCGGCTGCGCCCGGATGCCGTCGATGACCGCGTTGCGTCCGTTGGCCACCACGTCGCCGGTGCGCTTGGTGACGCCGTTGACGCCGGTCACGGTGACCGCGTGCGGGATCGCGAACATGTCGACCTGGGAGCTGTTGAGCCACAGCCCGGAGTCGTTGTAGGTGAACTCGCTCCAGTCGAAGAGGATGTCGCGGTTCGCGTCACCGGCGGCCCAGGGCGCGGGCTGCACCAGCCCGTCGGGGGTGAGGAGGAACTTCAGCTTCTGCCCGAGGGCGAAGTAGGCCCGACCGGAGAAGCCCCGGGGGAACTGGATCGTGGTGCTGCCACCGTTGCCGGGGCCCGGTATGGAGACGTCCGGCGCGGGCGACGGCGGGATCTGCCCGCCGCTCCACGGCACGAAGGCGCCGCCGGAGGTGACGTAGCCGAGCCGGCCGGAGGACAGCTGGACGCCGATGACATAGAGGTAGACCGGGTCGCTGCGACCGGTGGTGTTGGTGACGGTGACGGGCAGCAACGCCGGTCCGACCGCGTGGGCGGGCGTGGCGACGACGGTGACCGCGAGCCCGGCGAGCAGTGCGGACGCAGCGGCGAGCAGCTTTCTTCGAAGACGCATGACGACACCTCGCTGAAGACAGGGACGGGAGAGCGCTCTCTCAGCAGAGTCCAATTGTTAATATTGTTTGTCAATAGGTGATCACCGATGGATGTGAGACCGTCACGGTCCGCCGTCCACCCGATGTCGATCATGCGGCAGGGGCCGCGGACCACAGTTGTCGCCGTCCTGCGACAGCAGGAGCCGCCAGCCCCGCCTGGCGCCCGCGTCGACCCGGTTGGGCCCGCGCTCCACTGCGTCCGCGGTCGCCGGCCACCCCCTCGGCGACGCTACCGATCCGCCCCACCGCGCGCGGGTGATTGGCCTCCCCGCTCACCGTCAGCCGGTTCGCGCCGTGCCCTCTGCCACGCCCGCAGCGCCACGCCGACGCCGATCAGGGCCAGCAGCGCCCACTCCCCGATGCCCAGTTCCCGTTCCAGATAGCGGTAGGAGGCGGCGCCCAGGTAGCCCAGCAGCGCCACGGCCGTCGCCCACACCAGCCCGCCGGCCAGGTTCGCCCGCAGGAACACCGGCCACCGCATCCCACCGGTCCCGGCGATCATGGGGACAACGGCCCGCAGCACCGCCACCCAGCGTCCGATGAGCACCGCCCATGCCCCGCGGCGGGCGACCAGGCGGCGGGCCCGCGCGATGTCGAGGCGCCGGCGCAGCACTCGCGGGGCGCGGGCGAGCACACCCGCGCCGTACCGGCGGCCGAGGGCGTACCCGGCCTGGTCACCGAGGCACGCCCCGACGGTCCCGGCGGCGACCACCGCCCACAGCGGCAGCGCACCACCGTGGGCCACCAGCCCACCGATCAGGATCGCTGTCTCACCCGGTACGACCAGCCCGAGCAGCGTCGAGGACTCCAGGGCCGGCAGGACGAACACCAGGGTCAGGACGAGCAGCGGCGGCAGCCCCACGAGCACCGCCACGACCCTGTCCACCCGATGATTGTCGCCCCGGAGGGTGGCCGGTGAGAGAGAAGTGCCTCCCGCGGGCGGGCGAACCGTAGGGTTCGATCGACGGCAGGGACGGTGCCGGACGAGGGGCGGCCGAGGACCGGTGGGAGCGCGTACGCATCGCCCGTCGCCGGCGCTGCTGGTCAGCCTGACCGTCTCGGCGTGCCTTCTGGCGGCGCTCAGCGCGGCCGTACGCAGCCACCGGGTGCCGCGCTGGGAGCAGGACCTGTTCACCCTGCTCAACCACCTTCCGGCCGGGCTGACCCCGGTCCTGGTCCTGGTCATGCAGCTCGGCTCGTACCCGGCGGTGTTCGTCGCCGCCGCAGCAGCCGTCATCGCACGCCGCATCGGCACCGCGTGGACTCTCCTGCTGGCCGGGAATCTGGCGTACTGGCTCGCGGCAGCTGGCAAGGCCACGGTCGCCCGGCAGCGGCCCTCGGCGCTGCTCACCGACGTGGTCCTGCGTGAGACGATCACCGGACGCCTCGGGTACCCGTCGGGACACGTCGCGGTCGCCACCGCCCTGGCACTCGTCGCCGCGCGGGCCGGGGGCCCCCGGTGGCGCCGCGCCGCCTGGGTGGTGATCGGGCTGGTCGCCGTCGCGCGGATCCACGTCGGAGCGCATCTGCCGATCGATGTGGCCGGCGGCGTCCTCGTCGGCTGGCTCGCGGTGTGTCTGACCCGACTCGTGGTCGGCGAGGTCGGGCCGCAACGGTCGGTGCCCGCACTGCGGGCGACGCTGCGGCGGCGCGGGATCGAGGTGGCACGGTTGGCGCCGATCCGCGGTGACGCCCGAGGCTCGCAGCCGTGGCAGGCGGTCACCACCGGCGGACGGCGACTGTTCGTCAAGGTGACCGGCGGCGAGCAACGCGACGCGGACTGGGTATACAAGCTTTACCGGCGGATGCGCTACCGCCACGTGGCCGACGCGCCGCCGTACCTGAGCGCACGGCAGCAGAGCGAACACGAGACCTGTCTGACCCTGCTCGCCGCGCGCGCCGCCGTGCGGATACCGGCCGTCGTCACGACCGCCGCCGCGCCCGGTGGCGACGCCGTGCTGGTGCAGGAGTTCATCGACGCCGCCCCGCTGCACGCCGTCGTCGGGCCGGTCCCGCTTCCCGCCGTACGCGACGCCTGGGACCAGGTGGCGCGTCTGCACCGGGTGGGCATCGCGCACCGGGACCTGCGCGCCGCGAATGTGCTCGTCGGCCGGGACCACGTCCACCTGGTGGACCTGGGCTTCGGCGCCGACGACGCCTCGGCCGAGCAGCGGGCCCGCGACGTCGTCGAGCTGATGGTCGCCCTGTCCAGCCGGGTCGACCCGGCCTGCGTGGTCGCTGCGGCGATCGACCGCCTGGGTGGCGCGGCGGTCGCGGACAGCGTGCCGTTCCTGCAACCCGCGGTGCTGTCCGGCGCCGGCCGGACCGCCCTGCGCGCCCGGCCCGGCATGCTCGACAGCCTCCGCCAGGAGATCCTGCGACGCAGCCCGGACCGCGACCGCCCGGCGGCGAAGGTGGTTCGGATCAGCCGCCGCACCGTCCTGGAGCTGCTGGTCCTGGGGTTGGTCGTGCACCTGCTGCTCCCCCAGCTCGGCGAGATCCGCACCGCCCTGGATCTGATCGTGCACGCTAACCCGGTAGCGGTCGCCGCGACGCTGCTCGGCTCCGCCCTGACCTACCTGCTCAGCGGCCTCGTGCTCCGGTTGGCCACGGCCCGCCGGGTCCCGCTGGGCGAGGCCACCCTGGCGCAGGTAGCCGCGTCGTTCGCCAACCGGCTGGCTCCCGGCAGCCTCGGCGGCGTCGCGCTCAGCCTGCGTTACCTGCACCAGAAGGGACTCGTCGCCGCCGACGCGGGCACCGCCGTCGCCGTCTCCCGCGCCGCCGGGATGTTCTCGGTGGTGGTGCTGCTACCGGTGCTGCTGCCGTTCGCCCGCCAGCCCGCCGGCATCCTCGCCCACGACGCGGCCAGGGCACTTCCGCTGCTACTGGGCGCCCTGGCCGTGCTGCTGGTCCTCGCCGGGGTGCTCGCCGTACCCCGGGTCCGGCGGCGTGGACGCGCGGCGGCCGGCCAGGTCGTGACCGCGCTGCGCGAACTGCGCCACCACCACGGGCTGCGGTGGCTCGTCGTCGCGTCGACGGCGCTCACCCTCACCTATGGCCTCTGTCTCTACCTCGCGCTGATCGCCGCCGGCCCGGTCCCGCTGGCCCACCTGCCCCCGGTGATCCTGGTCTCCCTCGTCGGCGAGGGTGTCTCGTCCGCCGCGCCCACCCCCGGCGGGCTCGGCGCCACCGAAGCCGCGCTCGTCTCCGGTCTGCTGCTCTACGGAGTGCCGCTGGACGCCGCCATCGCGGGCACCCTGATCTACCGTCTCGCGACGTTCTGGCTCCCGGTACCACCGGGTTATCTGGCCTTCCGGCTCCTGACCCGCCGCCGGCTGCTGTGAACGTCGGCGACGGCAGGTGACGACCGGCGGCGATCATGGGCCGGGCCAGAGCGGCAGTAGCGATCCGCGCGTCTTCGGCAGTCTCCCGGGCTATGCCGGCCGGGTCAGGCGGCCAGCGCCCGGCGACAGCGGGCGAGTTCCGCGCGCAGATCCCGGCGCAGGGCCCGGTCCAGGCCGGGCTGGGCGAGCGCCCGGGCGAAGTCACGGGCCGCCTCGTCCCACCGGCCCAGCCGGGCCAGGGCCGTGCCCCGGTTGTAGCGCGGCACGGGGGCCTCCGACAGCGCCACCGCCCGGTCCAGGTCGGCGAGCGCGGCGGCCACGTCGCCTCGCTCGAACCGGGCGGCGGCCCGGTTCGTCCACGCCTCCACCAGCTCGGGGTCTCCGCTCAGGGCCCGGGTGAGCAGTTCGTCGGCCTCGGCGGGCCGGCCGCGCTCGGCGAGAACCAGGCCCAGGGTGCACAGCAGCGCGGGCTCGTGCGGAGCGCCGGCCAGCCCGGCCCGTGCGCCGGCCTCGGCGGCGTCGAGCGCGCCGCGCTCCACGTGCAGGTTGACCAGGGCGATCCGGGCGTCGAGGTGCCCGGGAGCGATGGCGAGCACCCGCTCCAGGTCGGCGCGCGCCCGTTCAAGGCGGCCCCGCTCGTGGTGGAGCACGGCCCGGTTGTAGTACGCCTCGGGCAGGTGCGGTCCCAGCCGGATGGCGGCGTCGTAATCCCTGATCGCGGCCCGGGTCCGGCCCGCCGCCCGGTAGAGGGCGGCGCGGTCCACGTAGTACTCGCAGTTGTCCGGGTCGTGGGCGATCACGGTGTTCAGGTCGGCCAGCGCCCGCGCCGGGTCGCCCAGCGCGAGGTGAACCTGCGCCCGGTTGTGGCGCAGCCGGGCCAGGTCCTGCCGGCGTTCGCCGGGGCCGAGCGCAGCCGTCAGCCGGGCCAGGCCGTCGTCGACGAGCCGCAGCGCGCGGTCGGGCCGGCCTGCCCGGCTGTCCAACAGCGCCAGACCCTGCTCGTAGAAGACCGTCGACAGCAACCGCTGGCGTGGGTCGGCCAGCTCGGCGGCAAGCCGCAGCGCCCGCTCCAGCCAGTGCCGGGCCTGCGCCGGGTCCTGGTCGGCGGCCGGCAAGTGCCGGGCGTGCAGCATGGCGGTGGCGTACGCCGCCGACATAGTGATCTTCGGGTCGTCGGTGACGGCCCGCGCCTCGTCGTAGAGGTCGAGCGCCTCGGGGGCCCGGTTCAGGGCCGCCAGGGCGGTCGCCAGGCCGGTGGTGAACGCCCACCAGTGCCGCAGGTCGCCGTCCGGAGTGACCGTCGCCCGCCCGCGCCGGGCGACCCGGTCCGCGTGGTGGTAGTAGCCGCGGGCCAGGCTGTCGCCCAGGGCCCGCCGCAGCGCCTGCGGGGTGCGCTCGTCGGGTGCCGGGGCCGGGGCCCCTTCGTCGCGTAGGTCGAGGCGGACCGGGGCCGGCCCGAGCCGGCGGGCCAGCGCGTCCAGCAGCTCGGTGGTCGTCTCGTCGGCGCTGGCGACGTGATCGAACCGGACGGTCACGGGCCGCCGGAGCGTGCCGGCCCAGGCCGCCACCAGCTCCGCCGCGCCGTAGGCCAGGCAGGCGGTACGGCGGGCGGGGTGGAAACGGATCGGCTCCTCCTCGGCGGCCGGCCGGGCCGCCGGATCGAGTTGGGGCGCGATCGCGCGCAGTTCGACCGCGTGCCGGGCCGCCAGGCGAGGGCGGTCGGCGGCGACCCGGCCGAGGAAGGCCGAGACCCCCGCGTACGGACCATGGTCGCGGTGGCAGTCGTAGCGCTCCGGCCCGCCGGTCACCGCAGGGCCCACCGCCGCAGGGGCGGGCGCCCGGGAGCGCCCGCCGGACCGGCAGTTACCAGCACCACTCGATCCACAGCCGGCGTGCGCCGGACACCAGGCGGAGCGCAGACGTGCGACGGACGGTCATTCTCCTCATAGGAACCTCCGATGTGGTCCACCTCAGGACTGGCCCAGAGCGTAATCTCCGTCGATGTAAATAAGAAGGGTGCTCAGGTCGCCGCCGTAGTGCGCCAGAACCCGTGGGTTCATCACCCGGTGCCACAGCGGCGGAACGAGAGCGAGCAACACCATTGAGGCGTAGCCTCCCGGCAGACGCGGGCGCGATGAGCCACTGACCCGGCCTCTCATGTCGGAACGGGACGGCCGTCGGATGCTCGCCGACGGCGCGGATGGCAGGGCAGCGTGTGTCGGCCGCTCGGCGTGGTCAGAGGCCGGCGGCGGCGTCGTACCGGCGCCGCAGGTCGGCCATCTCCGATGCGGGCAACGCTTCCCTGAGTGCCAGTTCCTCGTACTTGTCGGGGAACATCTCGCGTAGCCGGTCGACGAATCTGACGTCGGCGGTCGCCTCGACCACCTTGATGCCGGGAGGTTCGGTGGTCATGTCCATGATCAACGGACCGACGAGTTTGACCGCTCCGTCCCAATGGCGCTTCTGTTCGGCGACGCCGCAAAGGTGGAAGCCGTAGACCGTCTGGACGTCGGCCAGTGTGGCGGCCCCGGCGGGCTCGTAGCCGTAGACATGGACTCCGCAGACGATCGTCGGCGCGGCCTGCTCTCCGGCTGGCGCCTCTGGGACGGTGTGCCCGGCGTGCTGATGATCTTTCGGGTCCGCCTGCTCGAGGGTCGTACGCATCCGGGTCAGGATCTCTTGGCGGAGAACTGCCGGGTCCGTCCTCGGGGTGGTCGAGGTGACCAGGGCAGCCACACCGATCGACGTAGCAAGCAGGCACACCTCGATCCACACGAAGACGCTTCGGTACCAGCCGCTGACGCCTACCCGGGAAAACATGGTCGTTCCTCACCTCGTCGCGGTTCCTGATGGTGGCGGAGGGCAGCGGACGGATCTCGGTTGGGTTCGTCCGCACTGTCACCCCCGGCGCAGGGCCTTGCAGGCGGTGGGGTGGCGCGTGCCGCGCCACCCCACCACAGATGCTGTTACCGGGCGGTGCAGGTGAGGGTGGGTGCGGAGTTGGTGCCGTTCCAGGAGGCGTTGAAGCCGAAGCTGGTGCTGGCGTTGGCGCTCAGGGAACCGTTGTAAGCGACGTTCGATGCGGAGACCGACGAACCGCTCGAGGTGACCGTCGCGTTCCAGGCGTTGGTGATGCTCTGGCCGTTGGGCCAGGTCCACGCCACCGTCCATCCGGAGATGGCGGCGTTGCCGGCCTTGACGGTGACCTCGGCGCCGAAGCCACCGGACCACTCGCTGCTCTTGCGGTAGGTGGCGGTGCAGGCACCGTTGCCGGCCGGCGGCGGCGTGGTGGGCGGCGGAGTCGTCGGCGGCGGGGTGGTGGGCGGCGGCGTGGTGGGCGGCGGGGTCGTCGGCGGCGGGGTGCCGCCACCGCCGAAGATCACGTCACTGCAGAGGTAGTACGGCTGGTCGAGGTGGGACGCCTGCCAGATGGTGTAGACGACGTGCCGCCCGGTGCGGTTGCCCGCGTTCACCTGCGCCTCGTAGAGCCCTGTGGTCGGGTAGCTGCCGGTACGCAGCACCAGCTCGAGGCTGTTCCAGGTGAGGGGTTGGGTGGTCGGGTCGAACCCCTGCTTGGTGATGTAGATCAACATGTAGTCGGCGCCGTGCTTGGCGCCGTCGGTCAGCGTCAGCGTGAAGTTGTTCGGCATCGGCTTCGCCGTCCACGCGCCGACCGCGTCGAGCGAGGCGTACAGGCCATTCTGGGTGCGACCGCCGCTGCACAGCTGTCCGTCCGGCACGGCGGCCTGGTGGTTGCCGCCGACGTTCTCGCGGTACAGGCCGTTCCAGTTCCACATGGTGTTCGGGTTGGCCTGCCACGCCTGCCAGCACATCGGGTCGCTCTGGGCCATCGCGGGGTTGAGGTGGTCGGAACCCCAGCGCTCGTAACATCCGTAGTTGCGTGACGGCGGGTTGGTGACCGATCCGTGCGCCGAGGCCGGACCGGCCTGGTTGACCACGACCATCGTGAACGAGGCGAGGAGACCTACGACCGCGCCCAGTCCCAGACGGCGTGCTGTCCGTGAGATTTTCATGATGCTCCAGTGGATGCGCCGGCGCCCAGTGGCCCTCGCTGGGTGCCCACCCCGGAGAAGGTGACGCCGATCGATTCAAGCCGTCCCAGGGGCGGACGGCACTGCTGCCCTGCAGCGCTTGGCGACTCCCGGCCACGATCTTAGTAGAGACAGCCGTCAATGTAAATCGGATCCGGGCCGGATCAGACCGCGAGGGCGGCGCGCACCTCCCGCTCCGCCGTCACTCCCCCGTCGCCGTGCGAGGTGACCCGGCCGGATTCGAGGACGTGGTAACGGTTCGCCACCCGCAGCGCGAACCCGAGGTGCTGCTCGACGAGCAGCACGCTGAAGCCGGACTGCCGGGTCAACTCGACGATCCGCTCCTGGATCTCGGCGACCACCGACGGCTGGATGCCCTCGGTCGGCTCGTCGAGCATGAGCAGCCGCGGCCGGGTGATCAACGCGCGGGCGATGGCGAGTTGCTGACGCTGACCACCGGAGAGCAGCCCGGCCCGCCGCCGCAGCAGCGGACGCAGCGCCGGGAACAGGTCCAGCACCTCCGCCGTCGCCACCGCGCCGTCGCGCCGGGCGTCGGCGACGAGGCGCAGGTTCTCCGCCGCCGTCAGGTGCGGGAAGCACTGCTGGCCCTGCGGGACGTACGCCATGCCGCGCGCCACCCGCTCGTGCGGCGCGAGACGGGTGACGTCCTCGCCGTCCAGCTCGACGGTGCCGGCGGTCGGGCGCAGCAGGCCCGCCGCGACCCGCAGCAGGGTGCTCTTACCGGCGCCGTTGTGCCCGAGCACCGCGGCCACCCCGTCGGGCGGGACGGCGAGGTCCACGCCGTGCAGCACCCGGGAACGTCCGTATCCGGCGTGCACCCCACTCAGGGTCAGCATCATGCCTCCAGACCGCTGGGGACCGACCCGGCGTCGACCGGATGGCCGAGGTAGACCTCCTGCACGCGCGGGTCCGCCTGGACCTGCGCCACAGTGCCCTCGCTGAGCACCTTCCCCGCGTGCAGCACTGTGACGCTGCGCGCGAAGCGACGCAGGAAGTCCATGTCGTGCTCGATCACCACCACCGTGCGATCCCGGCTCACCGTCGCCAGCAGGGCGCCCGTGGCGTCGCGCTCCTCGTGGCTCATCCCGGCGACCGGCTCGTCGAGCAGCAGCAGCCGCGCGTCCTGCACCAGCAGCATGCCGATCTCCAACCACTGCTTCTGGCCGTGCGCGAGCGTGCCGGCGAGCTGGTCGGCCCGGCCGGTCAGCCCGATGGTCTCCAGCGCGGCGGCCACCTCGTCGGGGATCCCCCGCCGACGCCGGGCGAGGGTGGCCCAGCTCCGGCGGGCGCCCGCGGCGATGTCGAGGTTCTGCACGACCGACAGCTCCTCGAAGATCGTCGACGTCTGGAACGTCCGGCCGACGCCGAGCCGGCTGATCCGGTGCACCGGGCGACCCAGCAGCTCCTGGTCGCCGAAGCGCACCGAGCCGGTGGCCCGCACCAGACCGGTGATCGCGTCGACCAGGGTGGTCTTGCCGGCGCCGTTCGGCCCGATCAGGAACCGGATGTCACCGGCGGGCACCTCCAGCGAGACGCCGTCGACGGCGGTGAAGCCGTCGAAGCTGACCCGCACGTCACGGACGGACAGCCCGTCCAGCCGGTCGTCGCTCATCGGTGCGCCTCCGCCCGCTCGGCACGTCGTCGGCCCAGCGCCGGCCAGCCGCGCCGGCTCCGCTCCGGGCCGGCGTCGCGGCGGCGCGCCAGCGCCCACAGCGACGCCAGGCCGCCGGGAAGGAACGCCACCACCACCACGAAGAGCAGACCCTGCAGGTACGTCCAGGTGCCCGGGAAACGTTCGGACAGGGCGGTACGCGCCCAGGCGACCGCCACCGCGCCGAGCACCGGCCCGAGCAGCGTGGCCCGGCCGCCCACCGCCACACCGATGACGAACTCGATCGACGGGACGATGCCGATGAGTGCGGGCGAGATGATGCCCACCGCCGGCACGAACAGCGCGCCGGCGAGGCCCGCCATACCCGCCGCCACCACATAGGCGACGAGCTTCACCGACGCCGGGTCGTAGCCGAGGAAACGGACCCGCTCCTCGCTGTCACGCACCGCCACCAGCAGTTCCCCGTAGCGGCTGTGGATGAGCTGGCGGGCCAGCGCGAGCAGCCCGAGCAGGACGCCGGCGATGATGAAGTAGACCATCCGCTGGTTGACCGGGTCGTCCAGGTCGTAACCGAAGAAGCCCTGGATGTCGGTGAGCCCGTTGGTGCCGCCCGTGGTCCCCTGCTGGCCGATCAACAGGATCACCATGGCGGCGGCGAAAGCCTGGCTGAGGATGGCGAAGTACGCTCCCCGCACACGACGGCGGAACACCAGCGAGCCGAGCCCGAAGGCGACGGCCATCGGCAGCAGAACCGTGGCCGGCAGCGCGAACCACGGGCTGGCGAACGGCCGCCACCAGACTGGTAGTTCGTCGAGCTGCCCGTACAGCTGCATGAAGTCGGGCATCCCACCGGGACCCGCGTCGGCGAGCTTGAGGTGCATGGCCATCGCGTAGCCGCCCAGGCCGAAGAAGACGCCCTGGCCGAGGGTGAGCATGCCGCCGCGCCCCCAGGCGATGCCGATGCCGACGGCCACCATGGCGACGCAGAGGTACTTGGCGAGCAGCGCCAGCCGGAAGTCCGACAGCGCCAGCGGCGCGACGGCGAACAGCAGCGCCGCGCCGAACGCGAACCCGGCCGCCGTGCGCAGCCGGGACCGGTCGCCGGACCGGCCCGGAGGCGCGATGTCGGCCGGGGCCGGTGCGCCGGCGGTGCTCGGCGGCGCGGGTGTCACGGCGGTCATGCGAGGCTCCTGGTCCGCAGGGTGAACAGGCCCTGTGGCCGCCACTGGAGGAACGCGACGATCGCCACGAAGACGATCACCTTGGCGACGCTGAGGGTCGTGAGGTACTCCCCGGTGGCCTGGAGGACCCCGAGGGCGAAGGCGACGATCACGCTGCCCTTGAGCTGACCGATCCCGCCGACCACGACGACCAGGAAGGCGTCGATGATCAGGTTGGTGCCCATGGTCGGGCCGATCGGGCCGAGGAGGGTGAGCGCCACCCCGGCGAGCCCGGCCAGGCCCGAGCCGAGAAAGAAGGTCGTCCGGTCGACCCGGGCGGTGGGGATGCCGGACACCGCGGCGAGGTCGCGGTTCTGCACGACCGCGCGGATCCGGCGCCCCAACGGGGTGAACCGCAGCGCCAGGGTGAGGGCGGCGACGGCGGCCAGGGCGAGGGCCAGGATGAACAGCCGGTTGTTGGCGACCGTCAGCCCGCCGGGCACCGCCACGTTGCCGGTGAGCAGGTCCGGCGCGCGGGTCTGCACGTTCGGACTGCCGAAGATGTCCCGGGCGAGCTGTTGCAGCATCAGGGACACGCCCCAGGTGACCAGCAGGGTGTCCAGGGGCCGGGCGTAGAGCCGGCGGATCAGCAGGATCTCCAGCAGCACCCCCATCGTGCCGGCGACCACGAACGCCACCGGCAGCGCGACCAGCAGCGACAGGCCGGCGCCGGTGATGCTCTGTTGCAGCACGTACGTGGTGTAGGCGCCGGCCATGATGAACTCGCCGTGCGCCATGTTGATGACGTTCATCTGGCCGAAGGTCAGCGCCAGCCCGAGCGCGATGAGCAGCAGCACCGCGCCGATGCTGATGCCGGTGAAGAGTTGACCGAAGAGGACTGTCACGGTGGGTACTCCCGTACTGCTGGTCGGGGACCCGGGCGGGGCGCGTCGTCGCGGTGCCCGCCCGGGGCCGGCGTCGTCAGCTCAGGCCGCTCGCCCACGGATAGGTCTTGAGGTACGGGTCCGGCGCGATCGGCTTGCCGGAGTTCCACACCTCGGTGATCAGGCCGTCCGCGCCGACCTTGCCGATGCGGGCGGTCTTGGCGATGTGCTGGGTCTTGCCGTCGACGGTGACCAGGCCCTCCGGCGCGTCGAAGGTGATTCCGTCGGAGGCGCCGCGGACCTTCTCGACGTCGAACGCGCCGGCCTTCTCGACCATCGCCTTCCACAGGTAGACGCTGACGTAGGCGGCCTCCATCGGGTCGCTCGTCGGCTTGTCCGCGCCGTACTTCGCCTTGTACGCGGCCACGAACTTGCCGTTCGCCGCGCCGGGCGTGGTCTGGTAGTAGTTCCAGGCGGTCAGCTGACCCTCCAGGTACTGGGTGCCGATGCTCTTGACCTCCTCCTCGGCGATGGACACCGACACCACCGGCATCGCGGCGGCGGTCAGCCCGGCCGACTTGTACTCCTTGAAGAACGCCACGTTGCTGTCGCCGTTGAGGGTGTTGAAGACCGCCTTCGCGCCGGACGACTTGACCTTGTTGACGATCGTGCCGAATTCGGTGGACCCGAGCGGCGCGTAATCCTCGCCGACCACTGTCATCCCGTTCGCCGCCGCGTACGCCTTGATGATTTTGTTTGCCGTCCGCGGGAAGACGTAGTCGCTGCCGACCAGGTAGACCGACTTCGTCCCCTGGGCCTTGAGGTAGTCGAGCCCGGGGACGATCTGCTGGTTGGTCGTCGCGCCCGTGTAGAAGATGTAGGGCGACTGTTCCAGACCCTCGTACTGCACCGGGTAGAACAGCAGAGCCTTGTTCTTCTCGAACACCGGCTTGACCGCCTTGCGGCTGGCCGACGTCCAGCACCCGAAAACGGCGGCGACCCGGTCCTCGGAGATGAGCTTCTCGGCCTTCTCCGCGAAGGTGGGCCAGTCCGAGGCGCCGTCCTCCCCGACCGGCTGGATCTTCTTGCCGAGGACGCCGCCGGCCGCGTTGATCTCCTCGACGGCGAGCATGATGGAGTCGCGGACGGTGACCTCGCTGATCGCCATGGTGCCGGAGAGCGAGTTGAGCAGGCCCACCTTGACGGTGTTGCCGGAGACGTCGGCGGTGACGCCGGCCGCGCCGCCCTCGTCACTGGTCTTGCTGCCGCACGCGGTCATGGCCGCCGCGGCGACGAGGGTCATGGCACCCGCCAGGATACGGCGGCCCCAAAGAACTGACATCTAATCTCCCTGCGGTGCACTCAAGTATCGAAAGGACGGTCGGTGCGGTCCGGTGGAGTTGGCGATGCCGAGGTCGACGGGTGGACGTCGCCTGTGGTCATCGCATCGGTTACGGGCACGCAAAGCGTTGACCGGCATGATTGCGCGGACGTTTCCCAGTCCTTAATTGACTGTTTCCCGCACACCTGGAGAGAACGCATGCCACAACGGCTGACACCGTCGCACGTAAGACGGTTTCAGCCGTGATTAATTCGGTGAAGAATTGCCACCACAATGGTCGGCGGACAGATTCCGCCGACGGTGGACAGACGACCGTGGTATCCGCCCTCAGGGGTAGATACTTCACGCAGGAAGCATCTTATGGCCGCGCCGGGTGGACGTGTCAAGGGTCTGTACCGGGCGGTCAGAGCTGGGCGAGCACTGTGAAGTCGAGACCGTCGGCCTCGGCGAGGTAGATCCGCTGGCGCACGTGCCGTCGACGCAGCTGCAGCCGACCGCGCGGCCCGTGGTACGCCACCGTGTCGGCAGCCGTCTCGATCGCCCGTACGTCGAGGGTGCGGGCCTGCCCGATCAGGGCGGCCAGCAGCATCACGCCCTCGTAACAGGACTCCCCCAGGCTGCCCAGCGGTGGCGCCTCCACCCCGAACCGGCGGGCGAACTCGCCGTGGAAGTCGAGGTTCTCCTGCGTCACGAGGCCGGCGAAGAAGCCCGCCGTGCTGTAGAGCCGCCGCGTCGCGCCCGCCCCGCTGGCCAGCAGCATGTTCTCGTCCATCAGGGTGCTCAGCCGCAGGCAGCGCTGGTCCATCGCGGCACGCGCGAACGCCCTGTTGAACCGCACCGCGTCCGCGCCGACGAGCAGCATCACCACGGCGTCGGCCGCGCTGTGCTCGATCCGGCGCAACACGTCGTCGAAGTCGTGCGTCTCCAACGGCAGGAACGCCTGCCCCACCACACGACCACCGCCGCGCAGCGCGTACCGCTGGGCCGCCCGCGCGGTACGCCGGGGCCACACGTAGTCGTTGCCGACCACGAACCAGCGGCGCACACCCTGCTCCCCCGCGAGTAGCCGCATCGCGGGCCACAGCTGCGCGTCCGGCGTCTCGCTGGTCAGATAGACCCCCTCGGTACGCTCACCGCCCTCGTACAGGGCGGTGTAGACGTACGGCACGCGGTGCGCGACCCGGGGCGCGAGCGCCTGCCGCACCGAGGAGATGTGCCAACCGGTCACGCCCTGCACGGCGCCCACCGACACCAGCGCCTCCACCTGGGCGGCCACCTCGGCCGGCGGGGCGCCACCGTCGACCGGCACCAGCCGCACCTCGCGGCCCAGCACCCCGCCACCGGCGTTGATCTCCTCGACCGCGAGCTGGGCGCAGAGTTCGCAGGTCGGGCCGAACATTCCCGCCGGCCCGCGCATCGGGTACACCAGCGCGATGCTGACCACGGCCCGATCGACTGTGAGCCACGGCGGTGCCGGCGCGGACATGAGCCCATGATTGCCCGGCCGACGTGGGAAAACCATAGCTCTCCATGGACCGGGACGAGTCGCTACCATGACAGGGCCACCGGCCCAGGGAGTTCCATGTCAGACGTGCCCGGGGCGCCAGCCGATCTGCTGCGCTCGCTCACCCGCGCCGAACGGCTGCTCTCCCGCCGGTTGGCCGCCGTTCTGGCCGACGACGACCTGACCACCGAGGCGTGGCGGGTGCTCTGCCTGCTCGCCGACGGCCAGGGCCATCCGATGAGCGAGGTGTCCGCCGAGGCGTCGTTGCCGCCGGGGACCCTCACCAAGCTGGTCGACCAGCTCGTCGACCGTAACCTGGTGTTCCGGCGGATCGACCCGCTGGACCGCCGGCGTATCCGGGCCTACCTGACCACCCGGGGCCGCCGCGAGCACGCCCGCCTCGACGAGCGGGTCCGCACCAGCCTCGCCGAGGCGGGCGTACCGGCCGACACCGCCCTGCTCGACCACCTCGCCGAGCTGATCGCCCGCCTCGACCCGGCGGGCCGCCGCGACAACGCCGAGGCGGCCGGCCTTCGCCGTTGACCCTCGCCTCAATCCACCTCGGTGAGCAGCGGGTCGCCTTCGAGGTGGGCGCGCAGCGTGTGCGCGTCGGGAGCGGTGGCTGTCCACAGTGTCGCCGGACCACCTGCCAGGGGCAGCCGGGCGAGGGTGCCCTCGACAGTCGCGGTCTCGTGGGGAAGCGACGGGTCCACCACCAGCAGCGACCCGGTGGCCGGCGCGCCGCCGAGCACCGCGGGGCCGGCCCAGCCGGGCGCGCCCGGCCCCACGGCAAGCGACTGGCGCAGCAGCGGCCGGCCGTCGTAGTCGACCCGGGTGTGGACGACCGCGCCGCCCGGCGCCTCGCCGTACCGGCCGCAGATCACCTCGTCGCGCCAGGTCAGCCTCGCCCCGGCGGCCAGCTCGACCCGGGACTCGGCGAGGTGGGCGCAGCCGGCCGCCGCGACCAGTTGCTCGGGCAGCCAGTGCAGTGCGCCGCCGTCGTGCACCACGGCGCGGACCGCCATCCGCGACACGACGCCGGGCCGGCCGGGCAGGGCGACCGAGGCGGCGACGGTGTGTATTCGCACCGCCGCCCCCGGTCCCACGTCGATCTCCAGCCGCAGGTCGTCACCGGCGAGCGGGCCGGCCGCACCGCCGACGACGTACACGGTCACGGCCCGGCCACTGCCGGGCGTCTGCCGCAGCAGCAGCGGCGTCTCACCGCGCAGCTCGGCGAGGACCGTGCCGCCCCGGCCGTCGGCCCGGGCCACCAGCCGGGCGTACGCGCGCATCAGGCCGGGCCGCCCCGCGCGGCGGCCGGGTGCAGAGCCGCGTGGTGGGCCAGTTCGTGGCGGATCCAGTCGGCGACCCGCCCCGCCGCCGGGTCGCCGACGATCGACAGGAACACGGTCGGCAGGTCGCCGCGCCGGGCCCGCGCGTCCCGGTCCATGACGGCCAGGTCCGCGCCCACCATGGGGGCCAGGTCGGTCTTGTTGATCACGAGCAGGTCGGCGGACGTCACCCCGGGTCCGCCCTTGCGCGGCACCTTGTCCCCGCCGGCCACGTCGACCACGAATATCTGCCGGTCCACCAGGCCCCGGCTGAACGTGGCGGTCAGGTTGTCCCCGCCGCTCTCGACCAGCACCAGGTCCAGCGGGCCGACCGCCTCGGCCAACTCGTCCACGGCGTCGAGGTTGGCCCCGATGTCGTCCCGGATGGCGGTGTGCGGGCAGCAACCGGTCTCCACGGCGCGGATCCGGGCCGGGTCCAGCACGCCGGCCCGCTTGAGGAAGTCGGCGTCCTCGGTCGTGTAGATGTCGTTGGTGACCACGCCGAGTCGCAGCTCCCCGGCGAACGCCCGGCACAGAGCCGCCACCAGGGCGGTCTTGCCGGACCCGACCGGCCCGCCGATGCCGACGCGCAGCGCCCGGCCGGCTCGGGCCAGCGGCGGATGCGGGTCCACCCCCGGTTCGGGGTGGGTGTGCGGAACGGTCTCGTCGTGCGGGGCGGGATTCCGGTCGGCAGTGGGCGCAGCGGTCGGCACAACGGTGTCAGGACGCAAAGAGACGCACCTCCCAGGTGGCATGAGCCTCGGCATGGATGTCGGCAAGAGGAGCGGCCGCGGCGGGCAGCCGCTCGGGTGGTTCGTCGGCGGCCCGGGCCGCCTCGGCGGCGGTGCCGTCGCACCGGGAGGCGAGACCGACCAGCAGGGCCTGGACCTGGTACGGGTCGAGGCCGAGCAGGCGTACGGCCGCACTGGCCGCACCGGTCACCGTCCCGTGGACGGCGACCGTGGCGGTCTCGGCGCGGCTCAGGCCGGCTGCGGCGCAGAGCAGCCCGAGCACCAACGGCTGGTGCGCTCCGCCACGTGTGGAGGGCAGGTCGTCGAAGGACGCCTCCGGCCAGATGGCGCGGCCCGCGCGCAGCAGAGCCCGTCCCTGGCGACGGGACACCGTGCGCAGCGCCGGCGCCGCCGTCCGGGCGTCCAGCTCCGCGTCGAGCAACGCCAGCGTGGACCCGCGTACGGCGGAACCGGCCGAGGTCACCGCCCGGTGCGCCGCCGCCGCGAACGCCGCACCGACCAGCCCGGCGGTGGCCAGCCGACCGGCCAGGAACGCCTCCAACGTGGCCAGGTCGGTGACCCGGCCGGCGGCGACGGCGGCCTCCAGGCCGCCGGAGTGGGCGTGCGCGCCGGCCGGGAAGCGACCGTCGGCCAGCAGCAGGAGCAGGCTCGACGTCGCCATCAGAACAGGAAGTACCGCTGGGCCATCGGCAGGCGTGGCACCGGGTCCGGCTCCACCACCTGACCGTCGATCCGCACCGTGAAGGTGTCCGGGTCCACCTCGATCCGGGGCATCGCGTCGTTCTCCGGCAGGTCGGCCTTGCCCCGCGAGCGCACATCCGCGACGGGCACCACCCGTCGCCGCACGTCCAGGCGCAGCCCGGCGTCGAGGGCGGCCGGCGCGACGAACGCCAGGCTGGTGGCCGATGCCGCGGCGCCGTACGCCCCGAACATCGGCCGCGGCAGCATCGGCTGCGGCGTCGGAATGGACGCGTTGGCGTCACCCATCTGGGCGTACGCGATCATGCCGCCCTTGAGCACCAGGTTCGGTCGTACCCCGAAGAACGCCGGATCCCACAGCACCAGGTCGGCCAGCTTGCCCGGCTCGACCGAGCCGATCTCCCGGTCCAGCCCGTTCGCCATCGCCGCGCAGATGGTGTACTTCGCCACGTACCGGCGGGCCCGGTGGTTGTCGGCCGCGCCGTCGCCTGGTAGCGCGCCGACCCGCTCCTTCATGACGTGCGCGCTCTGCCAGGTTCGCAGGATCACCTCGCCCACCCGGCCCATCGCCTGGGCGTCGGAGCCGATGATGGAGATCGCGCCGAGGTCGTGCAGCAGGTCCTCGGCGGCCATCGTGGACGGTCGGATGCGGCTCTCGGCGAAGGCCAGGTCCTCCGGCACGGACGGGTTGAGATGGTGGCAGACCATCAGCATGTCCAGGTGCTCGGCGAGCGTGTTGGCGGTGTACGGCCGGGTCGGGTTGGTCGACGACGGCAGAACGTTGGGCTCGCCGGCCACCGTGATGATGTCCGGCGCGTGCCCGCCTCCCGCGCCCTCGGTGTGGTACGAGTGGATGGCCCGGCCGGCGATCGCCCGCAGCGTGTCGGCCACGAATCCGGCCTCGTTGAGGGTGTCGGTGTGAATGGACACCTGCACCCCGGAGGCGTCCGCCACCCGCAGGCAGGCGTCGATCGCCGCCGGTGTGGTGCCCCAGTCCTCGTGCAGTTTGAAACCGCCCGCGCCGGCGCGCAACTGCTCCCACAGCGCCTCCTGCGAGACGGTGTTGCCCTTGCCGAGCAGCAGCACGTTGACCGGCAGCGTGTCCAGCGCCTCGTGCATGCGGGCCAGGTGCCAGGCGTTCGGGGTGACAGTCGTGGCCCGGGTGCCCTCGGCGGGGCCGGTGCCGCCGCCGACGAGTGTGGTGATGCCACTGGCCAGCGCCTCGGTGACGATCTCCGGGCAGATGAAGTGCACATGCGTGTCGACGGCGCCGGCCGTGAGGATCCGGCCGTTGCCGGCGATGACCTCGGTGGCCGGGCCGATGACCAGTTCGGGATGGACGCCGGGCATGATGTCCGGGTTGCCGGCCCGGCCCAGCGCCACGATCCGCCCGTCACGCAGGCCCACGTCGGCTTTGACCACGCCCCAGTGGTCGAGCACCACCGCGCCGGTGATGACGGTGTCGAGGGCGCCCTCGGCGCGGGTCGCCCGCGACTGGCCCATCGACTCGCGGATCACCTTCCCGCCGCCGAAGACCGCCTCGTCGCCGCCCACGCAGTGGTCGGTCTCCACCTCGATCAGCAGGCTCGTGTCGGCGAGCCGGATGCGGTCGCCGGTGGTCGGCCCGTACAAATCGATGTAGCGGTCCCGCCGCACGGCGCTCACCGCGCGGGCCCGTCGGTCGTCGTTGTCCCGCTCGTCGGCGCGTCTGTTTCCGGCGCGTCTGTTTCCGGCGCGGTCGGTGGCGCTTCGTCCAGCGGCCCGGCGCACTCGCCGCGCAGGCCGGGCACGACGCGTGCGCCGCCGAGCGGGACCAGCTCGACGTCGCGGCTCACGCCCGGCTCGAACCGGACCGAGGTACCCGCCGGAACGGCGAGACGCTGACCCCAGGCGACGGCCCGGTCGAACATCAGGGCCGGATTGGCCTCGGCGAAGTGGTAGTGCGAGCCGACCTGCACCGGACGGTCGGCGGTGTTGACCACGACCACTGTGGTCACTGGCCGACCCACGTTGATCTCGACCGGGCCGGCCGCCGGCAGGATCTCCCCGGGGATCACGGGATCGGGTGGTGCACCGTCACGAGCTTGGTACCGTCCGGGAACGTCGCCTCCACCTGCACCTCCCTCAGCAGCTCGGGGATGCCGTCCTGGACGTCCTCGCGGCCGAGCACCGTCCGGCCGGCGGACATGAGGTCGACCACCGACCGCCCGTCGCGGGCCCCTTCGAGCAGGAAGGCGACGATGATCGCGACGGCTTCGGGATAGTTGAGTCGCAGGCCGCGCTCGCGACGGCGGCGAGCGACGTCGGCCGCGACGTGGACGAGCAGGCGGTCCTGCTCGTGCGGGCTGAGGAACACGGGATTCTCCGGTGGGGATCGGCGTGGCCCGCTCGCCGTCGGCTCCGCGCGGAGCCACGCCGGGCAGCACCACCCGGAGTACGAGCTGGAGTCACACGACCGCCGCGACACCGCCTACGGGGTGGCCCGGGACTCCACCATCCCGGCCCGCGCGACGGGCACCCGGCGGTGTCGGTCGGATGCGGACCGCACCGCCCACCGCTTGAGCAGACGGTAGAGGATCGCCACCGGCGGGGGCAACAGTGTGCTCGGCATGAGGGATCGAGCCGTGCCGGGGTCGGGATCGGACAGCCGCCTCGACGCCAGGACGCCCCGCCAATCGCCACGCGCAGACCAGCACCCGTCCAGGCCGAACACCACGCGCGGTCGCGCTCGGTGCCGTCAACTTCGCCGGACATGACCGCCGGGTGTGGGGCAGCCAGGGCGTAGAAGAACGCGGCCGACGTGACGCTGCTGTCACGTCGGCCGCGCGCTTGGTCACGCCTGGCAGGTGTCAAATACGTTCAACGACAGCTTCTCGCCGGATCAGGTTGGTTGACCAGCAGTCCACCTCGGCCGGTCGAGGCCAGCCCGGAGACCAGGATCTCTCAACGTCGATGGATCCAGGGCAGCGTCTTCCCCGGACTGAGGTTCGCTGTCGCCACCGCCGTCCCGACGCGGCGTGACGCCTCCGCACACTGCGACGTGACGCAGCCGGAGTTGGTGATGGTCGACCTCATCCGGTCGGATCAGCCGTCAGCGCTGCGCCGTCATGCAAGCGCTGGCGATCGGACAGGGGCGTCGTTCACTGCCCGAGAGGGCGGTAGCGGAGGTGTACGACGCCGTTTCGGAATCGGCGCTCATCGAGGAGTTCGAGGTCGACGCGCATGCCGGACGGCAGGCCCGGCTTACCTCCGCCGACGACCACGGGCCAGACGAACAGCTGGCACTCGTCGACCAGCCCGGCCTCAAGAGCCTGCGCCGCGAGGTGTGCACCTCCAACGGTGAGATCGCTGCTGGCCGTGGCCTTCAGTTCGCGTACCGCGGCGGGGTCGAAGCGGCGTTCGAGTCGGGTGTCGGCGGTCGACACGGCGGCGAGGGTCGTGGAGTACACGACCTTTCTCGCTGCCTGCCAGGCGCTTGCGAAGTCGGCCATGAGGTCGGACTGCGCGGCCAGAGCGGCGTCGGTTTCCCATACGGCCATCGCCTCGTACAGTCGCCGTCCGTAGAGGAACGTCCCCACGGACCGCAGGAGGTCGGTGTAGACAACGAACACCTCGTCGTCCATCGGCAACCAGGCGAACGCGCCGCGTTCGTCCTCCATGTAGCCGTCAAGCGACACGTTATTCACATAGATCAGCTTCGCCACGCCCCAACCTCTCGATGATCAACCGCAACAGCCTGGACACTGATCAGCGTGGTGAACACCTGGAGCCGGCGAACAGAGCCCGGCCCACGAAGGAGCCGTCCTTCACGCAAGGTCGCATCACCCATCACCTCCTGTGACCGCGACAGCACCCTCGTGGGCTGCCCGCACACTGACTACGAACACCCCTGCCCGAATCCGACGCCTCCGGCCGACACCGACCCAGACAAGTTCAGCCGCGCTCTCACGGCCGCGAACCGGGCGCCAGTCCGCCTCCATCGATTGCTCATCGCGAGTGGCAGACGTGGGTCTTCGGACCGACCGCCATCGCAGCGCCCAGAACGCTTCACCTCGCCCATCAATCCGCCCTCTCTCAAAGCGAGGTGACGGAGGCCAAGAAGCGAGTGGTGCACGCCCACCGCCGCGTGTGCCGGCCGGGGCGACCGCCGGGCGGCTGCGTACGCTGGTGGCGGAGGTGCTGAGGGAACCGTCGGCCCCGCAGACGATCAGGTGATCGTCGCCCCCGCCGGCCCGCGTGCGACTCAGGACCTGACGGCGGAAGCCGGACTGTCGGCGGGACCGCCGCGCGGCTGACCAGGAGACCGGAGGAGCGCCCAGGCGCCGCGCACCGCGCGGACTCTGGCGACGTCCCGCCGGACGGGCGGGAACCCGCGCCGTACGCACGGGTTCCCGCGGCCTGTCCCGGGTCCGCCGGGATTTGCCCTACCCCGTCCGCTGCGGGCCGACGACGGTCCAGCAGAGGCCGGCAGGGTCGCGCAACGTGACCTGGTGCGACGGGGCAGCCGGCGGCTCGACATGGGCGCCCGCGGCCACCGCCCGCCGCAGCACCGACTCGGGGTCCGTCCGCTCGATGGTCAACACCTCGTCACGGTTCGCGGCCACCGACGGGTCGCCCGCCTCCCACCACTCGCTCACGATCAGGCGATGACCGCCGACGGCCAGTTCCGCGTGCACGACATGCCCGTCGAGCAGGCACTCCCGTTGGATGGCCACGGCGTCGAAGACGTCCGTGTAGAAGGCGATCGCCTCGCTCGTGTCGCTGACCGTCAGGTGCGGTCCCGTCCGCTGGTCCTGTGCCCGCATGAGACTGCTGCGTCCCTTCGCTACTCGGCGATCCGGGTCCGGCCGGTCCAGCGGAAGACCACCGGCTCGACCGTCGCGGCGGCGGTGCCCCGCTCGAAGTGCTCGTACCCGCCGTAGTACACGATCTTGATCTTCTTCTCGGCCCTGGACACCCGACGGCTGCGCAGGTCGGCCGGCAGGCCGGCCGGGCCGCCCTCCAGGACGACATCGATGACGCCGGCGGCGTCCCGGGCGACCGGATCAGCTTGCGAAACATCCTTCATGGCACGACCTCCGTCGCATTCCGCACACCCCACGAGCCGCCGCAGGGGCGACGCGGTTCGGTCCACACAGGTCCAACGACACCCGTTGCCGGGTGAACGGACGCTCCGCAGTCGAACGTCCTTGTCCGGTGAGCGGCCACCCGTTCAGCTCCGAACGTAGTGCAGATCACATTTCGTGAGCACCCTTAGCGCACCCCTAGAAACGGCCCTGGGCAGCGACGATGCCCGGACCAGCCCGGTCGGGAGGCGGGCTCACTCCCAGCGGAAGAACCGCGTCGCCCCCAGTGCGGCGACGACGGCCGTGACGGCCAGGGCGATCAGCTGCGGCAGCTCGGGGTCGGCCCCCGCCCACGCCGCGCCGATGGTGTCGACAGTCGCGCCGAGCGGCGAGTAGTCGGCCACGGCCGCCAGGGCACCCGGCATCCGGTCGCGGGGCAGCCAGGCGCCGGCCAGGAAGAGCAGCGGGAAGAACAGCGCGGGGCCGATCGACTGTGCCGCCCTGGCCGACGGCGCCAGCGCCGCGATCAGCAGGCCGACGGCGAACAGGCACGCGACCCCGAGGAGGAAGGCCAGCACGAACCCGGGCAGGTTGGCCGGCGCCGGCTGGTCCAGCAGGAACCGCACGGCGATCGAGGTGACCACCGCACCGAGCACGCCCATCACGAGGTTGACCACGACCTGGGCGACCAGCAGCAGCGCGGGCTGCACCGGGGTGGTCGCCAGACGGCGCAGGATCCGGCGTTCCCGGTAGATGCCCAGCGCCATCGGCAGGGTGAAGAGCGCGAGCATGCCGATGGTGAGAGCCAGCGCGAGCGACGGCAGGAACGTCTGCTCGGCGTGCTGGCCGGTGTCGGCGGCGGTACCGGCACGCTGCGGCAGGCCGAAGACGAGCATCAGGCCGATCGGCAGGGCGAAGACGAAGAACAACGACACGGGCTCCCGGAGGAACAGCTTCGTTTCGACGGCGATCAGCTTGGACAGGGCGCTCACGACGACCTCCCGTCGGTCGGGGACTGCGCGGCGGCCCGGCCGCCGCGGCCGGTCAGGGCGACGAAGGCGTCGTCGAGGGTGGGCTGCTCGACCCGCAGGTCCGTGTAGGTCGTCCCGCGCCCGTTGAGCACTGCCAGGACCGACTGGAGCACGTCCTTCGCGCCGGTCACCGTCACCTCCGCCCCGTAGCGGCTGACCCCGGTCACGTCGGGCGCGGCGAGCAGCAGGGCATCCTCGACCGGCTCCGCCGGGCGGAAGTGCACCCGGTGCTCGCTGCCGACCCGGGCGAGCAGGCCAGCGGGGCTGTCGATGGCCACCATCCGCCCCTTGTCGATGATCGCGATCCGGTCACAGAGTCGTTGCGCCTCCTCCATGAAGTGGGTGACCAGCACGACGGTGACGCCGCGGTCGCGAATCCGCTCGACGAGATCCCAGGTGTCCCGGCGGCCCTGCGGGTCGAGGCCCGTGGTCAGCTCGTCGAGGATGGCGATCTCCGGCCTGCCTACAAGCGCCAGGGCCACCGACAGTCGCTGCTTCTGCCCGCCGGAGAGCTTCTGGAAGTAGGTGTTGCGCTGCTCGGCCAGGCCGAGGTCGGTCAGCAGCTCGTCGATGTCGGCCCGGTTGCGGTAGAAGGACCGGTACAGGTCCAGCGCCTCCCGCACCCGCACCTTGTCCGGCAGTTGGCTCTCCTGGAGCTGGGCGCCGACGCGCTGGCGCACCTCGGTGCGGTCGCGCACCGGGTCCAGCCCGAACACCCGGACGGTCCCGCCGTCGGGACGGCGCAACCCCTGCACGCACTCCACCGTGGTCGTCTTGCCGGCGCCGTTCGGGCCGAGGACGCCGAAGATCTCGCCCTGCTCGACGGTGAAGGAAACGTCGTCGACCGCGACCTTCTCGCCGTACCGCTTCTGCAGATGATCGACCTCGATGACCGGCATCCGGGATGGTCCTCCTTCATGTGCGGTTTGCCGCCGGGAAGGGCGGGCCACTCGGCTGATCGCGGCGTCGGTCCGACCGACGCCCGACATCATCCGCGCAACCGATGCGCCGATCAACTGATCAGGTGACGAATCGGGGGTGTCGATGCGGGAAACCATCCTCCACAGGGGTGCCGCCCGGCGACAGGGGTGTCGCCCGGTCACGCCAGGTGTCCGGGCGTCCGTCCGGGCGGGCGGCTCCGGGCGGCTTCTCGCCCACGGATCCGGTGTGGCTCGTCACCGCCGTGCCGGGCAGAGCGGCAGCAGCTCGTCGAGCCGGGTCAGAACGACGTCCGGGCCGGCCGTGCGCAGCGTCTCCTCGTCGGACTCGCCCCACAGCGCGGCCACCGCCGTCACCCCGGCCGCCCGCGCGCTGGCCAGGTCGCTGGGCGCGTCGCCGACCATCAGCGCCTCCTCCGGCCGGGCCCCGAGCAGGTGCAGCGCTCGCCGTACGATATCGGGCGCGGGCTTCGGGCGGGGCACCTCGTCCGAGCCCACCACGTGGTCGACGAGCGGCAACAGGTCGAGCCGGCCGAGCAGGTCCCGGGCGCGTACGCCGCTGCGGCCGGTGGCCACGGCGAGCCCGATCCCCCGCCGACGCAGGGTGCGCAACAGCTCCGCCGCGCCGACGACCGGGCTGACCCGGTGTGCAAGGCGGTTGCTCTGCCGCACGAACGGCTCGGCGAGCGCCGCCGGCAGACCCATCAGCTCCAGCACCTCCGGCAGGTACCGGCCCGGGTGGCGGCAGTACTCCTCGACCGGGGCCATGCCGTCGCCGACCACCTCGGCGTAGGCGAGGGCGAACGCCTCCCTGGCCACGGCGAGGCTGTCGACCAGCACCCCGTCGAGGTCGAACACCACCGCCCGGACACCGTCGGGTGTCGCCGTCGCCCTCGCGACCACCGATGTCACCTCCCCTCCCGCACGACCGCCACGGCCGGTAGGGGTGGCAGGCCGCGGAGACCCCCGACTACGGTCAGGACCGTTCTCCCGGCCCACCGGCGCGGCGCACTCGCCCACCCGGATCCGGCGGTACCCCACGACCCTACCGGCGTCGCGGCCCCCGGCAGGGCTCGGACCGGGCCGCTGAGAGGATCGCACCATGCCGCTGCTGGGCTGGCTGACGAAGGGCACCGACGAGCACCCGGACGCGATCCGGGTCGACGGCCGGGCGGCGTCCTGGGTGGAGCTTCGCCGCCTTGCCACGGCGGTGGCCGACGAGCTGCGCGGCGTCGACCGGGTGGCGATCGAGGCCACCGCCACCCTGGAGACCGTGGTCGGCGTGGTGGGCGCGCTGACGGCCGGGGTTGCGGTCGTGCCGATCCCGCCGGACGCCGGGCCGATGGAGCGCGATCACATCCTGCGCGACTCGGGCGCGACGGCGCTGCTGGCCCCGGCCGGCGCGGAACGCACCGTCGGTGACGCCGGCCGGCCCGTCGTACCCGTCGACCTGACCCGCCGGTCGGACACCGTCCACCCCGAGCCGGATCCGGCCTGCACCGCGGTGATCCTCTACACCAGCGGCACCACCGGCGCCCCGAAGGGCGCCGTGATCTCCCGCCGCGCGATCGCCGCCTGCCTCGACGGGCTGGCCGACGCCTGGGCATGGACGCCGGACGACCTGCTGGTGCACGGCCTGCCGCTGTTCCACGTGCACGGGCTGGTGCTCGGCGTGCTCGGACCACTGCGGCTGGGCGGCCGGCTGCACCACGTGGGCCGCCCTCGCCCCGACCGGTATGCCGCCGCCAACGGCACGATGTACTTCGGGGTGCCGACGGTGTGGTCCCGAATCGCCGCCGACCCGGACGCGGCCCGGGCGCTGCGTCCGGCGCGGCTGCTGGTCTCGGGCAGCGCGGCGCTGCCGGCGGCGGTCTTCGCCGACCTCGCCACCCTCGCCGGTCACCGGGTCGTCGAGCGGTACGGGATGACCGAGACCCTGATCACTGTGAGCGCCCGGGCGGACGGCCCACGCCGGCCCGGCACCGTCGGGCTGGCGCTGCCCGGGGTCCGTACGCGGCTGATCGGCGACGACGGCACCCCGCTCCCGGCCGACGGGGCGACGATGGGCGAGCTTCAGGTCACCGGCCCCACGCTGTTCGACGGCTACCTCAACCGTCCGGACGCCGACGCGGCGAGCCGTACCCCGGACGCTTGGTTCCGCACCGGGGACGTCGCCACCGTCGACCCGGACGGCTGGCACCGGATCGTCGGCCGGGCGTCGACCGACCTGATCAAGAGCGGTGGCTACCGGATCGGCGCCGGGGAGGTGGAGGACGCCCTGCTGACGCACCCGGGGGTCCGTGAGGCAGCCGTGGTGGGCACGCCGCACCCCGACCTCGGTCAGCAGGTCACCGCGTACGTGGTGGGCGACGGGGTGGGCGAGGCCGAGCTGATCGACTTCGTGGCCCGGCACCTTTCGGCGCACAAGCGACCACGCGAGGTGCGCCTGGTCGACGCCCTGCCCCGCAACGCCCTGGGCAAGGTGCAGAAGACGCGGCTCAGCGCAGACGGTTAGGACGCGACCGCCGGGATGCTGATCGCGGTGACCACCAGCCCCCGCTCGACCAGGAACCTGCCCGCGAACGCCCGCACCTCGGCCCCGTCTATCACCGGACCGGGCACCAGCAGCCGGGCCTCGAACGTGCCGGCCGGGTCGAACACGATGTCCGCCTCGGAGAAGTCCAGCCACTGGCCGGTGAGCGGGAACCACGCCTTGTACACCGCCTCCTTGGCGCTGAACAACAGGCGGTCCCAGCAGACGGCGGGGCGGACCGCGCCCAGCGTGACGGTGCGCGACCGTTCGGCCGGCAGGGCGATCGCTCCAAGCACCCCGTCGGGCAGCGGGGCGTGCGGCTCGGCGTCCACCCCGAGGCTGGCGAACGCCGCCGTACGGCCGACGACCGCCGCCCGGTAGCCATCGCAGTGCGTCATACTGCCGACCACGCCGTCCGGCCAGAGCGGGGCACCGCGTGCGCCGGAGACGATCGGCGCCGGGGCGAGGCCCAGCTCGCCGAGGGCCAGCCGGGCGCAGTGCCGCACGGTGGTGAACTCCCGGCGTCGTTTCTCCACCGACCGTGCCACCAGCGCCTCCTCCTCGGGGAACAGGGTCACGCCGGCGGGATCGGTGAAGGACTCGGACACCGCCACGGTGGGGGGCAGGATCTGCTCGATCACGTTGGCCGATGGTAGGCGCTGCGGCACCCCTCGCCGCGGCGGGCCTCGGCGATAGGTGCACCATAGGGGTCGGGTACGGGTGCCGGCCTGCACGGGACAGGTGCCACTCTGGGCGCCGTCCCGGTCCTGCGGGCGGGGCACCTGGATCTGGGGCGGATGGACGCGGGAATGGCGATGCTTACTGGCAAAGTGGTGCGGTTCGACGAGGTGCGGGGCTACGGGTTCATCGCCCCGGACGACGGCAGCGACGACGTGTTCGTGCACGCGAACATGCTCGACGGTGACAAGTGGTCACTGACGCCCGGCGTCCCGGTCGAGTACGACGCGGTGGAGACCGAGCGCGGGCCCAAGGCCGTGCTGGTGCGGGTGTCCGGCGTCGCCCCGGGTGCGGATCGCGTCCCGACGGCCGGTGCCGGGCTGTCCGCCCGGGCCGGCGTCACGGTCGGCGGCGGGCGCAGCAGGGACAGCGGGCAGGCCACGGGCGGCGCGGAGGACGACGAGGGCCTGTGCGACGTCCTCTCCGAGCGGGCCTTCTCCGCGGAGACCACCGAGGCGCTGGTGACCTCCGTGTCGGACCTGACCGGAGCGCAGATCGTGGCGGTACGTGCGAGGATGCTGGAGCTGGCCCGGCGGCACGGCTGGGTGGAGGGCTGACCGTGGCGGGGGCGGGTCACCGCTGCCCGCTGTCCGGCCGTCTCAGCCGCCGGCGATCAGCAGGGACTTCCTGATCCGCCCGAAGGCGCTGCGCGGCAGCTCGTCGACGAAGTGCACCCGCCGGGGGCGCTGGCCCGCCGAGAGGTACCGGCCGACGTGGTCGATGAGCACCTGCGCGGTCACCCCCTCGGCGACGACGTAGGCGGTGACCTGCTCGCCGAGCGCGTGGTGCGGCGTGCCGACGACGGCGGCCTCGCGCACGCCGGGGTGGCTCAGCAACGCCTCCTCGATCTGCCCGGCGGGCATCCGCCGGCCCCGGCTGTGCACCACGTCGAGCCCGCATCGCCCGATGATCCGGTACGTGCCGTCGGGGGCCACGCTGGCCAGGTCCCCGGTGGCGTGCCAGCGACCGGCGGCGAGGCTCCGCCCGCCGACGTACCCGCTGAACAGCATCGGCCCGCAGACGCTCAGCTCGCCCGCCGACTGGCCGTCGGCCGGCACCGGCCGGTCCTCGCGGTCCAGCACGCGCGTCTCGACGCCGGGCAGAGGGGTGCCGACAGCGCCCGGAACCGTACGGTCGCCGGCCCGCCCGGTCAGCGCGACGAGCGTCTCGGTGGTGCCGTAGGCCTGCACCGGCCGGTGCGAGGTGAGCAGTCGGAGCCGCTCGGCCACGGCGCGGGCCAGCGGGCCGTCCGCGGAAACGAGGATCCGCGCCGCGGACAGCGGCCGGGCCCGGTGGCCGTCCAGCGCTATCTTCGCCCACTGGTCGGGCGACGCCAGGTGCACGGAGCCGACCGGCCCGGTGCCGGCGTGGTCGAGGTGGACGAAACGGCTACCGGCCCGCAGCGCGCCGAGCAGGCCGACGACCAGACCGTACGCCCGGAACAGCGGGGTGCCCTGGACGACCACGTCCTCCTCGCTCCAGTGCCACGCACGGGCCAGAAGGTCGAGGTCGGCGGCGATGGCGCGGCGCGAGATGCGCACCCCTCGTGGCGGCCCTGATGCGCCTCCGGTGTAGAGGATGACGGCGTCGCTGCCCGGGGCGGGCTCGGGATGCCGCGTCGAGGCGTGTTCTCGCAGGTCGACCGGGATCGTGGACAGGCCGTCGGCCCCGGACGGGGCACGGCCGAGGATCACCGTCGCTCCGGACTGCCGCAGGATACGGCGGCGTTCGCGTTCGTCGGCGCCGGGAGGCAGCGGTACGAGCGGCGCCCCGGCGAGGAGGGCGCCGAGCATTCCGACCACCGCTTCCAGCGTCGGTGTGCCGTCGACCGCGACCGCGGTCGCGCCCCTGATCCGATCAGCGACGGCGGTGACGCAGCCCAGCAGGGCCTCGCTGGAGAGGGCTTCTCCGGCCACCGTGACCGCGTCGGCCCGATCCGCACCGAATCCACGCAGCACCGGCAGCAGTGTCATCTCCGCTATCCCCTGCGTGGGGCCGCAACGAGTCGCGGCGGCAGCTGGGACATCACGACGGCCACAGAACCCTTCAGGTCTCGGGCCTGCACGGCCCCATGTCCGGCTATCCAGACGGTGGAGACCGGGTGCCCCGAAATTAGGGCCGGGCTATCGTCGGGCACAACCCCTAGCCGCCGAGTCCGAATCCCCCTGTCCGGGCCTACTGGCCAGCTAGGACCGGATCCCGGCCGTCCTGACACAACGGCCGACCCGAGCGCTCACTCCGGCTCGGCGAACAATACAGAGACCGCATTTATCCTCAGCGAGCGAAAATCGACCGTAAAACGTCTTCCTCGATGCCCGGCAGCTCGCCTTCACGGCTTTATCGCATTGACGTGTGCCGCATGGGATCAGCCTTCAGGCCGGATGGGACCGCAGACCTCCGCAACCAACAGGACACTCGGATGCAGAATTCTTTTTCATACATAATCGCAGAATCTCCCAAACGTCCGAATCGTGGCCCGCCGACGCACACCAAGCCTCGACCGCCGGCAGGGTCGGACAGGCATCGATCGCAGTTCCGGCATCAATGCCTTACATCGCAACAATCGAGCGCCTCCGGCAATTGCCGGAGCCCCGACCAGACCGCACAGCCCGACCCCGGGGGCGGACGGCACCTCCACGCCAGCTTCCGGCACCACGCCCGCACGCGCCGGGATCGGCACGGGCGGGGTCACGAACGCCGAGTTCAACGACGATGACGCTCAGCTCGACGCCTCCGCACGCCGCAACCGCGGCAGCTTCGAACCTCTCGGCCAGAGCGACCGGTAACGCCCGGACGCCGGATTAGGCCGGATTAGCACGGAAGAGCTAATTCGCCAATCAGCAGGCGGGCCGAATAAGCGGAACCATCGGCTCATGAGAGCGCTCTGTCACGGTACGGGACCAACCGGCGACTTTCCGTCGCCACCCCCGGTCGGGTCACCCGAGACAAGTAACCCGTGTTTGCTCATCCTTTACACAACTCGGCTTGCCGCCCAATTGCCCAACTGCCATACTCCCACCATCAAGGAGGTCGATAGGAAGTGTCGACCCCGAGAGAGCTGGGGGATTATCGCCGACGCACACGGGAACACGGCTCGCAGCAGCCAACCGGTCAAGTCGGTCGATGGCGCACCGGCAAAGCTCGACACCAGTCGATCTTGCCGATAATGGAATGGGTCAAGAATTGCCGGTCTCCAATTTGGTCGAGCTGTCGGGCCGCACCGGGCACGCGGCCCTCCCCCGGAGGGGGCGGTGATGGAGCTGACCGAGCGTTCAAGCCAGCTCGGCCTGCTGGAGCGCCGACTCGCAGACCTGCTCCGCGGCGGCACCTCGCCGACCGACCGGCCGGTGACCGTGCTGACCGGCCCGGTCGGCTCCGGCAAGACCGCGCTCGCACAGGCCTTCGCCCGGCGCGCCTGCGACGCCGGAGCACGGGTCATCGGCGCGAGCGCCTCCCGCGCGGAGCGCAGCGTACCGCTGGAGGTCGTCCGGCAGCTCGTCCGCGCGGTGCCGTCGTGCGCCGCGGACGCCCCCGACATCCGGGCCCGCCTCGCCCGGCTGCTGGACGCGGGCGCCCTCGCATGGATCGACGCCGATCCGGCGGACGCGGAGAACGCCCGGCTCACCGCCGCCATCGGGCGCGCCCTGCTCGAACTGACCTCGCGGGGGCCGCTGGTCATCGTGGTGGACGACATCCACCACGCGGACGTGCCGTCGCTGCGCTGTCTCGATTACGTGGCCCGGCGGCTCTCCGGCCTATCCCTGCTGATGGTCCTGACGGAGGCGCCACGCACCCGGCCGTGGCAGGCGGACGTGCACGCCGAGATGCTGCAACCGGCGAAGCTGCACCGCATCCGCCTGCCGCTGCTCACCGCCGAGGGGACGTTCCAGCTGCTCGCCCAGCGGCTCGACATCCCGCTCGCCCGCAGCATCGCCGAGGAGAGCCACCGGATCAGCGGCGGGAATCCCCTCCTGGTGCATGCGCTCGCCGATGACCAGGCAGCCGCGCCACGGTCCGCCGACGCCCCGGCGGTCGGCGAGTCGTTCCGGGAGGCCGTGCTGAGCTGCCTGTACCGCTGCGACCGCCTGGTGCTCAACGCCGCCCGGGTGCTCGCCGTGACCGGCGAGCCGCTGCACGGCAGCCTGCTGCCGCATCTCGTCGACGCCCGGTTGCACCCCGCGCTGGGCGCTGTCGACAAGTCGACCAGCGCGGGGCTGATCGACGAACAGGGGTTGCGCCATCCGGCGGTGACCCAGGCCGTGATCGACGGGATGACCGCCGAGGAACGCGTACGGCTGCATCTGGGAGCAGCCCGCCTGCTGCACGACGACGGCGCGCCCCCGGCCCGGATCGCGCCGCACCTGGTGGACATCGGCGAGCTGGCCGAACCCTGGATGGCGCAGACCCTGCTGGACGCCGGCGAGCAGGCGCTGCTCGACGGCGAGGTGGAGACCGCCCTGCGGTACCTGCGCCGGGCGCACCGCAGTGGCGTCGGCGAGTGTCTGCGGGCGCGGATCCGCTCCGCGCTGGCGCGCGCCGAGTGGCGACTCGATCCGCAGGCCACGATCCCGCACCTGGTCAGCGTCGCCACCGCCATCCGGGCCGGGCACCTCGGCAGCCAACAGGCCGCCGGTCCCATCCAGTACCTCCTCTGGCACGGTGAGATCGACAAGGCCGTCGACCTGGTCAGGCACCTGAGCGAGCGGTCGGATCCCGCCGATCCGCAGTCCGTGGCCGAGCTGCTCATCATCACCGGCTGGATCTCGACGCTCTATCCCGGGGTCATGGTCGACCGGCCCGCGCCCGCCGTGGCCGCGCGGGATCCGCTCACGCTGGCCCGGGTCAAGCACGGGCTCAGCGGACTCATCCTGCTGTCCGGCGTGCTGGCCCGGGGTGACGCGGGCGTGGTCGAGGAGGCCGAGCGGACACTGTCGACCACCGGGCCGGACGACGAACCGAACATGTGGAGGGTCATCTGCGCCCTCGTCGCCATGATCTACGCCGACCAGCTCGACCTGGCCGACGACTGGTGCGACCGGCTGGACCGCCACCTCGCCACCCCGCACCAGCCCACCCCCTCGGCCACGCTCACCGCCCTGCGGGCCGCCGTCGCCGGCCGGCTCGGCGACCTCCCCCGCGCCGGCAAGCTGGCCGACGAGGCACTGGGGCAGCTCTCGCCGAAAGGCTGGGGGGTGGTGATCGGGATACCTCTCGCCGTCCGGATTCGGGCCCTGACCTTTATGGACCAGCTCGACACGGCGGCCGCCTGCCTTCAGGTGCCGGTGCCGCCGGCGATCTTCGAGACCCCGCTCGGGCTGCACTACCTGCACGCCCGCGGGACGCACGCCCTCGCCGCGGGAAGCCCCGAGGCCGCGCTGGCCGACTTCCAGCTCTGCGGGCAGCTGATGCAGCGGTGGCAGCTGGACTTCTCGGGCCTGGTGCCGTGGCGCACCGAGTCGGCTCGGGCACTGCTCCGGATGGGCCGCCGTCAGCAGGCGCGCAAGCTGGTGCGCGACGAGTTGGCCCGGCTGCGGCCCGTCCATGTCCGGTACCGGGCCGCGGCCCTGCGGGTTCTGGCCGCGACCGAGGAGGGACAGGAACGGATCCCGCACCTGCGCAGCGCCGTACGGCTGCTGCGGCAGTGCGGCGACCGGATGGAACTGGCGCACAACCTTGCCGACCTCGGTCACGCCTACGAGCAGGCCGGCGACCGGCGGCAGGCCCGCGCCGCGACCCGGTCGGCCCGGGCTCTCGCGGAGGAGTGCGGCATCCCGACGTTGTGGCCCAGCGCCCTGTCCACCAGAGACGGTGCCACCGGCAGCCGGGCAGGTGGGGCGGTCCTGGTCCAGGGCCTGACGGACACCGAATCCAGGATGGCCACCCTGGCCGCCCAGGGTCACACCAATCGTGAGATCGCCGAGAAGCTCTTCCTGACGGTCAGCGCGATCGAACAGCGAATGACGCGCATCTACCGGAAGCTGGACGTCAACTCGCGCAGCGAACTCGCCGGACGGCTGCGGTTCGACCGCCCCGGTACGACGGTGCCGGATCCGCTGAAGCGGGGCACGGACCCCCCGGGCGGCCGTCCGTCCGGCCCTCGGCCCCGCTGATCCCGGTCGGGCTTCCGCACGGAACAGCCGCCGGGCGTCACGCGACCGTCGCCCTCGCCGACCGTCGCGAAGAGTTCGCTCACCACCACTGTGGGTACCGCCGGCATGCGCCGGGAGTCGCGGTGTGGCACCATCAAGCTGTACGCCCCGACACCAGCCGCTCACCGGCGTGTCGCCTCCCCGGGCAGATCGGCTCCAACACCCCTCACCCCGAATCGCGCAACCCCTAAATGCCTTCTGGGGCCGCAGGTTTGGGTGCGAAACGATGGGGTCTCACGCCCGTTGTCGCACCGTCATGCCGGTGCCAGACTCGCCTCGACACGCGGACCGTACGGCGAGAAGACCGGTCCGACGAAGGATTTCAGGTCCACCCGGCGTGGCCGCCCGGCGCGCTCCACCCCCACCCGTCGAGACGCGGGCGGAGGGGCGGCTGTCTCCGGCAGGGGTGGCGGTGTCGGGCCGCACCGGCGTTTCCAGGCCCGCGCCGCGTACAAGGAGGGCTTACGCGCAGGTGTTGGTTCAGCAAGAGGAACAGATCACCCGTCTGCGGCGCGTGTTCCACGCGTGCGAAGAGCAGCAGCGCGGACACGTCGCGCTGGTCACCGGTGCCGTGGGCAGCGGCAAGACCAGCCTGCTGGAGTCGTTCGGCGAGTGGACGGCCCGCTCCCGCGGGCAGGTGATGAGCGCGACCGGCTCGCGGGCGGAGCGCGGTCTCCACCTGGGAGTCGTCGGGCAGCTGTTCCACAGTGCACGACTCGCCCCGGAGGCCGCCGCCCACGTCGAGAAGCTGCTGCGCGACGCCACCTCCGCGGTGCCGTTGCCCGAAGTCGGCGGCGAGGCGTCCGACGGAGACCGGGCCTGGGCACCCCTGCTGCACGGCCTCTTCACCACCCTGATCGACCTGACGGCCAACGGGCCCCTGGTCCTCCTCGTCGACGACGTGCACCACGCGGACCCGGCCTCGCTGCACTGCCTGCTCTACGTGACCCGACGGCTGCGCCACGCCCGGATCATGGTCGTGTTCGCGGAGGCGTCGACGCTGCGCCCGCCGCACCCGCTGTTCCGCGCCGAGCTGCTCAGCCAGCCGCACTTCTCCCGGATCAGCCTGCCACCACTGACCGTCGACGCCGTCGCCCGGCTGGTCGAGGGTGCCGTCGACGACGCCGACACCCGCAGGACCGCGGAACACTACGTACGGATGACCGGAGGCAATCCACTGCTCACCCGAGCGCTGCTCGACGAACGGGCCGGTGGCGAGGGCAGCGACCACGACCTTCCGTCCGTCGGTGACGCGTTCGACCAGGCCGTGCTCGGGTGCCTCTACCGCCACGAGCCCGGGGTACGCCGGGTGGCCCAGGCGCTCGCCGTGCTCGACCGGCCCGCGTCGACCGAACTGCTCGGCCACCTCCTCGACGTGATGCCGGCGACCACGGTCCCGGCCGTGCGGGTGTTGCGTACCTCGGGTCTGATGGAGTCCGACCAGCTACGCCACTCGCGTATCCTGCACTCGATCCTCGCTGACATGTCGGCCGACGAGCGGCGCGGCCTGCACCAGCGGGCCGCCGAGGTGCTGCACGACCGCGGCGCCGAGGCGAGCGTGGTGGCCGAGCACCTCGTGGCCGCCGGTGCGACGGTGGCCGGCTGGCGGGTGCCGGTGCTCCAGGACGCCGCCGGTCACGCGCTCTCGTCCGGCCGGCCCGACGTGGCGGCAGCCTGCCTGCGGCTGCTCGCCAGCGCGCCGGTGGACGAGCGGCAACGCACCGCCACCACCGAGATGCTGGTGAATGCCCGCTGGCAGCTCAACCCGTTGACGGTGAACGGGCAGCTGACGGAGCTGGTGCAGACGGCGCGGGCCGCCGGCTGGTCCACCGATGCGAGCCTCTCCGCCGTGCCGTACCTGCTCTGGCAGGGCCGCGTCGACGAGGCTGCCGAGGCCGTCGGCGGCTTCTCGGCGGACGAGGAGCAGGCTCCGGCCACCCCGCCCGGCCGCCTGCGGATCATGCAGCTTCTGGTCTCCCTCTCCCACCCGGACCACCTGGCGAGCGTGCGGCAGACCCCGGCCACCTGGAGCCGCGCGGCCGGCGCCCCGACCACCGTCAGCCCGCTCCTGCAGGCGGTCACGGTGCTCGGCACCGCGCTGACGCCGACCGCCGACAACGACACGGTGCCGACCGCCGAGCAGATCCTGCAGCGCCACCACACGGACGACGGCGCCCTCGGCCTGCTGACCGCGCCCCTGCTGGCGCTGCTCTGGGCCGGCCGGTCGGACCGGGCCGCGGTCTGGGGCGACGTGCTGCTCGACCGGCCGGTGGTTCAGCACGCGCCGGGCTGGCGGGCGGTAATCCGGGCGATCCGGGCGGAGGCGGCCCTGCGCGTCGGCGATCTGCCCGGTGCCGAGCACCACGCCCGCGCGGCCCTGGAGGACATGCCAGCCCCCGCCTGGGGAGTGGCGATCGCCGGACCGCTGTCTACCCTGATCGCGTCCGCGACTGAGTCGGGCCGGTTCGCCGAGGCCGACCGGTGGCTGGCCCACCCGACCCCGCCCGGCATGTTCCGCACCCCATTGGGCCTGCACTACCTGGCCGCACGCGGCCGGCACCACCTTGCCGTACGCCGGCCGCACGCCGCCACCACCGACCTGCGGCGCTGCGGCGAGCTGATGCGCACGTGGGGGATCGACGCGGCCGGACTGGTGCCGTGGCGGCTGGAGCTGGCCCGGGTGCAGCTCAGCGTCGGCAACAAGACGCAGGCCATGCAGCTCCTGCAGGAGCAACTGCGGGTGCCGCACGGGGTCGACGACCGGACCCGGGGCCGTACGCTGCGCCTGCTCGCCACCACCGCCGCCCAGGACCACCGGCGCAAGCTGCTCTCCGAGGCGGTCAGCCTGCTCCAGTCCAGCGGCGACCGGTTGGAGCTCGTCCGCGCCCTCGGCGACACCGGTCAGACGCTACAGCGCGCCGGAGACTCCGCCCGCGCCCGGCTGCTCGTCCGCCGCGCCTACCAGCTCGCGCAGGACTGCGGGGCGTCGGTGCTGGCTCAGCGGCTGATCCGCCGGGAGCCGGGCAGTGGACTGCCGGCGTACCCGGCCGCCGCCGAACTCCAGGAACCGGACGACGGGCTGAGCGACGCCGAGCGGCGCGTTGCCGCGCTGGCCGCACACGGCCACACCAACCGCCAGATCTCCAGCAAGCTCTTCATCACGGTGAGCACTGTCGAGCAGCACCTGACCCGGGTCTACCGCAAGCTCGACGTGAAGCGCCGGACCGACCTGCCGTCCCGGCTCGTCGTGTACGCCGAGACGCTGGCCGACGAGACACAGAGCGCCACGTCCTGACGGCTGTCGCAGGGGCGCGGTGACCACCGGCCCCCTGCGACACAGGGCGAAAGCGAGGGCCCGAACCGCAGGTGCGGTTCGGGCCCTCGGCGGACCGCGTCCCGGGCGGTCAGTCCATGGCGCGACGCATGAAGCCACGCATGCCGATCGCCGAGAACGCCACGAAGACCCCGGTGAGGACACACATGCACAGCCAGAGCGGCAGCGACTCGACCCCCGGCGGGCCGACGAGCGACCGGGTCGCCTCGCTGATGTAGGTCAGCGGGTTCAGCGAACAGATCACCTGGTACCAGCGCAGCGAGTCCAGGCCGAGCAGCGGGAACTGGGTGGCACCGGTGAACATGATCGGGGTCATCACCACGGTGAACATGATCTGGATGTGCTGCGTGGGCACCAGGGTGCCGAAGGCGAGACCGACCGCCGCGCCGACCAGCGCGCCGATCGCCAACACCCCGACCACCTTGAGCACCACCGCCCAGGGCCAGGTGACGCCGAGCATGAGCATGCCGACCGGGATCAGCACCACACCGGCGATCAGGCCACGGATGCCCCCGAAAACGATCTTCTCCAGCGCCACCAGCGGGGTCGCCATAGGCGCCAGGAGGCGGTCCTCGATCTCCCGGGTGAAGGAGAAGTCCATCATCATCGGCAGCGCGGTGTTCTCCAGGCCGATCAGGAAGGCGTTCAGCGCGATGACGCCGGGCAGCAGCACGTTGGAGAAGTCGTCGCTGGCGTAGCCCAGGTCGCTGAGCACCTTGCCGAAGATCAGCAGCATGAACAGCGGCTGGATGAAGACCTGGAGCAGGAAGCCGACCAGCTCCCGGCCGGTGACGAACAGGTCCCGCGAGAGCACCGCGCGGAAGGTGGCGAGCTGGTCCAGCGCGCGCACCGGCGGCGGCGCCGCGGGCGGTGACGGCGCGGACGGGGGGGCGGGGGCGGTGACGCTCACCGAAGTTCCCTTCCGGTCAGGTGGATGAAGACATCTTCCAGACTGGGCTGGCCGATGTTGAGGTCACGAACCTCGCAACCCAGGTCGGCGAGGATCTTCATCGCCATCGGGATGGCGTTGGCCGGCTGACCGCTGGTGTAGACCCGGAAGGACAGGGGGGCGTCCGAGTCGGCGGGCGCGTCCGGGACCGGGGCGGGCGTCGGCATCGCCGGCATGCCGGGAAACGCCGGCGCGGCGACGGGCACCTTGGCGGTCATCTTGAAGTGTTCCACCCGCTCCACGTCGGGGATCGCATCGAGCGCGGCCCGCACCTCCTCGGCGGAGGCGCCGGGGGTCACCACGAGGGTCAGGGTGCTGCTGCCCGGCAGCGTACGGGTCAGCGCGGACGGCGTGTCCATGGTGAGCAGCTTGCCGTGGTCGACGATGCCGACCCGGTCGCAGAGCTTCTCCGCCTCGTCCATGTCGTGTGTGGTGACCACCACTGTCACGCCGTCCCGTTTCAGCTCGGCGATCCGGTCGTGCACGAAGAGCCGGGACTGCGGGTCGAGGCCCGCCGACGGCTCGTCGAGGAAGAGCACCCGGGGCGAGTGCATCAGCGCGCGGGCGATCATCGTCCGCTGGGCGAGGCCGCCTGACAGGAAGTCGGTGCGGTGGTTCGCGAAGTCCTTGAGCCCCATCTGGTCCAGCAACTCGTCCGCCCGCCGGATGCGCTGCGCCCGGGGCACCCGGTGGTAGGCCGCGTGGAACAGCAGGTTCTGCCGGACGGTCAGCGCCCGGTCCAGGTTCACCCGCTGCGGTACGACCGCCAGCAACTGCCGGGCGGCGGCGGGCGAGCCGATCACGTCCGCGCCGCACACCCGGGCCCGGCCCGAGGTGGCCCGCACCCGTGTGGTCAGCACCCCGATCGTCGTCGTCTTGCCCGCACCGTTCGGCCCGAGCAGGCCGAAGACCTCACCGGCGGCGACGGAGAAACTCAGCCCGTCCACCGCCGGTGGCATGTTGGGCTGGTACCGCTTGACCAGCTCCGTGACCACCACTGCTTCGTCCACGTCGTCATGCTCCGTCCTGGAACGTCGGTCCGATAGATGTATGTGCGCCGATAGGGGGCGCTAGGGGCACGCCAGGGGCGGAACCGGTCACAGGCCCCGCGCGGCCAGCCAGCGCTGGACCGTGCCGGCGAGTTCCGGCCCCCGGTCGGCGACCATGCTGAAGTGGTCGCCAGCCGCGTCAACAGCCTCGTGCGGGTAGGGCCAGCGCGACCGCCAGCCGTCCGGTTCGCCGTCCCACTCCCCCAGCGGCTCGGTGGCCCGCACCAGCAGGGTCGCCGCCGCCATCTCGGTCGGCTGCCAGTCCAGGAACAGCGGCAGGTAGCCCGCCCACGCCGTCGTCCGCCAGTCGTCCATCGGCGTGTACGCGGTGTCCCGGTCGATCATCCCGTCGAGAAGCTGCGGCACCCACCCGCCGAGCACCTCGCTGTCGGCCGGGTAGGTGTCCATGAGCACCACCGCGTCCGGCGGCCGGCCCTGGCGTTCCAGCTCCCCGGCGAGCAGGTTGGCCACCATCGCACCACCGGAGTGACCGGCCACCACGAACGGGCCGGCACCGACGGTACGCAGCACCGTGTCGGCGTGCACCCGCAGCAGCGCGTCGAGGTCGGCGGGAAGCTCCTCGCCCACGCCGAACCCGGGGTTGGGCAGGGCCCACACGTCACGTACGCCCCGGAAGCCGGCGGCCAGCCGGGCGTACTCGTGCGCGCCGGAGAGCAGCGACATCGTGCAGCAGCACACCAACTGCGCCCGGGCGCCGCCCTCGGCCAGCCGGAGGATACCGGGCGGGCGGGTGAGCTGCGCCGGCTCGCGGAAGCTGGGGCGGAACTGGGCGAGCTTGACCAGCAGTTCGGCATACCCGGCCGGGTCCTCGCGCGCCTTCGGCTGGTTGAACAACCCGCCGAGCAGTCCGCTGCCGGCACTCTCCCCGCCAGGTCCACCGGCGTCGTCCGCGCCGTCCCCGGCCGCCGCCGCGCCGAGGAGCCGGCCGAGCAGGTGAACGGCCAGCGCCGTAGGGGTGGGGTGGTCGAAGAGCAGGGTCGCCGACAGCTCCACCCCGGTCTCCTGGCGCAGCGCGTCGCGCAGTTCCAGTGCGGTCAGCGAGTCGAAGCCGAGTTCCAGGAAGTCCCGGTCGGCCTCGACCGCGTTGGGCGAGGCGTGCCCGAGGACGGTGGCCACCCGCGCCCGGACCAGGTCCAGCAGGATCCGGTGCCGGTCGCCGGCCGGAACGCCGGCCAGCCGCTCACGCAGCGCGCGGGCGGGATCGGTCGCGGCATCGCCGGCCTCCGGCTCCGCGCCGGCCGTCGCCTCGGGCACGCCGCGCAGTAGCGCGCTGGGCCGTACGGCGGTGAAGGCCGGCACGAACGCGGGCCAGTCGAGGTCGGCCACGGCCAGTTGGTCGTCGCCGCGGACCAGAGCCTGCCCCAGCGCGGACAGGGCCACGTCGGCGGGCAGCGGCCGGACCCCCCGGCGGCGCAACTGCGCCGCGTCGGTGATCTCGTCCGCCCAGGGCACCCACGCGACGACGGTGGCCGGGCGGCCGGCGGCACGCCAGCCCGCGGCCAGCGCCGCCAGCCCGGCGCCCACGGCGGCGGCGACCGCCGCTCCCCCGCTGCCCCAGACGGCGGCCGTCGAGGCGAAGACGACGAACTCGTCGACCGGTAGGCCGGCGCAGGCCCGCCCGAGCAGTTCCACGGCGGCGGTACGGGCGGCCACGGCGTCGGCCAGGTCGTGCGGGTCCAGCACCGCCACCGGGTCGCCGGCCCCGTCGGAGTCGGCGACGTGCAGGACGGTGCGGATCTCGCTGCCGGTGGCGGCCAGCCGGTCCAGCACCTCGGGCAGCCCGTCCAGGTCGCCGACGGCGGTGACTGTGACGTCCGGGCCGGGCGGGTCGGCATCCGCCACCGGCCCCACGAGGACGAGGTGCGACGCGCCGCGCTCGGCGAGCCAGCGCAGCAGGTGCGGGGTACGCACCTGCGCGGACCCGTGCACCAGGACCGCGCCGCGGGGCCGCCAGTCCGTATCGGTGGCGCCGGCCGGGGCCCGGCGGAGCCGCCGGGCATACACCCCGCCGTTGCGTACCGCCACCTGGTCCTCGTCGCCGCCGGACGCGACGACCCGGGCGAGCGCGGCGAGCGCGACGTCGTCCGGCTCCGCCGGCAGGTCGACCAGCCCGCCCCACAGGCGCGGCTGCTCCAGCGCCAGCACCCGGCCCAGGCCCCAGAGGTACGCCCCGGCCACGCCGGGAGCGGCGTCGTGCGCGTCGACGGCCACCGCGCCCCGGGTCACGGTCCACATCGGCGTGCCGTTCCCCGCAGCGGCGAGGGCCCGCACCAGCGCGGCCGTCCCGGCGAGCGCGCCGGTTCCCGCGCCGGCCGCCGGGTCCTCCACCGCCAGCAGCGAGACCACGACCGACCAGGTGCCGTCGGCGAGCGAGGCCCGGACGACAGCGTCCAGGTCGTCTCCGACCGTGACCAGCGTCGGGTCCAGGCCCTCGGCGCGCAGCACGGTGAGCACCGCGGTGGCGTCGGTGCCGGCCCCGGCCACCAGCAGGCATCGGCCCGTCGGCGTGGTACGGGCGGGGGACAGGTCGACGCGTTCCCAGTCGGCGCGGTAGCGCAGCCCGTCCAGCTCCGATCCGCGACGCCGCCGGTCCCGGTAGGAGGCGAGGGCGGGCAGCACGTCGGCGAGCGCGTCCTGCCGGTCGGCGGGCAGGCCGAGCGCGGCGGCCAGCTCGGCCGGTCGTCCCTGCGCCACGGCCGCCCAGAACTCCTCGTCCTCTCCGGTAGCGGCGGGCGGGACGAGATCCACTGTGGGCGGGTCCGGCCAGAAACGCTCGCGGTGGAAGGCGTAGGTGGGCAGCTCGACGCGCGCGACGTCGCTGCCGCCGAAGGGAGCCGCCCAGTCGACCCCGGCACCGCGCAGGTCGACCGCGGCCAGCGCGGCGAGCAGCGTGGTCGCCTCCGGCTGGTCCCGGCGGGCGAGCGGCACGAAGGCCGCCGGTTCCATGTCGGGCAGGCACTCCCGGGCCAGCACGGTCAGGGCGCTGTCGGGGCCGAGTTCCACGAAGGTTCCGACGCCGCCCGCGGCGAGGGTGGCGACGCCCGCGTGGAAACGGACGGTGTCCCGGACGTGGTCGACCCAGTAGCCCGGGTCCGTGGCCTGGGCGGCGGTGAGCGGCTCGCCGGTGCGGTCGGAGACGATCGGAAGGTTCGGCGGGTGCCACGCGACCTTCTCCGCGACGATCCGGAAGTCGGCCAGCATGGCGTCCATCCGGGCGGAGTGGAAGGCGTGGCTGACCCGCAGCCGACGGGACCGCCGGTCCTCGGCGGACAGCCGCCGCCCCGCCGCGAGCACGGCCTCCTCGTCGCCGGAGAGCACCACCGACCGGGGGCCGTTCACGGCGGCCAGGGACACCCGCTCGTCGAGCAGCGGGACCACCTCCGCCTCGGACGCCTGCACCGCCAGCATCGCCCCGCCGGGCGGCAACTGCTGCATGAGCCGGGCCCGGGCGGCCACCAGGGTCGCCGCGTCGGCCAGCGACAGCACCCCGGCGACGTGTGCCGCGGCCAGCTCGCCGACCGAGTGGCCGAGCAGGAACTGCGGGCGTAGCCCCCAGGCGGTGACCAGCCGGTATGCGGCGACCTCGTAGGCGAACAGCGCCGGCTGGGTGAACTCGGTACGGTCCAGCAGATCCGCGCCGGGCGAGTCGGCCTCGGCGAAGACCACCTCCCGCAGCGGCCGGCTCAAGTGCCGGTTCAGCTCCCCGGCCACCTCGTCGAAGGCGGCGGCGAAGACCGGGAACCGGCGGCACAGCTCAGCGCCCATGCCGAGGCGCTGGGCACCCTGCCCGGTGAAGAGGAACGCGACCTTGCCGGCCGGGCGGGCCACGCCTCGCACCACGCCGGGGGTGTCGCGCTCCTCGGCGACCGCGTGCAGGCCGGCCCGCAGCGCGTCGCGGTCCCCGCCGATCACCGCTGCCCGGTACGGCAGGGCCGCCCGGGTGGTGACCAGCGAGTACGCCACGTCGGCGGGGGTCAGGTCGGGGTGGTCGGCCAGATGCGCCAGCAGCCGCCGCGCCTGCCCGGCCAGGGCCGGTGCGGAGCGGGCCGAGACGATCCACGGTACCGGCGGGGCGGGCGTACCGGCCGGCCGGACGTCGTCGGTGTCCGTCGCGGCGGCCTGCTCGATGACGACGTGTGCGTTGGTGCCGCTGATGCCGAACGCGGAGACCGCGGCCCGGCGTGGCTGCCCGGTCTCCGGCCATGGCTGCGGGCCGGTCAGCAGGGACACCGCCCCGGCCGACCAGTCGACGTGCGGGGTGGGCTCGTCCACGTGCAGCGTGGGCGGCAGCACCCCGTGCCGCATCGCCAGCACCATCTTCATCACCCCGGCCACACCCGCCGCCGCCTGCGTGTGCCCGATGTTCGACTTCACCGAGCCGAGCCACAACGGCCGCTCCGCGGACCGACCCTGCCCATACGTCGCGATCAGCGCCTGCGCCTCGATCGGATCACCCAACGTGGTGCCCGTACCGTGCGCCTCGACGACGTCCACCTGGTCGGCACCCAGCCCCGCGTTCGCCAGAGCCTGCCGGATCACCCGGCGCTGCGACGGGCCGTTCGGAGCGGTCAGCCCGCTGCTCGCACCGTCCTGGTTGACGGCACTGCCGCGCAGCACGGCGAGGACCGGGTGGCCGTTGCGGCGGGCGTCGGAGAGCCGCTCGACGAGCAGCATGCCGGCCCCCTCGGACCAGCCGGTGCCGTCGGCGGCGGCGGCGAACGACTTGCACCGGCCGTCGGTGGACAGGCCCCGCTGCCGGGAGAACTCCACGAAGACGGTCGGGGTGGCCATCACCGACACCCCGCCGACCAGCGCCATCGTGCATTCGCCCAGCCGCAGCGCCTGGCATGCGAGGTGCAGCGCGACCAGCGACGAGCTGCACGCGGTGTCCACGGTGACCGCCGGCCCCTCCAGCCCGAGAGCGTAGGAGATCCGGCCGCTCGCCACGGCTGCGGCGCTGCCGGTGCCGAGGTAGCCCTCGACGCCGCCGGTGACCCCGGTGAGCAGGGCCGCGTAGTCACCCTGGCTGCTGGTGGCCGCGTAGACACCGGTGGGCGCGCCGCGCAGCCGGGTGGGGTCGATGCCGGCCCGCTCGAACGCCTCCCAGGCGGTCTCCAGCAGCAGCCGCTGCTGCGGGTCCATGGCGAGGGCCTCGCGGGGGCTGATGCCGAAGAACGCCGGGTCGAAGTCCCCGGCGGAGTAGAGGAACCCGCCCTCACGCACGTACGACGTGCCCCGGCTGTCGGGGTCGGGGTCCGGGTCGTAGAGCGCGCCCAGGTTCCAGCCCCGGTCGTCCGGGAACGCCGACATCGCGTCGCCGCCGGCGGCCACCAGGTCCCACAGTTGCTCGGGTGACCCGACACCGCCGGGGAACCGGCAGCTCATGCCGATGATCGCTACCGGTTCGCTGAGCGCGGCGGTGAGCTGCTGGTTCTGCTGCTTGAGCTTCTGGTTGTCGAGCAGGGACGCACGCAGCGCGCCGACGACCTCGTCCAGGGAAACATTCATCGGGCGCTCCTCAGGGCCGGCCGGGTCACGAGTCGGAGCCTTCCAGGGCCATCCGGACCAGGCCGGCGACGTCGAGTTCGCGGATCTGGGTCTCGGGTGCGGACGACGTGACCGGGGCAGCGGACGCCACGGCCGGCGTGCCGGCACTCGTACGGGCCAGCTGGAGCAGCTGGTCGAGCAGGCCCGCCCGCCGCAGCTCGTCGAGCGGGATCGCGGCGAGGGCCCGGCGCACGGACTCCTCGTCGCCGCCGTCGCCGTCGTCCCCCGCAGCGCCCGCGAAGAGCTGCTCGTACAGGTGGCCGGCCAGGCCGTCCGGGGTGGGGTAGTCGAAGACGACGGTGGTGGGCAGGTCGTGCCCGGTCGCCGCGGTGAGCAGGTTGCGCAGTTCCACGGCCGTGAGCGAGTCGAAGCCGAGGTCCAGGAAGCCCCGGTCGGTCTCGATCGCGTCGGCGGAGGGGTGGCCGAGCACCTTCGCCGCGTCGACCCGCACCATCTCCAGCAGTGCGGCCCGCCGCTCGTCGTCCGGCAGCGCCCGCAGCCCGGCGAGCAGGTCCCGGGCGCCGGGCGCGACCGCCTCCGGCGCCTCGGCGGGGGCGGCGGCCAGCCCGCGTACGGCCGGCAGGTCGGCCAGCAGCGGACTGGGCCGCAGCGAGGTGAACAGCGGCTGGAAGGTGGCCCAGTCGACGTCGGCGACGGTGACGCAGCTGTCGCCGACCGCCAGGGCGTGCCGCAGCCCGGCCATCGCCACGCCGGGCGGCATCACCTGGAGGCCGCGGCGACGCAGTTGCTCCGCCGCACCCTCGGTGTACATGCCCGACTCGGTCCACGGTCCCCAGGCGATGGAGGTGGCCGCCCGGCCCTGGCCGCGTCGCCGCTCGGCGAGCGCGTCCAGGTAGGCGTTACCGGCCGCGTACGCGCCCTGTCCGCCGCTGCCCCACACCGCCGAGATGGACGAGAAGAGCACGAACGCGTCCAGTTCGGCGTCGCCGAGCAGCTCGTCGAGGTGTTCGGCGCCGCAGACCTTCGGGGCGATGACGTACGCCAGGTCCTCCAGGGTGGTGTCGGCCAGCGGCACCACCTCGCTGACCCCCGCGGCGTGCACCACCGCGCGCAGCGGCGGCCCCTCCCGCCGGAGATCGGCCAGGAGGTCGGTCACGGCGGCGCGGTCGGCGGCGTCGCAGCGGACCACCCGGCAGTCCACGCCGAGCCCGGCCAGCTCGGAGATCAGCTCGGCGGCGCCCGGGGTGCCGGTCCCCCGCCGGCTGGTCAGCACCACCCGTTGCGCGCCCTCGGCGGCCACCCAGCGGGCCACGTGCCCACCGAGCGCACCGGCGCCTCCGGTGATCAGCACCGTCCCCTGGGGCTGCCACGGCGTGAGCTCCCCGTCGGTGGTGGTGGCCGGTACGAGCCGCCGCACCAGCACCCCGGACTCGCGGACGGCGAGTTGGTCCTCCACGCCGCCGCCGGTGAGGATGCCGCCGAGACGCATCGCCGTCCACGGCTCCAGGTCAGTGGGCAGGTCGACCAGCCCGGCCCAGCGGGCGGGCTGCTCCAGCGCGGCCACCCGGCCCAGGCCCCACAGCATCGCCTGCCGCGGGTTGGCCGGGGCGTCGCCGTCGCCGAGGCCGACGGCGCCCTGGGTGACGCACCAGAGCCGGACCGAGGCGTCGAGGTCGACGAGCTGCTGGAGCAGGTGCACGGTCGCGGCGAGGCCGCGCGGCAGCGCCGGGTGCTCGGCGTGCGGGGCGTCGTCCAGGCCGAGGAAGGACAGGATCGACAGCGGCCCGTCGCCCGCGCCGAGCGCCTCGGTGAGCACGTCGGCGAACCCGCCGCACAGCTCCTCGGAGTCGGCGGCGGTGTCCACGGGCACGATGCTCACCTCGGCACCCAGGGCCCAGGTGCAGGAGTGCAGGTCGGGGTCGTCCGCCCGGTCGGCGGGCAGCAGCACCAGCCACCGGCCGGGGTCCTGCTCCTGCGAGGTCTCCGCGATGGGCTCCCAGACCGCCCGGTAGCGGGTGCCGTCGACCAGGGCCTGCTCCCGGCCGCGCCGGCGCCACGCCGACAGGGCGGGCAGCACGGTGCCGAACGGCTGATCGTGGTGCACGTCGAGGTCGCGGGCCAGCGACTCCAGGTCCTCGGCCTCGACCGCGGCCCAGAAGCGGCGCTCGACCTCGGTGGCCTCGTCGGCGGCCACGAGGGCGGCCCAGGGCGGCGGCTCCGGCCAGTAGCGCTGCCGGTCGAACGCGTAGGTGGGCAGCTCGACCCGCTGGGCGCCGGTACCGGCGTAGAGGACGGACCAGTCCGGGGAGACGCCGTGGGTGTGCAGCGCGGCGAGCGCGCGCAGCAGGGTGCTCGGCTCGGCGCGGTCCCGGCGCAGGGCGGGCACCACCAGTGGGGCCCGGCCGCCGGCCGGGGCCTCGGCCAGGACGGCCTGGGCGAGGGCGGTGAGCACCCCGTCCGGGCCGATCTCGACGTAGCCGGTGACGTTGCGCTCGCGCAGTGCCACGACGGCGTCGGCGAAGCGTACCGCCTCGCGGGCGTGGCGCACCCAGTAGTCGGGCGTGCCGATCTCCGCCGCGTCGACCGGCGCGCCGGTGACGGTGGAGACCATCGGGATGCTCGGAGCCGCGTACCGCAGCCGTCCGGCGACGGCGGCGAGGTCGTCGAGCACCGGATCCATCAGCGGACTGTGGAACGCATGGCTGACCGCCAAGCGCCGGACCCGGACACCCCGGGCGGCCCACTCGGAGGCCAGTTCCTCGACGGCGTCGCCGGCCCCGGACACCACGACCGCGGCGGGGCCGTTGACGGCCGCGACGGAGACCCGGTCGGCCCGCTCACCGAGCGTGGCGGTCACCTCGGCCTCGGTGGCGGCGACGGCGAGCATCGCCCCCCCGGCCGGCAGCGCCTGCATCAGCCGGCCCCGGGCGGCGACCAGCTCGGCGGCGTCGGCCAGGGAGAGCACACCGGCGGCGTGGGCGGCCGCGATCTCGCCGATCGAGTGCCCGGCGACGGCGTCGGGGCGGACCCCCCACGCCTCGAACAGCCGGAACAGCGCCACCTCCACGGCGAACAGCGCCGGCTGGGTGAATTCGGTGCGGTCCAGCGCCTCGGCCTCATGCGTGCCGGGCTCGGCGAAGAGCAGTGGCCTGAGCGGGCGGGGCAGGTGCGCGTCGAGGGCGGCGCAGGCCTCGTCCAGGGCGGCGGCGAAGACGGGGAACGCCTCGGCCAGCTCGCGACCCATCCCGGCCCGCTGGGCGCCCTGCCCCGAGAACAGGTACGCCACCTTAGGCCGGGGCACCGCCACGCCGGTGACCACCAGCGGCGCGTCCTCGCCGGCGCCGAGGGCGCGCAGCCCGGCGCCCAGCGCGATCCGGTCGGTGGCCAGCACGACGGCCCGGTGTTCCAGGGCTGCCCGGGCGACGGCCGACGACCAGCCGACGTCGACCGTACGTGGCGCCTCCAGCCCGGTGAGCTGCTCGGACCAGCGCTGCGCCTGGGCGGCCAGCGCGAACCCCGAACGGCCCGACAGCAGCACCGGCACCACCGGCAGCCGCGCCGGGTCACCAGTCGGCTGCTCGGCTTCGACCGGCTCCGGGGCCTGCTCCAGGATGGTGTGCGCGTTGGTGCCGCTGATGCCGAACGAGGAGACGGCGGCGCGGCGCGGGTGGTCGGTGACCGGCCACGGGCGGCCCTCGCCGAGCAGTTCGACCGCACCGACGCTCCAGTCCACCTGGTCGGTCGGTTCGTCCACGTGCAGGGTCTGCGGCAGGTAGCCGTGCCGCAGCGCCAGCACCATCTTGATGATCCCGGCGACACCGGCGGCGGCCTGGGTGTGGCCGATGTTCGACTTGATCGAGCCGAGCCAGAGCGGCTGCTCGGCGGGCCGCTCCCGGCCGTACGTGGCGAGCAGGGCCTGCGCCTCGATCGGGTCGCCGAGCTTCGTGCCGGTGCCGTGCGCCTCGACGGCGTCCACATCGGCCGGGGCGAGGCCGGCGTTGGCGAGCGCCTGCCGGATCACCCGCTGCTGCGACGGCCCGTTCGGGGCGGTGAGGCCGTTGGACGCGCCGTCCTGGTTGACGGCGCTGCCCCGGATGACCGCGAGCACCGGGTGACCGTTGCGGCGGGCGTCGGAGAGCCGCTCGACGAGCAGCAGGCCGAGGCCCTCGCCCCAGCTGGTGCCGTCGGCGGCGGAGGCGAACGCCTTGACCCGGCTGTCCGGGGCGAGGCCCCGCTGCCGGCTGAAGCCGACGAACACCCCGGGGGTGGACATGACGGTGACACCGCCGACCAGGGCGAGTGAGCACTCCGAGCGGCGCAGCGCCTGGCAGGCCCAGTGCAGCGCGACCAGCGACGACGAGCAGGCGGTGTCGACCGAGACGGCGGGCCCCTCCAGCCCGAGGGTGTACGACACCCGGCCCGACAGGACGCTGCCGGCATTGCCGGTCATCAGGTGCCCCTCGGCGCCCTCGGCGCTGAACATCAGGTTGCGGTAGTCCTGGTAGTTGGTGCCGACGAATACGCCGGTGGCGCTGCCGCGCAGCGTGTGCGGGTCGATCCCGGCCCGCTCGACCGCCTCCCAGGACGCCTCCAGCAGCAGCCGCTGCTGCGGGTCCATGGCGAGGGCCTCGCGAGGGCTGATGCCGAAGAAGCCGGCGTCGAAGTCGGTGGCGCCGGTGACGAAGCCGCCCTCACGGGCGTAGCTGGTGCCCTCCTTCTCCGGGTCGGAGTCGAAGAGCCGGTCCAGGTCCCAGCCCCGGTCGGTGGGGAACTCCCCGATGGCGTCGCCGCCGGCGGCGAGGAGCTGCCACAGTTGCTCCGGGGTGTCCGCCCCACCGGGCAGGCGGCAGCTCATCGCCACGATGGCGATCGGGTCGTCGTCCTCGGCCGCGGCGGCCGGGGCGGGGGTGGTCGCGTCGGGGACGATCCCGGTGAGCAGTTCGCCGAGGTGCGCGGCGAGCACCGTCGGGTTCGGATAGTCGAAGGCGAGCGTCGCGGGCAGCCGCAGGTCGGTGGCGGCGGCCAGGAAGTTGCGCATGTCGACTGCCGTCAGCGAATCCAGGCCGAGGTCGCGGAAGGGCTGGGTCGCCGGGATGTCGTCGGCGGCGCCGTAGCCGAGGGCCGTCGCCGCGCACTGCCGCACCAGCTCCAGCAGTGTCGCGGTGCGCTCCCCCGGCGCGAGCGCGGCGAGCCGCCGGGCGAGGGCCGATGGTACGCCCGTCTCCTCCTCGGCGGCCTCCTGCCCGGCCGGCTGCGTCGCCTCCTGGGCCTCGGCGAGGTCGCCGATCAGCGGACTGGGACGCACCAGGGTGAACGCGGGGGCGAAACGGGCCCAGTCGATGTCGGCGACGACTGTGGTGGGCTCGTCGCGGCGCAGCGCCCGGGCGAGGGCCTCGACGGCCAGTTCCGGGTCCATGCCGATCATGCCGCCCCGGCGCAGCCGTTCCTGGGCGCGTTCGTTCTCGGCGGGCAGGCCGGCCCCGCGCCAGGCGCCCCAGGCCACCGAGAGGGCTGGCAGTCCCTCGGCCCGGCGCCGCTCGGCGAGGGCGTCGAGGAAGGCGTTGGCCGCCCCGTACGCGCCCTGCCCGGCGTTGCCGGTGGTTCCGGCCACCGAGGAGAAGAGCACGAAGGCGTCCAGGTCGAGGTCGCGGGTCAGCTCGTCCAGGTGCAGCGCGGCGACGCACTTCGACGCGGCGACGGTGTGCAGGCGCTGCGCGGTGACGGTGTCGACGATGCCGTCGTCGAGGACGGCGGCGGTGTGCAGCACGGCGCTCAGCGGGGCGTCGGCGGGGACGGCGGCGAGCAGGTCGGCCACCTGTGCCCGGTCGGCGACGTCGCAGCGGGCCACTGTGACCCGTACGCCGAGGCCGGTCAGCTCCGCCTCCAGCTCGGCGGCGCCCGGGGCGTCCGGGCCGCGCCGGCTGGCCAGCAGGACGTGCGCGGCGCCGGAGCGGCCCGCCCAGCGGGCCAGATGCCCGCCCAGTCCGCCGGTGCCACCGGTGATCAGCACGGTGCCGCGCATCCGCCGGGTGTCGTCCGCGTCGCCGGAGTCGGCCGGCTCGGGTTCGGTGATCCGGGTGAGGCGGCGGACGAAGACGCCGGAGGCGCGGACGGCGAGCTGGTCCTCGCCCCGGCCGGACTGCTCCGCGCCGTCGTCGCCGAAGGCGTCTTCGCCACCGCTGGCGCCGAGCGCCGCGCAGAGCAGCGCGCCGGCCTGCGCGTCGAGCACGTCGGGCAGGTCGAGCAGGCCGCCCCAGCGGGCGGGGTGTTCCAGGGCGACGGCGCGGCCGAGCCCCCAGACGGAGGCGGCGGCGGGGCGCGGCGCCGGGTCGTCGGCGCAGGCCACGACGGCTCCCCGGGTGGCGCACCACAGCGGCGCCTCGACGCCGAGCAGCCCGAGCGCCTGCACCAGCAGGGCGGTGCCCGAGACGGCCAGCGAGGTGGCCGGGTGCTCCGGGTGCGCCCGCTCGTCCAGACCCAGCAGCGAGAGCACGGCGACGGGTCCGTCCGGGCCGGTGAGCGCGGCGCTCAGCCGCTCGGCCAGCGCCGCCGGGTCGTGTGTGACATCCAGCTCCACCGGGACGACGTCCGCGCCGAAGTTGCCGAGGGCCGACAGCACGTCGGTGACCAGCGGGTCGTCGCCCAGCGCCGCGGGCACCGGCACGAGCCAGGTGCCGGCGAGCCAGGTCAGCGGCAGGTCGGGCAGGGCCCGCCAGGTGACCCGGTAGCGCCAGCGGTCGATGTCCGGGGCGGCGTCGGCCGCGGTGAGGAAGAGCGGCGGCGCGGGCCAGTACCGGTGGTGGTCGAAGGCGTACGTGGGCAGGTCGACGGTGGCCGCGGCGGGCAGCACCCTCGTCAGGTCGACGGGCAGGCCGACGGCATACGCGGTGGCGAGGTTGGTCAGCAGCCGGGTCGCGTCGTCGTCACCCCGGCGCAGGCTGCCGATGGTGTGCCCGCTCACACCGGCGTCGTCGAGGATCGCGGTGACCGGCATCGTCAGCACCGGATGCGGGCTGATCTCGACGAACGTGGTGTGCCCGGCAGCCACAGCCGTCCGCACGGCCGCGTCGAAGAGTACGGTCCGTCGCAGGTTGTCGTACCAGTAGTCAGCGGTCATCACCGCCGGATCCACCCAGTCCCCGGTGAGAGTGGACACGAGCCGGGTATGACCGGACCGCGGACTGACACCGGCCAGGTCCGCCCGAAGCTGCTCGGCGACCTCCTGCACCGCGGGCGAATGCGACGCGTAGTCCACGGGGACCAGCCGGGCACGAACACCCTCGGCCTCGCACGCCTGCACAAGGCCGGCGACGTGCTCCGGCGGACCCGACACCACGACGGTGGACGGGCCGTTGACCGCCGCGACCCCGACACCCGGGAACGCGGGCAGCCGCTCGGCCACCGCCTCGGCCGACAGGTCCACCGACGCCATCGTCCCGGTACCCCGCAGCACCGCCAGCGCACGCGACCGCAACGCCACCGTCCTCGCCGCGTCCTCCAGGCTCAGGATGCCCGCCACACACGCCGCGCCGATCTCACCCTGGGAGTGACCGATCACCGCGTCCGGAGCCACGCCCGCCGCACGCCACACCGCCGCCAGGGCGACACCGACGGCCCACAGCACAGGCTGCACCACCTCGACCCGGTCCAGCCACGACTCGTCCTCGCCCGTGAGCACCGACACGAGATCCACATCGAGATACGGCGCCAACGCCCGCCGGCACTCCGCCAGACACTCGTCGAACACCGGCGTACGACCCACCAGCCCCGCCGCCATCCGCGCCGACTGCGCACCCTGACCCGGAAACACGAAGACCGGACCCGCACCCGGACTCGACGCCACTCCCGTGACCACGTTCCCCGCCGGCTGACCGGCAGCGAAGGCATCCAGCCCGGCGAGCAACCCCTCGACGGACGACCCGACGACAACGACGCGATGATCGAACGCCGACCGGGTAGCCGCCAACGACCAGCCCACCCCCACCGGATCGATCCCACCCCGCTCACGCACGTGCCGCGCGAGCCGGGCAACCTGACCGGCCAACGCCGTCCCCGACCGCGCCGACACCGGCCAAGCCACCACATCCGAAGCGACCAACCCCGCCCCACGCCCACACGCACCCGACTCGACCGGCTCAGCCGACTGCTCGATGATCACGTGAGCGTTGGTGCCGGAGATGCCGAACGAGGAGACGGCGCCCCGGCGTACCCGGCCCGTCTCGGGCCACGGGCGGGCCTCCGTCACCAGTTCCACCGCGCCGGCCGTCCAGTCGACGTGCGGGGACGGCGCGTCGACGTGCAGCGTCGCCGGCACGAGGCCGTGCCGGATGGCGAGCACCAGCTTGATCACGCCGGCCACGCCCGCGGCGGCCTGGGCATGGCCGATGTTCGACTTCACCGAGCCGAGCAGCAGTGGCGGGGCCTCGTCACGGTCCTGCCCGTACGTGGCGATGAGCGCCTGCGCCTCGATCGGGTCGCCCAGCCTGGTGCCGGTGCCGTGCGCCTCCACCACGTCGACGTCGGCGGTGGAGAGCCGGGCGGAGGTGAGGGCCTGGCTGATGACCCGCTGCTGGGCCGGCCCGTTGGGCGCGGTCAGCCCGTTCGACGCGCCGTCCTGGTTGACGGCGGTGCCGCGGACCACAGCCAGGACGCGGTGGCCGTTGCGGCGGGCGTCCGACAGCCGCTCGACCAGCAGCCAGCCGACCCCCTCGGAGAACCCGGCGCCGTCGGCGGCGGCGGCGAACGACCGGCAACGCCCGTCGGTGGAGAGTGCGCGCTGCCGGCTGGATCCGATGTAGAGGCCCGGGGTGGCCATCACGGTCACCCCGCCGGCCAGCGCCAGGTCGCACTCCCCCGCCCGCAGCGCCTGCACGGCGAGGTGCAGCGCCACCAGCGACGACGAGCAGGCCGTGTCGATGGACACGGCCGGTCCTTCGAGCCCGAGGGCGTACGACACCCGGCCCGACGCGACGGCCGCCGCGCCCCCGGTCATCGAGTGCCCTTCGTCGCCGTCGGGCGACATCATCAGCAGGGTGCCGTAGTCCTGCCCGTTGGTGCCGACGAACACCCCGGTCCGGCTGCCGCGCAGCGAGGCGGGGTCGATGCCGGCGGCCTCTACCGCCTCCCAGGAGGTCTCCAGCAGCAGCCGCTGCTGGGGGTCCATGGCCAGCGCCTCGCGCGGCGAGATGCCGAAGAAGGCGGAGTCGAAGTCGCCGGCCCCGTCGACGAACCCGCCCTCCCGGGCGTACGAGGTGCCCGGGTGGTCGGGGTCGGGGTGGTAGAGGCGCTCCAGGTCCCAGCCCCGGTCGTCGGGGAAGGGCGCGACGGCGTCCCGGCCGTCCCGCAACAGCTCCCACAGGTCGTCGGGGTTGCGCACCCCGCCCGGCAACCGGCAGCTCATCGCCACGATCGCCACCGGCTCCAGTTCCTGGGACTGGGCCTCGCTGAGTCGGCGGCGGGTGTCGTGGAGATCAGCCATGACCCGCTTGAGGTAGTCGCGGAGCTTGTCTTCGTTGGCCATCGGAGTGCCGCTTCCTCGAAAGAGACGGGAGAGAGCTGAAGCTGGGTCAGGAGATGCCGAGGTCCTTGTCCACCATCGCGAACAGTTCGTCGTCGGTGGCGTCGTCGAGGTGCCGGCCGATGTCGGCGCCACCGCTGTCCTGGCCGAGCCGGGAGAGCATCGCCTGCAGGCGTACGGTGGCCCGCACCCGGGCCGCCTCGTCCCGGGCGACCACGTCGAGGCCCTCGGCGATCCGGTCCAGATCGTCGAGGAGCGCGTTCGGGGTGACCACGTCGTCGTGGGCGACCTCGGCGTAGAGGTACTCCGCCAGGGTCGTCGGGGTCGGGTAGTCGAAGACCAGGGTGACCGGGAGGGCCACGGCGGTGGCCGCGCCGAGCCGGTTACGCAGCTCGACGGCGGTGACGGAGTCGAAGCCCAGCTCCCGGAACGCCCGATGCTCGTCCACGGAGTCGGCGGACGGGTAGTTGAGCACGGCGGCGACCTGGCCACGGACCAGGCCGAGCAGCACGGCGAACCGCTCGGCGGCGGGCAGCCCGGCGAGCCGCTCCCGCAACGACTCCGGGCCGTCGCCGGCCTCCACGCTGCCCATCGCCTCGGCGGCGGCGAGCCGCCGGACGTCCGGCAGGTCGCTGATCAGCGGACCGGGCCGGGTGGCGGTGAACGCGACGGAGAACCGTTCCCAGGCGATGTCGGCGATGGTGAGGAACGCCTCTCCATGGTCCACGGCCTGGTGCAGCGCGGTGATCGCCGCCTCCGGGGTCATCTCGGGTACGCCGTGGCGGTGCAGCAGCTCGCCGAGCGGCCCGTCGGCCATGCCGCCGCCGGCCCACGCCCCCCAGGCGACGGAGGTGGCGGTGAGGCCGAGGCCCCGGCGGTGCTGGGCGAGCGCGTCGAGGAACGCGTTGCTCGGGGCGTAGTTGCCGACGCCGGAGCTGGCCACGCTGCCGGCGAAGGACGAGAACATGACGAACGCGGACAGCTCGTGGTCGAGGGTCAGCTCGTGCAGGTTGTACGCGACGTCGACCTTGGCCTGCAGCACCCGTTCGATCTGCTCGGGCCGGATGTCGTTGATCATGGCGTCGTCGAGGACCGCGGAGGCGTGCACGACCGCGGTGAGCGGGTACTCGGCGGGGATCGCCTCGATCAGCTCGGCCAGGGCGTCGCGGTCGGAGGCGTCGCACTCGACCACTGTGGCCTGGGCGCCCAGCGCGGTGAGGTCGTCGACGAGCTGCTGCGCGCCGGGCGCGGCCATGCCCCGCCGGCTGACGACGACGATGTTCTCCACACCGCTGCGGGCCAGCCAGCGGGCGGCGTGCCCACCGAGCGCGCCGGTGCCGCCGGTGACGAGCGCCGTGCCGTACGGCTGCCACGGGTTGGCGGGCTGACTGTCGCCGAGCGGGACGCGGGTGAGCCGGCGGGCGAGCAGGCCACTCGGGCGTACCGCGATCTGGTCCTCGTCCCCGGCGGTGGTGAGGGCGGCGACCAGCAGGTCGGCACAGCGGTCCTCCACGGCCTCGGGCAGGTCCACGAGGCCGCCCCAGCGCTGCGGGTGCTCCAGCGCGGCGACCCGGCCGAAGCCCCAGACCAGCGACTGCGCCGGGGCGCGCAGCAGGTCGGCCATGCCTACCGACGCGGCGCCGGAGGTGACGCTCCACATCGGCGCGCGCAGGCCGATGTCGCCGAGGGCCTGGAAGAGCGCGACGGTGGCGGCGAAGCCGCCGGGCACGGAGGGGTACAGCGGGTGGGCCAGCTCGTCGAAGGCGAGCAGCGAGACCACGCCGGCGACGTCGGCGGTGGCGTCGCCGCCCGGTGCGGCGGCGAGCGCCTCCTGCAGCAGCTTGCCGAACTGGTCGCGGTCGACGTCGGGCGTGGAGACGGCCACCGGCACGAGCGTCGCGCCGGCCGCCGCGATCGCCTCGACGCAGGCGTCCTGCCAGGGCTCGATGATGTCGCCGGTCGGCATGACCACGACCCAGGTGCCGTCCATGCCCCGGTTGGCGACGCCGGTCAGGGGCTTCCAGGTGTCCTGGTAGCGCCAACTGTCGATGTCGGCCTGCCGGCGCCGCTGCCGGCGCCAGGAGGTGAGCATCGGCAGGGCCGGCAGCAGCGCGTCGAGAACCTCGTGTACCGGGGTCTCCTCGGTGGCGATGGTCTCGGCGAGGGCCGTGACGTCCCCGCTCTCGACGGCGGCCCAGAAGCCCGCGTCGCCCGGGTCGCCGCTCATGCCCGACAGCAGGGACTCCAGGTCGGGCCCGCCGCTGCCGTCGAGCCAGAACCGCTGGTGGTCGAAGGCGTACGTGGGCAGCGGCGCGACCTCGGTCTCGGCGAGGACGTCCGCCAGGTCGACGGGCAGGCCGACGGCGTACGCGGTGGCGAGGTTGGTCAGCAGCCGGGTCGCGTCGTCGTCGCCCCGGCGCAGGCTGCCCAGGGTGTGCCCGCTCGCGCCGGTGTCGTCGAGGATCGCGGTGACCGGCATCGTCAGCACCGGGTGCGGGCTGATCTCGACGAACGTGGTGTGCCCGGCGGCGACCGCCGTACGGACGGCGGCGTCGAACTGCACGGTCTGCCGCAGGTTGTCGTACCAGTGCTCCGCACCCATGGTGAGCGGGTCGGCCCACTCGCCCGTGAGGGTGGAGACCAGCCGGGTGTGGCCGGCCCGCGGGGTGACGCCGGCCAGGTCCGCGCGGAGCTGCTCGGCCACCTGCTGCACGGCCTCGGAGTGCGACGCGTAGTCCACGGGGATCAGCCGGGCGCGGACGCCCTGCGCCTGGCACGCCTGCACGAGGTCGGCCACGGGCTGCGGCGGGCCGGACACCACGACGGTGGACGGCCCGTTGACGGCCGCGACACCGACGCCCGGGAACTCCCCCAGGCGCTCGGTGACCGCGTCGGCCGACAGGTCGATCGACGCCATCGTCCCGGTCCCCCGCAGCACCGTCAGCGCCCGCGACCGCAACGCCACTGCCTTCGCGGCGTCCTCCAGGCTCAGGATCCCGGCGACACAGGCCGCGCCGATCTCGCCCTGGGAGTGACCGATCACCGCGTCCGGGACAACGCCCGCCGCGCGCCACACGGCCGCCAGGGCGATGCCGACGGCCCACAGCACGGGCTGCACGACCTCGACCTGCTCCAGCCACGACTCGTCGTCACCGGTCAACACCGCGACGAGGTCCACGTCGAGGTACGGCGCCAGGGCCCGCTGGCACTCGGCCAGCTTCGCGTCGAACACCGGCGTACGACCGACGAGCCCGGCCGCCATCCGCGCCGACTGCGCCCCCTGACCCGGGAACACGAAGACGGGACCTGCGCCGGCGCTGGTGACCGTACCGGTGACGAGGTTCCCTGCCGGCTGGCCGGCGGCGAGGGCGTCCAGCCCGGCCAGCAGCTCGTCGGTGGTCGACCCGACGACGGCGGCACGGTGGTCGAACGTCGAGCGGGTGGTGGCCAGCGACCAGCCGACCGCCGCCGGATCGATCTCGCCGCGCCTGCGCAGGAAGTCCGCGAGCCGGGCCGCCTGCCCGCCCAGGGCGGTCCTCGACCGGGCCGACACCGGCCAGAGGGTCACGTCCGAGGCGACCAGGCCCGGCCGGCGCGCAGGCTCGACGGCGCCGGTCCCGTCCGCCTGCCCGCCGTCGACGGTCGCCGCCTCGGCGACGCGCGGGCGGTACTCCTCCAGGATGACGTGGGCGTTGGTGCCGCTGACCCCGAAGGAGGAGACGCCGCCGCGGCGGGGGCGGTCCAGTTCCGGCCACGGCTTGGACTCGGTGAGCAGGGAGACCGCCCCGGCCGTCCAGTCGACGTGCGGGGACGGCTCGTCGATGTGCAGGGTCTCCGGCATGACGCCGTTACGCAGCGCCATCACCATCTTGACCAGCCCGGCGACGCCGGCGGCGCTCTGGGTGTGGCCGATGTTCGACTTCACCGAGCCCAGCCACAGCGGACGGTCGGCCGGGCGGTCCTGCCCGTACGTGGCGATGAGCGCCTGCGCCTCGATCGGGTCGCCGAGGGTGGTGCCGGTGCCGTGCGCCTCGACCATGTCGACGTCGGCGGAGCCGAGCCGGGCGTTGGCGAGGGCCTGGCGGATGACCCGCTGCTGCGAGGGGCCGTTGGGGGCGGTGAGCCCGTTGGAGGCGCCGTCCTGGTTGAGGGCGCTGCCCCGGATCACGGCGAGGACCGGGTGGCCGTTGCGTTCGGCGTCGGCCAGCCGCTCCACGACGAGCACGCCGCCGCCCTCGCCCCAGCCGGTGCCGTCCGCGCCGGCCGCGAAGGCCCGGCACCGGCCGTCGACGGACATGCCGCGCTGCCGGGAGAAGACGACGAACACGCCGGGGGTGACCATGACGGTGACGCCACCGGCGATGGCCAGGTCGCACTCGCCGCGGCGCAGGGCGTTCACGGCGAGGTGCAGGGCCACCAGCGAGGAGGAGCAGGCGGTGTCCACGGTGACGGCCGGGCCGTTGAGGCCGAGGGTGAACGAGATCCGGCCGGACGCCACGCTCGTGGTGTTGCCGGTGCCGATGTACATGTCGACGCCCTCGGGCACGTTCGGCAGACCCATGCCGTAGTTCGAGGTGCTCAGCCCGACGAAGACACCGGTGGAGCTGCCGCGCAGCGACAGCGGGTCGATGCCGGCCCGCTCGACGGCCTCCCAGGACGTCTCCAGCAGCAGCCGCTGCTGCGGGTCCATGGCGAGGGCCTCACGCGGCGAGATCCCGAACAGGGACGGGTCGAAGTCACCGGCGCCGTCGAGGAACCCGCCGATGCGGGTGTAGCTCTTGCCCGGCTTGTTCGGGTCGGGGTCATAGAGCGCCTCCAGGTCCCAGCCCCGGTCGTCCGGGAACTCGGTGAGCGCGTCCCGGCCGTCGGCGACAAGCTCCCACAGGTCCTCCGGCGACCGCACGCCACCCGGGAAGCGGCAGCTCATCGAGACGATGGCCAGCGGCTCCTGGTCGCGGGCCTCGACGGTCTGCAGCTTGCGCTTGGTGTCGTGCAGGTCGGCTGTCACCCGCTTCAGGAAGTACCGCAGCTTGTCGTCGCTCATCGGGTGGCCCCTGCCTCGATCCGAAGGTTGGTCATCTCAGGAGATTCCAAACTCTTTGCTGATGAAGTCGAAGATCTCGTCGTCGCTGGCCGAGTCGAGGTCTGGCCGGTCCGGTTCGACGGCGGGCCCGGCCGCCAGGTCGGACGCCTTGGCGAGCAGGTCCTGCATCCGGGCGGTGAACCGCGCGCGGGCAGCCGGGTCGAGCGGGATGGTGGTGAGCAGGCTCTCCACCGTGTCGATGCCCTGGAAGAGCGGCTGGGTGGAGGGCGCCGCGTCGGCGGCGATCTCGCTCGTCAGCTTCTCGGCGAGCGCCGTCGGCGTCGGGTAGTCGAAAACGAGCGTCGCCGGCAGCCGCAGGCCGGACAGGCTGTTGAGCCGGTTGCGCAGGTCGACGGCGGTGAGCGAGTCGAAGCCCAGGTCGGTGAAGAGCCGGTTCGGGTCGACCGCGTCCGAGCCGGCGTGGCCGAGGACGGCGGCGATGTTCGCGCGTACCACGTCGAGCACCACCTTGAGCCGCTCCGGGGCGGCCAGTCCGGCGAGCCGCCGGCCGAGCTGCACCCCGCCGGAGCGGGCACCGGTGGCGTCCATGGAGCGTCGCAGCGGCACCCGGACCAGGGCCCGGAGCATGGGCGCGAGGGTGCCGGTCTCCGCCTGCCCGCGCAGCGTCCCGACGTCCAGGCGCATCGGCAGGACGGCTGCCGCGTCGAGCCGCCACGCGGCGTCGAAGAGATTCAGCGCCTGCTCGGTGGACAGGCCGGTGGCGCCCTGCTCGGCCATCCGCCGCACGTCGTCGTCGCCGAGGTGGCCCGTCATGCCGCTGGCCTGCGCCCACAGGCCCCAGGCGAGCGAGATGCCGGCGAGCCCGCGTGCCCGGCGGTGCGCCGCGAGGGCGTCGAGGAAGGCGTTCGACGCCGCGTAGTTGGACTGGCCGGCGCTGCCCAGCGTGGCCGCCGCCGACGAGAACAGGACGAAGGCCGCGAGGTTCGCGTCGGCCGTGAGGCGGTGCAGGTGCCAGGCGGCGTCGATCTTCGGCACGGCGACCGCGTCCACCCGTTCGGGGGTCATCGACTCCAGCACGCCGTCGTCGAGGACGCCGGCGGCGTGCACCACGGCGGTGAGCGGGTGCGCTGCCGGCACCCCGGCCAGCAGCGCCGACAGGGCCTCGGGGTCGGCGGCGTCGCAGGCCGCGACGGTCACCTCCGTACCGGTGCCGGCGAGTTCGCCGACCAGGTCGCCGATCCCCTCGGCCGCCGCGCCGCGCCGCCCGGCCAGCAGCAGGTGCCGTACGCCGTGGCTGGTGGCGAGGTGGCGGGCCAGAATGCGGCCCAGCACGCCCGTGCCGCCGGTGATCAGCACGGTGCCGGCCGGGTCGATCCCGCCGGGCAGCGGCTCGACACCGGCCGGAACCCGGCCGAGCCGTGGGGTGCGGACCTGCCCGTCGCGCACGGCGAGCTGCGGCTCGCCGGAGGCGATGGCGGCCGCCAGCGCGGCGGCGCTGTCCGGGGCGTCGTCGAGGTCGACGATCTGGCACCGGCCCGGGTGTTCGAGCTGGGCGGCGCGCAGCAGGCCCCAGACCGGGGCCTGGCGCAGGTTCACCGGCTCCTGCTCCCCCGCCGCGACCGCGTCCCGGGTGACGAGCACCAGCCGCGAGTCGGCGAACCGGTCGTCGGCGAGCCAGGTCCGCAACGCGGCGAGCGTACGGTGCGTGGCGGCGCGCGCCTGCACGGCGAGCTCCGGGTCCGACGGGTTCCCGGCGTCGCCGACCGGGACGATCACCAGCTCGGGCGCCGGCTCACCCCCGGCGAGCAGGTCGCCGAGGGTGTCGAGCCCGACGTCGGTACGCACCCGGGCACCGGCCGCCTCGCAGGCCGCGCTGAGCACCAGGTCGTCGCCGAGCGCCACCCAGCGGATGGCCGCCGGCACGGGGCCGGTGGGCACCGGCAGCACGGGCCAGTCCACCTGGAACAGCGACTCGTGCCGGCCGGAGCGCGCCGCGCCGAGGGAGTCCCCGGAGACACGGCGCATGATCAGCGAGTCGACGTGCAGCACCGGGGCGCCGGTGGCGTCGGCCACCTGGAAGGAGACGCCGACCTCGCCGGCCGCGGCGACGCGCACGCGCAGGGCGGTGGCCCCGGCGGCGAGCAGGGAGACCCCGGTCCAGGCGAACGGCAGACGGGGCACGCCGGCGTCGGCGCCGTCGCCCATCCGGCCGAGGAAGCCGCCGATCGACATGGCCTGCAGCGCGCCGTCCAGCAGCGCCGGGTGCACGCCGAAGCGGCCGGCCTCGGCGTGGTGGCCGGCGGGCAGCTCGACCTCTGCGAAGACCTCGTCGTCGCGGATCCACGCGGCACGCAGACCCCGGAACGCCGGCCCGTACCCGAAGACGGTCGCCTCGATGCCGGAGTAGAAGTCGTCGGACTCGACGCGCGTCGCGCCGGGCGGCGGCCACACCCCCAGGTCGAAGGCGGGCGCGGCGTCGGCCGGCTGCGGGCCGAGCAGGCCGGTGGCGTGGCAGGTCCAGGCGACGTCGGCGAGGATCTCGTCGGAGCCGTCCCGGTAGGGCCGGGAGTAGAGCTGGACGGTGCGCCGCCCGTCGTCGTCGCGGTCGCCGACCGTCAGCTGCACCTGGAGCGCGCCAAGTTCGGGCAGGACGAGCGGGGCGAGCAGCGTCAACTCCTCCACCGTCGGGCAGCCGGCCTGCGCACCGGCGTACGTGGCGAGTTCCACGAAGGCGGTGCCGGGCAGCAGGATGTTGTCCATCACCCGGTGCTCGCCGAGCCACGGGTGGGTACGCACCGACAGCCGGCCGGTGAAGACCATCCGCTCGCTGTCGGGGAACGTCAGCGTGGCGCTGAGCAGCGGGTGCCCGGCGTCCTGGAGACCGGCGGAGCTGACGTCCTGCGCCCGGTGCGCCGGCGGCTCGACCCAGTACCGCTGGTGGTCGAAGGCGTAGGTGGGCAGTGCCACCACGTCGGTCTCGGCGAGGACGGCCGTCAGGTCGACGGGCAGGCCGATCGTGTGGGCGGTCGCGAGGTTCGTCAGCAACCGCGTCGGATCGTCGTCACCACGACGCAAGCTGCCCAACGTATGCCCGCTCGCGCCGACGTCATCCAGGATCGCCGTCACCGGCATCGTCAACACCGGATGCGGGGAGATCTCCACGAACGTCGTGTGACCCGCCTCGACCGCCACCCGCACAGCGGCGTCGAACCGCACAGTCTGCCGCAAGTTGTCGTACCAGTAACTGGCGTCCATCGACGCCGGATCGACCCAGTCACCGGTCAACGTCGACACCATCCGGACATGGCCGGGCCGCGGAGTCACGTCGGCCAGATCGGCGCGCAACCGCTCCGCCACCTCCTGCACCGCCTCCGAGTGCGACGCATAGTCCACCGGGATCAACCGCGCCCGCACCCCGTCGGCCTGACACGACTCCACCAGGTCGGCGACCGGCTGCGGCGGACCCGACACCACCACCGTCGACGGACCGTTCACCGCCGCGACGCCCACCCCGGGGAAGCCCGGCAGCCGCTCCGTCACCGCGTCCGCGCGGAGGTCGACCGACGCCATCGTCCCGGTGCCCCGCAGCGCGGTCAGGGCCCGGGAACGCAACGCCACCGCCTTCGCCGCGTCCTCCAGGGAGAGAATCCCCGCCACGCACGCCGCGCCGATCTCACCCTGCGAGTGACCGACCACCGCCGCCGGAACCACACCCGCGTGCTGCCACACGGCGGCGAGGGCGACCCCGACGGCCCACAGCACCGGCTGCACGACCTCCACCCGCTCCAGCCACGACTCGTCGTCACCGGTCAACACCGACACGAGGTCCACGTCCAGATACGACGCCAACGCCCGCTGGCACTCCGCCAGGCGCGCGTCGAACACCGGCACACGACCCACCAGGCCCGCCGCCATCCGCGCCGACTGCGCACCCTGACCCGGAAACACGAACACCGGGCCCGCACCGTGCGACGACGACGTCGCCGTGACCACGTTGCCGGCCGGCGACCCCGACGCCAGAGCGTCCAGCCCCGCCAGCAACTCCTCCGTGCTCGACCCGACCACTGCCGCCCGGTGGTCGAACGTCGACCGGGTCGTCGCCAGGGACCAGCCCACCGCCGCCGCATCGACCTCGCCGTGCTCGCGCACGTGCCGGGCCAGCCGGGCCGCCTGGCCGGTCAGGGCTTCCCTCGACCGCCCCGACAGCGGCCATGCCACGACGCCGGAATCCACGAGGCCGGGCCGTGTGTCCACGCGTGCGGCGTCGACCGGCTCGTCACCCTGCTCGATGATCACGTGGGCGTTCGTGCCGGAGATGCCGAACGACGACACCGCCGCCCGACGCGGCCGGTCCACCGCCGGCCACGGCCGCGACTCCGTGGCCAGCTCGACGGCGCCGGAGGTCCAGTCGATGTGCGGGGACGGCTCGTCCACGTGCAGCGTCGCCGGGACGAGGCCGTGCCGGATGGCCTGCACCATCTTGATCACACCGGCCACCCCGGCGGCGGCCTGGGCGTGGCCGATGTTCGACTTGACCGAGCCGAGCAGCAGCGGCCGGTCGGCGGGCCGCTCCCGCCCGTACGTGGCCAGCAGGGCCTGCGCCTCGATCGGGTCACCGAGCGTCGTGCCCGTGCCGTGCGCCTCGACCACGTCCACGTCGGCCGCGGAGAGCCGCGCCGACGCCAGCGCCTGCCGGATCACCCGCTGCTGCGACGGGCCGTTCGGGGCGGTCAGCCCGTTCGAGGCGCCGTCCTGGTTGATCGCCGAGCCGCGCACCACCGCGTACACGGTGCGGCCCTGCCGGCGCGCGTCGGAGAGCCGCTGCACGAGCAGCATGCCCACGCCCTCGGACCAGCCGGTGCCGTCGGCGGACGCGGCGAACGACTTGCACCGGCCGTCGGCGGCCAGGCCGCGCTGCCGGGAGAACTCGACGAAGGCGGTCGGGGTGGCCATCACCATCACGCCACCGGCGAGGGCCATGTCGCACTCGCCGCGCCGCAGCGCCTGACCGGCCCAGTGCAGGGCCACCAGCGACGAGGAGCAGGCCGTGTCCAGCGACACCGCCGGCCCCTCCAGCCCGAACGTGTACGCCACCCGGCCGGAGATGACGCTGCTGGTCATCCCGGTCAGCATGTAGCCCTCGGCGGCCTCCGGCGAGTACGCGAGCAGCGAGCCGTAGTCCTGGCCGCTGGTGCCGACGAAGACGCCGGTGCTGCTGCCCCGTACGTCGGCCGGGTCGATGCCGGCGGACTCGAAGGACTCCCAGGTGGTTTCCAGCAGCAGCCGCTGCTGCGGGTCCATGGCCAGGGCCTCGCGGGGCGAGATGCCGAAGAAGCCGGGGTCGAACCGGTCGACGCCGCTGAGGAAGCCGCCGCCGCGGGCGTAGAAGGTGCCGGGGGCGTCGGGGTCGGGGCTGTAGAGGCTGTCGAGGTCCCAGCCACGGTCGGTCGGCAGGTCGCTGATCGCGTCGACGCCGTCGACCACCAGCCGCCACAGGTCGTCGGGCGACCACACGCCGCCGGGCAGCCGGCAGGCCATGCCGATGATCGCGAGGGGCTCGTCGTCGCCGACCGGCACGGTGGTCGTCGCGGGTCGCACGGGGACCGGGGTGCCGGCGATCTCCGTACCCAGGAAGCCCGCCAGGTCGTGCGGGGTCGGGTAGTCGAAGACGAGGGTGGCCGGCAGCCGCATCCCGAAGGCGTTGTTGAGCCGGTTGCGCATCTCGACGGCGGTCAGCGAGTCGAAGCCGAACTCGCTGAACGCCCGGCGCGGCTCGATGGCCGCCGGGTCGGGGTAGCCGAGCACGGCGGCGGCCTGCCCGCGGACGATCTCGACCAGCGCGGCGGCCCGCTCGGCGTCGCCCAGCCCGGCGAGCTGCTGCACCAGTGACGCGCCGGTGGTGGCCGCGGCGGTGCGCGCGGGCGTGCGGATCAGCGCCCGGTACAGCGGCGGGATGCTCCCGCCGGCGAACTGCACCTTCATCGCGGCGAGGTCCAGCCGGGCCGGGACGAGCGCGGCGTCGGTGGTGCGGCAGGCCGCGTCGAAGAGCGCGAGCCCCTCCTCGGCCTCCATGGCGGCGACGCCGGAGCGGGAGATCCGGTTGAGGTGGACGTCGTCCAGCTCGGTGGTCATGCCGCTGCGGTCGGCCCAGAGGCCCCAGGCGAGGGTGAGCGCGGCGAGGCCGCGCGCCTTGCGGTGCTGGGCCAGCCCGTCGAGGAACGCGTTTGCGGCGGCGTAGTTGCCCTGGCCCGGGCCGCCTGCGGTGGCGGCCAGCGAGGAGTACGAGACGAACGCCTTCAGGCCGAGGTCGGCGGTCAGCTCGTGCAGGTGCCACGCGGCGTCGACCTTGGGCCGCAGCACGCCGTCCATCCGCTCGGGGGTGAGCGAGGAGATGACGCCGTCGTCGCGGACGCCGGCGGCGTGGACGACGGCGGTGAGGGGGTGCTCCGCCGGGATGCCGGCCAGCAGCTCGGCCACGGCGGCGCGGTCGGCGACGTCGCAGGCGGCGACGGTGACGCTCACGCCGAGCGCCTCCAGCTCGGCGCAGAGCTCCGCGACGCCCCCGGCGGCGCGGCCGCGCCGGCTGGTGAGGATGAGGTGCCGGACGCCGTACGCGCTAACCAGGTGCCGGCTCATCAGCTGGCCGAGGGTGCCGGTGGCGCCGGTGATCAGGACGGTGCCGTCGAAGTCGAACGGGGCGGCCGGCGGCTCGGCCGGGGCGGGAACCCGGGTGAGCCGGGCGCCGGCGGCGACACCCGCGCGGATCACGACCTGCGGTTCGTCGGTCGCGACGGCCGGGACGAGCGCGGCGGCACAGCCGGCCACGTCGTCGACGTCGACAAGCACGAACCGGTCGGGGTTCTCCGACTGGGCGGAGCGGAGCAGGCCGATCACGGCGGCGCCGGCCAGGTCGGTCAGGTCGGCGTCCCGGTCGGTGGCGACCGCGCCCGAGGTCAGCACCACCAGCCGGGACACCGCGTAGCGCTCCTCGGCGAGGAACTGCTGGAGCACGGCAAGCACCCGGTGGGTCGCCTCGGCGACGGCGCGCGGCACGTCCGCCGACGCGGGCGGGTCGAGCAACGGCAGGACCAGCATGCCGGGCGCGTCCGTCCCGTCGTCCATCGCCGTGGCCAGGGCCGTCAGGTCGGGGTACGCCGCCACGGCCGTGCCGGTGGCCGCGACCGCGTCGGTGAGCGCCGCGGCGTCGCCGATGACCGCCCAGTCGACTGTCGACGGGCCGGCGGGCAGCGCGAGCGGCGCCCACTCGACCCGGAAGAGCGACTCGGTGCCGCCGCCGGAGGCGGTGCGGAGCTGGTCGGCGGAGACCGGCCGCAGGACCAGGGAGCCGACGGAGATGACGGGCGCGCCGGTGACGTCGGTGAGCAGCAGCGAGATGCTGTCGGGGCCGGTGTGCGAGACCCGGACGCGGGCCGCCGCGGCCCCGGCGCCGTGCAGGGCGACGTCGTTCCAGGAGAACGGCAGCCGGCCGTACCCCGGGGGCATGCCCGCCCCTGAAGGCTCTCCGGCCGGCGTGGTCAGGCCGAGGGTGTGCAGCGCCGCGTCGAGCAGGGCCGGGTGCAGGCCGTACCCGCCGGCCTCGGCAGCGGGGGCCTCGGGCAGCGCCAGCTCGGCGAAGAGGTCGTCGCCGCGCCGCCACGCGGAGCGCAGGGCGATGAAGGACGGGCCGTAGTCGTAGCCCTGGGCGGCGAGGCTCAGGTAGAGGTCGTCGGTGCCGACCTCGGTGGCGCCCGGCGGCGGCCAGGTGGTCAGGTCGGACCAGCCGGCGGGGCCGCTCGGGGCGGCGGGGCCGCTGGCCAGCACGCCGCTGGCGTTGCGGGTCCAGGTCCGCTCGCCCGCGCCCTCGGTCGGCTCGCCGTCCTGGGCGGAGTGCAGCGACACGGACCGGCAGCCGGTCTCGTCGGCCGGGCCGATCCAGAGCTGGATGTCGACGCCCCCGGTCTCCGGCAGGATCAGCGGCGACTCCAGGGTGAGTTCGCGGACGTGGTCCGCGCCGACGTGCGCGCCGGCCTGGAGGGCGAGTTCGACGAAGCCCGTGCCGGGCAGCAGCACGGTGTCGAAGACGACGTGGTCACAGATCCACGGGTGGGTACGCCGGGCCAGCCGGCCGGTGAACAGGAATCCCTCGGCGTGCGCGACGCCGACGGCGGCCCCGAGCAGGGGGTGTTGCGCGGGGCGCAGGCCGACGGCGGTGACGTCGCCGGTCCACCCGGCGCCCGCCTCGGGCCAGTAGCGCTGGTGCTGGAAGGCGTACGTGGGCAGGTCCACCCGCCGCGCGCCGGTCTCGGCGAACCACGGCCGCCAGTCGACCGCCACCCCGTGCACGTGCAACTCGGCCAGCCCGCCCAGCAGCCCGTGCACCTCGGGCCGGTCCACGCGCTGCGCGGCGACGGCCAGCACCCCGTCCCCGCCCGGCAGCACATCGCCGACCATCGCGGTCAGCACGCTGCGGGGGCCGATCTCCAGGAACGTGTCCGCCCCAGCGGCGCGCAGCGCGGCGACCCCGTCAGCGAAACGCACCGCCTGCCGGACATGCCGCACCCAATAGTCGGGCGTACGGATCTCATCGCCGGCCAGGGCACCGGTCACGTTCGACACGACCGGCAGCACCGGCGCGGCGAACTCCAACCCGTCGAGAACGGCCCGGAAATCGGCGAGCATCGGCTCCATCAACGGACTGTGGAACGCGTGACTGACGGTTAGGCGGCGGACGCGTACACCCCGGTCCTTCCAGAGCCGCTCCACCTCGTCGAGGGACTCAACGGCACCGGAGACCACAACAGCCTGCGGACCGTTGACCGCCGCGATCCCCACACCGGCCAACCCGTCCAGCGCAGCCGCCACGTCGGCCTCGGCCGCCGCGACGGCCAGCATCCCGCCCCCAGCGGGCAGCGCATGCATCAACCGGCCCCGCGCCGCCACCAGCGCGCAGGCGTGCTCCAGCGACAGCACCCCGGCCACGTACGCGGCCGTGACCTCACCGATCGAGTGCCCGCCGACCAGGTCGGGGGCGACCCCGAAGGACTCGACGAGACGGAACAACGCCACCTCGACCGCGAACAACCCCGCCTGCGTGAACACGGTCCGGTCCAGCAGCTCGGCGTCGGCCGAGCCCTCAGCGGCGAAGAGCACCTCCCTCAGCGGGCGCGGCAGCAGCGCATCCAGGTGCCCGCACACCTCGTCGAACGCCGCAGCGAACACCGGGAACTCGGCGTACAACTCCCGGCCCATCCCGGCGCGCTGCGCGCCCTGACCCGAGAACAGCACCGCCAACGAACCCCGGCCGCCGGCCTGGCCCACGACAACCGCACCCGACGGCTGCCCGGCGGCCAGGGCACGCAACCCGCCCAGCAACTCCTCACGGCCGGTCGCGGAGACCACGGCCCGGTGCTCCAGGGTGGAGCGTGAGGTGACCGACGAGAAGGCCACGTCCAGGGGCCGCAGGGTCTCGTCGGCGGCGATCCGGGCCGCCCAGCGGCCCGCCTGCGCGGCGAGGCCGGCCGCGTCCCGGGCCGACACCGGCACCGGCACGACCGGCCGCTCGACCAGCAACGCGGCGGCGGCCGACGGGGACTGCTGGGGCGCCGGAGCCTGCTCCAGGATGGTGTGGGCGTTGGTGCCGGACACCCCGAACGAGGAGACGGCCGAGCGGCGCGGCCGGCTCACCGCAGGCCACGGCGTCGCCTCGGTCACCAGCGACACCTCGCCGGCCGACCAGTCGACCTCGGGCGTCGGCTCGTCCACGTGCAGGGTGGGCGGTACGACGCCGTGCCGCATCGCCATCACCATCTTGATCACACCGGCCACGCCGGCGGCTGCCTGGGCGTGACCGATGTTCGACTTGACCGACCCGAGTAGCAGCGGCGCCGAGTCCCCCCGGTCCTGCCCGTACGTGGCGAGCAGCGCCTGCGCCTCGATCGGGTCGCCGAGCCGGGTGCCGGTGCCGTGCGCCTCCACCACGTCCACGCCGCCGGTGGCGAGGCCGGCGTTGGCCAGCGCCTGCTGGATCACCCGCTGCTGCGACGGCCCGTTCGGGGCGCTCAGGCCGTTGGAGGCGCCGTCCTGGTTGACGGCGCTGCCCCGCACCACGGCGAGGACGGGGTGGCCGTTGCGCTGCGCGTCCGACAGCCGCTCCAGCACCAGGACGCCGACGCCCTCGGACCAGCCGGTCCCGTCGGCGGCGGCGGCGAACGACTTGCAGCGGCCGTCGGCGGCGAGGCCGCGCTGCCGGGAGAACTCGACGAAGGCGGCCGGGGTGCACATGGCGGTGACCCCGGCGACGATCGCCAGGGTGCACTCCCGCTGCCGCAGCGCCTGCCCCGCCAGGTGCAGGGCGACCAGCGAGGACGAGCAGGCGGTGTCGATGGTGACCGCCGGGCCCTCCAGCCCGAAGGTGTAGGCGATCCGGCCGGAGACCACGCTGCCGGCGTTGCCGGTCATCAGGTGCCCCTCCAGGCCCTGCGCGGCACCCATCAGCACGGTGCCGTAGTCCTGGCCGGTGCTGCCGGCGAAGACGCCGGTGCGGCTGCCGCGCAGCGAGTGCGGGTCGATGCCGGCCCGCTCCAGGGCCTCCCACGATGTCTCCAGCAGCCAGCGCTGCTGCGGGTCCATCGCCAGCGCCTCGCGGGGGGAGATCGCGAAGAAGCCCGGGTCGAAGTCGGCCAGGTCGTGGACGAAGCCGCCCTGCCGCGTGTACGACGTGCCGCTCTGTTCGGGGTCGCTGTCGTAGAGCGACCCGAGGTCCCAGCCGCGGTCCTCGGGGAAGTCGGTGACCACGTCCCGGCCGGACGCGACCACCTCCCACAGGTCCTCGGGAGAGCGCACCCCGCCGGGGAAGCGGCAGCTCATGGAGACGATGGCGACCGGTTCCTGTTCACCGGCCTCCACCTCGCGCAGGCGCTGGCGCACCTGGTGCAGGTCAGCGGTGACCCGCTTGAGGTAGTCGAGAAGCTTCGCCTCGTCAGCCATGGACCGCGCACTCCTTGTGTTGACCCGTCGTCGTAGCAGCGATCACTTCAGGACATCCCCAGCTCGCGGTCGATGAAGTCGAAGACCTCGTCCGGCGTCGCGTCCTGGAGCTTCTCGGTGACGGTGTCGCCGTCCGCCGGGGCGTCGGCCTCGTTGAGGGAGGCCAGCAGCGCCCGCAGCCGTTCGGTGATCCGAATTCGGGCGCTGCGGTCCGGCGCCGAGCCGGAGAGTGCCGCTTCCAGCCTGTCCAGCTCACCGAAGACCGGTGCGATCCCGGCCACGCCGCCGTCGACGATCGCGGCCCGCACGTATTCGGCCAGCCCGGCGGCGGTCGGGTAGTCGAAGACCACGGTGGCGGGCAGCCGCACGCCGGTCGCCGCGGTGAGCCGGTTACGCAGCTCCACGGCGGTCAGCGAGTCGAAGCCGAGTTCGCGGAACGCCCGGTCCGGCTCGACGGCGTCCATCGAGGCGTGCCCGAGCACCGCGGCGGCCTGCCCGCGTACCAGCTCCAGCAGGGTCTTGCGTCGTTCGGCGTCGGTCTGCCCGGCGAGCAGGGCGGCCAGGGACTCCGCGGAGACGCCGGTGTCCTCGGCCCGCTCGGCGACGGCACGCCGTGCCTCGGCCACGCCCGCGATGAGCGGGCTGGGCCGCACGGCCACGAAGCCGGGCACGTAGCGGGCCCAGTCGATGTCGGTCACCATCGTCGCCGGCTCGCCCCGCGCGACGCACTGCGCGAGCGCCGTGAGCGCGGGCCCGGTGTCGAGGCGGGCCACGCCGGTACGCCGGCGGCGCTCCTCGACGGCCTGGTCGGTGGCGGCCATCCCGCCGGCCGTCCAGGGGCCCCAGGCGACCGAGGTGGCCGGCAGGCCCTGGCGGTGCCGCTGCTCGGCGAGCGCGTCGAGGTAGGCGTTGGCGGCGGCGTAGCTGCCCTGACCGGCGGCGCCGAGCTGGCCGGCCATCGCGGAGAACAGCACGAACGCGCGCAGTTCCCGCCCGAGGGTGAGCTCGTGCAGGTGCAGGGCGCCGAGCACCTTGGGTCGCAGGACGGTGGCGAGCCGGTCGGCGGTGAGCCCGTCGAGCACCCCGTCCTCCAGCACACCGGCGGCGTGCACCACGCTGGTCAGCGGCGCGTCGGCGGGCACCTCGTCGAGCAGCTTGGCCAGCGCCGCCCGGTCGGCCACGTCGCAGGCCGCGACGGTCACCCGGGTGCCCGCCTCGGTCAGCTCACGGACGAGTGCCGTGGCGCCGGGGGCGTCCGCGCCGCGGCGGCTGACGAGCATCAGGTGCTCGGCGCCCCGGGCGGCCAGCCAGCGGGCCACCTCCGCGCCGAGCGCGCCGGTGCCGCCGGTGACCAGCGTCGTGCCCGGGTAGCCGGCCTCGTCGGTGGGTGCCTCCCCGCCGGGCGCGCGTACCAGCCGGCGGACGAGGACGGTGGCGCCGTCGACCGCTAGCTGGTCCTCGCCGTCGAGGCCGGCGAGGGCGGCGCAGAGCAGGTCCCAGCCGTGGTCGTCCAGGGTGGCCGGAACGTCGACCAGGCCGCCCCACCGCTCGGGGTGTTCGAGGGCCACGACCCGGCCGAGGCCCCAGAGCAGCGACTGCTCCGGGCGGCCGGCGGTGCCGCCCCGGGTGGTGCCGGCGGCGCCCCGGGTGACGCACCACAGCGGCGCGGCGACGTCGAGGTCCCCGAGCGCCTGGATCAGCGCCAGCGACCGGGCGAGGAACGGCGGCACCGGCTGGGTGTCGTCGACCGCGCCGTCGGCGAGGGCGAGCAGGGACAGCACCCCGTCGACCGGGGCCGTTGCGCCGTCGGAGGTACGGGTGACACCGCTCAGGTGTGCGGTGAGGGCGGCCCGGTCGGTCAGGTTCTCCGGCAGCGACACCAGCCGGACGTCGGCGCCCCGGCGGGACAGCTCGGCGACGGCGGCCTCGCCCTCCTCCGGGTGCCGCGCGTCGGCGATCACCCACCAGGCGCCGGGGAGGAAGCTGACGGGCGTGCCGGTGTACGGCTGCCAGACGCTGCGGTAGCGCAGGTCGTCCAGGCCGGACCGGTTGCGCTGCCGGCGTCGCCAGGAGGCGAGCACGGGCAGGGCCCCGCCCAGCCGTTCCAGGGATTCCGTCGCGTCCTGCTCGGTGAGTTCCGCGAGCGCGGCCAGGTCCTCGCGTTCGACGGCCGCCCAGAACGCGGAGTCGACGCCGTTCGGGGTCTCCTCGGCGCCGTCCTGCCCGGTCACGGCGGTGGGCCAGAAGCGGCCGCGGTCGAAGGCGTAGGTGGGCAGTGCCACCACGTCGGTCTCGGCGAGGACGGCCGTCAGGTCGACGGGCAGGCCGATCGTGTGGGCGGTCGCGAGGTTCGTCAGCAACCGCGTCGGATCGTCGTCACCACGACGCAGGCTGCCCAGGGTGTGCCCGGTGACGCCGACGTCGTCCAGGATCGCCGTCACCGGCATCGTCAACACCGGATGCGGGCTGATCTCCACGAACGTCGTGTGACCCGCCTCGACCGCCACCCGCACAGCGGCGTCGAACCGCACAGTCTGCCGCAAGTTGTCGTACCAGTAACTGGCGTCCATCGACGCCGGATCGACCCAGTCACCGGTCAACGTCGACACCATCCGGACATGGCCGGGCCGCGGAGTCACGTCGGCCAGATCGGCGCGCAACCGCTCCGCCACCTCCTGCACCGCCTCCGAGTGCGACGCATAGTCCACCGGGATCAACCGCGCCCGCACCCCGTCGGCCTGACACGACTCCACCAGGTCGGCGACCGGCTGCGGCGGACCCGACACCACCACTGTCGACGGACCGTTCACCGCCGCGACGCCCACCCCGGGGAAGCCCGGCAGCCGCTCCGCGACCGCCTCAGCAGACAGGTCGACCGACGCCATCGTGCCGGTGCCCCGCAGCACCGTCAGCGCCCGCGACCGCAGCGCCACAGCCTTCGCCGCGTCCTCCAGGGAGAGAATCCCGGCCACGCACGCGGCACCGATCTCACCCTGCGAGTGACCGACCACCGCCGCCGGGGTGACCCCGGCGTGCTGCCACACCGCCGCCAGCGCCACACCGACGGCCCACAGCACCGGCTGCACGACCTCCACCCGCTCCAGCCACGACTCGTCGTCACCGGTCAACACCGACACGAGGTCCACGTCCAGATACGACGCCAACGCCCGCTGGCACTCCGCCAGGCGCGCGTCGAACACCGGCACACGACCCACCAGGCCCGCCGCCATCCGCGCCGACTGCGCACCCTGACCCGGAAACACGAACACCGCACCGGTTCCGGAGGCCGTACCCGTGACGAGGTTCCCCGCCGGCGCGCCGACGGACAGAGCGTCCAGCCCCGCCAGCAACTCCTCCACGCCCGACCCGACCACAGCCGCCCGCTGGTCGAACACCGACCTCGTGACGGCGAGAGACCAACCCACCGCCGCCGTGTCGATGGCGGCGTGCGCGCGGACGTGCCGGGCCAGGCGGGCGGCCTGACCGGCCAGGGCGCCCTTCGACCGCCCCGACACCGCCCAGACGACGACGTCGGAAGCCACGAGCCCCGCGCTCCGGCCGGCGGCGGTCTCGGGTTCCGCGCTCTCGGTGGGCAGGTCCTCGGGCAGTTCGATGATCACGTGGGCGTTCGTGCCGGAGATGCCGAACGACGACACCGCCGCCCGGCGTGCCCGGTCCACGGCCGGCCACGGCCGCGACTCGATCGCCAGCTCGACGGCCCCGGAGGTCCAGTCGATGTGCGGGGACGGCTCGTCCACGTGCAGCGTCGCGGGAACCACGCCCTCCCGCATCGCCAGCACCATCTTGATCACACCGGCGACACCGGCGGCGGCCTGGGTGTGGCCGATGTTCGACTTGACCGAGCCGAGCAGCAGCGGCTCCTCGCGCTCCTGCCCGTACGTGGCGAGCAGGGCCTGCGCCTCGATCGGGTCACCAAGCGTGGTGCCGGTGCCGTGCGCCTCGACCACGTCCACGTCGGCCGCGGAGAGCCGCGCCGACGCCAGCGCCTGCCGGATCACCCGCTGCTGCGACGGGCCGTTCGGCGCGGTAAGCCCGTTCGAGGCGCCGTCCTGGTTGACCGCCGACCCACGCACCACCGCCAGGACCCGGTGCCCGTTGCGCCGCGCGTCCGACAGCCGCTCCACCAGCAGCACGCCCACACCCTCGCCCCAGCCCGTCCCGTCCGCAGCCGCCGCGAACGCCTTGCACCGGCCGTCGGCCGCCAGGCCCCGCTGCCGGGAGAACTCCACGAACAGCCCGGGCGTCGCCATCACGGTCACGCCGCCGGCGAGGGCCAGGTCGCACTCGCCACGCCGTAGCGACTGCACCGCCAGGTGCAACGCCACAAGCGACGACGAACACGCCGTGTCCACCGACACCGCCGGCCCCTCCAACCCCAACGCGTACGCCACCCGGCCCGACACCACACTGGCGGCGTTGCCCGTGGCCCCGAACCCTTCGGCCTGCTCCCCCGCAGCCATCAGCAGGGCCCCATAGTCCTGACCATTCGTGCCCACGAACACCCCTGTTCGCGAACCCCGCAGAACCCCAGGCTCAACCCCTGCCCGCTCGACCGCCTCCCACGAAACCTCCAGCAACAACCGCTGCTGCGGATCCATGGCCAACGCCTCGCGGGGGGAAATCCCGAAGAAACCGGCATCAAACTCCGCCGCCTCGTAGAGGAAGGCGCCGCTGCGGACGTAGGAGGTGCCGGTGGAATAGGGGTCGGGGTCGTAGAGGCGCTCGACGTCCCAACCCCGATCGCCGGGGAGGTCCGACACGGCGTCGCGGCCGGCGTGCAGCATCTGCCAGAACCGCTCGGGATCGTTGGCCCCGCCGGGGAAGCGGCAGGACATGGCCACGATGGCCACCGGCTCGTCGTCGCCGAACGCCACCGGAGCGGCCTCGACGGCCACGGCGGCCTCCCCGCCCAGTTCCTCGTGCAGGTGCCGGGCGAGCGCGGTCGGCGACGGGTAGTCGAAGACCAGGGTCACCGGCAGCCGCAGCGAGGTGGCGGTGGCGAGCCGGTTGCGCAGTTCCACCGCGGTCACCGAGTCGAAGCCGAGGTCGCGGAACGCGTGGTGCGGGTCGACGGCCTGGCCGTCGGCGTACCTGAGGACCGTGGCCGCCTGGTCGCGGACCAGGTCGAGCAGCGCCTGCTGGCGCTCGGCGGCGCTCATCCGGGTGAACGCGCCGGCCGGGCCGGCCTCGTCGGTCTCCTTCGTCTCGGCCGGTCCCTTGGTGGCCTGCAACCGCTGCGCCTCGGGGATCTCCGAGATCAGCGGGCCGGGTCGGGTGGCGGTGAACGCGACGAAGAACCGCTCCCAGGCGATGTTCGAGATGGTCAGGAACGTCTCGTCGTGCTCGACGGCCTGGTGCAGGGCCGCGACGGCGAGCCGCGGCGGCATCTCGGGTGCGCCGTGGCGGTGCAGCATCCGGCCGAACTCGCCGTCGGCCATGCCGCCGCCGCCCCAGGCGCCCCAACCGATGGAGGTGGCGGGCAGGCCGAGGGCGCGGCGGTGCTCGGCGAGGGCGTTGAGGAACGCGTTGCCGGGGGCGTAGTTGCCCACGCCGGAGCTGCCGACGGTGCCGGCCATCGACGAGAACAGGATGAACGCGTCGAGGTCCAGCTCGCGGGTCAGCTCGTGCAGGTTCAGCGCGGCGGTGACCTTCGCGCTGAGCGCGTAGTCGACCTGGTCCAGCGTCAGCGAGTTGATCACCGAGTCGTCGAGCACGGCTGCGGTGTGTACGACGGTGGTCAACGGGTGCTCGGACGGCAGGTCGGCGAGGACGGCGGCGAGCGCCGAGCGGTCGGCGGCGTCGCAGGCGGCGACGGTCACCCGGGCGCCCAGTGCGACCAACTCGGCCTCGAGGTCGGCGATGCCCTCGGCCTGCCGGCCGCGCCGGCTCACCAGCACCAGGTGGGCGGCGCCGTTGGCGGCGAGCCAGCGGGCCATGTGCCCGCCGAGCGCGCCGGTGCCGCCGGTGACCAGGGCGGTGCCGGAGGGCCGCCAGGCGCGCGGGGCGGGCGTGTCGCCGAGCGGGGCGTGCAGCAGTCGCCGGCCGAACGCGCCGGCCCACCGCAGCGCGACCTGGTCCTCCCCGTCGGCACCGGCGAGGACGCGCACGAGCCGACGGCCGGCCGCATCGTCGAGCTCGTCGGGCAGGTCCACGAGGCCGCCCCAGCGGTCCGGGTGCTCCAGCGCGGCGACCCGGCCGAAGCCCCAGGTGAGCTGCTGGAGCGGGTGCGGCAGCGGGTCGGCTGGGCCGGTCGCGACGGCGCCCCGGGTGAGGCACCACAGGGGCGCGCGGACGCCGGCGTCGCCGAGCGCCTGCACGAGGGTGACGGTGCCGGCGAAGCCGACCGGCACGGACGGGTGCGCCGGGGCGGGCGTCTCGTCGAGCGACAGCAGCGACACGATCCCGGCGGGGCGGGGGCCGCCGTCGGCGAGGTCGCGCAGCCGGGCGGCGAGCGCCGCGCGGTCCGTGCGGTCGGCGTCCAGAGCCAGCGGTACGACGGTGCCGCCGTGGCGCCGCAACGCCTCGGCGCAGAAGTCGGCCTCGGCCGCGCCGGTGTCGTCGGGGCCGGTAAGCAGCCACCAGGTGCCGGTGACGGCCGGCTCGCCGGAGGCGTCGGGGGCGACGGGCGTCCAACTGTCCCGGTACCGCCACGAGTCCACGGTGGCCTGGTCGCGGTGCCGGCGACGCCAGGCGGCGAGCACCGGCAGCACGTCGGCGAACGCCGTCTCCGGGACGGGCCTCGGCTCGGTCGTGGCGGAGAGTTCGGCAGTGAGTGCGGTCAGGTCCTCCGCCTCGACGGCCGCCCAGAACCGGGCGTCGACCTCGTCGTCGGCCACGGCACCGGCGGTCCCGACCGCGGGGGCGGGCGCGGTCGACGGCTGCGGCCAGTAGAGCTGCCGCTGGAACGGGTACGTGGGCAGGTCGAGGCGACGCCCGGCGAGGCCGGCGAAGGCGGGCCGCCAGTCCACGGCCGTACCTCCGGCCCAGACCTCGGCCACGGCGCGCAGGAAGCGGCCGAGGCCGCCCTCGCCCCGGCGCAGGCTGCCGGTGACGGTGACCGCGTCCGGGTCGGCGGCGGCCAGCTCGACGCTCTCCTGCACGGCCATCGTCAGCACGGGGTGGGCGCTGACCTCGACGAAGGTCTGGTAGCCGGCGGCTACGAGGCTGCGTACCGCCTCGTCGAAGCGGACGGTCTGCCGCAGGTTGCGGTACCAGTAGTCGGCGTCGAGGGCGGCGGTGTCGAGCCAGTCCCCCTCGACGGTGGAGCGGAACCGGACCTCGCCGGTGCGGGGCCGCAGCCCGGCGAGCAGTTCCAGGAGCTGCTCGCGCAGTTGCTCGACGTGGGCGGAGTGGGAGGCGTAGTCCACGGGGACGCGGCGCACCCGCACCTCGCGGGACTCGTAGTGGGCGACGAGCTCGTCGAGGGCGGCGCCGTCGCCGGAGACCACGACGGAGGTGGGTCCGTTGACGGCGGCCAGGGCGATGCGGCCGGCCCAGCGGGCGATCGTCGCGGTGGCCTCGTCGGCGGTGGTGGCGACCGAGACCATGCCGCCGTCCCCGGCGATGCCGGCGATGATCCGGCTGCGCAGCGCGACCACGGCCGCCGCGTCGTCGAGGGTGAGGCCACCGGCGACGTACGCGGCGGCGATCTCCCCCTGGGAGTGGCCGACGACGGCTCCGGGGCGCACCCCGTACGACTCCCAGAGCGCGGCGAGCGAGACGCTGACCGCGAACAGGGTGGGCTGCACGACGTCGACGCGCTCCAGCGACGGGGCGTCGGGCGCGCCGCGCACCACGTCGGCCGGTGACCAGTCGACGTACGGGCGCAGCGCGTCGGCGCAGGCGGCGAACGTCTCCGCGAAGACGGGGGCGGTGTCGAGCAGCTCGGCGGCCATCCCGGCCCACTGCGATCCCTGGCCCGGGAAGACGAACGCGACCTCGCCCGGCGTGCCGGGGACGCGGGTGACGGTCTGCGGGCCGGGCCGGCCGGCGGCGAGCGCGTCGAGGGACGCGGCCAGGTCGTCGCGGTCGGCGGCGAAGACGACGGCCCGGTGGTCGTGGGCGGCGCGCGTGGCGGCCAGCGACCAGCCGACGTCGGCGAGCGCGTCGTCGTCCACTGTGCCAAGGTGCTCGCGCAGGTCCCGGGTGCGGGCGGTGAGGGCGTCGACGGTGCGCCCGGAGAGCACCCAGGGCAGCTCCCCGGTCGGCACGTCGGCCGCCGGTCCGGGCTCCGGCTCGTCGGCGGGGGCCTGTTCGAGGATGGTGTGCACGTTGGTGCCGCTGATCCCGAACGAGGAGACGGCGGCGCGGCGTACCCCGTCGGCCGGCTCCCACGGCCGGGCGGAGGTGAGCAGCTCGACGCTGCCGCCGGTCCAGTCGACGTGCGGGGTGGGCTCGTCCACGTGCAGCGTGGGCGGCAGCACCCCGTGCCGCATCGCCAGCACCATCTTCATCACCCCGGCCACACCCGCCGCCGCCTGGGTGTGCCCGATGTTCGACTTGATCGAGCCGAGCCACAACGGCCGGTCGGCGGGCCGGTCCTGGCCGTACGTGGCGATGAGGGCCTGCGCCTCGATCGGGTCGCCGAGGGTGGTGCCGGTGCCGTGCGCCTCGACGGCGTCCACCTGCTCGGCGGTGAGTCCGGCGTTCGCGAGGGCCTGCCGGATCACCCGCTGCTGGGCGGGGCCGTTGGGGGCGGTGAGGCCGTTGGAGGCGCCGTCCTGGTTGACGGCGCTGCCGCGCAGCACGGCGAGGACCGGGTTGCCGTCGCGGCGGGCGTCGGAGAGCCGCTGGAGCACCAGCAGGCCGACGCCCTCGCCCCAGCCGGTGCCGTCCGCCGCTCCGGCGAACGGCTTGCACCGGCCGTCGGCGGCGAGACCGCGCTGGCGGGAGAAGCCGACGAAGATGCCGGGGGTGGCCATCACGGTGGCGCCGCCGGCCAGGGCCAGGTCGCACTCCCCCGTCTGAAGGGCCTGCGCGGCCAGGTGCATCGCGACCAGCGACGACGAGCAGGCCGTGTCGACGGTGACGGCCGGGCCGTGCAGCCCGAAGGTGTACGCCAGCCGGCCGGAGATGACGCTGGCGGAGGTGCCGGTGGCGAGGTAGTTCTCGTCGACGTCCCCGGTGGCCATCAGCAGCGAGCCGTAGTCCTGGCCGTTGGTGCCGACGTACACGCCGGTGCGGCTGCCGCGCAGGGCGGTCGGATTGATCCGGGCCCGCTCGAACGCCTCCCAGGAGGTCTCCAGCAGCAGCCGCTGCTGCGGGTCCATGGCGAGGGCCTCGCGGGGGCTGATGCCGAAGAACGCCGGGTCGAACTCGCCGGCACCGGCGACGAAGCCGCCCTCCCGGACGTAGCTGGTACCGAGGTGCTCGGGGTCGGGGTGGTACAGCTCGGCGAGGTTCCAGCCGCGCTCGCCGGGCATCAGGCTCAGCGCGTCGGTGCCGGTGGCCAGCAGGTCCCAGAGCTGCTCGGGCGAGGTGACCCCGCCGGGGAAGCGGCAGCTCATCGCGACGATGGCGATCGGTTCGCGGTCACGGCCGGTGCCGTCGGCGACCACCTCGCCGGTGGTGTGCCCGGCGGTGAGGCCGTGCAGGTGGGCGGCAAGTTCGGCGACCGTGGGGTGGTCGAAGACCAGCGTGGCGGGCAGGGTCATACCGGTCTCGGCCGTCAGCCGGTTGCGCAGCTCGACGGCGGTGAGCGAGTCGAAGCCGAGGTCCCGGAAGGTGCGCTCGGGCAGCGGCCGCCCGGCCGGGTAGCCGAGCACGACGGCGGCCTGGGTGCGTACGAGGTCGGCGAGCTGCGGCAGGGACCGGCCGACCACCACGGCGCGGACGGGACCGGTGGGCACGGCGGGCACCCCGGGCAGGGCGGCGATCAGTGGCGTGGGCCGGCCCCAGGAGGCGGCGAGGCGTCCCCAGTCGACGGCGGCGACGGTGACCGCCGGCTCGGCGGTGTTGACCAGCCGGCCGAGGGCGGTGACGGCCTCGGCGGCGGGGAGCGCGTCGACCCCGCCCCGGGCGAGCCGGGCGGTCAGGGCGGCGGCCATGCCGTCCTCAGCCCAGGCGCCCCAGGCGATGGCGGTGGCGGGCAGGCCCTGGTCGCGTCGCCAGGCCGCGAACGCGTCGAGATAGGCGTTGGCCGCCGCGTAGTTGCCCTGCCCGGCGCTGCCGATGACGCCGGCGAGGGAGGAGAAGAGCACGAACGCGTCGAGGTCGCGGTGGGCGGTGGCCTCGTGCAGAACCCGGGCGGCGCGGACCTTGCCGTCGAGGACGGCCTGCATCCGGGTCAGGTCGAGCCCGTCGAGGACGCCGTCGTCGATCACGCCGGCGGTGTGCACGACGGCGGTCAGCTCCGGCAGCCCGGAGACCAGAGCCTCGACGGCGGCCCGGTCGGTGACGTCACACCCCACCACCCGCACCGCACCCAACTCGGCCACCAACTCCGCCACACCCGGCACCCCCGGACCCCGCCGCGAAGCCAGCACCACCTCACCGGCCCCGTTCGCCAGCAACCAACGCGCCACATGCCGACCCAACGCACCCGTACCACCGGTCACCAACACCGTCCCAGCAGGCCGCCAACCCACACCCACCGGCGGCACGGCCGGCACCAGCCGCCGGCCGAGGACGCCCTGGGGGCGGATCGCCACCTGGTCGTGCCCGGCGTCGGCGAGGACGGCGAGCAGCGCGTCGGCCGTGGCGCGGTCGGCGCGGGCGGGCAGGTCGACCAGGCCGCCCCAGCGGTCCGGCTGTTCGAGGGCGACGACCCGCCCGAGGCCCCAGGCCAGGGCGGCCCACGGGTCGGTGAGGGTCTCGCCGGCCCCGGCGCGCACGGCGCCCCGGGTGAGGCACCAGAGCCGGCCGGGCAGGCCCGCATCGGCGAGCGCCTGGGTGAGGGTGAGCAGCAGCGCGGCGCCGACGGAGACAGCCGGGGCGTCCGGCAGCGCCCCGTCGGTCGCGGGCAGCACGCAGAGCACGCCGGCCCAGCCCTGCTCGCTGTGGCCGCGCAGCAGCCCGGCCAGCTCGGCGCGATCGACGCCCGGGGCGACGGTCAGGGTGTCGACGTGGGCGCCGGCACCGGTCAGCGTGCCGGCCACCCCGGCGTCGTCGTTGTCGGCGGTGACGACGAGCCAGCGGCCGGTCAGCGCCGGAACGGCGGCGGGGCGTACGGGCTCCCACTCGACCCGGTAGGTCCAGCCGTCCACCACGGCGTCGCGCTGCCGGGCCCGCCGCCACGACGACAGCACCGGTACGGCCGGGGCGAGCGCCTCCACTGCCGCGGGATCGTCCTGCACGGCCAGGTGGGCGGCGACCCCGGTCAGGTCGCCACGCTCCACGGCCGCCCAGAAGTCCCCCTCGGCGGCGTCACCCGGCACGGCCGTCACGGCGGTGCCGCCGACCTCGGGCCAGTAGCGCTGGTGCTGGAAGGCGTACGTCGGCAGGTCCACCCGCCGCGCGCCGGTCTCGGCGAACCACCGCCGCCAGTCGACCGCCACCCCGTGCACGTGCAACTCGGCCAGCCCGCCCAACAGCCCGTGCACCTCGGGCCGGTCCACGCGCTGCGCGGCGACGGCCAGCACCCCGTCCCCGCCCGGCAGCACATCGCCGACCATCGCAGTCAGCACGCTGCGCGGCCCGACCTCCAGGAACGTATCCACACCCGCCGCCCGCAGCGCCGTCACCCCATCGGCGAAACGCACCGCCTCGCGCACATGCCGCACCCAATACTCCGGCGTGCAGATCTCATCGCCAGCCAGGGCACCCGTCACGTTCGACACGACCGGCAGCGACGGCGCGGCGAAGGTGAGCTTGTCGAGCACCGCGCGGAACCGGGCAAGCATCGGCTCCATCAACGGACTGTGGAACGCGTGACTGACGGTGAGGCGGCGGACGCGTACACCCCGGTCCTTCCAGTGCCGCTCCACCTCGTCGAGGGTGTCGACGGCGCCGGAAACCACGACAGCCTGCGGACCGTTGACCGCCGCGATCCCCACACCGGCCAACCCGTCCAGCGCCGCCGCCACGTCAGCCTCGGCCGCCGCGACCGCCAGCATCCCACCACCGGCCGGCAGCGCCTGCATCAACCGACCCCGCGCCGCCACCAACGCGCAGGCATGCTCCAGCGACAACACACCCGCCACGTACGCGGCCGTGACCTCACCGATCGAGTGCCCGCCGACCAGGTCGGGGGCGACCCCGAAGGACTCGACCAACCGGAACAACGCCACCTCGACCGCGAACAACCCCGCCTGCGTGAACACCGTCTGATCCAGCAACTCGGCGTCGGCCGAGCCCTCGGCGGCGAAGAGCACCTCCCTCAGCGGGCGCGGCAGGGCCCTGTCCAGATGCCCGCACGCCTCGTCGAGGGCGGCGGCGAACACCGGGAACTCGACGTACAACTCCCGGCCCATCCCGGCGCGCTGCGCGCCCTGGCCGGAGAAGAGCACCGCGAGCTGGCCGCGCGGCGCGCCGGCGCCGAGCACGACGGTGCCGGCCGGTTCCCCGGCGGCGAGGGCGCGCAGCCCCGCGAGCAGGTCGTCGCGGCCGGTCGCGGACAGCACGGCGCGGCGGTCCAGGGTGGAGCGGGAGGTCACCGACGAGAAGGCCACGTCGAGCGGGCGCAGGGTGTCGTCGGCGGCAAACCGGGCGGCCCAGCGGCCGGCCTGGGCGGCGAGCGCGGCGTCGGAGCGGGCGGAGAGCAGCACGGGGGCCACCGTGCGGGCCGCCGGGCCCTTCGGCTCGGTCTCGGTCTCGGCGGGAGCCGGGGCCTGCTCGATGATGGTGTGCGCGTTGGTGCCGGAGACGCCGAACGACGACACGGCGGCCCGGCGCGGCCGGTCCACGGCCGGCCACGGCGTGGCGGCGGTGGCGAGGGTGACGGCCCCGGCGGTCCAGTCGATCTGCGGCGACGGCTCGTCGACGTGCAGGGTGGGCGGCACGACGCCGTGCCGCATCGCCATCACCATCTTGATCACACCGGCCACGCCGGCGGCTGCCTGGGTGTGCCCGATGTTCGACTTCACCGACCCGAGCAGCAGCGGCGCGGCCTCGTCGCGGTCCTGCCCGTACGTGGCCAGCAGCGCCTGCGCCTCGATCGGGTCGCCGAGCCGGGTGCCCGTGCCGTGCGCCTCCACCACGTCGACCTGCTCGGGCGTGAGCCGGGCGTTGCCGAGGGCCTGGCGGATGACCCGCACCTGGGAGGGGCCGTGCGGGGCGCTGAGCCCGTTGGACGCGCCGTCCTGGTTCACGGCGCTACCGCGTACCACGGCGAGCACCGGGTGGCCGTGCCGCTGCGCGTCGGAGAGCCGGGTGAGCAGCAGCATGCCGATGCCCTCGGACCACGAGGTGCCGTCCGCGCCGGCGGCGAACGCCTTGCACCGCCCGTCGGCGGCGAGACCGCGCTGCCGGCTGAAGCCGACGAAGACCGCCGGGGTGGGCATCACCGTCACGCCGCCCGCCAGGGCCAGCTCGCAGTCGCCGTTGCGCAGGGCCTGCGCGGCCAGGTGGATGGCGACGAGCGAGGACGAGCAGGCGGTGTCGACTGTGACCGCCGGCCCCTCCAGCCCGAGGGTGTACGCGACGCGGCCGGAGATGACACTGGTGGCGTTGCCGGTGAGCAGGTGGCCCTCGCCGTTCTCGGCCTGCGCCATCATGCCGTCGTAGCCGTGCGACGAGGCCCCGACGAAGACGCCGGTACGGCTGCCCCGGACGGCCGGCAGCGGCAGCCCGGCCCGCTCGAACGCCTCCCAGGAGGTCTCCAGCAGCAGCCGCTGCTGCGGGTCCATGGCGACGGCCTCGCGGGGCGAGATGCCGAACAGGTCGGCGTCGAAGTCGGCGGCGGAGTAGACGAAGCCGCCCTCGCGCACGTAACTGGTGCCCGGGTGGTCGGGATCGGGGTGGAAGAGGTTCTCCAGGTCCCAGCCCCGGTCGGCGGGGAACGGCCCGATCCCGTCGCCGCCGTCGTGCACGAGCTGCCACAGCGCCTCGGGGCTGTCGACGCCGCCCGGGTAGCGGCAGCTCATCGCCACGATGGCGATGGGCTCGGAGTCCCGGCTCTCCAGCTCGCGCAGCCGACGCCGGGTACGCCGCAGCTCCGAGGTCGTACGCTTCAGGTACTCGACGTACCTCTCGTCCTCGTTGCTCACCGTGGACCTACCTCACTCGGCATGCCGATGTCGTTGCGGCTGGTGGTCACGACGTCTCCAGCTCGCGGTCGATCAGGTCGAAGATGTTCTCAGCGGTGGCCGACTCCAGGTCGTCGTCGCCGTCCGCGTCCGCCTGCCGCTCGGTCAGCCGGCCCAGCAGGCCGTGCAGCCGGTCGGTGATCCGGCGGAACTCGTCGTCGGCCGGTTCCAGCCCGAGGAGCGCCGCCTCCAGCCGGTCGAGTTCCCGGCCCGCCGCCGACGGCTCGCCGGCCGGGCTCACCGGGGCGAACTGCCCGGCCAGGTGGACGGCGAGCGCCTCGGGCGTCGGGTTGTCGAAGACCAGCGTCGCCGGCAGCCGCAGCCCGGTGGCCGCGCCGAGCCGGTTGCGCAGCTCCACGGCGGTCAGCGAGTCGAAGCCGAGTTCCCGGAACGCGCGGGTCGGCTCGATGCCGACCGGGTCGCCGTGGCCGAGGACGACCGCCACGTGCGCCAGCACCAGGTCGCGCAGGGCGCGTACCCGCTTGTCGTCGGGCAGGGCGCGCAGCGTCTCGGCGTACGCCTGCCCGTCGGCGGCCTCGCCGGCCGCGGCCCGGCGGCCGGCGGCGCGGACCAGGTTGGTCAGCAGCGGGTGTACGGGCGACCCGGGCGCGGCCACGCCGGTGACGATCTTCGCGGGCATGAGTGTCGCCCGCTCCGAGCGCCAGAGAGCGTCGAACAGGGCGAGCCCCTCGGCGTCGGAGAGCGCCGCCATGCCGCCCCGGTCGAGGCGGCGGATGTCGGCCGAGTCGAGGTGGCCCGTCATGCCGCTGGCCTGTGCCCAGCGGCCCCACGCCAGCGCGACCGCCGGCAGGCCGAGGGCCCGCCGGTGCTCCGCCAGGGCGTCGAGGAACGCGTTGCCGGCGGCGTAGTTGCCCTGGCCCGGACCGCCGAACACGCCCGCGGCGGCGGAGAAGAGCACGAACGCGCTCAGGTCGTGGCCGAGGGTGGCCCGGTGCAGGTTCCACGCCACGTCGACCTTGGGCCGCAGCACCGCGGCGAGGCGGTCGGGGGTGAGGGACTCGACGGTGGCGTCGTCGAGGACGCCGGCGGCGTGCACGACGGCGCGCAGCGGGTGCCGCTGGTCAACCATGGACAGTACGTCCGCCACGGCGTCCGGGTCGGCCAGGTCGGCGGCGACGATCGACACGTCCGCGCCGAGCGCCTTCAGGTCGGCGAGCAGTTCGTCGGCGCCCTCGGCGTCCGGGCCGCGCCGGCTGACCAGCAGCAACTGCCGGGCGCCGTGCGCGGTGACCAGGTGCCGGCAGAGCAGCGCGCCGAGGGTGCCGGTCGCCCCGGAGACCAGGACCGTGCCGTCGAGCCGGGGCGCCTGCGGAATGCTCAGGGCCAGCTTGCCGACGTGCCGGGCCTGGCTGAGGAAGCGGAACGCCTCGGGGGCGCGCCGGACGTCCCAGGTGCGCCGGGGCAGGGGCCGCAGCGCACCGGCGGCGAAGAGCGCCATCAGCTCGCCCAGCATCGCGCCGATCTTCTCCGGGCCGGCCTCGATGAGATCGAAGACCTGGTAGCTGACGCCCGGGTGGTCGGCGGCGACCCGCCGCGGGTCCCGCTTGTCGGTCTTGCCCATCTCGACGAACCGGCCGCCGTCGGCGAGCAGCCGCAGCGACGCGTCGACGTACTCGCCGCGCAGGGCGTTGAGCACCACGTCGACGCCCCGCCCGCCGGTGCGGTGGGCGAACTCGTCGGCGAAGTCGAGGCTGCGGGAGGAGGCGAGGTGCGCGTCGTCGAAGCCGGTGTCGCGCAGCGCCGGCCACTTGCCGGGGCCGGCCGTGCCGTAGACCTCCGCGCCGAGGTGGCGGGCGATCTGCACGGCGGCCATGCCCACGCCGCCGGCCGCCGCGTGCACGAGCACGGACTCGCCCGCGCGCAGCCGGGCCAGCTCCACCAGCCCGTACCAGGCGGTCAGGAAGACCACGGGCACGGCGGCGGCGTCGGTGTAGGACCAGCCGTCGGGGATGCGGGTGAGCAGCCGGCGGTCGGTGACCGCCGCCGAGGCGAACGAGCCGGAGAAGATGCCCATCACCCGGTCGCCGGGGGCGAGGTCGGCGACGCCCGGCCCCACGCCGAGCACCACGCCGGCGCCCTCGTTGCCCAGCACCTCCTGGTCGGGGACCATGCCGAGGGCCAGCACCACGTCGCGGAAGTTCAGCCCGGAGGCGCGCATCCCGACCAGGACGTGGCCCGCCGGCAGCTCCCCGCCCGCCTCGGGACCGGGCAGCAGGGCGAGGTTCTCCAGCGTGCCCTTCTCGGTGACGTCGAGACGCCACGGCACCTCGTCGGCGGGCAGCGGCAACACACCGGCGTCGCGGGCCCGGGCCAGCCGGGGCACGAGCGGCGCGCCGTCGCGCAGCGCGAGCTGCGGCTCGCCGGAGGCGACGGCCGCCGGGACGGCCGCCAGGGAGGCGGCGGCGTCGTCGGTGTCGAGCAGCGTGAACCGGCCGGGGTGCTCGGACTGCGCCGAGCGGACCAGCCCCCACAGGCTCGCCTGGGCCAGGTCGCACGGGGCCTCGCCCGGGGCCGCGCCGACGGCGCCCCGGGTGTGCAGCACGAGCCGGGACCGCTCCAGCCGGGGCTCGCCCAACCACTGCCGCACCAGCGCGAGGGCGTCGCGGGCCGCGTCGTGCGCGGCCTCACCGGCCCGCTGCGGGTCCGACTCCGCGCCGGAGCGCAGGTCCAGCACCACATCGGGTACGTCCCCGGACTCCCCGATCTCGGCGACCAGCGCCGCCAGGTCGGCGTGGGACCGCACCGGGTGCCCGGCGGCGGCGAGCGCCCCGGCGAGGCCGAGGGTGTCGTCGCCGAGCAGCGCCCAGCGGGCCTCCCCGGCCGCCGCGCCGGTGTCCGTCAGCGGCGTCCAGTCCAGGTGGAACACCGACGTGCGGCGCAGGGCGGCGGTCTCGTCGGCCCGGCCCGCGGCGACCGGGCGGAACGTCAGCGACTCGACGGTGGCGACCGGCTGGCCGGCGGTGTCGGCGAGCGTGACCGCGACGGTGTCCGGGCCGAGCGGGCGCAGCCGCGCCCGCAGCCGGGTGGCGCCGTGGGCGTGCAGGGCGACCGAGCGGAAGGCGAACGGCATCCAGCCCGCCCCGGAGGTGTCCGCCGCGTCGCCGAGCAGGGCGGTGACCCCGCTGGCCTGGAGGGCCGCGTCGAACAGGGCCGGGTGCAGCCCGAAGCGGGACGCGTCGGCGCTCGCCTCCTCGGGCAGGGCCACCTCGGCGTAGACCTCGCCGTCGCCGCGCCACACCCGGCGCAGCCCTCGGAAGGAGGGGCCGTAGCCGAGGCCGCCCTCGGCCGTCTGCACGTACCAGGCGTCCAGGTCGGCGTCGACCTCGACGGCGTCGGCCGGCGGCCACTGCCCCGGTACGGCGGTCGGGGCGGGCAGCTGCGGCAGCAGGAGTCCCTCGGCGTGCCGGGTCCACTCGGCGTCGGCGTCCTCTTCGGGGCGGGAGTGCACGGTGACGCTCCGCTCGCCGGTGTCGGCGGGCGGGCCCACTCGCACCTGTACCTGCACCGCGCCGGTCGCGGGGAGCACCAGCGGGTTGATCAGCGTCAGGTCGCCCACCTGGCCGGCGTCGACCTCGTCGCCGGCCCGGACCACCATGTCGACGACGCCGGTGCCCGGGACGATCACCGCCCCGCCGACGGCGTGGTCGGCCAGCCACGGGTGGGTCCGCACCGACAGCCGCCCGGTCAGCACCACCGTCCGGTCGTCTGCGACGGGTACGGCCGCGCTGAGCAGCGGGTGGCCGGTGTCCTGGAGGCCGGCCGAGCCGACGTCGCGTACGCGGTGCGCGGGCGCGTCCAGCCAGTAGCGTCCCCGTTCGAAGGCGTAGGTGGGCAGTGCCGCCACGTCGGTCTCGGCGAGGACGGCCGTCAGGTCGACGGGCAGGCCGATCGTGTGGGCGGTCGCGAGGTTCGTCAGCAACCGCGTCGGATCGTCGTCACCACGACGCAAGCTGCCCAGGGTGTGCCCGGTGACGCCGACGTCATCCAGGATCGCCGTGACCGGCATCGTCAACACCGGATGCGGGGAGATCTCCACGAACGTGGTGTGCCCGGCGGCGACAGCGACGCGCACGGCGGCGTCAAACTGCACGGTCTGCCGCAGGTTGTCGTACCAGTAGCCGACGTCCATCGAGGACGGGTCGACCCAGTCCCCCGTCAACGTCGAGACGAGCCGAGTGTGCCCCGGCTGCGGGCTCACGTCGGCCAGGTCCGCGCGCAACTGCTCCGCGACCTCCTGCACCGCCGCCGAGTGCGACGCGTAGTCCACCGGGATCAACCGCGCCCGCACCCCGTCGGCCTGACACGCCTCCACCAGATCCGCGACAGGCTGCGGCGGACCCGACACCACGACCGTCGACGGGCCGTTGACCGCCGCCACCCCGACACCCGGGAACGCCGAGAGCCGCCCAGCCACCGCCTCAGCAGACAGGTCCACCGACGCCATCGTCCCGGTACCCCGCAGCACCGTCAGCGCCCGCGACCGCAACGCCACAGCCTTCGCCGCATCCTCCAGGCTGAGGATCCCCGCCACACACGCCGCACCGATCTCACCCTGCGAATGACCAACCACCGCAGCCGGAACCACACCCGCGTACTGCCACACCGCCGCCAGGGCCATACCCACAGCCCACAGCACCGGCTGCACGACCTCCACCCGCTCCAGCCACGACTCGTCGTCACCGGTCAACACCGACACCAGATCCACGTCCAGATACGGCGCGAGGGCCCGCTGACACTCCGCCAAGCGCGCGTCGAACACCGGCGTACGACCCACCAGACCCGCAGCCATCTGCGCCGACTGCGCACCCTGACCCGGAAACACGAACACCGCGCCCGCACCATGGGACATGGCGGTGCCGGCGACGACGTGCCCAGCCGGCGACCCCGACGCCAGAGCATCCAGCCCCGCCAGCAACTCCTCCAAGCCCGACCCGACCACAGCCGCCCGCTGGTCGAACACCGACCTCGTGACGGCGAGAGACCAACCCACCGCCCCCGCGTCCACCACGGCTCCGGCGGCCCGCCGGAGGTGGCCGGCGCCGCCGTCGCCGCGCTCGCGCAGGAAGTCCGCGAGCCGGGCCGCCTGCCCCGCGAGCGCACTCTTCGACCGTGCCGACACCGGCCACACCACGACATCCGAGGCAACCAGGCCCGGGCCGTGCCCGACCGGAGCGGCGGCGTCGACCGGCTCGTCGGCCTGCTCGATGATCACGTGCGCGTTCGTGCCGGAGATGCCGAACGACGACACCGCCGCCCGGCGCGGCCGGTCCACCACCGGCCACGGCCGCGACTGCGTCGCCAGTTCCACCGCGCCGGAGGTCCAGTCGATGTGCGGGGACGGCTCGTCCACGTGCAGCGTCGCCGGTACCACGCCCTCCCGCATCGCCAGCACCATCTTGATCACACCGGCGACGCCCGAGGCGGCCTGCGTGTGGCCGATGTTGGACTTGATCGAGCCGAGCAGCAGCGGCTCGCCGCCCTCGCGGCCCTGGCCGTAGGTCGCCAGCAGGGCCTGCGCCTCGATCGGGTCACCGAGCGTCGTGCCCGTGCCGTGCGCCTCGACCACGTCCACGTCGGCCGCGGAGAGCCGCGCCGACGCCAGCGCCTGCCGGATCACCCGCTGCTGCGACGGGCCGTTCGGCGCGGTAAGCCCGTTCGAGGCGCCGTCCTGGTTGACCGCCGACCCACGCACCACCGCCAGGACCCGGTGCCCGTTGCGCCGCGCGTCCGACAGCCGCTCCACCAGCAGCACGCCCACACCCTCGCCCCAGCCCGTCCCGTCCGCAGCCGCCGCGAACGCCTTGCACCGGCCGTCGGCCGCCAGGCCCCGCTGCCGGGAGAACTCCACGAACAGCCCGGGCGTCGCCATCACGGTCACGCCGCCGGCGAGGGCCAGGTCGCACTCGCCACGCCGTAGCGACTGCACCGCCAGGTGCAACGCCACAAGCGACGACGAACACGCCGTGTCCACCGACACCGCCGGCCCCTCCAACCCCAACGCGTACGCCACCCGGCCCGACACCACACTGGCGGCGTTGCCCGTGGCCCCGAACCCTTCGGCCTGCTCCCCCGCAGCCATCAGCAGGGCCCCATAGTCCTGACCATTCGTGCCCACGAACACCCCTGTTCGCGAACCCCGCAGAACCCCAGGCTCAACCCCTGCCCGCTCGACCGCCTCCCACGAAACCTCCAGCAACAACCGCTGCTGCGGATCCATCGCCGCCGCCTCGCGCGGCGAGATCCCGAAGAAACCGGGATCGAACTCGCCCGCCCCGTGCAGGAAGCCGCCCTTGTCGGCGTACGTGGTGCCGGGGTTGGCCGGGTCGGGGTCGTAGAGCCGGTCGAGGTCCCAGCCCCGGTCGGTCGGGAAGTCGCCGATCGCGTCGACGCCGTCGGCGACGAGGCGCCACAGCCGTTCGGGGCCGTCGACGCCGCCGGGGTAGCGGCAGGCCATGGCGACGATGGCCACCGGCTCGTCGTCGCCCACGGCGGCCGGGACGGCGACGGGGGCCGCCCCGGCGTCGGCGCCGAAGAGGCCGGCGAGCAGGAAGCGGGACAGCACCACCGGGGTGGGGTGGTCGAAGACCAGGGTGGTGGGCAGCGCCTGCCCGGTGGCGGCGACGAGCCGGTTGCGCAGCTCCACGGCGGTCAGCGAGTCGAAGCCGAGGTCGCGGAACGCGGTGGTCGCGCCCACGGCGGCAGCCCCGCCGTCGTGGCCGAGCACGTCGGCGGCGAGTTCGCGGACCAGGTCGGCGACGGTCTCCTCGCGGCGGGCCGGGGTCAGCGCGGCGAGGCGCCGACGCAGCGCCGCCGCCGGGCCGTCGTCGCCGTCGTCGGCCGCGGCGCCGCCGTCGAGGGCGGCCCGCGCCTCCGGTACGCCCTCCAGCAGCGGCCGGCGGCGCGCGGAGGCGTACGCGGGGGCGAACCGGGTCCAGTCCACGTCGACCACCGTCACTGTGACGTCGTCGTGGTCGAGGGCCTGCTGCAACGCGGCCATGGCGACGGCCGGGTCCATGGCGGGCAGGCCCCGGCGGCGCAGGTTCCGCTCGGCGTCGGCGGCGTGCATGCCGCCGTCGGACCAGGGGCCCCAAGCGATGGCGGTGCCGGCCCGGCCGTCGGCGCGCCGCCGCCGCACCAGCGCGTCCAGGTAGGCGTTGCCGGCCGCGTACCCGGCCTGCCCGCCACTGCCCCAGGTGGCGGCGATGGACGAGTAGACGACGAAGGCGTCCAGCTCCCGGTCGGCGAGCAGGTCGGCGAGGTGGGTGGCCCCGGCGGTCTTGCCGACTGTCACCTCGGCCAGCTCGGCGGGGGTGACCTCGGCCAGCGGGGTGGACTGCGCGACGCCGGCGGTGTGCACGACGGTGCGCACCGGCGGGCCGTCGGCCTCGACCCGGTCGAGCAGGTCGGCGAGGGCGGCCCGGTCGGCGATGTCGCAGGCGGCGACGGTGACCCGGGCCCCGAGGCCGGCCAGCTCGGCCTCCAACTCGGCGGCGCCGGGGGCGTCGGGTCCGCGCCGGCTGACCAGCACGACGTGCTCGGCTCCGGCGGCGGCGAGCCAGCGGGCGGCGCGCCCGCCGAGCCCGCCGGTGCCGCCGGTGACCAGGGCGGTGCCGGTGGGCGTGAACCGGCGCGCCGGCGGACGGTCGCCGAGGGCGGCGCGGACGAGGCGGCGGGCGAAGACGCCGGGGCCGCGTACGGCGAGCTGGTCCTCGCCGGTCGAGCCGGTGAGGATCGCGGCGAGCCGGAAGGCGGCCCGGTCGTCGGGGTCGGACGGCAGGTCGACCAGGCCGCCCCAGCGGTGCGGCGCCTCGACGCCGACGACCCGGCCGAGGCCCCAGATCGCTGCCTGCGCCGGGTCGGCGAGCCGGTCGTACGAGGCGGCGGCGACCGCGCCCCCGGTGACCAGCCACAGCGGCGCTGCCACGCCGGCGTCGCCGAGCGCCTGCACGAGGGCGAGGGTGGCGGTCAGGCCGGGCAGGACGGTGCCGTCGGCGGTGCGTGGTTCCCCGGCGAGCAGGGACACGACGCCGGCGGGCTCGGTGCCGGCGAGGGCCGCCGCGAGGCCGGCCCGGTCGGCGTCCGGCTCCACTGTCAGCGGCAGCACGTCGGCGCCGGCGCCGGTCAGCGCGGCCCGGACGGCCCGCGCCGCCGGGTCGTCGGCGTCGTCGGCGGGCAGCGCCAGCAGCCAGGTGCCGGCCAGCCGGGCGGGGGCGGGCTCGGGGGCCACCTGCCATTCCTCCCGGTACCGCCAGCCGTCGAGGACCGAGTGTTCCTGCCGCTGCCGCCGCCAGTCGGCGAGGACGGGCAGCAGGGTACGCAGCGACTCGGCGGCGGCGGTGTCGGTGACGGCGAGGGTGTCGCGCAGCGCGTCGAGGTCGGCGCGTTCGACGGCCGCCCAGAACCGGCGGTCGAGCGCGCCGGCCACGCCCGTCGGGGTGTCGTCGGCGGGCGCCTCGGCCGGCACCCAGTAGTGCTGCCGCTCGAACGGGTAGGTGGGCAGGTCGACGAGCCGGCCGGGCCGGCCGGCGAGGACGTCCGCCCAGTGCGGCGTCGTGCCGGCGACGTGCAGCTGGGAGAGGGCGGCGAGCAGGGCACGGCGGTCCGGGCGGTCCCGGCGCAGCACCGGCACCACCACCACGGCGGAGGCGGCGTCGGCGGCGGCGTCGGTCTCGATCCCGGCGAGGGTCTCCTGGACGCTGGCGGTGAGCACGGCGTCCGGCCCGACCTCCACGAAGGTGCCGACGCCGTGGGCGCGCAGAGCGCGTACGCCGTCGGCGAAGCGGACCGCCTCCCGGACGTGGCGCACCCAGTAGCCGGGGTCGGTGAGCTGCGCCGGGTCGGCCAGCTCGCCGGTCACGTTGGACACCACCGGCAGAGTGGGGGCGCGCAGGTCGAGGCGGGCGGCGACGGCAGCGAACTCGGCGAGCATCGGCTCCATCAGCGGGCTGTGGAAGGCGTGGCTGACCCGCAGCCGCCGCACCTTCACCCCCCGGCCGGTCCAGAGTTCCGCCAGCTCGTCGATGGCCGCCGCGTCGCCGGAGACGACGACGGCGTCGGGGCCGTTGACGGCGGCGACGGCGACCCGGCCGGTCAGCGCGGCGATCGACTCGGCGACCCGGGCCTCGTCGGCGGCCACGGCGAGCATCGCGCCGCCGGTGGGCAGCTCCTGCATGAGCCGCCCCCGGGCGGCGACGAGGGCGCACGCGTCGTCGAGGCTGAGCACGCCGGCCACGTGGGCGGCGGTCAGCTCGCCGACGGAGTGCCCGGCGACCATGTCGGGGGCCAGCCCCCAGGAGCCGAGCAGCCGGTGCAGCGCCACCTCGACGGCGAACAGCGCGGCCTGGGTGAAGACGGTCTGGTCGAGCAGGTCGGCCTCGGCGGTGCCGGGCTCGGCGAACAGCAGCGGCTTCAGCGGCCGGGGCAGCCGGTGGTCGAGGTGGCCGCAGACCTCGTCGAGCGCCTCCGCGAAGACCGGGTACGCCTCGTACAGTTCCCGGCCGGCGCCGGCGCGCTGGGCGCCCTGGCCGGAGAACAGGAAGGCGACCCCGCCGCGGTCGTCGGCGGCGCCGGTGACCAGCCCGGGGGCGGGCCGGTCGTCGGCGAGGGCGTGCAGCGCGGCGAGTAGGCCGTCGCGGTCGTCGGCGAGCACGACCGCCCGGTGCTCCAGGGGCGAGCGGGAGACCGCCGAGGTCCAGGCGACGTCGGCCGGGCGCAGGTGCGCGTCGTCGGCGACGTAGGCCGACCAGCGCTCGGCCTGGCGGCGCAGCGCGGTACGGGTGCGGCCGGTGAGCAGCACCGGCGCGGGCGCGGGCGGCACCGGGTGGTCCGCCTCGATGCCGGCCGGTTCGGGCTGTTCGAGGATGAGGTGGGTGTTGGTGCCGCTCATCCCGAACGACGAGACGGCGGCCCGGCGCGGCCGGTCCACGGCCGGCCACGGCGTGGCCTCGGTGACGAGGGTGACCGCGCCGGCGGCCCAGTCCACGTGCGGGGTGGGCTCGTCGACGTGCAGGGTGGCCGGCACGACGCCGTGCCGCATCGCCTGCACCATCTTGATCACACCGGCGATGCCGGCGGCGGCCTGGGTGTGCCCGATGTTGGACTTGATCGAGCCGAGCAGCAGCGGCGCGGCGTCGCCCCGCTCCCGGCCGTACGTGGCGAGCAGCGCCTGAGCCTCGATCGGGTCGCCGAGGGTGGTGCCGGTGCCGTGCGCCTCCACCACGTCGACCAGGTCGGGGGTGAGCTTCGCGCCGGCCAGGGCCTGCCGGATGACCCGCTGCTGGGAGGGGCCGTTGGGGGCGGTGAGGCCGTTCGACGCGCCGTCGGAGTTGACCGCCGAGCTGCGGATGACGCCGAGCACGGGGTGGCCGTTGCGGCGGGCGTCGCTGAGCCGTTCCAGCAGCAGCATGCCGACGCCCTCGGACCAGCCGGTGCCGTCGGCGGACGCGGCGAACGACTTGCACCGGCCGTCGGCGGCGAGGCCCCGCTGCCGGGAGAACTCGACGAACGGGCCGGGGGTGGCCAGCACGGTCGCGCCGCCGGCCAGGGCGAGGCCGCACTCGCGCTGGCGCAGCGCCTGGCAGGCGAGATGGATGGCGACCGACGCCGACGAGCAGGCGGTGTCGACGGTGACCGACGGGCCTTCGAGGCCGAACGTGTACGCCAGCCGACCGGACACGACACTGGCGGCGGTGCCGGTCAGCACGTACCCCTCGACGCCGGGCGCCCGGTGCAGCACGGCGGCGTAGTCCTGCCCGGAGGTGCCCACGAAGACGCCGGAGCGGCTGCCACGCAGCGACAGCGGGGCGATGCCGGCGCGTTCGAACAGCTCCCAGGTGACCTCCAGCAGCAGCCGCTGCTGCGGGTCCATGGCGACCGCCTCACGCGGCGAGATGCCGAAGAGCGCGGCGTCGAACTGCCCCGCGTCGCGCAGGAAACCGCCGGCGGTGGTGTACGAGGTGCCGGCGTTGTCCGGGTCGGCGTGGTAGAGCCGGTCCAGGTCCCAGCCGCGGTCGGTGGGAAAGTCGCCGATGGCGTCCCCGCCGGACGAGACGAACTCCCAGAGCTCCTCCGGCGAGCTGATGCCGCCCGGGTAGCGGCAGCTCATCGCCACGATCGCCACCGGCTCGGACTCCTCGGCGGTGACCTCGCGCAGCCGTTGGCGGGTCTGCTGCAGCTCGGCGACGACGCGCGTCAGGTATTCGCGCAGCCGATCTTCGTCCGCCATGACATCTCGCTTTCTCGTGACACCACAGATCCCCGGGCGGCTCAGGAGAGCCCGAGGTCCTGGTCGATGAGGTCGAACAGCTCCTGGTTGCTGGCCGCCCGCAGCCGGCCGGCCACCTCGGCGGTGTCCTCCCGGCGTTCCTCGGCGGCGCCGAGCCGTTCGAGCAGGCTGTGCAGGCGCATCGTGATCCGCACCCGGCCGATGTCGTCCGGGTCGCGCAGCGCGAGGGCGCCCTCCAACTGGTCCAGCTCCGCGAGGGTGGGCAGCGCCTCCACCGACGCTTCGTCGAGCAGTTCGGCCCGCAGGTGCTCGGCCAGCGCCTGCGGGGTCGGGTGGTCGAACACCACCGAGCTGGGCAGGCTGAGCCCGGTCGAGCGGGCCAGCCGGCCCCGCAGCTCCACGGCGGTGAGCGAGTCGAAGCCGAGGTCCCGGAAGGGCCGCCCGGCCTCCACGGCGTACGGGCTGTCGTGGCCGATGACCTCGCCCGCGGCGGTGCGGATGAGATCGACCAGCAGCCGTGCCTGTTCGGCCTGCGACAACTCGCCGAGCCGCTTGCGCAGTTCGCCGGCGACCTGGTCGCCGTCCTCGGCGTCGGCGCGCGCCGCCGCGGCCTGGGCGGCCACCTCGGCGATCTCGCTGATCAGCGGCCGGGGCCGGGCGGAGGCGAACACCGGCGCGAAGCGTTCCCAGTCGATGTCGGCGACGGTGAGGGCGGTGTCGTCGCCGTCGAGGCCGGCGCGCAGGGCGGCCATCGCCGGTTCCCGGTCGAGCAGGGACACCCCGCGCCGGCTCATGGCCGCCGCGTGCGCGTCGGTCACCATGCCGCCGCCGGCCCACGGTCCCCAGTTCACCGAGAGGTGCCGGGCCCGCCCGGCCGGCCGGGACTGCGCCCAGGCGTCCAGGAAGGCGTTGCCGGCGGCGTACGCCCCGTGGTCGCCGACGCCCCAGACGGCCGCGATGGAGGAGAAGTGCACGACCAGGTCGAGCGGCTCCGGGTCGAGGAACTCGTCGAGGTGCCGCGCGCCGGCGATCTTGCCGGAGACGACGTCGGCGAGTTCCGCCTCGGTCACGGCGACGACCGGGCTGAGCCGGCCCACCCCGGCGGCGTGCACCACGGCGTGCACGGTCTCACCGTCGGCGCGCAGGCCACGGACCAGGTCGGCGACCGCCTCCCGGTCGGCCAGGTCGCAGGCCAGCACCCGCGTCTCGGCGCCGAGGGCGGCCAGTTCCGCCACCGCCTCGTCCGCGCCGGGGGCCGCCGCGCCGCGCCGGCTGACCAGCAGCAGTCGCCGCGCGCCGTGCCGGGCGAACCAGCCGGCGGCGTACCGGCCGACGGCGCCGGTGCCGCCGGTGACCAGGACGGTGCCCGGCGCCTGCCAGCCGGCCGGCGCCTCGGCGCGGGGCGCGCGCTCCAGCCGCCGCAGGTACGTCCCGGAGTCGCGCACCGCGAGCTGGTCCTCGTCGCCGGCGGCGGTGAGGGCCGCCAGGACTCCCTCGGCGGCGGCGGCGGTGTCCAGGGTGGCGGGCAGGTCCAGCAGGCCACCCCAGTGCCGGGGGTGTTCCAGCGCGGTCACCAGGCCGAGGCCCCACGTGGTGGCCTGGGCGGGGTGGGCGACGGGGTCGTCGGCGCCGGTGGCCACGGCCTGCCGGGTGAGCAGCCACAGCGGCACCGGTGGCAGGGCGTCCGTGACCGCCTGCACCAGGGCCAGGTTCGCGGTCAGGCCCAGCGGCACGGCCGAGCGGTCGGGGTGCGCCCGCTCGTCGAGGGCGAGCAGCGACACGATCCGGGTGGGCGCCGCGGCGGCGAGCTGCCCGGCGAGCGTGCTCCGGTCGGTCGTCGCCGGGTCGACGGCGAGCTGCCGCACGGTGCCGCCCCGCGCGGTGAGCAGTTCGGCGAGCCGGTCTACGACCGGCTGGTCCGTACCGCTGTGCACCAGGGTCCACGTGCCGTCGACGGCACCCGCGACGAGAGCCCGCGGACGCCAGGTGATCCGGTAGCGCCAGCCGCCGGCGAGGGTGTCCTCCTGCTGCTGGCGCCGCCACCGGTCCAGGTCCGGCAGCAGTTCCCGCAGCGGCCGGTCCGCGTCGAGGCCGAGCCGGCCGGCGAGCGCGTCGCCGTCGCCGGACGCCACGGCCCGCCAGAACGCCGAGTCGACGTCGTCGTGCGCGGCGGCGGGGGCGTGGGTCGCCGCCGCGTCGAGGGTCGGCCAGAACCGCTGGTGGGCGAACGCGTACGTGGGCAGGTCCACCGGGGCGGCGGCGCCGGGCAGCAGTGCCGGGAAGCGTACGGGCACGCCGTGGCAGTGCAGCCGGGCCACCGCGCCGAGCAGGGTGGCCACCTCGTCCTGGCCGGGCCGCTGCACGCCGGTCACGACGACCGGCGCGTCCACCGGCAGCGCGTCGGCGGTCAGGGCGGTCAGCACGGTGTCCGGCCCGATCTCCAGGAACCGGGTCACCCCGTGGGAGTGCAGGTGGGTGACGGTGTCGGCGAAGCGAACCGCCTCGCGGACGTGGCGGACCCAGTAGTCGGGTGTGCAGAGCTGCTCGGGGTCGACGACCGTGCCGGTCAGGTTCGACACCAGCGGCACCGTCGGCGGGGCGTACGACAGGGTCGCCGCGACGGCCGCGAACTCGGCGAGCATGGGCTCCATCAGCGGGCTGTGGAAGGCGTGGCTGACCCGCAGCCGCTTGGTGCGTACGCCGAGGTCGGCGAAGTGGGTGGCCAGTTCGGTCAGCACGTCCTCGGCGCCGGCGACGACGACGGCGGCCGGCCCGTTGACGGCGGCGACGGCGGGCTGTCCCGGCGCGCCGGACAGGGCCCGCAGCACGTCGACCTCGGGCGCGGCGACGGCGAGCATCCCGCCGCCGGGTGGCAGGGCCTGCATCAGGCGCCCCCGGTTGCCGACGAGCGCGCAGGCGTCGGCCAGGTCGAGCACTCCGGCGACGTGGGCCGCGCTGATCTCCCCGACGGAGTGCCCGGCCACGAAGTCGGGCCGGATCCCCCAGTGTTCGAGCAGCCGGAACAGCGCCACCTCGACGGCGAAGAGCCCGGCCTGGGTGAAGACGGTCTGGTCGAGCAGGTCGGCCTCGGCGGTGCCGGGCTCGGCGAACAGCACCGTGCGCAGCGGCCGCGGCAGGTACGCGTCCAGGTGCTGGCACGCCTCGTCGAGGGTCGCCGCGAAGACGGGGAACGTCTCCCACAGGCGTCGGCCCATCCCGGCGTGCTGCGCGCCCTGGCCGGAGAAGAGCGCCGCCAGCGCGCCGCCGGGCTCGGCGGCGCCCCGGGTGAGCCCGGGGTGGGCCTGCCCGGCGGCCAGGGCCCGCAGGCCGGCGAGGGCGGCGTCGGCGTCGGCGGCGAGCAGCACCGCGCGGTGCCGCAGCGGGGACCGTCCGGTGGCCAGTGCCCGGGCCACGTCGGCGGCGGGCGTTCCGCTGCCCGGCAGCCAGTCGGCCAGCCGGGCCGCCTGCGCCCGCAGGCTGTCGGCGGTGTCTGCCGATACGACCCACGGCAGCAGCGGCGTCCCGTCGGCGGCGCCGAGCGTGCCGCGGCTGGAGCTGGTCGTGGGCGCGTCGGCGCTGGCCGGACGGGGGGCGGCGGTGTCGGCCGGGGGCGTGGCGGGCGCCTGTTCGAGGATGACGTGCACGTTGGTGCCGCTGACCCCGAACGACGACACGCCGGCGCGGCGCGGCCGGTCCACGTCCGGCCACGGCTGCGCCTCGGTCAGCAGCGCGACAGCGCCGGCCGACCAGTCCACGTGCGGCGACGGCTCGTCCACGTGCAGGGTGGGCGGCAGCAGGTCGTGCTGGAGGGCCAGCACCATCTTGATCACGCCGGAGACACCGGCGGCGGCCTGGGTGTGGCCGATGTTCGACTTCACGGAGCCGAGCCAGAGCGGCCGGTCGGCGGGGCGCTGCCGCCCGTACGTGGCCAGCAGGGCCTGCGCCTCGATCGGGTCGCCGAGCCGGGTGCCGGTGCCGTGCCCGTCGACGGCGTCCACGTCGGCGGCGCTCAGCCGCGCGTTGGCCAGCGCCTGGTTGATCACCCGCTCCTGCGCGGGCCCGTTGGGGGCGGTCAGGCCGTTGCTGGCGCCGTCCTGGTTCATCGCCGAGCCGCGCACGACGGCGAGGATCCGCCGGCCGTCGCGCTGGGCGTCGGAGAGCCGCTGCAACATCACCAAGCCGACGCCCTCGCCCCAGCCGGTGCCGTCGGCGGCCCCGGCGAACGACTTGCACCGGCCGTCGAGGGCGAGCCCCCGTTGCCGGGCGAACTCCAGGAACGGGCCGGGGGTGGCCATCACCGTCACGCCGCCGGCGACCGCGACGTCGCACTCGCCCTGCCGCAGGGACTGGCAGGCCAGGTGCAGCGCCACCAGCGACGACGAGCAGGCGGTGTCGACGCTGACGGCGGGGCCCTGCAACCCGAAGTGGTACGCCAGCCGACCGCTGATGACGGCGGCGACGTTGCCGGTGGCCTGGTAGCCCTCGGTCTCGACCCGGGCGGCCATCAGCAGCGTCGCGTAGTCCTGGCCGTTGGTGCCGACGAAGACGCCGGTGTTGGTCTCCCGCATGTCGGCGGGCGCGGTGCCGGCCCGCTCGAACAGCTCCCAGGCGCTCTCCAGCAGCACCCGTTGCTGCGGGTCCATCACCATCGCCTCGCGCGGGGAGATGCCGAACAGGGCGGCGTCGAAGCCGGCGGCGTCGGTGAGGAAGCCGCCCTCGCGCACGTACGAGGTGCCGGGCCGGTCGGGATCGGGGTCGTAGATGGCTGCCAGGTCCCAGCCCCGGTCGGTCGGGAACTCCGCTATGCCGTCGCGTCCCTCGGCGACGAGTCGCCACAGGTCCTCGGGGCCGGCGACCCCGCCGGGGTAGCGGCAGCTCATCGAGACGATGGCGATCGGCTCGTCCAGCGCGGTGGCGGCCCGCACGGGCTCGGCCGCCGGGGTGTCGTCGCCCGCGAGCCTGCCCGCCAGGTGCTCCGCGAGGGCGTCGGGCGTCGGGCGGTCGAACACCAGGGTCGCCGGCAGGTTCAGTCCCACCGCCTCGGCGAGGCGGTTGCGCATCTCGACGGCGCTGAGCGAGTCGAAGCCGATCTCCCGGAACGACCGGTCCGCCGCCAGCGCCTGCGGCGAGGACATGCGCAGCACCGCCGCCGCGTGGACGCGTACGAGGTCGAGCAGGACCCGACGGCGTTCCGGTGCGGCGAGGCCGGCCAGCCGGCCGCGGAGCGGGGACCCCGCGTCGGGCGTGCCGCCGTCGCGCTGCCCGGCCGCGAGCAGCCGGGCCACCTCGGGGATGTCGGCGATCAGCGGTCGAGGGCGGGCCAGCGTGTAGGTCTGCAGGAACCGGTCCCAGGCGATGTCCGCCACGGTGAGCGTGGTGTCGCCGTGGTCGAGCGCCTCGGCCAGGACGGAGACCGCGAGGTCGGGGCGCATGGCGCGGACGCCCGAGCGGAACATCTGGTCGGCGGCGCCCTCGGCGTCGACCATGCCGCCGCCGTCCCAGGCACCCCAGGCGACGGCGGTGGCGGTCCGTCCGCGCCGTCGCCGGTCCTCGGCGAGCGCGTCGAGGAAGGCGTTGGCGGCGGCGTAGCCGCCCTGGTGCCCGCCGCCCCAGACGCCCGCGCCGGAGGAGAAGAGCACGAACGCCGACAGTTCGTCGCCGCACGCCTCGTCGAGGTTGACCGCGCCGGCCACCTTGGCCCGCAGGGCGTCGGCGAGGTCGGCGACGTCGGTGGCCGCGACGGGCGCGGCGTGGGCGACGCCGGCGGTGTGGAACACGGCCCCGATGCGGGTGCCCTGCCCGGCGAGCCGCTCGACGAGGGCCCGTACGGCGACCGCGTCGGCGACGTCGCAGGCGGCCACGGTGACCGTGGCGCCGGCGGCGCGCAGTTCGTCGGCCAGCTCGTCCGCGCCGGGCGTGGCGGGGCCCTGGCGGCCGGTCAGCACCAGCTCACCCACGCCCTCGCGGGCCAGCCAGCGCGCCACCTGGGCCCCGATGGACCCGAGGCCGCCGGTGACCAGGACGGCGCCGCTGGCGGGACGCCAGTCCTGCGTCGCGGTGCGCTCGGCGCGGGCGCGGACCAGTCGCCGGGCGAACACCCCGGAGGGGCGCAGCGCCAGCTGGTCCTCCGCGTCGACGCCTGCCAGCACCGCCACGAGCCGGGCCCGGTCCCGGGGGTCCAGCTCGGCGGGCAGGTCCAGCAGTCCGCCCCAGCGGTCCGGGTGCTCCAGGGCGACCACCCGGCCGAGCCCCCAGAGCATCGCCTGGCGGGGGCGGTCGAGCTGGTCGGCGCGGCCGGTCGAGACCGCGCCGGCGGTGGCGCACCACAGCGGGGCGGTGACGCCGGTGTCGCCGAGGGCCTGGACCAGGGCGTACGTGGCGGCGAGACCCGCCGGGACGACCGGGTGGGCCGGGTGCGGCGCGTCGTCCAGGCCGAGCAGGGAGAGCACCCCGGCGACGGGCCCGCCGGTCCGCGCCAGCCGCTCGGCCAGCACCGGCCGGCCCGTCTCCGGCACGTCGATCCGGACGACCTCGGCCCCGCCCTCGCCCAGCGTCCGGGCGACGCCGTCGACCAGGGGGTGCTCGGCGTCGGCGGCCGGCACGACCAGTAGCCACGTGCCGGCGAGGGTGGCCTCCGGCGCGACGGTCAGCGGCTTCCAGGTCACCCGGTAGCGCCACGAGTCCACGGTGGACTCGTCGCGGCGGCGCCGGCGCCAGGAGGAGAGCAGCGGCAGCGCGGGGTCGAGGGAGCTGACCGTGGCCTCGTCGATGCGCATGGCGGCGGCCAGCGCAGACGCGTCGGCGCGTTCCACGGCCTCCCAGAAGTGCCGGTCCGCCTCGTCGGTGCCGGCGGGGGCGGGGGCGGCCGCCGCCGTCGGCTGCGGCCAGTAGCGCTGTCGCTGGAAGGCGTACGTGGGCAGCGGGAGCGGCGGGCCGGTGGGGGCGTCCAGGATCGCCGTCCAGTCGACGGGCACGCCGTGCACGTGCAGCCCGGCGAGGACCGTCAGCATGCGCTGCCAGCCGCCGGTCACGGTGTCGTCGGCGGCCACCACGACGGCGTCGTCGGCCCGCGCGCTCTCGCGGATGCCGACGGCGAGCACGGTCGCCGGGGCAGCCTCGAGGAGGACCCGGTGGCCCTCGTCGAGCAGGGCGCGTACGGCCGGTTCGGCGTCGGCGTCGGTGGTCAGGTCCCGGTACCACCGGGCGGCGTCGAGGCCGTCGGTGTCGACCGGGCCGCCGGTCGTCGCCGAGTACAGCGGCACGTCGGCCGCCCGGAGGGTGATCCCGGCCAGCGCGTCCGGGCCGTCCTCCGCCGGGCTGGCGAGGGCGATCGTCCTCGCCGCGTCCTCCAGCGACAGCGCGCCGGCCACGCAGGCGGCCGCGAGCGCGCCGTGAGCGTGCCCGAGCACGGCGGCGGGTCGTACGCCGAGGGAGCGCCACCAGCGTCCCAGCGAGACGGCCACGGCCCACCGGACGGCCGGCGCCACCCCGGGGTCGGCCGGGGTGGGGGCGCCGTCCGCGCCGCGCAGCACGGAGGCGAGCGACCAGTCCACGTGGGGGGCGAGGGCCGCCTCGCAGGCGGCGATCGCGGTGGCGAACTCCGGTGCCCGGTCCAGCAGCTCGACGGTCGCGGCGGGCCACGGGTCGCCGTGGCCGGGGAAGACGAGGACCGGGTCGGCGGCGCGCGCCGCGACGCCGGTGACGGCGGCGGTGGCCTCGCCGAGGTGGAACGCCTCCAGGGCCCGCGTCAGGTCGACGGTGTCGCGGCCGAGGACGACGGCGCGGTGGTCGAACGTGGCCCGGGTGGTGACCAGGGCGTGCGCGACGTCGGCCGGCGCCAGCTCCGGGTGTGCCGCGAGGTGCGCGCCCAGCCGGGCCGCCTGGTCGCGCAGCGCCGGGGCGTCCACGGCGGAGAGCACGAGGGGTACGACGTCGGCGCGCGGCCGGTCGGTGGGCCGCGCGCCGACCGTCTCGGCGGGCGGCTGCTCGATGATCACGTGCGCGTTCGTGCCGGAGATGCCGAACGACGACACACCCGCCCGACGCGGCCGACCCACCCGCGGCCACGGCATCGCCTCGGTCGCCAGCGCGACCGCCCCCGCCGACCAGTCGACGTGCGGGGACGCCTCGTCCACGTGCAGCGTCGCCGGGACGACGCCGTGCCGCATCGCCAGCACCATCTTGATCACACCGGCCACACCGGCAGCCGCCTGCGTGTGCCCGATGTTCGACTTGATCGACCCGAGCAGCAGCGGCCGATCCTGCGGACGCTCCTGCCCGTACGTCGCCAGCAACGCCTGCGCCTCGATCGGGTCGCCCAGGGTCGTGCCCGTGCCGTGCGCCTCCACCACGTCCACGTCGGCGGTGGTGAGCCGGGCGTTCGCGAGGGCCTGGCGGATCACCCGCTGCTGCGACGGACCGTTCGGCGCCGTCAGACCGTTCGACGCACCGTCCTGGTTCACCGCCGTGCCCCGCAGCACGGCGTGGATGCGCCGGCCCTCCCGCTGCGCGTCGGAGAGTCGTTGCACCAGCAGCACGCCGACGCCCTCGGACCAGCCCGTGCCATCCGCCGACGCCGCGAACGACTTACACCGACCGTCGGCCGACAGACCACGCTGGCGGGAGAACTCGATGAACGTGCCAGGCGTGGCCATCACCGTCACGCCACCGGCCAACGCCAGATCACACTCGCCGCTGCGCAGTGCCTGCGCCGCGAGGTGCAGCGCCACCAGCGACGACGAGCACGCCGTGTCGACAGTGACCGCCGGGCCCTCCAAGCCGAACGTGTACGCCACCCGACCCGACAACACGCTGCCCGACGTACCCGTACCGACGTAGCCCTCCACCTCATCGGCCAACCCCATGAGGTGCGACGCATAGTCGTGATACATCACACCCGCGAACACACCGGTCCGGCTGCCCCGCAACCGCTGCGGATCAAGCCCAGCCGACTCGAACGACTCCCACGACGCCTCCAACAGCAACCGCTGCTGCGGATCCATCGCCAGGGCCTCACGCGGCGAAATACCGAAAAAGCCCGGGTCGAACTCCGCAGCCCCATACAAGAAACCACCACGCCGCGTGTACGACGTACCGCTACGCCCCGGATCCGGATCGAACAGCGACTCCAGATCCCAACCGCGATCCGCCGGGAACTCGGAGATCCCCTCGCCGCCGCCGGCCAGCAGCGCCCACAGTTCGTCGGGGGATTCCACCCCGCCCGGGTAGCGGCAGGCCATGCCCACGATCGCGATCGGCTCGTCGGCGCGGGTGGTGGTCCGCGCGCCCGGCGCGGCGGGGCCACCTGCGGCGCCGGCCAGTTCGGCGTGCACATGGGCGGCGAGCGCCTGCGGCGTCGGGTAGTCGAATACGAGCGTCGAGGGCAGCCGCAGGCCGGTGGCCGCGTTCACGCGGTTACGCAGGTCGACGGCGGTCAGCGAGTCGAAGCCCAGCTCGCGGAACGCCCGGTCGGCGGGCACGGCTTCCGCCCCGCCGTGCCCGAGCACCTGCGCGACGAGGCCGCGTACCAGCACGTCGAGCTGGGCGCGCGCCTCGTCGGCGGTCAGGCCCCCGATGCGGGTCGCCCAGGTGGTGCCCTGTCCCGCCTGGCGGCGGGTCGTGGTCGTACCGACCAGGTTGCGGAGCATCGGCGGCACCAGGCCGGCGCCGGCCGCGGCCCGGAGGGCGGCCAGGTCGATCACGGCGGGCACCAGGGCCGGCCGGCCGGCGGTCAGGGCGGCGTCGAACAGGCGCAGCCCGGTCTCGGCGCTCATCGCGGTGATGCCGCCCCGGGTCGATCGCGCCCGGTCCGCCTCGTCGAGGGACGCGGCCATGCCGGGGGTGTCCCACATGCCCCACGCCAGGCTGACGGCAGGCAACCCGAGCTGCCGCCGCCACACCGCCAACCCGTCCAGGAACGCGTTGCCCGCCGCGTACGCCGACTGACCCGGCGAACCCAGCACACCAGCAACCGACGAGAACACCACGAACAGATCCAGATCAAGACCCGCCGTCGCCTCGTGCAACAACCAACCCGCCGACACCTTCGGCGCCAGCACCCTTGCCAGACGCTCCTCGGTGACCCGCTCGATCACCCCGTCGTCCAGGACACCGGCGGTGTGCACCACACCGGCCAACCGGCCCCCAGCGGCGACTTCAGCCACCAGGCCGAACACCTGGTCCCGGTCCGTCACGTCGCAGGCGACCACCCGCACCGACGCACCCAGCGCGGTCAGCCGCTCCGACAACTCACCCGCACCCGCAGCCTCCGGGCCACGACGCGACACCAGCACCAGCGACCGCACGCCGTACGCCGACACCAGATGCTCCGCCACCAGCGCGCCCAACGCACCCGTACCGCCGGTCACCAGCACCGCACCGTCACCCACCACGGCACCGTCCGCCGACGAGGGCGCTACCGCACGCACCAGACGCGGCACGAACACCTCACCCGAGCGCACCGCGACCTGACCACCGAACGTCACCGGCTCGTCGGCCACGGAACTCAGCACAGCCAGCAGCCCGGCGTCCGCGTCACCGTCGACATCCGCCAGGACGATGCGACCCGGATGCTCCGACTGCGCCGAACGCAGCAGACCCCAGACCGCCGCTGCGGCCAGGTCGGTGACCCGGTCTCCGTCCCCGATCGACACCGCACCCCGGGTCACCACGACCAACCGCGACTCCGCCAGCGCGTCGGCCGCCAGCCAGGACCGCACCGTCGCCAGCACCTGCGACGTCGCCGCCCGCACCGACTCGGGGCCATTGTCGACGGCGGCGTGCATCTCACCGGGGACCGAAGCAGGTTCCGTCTCGACGTGCAGGTCCCGGCGCAGGCCACCCACCGGCACCAGCAACAGACGCGGCGCCACAGCCGACGCCACGGCGACCGCCTCGACGTCGGCGTACACCGGCAGCTCAGCGACGGCCGGCAGGTCGGCGGCGGGCGAGCCCAGCAGCGCCCACCCGGAGGCGTCCCCGGCCGGGGCGACCTCCTGGGCCTGCCAGGCGACCTCGAACAGCGACCGGGCCGACGCGTCCGGGGACGACGACACCCCGGTCAGCTCGCGCAGGGCGAGGGTGTCCACCGACACCACGGCCGCGCCCGACTCGTCGCACGCGACCAGGCGCACCGCCGAACCCGCACGCGTGAGCCGCACCCGCAGCACCCGCGCACCCGAGGCCCACACCTGCACACCCTCGAACGCGAACGGCACCCGCGCCCCACCCGAGCCCTCCGAGCCGGGCAGCAACCCGATCGGATGCAGCGCGGCGTCCAGCAGCGCCGGGTGCACGCCGAACCCCGCAGCGTCACCGGCCACCTCGTCCGGCAGCACCACCTCGGCGTACACGTCCTCGCCGACGGTCCACACCCGGCGCAACCCCCGGAACACCGGCCCGTACGACAGGCCACGCTCCGCCAGGGTCGGGTACCAGCCCGTGACGTCCACCTCGACGCCGTCGACCGGCGGCCACTCCCCCACGCCCGGCTCGTCGGCCGACGCCGGCTCCAGCACACCCTCCGCGTGCGAAACCCACTCCGCCTCGGGATCACCCTCGGACTGGGAGTGCACGGCCACGACGCGGATGCCGGCCTCGTCGGCGGCGCCGACGCGTACCTGCACCCGCACCGCACCCGCCTGCGGCAACACCAGCGGCGCAGCCACGGTCAACTCCCGCACCCGCGACGCACCCACCTCGTCACCCGCCCGCACGGCCAGTTCCACGAGGGCGGTGCCCGGCACGATCACCACGCCGGAAACGACGTGGTCGGCGAGCCACGCGTGCGTCGACGTCGAGAGGCGACCGGTCAGCACCACCATGTCCTCGCCCGCCACGGAGACGGCCGCGCCGAGCAGCGGGTGCCCGGCCGCGCCGAGGCCGGCACCGGAGACGTCCGTCCAGCGGCCCGCCGGCTCCAGCCAGTAGCGCTGGTGCTCGAAGGCGTACGTCGGCAGGTCGACGTGCCGGCCGCCGGCCCGGTCGAGCAGGCCCGCCCAGGCGACGGCGCGGCCGTGCACGTGCAGCGACGCGAGGGCCTCCAGGAGGGCCTGCGGCTCAGGCCGGTCGTGGCGCGACACCGGCACCAGCAGGGGCGCCGGCTCGTCCTCCGCGCGCTCGGCGAGGCAGTTCTGCGTCATGGCGGTGAGGACGCCGTTCGGTCCCACCTCCAGGTAGGTGTCGACCTCCTCGGCGCGCAGGCAGTCGACGGCGTCGGCGAAGCGCACGGTGCCGCGTACGTGGCGCACCCAGTAGCCCGGGTCGCAGAGCTGGTCGGCGTCGGCGACGCGGCCGGTCAGGTTCGACACCACGGGGATCGTCGGCGGCCGGAACGTCAGTCCCTCGGCGACGGCCGCGAACTCGGCCAGCATCGGGTCCATCCGGGCGCTGTGGAAGGCGTGGCTCACCCGCAGGCGGCGGGTCTGCACACCCCGCTCGGACCACACCCGCTGCACCTCGTCGAGCGCCTCGACGTCGCCCGCGACCACCACGGCGGCGGGGCCGTTGACAGCGGCCAGGTCGAGCTGGCCGGGCAGCCCCGCCAGGGACGCGGCGACGGCGGCCTCGTCGGCGGCCACGGCGAGCATGCCGCCGCCGGCCGGCAACGCCTGCATCAGCCGACCCCGCGCCGCGACCAGCGCACACGCGTCGGCCAGGGACAACACACCCGCCACGTGCGCCGCCGCGATCTCACCGATGGAGTGCCCGGCCACCAGGTCCGGCACCACACCCAACGACTCGACCAGCCGGAACAACGCCACCTCGACCGCGAACAGCCCCGCCTGCGTGAACACCGTCTGATCCAGCAACCCCGCCCCGGGCGTGCCCGCCGCGGCGAACAGCACCTCACGCAACGGACGCGGCAACAACGGATCCAGGTGACCGCACACCTCGTCCAGAGCCGCGGCGAACACCGGGAACGCCCCGTACAACCCGCGACCCATACCGGCGCGCTGCGCGCCTTGGCCGGAGAAGAGGACGGCCACCCGGCCACGCGGGGCCGACGCGCCGGTGGTGACGGCGCCGGTCGGCTCGCCCGCGGCGAGGGCCCGCAGCCCGGCGAGCAGGTCGTCCGCGTCGCCGGCCAGGACGACCGCGCGGTGTTCGAGCCCCGCGCGGCTGACCGAGGAGACCGCGACGTCCACCGGACGTGGGGCGTCGACGCGGGCGAGGTGGTCGGCCCAGCGGCCGGCCTGCCCCGCGAGCGCCTCGGGCGTACGGGCGGAGAGGAACACCGGGGCGAGCGGGAGCGCGACCGGCGCGTCGACGGCGGAGGGTGCCTCGTCGGTGGACGGGGCGTCGTCGCCGGGCGCCTCCTCCAGGATGACGTGCGCGTTCGTACCGCTGATGCCGAAGGACGACACGGCAGCCCGGCGCGGCCGGTCGGTGGCCGACCACGCGCGCGCCTCGGTCAGCAGCGAGACCTGCCCGGCGGACCAGTCGATGTGCGGGGACGGCTCGTCGACGTGCAGGGTGGCGGGCATGGTGCGGTGGCGGATCGCCTCGATCATCTTGATCAGGCCGGCGGCGCCCGCGGCGGCCTGGGTGTGACCCAGGTTCGACTTGACCGAGCCCAGCCAGAGCGGCCCGCCGTCGCCCCGGTCCTGCCCGTACGTGGCCAGCAGCGCCTGCGCCTCGATGGGGTCGCCGAGGGTGGTGCCGGTACCGTGCGCCTCGACCACGTCGACGTCGGCCGGCGAGAGCCGGGCGTTGGCGAGGGCCTGCCGGATCACCCGCTCCTGCGACGGGCCGTTGGGGGCGGTGAGTCCGCTGCTGGCGCCGTCCTGGTTGACCGCGCTGCCCCGGACGACGGCGAGGATGCGCCGGCCGTCGCGGCGGGCGTCGGAGAGCCGTTGCAGGAGCAGCACGCCGACGCCCTCGGACCAGCCGGTGCCGTCGGCGGCGGCGGCGAACGACTTGCACCGGCCGTCGGAGGCCAGGCCCCGCTGGCGGGAGAAGTCGGCGAAGGTGCCCGGGGTGGACATGACCGTCACACCGCCGGCGAGCGCGAAGTCGCAGTCCCGCTGGCGCAGCGCCTGCGTCGCGAGGTGCACGGCGACCAGCGACGACGAGCATGCCGTGTCCACAGTGACGGCCGGGCCCTCCAGCCCGAAGGTGTACGCCACCCGGCCGGACACCACGCTGCCGGAGTTGCCGGTGCCGATGTAGCCCTCGACGCCGTCGGGCAGGTCCAGCACCCGCGACGCGTAGTCGTGGTACATGACCCCGGCGAAGACGCCGGTCCGGCTGCCACGCAGCGCCTGCGGGTCGATGCCGGCGTGCTCGAACGCCTCCCAGGAGGTCTCCAGCAGCAGCCGCTGGTGCGGGTCCATCGCCAGGGCCTCGCGGGGGCTGATGCCGAAGAAGCCCGGGTCGAACTGTGGCGCGTCGTAGAGGAAGCCGCCCTGGTTGCTGGTCGACGTGCCCGGGTTGTCCGGGTCGACGTTGAAGAGGCGCTCCAGGTCCCAGCCCCGGTCGGTCGGGAAGTCGCCCACCCCGTCGCCGCCCCGGTCGACGAGGTCCCACAGCTCGGCCGGGCTGGACACCCCGCCCGGGAACCGGCACGCCATGCCGATGACGGCCATCGGCTCGCGGTCCTTGGCCTCCACCTCGCGTACCCGCCGGCGCGCGTCGCGCAGGTCGGCAGTGGCACGCCGGAGGTAGTCGAGGAACTCTGCCTCAGTGGGCATCGGGCCACTCCGTATCGGGGTTCGAGGTGTGCGACATGCCGGATCAGGCCGAGCCGAACTCTTCGTCCAGCAGGCTGAAGATCTCCTCGGCGGAGGCCGACTCGAGGCTGGTGCCCTCGTCGGCGGCGGAGTCCGCACCGGCCTCGGTGTAGGTCCACAGGGAGAGCAGTTCGCGCAGCCGGACGCCGACGGCGGCCCGGTCGGTGTCGCCGGTGGACACCGCGCGCATGGCGTGCTCCAGCTTGTTCAGCTCGCCGAGCACCGTCAGCGCGGACGTGCTGCGCTCCGCCAGCAGCGCGCCGCGCAGGTACTCGACGAGCGCGGCCGTGGTCGGCCGGTCGTAGATCAGCGTGGAGGGCAGCCGCAGGCCGGTGGCCGCGTTGAGCCGGTTGCGGAACTCGACAGCGGTCAGCGAGTCGAAGCCCAGCTCGACGAAGCCGCGCTCGGCATCGATCGAGCGGATCGACGCGTAGCCGAGGACGGCGGCGGCGTGGGTCCGCACCAGGTCGGAGAGCACCTGGTCGCGGTCGGCCTCCGCCGTGGCGGCGAGGGTCTCCCGCAGCGCCTCGGCCGGGTTCCGCTCGGCGGCCCGGGCCGCGCCGGTCGCCGCCGGCCGCACCAGCGACCGCAGCACCGGCGGCACCGCCGCCGGCCCGTGCCGGCCGATCAACGCGAGGTCCAGGTCGACCGGTACGACCACCGGCTCGGCGAAGCGCAGGGCCTCGCTGAACAGGTCCATGCCCTCCTCGGCGCCGAGCGGCACAAAGCCGCCCCGGTTCATCCGGGCCTCGTCGACGTGCCCGGTCTGCCCGTCGCCGGTGTCGTTGACCCACGGGCCCCACGCCAGCGAGAGCGCCGGGAGTCCCCGGTCGTGCCGGTGCTGGGCGAGGGCGTCGAGGAAGCAGTTCGCCGCCGCGTGGTTGGCCTGCCCGGGGCCGCCGAAGAGGCCGGCCGCCGAGGAGAAGAGCACGAACGCGGCCAGGTCCAGCTTCTCGGTCAGCTCGTGCAGGTGCCAGGCCGCGTCGACCTTGGGTCGCAGCACGGTGTCGAAGCGCTCCGGGGTGAGCGCCGGCAGGACACCGTCGTCGAGCACCCCGGCGGCGTGCACCACGCCGGTCAGTGGCAGGTCGGCGGGGAGCTGGTCGACCAGCAGGGCGAGCGCGTCGCGGTCGGTGACGTCGCAGGCGGCCACCCGGACGGTGGCGCCCAGTCCGGCCAGCTCGTCGACCAGCGCGGCGACGCCCGGGGCGTCCGCTCCGCTGCGGCTGACCAGCAGCAGGTGCCGTACGTCGTGCCGGGTGACGAGCCGGCGTGCCACGAGCCGCCCGAGCAGGCCGGTCGCCCCGGTCACCAGGACGGTGCCGGCGGCCAGGTCGGGGCCGGACGCCTCGGCCGGGGGCGGCCCGAGGCGGGTCAGCCGGGGCACCCGGAGCTGCCCGGCGCGTACGGCGAGCTGGGGTTCGCCCGTGGCGAGGGCGGCCGGCAGCAGCGCGGCGGCCGGGGCGTCGTCGTCGATGTCGAGGAGCACGATCCGGTCGGGGTTCTCCGACTGGGCGGAGCGCAGCAGGCCCCAGGCGGTGGCGGCCGGCACGTCGGCGATCCGCTCGTCCGGGTCGACCCGGACCGCGCCGCGGGTGACCACCACCAGCCGGGCGGCGGTCAGGGCCTCCTCGGCGAGCCACTGCTGGGCCAGTGCGAGCATCCGGTGGGCGACCCGGTGCGCCTGGGCGGCCGGGTGCGGCTCGTCGGCGGCGGCTCCGGCGCAGGTCACCACCACCGCGTCGGGCGCGGCGGCGCCGGCGCGTACGTCGGCGACCAGCGTCGACAGGTCCGGGTGCCGGTCGGCGCCGGACCAGTCGGCGCCGAGGACGACCAGCCGGGAGGCGGTGTCCGCGCGGCCGGTGGTGGGGGCGAGCCAGTCGAGGCGGTGCAGGGACCGGCTGACGGAGCGGCGGGCGGCGCTGAGCTGCTCGCCGGAGATGGGCCGCAGGACCAGACCGTCGACGGAGGCGACCGGGGTCGCGCCCGTGTCGGTGACGGTCAGGGCCACGGAGACGGCGTCGGTGGCGCGCAGCCGGATCCGCAGCTCGCGGGCACGGGTGGGCCGGATGGTGACGCCCGACCAGGTGAACGGCAGGCCGGGGCGGATGCCGGGGCCGCCCTCGGTGCCCGACGCGCCGCTGGCGGGGTCGCCGGCCGGGTCGTCGGCCGTGGCGCTGGCGCCGATGGCGTGCAGCGCCGCGTCCATCAGGGCCGGGTGCACCGAGAACGCCGTGGTGTCGGTGGACGCGTCGGCGTCCAGGGCGACCTCGGCGAGGATGTCCCGGCCCGAGCGCCAGGCGGCACGCAGCGCCCGGAAGGTGGGGCCGTAGTGGTAGCCCTGGGCGGCGAGCCGGGCGTAGAGCCCGTCGAGGGCGATCGGCTCGGCGTCGGCCGGCGGCCACACGGCGGCCGGCGCGGGGTCCGGGTCGGCGGTGTCGGCGAGTTGCCCGGAGGCGTGCCGCTGCCAGGGCCGGGAACCGTCGGCCGCGGTGTCGTCGTCGCGCCGGGTGTGAATGGCGACGGGCCGGTGCCCGGTCTCGTCCGGCGGGCCGACGCGTACCCGCAGGTCGATTCCTCCCTCGGTGGGGATCGCCAGGGGCGCCTCCAGGTTCAGCTCGGCGACGGTCGCCGAGCCGGCCTGCCGGCCGGTCCAGGACGCGAGCTCCACCAGGGCCGTCCCGGGCAGCAGCACCGTGCCCAGCACGGCGTGGTCGGCGAGCCAGGGGTGGGTGGTGAGGGTGATCCGGCCGGTGAACAGCAGGCCCTCGTCGCCGGGCAGGTCGGCCACCGCGCTGAGCAGCGGGTGGTCCACCACGTCGAGGCCCACGGCGGGCAGGACGGAGCGGTGCGCGCCGGTGCGCTCCAGCCAGTAGCGGTGCCGGTCGAAGGCGTACGTGGGCAGGTCCACCGGTTCGGACTCGGGCAGCAGGCGGCGGTGCTCCACCGGCAGGCCGAGGGCGTGCGCGGTGGCGAGGCCGGTCAGCAGCCGCGTGGCGGCGTCGGCCGAGCCGCCGAGGGTGTCCAGGACGTGTCCGGGGGTGCCGGCGGCGTCGAGCGCGGCGGCGATCCCGGCAGCCAGTGCCGGCTCCGGCGAGACCTCCACGAAGGTCAGGTGTCCGGCCGCGACGGCGGCACGCAGGGCGGCGTCGAGCCGCTCCGGCCCCCCGTCCCCGGCGCCGGGGACGGCCGGGGCCGCGCCGGGGGTGGCCGGGTCGGTGCCCAGGGTGGCCGGGTCGGTCCAGTGGTCGACGCCGAGGCCCGCCGCGTCGGCCCAGTCCCCGGTGACAGTGGAGGCCAGCCGGGCGGTCCCGGGCTGCGGCGCGAGCCCCGCCAGGGCGGCGCGGAGGCCGTCGTGGTCCAGGCCGCCGGCGGCGGCGCGGGCCCGCATCGCCACCGTGCGGGCGGCGTCGGGCAGGGACAGCAGGCCCGCCACGTACGCGGCCACGACCTCGCCGTCGCCGGTGCCGACGACAGCGGCGGGGGTGACACCGGCGTGCCGCCAGACGGCGGCGAGCGCCACGCCGACGGCGAACCGGACGGGCCGGGCCAGCTCCGGCCGGTCGGCCCAGGCAGCGTCCGCGCCGGTGAGCAGGGCGGCCGGATCGACGTCGACCCAGGGCGCGAGGGCCTGCCGGCACTCGGCGAGGGTGTCGTCGAAGACCGGGCAGCGGCCCACCAGTGCGGCCACCGCGCCCGCCGGGGCGGCGCCCGGGAAGACGAACACCGGTCCCGCGCCGTGGTTGGCGACGGTGCCGGTCACGACGTTGCCGGCCGGGGTGCCGGCGGCGAGCGCGTCCAGGCCGGCCAGCAGTTCGCCGGGGGTCGCGCCGAGCACGGCGGCACGCCGGTCGAACGCCGAGCGGGTCGCGGCGAGCGACCAGCCGACCGCCGCCGGGGCGAGGCCGGGGTGCGCGCGCAGGTGCCGGGCCAGCCGGGACGCCTGCGCGGCCAGGGCCGAGGTGGAGCGGGCCGAGACGGGCCAGGCCACCACGTCGGCGGTGAGCAGCCCGGCGGGGCGTTCCCCCGCCGCAGCGGCCGGCGGCGGCATCGGCGCGTCGGCCGCCTCGGCGTCGGCGGGCAGCTCGACGACCACGTGGGCGTTCGTGCCGGAGATACCGAACGAGGAGACCGCCGCGCGGCGGGGCCGATCGGCGGCCGGCCACGGCCGGGACCGGGTCACCAGCTCCACGTCGCCGGCCGACCAGTCGATGTGCGGCGACGGCTCGTCCACGTGCAGCGTCGCCGGTACGGTGCCCTCCCGCATCGCCAGCACCATCTTGATCACGCCGGCCACACCGGCGGCGGCCTGCGCGTGGCCCATGTTCGACTTGACCGAGCCCAGCAGCAGCGGGCCGGCGTCGCCCCGGTCCTGCCCGTACGTCGCCAGCAGCGCCTGCGCCTCGATCGGGTCACCGAGGACGGTGCCGGTACCGTGCGCCTCGACGACGTCCACGTCGGTGACTGCCAGCCCGGCGCCGGCCAGCGCCTGTCGGATCACCCGCTGCTGGGAGGGGCCGTTGGGGGCGGTCAGCCCGTTCGACGCGCCGTCGGAGTTGACGGCGGAGCCGCGTACCACGGCGAGGACGCGGCGGCCCTGCCGCCGGGCGTCGGAGAGCCGCTGCACGAGCAGCATGCCGACGCCCTCGGACCAGCCGGTGCCGTCCGCCGTCGCGGCGAAGGACTTGCACCGCCCGTCGGACGCGAGTCCGCCCTGGCGGGAGAACTCCTGGAACGCCGTCGGGGTGGCCATCACGGCCACGCCGCCGGCCAGCGCCAGGTCGCACTCGCCGCGCCGCAGCGCCGCCCCGGCGAGGTGCAGCGCCACCAGGGACGAGGAGCAGGCCGTGTCGACGGTGACGGCGGGGCCCTCCAGCCCGAGGGCGTACGCGACCCGGCCGGAGATGACGCTGTGCGCGGCGCCCGTCATCAGATAGCCCTCGACGCCCTCGGGTACCTCGGTCAGCCCCGTGCCGTAGCCGGAGGTGGAGGCGCCCACGAAGACGCCCGTACGGGTGCCCCGCAGCGACGCCGGGTCCACCCCGGCCCGCTCCAGCGCCTCCCAGGACGTCTCCAGGGTGAGCCGCTGCTGCGGGTCCATGGCGAGGGCCTCGCGGGGCGAGATCTCGAAGAACGCGGGGTCGAAGTCCGCCACGTCGTGGAGGAAGCCGCCCGCCGGCGGGTGCGTCCCCTCGGCCGGCTCGGGGATCTCCCAGCCCCGGTCGGTGGGGAACAGCGAGATGGCGTCCACGCCGTCGGCGACCAGCCGCCAGAACGCCTCCGGCCCGTCGACGCCCCCGGGGTAGCGGCAGGCCATGCCGACGATCGCGACGGGCTCGTCGGCGTCGACGACGACGGCCTGCGGGGCGTCGGCCGGGGCGGCGCCGGAGACCAGCTCGCGCAGGTGCGCGGCCAGCTCGGCGGGGGTCGGGTAGTCGAAGACCAGCGTGGTGGGCAGCCGCAGGCCGGTGGCCGCGTTCAGCCGCCCCCGGAAGTCCACGGCGGTCAGCGAGTCGAAGCCGAGGTCCTTGAACGGGCGCCCGCGCAGCTCGTCGGGGGTGGCGTGGCCCAGCACCGCCGCGGTCTGCTCGTTGACCAGCCGCAGCAGCTCCCGCTCCTGCTCCGCCGCCGGGAGCGTCGCGAGGTGGCGCAGCGGCGCCGCGACCCCGTCCGCCGGCGCGGCGGCCTCCTCCTGCGCGACGAGCGCCCGCACCTGCGGCAGGTCGCCGAGGAACGGGCTGGGCCGGGCCACCGTGAACGCGGGGTGGAACCGGCTCCAGTCGACGTCGGCGACGGTCACGCAGGGCGTGGGCCGCCGCAGCGCCCGGTCGAGGGCGACGAGCGCCTTCTCCGGATCGACGGGCGGCAGGCCCATCCGGTTGAGCTGCTCGGTGGCGACGTTCTCGGCGGCCATGCCGTGCGCGCCGCCCCAGGCCGTCCAGGAGACGGCGGTGGCCGGCCGGCCCCGGTCGCGCCGGTTGACGGCCAGGGCGTCCAGCAGGGAGTTGCCGGCGCCGTACGCGCACTGCCCGGCGCTGCCCCACACGCCGGAGATGGAGGAGAACATGACGAACGCGGCGAGGTCGCGCTCGGCGAGGCAGGCGTCGAGGTGCAGGGCGCCGAGTACCTTGCCCGCGACGACGTGGGAGAACTCGTCGAGGGTGGTGTCGGTGATCGGGGTGAGCTGGTCGGTGCCGGCGGCGTGCACGACCGCCGTCAGGTCGGGCAGCGAGCCGACCAGGTCCGCCACGGACCGCCGGTCGGTGACGTCGCAGGTGGCGGCGGTGACCCGCCCGTCGGCGCCGTACCGGTCGAGCAGGTCCGCCACGGCGGGGGCGGCGGCGCCCCGGCGGCTGGCCAGGACCACCCGCCCGGCGCCCCGGTCGAGCAGCCAGCGGGTGACGTGGCCGCCGAGGGCGCCGGTGCCGCCGGTGACCAGGACGGCGCCGGACCACCAGTCACCGGCCGGGTTCTCGTCGATCGGCGGCGGGGCCGGGGTGAGCCTCCGGGCCCAGGTGCCGCCGGGGCGCACGGCCACCTGGTCCTCGCCGCCGTGGCCGGCCAGCACGGCGGCGAGCCGCCGGGTGGTGGCGGCGTCGACGGTGGCCGGCACGTCGACCAGGCCGCCCCAGCGGTGCGGTTGCTCGACAGCCGCCGCGCGGCCGAGGCCCCAGACCTCGGTCTGCAGCGGGTGCGTGACCCGGTCGCCCGGGGCCGCCGCCACCGCGCCGCTGGTGACGCACCACAGCGGCGCCACCAGGTCCAGGTCGGTCATCGCCTGGACGAGGGCGAGGGTGCCGGCGGCGGCGAGGGTCACGCCGGGGTGCCCGGGCAGCAGCCGGTCCTGGCCGGCGACGACGGCGAGCACGCCGTCGACAGCGCGGCCGCCGGTCAGCACCCGGAGCCGGGCGGCGAGCGCCGCGCGGTCCAGGTCCGCGGCGCCGACGCGCAGCACCAGCGGCTCGGCGTCGCCGAAGAGCCCGGCCAGGCCGTCGGCCCACGCCGGCGCGTCCTCGGCGGGCAGCACGACCAGCCACCGGCCCGCCGGGGCGTCGCCGTCCCCGACCGGCACGGGCTGCCAGCTCACCTGGTACGACCAGCCGTCCACGAGGGAGCGTTCCCGTCGGGACCGGCGCCAGGAGGACAGCACGGGCAGGGCCGGCAGCAGCGCCCGCACCTGCTCGTCGTCGTCGCCCAGCTCGCCGCGCAGCGTGTCGACGTCCGCCTGCTCCAGGGCGGCCCAGAACTCGTCGTCGCCGTCGGCGGAGGCGGTGTCGGGGCCGGCGGGTGGCGGCTCGGGCCAGAAGCGCTGGCGGCGGAAGGCGTACCCGGGCAGCGGCACCCGCGCGGTCTCGGCGCCCGCGTACAGCCGCGTCCAGGCGACCTCCACCCCGCCGACGTGCAGCTCGGCGAGGGCGGTGAGCGCCGATGTGGGCTCGGGGCGGTCGCGGCGCAGCAGCGCCACGGCGGCGGTCTCGTCGTCGGCCAGGACGTCGCGGACCAGCGCGGTGAGCACCCCGCTGGGGCCGACCTCCAGGAACGTACGCACGCCCAGGGCCCGCAGCTGCTCGACGCCGTCGGCGAAGCGGACCGCCTCCCGCACGTGCCGCACCCAGTACTCGGCGGTGCGGATCTCGTCGGCGTCGGCGACGGCACCGGTCAGGTTCGACACGATCGGCAGCGCCGGCGGTCGCAGCTCCAGCCGGCGCACCACGGCGGCGAACTCGGCGAGCATCGGTTCCATCAGCGGGCTGTGGAAGGCGTGGCTGACCCGCAGCGGCCTGGTACGTACGCCCTGGTCGGCCCAGCGGCGTTCGAGTTCCTCGACGACGACTGCGGTGCCGGAGACGACGACGGCGGTGGGCCCGTTGACGGCGGCGACGGCGACGGCGTCCTCGACGCCGGCCAGGGCGGCTCGGACGGCGTCGGCGGGGAGCTGGACGGCCAGCATCGCGCCGCCGGCCGGCAGGGCCTGCATCAGCCGGCCCCTGGCAGCCACCAGCGTGGCGGCGTCGGGAAGCGACAGCACACCGGCCGCGTGCGCGGCGGAGAGCTCGCCGATCGAGTGGCCGAGCAGCATGTCCGGGACGATCCCCCAGCTCTCCAGGAGCCGGAACAGCGCGACCTCGACGGCGAACAGGCCGGCCTGGGTGTAGAGGGTCTGGTTGAGCAGCCCGCCGGCCTCGTCGCCTTCGGGCGCGAAGAGCACCGGGGCGAGCGGGCGGGGCAGGTGCCGGTCCAGCTCGGCGCAGACCTCGGCCAGCGCCCGGTCGAAGACGGGGAACGCGGCGGCCAGCTCGCGGCCCATGCCGCTGCGCTGCGCGCCCTGGCCGGAGAAGAGGAACGCGAGCTTGCCGCCGCGCGGGCCCGCACCGGTGACCAGGCCCGGGGCGTCGCCGCCCGCGGCCAGCGCGCGCAGGGCGGCGGTCAGGTCGGCGCGGTCGCCGGCGAGCAGCACGGCGCGGTGCTCGAGGCTGGCCCGGGTGCTCGCCGACGACCAGCCGACATCGGTCAGCCGCGGCTCGGGGCGCTCGTCGAGCCAGTCGGCCCAGCGGGTGGCCTGCGCGGTCAGCGACGCGGCGTCGCGGGCGGAGACCAGCACCGGCACCAGGCCGGCACCGTCGACCGGGGCGGTGACGGGCACGGTGACCGGATCGGTCGCGGCGGCGGGGCCGTCCGGGGCGTCCGCCGGGGCCGGGTCGGCGGCGGGCGCCTCCTCGATGATCACGTGGGCGTTGGTGCCGCTCATGCCGAAGGAGGAGATGCCCGCGCGGCGGGGCTGTTCCCCGGCGGGCCACGGCTGCGGCTCGGTTGCCAGCGACACCGCGCCGGCCGTCCAGTCCACGTTGGGCGTCGGCTCGTCGACGTGCAGGGTGGCGGGCACGGTGTCGTGCCGCATCGCCATCACCATCTTGATCACGCCGGCCACGCCGGCGGCGGCCTGGGTGTGGCCGATGTTCGACTTCACCGAGCCGAGCCAGAGCGGCCGGTCGGCCGGCCGGCCCTGCCCGTACGTCGACAGCAGCGCCTGCGCCTCGATCGGGTCGCCGAGGGTGGTGCCGGTGCCGTGCGCCTCCACCACGTCGACCTGCTCGGGCGCGAGCCGGGCGCTGGCCAGCGCCTGGAGCACGACCCGCTGCTGGGACGGGCCGTTGGGGGCGGTCAGACCGTTGCTCGCGCCGTCCTGATTGACCGCGCTGCCGCGTACGACCGCGAGGACGGGGTGGCCGTTGCGGCGGGCGTCGGAGAGCCGCTCGACGAGCAAAAGGCCGGCCCCCTCGCCCCAGGCGGTGCCGTCGGCGGCGGCTGCGAACGACTTGACCCGGCCGTCCATGGCCAGGCCACGCTGGCGGCTGAAGCCGATGAAGGCGGACGGGGTGGACATGACGGTGGCCCCACCGGCCAGTGCCAGGGTGCACTCGCCCTGCCGCAGCGCCTGGCAGGCCAGGTGCAGCGCGACCAGCGACGACGAGCAGGCGGTGTCGACGGTGACGGCGGGGCCCTCGATGCCGAGCGCGTACGAGATCCGGCCGGACACGACGCTGGCCGCGGTGCCGGTGAGGATGTAGCCCTCGGTGCCTGGTGGCGGCTGCTGGAGCAGCCCCACGTAGTCCTGGCCGGTGGTGCTGGCGAACACCCCGACCTGGTGGCCGCGCAGCGTCGAGGGGTCGATGCCGGCGTGCTCGAACGCCTCCCACGACGTCTCGAGCAGCAGCCGCTGCTGGGGGTCCATGGCCAGCGCCTCGCGCGGCGAGATGCCGAAGAACGCGGCGTCGAACTCGGTGGCGGAGTCGACGAAGCCGCCCTCGGCCACGTACGACGTGCCGGGGTGGTCGGGGTCCGGGTGGAACAGCCGTGCCAGGTCCCAGCCGCGGTCGGCGGGGAACGCGGAGTAGGCGTCGCGGCGGGAGTCGACGAGCTCCCACAGTTCCTCGGGCGAGGCCACCCCGCCCGGGAAGCGGCAGGCCATGCCGACGATGGCGATCGGCTCGCGGTTGGCCGCCTCAAGCTCGCCGAGCTTCCTCCGGGTCTGGTGGAGGTCCGCCGTCACCCATTTCAGGTACTCCCGGAGCGTATCTTCAGTCGCCATTGACGCCACCTCTTCGGGTCGGAGAGAAACAGCGACCCAATACCGTCCACGGACGCCACAAGCCGCGAAGATCCAAACCCATTCAGCCGACCACGAATTGCCAGACAAAATGGCGTTTCAGCCCCCCACCAGGTCTTACGCGCCGGACGAAAGGTAATTGTCGCCGGACGGCGGTCACAACCCCTAGCGTGCCCCTACGGGTGCCCCTAGGTGGCGGTGGCGCAGGCTGGGCCGACCCGCCCCGCGAGCGGTGTGGCGCACCGCCCTCGCGGGGTGCGGCCGGGCGGGTGCGCGGACCCGCCCGGCCCAGCGTGTCACGACCGTCGACAACGGTCGTACGACACCATTCCTAAATCCCCGGCAAATTGCCGCCGGGGCCACCCAGCTCGCGGTGGATGAAATCGAAGATCTCGGCATCGGTGGCGTCGTCGAGGGTGTGCGTAGCCGATTTCTCCTCGACGGGACCACGGTCGTCGCCCCACCGGGCGACGAACGCCTGCAGCTGCACCAGCAGCTTCTGCCGGGTCAGCCGGTCCGGCGCGTCGGCCGCGAAGACACCGTCGAGCCGTTCCAGCTCGGCGAGCAGCGGGGCCGCCGCGGCGGCGCCGTCCTCCGCGAGCCGGTCGCGCAGGTGCCGGGCGAGGGCCGCCGGCGTGGGGTAGTCGAACACCACGGCGGCGGGCAGTTGGACGCCGGTGGCGGCGCGGAGCCGGTTGCGCAGCTCCACGGCCGTCATCGAGTCGAACCCGACCTCGCGGAACGCCCGGTCGGGCTCCAGCCCCGCGTCCCCGCCGTGGCCGAGCACGGTCGCCGCCAGGCCGCACACGAGGTCGACGAGGACGCCTTCGCGGTCGGCGGGGCTCAGCGGCCGCAGCCGCTCCCGCAGCGCGGTCGCCGCCTCGTCGTCCGCCGGCTGGCGCTCGTCGTCGGCGGGCATCGCCGCGCCCGCCTCCGGGACCCCCGTCAGCAGCGGGCACGGCCGCATCGACGCGAACGTCGGCACGAACCGGTCCCAGCGCACGTCGGCGACGATCAGCCCCGCCTCCGCCCGCAGCGCCTGACCGAACGCCTCGAGGGCCAGCTCCGGGGGCAGCCCCGGCAGGCCCCGCCGACGCAGCTGCGCCTGCTCGGGCGAATCGGGGTCGTCGCTCCACGGGCCCCACGCCACGGCGGTCGCCGCCAGTCCCCCGTGCCGCCGGTTCGCCGCGAGCGCGTGCAGCAGCGCATCGCCGGCGGACTGGCCGGCCCGGCCGCCCGCGCCCCACACCCCCGTGGTCGAGGTGCACAGCACGAACGCGTCGAGCGGGCGATGCGCCAGCTCGTCGGCGTACCTGGGGACGTCGCCGACGGTGGCGGCCAGGTCGGCGGCCAGGCCGGCGAGGGTCAGCTCGGCGAGCGGCACCGAGCCGGTCTCGGCCGGGACGTGCACGAGCGCGGTCACCGACCGTTCCTCGGCGGCGAGCTGCTCCATCAGGTCGCCGAGCTTGCCCGTGGCCGGTGAGGCCAGCGGGAGCACCTCGGCGCCGTGGCGTCCCAGCCAGTCGGTGGTGTGCCGGGCGAGGGCGCCGGTCCCGCCGGTGAGCAGGACGGTTCCGTTCGGCCGGTAGCCGTCGCCCGCCGCCGGCAGCCCGGTGTCGCGGACCAGCCGCCGGGTGTGCACGCCGGCCTCCCGGACGGCGAGCTGGTCCTCACCGTCGACGTTGACCAGCGCCCCGACCAGGGCCGCGTACGCCGCCTCGGCCGGGCCCGCCGGCAGGTCGACGACTCCGCCGACGTGCCGGGGGTGTTCCAGCGCGGCGACGAGGCCGAGGCCCCACGTGGTGGCCTGCGCCGGGTGCGCGACCGCTTCCCCGCCGACGGCGACGGCGCCGGTGGTGGCCAGCCACAGCGGTACGGCCGGCCCGGAGCGGCCGGTGTGCGCCTGCACCAGCAGCAGGTTCGCCGCCAGGCCGGTCGGCAGTGCGGTCTGCTCCGGGTGCGGCGCCTCGTCCAACGCCAGCAGGGACAGCAGCGCCGTCGGCTGGTGCGCGGCGGCGAGCCGGTCGAGGTCGGCGGCCAGACCGTCGCGGGTGGCGGTGGCCGGGTCGACGGTCAGCAGGTGCACCGTCGCGGCGGCGGCCGTGAGGGCGGCGAGCACCCGGTCGGTGACCTGGTGCGGCGGGGCCACCACCAGCCACGTGCCCGGGTCGGCGCCGGTCAGCGCCCGGCGTTCCCAGGTGACCCGGTACCGCCAGCCGGCCAGGGTGCCGTCGAGCTGCTGGCGACGCCGCCACGACTCCAGTTCCGGCAGCAGCTCGCGCATCGGCTGGTCCGGGTCGAGGCCGAGGCGGCCCAGGTCGCCGTCGGTGACGGCCCGCCAGAACGCGTCGTCGACCGGGTCGGCGGCCGGTGCCGGCAACATGTCGAGGGTCGGCCAGTAGCGCTGCGGCCGGAACGCGTACGTCGGCAGCTCGGGCAGCAGGCGGGGATCCGGGCGGGGGCCGGCCAGCGCGGCGAGCACCGCCGCCCAGTCGACGTCCCGCCCGGTGCCGTCCACGACGGCCAGCGCGGCGAGCAGGGCGGCCGGCTCGTCGGCGCCGGCGCGCAGCGCCGCCACGGCAGTGCCGTCCTCGTCGCCGGGCAGCAGGCCGGCGGCCATCGCCGTCAGCACCGCCTGCGGTCCGAGCTCCAGGAAGGTGTCCACGCCCGCGTCGCGCAGCGCGGCGATCCCGTCGGCGTACCGGACGGCCTCGCGGACGTGGCGCACCCAGTAGTCGGGCGTACGGATCTCGTCGGGCTCGGCGAGCCGCCCGGTCAGGTTCGACACGATCGGCAGCAGCGGCGCGGCGAACGCCAGTCCGTCGAGGACGGCCCGGAACTCGGCCAGCATCGGCTCCATCAGCGGGCTGTGGAACGCGTGGCTGACCCGCAGCCGGCGGGTGCGCACCCCGCGTTCCCGCCAGAGCCGCTCCAGCCCGTCGAGGGAGTCGACGGCCCCGGCGAGCACCACGGCGGTGGGGCCGTTGACGGCGGCGACGCCGACCCGGTCACCCAGCCCGGCCAGGGACTCGACGACGGCCGCCTCCTCGGCGGCGACGGCGAGCATTCCGCCCCCGGCGGGCAGGGCCTGCATGAGCCTTCCCCGGGCGGCCACCAGCGTGGCGGCGTCGGCGAGGGACAGCACGCCGGCGACGTGCGCGGCGGTGATCTCGCCGATGGAGTGCCCGGCGACGTGCCCGGGCACCACCCCGAACGACTCGACCAGCCGGAACAGGGCCACCTCCAGCGCGAACAGCCCCGCCTGGGTGAAGACCGTCTCGTCGAGCAGCGCCGCCTCGGCGCTGCCTTCGGCCGCGAACAGCACCGGCTTCAGCGGCTGCGGCAGCTGGTGGTCCAGGGCCGCGCAGACCTCGTCGAGGGCCGCCGCGAAGACGGGGAACGTGTCGTACAGCTGGCGGCCGGCGCCGGGGCGCTGGGCGCCCTGGCCGGAGAACTGGACGGCGAGGCCGCCGGCGCGTCGCCGGGCGGTGACCACCGCTGGGTGCTCCTCCCCGGCGGCCAGGGCGCGCAGCGCGGCCAGTCGGGTCTCCCGGTCGGCGGCGATCACGGTGGCCCGCCGGCCGAGGTGGGCGCGGCCGTCGGCGAGCGCCCAGGCGACCAGGCCGGCCGGGTCGTCGCCGATCGCGACGCGGTCGGCCAGCCTCCCGGCCTGCTCGCGCAGGGCGGGCAGATCGGCGGCGGAGACCGGCCACGGCAGGGCCACGGCGCGGTGGTCGCGTCGCGCTTCGCCGTGCCCCGCGGTCACTTCGAACGCTGCGGTGTCGGCGGCGGCGACCGGCTCCGGGGCCTCCTCGATGATCACGTGGGCGTTGGTGCCGCTGATGCCGAACGAGGAGACGCCGGCCCGGCGGGGTCCGTCCGTGGCGGCCCACGGTCGTGCTTCGGTGAGCAGCGCCAGCGTGCCGGAGGACCAGTCGACGTGCGGGGTCGGCGCGTCGACGTGCAGGGTCTTCGGCAGCACCTCGTGTTGCAGGGCCAGCACCATCTTCATCAGGCTCGCCGCGCCCGCCGCGGCCTGGGTGTGGCCGATGTTCGACTTCACCGACCCGAGCCACAGCGGCCGCTCGGCGGTTCGGTCCCTGCCGTACGTGGCCAGCAGCGCCTGCGCCTCGATCGGGTCGCCGAGGGTGGTGCCGGTGCCGTGTGCCTCGACGACGTCCACGTCTGCGGGGGTGAGGCCGGCGTTGTCCAGCGCGTGCCGGATGACCCGCTGCTGGGCGGGCCCGTTCGGGGCGGTGAGGCCGTTGCTCGCGCCGTCGGAGTTGACGGCGCTGCCCCGTACGACGGCGAGGATCCGGTTGCCGTCGCGCTGGGCGTCGGAGAGCCGCTGGAGCAGCAGGACGCCGACGCCCTCGCCCCAGCCGGTGCCGTCGGCGGCCTCGGCGAACGCCTTGACCCGCCCGTCGGCGGCGAGGCCGCGCTGCCGGGAGAACTCCAGGAACGCGCCCGGGGTCGACATCACCGTCACGCCGCCGGCGAGGGCGAGGTCGCACTCGCCGCTGCGCAGCGCCTGCGTGGCGAGGTGCAGGGCCACCAGCGACGACGAGCAGGCCGTGTCGACGGTGACCGCCGGGCCGTGCAGCCCGAACGAGTACGCCAGGCGGCCCGAGACCACCGACGCGCCGTTGCCGGTCGCCTGGTAGCCCTCCACCTGCGAGCGGGCGCCCAGCAGCAGCGTGGCGTAGTCCTGCCCGTTGGTGCCCATGAAGACGCCGGTGGCGGAGCCGCGTACCCGGTGCGGGTCGATGCCGGCGCGTTCGAAGGCCTCCCAGGTGGTGTGCAGCAGCAGCCGCTGCTGCGGGTCCATGGCGAGGGCCTCGCGCGGGTTGATCCCGAAGAACGCGGCGTCGAACCCGGCGACGTCGTTCAGGAACCCACCGCTGCGGGTGTAGCTGGTGCCGACCCGCTCCGGGTCGCTGTCGAACAGGCCGTCGAGGTCCCAGCCCCGGTCGGTCGGCATCGGCGTGACCGCGTCCACCCCCTCGGCCAGCAGCCGCCACAGCTCCTGCGGCGACGACACCCCGCCCGGGAAGCGGCAGGCCATGCAGACGATCGCGATCGGCTCGTCGGCCGCCGGCCGGGCAGAGGCCACGCCGCCGGTGACCGGGCCGCCGTCCGCGCCGATGACGATTTCGGTACGCAGGAAGCGGGCCAGTTCCGCCGCCGACGGGTGGTCGAAGACCACTGTCGACGGCAGGGTCAGGCCGGTGACCCGGCCCAGCCGGTCCCGCAGTTGCACGGCGGCGAGGGAGTCGAAGCCCAGCTCCCGGAACGCCCGGCCGGCTGGCACCTGGTCGGTGGTGGGGTGGCCGAGCACGGCCGCCGCCTCCGCGCGGACGAGGTCGACCAGCAGCGCCTCCTGGCCGGTCGCCGGCAGCGTGGCGAGCCGGTTGCGCAGCCCGTCGGTGGCGGCGGCGCTCTCCGGCCGCTGCGGCTCCTCGGCGACGGCGGGGGCGACCCGGTCGAAGAGGTGGCTCGGCCGTGCGGCGGTGAACGCCGTGACGAACCGGGACCAGTCGACGTCCACGATCACCGGGGCCGCCTCGGGGGCGTTCACCCAGCGGCCGAGCGCCGCGACGGCGGCGTCGGGCGCGAGCGGGCTGAACCCGCGGCGGCGCAGGCCGTCGGCGGTCTCCCCGGCGGCCATGCCGTCCTCCGCCCACGGGCCGTACGCCAGCGCGGTGGCGGGCAGGCCCTTCGCCCGGCGGGCTGCGACGAGGGTGTCGAGCAGGGCGTTGCCGGCCGCGTAGCCGGCCTGCCCGCCGCCGCCCCAGACTCCGGCGACCGAGGAGAAGACCACGAACGCATCGAGGTCGCGACCCCGGCAGGCGGTGTCGAGGTGCAGGGCGCCGAGCACCTTGCCGGCCAGGGTCTCCGACAGCTCGCCGTCGGTCACCTCGTGCGCTGCGGTGGTGCCGCCGGACGCCCCGGCGGTGTGCACGACGGCGGTCAGCTCCGGCAGCCCGGAGACCAGAGCCTCGACCGCGGCCCGATCGGTGACGTCGCACGCCGTCACCCGCACCGCGCCCAGCTCGTCGACCAGCTCGGCCGCGCCCGGCGCCGCCGGACCCCGCCGCGAAGCCAGCACCACCTCGGCCGCCCCGTTCGCCAGCAACCAGCGCGCCACATGCCGACCCAACGCACCCGTACCACCGGTCACCAGCACCGTCCCGGCAGGCCGCCAACCCACACCCACCGGCGGCACGGCCGGCACCAGCCGCCGGCCGAGGACGCCCTGGGGGCGGATCGCCACCTGGTCGTGCCCGGCGTCGGCGAGGACGGCGAGCAGCGCGTCGGCCGTGGCGCGGTCGGCGCGGGCGGGCAGGTCGACCAGGCCGCCCCAGCGGTCCGGCTGTTCGAGGGCGACGACCCGGCCCAGGCCCCAGGCCAGGGCCGCCCAGACGTCGTCGACCCGTTCGCCGGCCGTGACGGGCATCGCGGTCCGACTGAGCGCCCACACCCGTCCGGCCAGGCCGGTGTCGGTGAGCGCCCGGACGAGGGTGAGCAGGGCGGCCGTGCCAGCGGGCAACGCCGGCGTGTGCGCCGGGGGCCGGTCCTGGCGGGGCAGCACGCAGAGCACCCCGGCCCAGCCGTCCCCGCTGATCCGGCGCAGCCGCTCGCCCAGGTCGGCGCGGTCGAGGGTGGACGCCACGGTGAGCGTGTCCACCCGGGCGCCGGCCTGGGTGAGGGTCTTCGCCACGCCCGCGTCGGCGCCGCTGTCGACGGTGACGATCAGCCATCGCCCGGACAGCCTGGTCTTCGGGTTCGGCCGGACCGGCTCCCACCCGATCCGGTACGACCACCCGTCCAGCGCGGTGTCCCGGGACCGGTGACGACGCCAGCGCGAGAGGACCGGCAGGGCTGGGCCGAGCGTGTCCAGGGCGTCGGGGTCGTCGCCGAGTTCGGCGGCGAGGGCGGCCAGGTCGCCACGCTCAACGGCGGTCCAGAACTCGACGTCGCCGCCGTCCGGGGCGGCCCGCTTCTCGGCCGTGCCCTCGGGCCAGTAGCGCTGGTGCTGGAAGGCGTACGTCGGCAGGTCGACGCGGCGCGCGCCGGTGTCGGTGAACCACTGCGTCCAGGTCACCGGCACGCCGTGGACGTGCAGCTCCGCCAGGGCGTGCAGCAGCGCGTGCGCCTCCGGACGGTCCCGGCGCTGCACCGCGACGGCCAGCACGGCGTCGTCGCCGGGCAGCACGTCGGCGGCCATCGCGGTCAGGACGCTCTGCGGGCCGACCTCCAGGAACGTGTCGATACCGGCGGCCCTCAGGGCGGTGATCCCGTCGGCGTACCGGACAGCCTCCCGCACGTGCCGCACCCAGTAGTCGGCCGTGCGGATCTCGTCGCCGGCCAGGGCCCCGGTCACGTTCGACACGACCGGCAGCAGCGGCGCGGAGAACGTCAACCCGTCCAGGACCGTGCGGAACTCGTCGAGCATCGCCTCCATCAGCGGACTGTGGAACGCGTGGCTCACCGTCAGCCGGCGCGTACGCACACCCCGCCCACGCCAGACCCGCTCCACCTCGTCGAGAGCCTCGACGGCACCGGACACCACCACTGCGGCCGGACCGTTGACCGCCGCGATACCGAGGCGGTCGGTCATCCCGGCGAGAGACTCCGCCACCGCAGCCTCGTCGGCCGCCACGGCCAGCATGCCGCCGCCCGTGGGCAACGCTTGCATCAACCGACCCCGCGCGGCCACGAGGACGCACGCGTCGGGCAGGGACAACACCCCGGCCACGTACGCCGCCGTCACCTCACCGATCGAGTGACCAGCCACCACGTCGGGCACGACCCCGAACGACTCCACCAGACGGAACAACGCCACCTCAACCGCGAACAACCCGGCCTGCGTGAACACCGTCTGATCCAGCAACCCCGCCTCGGCGGTGCCCGCCTCGGCGAACAGCACCTCCCGCAACGGACGCGGCAGCAACGGATCGAGGTGTCCGCACACCTCGTCCAGCGCGGTCGCGAACACCGGGAACCCGGCCGACAGCTCCCGGCCCATCCCGGCGCGCTGCGCGCCCTGGCCCGAGAAGAGCAGCGCGAGCTGGCCGCGTACGGCGGTGGAGCCGGTCACGACGGTCCCGGAGGGCTCGCCCGCATCGAGGGCCCGAAGCGCGGTGAGCAGGTCGTTGCCGTCGGCCACCACGGCGACGGCACGCTGTTCCAGCGCGGGCCGGGTGGTGACGGAGGACCAGGCCACGTCCAGCGGACGCGGGGCCTCGTCGACGCTCAGCCACCGCGCCCACCGGCCCGCCTGGCCGGCCAGGGCCGCGTCGGAGCGCGCGGACAGCAGCACCGGCACGACCGGCACCTCGCGGACGACAACCTCCCCCTCAACCACCTCAGCAGGCGGCTGCTCGATGATCACATGCGCGTTCGTGCCGGAGATCCCGAACGACGACACCGCCGCCCGACGCGGCCGGTCCACCGCCGGCCACGGGGTCGCCTCCGTAGCCAGGGCCACCGCCCCCGCCGACCAGTCGACATGCGGGGACGGCTCGTCCACGTGCAACGTCGCCGGCACCAGGCCGTGGCGCATCGCCATGACCATCTTGATCACACCGGCCACACCCGCAGCCGCCTGCGTGTGCCCGATGTTCGACTTCACCGACCCGAGCCACAGCGGCTCCCGCCCCTGCCGGTCCTGCCCGTACGTGGCCAGGACGGCCTGCGCCTCGATCGGGTCGCCCAGCGTCGTGCCGGTGCCGTGCGCCTCGACCACGTCCACGTCGGCGGTGGTGAGCCGGGCGTTCGCGAGGGCCTGCCGGATCACCCGCTGCTGCGACGGACCATTCGGCGCCGTCAGCCCGTTCGACGCGCCGTCCTGATTCACGGCCGTGCCCCGCACCACGGCGTAGATCTTCCGGCCCTCGCGCTGGGCGTCCGACAGACGCTGCACCAGCAGCACGCCCACGCCCTCGGACCAGCCCGTACCGTCCGCCGACGCCGCGAACGACTTACACCGACCGTCGGCCGACAGACCACGCTGCCGGGAGAACTCGATGAACGTCCCCGGCGTCGCCATCACCGTCACACCACCAGCCAACGCCAGGTCGCACTCGCCGGAACGCAACGCCTGCGCGGCGAGGTGCAGCGCCACCAGCGACGACGAGCACGCCGTGTCGACAGTGACCGCCGGGCCCTCCAGCCCGAAGGTGTACGCCACCCGACCGGACAGCACGCTGCCGGAGGTGCCGGTCCCGACGTAGCCCTCCACCTCGGTCGGCAGGTCCATGAGCCGGGAGGCGTAGTCGTGGTACATGACACCGGCGAACACACCAGTCCGGCTGCCCCGAAGCCGCTGCGGATCAAGCCCAGCCGACTCGAACGACTCCCACGACGCCTCCAACAGCAACCGCTGCTGCGGATCCATCGCCAGGGCCTCGCGCGGCGAGATCCCGAAGAAGCCCGGGTCGAACTCGGCCGCCCCGTACAGGAAACCACCATGGCGCGTGTACGACGTACCGCTGCGGTTTGGGTCCGGGTCGAACAACGACTCCAGGTCCCAGCCCCGGTCCGCCGGGAACTCGGAGATCCCGTCGCCGCCGCCGGCCAGCAGCGCCCACAGTTCGTCGGGGGATTCCACCCCGCCCGGGTAGCGGCAGGCCATGCCCACGATCGCGATCGGCTCGTCGGTACCGACGACCGTGCCGGCGACCGGTGCGGTGGCCGACGAGCGAACGCCGGCCAGCTCCGACCACAGGTGGTCGGCGAGCACGGCCGGGGTCGGGTAGTCGAATACGAGCGTCGAGGCCAGCCGCAGCCCGGTGGCCGCGTTCAACCGGTTACGCAGGTCCACCGCCGTCAGCGAGTCGAAGCCCAACTCCCGGAACGCCCGGTCCGCCGGCACCGACTCCGCACCACTGTGGCCCAGCACCTGCGCAACGAGGCCCCGTACCAGCACGTCGATATGGGCGCGGCCCTCGTCCTCGGTGAGCCCGGCGAGCCGCTCGGCCCAGCCGCCACCGCCCTGCCCCACCTGGCGGCGGGTGCTGCTCACGCCGATCAGGGTGCGCAGCACGGCCGGCACGGTGCCGCCGGAGGTCGCCGCCCGCAGTGCGGGAACGTCGATCACGGCCGGTACGAGGGCCGGACGGTCGGCACGCAGGGCGGCGTCGAACAGCTCCAGCCCGACCTCGGCGCTCATCGGCGTCAAGCCCGCCCGCGCCGAACGCGCCCGGTCCGCCTCGTCGATCGACGCGGCCATGCCCGCGGTGTCCCACATGCCCCACGCCAGGCTGACCGCAGGCAACCCGAGCTGCCGCCGGTAGACCGCAAGCCCGTCCAGGAACGCGTTACCCGCCGCATACGCCGACTGACCCGGCGAACCCAACACACCCGCCACCGACGAGAACACCACGAACAGATCCAGATCAAGACCCGCCGTCGCCTCGTGCAACAACCAACCCGCCGACACCTTCGGCGCCAGCACCCTTGCCAGACGCTCCGCCGTCAGGCCCTCCACGACACCGTCGTCCAGGACACCGGCGGTGTGCACCACACCCGCCAACCGGCCCCCAGCGGAAACCTCCGCCACCAGCCCGAACACCTGATCCCGGTCCGTCACGTCACGGGCCACCACCCGCACCGACGCACCCAACGCGGACAACCGCTCCGACAACTCACCCGCACCCGCAGCCTCCGGACCACGACGCGACACCAACACCAGCGACCGCACGCCGTACGCCGACACCAGGTGCTCCGCCACCAGCGCGCCCAGCGCGCCCGTACCGCCGGTCACCAGCACCGCACCGTCACCCACGACCGGCGTCTCCGCCGCCGTGACGCCGGCCCGGACCAGGCGCGGCGAGTACACCGCACCCCCTCGGACGGCCAACTGGCCGCCGGTCGCGGCCGGTTCCCGCAGGACGCCGTCCAGCAGGGCAACCAGCGCGGCGTCCAGGTCGCCGTCGACGTCCGCGAGGACCATGCGGCCCGGGTGCTCCGACTGCGCCGAACGCAGCAGACCCCACACCGCCGCGCTCGCCAGGTCGGTCACCCGGTCGCCGTCGCCGATCGACACCGCGCCCCGGGTCACGACCACGAGCCGCGAGTCCGCCAGGGCGTCCGCCGCGAGCCAGGACTGCACCGTCGCCAGCACGTCCGAGGTCACTGCCCGGACCGACTCCGGGGTCGCCGCGCCGGGCGCGGGGAACACCGGCAGCAGCAGCGTCCGGGGGACGGACTCCTCCCCCGCGACCGTCGCCACGTCGGCGTACGTGGGCATTCCTACCGGTGCCTGCAGCTCCAGGCCGCCGGTCACCAGCGCCCATCCGGAAAGTTCCCCGGCGGGTGCGGCCTGCACGGCCGGCCACCGCAGCTCGAACAGCGACCGCGTGGCCACGCCCGGCGCGGCCACGCCGGTCAGCTCCCGCAGGGCAAGGGAGTCCACCGACACGACCGGCGCGCCCGCCTCGTCGTACGCGGCCAGCCGCAGCCCGGAGCCGTCGCGGGTCAGGCGTACCCGCAGCGCCCCCGCTCCCGAGGCGTGCACCTGCACGCCCTCGAACGCGAACGGCACCCGTGGCCCGCCCGGCTCCTCGCCGCCCAGCAGCAGCCCGATCGGGTGCAGGGCGGCGTCCAGCAGCGCCGGGTGCACGCCGAACCCGGCGGCCTCCGTCGCGTCGTCCGGCAGGACCACCTCGGCGTACACCTCGTCGCCGCCGGTCCAGGCACGCCGGAGCCCCTGGAAGGCCGGCCCGTACGTCAGGCCGTGTTCCGCCAGCGTCGGGTACCAGTTCGCCAGGTCGACCTCCGCCGCGCCGGCGGGGGGCCAGGTGACCGGGTCCGGCTCGTCGGCGGTGGAGGGCTCCAGCACGCCCTCCGCGTGCCGGGTCCAGCCCGCCTCGGGGTCGTCGTCGGGGCGGGAGTAGACGGCGACGGGACGCTGCGGCGACTCCGACGTGGACACCCGCACCTGGATCCGCACGCCTCCCGTTCCGGGGAGGGCCAGCGGGGCGGCCATGGTCAGCTCCCGCAGCCGGGAGAGGCCCACCTCGTCGCCGGCCCGCACCGCCAGCTCGACCAGGGCGGTGCCCGGCACCAGCGTCAGCCCGGAGACCGTGTGGTCGGCCAGCCACGGGTGCGTGGTCAGGGAGAGCCGGCCGGTCAGCACCATCTCGTCGTCGCCGGCCAGGTCCACCGTCGCGCCCAGCAGCGGGTGCCCGGTGCGGCCGAGCCCGGCCCCGGACACGTCGCCCGTACGCGCCCGGCCGGCGGTGGGCCAGTAGCGCTGGTGCTGGAAGGCGTACGTGGGCAGGTCGACGCGGCGCGCGCCGGTGTCGGTGAACCACTGCGTCCAGGTCACCGGCACGCCGTGGACGTGCAGCTCCGCCAGGGCGTGCAGCAGCGCGTGCGCCTCCGGACGGTCCCGGCGCTGCACCGCGACGGCCAGCACGGCGTCGTCGCCGGGCAGCACGTCGGCGGCCATCGCGGTCAGGACGCTCTGCGGGCCGACCTCCAGGAACGTGTCGATACCGGCGGCCCTCAGGGCGGTGATCCCGTCGGCGTACCGGACAGCCTCCCGCACGTGCCGCACCCAGTAGTCGGCCGTGCGGATCTCGTCGCCGGCCAGGGCCCCTGTCACGTTCGACACGACCGGCAGCAGCGGCGTGGCAAAGGTGAGGCCGTGCAGGATCGTGCGGAACTCGTCGAGCATCGGCTCCATCAGCGGGCTGTGGAACGCGTGGCTCACCGTCAGCCGGCGAGTGCGCACACCCCGCTCCCGCCAGACCCGCTCCACCTCGTCGAGAGCCTCGACGGCACCGGACACCACCACTGCGGCCGGACCGTTGACCGCCGCGATACCGAGGCGGTCGGTCATCCCGGCGAGAGACTCCGCCACCGCAGCCTCGTCGGCCGCCACGGCCAGCATGCCGCCGCCCGTGGGCAACGCCTGCATCAACCGACCCCGCGCGGCCACGAGGACGCACGCGTCGGCCAGGGACAACACCCCGGCCACGTACGCCGCCGTCACCTCACCGATCGAGTGACCAGCCAGCATGTCCGGCACGACCCCGAACGACTCCACCAGACGGAACAGCGCCACCTCGACCGCGAACAACCCGGCCTGCGTGAACACCGTCTGATCCAGCAACTCCACCTCGGCGGAACCCGACGACGCGAACAGCACCTCCCGCAACGGACGCGGCAGCAGCGGGTCGAGGTGTCCGCACACCTCGTCCAGCGCGGCGGCGAACACCGGGAACCCGGCCGACAACTCCCGGCCCATCCCGGCGCGCTGCGCGCCCTGGCCCGAGAAGAGCAGGGCGAGCTGGCCGCGCTGGCCGGTGGCGCCGGAGACGACCGTACCGGTGGGTTCGCCGTCGGCGAGGGCGGTCAACGCCGCGACCGGGTCGTCCCGGTCGGCGGCGGTGACGACCGCCCGGTGTTCCAGCGCGGGCCGGGTGGTGACGGAGGACCAGGCCACGTCCAGCGGACGCGGGGCCTCGTCGACGCTCAGCCACCGCGCCCACCGGCCCGCCTGGCCGGCGAGTGCGGCGGCGTCGCGGGCCGACAGCAGCACCGGCACGACCGGCGGCACGTCGCGGGCGACGATCTCGCCCTCGATCGTCTCAGCCGGCGGCTGCTCGATGATCACATGCGCGTTCGTGCCGGAGATCCCGAACGACGACACCGCCGCCCGACGCGGCCGGTCCACCCGCGGCCACGGGGTGGGCTCGGTGGCCAGGGCCACCGCCCCCGCCGACCAGTCGACGTGCGGCGACGCCTCGTCCACATGCAACGTCGCCGGCACCAGACCGTGCCGCATCGCCATGACCATCTTGATCACACCGGCCACACCGGCAGCCGCCTGCGTGTGCCCGATGTTCGACTTCACCGACCCCAACAGCAACGGCCGATCCTGCGGACGCTCCTGCCCGTACGTCGCCAACAACGCCTGCGCCTCGATCGGGTCACCCAGCGTCGTGCCCGTGCCGTGCGCCTCCACGGCATCCACGTCCGCCGGGGACAGGCGCGCGTTCGCCAGCGCCTGCCGGATCACCCGCTGCTGCGACGGACCGTTCGGCGCCGTCAGACCGTTCGACGCACCGTCCTGATTCACGGCCGTGCCACGTACCACCGCCAGCACGCGGTGCCCGTTGCGCCGCGCGTCCGACAGCCGCTCCACGAGCAGCACGCCGACGCCCTCGGACCAACCGGTGCCGTCGGCGGACGCCGCGAACGACTTGCAGCGGCCGTCGGACGACAGGCCGCGCTGCCGGGAGAACTCGATGAACGTCCCCGGCGTCGCCATCACCGTCACACCACCAGCCAACGCCAGGTCGCACTCGCCGGAACGCAACGCCTGCGCGGCGAGGTGCAGCGCGACGAGGCTGGAAGAACAAGCGGTGTCGACGGTGACCGCCGGGCCCTCGAGCCCGAAGGTGTAGGCGACCCGACCGGACAGCACGCTGCCCGACGTGCCCGTGCCGACGAAGCCCTCGGCGTCCGGCGGCAGGTCCATCAGGCGGGAGGCGTAGTCGTGGTACATGACGCCGGCGAAGACACCGGTCCGGCTGCCTCGAAGCCGCTGCGGGTCCAGCCCCGCCGACTCGAACGACTCCCACGACGCCTCCAACAGCAACCGCTGCTGCGGATCCATCGCCAGGGCCTCACGCGGCGAAATCCCGAAGAAGCCCGGGTCGAACTCCGCCGCCCCGTACAGGAAACCACCATGGCGCGTGTACGACGTACCGCTGTGCTCCGGGTCCGGGTCGAACAGGCTCTCCAGGTCCCAGCCGCGATCGGTGGGGAACTCCGAGATCCCGTCGCCGCCGCCGGCCAGCAACGCCCACAGCTGGTCCGGACTATCGACGCCACCGGGGTAGCGGCAGGCCATGCCCACGATCGCGATCGGCTCGTCGGTGCCGGCGGTGAGCACCGCCGTCCGGCGGGCGGTGATCTGCCCGGAGACCTGCTCGTGCAGGTGGTCGACGAGCACGGCCGGGGTCGGGTAGTCGAACACCAGCGTCGAGGCCAGCCGCAGCCCGGTGGCCGCGTTCAACCGGTTACGCAGGTCCACCGCCGTCAGCGAGTCGAAGCCCAACTCCCGGAACGCCCGGTCCGCCGGCACCGACTCCGCACCACCGTGGCCCAACACCTGCGCGACCAGACCCCGTACCAGCACGTCGATCTGGGCGCGCGCCTCGTCGGGCGCCAGGCCCGCGAGCTGGTTGGCCCAGTCGCCGCTCCGCGCGGCCCGTCGCCGGGCCGCCGTCGACCCGATCAGGGTACGCAGCACGGCCGGCACCGGGCCGGCGCCGAGCGCTGCGCGCATCGCCGGCACGTCGATCACGGCCGGCACCAACGCCGGCCGCTCCGCCACCAGGGCGGCGTCGAACAGCTCCAACCCGATCTCGGCGCTCATCGGCGTCAGACCCGTCCGCGCCGAACGCGCCCGGTCCGCCTCGTCGATCGACGCGGCCATACCGTCCGTGTCCCACATCCCCCACGCCAGGCTGACCGCAGGCAACCCGAGCTGCCGCCGGTAGACCGCAAGCCCGTCCAGGAACGCGTTACCCGCCGCATACGCCGACTGACCCGGCGAACCCAACACACCCGCCACCGACGAGAACACCACGAACAGATCCAGATCAAGACCCGCCGTCGCCTCGTGCAACAACCAACCCGCCGACACCTTCGGCGCCAACACCCCCACCAGACGCTCCGCCGTCAGCCCCTCCACCACACCGTCGTCCAACACACCAGCCGTGTGCACCACACCCGCCAGCCGACCCCCGGCGGCCACCTCGGCCACCAGCGCGCCGACCTGGTCCCGGTCGGTCACGTCACAGGCAACGACCCGCACCGACGCACCCAGCGCCGACAACCGCTCCGACAACTCACCCGCACCCACAGCCTCCGGACCACGCCGCGACACCAACACCAGCGACCGCACACCATGCACCGACACCAGATGCTCCGCCACCAACGCGCCCAGCGCACCCGTACCACCGGTCACCAGCACCGCACCATCACCCACAACCGGCGTCTCCACCGACACCGGGGCGACCGCGCGCACCAGACGCGGCACGAACACCGCACCCGCACGCACCGCGACCTGACCGCCGTGCGTCGACGGCTCGTCGGCCACCGTGGTCAGCACACCCAGCAGCCCGGCATCCACGTCACCGTCCACGTCCGCCAGCACGATGCGACCCGGGTGCTCCGACTGCGCCGACCGCAGCAGACCCCACACGGCCGTACCGGCCAGGTCCGACACCCGGTCGTCCGCCGCCACCGACACCGCACCCCGCGTCACCACCACGAGCCGCGACTCCGCCAGCGCATCGGCTGCCAGCCAGGACCGGACGGTCGCCAGCACCTCCGAGGTCGCCGCGTGTACCGCGTCGGGGACGGCCGTCTCCGGCCCGTCGAGCGGCAGCAGCAGCGCCCTCGGTGCGACCGTCCGGCCGGCGTCGACCGCCGCGACGAGCGCCTCGACGTCGCCGTACGCCGGCAGGTCGGCGGTTGCCGGCGAGCCGACCAGCGCCCACCCGGAGAGGTCCCCGGTGGCGGCGATCTCCTCGGCCTGCCAGGTGAGTTCGAACATCGCGCGGGCCGCCGCGCCCGCCGCGGTCACGCCGGTCAGCTCGCGCAGGGCGAGGGAGTCGACCGAGACCACGGCCGCGCCCGACTCGTCGCACGCGACCAGACGCACCGCCGAGCCCGTACGCGACAGCCGCACCCGCAGCACCCGCGCACCCGAGGCATACACCTGCACACCCTCGAACGCGAACGGCACCCGCGCCCCACCCGAACCCTCCGCACCCACCAGCAGCCCGAGCGGATGCAGCGCCGCATCCAGCAGCGCCGGGTGCACACCGAAGCGCGCCGCCTCCGTCGCCACCTCATCCGGCAACGCCACCTCGGCGAACACCTCGTCGCCGCCCGTCCACACCCGGCGCAGCCCCCGGAACACCGGCCCGTACGCCAGGCCACGCTCCGCAAGCACCGGATACCAGCCCGCCACGTCCACCTCGGACGCACCGACCGGCGGCCACTCCCCCACGCCCGGCTCGTCGGCCGACACCGGCTCCAGCACACCCTCCGCATGCCGCACCCAGTCAGCCTCCGGATCACCCTCGGACTGCGAGTGCACCGCCACGACCCGGGTGCCGGTCTCGTCGGCCGCACCGACGCGCACCTGCACCCGCACCGCGCCGGACTCCGGCAGCACCAGCGGCGCGGCCACGGTCAGCTCCCGCACCCGCGACGCGCCCACCTCGTCGCCCGCCCGGACCGCCAACTCCACCAGAGCGGCACCGGGAACGACCACCACACCGGACACGACGTGGTCGGCGAGCCACACCTGGGTGGTGAGGGACAGCCGGCCTGTCAACACCACCATGTCCTCGCCCGCCACGGAGACCGCCGCGCCGAGCAGCGGGTGCCCGGCCACGCCGAGGCCCGCCCCGGACACGTCGGCGGTACGCGTCTGGCCCGCGCCGAGCCAGTACCGCTGGTGCTGGAAGGCGTACGTCGGCAGGTCGACCCGGGCGGCGCCGGCGTCGGTGAACCACTGCGTCCAGGTCACCGGGACGCCGTGGACGTGCAGGTCGGCGAGGGCGTGCAGGAGTGCCTGCGCGGCGGGCCGGTCCCGGCGCTGGACGGCCACCGCGAGCGCGTCCTCGGCGAGCAGGTCGGCGTTCATCGCGGTCAGGACGCTCTGCGGGCCGATCTCCAGGAAGGTGTCGACCCCGGTGGCCCGCAGGGCGGCGATGCCGTCGGCGTAGCGGACGGCCTCCCGCACGTGCCGCACCCAGTACTCGGCGCGGGTGATCTCCTGCGGGTCGGCGAGCGCGCCGGTCAGGTTCGACACCACCGGCAGCAGCGGCGCCCGGAACGTCAGCCCCGCCAGGACGGCGCGGAACTCGTCGAGCATCGGTGCCACCAGCGGGCTGTGGAACGCGTGGCTGACGGTGAGCCGGCGCGTACGCACACCTCGGTCCCGCCAGACCCGCTCCACCTCGTCCAGGGCCTCGACGGCACCGGACACCACCACTGCGGCCGGACCGTTGACCGCAGCGATACCCAGCCGATCGGTCATCCCGGCGAGAGACTCCGCCACCGCAGCCTCGTCGGCCGCCACGGCCAGCATGCCGCCGCCCGTGGGCAACGCCTGCATCAACCGACCCCGCGCGGCCACGAGGACGCACGCGTCGGCCAGGGACAACACCCCGGCCACGTACGCCGCCGTCACCTCACCGATCGAGTGACCAGCCAGCATGTCCGGCACGACCCCGAACGACTCCACCAGACGGAACAGCGCCACCTCGACCGCGAACAACCCGGCCTGCGTGAACACCGTCTGATCCAGCAACTCCACCTCGGCGGAACCCGACGACGCGAACAGCACCTCCCGCAACGGACGCGGCAGCAGCGGGTCGAGGTGTCCGCACACCTCGTCCAGCGCGGCGGCGAACACCGGGAACCCGGCCGACAGCTCCCGGCCCATCCCGGCGCGCTGCGCGCCCTGGCCGGAGAAGAGCACGGCCAGCTGCGTACGCGTCGCGCCCGTGCCGGTGACCAGGGTGGCGGCCGGCTCACCGTCGGCGAGGGCGCGCAGCCCGGCCAGCAGTTCGTCCCGGTCCGTCGCGGTGACCACCGCGCGGTGCTCCATGACGGCCCGGCTGACGGTCGACGACCAGCCGACGTCGAGGGGGCGCAGTTCCTCGTCGCCGGCGACCCAGCGGGCCCAGCGCTCCGCCTGGGCCGCGACGGCGGCCTCGGAGCGGGCCGACAGCAGCACCGGCGACGGCAGCTGCCCGGCGGTGGGCGTCGGCGCGCCCTCGCCCCGGGTCGGCTCCGCCTCGGCGGGCGGCTGCTCGATGATCACATGCGCGTTCGTGCCGCTGACGCCGAACGACGAGATCGCGGCGCGACGGGGCCGGCCCGCCGCGGGCCAGTCGCGGGCCTCGGTGAGCAGGGAGACCGCCCCGGCGCTCCACTCGATGTGCGGGGACGGCTCGTCGACGTGCAGCGTCGACGGCAGCACGCCGTGCCGCATCGCCATGATCATCTTGATGATGCCGGCTGCCCCGGCGGCGGCCTGGGTGTGGCCGATGTTCGACTTGACCGAACCCAGCCAGAGCGGCCGGTCGGCGGGCCGGTCCTGCCCGTACGTCGCCAGCAGCGCCTGCGCCTCGATCGGGTCGCCCAGGGTCGTGCCGGTGCCGTGCGCCTCGACGGCGTCCACGTCGGCGGTGGTGAGCCGGGCGTTCGCGAGGGCCTGCCGGATGACCCGCTGCTGCGACGGGCCGTTCGGGGCCGTCAGCCCGTTCGACGCGCCGTCCTGGTTCACGGCGCTGCCCCGTACCACCGCCAGGATCCGCCGGCCCTCCCGCTGCGCGTCGGAGAGTCGTTGCACGAGCAGCACGCCGACGCCCTCGGACCAGCCCGTGCCGTCGGCCGACGCCGCAAAGGACTTGCACCGGCCGTCGGCCGACAGGCCCCGCTGCCGGGAGAACTCGATGAACGTCCCCGGCGTCGCCATGACGGTCACGCCGCCGGCCAGGGCGAGGTCGCACTCGCCGCCGCGCAGCGCCTGCACCGCCAGGTGCAGCGCGACCAGCGACGACGAACACGCGGTGTCCACGGTCACCGCCGGGCCTTCGAGCCCGAACGTGTACGCCACCCGGCCGGACAGCACGCTGCCGGAGGTGCCGGTGCCGAGGTAGCCGCCCACGCCCTCGGGCAGGTCCTGCACGCCGGAGGCGTAGTCGTGGTACATCAGGCCGGCGAAGACGCCGGTCCGGCTGCCGCGCAGCCGCGACGGGTCGAGGCCGGCCGACTCGAACGTCTCCCAGGACGCCTCCAGCAGCAGCCGCTGCTGCGGGTCCATGGCGAGCGCCTCGCGCGGCGAGATGCCGAAGAAGTCCGGGTCGAACTCGGCGGCCCCGTACAGGAAGCCACCGTGGCGGGTGTACGACGTCCCGGGGTTGTCCGGGTCGGGGTGGAAGAGCCGGTCGAGGTCCCAGCCCCGGTCGGTGGGGAACTCGCCGATACCGTCGGCGCCGGCGGCGACCAGGTCCCACAGCTGCTGCGGGTTCGTCACGCCGCCCGGGTAGCGGCAGGCCATGCCCACGATGGCGATCGGCTCGTCGACGTTTGTCGCCCGCACGGCCCGCTGCTGCGCGGCGACCTGGCCGGACAGCTGCTCGTACAGGTGCTCCGACAGGGCAGCGGGGGTCGGGTAGTCGAAGACGAGCGTCGACGTGAGCCGCAGTCCGCTCGCGCTGTTGATCCGGTTGCGCAGCTCGACAGCGGTCAGCGAGTCGAAGCCCAGTTCCCGGAACGCCCGGTCCGCCGGCACCGCCTCGGCGCCGCCGTGGCCGAGGACCTGCGCGATCATCCCGCGCACCAGCAGCGCCACCTGCGTACGCGCCTCCTGCGGGTCGAGGCCGGCCAGCCGGTCGGCCCACGCACCGGTGCCGGAGCGGCGGCGCTTCGCGGCCGGTCCCACCAGGCCCCGCAGCATCACCGGCACCCGGCCGGCGGCGGTCTGCGCCCGCATGGCGGGCAGGTCGACCACGGCCGGCACCAGCGCCGCGCCGCCGTGGGTCAGGGCGGCGTCCCACAGCCCGAGCCCGACGGGGGCGGTCATCGGGACCAGGCCGGCCCGGGTCACCCGGGCCCGGTCGGTGTCGTTGATCGACGCCGCCATGCCGTCGGTGTCCCACATGCCCCACGCGAGGCTGACGGCGGGCAGCCCGCGCTGCGCCCGCAGCACGGCGAGGGCGTCCAGGAAGGCGTTGCCGGCCGCGTACGCGGCCTGGCCGGGAGAGCCGAGCACCCCGGCGACGGAGGAGAAGAGCACGAACAGGTCGAGGTCCAGCTCGGCGGTCGCCTCGTGCAGCCACCAGCCCGCCGTGACCTTCGGGGCAAGCACGTCCGCCAGCCGGTCGGCGGTGATCCCGCTGACGATGCCGTCGTCGAGGACGCCGGCGGTGTGGACCACCCCGGCCAGGCGGTCGTCGGCGGTGATGGACCGGACCAGCTCGCCGACGCGCTCGCGGTCGGTCACGTCCGTGGCGACCACGCGGGCGGTCGCGCCCAGCGCGGCCAGCCGCCGCACCAGCTCGTCGGCTCCGGGGGCCGCCGGCCCCTGCCGGGACGCCAGCACCAGCGAACGCACGCCGTAGGCGGTGACGAGGTGTTCGGACACCAGGGCGCCCAGCGATCCGGTGCCGCCGGTGACGAGGACGGTTCCCCCGTCGAGGGTCGCCGGGGTCCGCGCGGCGCCCGTGGCGCGGACCAGCCGCGGCAGGTACGCCGTTCCCGAACGCACCGCGACCTGCCCGCCGAGGGCGGGGTCGTCGGCGGCTGCGGCGAGCAGGGCCAGCAGGTCGGCGTCCAGGTCGGCGCCGGGTTCCAGGTCGGCCAGCACGAGCCGGCCGGGGTGCTCCGACTGGGCCGAGCGCAGCAGGCCCCAGACCGCCGCCCCCGCCAGGTCGCTGACGCGGTCGTCGGCGCCGGTGGCCACGGCGCCGCGGGTCACGACGACCAGCCTCGAGTCCGCCAGCGGCTCGGCCGCCAGCCACGCCTGCACCGCGCCGAGGACGTCCGTCGTGACGGAGCGCACCACGTCGGGCACGTCCGTCCCGGAGGTCGCCGGGGTGACGGGTAGCAGCAGCGCCGCCGGGGCGGTGCCGTCCGTCGCCGCCGTGGTCAGAGCGGCGACGTCGGCGTACGCCGGGAGCTGCGGCGCGCCGTCGAGCGGGCGGTCACCGAGCACGGCCCAGCCGTACGCGCCGTCGGGCGCGGCGATCTGCTCGGGCTGCCAGGAGACCTCGAACAGGGATCGGTACGCCTCGTCCGGCGCGGCCGCCAGGCCGGTCATCTCGCGCAGTGCCAGCGAGTCCACCGACACCACGGGCACGCCCGTCTCGTCGGCGGCGACCAGCCGCACCGAGTTGCCGGAGGCGGTGAGGCGGACCCGGAGCGTCCGGGCGCCGACGGCGTGGACCTGCACACCCTCGAACGCGAACGGCACCTGGGGCCCGCCGCCCGGCTGGTCGGCGGGCAGCAGCCCGACGGGGTGCAGGGCGGCGTCCAGCAGCGCCGGGTGCACCCCGAAGCCCGCCGGGTCACCGGTGACCTCGTCGGGGAGGGCGACCTCGGCGAACACCTCGCCGTCGGCGGTCCACGCCCGGCGCAGGCCCCGGAAGACCGGCCCGTACGCGAGCCCGTGCTCGGCGACCGTCGCGTACCAGCCGGTGACGTCCACCTCGGACGCGCCGGGTGGCGGCCAGGCGCCCAGGGTGGGCTCGTCGGCAGTGGGGGCGCCGACGAGACCGTCGGCGTGCCGGGTCCAGCCCGACTCGGAGTCGTCCTCGGGCTGGGAGTGCACGGTCACCGAGCGGCTGCTGGTCCCGTCGACGGGACCGACCCGGACCTGGACCCGTACCCCGCCGCCGGTGGCGGGCAGCACGAGCGGGGCGAGGACGGTCAGCTCACGGACACGGGAGGCACCGACCTCGTCGCCCGCCCGGACGACGAGGTCCACCAGGGCGGTGCCCGGCACGACCACGGCGCCGGAGACGACGTGGTCGGCGAGCCACGGGTGCGTCGACACCGACAGCCGGCCGGTCAGCACCACCATGTCCTCGCCGGCGACCGACACCGCCGCGCCGAGCAGCGGGTGCCGCGCCACGCCGAGGCCGGCCCCGGAGACGTCGGCGGACTGGCCGGTGGGCGGCAGCCAGTACCGCTCCCGCTGGAAGGCGTACGTGGGCAGGTCGACCTGCCGCGCGCCGCTGTCGGTGAACCACTGCGTCCAGGTCACCGGCACGCCGTGCACGTGCAGTTCGGCGAGCGCGTGCAGCAGCGCCTGCGGGGCGGGACGGTCACGGCGCTGCACGGCCACCGCCAGCACGGCCTCGTCATCGGCGAGCAGGTCGGCGTTCATGGCGGTCAGGACGCTCTGCGGGCCGACCTCCAGGAACGTATCCACACCGGCAGCCCGCAGGGCGGCGACCCCGTCGGCGTACCGCACAGCCTCGCGCACGTGCCGCACCCAATACTCCGGCGTGCCGATCTCATCGCCGGCCAGGGCACCGGTCACGTTCGACACGACCGGCAACAACGGCGCCGCAAACGCCAACCCACCCAGAACCGCACGGAACTCATCAAGCATCGGCGCCATCAACGGACTGTGGAACGCGTGGCTGACGGTGAGCCGACGCGTGCGCACACCCCGACCCCGCCAGGCCCGCTCCACCTCGTCCAACGCGTCAACGGCACCCGACACCACCACGGCGGTAGGCCCGTTGACAGCGGCAATGCCGGCGCGGTCGGTCAGCCCCGCGATCGACTCCACCACCGCCGCCTCATCAGCGGCCACGGCCAGCATCCCGCCACCGGCCGGCAGCGCCTGCATCAACCGACCCCGCGCCGCCACGAGGACGCACGCATCCGCCAGAGACAACACACCCGCGACATGCGCAGCCGTCACCTCACCGATCGAATGACCAGCCAGCATGTCGGGAACAACCCCGAACGACTCCACCAGACGGAACAACGCCACCTCGACCGCGAACAACCCCGCCTGCGTGAACACCGTCTGATCCAGCAACCCCGCCTCAGCACTACCCGCCTCAGCGAACAGCACCTCCTTGAGCGGACGCGGCAACAACGGATCCAACTGCCCACACACCTCGTCCAGCGCGGCGGCGAACACCGGGAACCCGGCCGACAGCTCCCGGCCCATCCCGGCACGCTGCGCACCCTGACCCGAGAACAGCAGCGCCAGCTGGCCGCGCTGGCCGCCCGGGCCGGTGAGCACGCCGGCCGAGACCTCGCCCGCCGACACGGCTTCGAGGCCCGCCAGCAGTTCGTCCCGGCTCGCCCCGGACACGACGGCCCGGTGCTCCAGTACGGAGCGCGACGCCACCGACGACCACGCCACGTCGAGCGGGCGCGGGGCCCCGGTGCCGCCGAGCCACTGCGCCCAGCGGCCGGCCTGCGCCGACAGGCCGGCCGCGTCGCGGGCCGACAGCAGCAGTGGCAGCACCGCCGGCACGCGGGACGGCTCGTCACCGGTGACCGGCTCGTCGCCGTCGGCCGGCTCGTCCGCGTCGGTCGGCGTGGGCGGCTGCTCCAGGATCAGGTGCACGTTCGTACCGCTGATGCCGAACGACGACACGGCGGCCCGGCGCGGCCGGTCCACCGCCGGCCAGGGGCGCGCCTCGGTGAGCAGGGAGACCGCGCCGGCGGACCAGTCCACGTGGGGGGTCGGCTCGTCGAGGTGCAGGGTCCGTGGGAGCAGGCCGTACCGCATCGCCTGCACCATTTTGATCATGCCGGCGACGCCGGCGGCGGCCTGGCTGTGGCCGATGTTCGACTTGATCGAGCCGAGCAGCAGCGGCCGGTCGGCGGGGCGGCCCTGGCCGTACGTGGCCAGCAGGGCCTGCGCCTCGATCGGGTCGCCGAGGACGGTGCCGGTGCCGTGCGCCTCGACGGCGTCCACGTCGGCCGTGGTCAGCCGGGCGTTCGCGAGGGCCTGCCGGATCACCCGCTGCTGGGCGGGGCCGTTGGGGGCGGTGAGGCCGTTGGACGCGCCGTCCTGGTTGACGGCGCTGCCGGCGAGCACGGCGAGCACCTGGCGGCCCTGCCGCCGGGCGTCGGAGAGCCGCTGGACCAGCAGCACGCCGACGCCCTCGGACCAGCCGGTGCCGTCGGCGTCGGCGGCGAAGGACTTGCAGCGCCCGTCCGGGGCGAGGCCGCCCTGGCGGGAGAACTCGACGAAGGCACCGGGGGTCACCATGACGGTGACGCCGCCGGCCAGCGCCATGTCGCACTCGCCGCCGCGCAGCGCCTGAGCGGCCAGGTGCACCGCCACGAGGGAGGACGAGCAGGCGGTGTCGACCGTCACCGCCGGGCCCTCCAGCCCGAAGGTGTACGACACGCGGCCGGAGATGACGCTGTGCGCGCCGCCGGTGAGCTGGTAGCCGGCCAGCTCGGCCGGTGTGTCGGTGGTGCCGTAGCCCGACGGGGAGGCGCCGACGAAGACGCCGGTACGGCTGCCGCGCAGCTCCTCCGGGTCGATGCCGGCCTGCTCCATGGCCTCCCAGGACGCCTCCAGCAGCAGCCGCTGCTGCGGGTCCATGGCGACGGCCTCGCGCGGCGAGATGCCGAAGAAGCCCGGGTCGAACGTAGTGGCGCCGTCGACGAAGCCGCCCTCGCGGGTGTGTGAGACGGGTTGCCCGTCGGCGTCGACGGCCAGCAGCCGGCCCATGTCCCAGTGGCGGTCGTCGGGGAAGCCGCTGATGCCGTCGCGCCCGGTGGCGACCAGCTCCCACAGGTCGTCCGGGTTGGCCACGCCGCCCGGGTAGCGGCAGCTCATACCGACGATGACGATCGGGTCGCCGTCCACCGGCCCGGCGGGGCCCCAGGCGGTCACGGTCTCGACCTCGTGCAGGCGCAGCGTCACCGACAGGTGGTCGGCGAGGGCGGCCGGGTTCGGGTAGTCGAAGACCAGGGTGGTGGGCAGGGTGAGGCCGGTGGCGGCGCCGAGCCGGTTGCGCAGCTCGACGGCGGTCAGCGAGTCGAAGCCGAGTTCCTTGAACGCCCGGCCGGCCTTGACCAGGTCCGTGCCGGAGTGGCCGAGCACGGCGGCGGTGTGCGTGCGTACGAGCTCGGTCAGGTGGCGGTCCTGCTCGGCGCGGGGCAGCGTCAGCAGGTGCTGCCGCAGCCCGCCGACGGTGCTCTCCGGTTCCGCGTCGACCACGCGCAGGGCGTCGCGCGCCTCGGCGATGTCGTCGAGCAGGGGGCGGGCGCGGGCGGCGGCGAACGCCGGGGTGAACAGGGACCAGTCGACGTCCGCCACGGTCACCGACGGCACGGCCCGGCCGACGGCGCTGCGCAACGCGTACACGGCCTGGGCCGGCGACATGGGGCTGAGGCCGCGGCGGGCCAGCAGTTCCTGCCCCTCGCCGCTGGCCATGCCGCCGTCGGCCCAGGGGCCCCACGCCACGGCGGTGGCGGCCAGGCCGCGGGCGCGGCGCCGCTCGGCGAGGGCGTCGAGGAAGGCGTTGCCGGCGGCGTACGCGGCCTGGCCGCCGCTGCCCCAGATGCCGGCGATCGAGGAGAACAGCACGAACGCGTCGAGCGGTCGGTCGCCCAGCAGCTCGTCCAGGTGCACGGCGCCGGCGATCTTGCCGTCGAGCACCCCGGCCAGGCCGGCGAGGTCGGTGTCGACGAGCATGGTCAGCTGGCCCACCCCGGCGGCGTGCACCACCGCGGTCAGCGGCGCCGGGTCGGCCTCGACGTCGCGCAGCAGCGCCTCGACGCGGGCGCGGTCGGCCATGTCGGCGGCGACCAGGGTCACCCGGGCGCCGAGCGCGGTCAGTTCGTCGCGCAGCTCGGCCGCCCCGGGGGCGTGCTCGCCGCGGCGGCTGGTCAGCACGAGGTGCTCGGCGCCGTTGGCCGCCGCCCAGCGGGCCACGTGCGCGCCCAGCGCGCCGGTGCCGCCGGTGACGAGGACGGTGCCGGACGGCTGCCAGCGGTCGACGGCGCCGACGGCCGTCGGCGTGGCGCGCACCAGGCGCCGCACGAAGACGCCAGAGGGCCGCACGGCAACCTGGTCCTCGGGGCCGCCCCCGGTCAGGACGCCCACCGCGTGGTCCCAGTCGTCGCGCCCGGGCGCGTCCGGCAGGTCGACCAGGCCGCCCCAGAGCTGCGGGTGTTCCAGCCCGGCGACCCGGGCCAGGCCCCACAGCCCGCCCTGGGCGACGCTGCGCACCGGGTCGGTGTCGCCGGTGCCGACCGCGCCCCGCGTGAGCATCCACAGTGGTGCCGCGACGTCGGCGGCGTGCAGGGCCTGCACCAGCGTCATCGTGGCGGCCGTGCCGAGCGGCACCGCCGGCTGGCCGGGGTGGGGTCGCTCCAGCAGGCCCAGCAGGGAGACGATCCCGGTGAACGGGGTGTCCCCCACGGCGCCGGCCAGCCGCGACGTCACCTGGTCGCGCTCGGCGAGCGGGTCCACCGCCAGCCGGGACACCTCGCCGCCGGCGGCGCTCAGCGCCCCCGCGAGCGCCCCGGCCCACCCGGTCGTGGCGGCGTCGTCGGCGGGCTCCACGAGCAGCCAGCGGCCCTGCGGGGTGAGCGGTGCGGGGACGGTGGTCCGCTTCCACACCACCCGGTACGACCAGCCGTCGACGACGGCGTCCCGCAGCCGCGCCTTGCGCCAGGACGACAGGACCGGCAGGGCCGGGGCCAGGACGCCCGCCCCGTCGGTGCCGAACTGCGCGGCGAGGGCCGCCACGTCGGAGCGCTCGACGGCCGACCAGAACTCGACGTCCACCACGTCCGGGCTGACCGGGCCGGTGGCCGAGGCCGGCATCTGCTCGGGCCAGTAGCGCTGCCGCTGGAACGCGTACGTGGGCAGGGCGACCGGGGTCGCTCCGGTGCCGGCGTAGAGGGCCGCCCAGTCGACGGGTGTTCCGTTGACGTGCAGTTCGGACAGGGCGGCGAGCAGGGCCCGCGACTCGGGGCGGTCGGCGCGCAGGGCGGGTACGGCGACGACCGGGGTGTCGTCGTCGGCGTCCGCCGGCTCCCGCCCGCTCAGCACGTCCCGGGTCATGGCGGTCAGGACGCTGCGCGGGCCGATCTCCAGGAACGTGTCCACCCCGGCGGCGCGCAGCGCGGCGACCCCGTCGGCGAAACGCACAGCCTCCCGCACGTGCCGCACCCAGTAGTCGGGACTACGGATCTCGTCGACGTCAGCCAGCGCACCGGTCACGTTCGACACGACCGGCAACGCCGGCGCCTCGAACGTCAACCCGTCCAGGACCACCCGGAACTCATCCAGCATCGGCTCCATCAACGGACTGTGGAACGCATGACTCACCGACAACCGGCGCGTACGCACACCCCGCCCACGCCAGACCCGCTCCACCTCATCGAGGACCTCAACGCCACCGGAAACCACAACAGCCTGCGGACCGTTGACCGCCGCGACCCCCACACCGGTCAAGCCGTCCAGCGTCGCCAGCACATCGGCCTCAGCCGCCGCAACGGCCAACATCCCACCACCGGCCGGCAACGCCTGCATCAACCGGCCCCGCGCCGCCACCAAGACACACGCATCCGCCAGCGACAACACCCCCGCCACATGCGCGGCCGTGACCTCGCCGATCGAATGACCGCCGACCAGGTCGGGGGCGACGCCGAACGACTCCACCAGGCGGAACAACGCCACCTCGACCGCGAACAGACCCGCCTGCGTGAACCCCGTCCGGTCCAGCAGCTCCGCCTCGGCGGAACCCTCGGGTGCGAACAGCACCTCCTTGAGCGGGCGCGGCAACAGCGCGTCGAGCTGTGCGCACACCTCGTCCAGCGCGGCGGCGAAGACCGGGAACTCCGCGTACAACTCCCGGCCCATGCCAGCACGCTGCGCGCCCTGACCGGAGAAGAGCACCGCGAGCGGACCCCGGTCGGCGGCCTGCCCGGCGACCAGCGCGCCGGACGGCTGGCCGGCGGCGAGGGCGCGCAGCCCGGCCAGCAGCTCCTCGCGGTCGGTGGCGGTGAGCACCGCGCGGTGTTCCAGCGCGGAGCGCGACACGACCGACGACCAGCCGACGTCCACGGTGCGGAGGGCCTCGTCGTCCTCCAGCCACCGGGCCCAGCGGCCCGCCTGCGCGCCGAGCGCGGCCTCCGAGCGGGCGGAGAGCAGCACGGGCACCGCCGGCAGGGCGACGGTGGGTGCCGGTCCGGCGTCGGCGGGCTCGGCGGCATCCGGGGTCGGTGGCTCCTCGATGATGGTGTGCGCGTTCGTGCCGGAGATGCCGAACGACGACACGGCCGCCCGGCGGGGACGGTCGGTCGCCGGCCACGGCGTCGCCTCGGTCACCAGCGACACCTCGCCGGCCGACCAGTCCACCTTCGGCGTCGGCTCGTCGACGTGCAGGGTGGACGGCACGAGCCCGTGCCGCATCGCCATCACCATCTTGATCACACCGGCCACGCCTGCGGCGGACTGGCTGTGGCCGATGTTCGACTTGATCGAGCCGAGCAGCAGCGGCCGGTCGGCGGGGCGGCCCTGGCCGTACGTGGCCAGCAGGGCCTGCGCCTCGATCGGGTCGCCGAGGACGGTGCCGGTGCCGTGCGCCTCGACGGCGTCCACGTCGGCCGTGGTCAGCCGGGCGTTCGCGAGGGCCTGCCGGATCACCCGCTGCTGGGCGGGGCCGTTGGGGGCGGTGAGGCCGTTGGACGCGCCGTCCTGGTTGACGGCGCTGCCCCGGATCACGGCGAGGATCGGGTGTCCCTTGCGCTGCGCGTCCGACAGCCGCTCCACCAGCAGGATGCCGACGCCCTCGGACCAGCCCGTGCCGTCGGCGGCGGCGGCGAACGACTTGCAGCGGCCGTCCGGGGCGAGCCCCCGCTGCCGGGAGAAACCCACGAACGGGCCGGGGGTGGCCATGACGCACACGCCGCCGGCCAGGGCCAGGTCGAAGTCGCCCTGCCGCAGCGCCTGGCACGCCAGGTGCAGGGCGACCAGCGACGACGAGCAGGCGGTGTCGACGGTGACCGCGGGGCCCTCCAGGCCGAGGGCGTACGCGATCCGGCCGGAGACGACGCTGGTGGCCGTACCGGTCAGCAGGTAGCCCTCGTCGGCGCCCTCGGCCTCGCTCTGCGGGCCCATGCCGTAGCCGTTGGCGGCGGTGCCGACGAAGACGCCGACCTTCTGCCCCCGCATCGAGGCGGGTGCGATGCCGGCGTGCTCGAACGCCTCCCACGACGTCTCCAGCAGCAGCCGCTGCTGGGGGTCCATCGCCACGGCCTCGCGCGGCGAGATGCCGAAGAACTCGGCGTCAAAGTCGGCCGCGTCGTAGAGGAAGCCGCCCTCGCGGGTGGTGGAGCGGCCGGCCCGGTCGGCGTCCGGGTCGTACAGGTTGTCCAGGTCCCAGCCCCGGTCCGTCGGGAAGCCGCCGATCGCGTCGCCGCCGGAGGCCACCAGGTCCCAGAGCTGCTCGGGGCTGGCGACGCCGCCCGGGTAGCGGCAGGACATCGCGACGATCGCGATCGGCTCCCGGGCGGCGGCGGTCAGCTGCTGGTTGAGCTGGCGGAGGCGGCCCGTCTCCTTGAGCGACGCGCGAAGCGCCTCGACGACCTTGTCTGCGGACGTAGACATCATGAGCTCCGTACTGGGGACAACGGTCAGGAATCGGTTCCGTCAAGCGCCAGCCTGACGAGGGCGTCGGTGTCGAGGTCGTCGAGGTCCAGGTCCTCGTCGGTGGACTCGTCACCGTCGTCGCCGTCGGTGTCGGCGAGGTTGAGCAGCAGGTCCAGCAGCCCGGCCTCACGGAGGCGGGCCAGCGGGATCGCCGCGAGCGTCTGCCGGACGGCCGCCTCCGCCGGGTCGCCGTCGTCCGCCTGCGCCGCCTCGGGCAGCAGGCCGTCGAGCAGGTTCTCGGCGAGCACGGCCGGGTTCGGGTAGTCGAAGACGAGGGTCGCGGGCAGCGACAGGCCGGTGACGCCGGTCAGTCGGTTGCGCAGCTCGACCGCCGTCAGCGAGTCGAATCCGAGCTCCTTGAACGCCCGCTGCGGCTTGACCCGGTCCGTTCCCGCGTGGCCGAGCACGGCCGAGGCGTGGGTACGGACCAGGTCGACCAGGTGCCGGACCCGCTCGGGGCAGGGCAGGGTGAGCAGGTGCTCCCGCAGGGCGTCGGCGGCACCGCCGGGCTGCTGCTCCACGGCGTGGGCGTGCAGCGCCTCCCGGGCCTCGGCGATGTCGTCGAGCAGCGGCCGGGGGCGGGCCGAGGCGTACGCCGGGGCGAAGACCGCCCAGTCGACGTCCGCCACGGTCAGCGCCGCCCTGGGCAGGCCGGCGGCGTACCGCATGGCGTGCACGGCGTCGGCCGGCGCCATGGCGGTCAGGCCGCGCCGGGCCAGCATCTGCCGGGCTTCGCCGGTGGCCATGCCGCCGTCGGCCCACGGTCCCCAGGCCACGGACGTCGCCGCCAGGCCCCGGCCGCGCCGCTGCTCGGCGAGCGCGTCGAGGAAGGCGTTGCCGGCGGCGTACGCGGACTGCCCGCCGCTGCCCCACACCCCGGCGATGGAGGAGAAGAGCACGAACGCGTCCAGCGGCCGGTCGCCGAGCAGGGCGTCCAGGTGCAGCGCGCCGGCCACCTTGCCGTCGAGCACGCCCGCGAACGCGGCCAGGTCGGCGCCGGCGATCAGCCCGGACTCGCCGGCGCCCGCCGCGTGGACCACGGCCGTCAGCGGCGCGGGATCCTCGTCGAGGCGGGCCAGCAGCTCCGCCACCTGGTCGCGATCGGCGACGTCGCAGGCCACGACCGACGCCCGTACGCCCTGGGCGGTGAGCTCCTCGCACAGCTCGGCCGCCCCGGGGGCGCGCTCGCCGCGGCGGCTGGTCAGCACGACGTGCTCCGCCCCGTCGGCCGCCGCCCAGCGGGCAACGTGCGCGCCCAGCGCGCCCGTGCCGCCGGTGACCAGCACGGTGCCGGACGGCCGCCACCGCTGCGCCGTGTCGGGGGCGGCGGGCGCCGAGCGGACCAGGCGACGGACGAACACCCCGGAGGGGCGTACGGCAAGCTGGTCCTCGTCGCCGGCGCCGGTCACCACCCGCGCCAGCCGGTCCCAGGCCGTCGCGTCGGCCTGCTCGGGCAGATCCACCAGCCCGCCCCACAGGTGGGGGTGTTCCAGGCCCGCCACGAGCCCCAGGCCCCAGAGCCCGCTCTGGACGGCAGCGTGCACGGTGTCCCCGTCGCCGGTGCTGACCGCGCCCTGCGTCAGGCACCACAGCCGGGTCGTCGCCCCGGTGTCGTGCAGCGCCTGGAGCAGCAGCAGCGTGGCGGCCGTCCCGACCGGCACGGCCGGGTGGGCGGGGTGCGGCTGGTCGCGGAGGCCGAGCAGGGAGAGCACGCCGGTGACGGGACCGTCGGCCAGCGCGTCGCCCAGCCGCCGGGCGAGGCCCGCCCGGTCGGTGCCGGCCGGGTCGACGGTGAGCCGGACCACGTCGGCGCCGACCTCGGCGAGGGCCTTGGTGACCGCCTCCGCCCGGGTGCCGTCCGCCAGGTCGTCCTGCGCCGTCACGAGCAGCCACGCGCCGGGCCGCGCCGGGCCGGCGGTGATGTCGGCGCGCTTCCATCCGACGCGGTACGACCATGCGTCCAGGACGGCCCGCTGCGTGCGCGCCCGGTGCCAGGTCGACAGGACCGGCAGGGCCGGGGTGAGGGCGTCCAGGGCGGCGCCGTCGTCGCCGAACTGCGCGGCGAGGGCGCTCAGGTCGCCGCGTTCGACGGCCTTCCAGAAGTCGGCGTCACCGCCGTGGGTCGCCGTCTGCCGCGGCCGGTTCGCCGGCTCGGGCCAGTACCGCTGGTGCTGGAAGGCGTACGTGGGCAGGTCGACCCGGGCGGCACCGGTGTCGGTGAACCACTGCGTCCAGGTCACCGGCACGCCGTGCACGTGCAGCTCGGCCAGGGCGTGCAGCAACGCCTGCGTCTCGGACCGGTCCCGGCGCTGCACAGCCACCGCGAGCGCGTCCTCGGCGAGCACGTCGGCGTTCATCGCGGTCAGCACACTCTGCGGGCCGACCTCCAGGAACGTGTCCACCCCAGCAGCCCGCAGGGCAGCGACACCGTCGGCATAGCGCACAGCCTCCCGCACATGCCGCACCCAGTACTCCGGGCTGCGGATCTCCTCGGCGTCAGCCAGCGCACCGGTCACATTCGACACCACCGGCAACAACGGCGCCGCGAAAGCCAGCCCCTCCAGCACCGCCCGGAACTCCGCCAGCATCGGCTCCATCAACGGACTGTGGAACGCATGACTCACCGCCAACCGACGCGTCCGCACACCCCGCCCACGCCAGACCCGCTCCACCTCATCCAACGCCTCCACCGCACCCGACACCACCACAGCAGCCGGACCGTTGACCGCCGCAACACCGACGTCCGCCAACCCCGCGATCGACTCCCCCACCGAAGCCTCGTCCGCCGCCACCGCCAACATCCCGCCACCCGCCGGCAACGCCTGCATCAACCGACCCCGCGCCGCCACCAACACACACGCATCCGCCAGAGACAACACACCCGCGACATGCGCAGCCGTCACCTCACCGATCGAATGACCAGCCAGCATGTCGGGAACAACCCCGAACGACTCCACCAGACGGAACAACGCCACCTCGACCGCGAACAACCCCGCCTGCGTGAACACCGTCTGATCCAGCAACCCCGCCTCAGCACTACCCGCCTCAGCGAACAGCACCTCCTTGAGCGGACGCGGCAACAACGGATCCAACTGCCCACACACCTCGTCCAGCGCGGCGGCGAACACCGGGAACCCGGCCGACAGCTCCCGGCCCATCCCGGCACGCTGCGCACCCTGACCGGAGAACAGCAGCGCCAGCTGGCCGCGTGCGGCGGCGGAACCGGTCACGACAGCCCCCGACGGCTCGCCGGCCGCCACTGCCGCGAGGCCCGCCAGCAGTTCGTCCCGGCTCGCCCCGGACACCACCGCCCGGTGCTCCAACGCCGACCGGGACGCCACCGACGACCAGGCCACATCCACGCCACGTCGGGCCTCGTCGACGGCGAGCCACCGCGCCCACCGGCCCGCCTGGCCGGCGAGTGCCGCGTCGGAGCGCGCGGACAGCAGCACCGGCACGACCGGCGGCACGTCGCGGGCGACGATCTCGCCCTCGATCGTCTCAGCCGGCGGCTGCTCGATGATCACATGCGCGTTCGTGCCGGAGATCCCGAACGACGACACCGCCGCCCGACGCGGCCGGTCCACCCGCGGCCACGGGGTGGGCTCGGTGGCCAGGGCCACCGCCCCCGCCGACCAGTCGACGTGCGGCGACGCCTCGTCCACATGCAACGTCGCCGGCACCAGACCGTGCCGCATCGCCATGACCATCTTGATCACACCGGCCACACCCGCAGCCGCCTGCGCGTGCCCGATATTCGACTTCACCGACCCGAGCCACAACGGCTCCCGCCCCTGCCGGTCCTGCCCGTACGTGGCCAGGACAGCCTGCGCCTCGATCGGATCACCCAGCGTCGTACCCGTACCGTGCGCCTCCACCACATCCACGTCGGCGGTGGTCAGCCGGGCGTTCGCGAGGGCCTGCCGGATCACCCGCTGCTGCGACGGACCATTCGGCGCCGTCAGACCGTTCGACGCACCGTCCTGATTCACCGCCGTGCCCCGCACCACGGCGTAGATCTTCCGGCCCTCACGCTGGGCGTCCGACAGACGCTGCACCAGCAGCACACCCACGCCCTCGGACCAGCCCGTGCCATCCGCCGACGCCGCGAACGACCGGCACCGGCCGTCGGCCGACAGGCCCCGCTGCCGGGAGAACTCCACGAAGGTGCCGGGCGTGGCCATCACCGTCACGCCGCCGGCCAGCGCCAGGTCGCACTCGCCGCTGCGCAACGCCTGCACCGCGAGATGCAACGCCACCAGGCTGGACGAGCAGGCCGTGTCCACGGTCACCGCCGGGCCCTCCAGCCCGAAGGTGTACGCCACCCGACCCGACAGCACGCTGCCCGAGTTGCCGGTGCCGATGTAGCCCTCGACCTCGGGCGTCTCCATCAGGCGCGTCGAGTAGTCGTGGTAGATGACGCCCGCGAAGACACCGGTCCGGCTGCCCCGCAGGCCCGACGGGTCCAGGCCCGCCGACTCGAACGTCTCCCAGGACGCCTCCAGCAGCAGCCGGTGCTGCGGGTCCATGGCGAGGGCCTCGCGCGGCGAGATGCCGAAGAAGCCGGGGTCGAACTCCGCCGCGCCGTACAGGAAGCCGCCGTGGCGGGTGTACGAGGTGCCGGCGTGGTCGGGGTCCGGGTCGTACAGGGACTCCAGGTCCCAGCCCCGGTCGGCCGGGAACTCCCCGATGCCCTCCCCACCGGTGCTGACCAGCCTCCACAGCTCGTCGGGAGACTCCACCCCGCCGGGGTAGCGGCAGGCCATGCCGACGATCGCGATCGCCTCGTCGGCGTCGCCGGCCGTCGCCTCTTCGGTCGTGACGGGGCCGGGCCGGGTGCCGGCGAGTTCCGCGTACACGTGGGCCGCCAGGACCTGCGGGGACGGGTGGTCGAACACCAGGGTCGAGGTGAGGCGCAGGCCGGTCGCGCCGTTCACCCGGTTGCGCAGCTCGACGGCGGTCAGCGAGTCGAAGCCCAGGTCCTTGAACGCCCGGTCGGCCGGCACCGCCTCGGCGCCGCCGTGCCCGAGAACCTGCGCGACCAGGCCCCGGATCAGCTGGTCGACCTGCGCGAGGCCGTCCTCTGCGCTGAGGCCGGTGAGGCGGTCGGCCCAACCGCCGGGGGCGCCCTGGCCGGCGCGGCGGCGGGTCGTCGCCACGTCGACCAGGTTGCGCAGCATCGGCGGTACGACCGCGCCGGCTGCTGCCGCCCGCAGCGCGGGTACGTCGATCGCGGCCGGCACCAGCGCCGCCCGCTGTGCCCCCACCGCGGCGTCGAAGAGTTCCAGGCCGGTGCGGGCGTTCATCGGTCGGAGTCCGGCGCGTGCCGTACGGGCCCGGTCGTTGCCGCCGATCGACGCGGCCATGCCGGCGGTGTCCCACATGCCCCACGCCAGGCTGACCGCAGGCAACCCGAGCTGCCGCCGGTAGACCGCAAGCCCGTCCAGGAACGCGTTACCCGCCGCATACGCCGACTGACCCGGCGAACCCAACACACCCGCCACCGACGAGAACACCACGAACAGATCCAGATCAAGACCCGCCGTCGCCTCGTGCAACAACCAACCCGCCGACACCTTCGGCGCCAGCACCCTTGCCAGACGCTCCTCGGTGACCCGCTCGATCACCCCGTCATCCAGGACACCAGCGGTGTGCACCACACCCGCCAGCCGACCCCCAGCGGCGACCTCGGCCACCAGCACGCCGACCTGGTCCCGGTCCGTCACATCACAGGCGGCAATCCGCACCGACGCACCCAGCGCCGACAACCGCTCCGACAACTCACCCGCACCCGCGGCCGCCGGACCACGCCGCGACACCAACACCAGCGACCGCACACCATGCACCGACACCAGATGCTCCGCCACCAACGCGCCCAGCGCACCCGTACCACCGGTCACCAGCACCGCACCATCACCCACAACCGGCGTCTCCACCGACACCGGGGCGACCGCGCGCACCAGACGCGGCACGAACACCGCACCCGCACGCACCGCGACCTGACCGCCGGCCGGGTCCGCGGCGAAGCGGGCCAGGACTCCCAGCGTGCCGGGGTTGATCGCGTCGTCGACGTCGGCCAGGACGATGCGACCGGGGTGCTCGGACTGCGCGGAGCGCAGCAGGCCCCACACGGCCGCGGCGGCCAGGTCGCTCACCCGGTCCCCGGCGCGGACGGCCAGCGCGCCCCGGGTCACCACCACGAGCTTCGAGTCGGCCAGCGCGTCGACGGCCAGCCACTCCTGCACCAGGCCCAGCACGTCGGCGGTGACCGTGCGTACGGCCTCCGCCGGGTCGCCGTCGTCGGCGGGCGACGCGGCCGGCGTGAAGAGCAGCAGGCGCGGCGGGGCGATGCCGGCGTCGATGGCGGCGCGCAGCTGCCGGATCGTCTCGGCGGAGGGGCCACCGGGGACGCCCGGCAGGGCCGGCCCGCCCAGCACCGCCCAGCCCGACGCGTCGTCGACCGGGTCGGCCTCCTCGGCCTGCCAGGCCACCTCGAACAGGGAACGCGACGCCGCGTTCGGGGCGGCCACGCCGGTCAGCTCCCGCAGGACGAGGGAGTCCACCGACACCACCGGCGCGCCCGCCTCGTCGCGGGCGGTCAGCCGCACCGCGGAGCCGTTGCGGGTCAACCGCACCCGCAGCAGCCTCGCGCCGGAGGCGTGCACCTGCACGCCCTCGAAGGCAAACGGTACGCGCGGCCCGCCCGACTCCTCGGTGCCGGGCAGCAGCCCGATCGGGTGCAGGGCGGCGTCCAGCAGCGCCGGGTGCACGCCGAAGCGCGCCGCCTCGGTCGCCGCGTCGTCCGGCAGGACCACCTCGGCGAAGACGTCGTCCTCGCCGGTCCACACCCGGCGTAGCCCCTGGAACGCCGGCCCGTACGACAGGCCGTGTTCGAGCAGCGCCGGATACCAGCCGGTCAGGTCCACCTCGGTGGCGCCGGCGGGCGGCCAGGCGGCCGGCTGCGGTTCGTCGGCCGTGGCCGGTTCCAGCACGCCCTCCGCGTGCCGGGTCCAGCCCGCCTCGGGATCGTCGTCGGGGCGGGAGTAGACGGCGACGGGACGCTGCGGGGACTCCGACGTGGACACCCGCACCTGGATCCGTACGGCGCCGGACTCGGGGAGCACCAGCGGCACGAGCACCGTCAGGTCCCGCAGCCGCGGCAGGTCCGCCTCGTCGCCGGCGCGGACGGCCAGCTCCACGAGGGCCGTGCCCGGGACCAGCGGCACGCCGGAGACGACGTGGTCGGCCAGCCAGGGGTGGGTGGTCGGGGAGATCCGGCCGGTCAGCACGATCTCGTCGTCGCCGGCCAGGTCCACCGCAGCGCCGAGCAGCCCGTGCTCGGCCACGCCGAGGCCGGCGCCGCTGACGTCGCCGGCGCGCAGCCGGCCCACGGCCGGCCAGAAGCGCTGCCGCTGGAACGGGTACGTCGGCAGGTCGACCGGGCGGGTTCCGGCCGGCAGGAGGGCGGTCCAGGTGACCGGCATGCCGTGCGCGTACAGCTCCGCAAGCGCGTGGACCAGCGACGCCGGCTCGGGTCGGCCGGGGCGCAGGGTCGCCACGACCGTCGCCGCGTCGTCGTCCGGCAGGCAGGCGCCCACCATGCCGGCGAGCACCGCGTCGGGGCCCAGTTCGAGGAAGGTACGGACGTTGCGCTCGCGCAGGCTCGCGATCCCGTCGGCGAACCGGACGGTCTCGCGTACGTGGCGGACCCAGTAGTCGGGGGTGCCGATCTCGTCGGGGTCGGCGACCTGCCCGGTCAGGTTCGACACGATCGGCAGGACGGGCCAGTGGAACGTCAGCCCGTCGAGCGTCTGCCGGAACTCGGCCAGCATCGGCTCCATGAGCGGGCTGTGGAACGCGTGGCTGACGGTGAGCCGGCGCGTACGCACACCCCGGTCCGTCCAGGCCCGCTGCACCTCGTCGAGGGCCTCGGCGGCGCCGGAGACCACCACGGCGGTGGGGCCGTTGACGGCGGCGACGCCGACCCGGTCGGCGAACGGGACGATCGACTCGGCCACCGCGGCCTCGTCGGCGGCGACGGCGAGCATGCCGCCACCAGCCGGCAGGGCCTGCATCAGCCGACCCCGCGCCGCGACCAGCGCACACGCGTCGGCCAGGGAGAGCACGCCCGCCACGTGCGCCGCCGCGATCTCACCAATGGAGTGCCCGGCCACCAGGTCCGGCACCACACCCAACGACTCGACCAGCCGGAACAACGCCACCTCGACCGCGAACAGCCCCGCCTGCGTGAACACCGTCTGATCCAGCAACCCCGCCCCGGGCGTGCCCACCGCGGCGAACAACACCTCCCGCAGCGCACGCGGCAGCAGCGGATCCAGGTGAGCACACACCTCGTCCAGGGCCGCGGCGAACACCGGGAACGCCCCGTACAGCTCACGACCCATACCGGCGCGCTGCGCGCCCTGACCGGAGAAGAGGACGGCGGTGCGGCCGCTGCGGGCGATTCCCCGCACGACGGCGGCCGAGGGCTCGCCGTCGGCCAGCGCGCCGAGGGCGGCGAGCAGTCCGGCGCGGTCGCCGGGCAGCAGCACGGCGCGGTGCTCGAAGGCGCTGCGGGCGGTGGCGAGCGCCCGGCCGACGTCGGCGGCGGTCAGGTCCGGCTCGCCGTCGACGAGGGTCCGCAGCCGGCGTGCCTGCTCGTGCAGGGCGGCGGCGTCGCGGGCCGACAGGACGCAGGCGACGAGGTCGCCCGGGACGCCCGTGGCGGGTGCGGCCTGCGCCGGGGCGGGCTCGGGGGCCTGCTCGACGATGGTGTGGGCGTTGGTGCCGCTGATGCCGAACGACGACACCGCCGCGCGGCGGGGCCGGTCGACGGCCGGCCACGGCCGCGCCTCGGTGAGAAGGGCGACCGACCCGGCCGTCCAGTCGATGTGCGGGGACGGCTTCTCGGCGTGCAGGGTCGGCGGCAGGATGCCGTGCCGCATCGCCAGCACCATCTTGATCACACCGGCGACACCGGCCGCCGCCTGGGCGTGGCCGATGTTCGACTTGACCGACCCCAGCCACAGTGGATGGTCCTGCGGTCGGCCCTGCCCGTACGTGGCCAGCAGCGCCTGCGCCTCGATCGGGTCGCCGAGGGCGGTGCCGGTGCCGTGCGCCTCGACGGCGTCGACGTCGGTGGTGGCGAGCCGGGCGTTGGCGAGCGCCTGCCGGATCACCCGCTGCTGGGCGGGGCCGTTCGGCGCGGTCAGGCCGCTGCTGGCGCCGTCCTGGTTGACGGCGCTGCCGCGCACGACGGCGAGCACGCGGTGGCCGTTGCGCTGCGCGTCGGAGAGGCGCTCCAGCAGGAGCATACCGACGCCCTCGGCGAAGCCGGTGCCGTCGGCGCCTGCGCCGAACGCCTTGCACCGCCCGTCGGGCGACAGGCCGCGCTGCCGGGAGAACTCGGTGAGCATGCCGGGGGTGGACATGACGCTCACCCCGCCGGCGAGGGCGAGGCGGCACTCGTCCTGCCGCAGCGCCTGGGTGGCCAGGTGCAGCGCCACCAGCGACGACGAGCAGGCGGTGTCGACGGTGACGGCGGGGCCCTCCAGGCCGAACAGGTACGAGATGCGGCCGGAGGCGACGCTGCCGGCGCTGCCGTTGCCGACGTGGCCGTCCAGGTCGTCGGTGCCGCCGGCGGCCTGGGAGGCGTAGTCGTGGTAGATGAGCCCGACGTAGACGCCGGTGCTGCTGCCCCGCGCCGAGTGAGGGTCGATCCCGGCTCGCTCGAATGCCTCCCAGGAGGTCTCCAGCAGCAGCCGCTGCTGCGGGTCCATGGCCAGGGCCTCGCGGGGGGAGATCCCGAAGAAGGCGGCGTCGAACTGGGCGGCGTCGTGGAGGAAGCCGCCCTGCCGCGGTACGGCGTCCGGGTCCTGGCCGCCGGCGCGCAGGTCGTCGAGGTTCCAGCCCCGGTCGGTGGGGAAGGGCGAGATGACGTCGGTGCCGGCGGTGACCACGTCCCACAGCTGCTCGGGGGTCTGCACGTCGCCGGGGAACCGGCAGGCCATGCCGATGATGGCGATCGGTTCGTCGAGGGCGGCGGCGGTGCCGACCGCGGCGGGCCGGTCCACGACTGCCGCCGCGCCGAGCTCCCGGTCCAGGAACTCGGCGAGCACCACCGGGGTCGGGTAGTCGAACGCCACGGTGGCGGGCAGCCGCAGGCCGGTGGCGGCGGAGAGCCGGTTGCGCAGTTCCACCGAGGTGAGCGAGTCGAAGCCCAGTTCCTTGAAGGCGCGCTGGGCGTCGACGGTCTCGGCCGAGCGGTGCCCGAGCACTGCCGCCACGCTGGCGGCCACCAGGTCGAGCAGGTGGGAACGCCGCTCGGCCGGGCCGAGCGTCGCCAGCCGGTCGCGTACGGAGGCGGTGTCCGCGAGGCCGCGACCGACCGCGCGCCGGGCCGGTCCGCCCGCGCGGACCAGGTCCCGCAGCAGGCTGGGCACGTTCTGGCCGGTCGCCCGCGACGCCGGCGGCAGGTTCATGAGGACGAGGTGCGCCGCGCCGCGTTGTCGCGCCAGCTCGTACAGCGCCACGCCCTGCCGGTCGGTCAACGGGGCGCTGGTGGCGCGGATCGCCTTGCGGTGCTCGTTGCCGCCCAGGTGGGCGGTCATGGCGCTGCTGGTCGCCCACAGCCCCCAGGCGAGGCTGGTGGCGGGCAGCCCCTGCTCACGCCGGTGCCGGGCGAGGGCGTCGAGGAACGCGTTCGCGGCCGCGTAGTTGCCCTGCCCCGGCGAGCCGAGGGTGGCCGCCACCGACGAGAACAGCACGAACGCCGACAGGTCCAGGTGCCGCGTGGCCTCGTGCAACGCCCACCCGGCGTCCACCTTCGGCGCCAGCACCGTACGCAGAGCGGACTCGTCCAGCGAACCGATGGTCGCGTCGGCGATCACCCCGGCGGTGTGCACCACAGCCGTCAGCGGGTGCGCCGGGTCCACCAGTTCCAGCAGCCGGGTCACCTGCGCGGGGTCGGTCACGTCGGCGGTGCCGGCGGTGACCCGGGCGCCCGCGCGGGTCAGCTCGTCGACCAGCTCCCGGTAGTGCTCGGGGCCACGGCGGGAGGCCAGCAGCAGGTGCCGGGCCTGGCCGGTGGCGACGAGGTGCCGGGCGAACACGCCGGCGAGGGCGCCGCCGGCGCCGGTGACGAGCACGGTGCCGTCCGGGTCGGCGGGGGCGGGCACCCGCAGGACGACCTTGCCGATGTGGCGGGCCTGACTCATGTGGCGCAGTGCCTGCCGTGCCTGGCGCACGTCCCACGCCCGCAGGGGTAGCGGGCGCAGCGCGCCGCGCGCGAACAGGTCGAGCAGCTCGGTGAGCATCTCCCCGATGCGCCGGTGCCCGGCCTCGTTGAGGTCGAACGCGCGGTAGGTGACGCCCGGATGCCCGGCGGCGACCGTTTCGGGGTCGCGTACGTCGGCCTTTCCCATCTCCACGAACCGGCCACCGCGCGGCAGCAGCCGCAACGACGCGTCCACGAACTCACCGGCGAGGGCGTCGAGCACCACGTCGACGCCGGCACCGCCGGTGGCCGCGCCGAAGGTCTGCTCGAACTCGGTGGTCCGCGACGACGCGATCCGCTCCTCGGCCACCCCGAGTTCCCGCAGCACGCCCCACTTGCCGGGGCTGGCGGTGGCGTGGACCGTCGCGCCCCAGTGCCGGGCGAGCTGGATGGCGGCCATGCCTACGCCACCGGCACCGTTGTGGATCAGCACCGACTCGCCGGACCGCAGCCCGGCGAGGTCCCGCAGCGCGTAGTACGCGGTCAGGAACACCACCGGCACGGAGGCGGCCTGCGCGAACGACCAGCCGGCGGGGATCTTCGCCACGAGGTCGCGGGTGGCGATCACCTCGGGGGCGAAGGCCGGCTCGAACATGCCGAGCACGCGGTCGCCGGGGGCCAGGTCGGTCACGCCGGGGCCGACCTCGACCACGACGCCCGCGCCCTCGCTGCCCATCACGGCCGCCGGATCCGGGTACATGCCCAGGCCGATCAGCACGTCGCGGAAGTTCACGCCGGCCGCGCGCACCGCGATGCGCACCTGGCCCGCGTCCAGGGCGGCGGAGGTGGCGGGCACCATGCCGACCCCGTCGAGGGTGCCGGGGCTGACCGCCCCGACCCGCCACAGTCCGTCCGGCGGGACGAGTTCGTCGGCGGCCTGGCCGGCGGGACGGCCCAGGCGGGGCGTGCGCACCTCGTTGCCGCGTACGGCCACCTGGCCGCCGGTCGGCGACGGGTCCTGGGCCACGGTGGCCAGCACGGCGAGGGTGGCCGGGGTGAGTTCCCCGTCGACGTCGGCGAGGACGATCCGCCCCGGGTGCTCGGACTGGGCCGAGCGCAGCAGGCCCCAGACCGCCGCGCCGGGCAGGTCCCGCACCGCGTCCGCCGGGGTGGCGGCCACCGCCGCGCGGGTCAGCACGACGAGCGTGGTGTCGGCCAGCGCCTCACTGTCCAGCCAGGAGTGCAGCACGGCCAGGACTCGGGCGGTGGCCGTACGGACTTCGTCGGGCAGGTCGCCCTCCGGGGTGCCGGCGGGCACGGGGACCACGAGCGCGCGGGGCGCCTCGACCGTACCGGCCGAGACCGCCGCGGTCAGCTCGCCGACGGTCGGGAACACCGGCGTGACGAGGTCCGCCGGGGCGGGTCCGTCGCCGAGCAGCACCCAGCCGGAGACGTCCCGCGCCGGGGTGACCGTCTCGGCCTGCCACGTCACCTCGAACATCGACCGCTCCGCGGCCTCCGCGCCGGTGGCGTCGGTCATCTCCCGCAGGGCGAGCGACTCGACTGACACCACGGGCACGCCGGACTCGTCCCCGGCCACCAGCCGCACGCGCGAGCCCGCCCGGGTCAGCCGCACCCGCAGCGTCCGGGCGCCGGAGGCGTGCACCTGTACGCCCTCGAACGCGAACGGCACGCGCGGTCCGCCGGAGCGCTCGGCCAGCAGCAGCCCGACGGGGTGCAGGGCGGCGTCCAGCAGCGCCGGGTGCACGGCGAAGCCGTCGGCGTCGCCGGCCGCCTCGTCCGGCAGGGTCACCTCGGCGTACACCTCGTCGCCGGCGGTCCACAGCCGCCGCAGGCCCCGGAACGCCGGTCCGTAGGCCAGGCCGCGCTCCGCGAGCGCCGGGTACCAGCCGGCGAGGTCCACCTCGGTGCCTCCGGCCGGCGGCCAGGAGCCCAACGCCGGCTCGTCGGTGGCCTGCTCCAGCAGACCGTCGGCGTGCCGCGTCCAGGGGTCCTCGGGGTCGCCGTCGGGCTGCGAGTGCACCGCCACGCTCCGGGTTCCGGAGCCGTCGGCCGCGCCGACGCGCACCTGCACGCGGATCGCGCCCGGGTTCGGCAGCACCAGCGGTGCGGCGACGGTCAGTTCCCGCACCCGGGAGGCGCCGACCTCGTCGCCGGCGCGCACCGCGAGCTCGACGAGGGCCGTGCCCGGCAGCACCATGGCGCCGCCGACCACGTGGTCGGCGAGCCACGGGTGCGTGGACGCCGACAGCCGGCCGGTCAGCACGACCTCGTCGTCGCCGGCGAGGCGCACCGCCGCGCCGAGCAGCCCGTGCCCGGCCGCGCCCAGCCCCGCGCCCGACACGTCGCCGGTGGCGGAGCGGTCGAGCACCGGCCAGAACCGGTCCCGCTGGAAGGCGTACGTGGGCAGGTCGACAGGGGTGGCGCCGGAGCCGGCGAAGACGCGCGACCAGTCGACGGGCACGCCGGCGACGTGCAGCTCGCCGAGGTTGGCCAGCAGCTGACGCGGCCCGTGCCCGTCGCGGCGCAGCGAGCCCACCACCACGCCGCCGTCGGCCTTCCGGTCGAGCGCGTCCTGCACGGCGATCTTGAGTACGGGGTGCGGGCTGACCTCGACGAACGTCCGGAAGCCCTGCTCGATCAGCTGGTCCACGACCGGCGCGAGCCGGACCGGCTCCCGCAGGTTGCGGTACCAGTAGTCGGCGTCGAGCCCGGCGGTGTCGATCGGCTCGCCGGTGACTGTGGAGTGGAAGGGCACGGTGCTGGAGCGGGGGTCCACAGTGCCGAACCGGGCGGTCACCTCGTCGCGGATCGGGTCGACGTGGCCGCTGTGCGCCGCGAAGTCGACGGCGATCTGCCGGGCGCGGACGTCGCGCTCGGCACAGTGCGCGAGCAGTTCGGCGACCGACGCCGAGTCGCCGGCGACCACTGTCACGGCGGCGCCGTTGAGGGCGGCGACGGAGAGGCTGCCCCGCCACGGCGCGATGAGCCGCTCGGTGTCGGCGGCCGGGAGCGGCACGGAGACCATGCCGCCGCGACCCGCGATCGACAGCAGGCCGTGGCTGCGCGCCACGACGAGCCGCGCGGCTTCGGCGAGGGTCAACGCGCCGGCGACGCAGGCCGCGGCGAGTTCCCCCTGCGAATGCCCGATGACGGCGGCCGGTTCGACGCCGCACGCGCGCCAGAGCTGCGCGAGGGACACCATGACGGAGAAGAGCGCGGGCTGGACCACGTCCACCCGGTCCAGGGGCGGCGCGCCGGGCGCCTGCCGCAGCACGTCCCCCAGGTTCCAGTCGACCAGCCGGGACAGCTCCTCGGCGCACTCGTCCATCCGCTGCCGGAAGACCGGCGAGGTCTCCATCAGGTCCAGCGCCATCGAAGTCCACTGGGAGCCCTGGCCGGGGAAGACGAAGGCGACCTTCGACGCGGCGTCCACGCCCGCCGGGGAGGTGTCGCCGTCGGCGAGGGCGGCCAGCCGGGCGAGCGCGTCGTCCCGGCCGGTGGCCACGACGACCGCGCGGTACGGGTGATGCGCCCGCTGGGTGGCCAGGGAGAAGCCGAGGTCCCGCGGGTCGAGGTCGGCGTCGCCGGCGAGCCGTTCGCCGAGGCGGGCAGCCTGCGCCCGGAGCGCGCGGGGGCTTCTGCCGGAGACCGGCAGGGGTACGGCGGCGGGCCCGACAAGGCCGGGAACGTGCCCCGCCGGCACGGGCGTCGGGGCCGGCTCGCCGGGCGCCTGCTCGATGATGGTGTGCGCGTTGGTGCCACTGATGCCGAACGACGACACGGCGGCCCGGCGGGGCCGGTCGACGGCGGGCCACGGCCGGGCCTCGGTGAGCAGGGCGACGGCTCCGGCACTCCAGTCGACGTGGGGCGAGGGCTCGTCCACGTGCAGGGTCGGCGGCAGCACGCCGTGCCGCATCGCCAGCACCATCTTGATCACGCCGGCCACCCCGGCGGCCGCCTGGGAGTGGCCGATGTTCGACTTGATCGAGCCGAGCCAGAGCGGCTCGCCGGCGGCACGATCCTGGCCGTAGGTGGCCAGCAGCGCCTGCGCCTCGATCGGGTCGCCGAGGACGGTGCCGGTGCCGTGCGCCTCGACCGCGTCCACGTCGGCCGGGGCGAGCCGCGCGTTCTCCAGGGCCTGGCGGATGACCCGCTGCTGCGACGGGCCGTTCGGCGCGGTCAGCCCGTTGGACGCGCCGTCCTGGTTCACGGCGGAGCCGCGCAGCACGGCGAGCACCCGGTGCCCGTTGCGCCGGGCGTCGGAGAGGCGCTCCACGAGCAGCATGCCGACGCCCTCGGACCAGCCGGTGCCGTCCGCGCCGGCGGCGAACGCCTTGCACCGCCCGTCCGGGGCGAGGCCGCCCTGGCGGGAGAACTCGGAGAACATGCCGGGCTGCGCCATCAGCGCCACCCCGCCGGCCAGGGCCATGTCGCACTCGCCGCCGCGCAGCGCCTGGGCGGCGAGGTGCAGCGCCACCAGCGACGAGGAGCAGGCGGTGTCGACGGTGACCGCCGGGCCTTCGAGGCCGAACATGTAGGCGACCCGCCCGGAGGCGACGCTGCCCGCCGTGCCGGTCAGCAGGTGCCCCTCGAGGCCGTCCAGGTCGTCGCGTCCGCTGGTGGCGTAGCCGGATGAGGCGGCGCCGACGAAGACACCGGTGGCGGTGCCGCTGAGGGCGGCGGGGTCGATGCGGGCGTACTCGAAGCTCTCCCAGGCGGTCTCCAGCAGCAGCCGCTGCTGCGGGTCCATGGCGAGGGCCTCACGGGGGCTGATGTTGAAGAAGCCGGCGTCGAAGTCGGCCGCGTCGTAGAGGAAGCCGCCCTGGTGGGTGACGGTGCCGCCGGCCTGGTCGCCGTCCGTGCCGTACAGCCGGTCGAGGTCCCAGCCGCGGTCCGCCGGGAACTCGCCGATGGCGTCGGCCCCGGAGGTGACGAGCTGCCACAGCTGCTCGGGGGTGGCGACGCCGCCGGGGTAGCGGCAGGCCATGCCGATGATGGCGATCGGCTCGTCGGCGTCGGCGGTGACGACCGTACGGACGGTGGCGCCGGCTCCCGTGGCCGGGCCGAGCTGCGCGAACAGGTGCTCGGCCAGCCGGGCCGGGGTGGGATGGTCGAAGGCCAGCGTGGCGGTCAGCCGCAGCCCGGTGGCCGCACCGAGGCGGTTGCGCAGTTCCACCGAGGTCAGCGAGTCGAAGCCCAGGTCCTTGAAGGCGCGGGCGGCGGGGACCGCCTGTGCCGAGGCGTGCCCCAGCACCGTGGCGACCTGGCCGCAGACCAGGTCGACGAGCGCCTGCCGGGCGTCCGCCTCGGACAGGCCGTCGAGCCGCTCCCGCCACGACGCCCCGGCACTCGGCCGATCGGTGGCGGTGCGGCGCCGGCCGCCGCCGCGCAGCAGGTGCCGCATCAGCGGCGGCACACCGCTCGCCTCGCCGGTGACGTGGAGGCGGGCCGCGACGAGCACCGGTCGGGCCGCCGGCAGGGCGGCGTCGAAGAGTTCGGCGCCCTCGGCCGGGGAGAGCCGGCTCATCCCGACGCGCCGCAGCCGCTGCTGGTCGTCGCCGTCGAGGTGGGCGGTCATCGTGCTGTCGGTGGCCCACATGCCCCAGGCGATGCTGGTGGCGGGCAGCCCCTGCTGCCGGCGGTGCTGCGCGAGGGCGTCGAGGAACGCGTTCGCCGCCGCGTAGTTGCCCTGCCCCGGCGAGCCGAGGGTGGCCGCCACCGACGAGAACAGCACGAACGCCGACAGGTCCAGGTGCCGCGTGGCCTCGTGCAACGCCCACCCGGCGTCCACCTTCGGCGCCAGCACCGCACGCAGAGCGGACTCGTCCAGCGAACCGATGGTCGCGTCCGCGATCACCCCGGCGGTGTGCACCACAGCCGTCAGCGGGTGCGCCGGGTCGATCCCGGCGACCAGCTCGGCGACCTGGGCGGGGTCGCTGACGTCGACGGCCGCGGCGGTGACGTCGGCGCCCGCGGCGGTCAGTTCCCGGACCAGGGTGGCGTACGCGTCGTCCCGGCCGGGTGCGCGGCGGGAGGCCAGCAGCAGGCGGCGGGCCTGGCCGGTGGCGACGAGGTGCCGCGCGAGCACGCCGGCCAGGGTTCCGGCCGCGCCGGTGAGCAGCACGGTGCCGTCGGGGTCGGCGGGCGCGGGGATGCGCAGCACCACCTTGCCGACGTGGCGGGCCTGGCTGACGTGCCGCAGCGCCTGCCGGGCCTGACGCACGTCCCACGCCCGTACGGGCAGCGGACGCAGCGCGCCCCGCGCGAAGAGGTCGAGGATCTCGGTGAGCATCTCGCCGATGCGGGTGCTGCCCGCCTCGTTCAGGTCGAACGCGCGGTACGCCACGCCCGGGTGGTCGGCGGCGACCGCCTCCGGGTCGCGTACGTCGGCCTTGCCCATCTCCACGAACCGGCCACCGCGCGGCAGCAGCCGCAACGACGCGTCCACGAACTCACCGGCCAACGCGTCGAGCACCACGTCCACCCCGGCACCGCCGGTGGCCGCGCCGAAGACCTGCTCGAACTCGGTGGTCCGCGACGACGCGATCCGCTCCCCGGCCACCCCCAGGCCCCGCAGCACACCCCACTTGCCGGGGCTCGCCGTCGCGTGGACGGTGGCGCCGAGGTGGTGGGCGAGCTGGATGGCGGCCATCCCGACGCCTCCGGCGCCGTTGTGGATCAGCACCGACTCGCCGGACCGCAGCCCGGCGAGGTCCCGCAGCGCGTAGTACGCCGTCAGGAAGACCAGGGGGACGGACGCCGCCTGGGTGAAGGACCAGCCGGCGGGCATCCTGGCGATGCGCCGGCGATGGGCGACGGCCTGCGGGCTGAACCCGAGTTCGAACATGCCCATCACCCGGTCGCCGGGCGCCAGGTCGGTCACGCCGGGGCCGACCTCGACCACGACGCCCGCGCCCTCGCTGCCCATCACGGCCGCCGGATCCGGGTACATGCCCAGGCCGATCAGCACGTCGCGGAAGTTCACGCCGGCCGCGCGCACCGCGATGCGCACCTGGTCCTCGCCCAGTTCCGCGGGCGTGGCCGGCACCGGCGCGATCCCGTCCAGGGTGCCGCCGGTGACGGGGGCGAGGTGCCACGGGCCGGGCGGCGGGGTCAGTTCGTCGCCCACCGGCCGCGCCAGCCTCGGCACGAGGGTGCGCTCGCCGCGCACCGCGAGCTGGCCGCCGGAGACCGACGGGTCGACGGCGGCCCCGGCCAGCACGGCGAGGGTCGCGGGGGTCAGTTCGCCCTCGACGTCGGCGAGGACGATCCGCCCCGGGTGCTCCGACTGCGCCGAGCGCAGCAGGCCCCAGACGGCGGCGGCAGCGAGGTCGGTGACCTGGTCGTCGTCCCCGCTGGCCACCGCGCCCCGGGTCACCACCACGAGCTTCGTGTCGGCCAGCGGCTCGGCGGCGAGCCAGGACCGCAGCACGTCCAGCACACCGCTGGTGACCGCCCGCACGGCCTCCGGCACGGCGACGCCGGGAACGCCGGCGGGCACCGTCAGCAGCACCTGCCGGGCCGTGGCCCCGTCCGCCGCCAGGGTCGCCACGTCCGCGAAGACCGGCACCTCCGGCAGCGCGTCCGGTGCCGGCCGGCCCAGCACCGCCCACCCCGGAAGGTCGTCGACGCTCTCGATCTGCTCGGCCTGCCAGGTCACCTCGTACAGCGACCGGGCGGCGGCGCCCCGGGTCGCCGTCGCGGTCATCTCCCGCAGCACCAGCGAGTCCACCGACACCACGGGCGCGCCCGAGCCGTCGCAGGCGACCAGCCGCACCCCGGAGCCGTCCCGGGTCAGCCGCACCCGCAGCGTCCGGGCGCCCGAGGCGTGCACCTGCACGCCCTCGAACGCGAACGGCACGCGCGGCCCGCCCGTGGCCTCGGCCTCGAGCAGCAGCGCCACCGGGTGCAGCGCGGCGTCCAGCAGCGCCGGGTGCACCCCGAACGCGCCCGCCTCGCCGGCCGCCCCGTCCGGCAGCGCCACCTCGGCGTACGCCCCACCATCGGCCGTCCAGGCCCGCCGTACGCCCTGGAACACCGGCCCGTACGACAGGCCGTGCTCGGCCAGCGCCGGATACCAGCCGGTCAGGTCCACCTCGGTCGCGCCCGCCGGCGGCCACTCACCGAGCCCCGGCTCGTCGGCCGACACCGGTTCGAGCAGGCCGTCGGCGTGCCGCACCCAGTCGGTGTCGTCGTCATCCTCGGGCTGGGAGTACACGGACACCGTCCGCACGGCGGCGTCGTCGGCCGCGCCGACGCGCACCTGCACGCGTACCGCCCCGGACTCGGGCAGCACCAGCGGCGCCGCCACGGTCAGCTCCCGTACCCGCGACGCGCCCACCTCGTCGCCGGCGCGGACCGCCAGCTCCACCAGGGCGGTGCCCGGCACCACCACGTTGCCGCCGACCACGTGGTCGGCCAGCCACGGGTGCGTCGACGTCGACAGCCGGCCGGTCAGCACCACCTCGTCGTCGCCGGCGAGCCGCACCGCCGCGCCGAGCAGCGGGTGCCCCGCGACGCCGAGGCCGGCGCCCGACACGTCGCCGACCCGCCACGGCAGCACCTCGGGCCAGAACCGCTCCCGCTGGAAGGCGTACGTGGGCAGGCCGACCCGGGCGGCGCCGGTGTCGGCGAACCACTCCCGCCAGGACACCGGCGACCCGTGCACGTGCAGCTCGGCGAGGGCGTGCAGCAGCGCCTGTGCCTCGGGCCGGTCCCGGCGCTGGGCTGCGACGGCGAGCACGTCGTCGTCGGGCAGCACGTCGGTCGTCATCGCGGTCAGTACGCTCTGCGGGCCGACCTCCAGGAAGGTGTCGACCCCGGCGTCGCGCAGCGCGGCGAGCCCGTCGGCGTAGCGGACCGCCTCGCGGACGTGCCGTACCCAGTAGTCGGCGGTGCGGATCTCGTCGGCGTCGGCGAGCGCACCTGTCAGGTTCGACACGATCGGCAGCGTGGGGGCGGCGAGGTCCAGCCGCTCGACGATGCCGCGGAAGCGCTCCAGCACCGGCTCCATCAGCGGGCTGTGGAACGCGTGACTGACGGCCAACCGGCGGGTACGCACGCCCCGGTCGCGCCAGACGCGCTCCACCTCGTCGAGGGCGTCGACGGCGCCGGAGACCACGACGGAGGCCGGGCCGTTGACGGCCGCGATGCCGATTCGGTCGGTCAGCCCGGCGATCGACTCCGTCACGGCCGCCTCGTCGGCGGCCACGGCGAGCATGCCGCCGCCGTCGGGCAGCGACTGCATGAGCCGGCCCCGCGCCGCCACCAGCAGGCAGGCGTCCTGGAGGGACAGCACCCCGGCCACGTGCGCGGCGGCGATCTCACCGATCGAGTGCCCGCCCACGAAGTCCGGCACCACGCCGAACGACTCCACGAGGCGGAACAGCGCCACCTCGACGGCGAAGAGCCCGGCCTGGGTGAACGCGGTCTGGTCCAGCAGCTCCGCCTCGGCGGAGCCCTCCGGCGCGAACAGCACCTCCTTGAGCGGGCGCGGCAGCACCCGGTCGAGATGCCCGCACGCCTCGTCGAGGGCGGCGGCGAAGACGGGGAACTCGGCGTACAGCTCGCGGCCCATGCCGGCGCGCTGCGCGCCCTGGCCGGAGAAGAGCACCGCCAGCGGACCCCGGTCCCCGGCCTGGCCCGTGACCACCGTGCCCGACGGCGCGCCCGCCGCCAGGGACTCCAGGCCCGTCAGCAGACCCGTGCGGTCCTCGGCGAGCACCACCGCACGCCGGTCGAGCGTCGAGCGGGACACCACCGACGACCAGGCCACATCGAGCGGGCGCGGCTCCTCGTCGTCGCTAAGCCAACGGGCCAGCCGGTCCGCCTGCGCGGCTAGCGCGGCCGGCTGCGCGGCGGAGAGCAGCATGGGCACGACGGCGGGACGGCGGGACGGGGTGGCGTGGTCGCCGGCCGGGTCGGGGGCCGGCGCCTGCTCCAGGATCAGGTGGGCGTTCGTGCCGCTCATGCCGAAGGACGACACGCCCGCCCTGCGGACGTGCTCACCACCGGCCCACGGGCGCGCCTCGTCGAGCAGGGCCACGGCACCGGTCGACCAGTCGACGTGCGGTGAGGGCCGGTCCACGTGCAGAGTGGGCGGCAGCACGCCGTGCCGCATCGCCATCACCATCTTGATGACGCCGCCGGCGCCGGCCGCGGCCTGCGGGTGGCCGATGTTCGACTTCAGCGAGCCCAGCCACAGCGGGCGGTCGGCGGTGCGGCCCTGCCCGTACGTGGCCAGCAGCGCCTGCGCCTCGATCGGGTCGCCGAGCCGGGTGCCCGTGCCGTGCGCCTCGACGGCGTCCACGTCGGACGGACTGAGCCGGGCGTTCTCCAGCGCCTGCCGGATCACCCGCTGCTGCGCGGGGCCGTTGGGGGCGGTCAGCCCGCTGCTCGCGCCGTCCTGGTTGACGGCGCTGCCCCGGATCACCGCCAGGACGGGGTGCCCGTTGCGCCGGGCGTCGGAGAGCTTCTCGACGAGCAACATGGCGACGCCCTCGGACCAGCCGGTCCCGTCGGCGTCGGCGGAGAACGCCTTGCACCGCCCGTCGGAGGCGAGCCCTCGCTGGCGGGAGAACTCGACGAAGGCGCCCGGCGTGGCCAGCACTGTGACGCCGCCGGCCACGGCGAGGGAGCACTCACCGTCGCGCAGGGCCTGGCCGGCGAGGTGCAGGGCGACCAGCGACGAGGAGCAGGCGGTGTCGATGGTGACGGCTGGCCCCTCCAGTCCGAAGGAGTAGGCCAGCCGGCCGGACATGACGCTCGCGGCGGTGCCGGTGAGGACGTAGCCCTCCGTGCCCTCGGGCAGTTGCCGCAGCACGGACGTGTAGTCCTGCCCCGCGGTGCCGACGAACACCCCGGTACGGCTGCCCCGCACCGACGCGGCGTCGATGCCGGCCCGCTCGAAGACCTCCCAGGTCACCTCGAGCAGGAGCCGCTGCTGCGGGTCCATGGCCAGCGCCTCGCGTGGCGAGATCCCGAACAGGGTCGGGTCGAACAGGCCGGCGTCGCGCAGGAAGCCACCCCGGTTGCTGTACGTGGTGCCGGGGTGGTCGGGGTCGGGGTCGTAGAGCCGGTCGAGGTCCCAACCCCGGTCGTCGGGGAACGCGCCGGTGGCGTCCACCCCGCCGGCGACGACGTCCCAGAGGTCCTCCGGTGAGGCGACGCCACCGGGGAAACGGCAGGCCATGCCGACGATCGCGATCGGCTCGGCGTCCTCGTCCTCCAGCTCGGTCAGGCGCCGACGCGCCAGGCGGAGCTCGGAGGTCACCCACTTCAGGTGTTCGAGGAGCTTGTCTTCGTCCGCCATGACCCACCCGCCCAGAGCTTGCTATCGATCGGAATCTGCCGATTCGTTGACCACACCACCGCCGGCGGGCCGGCTTCGTGCACAGGTGGGTGCAGACGCGGCCGTTCGGCTCACGAACCCCACACCTGTTCCTGATTCCGGTCGTCGTGCCTGCTCAGGCGCCCGTCCCGCCGGACAGTCCCGCCGACACACGCCCGCCACCGTGACTGGACGGTACTGAGCGCCCAACACCCGCCCAACCCCTAGAGAACCCCTGATCGGCCGGCCCGCGGGCGGCGTCACGGCAGGCTCCGGGAGCGGCGGTGACCAGCGCCACGAGGGCCATTCAGGCGGCCGACGGCAGGATGCGGCGCAGCCGGCCGGGGGGCGTCGACCGGCGGCGCCACTCCCGCGGGTAACCGACCGAGACCTCTTCGAACCGGACCCCGTCGTACCAGGTGGTACGCGGGATGTGCAGGTGACCGTAGACGGCGACGCGGGCGTCGAAGCGGACGTGCCAGTCGGCCGTGGTCTCGGTGCCGCACCACTGGGCGAACTCCGGGTACCGCAGGATCCGGGTGGGCTCGCGCACGAGCGGGAAGTGGTTGACCAGGACGGTGGGCAGCCCGCCGCGCTCGGCGGTGAGCCGGCGCTCCGTCAGGGCCAGCCGCGCCCGGCACCAGGCGTCCCGCGTCGGGTACGGGTCCGGGTGCAGCAGGATCTCGTCGGTGCAGACCACGCCGACCTCATGGGCCCGTGCCAGGGCCTGCTCCTTCGTGTACGTCCCCGGGGGCCGGAAGGTGTAGTCGTAGAGCAGGAACAGCGGCGCGATCAGGACCGGGTCGTCGCCCTGCGGGTCCCAGACGGGGTACGGGTCCTCCGGGGTGATGACCCCGAGCCCTCGGCACAGTTGCACCAGGTGCTGGTAGCGCGCGTCCCCCCGCAGCTGGATCGGGTCCTCGCGGGGAGTCCACAGCTCGTGGTTGCCGGGGGCCCAGATGACCTTGGCGAAGCGGCGGCTGAGGAGTCCCAGCGCCCACTCGATGTCGCCGACGAACTCCCCGACGTCGCCGGCGACGACGAGCCAGTCGCCGTCGCGCTCCGGCCGCAGCCGCTCGACGATGGCCTTGTTCTCCGCGTGCACCACGTGCAGGTCGCTGATGGCGAGCAGTTGAGGCAAGCCGGATCCGGCCATGCGGACCTCCCGTCCATCCGGGGCACCGCACGCACCCACATCCGTACCGCTCGGCTGCCGGTGGGCAGGGCGAGACGGCCTGGCGTGCTCCGACCCTACGGAGCCGGGCCCGCACCGGCACACCCCTAGACGGGATACGTGGACCCCTAGGCAGCCGCGCCTGCCCGACGGTGCCGGTCAGGCGTCCGGCGCCGTCGGGTGTCCCTTTTCCGGCCCGTCCCGCCCGGGGTCGGGCAGTGTCCGCTCAGGACTTGCCGAACTCCCGCTGGATGATGTCGAAGAGCTCGTCCCGGCTGGCCGACTCCAACTCCTCTCCGGCGGCCGACGCCGGTGCGGTGGCGGCGGGTCGGCCCCGCCACCGGGTCAGCAGGTCCTCCAGCCGACCGACGACCGCGTCGTCGACCTGGTCGCCCGGCAGCCCGCCGAGGAGCTTGTCGAGGCGTTCGATCTCGGCCACGATCGGCAACGCCGGCTGCTCGGGCGCCAACTCGGCCCGCAGGTGACCGGCGAGCGCGTTCGGGGTGGGATGGTCGAAGACGAGGGTGGCGGGCAGTCCGATGCCCGTTGCGGCGGTCAGCCGGTTGCGCAGCTCGACGGCAGTGAGCGAGTCGAAGCCCAGTTCGAGGAAGCCGCGGGCGGGCCTGATCCCGCTCGGCGTGGCGTGTCCCAGCACCGCCGCGGCGGTGCCGCGGACCAGGTCGAGCAGGATGCGGTCGCGCTCCGACCCGGAGGCGGCGGCGAGCCGCTCGCGCAGCGCCGACGCCGCGCCGCGGTCCTCGCCCTTCGGCACCTCTTCGGCCTGTGCGGGCTGTGCTTCGGGGATGTCGGTGAACAGACGCGACGGACGCAACGCCGTGAACGACGGCACAAACCGATCCCACCGCACATCCGCCACCACCACCTGCCCCTCACCACCATCCAACGCCCGCTGCAACGCCGCCACCGCCAACTCCGGAGCCATCCCCGGCAAACCACGCCGACTCAACTGCTCCCCCGCCACCCCCACCGCCATACCCGCCTCAGCCCACGGCCCCCACGCCACCGACGTCCCCACCAACCCACGCCCACGCCGCGACACCACCAACCCATCCACAAACGCATTCGCCGCCGCATACCCCACCTGACCCGCAGAACCCCACACCCCCGCAATCGACGAAAACACCACAAACGCATCCAAATCCAAACCAGCAGTCAACTCATCCAACACCACCGCACCACCAACCTTCGCCCGCAACACCTCCTCCACCTCACCCACACCCACCTCACCCAACGGCGTCAACTGCGCCACACCAGCCGCATGCACCACCGCCCGCAACCGCTCACCCCGACCCACCAAATCCCCCAACAACCCCGCCACCGCACCACGATCCGCCACATCACAACCCACCACCGACACCCGCACACCCAAACCCTCCAACCGCCCCACCAACTCACCCACACCCGCCGCACCACCACCACGCCGACTCACCAACACCACATGCTCCGCACCCACACCCACCGCCCACAACGCCACCCGCGCACCCAACGCCCCCGTACCACCCGTCACCAACACCGTCCCCGACAACCGAAAACCACCACCCGCACCCGCACCCGCCGGAGAGCCCGCACGCACCAACCGCCGCACGAACACACCCGACGACCGCAACGCCACCTGATCCTCAACCCCCGACAACAACACCCCACACAACCGACCCCACACACCACCACCCAACACACCCGGCAAATCCACCAAACCACCCCACCGCAACGGCACCTCCAAACCCACCACCCGACCCAAACCCCACACCGCAGAACCCGCGACATCCGCCAGCTCGTCCGAGTCGCCGACCGACACCGCCCCGCGCGTCAGCCACCACAACCGGCCCGACCCACCGACGTCGGTCAGCGCCTGCACCACGGCCAGCGCCTTCGACACCTCGGCGGCGGCCGGAACCGGGGACGCCTCCCGCGGCTCGGCCAGCGACAGCAGGGACACCACGTGGGCGTCCCGGGCGTCGGAGCTCATCGCCTCCAGCAGCAGCCGCGCCACCCGGTCGCGGTCGGCGCCGGGCGGGATCAGCACCGGGACCGCCCGGTCGGCCCGGGCAGCCAGCGCCGCGGCCACCGGGTGGTCCTCCTGCCCGGGCGCCATCAGCAGCAGCCAGGTTCCCGCCAACGTCGTGGAGTCCGGCACGGTGGCCGTACGCCACGTCGCCCGGTACCGCCAGGAGTCGACGACCGCCCGCTGCTGCGTCGCCCGCCGCCACCGGGCGAGCTTGGGCAGCAGCGCCGTGGACGGCTCGTCCGCGCCCACGGCGAGATCCTCGCCCAGCACGCCGAGGTCCCCGGACTCGACCGCCGCCCAGAACTGCTCGTCGGACGGGGCGTCGGCCCGCTCCGGAGCCGAGCCGGGCTGGGGGTCCTCCAGCCAGTAGCGCTGCCGGTCGAAGGCGTAGGTGGGCAGTTCCACCGCGCGCGGCCGGGTGCCGGTCTGGCCGAGATACGCCGCCCAGTCGACGGCCACGCCGGCGGCCCAGAGCTGCCCGGCGGCACTGGTGAGGGTGGTGACGTCGGGCTGGCTGCGGCGCAGCGTGGCGACGTACCGCACATCGTCGGCGGTGTCCGCCTCGGCGGCCATGGCGGTGAGGACCGCGTCCGGGCCGATCTCCAGGAAGGTGTCCACCCCCTGCCCCCGCAACGCCGCCACACCGTCGGCGAAGCGCACCGGCTGCCGCACGTGCCGCACCCAGTAGCCGGGCTCGGTGATCTCTGCGGCGTCCGCGACCGCGCCGGTCACGTTCGACACGATCGGGATCCTCGGCACCCGCCAGTCCAGCCCCGCCACCACCGACGCGAACTCCTCCAGCATCGGATCCATCAACCGCGAATGGAACGCGTGACTGACCGCCAGTTCCTTGACCCGCCAACCCCGCTCACGGCAGGCCCCCACCACCACCGCAACCTCATTGGCGGCACCCGACACCACCACCGACGCCGGCCCATTCACCGCCGCCACGTCCACCGCCGCACCCGACGACGCGATCAGCTCGGCGACAGCCTCCTCCGACGCACCCACCGCCGCCATCACACCGCCAGCCGGCAACGCCTGCATCAGACGACCCCGCGCCGCCACCAAACTGCACGCATCCGCCAACGACAACATCCCCGACACGTACGCCGCCGTCACCTCACCGATCGAATGACCCGCCAGGTAGTCGGCCCGCACACCCCACGACGCGAGCAACTCCCACAACGCCACCTCGACCGCGAACAGACCAGCCTGGGCAAAGACGGTCTGATCCACCAGAGCCCCATCGGCGGTGCCCGGCTCGGCGAACACCACCTCGCGCAACGCACGCGGCAGGCGCGGATCAATCTCCGCGCACACCGCGTCGAACGACGCCGCGAACACCGGGATCGTCTCGTACAGCTCCCGACCCATACCCACGCGCTGCGAACCCTGACCCGTGAACAACACCGCCCGACGACCCGCCGACACCACACCCGACAACCGGCCCTCGGCCACCGCCGACAGACCCGCCGCCAGCTCGTCCACCGACGAACCCCACACCACCGCCCGATGCTCCAACGCAGCCCGCGACGTCACCAACGACCACGACACATCCACCGGCGACAGACCACGACCACGCACGAACGACGCCAACCGCCCGGCCTGACCCGACAGACCTCGCTCCGAACGACCCGACACCACCCACGGCACCGGCACCCCGACCGGTGCGACGGGCGCGACCGGTGCCGGAGCGGGCTCCGGCTCCGGCTGCTCGATGATCACGTGGGCGTTCGTGCCGGAGATCCCGAACGACGACACACCCGCACGCCGAGGACGCTCCACGCCCGGCCACTCACGGGACTCGGTCACCAACTCCACCGCACCCGACGACCAATCCACATGCGACGACGGCACATCCACGTGCAACGACGCCGGCACCACACCATGCCGCATCGCCAAGATTATCTTGATGACGCCCGCCACCCCGGCAGCGGCCTGCGTGTGACCGATGTTCGACTTCACCGAGCCGAGCAACAGCGGCACATCCCGGCCCTGCCCGTACGTCGCCAACAAAGCCTGCGCCTCGATCGGATCACCCAACGACGTGCCCGTACCGTGCGCCTCCACCACATCCACATCGGCCGCCGACAAACCCGCACTCGCGAGGGCCTGCCGGATCACCCGCTGCTGGGAGGGGCCGTTCGGCGCCGTCAACCCGTTCGACGCACCGTCCTGATTCACCGCCGAACCGCGCACCACCGCCAGAACCCGACGCCCGTCACGCCGCGCATCCGACAACCGCTGCACCACGAGCACCCCGACGCCCTCGGACCAGCCCGTGCCGTCCGCGGCGTCCGAGAACGACTTGCAGCGGCCGTCGGCGGACAGGCCGCCCTGGATCGAGAACTCGGCGAACGTGCCCGGTGAGGCCATCACGGTGACGCCGCCGGCCAGCGCGAGGTCGCACTCGCCGGACCGCAGCGCCTGCGCCGCCAGGTGCAACGCCACAAGCGACGAGGAACACGCCGTGTCCACAGTCACGGCCGGGCCCTCGAAACCGAACGAGTACGCCACCCGGCCCGACAACACGCTTGTCGCGTTGCCGGTGAGCAGGTGGCCGCCGACCTCCTGGGCCCGACCGACCGACCCGCTGGCGTACCCCTGGAAGCTGGCCCCGGCGAAGACGCCGACCGCGCCGCCCCGCAGGGTGGTCGGGTCGATGCCCGCCGACTCGACGGCCTCCCACGAGGTCTCCAGCAGCAGCCGCTGCTGCGGGTCCATGGCGAGGGCCTCCCGCGGCGAGATGCCGAAGAACTCGGCGTCGAACTCGCCGGCGTCGTAGACGAAGCCGCCCCTGCGGGCGAAGGACGTGTCGGACAGGCCGCTGCTGAGGAAGCTGTCCCAGCCCCGGTCGAGGGGGAACTCGGAGATGCCGTCGCGTCCCGTGGCGAGCAGTTGCCACAGTTCTTCCGGGGACGCGACGCCACCCGGGAGGCGGCAGCCCATGCCGACGATCACGATCGGGTCGTCGTCGACGGTGGCGACCCTGCGGGCGGCCGGCGCGTCGCCCGATGCTCCGAGCACGGTCTCCTGGATGAAGGCGACCAGGGCGGCCGGCGTCGGGTGGTCGAAGACGAGGGTGGAGGGCAACGCGAGGCCGGTTTCGGCGGTCAGCCGGTTGCGCAGCTCGACTGCGGTGAGCGAGTCGAAGCCGAGACGCTGGAACGCCCGGTCCGGCCGCACCGCCTCCACGGTGGCGTGGCCGAGCACCGTGGCGACCTGGGAGCGTACGAGGTCCAGGAGGGACGCCTCGACCTCCGGCGGCGTCAGGGCCGCGAGCCGCTCGCGCAGTGCGGAGGCCCGGTCGGTGGGGCCGGTCTCGGCTCGGGACGCCGCCTCGATCGCCGCCTGTGCTTCGGGGATGTCGGTGAACAGACGCGACGGACGCAACGCCGTGAACGACGGCACAAACCGATCCCACCGCACATCCGCCACCACCACCTGCCCCTCACCACCATCCAACGCCCGCTGCAACGCCGCCACCGCCAACTCCGGAGCCATCCCCGGCAAACCACGCCGACTCAACTGCTCCCCCGCCACCCCCACCGCCATACCCGCCTCAGCCCACGGCCCCCACGCCACCGACGTCCCCACCAACCCACGCCCACGCCGCGACACCACCAACCCATCCACAAACGCATTCGCCGCCGCATACCCCACCTGACCCGCAGAACCCCACACCCCCGCAATCGACGAAAACACCACAAACGCATCCAAATCCAAACCAGCAGTCAACTCATCCAACACCACCGCACCACCAACCTTCGCCCGCAACACCTCCTCCACCTCACCCACACCCACCTCACCCAACGGCGTCAACTGCGCCACACCAGCCGCATGCACCACCGCCCGCAACCGCTCACCCCGACCCACCAAATCCCCCAACAACCCCGCCACCGCACCACGATCCGCCACATCACAACCCACCACCGACACCCGCACACCCAAACCCTCCAACCGCCCCACCAACTCACCCACACCCGCCGCACCACCACCACGCCGACTCACCAACACCACATGCTCCGCACCCACACCCACCGCCCACAACGCCACCCGCGCACCCAACGCCCCCGTACCACCCGTCACCAACACCGTCCCCGACAACCGAAAACCACCACCCGCACCCGCACCCGCCGGAGAGCCCGCACGCACCAACCGCCGCACGAACACACCCGACGACCGCAACGCCACCTGATCCTCAACCCCCGACAACAACACCCCACACAACCGACCCCACACACCACCACCCAACACACCCGGCAAATCCACCAAACCACCCCACCGCAACGGCACCTCCAAACCCACCACCCGACCCAAACCCCACACCGCAGAACCGTCCAGGTCGGTCAGAGGCTCGGAGTCGTCCACGGAGACGGCACCGCTGGTCAACCACCACAGCCGACCCTCGACCTCAGTGACTGCAAGCGCCTGCGCGACCGCCAGTGCCTCGACGACACCGGCGCCGGCCAGCGACATCAGCGAGATCATCCCGGCGACCGGTCCTGCGGCCGCCGAGGCGGCGGACAGCCGACGCGCGATCTCGTCCCGGTCCAGCGCGTCCAGCACCACCGGCACCACCTCGGCGCCCCGCTCCGCCAGCCCGGCCAGCAACGGGTGGTCCTCCTGGCCGGGGACCATCAGCACCAGCCACGAGCCGGTCAGGTCCTCGTTCCCGGTCACGTCCTGGCGCCGCCACACCACGCGGTAGCGCCAGGAGTCCACCGTCGACCGCTGCTGTGCGGCCCGCCGCCACTGCGCGAGCTTCGGCAGGACCGCGCTGAACGGTTCGTCCGCGCCGACGCCCAGCTCGCCGCCGACCAGGTCGGGGTCGCCGGACTCCACGGCCGCCCAGAACCGCCCGTCGAGAGCTTCGCCGTGCACGTCCCGGCGGGCCGCGGGCGCCGCCTCGGGCCAGTACCAGGTGTGGTCGAAGGCGTACGTGGGCAGGTCGACCACCCCCGGCCGGGCACCGGTCTGACCGTGGTAGGCAGCCCAGTCGACCGGCACACCCGCCACCCACAACTGCCCCAACGCCGACGTCAACACGCCGACCTCCGGCTGATCCCGCCGCGACGCCGGAACCCGCCGCACCCCGGCATCAGCGACGATCTCTGCCACCATCGCCGTCAACGTCGCATCCGGGCCGATCTCCAGGAAGGTGTCCACCCCCTGTGCCCGCAACGCCGCCACACCGTCGGCGAACCGCACGGGCTGCCGCACATGCCGCACCCAGTACTCCGGATCCACCAACTCCAGCGGCTCCGCGACCGCGCCGGTCACGTTCGACACGATCGGCACCCGCGGCACCCGCCAGTCCAGCCCCGCCACCACCGACGCGAACTCGTCCAGCATCGGATCCATCAACCGCGAATGGAACGCGTGACTGACCGCCAGTTCCTTGACCCGCCAACCCCGCTCACGGCACGCCGCCACCACCACCGCAACCTCATTGGCGGCACCCGACACCACCACCGACGCCGGACCATTCACCGCCGCCACATCCACACCCGCACCCGACGACGCGATCAGCTCGGTGACAGCCTCCTCCGACGCGCCGACCGCCGCCATCACACCGCCAGCCGGCAACGCCTGCATCAGACGACCCCGCGCCGCCACCAACGTGCACGCATCCGACAGCGACAACATCCCGGACACGTACGCGGCCGTCACCTCACCGATCGAATGACCCGCCAGGAAATCAGCCCGCACACCCCACGACGACAACAACTCCCACAACGCCACCTCCACCGCGAACAACCCCGCCTGGGCAAAGACGGTCTGATCCACCAGGGCAGCCTCATCCGACCCCGCCTGCGCGAACACCACACCCCGCAACGCACGCGGCAACAAGCCATCGAACCGGACGCACACCTCGTCGAACGACGCCGCGAACACCGGAAACGCCTCGTACAGCTCCCGACCCATACCCACGCGCTGCGAACCCTGACCCGTGAACAACACCGCCCGACGACCCGCCGACACCACACCCGACAACCGGCCCTCGGCCACCGCCGACAGACCCGCCGCCAGCTCGTCCACCGACGAACCCCACACCACCGCCCGATGCTCCAACGCAGCCCGCGACGTCACCAACGACCACGACACATCCACCGGCGACAGACCACGACCACGCACGAACGACGCCAACCGCCCCGCCTGACCCGACAGACCCCGCTCCGAACGCCCCGACACCACCCACGGCACCGGCAAAGCCACGGAAGCGCCCCCGGCAGACGCCGGGGCAGACTCCGGCTCCGCCGCGACCTCGGGGACGGCCTCGGGCTCCGGCTGCTCCAAAATCACGTGCGCGTTCGTCCCCGAAATACCGAACGACGACACACCCGCACGCCGAGGACGCTCCACGCCCGGCCACTCACGCGAGGCCGTCACCAGCTCGACCGCACCCGACGACCAGTCCACATGCGACGACGGCACATCCACATGCAACGACGCCGGCACCACACCATGCCGCATCGCCAAGACCATCTTGATGACACCCGCCACCCCGGCAGCCGCCTGCGTATGACCGATGTTCGACTTCACCGAGCCGAGCAACAACGGCACATCCCGACCCTGCCCGTACGTCGCCAACAAAGCCTGCGCCTCGATCGGATCACCCAACGACGTGCCCGTGCCGTGCGCCTCCACCACATCCACATCACCCACGCCCAGCCGGGCGTTGGCGAGCGCCTGCCGAATCACCCGCTGCTGCGACGGACCATTCGGCGCCGTCAAACCATTCGACGCACCATCCTGATTCACCGCCGAACCCCGCACCACCGCCAGAACCCGACGCCCGTCACGCCGCGCATCCGACAACCGCTGCACCACCAGCACCCCGACACCCTCGCCCCACGCGGTGCCGTCCGCAGACTCGGCGAAGGCCTTGCAGCGGCCGTCCGCCGACAGCCCACCCTGGCGGGAGAACTCGATGAAGGCGCCCGGGGTGGACATCACCGTGACGCCGCCGGCCAGCGCGAGGTCGCACTCGCCGGACCGCAGCGCCTGCGCCGCCAGGTGCAACGCCACAAGCGACGACGAACACGCCGTGTCCACAGTCACCGCCGGGCCCTCGAAACCGAACGAGTACGCCACCCGACCCGACAGCACGCTCGCGGAGGCACCCGTCGCGCCGTACCCGGCGAGCGACTCACCGGCCTCGCGTACGACGGTCTCGTAGTCCTGGCCGTTGGTGCCGGCGAACACCCCGACGCGGCTGCCGCGCAGCGCGAGGGGTTCGATCCGGGCGTCTTCGAACGCCTCCCAGGAGACCTCCAGCAGCAGCCGCTGCTGCGGGTCCATGGCGAGCGCCTCGCGCGGCGATATGCCGAAGAACTCCGCGTCGAAGCCGCCCGCGTCGGCCAGGAACGCCCCGCGCGAGACGTAGGAGTCGGTGCCGGCCAGCGACTCCAGGTCCCAGTGCCGGTTGGTCGGGAAGTCCGACATCGCGTCGGCACCGGCCGTCAGCAGGTCCCAGAGCCCCTCCGGGGACTCGGCTCCGGCCGGGAAACGGCAGCCCATGCCGACGATGACGATCGGGTCGTCCCCCACGAAGGGGCCGGTGGCGGCGGGGACGGGCAGCGCCTGCCCGCCGAGCAGCCCGGCGTGGATGTGGCCGGCCAGAGCCGCCGAGTTCGGGTAGTCGAAGGCGAGCGTGGTCGGCAGCGCGAGGCCGGTCGCCGCGTCGAGCCGGTTGCGCAGCTCGACAGCCGCCAGCGAGGTGAAGCCGAGATCCTGGAACGCCCGGTCCGGCGCCACCCGCTCGACGGACTCGTGGCCGAGCACGGCGGCGACCTCGGCGCGTACCAGCTCACCGAGGACGCGCAACTGCTCCGTGCCGGGCATTCCCGACAGACGCAGGCGCAGGTCGGCCGCCGGCACTGGGGCGTCGGCGGGCACCGCCGCGCCGGCGTCGGCCAGCAGGTCGCGGACCAGCGGGTGGGCGCGCCGAGGACCGGTGGCGGCCACCCGGGCCCAGTCGATGTCGGCCACGACGAGGTACGTCTCGTCGCGGTCCAGCGCCCGGTTGAAGGCGCGCACGGCTGTCTCCGGCGCCATCGCGCCGAAACCGGTACGGCTGAGCCGCTGCTCGAAGTCGCCCGCGCTCACCCCGCCGTCGGCCCACAGGCCCCAGGCGAGCGAGGTCGCCGGCAGCCCCTCCGCGCGACGGCGCTGCGCCAGGGCGTCGAGGAACGCGTTGCCCGGCGCATACGTGGCCTGGCCGGCGGCGCCCATGAGGCCGGCGAGGGAGGAGAAGAGGACGAAGGCGGAGAGGTCGCTGCCCCGGGTCAGCTCGTCCAGGTTGCGCGCGGCGTCGACCTTCGCCCGCAGGGCGTTGGCCAGCTGGTCGACACTCACGGCGTCGACGACGTTGTCGTCGAGGGCCGCGGCGGTGTGCACGACCGCGCTCAGCGGAAGCTCGGCGGGGATCGAGTCGAGCAGCGTCGCGAGCGCGGCCCGGTCGGCCACGTCGCAGGACGCGAGGGTGACCCGGGTGCCGAGCCCGGCGAGTTCCTCGGCGAGGGCGGTCGCGCCGGGCGCCTCGCCACCCCGCCGGCTGACCAGGAGGAGGTGTTCGGCTCCTTCGGCGGCCAGCGCGCGGGCGACGTGTCCCCCGAGTGCCCCGGTGCCGCCGGTGATCAGCACCGTGCCGCGCGGCGTCCAGGAACCGCGCGCACCGGTGTCGCCGTACGTCGCACGAACGAGCCGGCGGGCGTGGCCGCCGGTGCCGCGCAGGGCGATCTCGTCCTCCCGGCCGGTGCCGGCGATCAGCGTCCGGAGCATGCGCACGACGCCCTGGTCGGGCTGCTCGGGGAGGTCGACGAGCCCGCCCCACCGGTGCGGGTGCTCGGCGCGCAGCACGCTGCCGAAGCCCCACGCCATGGCCTGCACGGGGTCGACGTGCCGGTCGCGGGATCCGACGGAGACCGCGCCGCGGGTGGCGATCCAGAGCCGGGCGGTGATCCCGGCGTCGCCGAGGGCCTGCGCGAGCGCGACCGTGCCGGCGAGGCCCGTCGGCACGGAGGCGGCCCCGGCGTACGGCCGGGTGTCGAGGGCCAGCAGGGAGAGTACGGGCAGCACGTCCCCGTCGCGGCCGGTCGACGCCTCGGCGAGGTCGTGGGCGAGGCGCTTGCGGTCGCACGTGGCGTCGACCTCGACGATCCGCCCGCCGGCGGCGCCGAGGGCGGCGGCCCAGTCCGTCACGGCCGCGTCGGCGTCGGCCGGTACGACGAGCAGGAAGTCGGTCGCCTCGGCGCGGGCGGCGTCGCCCGTGAGCGGCTGCCAGGCCACCCGGTAGCGCCAGGAGTCGAGGGCCGCCTCGGCGTCCCGGCGGCGTCGCCAGGTGGACAGCGCCGGCAGCACGTCCGCGAGGGGGGCGTCGGCGTCGACGGCCAGGCTCTCGGCGAGGGTCGTCAGGTCCTCCGCCTCGATCGCCCGCCAGAAGTCCTCGTCGGCGGCGGTACGCCGGGCTGCGGGGGGACGGTAGGAGCGCGTCGTCGCGTTGATCCAGTAGCGCCGGTGGTCGAAGGCGTACGTGGGCAGGTCGACCACACCCGGCCGGGCGCCGGTCTGACCGTGGTAGGCAGCCCAGTCGACCGGCACACCCGCCACCCACAACTGCCCCAACGCCGCCGTCACCGCAGCGAGCTCCGACTGGTCCCGCCGCGACGCCGGAACCCGTCGCACCCCGGCATCCGCGACGATCTCCGCCACCATCGCCGTCAACGTCGCGTCCGGGCCGACCTCCAGGAAGGTGTCCACCCCCTGTGCCCGCAGCGCCGCCACACTGTCGGCGAACCGCACCGGCTGCCGCACATGCCGCACCCAGTAGCCGGGCTCAGTGATCTCTGCGGCGTCCGCCACCGCGCCGGTCACGTTCGACACCACCGGCACCCGCGGCACCCGCCAGTCGAGCCCCGCCACCACCGACGCGAACTCCTCCAACATCGGCTCCATCAACCGCGAATGGAACGCGTGACTCACCGCCAGTTCCTTGACCCGCCAACCCCGCTCACGGCAGGCCCCCACCACCGAAGCGACCTCGTCAGCCGCACCCGACACCACCACCGACGCCGGACCATTCACCGCCGCCACATCCACTCCGGCACCCGCAGCGTCGATGACCTCCCGCACATCAGCCTCAGACGCACCCACCGCCGCCATCACCCCACCAGCCGGCAACGCCTGCATCAACCGACCCCGCGCCGCCACCAGGGAACAGGCGTCCGCCAACGACAACATCCCCGCCACGTACGCCGCCGTCACCTCACCGATCGAATGACCCGCCAGGAAATCAGCCCGCACACCCCACGACGACAACAACTCCCACAACGCCACCTCCACCGCGAACAACCCCGCCTGGGCAAAGACGGTCTGATCCACCAGGGCAGCCTCATCCGACCCCGCCTGCGCGAACACCACACCCCGCAACGCACGCGGCAACAAACCATCGAACCGGACGCACACCTCGTCGAACGACGCCGCGAACACCGGGAACGTCTCATACAACTCCCGGCCCATACCCACACGCTGCGAGCCCTGACCCGTGAACAACACCGCCCGACGACCCGCCGACACCACACCCGCAGACCGGCCCTCGGCCACCGCCGCGAGGCCCGCCGCCAGCTCGTCCACGTCCGAGCCCCACACCACCGCCCGATGCTCCAACGCAGCCCGGGTCGTCGCCAACGACCACGACACGTCCACCGGCGCAAGGCCGGACCGTTCCCGCACGAACGACGCCAACCGCCCGGCCTGACCCGACAGACCCCGCTCCGAACGCCCCGACACCACCCACGGCACCGGCAAAGCCACGGGCGCGGCAGACGCCGCGGCGTGCTCCGGCTCCGCCTGTTCGATGATCACGTGGGCGTTCGTGCCGGAGATCCCGAACGACGACACGGCAGCCCTGCGTGCGCGGCCCGCACCCGGCCACTCGCGCGCCTGGGTCACCAGCTCCACGGCGCCCGACGACCAGTCCACATGCGACGACGGCGCATCCACGTGCAAGGTCGCCGGCACCATCCCATGCCGCATCGCCAAGACCATCTTGATGACGCCCGCCACCCCGGCAGCGGCCTGCGTGTGACCGATGTTCGACTTCACCGACCCCAGCAGCAGCGCGTCCCGGTCGTCGCGGTCCTGCCCGTACGTGGCGAGCAGCGCCTGGGCCTCGATGGGGTCGCCCAGCGTCGTGCCCGTGCCGTGCGCCTCCACGACGTCGACGTCGGCGACGCCCAGCCGGGCGTTCGCGAGGGCCTGGCGGATCACCCGCTGCTGCGACGGACCGTTCGGCGCCGTCAACCCGTTCGACGCGCCGTCCTGGTTGACGGCTGTGCCCCGCACGACCGCGAGGACCCGGCGCCCGTCACGCCGCGCGTCCGACAGCCGCTGCACCAGCAGCACACCGACGCCCTCGGACCAGCCCGTGCCGTCCGCCGCGTCGGAGAACGACTTGCACCGGCCGTCGGGGGCCATGCCCCGCTGGCGGGAGAAGTCGATGAACGTCTCGGGTGTCGCCATCACCGTGACGCCGCCGGCCAGCGCCAGGTCACACTCCCCCGACCTCAGCGCCTGCACCGCCAGGTGCAACGCCACAAGCGACGACGAACACGCCGTGTCCACAGTCACCGCCGGGCCCTCGAAACCGAACGAGTACGCCACCCGACCCGACAACACGCTGCTGGCCGTGCCGACGCCGAGGTAGCCGTCGAGGGTCTCGGGGACGTCGGCCAGCCCTGCGGCGTGGTTGTGGTACATCATGCCGGCGAACACGCCGACGGGCCGGCCACGCAGCGCAAGCGGGTCGATCCGGGCGTCCTCGATGGCCTCCCACGAGGTCTCCAGCAGCAGCCGCTGCTGCGGGTCCATGGCGAGGGCCTCGTGCGGCGAGATCTTGAACAGGTCGGCGTCGAAGTCGGCGGCGTCGGCCAGGAAGCCGCCCTCGCGGGCGTAGCTGCTGCCCCGGCGCGCGCCGGACGGGTCGTACAGGTCGTCGACGTCCCAGCCGCGGTCGGCGGGGAAGCCGGTGATGCCGTCGCCACCGGAGACGAGGAGGTCCCACAGTTGCTCGGGGCTGCGTACGCCGCCGGGGTAGCGGCAGCTCATGCCGACGATCGCGATCGGCTCGTCGAGCGCCGCGACGGCGGCGACCGGAGCCGCCCGGGTGCCGGCGTCCGTTCCGGTCTCGGCGTCCAGGTGGTCGGCGAGGGCGAGCGGGGTCGGGTGGTCGAAGACCAGCGTCGCGGGCAGGCGCAGGCCGGTGACCGCGCCCAGCCGGTTGCGCAGTTCGACGGCGGTGAGCGAGTCGAAACCGAGCTCGGTGAACGGACGCCCGGCCTCGACGGCGGCGGCGTCGGCGTACCCCAGGACCGTCGCGACCTGGTCGAGGACGAGCCGCAGCAGGGCCGCGGCGCGCTCCTCGCGGTCGAGGCCGGCGAGCCGCCCGGTCAGCGCGGCGGTCTCCGCCGGGCCGGACCGCGCGGCGCGGCGCCGGGGCGCCCGGACCAGGCCGCGCAGGACCGACGGCAGGGTGCCCGCCTCGGCCTGGGCGCGCAGCGCCGGCCCGTCCAACGCCATCGGCACCGTCGCGGGCAGGCCGGTGAGCAGAGCGGCGTCGAGGAGCGCGAGGCCGTCCGCCTCGGGAAGCGGCCGTACGCCGGCCCGGGCCAGCCGGTCGGTGTCGGCGCGGTCGAGGCCGGCGGTCATGCCGCCGCCCGACTCCGCCCACGGGCCCCAGGCCAGCGAGTGCGCCGGCAGGCCCGCGGCCCGCCGCCGGTGGGCGAGCGCGTCCAGGAAGGCGTTGGCCGCCGCGTAGTTGGCCTGGCCGGGGCTGCCCGTCACGCCCGCCGCCGAGGAGTACGTGACGAAGAGTGCGAGGCGGCTGGCGGCGGTCAGCTCGTGCAGGTTCGCGGCGGCGTCCACCTTCGGCCGCAGCACGTCGCCGAGGGTCTCGGGGGTGAGCGAGGTCAGGGTGCGGTCGGCCAGCACGCCGGCGGTGTGCACCACGCCGGTCAGCGGGTGCGCCGGGTCGATCCGGTCCAGCAGCGCGGCGAGGGCGGCCCGGTCGGCGGCGTCGCACGCCTCGACCGTCGCGGTGGCCCCCAGGCCGGCGAGGGCGGCGACCAGGTCGGCTGCGCCGTCCGCGTCGGCGCCGCGCCGGCTGGTCAGCAGCAGGTGCCGGGCCCCGTACCGGGTGACCAGGTGGCGGGCGGTCAGCGCGCCGAGGGCACCGGTGCCGCCGGTGACCAGCACCGTGCCCTCCGGGTCCAGCGCCGGCGCCGGCGCGTCGGGTTCCGGGGCGGCGACGAGCCGGGGCACGCGGAGCGCCCCGTCGCGTACCGCCGCCTGCGGCTCGTCGGCCGACAGCAGGCCGGCGAGGACGGCCGCGCAGTTCTCCTCGTCGTCGACGTCGACGACGAGGAAGCGGCCGGGGTGCTCGGCCTGGGCGGAGCGGAGCAGGCCCCACACGGCGGCGCCGGCCAGGTCGGTGACCTCCGCGTCGTCGTCCACGGCGACGGCGCCGCCGGTGAGGACCACCAGCCGGGAGTCGCCGGTGTGCGGCTCGGCGGCGAGCCAGCCCTGGAGCACGGCGAGGACCTCGGCGAGCAGGTCGTGGACGGCGCCGGGGCCGGTCGCGCCGGCCACCGGGTACAGCACGGCGTCGGGTACCCCGGCGTCGCGGAGCGCGTCGAGGTCGGCGTACCGGGCGGCGGGCGGGCCGGACGGCAGCGGGGCGGGACGTTCGCCGAGCACCGCCCAGGTCGTGCCGTCGGCGGCGCCCCCGGCGACGGGGTGCCGGAGCCAGTCGAGGCGGAACAGCGAGCGCCGCCACGCGGACCCGCCGGCGGTGAGCTCCCCCGCCGGCACGGGCCGCAGCACCAGGGAGCCGACCCGGGCGACCGGCGCCCCGGTGGCGTCGGCGACCAGCATGGACACCGTGTCCGGACCGGTGGGGGTCAACCGTACCCGCAGCGTGTCGGCGCCGTGGGCGGACAGCGTCACGTCGGACCAGGCGAACGGCATCCGGGCCTCGCCGGGGTCGACGATGCCCAGCCCGACCGCCTGCACGGCGGCATCGAGCAACGCCGGGTGCAGCCCGTACCCACCGGCGTCGCCGGCCGCCGGATCGGGCAGCGCCACCTCGGCGTACACGTCCGCGCCGACGCGCCAGGCGGCACGCAGCCCGGAGAAGGCCGGGCCGTACGCGAAGCCGGCCCGTGCCGCCCGCCCGGCCAGCTCCGACACGTCCAGGGAGGTGGCGTCGCTCGGCGGCCACTGCGCCGGCGCGCCCGTGTCCTCATCCGGCTCCTCGGTGAGCAGGCCGGTGGCGTGCCGTACCCAGATGTCGTCGGTGCCGGCGCGACGGGCGTGGACGGTGAGCTGCCACGCTCCGCCGCCGGTGCGTTCGGCGGCGACCTGCACGTCGACGCCGCCGGTCTCGGGCAGCACCAGCGGCGCCTGGAGGGTCAGCTCGGCGAGCCGTTCGGCGCCGACCTCCGCGCCGGCCCGCATCGCCAGCTCCACGAACCCGGTGCCGGGCAGGAGCACGACGTCGCGCAGGGCGTGCTCGGCCAGCCAGGGCTGGGTCTCCACGGACAACCTGCCGGTGAGCGTCACCTCGTCGCCGTCGGCCGAGCGGAACACCGCGCCGAGCAGCGGGTGGCCGGTCGGGGTCAGCCCGGCGGCGGTCACGTCGGCGGGCTGCGGCAGGGGCAGCAACCAGTAGCGTTCGCGCTGGAACGCGTACGTGGGCAGGTCGACCGGCACGGGCGGGCCGGCGAACAGGGCCGCCCAGTTCACCGGCACGCCCCTGGCCCACACGGTGGCCGCGGCGGCCAGGGCGGTCGTCGCCTCGTCGTGCTCGGCGCGCAGCACGGGGGCGCAGACCGCCTGGTCCGCGCCGACCATCTCCTGGGTGAGCGCGCAGAGCACTCCGCCCGGGCCCACCTCGACGTACGCGCCGACACCCAGCTCACGCAGCGAGGTCACGGCGGCGTCGAAGCGGACCGTGTCGCGGACGTTGCGCAGCCAGTACGCCGGGGAGCACACCTCGTCGGGGTCGAGCACCGCTCCGGTCACGGTGGAGACCACGGGGATGCGGGGCGCGGCGAAGGTCAGTTGCCCGAGCACGTCGCCGAACGCGTCGAGCATCGGGTCCATGCGGGCGGAGTGGAACGCGTGGCTGACCCGCAGCCGCCTGGTGCTGCGGCCGAGGGCTGCGAAGTGTGCGGCGACCGCCAGCACGGCGTCCTCGTCGCCGGAGACGACGACGGACTCCGGGCCGTTGACGGCGGCCAGCCCGGCGCCGGGCGTCCCGCCGACGGTGGCCAGGTGCGCGCGGACCTCCGCCTCGGTGGCGCGGATCGACACCATGGCGCCACCGGTGGGCAGCGCCTGCATCAGGGTGCCCCGGGCGGCCACCAGGCGGGCGGCGTCGGGCGCCGACAGCACGCCGGCGATGTGCGCGGCGGCCACCTCGCCGACCGAGTGCCCGGCCACGAAGTCCGGCACGACACCCCAGGACTCGACGAGCCGGTAGGCGGCGACCTCGACGGCGAAGAGCGCCGCCTGGGCGTACCCGGTGCGGTCGAGCACGTCGGCGGGGCCGTCGAGCACGCCGCGCAGCGGCCGGTCGAGGTGCCTGTCCAGCTCCGCGCAGGCGGCGTCGAAGGCGTCGGCGAAGGCCGGGAAGGCTGCGTACAACCGCTGGCCCATGCCGACGCGCTGGGCGCCCTGGCCGGTGCAGAGCACGGCGACGCGGGTGGGACTGGCGACCCCGCGCCGCACGGACGCGGCCGGAACCCCGTCGGCCAGCGCGCCGAGCCCGGCGAGCAGTTCGTCCCGGTCGGCGCCGAGCAGCACCGCCCGGTGTTCCAGGACGGACCGGCCGGTGGCCAGGGCCCGGCCCACGGCGGCCGGCGCGGCGTCGGGGTGCTCGGCGAGCCAGGAGCGCAGCCGGTCGGCCTGGGCGCCGAGCGCTGCGGCGCTGCGCGCGGAGACGACCCATGGCAGCGGGTCGGGGCCGGTGACGGCATCGGTGGCCGGCTGCGGCGCGGGCGGGGCGGCCTCGACGATGACGTGGGCGTTGGTGCCGCTGACACCGAACGAGGAGACGCCCGCGCGCATGGGCCTCGTCGCGCGCGGCCACGGGCGCGGCTCGCGGAGCAGGCTCACCGCGCCGGCCGACCAGTCGACGTGCGGGGACGGCTCGTCGACGTGCAGGGTGCGCGGCAGGACGCCGTGACGCATCGCCATGACCATCTTGATGACGCCGGCGACGCCGGCCGCGGCCTGGGTGTGCCCGAGGTTCGACTTGATCGACCCGAGCCACAGGGGCTGGTCGTCGGCCCGGTCCCGGCCGTAGGTGGCGAGCAGGGCCTGCGCCTCGATGGGGTCGCCGAGGCGGGTGCCGGTGCCGTGGGCCTCGACGGCGTCCACGTCGGCCGGGGCGAGCCGGGCGTTGGCGAGGGCCTGGCGGATCACGCGTTGCTGCGACGGGCCGTGCGGCGCGGTGAGGCCGTTGGAGGCGCCGTCGGAGTTGACCGCGCTGCCGCGCACCACGGCGAGCACCCGGTGGCCGTTGCGCCGCGCGTCGGAGAGCCGCTCCAGCAGCAGCAGCCCGGCGCCCTCGCTCCAGCCGGTGCCGTCGGCGGTGGCCGCGAAGGACTTGCACCGCCCGTCCGGGGACAGGCCACGCTGGCGGCTGAAGCCGACGAACGTGTCGGGGCTGGACATGACGGTGACGCCGCCGGCCAGCGCGAGTGTGCACTCGCCGGAACGCAGGGCCTGGACGGCGAGGTGCAGCGCCACCAGTGAGGACGAGCAGGCGGTGTCGACGGTGACGGCCGGGCCCTCGAAGCCGAACGTGTACGCGATCCGGCCGGAGACGACGCTGCCGTGGTTGCCCGTGCCGACGAACGCCTCGACCTCCTGCGGCACGCCGTTGAGCCGGGAGACGTAGTCGTGGTACATGACGCCGGTGAAGACGCCGGTGCGGCTGCCCTTGAGCGAGTCCGCGGCGATGCCGGCCCGCTCGACCGTCTCCCAGGCGACCTCCAGCAGGAGGCGCTGCTGCGGGTCCATGGCCAGCGCCTCGCGGGGCGAGATGCCGAAGAAGCCGCCGTCGAACTCGCCGGCGTCGTGCAGGAAGCCGCCCTCGCGGGTGTACGACTTGCCGTGCGCGTCCGGGTCGGGGTCGTAGAGGCTCTCCACGTCCCAGCCCCGGTCCGCCGGGAAGGGTGTGACGGCGTCGACGCCGGACTCGACCAGCCGCCACAGCGCCTCCGGAGTCCGCACCCCGCCCGGGTAGCGGCAGCCCATCGCCACGATCGCGACCGGCTCGTGGTTCTGCTCGTCGACGGCCCGCAGGCGCTCGCTGGTCTCGTGCAGGTCAGCGGTGACGCGCTTGAGGTACTCGCGGAGCTTGGCTTCGTTCGCCATCGGGTTGATCACCTGTCGCTAAGGGGCAAGCGGCGGACTCGTGGTCAGGATCGGCCGAACTTCTGGTCGATGAAGTCGAACAGCTCGTCGTCCGAGGCGTCGTCGAGGGCCTGGCCGACGTCGTCGGTCCGGTCGGTGGTGTCGCTCCACCGGGTGACCAGCGCCCGGAGGCGGACCGCCACGGCGGTACGCGTCTCGTCGTCGGCGGCCAGCCGCTCCATCTCCTCCGGCGCGGTCGCGGCGAACGCGGCCTCCAGCCGGTCCAGCTCGGCGAGCAGGCCCGGTTCGGGCTTCGGCGGGGCGGCGTCGACCAGCAGGAAGTCGGCGAGGGCCGCGGGCGTGGGGCAGTCGAAGATGAGGCTCGCCGGCAGCCGGATGCCGGTCAGGGCGGTCAGCCGGTTGCGCAGCTCCACGGCGGTCAGCGAGTCGAAGCCGAGGCCGGTGAACGTCTGCCCGGACGGCACGACGGTGGCCGGCGGGTAGCCGAGCACCTCGATGACCTGCGCCTTGACGAGGTCCTCCACCAGCCGGCCGCGTTCGGCCTCGGGCGTGCCGGCGAGGCGCTGCGCGAAGGACGGGCCGCCGTCGCCGCCGCCCTCGACGACGCGCCGCCGGGCCCGGACCAGGCCGCGCAGCGGCGCCGGGAGCTGGCCGGCGTCGGCCTGGCGGCGCAGCGCGGCGAGGTCGAGCAGCGCCGGCACCAGGTGGGGGCGTCCACCGTGCAGGCTGGCGTCGAAGAGGCGCAACGCCTGGGCGGTGCCGAGCGGGCTGAGGCCGTTGCGGCTCATCCGCTGCCGCTGGGCGGCGTCGAGTGCGCCCGTCATCCCGCTGTCCGCGGCCCAGAGGCCCCAGGACAGGGACGTGGCGGCGAGGCCGCAGGCGTGCCGGTGCCCGGCGAGGCCGTCGAGGAACGCGTTCGCGGCGGCGTAGTTGCCCTGCCCGGGGCCGCCGAGGACACCGGCGACCGACGAGAAGAGGACGAACATCGCCAGCGGCCGCGATCGGGTCAGCTCGTGCAGGTGCCAGGCGGCGTCGGCCTTGGCGGAGAGAACGGCTGACAGCCGGCCGGGGGTCAGCGCCGAGATCACCGTGTCGTCGAGGACACCGGCCGCGTGCACCACGCCGGTGAGCGGGTGCTCGGCGGGAACGTCGGCCAGCACCGCGGCCAAGCGGTCCCGATCCGCCACGTCGGCGGCGACCAGGCGGGCCTGCGCACCCAGCGCGGTCAGCTCGGCGAGCAGCTCCGCCGCGCCGGGGGCGTCGGTTCCGCGGCGGCTGACCAGCAGCAGGTGGCGCACCTTGTGCGTACTGACCAGGTGCCGGGCCAGCAGGCCGCCGAGGGCGCCGGTCGCCCCGGTGACCAGGACCGTCCCGTCGGGGTCGAGGGCGGCGGCCGGCGCCGGGGCGAGGACGGCTGGCGCGAGCCGGGGCGTCAGCACCTGCTCGTCCCGGACCGCCAGTTGGGGTTCGCCGGTGGCGACCGCACGGGCCACCAGGTCCACAGTGCAGGACTCCGGCTGCCGCGCCTCGTCGAGGTCCACGAGCACGAAGCGGTCGGGGTGCTCCGCCTGAGCCGAGCGCAGCAGGCCCCAGACCGCCGCGCCGGGCAGGTCGCCCGTACGACAGGTGTCGCCGGCGGCGACGGCCCCGCGGGTCAGCACGACCAGCCGCCGCTCCGCCAGCCGGTCGTCGGCGAGCCAGCCCTGGACGGCGGCCAGCACCGCCGTGAGCCGGCTCCGCGTCGCGGCGGGAACCGGGGCGTCCTCGTCGTCGGCGTACGCGGCGAGCAGCACCAGTTCCGGGTCGATCCGGCCGGAGTCGACCGCCTCCGCCAGCTCGGCGAGCCTGTACCTGGCGATCTCGGACAGGTCGGACGGCGCGTCGCCGAGGAGCACCACCCGGACGGTCGCCGGGGTACCCGGCCGCACGCTCTGCCAGTTGACGGCGTACAGCGGGTCGGCTGCGGAGTCACCGCCGCGCACCTGGTCGGCGGTGACGGGGCGGGAGACCAGGGAGTCGATCCGGGCGACGGGGGCGCCGGCCGGGTCGGTCAGGGTCAGGGTCACGCCGCCGCCGCTGCGCCGGGCGCGTACCCGCAGCGCGGTCGCGCCGACCGCCGAGAGGGTGACGCCGGTCCAGGCGAAGGGCAGGCGTACGCCGGAGGCATCCTCCGCGTCGGAGTCGAGCAGGCCGACGACGTGCAGCGCAGCGTCCAGCAGGGCGGGATGCAGGCCGAAGCCGGCGACCTCGGTGCCGTCGGGCACCGCCACCTCGGCGCACACCTCGTCGCCGGTGCGCCAGACGGCGCGCAGGCCACGGAAGAGAGGGCCGTATTCGACGCCCAGACGGGACAGCTCGGTGTAGATCCCGTCGACCGCGACGGCGGTGGCGGCGCTGGGCGGCCACGGCGCCGGATCGGACCGGTCGGGCTGCGGTACGGCGGGGGCGAGGACGCCCGCCGCGTGGCGGTCCCACTCGCCGTCCGGGTCGGCGGCGGCGCGGGAGTGGATGGTGACCGTCCGGCGACCGTCCTCGTCCGCCGCGCCCAGTTTCACCTGCACCGCCCGGGTGCCGTCCTCGGCGAGCGCCAGCGGGGCCTGGAGGGTCAGCTCGTCGAGGGTGTCGCAGCCGACCTGCGCGCCCGTGTGCAGGACCATGTCGACCAGGGCGGCGCCGGGCACCACCACCGAGTCCCAGACGACGTGTTCGGCGAGCCACGGGTGTGTCAGTACGGAGAGTTCGGTGCCGAAGACCCGTACGTCGTCGTCGGCGACGCGTACGGCGGCGCCGAGCAGCGCGTGGTCGACGGGGCGGGCACCGAGCCCGGGCACCGTCTCGACCCCCGCGCTGGCGTTGAGCCAGTAGCGCTGCTGGTCGAAGGCGTACGTGGGCAGGGCGATGGCGCGGGGGCGTGCCTCGGCTGCCCGCTCGGGGCCGGCCCCGTCGAGGGCGGCGAGGTATCCGGTCCAGTCGACGTGGTCGCCGGTGACGTACCGCTCGGCGAGGGCGGTGCGCAGCGTGTCGGCCTCGGAGTGCCCGGCGCGCATCGTGGCGGTGAACCGGACTTCGCCGGTCGCCTCGACGCAGTCCTGCGCCATGGCGGTGAGTACGGCGTCGGGGCCGACCTCCAGGAACTGGGTGACGTCCTGCTGGTGGAGGGTGCGCACCGCGTCGGCGAACCGTACCGGCTGGCGCACGTGCCGCACCCAGTAGCCGGGTTCGGTGATCTCTGCGGCGTCCGCGACCGCGCCGGTCACGTTCGACACGATCGGGATCCTCGGCACCCGCCAGTCCAGCCCCGCCACCACCGACGCGAACTCCTCCAGCATCGGATCCATCAACCGCGAATGGAACGCGTGACTGACCGCCAGTTCCTTGACCCGCCAACCCCGCTCACGGCACGCCGCCACCACCACCGCAACCTCATTGGCGGCACCCGACACCACCACCGACGCCGGACCATTCACCGCCGCCACATCCACACCCGCGCCACTCGACGCGATCAGCTCGGTGACAAACCCCTCCGCCGCACCCACCGCCGCCATCACACCGCCAGCCGGCAACGCCTGCATCAACCGGCCCCGCGCCGCCACCAGGGAACAGGCGTCCGCCAACGACAACATCCCCGCCACGTACGCCGCCGTCACCTCACCGATCGAATGACCCGCCACAAAATCCGCCCGCACACCCCACGACGCGAGCAACTCCCACAACGCCACCTCCACCGCAAACAACCCCGCCTGCGCGAACACCGTCTGATCCACCAGGGCGGCCTCACCCGAACCCGCCTCGGCGAACACGACCTCCCGCAACGCCCGCGGCAACAAACCATCAAAACGGGCGCACACCCCATCGAAGGCCTGCGCGAACACCGGGAACGTCTCGTACAACTCCCGGCCCATGCCCACGCGCTGCGAACCCTGACCCGTGAACAACACCGCCCGACGACCCGCCGACACCACACCCGACAACCGGCCCTCGGCCACCGCCGACAGACCCGCCGCCAGCTCGTCCACCGACGAACCCCACACCACCGCCCGATGCTCCAACGCAGCCCGCGACGTCACCAACGACCACGACACATCCGCCACCGCAAGGCCGGACCGTTCCCGCACGAACGACGCCAACCGCAACGCCTGACCCACCAGAGCCCGCTCCGAACGCCCCGACACCACCCACGGCACCGGCACACCCACCGGCACGGCGACGGGCTCGGGATCGGCTTCGGCCTCCGGCTGCTCCAGGATCACGTGCGCGTTCGTCCCCGAGATGCCGAACGACGACACACCCGCCCGCCGAGGGCGCTCCACGCCCGGCCACTCACGGGACTCGGTCACCAACTCCACCGCACCCGACGACCAATCCACATGCGACGACGGCACATCCACGTGCAACGACGCCGGCACCACACCATGCCGCATCGCCAAGATCATCTTGATGACGCCCGCCACCCCCGCAGCGGCCTGCGTATGACCGATGTTCGACTTCACCGAGCCGAGCAACAGCGGCACATCCCGACCCTGCCCGTACGTCGCCAGCAAAGCCTGCGCCTCGATCGGATCACCCAACGTCGTGCCCGTGCCGTGCGCCTCCACCACATCCACATCACCCACGCCCAGCCGGGCGTTGGCGAGCGCCTGCCGAATCACCCGCTGCTGCGACGGACCATTCGGCGCCGTCAAACCATTCGACGCACCATCCTGATTCACCGCCGAACCCCGCACCACCGCCAAGACCCGACGCCCGTCGCGCCGCGCATCCGACAAGCGCTGCACCAGCAGCACACCGACCCCCTCGGCGAGCGCCGTGCCGTCCGCCGCATCGGCGAACGCCCGGCACCGGGCCACCGGGGACAGGTTGCCCTGCCGGGTGAAGTCGACGAACACCGCGGGAGTGGGCATCACCGTCACGCCGCCGGCCAGCGCGAGATCGCACTCCCCCGACCGCAGGGCCTGCACCGCCAGGTGCAACGCCACAAGCGACGACGAACACGCCGTGTCCACAGTCACCGCCGGGCCCTCGAACCCGAACGAGTACGCCACCCGACCCGAGGCGATGCTGCCCGCGTTGCCGAGACCGAGGTAGTCCTCCACGCCCGCCGGCGGGGTCTCCGGCGGGTGGGCGTACCCGCTGTGGGTCATGCCGGCGAAGACCCCGACCCGGGCGCCCTTCAGGCTTGTGGGGTCGATCCCCGCCGTCTCGACGGCCTCCCACGAGGTCTGCAGCAGCAGCCGCTGCTGCGGGTCCATCGCGAGGGCCTCGCGCGGCGAGACCCCGAACAGCCGAGGGTCGAACTCGGCGGCGTCGGCCACGAATCCGCCCTCACGGACCGAGGAGGTGCCCGGCCGGGACCGCTCCGGGTCGTAGAGCGCGTCGAGATCCCAGCCGCGGTCGGTGGGGAAGGAGGCGATCGCGTCACCGCCGGACGCGACGAGATCCCACAGTTCCTCGGCGGTGCGCACCCCGCCGGGGAACCGGCAGCCGATGCCGACGATCGCGATGGGCTGCTGCGCGTCGGCCTCGACGTCCCGGAGCCGTTGCCGGGTCCGCCGCAGGTCGGCGGTGACTCTCTTCAGGTACTCCCGGAGCTTCTCTTCGGTGTCCATCAACCCAGCCCATCGCGATTCACGGCGGAGACTCGACGTAAGCGACGGTACGAATGCGCAGAAGTCTCAGGCGACACCTGTATCTGTCGTTCGGCTCGCTCGGCCGAGAGCCACGCAGATCCCCATCTGCCGGGAGAAGTTATTGGTTGCGCGCGAGCGCGGACAACCCCTAACCAGGCAACCGACCAGCTAGGGGTGTCCGGTCCCGACCCGTCGCACTAGCGTCGCCTCGACCGGGTCCGCGCCGATCCGGTCGGCAACCGCAGCCGCCGGAAGGACCACCAGAGGATGACGACGCCAGATACCGACAACGGCTTGTGGGTGCGACGCTTCCACCCCGCTCCGGGCGGCGCGGGGCGGTTGGTGTGCCTGCCCCACGCCGGCGGGTCGGCAAGCTTCTACTTCCCGGTGTCCCGCGCTCTCTCCCCCGCCGTGGAGGTGCTGTCGATCCAGTACCCGGGGCGGCAGGACCGGCGCCACGAGAAGTGCATCGGCGACATCCACGACCTCGCGCGCGAGGTGTTCACCGTGCTGCGGCCCTGGCGGGACGAGCCGCTGGCCATCTTCGGGCACAGCATGGGGGCCAGCCTTGGCTTCGAACTCGCCCGGCTCATCGAGCAGGACGGCGGCAGCGTCGCGCACCTGTTCGCCTCCGGGCGCCGGGCGCCGTCGAAGTCACGGCACGAGACGGTGCACCTGCTCGACGACGAAGGGCTGCTGGCCGACGTCCGGAAGCTGAGCGGCACCAACTCCGCCGTCCTCGGGGATCCGGAGATGCTGCGCGCCGCGTTGCCGGCGATCCGCAACGACTACCGGGCCGCCGAGCGGTACACCTACCGGCCGGGGCCGCCGCTGAGCTGCCCGATCACCGTCCTCACCGGTGACGACGACCCGAAGACGACTGTCGAGGAGGCCCGGGCGTGGTCGGACCACACCACCGCAGCGTTCGACCTGAAGGTCTACCCGGGCGGGCACTTCTTCCTCGCCGAGCACCAGCCGGCGATCCTGCGGGCCATCTCGACGGCACTGAGCGCGGCGCCGGCGGTCTGATCCCACCGGACGAGGGGCCCGTCCGCCGGTCGTCACGACCGGTCGGCGGGCCCCTCGTCCGTGCGCGGTGTCACCGCTTGTGGCCGACCGCGATCACGTAGTCGAGCTGCGCCAGCTCACGCTTCATGAGGTCCTGGTTCTTCCAGTGGGCCGCCATGCTCTTGCGGACGGCCGGCTTGACGACGGCCCGGAACGCGGGGTCGTTGGTCCGCTCGGCCATGTACGCCCGCCAGCCCTCCCAGGTCTGCTCCTTGATCGAGCGGACCTCCGGGTTGGCGAAGCCGGCCTCGACCAACTGCTGCCGGTACGTGTCCCGGTCGTGCCAGTTCTCCTTCGGGATGCTGAACTTGACGAAACTCAGCGGGCCGGACTGGATGGCGGCGCGGACGACGTCGCCGCTGACCGGGATGATGTCGGCCGTGGCGAGCACGCCGCCCGGGCGCAGCACCCGCAGCGCCTCGGCGAAGAACGCGCTGCGCGGGTAGAAGTGGAAGGCGGACTCCAGGGCGACGACCCGGTCGAAGGTGTTGTCTCCGAAGGGCAGTTCGGTGGCGCTGCCGAGCCGGAAGTCGGTCCGGTCGGCGAGCCCCTCCTCCTGCGCCCGGCGCTGCGCCGCCTCGACGTGGTGCGGGGTGATGTTCAGGCCGTACACCTTGGCGACCTGGCGCTCCCGCAGCCACTTGAAGTCCTGGTCCCCGTAGCCGAAGCCGACGTCGAGCACGGTGTCGTCCGGCTTGAGCCCGGCGGCGTCGGCCAGCTTGTCGGCCAGCGCGTCGGCGGCCGTGTCGATGTCGGTGACCCCGTCGGACCAGTAGCCCACGTTCATGTAGTGGGTACGGCGGGCCGCGAACTCCACGTCGGGTGACTGGATCTCGTAGAAGCGCCGGACCCGGGTGATGGGGTCGGCGGTGAAGACCGTGCGGATCGCCCGGCCGGCGATCTTCAGGTTCTCGAACATGTCGGTTCCTTCCGGTGGGTGGATGCCGATCAGCCGCGCCGGATCTGCCGGCGCAGATCCTCGACGAGCGCGGGCACAACGGCCGGGTCGGCGGCGGTGCCGAAGACGTAGAAGTCGGGCCGGACGAGCACCGCCACCGCGTCGTACCGCTTGAGGTGGGGCAGGTACACGTCGTCGAGGTCGAAGGCGGTCGGCGCGGCGCCGGATCCGGGTACGGGCGCGCCGGCGGGAACGATCCGGACGACCCGCGTGCCGAGCGCGTCCAGGAAGGCCCGGGCGTCGGCGTCGAGCAGGTCGTCGGGGTCCTCGGCGCAGAGCAGGACGAAGCCGGTGCCGACGACCTCGTCGAAGAGCCCGGCGCGGCCGTCGACCTCGACGCGGCCCTGCGGCATCGGGGCGCCGGCGGCCTCGCAGCCGCTGTGCAGGATCCCGCCGGACAGGGGCTCCAGCAGGGACCGGGTGCGCGGGCGGGCGGTACGCCGGCGCAGCTCGGCGAGCATCGCGGCGTCGCGGCCGGCCGCGGCGGCGCGGTCGGTCTCGCAGATCACCGTGCCCGAGTCCATGGACATTCGGATGGCGTGCTGCACGTGCGCGCAGCGCTCCTCCTGGTAGGTGTCCAGCAGGGCCTCGTCGGCGAGGCCGCGGTGCACCAGGTCGAGCTTCCAGGCGAGGTTGAGGGCGTCGCGGAAGCCCGAACTCATCCCCTGCCCCATGAACGGCGGCATCACGTGCGCCGCGTCGCCGGCGAGCAGGATCCGCCCGGAACGCCAGCGCCCGGCCGAGCATGCCTGGGTGGTGTAGACGCCGTACCGCTCCAGGGTGGCGTTGTCGGGGGTGATGTCGAAGAGGCCGAGCAGCCGCCACACGCTGGCGGCGCTCTCGAACTCCTCGCGGCTCTCCCCCGGCACCCGCATGAACTCCCACCGCCGGTGCCCCGGGCCGGCCGACACGGCCGTGCGGGGCCGCGCCGGGTCGCAGACCTGCAGGTTGTTCGGCTTGAACTCGCGGGCCTCGTGCGGGACCACGTCGCAGACCAGCCAGTCGTACGTGAAGCCGAGGTCGGTGACGCCGCTGCCCAGGTGCTCCCGCACGAAGCTGTTGGCCCCGTCGCAGCCGATGACCCAGCGGGCCGCGCGGACCTCCTCGCCGTCCGGGCCTGCGATGGTCACCTCGACCCGGTCGTCGTGCTCGACCAGGCCCGTCACCTGGTACGGGCGCAGCACCGTGACACCCGGCAGCTCCGCGCCCCGCTCGGCGAGCAGCGCCTCCAGTCCCGGCTGGTAGAACGAGACCGAGTCGGGCCAGCCCATCGGGCCGTCGCCGGTGACCTTGACGTGCAGCAGGGTCCGGCCGAAGCCGTTCCTGAAGGTGTACTCGCCGGACGACTCCACCACCGGCCCGAGGCGGTCGGCGACGCCGGCGGCGGCCAGGATACGGCTCGCCTCCCCGTCGTACGACACGGCGCGGGGGAAGTTGTACGGAGTGGCCCACCGCTCGACCGCCGTGACGGTGAGCCCTCGCTGCGCCAGCAGGATCGTGAGCATCTCACCGACGGGGCCGTAGCCCACGATCAGGACGTCGGTCGTCAGCATCGGTATCGGTTCCTCAGGGGTCGGTCGGACACGGGGTCGGCTTGCGGCGTGCGGGGCGGCCGGACGGCCATCAGATACCGAGTTCGGAGTCGATGAGGTCGAACAGGTCGTCGTCGCTGGCCAGTTCGAGATCGAGGTCGGGATCGCCGCCCGTGCCGGCGCGCATCGTCCGCCACTTGGCGATCAGCACCTCCAGGCGCGACCCGATCTGGTCGTGCAGCTCCGGTTCCACAGTGGCCTCGGTCAGCGAGCGCTCCAGGTTCTCCAGGTCCGCGAGGACCGACGGGGCCGCCGGTACGGTGTCCGGCGCCAGCTCGGACACCAGGTACGTGGCCAGCTCGTTCGGATCCGGGTAGTCGAAGATCAGCGTGGCCGGCAGGCGCAGGCCGGTGGCCGTGGTCAGCCGGTTGCGCAGCTCGACGGCGGTCAGCGAGTCGAAGCCGATCTGGCTGAACGCCCGGCCCGGGGCCACCGCCACCCGGCTGCCGTGTCCGAGCACGCTCGCCGCCTGCTCGCGTACCAGGTCGACCACGAGGGTGTGGCGCTCGGGCCCGTCCAGCGCCGCCAGCTCGTCGGCGAGCGTGCGCCCGCCGCCGGCCGGGGTGGCCGCCCGCGCCGTCGGCCGCTCCCGGCGCAGCAGCCCGCGCAGCAGCGCCGGGGGCCGCTCGGCCCGCTCGCCGAGCGCGGCGACGTCGATCCTCGTCGGCACCAGCACCGGCTCGGCCAGCCGCAGGCCCGCGTCGAACAGGGCCATCCCCAGCTCGGACGGGATGGCGAGCTGCCCGTCACGGGCGGTGATCCGGGGATCGGTCCGGTCCAGCTTGGCGGTCATCTCGCTGGCCTGCTCCCACAGCCCCCAGGCGAACGACCGGCCCGGCAGCCCCTCCGCACGGCGGGCCAGGGCGAGCGCGTCGAGGAACGCGTTGGCCGCCGCGTAGTTGGCCTGACCGGGGACGCCGAAGACTCCGGCGCCGGAGGAGAAGAGCACGAACCCGGCGAGGTCGAGGTGGCGGGTCAGCTCGTGCAGGTGCCACGCGGCGTCGAGCTTCGGCGCGAAGACCGTGTCGACGCGCTGCGGGGTGAGGGCGGTGACCACCCCGTCGTCGAGCACCCCGGCGAGGTGCACGACGGCGGTCAACGGGTGCCGCTCCGGTACCGCCGCCAGCACCCCGGCGAGGTTGTCGCGGTCGGACACGTCGGCCGCCACCACCGTGGCCTCGGCCCCCAGGGCCCGCAGTTCGTCGAGCGCCTCGATCGCGCCGGGGGCCCGCTCGCCGCGGCGGCTGACCAGCAGCAGCCGTCGTACGCCGTGCGTCTCGACCAGCCGCCGGGCGACCAGCCGGCCCAGGGTCCCGGTGCCGCCGGTCAGCAGCACCGTGCCGTCGGGGTTCCACGCCCGGGGCATGGTGAGCACCACCTTGCCGACGTGCCGGGCCTGGCTGACGTGCCGGAACGCCTCCGGCGCCTGGCGGACGTCCCACACCTGGGTGGGCAGCGGGGTGAGCGTCCCCCGTTCGAAGAGCCCCAGCAGAACGACCAGCATGCGCTGCACCTCGTCGGGCTCCTGCAGGGTCAGGTCGAAGGCGGTGTAGGCCACCCCCGGATGGTCGACGGCGACGCGGGCGGCGTCGCGGATGTCGGTCTTGCCCATCTCGACGAACCGCCCGCCGCGCGGCAGCAGCCGCAGCGAGGCGTCGACGAACTCGCGGGCCAGCGAGTCCAGCACGACGTCCACGCCCCGGCCGCCGGTGGCGTCGGTGAAGCGGGTCTCGAAGTCGAGGGTCCGGGACGAGGCCAGGTGCTCCTCGTCGAGACCGAGCGCGCGCAGGGCGTCCCACTTGGCGGGGCTGGCGGTGGCGTACACCTCGGCCCCGAGGTGGCGGGCGAGCTGCACGGCGGCCATGCCGACGCCGCCGGCCGCCGCGTGCACCAGCACCGACTCGCCCCGGGTGAGCCCGGCCAGGTTGACCAGCCCGTGGTACGCGGTCAGGAAGACCACCGGCACGGACGCGGCCTCGACGTACGACCAGCCGGCCGGCATCGGGGCCAGCAGGCGGCGGTCGGTGACCGCGACGGGTCCGAAGCAGCCCACGAAGACCCCGAAGACGCGGTCGCCGGGGCGCAGGTCGGTCACCTCGGTGCCGACCTCGACGACCTCGCCGGCGCCCTCGCCGCCGAGCGGGCCCGCGTCGCCCGGGTAGAGGCCGAGCGCGTTGAGCACGTCGCGGAAGTTGAGGCCGGCGGCGCGGACGCGGACCCGGACCTCGCGGGGGCCGAGCGCGGCGTCGGCGGCGTCGGTGGCGACCAGGGTGAGGTTCTCCAGGCTGCCGCGCACCGGCGCGTCCAGCCGCCACGCGGCGGCGGGCGGTGCGGGCAGCTCGCCGGCCGACCCGGCCCGCGCCAGCCGCGGCACGTACACCGCGCCGACCCGGATCGCGGCCTGCGGCTCGTCCGCCGCCAGGAGGGCGGCCACCTCGTCGGGGCCGATCCCGTCGCCGTCGACGTCGACGACGACGATCTGGCCCGGGTTCTCCGACTGGGCGGAGCGCACCAGGCCCCACGCCGCCGCGGCGGCCGGGTCGGTCACCTCGCCGGCGTGGTGCACGGCCACCGCGCCCCGGGTCACCAGCAGCAGCCGCGACGTCGCCCAGCGGGGCTCGGTGAGCCAGCGCCGGACCAGGTCGAGGGCCTGCACGGCGGCGTGGCGCGCCGCGCGGGGGGTGGGCTGCGCGGGGTGCGCGCCGAGCGGCACGAGCACCGCCCCGGGCAGGGCCAGTCCGGCGTCCACCGCGTCGGCGAGCCCGTCCAGCCCGTGGTGCAGCGGAAACCCGTCCAGGCCGGGGGCGACGGCCACGGCGTCGACCGGGGTGGCCGTCCCGACGGGCGGCAGCGGCGTCCAGTCGACGCGGAACAGGGCGTCGCGGGTGGCCCGGTCGTCGGTGACGGCCAGCTCGGTGGTGGAGATCGGGCGCATCGTCAGGGCGGCCACCTCGGCCACCGGGGCGCCGGTCGGATCGGCGACGGTCAGCGCGATGGCGTGCGGCCCGACCCGGGTCAGCCGTACCCGCAGGGCGGTGGCCCCGGTGGCGTGCAGGCTGACGCCGTTCCAGGCGAACGGCAGCAGGAGCTGGCCGGCCCCGGCCCCGGCGAGGCCGCCGAAGTGCGCGGCGTGCAGGGCGGCGTCGAACAGGGCGGGGTGCAGGCCGTACCGGTCGGCGTCGACCCGCTGGGCCGCCGGCAGCTCCACCTCGGCGTAGACCTCGTCGCCGCTGGTCCACACCGCGCGCAGGCCCTGGAACGCCGGCCCGTACGCGTACCCGTCGGCTTCCAGGCCGGCGTAGAAGCCGGTCAGGTCGACGGGCCGGGTGTCGGGCGGCGGCCAGGCGGTGAGCTGCGGCGGCACCGCGGGCTGGTCGGCGCGGAGGGTGGCGCTGGCGTGCCGGGTCCACGGCTGTCCCGCCGGCGCGTCGGCGGGCCGGGAGTGCACGGTCACCGGGCGGCGTCCGTCGCCGGCGCCCGCGCCGACCGCCACCTGCACCTGCGTCGCGCCGTCGGCGGGCAGGGTCAGCGGGGCCTCGATGACCAGTTCGTCGAGGAACGGGTGGCCGACCTCGTCGCCGGCGCGCAGGCAGAACTCCACCAGGCCGGTGCCGGGCACCAGCACGCTGCCGGTGACCCGGTGATCGGCCAGCCACGGCTGCGCGTCGGCCGACAGCCGCCCGGTGAACAGGTGGCCCGTCGTCTCGGCCAGCACGACCGACGCGCCGAGCAGCGGATGACCGGCGGCGTCCAGACCGGCGGCGCTGACGTCGCCGGGGCCGGAGACCGGCCGGGGCCAGTAGCGGCGGTGGGCGAACGCGTACGTGGGCAGGTCGACGCGCCGGCCGCCGGCCAGTGCGGGCCGCCAGTCCACCGCGACCCCGGACACGTGGAGCTGGGCCAGGGAGAGCAGGAACCGCTCCCGGCCGCCCTGGTCGCGTTGCACCGAGCCGACCACCACGGCATCGCCGTCGTGGTCGGCGAGGGTCTCCTCCACGCCGACGGTGAGCACCGGGTGGGGGCTGCACTCGACGTACGCGTCGTGGCCCTCGGCGGCCAGCGCGCGGATCGCCCGTTCCAGCTCGACGGGCCGGCGCAGGTTGCGGTACCAGTAGTCGGGCCCCATCTCCTCGCCGTCGAGCCAGCGCAGGTCGGTGGTGGAGAACAGCGGCACGGCGGCCGGGCCGGGGGCGATGCCGGCCAGCACCTCGGCCAGCTCGTCGCGGATGCGTTCCACCTGGGCGGAGTGGGAGGCGTAGTCGACGGCGATGCGCCGCACCCGGGCCTGCTCGCCGGCCAGCTCGGCGAGCAGCTCCTCGACTGCCTCCGGCTCGCCGGAGACCACGACGGCGGCCGGCCCGTTCACGGCGGCGACCGAGATCCGCTCACCGAAGCGGGCGATCCGGTCGCGGACCGTGTCGGCCGGCAGCGCGACGGAGGCCATCGCCCCGTGCCCGGCCAGAGCCCGTAGCGCGCGGCTGCGCAGCGCCACCACCCGGGCCGCGTCGGGCAGGGAGAGCACCCCGGCGACGCAGGCGGCGGCGATCTCGCCCTGGGAGTGGCCGACCACGGCGGCCGGCTGCACGCCGTACGAGCGCCACAGCTCGGCCAGCGACACCATCATCGCGAACAGGGCGGGCTGCACGACGTCGACCTCGTCGAGGCCGGGCGCGCCCGGCGCCTGGCGCAGCACGTCCAGCAGCGACCAGTCCAGGTACGGCCGCAGCGCCGCGTCGCAGGCCGCCATGCGTTCGGCGAACACGGGGGCCTGGTCGAGCAGGTCCAACCCCATGCCGAGCCACTGGGAGCCCTGCCCGGGGAAGACGAAGACGCACCGGCCGGTGGGCCGCGCCTCGCCGCGCGTGACCGCCGGGTCGGGCCGGCCCTCGACGAGCGCGTCGAGGGCGTCGGCGACCCGCTGCGCGGACGCGGCCACCAGCACCGCTCGGGAGTCGAAGGTGCCCCGGCTGGTGGCCAGCGACCACGCCACGTCGAGGGGCCGCTGGTCGGGCCGGGCGGCGAGGTGCTCCCGCAGCCGCCGCGCCTGGCCGGCGAGCGCCTGCGGGGTACGCGCCGACAGCAGCCACGGCAACGCGCGCTCCTGCGGCGGCTCGGATTCGGCGGCCTCCGGCGGCGCCTCGGCGACCGACTCGACGATCACGTGGGCGTTGGTGCCGCTGATGCCGAACGACGAGACGCCGGCGCGCACCGGCCGGTCCGCCGCCGGCCACGGGCGGGCCTCGGTGAGCAGCTGCACCGCTCCCGAGTCCCAGTCGATCCGCGAGCTGCGGCGCTCGGCGTGCAGGGTGCGGGGCAGCCGCCCGTGCCGCATGGCGAGGACCATCTTGAGCACGCCGGCGACGCCGGCCGCGGCCTGGGTGTGCCCGAGGTTGGACTTGACCGAGCCGAGCAGCACCGGCGCGGCGCCGGCCGGGCGCTGCCCGTACGTGGCGAGGATCGCCTCCGCCTCGATGGGGTCGCCGAGCGACGTGCCGGTGCCGTGCGCCTCCACCACGTCCACGTCGGCGGCACTCAGCCCGGCGGCGCCCAGCGCGGCCTTGATGACCCGTTCCTGCGACGGCCCGTTCGGGGCGGTCAGCCCGTTCGACGCGCCGTCGGAGTTGACCGCCGAGCCGCGCACGACGGCCAGCACGGGGTGGCCCCGGCGGCGGGCCTCGGAGAGCCGCTCCACCACCAGCATCCCGACGCCCTCGGACATGCCGAAGCCGTCGGCGTCCTCGGCGAACGCCTTGCACCGCCCGTCGGCGGCGAGACCGCGCTGGCGGCTGAAGCCGGTCAGCCCGGCCGGGGTGGACATCACCGACACCCCACCGGCCAGCGCCAGGTCGCAGTCGCCCTGGCGCAGCGCCTGGACGGCCAGGTGCAGCGCCACCAGCGACGCCGAGCAGGCGGTGTCGACGGTGACAGCTGGTCCCTCCAGCCCGAGCGCGTACGCGACCCGGCCGGAGAGGACGCTGCCGGCGGTGCCGGTCAGCAGGTGCCCCTCGTCGGCGGTGACCTCGCCGTCGTCGGAGACGACACCGGGGGCGACCCGGTCGGCGTAGTCCTGCCCGTGGGTGCCGGCGAAGACGCCGGTGCGGCTGCCCCGCAGGGTGGCCGGGTCGATGCCACCGCGTTCCAGCGCCTCCCAGGAGGTCTCCAGCAGCAGCCGGTGCTGCGGATCCATGGCGAGGGCCTCGCGGGGGCTGATGCCGAAGAACTCGGCGTCGAAGTCGGCGATGCCGGTGAGGAACCCGCCGGAGCGCACGTACGTCCGGCCGGGAGTGCCGGGCACCGGGTCGTGGAGGTCGGCCAGCGGCCAGCCCCGGTCGTCGGGCAGGTCGCCGATGACGTCGTCGCCCGCGTCGAGCAGCCGCCACAGCTCCTCCGGGGAGCCGATCCCGCCGGGGAAGCGGCAGGCCATCGCGACGATGGCGACCGGCTCGTCCAGGGCGACGGTGCTCGCGTCGGCGACCTCGGTGGCGGCGGTGCCGAGCAGCCGGGCGTGCAGGTGCGCGGCGAGCAACTCGGGGGTGGGGTGGTTGAACACGGCGTGCGGGGCGAGCCGGACCCCGGTGACGGCGGTGAGCCGGTTGCTCAGTTCGACGGCCATCAGCGAGTCGAAGCCGAGGTCCTTGAACGGGCGGCGCGGCTCGACCTGCTCGGGGCCGGTGTGCCCGACCACTGTGGCGCACCGGGCGCGTACGAGGTCCAGCAGCAGTTCGGCGCGCTCGGGCTCGGCGAGTTCGGCCAGCCGGTCGGCGAAGCCCTTCGCGGCGGCGGGCGCGGAGGCGGCGTTGACCGCCCGGCGGGGCGGCTGGGGCAGCAGCGCCCGCAGCAGGGCGGGCACCTCGCCGGAGGTCCGTACGGCGGCCAGGTCGAGCCCGATCGGCACGAGCGCCGGCCGGTCCACGTGCAGGGCGGCGTCGAACAGCGCCAGCCCGGCGGCCGTGTCGAGGGGGCGGGTGCCGCCGCGGGCGAGCCGGGCCAGGCCGGCGGGGCTGAGCCGGCCGGCCATCCCGTCCTCGGCGGCCCACAGCCCCCAGGCCAGGGCGCTCGCCGGCCGGCCCTGGGCGCGGCGGTGCGCGGCGAGCGCGTCGAGGAACGCGTTGCCGGCCGCGTAGTTGCCCTGGCCGGGGCTGCCGAAGGTGGCGGCGGCCGAGGAGAAGAGCACGAACGCCGCCAGGTCGAGGCCGGCGGTGAGCTCGTGCAGGTGCCAGGCGCCGTGCACCTTGGCGCGCAGGCTCCGGGCCCAGCGGGTCGGGTCGAGGTCGGTGAGCAGGGCGTCGTCGGTGGCCCCGGCGGCGTGCACGACGGCGACGAGCCGGTCGGCCAGCGGGGCGATGACCTCGGCGAGCGCCGCCCGGTCGGCGACGTCGGCCGCGACCACCCGCACTGTGACGCCGGCGTCGGTCAGCGCGGTCGTCCAGTCGCCGGCCCGGCCGCTGCGGCTGACCAGCACCAGTTCGGTGACGCCGTGCGCGGTGGCGAGGTGGGTGGCGACGTGCCGGCCGATCCCGCCGGTGCCGCCGGTGAGGAGCACGGTGCCGCCGGCCAGGGCCGCGAGCGGCGCGCCGGCCGGGGGCCGCTCGACGGGGCGGAGGCGGGGCAGCAGTGCGCGGCCGTCGCGGACGGCCACCTCGGGTTCGTCGTCGGCGGCGGCCAGCGCCGAACGGATGGCGGCGTCGTCGGTGGTGTCGAGGCTGAGCAGGAGGAAACGGTCGGGCTGCTCGGCCTGGGCGACGCGGAGCAGCCCGGCCACGGGGGCGTGCACCGGGTCGCCGTCGCGCACGGCGAGGGCCAGGCGGGTGGTCTCCGCGCGGGGGTCGGCCAGCCAGGTCTGGAGCACGTCGAGCACGGCGAGGCCGACGGCGTGCGCCCGGTCGGGCACCGGCCGGCCCGGCTCGCCGTCGCCGACCCGCAGCACCAGCAGCGGCGGCAGCGGCCCGTCCGGCGGCGTGCCGTCGGCGAGCGTCCAGGAGGGCGCCGGGGTCGCCGGGAACGCGGCGGGCAGCCAGTCGACGGCGTACAGCCCGGCGGGGGTGGCCGCCGGCGCCGGCGGGTCGGCGGACGGCAGGTCCACCGGCCGCAGCACCACCCGGTCGGCGTCGAGCACGGGCCCGCCCGCGTCGTCGACGGCGCTCAGCGTCACCGCGTCCGCCCCGGCGGGGGCCAGGCAGACGCGCAGCGCGTGCGCCCCGACGGCGTGGCGGCGCACGCCCGCCCACTCGGTGGGCAGCAGCCGGGCGGTGGGCCCGGCGTCGGCGACCGACGCGAAGCCGGCGAGCGGGAGCAGGCGCAGGGCCGCGTCCAGCACCAGCGGGTGCACGCCGTACCGCTCGGCGTCCGGGTCGCGGGCGTCGTCGGGCAGGCGTACGTCGACGTAGAGCCGGTCGGCGGCGACCCACGCGGCACGGGCCAGCTCCCCGGCCAGCGCCCGGTGCGGCGGGGCGCTCAGGTCCACCGGCCGGGCCCCGGCAGGTGGCCAGGCGGGGGCGAGGGCGCCCCGGCCGCTCTCCGGGTCGACGGGTGCGAGCACGGCCTCGGCGACCTCCCGCCAGGGCAGCCCCTCGCCGGCCCGGACGTGACAGTGCGCCACCCGGCGTCCGTGCTCGTCCGGCGCGCCCACGTCGATCTGCACCTCGAGGGTTGCCTCGGCGGGCAGCGGAACCGGCTCGGGCACGCGCAGCCGCCGCACGCTCGGGGCGCCGAGCTGGTCGCCGAGGTGGGTGAGCATGTCCAGCAGGGCGGTGGCGGGCAGCAGCGGCGCCGTGCCGTCGCCGGGCGCGGCCAGCCACGGCGAGGTGGCCGTGGCGATCTGCCCGGTGCAGACCACCTGCCCGGTGCCGGCGACCGCCAGCAGGCCGCCGAGCAGCGGATGCCCTGCGTCGGCCAGTCCGGCGCCGACGGGACCGCCGGCGCCGGTGGGAGCGGGCAGCCAGTAGTGCCGCCGCTGGAAGGCGTACGTGGGCAGGTCGACGCGGCGGTGCGGGCCGGGGCCGGCGAGGGCGGCACGGTCCACCGCGACGCCCCGCACGTGCAGCCGCGCCACGGCGGCGAGCAGCGCCTCGGCCTCGCCCGCGGTGCCCCGTACGGCGGGGACGAAGGCCAGCTCGTCGGCCTCGGCGACGAGGCAGTCCCGGGCCATCGCGGTGAGCACACCGGCCGGGCCGATCTCCAGGAAGGTGGTGACGCCCTGCCCGTGCAGGGCCCGTACGCCGTCGTGGAAGCGGACGGTGCCCCGCACGTGCGCCACCCAGTGCTCGGGCGAGCAGAGCCGGGCCGGGTCGACGGGGTGGCCGGTCAGGTTGGACACCACCGGCAGGTGCGGGGTGCGGTACGTGAGGCCGGCCGCGACCGCGCGGAACTCGTCGAGCATCGGGTCCATGCGCGGCGAGTGGAACGCGTGCGACACCCGCAGCCGGCTGGTGCGGCGCCCGGCCGCGCGCAGGGTGTCCGCGACGGCCAGCACCGCGTCGGTGTCGCCGGACAGGACGACGCTGGTGGGGCCGTTGACGGCGGCGAGGCCCACCCGGTCGGTCAGGTGCGCGGCGACCTCGGCCTCGTCGGCCTCGACGGCGACCATCGCGCCCCCGGCGGGCAGCTGCTGCATCAGCCGGGCTCGGGCGGCGACCAGCGCCGCCGCGTCGGCGAGGGAGAACACCCCGGCCACGTGCGCGGCGGCAAGCTCGCCGACGGAGTGGCCGAGCACCGCGTCGGGCCGGACCCCCCAGTGCTCCAGGAGGCGGTAGAGCGCCACCTCGAAGGCGAACAGGCCCGGCTGGGTGTACAGGGTCTCGTCGAGCAGTTCGGCCGCTGCGGTGCCCTCGGCCGCGAGGACGACGTCCGCGACGGGGAGCGGGGCGTGGCCGGCGAGGCAGCGGTCGAGTTCGGCGCAGGCCGCGTCGAAGGCGGCCGCGAAGACGGGGTACGCCGCGTGCAGCTCGTGGCCCATGCCGGCGCGCTGGCCGCCCTGCCCACCGAAGAGCAGGCCGAGTCGGCCGTCGACGACCCGGCCGGTCAGCACGCCCGGCAGGTCCGGGTCCGGTCCGCCGCGGGCCAGCGCGCCGAGCCCCGTCCGGGCGGACTCCGCGTCGCCCACCAGCACCACGGCCCGGTGTTCGAGAGCGGCGCGGGTGGTGGCGAGGGCGTGCCCGGCGTCGGCCGGGTCGGCGTGCGCCCCCGGCCCGTCGAGCCAGGCCAGCAGGCGGGCCGCCTGGTCACGCAGCGCCTCGCCGGAGGCAGCCGCGAGCAGCCACGGTACGGGCGGCCGAGCGGTGCCGGTCGACGGCCGCGCTGCCGCGGTGGCGGGCGGCGACTGCCGGGCGGCGTCCCCGGCGGCGGTCGGCGGATCGGCGGGGGCCTCGACGATGACGTGGGCGTTGGTGCCGCTGATGCCGAACGACGAGACGCCGGCCCGGCGGGGCCGGCGTACGTCGGGCCACGGGCGGGCCTCGGTGAGCACCTCGACCGCGCCGGCGGACCAGTCCACCTCGGACGTCGGGGCGTCCACGTGCAGGGTGCGCGGCAGTGTCCCGTGCCGCATCGCGAGCACCATCTTGATCACCCCGGCGGCCCCGGCGGCGGCCTGGGTGTGGCCGAGGTTGGACTTCAGCGAGCCCAGCCGCAGTGGTTCGGCGTCACCGCGGCCCACCCCGTACGTGGCGAGCAGCGCCTGCGCCTCGATCGGGTCGCCGAGGGACGTGCCGGTGCCGTGCGCCTCGACGGCGTCCACGTCGGCGGTGGAGAGCCCGGCCGCGTCCAGCGCCCGGCGGATGACCCGCTCCTGGGCGGGCCCGTTGGGGGCGGTCAGCCCGTTGGACGCGCCGTCGGAGTTGACGGCGGAGCCGCGCAGCACGGCGAGGACGGGGTGCCCGTGCCGGCGGGCGTCGGAGAGTCGTTCCAGCAGCAGCACGGCGACGCCCTCGGACCAGCCGGTTCCGTCGGCGCCGTCGGCGAACGCCTTGCACCGGCCGTCCGGGGCGAGCCCGCGCTGCCGGCTGAACTCCACGAACGCCTGCGGGGTGCCCATCACCGCCACGCCGCCGGCCACGGCGAGCGAGCAGTCCCCGGCGCGCAGCGCCTGGGCGGCCAGGTGCAGCGCCACCAGCGACGACGAGCACGCCGTGTCGACGGTGACAGCCGGCCCCTCCAGCCCCAGCGCGTACGCGACCCGGCCGGAGACGACGCTGCCGGCGGTGCCGACGCCGAGGTAGCCCTCGGTGCCGGGCGGCGCCTGGCGCAGGTTCGCGGCGTAGTCGTGGTGCATGACGCCGGTGAAGACGCCCGTGGCGCTGCCGCGCAGCGAGGTGGGGTCGATGCCGGCCCGCTCGAACAGTTCCCAGGACGTCTCCAGCAGCAGCCGCTGCTGCGGGTCCATGGCGAGCGCCTCGCGCGGGCTGATCGCGAACAGGGTGGCGTCGAAGTCCGCGGCGCCGGTGAGGAAGCCGCCCACCCGGGCGTACGAGGTGCCGGGGCGGTCGGGGTCGTCGGAGAACAGGTTCGCCAGGTCCCAGCCCCGGTCCGTGGGGAACTCCGTGAGCCCTTCCCGGCCCTGGTCGACCAGCTCCCACAGCTCCTCGGGGGAGGCGACGCCACCGGGGAGCCGGCAGGCCATGGCGACGACGGCCACCGGATCGTCCCCGGTGGACGGCACCACCGCCGGGTCCGTCGTGGGAGCGGCCTGCGCGGCGGCACCGCGCAGCCGGGCGGCGAGGTGCCGGGCGAGGGCCTGGGGGCTGGGCCGGTCGAACGCGGCCGTGGCGGAGAGCCGTACCCCGGTGGCCCGGGCCAGCCGGTCGCGCAACGCAACCGCCGCGACCGAGGTGAAGCCGAGTTCCTTGAAGGCGCGGCCGGGGCGGACCGCGGCCGGGCCGGGCAGCCCGGCCACCTGCGCGGTGGCGGCGCGGACCAGGTCGAGCAGGAGCCGGTCCCCCTCGGCGGTGGTGAGCCCGGCCAGCCGGCGGCGCAGCTCGGCGGCGTCCCGGTCGTCCGTGGCGTCGCCGGGCTCGGCCACGGGCCCGCGCCAGGCGGGGTGCGCGGCGTCGGCGTGGCCCGCCGGGCGGGCGAGCACGACCAGGTCGGCGCCGTCGTGGGCCACGTCGAACGCGGCGAGGTCGGCCCGGACGGCCGCCGATGCGGTGCCCGCTGCGGGTCCGGTCGCCGCCGGCACGCGCTCGGCGGGCGCGGTCGTGCCGACGAGCCGGGCTGGGTGACCGGCGGCCCGGCGGCGGGTGGCCAGGGCGTGCAGGGCGCCGACGGCCGAGGCGGCCCCTTCCCGGCCCGCGGCGCCCAGCAGGAGGGCGGACGGCGCGAGGACGGTGAACGCGGCCCCCGGGTGCCGGCTCGCGGCGTCCAGCGTCGCGGCGAGGCCGAGCAGCCGGGCTGCGGCCTCGGCGTCGGCCAGGTCGTCGTCGCACGGGCAGAGGAAGACGGCGCCGAACGCCTCGTCGCCCGCCCGCTCGGCGGGCAGTGGAACGGCTTCCGCACCGGCGGCGGTGAGTTCGGCGGCCAGGTCCGCCAGGGCCGGGGCGGGCGTCGCGCCAGCGTGCAGCAGCCGCAGCCGGCGGGCGCGGTGCGCGGCGACGAGGTGCCGGGCCAGCGCGGCGCCGGTCGGTCCGTCGGCGCCGGTGACCAGGACGGGACGCTCCGGGTCGGCCACGGTCGCCGGCCGTCCCGGCACGGTCGCCGGGGCGGGCACGAGGGCCGCGTGCCGGGCCGCCCCGGCCCGCAGGGCGACCTGCGCGGCGTCGGCGTCCACGACGGCGGGCAGCAGGGCGAGCGAGCGGTCCGCGGCGTCGTGGTCGACCAGCACGATCCGGTCCGGGTACGCGGCCTGCAGGCTGCGCCCGACCGCCCAGACGGCGCCGGCCGCCGGATCGGGCCCGGCCCACCCGGCGGCGTCGCCCCCGGTGGCGGCTCCCCCGGTGGCGGCTCCCCCGGCGACGTCTCCCGCAGTGGCCTCGCCTGCGGCGGCGTCTTGCGCGGGGGCGTCGCCCGCGCTGCCGGCACCGCTCGTGCCGGGGCCGTTGGCCGCGTCGCCGGCCGGGCCGGTCAGCAGCATCAGCCGGGTGCCGGCGAAGCGGTCGTCGTCGAGCCAGCCACGCAACCGGTCGGCGAGGTCCGCCGCGTCGGCGTCGGCCGGCCCGGCCAGCAGCACCGTCACGTCGGGCACGTCGGGAGTCTCGCGCAGGGTGGCCAGATCCCGGTGGGCCCGGAACCGCTCCCCCGGTGACGCCGCGCGCAGCGGCTCCACCAGCGGCTCGCTCCCGGCGCCGACGAGCGCCCAGCGGCGGGCCGGGGCGGCGGCGTCCTGCGCGGCCGCCGGGACGGGCGTCGCCACCGGCGGTACGGCGGCCAGGTCCAGCGGTCGCCAGGCGAGCAGGCTGAGCGCCTCGTGGTGGCTGCCGTTGACCGCCCGCAGCCGGGCCGGCCCGTCGAGCAGGAGCCGGCGGGTGACCTTGCCGGACGCGGTGCGGGGCACCTGCCCGATCTCGTACAGCGCCTCGGGGACCTTGTGGTAGCTGAGCCTCTCCCGGCAGGCCGCGTACCCCGCGGCGGGGTCGAAGCCCTCCGGCCCCGGCACCACGAACGCCACCGGCACCTCGCCGAGCACCTCGTGCGGCCGGCCGGTCACCGCCACGTCGGCGACGCCGGGCACCGCGCGCAGCGCCTCCTCCACCTCGCCCGGGTGGATCTTCTCCCCGCCCCGGATGATCAGCTCCTGGTGGCGGCCGGTGACGAAGATGTTGCCGTCGGCGTCGCGGCGGGCCAGGTCGCCGGTGCGGTACCAGCCGTCGCGCAGGGCGGCGGCGGTGACCTCCGGCAGGCCGTGGTAGCCGAGCATGACGCTCGGACCGCTGACCCAGACCTCCCCCTCGGCGCCGGTCGGCACGTCCAGACCCGTCTGCGGGCTGACCAGGCGCACCTCGACGCCGGGCACCGCGCGCCCGCAGGAGCCCTCGACCCGGGGCTGCTCCGGCCGGGTGACGGCGATCGAGCCGCAGGTCTCCGTGCTGCCGTACGCGTCGAGCAGCGGCGCGTCGAAGACCTCGTCGAACGCCCGCCGCAGCGCGCCGGTGGTGATCGCCCCGCCGACCAGGCAGACCCGCAGGGCCGGGGCGCGGAAGCCGGTCTCCCGGGCGGCGGTGACCAGGTGGTGGTACATGGCCGGCACACCGGCGAGCACGGTGGCCTCGTCCTCGTCGACCGCGCGCAGCACGTCGTCGGCGGAGAAGCCGTCGATGAGCCGGGCCGTGGCCCCGACCGCCGTCACGCTCAGCACGCACCCGATGTGGGAGAGGCTGTGGAACAGCGGCAGTGGCCAGACCACCCGGTCGGCGGCGGTGAGCCCGGGGATCGGCACGTAACAGGCGGCGACCGACCAGAGGCAGGTGCGCTGGGTGGAAAGGACACCCTTGGGCCGGCCGGTGGTGCCGGAGGTGTAGAGCATCCAGGCCACCTCGTCGAGGCCCAGGTCGTCGCGGGCCCCCACGGACGGCTCGGTGTCGACCAGGTCGCGCCAGGCGACGACCCCGTCCGGAACCGGGTTGTCCCCGGTGACCACGATCCGCAGGGCCGGCCGGCCGGTACGCAGCCGCAGCATCTGGTCGAGGTGACGCGGGTCGGTGACCACCAGCACCGCGCCGGAGTCGTCCAGCAGATGGGCCAGTTCCGCGTCGGTGCTGTGCGGATTCACCGGCACGCCGACCGCGGCGGCCCGCGTGACGGCCAGCCAGGTCTCCACCGTCTCCACGCGGTTGCCGAGGCAGAAGGCCACCCGGTCGCCCCGGGCGACCCCGGCTGCCGCCAGGTGACCGGCCAGCCGACGGGTCCGCGCCGCCAGATCGGCGTATCCGACCGCCCGGCGGTCGTCGCAGAATGCGACCTTGTTCCCCGACCTGGCGGCGTGCGCCTCGATCAGATCGGACAACGGCTGGATCAGGTCGCTCCGAAGCATGTCACCACATCCATCCGTCGGCGAGACTCCTCATCCGCGGCGTAGACCTCGCTCGCCGTAGCGGCCCAAGTCTTCCGAGCACCCTGCCGGTGTCCTACCCCTGCCACCCCCTAAGTCGTCCCCAGTTCGGAGCGCCGATCGGGTGGTGGAACGCGCCCGCGGGCCGATGATGGGGCGACCCCCGCGGACCGTCGAATCCCGTGCTCCACCCGCCCGTCAGCCGAGGTGCCGTCGTTGGAACGCTGCTGGTTGTTCGCCCGTTCGGCCGTACCGGCCGGCGGCTGCCCGGGCACGCGACTGACCGAGCTGGTCGGCACCGTCCTGACCGGGCTGGTCGCCGCCGCCCGCCGGGCCGATCCCGGCATGGACTGGTTCTTCGACCCGGAGGACTCCCCCGCCGGGCGGCTGAGCCTCGGCTTCCATGCCGCCCCCGCCGCGCTCGACGCGGTACGGGCAGGACTGCTCGCCTACGACCCGGGGACGTCCCTCGCCGGGGACCGGTACGTCGTGCGCGACCCCGCGCGGGGCGGCCCGCTCGCGTTCGCGGGCAGCGAACTGGCCCTCACCCTGCTCGGCGGTGACGTGCCCTGGCTGGCCGGCGGCGAGTTGCCGCTGGCCGTGGCGCACCTGCGGCACCTGACCGGGCTGATGCCGGCGGCCGACCGCCTGGCGTTCCTGTTCCTGCACTGGCAGGAACGCAGCCAGCGGCTCACCGGCGCGCAGCGGCGGGACCTGGCCGCGCAGGCCGACGCCGGGGCGGAGAAGATCGTCCTGTCGGCCGGTGACCTACCGTTGGGCGGGGACGTGGCAGTGGCGTGGCAGCGCTACCTGGACCGGGTGACCGACGTGGTGGGCCACGACCACCCGACGGCGCCTCCCGGGTTCCTGCTGGCGCACCACGCGCAGCTCACCCACGATCGGTGGGGCATCCGGCCGGAGGTCGACTCGCTGGCCGCGCTGGCGCTGCGCCTGTCGATGGTGCGGGGCAGCCCGGCCGCGACCGCGCCGGCCCGCGTTCCGCAGAGGAGGCAGCAACCACATGCACGCGCCGGTACCTGACCGTCCCGCCAGCGAGCCGGCCCGCGTCGAGGTGGCACTCGGGGAACGGTCGTACCCGGTGCTGATCGGTCCCGGCGTGCGCCACCGGCTCCCGGCGGAGGTGGCGCGGATCGGCGCCCAGCGGGTCGTGGTGGTCTCGGCCCGGCCACCGGAGTGGACGCCCGACCCGGGCGTGCCGCACCGGGTGGTGCCGGTCCGCGACGGCGAGCACGACAAGAGCCTGACCACTGTGGAACAGCTCTGCCGGGCGTTCGCCGAGTTCGGGCTGACCCGGACGGACGCGGTGGTCTCCTGCGGCGGCGGCACCACCACGGACGTGGTCGGGCTGGCCGCCGGCCTCTACCACCGGGGCGTACCGGTGATCCACCTGCCGACCTCGCTGCTGGCCCAGGTGGACGCCAGCGTCGGTGGGAAGACCGCCGTCAACCTGCCGGAGGGCAAGAACCTCGTGGGCGTGTACTGGCAGCCCCGGGCGGTGCTCTGCGACACCGAGCACCTGGGGACGCTGCCGCAGCGGGAGTGGCGCAACGGGTACGGGGAGATCGCCCGGGCGCACTTCATCGGCGCCGGTGATCTGCGTGACCGGCCGGTGGCGGAGCAGATCGCCGCGTCGGTGGCGTTGAAGGCCCGGGTGGTGGCCGCGGACGAGCGGGACTCCGGCCTGCGGCACATCCTCAACTACGGCCACACGCTCGGGCACGCGTTGGAGCGGGCCACCGACTTCGGCCTGCGCCACGGTGAGGCGGTCGGCGTCGGCACGGTCTTCGCGGGCCGGCTGGCCGGCGTCCTCGGCCGGGTACCGGCCGACCGGGTGGCCGAGCACCACGACGTGGTGGCGGGCTACGGGCTCGACACCACGCTGCCCGCCGGCGTCGACCACGACGAGCTGATCGCGCTGATGCGCCGGGACAAGAAGGCCACCTCGGGCCTGTCCTTCGTCCTGGACGGACCGGGCGGAGTCGAGCTGGTCGCCCGCGTCCCCGAGGCCGCTGTGCGTACCGCACTTTCCGGCATGTGAGGCCGACACCGCCGGGTGCCCGTTCGCCGGCCGGCGCCGCGGGGGCGGCCGGGCCGGCGAACGGATGACGAGCCGCCGGAGCCGAGCGGGCCCGGACCGGCGGCGTCAGGTGCCCAGGGCCCGCTGGATCTGCGCCACCAGCACGCCGCAGGCGTACCGGTCCGCGGCCCCGACCATGCCGACGATGGTCGCCGGCAGCGGGCCGTTGTCCGTCTCCGCCGGGTCGTGGTGCATGAACACGACGAACTGTCCCCGGTCGATGAACGGCGCGAGGATCGGCTCGGCGTCGACGCCGGGGGCCAGTGAGAAGAACGTGGTCATGGCGCACGGATGCCGGCCCAGCAGCGAGCTGCGGTGCAGCAGCGAGGTGGTGGCCCCGCTGACCCGGAAGTTCGGGTCGATGACCCGCAGGGCGCCGTCGCGGCCGATCCCGGCGTCGAAGGAGCAGTAGCCCCGGTACCCGAGCGCGCTGGCCTTTCGGACCCCTACGGTCAGCGCTTCGACCAGCTCCTCCGGGGGCTGGTCGTCGTCCATCACACAACCGACCCACGTCGAGGTGGGCTGCGGCAGGTGTACCGACGATCCGAAGTAGTGCACCGATCCGCTGTCGGTCACGCCGAACTGGATACCCCAGATCGTCTGGAAGGGCACCTCCTCCTCGACGATCCACTGCTCGCTCACCTGTTCCAACTGGTTGAACAGGGAACGGTTCCGCCGGTCCCGCAACCGACGGGTGAAGATCGCAATTCCGCTGGACACCTCGACCCCGGCCGGTTTGATGACCGCCGGCCGGCGGTCCCGCGCCACGATCCGGCGCACCTCGGCGGGGGTGGCGACCTGCCGGCGGGGCAGGTACTCCGGCGCGACCAGAGTCTCCAGCACGGTCTTGTTGTTGAGGCGGGCGACCAGATCCGCGGGCACCCGGGCGCGAGCGGCCCGCAGCAGCGGGTCATGCGGAGGAAACTGGAACTCCAGCGTCTCGCCCCGCTCGACGGCTTCCCGCGCGTACCGCACCGCCTGCGCGCCGGAACGGAACTTCCGCAGGTCGCTGGGCGTCTTCAGACCACTCCGGCTGAGCAGACGCAGCGACTTGTCCGCGCTGGAGCCGGTGCTGCAAATCGCCGCCGACTGGTGCGGAAGGGTCAGGTGCAGACCCGTGATCATGTCCAGGCCGTTGTAGAGAGCGGCGCCCGCGCCGGCGAGATAGGGGCTGTCGGCGGTGGCCGACGGGTCGGGCGGCCGGGCCAGGACCACCCCGTCGTGTGCGAACACCTGTACCTGGATGGGCACCTGCATCTGGTCTCCTGACATGCCGGCCCGGTGCGGGCCTCGGGGTGGCGGTGAAACCGGTGCGCCACGGCCACGAACAGCGGAGAACGTGGCCGAAGGGGTGGGCTCCCGGTCCTGATGCGGCCGCTCGGCCGCGAGAGCCGGGCGTGCCGCGTGCACCGACCGGACGGTCGTGAGCTGGACCGGCCGGGAAGCCGGCTGGCTCATGGCCAGCGTTGCGGCGGCGAGGTGCACACCGCCGGTCAGCGGTGGAGTTTCCAGCCACCGACCGGCGTCATGATCGAAAGATGATAGTCACTACGCATTGCCCCGGGATGGGCCGGACAGGCGAACGCGGACGGCTCTTTCGCCGCCGAGGCCGCCGATACTCCTAGCGGGGCCATCGACTCGGGCTGACCGAAAAGCTGTTCTTCAGAAGGGCTGGAGTCGCCGGACGGCGCTGTCGCAGCCCGCGCTGTCGAGTGCCCGGATTCCGACGGCCGCGCCCCCTGCCAGCTCACATCGCCGACCCGGCCCCGACGCGGCCGGCGGGCACCGCCGAAACGTCCCAGGCCTGCCCGGGGAGGAGATCTCCGGCTGATGCGCTAGGGGTCGACGTGCCGATCTCTAGGGGTGTACGTCACTGCACAGCGCTTCGTATGGTCGGGCCCCGTCGGCTCGTCGTTGCCACTCTCAGCGCACCGGATCGGGTGGCCCGCGAGCGGTGCCTTCCGTCGACGCGCCTCGCGTCACCCCCCACCGTCCGGCGTACGGCATCCCGGCTGACCGATCGTCGCGGCCCTGAGCCTTTCGGTCGTCCCCTTTCGATCGGAGGTCGAGCTGTTGTCTGTCGGGTTCGGTGGCGCCCAGGCCGCGGACGGCGCGGTTGCTCTGGAACTCGTGGGGGACCTGCGGAGGCCGGCGGTGTGGCCCGCGCGGGCGGCCTCGGTGCACCGGGTGCTTCCCGCCTGGCCGTCGCGCGTGACACCGGCCGGGCACGTCGTGGTGGCGGGGCTCGTGGCGGTCCTGGCCCGCTGGACCGGCCAGGACGAGGTGGTGCTCGGGCTGGCCCCGGCCGGCGGGTCGGTGGCGCGGGTGGACGTCTCGGGCGACCCGGGATTCGGGGAGTTGGCGGCGCGGGTGGGACTGGCGTGGACGGCGCCGGTGGCGGGCCCGGACCGGCCGGACCCGGTGGCGGTGGAGTTCACCGACGGTCCGGTGGCGGAGACGGGACCGGCTGTGGTGGACGTCGACATGGTGGTGCGCGTGGCGGCGGACGGGTCCGTGCTGCGGGTGGACTACGCGGTGGAGGGATTCTCCGCGCAGTTCGTGCGGGGACTCGTGGATCAGGTAGTGGTGCTCGTCTCCGCCGGGACGGCGGCGCCGCAGGTCGCCCTGTCGCGATTGCCGTTGCTGGACGCCGCGGAACGGGAGCGGTTGCTGGCGTGGGGGCGCGGCCCGGTGCGGGAGACCCCGGGTGAGCCGATCCACGAGCTCGTGCTGAGCTGGGCGCGGCGGTCGCCGGAGGCGGTGGCGGGTGTCGCGGGCGACGAGGTGCTGACGTACGGGGAGCTGGATCGCCGGTCCGGGCTGCTGGCGGCGTACCTGCGGTCGGTGGGTGTCCGTGCCGGTGACGTGGTGTCCGTGGCGTTGGAGCGCGGGTTGTGGTCGCTGGTGGCGGCGATGGGCGTGCTGCGGGCGGGTGCCGCGTACACGCCGATGGACGTGTCGTGGCCCGCGGAGCGGATGCGGGTGCTGCTGGCCGACCACGGCGCGCGGGTGGTGTTGACGGTCGGTGCGGTAGCGCCCCGGATTCCCGCCGGGGACGGGGTCACGGTGGTGGCGCTGGACGACGGCTGGCCCGCGGTACCGGCCGGTGCGGTGGCGGATCTGCCTGCGGTGCCGGTGGACGCGCCGGCGTTCGTCATCTACACGTCGGGTTCGACAGGCACGCCGAAGGGCGTGGTGCTGTCACACGAGAGGCTGGCGAACTTCCTGGCGTGGATGACCGGCGAGTGCGCCATCGGCCCCGGCAGCCGGATGCTGCACTCGGCGGCACCGGTCTTCGACGCCGCGTTCGGGGAGATCTTCGCCGCGCTCACCGGCGGAGGCCGCGTCGTCGTGTGCCCGCGCGACGATCTGCTCGACGCGCGCCGGCTCACCGACCTCGTCAACACCCAGGGCGTCACGCACACGTTCGGACCGGCCACCAACATCGCCCCGCTCGACCCGGCCGCCTGTCCCGGCCTCCGCTGCGTCATCTTCGGCGGCGAGGCCGTCCCGCCGCGGCTGGCCCAGCGGTGGCTGACGGCGGGCACGCGGGTGGTCAACGCGTACGGGCCGGCCGAGATCGCCGTGGCGTGCACCTGGTTCGACGCGTCGGCCGGGTGGGGTGGCGCGTACGTGCCGATCGGCTGGCCGATGCCGAACCGGCAGGTCCGCGTCGTCGACGCGAACCTCGACCTCATGCCGGCCGGGGTTCCCGGGGAGATCCTGATCGCCGGCTTCGGCGTCGCCGACGGTTACCTCAACCGCCCCGAACTGACCGCCCAGCGGTTCGTCACCGACCCGCACGGCGGCGGGCTCGCCTACCGCAGCGGCGACCTGGGGAGGTGGAACAGCGCCGGCGCACTGGAGATCCTCGGCCGGATGGACCACCAGGTGAAGGTCAACGGCATCCGCATCGAGCTGGGCGAGATCGAGAGCATCCTCGCCCAGCACCCGGAGGTGGAGACCGCAGTCGTCGTCCGCCGCGAGGACCGGGGCGTGGCCCGGCTCGTCGCGTACGTCACCGGGCGCGACGGCCGCACCCCGGGCACCGGCGACCTGCGGGACCACGCCACGGCCCACCTGCCCGGCTACATGGTCCCCGCCGCCGTCGTCGTCCTCGACCGCTTCCCCCTCGGCGGCACCGGCAAGATCGACCGGAGTGCCCTTCCCGCACCCGGCGCCCAACGCCCCGACCTCGGCGTGCCGTACGTGGAGCCGGCCACCGAGGGCGAGCGCCTCGTCGCGGAGGTGTTCGCGAGCGTGCTCGGCATCGAGCGGGTCGGTGCCCGCGACGGCTTCTTCCACCTCGGCGGCACGTCGTTGCAGTCCGCCGCCGTCGCCGTCGCCATCGACGAGGCCGCCGACGTAGTGGTGCCCGTCTCGCAGATCCACCGCACGCCCACCCCGCACGAGCTGGCCCGCTGGCTCGCCACCGCCCCCCGCCGTACGGACACCGGCCCGACCGCCGGACAGGCCCGGCAGCGCCCGGGACCGGTCCCGCTCGCGCAGCAGGTGGCGAAGTGCCTGATGTCGCCGCTGGAGGTCGTCGTCCCGGTCACCTGGTGGATCGAGGGTGAGCTGGACCTACGAGCCCTGATGGCCGCCCTCGGCGACCTACACCACCGCCACCAGGCCCTACACGCCCGCTACCGGCGCACCGACCCACCAACCGCAATCATCCCACCCAACCCCGGCATGCCCCAGCTACGCCTACTCGCCGACGCCGCCACCGAACACGACGCCCTCGACCAACTCGCCGAAGCAGTACAACAACCCCTCGACTACACCCAGGGCCGCAACTGGCGCGCCGCCCTGATCCGAAACAAAACCACCAACCGAATCCTCTTCGGCATCGGCATCCACCACATCGCCTTCGACGGCTGGTCATACGGACTACTCGTACGAGACCTCAGCCACGCCTACACCGCACGACACACCGGCCACACACCCACCTGGCCACACCCCGCACCCACACTGCACCAGTCCTACGACGAACACACCCGCCTCCGCGACGCCGCCGACCTGCAAACCCAACGAACCTACTGGCGCGAACAACTACGCGACCTACCCCGCCAAGGCGAAGGCCCGGCCACCGCACCCCTGGAGCAGGCCCTCGCCTGGGGACCGAAGGCGGGCCACACCGTCACCGTCACCCCCGAGGTGCTCGACCGCTGGGACCGGGCCGCCCGCGACCAGCGCTTCAGCCGCTCCAGCTACTTCGTGGCGGCCTTCGCCTCGGCGCTGCGCGCCATCCACGCGCAGGACGACATCGCCCTGCTGATGGTGGTCGCCAAGCGCGGCAGCCGCGTCCTCGACTCCGCGTTCACCACCCGGCTCAACCTCAACTGCGTGCGGGTGCGCTTCGACGGGCCGCAGGACGACAAGCTGGTCCTGCGGGTCGACGAGACGATCCGCGATCTCATGCGGGCCCAGGACGTTCCCTTCGCGGAGACCGCCGACGATCCCGCCGCCGGGCTCTCCGGCGAGGTGGTCGCGAGCCTGCCGACGTTCGTGTTCCAGGACAACGTGGTGGTGCCGCTGGAGCTGCCCGGCTGCCGGGCCGAGGAGGTCGTCGACCCGTACGCCCGGGAGGTGCCAAACGGGCTCACGGTCGAGGTGCTGCCCCGCGTCGACCATGCTCTCCTGCGCGTCACCATCCGCACCGACTACCTGCCGTACAGCTTCGCCGAGGAGCTGAACCACCACATGCTGCGCTTCCTCGAAGACGGGCCGGCGGGTACGCCCACCGCCGGCTGACCGTCCGCCTTTGCGTACCGGTCCGCTCGTCGTCGGTGGCACGCGGCCCGTTGTCCCGAGAGTTCGTGGTTGTCCCCTCCGGCGCACCCCTCTGGGTCGCGCCGGCCCTGATCGGAGGCTGGCTCAATGTCTGTCGGAATCGTCGGTGCGCACGCCACGGATGTCGCTGGGCCCGGCTTCGAGATCCTCGACCTGATGGGAGACCTGCGCCGGCCGGCCGCGTGGCCGGCCCGGGCGGCCTCCGCGTACCGGCCGGTCGACCTGCCCGTCCCGGCGGGGGCGCGCTCCCCCGGCGCGGTGCTGCTGGCCGGTCTGCTGGGGGTGCTGGCCCGGTACACCGGCCAGGCCGAGGTGGCGGTCGGCCTGTCGTCGGGCGGCGTGCTGCGGGTCGACGTCGCGGACGAACCGGGCTTCGGCGAGCTGACGTCGCGGGTGGCCACGGCGCTGGCCGGACCGGTCGCGCGCAGCGCGGGGGCGGCGGGGCCGGTGGTGGTCGGGCTGGTGGACGCCCCGGTGGCCGAGGTGGGGCCGGACGTGGTGGACGTGGACATCGTGGTGACCGTCGCGGGGGACGGGTCGGCGCTCCGGGTGGACTACGCCGCTGACGGCTTCTCGGCGGACTGGGTGCGGGGCCTGGTGGACCAGACCGTGTCGTTGCTGTCGGCCGGGGTCCGGGAACCGGGGGTGCCGCTGGGCGCGCTGCCGCTGCTGGGCGCGACCGAGCGCGAGCGGCTGCTCGCGTGGGGCCGGGGCCCGGCCCGCCCGGTGCCGGGTGCGCCGCTGCACGAGCTGGTGCTCGAATGGGCGCGACGCACGCCGGACGCGGTGGCCGGCGTCGCCGCCGGGGAGGTGCTGACGTACGCGGAGCTGGCCCGTCGCTCGGGGGAGTTGGCCGCGCGGCTACGGTCGATGGGCGTACGGCCCGGGGACGTGGTGTCGCTGGCGCTGGACCGCAGCATGTGGACGCTCGTCGCCACCCTGGCGGTGCTGCGGGCGGGGGCGGCGTACACGCCGATGGACGTGTCCTGGCCGGCGGAGCGGATGCGGATGCTGCTGGCCGACCACGGCGCCCGGGTCGTCCTCACCGTCGGCGAGGTCGCCCCGCGTGTCCCCGGACCTGACGGCGTACGGGTCGTCGCCCTCGATGCCGACTGGCCCACCGTGACGGCGGCCGAGGCGGCCGACCTGCCGGTGGTGGCACCCTCCCGGCCGGCGTTCGTGATCTACACGTCCGGCTCGACCGGGACACCGAAGGGTGTCGTGCTGACCCACGAGCACCTGACGAACTTCGTCACCTGGATGCGGGAGGAGTGCGCGGTCGGGCCGGACAGCCGGATGCTCCATTCCTGTTCCCCGGTCTTCGACGTGGCCCTCGGCGAGATCTACACCGCGCTGACCTCCGGTGCCCGCGTCGTCGTCAGCTCCCGCGACGATCTGCTCGACGCCCGCCGGTTGACGGAGCTGATCGCCAAGGAGCAGGCCACCCACGCGTTCTGCCCACCCACGAACCTCGCCGCCGTCGATCCCGCCGACTGCCCCAGCCTGACGTGCGTGACCCTCGCCGGGGAACCCATTCCGCCCCGCATGGCACGCCGCTGGACGGCCGCCGGTGCCCGCCTGATCAACGCGTACGGGCCCGCGGAGGCATCCGTCGCCTGTACCTGGTACGACGCGTCGAAGGGCTGGCCCGGCGCGTACGTGCCCATCGGCCGACCCATGCCCAACCGGCAGATCCGCGTCGTCGACGCCAATCTCGACCTCGTCCCCATGGGCGTCCCCGGCGAGATCCTCATCACCGGCGCCGGCGTCGCCGACGGTTACCTCAACCGCCCCGAACTGACCGCCCAGCGGTTCGTCACCGACCCGTACGGCGGCGGGACCGCCTACCGCACCGGCGACCTCGGCCGGTGGAACGCCGCCGGAGCGCTGGAGATCCTCGGCCGGATGGACCACCAGGTCAAGGTCAACGGCATCCGGATCGAACTCGGTGAGATCGAGGCGACTCTCGAACAGCACCCGGACGTCGGCACCGCCGTCGTCACCCGTCGCGAGGACCAGGGCACCGCCCGGCTCGTCGGCTACGTCACCGGACGCGACGGCCGCGTCCCCGTCACCGCGGACCTGCGGGCACACGCCGCCGCCGTGCTCCCGCCCTACATGGTTCCCGCCGTGATCATGGTCCTGGACCGGTTCCCCACCGGCGGCACCGGCAAGATCGACCGACGGGCGCTACCAGAACCGGGCTCGCGCCGTCCCGATCTCGACGTGCCGTACACCGAACCGGCCACCGACTCCGAACGCCTCGTCGCGGGGATCTTCGCGACGGTGCTCGGGCTGGACCGGGTCGGGGCACTCGACGGGTTCTTCCACCTCGGCGGCACCTCCCTGCAGTCCGCCGCCGTCGCTGTCGCCCTCGACGAGGCCGCCGACGTCGCCGTGCCCGTCTCGCAGATCCACCGCACCCCCACCCCGCAAGGGCTGGCCCGCTGGCTCGCCACCGCCCCCCGCCGCCCCGGGGCCGAGCTGGCGCCGTCCGTCACCGGCCGTCCCGGCCCGTCGAAGCCCGTCCCGCTGACCCCGTCCGTCGCGAAGTGCGTCGTGCTCCCCTTCGAACTGGTCTGCCCGACCACCTGGTGGATCGAGGGTGAGCTGGACCTACGAGCCCTCATGGCCGCCCTCGGCGACCTACACCGCCGCCACCAGGCCCTACACGCCCGCTACCGGCGCACCGACCCACCAACCGCAATCATCCCACCCAACCCCGGCATGCCCCAGCTACGCCTACTCGCCGACGCCGCCACCGAACACGACGCCCTCGACCAACTCGCCGAAGCAGTACAACAACCCCTCGACTACACCCAGGGCCGCAACTGGCGCGCCGCCCTGATCCGAAACAAAACCACCAACCGAATCCTCTTCGGCATCGGCATCCACCACATCGCCTTCGACGGCTGGTCATACGGACTACTCGTACGAGACCTCAGCCACGCCTACACCGCACGACACACCGGCCACACACCCACCTGGCCACACCCCGCACCCACACTGCACCAGTCCTACGACGAACACACCCGCCTCCGCGACGCCGCCGACCTGCAAACCCAACGAACCTACTGGCGCGAACAACTACGCGACCTACCCCGCCAAGGCGAAGGCCGGCCGCAGGAGATCCTGGAACAGACCCCGACCTGGGGCCCCAAGACCGGGCACATCGTCGCCGTCTCGCCCGAGCTGGTGCGGCGCTGGGACCGGGCCGCCGTCGAACACCGCTTCAGCCGTTCCACCTACTTCGCCGCCGCCTACGCCTCGGCGCTGCGCGCCATCCATCAGCAGGACGACATCGCCCTGCTGATGATCGTCGCCCAGCGCGGCAGCCGCGTCCTCGACTCCGCCTTCACGAGCAGGATCAGCAGCAACTGTCTCCGGGTCCGGTTCGGCGGCCCGGAGAAGGACCTGATGCGCGCCCTCCAGCAGACCGCGGACGAGCTGATGGCCGCCCAGGACGTCTCCTTCCTGGAGATGGTCACCGACGACCCGGTCCTCGACCTGCCCCGCGAGGTGATCAACAGCCTGCCCTCGTTCGCCTACCAGGACAACCTCGTCCTCCCGCTGGACCTGCCCGGCTGCCGGACCGAGGAGGTCGTCGAACCGTACGCCCGGGAGTGGTCCGGTGCCTGCGTCGCCGAGGTGCTGCCCGGCGACGAGAGTGTCCTCCTGCGGGTCACCATCCGTACCGACCTGGTCCCGGCCCCCGTCGCCGAGGTCCTGGCCACCGGCATGCTGCGCTTCCTGGAAGCCGGCCCCGAGGCGGTCAGCGACACACGCTGACCGCCGCTTGCCGGCAGGCTCGGCGGCAGCGCGCCGTGCGGCCCGCGCGAGCAGCCCGGCGCGCTCCGGTCCGGGTCAGTGGACGAGGGCCGCCGGGCAGTGCGCCAGCAACTCCGCCGGGGCGTGCACGACCAGGTCGGGGCCGGCGGCGAGCAGCGCCGCGATGTCCCCGCCGTGCCACGTCGTGGCGACGGCCGTCGCCCCGGCGGCCCGGCCGCTGAGCAGGTCGATCACCGCGTCGCCCACCATCATGGCCTCGTGCGGCGGCACGTCGAGGTTGCCCAGCGCCTGGAGCACGATGTCCGGGGCAGGCTTGGGACGGGCCACCTCGTCGGAGCCGATCACCTGGCCGAAGAGGCCCAGCACGCCGAGTTGGTCGAGCAGGGAGCGGGCCCGCGGGCCGGCCTTGCCGGTGGCGATCCCCATCCGGATGCCACGCGAGTGCAGGGTCTCCAGGGTCTCCCGGACGCCGGGGAAGAGCGGCACGAGGTGGGCCATCCGGTAGCTCTCGCGGACGAACGGCTCCTCCATCTCCAGGGGCAGCCCCATCAGGCGCATGATGTCCGGGAAGTACCGGCCCATGTGCCGGTTGTACTCGTCGAACGGTGCCGGCCCGTCGCCCACCACCTCGGCGTACGCGATGCTGAACGCCTCACGCATGACGGCCGAACTGTCGACGATGACGCCGTCGAGGTCGAACACGACCGCGCGGATCGGGCCGCGCGCCGGCGAGGGCGGGGTCACCTCGACTGTGGACGATGGACGGCTCATGGCTGCTCCCGGAAGGGGTTGGGGCCGACGGTGGTTCTCACCCGGCGCGATGGCCCACCAGTGCGTGCTGGCGCTCCGGCCGGGTGGGCCGGGCGCACTGGTAGATCCGTTCGATGATGTCGATGGTCCGGCGGGCCTCGACGACGGCCGCGCCCCGGGCGGCCGGGTCGGCGAGCAGCCCGGGCAGGGCGTCGAGCTGGTGGTCGTACTCCGCGCCGATCGGCTCCCCGGGCAGCGGCAGCCGCGCGGTCCGGCCGTCGCGGGTACGCGTCAGCACCGGCGTGGGCTCCCGGTTGGGACTGAAGCCGAACGTGCAGCGCAGCGTCGCCGACCCCGCGGCGCCGTGCACGGTGACGGTGGTGCGGTCCAGCGACTCGTGCGAGGCCCAGCACGCGTGCAGGGCGACGGAGGCGCCGGTGTCGGTGAGCAGGAACCCCCGGGCGGTGTCCTCGACGTCGCCGGGAACGTGGCCTGCGGTGTCGGCCCCGCCGCGCCAGGCGGCGTGGGCGGCGCTGTCGTTGACGAAGTCGTCCGAGACGCTGCCTATCGCGTGAGTGACCCGGGCCGGGCCGAGCAGCGGCAGCACCGTGTCGAGCAGGTGCCAGCCGAGGTCCACCAGCGCGCCCCCGCCGGACTGGTCGCGGCGGGTGAACCAGCCGCCCGCGTCGGGCACCCCTCGGGCGCGAACCCAGGCCACATCGACGTGCCGGATCGGGCCCAGCCCGCCGGCCACGTCGGCCAGCGCCCGGATGTCGGCCCGGTAACGGGCGGCGCTGCCGGCCAGCAGCACCGCGCCGCCGTCGCGCTCCGCGTCGGCCAGGATGCCCGCCTCGGCGGAGGTCAGGCAGACCGGCTTCTCCAGGAACACCGGTACGCCCCGGCGCAGCAGCCGGACGGCGACGACCGCGTGCAGGTGGTTCGGTACGGCGACCACCGCCAGGTCGACCGTTCCGGCGGGCAGGTCCTCGACGTCGGCGTACGCGGACGCGACGGCGTGGGTGTCGCGGGCCTGATCGCGCACCACGGGCTGCGGGTCGACCACGGCGACCACCTCGAAGCCGGGGTGTGCGGCGAGCCGGGGCAGCCAGATCTCCCGCCCGGCCCAGCCGAGGCCGACCACCGCGACCCGCACCGGCCGGCCGGCCGCGGCCGGGGGCCGGGCCGTCATCCGGCGAGGACGTCGGCGAGCACGGCGGCGATCTCGTGCATCTGCTGCTCCGTGCCAAGCAGCGTGCGGTGGTGCAGCCAGACGCAGTCGGAGTGGATCTGCTCGGTGTTGGGGCAGCGGGCCGCGATCACCTCTACCGACTCGTCGGACGCGCCGGCCATCCAGAAGCCCTCGCACCGGTAGATCGCCCGGAACGCCACGAACGCCGGGACGCCCCGGGCGATGAGCGCGTCCACCACGGCACGGCGGCGCTCGATGCCGATCCCGGGGATACGGAACATCGCCATGTAGTGCGGGTTGCGGTCGGTGCGGGGGTCGGTCGCCTGCGGGACGACGCCCGGGATCTCGGCGAGCAGGCTCGACAGCAGCGGCCAGCGCTGCTCGCGCAGCGCGATCTGCTCGTCGAGGCGGGGCAGCTGGGCGCGTAGCACAGCGGCGGTGAACTCGCTCATCCGGTAGTTCGAGCCGGTGGTGCTGTGCAGGTATTCGCGGTCGGTGCGGGGCCGGCCGCAGCTGTGCACGAGGAATGCCCGCTCGCGCAGTTCCTCGTCGGGGAAGACGACCGCTCCGCCCTCGCCGGCGGTCATGAGCTTGCCGTTCTGGAAGCTGAAGGCGGCCACCGAGCCGAGCGCGCCGGCCCGCCGGCCGCGCCACTGCGCGCCGTGGGCGTGTGCCGCGTCCTGCAGCAGAGCCACCCCGGCGTCGGCGGCGAGCTTGTCGAGCGCGTCCATGTCGGCGAACTGCCCGGCCATGTGCACCGGCATGATCACCTTGGTACGGGGCGTGATCGCGGCCTCGACGGCGGCGGGGTCGACGCAGTAGGTGTCCAGGTCGACGTCGACCGGCACGGCGACCGCGCCGAGACGCTGCGCGGCCAGCGAGGACGAGATGAACGTGAACGCCGGGACGATCACCTCCGTACCGGGGCCGACGCCGAGCACCTCCAGCGCGACTTCCAGCGCGTGGGTGCCGTTGGTGACGGCAAGCGCGTGGGGGCTGCCGTGGTAGTCACCGAACTCCCGCTCGAAGGAGTCGACCTCACTGCCGCCCATCCGCCACCACTGACCCTGTTCGAGGGCGCGGATCAGTCCGGTTCGCTCCTCGTCGCCGTACTGCGGCCACTCGGGGAACTCGGACACCGTCGAGGGCTGACCACTCATGACTTCCCACTTCCCAACTCGGGCAGACCAGGGGCTTGGGCGGACCATCGGGCGGGACGACCCGAGACCGCCGGTGCGCGGTCCGGGCGCAGCGGAGCACCGGATGGCCGCGCGGTACGTGACGCCTCCGTCTGGAGCCGGCGGCGTCGCTTCAGCAGGGAGGACGGTAACCGACGCGGATACGCGGTCACCGCCCCTAACAGCCCCTAGCCACCCCTTAGTCCGCCCGCGCGTCGGGCGCCGCCGGTTCGCCGGGAGCCGTCGGCGTAGTAAGACTGCGGTGACCAGTCATCAGGCTCTGCGGGACCAGGGCCGTGCCCCACGAGGTGAAGCGTGTCGGACGTACTGCTGCTGAACGGCCCGAACCTGGGCATTCTCGGCCGGCGGGAACCGGAGATCTACGGCACCGACACCCTGGACGACATCGAACGCGCCGTCGGCGAGGAGGTCGCCGCCCGGGGCTGGGGTGTGGTCGCCGAGCAGCACGACTGCGAGGGTGCGCTGATCCGTACGATCCAGAACAGCTACGGCACGGTGGGCGCGATCGTCAACCCGGGCGCCCTGATGATCGCGGGCTGGAGCCTGCGCGACGCGCTGGCCAACTACCCCCGGCCCTTCGTCGAGGTGCATCTGTCCAACGTGTGGGCGCGGGAGAGCTTCCGGCACGACTCGGTGATCGCCCCGCTGGCCAGCGGGGTGATCGTCGGGCTCGGAGCGCTGGGCTACCGGCTGGCCGCGCGCGCCCTCACCGCGACCGTCCGATGACGACCGGGCACCCCGCCGTCCGGTGCCGTGGGCGCCGGCGTGCCGGCGGTACGGTCGTCCGCCCCTCCCGACTCTTCCCGAAGGACCTCACGTGGAAATTCCCGTCCTCGTCCTGACCCTCGTCCTCGCCGCCGTGTTCGTGGGCACCGCCGTGCCGAAGCTCACCGGGCAGGCACAGATGCGCGAGCGGATGGACCACCTCGGCGTCTCGCCGGGGCTGACCCGCGTGCTGGGGGTGCTGGAACTCGCCGCGGTCGCCGGGCTGCTGCTCGGCCTGCTCTGGCCGCCCCTGGGCATCGCGGCGGCGATCGGTCTCGCCCTGCAGATGACGTGCGCGGTCGTCTACCACGCACGGGCGAAGGACCCGGCCGCGACGATCCTGACGCCGGTGATCTTTGCCGTGGCCGCCCTGGCGCTCGTCTACCTGCACGTGCGGCTGGGCTGAGGCCGGCCGTGTCCGGTCCGCAGCGCCACGGCGGCGTCCTCGGCATCGACGTCGGCGGCACCAAGGTCGCGTTGCACGCGGAGGCACCCGGGCGGCCGGCGTACGACCGGACCTTCCGCTGGCCCCGTGGGGCCGCCGACCCGGCTGACGACCTGACGGTGCTGGCCGTCGAGGTGGACCGGCTGCTCGACCGGTGGGGACCGGTGGACGCGGTCGGGGTGGCCATGCCGGCGACCACTGACACCGGGGGCACCGTCACCACCTGGCCTGGGCGCCCCGGCTGGGCGGGCCTCGACCTCACCGGCGCGCTGCGCCGCCTCTTTCCCGACGCGGCGACCGCCGTCGCCGACGACGGTGATCTCGCCGCCCTGGCCGAGGCGCGCTGCGCCGGCGCGGACGACGTGGTCTACCTGGGCGTCGGCACCGGGATCGGCGGCGGCGTCGTACTGGCCGGCCGGCCGGTGCCGGGCCGGTCCTCCGCCGAGATCGGCCACATGGTCGTCGCCCTCGACGGTGAGCGCTGCGACTGCGACCGGCACGGCTGCCTCCAGTCCGTCGCGTCCGGCCCCGCCACCCTGCGCCGCGCCGCCGCCCGCCGGGGCGGCGAGGTGGGCTTCGATGACCTACGGGCCGGACTCGACGGGCGCGAGCCCTGGGCGGTGGCTGCGGTCGAGGAGAGCTGCCGGGCGCTGGCGGCGGCGGTGGTGAGCCTCGGCGAGATCCTCGATCCGGCGCTGGCAATCGTGGGCGGCGGGTTCGCCGCCGGCCTGCCTGGCTTCGTGCCGCTCGTCGCGCAACGGGCACGCCGCGCCGGCCGGCCCGGGCGCCCGGCGCCACCGGTGCGTCCCGCCGCCCTCGGCGGGCTGTCGTCCCTGCACGGCGCGGTGGAGCTGGCTCGTGACCTGACCGGCACGCCGGCTCCCGCGCGCCCCGTCCCCATCGCGTAGAGGAGAGCAGCATGGTCAGGATCGGTGTCATCGTCGGCAGCACGCGACCCGGCCGCAAGGCCGACGCCGTGGCCCGCTGGGTGCGCGACGTCGCCGCCAAGCGGGGCGACGCCACTGTCGAGTTGGTCGACATCGCCGACTACGCCCTGCCACACTTCGACGAGGTGCTGCCGCCGTCGATGGCGCCGTCGCGACGCCCGGCCGTACGCCGCTGGGCGACGACCGTGGCCGGGTTCGACGGCTTCGTCTTCGTCACGCCGGAGTACAACCACTCCATCCCGGGCGCGCTGAAGGATTCCCTCGACTTCCTCTACCAGGAGTGGCAGCACGCCGCCGCCGGCCTCGTCAGCTACGGCGTGCACGGCGGCACCCGGGCGGCGGAGCACCTGCGGCTGGTGCTCGGGCAGCTCGGCGTCGCCGACGTCCGCTCCCAGGTCGCGCTCTCTCTGACGACCGACTTCGTCAACTTCCGCGACTTCCGGCCGGCCGCGCACCACGAGCAGGCCCTCGGCACCATGCTCGACGAGGTGGTCGCCTGGGCCGGCACACTGCGGACGCTGCGCCGGGCCTGACGCCGCTGCGGCTGCGCGGGCCGGTGACGGGGGTCGGGCACCCAGCGTCGACCCGCCCGCTCGGCCCGGCACGGCACCGGTCGCCTGGGTCGTGGCCGGGCCCCGCCCGGTCGTGAGCCAGCGGGGCGGGGCTGCCCGCTCAGGCTCCCGGTGCGACGACCAACCGCTCCGCGGCGACCTGCGCCGCGTCGGTGCGTACGACGCCGGCGAACTCGCGGGCGCGGGCGGCCACCTCCGGCCGCAGCGCGGCGCCCAGAGCCTCGGTCAGCGAGTCGACGGTCGGCACGGAGCCGGGGTGTGCGGTGCCGATGCCGAGCGCGGACACCCGGCGCGCGAAGTAGTGCTGGTCGTACACCTGCGGTACGACGACCTGCGGCGTCCCGGCCCGCGCGGCCGTGGTCGTGGTGCCCGCGCCGCCATGGTGGACCACCACGGCCACCTCCCGGAACAGGTCCTGCTGGTTCACTTCGCCGACCACCAGGCAGTCGGAGGACCGGTCGACCGGCGAGAGCGGTGCCCAGCCCCGGGAGACGACCAGCCGGCAACCGACCGCGCGCACGGCCCGCACGGCCGTCTCCAGCAGACCCGGGGGTGCCGCGACGCTGCCGAATCCGACGTAGACGCACGGCCCGCCGGCGTCCAGGAAGGCCGTCAGCTCGGCGGGCAGGGCCCGCTTGTCGGGCAGGAGCCAGGCGCCCGGTTGGTAGACGGCCGGATCGGCGACGTCCGGCCAGGGTGCCAGGCTCGGGTCGGTGGCCAGCCACGGCCGGTCGGTGTGGATGTGGTCGCTGACGTCGTCGACCGTGCCCAACCCCACCGCCGACCGCAGCGCGTTGAGGGGCGCGGCGAAGGTGTCGTTGACGTGCCGCAGGTTGGCCGCCCACAGGTCGCTGTTGTCGGCCGACGCGGGCGCCGGGACCTCCCCGAGCACCGGCAGCGGCAGCGGGGGGTGGTGGGGTGAGGGAAGGGCCGCCGGGCAGAGCGCCGCGAAGACGTACGGGATGCCGCGCTTCTCCGCCACGGTGCGGGCGGCGATCTGGAGGCCCGTCGACGCGACGAGGACGTCACAGTCCCGGGCTGCGGCCGACAGCACCTCGAACTGGATGCCGATGGAGGACTCGGCGAGCTTGCGTACCTGCGCGGGCGAGGGTTTTGGCACGGCGGCCCGCGACCTGGGCGCCGCCGACCTGCGCCAGGGCGGGCCGACGGGCACGAAGGGAATCCTGAAGCTGCCCACCCAGCGGGCGAAGTCGGGCGGGGCGCAGAGGCGGACCTGGTGGCCGAGGGCCGTCAACCGCGACGCGAGCGCCACCAGTGGTTGGACATCGCCGCGCGACCCGAGAGTCGACAGCAGTACGCGCATGGTACTCGCCTTTCCGTCTTTTACTCCGGATCCGGGCGCGGTTGGGCCAGGCCCGACAGCGTTGTCGGGCCTGGCCGCACCGTCGATCTGCTATCCCCGCGTCGTGGAGCGCCCCGGCACCAGGGCAGCGGGTCGCGCCCTGGCGGCGGTCTGAGCGGGTACCCGGCGCGCGGCGCCGGGCGCGGGTCGGAGGGGCCGCAGGATCAGTACGTGGCCGAGCCCTTCGACCGCGCGCAGCTCGGCCGTGCACGCCGCGGCCTGCGCCTGGCGCAGGTAGTCCAGCGTCTGCGGGTCGGCGGCGCACATCCCCGGCGTCGAGTCGGCGGTGGCGACCAGGTGGACCTCGCCGGCCAGCAGCAGCGAGGCCGAGATGAACTGGCAGAGTTCCGGCCACAGCAGGTACCGCCAGAAGTCCACGCTGATCACCGCGTCCAGGCTGCCCGGCGGCATGGGCGGGGCGACGCCGAGCAGGTGGAAGTTGGTCCGCCCGATGGGTGCGGCGTAGTCGAAGGTCAACGCCGAGGTGGGCAACCCGGAATCGGCGCGGCCGGTGCCGATCCAGAGCGTGCGGTGCCCCCGCACCTGGCCGGCGAGGCGCGCGGCGGCGGGCCCGATGGCGCAGGCCGACCGCTCGACGCACTCGTCGATGAGCGCGCGATAGTGCAGGATGCGCCGGATCGCCTCGTACCCCATGACGGCGGTAAGGAACTCCCACTCCAGGCACGGATAGAGCCGGGCCGCCTGCTGGAAGTTGGCCTTCATCTCCATCCAGTTGCGGGTGATGTTCTTGTGGTGCGGCAGGTGGACGATCCGGGCGTCGTCGTCGTAGCCGAAGTTGACGCCGTCGGGGAGGCTGCGGTCGACGCGGTAGAACAACTCGACGTCCTCCACGCCGTAGCTCAGACCGAACGCCTCGCGGTAACCACCGACCTGCGCGAAGTGCGCGCTGGACAGCGAGATGTTGTGCGTGTAGGCGATGACCCAGCCGGCCCGGAGCCACTCGCCCCCGTCGTCGGGAAGCCCCGTGGCGAACCGCAGGTCGCCGCCGTGCGGGAAGGCGCGTGCGACCGCGTGCGACTCTCCGGCCAGCACTGCCGGCAGGTCAGCGAGGCCGATCTCGTCCCGCCGGCCGATCAGCACCGCCGCGTTGCCGGGCACGCTGTGCCAGGCCAGGTGCCGCTCCAGCAGGTCGGGCACCGCCCACGAGTCGGCGTCGAGGAAGACCAGCAGAGGTGCGCAGGCACGGCGCGCCCCCTCGTTGCGGGCGACGGAGCGGCCCTTGCGCTCGGCGAGTTCCAGCACGCGCAGGCGGAGACCGGCACCCTCGGCGAGCGCCTCGGCGTACCCGTCGGACGAGCCACCGTCCCGGACCACGATCACCTCGAAGCGTTCCGGCGGCAGCGTCTGCCGGGTCAGCGCCTTGAGGGTCAGCGCGAGGCACTGCGGATCCTGGTAGGTCGGCATCACCACGCTCAGCGCCGGAGGGTTGGTGGGCAGCGACATGGCGATCCTCTCCGTCAGGCGATCTTGCCGTCGAGGGGCGGCGACATCGTCAGACGATAACGCTCCGCGACGACATCCTTACGCATCAATAGGGGTCAATAGGGGTGCACTGTCCCAACACGGCAGTCGCCGCCTGACCGGAACCTACCCACGCGCAGGAGCAGCAGCCGCGATAGGAAGCAGAGGGGTTAGATCAACCCGATTCGGCTGGCGAACTCACGTACGCCTGGCAGGTTGCCATCGGTCGCACCGCTGCTCGGCGCTGCTCAGCCGGCGGCGCATCACACCCACCTGGGCATGGCTGGCACGGCCGGCGGCAGGTCGGGCAACGAGGACCACCGGCGGCTGCGGAGCCTGCTGGAGTCGTTGGCCGCCGCGCTGGCCGGGGACGAGCTGGCCGCGCTGCCGGGTGGGGGCAGTACTACATGGCGTTCGTCGACGCGTACCCCGGCGGCCGGATCCCGGTGCTGGCGCCGATCAACTGGAGCTCCGACGGCTGGCCCAGCATCCAGACCGTGAACGGCGGTTGGGGCGCCAGCTACCCGTACCCGAACGTGCCGCGGCCACCACGCCAGGTCAAGTCCATGATCGGCCCGGACACCTTCGCCGGCCCGACACTCGACCCGCGGTGGGAGTGGAACCACAACCCGGACACCACGAAGTTCTCGATGAACAACGGGCTGCGGCTCCAGACCGCCACGGTCACGAACGACCTGTACGCCGCCCGCAACACGTTGACGCACCGGATCCAGGGACCGACGTCGACCGCCACGATCCAACTGGACTACTCGACAATGCGTGACGGTGACCGGTCCGGCCTGGCCATGCTGAGACATCTCTCCGCCTGGATCGGCGTCCGCCGCGACGGCGGCCAAACGCGGGTCTCGATGGTCGACGGCCTCGCCATGGACAGCAACTGGAACACCACCAGCACCGGCACCGAACGGGCAAGCGCGGCGGTGTCCGGCGGCCGGATCTGGCTGCGTGTCAACGCGGACGTCAGACCCGGCGCCGGCCGACAGGCGAGGTTCTCCTACAGCACCGACGGGGTCACCTTCACCTCGCTCGGGCCGGCGTACACGTTGAACAACGACTGGCCGTTCTTCATGGGCTACCGGTACGGCATCTTCAACTACGCCACGTCGTCGCTCGGCGGTTCGGTCACCGTCAACCGCTTCGACCTCACCACTCCCTGACCCGACGCCGTGGGCCGGCGACCTCGGTCGCCGGCCCACCCCGTTCGTCGGTCGCCGCCCTCGGCCCCGGCGCGGCCACCCGTCCGTGCCGAGGTTGCTCCCCGGGCGCGCCACCAGGCGTCAAGGGCCACCGATGACTCATCACTCACCCTTCGCCTAACCGGTGATCACCGGCCAGGCGTAGGCCAGCAGGGCGCACGCCGCTCCGAGCAGGGCGAGCGAGACGCCCCGGGTACGGAAGGGCAACGCGGCGAGCGCGAGCAGGATGACCGCGACAAGGTAGAGAAACGCTTGTACCGACATGGTTGTCTCCTCAGGGTCTGCTGGCGGGCGGTGCACCTCTACCCCTGCCGGTCCGCCCACGAAACCGGTCGACCGGCGAACGGTCGGTTCGCGAGGGACATCGGAACGGCGCGCCGGGTGGGACGATCTGCCGCATGCGACGCAGATCCCTGATCGTCGGGGCGGCGGCCGGCATCGCCGCGCCCGTCGTCGTCTCCGGCGCGACGCCGGCAGCGGCGGCGTCTCCCGACGCCACCACCGACCCCCCACGTCCACGAGACCGCACCTGGACGCCGAGCAACAAGGCAAGCGGTCTGCGCACCCTGCCGGCCACCACGTGGCAGGTCGTCGTGATGACCGCGGCGAGCTGGAATACCAGCTACGCCACACTGGAGACGTTCGCGAAGACCGACGGCCGCTGGACCGCGGTCTCGGGGGCGCTGTCCGCGCGGATCGGCTCCCAGTTCTTCAGCGACAACCACGTCGAGGGCACCCCGACCACGCCCACGGGGGTCTACGCGTTCGGCCCGAGGATGTACGGCATCGCCGCGAACCCGGGCGTGAGATATCCGTACCACCAGGTCGTCACCGACGACTGGTGGGACGAGAACCCGAAATCGTCCACCTACAACACGTTCCGGCACACGGCCACCAGCCCTGGCGGTTACAGCGAGGCGCTGTGGAAGGAGAAGCCGGCCTACACGCACTTCGCGGTGGTCACCTACAACATGGCGCCGAACGTGCCGAAGCCGGTGCCGAACGCAGGCAGCGGGATCTTCCTGCACGAGTTCAGCACGACGCCCTCCGGCCCGACCGCCGGCTGCGTCAGCCTGTCGCACGCCGACCTGGTCGGCGTACTCCGGTGGCTCGACCCGGCGGCCCAGCCGCGCATCGTGATGTGCCCGCTGGACAGCATCGGTCGCTACTGACCGGTCCGACCGGACACGTGCCACGGCCGGTCGATGGAGCGTGACACCCCATCATGCCCCGTCGGTTGATCTTGACGGCAGGGCGGGGCCGGGCTCGGTGCGCGGTCAGCCGTGGCCGGACGATGGCCGGGAAGACCGGGTTCGGCCGCAGCCCCGCCACGATCATCACCACGCCCAGGGACGACCAGGAATGCGTTCGCCCCGAATACAATGCACGGCCGTCTATTGACGGCGGACCCGTTCCACGCCGTTACACCGGGGTAGGACGCCGCTGACGCCCCGCCACCGCACGTCCGCGCTCCACCAGGCCAGCGGGGTGGGCGAGCGACGGATCAGATCAATCGCACGGGCTCGGCGGTCTGCTCCCAGAGGGAGCGCATCTCCTCGAACGCCTGCTCCATGAGCTGCACCATCGCCAGCCGGGCGCGCTCGCCCTCGTGCCGCTGGATCGCCTGGGCCACCTCGGCGTGCAGGCGCAGCGCCTCCTCGTGTGGATGGTGCGGCATGAGGTGGTGCTTGTGCCGGCCGGTCAGCACCTCGGCGACCAGGTCCTGCAGCCGGACGAACATCTCGTTGCCGGAGGCGAGCAGCACCCGGCGGTGGAACTCGATGTCCAGGCGCAGGAAGCGCTCCTCGTCGCCGGCCTTGCCGGCGGCCCACATCTTCGCCGCCAGGCCGACGAGGTCGCTGGCCTCGTCGTGACCGGCCCGGCCGGCGGCCAGCAGGGCGGCGTGCGGCTCGATGGCGGTGCGCAGCTCGGTGATGGAGCGGAGCTGGGCGAGCCGGCTGGCCGAGGCCAGCCGCCACCGGATCACCTGCGGATCGAAGACGTTCCAGTCGTGCGCGGGCCGGATCGTCACCCCGACCCGTCGGCGGGTCTCGATGAACCCGATCGACGCCAGGACACGCAGCACCTCGCGGACCACCGAGCGGGAGACCTCGTACCGGTCGACCAGGTCGTCGATGTTGAGGACCGCCCCGGGGGCGAACTCTCCGCCGCAGATGGCGGTGCCGAGGTGCTCGAGGACGCGGGCGTGCAGCCCGACCTCGGGCGGAGCGGGCTGGGTGCCGACGCCCCCGGAGGAGTGCGATTCCACGCCATGGATCATATCAGTTCGGTCAACCCCTTGAATAAATCAGCTTTTTCGACCTAGCATCCCGTGGTTAAGCGGACGTTACAGCGTTGTGGCGCTCTTCCCCCGGGGCGGCGACCACGAGAAATGGAGAGATGACGTGCAACGTCGATCGATAATCGGTACGTCTCTGGCCGTGGTGGTCGCCATGGGCCTGGCCGCGTGCGGCGGTGGAGAGGACAGCGGCGGGTCGAAGACCGTGCGCGTGACGCTGGTGAACCACGTCTGGACGGAGAACGTCAAGAAGGCGCTGCCGGAGTTCGAGAAGCAGACGGGCCTGAAGGTCGAGGTCACCCAGCTCGGTGAGGACCAGCTGTCCGACCAGTACAACGTCAAGCTGAACGCGGGATCCAGCGACCTCGACGTGATGATGTACCGGCCCCTGCAGGAGGGCAAGCAGTTCGGCAAGAACAAGTACCTGGCCGACCTGACCGAGCGGTCCAAGTCGGACAGCGCCTTCGATTTCAGCGACTTCCAGGCCGCCCCGGTGCAGGCCACCACGTACGACGACAAGGTGGTCGGCGTGCCGATCATCACCGAGTCGGAGGTGCTGTACTACCGCAAGGACCTGCTGAAGAAGTCCGGCTTCGACGCCCCGCCGAAGAGCCTGGACGAGCTCAAGGCGCAGGCCGCGAAGGTCGAGGCCGACAACCCGGGCGTCGCGGGCTTCGTCTCCCGCACCGGCAAGGCCGCCGCCGTCACCCAGTTCTCCAGCTTCCTGTTCAGCTTCGGCGGTGACTTCGTCGACGCCAACGGCAAGGCCGCGGTCAACACCGAACAGGCCAAGCAGGCGTACGCCTACTACGGCGGGCTGCTGCGCGAGCACGGCCCGAACAACGTCAGCACCGACATGAGCTGGTCCGAGGCCATGGCGATCTTCACCCAGGGCAAGGCGGCCTTCTACACCGAGGCCAACTCGCTCTACAAGAACGCCACCGACCCGGCCAAGTCGAAGGTCTCCGACACCGTCGGCTTCGCGCCCTTCCCGGCCGGCCCGGCCGGCTCGAAGCCCTACAACATCCCGTCCTGGGCGCTGGGCATCAACGACCAGTCGAAGAACAAGGACAACGCCTGGAAGTTCATCCAGTGGGCGGCCGGCAAGGAGCAGTCTCTGGCGCAGCAGGAGGCCGGCGTCCCCGGCGCACGCGCCTCTGTCTGGGCCAACCCGCAGGCCATCGCCACCTACCCGAAGGACCTCGCCGAGGCCACCACGGCCAGCACCGCCAACGGCGTCGGTCACGACCGCCCGCTGGTCGTGAAGGTCGCCCAGGCGCGCGAGATCGTCGGCCAGCCGATCGTCGACGCGATCACCGGCAAGGACCCGTCCGCCTCGGCGGACGCGGCGAACGAGGCGTTCCAGAAGTTCCTCGACGACGAGGCGAAGTAACCCGACCGCGGGACGGCGGGGCCGACCGGCCCCGCCGTCCCCGCACCGGGTCCCGGCCCTGACCACTCGGAGACCTCATGTCAGCCGTCACCACACCAGTCACCAGACCGTCGCAGGCCGGCCCGGCCCCGGCGGAGTCGGGCTGGTCGCGCTGGGCCAACGCGCACCGCAAATGGCTCTTCGCGGCCCCCGCCATGGCGTTCGTCGCCGTGCTGATCATCTTTCCGGTGGCGTGGACCGGATACCTCAGCCTCACCGACGCCGAGGGTTCGGTCCGCGCCGAGAGCGAGTTCATCGGGTTCCAGAACTACCTCGACGTGCTCGCCGACACCGACCGGTTCTGGCCGGCGGTGTGGCGCACCGTCCTGTTCACCGGCGTCGTGCTCGCCGTCGAGGTGGCGCTCGGCATGGCGATCGCCCTGCTGCTGTGGCGGCCGTTCCGCGGTGAGCGCTGGGTCCGGGTCGCCATCCTGCTTCCGCTGGTCGCCACCCCGGTGGCGGTCGGCATGATGTGGCGGCTGATCTTCGACCCCACCATCGGCATGGCCAACCAGGTGCTCAGCTGGGTCGGGATCGGCCCGCAGCCCTGGCTGTCCGGCCAGAACAGCGCCCTGCCGACGACGATGTTCATCGACATCTGGCAGTGGACCCCGATGGTAGTGCTGATCCTGCTCGCCGGCCTCACGTCGCTGTCGGACGAGCCGCAGGAGGCCGCCCTCATCGACGGCGCCAGCACCTGGCAGCGGTTCCGGCACGTCACGCTGCCGCTGTTGATGCCCACGGTGATCGTCGCGATCCTGCTGCGCGGCATCGATGCGCTGAAGACCTTCGACATCCTCTACGCCACGAAGGGTCGCGGCGGCGGGTCGTTCCACGAGGTAGAGACGCTCAACGTCTACGCGTACGGGCTGAGCTTCGACTACAACGACTACGGCGTCTCATCGACGGTCCTGATCATCTTCTTCCTGATCATCATCGGGGTGATGTGGGCCCTGACCTACCGCAAGAAGGGGCTGGACCGATGAAGCCGGGCAAGCCGTTCAAGGTCTTCCGGGCGGTGGCCCTGGCCGTCGTGGTGCTGGCGCTGATCGCGCCGCTGCTGTGGATGATCGCCGCGTCGTTCAAGACAAACGTCGACATCTACGACACCGGCAAGGCCTTTGTCTTCTCGCCCACCCTGGACAACTACGGCAACGTGCTCCAGCAGGCCAACTACGTCCAGTTCATCGGCAACAGCCTCTGGGTGGCGTTCGCCGCCACGCTCTTCTCGCTCATCCTCGGCGTGCCGGCCGCCTACTCGATGAGCCGGTTCAGCATGAAGAAGTCAGCGCTCGTGGTGCTCATGGCCCGGATCATCCCGGGTGTGTCGCTCCTGGTGCCCTGGTACTACGTCTTCTCGAACCTGCAGATGGTCGGCGGGTACACCGTGCTGATCCTCAGCCACATGTTCGTGTCGCTGCCGTTGATCGTCTACATCATGATGGGCTTCTTCGACAGCCTGCCGGAGGACCTGGAAGAGGCGGCGCTGGTCGACGGGCTGACCCACATCGGCGCGTTCCGGCGGATCACCCTGCCGCTGTCCGTGCCCGGCGTGGCGACCGCCGGCATCCTGTCCTTCATCTTCTCCTGGAACAACTTCATGTTCGCCCTGGTGCTCTCCGGCGCGGACACGAAGACCCTGCCCGTGGCGATCTTCGACTTCGTCGGCTACGCCAGCATCGACTGGGGCGGCCTGATGGCCGCGGCCACCGTGGTCACTCTGCCGATCATGGTGATCGCCCTGTTCGTGCAGAAGTACATCGTCTCCGGGCTCACCGCCGGCGCCACGAAGGGCTGAGGACGCCATGACAACGATCGCACGGGTGGAGACGTTCCTCGTCGCGCCGCGGTGGCTGTTCGTCCGGGTCGAGACCGTCGACGGGATCGTCGGCTGGGGCGAGGCGACCTGCGAGGGCCGCTCCGAGACCGTCCGCACCGCCGTCGGACAGCTCAGCGAGCTGCTGGTCGGCCGGGACGCGCTGCGGATCGAGGACCACTGGCAGGTGTTGACGAAGGCCTCGTTCTACCGGGGCGGGCCGATCCTGGCCAGCGCCGTCGCCGGGCTCGACCAGGCACTGTGGGACATCGCCGGCAAGCACTTCGGCGCCCCGGTGCACCAGCTGCTCGGTGGCCCGGTCCGCGACCGGATCCGGGTCTACGGCTGGGTCGGCGGCGACGAGCCCGCCGAGGTACGCGACCAGATCAGCGCCGCCGTCGAGACGGGGTTGACCGCCGTGAAGATGAACGCGTCCGGGCGGATGAGCCCGGTCGCCTCGGTCGCCGAGCTCGACGGCGTGGTCCAGCGGGTGGCCGCCGCCCGGGAGGTGCTCGGCGACGAGCGGGACGTCGCCGTCGACTTCCACGGCCGGTTCAGCCTGGCCACCGCCCGGCGGGTCGCCCCGCTACTCGAGCCGTACCGGCCGTTCTTCCTGGAGGAGCCGGTGGTGCCGGAGAACTCGCACCTGATCGGCGAGTTCGTACGCGCCACGACCACTCCGGTGTCCACCGGGGAACGGCTCTACAACCGGCAGGAGTTCCTGCCGGTGCTGCAGGCCGGCATCGCTGTCGCCCAGCCGGACCTGTCGCACGCCGGCGGCATCACCGAGGTCCGCAAGATCGCCGCGCTGGCCGAGGTGTACGACGTCCAACTCGCCCCGCACTGCCCGCTCGGCCCGATCGCCCTGGCGTCCTGCCTGCAGGTCGGCTTCGCCACGCCTAACTACCTGATCCAGGAACAGAGCATCGGCATCCACTACAACCTCGGCGCCGAGGTGCTCGACTACTGCCTCGACAAGACCCCGCTGACCTTCGTCGACGGGTACGTCGAGCGGCTCACCGCGCCGGGGCTCGGCATCGAGATCGACGAACAGGCGGTGCGGGCGGCGGACAAGCGCGGCCACTCCTGGCGCAGCCCCACCTGGCGGCACGCCGACGGCTCCTACGCGGAATGGTGAACAACATGACTGTCAATCTCGTCGCCGAACTCGCCGCCGCCCGGATTCTCGCGGTCATCCGGGGGACCGACACCGCGGGCGCGATCGCCGCCGGCACCGCCCTGCTGGAGGAGGGCGTACGAGTCGTGGAGGTGGCCCTCACCACGCCGGACGCGGCGCGAGCCGTCGAGGCGCTGCGCGCGGTCGCGCCGGCCGGCTCCCTGGTCGGTGCCGGGACGGTGCTCACCGCCGCGGACGTCGCCGAGGTGGCGGCGGCCGGCGCGCAGTTCGTGGTGACGCCCGCGGTGGTCGAGTCGATCGCCGAGGCGGCGCGGCTCGGCCTGCCCGTCGCCGCCGGGGCGTTCACCCCGACCGAGGCGTACACCGCGATGCGGCTGGGCGCGTCGGCGATCAAGCTGTTCCCGGTGTCGGTGGGCGGCCCCGCGTACCTGAAGGCGGTCCGCGACCCGTTCCCGGACATCCCCTTCGTAGCGGTCGGCGGCGTCGGCCTGGCCGACCTGCCCGGCTACTTCGCCGCCGGCGCGATCGCGGTCGGCGTCGGCGGCCCGCTGGTCGGTGACGCCGCCTCCGGCGGCGACCTCGACGCCCTGCGCCAGCGCGCCCGCGCCTACCTCTCCGCCGTCGCATGAGCCCCGCCGGCCTGCCCGTCGCGCACCCGCGCGACACCTGCCCGTCCGCCGCGAACCCGCGCGCCGGCGGCTACCCGGCCACCGCGTCATGACCGCCGTCGACCTGCTCACCTTCGGCGAGGCCCTGGTGTCGCTGCGCACGGCCGGGCCCATCGTCACCGGTGGCGCGCTCACCCCGCACCTGGCCGGGGCGGAGGCCAACGTGGCCGTCGGGGTGGCCCGGCTCGGCCACCGCGCGGCCTTCGCCGGCCGGGTCAGCGACGACGAACTCGGCGAGTTCCTGCTCCGGCAACTGCGCGCCGAGGGGGTAAGCCTCGAGCACGTGGTCCGCGATCCGGACCGCCCGGCCGGGCTGATGTTCCTGGAACGGCGGACCGCCGACCTGACCCGGGTGATCTACCAGCGGGCCGGCTCGGCCGGCTCGGCGGTGTCCGTCGAGGACCTGCGGCCTGCCCTGGCCGCCGGCGCCCGGGTGCTGCACCTGACCGGGATCACCGCGGCGCTGTCCGACGGTGCCCGGGAGGCCACCCGGTGGGCGGCCGTGACCGCCGCCCGGGCCGGGACGCTGGTCTGCCTCGACGTCAACCACCGGACGAAATTGTGGAGCCGGGACGCGGCGCGGGCCGCGCTCGCCGACATCGTCGGCCACGCCTCGGTCGTGGTCGCCTCCACCGACGAGCTGGACCTGGTCGGCACGGCGGGCGCGGACGAGTCGACCGTGGTCGCCGAGCTGCTGGACCGGGGCGTGTCGACGGTGCTGGTGAAGCTCGGCGGCGACGGCGCCCGCGCGTACACCCGGGAGGGCGTGCGGCAGGCGGCGGCGGTGCCCGTGACGGCGGTGGACACCGTCGGCGCGGGGGACGCCTTCACCGCCGGCTACCTCTCCGGCCACCTCGACGGTCTCGACCTGGCCGGGCGGCTGCGCCGCGCGGTCACCCTGGGCGCCTTCGTCGTCGGCGGCCACGGCGACTGGGAGACCCTGCCACGCCGCGACGAACTGTCCCTCCTGAACGACGTGCAGCCCGGCAGCACGCTGCGCTGACATCACCCCTGAGAAAGGCATCGGCATGAAGATCGTCGCCGCGGACGTCATCGTCTCCAGCCCCGACCGGAACTTCGTCACCCTCAAGATCACAACTGACGAGGGACTCACCGGACTGGGCGACGGCACCCTCAACGGGCGCGAACTGGCCGTCGCGTCGTACCTGGCCGACCACGTCGTCCCGCTGCTGATCGGGCGCGACCCGCATCAGATCGAGGACACCTGGCAGTTCCTCTACCGCTCGGCCTACTGGCGGCGGGGGCCGGTCACCATGGCCGCCATCGCGGCCGTGGACGTCGCCCTCTGGGACATCAAGGCCAAGGCCGCCGGAATGCCGCTCTACCAGCTCCTGGGCGGCGCCTCCCGGACCGGGATCCTGGCCTACGGGCACGCCTCCGGGCGGGACCTGCCCGAGCTGTTCGACTCCATCCGCCACCACCTGGAGCAGGGCTTCCGCGCCATCCGGGTGCAGACCTCGGTGCCCGGCATCAACGCCGTCTACGGCGTGGCCGCCCAGCCCAGCGTCGACGGCAAGCGCTACGACTACGAGCCGGCCCAGCGCACGCCGCTGCCCGCCGAGGAGGACTGGGACACACGCTCGTACATGCGGCACCTGCCGGGGGTCTTCGAGGCCGTTCGCAACGAGTTCGGCCCCGAGCTGCCCCTGCTGCACGACGGGCACCACCGGATGACCCCCATCCAGGCCGCCAAGCTGGGCAAGGCGCTCGAGCCGTACGACCTGTTCTGGCTGGAGGACTGCACCCCGGCGGAGAACCAGGAGGCGCTGCGGCTGGTCCGGCAGCACACCACCACCCCGTTGGCCATCGGCGAAGTCTTCAACACCGTCTGGGACTACCAGACGCTGATCCGCGAGCAGCTCATCGACTACGTGCGCTCCGCCGTCACGCACACCGGCGGCATCACCGCCATGCGGAAGCTGCTCGACTACGCCGCCCAGTACCAGATCAAGTCCGGCATCCACGGGCCGACCGACATCTCCCCGGTCGGCATGGCCGCCGCGCTCCACCTCGACCTGGCCATCCACAACTTCGGCATCCAGGAGTACATGCGGCACGGGGCGCTCACCGACGAGGTGTTCCGACAGTCGTTCACCTTCGCCGACGGGTACCTGCACCCGGGACAGCAGCCCGGACTCGGCGTGGAGCTCGACGAGGAGGCCGCGGGCCGGTTCCCGTACCAGCCGGCGTACCTGCCGTTCAACCGGCTCAAAGACGGCACGGTCCATGACTGGTGACCGTCGTCCGCCCACCCGGCACGTGGTGGTGATGGGCGTGTCGGGGGCGGGCAAGACAACGGTGGCGCGGGGGATCTGCGAGTTGACCGAACTGGTCTTCGCCGAGGCGGACGAGTTCCACCCGCCGGCCAACGTGGCCCGGATGCGCGCCGGCATCCCGCTGGACGACGCGGCACGCTGGCCCTGGCTGCGCGACCTCGCGGCCTGGATGGCCGGCCGGCACGCCGAGGGCGTGTCCACGGTGCTGGCCTGCTCGGCGTTGAAGCGCTCCTACCGGGACGTGCTGCGCCAGGGGCCGCCCAGCGTGGAGTTCGTGCACCTGGCCGGCCCGGCCGAGCTGATCCGGGCCCGGATGACCGGGCGGGTCGGGCACTACATGCCAGCCAGTCTGCTCGACTCCCAGCGGGCCACCCTTGAGGATCTGACGCCCGACGAACCCGGGGTGGTGCTGGACGTGGCCGCGGCACCGGAGGAGCTGGTCGTCGCGGCGGTCGACCGGCTCGGCCTGCCCCGACGGACATTCGTCGGCACCGGTTCACCCGGCGACGCCGACGGGAGACCGCGCGGGACGATGGCGCAGTGACCGCCAGGTCGGCAACGCGCTCGTCAGCACCGCCAGGGACAGGCAGAGCCCCACCACCCCGTCGGCCACGGACCGCGGCGCCACCAGATCGACCGGTACGCCGGCCTGCTCGGGCGAGGCCGGCACGGATGCTCAGCAGGCCGACGAACGCGACAACACCGCCGAGCAGCACCACCAGGGCGGACTCGGCCGTGACCAGCCAGACGACCTGTTTCCGGGTCGCACCGGCCAACCGGATCAGCCGCAGGTCTGCCGTCCGGCCGGCGGCGGCCGTCAGCAACATGTTCGCCACCGCGACGGCTCCGTAGCCGGCCGAGACACCGACCAGCAGCAGCGTGGAGAGCCAGACGAGGCGATCCTCGGCGCGGCCCGCCTCGGCCGCCCACTGGGACACGTCGACGATCCGGCTCCGATCGGAGGGTCGATCCGGTCCTGCACGTACACCGCGGAGGTGAGCGCCGAGAGGTCGTGCGCCCGCACCACGGATCGGGGCAGTAGCAGGTCGCCGGGGATCGAGTCGTCGGTGACGACCGCGACGACGCGCAGCGACACCAGCTCCCCATCGGCGAAGACCAGCGCGTACGGCTCGGCCGGCTGCCGGTTCGCCGAGGCCGGGAGGACGGCGGTGTCGTCGCCGCTCAGGTCGCAACCCACTACCAGCGAAGACTCCGACTCCATCAGGTACGGCTGGAGTACTAGGCGGGCGAGCACGTCCACCTCGCGCAGGCCGGCGCTGGTGTGGGCGCCATGAGCACCGGTCGACGGTGGGCGGGCGCACCGGCCTGGCTCACCCGGTTCTCCCGCCCGCCTCTGCCTCCGTCGGTGCGCCGCGTTCAGCGGACCGGTAGCGCCTTTGTGCCACCGCCCTTGATCGAACGGGTCACCTTCGTACCCCCCGACCAGTAGAAGCAGCGGATCCCCCGGTCACCGCGCGCCCACGCCTCCGCGGACGGCACCAGGTACGAGGTGCCCGTCCGGTAGCGCAGCACGCCGTCGACCGGGACCTTCGCGTACCGGGCCACGAGGATCCGGCACTTCGCGTGCACGCCGTCCTCGTCGCGGCCCGCATCCGCGTACGAGGTGCCAGGCGCCGTCCACGAGCCGACGTACTCGAACGTGTGCGGCCGAGCGCAGTCGGTCTGCTCGAAAGCGCCGTACCGGTCCTCGTTCAGGCACCCGAAGGCCAGCGGTGACGGGCCCTTCAGCGCATCCCGCAGGCTGCCGGTGTGCTGCACCGGGTGGTCGTCCGGATGCCGTTGCTCGGAGCCGCCATCGGCCGTGTCCAGCTCGAAGATGTCGCACCGGAACCAGCGACTGCCACCCTGCCACCCGCCTGGGGACGGGGGCGCGACCTGCACCGTCAGGCGAGCGCCCCGCCAGTCGCCACCGACGAACGCGGTCGCCTTCGCGTCGCATTCGGCGAACGCCGGTCGCAGCACCGCCGAACCCACCAGCGGCGGGGTTTCCCGCTCGGCTACCGCGCCGGTGAACGTGCCCAGGTGAAAGGTCTCCAGCAGGTGCTGCCGCGAGCAGTCGACCGGCTGGTAGCTGGTCAGGTAGCTCGACGGTTCGGCAATCACGTGGCAGTCGCCCACCTTCGGGGTGAACTGCACGGCCGCCGCGGCGAGCGGCCAGTCGTCGGTCAGGTCGCCGTCCAGCCCGGCAGGTGCCCCGCACCCCACCATCGCCACCACCGCCCCGGCCAGGGCGGCCACCGCCACCCGCACCACCCACCGTCGCAATTCACCCTCCCCGTCACGCTGGCGCAGCATATGCCACCCGGGGGCATCACCAGGGTCTCCATCCGTCGTGTGACATCCCGAGAAGGCCCGGCGCTGCTGTGCTCCGGTGGACAGGACGTTGATCCTGTCAGCCACGACACGCCGGTTAGGAGGGCGACGGCTTCGGCGCGCTGCCGCCCGCGTGCGGGTACGAGCTGCGCGGCGCGACCGGGCAGCTCCGTGCCGCCAGGCGTTACTCGGCGGGCTGCGCACCATCCGCAAAGGGCTGGTGCACCCGGTAGCTGACATCTGAGATGGTTTGCCTGGGACCGGTCGGCCGGCGCCGACCCAGCAGTGGTCACCGCCTGGATCGCCCAGACCCAAGCCGAACGCACCCGCGCGGAAGCCGAACTACACACCATCGCGCGCACCACCCCTCGCCGGATGAGCCGAGCAGAGATCAACGCCCTGGTGACCGCGCTCGGCGACATCACCACCGTGCTCCGCGACGCCGACCCAGCCGAGGTCTACCGGCAACTCGGACTCCGACTGAACTACCAGCCGGAAACGCAAACGGTGCACGCTGAAGTGGATCTCAGCGTGCACCGTGGGGTTATCGTTTGTGTCCGAGGGGCGACACGGCCCATTGCCCCACTGCCGATGACGCTCAGCGCAACGCTGAGGCTCGCACAAGCCTAGCTGCGGTGTGACCTCTTCGGGCTCGCCGAAGAGGTCACCGAGCACGATGCCCTGGTCAGCAGGCTTCGGGTGGGATTCGAGTCTCAGCCCCCGGGATGCATGCCGACGTCACCGCGATGGCATCCGGTGCCATGCGGTGACGCGACGAAGCCCTGTTGGCTGACGTCAGCGAGCTTCGAGACAACAGCCGACACCAGTCAAGCGGGGAGCGATGCGCGTGGCCACTTCGGAGTTCTCTGGGAGGTCGCACCGGATTCATCGCCCACATCACCGCAGGTCAAAGCCTTCCGTTCTGTCCGGCCTCGGTGACCACTTCGGGCGGGCGACGAGACCCCGTCGCTCCATCGCCCGATGGCCGCCATCAAGACTTCGAACTGTGGGACCCGCTCCTCTGGCCTTCATCCTGCGCGCCGCATGGGCCTGGCACCGGATCATTCGAGCCACCGCCGGCCGCGACATCGCCCAGGCACGGGTGTGACGCTCGAGGCAGGCCCGGTTGCGGGGTCGGTGACAGCGGCTCCGGCAACAGCGACCGCGAGCAGCAGCACGATCCAGAGCGGGACGGCGCCGACGTCGCGCGGTTCGGGTCAGGTGGTGCCGCGGACGACGAGCGTCGTCGGCAACACGGTCGGCTCGGGCGGGTCGTCGCCGCCGTGCAGCATGGCGACCAGCGCCTCGGCGGCGGCCGTGCCGAAGCCGGGCTTGTTCTGGGCGACGGTGCTGAGCCCGGGCGGGATCAGCGCGGCCACCTCGATGTCGTCGAAGCCGACAATCGCAATGTCGTCGGGGATCCGTAGGCCGGCCGCCTGGGCCGCCCGCATCGCGCCGACAGCCATCTCGTCACCGGCGACGAACACTGCGGTAGGGCGGTCGTCGAGGGCGAGCAGCCGGTCCATCGCGGCGTGACCGCCGTCGAGATAGAAGTCTCCCTCGACGACGTGGCCGTCGGCGAGCGGCAGGCCGGCCCCGGCCAGCGCGGCCCGGAAGCCGACGAGCCGTTCGGCTCCCGGCCAGGTTCGCAGCGGGCCGGTGATGGTGGCGATGCGCCGGTGGCCGCGTTCGACGAGGTGGCGCACGGCGAGCGCCGCGCCGCCGGCATTGTCCGAGGTGATGTAGGTCGAGGTCGGGCCGTCGACCCGCAGGTCGAGAGCGACGCACGGCACCTGGGCTTCGACGAGGGCGAGCACGGCCGGGTCCCGGGTGCCGTTGTCGATGATGACCGCGCCGTCGAGGTTGTGCTGGCGGACGGCGCGCACGTATCGCTGCCCGTCGTCGGGCCCCGCCGCGTCGTGGCCGGCGAGCATGAGCAGGTTCAGCCCGTGCGCGCTGAGCGCCGTCTTGAGCGCGACGAGGATCTCCTGCAGGAATGGGTGGCGCCATCCAGGGCGGCGATGGTCGGTGTCCCATACCAGGCCCACCATGTTGGATTTCTTCGTGGCGAGCGTCCGGGCGGACCCGTTCGGCAGGTAGCCGATCTCGGCGGCCAGGTCGAGGATGCGCTGGCGGGTGTGCTGGCTGACGACCTCGGGGGTGTTGAAGACGCGGGACACGGTGGCGACGGACACGCCGGAGCGGCGCGCCAACTCCCTGATAGTGGTCAATGTGGTGCCTTCTCTGTAACCGGTTTCACGACCGTAGCGCCAGCGATGTCCGCCGGTCAACCCGCATCGACCGTTACCTTTTTGTAACTTGACACCCCCTAGCCGAACCCGTTCACACTTCCCAGGAAAGGCGCTCGCCGGCGGTCACCCGCAACTCGGCCGACATCCGATCTTCATCCAACTCCACCCACCCCCACCACCATCGCTTCGCCGACAATGTAACCGGTTTCAGGTAACCGGTTACATCGCACGAAAGGGTTCCCTGGCATGCACCCAAACCGACTGTTGCGACTGGCGGCGGCCACCCTGGCCGCCGGAGTACTGCTGACCGCGTGTGGCACCGGCACCGAGGGAGGCTCCGGCGGCGGCAACGAAAAGATCACCCTGAACGTCAACCTGTTCGGCAACTTCGGGTACCAGGACCTGTACGCCGAGTACCAGAAGTCGCACCCGAACATCACGATCCAGGAGCGCACGTCCGCCTACAACGACCATCATCGCGACCTGATCACCCACCTGGCCACCGGCTCCGGCGCGGGCGACATCGAGGGCGTCGACACGGGCTTCATCGCGCAGATGCGCGAGCGGGGCAACCTCTTCGTCGACCTGGGCAAGGACCGCCAGTCCGAGTACCTCGACTGGAAGTGGGCGGCGTCGCTGGCCAAGGACGGCAAGCAGGTCGGGTACGGCACCGACGTCGGCGGCCTGGCCATCTGCTATCGGCGTGACCTGTTCGAGAAGGCCGGCATGCCGTTCGACCGCGACCAGGTGTCGGCCGCCTGGGGCAGCGGCTGGGACCAGTACATCGAGTTCGGCAAGCGGTACGCGGCGAAGGCCCCGGCCGGCAGCGCCTTCTTCGATGGCGGAGGCCAACTGTTCAACGCCATCATCGGCCAGGCCCCGGTCGGGTACTACAACGAGGACAACGCCATCGTCGTGGGCACCAGCCCCGATGTCCGAAAGGCCTGGGACCTGACGGTGAAGGCGATCCAGAGCAACCTGTCGGCCAAGCTGATCGGCAGCTCGCAGGAGTGGAACAACGGCTTCGCGAAGGACCAGTTCGCCACCATCGCGTGTCCGGCCTGGATGATGACCAAGATCAAGGACCAGGCGAAGCACGCCGCCGGCAAGTGGGACGTGGCGAGCGTCCCGGGCGGCGGCGGCAACTGGGGCGGCTCGTACCTCACCGTTCCTAAGCAGGGCAAGCACATCGAGGAGGCCAAGAAGCTCGCGGCGTGGCTGACCGCCCCGGAACAGCAGGCCAAGGTGTTCACCGCGCGGGGCAACCTGCCGTCCATCCCGGCTCTGTACGACAAGCCCGACATTGCCCAGTACAAGGACGCCTTCTTCAACAACGCACCGGTGGGGCAGCTCTTCACCACCGCGGCGAAGCAGCTCAAGCCCCAGTACCAGGGCCCGCGAGCCGGAGACGTGCAGACCACCATCCGCGACGCCCTCGTCCGCATCGAACAGGGCAAGCAAAGCTCCGACGAGTCCTGGAAGCAGATGGTCAGCGACGTCGAGCGCCTCGCCAAGTAACTCGACCCGCGCCGCCGGCGGTCGCCCCTGACCGCCGGCGGCGCCCGGCGACGAAGGATCGACGATGGCCACCTACCTCCACCAGGCCCGGCGGGCCGGCCTGAGCCGGCTCGACACCAAGGGCTCGCCCTACCTCTACATCCTGCCGTTCTTCCTGCTGTTCGGCGCGTTCGGGCTGTTCCCGCTGCTGTACACGGCGTACGTCTCGTTCAATGACTGGGACCTGCTCGACTCCGGGTCGCACCGCTGGGTCGGCCTCGCGAACTACCGCGAGATGCTGCAGGACGCGTACTTCTGGAACGCCCTGGGCAACACACTCAGCATCTGGGTGCTGTCCACCGTGCCGCAACTGCTCGCCGCGCTCTGGATCGCCCACCTGCTCAACCACCGGCTGCGGGCCCGCACCGCGCTACGGATGGGCGTGCTGCTGCCCAACGTCACCTCGATCGTGGCGGTGACGATCGTCTTCACCCAGCTTTTCGGCCGCGACTTCGGCATGGTCAACTGGGCGCTCGGCCTCGTCGGCATCGGCCCGATCGACTGGCAGGCCAACACCTGGAGCTCCCACCTGGCCATCTCGTTCATCGTCGCCTGGCGGTGGACCGGCTACAACGCCCTCATCTACCTCGCCTCGATGCAGGCGATTCCGCACCACCTGTACGAGGCCGCCGACCTCGACGGCGCGTCGCAGGCTCAGCAGTTCAGGCGGATCACCGTCCCGATGCTGCGGCCGACGATCATCTTCACCACGGTGATCTCGACGATCGGCGGCCTGCAGATCATGGCCGAACCCCTGCTGTTCGCCAGCTCCCAGACGCCCACCGGCGGCTCCGACCGGCAGTTCCAGACCGTCGCCCTGTTCATGTACGAGCAGGGGTTCCGGGAGTTCCGCTTCGGCTACGCCTCGGCGGTCGCCTGGACGCTCTGTCTGGTCATCGCCATCTTCGCGATCATCAACTTCCTGCTCACCCGGCGCATCGCCAAGGACGAGGACTGAGGAGAACGCCGTGACCACCCTCGCGGACCCCATTCAGACCGGCACCACACCCTCGCCGCCGCCACGCCGGTCCCACCGGCGCCGGAGCTTCGGGTACCCACGCAAGGGCTCGGTCTGGAGCTACGGCGCCCTGCTGGCGGTCGTGGCCGGGTCGGTCTTCCCGCTCTACTGGTCCATCGTCGTGTCCTCGCAGACCAGCGACGCCGTCACGAAGGTGCCGCCGGCCCTGGTGCCCGGCGGGCACCTCTTCGACAACATCGCGCGCGTGTTCGACACGACCGACTTCGGCCGAGCCCTGGTGAACTCCTTCATCGTCAGCGGCTCGATCACCGTCTCCGTGGTGTTCTTCTCGACCCTGGCCGGGTTCGCCTTCGCCAAACTGCGGTTCCGAGGCCGAAAGGCGCTTCTCGTCGTGGCCATCGCGACCTCGATGGTGCCGCACCAGCTCGGCATCATCCCCCTGTACATCCTGATGGCCGACCTCGGCTGGACCGGGCGCCTCACCGCCGTGATCGTGCCCGGGCTGGTAACCGCGTTCGGCGTCTTCTTCATGACCCAGTACCTCGGCCGCGCCGTACCCGACGAACTGCTGGAGGCCGGCCGCGTCGACGGGTCCAGCACGTTCGGCCTGTACTGGCACATCGTCCTGCCGGCGGCCCGCCCCGCCGCGGCGGTGCTCGGGCTGTTCACCTTCATGCAGGCGTGGAACGACTTCTTCTGGCCGCTGGTCGTGCTGCAGAACAACGCGACCGTGCAGGTGGCGCTCTCCGCACTGGCCAGCGGCTACACCACCGACTACACCCTGACGCTGACCGGCACGTTGCTCGCCACGCTGCCGATCCTCGTCGTCTTCATGCTCCTCGGCCGGCATCTCGTCGACGGCATCATGCAGGGGGCGGTGAAGGGATGACCACCACATCCGAAGGCGCCGCCGCGGCCGCAACCCGGCCGGACCTGCCCGAGCTGCCGGACCTGCCGGCCGGCTTCAGCTGGGGCGCCGCCACCGCGGCGTACCAGATCGAGGGGGCGGTCGACGAGGACGGCCGCGGGCCGTCGATCTGGGACACCTTCTGCCGCCGCCCCGGTGCCGTCGACGACGGCACCTCCGGCTCGGTCGCCTGTGACAGCTACCACCGCTGGCGGGAGGACGTGGACCTGCTGGCCGGCCTCGGCGTGGACGCCTACCGTTTCTCGGTCGCCTGGCCACGGGTCATGCCGGCCGGGCGGGGCGCGGTGAACCGGCGAGGCCTCGACTACTACGACCGGCTCGTCGACGCCCTGTGCGGGCACGGCATCCGGCCGTTCGTCACGCTGTACCACTGGGATCTGCCCCAGGCGCTCGAGGACGAGGGTGGCTGGCGGGTACGGGACACCGCCGAGTGGTTCGCCGAGTACGCCACCGCGGTGGCGGGCGTCCTCGGCGACCGGGTCCAGGACTGGATCACGCTGAACGAGCCGTACTGCTCGTCGATGGTCGGCTACGCGGAGGGCCGGCACGCTCCCGGCACCGCCGAAGGACATGGTGCCCTGGCCGCCGCCCACCACCTGCTGCTCGGGCACGGCAGGGCGGTCGCCGCAGTCCGGTCCGCCGCCGGCCCGCGGTCGCGCGTCGGCATCACGCTCAACCTCTCCCCCGCCGTGCCGGCCAGCGATACCGAGGCCGACCGGGCGGCGGCGGATCGGCAGGACCTCATGCTCAACCGGCAGTTCACGGATCCGGTGCTGGGCGGCGCGTACCCGCCCGGGTTCGAGCGGCTCTACGCCGGGGTGAGCGATCTGTCGTTCCGCCGGGACGGTGACCTGGCGGTGATCTCCACGCCGCTGGACTTCCTCGGTGTCAACTACTACTACCGGGTGCACGTCGCCGACGCCCCGTACGAGCAGCCCGACCCGGCGCTGCGCAGCGCGTTCGACATCGGAGTCCGGCAGCTACGGCCGGACGGGTTGCCCACCACCGACCTGGGCTGGCCGGTGGAGCCGCAAGGGCTGTTCGACACCCTGACCGGGCTCGCGGACCGTTACCCGGGCCTGCCTGCCGTGTACGTGACGGAGAACGGCTGCGCCGACCTGCGGGACGGACCCGAGCCGGACCCGGAACGGATCTCGTTCGTGGCCGGGCACCTGGCGGCGGCGGCCCGTGCGGCCGCCGTCGACGACCGGCTCGATCTGCGGGGGTACTTCTACTGGTCGCTCATCGACAACTTCGAGTGGGCCCGCGGGTACGGGCCCCGCTTCGGTCTGGCCCACGTCGACTACGGCACCGGATCCCGTACGCCCAAGGCCAGCTACCACTGGCTGCGTGACCGCTTGCGGGCGTGGCGGGAACGCACCTCCACCTGAAGCGCCGCCCGCGGCTCGTGGCGGCAACGGTATGCGCGGTCACCCGGCTGGCTGCCCACGCCGATCCCGCCGTCCGGGCTGCCCTGGTTGTCGGCGCCCGTGGCGCGCCCCGCGAGTTGTACGAGCGACTCATCGACGATCCGGACAGGCTGGTACGGGGACACCTCGCCGAACGCGACGACGTACCGGCCGATTTGCTCGCCCGGCTCGCCACGGACCCTGACCCGCCCGCCGGTCCGGGCCACCCTCGCACGGTGGTGGACGCAGGCCCCCGGACCGGACCGGCGACTCCTGCTCACCGACTCCGTCGACGAAGTTCGTGCGGCTGCCTGCTCGACCTACTACGCCCGGCTACCGCATCCGGTACCGCCGCCCGACCTCGTGGCGGACTACTCGCCGATCCGGTCACCCGCGCCGGAGCCGTACGCCACGCAGACCTGACCCCACAGCTTCTCTCAGGAGTACGGGACCTGCTCGCCGAGGATCCCAGCGCGAACGTACGCGTGGGTGTCTTCAGCCGCCGGGACACACCCGAGCCGATACGCCACCGGATCCATACGCAGATCCAGCAGGGCGACCGCCCGCTGACCGACCTGCTCGACGACGAACTCGACGACACGGCGCTGCTGCAGCAGGTCGAAGACCACATGACCGTCGCCGAGCTGCAGCACCTACGGCTGGACTGGGTCACCGCAGACCCACTACCGCACGTGTCCTCGCCGTACATCTGCTTCCGGCGCTCCGCGGCACGCAGCGGACACTGCCGGCCGACGCGCATCGACGCGACCGACCCGGCCCCGCGCATGCGATGCCCAGCACCCCGCGATCCGGACCTGCCGGTCCACGTGCGTCGCGTCTTACTCGCGGATTCGAGCGAGTGGGTGGAGCAAGCCAGACGAGCTGCGGAATCAGGATGTAACAAGCTCTTCGATCATGAAGGCGGGGCGTGGGCGCCGGGCTCGCCTGGCGGGGCGTCGAGGGCCAGCCTCAGCGCCGCCTCGACCGGATAGACCGGGCAGTACAGCGGAGTGTCTGTGGCCGGCGGGGCCGCGTCCTTCGCCTCGAACGCCTTGCGGGCCCGGCCGAGGTCCGCGAGCAGGTCGGCCACTGACGGTTCCTTCTTCGGCTCCGGGGGCGCCGCCTCGACGGGTGCCTCCGTCTTCGGCGCCGTGATCGAGACGCCGAGCGCCGCCGCGGCGGCGTTGAGCCCGTCCTTCGGCATCGCGGCGGCCAGCGCCGAGAGGCGGCCGACGGCCTGGTCGGCGTACGCGGCGTCGACCGGCACCGCCGGCAGCTCGAACCGGGTTCCGGTCTGAGCGCCGAACGGGGCGTCGCGGAACACCCGGTCGCGGTTCTCGGCGTCGACGAGCACGTGGCGGCCGTCGTGGAGGTCGGCGTACAGGTTGGCGGCGAGCACGTTCCCGTCGAGCAGCAGGTTCTGGTCGGGCACGGTCGCGCGGACGGCGATGCTGTCGGCGAAGGCGAGCACGTTGGCCTCGACCCGCATGACACCCCGGCCGGAGATGTCCAGCAGGCAGCCGGTCGTGGACTGCCCGGTCGAGGCCCGGCCGGTGGGGTCGGCGGCGAACAGGACCGTGTTGCCGCGGATGGTCCAGGGGCCCGCGCCGGGTGCCTGGATACGGACGGCGGTGCCGCTCGTGTTGACGACCACGTTGTTCTCGAACGTCCCGTACGCCGCACTGAGCTGCACGGCGCAGTACGCCGCGTTGGCGAAGACGCAGTTGCGCACGGTGATGCCGCCGCTGCCGCCGCGCAGGTCGAGCAGCGCCGCCGACTGGGAATGGCCCGCGTCGAGGGCGCCGCTGTCGGCGTACGCGTTGTAGGTCGCCCCGTCGAACATGAACCCGTCAAGGATGAGGCCCTCCCCCGAGTCCTCGCCGGTGAGCACCGGATCGCCGAAGATGCCCTTCGCCTTGGTCTCCGGAGTGAGCACGAAGCGCACGGGGTGTCGCCAGGGGTCGCGCGCGGCGAACTCGGCGTCCCACCCGCCCAGCAGCGTCAGGTTGCGTACGGGGATGCGCCACGTGCCCGACCGCAGGCGGCCCGTGTACTCACCTGCGGCGACGAGGATGCGGTCGCCCTCGGCGGCCTTTTCGAGGGCCTGGAACGGGTCGCGGAACGGCGCCTCGCGGCTGCCGTCCCCGCCGGAGGATCCGGCCCGCACGAACCAGTCGCGGCCGGCCGGCCGGGGCGGCTCGGGGGCCGTGACGTCGAGCACGGGCGCGAGGGAGTCGAGGACGATGGTGGCGCTCTGACGCCCGCCGGGCGGCGTGAGGCGATACGTGCCGCGGAGCAGGTACGTGGACTCGACGTCGAGGCCGCGCGAATACCGTACGGCCTCCTCAGTCTGGTGATGGACGAGGCCGTAGCGCGGGGCGAGCGCCCACCACGGGCTGTTGTCGGTGCCGGGCTCGTAGACGGCGACGCCGATGTGCGTCTCCGCGAGCTCGGGGAGGATCTGCGTGTTCTGGTCGAAGCCGACCCCGGCCCGCACCTGCACCGGGGCTCCGGCGAGCGCCGGGTCGGCCTCGTAGAGCCGCGCCCAGTCGACGGCCTGGTACGCCGGACCGGCCGGGAGCTCGGTGAACGGCTCCGGCGCCGCCAGGTCGGCGGGGTGCGCGCCCGGCGCCGCGCCGACCGCGAGGGCGAGCACCTCGGCCGGGGCGAGCCGGCGCATGACGGGCCGCTGAACATCACGGTCTGATGTGGACGGCAGCTCGCCGAGGCCGGCCGATTTCCGCAGCGCGTTGAGGGCGGCGATCGGCGGGCGCTCGTACGTGACGGCGACGTCCACCGTGTACGTGTCGAGCCACGCCGCCGGGAGCCCGGTCAGCTGTGGGTCGCCGACGGTGTTGCCGGCCGCCGAGCGCAGGCCGACGTCTTCGAGCTCCGCGGCGTACTCCTCGGTGAGCTCGGCCTCCGCGCCCGACACCCGGCTGCGCACGATGTCGCGCGGTGTGGCGAAGAACAGGTTGCGGTCGATGGCGATCTGCCCGACGTCGCGCAGGCAGGCGACGGCCGCGTTGCCGCAGCCGACGAACACGTTGTCGGCGATCGCGGCAGCGCCGTTGACCCGTACGCCGACGGCCCGGTCGGTGCCGGAGCCGCGCGGCGGGTCGGAGTCGTCGTGGGCGAAGGCGAAGGTGTTGCGGCTGACCGCGGCCGGGGTCTCGGGGGCGCCGTCGCGGACGGTGAGCAGGCTGAGGCCGACGCAGTTGACGACGATGTTGTTCTCGAAGACCACGGAGTCGCCGCCGAGCTCGACGGCGCCGGAGCTGCCGTTGGCGAAGCAGCAGTCGCGGACGGTGATGCGCTCGCCGCGCAGGCTCACCAGCGGGCCGTCCCCGTAGGAGGCGCGCTGCAGGCCGCTCTGCTCGTCGTAGTCGTCGCGCCCGGCCCCGTCGAAGAACAGCCCGTCCAGGACGAGGCCGTCGTGGCCGCCGATGCCCTGGAGCATGTTCGGCTCGTTCGGGACGCGCAGGCCGGTCTTTGCCGCGAAGACCGTCGGTGTCTGCCAGGGGGTACGGCGGGCGAAGTCGGGGCTGTATCCGCCGAGCAGGGTCAGCTCGGGGGTGTCGACGACCCACGAGGAGCGCTCGCCACGCCCGGTATAGGTGCCCGCCGCGATATGGATGCGGTCGCCGGGCGCAGCCTGCCGCAGCGCGAGCCACGGGTCGTGGAACGGCCGGGCCCGGGTGCCGTCGCCGACCGGGCCGTCCGCCGCGACGAAGAGGTCGGTCATGACTTCTTCACCTCGTCGTCGGCTTCCTCCGTCTTGTCCGCGAGCAGCTTGAAGCCCACCTTGACCGCGTCTCTGACCTGTGCGAACGCGGCGAGGCCCGTCTGCTTGTAGGGTCCCTCGGCCAGGTCCTTGACGTATTCCTCCTCGGTCGCCAGCAGCGACTCCAGGGATTCCGAGGCCTTCTCCAGCTCCTCGTTGAACTTCGCCAGGGTGCCCGGATCATCGGTCAGCTGGGCGAAGGCGTTGGTGCTCTCCTCCACGAGCGTGGGGAAGAGCTCGTCGTAGAGCTTGCTGGACTGCTCCTTGGCCGCCTCGGCCCGCGTGTCGAGCCCTCGGTCGAGGACGTTCTCCTTCATCCAGTCCCAGTCGGTGGCCCGGTAGTCGCCGGACGCGCCGATGCCGCGCCAGTTCCCCGCCGCCTCGGCGCCGCGGGCGAAGAGCTTGTCGATCCAGTCCTCGTCGAGCTGTTCGCGGGCCGCGGTCAGCAGCTTGATGTTGTCGACCACCGTCTGCTTCGCGGCACGCTTCTGCTTGGCCGCCATGAGGTTCTCCGCGGTGAGCTTCTCGAAGTTCTTGATCGCCTCGTTGGCGGCTTCCTTGGACGACGGGTCCTTCATGAAGAGGACGATCAGGCGGGCGCCCGAGGTCGGGAGGTATTTGACGAGCAGGCTCTTGACCGTGTCCTGGATGGAGCCGAAGTTCTTGAGGAGCAGCTGCTCGACGATCGCGTCGTTGCTGCGCGCGTTCTTGAGGTCCTCCTCGCACTTCTTGATGAGCGCGAGGTCGGCCTCCAGGACCTTGCTCATCAGCGTGGCGACCTCGGGGACGTCGAGCCGGGCGACCTGCGCCCAGATCTTGCGCTCCCCGGCGAGGAAGTCACGCGGGCCGACCGCGGTCCACCGTTCGTCGACGGACATCGCGTTGGCCTGGCTGTCCTCCAGCACCGACCGGATGTCCGATTCGAGGCGCTCCATCAGCGCCTCGGCCTGCTCGCAGTTGGTCTTCCACCGGTCGGTCAGGCCGTCATAGCCCGGTTGCTCCAGCTTGGAGAGCATCTCCTCGAACAGCTTCTCCCGATCGGTGTCGAAGCGTTCCAGCAGATCCAAGACCTTGTCGAGGATGTCCTCCTCGAACCCCGTGGCGCGCATCCGCTGCTCAACGAGCTCGCGGGCGTCATCGACATCTTCCACAAATCTCAGCGTAGGAGCCCTCGGTCACCCGAGGCAGTCGTGAACCCGATCCCTGCCAGATCAAGGATCCGACCTATGCCGCCGCTCGGTGAAGACTGACTCCGGAAGTCGTCGACTCTTCGGGAGTGCACCATGTCATCCCTGTTCAGCGGACCGATACTTGATGTTCGTATGCGTCTTGCGTCTGGCACCGGGGCGCAGCCGGCATATAACGGCAAGGGGTGCCCGCTCCGTGGCGGCCACCCCATGCCTTACCGTCCCGTGCGGTCACTCCCCCAGGAACGCACGGACGAGCCTCAGTTGAGGGCGTAGATCTCCGCGGCCGACATCCACGGGTTGCCGGCGACCTCACTCACGGCACGCAGTCGCAAGTACTGCCCGGTCTTCGCGGTGAACCGGACGTCCTTCTGGCTCGCGTCGTTGGCGAACGCGCCAGTGGCCACGGCCGTTCCCCAGTTGGTGCCGTCGGTGCTGACGTACACCCGACGTGTGGATCCCCGGGTTCGACGGCGCGCCGTCAGACGCGCGACCGCGGACCGGAGACGGGCCCCGGTCCGTACGCGGCGGAGCCGCCGATCTATACCCGTGGCAGGGCTGTGACGAGTGGCTGCTATTGCTCTCCGCCACCCGGTACGAACACGCCGACTTCACGGCCGTACGCCCGGCCGCACCACTGCCACCGCACTGAGGCAGGTGGGAGTGGATCTGTCGCGAGCCAGCGAGCAGGCTCGATGGTCGCCGAGCAGGGATGCCTCACGCCGCCCTTCGGCCTCACCGCTCGCACAGCCCGCTTGGTCCCCGGCAGCACGGTAGGCCGGTCCGAACCTGCCGGCCGGACACGTCGCCGCGCGACGAGTCAGGGGGATCGAGGCGTATCCCGATCTCGACGGGGTCCTCGATACGCGGCCTCGACGAGCGACGGGGTTACGAGACATCCTCTAGCCGCCGCCGAGCGGGTGTACCAGGACGACCTGATCAACAACCTTCCGTACGCCTCGGCGAGCAAGCTGATCCCTGCCCTCGCGCTGACCGGCCGATTCCGCCCCCTGGCTGTGGCTCCCCGTCAGCTTTATAGATCGTGTGCCGACCGGACTTGCGGCAGCCCGTCCTCGGTCAGCACGATCGTCACCCGGGGGTGTCCGGGAGGAGTGCGCCGGGGCCGTCCGGCACGTCCATACGCGGGTCGATCGGCGGGTACACCTCGGGATCGAGGTCGGGGTTGGTCATCGCTCAGTATTCGACGCCACCGCCGGGACCGCCCGCCGAGCACGACGGCGGGCGACGCTCGCCGGCGCGACAGCCGGAGGAAGCGGCCCTCGATGCGCGGCGAGCGCGACGAGGGCCGCGGCCTGGGCGGGTGGCAGCGGACGGCGGGCGGTGGTCAGTCGGGCGGGGACATCCGGCGACGCAGTTCCCGCTTGAGCACCTTGTGGCTCGGCCCGAGCGGCAGGTCGTCGACATACCGGACCTGCCGCGGGTACTTGTGCCGGCCCAGATGCTCCCGCGACCAGTCGATCATCTCCTGCTCGTCGGGCAGGCCCGGGCCGGCCGGGTCCGCCACCACCACCGCGCAGACCTCCTCGCCGTGACGAGGGTCGGGCACCCCGATCACCGCCACCTGGCCGACCGCCGGGTGCCTGGCAAGGACCTCCTCCACCTCGCGTGGGTAGACGTTGAAGCCACCCCGGATGATCATGTCCTTCTTCCGGTCGATGATGGTGATGAACCCGTCGGCGTCCTTGCGTCCCAGGTCACCGCTACGGAACCAGCCGTCCACCACCGCCTCCGCGGTCGCCTCGGGCCGCCCCAGGTAACCGGCGAAGACGTTGTGCCCCCGGATGACGATCTCGCCGAGCTCTCCGGTCGACAGCAGCTCGATCCGCTCGTCCACCTCCGCGCGGGCGATCTCCACCTCCACGCCCCAGACCGGGTGCCCGATGGTCCCGGCGCGGGTGCCGAAGTGCGGCTGGTTGGTGGTGGCGGTGGGTGAGGTCTCGGAGAGCCCGTACCCTTCGAAGACCGTCGTCTGGAAGGCGGCGTGGAACCGTTCCAGCACGGCCACCGGCAGCGACGCCCCGCCGGAGACGCAGAGCCGCAGCCGGGGCAGGTCGTCCCGGTCCCGGGCGGCGTCGAGCAGCGCCACGTACATGGTGGGCACGCCGTGGAAGACGTCCACCCCCTCACGCAGCATCAGGTCGATGGCGGCCGGCCCGGTGAACCGGCTCAGCAGCACCAGCGTCGCGCCGATCCGGAAGGTGCCGTTCATCGCCACCGTCTGGCCGAAGCTGTGGAACAGCGGCAGGCAGCCGAGCACTACGTCCGTCCTGCGCGCGTCGTTGGCGTCGAAGACGTTCACGGTGGCGTTCATGACCAGGTTGAGGTGGGTGAGCACGGCGCCCTTGGGCACCCCGGTGGTGCCGCTGGTGTAGAGCACCACCGCCGGGTCCTCCGCCGACCGGGTGACGTACGACGGCAGCGGTGGCAGCGGGTGGCTCAGCTCCTCCAGGCGGGGCGCGACCGCGTCGGCGGCCGCCGGCCCGACGGTCACCAGCGGCACGCCGGCCGCCGCCGCGGCGGCGGCGCCCAGGGCGAGCTGGGAGCTGTGGCACACCAGCAGCTTCGTGCCGCTGTCGGTCAGCACGTGCGCCGCTTCGTCCACGGTCAGCAGCAGGTGCACCGGGACGAGCACCGCGCCGGCGGCGAGGGCCCCGTAGTAGACCCGGGGGAAGTCCACCACGTTCGGGGCCAGCAGGGCCACCTTGTCGCCGGGGCCGACCCCCCGCTCGCGCAGCCCGGCGGCGTAGCTGCGCGCCTCCAGCCACAGCTCGGCGTACGTCACCCGGATGTCGCCGTCGACCACGGCGACGGTGTCGGCGTGCCGGCGGGCGGACTCGGCCAGCACCATGGCCAGCGACAGCGCGGTCATCGGGCCACGCCCCGCAGCAGGCGGCTGACCGTCTCGGCGACGCAGACCGGCTTGCCGCCGGCGTCGCTCTCCACGGTGACCGCGGTGACCACCTGCACGCCGCCGTCCACGGGTGACACCTCGGCCAGGGTCGCGGTGGCGCGGACCGCGCTGCCGACCCGGAGCGGGGCCGGGAAGCGCACTCGGTTGAGGCCGTAGTTGACCCCCATGGCCACCCCCTCGACCCGGTAAAGGCCACCGGCCAGCGCCGGCAGCAGGGACAACGTGAGGTAGCCGTGCGCGATGGTGCCGCCGAACGGGCCGGCTGCGGCCCGTCGCGGGTCGATGTGGATCCACTGGCGGTCGTCGGTGGCGTCGGCGAACCAGTCGACCCGTTGCTGGTCGATCCGGAACCAGGGGCCGGGGCCCAGGGTCTCGCCGGTCGCCTCGGCCAACTCCTCGATGGACGCGAAGACCCTCATGCCAGGTGCCCTCCCAGCTTCGTGTAGCCGCGCAGCAGGTCGCGGGAGATGATCAGTCGCTGCATCTCGTCGGTGCCCTCGAAGATCCGGTAGAGCCGAACCTGCCGGTACCAGCGCTCGATCGGCAGCTCGCGGGTGTAGCCCATGCCGCCGTGGATCTGCAGGACGCGGTCGACCACCCGATTGACCATGCCCGCGCCGTAAAGCTTCGCCATCGAGGAGGCGTGCCGCGGGTCCATGCCCTGCTCGACGGTCCAGGCGGCGCGCAGGATGAGCCAGCGGGCCGCCTCCAGCTCGGTCTCCGAGTCGGCGATCATCCACTGGATGGCCTGGTTGGTGCCGATCTTCGCGCCGAAGGTCTCCCGGGTGTTGGCGTAGTCGATGGCCATCGACAACGCCCGCTCGGCGATGCCGACGGCGTGCGACGGGATAATGTAGCGGCCCTTGCCGATCCACTCCATGCCGAGGCTGAATCCCTGCCCGGGCTCGCCGAGGATGTTGCGTCCGGGCACCCGGACGTCGTCGAAGACCAGCGAGGCGGGGCCACCCTCGCCCATCGTCTGGATGAACTCCGAGCGCCAGCCCATCGACCGGTCCACCAGGAACGCGGTGGCGCCGCCGTGGCGGGCCCCCTTCTCCCGGTCGGTCACCGCGATCACGATGGCGAAGTCGGCGTCGTGACCGCCGGTGATGAAGGTCTTCTCGCCGTTGAGGATCCAGTCGTCGCCGTCGCGGCGGGCGCTGAGCTTGATGTTGGCCGCGTCGGAGCCGGCGCCGGGCTCGGTGATCGCGAAGCAGCTGCGCCGCTCCCCCTCGATGGTCGGGACCAGGTACTCGCGCTTCTGCTCGTCATTGGCGTGGAACAGGATGTTGTCCGCCTCGCCGCCGAACCGGAACGGCACGAACGAGCGGCCGAGTTCGGTCCAGATCAGGGACTGGGTGACGGCCGGCAGGTCCATGCCGCCGTACTCCTCCGGGGTGGCCAGCCCCCAGAACCCGAACTTGCGCGCCTTGAGCTGCAACTCGCGCAGCTCGCTGTGCTCCAGTCCGGGCCGGTGCGCCCGTTCCCGCCGCAGCAGCTCCTGCTCCAGCGGCATGACCTCCCTGGTGATGAAGTCGCGGGCGGTGTCGCGGATCGCCCGCTCGGTGTCGGAAAGCGCGAAGTCCATGTCCCCTCCGGGTGCTGGTCCGCCGGCGCGCCTCAGCGCGCGCCGCCGTTGACGTACAGGGTCTGTCCGCTGACGTACGACGCGTCGTCGCTGGCCAGGAAGGCGATCACCGAAGCGATCTCGGTCGGCTGGGCGACCCGGCGCAGCGGGGTGTGCTCGGCGACCGTCCGCTGATGCTCCTCCGGGCTGCTGCCGACCCGCTGCGCGGTGGCGGCGGTCATCGCGGTGGCCACGTAGCCCGGGGCGACGGCGTTGACCGTGACGTTGTACGGGCCGAGTTCGATGGCGAGGGTGGCCGTCAGGCCCTGCACCCCCGCCTTGGCCGCCGCGTAGTTGACCTGGCCCCGGTTGCCGAGGGCGGAGCGGCTGCTGAGGTTGACGATCCGGCCGTAGCGGGCCGCGACCATGTGCTGTTGGGCGGCCTGGCAGCAGAGGAACATGCTGGTCAGGTTGGTGGTCAGCACCGCCTCCCAGTGTGGCAGGGGCATCTTGAACAGCAGGTCGTCGCGGGTGATGCCGGCGTTGTTCACCAGCACGTGCAACCCGCCGTACGCCTGCACCACCCGGTCGGTCATCGCGGCCACCGCCGCGGGGTCGGTCACGTCGCAGCCGATGCCGACGGCCCGGCCGCCGGCCGCGGTGATCTCGTCGGCGACCGCCCGGCTGCGCTCCTCGTCGAGGTCGACCACGGCGACGGCGGCGCCCTCGGCGGCCAGCCGGTGCGCGGTCGCCGCGCCGATGCCCTGCCCGGCACCGGTGACGACGGCCACCCGGTCGGCGAATCTGGTCACGGTTCTCCCCTTTGCTAGAAGGCGTTGACGCCGGTGAGCGCGCGCCCGATGAGCAGCTGCTGGATCTGGCTGGTGCCCTCGTAGAGGGTGGCGACCCGGGCGTCGCGCAGGTACTTGCCGACCGGGTACTCGTCGATGTAGCCGTACCCGCCGAAGACCTGGACGGCGTTGTTGGCCGCCCGGACCGCTGCCTCGCTGGCGAAGAGCTTGGCCATCGAGGCCTCGGTGGCGAACGCCTCGCCCCGGTCCACGAGGTCGGCCACCCGCCACACCAGCAGCCGGGCGGCGGCGGTGTCCACGGCGATGGCGGCGAGCAACTGCTGCACCAGCTGGTGCCCGGCGATCGGCTTGCCGAACTGGGTGCGCTGTGCGGCGTAGCCGACCGCCGCGTCGAGGCAGCCCTGGGCGATGCCGACGCAGCCGGCGGCCACCGACATCCGGCCCTTGGCCAGGGTGGCCAGGGCCAGCCGGAACCCGCCGCCGGCCGGGCCGAGGCGCGCCGAGTCGGGCACCCGGACGGCGTCGAAGCGCAGCTCACCGGTTGCCTGCCCGCGCAGCCCGAGCTTGCCGTGGATCTCCCTCCGGGTGAGCCCGGCGACGTTGGTGGGCACCAGGAACGCGCTGATGCCCCGGTGTCCGGGTCCGCCGGTGCGGGCGAAGAGCAGGACCACGTCGGCCACGGTGCCGTTGGTGATGAACGTCTTCGCGCCGGTGATCAGCCAGTCGCCGCCGTCGCGGGTCGCCCGGGTGGTCAGCGCGGCCGCGTCCGAGCCGCTGTCCGGTTCGGTCAGGGCGAAGCAGCCGAGCGCGGTACCGGCGCAGAGCCGGGGCAGCCACTCGGCCCGCTGCGCGGCGGACCCGTACGCGGCGATGGCCTTGGCGACCAGCCCCAGCGACACCGAGACGATGCCCCGGACGGCGGAGTCGCCCCGGCCGAGCTCCTCCAGCACCAGGCAGTAGGAGAGGTGGTCGCCGCCGGACCCACCGTCTCCCTCGGGGATGGTCAGCCCGAGGAAGCCCAGCCGGCCGAGCTTGTCCACGATCTCCGGGTCGACCGACTCGCGCCGATCCCAGGCCGCGGCGTGCGGAACCACCTCACGGTCGACGAACTCGGCGGCGAGCTGACGAACCGCCGCCTGCTCCGCGGAGAGCTGAAGGTCCATGCGGCATAAACTAGCGCTGCAAGTTTAAGTACGTCCAGACCCGCCTGTGGCAGAGTTGCCGCGGACCACGAGTGAGCGAGGAGGCGCGGATGCCCCGGCCGAGGCAGGCGCTGCTCAGCCGGCAACGGATCGTCGATGCCGCCGCCGCGCTGATCGACGCGGACGGGCTGGAGGCGTTCTCCACCCGCCGGCTCGCTGCCGAACTCGGCGTACGCGGGCCCTCGCTCTACAACCACTTCGCCACCAAGGACGACATTCTCGACGCGGTGGCCGACAGCGTCACCGCCCAGGTGGACGTCTCCTTCTTCGGGCGCCTCGACTGGCGCGAGGCGCTGCGCCGGTGGGGGCACTCGTATCGGGCGGCACTGGCCGCGCACCCGAACATCGTGCCGTACCTGGCCCGCGGGCCGGGCCGGCGGCCGGCGGCGCTGGCGATGGCCGACGCGGTCTACGGCGGGCTCGTCGCTGCCGGCTGGCCGCCCGCGCGCGCGACGCACATCGGCGCGCTGATGCGCTACTTCGTGGCGGGCTCCGCGCTCGGATCGTTCGCCCGTGGCTTCGTCGAGGACCCGGGGTTGTACGAGGAGCGGTATCCGCACCTGACCCAGGCGCACCGGCTCGCCGAGCATCAGCAACGAGTGGACGAGGGCGCCTTCGCGCTCGGCCTCGACGCGCTCATCCATGGGCTCTCCCGCACCTACGAGGAGCACATCGGGCCGCTACCACCCCTCCCGCAAGCCGACCCGGCGCACTAGAGTAAAAACTTGCAGCGCTAGTTTTCGACCATCGTGAGGGACGACGCGATGGATCTCGCACGAACCGACATCGTGGTCAGCCTGAGCGCGCTGGACATCTTCCACTCCGGGCGGACACTGCGTTCCTCGGTGTACGGCTCGTCCGACCCGGACCGGGACCTGCCCGAGCTGGCCCGCGCCGTGCTCGACGGCACCCTGGACCCGGCCACCCTGATCACCGACCGGACCGGCCTGGACGGCGCCGTGGCGGCGTTCGACCGGATGGCCCGCGGCGAGGGCGCCCGTACCGTCGTGCTGCCCTGACCGTCGCTGCCCGCCGCCGCGCCGGGCTTCGACCGCGTTCAGGACATGCTCGGCCTTCGGGCCCGCACCGCCACCTCACCGAAACGGGCACACCGATCCCGCCACCCCTACGTCTTCAAGAGCCTGGTCCACTGCGGCATCTGCGGCCGCAAGATGCAACGCCAGCACTCCCACGGCGTCGCCTACTACCGATGCCGCTTCCCCAGGAGTACGCCCTGGCCAACAAAGTCGACCACCCCCGAAATGTGATCATGCGGGAAGACGTGCTGATCACACCGCTGGACACCTGGCTCATACAAGGCTTCGGGCCACTGCACCGGCGGAACACCATCACCACGCTCCTCGACCAGGCCCACACCGGCACGCCCACCGCCGCCCCGACGGCACTCGAAGGACCCACAATCGCCGAGTGCGACGCCAAACTGGCCCGCTACCGGGCCGCACTCGACGCCGACGCCGACCCAGGCGTCGTGGCCGGCTGGATCGCCGAAACCCAAGCAGAACGCGAACACGCCGAACGGCACCAGCACACGCCAGTCGAAGAGAAGACCAACGTCCCTGCCCGCTACAGCGAGGAGCAGATCATCGCCGTCGTCGAGGAACTCGGAGACCTCGTGGCCGCCCTACGGAACGCACAGCCGGAACACAAACTGGAGGTCTACCGCAGCCTCGGGCTGCACCCAGCGTACGACCCGGAAACGCGAACGGTGCGGGCAAGTGTTGACCTTGCCGCGCACCGTTGGGATTCAGTTGGTGTCCGAGGGGCCACACGAACCAATGCCCCACCGCCGATGACGATCGCCAAAACCCTAAAGCTCACACAAGTCTAGGTGCTCCGGTGACCTCTTCGAGCCCCCAGAGGTCACCGGACAGGAAGCCCTGGTCAGAGGGTTGCCGGTGGATTCGAGTCTCAGCTGCCGGAATCCTACCGACTCCGCCTCGTCGGATCCCCGGAGGCGTACGCCGATTCAGCATGCACTTCAAGCCGTGTTGGCCGTCACCTTCGGTGACGGCCAAGCAACCCGGTGCGGTGCCGATGCCACCGTTGATGTCGGTCATTGATGTCACGTCGCCCCGCGCTGCCGCTCCCTGCCCCCGCCGGTATGAATCCCGTCGGAGGGAGCCGGGTACATCCTGTTGATGAGTGAGGCTCCATGCCGAGCAGCGCTAGTGGCCGTCTGTTGCCCGCCGTTCATCAACAGCCATCCACACCCGCCGTCGAGACCTTCGCTGCCTCCTTGCTGCTTCAGCCTCGGCCAGACAACGCTCCCGAGGCCCCTTCTCAGAACAGATTGTGGCGGCCGGGCCTGCTAAAGCACTGCCGGGAGCTGCTCGACATAGCACATCGCCGCGTGAGGCTCGACTACTCGCATCGCCTCTTCGGCATCCGTCTCAGTGAGGAAGACGCCGAGGTTGTGTCGGCTACGGCGGCCGTCCCGCTCGGTGACTGCTGTCAGCACGTGGACGTAGCGGTATCGCTCACGGCGTTCTCCTTCAGGCAGCCCGGTGAGGAACGCCTGCGCCACCTCCTGTGGGGAGGCGATGTCGAACTCGCCGCCGACCCCGGCAAGCGGTGTGACCGGCCAGAGCGGGTCGTAAGCGTCGAACGTGTGGAAGAACGAGGGCTGCATGGGCGACAGCTCACCCTCGCACCATCCGACGCCCCCGGTGACGACGTAACCCGTCACCCCTTCGCTCGCTAGCACAAGCACCCGTAGATACTCCGGACGAGGGTCGTAGTAGTCCGCGATGCCGTCGTAGACCCGGGCGGCCTCCTCCTCGGTCGCGCACCAGATCACCAGGCCGCGGTACAACTCCTGGATCTGCACCGCCTCGACAGGACTGAACAGCACCTCCAAGGTCGTCGGGAGCCGTTCGTACACGTCGGGCATCCGGTCCGACCGCAACAGCAGCTGACTGTGCGTGGCCGAGTACGAGTACAGGTTCACCTCCCGCTCGGTGCGGAACAGCTCCGCGCCCGGGGCGGAAGTGCTCATCCTGGTGAAGCCACACGCGCGACGTCATCTCGCCACTCTTGGACAGCCAGCGAGAGACGTCAAGATCAGACCGCTCGGGTGCTGCCCATGCGTCGTTCTCCGACGGCCCGCTCAGCAATCTCCGCCGATCCGCTCGCCGGTGATGGTGCCGTCCGGGTCGAGACGGTGGGCCAGCTCGTCCCGGCAGGTAGTGACCGCTCCGATGATGTCGACCAGCGGGCGCTCAATTCTCGCGTTCTGCACCGGCGTGAAGTCGGGCGGGAAGCGCCCCGCGGTGAGGAACTTGGAGGCTTCGAAATCGTACTGGCCGAGCAAGCTCCAGCCCGCTTGCACGTCGACCAGGCCGTCATGCGAGTGACCCGCAGCCACCCGGTGCACTGGTCGGAGAAGTTGAAGGGAAGCGTCACGGGACGGCGGCCGATCGCCAGCCGCTTGAGTTCGGCAAGCCAGCGGTCGAGGGTATGCGCCAAACCTCGGTACCGGCCACGGGCGGCGAAGTTACCAACGTCCGGTACGAGGATGCACTCGAAACGGCTGGTGCCGAGCTTCAGGATCATGTGGCCGCGGGCCTCGTCAGTTAGCTCCACGGTCATCGGCACCTGCACGCCGCACTTGGCCAGCACGGCGTGCACCTCGGCCTTGCACAGGCTGCGCACGGCGACGAGCTTGGCGCGGTGACGGACCAACTCCCGCAACTCCCGCGTCGCCGGCGGGGCGATCCACCCCTGCGCGAGGCGACCCATCCGCAGCAGATCGGCCAGGTCGATGGCGTCGCGGACATCGTTCTTTACCCGCCGGTACTCGAATGCCTTGACGCCCAACGGGTGCGCCAGATGCACCCTCGCGCCGGCCGCCTGCAGCGCGTCCACCGCCCAGTACCAGCCGTAGGTGGCTTCCAGCACCACCTCCGGCGTCTGCCCGGCCCGGGCGACCACGTCGGCCAACCGGTCCGGGTCGTTGACGATCCGCACGCTCTCCAGCACCTCACCCGACTCCGTCATCCGCACAATCACCGAGCGGCGCCGGTGCAGGTCGATACCCACGAACTGCTGTCCCGCATACCCTTCCACCAGGGGCCTCCTTCGTCGTAGACGTGAGCACTCCCAGCATCCCGCCGGGAGGTCACGAGGAGCGGAGGCCCCGCTCCTTCATCGCATCAGGCAGTCGCCGGGGACTGTGGATCTAACGGTGTTTCCGGCCTGACCCGCCGGGCGTAGTACCCGGTGAGGAAGGTGCCGTGATGACCGCGACACTGAACGATGTGACTCCACGGAAGAAGAGGCCTGAGCCGTCGGCGGAGGAGCAGGCCGCCGTCGAGCTGGTCCGGCTGGCCAAGGAACAGGGCTTGTCGCTGACCGGCCCGGACGGGCTGCTCAAGCAGCTGACCAAGTCGGTGCTCGAGACCGCGTTGAACGAGGAGATGACCGAGCACCTGGGCTATGAGAAACACGGTCCGGCCGGTGCGGGGTCGGGCAACATCCGCAACGGCACCCGGTCCAAGACGGTGCTGACCGAGGCGACTGGTCATGTCGAGATCGACGTGCCCCGCGACCGGGCCGGCACCTTCGAGCCCCAGATCGTCAAGAAGCGGCAGCGCCGCCTGTCGGGCGTCGACGAGGTCGTGTTGTCGCTGTATGCCAAAGGCCTGACGACCGGGGAGATCTCGGCGCACTTCGCCGAGATCTACGGCGCTTCGGTCAGCAAGGAGACGATCTCCCGGATCACCGACAAGGTGATCGAGGAGATGACCGACTGGTTCGCCACCACCCAGTCGATCACGCCACAATGGGCGGCACGACGGCATGCGAATTGGTCAGCACCACGGGCAGGTCCAGCAGACCAGCCTCCTCGACGAACGCCGCACCGGTCATCTCTCCGTTGCCGTTGAGCACCGACGCTCCGGCAGCACACGCCGAGCCCACCCCCGCACGACCTCGCGGCAGGATCACCGTGCAGGAGGCGACGGCTCGCATCGCTGACCTGGTCACCGGCTGGGCGCCCAGTCCCACCGAACGGGTCTCCGCTATCGCGCACACCGTGGCCGAGCAGCGGACGCTGTGGTCGTCTGGAGAGTCCCGCCTGACCCTGAGCGGTTACTGGCAGGACCTGGGCCTGCGGCCGGAGTCCGAACGCCAAGAGTGGCCGCGCCGGTTGGACGAAGTGTCCGCGAACCGGCTGGACGACGTCGTCCGGCGACACCTGTCCCGCTCGCCGGACCTCACCGTGGTCCTCAAGCAGGAGGAGCCGGTCGATGCGTAGTCTCAACGCCCGTCACCACCGTGCAGCGCTCAACGGGTTCCTCACGGTGGTGCCGGCACCCTGATTGATCACCCCCGGATGGCTGCACTACGCGTCGGATGCCGGCGCATCGACAAGCAGCTGTTCCAGCCGTGCCCGGCGCTGCGACAGCGGCATGTCCAGCGCCTGCCCCCGGTGTCTCCGAGGTGGTCGTGAGCCGGACACTCGCGTACCAGCCGCGGCAACACCGGGCCACTGCCGCTGCCTCTGCGGAAGCGTCTCAGCGGACCCGGCGGCGCGCCGACGGCTCCGGCAGCGCGGCCCGGTCGACCTTGCCGCTCGTGGTTAGCGGCATCGCGGACACCTCGACGTACCGCGACGGCACCATGTGCTCGGGCAGCCGGTCAGACAGGTACTCTCGCAGCGACGCATCCGAGAGATCCTCGTCGGACCCTGTCGACGCCCGCACGAAGTAGCCCACGAGAAGGCCTGCGGTCCCCCGACGGTGCAGGGTCACCGCGGCGCCGCCGATCGCGGGATGAGCGCCGAGGACGGCCTCGATCTCGCCCAGCTCCACCCGCTGGCCGCGCAGCTTCACCTGGTTGTCCCGCCGGCCGACGAAATGCAGGTTGCCGCCCGCGTCCCACCAGACGAGGTCGCCGGTACGGTACAACCGCTGGCGCACACCGTCGACGTCCCGCTGCACGAAGGATTGCGCCGTCAGCTCCGGGCTGCCGATGTAGCCGGTGGCGAGACAGACGCCCCCGAGAAACATCTCCCCCACCGCGCCGACCGGTGCCAGCCGCCCGGCGTCATCGAGCACGTGCACCACCACGTTCGCAATCGGCGCACCGATGGGCACGTCCGGACCGGGCTCGGGCCGACGACACCGCCAGGCAGTCACGTCAATCGCCGCCTCTGTCGGCCCGTACAGGTTGTGCACCTCGGCGTCCGACACGGCGGCCAGCCGGTTCACCAGGCTCGGCGCCAGCGCCTCACCGCTGCAGATCACCCGTACCAACGAGTGGCACTCGCCCACGTCCGGCTCCGCGAGAAAGAGGTCCAGCATGGCCGGCACGAAGTGCACCGTGGTCACCCGTTCGCGGCGGACCAGATCGACGATCTCCGTGGCGTCCCGGTGGGCCTCCGGCGGCGCGACGACCAACCGGGCACCGGTCATGAAGGGCCACAGCAGTTCCCAGAGCGACACGTCGAAGGTCGCCGGGGTCTTGTGCAACACCACGTCGTCGGTAACCAACCGGTAGGCGTCCTGCATCCAGGTCAACCGGTTCACCAGGGCCTGGTGCGGCACCTGCACACCCTTAGGTCGACCGGTCGAGCCTGAGGTGAACAGGACGTACGCCGGGTCGAGCGGATCGATGACCGGGCCCGCCCGCCGCCAGTCGACCGCAGGCCCGTCGCACCCGCCACCGGTCAGCCGGATCAGCGACGCCAGGTCCGCGTCGCGGAGAGCGGCCGCTCCGGCGTCGCTGGCCAGCACGGTACGCGCCTTGGCCGTCTCCAGCATGTCCCTGAGCCGCGAGGCCGGGTGCCCCACCTCCAGCGGGAGGTACGCCGCGCCGGCCAGCATGATGCCGAGCACCGCGGCGACGCTGTCGGCGGACCGTTCGGCGCAGAGCCCGACCACGTCGCCTCGGCCTACCCCGGCGGCCCGCAGGTTGCCGGCGATCTCGGCCGCCCGGTCGAGATGGTCCGCGTACGTCAACTCACCGTCGGCCCAGCGGAGGGCGATCCGCTCGGGCGTGGCCAGCGCCTGCCGGCGGATCAGCTCAGGCACGGTCGCCTCCGGCAGCGGCCGCCGCGCGCCGGCGAACGACGCAAGCAGGGCCCGTTCCGAAGGGCCCACCGGATCGATGGCGGACAGCGGCCGGTCCGGTGCCGTCACCAGGCAGTCGATGAGCAGGCGCAGCCGGTCGGCGAGCAGGGCGGCGTCGACCATGGCGCCGGGCACGCGGAGCCGCCAGGCCTGCCCCCTCTCCCCGATGCGGAGCACGAGGCCCGGTGACGGGCCACTGTCGTCCGCTGCCGCCTCGACCACGACGGCGGTTTCCCCGACCGGCAGGTCCCAGTGGGCCGGGGCGGCGGCGAGCGCCGCCGCCAAGGTGGTGTCGTCGCTGAACGGCAACACCCGCCAGCGCTTCCGCCCCACATGCACCGGGACTGACGGGCGCCGGGTCAACCGATAGGCGAGGGCGGCCCCCACGGCGCCGAGCGCCTGTTCCGGGCGCAGGCCGTGTCGCCGGGCCAGCAGGGTCAACCCGGCCGCGCACTCCGGGTCCAGCAGGCGCGGTCGGACGTCGGTCGTGGACGGGTTCAACAGTTCCACTGGACACCTTCCGGGGCGGTTGCAGGGGAGTCTGTCCGGAGCGGCCCTGCCGTCGGTCGGTCGCCGTGCCCGCCCGCCGGCCTGTCGGCGTGCCCGACCTGGCAGTCCTCGAGCAGGGCGGCCCGGACCGCGACGAAATCGTCATGGAGGAAGAAGTGACCACCCTCGAAGAGCCGAACCTGCGCGTCGGGGGCCAGGTCCAGCCAGGAGGCCAGGGCCGCGACGGGCACCACCGGGTCGACGGTGCCGCCGTACACCGCGACCGGGCAGGGCAGGGGCGCGTCCAGGGTGGGCTGGTAACCATTCAGCAACGCCAGGTCCCGGCGGAACCGCTGCAGTAGCATCGCGCGCACGTCCGGATCGGTGAACGCCTCTTCGGGCGTGCCGCCGAGGAGCCGGAGGAAGTCGATCACGTCGCTGTCGGGCGCCGCCACGAGGGGCGCCGCCGAGACGCCGTGGCCCGGCGCCGCGGCGCCGCAGAGAACCAGCCGCCGGGGCAGCCGACCGCCCCGGCGTGCCACGTGCCGCACCGTCTCGGTGGCGATCAGCGCGCCGAGGCTGTGACCGAGCAGCGCCCACGGACCGCGCAGCTGACCGACCTGCGCGGCGAGCGACTCGGCCCGGGCGGTGATCCCGCAGGTCTCCCCGGTGCTCTCGGCGATCGCGTCCCACAGCACGGGGCGTACCGCCACGCCGTCGGCGGCGAGCGCGGCGACCCACCGGTGGAAGACGATGGGACTGCCGCCGGCGTGCGGAACACACACCAGGGTCAACACCGGAGGCCGCGCTGGCGCGCCGCCAGCCCAGCGCCCGCTGAGAATCGTCGCGCGCGCCGTCACGGCTCGCCCGCTCCGCGGGCGCGAGCCGACCGCACTGCTTCCGCCACCGCGGCGACGGTGGCCATAGCGGTGAGCGCCGTCATGTCCAGGCGTACGTCGTACCGACGTTGGACGCGGTTGATCATCCGGATGAACAGCAGTGACTCCCCGCCCAGCTCGAAGAAGTCGGCGTCCGCGGTCACCTTCCCGGCGCCGAGCAGCTCGCGCCACAGGGCGAGCACCTCGGTAATCACCTCGTCCGGAGCGAGTACCGCACCGGCGGGCGCGGCCGTCGGTTCACGGGCCGGTTCGGGCCGCGGGAACTCCCGCCCAGGAACCGGCGTGGGCGCCGCCAGCCAGTGCCGCTGCGGGGCGAACGGATAGCCGGGCAACCACACCCTGCGTCCCTCCGACGGACCCACGGCGTCCCAGTCCACTCCACCGCCGGCCGCCCAGAGCCGGCCCACGGCGGCCAGGATCTGGTCGTCGTCGGGAAGCGAGCGGAGACCCGGCTGGATCGCGGCCATCGGCAGCTCCCGGGCCTCCGGGATCCGGCGGGCCGCGCCGCTGAGTGCGGTGCCCGGCCCCACCTCCACGAGAACCGTGTCCGGGGAGTCGACCGCCCGGCGGACCGCGTCCGCGAAGCGCACCGGCGCGAGGACCTGGCGGGCCCAGTAACCGCCGTCCCGACCCTGCCCGGACGGCAGGAGAGTTCCGCCGACGGTCTCCACCACCGCGATCCGGCGGCCCCTGGTCGGGGTGTCGGCCGCCGCCCGGGCCAGCTCGTCCATGACGGGAGTCATCAGCCGGCTGTGGAACGCACGCTGCGCCGGCAGCCGGCGGAAGGCAACGCCCGCCGCCATCAGCCGATCCTCCAAGGACAGCACGGGCGCGGGCCCCCCGGAGACGACGATCACGTCGGGGCCGTTGACCGCGGCCACGTCCAGGTCCAGGTCGACCATCAACTCGCGGACGGTCGGCTCGGAGGTCAGGGCCGTGACCATCGCGCCTTCCTCCGTCGCCTGCATGAGGGCACCACGCCGGGCCACCAGGCGCAGCGTGTCGAGGAATCCCATCTCCCGAGCCACAGCGGCGGCGGTGTACTCGCCGACGGAGTGCCCCACCAGCGCCGCCGGACGCAGGCCCCAGGACATCAGCAGCCGGGCGACGGCGTACCCGTGCAGGACCAGGGCCGGTTGAGCGAGGTCGGTGCGGTGGATGTCGGCGCCGGCTCCCGGATTCAGCAGCAGGTCACGCAGGTCGACGCCGAGCACCGGGAGCAGTGCCTCCGCACCCCGGTCGACATCCGCCCGGAATCCGGGCCACCGGGCGTAGGCCCCGGCGGCCATGCCGGTGCGCTCAGCCCCCTGCCCGGGGAAGAGAAAGACCAGCTGGGGCCGGCGGGCCGCCGGTGGACCCGACCTGCCGGCGGTGAGCTGCTTGGCTGCCTCCGCCGTCGTCCGGGCGGCCACTGTGTGCCGGTGCCGGAAGTGGCGCCGGTGCGCCTGCAGGGTACGGGCGACGTCGCGCAGCGCCAGGTCCGGATGCGCCTGGAGGTGCTGGGCGAGTCGCTGCCGGGCCTCGTCCAGCGCCGTGGCGCTACGCGCCGACACCGGCAGAAGCACCGGCACCTCCTCATCGGTGCGAGAGCGATCCGGCGCGGGCGCCGCCTCCAGGACGATGTGCGCGTTCGTACCGCCCAGGCCGAACGAACTCACCGCGGCCCGGCGGGGTCGATCCGCCGCGGACGGCCACGGCCGGGCCGTCCGGTCGAGGACGAAGACGCTGGACGGGTCGTCGAGCCCGTGTCCGGCGGCGGTCAGCCCGGCCAGCGGCGGGATCCGCCCGGTACGCAGCGCGAGGACCGCCTTGATCAGGCCAGCCACGCCCGCGGCCGCGTCCAGGTGGCCGATGTTCGCCTTGACCGAGCCGAGGGAGCAGGACCCCGCTTCCACGCCGTGCTCCTTGAACACCTCGGTCAACGCGGCGAGTTCGATCGCGTCACCCGTCTCGGTGGCGGTGCCGTGCGCTTCGACGTAGTCGATGGTCGCGGCGCTGACCCCGGCGTTCTGGTAGGCCCGCCGGAGCACGTCGACCTGGCCGGCCACCCCCGGAGCGGTGTAACCGACCTTCACACCGCCGTCGTTGTTCACGGCGGATCCCCGGACGACGGCGTACACCTCGTCACCGTCGCGTCGCGCGTCGGTGGGCCGCTTGAGCACCACGACGCCCACGCCGTTGCCGGGAACCGTGCCGCCGGCGGCGGCGTCGAAGGGCCGGCAGGTTCCCTGCGCGGAGAGAATGCCACCTGCCTCGTACAGGTAGCCGGCCCGCTGCGGAACAGCGACACAGGCGCCACCGGCAAGCGCCACGTCCGCGTCCCCGGCGCGCAGGCTCTGACAGGCCAGGTGTACCGCCACCAGCGAGGTCGAGCAGGCGGTCTGCACTGTCACGGCGGGACCGCCGAGGTCGAGCCGGTACGCCACCTTTGCCGCGAGATGGTCCTTCTCATTGCCCAGAACCACCGCGAGCAGGCCCTGCGCGGCGACGACGTCGGTGGCGGGCAGCACCTGGTTGAGCAGGTAGTAGTTGAGGCCGGCGCCGGCGAAGAGCGCCACCCGGCCGAACGGTCGGTCCGTGGCCAGCCCGGCGCTCTCGAGAGCCTCCCAGCACGTCTGCATGAGCAGTCGGTGCTGAGGGTCCATCAGTTCGGCCTCCCGGGCGGGTATGCCAAAGAACTCCGCGTCGAAGCAGTCGACGTCGGCGATGATCCCCCGGGCCGGCACGTACGCGGGATCGTCGCGCTGTTCGGTCTGCACCGCAGCCTCGGCGAGGTCTGCCGGGGTCAGCCGCGTGACACAGTCCCGGCCCGCCTCGATGTTGTCCCAGTACCGCCAGACGTCGGCGGCGGCGGGAAACCGGCCAGCCAGGCCAACGACGGCGATGTCCGTGGTCGGCCCGGTCATCCTGCCCTCCCTTCCGCCGCCCGCAGGTGTTCGGCGAGTGCCCGTACGGTCGGGAACCGGTAGAGATCGGTCATCGGGAGCGCACGCCCCGGCAGCCGCTCCCGCAGCTGGTTGCGGACGAGCGCGAGTTGCAGCGAGTCCCCACCGACATCGAAGAACGCCTCGTCGGAGTCGAAGTCGTCGGTGCCCAGCACGGTGGACCACGCCTCGCCGACCAGCTCCTCGTACCGTGCCAGGGGATCGGGGTCGGCGCTGCTCGGCACCGCCGGTGTCGCGTCCGTGTCGGTCGCCGACGGCGCCGGGGCCGGACCGGCGGGCGGCCGGGCGGCAAGGGCGCCGAGGTCCACCTTGCCGTTGCGGGTGAGGGGGAAGGCGTCCAGCCGCAGCCAGCGCTGCGGGCGGGCCTGCGGCATCAACTCCTGCTCGACCCACTCGCGCAGCGCCGCCAGGTCGCCGTTCCCTCCCTCAGTGATCACCGCGGCGGTCAGCCGGGTCCGTCCGTGGTCGTCGCTGACGAAGAGCGCCGCGTCGGAGACACCGGGCTGGCGCCTGATCAGATTCTCCACCTCGTCGAGCGCCACTCGGTGTCCGGAGATCTTGACCTGCCGGTCGTTGCGACCCAGGTAGCGCAGCAGGCCTGAGGTGTCCCAGCGCACCAGGTCACCAGTGCGGTAGCACCGCTCCCCGTCACAGGCCACGAACGCCTCGGCGGTGCGCTCCGGGTCCGCCAGATAGCCGTCGGCCAGGCCCGACCCGGAAACGCACAGCTCGCCCACCCCGCCGGGTGGGACCGGAGCTCCCGCGTCGTCGCGTACCCATAGGCTGGTGCCCGCGATCGGCCGGCCAATCGGCAGGTCGGGTTCCGCCCGGTCGGGCGTGTCGACGTGGTGGACGGTCGTGAACGTGGTGTTCTCGGTCGGCCCGTACCCGTTGCTGACCCGCAGGCCGGGGCACCTCAGGAGCACCTGGCCTACCCGGGCGCCGGACACCACTCCACCACCGGTGAACAGCTGCCGGAGGGTACGGAACGCCTCCGGACGGTGCTCGGCGACGAGGTGGAAGAGCCCGGAGGTCAACCAGGCGTGAGTGACCGGTGTCGCCGCCAGGAACTCCGCCAGCGCGCCCGGTGACGGTTCGCGCGCCGGAAACACCTCCACGGCGTCGCCGCGGACCAGGGGAACGAGAAGCTCCAGCGTGGACGCGTCGAAGGCCAGCGGCGCGAGGCGTAGCATCCGAGGCCGCTCCACGGGTGCGAAGAGATCCGCGTCGCGCGCGAGCCGAAGCACCCCGCGGTGCGGTACCACCACCCCCTTGGGAAGACCGGTGGACCCCGAGGTGAACGAGACGTAGACCGGCCGCGACGGATCCGGGGCGGCGGCCGGTACCTCGTGGCCCGCCGGCCGGGCCGGGGCGCTCAGGTCGACGGGTGGACAACGATCCGTGGCAGGCCAGCCGGCCGTGTCCGCTCTGCCGATCCGCACCCGGGCCTTCACGGCGGAGACAACCTGCTCCCGGCCCCGCGGCGCCTGCGCCGCCTCCACCGCCACGTAGCTCGCACCCAACCGGAGCACTGCGAGGACCGCGACCGCCTCCGCGGCCGAGCGGGGAAGGTCGACGACGACCCGTTCACCGGCTCGGACCCCGTGCTCGTGCAGCAGGACCGATTGAGCTACCGCGTGTTCGTGCAGCTGCCCGTAGGTCAGCTCGACGCCGGAGTCGGAGTCCCGGACCGCCGCCGCGTCGGGGTGAGCCCGGGCCCGGCGCTCGAATGCCTGCCACACGTCGTCGTTGACCCGCACCGGCGCTCCGCCGCCCCACCGAGGCAGCAGCTCGTGCTGCTCCGGGGAAATGGTCCGCACCCGGCCCAGGGGCTCCCCCGTCGACCGCACCACCTCGGCCAGTCCGGCCCGGAACGACTCGACCAGGTCGGCCGCCTCGGTCGGTCCCAGCGCGGCGGTGGCGTACTCCAGCGCCAGGCGGGGCCGCTGCTGCCAGCTCTGCAGGTACAGCATGGCGTCGAAGGCGGCGCCGCGGCAGTGTCCCTCCCGCACGGTCGCCTGGTGTCCGGAGACGGTCACCGTGGCCGGCACCAGCTCGTGGTGGGCGGCGAACCCGACCTGCGTCAGCGGGCTGCGCGCCGGATCAGGTGCCACGCCGAGGTCCGTCAGCAGCCGCTCGAAGGGCACCTCGGCGTCCGCGCCGGCCTCGCGCAGCGCGGCGGCGAAGGTCCGTACGTGCTCCGTGACCGACGCGGCGTCGTCGATCCGGGCCCGCACCGGCACCACCCGGGTGGCCAGCCCGACGACCCGGGCCAGCTCGGCGGTCGACCGGCCGGCGAACGGCATGGCGAGCAGCAGGTCGCGCTGGCCGGCGCGGCGCGACACGACCAGCGCCCAGGTGGCGGCGACCACGGTGGTGACGGTCGCCCCGCATCGGCGGGCCACCCCCTCGACCGCCTCCGCGACGGACGGGTCGAGGGTGAAGGTCAACCGGGATCCCGACCCGTCCGGCTGCCCGGGGCGGGCGCGATCAGTGGGCAGCGTGAGGGTGCTCGGCGCGTCCGCGAGACGCCGGACGAGCCGATCCGACGCCCGGCGCAGCTCCCCCGTCACTGTCACGGCGTGCAGTCGCTCACCGATCAGGTCCGCCTGGCCACCGGCCGACCGGACGCTGCCGGGCCCGTCGCTGAGCGCCACGGCCAGCTCGCGCCAAAGCAGGCCGATGCTCCACCCGTCCACGAGGACGTGGTGCACGAGCAGGGTCAGCAGGCTGCGGCGGCCGGCCCGGGTCAGCACGAACACCGCCGGTGGGCGGACGTACGGCTGGAGCAGGTCGGGGCTCGCGGTGGCCAACTGCTCGTGCACAGTGCGCCACGGCGCCTCGTCCTGGTCCGGCAACGCCTGCCGCAGCAGCCGGGGCCGGTGGGTTGCCGGGAGCACGACGCGGGCCGACTCGCCGCTCTCGACGACGAACAAGGTGCGCAGCGACTCGTGTCGTGCCACCAGCGCGTCGACCGCCTCACTGACGCGCTGCTCGTCGAGCTCCGCGGGACAGTCGAGGCTGAACAGCAGGTGGTAGGCCCGATCCGCGCCGGCCAGGTGCGCGGCGAGCATGGCGCGCTGCCCCGGCAGCAGGGGCCGGGTCGCCGTCGGCGCGTCGACCGGGGCGGCGGTTGGCACCGGCTGCACCGCCTCCGCGTCCCGCAGCACGGCACCAAGCGCCTCGGTCCCCAGTAGTCGGGCGATGTCCACCCGGCGTCGCAGCTCCCGTTCGCCGAGCGCGAGCAGTTCGATGGCGTTCAGCGACGTGGCGCCGAGCCCGACGAAGGAGTCCCGGTCGATCCGGTCCCGCAGGTGCGCGGCGTCGACGCCCAGCAACTCCGCCACGACGGGCAACCAGTCGTCGGGGCCACCGCTGGCGGCGGGACGATCACCGGACCGCGGGACGAGGAGCTCCGCACTCACGCGGCCGCCGCCTGCAGTTCCGCCCGCCGCAGCGCCGGGGCTGACATCCACCTGCGGATCGGCACGATGGCCACGAGCGACGTGAGGGCGCACAGCACGAAGATCACCCTGGTGTCGAGGAGGCCGCCTGCCACACCGCCGAGCGCCGCGCCGAGCGGGGTCGCGCCGTAGGACATCATCCGGGAGGCCCCGGCGATCTGGCCGCGTTCGTGCCCGGGGACGGTGCGCTGGCGCACCGACATCGCCTGTACGGACCACATGCCCCCGAACACACTGCCCAGCGCCATGACCAGGCCGAGCCAGACCCCCTGGCTGACCACCAGCGGAGCCGCGAACACCGTCGCCCACCCGACCCGGGTCAGCCACAGCAGATGCTCCTGGCCGACGAGACGCTCGAAACGGGCGGTCAGCAGGGATCCCAGCGCGGCACCGACGCCGATCATCCCGATGACGAGCCCGTACGTGCCGGGGCTCATGCCGAGCGGTCCGGGGGCGATGGCGTAGAGAACGAAGACGGTGTGGAAGGCGGCGTTGGCCAGGGTGGTCAAGGCGCCGACGCCGACCATCGTGCCGAGCACCGGTCGACGGGCGATCGTGCGGAGCCCGTGCAGGAACTGCACCGGCTGACGCTCGCCCGGCTCCTGCCGCACCCGGTACGGAGTGCTGATCCGGCCGAGCAGCAGGGCGGCGACGAGGCAGGCGGCCCCGGCCGCCCAGGCGGGCGCCTCGATCGCCACTCCGACCAGCACACCGGCGAACAGCGGACCGGCGAACTGGTAGGAGATCCGGGTCGACACGGAGATGGCACCGTTGGCCCGGGTCAGGTCCTCGGGAGGCACCATCTCCGGGATGAGCGTCTCGGCTGCGGTGTCCACTACGGTCTGCACGGTCGCCACCGCGAAGACGATCAGCACCAACAGCAGGGCGACCGGCACGTCCAAGGTCAACAGCGCGGCCAGCAGCAGCATCAGCAGGCCGCGGGTGACGTTGGCGACGGTGATCGCACGCCGGCGGTCCACCGAGTCGACCAGGATGCCGGCCGGGATCGCCAGCACCAGCCACGGCAGGGTGGAGGCGACCGTGATCGCACCCACCACCATCGGCGAGCGGGAGACCTGCGAGGCGATGATGACCGCCGCGACGGAGAACACGCCGTTGGCGGCGTCGGAGAGGCCGGTGGCGGCAAGCAGCCGGCGGAAGGATGGGCTGATCATGAGTGGAAGTCCTCCGTCTCGAGCCGTTCCCGAACCGCGCCGAGGCGCTCCACGCCGCGGAGCACCCGGTCGGCGGGCAGCCCGAAGTCAATGAGGGCGGCAACCTCGTCAACGCCCATCCGTCCGAAGTCCAGCAGGCGCTGTGCCACGACCTCCGGCGTGCCCAGAAGGGACCTGCTGGCGTAGAAGGCACGGTACGAGCGGCGGACGATCGCCTGCCGGTCCCGTTCCGAGGCGTTCTGCAGATCGAGTTCCTCCTCCGGCATCGCCCGGCTGAGGCTGCTCAACAGCTCCGTGTGGCTGCGGAGGTAGTCGAGGAAGGGCGACTCGCAGGTGGCGCGAACGTCTTCGTGTGGCTCACCCACGTACGAGTGGACCATCAACGTGACCCGGCCCGCTTCGGGGTCGTGGCCGTGCTCCGCCCGGGCCCGGCGGTATATGGCGATCTTCGCCGTCAGCTGCTCGGGAGTGAGCGCCAGCAGCGCGGTCAGCAGGTTGGCGCCGACCTCACCGGCGAGCTGGAACGATTCGTCGCTCGCCGACGCGGTCAGCCAGACCGGAAGCTCGGCCTGGACCCGGGCCGGGTACGGCCGCACGCTGACCCGGTCACCGGCCCCCGCCTCCACGTCGTCCAGGCTGCCGCCCCGCCACAAATGGCGGATCAGCTCGACGTCCCGGCGGAAGGTCTGCCGCCGATCGGCGAAGCGGTGCGGCGCCAGCACGAAGTCCAGCGGGTGGAAGCCGGCCGCGAAGGAGAGGCCGACCCGCCCACCGGAAAGGCGGTCCACCACGCTCCAGTCCTCGACCAGCCGCAACGGGTGGTGCAGGGGCAGCACGACACTTCCGGCGCGCAGCCCGATGCGGGTGGTGGCGGTGGCCAGCGCGGCGTTGAGCACGGCGGGGTTCGGGTACAGGCCGCCGAACTTGTGGAAGTGGCGTTCGGGGCTCCAGACCGCCTCGAAGCCCAGCCGGTCGGCGAGCCGGACGGCGTCCAGCACCAGCCCGTAACCATCTCCCGAGTCGTCCTGCTGGGAAGAGAAGAAGTAGATGCTGGTACTGGGCACTCCCGGCCGCCGGGCAGCAGCCACGTTGCTCGCCGCTACGGGCGACTGGACGACTGGACGCGTCGCGACGGCGGGTGTTACCGGCGGCGGTGCCGGTGCCGGTGCCGCGCCCGGGGCGGCCTCCACGAACGCGGCGAGCGCACCGAAGGTCGGCTCGTCGAACAGCTGGTCCAGCTCGACCTCCACACCTAGACCGTCGCGGATGCGGCCGCGCAGCCGCAGCGCGGCGAGGGAGTGCCCGCCGAGTTCGAAGAAGTCGTCCTCCGGAGCCACACGATCGACGCCGAGCACGTCCTTCCACAGCTGCTCAAGAGTGCCGGTGACGTCACCGGCCGACGTGCCGGTGGTGACCGACGGGGCGGCTGTCATGACTGGTTGCTTCATCCCCTCGTCCTCAGTCGTGGTGTACGTGCCAGCCGGCACGGCCACCGGTTCGGCCACCGTCGGCGACCGCTCGGGATCGAGCCAGTGGCGGGTACGGTCGAAGGCGTACGTCGGCAGCGGCGCCCGGCGGCGCCGCTCGGCGTACGCCGGATCCCAGGCCCCGCCGACACCGACGGACCACAGCTGCCCCACGACAGTGAGCAGCGCTCGGTGATCGTCGCCGGCGGCGTCCCCGCTGACGCCCCAGACCCGGGCCTGCTCTGGTGCCGGCAGGTGCTCCCGGATGAGCACCTGCAACGCGCGTCCCGGCCCCACCTCGAGCCATGCCGTCGGGGCGAGCGAGTCGCGCACCCCCGTCACGGCAGCGCTGAAGTCGACGGTGTGGCGCAACTGGCGGCCCCAGTACTCGGGGCTGACCGCCTCCCGGTCGGTGAGAGGCCGGCCGGTAACGGTGGACTGGACGGGTAGCCGCGGCGGCCGCAGCGTGAACCCGCTCAGGAACCGGGTGAAGCGGTCGGCGGCGTCCTGCATGGCGCGGGAGTGGAAGGCGTGCGAGGTGGACAGCCGACGGCTCAACAGACCCCGCTCCCGCAGCACACCGGCCAGCTGGTCGAGGTCCGGCGCCGGCCCGGATACGACGGTCACGGTGGGCGAGTTGCGCGCCGCGATGTCGACGTTCGCCGGCAGCAGCGGGGCGACCGTGTCCACCGGCGCGAAGACCGACAGCATCGCCCCAGGTGCGGCCTGTTGCATCAGCCGGCCTCGCTCGACGACCGCGGCGAGTGCGTCGTCCAGCTCGAAGACACCGGCCAGGCAGGCCGCGACCAGCTCACCGACACTGTGCCCGAGCATGGCGGAGGGTACGACGCCCCGACGGAGCAGGCTGTGCGCGGCGGCGAGCTCGGTGACGAACAGGGCAGGCTGGGCCACTCGGGTCTGGGCCAGTGTGGCCGCGTCGAGCGGGTCCTCGCTGTGCAGCAGCGCGGGCAGGTCGAGGCCGGACAGAGCGGCGACGCGTCGGGCCGCATCGTCGAAAACGGCCCGGTACACCGGGTCGGCTCGATGACTCGCCCGGAACATGCCAGGGCGTTGGGCGCCCTGGCCGGGGAACGCGAAGACCACGGTCGCGCCGTCCTCGACCTTGCGGACGGCGGCCTGGGGCAGCCGGGTCGCCGCCGCCGCAGCGGTGTCGGCGACCAGCGCCGCGCGCCAGGAGAGGGGCGTACGGCCCACCCGCAACGTGTGCGCGACGTCGGCCAACGCCGGGGGCTTCTCGGCTGCGAGGGCCGTCCCCAGCGCACGCAGACCGGCCTCGGCGGCCGCCTGGGACCGGGCCGAGACGAGCAGCAGCTCCGGGCCGTCTGCCGCCTCCGCCGATGGCACCTGCGGCGCTTCCTCGAGGACGACGTGGGCGTTGGTGCCGCCGATGCCGAAGGAGCTGACGCCCGCGCGGCGGACGCCGTCGACCTCGGGCCACGGGACGGCCTCGGTCGGCACGAAGAACGGGGAGTCCCCCAGGTGCAGGAGCTCGTTCGGGCTCTTGAAGTGGGCGACCGGCGGGATGGTCCGGTGCCTCAGCGCAAGCACCGTCTTGACCAGGCCGAGCACACCGGCCGCGACGTCGAGATGACCGACGATCGACTTGAGCGCGGTCAGCGCGATCCCTGGTCGGTCCGGCGCCGCCGAGCCGAAGACCTCGCAGAGCGCGGCGACCTCGATGGGGTCGCCCAGCCTGGTGCCGGTGCCGTGGGTCTCGATCACCCCGACCGTCTCCGGCGGGATCCCGCCCACGGCCAGCGCGTCAGCCACCACGGCGGCCTGGCCGCTGGCACCGGGGGCGGTGAAGCCAGCCTTGCGCGCCCCGTCGTTGTTCACCGCCGAGCCCACGATCACCGCGTGCACGGTGTCGCCGTCACGGACCGCGTCGTCGTACCGCTTGAGGACCACCACGCCCACGCCGTCGCCGGCCACCGTGCCCTCGGCCGCAGCGTCGAAGACGCGGCAGTGGCCGTCCGGGGAGAGGATGCTGCCCGGCTCGTGGACGTATCCGCGGCGGGACGGGGGCGCGACGGAGGCGCCACCGGCCAGGGCGAGGTCGGACTCGTAGGACAGCAGGGACTGCACCGCCATGTGGACCGCGACCAGGGAGGTCGAGCAGGCCGTCTGGACAGTGACGCCCGGGCCCTGCAGGTTCAGCTTGTACGCCACCCGCGTAGCGGCATAGTCCTTGTCCGCACCGATCACCAGTTGCAGGCCACCAGCGTTCGTCACGGCCCGTTCGTTGGGCAGGACGTTGTCCAGCATGTACAGGTTCATGCCGGTGCCCAGGTACACCCCGGTCCGGTTCGGGTCGGACCCCACCGGCGGGTGGCCCGCCTGCTCCAGGGCCGCCCACGCGCATTCGAGCAGTATCCGCTGCTGAGGATCGATCAACGCGCTCTCACTCGGCGAATAGCCGAACAGGGCACCGTCGAAGCGGTCCACGTCCGTCAGCACGCCGCGGGCCGGGACGAACCGTGGATCCAGCGCCCGTTCCGCCGGGACGCCCTGCGCGACGAGTTCGTCGACGTCGAAGAAGGAGATGCTTTCCGTGCCGGTCCTGATGTTCTCCCAGAACCGGTCGAGGTCCGCTCCGGCGCCGGGTACCCGCACCGCCATACCGATGATGGCAATCCTGCCGCTCTCCGTCATGTCACCTCCCCACGCCCGGACGGCGCCTCACGCCCGACCGGCTCATCCACGTCCGTCCAACTCGTCCACGAGGTCCCCGTCGGGCATCAGGGCCAGCGTGCCGTTGGCCAACCTGATCCGGTCGCTGCTGATCATGACCCGGGCGGAGGTGACGTCCCGCAGATGACGGCTGAGGCTGAACCTGCTCGACTCGGCTTCGCGGTAGGCGTCCACCCCGATCAGCTCGATCGCGTCCACCACTGCGGTGAACGCGAGCTCGGCCACCGCGAGGCGCACGTTGTTCGCCCGGCGCGGCATCCCCGCCGGATGGACGCCGGCCACGGCCGCGGCGTCGTACTCGTTGGCGAACGCCCTGATCTGCGCGCGCGACTGGTCCAGCGACTGGGCGATCCGACCGAGCCGGACGGTCTTCGCGGCGAGCAGATCGCTCGCACCGCCCGACGCCCGGCGGCGTAGGAAGCGGCGGGCCCGGTCGGCCGCGGCCGACGCGATGCCCCACCAGCACCCGGCCCAGCCGAGATGGGTCAGCGGAGTCATCACCTGCGCGCCGGTCACCGCGAACGGCTCGGCGAGCACCATGTCCGCCCGGCTGGACACCGTCGCCCGGCACCCGCCGCTGGCGGTGCCGCGCATGCCCATCGCGTTCCACGGCACCGGATTGGCGATGTCGATGCCGGCCCGATCGGCCACCACCAGCACCTGGTCCGAGAGCGGGGCGGCCGCGTCGCGGCGCGCCACCACCAACGCGGCGTCCGCCACCGCCAGATATGAGGAGACCGACACCTCCTTGACGACGGTGAGGCCGCCGTCGGGCGAACGGTCGCAGAAGGCGTTGCCCTGCCGGGGATCGGCCGCACCGCGTTCGGACATGAGGCTCGCAATCAACGGCTGGGCCTGCCACGTGCCAGCGACGAACTTGGTCAGCTCGTCGGTGGCGGTGGGCTGCCGGGCGATGCTCAGCAGCTGTCCCTGATGCATCGCCCAGATCATCCCGGTCGAGGCGCACGCCCCGCCCAGCGCGGACGACACGGCGGCGATCTCGCGTGCGGTCCACCACCTGCCGCCGTCCCCGGGGCCCGGAGCGAGCAGCCGTTCCTCGCGTAGCGCACCGATCGCGGCGTCCGGCGTCCGACCTTCCTGGTCGACGGTGTCCGCCTCGGCGGCCGCAACCTTGGCCGCGCGACGGACCCGCGCCGCCAGCGTCTCCTGCGGGGTGGGCGCGTTCATCCGCGGCGCCCCGCGACCTGCTCAACGTACTCGACGCACTCGGCACGGGTCGCTGGCCCGTGGCGCGGCGTCCAACCGTGCGGCGGCGGCAGCTCGGCCGGCCAGAGGGAACATTGACGAGCCTGATTGATCAGCACAATGAGGTCCCTCTCGGACTCGAATGGATTTCGCATCACCGTCACCGGCCCGTGCTTTCCGCCAGGGACCGCAGCCGTGCCGTGAGCCGCGGCCCGGAGGCCCGCAGCGGCTCCCGGTCGAACATCCGCAGGTGCGCCACGTCGGTCGGGACGATCTCGACGGGTCCGCCGAATCGTGCCGCCCAGGCGCTGGACAGCGCGTCCGCCCCGGCGTCGGCAGCGGTGAAGTAGAGCAACCCGGCCGGGTGCTCCGGGACGTTCGGCGACAGGGGCGCGACGGCGTCGTAGAGGACGACCAGGGGTACGTCCCGCCCGGCCCCACGCAGGCGCTGCGCGATCTCGTCCGCCAGCAGTCCGCCGAGGGACCAGCCGAGCAGGATGCACGGTCCGACCGGCACCAGGTCCTCGATCTCCTCCAGGTACCGCTCGACCAACTGCTCGACGGGCTGGCCCTGCGTACCCGCGGCCAGCTCCGCCGACTGCAGGCCGTAGACCGGGAACTCCAGCGGGATGTGCCGCAGCAGGCCCGCGTAGCACCAGCCAAGCCCGGTGCGGGGCGGCAGGCAGATGATCGGCGCCGCCATCCCGGTGGTTCGCAGCGGCAGCACCGTCTCCGCCTCCTTCGGGGCGTCCGCGGAGGCCAACCGCTCGGCGAGGGCGGCCGGGGTGGGCGCGGCGAAGATGTCGGCGACGGACAGATTGACCTGGAAGATGTCCTGGAGGCGAAGCACCAGTTGGACCGCCAGCAGCGAGTTGCCGCCCAGCTCGAAGAAGCTTGCCGAACCGCTGACGTCGGGCTGGTCGAGCAGGTCCACGAAGAGGTTGCAGAGCAGTCCCTCCTCGGGGGACGCTGGAACATCCGCCACCGCGGCACGCTGCGCCGGCTCCGGTTCCAGGTCCAGGGCGGCCCTGCGGTCGATCTTCCCGCTCATCGACACCGGAAGCGCGTCGGTGAAGGTGATCACTGCGGGAATCATGTACTCCGGCAGGTGATCGGCGAGGTACCGGCGCAGCTCACCGGCCTCCGGTGGCACCGGCGGCGCGGCGGCCAGCCGGGCGACGAGCTGGGGCACGCCGGACCGATCCCGGACCCCGACGACAGCCTCGTCCACACCCGGATGGCTACGCAGCCGGAACTCGATTTCGGCCAGTTCGACCCGGAACCCGCGGATCTTCACCTGCGAGTCGGCTCGACCCTCGAACAGCAGATGCCCCGCCGGTGACCACCGGCCGAGGTCGCCGGTGCGGTACATCCGGTCACCGGGCCGGCCGTACGGGTCGGCGACGAACCGCTCCGCCGTCTGACCGGGTCGGGCGTGGTACCACTGCGCGAGCTGCGGGCCGGCGAGGTACACGTCGCCCACGATGCCGAGGGGGCACAGATGCAGGCCGGCGTCGAGGACGTAGACGACGTTGTCGCCGAACGGCGCACCGACGTCGGCGGACGGGAAGTCCGGCCCACCGCCGGCCCGGCCCCGGTGGTGGGCGGCGGTCACGTACACGGTGGCCTCGGTCGGGCCGTAGAAGTTCCAGAACTCGATGCCCTGGTCGAGAAGCTGCCGGCCGAGGTCCTTCGGCATGCTCTCGCCGCCGAGCATGAGCCGCACTCGCGTGGTGAGCCGCACCCCGGCGCCGAGCAGGTTCTTCCAAACCGTCGGCGTGCCGCCCGCCAGGGTCACACAGGGCTCCTCGGTGAGGGACTGCTGCACCGCCGCCGCGTCTGCCGCGCTGCCCGACTGGAGGCGCACCGACGCCCCGGCGAGCAACGGCACGAGGTACTCCAGGAGGGAGATGTCGAACGAGAACGTGGTGACCGCGAGTACCACGTCCTCTGGCGTAGGGCGGACCAGCTCGAGGGCGGCGCCGCAGAAGCCGGCCAACGCCGACCGCTGGATGGTCACTCCCTTGGGCGTCCCGGTGGAGCCCGAGGTGTACATGATGTATGCGGCGAGGTCGTCCGGCGGCGCCGGCCGGTCCGGCCCGTCCGGGCCCGCGCTGATGTCCCGGTACGAGGCGCGGGCGAGTCCGGGTGCGAGGGCGGCGCCCCGGTCGGCCGCCCGGTCGTCGACCAGCAGCAGCGCCGCCTCGGTCTCGCGCAGCATGTGCGCCAGTCGCGAGTCCGGTTGCCGCTGGTCCAGCGGCAGCAGCACCCCGTTGGCCTTCCAGATGCCCAGCACCGTCGCGACCAGCTCGGGTGAGCGGTCCATCAGGACGCCGACGACGCTGCCCGGGCGTACGCCCGCGGCGAGGAGACCGGCGGCCATCCGGTCGGACTGCGCGTCGAGCTGGTGGTAGGTCATCGTCCCGTGGCGGCCGGACAACGCCTGGGCGTCGGGCTGCTTCTCGACCTGCCGCGCGAAGGTCGCCAGCACGTCCTCCGGTCCGACGCCGTCGGGACGCGTGTATCCAGCGGGGGCGGAGAAGCGCAGCAGGTCGTCGCGTTCAGCGTCGGCCACGAGCGGCAGCCGCCGGACCGGCAGCCCGGGCTCGCGGGCGGCCGCCGCCAGGACCGTGGAGAGGTGTCCGACCATGCGGCGCACGGTTGTCCGGTCGAACAGGTCCGAGTTGTACTGCAGGCGCAGGCGGAGCCCGTCCTCGAGGGCGGCGAAGTCGGCGGTCAGGTCGTAGCGGGCGCCCTGCAACTCGATGTTGACCTTCTCGGCCCGCAGGCCGTGCAGTTCCAGCGGCTGGTCCGGCAGGTTGTTGACGCTGACCGAGACCTGGAAGATGGGCGACACGTTCGGCCGGCGGGTCACGTTCAGTCCCTGGACGACCTGCTCGAATGGCAGGTCCTGGTGACTGAGTGCGCGCAGTACCCGGGTGCGGGTGCGCTTGAGCAGGTCGGCGACGGTGTCCTCGGGCTCGACGGTCAGCCGTAGCGGGATCATGTTCAGGAACAGCCCGATCATCGGCTCGAACTCCGGGCGGGTCCGGCCGGCGACCGGGCTGCCGATGACGATGTCGCGCTGGCCGGTGTACCGCTGCAGCACCACCGCCACCATCGAGGTCAGCACCATGTACGGCGTCGTCCGGGTGGTCGAGGCCAGGTGCCGCACCTGGTCGAGCACCGGACGTGGCAGGCTGACGTGGAGGATCTCCCCCGCCATCGTCTGCTTTTCCGGGCGAGGACGGTCGGTCGGCAGGTCGAGAACGTCCGGCGCGCCGTCCAGGTAGCCTCGCCAGAACTCGAGTTCCTGCTCAGCCCGGCCCTCGGTGATGTCGGCGCGCTGCCAGCGCGCGAAGTCCGGGTACTGCATGCGCAGCTCTGGCAGGGCGGCGGGGACGCCGCCGACGCGGCTGTTGTACACGGCGGCCAGTTCCTGGCGCAGGTTGATCAGTGACCAGCCGTCGACGACGATGTGGTGCGCCAGGATGAGCAGCGTGTGCACCGTCGGCTCCCAGCGGATGAGGTAGCACCGCAGCGGCAGCTCCGACGCGAGGTCGAAGGGACGGGCTGCTTCCGCGCGCGCGAACCGCTGCACCAGGGCCTCACGGTCGGGTCCGGGCACCTCCGGGTGGGCCAGCCGGACCAGCGTGAGGTGGGCCGTCGGCTCTACCCACTGCCGGGGGTTGCCGTCTCCCGAGTCGCGGCGGAACCGGGTGCGCAGGGCGTCGTGCCGGGCCAGGACGACCTGGAAGGCGCCGTCGAGGGCATCCGCGTCGAGCTCGCCGACGAGGGTGGTGGCGTCCTGGTTCACATATCCGGTGTTGCCCGGCACGAGCTGCTCGAGGAACCAGAGCCGTTGCTGTCCGAAGGACAGCGGGGCTTCCTGCTGAGTCATGACGCCTCTCTCGAGTCGGCGGGTGCCGGGGACGGTGCTGCCGGGTGGTCCCCGCCGCCAGCCCGGCGAGCGCGGCCGGCGGCCATCTGGCGGATGGCGTCGCGGCGGCGCAGGGCCCGGTCGTCGGCGGGTGCGGCGGCCGGGCTTTCGGCGGTCCGGGTCCGGGTCAGGTACGCGGCGCAGGCCTCGATGGTCCCGAACCGGAAGAGGTCGGTCACGGTCACGTCCAGGCCCTCGACCGCCATCCGGGATTGCAGACTCATGAGCGCGAAGCTGTGGCCGCCGACGTCGAAGAAGTTGTCTCGTACGTCGAAGTCCTGGCGGCCGAGGACCTCCGCCCAGAGTGCCCGCAGTCGGCGTTGCAGCGGACCGGCGACCGGCTCGGGCGACGCGGGCCGGGCGGCGGCCACGGGCCGGGTACAGAACTTGGCCAGCAGCGACACGCGGTCGACCTTCCCGTGCGCGGTCAGCGGGATCTCGTCGACCGCCACGATCCGGGTGGGCACCATGTAGGCCGGCAACACCCGGCGCAGCCGGTGGGTCAGGCGAGCGGGGTCGACACCGTCGGTGACGGTGACGAAGCCGACGAGGTCGGCCCCGTCGAGGAGCACGACGGCCGCGCGGACATCCGAATCGCGCAGGAGGGCGTGCTCGACCTCCGCGCACTCCACCCGGTGTCCGCGGACCTGGACCTGGCCGTCCTCCCGTCCCAGGTAGAGCAGCTCGCCGTCCGCGCCCCAACGGCACAGGTCACCGGTGCGGTAGACGATGCCGCCGGCCTCGTAGGGGTCCGGCGCGAACCGTTCCGCGGTCAGCTCCGGATTGCCGAGGTATCCGGCTGCCACCAGCGGACCGCCGATCCACAGCTCTCCAGGTACGAGCAGACCTGCGGGCCGGCCGGAGTCGTCCAGGACGTGGCAGCGGCCGGATGGCAAGGGCCGGCCGACGTCGCCGTCGGCGACCGCCGCGAGTTCGGGAACAGTGGCGTGCCGCGCGGTGACGTGGACGGTGCCCTCGGTGATGCCGTACATGTTGACGAAGCGAGCGGTGCTCTCCGGCGCCCTCGACATCAGGTCTGCCAGCCGGGGCCAGCTCAGCGCCTCTCCCCCGGTGACCACGTAACGTAACCCGGCGAGTTGCGGCGACGGACCGTCTAGCAGGGCGGGCAACAGCCGGTAGAGCGCGCCGGGCGTCTGGCTGAGGACGGTGACCCGCTCGGTCGCGACCAGGGCGGCGAGGCGGGCGGGGTCGACCAGGTCCGCGCGCTCGGCGAGCACGACCCGGCCGCCGTACGCCAACGCCCCCCACACCTCCCAGACGGAGAAGTCGAAGGAGAACGAGTGGGCGCACAGCCAGACGTCCTCGGCGGTGACGTGCAGCCCGCCCGGGCTGGCCGCGAACAGCAGGTCCACGCTCGACCGGCGCACCATCACGCCCTTGGGCACCCCGGTGGAACCGGAGGTGTAGATGACGTACGCGAGGTCCGTGCGGCGGTCCCGGCCGGCGGTGTCCAACGGGTCTGCGGGGTCGAGTCCCTCGCCGGCGACGTCCACCAACCGGACGGGCCGGCCCTGGACGGCGTCGGCAAGTACGTCCCGCGTCGCCGGTTCTACGAACACCAGTGCGACGCGGGAGTCATCGACGATCAGGCGTAGGCGCTCGCGGGGGTAGTTCGAGTCCAGGGGCAGATAGGCGGCACCCACCTGCCAGACGGCCAGGATCGCGGCCACCACCGTTGGTGATCGTTCGAAGCCGACGCCGACCAGGTCACCCGGGCCAGCGTTATGCCGGCGCAGCAGGTCGGCCAGTCGGCTCGCCTCGGCGTTCAACTCCCCGTACGTGACGTCCGCGCCCCGGTACCGGATCGCGACCGCCTCCGGCCGCCGCCGGGCGTGGTCGGCGAACCGTTCCAGCAGCGGTGTCGGTGGATCGGCCGGCAGCGGTGCGTCGGGGTGCCCGAGAGCGAGAAGTCGCCGAGCCTCGGCGTCGTCGGTGAGGCCGGGCGGATTCCCTTCGCCGTCGCCCTCGGCCAGTTGCCGGAGCAGGTTCAGGAAGTGACGCAGCAGTACCTCGGCTGTGTGTGGGCGGAACAGCTGCGTGCTGTACTCCAGTCGGACGAAGGGGCGCGCACCCGACAGGTCGACGGTCAGCCCAAGGTCGAACTTTGCCGCCTCGACCTCCACGTCGATCTCCTCGACGGCCAGCCCGAGCAGGTCGGGCAGGTCGACGCGGAAGTTCTGCAGCGTGAACGACGCCTGGAACAGTGGGGAGCGGCTGCGGTCGCGGGCCGGCGCCAGCTCCCGGACGATGCGTTCGAACGGCACGTCCTGGTGTGCGAACCCGTTCAGGGTGGTCTGCCGCACCCGGCGCAGCAGAGTGGGCAGATCGGGCCGGTCGCCCAGGTCGATCCGCAACGGCACGGTGTTGACCAGGCACCCGACCGTCTCGTCCTCCCGCTCGTCCAGCCGATTGGCCACCGGCACTCCGACCACCACCTCGGGTTGGCGCCCGTGACGGGTCAGCAACAGCCCGTACGCCGCCAGCAGCACCATGAAGGTGCTGGCGCCGTGCCGGCGGCCGTACTCGCTGATCCGGTCGAGGAGGGCGGGGTCCAGGTCCCGGGTCACCACCGCACCCTCGGCAGTGAGCACCGCCGGCCGGGGGCGGTCCGTCGGCAGGTCCAGGACGGGGGCGTCGGCAAGGTGGTCCCGCCAGTACCCGACGCCGTCGGCGCTACCGGCTTCCCACCGGGTGCGCTGCTCCTGCGCGTGGGTGAACGTGGAGCCGGCCGGGGCGACGGGCAGCGGTTCGAGGGCGACACGGGCGTTATAGCACGCCGCCAGGTCCCGCAGGAGGATTCCCAGGGCCCAACCGTCGCAGGCGATGTGGTGCACCACGATGACGAGCGCGTGCTCCGACCCGGACCAGGAGAGCACGCGGTAGCGGGCGACGGGTCCGGTGGTCAACACGAACGGACGGCGCGCCTACTCCGGCCTGCTCGCCTTCGCGACCTTCACCACCGACGTCGGCGCTGCCTGAGGACGATCACCGGCCGCCTCCAGACGGCCAGCCGGTGATGGCGGCCGGTTGTCAGCGACTGACCGTCACGTCGACCGGTCCGGCGCTCACGGTGCCGTCATTCAGTGGGGTGCAGCGGATGCCGCCCGTGCAGCGCAGCGCCTTCTACGCATTGGGGGCCGATGGCGACGTCCTTCAGGCACAGGGGGTTGGCCGGGCGGTTGTCCCGCAGGCTGACCGGCCTGCGCCGGCGTCGTCGTCAAGCCCTCCCAGCACGGCCGCGGTTTGGATGATCTGCTGCAACAACTCGCCGGGGTGGAGCCCCCGGGACACACCGCGACGGCTCGCCGAGCTGCTCGTCGGGTGTCACGTGCCAGCCGGTACGGCGGCGGGCCGGACCGAGAGGTCGAGCTCGCCGCCGACGACATTGACATCGATGGTGTCGCCCGGATTCGCCCCGTCCTCGAGCAGCAGGGTCGACAGCCGGTCTTCCAACTCGCGCTGGATGCTGCGCCGCAGTGGCCGCGCCCCGTACTCGGGCTGGTAGCCCCGGTTGGCCAGCCACTGCGTGGCGTCCGGGCTGATCTCGAGGTTGATGTTCTGTGCGTGCAACCGACGGCGGGTGCGGTCCAGCAGCAGGCCGGTGATCTCAAGGAGCTGGTCCCGGTCCAGGCCGGTGAAGACGATGATCTCGTCGATCCGGTTGAGGAATTCCGGCCGGAACCGCTGCCCCAGCAGCCCCATCAGTTCCTCGCGCTGGTCGTTGACCGGACGCCCTGCCGCCTGCGCGGCCAGAATGCGGTCCGCGCCGATGTTGCTCGTCATGATCAGGATGGTGTTGCTGAAATCGACCGTGCGACCCTGCGCGTCGGTGAGGCGACCGTCGTCGAGCACCTGCAGCAGCGCGTTGAACACATCCGCATGCGCCTTCTCCACCTCGTCGAAGAGCAGCACCGAGTATGGCCGGCGCCGGACCGCCTCGGTGAGCTGACCGGCCTCCTCGTACCCGACGTAGCCCGGGGGCGCCCCGACCAGCCGGCTGACCGTGTGCTGCTCCTGGAACTCGCTCATGTCGAAGCGGATCATGCTGGACTCGTCGCCGAAGAGCGCCGCGGCGAGGGCTCTGGCCAGTTCAGTCTTGCCGACGCCGGTGGGTCCGAGGAAGAGGAACGACCCGTCGGGTCGCTGGGGGTCACTCAGCCCGGAACGCGATCGGCGTACGGCGGCCGCCACAGCCCGTACGGCCTCGTGCTGGCCGACCACGCGCTCGTGCAGTTGCTCCTCGATGCGCCTCAGCCTCTGCTTCTCCACCTCCGTGAGCTGGGTGACGGGAACACCGGTACGGCGGCTGACCACCTCGGCGATGTCGCTCATATGCACCTCGGGCACCGGAGGCGTGCCCTCCTGCGCCGCCGCCAGGTCCCGCTCGGCCGCACCGATCTCGGCTTTCAGCGCACCCGCGCGTTGATAATCCTCGTTCGCCACCGCGCTGTCCTTCTCCCGGCGCAGCTGGGACAGCCGCTTCTCGATCTCCTTCTTGTCCGGAGCGGGTGTGCGGGAACGAAGCCGGACCCGGGCCCCCGCCTGGTCGAGCAGGTCGATGGCCTTGTCCGGCAGAAACCGGTCGGTGATGTAGCGGTGGGACAGTTCAGCGGCGGCGTCCAGCGCTTCGTCCGTGTAGCGCACCTGATGGTGCGCCTCGTACCGGTCACGTATGCCCTTGAGGATCGCGACGGTGTCCTCCACGCTCGGCTCCGACACCAGGATCGGCTGGAACCGGCGCTCCAGCGCAGGATCCTTCTCGATGTAGCGACGGTACTCGTTCAGTGTCGTCGCACCGACCACGTGCAGTTCGCCGCGGGCCAGGGCGGGCTTGAGCATGTTGCCGGCATCCATCGCCCCCTCGCCACCGCCGCCCGCGCCGACAACGGTGTGCAGTTCGTCGATGAAGAGGATCAGCCCGTCCTCGCCCGACGTCACCTCCTGGATCACGTTCTTCAGGCGCTCTTCGAACTCACCGCGGTACTTGGTGCCCGCCACCATCCCGGACAGGTCGAGTGCGACCACACGCCGGTTGGCCAGGGTTTCGGGCACCTCGTCGTTGACGATGCGCTGCGCGATGCCCTCGACGATCGCCGTCTTGCCGACGCCCGGCTCGCCGGTGAGCACCGGATTGTTCTTCGTACGCCGGGAGAGCACTTCGATCGTGTCGTCGATCTCGTCATCACGGCCGACGACCGGATCGAGCCGACCGGCCCGGGCGTCCTCGGTGAGGTCCCGCCCGTACTGGTCAAGGGTGGGGGTGCTGCTGGCCCCGCGCCCGTCGGCACCGCCCGCCGGCGGCGTGGGCCCGGTGACGGCCCCACCGAGCGCCCGCAACGCCCGGCCCGCGGTCGTCTCCGGGTTCGCGGCGATGCCGAGCAGGAGGTGTTCGGGGCCGATGTACGTCGCGCCGGACCGTCGCGACTCGCGGTGCGCGTCGAGCAGGGCGCGCTTCGCCGCCGGCGCGAGCGGAGGCGTGTCCTCGCGTGGCCTGCCCTTGGGGACGGCCGACTCTATCTGGCGGGCCAGGTCGTCGGGGTCGGCGCCGCTCGCGCCGAGCATCCGGCGGGTGGGGTCGGCCTGGGCGGCGGCCCACAGCAGGTGCTCGACATTGAGGTACGGGCTGCCCCACTCCGTAGCCTGCTCGGCTGCCCGTTGCAGCAGTTGCCGCGACTCGGTGGAGAGCAGCCGGGACAGGTCGACCCGCTCCACCGGACGTCCCGCGAACGGATCTCCCCCGAAGAACCGACTGATCAAGTCGTCCAAGGAGCCGCCAGGGATGCGGAACGCGTCGAGCGACATCTCATACCCTTTCTGCCGGTGGGGTGGGTCCTCGGCACAGGCCCACCTGAACGCTACGCACCTTTCGCCCACAGAGTTGGCCTTATGGGTTTCTGGGGAGGCCAGGGTTTGTACTCGCTGCGGGTGCAGGGCAGCCACTGAGGGTGGTTGTCGCGGAGGTCGCACCGGAGCGTCCCAGGGCTGGGCCCCGTCGGCACCTGCGGCCTGCCCACCATCGGATCGGCGCCTTGACCGGCAGGCCGGGAGGCGCGGGACCCCGGTACCCGCGGACCCTGCGGTCTGCCCTCACGAGCGCTGCGTTGTTACCGGTGGACTTGACCCAGGCGTCCGGCAGGCGTCCGAGTTTGGCCATCGGCGGGGGACCGAATTGCGCTCAGTGTTCCGACAGCACCACGCTCTCCGCCGTCTTGCGCCCCAGACATCTCCGCCGAGTTCGGGCGGCGAAGGCGTGATCGAAAGGCGGCGGTGTACTTGCGGTCGCGGATGAGGAACCCTCCCCGCAGCACACCGGCCACCCCGCCCCACCCTCGATGCGGCCCGATCCGGTGATGGCTCCGGGTTTCCGCTGGCCGGCCCGGTTGATCCGGAACGCTGAACGGGTGGAGCAGCGATCGGGACGTGCGCCGGGACGCCTGCTGTCCGTCAGGCGTGCGCTGTGGTCGTTGGCCGCCGGTGTCGTCGCCGGCACGGCCACCGCGCTCGTCGGGGCGCCGGAGCTGACGCCGCTGGTGGTCTGGACGATCGCGGCGGGCACGATCCTCGTTTGGGTGTGGCGGGCCTGCTGGTCGGCGAGCCCGAAGCGTACCGAGCAGCTTGCCGAGGCGGAGCAGCACTCCCGTTCCACCGACTCGGCGATCCTGATCGCGTCCGTTGCCAGTCTCGCCGCCGTGGCCGAGGCGCTCGTGCGCGCCTCGAACCAGCATGACGCAGTGGCAGTCACGCTGGTGATCCTCAGCGTCATCGCGGTGGCCCTGGCGTGGGCGCTGGTGAACACGGTCTTCGCGTTGAAGTACGCCCGGCTGTGCTACCGCGACGACGGCGGTGGCATCGACTTCAAGCGGGAAGATCCACCGGCGTACGCCGACTTCGCGTACATCGCCTTCACGGTCGGCATGTCCTATGCCCCGGGCGAGAACGAACCGACGAGTAACCACATGCGCCGGATCGCGCTCGGGCACGCACTGCTCTCGTACACCTTCGGAACCGGCATCCTGGCCGTCGCCGTCAACCTGGTCACCAACCTTGGTCAGTCATGACCCACGAGCGTTAGAAGCAGGACTGTCTCGCTACAGATCTTGAAAGGCCAGGTTTGTCCGCTGTGGCTCGGTGTGTCGGCGTGAGCTTCGCCGATGATCGTTGTAGGCCGGGGTGATGAGGTATTCCGATGGAGGTGGGTTGTCCGCGCGGGGGGGGGTGTCCCTATGGGTTTCGTCAAGCGGCGATCGGCGTGGCTGGGCGGGGTTGGTAGGGGATTTTGTCGCGGAGCATGGCGAACAGGACGTCGCAGCGGCGTCGGGCGAGGCAGATAAGGGCGGCGTTGTGGCGCTTGCCCTCGGCTCTTTTGCGGTCGTAGTAGGCGCGGCTGGTGGGGTCGGTCAGGGCGGCGAACGCGGCAAGGAAGAACGCCCGTTTGAGGTTCTTGTTGCCGCCTCGGGGTGGGTGTTCGCCGCGGATGCTGCTGCCGGATCGTCGGGTGACGGGGGCGAGCCCGGCGTAGGCGGCGAGGTGGCCGGGGGTGGCGAAGGCGGTGCCGTCGCCGACTTCGAGCAGGATCCGGGCCGCGGTCCTGACGCCGATGCCGGGCATCGAGGTCAGGACCGGGGCGAGAGGGTGCGCATCAAGCATCCTCTCAACCTCGCCGGCGACCTGGTCGCGTTGCCGCAGGGTGTCGCGGAGGCTGTCAGCCAGGCGAGGCAGGATCGTCTCTGCTGCGCTGGTGCCGGGAACGGTGACGGTCTGCTCGTCGAGGGCGGTCATGATCTGCTCGACTAGGGCGCGTTTCGTAAGTCGCGTTGGCCGGGTGAGGTCACGGCGTGGCGGTGATCGATAACTGAAGAGGTCTCCGGTAAGTGGATTAGCGACCAAGCAAACCTGAATACCGGAGACCTCGTGGCCAGCCTAGCGGCGGCGGCGCGGCATGACCTGAGCGACATCCAGTGGCAGCGCCTGTGCCCGTTGCTGCCTGCGGAGTCGTCGTGGGGAAGGCCGTGCAAGTGGACCAGGCGACAGATCATCGACGGCATACGGTGGCGGGTACGTACCGGTGCGCCATGGCGTGACGTGCCCGCGAACTACGCCCCGTGGCAGACGCTGTATCGGTGGTTCCGCCGGTGGCAGCGTGATGGCACCTGGGCCCGGATCCTGGCCGGGCTGCAAGCTGCCGCCGATGCGGCCGGGCGGATCGACTGGACCGTCAGCGTCGACTCCACGATCAGCCGCGCCCATCAACACGCCGCCGGTGCCCGTCGTGACGGCGACCAGCAGAAAGAACCACCGGGCGGGATCTACGCCGAGCCCGCCGATCATGCGCTGGGCCGTTCGCGGGGCGGGTGGACCACCAAGACTCACCTAGCCTGCGAACAGGGCCGCGAGGTTCTGGCCACCGTCGTCACGGCCGGGCACCGCGGTGACAGCCCGCAGTTCACCACAGTCCTCGACCGCATCCGAGTTACCCGCTGCGGTCCCGGCCGGCCCCGGACTCGACCGCAGCAGGTTCTGGCGGACCGGGCCTACACGTCCAGGCCAACCGTGCCTATCTGCGCCGCCGGGGAATCAGGGCCTGTATCCCGAGCAAGACCGACCAAGACGCCCATCGCCGGGCCAAAGGCTCCCGCGGCGGCCGGCCACCCGTCTTCAACCCGGAGACCTACCGCCAACGCCACGCCGTGGAGTGCGGCATCAACCAGCTCAAACAACACCGCGCCATGGCCACCCGCTACGACAAACTCGCCGTGCGCTACGAAGCCACCCTGACCATCGCCGCCATTAACCAGTACCTCCGAGCCTTTGAAACACGGGCTAGGCGTTCACCCATGCGGGGTGCGTGGACGGCGGCGATGGACAGCAGTTTGCGGCGGCCGGCCTTGCGAAGCCCTGCAGGTCCGCCGCAGCGCGACAGCAATTCCAGGACCGCCTTGTGGTGGGCTCTCGGGCCGAGGACGCGTTCCAGGGCAGGGTGGATCTGGGTGAGCAGTCCCCGGATGCGGTTGGACACGCGGGTGGCTTCACCAGCGAGATCGTCGTCGAAGCCGACCAGAACCTCCAGCTCGGCCAGGGCTTCGTCACCGACGTCGACTCGGCGCAGTGTGTGGGGCAGGGTGCGGGCGGCGTCGGCGATGACGCAGGCGTCACGGGCGTCGGTCTTCGCCGTGCCCGGGTGCAGGTCAGCGATGCGACGCATCGCCAGCCCGGGCAGGTAGGCCACCTGATGACCACATGCCCTGGCCACCGCGACCGGCAGGGCGCCGATCGAGGCCGGCTGGTCGACCACCACCAACAGCCGACCATGACGGGCGAGTTTGTCGAACAGCTGCCTCAGCCGGACCTCGACCTGATCGCCCGGATGTTCCGCACCCGCTACACGCTGCGCGGCACGTCGTATCTGCTGCACGGCATCGGCTGGTCGGTGCAGGTCCCGTCGCATCGGCCCGTCGATCGCGACGAGGCCGCGGTCGCGACGTGGCGGCGGGAGGTGTGGCCGGCGGGAAAACGGGTAGCGGCGCAGCGCGACGCGTGGATCTGCTTCGAGGACGAGGCCGGTCAGACGCTGCGCCCACCGAAGGCTCGCACCTGGGGCCGACGCGGTGAAACACCGCAGATCCCGGTGTCGGGCAAGGGATCCGGACGAGTCTCGATCGCTGGCCTGGCCTGCTACAAACCCGGCCAGCGTCCTCGGCTGATCTACCGCACGATCACCCATCGCGGCCGCAAGAAGAACGACGCAGCTTCGGCGAACGGGACTACATCAGCCTGCTCGACGCCGCCCACCAGCAACTGCACGGGCCGATCGTGCTCGTCTGGGACAATCTCAACACTCACATCAGCGCCGCCATGCGGCAGATGATCGCCGCCCGAGATTGGCTGACCGTGATCCGCCTGCCCGCCTACGCCCCCGACCTCAACCCCACCGAGCAGGTGTGGTCCCACCTCAAACGCAGCATCGGCAAACTCGCCGTCCGCGGCGTCAACCACCTCCTGGCGATCATCCGCAACCGGCTCAAACGCATTCAATACCGACCTGATTTACTCGACGGCTTCCTCACCCACACCGGCCTGACCCTCTTGTCGCACTGGCCCTAGCTTGAACGGCCTACCGACTCGTCATTGCCAGCATCAAGCCAAGCGTCAGCCGCCGCCTGCAGCCCGTCGTCTCGCACACCGGGCAGCACATGAAAGAACTTCCAGGCATACCCGTATGGGTCCTCGACCTCGACGTACCGCTCGCCCCACGCAGCATCCAGTGGGCCAGCCCCGATCACGCAGCCCGCGATGCGGCAACTCCGGGCCATCTCATCAACGTCTTCTACCTCGATGCCGATGACCATGCCCAGACCGCGCGGCCCTGCCAACGTCTGACGCTCCCGCGCACTGTCGGGAAACGGCATGCCCACTAACGCATCGACCAGCAGCTGCAATGGACCCCGGCGCAGGATAGCCATCAGCACCTTGCCATCCCGACCCGGCACGGTTCCGACCGGTACGAAACCGAAGCCTTCGTAAAACGACGCAGCCGCGCCCACGTCCTCGACCCGCAACCCGACCCGCACCGGAGGCTCACCACTCACAGTAGCGACCCTACCGAACGCCCCGACCGCGCGGAATCCAACCTGACCTTTCAAGATCTGTAACGGCACCTCTCTGCATCAAGGCGTTGGCAACAGAGGTCTCCGTGTCACGGATCATGGTGCGGCAGACGACGTCCGCGAGGCGGCGTTTCAGGCAGCGCGTCGCTTTGTGGGTTTGCCAGCGCCCGTTCAACCAACCCGCCCGCAAGGCGGGAGTGGGTGGCACCTCGAAGCTCAGCCACGATCACGGCGGAACACAGGCGGGTAACGGGCGTTGAGCGTCATCGAAAAGCACCAAGGCTAGTCGACTTCCACTCAGCGCCCGTCGTTCTCTGTCAGGGCTTATCAACGGGTGTTACCGCTTCTGCTGACTTCCTGCTGACGCTTCAGCCTTGCCAGCCAGCCTTGTTTACGAAGTATGGCGATCCTCAGTCTGCCGCCCATGGTCAGCCCGGCGGCGTGGGTGCCTCAGCAGGCTTCCCGGCTGCCCGGCGTGCGTCGGCGACGGCGATCGCGAGCAGCACCACGGCCACTACGGTGACCACCACCAGCGGCGGGGCGAAGGCCAGCGGCACGGCGAGCAGCAGCAGGGCAGCAATGCCGAGCAGCCGGGGCCGGGACACGCGGGAGAAGACCACCCACTCCAGCAGCGTGCGGCCCGCCACGAACAGAGCCGGGCCGCCGAGCATCAACGCAAGCCAAGACTTGAACGTGTGGCCGGTGGGGTGCTTCTGCACCAGTTCATTGCCGATGGCGGCGGCGGCAACCCCGAGGATCATGAGCAGATGAGCGCTGCCGGCTACTCGGCCCAGCCTGGCGGGATTGGCCGCCGACTTGACCGCCGATCCGAACACCTCGCCCGCCCTGTAGAAGTAGATACGCCACAGCAGCACAGCGGTGATGAACGCGATCACCAGCCCAAACGTCTGCGGAAAGCGCCGGCTCCCGGACGCCTCGGTGTAGGCGATCCCGACCGCGAGGATCGTCTCCCCGAGCGCAATCAGCACCAACTGTTGATACCGATCAGCGAGATGCCCGGCAGCGGCCTCCCAAGCCAAGATGCGCTCTGGCTTTTGCCACGGCACCCACCAGCCCAGCCGCGCCGATCCGTACTCGATGACGATCGCGAGCGACCAAAGCAGCATCCTGGCCGCATCGTGGGCGACGGCACCGAGCAGCCACGCCACGGCGGACACGCAGAACCAAACCAGGATTCCCCAATAGAGGCGCTGTAACCAATGTGACCGCAACGCCACAGCAACCACCAGCGCCCGGCCGGCCTGGAGCGCGACGTAGACGCCGGCGAACATCCACGCACTGCCGCCGAACGCCTTCGGCGTGACGACGCCCAGGAGCAACACACCGAAGGCTGTCACCAGCACCATGACCTGCACCGCCAGGCGGCGGGGCTCGAAGCGCGCCGTGCTGTAAGCCGTCATTGACCAGACCCACATCAGCGGCAGGATCAGCAGCAGTGCCTGCAGTAGGCTCGCCCACCGCCCTGCACTAGAGGGGGAAGACGCCAGCTGCGACGTGCTGGTAGCCACCACCCGGTTGAGAGCAAAGACCAGCACAAGATCGAAAAAGAGTTCGACAAAACTCGCTTCCTGCTTGCTCCACTCCCCCCGGAGGACCCTCACCCCCAAACCCCTGGCCGCACCAGCACCTTCCATGCGAGCCATTCAATGCCGAAATGCCGCCGCGCGTCGGACGATTGCGGGTATCTGAGGACTCATTCCTGAGCACGGCCCTCGGCTGGCCTAAAACTGGCTGGCCGGCGTCCCCGCCTAGCCGGCATGTGGACAGGATGATCACAGGCAAGAGCGAGAGGATGACCTCCTCATCGGACGGCTGCAGACCTTCCAGCCTCCCTGTCTCCGGAGGCTGGTAGCCCCTGTGGTGCCCGACGTAAGCTCACGCGGGCCGAGCGACGGGGGTTAGGAGTCGTACGCCCAATTCGTGGCCGTACCGTTCAATTTCAGCCGCACTCTCCTGCTTCTGGACGAGGTTGGCGTGTAGATACTGCACACACTGGGCCTCACCCATAATAATCGCCCAATCAAAAAGGGTCTTGTGTGCCGCAATGGTGAGGTATAGGAACCGAATCAGAGTATCGACTGCGAATTGATCAACGAGGTCGACTGAGGGGTTTGTGCGTACGAAGCTTTCAAATCGCCCATACATGCCTTCAACAGTGTCGGACCGGGTTGAAAGCGGGGAGGTGCCGAATGCCTTGGCGCAGGAGTTGATGTTGTGATTCCACTGCACACATTCCTGTTGCTTGCGCCGTACGATCTGCCCGAGATCGTCACTAACTCGATGGGCCAAGAAGTCGAGAACCCGCCGCCCGGATATCTCCATTTCACCTAGTATGCCTAGCTCATATATGAACAGGTCACGCGTCGTATTAATCGCCATGTGCTCCTCCTGACCTCGCTGGCGAGCCGCCACGGCCTACCCGTTCAGAAACCACCAAAACGCGGCAGGCAAGCCAGCAGGAAGGGTGTAAATTTGCGCATGTCGAACGAGAGGCCGAGAAGGATGAATGAGCCATCCCTGTCTGCCATCGACCCGCCCCTCCTGGGGAGCGGGCCGCCGCCCGGCCCGCCACGTCAAGCGGGCCTTGACGCGCGTACGGACGCTGTCGGAACAGACTGAGTCGGCTCTCGTGTCACGGACCGCGCCCCCGGCGGACATCGCCACAGTGGCGCAGTTGACCCAACCTTGCCCGGCACGGACCCGGCTTCCGGGGTCGGAGCTGACCACCAGCGGCCACCCCTCCCCCTCCCAGGTGAGCAGTTGACCTGACCCTGCACGGCTGCGAAGCCGGCTCCTGGACGACCGACATGCCTTCGCGCGGACACCGCCCCCAAGCTTGGAGCTTGCCGCGCGGACCCGACGCGCCCTCCCTTCGCCGCGCTGCTCAGGCGCGGCGCGGCCGGCTGCCGGCGAGAACCTCCACCACTCTCCCCGCTATCCCGTCTGTGGCGGCTCCGGGGCTCCCCGCTGTCCGCGCCAGCCGCCGGGCGTCAGGCGTGACGGCCGCAGAGCGACAGCGGCAGCGGCCGGCGCGCGCCCAGGCGGCGGCGCGTGCGGCCCGTTGCGGGCCGCCTTGAAGACGTACAGAAACTTTGAACAGCCTCGTCGGGACATCGTTGTCGGGACATCGTTGGCACGTCGTCGGCACGTCGGCACGTCGGCACGTCTGTCCGACTCCGGTTGATGCGTTGCACAGTGGCTTCACTTGATGGGTGACACTCCGCCGAGTGCTGGTGGAGTTGAGTGTGACCGGGCAGCGCTATCGCGCAGTGCTGGAAGTTGAAGCTGGCCTGTCCGTGACGGAGGTCGCCGAACGCTTCGGCGTCTCGCGCCGGTGGGTGTGATCACCGGCGTTCTCGGCGCCCCGTACCTCATCTATCTGCTCGTCCGCACGAACCGCGCGGGAGGCTCGCTGTGACCACCGACCATTCACTGACGGTCGAGAAACTGACCGTCGGCTAGGGCGGCCGCGTCGTCATCGAATCACTCGATCTGCTCGTCCCGCCCGGCCGGATCACCGCGATCGTCGGTGCCAACGCGTGCGGGGAATCGACGCTGCTGCGGTCGATGTCGCGGCTACTCGCCCCGCGAACCGGCCACGTCATGCTGGACGGCCGCGAAGTACACAGGATGCCGGCCAAGGAGCTGCCCGAACGCTCGGCCTGCTCCCCCAGTCACCGATCGCGCCCGAGGGCATCACCGTGGCCGACCTGGTCGGCCGGGGCCGCAACCCGCACCAACGCCTGCTGTCACGATGGGGCAGGGACGACGACCGGGCGGTGGCCGCCGCCCTCGACGCCACCCACATCGCCGACCTGGCCGACCGGTCGATCGACGAGCTCTCCGGGGGGCAGCGTCAACGGGTGTGGATCGCCATGGCGCTGGCCCAGCAGACCGAGCTGCTGCTACTCGACGAGCCGACCACCTTTCTCGACGTCAGCCACCAGGTCGAGGTGTTGGACCTGCTCACCGACCTGAACCTCACTCGCGGCACCACGATCGTGATGGTCCTGCACGATCTGAACATGGCGGCCCGCTACGCAGATCACCTCATCGCCCTCGCCGACGGTGGCCTGCACGCAGCAGGTGCGCCGACCGATGTGCTGACCGAGGACTGCGTCCGCGCCGTCTTCGGCCTGGACAGCCAGGTCATCCCGATCCGGTCTCCGGCAAGCCGCTGATGCTACCGATGGGCCGTCACCACATCCGGGCCGCGCAGTCGTAGGCCGACAGCGGCGCATCTCCACGTCCTGCGTTACGCCCCGGCGTCCTGCCGCGTCGCGCCGGCACCAGTTACGACACCCCATAAGATGGTTCACCTCAGCGAGGGTGATCGACTACGGTACGGGTTCGGTCGAGCGGGTAGGTGATCGGCATGGACTCAGTGCGGATGCCCTTCGGCGGTGGTGCGGACAGCGCGCCGGTCCGCCGGGCCGTCCGGGAGGTCCTCGTCGGCTGGCAGGCCACGCACGTCACCGACGACGCGCTCACCGTCATCACGGAACTCGTGCACAACGTCATCAGGCACACCGGTGCCGGGGGCAGGGTCGAGTTGACCCGCAGTCGGACGCGATCCGGATCGAGGTTTTCGACGACTCCGATCGACCACTGCGTCGCTTCGAGCCGGACCCGCACCGCATCGGCGGTCGTGGCCTGCTGATCGTCGACGCGATGGCGCGCAACTGGGGCACGAGAACCACCCCGCACGGCGAGCCCGGCAAAAGTGGTCTGGGCGGAGATCTCCCTCGACCGGTCCGCCTGACCGCCCCTCACCGCGAGGCCCGGCCTGCCTCACCTGGCCGGCACCGCACCGCCACCGGCCGCACCGATGACTCGTCCCGGCGGGCCCGTGGCCTGGAGAGGCGCCCCACGGGCGGGCGAGGCGACGCTGTCCTACCCGGCTCGTGCGGGCAGGTGATAATCGACAGGTTTACACAACAGGTGGATGGTGCATCGTGTCGGCGTCACCGTCCGCGTGACGGTCGCGGCCGGAGAGAGGATCTGTCGTGATCAGTGACGCCGACCTGCCGACGGTGCCGCCCACCGGCATGCCGTCGGGGCTGGCGAATCCGGCGTCGTCGCCGACAACCGCGGAGCCGGCGGTCCTTCTCATCGAGGATGACCCCGGTGATGCGTTGCTCACCCGGGAGCTGCTGAGCGACAGCGGAATCAGCAACCGGTTCACCCAGGCGAGCAGCCTGAAAGAGGCCGCGGCCGCGCCGACGACGCCGGACTGCGTGCTGCTCGACCTGCACCTGCCCGACTGCCAGGGGCTGGAGGCGCTCGGCCGGGTGCTGCACCGATGGCCGGACGCGGCAGTGGTGGTGCTCACCGGCCTGGACGACGCGGCCACCAGAACGGCGGCTGTCGCCGCCGGAGCACAGGACTACCTGGTCAAGGGTCACATCGACGGCGCGCCCCTGGGCCGCACGATCCAGTACGCCATTCAGCGCCGACGGGCCGTGGTGACGGAGCGGCAGCTACGCGACAGCCGGATGCAGGCCAGCGAGAACACGCGGCTGCAACGCGGCCTGCTCCCTACGCCACTGGTCACCGACCCCGCGCTGGCGGTCGTCAGCAGATACGTGCCGGGACGGGGACGGTCACTGCTCGGCGGTGACTTCTTCGACCTGGTGCAGGACGAGGATCACACGCTCCACGCCGTCATCGGTGACGTCTGCGGCAACGGTCCGGATGAGGCAGCCATCGGCGTCGGCCTACGCGTCGGGTGGCGCACCCTCACCCTGGCCGGGGTGGAGAAGGCCGCCCGGATGCGGCTGCTGGAACAGGTGCTCGTCGCCGAGCGGCCACGTGAGTCGATGTTCGCGACCGCCTGCACCATCCGCGTCGTCCCAGACCGCTCGCAGGTGATCATCGTGAGCGCCGGTCACCCCGCGCCACTGGTGATCACGCCCGGCTCGGCCGACCCCGCGCCGATCCGCCACCATCTCGGGCTGGGCATCTTCCCCGGGCGAGGTCGCTGGCAGGAGTCGGTCGTCACGCTCCCGGCGGGCGCAGGTCTGCTGCTGTACACCGACGGCGTCTACGAGGGGTTCAGCGAGGACGGAACCCGCCTCGGCGAGGAACGCTTCATAGAACTCGCCGCCACGCTGAGCACCGTCACGGAACCGGGCGACTTTCTCACCGCCCTGCTCGACAAGATCAGACGCAGCGACGACGGCCGGCACAGCGATGACACGGCCCTGCTCTACCTGACCTGGCCCGCCGGGGCGGACGCCGCGCCGATCGGCCCTGATCGGTGAAGGGCGCGGGCGCAGCCCACACTGCTCTGCTCAGACCTCGGTGAGCTGGCCGCGCAGCTTGGTCAGGGCGCGGGCGAGCAGCCGGGACACGTGCATCTGGGAGACACCGACCCGGGCGGCGATCTCGCTCTGGGTCAGGTTGCCGTAGAAGCGCAGCGTGAGGATCTTCTGCTCGCGCTCGTCGAGCGTGGCCAGCGCCGGGCCCAGGGAGGCGCGCAGGTCGGCCAGCTCGTACTCGTTGTCCTCGGTGCCGAGCGTGTCGCCCAGCTCGGTGGCGCTGTCGCCGTCGCCGATCGGGGTGGACAGCGAGACCGCGTTGTACGCGCGGGCGCCCTCCAGGCCCTCCAGCACCTCTTCCTCGGTGACGTCGAGGTGGGCGGCGATGTCGGCGACGGTCGGGGCCCGGTTGAGCGTCTGGGTCAGCGTGCTGTTGGCCTCGGAGATGCGCAGCCGCAGCTCCTGGAGGCGACGCGGAACCCGGATGTTCCAGGTGCGGTCGCGGAAGTGCCGCTTGATCTCGCCGAGGATGGTCGGGATGGCGAAGCCGGCGAAGTCGACGCCGCGCGAGGCGTCGAACCGGTCGACGGCCTTGATCAGGCCGAGCGCCGCGGTCTGGGCCAGGTCGCCGGCAGGCTCGCCGCGTCCGCTGTAGCGGGCGGCCAGGTGGTTCGCCAGCGGCAGCCACGCCTCGATGACCTGGTTGCGCAGGGCGGCCCGCTGCGGGTGGTCGGCGGGCAGCGCGGCGAGCGCCGCGATCAGCTCGCTGGCACGGGACTCCTCACCGGTCTGCGGCGCGCGCTGCACCTCGGTCGCGGTCGATGCCATGGTCATCGTGGTCATGCTGCCCTTCCCCGCCTTCGTGCGAACTGGCGCCCCCAAGCACCGATGGTGAACGAACCATAGACGACACGGCAGCAAGAATCAACCGATCAGCTGATGTACAAAACCTGCCATAAGCATCAAAGCGGAGTTCCCCCACCGGCGGCGCCTCACGAGTTCACAGATTGACCGCTTCGCGCCTCAACTGCCCGCTCCGGCGGCGAATCTGGTCAGCAGACGGGCGAACTGGTGCTTCTCCTCGGTCGTGAAGCCTGCCGTCGCCGCACGCAGACGGGCGTGCCGGAACGTCCGGGCCCGCTCGTGCAGGGCGACGCCGTCGGGGGTGAGGCGCACCAGACTCTGCCGGGCGTCGACCCGACCCGCCAACCGCACCACCACGCCGCAGGTCTCGGCGCGACCGACCAGGCGACTGGCAGTCGAAGGTGCAACCTCCAACGCGGTGGCGATCTGACCGACGGATGCCTCTCCGGCCGGCTCCGCTGCGATCGCCGTGACCACCAGCAGAGTGGACAGGTCGACGGATCGATTGTCGTGCTCGACGGCCGCCGGTGTCCGGAAGAAACGGCGCAGCCGGAGCAGCGCCTCGTCGACCGCTACGAGATCCGGGTCTTCAGCCGGACGAGAGGACATGTGTGTGCGATACACACGTTGGACCGAGGAGGTGCGCGATGGATCGGATTCTCGTGACCGGTGCTACCGGCACTGTGGGATCGGTGGTGGTGCGGCACCTTCGGGCGGCCGACGTCGCGGCTGCCGCGGCGTCGGCGCATCCGCCCGCCGTTCGCGCACCGTGAGCGCCACCACTGGACAACCAGGAGCCCGTCATGAACATCGCCCTCATCGGCGGCACCGGACGCACCAACCGGCTGGTGCTGGACGTCCTCACCGATCGCGGCCACCGGGTCACAGTTCTGGTTCGGGATCCTGGCAGGCTCGGCCGCGCCGCCGACGACGCCGACGCGCGGGTGATTCGCGGGGACGTGCGCGACGTCGAGGCACTCCGGCGGCTCGTCGACGGCTGCGACGTGGTCATCTCCGCGCTCGGGCCGACCGACAAGGAGGCCGATCTGCACACCGACGCCGCGAGAGCACTGGTTGACGTCATGCGGGACGCCGGCGTGAACCGCTTCGTCGGCATCAGTGGCGCCGGTGTCGACGTGCCGGGTGACCGCAAGTCCCGCCGCGACAAGGTCATCAGCTGGTTGATCAACAAGCTCGGCGGCCCACTCGTCGCGGACAAGCCCGCCGAGCTCGCCGTATGGCGGGCCAGCGCCCTGGACTGGACCCTCGTCCGGCTGCCCCGCCTGACGGACGGCCCGGCGACGGGCCGAGTCGAGCACCATGCGAGCGAATCGACGAGCCAGACCAGCACCCGACCGTTCGACTACATCCATCGATGGTCACGATGGCGACGACGACACCAGTACCGCGCCAGAACAGCCCACTACCAGCGAAGACTCCAACTTCACCAGGTGCGGCTGGAGTACTAGGCCAGGTGGCCTTGCTGGCGGGTCCTGTGGGCCAGAGGGTGCGCCGGCGATCCTCTACCGTTCGATCGAGCGGGCCGTCAAGGTTTCAGCCCGCTCAGGGCGTTCGCGTGCAGGACCCTCAGACGAGAGGCATTGCGGACCGGAACGTCCCGGAGTGGGCCGACGCCGCGTACGAGCTGGCCGCGCTGCTCGACGTCGATCTGGGGACGCGCCTACTTGCCGCCATAGCCGGCCGTTACCGTCGGCTTTGATCGCCGCTGAGCCTGGCAGGCATCTTTTCACCACATTAGTGGGGCTAGGGCCGGTACGCTCCGAAGGACCTACCTATTGCCGAATCGAGTGGGACCACGAGTGGCCGAGCAGACGATGAACCTGCTGAAGTCCCTGCTCGGCGTCGACGCGGACCAGCTCAACCCCGGCCAGATGGCGCTTCGGGCGCTGTTGACCTTCGTAGTGGCGGTAGCCATCGTTCGGCTCGGACACAAGCGGCTGTTCGGCCGGGCTACGGCGTTCGACCTGGCTGCGGCGATCATGTTCGGCTCAGTCATGAGCCGCGCCATCACGAACACGCTCGGGCTGTTCGCGGTCTGGCTTGCCGGCCTCGTGCTCATCATGCTGCACCGGCTCATGGCGACCCTCGCCTATCACTTCGACTGGTTCGGCCCACTCGTCAAGGGCCATCCGGTCCTGCTCGTGAAGGACGGTCGAGCCGACCGCGTCGCGATGCGGGACGGCCACGTCTCCTGGCGGGACCTCGACGAGGCCCTTCGCGGAACGGGAAGCGAGCCGGATCTGTCGCGCGTCCGGCTCGCCTACCTCGAACGCGACGGAAGCATCAGCGTGATTCCACGCGACACCGGGCCTCGCATCCTCGACGTCACCGTCGAGAAGAACGTCCAGGTCGTACGCATAGCGTTGGACTGACGCGGCGACCGAGCTAGCCGGTTCAAGCGGCCGGGACGCGTTCGCGCCTTCGCAGCACCGCCGCGACCGGAAAGAGCAGCGCGAAACCCGTCAGCGAGGTCACGATCACCATGACCACCGTGTCGTTGTCCACGAAGCCCTGTGTCGCCATCACCGTCGCCGCCGCGATGTTCCGCTGCGAGGTGCCGAGCCCAAGCACGGCACGTGCGTCGCGGTCCCGGCCGCCCAGCAGGTAGCCGATCACGAACGCGCCCGCCACCACCAGCATGGCCGGAACGATCGCCCCCTCCGCGAACAGAGTGACGATCGTCGGGATGTTGGCCAGCGTGGTTGCCAGGACGATCAGCACCAGGGCGAGGGTGGAGACACGGCGGGCCACAGGTCCCCACCGCCGCGCCGGGTCCGGCCACCGGGAGTTGAGCAGCAGGCCGGCGGCGAGCGGAAGGAGCATGGTCAGGACCAGGGGCACCGCGAGGGCACCGGCGGAGACCTCGGCCTCGGGCAGGACCCGGGGTACGGCGATCGGGGCGTACAGGACGGTGACGGGCAGCAGCAGCACCAGCAGCGTGGCGCTGAGTGCCACGTCCGACCGGGCCACCTCGCTCAGCTTGATCAGGAACGGCGCGCCGGCCGACATCGCGACCAGGATCAGCCCGGCCTCGAGCGGGCGGTCGAGCGGCCAGATCCGCACGATGCCGAGCGCGAGGAGCGGGACCAGCACGAAGTTGGCGAGCAGGGCTCGAGCCACGGCCCACAGGTCCCGCAGTGGGCCCAGGATCTGCCGGGCGGAGTGGGTGAGACCGACCGAGAGCATCGAGGTCACGGCGAACAGCAGAACCGCCAGATCCGCCACGGTGGTGAGTACGGTACGCATCGTCCAGTTAGCCCCTAGTCCGGCTCGCTGTGCTCGGCCGCTGTCGGTTCCGGCACGCCCGGATGTTCCGGCGGGAACGGCAGCAGCTCGGCGTCGATCCGCGTCCAGGTGTCGCGCAGGTCGTCCAGCAGGTCCGGGTGGTGGCCGGCGACGTCCGCCTGCTCCCGGCCGTCCACCGTCACGTCGTACAGGAGGTGGTAGGGGCCGGGCCGGCGCGGCCAGTTGCCGAGCACCGACCGGTCGCGGCGGTCGTAGAGGTACTTGAACGGGCCACGGCGGAGCGCGCCCTGGTTGGAGGTGCGCCAGAACAGGTCGTGCTCGGGGAAGTCGGCCCCGTCGACAAGCCACGGCAACAGGTCGACCCCGTCCAGCGGGTACCGCTCGTCCGGGGCCGTCCCGCCGGCGTCGATCAGCGTGGCGGTCAGGTCGAGGGTGTGGACCGGGTGGTCGGTGACCTGACCGCCGGGCACGGCCGCCGGCCACCGCAGGATCAGCGGCACCCGGATGCCGCCCTCGGTGAGGTCACCCTTCTCCCCCACGAACGGCCAGTTCTTCGACCACCGTTCACCGCCGTTGTCGGAGGTGAAGACGACGATGGTGTCGTCGGCGCGGCCCGCCTCGGCCAGCGCCGCGAGGACCCGGCCGACGCCCGCGTCCAGCTCTTCCACGAGTTCGGCGTACTTCGCCAGCGAGCCCCCGTCGGGGTGGATCAGCGGCGTCGGTCCCCGCTGCCCGTCGAACCTGCGCCGGATCTCCGTGCCGACGTCGCGGTCGTCCGGGCCCTCCCAGGGCCAGTGCGGCGCGGTGTAGTTGAGCTGCACGTAGAACGGGCCGGCACGGTCGGCGGCGACGAACTCCGCCGCACGGTCGGAGATCAACGAGGTGTAGTAGCCCGCCTCCTCCACCGGCGTCTCCCCCTCGTAGAGGTCGGCCTCGCCGATCGTGTTGACGTGCTCGAAGTAGTCGACCGCCCCGTCGAAGTTGCCGTAGAAGGTCTGGAAGCCGATGCGCAGCGGGCTGTACCACGGCAGCCATCCGCAGTGCCACTTGCCGAACATCGCCGTCTCGTACCCCGTCGCCAGCAGCAACGACGACAGCGTCGGATGCTCGGCGGGGATCCCGTTGCCCTCCCGGTGCGTGGTCAGCGGCTCCTCCAGGCCGGCCGGCAGGCGGGTGGGGTAGCGCCCGGTGTACAGCCCGATGCGGGTCGACGAGCACCACGGCGAGCCGGCGTAGCCGTGCCGGAACAGGAGGCCCTCCGCGGCCAGCCGATCGAGGTGGGGCGTGCGGATCGCCGTGGAGCCGTAGCAGCCCAGGTCGCCCCAGCCGAGGTCGTCGGCCAGGATGAACAGGATGTTGGGCGGCGCGGCCGGCCGACCCCCGCCCCCCGCCGTCCCCGCGCCACCACCGGTCGTCATGCGCCCCGTATACCTGTTCTTCGCGCGACCTAACGTCCCGTCGCGCCGGAGATGCGCGCGGCCGGCGGCCCCGACTTCCGCAACGTTCGGAACCAGGCCAGCAACCCTCGAACAGCGGCGCGGCGGGCCCGCGACGACCGCTCCAATCCGCCCCGGAACCCACCCTGAGCCGCGGGGGTCAGTTCCAGGTGGAGCCGACACGGCACCCTGACCGCGGTCAAGGCCACGCCACACCGGTCTGGAAACAGCCATCTGACATGCCGTCGCTGACGTCAACACTGGCAGCAGAGCAGCCCTGCCGCGTTCACGCTCCTGATAACCAGTACGGACAATCGCCATGAACTCAGGAAATCAGACCGATGGCGCAGCATAGTGGAGCACATGCGTGAGCTGTCCGGCGGCGATCTAGGAATGCTCCTCTCCGTCTTCGCCTTGCTGCTGATAGCCTTCGGTATCGACTTCCACCTGTCCAGGAGTGCCATTCGGCGAAGCCGCCGAGGTGCGACCTTCGCCAGCATCGTGAGCTTGGTCGGTGAATCGACGACAGCTCTCGCGCTCGTGCTGACATGGATCGCCTTATGGAGTCCCGTTGCGTGGGAGAAGATCGATGACCTGCTCGTCTTCATCCCAGGGACGATCGCCGTCGTGTGTGCCGTTCTCCTCACCGGCGACCGGGCACTAGACAGGGTTATCCGCATCGCGGCGCGTTCTGATGGCAGCAGTGGAACCGACGACGGCTAATCCTCAAGTCTGATTGGGCGCACGGCGTCGAACATCAATCATCCTGGAATACTGTCACCTGTTGCCGCCGCGGGCGGGGCATGTTCTGCCGCGACAACTCGTAGGCCCGGTTTACAGGCACAGCCACACAGACGCGATCTTCGCTGACACACACTTAACGAAGATTACGTCGAGGTATCCCAACACTCTCTGAGCCAGGTTCGCTGGGCCTGAGCCGCCCCGGGTTATGTGGAGACGGCTCTACAAGATCCGGGACGGTTCATCCGCCGCATCGGGCCTGCCCGAGCTCGGCGGTGACGCTGCGGTTGCCCGCTGGGTTCCGCCTCCGGGCGGAACCCAGCGGACCGTCATGCCGGTTGGGACTGGACGGTGTTGGCCAAGAGTAAGGACAGCTCCCGGACCAGGTCGTCCATCGACTGGCGGCTCTGCGCCTTGACCAGGCCCAGAGCGAGATCGGCCAGGAGGTAGAAGCCGAGGGTGCGGGACTGCTCGGAGCCGAACGCCGACATCAGTTCCTCCGCGCCCGCGAGGTCACCGCGATGCTTGGCCGCGATGACCCCGGCGGCGCGTTGGACGATCTCGGCCGCCTCGGGGGTGTACCCGGTCATCCCGATCAGATCTTCGGGGTGGCGGCGCGGGCGGCGTCGAAGCGGGAGATGACGTCGGTCCAGTTGACCAGGTTCCACAGCCGGTCCACGTAGTCCGGGCGGACGTTGCGGTACTGCAGGTAGTAGGCGTGCTCCCAGGCGTCGAACACCAGGATCGGGGTTGAGCCCTGCCCGACGTTGGCTGGCGCAACCAATTAGACGCGCCCGTACTGAAACGGTCGCCGACATCCGATCATCAACGGATCACTACGCGATCTACTTACTCCGCGTGGAGCACGGCCGCTACAACGGCGATTGTAGTGAAGGAAGGCTCGGCGCAAGGCGTTAGAGCGGCACGCACAGTAACGGGTTGCGGCCAACGATCGCAGGAGTGCGTTCACGGCTGGGTGATCATCGGTGGGTCAAAGGATGTGATTCTCAGGATCGCCGCTCGAGGCTGCCGGCCCGGCGCAACAAATACGTGTCCATGACCCAGCCGCGGCTCTGTTTCGCCGCCGTCCGCCGGGACCAGATTCGGTCGGCGACCTCGTCAAGGTTGCCGGCCACCAGTTGCTCGTCGGACGAGCCGAGGTTCGCGCCCCACCAGATCCGCCAGGCCGACAGTTCGGGGAGCTGGCGACAGGTCAATGCCCCGTCGAGCAGGACGACGAGGTTGTCGTGTGTCGCCGCGTCGTGGAGCAGGCGGCGGCCGGTCGTGATGGTGATCGGGCCGCCGATTGTGTTGAGGACGAGCCGGTGGTGTGCCGCCAGCAGTTGGATGCTGCTGAGGCCGGGTACGACGTCCACGGTGATGTCGACCCGTGCGCGTTCGGCGATGCGGTCGGCCACACGGATCGCCGAGTCGTACAGGGCCGGATCGCCCCAGACGAGCACTGCGGCGTCTCCCGGGTTGTCCAGCAATGCCTGCTCGAACGCCTCGGCCCGTGCCTCGTGCCAGTCGCGTACCGCGCCGGTGTAGTCGGCCGGGCCGGCACGGTCGCGTTCCGGGTCGGGTACGTGCACGAGCCGCCAGGCGCCGGTGACGTGCCGGGCGCAGATCGCCTCGCGCATCGCGATGAGGTCGGCCGTGCCCGGGTGCTGTCCGGTCTTGTCGGCGACGAGGAAGTAGTCGGCCTCGTTGAGTGCCCGGACGGCCTGGGCCGTGACCAGTTCGGGGTCGCCCGGGCCGAGGCCGACCAGGGTGAGGCGCCGTGTCACGCCTGATCCTCCAGGTCTCCCTCGACCTCGAGGTACACGCGGGCCATCTCCGCCATGACCTCGGCGTCCGGTTCGGCCCACAGTCCACGGTCGGCGGCCTCGTTCAGCCGTTCCACGATGCCGCGCAGTGCCCAGGGGTTCGCGCGGCGCATGAACTGCTGGTTCGTCTCGTCGAGGACGTATTCACGGGCCAGTGACTCGTACATCCAGTCGTGGACGACACCGGCGGTGGCGTCGAAGCCGTAGAGGTAGTCCACGGTGGCGGCGAGCTCGAACGCTCCCTTGTAGCCGTGGCGCTGCATCGCCGCGATCCAGCGCGGGTTGACCACCCGCGAGCGGAAGACGCGGTTGGTCTCTTCCTGCAGGCTGCGGGTGCGTACGGCGTCGGGCGTGGTGGAGTCACCGACGTACGCCCTGGGTTCGGCGCCGGTCAGCGCGCGGACCGTGGCGATCATGCCGCCGTGGTATTGGAAGTAGTCGTCGGAGTCGGCGATGTCGTGCTCGCGGGAGTCGATGTTCTTCGCGGCGACGGCGATGCGCCGGTAGTTGGTTCGCATGTCGTCGGTTGCCGCGATGCCGTCGAGGCCGCGGCCGTAGGCGAAGCCGCCCCAGGCGGTGTAGACGGCGGCCAGGTCGGCGTCGTCGCGCCAGGTGCCGGACTCGACGACCTGGAGGATGCCGGCGCCGTACGATCCGGGCTTCGAACCGAAGATCCGCGTGGTGGCCCGCCGCTGGTCGCCGTGCTCGGCGAGGTCGTGGCGGGTGTGTGCCCGCACGTAGTTGCGCTCATCGGGTTCGTCGAGCCCGGCGACGAGCTGCACGGCGTCGTCGAGGAGTTCGATGACGTGCGGGAAGGCGTCGCGGAAGAATCCCGAGATGCGCACGGTCACGTCGATGCGGGGCCGGCCGAGTTCGTCGAGGCCGATGACCTCCAGGCCGTTGACCCGGCGTGAGGCCGTGTCCCAGGTGGGGCGTACGCCCAGCAGCGCCAGCACCTCGGCGATGTCATCGCCGGAGGTGCGCATCGCGGAGGTGCCCCACACGGAGAGGCCGACCGATCGGGGGTGCTCGCCGGTTTCGGCGAGGTGCCGGGCGACGAGGGACTCGGCCATCGCCTGTCCCGTTTCCCAGGCCAGACGGGACGGAACGGCCCGCGGGTCGACGGTGTAGAAGTTACGGCCGGTCGGCAGGACGTTGACCAGTCCGCGCAGCGGGGAGCCGGAGGGCCCGGCCGGGACGAAACCGCCGTCGAGCGCGTGCAGGACGTTGGTCAGTTCGTCGGTGGTGGCGGCCAGCCGCGGCACGACCTGCTCGGCGGCGAAGCGCAGGACGTCGCGTACCACCGGGTCGTCGTGCAGCGCGTCGATCGCGTCAGCCTGCCAGCCGGCCTTCTCCATCGCCTCGATCAGGGCACGGGCCTGCGCCTCCACGGCGTCGATGTCGGCCGCCGGGGCGTCCTCGGCAAGACCCAGCGCGGCGGGCAGGCCGGGCAGTGCCCGGTTCTGTCCGCCCCAGACCTGTGTCGCGCGGAGCACGGCGAGCACCAGGTTGACGCGTGCCTGTCCGGTCGGTGCCTGGCCGAGCACGTGCAATCCGTCGCGGATCTGTACGTCCTTGATCTCGCACAGCCAGCCGTCGACGTGCAGCAGGAAGTCGTCGAACTCCTCGTCGCCGGGCCGTTCGTCCAGGCCGAGGTCGCGATGCATCTGTGCGGACTGCATCAGCGTCCAGATCTGCTGGCGGACCGCGGGCAGCTTCGCCGGGTCCATCGCGGCGATGTTGGCGTGCTCGTCGAGCAGTTGCTCCAGCTTGGCGATGTCGCCGTAGCTTTCGGCGCGTGCCATCGGCGGCACCAGGTGGTCGACGATGGTGGCGTGCGCGCGGCGCTTGGCTTGGGCACCCTCGCCAGGATCGTTGACCAGGAACGGATAGATCAACGGCATGCTGCCGATCGCCGCGTCCGTGGCGCAGGCGGCTGAGAGCGCGGCGTTCTTCCCCGGCAGCCACTCCATCGAGCCGTGTTTGCCGAGGTGCACCACCGCGTCGGCGCCGAAGCCGTGTTCGAGCCAGCGGTACGCGGCCAGGTAGTGGTGCGACGGAGGCATGGCCGGGTCGTGGTAGATCGCGACCGGGTTCTCGCCGAAGCCACGCGGGGGCTGGATGAGGATGACGACGTTACCGGCGCGCAGTGTGGCCAGCACGATGTCGCCGTCGTCGTCGACGAAAAGCGAGCCGGGAGCCTCGCCCCAGGTCTCGGCCATGGCGTCGCGTAGCGCGGCGGGCAATCCGGCAGTCCAGCGCCGGTAGTCGTCCCGGCTGATACGCACGTGCGACTCGCTGAGCTGAGCCTGCGTGAGCCACTCCTCGTCCTGCCCACCGGCGGCGATCAAAGCGTGGATGAGCGCGTTGCCGGCCGTCGTGTCGGCATCCTCTCCCTCGACCGGGAACAGCGGGTCGAGCCCGGGAATTGCGCCGGGTGCGCCGAGGTCGTAGCCGGCATCTCGCATCGCGCGCAGCAATCGGATCGCCGACACGGGCGTATCGAGGCCGACGGCGTTGCCGATGCGGCTGTGCTTGGTCGGGTAGGCCGACAGGACGAGGGCCACCTTGCGCTCGGCGGGCGGGACGTACCGCAGTCGGGCGTGGTTGACGGCGACGCCCGCGACGCGGGTGCATCGCTCAGGGTCGGTCACGTAGCGGGGCAGGCCGTCGACGTCGACCTCCTTGAATGAGAACGGGACTGTGATCAGGCGACCGTCGAACTCGGGGATGGCGATCTGGGTCGCGGAGTCGAGCGGGGTGACGCCTTCGTCGGACGCCTCCCACTCGGCTCTGCTGGACGTGAGCGCCAGAGCCTGCAGCACGGGGATGTCGAGGGCGCGCAGCCGTTCGACGTCCCAGGACTCGTCGTCGCCGCCGGCGCTCGCGGCGGCGGGCCGGGCGCCGCCGGCGGCCAGGACCGTGACGACGATCGCATCCAGGGTGGCGAGTTCGGCGTACAACTCCTCGGGCGCCGCCCGCAGTGACGAGACGTAGATCGGTACGCCGGTGGCCACGCCGGTGGTGTCGATGGCATCGGCGAGTTCGTGGGCGAACGCGTTGTTGCCGCTCACCTCGTGGGCCCGGTAGTACAGGACTCCGACGCGGGGCCGGGCGTCCGGGGCCGGCTGCCGGCTGACTCCCCACTCGGGCAGCACCGCCGGCGGTTCGAAGCCTTCGCCGGTCAGCAGCACGGTGTCGGACAGGAAGGCGTGCAGTTGGCGCAGGTTCTCCGCGCCGCCCTCGGCGAGGTAGCGGTGTGCCTCGGCGCAGACACCGATCGGGACGGTCGACAGCCCCATCAACGCGGCGTTCGGCGTCCGTTCCCCACCGAGCACGACCAGGGGACGGCCGGTGCCGCGGATCAGCGCGGCGAGGTCGCGTACGTCCTCGGGCGAGCCGAGCACCCGCAGAATGACCAGGTCGGCCTCGCTGGTCAGGGTGTCGCGGCGCTCGCCGGTGAGCCGGGCAGGGTTGGCCCAGGACCAGTCCGCGTTGCTGGCCCGCGCCGAGAGCAGGTCGGTGTCCGAGGTGGACAGCAGGGCGATGCGTGTCATGTTTCTCCTTCGGTGACACGGGAGCCGAGGCGCAGGTCGCCGACCGGACGGCCGGCGCGTAGGTGCTCGCCGACGAGGCGTGCCGCGTCGCCGGGTCGCACCGGCCCGTACCAGGTGCCGGCGGGGTGCACGACGGCGACTGGTCCGTGGTTGCACGGGAACAGGCAGCCGGTCTGGGCCATGAGGACGTCGGCGTCGGTGAGCTGCTGCTCGACGAACGCGCCCACGATCGCGCGATAGGTCTCGTCCGCGCCGCGGGCACTGCAGCGCGGGCCGCGGCACAGCAGTAGATGATGGCGGTACGGCGGCGTGGTCTCCCAGGCCGGTGAGGTGAGTGGCGCCTCGTGCCCGGTGATCGCACGCTCGCCGAACCGGATGACCGGCGGGTCGATCTGCTGACGGTGCCAGTGGCCGGCCACGCGTCCCACCCACGAACGGGCGAAAGTCAGGTCGTCGGTGCTCACCGGTTCCAGGCGAACCTCCCGAACGCCCTCGGCGTGCAGCAGGTCGAGCACATGGGTCAGCGTGGGCTCGCCGGCTTGCAGGAAGGCCAGTCGGGCGCCGGCTGCCTCGGCCTGCCCGCGTAGCACCGGCGACGCGGCGTCCGTCAGTGCGGTCGCGACGTGAACGAGGACGCTCACGGGGTCAGGAGCCGGTGATCCGGTGCGATCGGGACACGGGGTCTTCTTTCGTCCGGGGCCTGTGCGCGAGGCCTGGATGGGCACGTGTCGCAGACGGATCTGCGGCCAGCAGGTCTTCGGACTCGGGATCAACCGGACGGGGCGCCTTCCCAGACCGTGGGTCCAGTGGCGTCGTGCCCCGCCCGTCACCCTCACCGCTGCGCGTCAGTCCCGGATTCGCACCGGGTTCCCTGGCTCATGGCTGAGTTTGACTGGCATCACGACGGTAGCACCGACAGTACGCGCCCGGGGCCGCGCCGAGGTCCTGCAGAACATGCGAGTGCGGTTCGTGCAGGGCGTCGCTGGCGAAGCTCCGAACGAGGACGCGCTGCGCATCGGGCAGGCCCTCACCCCGCCGGCCCAGGTCATCCTGAGCACCGACACCGTCGGCGTGCCCGGGGTGGCTCCGGCGGAGCAATTCGACGACGCGGTCCAGGCGCTGGTCGCCAGCGTGCACGGCGAGTTCAAACCTTGGGAGCCGAGCGCCTCCGACGCTGCGGCGGTCGTGCGGGCGCTGCCCCGCGCGGTCTACGACGGTGACCTCGACGAGAACGTAGCCCGGATCGCGACCGGCTACCTTCCGGTCAAGGACTTGCCGACCGTGTTCGGCAAGACAGTGCCGGCGACGGCCCTCTGGCGGGCCGTCTACCTGGCCGCGTACTTGTGTGCGCCGGTCGAGTTCGCCGCTATCAAGCGGCACCTGCGTGATCAGCTCGGTGTCTCCCGGATCGAGAACCGGACCTACGTCGGCCACCTGATGACGCTGATCGACCTACCGTGGCGGCAGGCCAAGCAGGACACCCGACGTCAGGCGCTGCGAGCCTGGCAGAACGGTGGTCCGATCCCGCACGAGATCCTCGGTGTCGACTGGGACCCTGTGCCGGTCTCCGACTTCACCGCCCTGGTGCCCAAGGCCCTGGCCGGTGACGTGAACGCCCGGTACACACTGCAGGTGGCAGGCGGTATCGCGCTGGTCGCCGACAAGCTGCTGCTCTCGAACACCGGTAGCGCCGCCGACCGCGAGCAGGTGCCGTTCCGCTCTGACGTCAACGACGTCGTGGCCGGCCTCGGCACCAGCGCGGACGGGTTGTGGCTGCTCGCGCGGGCCGCGAACGCGTTCCGGGCTGACCGTCGGGCGATCAACTCGTACACGTCCCAGGAGCTGCAACGGACCTCGCCCGCGGCGGGCAGCTACGTGGTGCCTCGGCCACGCCCGGACGATCCCTCGAAGCTGTTGCACGACAACGCCGGCCAGCCCGATCCGCTCGTGCCGTACTGGGTCGTGCACTACTCGGACCCGGCACGCACCGCGCAGGAAAAGGCTAAGAAGGCCGCCGCCCCCAAGCCGGCCCCGACCACCGAGTCCGGTGCCGCGAAGGTCGTCCGGCTGCGGGCCGCCGTCCAGTCCCAGCTCAACGCGGCGCTGGCGGACCTGAAAACCCTGATCACCCTCGGCAGTGCCGATCTATCGCTGGAGCCGGTTCTGGGCGACCAAGCGACCTGGAAGAGCCTTGTCGACACCAACAGCGAGATCAACGGCGCGCTTTACTCGGCCCGTCCGCCCGCACCGTCGGTGGTCGTGACCGTCCCGGACGAGGAGGACGACGAGGACGAGGACGAGTTCGCGTGAGGCTAAATCCGGATCACTCTTGCGCGACCGGCTGGCACCGGATGATCGAGGTCGTCGGCGAACACCTGCGCGCCGGCGCTCGGCCATGGCAGGTATATCCGATCACGGCCGGTACCGGAAATGCGCGTCTGCGCCGGATCCCGGCTCTACCCGGGCCGATGATCTACGCGGTCCCTGACTGGAATGGCTGGTCCTACGTCGGACTGACCGTCCAGAACTTGCCTGATCGACTCCGCGGGCATCTACGCGAACCCGCCAAGGCCGCACGCTGGGCTGCGGTAATGGCCCTACCGCTGGACGCCGACGTCGGCGCCGTCCAGATCGCCCGGCTGGAACGTGCCGGGAAGGATCTACTCGCACCGCGCACCGGATCAAGGTGGTCGACCGGGCGAGGCTGACCAACACCTGCACCGTGGATCTCCGGTGGCCGGGCACCCGGAAGTGTCCCGGCCACCGGCACGTCCGCGATAGTCCTGCCCGACATCGGCCCGGAGTTGGTCGACGTCGGGCAGGAAGCGCCGATCTCTGCGGCCGACCGGACGCTGGGCGGCACCGTTCTGAGCCTCGGGGCGCCCGGCGCGAAGCGCGATCTCAGCGGCTTGCCGCAGTGGCATCGGCCAACCGCAACGGCCAGCAGTCCCAGGGTCGGCCCGCGGGTGTCCTGCGCCTCGGCCATCGCAGCACCTGACGGGTGCTTCTCCCACGAAGCCTCCCACCTGAGCTAGGGCTGACAGCGATGTCGGGATCGGGGCTTACCTTTCCCGCCTCGCTCGTCACCTGCTATCGATCTCCGAGCCGCCGGGACTGAAGAGTCAAGGCCTTGAAAGTAGGCGAGACGGTGGCTCCGTTGAAGTGCTCATGGTGTTGGTATTGCGTGTGCAAGCGCACTGACTGACTGCATGTACGGCCTATGTAGAGCATGCGTTGCGTTCGCCCGGGGTTCAGCGTCGGTCGTGGTCGACCAGGCCCATCCAGAGCACGCCGATGTCGCCGCCGGCCTCGCCGATCGCGGTGGTGGCCACGTGCTGGCGGGTCGTCGGGCGGGCGGCGGGTGCAGAGCCAGGAGGTCCTGCACGGTGACCGGCAGCTCGTCGCCGACAATCGTCACCTCCTCCCGCACGAGGTCGGCGTCGTCGGCATGAGGTGCTCCAGTCGCTGCGCCGCTCTGCCCCATTTAGGGCCTCGGCGGGCGGCTGGCGTCAGCGAGGTCGGCCAGCTCGTCCAGGTGCGCGGCGGCGGCCTCGGCCTCAGCCGGGTCCAGGTGCGGCGCTGCGTAGGCCATCGGCTGCTGGTGTTGCTCGCCGACGGGCTGCTCCGCGCTGGTCACCGGGCTCCACTGGCCGGGCGAGTGCCGAGCACGACGTACCGGCCGCCGCTCCACCGGTCGGAGCCGTCGCCGCCTGGGGTGTGCCAACTGGCTCGGGATGTTCGGCCCGCAGCGCGTCCAGGCCAGTCACGGCCAGCTCGCACCGTCGCTGTTGGGGCAGGGTGTAGGGATCCTCGACCAGCCAGCCTGGCAGCGGCGACAGACCTGAGAGTTGACGGCGAAGGCGTGAATGCCGTCCAGGTCGGCCGCCCGTTGGCGCCAGCCGGGGCGCTCGGTGGAGATGGTGTCCTGCGAGAGCATCGGCAGCATGGGAGCGACGGACCACACCGCTGGCGACCGAGCCGCCCCGGCTGATCCACCGCAAGCACTTGCACCACGGGTCGATACACCCGTCCAGCCTCTCAAGAGGCCGACTGGAGCCCGCCACCCGGCATAATCAACGCCCCTGCTCCCAAGCTGCTCCCAATTTAAGTGGTTAACGCGGCGAAGCCCGTTACCGGGCAATCCGGTGACGGGCTTCTGACCTGCATACATCTACGGTGGGCGATACTGGGATCGAACCAGTGACCTCTTCGGTGTGAAGAGAGTGCTCTTCGCAGCAGGTTGGCCCACCCGGGCGCACAGCAAGCCACGCCCCCATGCGCTTGCCACCGACCTCGACGGCCGCCACCAACCAACCTGACGACCGCAGAGACGTCACGCCCCCGCTGCCCAACGAGCGGCCGGTGCCTCACGGCACCGGCCGCTTCTTCATGCCCGCCGGAGCAACCGGCACCGACCAACCCTGAGGACATCTCCCATGACAACCCACCCATCTGCCACGGCCCGAGTCACCAGCGCTACGAGCTACAGCGCCACGATCCCGCCCATCCTTGCGGTCGATGCTGACCTCGACCTCCGGTCCGCCCCCTCTCACCGCGAGCTGACGGAGGCCAAGGAGCGGTCGGCGCACGCCCACCGCAGCGTGTGCCGGCCGGCGCGACCGCCGGACGGAGGCGCATGACGCTGCCGCCCGACCACCAGTCTGAACATCACCAAGAGCCGGATTCGGCCGCGCCGGCCGACGAGGGACTTGACCAGCTGAGCGAAGACGATCGTTCATGGACGGTCGAGACCATCGACAGCAGCGCACCGCCCAGCGTCGCCAGCGTGGTAGTACCCGAGCAGCCACCCGAGTTGAACCCCGGCGCCGCTGCCGCTCTGCTGAAGCTCCTCAGACACGCGAACGACCGCCGCACCGACAACTCGAACCAGGAGAACCGATGAACGCCCCTCCACCGAAACCCTTCGCCTTTTACGGCCGGGTGTCGACCGAGGACAACCAAGACCCCGAATCGTCCCGAAGCTGGCAACTCACCCGAGCAACCACACTCATCCAGCCTCACAGTGGACGCATCGTCACGGAGTACTTCGACGTCGGCCAGAGCCGCTCCCTCCCCTGGCAGCGGCGAGTCCAGGCGAGCCTTCTTCTCGCGGCGCTGCGCGACCCTCGGCGCGGTTTCTCTGCCGTCGTGGTCGGTGAACCTCACCGCGCCTTCTACGGCAACCAGTTCGGTCTCACGGTGCCGCTGTTCGCGCATTACGGCGTCGAACTGTGGGTGCCCGAGATCGGCGGCCCGATCGACCCCGACAATGAGGCCCATGAGCTGGTCATGTCCGTCTTCGGCGGCATGAGCAAAGGCGAACGCAACCGCATCAAGCTGCGCGTCCGCACTGCCATGGCCGCCCAGACCCTGCTCGAGGGCCGCTACCTCGGCGGTCGACCGCCCTATGGCTACACACTGCGCGACCTCGGACCCCACCCCAACCCCGCCAAGGCCGCCGACGGCAAACACCTCAAGGGCCTCATCCCCGACGAGCAGACCGCCCCGATCGTCCGGCGGATCTTCGCCGAGTTCCTCTCCGGTATCGGCCTGTTCGCCATCGCCGAGGGACTCACCGCCAATCACGTCCCCTGCCCGTCAGCGCACGACCGCGCCCGCAACCGCCACCGCAGCGGAATCGCCTGGTCCAAGAGCGCGGTCCGTGTCATCCTCACCAACCCCCGCTACACCGGCCGGCAGGTCTGGAACAAGCAACGCACCGACGAGGTGCTGCTTGACGTCGACGACGTGGCCATGGGCCACACCGGCGTCATGCGCTGGAACCCCCGCGACAAGTGGGTGGTCTCCAAGGACATCACCCACGAACCACTCATCGACGACGCGACCTTCGAAGAGGCCCAAGCCATCCTGCACCGGCGGGGCCGGGGAACCGGTGGACAACACGTCCGGCAGCGCACCCGCAACCCGTACGTCTTCCGGGGCCTCATCTACTGCGCCGCCTGCGACCGGCGCATGCAGGGCCAGTACAACCACGGCGACGCCTACTACCGCTGCCGCTTCCCCCAGGAGTACGCCCTCGCCAACCAGGTTCCCCACCCCCGCAACGTGTACCTGCGCGAGGACGCGCTCACCGACCCGCTCGACTCCTGGCTGGCCTCCGCCTTCGCGCCCCACCGCATCGCGCAGACGATCACCGCGATGGCAGACGCCCAACCCCTGAACCATCCGCCTACAACGGGCACCGCAGCCCAAGCGATCATCACCGAGTGCGACGCCAAGCTTGAGCGCTACCGCGCCGCCCTCGATGCCGGCGCCGACCCAGCAGTGGTCACCGGCTGGATCGCCCAAACCCAGGCCGAACGCACCCGCGCGGAAGCCGAACTTCGGGCCATCGCGGGAGCCACCCCGCGCCGGCTGAGCCGAGCAGAGATCACGGCCCTGGTGAACGCGCTCGGCGACATCACCACCGTGCTCCGCGACGCCGACCCCGCCGACAAACCCGAGGTCTACCGGCAACTCGGACTCCGGCTGAACTACCAGCCGGAAACGCAAACGGTGCGCGCTGAAGTAGATCTCAACGCGCACCGTGGGGTAATGGTTCGTGTCCGAGGGGGGACTTGAACCCCCACGCCCTATACGGGCACTAGCACCTCAAGCTAGCGCGTCTGCCATTCCGCCACCCGGACCTGCACGTGCCAGCCTACCCGGTCGACCAAGGTGATCATCTCACCGCATCGGCCGGCCTGGCGGGCCGCACGGGGCATTACTGTACACGGCCCGGAACGATCATGCACATCAGCTCCAGCTCGGCATGTTTGCGCAGGTCAGCGCCCACAAAGATCGGGTGGGTAGCGCTCAACAGGCGATTCCGGGCAGCATTGCTCCCGTGTCCCACCCCTCCCCGTTGATCGCCACTCAACACCAGGCCCTCGCGATGCGCGCCGCCGGCGACCTGACCAACGCCCGCCGCCTGCTCGCCGACGCGATCGTCGCGGCCCGGCCGGCGTACGGCGAGGACCACCAGGACGTCCTGGCCACCGCCCACCTGCTGGCTCGGCTGCACCGCGAGGCCGACGCGCCGGCCGCCGCCCGGCGCGTACTCGAAGAGGCCTACGCCGCCGGCGAGCGCCGCCGGGGCGACGGCGACCCCCTGATGCTCGCGCTCAGCTTCGACCTCGCGGGGGTCGCCGAGGAGCTGGGCAACCGGCACGAGGCCCGCCGCAACTACAGCCGCGTGGCCACCGCCGGGGCCGCCGTGCTCGGTCCGGACCACCCCGCGGTACGCGCAGCCCGCCAGTACCTCGGCGGCTCCGCCGCCGCTCCCGCCGGCTACGGCCCACCTCCCGGCGGCTCCGCCGCCGCTACCGGCACGCACCCCAGTCCGCCCCTGCCCGGGCGCCCCGGTCCGACCCTGCCGGGGCACCACAGCCCGGCTCCGCCAACACACTCCGGTGCGCCCCTGCCAGGACCTCCCAACCCGGCTCTGCCGGGACACTCCGGTCCGGCCGTGCCCGCACAGCCTGGACAGGTCCTGCCCGGCCCCGCTTCCCCCGGGCACTCCGGTCCCGCTCTGTCCGAGCCCACCGTGTCGCTGCCGGCGATCCCGCCGCCGTACCCGCCCGCGCCGACCCGCCCCGCCCCGGGAACGCCTGCCACGTCTCCGGCGGCATCCGGCGCTCAGTGGGCGCCCCGCCCCGGCCCGGGCCCCGGCGCCGTGCAGCCGCCGTATCCCGTGCCGAACCCGCAGGGCACTCCCCCGCAGCCCGCCCCTCCGGTGGCGCCGGTCCCGCCACACCAGCATCCCGCCGTGCGGCCGGACGGCTCGACGAGCCCGTGGGCGCCGCCCTCGCCACCCTCTCCGCCGTCCGCGGAGGCGACCACGCGCTTCGCGCCGATCTCCGAGGAAGCGACCTCCCGGTTCCCGGTAGTGCCTGCCGAACCCACCGCCCCGCTGACGCCACCTTCGGCCGCGGGGGCAGCCCCGCAGATTCCCGGTGTCCGGCCCGTACCCCCGGCCCAGGGTGTCACCCCCGTAGCGCCGGGAACGTACGGTCGGCAGCCCGCCGCCCCCGGAGTGACGCCGGTACCGCCCCGTCCTCCGGTCGTCCCACCTCCGCACTCAGCGGTCCCCGGCACTGTGGTGCCCCCAGCGGCGCCCGGAACGCCGGCGGCAACACCTGGAACGCCGACGGCCGCGCCCCCCGCCGGGACGCCGGTGCACGGGCGGCCGGTGGCGCCGCCCGTACCCGGCCCGGCGTCCCCGCTACCGCCCCCGCCGGTCATCCCGCCGCCACCCGCGAGGCCGAGCACCGAGGCGCCTCCAGCCTCCGTCACCCCGCCTTCGTCGCGGATGCCGTCGGCGGTAGTCGTGCCACCACCGCCGCCTCCGCCGGCCGTCCTGCCGCCGGCACCGCGCATCCCCGCACCGGCGAGCGGTGTCCTGCCACCACCGCCGGCAGTGACGGTCGCCCCGCCGGCCCCCACCTCGACCCCGCCCGCTCCGCCTTCGGTCAACACGCCTGCCTCGACGACCTCTCCAGCGGGTGCCTCTCGGCCCGTAGCGGATTCCACGCCGCCCACTGCTCCCACTTCGGCACCGACGTCGCCCCCCGTGCCGCCACGGCCGGCACCCGTCCAACCGGTGGCCGGGGCCGCAGCCGCTCCCGCATCCACCGCCACGAATCGCACGGCCGGGACCGGGACGGCGGCGGCCTCGGAAGTCCACCCCGCGGCGATCGAGGCGAGCGCTAGCGGTCCCGGCGCGGGTACGGCACCGACCGTCCCCGGTGGACCAGGTTGGGACAAGCCGACGATCCAGGTACAGCAGATCGGCCCGCTGCTGGAGGAGGAGTCGGAGCGCCAAGCCGCGACAGCGGCCGCCGGCACCACGGCCAGGCCCTCGGCATCCGGGCCCGTCAGCGGACCCCCGGTCAGCGCGCCGCCGCTGGACGGCCCTCAGAGCAGCGGACCTCCGGCCGACGCACCCGTGGTGAGTGGACCGCCAGCCAGCGCACCGCCAGCCAGCGCACCGCCGGTCAGCGCGCCGCCGGTCAGCGCGCCGCCGATCAGCGCACCACCGGTCAGCACGCACCCGACGAGCGGGGCACCCATGAGCCCGGCGGGTGCGAGCGACCCCGGCCAAGGTGGCGCACGAACCATGGACGCCGCCGCGAGCGCGAACCAGACAAGCGCCGGCGCATCGGCTGCCAGTACGCCCCCGGGTGAAGCACGACCCCACGCCGGCCCACCACCGGCCAGCGCACCGTCCACGCCCACGCCGCCGATGAACGGGCCGTCCCTCGGCACGCCCACGCCGCATCCCGTCAGCGCGCCGCCCACGCACCCGGTCAGTGGCCCTCCGGGGCAACCGGTGAGCGGAGCGGCCGCGTACCCGATCAGCGGAATTCCGGTCAGCGGCTACCCACCACCGGTCAGCGGACCACCCGGCCAGGGCGGCTACGCCCCGGTGAGCGCACCGCCCGGCGAGGGCAACTACGCCCCGGTCAGCGCACCGCCCGGCCACACCGGCTACCCGCCGGTCAGCGGACCGCCCGGGCACGGCGACTACCCGTCACTGGCCGGCCAGCCACATGCCGCGCCCGTCAGCGCCGCGCCGGTCAGCGGAACCTCCGTGCCGCCCTGGGGCATGGTCGCGCCGCCGTGGAGCAGCGTGGCCCCGTCCCAGCCGGTCGACCGGCCCGACCCGGAGCAGGACACAGACGAGCCCGACGCGGACGAGCCGGCACCCATCGACCGAGCAGCAGAGCCGGAGGGGGACGCGCCGGAACGGAACCGGCCGATGCCGATCTACGAGGACCTGCTGGACTTTCCCGAGTCCACGCGACCGGAGCCGGTGGCGCAGCCGGGGCCGGGCGCGGGGCCGGTGAACCCGCCGATGCTCCACCAGCCGGCACCGGTCCAGCCGCCGGGCGCGTACCCGATGGAGCCGGAGCGGCCGGGCCGCAACCGTACGGTGCTGGCCCTGGTGGTGGGGGGTGCGGTGCTCGCGGTGGTGGCCGTAGTCGGTGTCGGCGTGGTGTTGCTGAACCGGGAGGCGGCGCCGCCGCCGGCTCCCGTGCCCGCGTCCGGCGCCGCGACGCCGAAGGTCGCCGGGCCGCCCCCGGGTGACCTGGCGTTGCGCGACGACACCACGACGGTCACGGTGTCCTGGACCGACCCGACGAACGGTGGTGTGCCGTTCGTGGTGGCGGGTGGCCGGGCCGGGCAGAAGCTCGGCGTGATGGCCACTGTGGAGGCGGGGCAGACCCGCTACACGGTGAACGGGCTGAGCGCGAAGCTTGACTACTGCTTCACCGTGCTGGCCGTCTACGCCACCGATTCGTACTCGACCTCGGGTCAGGTCTGCACGGACCGGGAGGGCGGCGCCACGCCGAACTGACGGTCCGGGGGCGACACGCTCGGTGTCCACAGGAGGACGGTGCGGGTTTCACCGGCTCCGGGCGGCACCTATGATGGCTCCCGGCTCTGGGGAGGGTCGACCGCGCGCGGGCGGTCCTCCCCCACCGACACGGGGAGGCAGCCGGCAGTGACCACCATCGAGGACGTCACGGGCACCGGGCCGGAGCAGGCTCGTCCACGGTCGCGGATGCGGGGCGGGCTGGTGACAGTCGGCACGGTGGCCGCGCTGCTGGCCGCGATGGGGTTGACAGTGCTCGGGCTGGGCGCCGCGGACAACGCGGTGGCGAGCTTCGACGCTTCCTCCTGGTTGTGGAGCACCACCCGCGGCGAGCTGGCCCGGGTCAACGGCGTCACCGCGCGGGTGGACACCCGGATGGAGGTGCCGGGCGGGCGGCGGCACCAGACGCAGGTGGCCCAGACCGACCGGCTGCTGATCCTGCGCGACCTCAAGACCGGCCAGGTGAGCTCGCTGGACCTGGCGACGTTGCAGATCACCGCGACCACGCCGACCGCGCCGGGGCTCGGGGTGAGCGTGGCGCTGCACGAGGACGCGGCGTTCGTGGTGGACGCGGTGCAGGGCATCGTCCGGCAGCTCGACCCCCGGGCGCTGACGCCGGTGGGTGAGCCGGTCCGCTACCCGCCGGGCATCACCGGCGGCGCGTTCGACGGCGCCGGCAAGCTGTGGATCGCGGTGCCGAGCGAGGGCACCGTCTCGGCTGTGACCGCCGCCGAGTTGCCGGAGACGCCCGGTGACGCGCCGCCCGCCGGGCTCAGCCCGAAGCGCGTCGAGACGTACGACGTGGCCGAGCCCGCGCACGAGCTGGTGGTGTCCACGCTGGACGAGGGTGTGGCGGTGCTGGACCGCACCTCGACGTCGCTGGTGACTGTGGTGGGCGGCCGGACCACGCGGGCCGAGCTGACCATGACCGCGCCGGGCTACCTGCCGACTCGTACCAGCGGGCAGCAGGTGCCGGTGACGGTTCCCGGCGAGCGGTCGGTGCACGTGGTGCGGGACAGCCGCGAGGTGAAGCGGTTCGCGGTGCCGGGCGACGGCGTCCGGCTCAGTCCGGCGGTGGCGTGGGCGGGCCGGTTCTACTGCGCCGACGAGACGACCGGCACGGTCTACGCCTTCGACGCCGAGGGGCAGCTCGTGCAGACCGTGAAGGGCTCCGGGCGTCCCGGTCCGGTCGAGCTGGAGGTACGCGAGAACCACCTGTTCATCAACCCGCCGGACTCGTCCACCGCGCAGGTGGTCGACGACCAGAACCGGGTGCGCGAGGTCAACAAGTACGCCAACGACGTGCTCGGCGGGGATCCGCCGCCGGTCGCTCCGCCGCCGCCCCCGCCGAAGAAGCCGAAGGTGGGCAAGCCGGGCGCGCCGAAGTCGGTCACCGCCGCGGCTGGCGACGCCTCGGCGCGGGTGAGCTGGCAGGCCGCCGCGTCGAACGGCGCCGAGATCACCAGGTACGTGGTGGAGGGCGCCGGCCAGACCCGCCAGGTCGGCGCGAACCAGCGCTCGCTGGAGGTGACCGGCCTGACGAACGGTGAGACGTACACGTTCTCGGTGCATGCGGTGAACGCCAAGGGTGCGGGGCCGGCGCGGCGCAGCAACCCGGTGGTGCCGACGGCGGAGGTGCCGGACCCGCCGGCGTCGGTGACCGCCGAGGCGCGGCCGGACGGCACGGTGCGGGTGAGCTGGCCCGAGGCCGACGGCCAGGGCAACAAGATCGCGAAGTACGCGGTGACGGCGACCTCGGCGGGCGCGAGCGCCCCGGCGGGCGAGTCGGCGAAGACGGAGCTGGTGGTGGGGGCCGGGCAACTGGAGTACGGCACCCAGTACGCGTTCACCGTGACGGCTGTGAGCGAGAAGGGCGCCGGGTCGAAGGCGTCGCCGGTGAGCAACACGGTGGTGCCGTTCACGGTGCCGAAGGCGCCGGGCGAGCTGCGCGCGTCCACTGTCGCCGACCAGCCGGGCACTGTCGCGGTGCAGTGGTCCCCGGCGGTGGACAACGGCCGCCCGGTGACGAAGTACGTGGTGGAGGCCGCCGGGAAGTCCGTCGAGGTCACCGATGTGCGGGCCACTGTGGGCGGCCTGGGCAACGGGCAGAACGTCACGGTGAAGGTCAAGGCCGTGAACGAGGCCGGCGCGGGGCCGGAGGCGAGCACCACCGCGCGGACGGTGGCCGAGCCGCGGATCACGGTGACCGGCTCGTCCGCTGATGCCACGTCGGTGACCGTCACGTTCACTGTGGACGCGGGCGGTGGGCGGGCCACCTGCACGGCGGCGACCGGCGGGAAGACGGCGAGCGGCAGTTGTTCCAGCCTGCGGGTGACCGGCCTGGCGCCGGGTACCGCGTACACGGTGACGCTGACCGCGTCGAACGCCGCCGGTAAGGGCACGGCCAGCCGCGCGCAGACCACCGACCCGGTGTACGGCATCGCCACCTGCAAGAACGGTCCGGACGGCGACCAGCGGACGTACTGCGACAAGGACGTGCCGGGCCGCAACGGCAACGAGATCTTCGAGGTCACCCGGCAGGACAACGACCGTCAGGCCGGTTGGGTGCCGGACGGCCGGCGGCTGCGCACGTACTGCAAGGCCAAGGGCGAGGACGTGGACGCCTGGATCTACAACAACAACAAGAAGAGCACCTGGTGGATCCAGGTGGAGTACAAGGGCAAGACGTACATTCCGTGGGCCTGGCTCAACCTGGAGGGCGGCGACGACCTGGACGTGCTGCCCACCTGCTGACCGCACGACCCCGAGAGGCGCATCCGTGAACACGCACGAACCGCTCAGCCAGCCGGAGGTGCAGGGCTTCGCCGCCCTGGCCGCCCGGCTGGCCGACAACGTCAACGCGGTCGTGCTCGGCAAGCCGCAGGTGGTGCGGCTGGCGCTGACCGCACTGTTCGCGCAGGGGCACGTGCTGCTGGAGGACGTGCCGGGCGTCGGCAAGACCACGCTGGCGCGGGCGATCGCGGCGACAGTGAAGGGGCAGTGGCGGCGGATCCAGTTCACGCCGGACCTGCTTCCCTCCGACGTGTCGGGGGTGACCATCTTCAACCAGGCCAGCCGGGGGTTCGAGTTCCACCCGGGGCCGGTGTTCGCCAACATCGTGATCGCCGACGAGATCAACCGGGCGTCGCCGAAGACGCAGTCGGCGCTGCTGGAGGTGATGGAGGAGCGCACTGTCACAGTGGACGGCGTACGCCATCCGGTGCCGCAGCCGTTCCTGGTGGTGGCCACGCAGAACCCGGTGGAGATGGACGGCACCTACCGGCTGCCCGAGGCCCAGCTCGACCGGTTCCTGGTGAAGCTCTCCGTCGGCTACCCGGACGAGGCCGTCGAGGTGGAGGTGCTGCGCGGCGCCACGGTCCGCTCCCCCGACTCGCTGACCGCCGTCACCGACACCGCCACTGTGGGCGAGATGGTGAACATGGCCCGGCGGGTGCACATCGCCGAGCCGCTCTACGCGTACGCGGTGCGGCTGGCCGCGGCGACGCGTACCCATCCGCAGGTGCGGGTCGGGGTGAGCCCGCGTGGGGTGATCGCGCTGACCCGGGCGGCGTGCGCGTACGCGCTCATCGACGGCCGGGGCTGGATCATGCCGGAGGATCTGAAGGCGCTCGTCGAGCCGGTGTTCGCGCACCGGCTGCTGCTCACCCCCGACGCGCAGGTGCGTGGTGTGACGTCCGCCGAGGTGCTGCGCCAGGCGGTCGCGTCGGTGCCGGTGCCGCTGCCGACGGGCCAGGCCACGCCGGTGCACGGCTGAGCGTGGGGATCACCGCCCGTGGCATCGGGCTGCTCGTCGCCGCCCTGGTGCTGCTCGGCGTGGGGTTCCGGTACGCGTACCCGGAGCTGACGGTGCTCGGCGCGGCGGCCGGGGTGGCGGTCGGCTACGCCGTGGTGAACGCGGCCTGGCGGCCCCGGCTGAGCGTGGCGCGGCGGGCCGACCCGGACCGGGTGGCCCGGGGTGAGCCGGCGGCGATGGAGCTGACGGTGCGCAACACCGGGCGGCTGCGGGCGGCGAACCTGGTGGCCGAGGACCGCTGCGCGGGGGCGCTGGTGCCGGTGCCGCTGCTGCGGTTGCGTCCGGGCCGGGACACCGTGGTGCGCTACGACGTGCCGACGCACCGGCGTGGGGTGGTGCCGGTGGGTCCGCTGCGGGTGGTGCGCCGGGATCCGTTGGGGCTGGTGGCGCTGTCGCGCGGCTACGGCGGCACGGTGCCGGTGTGGGTGCACCCGCGCATCCACCCGCTCTCGGCGGTGCCCACGGGGGCCGGGCGCAGCCTGGACGGGCGCACCGACAGCGTGCCGCACGGGTCGATCACGTTCGACTCGCTGCGGGAGTACGTGGTGGGCGACGAGCTGCGCCGCGTGCACTGGCGCACCAGCGCCCGGGTGGGTGAGCTGATGGTGCGGGAGAACGTGGACACCAGCCTGCCGCGCCTGGTGGTGGTGCTGGACAACCGGGCCCGGGCGCATCCGGGCCGGGTGGCCGGTGTCGCGGAGTCGTTCGAGGCGGCGTGCGAGGCGGCGGCGTCGGTGGTGGCCGCCGCGGTGCGGGAGGACCTGCCGGTGCAGCTGCTGCTGGTCGTACCCGCCGAGGTGGAGCCGGAGGGCGCGGCCGGACCGCTGGACCGGCTGGCCGCCGTGGAGCTGGCGGGCGCCGGGCCGGACGTGCTGCCGGCCGCGACCGGGCGGCTGCGCCGGGACCGGCTCGGCGACACGCTGGTCTTCCTGACCGGGCCGGGTGGCCGCGACGACCTGGGGCACGTCGACGCGCTGCGCGGCGCGTACCCGTCGGTGGTGGTCGGGATGTTCGGTGCGGACGGGCCGACGGCGGCCGGTGCGGCGGGCCTCACCGTGCTGGACGCGGCCGACGGCGCGGCGTTCGCCGCCGAGTGGGACGGGGTCCGCCGGTGGTGACGCCGCCGCGGACGGAAGCGGCGGCGGAGCGCGCGGTCCGGGCGTTGCGGGCCGTGCCGGCGCCGGCCGCGCTGATCGTGCTTGTCGCGCTCTCCGGCGTGGTGCTGGGCCGGGTGTACGCGGATCCGCTGCTGACCCGCCTCATGACCGGTGCGGCGGTCGGCTCGGTGCTGGTCAGCGTGGCCGCGCGGCGGCTGCCGTCCTGGCTGGTGGCGCCGCTGTCGGTGGCCGCGCTGGCCGGGTGGACGCTGTTGTCGCTGCGGCTGGCCGCCGCGCACGCGGCGCTGCCCGGCGGGCTCGGTGAGGTGACCGCCGACGCCGCCCGCAACGCGATTCCCCGGCTGCTGACCGCGATGATCCCGGTCGAGCCGGCCCCGGACACCGTGCTGGTGCCGGTGGTGGCCGCCTGGCTGGCCGGGCTGACCGCCGCCGAGGTGGCGCTGCGGGCCGGGCGGGTGCTGCTGGGCTACCTGCCGCCGGCGCTGCTCTACGCCGGTGCGCTCTACGTGGTCGGGCCGAACGCGGATCCGGCGATCGGCCCGACTGTGGTGTTCGCGGCGGTAGCGGCGGCCGGCCTGGCGACGCCCGGACGCCCGTCCGGCCCGGCGTCCGACCCGGGGGCCGGTCTGACCCCGGCGGTACGCGCGGCGGTGCGGCTGCGGCTGGTGGCGGCGAGCACGGCCGGGCTGGCAGTGGTGGTGGCGCTGGCGGCACTGCTCGCCCCGGTGGTGGCCGCCCAGGTCGACGAGCGGCCGGTCGACCCGCGCCGTTACGTGGAGCCGCCGCGGGTGGAGTCGCTGGACGAGAACCCGTTGATCCGGATCTCCGGGTGGGCGTTGAACCCGGATCAGCGGCTGCTGGACGTGCACACCGTCGACGGCGCGAGCGCTGACGGGCCGCCCCGGATCCGGCTGGCGGTGCTCAGCGACTACGACGGCGTGACCTGGCGGGTCGGCGCCACGTACCGCAACGCGGGGCGGATCCTGCCCGCCACCGACCCGGCCCCGGGCGCCACCACGGTGGCGGTGACCCAGGAGATCACTGTGGCGGACCTGACCGGGCGGCTGCTGCCGGCGGTGCCCACGCCGCGCGAGGTGACCGGCGCGCGGGTCGCGTACGACCCGGCGAGCGGGACGCTGATCCGCCCGGAAGGGCTCGCTCCGGGGCTGCGCTACGAGGTGTCGTCGGTGCGGGAGCGTCCGGACGCGAACCTGCTGAGCACGGCGAACGTGCCAGCGGGTGACGAGGTGGCCCGGGTGCTGCGGGTGCCCGACGGCGCGCCGGAACCGTTGCGCCGGCTGGCCACCCAGCTCGCCGAGTCGAACGGCGCCCCGTACGCGCGCGCCGACGCGATCGCCACGTTCCTCGCCGAGCACTACCGGGTGACAGCTGACGCGCCGAGCGGGCACGCGTACCCGAACCTGGCGTTCTTCCTGTTCGGACCGCGCAACGGTGGCGGGCAGCGGGGCACGTCGGAGCAGTTCGCCGCCGCGTTCGCGGTGCTCGGCCGCCTCGCCGGTCTGCCGACCCGGGTGGTGGTCGGGTTCGGGCCCGGCGGCGACGGGCCGGTGCGGGCCGCCGACGCGTACGCCTGGCCGGAGGTGCTGTTCGACGGCGTCGGCTGGGTGCCGTTCGACCCGATGCCACGTCCTGACGAGGAGCCCCGCCCGGTGGAGGAGGACTTCCGGCCGCAGCCGGAGGACCCGCCGCCGTCGGAGGTGCCCGCGCCCACCGAGGAGCCGAGCGCCACACCTCCGGCCGCCGCGCCCGCGCCGGGCCGCGAGCAGGGCGGCCCGGGAACGCCGGTGCTGGTCGGTGGCGGCGTCGGCGGGCTGGCGTTGCTGGTCGGCGCGGTGCTGGCGGCACTGTACGCGATGCGCCGCCGGTTGACCCGCTCCCGGCTGGACGCCACCGACCCGGGTGAACGGGTCGCGGGCGCGTGGCGGGAGCTGACCGACGCGCTGCGCCTGGCCGGGCACCCGGTCGGGCCGGACCTGGCGGCTCCGGAGGTCGCCGAGCGGGCCCGCCGGACGCTCGCCGAGGCCCGCACGGCGCAATCCTCAGACGGCACCGCGAGCGGCGGCCCGGACGAGGCAGGTGTGAATGATCTGGCCGCTCTGCTCAACCAGGCGGGCTTCGCGCCGGGCAGCGTCACGCCGGAACAGGCGCAGCGGGCCGTCGGGCTGAGCGCCGGATTCGCCGACGCGCTGCGCTCAGCCCGGCCACGGTGGCGACAGTTGCTGTGGACGGTCCATCCGGGGCCGCTACGGTGGCGACGCTGATCAACAGCCGTAACCGGATCGCCGAGCCGGTACCGCCACGAGTCCTCCTGACCATCTGCTGACCTCCTGGTCGTCGAACGCCTGTGGGACACCGGCAGCCGGCGTCACGGAAGTAAGGTGAGCGGTGATCTGCATCAGGAACCGGCGTTTCGGTCTGCTCTGGACCAGCACGCTGTTGTCCAACCTGGGCAACTGGCTGATGATCGTCGCGGTGCCGGTCTACGTCTACACGATGACCGGGTCGACGCTCAGCAGTGGTTTCGCCTTCGTCGCGCAGACCCTGCCCGCGATCGTCTTCGCGCCCCTGGCCGGGGTGCTGGCCGACCGGTGGGACCGGCGAACAGTGATGGTCGGCGCTGACCTGCTGCGCATGGTCGTCGTGCTCGCGCTGATCGTGGTCGATGATCCGGGAATGCTGTGGCTGCTCTACACGGCGATGTTCTTCGAGAGCGCAATCGGGCACGTCTTCCAGTCCGCGGCCCGGGCAGTGGTGCCCGCCGTCGTCGGCCGGGGCGGCGACCTGGAGGCGGCGAACGCCTGGAACACGGTTGCGAGCGGCATCGTCCGCCTCGCCGGCGCACCCCTGGGCGGCGCGCTCTACGCCCTCGTGGGTTTCGACGGCCTGGTGCTGATCGACTCCGCGACGTACCTGCTCTCGGCCTTACTGATCTTCAGAATGGGCCGGCTGCGGGTGACCGACGACGGGCAGCAGCCGGACGCGTCCTCCTGGCTGGCCGCTTTCCAGGGGCAACTCCGGGAAGGACTTGCCTTCCTCTTCGGGCATCCGATCCTCCGCACGACTCTCGTCGTCTCCAGCCTCTTCCTGTTGGCAAACGCCGCTCTGAACGTGCTTCTGGTGCCGTACGTCATCAGCGTCCTCGGCGGCGACGCCGGCGACGTCGGTGTGCTCATGGCAGCGCTCGGCGGCGGCTTCCTGGCCAGCGCGTACGTCGGCAACGTGCTGTCCCGTAGCGGGCTCCTCCGGCTGTCGTTCACCGGTTGCCTGGCGGCGATCACCCTCTGCTTCGCCGGGCTCTTCCTCATCCACCACTTCGCCGCCGCGCTGGTCTTCATCGCCCTGGCCGGCCTGCCCGGTGGCGCGTTGCTGATGCTGGTCCAGGTGCAGGTCCAACGCCATACCCCGGACCGTCAGCTCGGCCGGGTCGGATCCGCCTTCTCCGCCGCCGAGATGGCCGCGACCGTGGTGGGTGCCTCGGCAGGCAGCATCGCCGGACAACAACTGCCCCTCACCACCACGGTCTGGCTCGTGATCGGCATACTGGCGGCCGGCGCAGTGGTCGCCGCCCTGCTGCTACCCACCCGGTCCGGACCGGCGGCGGCGGAGCCGGCGGCGACGGCAACCCCGCCGGTGATGGCGAGAACCGGTGACGATGGCTGAATCCGCATCCGTCCGCAGCACGACGCCCACGTCGTTGACCCGACCCACATGAAGCCCGCCCTTGGCCCACTGGCGGTCTCCCGGCGTGCGTCGACGGGCAGGAGATCCCTCAGGACGTGGCGGAGTTCGCGCGCAGCTTCCGGACGAGTTTGCGCAGCCCGGCCTGCCAGCCGTCCGGGTCCTCGGCGCGGCGCCGCGCGTAGTCGGCCACCTCGGGGTGCGGCAGGATCAGGAACCGCTCCTCGGCCAGCCCGGCGATCACCGCGTCGGCGACCTGGTCCGGGGTGAGGATCTTCCCGGACGCGGCGATCACCCGGGCGCCGAGGTGCCCCTCGGTGAGGCCGTCGGCGAGCATCGCGGTGTCCACGCCCTGCGGGCACAGCGCGCTGACCCGGATCCCGGCGTCCCGGTAGGTGATCGCCAGCCATTCGGCGAGGCCCACCGCGGCGTGCTTGGTGGCGGTGTACGGCGCGTCGCCTACCGCGGTGAGCAGGCCCGCCGCCGAGCAGGTGAGCAGCAGGTGGCCCTGGCCCCGGCTGAGCATGCCGGGCAGCACCGCGCGGGCGCTGTGCAGGTGCCCGAGCACGTTGACCCGCCAGGCGCGGTCCCAGTCGGCGTCCGGCGCGTCGATGCCGCCGCCGGTGGCCACCCCGGCGTTGGCGCAGAACAGGTCGATCCGTCCGTGGCGGCGCTCGGTCTCGTCGACGAGCGCGCGTACCGCCGCCTCGTCGGTGACGTCGAGCCCGACGCCGGTGGCCACCGGCCCGATCGCCTCGGCCGCGGCGCGGGCCGCGTCGGCGGCCAGGTCGGCCAGGACGACGGCGGCGGCACCCTCGGCGGCGAACCGGCGGCCCAGTGCCGCGCCGATCCCGCCGGCCCCGCCGGTGATCACCACCACCCGGTCGGTCAGGTTCATCTCAGGCCACCTCTCCGGGACCGAGCCGGGGCAGCAGCTCCATCCAGGCCGCCGCGCCGCCCTCGGTGATCTCGGGCGTGGGCAGCACGGCCAGCACCGGCACGTCGACGCCGTTGTCGGCGTAGCGGCGGACGGCGGCCGCGCACTGCTCGGGTGAGCCGTGCAGCACCAGCGCGTCGACCACCTCGTCCGGTACGGCGGCGGAGGCGCCCCGCCGGTCCCCGGCGGCCCACGCCTGCCACATCGGACCGAGCGAGTCCTCGCGGCCCAGCCATCTGTGGAAGGCCGCGTACGCGGGGACGGTGAGGTAACCGGTGATCATGCGGCGGCCCAGCGCGCGGGCGTACGCGGCGTCCTCGGTGGGGCAGACGAAGATGCGGGCGGCGACCTCGAAGCCGGGGCGGCGCTCGCCCACCTCGGCGAGCGCTGTCGGCACGTCCTCGGCGGCCAGCCAGTTGAGGATCACCCCGTCGGCCTCGGCGGCGGCCAGGCGCAGCATGCCGGGACGCAGCGCGGCCAGCACGACCGGCGGCGGCACGCTCGGCGGGCGCTCCAGCGCGAAGCGCCGTACGGCGAACGTGTCGAACGCGCCGTCGACGGTCTCACCGCGCAGCGCGGCCCGCAGGAAGCGCAGCACGTCGCGGGTCCGCTTGAACGGCTCGTCGAACCCGATCGCGTTCCAGTCCCGCACCAGCACCGGCGACGAGGCGCCGACGCCGAGCGCGAAACGGCCCGGCGCGGCCTCGGCCAGCGCGGCGGCGCTCATCGCCAGCAGCCCCGGGCCACGGGTGAACACCGGCGTGATCGCGGTGCCGAGGCGCAGCCGCGGCGACCAGGCGGCGGCCAGGGCCAGCGGGGTGAACGCGTCGGCGCCGGCCACCTCCGAGGACCACACGTCGGTGAACCCGGCGTCGTCGAGCGCCGCGTAGACCGCGGCATGGTCGGCGAGCGGAATGCCGCCCAACGGCACGGTCATGCCCCATCGGTTCGTCACCCGTCGATGGTGCCCGTCCGGCACCGCCGCGAGCAAGATCCAGGCCGATATGGGCGATCAGGACCGAGACGCCGGGAAAGAGTGTTACGACTGCCGGATGAGGCGGACCGGGGACGGGGCAGCGCGGTGAGGACCGCCGAACCGGCCGCGCTGCGCAACTCCGGCGGCGGCCCCGGCCGGGCCACGTTCCTGGAGCTCTTCTTCGACCTGGTCTACGTGTTCGCGCTGACCCGGATCTCGGCGCGCGCCTTCGAGGACCTGGCGCTGGAGGACGGCCAGGTCGGCTGGGCGGCGGTGACCGGCGGTGGCAAGACCCTGCTGCTGCTTCTCGCGCTCTGGGGCGTCTGGCAGGGCACGGCGTGGACCACCAGCCGCTACGACCCGCACCACCTGTGGTTGCAGATCATCGTGATCACCGCGCTGATCTCGGCGATGGTGATGGGCGTGGCGGTCCCCCGCGCGTTCGGCCACAGCGGCCTGATGTTCGCCACCGCGTACGTGGTGGCCCAGGTGAGCCGTCCGGCGATCCTCATGCTGGTGCTCCGCAAGGTCCAGTACCGCCGGCTCAAGCTGCGGATGCTGATCACGTTCGCGGTGACCGGTGTGCTCTGGCTGGCCGGCGCGCTGCTGCCGGTGAACGCCCGGGTGGTGCTCTGGGGCACCGCGATGCTGCTGGAGTACCTCGGCGGCCGCTTCGGCTGGCCGGTGCCGGGCCTGGGCCGCTCCACGGTCTCCCGCTGGGACATCCACGGCGAGCACCTGGCCGAGCGCTACCAGCAGATCTTCCTGGTCGCGCTCGGTGAGACGATCCTGCTCGCCGGCCTGTCGTTCACCCGCTCCCCCACCAGCCCGGGCATGGTCACCGCCTTCGCCGTCGCGCTGGCCACCTCGGTGCTGCTGTGGCGGATCTACGTGCAGCGGGCCGGGCAGATCCTGGGCGAGGCGGTGACCCGGGCCGCGCACCCGGCCACCGTCGGCCGCTCCGCCGCCGACACCCACCTGGTCATGGTGATCGGCGTGGTCGCCACCGCGATCGGCTACGAGCTGGTGATCGAGCACCCGATCGGGCACAACGAACTGCCCTGGCTGGCCATGATCCTCGGTGGTCCGGCGCTGTTCCTGGCCGGCCGGGCCCGCTTCGAGTACGAGGTGTTCGGCCGCGTCTCCCCGTCCCGGCTGGTGGGGATCGCCGCGCTGCTGCTGCCCGTACCGCTGCTGGTGCGCCTCGCGCCGCTCGTCGCGGCGGGCTTCGCCGCGGCGGTCCTGACGGCCGTGGCGGTGGCCGACGCCCGGCGTGCCTGGGGCCGCCCGCCGGAGGACGCGGCACCGCCGTTCTGAGCGGTGCCGCCGGAGCGGGACGCCGCGCCCGCCCTCCGGGCTACGATCCGCGCGTGACCTTCTCGCTCGTCGCCCGCTCCGCCGACGGGCGCCTGTTCGGAGTGGCAGTGGCCAGCCGGTTCCTCGCCGCCGGGGCGCTGGTGCCGGCCGCCGAGGCGCTGGTGGGGGCGGTCGCCACCCAGGCGCACGCCAACCTCGCCTACCGGGCGCAGGCGCTCGCGCTGTTGCGTACCGGCGTCAGCGCTGTCGACGCGGTGGCCGGGCTGGTGGCCGCCGACCCGGGACGCGACGACCGGCAGCTGGCGGTGGTCGGCCCGACCGGCGACGGGGCCACCTGGACCGGGCCGCGCTGCCACCCCTGGGCCGGCGGGCAGGCCGGCGACGGCTGGGCGGCGCAGGGCAACATCCTGACCGGCCCGCAGGTGATCGACGCGCTGCGCGACGCCTGGCTGGCCCGCGAGGACCTGCCGTTCCCGCAGCGCCTGCTGGCCGCGCTCACCGCCGGTGACGCGGCCGGCGGCGACCGGCGCGGGCGGCAGAGCGCGGCGATGCTCGTGGTGCAGCGCCACGGCGGCTACGCCGGGACCGGCGACGAGCTGGTGGACCTGCGGGTGGACGACCATGTGGACCCGGTCTGCGAGCTGCGCCGCCTGCTCGGCATCCACCACATGCTGTTCGGCCGCCCCGACCCGGCCACGCTGCGCGACCTCACCGGTCCGCTCGCCGCCGAGGTGGCCGAGCTGCTCGCCGCCACCGGGCACCCGGTCGGCCCGGCCGGCCTGGACGAGGCGCTGGCCGCCTGGACGGGTCTGGAGAACCTGGAGGAACGCTTCGTGCCCGGCCGGATCGACCCGATCGTGCTGGATCACCTGCGGCGCTGCGCGGCGCGCTGAGGAGGCTCAGCCGCCGAAGGCCAGCCGGCCGATGCCGGCGCGGGCCAGCTCGGCCTGCTCGTCGCCGGTCAGCGGCAGCCGCCCGGTGGCCTTGCGCAGCACGGTGAGCGCGTCCCAGCGCAGTCCCGGCGGCACCGGCGCGCCGCCGGTGAGCACGCCGACCACCACGTCCGCCGCCGGTGGGGTCAGCCACGGCGTCCGGTCCAGCGCGTCGGCCAGGTCCAGGCCGTGCACCGCGACCTCCACCACCCGGGTACGCAGGAACTCCGGCAGCGCCATCGCGTCACCGTGGCGGGTGCGCACCACCCGTGCGGGCGGCTCGGCGGCTACCGCCTCGTCCGTGGCGCGCCAGGCCCGGCCGAACTCCCGGGCCACCTCGGCCGCGCCCGGGTGCTGCCGGGCCGCCCGCCGGGCGGAATCGACGCGGTCCCGGTCGACCGGCGGGCTGAACTTGGCCGCGCCGAAGTAGGCGGCGGCGTCCACCTCGGGCCGGGGCGGCGCGGGCTCGGCGAGCATGCCGGCCAGGCGCCCGGCCCCGGTGCTCACGTGCGCCACGAGGTCCCGTACCCGCCACGGCGGACACGGCGTGGGCCGGTCCAGCGCCGCGTCGTCCAGTTCGCGCAACACCCGCTCCAGGCGGTCGCATTCGGCCCGGAACGCCGCCCGCACCGTCTCCATCCGCCGGGTCAGCCCTTCCACCTGGGCACCAGCCGGTGCACCACGACCAGCATCAGCGCTGCCACCACGGCGATCGTGCCGCCGATGCCGGCCGCGCTGCCCGCGTACCCGACGAAGAGCTGACGGCGGCTGAGGGCCTCGACGGGGATCGTGGAGCGGTCCACCAGCCAGGACAACGCCAGCGCGGAGGCCAGCAGCGCCACCGCGCCGACGCCGCCGAGCACGGCGGCGGCCACCCGGTGCGCGTCGCCGGGCTCGACCACCGCCTGCTCCCGCTGGAAGACCAGCAGCGCCAGCCCGGCGACCGCGGCCCACGCGCCGACCACGAGGTACGCGGCGACCGCGTCGCTGGGCCGGTGCCAGCCGGCGGAGAGGGTGGCGACGCCCGCGGCGGCGGCGTACCCGGCGCCGAGGAACGCGCCGGCCGCCCGCAGCTTGCGCGGCAGCACCAGGATCAGCGCTACCGCCACCGAGGCAGCCACCGAGGTGTGGCCGCTGGGCAGGCTGTTGCCGGCGGCCGCCCGCTCCGGGTCGATGCCGAAGTCGGGCCGGACCAGGAAGTGCTTGAGCAGTTGCGTGGTCACGTTCGCCCCGGCGATCAGCAGCGTCGCGGTGACGGCCAGCGCCTTGCGGCCCCGGATCAGCGCGATGAAACCGATCACCGCGGTCGCGGCCAGCAGCGACACCACGGACATGGCGTTGAGGAGCGTGTCGACCGGACCGTCGATGCGGTCCTGGCCGATCCGGTTGCCGGTCAGCGCCACCGTGTCCAGCCACTGGCCCAGTTCGGTGTGCACGGCGAAGCGCCACACCACCACGAACGCAGCTGTCTGCAGCAGGGCCAGTACGACCAACCAGACCGCCGTCCAACCCCTCGCCGTCTCCCGCACCCGGACAACTTAACGGTAGGGCCGCCGACGCGCGCGGCGGAGCGCCATCGGCTGCGGCGTACGGTGAGGCGGGCGATTCGAGGAGGTGGGGCGTGACCGGCACGCCGCAGCGGGAACCGCAGGCCGGGCCCCGGCCGGAGTCGCTGGCCGACCTGCTCGGCGGCCGGCGCGGGGCGGTCGACGCCACGCTGCCCCCGCTCGCGTTCGGGCTCGGCTGGGTGCTCGGCGGGCTGCGCGGCGGCGTGCTCGCCGCGCTGCTGACCGGCACGGCGGTGGCCGGCTGGCGGTGGCGGCGCGGGGACCGTCCCCGCTCGGTGCTGGTCGGGCTGCTCGCGGTCTGCGTGGCAGCGCTCGTCGCGCTGCGCACCGGCCGGGCCGAGGACTTCTTCCTGCTCCAGATCGCCGCCAACGCGGCGAGCGCGCTGGCCTGGGCGGTGAGCGTCGTGGTGCGCTGGCCGCTGCTCGGCGTGGTGGTCGGCACGGCGCTGGGCCAGCGGACCCGGTGGCGGCGTGACCCGGCGCTGCTGCGGGCGTACGGCCGGGGCAGTTGGGTGTGGGCGGGCACCTACGTGCTGCGGCTGGCGGTGTTCATCCCGCTCTGGCTGGACGGGCAGGTGGTCGCGCTCACAGTGGCGCGGGCGGCGCTCACCTGGCCGCTGATCGCGGCGGCGCTGGCGGCGAGCTGGGTGGTGATCCGGCGGTCGCTGCCGGCCGGGCATCCGGGACTGCGGCACCCGGTGACGGCGCCGGTGCCCGGCGGTGAGCCGGCCCGGGAAGAGTAATGGAGAGGCCGCCACGGGGGGAGCGGCCTCTCCGTCAAATACGTTACTCCGTCCACGGCCCGGATGTGATCCCGTGGACCGCTGATTTTTGCGTGCCTTTTCGCGCCATGGGTCGTCGCCGGGCGGAGTGGTGGGCCGGCCGGTCCGCTGCGTCGGCCGGACGGCCGGCCCACCCGGCCTGACCGTGGGCGTCAGGCCGTCCACCGACCCGGCCGCTCCGTTCCCCCATCGGCCGGGTCGGCCTCCTTCGTGGGCGGGCTCGCACCCGCCCACGAAGGAGAGGTCACCTCACCCCTGCGGGAAGTAGGTGCCGTAGTCGGCGTACGCCATCGCGATGTCCGCCTGCGCCCAGAACCGGTGGTAGTTGAAGACCGGCTCGGGACCGCCGTCCAGGTACGCCTGCACCTTCGGCCAGTCCGGGTCGTTCTTGTAGAACGAGCGGATGTCCAGGAAGCTCTTGCCCGGGGCGATCGCGTCGCCGTTGGGCATCTTCCCGGTCCAGCCGTTGGGGACGTAGAGACCCTGGCCGTCGGCGGCGTTGTAGACGTCGTCGAAGCGCTTGTAGTCGCCGCGCTTCTCCGGCGTCGAGACGCCCTTGCTGTCGGCGGACGCCGAGAGCGCGTCCAGCAGGCCCTTGGCGGTGTCCTTCGCCGCGGTGTTGCCGGACTTGGCCGCGTACGCGATGAGCGTGCGGGCGTAGGCGCCGGCGACGCCGACGTCCTGACCCTTGACCGTCACCTCGACGTGCAGGTTGGTGTTCGGCTGCGGGCTGCTGGGGTTCCAGTTGGCCGGCTGGCCCGTCCACTTCATGTCCGACGGGATCGACCAGTTGGTGCCCAGCGTGGTGTTGGCGATCGCCCACGGCACCCACTTGTCCAGCAGCGCCTTGGCCTTCGCGTTGCCGGTCTCCAGGTACAGCTCGGCGATGCGCTGCATCGACCAGGCCTGCATGCCGAACCACTGGTTCGACGGCGGGTCGTTGTAGACCGGGTCGACGTCGTAGAACATGCCGTAGAAGGTGGCGGTGCCGCTCGGCGGCTGGGCGTAGCTGCCGTCCCAGCTGTTCGTGGCGCCACCGGCGATGCCGCCCTCGGCGGACTGGAGCCAGGTGTAGAACTCCAGCTGCCGGTCGAGGCTCTTCTGCCAGTCGGAGGACGCGGTCGGCGACTTCGGCTTCAGCTCCGCGACGTTGGTCATCACCCAGGCCGCGAACGGGTTCTGGTAGCCGAAGTGGCTGTGGCTGGAGCCGATCCGCCACGACCAGTTCTGCGAGGTGTCGTACGCGCCGCCCCAGGCGTAGTACCAGGAGAGCAGGTAGTGCGCCGAGTCACGGCCGCTGGCGGCCGGGCAGGTGCTCGCGCCGACGCAGTTGCCGATCTTCTTGAAGTACTTGTCGAACAGCGCGTAGCGCAGGTAGTCGCCCATCTTGGCGGCCTTGGCCACGGTGGCCGCCACGTCGGCCGCCTTGCCCTGCGCCTTGGCCCAGGTCAGCGCCCAGTAGGCGGCCTGGACGGCACGCGCGTCGGCGTCCGGGGCGTTGGTGTACTTCCACTGCTTGGCCGGGGCGCTGGACTCCTTGACGAACAGGTCCAGGTAACCGTTCGGGCCGCCGTGCTTGAACGTGTCGCAGGACGGCTGCGGCACGGTCTCCCACACCGACTCCTGGGTGCCCCGCTGGAACGTGTTGATGTACGCGGGCCGCGTGGTGCCGTCGCCGCAGCGGCCGAAGCCGTAGGTGTTGTCCACGTCGAGCAGCCAGTGCATGCCGTAGATGTCACCGGTGCCGTACGTGGACTGCAGCTCCGAGCGCAGCGGGTCCTGGCCGACCGGGACGTTGGCGTCCAGCGTCGACGGGTACTGGCTGGGCAGGTTGTGCTCGGCGGCGTACTGCGGGGTGCCGGGCGAGCCGGCGGTGGCCTGGTCGGCGTGCGACGGGATGATGTACTTCTCCATCACCGTCCAGGCGTTGTTGAACGGGGCCCAGTTCTGGGTGACCCGGCCGTACTGCGCCTCCAGCCAGAGCCAGAAGCTGAACGCCTCCGAGGTGGTCTCGTGGCCGTGGTCGGGCGCCTCGACGATCAGCGTCTCGATCGAGTGGTACGGCACGCCCTCGGGGCTGAAGTACCCCGAGTTCTTGATCTTGCCGTACTGGTCGAGGAACTTCTTGATGTAGGCGTTGTCGCCGCCGGGGCTGTCGTTGTCCGCCTCGGTCGCGACGACGGAGATCGGCGCGTAGCCGCTGGCCGACGCGGTGATGGTGGCGGTGCCGCCGACCGTGTCGGCGTCCTCCGCGGCGGAGACCGTGGCGGTGACGCCGGTGCTCCAGTTGCTGGAGGTGAGCGTCAGCGAGGTCGGCGACACAGTGATGTCGCTGTCACCGGTGACGGCGAGGGTCACCGGCACGTTGGCGGTCGGCGCCGCGCTGAGCGTGTACCGGACCGTGGCGCTGCTGCCCTCGCCCACGGTGACCGCGGACGGCGTGGCGACCAGCTGCGGCCCGGTGGCCGCGGTCACGGTGAACGACTTCTCCGACACCGCCGAGGCGCCGGCGTTGTCGTACGCCTTGGCCTGCACGGTGTAGCTGCCGGCCGGCAGGTCGAGCAGGTCGTAGCCGTACGGCGCGGTGGTGTCGGTGTTGACCAGCAGGCCGTTGCGGTAGAACTCGACCTTGCTGATGGTGCCGTCGGGGTCGCTGGCGGTCGCGGTGAGCGGGACGTCCGCCGGCGCCTCGAACGGGCCCGACGGCACCCCGAGCGAGACCGTCGGCGGCTGGTTGGTCTGCGCGCCGTTGCACGCCACCCCGTTGAGGGTGAACGCGGTGGGCTTCGGGTTGCTGCCGCTGTAGCTGCCGTTGAAGCCGATGCTCGTGGACGCGCCGGTGGGCAGGCTGCCGTTCCACGACTCGTTCGTCGCGGTCACCTCGCTGCCGGACTGGCTCCACCGGGCCGACCAGCCCTGGACCACGCGCTGGCTGCTGTTCGGGAAGGTGAACTTCAGCGACCAGTTGTTGAGCGCGTCGCCCAGGTTCTTGATGGTCACGTTGGCGGTGAAGCCGTTGTTCCAGTCGTTCGACGCGTAGGTCACGTCGCAGGCGGGCGCGGCCTGTGCGGCACCCGCGGGCAGCGCCACCCCGCCTATGACGAGGGCGGCGGCGGCGAGCATCGCCGTACGGCGACGTCTGGCCAGAAGTCTCATGTGGGCGGTGTCTCCTCGGACCGGGCCGGGACCTCGGGGTCCCGGCGGGGCGCCTCCACGCGACGACGGGCGTACGCGGGGGGACGGAGGCGTCCGGAAAGGTGGTCGTCCCGGCCGTGCCGGGGATCGGGGCGCCGCACCGGTTCGTCACCGGGTGCCCTCGGCGGCCCGCGCTCGCGTTCACTGGCTCCGCGTGGCGTGACGAGAGTGTGACATGGAAGCGCTCCCACCACAACGGCCAGCGCAGATACGAGCTTCCATGTTTCGATCTCGTTTAGGGGCTTTTCCAAACCCGTGACGGGCGTTACAGTCGCAGCATCGCCGATGGGAGCGCTTCCATCGACGGAGATGCAAGTACTGGATCGCCGGGTACGCCCGTGCCCGGCGCGTCGGCCCAGAGGCCGGCGGCGGACCAGCCCGGACGCCGCCACCGGCCGCCACCCGCCAGACGGAGGGAGGTGGAACCAGAGCCACTCGCGTGGCCCGGCTCCCGCGCGACGCGCACGACGGACGCCAATTCCACTTCGTGCGTGTGTGCACCATCGGTGGGGACGGGGGTTGCCCTCCCCCGTCCCCACACTAAACCCCCGTTGTCGACGGCAAAAGAGGCCGACGGGACAGGCGTGCCACGCCACCCGGACGGCCTTTCGCGCTATCCGCCCCATCCCTCGCCGCTCACGCCGCCCCGAGCGGCGTTCCCGAGCGACGCCCCCGCCCACCCCACCTTCCGGCCGCCCGCCGGCCGCGCCGCACCTCGCCGCGACCGCCGGATCAGGGCCGGCCGCTCCCTGGCTATGATGGGAGCGCTCCCGGCCCAGGGCGGCCCGTCACTCCGAGGAGAAACCTCATGTCGTTACTCACCCGACGGCGCCTGCTCCGCCGCGCCGCCCTGTCCGCGACCGCGGCCGGCGCGGCCCGGACCGGGCTCGCCGGCGCCACCGCGGCGACGACCGCCGCGTCGACCGTCGCGCTCGGCGGCTGCGACAGCCCGCCCGAGCGCGCCACCGACCCGGAGCAGGACCGCGGACTCCGCTTCCCGGACGGGTTCGGCTGGGGCGCGGCGACCTCGGCGTACCAGATCGAGGGGGCCGCCAAGGAGGACGGGCGGGGTGAGTCCGTCTGGGACACCTTCAGCCACACGCCGGGGCGCATCCGCAACGGCGACACCGGCGACGTCGCGGCCGACCACTACCACAGGTACGCGCAGGACCTCGACCTGATGCGCGACCTGGGACTGCGCAGCTACCGGTTCTCCATCTCCTGGCCCCGCATCCAGGCCGACGGCTCCGGCCGCCCCAACCAGCGCGGCCTCGACTTCTACCGCCGCCTGGTGGACGGGCTGCACGAGCGCGGCATCGCGCCGATGGCCACGCTGTTCCACTGGGATCTCCCCCAGGCCCTTCAGGACGCCGGCGGCTGGGAGAGCCGGGACACCGCCGAGCGCTTCGCCGAGTACGCCGACGCGGTGTTCCGCGCCCTCGGCGACCAGGTGCCGGTCTGGCTGACCGTCAACGAGCCGAAGACCGTGGTGCAGAACGGCTACATCTGGGGCCACCACGCCCCGGGCTTCCAGGACGAGGACGCGGCGTACCTGGTCGCCCACCACCTTCAGCTCGCCCACGGCCTCGCCGTGCAGGCGCTGCGGGCCTCCGGCGTCACCGGCCGGATCGGCCCCGCCCTCAACCTGCACCCCTGCTACCCCGCCGACGACACCGCCGAGGCGGCCGCCGCGACCAGGCTCTACGACGGCTACGAGAACCGCCTCTACCTCGACTCGATCTTCAAGGGCGCGTACCCGCAGGACGTGCTGGACGACCGCGGCCCGGACAGCCGGATGGTCCGCGGCGTCCGCGACGGCGACCTGAAGATCATCTCCAGCCCGGTGGACCTGCTCGCCGTGCAGTACTACACGCCGATCTACGTCACCGGCGACGGCAGCACGGTCCGCAAGTGGCCCACCTCCGAGGCGGAGTGGCAGCAGATCTACCCCGACGGCATGTACGACATCCTGACCCGGGTCACCCGCGACTACGGCCGGGTGCCGATCACCGTCACCGAGAACGGCCTGCCCTGCCCCGACGTGCCCGGCGCGGACGGCAACGTCGACGACGCCGGCCGGGTCAGCTTCCTACGCGACCACTTCGCCGCCGCCCACCGGGCGATCCGCGACGGCGTGCCGCTGGAGAGCTACCACGTCTGGTCGCTGCTGGACAACTTCGAGTGGGCCGAGGGGTACGAGCAGCGCTGGGGCCTGGTCTACGTGGACTACCCGAGCCAGCGGCGGGTGCTCAAGCGCAGCGCCCACTGGTACCGCGACGTGATCCGCCGCAACGGGCTGTAGGCGGCGCGGCCCGGCCGGCTGCCTGCCGGCCGGGCCCCCGCGTCGGCGGATCGGCGCCAGGCGCCGGACCGCGTCTCAGCGCGGCAGCGCCTGCTGGAGTTCGGCCCGCAGCGCCGGGGTGAGCATCTCGCCGGCCTGCTTGGCCAGCCGCGCCATCTCGTAGCCGACCACGCCGATGTCGGCGTCCGCCCCGGCCAGCGTGGCCAGGATCGAGCCGTCCCGGATCTGCATCACCAGGAAGTAGCCGCGCCCCATCTCCACCACTGTCTGCTTGACGACGTCGCCGTCGAACATCTGGGCCGCGCCCGCGGTGATGCTCATCAAGCCGGAGGTCACCGCGGCGAGCTTGTCCGCGTGGTCCCGGGGCAGATGCGCCGAGATCGCCACCAGGAGCCCGTCGGAGGACACCACCACCGCGTGCGCCACCCCGGGAACGCGCTCCGCGAACGCGGTCACCAGCCAGCTCAGGTCGCGTGCCTCCTGGCTCAACGTCGTCACTGTCGTCGTCCTCCTTCGTCGCGCGGCAGGTACATCTCGGTGGTCTCCTCGGCTTCGGCGCGCCGCACCCCGCTGTAGAGGCGCGACAGCATGCCGCCGACCGCCTCCGGGTCCGGCTCGTGCCGCATCACCGGACGGTCGGCCGGGGACGCCGGTGCGAGCTGGGCCATCGGCACGCGTACCGGAAGTCCCCGCTCGTTGGTCCCTCCGGTCACCGGCGTCGACGCCGGGGCGGGCGTCACACCCAGCGGCGACGCCGTCGGCCCCTGCCGGCTGAACCAGCCGCCGCCAGCGGGGCCGGCAGCAGCCGGGGTCAGCACGTCCTCGGCCCGGCCCGGCCGGGGGCGCGGCACAGCGCCGGCCGGCGCGGCGGGCGCCGGCGAACCGGCCGGCGGCGCCTCCGGCCCGTCACCGAGCGGACGGCCGGTCAGCGGCGACACCGGCAGCGCCGCCGGCTGGCCGGGCGCCGGACGCCATCCGGCCACCGGCAGCTCGGCCGTCGGCGCGGCGAGCGCCCCGGACACCGCGGCCGGGCCGGCGAGCACGCGGGCGGCGTTGCCCGTCCCCGGCGTGAGCCGGGCCGGGAACGGCCGGTCCGCCTCCGGCGCGGGCGCCTCGGCCAGCAGCTCGGCCGGGATCCGCACCCGGGCGACCAGGCCCGCGCCGGCAGCCTGCAACCACACCCGTACGCCGTTGCGGGCGCCGAGGTGGCTGACCACGAACAGGCCCATCCGTTCCGAGGCCGACACGTCGGCGGCCGGCGGCTCGGCCAGCACCGCGTTCGCCTCCGCCAGCGCCGCCGGACTCATGCCCAGCCCCTCGTCGACGATCTGCACGAGCGCGCCCCGGCCGTCCGGCTCGACGACGACCCGCACCGTGGTCTCCGGGCGGGAGAAGGCGGTGGCGTTCTCCAGCAGCTCCGCGAACAGGTGCACCAGGTCGCCCACCGCGTGCCCGACGACGTGCAGGTCCGTCCGGTTCTCGTGGCGTACCCGCTGGTACTGCTCGATCTCCGCGCTCGCGGCCAGCAGCACCGCGCCCAGACCCACCGGGCGGTTCCACCGCCGGGTCGACTCGCTGCCGGCGAGCACCAGCAGGCTCTCGTCGTTACGCCGCATACGGGCGGCGAGGTGGTCGAGCTTGAACAGGTTCTCCAGCTGGTCCGGGTCGCTCTCCTCGCGCTCGAGGTCGTCGAGGAGCTCCAGCTGGCGCTCGACGAGCACCTGGCTGCGCCGGGCCAGGTTGACGAACATGGCGTTGACGTTGCGCCGCATCATCGCCTGCTCGACCGCCACGTCCACGGCGCTGCGGTGCACCGCGACGAACGCCTCCGCCAGCTCGCCGATCTCGTCCTGCGAGTCGATCACCGCGGGCGGCACGTCGATCGCGCCGACCGGACGGTCCACCGTACGCAGCCGTTCCAGCGTCAGCGGGAGTTCCACCTGCGCGATCCGCAGCGCCTGGCCCCGCAGCTGCCGCATGCCGCGGGCCACCGACCGGCCGACCAGCAGCGAGATCAGCACCGCCACCAGCAGCACGGTGGCGATACCACCGGCCACCAGCAGCGTGTCGCGCAGCTGCCGGGCGCTGGCGTCGTCGGCCCGGCGTACCGCGTCGTCGACGACCCCGCTCTCCATCTGGCGCAACAGCTCCTGCCGCTGCTCACTCGCCGCCCACCACTGCGCCGCGTCGAGCAGGACCGGCTTCGCGTCGCCGCCGCCGGGCAGGGTCCGCTCCTCCATCCGGGTGGCCGCGACGAAGGCCGGGTCGACCGAGGTCTGGTCGTAGCGGCGGATCTGGTCGGCGGTCGCCGCGACCCGGAACGCGCCGAGCGCGGTGAGCTGCTGGGCCCGCAGGTCGCTGAGCGTCACCTGGTCGTCGGCCTCGTACTGGCCGGACCGGGCGGCGGCGTAGAGCTCCGCGCGGATCCGCGAGGACAGCTCCTTGACGCGGGACAGCTGCACGTAGCGCAGCACCGCCTCGGTCAGCTCCTGCCGGCCGCCGCCGGGCGAGGGCTCGGCCAGCAGGTTCAGCAGCGCCGCGACGGACCGGTGGTAGTTACTCAGGACGGTGTCGCTGGACAGCACCGCCGGCGCCACCGCCGACCGGATGTTGACCACCTGGTCGTACGCCTCCAGCGCCTCCGAGTAGGACACGCGCCAGGCGGCGTCGGCGTCGGCCAGCGGCGCGGCCGCGGCGCGCAGCTCCGCCACCGCGCGGTCGGTCGCCTCCTGGAGGGGCCTGAGCGCGGCGACCGCGGCGTCCCGGTCGGCGCCGGTGCCCGCGCGGCGCAGTCCCGCCAGCTCCCCGGCGGTACGGTCCCGCTCGTGCTGGAGCCGGTCGACGGCGACGGCGATCTGCCGGCCGATGCCCACCTGCTCGGCGAAGGCGCTCAGCGTGGTGGTCTGCCCGACCAGCCCGCGCGTCTGGATGCCGGCCAGGACGAGGAACGCCAGCGACGGGATCACCAGCACGGTGGCGAGCTTGGTGCCCATCCGCCAGTCCCGCAGCCGGAACCCGGAGCGCCGCCGGTTCGGCTGCGGGACAGCGCCACGAGCCGGGTCGGGACCTGCGCCCACGCGTGCCTCCTCGTCCCACTCCACCACGTCGGGGAGCGGAGTCCATCCAACCAGGCCGGCGGTCGGTGTCAACGGCCGCCCGGACGGCACGAGCAGGCCGGTCAGGGCTCCGGACGGACAGTCACGCGTGCGAGGCGGTCTCGTCCGTTCGACCGATGCCCCCGATGTGGGCCGCCTCGGGCAGACGGCCCAGCGCCACGAGCGCCGCGCCGGACGCCCCGATCTCCGGGTTGCGCTGCCACCGCACCTCGCGCGGGGCGAGCACGTCGGCGAACGCCGCGCGCCACCACGGCGAGGCGGTCAGCGCCCCGCCGCCGAGGACCACAGCCATCGGCTCGCCGACACCGCCCTCCAGCAGGGCCAGGTCGTCGGCGACGAGCCGGCACAGGCCCTGCATCAGCCCGGCGAGGACGTCCACGGCGGTGGTGCCGAAGCTGAGCCCGCGCAGCTCGCCCGAGCCCGCCGGGGCCGTGCCCGGCGGCCGGTCACCGCCCAGCCGCGGGTTGGCCCGCACCGAGCCGGCGGTGCGGCGCAGCGCCTCCTCGAGCGCCGCGCCCTCCGGCAGCCGCAGCTCCCGGTTGGCCCAGGCGAACAGGTTGCCGCCGCTGGAGTACGCGGCGCCGGTCACCACGTGGTTGTGGTCGACCCGGTAACGCCAGAGCTGCTCCGGCAGCGGCGGCGGCTCCCCGCCCGCCGGTACGGCCTGCATCATGCGGACCGCGGCGGACGTGCCGACTGTGACCGCCGCGCGAGTCGGGTCGACGCAACCGGAGCCGACGCTTGCGGCCGCCCCGTCACCGACCGGCGATGCCCACCGTGCCCCCGCCAGCCCCGGCCAGCGCCGCGCGTACTCCGCGTTCAGCCGGCCGTGCCAGCCGTCCGGGGCCAGCCGCAGCAACTCCTCCGGGCGTACGCCGGCCAGCTCGCACGCCTCCGGGTCCCAGTCCAGGCGCCGCAGGTCGAGCAGTCCGGTGCCGGAAGCCATCGACATGGACATCGGCACCTCGCCGAGCAGCGCGCCGAGCACGTACTCGGCCAGCCCGGTGAAGCGGGCGTTCCGCTCGCCGTGCGCCCGCAGCCAGGGCAGCCGCACCGACCAGTAGCAACGGTGCCACCAGGTGCCGGTACGCCGGTGGAAGTCCGCCGGGTCGGCCGGGCCGGCCGCGCCGGCGAGCGGCTCCGGCCGGGTGTCCAGCCAGGTCAGCACCGGGCCCGACGGAGTGCCGTCGGCGGCCAGCGCCAGCACCGAGTGCCACTGCGCGGAGGTGGCCACCAGGTCCACGTCCCGCAGGTGCCCGCCGGCGGCCAGCTCGTCCAGGCACTCCACCAGGCACGCCAGGTAGGCCGGGCCGTCCAGCGTCCCGGTGCCGTCGTCCCCGGTGACCAGGTGCACCCGGCGACGGGCCAGCGCGCCCGGGCGCGGCACGGCGTCCGCGTCGAGCACCAGCCCACGCACCGAGGAGGTGCCCAGGTCGAGAGCGAGAATGTCCATCGCGGGTCAACCTACCCGGCGCGACCGGCTTACCGGAGGCGGGCCGATCGCGTACAGTCACGGTCATGCTCGCGCACCTGTCCTGCTGGTGGCCCGCCGACCCGGCGGCCCACTCCCGCGCGTAGCTTCCCCACGCGGCCGCCCGACGAGGCGGCCGCCGGTCTTCCCCGGCATCCCGGGTCGCCCCAGTCGGCGGCCACCGGCCCACCGAGGAGACCCGATGACCCGCCCGTCCGACCCGCTCGCCGCCGTCGCGGCCGGCCGCGACCCCGGCCCGTTCGCGCTCGTCCGCCGCGAGGGCGCCGACCACGTCGACCTGTTCACCGGCCCGGTACGCACCGCCGACCGGCTCGCCGACCTGCCGCTGCCCGACGACGGCGCCGGCCCGCGCACGCTGGCCCTGGTGCCGTACCGGCAGGTCACCGAACGTGGCTTCGAGTGCGTGGACGACGGCATGCCGCTGGAGTTCCTGACCGTCGAGGCGCACCGGCGGATACCGCTCGCCGAGCTGCTCGGCGCGCTGCCCGACGCTGCCGTACGCACCACCGACGCGGGTTTCGACATCGCCGACGACGAGTACGCGGCGGTGGTGGACCGGGTGCTGGCCGACGAGATCGGCCGGGGTGAGGGCGCGAACTTCGTCATCCACCGCACCATGCGCGCCACAGTGCAGGGCGACCCGCTGGCCGCGGCCCTGGCCGCGCTGCGCCGGCTGCTGCTGCGCGAGCGGGGCGCGTACTGGACGTTCCTGGTGTACACGGGCGCCCGGATCCTGGTCGGCGCCAGCCCGGAGCGGCACGTCAGCGTCGCCGACGGCCTGGTCGAGATGAACCCGATCAGCGGCACGTTCCGGCACCGGGGCGAGACCGTCGACCGGGCCGCGCTGCTGCGCTTCCTGCACGATCCGAAGGAGGTGGAGGAGCTGTACATGGTGCTGGACGAGGAGCTGAAGATGATGGCCGTGGTCGCCGAACACGGCGGCCAGGTGGTCGGGCCGTACCTGAAGGAGATGGCGCACCTGGCGCACACCGAGTACCTGCTGGCCGGGCGCTGCTCCCGGGACGTCCGCGACGTGCTGCGGGAAACCATGTTCGCGCCCACCGTGACCGGCAGCCCGATGGAGAACGCCTGCCGGGTGATCGCGCGGCACGAACGCGCGGGCCGGCGCTACTACGCCGGGGTGCTCGCGCTGCTCGGCCGCGACGAGCAGGGCCGGCAGACGCTGGACGCGCCGATCCTGATCCGGACCGCCGAGATCTCCCCCGAGGGCGCGCTGCGGGTGCCGGTCGGCGCCACGCTGGTCCGGCACTCGACCACCGCCGGGGAGGTTGCCGAGACGCACGCGAAGGCGGCGGGCGTGCTGGCCGCGCTCGGCCTCGGCCCGGACGCGCCGGGCGCCGGCGCCGAGCCGGCCGTCAGGTACGCCGACGACCCGGAGGTGCGCGCCGCGCTGGCCGCCCGCAACGCGCCGCTGGCCCGGTTCTGGCTGGAGCAGCGCAGGCCCGGGGCGCTCGCGCTGCGCGGGCTGGCCGGACGGCGGGCGCTGATCGTCGACGGCGAGGACACGTTCACCGGCATGCTCGCCCACCAGCTCGGCGCGCTGGGCCTGGCGGTGACCCGGCGGGACTGGCCGGACCCGGGCCCCCTCGACGGTCACGACCTGGTGGTGGTCGGCCCCGGGCCGGGCGACCCGCGGGACCCGGCCGCGCCGAAGATGGTGGCGCTGCGGGCGCTGCTGGCCGAGCTGCTCGCATCGGGCCGGCCGACGCTCGCGGTGTGCCTGGGCCACCAGCTGCTCGCCGGGCTGCTGGGCCTGCCGTTGCACCGCCGCGACGCGCCGTACCAGGGGTTGCCGCGCGACGTACCGGTGTTCGGAGTGACCCGCCGGGTCGGCTTCTACGCCAGCTTCACCGCCCGCGCCGACGCCGACCGGATGACCGGCCCGTACGGCCCGGTCGAGCTGTCCCGCGACCCGGCCGACGGCGCGGTGCACGCGCTGCGCGGGACGGGTTTCGCCGGGGTGCAGTTCCACCCGGAGTCGGTGCTCAGCCAGGACGGCACATCGGTCCTGGCGGATCTGCTCGGACATCTGCTCGACCGGCCCGCGCTGAGCGCGCATGGAGCAGCCGATCGCGGGTAGGGCGAGGGGCGACCGGTGGTCCGGACGGGTTCGAGAGCCCTCGTCCGGCCACCGGTCGCCATGTGCCGGTCAGCCGGTCATGCCCCGCTTCAGCGCGGCGCCCATGAGCGTGGCCCGCTTGGCGGTCAGCGCGGTGGCGGTCAGGGCCACCTGGTCCGGGGCCACCTCGCCGTTGTTGCTGGTGTGCGAGGCGCCGTACGGGTTGCCGGCGACGAACTGGCTCGGGTCGGTGTAGCCGGGGGTCACCACGACCCCGCCCCAGTGGTAGAAGACCGTGTACAGCGACAGCAGCGTCGCCTCCTGGCCGCCGTGCGAGGTCGCGGTCGAGGTGAAGCCGCTGTAGACCTTGTCGGCGAGCACACCGGCCGCCCAGAGCGGGCCGGTGGTGTCGATGAACTGCTTGAGCTGGGCGGCGATCATGCCGTACCGGGTGGGCGAACCCATGATGATCACGTCGGCCCAGGAGAGGTCGTCCGGCTGGGCCTCCATCACGTCCTGGGTCTCCAGCCGGTGCGCCTGCCAGCCCGAGTTGGAGCGGATCGCCTCGTCGGGCGCCAGCTCACGCACCTTGCGCAGGCGCACCTCGGCACCGGCCTCCTCCGCCGCCTCTACGGCCGCCTGCGCCATCTGGTAGGTGATGCCGGTCGCGCTGTAGTAGATCACCGCGACCTTGACCTGGCCATCCATCAGACGATCCCTCCTTGTTCGGGGTCAACTCCCGCGACTACCCGTTACTTGTCGCGTCAAACGGCGGGTGTGGCGTCCCGGCGGTCGCGTCATGGCGTCCGCAGGCCTCGCCGACCGAGGCTCAAGATTTGCGCAAGTTCCGCGCGAAACCGCTTTCCCGGTCCAGCTCAGCGAGGATCCTGGGCAGACCGGCGCCGGCCGTTGCGGCCGCCCCCGCGTCGGGAACCTGAACGGGGGATCGCGCTTCGTCGGCAGCGCGGCCGGCGCAGCGCGATCAGGGGCTGTCGTACCCCGGGCCTAGGCTGACGCCCGTGACCGTTCGCCTCAGCCGCGCCGAGGCGCTCGCCCTACGGATGACCTCTCTGCTGCTGCGCCCGCACCCGACGGCCCGTCCCGAGGGCGTCGCCGACGTGGTCGAGTGGTTCGGCGCCATGCAGGCCCAGGACGCCGCGAGCGGGTTGTGGTCGCTCGGCGTACGCCTGCCCGGCGCCACCCAGGACGACGTCCGTGCGGCGCTGGAGCGGCAGGAGGCCCTGCGCACCTGGCCGATGCGCGGCACCGTGCATCTCGTGCCGGCGCGCGACGCGCGGTGGATGCTGGAGCTGACCGGGGTGCGGACGCTGGCCGGGATCGCCTCGCGGTGGCGGCAGCTCGGGCTGACCGTCGCCGACGGGGACCGCGCCGCCGACGTGCTCGGCGCGACGCTGGCCGGCGGCGGCCGGCTCACCCGCGCCGAGTGCCTGGCCGCGCTGCGCGCCGCCGGGCTGGACACGGACGGTCAGCGCGGCTACCACCTGCTCTGGTACGCCAGCCACCGCGGGGTCACCTGCATCGCCCCGCACGTCGGCACGGAACAGACGTTCGTGCTGCTCGACGAGTGGGCACCCGACCCTCGCCGCCCGGAGCGGGACGAGGCGCTGGCGACGCTGGCCCACCGCTACGTACGCGGGCACGGCCCGGTGACGCGGCACGAGCTGGCCCGCTGGAGCGGCCTGACCGTCACCGACGCGACCCGCGCCGTCACGCTGGCCGGTGACCTCCTCGCCCCGGTCGAGGTGGACGGCGAGCCGGCGGTGGTCGACGCCGCGCTGCTCGACGCGCCCCGCGCGCCCGTCGACGACGTGCACACGCTGCCCGGCTTCGACGAATATCTGCTCGGGTTCAAGGACCGCTCGCTGATGCTCGATCCGGCGTACGCCGCAGCGGTGGTCCCGGGCAACAACGGGATGTTCCGCTCCACGGTGGTGCGGGGCGGGCGCGTGGTCGGCACCTGGACGCGGACGATCGGCGCGAGAGCGGTGACCGTGACGGTGCACCAGCTCGTGCCGTTCGACGCCGCGCTGCGCACCCGGGTGGACGCCGCCCTGGCCGCTTACGCCCGCTTCCTCAGCCTGGAGTTGCGCCACTCCTGGTGACAGTGCGGCTCCCCGCCGCCGCGGCTCGGCGCTCCTCGTGACTTGCAGGGCGGGGCGGCCCGTCGGGAGGGATGCGCTGGGCGGACAGACCGAAGGGCCGGCGGCGCGCACGCCACCGGCCCTTCGCACGCGTCCGCGGGTCAGTCGGCGAGCGCTCCGGCCGACCGGCCCTCGTGCAGCGTCAGGTTGCGGCCGCTGCCCGGGTCGAACAGGTGGATCTTCTCCAGGTTGAACCACACCCGGCGCGACTCGCCCTCGCGTACCGGCGACTCCGCCGACAGGCGGGTGACCAGGTTCGACCCGGCGCCGGCGAAGTCCGCGGCGCCCGTGTCGGCGGCCAGTTCCTCCAGTTCGGCGGCGGTGGCCCGCTCCCCCTCGACGGTGAAGTAGACGTACTTGTCCGAGCCCATCGACTCGACGATGTCGACGGGCGCCTCGAACTCGACGCCCCGGCGGCGGGTCTCGTCGTCGATCAGCTCGGCGTCCTCGAAGTGCTCCGGACGGATGCCGATGATCAGCTCGCGCGGCGCGTCGCCGGCTTCCAGCTCGCGGCGGACCCGCTCGCCGATCGGCACCTCACCGAGCGCGGTCCGCAGCCGCCCTTCCTCCACCACGGCGTGCAGGAAGTTCATCGACGGCGAGCCGATGAACCCGGCGACGAAGAGGTTGCGCGGGTGGTCGTACAGCTCCTGGGGCGGGCCGACCTGCTGCACCGCGCCGCCGCGCATGATGACCACCCGGTCGCCGAGCGTCATCGCCTCGGTCTGGTCGTGGGTGACGTAGACGGTGGTGGTGCCGAGCTGCTTCTGCAGCCGCGAGACGACAGTGCGCATCTGCACGCGCAGCTTGGCGTCCAGATTCGACAGCGGCTCGTCCATCAGGAACGCCTTGGGCTGGCGGACGATCGCCCGGCCCATCGCCACCCGCTGCCGCTGGCCGCCGGAGAGGTTGGCCGGCTTGCGGTCCAGCAGCGCGGTCAGCTCCAGCACCTTCGCCGCCTCGTCGACCTTCTGGTTGATCGTCTCCTTGTCCAGCTTCGCCAGCCGCAGCGGGAACGCCATGTTCTCCCGTACGGTCATGTTCGGGTAGAGCGCGTACGACTGGAAGACCATGGCGATGTCCCGGTCCCGGGGCGCCTTGTCGTTCACCCGCTCGCCGCCGATGCGCAGCTCACCGGAGCTGATGTCCTCCAGCCCGGCGATCATGTTCAGGGTGGTGGACTTTCCGCAGCCCGACGGGCCGACCAGGATCACGAACTCGCCGTCGGCGATCTCCAGGTCGACGGCCTGCACCGCGGTGGTCCCGTCCGGGAACCGCTTGCTCACCTTGTCCAGCACGATGTCGGCCATTGCTATCACCTATCCCTTGACTGCGCCGGAGGTCAGACCGGAGACGATGCGGCGCTGGAAGAAGAGCACGAACAGGATGATCGGCACGGTGATCACCACGGCGGCGGCGCAGATCGCCCCGGTGGGGTCCTCGAACTGCGACTCGCCGGTGAAGAACTGCAGCGCCACCGGGACCGTGCGGGACCGCTCGGTCGAGGTGAGCGTGATCGCGAACAGGAAGTCGTTCCAGCAGAAGATGAAGACCAGGATGGCCGTGGTGAACGCGCCCGGCGCGGCCAGCGGCGCGATCACCCGCCGGAACGCCTGGGCCTGGGTGGCGCCGTCCATCTTCGCCGCCTTCTCCAGGTCCCACGGGATCTGCTTGAAGAACGCCGACAGCGTGTAGATGGCGAGCGGCAGCGCGAACGTGATGTACGGCAGGATCAGCCCCGGCCAGGTGTCGAACAGCCCGAGCTGCCGCTCGATCTCGAACAGCGGCGACACCAGCGACACCTGGGGGAACATCGCGATCAGCAGCGAGACGCCGACCAGCAGCTTCTTGCCGGGGAAGTCCAGCCGGGAGATCGCGTACGCGGCCATCGTCCCGAGCACCACGGCGATGGTGGTGGCGATCAGCGCGATGCCGATGGAGTTGATCAGGGCCCGGACGAACTGGTCGGTGTCGAAGATGGTCCGGTAGTTGTCGAGCGTCCACTCCCGCGGCCAGAACTTGCCGTCGGTGAGCGTGGCCGGGGTCTTGAACGACAGCGAGGCGATCCAGAGCACGGGGACCAGCGCGAAGACGACGACCACGACGTCCAGCAGGCCCCAGCGCAGCTTCGCCCGCGTGGTGGATTCCACTGCCATGTCAGCGCCTCTCCCCATCGTCGCTGCCCGGGGCAGCGGTGCCGAACAACTTCACGAACACGAAGGCGATGATCGCCACGGTGATGAAGATCAGCACCGACATCGTGGAGCCGATGCCGAGGTTCAGGCCCCGGATCAGGTTGTTGTAGGCGAGCATCGACACCGACGACGTCTCGTTGCCGCCGTTGGTGAGCACGAAGATGTTGTCGAAGACCCGGAACGCGTCGAGCGTGCGGAACAGCAGCGCGACCAGGATGGCCGGCTTCATCACCGGCAGCATCACCTTGGTGAACCGCTGCCACGCCGTCGCGCCGTCGGTGGAGGCCGCCTTGAGCAGGTCCTCCGGCACCAGCGCCAGCCCGGCCATCAGCAGCAACGCCATGAACGGGGTGGTCTTCCAGATCTCCGCCAGCATGATGATCGCCAGTGAGCTGGCCCGCTCGGTCAGCGGGGCGCTGCCGTCGAACAGGTTCGCCAGGTAGCCGGTGCCCGGCGTCCAGGCGTACCGCCAGGAGAACGCCGCGACCACGGTGACGATGCCGTACGGGATCAGCGCGGCGGTGCGGACGATGCCCCGCCCGACGAGCGTCCGGTGCATGATCAGCGCCAGGCCCATGCCGAGCACCAGCTCGACCGCGACGGTGACCACCGTGATCAGGGCGGTCACCCCGAACGCGGTCCACCAGAAGTCGTTGGTGAGGACGGTGACGTAGTTCTCCAGCCCGACGAACTGCCGCTCGTCGGGGAAGCGCAGGTCGAAGCGTTGCAGCGACAGCCAGACCGAGTACAGGATCGGGTACGCGGTGACCAGCACCATGACAAGCGCGGCCGGCGCGCACAGCAGCCAGCCGAGCCGCCGTTCGGCCCGCTTGTTCTCGCTCAGCGGGGCGCGGGAGCCGCGCCGGGACCGCTGCTCCGGCACCGCGGCGTGCCGGCCGCCGGGCTGCTCGGCCTCGGCCTCGGCAGCGGCCTGCGCGCCGGCCGGGGTGGCGTTCACGCTCATGGCAGAACCCCCTTCGACTCCAGCGCGTCGGAGATCGCCTTGCGCAGCTCGTCGGCGGTCTGCTCGGGCCGGATCGCCGACGGCGGCGACAGGATCGCCGACATCACCGTGGAGATGCTCTGGTAGGCCGGGGTCAGCGGCCGCACCGCCGGCTCCTTCAGCTCCTCCAGGATCGTCTCCTTCATCGGGTACGCCTCGGTCATCTCCGGGTCGTCGTAGACGGCCTCGATGGTGGGCGGCACGCCGTCGTTGACGGCGGAGAACTTCTGGTTCTCGGCGTTACGCAGGCAGCGGGCCAACTCGAACGCCTCCTCCGGGTGCTTGGAGTAGCTGCTGACCGCCAGGTTGACCCCGCCGATGGTGACCTTGCTGGGGGTTTCCGGGTCGATGCCCGGCACCCGGGCCCACTTCACGTTCTTCGCCAGTTCGGGGTTGGCCTCCTGGAGCGCCGGGTAGACGAACGGCCAGTTCACCTGGAACGCGCCCTTGCCGGACTGGAACTCCAGCCGCACCGGGTCCTCCAGCGCGTTGCTGAACGACGGCGAGGTCACGCCGGACGTGGCGAACTTCTTGAGCTGGTCGAGCGCGCGTACCGCGCCGGCGTCCATCTCCGCCTTCTTGCCGTCGTCACTGAGGATCTTGCCGCCGGCGCTCTCGGCGAGCGTGTTGTAGAGGACCACGAGGCCCTCGTACTGGGCGCCCATGGTCAGCACCTGGTACGGCTTGCCCTGCTCCTTGAGCTGCTGGGCGGCGGAGATCATCTCGTCCCAGGTCTTCGGCGGCTGCGAGACCAGATCAGTCCGGTACCACAGCAGCTGCACGTTGGTGTTCTTGGGCGCGGCGTAGAGCTTGTCCTCGTACCGGGCGGTGTCGAGCGGGCCGGTCAGCGTTCCCTGCTCCACGTCGGCCTTGTCCTGGCCGGTCCACTCCCGGATCCACTTCGCGCTGGCGAACTCCTGGGTCCACGTGACGTCCAGGCCGAGCACGTCCATCCCGCTGTCCTGCGCGGCGAGCCGCCGGACCATCTGCACCCGCTGCTCGTCCGCCTCGCGCGGCAGCACCCGGTAGTCGATCCGGTACCGGCCCTGCGCCGCCGTGTTGCAGTTGTCGACGACCTTCTGCAGGTTCTGCTCCGGCGGGTAGTACAGGTTGATCGTGGGGACGCCGCCGTCGCCGCCGGACCCGCAGGCGGCCAGCGGGGCCACCAACGCGAGCGCGGCGGCTGCCGCCGCCGCGCGTCCGGCCGGCCGTCGTGCGGCCGTGTCGGGGACTGTCGTCATCACCCTCCCCCTCTCTTCGGCGAAGAACCGGGGAGTGACCCGTGCCCCGGCGCACGGCGATCCGGCCGGAGTGTCGGCCCCGATTGCCGAACACCCCGGGCGTGTCGTGCGGCTGAACGTGCCCGACCTGCGACGGAGCGAAACATCACGGACATGTGACGGTGACGGCGCGCACACCGCCGGCAGCGCGACGACGGGCGCGGCCGACACGCCGTCCCACGTGGTGAAACGGCGAGGCTACCGAGCGTCAGCGGTCGTGCATTAGCGTGGGGCTGGCTCCGTAGCCGGCGCGTCGCCGTCGACGTCGATACGCCTCCGGCCGTCCCCCACTGCCCGCCCGATCGGTTGGTTCTGTCGGGAAAGTGCCGTTCGCTCGTTCCCCGGTTGGGCAGGATTCGCCCCGAGGAGGTGCCGTCGTGCAGGACACCCGCGCTCTCGCCCTGTCGTTCGAGGTGAGCGGCCTGCCCCCGGTCAAGACCGAGGCCCTGTCCATCTTCGCCGCCGGGCACCGGCAGGCGACGAGGGTCCGCACCCTGCTCCAGGCCGCCTGCACGGCGGCCCAGCGCACCGGGTGGACCCCGCTCACCGGCCCGGTCGAGGTGGACCTGACCCTGCGTTGTCCGCCCGGGCACCGCACCTCCGACGCGAGCACCCTGCTGGGCGGCGTGTGCGCGGTGCTCCAGGACAAGAAGCGGGTCGCCACCATCGGCCTCGCCCACCTCGGAGTGCTCGTCGACGTCGCGCTCTGGTCCGACGACCGGCAGATCCGCCGGCTGTCGTACGTCGAGGAGCCGGCGGAGGAGTTCTCGTACCTGGTCCGGGTGTCGGCCGTACCGACGATGGTTTGACCGACGTCCGCGGTGGGGTACCGCGGACGCCGACGAAGGGAGCGCCGATGTCGGAGCCACATGTCACGCTCGACCCGAGCGGGCTCGACCCTGTGCAGCAGAAGCTGCGTGGCCCGCTTGAGGATCAGCTCACCTCGGCCCTGCAGGCCGCCGCGGACCGGGTCCGCTCCGGCTACGCGGGCGAGCCGGTGGAGGACGTGTGCCGCCGTCTGCTCGACGAGACCCGCTCCGGCCTGCACCCCGACATCGCGGCCGGCTTCCAGCCCGACATGGACGAGTTCTGCCGGGTGGCGGTGGCGATCGTGCGGGGCGAACTGACCTGAGGCCGGCCGTCCCCCGGAATTGAGTACGCGTACCGATGGCGGGCCGGCCCGGGGCGGCGAGAATTCTCCCCGTGCGAACTCGAATCATGATCGTTCTTGCCGTGCTCGGACTGGCCGGGCTGATGGCGACCACCGGCTGCTCGCTGCGGCAGAGCATCTGCGGCAGCGACGAGTACCCGGTGATCGCGGTCGGCCCGCAGGGCGGCAGTTCCTGCGTGCCGGACGGCCAGGACCCGTCCCCGCCGTACGTGCGCTACCCGGAGGGCAAGGTGCCGCAGCACGTCGACGACGAGTGGGACGTCTACTGGCGCACCCACGGCATCGACGAGAACAACAACATCATCGACCGCTGACCCCGTCGGCCCGCGCCGCTCCCGCCGGCGCGGGCCGGCGTCAACTGCGCCGCACGTCCACGGCCACGACGTGCGTACCGTCCGGGCGGGTGGACTCCCCCAGCCGCACCGGCAGGCGGCCGTCGTCCGGCGGCAGCAGGCCGAGCCCGAAACTGAGGTGCCCCTCGAAGTCGCCGGCCACCGCCCATCCGCGCAGCGTCGGGAAGCGGATCGCCGCCGGCGGCAGGTCCGCCGTTCCGCCGCCGCGTGCGTCGTGCGCCTGGGCCGGCTCGAACCGCACCGACAGGTACGCCGTACCGGGCAGCGCGACCGGCGCGCCCCGGCCCTCGGTCACCACCCGCGGCACATAGGCGACCTGGTAGGACGGGGTGGGGCCGCGGAACGCGAAGGTGATCCGGCTGAAGCCCTCCGCCGGGTGGTCGCCGACGTCCACCGCCACCAGGACAGGCAGCGGCTCACCCGGCGGCGGCGTGACCGGCACCCGTACCCGGTGGGCCACCCGGGCCGGCTGGCCGGGCACGGCCCAGTCCCAGGTGACACGCCAGGAGCCGCCCGTCGCGGCGCCTTCGGTCGGCACGGGCGGGGTGGGCGTGGTCTCCGTCTCGGTCGCCGCGGAGGCCGCCGCGACCGTCGGGGTGGGCGCCGTGGACGCGCCGTCGTGGCCGGTCGCCGTGCAGGCCGCCGCGAACAGCACGACCAGGCCGGCGAGCAGCGGTACGCGCTGAGGAGTCATGACTCAGTGTCGCTCCGTGACCGGCCTGCGCACCAGAGGCGTCCCACCCCGATTCCGGCGCCGATCCGGCCGTCAGGCGGCCCACGGATCGAACAGCTGCTCGGCCGCCTCGCGGACGGACACGTGGCCCACCGCTGCCAGTTCGGCGGCGTAGTCGCTGACCAGCGTCGGCAGCCGGTAGTCGCCGTGCCGGTCCCGCTGAGCAAGGTGCGCGTCGACCAGGTCGTCCAGGGCGCGGTGCGCCCGCTGGGGGGAGACGCCGAGCTGGTCCGCGGCCGTGTGCACCGGCGTGCCCGGCCGCGCGCCGAGCAGTTCGAGCATCCGGCCGGCCAGCTCGTCGTCGGAGCGGACCACCGCCACGCCGGCGGCCAGGCTGGCCCGTACCGACAGGTCCTCGTAGGCCAGCAGGTCCAGCCGGGCCCGCCCGTCACCCAGTTCGGCGACGAGGGTGGACACCGACGCGCCGGACCGCCGGCCCAGCCGGGCGCCGGCGATGCGCAGGGCGAGCAGCGAGCCACCGCAGATCCGTACCAGGTCGGCGGTGGCCGCCGGCTCGGCGGCCAGCTGCTCCGGCCCGGCGAGGGTCGCCAGCAGGTCGCGGGCCTGCGCGCTCCCGACCGGGCGCAGCGCCACCCGGCGTACGCCGTCCAGGCTCCCGAGGTGCCGCTGAGCGACGGTGATCAGCGCCGGGCCGGGGCCGGCAGGCAGCAGCGGACGCACCTGCGCCGCCCGGGTGACCCCGTCGACGACGAGCAGCAGCCGGCGGCCGGCCGCCAGCGAACGGAACCAGCCGGCCCGCTCGTCGGTCTTCTCGGGGACGTCGGCGGCCGGCACGCCGAGCGCGCGCAGCACCCGGGCCAGCACCTCCCCCGCCGTCACCGACGTCCGGTAACCGAGGTCCACGAAGACCTGCCCGTCGGGGAACAGGGCGGAGACGGTGTGTCCGGCGCGTACCGCGAGGGTGGTCTTGCCGCTGCCCGGGGCGCCGGTGACGACCACGGCGGCCGGGGCCTCCGCGGTCAGCGCCGCCACCACGTCGGCGGTTTCCCCGGTACGCGCGACGTAGGTGAGCGGGTCCGCCGGCAGCTCCCGCGGCACCGCCCAGCCGACGGCGGGGCGAAGGTCAGCGACCGGCGCCGAGGCGGTCACGACAGCGCCTCCCGGCTCGACGTACGACAGCTCCGGCGCGCGGTCCAGCATCGCCCGGTGCAGCCGGGCCAGTTCCGCGCCGGGTTCGAGGCCGAGCTGCTCGTCGAGGACGGCCCGGGCGTCCCGGTAGACGGTGAGCGCGGCCGGCACGTCCCCGCAACGGTAGAGGGCGAGCATCAGGTGCCCCCAGGCCCGCTCCCGCAGCGGGTGCGCGGCCAGGTGCGCGCGCAGGTCGGACAGGAGGTGGGCGTGCTCACCGGCGGCCAGCCGCGCCTCGGTCAGTTCCTCGAAGACCTGTAGCCGCTGCTCGTCGAGGGCGGCCCACCGGTTGTCCAGCGCGGTGCTCCGGGGCAGGCCGTCACCGGACGGGCCCCGCCACCAGGCCAGCGCGGAAGTGAGCGTGTCGATCGCGCCGGCCGGATCGGCCGACGCGAGCAGTGACCGCCCCTCCGCGGCCAGTCGCTGGAACTCGGTCACGTCCAGCTCGTGCGGTGCCAGCCGCAACTCGTACGCCTGCGGACGGGCGACCAGCCGGTCGCCGACCGTGCGCCGCAGGCCGGCGGCGTGGGTACGGAGGTTGGCAGTGGCGGACGTCGGCGGGTGGTCGGACCAGACCATCCGGGCCAGCCGGGGCAGGGGGACCGAGTGGTTCGCCTCGATCGCCAGCCCGGCCAGGACGGCCCGTCTCTTCGCCGCGCCGGGCGTGACGGTCTCGCCGTCGACGCACAGCTCCACTGTGCCCAGTAGCCGAATCTGAAGTTCCATCGCGCCGCTCCCCGTGAACCCTAGACGCGCCGCCCACGCTAAGCGCCTGGTTCGCGGCCAACAAGGGTGGAACCGGACAATTAAGCGTGATGAATGTCAATATGGTTGGCGGTGTGTCGAGGTAACAGAAATACCGCTGAGGACGCTTCGGGTTGATCACGCCGGGTGACGGGAGGCAGAAGCCGGCCCTTCCGGTCCACGGAGGTCTCGGCGCCGTCGCAGTACCCGGCACCCGCAGCGTACAGACCGCCCGCCTGGTGCGCCTCAGCACCGCGCACAGGTCGCGCCGACGCGGATCGGGTCACCGGGACGACGTCGGCTCGGCTGCACCGATTCACTGAACATGCTTTCACCGATGACGGCTCTCAGTGCGGCATCGCCTCACGAACGAGCGTCTTCGGAAAAGCGATTGTCTCAACGCGCCTTGCATTCGCCCGCTCGGCCTCCTCAGTCCACTCCGGCACTTCCTCTCAAAAGGAGAGCACGCCGTACCGGACTTCGCCGGTGAGGCCGTCGGGTGCGTCAGGCAGCAGAGCCGACATCAGGGTTTGTGTCGATCATCGGGCACCAACCGATGCCCTACGGCAGGACGGGCCGCGCTGAGGATCGCCTCGATACCGGATATGGCCTCAACGAGGGTTCCGATCTCGCCGCTCTATCCTCGATCACGATCGTCAGGTTCACGCCGAAGAGGCTTGGCGACCGGCGGCGTGAACCTCGCGACATCGGCCCCGACGCCCACGAGCACGTCCAGGTCGTCGGTGGCGATGCTGCGTGGTTCCGCGGGCAGTTGCAGTGCCGGGCACAGCTCCTGGCCGGACTCGAGATCAATCAGGGACACCGTCCCGTCAGCGCGGGCGATGAAGACCGCGGGCCAGGTGGCGATCGCGACGGAGGTGATCGGGGCGCCGACGACCTCCGGACCGAGCGGGCGGCCCGACAGGTCGCAGGCCCACGCCGTACGCCATCCCGACCGGCGCTCGGCGAGACTCCCGGCGACCAGACGCGTGCCGTCCAGAGCGGCGACGAAGCCGCCGTCAAGACCGGGCATCGGCGACGGAGGTGCGCTCAACCGGTCCAGCCGGAACACCTCGGGCGGCCGGCCGATCGCCGAGACCACCGCGATCGGACCGCCCTCGGAGGGGCCGGTCACGAGCCGGTAGGTTCCTCGTTCCTTGCGGACCTCGTCGATCAGGGTCCCGTCGTCGGCCCGCTGCAGACGCAGCAGCTCGCGGTCGATGACCACCAGGACACGCTCGCCCCGGACCCTGGCCATGCTCACGTGCCGCACCTGGGGGACGCTGACCTTGATCGGTGGTTGCATCTGCTCGCGCAGCATGAGGTCCCACCGCTGCACCCACGGGTGCGACGCATCCGGGGACCCCGCTCCGGTGGCCGCCCGCACCCTCGTCCCGTCCACCCAGGCCGCCAGCGACACGACGCCTCGCACCTGCGTATTGGTCGGCGCGGTCACCAGCGAACCGTCCTCGGCCCGGTGCGCTGCGATCGTCCCGCCCTCGTCGGCGCAGACCACCACGCCGGACTCCGCCATGGCCAGCCGCGCGACCGGCTGGCGGAAGCCCGCCGATCGCTGCGGCGGTGCGTCCGGGTCCCACAGCCCGACCATGCCGTCCGCGGCCGACCCCGTGAGCAGCCAATCACGCCCCTCCCAGCGCACCGATGCGAGCACCGGCGTGCGCACCGGCCCCGGCAACGACGGCCCGGCGGGCGTCGCAGCTGGCAGATCCCAAAGATGGACCCGCCACTTCGTCGGCACAGCCACGGTCCCGTTCACCATCGCCAGCCGCGGCCGGGCACGCTTGCCGCCCCACATGCGTCCCTGGTGCGGCGGAAAGTCATCGACGTGTGCGTCGACCCGGCCGCCCACCTGCGCACCGGTGGCTACGTCGAACATGACCAGCTCGCGCGGCCCCGTCACGACGGTCAGCACATCCCGCCCGTCTCGTGCCGACAGCAGGGCCGCGGCGATGCCGCCGGGAGTCTGCTGATCCGCGACCGGCAGCGGCAGCCGTTGCCCGCTGTGCGCGTCCCACAACGACACTTCGCGCCCGGCGGCCACCACCACGTGCCGGCCGGAGACCAGCCGCCCGGCACAGATCGCGAGCGACTCCGGAACGCCGAGCGTGCCCAGGGGTCCCCCGGTTTCCAGCGACCATCGCGCCACCGCACCGTCGGCGCCGAGCGTCACCACGACCGCGTGTGGGGCCGGCCCGGCCACCCGAACGTCCTCGACGCCCTGCAGACCCGTGCGCCAGCTCCGTAGCATCGTCAGGTCCGGCAACGCCCAGACTCGCACCGTGCCGTCCGAGTGCCCGGTGACCGCGACCGCACCATCCGCCGACGCGCCGACCGCCACGCACACGGCGGCTTCCACCGTCGCCGTCGTCAGCTGTCCCGAGACGATGTCCCACACCTGAAGACGATCACCGGCGGCGTCGGCGGGACTGCGCCCGGCGACGGCGGCCGCGAGCGGGCGCAGATCATCGCCGCCCGCATCCAACGCGAGCACCGGACCGGTACGCACGAGACGGCCCATGCGCGGGATGTCCTGACCGGTCGCCCAGACAGTCCGCCAAAGCCCCGACATCCATCCCTCCTCAGAGGCAACCTTACTGGTCACCGGTAATAGGACCGGGCATCGCGGGCCGTGACCCGCGATGCCCGGTGTAGTTCCGGCTATCGCCCTGCAACGTCCAGGGCGATAGCCGGAACTCGATCAGTACTGCCGGAATCGCAGTCTCCGACCCGCCCACCCTGCGGCCGTGAACGCGCCCTTCGCGATGTCTTGCAGCTTCCGGCCGCCGTACTGCTGTGGCTGGTAATGGCCGGACCAGTTGTCATAGGACGTGATCTTGCCGTTGTTGGCGGTGAACCGGCCCGCCATGAGCACCGGGTTGGGTCGCCCGGCGGCGTCGAATCCAGCCAGGCTCGTGTGACCGGGCCACACGTCCTGGTCCCACAGGTCGGCGAGGTCGTCGTCGTGCACGGCCCGTACCCCGTTGTTCGGCATGACCACGAAATGGTGGTCACCGTCGCGGAGGGGTCCCATACCGTCGTTGCTGCTGCGCACCACCGAAGGATCGGGGAGAGCGTCCTGCGGATCGCGGTCGACGTTGCGGTTCGGGAAGTTCGGGTCGTTCTCGTTCTTCCACTCGACCCCGCAGTTGTGCACCAGGACCGGTTTGTCCCCGGCGAGAACGTAGTACGTGTGGACGCCGTTGACGGTGAGGTTGTGGACTCGTTCGTGGCGGATCGTCTTGGTGATGGCGGTGATCTGGACCCAGGTGCCGGCTGCGGTCTGCAGCCACATGCCGGGCTTGAGGTCACCCCCGTTGACCCACTGTCCGGCGTCGGGCAGCCAGATCAGGTGCGCCGCCGTGGAGGTGATCGACCCGGTCTTCGACCCGGCCTTGCCGTCCACGTCGACGGTGATCGTCACCAGCGTCTTGCTGCCCTCGTGGCTACGGACGTCGGTGACCGCACGGCCCTGGTTCTGGCCCGACTCCACGTCCGTGCCGAGGACCTCGTCGCCCACCTTCAGGTCTTCGATCGCCTTGGCGCCGCCGCCGGCGAGCAGGACCTTCGTGCCGGGGACGAAGCTGTTGCACTTGGTCGGTGCGGCTGGGGAGTCGGTCTTCGGCTTCGGCGTGTTCGTGGGCAACGCCTTGGAGGCGTCGGTGGTGGCCTCGACGCCCTTCTTGACGTCGTTGGCGGTGTCGATACCGTCGGCGATCTTCTTGCCGGTCTTGGCCAGCTTCGCCGCCGTCACCGCGTTGCCCGCCAGCGGGATCGCCGAGGCCATCGACAGCGCCGCGTCGACGTAGTTGCCCTCGGCCGCGTACCAGATGCCGTTCGCCACGTCGGCTACCTCACCGACCACCGGCACCATGCCGACCACGTCCAGGGTGGCGTGGCCGATGTCCGACCACGACATCCCGAACAGGTGCCCGTCCAGCTCGATGAAGCTGATCGGGTTCCCGCCGGCGAACGCGTACCGGTTACCGGTGAACGGATCCATCCCCAGCGCCATGTCCGCCATCGCGCCGCCGTAGGTGTCCCGCGTCAGGAACCGGTTCAGGCCCGGGTCGTAGTTGCGGAACCCCATGTCGTACGTGCCCGAGCCCGCGTCCCAGCGGGAGGCGTTGAACCGGAACGCGTTGTACGGCTCCTCGCCCTCCGGCTGCGCTCCCGGCTTGTCCACACCGGTGAACTGCGACGAGTCGTCCTGGCCGTACGCGGTGTACCCGTACGTGGCCCGGGTCTTGCCGTCCTCCTTCGTGATGCCGATGACGTCACCGCGCGGCCGGTAGATGAACTGCGAGTACTCCCGCGCCCCGTCGTCCTTGTGCTTGATCTGGGTCAGCTGCTGACCCCACGGCGCGTACTGGTACGACTTCGTCGCCTTGCCCGCGACCTCCTCGCGCAGCACCTGGTTGTCCATCCCCAGGTACGTGAACAGGGTGGTCTTGCCGGCCGTCGTCTGCGACACCGTCCGGTCGAACGGGTCGTACACGTAGGTGGTCGACTTGGCGTTGGCGCCGATGCCCGCTGTGGTCTTCGCGGTCCGGTCGAAGCCGTCGTAGTAGTACTTCTGCGCCCGCTGGCCACCGACCGACACCGTGTCGAGGCGCCCCAGCGGGTCGTAGTTGTACGTCGAGGTCACACCCGCCGTGGTGGTCGAGTGCAGCCGGTTCCGGTCGTACTTGCTGGTGCTCGTCGTCCCCCCGACGGTCTGCGACACCGTGTTGCCGTTGGCGTCGTAGGTGTAGGTCTCCGTGGAGGTGCTGTCACCGGTCTTGTCCAGCTTGGCGATGCGGTCCTGCGGGTCGTAGCTGAAGACGTACGTGTTGTCGATGTAGTCCGACGAGTTGTCGGCGTTCATCAGCTTCAGCACGTCCCGCGACGGGTGCCCGTTGGCCTGGTACTGGAGGTTGTGCTCGGCGACCGTGGCGCCGCCGGAGGTCTTCTCCAGCTGACGCTTGGTGGCGCCGTCGAGGTAGTACTCGAAGTCCACCGTGTTGCCGTTGGGCTTGGTCTGCTTGAGCACCTGCCCGCGGTTGGTGTAGGTGAACGACGAGATCTGCTGGTTGCCGGCCGTCGGCGAGTCGGCGTTGGTGACCTTGGCGACCATGTCCCGCGGGTCGTACTCGATCTTCGACCAGGTGAGGTCGTGGGTCGAGGTGAGCGGGTTGCCGTTGTCGTCGTAGGTCAGCGCCGTGGTGTTCTTCGCGCTCGTGTCGTTGAGCCCGGCGAACTCCTTCACCGTGGAGATCTGGTTGAGCTGGTCGTACGCGATGTCGTACCGGCCGATCTTCGCGCCCGGGCTGAGGTCCTTGACCTCGACCATCATCCCGTTCGGGTTGTACCGGTAGGTGAACTCCTTGCGCTCGTTGTCGACGTCGGCGGAGTTGTCCCGCACCAGCTTGACCGCGTCGGCCAGCACCTTGCCGGTCGCCTGGTCGGTGACGGTGATCTTCTGGACGCCCTCCTCCTTGAAGGAATAGCTGCCCAGGCTGATCCAGGCGCCGGTGTTCTGCGTCTGGTTCACCGTCTTGGTGACACTGCCGCCGTCGTGCGTGATGGTGAACTTCGCGTCCGTCGCGGCACCGGTGACCTGCGGGTGCCGGACGAACACCTCGTACGTGCCGTCACGCGGGATGGTCAGCTGCCAGTTGAACTGCGCCGACCCGCTGCCGGCCGGAGCGGTGGAGACGTCGTAGCCCCACTGCCCGGTGGCGGCCCCGTTGGTCCAGGTGCCCTGCGAGGCGGTGTTGTTGGTGTCGGTGTTGTCGACCAGGACCACGTCCTTGCCGACCGGCAGTCCGTCCTCCGACCGTCCCTTCTCGTTGCCGGACTGGTAGTACTGCCAGGTCATCGTCCGCGTGGTCGACCCGCCGGCCGAGCTCAGCGTGTTCTTGGTCTGCTGGCCCAGGTCGTTGTAGTCGTAGGAGTTGACGATGTCCCACGGGTCCTTGGACGTCCGGGTCCACCCGTTGTCGTAGTAGGTGTACTCGGTGTCGTTGCGGACCGTCTGCCCGTCCGACGGGGGCGCGCTGACCTTCGTCAGGTTGCCGATCTCGTCGTAGCTGTAGAAGGTCTTGTCGGGCTTGTTGTAGCGGCTGTCGTCCTTGTCGTAGGACGACCACTCCTCCTTCTTGCGGTTGAGCGCGTCGTAGACGGTCACCACGGAGAAGTCGTCGGCGTCGTCGGTGGTGTCCACCCCGCGCGGGGTGATCAGCTTCGTCTGGTTGCCGACCTGGTCGTACTCGTACTTGGTGGTGCGGTAGGTGACGGTGCCGGAGCCGTCCTTGCTGTGCGGCACCTTCGACTCCACCAGCGCGCCGCGGGCGTCGTACGTCGCCAGCGACTCGTTGCCGTCGGCGTCGGTGGTGCCGAGCGTCAGGCCGTCCTTGTCGTAGCGGGCGGTGGTGAACTTGCCCGCCGCGTCGGTGGTCTTCACGACCCGGTGGTTCAGGTCGTACTCGTACTTCGTGGTGAAGTCGTCCGCCGCGCTGGCGGTCTTCTTCGCGTCGTACAGGACCGTGACGTTGCCGACGTTGTCGTACTCGGACTTCACCTTCTGGTCGAGGCCGTTGGTGGCCTCGATCGGCTGGTAGATCGCGTCGTACTTCGTGGTCGTGGTGTAGTCACCCACCGTCGAGGTCAGGTTGCCCTGCGGCTCGGTGACGGTCAGGACGTTGCCGACCTTGTCGTACGTCGTGGTCGTCTTCCGCTCCGGGTCGCCCGACTCGTCCTTCGGGGCGAGCGTCTCGACGACCTGGTCCGCCTTGTCGTAGACGGAGGTCGACACGGCGCCGTTCGCGGCGTACGCGGTGGTGATGTTGTCGTTCGGGTCGTACACCGGGGCCTTCGTGGTGATGAAGCGGTTGTTCGCCGCGTCCATCGGCTCCACCTTGGTGGTTGGCCGGCCGAACGTGTCGTACGCCTGCGTCACCTTGGCGTTCTTGCCGTTCTTGACCTCGGTGACGTTGCCCCGGTCGTCGTAGGTGAAGTACGACTTGCCGGTGCCCGCGTCGGTGATGGTCGTCGGGTAGCCGCTCGGGTGGAACGGGCCGTACGCCGTGGTGTTGCCGTTGGCGTCCCGGGCGCTGAGCAGCTGACCCCACTCGTCGTAGGTGTTGACGCTCGTGTAGTCGCCGTCGGCCGGCGTGGTGTTGCCGACCGGGTCGGTGACCGTCGCGACGTCGCCCTCACCGGTGTACGTGAAGGTCCACTTGCGGCCCTCGGAACTGGTCTTGCTGAGCACCTCGGCCACGTAGCCGTTGAGCTGACGTTGGTAGGTCAGCACCGTGCCAGGCCAGCCGTTCTTGACCGCCTCCGCGTCCCGGATCTGGGTCGGATAGCCGGTCTTGGGGTCGAACGCCCAGGTGGAGACGGCGGTGTTCGCCTCCTCCAGCCGGATGACGTTGTGGTCGTCGTCCCAGCCGGTCTTGGTGACCTCGTTCTTGGCGTTCGTGACCTGGTACGCCCGGCCGTAGCCGTCCAGCAGGTACTGGGAGGCGTGGTTCTCCGCGTCGGTGACCGTGGTGTTGATGTTGTTGCCCTGCGGGCCGTCCGGGTCGACGTAGGCGAACTGGGTCAGGTAGCCGAGCCGGTCGGTGTAGGACTTCGTGGTCCAGTGGAACTTCGGGTCGTCCCCGTTCTGCGGGTAGTTGTAGACCAGGCCGGTCGCGTTGCCCCGCGGGTCGGTGACCTTGACCAGCTTGACGTTCTTGTTGCCCTGGGTCATGTCGTAGGCGAACTTGAACGTCTTCGGCGTGCCGTTCGTCGAGCCGGCGCCGTCGATCAGCTCACCGAGCAGGCCCTTGTCCGTGTAGGTGAACGTGAGCTTGCGTCCCGAGACGTCGGTGATCTGCGAGATGTGGTCGATGATCTTCGGGTTGGTCAGGTTCGTCGCGCCGGAGACCCGCGTCCAGGTGGTGTCGTTGATGTAGTCGTACGTCTGACCCTTGGCGTAGTAGTCGATGGTCAGCGTGATCCGGCCGGTCGGGTCGGTGATGTACCGCAGGAACTTCGTCGGCTTGTTGTTGGACTTGCGCTCCTCGTAGGTGAAGAGCATCTCGTTGCCGTTGTTGTCGACGACGCTCGACAGGAAGCCCTCGCAGTCGTAGAAGAACTGCGTCCGGTCCGGCCGGGTGAGCACCCACGCCTTCGGCTCGTCGGTGTTGGGCTTGCAGTCCACGCTGCCGTACTTCTGCAGGTAGAGGTGCACGCCCTTCGGGCTCTTCCACTCGTTCGCGGTGGCGTCCCAGGTGAACCGGTGGCTGGTGCCGTCACCGTCGGTCAGGGTGACCTTGGTGGGGTTCGGGTTGGGGTGGAAGTCCAGCGGGGCGCCGAGCCGCATCATCGACGACGCCTGCAGCGACCAGCCGTACCCGGCCACCGTGTCGGTGGTGTCCAGCGAGTTGTAGGACATCCGGACGAACGTCGACAGGCCCCGGGACGGGTTGTTGAACGCGTTGTACGACCAGACCGTGTTGCCGGAGTACAGGTTGTTCATCAGGCTGCCGCCGGCGCCGGTGTTCTTCCCCGCGTACGAGTAGAACTTCTCCAGGCCGAGCTGGTCGGAGGTCGGCTCCTCCACCGAGATGTTCTGCGGCAGCGCCGGGATCGACGCGGTCTCCGACAGCTTCTCGCCGGTGAGCTTGTTGCGCAGGTCCCACTGCAGGACGTAGTCGGTGCGCTCGTTGCCCTCGGTGGACGACGGCGGCGTCTTCACCTGTGCGGCCACGTCGACGGTGCCGCCGGCCGGGACGCTCTTCGGCAGTGCGGTCTTCAACTCGTAGCTGGCGTCCGCGCCGTCGGTGACGCCGTCGGCCCGCTTCCAGTCGTAGGCCAGTTCCCAGTCGGTCGGGTTCCAGGCCGTGAGCGTCGGGTTCGACAGTGTGACCGGCACCGTGTACGTGGAGTTGGCGGTGGCCAGCGTCGGCGTCGAGGCCGCGTAGTACGTCGACTCCGCGGTCTGCTCCAGGTAGGTGACCTCCAGCGTGGGCCGCAGCAGCGGCTCCTGTGCCTCGGACGACAGCAGCACCGCCCGTGCGGTCTGGTTCGCCTCGTCGCGCTGCCGCAGCAGCAGGCCGAAGTTCTTCGTCGGGTCCTTGACCCAGCCGTCGGCCGCGGGGGTCACGTCCCAGGAGGCCCACTTGGGGTCGTTCGTGAACTGGTTGTAGCTCGCCTTCCAGGTGGTGTCGTAGTCACCGCCGGCGGTGGTCCACGCGTTGGTGCCGTCGTAGGTGTTCCACGTCGCGCTGGTCTCGGTGAAGTTCCTGGTCAGCTTGTGGACGTCGACGTACTCGTCGGTGTCGGTGCCCGGGTAGAGCCCGCTGTTGTACAGCCGCAGGTCGGCGTCGACGACCTTGGCGTCGGCCGGGATGCCGGTCAGCGTCGGGAACTTCACCAGGCCACGGGTGTCCCCGTAGTAGGACGAGTTGTTGCCCGGGCTGACGTACGGGTCACCGTCGTAGACGTCCACGTTCTCCGTCGGGCGGGCCTGGGAGAGCGTGGTGTCGGTGGTGCCGGTGCGGTAGATCCGGGTGATCTGGCCCGCCTTCGGCAGGATCGCCGACTGGGTGGGCCCGGCGAGGACCTGCCCGTCGCGGGTCTTCACCGCGACCATGTAGTAGTAGAACTTCCGCGCCAGCGGGTCGGTGTTGTCCGCCGCCGTCGGGATCGCCGTGGTGTCCTGGTAGGTGCGGGTGCTGGTGGACACCGGGGCGATCAGGGTCGCCGCCGACGGGGTGAAGTTCTGGTAGATGCTGCGGTGCACCTGGTACTCCACCGCGTCGTCCGCCGTCGACGACGACGGGTCGACGTACGCGGGCCAGTCCAGCACCGCGCCGGTGGCGGTGAGCGTCGTCGGCGGGCTGACCGCCACGCCCGGCCGGCCGTACGTGATGACCAGCTTCGGCAGGTTGTAGTCCCGGCGGGCGTTGTTGTACGCGTACTCGGAGGCCTCGTAGATCGGGCCGCCGCGGCCCTTGTCCGCCTCGTCGACCGCCTTCACCATGAAGCCGTTGTTGGCGTACGCGCCGTTCACCCAGTCCTGCACCACGTTGCGGACCGGGAACGAGCTCCACACGTTGGAGACCGATGCCTTCTTGGTGGCCGCCCCCCACTTGGTGAACCGCACCGCGTCGGCGATCACCGACTTGCCGGACACGTCCCCGAGTACGACCTTGCCGGTGGTGCCGGCCGCGAACGGGTGCACGCCGAGGGTCTTCCACTCGCCGCGCGCGCTGCCGGTCTGGTCGACCGTGTACGTCTTCGAGCCGCCGTTGTAGTGCACGGTGTACGGCGCGTTCGTCGGCCGGTCCGACTCCGACACGTAGTGGACCTCGACCTGGTAGTTGCCGGCCTCGGTGATGGTCGGCACCCAGGTGTGGGTGTGCCCGGTGGTGGTGTCGTTGTTGTAGCGGTAGTCGCCGTTGACTGCGAGCCCGGTCAGCGCCGTGTTGCCCGAGTACGACCAGGTGCCGGACACCGAGGTGCCGGCGTCGCCGTCGTCCTGCGTGACCATGTTGCCGGCCGGCTGGGCGGCCATGTTGGCGTTCATGTTCGCCCAGGTCGCGGTGCTCTCGCTCCAGGGCTGGGTGACCCGGCGGGCCTCCATCGCGACGTCGAAGCCCCACGCGTGGTGGGTCTGCGAGTAGTACATCTGCAGCTGCGCGTCGTCGATCGGCGTGTTCCGCGGGATCGAGCCGACGTCGAACTTGACCAGCGTGCGGTACGCGTTCGACGCGTCCGTGCCGACCTTCAGCTGGTAGGTGTCGTTGTAGTTGGTGGTCGTGGCGCCGGAGTAGATCTGCACGTCCTGCGCGTCGGTGGGCACCGGCTGCAGCTTGATCGTCGGGTCGATCACCACCGGGTAGACCCGGGACCGGTCGGTCAGCCAGGCGGTGTCCGCGGTGACGGTGACCGTCGACGTGCCACCCGAACTGGTCACCTTCTGGGTGACCTTGTCCGACCACACCTTGCCGTGCGGGGAGGACTTGTCGTCCTTGCTGTCGTACATGAACGGCGGCGGCATGACGAACACCGGAGCGCCGCCGTCGCGGCCGAGGAACGCGATCGTGCCGTCCGCGCGCTGCTGCGCGGTCAGGCCCGCCGTCTTCAGGGTGAACGTGTAGGACGCCGGACCGGCCGGCGCCTGCCGCAGGACGATCTTCTCCTTCAGCGCGGTGCTCGTGACGTCGTAGACCACGTCCGCGCCGCCGGCCAGCCGCGGGTACGTCACAGTGGAGCCCGAGACCTTCGGGCTGACGTCCTTGGGGGCGCCGGCCAGGCCCAGCTCGATCGCGCGGCCGTCGCGCTCGAAGCGGACCAGCTCGTCCGAGCTGTCGCCGAAGAGACTGGTGTAGGCGTTTGTCAGGTTGCCCTGCGCGTAGCCGGGCTCGTCCACCGGACGGACCGTGGTGTCGATGGGCTGCCACCTGCCCCTGCCGTCCCGGTAGTGCAACGGCGTGGCGGAGATCTCCGCCTGCAGCCGACCGTCGGCCAGCTGATAGACCTTGGCCTTCTCGGTCCGCCGGCCGGGCAGCTCCCTGACCCGCTTCTGCGCCGGCCACTTCCGGCCGGCGACGGGCTTCTCGTCGCGGTGGAGACCGGCGCTGACCACCTCGGGCCGGGCCCGGTTACCGCCACCGGCGACCAGGCCGCGCGCGGCGTCGCCGAGCCGGTCCAGCAGTCCGCTGTCGTCGTTCTTCCCGCTCGGCGCGGCGGCCTGTTCTGTTGCGGCTGGGTCGCGGTCCGGTAGGACCGCGGCCCCGCCCAGCGTGGCCACCATGGCCAACGCCAGGCCCCCGATCAGGGCGCCTCGTGATGGTCTCCTCACCCGTTACCCTCCGGTCAACTCCGGTGACAGGACGGGTGAAGGCTAGGAACAGCACATACACGCTGGGCTATCCGTCAGCTACTTCCCGGTCGGCGGCGGGAGTGCGGGCAGCCGCGCCGCGAGCAGGCAGAACTGTCCCGCCGACGGCGGGCACATCGATCGCGAGAGGTGTCGGCGGCGAAACGCGGCGGCAGGGGCCGGACGGGTCAGGACCGGGTCCGCAACTCCCCGGCCCTGACCCCGGCCGTCCGGTTGGGTAGCGGTCTGCGCCGTGGGAACTCGGCAGGCGTGGCACGACGCCGTTCGCCGGGCTCCGCGCGCCGAGCCGGTATGCCCGCACTCAGCTCCACGGTGCTCTTACCACCGGACTCCGGTGCGCCCCCGTCTCACCCCGACGAGGCGCGGACGCCGGCTCAGGTTAGGCGCGTACGCGCAGGCCGGACAAGCGATGACCGGCGGCTGCGCTTGTGATTGATGTCTATGCGGAATTTCGGCATGTCGGCGTAACGGGGTCAGCCGGTTCCGCGCTGTTCGGCTTCGAGGCGCCTACTGCGCCCGGCCGGTCGCGGCGCGGCGGACCGGGCGGCGAGAGCGCCGGCGACGAGCGCCAGCGCGACCACGTGCAGCGCCCGTACGCCGGCCGGGCCGGGCACGTCCGCCGCGGGCAGCGCGGGCAGCAGCAGCGCGCCGAGCCCGGTGACCGCCAGCGCGACCCGCCAGAACACGGACGGGTTCGCCTCCGGCAGCGGTGGCTCCGCGCCCTCGGCCGGCTGCCCCCGGCGGGCCTCCCCCACGGCCAGGACGACCACCAGCAGACCGCCGCCGAGCCCGGCCGTCACGTCCACGAACTGGTACCAGTACACGCCGGTCAGGGCGTGGAAGTCGGCGATGCCGAGCAGCCGGGGCAGGCGTTCGCTGTGGCTGACCCGGTCCCACGCGATGTGACTGAACGCGCCGATGAGCGCCGAGCAGACCGACACCTGCCAGGGGTGCCGCACCCCGGCCAGCGTCGCGTACCAGGGCCAGCCGAACAACCGCCGCCCCGGCAGGTGCGCGGCGACGCCGGCGACCACGCGGCGCGCCACCCAGGCGTACGCGAGCGCGACCGGCAGCCCCCACCAGAGCAACCCGCCGAGCGTGTGCGTGCGCATGCCCAGCGCCAGCGGCGTGCCGGTGAGCAGGTACGCCGCATCCGGCGCCACCGCACCGGCGCACAGCGCCACCCCGTCGAACCAGCGGGGCCGCCACAGCTTCAACGGCAGCACCGGCGCCAGGTGCGACGGGAAGGTGAGTGGCACCTACCGGACGTTACCGGCCGCCTCAGAAGTGCCGGACCAGGTCGGGAAACGCGGCCAGCCGGATCACCTGGGAGTCGGACGGGTCCAGCTCGTCGTGCTCCAGGATCCAGGTGTTCTCGTTCGGGATGAAGACCGCGTTCATCCCGGCGGCCCGGGCGGGCAGGATGTCCGAACGCGGGGAGTTGCCGATCATCCAGGCGGCGGCCGGGTCGAAGGCGTGCTCGCGGGCCAGCCAGCGGTACGTGTCGGCGTCCTTCTCCGGCACGATGTGCGCGGAACGGAAGTGGTGCAGCAGTCCGCACGCGTCCAGCTTGCGCTGCTGCTCCTCACGCTCGCCCTTGGTCAGCAGCAGCAGCTCGTGCCGCCCGGCCAGGTCGTCGAGCGTCTCGGCCACCCCGGGCATCAGCTCGACCTGGTGCCCGATCAGCGCCGCCGCGAGCTGCTCGATCTCGGTGCGCTCCCGGGCGGTGGCCGGACGCTCGCGCAGCTTCTCCAGGCACTCGCCGAGGCTGCGCAGGAAGACCTTGCTGCCGTAGCCGTGCGCGACGGCGTTGGCCCGCTCGATGTCGTCGAGCACCGCGCGGATGCGGGCCCGGTCCAGCGTGGGATGGTCGAGCCAGGTGAGGAAGTCGTCGATCACCCGCTCGAACAGGACGTTGTTCTCCCAGAGCGTGTCGTCGGCGTCGAAGATCAGCACGGCGGCGTCCCGGCGCGGCATGGGGCTCCCTCCCTCGCGGACCTCGCACACCGTACTGCCCGGTCTCCGGACGGACCATGTGGATTATCCGGTCGGCGGCCGGTTACCGGCGGCTACCCGACTGCGCGATCCCTGGTCGGGCGACATGCTTCGGCCATGACGATCCCACCCGATCATCCACCTGGGCGCAGACGGGCCGCGGCGTTCGCCGTGGCCGCGACGCTCGCCGTCGCGGGCGCGGCGCTGCCGGGATCCCCGGCGCTCGCCGTGAACGCCGCACACACCACAGTCGTCGGCACGAACCCGGTCGACTGGACGCCGCACGCGCTGGACGGCACCGTGCACCGGATCCTCCAGATCGGCAACCGCGTCTACGTCGCCGGCACGTTCACCAAGGTGCGCAACGCCGGGCAGTCGGCCCAGCTGGCGATGCCCCGCCTGGTGGCCCTCGACGCGACCACCGGCCGGATCGACACCACGTTCCGGCCGCAGGTGAACGGCGCGGTGAAGGCTCTCGCCGCCGCGCCGGACGGCCGCTCGCTCTACATCGGTGGCGCGTTCACCACTGTCAACGGCGCCGCGGCGTCCCGGCTGGCCCGGATCGACGCGGCCACCGGCGCCCGGGTCGCCGGGTTCACCACGCCGGCGCTGAACAACCAGGTGAACGACATGCGCCTGGTCGGCAACCGGCTGATCGTCGGCGGCGCGTTCCAGACCGTCGGCGGGGTGACCCGGCGCGCCCTGGCGGCGGTGAACGCCACCACCGGGGCGGCCGACGCGTCGGTCAACCTGAACCTGGCCGGGCCGCGCACGACCACCTCCGGCGCCACCGCGCCGGTGAAGATCGAGGCGCTGGACGTCTCCGCCGACGGCCGGCGGCTGGTGTTCGTCGGCGGCTTCAGCAGCGTCGCGGGCGTGGCGAGGCACCAGATCGCCGTCGCCGACCTGAGCGCGTCGGGCGCCACGCTCTCCGGCTGGGCCACCGACCGCTATCAGCCGCAGTGCGCGCGGACGATGCCCGTCTACATGCGCGGCGTCGACATCTCGCCGGACGGCACCTGGTTCGCGGTGGTCACCACCGGCGCGGCGTTCCCGGGCACGCTCTGCGACACCGCGGCGCGCTTCGAGTTCGGCACGGCCACCGGCGGCAAGCAGCCGACCTGGGCCAACTACACAGGCGGCGACACGCTGCTGTCGGTGGCGGTCACCGGCGCGGCGGTCTACGTCGGCGGGCACCAGCGCTGGCTGGACAACCCGCAGGGCCGCGACTCGGCCGGTCCGGGCGCGGTGTCCCGGCCGGGCATCGGGGCGATCCACCCGACCACCGGCAAGGCACTGCCGTGGAACCCGACCAAGGACCGGGGTGTCGGCACCCAGGAGCTGTACGCCACCGACAGTGGCCTGTGGGTCGGCAGCGACACCGTGACGGTGGCCGGGGAGTACCACGCCCGGCTGGCGTTCCTGCCGCTGCCGTGAGCGCGTGGGGCGCGGCGGGGCTTCCCGTCGCGCCCCACGCGTCAGCGACGCAAGGTGAGGATCAGGTCGGCGACCAGCGCGGTCCACCCGGTCTGGTGCCAGGCGCCGAGCCCGGCGCCGTTGTCGCCGTGGAAGTACTCCGGGAAGCAGATCAGGTCGCGCCAGTCCGGGTGGGTCTGGAACAGCTGCGCGGCTCCGTAGATCGGCCGCCGCCCCCACCCGTCGCGGGTGAACAGCGAGATCAGCCGCGCGGACAGGTCGTCGGCGATCTCGTCGAGCGTCCGCTTGACCCCGGAGCGGGTCGGGTACTCGACCTGGAGGTCGTCGCCGAAGAACGCGGCGTAGTCGCGCAGCGCGCTGATCAGCAGGAAGTTCGTCGGCATCCAGATCGGGCCGCGCCAGTTGGAGTTGCCGCCGAACAGGCCGCTGGTCGACTCGGCCGGCTCGTAGCCGACGCTGAACTCCTGCCCGCCGAGGGTGACTGTGAACGGCTTGTCCAGGTGGGCGCGGGACAGCGTACGCAGCCCGTACTCGGAGAGGAACTCGTCGGTGTCGAGCATCCGGGCCAGCAACCGCACCACCTGGTCCGGGGCGACCATCGACAGCAGCCGCTGCTGGCGGCCGTCCGGCCCGATCCGGCGGCCGCCGATCACCTCGGCGTACTCGGGGCGGTTGGTGAGGAACCAGCGCAGCCGCGCGCCCAGCTCGGGCAGGCGGCGCATGGTGCGGGCGGTGAGCCGGGTGACGGCTGCCAGCGGCAGCAGCCCGACCACGGAGCGGACCTTGAGCGGCACCTTCGTGCCGTCGGCCAGGCGCAGCACGTCGTAGAAGAACGCGTCCTCGGCGTCCCAGAGCCCTTGCTCGTACGCCGCCGCGGCGATGTACGCGAAGTGCTCGAAGAACTTGGTGGCGGTGTCGGTGTACGCGCGGTCGTGCTCGGCCAACACGATCGCCATGTCGAGCAGGTTGAGCGCGTACATGGCCATCCAGCCGGTGCCGTCGGACTGCTCCAGCACCCCGGCGACCGGCAGCGCGGCCGAGCGGTCGAACGGGCCGACGTTGTCCAGCCCGAGGAAGCCGCCCTCGAAGACGTTGTTGCCGCCGGTGTCCTTGCGGTTGACCCACCAGGTGAAGTTGAGCAGCAGCTTGTGCATGACCCGGGCGAGGAACTCGTGGTCGCGGGAGCCGTCGATCTCGAAGACCTTCAGCGCCGCCCAGGCGTGCACCGGCGGGTTCACGTCCCCGAACGCCCACTCGTACGCCGGGATCTGCCCGTTGGGGTGCAGGTACCACTCGCGCAGCAGCAGCAGGATCTGCTCCTTGGCGAAGCCCGGGTCGACCCGGGCGATGGTGACGCAGTGGAAGGCCAGGTCCCAGGCCGCGTACCAGGGGTATTCCCACGGGTCCGGCATGGAGATGACGTCGAAGCTGTTCATGTGCCACCAGGCGCTGTTGCGCCCGTGCCGGCGGCCGGCCGGCGGGGTGGAGCCGGGGTCGCCGGTCAGCCAGCGCTCGACGTCGAAGTGGTAGAACTGCTTGCCCCACATCAGCCCGGCGATGGCCTGGCGGGCGACCAGGGCCTCGTCGGCGGTGGCGGCGGCCGGGATCACGCTGTCGAAGAAGCGGTTCGCCTCGGCCCGGCGCGCCCAGAGTACGGCGTCGAACCCGTCGCCGAGGTCGGCCGGGGCGGGCGGCGCGGCGGCCGGGGGCGGCGCGGTGCGGGTCAGCCGCAGCCGGATCTGGCGCTGCTCGCCGGCCGGCACGTCGAGCACGTAGTGCAGCGCGCCCTTGGTGCCGGTGCGTTCCGGGTTGACCGTGGCCGCGCCGTTGACCACGTGGTCGTTGATGCCGTCCTTCGGGTACGCGGACCGCCCGGGCAGCCCCCACAGCCGCTCGGCGTTCGTCTCGTTGTCGCACAGCAGCGGCACCGGGTCGCCGTCGCCCTCCAGCAGCAGTTGCCCCAGCACCCAGTGCTCGCCGACGAGCCGGGAACCCGTGCCGACCAGCTTCGGCACCCGGTCCGTGCCGGGCAGCCCCCAGGCCCAGGTGTTGCGGAACCAGAGCGTGGGCAGCACGTGCAGGGTCTCGTCGGTGTCACCCCGGTTCGCCACGGTGATCACCACGCACATGTCGGTCGGCGACGCCTTGGCGTAGTCGACTGTCACCGCCCAGTACCTGTCGTCGTCGAAGATGCCGGTGTCGACCAGCTCGTACTCGGTGTCGTCCCGGCCGCGCAGCGCGTTCACCGCGACCAGCTCGTCGTACGGGAAGGCGGCCTGCGGGTAGTGGTAGCGCCAGCGCATGAAGGAGTGCGTGGGGGTGCTGTCGAGGTACCACCAGTAGTCCTTGGCGTCCTCGCCGTGGTTGCCGCCGTCGCCGCCGAGGCCGAACATCCGCTCCTTGAGGATCGGGTCGCGCCCGTTCCACAACGCGAGGGCGAAGCAGAACGTCTGCCGGTCGTCGCAGACGCCTCCCATGCCGTCCTCGTTCCACCGGTAGGCTCGGGACCGCGCGTGATCGTGGGGGAAGTAGTCCCAGGCCGTGCCGTGCTCGCTGTAGTCCTCACGTACCGTCCCCCACGCCCGCTCGGACAGATAGGGGCCCCATGCGCGCCAGTCCTGCTCCCCGGCGTCGGCCTGGGCGAGCCGGTGCCGCTCGGGGTCGGGGGACGCGGAGGTCGACCGGTCGGTGATCACTGGCACATCTTCGACGCCGCCGGGGTACTTCTCCACAGCGGCCATTCTCGTCGTGGCATGTCACACCTCGCTGCCGGTGGAGGAAAGTTGATCGACATCCGTTTCGGGCCGCGCGTCTGCGGTGAGCTGTCCGCCGCCGCCACGCGGGAATGGCTGGTCACGGACGGGCTCGGCGGATACGCCATGGGCACCGTCGCCGGGCTGCGCATCCGCCGGTACCACGGGCTGCTGGTGGTGGCCGGCGACACGCCCGCGTCCCGAAAGGTGGGACTGGTGGGCCTCGACCCGGCGGTGACGCTGCCGTCGGGGCGGCAGGTCCGCCTCGGCGCGCACGAGTGGTCCTCCGGCGTGGTCGACCCGCGCGGCTTCGAGCTGCTGGAGCGCTTCGACCTCACCGACGGGGTGCCACGCTGGCGGTGGCGCATCGGCGACGTGGTGATCGAACGGGAGATCGCCATGACGTACGGCCGCTCGTGCGTCGCCGTCGTACACCGGTTGATCTCCGGTGGCCCGGTGCGGCTGGACCTCGCGGCGGCCTGCACCTGGCGGGACGCGCACGGCGAGCGGCGGGCCGACGGCCCGGCGCCCCGGCTGGAGCCGGCGGCCGGCGGCGCGGTGGTCGACGGCGCGTACCGGCTCGCCGGGCCGGACTGGACCCCGGAGGGGCAGTGGTGGCACGGGGTGCGCCACCGGACCGAGGCCGAGCGCGGCCTGCACCCCGACGAGGACCTCTGGTACGCGGGCCGGTTCACCGGCGCGCTCGAGGAGCCCGGCGCGACCGTCTCGGTGCTGGCCTGGGCGGACGACCTGGCCGAGGAGCCGCCCCCGGCGACCGCGGTGGTCGAGTCGACCCGGCGGCGCAACCGGGCGGTGGTGGCCGCGGCGAAACCCGGCGACCCGGTCGACGCGACGCTCGCGCTCGCCGCCGACGCGTTCGTGGTACGCACCGCCACCGGCCCCGACGTGGTCGCCGGCTATCCCTGGTTCGGGGCCTGGTCGCGGGACACGATGATCTCCTACGAGGGCCTGTTCCTGTGCACGAACCGGGCCGACGAGGGCCGGGACCTGCTGCGGGCGTACGCGGCCACGCTGAACGAGGGGATGCTGGCGAACACCGCGGACACCGGCCGGGTCGAGTACAACACCGTCGACGCCACGCTCTGGCTCCTGCACGCGGTCAGCCGGCACGTCACCGTCACCGGCGACACCGACCTCGGCGACGAGCTGCTGCCCGCGCTGCACGGCGTGGTCGAGGCGCACATGGCGGGCACCCGGTACGGCATCGGCGTCGACCCGGCCGACGGGCTGCTGGCCCAGGGCGGCCCGCCGGACGTGGCGCTCACCTGGATGGACGCCCGGGTGTACGGGGTGCCGGTGACCCCGCGTACCGGCAAGCCGGTCGAGGTCAACGCGCTGTGGATCAACGGGCTGGCCGGGCTCGCCGAGCTGACCGAGCTGGCCGGACGCGACGCCGCCGCGCTGCACGCCCTGCACCGGCGGGCCACCGCCGCGTTCCGGGAGCGGTTCCCCGCCCCGGCCGGCTGGCTGTACGACGTGGTGGACGCGCCCGCGCCGGCGTACCCGCTGGGCGGGGCCGCGCACCACGACGACGACCTGCTGCGCCCCAACCAGTTGCTCGCCTGGTCCCTGCCGTACGCGCCGCTGAAGCCGGACGAGGGCACGCTGCGCCGGCTCACCGAGGCGCTGGTCACCCCGCTCGGGCCGCGCAGCCTCGCCCCCGGGTCCCCCGGCTGGACCGGTCGGCACCGGGGCGGCCCGGCCGAGCGGGACTCCGCGTACCACCAGGGCACGGTCTGGCCGTGGCTGACCGGGCCGCTGCTCGACGCGTACCGCCGGGCCGGGCTGCCCGCCGACGACCTGCTGGTCGGCCTGGAGGGCCACCTCGCCGAGGACGGCCTGGGCTCGGTGAGCGAGACCGCCGACGGCGCCGCCCCGCACGCGGCCACCGGCTGCCCGTTCCAGGCGTGGTCGGTCGCCGAGCTGCTGCGCGCGCGGCGGACACGCCGGTAACGCGTTACAGACCGGCAACCGGCGCGTCGCCGCCGGTTATCGACCCCTCGGCAGGATGGGTGGCGGCCCCACCGGACACCCGCGGCGACGCCGCCGGAGGTGGGGACACCACAACTCAAAGGGGGCCGCGTGTCAGCTGACGCCGAAGTGATCGACATCCAGCCCGCCCGGCGCCTGCGGGTGCTGCTGCTCTCCTGGGAGTACCCGCCGGTGCTCGTCGGCGGTCTCGGCCGCCACGTCCACGCGCTGTCCGTCGCGCTGGCCGCCGCCGGGCACGAGGTCACAGTCGTCACCCGCCACGCCGAGGGCGCTCCCCTGGAGGAGTACGCCGACGGCGTGCGCATCGTCCGCGCCGCCGAGGACCCCGTCCGGTTCCCGCTCGCCACCGACTCGCTGCTGGCCTGGACCATGGCCTTCAACCACACGCTGACCCGGGCCGCGCTGCGCGCCGCCTCCTCCGGCGCCTACGACGTCATCCACGCCCACGACTGGCTCGTCGCGCACACCGCCGTCACGCTGGCCGAACACCTGGACGTGCCGCTGGTGACCACCATCCACGCCACCGAGGCCGGGCGGCACCAGGGCTGGCTGCCGGAGGAGATGAACCGCACCATCCACGGCGTCGAGCACTGGCTGAGCAACGCCTCCGGGCGGGTGATCGCCTGCTCCGGGTACATGCGCGACCAGGTGGCGCGGCTGTTCGGCGTACCGTCCGGGCGCATCGACGTGGTCGCCAACGGCGTCGACGACCGGGCCTGGCGGGCCCGGCCGCACGCGGTGGCCTCGGCCCGGGCCCGCTTCGCCGCGGGCGGGCCGCTCGTCGGGTACGCCGGCCGGCTGGTCTACGAGAAGGGCGTGCAGCACCTGGTGCACGCCGTGCCGCGCCTGGCCGACCGGCACCCCGGCCTGCGGGTGGTGATCGCCGGGGACGCCCCGTACAAGGACGAGCTGGTCGACCAGGCGCGGCGGCTGCGCCTGGGCGACACGATCCGGTTCGCCGGCTTCATGGACTCCACCCAGCTTCCCGCCGTGCTCGCCGCCACCGACGCCACGGTGATCCCCAGCCTCTACGAGCCGTTCGGCATGATCGCGCTGGAGGCGGCGGCCGCCGGCGCGCCGCTGGCGGTGGCCCGCACCGGCGGGCTGGCCGAGATCGTCGAGCCCGGGGTGACCGGGGTGACGTTCCCGCACGGCGACCCGGACGCGCTGGCCGGCGCCGTCGACCGGCTGCTCGCCGACGAGGTCTTCGCCCGCCGGGTGGCGCGCCGGGCCCGGACCATGGTGACGCGGCGGTACGCCTGGTCGGCGATCGCCGCCCGCACCGCGGGCAGCTACGCCGCCGCGCGCCGCGACCACGACTCGTTCCATGCCCGCCGGGCCACCGCCCTGCTGGCCCGGGATCGTTCCGCGATCACCATTCCGGAAGGGAATCTGCTTGCCGGGACGGCCAGTTAGGGCATGACGTTCCGCCAGGCGATAGGTACCGTCCGATCCGTTGGCTATTGTGGACCACTGACCAGCGGTGAGGAGTGCGGTGCGGGACGTAGTGATCGCCGGACGGTACCGCCTGCTCGACCTGGTCGGCCGGGGCGGGATGGGCCAGGTCTGGCGGGCGCGCGACGAGGAGCTGCACCGCGAGGTCGCGGTGAAGCAGGTCGTGCCGCCGAACTGGCTCGCCGAGAACGAGCGGGACGAGTTGCGCGCCCGGACGCTGCGCGAGGCGCGCACGTCCGCGCGGCTCAACCATCCCAACGTGGTCCGCGTCTACGACGTGGTCCGGGTCGAGGGCGACCCCTGGCTGGTCATGGAGTACGTTCCGTCCCGTTCCCTGCAGGAGATCGTCGAGGCCGACGGGCCACTGCCGCCCGGGCGGGCCGCCGAGATCGGGCTGGCGGTGCTCGCCGCCCTGCGCGCCGCGCACGACGCCGGGGTGCTGCACCGGGACGTGAAACCCGCAAACGTGCTGCTCGCCCGGGACGGCCGGGTGCTGCTCACCGACTTCGGGCTGGCCGTGTTCCAGGGCGGCGACGGCGCCATGACCCGCCCCGGCCTGGTCCTCGGCTCCCCCCAGTACGTGGCGCCGGAGCGGGCCGCCGAAGGCGTGTCGAGCGTCGAGGCGGACATGTGGTCGCTCGGCGCCACGCTGCACGCCGCAGTGGAGGGCCGCTCGCCGTACGCCCGCAGCACCGCCATGGCCACGCTCGCCGCGCTCGCCACCCGGCCGCCCGACCCGGCGCCGCACGCCGGCCCGCTGACGCCGGTGCTGGCCGGGCTGCTGCGGCGCGACCCGCGCGCCCGGCTCGGCCACCACGAGACTGCCCGCCTGCTCGGCGTGGCCGCGGTGTCCGACGCCGACTCGACGGCGGGCAGCGGGTCCGCGGGCCGGTCCGCCGCACCGCCCGACCGGCCGGCCGCCGGACGCGACGGCGACGGTCGGGGACGTCCCCCTGGCGCGGGCGCCGGTGACGAGCCGGCGACCCCGGCGGCGGGGGCCGTGTACCCGGATCTGATGCCGCCGGCCGCCGCCGCCCGCGCCTGGAGCCGGGCGGCGAAGCGCAGCGAGTGGGCCCCGCCCGCCGAGGGCGACCAGGCGAACCCGGCCGGTCCGTCCGACTCCGCCGACCTGCCCGGCCCATCCGGCGAGTCCGGCCGGGCCGGCCCTTCCGGCGCCGCCGCCCGCTCCGGCCAGTCCGGGCACACCGGGCCGGTGGACCGCTCCGGGCAGTCCGGCCCGGTGGGCTCGGCGGACCGACCCGAGCCGCCGCGACCTCGCTCCGAGCCACCGCCGCGAGCACGCTCCGAGTCACCGCAGCGGGACCGGTCCGGCGAGCTGGAGCGGGCGGAGCCCGCCGCGACCGCGCCGGCGGAGCCGCCCCGGGAGACTCCGGACCGCCCGGGTCCGGTCAGCCTCGGCCCGACGGTCCTCACCAGCTTCGTCGACCCGGGAAGCCCGACCGGCCCCGAGTCCGCGCCCCGCGCCGACACGCTGAGCCCGGTGCGCATCGCCGGCCCGGACGCGGCGCCGGTCGCCCGCCCGGCCCCGGTCGCCCACAGCGGCCCCGCCGACAGCGGTGCGCTGCGGGCCGGTCCGCCCCCGCCCACCAGCGTGCCCCGCCCCGCGGACCGGCCGCTCGACGCCGAGGATCAGAAGCGGCTGCAACGCTGGGGGCTCGCCGTGGGCGCGGTGCTGCTCGCCGTGGCGACCGGCGTCGGCACCGCGCTGGCGGTCACCGACAGCGCCGACGACCGTCCGGAGGCGCGCAGGTCCGGCGAGGCCGTCGTCCGGCCCTGGGACCATCAGCCCGGCCCCGGCGTGCCCCCTCCCCCGTTCCCCTGCGTCCGGCCGGACGTGGCGGGCACGCCGGTCCGCAAGGGGCCACCGCCCGAGGACCCGGCGGTGAACGTGCCGGCCGGCTGGGTCTGGCCCGCCGACACCGGCGGCTTCCACATCGCCCTGCCCGCCGGGTGGCTGCAACTACGCTCCGGCGACACGACCTGCTTCCAGGACCCGGCCACCCGGCGCATCCTCGGCGTCGAGCCGTACCCGGGTGGAGATCCGGTGGGCCGGCTGCGGTCGTCCGAGCGGGACCTCACCTCCGCGGGGCGGCTGTCGCAGTACGAGAAGATCCGGCTGGCCGCCGACGGTCCGGGCGCGGAGTGGGAGTGCCGGTGGACCGCGCCGTACGGCGAGCGGATGCACGCGTTGCGCGTACTGCCCGGTCAGCGGGCCGGGTGGACGCTCGGCCTGACCACGTCCGACGCCGACTGGGCCGCCGCGTCGAAGCAGTTCGCCGTCATCCGGGCTAGCCTCGGCACGGTCCGGCCCACCCGTACCGCGGGCTGAACGGCGCCCGTCCCATCACCGACAGTCGGCGTGGCGCCGGCCGCCCGTCCCGCCATACTTCCGGGTGACCGCGGTACGCCGTCGGGCGCCCGCGGCACCCCTTCCCCAGTGGACCGTCCGGCTGATGCCCCGCTGTCGCACGGGCTGACTACAGTGGCGTAGTTTTGTGGATCAAGATCTTCGGGAAGGGCGAGCCGAGATGATGGGACCGTCCCACGCGCTCTCGGGCGCGGCGGTGTGGCTGACCGGCTCCTGGGCGATGGCCCAGTTCGCGGACTACCACCAGACACCGCTGGCGCTGGCGGTGGGCACCGCGGTGTGCGCGGGCGGAGCGCTCTTTCCCGACCTCGACCTGTCCGGGAAGGTCACCCGCAACCAGGGCGGCGCGACAGTGGCCCGCACGTTCGGCGTGGTCAGCCTCTTCGTCGCCGAGGTGATGGAGAAGATCTCGCTCGGCGTCTACTACGCCACCAAACTCAGCAAGGATCCGCGCCGCAACAACGGGCACCGCACGCTCACCCACACCATCCCGTTCACGGTGCTGGTCGGCTGGGGCACCACCGCGCTCTGCGCCCACTACGGCAAGTGGGCGGTCGTCGGAATCCTCTTCTTCATGATCGGCCTGGCGTTGCGCGGGCTGTTCGACAGGTGGGCCGAGCGCGCCGGCTGGGTCGTGGTCACGCTGGTGTCCGCCGCCGCGGCCTGGTTCACGTTCGCCAACCTGCCCGGCGACCGCGGCTATCCGATGATCGGCCTCGCCGTCGGCGTGGGCTGTTTCGTGCACATCCTCGGCGACATGATCACCCGGGCCGGGGTGCCGATCCTCTGGCCCATCCCGATCAAACGCCGGATGTGGACCATGATCGGGCTGCCCAACAAGATCGCCCTGCGTACCGGCAGCAAGGCCGAGACGGTGGTGCTGCGCACCGCGATGACGATCCTGTCCGTGCTGGCCGCGGTGGGGCTGGTCGCGCCCTCGGTGCTGCAGCGCTTCGACATCCAGGTGTAGCCCGGGCGGGTCAGCCCGCCTCGGCCCGCACCACCCGGGCGTCGGCCACCCGACGCCGGATCAGCCCGGCCGTCCACCCCACGCCGCGGGCGGTGAGCGCGTACGCCGCCGTCGGCGCGAGGGCCAGCAGCGCGCTGATCCCGGCCACGAGCGGCACCCGGGCGCCGGGCACGTCCGTGGCGACCGCCACCGCGGCGGCGTACCCGGCGGCCAGCACGACCGCGACGAGCCCGGCGTACGCCAGCGCCGGCGCGGCCCGGCGCCGGCCCGCGGCCTCGCCGAGCGCGACGGCCGGCGCGAACAGCAGCGGCAGCGCGGCCACGCCGAGCAACGCGGCGATCAGCACCAGCAGCGGTCCGGCCAGCGGGCCGCCCGGGTCGGCGCCGGTGACCAGCGCGTACGCCAGCAGGCCGAGGTAGCCGACGACCGCCTCGGCGACGACGACGAGCCAGGCCGCCGCGGCTCCCGCGAGATGACGAGCGATGGTGGCGCTCATGGTGTGCCCTCCCCCGTGGTGGACGTCCCCGTGACCGTCCCCCCAGGACGGTAGCGCCTCACCTCACCGCGGCGTCAGCAGGCAGAACTCGGTGCCGTCCGGATCGGCCAGCACCAGGTCGTCGGCGGTGTGCCGGCCCGCGCCGACCCGGCTCGCGCCGAGCGCGAGCAGCCGGTCGACCTCCGCGTCCCGGTCACCGGCCGCGACCAGGTCCAGGTGCAGGCGGTCGCGGCCGTCGCGGTCCATCAGCGGCGGGCCGCTCCAGGTGACCTTCGCGCCACCTCGGGGCGACTGGATCGCGGTCTCCTCGTCCTGGTCCCAGACCAGCGGCCAGCCCAGCGCCTCGCTCCAGAAGCAGCCGGCCGCCCGCGTGCCGTCGCAGTTGACCGCGCCGAGCGGGCCGCAGCCGGCGAGGAAGGTGTTGCCCGCGCCGATGACGCAGAGCTCGTTGCCCTCGGGGTCGGCGAGCACCACCTGGTCGTCGTCCGGGCCCTGGCCGATGTCGATGTGCCGGCCGCCCAGCGCCAGCGCGCGGTCGACCGTCTCCCGCTGGGCCCGCGGCGACGCGCTGGTCAGGTCGAAGTGGATCCGGTTCTGCACGGTCTTCGGCGCGTCGCTGGGCAGGAACCGGATGCGGAAGTCGCTGTGCGCGTCGCCGCCCAGCGCCACGCCCTCGCGCGGGTGCTCGACGATCTCCCGGCCCAGCACCCCGGACCAGAACCGCGCGAGCCGCAGCGGGTCGCCCGCGTCGAGGCTGACCGCGTAGAGGTGAACCGCCATCCGTCGTCTCCGATCCCCCGCTGCCGACTGGCCGCAGCGTAGGACGGGGCGGTCCGGTCACGCACCCGGATATCCGGCGGGCTACTTCGCCGGCAGCGTGCGCGCGGAGCGGACACCCCTGTCGACCCAGCGGGCCAGGTCGGCGTCGCGCTCGCAGGCGGCCGGCGACACGGTGACCCAGCCGCGCATCTCCCGGCCCCGCATTACTGTCGCCTCGGCGCCGGGCTCGCCCCGCGCACTGTCGGCCTCGGCCGGGTCGACCCGGACCATCAGGCCGCCCGCGCCGCGCACGACCACCGCCATGTTGCCGCGCAGCATCATCGCCAGGCCGCCGAACATGCGCCGCTCGGTGATACCGGGCTCAGGGCCGAGAAGTTCGCGTACCCGGTTCGCCAGGTCCTCGTCGTAGGCCACGGTCCGATCCTGGCACCCGGGTCCGACAGGCGGGGGCGCCTCAGGCGCCGACGCGCTGCTCGGGGATGGACAGGCCGTAGAGCGCCATCAGCTCCGGGCTGTCGATCCGGCTGCCGTCGGCCACCGAGTCGCAGGCGATGTCGACGATCTGGTCCTTGTGCGCCAGCAGGTACGGCCGGGCCCCGACGTCTGCGCTGGCGAGCGTGGCGATGCCGGACCAGTGCCGGCGGCCGAACAGCATCGGGTAGCCGCGCAACCCGTCGTAGGTGGCGCAGACCAGCACGTCCGGGTACGGCAGGGCGGTCACGCGGCGGACCGCCGTCGCGGTGAGCCCGGGCATGTCCACCGGGACCACGACGACGGCCTCGATGTCGTCGTCGGTGAGCGCGGCGAGCCCGGCCCGGATCGAGGAGCCGACGCCGGTGCCCCACGCGCGGTTGACCACGACCGTGGCGCCGGTCAGGTCGGTGGTCTGCCGCACCTGCTCGGCCGCCGCGCCCAGGACGACCACGACCTGCGCGCAGCCTGCCTCGGCCATCGTGTCGATCATCTGGCTGACCAGTGGCTTCTCTCCCTGGTGCAGCAGCGCCTCGGGTCCGCCGATGCGGCGGCCGCCACCGGCGGCGATGATCATTGCAGCGATCCGGTTCAGCGGTGCCCCCTCGATCAGGGGACGGACCGGGCACAGCCGCCCGGTCCGTCCCGTCGTACGCACACCGGGCCCAACGAGCACGACCGGGGGCGGGTAGCGGGGCAAAACGGAAATTTGCGTGACTATGCCGCGTCTGCGTAGCAGTCGACAGTGGACAGGTCGAGCGGGAACCGGACCGGAGTGTCGCTGAACAGCAGCCGGGTGGCCCGCGCGCCGGCCGCGGTGACCGCCTCGGCGACCGCCGCCGCCCGCCCGGCCGGACAGTGCACCACCACCTCGTCGTGCTGGAAGAACACCAGCTCCGCCTCCGCGCCGGCCAACTCGGTGCGGAGCGTGGCCAGCAGCGTGGAGGCCCACTCGGCGGCGGTGGCCTGGATGACGAAGTTGCGGGTGAAGCGCCCGCGTGAGCGCGCCGCCCGGGCCGACGGGCTGTGCGGGTCGGCCTCGCCGTCGGCCAGCGCCTCCTCCCCGTCGGCGAACCCCGCCGACCCCGGCGGGCAGGTGCGGCCCAGCCAGGACCGGACCAGCCCGCCCGCCTCACCGGTACGCGCCGCCGCCTCGACGTAGCCGAACGCGGTCGGATAGTTCTTCCGCAACACCGCCAGGGCCGGCACCGCCGCCCCGCCGGTCTGCCCGTACATCGCACCGAGCAGGGCCACCTTGGCCTTCGCCCGGTCACCGGCGAACGCGTCCCGGGCCAACGCGGCGTACAGGTCACCGGCGCCGCCCGCCGCGGCGAGCCGCTCGTCACCCGAGACCGCCGCCAGCACGCGCGGTTCGAGCTGGCCCGCGTCGGCAACCACGAACGTCCAGCCCGGATCCGCCACCACCGCCTGCCGGATCACCTTCGGGATCTGCAACGCCCCGCCGCCCCGGGTCGCCCACCGGCCGGAGACCACACCGCCCGGCACGTACTCCGGGTGGAACCGGCCGCCGGAGACCCAGGCGTCCCGCCAGGCCCAGCCGTGCGCCGTCCAGATCCGGTACAGCTCCTTGTACTCCAGGACCAGCGCCGCCGCCGGATGCTCCACCCCGCGCAGCACCCAGGCCCGCGTGTTCGGCAGCTCCACGCCCGCCCGGGCGAACGCCCGCAACAGCTCCGCCGGCGAGTCGGCGTGCACCTGGCGTACGCCGAACGCGTCAGCGATCCGCGCCTGCAACTCGGCCAGCCGGCGCGGCGGCCCGCCTACCGGTGACGCCTCACCGAGCAGGTCGGCGAGGATCGCGTCGTGCACGTCGGCGCGCCAGGGCAGACCGGCCGCGCCCATCTCGGCGGCCACCAGCGCGCCCGCCGACTCGGCGGCCACCAGCAGCCGGAACCGGCCGGGGTGGGTGGTCGCGGCGATCCGGGCGAGCTGGTCGGCGTACACCCGGGTCAACGCCGTGATGCCCGGACCTGGCGGGCCCGACGGCGGCTCGAAGAGCGCGGCCTGGGCGTGGCCCGGCGGCTCGGGCGGGCGGGGCGCCGGATCCGGCGGGACCGGCGCGCCGGTCAGCCGGGCCCAGGCGGCCGGCAGCGCTCGGGGCTCGCCCCAGCGGCCCGCGTGCCCGAGCAGCAGGGCCTCGGTCAGCTCGACGTCGTGGCAGCGGTCGAGCCGGACCCCGGCGCGCAGCAGCGCCGGGTAGACGCCCGCCCAGGCGGCCCAGAGCCAGCGGGGGTGGCCGGCGGCCTCGCGGGCGGCCACGGCGGCGGCCAGGTCGGCCACCTCCTCGGCCGGGCCGGACGGGGTGCCGTCGGCGTGCAGCGGTTGCAGCACGCCGCCGCCCCGCTCGTCCGCCACCACCGCCATCAGCACGGACGCATTCTGCCCCCTCCCCCTGACACGCTCCGCGTGTAAGGAAGGGCCCCCTCTTAACGCCTGCGGTAGAGGAAGGGCCCCCTCTTAACGCTGCGCGTTAACAAGGGGCCCTTCCTTACATCCGGGGGGTTACTTGCCTACGCCGGCGGTGAGGCCGGACTGCACCTGGCGCTGGAACACGATGTACACGATCAGCACCGGCAGCATCGCCATGGTGACGCCGGCGAACAGACCGGACCAGTCGGACTTGTACCCCTGGTTCACCGACAACTCGATCAGGCCCTGGGCGATCACCTGGTTCTTCGGCTCGCCGGAGACCGACTGCATGAGCAGCGTCGGCAGGTACCACTGGTTCCACTGGCCGAGCACGTTGAAGATGCCGATGCTGATCAGGCCCGGCTTGGCCATCGGCAGCATCACGCTGAAGAACGTACGGGTGTGCGACGCCCCGTCGACCTGTGCCGCCTCGGCGATCGAGTCGGGCAGCGTCCGGAAGAACGAGTGCATGAAGAAGATCGTGAACGACAGCGACCAGGCCACGTAGACCAGGATCAGCATGAGGTGCTTGTTCGGGCCGAGCAGCGGAAGGCTCACCCCGGTGTTGTAGACGCCCTTGAACAGCGGCACCGCGGCCAGGTAGATCGGCAGCGTCAGCCCGGACAGGAACATCCAGTAGATCAGGCGGTTGCCGCGGAACTCGTAGCGCGCCAGCGCGTACGCGGCCATCGAGCCGAGCAGCATCGTCAACGTCACGCTGAACACGAGCACGAGCAGCGTGTTGAGGAAGAAGCTGTCGATCCCGGCGGTCCAGGCGCGGGCGAAGTTGTCCCACTGCAGCGAGTCGGGGATCAGCGACAGCGGTTCGCGGATCACCTCGGAGTCGGTCTTGAGCGCCGACATCACCACCCACAGCAGCGGGTAGACCACCATGATCGCCCAGACCGCGAGGAACAGGTGCGAGAAGCCGTTGAAGATCCGGCCGCCGAAGCCGTTGCCGACGTCCTTCGTACGCCGGTCCACCGGCGGCCGGTCCGGCGGCGCCGTGTCGGACCGGGCCGGACCGGAGGTGTGGGTCACAGTGCTCATCGTCCAGACCTCCTCAGTACTCGATCCGCTCACGGCGGGTGATCCTCAGCTGGAGCGCGGCCAGCAGGATGGTGAAGATGGCCAGCGCGACAGCGATCGCGCAGGCGTAACCGAACTGGCCCTTCTGGAACGCGTTGAACTGGATCACCGAGGCGAAGATCTCGCTGGCGTGGTTCGGCCCGCCCTGGCTCGGCGTCATGACGAAGACCAGCGCGTACATGTCCAGCGCGATGAAGCCCAGATACACCCAGGCGACCGAGATGCTGTCCCGCAGCAGCGGCAGCGTCACCCGGAAGAACGTGTGGAACCGGCCCGCGCCGTCGAGGATGGCGGCCTCGTAGATGTCCTTCGGGATCGACTGCATCGCGGCGGAGAACAGCACCATGTAGAAGCCGGCGCCGCTCCACACCGCGATGAACAGCAGCCACCAGAGCACCGCCGGCACGCCGAGGAACGGCTCCGGGTCGGCGGTGAAGGCGATCGGGTTGTCCGCGTCGACCAGCCCGATCTTGATGAGCAGGCCGTTGATCAGGCCCTGCCCGTCGGTGCGGTAGATCTGCTGCCACATGACGGCGATGACCACCAGCGACAGCACCTGCGGGAAGAAGAAGATGACCTTGTAGATCCCGGAGCCGAACACCCCGCGGATGCCGGCCCTGTCCTCGCGTCCGCCCACGTTGAGCAGGAACGCGAGGAACAGGGCCAGCGCGATCGTGAACAGCGGCACGGTGACCAGGAAGAAGACGTTGTGCCAGAACGCCTTCCGGATCAGCTCGTCGGAGATCAGCCGGACGTAGTTGTCCAGCCCGACGAAGCGCTGGGAATCCGAGTACCCACCCCAGTCGGTCAGCGAGTACCCCGCCGCCTGGGCGAACGGCCACACCACGTAGAACAGGTACAGCGCGACGGGCAGGGCCAGGAAACCCGTGACGAAACGCGCGACTCCGTGCCGCATTGGACTCACTTCCTCGCGGTGATCAGGCGGTGCGGGTCTGCTTCTTGACCGACGAGTCCTTGGCGACCTTGTCGGCGGCCGCCTGCATCTTGTCGACGAACTGCTGCGCGGTGAGCCGGCCGGCCATCAGCTCCTCGGAGAGGTTCTGGCTCTCCTTGTCCAGGTCGGCGTAGAAGTCCGGGAACTTGACCGAGATCAGGTCGGAGCTGCCGTTCTTCATCAGCGAGTTCGCCGAGGCCAGCGCGGTGTCCTGGACGTTGTCGCCGGAGCCCTTGGTGGAGGCCAGCGACTTGGTCAGCTCGGCGAACTTCGCCGAGCCGGCCTTGGACAGGATGGCCCGCAGGAACTCCTTCGCGGCCTCCTTGTTCGGCGCCTTGCTCGGCACCACGAAGCCCTCGCCGGAGGAGGCGAAGACGTCCTTGGCGGCCTTGTCCCCGCTCTTGCTCCAGTAGTCGGAGATGGTCATCTCGAAGCCCGGCGGGATGGTCGCGGCCATCTCGTTCTTCAGCCAGGTGCCGACCTGGATGAAGGCTGCCTTGCCGTCCAGGAACGCCTGCTGCGACTGGGTGTGGTCGAGCTTGCCCGGCAGCAGCAGCTTGTCCTTGACCAGCTTCTCCCACGGCTCCAGCGCCGCGACGATGCCGTCGGCCTTCCAGGCGCCGTCCTTCAGGTTGTCGATGTCGACGACGGCCTGCTTGCCGACCGCCTTCCAGATGCTGGCGAACAGCGCCCAGCGCGGGTAGTAGCCGTGCACCGCGTCGTGCACGTACGGCGCCATGCCCTTGGCCTTGATCTTCGGCGCGAGCGCGAAGAACTCGTCCCAGGTGGTCGGCGCCGTCCAGCCCTCCTTCTTGAACAGGGCGGCGTTGTACCAGTTGCCCCAGACCGTGTACGCCACGTTGACCACGTAGAACTTGCCGTTCTGCGTACCGTCGGCGACGGTGCCCGGCAGCAGGCTGTCGGCCACGGTCCCCTCGCTGTCCCAGGCCGGCGCGGTGAGCAGGTCGTCCAGCGGCTCGATGGCGCCCTCGTTGATGAGCGTGCTGCGGTCCATCATGTCGGCGCCCGAGTTCATCACCAGGTCGCTCGGCTGCGTCGCCATCTTGGGCTGCTCTTCGGTCTTGATCTTCTGGGTGGAAGACATGTTGACCGTGACGTTCGCGTGCTTGGCGTTGAAGATGACCTTGTCTTCCTTGGCCCACTGGTCGCCCAGGCCGCCGTTGAAGACCACCACCTTGACCGCGCTGCCGTCCTTGACGCCGAACGGGTTGTCCTTGCTCTTGGCCGCGCCGCCGCCGTCGGACTTGCTCGGCTCGCTGCCGGCGCAGGCGCTCAGCAGACCCGCCGCCGGTACGGCCAGCAGACCGGCCGCGGCGGCGCGCCGCAGCAGCGTCCGACGGCTGACGTCGCCGAACTTCTCGGGAGTAACCGACATCTTGTCTCTCCTTGTGGTGTCGGGTCAGGCGGTCCGCCGGAGGCGCCCGGCGTACCGCGACTCGAGGGCGAGGTTGTGCTCGTCCCCACCGGGGACGTTGGCGGAGAGGTAGACAGGGGGTACCTCTCCGGCCTGGTGGAACCGTCGTACGACCTCGGCGGTCAGCAGCTGCGCCAGCAGCGCCGCGGTGACCGAGGAGACCGCACAGACCGCGCCGCCGCCCTCGAGCGGCAGCAGTGCGTCGCCGTACGGCGCGCCGTTGTCCAGCACGACGTCGGCGAGGTCGGCGAGCCGGTGCCCGGACGGGTGCCGAGGAGCGACCCGCGCGGTGTGCTCGACCGAGGTGACAGCGATCAGCTGATGGCCGCCGCGCTTGACGAGCGTCGCCAGCTCGACCACCGAGCCGTTGATGCCGGACTGCGAGGCGACCACGAACACGTCCTGCGGCTGCGGCGCCGCCAGCGCGTAGAGCTGGTGCGCCACGGCCGGGTCGCGTTCCAGTTTCGGGTCGGCGAGCACGTCGCGGGGCGCGTCGCCGTGCAGCACGAGGTCGTGCAGGGAGAGCCGGTTGGCGGGGACCAGGCCGCCGGCCCGGGCGACCAGCTCGGCGGCGAACGCCTCGGAGTGACCGGCGCCGAACGCCTGGAGGACGCCACCGGCGCGCAGGCCGGAGGCGATCAGGTCGGCTGCCCGGTCCACCGCTACCGCCTGGGTGTCGACCAGCCGGTCGAGCACCGGGCGGACCGCGTCGGCGTACCGCTGGGCACTGATCATGAGAGGGACCCCTTCGCGGCCTTGTGCCCGTCGACGGCCTGGGCGGTACGCCGGAAGGCCGCGTGGGCGCGGTCGTGGGTACGCTGCGCCACCGCGATGTAGAGCAGGTCGAGCACGACGAGTTGGGGATGCCGGGCGGAGAGCGCGTCGGGCCGGAACGTGGTCGCCTGACTGGCGGTGACCAGCACGATGTCGGCAAGCTCGGCGAGCGGCGAGCGGGGGAAGCCGGTGAGCGCGACGGTGGTGGCGCCGCGGCTGCCGGCCTCGGCGAGCAGCTCGATCGTCTCCCGGGTCTGCCCGGTGTGCGAGATGCCGAGCGCGACGTCCCCGGCGCCCAGCAGCGCGGCACTGGCCAGCCCTTCGTGCACGTCGCTCCAGGCCCATGCCGCCACCCCGATGCGGTGCAGGCTGAACTGCATCTCCTCGCCGACGAGCGCGCTGCCGCTGGCGCCGAAGATGTTCACCCGGCTGGCCCCGGCGATGGCGACCGCGGCGCGTTCCACCTCGGCCAGGTCCAACAGTGCGGCGGTGTCGTGCATGGCCCGCGTGTCGGCGGCCATGATCTGGTCGAGCACCCGGGACAGCGGGTCGCCGGGCTGGATCTCACGTCCGATGTCGACGGTCCAGCCGGCGGAGCGGGCCCGCCCGGTCTCGGCGGCGATGCCGAGCCGCAGGTCGGCGTACCCCTCGAAGCCCATCGCCCGGCAGAACCGGGTGATGGTCGCCGGTGACGTGCCGCTGCGCTCGGCCAGCTCGACGATGGTGGCCCGGGCCGCTGCCTCCGGGTCGCTGAGCACGTGCTCGGCGACCCGGCGCAACGCGCCGGTCAGCTCCCCCGCGCCGGCCCGGACCCGGGCCAGCACCCCGTCGGCGCCCAGCCGGTCGGCCGGACCGGCATCGACCACCGCGGTCGCCGCGGAAGTCTCCACCTCGTGCTCGGCCATCGGCGGGCGCCTTTCGGAAAAGAGTGTTAACTGTTAGTGGTAAAAGTTCTTACTGAAGGCCCCTCCGTGTCAAGACTGTGGGCGAAGTTTTCAAACTGTTACCTGGCGCACGGCCGCGATCTTGCGTCCGGCGACGCGGCCGACCAGCATGAGGACCATGTCGGACACCGTCGTGGTCGGCCTCGACGTCGGGGGTACGTCCACCCGCGCGGCAGCGCTCAGCCTCGACGGCGCCCGCCTGGGCGCCGGCCGGGCCGGTGGCGGCAACCCGACCAGTCACGGCGCCGAGCGGGCCGCCGCCGAACTGCTCGCCGCCCTGCGCGCGGCGCTCGCCGACATCGACCCGACCCGGGTACGCGCCGGCGTCATCGGCCTCGCCGGAGCCGGCCGCCTCCTGGCCGACCCGAACGGCCGCGACGCGTTCGACAGGGCCTGGGCCGAGGCGGGACTGCGCTGCCCGTACGCGGTGCACGGCGACGCCCTGGTCGCCTACGCCTCCGGCACCGCCGCCCCGGACGGCACGGTGCTCATCGCCGGCACCGGCGCGATCGCCGCCCAGGTACGCGACCTGCGGCTGGACCGCACCGCCGACGGCCACGGCTGGCTGCTCGGCGACGCCGGCTCGGGATTCTGGCTCGGCCGCGAGGCGGTCCGGCGGCTGCTGGCCGATCTGGACCGCGCGGAAGCACCAGGTGACCTGGGCCGACGGGTGCTCACGGAACTGACCGGCGCGACCGAAGTGGACGACCGCCCGCGCGCGACAGTCGACGCCGTGGTGCAGGCGGTGACCCGCCGGCCCCCTGTGGAGCTGGCCCGGCTCGCCCCGCTCGTGGTGTCGTCGGCCCGCGACGAGGAGCCGACGGCAGTCGCGCTGATCGCCGAGGCCGCCGCGGCGCTGGCGGAGAGCGTGTCCCGGATCCGCCCGCCCGGCGCGACCGATCCGGTGGTGCTCGGCGGCGGGCTGCTCACCGGCGACACCCCGCTGGCCGGCGCGGTACGCGCGGAACTGGCCGACCGATGGCCGGACGCGCCGCTTTCCGGTGCCGGGGACGGGGCCGCCGCCGCGGCCTGGCTCGCCGCCCGGGACCTGCCCGAGGTGACCGACGCGGCAGCGCTGCACGCCCGCCTCGTGCCCCCACCCACCTGACCCGCCCCGCTGCGCTGCGGCGCTCGGCGGTGGGGTGGAACGCCATGGGTGTCATAACGCCGGTTTGGCACCCATGGCGTTCCAGTCGCCGCTTCCGGCGGTTCTCGGCGTGGGCCGGGTAATCCGACTGATCAGTATCGGTCTTGCGAGTTCGGCTGATTCGGGTGCCAGCCCTGCGGGGCGGGCTGAGCCGGATGACCCTGCGGCGCGGCGCCGTACGGTGCGGGCTGGCCCGGGGCGGGCTGACCCTGAGCGGGCGGGAACGCCTGGCCGGACTGACCGTGCCCCGCCCCCGGGTACATGCCCGGCTGCTGCTGCCCGCCCGGGTACTGCGGCGCGCCCGCGAACTGCTGCTGACCCCCTGCAAACTGCTGCTGGCCGCCGGGGTGCTGCTGGCCGCCTGCGAACTGCTGCTGTCCGCCGGGGTGCTGCTGCTGGCCGCCGACGAACTGCTGGCCGCCCGGGTACTGCTGCGGCCCGCCCGCGAACTGCTGGCCGCCCGGGAACGCCTGCCCACCGGCGAACTGCTGCGCGCCCGCCTGCTCGCGTGCCTCCTTGCGTGCCTTCACCGCGCGCACGATCAGCAGGATCGGCAGGACGAAGACGTAGAAGAAGATCCGGTAGCTGTCACCGTCGAAGAGGAAGAGCAGGTAGAAGCCGTACCCGAAGAAGGCCAGGCCGATGATCACGTTGAGGATCCGGGAGCCCTTGCCCTGCTCCTTGACGGCTATGCCTACCGCGATCATCGCGATGCCGCCGAGCAACAGCAACAGCGTGTAGATGAGGAAGAACATGAGATTCCTGTCGATAGATGAGCGTGCCGGCTCACCCTAGGTCACTTCGATCTTCTCCACTGCCCCGTTGCCCGTGGCAACGACCTCACTTGAGCTGCCCGGCGGTCAGTCCGGACTGGACCTGGCGCTGGAACGCCACGTACACCACGAGGACCGGCAGCACTGCGATGGTCAGGCCGGCGAACAACTGGGCGTAGTCACCGGCGTAGCCCTGGCTGACCGCCAGCGAACTCAGGCCCTGGGCGAGCATCCGGTCCTGCCCGTCGCCCGGGATCAGCACCTGGGGCAGCAGGAACTGGTTCCAGTGGCTCAGGAAGTTGAAGATCCCGACACTGATCAGTCCCGGTCTCGCCATCGGCAGCATCACCCGGAAGAAGAGCCGGAAGTGCCCGCACCCGTCGATCATCGCGGCCTCCGCCACCGACGTCGGCAGCGTCCGGAAGAACGCGGTCAGGAAGAACACCGTGAACGGCAGCGAGTACGCGGTGTAGACCAGGATCAGCCCCGGCCAGGTGCCGAGCAGGCCGACGCTGCGGACCACGAAGAACAGCGGCACCAGGGCCAGGAACACCGGGAACATCATGCCGCCGACGAACAGGTAGTAGACCACCTGCCGGCCCCGGAACTCGTAGCGCGCGAAGACGTACGCGGCGGTGGCGCCGAGCAGCATGGTCAGGCTCAGCGAGCCGGACACCACCACCAGGCTGTTGAAGAAGAACCGGCCGATGTGCGCGGTGCTCCAGGCCCGCGCCCAGTTGTCGAGGCGCAGCGCCTCGGGCAGCCCCCACGGCTCGGCGATGATCTCGCCGTTGCTCTTCAGCGAGCTGAGCACCATCCAGGCCAGCGGCAGCACCGTCATGGCCGCCCAGAGCATGAGGAAGCCGTGCGAGAAGACGTTCGCCACGCCCAGCTCACGCCGGGGTGGACGGTCGGCCGGGGTGGCCGCGCGGGTCGCCTCGGCGGCCGGGGCGCCGGTGTCCACGGTGGTCACGAGTACTCGATCCGATCACGCCGGGCGGTGCGCAGCGCCAGCACCGCCACCGAGAGGGTCAGGAAGAACATCGCCACACCGATCGCCGAGGCGTACCCGAACTTGTTCTCGCTGCCGAACGACGTGTCGTACATCCGCAGCCCGATCACGTCGGAGGAGAAGTTCGGCCCGCCGTTGGTCATGAGCTGGACCAGGATGAAGCCGTCGAGCGCCGCGATGGCCAGGTAGATCCACGCGACCTGGATGGTGTCCCACAGCAGCGGGATGGTGATCTTCCGCAGCATCGTGGTGCGGGACGCGCCGTCGAGCAGCACCGCCTCGTAGATGTCGCGCGGAATGGCCTGCATGGCGGCGCCGAAGAGCACCACGTAGAAGCCGACGTTGCTCCACACCATCACCGCCAGCACGCACCAGAACGCGAAACGCGGGTCGCCGAGCCAGGCCGGGGTGGCCAGCCCGACGGCGCGCAGGGCGCCGTTGAGCAGGCCACTCGTCGGACTGTAGATCTCCTTCCAGAGCAGCGCGATGATCACCACCGAGAGCACCTGCGGGAAGAAGTAGACGAGCCGGTAGACCGAGGTGCCCCGCACCCCGGTCACCCCGGCCCGGCCCTTGCGTCCGCCCATGGTGAGCATGCTGGCGAAGAACAGTCCCAGCGCGATGGTCACCACCGGCACCACGGCGAGCAGGATCGCGTTGTTCTTCAGGGCGTTCCACACGTACCCGTCGTTCAGCAGCGTGCGGAAGTTCGCCAGGCCGACCGGGTCGGCCTGCGCGGAGTAGCCCATCCAGTCGGTGGTGGAGATCTGAAACGCCTGGAGGTACGGCGAGAGCACGAAGATGCCGTACAACGCCAGCGGGGGCAGCAGGAACGTGAGGATCAGGGGGAGGCGACCCTGTCGCATCACGCGGACCGCTTGTACTTCTTGACCGAGCTGTCCTGCGCGATCGAGTCGGCGCCCTTCTGGCACTGGTCGAGGAACTCTGCCGGACCGATCCGGCCGCTGAAGAACTCGCCGCAGGCCGCGTCGACCAGGTTGCGCTCCAGCTTGCGGTAGTAGTTGTTGTAGACCCAGTTGAAGCCGTTGGACCCGGACGCGTCGAGCGCCTTGACCACGGTGCCGAGCCCGTGCGGCAGGTCGATGCCCTCGGTGGCGCCGGCGACCACGGGCAGGCTGGCGACCTTCCTGGTGAAGTCCTGCGCGCCCTTGCGGGACAGCATGGTCCGGAAGTACTCCAGGCCACCGGCGACGTTCTTCGCCTTCGCCGGCACCATGAACGGCTCGCCCGCGGTGCCCCGGATCGCCTCGTACGGCAGCTTGTCGCCGCTGCCGAGGCTCGGCGTGGGCGCGACTGTCATGTTGAAGCCGGACGGGGTGACGTCCTTCTGCTCGCTCTCCAGCCAGGAGCCGCAGGAGATGAACGCGGCCTTGCCCTGGCACCAGGCGGTCTGCGACTGCTTGTGGTCCAGGCCCGGCGAACCGGCGAGGATGAACTTGTCCTTGACGATCTGGTGCCAGGCGTCGGCGGCGGTCTTCATCGCGTCCGACTTCCAGGCGCCGGGCTCCAGGTTGTCGATGGCCAGCGCGACCGACGGGCCGCCGAACTTGATCGCGGTGGAGATCAGCGGCCAGCTCATGTAACGGGGGTGCACACCGGCGTACGTCCAGGGGGCGATGCCGGCGGCCTTGATCCGGCGGCAGAGCGCGATGTGGTCGTCCCAGGTCTTGGCGTCCTCCCAGCCACGGTCGGCGAAGAGCTTCGTGGAGTGCCAGATGCCGTACACCGTGTAGGTGTAGTTCAGCACCAGGAACCGGCCGTCGTAGGAGCCGACCTCGACGGTGCCGGGCAGCAGCGTGTCCTTGACCGTCTTGCCGGGCGTGTCGAGGCTGGGGGCGGCGAGCAGCTCGCCCAGGTCGGCGATGGCGTTCTGCGAGACCAGGCCGTTGAAGTCGATCTGGCCGGCGCCGGAGTTGTTCACCACGTCGGGCGGGCTGCCGTCGACGAAGCGGGGCTGGAGCGTCTTGCTGATCTCCGCGGTGGCCGAGTGCTTGATCTCCGCCTTCGGGTACCGCTCCTTGTACATGGCCTCGTGGGCCTTGGCGTAGTCCTCGCCGAAGCCGCCGTTGAAGATCACCACCTCGAGCGGGGCGTCCTCGGCGACGCCGAGCGGGTTCTGCTCGCTCTTCGTGCCCTTGTACGCGCCGCCGTCGCCCTCGTCGTCACCACCGGAGGTGGCGCAGCCGGCGAGCAGGCCGGCGGCGGGGGTGGCCAGCAGGCCGGCGGCGGCGCTGCGCCGAAGGATCTCACGCCTGTTCATCGCATCTCCTCGGTTCGGGTACGCCTGGTGAGCAAACCGTTGCTTGTCTTCACGGAAGGCATTTCCACTGAAGAATTTCTACGACAGTGCGACGGGGACCACAAGACCCCTCGACCGATCCGTTATCCGTACCGGTCGCAGCGCGCTCGCCTAGCCTGACCTCATGCGCCGCCTGCGGCAGCTCGCGCAACGCACGCCGCCGGGGCGGGAACGCTACATCGACCTGCTCCGGGCGGTGGCCATCGCCATGGTCGTGCTCGGCCACTGGGGCGTGACCGCGATCGGGTACGACGACGGCCGCCCCGCCGGTCACTCCGCGCTGGCCGACCTGCGCTGGGCCTGGCCGCTGACCTGGGTGGCCCAGGTGATGCCGGTGTTCTTCCTGGTCGGCGGCTACGCGAACGCCGCCTCGCTCACCTCCCGCCGCCGCCGGGGCGGCTCGGCGACGGGCTGGCTGGTCGACCGCAGCGCCCGGCTGGTCCGGCCGACCACCGTGCTGCTGCTGGTCCTGGCCGCCGGCGCGGGGATCGCCACGTTGCGCGGCGCCGACGCGACGCAGGTGCGCGCCGTGGTCTGGTTCGCCACCATCCCGCTGTGGTTCCTGGTCGCCTACGTCGCGGTGGTCGCGCTGACCCCGCCGATGTACGCGCTGCACCGCCGGTTCGGGCTCGCCGTGCCGATGGTGCTCGTGGCGCTGGTCGCGCTCGGCGACCTCGGCCGGCTCCTCGGCCCGGCCGCGCTCGCCGACGGCAACTACCTGCTGGGCTGGCTGGCCGTGCACCAACTCGGTTTCGCCTGGTACGACGCCGCCCGGCCGGACACCCGCGCCGAACACGCCGGACGGCGGGGCCTGCTCCGCCGAGGGCTGCCGCTGTCCCGCCGGGCGGGCGCGCTCCTGCTCGGCGGTGGGCTGGTCGCGCTGGTGCTGCTCACGACGGCCGGGCCGTACCCGGTGGCGATGTTGCACGTCCCCGGTGAGCGGCTGGACAACGCGGCGCCGCCGAGCCTGGCGCTGATGGCCGCTGCCGCCGCCCAGCTCGGCCTGATCCTGCTGCTGCGGCGCCCGGCCGGGCGCTGGCTGCGCCGGTCCGGCCCGTGGCAGGCGGTGCTCGCGGTCAACGCGGTGGTGCTCACCCTGTTCCTCTGGCACCTGACCGCCGCGGTGCTGCTGGTCGGCCTGCTGGACGCGCTCGGCGTGCTGCCCACTCCCCCGGTCGGCTCGGCGGCCTGGTGGGCGTGGCGCGTACCGTGGCTGCTCGCGCTGGCCGCGGTGCTGGCCGTGCTGGTCGGGGTCTTCGGCCCGGTCGAGGCCCGGACCCGCCGCCCGGCCGCGACCGGTCCGGCCGGGGCCGGGCGGCGGCGGCTGCGCGCCGGACTGGCCCTCGCCGGGTACGCGGGCGTGCTGGTCGGCCTGCTGCTGAACAGCCTCGCGCCCAAGACGGCGCCGGAGCCGCTGGGCCTGCCCGCCCCGGCGCTCGTGGCGTACCTGGCCGGGGCGGGTCTGCTGCGGTTGCTCAGGGCCGGGCGGGAGGACCGGCCGGACTGACGTTCACCCGCCGATCGCGCTGTGAACGGCCTCGACCAGGATCGCCAGACCCTCGCGGGCCTCGTCCTCGGTGAGCGTCAGCGGCGGGCCCATCCGGATCACGTTGCCGTACAGGCCGCCCTTGCCCACCAGGAGGCCGCCGGCCCGGCACGCCTCGAAGACGCGGGTGGTCAGCGCCGCGTCCGGCTCGACGGTTCCCGGGTGGACGAACTCGACGGCGAGCATCAGGCCCTTGCCGCGCACCTCGGCGACCTGGCCCAGCCCGGCGGTCGCAGCGCGCAGGCCGTCGCCGAGGATCGCGCCGACCCGGGCGGCGTTGGCCTGGAGGTCGTGGTCGAGCAGGTAGTCGAGCACCGCGTTGCCGGCGGCGGTGGAGACCGGGTTGCCGCCGAACGTGGAGAAGCTGATCGCCGGCACCGACTCCAGCACCTCGGCCCGGCCGACCACCCCGGCCAGCGCGAAGCCGTTGCCGATGCCCTTGGCGAAGGTGAGCAGGTCCGGCGTCACGCCGTGCGCCTGGTAGCCCCAGAAGTGCTCGCCGGTGCGACCCCACCCGGTCTGCACCTCGTCGCTGATCAGCAGGATGCCGTGCTCGTCGAGCACCTTCTTCCAGGCGGCGAAGAGGCCGTCCGGGCCGTGCACGAAGCCGCCGACGCCCTGGACCGGCTCGGCGATCAGGCAGGCCACGTCGCCGGCGGTCTGGGTGGCGAGCACCTCGCGCAGGTCCTCGACCGCCGCGTCGACCCGGTCGGCGGCGTCCAGCCGGGCCAGCAGCCCGCGCAGCCGCTCGCCGGAGTGCAGCCAGGCCACCTGCAACGGGTTCAGCGCGCTGGCCGACCAGCCGCGGTTGCCGGTGACACCCATCGTCGCGTACGACCGGCCGTGGTAGCTGTTGCGCACCGCGAGAATCTGGTGCGAGCGCCGGTGGTTCGTGGCGACCAGCAGCGCGGCCTCGTTCGCCTCGGTGCCGGAGTTGGTGAAGAAGACGCGGGCGTCCGGAATGCCGGAGAGCCGGGCGATCTTCTCGGCCAGCTCGACCTGCTGGCGGATCAGGTAGAGCGTGGAGGTGTGCACGAGGCCGGTACGCAGTTGCCGCTCGACCGCCTCCCGGATCTCCGGGATGTCGTGACCGACCATCGTGGTCAGCACCCCGCCGAAAAAGTCCAGATAGGTCCGGCCGGCCGCGTCGGTGACCCGGCGGCCGGAGCCGGCCACCAGTTCCAGCGGTTCGGCGTAGTAGAGCGGCATCCAGGACGGGAGCACTGCCCGGTGCCGGGCCAGCAGGTCGTCGGAGGTCATCGGCGCACCCTTCAGCGGAGGTGGATCCCCGCACGTTCCCACCACGACCGGGGCCGGGACAACCGGCACCGTGCCGGGAGGCCCGGCGGTAGCATCCGCCGGGTGCGGACGGATCAGGTGACGTTGCCGGGCGGCGTGGCGGGGACGACGCGGGCGCACTTCCTGGCCGGGATCCGGTCCTGGGTGGAGTCCACGCCGGTGCGGGGCCTGGTGGCGCACTTCGGCGGTGACTGGCCCGACGGCGACCTGGCGGCGGTGCTGGCCGGCCTGGACGCGTTCTCGGCCCGCCGCTGGGACTTCCGGCAGGGGCGGGAACGCCCGGACGCCCGGGAGCCGGCGTTCGACCCGGCCACCGCCGAGGTGGTGTTGAGCGCCGCCGCCGCGCTCGGCCTGGTCCGCGCCGTCGCGCCGGCCCGATCCGGGTACGCGCACCTGCTGGTGCTCGGCGGGCTGGCGCACGCCTGCCTGCGGCGCACCGCGTACGCGGCGATGCTGGCCCGGACGGCGGCCGAGGTGACCGGCGAGGTGGCCGTGCTGGGCAGTTTCCGGCCGCTCTCGGCGGCCGAGTGCCGCACGCTCGACGCAGCAGGGCTGTCCGGCTGCGCCACCGAGGTCGACGTCCTGGACGCCGGGGTGCGGCTGGCGTTCGGGGTGGACGCGCCGGACGACGGGCGCGGCGAGCCGGCGGGGCATCCGCACCGCGCCTGGTCCTCGCGCACCTACCGGCCGGCCGGGCTGCCCCCGGTACGGGTGCTCGCCGCGCCGTCGAGCGAGCCGGACCGCCGTCGCGCGCACACCGCCGACACGCAGCGGTTCTGGGCCGAGCACGTGCGGCTGCGCGCGGGCGACGACGTGCTGATGGTGACCGCCCCGATCTACGTGCCGTTCCAGCACTGCGACGCGCTGCGGACGCTCGCCGTGCCGTACGGGTGCGGCATCGAGACGGTCGGGGTGGACCCGGCCACTCGCGCCGCGGTCGACGTACCGGAGCCGACCCTGACGCCGGGCCGCTACCTGCAGGAGATCCGGTCGGCGCTGCGGTCGATGCGCGCGCTGCACGCGACGCTGGCGGCGGGCTGAACCGGCGTGCGGGCCGGTGCCCGGCGAATCGCCGCGCACCGGCCCGAGTGCCGGGTGTCAGTTGACGTAGACGGCCGGACTGCCGGTCTTGCTGGTGTCCTTCACCGGCGAGTACGAGGCGGTGAAGTACGCGGTGCCGAAGCAGAGCGACGGGCCGGAGAACTTGGTGAGCGGCTGGTTGGTGAAGCTGATCGAGTTGGTGCCGTTGGACGCCGTACCGGTGAGCGAGTTCGTGCTCGTCCGGTAGACGCAGGTGATCGTTCCGAGCAGCGAGTTGAGCACGACGGTGCTCTGGATCGGCGCCGTCGTCGTCCCGGAGATCTTGACGACGCCGGCGCTGGTCACCGAGGTGGTGTAGGGCAGGTTGTTGACAGTCACGCTCTGCACGCCGGTGGTGCCGAAGACGTTCGTCGTGCAGCTGGAGAACGACTGCGCGGTCAGGCTCTCGGTCGCGGTGCCGGGAGCGGTCGGGTTGGTCAGCACCTTGGCGCTGAAGCTGGACGCGGCGCACTTGATGCCGGTGGTGCCGCTGGTCGAGGAGTAGAACGTGGCGTTCGTACCGCTGCGCAGGCTGGCCTGGATGACGTCGCCCACCGACACGGCGGTGCCGGCGACGGTCGGGTAGGTCAGCACGGCGCTGGCCAGCGAGGTGGTGGGTGCGGCGGTGGCGGGGGCGGCGCCGACCAGACCGGTCAGCAGCGCCAGGGCGGCGAGGCCCGCGCCGATGCGTCCGTACCTGGGCATGGTTGTTCCTTCCGACAGTGGGACAGGAAACGGTGCCGGCGGCGTCCGGAATGGACGGAGCCGGTGGGCGCGGCGGCCGGAATCGGACCGCCGACGGTGGTGGTGCGCCGTTGCGGCCTCAGCGGGCCGGGCGGCGTGGCGCAGTGCGGCGACGCCGCGTCACCTCGGTCTTCCCGGCCTTGGGGGGACGGGTGCGCGCGGCGATAATGGCAGCCATCCGGCCCTCCTTCGACACGTACGGGGTGACCGACGAGGAGAGATCACCAGCGGTGACGGGGCGTGAACTGAGCGTGTCGAAAGTTATAAACCCCGGAGGGTCGTAAAGTCAACGCATCGAGAGAGGTCGACAGGTGACCGTCCCGAGCCCGCCGCCACCGGCGCCCGTACCCCTGCCGGGCGCCCGCCACGGCCGCGACCCGGACCGCGCCATCAAGCGCGGCCCGCGCCGCGTGCCGGCCGAGGAGGTGGCGGCGACCCAGCGCGACCGCCTCTTCGACGGGCTGGTCCGCGAGGTCGCCGCCCGGGGGTACGACAACGCCCGGGTCAGCGACATCTGCCACGCGGCCGGCGTCACCCGGCCCGCCTTCTACGCGCTTTTCACCGGCAAGCAGGACGCCTTCCTGGCCGCGTACCGGCACGGCATCGCAGTGGTGTCGCACCTGATGGAGGACGCCTACCGCGACGCCGGCCCGGCCTGGCCGGTCGCCGCCCGCGCGGCGCTGCGCACGCTGCTCGACGTGCTGGCCAGCGTGCCCGCCTTCGCCCGGATCGCACTCGTCGAGGTGGACGCGGCCGGGCCGGACGCGCGCCGGGAACGCGACGCGCTGCTGCGCAGCTTCCGCCGGTTCTTCGCCGACGCCGGCCCGGAGCCGGCGGGCACCGAGGTGGATCGCGACGCGTTGGTGTCCACAGTGGTCGGCGGCATCTACGCCACCATCCGGCAACGGGTGGCGCAGGGGCGGGCCGACGAGCTCCCGCTGTTGCTGCCGGTGCTCACGTACGCGGCCACCGCGCCGTTTCTCGGCCCCGAGGGCGCCCGGCGCGCCACCCGGGCCGCCCGGCCGGACGACGGACCGGCCGCCACGGCGCCGTGCGCGCCGACCGGTCATCCCTGACCGATCAGAAACCGCAGCGGTTTTTCACTTTGGCCGCTTTTGGCAAATGCCGCCCAACGATCTGCTACAGGCAGTTGACCGGCCCTTTACTCAGCGGTAACTTCGGCCTGCGCCCACCCGGCGCGGACATCCCGCGAATCCAATTCACATCGTCGCGGATGAATTGATCTCGAAAGGGAGCCAGCATGTCGGAGCAGATCGATCAACCGAGAAGCGGCGTACGCTGGCGCCGGTTCGCCGTCACGCTCGGCACCGTGACGGTCGGCGCGGCCGGCATGGTGATGCTCACCGCCCAGGGTGTCCTCGGCGCGCAGTTCGCCATCTCGGGCATGCCGTTCACCGTCACCGCCGACAAACTGGAGGGGACCGGGTTCGAACAGTTCGCCACGCTCGACCAGATGATCCCGGACAGCCCCAACCAGGGCGACACCGGCGGGCAGGTGCTCGTGATCGTCTCGGCCATCGACAAGGCCGAACTGACGAATCTCTGCCAGAGCATCAACCTGGGCGGGACCAACCTGCGGATCACCGCCGGCAATGCCGGCAAGCCCGTGACCGCCCGCACGCTCGTGGTCGACGGCGACGAGATCGCCGGCAACGCCTCCTTCAAGAACATCGACGTCGGGCAGGACGCCAGCACCGTCGACAAGGTCCCCGGGGTCAAGGGCAACCCGGGCGTGTTCGCCCAGCAGGCCGACACGGTGACCATCACCAACCTGCGGCAGAACAACTACGCCACCACCGCCGCGATCTTCACGCTGCCCAACCTGCGCATGGGCTTCAGCTCCGACGGGTGCTGACGTGACCGCGGGACAGCACACGGCGCCGGCCGCCGGTGTCCGCGCACGCTGGCGGCACTGGCGGCGCGCCCGGCCGTTCACCGCCGGGCTGCTCATCGCGCTCGGCGGCGCGGAGATGCTGGTGACGCTGCGCGCGCCGCTCGGCGTACTGCTGCACGTCGGGCCGCAGGGCCTGGCCGCGTACCTGGTCCCGGCGATCCTGGTGATCTGCGGCGTGCTGCTGATCACCACGCCGCAGCAACGGGTCTTCTACGCGGTGCTCTCCCTGGTGCTCGGGCTGGTCTCCTGGCTCACCTCGAACCTGGGCGGGTTCCTGGTCGGCATGCTGCTGGCGCTGGTGGGCGGGGCGCTCGCGTTCGCCTGGACCCCGGTCAAGCAGCGGGCGGCCCACGCCGAGACGGCGCCTGCGGAGGCGACGCCCGCCGACACGACGCTCGCCGGCACGGCGGCCGCCGCCACCGCGCCCGGACCGCGCGAGCCGGTCGACAGCTCGGCGCCCACCGAGTCGCTCGACGCGCTCCTGACGGCCGAGCCGGGGCCGCCGCGGCACACGCGGGCGGAGCGCGGCTGACTCAGCGGGCGGTGTCCGCCACCGCCTGCGCGAACACCTCGGAGCGGTGCTCGAAGTTGCGGAACCGGCCGTAGCTGGGCGCGGCCGGGGACAGCAGCACCACCCCGCCGGCCGGGGTGAGCTTGCGGGACAGCCCGACGGCGGCGACCAGGTCGTCGGCCAGCTCGGTACGCACCGACGGCAGCCCGGACAGCGCCTCCACGATGCGGGGGCCGCTGTCCGGCACGCCGATCACGGTGATCTCCCGATCGGCCAGGTGCGCGCGCAGCGGGCTGTAGTCCAGCCCCCGGTCGGCGCCGCCGACGATCACCGTCAGCGGCCGCCCCTCGTACGCGTCGATCGCGTGCATGGCCGCGTACGGGCTGGTCGCGAGCGTGTCGTCGACGAACGTCAGCCCGGACTGGTCGGCGATCTCGGTGAGCCGGTGCGCCAGGCCCTGGAACTCGGCGACCGCGACGGCGAGGCTGTCCTTGCGCGCCACCACGTCGACGCCGAGCGCGTCCAGCACGGCGAGCGCGACGCAGAGGTTGCCCTCGTTGTGCCGCCCGACCAGCGGCAGCACCGCGCGCGGGAACAGCGGCGTGTCCCGCAGGTGGAACCACTGCGCACCGTCCGGGCCGGTCGCCACGTGCGTGGTGTCCGGCGAGCCGGCCCGGATCGCGGGCCGGTCACCCAGTTCCGCCGCCAGGCGCGGGTCGGCGCCGTTGACGACGACGGCGTGCGGTCCGTGCGCGATCAGGTTCAGCTTGTCCCGGTAGTACTCCCGCTCACCGCCGTGCGCGTCCAGGTGCTCGGGGAACAGCGCGGTCACCACCGCCACCCGGGGCGAGTCGGTCAGGTCGGCGCACTGGTAGCTGGACAGCTCCAGCACGTACAGCTCCGCCTCCGGCAGGTCCAGCAACGGCACCCCGATGTTGCCGCCGAACACGTTCGGCCGGTCCATCGCGGTGAGCAGGTGGCTGATCAGGCTGGACGTGGTGCTCTTGCCCTTGCTGCCGGTCACCCCGACGGTCCGGTCCGCGTGGTCGCCCATCCACAGCGCGCTGCCCTGGGTCACCGGCACGGACCGGCGGCGCAGCTCCACCATCCACGGGTGGGTGTTCGGCACCCCGGGCGAGCGGACCACGACGTCCGCGGCGGCCAGCCGGTCGAAGCCCTCCTCGCCGGTCACGAGCGGCGCCGCGTCGGCGAGCGGGCCCTCCCAGGGCAGGGTGAGGAAGTTGGCGCTGTCGTCGACGACGACCAGGCCGGCCGGCCCGTGCGCGGCGATCGCGGTCACCGCGGCCCGGCCCTCGCGGCCGGCGCCCCAGACGGCGACATGACGTCCGCGCAGATCAGACAGGCGCACGGGCTCTCCTCGGAACTCGGTCGGTGCACGGCGGTCGGGGGTCGGCCCAGCCGGACACGGGCGGACGAACCAGGGCCTAGTATGGCGTGTGCCCAACGAGCAGCTGCGGCGGATGGACGCCTTCACCTTCCCGTCCTACTCGATCGACTTCGCCACCGGCGAGGTCCTGTTCGACTACGCCCTGACCGGTCCCGACGGCGAGCAGCGATTCACCGAGGTGATCACGCTTCCGCTGCCGTCCGAGCCGGTCTCCGACGCCACCGCGGCCACCCTGGCGCGGGTCCTGGAGCTGCTGCACGTCGTCGCCGGCGTCAGCTACTACAAGGCCGCCGCGCCGCCCCGGCTGGTGCTGCCCGCGCCGCTGGGCGCCGCCGCCGTCGAGCTGGTCACCGCCGTCTACACCAAGGGCCTCGCCGAGTACGCGTACCGCAACGACCTGCCGTACGTGCTGGAACTGCGCCCCGAGGTGCCCGCCGGGACGGTGGACCCGGCGACGCCGCTGGACAACTCCGACCGCCGTCCGCTGTCGGCGGTGGGCGGCGGCAAGGACTCCATCGTCACGCTGGAGGCGCTGCGCCGCGCCGGCCTCGACCCGGTGCCCTTCTCGGTCAACCCGAACCACGTGATCGTGTCGGTGAACGAGGCGTCCGACCTGGTGCCGCTGGCCGCCCGGCGGCGGCTGGACCCGGTGCTGTTCGAGCTGAACGCCGCTGGCGCCCGCAACGGGCACATCCCGGTCACCGCGATCAACTCGCTGATCGCGGTCGCCACCGCCGTGCTGCACGGCCTCGGCCCGGTGGTGATGTCCAATGAGCGCTCGGCGTCCGAACCGAACCTGAGCTGGCAGGGCCACGAGATCAACCACCAGTGGTCCAAGGGCGTCGAGGCGGAAGGGCTGCTGCGCGCGGCGCTGGCCGAGCACGCCGGGCTCACCGAGCCGTACTTCTCGCTGCTGCGCTCCCTGTCCGAGCTGCACATCGCCCGGCTGTTCGCCGAGATCGACCGGTACGACGCGGTGGTGACCAGCTGCAACGCCGCGTTCAAGCTGCGCGACGCGAGCGAGCGCTGGTGCCGGGACTGCCCGAAGTGCCGCTTCGTGTTCCTGGCCATGGCGCCGTTCATGCCCCGGGAGCGGCTGACCGGCATCTTCGGCGGCGACCTGCTGGCCGACGAGTCCCAGGTGCCCGGCTACCGGGAGCTGCTCGGCGTCGACGGGCACAAGCCGTTCGAGTGCGTCGGCGAGGTGGAGGAGTCGGTCGTGGCGCTGAGCCTGCTCGCCCAGCAGGACCAGTGGCGCGACGCCCCGGTGGTACGCGCCCTGGTCGCGGCCCTGCCCGACACCGCCTGGCAGGCGGCGGCGACCTCCGACGTGTTCACCCCCGGCGGCCCGAACTTCGTCCCCGCCCTCTACGCCAAGGCCCTCACCGCCCTAACCTGACCCCGCCCGGTCCTCGCCCCACCCCGCCCCACCCGGTCCTCGCCCCGGCCCGCCCCGCCCCGTCGATCATGAAGTTGGCGGGGCGAATTCGGGCGAAACACCGGCCTAACCTCATGATCACCGCCTCGGCCCCATCGATCTTGGAGTTGTGGCGGCGCGCATAAGCCGTGATTCTGGGCATCTTGGGCGCCACAACTCCAAGATCGGCGAGATCAGCCCGGCCGGGGGGCGGGTGCGTGGGTCAGGGGGTGCGGATGGCGTCCAGGGCCAGCAGGGCCACGTGCAGGGAGAGGCACCTGTCGACCGAGTCCAGGTCGGCGTCGAGGATGCGGCCGATCCGGGCCAGCCGCTCGTAGAAGGCCGGCCGGGACAGGTGCGCCGCGGCCGCCCCGGCCGACTTGTTCCGCCCCTGCTCCAGGTATGCGCGCAGCGTGCCGAGCAACTGCTCGCGGGGGTGCTGGGCGTCGTACGTGAGCAGCGGCCCGAGTTCACGCTCGACGAACGTCTGCAACCGGGGCTCGTCGCGCAGCAGGTGCAGCAAACCGGCCAGCCCGACGTGCGGCAACCGGTAGCAGGGCAGGTCACGCGGGTCCCGCCGGGCCGCCTCGGCGATCTGGCGCGCCTCGACAAGTGAGCGGCGCGCCTCGCGCAGACTGCCCACGCCGGAACCGGCCGCCACCACGATCGTCGGCCGCGACGGGACCTCGACCGGCCGCGCCGGCCGTCCGGACGCCGAGCGGTCGGCCGCGGACCGACCGGACTGCGGGGACCTGTCGGCCGGATCCGAGGGGCGAGAGGCCGGAGGGCGGGCGGGTGCGGCGTCGAGGCGTACCCGGCGCAACGCCGTGGCGAATGCGGCGAGTGCCTTCTCCTCGGCGGCCGCGTCGGGCAGTGCCAGCAGCGCCCCCACCGCATGGTCGTCGACGGCGCTGGTCAGGGCGGTGAGTTTGGCGTCCCGCACGGCCTGGCCGACCGCCTCGGCGAGGTCGCGCAGGCGGGCCGGGCCGGCCTCGGGGTCGGCGTCGGCGCCCGGGCCGGCGTCGGCGGCCGGCTCGTCCCCACGGTGCCGGACCACCACGCCGACCAGGTGCCGGCGGTCCAGGACGACGCCGAGCGCCTTGGCGCGCAGCGCCACCTCGTCCACCGGGCGGGAGTGGTCGATGAGCGCGGTCAGCAGCGTGCGGTGGATCTGCCGTTCCAGGCCCTCGGCGTCGCGCCGGATCAGCCGCCCCAGGGCCAGCGTGGAGGCGGCCCGCTCGATGAGGATGGTCAGCCGGGTCGGCGGGGTGGACTCGGCGACCGGCCAGCGCAGCAGCAGCCGTCCCCAGTCCTGTCCGCGCGCCCCGACTGTGGTGACGAGCCAGCCGCTGCCCGGGTCGTACGCGGTGCGCCCGGCCGGGCGGATCTGCCGGGAGTGCTGTTCCCAGCCGTCCAGCAGCAGCTCCGCGTTCTCCCCCGCCGGGTCGTACGCGAGCACCTGCCGGGACAGGTTCTCCAGCACCATCGGGCAGCCGGCCAGTTCGGCGGCCTGCCGCAGCACCTCGGCCGGTTCGGCGCCCTCGACGGACAGGTCGGTGAACCGCTGGTGGATCTCCTCGGTGGCGCGCAGCTCGGTGAGCTGGGCGTCCACGATCAGGCCGTGGACCGCCTCGGTGATCCGGACGAACGGGGTGCCCCGGCGCAACTCGACCAGGGGCAGGCCGCGGCGTTCGGCGGCGGCGGCCATCACCCGGGGCACACCGGTGAGGTACCGGCGGCCGAGCTCGACCACCAGTCCGGAGGCGCCGACGTCGGCCAGGGTGCCGATGAACTCGCGCAGCCCGGCGTCGTCGGTCGGCAGCCCGATCCCGGTGGTCAGGACCAGCTCCCCGCCGCCCAGCAGGGTGGCGATGTCGGGCACCTCGGCGATGTGCACCCACCGTACCGGCCGGTCCAGCCCGGCGTTCCCGGCGACCAGGCGCGGCGCACCGTGGCGCATGGGCACCAGGTCCAGGACCTCACGCACGGTAGGGAACACGGGCGACACGCTACCCTGCGTCACCGTCGTTGCCGAGGGCCGCACCGGCCGGCTCGCCGGGGAGGACGAGCCGGCCGACTGCGGGATCAGTCGACGCCGAACTCCATGGCGGCCCGGTCGAGCGCCTCGTCCTCGGCCGTGGGCACGCCCCGGGACGCGATGGCCTCGGCGCCGCCCTGCGGCATGGCGCCGATCAGCCCGGTCGAGGCGGCCTGGGCGGCGCCCACGACCCGCTGCGGGTTGCCGCCGCCGACCATGCCGACGGAGGCGTACTGCTCCAGCTTGGCGCGGGAGTCGGCGATGTCGAGGTTGCGCATGGTGAGCTGGCCGATCCGGTCGGCCGGGCCGAACGCCGAGTCCTGGGTGCGCTCCATCGACAGCTTGTCCGGGTGGTAGCTGAACGCCGGGCCGGTGGTGTCGAGGATCGAGTAGTCCTCGCCCCGGCGCAGCCGCAGCGTGACCTCGCCGGTGACCGCCGTGCCGACCCAGCGCTGCAGCGACTCGCGCAGCATCAGCGCCTGCGGGTCCAGCCAGCGGCCCTCGTACATGAGGCGGCCGAGGCGACGGCCCTCGTTGTGGTAGTTCGCCAGCGTGTCCTCGTTGTGGATGGCGTTCACCAGCCGCTCGTACGCGGCGTGCAGCAGCGCCATGCCGGGCGCCTCGTAGATGCCCCGGCTCTTGGCCTCGATGATCCGGTTCTCGATCTGGTCGGACATGCCCAGGCCGTGCCGGCCGCCGATGGCGTTGGCCTCCAGCACCAGGTCGACGGCGCTGCCGAACTCCTTGCCGTTGATCGTCACGGGGCGGCCCTGGTCGAAGCCGATGGTGACGTCCTCGGTGGGGATCTCCACGGACGGGTCCCAGAACTTCACGCCCATGATCGGCTCGACCGTCTCGATGCCGGTGTCGAGGTGTTCGAGCGTCTTGGCCTCGTGGGTGGCGCCCCAGATGTTGGCGTCGGTGGAGTACGCCTTCTCGGTGCTGTCCCGATACGGCAGGCCGCGCTCCAGCAGCCACTCCGACATCTCGGTGCGGCCGCCCAGTTCGGTGACGAAGTCGGTGTCCAGCCACGGCTTGTAGATCCGCAGCTGCGGGTTGGCCAGCAGGCCGTAGCGGTAGAACCGCTCGATGTCGTTGCCCTTGAACGTCGAGCCGTCGCCCCAGATCTGCACGTCGTCGGCGATCATCGCCCGCACGAGCAGCGTGCCGGTCACGGCCCGGCCCAGCGGGGTGGTGTTGAAGTAGGCCCGCCCGCCGGAGCGGATGTGGAAGGCGCCGCAGGTCAGCGCCGCCAGCCCTTCCTCGACCAGGGCAGCGCGGCAGTCGACGAGCCGGGCGACCTCGGCGCCGTAGGTGTGGGCGCGGCCGGGCACCGAGGCGATGTCGGGCTCGTCGTACTGGCCGATGTCGGCGGTGTAGGCGCACGGGACGGCGCCCTTGTCGCGCATCCACGCGACCGCGACCGAGGTGTCGAGGCCGCCGGAGAAGGCGATGCCGACACGTTCGCCGATGGGCAGGGAGGTGAGAACCTTGGACACAAGGAAGATTATGCACCCTCTCGCATGGTCATGCAAGCCGTACGTCAGAGCAGGTCGTCGCGCCCCAGCTCCCAGAACGCCACCGCCGCGGCGGCGGCCACGTTCAGCGAGTCCACGCCGCGCCGCATCGGGATCACCACCCGCACGTCGCTGGCCGCCTGCGCCGCCGCGGTCAGCCCCGGCCCCTCCGCCCCGAGCAGCAACGCCGCCCGCCCCCGCTGCGCCGGGGTCAGCCGCTGCATCGGTACGGCATCAGGCGCGGGCGTCATGGCGAGCACCGTGAACCCGGCCGCCCGGACCTGGTCCAGCCCCGCGGGCCAGCTGTCGAGCTTCGCGTACGGGACCGCGAACACCTCGCCCATGCTGACCCGTACGCTGCGCCGGTAGAGCGGGTCGGCGCAGGTCGGGGACAGCAGCACCGCGTCGACGCCGAGCGCGGCAGCGCCCCGGAAGATCGCGCCCAGGTTCGTGTGGTTGTTGACGTCCTCCAGGATCACCACCCGCCGGGCGGCGGCCAGCACCTCGTCGGCCGACGGCAGCGGCCTGCGGTGGAACGACGCGAGCACGCCCCGGTGCACGTGGAAGCCGGTGGCCCGCTGGAGCACGTCCGGCGTGGCCGCGTACACCGGGGTGTCGCCGGTGTCGAGGTCGGCGAGCTGGTCCACCCGCTTGGCGTCGACCAGGTACGACCGGGCCGGGTAGCCGGCCCGCAGCGCCCGCCGCAGCACCAGTTCCCCCTCGGCGATGAACAGCCCGTGCGGCGGTTCCCAGCGCGTACGCAGCTCCACGTCGGTGAGCGCGCGGTAGTCGGCGATCCGGTCGTCGTCGGGGTCGGTGATCTCGTGGACGGGCACCAGGCGATTCTGCCCGGCCCGCCCGGTCGCCCCGGCACGGGCCGGGTTTCCACCGCCCCGGGCGGGGAACGGAGCCGAAGGCCGACGCGACGGAGGGACCACGATGGGCGCGGATCACGACGGCAACCTCCCCCGCGACGCCACAGTTGCCGACTACCTGGTGGCCCGGCTCGCCGAATGGGGTGTGCACCGCTACTACGGCTACCCGGGCGACGGGATCAACGGCATGACCTCGGCGCTGCAACGCGCCGAGGGGCGTGCCCGGTTCATCCAGGTCCGGCACGAGGAGACCGCCGGTTTCGCGGCCGGCGCGCACGTCAAGTACGGCGGCGGCCCGCTCGGCTGCGTGGTGGTGACCAGCGGCCCGGGCGCGATCCACGCCCTCAACGGCCTCTACGACGCCAAGCTGGACCACCAGCCGGTGGTCGCGCTGCTCGGGCACACCGCGCTGCCCGCCGAGGGCGGCGGCTACTACCAGGAAGTGGACCTGCTCTCGCTCTACAAGGACGTGGCCTCGGCCTTCCTGGCCCAGCTCGACGACCCGTCCCAGGCCCGGCACCTGGTGGACCGGGCCTGCCGCACCGCGCTGGCCCGGCGTACCGTGACCGCCCTGGTCCTCCCCTCCGACGTGCAGGACCTGCCGGCGGTGCCGCACCCGCCGCACGCCCACGGCTACTACCACACCAGCGCGGTGCCGAGCAGCACGCCGACAGTGCCGCCGGAGGCCGACGTGCGCCGTGCCGCCGAGGTGCTGCGCGGCGGCGAGCGGGTGGCGATGCTGGTCGGGCAGGGCGCGCTGGGCGCGGAGGACGAGGTACGCCGGATCGCCGACCGGCTCGGCGCCGGGGTCGCCACCGCGCTGCTCGGCTTCGCCGCCGTCGACCACCGCCAGCCCTGGGTGACCGGCGCGATCGGCCTGCTCGGCAGCCGCCCGAGCTGGCAGCTCATGCGCGAGTGCGACCGGCTGCTAATCGTCGGCAGCCAGATGCCGTACTCGGAGTTCTACCCGCCTGAGGGCCAGGCCCGGGCGGTGCAGATCGACATCGACGGCACCCGGATGGGGCTGCGCTACCCGACCGAGGTGAACCTGACCGGTGACGCCGGGCCGACGCTGCGCGCCCTGCTCAGGGAGCTGGGTCCGGGGCCGGGCCCGACCGCCTGGCGGGCCACGATCGCCGACGCCACCGGCAAGTGGCGGGCCTCCCAACGCGAGGTCGCCGCCCAGCCGGCCGACCCGGTCAACCCGCAGTCGCTGTTCGCCACGCTCGACGACGCGCTGCCAGGCGACGCCATGCTCGCTGTGGACTGCGGCACCGCCACCGCCTGGTACGCCCGCCACGTGCGGGTCCGCCCCGGCATGCTGGCCAGCCTCTCCGGCACGCTGCTCTCCATGGGCGGCGGGATGCCGTACGCGCTGGCGGCGAAGTTCGCCCACCCGGACCGCCCGGTGATCGCGCTGCTCGGCGACGGGGCGATGCAGATGAACGGCGTCAACGAGCTGATCACGGTGGCGAAGTACTGGCGGGAGTGGTCCGACCCCCGGTTCGTGGTGCTGGTGCTCAACAACCGGGACCTGGCGTTCGTCAGCTGGGAGCAGCGGTCCGGCGAGGGCACGCCGATGTTCCCGGACAGCCAGGACCTGCCCGACGTGGCGTACCACAGGTGGGCGGAGGTGCTGGGGCTCGGCGGCGAGCTTGTCGACTCCGCCGGCCGGGTGGGCGGCTTGTGGCAGCGGGTGCTCGACGCGGACCGCCCGGTGGTGGTGAACGCGGTGGTGGACCCGGCCGAGCTGATGCTGCCGCCGCACTTCACCGCCGAGCAGGCCCGCAAGACCGCCGCGGCGGCCGGGCGCGGGGACAGCGACCGGGCCGGCATCGTGCGCCGCGGCGTACCGGCGGTGCTCGCCACGTACCGGCCCCGCCGCCGGGGGCGCTGACCCGTCAGGCCCGCGCGTAGCGCAGCAGCACCGACCGCCCGTCGAAGGTGCGCGTCCCGACCAACCGCAGGCTCTGCCGGGCCAGGCCGGGCAGCACCTGCCGCCCGCCGCCGAGCACCACCGGGTGCACGATCACCTGGAACTCGTCGACGAGCCCGAGCGCGGCCAGCGCCGTCGCCGCGCCGGTGCCGCCGGTGAGCAGCAGGTCACCGGGGAACCGCTCGCGGACCTCGGCGAACTCCTTCGCCAGGTCGCCGCCGCCGACCACCACGGCGCCGTGGCCGGCCTCGGCGAGCGTGCGGGAGACCACGACCTTCGGGGTACGCCGCCAGATCGGCGCGAACGCCAGGTCGTGTGGATGGTCGGAGATCGACTCGACCTGCGGCCAGTAGGCGGCCATCATCTCCCACACCCGCCGCCCGTAGACGAAGGCGGCGGCCCGCTCGGACAGGTCCATCGAGTACGCGGACAGCTCCTCCCCCATCTCCGGCCAGTCGAACTCGCCGTTCGGCCCCTCGATGAAGCCGTCGACCGACGTGTGCACCCAGTAGATGACAGTGCCCATGATGTGTTCCTCCGCGTTGCGGCGCGTCCCGGTCGGGCGCGCTCGCCGGTGGGTCGGAGCCGTCCGGCCGGATCCGACAACCCGGCCCCGACGACTCCCGGCCGGGCTGACCGCTCCCGGCCGGCTGGTCCCTCCAGGCCAGGCTACGGTCCGGCCAGCCGCCGCTCGATCTCGTCCGCCGTGGCAGTGGCCCCGATCCGGGCAGCCACCGCGTGGGCGCGCCGCCAGACGTCCCGGGCCGCCTCGGCCCCGGTCAGCCGTTCCACCGCCCGGGCCAGGTCCATCAGGGCCTCCACCTGCAGCGGCGGGCTGGCCGTCAGGTCGTCGGCCGCCTGTTCGAGCAGGACCCGCGCCCGCGCCGGCTCGCCCGACATCAGGCTGATCCGTCCCTGGGCGTACCGGGCGTAGGCCAGGTACGCCGCGACCCGCGTCTTGCGGGCCTGCTCCAGGGCGGTGTCGGCGTACCCGGCCGCCTCGCCCAGCCGGCCGTGCCCCGCGAGCATCGCGGCGACCTCGCTGAGCAGCGCCACCTCACCGAGCCGGTCACCGTGCCGCCGGACCAGATCCAGGGCTTCCAGGTACGCCGCCCGGGCCTCGTCCACCGCGCCGCGGTGGTCGTGCCAGCGGCCCGACGCGCGCAGGCCGAACGCGAGCGGCCGGGGCGTGCCGGCGGCCCGCAGCAGCGCGACGGCCCGGGCGAGCGTGTCCCCGGCGGCCGGATCGCCTTCCTGCAACTGGAGTACGCCCAGCCGGACGAGTTTCGGTCCGGCGGCGACCTCGTCACCGGCTTCCTGGTACAGCTCGATGGAGCGGACCAGGCTGGCGCGTGCCGACGCCCGGTCACCCAGTCCCTCGTACACCTGGTTCTCGACCCCGGCGATGTCGGCCCGCAGCCAGGGTTGGGCGAGCGGCTCGGCCGCCGCGGCGGCGGCCTGCGCGTAGCCGAGCGCGGCCTCCAGGTCACTGCGCAGCAGGGCCGCGAACGCCACGCAGAGCCGGAGCCGGGCGATCCCCTCGGGGTGCCGCCGGCGCTCGGCGGCCGCCAGCCCGGTCTCGGTGACCCGGGTCAGCTCGTCCAGCCGGGCGTCGACGAACAGGTAGTAGTCGCAGTGCCAGGCCAGCGCCCAGGAGTAGTCCTCCAGGCCGGGCGTCGCGGCGGCCTGCTCGACGCTGTCCAGCAGGGCGGCCCGTTCGGCGCTGAACCAGCGCTTCGGGTCGCTCAGGTGCTCGCCGGTGGGCGCCGGTGACCTCGGCAGGTCGGCGACGATGGCGGCGCCGCCCTCGTGACTCAGCGCCACCCGGGCCTGCTCGACCAGCGTCAGCCAGGTGCCGAAGACACGCCGCAGCACCTCCGGCCGTTCCCGCGGCCCCTCCTCCCGCGCGGCGCGCTCCCGGGCGAAGGCGCGGACCAGATCGTGGAGGTGATAGCGGACCTGGCCCAGCTCGTCCGGCCCGGTCACCTCGACCAGGTTGGCCTCGACCAGGCCGGTGACCGCGTCCGCCGCGCCCGCCTCGTCGTCGAGCAGGACGCCGGGCAGCCACGGCGGGGCCCGGTCGAGGTCCAGCACCGCGAACCGGCGCAGCAGCCGCCGGGCCGGCTCGTCCAGCGCCACGTACGCCGAGTGGAACGCCGCCCGTACGCTGCGGTCGGCGCGGGTGAGGTGGTCCAGCCGGTGCGAGAGTTCGGCGAGCTGCGCCGCCGCCTGCCGCAGCGACGGCACGCCGGGTATCGCCAGCCGGGCGCCCGCGATCCGCACCGCCAGCGGCAGCAGTCCGCAGTGGTGGACGACGTCCGACGCGGAGCCGGGTTCGGCAGCGACGCGGTCCGCGCCGATGATGCCGGCGAGCAGCCGCAGTGCGTCCGCCTCGGGCAGCGGGTCCAGCCGCAGCTGGTAGGCGCCGTCGACGTCGACGAGCGCGCGCCGGCTCGTGACCAGCACGACGGTGTCCGTCCCGGGCAGCAGGGGGCGCACCTGCGCCGCGTCGGCCGCGTTGTCCAGCAGCACCAGACCGGGCCGCTCGGCCATCGCGCCCCGGAACAGCGCGGCGCGTTCCTCCAGGTCCGCGGGGATCTCCGCGCCGGGTACGCCGAGCGCCCGCAGGAACCGCCCGAGCACCTCCACCGGAGGCGACGGATGGTCGTGCCCGTTCAGGTCGACGTACAGGTGCGGACCGGGGTACGCCGCGCCGAGCTGGTGGGCGATCCGGACCGCCAGCGTGGTCTTGCCGACGCCGGGCAGGCCGCTGATCGCCGTCACCGCGACCGCCGGCCGATCCGGAAGCCACTCCAGGACCGCCGCGATCTGCTCCTCCCGGCCGACGAAGTCGGTGAGGCCCGCCGGAAGCATCCGGACCGGCGGGCGTGCGGCCCCGTCCGGTCCGGCGGCTCCGTGTTGAGCGGCGGCGGCCGGGCGCGTTCCGGAGGCGGCCGGGCGGTCCGGCGGCGCGACGACCGGCCCGGCGTCGGGTGCCGCCCGCAGGCTGGGGTCGTTGCGCAGGATCAGGTCGCGTAGCCGGGTCAGCTGCGCCGTCGGGTCGACGCCGAGCTCCTCGGCCAGGCGACGGCGCAACTGGTCGAACCGGTCCAGCGCCTCGCCCTGCCGGTCCGCCAGGTAGAGGGCCCGCATGAGCTGGCCCACGAGCGACTCCCGCCACGGGTACGCCTCGACCAGTTCGGTGAGCCGGCCGATGACGCTGTCGTACCGGCCGAGGCCCAGCTCCAGGCCGAGGCAGCGCTCGACCACTGTCATCCGCCGCTCGTCGAGACGCTGCGCCGCGGCGGTGAGCGCCGGCGTACGCAGGCCGTCGAGCGCCGGACCGCGCCACATCGCCAGCGCCTCGCGCAGCCCGGACAACGCCTCCTCCGGGGCGCCGCCCTGGTCGAGTCGCCCCTCGGCCCGGCGTACCCGTTCCTCGAAGACGTCCAGGTCGAGCTGACCGTCGGCGACGGTGAGCAGGTATCCGGAGCCGTGGGTGCCGATCACGTCGCCGGGCAGACCGGCGGCGCGCAGCGCCCGTCGCGCCGCCGCGACCCGGTTGCGGACCTGGACGTCCGCGCTCGCCGGCGGATGGCTGCCCCACGCGGCGTCCATGAGGCGGGACACCGGGACGATCCGGTTGGCTTCCAGCAGCAACGCGGCGAGCATTGCCTGACTGCGCGGGCCACCGACGCGGACCGTCCGGTCGTCGAAGCACACCTCGACCGGGCCGAGCAGCCGAAACATGACCGCCGGCACCATTCGCTCCCCCCGAAGCGCGCGGACCCGGGCGACCACTTCATGATCGCCCTCCGGCCCCACCCTAGACGAGTTCGCGCGAGGTCAGGGGGTGACGCGTACCAGCGGTGGCCGGGGGGACGCACCACTGTGGCCGGTCGTCGCCGCCGGTCAGCCGATCGGCTCCGGCGCGGTGTGCGGCGCCGGGCCGGAGGCGGCCCACGCCCGGCGTCGTCGCGAATGACGCCGGTAGAACGTGACCAGGAACATCGCCTGGAGCGTGCCCTCGACGAGCAGGACGAGCGCGCCGTCCACGGCCGCGAGCAGGCTTCCGCCGGTCGCGCCGGCCAGCACGGCCGAGCCCGCCTGGATCGCGCCGTGCGCGACGATCGGAATTCCGAACAGGACGAAGCTGGACAGCGCGACAGCGCTGCCCGCCACCACCGCCAGCGCGTAGATCCGCACCGCGCGCCGCTCGTGCGGCGGCAGGACGCCGGTGGGGTCCCCGGCGGACGCCGCCACCCGGCCGGGAAACGCCGCGTGCAGACCCCGGCGCAACAGGTGCCGGGCGTACGCGAAGCCGTCCTGGAACAGGTTGCGGCACCGCAGCAGGTCCAGCAGGACGAAGTAGCAGTCGGTGCGCATGTAGACGTGCAGTTGCAGCGCCATCGACATGACGATCACCAGGACGACGGCGGACAGCAGCCCGTCGACGAGCGGATGCGGCCGGGCGTACGCCATCACCAGCAGCGCGGCGCACACGACGGCGAAATCCCACAGCAGGCCGCTGAGATAGACGCGGTACCGGTGGCGGCGCGGCACCGACCAGATCGCTGTCACGTCGGTCTCCAGGACCAGGTGGTGCAGCCGGGTGGCGAAGCGGATCCGGGCCGGCGCGTCCAGCGAACGGGCCGCGACCAGGTGACTGAACTCGTGCAGAACGGCCGTCACGGAGAACAGCGCGGTGTTCACGAGCACGGCGAGACCGACGTAGCCGGTCCAGAAGAAGTCCCGGTACGAGGGCAGCAGCTCGGGACGGCGTACCACGGTGGCCAGCGTCGCCGCGACCAGCGCGACGTAGGCCACCTTCGCCGCGGGGCCGAACAGCCAGCGCACGTGCCGGGCCCGCAGCCAGGGCAGATGCGGCCGGTCCTCGCGGCGGGCGCCGCCGGTGGGCCGGCCGTCGACCTCGGCCACCAGGCCCGCCTCCCGCAGCGCGAGCACCAGGTCCACGAGGTCGAGGTCCACGTCGTGCTCGGCGGCGATCCGTTCCTCGGCCACGCCGATCGGCGCTCCGCCGTCGAGCAGCTCGACGGCGCGGGCGCCGATCGCGGGCAGCTCCACGAACTCGCCGACCTCCGGCCGGCCCACCACCACCGAGTCCGGGTCGTCGTCGGACGGCCGGATCCGCAGCGGGTGGAACCGTACCCGCGTCGCGGCGCTCAGGTCCGGCGCGGCCTCGGTCCCGGTGGTCGTCATCGCCCGGTCCTCACGCGCCGCGCGGACCGCACGAGGGGCAGTCCGGGTCTCGCGGCACGTCGATGAAGTAGTGGTGGTCCCAGCGCGCGGCGTTCTGGTGGAAGACCCGCCCGGCGACCTGCTGGGGCAGCCCGCCGAGGTAATAGAGCACCTCCAGCGCGCAGAGGTGACCTGTCACGTTCGCGGTGGCGGCGATCACCGCGTTCGGTCGTTCCCCTCCGCGCAGTGGCGTGCCGTCGGTCTGGATCTCGTGCTTGTCCGGCCGTCGCCGCAGGCACGTGTAGCACCCGGTACGGCCCGGAAGGAACGAGCCGACCACTGTCATCGGGCCGGTGTAGAGCGCCATGAACCACGGAGTGCCGGTACGCAGGGCCGCCTCGTTCGTCCAGTCCTGGATCTGGTCGACGGGCCGGTCCGCGCAGAGGACGAAGGCGTCCCGCCCGTTCATCAGCGGCACCAGGTCGTCGGCGGAGCGGACGCGGCACTCCTCCCCGGTGACCTCGACGTGCGAGTTCATCGCCCGCAGCCGGTCCACGGCGACCTTCACCTTCGGCTGGCCGAGGTCGCTCTCGGTGTAGAGCAGCTGGCGGGTCAGGTTCGGCTGGTCGATCACGTCGAAGTCGGCGCAGTGCAGGCCGCCGACGCCGCTGGCGACGAGTCCGGCCGCGACCGCCGTACCGGTGCCGCCGAGACCGAGTACGGAGACCCGGGCCCGCCCGATGCGCGCCTGAACCTCGAAGGGCGAACGGCGCGGCTGGGTGTCGATCCAGGCGTAGAAGTGCCGGGCCCGGTCGTAGCGCTGCGCGGCCTCCACTGTGAACCCGTCGGGCAGCGGGGCCGCCGCGTCCTCGACGAAGCCCTGCGCGATGAGCTGGTCCACCACCTCGCGGACGCTGTCCTCGTCGATGCCCGGGTGCGTCTCGGCGAGGTCCGCGCAGACCTCCCACACGTACCGGGTGCCGTCGAGCAACGTCAGGATGCGGGCGATCGTACCGTCCTCGTCGTCCTGGATCTCCGACGCGACGCCGTACTGCATCAGACCGATGATCAGCCGGTTCCCCGGCAGGGTGTAGGGCTCGTGGACACTCTTGATGCGCGGCTTGAGCATGGGTACCGCAACCTCACAATGCTCGGCGGAAGGCGGGAAAGCGGCACCCCGGCCGCCGCCGGTACGTGGCGGCGACCGGGGTGCCGACGCGGATCAGGCGCCGTTGCTCTCGCGGATGACGGTGGTCTCCAGCCGCTCCAGCTTGCGGACCTTCAGCGAGAGCTTCTTCTTGCCGGCCTGCTCGATCGTGGCCTTCTCCATGGACGCCTCCTCGATTCGGGTACGCCCTCCGCAGTACCGCGGAAGGCGAGCCCAAGCCTGTCGCCAAGCGTCACCGGTCGATCACAAGTCGATCATCAACGGCCGTTGGCGGGCGCCGCTAGCATCCGGGTGCGTGGCCCGACCTGTGATGATCGCGTTGATCGGTGTCGACGGCTCCGGCAAGACCACCCAGGCGAAGGCGCTGGCCGAACGGCTGCGCCGGCGGGGTGTCCGGGCGCGGTACTTCGAGAACGCCGGTGGGCGGCCGCTGTGGAACCGGCTGGCCCGGGCGCTCGGCCGGACGGACGGGGTGGCGCTGTTCGGTCGTACCGTCTATCCGGCGCTGGAGGCGACGGTGCGCGCGGCGGCGATGGCCCGGACCGTGGCGGTGGCCCGCCTGACCGGCCGGGTGGCCGTGCTGGACCGGTGGACCTGGTGCCAGGACGTGATCATGGCGGCCCGGGGCGACCGGGGACGGCGCGTGGTGCGCGCCGCGTACGCGGTCTTCCCGCGCCCGGCGGTGGTGTGCTTCCTGGCCACCTCCCCCGAGGTGGCCCGGCAGCGGGTGGCCGCGCGCGGCATCGACACCGAGGAACTGGCGCACCTGTGCGCGCTGGACGCCGCGTACCGGGCGTTGCCGGAGTTCGGCTCGTTCGTCACGCTCGACGGCGACGGCACGCCGGACGAGGTGGCCGCAGCCCTCGACGCGGCCGTGGCCGCGATCGTGGTTCCGGCGCGGCATTGAGTCGTGCGTGCGGGGCGGCGTTAAGAAGGGGCCCCTTTACTACCGGAGGCGTTAAGAAGGGGCCCTTCCTTACCCGCGGTCGCGCAGCCAGCGGAGCACGTCGGAGGGCAGCTCGCGGTCCTCGCGCTGCTCGCGGCGGTCCGGCTCGGTCCGCCGGGGCGGCTGCGGACGCTGCGGGTCGCCGACGAGCTTCCGGCTGGGGGCGGTGAAATCGCGCTCCGGCTCGCCGGTGACCGCCGTCCTGATGGTCCGCGCCACCGCGTCGATCACCTTCGCCTGCACGGCGGAGCCGACCAGGTCGGTGACGTCGTCCGGGTTGGCGGCGATGCCGGCCACGGCGACCTGCGGGGTGTACCCGACGAACGTCTCCGTGGCGTTCCGCTCCGAGCTGCCGGTCTTGCCGGCGACCGGGCGGCCGACGATCCGGTCGACGGCGGTGGCGGTGCCGCCGTTGCACTGCTCGAACGCGGACTGCTGGCCGACCGGGCAGCGGGCCGCGTCGGTGGCGGCCCGGGCCACGTCCGGTTCGAGGACCCGCTTGCACTCCGGCTGCCCCACGTCGACGGTCCCGCCGTCGGGCGTGGTCACCGAGACCACCGGCAGCGGCGCGCAGTACGTGCCCTCGGCGGCCACCGTCGCGTACGCGTTCGCCAGGTCGAGCGGGGTGGTGGCGGCCACGCCCAGCGTGAACGCGCCCCAGTCGGCGGCGTGGTCGCGGGCGAACGCGGCGTCGGAGCCGGCCCGGAAGGTGATGCCGAGGCGCTGCGCCATCTCCACCACCTTGTCCTCGCCGACCTGCTCGGCGAGCCAGACGAAGTACGTGTTGACGGAGCGGCCGAAGCCGTCCCACATCATCCGGTAGCCGTCCATCCACTGCGGGTTGGCGTTCGCCGGGCACCAGGTGCCGTCGCAGTTGCCCTCGTCGTCCGAGGCGTACCGGGTGGGCAGGCGGCTCGGCGCGTCGAAGCCGGTGGACAGCGGCTTGCCGGCCTCCAGCGCGGCCAGCATGGTGAACATCTTGAACGTCGAGCCGGCCTGGTAGCCGTCGACGCTGGCGCCGCCGGAGATCAGCGGGTTGACAGTGTTCGGGTAGTTGGCCTGCCCGGCGGGGTTGTCGTCGAGGCTGTAGTGCCGGTTCACCGCCATGGCGAGCACCCGGCCGGTGCCGGGCTCGACCGCCGCGATCGGCAGCGCGCGCTTGTTGCCGTACCCGTAGACCTTGGTGGCCTGCTCCTGCGCGGTCTCCTGGATCGCCGGGTCGAGCGTGGTGACGACCCGGTAGCCGCCCCGGCGCAGCGCCTGCTCGCGCTCCTCGGGGGTGCTGCCGAAGGCGGGCTGGGTGAGCCACCAGCGGCGCAGGTAGTCGCAGAAGAAGCCCCAGTCGTCGTGGCCCTGGGCGGTGGCGGTGCAGCCGTTGGGCTGGGCGGTCGGGCGCAGCGTGGGCGCCTGCGCCTTCGCCGCCGCGGCTTGCTGGGCGGTGATCGCTCCGGTCTCGGCCATCGCGTCCAGCACGTACGCCCGGCGGGCCAGCGCCTGGTCGAGGTCGCCGTCGATCGGGCTGTACGCCTCCGGCGACTGGACCAGACCGGCCAGCAGCGCAGCCTCGCCCAGCGTCAGGTCGGCCGGGGCCTTGCCGAAGTAGCGCTGGCTCGCGGCGGCGACGCCGTACGCGCCGGAACCGAAGTACGCGATGTTCAGGTAGCGGTTGAGGATCTCGTCCTTGGACAGCGACTGCTCCAGCGCGTTCGCGTACCGGATCTCCTGGAGCTTGCGCCCGACGGTCTGCTCGGTGGCGGCCTGCCGCTCCTCCGCTGTGCGGTTCGGGTCGGTCTTGAGCACGTTGCGGACGTACTGCATGGTCAGCGTGGAGCCGCCCTGCTCGGTGCCGCCGCCCTTGACGTTCGCCACCAGCGCCCGGGCGATGCCGCGCAGGTCCGCGCCGCCGTGCGAGTAGAACCGCCGGTCCTCGGCCGCGATGATCGCCTGCCGCATCACCGGGGCGATCTCGTCCAGCGACACGTCGGTGCGGTTCACGTCGTAGAACGTGGTGATCAGCGTCTTGCCGTCGTTGGCGTAGAGGTAGGAGCGCTGCGGCTGGGCCGGCGTGCGCAGCGCGTCGGGCAGGTCCGCGTACGCGCCGAGCGCCGCCCGGGCGGCGAACCCGCCGAGCAGTCCGGCGGGAAGCGCGGCGACCGCGAGGACGAGCCCGGCGAGCAGGCCGGCCAGCAGCACGGTGAACAGCCGCGACAGCGGCGACCTGGGAGACGGCATGGTCGCAAGGATTGCCACGAAAGCCGCCTACCGGCCACCTCGCCAGGCAACTGTCAGTTACTTCACGGCGACCGCCCAGCTGAAGAAACGGTCAGCCCGCCCCGAGTGGGCCCTTCGGTGACGCGGGCGGCACCGGTGCGGCGGCGACGCTGGCCGCTGCGGCGTCCCGGGCGATGGTCTCGGGCACCAGGCGGCCGCTGCGGTAGCCGATGCCGATGCCGGCGACCAGCACGAAGATCGCGCCGAACGTCTGGAGCGAGCCGATCAGCGCGCCGCCCAGGCCGAGCAGCGGGGCGGCGATCATCAGCATGGTCCCGTCGCCGTAGGAGAACATCCCGGACCGGGCGACGGACCAGCCGGTCAGGAACCAGCCCACGCTGTAGAGGGTGGCGCCGAACAGCACGATGCCCCGCGCGGTCACGCCGAACACGGGCGTCTGCTCGGCCAGGCCGGCGAACGGGAGCATCAGCACCATCCCGCCGATGCTGCACAGCAGCCCGGCCAGCGCGATCCGGCGGCAGCGGGTGGCGGCGAGCAGGCCGGTGAGCGCGAGCAGGGCGAGCAGCCCGAGCCACACCGAGGCGACCCAGCCGACCAGGTAGAGCGGCCGGCCGTCGGCCGGGTACGGGTCGTTGCCCACCCCGCCGTCGCTGGCCATCGCCACCAGGCCGTAGAGCACCGCGTACGCCGGCAGCAGCCAGACCGCCGCGCGGGCGAACCGGCGGACCGACCAGGCCCAGGTCGCGTCGGTGGCCGGCGCGCCGCGGCCGGACTCGGAGACGAACGGCAGGACCCCGAAACCCCCTCCGGTACGCCGGGAGCCGATCGGCCCGGCGGGGTCGTGCGCACCGGGGACCGGGGTACGGGAGAACAGCCGGTTCGCCGGGTCCTTCATGCCTCACCTCGTTCGCGCCGCGGGCGGCCCGGGACACGCAACGGCGCTCCGGCCCTGCTCACCACCCGTCCTGAAACCGATGGTGGCAGCCGCCGGAGCGCCGCATGAGGGATTCTCGGATTTGCCGGTCAGCCCCGCTCGCGCTGGTCCGCCGGGTCGTTCACCAGGCTGGCCGGTGACACCGGCTCCGGCGCGGGCAGACCCTGCGGGGTGTTGCCGCCGGTGGCCTGCGCCTCCGCCACACGTACCTCGTCGTGGATCTCCTGGGCCGCGATGGCCGCGGCCTGGGCCGCCTCGGCGGCCTCCCGCTCGACCTCGCCGGCGCTCTTGGCAGCCTCCGGCGAGGGCTGGTCGCCGACCATGTTGGCCAGCCCGCCCAGCGCGCCGCCCATGCCCTCCAGGGCCTTGGTCAGCTCGGTCGGGACGATCCAGACCTTGTTGGCCGTGCCGTTGGCGATCTGCGGCAGCGCCTGGAGGTACTGGTAGGCCAGCACCTTCTGGCTCGGGTTGGCGGTGTGGATCGCGTCGAAGACGGTACGGATCGCCTTCGCCTGGCCCTCCGCCTGCAGGATCCGGGCCTGCCGGTCACCGTCGGCGCGCAGCACCGCGGCCTGCTTCTCACCCTCGGCAGTGAGGATCTGCGACTGCTTGTGGCCCTCGGCGTTGAGGATCGCGGCACGGCGGTCCCGCTCGGCGCGCATCTGCTTCTCCATGGAGTCGCGGATGCTCGGCGGCGGCTCGATCGCCTTGATCTCGACCCGGGTCACCTTGATGCCCCAGCGGCCGGTGGTCTCGTCCAGCACGCCGGACAGGTGCCGGTTGATCTCCTCGCGGCTGGTCAGCGCGCGCTCCAGGTCCAGCGAGCCGATCACGTTACGCAGCGTGGTGACGGTGAGCTGCTCGATCGCCTGGAGGAAGTTGGAGATCTCGTAGGTGGCGCGAACCGAGTCGACCACCTTGAAGTAGAGCACCGTGTCGATCGAGACGACCAGGTTGTCGGAGGTGATCACCGGCTGGGGCGGGAAGCTGACCACCTGCTCGCGCATGTCGACCTTGGTGCGCACCGCGTCCACGAACGGCACCAGCAGGTTGAGGCCCGGGTTCAGGGTGCGCTTGTACCGGCCCAGCCGCTCCACCACGCCCTGCCGCTGCTGCGGCACGATCCGTACCGCCTTGAACAGCGTCACCACACCGATCAACGCCACCGCGATCATCAGGATCGCCAGAAACTCCATACCGTTCACCTTTTCGCTTCGGGCAGCTCGCCCGGGGGAGAAATGTCGTCCTGCCATACCAGGGCGGTAGCGCCCCGGACCTTGATCACCTGCACCCGCTCACCCTCGGCGTACGCGCGCGTCGCGTCGTACGAGCGGGCCGTCCACAGCTCACCGTCAATCTTGATCATGCCGCGCTCGGCATCGACCGGCTCCAGGACCACAGCGGTGGCCCCCTCCAGCGCCTCGACCCCGAACGGCTGCTCCCCGGTCTCGATCGCCGGCCGCGCGTGCCGCCGGACCACCGGCCGGACCACCGCCACCGACAACGCCGACACCACGGCGAAGATCACCGCCTGCAGCGCCACCGGCGCACCGAGCGCCGCGGCGCCGGCAGCGGCGAACGCTCCGACCCCGAACATGATCAGGAAGAGCGTCGTCGTGAAGATCTCGGCGACCGCTAATACCACACCCAGAACGATCCAGAACACGGCGTCCACGAGAACAATCCTGACACGTCAACGCACGTGTCATCGAACTGTCATGATCGCTAGGCTCGGCTCGGCGTACCGCGCCGCCCGCCGACGAGGAGGACGACATGGCCCTGCTGCCCGAAACCGCGCGTCAGGTGGACCTCCTGGTCGCCCGGGCCCAGGCCGAAGGGCGGGGCCCGTCGCTCGCTCTCGGCGTAATCCGCGACGGGCGCCTGGCGCACCTGGCCGTCGCCGGTGAGACGCCCCGCCCCGACGCCGACCTCCAGTACCGGATCGGCTCGATCACCAAGACCATGACCGCGGTGCTGGTGATGCAGCAGCGCGACGCCGGCCGGCTGGCGCTGGACGACCCGCTGGACGCGCACCTGCCCGGCACCCCGGTCGGGTCCGTGACCGTGCGCCGGCTCCTCGGCCACGTCAGCGGGCTGCAACGCGAGCCGGACGGCCAGTGGTGGGAGCGGACCGAGGGCGCGGACCTGCCGACGCTGCTCGCCGGGCTGACACCGGACAAGATCGCCCACCCGCCGCACTTCGTCTACCACTACTCGAACCTCGCGTACGGGCTGCTCGGCGGCGTGCTGGAACGGATCACCGGCACCCCGTGGGCGGAGCTGCTGACCGAGCGGCTGTTGGCGCCGCTGGGCATGCGCCGCACCACGTACCACCCCACCGAGCCGTACGCCCCCGGCTACGTCGTGCACCCCTGGCACGAGACGCTGCGGGAGGAGCCGCTCACCGACAGCGGGGCGATGGCGCCCGCCGGGCAGCTCTGGTCGACGGTCGAGGACCTGGGCCGTTGGGCGTCGTTCCTGGCCGACCCGGACCCGGCGCTGCTCTCGCCCGCCACGCTCACCGAGATGTGCGCCCCCATGGTCATCAACGACCTGGACTCGTGGAGCGGCGGCCACGGACTCGGCATTGAGCTCTACCGGGTCGGCGACCGGGTGTACGTGGGGCACGGCGGCTCGATGCCCGGGTACGTCGCCGGCCTGGCCGTCCACCGGCCCACCCGCACCGCCGTGGTGAACTTCGCCAACTCGTACGGCCTGCGCGGCCACCACATCGGCGCGCTCGGCCGGGAGGCGCTCACGCTGGTGCTGGACGCCGAACCGGCCGCGCCCGCCCCCTGGCGCCCGGCCGACCCGCCCGCCGCCGACGTGGCCGCGCTGACCGGCCGCTGGTGGTGGATGGGCGGCGAGTACGAGTTCCGCGTCGACGCCGCCGGTGAGCTGGTCGGCGGTCAGGTGGGCAGGCCGCAGCTGCGCTTCACCCCCGAGGGCCCGGACCGGTGGCGGGGCCGCTCCGGCTCCCAGGACGGCGAGATCCTCACCGTGATCCGCGACGGTTCCGGCACCCCGGTAGCCCTCGACATAGCCACCTTCGTCCTGACCCGAACCCCCGACGAACTCCCCTAACCCCCGCCCTCGCCCCCACCCTCGCCCTTCGCCCCCGCCCCCGCCCCCGCCTCCGCCCCCGCCCCGGCCCGCCCCGGCCCGCCCCGGCGATCTTGCACTTACGGCCCCCATTTCGCCCTGCTATGCCCGACCCGCGGGGGCCACAACTCCATGATCGACGCACACCCGCACCGCCCACCCCCGTGATCAAGGAGTTTGCGTCGGTGTTGATCTCCAATACACCCACAAACTCCTTGATCAACCTGGCGAGGGGCGCCAGGAGGGGACCCGAAAGGAAGCCCGAGACGGGGCCGGGGCGGGGGACAGGAGGTCCGAGGGCGGGCGGAGCTGACGCCACGGCGGGTCCGGCGGCGGGCGGAGCTGGCGCGGCGGGTCCAGGGGCGGGCGAAGCTGACGCGGCGGGTCCAGGGGCGGGCGGAGCTGACGCACGGCGGGGCCGGGGGCGACCGTGACCGGCGCAGGGATCAAGCCTGACCGCCCGGAGCCGGGCACGATCGCCCCCGGCCCCCAACCGCAACCACCCAGGACCGAAACAAGTCAGACAGGCTCGGTCACGAAGTCGATCAACCGCTCCATGGCGTTGATCAGCGGCGTCTCCACGTCCGCGAAACTGTCCACACGGGACAGAATGCGCCGCCACATGTCGGCCGGCTCGGCCACCCCGAGCGCCGCGCAGACGCCCTCCTTCCAGGGCTGTCCCGGCGGCACCACAGGCCACGCCGCGATGCCCAGCGCCGCCGGACGTACCGCCTGCCACACGTCGACGTAGGGGTGGCCGGTGACCAGCACGTGCGGCGAGGTGACCCGGGCCACGATCCGGCTCTCCTTCGAGCCGGGCACCAGGTGGTCGACGAGCACCCCGAGGCGGCGGCCGGGGCCGGGCGCGAACGCGCGTACCTCCTCGGCGAGCGCGTCAATGCCGTCCAACGGCTCCACCACCACGCCCTCGATGCGCAGGTCGTCGCCCCAGATCCGCTCGACCAGCGCGGCGTCGTGCACGCCCTCGACCCAGATCCGGCTGGCCTTGGCGACCTGCGCCCGTACGCCGTCCACCGCGATCGACCCGGACGCGGTACGGCGGCGCGCGGCGGGCACCGGGGCACGGGCCGGCCGCCGTAGCGTGACCGGCCGGCCGTCGAGCAGGAACGCGGCGGGCAGCAGCGGGAAGTTGCGCCGCCGCCCGTGCCGGTCCTCCAGCACCACCGCGCCGGCGTCGAAGCCGACCACCGCGCCGCAGAACCCGGAGTCGGCGTCCTCGACCACCAGGTCGGGTTCGGCGTCGACTTCGGGGGTCACCTTCCGTCGCCGCCAGTCGCCGGCCAGCACGTCGCCGTCGTATCGCCCCGCCATGCCGGAGACGCTAACCACGACCTCGGCGTGTCGCTCGCCGACGCGCCGACCGGGCCGTCATCCGTCGGCACGAAACGGTGCGAAGGGGTTAGTTGGGGGCAGGTCGCGCCACCGGAGCGGCAGCCGAGACAGCAGCGGCGCGGAGCACGTACCCTTTCGGCATGTCCTCCCCCGCAGCGGGCGCGGCCACACTGGCTCCGCGCCGGTCGAGCCGGTTCGTCGCCTGGGTGCGTGCCTGGCGAGCCGGCCTGGTGCCGTTCGACGAGGTGGCCGACGCGGTTGCCGGCGACGAGGAGCACCTGGTCGCCGACGCACCCGGCACCTGGACCGACGTGTCCCTGCGGGAGGCGCTGCCCAGCCTGGCCAAGCACTCCCCGGACGACATCCGCCTGGTGCTGCCCGCGCCCGGCGACCCGCGCGGCCTGCCCGGCCCGGGCGCGTTCGCCGGGGCGGCGCTGGTGGCCGGCGAGGCGGTGGTGGCCAGCGGGATGGGGTTGGTGCCGGAGGTCCGCACGCACACCTCCGGCTCGGGGATGACCTGGGAGACAGTGCTCTGGCGGGTCCACCCGCTGCCGGCGGACGCGCCGAAGGCGTCCCTGTCCACGCCCGGCGCGGCGGAGGCCGAGGCGGAACTCTCCGCTGTGCTCGCCGAGACGACCGCCACGCTGACCCGGCTGGACGTCGCGCAGTGGCGGCCCGAGCTGGCCGGCGCGCTCGCCGCGCTGCGCCGCCCGGACGGCGCCACCGACCTGCCGCCGGGCTTCGACCCGCGGGCCCGCCGGTTGTTCGCGCGCGCCGCCGTACTCGATCGGGTGCTCGCGCTTGCCGGGGAGAGCGCGCCCGGCGGCGCGGTGAACACCTACGAGGCGCAGCAACGGGACGCGGCGCTGCGGCCGCTGACCACCGCCTGCCGGCAGGCCCTGGTGGCCGCCTGCAACGCGCCGCTGCGGCTGTAGAACGCCGGCTCAGACCTCGTCGATCAGGTCGGCCACCGAGTCGACGATCCGCGAGGGACGGTACGGGTACCGCTCGGCCTCGGCCCGGCTGCTGATGCCGGTGAGCACCAGGATCGTCTCCAGGCCGGCCTCCAGCCCGCACAGGATGTCGGTGTCCATCCGGTCGCCGATCATCGCGGTCGACTCGGAGTGGGCGTCGATGGTGTTCAGCGCCGAGCGCATCATCATCGGGTTGGGCTTGCCGACGAAGTACGGGTCGACGCCGGTCGCCTTGGAGATCATCGCCGCCACCGAGCCGGCCGCCGGCAGCGCGCCCTCCATCGACGGGCCCGTGGCGTCCGGGTTGGTGCAGATGAACCGGGCGCCGTCGTTGATCAGCCGGATCGCCTTGGTTATCGCCTCGAAGCTGTAGGTGCGCGTCTCCCCCAGCACCACGTAGTCCGGGGCGAAGTCGCTGAGCACGTACCCCACCGCGTGCAGCGCCGTGGTCAGCCCGGCCTCACCGATGACGTACGCGGTGCCGCCCGGCCGTTGGTCAGCCAGGAACTGGGCGGTGGCCAGCGCCGAGGACCAGATCGCCTCCTCCGGCACGTCCAGCCCCATCCGGCCGAGCCGGGCCCGCAGGTCACGCGGGGTGTAGATGGAGTTGTTGGTCAGCACCAGGAACGGCTTGCCGGAGGTGCGCAGCTTCTTGACGAACTCCGGTGCGCCCGGCACCGGCTGCCCCTCGTGCACCAGCACGCCGTCCATGTCGGTGAGCCAGCTCTGCACCGGCTTGCGGTCAAGCATCGTGTCGTCCCCAGGGGTGTCGTCGGGTCGGGCTCAGGGCCGGCGGGCCGGGGGTACGCAGCACAACGCCGGGCACGTGTCCCAGGCGGGCAGCTCGCCGAGACGGCGGCGCAGCCGCTCGCCGTCCGGGGCGGTACGTTCCAGCACCAGCTCGCGGACCATCGACACGAACCGCGGGTCGACGCCCGGCGTACCGGCCCGGACGAAGTCCAGGCCGAGCTGCTTGGCCGTCTCCAGCGCCTCGGTGTCCAGGTCCCACACCACCTCCAGGTGGTCGGAGACGAAGCCGATCGGGCTGACCACCACGCTCGTCACGCCCTGCTCGGGCAGGGTGGCCAGGTGGTCGTTGACGTCCGGCTCCAGCCACGGCACCTGCGGCGGGCCGGACCGGCTCTGCCAGACCAGGTCGTACGCCAGGTCCGGCGCGGCCGCGGCGTGCACCAGCCGGGCGACCTCCTCCAGCTGGGCGGTGTACCGGCCGCCGTGCGGGCCGGCGGAGGCCGCCGCCGACATCGGGACCGAGTGCGCGGTGAAGACCAGCCGGGTGCTGTCCCGCCTCGCGGGGTCGAGCTGGGCGAGCGCGGCGCGGACCGCGTCGGCGTGCGGCTCGATGAAGCCGGGGTGGTCCCAGAACTGGCGCAGCTTCTCGATCAGCGGGGCGTCCGGGCCGACCGCGGCGCGGGCCGAGGCGATGTCCTCCTGGTACTGCCGGCAGGAGGAGTAGCCGCCGTACGCGCTGGTGACGAACGCCAGCGCCCGGGTGATCCCGTCGTCGCGCATCCGCGCGACGGTGTCGGCGAGCATCGGGTCCCAGTTGCGGTTGCCCCAGTAGACGGGCAGGTCGAGGCCGTTGGCGGCGAAGTCCGCGCGGATCGCCGCGAGCAGGTCGCGGCACTGCTGGTTGATCGGTGACACCCCGCCGAAGTGCAGGTAGTGCTCGGCGACCTCGGCCAGCCGCTCCGGCGGCACCCCCCGTCCCCGGGTCACGTTCTGCAGGAACGGGAGAACGTCCTCGGGCCGCTCCGGGCCGCCGAAGGAGACCAGCACCAACGCGTCGTACGCCATGGGGTCCATTGTTCCTCGCCCGCCGTGACGGCGTGGCGACGCCCCCTGGTCGGCACGGTGACCACCCGGGCATGGGGTGTTAAGAAGGGCCCCTTCCTATGCACGAGGCGTTAAGAAGGGGCCCTTCCTTACACCTCAGGCGCCGATGGCGTGGTAGCCGCCGTCGACGTGGACGATCTCGCCGGTGGTGGCCGGGAACCAGTCCGACAGCAGCGCCAGGCAGGCCCGGGCGGCCGGCTCCTGGTCGGTGAGGCTCCAGCCCAGCGGGGCCCGCTCGGTCCAGGCGTCCTCGAACTGGTCGAAGCCGGGGATGGACTTGGCGGCGATGGTGCGCAGCGGGCCGGCGGCGACCAGGTTGCTGCGGATGCCCTGCTTGCCCAGGTGCAGCGCCAGGTAGCGGGAGGCGGACTCCAGCCCGGCCTTGGCCACGCCCATCCAGTCGTAGACCGGCCAGGCCTTGGTGGCGTCGAAGGTGAGGCCCACCACGGCGCCGCCGGAGGACATCAGCGGCAGCGCGGCCATGGCCAGCGACTTGTACGAGAAGGTGGAGACCTGGAGCGCGGTGGCCACGTCCGCCCACGGGGCGTCGAGGAAGCCGCCGCCGAGGCAGCTCTGCGGGGCGAACCCGATCGAGTGCACCACCCCGTCGAGGCCGTCGACGTGCTCGCGCACCTTGTCGGCCAGGCCGGCCAGGTGCTCCTCGTTGGTGACGTCCAGCTCGATCACCGGCGCCGGTTCGGGCAGCCGCTTGGCGATCCGCTCCACCAGGGAGAGCCGGCCGTAGCCGGTGAGCACGACCTGTGCGCCGTTCTCCTGGGCGAGTTTCGCCACCGAGAAGGCGATCGAGGCGTCGGTGATGACGCCGGTGACCAGCAGTCGCTTACCGGCGAGAAGTCCGGACATTGCGTGTCTCCTCCGTGCTCTGCTCAGTGACCCATGCCCAGGCCGCCGTCGACCGGGATGACAGCGCCGGTGACGTAGGCGGCCGCGTCCGAGGCGAGCCAGGTGACGACGCCCGCGACCTCGTCCGGGGTGGCCATCCGCCCGGCCGGGATCGCCTTGCGCAGCTCGGCCTTGCGTTCCTCGGGCAGCCCGGCGGTCATGTCGGTGTCGATGAAGCCGGGCGCCACCACGTTCGCGGTGATGTTGCGGCTGCCCAGCTCGCGGGTGATCGAGCGGGCCACGCCGATCAGGCCGGCCTTGCTGGCCGCGTAGTTGACCTGGCCCGCGCCGCCGAAGAGGCCGACCACCGAGGAGATGAAGATCATCCGGCCCCACCGGTTCCGGAGCATCTTCGTCGAGGCCCGCTTGGCAACCCGGAACGAGCCGCTCAGGTTGGTGTCGAGCACGCGGGTGAACTGCTCCTCGGACATCCGCATGAGCAGCGTGTCGTCGGTGATGCCGGCGTTGGCGACGAGCACCTCCACCGGGCCCAGCTCGGCCTCGACCGCGGTGAACGCGGCGTCGACCGACTCGGCGTCGGTCACGTCGCACCGCACCCCGAACAGGCCCTCCGGGGCCTCGCCGCTCCGGTACGTGACGGCCACCCGGTCGCCCTGCTTGACGAAGGCCTGCGCGATGGCCAGGCCGATCCCCCGGTTGCCGCCGGTCACCAGCACCGTACGGGCCACGGATCCCCCTTTTGCTCCAGTGATCTCTCGGTCCGGTCGGAGCCTAGGGGTTACCGGTAGGTAAGCGCTAACCCGAGCAGGTCACACGGCCGCTCCAGCCGGATCGACGGCCGCGCGCGCGACACCGCACACCCCCGGTGTACGATCACCGGGTCTGCGGGCCGGTCTGCGCCCGCGTTCCGGGCCCCGCCGACCGTTGGAGGTGATCGCTGTGCGAGATAGCGATCCTCCCAGTCGTGGCCGGGCCCACCGTCAGCCCCGCTGAGCCACGGCTCGGTCGACGCGGCTGACCCGCTTCCCGCCCCTCGCACCGCATCCGCTCTCCGGCGCCCACGCCGGGGGTGGCCCTGCCGCGCGGCGGAGCACCCGGTCACGACTTCGTGCGCGTACGCCCCGACCCCCACGGCCCCTCACCGGGCCGACTGTCGCCACGGAGCACACCCATGAGCCGTTACGTCGCCCCACTGGGTTTCACCCTCGCCGCCGTCTGGGTGGCCGTCCTGTTCGTGCTGGCCGGCGGCGGTCACTGACCACCGCCGGCCGAGCCCGGCTCAGACCAGCCGGGACGTCCAGAGCAGACTCAGCCCGCCCGCGCACAGCGCCAGCAGCAGGGCGATTCCCGCGTACCACTGGGTGATCTCGCGCGGCTCCGTCCGGTAGCCGATCGAGCTGCCCATGTCCTGGTAGACCTGCTTCAGCTCGCTGGCCGACGCGGCCTCGTAGAAGAAGCCCTGCGTGGTCTCCGCGAGCTGGGACAGCGCGGTGCGGTCCACCGGCACCCGCTGGAGCTGCCCGCCGATGTCGACCTGCCCCGAGTCGGTGCCGAACGCGATGGTGGACACCGGCACGTTCGCCGCCTGCGCCGCCGCGGCGGCCTCCTCCACCGACCGGCCGGAGGTCCGGTAGCCGTCGGACAGCAGCACGATGCGGGCCGGCGGGATGCCCGCCGCGCCGTCGGCCGGCACCGACCGGATCGCCTCCAGGCACGTGAAGACCGCCTCGCCGGTGGCTGTCGCCTCGGCCAGCACCAGCCCGTCGATGGCGGCGTTCACCGCCGCCCGGTCCTTGGTCGGCGGCACGAGCACGTTCGCCGACTTCGCGAACGACACGAGCCCCAGGTTGTAGCTCTCCGGCAGCTCGCCGACGAACTGCTTGGCCGCCTCCTGCGCCGCCTCCAGGCGGTTCGGCGACACGTCGTCGGCCTGCATCGACAGCGACACGTCGATGGCGAGCATGACGGTGGCCCGCTCCAGCGGCTCGCGGGTGTCGATCGCCGGGCGGGCCAGGCCGGTCGCCAGCACCAGCAGGCAGAGCAGGAACGCGGTGGCCGCCACGTGCCGCCGCCAGCCCAGTCCCTTGGGCGCGACGGTACGCAGCAGGTCGACGTTCGTGAACCGCAGCGCGTACTGCTGGCGGTGCAGTTGCCGCCAGACGTACGCGGCGGCGAGGGCGAGCACCGGCAGCAGGGCCAGCAGCCACCACGGTTGCAGAAATCGGATCATCGAGTCGTCCCTCGGGTGCGGGCGTGCCGCTGCGCGGCGACGAAACGCACCATGTCCAGCAGCCAGTCTCGGTCGGTACGCAGGCGCAGGTGGGCCGCGCCCGCGGCGCGCAGCTCGGCGGCGATCGCCCCGCGCTGGGCGACCGCCGCCTCGGCGTACCGCCGGCGCAGGCCCGGGTCGGCGGTCTGCACCTCGTGCAGCTCGCCGCTCTCCGGGTCGACCACCGGCAGCACCCCCACGTCGGGCAGTTCCAACTCCCGCGGGTCGACCACCTCCACGGCCAGCACGTCGTGGCGGACCCGCAGCTTACGCAGCGGCCGGCCCCACTGCGGCGGTGGCGCGAGGAAGTCGGAGATGACCACCGCCACGCCGCGCCGCCGGGGCGGCCGGTTGAGCATGTCGACGAGTGCGCCGAGGTCGCTGCGACCCGGCCGGATCTCGGCGCCGGCCACCGCCCGCAGCAGTCCCTGGGCCTCCTTGCGGCCGGAGCGGGCGGGCAGCCGCAGCAGCGTCCCCGGGCCGCCGGCCCCGCCGGTGCCGACGACGGCGCCGATCCGGTTGCCGCCCCGCACGGTGAGGTGGGCCAACGCGGCGACGGCGGCGATCGCCACGTCCCGCTTGAGCCACCGCCCGGTGCCGAAGTCCAGGCTGGCCGACATGTCGACAGCCAGCCAGGTCTCCAGCTCGCGGTCGGCCACCGTACGCCGCACGTGCGGCATGGTGGTGCGGGCCGTGACCGGCCAGTCCATCCGGCGCACGTCGTCGCCGGGGCGGTACTCCCGGGACTCCCCCGCCTCGCTGCCCGGGCCGGGCAGCAGCCCGGCGTAGTCGCCCTGGAGCAGCCCGTCCAGCTTGCGGGTGACCATGAGCTGGAGACGGGCCAGCACGGCCCCGGAGCGGTCGCCGGTGGCGAGCCGGGTGGGCGGGGTCACGGCCGCTGCCCGGGCCATCCGTTGTGCGGCACTGCCGGTGGCGGTGTGGCCTGCTGGCGGGGCGCGACGGCGGGCAGCGGGATGGTCGACATCACCCGGTGCACGATGTGGTCGGCCGGTACGTCGTCGGCGAGCGCGTCGTAGCTGAGCACCAGCCGGTGCCGCAGGATGTCCGGCGCGATGTCCTGCACGTCCTGCGGCAGCGCGTAGTCGCGTCCGCGCAGCAGCGCCAGCGCGCGGGTGGCCCGGACCAGGCCGAGCGAGGCGCGCGGGCTGGCGCCGTACTGGATGAGCTGGGCGACGTCGGGCATGCCGTGCTCGGCGGGCGCCCGGGTGGCGAGCACCAGCCGGACCGCGTAGTCGACGAGCGCGTTGTGCACGAAGACCTGGTCGGCCTTGTGCTGCAGCGCGATCAGCTCCGGAGTGTCGAACACCCGCACCGGCTCGGGCGGGGCGACGCCCATCCGGTAGACGATCTCGCGTTCCTCGGCGTCGGTCGGGTAGCCCACGACGATCTTCATGAGGAAGCGGTCCCGCTGCGCCTCCGGCAGCGGGTAGACGCCCTCCTGCTCGATGGGGTTCTGGGTGGCCATCACCAGGAACGGGTCCGGCACCCGGTGGCTCTCGCCACCGATGGAGACCTGCCGCTCGCTCATCACCTCCAGCAGCGCCGACTGCACCTTCGCCGGCGCGCGGTTGATCTCGTCGGCGAGCAGGAAGTTGACGAAGACCGGGCCCAGCTCGACGTCGAACTTCTCGGTGGACTGCCGGTAGATCCGGGTGCCCATGATGTCGGCGGGCACCAGGTCCGGGGTGAACTGGACCCGGGCGAACGATCCGCCGACGACCCGGGCCAGGGTCTCCACGGCGAGCGTCTTGGCCACCCCGGGTACGCCCTCCAGCAGGCAGTGACCCCGGGCCAGCAGCGCGACGAACATCCGCTCGACCATCCGGTCCTGGCCGACGATCACCCGCTTGATCTCGAACAGCGCCCGCTCCAACAGCGTGGCGTCCTGGGCCGGGGTGGTGGCCGCCGGGGGCGGGCCGTCCGGCGCCGCCTCGGTCGGGTTCGGCACGTCGGGTGTGGTCGGCTGGGCCACCGGTCCTCCACAGCAGGGTCGTCGTCGCGGCGTGGTGCGTATCAAGACTGTCATGCCTCGCTGAGAGCCGAGGGTGGGAGAGGCACGATTTTCGCCGCGCCGTCCGGCCACGCCGTACCGCCGCACGGAAAACGCTGAACACGGGTGGACAACAAGGGGTCCGCAGTGTGTACGATTCACCCCGTCGCCGGGCGGCTCCCCCCGTGGCCGCCCGGCGCTAAACTCCCGGCGTGCGACGCCTAGACTCGCCCCGGTGACGACTCCCAACCCCCCGGACGACGCGCTGATCTGCTCGGCGCGGGGATGTCGCGCTCCCGCCGAGTTTCAGCTCCGCTGGCACAATCCCCGCCTGCACGCGCCCGACCGACGCAAGACCTGGCTCGCCTGCGCGGCGCACCGGAGCACCCTCGGCGACTTCCTCGACGCACGCGGCTTCCTCCGCGAGGTGGTCCCGCTGCCGGGATCGCCTACGCTCGGAGCGTGAGCGAGCAGACGAACCGAGTCCGTACCACCGTCGAACACGGCTGGTCCTCCCGGTGAGCGGTGACGGCCACACCGGGTCCCCGTCCGCCTCGCACAGCGCGCTGGAGCCCTGGCCGGACACGGTCAACTGGCAGCCGATCTCCCGCGACCTGATCTGGGTGGAGCTGATCCGGCTCGGCATCGGGCTGGCGGTGGCGCTCGTGGTGCTCGGCGTCGCCTGGGCGCTGTCCGGGCACTGGCTGCTCGGCGCCGCCGTCGGCGGCGACCAGCTGATCGGCGTCTGGCGGGCGATCACCATCGTGCGCGCGGTCCGCGCCTGGGGGTACGCCGAGCGCGACGACGACCTGCTGGTGCGGCACGGCCTGCTGGTGCGGCGGCTCTCCATCGTGCCGTACTCGCGGATGCAGTTCGTCGACGTGAGCGCCGGTCCGCTGGAGCGTGCCTTCGACCTCGCCACAGTGCAGTTGCACACGGCGGCGGCCGCCAGCGACGCCCGGGTGCCGGGGCTGCGCCCGGCCGAGGCGTCCCGGCTGCGTGACCGGCTCACCGCGCTGGGCGAGGACCGGGCGGAGGGCCTGTGAGCGACCGGAACGACCCCGGCGCGCCGCTGCCCCGGGACGACCGGACCGAGGCGGCGCCCGGATACGGGCCCCCGCCCGGGGCCGGGACGGCATCCGACGCGACGCCCGGGCCGTGGCCCGCGCCCGCTCCGCCGTACCCGGGACCCTGGGGTCCGGCGGCCGCGCCCTCGGCGGACGGCGAGGAACCGCGGCAGCGGCTGCATCCGCTGAGCCCCGCGCTGCACGGCGCGAAGTCACTCGTCGTCGTGATCGCCGGTCTCTCCTGGTCGACGCTGTCGCGGGTCGGGTTCGGCTGGTTCGCCCTGCTGGTCACGGTCTTCGTGCTCGGGGCCACCGTGCTGTCCGTGGTGAGCTGGTGGAACACCGGTTACCACCTGGTGGGCCGTGAGCTGCGCGTGTATGAGGGCCTGCTGTGGCGGCGCACGCGCGCCATCCCGCTGGAACGGTTGCAGGCGGTGGAGGTGGTGCGGCCGCTGCTGGCCCAGCTCACCGGCCTGGCCGAACTGCGGCTCGAGGTGGTCGGCGGAGGCAAGACCGAGGCGCCGCTGGCCTACCTCAGCGTGGCCGAGGCCACCGCGCTGCGGCAGCGGCTGCTCGCGGTCGCCGGCCGGCCCCCGGCGCCCGCCCTGGCCGAGCCCGGCGTGCCGGCCGCCCCGGGTGCGCCGGTCGCGCCCGCGCCGGCCGGACGCCGGCTGCACGTCGTACGCAACCAGGACCTGCTGGTCAGCCAGCTGCTCACACCACAGGCGTTCCTGCTGCCGGTCGGCGTGGTGTTCGTGGGCGCCCAGTTCCTCTCCGAGGGCTCGTGGTCGTTCGTCGCGGTGGCGAGCACGCTCACCGCGATGGCCGGCGTGGTGCTGCAACCGATCCGCCGGGTGCTCGACGACTGGAGTTTCCGGCTCGACCGGGACGACGGCACGCTGCGCGTGCACAACGGGCTGCTGGAGACGCGGGTGCAGACGGTGCCGCTGCACCGGGTGCAGACGGTGCGGGCGACCTGGCCGCTGCTCTGGCGGATGAAGGGCTGGCTGCGGCTGCGCCTGGAGGTGGCCGGTTACTCGGCCGGTGAGCCGGACGACCGTAACCGCCCGGACCGGCTGCTGCCGGTCGGCGACGCCGGCACCGGCGCGATGGTCGTGGCGGAGGTGCTGCCCGGCGTACGCCTGGACGAGCTGCCCGGCACGCCGCCCCCGTCCCGGGCCCGCTGGCTGCGCCCGCTGAGCCGCAAGGTGGTCGGCGCCGGCCTCGACGAGCGGGTCTTCGTGGCCCGGTCCGGGCTGCTGACCCGGCAGCTGACGCTGGTGCCGTACGCCCGGATCCAGAGCGTGCGCGTCACCCAGGGGCCGGCGCAGCGGCTGCTGCGGCTGGCCACCGTGCACGCGGACACCGCGGGCGGGGCCGGGGCAGCGGCGGTCGACCGGGACGTGGCCGACGCCTGGGAGTTGGCCGCGGAGCTGACCGAGCGGTCGCGGGCCGCCCGCGGAGCCGACCACCGACGCTGATCCGGCCGCTCGACGGCGCTCCCCGGCAGCGGGCAGCGGGCGGCGGGCGGCGGGGTCTAGCGTCGCTCGGCCGGCACCGCGTCCCGGTCGTCGGCGTCCCGCTCCGGGGTGTCGGGGTCGGCCACTGTGGCGCCGCCGGTGACGGGCTGCGGCACGTCGGCCGCGACGGCGGGCTCCCCGGCCCGCCGGGCCTGCCGCGCCGCCCACCAGCGCTCGGCCAGGCCGACCACCAGGAACGTCAGGCCCACGTACGCCCAGCCGACCAGCACGTCGATCAGGTAGTGCTCACCGCTGTACATCAGCGTGAACGTCATGGCCAGCGGATACGCCAGCATCAGGGGCCACCAGCGCTTGCGCACCGACCGCATGAAGAACAGCACCACGAACAGCGCGAACGCGGTATGCAGCGACGGCATCGCGGCGACCGGGTTGGAGGCGATCTGCCCGGCGTTGAGCAGGTTGCCCGCGCCGTGCATGCCGATCTCCTTCCAGCCCCGGGTGGAGATCCGCGCGACCTCGGTGAGCAGGCCGTTCTGCGCCGCCCACCACGGCGGCGCGGCCGGGTAGGCGAAGTAGGTGACCAGCCCGGCCGCGCACAGGAAGCCCCAGCGGGACATGTAGGCGATCCAGCGCTGCCGGTTGCGCATCCACAACACGGCCGCGGCGGCGAACGTCGCCACGAAGTGCGAGAAGTAGATCCAGCTCACCAGCACGTCCCACCAGCGCACCTCGGACGGGTCGTACAGGCGCTCCTGGAGCCAGATCGTCGGCACCTCACCGCCGGTGAGCCACCCGGTGAGGAACCGGTCGGCGACGATCAGCTCCATCGCGTGCGGGGTGGCGCCGTTGTCGGCGAAGCCCCGGGACAGGTTGTACGCGGCGAGCAGCAGCACCACCGGGATCCAGTCCCGGGCGAAGCGCAGGTGACTGCGCCACGGGCGGGCCGAGTTCCAGGCGACGGTGCCGGCCCAGATCCACAGGAACGCGTACGCCGGATCGGTGGGCAGGCCGATGCCGAGCCAGGCGGCGACGAACGCGACGCCCCAGATGGTCATCGCGATCACACGGCGGCGCCCGCCGTCGGGCGACTCGGTGGTCGCGTCGGGGGCGGGGGTCGGAGATTGTGTCTGCTCGGCCATCGCGGACAAGGTTAACGGCGGGCGACGAGCGGGCCTGCGGGCGGGCGGGGACGACACGGGCGCGGCGGCTCGGACGCCGGACGGCCCCGGGTCGGCTGCACTAGGCTCGGCCGCATGCAGGAGCAGCCGGAGTCGCCTTTCACACCGGGCCTGACCGCCCGGGTCGAGCTGACCGTGACCGACGCCGACACCGCTCAGGCGGTGGGCTCCGGGGACGTGCCGGTGCTCGGCACCCCCCGGGTGCTGGCGCTGGCCGAGGCGGCGACGGTGGCCGCCACCGCGACCCGGATGCCGTCCGGGTCGACCACCGTCGGCGTACGGGTCGAGCTGGAGCACCGCGCGGCCACGCCGGTCGGGCGTACCGTGGCCGCCCACGCCGAGCTGGTCAAGGTCGACGGGAAGCGACTCGTCTTCGAGGTGACGGTCACCGACGGGCCGACGGTGGCCGCGCAGGGCCGGGTCGAGCGGGCGCTGGTCGACCGGCAGCGCTTCGTCGAGCGGGCCGTCGGCCCGTCATGACCGCCGGCTTCGCCGAGGTCGCCCCCGGCGTGCACGTGCTGCGGGAGCCGCTGCTGGCGGTGAACGTCGTGCTCGTGGTCGGCGACGGCGCGGCGCTGCTGGTGGACACGCTCTCCACCGCCGGGCAGGCCCGGGAGCTGGCGGCGGCGGCGCGGGCGGTGACCCCGCATCCGTGGACGATCGTGAACACGCACCACCATTTCGACCACTGCTTCGGCAACGCCACGCTGGCCGGGCCGGACACCGCGATCTACGCGCACGCCCAGGCCGCGGCGGCGCTGCGGGACGGGCCCGACGCGCTGCGCCGCGCCGCGTACGAGGAGATGCGCGCCGAGCAGCCGGCGCTGGCCGAGGAGCTGGCGCGTACCGAGCTGCGCGCGCCGACGCACGAGGTGGTCGAGGAGACCGTGCTCGACGTCGGGGGCCGCCGGGTGGTGCTGCGCCATCCCGGGCACGGGCACACCGACGCCGATCTGGTGGTGCACGTGCCCGACGCGGACGTGCTGGTCGCGGGCGACCTGGTGGAGCAGAGCGGGCCGCCGGCGTTCGAGGAGTCGTACCCCCTGCAGTGGCCGGACGCGGTGGCCGACCTGTTGCGGCTGACGACGCCCGCGACGGTGGTCGTGCCCGGTCACGGCGAGCCGGTCGGCGCGGACTTCGTCCGGGACCAGCACGCGCAGCTCGCGCGGCAGGCGTGGCTGATCCGCGCCGCGCACACCGGGAGCGCGCCGCCGGAGCGGGTGGCGGCCGAGTCGCCGTTCGGCGCCCGGCCGGGCCTGATCGCGGCCCGGCGCGGCTACGCGGAGCTGGACGGCACGGCCTGACCGGCGGCCGGTCTCAGCCGACGTCGGCGAGGATCTCGCGGAGACGGTTGCGGCACTCGGCGACGAACGCCGGGAAGGTGTGCCAGTAGTAGGAGACACCGCTGGCCGCGACCCCGAGTGCCCAGGCGCGGGCGCGCGCCCAGGTCACGTCGCCCAGGTCGAGCGCCTGCCGGTAGGCGTGCCGGGCCTGCGGTGGCAGGTCCCAGATCGGCGCGTGTTCCGCGTCCGGGAACCCGACGGTCAGCCCGCCGAAGTCGATCACCGCGCACAGCCGGCCGTCGCGTGCCAGCACGTTCGTGGGCTTGAGGTCGGTGTGCAGCCAGACGTGCGGGCCAGTGGGTTCGGGCAGGGTGAGGGCGTCGCGCCAGAGCCGGTGCAGGGTGTCGACGTCCGTCTCGTCGCCGATCCTGCGCCGGCAGTCGTCGAGCGCCGCGCTGACCCAGGTGTCACAGGGGCGCAGGCTGCCGCCGCGGTATCCGCTCAGCGCGTCCGCGCGGGTCGCCCCGAGCAGGTCGGCCGCGTGCAGGTGACGCACGAACACCGCCAGGTCGGCGCCGAGGGCGGCCCAGTCCCGGACCGTGCCGGGCCCGACCTCGTCGCCGTGGATCCACCGCTGCACCGACCACGGCAGCGGGAAGGCGGCGGTCGGCGTCCCGGCGTGGAGCGGTTCCGGCACCGGGTACGGCAGGAGCGGCGCGAGCCGGGGCAGCCACAGCTGTTCCTTGCGCAGCGCGCCGGCTTTCTCCGCGGTCCGGGGCAGCCGGACGAGCAGGTCGTCGCCGAGCCGGTACATGGTGTTGTCGGTCCCGGCGCCGGCCGGGGTCAACGGCAACGCGGCCCACTCGGGGCGCTGGCCGGTCAGCAGTGCCCGGACGATCCCCTCGTCCACAGGTATCTCGTCCTGGTGCAGCATCACCCGGCGATCATCCGGCCCCGGGCGGCGCGGCGGCCACCGGGTTTCCGGACGCGCGGGGGTCCCGCTCGGCGGGCTCCGGCCGGGTGTGTCCCCGCAGCGTGGTGAGCAGCGTGTCGAGGTGCGGGGCGGCGGCCAGGATCGCGTCGCGCGCCGCCGGGTCGAGGTCGGCCAGCGCCTCGGTGAGCAGCGCGGTGCGGTGCCGTTGGTGGTCGGCCATCCGCCGGTGGGCGGCCTCGGTGACGCGCAGCCGGACCACGCGACGGTCGTCGGGGTCGCGGTCGCGGGCCAGCAACCCGGCGTCGGTGAGGTCGCGGACCAGCGTGCTCACCGTGTTGGGGGCCGTGCCGAGGCGCTGGGCCACCTCCTTGCCGCTGATGCCCGGCGTGTCCCGGACGAGCAGGAGCAGTTCCACCTGAGCTTCGGGCAGCGGGTCCCGCCCGGCGCGCGCCGTGGACCGGCGGCGCACGAGCCGGTGCAGCTCCCCGAGGACCGCGCCGAACCGCGCGACCTGCTCGTTCGTCGCCACGGAGTCACCCGCCTCACATCGCAATAGTTCTGACTACAGAGGTAAGGTACCCGAGCACATCGGATCAGGGGGTACCCGCTCGTGAGTCAAGCCGCGCCGCCCGCCGCACGCCCGACCGGCGCCGGCGCCACCGCGTCCACCGGGGGCGCGAGCCTGCTGGTGCTGCTCGGCACGCTCACCGCGATCGGCCCGCTCTCACTCGACATGTACCTGCCCGCGTTCCCGGCCATGACCCGCGACCTCGGCGCCGACCAGGCCGGCATCCAGCTCTCGCTGACCACCTGCCTGATCGGCCTGGCGTTCGGCCAGCTCGTCACCGGGCCACTCAGCGACCGCTGGGGGCGCCGCCGTCCGGTGCTGGTGGGCGTGGTCGCGTACACCGTGCTGGCGCTGGCGTGCGCGGTGGCGCCGAACGCCCCGCTGCTGGCCGCCGTGCGGTTCGCCCAGGGCCTGGCCGGCGGCATGGGCGTGGTGGTCGCCCGCGCCGTGGTCCGCGACCTCTACTCGGGCCGGGACGCCGCGAAGTACTTCTCCCGGCTCACCCTGGTCTTCGGTGTCGCACCGATCGCGGCGCCGGGCGTGGGCAGCCTGGTGCTCCGGTTCGGCTCCTGGCGGGCCGTCTTCCTGGTGCTGGCCGTCATCGGAGCGGTGCTGGCCGTCGCGGTCGCGCTGCGCCTGCCGGAGACGCTGCCGGCCGAGCGCCGCAGCACCGGCGGGCTGGGGGCCACCGCCCGGACCATGCGGTCGCTGCTCGCCGACCGGGTCTACCTCGGGTACGCGCTGACCCAGGGCTTCGCCTTCGCCGGGCTGTTCGCGTACATCTCGGGGTCGTCGTTCGTGTTCCAGGACGTCTTCGGCGTCTCCGCGGCGGTGTACAGCGTCATCTTCGGTGCCAACGCGCTCGCCCTGGTGGCCGTGGGGCAGCTGAACGCCCGGCTGCTCGACCGGTTCCCGCCGCGCCGGCTGCTGGTCACCGCGCTGGCGGTCGGCCTGGTCGCCGCGGCCGGCGTCCTGACCGGCGCGCTGACCGCCGGCCTCGCGCTGACCGCGGTGGCGCTGTTCGGGTACGTCGGCGCGCTGGGCATGGTGACGCCGAACAGCACGGCGCTGGCGCTGGACGCGCACGCCCGCCACGCCGGCACCGCCGCCGCACTGATGGGCGGCATCCAGTCGGTGGTCGGCGCGGTGGCCGCGCCCCTGGTCGGGCTCGGCGGCGAGGGCAGCGCGCTGCCGATGGCCACGGTCCTGGCCGGCGCCGCTGTCCTCACCCTGGTCACCGTCCTGACGATGACCCGCACGCGCGCGGGGTGAGCGCGGCGCGGGGTGAGTGCGTTAAGAAGGGGCCCCTTCTCTACCTGAGGCGTTAAGAAGGGGCCCTTCCTTTCACGCGAAGCGGGTGGTCACCTCGGCGCGGGTGGGCATGGCGGTGGCGCCGCCCGGGGACTCGCAGACCACCGCGGCCACCCGCAGCGCGAACGCCACCCGGTCCCGCCAGCCGATCGGATCGGCCGGCTCACCCGCGGCCAGCAGCTCGGCCACCAGCGCGCCCATCACCGAGTCCCCCGCGCCTGTCGCGTCCACCGCGGCGACCTTCGGGGCGGGCACGCGTACCACGTCGTCGGCGGCGGCGACCAGCGCGCCGTCCGCGCCGAGCGTGACCACCACCGTGCTCGCGCCCAGTTCCCGCAGGTACGCGGCCACGCCCTCGACCGGCTCGTGCGGGTAGAGCACCCGCGCGTCGGCGGAACTGAGCTTGACCAGGTGCGCCGCGGCGGCGAACTCGGCGACCACCGCGCGCAGCCCGTCCAGCGCGCCCGGGGCGGTGAGCAGGCTGGGACGGACGTTCGGGTCGAACACCCGCAGCCCGCCGGCGATCGACCAGGCGCGGCGGGCGGCGGCCAGCACCGGCGGGTCGAGCAGCACGATCGAGCCGCAGTAGACCACGTCCGCGCCCTCGACCAGCGCCACGTCCAGATCGTCCGGGCCGAGCAGCGCGTACGAGCGGGGCTCGCCGTAGAAGCGGAACTCCGGCTCGGGACCGGCGAAGGTGGCCACCGCGAGCGCGGTCGGAGCCGGCACCGTCACCGCCCCGGCCACGTCCACTCCGGCGCCGGTGAGGAAGGCGCGGATCCGCCCGGCCAGGGCGTCGTCGCCGAGCGACCCGACGAACCGCGCGTCCCCGCCGAGCCGGGCGATCGCCACCGCCACGTTGAGCGGCCCGCCGCCGATCGCCTGCCGGTAGACGGGCTCTCCGTCGTGCTCGGCGTCGAGCAGGTCCACGAGCGCCTCGCCGAGCACCACCGCGTACCCCATCCTGGCTCCCCTCGTCGTCCTCCCCCGATCCTGGCGTATGCCGGGCACCCGGCGCGCCGGGACCCTGGCATCGAGCAGCACCTATTGCGGGCCGCGCCCGGACGTGGTGGGATGGCGGTGCCGGGTGACGACGCGGGGGCTGCCGCGTCACCGGCCGCCGGGTCGATCCGACGCGAGGGCATCCACGGTCCGTTGGGCAACGGACCGCAGACGGTGCGCGCCCGTCGACGGCCCCGGCCGCACGCTGACCGGGCGCGGGCACCGCGATCGTCGCATCCGCTCGTCGCAGCGGGGCGGGCCGAACCGGGCCACGCTCCGCGAGTCAGGAGATCCCCGTGCACCGAACCCGAGCCCGTACGGCCGCGTTGCTCACCGCGGCCGCCACCCTGACCCTGGGCGCGTTCGCCCTGGTCACCAACTCCGGACCGGCGGCCGCGCACGGCGCGGCCATGACGCCGGGCGCCCGCACCTACCTGTGCTGGAAGGACGGCCTCACCGGAACCGGTGAGATCCGGCCGAACAACCCCGCCTGCTCGTCGGCGGTGGCCGAGAGCGGGGCGAACTCGCTGTACAACTGGTTCAGCGTGCTGCGCTCCGACGCCGGCGGGCGCACCGTCGGGTTCATCCCCGACGGCAAGCTGTGCAGCGGCGGCAACCCCGGCTTCAGCGGGTACGACGCGGCGCGCAACGACTGGCCGCTCACGCACCTGACGGCCGGGCGGTCGATCGAGTTCCGGTACAGCAACTGGGCCCACCACCCGGGCACGTTCTACTTCTACGTGACCAAGGACAGCTGGAGCCCGAACCGGCCGCTGGCCTGGAGCGACCTGGAGGAGCAGCCGTTCCTGCAGGTCACCAACCCGCCGCAGCGCGGCGCTGTGGGCACCAACGACGGCCACTACTACTTCAGCGGCAACCTGCCGTCGAACAAGAGCGGCCGGCACATCATCTACTCGCGCTGGGTCCGCTCGGACAGCCAGGAGAACTTCTTCGGCTGCTCGGACGTGACGTTCGACGGCGGTAACGGCGAGGTGACCGGGATCGGCTCGGGCGGCAGCAACCCCCCGACGACCGCGCCGCCGACCACCGCGCCGCCGACGACCGCGCCCCCGACCACCGCGCCCCCGACGACCGCGCCGCCGACCTCGCCTCCGCCGGTGACGACCAGCCCGACCATGCCGTCGGGCTCCTGCATGGCGGTGTACAAGGTGGTCACCGCCTGGGGTGGCGGCTTCCAGGGCGAAGTGACGATCATGAACCACAGCACCCGGACGTACTCCGGGTGGACCGCGAACTGGACCTGGCCCAGCGGCCAGACCATCAACCAGGTGTGGAACGGCACGTTGAGCGGCAGCGGGGCGTCGGTGAGCGTCTCCAACGCCGCCTACAACGGCAGCGTCCCGCCGGAGGGCACCACGACGTTCGGCTTCACGGCGAACTTCTCCGGCACCAACTCCCTGCCGACAGTCACCTGCACCGGTCGCTGATCACGCACTGAGAAGGGCCCCCGGGGAACATCCCGGGGGCCCTTCCTCGTCACGCTCGGGTCAGCGGACCATGCTGCCGACGACCGGCTTGGTGAGCAGCGCGGACTGGTTGCGCTGGATGCCCGGGTCGAGCGTCTTGGCCACGAAGATGGCGTGCCAGATGCAGAAGATCAGCACGGTCCACACCTTGCGGGAGTGGTCGGCCTCCTCCCGCTTGTGCTCCTCCAGCAGGCGCATCGCGTACGACAGGTCGATCAGGTCGCCCGCGCCTGAGGTGGACAGCACGTGCCGCGCCCACTCGTACATCTCGCCGCGCAGCCAGACCCGGGTCGGGGTCGGGAAGCCCAGCTTCTTGCGGTTGACGATGGCCGGCGGCACGACGCCCTGCAGGGCCTGGCGCATCGCGTACTTGGTGGCCTCGGAGCGGGGCGGCAGCTTAAGGTCGACCGGGATGCCGGCGGCGACGTTGAACACCTCCCGGTCCAGGAACGGCACCCGCACCTCCAGCGAGTGCGCCATCGAGATCCGGTCGGCCTTGACCAGGATGTCGCCGCGCAGCCAGGTGTAGAGGTCGACGTACTGCATCTTGGTGACGTCGTCCAGCTCGGTGCACTCGGCGTAGATCGGCGCGGTCACGTCCGTGTAGCGCACCGAGGGGTCGTAGCGGCGCAGCAGGTGCTGCTTCTCCTCCTCGGTGAACATCCGGGCGTTGCCGTAGTAGCGCTGCTCGATCGGGGTGGTGCCGCGCTCCAGGAAGCTCTTGCCCTTGACCCCCTGCGGGAAGGCCTTGGACACCGCGCGCAGGCCCTTCTGCACGCCGTCGGGCAGGCTGTTCACCGCGTTGAGCGACAGCGGCTCCCGGTAGATCGTGTAGCCGCCGAAGAACTCGTCCGCGCCCTCGCCGGAGAGCACCACTGTGACGTGCTCGGCGGCCTTCTTCGCCACGAAGTAGAGCGGCACCAGCGCCGGGTCGGCGACCGGGTCGTCCAGGTGCCAGACGATCTTCGGCAGCGCGTCGATCATGTCCTGCGGCCCGATCTTGGTCGGGATGGTGGTCACGTCGAGGTGCCGGGCCGAGTCCTGGGCCACGTCGATCTCGGAGTAGCCGGGCACGTCGTAGCCGACGGTGAAGGTGAGGATGTTCGGGTTGAACTCGCGGGCCAGCGCCACCACGGCGGTGGAGTCGATGCCGCTGGACAGGAACGAGCCGACCGGCACGTCCGAGCGCATGTGCATCCGGACGCTCTCCCGCAGCGTCTCCCGGATGTCGTGGTAGAGCCGCTGCTCGTCGGAGACCGGGGCCGGGCGGAACACCGGCCGGTACCAGCGGCGCACCTCGATGCGGCCGCCCGGGGTCCAGGTCAGGTACTCCCCCGAGCCGATCCGGCTGATCCCCTTGTGCAGCGTGCCCGGCTCCGGCACGTACTGCAGCGTCAGGTAGTGGCTCAGGTTCGCGGTGTCGATGCCCGCGTCGCCCTGGTACGCCGAATGCGCGAACGGCAGCAGCGCCTTCTTCTCCGAGGCGAGATAGAGGCCGTCCTGAGTCTCCAGGTAGTGCAGCGGCTTGATGCCGAAGTAGTCGCGCGCGCCGAAGGCCCGCCGCTCCTGCCGGTCCCAGATGACGAACGCGAACATGCCGCGCAGCTTGGTGAGCACCTGCTCACCCCAGTAGTGGTAGCCGGCGACGATCACCTCGCCGTCGCCGTTGGTGGCGAACTGGGCGCCGTAGTCGCGGATCAGCTCCTCACGCAGCTCGATGTAGTTGTAGATCTCGCCGTTGAAGGTGAGCAGGTAACGCCCGCCCGCGTACGGCAGGGGCTCGTGGCTCAGCGCCACGTCGATGATCGCCAGGCGCTTGTGCGCGAACACGCCGTCCGCGTACCGGCCGGAGGCGTCGCCGACCACCTCGACCCCGGTCTCGTCCGGGCCACGGTGGTGCAGGCACTCCAGTGCGCCGGCGATGTTGTCGCGGTGGGCGGCGGCGTCGCCGCGCGCGCTGAAGAAGGCCAGGAGTCCGCACATGGCCGCCATCTTTCCACGCGCCGGAAGCCACCGTCGCGGCACCGCAGGCACCTCCCGCTGTCGTGCGCGCGGTACCGTCTGGACCAGCGACGAGGCTCAGGGAGGGACGGATCATGGCCGAGGAGCGGACGCGGCAGGGCAAACCGGCGGACGGTACGGAGTCGCACGACCCGGACTTCCCGGAGGCGTTCCTGTCGTTCATGCGCCAGGGCTGGCGGGACACCGAACTGCCGGTCGCGCCGCGCCCGGAGGCGCCCAACCACGCCAAGCGGCGGGCCGCGCTGGCCGAGGCCTTCCCGGGCGAAACGCTGGTCATCCCCACGGGCAACGAGAAGGTACGCGCCAACGACACCGACCACCGGTTCCGTCCGGGCAGCGACTTCGCGTACCTGACCGGCGACCTGGAGCCGGACAGCGTCCTCGTGCTGCGCCCGGGCGGCGAGTCCACGCTGTTCATGCGGCCCCGGTCGTCCCGGGCGACCGACGAGTTCTTCCGCAGCCGCCACGGTGAGCTGTGGGTGGGCCGCCGGCCGACGCTGCGCGAGAAGTCGACCGAGCTGGGCCTGCCGACGGCCGACCTGAGCGAGCTGGACGCGGCGCTGGCCGAGCTGGCGCCGGGGCGTACCCGGGTGCTGCGCGGCTTCGACGCCCGGGTGGACGCCGCGGTGCGTCCGTACGACGGCGCGCGCGCCGACGGTCAGCCCGGCCGCGACCGGGAGCTGGCCATCGCGGTCGCCGAGCTGAAGCTGGTCAAGGACGAGTGGGAGATCGCGCAGCTCCAGGAGGCGTGCGACGCCACCGTGCGCGGCTTCGAGGACGTGGCGCGGGCGCTGCCGGCCGACCGTGGCGTCTCCGAGCGGCTGTTGGAGGGCGTCTTCGCGCTGCGTGCCCGCCACGACGGCAACGACGTCGGGTACGGCTCGATCGTCGGGGCCGGCGAGCACGCGACGATCCTGCACTGGGTGCACAACCACGGCGCCACCCGCCCGGGTGACCTGCTGCTGATGGACATGGGCGTGGAGAACCGCAACCTCTACACCGCCGACGTCACCCGGGTGCTGCCGGTCGACGGCCGGTTCACGCCGTTGCAGCGCCAGGTCTACGACGCCGTGTACGCCGCCCAGCAGGCGGGCATCGAGATGTGCCGGCCGGGCGTGGCGTTCCGGGACGTGCACCTGGCCTCGATGCGGGTGCTGGCGGAGGCGCTGAAGGATCTCGGGCTGCTGCCGGTGAGCGTGGACGAGGCGATGGACCCGGCCTCGACGGTCTACCGGCGGTGGACGCTGCACGGCACCAGCCACATGCTCGGCATCGACGTGCACGACTGCGCCAACGCGCGCAAGGAGAACTACCGGGAGGGGCCGCTCGGCGAGGGGTACGTGCTCACCGTCGAGCCGGGGCTCTACTTCCAGCCGGAGGACGAACTGGTCCCCGAGGAGCTGCGGGGCGTCGGCGTCCGGATCGAGGACGACATCCTGGTCACCGCGAACGGCCCGGTGAACCTCTCGGCCGGGCTGCCGCGCCGCTCGGACGAGGTGGAAACCTGGCTTGCCGAGCAGCGTGCGGCGGGTCCCCGCCTGCCCGGCTGATCCTCCGGGCCGCGACGTCCGGCGGGCCCCACCACCGCGCCTTCACGGCAGGTGGTGGGGCCCGCCGCCGTCTGGGCCGTTCCTGTCCCGCTCACGTGGTTGGTCACCGACCGCCGTTAGTGGGAGGAATGCGGGCTTTTTTCGGATACGTCTTCCTCGCGAGGAACCTTCTCATACGGTGTCGATCAGAGGCTACAACCGGTTTGTAGCTGGTCGCCCGGCCTGGGGCGGTGCGACCCGTTTGGGAAGAACCGAAAGGGCTCTCATGTCGAACGACGTAACGACACCCGACGGCGGGACGCCGATGGCGCCTCCCCCGCGGACGAGCAAGCGGCGGGCGCTCTGGGTCGCCACCGGCGTGGCCGGGCTGACCGGCGTCGTCGGGCTGGCGGCGCTGGGTGGTCTCGCCGCCCGCGACGACAAGTCCGGCACCGAGCCGGTGGCGGACAACCACGCCGCCGCTCCCCAGAACGCCGGCAACGACTCCGACAGCGGCTACGACAAGGACGGGCACGGCAAGGACGGCAAGGACCGTGGCGAGGAAGGCCGCGACCGTGGCGAGTGGGGCCCGGACAAGGGCGACTGGGGCAAGGACGGCAAGGACGACCACGGCAAGACCCGCGAGGTCGCCTGCGACGACGACGCCCTGATCGACGCCCTCGAACTGGCCAACCGCGACCACGGCGGCACCCTGAATCTCGCCGAGAACTGCACCTACGAACTCGGCGTCAAGGACCGCAAGTTCGGCTCCGCCCTGCCCGAGATCAAGCAGGACGTCACCATCAAGGGCAACGGCTCCACCATCAAGCGCGACGCCGAAGACACCTTCCGCATCTTCCGCGTCGTCGACGGCGGCGACCTCACCCTCAAGGACCTCACCGTCAAGGGCGGAAACGCCAACGAGTTCAAGTACCCCGGTCCGTCGGTACCGACGGCGGCCGGACCGGACGGCAAGGACGACGACAAGCGGGTCGAGGGTGACGGCGGCGCGCTGCTGGTCGAGCGCGGCGGAAGCGCGCACCTGCACAACGTCAAGCTGACCGACAACAGCGCCGAGGGCGACGGCGGCGCCGTGGCCAACTACGGCCGCACCTGGCTCAAGGACAGCAAGGTCGTCGACAACCACGCCCAGGGCGACGGCGGCGGCATCTTCAACGAGGGCATCCTCAAGGTCGAGGAAACCCACGTCGACGACAACACCGCAGCCGGCAACGGCGGCGGCATCGCCAACGGCAGCGGTGAGCACCACGACGGTCCGGTCGACCTGGCCTCGGCGATGAAGGCCGACAAGGGCGAGCACGGCAAGCACCACGCGGGCACTGTCGAGATCATCGGTGCGCACGAGGGCAAGGACGCCTCGCTGAGCACGCTGAGCCGCAACCGGGCGGGTCACAACGGTGGCGGTCTGTTCAGCAGCGGCGGCTGGGTCACCGTCTCGTTCACCGCCATCGGCGGCAACGTCGCCTGCGACAACGGTGGCGGCGTGTACGCCGAGAGCACGGACCTGCTCATGGAGAAGGTCCACGTGGCGGGCAACCACGCCGACGGCAACGGCGGCGGCGTGGTGACGACCGGCGGGCGGAACTGGGCCGGCAACGGCGCCGAGAAGGACGGCCACGAGGGCAGCGCCACGATCGCCGACAGCGCCATCGCGGACAACACCGCCGGCCGCTTCGGCGGCGGCATCTACAACGGTGAGTGGCTCATCAAGATCGAGGACGGCTTCCTCACCCGCGAGCACGACAAGGACGACAACGCCACCCTCACCATCCGCGACACCGAGATCAAGGCCAACACCGCCCTCAACGGCGGCGGCATCTTCAACAACAAGGCCAAGATCACCCTCACCAAGACCCACGTCACCAAGAACACCGCCACCGACTCCAGCAAGCTCCACCGGGTCGCCGGCGGCGTCCTCAACAACGAAGGACGCGTCAAGCTCGACGACAAGTCCCTCATCAGCAACAACGACCCCACCAACTGCGCCAACACCGTCGAGGACTGCTTCAACTGATCCGTTCCACCACATAACCGGGGAGCCCTCCTCGCGCCGCGGACGGCGCGCGGAGGGCTCCCACCCCGGAGCAACCGTGAGGCGCGCCCCGACTGGCCGCGGTGTCCCCCGCCGGGGCGTCCGGGCCGCACTGCGCCCGCCCATCCCACCCGCACCCTTATGCGGGTTTTTTTCGTGTATGACCACGAGGCGAAGAAGGTTCTCATACGGTCGTTCTCAGCAGCTACAACCGATTTGTAGCGAAGGCCGCCTCGCCAGGGCGAAGCGACCTTGTCAGGTACAAGGAGAGGGCAGAGAGCTCCGATGTCCAACTACCTTCGCAATAACAATGGCGCCACCAGCAAGACCATCTCCCCGCTCCGGCGTCGCCGGATGTGGCTCGCCACCGGCGTCGTGGGCCTGACCGGAGCGGTCAGCCTCGCCGGCGTGGCCTATGCGACCACCGGGGCCACCGGCCCGCACCGGCTCGCCGACGTCAAGTGGTCGACCACGCAGCAGCTCAGCGACGGCGACCACGGCGACAAGGGCGCCGAGGACAAGTACGGCCACGACGGCTACGACAAGGACGGGCACGGCAAGGACGGCAAGGACGGCAAGGACCGTGGCGAGGAAGGCCGCGACCGGGGCGAGTGGGGCCCGGACAAGGGCGACTGGGGCAAGGACGGCAAGGACGACCACGGCAAGACCCGCGAGGTCGCCTGCGACGACGACGCCCTGATCGACGCCCTCGAACTGGCCAACCGCGACCACGGCGGCACCCTGAATCTCGCCGAGAACTGCACCTACGAACTCGGCGTCAAGGACCGCAAGTTCGGCTCCGCCCTGCCCGAGATCAAGCAGGACGTCACCATCAAGGGCAACGGCTCCACCATCAAGCGCGACGCCGAAGACACCTTCCGCATCTTCCGCGTCCGCGACGGCGGCGACCTCACCCTCAAGGACCTCACCGTCAAGGGCGGCAACGCCAACGAGTTCAAGTACTCCGGCGGCGGTGGCCCCGCTCCGGCGCCCGGCACCGGCCAGCCGCCGGCCGCCGCCCCGGCTGTCGCGGCTCCGGCCGCGGCCACCACCGCCACCACGGCGGCGGCGGTCACGCCGGTCGCCGACGGCATGAACGACAGCAAGGACGACGACAAGCGGGTCGAGGGCGACGGCGGCGCGCTGCTGGTCGAGCGCGGCGGAAGCGCCTACCTGCACAACGTCAAGCTGACCGACAACAGCGCCGAGGGCGACGGCGGCGCCGTGGCCAACTACGGCCGCACCTGGCTCAAGGACAGCAAGGTCGTCGACAACCACGCCCAGGGCGACGGCGGCGGCATCTTCAACGAGGGCATCCTCAAGGTCGAGGAAACCCACGTCGACGACAACACCGCAGCCGGCAACGGCGGCGGCATCGCCAACGGCAGCGGCTTCTCCGGCGAGCACGGGCCGGCGGCCGCCGCGGCGCCCAAGGGCTCCGAGGCGCCGAAGGGCTACGACAAGAAGGACAAGCACCACGAGGCCGGGATCGTCGAGATCTTCGGTTCCGACCACGGCAAGGACGGCGTGAAGTCCACCCTGTCGGACAACCGTGCCGGCAAGAACGGCGGCGGTCTGTTCAGCAGCGGCGGCACCGTGACGGTCTCCTTCACCGCGATCACGGGCAACACCGCCTGCGAGAACGGTGGCGGCGTCTACGCCGAGAACACGGACCTCGACCTGGACAAGGTGCACGTGGCCAAGAACCACGCCGACGGCAACGGCGGCGGCGTGGTGGTCACCGGCGGCAAGCACTGGGGCTACCCGAACGACAAGGAGCACGCCAGCGCCACGATCGCCGACAGCAAGATCGTCGACAACACCGCCAACCGCTTCGGCGGCGGCATCTACAACGGTGAGTGGCTCATCAAGATCGAGGACGGCTTCCTCACCCGCGAGCACGACAAGGACGACAACGCCACCCTCACCATCCGCGACACCGAGATCAAGGCCAACACCGCCCTCAACGGCGGCGGCATCTTCAACAACAAGGCCAAGATCACCCTCACCAAGACCCACGTCACCAAGAACACCGCCACCGACTCCAGCAAGCTCCACCGGGTCGCCGGCGGCGTCCTCAACAACGAAGGACGCGTCAAGCTCGACGACAAGTCCCTCATCAGCAACAACGACCCCACCAACTGCGCCAACACCGTCGAGGACTGCTTCAACTGACCTGACGGTCCCGGGGTACGCGACCGGCCCCCTGCCACAAGCGTGGCAGGGGGCCGGTCGGCCGTGTCGGTCAGCTCTGGACGAACACCGCCACGCTGCGCGCGGGCACGGTGAACGTGCCGACCGCCCGGTCGAACGACGCCGTACGCAGCGCCGGGTCCGCCGAGTTCCGCAGCACCGGATGCAGCGCCACGTTCGCCCCGCGCAGCCCGGTGACGGTCTGCTTCGCCGTCGTCGGCGTGGCGTTGAAGACGACAGTCACCGACTTCCACTTCCCGTCCAGCCCTCGCGCGTCGAGGGTCATGGTGAGCACGCCCGGGGTCTCCTTCGCGCCGGACAGCGGGAACGCCACCCGCTTCTGCACCTGCTCGGCGGTGTCGAGCCCGAACACCGGCGAGGACCGGCGCACGCGCAGCAACTCCGCGTACCGGGCGTCGGCCAGCTCGACCGCCGCGCAGTCCGGCACCAGCTTCGGGTCGGCCAGCAGCGGCTTCGCGTACGACCACTTGTCACGGTTGTCCTGCTCCGGCGGCAGGCCGGCGCCGAACCCGTTGCCCTGGGCGCAGTCCCAGCGGATCTGGTTGAACCAGTCCCCCGAGTTGTACGAGTTTCGGTCCAGCGACTTCGAGCGCAGCCGCTCCGAACCGGTGGTGACGAACCCGGCGCCCTGCCCGAGCGCCGTGGTCGCCAGCGCGAGCACCTGCATCCGGGCCCGGTCCTGCGCCGAGGTCCCCTGCGGCAGCTTGTACGCCAGCGCGTCGTACAGGATCTCGTTGTCGTGCGCGTCGACGTAGGTGACCGCCTCGCCCGGCGCTGCCGTGTATCCGGCCGGTGCGCCCTTGTAGTCGACCTGCGCGCCGGTGACCCGTTTCCCGGAGGAGTCGGTGAACCGGTAGTCGCGCAGGTTCCCGGTCAGACCGACCTTGATGAGGTCGTGCTGGTGCAGCAGCCGGGCCCGCTGCTCGGCCGCCGTACCGTTCACCTCGTCGCCGTTCGGGTCGGTGTACAGGCCGGAGGCGAAGCCCTGCGCCCGCGGGTTGGCGTCGAACGGGCCGCCGCCGCGAACCGCGTCGCGGAGCCGGTCGTTGAACGTGCCGATGCCGGTGCCGGCCATGTTGGCCTGGGTGGCCTGCGTGAACCGTGCGTCGTCGGCGACCTCGCCGAAGTTCCAGCCCTCGCCGTACAGCAGGATCTTCCGGCCGTCGACGCCGTCGCGGGCGAGCGTGAGCTTGTCCAGCGCGGCCCGTACGGCCAGGATGTTCGCCTTCGGGTGGTGGCCCATCAGGTCGAACCGGAAGCCGTCGACCTTGTACGCCTTGGCCCAGGTGACGATCGACTCCACCACGAGCTTGCCCATCATGGCGTGCTCCGGGGCGGTGTTGGCGCAGCAGGTCGAGTTGGCGACGGTCCCGTCTTCCAGGAGCCGGTGGTAGTAGCCGGGCACCACCTGGTCGAGCACCGACTTCGGGTCGGCGCCGGCGGCCGAGGTGTGGTTGTAGACCACGTCCATGACCACCCGCAGGCCGGCCTTGTTCACCCCGGCGACCATCTGCCGGAACTCGGTGGTGCGCTTGGCGCCGTTGGGGTCGGTGGCGTACCCGCCCTCCGGCACCGTGTAGTGCAGCGGGTCGTACCCCCAGTTGTAGCCGTCGGTGTCGGCGACCGCCGCGACGCACTTCTGCTGCTGGTCGGAGTCCGGCGGCAGCGCGGCCAGGTCGCAGGCCGGCTCGGCCTGGTCGGCCCGCTTCTCCGGGATGGTGGCGAAGTCGAAGGCCGGCAGCAGGTGCAGGTAGTTGACCCCGGCGTCGCCGAGCGCCCGCAGGTGCTTCATGCCCGCCGTCTGCGGGTCGGTGAACGCCAGGTAGGTGCCCCGCCGCTCGGCCGGGACCGTGCTGTCGGCGACGGAGAAGTCCCGCACCGACAGCTCGGAGATCTGGGCTTTCGACGCCGGCGGGGCGGCCGGTTTGCGCAGGTTCGCCCAGCCGGCCGGCGCGAGCGCCGGGTCGGTCAGGTCGACGATCTGGCTGTGCGTGGAGTTCGGCGCGAGCGCCACCGAGTACGGGTCGGTGACCGACGCGGTGACCACCTTCTGCGTCGCCGGCTGCCACGCCTGTACCTGATAGCGGTAGTAGCGGCCGGTCCATGCCTTCGTGCCGCGTACCGACCAGACGCCGGTGCGGTCGTCGCGTCGCATCGCCACAGTGGTCGGCTTGGCAGTGGGCGAGTCGAACAGCTCCAGCGCCACCTTCCGCGCGGTGGGCGCCCACACGGCCAGCGTGGGTACCCGCCCGGCGAACGTCGGACCGAGCTTCGCGCCGGTCGCGGCCGCGTAGACGTCGTCGAGCACGCCGGGGATCTGCACGCCGGTGGCGGCGAGCAGGGTGCCCTTGGCGTCCCGCTCGGTCACCACGAGCTGCCCGCGCAGCGCCGCCGGCACCTTGGCCAGGTCGTCGCGCGCGAGCGTGAAGGCGCGACGGTCCCAGAGATGGGGGTACGCCTGCCGTTGCGCCTCGGTCAGCCCGTTGGGCTGCGCCCGCAGCGGCAACTCGGTGTACGTGCCGGTCAGCTCGCCGTCGGCGACGCCGATCCCACCGGCCGGGGCGACCGCGAGCGCGTACCGCCTGCCGTCGGTCGGACCGGTGGCCCAGGCGACTGTGGACCTGTCGATCCAGTTCGCCTTCTGCCTGGTGATGTCGATGTCGGTCGCGGCGTCGGACATGGTGGTCGGCAGCAGCCGGCCCTTGACGCCCGCGAGCAGCCACACCTCGCGCCCGGCGGTGGCGAAGTCGAGCCGCTGGTCCACGGGCTGATCCTTCTCGTCGCCGGAGTGCACGATGTAGCTCAGCCCGGTCGCGCCGGCCGTCAGCGGCACCCGGAACACCGCACCGTAGGCGTCGATCTTCTCCGGCTTGAGCGGCGTGGCCCAGTCGGTCGGGCTGGCCGCGCCGTCCCACAGGTGCAGACCCCAGCCGTCGTAGTTGCCGTCGGCCTTGCGCCAGTGGATCAGCGCCGTGTCCTGCGCCACCGGCGGGTCGGGTTCGCCGGTGGCGGCCTGCCGCGTCGGGTAGACCTCCGCATCGCCCTGCTTGACCCAGACCTCCCCGGTCCGGGTCACGTCGACGAAGCGGTCGGCCGCGACGTCCTTGTTGCCGTCGGAGTCGACCACGACGAAGCCGACCGACGTCGCGCCCGGCTTGAGCTTCACCCAGGCGAACCGGCCGTACGAGTCCTCGCCGGCGAACGGCTGCCCGGCCGGCCATTCGGTGACGTACGCCGGGTCGATGTCACCCCAGGCGTAGAGCCGCCAGTCGTCGTACCCGCCGGCCGGTCGCTTGTAGTGCACGATCGCCCAGTCCCGCGACTCGCCCCGGTCCGGGGTGCCGACGGTGCCGGTGGCGCGGGCGGTGGCGGTGCGGCCCTTGCCGTCGCGGACCACTGCCTTGTACTCGACTTTCGTGCCGCCGGGCAGGCCGGTGAGGTCGTGGTGCACGGTGTACGGGGCGCGGTGCGCGCTGCCCAGCAGCGTCCACTTCCCGCCGTCGACCCGGGCGGCGAACGTGACGGTGGCGAGCGGGTCGCCGGTGACCTGGGCGGTGACGATGGCCTTGCCGGGGGCGGGCTCGTCACCCGGCTCGGTGATCGTGATCTTCGGAGCGGCCCCGGCGTGCGGGATCGCCCGGTCGGCCTTGAGCACCACCGCCGACATCGCCGACACGGTGAGGCTCAGCTTGCCGTCGGCGGCGGCCGTCACGTCCGCGGCGCCGCCGTACACGCCGGTGAAGCGGGCGCCGGCCGACCAGGTGTCCACCGGGACAGTCTGCGGGGTGGCGGCGTTGTTCACCGCCGCCACGTACTCGATCCGGTCGGCGGGCAGGACGCGGGAGAACGCGAAGACGCCGGGGGCGTCGGCGGCGTGCCGGGTGACCTGGACGCCGTCGCGCAGCGCCGGGTGCGCGGCCCGCAGGCCGCCCAGCTCGGCGATGGTCCGGTAGAGCGGGTGGCGGGTGTCGTACTGGTCGACCGCGTGGGTCCGGGTGGTGCCGATCAGGTCGTCGTCGAGGTAGTCGGCGGTCCGCGAGGCGAACATGTCCTGCCGGGCGTCCTTGTCCCCACCCGGTCCGGTGAAGCCCTGCTCGTCGCCGGAGTACACGACCGGCTGGCCGCGGGTGAGGAACATGAGCTGGTGGGCGAGCCGGCTGCGCTTCAGCTGGGCGGCGTCGTCCCCGCCGGCGGCGGCGACGAACGAGCCGATCCGGCCCATGTCGTGGTTACCGAGGAACGTGGTGAGCCGGTTGGCGTTCGTGTCCCGCGCGGCGTACAGGTCGTCCTTGGCGTACACGTCGGCGAGCGCCTTGGCCGAGCCGTCGGCGGCGGCGTAGCCCCGGGCCGCCTCCTGGAAGGAGAAGTCGAGCGTGGCGGGGAGACCGCCGCGCCGCACGTAGGTGGACTGGATCTCCTGTTCGGCGCTGTAGACCTCGCCGAACATGAAGAAGTCCTTCTTGCCGGCCTTGGCCGCGGCGGACTCGACACCCCGGGCGAACTGCGGCCAGAATTCGAGATTCGAGTGCTTGACGGTGTCGAGGCGGAACCCGTCCACGCCGACTTTGCCGATCCACTCGGCGTAGATGTCGGTCATTCCCCGTACCACTTCGGGCCGCTCGGTCCACAGGTCGTCGAGGCGGGAGAAGTCGCCGTACTCGCTGTTCTCCCCGGCGAAGGTGGAGTCACCGCGGTTGTGGTACATGGTCGGGTCGTTCAGCCACGCCGGCACCTTTACCTTCGCGTCGGCCGGGGTGGCGAACGTCGGCGTGTACGGGAACGACTTCTCGTTCACGGCGGGGAATTTCCGGGTGCCGTCGGCGTAGTTCCGGTCCTCGAAGGGACGTCCCTGCGCGTCGCGGTAGGGCGCGGTCTTCTTGTCCACGTAGCCGTACTTGTCCTCGGCGTACCGGATGACGTCGGCGGTGTGGTTCACGATGATGTCGAGGTAGACCTTGATACCCCGGCGGTGGGCGAGGTCGACCAGCTTCTTCAGCTCCGCGTTCGTGCCGAAGTGCGGGTCGACCTGGGTGAAGTCGGTGATCCAGTAGCCGTGGTAGCCGGCCGAGACGTCCGCGCCGGTGCCCTGCACGGGCCGGTTCTTGAAGATCGGCGCGAGCCAGATGGCGGTGGTGCCGAGCCCTTGGACGTAGTCCATCCGGTCGATCAGGCCCTTGAGGTCGCCGCCGTGGTAGAAGCCCTTGTCGGTCGGGTCGTGGCCGGTGGTGAGCCGACCGCCGGCCAGGCCGCCGGTGTCGTTGCGCTTGTCGCCGTTGGCGAACCGGTCCGGCAGGACGAAGTAGAACTGCTCGGCCTTGGCGGTGTTGCGGCCGGCCGTGAGCAGCACGTCGGGGGACGGCTCGCGATTCCACTGGGGAGCGTTGCCGGCGGCCAGGACGTCGGGGGTGGCGGCGCGGTCGGAGGCGTCGTCGCCGAGCTGGTGGAGGGCCACCGGAACCCCGACGACGGCGAGTACGAGAGAGGTGACCAGGGCGAGCAGCGCCTTGGGGGATATCGGCGGCGGTTTCATCGACGGCCTTTCTCTGGTCGCTGATTCGCCCGCACGCTAGCCCTTGCCGAAACATTCTGCAATACCTTGCAAACCCTGTCGCAACAAAGCAGTTACCTTGCAAGAGGGTGCACACGTGTCGCCCCGACCCGGGGCACGGGTTCTACCGGGCGGCGCAGGGCGCGCCGTCGACAGTGCAGCTCGCCGGCCGGGTGCCGGCCCGCTCGATGTGGAACCGCACCGGCAGGGACTGCCCGGGGGCCAGGTCGAATCCGCTGCGGTAGGTGAAGACGCCGTCGTCTAAGCGGAACACGCCCTGCTCGGCGCCCTCGACCCAGGCGGTGACCAGCCGGCCACCCGGGAACACCGCGCGCACCGTCCAACCCCGGTGCGTGCGCGCCGTGTTGACGAGCAGCACCTCGCCGATGAAACCGCCGTCGAAGGCGCTCTGCACGCTGTACCTTCCGGTCACCGCGGACGGCGGCGCCACGGACTGCGGAGGCGACGGGGGCAGCACCGGCCGGGCGACGGCCCGGGGGCTGGGTGTCGACGCGGCCGGCGTCGGCGCGGCGGGCAGCACCGTGGACCGGGGCGACAGGCCCGGCATCACCGGAGCGGTGACGGAGACCGACGACGGACCGGTGGCGCCGACCGCCGTGGGTGTCACCGGCATGTGCGGCAGCGGCATCAGCGGATCGGCCGGACCGGCCGCCGGGAACGTGCTCCGGCCCCGCACCGAACCGAGCGCCACCGCCAGCAGGACCACCATCACGACCACGCCGGTGGCGACGAGGATCCACGGGGACGAGGTCATGGCGGCTCCGGGCTGCGGGCCGGAGCGACGCTTGTGGGACATGGTCCTCCTGTCGGGGGTACGGGCCAGAGTAGCCACCCGGACCGGGCTGCGGCGAGCATGCCGGTCGAGCACTGCCGCACGACGTGAACACCTGATACCTTGCACGCCGATCAATGACCACAATGGCTCGTCGAGCCGGTAGGACGGATGGCCAGTGACTGAGTGGCAGGGCAACATCCGGCGGGCGTCCACGGCGGACGCCGCCGTCGTGACCGCGATCCTCGCCGAGGCGTTCATGCGGGATCCGGTGAGCGGCTGGGTCTTCCCCGCCGACGACCACCGCGCGCGGGTCCATCCCGCCTTCTTCGGACCGTTCGTCGCGCTGGCGCTGCGCACCGGCGAGGTCCACGTCGCGGGTGACGGGCTGGGCGCGACGCTCTGGCTGCCCACCGGCGACGGCCACGAGGCCGAGGACGGCGACGAGTTCGCCGAGATGGAGGCCGCGATCGGCGCGGAGGCCATGAAACGGTTCGGCATGCTCGACGAGATGATGAGCGCCCGGCACCCGAGCGAGCCGCACTGGTACCTGCCCTTCATCGCCGTGCACCCGGACCATCACGGCAGGGGCGTCGGGTCGGCGCTGCTGCGTAACAAGCTGGCCGAGCTGGATCAGGCCGGTTCCGCCGCATACCTGGAGGCCAGCTCGCCGCGCAACGCCGCGCTCTACGAGCGGCTCGGGTTCCGCCGCCGCCCGGTCACGCTCGACCTGCCGGACGGGCCCAGCCTCTACCCGATGTGGCGCGACCCGGCCTGACCGGGATCGTCCCGCCCCGGGCCTCACCCGGGGCGGGACGTCAACGCCGTACCGTCGTGGTGCTGACGTCGAGCGCGCCCACGACGGCGGCGAGCAGTCCGTCGAGCTGCCCCGGCAGGAACCGCCGGCAGTCCCGCATCCGGACGCCGACCTGCGGGTCGAAGATGTTCGTGGCCAGTCCGACCGCCTCGGCGAGGCTTGCCAGCAGCAGCGTGCCCGGGTCCAGCTCGGCCGGGGACGAGTGCATCAGCATGGCGGTCAGCCGGACCCGCGGCGAGGCCGCCTGGTTCGGGTCGTTGGCCGGCCAGCGCACCGTCCGGCCGATCAGTTTGCCCTGCTCCCGGCGGAGCACGCCGGCGGTGACCAGCCGGGTGCCCACGCGCTCGTTGATGTTGAGCTGGGTCCGCAGGTAGCGGATCCACAGCCGGGCCGGGTGCGCGCCCTCGCGACGCAGGATCTCGGTGATCAGCAGATCGGTCAGCGGCTCCTGCCACAGTCGCGGATCGACGGCGGCGATTCCGCCGCCGTCGAGGGCGATCCGGCCCTCGAACATCAATTCGGCGAGCGCGGCGCCCGCCAGCCCGCACTCCAGCCGGTCGACGGCGACATGCGGCTTGCCGGTGAACTCGTCGTGTCCGATAAGGAACAGCGCATCCGCAAGCCGATAGGTGGCCTGCGCCCCGGGGTAGGTCATGGTCCATCCTCGAACGGTGGCCGTGAACGTCGACACGGGACGGTACGGCATGACCACGCACAGCTCAATTCCGGTCGATCAGGCGCGCCCTAATCGATATCGAAGCGGGCTTGTGACAATCAGTGATCACCAATACCCTGCTTCAGGTTGTTCCGAAGTAGACAGCTGAACCCCCTCACTCCCCTCCCCTGGAGAAGCCTTGTCCTCCGATCCGTTCTTTTCCGACGGTGGGCTGCGCCGCGGTCGTCTCGGCACCGCTCACCTCGTCTTCTTCACCGTCGCCGCGTCGGCGCCGCTGACCGTTCTCGGCGGTGGTGTCACCACCATGTACGCCGTCAGCGGCAACATCGGCGCCGCGCTCGGGTACGTGCTGCTCGCGGCAGTGCTCGCCGTCTTCGCCACCGGTTACGCCGCGATGAGCCGGTACGTCGCGAACGCGGGCGCGTTCTACGCGTACATCGCCAACGGCCTCGGTCGAGCCGGCGGGGTGGCCGGCTCGGCGGTCGCGCTGGCCGCGTACAACGCCATCCAGATCGGCCTCTACGGCCTGCTCGGCGCGATCCTCGGCGACTTCATGGACGCCAAGACCGGCATCAGCCTCGACTGGTGGGTCTGGGCGCTGCTGGCCTGGGTCTTCATCGGCGCGCTCGGCGTCCTGCGCATCGACCTGAACGCCACCGTGCTGGCGGTGCTGCTCATCCTCGAGTGCATCGCCGTACTGATCTTCGACCTGGTCGCCTTCGCCAACCCGGCCGGCGGCGCGGTCACCACCGCCGGCATCAGCCCCGGCCACCTGTTCGGCGCCGGATTCGGCGCGGTGCTCGCGTTCACCATCGCCTCCTTCACTGGCTTCGAGAGCGGCGCCATCTACAGCGAGGAGGTCAAGGACCCGCGGCGCACCGTGGCCCGGGCCACCTACATCGCGGTGGCGTTCACCGGTCTGTTCTACGCCTTCTCCGCGTGGGCGCTGACCGTGCTGACCGGCCCGGAGAACGCGCCGGCGGCCAGCGCCGAGGCGGGACCCGGCATCATCTTCGGCGCACTCGACCAGTACACCGGCGCGGTCGTCGCGGACATCGCCAACGTCCTGTTCATCACCAGCGTGCTCGCCGCCCTGCTGTCCTTCCACAACGGCGTGGCGCGTTACCTGTTCGCGCTGGGCCGCGAGCGGGTCCTGCCGCGCTTCCTCGGCGCGACCTCCAGCCGCAGCGGCGCCCCGGTCGCGGGCTCGGTGATGCAGAGCGTGGTCGCCGTCGTGGTGTTCCTGGCCTTCGCGATGACCGGCCGCGACCCGGTGATCGACCTGTTCACCTGGCTGTCCGGCGCGGCGGCGGTGGGCGTCGTGCTGCTGATGACGCTCACCTCGGCCTCCGTGGTGGGCTTCTTCCGGGGCCGTCCCGGCCCGGAGAGCGCGTGGCAGCGGGCGATCGCCCCGGGGCTCGGCACGATCCTGCTCACCGCCGTGCTGCTGGTGCTGCTGTTCAACTTCGACGCGCTGCTCGCGCCCGACACCGCGAGCTACCTGAAGTGGCTGCTGCCGGCGATTCCGGTGGTGGCGGGCGTGCTCGGCCTGCTCTGGGGCCTGGTGCTGCGCACCAGCCGGCCCGAGACGTACCGCCGGATCGGCCAGGTCACCGAGGAGGGCCTGCACGAGCCCGGCCTGCACCCGGCCCCCGAGGCCGACCGCTGGGCCGGCGCCCACCACCGCTGACGCCAGCGGGCGCGGCGGCCGGCCCGCGAGGCCGGCCGCCGCGCCACCACGATCAGGCGGTACGGATGACTGTGCAGATCACCGGGCCGTCCTCGGTGGTGCGCAGCAGGTAGCGGTAGCGCTCGCCGGGCACCGCTCCGCCCTGGCTGTCCAGGAACTCCCAGCGCACCGCCACCTCGGTGAGCAGCGCCGAGACCTGTTGCACGTCCTCGATCTGCGCGTTCGCCGCCACCAGTTCCCGCTCCTGGTAGTCGGGGGCGGCGCCGACGAAGCTGAGCGCCACCGCCGCGGGTGAGGTGAACGAGAAACTGTAGGTGTCGGCGACCACCAGCCCGGGCAGGGCGTAGCAGCCGGCGATGGCCGGCACGTCGGCGGTGGTCAGCGCCACGCCGTACCGGTCGAAGAAGTCGGTGAGCGTGTCGAGGTCGGTGGAAGCCGTCACGACGCTCCTCATTACCGGCCCGGCGCGGCGGCAAACCTTCCTCAGCGCGGCGGGATCCGCACCTCGATCTCGGCGCCGAGCTGCGCGCCACCGCTGAGGGCCAGGTCGTCGCCGCTCCAGAACCGCCCCGGGTCGTACCAGTTGGGCCGCCGCCCGGCGGGCAGCAGCCCCATCGCCTCGTAGGTCACCGCGACCACCTCGGCGCAGTACGCCGTCTCCAGCGCCCGCTCCCGGGCCCCGCCGCTGTCGCCGCCGACCGCGCCCGGGCCGTTGGTCTCTCCTCTGTCGCCGGTCATGCCCGGGCTGCCGGTCTCGCTCCGGTCACCGATCCTGCCCAGGATGCCGCCCGGGCTCAGGCGGCGCGGGCGCGGCAGCCGGCCCCGGGCCCACCGCCAGGCGAGTTGCGCGGTGGACGGGAACGGCGTGCCGTCGAGACGCGCCACCGTACGCAGCACCGCCTCCTCCATCGCCGAATCCGCGGGCGGATCGAGCTGACGCAGCCAGCCCCGCTGGCCGTACCGGTTGGCCCAGACGCAGACCGCGTCGCGCAGGTCGTGCAACTGCACGCCACGCTGGTGGGTGCCGGTCCACATGTCCGGCAGCGAACGGCCCAGCTCGGCGTGCCACATCAGCGGCGGCATGTCGTCGAGCACCACGGCCATGCCCACGTGGTTGACCGGGCTGTTCGTGGTGATCTGGATGGCCCGGTCGGGCACGCTGCGCCCACGGAACACCCACAGGTCGCCGGTACGGGTCAGCTCGACGGCCTCGTCCAGGCTGATGCTCATGGAGGACTACCCTATGCGGATGCGGCAACGGATGCGGTGGTGGAAGGTACTCGGACTCGCGGGTCTCGCCGGCGTCGCGGCGACCGGCGTGGTCGTGGCGCGCGCGGAACGGCGGCGCCGGGCGTACACCCCGGAGGAGATCCGGGACCGGCTGCGCGAGCGGCACGCGAAGGCGTCGTCGTCCTCCTGACTGACGGTCACGGGGCGGTGAGGTCGGGCGGGTTCTCCTAGCATCGGCGTGATGGGAACCAGCTTCTGGGAAAGTCCGTTCGTCCTCGATCCCCGGCCCGCCACTGTGGAACGGCACGGCGACGTCGACCTGCACGTACCCACCGGTGACGGCCCGCACCCCGCCGTCGTCATCGTGCACGGCGTACCGGGCCCGCCCGAGGCGCCGGATGCGCGCGACTGGCCGCTCTACCGGGGCTACGGCGCGCTGCTCGCCGAGCGGGACGTGCTGGCCGCGATCCCCCGGCTCACCGTGACGAGCCCGGACGACCTGTACGCCGTCGCCGCGCGGGTGGCCGCCGCCGCCGAACTGCTCCGCACCGATCCTCGCGTCGACGCCGAGCGGCTTGGCCTCTGGTTCTTCTCCGGCGCCGGCCTGCTGCTCGGCGACTGGCTCCGCGACCCGCCCCACTGGCTGCGCGGCCTGGCCGCGACCTATCCGCTGCTGGCCCCGCTGCCCGGGTGGCCCCCGGTCGACCCACGCTTCCGCCCGCTCGACGCCCTGGACCTGCCCGCCGCTACAGGTGACGCCGCTCCGTCGGGCTCGGCCTCCCCCGACGACGCCGGCGTCAACGCCTCGCGCCCGGACGCGGCATCTCCCGACGGCACGGGTGTCGAGGCCACGCACGCGGAGGGCGTGGCACGGCCGACGCTCGTGCTGACCCGGGCGGGGCGGGAACGGCCCGAGGTCGCACCCACCATCGAGGCGTTCACGGTAGTAGCCCGGCGACGCGGCATCCCGCTGCACGTCGTGGACGTGCCGAACGGTCAGCACGGATTCGACGCGCTCGACCACACCGAGGAGTCCCGAGCCGCCGTACGTACCGCCCGCGACACCCTGCTCGACCTGCTGACCGCCCCCTGACCACCGGCCATCAGCGCCCGCAGCTCTTCCCCGCTCCCGCCGCCCGCCCCGTCCCACTCCCCAGGACCAGCGTCCCGCAAAACGGACCACCTCAAGATCTTGGTACGAAACGGCCCCTCTGGGGGCCGTTTCGTACCAAGATCTCCCCCACACCCTCACCCCGCCCCGTTGATCATGAGGTTGACCGGGACAAAACAGGCACAAAGTGCCGCTAACTTCATGATCAACGGGACGGGCGGCCCACCGGAAACCCGCACCCGCGCTTACGCAACCCGTCCCGCTCGTTAGGACCGTTCCCGCTCGTCCGGCCCGTTCCCGCTTCCTCGGCCTACCGCCCACCGCCCACCGCCCACCAACCACCGCCGACCGCCGGACGCCGGACGATCAAGGAGTTTGGGTCACCTGGCGAGCCGAATCCGCACACAAACTCCTTGATCACCTGGGCCCCGGCTGGCCGCGGCAGGAGCGAGGCGAGGCGGGGACGGCGCAGGAACCGGGCCCGGAGCATGACCATGGCGGGGACTACGACCAGGGCCGGGGCAGAAGCGGGGCGTAGAGCACGACCGGGGCCGTGGCCGGGCACAACCAGGGCCGGCACAACCAGGGCCGGCACGACCAGGGCCGGCACGACCAGGGCCGGCACGACCAAGGCCCAGAGCAGGATCGGGGGCCAGAGCAGAACCGGCCCAGAGCAGGACCGGGGGCCAGGGCAGGACCGGGGACGGCGGGGCCTGAACGAGGGCGGGGCCATGGCCCAAGGCGGGCCCGGAGCGCGGGCGCGGGTGGGTCAGCGGTCGGCTGCGGGGACCGGCTCGGGAGTGTCGGACGCGTCCAGCGGATCCAGGCGCTTGGCCCGGCGGCGCAGCCACACGGTGCTGACCACGCCGGCCAGCACGGCGAGCACCAGCCCGGCCCAGGAGATGTCCTTGAGCCAGTGCTCGGCGGCCCGACCGAGGTAGAAGAGCAGGTACGTCGTGCCGAACGCCCAGACCAGCCCGCCTGCGGCGTTGGCGATCAGGAACCGGCGGTACGGCACGCGCAGCGCCCCGGCCAGCGGGCCGGCGAGGATGCGCAGCAGCGCGACGAACCGCCCGAAGAACACCGCCCAGACGCCGTGCCGGGCGAAGCTCAGCTCGGCACGGGCCAGGTGTGCGGGGCCGAGGTGCTTCGGGAAACGGCGGCCGAGCCGCTCCAGCAGGGGACGGCCACCGCGGCGGCCGACGGCGTACCCGACGGAGTCACCGAGAATCGCGCCGGTGGCCGCGGCGGTGGCCACCCACTCGGGCCCGACGGCGCCGGTGGCGGCGAGCAGGGCGGCACTGACCAGCACGATCTCGCCGGGCAGCGGGATGCCCATGCTCTCCACACCGATGACGGCGCCCACGAGCAGGCAGATCAGGCCCGGTGGGAGGGCGGCGAGCCAGTGCTGTACGTCGACCACCCCGCCGACCCTACCCGCGCCCGGTCACCCGGCGGGGGCCAAGAACTCCAGGCGGTTGCCGTGCGGGTCGTGCGTGTGGAACCGCCGCATGCCGGGAATCTCCTCGTCGCCCCAGGTCACGGGGTGGCCGGCGGCATCCAGGCGGGCGGCCAGCTCGTCCAGGTCGGGGCGTACCAGGGCCGGGTGGGCCTTGCGGGCCGGGCGGAAGTCGTCCTCGACGCCCAGGTGCAGTTCGGCGTCGTACCCGGTGAACCAGCAACCGCCGCGGGCGGCGAGGGCCGGGGGTTTGGGCTTCTCGGTGAGGCCGAGCAGGCCGGTGTAGAAGGAGCGGGAGAGATCCTCGGAGCCGCGGGGGCAGGCGAGCAGGACGTGATGGATCATGGTGGCACCTCCTCGTCCCGCAGCGTGGCACGAGGTTGCGTGAATAGCAAGACGGACGTACGGTTTTGTAGAGACCGACGCAGGTAAGTGTTGCCTAAGCACGGCGGCGCCCCGGTCGGTGCGACAAACTGCTCAGGACTACTCACGGTCGCTGGTGTGAAGGAGTACGACGTGGCGAGCCTCGACACCTTCGGTGCGAAGACCCAGCTACGCGTCGGAGACGCGAGCTACGAGATTTTCAGGATCGACAAGGTGGAGGGCCACGAGCGACTGCCCTACAGCTTGAAGATCCTGCTGGAGAACCTGCTGCGGACCGAGGACGGCGCGAACATCACCGCCGACCACATCCAGCAGCTCGGCGCGTGGGACGCCACCGCCGACCCGAGCGTGGAGATCCAGTTCACCCCGGCCCGGGTGCTGATGCAGGACTTCACCGGCGTGCCCTGCGTGGTCGACCTGGCCACCATGCGCGAGGCGGTACGTGACCTCGGCGGCGACGCCACCAAGGTCAACCCGCTCGCCCCGGCCGAGCTGGTCATCGACCACTCGGTCATCGCCGACCTGTTCGGCCGCGAGGACGCCTTCGAGCGCAACGTCGAGCTGGAGTACGAGCGCAACAAGGAGCGCTACCAGTTCCTGCGCTGGGGCCAGACCGCGTTCAACGAGTTCAAGGTCGTCCCGCCGGGCACCGGCATCGTGCACCAGGTCAACATCGAGTACCTGGCCCGTACGATCATGGAGCGCAACGGCCAGGCGTACCCGGACACGGTCGTCGGCACCGACTCGCACACCACCATGGTCAACGGCCTGGGCGTGCTGGGCTGGGGCGTCGGCGGCATCGAGGCCGAGGCCGCGATGCTCGGCCAGCCGGTCAGCATGCTGATCCCCCGCGTCGTCGGCTTCAAGCTCTCCGGCGAGATGCCGGCCGGCACCACCGCCACCGACCTGGTGCTGACCATCACCGAGATGCTGCGCAAGCACGGCGTGGTCGGCAAGTTCGTCGAGTTCTACGGCCCGGGCGTGAGCGCCGTGCCGCTGGCCAACCGCGCCACCATCGGCAACATGTCGCCGGAGTACGGCTCGACCGTGGCGATCTTCCCGATCGACGCCGAGACCGTCCGGTACCTGGAGCTGACCGGCCGCGACGCGTCTCAGGTGGCGCTGGTCGAGGCGTACGCCAAGGAGCAGGGCCTCTGGCACGACCCGGAGCGCGAGCCGGAGTACTCCGAGCGCCTGGAGCTGGACCTCGGCACCATCGAGCCGTCGCTGGCCGGCCCGAAGCGCCCGCAGGACCGGGTGCCGCTGGGCAGCGCCAAGACGCTGTTCCGCGCCGCGCTCAGCGACTACGTGGCCGCCGACGAGACCGGCGGCGACCCGGGCCGCAAGCCGGGCGTGCCGCAGCAGGAGAAGCCGTTCGGCACCGATGGCCCGGCCGACGAGGCGTCCGCCGAGTCCTTCCCGGCCAGCGACTCCCCCGCCAACGGCGTGAACGACCCGGCGGACGCGCCGCGCGACCTGGAGACCGCCGCGGTGGGCGCGGGCGGACGGGCCAGCAATCCGGTACGCGTGACCGGCGCCGACGGCGTCGAGTACGAGCTGGACCACGGCGCCGTGGTGATCGCCGCGATCACCTCCTGCACCAACACCTCGAACCCGCAGGTGATGATCGGCGCCGCGCTGCTGGCCCGCAACGCGGTGGAGAAGGGCCTGGCCCGCAAGCCGTGGGTGAAGACCACCCTGGCGCCGGGCTCGAAGGTCGTCATGGACTACTACGAGCGCGCCGGCCTCACCCCGTACCTGGACAAGCTCGGCTTCAACCTGGTCGGCTACGGCTGCACCACCTGCATCGGCAACTCCGGCCCGCTGCCGGAGGAGGTCTCCGCCGCCGTCAACGACGGTGACCTGGCCGTCGTGTCGGTGCTGTCCGGCAACCGGAACTTCGAGGGCCGGATCAACCCGGACGTCAAGATGAACTACCTGGCGTCCCCGCCGCTGGTGGTCGCGTACGCGCTCGCCGGCACCATGGACATCGACCTGGCCAACGAGCCGATCGGCGAGGACGCCCAGGGCAACCCGGTGTACCTGCGGGAGATCTGGCCGAACAGCGCCGAGATCCAGGACGTCATCGCCTCGGCGATCGGCGCGACCGGCTTCAGCGCCGCGTACGCCGACGTGTTCGCCGGTGACGAGCGCTGGCAGTCGCTGCCCACCCCGACCGGTGACACGTTCTCCTGGGACGGCGAGTCGACGTACGTGCGCAAGCCCCCGTACTTCGAGGGCATGCAGCAGGAGCCGACCCCGGTGCAGGACATCGCCGACGCGCGGGTGCTGGCGAAGCTGGGCGACTCGGTGACCACCGACCACATCTCCCCGGCCGGCTCGATCAAGGCGGACTCCCCCGCCGGCAAGTACCTGGCCGAGCACGGCGTGGCCCGGCACGAGTTCAACTCGTACGGCTCCCGCCGGGGCAACCACGAGGTGATGATCCGGGGCACGTTCGCCAACATCCGGCTGCGCAACCAGCTCGTCCCGGGTGTCGAGGGCGGCTTCACCGTCAACCACCTGACCGGTGAGCAGTCCTCGATCTACGACGCCTCGATGGCGTACCAGGAGGCGGGCGTCCCGCTGGTCATCCTGGCCGGCAAGGAGTACGGCTCCGGGTCGTCGCGTGACTGGGCCGCCAAGGGCACCATGCTGCTGGGCGTGAAGGCGGTCATCGCCGAGTCGTACGAGCGGATCCACCGCTCGAACCTGATCGGCATGGGCGTGCTGCCGCTGCAGTTCCCGGGCGGCGAGACCGCCGAGTCGCTGGGCCTGACCGGCACGGAGACGTTCTCGATCAGTGGCGTCACCGCGCTGAACGACGGCGAGACCCCGCGCACGGTGAAGGTCACCACCGACACCGGCGTGGAGTTCGACGCCGTGGTCCGTATCGACACCCCGGGTGAGGCGGACTACTACCGGCACGGCGGCATCCTGCAGTACGTGCTGCGACGGATGATCGCCAGCTGAGTTCGCATGTAAGGAAGGGCCCCTTCTTAACAGACGTCTGTTAAGAAGGGGCCCTTCCTTACATCTCAGCGCAGGCGGAGCGCGACGGCGCGTGCCTCGGCGTCGGTGAGCGGCAGGAACCACAGGAAGCGCCGCACGATCGCGATCGGGTCCGGGCCGTCGGGTCGCCCGCGCAGGTCGCGGATTGCCTGCCGGGTGAGCCGGGAGAACTCGGGGATCATCGTGGCGCGGCGGGCCGCGTCGGTGGGCGCGGCCCGCAGGGTCGGGCACGGCCAGGGCTCGCCGCAGCGGTCGCAGCGCCAGGCCGGACCGCACGCGCGGTGGCCGGTCAGCGGCAGCACCACCCGGGGGTACGCCGTTGTGGGTGTCGGTTCGGTCATGCCTCCACCGTGCCGAGGGTGCCCGAACAATCACACAGCGTTGTGTAATCTCCTTCGGACGGTCTTTTTGCTCCGGGGAGGAATGGGCATGAACCATGCCTTCGTCACCGCGCTGGCCGGTGCCGGCCACACCGCCGAGAGTCTGGCGGAACGGCTCGGCCTGCATCCGAAGACGGTGGCCCGGTGGGCGAACCCCGGGCACATCCCGCAGAGCCGGCACCGCGCGACTGTGGCGAACCTGCTGGGCCAGCCGATCGAGGCGCTCTGGCCGGACGCGGTCCGCCGCCGCGTGCCGGTCTGGTTCCGCCCGTGGGTGGACATCGAACGCGAGGCGGTCGCGCTACGCACCTTCGAGCTGGCGTGGGTGCCGGGCCTGTTGCAGACCGAGGCGTACGCCCGGGCCACGTTCATCGGCCAGCCGCTGACCTGCGACGAGGTCACCGACCTGGTCACCGCCCGGCTGGACCGGCAGGGCATCCTGAGCAGGCCGCGCGGGCCGCTGTACGTCGTGGTGCTCGACGAGCAGGTGCTGCGCCGCGCCGCCGCCGGCGACCGGGCGCTGATGGCCGCGCAGGTGACTCACCTGCTCGCCTGCGCCGAGCTGCCGAACGTGCAGCTCCACGTGGTGCCGGCGGACACGCCGACCTATCCCGGGCTGGACGGGCCGTTCGTCATCGCGGAGCTGCGCGACGGCAACCGGGTGGCGCACGTGGACAGTCAGGCCCGCGCGCAGATCATCGAGCAGCCCTCGGAGATTGCTACCCTGGAGCGTCGGTGGGAACGCATCCGGGGCGAGGCGCTGCCCCGCGCGCGGACCCTGGAACTGCTGAGGGAAGTGGCGACGGCATGGACCTGAGCGGTGCCCGGTGGCGCAAGAGCACCCGCAGCGGCGGCAACGGCGGCAACTGCGTCGAGGTCGCCGGCAACCTGCCCGGTGTGGTCGGCGTCCGCGACTCGAAGGACCCGGCCGGGCCGGTGCTCACCTTCACCCCGGCCGCGTGGACCCGGTTCCTGACGTCGACCCGCCGCTGAGCCCGGTCGCGCGCTCGAAGCTCGACCCGATCCGCTCCGCCACCTGCCGCGAAGGCGTGTCGCCGGGCTGAAAGGGTAGCCCTTTCCCCTCCCACTCATTGGGAAATTGCTATTCGATGAATTCCATCGCCCTCCGATCGCACATCCGACACTGCAAACAATCGACGCCCATGATTCGTTGACACGCTCAGAATCCCGTCGATACGTTGCCGACATCGCGATGAACAACGGGGCGCTCCAGTTTCGATCCAAGAATCGAACACTGGGAAGGATTTCATGAAAACGACGATCAGACTCCTGGCCCTGCCGGCCCTGATCCTGCCGGCCATCCTCGCCGGCACTCCGGCGCTGGCCACCACCGGCACCACAACGGGCACTGCCGCTCCGGCCGCTGTCACGTCGATCGAGCGCAAGGCGGGGTCGTCCTCGCAGGCCAGGGCCTACTGGACGGCCGAGCGGATGGCAGCCGCCACCCCGGCGGACGAGGTGGAGAAGTCCGCCGGCCCGGTCACCCAGAGCCCCACACCGGAGCGGGTGCGGCGCTTCGCGGAGTCGGTGGCGCCGAAGGACGGCAGCGGCTTCGGCGCCCAGCTCAACGAGTCGATCACGGTGGGGAAGATCTTCTACACCAGCTCGACCGACGGCCTGGGTCACTACTGCTCGGCGAGCGTGGTGAACAGCCCGGCGCGCAACATGGTCTTCACGGCCGCGCACTGCGTGCACGACGGGCCGGGCCGGGACTGGCACACCGCGAACTGGATGTTCGTGCCGTCCTACCGCAACGGCGCGCAGCCGTACGGCACCTGGGACTGGTCCACGCTCGCGGTACCCAGCGGCTGGATCAGCACCCGTGAGCGGCAGTACGACGTGGCGGTGGCGCTCGTCTACGGCAGCCGGTCGGTCGTGGACGCGGTCGGCGCGAACGGGCTGCTCACCGGCGGTGGCCGGGCGTACCACTACGACGTCTTCGGCTACCCGAGCAACAAGGACAGCGGCGAGATCCAGTGGGTCTGCTCGGGCACGTCGAGGGATGCGGGCAGCAACCGGATCGAGATGAACTGCGGCTTCGGGGGCGGTTCGAGCGGCGGCCCGTGGTACTACAGCTACGACAACACCACCAGGCGCGGTGACGTGCACGGGGTGATGAGCTACTCGAGCGGCTCGAACACGAACGGCTCGCCGTACTTCTCCGCCGCGGTGGTGGGGACGCTCTACAACACGTACGCGAACGACACCTGGTGACCGGCGGTCCGCCTGGTGTGCCGCCCGGCGCACCAGGCGGACCGGCACCGGCCGACCGGCCCGGAGGAGGCGACATGTCACATCGTGTACTGCTCGGCGCGGCCGCCGTCGCGGCGCTCGCCGTGGCCGTGGCCGTCGTGGTCGTCGCGGCGCGCGACGGCGGCGCGGCGCGACCGGCACCGCCCGGCCCGGTGGTCGCGACGCACAATCCGAGCCCGGGCGCCACCGACCCGTCCGAATACTGGACGAGGGAACGAATGCGGGACGCGATCGGCGACTGAATCGCGAATTGCGCTCGCCGGATTGCGTCGGGCCGAATTCGAAGGTCGGCGCGCAGGTACACCGAATTCCGTCCCGCTCACGATCACCGGCCGGGCCCGGGGCGCAATTCCCATTTCAACGGGGGTGAGTGGCGGCGAACGCTCACGGGACGGTGTCGGAGTAGACCTCGACGTCGTAGAGCAGTTGCACGTTGCGGCGGCCGTTGGTGATGCCGACGAAGACCGGGTCACCGGCCGGGGTGCGGCCTTGGCGCCACACCTGCTCCCGGGCCGCTTCCCGCGACTCGTGATGCACGCCGCCATCGCGATGCGTCTGCAGGACGCGGCGGGCGGTGGTGGGGTCGCTGTCGAGGTGAATCCGCAGCAGTGGCATCGTGCGCCCTCCTTGCTCACTGTAGAGGCCGGACCGCCGACTGACCACGCGCGCCTCTCAGCCGGCGGCGCTCTCCAGCACGGCCTTGAGCCGGGCCAGGTCGGCCTCTACGAGCGCGGTGTCCCGGTCGAACTCCGTGTCGCTCATGCCGGGCATCCGCCGCAGGCTGAACACCACCTCGGTGGCGTCGCCGTCGGCGATGGCGCGCAACGGCACGTACACCGTTTCGCCGGCTGGCGTCAGCACCTCGTGGTCGAGCACGCCGTACTCGTTCGCCGGCGCGAACGTCAGTCGCGCCCGCCCCTCGGGTGTGTCCACGAACCACTGGCCGTCGACCCGGGCCACCGAGCCGCCGAGGCCCGGCGCCCAGCGGGACAGGTTCGCCGGGTCGGCGGCGAAGGCGTACACCTGCGCGAGCGGCCGGTCGATGTGGACGGCGAGGTGCCGCGTGTCAGTGGCCATGGGCCGATGGTGCCATGTCTGTCGCACGCGCACGCTACGCTGCCGCCGATTCCGCCAGGCACCCCGAGAGGCAACCCCATGGGCATGATCTTCAACGCACGCCGGCTGTCCGCCGAGGAGCTGGCGGCGGTGCTTGCCGACCCGGAGAAGGTCGGCACCCTGTTCCAGGGTGGCCCGGACGAGCTCGACCTCGACAAGGCGTGGCACGGGCTGCACTACCTGCTGAACGGCACCACGTACGAGGTCCGGGGCGACGCCGGCCCGGCGATCATCGGGGGCGACCCGATCGGCCCGGATCTCGGGATGGGCCCGGCCCGGCTGCTCATGCCCGACGCCGTACGCGCCGTGGCCGCCGGGCTCGACACGGTGGACGAGGCGACGCTGCGGGCCCGCTTCGACCCGGCGGCCATGTCGGAGGCCGAGATCTACCCCCACATCTGGGAGGACGGCGACGACGAGTTCGACGGCTACCTGCTGCCGAACTTCACCGCGCTGCGCGACTTCTACCGCGCCGCGGCCGAGCACGGGGACGGCGTGCTGCTCGCCATCACCTGACCCGCCGGCAACGAGCCGCCGGAAACGAGCCGCCGGAAACGGGTGCGCGAGGACGGCCGGGCGCCGGTAGCGTGCCGGCGTGGGACTCGACGCGTTCGTGTACTGCCGGTGCTGGCAGGACGGCCTCACCACGCCCTGCCCGGTCGAACCGGTCGGCATCGACGAGGAGGGCTGTCTCGCGCTGTTGCTGCAGTGGGAGGGCAACGAGGCCGCGCACCGCGCGTTCGACGCCTGGCAGGCGGAGGCGTGCCCGCACAAGGCCATGGAGCAGGCGAGCGAGCACGTGTCCAACTGGGCCGGTGTGCGGCTGTTCCAGCAGGCGCTACGCGCCGCCGGCCCGGTGCGCTTCCCGACGCTCGCCACCGCGCTCCCGAACCTCAACGGCGGCTCGCTGGAGGCCGACCGGGCGGCGGTGGCGCTCGCCGAGCTGGACGCGTTCGCGCGTACCGACCGGATCACCGACGAGGTCGAACTGATCGACGAGGCGACCGGCCGGGTGCTGATGCAGTACGTCGAGAGCTACCACGGGGTGTTCATGTTCGGCCCGGACTTCCAGGCCGGGGTCGACCCGGACGGCTTCTTCGTCCTCGACCGCGCCGATCCGCCCACCACGCTGTTCCGGGCCGTCCGGTTCGGCCAGCGGCCGCTGGCCGGCGACCGGGTGGAGCTCACCGCCGGCGGGACGCGGACGGTGCTGGCGATGCGGCCGGTGGGCACGCACGGCGAGCCGCCGCCCGAGCGGCTCGCGGTGCGGTCCCGGAGCCGGTCGGGCGACGACTTCGCCTACATCGTGGAGCCGCTGCGCCGGCTGTGTGCGGCGTCCGTGGCGACCGGCAACCCGGTGATGTGGTGCTGACGCGCCGCACTCACCACGGGATGACGCCCGCGTCCTCGAAGTAGCCGCCGGTCGGACCGTCGTCGGGCAGCGTCGCCAGCCGGATCGCGATCGCCGCTCCCTGTTGCGGGGTCCGCACCCCGCGGAAGCTGTTCAGGTCGGTCGCGGTGAAACCCGGACAGCCGGCGTTGATCAGGAGGCCCGTGCCGGCCAGCGCCCGCGCGTACTGGATGGTCACCGCGTTGAGCATGCTCTTCGACGGCGAGTACGCCACCGACAACGGCCCGGTCTGATGCTCGCCCTCCGAGTCGCTCTGCCGGGCCAGTGAGCCGACGCCGCTGGACATGTTGACGATCCGGGGCGACGCCGAGCGGCGCAGCAGCGGCAGCATCGCCTCGGTCACCCGGACCACCCCGATCACGTTGACCTCGACGGCGGTCCGGATGGTCGCGAGGTCGACGTCACCCGGGTGCTGCGGCACGCCGCCGGTCACGCCCGCGTTGTTGACGAGCACGTCCAGACCGCCGGCCTCCGTCTCCAGCAGCCGGGCGGCGGCGGTCACGCTCGCGTCGTCGGTGACGTCCAGCGGTACGCCGAACGCGTCCACGCCGCCCGCGCGCAGCTTCGCGACCGCCTCGGCGAGCCGCCGCTCGTCCCGGGCGCCGACGCCCACCCGCCAGCCGAGCGCGCCCAGGCCGGCCGCGATCTCGTACCCGATTCCCTTGTTCGCGCCGGTCACCAGCGCGACAGTCCGTTCGCTCATGCCCTCGATCCTGGCCGCGGGCCGCACGGGCCTCCAACACCGCTTCGGTGGCGTGCGATACCTGGCGGGTATCGATCCGGGGGTACGGTGGCGGGATGGAGACGCGGGAGCTTCGCTACTTCGTGGCGGTGGCCGAGGAGCTGCACTTCGGCCGGGCCGCGCGCCGCCTCGGCATCGCCCAGCCGCCGCTGTCGCGGGCGATCCAGCAGCTCGAACGCCGCCTCGGCGTGACCCTGCTGGAGCGGGACAACCGCAGCGTCGCGCTCACCGCGGCCGGGTCGGTGCTGCTGCGGGAGGGCCGGGCCGCCCTCGACGCCGTGGACGCCGCCGACCGCCGCACCCGCCGCGCCGGGCAGGCCGCTACCGGTGGTCCCGGGCTGGTGCTGGCGACCAAGGCGGGGGCGTCGAGCGAGCTGCTGCCGAAACTGCTCGACGCGTACGCCGCCGAGCCGGACGCGGTCCCCGTCGAGGTCCTGCTGTGCGGCATCGGCGAACAGGAACGGCTGCTGCGCGACGGGCGCGCCGACGTGGCGCTGCTGCACCTGCCGTTCGACTCGACCACCGGGCTGGACACCGAGGAGCTGATCACCGAACCGCAGGTGGCGATCCTGCCGGCCGGGCATCCGCTGGCCCGGCGGCCGCACCTGCTGATGGCCGAGGTGGAGGCGCTGCCGGACCTGCCGATGCCGCGCTGGCCCCGAGCCGACGGGTCGTATCCGGACGGGCCGGGCCCCGAGGTCCGGGACCACGCCCAGTTGTTCCAGCTCATCGCGCTCGGCCGGACCGTGGTGGTGCTGCCGGAGTCGGCCCGGTCACTGTTGCTCGCCGACCTGGCCGCGGTGCCGGTGCCGGACGCGCCCGCGGTGACCACAGTCATCGCGTGGCCGCCGCACAGCCGGTCCCGGGCGCTGGCCGGCCTGATCCGGACCGCCACCCGCCTCTGACGGCGGCTGCTAGGCGGGCAGCTCCTTGCGCATCTGCTGGGTGACCACCCGGTATCCCGACGTCTCGTACAGCTTGCGCGCCGTCTCGTTGGCGCCGAAGACGTTCAGCTCCAGCGCCTGGGCCCCGTGCTCTCGGGCCGCCCGCTCCCCGGCCGTGAGCAGCGCCCGCCCGAGCCCTCGGCCCCGGTGCCCGGCCGCCACCTCGATGTCGTAGAGGTAGGCGCAGCCGGCGAGGCCGCGCGGATGGGTGAGGCTGATCCACAGGCGCCCGACCGGCGAGCCGTCGGCCAGCACGCCGAGCAGGAACAGCATGCCGGGCGTGGCCATGCCCTGCGGCAGCAGCACGGCGTTCGCCTCCCGCGCGCGGTCGGGCGCCTCCTCCGGAGTCCAGTTGCCGGCGGTGACGTGCTCCCGCGCGTATTCCGCGGTCAACTCGTCCTGCCAGCTGTCGAACTCCTCCGGGGTCATCGCCCGGACGCTCAGCTCGGTCATGCGGCTCAGGCTCTCACGATTCGCCCGCCCGGGCTGCCCCGGCAATCCGTGGCGGCGAGGCGCTCAGTCGGTGGCGGCGCGACGGCGAGCCTCGCGCAGCTTCATGGCGTGCTCCAGCAGCGTGATCAGCACCTCCTTGGCCGACTCACGCTTGCGCGCGTCACACAGCACCACCGGTACGCCCGGGTCCAGGTCGAGCGCGGCCTGCACCTCGTCGAGCCGGAACTTCTTGGCGCCCTCGAAGCAGTTCACCGCCACCACGAACGGCGTGCCGCGCCCCTCGAAGTAGTCGATCGACGGGAAGCAGTCCGCCAGCCGGCGTGTGTCGGCGAGCACCACCGCCCCGAGCGCGCCGAGCGCCAGCTCGTCCCAGACGAACCAGAACCGGTCCTGCCCGGGCGTGCCGAACAGGTAGAGCACCAGGTCGTCGCTGATGGTGATCCGGCCGAAGTCCATCGCCACAGTGGTGGTCGACTTCTCCTCCACGCCGGACAGGTCGTCGATGCCGATCCCGGTCTCGGTCAGCACCTCCTCGGTGCGCAGCGGTTTGGTCTCGCTGACCGCGCCCACCATGGTGGTCTTGCCGACGCCGAACCCGCCCGCGATCAGGATCTTGATCGCGGTAGGCAGCGGCGCGGCGCCCGCCGGCCGCTCAGAGCGCCCGTAGTCCATTGATTACCGCCTCGAAAACGTGCTCGTCGGGAAGGCCGGCGGCGGTCGCGCGCGGCTCGCGTACCTGCACCAGGCTGCGGGCGGCCAGGTCTCCGAGGAGGACCCGGACCGTGCCCACCGGCAGGTCGAGATGAGCGGCGATCTCGGCCACGGAGAGAATCCGCTGGCAGAGGCCGACTATCGCCACATGCTCCGGGCCCAGCCCGGAATCCGATCCGACATCCGCGCGGGTCGCGGTGACCAGCGAGATCAGGTCGAACGTGCCGGTCACCGGGCGGGCCCGGCCGCCGGTCACCGCGTACGGGCGCACCACCGGGCCGGCGTGGTCGTCGACCCACTCCTGCTCCGCGGAGTCCCCCCGGCCGGTCATAGTGCCGCGTTCTCGCCGAGGGGCTGTTCCCGGGTCGGTGACGCGACGAACCGGCCGACCCGGGTGACGAGCATGGCCATCTCGTAAGCGATCAGGCCGACGTCCGCGTCCTCCGAGGCCAGCACCGCCAGGCAGGCGTTGCGCCCGGCCGCTGTGACGAACAGGAAGGAGGACTGCATCTCGATGATGGTCTGCTGCACGTGCCCGCCGCCGAATCGCTTGCCCGCGCCACGGGCCAGGCTCTGGATGCCCGCCGCCATGGCGGCCAGGTGCTCGCCGTCGTCCCGGCTCAATCCGCGGGACGAGGCCATCAGCAGTCCGTCGGTGGAGAGCGCCACGGCGTGCTCCGCCTGCTTGACCCGGCCGACCAGGTCATCCAGCAGCCACGTCAGATCCGCGCTCGAAGCCGTCTTCTGCGCCACTCGTCGTCCTCTTCTTCCCGGCTGTGTGCCGTTCTCTTCCGGTTTGCGTCGCGTCGACGTTCCGGTCAGGTGACCTGCTCGTCCGCGTCGGCCGGCGCACCGCCGGCCCCCTGCGCCCCGCCGAGCAGGCGCGCGGCATCGGTACGGCCGCGTCGGGTGCCGCTCTGGTAGGAGCTCATCATCCGGCGCACCTGCTCCGGTGCACGCGCCGTGTCGTCGTCGTCGGCGGCGTCGTCGTCCGCCTCGGTCTGGTCGTGTCGCAGTTCCGGCGCGAGGCTGGCCTGGCGTACCCGGACCGGCAGCCCGGCGTCGGTCACCGGCGACGACTCCGGCTCAGCCGCCGCAGAGGGAGCCGGCGCGGCGGCCGGGCGGCGTTCCACCACCGCCAGCTCCGTGGTCGGGCCCGCCACCGCCGGCTGCCGCTTGCGGGTACGGGCGGGCAGCCCGGACGGGGTCAGCCGGGGCGCCTGCGTCGCCGGCTCCGGCACGGGCGGGGCCGGCTCGGCCGGGTCGTCCTGTTCGGCGCCACCGTCGGCGCCGGACGCGGTGGCCGGTTCGGCGCCGGCGTCGGCCGGTGTGCTCTGGATGGCGGGCACGGCCGGCTCAGCGGCGGGAGGGCCGTCGAAACCACCGGCGCCGTCGGCGGTGGTGATCAGTTCGCGCGGGATCAGCACCACGGCTGTGGTCCCGCCGTACGCGGATTCCTTGAGCTGCACCTTGACGCCGTGCCGCTCGGTGAGCCGGCTGACCACGAACAGACCGAGCCGGGCGGCGTCGGCCAGGTTCAGCTCGGACCGGTCGACGATGCGCGCGTTGGCGGCGGCCATCTCGTCGTGGCTCATGCCGAGGCCCCGGTCCTCGATCTCGATGGCGAAGCCGTTCGCGACGAGCTGGCCGCGGACCTCCACGGTGGTCTGCGGCGGGGAGAAGGAGAGCCCGTTCTCGATCAGCTCGGCCAGCAGGTGGATGACGTCGCCGACGGCGCGGCCGGTCAGCGACACCTCGCCGAGCGGACGCACTGTCACCCGGGTGTAGTCCTCGACCTCGGCGACCGCGCCGCGGACCACGTCGACCATCGGCACGTTGCGCCGCCAGGCCCGGCCGGGCGTCGAGCCGGAGAGCACGATCAGGTTCTCGGCGTTGCGCCGCATCCGGGTGGCCAGGTGGTCGACCCGGAACAGGTCCTCCAGCTCCTCGGCGTCGTGTTCCCGGCGTTCCATCGCGTCCAGCAGCGTGAGTTGCCGGTGCACGAGCGCCTGGGTGCGCCGGGCCAGGCTGAGGAAGACGTCGCGTACGCTGCGGCGCAGCTCGGCCTGCTCGACGGCGGTGCGTACGGCGGTCTCCTGCACGACGTTGAACGCCTTGCCCACCTGGCCGATCTCGTCGTCGCCGAACTGCAACGGTGGCGCCTCGCGGGCGACGTCCACCTCCTCGCCGCGGCCCAGCCGCTCCACCACGCTCGGCAGCCGCTCGTGCGCCAGGTTGAAGGCCGCCTCCCGCAGCCGTTCGAGCTGCCGCACCAGCGCCCGCGCCGTGGTGATCGAGACGACCACGGAGGCGATGACAGCGAGCAGGCCGAGACCGGCGGCGAGCACCAGCCGCACGATGACGCCGATAGCGACCGGCATGGCGCGGGCCACGATGTCCTCACCGCCGGCCAGGATCACCCCGCGCAGGTCGGCCATCGCCTGCTCGGCGGCGGCCTGCCACGCCGCGGCGGTCACCGGCGGGCGCACGTCGGCGCCCTTGGCCGCGAGGACCCGGTCCTGCAGTGTCCGCAGCTGCTGGAACGCGTCGCCCTCGACCATCCGGTCGAAGCGTGCGCGGTCGGTCGGGGCGAGGTCGCGGGCGGTGCGGTCGGCGAGGAACCACTGCGCGCCGACCAGGCGGGCGAACGCGGTCTGCTCGGCCACGGTGATCCGGTTGGCCGCGATCGCGCCGGTGATCAGCGCGTCCTGTTGGGACAGCAGTTCCCGGGACCGGTTGAGGTCGATGAGCGCGGCGGTGTCCTTGGCGATCTCGTCGTCGTCGAGACCACCGAGCGCGTCGAAGACGGCGAAGATCGCGTCGACCGCCTCGTCGTACGCGGTGAGCGTGGCGGTCCGGTCGATGGTCTTGCGGCTCACGTCGGCGCGTACCTGGCCGATCTGGTCCAGCTCGGTCTTCAGCTCACCGAGCCGCTGCATCAGCTCCTCGCTGGCCGGGACCTCGGTGCGCCAGTCCTGCACCGAGCGCCACAGCGCGGTGGCGGTCTCGTCGGTACGCGCGCGCTGGGCGTCCAGCTCCCGCAGCCGGCCCGGGTCGGACTCGCCCAGGTAGCGCAGCGACAGCCGCCGCTCGGCCTGCAGTTCCTGCAGCAGCGGGTCGCTCGGCTCGAAGACGCGCGCGTTGAGCGCCTGCACGCCGAGCAGGTTGAACCCGTCCCGCACGGTCACCCACGCGGCGAACGCCCACAGCGCGATCAGCGACGCCAGCAGCGCGATGATCTTCGTACGGAGATTCGTACTGCGGGAACCCATCACACCGTCCTGGCCCGGTCTACGGTCGGTCCGAAATCCGATCGACTCCGGCGCACGCTAGCAGCCGTCGTGAACTCCATTCAAGCGATCCTGATCATGGTGGTCCGGCCTCGACGGCGCGACCGGAGGCCGCCAGCACCGCCGCGCGCACGATCTGCGTCGGGCGGTAGAGATCCTTGTCGTGCCATAGTGCCGGTTCGTCGTCGCATCCGTCCAGCTCGGACAGTCGACGTCGGCCGCGGGCGAGCGCCGCGGCGATCCGCGCGTCCCCGGAACGGCCCGCGCCGGCCAGGGCGAGCACCCCGTACGCGGTCTCCTCGGCGGTGCCGTGCCATCGTCCCCAGGAGCCGTCCGGGCGCTGCGTGTCCAGCAGCCAGGCGACGCCCCGCTCGACGGCGGCACGCGCCGTGCCGTCGGGCGCGTGGTCGGCCAGCGCCAGCAGCACCGCGTAGGTGGCGTAGTAGGCCGAGGCGTGCCAGCGGTCCTCCCACCGCCCGTCCGGCTCCTGCCGTTCGAGCAGCCACGCGGTGACCCTGCGGCGCGCGCCGGTGACTCCGGGTCCGCTCGGCTGCTCGCCGAGCGCGTCGAGCACGTGCGCGTTGGTGGTCAGCGACGCGCCGTCCTCCCCCGGCCAGGTGCAGAAGTGCCGCCCGGTGTCGAACCCGGCCAGCGGCCCGACGCCCGGCGCGCGGCCCAGCCGGGCCAGCGCGTAGAGCGCGACCGCCGTGGTGTCCGCGTCGGCGGGCAGGCCGGGCGCGGTGGCCGCGCCGGACGGGCCGACGGCGGCGCGCAGCTCGGTGAGCACCGGCTCGGGCGCGCCGACCGGCACACCGGCCCGGACCAGGATGCCGAGCACCCAGGCGCGCTCGAAGACGGTGATCGGGCTGGCGCAGGGCACCGGGCCGGGCCGGGCCACCGCGCGCAGGTAGTCCAGCGCCGCTCCGGGCTCCGGCCGGCCCAGCCAGGCGGCCGTGGCGGCCGGGGAGGCGCCCACCGCGCCGCTGGCCGCGGGACGCACTCCGGACGCCCGGTACGCGAGCTCACCGGCGACCTCCAGCGCGTGCGCCAGCTTCTCCGGCACAGCCCGCCCGGCGGCCAGCAGCCCGCGTACCCGGGTCAGCCGGTCCGGGTCGAGACCGGCCGGCAGCGGCAGGCGGGGCCGGCCGGCCCACTCGGCCAGCCCGGGTGGCGGCCCGGCCGGTCCGGCGAGGTGCCGGTCCACGGCGGTGAGCAGCGCCGGCACGATCAGGTCGGTGGCCGGGAGGTCGGGCGGGGCGCCGCCGCGCAGCGCGCCGGCCAGGAACGCCAGGCCCCGGTGCGCCGCGGCGGCCGGCGCGGCGGCGGGGCCGTCGCGGCGCAGCACTGTCAGCAGCGCCTCGACCGCGCTCAGCGTCGGCACCAGCGCGTAGCCACCGGCGCCGCCCCAGCCGCCGTCCGGCCGCTGCCGGCCCAGCAGCCAGGCCAGGCGCCGGTCGTGGCCGTCCAGCCAGGGCGCGAGCGCGACCAGCCGGGCGCTCTCGTAGATCGACGGCGACGTCTGCCCGGACGGCTCACCGGTGAGCGCGGCGACCAGGTCACGCGCGGGCGCGGGCCGGGTGGCCGGGCCGGCGGTGAGCGTCACCGCACGCCCCAGAAGTCGGTGCTCCGGTAGAAGCCGGTGGTGAAGCCGAGCTGCCGGGACAGGAAGTCGGCTTCCCGGGGCGCCTCCCCGGCCAGCTTCGCCAGCAGGACGCGGCAGTGGTCGACCTGCTCGGCGAACCGCCGCTCGACCTCCGCCGGGTCGTCCACCAGCAGCAGCGCGTTGAGGTCGCCGGACTCGGCGTCCCGGCGGTGGGTGCCGAGGTCGTTCACCAGGCGCAGGGCCCGCTGCACCTCGTCGCTTACCGGAACGACCCGATCCATCGCCTCGGCGGTGGACACCGATCCGGTGTGGATCCAGTGCGCCACGTTCACCACCGTCGCGGCGAGGTTGTCGGCGTTCGCGAGGTAGTCGGCGAGCGTGGGACGGCCGGTGCGCCGCCAGTCCCACTCGCGGGCCATCGCGTCGAGCGTGCGCTCCATCGCGGCACGCCAGTGGCCGCGCAGCGCCGGGTAGCCGGGCGCGGCCGCCACGTCGTCGCGCAACTCGGCCAGGAACCGGCCCAGCGGGTCGTCGGCGCCGGCGCCGTCGAGCACGTCCAGACAGGTACGGGTGACCCGGTCGACAGCCGCCCGGCTGGTCGCCTGGTGGTCGACCAGCCAGTCCACGGCGAAGCCCCAGAGCACCGCGCGGTTGGTCACGGCCAGCTCGGCGGCGCTGTGCCAGGGGGCGCTGAACGCCATCGCCTGCGCGATGCTGCTGAACAGCGTCGCGTCGAACGGGTCCGCGGGGAACAGCTCGGGGTGCGCGGCGGCGGCCTTGCGCAGGCCGCGCTGGCCCTGTGCGGCGAGCGCGCAGACCCGGCCCTGCTCCGCCGCGGCGGCCAGCGGATCCGGTGTCGGCCCGCCGGTCATGCCCGCTCCGCCCGCCCGGCCGCGACGAGCGTCAGCTCCACCCGCTCGCGCGGCCGCAGCGCCGCGGCCAGCCGCAACCCGGGTACGCCGGGGCGGTGCAGCCGGAACCGGTAACGGCTGAGCATGGTGGCCAGGATGAGCTGCGCCTCCAGGTAGAACAGGTACATGCCGAGGCACTGGTGCGGCCCGCCGCCGAACGGGAAGTGGGCGTACCGGTGGCGGGCCCGGACCCGCTCGGGCCGGAACCGTTCGGGGTCGAACTCGTCCGGGCGGTCCCAGAACTGCCGCATCCGCTGGGTGATCAGCGGGCTGACCGCCATCGTGGCGCCGGGCTCGATCGGCACGCCGTCGATGACGTCCTCGGCGACCGCGCGGCGCGGGATGATCCATCCGATCGGGTAGAGCCGCAGCAGCTCGTCCAGCACCATCCGGGTGTACGTGAGCCGGCTCAGGTGCTCGCGGCGTACCGGCTCGTCGCCGACCACCTCGTCGATCTCGGCGTAGAGCCGCTCGGCCACCTCGGGGTGCTGGTCCAGGTGCGGCCAGGCCCAGGTCAGGACGTTGATGGTGGTCTCGGTGGTGGCGGCGAACATCGCCACTGTGTCGTTGCGGACCTGCCGCTCGTCGAGCTGCCGCCCGTCGTCGGTGCGGGCCTGCCAGAGCGTCGAGATGACGTCGTCACCCTGGTCGGCGGACTCGCGGGTCTCGCGGACGATCGGCACCAGCACGTCGTCCACGACGCGTACGGCGCGGGCGAACGTCCGGTCCCCCGGCATCGGCAGGGACAGCGGCGCGAACGGCACGATGATGCGCGGGATGACGGCGGTGGCGATCCGGTCCTGCGCCTCGATCACGCGCATCGCGTCCGGCACCGAGATCCGGTCGGCGAAGAGCACCTTCATGATCGCCCGGCTGACGATGCGCGCCTGCTCCACGCCGATGTCGACCGGGCGCCCGGCGCGGGCCGGCTCGTCCAGCTCGTCGACCGCGTCGCGGATCGCGTCGGCCATGCCGTCGACGAGCGCCTCCACCCGCTTGGCGGTGAACATCGGCTGGAGCATGCGGCGGCTGGCCGACCAGATCTGCCCCTCGCCGAGGATGCCCTCGCCGAACAGTCGCTTCACCGGGCGCCAGAACAGCCCGTCACCGGCCCGTTCGTAGTTGTCCGCCCGGTCGCGCAGCACGTGCTGCACGTGCCTGGGGTGGGTGACCAGGTACGGCCGGAACGAACCGAGGTTGAGCCGGACCAGCTCGCCGTCGGTACGGTTACCGATGTCGATGAGGGCCCGGGCGGGATCGCGGAGCGCCGCCGGCAGGATCTTCCGCAGCGGCACGGTTCGGGGTCGGCCGGTGGGCCCCGGTGTGTCCGTCGGTTCGGGCACCTGAACGCTCCCTCGGTTGACTCAGGGTCGCGACTCCGTATCGAGCCGTAATGTTGCCCGCGAGCATGCCATCCTGAGCCGCAGATCAAAAGGCAGGTCGGAGGATATTTCACGTAACAACAATCTCTTTGTCGAGAATGGAGCCGGTGGGATGTGCGTCACTCCCGTACACAGTGGTGGTTGCGGAGCGCGAGCGACGCTCACCTAACGCGGACGCCGGCAGAACGCGGGCGCGGACCCGTCCGCTGTGCCAAGCTTCGGGCATGGACGACAAGACCATCCTGAGCCGGATCTCGGAACTCGTCGACGAGGAGCACCGGCTGCGGGCCGACGCGCAGCAGCACGAGTCCGGCACCGACGACGAGGCCCGGGAGCGGCTGCGGGCCCTGGAGGAGTCCCTGGACCAGTGCTGGGACCTGCTGCGCCGTCGCCGTGCCGCGCGCCAGGCGCACGGCGACCCGGACGCCCAGGGCGAACGCCCGGTGCCGGAGGTCGAGCGCTACCTGCAATGACCCGCACGGGTGGGTGTCCCGGGCGGCTCGGCCGCCCGGGACACCCACCCGTCAGCGGATCCCCGCCTCCCGCAGCAGCGCCTCGGTGAGCGCCTCCGGGTCGGTGACGGTGGCGGGCATCCCGCGGGCCGCGAACCAGGCGGCCACCACCCGCACGTCCCGGGCCAGGAACTCGCCGCCCTGCGGGTTGGCCACCACGTCCACCACCTGCGGCAGGTCGATCAGCACCAGCCGGCCCGCGTGCACCAGCAGGTTGTACGGGGACAGGTCGCCGTGGGCGTACCCGGCCCGGGCCAGCACGGTCAGCGCCTCGACCAGCTGATCCCACAGATCGCGCAGCTCGGCGGCGTCGGGGCGGACCTGCGCCAGCCGCGGCGCGGCCTCCCCCGCCGCGGCGTCGCCGACGAACTCCAGCATCAGCTCGGTGCCGAGCAGCTGCACCGGATAGGGCACGGCGATCCGCCCGGAGGCGGCGCCGATCTCCCAGAGCTGGGACAGCGCGGCGAACTCGGCCGCCGCCCACTGCCCGGCGATCATCTGCCGGCCGAACGCGGTACGGCCGGTCATCGCCCGCATCTCCCGCGACCGGCGCACCCGGCGGCCCTCCAGGTAACCGGCGTCGCGGTGGAAGAGCCGGTGCTGGGCGTCGCGGTACCGCTTGACCGCCAGCAGGCAGGAGCGGTCGGTGTCCGGCACGGCGCGGCGGACCAGGTGGACGTCCGCCTCCTTGCCGGTCTTGAGCACCCCGAGCTCGGTGTCCCGGGCGGCCAGTTCGGTGACCAGCCAGTCCGGGTAGGGCTCCGGGCCGTGGACAGCCTGGTCCCAGGAGGACCAGCTGTCCTCCGCGTCGGGCTCGGCGTCCGGGTCGGTGAGGGTCGGCGTGGGCCGCCCCCGCTTCAGGAAGTCGGATTCGTCGTCGAAGCGGCTCTTGCCGCGGCCACGGCGCTGCGGCGCCGGGAAGTCGTTATCGCGCACGGGTGGATCTGTCCTTCGATCGAGGCTGGTGGAGGCAGGTGGAACGACCCTGCGAAGACGGCCATGACCGACCTCCTCTCCTCGACCGGGCATCACCCGGCTGCGCACTCGCGCGGCACCATGCTCGTCCGCGGCCCGGTGCGGGTCAACGGATTTTCCGCCGGTGTGCGGCCTGCCCGTCCGGCCGCCGTGCGGCCCGTCGATCCGCCCTCCGTGCCGCCGGGCGGCCCGTCGACCGGCCGCCGGGTCAGCCGGCCAGCACGGCCGCGACGGCCGCGATCAACCCGTCCTCGATCCGGGTCGGCGCGAACCGGGGGTCCGACCAGCGGCGTCCCCGATGCAGCCAGACGCTGGGCAGGCCCACTGCTGTCGCGCCGCCGATGTCCGCCTCCGGGCTGTCGCCGACCACCCACGCGCCGCGCAACGGCATCCGGGCCCGCTGGGCGGCGAGCGCGAAGATCCTCGGGTTCGGCTTGCTGACGCCGGCCTCCTCCGAGATCACCCAGTCGGCGACGTAGCGGTCCAGGCCGGTCTTGCGGATCTTGGCATCCTGTTGACGGGTCGCGCCGTTGGTGACCACCACCGGCATCCAGCCGGCGTCGGCGGCGATCCGCAGCGCGCAGGCCACCAGCGGATCGAGCCGCATATGCGCCACCACGCCGTCGTGCAACTCGTCGACCAGGTCGATCGAGGGGATGCGCAGCGCGTACCGGTCGCGGATCGCGTCCGCCACGTCCCACCGGTTGGTCAGCCCGTCGGCGTCCACGGACACCAGCCAGTCGAGGTCGACGGGCGGCGCGCCGATGCCCGCCAGGAAGCGTTCTCCCCAGACACGGAACGGCCCGTCGCGGTCCAGCAGGGTGTTGTCCAGATCGAGCAGGAGCAACGGCACTTGGGCACCCTACGGGAACGCTCGGAGCACCGACAGGGCCCCGGGGGCCGCCGCGGTCAGGCGACGAGCGCGGCGCGGGCGGCCCCGGCGTCCACCGGCCGGTCGAGCAGCATGGTGTGCGCCGCGCGGGTGGCCGCCAGCGCCTCCGGGTCCAGCGTCGCCACCAGCACGTCCTCGCCGGTGTCGGCGCCCCGCGCCAGCGGCCGGCCCTCCGGGTCGTACACCGCCGCGCCGCCGTTGAACCGCCAGGGATCCGCGCCGCCGACCGCGTTGGCGAACACGACGTACATCGTGTTGTCCAGCGCCCGGGCGGCGTAGTAGAGGTCGCGGCGGTGCGCCGAGCCGGCCAGGTAGCCGCTCGGGCAGAGATACCCGTGCGCGCCGTCTCCGGCCGCGGCCCGCGCGTGCTCCGGGAAGCAGCCGTCGTAGCAGACGCCCAGGCCGAGCCGCCACGTCTCGACGAGCAGCGTCGCGCCGCGCCGGCCGGCGTCGAACAGCTCGCGCTCGCCGCCCCAGAGCTGCTGCTTGTCGTACGCGGCGGTGACCGTGCCGGCCGGGTCCACGACGAGCGAGGAGATGGTGCGCCGCCGGTCGGGGTGGCGGACGGCGGCGCCGATCACCACGGCGGCGCCCGCGTCGGCGGCAGCGGTACGCAGCGGGTCCAGCCGGGGGTCGGCGACCCGGCCGTCGGCGTCGGCGGCCACGTCGGTGGCCTCCGGGTCGGCGCCCAGCGTCGGCGGGTGGTACGCCGGCAGGAACAGCTCGGGCAGCACCACGACCCGGGCGCCCTCGGCCCGGGCGACGAGGCGGGCGGCGGCGCGGGCGTTGCCGGCGACGTCGCCGGGGACGGGCTGGGCCTGGACGGCGGCGACGGCGAGCGGGCGCGCGGGAAGGGCGGTCACGCGCCGATCCTAACCACCCGGCGGCGGGCAGATGATCATCCGGAATCGAATCTCAAGCCGTACGTACGGTTTGCATCGGCCGCTTCCACCTGCGACGATCCGTTCGTGCCCAGAGTAAGTCAGGACCAGCTCGACGCGCGCCGGCAGGAGATTCTCGCGGCGGCGCGGGCGTGTTTCGCCCGGCACGGCTACGAGGGCGCCACAGTGCGGCGGCTGGAGGAGGCCACCGGCCTGTCCCGTGGCGCGATCTTCCACCACTTCCGGGACAAGGACTCCCTGTTCCTGGCCGTCGCCGAGGACGACGCCGCCGCCATGGTGGAGACGGTCGCCCGCAACGGCCTGGTGCAGGTCATGCGCGACCTGCTGGCCCGGGCGGTCTCGCCGGACACCACCGGCTGGCTCGGCAGCCAGCTGGAGGTCTCGCGCCGGCTGCGTACCGACCCGGCCTTCGCCAAGCGCTGGGCGGAGCGTTCCGAAGCCATCGCCGCGGCGACCCGGGAACGTCTGGTGCGTCAGCGCGAGGCCGGCGTGCTCCGCGACGACGTCCCGATCGACGTGCTGGCCCAGTTCCTGGAGCTGGCCTACGACGGGCTGGTGCTGCACCTGGCGATGGGCCGCCCGGCCGGCGACCTGGCCCGGGTGCTCGACCTGGTCGAGGAGGCAGTGCGCCGGCACTGAGCCGCGCCGGTCTCGGTCCGGTAACTGCGCCGCTCCAGGAGATCGACTCTGGCGCGCCTGCTCCACAATGAGCCGCGACCCCTCCGCGCGACAGGAGCAGCCGATGAGCCTCCCCTCGGACGACACCTGGGGCATCCCCGGCCCCACCTTCCTGCGCTGGTACCTGCTGGTCGCCGTCGTCCTGGTGATCGGCGCGATCGTGTACCGGCGTCGCATGCTGGCCGGCGCGCCGGTGACCGACCACGGCGCGCTGGGGCCGCAGCAGGTCGCGTATCTCAACGGCGGCGACCAGCTCGCCGTCTGGGCCGCGCTCGGCGCGCTGCGCCACGCCGGCGCGGTCGGCGTACGACCGGACCGGCGGCTCACCACCGGCGGTCCGCTGCCGGCCGGGGCCACCCCGCTGGACCAGGCGGTCCACCACGCGGCGAGCCGCGGCCTGCGTACCCGGGACCTGGCCGCCGACGACTGGGTGCGGCGGGCGATCGACGAGCTGCGCGACGGTCTGGTCCGCCGGGGCCTGGCACTGGACCAGGAGCGACGCCGGACGCTGCGGCGCGGCGCGCTGCTGATCGGCTTCCTGCTGGTGATCGGCATCGCCCGCGCCGTCTTCGGGCTGCTCAACGGGCGGCCCACCGGCTGGCTCCTGCTCAGCCTGGTCGCGCTCGGCATCGCGTTCATACTGCTCAACCGCGTGCCCTGGCGTACCCGGGCGGCGACCGCCGCGCTCGACGACATGCGCCGCCGGCACGCCTGGCTGCGGCCGGCCGCCTCCCCCGCGTACGCCACGTACGGCGCGACGGATGTGGCGCTGGGCGTGGCGCTGTTCGGCACCGCCACACTCTGGACCATGGACCCGGGCTTCGCCGAGCAGGCCGAGATCCAGCGGCAGGCGATGGGCAACGCCGGCGGCGCCAGCTCCGGCACCTCGTGCGGCGGCGGAGCAACCGCCGGCGGCGGCTCCTGCGGGGGCGGCAGCTCCTGCGGTGGGGGCGGTGGCTGCGGCGGAGGCGGGTGCGGCGGATGACCGGTCCGGCCGGCGTCGGCATCGGCTGGCGCCCCGAGATCGCCGGTTTCGTGGCCGGGCTGCCCGGGCTGCGGTTCGTCGAGGTGGTCGCGGAGACGGTCACCCCGGCCGGTCCGCTGCCGGACGGCCTCGCCGAGCTGCGCGCACGCGGCGTCGACGTCGTACCCCACGGGGTGCGGCTGTCCCTCGGCGGCGCGGAACCGGTCGACCCGGCGCGGGTGACGCACCTTGCCGGGGTGGCCGCGGCGCTGGACGCGCCGCTGGTCAGCGAGCACATCGCGTTCGTGCGGGCCGGTGGTCTGGAGGCCGGGCACCTGCTGCCGCTGCCGCGCAGCCGCGAGGCGGTGGCCGCCGTGGTGGCGAATGTGCGGCGGACGCAGGCGGAGCTGCCGGTGCAGCTGGCCCTGGAGCCGATCGCCGCGCTCTTCGACTGGCCCGACGACGAGCTGGACGAGGCGGATTTCCTCACCGAGATCCTCGACGCCACCGGCGCGCTGCTGCTGCTCGACGTCGCGAACGTGCACGCCAACGCCCGCAACCGGGGCGACGACCCGACGGCGCTGCTGGACCGGCTGCCGCTGGAGCGCATCGCCTACGCGCACGTGGCGGGCGGCGCCGAACACGGCGGCTTCTACCACGACACGCACACCGATCCGGTGCCCGCCGCCGTGCTCGGCCTGGTCCGCGAGTTGTGTCAGCGACGCCGGCCGCCCGCGTTGCTGCTGGAACGCGACGGGCACTACCCGCCCGCCGCCGAGCTGCGCGCGGAACTGGACGCGCTCGCCGTCGCCTCCGGCCACCCGGTGGTCACGTGAGCGGCGGCCTGGCGGCCCGGCAGGCCGAGCTGGTCGCCGCGCTCGTCGCCGGTGGACCGCTGCCGCCCGGCTTCGCCCCCGCGCCGGTCGAGGCGGCCCGCCGGGCGCTGCTGCGCAAACGCTCCGGTGACGTGGGGCGGCACTGGCCGCTGCTCGCCGCCGGCCTCGGCGCGGACTGGCCTGCGACGTTCACCGCGTGGGCGGACGGACGGCCCACGAACGGCTCCCTGCGCGACGGCTGGGACCTGGCCCGCGCACTGCGCGACCAGGGCACGCTGCCGCCGCTGGGCGCGGAGGAACTGGCCGCGCGCGAGGCCGCCAGCCACTACGACGGTCACCGCCCGCCCCGGCCCCGCCGGATGCCGGCCGTCGCCCGGGCCGGCGGCGCCGTCGCGGCCCAGTTCGCCGGCCGGGTACGCCTGTTGCGGCCCGCCCCGCGCTGACACGCGCGCCGCGGTACGGCAGGATCGGGCGTATGGATCTCGGACTCGCCGACCGGGTGTACGTGCTGACCGGCGCCTCCGGCGGCCTCGGCTTCGCCACCGCCGAGCAACTCGTCGCCGACGGCGCCCGGGTGGTCATCGCCGCGCGCGCCCCGGAACGGGTGGCCGCCGCGATCGAGGCGCTCGGTGACCCGCAGCGGGCGATCGGGCTCACCGCCGACCTCGCCGACCCCGGCACCCCGGACCGCCTCGTCGCCGCCGCCCGCGAACACTTCGGCCGGCTCGACGGCGCGCTGATCTCGGTCGGCGGCCCGCCGCCCGGCACCGCGGCCTCGGTCACCGACGAGCAGTGGCGCGAGTCGTTCGAGACGGTCTTCCTCGGCAGCGTCCGGCTCGCCCGCACGGTCGCCGGGGCGCTCACCGACGGCGGCGCGATCGGGCTGGTGCTCTCCACCTCGGTACGCGGACCGCTGCCCGGGCTCGGCATCTCCAACGGCCTGCGGCCGGGCCTGGCTGGCGTGGCGAAGGACATGGCCGACGAGTTCGGCCCGCGCGGCGTACGCGTGGTCAGCCTGTTGCCGGGACGGATCATGACCGACCGCAACCGGGAGCTGCTGGCCGGCTCCGGCGACCCCGAGCGGGCCCGAGCCCAGGCCGAGGCCGCGATCCCGCTGGGGCGCATCGGCGACCCGGCGGAGTTCGGCCGGGTGGCGGCGTTCCTGCTCTCCCCCGCCGCCGGGTACGTCACCGGGGTGACCGTCCCGGTCGACGGCGGCGCGCTGCGCGGGCTGTGACAGTGGCTGCTGTGGCCGGGCTTCCTGCGACGGCGGGTGCGGTGAGTGGGCTTTCCGCAGCGGCTGCGGTGAGCGGGCTTCCCGAGGTCGTGGCTCCGGTCAGCGGGCTTTCCGCAGCGGCTGCGGTGCGCCGTGGGCGGTTGGCCGCGCCCGCGGCGGGCCTGGCGCCCGGGGCGGTGGGCAGGTGAGCGATCGACGGCGCCCGGGCGGCGGGCGGCCCGAGGCCGCGCCCGGCCCGGGCACACCCGCCCGGCGGCACCCGCGCCCCAGCCGCGAGCAGCTCGCGGCGGCGGCCGACCGGCTGCTGCCCGACGTGATCGCGCCCGGCCTGGACGTGCTCTTCGTCGGCATCAACCCGGGTCTGTGGTCGGCGGCCACGGGCTGGCACTTCGCCCGGCCGGGCAACCGGTTCTGGCCCGCCCTGCACCGGGGCGGCTTCACCCCGCGTCTGCTGCACCCCAGCGAGCAGGACACGCTGCCCGCGCTCGGCCTCGGCATCACCAACATGGTGGCCCGTGCCAGTGCCCGCGCCGACGAGCTGACCGCCACGGAACTCGTCGACGGCGCCGCCACGCTCACCGCGAAGGTCGAGCGGTACCGGCCACGCTGGGTGGCGGTTGTCGGCGTGACCGCGTACCGGATCGGGTTCACCCGGCCGAAGGCCGGATTCGGGCCGCAGCCCGAGACGCTCGGGCCGGCCCGGCTGTGGGTGCTGCCCAACCCGAGCGGCCTGAACGCCCACTTCACCCCGGAGACGCTCGGCGCCGCGTTCGCCGAGCTGCGCGCGGCGGTCGTCGCGGGTTAGGGCTGCGATCGTCGCGGTTTAGGGCTCCGGTCGTCGCGGGCTAGGGCACCGGTCGTCCGGGGCGCCTCGGCCCGGGCGCCGGTCCGCCCGGCCTCGCGGGGGCGCTAGTTGGCCGCCGCCGGGGGCAGGGCCTCGTGGGCGACGTAGGTGCCCATCGGCACCGTGGTGACCACCGGCTCGGGCTGCTCCACCTCGGCGTGGGGCGTCGGCGAGTCGGTGACCGCGAACTGGGTGCGGTACAGCTCGGCGTACAGGCCGCCGACGGCCACCAGCTCGTCGTGCCGGCCGCGCTCCACGATCCGGCCCTCGTCGAGCACGAGGATCTGATCGGCGTCGCGCACTGTGGAGAGCCGGTGCGCGATCACCAGCGCGGTACGCCCGGTCAGCGCCACCGACAGCGCCCGCTGCACCGCCGCCTCGCTCTCCGAGTCCAGGTGTGCGGTGGCCTCGTCCAGGATCACGATCGACGGGGCTTTGAGCAGCAGCCGGGCGATGGCGATGCGCTGCTTCTCGCCGCCGGAGAAGCGGTAGCCACGCTCGCCGACTGTCGTGTCGAGCCCGTCCGGCAGCGCCCGGACCAGGTCGGCCACCTGCGCGCCGGCCAGGGCGGCCCAGATCTCGTCGTCGGTGGCGTCGGGCTTGGCGTAGCGCAGGTTCTCTCGGATGGTCTCGTGGAACAGGTGCGAGTCCTGGGTGACCACGCCGATCTCGTCGCGCAGCGAGGCGAGCGTGGCGTCCCGCACGTCGACGCCACCGACAAGCACCTGGCCCTCGCTGACGTCGTAGATCCGGGAGATCAGCATGGACAGTGTCGACTTGCCGGCGCCGGAGGGGCCGACAAGGGCCACCATCTGCCCGGGCTCGACGGCGAACGAGACGCCCTTGAGCACCGGCTCGTTCACCGTACGGTCGAGGGTTGAGACCTCCTCCAGCGACGCGAGTGACACCTCGGCGGCGCTCGGGTAGCGGAAGCGCACGTCGCGGAACTCGACGCGGCCGCTGCGGCGCGGCACCGGCACCGCGTCGGGCTTCTCGGTGATGGACGGGCGCAGGTCGAGCACCTCGAAGACGCGGTCGAACGAGACGAGCGCGCTCATCACGTCGACCCGGACGTTGGAGAGCGCGGTGAGCGGACCGTAGAGGCGGGTCAGCAGCAGCGCGAGCTTGACGACGGTGCCGGCGCTGACAGCCCCGGTCACCGCCAGCCAGCCGCCGACCCCGTAGGTGAGCGCCTGGGCCAGCGACGCGACGAGCAGCATCGCCACGAAGAACGTCCGCGAGTACATCGCGGACTGGATGCCGATGTCGCGCACCCGCTCGGCCCGGCGGGCGAACCGGTCGGCCTCGACCTCCGGCGCGCCGAACAGCTTGACCAGCAGCGCTCCGGCCACGCCGAACCGCTCGGTCATCGTCGCGTTCATCTTGGCGTCGAGGTTGTACGACTCGCGGGTGATCTCGGCCAGCCGCCGGCCCACCCGGCGGGCCGGGATGATGAAGATCGGCAGCAGCACCAGCGCCAGCACGGTGATCTGCCAGGACAGCACGAGCATCGCGGCGGCGGTGAGCACGAGCTGGATGACGTTGCTGACCACGCCGGACAGCGTCGAGGTGAACGCCCGCTGCGCGCCGAGCACGTCGTTGTTGAGCCGGCTCACGAGCGCGCCGGTCTGCGTGCGGGTGAAGAACTGCAGCGGCATCCGCTGGACGTGGTCGTAGACCCGGGTGCGCAGGTCGAGGATGATGCCCTCGCCGATGCGGGCCGAATACCACCGCTGGACCAGGGAGAAGAGCGCGTCGGCCACGGCGAGCGCGGCGATGATCAGGGCGAGCCGGACCACTGTCGAGCGGGCGTCCGGGCCGGCCCCGGCGATCGCGTCGATGACGTCGCCGGCGAGCAGCGGGGTGGCCACGCCGATGACCGCGGCGACGATCACGGTGATCAGGAAGACGACGATGTCACGGCGGTAGGGCCGGGCGAACGCGACGATCCGCCGGGCGGTGCCGCGCTTGAGCTCGTGGGCGGAGACCTCGTCCCGGTTACGCAGCGACCGGAGCATGCTCCAGCCGCCCATGCCGCCGCCGGCCATCGGGTGGGACACGCGTCACCTCCGGGTCGTCAGGCAGCATGAATCGTCGGAGTCCATTCTCCAGACGCCTGTGACAACCTCGCGAGTAACCCAGTTCTTCCCGAACGGTCCTTACGAAATCGCGCTTCCGGGCCGGTTACTCGCCCCGGCCGGCCAGGTCCCGGATGCGCCGGGTCTGCGCCTCCCGCTCGGCGCGCTGCTGCTCGGCGTGCGAACGGTTGGCGGCGCCCGCCAGGAGCGCCTTGATCTCGACGATCGCGTCCCGGTTGTTGGCGAGCAGCCCGGCCGACAGGTCACGCACCGCGGCGTCCAGCTCGTCGTTCGGCACCACGAGCGTGGCCAGGCCGATCCGGTCCGCCTCGACGGCGTCCATCCGGCGGCCGGTGGCGCAGATCTCCAGGGCACGCGAATAGCCGACCAGCTCGACCAGGCGGCGCGTGCCGGCCAGATCGGGCACCAGGCCGAGCGTCACCTCGGCCATCGAGAGCTTGGCGTCGGCGGCGAGCACACGCATGTCGCAGGCGAGCGCGAGCTGGAAGCCGGCGCCGATGGCGTGGCCCTGCACCGCGGCGATCGAGACGACGTCCGGCCGGTGCAGCCAGGTGAAGCCGCCCTGGAACTCGGCGATCCGGTCGGCGCATTCCGCCTCCGGGAGCGCGGCCAACTCGGCGAAGGAACCCGGCCCGGTGGCACCGGCGACCGCCAGGTCCAGGCCCGCGGAGAAGGCTCGCCCCTCGCCGCGTACGACGACCACGCGGACGTCGCCGGGCAGGTCGCGGGAGAAGTCGCTCATCGCGCGCCACATCGCCGGGGTCTGCGCGTTGAGCACGTCGGGCCGGCACAACGTCACCGTCGCGACCGGCCCGTCGCAGTCGAAGCGCACTCCGGTCGTCTCGGCGGTCACCGGACGGCCCGGAACATTGCGCTGATGGACGACGCTGGGCGGCGGGTCACGCCTTCTTGCGGCGCCGGGCGCCGCCGCGCTGCCGCAGCTGCACGCCGGATTCGGTGAGCACACGGTGGATGAACCCGTAGGAACGGCCCGTCGAGGCCGCCAGAGCACGGATGCTCTCACCCCCGGTGTACCGCTTTACCAGGTCTTTGGCGAGCGTCTGACGCTCGGCCCCGACGATCCGGCGACCCTTCTCAGTGCTGGTGGCTGTGCCGGTGGCTGCCATGCTGATCCCTCACGTCCCAGACTGTGCGGTTCGGATACGGTCCCACCTATTAGACCGCCTCGGACGATCATGCGCCAGATATCAACTATTCGCCAACCGACACGCTACGCAATGTCAGCTTCCCGATAGAGTGATCCTTCCGACCGGCTGATCCGTACCGGCCCGCCGGACGAGCCCCTCCGCGGCAGTTCGGCGAGGTGGCGGCATCGCAGCGGGTTCCCAAGCCCCACGCCCCGCCCCGTGACCGCCTGTCCATGCCGCCGAAAGCACGAGAGGCACCCGCAACCGGCCCACCGATCGACAGGCGACGATTCACTTCGCGCCACTTCGGCGAAGTGGCGGCATCCTCCCGCATGATCGACACCACTTCCCCGAAGTGGCTGCATCACCGCGCTCCAGACACCTCCACTTCGGCGAACTGGTGTGGATCATGCGGATGGTTCGTGCGGGAAGGCCACGAAGGCAGGCCGGGCGGGCGGGGTCAGGCGGGCGAGCGGGCGAGCGGGCCAGACGGTTGAGCGGACGACCTAGCAGGCCGAGCGTGGGGACCGAAAGAGCGGGCCGAGGCGGAGCGGGCCGAGCCGGACCGGACCGAGCCAGGCCGGACCGAGACGGACCGGACCGAGACGGACCGGACCGAGCCGGACCGGACCCAGCCGGGCCGGCGGGCGGGGTCAGGTGGCCTGGGTTGGCGCTGGGACGTCCGGTGTGACGGGCCGTATCGTGCCCGGGGTGATTGACGTGATCACGGCCGCGGCGGGTGCTGCCGGTGTCTTCGCCGCCACGAACCTCGATGACATCGTCGTGCTCACCGTGCTCTTCGTGGCCGCCCGGCACAGCGGCCGGCCCCGGCCGTGGCAGATCGTCGCCGGGCAGTACGCGGGTATCGGCGCGCTCGTCGCGATCGCGGTGGTGGCCGCCGCCGGGCTGCTCGTCGTGCCGGACCCGTGGCCCGGCCTGCTCGGGCTGCTGCCGATCGGGCTCGGCGTCCGCGCGTTGCTGTCCCGCGCCGACGACGACGAGCCGCCGGCAGTGGTCGGCAGCCTGCTGGGCGTCGCCGGGGTGACCGTGGCGAACGGCGCGGACAACATCGCCGTCTACGTACCGGTGTTCCGCTCCCTCGGCCCGGCCACCGGCCTGGTCTGGTTGCTGGTGTTCGCGCTGCTGGTGGCCGTGTGGTGCGCGGTTGCCGCAGCGCTCGGCGGGCACCCCCGGGTGGTGGCCCTGGTCGGCCGCGCCGGCCACTGGCTGGTCCCGGTGATCTTCATCGTCATCGGCGCGACCATCCTGCTCACCTCCGGCGTCCTCCCCCACCTGGCCGCCCTCCTGACCTGACCGGCACTGCAGGCGCCCCGCCGCCCCGACACCAGGCCCGCCCGACCCGACGCCGACCGCCCGGCCCGGCCCGGCCCCGCCCGGCCTGAGCCCGCCCGACCCAAGCCCACCCAGCACGAACTCGCCCGCCCCGAGCCCAGGCCCACCCGGCCCAAAGCTCGCCCGGCCAGACCCAGGCCCGCTCAGCCCGGCGCGGCAAGCCCCCCTACCCGACCCCGTCGATCATGAAGTTGACGGCGATGTGGATCTCCAAAAGTGCCGCCAACTTCATGATCAACGAGGAAAGGCGGGGAAGGCCGAGCAGGAGCGCGTCAGGCCAGCTCCACCAGTTCCAGCAGGTCGTCGGACCAGGCGTCCTCGTCGCCGTCGGGCAGCAGGATGGCGCGGTCCGGCTTGAGCGCGCTCACCGCGCCCGGGTCGTGCGTGACCAGCACGATCGCGCCCGGGTAGCGGGCGATCGCGTCGAGCACCTGCTCGCGGCTGACCGGGTCGAGGTTGTTCGTCGGCTCGTCCAGCAGCAGCACGTTGGCGCCGGAGCAGACCAGCGTGGCCAGCGCCAGCCGGGTCTTCTCGCCGCCGGAGAGCACGCCGGCCGGCTTGTCCACGTCCTCGCCGGAGAACAGGAACGCGCCGAGGATCTTGCGCAGATCGGTGTCGGTCTGGTCGGACGCGGCGCTGCGCATGTGCTCCAGGATCGTCCGGTCCACGTCGAGCGTCTCGTGCTCCTGGGCGTAGTAGCCCAGCCGCAGCCCGTGCCCGGGGCGCACCTCGCCGGTGTCCGGCTCCAGCAGCCCGCCGAGCATCCGCAGCAGCGTGGTCTTGCCGGCGCCGTTGAGGCCGAGGATGGCCACCCGGGAACCGCGGTCCACCGCCACGTCGACGTCGGTGAAGATCTCCAGCGACCCGTACGACTTGGACAGGCCGGTGGCGGTCAGCGGCGTCTTGCCGCACGGGGCGGGGCTCGGGAACCGTACCTTGGCGACCTTGTCCGCGACGCGGACCTCGTCCAGGCCGGAGAGCAGCCGCTCGGCGCGCCGGGCCATGTTCTGCGCGGCGACGGTCTTGGTGGCCTTGGCCCGCATCTTGTCCGCCTGCGCCATCAGCGCGCCGGCCTTCTTCTCGGCGTTGGCCCGCTCCCGGCGGCGGCGCCGCTCGTCGGTCTCGCGCGCCTCCAGGTACGCCTTCCAGCCCAGGTTGTACGTGTCGACAACGGACCGGGTGGCGTCCAGGAACCAGACCTTGTTGACCACGGCCTCCAGCAGCGAGGCGTCGTGGGAGATCACGATCAGGCCGCCCTTGTGGTTGGCGAGGAAGCCGCGCAGCCAGGTGATCGAGTCGGCGTCGAGGTGGTTCGTGGGCTCGTCGAGCAGCAGGATGCCGCCCCCGTTCTCCCCGGCGTCGCGGAACAGGATCCGGGCCAGCTCGATGCGGCGGCGCTGACCGCCGGAGAGCGTGCCGATGGTCTGCGCCAGTGCGCGGTCGGGCAGGCCGAGGTTGGCGCAGATCCGGGCCGCCTCGGCCTCGGCCGCGTAGCCGCCGAGTGAGGCGAACTGGTCCTCCAGCGCGCCGTAGCGGCGGACAAGACGCTCGTCGTCGGCGCCCTCGGCGAGCTTGTTCTCCAGTTCCTTCATCTGCGCCATGAGCACGTCCAGCCCGCGGGCGGAGAGCACCCGGTCCCGGCCGGTGACGTCCAGGTCGCCGGTACGCGGGTCCTGCGGCAGGTAGCCGATGGCGCTGCGCCGGTCGATCTGGCCGCCGTACGGCTGGCCCTCCCCGGCGAGCACCTTCAGTGTGGTGGTCTTGCCGGCGCCGTTGCGCCCGACCAGGCCGATCCGGTCCCCCGGCTGCACCCGCAGGGTGGTGTCGGACAGCAGGATCCGGGAACCGGCGCGCAGTTCCAGGCCGGTGGCAGTGATCATTTCGGAGTACTCGCTCTCGGGTCCGGAAGGGCTGACTCAGGGCACGCGAAAGCGCCGGCGGGTGGTGATTTCCCGTCGGCGCGGGGCCGTTCAGCCTTCGCAGCGCAGCACGGGAGCAAGTGTACCGGGCCCGGCGGCCCCTCTCCGCCGGATTACCGGGCAAGATCATCGGGTACCGAAAACGCCGTCCGGACCCGGTCCGGTACCGCAACCATCACAAACGGACACATCGGTGATCGGGGTCAACATGGAGCTGAACGAGAACGCGCGCGTCGACACCAGCCAGGTGGACGACCGGCGAGGGTCCGGCGGAGGCGGCGGGATGGGCATTCCGATCCCGGTCGGCGGTGGCCGGGGCGGGATCGTGGGCATCATCATCGCCGTGCTCGTCGCCCTGGTGGGTGGCGGCTTCGGCCTCAACGCCGCCACCAACGGCGGCGGCTCCGAGCAGGGTGACAACACCTCGCTGGAGCAGAAGTGCTCGGCGCAGGACGCGCTGGAGCAGCTCGACTGCCGCAACACCCTCTACGTCAACTCGATCCAGGCGTACTGGCGTACCGCGATGCCGGAGGCGTTCGGCGAGCAGTACAAGCCGTCGAAGACCGTGTTCTTCAGCCAGAACGTCAGCACCGCCTGCGGCGCCGCCGACTCCGGCGTCGGCCCGTTCTACTGCCCGGCCGACGACCAGGTCTACATCGATCTCACGTTCTACCGGCTGCTGGCCGACCAGCTCGGCGCCAAGGGCGAGTTCGCCCAGCCGTACGTGCTGGCCCACGAGTACGGCCACCACGTGCAGGACCTGCTCGGCACCGAGGCGCAGATGCGCCGCCAGCAGGAGCGTGACCCGAAGAGCGCGAACGCGCTGTCGGTGAAGCTGGAGCTGCAGGCCGACTGCTACGCCGGCGCGTGGGCAAAGAACGCCACCGGCACCGCCGACGAGCGCGGGCAGAAGATCTTCAAGAGCATCACCGAGGAGGACATCTCGCAGGCCATCGACGCCGCGGAGAAGATCGGCGACGACGCGATCCAGGAGCGTTCCGGCCGCCCGGTGAACCCGGACGAGTTCACCCACGGCACCTCGGAGCAGCGCAAGCAGTGGTTCACCAAGGGCTTCACCACCGGTGACCCGAAGTCCTGCGACACCTTCGGCGCCGGGGCCTGATCCCCGCGCCGCGCATCGGCCCGCACCGCCGCAGACGGCGGTGCGGGCCGATGTCGTTTCCGGGGCCGGTCAGGCCGGCAGCGTCACCTGAGCCGGAGTGGACCGGTTGGCGGTCGTCCCGTCACCGAGCTGACCACCGCTGTTGTCGCCCCAGCACCACAGGCCGGCGTCGGTACGGATCGCGCAGCCGTGGTCGGTGACCGCGAGGCCGCCGGTCCAGCTGGTGGCCGTGCCGACCTGGGCGGGCGCGGACCGGTGGGTGGTGCTGCCGTCGCCCACCTGTCCCGCCGAGTTCTTGCCCCAGCACCACAGGGTGCCGTCGGTACGCGACGCGCACGTCGTGTCGCTGCTCGCGGCGATCCGGCTCCACGTGGTGGCGGTGCCGATCTGCACCGGCGCGGTCCGGTACGTGCCGCTCACGCCGAGCTGCCCGTATCCGTTCTCACCCCAGCACCACAGCGCGCCGGAGCGGATCCCGCAGGTGTGCGCGTACCCGGCCGCGACGCCGGTCCACCCGGTCGCGGTGCCGACCTGCGCGGGCGCGGTCTGGGGCGCCAGGTTGCCGAGCCCGAGCTGGCCGTCCGAGCTGGACCCCCAGCACCAGAGCGTGCCGCCGGTGCGGACACCGCAGGTGTGCCCGTAGCCGGTCGAGACGCTCACCCAGTCGGTGGCCGTGCCGACCTGCAACGGGGTGTTCGCGACGTACGGCGAGGCGCCGACGCCCAGCTGGGTGGTCCGGTTGAAGCCCCAGCACCAGAGCGTGCCGTCGGTGCGTATCGCGCAGGTGTGCTGGGGACCGGCGTCGACCTTGGCCCAGGTGATCGCGGTGCCGACCTGCACCGGGGTGCTGCGGCTGGTGGTGCTCCCGTCGCCGAGCTGACCCCGGAAGTTCGAGCCCCAGCACCACAGCGTCCCGTCCGTGCGGACCGCGCAGGTGTGCCCGGAGCCGGCGTCGACGTTCGTCCAGGTGGCGGTGCCGACCTGCGTCGGGGCGCTGCGGTTCGTGGTGGTCCCGTCGCCGAGCTGACCGCCGTAGTTCGAGCCCCAGCACCACAGTCCCCCGTCGGTGCTGATCGCGCACGTGTGCGCGCCGCCCGCGGTGACGCTGCTGACGGTGGGCGCGGCGAGCACGGCGCGCTGCACCGGGCTCGCGTTCGCCGTACCCGCGGTCAGCGTGGCGGTGAGCACGAGGCTTCCGGCGCTCATTGCCGCCGCCGCGACGAGGAGTCTCGTCGCGCGGCGCCACCGGGCCCGCAGGCGGCCGTCCTGATATCCGCTCATGAAGTTGTTCTCTCCCAACGATGTCGGCGCGTGATGGCGGAGGCGAAGCTGCCCTGCGGGTCGCCCGGAGACCCGGCTTCGTGACACCGACGATAGGCATCGAGTCGATTCGATGCACCATCGAGGAGCGGGATTGAGCCGTCTTGAGGTGATCTTTCCTGTTCAGCGGACCAGGATGTGGACCGCCCGGGCGGCGGCGACGGCGGCCACCAGGACGGCGTGCCGGGGCTCCGGCACGTCGAGCAGGCGCGGCGCGCGCAGCGCCGTCAGCGGGGCCAGCCGCCGGTCGGCCAGCACCGTGTCCACCGCGCGCCGGTCGCCGCCGCACACCAGCGTCGTCAGCGTGCCCGCCTCCGGCAGCAACAGGCGTACGGCCAGCTCGGCCGCGTCACCCAGCGCCGCCTTCGCCTGGTTGTCACGCCGCCGGGCGAACCGCTGCTGGGACCAGCCGCCCGCCGCGGTACGGCCCTGGACGTACCGGGTGTCCACCTTGGAGACCACCAGGTCGGCGCCGTCGGCGATGCCGAGGGCGACAGCGCCCTTGCGGGCCAGGAGCAGACCGATCCGGCGGGCCGCCGTGGCAGAGGCGACGAATCCGGGTACGTCGTCCGACGCGCTCGCGCCGGGCGGGGTGTGCAGCTCGGCGGTGGCGTCGTCCGGGGCGGTGAGCAGCAGCCCGTACTCCTGGACGGTCGTCGCCGGCGGACCGTGCCGGTCGGTGAAGCCCTCGACCCAGCGGGCGACGCGGCCGGGGTCGACCTCGACCCACCGGCCGCCGCCGGCGGCGGGTCGGCTGCTCATGGCCCGACGGTACGCCATCGCCGGACCCGGGAACGCAACGCGGGAGGACACCGTGACCGGTGCCCTCCCGCGTCTACCGCGTGGATCAGTGGACGGTGAGGTTGCCGCCCTTCAGGTTGACCTCGGCGGTGCCGCCGCCCGTCCAGTCGGACGAGAAGAGCAGCGAGCCGCCCTTCCAGAGCGTGACCCCGACGGTGTCGTTCCTACCGGGGGCGCCCCGGTCGGTCACCGTGACGGCCAGCGTCAGGCCGGAGGCCACCAGCTTGCCCTTGTTGTCGTAGAGGGCGGCCTGGTAGCGCACCTGGGCGGCCTTGCCCGCCGAGGTGACGCCGAGCGCGTCGACGGTGTCGGCCTTGATCGTGTACGCCTTCCCGCCGGAGCGGAACTCGACCTCGGCCTTGCCCGTGGCGGGCTTGTTCGCCTTGCCCGGCTTCGCGTTCAGCTCCACCTCGACGGTGGAGTTCACGTCGGCCGGGTAGGTGCCCGCCGAGCGGGTGGCGGTGAGGTGACCGCCGCCGGTGAGGAACCCGCCGTCGGAGACGGCGACTGTCACCTGGGCGGTGGTGCTGCCCGTGTAGTTGCCGCCCACAGTCGCGGTGACGGTGTGCGTGCCCTTCGGCAGGGTGGCCTCGCACGTCGCGGAGGCGCTCGTGGTGGCCGTGCCGAGCAGGGCCGGCACGGCGGTGCAGAGCGTCACGCCGTCCCTGGTGAAGGTGACGGTGGCGGTCCGGACGTCGCCCGCGGTGGTGTCCGTCGCTCCGGGCAGCACCGAGCTGTCCCGGATCACGGCACGCAGCAGGGCCTTGCCGGAGGCGCCGCTGGTCGCGGTGTTCACCAGCGTGTCACCGGCCCAGCTCACCGCCGCGTCCTCGGCGGCGACCGTGATCGTGAACGAGGTGCTGCCGGTCAGGCCCGAGCCGTCGGAGACGGTCACCGTTACCGGGTAGTCACCCGGGGCCGCCGTCGTGGTGCCGGCAACCGTCCAGGTACGCGAGCCCGGCCGGGTGTCGGTCGCCGAGGTGCTCGTGACGGCCAGGGACAGGCCGGCGGGCAGCCCGGTGGCGGCGGCGGTCAGGTCCGCGCCCGTGGTGTCGCCGTCGGTGGCGGTGACCGTGACGGCAGGCGAGAGCGCGTCGCTGTACTGCACGCGTACGCCGTCCGGGGCGGTGCTGGTGACGGCCGGGGCGGACCGGATGGTGAAGTCGGCGTCGTTGACGTCGAAGAAGACGTTGCCGACCGCCTCGATCTTGATCCGGGCCTTCTCGGTAGCCACGTTCGGCAGCGTCACCGTCGCCGAGCCGGTGTTGGCGGTCTGCTCCGCCAGCACGTACGGGAAGGTCAGCCCGCCGTCGGCGGACAGCGAGATCTTCACCTGCGCGGCGTTCACCGGCGCCGCGTCGGTGCCGGCCACGTCCCACGTCACGGTCTGGGCCGAGCCGCCGTCCAGGACGGCGGCGGCGCCCTGCGAGGTCACCAGGAACGGACCCGCGTCCGGCGCCAGCACCACTGCGACGTCGCCGCTGCCGATGCCGCCGCCACCCAGCCGCCCGTCCCGGGCGGTGAGCTTGAAGTGCAGGGTACGGTCGCCCGCGATGCCGACCCAGTCGCGGGTGGGCAGGAACTCGGAGTAGCAGTCGACCAGCTCGGCCGGCACGTTCGAGGCGCCACCGGTGGCCGGCGGCGCCGGGGCCGCCGGGCAGGCGCCGGTGGTGGCGTTGGTGTTGCCGGCCAGGATCTGCCGCATGTCCGGGAAGACCCGGGTCGAATCGGTGCTGACCGCGTTCAGACCCGGCGAGTAGTACTTCAGGGTGTCGGTCGGCGACACGATCGCAGCCTCGCTGAACACCCGGAACAGCGGGCCGTTGACCTTCGTGTTGTTGGTCAACGCGGTGCCGGTCGTGGCGCCCCTGTCGTTCTGCTCCCACAGGTACGTGATCGTGTCGCCGTCGGCGTCGGTGGCGCTGCCGGTCAGCGCGAACGGCGTACGCACCGGGATGGTGACGGTCTCCGGCACGGTGACCACCGGGGCGTGGTTGGTGGTCTCCTCGACCAGCCAGCCGCCGTTGTCGATGGCGCCGCCCTTGGCCGTCTCGCCGACGAAACCGGAGGCGCCGGAGGCGTTCGTCAGCTCCAGCGACGCGACGTTGGTGGTCGCCAGCGTGCCGCCGAACGTCACCTGGAAGCCGTTGTCGTTGAGCGTGCCGCTGCCACCGAACGCGGCCACTGTGACAGTCGCGCCGGCCGGCCAGCCGGCGATGCCCTCGATGGCCGCCTTGATGCCGGCGGTGGTGTAGTTGACGCCCCGCACGATCGGCGCCGAGTCGCTGCCCGCGTAGCTGACGGTGAACGAGTCACCGTCGGCGTCGAACCCGTACAGCGAGACGGTCTGCACCTCGTTGATCGCCGGGCGGTTCGAGGTGACGTAGTTGGTGATCTCGGTGTAGCTGCGGTGCGACCAGTACGGGTCGCTGTGCGGCTGGAGGTTGTCCTGCTGGCAGATGCCCGCGTACGCCATGATCGACGAACCGCTGCCCGGCTCGTACGAGTTGGCAGCGCTGCGGTTGCCGCCCGAGCAGTTGTACTGCGTGCCGTTGAAGGTGTGGTTGCCGGCGAACTGGTGACCCATCTCGTGCGAGACGTAGTCGACCGCGTAGAAGTCGCCGACCGGTGTCGGCAGGCCGGTGCAGCCCTGCGCCTTGCCGTTGCCGCCGATCACGCCGAGGCTGGCCACGCCGCCGCCGTTGACGCCCAGGCCGATGTGGCCCACGTCGTAGTTGCTCGCGCCGACCAGCTGGCCGAGCACGATCCGGTTACGGCTGAGCGTGCCGCTGCCGCAGGAGGTGAGCTGTGCCGGCGTGAAGCAGGCCGCCGCGCCGCACGGGCCGTTCGGCTCGGTGGCCAGGGCCGGCGTGTTCAGGTTCGTCTTGTCGGTGTCGGTGATCAGCACGAGCCGGATCGCCGTCTCGTCCTCGTAGATCTGCGTGACCCGGTTCATCAGCGTCACCTTCGCGGCGGTGACGTTCTCCGCGCCGAAGTAGGTGGCGTACGACGGGTCGGTCACCAGCGCCACCCGGTAGGTGCGCAGCTTCACCAGCGGCCCGGCCGGGACCTCCGCCTCGGCGATCTCCTCGGCCAGCGCGTGCGCCTCCTGCGTGACGTCCTCACGCTCGACGAACTCGCCCTCGGGGTGCTCCAGGTCGCGGGCGAAGTAGCTCGCGTACAGACTCTGGTCGCGCTGGTAGTACGGGTCGATGTACCAGTTGCCCTTGGCCGAGCGGACCGAGGCGTGGAACCCGAGCGGGGTGAGGTCCGCGCGGATGGTCGCGGTCGGGTCGTCCAGGCCCTTGCCGGCGTACGTGGTGATGTCCGGGTGCTTCGCGGCCAGGCCGGCCTCCATGACCGGCGAGTCGACCAGCTCGAAGCGCTGGAACGTGCCGTCCGGAGCGGGCAGCGACACCACCTGCTTCGGCACCCGGGCCACCGCCACGCGCTTCTCGGCCGGCGCCTTGTCCAGCAGGCCCTGCATGGTGCCGCGGTCCAGCTTGTACGCGGCCAGCCGCTTGGCCTTGACGGCGGCCTTGCGGCCCGCCTTCGTGGCCGCCGGCTTGCCGTCCACCTTCTGCCACGGTCCGTGGACGCCGGGCGCGGCGGAGGCGGGCGTGGGCGCCGCGAGAACGGGAAGCGTCGCCGCGGCCAGCGCGGCGACGAGGAGGGCAGCGGTCCGTCCGCGCCGGGCGGGTTGCCGGTCGCGCGGCGGACGCCACAGGGTGATCCTCAAGTCTTCTCCCTGCTGGGTCGAGTGTGGATCGACGGACGACCGGCGGGGATGACCGGACGTACGTGAACGGTCCACGGATTGTTCCGTGACCCTAGGACCACTAGCGACTGCGAACATCACCCGCAAAGAGGATGCGGTTCCACGTGGACGGTGCTTAAGGTCGTCCCCGCTCGCGGGATCCGCGCCTCACAAGGCCGAGACGAGTCAGACACCGAGCACTGTGGCGACCGCGAGGGCGGCGATGATGACGCTGGACAGCAGCGCGGTGACCCGCCGCCCACGGGGACCGGTGAGGGCCCGGCCGATCAGCGAGCCGCCGCCGGCGATCAGCAACTGCCAGCTGGCCGAGGCGAGGAACACCCCGGCGGTGAAGGCGGCCGCGCGAACCGGGGCGGATCCGAGCACGTCGCCCCGGCCGAGGACGAGCGCCACGAAGTAGACCACTGTGGCCGGGTTGAGCAGGGTCAACGCGAGAACCGCGTCGAACGCCCGCACCGGCGTGTCCAGCCCACCCCGCGCGCTCGGCTGTTGCGTGGTGGCCGGCGGGCGCAGCGCGCGCCAGGCGGTGAGGCCGGCCAGGGCCAGCAGCACGCCGGCGGCGACCAGCCGCAGCGGACCCGCGAACGGCGCGAGCCGGCTCGCCACCGCGGCCCCGCCCAACGCCGCCACTGCCGCGTAGAGACCGTCGGCGGTGGCCACGCCGAGCGCCGCCGCCGCACCGACCCGGAACGAGGTACGGGCGCTGAGCCCGAGAATGAGGATCGCGATCGCGCCGACCGGAATGGCGACGCCGTAGCCGGCGACCAGGCCGGCCAGGAACGCCCCGCTCACGACGACGGGTGGTGGGGCGAGGCGGCCGAGGGCAGGGCGCGCTGTCGACGCGCGGCGGTGGCCGCACGGACAGGAGCCTGCTTCGGGTACGCCTCGATCACCCGCTCATCCTGCACCCCGCTCCCCCACCCCGCGACCACTTTTCCAGCGCCTGGTCTGAGCTGGGCTGGGCGGGGCGGGGCTGGCGATCTTGGCACGAGATCTAGCTGTTTTCTGGCCCCGCCGCCAGTGACGGTGCTGTCATCCCACCTTGATCGACACCATTACGCCGATGTGGCGGCATCAGAGCCACTCCGACCACACCACTTCGGCGTAATGGTGTCGATCAAGCGAACATGTGACGCTTTTCCCAGCATGAGGGAGCCGCGTCTCGACATGAGGGAAACGGAGAGATCTTGGAAGGAAGTGGCCCTCAGAGGGGCCTTCTCCTTCCAATATCTCCCCCGGGGGGGCAGCAGACGCTGCGGGCGCGGCACCCCGTCAGGGGTGCCGCGCCCGTGGCGGGACAGGGAGAACTGTCAGACGTTGAAGCCGAGCGAGCGGAGCTGGTCGCGCCCCTCGTCGGTGATCTTGTCGGGGCCCCACGGCGGCAGCCAGACCCAGTTGATCCGGATGTCGTTCACGAGGCCGCCGCCGGGACCGGTGGTCAGCGCCTGCCGGGCCTGGTCCTCGATCACGTCGGTCAGCGGGCAGGCCGCCGAGGTCAGCGTCATGTCCAGGGTGGCGATGTTGTCGTCGTCGACGTGGACGCCGTACACCAGGCCCAGGTCGACCACGTTGATGCCCAGCTCGGGGTCGACGACGTCCTTCATCGCCTCTTCGATGTCGCCGACCGCGGCCTTGCCGCCGGCCGACGCCACCGCGCCCGCGGCCGCGCCGTCAGCAACAGTCCCGTTGACGGCCGCGCCACCGGCAACCGTGCCGTCGGTCGCCACCGCGCCGGTCTCCGAGGTCATGTTGGTCTCGTCGCTCATGCCTTCACCTCCGGGCTCACGCCCACCCCGGCGCGTGCCGCGGCGTCCTTGAACGCCATCCACGACAACAGCGCGCACTTGACCCGGGCCGGGTAGCGCGCGACACCCGCGAACGCCACCCCGTCACCGAGCACGTCCTCGTCCGGCGTGACCTGGCCCCGCCCGGACATCAACTGCACGAACGCCTCGTGCACCACGGCGGCGTCGCTCGCGGCCCGGCCGCGCAGCAGTTCGTGCAGGATGCTCGCCGACGCCTGGCTGATCGAGCAGCCCATCCCGTCGTACGAGATGTCGGTGAACACCGTGCCGTCGGTCGCCACCCGCACGGTGATCTCGTCGCCGCAGGTCGGGTTGACGTGGTGCGCCTCGCCGACCCGGGCCGCCGGGTCCGCCGACTCCCGCAGGCCGCGGCCGTGCGGGTGCTTGTAGTGATCCAGGATGATCTCCTGGTAGAGCTGGTCGAGTTGCATCACTCGAACACCTTCCGCACCTGTTCCAGACCCGCCACCAGGGCGTCGATCTCCGCGGTGGTGGTGTAGAGGTAGAACGACGCCCGCGTCGTGGCCGCCACCCCGAACCGCGTGCACACCGGGCGGGCGCAGTGGTGGCCCACCCGCACCTGCACGCCGAGCGAGTCGAGCACCTGCCCGACGTCGTGCGGGTGCACGTCACCGAGCGCGAACGAGATCGTCCCGCCCCGGCCCACCGGCACGGTCGGGCCGAAGATCCGCAGGCCCGGCACGGTGGCGAGGGCGTCCAGCGCGTACGCCGTCAGCTCCTTCTCGTGCCACTGGATGGCCGGCATGCCGATCGCGGTGAGGTAGTCCACCGCCGCGCCGAGCGCGACCGCCTCGGCGATCGGCGGGGTGCCCGCCTCGAACCGGGCCGGCGGCGCGGCGAACGTCGAGCCCGCCATGGTCACCGTCTCGATCATCGAGCCGCCGCCCATCACCGGGGGCATCGCGGCGAGCAGCTCGCCCCGGCCCCAGAGCACACCGATGCCGGTCGGGCCGCACATCTTGTGCCCGGTGAAGACGATGAAGTCGGCGTCGTAGTCGACCACGTCCATCGGCAGGTGCGGCACCGACTGGGAGCAGTCCAGCAGCAGCAGCGCGCCGACCTCACGGACCCGCGCGGTGATCCGCGAGGTCGCGTTGACGGTGCCGAGGATGTTCGACATGTGCACCAGCGAGACGATCTTCGTCCGCTCGGTGACCAGGTCGTCCAGGCCGGACTCGTCGAGCCGGCCCTGGTCGGTGACCGGGAACCAGCGCAGCGTCGCGCCGGTGCGCTCCGCGAGCAGCTGCCACGGGACGATGTTCGAGTGGTGCTCCATCTCGGAGATCACGATCTCGTCGCCGGGGCCCAGCCGGAACCGCGGGTCGCCGTCCGCGCGCAGCGAGGCGTTTGAGAAGGCGTACGCCACCAGGTTGATCGCCTCGGTGGAGTTCTTGGTGAACACCACTTCGTCGACGCTCGGCGCGTTGATGAACGCGGCGATCTTCGCCCGCGCGCCCTCGTACGCCTCGGTGGCCTCGGTGCCCAGCGTGTGCACCGAGCGCGACACGTTGGCGTTGTGCAGCGCGTAGTGCTCGGCGAGCACGTCGAGCACCTGCCGCGGCTTGTGCGAGGTGTTGGCGCTGTCCAGGTAGACCAGCGGGTGGCCGTTGACCTCCCGGTCGAGGATCGGGAAATCGGCCCGCACCTTCGCCACGTCGAAGCGCGGCACGTCGTCGTACTGCGGCATGCCCGCCGGGATGGCCATCGAGGTCATGTCGAGTCTCAGGCCCGCGCCGCGCCGGCTCCGGCGACGTACCGCTCGTAGCCCTCTTCCTCGAGCTTGTCGGCCAGCTCCCGGCCGCCCTGCTCGACGATCCGGCCGGCCACGAAGACGTGCACGAAGTCGGGCTTGATGTACCGCAGGATGCGGGTGTAGTGGGTGATCAGCAGCAGGCCGGTGTCACCGGTGTCACGCACCCGGTTCACGCCCTCGCTGACCACGCGCAGCGCGTCCACGTCCAGGCCGGAGTCGGTCTCGTCGAGGATCGCGATCTTCGGCTTGATCAGCTCCAGCTGCACGATCTCGTGCCGCTTCTTCTCGCCGCCGGAGAAGCCCTCGTTGACGTTGCGCTGGGCGAACGCCGGGTCCATCTGGAGCTTCTCCATGGCGCCGCGCAGCTCGCCGGCCCAGGTGCGCAGCTTCGGTGCCTCGCCGTCGATCGCGGTCTTGGCGGTACGCAGGAAGTTGGCCACCGACACGCCGGGGACCTCGACCGGGTACTGCATGGCCAGGAACAGGCCGGCGCGGGCCCGCTCGTCGACGGACATGGACAGCACGTCCTCGCCGTCGAGGGTCACCTCGCCGCCGGTGATCTCGTACTTCGGGTGACCGGCGATCGAGTACGCCAGCGTCGACTTGCCGGAGCCGTTCGGGCCCATGATCGCGTGGGTCTCGCCGGAGCGCACGGTCAGGTCGACCCCGTGCAGGATCGGCTTGAGCTCACCCTCGGGCAGCTTGACCGACACCTTCAGGTCGCGGATCTCCAGGGTGCTCATCAGCGGGTCACTCCATTGCTCGGCAGCGGACGGCCGTCGCCGTCCACGGAAAGGTAGATGTCGCCGTCACGGACTTCGACGGAATAGACGGGTACGGGTTCGGTCGCGGGCAGGCCGGTGGGCTCACCGGTACGCAGGTCGAAACGGGATCCGTGCAGCCAGCATTCCAGCGTGCAGCCCTCGACCTCGCCCTCGGACAGCGCCACGGCGGCGTGCGAGCACTCGTCGTGCACGGCGTAGAACACGTCGTCCTCGCCGTGCACGATCGCGACCTGCACGCCGTCCACGTCGGCGCTGATCGCGGTGCCCTTCGGCACGTCCTCGGTGGAGCAGATCTTGAGCATCAGGCGCCGGCCTTCGCCAGCCGGGCCTCGATCGCGTCGCCCAGGCGCTCGCGCAGCTCCTCGACCGGGATCTTGTTGATCAGCTCGGCGAAGAAGCCGCGCACCACCAGGCGCCGCGCCTCGGCCTCCGGGATGCCCCGGGCCATCAGGTAGAACAGCTGCTCGTCGTCGAACCGGCCGGTCGCGCTGGCGTGCCCGGCGCCGGCGATCTCGCCGGTCTCGATCTCCAGGTTGGGTACGGAGTCGGCCCGCGCGCCGTCGGTGAGCAGCAGGTTCCGGTTGATCTCGTACGTGTCGGTGCCGGTCGCCTCGGCGCGGATCAGCACGTCGCCGACCCAGACCGTGTGCGCGTCGTCGCCCTGCAGCGCGCCCCGGTAGCCGACGTTGCTGCGGCAGTCCGGCACGGTGTGGTCGACAAGCTGCCGGTGCTCCAGGTGCTGGCCGGAGTCGGCGAAGTAGACGCCGTACAGCTCGGCCTCGCCGCCGCGCTGGGTGTACTCCACCGACGTGTACTGCCGGACCAGGTCGCCGCCAAGGCTGACCTGCACGTGCACGATCCGGGCGTCGCGGCCCAGCCGCACCTTGAGGTGCTGCGCCTGCACCGCGTCGTCGGCCCAGTCGGCGACGGTGACCAGGGTCAGCTTCGCCCCGTCACCCACCGACACCTCGACGTTGTCGGCGAGCGTGGCCGAGCCGACGTGCTCGATCACCACTGTGGCCTCGGCGAACCGGTCCACCTCGACGAACGTGTGGCCGAACGCGAGCGCCTCGGCGTTCTCGCCGACCACCCGCAGTCGCACCGGCTGCTCCACCACCGCGTCGCGGGCGACCCGCACCAGCAGCGCGCCGTCGGCCCCGCCGTACGCGAGCGCGCTGACCCGGTCGAACGGGGTGAGCACGCTGCCCACCCGCGGGTCGTCCCGGCCGATCCGGTCGACGGTGACGCCCTCGGGCAGGTCGCCGTACTCGTGCCGGACCGTGCCGGTCGCGCCCTGCGCCGACGTGGCCAGGCCGCGCAGGCGCTTGAGCGGGGTGAAGCGCCACTCCTCCTCCAGGCCGGTCAGGGCCGGGAAGTCGGCGACGTCGTACGAGCGGAGCGCCTGCGACTTGGTCGTGGGCGGTGCGGAAGCCTGGGTAGTCATCTCTTCCTTGGTCTGTTCTGCGACGAGGTGTCAGGTGAGGCGGAGGGCGGACGGCGTCAGCCGACCGCGCCCTCCATCTGCAGCTCGATCAGGCGGTTGAGCTCCAGCGCGTACTCCATCGGAAGCTCCTTGGCGATCGGCTCGATGAAGCCGCGCACGATCATCGCCATCGCCTCGTCCTCGCTCAGACCCCGGCTCATCAGGTAGAAGAGCTGGTCCTCGCTGACCTTGGAGACGGTCGCCTCGTGCCCCATCGACACGTCGTCCTCACGGATGTCGACGTACGGGTAGGTGTCGGAGCGGGAGATCGTGTCGACCAGGAGCGCGTCGCACTTGACCGTGCTCTTGCTGCTGGTCGAGCCCTCCAGCACCTGCACCAGACCGCGGTACGAGGTGCGGCCGCCGCCCCGGGCGATCGACTTCGACACGATGGTCGAGGAGGTGTGCGGCGCGGCGTGCACCATCTTGGCGCCGGCGTCCTGGTGCTGGCCCTCACCGGCCATGGCCACCGAGAGCACCTCGCCCTTGGCGTGCTCGCCGGTCATGTAGACCGCCGGGTACTTCATGGTGACCTTGGAACCGATGTTGCCGTCAACCCACTCCATGGTCGCGCCCTCGTGGCACACGGCGCGCTTGGTGACCAGGTTGTAGACGTTGTTCGACCAGTTCTGGATGGTCGTGTAGCGGCACCGGGCGTTCTTCTTGACGATGATCTCCACGACCGCGCTGTGCAGCGAGTCGGAGGAGTAGATGGGCGCGGTGCAGCCCTCGACGTAGTGCACGTACGCGCCCTCGTCGACGATGATCAGCGTCCGCTCGAACTGGCCCATGTTCTCCGTGTTGATCCGGAAGTAGGCCTGCAGCGGGATGTCCACGTGCACGCCCTTCGGCACGTAGATGAACGAGCCACCGGACCAGACGGAGGTGTTCAGCGCGGCGAACTTGTTGTCGCCGACCGGGATGACCGTGCCGAAGTACTCCTTGAACAGGTCCTCGTGCTCCTTGAGCGCGGTGTCGGTGTCCAGGAAGACGACGCCCTGCTCCTCCAGGTCCTCACGGATCTGGTGGTAGACCACCTCGGACTCGTACTGCGCCGCGACACCGGCGACCAGGCGCTGCTTCTCCGCCTCCGGGATGCCGAGCTTGTCGTAGGTGTTCTTGATGTCCTCGGGCAGTTCCTCCCAGGAGGTGGCCTGCTTCTCGGTGGACCGGACGAAGTACTTGATGTTGTCGAAGTCGATCCCGGTGAGGTCGGCGCCCCAGTTCGGCATCGGCTTGCGGCCGAACAGCCGCAGGCCCTTGAGCCGCAGGTCGAGCATCCAGGCCGGCTCGTTCTTCTTGGCCGAGATGTCCCGCACCACCGCCTCGCTGAGGCCGCGCTGAGCGGACGCCCCGGCGACGTCGGGGTCGGCCCAGCCGTACTCGTAACGACCGAGGGCGGCGAGCTGCTCCTCCTGGGTCAGGGGCTGAACGATCTGCTCGGTCATTTATCTGTCCTCACAGTGGTGACGGTGGAACCGGACTGGGCGGGAATGTGCGTGGTGCACACGCCGTCGCCGTGCGCGATGGTGGCCAGGCGCTGTACGTGGGTGCCGACCAGACGGGAGATGACCTCGGTCTCGGCCTCGCACAGCTGAGGGAACTCGGCGGCCACGTGCGCCACCGGGCAGTGGTGCTGGCAGAGCTGGCCGCCGGAGGCGATCGTGGACGCGTTGGCAGCGTAACCCTCGGCGGTGAGCGCCCCGGCGAGCGCCTCGGCCCGCGCGAGCGGCGCGTCTCCCGCGTCCTCCATGGCCGCCCGGCAGCGGGTCTCCAGCGCGGAGACCTGCTCGGCCGCGAACGCCGCGACCGCCGCGGCGCCGCCGGTGCGGGCGATCCACCGCAGCGCGGCGGTGGCCATGTTGTCGTAGTGGTGGGTGCCGCAGCGGCCCCGGGCCGCCTCGGTGAGCGCGAAGACCTTGGCCGGCCGGCCCCGCCCCCGGCTGCCGCGCACGACCTGGTCGCGGGCGACCACGTCGCCGTCGGCGAGCATGGCGTCGAGGTGCCGGCGGATCGCGGCCGGGCTGAGGCCGAGCGCCGAGCCGAGCTGCGCGGCGGTGGTCGCGCCGCGCTCCAGCAGGAGCTGGGTGACCCGGTCGCGGGTCGACAGGTCGGCCGGAGCGGACTCCCGCTCGACGGGCCGGACGCCACGACGCGACCGCGAACCGTCGGTGACCGCACTGGTCACCGACGCCCGGGACAGCGCCGCCGCGTTTTTCACAACGGCAACGTTACGTAATTCGCCCGGGGCCCGCAAACCCGGGTCCGGTGATTCCGACCACCGGGGTGGCGGAGTCACCCGATCGGGATCAACTACGGTGCGTAGGATTCGCTCCGTGAAGCGTTCCGTCCGGTTCCCGGTCTCGTCCACGCTGCTGCGCCGCCTCGCGCTCGCCTCGATCATCGCGAACGTCGCGATCGTGGTCACCGGCGGGGCCGTCCGGCTCACCGCGTCCGGCCTCGGCTGCCCCACCTGGCCCCGGTGCACCGACGACTCCTACACCACGACCGCGGAGATGGGCGTGCACGGGGTGATCGAGTTCGGCAACCGGCTGCTCACCTTCGCGGTGGGGATCATCGCACTCGCCGTCGTGCTGGCCGTGCTGGCCCACCGTCCCCGCCGCCGCGGGACGCTGCCGCTGGCAGTGGGCGTGCTGCTCGGCATCCCGGCCCAGGCGGTCCTCGGCGGCATCACCGTGCTGACCAACCTCAACCCGTGGGTGGTCGGACTGCACTTCCTCGCCTCGATGGCCGTCATCGCCGCCGCGTACGCGCTCTGGCGGCGCCTCGGGGAGCCGGACGGGCCGGTCACCCCGACAGTGCCGGCGCCGCTGCGTACCCTCGCCTGGATCACCACGGCGGTGAGCGCGTCGGTGCTGGTGGTCGGCACCTGGGTGACCGGCAGCGGCCCGCACGCCGGCGACCACGGCGCGGCCCGCAACGGCCTGGACCCGACGCAGATCTCGCAGGTGCACGCCGACGGCGTCTTCCTGCTGATCGGCCTCTCGGTGGCGCTGTACTTCGCGTTCCGGGCAGTCGGCGCGGCGCGGGCGGCGCGGGCCGCCGCGGTGCTGATCGCGGTCGAGCTGGGCCAGGGCGTGATCGGCTTCGTGCAGTACTTCACCCACCTGCCCGCCGTGCTCGTCGGCGCGCACATGCTCGGCTCCTGCCTGGTGCTGCTGGCCACGCTCGGCGTCCTGTTCGCGACCCGGGAGCGGCTGCCGGCCGTCCCGCCGGCCCCGGCCGAGCCGGTCGCCGAGCCGGTGGGCGCCGGCGCCTGAGCGGGGCGTTATCGCACGACGGGAACGGGAAAGCGGTCCGGGTCACGGACCGTACGCCCGAGGGGAGTTCCCGGTGCCGCGCAAGAGCCTCGCCACCACCACGCCGCAACGGCTGACGCCGGTCGCCGGCGCGCCGCTGTGGTGCGACGCCCACGAGCACGGCCTCACCGGCGACGGGGTGACGAACGACCAGCCGGCCCTGGCGGCGCTGGTGGACCGGCTCGGCGCCGGGTACGACGCCGACGGCCGGGCCCGGGTGATCTACTGCCCGCCGGGCCTCTACTCGATCCGCGACGCCGGCACCGTCTGGCGCAGCGGCGTCTCGCTGCTCGGCGCCGGGCCGGCCGCGACCCGGTTCCTGCTCAGCAACGAGGGCAACCGCAGCGAACCGGTCCCGCTGGCGTACTGGACCACCGTGCAGCACGGCGCCGACCGGGACCGGCACATCGCCGACTGCACGTTCGCCGACTTCGAGATCGACGGCTCCGGGGTCGCCCAGACCGCCTACGACTACCTGGCCAAGGGGCTGGGCCTGCAGTACGTGGTGCGCGGCGTGTTCCGCAACCTCTACATCCACCACACCGGCGCGACCGGCCTGGGCTGCGACTTCCTCCAGGACGGCCTGATCGACGGGGTGGTCGCGGTGGGGTGCGGCCGGCTGGACAACGGCGACCAGATGGGCGGCGCCGGGATCGGCATCGGCATCGGCGGCTGGGGCGACGTGGAGCGTCTCACCATCGCCAACTGCACCACCATCGGCAACGGCACCAACGGCATCTTCCTGGAGCTGCAGAAGGACTACTGGACCCCGCCGCGCGGCATCCGGATCATCGGCTGCCACAGCCAGGCCAACCGGTTCGGCATCTCCGACTGGGGCGCGGACGGGCTGATCGTCTCCGCCTGCACCATGACCAACAACCTGGAGGCCGGCTTCGACGTGTCGGGCAACGGCACCGCCGGGGTGGCCGGGCGGGGCGGCCTGCTCACCGGCTGCGTGATCGACTCGAACGTCGGCGACGGGATCAGCATGGGCAACACCCCCGGCCCGTACACGGTGCAGGGCAACCGGATCAGCCGCAACGGCGGTTTCGGCTACCACGAGCACGACCTGGGCCACGGCTACCGGGGCGCGGCGGCCGACGTGGTGATCCAGGACAACGACATCCGGGAGAACGCGCTGGACGGCATCCGGATCGACCGGCCGATGCTCGACACGTCGATTGTCGGGAACCGGATCCGGGACAACGGCTTCCGGTCCGCCCCGGCCCACAGCGGTTCCGGCGAGGCGGTGCGCTACGGCCCGCGCGAGGTCACCGACGGCAACGCGGACTGGCCGGACGGCGGGCACCGGGGCAAGGTGGTCCGGGTCGGCTCGCGGGACGCCGTGGTGTCCGACAACAGCGCCACCCGGCTCTCCCTGGCCGAGGTACGCCCGGACGGCTCCACCGGCTGGAACGAGGCCACCCCGGAGCCGGGCGCCGAGTACGAGCTGCCGGACGGTCCGCCGGCCTGCGGCGGCATCACCATCGCCGCGCCGTTCGACTCGGCCACCGTGCGCGCCAACCGGATCTGGCACCGGGACGCCGACACCCAGGCGTACGGCATCTGGGTCACCGAGGCGGGCAGCTGCGTCTCCTGCGCGTTCGAGGACAACGACCTCGCCGGCACCGCGGCCGCGCTGCGGCTGGACACGCCGCCGATCGGCGGCCGCTGGGCACGCAACCACAGCGACCGCGACTGAGCGTCGTGCGCCGGCCGGTGCCGCCTCGGCTCAGTGGTGTCGCACGTGGGCGAGCACCGCGCCGGCGAGCCGGTCCGGCGCGCCGTCGGCGTACCCGACGAACAGGCTCGGCTCGGTCAGCTCCAGCTCGACCAGCACGGGAGCGCCGTCCGGACCCGGGATCAGGTCGACCCGGGCGTACAGCAGCCGCTCCGGGCCGCCTGGCACGGCCGCCAGCACCTTCTCGGCGACCGCGCGCTCCTCCGCCGTGGCGGTGCGCGGGTCGATCCGCTCCTCCTTGTAGAGCGCGGCCTCGCCCCGGTCCGGCCCGGTCAGCATCGGCCCCTTGCGGATCGCGTGGCTGAACACCACGCCGCCGGGGTCGGCCAGGAACAGCAGCGCGGTCTCCCCGGCCGTGTCCACCGCCTCCAGGTACGGCTGGACCATGGTGAGCCGCCCGGCGTCGGAGAGCCGCCGTACGTGGGCCACTGCGAGCTCGCGGTGCTCCGGGTCGGTCAGGTCGTAGCGGCCGGTGTCCTGGCTGCCGGCGCTGACCGCCGGCTTGATCACGTGCTCGCCCCCGGCGGGTGGCGTCCACGCCTGCCCCGGCTCGACCCACACCGTCTCGACGGTGGGCACCCCGGCGGCGGAGAGCTCGGACAGGTAGCGCTTGTCGGTGTTCCAGGCGACCACGTCGGCCGGGTTGGCCAGGGCCGGCACGGTACGCGCCCAGGCCACGAACTCGTCGCGCCGCCGCGCGTAGTCCCACGGGGAGCGGAGCACGACCAGGTCGTACCCGGCCCAATCGACGGCCGGGTCGTCCCAGACCGCGATCTCGGCGGTGACCCCGCGGGCGGCGAGCGGGCCGAGCGCGAGCCGGTCGTCCGGGTCGAGGTCGGGCAGCTCGGCGCAGGTGACGAAAGCGACCCGGGGTTTCCCCCGGGTCGACTGGTGGTGGTTGGTCATTCGGTTATGTCAACGGGCCATCGTGCGCCGGGCCATCGACCGCCACAGGTCGTTGCTCGGACGCATCTGGTCCATCAGTTCACGCTCCCAGGCGTTCTCGACGTCGACCCCGGCCGTGGCGCACGCCTGCCGCGCCACGTCGGTGCCGTCGGCGAACTGGTCTGCCCACACCCCGTCGGAACCCACGAGGACGATCCGTGCGCCGCGCTTGCCGACGTACTCGATGACCGCCTTCGCGCCGCCGTGTCCGGCGGCGAACGACTTGATGCCCGCGACCAGGCCGTTGGGGGCCTGCTCGGCGGTCTTGTCAGCCGTCAGCGTCGTATCGGAACCATCTGCCATGACGCGAAGCCTAAGCAGACTTCCACTCGGATGTGCGAGAACCATGAACTGAATGTGATGCCAATTACCCGCCGGTTTAAGAAGAACCACAGGTGATTTGCCCGTACTTGTCGCTTAAATCTGGGCAAAGCAGGCGGGCGAGATCGTCACAATCTGTCCAGGTTGGCCCCCTCCGCGGAAGCCCGAAAAAAATTTCTGATGAACCGCCGGACGGGCGGGTCAGAGCAGGGCGTCGAGCGCGACGGCGGCGAAGAGGATCGTCAGGTACGTGGTGGACCAGTGGAACAGGCGCATCGGCTTGACCGCCTCACCACGCGTGGCCCGCCGGCACAGCTTGTGCGCCTCGACGAGGAAGATCCCACCGACCACGAGCGCCGTCACGCCGTAGATCGGGCTCATCCCGAGCGGCCAGACCGCCAGCGAGGAGAGCACCGTGAGCCAGGAGAAGCCGATGATCTCGGCGTTGACCCGCCGGACCGAGGCCACCACCGGCAGCATCGGCACGCCGGCGCGCGCGTAGTCGTCCTTGTACTTGATCGCCAGCGCGTAGAAGTGCGGCATCTGCCAGAAGAAGACCACAGCGAACAGGCCCCAGGCGGCCGGCGCCAGCGAGCCGGTGACAGCGGCCCAGCCGATCAGCACCGGCGCGGCGCCGCAGATGCCGCCCCAGAACGTGTTCGCCGCCGTGGTCCGCTTCAGCCACAGCGTGTAGACCAGGTCGTAGTAGGCGATCGCGGCGAGCGTCAGCACGGTCGCCAGCCAGTTGGTGGTCGCCGCCATCAGCGCCACCGAGACGGCCGCCAGCACCAGGCCGAAGATCAGCGCGCTGCGCGGCGAAACCGTGTGCGCGGGCAGCGGGCGGCGCTTGGTGCGCCGCATGAGCTGGTCGATGTCCCGGTCGATGTAGCAGTTCAGGACACTCGCCGCGCCGGCCGCGAGCGAACCACCGACGAGCACGACGGCGACCAGCCACAGCGACGGCATGCCACCGTCCGCGAGCATCATCGCCGGCACGGTGGTCACCAGCAGCAGCTCGACGATCCGCGGCTTGGTCAGCGCCACGTACGCCGCCACGACGGCGCGTACGTCCCGCCGGCCGCTCGCCGGCGCCTCCGCCACCGTGCCCACCGGCGACTGCCCGGCAGGGTTGCTGACGGGGCGCTCGGTGATCATGCTCACGGATTGCCACCTTCCGGCATTCGGCGGGGGAGGTCGTTCGGCCCGGACCCTTCGAGGTCCACACACCGCCCCACACACTACGCGGCGTCGTTTTGGCTGCCCCGCGGACCCGGCAACGGTGCGAGCCGTCACACCCGCGGTTGAACGACCGAACGTTCGCGATCCGTACAGAACAGCATGCTGAGATCCCCGGGCGGACGTTTAGCACCGCTCGATAGGGTCATCAGTGAGGGTTCCGCCCATCTGCCGAGGAGCACAACCATCGTGGCTGCCAACCGACCCGAGCTTCCCGCTCTCAACTGGTCCGACCTCGACCGCAGGGCCGTCGACACGGTCCGCGTGCTGGCCATGGACGCCGTGGAGAAATCCGGCAACGGCCACCCGGGGACGGCGATGAGCCTCGCCCCGGCGGCGTACCTGCTCTTCAACCGGGTCATGCGGCACAATCCCGCCGACCCGAACTGGCCCGGACGCGACCGGTTCGTGCTCTCCGCCGGCCACTCCAGCCTGACGCTCTACATCCAGCTCTTCCTCTCCGGCTACCCGCTCGCGCTGGACGACCTCAAGGCGCTGCGCCAGTGGGGCTCGCTCACCCCGGGTCACCCGGAGCACGGCCACACCCCCGGCGTGGAGACCACCACCGGGCCGCTCGGCCAGCGCCTCGGCAACGCGGTCGGCATGGCCATGGCGGCCCGCCGCGAGCGCGGCCTGTTCGACCCCGAGCCGGACCGCGCCGACTCGCCGTTCCGGCACGACATCTGGTGCATCGCCTCCGACGGCGACATCGAGGAGGGCATCACCCACGAGGCCAGCGCGCTCGCCGGTCACCAGCAGCTCGGCAACCTCTGCGTGATCTACGACGACAACGAGATCTCGATCGAGGACGACACCCGCATCGCCAAGAGCGAGGACGTCGCGGCCCGCTACGAGGCGTACGGCTGGCACGTGCAGACCGTCGACTGGCGCAGCGGCGACGCCGACCAGGGCGACTACCACGAGGACGTGGAGGCGCTGTACCAGGCGCTGCTGGCCGCCAAGGCGGAGACCGGCCGGCCGTCGTTCATCGCGCTGCGCACGATCATCGGCTGGCCCGCGCCGAACAAGAAGAACACCGGCAAGATCCACGGCTCGGCGCTCGGCGCGGACGAGGTCAAGGCCACCAAGGAGATCCTCGGCTTCGACCCGCAGCGCACCTTCGAGATCGACGAGGAGGTGCTCAAGCACGCCCGTCAGGTGCTGGAGCGCGGCGCGCAGGAGCAGGCCGAGTGGACCACCGGGTTCGACGCCTGGGCGCAGGCCAACCCGGAGCGCAAGGCGCTGTGGGACCGGATGGCCACCCGTACCCTGCCGACCGGCTGGACCGACGCGCTGCCCACCTTCGGCGCGGACGCCAAGGGCGTCGCCACCCGGGCCGCCTCCGGCAAGATCCTGGAGGCCCTGGCGCCGGTGCTGCCCGAGCTGTGGGGCGGCTCGGCCGACCTGGCCGAGAGCAACAACACCACCATGAAGGGCGAGCGGTCGTTCGTCCCGGCCGCGCACGCCACCAAGGACTTCCCGGGCGACGAGTACGGCCGCACGCTGCACTTCGGCATCCGTGAGCACGCCATGGGCTCGATCCTCAACGGCATCGCCCTGCACGGCGGCACCCGCCCGTACGGCGGCACGTTCCTGGTGTTCAGCGACTACATGCGCCCGGCGGTGCGGCTGGCCGCGCTGATGAAGCTGCCGGTGACCTACGTCTGGACGCACGACTCGATCGGCCTCGGCGAGGACGGCCCGACGCACCAGCCGATCGAGCACCTGACCGCGCTGCGGGCCATCCCCGGCCTGGACGTGGTCCGCCCGGCCGACGCCAACGAGACGGTGTGGGCGTGGCGGCAGGCGCTGGAGCACACCGACCGGCCGACCGCGCTGGCGCTCAGCCGCCAGGCGCTGCCCACCCTCGACCGCACCGACCTGGCCGGCGCCGAGGGCGTCGCCAAGGGCGGGTACGTGCTGGCCGAGGCGTCCGGCGGCAAGCCGCAGGTGATCCTGATCGGCACCGGCTCGGAGGTGCAGCTCTGCCTCACCGCGCGGGAGCGGCTGGAGGCCGACGGCACCCCCACCCGGGTCGTCTCGATGCCCTGCCAGGAGTGGTTCTTCGCGCAGGACGAGGCGTACCGGGAGTCGGTGCTGCCTCGCGGGGTAAAGGCACGGGTGAGCGTGGAGGCGGGCATCGCGATGTCGTGGCGGGCGATCGTCGGCGACAGCGGCGAGTGCGTGAGCATCGAGCACTACGGCGCCAGCGCGCCGCACACCGTGCTCTTCGAGCAGTTCGGGTTCACCCCCGACCGGATCGTGGCCGCCGCGCACGCGGCGCTGACCCGGGTGGGCGACATCACCGGTTTCACGACCGGCAACTGAGGGGAGCGTGGACGGCATGACGGACAGGCTGAGCGAGCTGCAGGGCGCCGGGGTGGCGATCTGGCTCGACGATCTTTCCCGAGTACGGCTGAGCTCCGGCGGGCTGGACAAGCTGCGCCGGGAGAGCCACGTGGCCGGGGTGACCACCAACCCGACGATCTTCGCCAAGGCGCTGAGCGACGCCGACGAGTACGACTGGCAGCTTCGTGACCTCGCCGTGCGTGGTGTGGACGTCGAGGAGGCGGTCCGCATGCTCACCACGTACGACGTGCGGTGGGCCTGCGACGTGATGCGCCCCTCGTACGAGACCAGCGCCGGCGTGGACGGCCGGGTGTCGATCGAGGTGGACCCCCGCTCGGCGCACGACGCGGCGAAGACCGTGGCCGAGGCCAAGGCGCTGTGGTGGCTGGTCGACCGGCCGAACCTGTTCATCAAGATCCCGGCCACCGAGGAGGGCCTGCCGGCGATCACCGCGACGCTCGCCGAGGGGATCAGCGTCAACGTCACGCTGATCTTCGGCCTGGACCGGTACTCGCAGGTGATGGAGGCGTTCCTGGCCGGGCTGGAGCAGGCGCAGGCGAACGGGCACGACCTGTCGAAGATCGGCTCGGTCGCCTCGTTCTTCGTCTCCCGGGTCGACAGCGAGGTGGACAAGCGGCTGGAGAAGATCGGCTCAGACCAGGCCAAGGCGCTGCGCGGCAAGGCCGCTGTCGCCAACGCCCGGCTGGCGTACGAGCGCTACGGCGAGGTCTTCTCCTCGGCGCGCTGGCAGAAGCTGGCCGACGCCGGCGCCCACCCGCAGCGTCCGCTGTGGGCGTCCACCTCGACGAAGAACCCGGACTACCGGGACGTCATCTACGTCGAGGAGCTGATCGCGCCCGGCACCGTCAACACCATGCCGGAGCCGGTCATCCACGCGTACGCCGAGCACGGCGAGACCAAGCCGGACACCGTCACCGTGGCGTACGACGACGCCCGGAAGGTCTTCGCGGACCTCCAGTCGGTGGGCGTGGACCTCTCCGACGTCATCGCCACGCTGGAACGCGAGGGCGTGGAGAAGTTCGAGGCGAGCTGGGTGGAGCTGCTGGAGGGGGTCAAGAAGTCCCTCGCCGAGGCGGCCAAGGGCTCGGGCAGCCCGCACCGGGCCGCCGAGGGCAACGCGCAGGCGGCCCAGCAGGCCGGCGGCAACGCGTGACCGACGGCGTCCGACGCGTCCCGGGGCCCGGCCCCGGGACGCGTCGCGCCGTACCGTGGAACGGGTGAGAGGGTTGGCCCCGTGAGCGCGAGGAGTGAGCCGGGCCTGCGAGCCCCGCAGTCGCGAACTGAGGGGATGCCGTGAGCGCGAGGAGTGAGCCGGGTCTGCGAGCCCCGCAGTCGCGAACTGAGGTAGCCCCGTGAGTGACCTGCTGGCCGGGCGGGCGGACATGGCCGCCGGCCTGGCCGTGCGCGGCGCCGACGCCCTCGGCGCGTCGGCGCGGGCCACGCTCGTCTCCCACGACGTCCCGGCAAGGCTCGCCGCCGCCGACCCGGCCCTCTGGGGGCCCGCGGCCGAGACCGCGGCGCTCACCCGGCTGGGCTGGCTGCACGCCCACCGGCGCAGCCGGGACCTGCTCCCCCAGCTCGCCGAACTGGCCGACGAGCTGGGCGACCTGGACCACGTGGTGCTGGCCGGCGACCGCGGCGACACGCTCGCCGCGGAGGTGCTGGCCGAATGCCTCGGCCGGCCGGTGACGGTGCTCGACAGCGCCGATCCGGGACCGGCGCGGGCCGCGCTCGCCGACCGCCCGGCGCGTACCCTCCTGGTGCTCGCCGCCCGGCACGGCCTGGACCGGACCACCGACGCCCACCTGCGGGCCTACCGGCGGGCGTGGGCCGACGAGGGCCCTGATGCCGCCCGGCACGTCGTGGTGGTCACCGAACCCGGCACGGAACTCGCGGCGCGCGCCGACGAGCTGGGCGCCGTGGTCCTCCCGGCCGAGCCCGGCGTGGCCGGGCCGTGGGCCGCGCTCACCGCGTTCGGCCTGGTCCCGGCGGCGCTGGCCGGCGCGCCGGTCGCCGAGCTGCTGGACGAGGCGGAGGCGCTCACCGGCGCGCTCGACCGGGACCGGGACAATCCGGGCCTCGCGCTCGGCGCGGCCCTGGGCGCGGCGCCCGGCGCGGGCCGGGACACGATCGCGCTCGTCCCCGACGGCACCGGGCTCGACGGTTTGGGCCGCTGGGCGGGCGCGCTGCTCGCCGACGCGACCGGCGGGCGGATCCTGCCGCTGGTCGCGGAATCCCCGGACTCCCCCGGCGCCACCGGGCCGGGCGTGCTCACGGTCGGTCTCGGCGGCGCCCTCGGCGCCGGCGTCGGTCCGGGCGTGGCCGCCGACATGGCGGTCAACGGGCCGCTCGGCGCGCACCTGCTCACCTGGGCCTACGCCGCCGCGACCGCCGCGGTGACGCTGCGGACCGACCCGTTCGCGGCGCCCGCCGCCGCGGTGGCCGGCGACGAGCCGGACAGCGGGCCGCCGTCGTCGGTCGAGGACGCGATCGAGGTGTACGCCCCGAGCGGCGCGCCGGCCGACCTGACCGGCGCGCTGCGCTGGCTGCTCGACGGGCTGGGCGAACGGGAGCACCTCGCGGTCACCGCGTACCTCGACCCGCGGGCCGACGCGGCGGTGGCCGGGCTGCGCCCGCTGCTGGCACGGCACACCGGACGGCCGGTCACCTTCGCCTGGGGACCGCGCCGACCGGAGCACACCGACACCCGCGGCCGGCACCTCCAGATCACCGGTGCGGTCACCGATGATCTGGAAGTGCCCGGCCGTCCGTACACCTTCGCGCAGCTCCAGGCGGCCCAGGCCGCCGGTGACCGGCTGGCCCTGGCCGGCCGGGAACGACCGGTGCTGCGACTGCACCTGACCAAGCGGGCGGCTGGCGTCGCCCAGCTGCTGGATACGGCCGGACGGACACGCACGTGACGATCAATGACCTGGAATCAGCGGACCGAGACGCAGGAGGAGGTGGCCCGGTGAACCCGCTGCGCGACGTGCAGGACCGGCGGTTGCCCCGGATCCCCGAGCCGTGTGCCCTGGTGATCTTCGGGGTGACCGGCGATCTGGCCCGCAAGAAGCTGCTGCCGGCGGTCTACGACCTGGCCAACCGGGGGCTCCTGCCGCCCGGGTTCGTGGTGCTCGGCTTCGCCCGCCGGGACTGGGGCGACGGCGACTTCGAGTCGGTGGCGCACGATGCGGCCAAGAAGCACGCCCGTACCCCCTGGCGGGAAGAGGTGTGGGCCCGGCTGGCCGGCAACATCAAGTTCGTCGGCGGCTCGTTCGATGACGACGCCGCGTTCGACCAGCTCGCCGCCACCCTCGACGAGCTGCGCGACTCGCACGGCATCGCCGGCAACGCCGCCTTCTACTTCTCCATCCCCCCGGCGGCCTTCCCGGTGGTGCTCAAGCAGCTCGCCCGCACCGGCATGGCGGACAACGACAAGTCCGGCGGATGGCGCCGCGTGGTGGTGGAGAAGCCGTTCGGCAACGACCTGCCCTCGGCCAAGGCGCTCAACGACCTGGTCGACGACGTCTTCACCCGCCAGGACGTCTTCCGGATCGACCACTACCTGGGCAAGGAGACGGTTCAGAACATCCTGGCGCTGCGGTTCGCTAACAACCTCTTCGAGCCGCTGTGGAACTCCAAGTACGTCGACTCGGTGCAGATCACCATGGCCGAGGACGTCGGCATCGGCACCCGGGCCGCCTTCTACGACTCCGTCGGCACCGCCCGCGACGTGCTCCAGAACCACCTGCTCCAACTGCTCGCCCTGGTCGCGATGGAGGAGCCGACCAGCTTCGACGCCGACGAGATCCGCGCCGAGAAGCTCAAGGTCCTCAAGGCGATCACCGTGCCGCACGACGTCTCCCAGGACACCGTGCGCGGCCAGTACCTGCCCGGCTGGGTGGGCGGTGAGCGCGCCAAGGGCTACCTGGAGGAGGAAGGCGTTCCGGAGGGCTCCACCACCGAGACGTACGTGGCGGTGAAGCTGGGCATCCAGAACCGGCGCTGGGCCGGCGTGCCGTTCTACATCCGGGCCGGCAAGCGGCTGCCCCGGCGGGTCACCGAGGTGGCCATCATGTTCAAGAAGGCGCCGCACCTGCCGTTCAACGCCGCCGACATGGAGTCCCTCGGCCCCAACCAGCTCGTCATCCGGGTGCAGCCGGACGAGGGCGTGGTGCTGAAGTTCGGCTCCAAGGTGCCGGGCACCACGATGGAGGTCCGCGACATCGCGATGGACTTCCAGTACGGCGAGGCGTTCACCGAGTCCAGCCCCGAGGCGTACGAGCGGCTCGTGCTGGACGTGCTGATCGGCGACCGGACGCTGTTCCCGGACGCCGCCGAGGTCGAGCAGAGCTGGCAGGTGGTCGACCCACTGGAACACGCCTGGGAGGGCACCACGCCGGAGCCGTACCGGGCCGGCGAGTGGGGACCCCGGGCCGCCGACGAGATGCTGGCCCGCGAGGGCCGGGCTTGGAGAAGAGCATGATCGGGCTGTGGGACACCACCGGCAACGAGGTGGTCAAGGCGCTGGCCGCGGAACGGCGCAGCGCGGGCGGGGTGGCCAGCGGCATGGCGCTCACGCTGATCGTGGTGGTGGACGAGAAGCGGGTCCGGGAGGCCGAGGCGGCCGCCACCATCGCCGCGGCGGCGCACCCGTGCCGCCTGCTCGTGGTGGTCCGCTCCGACGTGGAACGCGACCGCAACCGGCTGGACGCGGAGATCGTCGTGGGCGGCCGGCTCGGGCCGTGCGAGGCGGTCGTGACCCGGATGTACGGGCGGCTCGCGCTGCACGCCGAATCCGTGGTGATGCCGCTGCTGGTGCCGGACGTGCCGGTGGTGACCTGGTGGCACGGCGAGCCGCCGGAGGAGATCGCCACCGACTTCCTCGGTGTGGTGGCCGACCGGCGGATCACCGACTCGGCGCAGGCGGCCGACCCGATCGCCGCGCTGCGGCAGCGGGCCCACGACTACGCCCCCGGCGACACCGACCTGGCGTGGACCCGGATCACCCCGTGGCGCACGCTGGTGGCGGGCGCTTTCGACACCACCCAGGCCCGGGTCACCGAGGCCAGCGTGGTGGCGCCCCCGTCGGACCCGACGGCGGCGCTGATGAGCGGGTGGCTCAAGGCCCGGCTCGGCATCGAACCGGCCTGGGAGCGGTCCGACGAGTTCCCGCGGATGCGTCAGGTGCAGCTGCGCTGCGCCAACGGCGACGAGCTGACGCTGACCCGGGACGACAGCATCGCGGTGTTCCGGCGTACCGGGCAGGAGGACCGCACGCTGCCGCTGGTCCGCCGGCCGCTCGGCGACGAGCTGGCCGAGGAGCTGCGCCGCCTCGACGCCGCCCAGGTGTACGCGGAGGCGCTCGGCGCCGCGGCCGGGATCACCGGACTCGACCAGCGTCCGGCCCAGCGGGTGCACGTGTGGAAGGATCCGGCGACCGCCCAGCGGGCCGAGGCCGGCGTGACCGCGCACGCGGGCGCGACAGCGAACGAGTGACCGCCCGGACCGGGCGGCCGGAAGCACAGGTGACCGCCGGTGGGCGGCCGGAACACGAGGGCGCGACGGATGACTGAGGCGAGTGTCGCCGTACACGCCGACCCCGACCTGCTGGCGCAGGCGGTGGCGGCCCGGTTGGTGGTGAAGCTGCTCGACGCGCAGGCCGAGCGCGGCCAGGCGTCGGTGGTGCTGACCGGCGGGCGGATCGCCGCTGCGGTGTACCGGGCGATCGGGCAGCTGCCCGCCCGGGACGCGGTCGACTGGTCCCGGGTCGACGTGTGGTGGGGTGACGAGCGGTTCCTGCCCGCCGGTGACCCGGAGCGCAACGAGACGCAGGCGCGGGCGGCGCTGCTGGACACGGTGCCGCTGGACCCGGCGCGGGTGCACCCGATGCCGGCCTCCGACGGCCCGGCCGGCGACGACCCGGAGGCGGCCGCCGCCGGGTACGCGCGGGAGCTGGCCACCGCCGCCCGGCCCGGGAACGCGGTACTGCCCCACTTCGACGTGCTGATGCTCGGCGTCGGTGAGGACGGGCACGTGGCGTCGGTGTTCCCGGAGCACCCGGTGCACCACGACAACCGCCCGGTCAGCGCGGTGCGGGGCAGCCCGAAGCCGCCGCCGGTGCGGACCACGCTGACCCTGCCGACGATCAACACGGCCGAGGAAGTCTGGCTGATCGCCGCCGGGGCGGACAAGGCCCGGGCGGTGGGCATGGCGCTGGCCGGGGCCGGGCCGGTGCAGTTGCCGGCCGCCGGGGTGCAGGGCGTCTCCCGTACCCTCTGGCTGCTCGACCGGGCCGCGGCGGCGAACGTGCCCCCGCGCCTGCGCAGCCTCCGCTGAGGTGTAAGGAAGGGCCCCTTCTTAACGCCTCCGGTAGAGAAGGGGCCCCTTCTTAACACGTGTCGGCTCAGGCCCGGCCGCGGCGGCGGCGCAGCGCGTCGAGGGCCTCGGCGAGCAGCGCCTCACCCTCCTCCGGCGTGCGCCGCTCCTGCACGTACGCCAGGTGGGTCTTGTAGGGCTCGGCGCGCTGGCGGCCCGGCGGGTCGCCCGGGTCGGGGCCGGCCGGCTCGCCGCAGCGGGGGCACTCCCAGGCGGCCGGCGTCTCGGCCTCGGCGGCGATCAGGAACTCGACCCGGTGCCCGTGGCGGCACCAGTAGACGACCGGGCGGCGCGGGGCGGGCTCGACGCGCTGGTCGAAGCGCTCCGGGGCGGACCCGACCCGGGTGCCGCGGATGACGTTGTTGCTGGGCACTGTTGCTCGCTCCCTGTCGTCGGAGGGGACCGCCGCCGGAGGGGGTGGGCGACGGGCGACGCGCGGAGAAACAAAACTGCGCGCGGTCCGTGACGGACCGCGCGCAGATTGTACGCTTCTCAGCGCCGACTCAGGTGCCGGTGGCCATCTGCAGGCGCAGCCAGAGCCCGAGCCCGACGATGCAGGCAAACCAGACGATTCCCACCAGAACGGTGTAGCGGTCGAGGTTCTTCTCGGCCACGGAGGAACCGGCCAGGCTGGAGCTGACGCCGCCGCCGAACATGCTCGACAACCCGCCGCCCTTGCCGCGGTGCAGGAGGATCAGCAGGACGAGCAGCACGCTGGTGATGACCAGCAACGTGATCATCGTATAGGCGAACCAGATCGGCATGGCGGGGGTCAGTCCTCTCGTTGCGATCACTGCCCGGACCTGTCGGGCACTGCGGCACCGGCCGGTGGACGGGCAGCGTCAAGAATAGCGAGCGATCAGCGGGCGGTGTGCTCCGGGAACCGGCAGATCTTCGCGAACTCCTCCGCGTCCAGGCTCGCGCCCCCCACGAGGGCCCCGTCCACGTCCGGCTGGGCCATGATCGCGGCGACGTTCGACGCCTTGACCGACCCGCCGTAGAGGATCCGGACCTGCTCGGCGGTGTTCGCGTCGTAGGTCTCGACGATGCGCTTACGCACCGCGCCGCAGACCTCCTGGGCGTCCTCCGGCGTGGCCGTCTTGCCGGTGCCGATCGCCCAGACCGGCTCGTACGCCACGACGACCTTGGTGACCTGCTCGGCGGTGAGCCCCTTCAGCGCGCCGTCGAGCTGGTCGCAGCAGTGCCGCACCTGACCCGACTGCTCCCGGACCTCCAGGCCCTCACCGATGCAGAGGATCGGGGTGAGCCCGTTCGCCAGCGCCGCCGACACCTTCGCGTTGACGAGCGCGTCGTCCTCGTGGTGGTACTGCCGCCGCTCGGAGTGGCCGACCACCACGTAGCCGCAGCCCAGCTTGGCCAGCATCGGCCCGGCGATGTCACCGGTGTACGCGCCCGACGGGTGCGGCGACAGGTCCTGCGCGCCGTAGCCGATCAGCAGCTTGTCGCCGTCCACCGCGGTCTGCACCGTACGCAGGTCGGTGAAGGGCGGCAGCACCACGCACTCGACGTCGGTGAGCTGCTTCTCGTTCAGGCTCGCGGCCAGCTTCTGCACCAGCAGGTTGGCCTCGAGGTGGTTCAGGTTCATCTTCCAGTTGCCGGCCATCAGCGGCCGGCGGGTCGTGCTCGCCATTCAGTTCTCCAGAGCCGCGATGCCGGGGAGGGTCTTGCCCTCCAGGTATTCCAGGGAGGCGCCGCCGCCGGTGGAGATGTGCCCGAACGAGGACTCGTCCAGGCCCAGCGCGCGCACCGCCGCGGCCGAGTCGCCGCCGCCGACCACGCTGAACGCGTCGGCCTTGGTGATCGCCTCGGCCACGCCCCGGGTGCCGTTGGCGAACGCCGCCATCTCGAACACGCCCATCGGGCCGTTCCAGAAGATGGTCTTCGCCTGCGACAGCACGGCGGCGAAACCGGCCACCGTCTCCGGGCCGATGTCCAGGCCCAGCCGGTGGCTGGGGATGCCGTCGGCGGGCACTGTGTCGTGCGCGGCGTCCGGCGCGAAGGCGTCGGCGGCCACCACGTCGACCGGGAGCATGATCTTGCCGGGCGCGCGCTCCATCAGGTTGCGGCAGGTCTCGACCATGTCCTTCTCCAGCAGCGACGTGCCCACCTCGTGGCCCTGGGCCTTGAGGAAGGTGAAGCACATCCCGCCGCCGATGAGCAGCCGGTCCACCGTCGGCAGCAGCGCCTCGATCACGGCCAGCTTGTCGGAGACCTTCGAGCCGCCCAGCACCACCACGTACGGGCGCTCCGGCTCGCCGGTGAGGCGGCTGAGCACCTCGACCTCGCGCAGCACCAGCCGGCCCGCGACGTGCGGCAGCCGGGCCGGCACGTCGTGCACGCTGGCGTGCTTGCGGTGCACCGCGCCGAACGCGTCGTCCACGTAGGCGTCACCGAGCGCCGCGAGCTGGTCGGCGAACGCGCCGCGCTCCGCGTCGTCCTTGCTGGTCTCGCCCTTGTTGAACCGCAGGTTCTCCAGCAGCGCAACCTGCCCGTCGGCCAGACCGGCCACTGTGGACCGCGCCGAGTCGCCGACGGTGTCCTCGGCGAATTCCACCGGGGCGCCGAGCAGCTCACCGAGCCGCCCGGCAACCGGGCGGAGGCTGAACTGCGGATCCGGGGCGCCCTTCGGGCGACCCAGGTGCGAGCAGACGACCACCTTCGCGCCGGCCTGCACCAGCGCGCTCAGCGTCGGCAGGACGGCCCGGATCCGGCCGTCGTCAGTGATCTCCCCGGTCTGCTTGTCGAGCGGGACGTTCAGGTCGGCGCGCACGAGCACGCGCCGACCCGACACCCCCTCGGCGAGCAGGTCGTCGAGGTTACGGATCGTCACAGCGACTGACCCACCAGCTTGACCAGGTCCACCAGGCGGTTCGAGTAGCCCCACTCGTTGTCGTACCAGCCGACGACCTTGACCTGGTTGCCGATCACCTTGGTCAGCGGCGCGTCGAAGATGCACGACGCCGGGTCGGTCACGATGTCGGCGGAGACGATCGGGTCCTCGTTGTAGGTGAGGATGCCCCGCAGCGGGCCCTCGGCGGCGGCCTTGAGCGCGGCGTTTACCTCGTCCACGGTGGTCTCCCGGCCGACCGTCACGGTCAGGTCGGTGGCGGAGCCGGTCGGGATCGGCACGCGCAGCGCGTAACCGTCCAGCTTGCCCTTCAGCTCCGGCAGCACCAGGCCGATCGCCTTCGCGGCGCCGGTCGAGGTCGGCACGATGTTGAGCGCGGCGGCGCGGGCCCGGCGCAGGTCCTTGTGCGGCGCGTCCTGCAGGTTCTGGTCCTGCGTGTACGCGTGGATGGTGGTCATCAGACCCTGCTGGATCCCGAACGTGTCCTGCAGGACCTTCGCCATCGGCGCGAGGCAGTTGGTGGTGCAGGAGGCGTTCGAGATGATGTTGTGCTTGGCCGGGTCGTACTGGTCCTGGTTGACGCCCATGACCACGGTGACGTCCTCGTTCTTCGCCGGCGCGGAGATGATGACCTTCTTGGCCCCGCCGTCGAGGTGCGCCTTCGCCTTGGTGCCGTCGGTGAAGAAACCGGTGGACTCGATGACGACGTCCGCGCCGACCTCGCCCCATGGCAGGTTCGCCGGGTCCTTCTCGGCGTACGCCTTGATGGTCTTGCCGCCCACGGTGATCTCGTCGGCGGTGGCCTTCACCTCGTGCGGGAGGCGGCCCAGGATGCTGTCGTACTTGACAAGGTGGGCGAGCGTCGCGTTGTCGGTCAGGTCGTTGACCGCCACGACCTCGATGTCAGCGCCGGACGCCAGCACTGCCCGGAAGAAGTTGCGGCCGATCCGGCCGAAGCCGTTGATGCCAACCCGGATGGTCACAGGTCCCATCTCCTCGCGTTCTGGTCCGCCGGCGCCAGACCGGGGCCGGCGGAGGTGTGTGCGCCGACCGTTGGAGCCGGCCGTCGACATGTCATCTCGGCCACCCCGCCGCGGTCCCGGAGACCTGACCGCCCGAGGCGGTGAGCACGGCGAGGGATGCCTGTGCGCGGCCCCCTTGCCGTACGCAGCGACCATATCCGAGCGTGCGACGTCGCGCTGCGGCGGGTGGTGACCCCGCTCGCGGTGCTCGCCGCCCGAGTCCTATCAGACCACGAGCATGTCGGGCGTGACTGCCGCTTCCGTATCCGGGATGCCCAGGTCGCGGGCGCGCTTGTCGGCCAGCGCGAGCAGCCGGCGGATCCGGCCGGCGATGGCGTCCTTGGTCAGTGGTGGCTCGGCGAGCGCGCCCAGCTCCTCCAGGGACGCCTGACGGTGCTCCAGCCGCAGCCGGCCGGCCGAGGTCAGGTGGTTGGGCGCGTCGTCGGCGAGGATCTCCAGCGCGCGGGTCACCCGGGCCGCGGCGGCCACCGCCGCGCGGGCCGAGCGGCGCAGGTTGGCGTCGTCGAAGTTGGCCAGCCGGTTGGCGGTGGCACGCACCTCCCGGCGTACCCGCCGCTCCTCCCAGGCCAGCACGCTGGAGTGCGCGCCGATGCGGGTGAGCAGCGCGGCGATCGGGTCGCCGTCCTTGACCACCACCCGGTCCACGCCGCGCACCTCGCGGTTCTTCGCGGTGATGCCGATGCGGCGGGCCGCGCCGACGAGCGCCAGCGCCGACTCCGGGCCGGGGCAGGTGATCTCCAGCGCGCTGGAGCGGCCCGGCTCGGTCAGCGAGCCGTGCGCCATGAACGCGCCCCGCCAGGCCGAGACCGCGCAGCAGACGTTCGCGGCCACCACGTGCGGCGGCAGGCCGCGCACCGGGCGGCCCCGCACGTCGAGCAGGCCGGTCTGCCGGGCGAGCGCCTCGCCGTCCTTGACCACCCGCACGATGAAGTGGCTGCCCTTGCGCAGGCCACCGGAGGCGAGCACGTGGATCTCGCTCGGGTAGCCGTAGACCTCGGCCACCTCCCGCCGCAGCCGGCGGGCCACCGCGCCGGTGTCCAGCTCCGCCTCGACCACGACGCGGCCCGACACGATGTGCAGACCGCCCGCGAAACGCAGCAGGGCGGCCATCTCCGCCCGCCGACAGCAGGGCTTGGGCACGTCGACCCGACTCAGCTCGTCCTTGACCGCAGCCGTCATCGCCATAGTGCGCCCCCTCACGGACCGGTTCCGGCGTGTCGCCGGTGATTACGTACGTGTCTAACGATCGGCGCGCAGGACAGGCACCAGCGCGGCGCCCAGGGCAGCTGGATCATGACGGGGCGTGCCGTCGAGGACGGCGACGGGAGCGAGGACCAGCCGGGCACCAAGCGATTCTGCCGCACGTTCGACCGCCGCGGGATCACCCACCGCCGTCGAGTCCGCCAGCACCCGGTCCACCTTCAGCTCGGGCAGATAGCGCCGCAGCGTGTCCAGATGGTCGGGCAGGGAGAGCCCGGAGGTCTCCTTCTCGGCCACCAGGTTGAGCGTCACCAGCCGCCGCGCCGAGCTGGAGACGATCGCGTCGGCCAGGCCCGGCACCAGCAGATGCGGCAGCACGCTCGTGTACCAGCTGCCCGGCCCGAAGATCAGCCAGTCCGCGGCGTGTACCGCTGTCACCGCCTCGGCGCACGCGGCCGGCGCGGGCGGGTTGAGCCGCAGCGACTCGACGGTGCCCGGGGTGACCGCCACCTGGTGCTGCCCGCGCACGGTGGACACCTCGTCCGGATGGGCCGGGTCGGCGCCACGGACCCGCGCCTCGATGCCCACCGGCTGGCGGGACATCGGCAGCACCCGCCCCACCGCGCCGAGCATCGCGCCCGCGTGGTCGAGCGCGGCCACCGGATCGCCGAGCAGCTCGGTCAGGCCGTGCAGCAGCAGGTTGCCGACCGCGTGACCGGCGAGCGAGTCACCGGCGCGGGCGGCCGGAACCGGTGCGGCGAGCGTCGGCGCCGGCGGCACGGCGGTGGTGAAGCGGTACTGGAACAGCGCCGCGCTGCGCCGGGTGGCCGGATGGTCGCCGGCCAGCGCGACGAGCGCCTGACGCAGGTCACCCGGGGGCAGGCCGCCGCGCTCCGCGCGCAGCCGCCCGCTGGACCCGCCGTCGTCGCCGACGGTGACCACCGCGGTGATGTCCAGGTCCAGTTCGGGTACGCAGTGCCGCAGCGCCCGCAGCGACGCCGAGAGCCCGTGCCCGCCGCCGAAGGCGACCACCCTGGTCGGGGTCACTCCCGCCCCAGGTCCCGGTGCTGGGCGTTGGCGGCTATGCCGGAGCGGCGCAGCCGGGCGGCCAGCTCCTCGGCGATCGCCACGCTGCGGTGCTTGCCGCCGGTGCAGCCGACCGCCACGGTCAGGTAGCGCTTGCCCTCCCGCTCGAAGCCGGCGGTGGTGGCGTTGACCAGGTCGGCGTACCCGGCCACGAACGCGTCCGCGCCCTCCTGGCCCAGCACGTACGCGCTCACCGCCTCCTCCCGGCCGGTGTGCTCGCGCAGCTCCGGCACCCAGTACGGGTTGGGCAGGAACCGGGCGTCCATCACGAAGTCGGCGTCCGGAGGCAGGCCGTACTTGAAGCCGAACGAGATCACGGTGATCCGCAGCCGGCGGGCGTCCTCGCCGCCGAACAGCTCCTCGACCCGGCGCCGCAGCTGGTTCACGTTCAGGTGGCTGGTGTCGATGATCACGTCGGCCTGGTCGCGGGCCTCCTCCAGCAGCGTCCGCTCGACGGCGATGCCGTCGGCCAGCCGCCCGTCGCCCTGCAACGGGTGCGAGCGGCGCACGCTCTCGAACCGGCGGATCAGCACCTCGTCGTCGGCGTCGACGAAGACCACCCGGGGCTGGAAGCCGCGCTCGCGCAGCTCCCGGATCGCCCCGGCCAGGTCGGTGGAAAACGCGCGCGAGCGCACGTCCAGCACCATCGCCGTACGCCGGGCCGCGCCACCGGCCTTGAACGCCAGCTCGGCCATGTCGAGCAGCAGCGCCTGGGGCAGGTTGTCGACCACGTAGTAGCCGACGTTCTCCAGCGCCCGGGCCACCGTGCTGCGCCCGCCGCCGGACAGCCCGGTCACCACCACCAGTGAGGTGTCCGACTCGGCCTGCGCCGGCCGTACCGGCGTCGTCTCCGCCTCGGTCGGCCCCAGGTCTCCCGCTGTACGCGCCTCGCTCACCCGCTACCCCCAGCCGTGGCGCCGCGGCCGGTCGGCCGCGAATGGTCAATCAGCGACTCTAACGGCTGCGACCCGGCCCGGGATTCCACGGGGTGACGACCGGAACATGTCGCCGGCCCCGGAGCGGCTCGCCGGGACGGCGCTGTCGGGGGACGCTCGTAGACTGCGCGGATGGTCTCCCCCACCGATCAGCGGACCGACGGCGCGCTCGACGTGTTGCGGCGGGTCTTCGGGTACGACGCCTTCCGCGGCTTCCAGCAGGAGGTCGTCGAGCACGTGGTGGGCGGCGGCGACGCGCTGGTGCTCATGCCCACCGGTGGCGGCAAGTCGCTGTGCTACCAGATCCCGGCGCTGGTGCGCGACGGCGTGGCGGTGGTCGTGTCCCCGCTGATCGCGCTCATGCAGGACCAGGTCGACGCGCTCACCGCCGTCGGCGTACGCGCCGGTTTCCTCAACTCGACGCAGGACCCGGCGCAGCGGCGCCGGGTCGAGGCGGCCTACCTCGCCGGCGAGCTGGACCTGCTCTACCTCGCCCCGGAAGGGCTCGCCGTGCGCTCCACGCTCGGCCTGCTGGAACGCGGCCGGATCGCCCTGTTCGCGATCGACGAGGCGCACTGCGTCTCGCAGTGGGGGCACGACTTCCGGCCCGACTACCTCAACCTGTCGATGCTGCACGAACGCTGGCCGGACGTGCCGCGGATCGCGTTGACCGCCACCGCGACCCGGGCGACCCGCACCGAGATCGCCACCCGCCTGCGGCTCACCGAGGCCCGGCACTTCGTGGCCAGCTTCGACCGGCCCAACATCCAGTACCGCATCGTGCCCAAGCGGGAGCCGCGCAAGCAGTTGCTGAGCCTGCTGCGCGACGAGCATCCGGGCGACGCCGGCATCGTCTACTGCCTGTCCCGGGCCTCGGTGGAGAAGACCGCCGAGTTCCTGGTCGCCAACGGCATCCCCGCGCTGCCCTACCACGCCGGGCTGGACGCCACGACCCGCGCCACCAACCAGCAGCGCTTCCTGCGCGAGGACGGGCTGGTCATGGTCGCCACGATCGCGTTCGGCATGGGCATCGACAAGCCCGACGTACGCTTCGTCGCCCACCTCGACCTGCCGAAGTCGGTGGAGGGCTACTACCAGGAGACCGGCCGCGCCGGGCGCGACGGGCTGCCGTCCACGGCCTGGCTGGCGTACGGGCTGCAGGACGTGGTGCAGCAGCGCAAAATGATCGAGACGTCGGAGGGCGACCTGGCGCACCGGCGCAACCTCGCCGCCCACCTGGACGCGATGCTGGCGCTCTGCGAGACGGTCCGCTGCCGCCGCGCCCAACTGCTCGAATACTTCGGCGAGACCGCAGTGGCCGCCTGCGGCAACTGCGACACCTGCCTCGACCCGCCGGAGTCCTGGGACGGCACCGTCGCCGCGCAGAAGCTGCTCTCCACCGTCTACCGGCTCGACCGCGAACGCAACCAGCGCTTCGGCGCCGGGCACAGCATCGACATCCTGCTCGGCAAGCACACCGACAAGATCGACCAGTACGGCCACGACTCGCTCAGCACCTTCGGCATCGGCTCCGAGCTGCGCGAGGCCGAGTGGCGTGGCGTGGTGCGCCAACTGCTCGCCGAGGGTCTGCTCGCCGTCGAGGGCGACTACGGCACGCTGGCGCTGACCGAGGCCAGCGCGGACGTGCTCGGCCGCCGCCGTACCGTCACGCTGCGCAAGGAGCCGGAGCGTCCGGCGGCCGGCCGGTCCGCCAAGCCCCGGGGCGCGGCCACGGTGGTCGCCGACCTCTCCCCCGCCGCCACGCCGGTCTTCGAGCGGCTCCGCGCGTGGCGCGCGGCCACCGCCAAGGAACAGGGCGTCCCCGCGTACGTCATCTTCCACGACGCGACCCTGCGGCAGATCGCCGCCGAGCCACCGACCTCGCTGGCCGAACTGTCCCGGGTCAACGGGGTGGGCGAGAACAAGCTCGCCAAGTACGGCGAGGCGATCCTGGCCGTACTCGCCGAGTCCTGACGCACACGAAAGGGCCCGACCCCTCGTGGTGGGGGTCGGGCCCTTTCGTGTGCTCTGGTCTCGCTTGGTCTTGCTTTGCAGCCGTGGATGCGGCGGTGGTGGTCAGCTGGTGCTGTAGCCGCGGGTGGCGATCCAGTCGGCGAGGTTGTCGATGCTCATCCGGTAGGTGGCGGTGTTCGGGTTGGCGCTGTCGGCGATGGTGACGGTGCGGCCGTCGTCGCGGTAGCCGATGACGCTGATGTAGTGGCCGCCTTCGAAGGAGTGGGCGTTGCCGTCGGTGTCGGTGGCGGTGCCGGCGATGTTGGCCACCACGGCACGGCCGGCGTCGACGGTCTTCACCACGTCAGCGCGCAGGGTGTCGGTCTGCTTGTCGTCGGCCTTGGGGGTGCTGATCTCGACCGACTTGTAGGCGTCCTTGGCGCCGGTCTCCTTGTTCAGCACCGGGGTGATGTCGTTGATGGAGTTGGTGCCGGCCTCGGTGGTGCCCATCTCCTTGGCCATGGCGTGCACGTCGATGTTCTTGCCCTGCACGCTCAGCGCGTTACGGGCGGCGGCGGGGCCGCAGAAGTAGAAGTTGGGCTGCGCCTCGTAGCGCACGTCCAGCTCCCGCTCGCCGTGGCCGCTCTTGCGGTCAGCCACCAGGCTCGTGGTGCCGGTGGTGGGGGCGGCGTGGGCGGCGATGGCGGGGCCGGCGATGCCACCGGCGGTGGCGGCGATACCGGCAGCGGTCAGGACGGTCTTGCGCAGCAGAGTGGTAGCCATGATGGTTGCCTCCCTGAAGTGGGGGATACGCAGCGGGGGTGCCGCGAAGGGGGAAAGTCTTGGGGGTGCCCGTGGAAGGGCTGACACGCGGGCGGCCCGGAAGGGGCCTGCTCGGCGCGGCTCGGGGGATGTAACGACCCGCGGCCGGGGATGATTCCCACCGACCGTGGCTGCCAGCCGGGGCGACCGGCGGCGTGGGCCTGGGGGATGTAACGATGTCCGGGCCGGGGCCATTCCCGGGGACGGCGGCGTGCCCGTCGCTCGGGGGGTGTAACGACGTCCGGGCCGGGCCGATTCCCTGACCTGGCGACCCGCTCGCGCGGGCTGGTGTTCGGCGCTCGTCCCGGTGCCCCGGGGGTCAGCCATGTACAACGCCCCGCGCCCGCCACCGATTCCACCCTCACGGTGGCACCGACCACACCCCCACCAGGCCCAGCGCGGCGAACCGGACACCGCTCACCACACCACCCGGCCCGGCTGCGATGGCCCGGCCGGGTGCGCACGGAACCTCGCGAAACGCACAGCCTCGAACCCAGCCGTCACAGCTCCATCCCGGCCCCGCATGCGCGATCTTGCACTTTGATACCTGGCAAACCTCGCAAACCTGGCATCCCCGGGGCGCCAACTGCAAGATCGCGTGGGCGCGGGGCGCGGGGCGTGAGGTGCCGGGCGTGGGGCGTTGGGGCGTGAGGCGTGAGGCGTGAGGCGTGAGGCGTGAGCGAGCATCCCTGTGACGGCACACCCGACCCAAAGGGCTACTGGCGGTCTTGCTGGATCGGGGTGAGACCTCGCGGTGAGCGAGATCTTGGTAGGAAATGGCCCCTATGGGGGCGCTTTCCTACCAAGATCTGTCCCGCCTCTCAGAACATGGGACAAAGTTCGCGCCAGCTGGGACGCCCGCCGTCAGTGGAACGTCATGGGTGTCAAACGGGGGCGGAGACACCCATGGGGTTCCACTCGGACGTCGGCGGTGACGTGCCGGGGACGAGTGCAGGAAAGTCAGGAAGGGGTTGTGGCGTCGGCCGGGGAGCCGTCGAGCGCGGCCAGGATCGCCTCGGCCGTACGCCTGCCGACGCCGGGCACCTCGGTGATCTCCTCCACCGTGGCGGTGGAGAGCCGCTTCAACGAGCCGAAGTGCCGCAGCAGCGCCTTGCGGCGTACCTCGCCGAGGCCGGGCACGTTGTCCAGCGCCGACTCGGTCATCCGCTTGGAGCGGCGCTGGCGGTGGAACGTGATGGCGAAGCGGTGCGCCTCGTCGCGTACGCGTTGCAGCAGGTAGAGCGCCTCGGACGTACGAGGCAGGATCACCGGGAACTCATCGTCGGGCAGCCAGACCTCTTCCAGCCGCTTGGCCAGCCCGCACAGCGCCACGTCGTCGATGCCCAGCTCGGCGAGCGCCTTCGCGGCGGCGGCGACCTGGGGCGGGCCGCCGTCGACCACCACGAGCTGCGGCGGGTACGCGAACTTGCGCGGCCGCCCGGTGGTCGGGTCGATGCCGGGTCGGTCGGGGTCGGAGGCGGTTTCCTCGCCCAGCTCACCGGTCTCGGCGCGCGCGTCGAGGTAGCGGGCGAAGCGCCGCCGCAGCACCTCGGACATGGCCGACAGGTCGTCGGTGGCGCCGCGCACGATGAAGCGACGGTATTCGCTCTTGCGGGGCAGCCCGTCCTCGAACACGACCATGCTGGCGACGACGTCGGTGCCCTGGATCTGCGAGACGTCGAAGCACTCGATGCGCAGCGGTGACGTGTTCATGGCGAGCGCGTCGGCGATCTCGTCGAGCGCCTGGCTGCGGGTGGTCAGGTCGCCGGCCCGCTTGAGCTTGTGCCGGGCCAGCGCGTCCCTGGCGTTGCGCTCGACGGTCTCCAGCAGCGACCGCTTGTCGCCGCGCTGGGGCACCCGCAGCGAGACCCGGCTGCCCCGGCGGGTGGAGAGCCAGTCGGCGAGCGCGTCGGCGTCGCCGGGCAACTCGGGGACGAGCAGCTCGCGCGGCACGTCGGCCTCGCCCTGCTCGCCGCCGTACACCTGGGTGCAGAAGTGGTGCACCAGGTCGCCGGTGCTCAGCTCCTCGGTCTTCTCCACCACCCAGCCGCGCTGGCCGCGCACCCGGCCGCCGCGTACGTGGAACACCTGCACGGCGGCTTCGAGCGGGTCGTCGGCGAACGCGACCACGTCGGCGTCGGTGCCGTCGCCGAGCACCACCGTCTGCTTCTCCATGGCCCGGCGCAGCGCCGCGACGTCGTCGCGCAGCCGGGCGGCCCGCTCGAACTCCAGTTGCTCGCTGGCGTCGAGCATCTCCTTCTCCAGCCGGCGGACCATGGTGTCGGTGCGGCCGGCCATGAAGTCGCAGAAGCCGTCGACGATCTCGCGGTGCCGTTCGGCGGTGACGCTGCCGACGCACGGCGCGGAGCACTTGCCGATGTAACCCAGCAGGCAGGGCCGGCCGACCTGCCCGGCCCGCTTGAACACCCCGGAGGAGCAGGTCCGCGCCGGGAAGACGCGCAGCAGCAGGTCGAGCGTCTCGCGGATCGCCCAGGCATGGGAGTACGGCCCGAAGTAGCGCACGCCCTTGCGCTTGGCGCCGCGCATCACCTGCAACCGGGGGTATTCCTCGTCGAGTGTGACCGCGAGATAGGGGTACGACTTGTCGTCGCGGTAGCGGACGTTGAACCTGGGGTCGTACTGCTTGATCCAGGTGTATTCCTGCTGGAGCGCCTCGACCTCGGTGGCGACGGTGATCCAGTCGACCGACTCGGCGGTGAAGACCATCTGCCGGGTGCGCTGGTGCAGGCCGACCGGGTCGGCGAAGTAGGAGTTGAGCCGGCTGCGCAGGTTGCGCGCCTTGCCGACGTAGATCACCCGGCCGGTGCCGTCGCGGAAGCGGTAGACCCCTGGCGACTCCGGGATGGTGCCGGGCGCGGGACGGTAGGTCGAGGGGTCAGCCACGTTCTCAAGCCTAGTCCGCACCCCCGACACCCGGCCGCCGCCGCGCCCCCGGGTGACCGGGGGCGCGCCGGGGGTCAGGCCAGGCGGATCTGGTCGCCGTCGACGGTGATCTCCTTGGCCGGGAGCGGCTTGGTGGCCGGGCCGCCCTTCACCGAGCCGTCGGTGATGGAGAACCGGCTGTTGTGGCAGGTGCAGTTGATCGTGCCGCCGTCGACGTTCGACACCGGGCAGCGCTGGTGCGTGCAGATCGGGTCGAACGCCTTGAACTGGCCGGCCTCGGGCTGGGTGATCACCACGCCCTGGCTGGCGAAGACCGCGCCGCCGCCGACCGGGATGTCCGAGGTACGGGCCACGGCGTTGCTGCCGGCCCGGTCACCGCCACCGGCGTCACCGGTGGCGGTGGCGCCGGGCGGGCCACCGCTGGTCGGGGCGAGTCCGGGCGACGCGTCGTCGTCGCTGCCGCAGCCCGCGAGCACCACGGCCGCGCCGACCGCGCCGGCGCCGGCCAGCAGGGCACGGCGGCTCTGGGTGACCGGTCGGGTCAACGCCTGGTCATCACTCATATCCGGCCTTTCTCTCGACTTACTGCGGAAACACGCACCAGCGTGGGACACGGTTCATACTGGCGCGTCAACGAACCGGGCACCGCGGTGGAGGACGTCGGTCAGCGCGCCCCGGCCGGCACCTTGCGGGCCCGCGGCTTGGCGCCGCCGTTGGCCTTGGCCGCCCGGGTGGTGGCCGCCTTGGCGCCCTTGGCCTGGCCGTCGAGCTTGAGGATCGGCCGCAGGAACTGCCCGGTGTGGCTCTCCGGCACCTCGGCGACCTCCTCCGGCGTGCCGGTGGCGATGACGGTGCCGCCCCGGTGCCCGCCCTCGGGACCCATGTCGATGAGCCAGTCGGCCGTCTTGATCACGTCGAGGTTGTGCTCGATGGTGATGACCGTGTTGCCCTTGTCGACCAGGCCCTCCAGCACCATCAGCAGCTTGCGGATGTCCTCGAAGTGCAGGCCGGTGGTCGGCTCGTCGAGCACGTAGACGGTGCGGCCGGTGGAGCGCTTCTGCAGTTCCGAGGCGAGCTTGACGCGCTGCGCCTCACCGCCGGACAGCGTCGGCGCGGGCTGGCCGAGGCGCACGTAGCCGAGGCCGACGTCGACGAGCGTCCTGAGGTGCCGGTGGATGGCCGGGATGGCGGAGAAGAACTCGGCCGCCTCCTCGATCGGCATGTCCAGCACCTCGGCGACCGTCTTGCCCTTGTAGTGCACTTCGAGCGTCTCGCGGTTGTAGCGCGCGCCCTTGCACACCTCGCAGGGGACGTAGACGTCCGGCAGGAAGTTCATCTCGATCTTGATGGTGCCGTCGCCGGAGCACGCCTCGCAGCGCCCGCCCTTGACGTTGAACGAGAAGCGGCCCGGGCCGTACCCCCGGACCTTGGCCTCGGTGGTCTCGGCGAAGAGCTTGCGGATGTGGTCCCAGACCCCGGTGTAGGTGGCCGGGTTGGAGCGCGGGGTACGCCCGATCGGCGACTGGTCCACGCCGACGACCTTGTCCACGTTCTCCAGGCCGGTGACCCGGGTGTGCCGGCCGGGCACCAGCCGGGCGCCGTTGATCTGGTTGGCCAGCACGGCGTAGAGGATGTCGTTGACGAGCGTCGACTTGCCCGAGCCGCTGACCCCGGTGACCGCGATGAGCTGGCCGAGCGGGAAGCTCACGGTGAGGTTGCGCAGGTTGTGCTCGCGCGCGCCGTGCACCACCAGCTCCCGCCCCGGCGTCTGCGCGCGGCGGTCGGCGGGCGTCGGGATGGACTTGCGCCCGGCCAAATACGCCCCGGTGACGGACTCGGTGTTGTCCAGCAGAGCCGGCACCGAGCCGCTGTGCACGATCTCGCCGCCGTGCTCGCCCGCGCCGGGGCCGATGTCGACGATCCAGTCGGCCACCCGGATGGTGTCCTCGTCGTGCTCGACCACGATCAGCGTGTTGCCCAGGCCGCGCAGCCGCAGCAGCGTCTCGATGAGCCGGTGGTTGTCGCGCTGGTGCAGGCCGATGGACGGCTCGTCGAGCACGTAGAGCACGCCGACCAGGCCGGAGCCGATCTGGGTGGCCAGCCGGATGCGCTGGGCCTCACCGCCGGAGAGCGTGCCGGCCGGGCGGTCCAGCGAGAGGTAGTCCAGGCCGACGTCGAGCAGGAACTTCAGCCGGGCGTTGATCTCCTTGAGCACCCGCTCGGCGATCATCTTCTGCCGGTCGGTCAGCTCGATGCCGGCGAGCAGGTCGGCCGCCTCGCCGACGGAGAGGTTGCAGACCTCCGCGATGCTCTTGCCGGCCAGGGTGACCGCGAGCACCTCGGGCTTGAGCCGCGCGCCGCCGCAGGCCGCGCAGGGCACGTCCCGCATGTAGCCCTCGTACTTGTCCCGGGACCACTCCGACTCGGTGTCGGTGTGCCGGCGCTCGATCCACTGCACCACGCCCTCGAAGCCGGTGTAGTAGGAGCGCTCGCGGCCGTACTTGTTGCGGTAGCGCACGTGCACCTGGTCGTCGGAGCCGTGCAGGATCGTCTTCTGCGCCCGCGACGGCAGCGCCCGCCACGGCGTGTCGATGTCGAAGTGCTCGGCCTCGCCCAGCGCCTCCAGCAGCCGCAGGAAGTATTCGAGGTTGTGCCCGGTGGCCCACGGCTGGATCGCGCCCTCGCGCAGCGTGCGCTCCGGGTCGGGGATGACCAGCTCGGGGTCGACCTCCTTCTTCGTGCCCAGGCCGGTGCACTCCGGGCAGGCGCCGTAGGGGGCATTGAAGGAGAAGACCCGGGGCTCCAGGTCCTCGATCGCGAGGGGGTGGTCGTTCGGGCAGGCCAGGTGCTCGGAGTAGCGGCGCTCGCGGGCCGGGTCGTCCTCCGGCAGGTCGACGAAGTCGAGCAGCACCAGGCCGCCGGAGAGCCCGAGCGCGGCCTCGACCGAGTCGGTCAGCCGCTGCTTGGCGCTCGGCTTGACGCTGAGCCGGTCGATCACCACCTCGATGGTGTGCTTCTCCTGCTTCTTGAGCTTCGGCGGCTCGGTCAGCGGGTGCACCACGCCGTCGACCCGGGCCCGGGCGTAGCCCTTGGCCTGCAGCTCGGCGAACAGGTCGACGTACTCGCCCTTGCGGCCGCGCACCACCGGCGCGAGCACCATGAACCGGGTGCCCTCGGCCATGGCCAGGACGCGGTCGACGATCTGCTGCGGGCTCTGCTTGGAGATGCGCTCGCCGCAGATCGGGCAGTGCGGCTCGCCGATGCGGGCGAACAGCAGGCGGAGGTAGTCGTAGACCTCGGTGATGGTGCCGACGGTGGAGCGCGGGTTGCGCGAGGTGGACTTCTGGTCGATGGAGACGGCGGGGCTGAGGCCCTCGATGAAGTCGACGTCGGGCTTGTCCATCTGGCCGAGGAACTGCCGGGCGTACGACGACAGCGACTCGACGTAGCGGCGCTGCCCCTCGGCGAAGATGGTGTCGAACGCCAGGCTCGACTTGCCCGAACCGGAGAGCCCGGTGAAGACGATCAGGGCGTCCCGGGGCAGGTCGAGACTGACGTCACGCAGGTTGTGCTCGCGCGCGCCACGGATGATCAGTCGGTCGGCCACGGTGCGTGTGCTCCCGGAAGAAGAATATGAGGCGGATCTGTGCACCAGACGCCGGGTCTGGGTGGTTTTCACAGGTTGTCGGGGCGCAGAAAAGACGCCTCGGCAACTCTAGCCCCGACGTATGACAACTTCCGTCGCGCGAACATTCCCCCAGCTCAGGCCGGTCGGGCGGGAACCACTCATTCCCACCCGACCGGCTCTGGCCGGTTCAGAATGCCCCGGGAGCCGGGGGCGTGGCCGGACGCCCGGTGCGTCGCCGCCCGCCACGCCAGCCGCCCCGCCGTTCGGCCGCCAGCCGGGCCGCGCGCCGGCCGCCCTCGTACTCGATCTCCCGCTGCAGCCGGCGCCAGCTCTCCCAGCGGCGCACCGGCAGCGCGCCGTCCTCCAGCGCGTCCCGCACCGCGCAGCCCGGCTCGGCGTCGTGGGCGCAGTCGCCGTACCGGCAGCCGGCGGCCAGCTCGGCGATGTCGGCGAAGGCGCGGTCCAGACCGGCGGCGCCGTCGAGCAGGCCGACCGCCCGTACCCCTGGGGTGTCCAGCACCGCTCCCCCGTCCGGCAGCGGCACCAGCGACCGCCAGGTGGTGGTGTGCCGGCCCTTGCCGTCGACCCGGCGGATCGCCTGGGTCCGCATCACGTCCGCCCTGGCCAGCGCGTTGACCAGGCTCGACTTGCCGGCGCCGGAGGGGCCGAGCAGGCCGAGCGTGCGCCCCGGGCCGACGAACCGGCGCAGCGGCGCCAGGCCGGCGCCCCGCTCGGCGCTGACCGGCAGCACCGGCACGCCCGGCGCGAGGTCGGCCAGCTGCCGGGCCACCGCTTCCGGGTCCGCGGCCAGGTCGGCCTTGGTGAGTACGACGAGCGGCTCCGCGCCGGATTCGTGCACCAGCGAGAGCAATCGCTCGATCCGCGCGGCGTCCGGCTCCGGGTGCACCGGCTCGACCACCGCGGCGACGTCGAGGTTGGCGGCCAGCACCTGGCCGCTGGCGTCCTTGCCGGCGGTACGCCGCACCAGCGCGGTACGCCGGGGCAGCACCGCCTCCACGGTGACCGGGCCGTCCGGCCAGGTGGACAGCAGCACCCAGTCGCCCGCGCAGGGCAGCGCGGTCAGGTCACGGGCGGCAGCGGCGAGCACGCCGCCGCCGAGGCTGGCCCGTACCGGCCCCTGCGGGCTCAGCACGGTGCAGACGCCCCGGTCCACCCGGGCGACCCGCCCGGGACGGTGGCCGGCACGCCGGTCGAGGTGGGCCGCCCAGCCGGCGTCCCAGCCGAGGGCGGTCAGATCGAGAGTCATGGTGTCCTCATCGGTGTCGAGGGGGTGCATGGCGGAACACACGCGCTGCGGCCGGCATGCGCACCACCTCCCCTCCGACTCCCGGTGCCGCGTTGGCGACCACGCGGACCGGGCGGCCCGAGGTCGTCGGCCCTGACGGTAGGTGGCGCGCCGACGCGCCGAAAGCGATTTCCCCTGCGGCACGGCCCGCCCGGGCCAGCTAGGGTCGAACCGTGAGAACGAGATGACCGCCGACCCCCTGCTGCTGACCGGCCCGCTGGCCGAGGCGAACGACCGGCTCCTGCGTACCGTCTCCGGCCTGACCGCCGCGGACGTCGCGGCGCCCTCGCTGCTGCCGGGCTGGTCCCGGGCGCACGTGCTCACCCACCTGGCCCGCAACGCCGACGGGTTCGTCAACCTGCTCGCCTCCGCGCGAACCGGCGAGGACATCCCGATGTACGCCTCGGCGCAGGCCCGCGCCGACGACATCGACGCCGGCGCCGAGCGCGGTCCGGCCGACCTGCTCGACGACGTACGCCGCAGCGGTCAGCGCTTCGACGCGGCGGTCGCGGCGATGCCCGTCGACGCCTGGGGCGCCACCGTGCAGACCCGGCGCGGCCCCTGGCCGGCGGCGATGCTGGTCTGGGGCCGACTGCGCGAGGTCGAGGTCCACCACGTCGACCTGGCGGCCGGTTACCAGCCGGCGGACTGGCCGGAGGCGTTCGCCCAGCGGCTGCTGCACGAGGTGGTGACCGGGCTGTCGGGCAATCCGGCCGCGCCGGCCATGGTGCTGCGCTTCGACGGCGCGGCCTCCGAACTCGTCGTGGGCGACCCCGAGGGGGCGCCCACGGTCACCGGCCCCGCGCCGGAACTCGCCGCCTGGCTGACCGGCCGGGGCGCGGGCGAGCTGCTCACCGTCGACCCCGACGGCCCTCTGCCCAACCCACCGGAATGGATCTGAGCATCGTCATGACCTACACCGGAGACGTCACGCCCGGCGGGCCGCCGGCCGTGCGCGAGCTCGACCGGCTCACCGTCAGCAAGCTGTCGGTGGGCCCGATGGACAACAACGCCTACCTGCTGCGCTGCCGGGCCACCGGCGAGCAGGTGCTGATCGACGCGGCGAACGAGGCGCCTCGGCTGCTGGAGCTGGTCGGCGACGGTGGGCTGTCCGCCGTGGTGACCACGCACCGGCACATGGACCACTGGGTCGCGCTGGAGGAGGTGGTGGCCAAGACCGGTGCGCGCGCGCTCGTGCACGCCGACGACGCGGAGGGCCTGCCCATCTCCGCCGAGCGGCTCAGCGAGGGCGACACGGTGACGGTGGGCGACTGCGCGCTGGAGGTCATCCACCTGCGCGGGCACACGCCGGGCTCGATCGCGCTGCTCTACCGCGACCCGAACGGCACCCCGCACCTGTTCACAGGGGACTCTCTCTTCCCGGGCGGGGTCGGGAACACCGACCAGGACCCGGAGCGCTTCGGCCGGCTCATCGACGACGTCGAGGCCAAGCTCTTCGACCGCCTGCCCGACGACACCTGGTTCTACCCGGGGCACGGCAAGGACAGCACCATCGGCGCCGAGCGGCCCGCGGTGCCGCAGTGGCGCGCCCGCGGCTGGTGAGCACGACCGGCCCGGCCTCCCCCGTGGCGGCCGGGCCGGTCGCGGTCAGCCGGTGACAGTGACCGCCCGCAGCCGGCGCCGGGTGGCGAGCAGCACCGGCCCGGCGAGCAGCAGCCCGACCGCCATGGTCAGCACCGTGGGGTTCAGCGCGCCGGGAAGCAGCCCGGTCAGCGCCCGCGCGGTGAGCCCGAGCGCCACGTAGAGCCCGGCCCAGGCGGTCGCCCCGGCCGCCGCGCAGGCCAGGAACCGCCGGTACGACATCCGCAGCCCGCCGGCGGCCAGCGGCAGCAGCGCGTTGAACACCGGCAGGAACGGCGCCACCAGCACGATCCGTCCGCCACCGCGGTGCAGCAGCGTCTCGGCGGCGGTCCACCGGGACTCGCCGATCCAGCCGCCGACCCGGCTGCCCCGCAGCTGCCCGCCCCAGCGCCGTCCGGCGAAGAAGCTCAGCGACCAGCCGGCCAGGCAGCCGGCGACCACCGCCGCGACGGTCAGCGCCCCGCCGGCCGGGCGACCCGCGCCGACCGCGGCGAGCACCGCGGCGTCGCCGGGCACCAGCACCCCGATCAGGGGTACGGCGTCGGCGAGCATCACGATGCCCAGCAGACCCATCAGGAGGGTGGTGGGCAGCTCACCGGCGGCGGCCACGAGATCGTTCATGAGCTGCACGCTATGGCCCGCCGGTCACCTGGCACATCGGGCATGATCCCCCAGTGGCCCCCGACACCCGACCCGGAGATCCCTGAGGGTCATCGGGGGCGCAGCACCTGCACCCGGCGTACCGGGGAGTCGACGGAGGGCTCGGTGGTCGGCACCGGGTAGCTGGCCACCAGCTCCAGCCCGTCCGGCGGCAGGTGGCCCCGGTCCGGGTCGCCGACCAGCACCTCGACGCCGTGGTCGGCGCAGCGCCGCAGGTAGGGCAGGACCCGCGCGGCCAGTCCGGCGTCGTAGAGCGCGTCCCCGGCCACCAGCAGGTCGGCGCCGGCGACGCCGTCGAGCAGGTCGTCGCTGTCGGCGGCCACCATGACCCGGTTGGCGCGGGCGTTCACAGTGACGGCCGCCACCGCGTACGGGTCGATGTCGTTGGCGACCACCTCGTCCGCGCCGGCGAGCGCGGCGGCGATGGCGACCAGCCCTGATCCGGCGGCCAGGTCGAGCACCCGCCGCCCGGCGGCCAGCTCGGGGTGGTCGAGCAGGTGCCGGGCCAGCGCCTGCCCGCCGGCCCAGACCGACGCCCAGTACGGCGGCGGCAGCGACCTCCCGGCGGCGGCCTCCATCCGGGCCCACCACAGGATGGCGTCCTCGGCCAGGTGCAGGCGCACCTCGGGCACGAACGGCGTGTCGACCAGGCGCAGGCGGTCCGGGCCCGCGCCGGGCGCCGCGATCTCCTGTTCCAGGTCGGCCAGAGCCGTCTGCGTGCTCATCGGGGCAAGCATGCCGCGCCGCGCCGGACGCCGGGGTGATTTTCCCGGCGCGGCACGTATTCACGGGCGCGCCGCGCGCTTCCGGCAGCGGATTGCGGCCCGGACGGTTACTGTCAGGGTGGTACAGGGCGATCACCGGCCGCGGAGCCGGTGCTCGCCCGCATTGAACAGGGAGAGACGCATGGCAACCGGCACGGTCAAGTGGTTCAACTCGGAAAAGGGCTTCGGCTTCATCGAGCAGGACGGCGGAGGCCCGGACGTGTTCGTCCACTACTCGGCCATCCAGAGCAGTGGCTACCGCGAGCTGAACGAGGGTCAGAAGGTCGAGTTCGAGGTGACCCAGGGCCAGAAGGGCCCGCAGGCGGACAACGTCCGTCCGATGTAGTGACGTGCCGGTGGCGGCGGTCGGGGCTCCGACCGCCGTCGCAGCGCATCATCAAGACGGCGCGGCCGGCAGGTCGCGCCGTCTCCGTAGCGGCCCGGCCAGCAGGATCAGCGGGGTCAGCGCCAGCCACGCGGTCATCACCCGGATCGCGCCGCCCGGCCCCCAGGCCGCGCCCAGCGCGCCGGCGAGCAGGGCGGCCAGTGGAATCGTGCCGTAGTTGAGCAGGTGCATGCTCACCGTGACGCGGCCGAGCAGCCGGTGCGGCGTGTACGTCTGCCGGAAGCTGCCCTTCACCACGTTGCCGACCGCGACGCCCAGGCTCACCAGCACACCGCCGAGCACCAGCCACGCCGTGCGCGCGCCGGGTCCGGCCAGCGGGATGAGCAGCGCGGGCGGCCCGGTGAGGGCGCCGGCTACCAGCAGCGTCCGGGCGCTGCCGATCCGGCGGGCCAGGCGCGCGGCGAGCGCGGCCCCGATCACGCCGCCGAGGCTGGCGAGGCCGATCAGGAGGCCGACCAGGCCCGCCGGGAGTTCGGCCGAGCGCACCAGGAACACCACGAGCACCGCCTGGTAGCCGATGAGCCCGATGTTGCTCGCCGCCCCGAAGACCGTCAGCACCCGCAGGTACGGGTCGCGGACGACGAACCGCAGTCCGGCGGCGACCTCGTGGCGCAGCGACGTCGTCCCGTCCGGACGGTGCGGGCGGGCCTCGACCGCGCTGATCCGGCGCAGGCAGAGCGCGGACAGCAGGAAGGTGAGCGCGTCCAGCGCCACGGCGGTCACCGCGCCGACGAGCTGGGCGACGAGACCGGCCAGTCCGGGCCCGACCAGGTAGCTCGCGGTCTGTGTGGCGTGCAGGCGGGCGTTGGCCTCGGGCACCTGCTCGGGACGCAGCAGCGTGGGCAGGTAGACCTGGTCGGCGGTCTCGAAGAAGACCCGGGCCAGGCCGGCGCCGAGCGCCACCATCAGCAGGTGCCCGACGGTGAGCAGCCCGGCCAGGGCGGCCAGCGGCACGCTGGCGAACAGCGCCGCGGCGGCGAGGTCGGCGGCGATCATCACCGGGCGACGGCGGACCCGGTCGACCCACGCCCCGACCGGCAGGCCGGCGAGCAGCCAGGGCAGCCACGCCGCGGCGGTGAGCACCGCCACCTGGAAGGTGGTGGCGTCGAGCACCGCGACCGCGACCAGGGGCAGCGCCACAGTGGTCATGTTGCTGCCCACGGCGCTCACCGTGTGGCCGGTCCAGAGCAGCCGGAAGTCGCGGTGCCGGAACAGCCCGCCGCGCGGCGGGGCGGCCGGCCCGGCCGTGGATGCGGGGGCGGTCACGACGGGCGCCCCGGTAAGGCGCGCGCGGCCGGCGCCGGAACGGTGTGGGCGGTCACGGCCGGCCCGGGACGCCGTGGGCGAAGACGAAGACCGGCTCGCGGCGCTGCCCGTCGTCGGGGATCGGCCGGTCGGCCCATTGGGTGAGCAGGGCGATCACCTCGCGGCCGAGCGCCTCCAACTCTTCCGGGGTCAGGTGCAGCCAGTGGTCGGTGCTGAACGGGGCGTCGTTCCACTCGGCGTGTGTCTCGTCGGAGGCGGTGTGCCAGGCCCGCACCAGCTCGGTGTGCCGCTCCAGGTTGAGCGAGCCGGCGGCCTCGACGACCACCCGGGTGGACGGGTCGTCGCCGAAGTCGGACTCGGACCAGCGCACGCCCCGGTTGCGGGGCTTCCACCAGCGTTCCCGGCGGTCGCGTGCCAGCTCGGGCGCCTCGACCAGCAGGTCGGCGGCGGCCAGCACCTTGAGGTGGTGGCTCACGTTCGCCGGCGCCTGGTCGGTGCGCTCGGCGAGCATGCCGACGGTGCACGGGCCGTACACCTTGAGCACGTCCATGAGCCGGCGGCGCAGTGGGTGAGCGAGCGCGGCGAGCACCCGCGAGTCGGTGATCTGCCGGACGGGGGTCGGCTGTTCCATGCGCCGAGTCTCACATTGGCAAGAGCTGTTGCGCAACACCTCTTGCCGAATTGCCCCGCCGACGGCGCCGCGACCCGCGGTCGCGGCGCCGGACGGTCAGGCGGTCAGCCGCCGGGACAGCTCATCGGCGACGTCCCGGGCGATCTGCGGCGGGATGGCCTCGGCGATCTTCTCCGGCGGCAGCCCGGCCAGCACGCCGGAGACGATCTGCTGCTCGTCGGTGAAGTCCTTGCCGGACAGTTCGTTGACCTGTGCCACGAGTGCCGGCCAGGCGCGCAGCATCGCCAGCATCTGCTGCAACGGCGAGTTGGGCATGGGCGGGTTGACGAGCCCTGTCGTGCTGGCCGGCGAGATCAGCCAGTTGCGCAGGTTCTGCAGGTCGGCCAGGACGTCGCCGACGGTACGGTTTTTCGATCCGGTGTCGTTGATGAGCCGGTCGGTCTGTTCCATGTCGTCCTCCGGTTTCGCGATGGCGATCATTCCGATCGCGGTCAGATAGCGGCGGAACAGCGGGGTCTGGTCACGCCCCGCTTTGGTCGAGTCGCGGAAGAAGCTGAAGTGGGTGTGGAACAGGTGGCTGCTGTCGCCGCCGGTACGCCGTCCCAGCCGGTCCCAGCGCCGAACGGTCCGCCCGTCCGGGGAGTAGATGATCTCCCTGATGTCCCGGGTGTCGGCCGCGTTCGCCGCGCACTGCGCCACCATCCAGGCGGAGAACGTCCGCAGGTTGTGCGTGCCGCCGCCGGAGCGGACGGAGAACATGCCGACGTCCAACCCGGACGCGTGCAGGGTCAGCCCGTTGCGGTCCCGGCTGGACTCCACCACCGAGTAGTCGTTGCGCACGACCCGGTCGGAGCCGCAGTGGTAGCCACCCCGGTGGTTGACGTCGCCGACGATGCCGACTTCCGCCGGCTCCAGGTCGTCGCCGCGTACGGCCTTCTTGTCGACGTTGAGGTAGGTGAGCAACAGGTTCCGGACGGCCAGCAGGTTCGCCGGGGCCGACGTCATGGCAGATCCCCTTCCGATCGATGACCGGCGAGGGCACGACAATCACACCGCGTGATGACATGCGATCCGCGGACGCGCCCCGCCGGATAACTGCACGGCACCGGGCACTTGCCCCGAGCTTAACCACGGTTAGGCAGAAGTGCCCAGCTCAGGAGCGGTTTTTTGGACTATTCGCCTGCTGTGGACGGTGCCCGCAGCAGCGGCAGCGTCAACTCCGAGGGATGCTCACGATCATGAAGGATCTCTCGCCAGCCAGCACGAAGAGTCACGGCCGTGCCGAGTGGCTCGCCGGTGCCGGGATTGCGCGCGTAGCGGGGGTGGGCGCCACCGGAGACCTGGACCCGCAGCCGGTGCCCGGGCGCGAAACGGTACGCGGTCGGCCAGAGCGTCACCGGCACCGTGACCACACCGGACGGATCGCGCGGGAACCGCCCGGGCTCGACGCGGACCAGTCCGTCGCAGACGTTCCAGGAACGCCCCCGCCGGTCCACGTCGCACAGACGCACGAACACGTCCAGGTACGACAGCTCGCTGCGCAGGTGGATCTCGGCGCGTACCGGCCCGGCCACCTCGACCGGCTCCGCCAGCGGCTCGCTGGTGTAGGTGAGCACGTCCGGCCGGGCCTCCACCGGCCGGTTGTCCACCGCGCCGGCCCGCTGGGCCACGAGCAGCGGCCCGCCCAGCGACGGGGTCGGGTCGGCCGGGTCGTACCAGAAGCGGTCCGGCGTGCCGTGCTCCGGCGATTCCGGGGCGAGCCCGCCGCCGGATCGCAGGTGCCACCGGGCGGGCGTGGCCGGCGGCGGCCAGTCCGGCAGGTCACGCCAGCCGCCGCCGGCCCCGCCGACGTGCACCCGCACCGGCGCGCGCTGCGGCGCGGGCCGCCCGGCCAGGTGCGTGTCGAGCCAGTCCAGCCCTTCGCGCAGCGACGCCACGAGCAGGCCCGGACTGCCGTGGGTCCACGGGCCGACGACCAGGCGGGGTCGCGCTCCGGCGGCCCGCAGGCGGGCGTAGTCGTCGAGCTGGGCCGGCAGGAAGATGTCCTGCCAGCCGCTGACCATGGCGACCGGGGCGCGCACCTCGGTGATCCGTTCGCCGAAGACCCGGGTACGCCAGTAGTCGGCGTCCGGGGTGTGGTGGCGCAGCCACTCCTGGAAGAACGGCACCGTGACGCCGGTGGCGACCCGGTCCGCCTCGGCCAGCGGCAGGTGCGCCAGGGCACGGGCGAGCCGGGGCTGGCCGCGCTTGAGTTCCCACTGCCGGGCCAGCCAGGGCACCGTCTGCGCCTGGAGAAGCTCGGCCCAGGTGAGCACGGTGTCCAGTGCGAACGACTCCCCCGCGTACGTGGAGTCGCGGGTGGCCGAGGCGGTCACCACGGCGACCATCGCGCGCAGGTCCTCGCCCGCGTCGGCGGCTACCGCCCACTGCACGAAGCCCTGGTAGCTGGCGCCGAACATGCCGAGCGCGCCGGTCCACCATCGCTGGCGGCGCAGCCAGTCCAGCGTGTCCAGCCCGTCGTCGCGCTCGTGCACCAGCGGCGCGAACTCGCCGCCGGAGCCGTACGTGCCGCGGCAGGACTGGATGACCACGTGGAAGCCCCGCTCGGCGATCAGGCGGCCGAGCAGCCGGATCGGGCCGCCTCGCCCGTACGGGGTGCGGATCAGCACGCAGTGCGCGCCGGGCAGGTCGGGGGCGTAGTGGTCGGCGCGCAGCGTCACCCCGTCACGGACCCGGACCGGGATGTCCCGGGTCACGGTGACCCGCCCGGTGCGGGCGGCCGGCAGTCGCAGCGCCGCCGCGGCGGCCCGGGTGACCAGCCGCACGGTCAGTCGTCCCCGTGGGGGCCGGCAGTCGCAGCGCCGCGGCGGGGCGCGGCGCGGATCTCGTCGCGGTGGGTCCGCATGGAGTGCACCATCTCCGCCATGAACCGCTGCACCACGGCCAGCTCGTCGTCGCTGAAGCGGTCCATCACCTCGTCGGTACGGCGCCCGAGCGGGCCGAAGAAGCTCTGCGCCAGCGTGGCGCCACGGTCGGCGTAGTGCAGGAGGATCTTGCGGCGGTCGGCGGTGTCCCGGTCACGGCGGATGTGACCGCCGCGTTCCAGGCGGTCGACGAGCGCGGTCACCGACCCGGAGGAGATGTTGAGCGCCTCACCGAGGCGGCCGGGGGTGATCGGTTCGCCGACCAACTCGGCCTCCATCACCGCGATCAGCGCGTGCAGGTCGGTGGCGTTGAGCCCGTGCAGTCCGGCGAACGCGTGCCCGATGTGCTGGGCGTCGACCGAGTAGCGGCGCAGGTCGTTGGTGATTTCGGCGACCATCCGCCCGCGCGGGTCGTCCCGTCGCCGGTACATCCTGTGCGCCACCGCTCGCCGACACCCCCCTGCCCGAACTGATCCGGTTGCAGCATAGAACCACCCCGGATAATCTCGCTTATCAAGATACTCGTTCAGAGAGAATCCTCCGCGACCAATAGTGAGGGCACCCGATGTCACTGTTCTCCCGCGTCGTCCGGGGCCGGCTCGCCGCCTGGCTCACCCTGGCCGTCGCGCTCGTCGTCGGCGTAGTCGCCTTCGGGCTGCCGAAGCCGGACAATCCCGACCCGGTCTCCGGCACCGGCCTGTCCGTGGAATGGCAGTCGACGCAGGTCGAACGGCTGCAGGACCAGTTGCCCTCCAAGGACGCCCAGACCGCCCTGGTGGTCGTCAGCCGCGCCGACCAGGCGCCGCTGAGCGGGACCGACCGCGGCACGCTCGACGGCCTCTCCGGCCAGCTGAGCTCGCTCGCCGCCGGCGGGCGGGTCTCCCCCGCCCAGGTCTCCCCGGACGGGACCGTCGCGCTGGTCGCGGTGCCGCTGTCCACCGAGGGCGGGCCGTCGGCGGTGGTCGACGAGGTGGAGAAGCTCCGCGAGGCGGTCGGTGACCTGCCCGGCGAGCTGACCGTCGAGGTCACCGGCGGCCCGGCGTTCACCGCCGACCTGGGCAAGGTGTTCGAGGGCGCCGACACGACGCTGCTGCTGGTCACCGCCGCAGTGGTGGCGGTGCTGCTGCTGATCACCTACCGCAGCCCGTTCCTGTGGCTCGTACCGCTGCTCGTGGTGGGCGCGACCGAGCAGATCACGCTGCGCGTGGTGGAGTCCCTCGTGCCCGCGTTCGGCATCTACCTGCCCAGCGGGCAGGTGACCGGCATCGCCAGCGTGCTGGTGTTCGGCGCCGCGACCAACTACGCGCTGCTGCTCATCGCCCGCTACCGGGAGGAACTGCGCCGGGAGGAGGACCGGTTCGCCGCCATGCGGTCCGCGCTGCGCCGCACCGCCGAGCCGATCCTGGCCAGCGGCAGCACCGTCGTCCTCGGCGTCCTCACGCTGCTGCTGTCCGAGCAGGAGACCAACCGGGCGCTCGCCCTGGCCTGCGCCACCGGTGTGATCCTCGCCATGCTCTCCGCCCTGTTCGTGCTCCCCGCCGCGCTGCTGCTGTTCGGCCGGGGCCTGTTCTGGCCGTTCGTCCCCCGCGTCGGCAGCGCCGCCCGCGAGGGCCGGGTCTGGGGCCGCCTGGGCGAGATGGTCGTCCGCCGGCCGCTGCCGGTCGCCGCACTCGCCGTCCTGCTGCTCGCCGGTCTGGCCCTCGGCGGCCTCGGCATCCGCACCGGCCTGTCCGAGACCGAGCAGTTCAGCGAGAAGCCGGAGGCGGTCGCCGGGGCGGAGACGCTCGCGCGGGCGTTCCCGGCCGGCAGCACCCAGCCGGTGGCGGTGCTCACCAACCCGCAGGCCGCCCAGGCGGTGCTCGCCGCCGCCTCCGAAGTCGACGGGGTCGCCTCGGCCCGCCCGGGTGCCGCCGGAGACCGGGTCGCCCAGATCGACGTGGTGCTCACCGCCGAGCCCGGCAGCGCCGCCTCCGACCGGGCCGTGGTGGCGCTGCGCGACGCCGTGGCCGCCGTACCGGATTCCGCGCCGCCCGCCGTGGACGGCGCGGACGCCCCCGACGGCGCCCTGGTCGGCGGTTCGGTCGCCGCTACCTACGACTCGAACGAGGCGAACACCAGGGACCTCCAACTGATCCTGCCGCTCATCCTGCTGCTGGTCGGCGCGGTTCTGGTGCTGCTGCTGCGCGGAATCCTGGCGCCGCTGCTGCTGGTGGTGACCGTGATCGCGTCGTTCTTCGCCAGCCTCGGCGCGGCCTGGCTGCTCTTCGACCACGTGCTGGACTTCCCGGCGCTGGACAGCGGGGTGCTGCTGCTCGCGTTCGTCTTCCTGGTGGCGCTCGGCGTCGACTACAACATCTTCCTGGTCACCCGGGCCCGGGAGGACGCCCGGCGCACCGGTACCCGCGACGGCATGCTGTCGGCGCTGCGGGTCACCGGCGGCGTCATCACCAGCGCGGGCGTGCTGCTCGCCGCGGTCTTCGCGGTGCTCGGCGTGCTGCCGCTGATCACGCTCACCCAGATCGGCATCATCGTCTGCATCGGTGTGCTGCTGGACACGCTGCTGGTCCGTACCGTGCTGGTGCCGTCGCTGGCGTTCCTGCTCGGCGACCGGTTCTGGTGGCCCGGCCGGATCAAGCGGGACGCCGACGCGCCCAGCGGCGGCGTCGACGCGCCGGCCGAGCCGGTGCCCGCGCGGGACTGACCTGGACGGACAGGGCGGGGGCCGGCACGTTCGCCGGCCCCCGCCCTGTTGTCCGCTCGTTCGTTGGTCCGCTCGCTCAGAAGCTCAGGCACTCGCACTCGGTCATCAGCGCCCGCACGTTGCGCACGTACTGCGGGTTGGGGATGGTCAGCGGCTTGTCCTTCTCCGCCACTGCGGCGTGACCGAAGTTGTACGCCGAGATCACGGCGTTGAGCAGACAGGACTCCAGCTGCGCGGTGCACAGCGAGGCGTCGAGGCGGTAGTCGGCCTTGAAGTACATGTCGCCGATGTACTTGGTCAGCCAGGCCAGGTAGCTGCCACCCAGATAGGCGTTGTCCTGGTAGTCCTCGACGTCGTACGACTGGCCGAACCGCTGGTTCATCCACTTCGCCGTATCCGGCATGACCTGCATCAGCCCGATTCCGGTGTCGCAGGCGACGATGTTGGACTGCCACCCGCTCTCCTGCCACGCGGTGGCCTTCATCAGGGCCGACGGGATGCGGATGTCCGGCGCCGAGGTGGGCCAGTAGGTGCGCGCCGCGGCATCGGCGAGCGCCGCTTTCACCTGGCTCCGGCTCGCCGCTGTGCCCCGGTAGCTCGGCTTGCAGCCGGCCACCGGCTTGCGCGGGGGCGGCGGAACCTTGGTCTCGGTCGGCGGATCCGGCTTGGCGAGCGGCCCGGTGGACGTGCGGGACGGCTTGGCCCGCGGGCTGGCCGACGCGCTCGGGCTGGGCCGCCCACCCATCGCCGCCACCGCCGGTGGCTCCTCGCTCGGCGCGTCGGCGGGCGCCTCCTGCGGCTGGTCCACCGGCGCCGCCGTGGGCAGGTCCGCGGCGACCGGCCGTTCCCCCTCGCCGCATGCCGTCAGCGTGCCCGCCGCGAGCAGCGCCGCCACCGCCACCACGGCCCACCGGCCGAGTATTCGCCGCATCCGACCTCCCCCGTCGTCCCCGTCGGCGCACCCTAACAAGGATCGGCGGGCCCGCGGGGTACCCGAGACGCCGGCCTGCGCCGCCGGGGACGGGGCGGCGTGTCCCGTCGGGCCGGGTCGCCGTCCGTCGCGGCCGGCCGCTCGTCACCGTCGGCCAGCCGGTCCCGGGTCGCCCACGCCACCACGAACACGGTGGTCCAGGCGATGCCCAGCAGAACCGCCGTGACGGTGCCGCTCGCGGTGCTGAGTCCCAGGTAGAGCCGCGCGCCGGTGACCATGACCACCCCTGCCGACGCGGCTGTCCAGACCGCCACGCCGACCGGCCAGCGCACGCCGCGTGACAGCAGCCAGGCCAGCGTGCCGAGGCTCGCCGTCACCACCGCGTTCTGGGTCGGGAACAGGTCACCGGCCCGGTCCGGGCCACCCGGATCGGTCAGATCCGCGACAACGACGAGCAACACCAGCGGCACTGCCGCGCCGACGGTGCCCAGCACGCCGAGCGGGTCGGCCCGCCACGGCCGGCCCCGCCCCGTCACCACGGCGGCCACCACGGCGACCGCGGCGATGAGCAGCCAGCCGCGCAGCCCGGACACCGCGGCCTGCGCCGCGTCGACCACCCCGGGGGTACGCCGGGCGGCGAACCAGTCGGCGACCAGCCCGTCGAGGACGCCCAGCCCGCTGTGCCGGACCACCGCCTCCAGCAGCAGCGCCACGGCCAGCCCGGCGACGAACAGCAGCGCCAGCCCCAGCACCAGGTTGATCAGCAGGCCCCAGGCCGGGCCGACCCGCATCGCGACCAGGAAGAACAGCACGCCGTACCGGGACCGCAGCCAGCGCAGCGGCGGCAGCGCGGCGGCCCGGGCGGCCAGCGCGCGCACCGGGTCCGGATTACGCCCCAGCCAGCGGCCCGCCAGCACCACGCCGAGCAGGCACAGCAGCAGGGCCAGCACCGCCCCGGTGGCCTGGCCGAGCAGCTTCGACACCCGCTCGTACGACTCCCCGGCCAGGTAGCCGGCCAGCACCGAGGCGCCGACCCAGCTCGCCACCCCGGCCAGGTTCCACGGCGCGAACCGCCGGTACGGCATCCCGGCCGACCCGGCCAGCCGAGGCGCCAGCGTACGGGCGAACGCGATCCAGCGGGCAGCGAGCACACCCCGGCCTCCCAGCCGGTCCAGCAGCGAGTCGGCGCGCCGCCACCGGTGCGCCCCGATCCGGGCGCCGACGCCGGAGGCGCGCAGCCGTGGGCCGTACCGCCGCCCGGCCCGCCACGCGAGTGTGTCTCCGATCACTGCTGCGGCGGTCATGGCCACCAGCACGGGCGCGAGGCGCAGCGTCCCCGCGTACGCTAGGAAGCCGACCAGAAGCAGGGTCGCCTCGCCGGGCATCAGCAGCCCGACGATCACAGCGGTCTCCGCCGCGACGATCGCCGCGGCGGCCAGGTAGATCAGCAGGGGCGGCAGCTCCTGCAGCCAGCTCAGCAGGTCAGGCATCGGGCACCCCGCACGGGTGTCAGCATGCCAGGCGCTGGAACGGTCGGCACAGCACTTTCGACGCAGATCCGGGCGATCTCGGGGTGACCCCGAGGCGTGCCCGGGCAACCGCAGACAGGAGTATGGAGGGTATGCAGCTACGCACCGACCTCCGCAACGTCGCCATCATCGCCCACGTCGACCACGGCAAGACGACCCTGGTCGACGCCATGTTGCGGCAGGCCGGCGCCTACGGCGCCCGCGGTGAGAACACCGATCGGGTCATGGACTCGATGGACCTCGAGCGGGAAAAGGGCATCACCATCCTCGCCAAGAACACCGGTGTGCGGTACACGCCGGCGGACGGCTCCGAACCGGTGACCATCAACATCATCGACACCCCCGGTCACGCCGACTTCGGCGGCGAGGTCGAGCGCGGCCTGACCATGGTCGACGGTGTGGTGCTGCTGGTCGACGCCAGCGAGGGCCCCCTGCCGCAGACCCGGTTCGTGCTCCGCAAGGCGCTGCGCGCCCGGCTGCCGATCATCCTGGTGATCAACAAGGTGGACCGTCCGGACGCCCGGATCAAGGAGGTCGTGGACGACACCTACGAGCTCTTCCTCGACCTGGACGCCGACGAGGAGCAGATCGACTTCCCGATCGTCTACGCCTGCGCCCGCGACGGCATCGCCTCGCTGACCCAGCCCGCCGACGGCGCGGTCCCGGACGACAGCCACAACCTGGAGCCGCTGTTCCGCACCCTGCTGGACACCATCCCGGCGCCCTCGTACGACGAGGGCGCGCCGCTTCAGGCGCACGTCACCAACCTCGACGCCTCGCCGTTCCTGGGCCGGCTCGCGCTGTGCCGGGTCCGCCAGGGCACCATCAGCAAGGGCCAGAGCGTGGCCTGGTGCCGCACCGACGGCAGCACCCAGCGGGTCCGCATCTCCGAGCTGCTGATGACCGAGGGCCTGGAGCGCAAGCCCGCCGAATCCGCCGGGCCGGGCGACATCATCGCCGTCGCCGGCATCCCGGAGATCATGATCGGTGAGACGCTCGCCGACGCCGAGAACCCGGTGCCGCTGCCGCTGATCACCGTGGACGAGCCGGCCATCTCGATGACCATCGGCACCAACACCTCGCCGCTCGTCGGCCGGGTCAAGGGCGCCAAGGTCACCGCCCGGATGGTCAAGGACCGGCTCGACAAGGAGCTCGTCGGCAACGTGTCGCTGCGGGTGCTGCCCACCGAGCGGCCGGACGCCTGGGAGGTGCAGGGCCGCGGCGAGCTGGCCCTGGCGATCCTGGTCGAGCAGATGCGCCGCGAGTCCTTCGAGCTCACAGTCGGCAAGCCGCAGGTGGTCACCCGGGAGATCGACGGGAAGACCTGCGAGCCCGTCGAGCGGCTGACCATCGACGCCCCGGAGGAGTACCTGGGCGCGATCACCCAGCTGCTGGCGACCCGCAAGGGCCGGATGGAGCAGCTGGTCAACCACGGCACCGGCTGGATCCGGATGGAGTGGCTGGTCCCGGCGCGCGGCCTGATCGGCTTCCGCACCGAGTTCCTCACCGAGACCCGCGGCACCGGCATCCTGCACCACGTCTTCGAGTCGTACGAGCCGTGGTTCGGCGAGCTGCGCACCCGCAACAACGGGTCGCTGGTCGCCGACCGGGCCGGCGCGGTCACGGCGTTCGCCATGACCAACCTCCAGGAGCGTGGCCAGCTCTTCGTCGACCCGGGCACCGAGGTGTACGAGGGCATGATCGTCGGCGAGAACTCCCGCTCCGACGACATGGACGTCAACATCACCAAGGAGAAGAAGCTCACCAACATGCGCTCGTCGACCGCCGACGAGACCGAGAAGCTGATCCCGCCGCGCAAGCTGTCGCTGGAGCAGGCCCTCGAGTTCTGCCGCGAGGACGAGTGCGTCGAGGTCACCCCGGCCGCGGTGCGCATCCGCAAGGTGGTGCTGGACCAGACCCAGCGCGGCCGGATGGCCGCCCGCCGCAAGCACGCCGGCTGACCCACCCCACCCGTCCCACCCGGAGCCCGGCCCGCCCCAAGGCGGACCGGGCTCCGCCCGTCTCCGCCCTGCCCTGCCCTGCCCTGCCCTGCCCTGCCCTGCCCTGCCCTGCCCTGCCCTGCTGATCATGAGGTTGGCGGCGATTTCGATCTCCACAACCGCCGCCAACCTCATGATCGGCTGGGAAGCGTGAGATCTTGGTACGAAATGGCCCCTCCAGGGGCCGATTCCTACCAAGATCTACGTGGATCTCGGGATGTGGCCGCGATATCCCGGTGAACGGGAGGTCGGCGGGTGGGCGGAGACGGGTCCGGGGCGGTCTCCGTGGACGGCGTGGAAGCGGCAGACGGGCGCGAGGGCGGCCGACGGGTGAGCGGACCGGCAGCGGGACGAGCGCAGCTGGCAGCGGTGGGTGCGGACACGACAGCGGTGGGAGCGCGGGCGCGGACGACCGCGCGAGGCCGGAGGATGACCGGAAAGTGGCGTCAGCGCGGTTTGGTGGCGGCGATCGCCAGGGCGTCGGGCTCGGGGCCGGAGCCGGACTCGACCACCCGGTTCACCACCAGACCGGCGGCCGCCACGGCGTTGAGCAGGTCGGCCAGGGGCAGGTGCCAGGCGCCGACCCGCGCCCGCACCCCCACCGAGTTCCACGACCGCAGCGTGTGCTCCCGTGAGGCGTACCCGCCGTCGATGACGATCCGCTCCGGCTCGGACCGGTCGGCGAACGCGCCGACGTAACACGGGTGCACTCCGACGTGCACGAGCCGGCCACCGGGCGCCAGCACCCGCGCCGCCTCCGCGAGCGCGGCCGGATAGTCGGGCATGTCGGTGTGCGCGAGTACGCACACAGCGGCCGGCACCGCGCCGGTGGCCAGCGGCAGCGCTGTCGCGTCGGCCCGGGCCACCGGCAGCCGGGACCGGGCGTGACGCAGTTGCCCGCCGGACAGGTCCACGCCCACCGGTGTCCATCCGAGACGGCGCAGCTCGGCCGCGTGCGCGCCGGTGCCGCAGCACAGGTCCAGGCAGCGGCCCGGGCCTTCGCCCAGCAGGCCGGCCAGCACCGACCGGATCCGGTCCATGTAGACCGACGAGGTCTCGCTGGCGTACTCCTCGTACCAGTCGGCGATGTCGTCGTACAACGGGGTCGTCATCTCCGCACGCTAGCCCCGCACCGGGCCCGCCGCTGCCCCGCAGATCGGCTACGGTGCCCCCATGACCTGGGAGGAGCTCGACGCGCACCTGGACAAGGTGCCCGGCACCGTCTCCGCGTACGTGGGCCGCCCCGGCGCGGGGCCTACGTGGACGCGGCGCGCCGACGCCACCCACTACGCGGCGAGCACCATGAAGCTCGCAGTGCTGGTGGCGCTGTTCCGCGCCGCCGAGGCCGGCCGGCTCGACCTGGACGCGCCGGTGCCGGTGCGCAACTCGTTCGACTCCGCGCTGCCGGGCGCGCCCCGGTTCGCCAACGCCCGCGACTACGACAACGACGAGGCGGTCTGGGACCGGGTGGGCGGGGACGCGCCGCTGCGCTGGCTCGCCGAACGGATGATCGTCCGGTCCAGCAACCTGGCCACGAACATCTGCATCGGCCAGGTGGGGCTGCCCGCGGTGGCGCAGGCGTGGGCGCTCGCCGGTGCCCGGCACAGCGTCACCGGGCGCGGCATCGAGGACTTCGCCGCCCGCGACTCCGGCATCGACAACCTGGTCACCGCCGCCGACCTGGCCGCCCTGCTCGGCGAACTGGCGCTCGGCGCGACCCGGCCCGGCCCGCTGGCCCCACCGTCCGCCTGCACGGCCATGCTCGACGTGCTGGCCGCCCAGGAACACCGTGAGGACCTGGCCGCCGGGCTGCCCGACGGCACCCGGATCGCGCACAAGAACGGCTGGGTACGCGGCGTGCGCCACGGCGCCGGAGTGGTGTTCCCGGACGACGCGCCGCCGTACACGATCGTCGTCTGCACCACCACCGACCTGGCCGACGGCGGCGCGGACGACGACGAGGTGGAGGACGACGCCTGCCGGCTGATCGCGCACGTCTCCGAGCGGGTCTGGGCGGCCCGGCACGACCTGGCCGGCTGACCCGGCTACTCCAGCAGCCGCTCGCGCAGCGCCGCGCGGTCCGCGTCGGTCACCCCCAGACCGTCCCGCAGGTACGCCTCGAACGAGCCGTGCGCCCGGCGCACCTCGTCGTAGGCGGCGTCCAGGTATTCCGGGCGCACCTCCAGCAGCGGCCGCGCCGCCGCCGGGTCCAGGTCCGGCCGGCGCCGGATCATCGCCGACAGCAGCACCTCGCGCAGGCTCTCGGTCAGCTCGTTGTGCACCAGGTAGTCGGCGCGGATCGCCTCCTCCTCCACACCCAGCGCGGTCAGCAGCACCACCGACAGCCAGCCGGTGCGGTCCTTGCCCGCCGAGCAGTGGAACAGCAACGGCAGGTTCGCGTCCTCGACGGCCAGCCGCACCGCCGCGCTGAAGCCGGCCCGCGCCGACTCGCCGGTGACGAACCAGCGGTAGATCGCCGTCATCGCCCCCGGCATGCCCTCGCGGGCCAGCGCCGCGTAGGCGTTCAGATCGTGGCCCTGCAACACCGCCGAGACATACGTGAACACGGGGTGCGCCGCGTCGTAGACGGGCAGGTGCACCACGCGGGGCGCACCGGTCAGCCGGTCCGGCGGCGCCACCGCCTGCTCGTGGGCGTCGCGCAGGTCCACCACGCAGGCCGGGCCGAGTTTGCCCAGCACCGGCAGGTCCTCGTCGGTGAGCCGGCCCAGCGCGGGCGTGCGGATGAGCCGTCCGGCGCGTACCCGCCGCCCGTCGCCCGTCGGCAGTCCGCCCAGGTCACGCGCGTTCGGCGCACCCACCAGCTCCCAGTCCCGCCCGGTCATCGGCCCTCCCCTGCTCGCCGCCAGTTGGCTATAGGGTGCCCCACATGACCATCGCCGCGGTACGCACCCACCGTCTGTCGGCCCCCTTACACACCCCGTTCGTCACCGCGCTGCGCCGTACCACCACCGTGGACACGCTGGTCGTGGAGGTGATCGACGGCGACGGCCGTTCGGGTTTCGGTGAGTCGCCGCAGGTCTGGCAGGTCACCGGCGCGTCGGTGGCCGGCGCCGAGGCGTGCGTACGCGAACTGCTCGCGCCGCTGCTGATCGGCCGGGACGCCGACGACCTCCAGGCGGGTTGCGCGCTGCTGCGTCGCGCCGTGGTGGGCAACGAGTCGGCGAAGGCGGCGCTCGACGTGGCGCTGCACGACCTGGCCGCGCGGCGGCTCGGCGTACCCCTGGTGCGGCTGCTCGGCGGCACGGCGCTGCGCGTGCCGACGGACGTCACGCTCGCCGCCGGCGACGCGGTCGACCTGGCGACGACGGCGGCGCGGCGCGGCGCCGAGGGGTTCGGGGTGCTCAAGCTCAAGGTCGGCACCGACGCCCGCGGCGACCTGGACCGGGTACGCGCGGTGCGGGCCGCGGTCGGGCCGGACGTGCGGATCCGGCTGGACGCCAACCAGGGCTGGACGCCGCGGGAGGCGGTCCGGGTGATCCGCGCGATCGAGGACGCGGGGCTCGACGTCGAACTGGTCGAGCAGCCGGTGCACCGCCGTGACCTGGACGGACTGGCCTGGGTCAGCGACCGGGTCGGGCTGCCGATCCTGGCTGACGAGTCCGTCTTCGACACGCGTGACCTGGTCGAGGTGATCCGGCGGCGCGCGGCGGACATGGTGAACGTGAAGCTGGCCAAGTGCGGTGGCCTGCAGGCGGCCCGCACGCTGCTGGACCTGGCCGCCGCGCACGGCATGGGCACCATCGTCGGTTCGATGATGGAAGGGCCGGTCGGGGTGGGCGCCGCCGCCAGCCTGGTCGCCGCCTACGGCACCACTGCGGTGTCGGACCTCGACGCCGCCTGGTGGCTGGCCTGGTCGCCGGTCGCCGGGGGCATCCGGTACGAGGGCGCGAGCGTGCTGCTGCCGGACGCGCCGGGTCTCGGCGTCACAGGGCTCCGTGAAGCTAAAATTCAAGCACATGGTTGAGTGGCGGCAGAATCTTTCATAGGGTCGCCCGGAGAACCACTGCAGAGAGGGGTACGCGCGTGGCACCTCAACCGTGCCGACAGGCCGTCGTACGGGTGCCGGTGGCGACCCTGTGGACAGCACCCGACGCGGTGCGCCCGATCGACCGGCCCGCTCTCGCCGACTGCCCCGACGTCGCCGGCTGGATCGCCGGAATGGACCGCGACCAGCGGGTCGGTGACTGCGTCCTGACCCAGTTGCTGCTCGGCGAGCGGGTACAGGTCACCGAGACGCGGACGGACGGCTGGACCCGGGTGGTGGCGCTCGGGCAGCCCGCCGCGAAACACGGCGCCGACGGCTACCCGGGCTGGGTGCGGACCGCCCACCTGACCGCCGCCGACCCGGTCGACGCCGTGCTGACCGTCGACGTCGCCCACACCACGCTGCGCGTCGCGCCGGGCGGCGCTGCGGCGCTCAGCGGCCTGGTGCTCGGCACCCGCCTCGCGTCGGCCGGGCGGCCGGTGGACGGCGGGCGACCGGTGCGCGTACCTGGTCGGGCCGACCCGCTGTGGGCCCCGGAGGGCGACCTGGTGCCGCTGCCGGCCGAACGCCCCGAGGCCAAGGAGGTGCTCGCGGTCGCCGAGCGGCTGCGCGACCTGGTCTACATCTGGGGCGGCCTGTCCACCGACGGCATCGACTGCTCCGGGCTGGTCCACCTGGCCTGGCGGCGGTACGGGATCACGCTCCCCCGCGACGCCGACGACCAGGCGGACGCGACGACGCCGGTGGCGCTCGACGACGAGCGTCCGGGCGACCTCTACTTCTTCGCGCGGCCCGGCCGGCGTGTCCACCACGTCGGGATCGTGTCGGCCGAGCCGCACGGCGGCCGGCGCCGGATGCTGCACGCCTGCTACCTGACCCGCCGCGTGGTCGAGGAGGAGCTGCCCGCCGACCGGGTCGCCACACTCGTCGGCGCGCACCGCGTCTGACCCTGCGGAAACGCCGCTGGGCGCCCTCGGAACGAGGACGCCCAGCGAATGGTGATCCGATCAGCGGCGGGCCTTGACCAGCTCCCGCCGCCGGTCCCGCGACGACTTCGCGAGGCTTGCCGCGGTGGCCACGGCCAGGGTGCCGAGGATGACGGTGAGCGACAGCCAGATCGGGATGTGCGGGGCCCACCCCACGGGCTCGCCGCCGTTGATGAACGGCAGGTGGTTGTCGGCGAGCGCCTCCAGCATCAGCTTCACGCCGATGAAGCCGAGCACCACCGCCAGCCCGTAGCTGAGGTAGATGAGCCGGTCCAGCAGGCCGCCGAGCAGGAAGTAGAGCTGCCGCAGACCCATCAGCGCGAACACGTTCGCGGTGAAGACCAGGTACGGCTCCTGGGTGATGCCGAAGATCGCCGGGATCGAGTCGAGCGCGAAGATCAGGTCGGTGGTGCCGATCGCGATCATCACGATCAGCATCGGGGTGAACAGCCGCCGCCCGTGCTCCCGGGTGGTGATCTTCGCCCCGTCGTAGTCCCGGGACAGCGGCAGCGCCCGGCGGCTCCACCGGATCAGCAGGTTCTCGCTGAACTCGTCCTCGTCCGGCTCGCCCTGCCGGGCCAGGTTCACCGCGGTGTAGATGAGGAACGCGCCGAAGATGTAGAAGACCCAGGAGAACTGGGAGATCAGCGCCGCGCCGGCCGCGATGAAACCGCCGCGCATGACCAGCGCCAGGATGATGCCGACGAGCAGCACCTTCTGCTGGTACTGCCGGGGCACCCCGAAGCGGGCCATGATGATGACGAAGACGAAGAGGTTGTCCACCGAGAGGCTGTACTCGGTGAGCCAGCCGGTGTAGAACTCGCCTGCCACACCGGCGCCCGAGGTCAGCCAGAGCACCGCGCCGAAGATCAGCGCCAGGCCGACGTAGAAGCCCACCCACAGGCTCGACTCGCGGACGCTGGGCTCGTGCGGTCGCCGGCCGATGATGAACAGGTCGGCGAGCAGGACCGCGATCATCGCGATCAGCGTTACCGCCCACACCAATGCGGACACGTTCAAATCCATCCTCCGGCAGACACGCGGCGTCGGGCACACCGTACGCCGGGTGGGGTGCCGGGGTGCGTCGACGCTGACAGGGGTGACTGTCGGAGGTCTCTTCCGCCGGAGCCCGGTAGCCGGTTCCGACCGACGGAGCCGGGTCGAGCCACCGTTGGGGGTACCGGGGCTCTTCCGTGCTGACGACTCCGCCGCGAGGGAATACTCCCCTCCTCGGCCGCCATTGTTCACCATCACACCCAGGGGCCGCATCTCCGGGCCGTCGTCCGGCTGAGTGACGTGTGCCGCCTCACCCCGCGTAACGCTTCCTAGGAGGCTAGCCCATCAACTCCGGCCGGGCGTCTCCCCCGGTGCGTACACACGGCGGGGTGGCATGGCAGGCTGCGGGCATGGTTCTTGAGGTCGCGCTTATCGATGTGACGCCCGGAAACGAGGACGACTTCGCCGCCGCCTACGCGCAGGCGCGGCCGATCCTCGCCGGCGCCGAGGGCTGCCGCTCCGTGCGGATGACCCGGGGCGTGGAGTCGCCCACCCGGTTCGTCCTGCTGGTCGAGTGGGACTCGGTCGAGGCGCACGACGTGAACTTCCGCCAGACCGAACGGTTCGCGCAGTGGCGCGGGCTGATCGGCCCGTACTTCGCCGGGCCGCCGCTGGTGGAGCACTTCACCGACGTCCCGGCCTGAACTGTCGTACCCGTGCCGTAGCCTGCGCGCTGCGCGGCCACCGGCCCCGACGGTCATCGGGGGCGCCGGGCCCGGTGGTCGCGCCAGACCGTGCCGGTCAGCCCAGGTCGTACGGGTCAGTCCAGCTTGTGCGGATCGCGCTGCCGGGGCACCGGCGCGGCGCCCAGCCGCCGGGCCACCAGCTCGGCCGTGGCATCGGGTGGCAGCGCGACCGCGAGCAGCCGTTCGATGACCCGCTCGTAGTGGGTCACGTCCGTCTCGGACACCAGGCGCACGTCAGTGGTGAGCGTCTCCACCAGCACGGTGCGCGGGTCCGCCGGATCGGGGTAGGCGTAGTAGGAGAACGGCGCGAGCGGGTGCGGGCCGTCGCCGCAGGATGCCCCGGGCAGCAGCCGGACGCTGACGCGTGGCCGCTCGGCGAGCGCGAGCAGATGCCGCATCTGGTCGCGCCACACGTCACCGGGCAGGCCGTCCGGGTCGCAGACCCGCTCGTCGATCAGCGCCGTGTAGTGCGGCGGGTCCGGCCGGATCAGCAACTCCTGACGCGCCGCGCGGGCGCGGACCTCGGCCTCCACGTCCACGTCGCCGGTCAGCGCCGCGCCCGCCGACACACGCAACCGGGCGTACGCCGGGGTCTGGAGCAGGCCGGGCACGAGCGCGCACTGGTACTCGACGATGCGCTCGGCGCCCGCCTCCAGCTCGACGTACGCCCGCTGCCGTTCGCCCATCTCGCCGAGCGCCCGGGACCAGCCGCGTCCGGTGGCGGCGTCCCGGGCGATGACTATCAACTCGTCCCGCTGCGGTGACGGCACCTGGTAGACGTCGAGCAGGTCGAGCACGTCGGCCAGGTCGGGCCGGCTCTGCCCCAGCTCGATGCGGGACAGCTTCGAGGTGGACGCCCAACCCAGCCGGACGCAGACCTGCTCCAGCGTGAGCGACTCGCGACGGCGCAGCCGGCGCAGCTCCACACCGAGCCGCGCCCTCCGGACCACGGGACTTGCTGACAACGGCATGCACGCCTCCCAGGGGAGGAGCGTACGCATGACCATCACGCTCGGCAATACCTCGCCCACACAGCGCTACCACGCGCGAAGTAGGCGCCAGTTGTTCACGGGCGGTAGGTGCCGAACGACCAGACCACTCCGGACAGGTCGCGGGCGATGTAGTCACGGGAGCCGTAGTCGGTGTCGAACGGCGCCCGGACGATCTCCGCGCCGGCCGCCCGGGCCCGCTCGTGATGCGCGTCGACGTCGTCGATCGCCAGGTAGACACGGTAGTCGTCGTCGGCCGGGCGGGGCTGCGGCGCCGGCCCCGGGCCCGGGCCGAGCATCACCAGGTCGCCGGCGTACTCCAGCTCGACGTGGACGAGGGTGCCGTCGGGCAGCTCGTGCAGTTCACGCACGGTGAGGCCGAACGCGGAACAGAGGAAGTCGACTGCTGCTCGCACATCGGGATACCGCAAGACGGGATAAACGCTCTGCATGCCGCCAGTCTGCCGTGGGGCCGGTCAGACCGGATTGGACGAATGGGATCCCGGCCCGGCCAGCGCGGCCGGGGTGGCCCCGGCGAACTCGCGGAACTCACGGATGAGATGCGACTGGTCGTAGTAGCCCCACCGGGCCGCCCGCTCCGCCCAGCCGGTCTCGCCGGTCACGGCGGCGGGCGCGGTGAGCACGGTGCGGCCCAGGCTCGCGTACGCCCGGTCGAAGCGCAGCAGGCGGGCGACGGTCCGCGGCGGCAGGCCGAACTCCCGCCGGAACCGGACCGACAGGTGGCGGCGCGACCAGCCCAGCTCCTCGGCCAGCGTGGCCACGCCCACCCCGTCCTCGCCGGCCAGCCGCCGCCAGGCCGCCAGCAGGTACGCGTCCACCGGCTCGGTCTCCGCCAGCCGCGCGGCCAGGGCGGCGTCGAGCCGGGCGAAGCGCTGCGGCCAGTCCCGCTCTCCGGCCAGCTCGTCACGCAGCCGGACCAGCCAGCCCGCCACCGCGTCGACCGGCACCGCCCGGTTGGCCAGGTCGGCCAGCGGCAGCCCGAGCAGGCGGCGGGCCGCCGGGGCGGTCAGCAGCACCTGGACCCCGGTGCCCGTCCCCACGGTGCGGGTAACGCACCAGCCGTCGAACGGACCGGCCAGGAAGGCGTTCGTGCCGTACGCGCCCCGGGCCGGGTCACGCGGATCGGTGACGTCCAGCGGGTCGCCCCAGCCGAGGATCAGCACCACGAACGCGCCCGCCACCTCCCGGCGCGCCAGCGGGACGGGCGCGTCCTCGCGGTAGCCGAGGTAGCGGTCCACCCACTGGCGCAGTCGCGGGTCGGGGCGCGCGACGACGGCCTCGGTCAGCATCGCGCCGCCCCGGCCGTCGCGCCGGTCACCGGACCCCTGCGGCGTCCATCCCGCGCAACTCCTTCTTGAGGTCGGCGACCTCGTCCCGGATCCGGGCGGCCAGCTCGAACTGCAGCTCCCGCGCGGCGGCGAGCATCTGGTCGTTGAGCTCCTGGATGAGGTTGGCCAGGTCGGCCCGGGCCATCCCCTCGCGCGACGGGGTCCCCGCGGCGCCGCGGCGGCTGCGCGTCTCCTTCACCGGCGCCTTGCCCCGGGAGAGCTGCCGCACGGCCCCGCCGACGTTGCTGTTCTCGGTGTCCTCCGCCTCGCGGTAGATGTCGTCGAGGATGTCGTGGATCTTCTTGCGCAGCGGCTCCGGCTTGATGCCGTTCGCCTCGTTGTGCGCGATCTGCTTGGCCCGGCGCCGGTTGGTCTCGTCGATCGCGTTCGCCATCGACGGCGTGATCTTGTCGGCGTACATGTGGACCTGGCCGGAGACGTTACGGGCCGCCCGGCCGATGGTCTGGATCAGCGACCGGCCGCTGCGCAGGAACCCCTCCTTGTCGGCGTCGAGGATCGCCACCAGGGAGACCTCGGGCAGGTCGAGACCCTCCCGGAGCAGGTTGATGCCGACGAGCACGTCGTAGTCGCCCTTGCGCAGCTCGCGCAGCAGCTCGACCCGGCGCAGCGTGTCGACCTCGGAGTGCAGGTAGCGCACCCGGATGCCGTTCTCCAGCAGGTAGTCGGAGAGGTCCTCGGCCATCTTCTTGGTGAGCGTGGTGACGAGCACGCGCTCGTCCCGCTCGGTGCGCAGCTTGATCTCGTGCATGAGGTCGTCGATCTGGCCCTTGGTCGGCTTGACCACGACCTCGGGGTCGATCAGGCCGGTGGGGCGGATCACCTGCTCGACGAACTCGCCCTGGGCCTGCTCCAGCTCCCACGGGCCGGGGGTGGCGGAGAGGTAGACCGTCTGGCCCACCCGCTCCAGGAACTCGTCGAAGCGCAGCGGCCGGTTGTCCGCGGCGCTCGGCAGGCGGAAGCCGTGGTCGACGAGCATCCGCTTGCGGGAGGCGTCACCCTCGTACATGCCGCCGATCTGCGGGATCGTCACGTGCGACTCGTCGATCACGGTGAGGAAGTCGTCCGGGAAGTAGTCGAGCAGGCAGTGCGGCGGGCTGCCGGGCAGCCGGCCGTCGATGTGCATGGAGTAGTTCTCGATGCCGGAGCAGAAGCCCACCTGGCGCATCATCTCGATGTCGTAGGTGGTGCGCATGCGCAGCCGCTGGGCCTCCAGCAGCTTGCCCTGCCGCTCCAGCTCAGCCAGCCGCTCGCCCAGCTCGGCCTCGATGTCGCGGATCGCCCGTTCCATCCGCTCCGGACCGGCGGCGTAGTGTGTGGCCGGGAAGATCATCAAGCTGTCGACCTCGCGGACCACGTCGCCGGTCAGCGGGTTCAGGTAGTAGAGCTTCTCGATCTCGTCACCGAACAGCTCGATCCGGACCGCCAGCTCCTCGTACGCCGGGATGATTTCCAGCGTGTCGCCGCGGACCCGGAAGGTGCCGCGCTGGAAGGCCATGTCGTTGCGGGTGTACTGGATGTCGACCAGCCGCCGCAGCAGCTGGTCGCGGTCGAGCTCCTGCCCCACCTTGACCCGGACGGCGCGCTCGAGGTATTCCTCCGGCGTGCCCAGGCCGTAGATCGCCGAGACGGTGGCGACCACGATGACGTCCCGCCGGGTGAGCAGCGACATGGTGGCCGAGTGCCGCAGCCGCTCGACCTCCTCGTTGACCGAGGAGTCCTTCTCGATGTAGGTGTCGGTCTGCGGGATGTACGCCTCGGGCTGGTAGTAGTCGTAGTAGGAGACGAAGTACTCCACCGCGTTGCGCGGCAGCAGCTCGCCGAACTCCTTCGCGAGCTGGGCGGCGAGGGTCTTGTTGGGGGCGAGCACCAGGGTCGGCCGCTGGAGCCGCTCGACCAGCCACGCCGTGGTGGCGCTCTTGCCGGTGCCGGTCGCGCCGAGCAGCACCGTGTTGCGGTCGCCGCGCCGCACGCGCCGCTCAAGCTCGTCGATCGCCGCCGGCTGGTCACCGGCCGGCTGGAACTCACTGACGACCTGGAAACGGCCGTCGAGCCGGGGAATGTCGAGCGCCATGCCACCAACGGTACGCCCGGGGTCCGACACTTCGGCCACGACCACGGACCGTCCCTGATCAGCTTCGATATTCCCATTGTGTGGCTCATCTCACGGGTTTACCCTCGTACCGTAGGCCGCTCGCGGCGGCCGACCGGGCCGGCGACCGCCCCCTTCCGGGGCCCGGTTGCCCCCGGCGCCAGGGCCGCAGCACCCGGGTCGACCGGCGTGCGCGCCGACGGTGGTCGCGCGCAGGCGCTGACCGGCCGCCGCGAGCGCCCCTGCTCGTCACCGAAACCCCGCTCTCGCGTTCTCCACTCGTGGGGACCTCTCCCGACCGCCGGCCGCGACGCGAGCCCGACACCGGCGTGCCCCTGCCCGCTGACGACGCCGGCCGCCCGCGCGGCGCGGGTCGTCCCCACCGGCTCACCGCCCGTGGGAGCGGCGACCAGGCCGTGCCCCGTGAGCCCGGTCGGCGGCACCGCCGCGCCCGCACCAGCACACCGGCCCGGCCCGCCACCGTGGCCGGCCGACGCCGCCGCGCCGAGACCGGCGCCGGCCGCTCCCCCGCTCTCCCGGCCCGGCCGGGAGGCGACCCGGAACTGGACGGCGCCGACGACCCGCCGGACGGGCCGGGCCGCCGCCGGATCATGCTCGCCGCGCTCGCGGGCGCCGCCGTGATCTCCGCGACGGCGCTGGTAGCCGCGCTGCTGGCCTGGGTACCCGGGCGGAGCGAACCGGCCGGGACGGCCCGCCCGCTCACCCCGGCCGAGGCCGACCGGGTGGCCGCGCTGCGGGTCACCAACCTGCGCGACGTACGCGCCGGCGTCCGGGTCACAGTGGGCGCCGGCGGCACCCGTACCGAACTCGTCGGCTGGATCGACTGGGCCCGCCCCCTGGTCTACCTGGACGTCGGCGGTCCCGGCGCGGGCGCCGACCGGGGCCTGGCCCAGGCCACCACGTCCGCGCTGCTCGTGCGCCCCGACCCCGCGGCGCTCCCCACGCCGGCCCGGCCCCCGCTGGTGCCGCCCGCGGACCGGTGGCGGATGCGGGACCCGGCCGGCGGGCACGGCCTGGGCGCGGTACGCGACCTGCTGATCGGGCTCGGCGCCGCGCGGGTCGACCCGCCCGGCACGGACGGCCGGTGGCTGCGTCACGACAGCGTCGACGGTGTGCCGGTGGACGTGCTCCAGGCGCCGCTTCCCGTGCCGGGCGACCCGCGGCCCACGCTCTGGCTGGACGCGGACGCCCGCCTGCACCGGCTCACCGGGCGGCTGGCCGACGGCACCCCGGTCACCGTCGAGCTGAGCCGCGCGGACCGGCCCACGCTGCACCCGGTGGACGCCCTCGGTGGCCGGCCCGGGCAGCCCCGTGACCTCACCGACGACGAGGCCGAGCGGCTGGCCGCGCTGCCCGCCCGGTTACGCGCCGTCGGCGGCGCGGCGGTGACCGCGACCGCCCCGCTCGGCCCGTCCACCACCCTGCGCGGTACGGGCACCCTGAGCTGGACGACCTCGTCGGCGTACCTGGTGGTGATCGAGGGCGGCAGCGGCCGTCGCACCCTGCGCTGGGCCCGGCCGGGCCGGGTGGCCGAGGTGCACCGGTCCCCCGACGGGCCGGCGACGCCCCCGACACCGGTACCGGCCGCGCTGCTCTCGGCGCCTGCGCGCCCGCCCGGCGACGACCTGGACCGGCTGCTCGACGCGGCGCTGCGGGCCGCGGTGCGGGTGCCGGAAGGCGCTGCCGTCCGGGTGCGGGAGGACCGGCTCGCCGACCGGGCCGTCGACGTCGTCGAGGTGCCGGGCGGCAGGCGCTGGTGGCTCGACAGCGGTGGGCTGCCGCGCCGGCTGGAACTGCGTACCGGGTCCGGCGTCTGGGTCCGGCTCGACCTCACGCCGGGCCGCGTGCCCGCCGGTTCCCCGGTTTCGACGTCGCGCTGACCCACCCGGCGCCGCGCCGGATCCGTGCGGGGACGCGGCGGGGCAGGAGCGCGGTCAGGGGCGCCAGCCGGTCTGCGCGGCCCACTCCTCGGCGCGCAGGTGCTCCTCGTCGAACCACGGGTCGTTGACGGTGCCCCACGCGGCGCGTTCCGGCGCGGTGGCCGCCAGATCCCGCTTCACCTGCAGGTAGTCGGCCCGCCGCGCCGGGTCGGCGCGCAGGTGGTCGCGCATCAGCAGCGCGTGCCGCCAGCCGGGTGAGCCGGCCTCGCGCAGGTGCAGCCGCACCGGACGCCCCGGGTCCGCGCCGCCGTGCAGCCGCTTGGCCCAGCGCGCCGGCTCGGGCTGCCGGGGCGCGTCCCACCACTCGCCCGGCAGCCGGGGGAAGCCCGCATCGGCCAGCCGCTGCGCGAGCGGGCCGTCCGCCTCGTCCAGCGAGGAGACGGTCACCTGGATGTCGATCACGTCCGGCGCGGCGATCCCCGGCACCGCTGTGGAGCCGACGTGGTCGACCCGGAGGTCACCGCCTGCGGCGTGGCGGATCCGGGCGGCCAGCCGGGCGTACTGCTCGGGCCAGGTCGGGTCCGGCGCGGCGAGCGCCGCCGGGTCGGGCGGCACGGCGCGGCGCTCGCGGACGTTGCGCTCGTAGGGCGTCAGGCGGTCCCGCCAGAGGGCGTCCACGGCGGCGTGCAGCTCGGTGAGCGTGCCGTCGTTGGTGAGCAGCACGTCGGCGACCGCGCGGCGGGCGGCGTCGTCGGCCTGCGCCGCGATGCGCCGCTGCGCCTCCGCCGCGACCATGCCCCGGTCGCGGGTCAGCCGGGCCATCCGGGTCGGCACGGCCGTCTGCACCACGACCACCAGGTGGTACGTCGGCGCGAGCCCCACCTCCACCAGCAGCGGCACGTCGTTGACGACTATCGCGTCGGCGGGGGCGGCGGCGACCAGTTCGGCGCTGCGCGCGCGTACCCGGGGGTGGGTGATCCCTTCGAGCGTGCGGCGGGCGGCCTCGTCGCCGAAGACCAGCGCGCCGAGGGCGGCCCGGTCCAGCGCCCCGTCGGCGTCGAGGACCTTGTCGGAGAAGGCGGCGACCACCTCGGCCAGCCCGTCGGTGCCGGGCGCCACGATCTCGCGGGCGATGCGGTCCGAGTCGACGATCACCGCGCCCAGCGCGGCGAGCCGGCTCGCCACCGCGCTCTTGCCTGATCCGATTCCGCCGGTCAGCCCCACCTTCAGCACCCGGACAGTCAACCGGATCCGTCGTCCGCATGCCAAACCCGCCCGGCACACGACGCGGGCCCCGCCCCCGGCGCTCCGCTGGTGCGGAACGCGGGGACGGGGCCCGTCGTTCAGAGGCAGTCGCCGGTTCGTCCGGTGGGACGAACAGGCGTCAGCGTCCGGTCACTTGCCGCCGGCGAGCTTCTCCCGCAGCGCGGCGAGCGCCTCGTCGGTCGCGAGCGTGCCGGCCGGCTCCTCGGCCTGACGGCTCGGGGCCGAGGTCGAGGTGGTGGTGCCGCTGGTGGCGGGCGGAGCCGGGTTGGCAGCGGCCTCGGCGTCGGCGGCGCGGGAGGTCTGCACCTGCTTGGTGTGGGCCTCCCAGCGCTGACGCGCCTCGGCGTACTGCTGCTCCCAGGTCTCGCGCTGCTTGTCGTAGCCCTCGAGCCACTCGCCCGTCTCCGGGTCGAAGCCCTCCGGGTAGATGTAGTTGCCCTGCTCGTCGTAGGTCGCGGCCATGCCGTAGAGGGTCGGGTCGAAGTGCTCCTCGCCCTCGACGAAGCCCTCGTTGGCCTGCTTGAGCGACAGCGAGATCCGGCGGCGCTCCAGGTCGATGTCGATGACCTTGACCATGACCTCGGAGCCGACCTGCACGACCTGCTCCGGGATCTCCACGTGGCGCTCGGCCAGCTCGGAGATGTGGACCAGGCCCTCGATGCCGTCGTCCACCCGGACGAACGCGCCGAACGGCACCAGCTTGGTGACCTTACCCGGCACGATCTGCTGGATCGCGTGGGTGCGGGCGAACTGACGCCACGGGTCCTCCTGCGTCGCCTTCAGCGACAGCGAGACCCGCTCGCGGTCCAGGTCGACGTCCAGGACCTCGACCTCGACCTCCTGGCCCACCTCGACGACCTCGGACGGGTGGTCGATGTGCTTCCAGGACAGCTCGGAGACGTGCACGAGGCCGTCCACGCCGCCCAGGTCGACGAACGCGCCGAAGTTGACGATCGAAGAGACGACGCCCTTGCGGACCTGCCCCTTCTGCAGCTTGTTGAGGAACTCGGTGCGCACCTCGGACTGCGTCTGCTCCAGCCAGGCCCGGCGGGACAGGACCACGTTGTTGCGGTTCTTGTCCAGCTCGATGATCTTGGCTTCGAGCTCGCGGCCGACGTACGGCTGCAGGTCACGCACACGCCGCATCTCGACGAGCGACGCGGGCAGGAAGCCGCGCAGGCCGATGTCGAGGATGAGACCACCCTTGACGACCTCGATGACCGAGCCGCGGACGACGCCGTCCTCGTCCTTGATCTTCTCGATCGTGCCCCAGGCCCGCTCGTACTGCGCCCGCTTCTTGGAGAGGATCAGCCGACCCTCCTTGTCCTCCTTCTGGAGGACGAGGGCCTCGATGTGGTCACCCACCGAGACGACCTCGGCCGGGTCCACGTCGTGCTTGATCGACAACTCCCGAGAGGGGATGACACCCTCGGTCTTGTAGCCGATGTCGAGCAGGACCTCGTCCCGATCGACCTTGACGACGGTGCCTTCGACAATGTCGCCGTCGTTGAAGTACTTGATGGTCTCGTCGATCGCGGCGAGGAAAGCTTCCTCAGAGCCGAGGTCGTCGTGGGTGACCTTGTTGGCGCTCGAGGTGGCCTCGATGCTGCTCGTCATGTGGGCGGTTGCTCCGGTCGGATGGGTTGTCACAGCGGGCATGGGTGTCGCAGTGACTCTTCCGCGCCAACGGATCCGTCGCCGGGCACACCGAACGATCGACGCGAGAAGATCATTAGTGGCTCCGGTGACCGCGCACCTGCTCCCTGCCGAGGCACACGATCCGCGAGCGCATCGTCTAGCCTACCCGCTGCATTACCACAGCGTGCAAGCCCTCCCGGGTCCGCGCGAACTCATCGTCTGCGAAAGCGGAGATTTTACTCGGTAAGGTGCCACAGCTGTCTCGTCCGTCACATCCGCCCCAACCGCCACCCCACCCGACCGGCCCGGCGCCGCCGGACCTAGCGTGGACGGGTGGACGACGACAGGGTGACCCGCCGACGGGTCGAGGCCGGTGAGATCCGCCGCGCCAACCGCGGCTGGTGGGACACCGACGCCGACGCGTACCAGGCCGAGCACGGCGCGTTCCTCGGCGACGTCGACTTCGTCTGGTGCCCGGAAGGGCTGCGCGAGGCCGACGCCCGGCTGCTCGGCGACGTGACCGGCCGGCGGATCCTCGAACTCGGCGCCGGCGCGGCCGCCGCCGCCCGCTGGCTCGCCGCCCAGGGTGCCCGGCCGGTCGCGCTGGACCTCTCCGCCGGCATGCTGCGGCACGCCGCCGAAGCCGCCGACCGCACCGGGGTACGCGTGCCGCTGGTGCAGGCCGACGCGCTCGCCCTGCCGTTCGCCGACGCCGCGTTCGACGCCGTCTGCACCGCCTTCGGCGCGATCCCGTTCGTGGACGACTCGGCGGCGGCGATGCGCGAGGTGGCAAGGGTGCTGCGCCCCGGCGGCCGGTGGGTCTTCTCGGTCACCCACCCGATGCGCTGGATCTTCCTGGACGACCCGGGCGAGGGCGGGTTGACCGCCGTGCACTCGTACTTCGACCGCTCCCCCTACGTCGAGCAGGACGAGCACGGCGTGGCCACGTACGTCGAGCAGCACCGCACGCTCGGCGACCGGATCCGGGAGCTGGTCGGCGCCGGTTTCCGCCTGCTGGACCTGGTGGAGCCGGAGTGGCCGGCCGGGCACGAGGGGATCTGGGGCCAGTGGAGCCCGCTGCGCGGACGGCTCTTCCCCGGCACCGCGATCTTCGTCGCCGAGAAGCCGGCGGACTGAGCGCGTCGCACGTCCGGTGCGACACGGGCTCCGGCACCCGGCGGTACGCTCGCCGCATGAGCGCCGAGCCCATCCCGACATCACCTGGCCCCTGGTGTCCGGACCCGATGCGGCAGCAGCGCGCGGACTACACGCTGGAGGATCTGCTCACCCTGCCGGACGACGCCCCCCGCGTCGAACTCGTCGACGGAGTCTTCCAGGTGACCCCCTCCCCCACTCTGGGCCACCAGGACATATCCCTGCTGCTCAGCCTCTGGCTGCGGTCGCACGCCCCGGCCGGTCTGCGGGTCGCCCAGGCCATCGGGGTCGGGCTCAGCCCGAACACCAGCCGCCAACCGGATGTGCTGCTCCACCACGCCGGGCTGCCGAGCGACCGGTCCCTCCTGCGACCGGCGGACGTCGTCCTGGCCGTCGAGATCGTCTCCCCGGGCACCCGGCGGGTCGACCGGTTCGCCAAGCCGGGCGAGTACGCCGCCGCGGGGATCCCGTTCTACTGGCGGATCGAGCAGGACCCGGTGCACCTCTACGCGTACCGCCTCGGTGACCGGATCGGCCCGGGCGGCGAGCGGCAGTACGAACTGGTGGACGACAGCGGCGAGGTGATCGAGCTGTCCGAGCCGTTCGCGATCAAGCTGCCGATCGCGGAGATCCGGCCCTGACGACGCCGTTACTCGGTGTCGGCCGCGGGTAACCCGGCGGCATGGCCGAGAAGGAGTTCCGCGCCGGCGACCACGTCTCCTGGGCCAGCCACAGCGGCCGGGCGTACGGGGTCGTCAAGGAGAAGCTGACCGAGCGCACCCACGTCCGCGGGCACACCGTGAACGCCTCCCCGGAGCAGCCGCAGTACCGGATCACCAACGACGACTCGGGCCGCGACGTCGCCCACCGACCGGAGGTGCTGCGCCATGAGTCGCGCTGAGGACCCGCAGCAGACGTACCGGGAGTTCACCGACGCGGTGAACATGAAGCCCGGTGAGCTGACCCGCTGGCTGGAGACCGAGGAGTCCAAGCACGTCGGCTGGCACAAGAAGGGCACCGAGGGCGGCGAGTCGGTCGGGCACGACTCCGGCCGCCGGATCGTCGACCTGCTGCGGCGTAAGCGCGCCGACCTCACCGCCGCCGACTACAAGCACATGCGCAAGGTGATCGGGTACGTCCACCGCCACCTGGCCCAACGCCCCTCCGGGGACGTCCGCGACACGAGGTGGCGCTGGTCGCTGATGAACTGGGGTCACGACCCGCTCAAGAGCTAGCCGGCCGGTCGTTCGCCCCACGTTGGTACCGTCCGGGCGATGACGACAGACGTCTCGACCGCCGGCCGTCATCCCCGCGCCGGGCGGGTGGTCCTCCTGGCGGGCCTCGGGCTCGTCGCCGTCGCGGCGATCGTCCTGGTGGCCACCGGGAACACCGGTGTCCGGTACAGCGCCGACCACGACGGCACCGTACCGATGTGGAACCGCTGGATCCCGGCGCTGGCCGGGATCGTGCTGATCCGCCTGATCCCACCCGCGCCCGACCCCAGGTGGCCGGACCCGGTCGCGCCGTACCGCGAGGCGGTGCCGCTGCTGCTGGCCGGGATCGCGTTCGCCGCCGTCATGCCGCTGCTGGGCGGCGAACCCGCGTACACGCTGCTGAAGCTCGCGCTGCTGCTCGGCGTACCCCTTGTGGTGTTCCTGGTCGCGCGCCGCCGGCCGCCGCGATGGCGACCGGCGCCGGCCCCGGCGGACGCCGCCCACCGGTGGGGTCCGGCGCTGCCGGTGGCGGTGTGGCTGGCGCTCAGCTACGCGACGCCGCTGGCCGTGCCCGCGAGCGACTGGGGGCGGACCGTCACGCCGGTCGAACTGGTCGTCACGCTGCTGGTGGCCTTCGCGGTGAACGCGCTGCTGGAGGAGGTCTTCTACCGGCGGTGGCTGCAGACGCGGTGGGAGTCGCTGCTGGGCCGCTGGCCGGCGATCGTGCTCGCGTCGCTGGTGTGGGCGGTCTGGCACGTGGCCATCCAGGGCAGCGGACGGCCCGGCGTCGACCTGGCCACGGTGCTGGTCAACCACGGGGTGCTCGGGCTCTTCCTCGGCTACCTGTGGTCCCGGTACCGCCGGATGTGGCCGCTGCTGGTGGTGCACGGCGCGGTCAACGCGATGCCCACGCTGCTCGGTCTCTGACTTGACCCTGCCGCAGGCGGCAGGGTCGGACGATGCCGGCATGGAACGCCGTACGCCACGCGTCGCCGTGGTCACCGGTGCGGGCACCGGCATCGGCCGGGCCACCGCACATGCCTTCGCCACCTCCGGGTACGCCGTGGTCGCCGTCGGCCGGCGCGCAGCGCCGCTGTCGGAGACCGCCGCCGGCCGCCCGGACATTACGCCGCTGACCGCCGACGTCACCGCGCCCGACGGGCCCGGCCGGATCGTCAGCGCCGCGCTCGACCGGTACGGCCGCCTCGACGTCCTGGTCAACAACGCCGGGGTGGCCGGCGGCGGGCCGCTGGCGGAGCTGGACGAGAACGCCGCCCGGCGGCAACTGGAGACGAACCTGCTGGCCCCGATCCGGCTGGCGCACGCCGCCGTCGAGGCGCTCACCGAAACGCGCGGCGTGCTGGTCAACGTCACCACGTCGGTCGGCCTGCGCGCCTGGCCGGGCAGTTCGGTGTACGCGGCCGGCAAGTCCGCGCTGGACTCGCTGACCCGGAGCTGGGCGGTGGAACTCGCGCCGCGCGGCGTCCGGGTGGTGGCGGTGGCGCCCGGCGCGATCGACACCCCGATCGGGGTGCACAGTGGCCTGTCCGCCAAGCGGCGCGCGGCGGTGCGGGACTGGCAGCTCGCGCACACGCCGGCGGGCCGGATCGGCCGCCCGGAGGACGTAGCCTGGGCGATCCGGCGGCTGTGCGAGCCGGAGGCGGACTTCGTCACCGGTGTGGTGCTGCCGGTGGACGGGGGCGCGGTGGTCGCGTGAGAGGACGGTGGCGGCGGTGCGGATCGGCGCGGTGGCGAAGGCGACGGGCTGCACGCCGCGTGCCCTGCGGCACTACGAGGAACACGGACTCATCGCCTCGGCCCGGGCGGCGAACGGCTACCGCGAGTACGACGACGCGGTGGTCATCCGGGTCCGCAACATCCGTCACCTGCTCGACGCCGGGCTGACCCTGGACGACGTGCGGGTCTTCATGCCCTGCCTGGACGGGGACGTGGCGTCGGCGCCGCCGTCAGCGGCCGGGCTGCGGATCGGCCGGGAGCGGCTGGCCGTGCTGGACGCCCGGATCGCCGCCCAGGTGGCCGTCCGCGACCGCCTGCCCGCAGCCCTCCAGGCCGCCTCCCTCGACCCCGCCCTCTCGCCGTCCCCGCCGCCTCTTGCGCGGTGATCAAGGAGTTTGTGTCATGCCAGAGCCCGTTCGGGACACAAACTCCTTGATCACCGCCGGGGGGCGGGTGGTGGCCGGCGCGGGTGGGGTCAGTGGTCGGCGCTGTTCCAGTCGCGGCCCTCGCCCACCGACACCTCCAGCGGCACCGACAGCGGGTACGCCTCACCCATCTGCTTGCGCACCAGCGCCTCCAGCGTCTCCCGCTCGCCCGGCGCGACCTCGAAGACCAGCTCGTCGTGCACCTGCAACAGCATCCGCGACCGCAGCCCGGCGTCGCGCAGCGCGCTGTCGACGTGCAGCATCGCGACCTTGATGATGTCGGCCGCCGAGCCCTGGATCGGGGCGTTGAGCGCCATCCGCTCGGCCATCTCGCGGCGCTGCCGGTTGTCGCTGACCAGGTCGGGCAGGTAGCGGCGGCGGCCCAGGATGGTGGAGGTGTAGCCGTCCTGGCGGGCGCGGGCCACCACCTCCTGGAGGTAGTCGCGGACCCCGCCGAACCCGGCGAAGTAGTTCTCCATCAGCCCGCGCGCCTCCTCGGCGGAGATGCCGAGCTGCTGGGACAGGCCGAACGCGCTGAGCCCGTAGGCCAGGCCGTAGTTCATCGCCTTGATCTTGCGGCGCTGGTCGGCGGTGACGTCGCCGACCTCGACGGTGAAGACGGAGGACGCGGTGGCGGCGTGGAAGTCGTGCCCCGAGTTGAACGCCTCGATCAGCGCGTCGTCCGAGGACAGGTGCGCCATGATCCGCATCTCGATCTGGCTGTAGTCGGCGGTGAGCAGGCACTCGTAGCCCTCGCCGACGACGAACGCGCGCCGGATCCGCCGCCCCTCCTCGGTGCGGATCGGGATGTTCTGCAGGTTCGGCTCGGTGGAGGACAGCCGACCGGTCGCCGCCACCGTCTGGTTGAACGTGGTGTGGATCCGGCCGTCGTCGGAGACCGACTTGAGCAGACCGTCGACTGTCGACTTGAGCTTCGCGACGTCGCGGTGGCGCAGCAGGTGGTGCAGCAGCGGGTGCTCGGTCTGCGCGTAGAGCCACTGGAGCGCGTCGGCGTCGGTGGTGTAGCCGGTCTTGATCCGCTTGGTCTTGGGCAGGCCCAGCTCGGTGAAGAGGATCTCCTGCAACTGCTTCGGCGAGCCCAGGTTGAACTCGCGACCGACCACCTCGTACGCGCTCTGGGCGGCGGCCTTCACCTCGGCGGCGAAGTGTGCCTCCAGCTCGGAGAGGTAGTCGGTGTCGGCGGCGATGCCGGTGCGCTCCATGGTGGCGAGCACCCGCATCAGCGGCAGTTCCACGCCGGCCATCAGCCGGGCCGACTGTTCGCCGTCGCGGGACAGCTCGGCGTCGATCGCGTCGGCCAGGTCGAGCGTGGCGCGGGCCTGGAGCATGAGGTTCTGCTCGGCCACGCCCTCGTCGCCGAGCCCGTCGAGGGTGAGCTGACCGGTCTCCGGCGCGTCGACGCGCAGCTCCCGGTGCAGGTAGCGCAGAGCCAGGTCGGTCAGGTCGTAGGAGCGCTGGTCGGGGCGGGCCAGGTAGGCGGCGATCTGGGTGTCGCGGGCGATGCCCTGCAGCTCCCAGCCGTGCGCGGCGAACGCCAGCACCGCCGGCTTGCTGTCGTGCAGCACCTTCGGGCGCTCGGCGTCGGCCAGCCACCCGGCCAGCGCGGCCTCGTCGTCCGCGCCCAGCCGGCTCGGGTCGAACCAGGCGCCCGCGCCGCCGGCGGTGGCCAGCGCCATCGCGGTCACGGTGGCGGTGTGCCGGCGGTTCGGGCCGGTGTCGAGCGTGACCGCCAGGCCCACCGGCGTGCCCGCCGGGGCGTGCGTGTCGAGCCAGCCCGCGAGCGCGCCCGGCTCGGTGAGCACCTCGCCGTCGAGGTCGAAGCCCGCCTCGGCCTCCGGCTCGACCGCCTCCAGGTATTGGTAGAGCCGGTCGCGCAGGATGCGGAACTGGAGCGTGTCGAAGACCTGGTGCACCGCTTCGCGGTCCCAGCCCTGCCAGCGGGCGTCCTCGGGGCGGACCGGCAGCTCCAGGTCGGAGACCAGACGGTTGATCTCGTAGTTGCGGATCACGTCGGCCAGCCGCTCGCGCAGACTGTCGCCGGCCTTGCCCTTGATCTCGTCGGCGCGGGCCACCACGCCCTCGACGCCGTCGTACAGGTTGATCCACTTGGCCGCGGTCTTCGGGCCGACGCCGGGCACGCCGGGCAGGTTGTCGCTGGTCTCGCCGACCAGCGCGGCCAGGTCGCGGTAGCGGTCCGGGGTGACGCCGTACTTCGCCTCCACCGCGGCCGGGTCCATCCGGGCCAGGTCGGAGACGCCCTTGCGCGGGTAGAGCACAGTGACCCGCTCGCCGACGAGCTGGAACGCGTCCCGGTCGCCGGTGGTGATCAGCACGTCCATGCCCTGGTCGCGGGCCTGGCAGGCGAGCGTCGCGATCACGTCGTCGGCCTCGTAGCCCTCCCGCTCGACCACCGGCACGCGCAGCGCGGCGAGGACCTCCTTGACCAGGCTGACCTGGCCCTTGAAGTCGGTCGGGGTCTCGCTGCGGCCGGCCTTGTACTCGGCGTACTTGTCGGTGCGGAAGGAGCGGCGGGAGACGTCGAACGCCACGACGATGTGCGTCGGCTGCTCGTCGCGCAGCACGTTGATCAGCATCGAGGTGAAGCCGTAGACGGCGTTGGTCGGCTGCCCCGTGGTGGTGGAGAAGTTTTCCACAGGCAGGGCGAAGAACGCCCGGTATGCCAGGGAATGTCCGTCGACGAGGAGCAGGCGCGGCGTCGTAGCTGTCACGGCAGCGACTCTAGTCCGTACGCCCGACAACTCCGGCCTCCGGTGCGGCGCGCGCCGCACCGGAGGCCGAGGTCAGAGAACCTTGGCCAGGAACGCCTTGGTCCGCTCGTGCTTCGGCGCCGAGATCACCTCGCGCGGGTCACCCTGCTCGACCACCACGCCGCCGTCCATGAACACGAGGTGGTCGCCCACCTCACGGGCGAAGCCGATCTCGTGGGTCACCACGATCATCGTCATGCCGTCGCGGGCCAGGTCCTTCATCGTGTCCAGCACCTCGCCCACCAGCTCCGGGTCGAGCGCGCTGGTCGGCTCGTCGAACAGCATCAGCTTCGGCCGCATGGCCAGCGCCCGGGCGATCGCCACCCGCTGCTGCTGGCCACCGGAGAGCTGACCGGGGTACGCGCCGAGCTTGTCGCCCAGCCCCACCCGGTCCAGCAGCTGCGCGGCGTGCTCCCGGGCCTGCGCCTTCTTGGCCTGGCGCAGCAGCACCGGGGCCTCCATGACGTTCTGCAGCACCGTCATGTGCGGGAACAGGTTGAAGCGCTGGAACACCATGCCGATGGCGCGGCGCTGCGCGGCCACGTCCTTGTCCCGCATCTCGTACAGCTTGCCGCCACGCTCCCGGTAGCCGATCAGGTCGCCGTCCACCCGGATCCGGCCGGCGTCGATCTTCTCCAGGTGGTTGATGCAGCGCAGGAACGTCGACTTGCCGGAGCCGGAGGGCCCGAGCAGGCAGCACACCTCGCCGGAGCGGACCTCCAGGTCGATGCCCTTGAGCACCTCCAGCGGCCCGAACGACTTGTGCACCTGCTCGGCCCGGACCATCAACTCGGCGGCCGGCGTCTGCGGGGAAGCGGTCATGTCCGTCATTGCGCCGTCCCACTCGTGGTACTGCCGCTCTCGGCGGTCAGATTCCGCAGCCGCTGCCGGGCCCGCCCGCTGCGTCCGAACCCCTTGGAGTAGTGCCGCTCCAGGTAGTACTGCCCCACCAGCAGGACGCTGGTCAGCAGCAGGTACCACAACGTCGCCGCGACGTACATCGGGAAGGGCTGGAAGGTCCGGGAACCGACGGCCTTGAGCTGGAAGAACAGCTCCATCGACACCGGCACGAAGGCCACCAGCGAGGTGTCCTTGAGCATCGCGATGGTCTCGTTCCCGGTCGGCGGGATGATCACCCGCATCGCCTGTGGCAACACGATCCGCCGCAGGATCTGCGCCCGGCTCATGCCCAGCGCCTGAGCCGCCTCGGTCTGCCCCTCGTCCACCGACTGGATGCCGGCCCGGACGATCTCGGCCATGTACGCGGCCTCGGACAGACCCAGCGCCAGCATGCCGGCGACGAAGCCGGTCAGGATGTCCACCGCGCTGAACCCGAACAGCCGGGCCTCGAAGTCGTGCAACCCGAAAAGGGCGCCGATCTGCCTGTCGAACGGCAGGCCGAACTCCAGCCGCGACCAGAGGATGCCGAGGTTGCCGAAGAGGATCGCCAGCACCAGCCGCGGCACCGCCCGGAAGAACCAGGTGTAGACCCAGGCCACGCCGCGCAGCACCGGGTTGGGCGACAGCCGCATGATCGCGATGACGATACCCAGGCCGATGCCGATCACCATCGACGTGATCAGCAGCAGGATGGTGCCGCGCAGCCCTTCGATGATCGGCGGGCGGAACATCTCGTCCACCATGAACGACCACTGGAACGCGGAGTTCGTGACCAGCATGTGCACGAACATCGCCACCAGCACGGCGATGACCGCCACACCGGCCCAGCGCCCGGGGTGCCGCACGGGCACGGCCTTGATCGGTTCAGGCCGTGCCCGTCCGGATGTGTCGGCCGACATGGTCAGACCGACGGGTTCAGTTCAGCGTTGGTGATCGCGCCGCCCTCGACACCCCACTTGCCGAGCGCCGCCTTGTAGCTGCCGTCGGCGATGACCGCCTGCACGGCCTCCTTGAGCACCTCGGCGAACGCCTGCTGCTCCTTGTTCACCGCGTAGCCGTACGGCGCCGACTCGTAGATGTCGCCGAGCACCTCGAGCTGGCCGTTGCTCTGCTTCACCGCGTACGCGCCGACCGGGGAGTCAGCCAGCATGGCGTCGTTCTTGCCGCTGCCCACGGCGGCGGTGGCGTCGCTCTGCGCCTGGTACTGGTCGATCTTGATGGCCGGCTTGCCGGCGTCGGTGCACTTCTTCGACCGGGCGGTGATGTCGTCGAGCTGGACCGTACCGACCTGCACGGCGATCTTCTTGCCGCAGGCGTTCTCCGGGTCCACCCCGGCCGGGTTGCCCTTCTTGGTCGCCCACTGCGTGCCCGCCGAGTAGTAGCTCACCATGTTGACCGTCTTGAGACGGTCGGCGTTGATGGTGAACGACGAGACGCCGACCTCGTACTTGCCCGAACCCACGCCGGGCAGGATCGCGTCGAACGGCGCCGACTCGTACTCGGCCTTGAGGCCGAGCTTCTGCGCCACCGCGTTGAACAGCTCCACGTCGAAGCCGACCACCGTCTTGCCGTCGGCGTCGAGGAACTCGGCCGGGGCGTACGTCGAGTCGGTGCCGACCTTGATCACGCCGTCGGCCTTGATCGCGTCCGGCACCTTCGCGGCGAGGTTGGAGTCGGCCGTGGCGGACACCGACGGGCCGTCGCCCGGCTCGGCCGAGTTCTCCTTCTCGCCGCAGGCGGCGAGGGAGAGCAGCAGGACGGCCGCACCGGCGACGCCGAGCGCCGCCCGCCGTCCGGGGTTGGGGTGGAACATGGCTGTACTCCTTATTGCGAGGGGTCGGTCGGTCAGGCCACGCCGAGGTAGGCCTCTTTGACCGAGGGGTCGTGCAGCAGGTCCGTGCCGGAACCGGTCTTGACGATCCGGCCGGTCTCCAGCACGTACGCCCGGTGGGCCCGCGCCAGCGCCTGCTGGGCGTTCTGCTCCACCAGCAGGATCGTGGTGCCCTGCTGGTTGATCTCCGTGATGATCGTGAAGATCTGCTGGATCAGCATCGGCGCGAGACCCATCGACGGCTCGTCGAGCAGCAGCAGCTTCGGGCGGCTCATCAGCGCCCGGCCGACCGCGAGCATCTGCTGCTCGCCGCCGGACAGCGTGCCGCCGGCCTGCTTGCGCCGCTCGGCCAGCCGCGGGAACAGGTCCAGCACCCGGGCCAGGTCCTGCGCGACGCCGGCCTTGTCCCGCCGGGTGTACGCGCCCATGTCCAGGTTCTCCAGCACCGACATGCCGGGGAAGATCCCCCGGCCCTCGGGTGCCTGGCACAGCCCGCGCCGGACCCGCAGGTCGGCCCGGAGCTTGGTGATGTCCTCACCGGCGAACTTGATCCGGCCGGAGGCGACCGGCCGGATGCCGGAGATCGCCCGCATGGTGGTGGACTTGCCGGCGCCGTTCGCGCCGATCAGCGCGACGATCTCCCCCTCGTCCACGGTCAGGCTGATCCCGTGCAGCGCCTGGATCCGCCCGTAGAGCAGGCTCACGTCCTCGATCTCAAGCAGCATCGTCCGGCACCCCCAGGTACGCCGCGACCACCTTCGGGTTGTCCCGCACCTCGGCGGGCAGCCCCTCGGCGATCTTCCTTCCGAACTCCAGGACCACGATCCGGTCGGTCACGCCCATCACCAGGCGCATGTCGTGCTCGATCAGCAGCACCGTCACGCCCTGGTCCCGGATCTGCCGGATGAGCTGGAGCAGCTCCTCCTTCTCCGCCGGGTTGAAGCCGGCGGCCGGCTCGTCCAGGCAGAGCAGCTTCGGGTCGGTGGCCAGCGCGCGGGCGATCTCCAGCCGTCGCTGCTCGCCGTAGGACAGGTTGCGGGCGAACTCGTGCATCCGCTTGCTGATGCCGACGAACTCCAGCAGGCGCTCGGCCTTCTCCCGGCCCTCGCGCTCCTCCTTCCAGTGCCGCGGCAGGCGCAGCAACGCGGAGATCACGCTGGTCTTGTGGTGCGCGTCCGCGCCGACCTGGACGTTCTCCAGCGCGGTCATCTCCGGGAAGAGGCGGATGTTCTGGAACGTACGCGCCATGCCCATCCGGGTGATCTTGTGGCGCTTCTTGCCACTGATCTTCTGGCCCAGGAACCGGATCTCGCCCTCGGTGGGCTGGTAGATGCCGGTCATCGCGTTGAAGCAGGTGGTCTTGCCGGCGCCGTTCGGGCCGATCAGACCGAGGATCTCCCCCTTGTAGAGGGTGAAGTCCACGTCGTTGAGGGCCACCACGCCGCCGAAGCGCAGCGTGACGTGGTCGACCTCCAGCAACGGCTCCCGCTCGCTCACCGTCTCGACGACGGGGGCCGCCGCCTGGACCGGAACTTTCGGATTCTGCTCGGTGTCACTCACCGACGATCACCTCCTTGCGGCGGTCCTTGAACTCCGCCGCCCGTCGCCGGTTCGGAATCAGGCCCTGCGGCCTGAAGATCATCATCACCACGAGCACCAGGCCGAAGAAGAGGAACCGGTACTCGTACAGCTCCACGCCGAACAGCTCGATGCCGCGGAACCGCTCGATCATGTACGCCACCAGGCCACCGCCGACGATCGCGCCGACGATGTTGCCCGATCCGCCGAAGATGACAGCGGCCAGGATGATGATCGAGTTCAGCAGCTCGAAGTTCTGCGAGTTGACGAAGTTCTGCTTGCCGGCGAACAACGCGCCGGCCAGGCCGGCGATGGCCGCGCCGGAGGCGAACGCCCACAGCTTGAACTTGAACGTCGGCACGCCCATCAGCTGGGCCGCGTCCTCGTCCTCGCGGATCGAGATCCAGGCCCGGCCGACCCGGCTGTGGGTCAGGTTCCGCACCCCGATCACCACCAGGATGATCAGCGTGAGCACCAGCCAGTAGTACGGGCGGGCGTCGAGCACGCCGAACCACGGCCGGCCGTCGGCGTACTGGCCGGGCGGGTGCGGGATCTGGTTGAAGCCGCGCTGTCCCTTGAGGAACTCGGAGCTGACCGCCGCGATCCGGATCATCTCGGCGAAGCCGAGCGTCACCAGCGCCAGGTAGTCGCCGCGCAGGCGCAGCGTCGGCGTGCCGAGCATGACGCCGGAGACCATGGTCAGGCCGATCGCGATCGGCACCACCGCCAGCCACGGCCACAGCGTCTTGAGGTCGCTGCTCGGCGAGGTCAGCACCGCTACCGTGTACGCGCCGACGGCGAAGAAGCCGAAGTAGCCGAGGTCGAGCAGGCCGGCGAAGCCGACCACGATGTTGAGTCCGACCGCCAGCAGCACGTAGATCGAGACCGTGAACATCACCTGGGTGAAGTTCGCTCCCGGGGTCGGGATCGGCCCGAGGTACTGGTAGAACTCCTTGTTCGGCAGCGCGTAGAAGAACGCGATGACCGCGACCAGCAGCACCCAGCGCACCCAGCGCGGCGCGTGGTGCCAGCGCTCCGAGATCGCGTGCCGGCCCTGCCGCAGCTTGTCCGCCGCCGTCTCCCGCCGCTCCGGCGGGTCGATGGTGGTCGTCATGCGCGTGCCCTCCCCAGTGATTCGCCGAGCAGACCGGTCGGCCGGAACATCAGCAGCACGACCAGCACCGCGAACGCGGCGAAGTCCTTCCACTGACTGCCGAACAGGCCCGCGGCGTAGTTCTCCACGACGCCGAGCAGCAACCCGCCGACGAGCGCGCCGCGCAGGTTGCCGATACCGCCGAGCACCGCCGCGGTGAACGCCTTGAGGCCCAGCAGGAAGCCGACGCTGTAGGTGAGCGTCTGGATCCGCACGTCGTAGAGCAGGCCCGCGACGCCGGCCATGGTGCCACCGGCGATGAAGACCATCAGGATGATGCGGTCCTTGTTGACGCCCATCAGGGCCGCCGTGTTGGCGTCCTGGGCCACCGCCCGGATGCCGCGGCCGGTACGGCTGCGGTTGATGAACTGGTCCAGCGCGAACATCATCACCAGCGCGGAGCCGACAGTGAGCAGCTGCACCGCGTCGATCGGCACCCCGGCGATGTGGAACAGCGGCTTCGAGCTGACCAGGATCGGCGCGCCCTCCGGCCGGCGCCGGGTGTAGACGCCGAACGCCTCGGAGATGGCGATCGAGGCGCCGATGGCGGTGATGAGGAACGCCAGCGGCGGCGCGTTGCGCTTGCGCAGCGGCCGGTACGCCACCCGTTCGATCACCGTCGCGGTGCCCGCCGAGGCGATGGCTGCCACGATCATCGCCACCAGCAGGTAGAACAGGATCGAGCCGAGGCCGCTGACCTGCGAGTTCTGGTCGAGTCCGAATCCGTTCCAGGTCCAGATCGCGGCGAACGCGCCGGCGATGAAGACCTCGGAGTGGGCGAAGTTGATGAGCCTTAGCACGCCGTACACAAGCGTGTAGCCGAGCGCGACCAGGGCGTAGATGGCGCCCTGCGTCAAGCCGGTCGTGGTGAGTTCCCCAAAGTTGGAGAACAATCCGTCGAAGTCCAAGGGAGGGACGCTCCGTCGCTCAAGAGAAAAAGAGGGTGCGGCCGGGAGCCAGCTCCCGGCCGCACCCGCGATCACTACTCAATCGCCAGTCCAGCGATCGAACGCTCAGGACTTGGGGATCTCCTGGTCCGGGACGACCTTGCCGCCCTGCACCTTGAACGCCCAGACCTTGACCTGCGCCGGGTCGAGCTCGCCGCCCTCGACGAACTTGTAGCTGGCGGCCACGCCCTCGCCGCTGTAGCCCTTCACGAACTCCAGCAGGTCGGCGCGGGTGCTCTTGCCGGCCTTGATGCCCGCCAGCAGGATGGTCGCCGCGTCGTAGGCGGTGTCGCTGTAGGTGCCCGGGTCGGTGCCGTTGAGCGCCTTGAAGTCGGCGGCGAAGGTGCCGCGCGCCTCGGTGGACGGAGCGCAGGGGCAGGTGAGGATGGTGCCCTCGGCGGCGGCAGCACCGGCGGAGGTGATGTACGCGCCGTCGTTCACGCCGTCACCGGCGACCAGCGGAGCGGTGACACCGGCAGCGGTGAGCTGCTTACGGATCAGGCCGGCCTCCTGGTAGTAGCCGCCGTAGAAGACCGCCTTCACGTTGGCGGCCTTGACCTTGGTGACCACACCGGAGAACTCGACCTGCTTGCCCTCGCCCTGGACCTTGTCGCTGCCCACGACCGAGGCGCCGAGCACCTTCTTGACCTCGTCGGCCAGGCCGGCGCCGTACGCGGACTGGTCGTCGATGACGTAGACCCGGTCGGCCTTCATCACGTTCTTGATGTAGTTACCGGCGGCGGGGCCCTGGCTCAGGTCGTTGCCGACCGCGCGGAAGAACGTCTTCCAGCCCTGCTCGGCGAGGCTGGGACGGGTCGCGGAGGGGGTGATGGTGACCAGACCGGCCTCGTTGAACAGCGGACCGGCGGCCTCGGACTCGCCCGAGTAGGCCGGACCCACGACACCCAGGATCTTGGTGTCATCGATCGCCTTCTGGGCCAGCTGCGGCGCCTGGTCCGGGCTGCCCTGCGAGTCGAGCTCGGCGAGCTCGACCTTGCAGTCCGGGTTCTCCTTGTTGTACTTGTCGACGGCCAGCTTGACGCCGTTCTTCTCGTTGATGCCCAGCGCGGCCGAGCTACCGGTCAGCGCGCCGAAGAAAGCGATCTTGCTCCCGCAGGCGCTGCCCCCGGAACCCTCATCGTCGCTGCCGCTGGAACAAGCGGTGCCACCGGCGACGAGCGCCAGCATGGCGACCCCGCCGATCACGCGTGCGAGCTTCTGCCTCAAGGCCCGAACCCTCCTCCGTCCATGATCCGAACCACCCACCGCCGATTGGCCCTTGCGGGGTGGACGAACCAAGACCGTCGTCGCCGGTCTGGGGCGGGACGTTATCCCACCGCGAGCGGCGGCGTAAGACCTGGAAAGCGGGGTTGACCGAACCGTTACACGCGGTGGCGGATTCAAGCCGATCGCCGTAAGAACCGTAGGCGGGGAAAGGCTTTCACCAACTATTCCTCGGTAACGGGCCAATCCCCGATCACCCCCTACCGATCGATGGTCGGCAACACCCCCCACCAGGCACGGGACGTTTTCCCGTCGTCAGCGACCACGAACAGCCCGTCGTCGCCGACGGCCACCGCCAGCGCGGCGTCGCCACCGTCCGGCACCGGCACCGGAGTGATCACCGGAAGCCACGACGTGCCGCCGTCACGCGACATCCAGAGCCGTCGCTGAGCCCCGTCACCGGTCACCGCGACGAGCCGCCGACCCGCCGCCGCGAGCGCGTCCACCGACGACACCCCGGGACCCGATGTACCGAACCCGCCGACCCGCCGCCACCGCTGCGCCGCACCCGCCGGCCCGGCCGACGGCGAGCCGCAGTCGTCGCACCCGCGCCACACCGCGAACCGGTCGCCCACCGGCCCGAGGACCACCGGCCCGCCGTCGGCCCGCGCCACCCGCTCCGCCGCCCCGGCGGCGCCCTTCGGCACCGGCAACGCCGCCCGCCGCCACACCCGGCCGTCGGCCGAGAACCACGCGAGCGGCGCCCGAGCCGCCCCGCCGGGCGGCAGCAGTGACCCCACCACCAGCCAGCCCGAGCCCACCGCCGCCACGTCATAGGCAGCAGTCCGGCCCCGGCCGTCACTTCCCAGCTCGTCGACGCCCTCGCGCAGGACGAACCCCTCGGCGTCCGGCGACGTCCACACCGCCGCGCCGCCGACGCGCGCCCCGGCGACCAGCCACCCGCCCGGCCCGGCCGCCAGCCCCGACGCGCTCACCGCGCGCGGGCCGCCGAACAACTCGAACGCCGCCGGCGCCTCCCGCAACGGCCCGCCCGGCCGCCAGACCCACGTCCCGGTACGCGGATTGCCGTGCACGCCACCCGTCTTCGCGCCCAGCGCCGCCATCCCGTCGCCCCGGCAGGCCACCGCGTAGAGCACGTGCTGGCGGCCGTAGAACGTCTGCGCGCGTACCGGGATCGGCGACCAGGTCACACCGTCCGATGAGGACCACGCCGCCGGCCGGGTCTCCCCCGCCGGATCGATCAGCCCGCCCACCACGTACCAGCGGCCGGCGCAGCGCGCCACGTCACGTGCCACCGGGCGACCTGCGGCACCGGCGGGAAGCGCCAACTCCACGGCCCGCCACTGCGGACGCACCGGCGCGGGCACCGGAAGCGGCCGCGGGGTGGCGTGACAGGCTGCCAGGAGCAACGCGGCGGCGGTCACGGCGACGAGCGCCGGCCGGACGCGCGCGGAAGGCATGGATCCGATCCTATCGATCGGACGCCTCCCGGCAGGTCAGGAAGCCGGCTGCTCGACCTCGCCGCCGGTGGTCTCGGCGAGGATCCGCTCGGCGACCTCCTTCATGGTCATCCGGTGGTCCATCGCGGTGCGCTGGATCCACTTGAACGCCTGCGGCTCGGTCATGCCGTACGTCGTCATCAGCGCGCCCTTGGCGCGCTCCACGGTCTTGCGGATCTCCAGCCGGTCGGTGAGGCCGGCCACCTCCGACTCCAGCGCGGCGATCTCCGAGTAGCGGGACAGCGCGATCTCGACCGCCGGCACCAGGTCGCTCTTCTGGAACGGCTTGACCAGGTACGCCATCGCGCCCGCCGCCCGCGCCCGCTCCACCAGGTCACGCTGGCTGAACGCAGTCAGGATGATCACCGGGGCGATGCGCGCGCCGGCGATCCGCTCGGCGGCGGCCAGCCCGTCCATGATCGGCATCTTGATGTCGAGGATGACCAGGTCCGGCTTGAGCTCCTCGGCGAGCTTGACGGCGGTCTCGCCGTCACCGGCCTCGCCGACCACCTCGTAGCCCTCTTCGACGAGCATCTCGGCCAGGTCCAGCCGGATGAGCGCCTCGTCCTCGGCGATCAGAACGCGCTTGCGCTCGGCGTCCGCCTGCATCTCGCCCACGAGCCACTCCCACCGGTTCGAACTCGACACCCGCCCTGCCGGGTGTCGCCGCCTTCAGCCTAGCGGGTAGGCTGTCGAGGCCGAATCACGGAACGCCCTCGTAGCCCAACTGGCAGCAGGCAATGGATTCAAACTCCATACAGTGTGGGTTCGAATCCCACCGAGGGCACCAGAAATGTCATACAGGCGTTCGACCATGGGGCTGTGCATCCACCCGAACTGCGCGCCCGGGCGCGGCGTCTCTACCTCGACGGCGCAACCGTCGCCGAGGTGGCGCGGACCGTGGGGCTCTCCTATCCGACGGTCCGCCACTGGTGCAAGGATCGGCCGACGCCGAAGCAGCAGGGCACCGCGCTGCGATGCTTCCGCTGTCGTGACGACATGCACGCTCCGACAGACCCGGCGGCCTACGCCTATCTCCTCGGCCTCTACCTCGGCGACGGGCACCTCGTGACCAGGGCCCGGGTGCCGGTGCTCCGGATCGCCTGCAGCGAGTGCTGGCCGGGCCTGATCGAAGCGTGCGACGACGCCATGCGAGCGGTGCTGGCCGAAAAGGTGCAGCGGGTCTCAAAACCGGGCTGCGTCAATGTGCAGAGTTACGGCAAGCACTGGCCGTGCCTACTACCGCAGCACGGGCCCGGCAAGAAGCACGAGCGTCCGATCGTCCTGACCGACTGGCAGCGGCCCATCGTCGAGGCCCATCCGGGCGACTTTTTGCGCGGCCTGTTCCACTCCGACGGCTGCCGTTTCGCCAATCAGGTGGTCGTGCGCGGCAAGCGCTACGTCTATCCGCGCTACATGTTCGCCAACGAGTCCGCCGACATCATGGGTCTCTGTCAGTGGGCGCTCGGCCTGCTCGGCATCGCCTGGCGGATGAATCGCCGCAACTCGCTGTCGGTGGCCCGCCGGGAGGCAGTGGCCGCCCTCGACCAGCACGTCGGCCCGAAGTCGTGACCGGCCGCCGACGCGGGCGACCGGCGCGCGTCAGATCCGCGCCAGCGCCCGGGCGAGATCCGCCCGCAGATCCTCCGGGTCCTCCAGGCCGACCGAGACGCGCAGCAGCCCGCCGCACGGTTTGGCGTCGCCCTCGACCGGCCGGTGGGTGAGCGAGGCCGGGTGCTGGATCAGCGTGTCGACGCCGCCGAGCGACACCGCGTGCGTGATCAGTTCGCAGGCGCCGGCGACCTCGGCCGCGGCGGGCGCGCCGCCGCGTACCTCGAAGGCGAGCAGGCTGCCGGTGCCGGACATCTGCCGGCCGACCAGCCCGGCCGGGTCGTGCAGCGACGGGTGGTGGACGCGCTCGACGGCGGGGTGCCCGGCGAGCCAGGCGGCGAGCTTCTCCGCGCCGGCCTGCTGGGCGCGGACGCGCAGCGGGAGGGTCTGGATGCCGCGGTGCAGCAGGTACGCGCCGAGCGGGTGCAGGACGGCGCCGGTGACGGCGCGGACCTGGCGCAGCCGGGCGGCCCACTCGGGGGCGCAGGCGATCACACCGGCGAGGACGTCGCCGTGGCCGCCGATGCTCTTGGTGGCGCTGTGCAGCACGAGCGCGGCGCCGTGGCGGGCGGGCTGCTGGAGCACCGGGGTGGCGACGGTGTTGTCGACGAGCAGCGGGACGTCACCGGCGGCCTCGGCGAGCGCGGCGATGTCGACCAGGTCGAGGCTGGGGTTGGCCGGCGTCTCGACCAGCACCAGGGCGGTGTCGGGGCGGATCGCGGCGGCCACGCCGGCTGGGGTGGCCCAGTTGACCTCGGTGCCGAGCAGGCCGGTGGCGAGGACGTGGTCGGTGCCGCCGTAGAGGGGGCGCACGGCGACGATGTGACGCTTGCCGTCCCGGGTGGCGGCGAGCAGGGCGGCGGTGAGCGCGGCCATGCCGCTGGCGAAGGCGACGGCCTCGGCGGTGCCTTCGAGCTGGGCGAGCGCGGTCTCGAACCGGGCCACCGTCGGGTTCCACAGGCGCTGGTAGACGGCGCTGCCGCCGGCCGGGAGGGTGCCGCCGGTGGCGAGCGTCTCGTAGTCGTCACCGCCGCCGGCCACCGAGGGCAGCGGGTTGGTGGTGGACAGGTCGATGGGCGGGACGTGGACGCCGAGCCCGGCGAGGTCGGCGCGCCCGGCGTGTACGGCTGCGGTGTCCACGGAAGTCATGACGGAACTGTCGAACATGACGACGGCGGCAGGCAAGAGCAGCGAAGAAGATTCTGTCCGTCGCGCTTTCGCCCGACGAGGGTTCGGTGAAAGATGGTCACATGCCTGCCGCACCGAATGATGTACGGCCGTTCGCCGGCCTGGACGACACCGACCGCGCGATCCTCACCGAGCTGGCGGCCGACGGCCGGCTGCCGAACAACGCGCTGGCCGAGCGCGTCGGGGTGGCGCCGTCGACGTGCCTGACGCGTACCCGGGCGCTGCGCGAGTGCGGGGCGATCCGCGGGTTCCACGCCGAGGTGGACCCGGCGGCGGTGGGTCTGCCGTTGCAGGCGCTGGTCTCGGTGCGGCTGACAGCGCACGAGCGGGCCGCCGTGGACGCGTTCCGCGCCCGGTCGGTACGGCTACCAGGGGTGGTATCGGTGTTCCACGTGGCCGGCGCGGAGGACTACGTGCTGCACGTGCGGGCCGCCTCCGGTGACGCGCTGCGGGACTTCGTGCTCGACCATCTGGCTGTCGATCCGGCGGTGCAGCACACCCAGACCAGCCTGATCTTCGAGCAGGCCCGGGGTATGGGATAGCGCACCCGGCGGAACAATTCCGGCACGTGGCCTGTTGCACCACGCTGTGATCGACGTACCCATGTCTGTTCTTGATCTTGCCCCGGTGGCGGCGACCGGCAACGCCGGTGAGGCGCTGCGGTACACCACGGAGCTGGCCCGCCGCACCGAGGAGCTGGGCTACCGCCGGTTCTGGGTGGCCGAGCACCACAACATGCCGGCCATCGCCAGCTCCGCCCCGGCGGTGCTGCTCGCGCACCTGGCCGCGAACACCAGCACCATCCGGCTCGGCTCCGGCGGGGTGATGCTGCCCAACCACGCGCCGCTGGTGGTGGCCGAGCAGTTCGGCACCCTGGAGGCGCTGCACCCGGGCCGGATCGACCTGGGCATCGGCCGGGCGCCCGGCACCGACCAGGTGACCGCGCTGGCGCTGCGCCGCACCATGGAGGGCCTGTCCGCCGAGCACTTCCCGCGCGAGCTGGCCGACCTGATGAACTACTTCTCCGGCGCCGAGCCGGGCCCGATCACCGCGACGCCGGGCCGGGGCCAGTCGCCGCAGGTGTGGCTGCTCGGGTCCAGCGGGTTCAGCGCGCAGCTGGCCGGCCTGCTCGGGCTGCCGTTCTCGTTCGCGCACCACTTCAGCTCGCAGAACACGATCCCGGCGTTGCAGCTCTACCGGCAGAACTTCCGGCCGTCGCAGTGGCTGGACCGGCCGTACGCGATGGTGGCGGTGAACGCGGTCTGCGCGGAGACCGACGAGCGGGCCGAGTGGCTCGCCGGGCCGGCCGGGCTGTCGTTCCTGAAGCTGCGGTCGGGGCGGCCGGAGCCGCTGGTCACGCCGGAGGAGGCGGCGGCGTACCCATACTCGGAGTTCGAGCGGGAGTTCGTCGCCCAGCGCCGCGACGGGCAGGCGACCGGCTCGCCGGAGACGGTGGCCCGGCAGCTCGGGGAACTGCTGGAGCGCACCGGCGCGGACGAGCTGATGCTCACCACGATGGTCTACGACGTGGCCGACCGGGTCCGCTCGTTCGAGCTGATCGCCGAGAAGGTGGCGGGCGGGCTGCGCCGGGAGGGCTGAAACACGCTCTTCATAGCCACGTCACCGCAGCGTCGCGCGGGACGCATAACTTTATCCCCGGTGGTGGTACGGCATTCCCGGTCGGGACGGGTCGGGAATGCTGCGGTGTGGAGCACCGGGTCGCCGGCGGAGCGGATTCCGCGGCCGGCGACCCGGTGCCTGCCGTTTCAGCGCAGGTAGATGTTCGGCGCCGGCGGGGTGCTCATGCCGTCGCCCAGGTGGAAGCCCGGGTGCGGCGGCTGGTTGTACGCGGTGTTCTGCCAGGCCACCGCCACCCGGTACTGCGGGTCGTGCATCAGCGTCGGCAGTCGCAGGCCGGTGGTGACCGGCGTGCTGTAGATCCGTAGCGCGGTGCTGTCGCTGGTGCGCCAGACGACCTCCTCGCGCCAGTCGCCGAGCAGGTCCGCCGAGAGGGCCGGGGTGGACTTGGTGCCGTTGTTGGACGCGACGCCGCTGCCGGTGAGCAGCCGGGTCTCGCCGCCGGTGCCGTACTTGTCGATCTTCGTGGCGTCGAGCAGTTCCCGCACCGGGTCGCCGTCCCACCAGATCAGGAAGTTCGCCGACGACGGTTTGCGCCCGACGTTCTGCCCCCGGGTGTTCAGCAGCCCGTCGACCGCCGACGACCACGACTCCGCGCCCGGGCTGCCGGCCCAGACGTCACCGGAGACGCCACGTCCGTTGTCGCCGTTCGGCGCGGTCTGCCAGAGGATCTGGCCGGTACGCGCGTCGGCCATCCAGGAACTGGGCTTGCTGCCGTCCTCGTCGACCTTGAACACCTCCAGGCCGGAGCGGGAGGGGTCGAGGTCGCCGACGTGCAGCGCGTCGCCGTGGCCGTTGCCGGTGGAGTACAGCAGCCGGCCGTTGTCGTCGATCGTGGCGGCCCCGTACACGATTTCCTGGCGGCCGTCGTTGTCGACGTCGGCCACGGAGAGCTGGTGGTTGCCCTGGCCGGCGGCGGCGCCGTTGCCGGAGGCGTTCGAGTCGAACGTCCAGCGCTTGCGCAGCGTGCCGTCGCGGAAGTCCCAGGCCGCGACGACGGCCCGGGTGTAGTAGCCGCGCGCCATGATCAGCGAGGGGCGTTGCCCGTCCAGGTACGCGGTGCCGGCGAGGAACCTGTCGACCCGGTTGCCGTACGAGTCGCCCCAGGACGAGACGGTGCCGCGCGGCGGGTCGTAGTCGGCTGTGGACAGCGCCGCGCCGGTGCGGCCGTCGAACATGGTCAGGTACTCCGGGCCGGCGAGCACGTATCCGCTGGAGTTGCGGTGGTCGGCCGAGCCGTTGCCGATCACCTGGCCGGTGCCGGAGCGGGTGCCGTCGGCGGTCTTCATGGCCACCTCGGCGTCCCCGTCGCCGTCGTAGTCGTACACCTGGAACTGGGTGTAATGGGCGCCGGCGCGGATGTTGCGGCCCAGGTCGATGCGCCACAGCCGGGCGCCGGTGAGCGTGTACGCGTCGACGTAGACGTTGCCGGTGTAGCCGGACTGCGAGTTGTCCTTGGCGTTCGACGGGTCCCACTTGAGCACGAACTCGTAGCGGCCGTCGCCGTCGAGGTCACCGACGCTCGCGTCGTTCGCCGAGTAGCTGTACCCCTCACCGCTCGGCGTGGTGCCGCCGGGCGGCGGCTGGATCGGCACGTCCAGGTAACCGTTGGCGAACTGGAGCGCCGGGGCGGACGCCGCCTGCTCGGCGCCGTTCACCACGGCCCGCACGGTGTACGCCGATCCGGCCGCCGCGCCGCTGTCCAGGTACGTGGTGGCGCCGGTGATCGGGCTGGCGTTCACCTTCGTGCCGTCGCGGTAGAGGTTGAACGACACGCCGGTGGTCTCGGTGCCGAGCAGCCGCCAGGAGACCAGGTTCCCGCTGCCGGAGCGGACGCTGACCAGCCCTCGGTCGAGCTTCTCCATCTGCTTCGCGCCGGCCGGCGGGTCGGTGGGCGGTGGTGTGGTGGGCGGTGGTGTCGACGGTGGCGGGGTGCTGGGCGGCGGTGTCGACGGTGGCGGCGTGGACGGCGGCGGGGTGGACGGCGGCGCGCTGGTGGACGGCGCGCCGGTGCAGGCGGTGCCGTTGAGCGTGAACGCGGACGGTACCGGATTCGACGCGTTGTTCCACGAGCCGTTGAAACCGAAGTTCGCGGTGCCGCCGGCGCCGAAGGCCGCGTTGTAGCCGGCGTCGCGGGCGCTCACCTGCGCGCCGGACTGGCTGACGGTGGCGTTCCACGCCTGGACGATCTGCTGGCCGGCGGCGAAGCTCCAGCCGAGGGTCCAGCCGTTGACCGGGTCGCCGAGGTTGGTGACTGTCACGTCGGCGCCGAAGCCGCCGCTCCACTGGTTGGTGATCCGGTAGTCGACCCGGCAGGCGGCAGCCGCCGCCGCGGCGGTCATCGTGGTGAGCGCGCCGGCCGACAGGGTGACCGCCGAGGCCGCGGCGAGCAGCGCGAGCCGGCGGCGTGGGGTGGTGAGGTGCACGGGGATGCCTTTCGCGGAGGTCAGGCACGCGACGACGCCGGCCTGCCCGGACCGGCGGGGAAGGTACGTGCCCTGCTGCGACGAGCGACGTCAACGTATCGACGTCGGTGATTCGGCTCCGCGCTCCGTCAGCCTAGGTCACCGCCGGACACACCCACAAGCGCGGTGGAGCGGTGCAGCGGCGGCCGGCGAGACAGAGCCCTCCCGGGCGAAGACGCGGCCGGGTGATGGCCCGGCCCCTGACCGCGAGCAGCTCAGCCGTCGACGGCGGCGGCGAGCTTCCGCGACTCCGCGGCCTCGGCGGTCTCGGCGGTGGCCACCGGCTCCGGCACCTGCCCCGACTTCGCGGCCTCCACCGGCTCGACGGACTCCCCCGGCTGGGCGGGCTCCCCCGCCTCGGCCGCCGACGCGGAGGCCAGCGCGGCCTCGGCCGGCGACGCGGAGGCCAGCGCCGCATCGACGGTGGCGCGGGCGCGCCGGGTACGGCGCAGCGCACGCACCGCCAGGACGATGGCGACCACCCAGGCGACGCCGAGCAGCGCGTAGACCACCACCGGCACCGAGCCGCTCACGCCACCGGCGCTCAGCAGGGTGCGGGCGTTGGTCAGCACGATCACGCCGCCGATCACGGCGCCGAGCAGCTGGGCGGGAACGATGCGGACCAGCCAGGCCGCGATCGGCGCGGCGATCAGGCCACCGACCAGGAGCGCGGCCACTGTGGGCAGCAGGAAGCCCTCGGTGCCCAGGCCGATCAGGAAGCCGACGCTCGCCGCGCCGGCCACGACGAACTCGGAGGTGTCCACCGAGCCGATGACCTTGCGGGGTTCCATCCGGCCGGAGACCAGCAGCGCCGGGGTGGCGACCGGGCCCCAGCCTCCGCCGCCGGTGGCGTCGACGAAGCCGGCGACCAGTCCCAGCGGGGCGAGGAAGCGGCTACGCAGCCGGCCGGCGGCGCGGTTGGCCCGCAACGGCCGGGAGAACCGCACCAGCAGGTACGCGCCGAGCGTGAACAGGATGGCCGCCATCCACGGCGCGGCGGCCTCGGTGGAGATGGAGCTGAGGAACGTGGCCCCGGCGAACGCGCCGATCGCGCCGGGCAGCGCGATCCGGCCGACCACCCGCCAGTCGACGTTGCCGAAGCGCCAGTGCGAGACGCCCGCGGCGAGCGTGGTGCCGATCTCGGCCAGGTGCACCGAGGCCGACGCGGCGGCCGGCGCGACACCGGCGAACAGGAGCAGCGTCGAGGAGGTCAGCCCGTACGCCATGCCGAGCGAGCCGTCGACCAGTTGCGCGGCGAGCCCGACGAGGGCGAGGACCAGCAGCTTGCGCACGAGCGCCCCCTGACTTTTCGGCATCTCCTATCAACTTGGTCGACAATGCGGCACGGAGGCGGTCCCGGTCAAGTCCCCCATCCGGTTGGTAGGACGCGCCGGACGGCGCGATCAGCTCCAGGCGCGCGGGTCGGCAGCCAGCTCGTTGACCCGGCCGGGCAGGGCGCCGGAGGCCACGTCGGCGATCGTGACCAGCTCCAGGATCTCCCGCTCGCTGGCCCGCAACGCGATCCAGACGTCCTGCAACGCGCGGGCCGCGCCCTGGTAGCCGAGCTGTTCCGGACGCTGGCCGCGCACGTGCGCGAGCGGACCGTCGATGACGCGGATCACCTCGGCCAGGGAGATCTCCCCCGCCGGCCGGGCCAGCCAGTAGCCGCCCTCGGGGCCACGCTGGGCGTGCACGATGCCGCCCCGGCGAAGCTGGAGCAGGATGCTCTCCAGGAACTTCGGCGGGATTTCCTGGGACCGGGCGATCTGCTCGGCGGTCACCGGGCGACTCCGCTCGGCGGTCCCGTCCGCGACCGAGGCCAGCTCAGCGGCCGCGCGGAGGGCATAGTCGACCCGGGCGGAAAGACGCATACGGCCAGGCTAGTCCGCTGCCTCGCGAGCCGCCCCGCCGACCCGGCGCAGCAGTCCCTCCTGCACGGCGCTGGCGATGTGCCGCCCGTCGGCGGTGAACATGCGGCCGGTGGCCAGGCCACGGGCGCCCGACGCGGACGGGCTCCAGCAGTCGTACAGGAACCACTCGTCGGCGCGGAACGACCTGTGGAACCACAACGCGTGGTCGAGGCTCGCGCCGACCACGCCGCCCGGACCCCACACCTCGCCGTGCACCGACAGCACCGAGTCCAGCAGCGTCAGGTCGGAGGCGTACGTCAGCGCGCACGCGTGCAGCAGCGGGTCGTCCGGCAGCTTGCCGTCCACGCGCATCCACACCCGCTGGTGCGGTTCGGCCGGACGGTCGCCGGGGCGTACCCAGCCGGGCTCGCCGACGTAGCGCACGTCGATCGGCCGCGGGATCATCCCCCAGATGCCGAGCCGCTCCGGGTAGCGGGCGAGCCGGTCCGCCATGGTCGGCACGTCGTCCGGGCCGGGCACGTCCGGCGGCAGCGGGGCGTGGTGGTCCAGCCCTTCGTCCTGCCGCTGGAACGACGCCGACATGAAGAAGATCGGCTTGTCGTGCTGCAACGCCACCGAGCGGCGCACCGAGAAGGACCGGCCGTCCCGGACGTTCTCCACCTGGTACTCGATCGGCTCGGCCGGGTCACCGGGGCGCACGAAGTAGCCGTGCAGGGAGTGCACGGCCCGCTCCGCGTCGACGGTGCGGCCGGCCGCGACCAGTGCCTGCCCGGCGACCTGCCCGCCGTAGACCCGTTGCGGGCCCACCGGTGGGCTCATGCCCCGGAAGGCCATCTCCCCGGTACGGGCGAGGTCGAGCACCTCCAGCAGCTGGTCGACCGCCGCCTGCCCGGTCGCCGCAGCACTCACTGGAGAGCTCGCGCCGAGGCCGCGTCCACGAGCGAGCCCAACTGGTGCACGCGCAGCGTGTTGGTGGAGCCGGGGGTGCCGGGCGGGCTGCCCGCCACGATCACCACGTAGTCGCCCGGGTTGGCCCGGTTGAGGCCGAGCAGCGCCTGGTCGACCTGGCGGAACATGTCGTCGGTGTGCTGGACGAACGGCATCAGGAACGTCTCCACGCCCCAGGAGAGCGCGAGCTGGTTGCGCACCTCCGGCACCGGCGTGAAGGCCAGCAGCGGCAGGTCGCAGTGCAGCCGGGCGAGCCGCTTGACGGTGTCGCCGGTCTGCGAGAACGCCACCATGGCCTTCGCGCCGATGGCCCGGGCGATGGAGGAGGCGGCCACGGTGAGCGCGCCGCCGTGCGTACGCGGGTCGTGCTGCAACCGGGGGACGGCGATCGAGCCGGCCTCGGTGGTGGTGATGATCTTGGCCATGGTGCTGACGGTGAGCACCGGGTACTTGCCGACGCTCGTCTCGCCGGAGAGCATCACCGCGTCCGCGCCGTCGAGCACCGCGTTCGCCACGTCGGAGGCCTCGGCGCGGGTCGGTCGGGAGTTCTCGATCATCGAGTCGAGCATCTGGGTGGCCACGATGACGGCCTTGGCGTTCTCCCGGCAGAGCTGCACGGCGCGCTTCTGCACCAGCGGCACCTGGTCCAGCGGCAGCTCGACGCCGAGGTCGCCGCGGGCGACCATGACCCCGTCGAAGGCCAGCACGATCGCCTCCAGGTGGTCCACCGCCTCCGGCTTCTCCACCTTGGCCAGGACCGGGCGGCGCACGCCCTCCTCGTCCATGATCGAGTGGACGAGCTTGATGTCCTCGGGCGAGCGGACGAACGAGAGCGCGACCAGGTCGACACCGAGGCCGAGGGCGAAGCGCAGGTCCTCCGCGTCCTTGTCCGACATGGCCGGGACGCTGACCGCCACGTTGGGCAGCGAGACGCCCTTGTTGTTGGAGACCGGGCCGCCCTCGGTGACCAGGCACCGGATGTCGTTGCCGGTGACGTCGCTGACCTCGACCGCGACGCGGCCGTCGTCGATCAGCAGCCGGTCGCCCGGCTTCACCTCCTGCGGCAGCTTGCGGTAGGTGCAGGAGACCCGCTCCTTCGAGCCGACGATGTCGTCACCGGTGATCACGACCGAGTCGCCGGTGCGCCACTCGTGCGGACCGTCGGCGAACCGGCCCAGCCGGATCTTGGGCCCCTGCAGGTCGGCGAGCACCGCGACCGGCTTGCCGGACGCCTCGGCGGCCTCCCGGACCAGGCGGTAGACCGATTCGTGGTCGGCGTGACTGCCGTGGCTGAAGTTGAGCCTCGCCACGTTCATGCCCGCCTCGACAAGCCCTCGGATACGCTCCGGGGACGAGGTGGCGGGGCCGAGAGTACAGACGATCTTCGCGCGGCGTGTCACGCCCATCAGGCTAGTCTCTCCTCCGGATCGGCCTCCCGGCCGACCCCTTGCGGACAGCGGAACAGTTGTCCAACGACGCGCGTCTACGCGCGGGCGGGCGGTTGGCGTACCGCACCGGAACGTCGTGAGTGGCGGGCATCGGCGACCGCGCGGCGGAAATGGTACCCCTCGCCGTCACGTGCCGGCCGGGTGCTCCCGTGGATGCCGCCCGCCCTCGCCGTGGCGCGGCCCCGGCGGACCGGCCGGGGGCAGCGTCGGTACGGCCGAGAACATCCCGCGCGGGTCGTAACGGCGCTTGGCCCGGCGCAGCCGCTCCCAGTTCGATCCGTACGCGAGGCGCACCCGGTCGGTCTCCTCGGGCGCGAGCAGGTTCGGGTAGCCGCCGGGCAGCGCGTGCGGGGCCAGGGCCGCGCTCGTGTGCTCGGCCCACGCCCGGTGCGGCGCCGGGTCGCCGTCGGGCGTCCAGACCGCGATGATCTCGGCGAGCAGGTGGTCGGCGCGCAGCCCGAACGCGGTCCGCTCCACCGGGACCCGGCTCGCGGCGCCGTGGAAGTGGTGCAGCGCGATCGCCGAGAACGGCGACGAGACCGCGCCGGCCGCCGCGGTCAGCGCCGCCACCACCGGCTCGTCCACCCGGGCCAGCCATCGGGTACGCAGCAGGTAGTGGTTGCCGTCGGCCATGCCGCCGTCGAACAGGCGCAGCACGTCCTCGTACGCCAGTGGGGCGACCTGGTCGACGATCGGGGTGCCGAGCGCGCGCAGCCGGTCCACCGCGGCCTGTCCCGCCGCCGCGTCGTCGCCGGTGAAGACCGGGGCGAGGAACACCACCGGCTCCCCGGCCGGGCCGGGCAGGAACCCGGCCATCACGGTCAGCTCGTCCGGGGCGTCCCGCACGGCCTGCCCGTAGCCGCGCAGCACCGCCGTCGCCTGGGCCGCCGGGAACAGCAGCATGCCGGCGAGCGCGGCGGCCAGCGGGTGGGTACGCAGGCGCAGCGCGGTGACCACGCCGAAGTTGCCGCCCCCGCCGCGCAGGGCCCAGTACAGCTCGGGCTCGTGCTCCGGGCCGGCGGTGACCCGCCGGCCGTCGGCGAGCACCACCTCGGCGGCGAGCAGGTTGTCCAGCGCCAGCCCGTGCCGGCCGCAGAGCGGGCCGTACCCGCCGGCCATGGTCAGCCCGGCCAGCCCGACCGCGCGCACCACGCCGGTGACCACGACCCGGTCGTACGGCCGCAGCGCGGCGAGCGCGTCGGCGGCCGTCGCCCCGCCGCCCACCGTGACAGTCGACGCGCCGGGGCCGATGTCGACCTGGCGCATACCGGTGAGGTCGACGACCAGGCCGCCGTCGCGCAGCGCCCGGCCGGCCCAGTCGTGGCCGCCGCCGCGCACCGACAGCGGCAGCCGGCACCGCCCGGCGACGCGGACCGCGAGCGCGACCTCGTCGGCGTCCTGGCACCGGGCGACGAGCGCGGGCGTGCCGGCCGGGGCGCCGTTCCAGAGCCGGACGGCGGCCGGGAAGCCCGGGTCGGCGGGGGTGAGCAGGCGGACGCCGAGCGCCTCGCGGAGCAGGCCGGTGGCGCGGGGCAGGTCCGGGGCGGAGGTCATGGCGACTCCTCGGCCGACCCGGGCCGGCGGCGCCGGACGCGCCGGGATCGGCTCACTGCGCCGGACGCTAGCACCGCCGCACCGGGCCCGCCGTCGCCCGCACGACAGTGCCCCGGCCGTCAGCTCTCCGTCTTGACCAGCGGGAACTCCAGCGAGCCGGCCGGGCAGAGGAAGGTCAGCACCTCGACCCGGTAGAGACCGGCCTGCACCGCCGGGTCGGCCTCCATGACGCTGCGCACGTCGTCCACCGAGCCGGTGCGCGCCAGGCCGAAACCGATCGGCGGGTCCGGTTCCCGGGCCGGGCCGTCCACCGAGCCGTCGACGAGCACGATGCCGCGCCGTTGCAGCGCCCGCATGTGCTGCAGATGCTCGGCCTGTAGCCGCTGCACGGTCTCCTCCGGCAGGGCCCGGCCGGAGGGCCCCGGGTAGAGCACGATGCACTCGTACGTGTCCAGCGCGAAGTCGAGCTGTGGCGTCGCGCCCATGCGCACCTCCTGACCAGCGTTGCGCTCAGCCTCGCACGGCGGTCCGGTGCGCCGGGCCCGCTCGCCGCAACTGCCCCGCCGGTCGTCCCGCTGGCTTCGCCGCCGCGATTCGGGGAATGTCCAGGGGTCGGGGCGCGCGCCGCCCCGCGACCGCGTACGAGCACAGGAGGACCACGAATGGCCACCAGCACCCAGCCCGCCAAGGCGTCGGGCAGCTACCGGATCGGTGGTGACCTGCGGGTCGACCGCCTCGGCTACGGGGCGATGCAGCTCACCGGCCCCGGTGTGTGGGGCGACCCGAAGGACCCGGCCGAGGCGGTACGGGTGCTGCGCCGCGCGTACGAGCTGGGCGTCACGTTCATCGACACCGCCGACTCGTACGGGCCGTTCGTCAGTGAGCTGCTGATCCGCGAGGCGCTGCACCCGTACGCCGACGACCTGGTCATCGCGACCAAGGCCGGGCTGACCCGGTCCGGCCCGGACGACTGGCGGCCGGTGGGCCGACCGGAGTACCTGCGCCAGCAGTGCGAGCTGAGCCTGCGTCACCTGGGCCTGGACTGCATCCCGCTCTACCAGCTGCACCGCGTCGACGCGACTGTGCCGCTGGCCGACCAGCTCGGCGAGCTGGCGCTGCTGCGGCAGGAGGGCAAGATCCGGCACATCGGGCTCTCGCAGGTCAGCGTCGAGCAGATCGAGGCGGCCCGGGAGATCGCGCCGATCGTGTCCGTGCAGAACCTGTACAACCTGGCCGACCGGAGCGCGGAGGACGTGCTGGCGCACTGCGAGCGTCACGACCTGGCGTTCATCCCCTGGTTCCCGATCGCCACCGGCAACCTGGCCCGGCCCGGCGGCCCGCTGGACGCGATCTCGACCTCGCACGGCGCGACTCCGGCGCAGCTCGCGCTGGCCTGGCTGCTGCGCCGCTCGCCGGTGATGCTGCCGATCCCGGGTACGTCGTCGGTGGCGCATCTGGAGGAGAACGTCGCGGCGGCCGAGGTGGAGCTGACCGACGACGAGTTCGAGGCGCTGGCCAAGGCGGCCTGAGTCGGCTGTCACACCCACCCGAGCGGCCCTTTCGCGGAATGTGATCGAACAACTACCGTCAGAAGGATTCTCGCGAGTGGGGGTCCGCTGTGGAGGAGTTCGACTACGTCATCGTGGGGGCCGGCGCGGCGGGATGCGTGCTGGCCAACCGGCTCACCGAGGATCCGGGGACGCGGGTGCTGCTGCTGGAGGCGGGCGGCTGGGACCGCAGCCCGTACGTGCGGGTGCCGAAGGCGTTCTCCCGGCTGATGGACGACGAGCGCACCGCCTGGCACTACCCGGCCGGCACCGGACCGGGCCGCGAGGAGATCTGGCAGCGCGGCCGGATGATCGGCGGCTCGACGTCGGTGAACGGCATGATCTGGAGCCGCGGCGCGGCTCGCGACTGGGACGCCCTCGACCCGCTGGGCTGGGGCTGGTCGGCCATGCGGCAGGTGTTCACGCGGCTGGAGGACCACCCGCTCGGGCCCGCGCCGCACCGGGGCGTGGGCGGCCCGGTGCGGCTGTCCATCGCCACCGGCACCGATCCGCTCGCCGAGGAGATGGTGGCCACCGGCGCCGAGCTGGGCTGGCGCCGGGCCGACGACCTGGACGCCGACGACGACGAGCGGATCGGCTACCCCACCGCGACCATCCACGACGGACGGCGGGTCAGCGCCGCGGACGCGTTCCTGCACCCGGTGCGGCGCCGGCCCAACCTGACCGTCGAGGTCGGCGCCGTCGTGCTGCGGGTGCTCGTCGAGGGCGGCCGGGCGGTCGGCGTACGGGTGGCACGCGACGGCCGGGAGGTCGAGCGCCGGGCGGCCGCGGAGGTGATCCTCGCCGCGGGCGCCCTCGCGACCCCGCACCTGTTGCAGGTCTCCGGCATCGGACCGGCGGACACGCTGCGCGCCGCGGGCGTGCCGGTGCTGCTCGACCGGCCCCGGGTCGGCGCGGGGCTGCGCGAGCACCGGTCGATGGTGCTCCAGTACCGCCTCGCCGAACCTGGCGGCCACAACATGACCATCGGCAGCCCGCTCGGGCAGGCCCGGGCGGCGCTGCGCTGGCTGCTCACCCGGGGCGGCCCGCTCGCCCTGCCGGTGCTCGACGTGGCGGCCCACGTCAAGTCCCGGCCCGACCTGGACCGCCCGGACACGCACCTGCTGATGGCACCGTTCTCCGCCGCGCCGCCGCGGCCCGGCAAGGCCCTCGAACTGGAACGGGAGCCGGGCCTGATGTGCCTGGGCACCGTCACCCGGCCGGACAGCGAGGGCAGCCTGGCGATCACCGACGCGGACCCGCGTACGCCGCCGGCCATCGTGGCGAACTACCTCACCACCGAGCACGACCGGCGGGTGGCGGCGGACCTGTTCCGCCGGATGCGGGAGTTCTTCGGCACCGGGCCGATCGCGAAGCGGATCAAGGCCGAGACGGTGCCCGGCCCGGCGGTCCGGACCGACACGGAGATCGTCGAGGCGGCGGTGGCGCGCGGCTACTGCGGTTACCACGCCATCGGCACCTGCGCGATGGGCGACGGCGACGACCACGTGGTCGACCCGCGGCTGCGGGTACGCGGCGTCGACGGGCTGCGGGTGGTCGACGCGTCGGTGCTGCCGGTGATGGTGGCGGGCTGGACCAGCGCCCCGGTGAGCGCGCTGGCCTGGCGGGCCGCCGACGTGATCCGCGGGCGGGACGGGAGCTGACCGTGCCCGGGCCCGCCGTCGCGGGCCCGGGCACGGCTGTCAGACCGCGAAGCAGTTCGGCTGGACCGGGGCGCCGGCGAGCACCTGGCGCACCACCGTGTACGTGGTGCCGTCCAGCACCAGCCCGAGGTGGCCGACGACCCGCAGCGGGCACCACGCCTGCACCAGGACGTTCGTGGCGCCGTCGGCGAGCAGCGCGTTGTCCACCGGCCGGACCAGTTCGTCCTGCCAGGTGCGCACGGTGGCCCAGCGGACCGGCCCGGGCGTGTCGTCACCGGCGTTGAGGTCGGCCAGGAAGCTCGACCCGATCGTCATCTGCTGGCAGGCGATCACCCCGGCGCAGCTGCCCAGCCCGAGGAAGGCGACCAGGTTGGCGACGTAGGTGCCGTACTGCGGGCTGCCGAGGCTGACGTACTGGTCGACGGTCGCGGCGCCGCCGAGGTACTTGACGTACCAGCGGCTGACCAGGCCGCCCTCGGAGTGGCCGACCAGGTCGACCCGGTCCGCTCCGGTGGCGGCGCGGACCCGGTCCACGTAGGACGACAGCGCTCGGGCGGACTCGCGGATGTCGCCGAGCCCGAGGTTCGGCAACTGGTAGATCGAGACCCGGTAGCCGTCGGCGCGCAGCCGGGCGGCGAGCGGCTCGTACGCGATGGAGATTCCACTCAGGCCGCCGACCACGATCACCGGGTCGGCGGCCGCGGCGGCGGCCCGTTGTGCGGCGGTGGTGACGGTGGCCGTGTTCGACGGGGCGGCGGGTTCGGCGGCGGCCGCCTGCGCGGCGGCCGGGACGAGCAGGACGGTGGCGGCGGTGGTGGCGGCAAGGATCGTTCGGAGCAGCATGGGCTGCACCTCCGGGGGGAGGCACCCGGGCGGACCGGGAGGGGACGGGTGGGATCCGATCGATCGTGGACACGATGATGCGTGTCCGATTTCACACACGTCAATGAAAAGTTACGCGGCGGTAACCCTTGTCGCGCCCTCCGCGCAAACCGGCAAGCCGGGCCGGGCCCTCAGTTGCCCAGCGCCTGGACCTTCGCGATGGTCTCCTGGACGTGCTGCCGGGCCGGCTCCCCGCCCTGCGCGGCCTGCGCCAGCGCCTGCCGGTAGGAGTCGATGGCGCCGATCAGCGGCCCGGCCGTGGCCCCCTCCAGCGCGCCTGCCACCAGCGCCCGCGCCTCCGCCGCGTCCTGGGCCGCGGCAGCCGTGCGTGCCTTGGCCTCGTCCAGCTTCTGCGCCGCTGCCGCCAGCCTCGCGATGATCTCCGCCGCGCTCACAAGCCCTCCCCAGCTCACCACCCGCGCCGAGCCTACCGCCCTCCCTCACCCCCACGCCTTCGCGATCTTGCAGTTTCCGCCCCGGCAAAAGCCACATCAAGCCCACCCCAGGGGCCACAAGTCCATGATCGACGGCGCGAGGCGGGGCGGGGGCGGGGGTCAGCGGAGGAGGCGGAAGAGGAGCAGGTAGACGCAGAACAGGGACGGGGAGACCAGCGCGCAGATCACGAAGCCCAGGGGCACGTACCGCCCGGGCGTGGCCTCAGCGCCGGCCAGCGCGGGGCGGCCCCAGCGGGCCAGCACGACCTGACCGGCCACGAAGGACAGCAGCGGCACCCCGGCGCAGGACAGCGCCGCCACCAGGTCCAGCCCGGCCACCGGCACCGGCGACCCCACGAGCGCGACCAGCATCAGCAGCGAGCCGACGAGCGCGCAGCCACCGTACACCGCGACCGCCCGGGCCGGCGCGGACCAGGTCGGCAGCAGCACCGGCGTACGCGCCAGCGCGTCGGCCTGCTGCCCGTACCCGTCGGCCTCCCCGGCGAGCCGCTCCGCCGCCGCCAGCTCCGCCGCCGGGTCACCCGCCCGCGGCGCGGGCACACCCGGAGAGGGGTACGCCCCGACGCCCGCCTGCCCCGGCGCGGCGGCTGCGCCGCCGGTCGAGCCGTCCCCCGGTACGGCGACCGCCCGCCCGCCCGCATCTGCCGTCTCCGGCGCGCCCGGTCCGGCGGCGACAGCGACCGCCGGTGCGGGCGCCTCCGCCGGGACCGAGGTCATCGGCGTGCCGATCGCCTGCCCCAGCCGGTCCAGGTGCTGCCCCTGGGCGGCGAGCCGCTGCCCCAGCTTGTCGACGGCGTCCTGCAGGCCACGGCGGCGCTCCGCCTCGGCCGCGATCTCCCGCTCCCCGCCCCGCTGCCGGGTGGACAGCTCCCGCAGCAACGCCGCGTACTCGTCGAATCCACTCATGGAACATCACTCCCGGCGGCGAACGGCACGATCAGCGCGGTGCGGTGCTCGTGCCGGTCGACGAGCAGGGCGCGGCCCTCGCGCGGCACGTACGCGAGGTCGTGCACGCCGAGGTGCAGGCCCAGGTCGGCGGCGGGCACGTTGAGCGCGACCAGCCCGGTGACGTCGTCGCGGTGCCCGCTGCCGCCGAGGTCGTCGGCGAGCCGGCGCAGCCCGCGCCACCAGCCGAGCACGTGCACGCCGCGCGCGGGCCCCTGGCGCAGCACGGCGCGCAGGTCGTCGTACCCGGAGCGGAACGTCGCCGGGTCGGAGGCGGCGAGCGTCGTGGCGGCGGCGTCCATCCCGAACACCACCAGGTAGGTGCGCCCGGAGGGCGCGTCGTCACCTGCGGCGGCCTCGGCGAGCTGGGCGCGCAGCGCCTCGGCGTCCAAGCGGCGGACCGGGTGCCCGGCGGCGGCGAGCGTCATGGCCAGGTCGTCGGCGGCGTCTGTGGTGCCGGGCGCCAGCGGCGCGAACAGGAACCGGGCGGTGCCGGGCGCGTGCTGCCGGGCCAGGGAGAGCGCGGCCGACCGGAGCACCTCCGCGCCGACCGCCGCGGTGCCGACCACCGCCAGGTGCCGGCCCGGGCTGGCGTCGAGCGCGAACCCGGCCGGGCTGCCGGCGACGTCGACCACGCGGCCCACGAGCGCGTACGGCGGGTCGGCGCCGGGCGTCAGCGCGGTCCAGGCGCTGTCGTCGGTGAGCCGGGGCGTCTCGTGTCCCCGGAAGACCGACGGCGGGCGCGATCCGGCCGGGCGGGACGCGTGCAGCTCGTGGCGCAGCGACGCCAGGTCGGCCGAGGCGGCGTGCGCGTCCGGGAACCGCACCTCCACGTCCGCGCCGGGCGCGCCGGCGGCGGTGTTGACCACTGCCGTGCCGACGGTGAGCCCGCGCGCGGCGTCGTTGCGCGGGTCCAGCACGGCGTCCCCGCCGGGCAGCGCGATCCGCAGCGGGAACTGGCCGAAGATGGCCTCGGCCCGGCCGTAGAGCGCCTCGATCCCCGTGGTGCTCTGGCTGGCCAGCACCAGGTGCAGGCCGTACGAGCGGCCCTTGCGGGCCAGCTCCTCGATCAGGTCGACGGCCTGCCGGGCCAGCGCGTCGTTGCCGGCGAACAGCACGTGGAACTCGTCGATCACGGTGACGATCCGGGGCGGCCGGGCGTTGGGCGGCAGGTCGGCGAGCCGGCTGACGCCGTGCCGCTTGAGCAGGTCGGCGCGGCGGCCCAGCTCGGCGCGCAGCCCGCGCAGCACCGCCACGCCGTACTCGCGGTCGGACTCGATGCCCACCGCGTCGGCGTGCGGCAGCCAGGACGGGTCCCGGTCGGTGGGCACGAACTCGGTGAAGCTCACGCCCTCCTTGAAGTCGAGCAGCATCAGCCGCAGCTCGGCCGGGGAGTAGCGGGCGGCCAGCCCGTAGAGCACGTCGAGCAGCAGCACCGTCTTGCCGGCGCCGGTACGCCCGCCGATCAGCCAGTGCGGCGTGGCGTCGTCGAACGCCACTGCGAGCGGGCGGCGGCCGGCCCGGCCGAGCACGGTACGCAGGCCGGAGGCGGCGGACCCGGCCCAGCGCTGCGCCGGCAGCAGGTCGGCGAACGTGACGCCGTCCTGGTCCGCGGCCTCGGCGTACCGGCGGGCCAGCGCGGTCACCGCGGCGTGCGACGGGTCGCCGTCGAGGACCACCGGCGCGGCCAGCCCGCTGCCGTCGGCGCTGAACGGGCGGCCGGGCGGGTCACCGACGAGCGTGTACCGCTCGGTGATCCGCAGTTGGGTGGTGGCGCCCAGCGGCGGCGCGGCGCTCGGGCCGGCGGGCGGGTGGCCGGCCAGCAGCACGCAGACCGCCGCTGCGGGGCCGGCGTGGGTGAGCGCCGCCAGTCGGGCCAGTTCGCGGGGCGGCGGCGCGGACGCGGCGACCACGACCAGCAGCTCCCGGTCCTCCGGCGCGGATCGCTGGGCGGTACGCGCGTGCCGCTCGGCCGCGTCGAGCAGGGCCGTCGTCTCCGCCTCGGTGGTCGCCGCCGCGGCGAGCACCCCGGCGTCGTGCAGCGGGCGCAGCGGCAGGAACGCCGCGCCGAAGGCGGCCTGGTCGATGCCGACGACCCGGATCGCCCCGGCCGGAGCGGCGGTCAGCAGCCGCACCACCACCGCCCGCAGGAGCTCGCCCACGCGCGGGTCGCGGGCGTCCTGATCGAGCGCCAGGTGCGCACCCGCCCCCACCGGCACGAGCACCGGGAACGCGCCGTCGACAGTGGTCGCCGCGCCGAGGCGTACCGGAACGGGGTGGGTCGCGACCCGGGCGGTGCCGGGCACCGCGGCGGCCAGCTCACCGCCGAGGCGGGCCAGCCGCGCGACAAGTTCGGGGCTGCCGACCGGCGCCGGACCGGCGGCGCCGAGCAGGTGCCGGGCCGCTTCCCAGTGGCGCAGGGCCCGCCGGTGCCGATCGACCGCCTGCCGGTACGCCGAAGCGAGTCTTCCCACCGTCCGCCCTCCGACGTCATGCGATCGAGGGAACCCTAACGGACGCGCACCACAGCGGCACGTGGCGCTCCGCACCGGGGATTCGTCCACTGTTCACCGGCGGCGGGCGGGCGCGCCGCCCGCCGTTCCCCCGGCCCCGCTTGCCTTCCTCCAGGCAATCGTGCGCACAGGAAGGCGACGACGTGACCTCACCTCTTCCCCGGCGGTCCCTGCTGCGCGGCGGCGTGGCCGGCGGGCTCGGCATCGTGGTGGCCGGCAGCCTGGAGGCGATCGCCGGACCGGCCGCGGCCCGGCCCGCGTGCCGTCCCGCCGTCGGCTACGGCGACCTGGTGCCGGACCCGGCCGGCCTGCTGGCGCTGCCGCCCGGCTTCTCGTATACGGTGGTCGCGCAGGCGGGCGCGACGCTGCTGGAGTCCGGGCAGCCCACCCCCAGCGACGCCGACGGCACCGGCTGCTTCCGCGGCCCGCGCGGCTCGGTGCTGGTGAACAACCACGAGATCGGCGGCGACGAGCCGTACCCGGTGCCGGCGCTGGCAGGTCTCACCTACGACCCGGGCGCCCGCGGTGGCACCACCACCATCGAGGTGGACCGGCACGGGCGGCGGCTGCGCGAGTACGTCAGCGTGGCCGGCACGCACAACAACTGCGCCGGTGGCATCACCCCGTGGGGCACGTGGCTGACCTGCGAGGAGACCGAGCAGCGGGCCGGTGGGCGGTATCTGAAGGACCACGGGTACGTCTTCGAGGTCGACCCGCACGACCGGTCCGCCAACACCGACCCGGTGCCGCTGACGTTCCTCGGCCGCTACTCGCACGAGGCGGTCGCGGTCGACCCGTACACCCACTCGATCTACCTGACCGAGGACGCGAGCGGGCCCAACGGCCTGTACTTCCGGTGGACGCCGCCGCCCGGCTTCCGGGCCGGCAAGGGCGCGCTGCGGGCGCTCGCCCAGCGGCCCGACGGCGACACCGCCGGCAGCCTCGCCGCGATGCGCTGCCTGCGCGGCGACGGCCACGTGGCCGACCTGTCCGAGGCCACCACGCCGGGCACCCGCTACCGGGTCCAGTGGGTCGAGGTGCCGGACCGCGACGCCCGCACCGTCTCGGTACGCCAGCAGTTCACCGACACGGAGGTGACCCGCAGCCGCAAGCTGGAGGGCGCCTGGTGGGGCGACGGCGGCGCGTACTTCGTGGCCAGCTACGCCCGGCACGACGACGGCAGCGCCAACGAGCACGACGGGCAGGTGTGGTTCTACGACCCGCGCCGGCAGACCGTGACGCTGAAGACCATCTTCGGGGTGAACACCGACCCGGAGGCCGACGACGGCAACTACGACGGGCCGGACAACATCACCGTGTCGCCGTACGGCGGGGTGATCCTGGCCGAGGACGGCGAGGGCGTGTCGCACCTGGTCGGCGTCACCGAGCAGGGCAAGGCGTATCCGCTGGCGCGCAACGAGCTGAACGACAGCGAGTTCACCGGGCCGACGTTCAGCGCGGACGGGAAGACGCTGTTCGCCAACATCCAGTCGCCGGGGTACGTGTTCGCGATCACCGGCCCGTGGGGGCGGCCGCGCAACGGGCACCGCTGACGGGACGGCGAGCGGCCGGCGGTTCTCGCTCGGGAGCCGCCGGCCGGGCAGTGCCGGTATGCGGCGGACGTCCCATTCGACACAGCTCCGCGGGTCGCCTGGCCAGGCGGATCATCGGTACGCTCTGAGCAGGGCCGAAGAAGGAGGTGTCCCCCGATGGCCAACGCACACGACGTTGCCGCGGCAGTGCTCGCCGAGGTCGGCCGCGTCACGGCGATGAAGCTGGAGAAGCTCGTCTACTACTGCCAGGGGTGGCACCTGGCCCGCACCGGAGCACCGCTGTTCGCCGAGCCGATCGAGGCCTGGCGGGAAGGCCCTGTCGTTCCCCTGCTCTACCGGCAGCACCGCCAGCAGCTCTACGTGTCGGATTGGCCGCTCGGGGATGCCTCCCGGCTCACGGACGCCCAGCTCGGCTGTATCCGCTGGGTCACCCGCGAGTACGGAAAATTCTCGGCGGCCGAGTTGTCTACCATGACGCACAACGAGCTGCCCTGGCGAGCTGCTCGGGGGGCACTGCCCGAGTCCGCCAGTTCCTCCGAACCTCTCGACACCGACCTGATGCGGACCTACTACGCGAGGCAGATGGCGAGCACAGAAACGGCTGTCGCCCTGGCCACTGCGAACGCCGCGATCGAGGGCGAGGAGTTCGACGAGGAGTGGCAGGAGCGCCTTCGCGACGTGGCCTCGGGTCTGGTGAGCGCTGAGGATCTGATCGCCGAAGAGATCGCCCGCCTGCGCGGATGACCGATCCGTACTGCTGGCCGGGTACGGATTGCCTGGCCAACAAGTTGGGCCTGAGGGATGCCGCCGCCCTACGCGACGCCGAGTTTCGCCTCGTCTCGATCCGGGACGTGCAGGCCGCTCGGACCATCATCCCTGGCAACTACGGTTTGGGTCACCTCCAGGCGTTCCACCGCCATCTCTTCGGTGACCTGTATAAGTGGGCGGGTCAGACCCGTACGGTCGACATCAGCAAGCCCGGGGCCCGTTTCTGCCACTGGCGGTTCATCGACGACCAGGTGAGTACCGTCCTCACCGGACTGTCCGAGGACGGTTTCCTGCTCGGGTTGAGGCGCGAGGCGTTCGTCGAGTCACTCGCCCACTACTACGGGGAGCTGAACGTCTGCCATCCGTTCCGGGAGGGCAACGGACGGACCCTGCGCGCCTTCCTGCGCCAGCTCGGCGCCGCGGCCGGCTACCTGCTCGACTGGTCGGAACTCGATGCGGCGGACAACATCGCCGCATGCGTCCAGCACCTGAACACCGGCGAGACGGACCTCCTGACGGCAGCGCTCGATCCGGTCGTCCGGCGGATCAGCTGAGCCACGCTCCTCAGTCATGGATCATGGAGGGATACGGCCGCGCCCGCCACTTCCTCCCGCGCCGAGCAGCCCTTGTTGCGTCACGTCGACAGACGGCCGGGCGACGAGACGTATCAGCTCACGCCGGCCGGCGGGCGCAGGCCGTCCAGCGCGATGGCCAGGACGCGGTCGCGCTGCGCCGGGTCCGGGAACTGGTACGCGGCCAGCCCGCTGATCAGCCGGATCACGTCGTCGAACCCGGCGTCCGGCCGAGCGGCCCCGGCCTCCTGGGCACGGCGCAGCAGCGGCTCGCCGGTCGCGTAGATCTCGGTGCGGCAGCTGCGGAAGACCTCGGAGTCGTGCACCAGTTCCTCGGCCAGCGCCCGCTTGGTGGCCACGTAGGCGACGAACCGGTGCAGCCAGCCGACCAGGGCGTCCCACGGCGGCTCGTCGGCCAGGTCGGCGGCGGAGGCGCTGAGCGCACGCACCTCCTCGACGTAGACCGCCTCGAACAGGTCCCGCCGGTGGGGGAAGTTGCGGTAGAGCGTGCCGATTCCCACGCCGGCCCGGCGGGCGATCTCCTCCAGCGACGCACCCGCGCCGTGCTCGCCGAAGACCTCGCGGGCGGCGGCGATGAGCGCGTCGTAGTTGCGGCGGGCGTCGGCCCGTTTCGGGCGGCGGGAGAAGACCTCACCGGGCACGTCGGCGTCGGTCATGACGCGCGTCACCCCTTCCGTCTTGCAACCGGAGGCAACCCTCCGCTAGGTTAATGGAGGCACGCCTCCGGTTACGGACCGGAGCCACCCCTCCGGATAGCTTACTCCGGACTTCCGGCCGCCCATCCGGCCACGCGATCCTCGCGCCCCGACCCGAACCCGGGGAGGTCCCACCATGCCCGCCGACCGCTGAGCACCAGCGCCACCCGGCCGCCACCGCCGCACGACCGCGCGAGCGGCCACCAGTCTCGTACCGAGAACGGGGAGTCGTCCCACATGATCCACTCATCCCGGCGCGGTTCGCGCCGGCTCACCTTCCTCGTGCTGGCCGCCGGCACCGGATTCTTCGCGATGCTCCAGTCGCTGATCACGCCGGTGCTGCCCACCATCCAGCACGACCTGCACACCTCGCCGAACACGGTGACCTGGGTGCTCACCGCGTACCTGCTCTCCGCGTCCGTCTTCACGCCGATCGTCGGCCGCGTCGGCGACATGGTCGGCAAGGAGAAGACGCTCGTCTTCTCGCTCGCCGCGCTCGCGCTGGGCTGCCTGCTGGCGGCCGTCGCCCCCAGCATCGGCGTGCTGATCGCGGCCCGCGTGGTGCAGGGCATCGGCGGCGCCGTCTTCCCGCTGTCGTTCGGCATCATCCGCGACGAGTTCCCGGCCGCCCGGGTCGGCTCGGCGGTGGCCTCGATCTCCGCGGTCGTCGCCGTCGGTGGCGGGCTGGGCGTGGTGCTGGCCGGGCCGATCGTGGCCACGCTGGGCTACCGGTGGCTGTTCTGGATCCCGCTGGTGGTGGTCGGCCTGACCGCGCTCGCCGCGCACCGGTTCGTGCCGCGCTCGCCGGTACGCACCCCGGGCCGGATCAACTGGCTCAGCGCCGTACTCCTGTCCGGCTGGCTGGTGACGCTGCTGCTGCCGGTCAGCAAGGGCGCCGCGTGGGGTTGGGGCTCCGGCCGGGTGGTCGGGTTGCTGGCGCTGGCCGCGGTGCTCGCGGTCGCCTGGCTGGCGACCGAGGCCCGGGCCGCGAACCCGCTGATCGACCTGCGGATGATGCGCCTGCCGGCGGTCTGGACCACGAACCTCGTCGGATTGCTCTACGGCGCCTCGATGTTCGCCGTCTACGCGTTCCTGCCGCAGTTCGCGCAGATCCCGACCAGCGCCGGCTACGGCTTCGGCGCCAGCATCACCCAGGCCGGGCTGCTGATGCTGCCGATGCTCGTCGGCATGTTCGTGGCCGGCCTGCTGGCCGGGCGCCTGCAGTCCCGGTTCAGCGCCAAGGCGCAGCTGAGCACCGGCGCGGTGTTCAACGTGGCGGCCGCCGCCATGCTGACGGTCGCGCACGACACCCGCTGGCAGGTCGGGATCGCCGGTGGCCTGGTCGGCCTCGGCATCGGCCTGGCGTTCGCCTCGATGGCCAACCTGATCGTGGCGAACGTGCCGGCCGAACAGACCGGCGCGGCGACCGGCATGAACGCCAACATCCGTACCATCGGCGGCGCGATCGGCGCGGCGCTCGCCAGCGCCGTGATCACCGCGAATCCGCAGCCGAGCGGGCTGCCCCGGGAGGCCGGCTTCACGGCGGGCTTCCTGCTGCTCACCGGCATCTCGGTGGCCGCGGCGCTGGCCGCGCTCGCCGTACCCTCCGGCCGCCGTCGCTGGCCGCGGCGGCGCATCGGCCCGGCGGTGCCGGACCTGACGCCGGCGCGGGCCGCGGAGCTGGCCCCGGCCCGCTGACCCCAGGGGGTACGAGCAGACGGGAGCCCCGCCCGGCGCGTGCGCGAGAGACAGTTCTTGCCTCCCTGGCTGCCTAGTACGGCATCCGACAACCTCGAACTCCAACCATCATCACGCATGGCGCTGCGTACTAGCGTGGGGCGACGCGGCAGCCGGGGTCGGGGCCGGTGTCGGCTACGCCGCAGTGGAACACCTCGACCGGGGCGGCGTCCACGTCGGGCACCTTCGCGACGGTGAGCAGCGCCAGCCGCTTCGCGACCGGTTCACCGGAGTCCGGGGCGTACCGGATGAGGCCGCTGACCCCCGGGTAGCCGCCGGCGGCGTTCTGCCGCAGCACCTCGGCGTGCACCCCGACCGGGTTGACCGAGCGGGGCTCCCAGCGGCGGCCGGTGTCGGCGTGGCGCAGGCGGGCGGCGAGGCTCTCCAGCGCGCGTACCGTCATCATGGTGGCGTCGTAGGCCAGGCTGACCCGCTCGCCGACCGGCGGGCCGGCCCCGGCGCGGCATCGGGGCGGGTCGAGCAGGCCGTCCGCGCCGATCCAGGTGAGGAAACTGCCCCGGGCGTCGTCGCGCCCGGCCTGCGCGGCCCGTAGCGACGCACACGTGGCCAGCGCGGCCTTGGACACGTAGGTGACCGGCAGGTTGCCCGGCGCGCTGGCGCGCAGCCCCGGGTTGGCCATGTAGCGGTTCACCGAGTCGTCGGCGACCAGGTGCCGGGGCGGGTTCGCGCCGCACTCCTTGAGCGCGCGCATGAACCCGTCGAACTCCGACCAGCGGCCGGCGAAGAAGAGCATCCCCGGGTAGCCGCACTCCTGGGTGAGCCGCCGCCCGCTGCGCCACTCGTCGAGCCGGGTGATCCGGTCGCCGAAGCGCTCCCGCAGGCCGTCGACAAGCGTGGCGACGTACAGGTCGTCGGCGAGCGAGCTGCCCTCGCCGGTGGTCCAGTAGACGTGCGCCTCCCCCACCCGCAGCACCTGCCGGGCGTACGCCTCGACCATCCGCACCTGGTCCCGGTTCGGCGCCGACATGGCCAGGTAGAGGCTGGAGTTGGCGTCCATCCGGTCGGCGGACAGCGTGGGGGCGAGCACCGGCAGGCCGACCCGGTTGAGTTCGCGCAGCGCCGCCGCCGTGCTGGTGCGGCTGTCCACCAGCCCGACCACGCCGAGCACGGTGGGGTCGTCGCGGGCCAGCCCCTCCAGCATCCGTACCGCATCGTCGGCGTGCCGCATCTGCCGCCCGGCGTTCGCCACCACGATGTGCAGCAGCGCCGCGTCGTCCGCCGCCGCCGACTCCTGGAGCAGGGCGTACTGGGCGGTGGCCATGCCCTCCAGTTCCTCCCGCTCGGAGACGTAGGACTCCTCGTCCGCGCGGGTCCGGTTCCCGGTGAGGCTGCCCAGGTAGACAAGCGTCAGATAGGGGCGGCGGTGCTCGCTGCGCCGCCACACCTCCTCGGCGGCCCGGTTCTGGGCGAAGATGCGCCGCTGCACGGCACGCAGCCGGTCCTGCCCGGGTTCGCTGTTGAAGACCTGCCCGGCGGTGTCGCTGTAGCCGACGCACTCCCCGGCCACGAGCCGGACGGCGACCCGGTCGGCGGGCCAGGGGCGGCAGTCCGGCGCCCACCGCCCGTGCGCCCACACACCCAGCCCGGCGACGAGCGCCAAGGCCACCGCTGCGGGCAGGAACCGCCGTGCCCACCAGGGCGGGTCGGGCGCGACAAGGGCCGGCGGGACGCCTCCCACCGGGACGTCGACGTCCCTGTCGTCCGCCTCCAGCAGCATCAGCCAGGCGCCGGGGCGGCGCAGCCGGCGGTTCTCCGGCAGCGCCTCGGCCCACTCCTCGTACGCCTCCTCGGCCTGGTCCAGCGGCCGGGCCGCGGCCGGTTCCGGGGGCGGGTCGGCGGCGACCGCGACGACGAGCAGCGGGTCGTTGCGGCCGGTCTCGTTGCGCACCTCGTCGACGAGCCGGACCAGCGTGTGCCCGACGTTGTCCGGCCGCGCGCCGTCGAGCACCAGCACCGGATAGGCGGTGCGGCGCCAGTCGCCGGGCCGCCAGAACCGCCTTCGGTACGCCAGGCGCAGGTCCTCCAGGAACGCGTGCAGCAGCAGCTTCTCCACCTGGGCCGGGTGTTCGCCGTCGCGCCAGCCGGCGGTGAGCCGCTCGGCGAAGCCGAGGAACGTCACCGACTGCCGGGGCGCCAGGTACTGCTGGCGCATGAACCAGCGGTACTGCCGTCCGACGAGCGGCACCCGGCCGGAGACGGCGATCCGGAACACGACGCTGGGCACGGCCCGCCAGAGCAGCCAGAGCAGCAGGTGCAGTGCGGTGCCGAGGCCGGAGTCGCCGCCGACCTGGGGGTCCTCACGGGTGCGCCGTCCCCGCCAGTCCCGCAGCCGACGTACCAGCGCGGTCCGGCCGCTGTCGGCGGCGTCCAGGTCCACGGCGAGCGTCTGATGCATCAGCCAGTCGGCCAGCGGATAGTGCCGGAACCGCAGCCGGGGCGCGCCGAACGCCTCCACGGAGAGTTGCCGGTGCAGCTCGCGCAGCACGGCCGCGACGTCGTCTCCGGCCGGGCGGCCGGTCAGATCCAGCACGGCGTGCGGTACCCGCCGCCCGGCCCGGCGCGCCGCGAAACGCCGTAGCAGGGCCGCGACCGCGCCGTCCCCGGTGGGCCGGACCAGCCAGAGCAGCGGGAGCCGGCGGTCGCCGCGGCGTGGACGCCGCAGCAGCCAGGCCAGCAGGGTGAGCAGTTCCGGGCCACCGGCCGGGAACTGCTCACGGACCGGCCGCGGCCGGGTCGCCGGTTCGCGCATGGTCACCTCCGGGTCACACGGGGTGTCGCACCATTGTCGATGCTCGATGCAACCCGGCAAGGGCGGGGCCCCGCTCGACGGACGGTTGTCGAGCGGGGCCCTCTCCTCACATGCGGATCAGCCGATCGCCGCGGTCAGCGCGGCCAGGTAGCCGTAGCGGTAGCCGTTCGCGTTCGGGTGGTACGCCTCGATGACGCCGCTGACGTCACGGATCCACGGGTCGGCGGCGCACACGCCGTGCCCGGCGAAGAACGGCCGCGCGTCGACGAACGTGCCACCGGCGGCGGCGACCCGGCCGGCGATGACGCCGTTGAGCGTGTCGGCGGCCTGGTTGAGGATGGTGCGCTTGTAGCTGCTCATGGCGAGCAGTCCACAGGAGCCGGTCTCGAACAGCCGCGGGTAGCCGAGCACCACCAGCCGGGCGTTCGGGGCCCGGTTGCGGATCGCGGTGTACGTGGCGTCGAGCCGGCCGGGCAGCGTCGCGGTGGTGAACGCCTTGGACTCGTTGACCGCGCTCTCGCAGCTCGACGTGCTGCCGAAGCGGCAACTGGTCATCACGTCGGCGAAACCGGCGTCGTTGCCGCCGATGGTGATGGTGACCAGCGTGGTGCTGGTGCTGAGCTGGCCGACCTGGTTGTTCAGCACGTCGGCGGTGACCGCGCCGCCGCAGGCCGGGAACTTGAAGCTGGTGACCGAGTGGGCGGCGGCCCACAGCGGGGCGTACGACTTCTGGCTGCGCAGGCAGGTGGACAGGTCGTACGGGCTGGCGCCGACCCCGGAGGAGTAGGAGTCGCCGAGGGCGACGTAGTTGACGGTGGCCGCCCGGGCGGCGCCGGGCAGGAGCACGGCGCCGAGAACGGCCGCCAGGACGGCGGCGAACGCGGTACGGACGCGACGGGACATGACAGAGCCTCCACGGGGCAGGGGTGGTGGAGCCCGTTGACCGCGCGCGTGGCCGAGGGATCGGTGCTGTTACTGGTCGGTAATGCTATCGAAACATTCGCAAAAATTGAATAGCCGAGATCGACCGGACGGGACAGATGCGTTCACACGTGTCGATTAGTTTGGCGGTGACGACACCCGACGGAGGGAGTCCCCGTGCGACGCGCACTCACGGCGGCCATCGCCGCCCTGACCCTCACCGCGGCCGGCACCACAGTGACCGGCGCGCCCGGCCAGGCCGCCCCGGCCGGATGGGGCCGGCCGCAACCCGCGGCGGCCACCCCGACGCCCGGCAGCCCCGGGCTGGGCGACAGCTACTTCCCCGACTACGGCAACGGTGGCTACGACGTCGGGCACTACGACATCCGGCTGCGCTACGAGCCGGCCACCGACCGGCTCAGCGGCACCACCACGATCCTGGCCACCGCCACAAAGGACCTGTCCCGGTTCAACCTGGACTTCCTCCTCGACGTCGAGTCGGTGCGCGTGAACGGCTGGGTCGCCGGCTTCGCCCGCGCCGGCGACCACGAGCTGGTCGTCACCCCGGCCCGGCCGCTGACCAAGGGACAGCAGCTCACCGTCGTGGTGAAGTACGCCGGCGTGCCGTCACAGACCACCGTCTACGGCTACACCGCGTGGACCCGTACCGCCGACGGGGCGCTCGCCGTCAACGAGCCCGAGTCGGCCTGGTGGTGGTACCCGAGCAACGACCACCCGAAGGACAAGGCCACCTGGGACATCTCGGTCTCGGTGCCGACCGGCGTCGAGGTGATCAGCAACGGCGTGCAGCCGCGTGACCCGCTGCCCGAGGCCGGCAACCGCACCCGGTGGAGCTGGCGCAGCGTCAAACCCGGCGCCACGTACCAGGCGTTCCTGGCCATCGGGCAGTACGAGATCGTCACCGACGTCGCGCCGAACGGGCAGCCGGTGGTGAACGCCTACAGCACCACGCTGGGCGAGCGCCTGCCCGCCGCGCGGGCCAGCATCGAACGCACCGCCGAGATCGTCGACTGGGAGAGCGGGCTGTTCGGCCCGTACCCGTTCGAGGCGCAGGGCGGCGTGGCCGGGCCGGTCGACGGCATCGGCTTCGCGCTGGAGACGCAGACCCGCCCGGTGTACGGCCCCGGCTTCTGGCGGCGCGGCGCCAACCCGTACGTGGTTGTGCACGAGAACGCCCACCAGTGGTTCGGCGACTCGGTGTCGGTGGCGGACTGGCGGCACATCTGGCTCAACGAGGGCTTCGCCTCGTACGCGGAGTGGCTCTGGTCCGAGGAGCAGGGCGAGGGCACCGCGCAGGAGCTGTTCGACTTCACCTACGACAGCTACCCGGCCGACTCCGAGTTCTGGCAGGTGCGCCCCGGCGACCCGGGCCCGAGCGGGATCTTCGACGACGCCGTCTACGACCGGGGCGCGATGGCGCTGCACCAGATCCGCCTCGCCGTCGGCGACGCCGCGTTCTTCCGCATCCTGCGCACCTGGACCGCCAAGCGTCAGTACGGCAACGGCACCGTCGCGCAGTTCCAGGCGCTCGCCGAGCGGATCTCCGGGCGGGACCTCGACGCGGTGTTCACCACCTGGCTGTTCACGCCCGGCCGGCCCGATGTGGCCGCCGCCGCGCGGACGAGCGCCGCACCGGCGCAGCCGGCCTCGTGGGCGAAGATCCGCGCGGCGCACGACCTGCTCGGCCGCTGACCTACGCCGCCGCTCGGCGCGCCGTTCGGACGACGCGCCGCGCGGCGGCGGCGGGCGTTAAGAAGGGCCCCTCCTCTACCCGAGGCGTTAACAGGGGGCCCTTCCTTTCACCTGGCGGCGAGTGGCTGGCGGGCCGGGTCGACCGGGGCGGGCAGGTCGCCCACCCCACCCAGGTACGTGTGGATCGCCGCCGCGGCGGCGCGTCCCTCCGCGATCGCCCAGACGATCAGCGACGCGCCCCGGTGCATGTCGCCGGCGACGAAGACACCTTCGGTGGCCTGCCAGTCCGGGCCGGAGTCGATCGCGCCCCGGCCGTTGCGGGTCACCCCGAACTGCGCCAGCAGCGGCTGCTCCTCGGTGCCCTCGAAGCCGATGGCGAGCAGCACCAGGTCGGCCGGGATCTCCCGCTCGGAGCCGGGCAGCGCGGTGACGATGCGGCGACCGTCCACCTTCTCCACCGTCACCTCGGCGATCCGGACCGCGCGGACCTGGCCGGTGCCGTCGTCCACAAACTCCTGCACGGCGACCGCGAAGACCCGGTCGCCGCCCTCCTCGTGCGCCGGGTAGTTGCGCAGCACCCACGGCCAGGTCGGCCACGGGTCGCGCTCCGCGTCCCGCTCCGACGGCGGCTGCGGGTAGAGGTCGAGCTGGTGTACGCCGGCCGCGCCCTGCCGGTGCGCCACGCCGAGGCAGTCCGCGGCGGTGTCGCCACCACCGATGATCACCACGTGCTTGCCGGCGGCGTCGATCGGCGTGCCGTCGGGGAGCATCGCGAGGGCGGGCTTCCCCTCCCCGGCGGCTGCCACGACCCGGTTCGCGGCGACCAGGTGCGCCATCGCCTGATGGACGCCGCGCAGCGCCCGGCCCGGCGTCTCCGGGGTGTCCCGGCCCTGCAACGCGCCGCAGGCAAGCAGCACCGCGTCGTGCTCGGCGCGCAACTGCTCGGCGGTCACCTCGACGCCGACCTCGACGCCGGTACGGAACCGCACGCCCTCGGCGGTGAGCTGGGCCAGCCGCTTGTCGATGTGCTGCTTCTCCAGCTTGAAGTCGGGGATGCCGTAGCGGAGCAGCCCGCCGATCGCGTCGTCGCGCTCGTACACGGTGACCGTGTGACCGGCGCGGGCGAGCTGCTGCGCGGCGGCCAGCCCGGCCGGGCCGGAGCCGACCACCGCCACCGACCGGCCGGTGGACACGGACGCGGGCCGGGGCCGCAGGCCGTCGCGGGCCACCGCCGCGTCGGCGATCTCCACCTCGACCTGCTTGATGGTGACGGGCTGCTGGCCGCCCAGGCCGAGCACGCAGGCCGCCTCGCACGGTGCCGGGCAGAGCCGGCCGGTGAACTCGGGGAAGTTGTTGGTGGCGTGCAGCGAATCCACCGCCGCGTCCCAGTTGCCGGTGCGGACCAGGTCGTTCCAGTCCGGGATGCGGTTGCCCAGCGGGCAGCCGTCGTGGCAGAACGGGATGCCGCAGTCCATGCACCGGGTGGCCTGCTCGCGGATCAGCTCCTCGCCGGCCGGCGGGTACACCTCCCGCCAGTCGGAGATCCGCACCGGGACCGGACGGCGGGCGGGCAGCCGCCGGTCGTAGCGCAGGAAACCGTTCGGGTCAGGCACGAGCCACCTCCTGGGCGACCGCCCGGGGCGCGGGCGGTACCGGCGCGGGAGCGAGGGCGCTCATCACCGCGTCGTCGACGTCTCGGCCGGCGGCTTCGGCGGCCCGCATGATCTCCATGACCCGGCGGTAGTCCCGGGGCACCACTGCGGTGAACTCCTCCACCGCCTGCGGCCAGCGCTTGAGCAGGTCCTCGGCGACCGCCGAGTCCGTCTCGGCGAAGTGCCGCTGGACCAGCTCGTGCAGCCGGTCGCGTTCCTCGTCGCGCAGCGGCGACAGGTCGACCAGCTCGGTGTTCACCAGTCGCCGGTCGAGCCGGTGCACGAACGCGGTGCCGCCGGACATGCCGGCGGCGAAGTTGCGCCCGGTCGGCCCGAGCACCACGACGGTGCCGCCGGTCATGTACTCGCAGCCGTGGTCGCCGAGGCCCTCGACCACCGCGACCGCGCCGGAGTTGCGCACCGCGAACCGCTCCCCCACCCGGCCGCGCAGGTAGACCTCGCCGCCGGTCGCGCCGTACAGGATGGTGTTGCCGGCGATGATCTGGTCCTCGGCCCGGCGGCCCGGCGCGGCGTCCACGCCGACGAACGGCGCGTCGGTGTCCGGCCGGACCACGATCCGCCCGCCGGACAGTCCCTTGCCGACGTAGTCGTTGGCGTCGCCGTGCAGGCGCAGCGTGACCCCGCGCGGCAGGAACGCGCCGAACGACTGGCCGGCGGTGCCGCGCAGCAGGAACTCGATCGTGTCGTCGGGCAGCCCGGCGCCGCCGAAGCGGCGGGTCACCTCGCCGCCGAGCATCGCGCCGACGCTGCGGTGCTCGTTGCGCACCTCGACCTCGACCCGGACCGGGGTGCTGTCGCGCAGCGCCGGCCCGGCCAGCTCGATGAGCCGGTTGTCCAGCGCCGCGTCGAGGCCGTGGTCCTGGGCGCGGACACCGCGCCGGGCCGCGCCCTCGGGCAGTTCGGGCAGGTGCAGCACGCGGCTCAGGTCGAGCCCGTGGCCCTTCCAGTGGTCGATCGCGCCGACCACGTCGAGCAGCTCGGTGTGCCCGATCGCCTCGTCGATGCTGCGGAAGCCCAGCTCGGCCAGGTAGCCGCGGACCTCCTCGGCGAGGAAGAGGAAGAAGTTCTCCACGAACTCGGGCCGGCCGGTGAAGCGCTCGCGCAGCACCGGGTTCTGGGTGGCGATGCCGACCGGACAGGTGTCCAGGTGGCACACGCGCATCATCACGCAGCCCTCGACGATGAGCGGCGCGGTGGCGAACCCGAACTCCTCGGCGCCGAGCAGCGCCGCGATCAGCACGTCCCGGCCGGTCTTGAGCTGGCCGTCGACCTGCACGGTGACCCGGTCGCGCAGCTTGTTGAGCAGCAGCGTCTGCTGCGCCTCGGCCAGGCCCAGCTCCCACGGGGTGCCGGCGTGCTTGAGCGAGTTCAGCGGGGACGCGCCGGTGCCGCCGTCGTGCCCGGAGATCAGGATGACGTCGGCCTTGAGCTTGGCCACGCCGGCCGCGACGGTGCCCACGCCCACCTCGCTGACCAGCTTCACGTGCACCCGGGCGGCCGGGTTGACGCACTTCAGGTCGTGGACGAGCTGGGCCAGGTCCTCGATGGAGTAGATGTCGTGGTGCGGCGGCGGGGAGATCAGGCCGACGCCGGGGGTGGCGTGCCGGGTCCGGGCGATCCACGGCCAGACCTTGTTGCCGGGCAGCTGCCCGCCCTCGCCGGGCTTCGCGCCCTGCGCCATCTTGATCTGGAGGTCGTCGGCGTTGACCAGGTATTCGCTTGTCACGCCGAAGCGGCCGCTGGCGATCTGCTTGACCGCGGAGCGGCGCGCCGGGTCGTGCAGCCGCTCGACGTCCTCGCCGCCCTCGCCGGTGTTGGACTTGCCACCGAGCCGGTTCATCGCGATGGCGAGCGTCTCGTGCGCCTCCGCCGAGATCGACCCGTACGACATGGCGCCGGTGGCGAAACGCTTCACGATCTCGGTGGCCGGCTCGACCTCGTCCAGCGGAACCGCCGGGCGTACGCCGGTGCGCAGCGTGAACAGCCCGCGCAGCGAGCCCGCCTTCGCGGCCAGCTCGTCGACCTTGGCGGTGTACTGCCGGAACACGTCGTACTGACGGCTGCGGGTGGCGTGCTGGAGCAGGAAGACGGTCTCCGGGTTGAACAGGTGCAGCTCGCCCTCGCGGCGCCACTGGTACTCGCCGCCGACCTCCAGCCGGTCGTTCGCCTGCGTGCCCGGCGCCGGCCAGGCCCGCGCGTGCCGGGCCGCCACCTCGGCGTGGATCTCGGCCAGCCCGATGCCGCCGATGGTGCTCGGCGTGCCCCGGAAGTACCTGTCGACCAGGCGGGTCTCCAGGCCGACCGCCTCGAAGACCTGCGCCCCGCAGTACGACGACACGGTAGAGATGCCCATCTTGGACATGATCTTCAGGACGCCCTTGCCGAGCGCCTTGACGTAGTTGCGGACCGCCTTGACCCGGTCGACGCCGGCCAGCACGCCGGTGGAGATCATGTCCTCGACCGACTCGAAGGCCAGGTACGGGTTGACAGCCGCCGCGCCGTACCCGATCAGCACCGCCGCGTGGTGCACCTCGCGGCAGTCGCCGGACTCGACGACCAGCGCCACCTGAGTACGGGTCTGCTCGCGGACCAGGTGCTGGTGCACCGCGGCGGTGAGCAGCAGCGACGGGATCGGGGCCAGGTCGGCGTTGGAGTCCCGGTCGGAGAGCACCAGGATGCGGACGCCGTCCTCGATCGCCTCGGAGACGTGCCGGCAGATCTCGGTCAGCCGGGCCTTGATGCCGGCGCCGCCGTCGCGCAGGCGGTAGAGCCCGGAGACCCGGACCGCCTTGAAGCCGGGCAGGTCGCCGTCCTCGTCGATGGAGAGGATCTTGGCCAGCTCGTCGTTGTCGATCACCGGGTACGGCAGCACGATCTGCCGGCAGCTCGCCGGACCCGGGTCCAGCAGGTTGCCCTCCGGCCCGATCGTGGACGCCAGGCTGGTCACCAGCTCCTCCCGGATGGCGTCCAGCGGCGGGTTGGTGACCTGCGCGAAGAGCTGATGGAAGTAGTCGTAGAGCAGCCGCGGCCGGGTGGACAGCGGGGCGATCGGCGTGTCGGTGCCCATCGAGCCGATCGGCTCCGCGCCGCTGCGGGCCATCGGGCCGAGCAGGATCTTCAGCTCCTCCTCGGTGTAGCCGAACACCTGCTGGCGGCGGCGCACCGAGTCGTGGGTGTAGACGATGTGCTCGCGGGCGGGCAGGTCGTCCAGCTCGATCAGGCCGGCGTGCAGCCACTCCTGGTACGGCTGCTCGGCGGCCAGCTCGGTCTTGATCTCGTCGTCGGAGACGATCCGGCCGTTGACGGTGTCGACCAGGAACATCCGGCCCGGCTGGAGCCGGCCCTTGGCGATCACCGTGGACGGGTCCAGGTCGAGCACGCCCGCCTCGCTGCCCAGCACCACAAGCCCGTCGGCGGTGTGCCACCAGCGGCCCGGGCGCAGCCCGTTGCGGTCGAGCACCGCGCCGACGACCTCGCCGTTGGTGAAGGCCACCGAGGCCGGGCCGTCCCACGGCTCCATCAGGCTGGCGTGGAAGCGGTAGAACGCGCGCTTGTCGGCGCGCATGTCCGGGTCGTTCTCCCACGCCTCGGGGATCATCATGAGCACCGCGTGCGGCAGGCTCCGCCCGGCCAGGTGCAGCAGCTCCAGGACCTCGTCGAAGTTCGCCGAGTCGGACGCCGCCGGGGTGCACACCGGGAAGACCCGGCGGATGTTGCCGGGCAGATTCGGGCTGCGCAGCAGCGCCTCGCGGGCCTGCATCCAGTTGCGGTTGCCGCGGATCGTGTTGATCTCACCGTTGTGCGCGATGAACCGGTACGGGTGCGCCAGCGGCCAGGACGGGAACGTGTTCGTGGAGAAGCGGGAGTGCACCAGCGCGATGGCGCTGACCACCCGCTCGTCGGTCAGCTCCGGGTAGAACTCCGGGAGCTGGTCCGGGGTGAGCATGCCCTTCCACACCATGGTGCGGCCGGACAGCGACGGGAAGTACGCCGGCACGCCCCGCTCGGCGGTCTCCCGCTCGACCTGCTTGCGCAGGCAGAACGCCACCCGGTCCAGGTCGAGCCCGGTCAGCGGGGAGCCGGCCGGGCCGGCGGGCGAGTCGGTCAGCCGGCGCGCGGAGAGGAAGAGCTGCCGGACCCGGGGCATCGCCGCGAGGGCCGTCTCCCCCAGCCCGGACGGGTCGGTCGGCACCTCGCGCCAGCCGAGCACGTCGGCGCCCTCGACCAGCGCGTACTTGTCGACCACCTGGCGGGCGCGGGTCTCGGCCGCGTCGTCGTCGGGCAGGAACACCAGACCGGTGGCGTACTGGCCGGCCGGGGGCAGCGGGAAGTCGACGGTGGCGCGCAGGAACGCGTCCGGCACCTGGATCATGATGCCGGCGCCGTCCCCGGTGTTGTGCTCCGCGCCCCGGGCGCCCCGGTGGTCCAGCCGGCACAGGGCCCCGAGGCCGTTCGCGACGACCTGGTGCGAGCGCCGCCCGTGCAGGTCGGCCACGAAGGCCACACCGCAGGCGTCGTGCTCGTACGCGGGGTCGTAGAGCCCGGTCGTCGGTGGGGCCGACTGCGGGCTGTGAGGGTACGGAAAGGCCACCGGGCCTCCTGTCGTCACTCAGGATGGATCATGATGGGGACGACGTCGGCCCTCTGCGGTTTATTGAGTCTACGTTAGGGCTTCCGGCGCAAGGCCAGTTCAGATTGATCACACTTCCAGATGCTGGGACGTGTAGTCTCGCGCGGTGGATCTCGCACGCGCTGACGTACTCGACCGGTTGGAGCGGTTCTACGACGCGGTGCCCCGCGACGGGGCCCGCTGCGAGGAGTACGACGCCCTGGTGCTCTTCGTCCGGGAAGGCGCCGGATGGCCGTTCTACGCCCGGCCCCGGCTCGACGCCACCGGGCACCCCACGCTCGCCGACGTCACGGCGGTCCGCGCCCGCCAACGGGAGCTGGGCCTGCCGGAGGCGTTCGAGTGGGTGCACGAGCATCAGCCGGACCTGCTGGCGGTGGCCCGCTCGGCCGGGCTGAGCGTGCTGGAGGCGCCGCTGATGCTGCTGGAACCGGAGCGGCTGCCCGAACCGGGGACGTTCAGCGACGTACCGGTGCGGGTGCTGGACCCCGCCGAGCCCGGCTTCGCCGCGGACATCGCGCTGCGACGGGCCGTCGCCGCGGTCGGCTTCGCCAACGGCGGCACCGCGCGCGGCGAGGCCGGACCGGCCGAGCGGGACGCCGCCGTCGCCGGGCTGGACGTGGCCGCGCTGGAGGAGGAGGCGACCCGGGTCGCCGACGGCCGGCGCGTCTCCGTGCTCGCCGGGACGCCCGAGGAAGGCGCGCTCGCCAGCGGCATGGCCATGCGGGTGGGCGACGTGGCGGAGATCGCCGGGGTGGCCACGCTGCCGTCCGCGCGGCGGCGCGGCCTCGGCGCGGCGGTGACCGCCACCCTCGCGCGGGAACTGCGCGCCGCCGGCACCGAGCTGATCTTCCTCAGCGCCGGCAGCGAGGACATCGCCCGGGTCTACCTACGGGTCGGATTCCGCCGGATCGGCACCGCCTGCATCGCCGAGCCCGCCGCGGTCATCTGAGGACTGACCCGGCTGCCGGCCGGCCGGGGACCGAGCCGTCGCGGGACGGCCGCGCGCGGACCGGGCCGCACGCGGTCAGGACGGCGGCTGCCAGGCGGCGGCCGCCGCGGCGGCCGTGTTGCGCATCCGGGGGCTGATCGTGCCGAGGGCGGCGTCGCGGGCGCGCAGCGCCAGCCGGCCCCGGGCCTGCAGGACCGCCGACATCCGCCGGGTCTGCCGGACCATCGTGGCCGCGCGAGGGCGGCGCAGCCTGTCGTACGCGGTCACCGCGTCCGGCAGCCGCGACTCCCGCAGCAGCCCGGCCAGCGTCGCCGCGTCCTCGAACGCCAGGCAGGCGCCCTGGCCGAGGTGCGGCGGCATGGCGTGCGCGGCGTCGCCGAGCAGCACCACGCCGCCCGGCCCGGCCGGGAAGCCGTACGCCTTCGGCAGCGGGCGCAGCTCGCGGATCTCCTGCTGCACCACGTCGTCCGGGTCGGTCGCCTCCAGCAGCGTGCCGATCGGCGCGGGCCAGCCGGCGAACCAGCGTTTGAGCAGGGCGAGCTGGACCTCGGGCGGCTCCGGGCGGGGCGCGCCCGCCGCGGTGGCCACCCAGTAGACGCCGCCCCGGCGGGAGGCCCCGGCGTTGCCCCGCTCGCCGAGCGAGGCGGCCAGGAACCGGTAGCCGGCGCCCAGCGTCTCGCCGTGCAGCGGCTGGTCGTCGGGCAGCTGCGGGGCCCGGTACCAGGGGATGACCGCCCGCCACGCGGCGCACCCGGAGCTGACCACCGAGCTCTCCGGCGCCAGTTGCCTGCGGATCTCGCTGTCCACGCCGTCGGCGGCCACCACCAGATCCGCCTCGTAGGTGTGCCGGCCGTCGCCCACCGCCGGGCGCTCGCCGGAGGCGGCGCGCACCGTCCGCACTGTCACGCCGGTACGCAGCTCGACCCGGTCACCGAGGCCGGCGATGAGCGCGTCGTGCAGGTCCTCCCGGTGCACCACCACCGGCATCCGCTCGGCCGGGGTGGACCGGGGCTGCACCAGCCAGTGCCCGTCCGGGCGGCGCACGCCGCCGTCGGGCAGCGGTGTGGCGATCGCGTCCAGCCCGTCGCCCAGCCCGAGGGCGCGCAGCGCGCGCACCCCGTTGGGCCAGAGCACCACGGCGGTCGCCTCCGGCCGGACCCGGTCGGCGCGTTCCAGCAGCGTGACCTGCCATCCCGAGCGGGCCAGCACGCCGGCCACCGCCATCCCGCCGAGTCCGGCGCCGACCACCACCGCGCTGCGCATGACTCCCCCGCTCAGCTGTCCCGGTCGGTGGGGCGCGCGCCGGCGTCGGCCCGGCCCGCGTTCGTGCGCTCGGCGTCGGTTCGTTCCGGGCCGGAGTCGGTGTCGGAGTCGGCGCCGTCGGCGTCCGCGCGGTCGGCGTCGTCCGCGTCGGCCGTAGTGGCGTCGGGCGTGGTGGCGTCGGGCGCTTCGGCCGTGGTGGCGTCGTCGTCCGGGGATTCGGCCCGCTCGTCGTCGGCCGGGGGCAGCACGCCGGTCTTGCGGTACGTGTCGAACTGCTCCTCGCTCACCACCCGGTAGCCCTCCGGCACGACCGGCCGGGCGGCGGCCTCCCGGGCGGAGAGGTCGACCTGGGAGACGTCCCCGGACGGGGTGGGCGCGGCGGCCGGCTCACCCACCGGCACGAGGTATTCGCGGGGGCCCCGGACCCGGACGAAGTAGGCAAGCGCGCCGAGGAAGACGAGCACGGCGGTCCAGACGTTGAGCCGTACGCCGAGGATGAGGTTGGCCTCGTCGGTGCGCATCAGCTCGATCCAGAACCGGCCCACCGTGTAGCCCATCACGTAGAGCGCGAACGCCCGGCCGCGGCCGAGCCGCAGCTTGCGGTCGAGGTAGAGCACCAGCGCGGCGACGCCGACGTTCCAGAGCGCCTCGTAGAGGAACGCCGGGTGGTAGAGCCCGGGCTGGAGCACCGGGTTGCCGGCGTCGTCGCGCAGCGCGTGGCCCGGGTTGTCCGGGTCCATCACGTGCACCTCAAGACCCCAGGGCAGTGTGGTCCGCCCGCCGTACAGCTCGTTGTTGAACCAGTTGCCCAGCCGGCCGACGGCCTGTGCCAGCGGCAGCCCCGGCGCCAGCGCGTCGGCGATCACCGTGAACGGGATGCCGAGCTGCCGGGCGGCGAGCCACGCGCCGACCGCGCCACCGGCCACCGCGCCCCAGATGCCGAGCCCGCCCTCCCAGATGTAGAGCGCCTTGAGCGGCTCACCGCCGGCGCCGAAGTATTTCTCCGGCGACGTGATCACGTGGTAGATCCGCGCGCCGATGATGCCCGCCGGCACCGCCCAGACGGCGATGTCGAGCACCGCGCCCGGAGCGACGCCGCGGCGGCGCAGCCGGTACTCGGTGACCACGCAGGCCACCACGATGCCGAGGATGATGCAGAGCGCGTACGCCCGGATCGGAACCGGACCGAGCTGCCAGACGGCGGTGCTGGGGCTGGGCATGGCCGCCAGTGGGGTCATCGGGGCGAGGGTCACGGGTGCACACGGTACCTGTGCGGACTGTGTGTGCGGCACCCCGGTCGGCCTGCCGCGCGGGTCGGATGACTTCTGGTTTGCGCGGTCGTAGGCTCTTTGTCCATGAGCCCGCTCACATGGGCGGTCGCCGCGGTCGTCATCGACGGGTCGGGCCGGCTGCTGCTCTGCCGCCGCTCCGACGGGGCGCGTCGCTGGGCGCTGCCGGGCGGGCGGCTGCGCCACGACGAGAGCCCGGCGGACGCCGTCGTCCGGGCGGTCCGCGCGGAGACGGGCTGGACGGTCGAGCCGGTCGACCTGGTCGGCCTCTACCGCGTGATCGGCCCGCGGACGCCCGCGCCACCGGCCGGGCGCTGCGGCGCGCGCCCCGACGTGCTGGTGCACGTGTTCCGCGCCGGGCCGGCCGGCGTCGAGCCGCTGAGCGAGCCGGCGGCCGGGTGCCTGCCGCGGTGGTGGCCACCGCAGGAACTGCCCGACGTGCTGACCCCCGCAACGCGCGCGGCGATCGCGGACGCGCTCGCCGGCCGCTCCGGCGTGCTGCGCCACACCGCTTCCGGTGACGCGCTCACGCCGTCCGGTGACGGGCAGCCCGCCCCGCCCGGCCAGCGCGCGTCCGAGCAGGCCGACAGCAAGCGCTGACCGCCCTCCCGCTCGCTTGATCGACACCAGTTCGGCGGAGTGGCGGTGTCCCGGCGTCCTGGACCACGCCAACTCGGCGAAATGGAGTCGATCAAGCAGGTGGCAACGGTGTGGAGCAGGGCGTCAGCGGGCCGGGTTGCGGACGCCCTCGGCCAGTTCGGCGCTGAGCTTGCGCAGGGCGGTCAGGCCGGTGGCCTGGTCCGGGGCGTCCAGCACGCAGCGGACCAGCGCGCTGCCCACGATCACCGCGTCGGCGTACCCGGCGACGGTGGCGGCCTGCGCGCCGGTGCCCACGCCCAGCCCGACGCCGACCGGGATCTCGGTGACCTCGCGCAGCCGGGAGACCAGCACCGGGGCCGCCTCGGAGGTCTGCGCCCGGGCGCCGGTGACACCCATGATCGCGGTGGCGTAGACGAAGCCACGGCAGTGCTCGGCGGTCATCCGCAGACGCGCGTCGGTCGAGGACGGGGAGACCAGGAACGTCCGGTCCAGGCCGTGCGCGTCCGAGGCGGCCAGCCACTCGGCGGCCTCGTCGGGGATCAGGTCCGGGGTGACCAGGCCGGTGCCACCGGCGGCGGCCATGTCGCGGGCGAACGCGTCCACGCCGTACTGCTCGATCGGGTTCCAGTAGGTCATGGTGACCACGCTCGCCCCGGTCGCGGCGACCGCCTCGACGGCGCGCAGCGTGTCCGCGACGCGGACGCCACCGGCGAGCGCGATGTCGCTCGCCTTCTGGATGACCGGGCCGTCCATCACCGGGTCGGAGTACGGGATCTCCACCTCGATGACGTCCACGCCCGCCTCGACCATGGCCTTCATGGCGGCGATGCTGCCCTCGACGGTCGGGAAGCCCGCCGGCATGCAGCCGACCAGCACGGCCCGTCCGTCCGCGCGCGCCTTGTCGAAGGCGACCCCGATGCGGCTCACGCTGTCACTCCTTGTCGAGGATGCCGAAGTACGCGCCGGCGGTGTGCACGTCCTTGTCGCCCCGGCCGGACAGGTTGACCACGATCAACGGCTCGCGGCCCAGCTCCTCGGCGAGCCGGGGGGCGATCGCGCGGGCGCCGGCGAGCGCGTGCGCGCTCTCGATCGCCGGGATCACGCCCTCGGTGCGGCAGAGCAGCTCGAACGCGGCCATCGCGTCGGCGTCGTCGACCGGCAGGTAGGTGGCCCGGCCGGTGTCGTGCAGCCAGGCGTGCTCCGGCCCGACGCCCGGGTAGTCCAGGCCGGCCGAGATCGAGTGCGACTCGATGGTCTGCCCGTCGGCGTCCTGCAGGACGTACGTGCGGGTGCCGTGCAGCACGCCCGACGAGCCGCCGGTGATGCTGGCGGCGTGCCGGCCGGTGTCGACGCCCTCGCCGCCGGCCTCGAAGCCGTAGAGGCGCACCCCGGCGTCCGGCACGAACGCGTGGAAGATGCCGAGCGCGTTGGAGCCGCCGCCGACGCAGGCCGCGACCGCGTCCGGCAGCGTGCCGGTCAGGTCCAGGCACTGCTGGCGGGCCTCCACGCCGATGCCGCGCACGAAGTCGCGGACCATCTCCGGGAACGGGTGCGGTCCGGCGGCGGTGCCGATCAGGTAGTGGGTGCTGTCGACGTTGGCGACCCAGTCCCGCATCGCCTCGTTCATCGCGTCCTTGAGCGTGCGCGAGCCGGCGGTCACCGGGACGACAGTGGCGCCGAGCATCCGCATCCGGGCCACGTTGAGCGCCTGCCGCTCGGTGTCCACCTGGCCCATGTAGACGACGCATTCCAGGTCGAACAGCGCGGCGGCGGTGGCGGTGGCCACGCCGTGCTGGCCGGCGCCGGTCTCCGCGATCACCCGCTGCTTGCCCATCCGCTTGGTGAGCAGCGCCTGGCCCAGCACGTTGCGGACCTTGTGCGCGCCGGTGTGGTTGAGGTCCTCGCGCTTGAGCAGGACCCGCGCGCCGATCTGCGCGGAGAAGCGCCGGGCCTCGTAGAGCATCGAGGGCGTCCCGGCGTAGTCACGCAGCAACGAGTCGAACTCGGCGAGGAAGTCCTCGTCGCCCATCGCCTTGCGGTACGCCGCGTCCAGCTCGTCCAGCGCGGCGACGAGCGCCTCGGGGACGAACCGGCCGCCGAACCGGCCGAAGTGACCGGCGGCGTCGGGAACCTGGCCGGCTGCGGGTACGGCGCTCATCGCGGGCGTCCTCTCGGATCGGGTGGCCCGGCGGCTCAGCGCACCGGGCGGGGCGTGGCCGGGTGGTTGCCGGCGTTCACCAGCTCGGCGACCGCTTCGCGCGGGCTCTTCTGGGTGACCAGGCCCTCGCCCACCAGGACGGCGTCGGCGCCGGCCGAGGCGTACCGGATCAGGTCGTGCGGGCCACGCACGCCGGACTCGGCGATCTTGACGACGCTGCTCGGCAGGCCGGGCGCGATCCGCTCGAACACCGAGCGGTCGACCTCCAGCGTACGCAGGTCACGGGCGTTGACGCCGATGACCTGGGCGCCGGCCTCCAGGGCGCGGTCCGCCTCCTCCTCGGTGTGCACCTCGACGAGCGCCGTCATGCCCAGCGACTCGATCCGCTCCAGCAGCCCGACCAGCACGTTCTGCTCCAGCGCGGCGACGATCAGCAGCACCAGGTCGGCGCCGTGCGCGCGGGCCTCGTGCACCTGGTAGCTGGAGACGACGAAGTCCTTGCGCAGCACCGGCACGTTCACCGCGGCCCGCACCGCCGCCAGGTCGTCGAGCGACCCGCCGAACCAGCGGCCCTCGGTGAGCACGCTGATCGCCCGCGCTCCCCCGGCCGCGTAGTCACCGGCCAGGTCCGCCGGGTCGGCGATCTCGGCCAGCCGCCCCTTGGACGGCGACGAGCGCTTCACCTCGGCGATCACGGCCACGCCAGGGCGGCGCAGGGCCGCGTACGCGTCCAGCGGTGGCGGCGCGGCGGCGGCCAGTTCACGGATCCGCTCCAGCGGAACCTGCTCCTGGCGCCGGGCCAGGTCCTCGCGTACGCCGGCCAGGATCTCGTCGAGCACCCCTGCGGACGGCGCCGCTCCGGCGTCGTCCCCCTCCGCGTGCGCATGCTCAGCAGTCACCAACGGACTCCCCTCTCCGGGCGTCATGGGCCGATGCTAGGGGGCGCCACCTGGCGACGAGTGCCCGGGGGTATGGCGCACCTCACGACATGGGCTGTGGCATGATGGCCGACTTCCGGTGAACGCCATGTCACGCAGCGCCACGCTGGCATCGACCGTCACCCATCCCCTATCTCACCACGATCGCTCCGGGCCCGCAGGACCGGTTCCGGCGACGTCTGTGACCAAGCTCAAGGACCTCCGGCCCTGCCCAGGTCGGGCCCGCTGCAGGACCGTTGACCTGTGCTTCATGAGGGCGAAACGTGAGCCCGGCAGCATCGTCCTCAGGCAGACTCGACACCGGCGGCCGCGACCGCCGACAACCATCTCGTGCGGGGTGACCATGAGCGCCAACGGGCCGACCCAGACCATCGGCTTGACCACCATCTCCCGGACCGTCGCCTCCCTCGCCTTCGGCGTGGTGCACACGCTGGAGCGCGCGGTGGCCGGTGACGGCCGGACGCGCACCGCCCAGGGCAACGCCTGGGAAGCCGTCTGCGCGGACCGGGCCCGTGCCGCCCAGCGCCGCGAGCTGGAGCGGCTGGTGGCCGAACTGACCGCCGCACGGGCCGCGGCCCGACAGCGGCGCGACGCGCGCGAGGCGCAGCCGGTCAGCTGACCGTCGGGTCCTCGCCCCGGTCCAGCGCGTCCCACGCGTCCCGGGTGCCCCGCTCGACCGCGGGCCGGCCGGGCTCGGCCGCCGGCGCGGCCCGTCGCTCGTAGCGCGCGCCCATCGCCGGCCAGTCGTCGCCGCGCAACGCGGTGAACGCGCCGCCGGCCGCGAGGGCCAGGCCACCGGCCAGCACCAGTGCGGGCCACTGCCGGCTCACCCCGGCCTCGGTGAGGCCGATCCCGCCGCCGACCGTCACGGCCAGGCCGACCGCGCCCAGCAGCAGGCCGAGCAGCCGGCGCAGGCGGCCCCGGGTGGCGAGCACCGCGCCGCCGCCGGCCAGCCCCACGTAGGTCAGCGCCAGCACCCAGGGCAGCAGGTCCGCGCCGGTGCGGTCGGCCCGGCCGGGCGGCAGCGAGCCGCGGGCGGTCACCTCCACCGACCAGGTCCGGGTCACCGCCCAGCAGGCCAGGCCCGCGCCGGCCAGGCAGAGCAGCACCGCGTACGCGAGTTCGCGCCGGCCGCGGGCCGCCGGCGCGGTGGCTCCGGGCGCGCTCACCGGGCTGCCCGCAGCGTCTCGGCGGCGGCGATCGCGGCGAGGACGGCGGCGGCCTTGCTCCGCGTCTCCTGGTCCTCGGCGGCCGGATCGGAATCGGCCACGATTCCGGCCCCGGCCTGCACGTAGGCGCGACCGTCGCGGATCAGCGCGGTACGGATGGCGATGGCCATGTCCAGGTCGCCGCCGAAGACGAAGTAGCCGACGGTGCCGCCGTAGACGCCGCGCCGGACCGGTTCCAGCTCCTCGATGATCTCCATGGCGCGTACCTTGGGCGCGCCGCTGAGCGTGCCGGCCGGGAACGTCGCGGCGAGCGCGTCGAAGGCGGTGCGGTCGGCGCGCAGCTCGCCGACGACTGTCGAGACGATGTGCATGACGTGGCTGTAGCGCTCGATGGTGGCGAACTCGGGCACCTCCACGGTGCCCGGCCGGCAGACCCGCCCCAGGTCGTTGCGGCCCAGGTCGACGAGCATGACGTGCTCGGCGCGTTCCTTGGGGTCGGCGAGCAGCTCGGCGGCGAGCCGGGCGTCGGCCTCCGGGGAGCGGCCGCGCGGCCGGGTGCCGGCGATCGGGTGCAGCAGGGCGCGCCGGCGCCCGTCCGGGCCGGCGCTGACCTTGAGGTGCGCCTCCGGGGACGACCCGACGATGTCGAAGCCGTCGAAGCGCAGCAGGTACATGTACGGGCTGGGGTTGGTGGTGCGCAGCACCCGGTACACGTCCAGCGGGTCGGCGTCGGTGGGCCGCTCGAAGCGCTGGCTGAGCACGATCTGGAAGCACTCGCCGGCCCGGATCGCCTCCTTGGCCGCCGCCACCGCCTTCGGGTAGCCGCCCTCCGGGGTGCGGCTGACCACCTCGCCGACGCCCGGGCGGCCGACGGTGGAGACCATGGGTGGGATCGGTCGGGACAACGCGCTGGTCATGGCGTCCAGGCGACCGACGGCGTGGTGGTACGCGGCGTCGACCCGCTCGGCCCGGTCGGGGTCGTCCAGCGGCGGCAGCACCGCGTTGGCGACGAGGATCGCCGAGCCCTCGTAGTGGTCGAGCACCACCAGGTCGGTGGCGAGCATCATGCCCAGCTCGGGCACGTCCAGCTCGTCCTCGGTCAGCTCGGGCAGCCGCTCGAAGCGGCGGACCAGGTCGTAGGCGAGGAAGCCGACCAGCCCACCGGTGAGCGGCGGCATTCCGCCGGCCGGGTCCCAGGCCGGGCCGGCGAGCGCGTCGACCGACTCGCGGAGCACGGTGACCGGATCGCCGGTGGTCGGTACGCCCGCGGGCGGCGTGCCGGTCCAGCTCGCCTCGCCGTCACGCTCGGTGAGCGTGGCGCTGCTGCGGACGCCGATGAACGAGTACCGCGACCAGGCCGTACCGGCCGAGCCGACGCCCTGCTCGGCGGATTCCAGCAGGAACGTGCCGGGACCGCCGGCCAGCTTGCGGTAGACCCCGACCGGGGTCTCGGCGTCGGCGAGCAGCCGCCGGGTCACCGGCACGACGCGCCAGCGGGCGGCCAGGTCGGCGAACGTGGACCGGTCCGGGCTGACCGCGCCGTCGGTCACGGGGTCACCTCCGGGGAGCTGACCGGCAGGTCGGTGAAGAAGCACGTGCGCTGCCCGGTGTGGCAGGCCGCGCCGACCTGCTCCACGCTGACCAGCAGCGCGTCGCCGTCGCAGTCCAGCGCCACCGAGCGCACGTACTGGTGGTTGCCGGAGGTGGCGCCCTTGACCCAGTACTCGCCGCGGCTGCGCGACCAGTAGGTGGCCCGGCCGGTGGTGAGCGTGCGGTGCAGCGCCTCGTCGTCCATCCAGGCGACCATCAGCACCTCGCCCGAGTCGTGGGCGCGGACCACGGCGGCGACCAGGCCGTCCGGGGTGCGGCGGAGCCTGGCCGCGATGGCCGGGTCGAGCCGGGACGGGCGGGCCGGGCCGGGAGCGGTGGCGCCGTTCAGCGGCGCGTCAGGGGCGGGCACGGTTGACCATTCTCCCGCACGCGGCCCCGGCACCGCCGACGTGTCCCGGGAGGCGGGCGTCACCGTCGCCGGCGCCCGGCCGAGCTGCCGCAGGTAGCGGTCCACCCGGCCGTCGGTGAGCGCCTCGGCCAGGTCGGTCCCGGCGACCCGGGCGATCTCCGCCGCGTACGGGCGCACCAGCGGGAGGATGCCGGTGACCAGCCGTCCGGCGGCGGCGGCGACCTCGGCCGGGTCGCCGTGGCGCAGCCCGAGGCAGAGCAGCATGTCGTCGCGGTAGCCGGGCGGGGCGACCGGCAGGTCCAGCGCGGCGGTCAGGGCCGCCCGGCGGGACACCACGCGCACCGACGGGTTGGCCGGCCGCAGCACCGAGGGGCAGAGCCGGGCCAGGTCGGCCGCGGCGAGCCGGACCCCGACCGGGTCACCGGCCCAGCGGTTGGCGGCGACCTTGCCCAGCGTGGCGATCAGCTCCTCCAGACGCGGCTCGTCGGCGGGCTGGCAGAGCACCGGCAGGTCGATCCGGCGCCGCCATTCCGGCACCGCCCACAGCAGCCGGGCCGGCGCGGTCACCGGCAGCCCGAACGCCCAGTCGGCGGGCTGGCCGAGCCGGCGCACCCAGGACCGGACGTCGCGGGCCGCCACCGAGACGTGCACGAGGCGACCGCCGAACTCGGTCAGGTACGCCCGCCGGGCGGCGTAGTGGCCGCCGCGCCGGGCAGCGGCGCGGGTTCCCGCGCCGGTGGCGGCACGCCCTTCGTCGGCGACCACGAGCACGTCCACGTCCACGTCGCTGTGCTCGGTGGCGGCCCGCCGGGCGTGGCTGCCTCGCAGCATGATCCCGACGACCGGACGGTCGGCGGTCTGCCGCAGACGGGCGGCCCAGTCGTCGAGGAATCCGGTGTCGGGCAACTGCGCTGGACCCACGGCGTCATGGTGCCGAGATCCGATCTTCCGGTGCCGGACTCCCTGTCCGCCACCGAGGCGTTCAGCTCGACTCCTCCTCTGCCCGCCGGTACGCGTCGATCTTGTACTCGAGAACCTTCAGGTCCTCCTCCAGCTCGGCCATCCGGGCCAGCACCCGGTCCCGGTGCGCCTCGAACAGCGCCCGGCGCGCGCCGAGCGTGCTGTCGCCGTGCCGGGCCAGCTCGGCGTAGCGGCGCATGTCGCGCACCGGCATCCCGGTGCGCCGCAGCCGGGTGAGCAGGAACAGCCAGTTGACGTCGGACTCGGTGTAGCGCCGGCGGCCCGAGGAGTCCCGTCCGACGCGGCCCACCAGGCCCTCCTGCTCGTACCAGCGCAGCGTGTAGGTGGTCAGGCCGACCCGTTCCGCCGCCTCACCCACGGTGAGGCTCATCTCCCGCGTGCTGATGTCCACGCCCTCCAGGCTTCCAGTTCGAGCGCACTCGAAGTCAAGTCCCTCGTTGCCTCGTCGAAGGAATTCATCTAGCGTTGAGTTCAACGAGTGATGAATTGACGGAGGCGAGCATGGACGACGCGGTGTCGGTCCGCGAGCTGGTGGTCGACCGGGGCGGGCGGCGGGTGTTGCACGGCATCACCTGCGGAGTGCCCCGGGGCACCGTGACCGGGCTGCTCGGGCCCAGCGGCAGCGGCAAGACCACGCTGATGCGCGCGGTGGTCGGCGTACAGACGGTCGGCTCCGGCGCGGTCGACGTGCTCGGCCGCCCGGCCGGCTCGGCCGACCTGCGCCGCCGGGTGGGCTACCTGACCCAGGCGCCGAGCGTCTACGCCGACCTGACCGTGCGGGAGAACGCCCGCTACTTCGCGGCGCTCCAGGGCCGGGGCCGCGCCGAGGCCGACCGCGCGGTCACCGACGTCGGCCTGGGCAAGGCGGCCGGCCAGCTCGTCGGCACGCTCTCCGGCGGCCAGCGCAGCCGCGCCTCGCTCGCCTGCGCCCTGGTCGGCGAACCGGAGCTGGTGGTGCTGGACGAACCCACTGTCGGCCAGGACCCGGTGCTGCGCGCCGACCTGTGGGCCCGGTTCCACGCCATGGCCGCGAACGGCACCACGCTGCTGGTCTCCAGCCATGTGATGGACGAGGCGGCCCGCTGCGACCGGCTGCTGCTGATCCGCGAGGGCCGGCTGGTCGCCGACGACACCCCCGCGGCGGTCCGCGCCGCCACCGGGACCGACGACCTGGAGGAGGCGTTCCTGCGCCTGATCCGCGAGGCCGAGGGAGAGGCACGATGAACGGACGGATCCTGGCCGCCACCACCGGACGCATCCTGCGCCAGCTCCGGCACGACCGGCGGACCGTGGCGCTGCTCGTCGTGGTGCCGTCGGTGCTGCTCACGCTCGTCTACTTCATGTACGTCGACCAGCCCACCCCGCCCGGCGCGCCCAGCACGTTCGACCGGGTGGCCCTGATCATGCTCGGCTTCTTCCCGTTCATCATCATGTTCCTCGTGACCAGCATCGCCATGCTCCGCGAGCGCACCACGGGCACGCTGGAGCGCCTGCTCACCACGCCGCTGGGCAAGCTCGACCTGCTGTTCGGGTACGGCATCGCGTTCGGCCTGGCCGGGGTGCTCCAGTCCACTGTCGCCTCGGTCGTCGCGTACCGGGTGTTCGGGCTGGAGACCGCCGGCAGCGCGTGGCTGGTCGTGCTGATCGCGGGGGTGAACGCGGTGCTGGCGGTGGCGCTCGGGCTGTTCTGCTCCGCGTTCGCCCGCACCGAGTTCCAGGCGGTCCAGTTCATGCCGGTGGTGGTGGCCCCGCAACTGCTGCTCTGCGGCCTGTTCGTGCCGCGCGACCAGATGGCCGGCTGGCTCCAGGCGGTCAGCGACGCGCTGCCGCTGTCGTACGCGGTCGAGGCGCTGCAGGAGGTCGGCGCGCACGCCGAGCCGACCGGGACGATGTGGCGGGACGTGGCGGTCGTGGCCGGGGCGGCGGTGGCGGCGCTGGTGCTGGCCGCCGCGACGCTGCGTCGGCGCAGCGGGTGAACGCGCGGCGCACCGGACGGCGGCCCGGCACCCCGGACACCCGGGACACCATCCTCGCCGCCGCGCGGGAGGCGTTCGCCGAGCGGGGCTTCGACGCCGCGTCGATCCGGGCCATCGCCGCCGCGGCCGGTGTGGACCCGGCGCTCGTGCACCACTACTTCGGCGGCAAGGAGGAGCTGTTCCGGGCCGCGACGGCGTTCCCGGCCGACCCGGGACGGCTGCTGCCGGCGGTGCTCACCGGCGGCCCGGACGGGGTCGGCGAGCGGATGGTCCGGGTCTTCCTGGAGGTCTGGGACTCCCCGGCCGGGAGCGCCGCGGTCGCGCTGCTGCGCTCGGCGGTCAGCAACGACTGGAGCGCCCGGCTGCTGCGCGAGTTCCTGGTCACGCAGGTGCTGCGCCGGGTGCTCGACCATCTCGACGTCGACCCGGCGCAGCGCGCGCTGCGCGGCGGGCTGGTCGCCACCCAGCTCGCCGGGCTGGCCATGATGCGGTACGTGCTCCGCCTCGACGCGGTCGCCACCGCCGAGCCGGCGACGCTGGTGGCCGCCGTCGGACCGACGGTCCAGCGGTACCTCACCGGCGACATCGCCTGAGCCGCCTCCGCGCCCCGCGGCGTCGACGGCGGTCCGGCCCGCCTCAGGCCGCGGCCCGGGGGCACAGCATCGGGTGCAGCAGGCGGGACAGCTCCGCCACGTCGGCCACGGGCCGCGCGAAGGCGATCCGGGCCCGCCGGGTCGCGCCGGGCCGCCCGTGCGCGACCAGCAGGCCGTACCTGTCGATCCGGACCACCCGCGGCGTCCGGTCGCCGGGCAGGTCCAGCCGCCGCCGCAGGTAGTCACCGACCTGCTCGGCGTGGTGGTCGGCCAGGTCGGCCAGCAGGGCGGCCTCGACCGGGTGCAGCGGGTCCGGCTCGGCCTCGGCGAACGCCTCCGGGTCGATGCGCCGCACCCGCCCGGCGCGCTCCCAGCGCGCCTCGGCCACCTCGAAGCGGTGCAGGTGGAACCGGCGGCCCACGTCGAGCAGGTCGCCGGTGGGTTCGGTGGCGGCGAAGTCGACAGCGGCCCGGCGCGCCTCGTCCCCGTCGAGGCGGGCCGCCCAGCCGGACACCCAGGCCCGGCCGAGCGAGGGCGCGCCGGCGGTCGGCGGCAGATCCAGCACGTCGAGCACGGTGGCCACGTCGGTGTCGCCCGGCGGCGGCACGAGCGCGGCGGCCAGGTCGCTGACCACCGGTACGAGCAGCAGCACCCGCCCGTCCGGGTCGACGGCGTGCCGGACCTGATGCGGGCCGGGGTGCCGGGCCAGGTGGACGAGGGCGGGCAACCGGCCCGCGACCAGGGTACGCACGATCTCCGCCGGGCTGGGCCGCATGATCCGCCTCCAAGGTAGGTTAGGCTTACCTAAGAAGCAGGCTAGACGATCGGAGACGTCCCCGTGAACCACCCCCGGCCCAAAGCCCGGATCTCGCGCGCCCTCGGCATCCCGCTGACCCGCAAGTGCGTGCGGTACTTCGAGCGGCGCCCCTATCCCCCGGGCGTGCACGGCCGGTCCCGCCGCACCACCTCCGACTACCAGGTGCGGCTGCTGGAGAAGCAGCGGCTGCGCCACCAGTACAACGTCAGCGAGGCCCAGCTGCGCCGGCTCTTCGACGAGGCCGCCCGGGCCGCCGGCAAGACCGGCGAAACGCTCGTCGCGCTGCTGGAACGACGTCTCGACGCGGTGGTCCTGCGCGCCGGGCTGGCCCGCAGCATCTACCAGGCCCGCCAGCTCGTCGGGCACGGCCACGTCACGGTCGACGGCCGCAAGGTCGACAGGCCCTCGTACCGGCTGCGGCCCGGCCAGGTGGTCGCGGTACGCGAGCGCAGCCGCGCGCTGCCGCCGTTCCAGCTCGCCGCCGCCGGCGCGCACGCCGACGCGCAGCCCCGGCCGTACCTGTCGGCGCAGCCGGCCGAGCTGCGCGCCACGCTGCTGCGCGAACCGGCCCGGCACGAGGTGCCGGTGGTCTGCGACGAGCAGCTGGTGGTGGAGTTCTACTCCCGCTGACCGGTTACCGGGTCTGCTCCAGCCAGGAGGCGTACAGCAGCGCGTAGACCGAGTCGGTGTCGCGGACCAGCTCCTCGTGCGGGCCGCGCTGCACGATCCGGCCCCGGTCCACCACGATCACCTCGTCGGCCGCCTGCGCGGTGGAGAGCCGGTGCGCGATGGCGAGCGTGGTCCGCCCCCGGGTCACCGCGTCGAGCGTGCGTTGCAGGCGTACCTCGGTGGCCGGGTCGACAGCGCTCGTCGCCTCGTCGAGCACCAGCAGGTCCGGGTCGGCGACGTACGCGCGGGCCAGCGCCACGAGCTGCCGCTCGCCGACGCTGAGCGCCTCCCCGCGCTCCCCGACCGGCGTGTCCAGCCCGGACGGCAGCCCGTCCAGCCAGTCGGCCAGGCCCAGCTCGCCGAAGGCGGCGGTGAGCTGCCCGTCGGTCAGGTCGGGGCGGGCGAAGCGGACGTTCTCCCCGACCGTGGCGTCGAACAGGAAGCCGTCCTGCGGCACCATCACCACCCGGGCGCGCAGCGAGTCGAACCGCACCTGCCGCAGGTCGACCCCGGAGAGCAGCACCGCGCCCTCGCTCGGGTCCATCAGGCGGGTGAGCAGCTTGGCGAACGTGGTCTTGCCGCTGCCGGTCTCGCCCACCACCGCCACCCGGCTCTTCGCCGGGATGTCGAGCGTGACGTCGTGCAGCACCGGCGGGCCGCCCGGGTAGGCGAACGTCACACCGGCGAACCGGACGTCGAGCGGGCCGGCCGGCAGGTCCCGCCCCTGGTCGCCCGGATCGGCCACGTCCGGCGCGACGTCCAGCACGTCCAGCACCCGGCGCCAGCCGGCGATCGCGTTCTGCGCCTCGTTGAGCACCTCGGTGGCGATCTGCACCGGCTGGATGAAGAGCGTGACCAGGAACAGGAACGCGGTGAGCTGGCCGATCGACAGCGTGCCGTCGACGCCGAGGCTCACCCCGACCACCACCACGCCGGCCAGCGCCAGCCCGGCCGCCAGCTCCCCCACCGAGCTGCCCATGATGCTGATCCGGATCGCCCGCTGCTGGGCCACCCGCTGGCCGTCGATCGCCGTGTCCAGCCGCCGCGCGGTCCGCCCGGCGATGCCGTACGCCCGGATCACCGGCGCGCCCACCACGCTCTCGCCGATCGCGCCGAGCAGCGTGCCGGTGCGCTGCCGCACCAGCCCGTACGCCCCGGCGAGGCGGCGCTGCAACTGCCGGATCACCAGCACCGCCGGCGCGAACGCGACGAGCACCACGAGCGTCAACTGCCAGGAGTACGCGAGCATCACCGCTGTGGTCACCAGCAGCTGGCCCAGGTTGACGATGAGGATCACGCCGCCCCACTGGAGGAACTGGGTGATCTGGTCGACGTCGCTGGTGACCCGGGAGACCAGCGAGCCGCGCCGCTCGGACTGCTGGTGCAGCATCGACAGGTCGTGCACGTGCCGGAACGCCCGCGTGCGCACACCGGCCAGGGCGGTCTCGCTCACCGTGAACAGCCGGCGCATCATCAGGTAGCCACAGATGGTGGTGACGACCAGCACCCCGGCGGTGATCGCCACGGTGACCGAGATGACGTCCAGGTCGAGCCCGCCGACGATGCCGTGGTCGATGCCGCGCTGCACCGCCACCGGCACGGCGACCCGGCCGACCATGTAGACAAGCGCCAGCGCGATCGTGCCCGCGAGGCCGGTGCGCAGCTCCGGCGAGAGCGCCAGCCCGCGCCGCAGCGTCTGCCAGGTGGTCTCGGTGCTCTCGGTGTTCTCCCCCGTGGTCGTACTCACCGGTCAACCTCGATCTCCAGGCCGGAGGTCATCGGCGTGACCTCGTCGTACGTCTGCTTCTGCTCGCGTTCCTGCTCGGCCTGCTCGTACGCGGTGACCAGGTCGGCGTAGCCGGGCACGGTGGCCAGCAGCTCGGTGTGGGTGCCGCGGGCGACCACCCGGCCCTGCTCCACGTAGATCACCTCGTCGGCGAGCGCGATGGTGGCCCGGCGGTACGCGACCACCAGGATCGACGCCGGGGCGCCGCCGTCGGCGGGGGCGCGCAGCCCGGCCAGGATGGCCGCCTCGACGCGCGGGTCGACAGCGCTCGTGGCGTCGTCGAGCACCAGCAGCCGGGGGCGGCCGGCGAGCGCCCGGGCCAGCGTCAGCCGCTGGCGCTGCCCGCCGGACAGCGACGTCCCCCGCTCGCCGACCATGGTGTCCAGCCCGTCCGGCAGCGCGGCCACGAAGCCGTCCGCCTCGGCCAGCCGCAGCGCCGCCCACACCTCGTCGTCGCCGATGCCGGCCCGGTCCAGCGCGATGTTGGCCCGGACCGTGTCGTCGAAGACGAACGGCACCTGCGCCACCAGCGCCACGGTGCCGGCGAGCGAGGCGGCGGTCAGCTCCCGCACGTCCACGCCGTCCAGTGTGACCCGCCCGGCGCCCGGGTCGACCAGCCGCACTGCGAGCGAGGCGATCGTGGACTTGCCCGCGCCGGTGGGCCCCACCAGGGCGACCGTCTTCCCGGCGGGCACTGTGAACGTCACCTCGCCGAGCACCTGGGCGCCGGGCAGGTGCGCCTCGGCCGGCTCGTACGCGAAGTGCACGTCGTGGAACGCGAGCGTGGCCGGCGTGCGGGTGGCCGGGTCGAGCGTCCTCGTGCCGTACGGCATCTCGCCGGTCGCGTCGAGCACGCGGCGGACCCGGTCCCACCCGGCGACGCTGCGCGGCAGCTCGGCAAGCACCCAGCCGATGGCGCGCACCGGGAACGCCAGCACGGTGAACAGGAAGGCGACGCTGACCAGCTCGGTCACGGTGATCGCGCCCTGCCGCAGCCGGATCGCGCCGACCACCAGCACGGCGAGCGTGCCGAGGCTGGGCAGCGTCTCCAGCATCGGGTCGAAGACGCCGCGCAGCCGGCCGACCGAGATCAGCGCGTCCCGCAGGTCACCGGCGCGGGCCGCGAAGCGGGCGGTCTCCTGCGCCTCGCGGCCCATCGTCTTGACCACCAGCGCGCCGTCGAAGCTCTCGTGCGCGATGCCGCTGACCTCGGCGCGCAGCCGCTGCGCCCGGGCCTGGCGGGGCGCCATCCGGCGGGAGTAGACCACGTTGAGCGCGAACAGCGCGGGAAAGACCGCCAAGCCGACCAGGGCCAGCGCCCAGTCGGTGAAGAACAGCGAGGCCACCGCGCCGACCAGCATCACCAGCGTGCCGACCGCGAACGGCATGGGCGCGATCGGGTACCAGGCGGCCTCGACGTCGGAGTTGGCGTTCGACAGCAGCGTGCCGGTGGAGTTGCGGTGGTGCCAGGCCAGCGGCAGCTCCAGGTAGCGGCGGGTGACCCGGCGGCGGTAGGCGGCCTGGAGCCGGTACTGCATGTAGCCGGCGCCGAGCCGCCGGCCGAAGATGCCGACGACCCGCAGCACGCTGATGCCGAACAGCGCCGTCGCGGCCAGCGCCAGGGCCCCGCGGGCCACCTCGCCGCGCTCGACCGCCGGCACGACGACATTGCCGACCACCCCGCCGACCACGTACGCGCTGGCGATCACCAGGAGGCCGAAGAGCACGCTGCCGCTGACCGCCACCGCGAAGATCCGCGGCTGTTCCCGGATGGCCTGGCCGAGCACCCGTAGCCCTCTGCCGAGGACGTCCCGACTTGTCTTGCTCGCCACGCTCTCCCCCGCCGTAAGCCGCATCTTTCTCCCCCATCCTTACCGCTCGTCGCCGACTCCGCCGACCCGGCCGGGATATGTCCGCCGTCACGTTCCGCTCGACCTGGGCGGACAGCGGCCGCTGACGCTCCCGGCCCATCCTCGCGCCGGGCGTGGCGCGCCGAACTGCCCGGACGGGCCTACGATCGGGCCATGCCGCGGTACGCCCGAGCGGAGCGCGAGGCGCTCGCCGACCTGATGCTGGAACTGGGACCGGACGCGCCGACCGTCAACGAGGGGTGGACCACCCGGGACCTGGCCGCGCACCTGCTGGTGCGGGAACGCCGGCCGGACGCGGCCGGCGGCATCCTGCTGCCGCCGCTGCGCGGCTACGGCGAGTCGGTGCGCCGGCGGATCGCCGCCGGGCCGTACGCCGACCTGATCGCCCGGGTCCGCCGTCCCCCGGTGTGGAGCCCGGTGAGCAACCCGCTCACCGACGAGCTGGCGAACGGGATGGAGTTCTTCATCCACCACGAGGACGTCCGCCGGGCCCGTCCCGGCTGGCAGCCGCGGAACCTTCCCGCCGGGCAGCAGGCGGTGCTCTGGAAGCGGGTCGCCCTGCTGGCCCGGATGGCGCTGCGGCGCTTCCCGGCCGAGGTGCTGGTGCAGGCGCCGGGGCACGGCGAGCTGCGGGCCGGTGGCGGCGGCGAGCGGCTGCGGCTCGTCGGCGCGCCGGGGGAACTCGTGCTGTTCCTCACCGGACGGCAGCGGGTGGCCCGGGTCCAGGTGGACGGCCCGGCCGAACGCGTCGAGCGCCTGCGTAACGCCGAACTGGGCCTGTGAGCGACGTTTCCGCCCGTTCACAAGCGATCGTAGAATGTGGACACCCGGCATCGATAACGTTCGCCGGCTGCCGTACGCTCCTGCGAACCGTCCCGACCCCGCGGGGCGGCGGACAGGGGACGACGATGCGGGACTTCGCGCTCTCGGCGCTGCACGAGCCGCCCTTTCCCTCCCGATGTCACCCGGCCACCGACGAGGTGGCCGCGCAGAGCGTCGCCTGGGTGCGCGGATTCGGCCTGATCAAGGACCGCGCCGGCCTGCTCCGGCTGACCGGGGCCCACGCCTCGGAGCTGGCCGGACGGGCCTGCCCCGATGCCTCCCCGGCCGGCCTGCGGTTGCTCACCGACCTGATCAACTGGCTGTTCGTGGTAGACGACGCCTGCGACGACGACGGGCTGGGCGCCGCACCGACAGTGCTCGCGCCCACCCTGGCGGCGCTGCTGGCGGTGCTCGACCGGCACGGTGACCCGGACGCGCCCGCGCCCACCGACGCCGGCCCGATGGGCCTGGCGTTGCACGACCTGTGCCGGCGGGCCCGCGGCCGGGGGCGGCCGGCGCACCTGATGCGACTGGTGAGCCAGTTGCGGGAGTACCTGCTGGCGCTGCTCTGGGAGGCCGCGAACCGGGAGCGCCGGCGCGTGCCCGGGGTCGCCGAGTACGTGCAGATGCGCCGCCACACCGGAGGCGTACGCCCCAGCTTCACGGTGACCGACCTGGCCCGCCCGTCCCTGCCCCGGCCCGACCAGCGGGCGAACCCGGCGCTCACCGCGCTGGACGCCCTCGCCACCGACCTGGTCTGCTGGTGCAACGACATGTTCTCCTACGGCAAGGAGCGGGGCGTCGCCCCGGAGGCGCACAACCTGGTGACCACCATCGCGGGCGAGACCGGGAAGGACGAGTCGGCGGCGTTGAACGCGGCGGCGAACTGCTTCAACACGGCGCTCGCGTCGTACGCGGAGCGGGACGCGGCGTTGAGCGCCGGGGCGGACGAGGGGATGCGGGCGTTCCTGGACACCCGCCGGGACTGGATCCGGGCCACCTACGACTGGTCCCGCGCCGCCAGCCGGTACGCCTGATCCGGCTCCAGCAGTCGGGACCGGTGGGGACTCGGCCGATCAGGGCTAGCCGCTGGCCGGGTGCAGGCAATACCCTTCGGTAACCGCAGATCGACGTGACCCCCGTCACGTCCCTCCACCCCTGAAGGCGGCTACAGCGATGGCTCTCGATGTACCGTACCGTTCCGTTCCCGATATGTTCCTCAAGCGCGTGGCGGATTCCCCCGACCGGCAGGCGTTCGCCCACCCCGCACCCGACGACTCGGGCCCGGTCTGGCTGACGTGGGAGCAGGTCGGGCAGCGCGCGAAGGCGATCGCCGCCGGGTTGCACGGGCTCGGTGTCGGCCTGGAGAACCCGGTGGCGATCCTGGCCAACACCCGGCTGGACTGGGTGCTGGCCGACTTCGGCATCATGTGCGCCGGCGGGGCCACCACCACCGTCTACCCGACCACCGAGCCCGACGAAGCGGTCTTCATCATCGCCGACTCCGGCTCGAAGGTGCTGTTCGCGGAGAACCCGGCCCAGGCGGCGAAGATCGCCGGGGCGGACCTGCCCGCGCTGACCCACGTGGTGCTCTTCGACGGCTCGCCCGATCCGGCCGCCGCCGTCCCGCAGCTCACCCTGGCCGAGCTGGAGGAGCGCGGCGCCGCCGCGCTGAGCGCCGAGCCCGACCTGATCGACATGCTCGTCGCCGGCATCGGCCCGGACCACCTGGCGACGCTCATCTACACCTCGGGCACCACCGGCCGCCCGAAGGGCGTGGAGCTGCTGCACGGCGGCTGGTGCTGGGAGGGCGTGGCGCAGGCCGAGCTCGGCCTGCTGCGCACCGACGACCTGCAGTACCTGTGGCTGCCGCTGTCGCACTCGTTCGGCAAGACGCTGCTCTGCGGCGCCACCCACGTCGGCCTGCCCACGTACGTCGACGGCCGGGTGGACAAGCTGGTCGACCTGCTCGGCGTGGTCCGGCCGACGCTGATGTGCGGCGCGCCCCGGGTCTTCGAGAAGGTCTACAACAAGGCGGTCACCACCGCGCAGGGCGCGGGCGGCGCGAAGGCCAAGATCTTCGCGTGGGGCGTCGCGGTCGGCAAGGAGAAGGTGGCGCTGGAGCAGGCCGGCAAGCCGGTGCCGGCCGGGCTGCGGATGAAGTACGCGCTGGCCGAGAAGCTGGTGTTCAGCAAGCTGCAGGCCCGGCTCGGCGGCCGGATGCGGGTGCTGGTCTCCGGCGCGGCGCCGCTGAGCCAGGAGATCGCGACCTTCTTCGCCGCCGCCAACCTGCCCATCTCCGAGGGCTACGGCCTGACCGAGACCAGCGCCGGCGCGTTCGTCAACCCGCCCGACGGGCTGAAGATCGGCAGCGTGGGCCGGGCCATGGGTGACCTGGAGTGCCGGATCGACAGCGACGGCGAGGTCCTCATGCGGGGCAAGCCGGTCATGCGGGGTTACCACAACCTGCCGGAGGAGACCGCCGCCGCGTTCACCGAGGACGGCTTCTTCCGCACCGGTGACATCGGCACGCTCGACTCCGACGGCTACCTGCGCATCACCGACCGGAAGAAGGACCTGGTCAAGACGTCCGGCGGCAAGTACGTCGCGCCGTCGCACATCGAGGGCATGTTCAAGGCGGTCTGCCCCTACACCTCGCAGGCGGTGGTGATCGGCCAGGCGCGCAACTACTGCACCATGCTCGTCACGCTGGACCCGGACGCGATCAAGGCCTGGGCCGCCGGCACCCCGCTGGAGGGCAGCGACTACACCACGATCGTCACCTCGCCGCAGGCGCGGGAGATGGTCGAGGGCTACGTGGCCGAGCTCAACGCCAAGCTCAACCGCTGGGAGACGATCAAGAAGGTGTCGATCCTCCCCCGTGACCTCACCATCGAGGACGGCGAGGTCACGCCGTCGCTGAAGATCAAGCGTCGCAGCGTGGAGACGAACTTCGCCTCCGAGATCGACAAGATGTACGAGGGCACGCTCGCCGAGCTGTAGCCCGCACCGCCAGTCGGTAGCGCCGGCCGTGCCCCACCGTCCCGGGGCACGGCCGCGTGCCGTTCAGAGGTGCTGCTGCCGCCAATGGCTCTGCTCGGCCTCGGCGGCGATCTGCTCCTCCAGCGCGAGCTGGCGTATCCGGCGCCGATAACCGTTCTCGCGGCCCGTCTCCCAGGCGACACCGGCGCCGGTGATGATCGCGAGCACGGCGAGCGCCATCAACTCCGCGATTTGGAACGCGATCGGGCCGACCACGGCCAGCGCCACCACCGTGAGCAGCAGCGGCCGGCGCACCTCGCGCAGCGCGAGCCACCAGCACCGGGCGAGGCCGAGCAGGTACAGCGCGACCCCGCCGTACATGACCACACCCCAGAAGTTGCCGAGTGGCGGCCCCCAGTCGGGCGTGCTCGTGTCGGCGGCCTCGACCAGCAGGTCCTTGAGGCCGAGCGCGAAGAGGACGATCCCGGCGACCATCGCCAAGTGCAGGAACGTGTACACGTCCCGGGTTATCCGGATCCGGGCTTCTTCGTCCCGGGCCTTGTGCAGGGCTTGTTCCAGCGCGAAGGAGAACGTGTCGAAGTACGCCCACCACAGAGCCGCCACGACCACGATGCCGAGCAACGCCGACACCGCCACCGGGCCGGTCAGCGGCAGCCCGTGCTTGCCGAACCCGAGCGCGATGATCGACTCGCCGAGCGCGACGAGCACGATCAGCGCGTGCCGTTCCGCCCAGTGCCCGGCCGAGAGCACCATCCACCACTGGCGGGCCAGCGTCACGCCGCCCACGTACTCGACGAGCAACGCCAGCGTCCAGAGCGACAGTTGCAGCGGGATCGCGAACCGCTCCTGCGGCAGGCGCGCCGGCACGGTGCCGGCGACAACGAGCAGCACGGTGGCGGTGGTCGGGAACGCGGCCCGCATCAGGAGCCGGCGGCGCCGGACCGGATCGGATCGGTCCAAACAGCCGAAGACCGCGAGCTGGGCCATCCGGATCACGAAGTAGCAGCCGGCGAAGACCAGCGGGCCGGGCAGCCCGCCGGGATTGTTCTCGAACGCGTCGGGCTCGCTGAGCACCAGCAGGAACGTCGCTGCCATGGTGATGAAGCCGACCAGCGGCAGCACACCCTGGTCGGCGCGGAACGCGTTGCCGAGGCGGGCGAAGCCGGTCCACGACCACCACAGCAACGCCAGCACCAGCAGGAAGCGGTAGAGGTTGACCGGCGTGAGCTCCGACGCGGTGAGCGTGGTGACGCTCAGGAACGCGAAGACGAAGACCAGGTCGTAGAAGAGCTCCAGCCGGGTGGTGCGGGAGCCCGGTGCGCCGGCCCGTATGATCCACGACCGCCGCGGCTCGCTCCCGTTCCCCACCCCGGCAGTCTGCGGGCACCGCCTGCCCCGTAGCCGCCGTTCGGCGCAACCACCACCGGATCGGGCGGGCGGTCAGGCGATGACGCCGGCCTCGCGCCACTGCGGGCGGCCGGCCCGGTCCAGGTCGTAGCGCACCGCGGCGAGCCGGCCCACCGCCTCCACCAGCTCCTCGGCGGCCAGTGTGAAGGGCAGGCGCAGGAAGCGCTCGAGCGTCCCGTCCAGGCCGAACCGGGGTCCGGGCGCCAGCCGTACGCCGACCTCCTCGGCGGCCCGGGCCAGCGCGCTGGAGATCGGGCCGTCCAGCTCGGCCCAGAGCGTCACGCCGCCGCGCGGCACCGTGACCCGCCAGTCGGGCAGCTGCTCGGCGAGCGCCGCGACCAGGGCGTCCCGCTGGGCGGCGAGCTGGGCGCGGCGGGCGGCCACGATGGCGGGCGCCTCGGCGAGCAGGTGCACGGCGACGAGCTGGTCGAGCACCGGGCTGGCCATGTCCACCCCGACCCGGGCCGCGGCCAGCCGCTGCACCTGGGGCGCGGAGGCGCGGACCCAGCCGATCCGCAGGCCACCCCAGTAGGGTTTGCTCATCCCGCCGATGCTGATCACCCGGGAGTGCCTGTCGAAGACCGCCACGGGTGGCGGCAGCGGGGTGTCGTCCAGCGGCAGGTCGACGAAGGACTCGTCGACGACGAGGTCGGTGCCGGCCGCGTGGGCCGCGCCGACCAGCCGTTCGCGCAGGTCGGCCGCCATCAGGTGGCCGGTCGGGTTGTGGAACTCCGGGATCACGTACGCGAGCTTCGGCCTTGTCTGCCGGATGCTGCCGAGCAGCAGCTCGGCGTCCCAGCCCTCGTCGGACAGGCCGTGGGTGGCGATCCGGGCGCGCCGGGCGGACAGCGCGGCCAGGGCGTTGGGGTAGGTGGGTGACTCGACGAGCACCGCGCCGCCGGGCGACAGGGCCAGTCGCAGCACCAGGTCCAGCGCGTGCTGGGTGCCGCTGGTGACCATGATCTGCTCCGGGCTGGTGGGCAGCCCGCGCTCGGTGTACCCGCGGGCCACCGCCTCCCGCAGCTCGATGATGCCGGTCGGGTGGTAGCCGGCGCCGCCCAGGTAGCGGGGGAGGTCCTCGGCGGCCGCCCGGGCGGCCGGGACGAGCTGCGGCGGCGCGGACAGCGCGGCCACGCCGAGGTCGATCATGTCGCGGTCGTCCAGCGGCGTCCACAGCCCGGTGCTGGCCACCCGGTGGCCGCCGGGCAGCATGGTCCAGCTCCCGGCGCCCCGGCGGCTGGCCAGGTGGCCGCTCTCCCGCAGTTCCCGGTACGCGGCGGTGACAGTGGTCCGGCTGATCCGCAGCGCCTCGGCCAGTTCCCGCTCGGCCGGCAGGCGTACCCCCAGCGGCAGCCGGCCGTCGGCGAGCAGGCCCCGGACGGCGGCGGCGAGCGCGGCGTAGTCGGGGCTGCGCCGGCGGCCCGGCAATGCGTGCCACTGGCCGAGGAGTCGCGCCAATTGGACGCCGCGCACCTGGCTGGTCATGGCCACACCTCCAGAATTGGCCCCCTTGCGGCCTGCAATTGGCCCCTAGGGTGGCATGCATGGCACCGCTTGGCAATCTCGGGCACCGCCCGGCGCGACGACTCACCCAGCTCTACGCCGGGCTCGTTCTGTACGGCCTCAGCATGGCGCTGATGATCCGGTCGGAGCTGGGACTGGACCCGTGGGACGTGTTCCACCAGGGGCTCTCCCGGCAGACCGGTCTCTCCTTCGGCACCGTCACCATCGCCGTCGGCGCTCTCGTCCTGCTGCTCTGGATCCCGCTGCGGCAGCGGCCCGGCCTCGGCACGGTCAGCAACGTCGTGGTGATCGGGCTGGTCGTCGACGCCACGCTCGCAGTGCTGCCGCCCGGTGACGGCATGCCGGCGCGCGCCGCGATGCTGGTGGCCGGGATCGTCGCCAACGGCGCCGCCACCGGGCTCTACCTCGGCGCCGGGCTCGGCCCCGGACCCCGCGACGGTCTGATGACCGGCTTCGTCGCCCGCCACCCCCGCTTCTCGGTCCGGCTGGTCCGCACGAGCATCGAGATCACCGTGCTGGCCCTCGGCTGGCTGCTCGGCGGGCCCGTCGGTCTCGGCACCGTGGCGTACGCGCTCACCATCGGCCCGCTCGCCCAGTTCTTCATCCCGGTCTTCGCGCTGCCCGCGCGGCCGCCGCGCGGCGCTTACGCTACGTGATCAGCGCCGGGCCGACCGCCACGGCCCGCAGCCCTCCGCAACGCGCTGAGCTGCGGTGACACAGAACAGCGAAACCAGGTGTTTCCTCCGCCGTCGCGGCCGGGCATCATTCCTGCATGGGGGAGAACGGATGGCGTTGGAGCGACGCCTGGATCTTCGTCGCGTTGGTCATCGCCAGTGGCGCCGGCCGGCACCGGCGGTCCGCGTCGACACGCCGCCCCGAAGGCGTACGGCTGGCCGATGTCCTCTCCACAGCCGACCACCTCAACCAGGCCATTCCCGAGCGGCACGAGGTGGAGGGCGCGGTCCGGCGGCTCGTCGGCGCGGGCCTGGTCAGCGTCTCCGACGGCTGGTTCCGGGTCACCCCGGACGGTGAGCAGCTCTGGCGCACCCGTCCCAGCGCCGGGCTCGGCACCACTGTGGACACGGTGCAGGGCGTGCTGACCCGCCGGCACCCGCCCGGCGAGTCCGAGTGGCAGCTCGACGAGGACGACCACGCCGCCGCGGTGCAGGAGTACGTGGTCCGCTCGATCCCGATGCCGCGCCGCTCCCCCGAGGGGCGATCCGGCCGGCAGTGACCGCCCGCCTCAGCGCACCGGGTGCCCGGCGCCGCGCAGCGCGTCCTTGACCTGGCCGACGGTCAGCTCGCCGAGGCGGAAGACGCTCGCGGCGAGCACCGCGTCCGCTCCCGCGCCGACGGCCGGCGGGAAGTGTGCCACCTCGCCCGCGCCGCCGCTGGCGATCACCGGCACGTCGACCACCTCCCGCACCGCCTGGATCAGCGGCAGGTCGAACCCGGCCTTGGTGCCGTCGGCGTCCATCGAGTTGAGCAGGATCTCACCCGCGCCCAGCTCGGCGCCGCGCGCCGCCCACTCGACCGCGTCCAGGCCGGTGCCGCGCCGCCCGCCGTGCGTGGTCACCTCGAAGCCGCTCGGCGTCGTGCCGTCCGGGGCGCGGCGCACGTCCAGCGAGAGCACGAGCACCTGGCGACCGAACCGGTCGGCGATCTCGGCGATCAGCTCCGGACGGGCGATGGCGGCGGTGTTCACGCCCACCTTGTCCGCCCCGGCCCGCAGCAGCGTGTCGACGTCGGCGACCTGACGGACGCCGCCGCCCACCGTGAGCGGGATGAAGACCGACTCGGCGGTGCGCCGCACCACGTCGAGCATGGTGCCCCGGTCGCTCGACGAGGCGGTGACGTCGAGGAAGGTCAGCTCGTCCGCGCCGGCCCGGTCGTACGCCGCCGCCAGCTCCACCGGGTCGCCCGCGTCGCGCAGGTCGAGGAAGTTGACCCCCTTGACCACGCGCCCGGCGTCCACGTCCAGACACGGGATGACCCGTACCGCCACCGTCATGCCCCGAGCCTAACCACCGCCCGTGGTGGTGTGCGTTCGCGCCGGTCAGAGACGAACCAGCATCTTGCCGAGGTTCTCGCCGCGCAGCAGGCCGAGGAACGCCTCCGGGGCCTGCTCGATGCCGTCGATCACCGTCTCGTCGTACGACAGCCGGCCCTCGCGCAGCCAGCCCGCCACCTCCTGCACGAACTGCTCCCGCAGGTGACCGTGGTCACTGACGAGGAAGCCGCGCAGCGTCAGGCGCTTGCCGATCACCAGCGCCAGGTTGCGCGGGGCGGCCGGCGGCTCGGTGGCGTTGTACTGCGCGATCATGCCGCAGATGGCGGCTCGGCCGTGCAGGTTCATCGCCCCGATCGCGGCCTCCAGGTGGTCGCCGCCGACGTTGTCGAAGTACACGTCGACACCGTCCGGGGCGGCAGCCCTGAGCTGCTTGGACACCGGGCCGTCGTGGTAGTCGAACGCGGCGTCGAAGCCGAGCGCGGTGAGCCGTTCCACCTTGGCGCGGGAGCCGGCGCTGCCGATCACCCGGCCGGCGCCGCGCAGCTTCGCGATCTGGCCGACCATGCTGCCCACCGCGCCGGCCGCGCCGGAGACGAACACGGTCTCCCCCGGCTTCATGGCGGCCACGTCCAGCAGCCCGGCGTACGCGGTCAGCCCGGTCATGCCGAGCACGCCCAGGTACGCGGTCACCGGTGCCAGGTCGGGGTCGACCTTGCGTGCGCCCCGGGCGTCCACGAGCGCGTACTCACGCCAGCCGAGCCCGTGCAGCACGACGTCGCCGGGCTTGACGCCCCCGGCCTCGCCGGCCACCACCTCACCGATCGCGCCCCCGTCGAGCGGGGCGTCGAGCGCGAACGGCGGCACGTACGACTTGACGTCGTTCATCCGCCCGCGCATGTACGGGTCGACGGACATGAACCGGTTGCGGACCACGACCTGGCCCGGGCCCGGCGTCGGCACCTCGGTGGTGACCAGCCGGAAGTTCTCCGCGGTCGGCCAGCCCTGCGGCCGGGACGCCAGATGGATCTCCCGGTTCACCGGGCCTCGCGGACCGTGCGGGTGACCTCGACGTTGCCACGGGTCGCGTTGGAGTAGGGGCAGACCTGGTGGGCCGCGTCGACGAGCTGCTCGGCGGCCGAGCGCTCGACCGCGGGCAGGTCCACCACGAGCGTCACGGCCAGGCCGAAGCCGCCGCTGCCGTTCGGGCCGATGCCCACCTCGGCCTCGACGACCGAACCGGAGACGTCCGCCTTCGCCTTGCGGGCGACCACGCGCAGCGCGGAGTGGAAGCAGGCCGCGTAGCCGGCCGCGAAGAGCTGCTCCGGGTTGGCCGCGCCGCCGGCGCCGCCCATCTCCTTCGGTACGGCGAGGTCCAGCTCGACGGTGCCGTCGGAGGTGCGGACGTGACCGTCGCGGCCGTCGCCGGTGGCGCGGGCGGAGGCGGTGTAGAGCACCTGCATGTCACTGCTCCTTCTGTCGGTGGATCGTCTCGGTGACCCGGGTGAGGATGCCGTGGAGGAAGACCAGTTCGGTCTCGGTGAGCCCGGTGGCGGTGGCCACCTGCCGCGGCACGTCGCACATCCGCTCCCGCAGGGCCCGGCCCTGGTCGGTGAGGCCCACCTCGACCCGGCGCTCGTCGGCGGCCGAGCGGGTACGCACCACCAGCCCGGCCGCCTCCAGCCGCTTGAGCAGCGGGGAGAGCGTGCCGGAGTCGAGCCGGAGCGCGGCGCCGAGCTCGGAGACCGTGGGGGCGTCGTCGTAGCGCTCCCAGAGCACCAGCAGCACCAGGTACTGCGGGTAGGTCAGGCCGTGCTCGTCGAGGATGGGCCGGTAGACGTCGGTCAGGGCGCGCGACGCCGCGTAGAGGGCGAAGCACACCTGCCGGCGCAGCACCAGATCATCGGTCACCGCAAAACCGTAACGCACAATTAAGTTGTGCACAACCGATTGGCGCGCGGTCCGGGGCGGGCGACGCGCCCGGCACCGTCAGCCGGCGGGGAGATACGCCTCCAGCTCGACCTCGACCAGCATGTCCGGGTCGATCAGCCCGGCCACCACCACCATCGTCGCCACCGGGCGCACCGGACCGAACACCGCGTTGTGCGCCCGGCCCACCTCGTCGGCGTAGATCCGGTCGGTCACGTACATCCGGGTCCGCACCACGTCGCCCGGCCCGGCGCCGACCTCGGCCAGCGCGTCCAGGCCGATCCGGATCGCCTGCGCGGTCTGCGCCGCCGCGTCGCCCGCGTGCGCCACCCGGCCGTCGACTGTGGAGGTGCAGCCGGCCGTGATCGCCAGCGAACCGGCCCGGACCACCCGGGAGTAGCCGTACAGCGCCTCCCACGGGCCGCCCGAGCCGAGCCGGGTCACCACCCCGGCGTCCACGGGCGGCTCGGCCGTCACGCGCCGGCCCGCAACGTGGCCAGCGCCTCGGCGACGGTGAACGCGCCCGCGTAGAGCGCCTTCCCGGCGATCACGCCCTCCACGCCCACCGGCTCCAGCGCGGCCAGCGCCCGCAGGTCGTCGAGCGTGGACACGCCGCCGGAGGCGATCACCGGGGCGTCGGTCCGCCCACACACCTCGCGCAGCAGGTCCAGGTTCGGCCCGCGCATGGTGCCGTCCTTGGTGATGTCGGTGACCACGTACCGCGCCGCGCCCGCCGCGTCGAGCCGGGCCAGCACCTCGTAGAGGTCACCGCCGTCGCGGGTCCAGCCGCGCGCCGACAGGGTACGGCCGCGCACGTCCAGCCCGATCGCCACCCGGTCGCCGTACTCGCCGCAGATCCGGTCGCACCACTGCGGGTCCTCCAGCGCGGCGGTGCCGATGTTGACCCGGGCCGCCCCGGTGGCCAGCGCCGCCCGCAGCGACTCGTCGTCCCGGATACCGCCGGACAGCTCCACCTGCACGTCCAGCTTGCCGACCACCTCGGCCAGCAGCGCGGCGTTGGAGCCCCGCCCGAACGCGGCGTCCAGATCCACCAGGTGGATCCACTCCGCGCCGTCGGACTGCCAGGCCAGCGCCGCGTCCAGCGGGTCGCCGTAGGTGGTCTCGCTACCGGCGGCGCCCTGCACGAGCCGGACGGCCTGGCCGTCGGCGACGTCCACGGCGGGCAACAGGGTGAGGCTCAACGCTTCTCTCCTCGGGTCCTCAACGACGGTCCAGCGCGATCACCACGACCGCGGGCAGGACCAGCAACAACAACGCGACCAGCACCAGCCGCAGCGCCAGGTCGTCCACCAGGCTCCAGATCGCGACCACCGCCACGGCGGTGAGCACCAGGATCGTCGCCCGCTCGCGCCGGGTGTGCCGGCGCAGCCGCCCGGTACGCCCGCGCCGCAGCGACGGCGGCAGCCGGCGTACCAGAGAGTGCCGCCGCTGGCGGCGGGCCACCCGGCGGGCCCGGACGGCGCGCGCCCGCTCCTGCTCGGCCTCGCGCTCCGCCCGGCGGCGGGCCCGCTCCTTGCTCACACGGACGCCCGCGGGCCGGTCACAGCGTGCCGAGCCAGTTGCGCAGCAGCGCGGCCCCGGCGTCGGCCGACTTCTCCGGGTGGAACTGCGCGGCCGACAGCGCGCCCCGCTCCACCGCCGCCACGAAGTCCGTGCCGTGGTGCGCGGTGGTCACCGTGGCGCCCGCCTCGGCCAGCGCCGCCGGCTCGGTCACCCCGTAGGAGTGCACGAAGTAGAACCGGGTGTCGGCCGGCAGGCCGGCGAACAGCGTCGAACCGGCCGGCGGGCGCACGGTGTTCCAGCCCATGTGCGGCAGCCGCCGCGCGGGCAGCCGCCTCACCCCGCCGGGCAGCAGCCCCAGCCCCTTGGTGACCACGCCGTGCTCCTCGCCGTGCCCGAAGAGGATCTGCATGCCGACGCAGATGCCCAGCACCGGCCGCCCGGCGGCGACCCGCTCGGCGATGACCGGCCCGGCGCCCAGCGCCTCGATCCCGGCCATGCAGGCGGCGAACGCGCCGACGCCCGGCACCACCAGGCCGTCGGCCGACGCGGCGGCGGCCAGGTCGTCGGTGACTGTCACCTCGGCGCCGGCCCGCGCCACCGCGCGCTCGGCCGAGCGCAGGTTGCCCGAGCCGTAGTCGAGCACCACCACCCGCCGCGCCATCAGCTCTCCCCCGGCAGCAGCCAGAGCACCCCGGCGACGGTGGCCAGCACGGCCAGCAGGCCGGTGACCACCACAGCGGCGCGCGGCGCGCCCTGCTTGATCAACGACCACGTCCCGCCGACCAGCAGCCCGGCCAGGATCAACACCAGAGTGGGCAGCACCTTCATCAGAGCCCGCCTTCATTCGCGACTGCGGGACTCCGCTGCGCTGCGTTCCTCGCGCTCATCAGAGCGCGCCCTTCGTGGACGGCACCACGCCCGCGTTACGGGGATCGAGCGCGGTGGCCTCGCGCAGCGCGCGGGAGACGGCCTTGAACTGCGCCTCGACCACGTGGTGCGCGTCCGGGTGGCCGCCGGGACGGGCCGCGCGCAGCACGTCCACGTGCAACGTGATCCGGGCCGACTGGCCGAACGACTCCCAGATGTGCCGGGTCATGCTCGTCGGGTAGACCGGCCCGATGTACGGGGCCAGCACCGGCTCGTCGTGCACCACGTACGGGCGGCCGGACAGGTCGACGGCGGCCCGGACCAGCACCTCGTCCATCGGGACGATGGCCGAGCCGTACCGCCGGATGCCGGCCTTGTCGCCCAGCGCCCGGTCGAACGCGGCGCCCAGCGCGAGCGCGGTGTCCTCCATCGTGTGGTGCGCGTCGATCTCCAGGTCGCCGACGGTGTGCACGGTCAGGTCGAAGCCGCCGTGCCGGGCGATCTGGTTGAGCATGTGGTCGTAGAAGCCGACGCCGGTCTCGATGTCGGCCTTGCCGGTGCCGTCGAGGTCGATCTCGACGAGCACCTTGGTCTCGTTTGTGACCCGCTCGATCCGGGCGATCCGGCTCATGAAACGTTCTCCATCGCGGTGAGGAAGGCGTCGGTCTCGGTCGGGGTGCCGGCGGTGACGCGCAGCCAGCCGGGCAGGCCGACGTCACGCACCAGCACGCCGGCATCGAGCAGGGTACGCCAGGCCACCGCCTGGTCCCCGTCGACGGCGAACAGCACGAAGTTGGCGTCGCTGTCGGCCACCCGGTGGCCCCGGGCGCGCAGCTCGGCGACGATCCGGTCGCGCTGCCGCATGATCGCGGCCACGGTGCCGAGCAGGGCGTCCCGGTGCGCCAGCGCCGCGCGGGCGGCGGCCTGGGTGAGCGCGGACAGGTGGTACGGCAGCCGGACCAGTTGCACCGCGTCCACCACCGCCGGGTCGGCGGCCAGGTAGCCGAGCCGGCCACCGGCGAAGCCGAACGCCTTGCTCATGGTGCGGGTCACCACCAGCCGCGGGTGGCCGGGCAGCACTGCCAGCGCGCTCACCGTGCCGGGCCGGGCGAACTCGGCGTACGCCTCGTCCACGATCACCATGCCGGGCGCCTCGTCCAGCACGGCGGCGACCACCGCCGGGTCGAGCGCGGTGCCGGTCGGGTTGTTCGGCGAGCAGAGGAACACCACGTCCGGCCGGTGCTCCCGGACCTGGGCCACCGCCTCGTCGGCGGTGAGCCCGAAGTCCTCGCCGCGCCGGGCGGGCACCCACCGGGTGCCGGTGCCGAGCGCCAGCAGCGGGTGCATCGAGTACGCCGGGGTGAAGCCGAGCGCGGTGCGCCCGGGACCGCCGAACGCCTGCAGCAGCTGCTGCTGGATCTCGTTGGAGCCGTTCGCGGCCCACACGTGGTCGGCGGTGAGCCCGTGCCCCAGGTAGGCGGCCAGGTCGGCGCGCAGCGCCACCGCGTCCCGGTCCGGGTAGCGGTTGAGGTCGCGCAGCTCGGCGGCGACCGCCTTGCCGATCGCCTCGACCACCGGCTCGGGCACCGGGTAGGAGTTCTCGTTGGTGTTCAGCCGCACCGGCACGTCGAGCTGCGGCGCGCCGTACGGCGTGCGTCCGCGCAGGTCGTCGCGGATCGGCAGGTCGTCGAGCGTGGTCACGACGCGCCGCCGTCGGGGAACCGGACGCTGACCGCCTGGCCGTGCGCCGGCAGGTCCTCCACCGTCGCCAGCGTGACCACGTGCGGGGCCACGTCGCGCAGCGCGTCCTGCGTGTACTCGATCAGGTGGACGCCGCGCAGGAAGGACTGCACGGACAGCCCGGAGGAGTGCCGGGCGCAGCCGCCGGTGGGCAGCACGTGGTTGGAGCCCGCGCAGTAGTCGCCGAGCGACACCGGCGACCATGCGCCCACGAACACCGCCCCGGCGTTGCGGACCCGCAGCGCCCACTCGCGGGCGTTCTCGGTCTGGATCTCCAGGTGCTCGGCCGCGTACGCGTCGACCACCCGCAGCCCCGCCTCCAGGTCGTCGACCAGGACCACGCCGCTCTGCTCGCCGCGCAGCGCGGTGCCGATCCGCTCGGCGTGCTTGGCCGCGGGCGCCTGCCGGGCCAGCTCGGCGTCGACCGCGTCGGCAAGCGCCGTGGACGGGGTGACCAGCACGCTCGCCGCGAGGGGGTCGTGCTCGGCCTGGCTGATCAGGTCGGCGGCGACGTGCGCCGGGTCGGCGGTGTCGTCGGCCAGGATCGCGATCTCGGTCGGGCCGGCCTCGGCGTCGATGCCGACCACGCCACGCAGCAGCCGCTTCGCGGCGGTGACCCAGATGTTGCCCGGACCGGTGATCATGTCGACCGGCTCGCAGCGCTCGTCCCCGGCCGGGTCGACGCCCGCGCCGTACGCGAGCATGGCGACCGCCTGGGCGCCGCCGACGGCGTACACCTCGTCCACGCCGAGCAGCGCGCAGGCCGCCAGGACCCGGCGGTCCGGCAGGCCGTCGTTGTCCTTCTGCGGCGGGCTCACCACCACCAGCGAGCGCACTCCGGCCGCCTGGGCCGGCACGACGTTCATCACCACCGTCGACGGGTACATGGCCAGGCCGCCGGGGACGTAGAGACCGACCCGGTCGACCGGCACCCACCGCTCGGTCACCGTGCCGCCGGGCACCACAGTCGTGGTGTGGTCGGTGCGGCGCTGGTCGTCGTGGACCTTGCGGGCCCGGGTGATCGACTCCAGCAGCGCGGCGCGGACCTGCGGGTCCAGCTCGCCCTCGGCGGCGCGGATCGTCTCGACCGGCACCCGCAGCCGCTCCGGGGAGACGCCGTCGAACCGTTCGCTGGCCTCCCGGATCGCCGGGTACCCATGCTCCCGGACCGCCTCGACCAGGGGGCGGATCCGCTCGACCGCCACGGAGACGTCGAGCTGGGCACGGGGCAGCAGGCGGCGCGGGTCACGTGCCCCGCCGCGCAGGTCGATCCGATTCAACACGCCTGCGAGTCTAGGCCGCCGCCCCGGCGACCGGCCCGGGCCGCCCGCACGCCGGGACGGTGAGCCGGGACACGCGCGGGCGGGCACGTTGGGGATACGCTCGATCGCGTGAGCGCACGGCTGCCGGTGTTCCCGCTCGGGACCGTCCTCTTCCCGGGGCTGGTCCTTCCGCTGCACATCTTCGAGGAGCGCTACCGGGCGCTGGTGCGCCACCTGGTGGCGCTGCCCGAGGGCGCGCCGCGCGAGTTCGGCGTGGTGGCGATCCGGGCCGGCTGGGAGGTCGCGCCGGCCGGGCCGCCGGGGCGCTTCGGGCTGACCGCCGGCGAGGTCACGCTGCACGAGGTGGGCTGCACCGCCGAGCTGCGGCAGGTCACCGAGCTGGCCGACGGCGGGTTCGACATCGTCACTGTGGGCCGGCGCCGGTTCCGTCTCGCCGAGGTCGACCACGCCGCCGAGCCCTACCTCACCGCGGAGGTGCGGTGGCTGCCCGAGCCGGGCGGCCCGGACGAGGTCGCCGACCTGCTGGCAGCCCGGGTGATCTCGGTGTTCCGGCAGTATCTCGGCCTGATCCGGCCGGACCAGCAGGAGATCTCCGAGCAGTTGCCGGAGGACCCGACGGTGCTGTCGCACCTGGTCGCCGCGACCGCCGCGCTGACCGTGGACGACCGGCAGCGGCTGCTGGCGATCGACGACACGGCCGCCCGCCTGCGGGCCGAGCTGCGCCTGCTCAACCGGGAGACGGCGTTGCTGCGGCAGGTCCGGGCGGTGCCGGTGCCGCTCAGCGAGCTGGCTGGTCTCCCGGCGCCGAACTGAACCCCGGCGGGGGCGGCGGCCACCCGCCGTCGAACTCCGGCTCCGGCCGCAGCGACGGCCACCGCGACCAGCCCGCAAGCAGCGTGTACGTCACAGCCGCGCCGAACGCGGCGAGCAGCAGGTTGCCGTGCGGCAGCGGGAGCGGGCCGAACCAGTCGACGCCGCCGGCGCGCAGGTCGACGGGTTTGGTGAAGGCGGTGCCCGGCGGGGCGGTCTCCACCAGCCGCTGGAACGTGGACAGGCCGATCCGGCGGCCGACCTGCCAGGCCACCACCGCCGCGCCGAGACCGCCGAGGGTGACCGCGAGCAGGCCCGCCGGGCCGCGCCGGCGGCGCAGCACCACCCACAGGGCGATCGCGGCGAGCACGCCGAAGCCGAGCGTCAGGAGGCTGAACCAGCCGTCCGCGGCGATCGGCTGCTCCGGCTGCGTCGTGGCGTAGACCGCGCCGGCCGGTGTCTGCCGCACCGGGGTGGCCGGCGCCGCCCACACCCAGAGCAGCCCGAGCGGCGCGCCGAGCGCGGTGAGCAGCGCGGCCACGCCGAGGGTGGTCGTCACCGCCCGGCCGGCGGATCGCCGGGCCGCGGGCGACGCCCCGGGCAGTTGCGCGACGACGCCCGGATGCCCGGCCAGCGGGTCGGCGCCGGGCGCGGTGACGGGGGTGCCGGCCGGCACCGGCAGTCCACCGGGCCAGCCGGGCGGTCCGCCGGGCCAGCCGGACGGCTGCTCGCCCTCGGGCCGCGCCTCGCCGCCGTCGGTACGCTCGCGCGTCCGCTCGGGATCAGGGGTGTCCGGAGTCACCCGTTGATCCTCTCAGGCCGGGGCACGGCGCGGGGCGGTGGTCGCCGCCTCAGCGCGCGAACGGTTCCACCATCACCGCGGCGGCCTTGAGCCAGGCGTTGCGGGTCTCGGCCTGGAGTTGGTGGTACTCGATCGAGGAGCCGGTCTCCAGCGCCGGGTCGTAGGGCACCACCGCGACCGCCCGGGTCCGGGTGGCGAAGTGCCGTTCCAGGTCGTCCTGCAGAGAGGTGCGGCCCGGCGTCGGGCAGGAGATCAGCGTGACCGCGTTGTCGGCCAGCTCGCCCATGCCCTCCTCGTGCAGCAGGTCGAGCATCCAGTCCGCGCTGAACGCCGCGTCCTCGCGCGGCACGGTGGTCACCACGAGCTGGTCGGCGGCCTGCATCACGGTGCGCCAGTTCGGGCTCTCCACGTTGTTGCCGGTGTCCACGCAGACCACCTCGTGGGTGCGGCGCAACAGCTCCAGCACCCGCTTGACGGTGAACTGGTCGAGCCGCTGGGCGAAGCGCGGGCTCTCCTCGCCGGCCAGCACGTCGTACGAGCCGTCGGAGGCGTGCCGCAGATAGTCGTCGAGGTGGGACAGCAACGTGTTGCCCTCGAGGATCTCGATCTGCGCCAGGTCGTGGATCAGGTGGCGGATGGTGCGGGCGTGCCGGGCGCTGCCGGCCCGCAGGCCGAGCGTGCCGCGCAGCTCGTTGTCGTCCCAGGCGAGCACGCCGCGCCCGCGGACGCTGCCGACGGTGGCCGCGGCGAGCACGGTGGCGGTGGTCTTGTGCACCCCGCCCTTGGGGTTGGCGAACGCGAGCACCCGGGGCGTGCCCAGCTCGCGGCGCAGCACACTGGTGGCGCGTTCCAGCTCGGCGTCCGGCTCGGGGGCACGCCACTTCGCCTGGGCCGGCGCGGCCCGGCCCGTCCGGCCGGAGCGGCCCTCCAACGGGCTGCGCGGCGCGGGCACCACCGGTTCCGGCGCGGGCGGGACGTCCGGCCGGTATCGGCCCCGGTCGAGCAGGGCGTACCGGGACTCGGCCGGCGGCGGCGCGGGCCGGTAGCCACCGTCGAGGAGGGAGTACCGGGACTCGGCCGGCGCCTCGGCCCGGCCGTGCGGCTCCGGCCGTGCCGGTTCGGCGCGCCAGGACGGCTCCGGCCGGGGCTCGGCGGCGAAGGACGGGTCCGGCGCGATCGACGGCTCGGCGCGCCAGGACGGCTCGGCCGGATAGGGCTGCCCGGTGCGCCAGGACGGCTCCGGGTCGGTGCGGTACGCCGGCTCGGCCCGGTAGGCCGGTTCGCCCTCGTGGCGCGGGTCGGCGCGGAAGGCGGGGTCGACCCGGAACGTGGCCTCGGCCCGGTAGGCGGGCTCGGCGCCGTACGACCCGTCGGGGGCGCGGCCGACGGCCGCGGCGCGCCCGGTCCATCCGGTGCCGGTGCCGGCGGCGCGGCGCGGCAGCGGGTCGGGCGGCGGGGCGTGGTGCTCCTCGCCGTGCCGGTCGGCGTCGGCGTGCTCCGCGCCGCGACCGCTGAGCCGGGCCCGGTCGAGCAGCGCCCGCCACCGCGGTGCCGGCTCGCCCTGCCGACCCCAGCCGGTCTCGCTGCCGTCCAAGGATTCGCCCTCCCCCAGCCCATCGATCTCCGCCTGACAGGCTACGAACGAAACCCTATTCGGACCACTCCCCGCGCCGCACATCGCCCGGTGTCCCGCCGCACCGTGGGATCGACCGGGCAGCCGGGCCCGGCCGATGTCTCAGGAGGTGGGAGCGGGATTGGGTGACCCGGATCCGGGGACCGGCGCGGGGGCGGTCGGTGAAGGTCCGCTCACCGTCCGTGCAGCTTCCGACGAATCGCCCATTCCGCCACCCAGGTCCGCTCCGGTGTCCACCGGCGGCCGGGCCACGTCACGCTGCTCGGGCAGCGGCGGGGTGAACACCGTCCGGTCCAGCCGGGCGACCTCCGGCGCCGGGTCCACCACCCGCACACCGGGACGCCCGGCGAGCGCCCGCAGCGCGTCCGGCGCGGCACGGACCACCGCGGCGTACACGCAGGCGCATCCGGCCCGGTAGGCGGCCGCCTCCCGGGCCGCGACCACGGCCCCGCTCTCGTACACCCGGCGCAGCTCCGGATCGGCGGTGGCCGCCGGGGTGGCCGCGCGCGCCCGGTAGTCGGCGGCCTCCCGGTCCTTGCGCCCGGCGACGTCGGCCATCCCGGCGACCACGTCGCCCGGCAGCCGCAGCGCCGCGATCCGGACGATCTCGGTCTGCCGGCCGGGCAGCGGCACCCGCGCCACCACCGCCGAGACCGGCGCGCCGTCCAGCGCGGCAGCCGCCCGCGCCGGGGTGAGGTAGTCGGCGAACGAGACGAGCGCGTAGGCGTCGGGCGCGTCGAGCCGGGCCAGCTCCTCCCCGGCGGCGCGCAGGTACGCCGGGATGCTCGCGCCGCCGGCCACCCCGACCCGGGTCACCTCGCCGACCGTGCGGTCGCTCACCGGACGGTCCCGCCGCTGCGCCACCGCGACCACCAGCACCACCAGCGCGCAGACCAGCGCGAGCCAGGTCAGCGCGGCGAAGCGGGACCGGCGCGGCGGCACGGCGTCGTCGCTCATGGTCAGTCGCGCAGGATCTCCAGCGCCCGGGCCAGATCCTCCGGGTAGTCGCTGACGAACGTCACCTCGTCGCCGGTGCCCGGGTGCGCGAAGCTCAGCGAACGGGCGTGCAGCCACTGCCGGGCCAGCCCGAGCCGGGCCGACAGCGTCGGGTCCGCGCCGTAGGTCAGGTCGCCCACGCAGGGGTGCCGCATGCTGGAGAAGTGCACCCGGATCTGGTGCGTACGCCCGGTCTCCAGCCGTACGTCGAGCAGGCTGGCGGAGGGGAACGCCTCCAGCGTGTCGTAGTGGGTGATGCTCGGCTTGCCGCCGGAGACCACGGCCCAGCGGTAGTCGTGGTGTGGGTGCCTGTCGATCGGCGCATCGATGGTGCCGCGCAGCGGGTCCGGGTGGCCCTGCACCACGGCGTGGTAGCGCTTCTCCACCTCGCGCTCCTTGAACGCCCGCTTCAGCGCGGTGTACGCGCGCTCGCTCTTGGCCACCACCATGATGCCGGTGGTGCCCACGTCGAGCCGGTGCACCACGCCCTGCCGCTCGGCCGCGCCGCTGGTGGAGATGCGGTGGCCGATGCCGGCCAGCCCGCCGATCACGGTCGGGCCGGTCCAGCCGGGACTCGGGTGCGCGGCCACTCCGACCGGCTTGTCGACCACCACGATGTCGTCGTCGGCGTACACCACTGTCAGGCCGGGCACCGCCTGCGGCACCACAGTCGGCGGGGCGGGTGGCGCGGGCAGCGTGACCTCCAGCCACGAGCCCGCCTTGACCTTGTGCGAGTTGGGCCGGGCCACGCCGTCGACGAGCGCGTCCCCGCCGTCGATCAGGCCGGCGGCGGCGGTCCGGGAGAGCCCGAACAGCCGGGACACGGCCTGGTCCAGGCGCATGCCGTCGAGCCCGTCCGGCACGGGCAGGGAGCGGGTGTCGCCGCCGGCGGCGAATGCGGAGGTCACGCGGTCTCCCGCTGCTCGGCCGGGGCGGCGTCGCGCTTCTCGTCGCGCAGCCGGGAGCCGTCGCGCTGCCGGCCGGTCAGCTCCAGGAAGACCGCCAGCACCACGCCGCAGACCAGCGAGCTGTCGGCCAGGTTGAACACCGGCCAGACCTGGCCGTACGGGTCGAAGAGGCTGATCATGTCGACCACGTGGCCGACGAAGTGCCCGGGCGCGCGGAAGATCCGGTCGATCAGGTTGCCCAGCGCGCCGCCCAGCACCAGGCCGAGCGACACCGCCCACGGCAGCGAGCGCAGCCGCAGCGCCATCCAGGCGATCCACCCGATCACCACGAACGTGATGATCGGGAAGACCCAGGTGTGGTCGGAGCCGATGCTCCAGGCGGCGCCGCTGTTGCGGGTGAGGCTGAAGTAGACCGCGCCGCCCAGCACCGACACCGGCTCCCGGCCGGTCAGCTCGGCCAGCGCGAGCTGTTTGGTGCCCAGATCCGCCAGCAGCGAGAACAGGGACACGCCGAGCAGCAGGCCGACGGCCCTGCGGCGGGGCGCGCCGGCACCCGACTCGGTGGTGCCGGATCCGGCGGGCGGTGCTTCGGTCATCTGCTCCCCATCGACGCTTGCGACGGCGTGGTCACCGTCTGCCGTACGGCCGCCGGGGAGCGGTGATCAGCGCCGCTCCTCCAGCTGCTTGCAGGTCACGCAGAGGGTGGCCGACGGGAACGCGGCGAGCCGCTCCACCGGGATCGGGTTGCCGCACCGCTCGCACCAGCCGTAGCCGCCCTCGTCGAGGCGCTCCAGCGCGCGCTCGACCTGCGTGATCCGCTCCTTGATGCTGTTGGCGAGAGAGATCTCCTGCTCCCGCTCGAACGTCTTGGTGCCGGTGTCGGCCTGGTCGTCCCCGGCCGAGTCGGTCAGCCGCTCGCGCTGCAGCTCGGTGATCTCGCTCAGCGTCTGATCGTACTCGGCGTTCAGCTCGTCCCGCCGCGCCGCCAGGGCGGCCCGGATCTTCTCGGTCTCCGCGGCGCTGCGGGTGGCCTTCGGCGCGGGCTTGCGGCCGGCGGTCCTGGTGTCGGCTGGCTTCGCCATGTCAGCTCCCTCAGCCGCGTGGCGCGGCGGTCAGCGGTACGTGGGCGGGGACGCCGTCGTCGGCGTCTCCGCGTACGGAAGGGTGCACGGCGAGCGGGCCCGCCGTGCACTCCGGAGGTTGGCAAGAATACGGAACGTACAGGCGTCCGACAACGTGCCGCACCGTCGTCCCACGTATCCGCCCCGGACTGCCATCAATCGGGGCAAAAGGAACCGTAGCAGATCAGCGGGCCGTCTCCTCGCCGTACTCCCCGAACCACCGCGCCAGCCGACCCCGGCGGCTCACCGCCCGCAGCCGCCGCTCGGTCTCGTCCCGTACGCCGGCGGTGGCGACGATGAGCAGGCTGTCCCCGACCTTGAGCCGGGTGTCCGGGCCGGGCACGAAACCGACGCCGTCGCGCAGCACCAGCGTGACCGCGGCGCCCACCGGCAGCCGCAGCTCGTCCACGTGCACCCCGGCCAGCCGGGACCCCTCGGGCACCTCCAGCTGGAGCAGGTCCGCGCGCATCCGCTCCAGCGGGGCGGTCTCCAGCATGATCTCGTTCGGCTCGGCCGGGGCGATCACGCCCAGCCGGCGGGCCGCCGACGCCAGCGTGCCGGCCTGGAGCAGCGTGAAGATCACCACCAGCACGAAGACCGCGTCGAAGAGCCGGTCCGCCCCCGGCACGTGCAACGACAGCGGGATGGTGGCCAGCACCACCGGCACCGCGCCGCGCAGCCCCGCCCAGGACAGGAAGAGCTGCTCGCGCAGATTGACCCGGAACGCCAGCGCGGAGACCCCCACCGACAACGGCCGGGCGAGCAGCAGCAGGGCCAGGCCGGTGATCACGGCGGGCAGCACCGCGGCGTCCAGCCGGCTCGGCGAGACCAGCAGGCCGAGCAGCACGAACAGGCCGATCTGGGCCAGCCAGGCCAGCCCGTCGGCGAAGCCGAGGATGGCCTGCCGGTGCGGCAGGCGGGAGTTGCCGAGCAGCACGCCGGCCACGTACACAGCGAGGAAGCCGGAGGCGTGCAGCACCGAGCCGGCCGCGTACGCCAGCACGGTGAATCCGACCACCGCGATCGGGTACAGGCCGGCCGACGGGAGCGCGGCCCGGCGCAGCGCGTACCGCCCGGTCAGCCCGGCGCCGACCCCCACCGCCGCGCCGACGCCCAGCTCGTAGCCGAGCAGCAGCCCCTCGTACCACCAGGGGTGAGCCACCTGGGCTCCCGCGCGGGAGAGCAGCAGCACCACGAGCACGACGGGCGCGTCGTTCACCCCGGACTCGGCCTCCAGCGCGGCCACCAGCCGGGGCGGCAGGCGCAACCGGCGCAGCGTGGCGAACACGGCCGCGGCGTCGGTCGAGGAGAGCACCGCGCCGTAGAGCAGCGCCAGCCGCCAGTCCAGGTCGAGCAGCAGGTGCACCACCACACCGACGACCACGATGCTGACCACCACGCCGACAGTGGACAGCGTGGCCGCCAGCCCGAGCACCGGCCGCAGCGTGCTCCACCGGGCGGTCAGCCCGCCCTCCGCGATGATCACGATGAGCGCGCAGAAGCCGAGCACCCGGGTCAGCTCGACGTCGTCGAAGCGGATACCCAGCCCGGCCTCGCCGAGCAGCACCCCGAGCGCCAGGTAGACCAGCAGGCTCGGCACGCCGAGCCGGGTGGAGAACCGCACCGCGCCCACCGCGACCAGCAGCACGGCGGCGCCCACCAGCAACGCGACGTCCAGCCCGGGGGTCATCGCCGACCGGCCCGGGCGGATCTCACGGCGTGCTGCCGTCGCGCAGGCGCTGCAGCACCCCGGGCAGCCCGTCGTGCGGGCGTTCCACCTGGAAGAGCTTGTCCCGGCTGGCCGCGCCGGAACGCAGCGACACGGTCGCCGGCCGGACGCCGAGCGCGTCGGCGAGCGCCCGCCGGGCCGCCTCGGTCGCGCGGCCGTCCACCGCCGGCGCGTGCACCGCGACGACGAGCGCCGGACCGTACGGCCCGTCGTACCGGCCGCCGACCCGGGCCCGGGCCGCGCCGGGCTTCACCCGCACCGCGACGGTGAGCGTGTCGTCCGCGATCGTCATGGTCAGCGGGGCCGGGCCTCGGCCAGCAGGGTGGTGGCGGCGGCGCACTGCGCGCACGGGGTGAAGCCCAGCCCGACCGCCTCGGCGACCGGAATCGGCTCGTCCTCGCGGCCCACCAGATGCGGGCAGTCGGGCAGGTGGAAGCGGGGGTGGCCGTCGACCACCAGGACCTCGTCGGGCAGCCGCACCAGCCGGGCCACCTGCCCGGGGGAAAGGAACTCGGCCGGCGGGTCGCCGTCGAACGGCTCGCCCGGAGCGGGCGAGGTGGGCCGCGTGGTCTCCGTGGCGCGCGGGCCGGGCGGCGAGTAGGGCGTCGGTTCCGCGTCGGCCACCGGCTCGGCGACGGCGCGCTCGTACGACTCGGCGGCCGGTTCGTAGGGCGCGGTGTACGGATCGGCGTCGAACGGATCGGCCGGTGGTGAGTACGCGGCCGGCGGCGGGGCGTCCGGCTCGGTCACCGGCGACCCGGGCGGTTGCCGCCACCCGGATCCGCCGGCACCGACCGTGGACGTGTGGTGCGGGACCGGGCTCACCGGGTCGTCCGGGGACGGGACGGTGTGCGCGGTCCGGCTACGCGGCCCGGTCGCCCGGCCGGCCGTGGCCCGAGTCGCTGCCGCCTGGCGGGCGAACGCGACGAAGACGACGGCGGACAGGACGCTGGCCGCGATCGAGACGATGAGCAGGAGGCTGGATCCGCCGGCGAGCCCGGCGACCAGCAGCACGACCGCGACGAGGATGAGCAGGATGCTGGCGGCTACCACGGCTCACCCCCGGCCGCGTCGTGTCGGTCTGGGCGGTCGGTGGCCGTCACGGGGACGGCCACCGACGCGGGATCAGCGGCCGGACTCGAGCGAGCCCGCGCGGCCACCGCCGTAGGAGCCGGCGAGGCCGGCCGCGGCGAGACCGTTGCTACCGGCGGCACGGGTGCCCTCGCGGTTCATCTCGACCTCGAGGCCCTGGCCGCGACCGTCGAGGTCACGCAGCTGGCTCTCCAGGTACGCCTTGAGCCGGGTGCGGTACTCGCGCTCGAACTGCTTGAGCTCCTCGATGTGCTTCTGCAGCGCGGTGCGCTTGGCGTCCAGGCCGCCCATGGCCTCCTGGTGCCGCTGGCGGGCGTCCCGCTCCAGGGCGTCGGCCTTGGCGCGCGCCTCCCGGGTGACCTCCTCGGCCTTGGAACGGGCCTCGGAGAGCAGCTGGTCGGCCTCGCGACGGGCGTCGGAGACGTGGTCGTCGGCGGTGCGCTGGGCCATCATGAGCACCCGCAGCGCCTGCTGCTCGCCGTCCCCGGTCACCCCGGCCGGGCCACCCTGCGCGCGTACCTGCTCCAGCTCGGCCTGCATCGCGCGGGCCGCCTGCTCGGCGGCCGCCTTGTCGCGCTGCACCCGGTCGAGCTGGGCCTTGACGTCGTTGAGCTCCGCCGCGAGGCGGGCGTCACCGCCGGGGCCGGCGGGAGCGCCACCCCGACCGCCGCGCTCCACCTGGGCGCGCAGCTCGTTGTTCTCCTCGATCAGACGGGCCAGCTCGCGCTCGACCTCGTCAAGGAAGGCGTCGACCTCCTCCTCGTCATACCCCCGCTTGCCGATCGGCGGCTTTTTGAAGGCGACGTTGTGAACGTCGGCCGGGGTCAGCGGCATCGAAACTCCTCGGGTCAGTTGCGGCCGCGAAAGCGCTCTGGTCAGGCAAACGCGAAGATCAGGCGCCTAAACACGAACTCCATCAGCACGAACAGGATAACCAGGAGCACAAGGGAGGCCAGGTCGATGCTCACGGTACCAATTCGCAGTGGCGGGATCACACGCCTCAACGCTCGCAGGGGCGGATCAGTGACGCTCCACACGACTTCCAGTCCCGCCGACGCTCCCCGGCCCGGTTGCCAGCGGCGACCATAGGCCAGTACCGCCCCCATAACAAATCGCGCCAAAAGGACAATTAGGAAGATGTACAGCAGCAGGTAGAGCACCTGGAACAGGATCGACAACACGGCAGGCGACGTCCCTCGGTCATGTGGGTCAGCTCAGGCTGAAGAAGCCGCCCTCAGCGATCTTGGCCTTGTCCTCCGCGGTGACCTGGACGTTGGCCGGTGAGAGCAGGAACACCCGGTTGGTCACGCGCTCGATCGTACCGCGCAGGCCGAACGCGAGCCCGGCGGCGAAGTCGACAAGGCGACGGGCGTCCGCCTCGTCCATCTCGGTGAGATTGATGATGACCGGTACGCCGTCGCGGAAGTGCTCGCCGATGGTCCGCGCCTCGCGGTAGGTGGTCGGGTGCAGCGTCGTGATCTGGTAGCGCTGCTCGTCCTCCGGCGCCACCACCCGCTCGCGCGGCTGGGCCTGCGGCGCGAGCGCGAGATTGTCCCGCGTGTGGTAGGTCAGGGCGCCCGACGTGTCGCCGCCGGAGGACCGGGTGATCGACCGGACGCTGGAGCGCTCGCCCCGCTCCGGGCGCTCCACCTCGGCCCGGTCGGTGTCGACCGCCCGGCTGGAGGCGCGCTCGCTCAGCCGGCCCCGGTCACCGAGGCGGGACCGCGTCGCCGGCGGCTCCTCGGCCTCGTCGTCGTCCTCGTCGGCGAACTCCTCGGCGTACCGGCTCGACCGGTAGCGCGACGAGTCCCGGTAGCCACCCTTGTCGTAGCCACCGTCCTCGTACGCCCGCTCGTCGTCCTCCTCGACCAGACCGAGCCAGACCCCCGCCTTGCGCAGTGCACCCATCCCCGCGCCCTTCCGTCCGCCGTGCGGCACGCGCCCCCGTGCCGTGTCGCTTGATCACGAGTGGACGATCATGCCCACCGGACCGGATCGGCAATCCCCTGACGTGCGGTTCGCGGTCCGCCCGTCACGGCCCCCGGCTACGGGAACGCCGTCCTGAACAACACTGATGTAATTTGCTTCCGTCGTGCTGAGGCTACCGCAGCGCAGGGCGCATTCCGAGCAACGCGCTGCCGACACGGACATGTGTCGCGCCGTGCCCGATCGCGCTTTCCAGGTCTCCGCTCATCCCCGCCGACAGCACCGTGGCGCCCGGATGGTCGGCCCGCAGACGCGCCGCCACCTCGGCCAGCCGGGCGAACGCCCGGTCCGGCTCCCAGCCCAGCGGCGCCACCGCCATCAGGCCGGCCAGCCGCAGCGCGTCCGCGCCGGCCACCGCGGCGGCCACCGGGTCGAGCCCCCGCTGTGGATCGGCATCGCCCGGCAGCGCCCCGCCCCGGGCCGGATCGCCGTCGATGCTCACCTGCACCAGCACGTCCAGCGGCCGGTCCCGGACCGCGCCCGCGGCGGCGTCCAGCGCGGCGGCCAGCCGCACGCTGTCCACCGACTGGACCACGTCGGCGTACCGGACCACCGACCGGGCCTTGTTGCGCTGCAACTGGCCGATGAAGTGCCAGCGCGGCGCCTCCCCGGCCTCGGCCACCGCCGCCGCCTTGCCGGCCGCCTCCTGGTCCCGGTTCTCCCCCACGTCAGTCACGCCCAGCCCGGCCAGCGCGACCACGTCCGACGCCGGGTACGTCTTGGTCACCGCGACCAGGGTGACCTCGTCCCGCTGCCGCCCGGCCGCCGCGCACGCGTCGTCGATGCGGGCCCGGACCCGGGCCAGCCCGGCCGCGATTTCGGCGCGGCGCTCGGGCCGCACCGTCGTTGCTGACTCCGTCATCGGCGCGGCTCAGGAGCCGTTCTTGAGGAAGTCGGGCACGTCGACGTCGTCGAAGAGCACCCGCCGTGACGGCTGCTGCGGGGCCGGCATGGTGGCCGGCGGGCTCACCGGCGCGTTCTGCTGCGCCGGCGGGTTCTGGTTGCTCTTCCGCGGCGGCTCGACCGCCTTGTACGCGGGCGTGCCGCCGTCGAAGCCCGCCGCGATCACGGTGACCCGCACCTCGTCGCCGAGCGCGTCGTCGATGACCGCGCCGAAGATGATGTTCGCGTCCGGGTGGGCCGCGTCGGTGACCAGCTGAGCCGCGTCGTTGATCTCGAACAGGCCGAGGTCCGACCCGCCGGCGATGGACAGCAGCACGCCGCGCGCGCCGTCCATGCTCTGCTCCAGCAGCGGGCTGGAGATGGCCGCCTCGGCCGCCTCGACGGCGCGGTTCTCGCCCCGGGCGCTGCCGATGCCCATGAGCGCGCTGCCGGCGCCGCTCATCACGCTCTTCACGTCGGCGAAGTCCAGGTTGATCAGACCCGGCGTGGTGATCAGGTCGGTGATGCCCTGGACACCGGAGAGGAGCACCTGGTCCGCGGTGCGGAACGCGTCCATCATGGAGATGTTGCGGTCACCGAGCGCGAGCAGCCGGTCGTTCGGGATCACGATGAGCGTGTCGCACTGGTTGCGCAGCTCCTCGATGCCCGCCTCGGCCTGGACCTGCCGGCGCTTGCCCTCGAACGAGAACGGCCGGGTGACCACGCCGATGGTGAGCGCGCCGAGCTTACGGGCGATGTTCGCCACGACCGGGGCGCCGCCGGTGCCGGTGCCGCCACCCTCGCCGCAGGTCACGAACACCATGTCGGCGCCCTTGAGGACCTCCTCGATCTCGTCGCGGTGGTCCTCGGCGGCGTTCTTGCCGACGTCCGGGTTGGCGCCCGCGCCCAGGCCCCGGGTCAGCTCCCGGCCCACGTCGAGCTTGACGTCGGCGTCGCTCATCAGCAACGCCTGCGCGTCGGTGTTGATCGCGATGAACTCGACGCCCTTGAGCCCAACCTCGATCATCCGGTTGACGGCGTTGACGCCGCCGCCCCCGATGCCGACGACCTTGATGACCGCCAGGTAGTTGTGCGGAGGTGTCATCTCCGGTCCTTTCCCTTCGAGATTGGCATGGGCCGACCCCACACGGCTTGGCCGGATCAGCGGTCGAACACGTCCCTCGCGGCCTCCGACAGGCTGAACCCTCACCCTCTACTAGAGGCTTAAGGTTATGTCAACCACTGATCTCTTCGGGGCAACGTATGCGCCGCCGCGCCAGGAGCCAAGGACCTGTTCCGGCGTGTCGCCGACCGAGCGATCGGGGACACACCGCCCGATCGCTGAGCCGCGGGTCACTCGAACGTGACCACGTCCGGCGCGCTGACGTCGATCCGGTCCGCCTTACGGCTCAGCAACGCGGTGGCCACGGTGGACTTGTCCGCGCCCCGGGAGGCGTCGCCCCAGAAGACCTGACGCTCACCGCGCAGCAGCAGCGTGATCCGGGCCAGCCCGGCCACGTCCACCGCGACCAGCTCCGCGCGCAGCTTCTCGCCCAGCGCGGCGAGCACCGCCAGGCCGGCCCGCGTACCCGGGTCGTCGGGGCCCGGCCGGGCCACCTGGACCAGCGGCAACCGGTCCGGCGCCCGGTCCAGGCGCTGGAAGACCACACCCGAGCCGTCGACCACCACGAAGCCGTCACCCTGCGGCACCGCCGCCACCGGCGTGCGCTCCTGCACCCGGATCACCAGCGTGCCCGGCCACTCCCGCTCCACCGTGGCGCGGGCCACCGGCGGCAGCGTGCCGACCCGGCGCGCGGTAGCGGCCAGGTCCACCCGGGCCAGCGGCTCGTTGTCCCGTACCGCCGCCGCGTCGCGGATCTGCACCGGGGTGACCAGACGCGCGCCGACCACCCGTACCTCGCGCACGCCGAACAGGCCGGTGCCCAGCACCGTCCACGCCACCAGGCCCGCGACGGTCAGCACCGCGGCCGCCACCGCCCAGGGCAGCGCGGCGCGCATCCGCCGCTGCCGGGCCCGGGCCATGAACCGGCGGGTGGACGGCGGCACCGCGTCCGAGTTGGCCCGCACGAGCTGCCAGCGCCGCGCCGGGCTGCGCCGGCCCGCCCCGCCGTCCGGGCCGGGGGTACGGCCGCGGGCCGGGCCGGGACTCATCCGGCGGTGGCCGCCGCGCCGTCCGGGCCGACGCCGGCGCCGAGCTCCGTGCCGCCGCCGGAGCGGGCCAGCAGGGCGTCGAGCAACTGGTCACCCATCAGCGAGATCGGCGGCGCGCCCATGGTCACCACCACGTCGCCGGCCAGGGCCCGGCGGGCCACCTCGGCCGGCACGTCGTCCCACGCCTCGACGAACACCTTGCGTTCCGCCGGCAGCGGCACGTCCTGGATCAGCGCGGCCGAGCCCTCACCGGGGCGGCGCGCCTCGCCGGGGCCGAACACCTCCAGCAGCACCACCTCGTCGGCGATGCCGAGCGCGGCGGCGATCTCCGCATGGTTGTCGCGGGTGCGGTAGAGCCGGTACGGCTGGAACACCACGATCAGCCGGCCGTCGCCGGCCACCTCACGCAGCGTCTGCAGCGCCAGCGTCATCGAGGTCGGGTGGTAGGCGTACTCGTCGTAGACCAGCACGCCGTCGGCCACACCCTTGCGCTCGAAGCGCCGCCGCACGCCGGGGAACGCGCCGAGCGCGGCCTCCGCCGCCGAGACCGGCAGCTCCAGCAGGTACGCGGCGAGCACCGCGGCGGCGCTGTTGAGCGCCATGTGCCGCCCCGGTACGGGCAGCCGGAACTCGCCGAACGCCCGGCCCTCGATCTCGGCCTGGTAGCGCACGCCGTGCGCGGACGAGACCACCTCGCTCATCCGCAGGTCCGCGTCGGCGGACTCGCCGTACGTCCAGACCCGGCGGCCCTCGGCGCGCAGCGTCTCGGCCAGCCGCCGCCCGCCCGGGTCGTCGGCGCAGGTGACCACGAAGCCGGCCGGGTCGGTGAGCCGAGCGAACTCGGCGAAGGCCGCCTCCAGCGTAGCCAGGTCGCCGTAGGTGTTGAGGTGGTCCGCCTCGATGTTCGTGATGATCGACACGAACGGGCGGTAGATGAGGAAGGAGCGGTCGCTCTCGTCCGCCTCGACCACGAAGTGCTCGCCGGTGCCGTGGTGCGCGCCGGAGCCGACCTCGGAGATCTCACCGCCGATGACGAAGGACGGATCGGTGCCGGCCTGCTGGAGCACCATGGTGACCATCGAGGTGGTGGAGGTCTTGCCGTGGGTGCCCGCCACCGCCACCGTGCGGCGGCCGGTCATCGCCGCGGCGAGCGCCTCGGACCGGTGCAGCACCCGCAGGCCCCGCCGGCGCGCCTCGACCATCTCCAGGTGGTCCTGCGGGATCGCCGAGGAGTAGACGACAGTGTCCACCCCGTCGAGGTTGGACGCCTCGTGGGTGGAGTGGATGGTGCCGCCGAGCGCCCGCAGGCCGGCCAGCGACGGCCACTCCCGCAGCTCGCTGCCGGAGACCGGCAGGCCACGGGTGAGGAACAGCCGGGCCAGCCCGGCCATCCCGACCCCGCCCACGCCGATCAGGTGGATCCGGCCCAGGTCCTCCGCCGTCATGGTGCCGGCGGGCGTGAACTGCGCGGTGTTCATCAGACGTACCTTCCCGTCGCGGCGCCCCGCATCAGCGGGCCACCGCCTCGTAGACGAAGTTCAGCAACGCCACGTCGCCGTCGCGGCGGCCGTAGCCGGCTGCGGCGTGGCTCATCGCCCAGAGCCGCTGCGGGTCCCGGATCAGCGGGATCACCGTCCGCTCCACCCAGGCCGGGGTCATCTCGGCGTCGTCGACCAGCAGGCCGCCGCCCGCCTCCACCACCGGCAGCGCGTTGCGCTTCTGCTCCTGGTTGCTGTGCGGGTAGGGCACGTAGACGGTGGGCAGGCCGATCGCGGCCACCTCGGCGCAGGTCATCGCGCCGCCCCGGGCCAGCATCAGGTCGGCGGCGGCGTAGCCCAGCTCCATCTCGGACAGGTAGGGCAGCGTGACGTACGGCACCGGCAGGTCGGTGGGCACCGAGACCGGCTCGTTGCGGGCGCCGATGACGTGCAGCACCTGCACGCCGTTGCGGGCCAGCTCCTTCGCCGCGCCGGAGACGGCCAGGTTGATCGAGCGGGCGCCCTGCGAGCCACCGGCGACGAAGAGCACCGGCAGGTCGGGGCGGAGTCCGAAGTGGGCGCGGGCGGCGTCACGCAGGGCGGCCCGGTCCAGCCCGGCGATGCCCCGGCGCAGCGGCACCCCGACCACCCGGGCGTCGCGCAGCGCCTCGGCCTGGGCCGGCTGGTGCGGGAAACCCACCGCGACGTTCTTGGTGAACTTCATCCCGAGCCGGTTCGCCACGCCCGGCGGCACGTTCACCTCGTGGATGACGATCGGCAGCTCCCGCCGCCACGCGGCCAGGTAACCGGGCACCGAGACGTACCCGCCGAAGCCGACCACGGCGTCGGCCTGGACCTCGTCGATCACCTTGCCCGCGGCGCGGGCCGCCTTCCACATCCGGTCCGGGGTACGCACCAGGCTCATGTTCACCGACCGGGGCAGCTGGTACGCCGGGATCTGCCGCAGGTCGTAGCCGGCCGGCGGGATCAGCTCGTTCTCCAGCCCCTTCGGGGTGCCCAGACAGGTGATCCGGACGCTCGGGTCGTGTCGGCGCAGGCAGTCGGCGAAGGCGAGCAGCGGGTAGATGTGCCCGCCCGTACCCCCTCCGCAGAGCACCACCGAACGCAGCGGACCCATCAGCGTCTCCTCTCGCTCGCCGCGCCGGAGCGCGCCCGGTCGGACCGGGCGCCGCGGGGCGCGGCCTGGTCGTCCTGCCGCCGCTGCCGGGACCGGGGCACGGACCCTCGGTCGGCCGGAGGCGGCGCCGGTCGGCGACGCCGGCCGGGAAGCGGCGGCAACGGGGCCCACACTAGTCGGACCCATCGGGCGGGCGGACGGGCATGCAGCGCTCGCGCCGCGTCCGGCTCGGCGCGGGCGAAGGAGGCGAGCATGCCGATCGCGGCGAGCGTCACCACGAGGGCGCTGCCGCCGTCGGAGATGAACGGCAGCGGTACGCCGGTCAGCGGCAGCAGCCCGGTCACGCCACCGATGTTGATGACGGCCTGGCCGACCAGCCAGGCGGTCACGCCGGCGGCGGCGAGCCGGCGGAACGGGTCCTCGACCCGGCGGGCGATGCGCATCCCGGTGTACGCGAGCACGGCGAACAGCACCAGGATCACGGTGCAGCCGACCACCCCCAACTCCTCGGCGATGATGGCGAAGATGAAGTCGTTGTGCGCCTCGGGCAGCCAGCCGTACTTGAAGCTGCTCTGGCCCAGGCCGACGCCGAACCAGCCGCCGTTGCCGATCGCGTAGCGGGCCTGCACGAGCTGGTAGCAGTAGTCCAGCTCCTGCTCGAAGCAGGTACGCGGGGACGGCGGGTCGAGCCACATGGTGAGGCGGCCGAGGCGGTAGTTGTCGGCGCCCCGGGAGCCGGAGCCGGCGCCGAGCGAGGCCGCGGCCACCAGCAGGCCGACGCCGGCCAGGCCGATCCCGGTGAGCGCGGCGAAGACCCGGGTCCGTACGCCCGCCGCCCAGAGCATGCCGACCACGAGCGCGAGCAGGCAGAGCATGCTGCCCAGGTCGTTGTAGCCGACCAGCACGAACAGCAGGCCGACCACCGGGAACAGCGGTGTGGCCAGCTCCTTCCACCAGCCGAGCGCCGCGCCCTTGCGGGCGAGCACGTGCGCGCCCCACAACGCCAGCGCGAACTTCGCCACCTCGACCGGCTGCACGGAGATCGGGCCGAGGTAGAGCCAGAGCAGGTGCGCCTTCAACGGCCCGATCGACGCCACCCCGAACAGCGAGTTCAGCGCCACCAGCAGGTTGAGCAGCAGCAGCAGCGCCACCGCCACACCCAGCGCCGGGCGGCTGACCGCCCGGAACGTGCGCGCGGGCAGCCGCTGGCAGGCCCAGAACGCGCCGATGCCGATCACCGCGAAGACGGTCTGCTTGGTCAGCGACGCCGTCGCGGCGCCGTCCATGACGTAGTCCCGCACGCTGGTCGCGGAGAAGACCATCGTGAGGCCGATCAGCAGCAGCAGGCCGGCGCTGGACAGCAGCAGGTAGTAGGAGGCCAGCGGCCGGGCCAGCAGGCCGCGCAGCGCGGCCAGGCCACCGGCCGCGTCCCAGCGCGCCGCCGGCGGGTCGGCCGGGGGCGTGGCCGCCGGCGCACGGCGGGCCGGCGGGTCGGTGGTCACCTGGTTGTCTCGTCCCTCCCCCACAGGCCCATCATGGCCGCTCGGCCCGCCCGCCCGTGGCGCAACCGCCCGGTCGGCGTGTCGGATCTGAAGGAAGGGCCCCTTATTAACAGACGTCTGTTAATAAGGGGCCCTTCCTTACACCCGGGGGCGTCAGCTCACCGCGGCGAGGAACTCGCTGTAGAACAGGCCCAGCGCGATGGCCACGCCGATGCCGGCGATGATCCAGAACCGGACGACGATGTTGACCTCGCTCCAGCCGGCCAGCTCGAAGTGGTGCTGCAGCGGCGACATCCGGAACACGCGCTTGCCGGTGGTACGGAACGAGATGATCTGGATGACCACCGACATCGTGATGATCACGAACAGGCCGCCCAGGATCGGCAGCAGCAGGATCGTGCGGGTGGACATCGCCATGCCGGCGATCAGTCCGCCCAGCCCGAGCGCGCCTGTGTCACCCATGAAGATCCGCGCCGGGGACGTGTTCCACCAGAGGAAGCCCACGCAGGCGCCCGCGGCCGCGCCGGCGATCAGCGCGATCTCCAGCGGATCGCGCACGGTGTAGCAGTACGCCTCGGTGTAGTTCGGGTCGGCGCACCAGTGCCGGTACTGCCAGAACGCGATGAGCGCGTACGCCGCGAGCACCATCACCGAGGCGCCGGTGGCCAGGCCGTCCAGGCCGTCGGTGAGGTTGACGCCGTTGGTGGCCGCCATGACCACCATGATGATGACGATCACCGAGCCGATCTTGCCGATCTCCAGCGCCGGGATGTCCCGGATGAAGCTCAGCGTGGTGCTGGCCACCGTCTCGGTGTTCGTCGCGTTCCCGCCGGCGTCGGTCATGCTCGACGGGAAGTAGACCGCCACCGCGCCGAAGACCGCGCCGACCAGGATCTGCCCGGCCAGCTTGCCCCGCTTGTTGAGGCCGCCGCTGTGCCGCTTGCGCACCTTCAGGAAGTCGTCGATGAAGCCGACCGCGCCGGAGAACACCATCAGCCCCAGCAGCACCAGCGCCGTGATGGTCGGCTCGACCTGGGCGATCTGCGCGTCCGGCAGCGTGGTCAGGGCCAGGTGCCCGGCGACGTACGCGATGACCGTGGCCAGGATGAAGACCACGCCGCCCATCGTCGGCGTGCCCTTCTTGCCCTCGTTGCTGGCGAGCCCGAGGTTCGACCGGATCGGCTGGCCGGCCTTCAGCCGGGCGAACACCTTGATCGCGATCGGGGTGCCGAACAGCGAGATCAGGAACGCGACCCCGATGGCGACGATGACCGCCCTCATGCGGCGCCGCCCTCCGTCGCACCCTCGCGGGCGTCCGCGCGCAGCGCGTCGGCCACCTCCCAGGTCCGGTACCGGGAGCCCTTCACCAGCACCACGTCTCCCGGACGCAGCTCGCTCCGCAGCACCTCGACGGCCGCCGCCTGATCGCTGAGCAGCACCGACTCTCCTCCCCAATTGCCTACCGCTGTCGCGCCCTCGTGGATCGGCGCCGCCGGCTCGCCCACCACGAGCAGCCGGTCCACTCCCAGCTCGGCCGCGAGCCGGCCGACCTGCTGATGCCCCTCCCGTTCGAAGTCGCCCAGCTCGGCCATGTAGCCGAGCACCGCGACCGTACGCCCCTGCCCGCGCATGCTGGCCAACGCCCGCAGCGCCACGCCGGTGGAGGCCGGGTTCGCGTTGTACGAGTCGTCGATCACGGTCACCCCGTCGGGACGCTCGAAGACGTCCATCCGCCGGGTGGAGACCAGGCCCAGCTCGTTCAGCGCCGCCGCCAGGTCGGGCAGCGCGAGGCCCAGCTCGCGGCCGACCGCCGCGGCGGCGAGCGAGTTGGAGACCTGGTGCCGGCCGGTCAGCCCGAGCCGCACCGGCGCGCTGCCTTCGGGGGTGACAAGCGTGTACGACGGCCGCCCCCGGCCGTCGAGCGTCACGTCCACGGCGCGCACGTCGGCGCGCTCCGACTCGCCGTAGCGCACCACCCGCGCCTGCGTACGCGCCGACATCGCGTCCACCCGCGGGTCGTCGGCGTTGAGCACCGCCAGCCCGTCGGAGGGCAGCGCCTCGACCAGTTCGCCCTTGGCGAGCGCGATGGTCTCCACCGAGCCGAACTCGCCCAGGTGCGCCACGCCGACGTTGAGCACCACCGAGATGCGCGGCGGCACCACCTCGCACAGGTACCGGACGTGCCCCACCCCGCGGGCGCCCTTCTCCATCACCAGGTAGCGGGTCTCCGGGGTGGCCTGCAACGCCGTGTACGGGTGCCCCAGCTCGTTGTTGAACGAGCCGGGCGGGGCCACTGTCGGGCCGAGCCGGACCGCAAGCTGGGCGATCAGGTCCTTGGTGGTGGTCTTGCCCGACGAGCCGGTTAGCCCGATCACTGTGAGCCCGGGCAACCGGTCGACCACGGCGCGGGCCAGCCGGCCCATCGCGTCGAGCGCGTCGCCGACGAGCACCATCGGCACGCCCGGCACCTCCCGGGTGCCGAGCACCGCCACCGCGCCCGAGGAGATCGCGCCGGCCGCGTAGTCGTGGCCGTCGACCCGCTCGCCGGGAAAGGCCACGAACAGACCGCCCTGGCTCACCTTGCGGGAGTCGAACTCCACCGTCCCGGTGACCCGGGCGTCCGGGTCGGCGCCGGCCAGCCGGCCGTCGACAGCGGCGGCCACCTCGGCCAGCGTCAGCGGGATCACCGCTGACCCACCGGGTCGCCGAAGCGGGCGCGCAGCGCCGCCGCCAACTCCACCCGGTCGTCGAACGGCAGCACCTCGCCGCCGATCTCCTGGCCGCGTTCCTGGCCCTTGCCCAGCACCGCCACCACGTCACCCGGTTCGGCCACCCGGACCGCCTCCTCGATCGCCGCCCGCCGCCCGGGCACCTCGATGACGCGGGCCGGGGTCGCGGCGGCGTACGCGCCGGCCAGCACCTCGGCCCGGATCGCGGCCGGGTCCTCGGTCCGCGGGTTGTCGTCGGTCACCAGCACCACGTCGGCGCCGCGCGCGGCCACGCCGCCCATCACCGGCCGCTTACCCCGGTCCCGGTCGCCGCCGGCACCCAGCACGCAGATCAGCCGGCCGCCGGTCAGGTCGCGCAGCGCGGTCAGCACCGCCTCGATCGCGTTGGCCTTGTGCGCGTAGTCGACCACCCCGCGTACCGGGGCGTCGCCGCTGACCAGTTCCAGCCGGCCGGGCACGCCGCCGCAGGCGGCCACGCCGCGCGCCGCGGTCTGCGCGTCCACCCCGACGGCGACCAGGAGGGCGACCGCCAGCAGCGCGTTCGCCACGTTGTGCCGGCCGGGCAGCGCCACGCCGGTGGGCAGCGTGAGCCCGTCCGGCCCGTGCAGCGTGAAGCGCTGCGCGTACCCCTCGCCGTCGACCCGGTCGGCCCACCAGGTCGCGGCCGGGTCACCGGCCGCCGAGTAGGTGACGGTGCCCGGCTTGTACAGCGGGCGCAGCGCCGGGTCGTCGTGGTTGAGCACCTCGACGCGGCAGCGGCCGTCGAAGAGCCGGGCCTTGGCCGCGAAGTAGTCGGCCTCGTCGGCGTGGAAGTCCAGGTGGTCCGAGCCGAAGTTGGTGTAGCCGCCGACGTCGAAGCGGACCCCGCCGACCCGGCCCATCGCCAGGGCGTGGCTGGACACCTCCATGACCACGGTGTCCACCCCGTGCTCGCGGGCCACCGCGAGCATGGCGTGCAGATCGGTGGCCTCCGGGGTGGTCCGGACGCTGTCGATCACCAGGTCGCCGAGGCGGGTCTCCACGGTGCCGATCAGGCCGGTGACACGCCCGGCGGCGCGCAGCCCGGACTCGACCAGGTAGCTGGTGGACGTCTTGCCGGCGGTGCCGGTCACGCCGATCACGGTCAGGCCGGCGGTCGGGTCGCCGTAGACCGTCGCGGCCACCTCGCCGAGCGCCTCGCGCGGGTCGTCGACGACGAGCACGGGCAGGTCCGTGCCGGCGGCCAGCGCCACGCCGGCCGGGTCGGTGAGCAGCGCCACCGCGCCCGCCTCGGCGGCGGCGGCGGCGAACTCCGCGCCGTGGCGCCGGGCGCCGGGCAGGGCCGCGTACAGGTCGCCGGGGCGGACCTCCTGGCTGGCGTGGGTCACGCCGGTGACAGCCACCTCGGCGGCCCCCTCCGGCGGGGTCACCGCCACGCGGGCGGCGAGATCGTCGAGCCGTACGGGAAGCACGGTGGCGGGACGTGGATTGCCGGGCACGGCGTCAGACCCTACCCGGTCGTCCGGTTCCGACCGCACAGCCGCCCCGGTGGTTCGTCGCCACTCACCGATGATGTCCCGCCGTCCCCGCTCAGCGCGGAAAGACCTCGAACTTCGGGGACTTGTTGGTCAGCGACGGCGGCACCCGGTAGTGGCGGAGAGTGAAGCCCATCATCTCCCGGAACGCGGGCGCGGCGACCGCGCCGCCACCGCCGCCGGGGCTCCACACGAAGACCGCCACCACGTACCGGGGGTTCTCCGCCGGGGCCATGCCGATGAACGAGCCGACCTCGCCGGGCTGCTGCTTGCCGTTGTCGTAGCGCAGCCCGGTGCCGGTCTTTCCGGCCACCCGGTAGCCGGGCACGGCGGCGGCCAGTCCGGTGGCCTGCCCCTCCGGACCGTCGACGGTGGTGACCGCCTCCATCATCCGGCGCAGCGCGGCCGCGTTGGCCGGGCTGAGCACGGACCGGGTGGTCGGCTTCGCGGCGGGGCTGCGATCGCCGTCCGCGCCGACGGTCTCCTTGACCAGGTGCGGCTGCACGTACGTGCCGTTGTTGGCGATGGCGGCGTACGCGGCGGCCATCTGCAGCGGCGTGGCGTCCACGCTGTGCCCGATCGGCACCGACCCGTACGCCGAGCCGCTCCACTGGTCGGGCGGGAGCAGCCGGCCGGGTGCCTCACCCGGCATGCCCTCACCTGTCGCCTGGCCCAGCCCGAACCGCTTCTGATAGTCGAACAGCCGTTCCTTGCCCAGCCTCTCGCCGATCTCGATGGTGCCGACGTTCGACGAGAAGGCGAGCATGCCGGGGATGCTCAGGGTGCGGCCGTCGACCGGGTGGGTGTCGCGGAAGGTGACCCCGCCCCGTTCGACGGTGTTGGCGACCGGGAACGCGGTGTCCGGGGTGATCACGCCTTCCTGGAGCGCCGCGCCGAAGGTGATGGCCTTGTGGATCGAGCCCGGGTCGACGACGAACGTGGTGGCCGCGTCGTCCCGGTCCGACGGCGAGCTGACCTTCGTGGGGTTGGCCGCGTCGTACGTCGGCTGGCTGGCCTGGGCCAGCACCTCGCCGCTGGGGATCTCGATGATCACCGCCGCGCCGACGCTGCCCTTCACCGCCGCCGTCTGCTTGGCCAGGATCCGCTGCGTCATGAACTGCAGGTCCCGGTCGACTGTGAGCTGCAGCGAGCTGCCCGGCTTCGGCTGGGTGGTCCGGCTGTAGCCGCCCGGGATCGGCGCGGCCAGGTCGCCCTGGCCCACCTCGTAGGTCCGTTTGCCGGCCTGCCCGCGCAGCACGTCGTCGTACTTGGCCTCCAGCCCTTCCAGGCCGTTCATGTCCTGGCTGACGAAGCCGATCAGGTTGGCGGCCAGGTCGCCGCCGGGCACCTCGCGCCGCTCGTCCCGGTGCGTGTTGATGCCGGCCAGGTCGAGCGCCATGATCTGCTTGGCGGTGCCGATCTCGACGCCCCGGGCCAGGTAGACGAACTGCAACGGGGTGTCGGTGCCGGGCAGGGTGCGCTCGCGCATCTTCTCGGCCAGGTCCGAGGCGGGCACGCCGAGCAGCGGGGACAGCGCCCGCGCGGTGGCGAACCGGTCCTTGACCCGGGTCGGGTCGGCGAAGACGTACCGGGCCTCCACGCTGTGCGCCAGCGGCTCACCGTTGCGGTCGAGGATCGCCCCGCGCGGGGCCGGCAGCTCGACCACGGCGAGCCGGTTGGGCAGGCCGCCGTCGGCGTACGCCGGGGTGTCGACGGTCTGGAGGTAGACCAGCCGCACGCCGATGCTGGCGAACAACGTCAGCGCCAGCAGCGTGCCGAGGCGCAGCCGCCGGCGCGGGTCGCCGAGCCGCGGCGGCCGGCGCGGCTTGCGGACCGGGCGGCGCGGCTGGGCGGCGGGACGGCGCGGCTGGGACCGGCGGCGCGGCGGCGGCGTGTCCTCCTCGTCGTCGAACGGCTCCCGCACCGGGCGGGGCGAGACGGTCCGCACCACGCCCGCACGGCCGCCCGCCGCGGTGGCCCGGCGACCGGTCCGGCCGCCGTCACCCGCGGTATCGCGCTGGCCGCCGCGCCCGGTCCGGCCGCCGTCGAGCACCTGCAGCGCGGGCCGGAACGGGTCGCCGGACCGGGTGCTGCGGGGGGTACGCCGTTGCTCGGCGCCGCCGCCCTCGCGCACGGTCCGCCCGCGTGGCGTGTACGCCCGGGCGTCGGAGATCCCGCCGAGACCCGGCTCGCGCGGCTCCGACCCCCGCGACGATCCGCGCCGGGAGCCCGTGGCGTCCCGGCGCGGATCCTCCGATCTCGGCGGCACCGCTCAGCCTCCGTTGCCCTGCTGACTGGTGACCGACGGGGCGCCCTGGGCGGGGTGCGGCACCCCGATGGTCTGCCCGTCCGGCAGCCGGATGTAGGCCGGGTCCTCGGACTCGACCAGGCCCAGCTTGCGGGCGTTGGCGGTCAGGTTGCCCGGCGCCTTCTGCTCGGCGATCTCCTTCTTGAGCTCCTGCTCGTCCACGTCGAGCTTGGCCTGCTGCTGCTGGAGCTTCTCCAGCTTGAAGGCGTTCTCGTTGATCTTGGTGTTGACGGTCAGGATGCCCAGCACCCCACCGACCACGAGCACCAGGATCAGTGCGACGAAGGGCGCCCGGGGCACCCGGATCGGCGCCGGCGGGGCGACCCGCAGACGCGGCGCCGGCGTACCGGTGACCCGGGTACGCTCGGCCGGCCGCAGAGCGGCGCTGCCCTGCGTCGGGAACTCGCGCGCCCCCCGGGCGCGAGTGGCCTCCCGGCGGTCGGTCGAAGTCGTGTCCCCCGTGGTGCGCTGCGCCGCGGTCCGGCCCCCCGACCGCGGTGCGCGCTGCCCGACGGCTCCCCGGCCGTCGCGCTTCTCGACGTTCATGTCCCCTCCCCCTCCTCGTCCGTCCCGATCCCGTCCCCCGGAGCCGACGCGGGGTCCGTCACGGACCCCGGTGACCCCGTCCCCGGTTGGTGCATCGCCTTCGCCCGGCGGCGGTACCGTTCGCGGTCGGTACGCCCCTGCTGGGCCGCCTCCGGGTCGAGCCGTTCCGCTGCCCGCAGCCGCACCGAGGCGGCGCGCGGGTTCGCGGCGACCTCCGCCTCCCCGGGCAGCTCGGCGCCCCGGCTCAACAGCCGGAACGTCGGGCCCGACCCGGGCAGTTCGACCGGGAGGTCGACCGGGCCCTTACTGCGGACCCGGCCGGCGAGCGCGTGCTTGGTGAGCCGGTCCTCCAGCGAGTGGTAGGACAGGACCACCATGCGGCCGCCCACTGTGAGCTTGTCCAGAGCGGCCGGCAGCGCTGTCTCCAGCGCTGCCAGCTCTCTGTTTACCTCGATCCTCAAAGCCTGAAACGTTCTCTTTGCCGGGTGTCCACCGGTTCGTCGGGCCGGCGCCGGAATGCTGTCCCGGACCAGCTCGGCCAGCCGGGCCGACGACGTGATCCGGGCCCGCTCCCGTTCCCGGATGATCGCCGAGGCGATCTTCCCGGCGAACTTCTCCTCGCCGTACACCCGCAGCAGGCGGGCCAGGTCCGGGTGGGAGTAGGTGTTGACCACCTCCTCGGCGGTCACCCCCCGGGTCTGGTCCATCCGCATGTCCAGCGGCGCGTCCTGCGCGTACGCGAACCCGCGGTCGGGCGCGTCGAGTTGCAGGGACGAGACGCCGAGGTCGAACAGCACCCCGTCGACGGCCGGGTAACCGAGCCGGTCGAGCACCTCGGGCAGCTCGTCGTAGACGGCGTGCTCCAGGTGGATCCGGTCGGCGAACCGGGCCAGGCGGACCCGCGCGTGGGCGAGCGCCTCGGTGTCCCGGTCCAGGCCGATCAGCACCGTGTCCGGATGTGCCGTGAGCACCGCCTCGGCGTGCCCGGCCAAGCCGAGCGTGGCGTCGACGTGGACGGTGCGACCGGGCCGGCCCAGTGCGGGGGCCAGCAGCTCGAGACACCGCTCGAGCAGCACCGGCACGTGCGTGCCGCGTAGCTCCCCCATCTCGACCCCCACCCCGTTCGTCAACCGTTCCGTCACGTGTCCGTCGTCGCCACGACGCCTCGCCATACCGCCAGATCCCCATCCGCTCCCGCCCGCCGGAGGCCGCGGCCCTCCGTGTCGGATCGTGCGCCTGGCACCGGGGAAGGGGTGCCAGGAACTCGAAAGCGGCTGGAGATCTCGCAGTACGTCGGGCGCCGTCACGCCCTACAGACCGCCGGGCAGCACCCCCTCCTCGATGTCGGCGAAGTCGTCTTCGCTCTCCGCGAGGTAGGCCTCCCAGGCCGCCCTGTCCCAGATCTCCACCCGGGTGCTCGCCCCGATCACGACCAGATCCCGGTCCAGTGCCGCGTACGACCGCAGGTGGCCGGGAATGGTGACCCGCCCCTGCTTGTCCGGCACCTCGTCGTGCGCGCTGGCGAAGAAGACCCGGCTGTAGGCCCGGGCCGCCTTGCTCGTCATCGGCTGCGCGCGCAACTGGTCGGCGATCCGCTGGAACTCGGGCATCGGGAAGACGTAGAGGCAGCGCTCCTGCCCTTTGGTGATCACGACACCCCCCGCCAGTTCGTCCCGGAACTTCGCCGGCAGGATCAACCGGCCTTTGTCGTCCAGGCGCGGAGTGTGGGTGCCGAGGAACATCGGCCCAACCCCCTCGCCCTGAGCGGCGTTCGCGGCGCCGCTGACCCCCCGGGCCGGTGTGGCCCTCCCGGCCTCACCATCGCGCCCCACTCTACTCCACTTCCCTCCACCTGCAACCAGAATCGCCCGCGTGGCGTGGCGTTTCCGCGCGCAAAACCGCACGTCAACGCGGGTGGGGCGGAGTGGAGGGGGTGGGGAGCGCCCGGCACCGTCCGCTACCCGACATCGACCGACGCCGTCCGGCCCAGCGCGCTCCGGCCGTCCGCCGGGCAGTCCCCGGCCGAACGGTTCGCCGTCGGCGGCGATCTGGTGGGGGTGGCGGTCCGGTAACCTCGCTCGCGTGACGGACGCGAAGATGCCCTTGCGGGCAAAGGTGGCCAGCTCCGTGTCGCGCACCGCCGCGGCGCTGTCGCGGGCTGCGGGCCGTGGCGACGGTTCGGTGATCGGCGGCTGGATCGGCCTCAAGATCGACCCGGACCTGCTCGCCCACCTCTCGACCGGGCGCGCCATCGCCCTGGTGTCCGGCACCAACGGCAAGACCACCACCACCCGGCTCACCACAGCCGCGGTCGGCGTGCTGGGCCGGGTCGCCACGAACTCCTTCGGCGCGAACATGCCCACCGGCCACACCTCGGCGCTCGCAAAGGCCGGCAGCACCCCGTACGCGGTGCTGGAGGTGGACGAGCACTACCTCGCCGAGGTGCTGGAGGCGACCGAGCCGCACGTGGTGGCGCTGCTCAACCTCTCCCGCGACCAGCTCGACCGGGCCAAGGAGGTCGCCATGATGGCGCAGCTCTGGCGCGCCGCCCTGGTCCGGCACCCGCGGGTACGGGTGGTCGCCAACGCCGACGACCCGATGGTGGTGTGGGCCGCCTGCCCGCCGGCCGACCCGGCCCAGGGTCACGTGCCGCCGCACGTCACCTGGTTCAGCGCCGGGCAGCGCTGGCACGACGACTCCTGGGTCTGCCCCGAGTGCGGCTCCACCATCCAGCGCTCCGGTGAGCAGTGGTGGTGCACCGGCTGCCCGCTGCGCCGCCCCGAGCCGAACTGGACGGTCGAGGACGACGGGGTGCTCGACCCCACCGGCGCCTGGCACAAGATCCAGCTCCAGCTTCCCGGCAAGGTCAACCTCGGCAACGCGGCCACCGCCCTGGCCGTCGCCGCCGAGTTCGGCGTACGCCCGGTGGACGCGGTCTCCCGGCTCGGCAGCGTCACCTCGGTGGCCGGCCGCTACGCCCAGGTGGACCGCGACGGGCGCAACATCCGGCTGCTGCTGGCGAAGAACCCGGCGAGCTGGCTGGAGGCGTTCGACATGGCCGACGTCGCGCCGACACTGCTGTCCATCAACGCCCGCGACCCCGACGGGCTGGACACGTCCTGGCTGTTCGACGTGGACTTCTCCCCGCTGACCGGCCGGCAGGTGCTGATCACCGGCGACCGGGCGTACGACCTGGCGGTGCGGCTGGAGGTCAACGGCGTGCCGTTCCAGCACGTCCGCAGCTTCGACGAGGCGGTCCGCGCGGTGCCGCCGGGCCGGCTGGAGGTCATCGCCAACTACACCGCCTTCCAGGACATCCGAGCGGAGCTTGACCGTGTCAACTGAGAGCCTGCGCATCGTCTGGATCTATCCCGACCTGCTGTCCACCTACGGCGACCGGGGCAACGCGCTGATCCTGGCCCGCCGGGCCCAGCTGCGCGGCATGCCGGTCGAGGTGCTGGAGGTCCGCTCCGACCAGCGGCTGCCCGCCACCGCCGACATCTACCTGATCGGCGGCGGCGAGGACGGCCCGCAGGCGCTGGGCGCCCAGCGCCTGCTCGCCGACGGCGGCCTGCACCGGGCGGTGGCCCAGGGCTCGGTGGTCTTCGGCGTCTGCGCCGGCTACCAGCTGCTCGGCACCTCCTTCTTCGCCAAGGGCACCCGCTGCGCCGGCTTGGAGCTGCTCGACCTCTCCTCCGACCGCGGCCCCACCCGGGCCGTCGGCGAGCTGGCCGGCGAGGTCGACCCACGGCTGGGCATTCCGCACCTGTCCGGGTTCGAGAACCACGGCGGCCGTACCCACCTCGGCCCGGGCGTGTCCCCGCTGGCCCGGGTCACCGCGGGCGTCGGCAACGACGGCGCCACCGAGGGCGCGTGGCGGGGCAAGCTGCTCGGCACCTATTCGCACGGCCCGGCGCTGGCGCGTAACCCCGACCTGGCGGATCTGCTGCTGCGCTGGGCGACCGGCATCCACCAGCTTCCGCCGCTCGACGACACCTGGGCCGACCGGCTCCGCTCCGAGCGCCGCACCGCGGTGGCCGCCGCCCCGAGGCCGTGACCGACGCCGCCCGGCCGGGGCGGCGACCGGTGGCCCGCCGGCTCGCCGGGTTGCTGCGGCAGCCCTCGGCGCGCCGGTTCGGGCTGCTCCTGCTGCTGCTCGCCGGGTTCGGCGTGACGCTGCTGCTGGTGCCCCGGCCGGATCCGGCCGACCTGCCCCGGCTCGCCGACTCGCTCGGCGGCTACGGCCCGCCCGCGGCGGTTCTCGGCGGCGCGCTGCTGCTGGTGGCGCTGGTGCCGCGCACGTTCGTCACACTGGCCGCGGGCGCGATCTTCGGCCCGGTGCAGGGCGCCGCGTACGCGCTCGGCGCGGCGCTGCTCGCGGCGGCCATCGGCTTCACGGTGGGCCGGGTGCTCGGGCGCGACTTCGTCGCCGAGCGGGTACGCGGCCGGCTGGCCCGCCTCGACGGCTGGTTCGCCCGGCAGAGCGTCGTCGGCGTGATCACCGTACGGCTGCTGCCGATCGCCGGGTTCGGGCTGGTCAGCTACGGCTACGGCACCACCGCCGCCCGGGTGATGCCGTTCCTGGCCGGCAGTGTGATCGCCTCCGCTCCCACCGCCATCGGCTACGCGGCGATCGGTGCCGCCGCGACCAGTCCCGGGTCGATCAACTGGTACGCCGCCGCGCCGGCCAGCCTCGGCCTGATCGCCAGCGTGCTGCTGGTCCACCGGTGGTGGCGGGCGGAGCGGCGACGCGCTGCCGGCCCGGCTGGTTGACCCGCGGGCGGAGGCCGGCCGGGCGCCGCGCGTTGTCGGCGCTGCCTACCATTCGCGGGCATGAGGCTCTCGTCCCACGCCGGGACCCGCTCCCGGACCGCGACCGTCCTCGCTCCGGTTCTCGCGGCGGCGCTGCTCGCCGCGTGCGTCCCGGACAACGTGGCGCTCCCCTCGGGGACCGAGCACCTGCCCTCGACGCAGGTGACTGCCGCGCCGCGTAGCGACTTCTGCCCGGTCGCCGTGCCACAGAGCTGGCAGGACGCGGTCCGGGACGGTCGTCTGCCGCGGGAGCCCGGGGAACGGTGGGTCGGGCTCACCCCGGCGCCGGACGGCCGCTCCGTGTTCGCCACTGTGGAACGCGACGGTCTCCCGAAGGTGCTGGTCAAGCAGGAGCGCAACGGCGACCGGCGGATCGTGGCCACCATGCCGGACCTGTTCACCTTCCCGCTGCTCGCGGACTTCGACGGGCGTTGGCTGGTCTACGCGCGCACCGACATTCGCCGGGCCGCGCCGCACGGGAGTGGTGGCGCCGAGGTCTTCGCCTGGGACGCGCAGACGGGGGGTGAGCCGCGGCAGGTCACCGGCACCGTGCAGGGTGCCCGTCCGTTCCATCTGTACGACGGGAAGCTCGCCGTGACCCGGGTCGTCGACGAGTACCAGACCGAGCTGGCGGTGCACGATCTGGCAACCGGAACGGCCCGCAGGGTGGCCGTCGGCCGGGTGAGCGCCATCGGGTTCCGCGGCCCCGACCTGCTCTGGTACGACTGGTCGAGACGCCGCCTGAACACCCTCCGTTCGAGCGGGAGCACGACTGCCCTGCAAGCGCCCTTCCTGGGCCGCGTCGAAGCGCCGGACATGACGACCGACGGCCGCACCATGGCCTGGATCTCCCCGGGCGACGGTGAGCTGAACGTCTGGCGGTCGGACTGGAAGGGATCCGTCCGGATCCTGTCGACGGCGTTGCCCACCTCGGCACCGGCGTCCGGCGGGCCCTCCGTCCCGCCGGACCCCGCGCCCCCGGCCGGCGGCCCCGTGAGCCGGGTCGCCCGGCCCGCAGTCGTCAACGACCTGGTCGTCTTCGAGTACAACCTGGGCTGGTACGTGGCCGACCTGCGGACCGGCTCGTACGCCCGGCTCACAGCGGACGACGCCGGGGCGGCGGTCTCGGGCCCGGCGCTGCTGATGGATTTGGACGACAGCTCCGTCCCGGCGGAACGGCACGCGTACTCACTGCTGCTCCTGGACCGGCTGCCGCCGCTGCCGGCATGCCCGTGACGTACCACGGGCATGCCGGCAGCGGTCAGGCGACGACCGAGACCATGCGGCCCTTCACCACGATCACCTTGCGCGGCTCCTTACCGGCCAGCGCGCCGGCCACCGCCTCCAGCGCCGCCGCGCGGACGGTCTCCTCGGTCGCGTCGGCCGGCACCTCGACCCGGCCGCGGACCTTGCCGTTGACCTGCACCGGGTACGTGACCGACTCGGCCACCAGCAGAGCCGGGTCGGCGACCGGGAAGTCCGCGTACGTCAGCGATTCCTCGTGGCCCAGCTTGCGCCACAGCTCCTCGGCCATGTGCGGGGCGAACGGGGCGACCATCAGCACCAGCGGCTCGGCCACCTCACGCGGGGTCTCCGCCAGCCGGGTCAGGCCGTTGGTCAGCTCGATCAGCTTGGCGATGGCGGTGTTGAACCGGATGCCGTCCATGTCGGCGCGGACCCCGTCGATCGCCTTGTGCAGCAGCCGCCGGGTCGCCTCGTCGGCCGGCGCGTCGGTGACCCGCAGCTGGCCGGTCTGCTCGTCGACGACTGTGCGCCAGACCCGCTGCAGGAACCGGTACGAGCCGACGACCGCCCGGGTCTCCCACGGGCGGGACACCTCCAGCGGGCCCATCGACATCTCGTACACCCGGAACGTGTCCGCGCCGTACGCCGCGCACATGTCGTCCGGGGTGACGACGTTCTTCAGCGACTTGCCCATCTTGCCGTACTCGCGCCGGACCTCGGTCTCGCCGTGGAACCAGCGGCCGTCGACCTCCACGACCTCCTCGGCGGGCACGTAGGCGCCGCGCGGGTCGACGAACGCGTACGCCTGGATCATGCCCTGGTTGAACAGGCGGCGGAACGGCTCGAACGACGAGACGTGACCCAGGTCGTACAGCACCTTGTGCCAGAAGCGCGCGTACAGCAGGTGCAGCACGGCGTGCTCGGCGCCACCGACGTACAGGTCGGTGCCACCGCAGTCGCCGTCGCGGCGCGGGCCCATCCAGTACGCCTCGTTCTCCGGGTCGGCGAAGCGCTGCGAGTCGGTCGGGTCCAGGTAGCGCAGCTCGTACCAGCAGGAGCCGGCCCACTGCGGCATCACGTTGGTCTCGCGGGTGTAGCGCCTGGGCCCGTCACCCAGGTCCAGCTCCACCTCGACCCAGTCGCGCCGCCGCGACAGCGGGGTCTCCGGGTTGCTGTCGGCGTCCTCCGGGTCGAACGTCTTCGGCGAGAAGTCCTCCACCTCGGGCAGCTCGACCGGCAGCATCGACTCGGGCAGCGCGATCGGCGCGCCGGACTCGTCGTAGACGATCGGGAACGGCTCGCCCCAGTAGCGCTGCCGGGAGAACAGCCAGTCGCGCAGCCGCCAGGTGACCGCGCCGGCGCCGTGGCCGTTCGCCTCCAGCCACTCGATGATGCGGGCCTTGGCGTCGGCCACGCCCAGGCCGTCCAGGTCGATGCCGCGCTCCGGCGCGGCGCTGTTGATCGCCGGGCCGTCCCCGGTGTACGCCTTGCCGGCGAAGCCCTCCGGCGGCTGCACGGTCCGCACGATCGGCAGCTCGAAGACCTCGGCGAAGTCCCAGTCCCGCTCGTCCTGCGCGGGTACCGCCATGATCGCGCCGGTGCCGTACCCGGCCAGCACGTAGTCGGCGATGAAGATCGGGATCTGCCCGCCGGTCGCCGGGTTCGTCGCGTAGGCGCCGACGAAGACGCCGGTCTTCTCCTTGCTGTCCGCCTGCCGCTCCACGTCCGTCTTGGCCGCGGCGGCCTTCCGGTACGCCTCGACGGCCGCACGCGGACCGGCGTGCCCACCGGTCCAGGCGTCCCGGGTGCCCTCCGGCCAGGCGGCCGGCGTCAGCACGTCGACCAGTTCGTGCTCGGGCGCCAGCACCATGTAGGTGGCGCCGAAGACGGTGTCCGGCCGGGTCGTGAACACGCGCACCGGGGCCGCGTCGGTCGGGAAGTCGATGTGCGCGCCGGTCGACCGGCCGATCCAGTTGCGCTGCTGCAGCTTGATCGGCTCCGGCCAGTCCAGCGTGTCCAGGTCCTCCAGCAGCCGGTCCCCGTACGCGGTGATCCGCATCATCCACTGCTTCAGGTTGCGCTTGAAGACCGGGAAGTTGCCGCGCTCGGAGCGGCCGTCGGCGGTGACCTCCTCGTTGGCCAGCACCGTGCCCAGCCCCGGGCACCAGTTCACCGGCGCCTCCGAGACGTACGCCAGGCGGTGGTCGTCGACGATCTTCCGCCGCTCCCCCACGGACAGCTCGGCCCACGGCCGCCCGTCCGGGGTGGCGCGGGTGCCGCCCTCGAACTCGGCGATCAGCTCGGCGATCGGGCGGGCCTTCTTCTCGTCCGTGTCGTACCAGGAGTTGAAGACCTGCAGGAAGATCCACTGGGTCCAGCGGTAGAACTCGGTGTCGATGGTCGCCACCGAGCGCCGCTCGTCGTGGCCCAGCCCCAGCCGGCGCAGCTGCGCCCGGTAGCGCTCGATGTTCGCCACTGTGGTGGTCCGGGGGTGGGTGCCGGTCTGCACCGCGTACTGCTCGGCGGGCAGGCCGAACGCGTCGAAGCCCATCGCGTGCAGCACGTTGCGCCCAGCCATCCGCTGGTAGCGGGCGTAGCAGTCGGTGCCGATGTAGCCCAGCGGGTGGCCGACGTGCAGGCCGGCGCCGGAGGGGTACGGGAACATGTCCAGCACGTACAGCTTCTCGGCGCCCGCGCGCGGATGACCCGGGTCGGCCAGCGGGCCGACCGGGTTCGGCGCGTGGAAGGTGCCGTCCCGCTCCCAGGTGTCCTGCCAGCGGTGCTCGATCTCGTCGGCCAGGGCGGCGGTGTACCGGAACGGGGGAATGTCGGTCGCCGGTGCGGCTGCCTCACTCATGGCGTCTCCTCGGCGCGGATCAATTCGAAAAATATGGGAGGTCTGCTGCGGGCACAAAAAAGCCCCTCGCGCAGGAGGGGCGGCCGTGCTGTCGCGCTTCAGCGCATCAACACGGCTCGGTAAGAAGCAGGAAGAACCTGGCCATGCACGGCAGTGTACCTCGCCCGCCGGCCGCTCGGCGCGCCCGTTCCGGGTCGGCGGCCGATCCCCCGGTCCGGCGAATATTCCGGGCGTAACCGACCGACCACCTGCGGGAGTCGGCGATAACGACAAACATGGTTAGCCTGAGAGGCCAGTGAGATTAATGCGGCAGACGAGGCTCGGCGTCGCGAACCCAACGGCGGGTCCAGGTGCTCTATACAGAGCTGCCGTCCAGGCGACGAGGAGGAGGCCCGTGACACAACAGACCTGGGACGAGGTGGGCGGTCTGCTGCCGCACGACGAGTTCCGTGCCGCCAGCGAGGCCATCGTGGCCAACATCGAGCAGGTCATCGAGGGCAAGACCGCCACCGTCCGGCTCGCCCTGGCGGTGCTGCTGGCCGAGGGCCATCTGCTCATCGAGGACGTGCCCGGCGTCGGCAAGACCAAGCTCGCCAAGGCGATGGCGCGTTCCATCGACTGCTCGGTCCGGCGGATCCAGTTCACCCCCGATCTGCTTCCCAGCGACGTCACCGGCGTCAGCGTCTACAACCAGGAGACGCACGACTTCGAGTTCCGCCCCGGCGCGGTCTTCGCCAACCTGGTGGTCGGCGACGAGATCAACCGGGCCTCGCCGAAGACCCAGTCGGCGCTGCTGGAGTGCATGGAGGAGCGGCAGGTCACCGTCGACGGCGTCACCTACCAGCTGCAGACGCCGTTCATGGTGATCGCGACGCAGAACCCCATCGAGATGGAGGGGACGTACCCGCTGCCCGAGGCGCAGCGGGACCGCTTCACCGCCCGCATCGCGATGGGCTACCCCGACCCGCGGGCGGAGCTGGCCATGCTCGACGGGCACGGGGCCACCGACCCGCTGTCGGCGCTGCGCCCGGTCTCCGACGCGGCCACCGTCCGCCGGCTGATCGGCCACGTCCGGCAGGTGCACGTCGCCGACGCGGTCAAGCAGTACGCGATCGACCTGGTCACCGCCACCCGGGAGGCGCCGGACCTGCGTCTGGGGGCGTCCCCGCGGGCCACGCTCCAGCTGCTGCGCACCGCCCGCGCGGTGGCCGCCCTGGAGGGTCGCGACTACGTGCTGCCGGACGACCTCCAGGTTCTCGCGGTGCCGGTGCTGGCGCACCGGATCATCCCGACCGCCGACGCCCAGCTGGCCCGGCGCACCACCGACGCGATCGTCGCCGAGCTGGTGCACCGCCTGCCGCTGCCGCACGACCGGCAGCGCTCGCCGTACGACACCCGGCCCGGCAGCGGCAACGGCCGCGGGCCGTACGAGCCGCGGAGGCCGTGACGTGCGCGACGGCCTGCGTGGGCTGACCACCCGCGGCCGCTCCTTCCTGGCGGCCGCGGTGGCCGCCGCGATCTCCGCCGGCATCCTGGGCGAGAAGGACCTGCTCCGGGTGGCCGTCCTGCTCGCCGTGCTGCCGCTGCTGGCCGCCGCGTACGTCGGGCGCAGCCGGTACAAGCTGGCCTGCAACCGGTCGCTGGAGCCGCACCGGGTGCCGGTCGGGGCCAGCTCCCGGGTGGTGCTGCGGCTGCAGAACCTGTCCCGGCTGCCCACCGGCACGCTGCTGCTGGAGGACCGCCTGCCGTACGCGCTGGGCAGCCGCCCCCGGGTGGTGCTGGAGCGGCTCGGCGCGCACCAGGCCAGCTCCGTGGCGTACACCGTCCGGGCGGACGTGCGCGGCCGGTACGAGGTGGGCCCGCTGGTGATCCGGCTGACCGACCCGTTCGGGCTGTGCGAGCTGACCCGCTCGTTCCCCAGCACCGACCACCTCACGGTGATCCCGCAGGTCACTCCGTTGCCGTCGGTGCGGCTACCAGGTGAGTACGCCGGCAGCGGCGACAGCCGGGCCCGCTCCGTGGCGGTGCACGGCGAGGACGACGCCGCCACCCGGGAGTACCGGATGGGCGACGACCTGCGCCGCGTGCACTGGAAGTCCACCGCCCGCACCGGCGAGCTGATGGTGCGCCGCGAGGAGCAGCCGTGGGAGAGCCGCGCCACGGTGGTGCTGGACACCCGGGCCGGCGGGCACCGGGGCGAGGGGCCGACGGCGAGCTTCGAGTGGGCGGTCTCGGCGGCCGCCAGCATCGCCGTACACCTGCGCCAGGCCGGCTACAAGCTGCGCCTGGTCACCGGCAACGGCGCCGACGTCGCGGCGACCGAGGCCGGCGGTGAGGGCCTGCTCCTGGACCAGCTCGCCGACGTGCACCTGGACCGGCGCGGCGAGATCACCACGCTGGTGCAGCAGGTCCGGCAGCGGGCCGACGGCGGCCTGATCATCGCGTTGCTCGGCACGCTCGGCGCCGCCGAGGCGGAGCTGCTGGCCGGGTTGCGCGGCAACGGCGCGACCTGCGTGGCGTTCCTGCTCGACAGCAACACCTGGCTGAACCTGCCGCCGAAGGCCCGCACCGAGGCGGAACGGGCGCACGGCGCCGCCGCGCTCGCGCTGCTGCAGAGCGGCTGGCGGGTCATCGGGGTGGAGCACGGCAACCGTCTGCCGGCGCTGTGGCCGCAGGCCGGGCGCGGATCGCAGGGATTCGCGCTGCGGGCGGCCCTGGCCGAGACGGTCGCCGGAGGCATGCGATGACCGGAAGGAATCTCCCGTGACCCCCCATCGCAACATCGGGTTCGTCGCCGCGGCGGCGACCCTGCTGGCGGCGGCCCCGCTGTCGGCGATCTTCGAACGCTGGACGTGGCTGATCCAGGCCACCATCGTGGTCGCCGTGGTGGCCGGCTCGGCCGCGTTGAGCCGGCTGGCCCGGGCGCCGCTGTGGGGCCAGGTGCTGGCGATGCTGGCCGGCCTGACCCTGGGCCTGACGTGGATCTTCCCGAGCGGCGCCGAGCTGCTCGCGTTCATCCCCACCCCCGGCACGTTCGCCCACTTCGGCGAGCTGACGCAGACGTCGCTGGAGGACATGCGCTCGTACGGCGTCAAGGTGCCCGACGTCGACTCGCTGCTGTTCCTCGCGGTGCTCGGCATCGGCGCGGTCGCCGTGGTGGTGGACGTCCTCTCGGTCGGGCTGCGCCGGCCGGCGCTGGCCGGCCTGCCGATGCTCGCCATCTACTCGGTGCCGGTGGCGGTCTACCTGGACAGCGTCCCCGCCACCCCGTTCGTGGTCGGCGCCGCCGGCTACCTGTGGCTGCTGGTCACCGACAACGTCGACCGGGTACGCCGGTTCGGCCGCCGGTTCACCGGCGAGGGGCGCGACGTCGACGTCTGGGAGGCGTCGCCGCTGGCCGCGGCGGGCCGCCGGCTGGCAGTGGTCGGCGTGGCGGTGGCGGTGGCGCTGCCACTGGCCGTGCCCGGGATGACCGGCGGGCTGATGAACAACGTCGGCGCCGGGCCCGGTGAGGGCAACGGCCGGCCCGGCCAGGGTGGCAGCCCGGGCCGGATCGACCTGTTCGCGGCGCTCAGCGGCCAGCTCAACCAGAGCGAGGAAACCGAGCTGGTCAAGGTCAGCACCAGCGAGCCGAGCCCGTTCTACCTGCGTCTCGCCGTGGTCGACGACCTGCGGCCGGGCGGCTTCCAGGCGCGCGTGCCCACCGGGCGGCCGGTCACCCGCGGCCTGCCCGACCCCGGCGAGCGCACCCCGCGCGGCGTCGAACGGCAGCGCTACCGGGCCACCGTCGAGGTGTCGAAGAACCTGAACATGCCGCTGCTGCCGGTCTACGCCGATCCGGTGAAGGCGGACGACCTCAACGGCAACTGGCTGTACGACTCGAGCCAGCAGATCGTCTTCTCCAACCGGGAGAGCGCCCGCGGCAAGAACTACTCGTTCGAGTACGTGCGCTCGACGTTCAGTCCGGCGGCGCTGCGCGCCGCCCCGTCGCTGCCCGCGGACAGCCAGGTGATGCGGCAGCTGACCGACCGGCCGTCGGTCCCGGCCGTCGAGGAACTCGTCGACGAGCTGGTGGAGGGCAAGTCGAACGACTACGACAAGGTCCGCGCGATCTACGAGTACTTCTCGGTGGAGAACGGCTTCACCTACTCGCTGTCCACCCGCGACGGCAGCAGCGGGGAGGACATCACCGACTTCCTCGCCACCAAGGTCGGCTACTGCCAGCAGTACGCGGCGGCGATGGCCTGGCTGGTCCGGGCCGCCGGTATTCCGGCCCGGGTCGCCGTCGGCTTCACCAACGGCAGCAAGTCCGACGGCGGCACGTACGTGCTGACCAACCGCAACCTGCACGCATGGACCGAGGTCAACTTCGGCAACGGGATCGGCTGGGTGCCGTTCGACGCCACCCCGGCGGCGAGCGTGCAGGGTTCGGTCCGCTCCGCCTGGGCACCGGACACCGACGCCCCCGAGGAGGTCGCCCCGTCACCCGGCAGCACCGTCGCTCCCGGCGCGGCCGACCCGTCGGCCGGCCCGAACGAGGCGGACCGGCTCGACAAGGACACTGACCAGGGTCTGACCCTGGGTGGGAGTGACCCGGCCGAGCAGAACCCGGTGTGGCCGTGGTGGCTGGCCGCGGCGCTGGCGCTGCTGGCGCTGTTCGCCGTACCGGCCCTGCGCCGCTCCACCCTGCGCCGCCGCCGGCGCGTCCGGGTCCGGGCGCCCTCGGCGACCGCGCTCGCGGTGCCGGGCCAGCGGGGCGAGACACGGGAGGTCGTCGTCGGCGTGGACGCCGAGTCCGCCCGCGCCGACGCGCACGCCGCCTGGGACGAGCTGCTCGACACGCTGGTCGACTTCCACGTCCGGGTGGACCGCACGGAGACCCCCCGCGCGACCGCCGAGCGGCTGGCCCGGGAGGCGCTCGCCGAGAACGGCGACGCCGCGACCGGGGTACGGCTGCTGGGCCGGGCCGAGGAGCGGGCCCGGTACGCGCGGGATCCGCTTGCCGGCGCGGAGTTGCAGCCGGCGCTGCGGATGGTCCGGGGCGCGCTCGCGGCCGGGGCGGACCGCCGCACCCGGCTGCTGGCCGCGCTGCTGCCCCCGTCGGTGCTGCAGCGCTGGCGCACCGCCCTGGCCGAGCAGTCGGAGCGGATCGTCACCACGAGCGGGCAGGCCCGGACGCAGATGCTGCGCTGGAGCCCACGCCGCCTGTTGGCGGGCCGCACGGCCCGCTGACCCGTTCCGCCCGCCGGCGCTCCCCCGCCGGCGGGCGGCCCCTCTCCCCTCCCCCTCCCCCGCCCCCGCCCCGGCCTCCCGCCCCTCCCTCCGGCCCCGTTGATCAAGGAGTTCGTGTCTCCGCGAGGCCGAATTCCGCCCGCAAACTCCTTGATCACCGACTGCTCAGTGGGCTGGCGGGGGGCGCTTTGAGATCTTGGTAGGAAACGGCCCCTATAAGGGCCTTTTCGTACCAAGATCTTTGCGTTTCCCGCGCTTTGGAAGATCCATCTCTGTCCGTGGACCATTGGGAGCCGGCACGGGTCGACTGGGCGAAGCCTGAACCAGTGGCCAGCGGGCGGCGGGCGGCGGCGCGGAAACGGCTGGCCGCCGACGAACCGGGTCGGCGGCGACTGCCGCCGCTCACCCTGCACATCGGAACAGGCAATGGCCCGAACGCGATCAAGGGAAGGTGTCGAGCGGATCGAAGACAGGCGTCGTCGCGGGAGGTGACAGGTGACTTCGAAACGCGACGGGGCGAGTGCCGGAGCCGGCGCGGAAGCAGCCACCGAGCGACTGCGGGAAACCAAGTCGGCCGCAGGTCGGGAGCGAGATGATGATCGACTGCGAAGCGCCGGCCGGCGGACCGCGGAGAGACGTCAGCGCTTCGAACTGTCACTGGTGCGCGGAGAGGGCGGGACTCACGCCGCGGCCGGGAAGCCCAGGGGGCCACCGCCACACTGGCCGGTACCGACGACGTCAGCGTGCACGGCGCGATCGACCGCTGCGCGCACCGGCTGCCGTGGAGCGGGCACGACGAAGCGAGCGCCGACGGGCGTCGCCGCGACATCCGCCCCGGTCAGGGGCGGAGCGCGGTCAGCGGTGTCCCTCCGGGCGCTGCCGCCAGCGGTCCTCCATCCGGTCGAGGAAGGAGCCCCGGCGGCCACTGCTGCGGCCACGGGGACGACGCCGGCTCGTTGTGCCGCCGACCACGTGCAGGTCGGGCGACTGGGATCGGCGGTGCGACTGCACCGCGTAGCCCAACGAGGCCAGCATGACGACGAAACCCGCCACGGCCACCGCGGGAATCTTGATCACGGCACCATAGATCAACAGGGCCAGACCAGCGACGACCACGCCGGCAGCGACGAGCACGCGACGCCGCGCGTGGAAACGCGGGTCGCTGGCGCGCACGGCCGAGGCGAACTTGGGGTCCTCGGCAAGCGACCGCTCGATCTGCTCGAACAGCCGCTGCTCGTGCTCCGAGAGCGGCACGGCACTCCTCCCCGGTCACGTTGGTCGGCCCGGGCGGGCCGACAGACCGTGGCAGCCAACCGGCTGCTTACCCGCAAGTCTACGAGGGCCCCCGCGCGTCGGAAAGCGGGACGACCTACGGCCGGGTCGGTTTTTCGACTGGCCGGGTATCGCGACGGCTGAGAAGACTGGCCGGACCTATGACGGACCGCCCGAATCGGGCAGCCGCCGCGTCGGCCGCCGCCTCCGCCTCACGCCAGCCACGCTCGGGCGCACCGAGGGTGAGCTGCTGCGGGGTCTCCCCCGCGGGGGCGAGACCTTCCATCCGGACACCGACCAGCCGAACCGGCTCGCCGGGGGCGAGGGCCTCCCACAGCGCCCAGGCGGTGTCGAACATCTCCCGGGCGGTGTCGGTGGGCACGGGGAGCGTGCGGGAGCGGCTGATCGTCCGGAAGTCGGCGAAACGGACTTTGAGCGACACGGTACGGCCCACCTGCCCGGCCGCCCGCAGCCGGGCGCCGGCCTTGTCGGCGAGCGCGAGCAGGGACCGCCGGATCTCGTCCGGGTCGCTCACGTCGGTGTCGAACGTGACCTCCGCGCCGATCGACTTCTCCACGTGTTCCGGCGAGACCCCGCGCGGATCGCGGCCCCACGCCAGCTCGTGCAGGTGGGCGGCGGACGCCTCCCCCACGGCCCGGCGCAGCAGGCCGGCCGGCGCCTCGGCCAGGTCGCGTACGGTGCGCAGGCCGAGCCGGCGCAGCGCGTCAGCGGAGCGCTCCCCCACGCCCCACAGGGCGGAGACCGGCAGCGGGTGCAGGAACTCCAGCACCCGGTCGGCCGGGACCACGAGCAGGCCGTCGGGCTTGGCCCGGGTGGAACCCAGCTTGGCCACGAACTTGCTCGGCCCCACCCCCACCGAACAGGTCAGCCTCTGCTCCTCGGCGACCCGCCGGCGGATCAGCCGGGCGATGGCGGCGGGCGGCCCGAACAGCCGGCGGGCGCCGGCCACGTCGAGGAACGCCTCGTCCAGCGACAGCGGCTCGACCAGCGGCGTGACGTCCCGGAAGATCCGCATGACCGCCCGCGACGCCTCGGTGTAGGCGGTGAAGTCGGGCGGAAGGTAGACCGCGCCGGGACAGAGCGCCCGGGCGCGGGAGGTGGGCATGGCGCTGCGGACGCCGTACCGCCGGGCCTCGTAGCTGGCGGAGCTGACCACCCCGCGCGGGCCGACGCCGCCCACCACCACCGGCCGCCCGCGCAGCTCGGGGCGGCGGCGCACCTCGACCGAGGCGTAGAACGCGTCCATGTCGACGTGCAGGATGGTGCAGCCGGTGTCGTCGGCGTCCGCCCCGAAGCGCGGGTCACCGCCTCGGGGCAACGACTGGCTGCGGCCCATGTCAGCAGGCTAGCCCGGCGGTCCGACAACCCACCGCGCCACCCGGTCAGCCCCGGATCACCAGCAGCGGGATGGTCATCTCGGCGGCGGTGTCCGCGCCGTGGTACGCCACCAGCCGCGACGCCATCGGCGGCTCGGAGCGGGTGGCGACCACCGCGTACGTGTCCCGGCACACCACCACCACGTCGCCGATCCGGGTCAGGTGCGCCTCCGGCACCGGCCCGAACCAGCCGGTCGCCACCGCCTCGGCCCGGGTCAGCACGTGCGCGGCCGGGCCCAGCAGCTCGGTCCAGGCGGCCATCACGTCGGCCTCGGCGCCCGGCTCGGCGTGCAGGTAGCGGACCCGGGGCTCACCGGCGACCACCCGTACCCCGGCGCGCAGCCGAGGGTCGGCGTCCAGGTCGATCCGGTGCCCGGCGGGCACGTCGAGCTGGCCGTGGTCGGCGGTGACCAGCAGCGCGGCGTCCGGCGGCAGCCCGTCCACGAGCCGGGCCAGCAGCGTGTCCACATCGGCGGCGGCCAGCCGCCAGGGCTCGGAGTCGACGCCGCTGAGGTGCCCGTGCCGGTCCAGGTCGGGGTGGTACCCGGAGACGAGCGCGGGCCCGTCCCCGGCGGCCAGCGCCGCCAGCATCCGCGCGGCCAGCGCGTCGGCGCCGGCCGCGCCCCGGTAGTCGCCGCCCCGGTTGGCGGCGAGCGTCAGACCGCTGCCGGCGAACTCGGGACGGCTGACCACTGTCACCGCGATCCCGGCGGCGCGGGCCCGCTGGTACCAGGTGGGTACCGGCTGCCAGCTCACCGGGTCGGGGTCGCCGGCCCAGTCGACGTGGTTGAGCACCCGGTCGGTGCCGGGCACCCGGACGGTGAAACCGAGCACGCCGTGCGCGCCCGGCGCGGTGCCGGTGCCGAGGCTGACCAGGCTGGTCGGAGTGGTGGACGGGAAGCCGGTGGTGAGTGGCCGGCCGGTGGTGGCGGCCAGTCCGGCGAGCGTCGGGGCGTACCGGGCGGCGGTGGGGATCTGGTACCAGCCGAGGCCGTCGACGAGCAGCACCGCGATCCGGCGTACCCCGTCCAGCCTCGGTGTCAGGCCGAGCCGGTCGGCCGCACCTGGTACGCCGAGCACCGACAGCGCGCTGGGCAGCACGTCGGCCAGGCTGCCGCCGTCGTAGCGGGGCGGAACCCGGTCCAGCGGGCCAGGAGCCGGGCCGGTCATGCCGGGCGGCGGGCGAACAGGTGCAGTTGAGCGGCGAGATCACGGTACGGGGGCCGGGCCGCGAGCGCCCGTTCCAGCTCCACCAGGGCGGCCGGCTGCCCGTCGGCCACGGCGGCCGGAAGCAGGTCGGCGAGCACCCGTACCCCGTGGATCTCCTCCACGGCGAGGCCGGCGGCGGTGAGCAGCGCGCCCGCGTCGGCGGCGTCGTAGCGGCGGCGCAGCGTGTCCCGGCGGCCGGTGGTGCCCTGCGGGTCGGCGGCCAGCGCGGCGGCGGCGTCCAGTTGCCCGTTCATCGCTCGGCCGAACACGGCGGCGGCCCGGCCGGCGACGAGCACGCTCGCCGCGCCGCCCGGTCGCAACGCGGTGACCAGCGCGGAGACCACCGGTTCCGGCTCGTCGACGACTTCGAGGACGGAGTGGCAGAGCACCAGGTCCACGGTGGCCGGTTCGACCAGACCGGCGAGCGCGTCGGCGTCGCCCTGCGTCGCGCGTACCCGGTCGGCGACCCCGGCCTCGGCGGCCCGGCGGGTCAGCGCGGCGAGCGCGTCGGGGCTGGCGTCGACAACTGTGACCCGGTGACCGGCCTCGGCGAGCGGGACGGCGAAGCCGCCGGTCCCGCCGCCGACGTCGAGCACGGAGAGTCGTTCGCCGGCCCGCCGGTCCAGCTCGGCCCGGAGCACCGACCAGATGACGGCGGTGCGGGGGGTGAGGGTTCGGATCTGCTCCACGCGCCGAGCCTAGTCACCCCCCGGCCCGGGTTCAGGACTCGCCGCCGCCGGCGGGGTCGTCCTCGGCGCGGGAGCGCTCGGTGTTGGCCACCGGGCCCTCGGTCACCTGGTATTCCCGCGGCTCGGCCTCGTGGGTGGGCGCCCAGTCGGCGCCGAGGCGGGTCCGTCGGGCGTTGGCTACGCCACCGGCGTACGTGCGGTGAAAGGTCATCGGTTCATCCCCCATACCCCGGGTGAGCCACTCTGCCCACCCGCGTCGGGAGTCTCCCGCCTCCGGCTCCCGGAAACCGTAATGTGGATCACTCCATCAACGGAAATCCCTGGATGCCGGTGTGACGGGGGGCTCGATCGCGTCCAGCCGGTCCGCGGTGAGGTTCGTGACGCCCTCGTGCCGCTGCAGCCGGCCCCGCACCACCAGTGCTCCACTGGTGCGGGCGATTCGACGGTAGCGCTGCCACAGCCCCGGGGAGCAAGTGACATTCAGCATTCCGGTCTCGTCCTCCAGGTTGAGGAACGTGACGCCGCCGGCGGTCGCCGGGCGCTGCCGGTGGGTGACGATCCCGCCGACCCGGATCCGCCGCCCGGGCGGCACCTGGCCGAGCCGGGCGATCGGCACCGCGCCCAGCGCGTCGAGCCGGTCCCGGATGAACCGGGCCGGGTGGCTCTCCGGGGACAGGCCGGTGGCCCAGACGTCGGCGACCAGGCGGTCCACCGCGGCCATGCCGGGCAGGGTGGGCGGGTCCGCGCCGGTCACCGTGCCCGGCAGCCGGCCGGGCCGGTCCTGGGCCGCCGCGCCGGCGGCCCAGAGGGCCTGGCGCCGGGTCAGCCCGAAACAGGCGAAGGCGTCGGCGGTGGCCAGCGCCTCCAGCTGCGCGGCGGTGAGACCGACGCGGCGGGCCAGGTCCGGCATGTCCCGGTACGGCCCGTGCGCGGTCCGCTCCGCCTCGATCCGCTCGGCCGCGTCCTCGCCGACGGTACGGACGCTGCCCAGCCCGAGCCGTACCGCCGGGCCGCCCAGCCCCCAGGCGTGCGGCGGCTCGCCCGGCACGCTGCCCCACCGGGTTTCCGGCGTGGACTCCAGCACCGCCTTGGCGCCGCTGGCGTTGATGTCCGGCCGGCGCACCTCCACGCCGTGCCGGCGGGCGTCGTCGGCGAGCGTCTGCGGCGAGTAGAAGCCCATCGGCTGGGCGTTGAGCAGCGCGGCCAGGAACGGGCCCGGGTGGTAGCGCTTGAGCCACGAGCTGGCGTACACCAGGTAGGCGAAGCTCATCGCGTGGCTCTCCGGGAAGCCGTAGCTGGCGAACGCGGTGAGCTTGCGGTAGACGTCGTCGGCCAGCTCGCCGGTGATGCCCCGCTCGGCCATCCCGGCGTAGAGCCGGTCGGCGATCTGCGCCATCCGTTCCACCGACCGTTTCGCCCCCATCGCGCGGCGCAGCTGGTCGGCGCCGGCCGCGTCGAACCCGGCCAGGTCGATGGCGAGCTGCATGAGCTGCTCCTGGAACAGCGGCACGCCGAGCGTCTTCTCCAGCGCGTTGCGCATCAGCGGGTGCGCGTACGTCACCGGCTCCTGGCCGTTCTTGCGCCGGATGTACGGGTGCACCGAGCCGCCCTGGATCGGGCCGGGCCGGATCAGCGCCACCTCCACCACCAGGTCGTAGAACTCGCGCGGCTTGAGCCGGGGCAGCGTGGCCATCTGGGCACGGCTCTCCACCTGGAACACGCCCACCGAGTCGGCCCGGCAGAGCATGTCGTAGACCTCGGGGTCGTCCAGGTCCATGTCACCGAGGTCGAGGCTGGACCCGATCAGGTCGTAGCCGTAGTGCAGCGCCGACAGCATGCCGAGGCCGAGCAGGTCGAACTTGACCAGGCCGACGGCGGCGCAGTCGTCCTTGTCCCACTGGAGCACGCTGCGGCCGGGCATCCGGCCCCACTCCACCGGGCACACCTCGATCACCGGCCGGTCGCAGATCACCATGCCGCCGGAGTGGATGCCCAGGTGCCGGGGGAACGTCTGCAGCTCGTTCGCGTACGCGACCACCTGCTCGGGGATGTCCGCCACGTCGACCGCGGCGACCGAGCCCCACCTGTCGATCTGCTTGCTCCAGGCGTCCTGCTGGCCGGGCGAGAAGCCGAACGCCTTCGCGACGTCGCGCACCGCCGACCGGGGCCGGTACGAGATGACGTTGGCGACCTGGGCGGTGTGCTCCCGGCCGTAGCGGGCGTAGACGTGCTGGATCACCTCCTCCCGGCGGTCGGACTCGATGTCCACGTCGATGTCGGGCGGGCCGTCGCGTTCCGGGGCGAGGAAGCGTTCGAACAGCAGCCGGTGCCGGACCGCATCCACGTTGGTGATGCGCAGCGCGTAGCAGACCGCCGAGTTGGCCGCCGACCCCCGGCCCTGGCAGTAGATGTCCTGCGCGCGGCAGAACGCGACGATGTCGTAGACCACCAGGAAGTAGCCGGGGAAACCGAGGTCCTCGATCATCCGCAGTTCGTGCTCCAGTTGCGCGTACGCCTCCGGATGCGCCTCGGGCGGGCCGTAGCGCTCGCGGGCGCCGTCCATGGTCAGCCGGCGCAGCCAGCTCATCTCGGTGTGCCCGGGCGGCACCGGGTACGCCGGCAGCTTCGGTGCCACGAGCTGCAGGTCGAAGGCGAGTTCCGCGCCGTACTCGGCGGACCGCGCCACCGCGCCCGGGTACGCGGCGAACCGCGCCGTCATCTCCGCGCCGCTGCGCAGGTGGGCGGTGGCCGCAGCGGGCAGCCAGCCGTCGATCTCGTCGAGGCTGCGCCGGGCCCGGACCGCCGCGACGGTGGTGGCCAGCCGCCGCCGGCCCGGGGTGGCGTAGTGCACGTTGTTCGTGGCCACCGTGGGCAGCCCGGCTGCGGCGGCCAGCTCGGCGAGCGCGTCGTTGCGGTCGGCGTCGACCGGGTGGCCGTGGTCGGTCAGCTCCACCGCCACCGTCTCCGCGCCGAACAGCGCGGTGAGCCGGTTCAGCTCGCGGGCCGCCGCGTCGACGCCCTCGGTGAGCAGCGCCGCAGGCACGTGCCCCTTGCGGCAGCCGGTGAGCACCAGCACGTGGTCGCGCAGCTCGGCGGCGATCTCCTCCAGCTCGCCGTAGACCGGGCGGCCCTTCTCCCCGCCGCGCAGCTGGGCCCGGGAGATGGTGGCGGCCAGGCGCGCGTACCCCTCGTGGCCGTGCGCGAGCACCAGCAGGTGCCGGCCGAGCGGGTCGGGTTCGCCGTTCTGCGGGCCGGGCAGCCCGAGGGAGAGTTCCGCGCCGAAGATCGTCGGCAGCCGCAGCGCGCGGGCCGCCTCGGCGAAGCGCACCACGCCGTAGAAGCCGTCGTGGTCGGTGACGGCGAGCGCGGTGAGCCCCAGCCGGGCCGCCTCCTCGGCCAGTTCCTCCGGGTGGCTGGCCCCGTCGAGGAAGCTGAAGTTGGAGTGCGCGTGCAGCTCCGCGTAGGGCACCACGCCGTCCGGCCGGTCCAGCTCCGGCGGCTGGTATTCCTGGCGCTTGCGGCTCCACGCCGGTGAGTCGCCGCCGTCGGCGTCGACCGCGAGCGGGTCGACCACGTGCAGGTGCCGCTCGCCCGTGGCCCGCCCGGAGAGCACCTGCTCCAGCTTGGACCAGGGCATCTTCGGGTTGTGGAAGCTCACCGGCACCTCCCCCGGCGCTCAGTCATAGATCGCCTCCACCAGCCACTGCCCGCCCTCGACCGCGAGCAGCAGGGCGGCACCGTCGGCCAGGCACACCTGGAACCGGGCCCGGCGGCGCGCCTCGGCCGGCGCCCACCAGCGCTCGTCCACCGGCCACGGACCGGCCCACCCGGTGATCTCGGCCGGGCGGCCGTCGCCGACGGTGAGCCAGGCCGGCGCCGCGCTGACCGCCAGCCGGGCGCTCACCACGACCGGCTCCCCGGCGGCGTCACGCACGTCGGCCGACAACGGGGTGGGCAGCACCACGGCCGGCGACGGCGGCGGAATCCTTCCCGGCCACGGCGGCTCGGCCACCGCCCGGCCCCGCCCGCCCCGTCGCACCGCACGGCCCCCAGGGGGTACGACGACAGAGGTTCCCGCCGCCGCCGAGCCCGCAGGAACGTCTTCTGAACGGTGTCCGGACACCGGTGCCGGGGCGGGTGGCGGGCCGGGACGGGCGGGCGCCCGCTCGTCGCCCCACGGCACGAGGCGCACCTGGTCGGCCGGGGAACGCCCGCCGCCGAGCACCGCGGTGACCACCGCCTCGGGGCCGAGGATGCCCTGCACCCGGCTCAGCGCGCGGTGCGCCCGCTCCCGCTCCGCACCGGTCTCCCCCCACAGCCCGGGTTGCAGGCCCGCCTGGGCGAGCACCCCGTCGGGTACCAGTCGCAACCGGACGATCCCGGCGGTCGGGCGGGCCGGGCGGGCCCCGCCCCGGCCGTTGCTGCCGGAGAGCCAGCCGTCGAGCTGCCAGCGGACCCGGTCGGCGATGGCCGCGGCGGTGAGCAGGCCGTCGTGCCGCCAGACCCGGTGCAGCTCCTGGCCGTGCGCGGTGACCGCCTCGATGCCGAGCCGGGTGCAGGCCAGCCCGTACGCGGCCAGCCGCTCGTGCAGCAGTTCGGCGAGCGTCCGGGCGGCGAACGCGGCGGCGTCGACCCGGTCGACCGGCTCGTCGTAGTCGGCGGTGACGACCAGGTCGGCGGGCGGCTGCCGGACCGCGAGCGGGCGGTCGTCCCGGCCACCGGCGAGCCGGTGCGCCAGCGCGCCGTCGAAGCCGAACCGGGCCAGCACGTCCCCGGCTGGCAGCGCCGCGAAGTCGCCGAGGGTGCGGACGCCGAGCCGGCGCAGCAGGTCCGCCAGAGCGGGCCGGCCGAGTGCCTCGACCGGACGGCCGGCCAGGAACTCGCGGGTGCCGCCGGGGACCACGATCCGTCCCTCCCGGGCGGCCAGCCCGGCCGCGAACACCCCGTCGGCGATGCCGGCCTGGCTCTCCACCGCGCAGCTCTGCGCGACGTGCTCGACGATCCGCTCGGCCGCCGCCTCCTCGCCGCCGAGGTAGCGGCTCGGCCCCCGGGCCGCGGTGGCGCAGGCGCCGGGCCGGATCACCTCGACGCCGGCGACCACCTCCTCCACGGCGGCCACCACCGGCTCGAACGCCCGCGCGTCCCGGCCGGGGTCGTGGTCGACCACCGTCAGGTGCGGGCAGCGCCCCTGCGCCTCCCGGCGGCGCAGCCCGCGCCGGATCCCCTCGGCGCGGGCCCGCTCGGAGCAGGCGACCACCCGGTTGGCGTGCAGCACCACGACCGGGTCGGTGGCGGGCACCCCGTCGACGATCTCGGCGGCGAGGACCGGCCAGTCCGGGCACCAGAGCAGCAGCGTCCGCTGCGGTGCGCCGCTCATGCCGGACCGGCCGCGGCGAGCGTACGGGCGGGCGGGGCCACCACGCGCAGCCGGCGCGACGGCGCGGCGGACGGTGCGCCGAGCCCGGCCGAGCGGGGGATCACCCGGGTCAGCTCGTCGCCGGGCAGCCACACCTTGATCTCCTTGGGGCGGGCGGCGGCGCCTCGCCCACGGGCCGAGACGGTCACCTCGCGGCGGCGCAGCCGCCCGCGACCCGGGCCGAGCCCCTGCCAGACGCCCCGGACCACCTGAAGCGTCACGTCCGCGCCGTCCCACCGGCCGTACGGAACCAGCACGCTTCCGCGCTGCCGGGCACGGGCGGCCAGCCGGGTGGCGACCGAGCCGGCGACAGTGGCCGGCACGGCGGTGACCACCACGTCGACCCCGTCGATGAGCGCGGCGACCACAGTGGGCCACTCCGGCCCGGGATCGGGCACCAGGGCCAGCCGGTCCAGGGCGATGCCCGCCTCGGCCGCCGCGCCGGCCCCGAAGGTGGGTACGCCGACCACGGCGCACCACGAGCCGGCCCGGGACGCCTCGGCGAGCAGCGCGAGGATCAGCGAGGTGGCGCCGCTGCGCCGGGGCTGGCCGGCGCCGATCGCGACGGTGCTGCCGCGGCGCAGGCCACGGTTGGGCAGCAGCCCGGTCAGCTCGGCCCGGACGGGAAGCACCCGGTGGCCGCCGGCCGGGTCGGGCGCGCTCGCCGGCCGGACCAGCTCGGCCAGGGCGGCGGAGCCGACCACCATGCGGCCCGCCATCGGACCAACCCCCCGTCGTGTTTCGCCACGGGTCCCGCCCGTGGATGGTGCTGTGGATCGTGTGCTGTGGATCGTGTCGGTGCTGCGGCACGCGGTGCCGTTGGTGCGGCGCCCGGCCACCCGGGGTCCCGCCGGTGGTGGCCGGGCGCCACGAATCAGGCGGCTGCCGCTCCGGGCCGCGACGGCGGGGAGTCGGAGGCGCCGCGCCGCAGGGGCCGGGGCAGGCCGTCGAGCGCCGGCTGGTGCGCCAGGCCGAGCGCGGTCTCCACCACTGTCACGAACTCCTCGGCGGCGCGCAGCAGGTCGTCGGCCTCCCGGGCGGTGACCACGCGGGGGATGCCGGCCTCGGCGGCGGCCCGCTTGCTCGCGCCGGCCGCGAAGTAGACGGCCCACTCGTCCAGCTCGGGGGCGACGGTGGCGAGCAGCACCCAGACGCTGGTGATCCGGTTCCGCCGGGTGGGCGCGGGACGGGCCCGGGCGGCGAGCACGGCGGCGGCGGCGCGCAGCGCCGCCAGGTGGGCGGCGGCGTACCGGAGGCCGTCGGGACGGGTGCGGGCGGCCTCGGCCAGCCCGTCGCGGGCCACCGCGAGCAACTGGGCGGGGGTGCGGTGCGGCAGCACGTGCGCGGGCACCGTGGGCGCCTGGGCCGGACTGGTCGGCATGGGTCTCTCCTCCGCGTGTGGCCGGGGCGGGCGGTCGAGCGACGGAAACCGTCGCCCGGTCGCCCGGAGCGGTCGGTGCGGAGGAAGACGCACCTTGAGGTGGCGGGCCGGCCGGGTGTGGACGCTTCCCCACACCCACCCCCGGCCGGCGTACCGGCGGGTCCGTCGCCCGCCGCCCGGGGGTCGTGGGCGGCGGGCGACGACCTGCCTGACGGGCCCGGACTCGCGACTGTCCGAACCCGGTGCGGCCCGCGGTGCCGCACCTCCCGGAAACCGGTGCCGCGAAACACCGTCTCCGGAGCGTTCGACGGGTGCGCGACCGGCTCGAACCGGGGCCGGTCAGCCGGGGAGCTGAGCCGATGCCGTTCGGACTGGGCCGAACTTCGAACCGGAATCGAACACTCGTTCTAACTACCCTGACAGTACACCTCCCCCCCGACGAAAACGCAACGTGTGACGCGCCGGGGACACACGGGAGGACCACGGCCCCCGGCGGGGCCGTACCGGGGTGAGGGAAGAATGGGGTCATGCAGCCACACCCGAACGTGCAGGCGGTGCAGCGCGCGCTCGACGAGGCGGGCGCGCGGGTCGGATCGGGCGAGGCCAGCCTCGTCCGACTGCTGCCCGACGCGGTGCACACCGCCGCCGCCGCGGCCGAGGCGCTCGGCGTCGCCGTCGGCGCCATCGCCAACTCGCTGATCTTCGACGCGGACGGCGCGCCGCTGCTGGTGCTCACCTCCGGCGCGCACCGGGTGGACACCGCGGGGCTCGCCGCCACGCTGGGCGTGACCCGGCTGCGCCGGGCCACCCCGGAATTCGTCAAGCGGCACACCGGGCAGGTGATCGGCGGCGTCGCCCCGGTCGGCCACCCCGCGCCGCTGCGCACCGTCGTCGACACCGCCCTGACCGGGTACGACGAGGTGTGGGCCGCAGGCGGCGTACCCCGGGCGGTGTTCCCCACCACGTACGCGGAACTGCTGCGGATCACCGCCGGCGCTCCGGCCGAGGTGGCGTGAACCCCGAACTCGTCACGCTGCACGTGTGGCGTGTGCCCCGGCGGGCCGTACCCGGTGTGCTGGCCCGGATGGCCACCCACCCGGCGCGGCTGCGCCGCCTGCCCGGCGTCCGCTTCGCCAAGCTGCTCGGCACCGGGACCGGCACCGGATTCGGCCCCGGCGACGCCGACCTGACCCGGTGGGCCGCGCTCGTGGTCTGGGACTCCCCCGCCGACGCGGCCGGCTTCGACGCCTCCCCTGTCGCCCGGTCCTGGGCCCGGATCGCCCGCGCCGCGGTGCGGGTGGACCTGCGCCCGCTGACCAGCCGCGGCCGGTGGTCCGGCCGGGAGCCGTTCGGCGCGCCGTCGGGCGGACGGGTCACCGGGCCGGTGCTGGCGCTGACCCGGGCCCGGCTGCGGACCCGCCGGGCGGCCACGTTCTGGCGGGCGATCCCCCCGGTCGCCGCCGAGCTGCACACCGCGCCCGGCCTGCTCGCCCGCTTCGGCGTCGGCGAGGCGCCGCTGGGCTGGCAGGGCACGGTGAGCGTGTGGCGCGACCCGGCGGACCTGGTCGCGTTCGCGTACCGTTCCCCCGAGCACCGCGCCGCGATCACCCGCACCCCCACCGAGGGCTGGTACGCGGAGGAACTGTTCGCGCGGTTCGCGGTGGGCGACGTGGCCGGCGACCGCACGGTGCTCGGCTGGGCCGCCGAGGACGACCCGGAAACAGCGAGAGGGTACGCATGAGGCTGGTGCGGTGGACGCCGGACGACCTGGTCCGGCGGCTGGACGACGTGGTGGCCGTCTACGGCGAGGCGATGGGCTACCGGCCCGACCTGCTGGAGGCCCGCCGCGGCTACATCGCCACCCACGTACGCCGGCCCGGCTTCCGCGCCGTCGCCAGCCTGACCAGCGAGGGACACCTGGCCGGCTTCGGGTACGGCTACCGGGGCGCCACCGGGCAGTGGTGGCACGACCAGGTGCACCGGGCGCTGAACGCGCAGGCCCGGCAGCGCTGGCTGACCCACCCGTTCGAGGTGGTCGAGCTGCACGTCCGCCCGCCCGCGCAGGGGCACGGCCTGGGCGCCCGCCAGTTGCGCGCGCTGCTCGCCGTGGCCGAGGGCGACACCACGCTGCTGTCCACCCCGGAGGCCGACGAGGAGAAGTCCCGGGCCTGGCGGCTGTACCGCCGGTTCGGTTTCGTCGACGTCCTGCGGCACTTCCACTTCCCCGGCGACGAGCGGCCGTTCGGCGTGCTCGGCCGGGACCTGCCGCTGCCCCCGCCGGACGAGTCATGAAAGCCCGGTTGCCCTGGGCGCTGCTGGCCGCGCTGATCCTCGCCCAGATCTGCTACCCGCTCACCGGCGGCTCCACCCGGGCCGGGCTGACAGTGGCCACCGTGGTGCTCGGCTGGCTGCTCTCGGTCGGCCACGCGCTGCTCACCCGCGGCGCCCGTACCGCCGTCGCGCTGGTCGCGGTCGTCACCGGCGGCGGGTTCGCGGTGGAGGCGATCGGCGTGGCCACCGGCTTCCCGTTCGGCACCTACGACTACTCCGGCGAGCTGGGCCCGAAGCTGGCCGGGGTGCCGCTGATCATCCCGCTGGCCTGGACCTGGATGGCCTGGCCGGCGTGGCTCACCGCGGTCCGGCTCGTCCGCTCCCGCCTCGCCCGGATCGCGCTCTCGGCGGTGGGGCTGGCCGCCTGGGACCTGTTCCTCGACCCGCAGATGGTGGCCGAGGGCTACTGGACCTGGCGCGACGCCACCCCGGCTCTGCCCGGGCTACCCGGCATCCCGGTCAGCAACTATCTGGGCTGGCTGGGCTTCGCGGTGCTGCTGGCGGTCGCGCTGCGCCCGCTCGCCGGGCCGTCGGTGGACCGGGTCGGCGGCCGGGACGCGCCGATGTTCGCGCTCTACCTCTGGACGTACGCCTCCAGCGTGCTGGCGCACGCGGTGTTCCTGCGGCTGCCGGCGTCGGCGCTGTGGGGCGCGGCCGGGATGGCGGTGGCGGCGGTGCCGCTGGCGGTGACGCTGTGGCGGGCCCGCCGGGACCGGGCCGCCGAGCCGGAGCCGGCGCCGCGCGTCGACGCCCCGGCATGATCGCCGCCCTCGCGCTGGCCGCGGCGGTCGCCGCGCTCACCGGGCACACGCTCGTCAACGCGTACGCCTGGCTGCGCCGCCCCACCGCCGGCCCGGCCGAGGTGACCGAGCCGGTGGCGGTGCTGCTGCCGCTGCGCGACGAGGCCGAGCGGGTCAACCCGTGCCTGCGCGCGCTGCTGGCCCAGCGCGGCGTGCCGGGCCTGCGGATCGTGGTGCTCGACGACGGATCGACCGACGGCACCGCCGACGTGGTCCGCGCGGTGGCCGGCGACGATCCCCGCCTCACGCTGCTCACCGGCGTCGCCACGCCGCCCGGCTGGCTGGGCAAGCCGCACGCCTGCTGGCAGCTCGCCACCCGTACCGCCCCGGAGCCGACGGTGCTGGCCTTCGTCGACGCGGACGTGGTGCTCACCCCGTACGCGGTGGCGGCGGCGGTGACCGAGTTGCGCGCGGCCGATGCGGCGCTGCTGTCGCCGTACCCCCGGATCGTGGTGCGGACGGCGGCCGACCGGCTGGTGCAGCCGCTGCTGCAGTGGTTGTGGCTGACGTTCCTGCCGCTGCGCGCGATGGAGCGCTCGCGGCGGCCCTCCCTCGCGGCGGCGGGCGGGCAGTTCCTGGTCGTGGACCGGGCCGGCTACCTGCGGGCCGGCGGGCACGCGGCGGTGGCCGACAAAGTGCTGGAGGACATCGAGCTGGCCCGGGCGGTGAAACGAGCAGGCGGGCGGATCGCGCTCGCCGACGGGTCCCGGCTGGCGTCCTGCCGGATGTACGACACCTGGCCGCAGCTGCGCGACGGCTACACCAAGTCGCTGTGGGCGACGTTCGGGCACCCCACCGCCGCGGCGGCCGTGCTGGCGCTGCTGGTCGCGCTCTACGTCGCGCCGCCGCTGCTGGCCCTCGGCGCGTTGCTGGCCGGCGCGCCGGCGGTGGCCGCGGTGGCGTTCCTGGCCTACCTGGCCGGGGTCGCCGGGCGGGTGGTCAGCGCCCGCGCCACCGGCGGGCGGGCGTGGCCCGACGCGCTGGCACACCCCGTGTCGGTCGTGGTCCTCGGTTGGCTGACCGTCCGGTCGTACCATCTGCGGAAGCGACGCCGGCTCACCTGGCGGGGTCGCCCGGTCACCTAGGAGGGGCACGCCATGGCGCGCATCGTGGTCATCGGCGCCGGCGTGGGCGGGCTCGCCGCCGCCGCCCGGCTCGCGGTCACCGGGCACGAGGTCACCGTCCTCGAACGGGCCGGCACGGTCGGAGGCAAGCTCGGCCGGTACGCCCACCACACCCCGGAGGGGGTGTGGCACTTCGACACCGGGCCGAGCCTGTTCACCCTGCCGCAGGTCTTCCACGACCTGTTCGAGGCGACCGGCGCGAAGCTCGACGAATACCTCGACGTGGTCCCGCTGGACCCGATCGTGCGGCACGTCTTCCCCGGCGGCGGGCCCGCGCTCGACTCCTGCGCCGACCCGGACGAGTTCGCCGCCCGGATCGGCGCCGCGTTCGGCGACCGGTCCGCCGCCGACTGGCGCGGGCTGCGGCGGCGCGCCGGCCGGGTGTGGGCGGCCTCGCACCGGGACATCCTGCGCCGTACCGTCGACTCGCCCCGCGACCTGGCCGCGCTGGCCTGGCGGCTGGGCGACCTGGCCGCCATCGGCCCCGGCCGTACGCTGCGCGGGCTGGGCCGCCGTCACCTGTCCGACCCGCGGCTGCGGATGCTGCTGGACCGGTACGCCACGTACACCGGCGCCGACCCGCGCCGCGCCCCGGCCGCGCTCGTCGCCGTCCCCTACGCCGAACTGGCGTACGGCGGCTGGTACCTGCGCGGCGGGCTGGGCACGCTCGCCGACGCGCTGCTGTCCCGCTGCCTGGACCTCGGCGTGGTGGTACGCACCGACGCCACGGTCACCCGGATCGACGCCGCGGGCGGCCGGGTGCACGGGGTACGCGTGGCCGGGTCCGCCGCGCCGGTGCCGGCCGACGTGGTGGTCGCCAACGTGGACGCGCTCACCGTCTACCGGAACCTGCTGCCCGACCCGCGCCGGCTGGCCGCGCTCACCGACCGCAGCCTGGCCGGGTTCGTGCTGCTGCTGGGCGTACGCGGCGACTCCGGGCTGGCCCACCACAACGTCTTCTTCCCCCGCGACTACGACGCCGAGTTCGACGCCGTCTTCGGCGACCCGGGTCGCGGGGTGCGGGCCCGCCCGGCGCCGGACCCGACCGTGTTCGTCACCGCGGCCGACGACCCGGCGGTCCGCCCGGACGGCCACGAGGCGTGGTTCGTGCTCGTCAACGCGCCCCGGCACGGCACCGCCGCGAGCGCTGTGGACTGGCGGCGGCCCGGCCTGGCCGAGGCGTACGCGGACCGGATCCTCGACGTGCTGGCCGAACGCGGCGCCGACGTGCGCGACCGGCTGGTGTTCCGGGAGATCCGCACCCCGGCCGACCTGGACGCGGCCACCGGCGCGCCGGGCGGGGCGATCTACGGCACCGCGGGCGGGCTGCTGCGCCCGGCCAACCGGGGCCCGGTCGCCGGGCTCTGGCTGGTCGGCGGCTCCAGCCACCCCGGCGGCGGCCTGCCCATGGTGACGCTGTCCGCGGAGATCGTCGCCGAGGCGGTCGGCCCGGCCTGGTGAGGTGTAAGGAAGGGCCCCTTCTTAACGCCTCCGGTAGAGGAAGGGCCCCTTCTTAACGCGGGCAGCCCGCCGCGCGGCGGACAGCGCGGGCAGCGCGGGCGGCGCGGGCACGGACGGTCAGCCGGCGTCGACCAGGGCGCGGCGGACGGCGGAGAGCAACTGGCCGAGGCCGAACCCGGCGAGCAGCACCCAGACCGTGGTGGCCATGGTGATGGTGCCGGCGGTCAGGTCGGCGTCGATCAGGCCGGTGAGCCCGGCGACCAGCAGCCCGACCAGAGCGACGCTGACCCGGGTCGGCCGCTCGCCCACCGTCACCGCGCCGATCTCCCGCATCCCGGCCGACACCGCGCGCGCCCGCACGTACTCGTGCAGCCAGGACAGGCCACCGGCCGCCGCGACCAGCGCGCCCGGCGCGCCGAGCAGCCAGAACGCGATCAGCCAGGCCACCTCGCCGAGCCGGTCGGCGACCGAGTCGTAGACGTAGCCCAGGCGGGTGGTGCGGCCGGTGGCGACCGCCACCGCGCCGTCGACGCTGTCGGCCACCGCGGCCAGCAGCACGAACAACGCGCCCAGGAACGGCCCGTCGCCGGGCCGCTCCACGAACAGGGGTACGCAGAAGCAGAGCAGCACCCCGAACACGGTCACCGGGGTGGGACCGACGCGCAGCCGGCCCAGCACGTAGCCCACGTGGTAGGCGAAGCGCAGCCAGGCACGCACCACCGGCGCGGCGGTACGCGGATCGAAGCCGCCGTGCAGCCGCGCCCACGCCGTCGCGTACTGGTCCCAGTTCAGCTGTGTGCCCACCACGGATCAACCGTAGAAGCACGGCGCGGGTGTCGTGTGGCGGGTGGTCACACCCGTGCGGCCGCGCGCAGTCGCTGCCACACCTCGCGGGTCGCGGTGGACCGGTTGAGCGTGATGAAGTGGATCCCGGGCACGCCCTCGTCGAGGAGCTTCTCGCACATCTCGCTCGCCTGCTCGACGCCGAGGCGGCGCACCGCCTCGGGGTCGTCGGCCACCCGCTCGAACCGCTCGGCGAGCGCCGGCGGGAACGGCGCGCCGGACAGATGCACCGAGCGTTCGATGGTGCCGATCTGGGTCACCGGCATCACCCCGGCCAGGATCGGCGTGTCGCAGCCCGCGGCGGCCACCCGGTCGCGCAGCCGCAGGTAGTCGTCGGCGTCGAAGAACATCTGGGTGACGGCGAACTCCGCGCCCGCCCGGCACTTGCGGACGAAGTACGCGGTGTCGCTGGCCACGTCCGGCGACCGCGGGTGCTTGTACGGGAAGGCGGCAACCCCGACGCTGAAGTCACCGCTGTCCCGTACCAGCCGGACCAGGTCCTCGGCGTACCGGACGCCTTCGGGGTGGGCGATCCACTCGCCGCCCGGGTCGCCCGGCGGGTCGCCCCGCACGGCCAGCACGTTGCGCACCCCGACCGAGGCCAGCCGGCCGATCACGTGCCGCAGCTCGGCCACCGAGTGGTTCACGGCGGTGAGGTGCGCCATCGGCAGCAGCGTGGTCTCGGTGGCGATCCGCTCGGTCACCGCCACCGTGGTGTCGCGGGTCGAGCCGCCCGCGCCGTAGGTGATCGAGACGAACGAGGGGCGCAGCGACTCGAGCTCCCGGATGGCCTGCCAGAGCAGTTTCTCCCCGGCCTGCGTCTTCGGCGGGAAGAACTCGAAGGAGAACGTCGGGCGGCCGTCACGGATCAGCTCCCCGATGGCCGGCTGGGGATTGGGGAGGACCGAGGGAAGACCGAGCGCCACGGACCGACTGTAGCCGGGAGCGCCCGGCTTACCGAGCGTCTTCCCAGCCCGCGAACACTCCGCGGCGCGACGTCGTACCCCGGGGGTAGAAAGACCACAGCGCGGTGGGGCGGCCGACGGCCGTCCCGGGGGCCCGCGCGGGGGTCGCCACGACTGTGACGCGCCGGCGCCGGCCGGGCGTCCGCGTCGCCATCCGCGCCGTCGCCCCGGAGGTCACCATGATCCCGTCCTCGCCGCCCGGCCCGCGCCTGCTCGGGCCGCTCCTGGCCGAGCTGCGGGCCGCCCGCGGCTGGAGCCAGCAGCGGCTCGCCGCCGAACTCTGCGCCGCCTCCGGCGTGCCCACCCTGACCCGGCACGAGGTGTCCCGCTGGGAGCGCCAGCTCCGGCTCCCCGGCGACTTCTGGTCCGCCTGGCTGGCGACGGTCCTGGGCGTGCCGGGCGAGCTGCTCGCCGGGGCCGCCGCCAGCAGCCGCCGGCTCGGCGCGACGCCCGTCGCCGTCGACCCGGCCGGGTCCCGCGCCCGGCTGGCGCTGCTCACCCTGGCGCACCGCTGGGCCGCCGACCCGGGTGGCGGCACGCTGGCCGGCCCGTTCACCGGCCCGGCGACGCCGCCGGTCGCCGGCCCGGCCACCGGCGACGGGTACGGGCCGCCCGCCGCCGACGACAGCGCCGGCTCCGGTCGGCGGCACCCGGCGGACGGGGCGTCGCTGGCCACGCTGCGGCGCTGGGACGACCTGCTCGGCGGCGGCGACCTCGCCGGGCTCGGCACGCGCCGGCTGCGCCGCTCGGTCCGCGGCTACCGGCGCGCCGGGCCCGCCGGCCGGCGGCGGATGCTGCCGTCGCTGGCCGAGTCGGCGCAGCTCGCCGGGTGGCTGGCCGCCGACGCCGGCGACCTCACCGGCGGCCTGGTCGCCTACCGGCTGGCGCTGCGGGCCGCGATGGCCGCCGGGGAGCCGCCGCTGGCCGGGCACGTGCTCGGGTCGGCCAGCCACCTGCTGGCCGACGCCGGCGACCCGGCCGGCGCGCTGGCCCTGGCCCGGATCGGGTACGCGGCCAGCCGCGCCGCCGCCTCCCCCGGGCTGCAGGCGCTGCTGCTGCACCGGGTCGCGCTCGCCGCCGCGCTCGGCGGGCGGCGTCGCGCCGCCGGCCAGGCGCTGGCCGGCGCCGACCGGGCCGGGCCTCCGGAGCCCGGCCGGGAGCCGCCCTGGCTGTACTGGCTGGACGCGGCCGAGCTGGCCGCGATGACCGGGCGCACGCTCGTCGCGCTGGGTCGTCCCGCCGCGGCCGTGCCGCTGCTGACGCCCGTGGTGACTGCGCTGGGCCGCCCGCGCCGCTCAGCGGTGTACGGCGGCTGGCTGGCCCGCGGGCACCTGGGGCTCGGCGCGGAGCCCGAGGCGTGCGCGGTGGCCGGCGAGGCGCTGCTCAACGCGGTCCGCTCCGGCTCGCCCCGGGCCGTGGGCCAGCTCACCGAGTTCCGCCGCGGGCTGACCCGCCGTCCGCCCGGACCGGCGACCCGGGGGTACGCGCGGCTGCTCGCGGCGGCCCGTCCGTACCTGCCGTCGCGGCACCGATGGCGACCGTCACCGCCGGTGAGCTGCGAGGCACGCCGGGACGGTGGCACGACGGGAGCGGGCCCGAACCGCTAGCGTCGTGGCGTGACCCACGCTGCTCCTGTTTCCCCCGTCGACCGTGCCGGCCTGCGTCAGCGGATCGACAAGGCGCTCACCGAGTTCCTGGCCGGCCAGCGCGGCTGGCTGACCGCCGTCGACGACGGCCTGCTGCCCGTCGCCGAGGCGATCGAGGCGTTCGTGCTGGGCGGCGGCAAGCGGCTGCGCCCGGCCTTCGGCTACTGGGGCTACCGGGGTGCCGGCGGGGTCGACTCCGACCAGGTCGTCGCCGCCCTGGCCGCGCTGGAGTTCGTGCAGGCCAGCGCGCTGATTCACGACGACCTGATGGACCGGTCGGACACCCGGCGGGGCGAGCCTGCGGTGCACCGCAGGTTCGCCGCCCGGCACCGGGCGGCCGGCTGGGGCGGCGACGCGGACGCCTTCGGCGACTCGGCCGCGATCCTGCTGGGCGACCTGTGCCTGGTCTGGTCCGACGAGCTGCTGCACTCCTCCGGCCTGGCGCCGGCGACGGTGGCCCGGGCCCGGCCGATCTTCGACGAGATGCGCACCGAGGTGACCGTCGGGCAGTACCTGGACGTGCTGACCCAGGCGACCGCGGACACCTCGCTCGACCGGGCGGCCAAGGTGGCCCGGTACAAGTCGGCGAAGTACACGGTCGAACGGCCGCTGCTGCTGGGCGCCGCGCTGGCCGGCGCCCAGCCCGAGGTGCACGCCGCCTACTCCGCGTACGGGCTGCCGCTGGGTGAGGCGTTCCAGCTTCGCGACGACGTGCTGGGCGTGTTCGGCGACCCGGAGCTCACCGGCAAGCCGGCCGGTGACGACCTGCGCGAGGGCAAGCGGACGTACCTGGTGGCGGCGGCCCTGGAGACGCTCGACCAGGCCGGCCGGGAGGCGCTGCTGGCCGGGCTCGGCGTACCGGACCTGGACGCGGCCGGGGTGGACCGGCTGCGCGAGCTGATCACCACAAGCGGCGCGCTGGAGCGCGCCGAACAGCACATCGCCGCACTCACCGAGAGCGCGCTCGCCGCGCTCACCGCCGTCGACCTGGACACCGAGGCCCGCCAGGCGCTGGTGGACCTGGCCATAGCCGCCACCCGCCGCCCCGCCTGACGGCCCCTGCCCACGCCCACTCTCCCCCGCCACGCCCGCCTCCGAAGCGGTCGATCATGAAGTTGGCGGCACTTTTGGAGATCGACTTCGCCGCCAACTTCATGATCAACGAGGACGGGAGGGCCGGGGCCCGGGTGGGTGAAGGGTGGGGCTAGAAGCCCACGGCCTGGGCTCGGCGTTTGACCTCGCGGGCCAGGTCGCCGCCGAGCGCGACGGCCGGGGTGCCGGGAAGCGACGGGTCCTCCCGGTAGAGCCAGCGCAGCGCCTCCTCGTCGTCGTACCCGGCGTCGTCGAGCAGGTTGAGCACGCCGGGCAGGTGCTTGAGCACGGTGTGGTTGGCCACCAGGTCGGCCGGGACGCGGCGGACGCCGTCACGGCGCACCGCGAGCAGTTCGCGGTCGCGGATCATCTGGTGCACCTTGCTGATCGACAGGTCCAGGCGCTCGGCCACGTCGGGCAGCGTCAGCCAGCCGGCCGGGTCGGCCGGTCCGGCCAGGTCGGCGCCGGTCTCGGCGGGTACGGAATCGGTCACCCGACCACCCTGCCACGTGCCCGCCGGATCCGGTGCACGGCACCCCCGGACCGGCCCGCGAGCGCGCCGGGCCACCGGTGTCCCAACCCGGCGGTAGCATCCTGTTCTACGTTCACCCTTCCGACACATAGACTGCCTGCCGATGGACACACAGGTCGCCGACACGTTGCTGGGCTCGCTGATCGAGGGGCGCTACCGCATTCGCGGGCGCGTCGCCCGTGGTGGCATGGCGACCGTGTACACCGCCACCGACGAGCGCCTGGAGCGCACCGTGGCGGTCAAGATCATTCACCCGACCCAGGCGCCACAGGCCCGGGCCCGGATGGCCGGCTTCGTCGAGCGGTTCACCGACGAGGCGAAGACGATCGCCCGGCTCACCCACCCGAACGTGGTGGCGGTCTACGACCAGGGCATCCACGCCGGCCTGCCGTACCTGGTGATGGAGTACGTGCGCGGCCGCACGCTGCGTGACGTGCTCGCCGAGCGCCGCCGGCTGAATCCGGACGAGGCGCTCGCGATCACCGAGCAGGTGCTCGCCGCGCTCGCCGCCGCGCACCGGGCCGGCCTGGTGCACCGGGACGTCAAACCGGAGAACGTCCTGGTCGCCGAGGTGCCCGCCGGCGGCAGCCGCGACCTGGTCGACAGCGTGGTCAAGGTGGCCGACTTCGGGCTGGCCCGGGCCGTCGAGGCGAGCGCGGAGGACGAGAACGGCAACCAGCTCATGGCGACAGTGGCGTACGTGGCGCCGGAGCTGGTCACCCAGGGCCACGCCGACCCGCGCACCGACGTCTACTCGGCCGGCATCGTGCTGTTCGAGATGCTCACCGGCCGGGTGCCCTACGACGGCGACCGCCCGGTGGAGGTCGCCTGGCAGCACGTCGACCGGGACGTGCCTCCCCCGTCGACGCTGGTTCCGGCGCTGCCGCCGGCTGTCGACGCGCTCGTCGCCCGGGCCACCCGGCGGGACCCGGCCGCCCGTCCGGCCGACGCCGCGGCGCTGCTGACCGAGGTGCAGGCGGCCCGCGAGGAGTTGGGCAACCCGCACGCGCACACCGCCGTGCTGCGCCAGCTCAGCGACGACACGGCGGTGCTGAGCCAGCCGACGCAGGTGGTGGCCGCGCTGCAGCCGATCGAGCGCCCGGCGTGGGCCCGGCTGCCCGAGGGCGCCGCCACGCAGCGCCCGCACCGCCGCCGCGCCGCCGACCCGGAGGGGATGGGCGCCCGCTTCGCCGCCCTGCGTACCCGGATCATGGGCTCGCCGCGCGGCCGGCTGGCCGTCGCCGCGGCGGTCGTGGTGCTCGGCCTGGTCGCCGCCGTCGGCGGCTGGTGGTTCGGGGTGGGCCGCTACACGGTCGCGCCGCAGATGGTGAGCCTCACGAAGGCCGAGGCCGAGGCGCAGGCCCAGCGCGGTGGTTTCACGCTGCGCTACGCCGACCCCCGGTACGACGAGAACGTCCCGAAGGACACCGTGCTCGGCCAGGCGCCGGGCTCGGCCGCCCGGATCGTCAAGGGCGGCACGATCACGCTGACCCTGTCGCTCGGCCCGGAGCGCCTGCCGGTGCCGGACGTGGTGGGTAAGGACTTCGCGCTGGCCCAGGTCGAGCTGGAGGGTCTCAACCTGGTCGCGGCCAAGGGCAGCTCCCGCTACGACGACGCGCTGCCGGCGGGTGTCGTGCTGGCGACCGACCCGAAGGTGGGGACGGTGGTCAAGCCCGGGGCCAAGGTGACGCTGATCCTCAGCAAGGGCCGCGCCCCGGTGAGCGTGCCCGACCTGGTCGGCAAGAGCCTCACCGAGGCGCGCGCCATCCTCGCGCGGCTCGGGCTCAAGCCGGTGGAGAACGTCAAGGACTCCGACAAGCCGAAGGACGAGATCCTCGGCCAGAGTCCGGCGGACGGCACCGGCGTGGAGAAGGGCGCCCAGGTCAAGCTGGAGATCAGCAAGGGCCCGCCGCAGGTGGCCGTCCCCCGGGTGATCGACATGCCCTGCCAGCAGGCCAAGCAGACGCTGGAGAGCCAGGGCTTCCCGGTCAACGTGCAGCTCAACCCGAACGGCATCGTCCGGATCCAGAACCCGGCCGAGAACACGCCGGTGCCGCCGGGCACGACGGTCACTGTGACGTGCCTGTGAGCGCCGCGAACGGGTGCCGGCCGGTGGGGTCGCACACCCCCACCTCCGGTGGCCTGGCGCGGGCGGCCCTGCCGTACGCGGAGGCGGCCGAGTCCGAGGTGGTGCAGGTCTACGTCTCGAACTCGCGTGGCTGGGCGCTGCCGGCCGGTGACCCGGCGCAGGACGCGCTGTTCCGCGACGGCTGCGGCGAGCGTGGCCTGCCCGTGTTCATCCACGCGTCGCTGCTGGTCAACCTCGGCTCCCCCACCCCGGCGACGGTGACCCGGTCGGCGGAGACGCTCGCGCACGCGCTGAAGCGGGGCCGGGCGATCGGCGCCGAGGGCGTGGTGTTCCACGCCGGCAGCTCGGTGGACGCCGGGCACGCCGAGGCGGCCCTGCGGCAGGTCCGGGAGTCGCTGCTCCCGCTGCTCGACGAGGCCGCGGCCACCGGCGGACCGATGCTGCTGGTCGAGCCGAGCGCCGGTGGCGGCCGGTCACTGGCGTCCCGGGTCGAGCACCTCGGCCCCTACCTGGACGCGGTCGACCGGCACCCGATGCTGGGGGTCTGCTTCGACACCTGTCACGCCTGGGCGGCCGGGCACGACCTGGCCGCCGAGGGCGGCATGACCGCCACGCTCGACACGCTGGTCGCCACCGTGGGCGCCGGCCGGCTGCGGCTGGTGCACGCGAACGACTCGAAGGACCTGTGCGGCTCCACCCGGGACCGGCACGAGAACATCGGCAAGGGCACCATCGGCGAGCCGGCGTTCGCCGAGCTGATGCGCCATCCGGCGACGGCCGGCGTGCCGGTGCTGGTGGAGACCCCCACGGAGAAGCACGTCGGCCACGCCGCCGACATCGCCACCCTCAAACGCCTCCGCCCCTGACGGGTCCCCCCTCACCCCACCGCCGGCCCCGGCCGCCCCGGTGATCAAGGAGTTTGTGTCCGGTTCCGGCGCGGAACAGGACGCCAACTCCTTGATCACCGCCGGCGAAGGCGGGGCCGGTCAGGCGCGCAGGGTGGTGTTCAGGATGGTGGCGGCGCTGTCGATCTGCTCGTCGGTGACGTCCAGGTGGGTCACCAGCCGGGCGGTACGCGGGCCGAGCACCGAGATCAGCAGGCCGGCTGCCCGCGCGGCGGCGGCCAGCGCGTGCGCGTCCAGCGGGTGCTTGGTCAGGTCCAGCGGCACGATGTTGGTGCGCGCCACCGACGCGAGCACCCCGTGCGGGGCGACCGCCTCGGCCAGCCGGGCCGCCTTGGCGTGGTCCTCGGCGAGGCGCTCGACGTGGTGCGCCAGCGCGTACCGGCCGGCGGCGGCGAGGATGCCCACCTGCCGCATGCCACCGCCCATCCGCTTGCGCAGGACCCGCGCGCGGGCGATCTTCTCCGCGCTGCCCACCACCAGCGAGCCGACAGGCGCGCCGAGGCCCTTGGAGAGGCAGACCGACAGCGTGTCGAACAGCACGCCGTACTCGGCCAGCGGCACCCCGTCCGCGACGTGCGCGTGCCAGATCCGGGCGCCGTCGCAGTGCAGCGCCACCCCGTGCTCGTCGGCGACCTCGCGCAGGCGACGCAGCGTCGGCAGCGGGATCACCCCGCCGCCGCCCCGGTTGTGGGTCTGCTCCACGGCGATCGCGCGGGTGGGCACCGCGAAGTAGCCGTCGGGCCGGATCATCCCGGCGACCACGTCGGGGTCCAGCTCCGCGCCCACCGCCGGCCACGTCCGCGAGGAGATCCCACCGTACGCGGCGGCGGCCCCCACCTCGTACGTGACCACGTGCGCGTCGGCGTCGCAGAGCAACTCGTCGCCGGGCGGCACGTGCAACTGGAGCGCGAGCTGGTTGGCCATCGACCCGCTCGGGGCGAACAGCGCCGCCTCGTGGCCGAACAACGCGGCCACCTCCGCCTCCAGGGCGGCGACCGTGGGGTCCTCGCCGTAGACGTCGTCGCCCACCTCGGCGGCGGCCATCGCCTCCCGCATCCCCGGCGTCGGCCGGGTCACGGTGTCCGTCCGCAGATCGATCAGATTCCTCGCGTCAGCCACGGAGCATCTCCGCCACGAGGAACGCCAACTCCAGCGACTGCTGGGTGTTGAGCCGCGGGTCGCAGGCGGTCTCGTACCGGTCGGGCAGGTCGAGGTCCTCGATGCCCTGGGCGCCGCCGAGGCACTCGGTGACGTCCTCGCCGGTCAGCTCGACGTGCAGGCCGCCCGGGTGGGTGTCCAGGCCGCGGTGCACCTCGAAGTAGCCGAGCACCTCGTCGACGATCCGGTCGAAGTGCCGGGTCTTGTAGCCGTTCGAGGACTCGTGCGTGTTGCCGTGCATCGGGTCGCACTGCCAGACGACCTTCGCGCCGGCGGCGGTGACCTTCGCCACGATCGGCGGCAGCGCGTCGCGTACCCGGTGGTTGCCCATCCGGCTGATCAGCGTGAGCCGGCCGGGGATGTTGTCCGGGTTGAGCTTCTCGCAGAGCTCGATCGCCTCGTCCGGGGTCGTGGTGGGGCCGAGCTTGACCCCGATCGGGTTGGCGATGCGGGAGATGAAGTCGATGTGCGCGCCGTCGATCTGCCGGGTCCGCTCGCCGATCCAGAGGAAGTGCCCGGACAGGCCGTACGCCTTGTGGTCGGAGATCCGGGTCAGCGCCCGGTCGTACTCCAGCGCCAGCGCCTCGTGCGAGCAGTAGAGCGTGACGGTGCGCAGCGCCTCGTCGTCTGTCATCCCGCAGGCCCGGATGAGGGCCAGCGCCCGGTCGATCTCGCGGGCGATCGCGTCGTAGCGCTCCCCGGCCGGGGACTGCCGGACGAAGTCCTTGTTCCAGTCGTGCACGGCGTGCAGGTCGGCCAGGCCGCCGGCCAGGTACGCGCGGAGCATGTTCATGGCGGCGGCCGAGTTGGCGTACGCGCGGATCATGCGCTGCGGGTCGGCGACCCGCGCCTCCGGCGTGGCCTCCAGCGAGTTGATCATGTCGCCGCGGTAGGCGGGCAGACCCCGGGCGTCGGTCGGCAGCGACCGGGGCTTGGTGTACTGGCCGGCCACCCGGGCCACCTTGACCACCGGCAGCGACGCGCCGTACGTGAGCACGATGGCCATCTGGAGCAGCGTGCGGGCGTTGGCGAGCAGGTGGCTCTCGGTGTTGTCGACGAACGTCTCGGCGCAGTCACCGCCCTGGAGCAGGAACGCCTTGCCCTCGCAGACCAGGGCCAGCCGCTGCCGCAGCTGGTCGACCTCGTAGGGCGCGACCACCGAGGGAACCGTGTCCAGCACACGGCAGACCTCGGCGACCTGGGCCTGGTCGTCCCACGGCGGGGTCTGCGCACGCGGCAGCTCCCGCCATCGGTCGAGGCCGAGGGCTGCGTCCTCGGCGGAGTCGGCGGTCGGGCGGCTGGTCTGCAGGCCAGGGCTGCCCACGGCGGGGTGACTCAGCTGATGCCACTCATGGCGCATGGAGGAAAGCGTACGGCGACCGTCGCGATCACTCGCCGCCGAGGGGCATGGTTCCGGTCACTGGGAGGACACCGGGGAGGGCGCCATCGCCGGCGGCGCCGGCTCCGCCGGGTCGGCGGTCGGCTCGACCGCGCGCTCGCCGGGCACCTCGCCGGAGATGCACCAGTCCGCACCGTTACGGGTCACCGTGAACAGCAGCGCCCGGGTGGCCTTGCGCGAACCGGCGGCCACCGTGACGGAGGCGCTGACCTCCTGCCCGTTCGGGCCGGAGCGGACGTCGGTGATCGTCGCGTCGGGCACCGTGAAGTGGTCGGCGAAGTCGCCGTTCGGGCCGGTGGCGGCAGCGTCGAAGGCGGCGTGCATGGGCGCGCAGAGCTGGCTGCGGCCGGCGTCGGCGTCGCGGGCGGTGAGCGCGTCGAGGTACGCCTGCACGCGCTCCCGGCTCTTGGCCGCCGCCTCCTCGGCGGGCGCCCGGCCGCTGGGCGCGGTGGCGGCGCCGTCTGGGCCGGAACCGCAGGCGGCCAGCGCCGGCGTGAGCGCGAAGGCGAGCGCGAGCGCGGCGAACCGGCCTCGGTGGCTGCGATCCATCGGTCCTCCCGTCGCGTGGACTCGTCGAGCGGCGAGTGTGTCACACCCGGCCCGCGCGGCCGGGTGACTCCCCATCCTGACCCGGATCGGCGCGCGCGGCCAGGGCGGCACGCGGGCGGGGAGGGGCCGGTACGGCCCCTCCCCGCCGGGTGGGTGGTGCGTCGGCCCTCGGCTAGCCGAGACCGCCCTTGATGGCGCCGATCAGCTCACCGTTGCTGGTGTCACCGGAGAGCTCCCAGAAGAACGCGCCACCGAGGCCCTGGCTGTTGGCGTAGCTCATCTTCCCGCCGATGGTCGCCGGGGTGTCGTAGCTCCACCAGTTGCTGCCGCACTTGGCGTACGCGGTGCCGCCGACCGTGCCGGTGGCCGGGCAGCTGTTCTTGAGCACCTTGTAGTCCTCGATGCCGGCCTCGTAGGTGCCCGGCGCCGCGCCGGTGGCGCTGCCGCCGGGCGCGGCCTGGGTCACGCCGGTCCAGCCGCGTCCGTAGAAGCCGACGCCGAGCAGCAGCTTGCTGGACGGTACGCCCTTGGACTTCAGCTTCTGGATCGCCGCGTCCGACCAGAAGCCCTGCTGCGGGATGCCCGAGTACGAGTAGAGCGGCGAGTGCGGCGCGGTCGGCCCCTGGGCGTTGAAGGCGCCGAAGTAGTCGTACGTCATCGGCATCAGCCAGTTGAGGTTCGTCGCGGCGCCCGCGTAGTCGGTGGCGTCGATCTTGCCGCCGTTGCTGCCGTCGGCGGTGATCGCCGCGGTGACCAGGAAGCTGGAGCCGAACTTGCTCCGCAGCGCCGAGACCACGTTCTTGAAGGCGTTCGGGCCGCTGCTGTCGCACTGGAGGCCGCAGGCGTTCGGGTACTCCCAGTCGACGTCGATGCCGTCGAAGACGTCCGCCCAGCGCGGGTCCTTGACCAGTGAGTAGCAGGAGTCGGCGAACGCGGCCGGGTTCTGCGCCGCCTGGGTGAAGCCGCCGGACCAGGTCCAGCCGCCGAAGGACCAGAGCACCTTCAGGTTCGGGTACATCTTCTTCAGCTTGCGCAGCTGGTTGAAGCTGCCGCGCAGCGGCTGGTCCCAGGTGTCGGCCACGCCGTCGACGCTGTCCGCCGCGGTGTACGCCTTCTCGTAGTCGGCGTAGCTGTCCCCGATACTGCACCGGCCGCCGGTGGTGTTGCCGAAGGCGTACAGGATGTGGGTGAGCTTCGCGGCCGAGCCGCTGGTGTGGATGTTCTTGACGTGGTAGTTGCGGGCGTAGACGCCCCACTCGGCGAAGTAGCCGACGACCTTCTTGCCGCCGGGCGGCGGCGTGGTGGGCGGCTGCGTGGTCGGCGGGGCGGTCGTCGGCGGCGCGGTGGTGGGCGGCGCGGTCGTGGGCGGCGCCGTGGTCGGCGCGGTGGTCGTCGGCGTGCCGCCGCCGGTGCAGGAGCCGCCGTTGATCGTGCAGCTCACCGGCGCCTTGTACGCGCCGGTGCCGTTGTAGCCCCAGCTGAAGCTGGCGCCGGGGGCGAGCGTCGAGGCCCAGCTCTTGTTGACCGCCACGTAGCGGTCACCGCTGCGGGTGATGTCGGCGTCCCAGGAGCTGCTGATCGAGGTGCCGGAGGGCAGCGTGAACTCGATGCGCCAGCCGTTGACGGTGGAGCTGGTGCCGTTGGTGACTGTCACCCGGCCCTCGTGGCCGGTCCCCCAGTCCTGCACCTTGGCGAACGTGGCGGTGACGCTGCCGGCGGCCGACGCGGTGGTCATGGGCACCGCGGCGACCGCGAGCGCGACCACGGCGCCGGTGGCCCACAGGGCCCGGCGGAGCGATCTCTTCATACGGCGTCCCTCCAATAGTTAGGAAAGTTTCCAAATTGATTGCTGAGACGCTACTCACGCCGTCACCACTTCGTCAAGATGTAGATGCGTCGATTTCACGGGTGGCGCGGGACGGTCCGGGCGACGGCCCGTAGCCTCGTCACATGACCGTTTTCGACGTCCAGATCGACGCCCTCACCGGCGGACCGGCCGATCTCGGCCGCTACCGTGGCCGTGCCCTGCTCGTGGTCAATGTGGCCTCCCGCTGCGGCCTCACCCCGCAGTACGCGGGCCTTCAGGAACTCGCCGACACGTACGCCGGGCGCGGGCTCACGGTGCTCGGGGTGCCGTGCAACCAGTTCGCCGGCCAGGAGCCGGGCAGCGCCGCCGAGATCGAGGAGTTCTGCCAGGTCAACTACGGCGTGACGTTCCCGCTGACGGAGAAGGTGGACGTCAACGGGCCGGACCGGCACCCGCTCTACGCCGAGCTGGTGTCCACGCCGGACGCCGAGGGGCACACCGGCGACGTGCGCTGGAACTTCGAGAAGTTCCTCGTCGCTCCGGACGGCACGGTGGCCGCCCGGTTCGCCCCGCAGGTCACGCCCGCGGACCCCGAGCTGCGCGCGGCGATCGAGAAGGTCCTGCCGGCCTGACGAATGCGCGCCGGGACGGTGCCGGGTCCCGGCGCGCATTCCGCGCGTTCACGAACAGACATCGGCAACTCCCCGCGTACCCAGGGAAAGAATTCGCCCGCGCGAATCGAAACCGTTGTCGCAACAACACCGCCGAATCGTGGCGGCGACCCGACTGTGTCCTGTTCGGTCGCAACTCCGTCCGGCCGTACGAGTGGACCGGCCCGTCGACCCGGGCGAGCGGTACCTACGGCCACTTTCCGGAGACCGGCCTGACCTCATAACGTGGCTGACCCCGGCACATCGTCATCGATTGGTGGTCACGTGACGAGCACGGTCGACGGTCCCAGGAACGCCACAGAATCGGCAACTTTCCTCACGCATGATGCGCCACGCGAGCGACAACCGTTAATTGCGTGGCGCGGCCTACCGCGGTGAACGATTCGCCGACGGACCTGTCACCGAATTGGTCGCCGACGGCCGCCGGAGCGTGGCCCCGAAAGTCGAGTACGACCCGGAGTACGGCCCGGGTGAACGTCCTCAACGGCCAGGGGTCCGCAGCCGCCGGCCCTGGAGCAACGGCGCCGCGCAACGACAGCGGCGGCAAGCGAGAGGAGAAGAGCAGTGACGTACGACGGTAACCACGGTGTGGTGATCCAGTGCTCGTCCAGCGGACCGGTGGCGGCCGGACCAAAGGCCACTGCGGATCAGGTCGACCACATGGGCGAGGCGTCACTGCGGGAGATCTTGGAGCAGTTGCGCGCGACCCGGCAGCGGATCGAGGAGAACCGGTCTCAGTTGGTCGAACCGGAGCTGGCGCTGGAGGAGGTCGACGACATCGTGGACCTGATCCAGCAGGAGCGGCCGGACCGCAGGCGGGTCATGGTCAAGGTGGACCGGCTGGTCACCCGGCTCAGCGGGGTGGGCGGCATCGCCAGGAATGCCTGGGGCCTGAGCCAGTTGATCAACCAGTTCGCGCGCTGACCGATTCGGCGACGGCCGCGCCCCGGCCTCGTGTGGGGCCGGGGCGCGGCCGGTCGGGCCGAGGTCAGCCGGCGGCGGACCGGAAGACCGGGTAGTAGCCGCCGGACTGCCCGGCCGCCGTCGGGTGGTACGACTTGCTCAGGCTCAGAACGTTGAGCGCGTGCAGCCACTTGGTGCCGTAGCTGCACAGTTGGTGGCCGACGAAGATCGAGCGGACGTCGGCGAAGGTGAAGCCCGCCGAGACGGCGGCCGTGCGGGTGATGTCGTCGAGCAGGTTGATGCCCTCGTTGATCTTCGCCCGGGACGTGGCGCTGAGTCCGACGCAGGTGGTGCCGAGCTGGTAGAAGACCGGGTAGCCGACCACCACCACGCGGGCCGAGGGCGAGCGGGACTTGATGCCGTTGTAGACGTTGGCGAGCCGGCCGGGCATCGAGGTGCGGGCCACGTTCATGGCGGACTGCACGGCCGCCACGCACTGGGTCTCCCCCTGGAGCACGCAGGTGCTCATGATGTTGGCGAAGCCGACGTCGTTGCCGCCCACAGTCACGCTGACCAGCGTGGTGGTCGAGGAGAGCGCGGAGAGCTGGCTGTTGATGACGTCGGCGGTGGTGGCGCCGGAACAGGCGACCGATCGGTACGACGCGGGTTTGATGTTGGCGTTGTAGAGCGCCGGATAGGCGTTCGTGCTGCGTAGACAGTTACCGCTCTCGGAGGTGTAGCTGTCGGCGCCGACGCCGGAGGCGTACGAGTCGCCGAGCGCGACGTAGCGGTCGGACGGGGCCGCCTGGGCGGGGGCGGCCAGGGACAGAGTGACCCCGACCGAGGCGGCCAGGGTCAAGGCGAGGGTGGCAAGACGGGATCTCCGCACGTCGCACTCCTGGGGGCGTGAAGTGGTGGTGAGAGATAGATATCAATAAGATTACAGTGCATGGAAGATCACCGATTTACGGTTCGGTGCGCATAGCGACTACTCGCTACAAATCGCTGCCGGTCTCCCGCGGCGGGATGAAGGATTCTGCCGGGAGGGTCAGCCGCATCGCCGGGTCGGCGGCCTCCCGGAAGCCCAGGGCACGGTAGAGCGGACGGCCGGCCGCCGAGGCCCGCAGATCGACCCGGCGCACGCCCCGGTCCCGGAACCAGACCAGCAGCGCGCTCACGCAGGCCCGGCTGTGGCCGCGCCGCCGGTACGCCGGATCGGTACTGACGTTGAATACGTACCCGACCAGGCCGCTCGGATCGTCCGGCCCGCCGAGCCGCCGCTCCACGGTGCCCACCGCGCAGGCCGCAAGCGACCCGCCGTCCGGCGCGTCGACCACGAAGGCGGCCAGCCACGGGTCCGGCTCCGCCAGCCAGGTCCGCAGGTTGTCCCGGGCGATGTCCTGCCAGCGGCCCGGCGGCGTCGGCGCGCCGCTCATGCCGGCGAGCATCAGACCACGCAGCCGGACCAGCTCCTCGGCGTCGGACGGAGTCGCCGGGCGAGCGTCACCCACGGGGCGGCGTCAGACCGGGCGGCGGCCGGCGAAACCGCACTCGACCCGGTGGTACCACCTGATGTCGGTGTCCCCCTCCAGCCAGCACCAGAGCACCGCCCGGCCGTCGCGCTCACCGGGGAAGTCGAGCAGCACCGGGGCGATCCCCTTGACCGCGATGTCGTGCTGGTGGAACTCGTCCACCACGAGATGCAGGCGCGCCTCCAGGGCCTTCACCTCGGCGAGCCCGCCGAGCGCGCTGACACCGTGGTCGGCCAGGTCGACCCGCAGCTCGGCCAGGTCAGCCCGCAGCCGGATCAGTTCGTCGACGCGCGGCCGCAGCGTGGCCACCAGGTGTCGCGCCTGGGCGAGAGTGAACACCGGGCCAGTATGCGGCACGACCGGTTACACGGACGGGTCCCAGGCCGCGAGCTGGTCGAAGATGCGACTGTCGCCTTCGAACTGCAGGGAATCCAGCGGTATGCGGCCGTAGAAGAACAGGACCAGGTCACTGGCCGTGCCACGGGCGGAGACGTCGGCAGTGTCCGCGGCCTCGCCGGCAGCGGGCGTGAGGTGGGCGACCTGCGCCCCGTCGGCGGACAGCCGGAGGCGCCAGGAGCGGCCCTCGGTGGCGTGGTAGTCGACGACGGCGGGCTGGTGCGGCCAGGCGACAGTTGTCGCGCAGAGGGTGAACTGGCAGTCGTCGAAACCGTCGAGGGCGACCTCCTCCGGCAGCGGCTGCGGGGCGCCCACCGTGAGCTGGACGTCGTAGGTGTGTACCGCGATCTCGGGAACCTGGCGCCGCGCCCAGGCACCGGCGGTCTGCGGTGACGGTGAGTCGTCCCACCACGTCCAGCAACCCCGATCCGGACCGGCCGCACGCAGCGTGCTCGTCAGCCGCTCGACGGACTCGGTCCACCAGGCAAGCAGAGCTTCGCGTTCCCGGGGCGCACCCACTCCGTCCTCCCAGGCCGACTTCTCCGGCGGCCCGTCCGCAGGCCCCGCGGCGACGATCGCGGCTGTCTTGCGGCGGCCCGTGCCCACGTGTTGGACGAGATCGAACAGCGTCCGCTCCGGATGGGTCGGAACCTTCATGTCGAGGCTGGGCGCCGCGGCGACAGCGGTGCGGAAGGCGGTCGACCGTTCGTCGATGAGCCGCAGATGATCGGAGAACGTCAACGTCTTGTGCACGTCGGCTTTCTACCAGTGCACCCGGCGACCGGACAGCGGTTTTCGCAGCCGGCTGTCAGGACTGGACGCGCTCCGCCTCCTGCACGAACGTGTCGGTCCGGCGCGCGCCCATCCGGTCCAGTTCGTCCAGCACCGCGCCCACCCCGTCCGCGCCGACCAGCACCGTGACCCGCAATCGGGCGGCGAGGGGCTGGTCCTGCCAGTAGCCGCGCGGCAGCAGGCTCGCCTGCGGCGTGGTCGTCGCCACGGCGGCGTCGCTGACGATCACCGAGATCGCGCCGGCGGCAAGCAGGGCGTCGCGCAGGTCGGCGCTGTTGGCCGCCGGATCCGGTTCCAGCAGCGCGGTGACCACCCGTACCCGCTGGCCTGGTGGCACGGCCGGTTCGCCGGCCGGCGCCGCTCCGGTACGGCGGCGGGGCGCGCCCGGCGCGGTCAGGCTGGTGACCCCGCCCAGGTGGTACGCGTCGGCGCCCTGTTGCGCCTGGTCGAGGCGTTCCTGGTCGGCGAGCGGTACGCGCAGGCCGATGAGCGCCTGCACTCCGGCGGCGATCAGCCAGGTCAGGACGAAGGAGAACGCGACCACGCTCACCACGCCGACGAACTGACGCCACAGCAGGCCGCCTCCGCCGCCGAGGAACAGCCCGTCGGCGCCGAGCGGGTTGACCCCGCGGTTGCCGAACAGGCCGAGCAGGAGCGTGCCGAGCATGCCGCCGACGAAGTGCACGGCGAGCACGTCGAGCGCGTCGTCGAGGCGCAGCAGGTACTTCAGTTTCAGCGCGAAGTGGCAGACCAGGCCGGCCAGCGCGCCGATCGCGACGGCCGACGCCGCGTTGACGTACCCGGCGGTCGGGGTGACAGTCGCAAGGCCCGCCACCGCGCCGGAGACCGCGCCCACGACGGTGCTGTGTCCGTCGGTGACGCGTTCCAGCGCCAGCCAGACGAGCATCGCCGCGGCGGCGGCGAGGTGCGTGTTGAGGACGGCCTGCGCGGCGAGGCCGTTGGCCTGGAGGCCGTCGCCGCCGTTGAAGCCGAACCAGCCGAACCAGAGGATGCCCGCGCCGACGATGGTCAGCGGGATCGAGTTGGGTGGCGCGGCGGTGTGCGGCCAGTTCCGGCGGCGGCCGACGACGAGCAGGACGGCGAGGACGGCGGCGCCGGCGCTGGCGTGCACGACGAGCCCGCCGGCCCAGTCCTGGGTGCCGAACTTCGCCAGCCATCCGCCGGGGTGCCAGAGCCAGTGCGCGATCGGCGCGTAGACCACCACCGACCAGACCGCGAGGAACAGCACCCAGCCGCCGAAGCGCAGCCGGCCCGCTGTGGCGCCGGTGACGAGCGCCGGTGTGATCACCGCGAACATCATCTGGAACAGCACGAACGCCAGCGTCGGAATGGTGATCCGGCCGTCGACCACGTGCAGGTTCGGTGCGGGCGGCACCTTCAGGTCGGTGAGCCCGAACAGTTCCAGGTTGCCGAACAGCCCGCTGCCGGCGTCGTCGCCGAAGGCGATGGTGTAGCCGACGAGTACCCAGGTCAGGCTGACCACGCCCAGCGCGATCATGTTCTGTTGCAGCATCGCCAGCACGTTGCGGGTGCGGACCATGCCGCCGTAGAACGCGGCGAGCCCCGGCGTCATGAACAGGACGAGCCCGGCGCAGACAAGCACCCAGGCGGTGTCACCCGCGTTCGGAGCGGACACGGTTTCCCTCCTTCTCTCGCAGGTGGACGGAGTCGCGCACGGTGTGCAGGACGCTGTCCTTGACCCGTTCGTGGTTGGGCAGCGGCGCGAAGTGCCGGTCCGGCAGCAGCAACAGCCAGGTGGCGATGTTGAACGGCCCGGTCAGCACCGGGATGCCCAGCGGCGTGAGCATGGTGGTCAGCGCCATCTGCACGAACAGCGTCAGCGCGATGCCGAACAGCGTGTAGACGGTGACCAGCGCGCCGGGGCGGTGCGCGACAGCGCCCACCACGATCGCGGTCAGGACCGCGTTGAAGGCGAACAGCCCCTTGTCCAGGGACGCGCCGTCGGCGCCGAACCAGAGCGCCAGCAGCGTCGCGCCGACGGCGCCGATCACCGCGAACAGCGCCGACCACCGGGAGTTGATCAGCAGGGCGACGAGGATGAGCAGGCCGGTGACCCAGCTCTCGATCAGGTAGACCTGGGACACGCCCTTGAAGAACGTCGGGATGAGACCCCAGTCGAACGTGCCGCCGGTCGACGATCCCTCACCGGGGAACTTCGGGGTCAGCTTGGTGAGCACTGTGAACCTGTCGAACTGGTACGCCGCCATCAGCAGGAACCAGGTCGTGAGCACGAACGGGAACGTGTAGGCGGTCAGGTTCCAGCGTTTGAACACGGCGTTGAGGGCGAGCGTGACCACCACCGTGCCGATCGCGCCGAGCACGAGGTAGAGCCACATCAGCGGGCGCTGGTCGAGGAACGTGGGCACCGCGAGCCCGGTCAGCAGCGGGCTGAAGCCGAACAGGCCCTTGCGCCAACTGGACATGTCGACCCGCAGCGCCAGCGCGGTGGCGGTGCCCACGACCAGGCCGAGCACGCCGCCGCCGAACACCCGGGGCGTCCCGTTCTCGAACGCGCCCCAGGCGAGCGCGATCAGGATGAGCAGGCCACTGAGCGGATTGTTCTGGAGCACCACCTGCGCGGCGCCGCGCAGGCAGGCGTCGACGAACCCGACCGCCGGGTTCCGGTCGGCCAGCCGGTGCCAGCCACGTCCGATGTCGGCCATCTCGCTGTCCTCCAGGTCAACGCCAGCTGAAGACCGGCGGGAAGGTGCAGCCGGTCACCTCTTCGCGGGCGGCGACGCAGAACTCGCGTACCGCTGCGCGGACCGGTTCGGTCTCCTGCCCGAGCACCTTGAACACCAGACCGGCGTCGTTGGGCAGCCGGCTCACCGCGGTGGCCAGCGGTGTCGCCTCGTCCCACACCGGCGTCGCGGTCCGCTCGAAGACCCTTGCCGCCCGGTCCGGGTCGGTGAGCAGCACGACGTTGCCGAAGACGTGGAAGCGGTCCATCATCCCGATCCGCGACACCGGGAACCGGCCCGGCGTGATGACGAACTTCTCCACGAACAGCGGGCGTCCGTCGGGCCGTTGCGCCCGCAGCGTGGTGGAGAACAGGTCGTACGCGAAGATCTCGCCGTCGCGGTAGTACTTACGGCCGGGCTGGAGCACCTCGGCGTACAGCATTGTCGCGGTCTCCGGGAGCCGGACCACCGTGTCGGAGACGAACCGGCTGCGCCGGAACGGGATCACCGGCTCCGGCAGGAACTCCAGGTAGGCATCCTCGGCCAGGGTGAAGCTCTGGGTCTGGGTGCCGTAGTTGGCGTCCATCTCCTGGATCTTGGTGGCGGCCTGGGTGACCAGGTGCGCCTGCGCTCCAGGCCCCAGGTCGACGTCCATCCGCAGCCGGTCGCCCTGGAGCACGCCGCCGGAGGTGGTGAGGATCATGACGCAGGGCAGACCCGGCATCTCCTCGTCCCAGTACAGCGCGCGCTGCACCAGCAGCGGCGACTGCCGGAAGACGTCGCGCAGGATGGTGCGGTCCTGGTCCGCGCGCCGCTCGAACCCCAGCCGGAGGATGCCCACCTTGCCGTTCGCGGCAGCCGGCAGCTGCGCCGGCTGGTCCTGGTACGGCGCGAGTTCCCGGACGGAGTCCAGAGTGGTCATGCCAGCACTTCGGCGTCGAAGAGCGCGTTGCGGCGGACCAGGTCCACGAGGTCGTCGATGCCCTCGCCGGTCTTGCAGTTGGTGAAGACGAACGGCTTGCCGCCGCGCATCAGCTCGGCGTCGCGGGCCATCACGTCCAGGTCGGCGTCGACGTACGGGGCCAGGTCGGTCTTGTTGATCACGAGGATGTCGGACTTGGAGATGCCGGGGCCGTTCTTGCGCGGGATCTTGTCGCCGGCCGCCACGTCGATCACGTAGATGAAGTAGTCGACGAGTGCGGGGCTGAACGTGAGCGTCAGGTTGTCCCCGCCGCTCTCGATGAGCACGACGTCGCTGTCCGGGAACCGCGCCTCCATGTCCTCCACGGCGGCGAGGTTCATGCTCGGGTCCTCGCGTACGGCGGTGTGCGGGCAGGCGCCGGTCTCCACACCGACGATGCGTTCCTCCACCAGCACGCCGGTCAGCGCGCGGCGGACGTGCTTGGCGTCCTCGGTGGTGACCACGTCGTTGGTGATGACCAGGATGCGCAGGCCCTGCTCGACCAGGCGGGGCACGACGGCCTCGATGATGGCCGTCTTGCCGCTGCCCACCGGGCCGCCGACACCGATCCGACTCGCTGATTTCATCTTGGGAAAAGCCCTTCAGGTGGTGAGCGGGAGCGCTCAGCTCATGAACATCCGTACGTGTGCGTGCTGGTGCGCGCCGGCCAGCACGTCGAGGTGCGGCGCGAAGTTCTGCATGTCGTCGAGCCCGGCGGTGCGCACCTCCTCGTAGTCCTCGCCGACCCGCTCGTTGACCGCGAAGAGGATCGACTGGGTGTCGAGGTGGTCCACCCGCATCAGCCGGACCGCCGCGCCGAGCACCATGGAGGCCGCGCCGTACTGGTGGGCGGCGAACGCGTCCGCCTCGCCCACGCCGAGTTCGGCGAAGAGCACGCCGAGCGCGACCGGGTAGGTGACCGGGACTCCGCCGCCGCTCTCCGCGACGCGCTTGCGCAGCAGGGACTCCCCCACCACCCGTTCGGCGGCCTCAGCCAGCTTGCGCCCCATGCGGACGGTCATCGTCCGCGTCTCCTCATTGATCTTGCGCAGGTGTACGGCCTCGTCGGCCGCCCGGATCCGGTCGAGGTCCCCGGCGCCGACGGCGCGGTGCGCCACGAGCAGCGCGACGCCGTCACCGGTGGCGGCGGCACGGGTGACCGTCCGCACGAACTCCTGCAACGTTGTCCGGTCGTGCACCGCGCCCTGCTCGACAGCCGTCTCCAGCCCGTTGGAGAAGGAGAACGCGCCGACCGGGAAGACCGAGTCGCCGAACTGGAGCAGCTTCAGGGCCTCGGTCACCGTGGACACCCCGGCCCCTCAGTTCAGATCGGCGGGCAGGTGCGTGTGCGGGGTCGAGTCGGCCCCGCCGAACAGCCGCCGCGACTCATGCGGGGCCAGGTACGCGATGATCTCGGTGCCGGGGATGAACTCGTGGGTGAGGCCGGTGAACGCGTGTGTCCGCATCACCGAGTCCATGACCTTGCGGTCCACCGTCAGCGGGACGTACATCTTGGTGCCCTTCACGACCGCCGGCCAGTGCTGGTTGCCGATCGCGTGGCCGAGTTCGACGGCGGAGCGGATCACCATGTCCAGCGACTCGCCGTGCAGCGTGTCGAGGTGCACGACCATCACCTCGCCGAGCGCGATCCGGGCCACCACAGCGGTCGCCGTGGCGTCGTCCCAGGCGAGCACGTCGCCGTCGCGCAGCCGTACGCCGCGGGACAGGGACAGCGCCAGTTCGGTGCCGAGGCTCGTGGTCCGCCGCAGCCGGCTCTTCTGGGCGTCCCACTGGTCGAGGACCAGGTCGTCGACCTTGGCCTCCCGGAGCCGCTCGGTCCAGGCCGGCTCGTTCACGTTGCCGAGTACCGTTTCGACGAGCATGTGTTCTCCTTTCACGCGGCCCGCCGCCGGCCCGGCCGGGGCGGGCGCCGGGTCAGCTGAAGAAGTAGAGCTGGCTGAGGGGAAGGTTCTTGGCCGCCGGCACTGTCGCGTGCACGCCGTCCATCTTCACGGCGAAGGTCTCCGGGTCGACCTCGAGCTTCGGCGTACGGTCGTTGCGCACCATGTCGCGCTTGGTCAGGTTGCGGCAGCCGTAGACCGGCATGACCTGCCGTTGCAGGCCGAGCTTCTCGGCGACGCCCGCCTCGTGCGCGGCCCGGGACACGAACGTCACGCAGTTCTTGGCGACCTGGGTGCCGGTGGCGCCGAACATGGGCCGGTAGTAGACCGGCTGCGGGGTGGGCAGCGAGGCGTTCGGGTCGCCCATGATGGACCAGGCGATCATGCCCCCCTTGAGCACCATCTTCGGCTTCGTGCCGAAGAACGCGGGCTCCCAGAGGACGAGGTCGGCGAGCTTGCCCGGGCTGACCGAGCCGATGACGTGCGATACGCCCTGGGTGATCGCCGGGTTGATGGTCATCTTGGCGACGTAGCGCAGCACGCGGAAGTTGTCGTTGGCGTCGGAGTCCTCGGCCAGCTTGCCGCGGACGTTCTTCATCTGCCCGGCGAGCTGGACGGTGCGCAGCCAGGTCTCCCCCACCCGGCCCATGGCCTGCGAGTCGCTCTGCATCATCGAGATGACGCCCTCGTCGAGGAGCACGTCCTCGGCGGCGATGGTCTCGGTGCGGATCCGGCTCTCCACGAACGCGACGTCCGAGGGCACCTTCGGGTTGAAGTTGTGACAGACCATGATCATGTCGTACAGCTCGGACTGGCTGTTGATGCCGTACGGCACGGTGGGCGTGGTCGAGGCGGGCAGCACGTTCATCTGGCCGGCGACCTTGATGATGTCCGGCGCGTGCCCGCCGCCCGCGCCCTCGGTGTGGAAGGTGTGGATGGTGCGGCCCTCGAAGGCGGCGATGCTGTCCTCGATGTAGCCGCTCTCGTTGAGCGTGTCGGTGTGGATGCTGATCTGGACGTCGTACTCGTCGGCGACGGCCAGGCAGGACCGGATCACCGCGGGCGGCGCGCCCCAGTCCTCGTGGATCTTGAAGCTGGGCACTCCGGCCATGATCTGCTCGACGAGGGGCGCCCGGCCGCTGCTGTTGCCCTTGCCCAGCAGGCCGATGTTGATCGGCAGGTCCTCGAAGGCCCGCATCATGTTCTGGATGTTCCACGGGCCGGGCGTGATGGTGACGCCGTTGGTGCTGTCGGTGGGCCCGGTGCCGCCGCCCCAGAGGGTGGTGACGCCGTTGCTGAGCGCCGCCCACACCTGCTGCGGGGTGACCAGGTGGACGTGCGCGTCGATGCCGCCGGCGGTCAGGAGCAGGTGCTCACCGGAGATCGCGTCGGTGCCCGGTCCGGTCACCAGGCCCGGGGTCACCCCGTCCATGATGTTGGGGTTACCGGCCTTGCCGATCCCGGCGATCCTTCCGTCCTTGATCCCCACGTCCGCCTTGACCACGCCGAGCAGCGCGTCGACGATTGTCACGTTGGTGATCACCAGGTCCACCACGCCCTCGGCGCTGGTGGCCTGGCTGGCGCTGCCCATGCCGTCGCGCAGGGTCTTGCCGCCGCCGTACATGACCTCGTCACCGAGGACCCGCAGGTCCTTCTCGATCTCGATGTAGAGGTCGGTGTCAGCCAGCCGGATCTGGTCGCCCGTGGTCGGGCCGTACATTCCGGCATATTCCTGCCGTGAGATCTGACTCATGCGTTCTCGCTCCAGCTCTGGCGCGTCGAAGGATTGCCGGGCTACTTGTCGCCCTTGCCGCTCTTGTCCTGGCCCTTGCCCTTGCCCTTGGCCTGGTCGTTGGCCTGACCCTGGTCCTGCTGCTGCGACGTGGTCTTGAAGCCGCGCGTCTGGGCCTGGTGGAGCGCCTCGGCCCGGTCCGGCCGGTACCCGGGGATCGGCCCGTCGCCGGTCCAGCCCTGGACCAGGCCGTTGAAGCCGTACACCCGCTGGGAGCCGCCGTACGGGACGAGCTGGACGGTCTTGCGGTCGCCGGGCTCGAACCGGATCGAGGTCGTGGCCGGGATGTTCAGCCGTTTGCCGAACGCCGACGGGCGGTCGAACTCCAGGAAGCGGTTGGCCTCGAAGAAGTGGAAGTGGGAGCCGACCTGGATGGGCCGGTCACCGGTGTTGTGCACGACCACCTCGGTCACCGGCCGCCCGGCGTTGAGTTCCAGAGGTTGGTCGCTGAGCTTGTAGCCGCCGATGGGCCGAAGGTGCTTGGAGTTCGGTCCCGGGTGTTGCTTCGCCATGTCGCCCCCGCTCTGCCGGAGACCGTGGCCTCCGGTCGCTGATCTACTGGATGGGTGAGTGGACGGTGATCAGCCGTGACCCGTCGGTGAAGACCGCCTCGACCTGGAGCATCGGGATCATGTCCGCCACGCCGGGGATCACGTCGTCCGCCGTGAGCACGTGGCTGGCGTCGTTCATGACCTCCTCGACGGTCTTGCCCTCGCGCGCGCCTTCGAGCGCCGCCGCGCAGATCACCGCCACGGCCTCGGGGTGGTTGAGCTTGACCCCGCGGGACTTGCGGGCGTTGGCGACCATCGCCAACGAGTGGATCGTCAGCTTGTCGAATTCCTTCGGCGTGAGATGCACTTCGCGACCCCTTCGTCCGCACCTTTTGTACGGTTTGAGCTATTCCGTCACGGTAGGAGCGCTTCGGTCGCGCCGCAGGCTTTCAGGGAGATTTCAGGAACCGGTGCGCGCCCGCCTGCGCCGGTCGTAGTCGGCGACCCACATCTGCTGGATCTGCTCCAGCGTCCGGCCCCTGGTCTCCGGCAGATAGCGCCGGACGAACAGGAAGCCGACCACGCACAGGCCGGCGAACAGCGCGAAGACGCCCGACCGGCCGAGCGCGTCGAGCAGACTCAGGAAGAACTGCGTGATCAGGTACTCGGTGCCCCAGTGGGTGGCGGAGGCGATCGCCACGCACCGCCCGCGGATCGGACCGGGATAGATCTCGTTGATCACGGTCCACGCGGCCGGGCCGATCGACACGGCGTAGAAGGCGACGAAGAAGACCACGCCGACCAGCAGGAACAGGCCCGCTGTGGTGATCCGGCCGACGCGGTCCAGCAGGCCCACCGCGACGAGCGCGAACGCCGCGTCCACCGCGCCGATGGCCCAGGTGGTCGCGGAGAGCTGCGCCTCCGGGGTACGGAATCCGGCCGCCGCGAAGATCGAGTCGGCGTAGTAGATGATGCCGTTGATCCCGGTCGTCTGCTGGAACAGCGCCAGCCCCACGCCCAGCGCGAGCGGACGCCGCCACTGCGGCGACAGCAGCTCCCGCCAGCTCGCCTTACGGCCGTGCAGGCTCTTCTCGACCTCGTCGAGACGCTGGTCCACCCGGTGCTCGGGGACGGTCCGGCACAGCGACTGCCGGGCGCGGCGGCGGTCGCCGCGCTTGAGGTACCAGACCGCCGAGTCCGGCACCACCACGGTGACCAGGATCAGCGCCACGCCCAGCACGACAGCGGCGCCGAGCAGGTACCGCCACGACTCGCCGCCGGTGAACAACTCGTCCGCGAGGTAACCGATGAAGATCGCGAAGGTGGTCGAGAACTGGTAGACCGCGAGCAGGCCACCACGGATGCGTTCCGGCGCGGTCTCGGCCGCGAACATCGGCCCGGCGACCGAGGCGACGCCGATGCCCACGCCGAGCAGCAGCCGCGCGCCGAGCAGCGCGCCGATGGTCTGGGCCGCGGCCTGCACGATCGTGCCGACGACGTACGCCCCGGCGGCGACCCAGAGCGCGCCCCGCCGGCCGATCCGGTCGGCGAGGTGACCACCGGCGAGCGCGCCGGCCAGCGCGCCCAGCGTCACCCAGCTCGCCGCCACCTCCACCTCGAAGGTGTCCACGTCGAACGTGTGCCGGATGTCGTGCAGGGCGCCGCTGATGACGCCCTGGTTGTAGCCGAAGAACGCGCCGGAGAGCACGACGATCGACACGATCGACACGAGGTTGTGGCGGGGCGGCCGGCCGGTCGCGCGTCCGCTCGCCGCCATGTCACCCCGTCCGCCGGTGGCCGCCTCGCGAAGCGCCCTAACCCCTACATATGCGACATATAGTAGGTTCGCCGCGGCAGCCCGACAGCGAAACTTCCGGACGCTGCCGGGGCTGCTCCTGCACACGGACGGGGGACGGGTGAACCGGTCGGCGCCGTACGGCCCCGCGGACTCCTACCGCGAGTTCCGGTACCCGCTCGCGGCGCTGGTCCTCGCCGTCGTCACCGCCGGCGCGCTGGACGCCTTCGCGTTCCTGCGGTACGGCGCGTTCGTCGCCAACCAGTCCGGAAACGCCATCTTCCTCGGCATGGGACCGGCCGGCGGACACCCCACGTGGCCCGTCTCCGCGGCGTCGATCGTCGCGTTCGCCACCGCCGCCGGGCTGGTCAGCCTGCTCCGCGGCCGCACCGGGTCGACAACGGCGCCGCTGGTGGACATCGCCGTCACCGAGATCACCATGGTGGTCTGGACAGTGCTCAACCTGGCGCTCGCGTACGGCCGGGACGGCACGGCAGTACGAGTGCTGCTCGCCGCCGCCGGAGCCGCTGCCATGGGCAGCCTGACCACGGTGGCGAGCCGTACCGCGGGGATCGCGACGCCGATCACCTACCAGTCGGACACCACGACGAAGACCGGCGAGCGGGCCGCCCGCTGGCTGCTCGGCCCCACCGCCGGGCGGGGCCGGGCCCGGCGGGGCACCCTGCTCGGGCTGCTCGCCCTGGTCAGCTACAGCGTCGGCGGCGCGGTCGGCACGCTCGCCCAGCACCGGCCCCGCTGGGTGCCGCTGTGGGGGACGCTCGCCCTGGCCCTGCTGGTGCTGCTGCTCCGGCGGCACCCGGGACCGGCATCGCGTCCCGGCTGAGCGTCAGTCGGCCTGGGCGGCGAGCTCCCGGGCCCGGTCCCGGGCCGCCTCCAGCGCCGCCAGCATTGCCGCGCGTACGCCGTGGTTCTCCAGCTCGCGGATCGCCGAGATGGTGGTGCCGGCCGGCGAGGTCACCGCCTCGCGCAGCTTCACCGGGTGCTCGCCGGAGTCGCGCAACATCACCGCCGAGCCGATAGCGGTCTGCACGATCAGCTCGTGCGCCACCTGGCGCGGCAGGCCGAGCAGGATGCCGGCGTCGATCATGGCTTCGACCAGCAGGTAGAAGTAGGCGGGACCGGAGCCGGAGAGCGCGGTGACCGCGTCCTGCTGCGACTCGGGCACCCGCACGGTCGAGCCGAGCGGGGAGAACATCTCCTCGGCCAGGGCCAGGTGCTCGCCGGTGGCGTACGCGCCCGCCGAGATGGCGCTCATCGCCTGGTCGACCAGCGCCGGGGTGTTGGTCATCACCCGGACCACCGGGGTGCCCTCGGGCAGCCGGCGGTTGAAGAACGCGGTCGGCAGGCCGGCGCAGAGCGAGATGACCAGCTTGTCGGCCGGCACCTTCGGGCCGATCTCGTCCAGCAGCGCCGCGGCGTCCTGCGGCTTGACCGACACCGCGAGCACCTCGGCCTCGGTCACCGCCGTGAGGTTGTCCACCACCCGCACGCCGTAGCGGTCGGCCAGCTCCTGCGCCCGGGCGGGGCGCCGCGCGGTGGCGAGCAGCCGCTCCACCGGCCAGCCGGAGCGCAACAGCCCGGAGAGCATCAGCTCACCGATCTTGCCGGCGCCGATCACCGCGACCGTGTGCACCTCGCGTGCCATCAGCCGTACCCCTTCCCGGGTCGCGTGGGCGTGGCGTGGCGGGCCGGATCACCGGCCCGCCACGCCGTACGCCGTCGGTCAGCTGCCGAAGAAGACCTCGGCCTCGGCGTACCGCTCCAGCGGCACGGTCTTCAGCTCACGGGTGGCGTCGGCCAGCGGGACGCGGACGATGTCCGTGCTCTGCATCGCGACCATCTTGCCCCAGTCGCCCTCGTGCACCGCGTCGATGGCCTGCAGGCCGAGCCGGGTGGCGAGCACCCGGTCGAACGCGGTCGGGGTGCCGCCGCGCTGGATGTGGCCGAGCACCACGGTGCGGGCCTCCTTGCCGGTCTTGGCCTCCAGCTGCTCGGCGAGCCACTGGCCGATGCCGCCCAGGCGGACGTGGCCGAACGCGTCCAGCTCCTGGTTGTGCAGCACCATCTGGCCGTCCAGCGGCTGGGCGCCCTCGGCGACCACGACGATCGGGGCGTACTGGTGCTGGAAGCGCTTCTCGACGTAGCCGGCGACCTGCTCGACGTCGAACTGCCGCTCCGGCAGCAGGATCACGTTGGCGCCGCCGGCGAGGCCGGCGTGCAGCGCGATCCAGCCGGCGTGCCGGCCCATGACCTCGACCACGAGCGTGCGGTGGTGGCTCTCCGCGGTGGTGTGCAGCCGGTCGATCGCCTCCATCGCGATGTTCACGGCGGTGTCGAAGCCGAACGTGTAGTCGGTGGCGCCCAGGTCGTTGTCGATCGTCTTGGGCACGCCGATGACGTGGACGCCCAGCTCGTGCAGCTTCGTGGCGACGCCGAGGGTGTCCTCGCCGCCGATCGCGATCAGCGCGTCCACGCCCTGGGCGGCCAGGTTCTCCTTGATCCGCTCCACGCCGTTCTCGATCTTGAACGGGTTGGTGCGGGACGAGCCGAGGATGGTGCCGCCGCGGGGCAGGATGCCGCGCACCTCGGGGATGCCCAGGGGCTTGGTCAGGCCCTCGAGCGGGCCCTTCCAGCCGTCCCGGAAGCCCACGAACTCGTGACCGTAGGTGGCGACGCCCTTGCGGACCACCGCCCGAATCACCGCGTTGAGACCTGGGCAGTCGCCGCCGCCGGTGAGCACGCCGATACGCATGATCTGCTCATCCTCCTGGAGCATCAGGTGAAGCCCGGATAAGCCCCAGGATATGTGTCAGATCAGACCATCGGCGCCGTTGCCGGCCCGGGGCGGGCCGTCACTGCGCACTGTAGTCGCCACACGTGTACGCCGACACCGCACCCCGGGCCGTTCCGGACGACGGACGGCCCTACCCGTCAGTAGCTGACCTCGCGGTTCTCCCCCGCCTTCGGCGGCTTGCCGGTCACCGCCGCCTTGGCGAAGCCGAGCAGGTTGACCACGGTGCTGCCGGGCGAGTCCCAGTACTCCGCCGAACCGGCGTGCACCTTGATCAACGTGATCCCCGGCGTCTCCAGGCCGTCCGGGAACCACACCTTGAGCAGCGGGTTCCACAACTCCTTCGCCCGGCCGGCGTCCCACTCCTCGGTGGCGGTGCCGGCCACCGACACCCAGGCGTGGTGGCGCTGGTCGGAGAAACCGACGTTGACCTGGGGGTTGACCCGGATCTGCCGGATCTTGGCGGAGTCGGCGTACGCGAAGAACCACAGATCCCCGTCGAACTCCGCCTCCTGCAGCCCCATCGGCCGGCTGACCAGCCGCCCGTCCACGCCGGTGGTGGTGAGCAGGCAGATCCGGGCGTCCCGGATCAGCTCGGTGACCCGGCGGCGGGCGTCCGCTGCGGTGGTCGGCTCGTTGCTCATGGGCACTCCTGTCTCCGATCGGCGTGATGCCGCTGCGGTGCCCGGGGCGGAACGGGTCAAACCTCCCGCGCGGTCATCGCCCGCCACCGAGCCAGGTTGTGCCTCGCGTCGACGAGCGCGTCGTGCCGGTCGGCCTCGGCGTCCGGCAGCCGGGGACGGCCCTTGTCGTCCCAGAGCTGGCGCAGCTCCTTGGTGAACCGGGGGATCTCCCGGGGCAGAGCCGGCATCGCGCCCCAGAGCTGGGCCAGCACGACATGGTCGTACGCGGCGTACCAGGCCCACAGCTCCAGCTGCTCGCCCGGCCGGTCCCGCACCGGCTCCAGCAGGAAGTCGTACAGGTCGTCGCGGATGCGCTCGCGCGAGCGCCAGGCCCGGTCGGCCGGCGAGGGGAGCTTGTCCAGCACGTTGCGCCGCACCCAGGGCACCGCCCGGGAGTCGTCGAACTCGGTGGAGACCGCGTAGAACTCGCGGCCGTACTCGTCGACGACGCCGATCGACACCAGGTCGACGATGCGGCCGTCCTCGATGAATTCGCAGTCGTAGAAATAGCGGTAAACCATCGCCCTCATCCTCGCCCATCACCGGCACGGGCCGGTCGCCGGGGCGTCCACCGAGGTCGGCGGCGGTGCCGGCGGCGGCCGGGCATGGTCACGGAAGTGTTTCCGGGGGTGTACAGCACGCGACGAGAGCGTCATGATCTGATGTGTACCGCCGTCGGGCGCCGAACCGGTTGAGCTGCTTCGTACCGGGACTGACAGCTTCACCCGGTGTGCGAGTTGTGACTTCTGACCGGGGAGGGGTTGGGCCGTGGAGTCTCGCCTGCCGGAGCCAGGTGACGCGCTCACGGGCGTGGAGATGTTCGCCGGGCTGGAGCCGGAGGTGCGGCAGCGGGTCATCGCCGCGGCCGTGCCGCGCACCTACCGCAAGGGCCAGCTGCTCTTCGTCGAGAACGACCCCGGCGAGTCGCTGATCGTGCTGCGCCGCGGCGCGGTGGCGGTGTTCCGCACCGCGCCGACCGGTGAGCGCGCGGTGCTGTCGGTGATCCGACCCCCGGACGTGCTCGGCGAGGTGTCCCTGTTGGACGCCTCCACCCGCTCGGCGTCGGCCGAGGCGATCGAGGACTGCGCCGCGCTGGCGCTGTCCCGGCCCGCCTTCATGGAGCTGGTGCACTCCAACCCGCGCATCCTGGACGCGGTGATGCGCTCGCTCGGCCAGTTGATCCGGCGGCTCACCGAGCAGAACGCCGACCACGTCTTCCTCGACCTGCCGGGCCGGGTGGCCAAGACGCTGGTCCGGCTGGCCGGCGAGAGCCAGGCCCCGATGATCACGATCGAGCTGAACCAGAGCCAGCTCGCCGAGATGGCCGGCGGCTCGCGGCAGAGCGTCAACCAGGCCATCGGCTCCTTCGCCAGCCGCGGCTGGCTGCGTACCGAGGGACGCCGGATCGTGGTCACCGACGTGGCCGCGCTGCGCCGCCGGGCCGGCATGAACGACCGCTGACGCGACGACGGCGGGGGCCGGCGGTCGTCCCGCCGGCCCCCGCCGCGTTCGTCGTACGCCCGGTCAGTCGTTGTCGGTGTCGGCCGGCGGCGCGCTCGGGCCCGGGCCGATCTTCGACGGGTCGGTCTTCTTCGGCGGGGTCGTCGTGGTGGTCGTGGTCTCGGTCGATCCGCTGCCCGCGGGCTGCTCCACCATGCCTTTTTCCTCCAGTTCGGCGAGGGTTACGGCGTCCACGTCGACCGTGTCACCGACGGCCCACACCGTCCCCCGTGGATCGGTCCATGAGGCGGACAGCCGGACGTGCACGGCAATCTCCCTGTCGACGGGACTTCCTGCTAGGGGAGACTAGACCCGGCCGAACAGCCGTGACGTCCCGCCGACACGTCGGGTACCCGACTGCGACGGCCACGCGGGACACTGGGGACCTCACGCGTACGGAGCCGGACATCGACCTCACCTGTGGACACTGCGCCCGGACCGCCGGGCCGGACGACCGTTTCTGCGGTGGGTGCGGCCGTCCGCTGGCTGCGGCCTGCCCATCCTGCGGCCACGCCAACGACACCGGCGCCAACTTCTGCACCAACTGCGGCCAGCCGCTGCGCGACCACGCGGTCGCGGTGCAGGAGGACCGCCGCCAGGTGAGCGTGCTCTTCATCGACATCGTCGACTTCACGACATACGCCGAACGGGCCGACCCGGAGCAGGCTCGCGGCCTGCAACAGGCCTACTTCGCCACGGTGCGCCGGCTGGTGCACCAGTACGGCGGCGTGGTGGAGAAGTACATCGGCGACGCCGTCATGGCGCTGTTCGGCGCGCCGGTGGCCACCGACAACGACGCGCTGCGCTGCGTACGCGCCGGACTGGAGCTGCAACGCAGCCTGGCCCGGCAGCCGGCCGGACCGCATCCACCGCTCGGATTCCGGGTCGGCATCGCCACCGGCGAGGCCCTCGTCGACCTGGCCGCGGCGCGCGACGGCGGCCAGGCGTTCGTCACCGGCGACGTGGTGAACACCGCCAGCCGGTTGCAGGGGCTCGCCCCGGTCGGCGGCGTGGTGGTGGACGAGAGCACCTGGGCGGCCACCCGGCGCGAGATGGAGTACGACGACCAGCCGCCGGTGACGTTGCGCGGCCGGTCCACTGTGAGCCGGATCTGGCTGGCCGTACGGGCACGGCCCCGGCGCGACGGGCAGACCGCCGAGCTGACCCCGATGGTCGACCGGGACCACGAGCGGGGCCTGCTGGTCAGCGCGTTGCACCGCACGCTGACCGAGCGCACCTCGCAGCTGCTCACCGTCTTCGGCCCGGCCGGGGTCGGCAAGAGCCGGCTGCTGCGTGAGCTGGCCCGGCACGCCGCCAGCCTGCCCGGCACCCGGGTCACCTGGCTGACCGGCCAGTGCCCGCCGTTCGGCGAGAACGTCACCTACGCCGCGCTGGCCGACATCGTCCGGAGCTGGACCGGACTGACCGGCGCCGACGACCCGGCCACCATCCGGGACCGGCTGCGCGAGCGGCTGGGCCGCCTCGCCGACCCGCACGCGGTACGGCTGGCCGAGGCGCTGGGCCCGCTCGTCGGCGTCTCCGGCGAACGGCTCACCTCGGCCGAGACCGAGGCGGCGTGGCGGCGCTTCCTGCTCGCCCTGGCCGCGACCGGTCCCACGGTGCTCGTCTTCGAGGACATGCACTGGGCCGACGAGGCGATGCTGTCCTTCGTCGAGCAGCTCGGCGCGGCCGCCCGCAACGTGCCGCTGCTCGTCGTCGCGACCGCCCGGCCGGAGCTGCGCGAGCAGCACCCGGCCTGGACCGGCACGATCAGCGGGGCGATGTCCATCTCGGTGCCGCCGATGCACGACGGCGACATCGACACGCTCTACTCGCTGCTGCTCGGCCAGGCCACGCTGCCGCAGGACGCGCGGGCGCCGCTGATCGAGTTCGCCGACGGCAACCCGCTCTACGCCCAGGAGTACGCGCGGATGCTGCTCGACGGCGGGCTGGCCGAGCGGACCGCCGCGCTCGCGCTCGTCGACCCGGTCGGGGGCGCCGGGATGCCGCGCACCGTGCAGGCGGTCATCGCCAACCGGCTGGACCTGCTCGACCCGGCCGACCGCGCGGTGCTCCAGGCCGCCTCGGTGGTCGGCGTGCAGTTCTGGGCGGCGCCGGTGGCGCTGGCGCTCGGCCGTCCGGCGGAGTGGGTCGAACGGGCGCTGCACCACCTCCAGCGCCGCGACCTCGTCTACGAGCTGCCCGTCTCGACGATGCCCGGCCAGGCGGAGTACCGGTTCCGGCACGTGCTGGTCCGCGACGTCTGCTATCAGCGGCTGCCCCGGGCCGAGCGGGTCGCCCGGCACCAGCGCACCGCCGACTGGCTGGAGCAGCTCGCCGACGGCCGGCAGCACGACCGGGCCGAGGTGCTGGCCAACCACAGGTGGGCGGCGCACGAGATCGCCCGTACGGTCGGCCTGGACCAGGCCCCGCACGCCGCCGCGACCCGGTCCGCGCTGCACCGGGCCGCACGCCGGGCGTACGACCTGCACGCGCTGGAGACCGCTGCCACGCTGGTGGACCGCGCGTTGAGCGTGGAGTGCGGTCCGGACCCGGCGCTCGAGCTGTTCCAGGCCGAGCTGGCGTTCTACCGGGACCGCGACGGCTTCCTCGACGGCGGCGGGACGGCGCTGCTCACCACGCTGGCCGGCCGGCTGGCCGACGCCGGTGACCGGCCCGGCGCGGCGAAGGCGTGGCGGCTGCTGGCCACGGCGGCCTTCGCCCGGGCCGACCGCTCGGAGCTGATGCGCTGCCTCGACCAGGCGATCGGGCTGCACGCCACGCTGCCGGACAGCGAGGACAAGGTGGGCGTGCTGCTGGAGCTGGCCCGCGCGCACATGCTCGACGCGGAGACCGAGCCGGCGTGCGTGGCCGCCCGCACCGCCGCCGAGCTGGCCGAGCGGCTGGGGCTGCGCGAGGCGCGGGCGAACGCGCGCATCACGCTCGCCGTGGTCCGCTACCAGTCCGGCGCCGAGGAGGCGTACGCCGAGCTGGCCGAGGTGACCGAGGAGTGCCGGGTGGAGCGGCTGACCAGCCGCCGCCGCGCGGTGCACAACCTGGCCTGGGTGCTGCAGGAGGAGGGCGACCTGGCCGGCTCGGCCCGGCTGATCGACGAGCAGCGCTCGCTGGACCTGGCCGGCGAGCACGCGCTGACGGTGAGCTTCAGCGACCAGTGGGCCCGGTCCTACTACAGCGGGGACTGGACGGCGGCGCTGCGGATGGCCGAGGGGTCGACGCGGCGCCCGACCGACGAGTGGGACCTGCACATCGTGGCCGTGTCCGGCTGGATCCGGGCGCTCGGCGACGACCCGGCCGGCCCGGGCGGCGGCGAGGACCTGGTGGACCAGGCGCTCGTCGCGGCCCGGCGCAGCGGCTTCCAGCGCGTGCTGCGCTCCACGCTGGCGCACGCCGCGCTCTGCCGCGCCGTGCAGGGCCGCCGGGACGAGGCGGTGGCGCTGCTGACCGAGCTGGACGAGGACTGGCGCCAGACCCGGATGATCCCGTTCGCCGAGTGGGTGCCGGCGATCGGCCACGTCGCGGCGCTGCTCGGCGGCGACGCCGCGGTGCTGGTGCGCGACCTGCTGGCCCACGCGCCCCGGGTGACCCGCTGGGCGCGGGCGGCCGGGCGGTCGGCCGAGGCGGCGCTGGCCCGGGGCGACGGGGACGCCGCGCGGGCGGGCCGGCTGCTCACCGGCGCGGCCGAGGGGTACGCGGAGATGACCGACGTCACCGACCAGATGATCGCGTCCGCGCTGGCTGTCGTGCCGCTGACCGAGGCGGACCCACCGGCCGCGGCGGCGACTCTGGCCCGGGTACGCGCGTTCGCCGACCGGCACTCCGCCGCCGGGCTGCTGCGGATCGCCGGGGCGGGCTGAGGGTCAGGCCGGGAGCGGCTGCCGTGCCGCGACGCCCTTGGCCTTCTGGGCGTACGTGTCGACGTACTCGCGGCCGGACAACTCCATCAGCTCGTACATGATCTCGTCGGTGACCGCCCGCTCGACGAACCGGTCGCCGGCCATCCCGGCGTAGCGGGAGAAGTCCAGCGGCGGCCCGAAGCGGATCCGCACCCGGCCCAGGTTGGGGATGATCTGGCCGGTCGGCTGGATGGCGTCGGAGTTGAGCATGGCCATCGGGACCACCGGGGCACCGCTCTCCAGCGCCAGCCGCGCCACCCCGGTCTTGCCCCGGTAGAGCCGGCCGTCCGGCGACCGGGTGCCCTCGGGGTAGATGCCGGCGATGCCACCGGCCCGCAGCACCGAGAGCTGGGTGTCGAGGGCGGCCCGGGCGGCGCGGCCGCCGGAGCGGTCGACCGGGATGGTGCCGGAGCCGACGAAGAACATCCTGGTGAGCCAGCCCTTGAGGCCCCTACCCGTGAAGTATTCGGCTTTGGCGATGAATGTGACTTTTCGCTTGACGATCAGCGGAGTGAAGATCGAATCCGAGAAGGAGAGGTGATTGCTGGCGAGGATCACCGGCCCGGTCTCCGGCACGTGCTCCAGTCCCTCGACCTGCGGGCGGAAGATCAGCCTCAGCAACGGGCCGAGGATGACGTACTTCAGCAGCCAGTACAGCACCGGCGTCCTTCCCGTTCGGTGGCGGCGGGCGGGCCGCCGCGTGGCCCCGCAGGCGCCGGCGGCGCCCGGAGGAGTCCGGGAAGAGGGTACGAACGACGAGCGGCACGCCACAACGCACTCCCGGAACCGGGTGCCGACGTGTCACGATTCAGGGCACGGGCAGGGAACGGCGAAGGGGGTGTCCGGTGTCAGGGGGCGGGCCCCGTCGGGGACGGCGGGACAACGGGCTCGACGCGGCCGAGTACGCGGTCGCGGGCGACGTCGATCCACGCGTCGGCGAGCACCTGCAGGACGTGCTCGCCGCCGGTGGCATCGCGGCCTACCTCCAGCCCTCGGCCGACCTGAACCCGGTGACCCGCACCACCACCGTCCCGGCGCGCCCGGTCGACCGGCTCTACGTCGACAGGTCGCACCTGACCACCGCCCGGGACTACCTCACCCAGCTCGCCGACGAGGGCGGCGGCGACCAGCCGCGCGCCGACGAGCCGGACATCGAGGCCGAGTGGGCGAAGATCGTGGCCGGGTTCCACACCGCGCCGAGCGCCGGCAGCCACCCCTGGCCCGCGGCCGAGGACGTGGACGACCCGCCCGCGCCGGGCGCCGCCGCCGGCAGCCGCGCCGAGGAGCCGGCCGGCCCGACCGCCACCGACGTGCGCCGGCTGCCGTACGCGGCCGACATCTCCGGCGTCTCGCTGAGCCGGGACCGGCACGACGAGCCCTCGCTGCTGGACGGCCTGGACACGTTCGGCAACAACCTGCCCGACGAGGCGTCGGACGAGGAGCACTACACCCCGCCCCCGCCGCCCCCGCTGCCCCGCTTCTCCAAGTACGCGGTGCTCGGCGTCGCCTGCATCGTGCTCGGCTTCCTGCTGTTCCTGTCCCCCACCGTGGTGTCGCTCGTCGACCCGTCGGTGGTCACGCTGCTCGGCTTCTCCGGCATCCTGGCCGGTTTCGTGATGCTGATCTGGCGGCTGCGCCCGGGCGACCGGGACGACCACGACCCGGACGACGGCGCTGTCGTCTGACGCCGCTCCGCCCGGATGGCGGGACGCCGCTCGCCCTGGGCCCGGGCGTAACAAGCGTGTAACTTACAGTCAGTAGGAATAGGCTGAACGTCACGTCCCGCACCGGCTGTCCGGCTTGCGTCTCTTCCGGGTCGCCGGTCCCCTGCTGAGCGGAATGCCCGATGCGACAGAGCCCTCTCGTGGTGGTGGCCAACCGCCTCCCCATCGACGACAGTGTGGCGCCCGACGGCGCCTTCGAGTGGCGCCGCAGCCCCGGCGGCCTGGTGAGCGCCCTGCACCCGCTGCTGCGGCAGACGCCCGCCACCTGGGTCGGCTGGGCCGGCGGCACCGGACCCGCCCCCGCGCTGCCGGACGTGGACGGCGTCCGCATGCACACCGTGCCGCTGAGCGCCGAGGACTTCCGCGACCACTACGAGGGCTTCGCTAACGCCACCCTCTGGCCGCTCTACCACGACGCCGTCGAGCAGCCGGAGTACCACCGCCGGTGGTGGGAGGCGTACCAGCGGGTCAACCAGCGCTTCGCCGAGGCCGCGGCCGAGACGGCCGAGCCCGGCGGCCTGGTCTGGGTGCAGGACTACCACCTCCAGCTGGTGCCCGGCCTGCTCCGCGACCTGCGGCCGGACCTGCGGATCGGCTTCTTCCTGCACGTGCCGTTCCCGCCGCCGGAGCTGTTCATGCAGTTGCCGCGCCGGGCCGAGCTGCTGCGCGGCATGCTCGGCGCCGACCTGATCGGCTTCCAGCGGGCCCAGGCCGCGCACAACTTCGCCCAGCTCGCCACCAAGGTGCTCGGCCTGCCCGCGACCGACCGGCGGATCGGCGTCGACGGCCGGGTCGTGCGCATCGGCGCCTTCCCGGTCGCCATCGACACCGCCGAGATGTCCGCGCTCGCGGCGCGCCCGGAGGTCGCCGAACGGGCCCGCCGGCTCCGGCAGGACCTCGGCCAGCCGGAACAGGTGATCCTCAGCGTCGACCGGATGGACTACACGAAGGGCATCGAGCAGCGGCTCAAGGCGTACCGCGAACTGCTCGCCAGCGGCGACATCAAGGTCCGCGACACCGTGCTGGTCCAGGTGGCCGTGCCCAGCCGCGACCGGGTGGCGCAGTACCAGATCCTGCGGGACCGGGTGGAGCACCAGGTCGGGCGGATCAACGGCGAGTTCGGCCGGGTCGGCGAGCCGCCGATCCACTACCTCTCCCAGCCGTTCGACCGGGCCGAGCTGGTCGCGCTCTACCGCGTCGCGGACGTGATGGCGGTGACGCCGCTGCGCGACGGGATGAACCTGGTGGCGAAGGAGTACGTGGCGGCCCGGGTCGACGGCACCGGCGCGCTGCTGCTCAGCGAGTTCGCCGGCGCCGCCTCCGAGCTGGAGCAGGCGTACCTGGTCAACCCGCACGACCTCGACGGCCTCAAGCAGGGGCTGCTGGCCGCGCTGCGCGCCGGCCCGGAGGACGTGGCGGCCCGGATGGGCGCCATGCGCGAACACCTGGCGCGCAACGACATCCACGCCTGGGCGGCGTCCTACCTGAGCGCGCTGGAGGAGAGCGGCTCGCTCGCCGGCCGCCGCGCCGCCACCCGCTGAGCCGGCGCCCCGGCGCTCATCCCGCCGTGGACGCCGGGTCCTTGTCCAGCCAGTCCAGGATCGCGTCGATCGGCTCCCGCCAGCGGGCGTCGAGCATCAGGTCGTGTCCCATGCCGGGGAAGAGCAGCGGCGCGGAGGCGTACCGCTGGGCGGCCCGGACCAGCGCGGACGCCGGCACGACCCGGTCGTCCGGGCTGCCGAGCACCAGCACCGGCGGCCGGCCCACCGCGGGCTCCGGACCCCGGCCGGTCAGCAGCTGCCACTGCGCCCGCCGACCGGCGCGGCCCAGCCGGGCCAGGTGCCGCCGGGCGTCGGTGTCGGGCAACTCCCGGCTGAACAGCTGCCGCCGGTTGAGCCGCAGCCCGGCACCGAAGACCGCCGGCACGGTCCCGGCCGGATTGCGCCGCAACGCCGTGCCGAACGTCGACCAGCCGCCGAGCACCGGCGCCACCAGCACCGCCGCCCGCGCCGGGTAGCGGGCCAGCGCGTGCGCCACGACCCGGGCGCCGGCGCCGTGCCCCACCAGCACCGCCTGCCGCGGCAGGCTCGCCGCCACCTGCGTCACGTCATGGGTGTACGAACGCAGCGTCGCCTCCGGCGCCGGCTCGCTGCCGCCGTGCCCGCGCAGGCTCAGCGCGTACGCCGGGAAGCCGCGACCGGCGGCGTGCCCCAGCCAGTGCTCGGCGAACGCCCACGCGCCGTGGCCGAACCCGGGCACGAACAGCAGCGGCGGTTTCGCCTCCTCCCGCTCCGGCACCGCGGCGAGGACCTCGCGGCGGGCGGGCCGCTCCGGCCGGGCCCACTCCCAGGACCGGACCACCCGCATCCGCTCGGCCGTCACAGTGCCTGCCTTTCGTTCGCGACTGCGGGACTCCGCTGCGCTGCGTTCCTCGCGCTCACCGTGTGCCCTCCAGCTCGTGCAGCGCCCGCTGGAGCGCGCGCAGGTAGTCGGCGTGCCCGACCTCGAACCAGTGCCGGGTGCTGTCCTTGACCTTGGCCGAGTACCGCTCGCCGAGGCCCGCGCGGACCTTGCGGTCGAACGCGGCGGCCCGCTCCGGCCGGGTGGCGCGCAGCGTGAGCAGCCGGGCGAACAGCACGCTCTGCCAGTGCGAGATGGGGAAGATGCCGGAGTCCGGCTGCACCAGGCCGACCACGGCGAGCGTGGGATGCCCGGCGGTGAACGCGTTGAGCCACAGCCGGGGCCGCCCGGAGTCGTCCTCGTCGCCGAGCACCTGTCCCTTGAGGAACTCGAAGCGCGGCAGGTATCCGGTGGCGAAGACGACCAGCTCGGGGTCGATGCGCCGGCCGTCGGTCAGCTCCACCGCGCGGTCGTCGAACCGGGCCACGTCCGGCACCGGCGTGACCTCGCCGTGCCCGACGTAGTAGACGAGCTGGCTGTTGGCGATCGGGTGCGTCTCGTAGACGCGGTGGTCCGGCTTGGGCATGCCGAACCGGGTCAGGTCGCCGACGGTCAGCCGCAGCGTCCAGTGGTAGAGCCACTGCCGTACCCGCAGCGGCACCCGCAGCGCCAGCAGCGTGTCGTTCACCTGGTCGGCGGGGCGGCCGAGGACGTACTTCGGGGCGTACCAGTAGCCGCGCCGGGTGGAGTGCCAGCAGTGCGACGCCTGCTGGGCCGCCTCGACCGCGATGTCGCAGCCGGTGTTGCCGGCGCCCACCACCAGCACCCGCTTGCCGCGCAACTGCGCCGGGTCCTTGTAGGACGAGGCGTGCATGACCTCGCCGCGGAACTGCTCCAGCCCCTCGTAGCGGGGCAGCTTCGGCGACCAGTTGTGCCCGTTGGCGAGCACCACCGCGGCGTACCGGGAGGTGCGCTCGGGACCGTAGCCGCCGGTGCTGCGCGTGGTGACGTCCCACCGGTCCCCCCCGACCGGCTCGACCCGGACCACCTCGGTGCCGAACCAGACGTGCTGGCGCAGGTCGAAGTGGTCGGCGTACCGCTCGAAGTAGGACAGGAGCTGGCTGTGGTGCGGGTAGTCCGGCCAGTCGTCCGGCATCGGGAAGTCGGGGAACTGGGTGAACGGCCGGGACGAGATCAGGTGCGTGCTGGCGTACACCGGACTGCGGTCGTGCCGCCAGTTCCAGGCGCCGCCGACGCCTGTCTCCCGCTCGTAGCAGTCCACGCCGAAGCCGGCCTCGCGGAGGTTCTTGACGGCGGTCAGGCCGCTGGCGCCGGCGCCGATGACGCAGACCGTGTCACCCCGGTCGGAGACCGGGCGTTCGGCACGGCTCGGTACGGCCGTCTGGTCCGGATCGGGGTGGCCGAGCTCGGTGGAGGAGGACACCGCGAAATCCTGCCGAGAATGCCAGCCGTTGTCCAGCCACCGATTCCGGGGACGGTCAGGCGGTCGGCAGCAGCAGGTCGACCAGCACCGGGAAGTGGTCGCTGGCGCGGCGGGTCAGCGGCGTGTCCACCACGTCGTAGTCGACCACCGTGATCCGGGGATCGACGAAGAGCGCGTCGATGCGGCGGCGCGGGTCGGCGCAGGAGAACGTGTGCCGGTCGGCCCGGTCGGCGGCCAGCGCCGCGTCGGTGAGCCCCTCGGCGACCGTCTGCCAGGCCGGCCCGTCCGGGCCCTCGTTGAGGTCCGCGCCGGCCACCACGGGCAGCGTGGACGCGGCCAGCTCCCGCTTGAACGCCGCCGCCTGCGCCGGCCGCTCGGCCGGGTCGGTGGACAGGTGCGAGCCGGCCAGCAGCAGGTCGACGCCGCCGACCCGGCACCGCGCGTACGCGGCGCCGCGCATGTGCCGCCCCGGGGTCAGCGGATACCGCTGGCAGCTGGTTTCGGTGACCCGCACCCGCAGGGTGGTCAGCAGCACGTTGCCCAGCGACGGCAGGCCACCGGCCGCCACCACCATGCCGAACGACTCGGCGAGCGCGGCGCACTTCTGCCGCCACCGGAACCGGCGCGGTCCCTCCTGGACGATCACCACGTCCGGGGCCGCGCCCCGGACCACCTCGGCCAGCGCGGCGGTGTCGTCCCGCTGTCCGTGGACGTTGTACGACACCACCCGCAGCGGCACACCCGAGTCCGTCATGTCAGATCCGCCGGGCCAGGTCGGCGGCGCCGATCACGCCGGCGGTGTTGCCCAGCTCGGCCGGGCGCACCTCGGCGACGGGCAGGCGGCTGCGCTGGGCCAGCGCCTCGGCGAACGACCGGCGGGTCGGGCCGAGCAGCAGGTCACCGGCGTCGATCACGCCACCGCCCACCACGAGCACCTGCGGGTCGAGGATCTGCGCCATGTCGGCGAGGCTGGTGCCGAGCCAGCGGCCGACCTGGGCGAACGCCTCGGTGGAGACCGGGTCGCCGCCCTTGGCCGCGGCGGTCACCATCGGGCCGGTGATCGACTCGGCCTCGCCGTCGGCCAACTCCAGCAGCGCCGCGGCCCGGTGCGGCTCCTGGCGGGCGGCGGCGCGGGCGAAGCGGACCAGGGCGCTGCCGCTGGCGTACTGCTCGATGCAGCCCAGCCGGCCGCAGCCGCACTGGTGGCCGTCCGGCACGGTGAGCATGTGCCCCAGCTCGGCGGCGATGCCGTTGGCGCCGCGGACCAGGTCGCCGCCGAGCACGATGCCGCCGCCGACGCCGGTGCCGATGGTGAACATGACCATCGAGTCGTCGGCGTCACGGGCCGCGCCGTAACGGAACTCCGCCCACGCGGCCACGTTCCCGTCGTTCTCCACGATCACCGGAAGGCCGGTGGCGTCCCCGACGTACGTGCGCAGCGGCTCGTCCCGCCAGGCCAGGTTCGGGGCGAACAGCACGGTGGAGCGGGAGGCGTCGATCCAGCCGGCGGCGCCGATGCCGACCGCCTCGACGGCGTGACCGGCGGCCAGCTCGGTGACGACCTCGATGATGACGTCGCGGGTCTTGGCCACGTCGTCGGCGGGGGTGTCCCGTCGCGTCTGCACGAGTACCGCGCCGGCGTCGTCCACGACACCGCCGGCCACCTTCGTGCCACCGACGTCGACTCCGATGGTCAGCGTCACCGCTGCCACTCCCCTCTGCTGTGCTGCCCGGGAACCGGCCGAACCGGCCGTACGGTCCCGGGATGTCCGGTGGTCAGGCCCCGTCGCCTGGTGCGTCCGCGCCCACCTCGCCGGACGCCCGCGAGGCGGGCACCACGGGACGGCCGGCCGGTGGCCGGCTCGTCGCCGGTTCCTGCGGCCCGGCGGCGTCGGCGGCACCCGCATCGGCCGCGCCCTCCCCCCGGGTGGCGGCGGACCACACGTCCTGCTCGGGTGCCGGCTGAGAATCATGCCCGGTACGGGTCGCCTCGCGCCACACGTGGTCCCCCGATCCGCCCGGCGCGGCGCCGCCGGTGTCGGCCGGCTGCTCCGGCTCGGCCGGGGTGAACGCCCGGAGCATGCTGGCGACACCGGCCGCCAGGTCCCCGGCGCCGGTGGCGAGCCGCTCGGCGAACTCGGGACTCGGGTCCCGCAACGCGGCGATACCGCGACAGACGGGGCAGACACAGCATTCCGGGGAGCCGGTGGCGAAACCGGCGGGGCCGGACGCCCGCGGACCGGAACCGGGGTCCGAGCCGCTGTGACCGAGGACACCGGAGAGGATCCCACCGAGCGGACCCCAGGGGCCGGAGCCCGGTGTGGCGGCGGCCAGCTTCGCGGTGGCCAGCAGTGTGGCGACGAGGCGCTCGGCCTCTTCCCGGGCCGAACCCGGATCAGTGGTGCCCATGGTTCGGCTCCTCCAGCGTGACTACCGGGACGACGGTCGGTTCTCCTGCGCCGCACCGGGTGCTTCTACCCGGCGCTTGAGCTGCTTCAACGCCGTATCCATGATCATTTTCTCGGCCTTGCGGCGGAACATGCCGAGCATCGCCACGGACAGCTCCACCTCCAGGGTGTAGGTCACCGTGGTCGTCCCGTCCGGGTTACCCACCAGGTCGTACGACCCGCGCTGGGACCGCTGCATCTTCGACGGGGCGACCAGGTGCCACTCGATCCGGGAGATGTCCTCGGCGTACTCGTAGGCCAGCACGTACTCGTCGGCCAGCACGCCCGCGTCGAGCGTGAATCGGACCTGGCTGGCGTAGCCGTCCTCGTACTCCTCGATCACCTCGGCCTCGCGGACCGCCTCGGTCCACTCGGGGTAACTGGGGAAGTCGCAGATGACGGCCGCCACCCGATCCGGTGACGCGCCGATGATGATCGACTGGGTGGAGGAGTCCGCCATGGGGGGAGGCTACCCGGCCGCGTCCCGGCCGGCGCCGCTCCACCCGCCGACGGCGTCCCACCAGCCGGTCGGGCAACCTCCCTGGCCGACCCCCCGGGGTGTGCGGGTAGGTTTCGACAGAGCCGACCAGGCCGGCCCCCGCCGGTAGAGCACGAGGGAGTGCAGGTGCGCGAGTTCTCCGTCCCGCCGATCGTCACCGTCGGCGACGCGGCCAACCTGACCGACCCGGTCTGGGAAAACGCCGAAGTCGCCCCGGACACCGTGCAGTTCGTCCGTCCCGGCGCGGGGACGGCGGCGCGCGAGGAGGTGACCTGCCGGCAGTTCCGCGACGAGGTGGTCGCGGTGGCCCGCGGCCTGATCGCGGCCGGCGTCTCCCCCGGCGACCGGGTCGGCCTGATGAGCCGCACCCGCTACGAGTGGACCCTGTTCGACTACGCGATCTGGGCCGCCGGCGCGGTCACCGTGCCGATCTACGAGACCTCCAGCGCCGAGCAGGCCGCCTGGATCCTCGGCGACTCCGGCGCCGTCGCCGTGGTGGTGGAGAGCACCGCGCACGCCACCCTGGTCGCCGGTGTCCGGGACCGGCTGCCCGAGCTGCGCGAGGTCTGGCAGATCGACCTGGGCGTGGTGGACGAGCTGGTCGCCGCCGGCGAGGCGGTGGACCCGGCCGAGGTCGACACGCGCCGCTCCATGCTCAAGGCCGGCGACGTCGCCACGATCCTCTACACCAGCGGCACCACCGGCCGGCCGAAGGGCTGCGTGCTGACCCACCGCAACATCTACACCGACATCGCCAACGCGGTGCCGGTGCTGCCGAACCTGTTCCGCCCGGGCGCCTCGACGCTGCTGTTCCTGCCGCTCGCGCACGCCTTCGCCCGGCTCATCCAGGTCGGCGTGGTGCACGCCCGGGCTACCATGGCGCACTGCGCGGACACCACGAACCTGGTCGCCGAGCTGCAGGACTTCAAGCCGACGTTCGTGCTCTCCGTACCCCGGGTGTTCGAGAAGGTCTACAACGGCGCGCGGCAGAAGGCCGAGGCCGAGGGCAAGGGCAAGATCTTCGACCGGGCGGAGAAGGTCGCCATCGCGTGGAGCGAGGCGCAGGAACTGCCGGGCGGTCCGGGCCTGGCGCTGCGCGCGCAGCACACCCTCTTCGACAAGCTGGTCTACCGCAAGCTGCGGGCGGCGATGGGCGGCCGGTGCCGCGACGCCATCTCCGGCGGCGCGCCGCTGGGCGCGCGGCTCGGGCACTTCTTCCGCGGCGTCGGGGTGACCATCTGCGAGGGGTACGGCCTGACCGAGACCTCCCCGGCCGCCGCCGCCAACCTGCCCACCGGCACCCGGATCGGCACCGTCGGCCGCCCCCTGCCCGGCGTCACCATCCGCATCGACGACGACGGCGAGGTCCTCATCGCCGGCGACATCGTCTTCCAGGGCTACTGGCACAACGAGGCGGCCACCGCCGAGGCGATCAGCGCCGACGGCTGGTTCCGCACCGGCGACCTCGGGCACCTCGACGACGACGGCTACCTGAGCATCACCGGCCGCAAGAAGGAGATCATCGTGACCGCCGGCGGCAAGAACGTCGCCCCGGCGGTGCTGGAGGACCAGGTCCGGGCGCACCCGCTGATCAGCCAGTGCGTGGTGGTCGGCGACCGGCAGCCGTTCATCGCCGCGCTCGTCACCATCGACGAGGAGGCGCTGCCGAAGTGGCTGGCCGGGCAGGGCCGCCCGGAGACCACGAGCATCGCCGAGCTGCGCGAGGACGCGGCGCTGCGCGCCGAGGTCCAGGGCGCGATCGACCAGGCCAACCAGGCGGTCTCCAAGGCCGAGGCGATCAAGGTGTTCCGGATCCTGCCGCAGGACTTCACCGAGACCACCGGTGAGCTGACCCCGTCGCTGAAGGTCAAGCGGCAGGTCGTGCACAAGACGTACGCCTCGGAGATCGCGGAGATCTACCAACGCTGACTACGATCCGTCACGTGCCCGCCTCCACATCCGGCCAGCCGCAGACGCAGCCCCTCGCGGTAGCGGCCCGCGCGGTTCTCCCCGCGCTGGTCGCCGCCCTGACCCTGTTCGCCACCCGCGACCCCGCCCAGCTCTGGTGGATCGCCCTGCTGGGCGTCGCGGGGCTGCCCGCCGTGCTCGCCCCGCAGCACCGGCTGCTCACCTCGATCAGCCGGTTCGCCGAGGTGGTGGTGCTCGGGCTGGCCGCCAGCCAGGTCGCCGCCGACACCCATCTCACCGGTGTCACCGGCGGGGTGGGCGCCTCGGCGGTGCTGCCGTACCTCGCCGTGCCGGTCACCGTGACCGCGCTGAGCCGCCGGTTCCGCGAGGGCGCCGCGCTGCTCGTGGTGGCGGCGGCGACGCTCGTGGCCAGCGCCGCGTTCACCCAGGTCGACGGTGGTGCGCAGCTCGGTCAGGTCGGCTACCTGGCGGTCTGCGCCCAGTGGCTGATCCTGGCCGGTCTCGGCCTCTACACCGCCGGCACGCTCCAGCGCGTGATGCGGGTCCGCGGCGAGGGCAAACCCCAGCCGTACGCCGAGGCGACCCGGCTGCTCACCCAGCTGCGTACGGTCGCCCGGCAGCTGCCCGGCGCCACGCTGGACCCGGGCGGCATCTCCGAGCACCTGCTGGAGGAGCTGCGGGTGGTGGCGAAGACCGACCGGGGCGCGGTGCTCTCCGCCAGCGGCGGCGGCCGGCTGGTCGTGCTGGCCCAGATCGGCGCGGACCGGGTCGACTGGGAGACCACGCTCGACGCCGACTCGGCCATCGCCGACGCCTGGGCCAGCCAGCAGCCGACCGTCTCGTCCCGCTCGCAGGGCCGCTCCCGGCGCTCCGGGGAGGTCTCCGCGCTGATCGTGCCGCTGGTGGCCGGCGTGCGCACGGTCGGCCTGGTGGTGATCGAGGCGGACACCGCCGCCGCGTACCCGCCGCCGGTGGTGTCCCGGGTGACGGCCCTGACCGGCCCGGCGGCGCTGCGGCTGGAGGCGGCGCTGCTCTTCGACGAGGTGCGCTCGCTGGCCACGAACGAGGAGCGGCAGCGGCTGGCCCGGGAGATCCACGACGGGGTCGCCCAGGAACTGGTCATGGTCGGGTACGGCATCGACAACGCCCTGGCCACCGTGCACGAGGACGCGGAGGAGACCGCCGACTCGCTGCGCACGCTGCGCCAGGAGGTGACCCGGGTGATCACCGAGCTGCGGCTGAGCCTGTTCGAGCTGCGCAGCGAGGTGGACCGGCACGGCGGCCTGGCCGCCGCCATCGCCGAGTACGCCCGTACCGTCGGCGCCTCCGGCGGCCTGCGGGTGCACCTGTCGCTCGACGAGTCCACCGCCCGGCTGCCGGCCGCGACCGAGGCCGAGTTGCTGCGCATCGCGCAGGAGGCGGTGACGAACGCCCGCAAGCACGCCGGCGCCTCGAACCTCTGGGTCACGTGCGAGGTGGATCCCCCGTACACCCGAATTGAAGTGTCGGATGACGGTCACGGCATCGGTGACCAGCGCCCGGACGGGCACTATGGCCTTGCGATCATGGCGGAGAGGGCGGAACGTATCCGAGGCCGGTTGGAGATCAGGCCACGTCAACCCAGTGGGACGACAGTGGCCGTGGTGCTCGGTTCGTCGCCCCGGCGCGATAAGGTGCGCGGCAGCGCCGCAGCAGCAGAAGGGGAGTAACCCGAGGATGACCAGCAGTCCGACACCGGCCACCCGTACCAAGGTTCTCCTAGTCGACGACCACGACCTCATCCGTAAGGGTCTTCGTCACGCGTTCGAGCGTGACCGTCAGTTCGAGGTCGTGGGCGAGGCCGCCACCGCCGCGGAGGGCGTGCGCCAGGCCGGCGCGCTCCAGCCCGACGTGGTGATCATGGATCTTCGCCTGCCCGACGGCAGCGGCCTGGAGGCCACCCGCGCCCTGCGCAAGTCCAGCGCGTCGATGGGCATCGTCGTGCTGACCATGTACGCCGGCGACGACCAGCTCTTCGGCGCCCTGGAGGCCGGCGCGAGCGCGTTCGTGCCGAAGACCGCGCCGGCCGACGAGGTGGTGGCCGCCGCCCGGCACGCCGCCTCCTCCCCCAGCGCGTTCACCGCCGCCGACCTGGCCGAGGCGATGAAGCGCCGGCTGGCGCCGTCCGGCCCGCAGCTGTCCCCCCGCGAGGGCCAGGTGCTGCGGCTGCTCGCCGACGGCATGAGCGTGGCCGGCATCGCCAAGCAGCTGTTCGTCAGCGAGTCGACCGCCAAGACCCACATCTCCAAGCTCTACGAGAAGCTGGGCGCGGCCAACCGGGCCCAGGCGCTGATGACCGCGCTGCGGCTGGGCCTGCTCGAGGCCCCGGACGCGCCCAAGTTCTGAGGCACACCGCCGGAAGAGGCCCCGTCCGCCACGGACGCGGGCCTCTTCGGCGTCACGGGTGCGGCTGACCGCGCACGGTGAACGGCCGGACGCATAGCGACGACGGTCTTTGCACCACGACGGCGGAGGGGCAGAATACCCGGGGTGATCCGCGCGGCGGTGACGGCCGCGCGTCGTCGACACCCGAGGGGCAGGACATGCAGCGGCCGGACTGGGCACCCGAGACGATCGACATCGAACGCCCCAGCGTCGCCCGCATGTACGACTACTATCTCGGCGGCTCGCACAACTTCGCCGCCGACCGGGCCGCCGCGCGGGCGATGGTGGAGGCGGTGCCGGAGGCCCCGCTGATGGCCCAGGCCAACCGCGCGTTCCTGCGCCGGGCGGTGCAGTACCTCGCCGGGACCGGCGTCCGCCAGTTCCTGGACATCGGCTCCGGCATCCCCACCGTCGGCAACGTGCACGAGATCGCCCAGGGCATCGATCCGGAGTCGCGCGTGGTCTACGTCGACGTGGACCCGGTGGCGGTGGCGCACAGCCAGGAGATCCTGGCCGGCAACGAGCGCGCCACGGTGCTCCGGGAGGACCTGCGCAACCCGGAGGCGATCCTGGCCCACCCGGAGGTCACCCGGCTGCTGGACTTCACACAGCCGGTCGCGGTGATGGTCGTGGCGGTGCTGCACTTCATCCCGGACACCGACCGCCCCGAGGAGATCCTGCGGACGCTGCGCGCGGCGCTGGCGCCCGGCAGCCACCTGGTGCTCTCCCAGGCCAGCGAGGACGGCCGCGCCGGCACCGGCGAACGGGCCGAGGCGGAGCGGGTCTACCGGCGCACCGACAGCCAGCTCTGGATCCGCAGCCGGGCCGAGCTGACCGCGCTCTTCGACGGCTTCGAGCTGGTCGACCCGGGCGTCGTATGGGTGCCGCAGTGGCGGCCGGACTCCCCCGACCAGGCCGAGAACGCCGAGCGGGCGGTCTTCATGGGCGGCGTCGGGCGGCTCGGTGGGTGACGACGCGACCCGCTGCCGGCCCGGCGTGTTCGCCCGGGCCTGGGCGAAGGCCGTCTCCGGGACCAGCTACCTGCCGATGACGCAGACGCAGCTGGAGGAGATGCTGCAGCGGCTCACCGAACGGCTGGCCCAGGCGCTGCGGGCCGAGCCGTTCGACATGCGGATCGGCCAGCAGGTCGGCGCGGAACTGGTGCAGGCGCACATCGCCTCCGCCGAAGGGCTGGGCCGCACCGTCGAGGTGATCCAGCTGCGCCTGGTCCGCGACCTCGACCTGGTCGTCGACGACGTCGAGGACCGGATGGCGCGGTTGCTCGCCACCGTCGCCACCGGCTACGCCCGCGCGCTGCGCGACCGCACGCTCGACGAGCAGGAGTCCATCCGCCGCGCCGCCATGATCGCCCGGGCGCACGCGGAACGGGCGCTGCGCGACAGCGAGGCCCGGTTCCGGCACCAGGCCACCCACGACCCGCTCACCGGCCTGCCCAACCGCACGCTGTTCACCGAGCGGCTGGCCGCCGCGATCACCAGGGGCGCCGACCGGGTCGGCGTCTGCTTCCTCGACCTGGACCGGTTCAAGGTCGTCAACGACTCCCTCGGCCACCAGGTCGGCGACTCGTTGCTGGTGGCGGTGGCGCAGCGGCTGCACGAGGCGCTCGGCGAGCATCTGGTGGCCCGGCTCGGTGGCGACGAGTTCGTGATCCTGATCGAGCGCACGACCGGCACCGACGACGCGGCGAAGGTCGCCGAGGCGGCGCTCGCAGCGGTTCGCGAGCCGGCGCTCGTCGACGGCCACGAACTGACCGTCTCGGCGAGCATCGGCATCGTGGAGCGCCCGGTCGCGGGCACCTCCCCGATGGAGCTGATGCGCGCGGCCGACAGCACGCTGCACTGGGCCAAGGCCGCGGGCGGGGCCCGCTGGTCGCTGTTCGACGCCGACCGCAACCGCCGCGACCTGGCCCGGTACGCGCTGTCCGCGGCGATCCCGGCCGCGCTGGACCGGGGCGAGTTCTACCTCGACTACCAGCCGCTGACGTCCCTGCGCGACGGGCGGGTGCTCGGCATGGAGGCGCTGGTGCGCTGGCGCCACCCCGAGCTGGGTGTGCTGCGGCCGGACAGCTTCATCCCGCTGGCCGAGGAGACCGGGCTGATCGTCCCGCTCGGCAGCTGGGTGCTGGCCGAGGCGTGCCGCGAGGCGGGCACCTGGCCGGCGGTCGACGGCGACGCGCCGTTCGTCAGCGTCAACCTGGCCGTACGCCAGCTGCACCGGGCCGACCTGGTGCCCGAGGTACGCGGCGTGCTCGGCCGCACCGGCCTGCCGCCGCGCCGGCTGCAACTGGAGATCACCGAGAGCACCATGATGAGCACAGTGGTCGAGCCGGTACGGGCGCTGCGGGTGCTCGGTGACCTGGGCGTCCGGGTCGCCATCGACGACTTCGGCACCGGCTACTCCAACCTCGCGTACCTGCGGGACCTGCCGGTCGACGAGCTGAAGGTGGCCGGCGAGTTCGTCACCGGCCTGCGCGCGCCGGACAGCGGCACCGACGAGCGGATCCTCGCCTCGCTCGTCTCGCTGGCGCACGCGCTGGACCTGACCGTCACCGCCGAGGGCGTGGAGACGGCCGACCAGGCGGACCGGCTGCGCGCGATCGGCTGCGACGCCGGGCAGGGCTGGCACTTCGGCCGCCCCGGCCCGGCCGCGCCGCACCTGGGCCGGGTGCCCGTGCACGTCGAAGCCGTCTCCTGAGGCGGACCGGCCGCCGTGCCGGAGCCGCTGTCCGGGGCGGCGGTCAGCCGGCCAGCAGCGCGGCCATCCGCTGCGCCTGCGTCTCCCAGCGCCACTCCCGCTCCACCCAGGCCCGGCCGGCCGCGCCGAACTGCCGGGCCAGGTCCCGGTCGGCGAGCAGCGTGGCCACCCGGTCGGCGAGCTGGGCCACGTCCCGGCCGGAAACCACGAACCCGGTCTCGCCGTCGCGGACCGCGTCCGGCGCGCCCCCGGAGTCGCCGGCCACCACCGGCAGCCCGGTGGCACCCGCCTCCAGGTAGACGATCCCGAGGCCCTCCACGTCCAGGCCGCGGTTACGGGTGCGGCAGGGCATCGCGTAGACGTCACCGGCCGCGTAGTGGGCGGGCAGCGCGTCCGACGGCACGGAGCCGGTGAACACCACGTCGTGTTCCAGCCCGGCCTGCCGGGCCAGCTTCTCCAGCGTCGAGCGGTACGGCCCGCCGCCGACCACCAGCAGCGCGGCGCCGGGCACCCGGCGGCGGATCTCGGGCAGCGCGCGGATCAGCATGTCCTGGCCCTTGCGGGGCACCAGCCGCGACACGCACACCACCACCGGCCGGTCGGCCAGCCCGAGCCGCTTGCGGACCTCCGTGCCGTCGACGTCCGGGTGGTAGGTCTCCACGTCCACGCCGGGCGCGAGCCGGCGCAGCTCGGTCAGCCCGTCCAGCACGCGTGCCAGCCGCGTCCGGGTGTACTCGCCGAGGTAGGTGGTCACGTCCACGCCCCGGCCGATGCGGCGCAGCGCCGAGCGGGCGCCGGGCAGCGCCGCCCAGCCGACCTCGTGCCCGTGGGTCAGCGCCACCGCCCGGCGGATCCCGGCCCGCCGCCGCAGGCCCGTCGCGAGCAGCCCCAGCGGGGCCGCCGCGCCGAACCAGACCGTGTCGCAGTCGTACGCGCGGGCCAGCCGCGCCGCCCGCCGGGCGATCAGCGGCGTGGGCAGCAACACCCGGGTACGTTCCCGGACCACCTCGAACGGCTGGTCGGCGTCGAACTTCTCCGCCCCGCGCCAGCTCGACGCGTAGACCACCACCGAGCCGGGCGGCTGGCGTACCGCGAGGTTGTGCACGAACGACTGGATGCCGCCGGGGCGCGGCGGGAAGTCGTTGGTGATCAGCAAGGTGCGGCTCATCGGCCGGACTCCCTGGCGTAGGCGCGGGCGGCGGCCATCCGCTCCACGGTGGACGGGTGGGTCGCCGACCAGAGGTGCTCCCAGCGCGGCGGGTCGGGGTCGGCCAGGTTGACCCCGGCCAGCCGGCGCTGCATCGCCTCGAACGTCACGGGGTCGCCGGTGAGCGCCAGCGCGTGGGCGTCGGCGCGGGCCTCGATCCGCCGGGAGACGAGCGCCTGCACCGGTGTGGTGAGCAGGCCGGCCACCGTGACCAGCGCGATCAGCAGCGGGAACGCCCGCGGCTGGGCGATCGAGTCGACGCCGGCGAGCCGCAGCAGCGGTGTCCAGGAGCCGATCAGGTAGAGCGCCACCACCGCGGCGGCGGCGCCGAGCGCGCCGAGCAGCGTGCCGGTCCACACGTCGCGGTCCTTGGCGTGCCCCAGCTCGTGGGCGACGACGCTCGTCACCTCCGCCGGCTCCGCCTCGCGCAGCAGCGTGTCGTAGACCACCACCCGCCGCGTCGGCCCGAGCCCGGAGACGTACGCGTTCACCGCCCTGGTCCGCCGGGACGCGTCGGCGACGAGCACGTCACGCACCGGTACGCCGTCCCGGGCCGCCATCGCGGTCAGCTCGCTGCGCAGCGGGCCCGGCTCCATCGGGGTGAACCGGTTGAACACCGGCTCGACGAGCACCGGCAGCACGAACGACAGCACCACCACCAGGGCCGCCGCGCCGGCCGCGCCGAACGCCCACCACCAGCGCGGGGCCAGCCGGATCACCGTGTAGAAGCCGAGCAGCACCAGCGCGCCGATCACCGCGCTCACCGCGTACGACTTGAGCAGGTCGACCGTCCAGCCGCCCCAGCTCTGGGTGCTCAGCCCGTAGCGGACCAGCACTGTGCGCCGCCAGGCCGCGAAGGGCAGGGTGAGCAGGTCGGCGAGGAACATGACGGCCAGCCCGCCGAGCACTGCCTGCGCGATCCAGTGCCCGCCGAAGGGCCGGCCGGCCAGTTCGACCAGGCGCCCGCCCAGCGGGGTGAGGCCGAGCAGCAGCGCCACCACCAGCCCGACCGCCAGCGCCGACCAGCCCGCCGGGCGCAGCGCGCCGTGAAACGCACGGCCCCGGGTCACCTGCTCGGCCGGTAGCTCCCGCAGCGCCGCGAGCTGGTCGGCTCGCGGCGCGGGCGGCCGGCTCCACGGCACCAGCAGCACCACCGCCACGAGCACCGCCACCGCCAGGCCGGCCAGGGTCAGCAGGGCCCACCCGCGCGGGGTCACCGCTCCACCTCGCCGTCGTGCCCGGTCCGCGTCATGCCGCTCCCCTCCCGCCGTGACCGCTCATCCTATTGCCCGGCCACGCGAGCGGGACCGCCGTGCCCGCCACGCGGTCCCGACCGCCCGGCCCCGCCCCGCCCCACCCCGCCCGGTCCCGCCCCGCCCTGCGCGCGCCGATCTTGGAGTTGTGGCACCTCACAAGGCTCACCAAAGCGGCATCCAGGGCGCCACTACTCCAAGATCGATGGCCCTTGCCCGGGGGCCGGGGACGAGAAGGAGGGTCAGGTGTCACCACCCGGGGCGGCGCTCCAGCGGCAGGCGGAAGCCGGCGGGCGGCGTCAGGCAACCCGGCGACGACGGCCGGGGCGGCGGGGCATCGGCGCCGGCGCCTCGGCACGCGCCGACGGCAGCACGTCCACCTCGAACCCGGCCCGCGCGAACACCTCGATCGCCCGGTGCTCGGCCGGGCCGAGGTCGGCCGGGTCGGAGTCGAACAAGGCGGTCACCAGGCAGCCGGAGCAGCCAGCGCCACGGTTGCCGCAGGTGTCGCAGTCGATGAGCATCAACGCCTCCTGACGGGTCGCCGGTGGCGCTCGGGGAAGAAACCACCACCGTCGGTCACCAGAACGCTAACGCCCGGGTACGACAGAACCGGACAACGAGGCAGCACCCGCCGCGAACCCCAACCAGTACGCCGAAGTGGCGCGATCAGCACGCCCCCGACCCCGCCACTCCCCCGATCTGGAGTCGATCAAGCAGGGATGGCGGTGCGGTCAGGACGGGGACGGCGGTGCGGTCAGGAGCGGGCCAGGCGCCGCAGCAGCGAGTCGGCGCCCAGCGGGTACGCGCCGTGCCGGCGTACCCCGTCGGCGACCTCGCGGTCGGAGGAGACCACCACCACCGGCCGCCCGGCCGGCTCGGCGCGGACCAGCCGGCGGATCAGCTCGTCCGCGGTCTCGCCCTTGCGGGAGAACAGCACCCGCACGCCGCGCGGCGCGGGCGGCAGCCCGTGGATCCGCTCGGCGCCGTCGAAGACCACGGTGACCTCGTCCCCGGTCTGCGCGGCGATCCCGCCCAGCCCGGTGATCAGCCGCTTGCGCTGCTGCTCCAGCGACATCTCGCCGAAGCCGCGCTTGGTGACGTTGTAGCCGTCCACCACCAGGTGCGCCCGGGGCAGCGCGAGGAGCTGGTCGAGGCGGGCCGGGTCGTCGGTGTCGCGGGCCCGGGTCGCCGGGCCGGCCGCCGCGCCGCCCGGCTGGTCGGCGAACGCGTCGGCGACGAAGTCGGCGGGCAGCTTGTCCACCGGGTCGAGCGCCAGCTCGCGGCGCAGCCCGACGGCCGCCTGGCCGATCGTCTCCAGCAGCAGCCACAGCCGGGCGTCGTCGACCGAACGAGCCTCCTTGGCGCTGGCCCGGGCCACGCCGGCGGCGGCCTCCGCCTCGGCCAGCCGGGCCCGGGCGCGGCGCAGCTCGGCGTCCGCGTCGGCCGCCGCGCGGGCCGCCCGGCCGCGCTCGGTGGCGAGCAGTTCGGTGGCCTTGCGCTCGCGGCCCTGGGTCTCCCGCAGGGTACGGGCCAGCTGGCGCGCCTCCTCGCGGAGCTGACCCAGCTCCTCCCGGACCCGGGCCAGCTCGTCGCGCAGCTTCTCCGCCTCCACCCGGGCCACCGCCCGGTCGTGCTCGGCACGGGCGGCCCGCTGCTCGGCCTCGCGTACCAGTTCGGCCACGACCGCGCTGTCGGCCTCGGCGCGTACCGCCTCGCCGCTGGCCTCGATCAGTTCCCGCCAGCCGCGCGGCCGGGCCAGGTAGGCCAGGGCGGCCACCTCGACCGGGTCGGCGGCGGCCGGGGCGGTGCCCTCCACCACCGCCGCGCCGAGGTCGCCGGCGTCGGCCAGCACCCGGGCGGTGATCCGCTGCCGGAACAGCGGGTCGGCGGTGAGCTGGGCGGCGATCACGGGCGCGCCGAGGCGGGCGCGGCGGTTCGGGGCGAACTTGGCTACCCGCCGCAGCGGCACCGGCACCTCGTCGGCGGGCAGGCCAGGCAGCACGGCGGCGGTGAGCGTCACGATCCGCTGCCGGACCGGCTCGGGCAGGGTGGGCTCGGGCTCGACCGGGATCGGCGCGTCCTCACCGGCACCGGGCACGCCGACCGCCGGCTCCTCCGCGGAGGAGTGGTCGTCGTGCGGCTCGGTGAGGGGCATGAGGCAAGTCTCCCACCCCGAACGGGCCCACCGCCCGGTGAGTGAGCCGATCTCTCATCGTACCCCCGTGGTATCTCCTGGGGCCGCAGTGACGCGAGTGTCGGACCGTGCCGCTAGCGTCCCGCGGGTGACACGAGCGGAGTACGTCCAGGAGTCGCTGGCCGGCCTGGACACTGCGGCGGGCAGCGCCGTGGACCCGGCGCTGCCGCTCTACGCGACCACCTTCGTGGTGGTCGACCTGGAGACCACGGGCGGCGCGCCCGACGGCGGCGGGATCACCGAGATCGGCGCGGTGAAGGTGCGCGGCGGCGAGGAGCTGGGCGTGCTCGCCACGCTGGTCAACCCGGGCGTGCCGATCCCGCCGTTCATCACCGTGCTGACCGGCATCACGCAGGCCATGCTGCTGCCCGCCCCGCCGATCGAGCAGGTGCTGCCGAGCTTCCTGGAGTTCATCAGCGACGCCGTGCTGGTCGCCCACAACGCGCCGTACGACGTGGGGTTCCTCAAGGCCGCCTGCGCGAAGCACGGCTACCGCTGGCCCAACCCCCGGGTGCTGGACACGGCCGCGCTGGCCCGGCGGGTGCTCACCCGCGACGAGGTGCCCAACCGCAAGCTGGGCACGCTGGCCGCCTACTTCCGCACCGCGACCCAGCCCACCCACCGGGCGCTGGACGACGCCAAGGCCACCGTCGACGTGCTGCACGGGCTGATCGGGCGGCTCGGCGGGCACCGGGTCGACACCGTCGGCGACGCGATCGAGTTCGCCCGCGCGGTCACCCCCACCCAGCGCCGCAAGCGGCACCTCGCCGACGGGCTGCCCAAGGTGCCGGGCGTCTACATCTTCCGGGCCGCCGACGACCGGCCGCTCTACGTCGGCACCTCCGGCGACGTCGCCACCCGGGTACGCAGCTACTTCACCGCAGCGGAGAAGCGGGCCCGGATCTCCGAGATGCTCGCCGCCGCCGAGCGCGTGGAGGCGATCGAGTGCGCCCACTCGCTGGAGGCGGAGGTCCGCGAGCTGCGGCTGATCGCGGCGCACGCGCCGCCGTACAACCGCCGGTCGAAGTATCCGGAGCGCCAGGTGTGGCTGAAGCTCACCGACGAGGCGTACCCCCGGTTGTCGATCGTGCGCGACATCGCGCCGACCGACACGGCCTACCTGGGGCCGTTCCGGTCCCGGCAGGCGGCCGAGCTGGCCGCCGCCGGTTTCCACGACGCGGTGCCGCTGCGCCAGTGCACCCACCGGCTGTCCCGGCGCACGACCATGCCGGCCTGCGCGCTGGCCGAGCTGGGTCGCTGCCCGGCGCCCTGCGAGCACCGGATCACCCCCGAGGAGTACGACGACGCAGCGGCGACCCCGTTCCGCACCGCCACCAGCGACGACCCCGGTGTGGTGGTGGACGCGCTGCTCGACCGCATCGAGGTGCTGTCGGCCGCCCAGCGCTACGAGGAGGCGGCTGTGGTACGCGGCCGACTCGTGGCGGTGCTGCGCGCGGCGGTCCGGATGCAGCGGCTGGCCGCGCTGACCGGCATCGCCGAGCTGGCCGCCGCCCGCCCGGCGGCCCGGGGCGGCTGGGAGCTGGCGCTGGTCCGGCACGGCCGGCTGGCGGGGGCCGGGGTGTCCCCGCCGGGTGTCCACCCGCGACCGACGATCGCCGCGATCCGGGCCACCGCCGAGACGGTCCTGCCGGGGCACGGGCCGGTGCCGTCCGCGACCGCCGAGGAGACCGAACGGATCCTGTCCTGGTTGGAGCGACCGGAGACCCGCCTGGTCGAGGCGAGCGCCGGATGGGCCTCGCCGGTGGCCGGGGCGGGGCGTTTCCGTGACCTGCTGGCGAAGGCGGAGAGCGGCGGATCGCACAAAGTCTCGACCGAACGCTCATGACCAACTGACCGATCGGACTACCTCGGCTCCCTTAGTCTGTTAAAGGAGTGCAGACCTGCCCGATTCGCGGGCTCTGCTCCCGGCCGCCGGTTCCCGGCGGCCGAGGGCCGGGGTGAGGAGGTGTCCCAGGTGGACGTCGACGCCGGACACGGCGCCGCCCTGGGTGGCGCGCTTCCAGCCCAGGGCGAACTACCGCTCACCCGCCGCCTGCGTTCCCTGCTCACCTGGCCGACCGCCGACGGCGACCCGGTCACCACACTGGTCCGCGCCCACCGGGGCATCCACGCGAGCGCCGACTCCTCGGTGCTGCGCCGCGCCTACACGATCGCCGAGAACATGCACCGCGGTCAGTTCCGCAAGAGCGGCGAGCCGTACATCACCCACCCGCTGGCGGTGGCGCAGATCTGCGCCGACCTCGGCATGGACACCATCACGCTGGTCGCCGCGCTGCTGCACGACACGGTGGAGGACACCCGCTACACGCTCCAGGCGCTCCAGGAGGACTTCGGCCGCGAGGTCGCCCACCTGGTCGACGGCGTGACGAAGTTCGACAAGGCGTTCTACGGCAAGGCCGCCGAGGCGGAGACCGTCCGCAAGATGATCGTGGCAGCCGGCAAGGACGTCCGGGTGCTGGTGATCAAGCTGGCCGACCGGCTGCACAACATGCGCACGCTCGGGGTCCGCTCGGCCGCCTCCCGGGAGCGGATCGCCCGCAAGACCCAGGAGGTCCTGGTCCCGCTCTGCGACCGGCTCGGCATCCAGACGCTCAAACGCGAACTGGACGACGTGGTCCTGCTGCACCTGCGGCCGGAGGAGCACGCCCGGCTCGCCCGCTTCGTGCACGACCGGCCCGGCTGGGACGCCTACCTCGCCGACGTGGTGGCCCGCACCCGGGTGGCGCTGCGCCGCAACCGGGTGGACGCCGACGTCTCCCCCCGTCCCCGCCACCTCTACTCGATCTGGAAGGACACCGTCGCCGGCGGTCACGCGGCTCCGTACGACCTGCCGCGTATCGCGATCGTGGTGGACGGTCCGGCGACCGACTGTTACGCCGCGCTGGGGGCCGTGCACGGGCTCTGGCGGCCGGTGCCGGGCCGGTTCAAGGACTTCATCGCCTCCCCGAAGAACAACCTCTACCGTTCCCTGCACACGAGCGTCTGCGGCCCGCAGGACCGCACTGTCGAGGTGCTGATCCGCACCAACGAGATGCACCGCTCCGCGGAGTACGGCGTGGCCGCCCACTACCGCTTCCCCCGGGCCGCGGGCCGGGGGGTCGACCGGGCGGACGAGCTGGCCTGGCTGCGCCGGGTGCTCGACTGGGAGCAGGAGACCGTCGACCCGACCCAGTTCATGGAGTCGCTGCGCTGCGACCTGTCGGAGGCGCAGATCCAGGTCGTCGCCGACGGGCGGCAGGTGGTGCTGCCGGCCGGGGCCACCCCGGTCGACCTGGCGTACGAGCTGGGCACCGAGCGCGGTGACCACTGCCTGGCGGCCCGGATCAACGGTCGGCTCGCCCCACTCTCCTCCGAACTGGAGGAGGGCGACGTGGTGGAGATCTACACCGAGCGCGACACGGAGAGCGGCTTCGAGGCCGACGCGGCCCCGCGCGGGCCGCGCCGGGAGTGGCTGGGCTTCGTCAAGTCCCCGCACGCCCAGATGCAGATCAACCGCTGGTTCGCCGAGCACACCGAGCCGGGCATCTCGATCGCCGACAAGGTACGCCTCGGCCGGGCCTCCATCGGCCTGGCGCTGCGCAAGCACAGCCGGGGACTGGCCAGCGACCTGCCGCTGCTGCGGCTGTCCGAGGAACTGGGCTACCCCGACCTGGAGACGATGCTGGTGGCGGTCTTCGACCGCGTTGTCGAGCCGGACACCGTGGTCGAGCAGTTGATCGACCTGGTCGACCACCGGCAGTAGGCGAAGCCGGTTCGCCCGCGTCCGCTCCGGGGCCACTAGCCTGGACGACATGATCCCCCGCGCGCGTGCCACTGGACGGGCCATCGGCTACCAGATCTTCTACCGGCTTCCGGTCCCGCTGCGGCGGCGGCTGGTGCGGCTGGTGGTGCCGAAGTACGTCGTCGGCGCGGTCACGCTGGTCCGGGACGCGGAGGCCACCGGCGCGGGCCGGATCCTGCTGCTGCGCCAGCCGCCCGGCTACAGCTGGACGCTGCCCGCCGGGCTGCTGCAACGCGGCGAGGCGCCGGTGGTCGGCGCCGCCCGGGAGCTGTACGAGGAGTCCGGCGTCCGCCTGTCCCCGGACGCGCTGCGCCCGGCGGTGCCGAACGCGGTGGTGCACGCCAAGGGCTGGGTGGACGTGGTCTTCGAGGCGGACGTGCCGGCGTCGCGCACCGAGCTGAAGGTGGACGGGGCCGAGGTCTTCGAGGCCGCCTTCCACCCGCTGGACGACCTGCCCCGGCTCAGTCGCGCCACCGCCAACCTGCTGGGCTACTACGGCATCGGCCCGCGCGCCGGCGAGGTCCCGCCGGCCGTGCCACCGGCCGCGTGAACACCCCGGTCCCCGGCGCGCCCGGCCCGGCGGCCCGCGGCGCGGTGACCCCCGGTCCGGCAGCAGGCGGCGCGGTGGCGGGGGTCGAGGTGTGCGCGGTGGTGCTGGCCGCCGGCGAGGGCACCCGGCTGCGCCCGCTCACCGAGCGGGTGCCGAAGGCGCTCTGCCCGGTCGGCAACGTCCCGCTGCTGGACCGGGCGCTGGCCCGGCTGGCCGGGCTCGGCCTGACCGGCCCGGAGCAGGTCGCGGTGAACGCCTGCTACCTGGGTGACCAGGTGGTCGCGCGGGTGGGCGACCGGGCCCACCTGTCGGTCGAGCCGGACGCCCCGCTGGGCACCGCCGGTGGTGTGGGCCGGCTGCGCGACTGGATCGCCGGCCGGGGCGTGCTGGTCGGCAACGCCGACGCGTACCTGGCCGATCCGCTGGCCCCGCCCGGGCCGGACATCGCCGCGCTGCTGGACGGCTGGGACGGGCACGGCGTACGCCTGCTCGGCCGGCCCGCCGACGACCCGGACGCCCCCGGGACCTTCGACGGCCACGAGTTCGTGGGTTTCTCGCTGCTGCCGTGGCGGCTGGTCCGCGACCTGCCGGCCACGTTCGGCGACCTGGTCCGGGCGGTGTGGCGGCCGGCGGAGGCGGCCGGCGCGCTCACCGTGGTGCCCTACCGGGGCACGTTCTACGACACCGGCACCCCGGCCGACTACCTGGACGCCAACCTGCACGCCGCCGGCCCGGACGGGCTGGTGGACGCGTCCGCAGCCGTGACCGGCCGGGTCACGGCCTCGGTGGTGGGCGCGGGCGCGCGCGTGCACGGCGACGCCGACCGGTCCGTGGTGTGGCCGGGCGCGCGCGTCGCGGCCGGGGAACGCCTCCACCGGGTGATCCGGGCCGGGGACGACCTGACCGTCCCGGCGGCGCGCTGAGGGCCGCTGGCTCTAGCATGGGCCTCGTCGCCGACGAACGGAGAACCGTCCCGTGATCACCGCGATCGTGCTGATCGACTGCGCCACCGACTCCATCCCCGAGGTGGCCGAGACCCTGGCCAACCTGCCCGGCGTCAGCGAGGTCTACTCGGTGGCCGGGCACGTCGACCTGATCGCCATGGTCCGCGTCCGGGAGTTCGAGCAGATCGCGCAGGTCATCGCCGGCAGCATCTCGAAGGTGCCGGGCGTGCTGAACACCGAGTCGCACATCGCCTTCCGCGCCTACTCCCAGCACGACCTGGAGGAGGCGTTCGCGATCGGGCTCGCGAGCGCCGACTGACACGAGCCGGTGACCGGCCCGCCCTCGTGGGCGGACCGGTCACCGTCGACCGTGCGGTACGTCAGCTCTGGCTGGGCACCGGGGTTTCCGTGGTGCCCGGAGCGGGCTCCTCGGTCTCGGTGCCACCCGGAGCCGGCGACTCGGTGCCACCCGGGGACGTGGTGCCGCCCGGGCTGGGCGTGCCGCTGGCACTGGTCTGCGGAACCGGGACACCCAGCGTCTGGGCCAGGGCCACCAGCGCGTCGTAGTGCGCCTGCAGGACCGGCAGGGCGTCCTGCGCGATCTGCACCACCGACTGCTCCGAGCCCTGCGAGATCTCGGTCTGGGTGGCCTGGATGGCCTGGACGTGGCCGGCGAGCTGCGCGGTCACCCAGGCCTTGTCGAACTCGGCCCCGTTGAGGTTGTTCAACTTGTCGAGGACCTTCTGCTGGTCGGCGGTCGGGTCCGCCGGCAGCTGCACGTTGAGCTGCTGGGCGGTCGACTGCACCGTCTGGTCCAGCTGGGTGTGGTCCGTGACGAACATCTTGCCCAGGTCCTTGACCTGCTGGTTCTGGCCCTTCTGCTCGGCCAGGTTACCGGCGGTGATCTCGAACAGGTTGACCTGGTGCACCGCCTGCAGGTACTGCGTGTCCTGCGTCGACGGCTGCGCCGCGGCCTGCGCCGCGGCGGCGGGCGCCAGCCCCACGACCACCAGCGCGGCCATCAGGCCCAGGCGTTTGATTCCCAGCATTCTTCCTCCCCCATGAGACGTCGGACCGCACGGATACCCGGCTGACCGGGGTTATTCCTGCGATTCCACCCGTCCGTGTCGGGGGGCGGCGGGGACCGGTGCACCGCCCGCCGGGCGCCCGGCGGGCACAACCGGACGACAGGCGCGTAAACGGCAGTGGCGCCCGCCGGATGATCCGGCGGGCGCCACTGTCAGTCGTACCGGGAAGGTCAGCGACGGCTCTCGCCGCTGCCGATCTCCTCCCGCTCCGGCCGGTCCTCGACCGGCGGGTGCCCCGGCGAGACCGGCGCCTCGGCCGGCTTCTCGATCGGGTAGAAGAAGCCCCGGATCGCCGGGCCGAGGGCACCGAGCCGGTTCATCTTCTTCGGCACCACCCAGCCGACGTAGTCCAGCGCCGGCGGGTGACCGTCGTGCCCCTCGGCCGAGGTGAGCGGCTGGTGGACCTCGACGAACCGGCCGTCGGGCAGCCGCTTGATGATGCCGGTCTCCACGCCGTGGGCCAGCACCTCCCGGTCGTGCTGCTGCAGGCCCAGGCAGATCCGGTACGTGATGTAGTACGCGATCGGCGGCAGGATCAGCAGGCCGATCCGGCCGGCCCAGGTCATCGCGTTCAGGCTGATGTGGAACTTGTCGGCGATGACGTCGTTGGCGCCGGAGAGCGTCAGCACGATGTAGAAGGCCAGCGCCATGGCGCCCACGGCGGTCCGGGCCGGAACGTCCCGGGGCCGCTGGAGCAGGTTGTGGTGCTTGTAGTCCTTGAGGCGGCGCGCCTCCAGGAACGGGTACATCGTCGACAGGCCCACCAGGATTCCGGGTAGGACCACAGTCGGCCAGAACAACGGTGGGATGACGTACCCGTTGCCGATCGGGATGTGGATCTCCCAGCCCGGCATGAGTCGGGTCGAGCCGTCGAGGAACATGACGTACCAGTCGGGCTGGCTGGCCGCGGAGACCACCCACGCCTCGTACGGGCCGAACAGCCAGATCGGGTTGATCTGGAACATGCCGCCCAGCAGCGCGATCACGCCGAAGACGACCATGAAGAAGCCGCCCTGCTTGAGCGCGTAGCGCGGGAACATCCGCTCGCCGACCACGTTGTCGTTGGTCCGGCCGGGGCCGGGCCACTGGGTGTGCTTCTGCTTGAACACCAGGCCGAGGTGCACGCTGATCAGCGCGACCAGCAGGCCCGGGACGAGCAGCACGTGGGCGATGAAGAAGCGGCTGATGATGATCGTGCCGGGGAACTCCCCGCCGAAGATCGACGAGCTGACCCAGGAACCGATCACCGGGATCGACAGGATGATCGCGGAGGCGATCCGCAGACCGGTGCCGGACAGGCCGTCGTCCGGCAGCGAGTAACCGGTGAAGCCGGCCAGGAAGCCGACCCAGAACAGCAGCGAGCCGATGATCCAGTTGGTCTCACGCGGCTTGCGGAACGCGCCGGTGAAGAACACCCGCAGCATGTGCACCACGATCGCGGCCATGAACAGCAGGGCCGCCCAGTGGTGCATCTGCCGCATGATCAGGCCACCTCGGACATCGAACGAGATGTCCAGGCTGGAGGCGTACGCGGCCGACATCGGGGTACCCCGCAGCGGCGCGTAGCTGCCGTTGTAGATGACCTCGGTCATCGTCGGCTCGAAGAAGAACGTCAGGAAGACGCCGGTCAGCAGCAGGACGATGAACGAGAAGAGCGCGATCTCGCCCAGCAGGAACGACCAGTGGTCGGGGAAGACCTTGTTCAGCAGCTTGCGCAGGGGCGTGGCCACCTGGAAGCGGTCGTCCACCGCCCGCGCGCTCTTGGCCGGCAGCGCGGCGGCATCAAACTTTCGGCGCTTCATGGCCGCTCCCAGAAGTCGGGACCGATGGTCTCGGTGTAGTCGGACTTCGCCACGAAGAAGCCCTCCTCGTCCACCTCGATCGGCAGCTGCGGCAGCGGCCGGTTCGCCGGGCCGAAGATCGGCTTGGCGTTGTCGGTGATGAGGAACTGGGACTGGTGGCAGGGGCAGAGCAGGCGGTTGGTCTGCTGCTCGTAGAGGCTGGCCGGGCAGCCGGCGTGCGTACAGATCTTGGAGTACGCGACGTAGTTGCCCCACATGTAGTCGCCGTGGCCCTTGCGCTCGTTCGCGGCGCGCGACTTCTGCGCGTCGTCCTCCCGCAGGTGGATGAGCAGGGTGGGCGAGTCGGCGTGCTTGTTGCTGACGCCGCCGTCGATACCCGGGAACACGGTGAGCTGGCCACCGACGCTGACGTCGGCGGGGCGGATCGGACGGCCGTCCTCACGGATCAGCCGGATCTTCTTGCCGCCCTCGCCCGGCTGGAAGCCGGTGGTGAACATCTGGTTGTTCTTGTGCGGCTGCTCGATGAGGCCACCGATCAGCGGCGCGGCGGCCACCGCGCCCACCGGCGCCAGGCCGGCGAGCAGCGAGATGCCGAGCAGCGGCCGGCGGCGTACGCCCATCTCGTCGGCCAGGTAGAGCATGGTCTCACCGGTGATCTTGCGGCTCTCCGGGTTGTCGACCTGGTCGTGCCGGTCCTGGATCGACACCTCCTTGGGCAGCAGCTTCTTGCCCCAGGTCAGGATGCCGAAACCGATGCCGAGCAGCGCCAGGCCCAGCGTCACGCCGAGCAGCGGCGTGTAGAGCTTGTCGCCGCCGCGACCCGGCTCCCACTGCCACGGCCACCAGATGTAGACCACCAGGAAGGCGGTCGCGAAGACGCCGGTCAGCAGGAACATCAGGGCGACGGTACGGGTCAGCCGGCGCTCGGCCTTGCTGCCCGGGACCACCTGCGGCTCGTAGTGGACGATCTCGATGTCGTCCCGCCGGGCGCCCTCCTGAACGACCTCGAACCGGGAGAGCCGGGGGTCGTTCACGTCGAGCGGCTCCGGGCCACGCTGGGCCTGGTGCTCGGTGTGGGTGCTCATGCCGTCACCTCGCTACGGGTGACGCCGGGGGTCGGCGCCACAGCACTGGAACCATTGATCCGTCCGGTCACGACTTGCCCGCAATCCACAGGCTCGCGAAGACCAGCGCGACGATGCCGACCAGGAAGATCGCGATGCCCTCGGTCGACGGGCCGTACCGGCCCAGGTTGAAACCGCCCGGGTCGCCGTCGTGCTTCAGCGTCTCCTGGATGTAGGCGATGATGTCCGCCTTCTCCTCGGGCGTGATCTGGTTGTCACCGAACACCGGCATGTTCTGCGGGCCGCTCAGCATCGCGGCGTAGATCTGCCGGTCGCTGGCCGGCGCGAGGCTCGGCGCGTACTTGCCGGAGGACAGCGCGCCGCCGCCACCGCCGAAGGCGTGGCACTGCGAGCAGTTGATCCGGAACAGCTCGCCACCGGTGGCCAGGTTGGCGCCCTCACGCAGGTCGCCGTTGGGCACCTCCGGACCGCCACCGAGCTCCTGGATGTACTGCCCGAGCTGGCGCACCTGCTCGTCGGTGAACTGCGGCGGCTTGCGCATGGCCTGGGCCTCCTGCCGGGCCATCGGCATGCGACCGCTGCTCACCTGGAACTCCACCGAGGCGGACCCGACGCCGATCAGGCTCGGACCACGGCCCTCGACGCCCTGGGCATTGCGACCGTGACAGGTCACACAGCTCACGTCGAACAGCGCCTTACCCTCGTTGCCTGCGGCGGTCAACGGCGGGTTGTCCTGCGCCTGCACGCCGGGGGCGAAGACGGTGTAGGCACCGCCGGCCAGCATCAGCGCGGCGAACAGCCGGACCGCGGCGCCCAGCCGGCGGCGGCCCCTGCTGCGCGCTACGGGCCGCCCGCGCAGCCGCGCGAGCAGACCGCGTCGGCGGTCGTTGTCAGAAGTCATGACCTGTGTCCTTAACCGGTTGGACCTTGTCTCAGGGGACGGAGCAGCGGCGCGGTTCGTGACGCGCCAAGATCACTGGAGCCAGTAGATCATGGCGTAGAGCGCGATCCACACGACGTCCACGAAGTGCCAGTAGTAGGACACGACGATCGCCGAGGTCGCCTGGGCTGGGGTGAACCGACCCATGGTGGTGCGGATCATGAAGATGATGAAGGCGACCAGACCGCCGGTCACGTGCAGACCGTGGAATCCGGTGGTGAGGTAGAACATCGACCCGTAGCCGTCTTCGTTGATCTTCACGCCCTCGTGCACCAGGGTCCGGTACTCGTTCAGCTGACCGAGTACGAAGATCAGACCCATGATGAACGTGATCGTGAACCACCGGCGCAGGGCGTGGACGTCGCCGCGCTCGGCCGCGAACACGCCGATCTGACAGGTGATCGAGGAGAGCACCAGGATCACCGTGAACGTGGTCGCGTACGGGATGTTCAGCACCTCGGTGTGCTTCTCCCACTGCTCCGGCGCAGCCGCGCGGATGGAGAAGTACATCGCGAACAGCGCCGCGAAGAACATGAGTTCGCTGGAGAGCCACACGATCGTCCCGACGCTGACCATGTTGGGTCGGGTCAGGGAGTGGATCCGGCTCTTGTCAATGGCTGGGGCCGCAGTCACGCGGTCATTATTGCCCCTGACCGGGACCGACGATCAGCGGGGTGCCAAACCCGCCCCCTCCGTGGCCCGATCGTGGTGGTCCGCTTCGCCTGACCTACCCTGAAAAGCGTGTTGCACGTCGATCAGATCCTCGCCGTCACCTCGGCCGTTCCGGCGACGCTGGCGGCGGGAGGCGAGAGCACCCCGCCGCCGTTCACCGTGGCCCGGGTGTTCACCGAGACCCGGCTGGACAGCTGGCTCACGCTGGGCATCGTGCTGGCCGCCGGTCTCTACCTCTACGGGGTGCACCGGCTGCGGCTGCGCGGCGACCGCTGGCCGGTCATCCGTACCGTGTCGTTCCTCGGCCCCGGCCTCGGCGGCATCGCGCTGGTCACGCTCACCGGGCTCGGCGCGTACGACACCGCCCTGCTCTCGGTGCACATGGTCCAGCACATGGTGCTGTCGATGATCGCGCCGATCTTCCTGGCGCTCGGCGCGCCGGTCACGCTGGCGCTGCGCACGCTGCCGGTACGCCCGCGCAAGCGCCTGCTCGCGATCGTGCACAGCCGGATCGCGCGGATCTACAGCTTCCCGCTCGTGGCGTTCACCATCTTCGTGGTGAACCCGTTCGCGCTCTACTTCACCGACCTCTACGAGTTCACCCTGCGTCACGAGTGGGCGCACGAGCTGGTCCACGCGCACTTCATCGCCACCGGCTGCGTCTTCTTCTGGCCGCTGCTCGGCCTCGACCCGCTGCCCGGACGCTGGCCGTACCCGGCGCGCGCGCTGCTCATGCTGCTCTCGGTGCCGTTCCACACCGTGCTCGGGCTCACCATCATGCAGAGCACCACGCTGTTCGGCGGCGACTGGTACCCGTCGCTCAACCTGTCCTGGTCCGACCCCTGGAACGACCAGGTGGTGGCCGGGGGCGTCCTCTGGGCCGGCGGTGAGTTCGTCAGCGTCACCATGCTCGCCGTCCTGGTCGTCCAGTGGGTCAGACAGTCCGAGCGCGAGGCCCGCCGGCTCGACCGCGAACTGGACCGCCAGGAGGCCCGCGAGCGCGCCGCGGAAGCCAGCGCCTGAGGCCCCTGCAGGGGTACGCCCCGAGCCCGCCCGGGCGGGGCGACAGGCCGAACGTGACGCCCGCTACGATCAGCGGGCAGCTACGAGGTGGGAGCCACGTCACGATGAGCGATCGTCTTTGCACCGTCCTGCTCTACAGCGACGACCCGAAGGTCCGCGACCGGATGCGGCTGGCCGTGGGCACCCGCCCGGCGCCCGGCATCGAGATCGAGTTCGTCGAGGCCGACGAGTACGCCGCCTGCGTCCGGCTGGTCGACGACTACGAGATCGACCTGCTGCTGCTCGACGGCGAGGCGAGCCCGGGCGGCGGCATCGGCATCGCCCGCCAGATCAAGGACGACCGGGACGACGCGCCGCCGACCTGCGTGGTGCTGGCCCGCGCCGCCGACCGCTGGCTGGCCGCGTACGCCGAGGTCGACGCCACGCTGACCCACCCGCTGGACCCGGTGATCGCCGGCAGCACCGTCGCGGAGCTGCTGCGCCGCACCCCCGCCGCCGCCTGATCCCCCGGCCTTCGCGCGCCACGGCGACGCGGCCGTGGCGCGCCCCAACCGCTTTCCTCACGCCGCTCGGGAGGCCCGTCATGGGCGAACGGACCTGGCCGCTTCTGCTCAACGCGCTGCTGCGCGGCGAGGAGCTCTCCACCGCCGACACCGCGTGGGCGATGGGCGAGATCATGGCCGGCTCGGCCACCCCGGCGCAGATCGCCGGGTTCGCCGTGGCGCTGCGCACCAAGGGCGAGACGCCCGCCGAGCTGGGCGGCCTGGTCGAGGCCATGCTGACCCGCGCGGTGCCGGTGCGGCTGCCCGACGAGGTACGCGAGACCGCGCTGGACGTGGTCGGCACCGGCGGTGACCTCGCGCACACGGTGAACATCTCCACCATGGCGGCGCTCGTGGTCGCCGGGGCCGGCGTCCGCGTGGTCAAGCACGGCAACCGGGCCGCTTCCTCCTCGTGCGGCACGGCGGACGTGCTGGAGGAACTCGGCATACCGCTGGACCTGGCGCCCGAGCAGGTCGCCCGCTGCGTCACCGAGGCCGGCATCGGCTTCTGCTTCGCCGCCCGCTTCCACCCCGGCATGCGCCACACCGGCCCGGTCCGGCGCGAGATCGGCGTACCCACCGCCTTCAACTTCCTCGGCCCGCTGACCAACCCGGCGCGGCCCCGCGCGGGCGCGGTGGGCTGCTTCGACAAGCGGATGGCCCCGGTGATGGCGGCCGTGTTCGCGGCCCGCGGCGACTCCGCGATCGTGGTACGCGGCGAGGACGGCCTGGACGAGTTCAGCACCGGCGCGCCCACCCGGGTCTGGGTGGCGCAGCAGGGCACCGTCACGGAGGCGCTGCTGGACGCGGCGGAACTCGGGGTGCCCCGGGCCACCCTGGCCGACCTGCGCGGCGGAGACGCGGCCTACAACGCCGACGTGGTCCGCCGCCTGCTGGCCGGCGAGACCGGCCCGGTGCGGGACGCGGTGCTGGTCAACGCCGCTGTCGCGCTGTCCACCCAGGGCCCGCTCGACGGCGATCTGCACGAGGCGCTGCGGGCCAACCTGGACCGCGCCGCCGAGGCCGTCGACTCGGGCGCCGCCGCTGCCGCGCTGGACCGCTGGCTGGCGGTCGCGCGCGACGTCTGACGCGGGCCTGACGCGGGTGTTGTCGTACCCGCGTGCCAAACTACACGGGAGTTATTTTCCGTTTTCGGTCTTTGGTCGACCGGCCGGCGCCCCACCGCCCCGGCCGGTGCCCGGAGCGAGAGGAGCCCCCGTGTCTGACCGCGAGCTGCACTGCGACACCTGCGAGGACGTCGTGCTGTTCGAGGCGCCGCCCTGCGGCGACGGGCACGGCGTCGACTGCCCGGAGTTGATCTGCACCGGCTGCGGTGCGGCAGTGGTGATCGCCACGTTCACCTTCCGCCCGACGCGCCTGTCCGGCCGGCGCCCTCGCCGCCCGTCCCACCCCCAGGCCGCCTGACCTCCGCTCCCCTCCCCTCCCGCCCTTCCCGCGCCGCACCGCGCCTCTTCCCGCGCCGCGTCGTTCCCGCGCGCACCGCGCCGTTCCTGCGCCGGGCCATTCCTGCGCTACGCCTTCTCCTGTGCCGCGCGCCTTCCGCGCCGTGCACCTTCTGCACTTTCCGCGCACCGCGCCGCACCCCTGCTGCACCCTCTCCGCGCACCCGCGCCTGTCCGCACCGCTTGCTTACGCCGCTGGGCGCGGCCGCCCACCCTTCCCGCCCCCGCCACGCCCGACAGTCCAACCGCCCGCCGCTCGTGATCAAGGAGTTTGTGTCCCCCACGGTTGTCCAGGCGGACACAAACTCCTTGATCGCCTCCCAGTGGCCGGCAGGGGGGCGGGCGTTCCCCCGTCCGAAGCGGTGATCAAGGGGTTTGTGTCACCGGCGGTGCGCGAAATTGCCCCAAAATCCTTGATCAACGGGGCAGGGCGGGTGCCGGGAGCACGGCAGGCGTTGGGCCTTGGGCGTGAGTGTCGGCGGTGACCCCGTGACGGCACCGCGCCATGGGAGACGGACTGCGGTTTCGCCCACCAGGCCAAGCCGCGCGACGAGATCTTGGAAGGAAACGGCGCTCATGGCCCGCCAGAAGGGCCCCAATCTTCCAAGATCTCCGACAGCGCCCCGCCCCGAGAGGGATAAGTCAGACAGAAGGCCCCTCACCCCGGCTTGATCGGCTCCACTTCCCCGAAGTGGCGGCATCATCACCCTTGATCAACACCATTTCCCCGAAGTGGTGCCATCAGAGGCTCCGCGACACCACCACTTCGGCGAGCTGGTGTTGATCTCGCCGGGCGGCAGCGCGCCGGAGGCTGAGCGGAACAGCGCCAGGCCGACCGCACGGGCGGTGATCATGAGGTTGGCGGGGACAAAAAGGACCGCCCGTGCCGTCAACTTCATGATCAACGCGCGCAGCACACAGCGCGGGGGTAGGCGGGAGGAGGGAAAGCGGCAGGCCCGCTACCCCGGGAGGGGGTGCGGGCCTGCGGTGGCGCTTCGGGTCAGTGCTCGGCGGTGCGGCGGGTGCCGGAGTAGTACTCGAAGAGCAGCCCGCAGGTGGCGAAGACCACCGCCACCATGCCCAGTCCCAGCAGCCAGAACTGCCAGAACACCAGACCGAGACCGGCGATCGCGGCGGCCAGCGCCAGACCGAACGGCCAGTAGCTGCCCGGGCTGAAGAAACCGACCTCACCGGCGCCGTCGGCGATCTCGCCGTCCGGCCGGTCCTCCGGGCGCAGGTCGATACGGCGGGAGACGAACCAGAAGAAGCCGCCGCACATGGCGCAGAGCAGGAAGGAGAGCAGCAGCGCCACGGTGCCGATCCACTCGATGCGGCCGTCGCTGTCGGCGTACGTCCAGGCGCCGTAGAGGATGGCCGCGCCGAGGAGGAACGTGGCGATGGTGAGGAAGATCTTCCACTCGGTCTTCATGCCGGACCTCTCAGCTTCCCGCGCCGGCCTGGGCGTCGGACGGGTTGAAGTTGTTCACGTCGCGCCGGGTGTCGAACGGCTTCGTCTCGGTGGCGTACTCGGGCTCACCGATCGCGCCGAGCGCCTCCTGGGTCGACTTGCCGGCCTTCTTGGCCGCCAGGAACTGGTCGTACTTTTCCGGCGAGACGACCCGCAGCTCGAAGTTCATGAAGGCGTGGTAGCTGCCGCACAGCTCGGCGCAGCGGCCGACGAACGCGCCCTCCTGGTCGATGCTGGAGACCTCGAACGTGTTGCGCACGTTGCCCGGCATGACGTCGCGCTTGAACAGCAGCTCCGGCACCCAGAACGAGTGGATGACGTCGCGGCTGGTCTCCTCGAACCGGATCGAGCGGCCGCTGGGCAGCACCAGCACCGGGATGACCTCGCTGGTGCCCAGCACCGAGGCGACGGTGTTGGCGTCGCGGCCCTCGCCGTCGCGGTAGTTGAACTGCCAGTTCCACTTGAACGCCACGACCTCGACGGTGACGTCCGGGTTCTTCGACTCCTTGATCACGTCGGTCTGCACGACCGCCGTGTAGTAGAAGAGCACGGAGACCACGAGGATCGGCGCGATGGTGTAGAGGAACTCCATCGGCAGGTTGTAGCGGGTCTGCACCGGCAGCTCGTTGCCGCGCTTGCGGTAGCGGACCACGCACCAGAAGATCAGGCCCCAGACGAACACACCGACGGCCAGCGCCGCGATGCAGGAGGCGATCCACAGGTCGTACATGCGCTGCGACTCGGGCGTGATGCCGCCCTGCGGCCAGCCGAACCCGCCGAACGCCTTGCCGACGTCACAGCCGGTGAGCGAGACCAGCAGCGCCGCCGCGCCGAGACCGAGCCCGGCGATTCGACCAGCGCCACGCCGCCGGCGTCCACCGGCTTCCGGGGAAGCGCTGTCCCGTACGGCCGAGCGCCGTACCTCCGAACTCCTTGCGACCACCTGGTCCTGCCTCCCTAGCGCGCCGCGGCGGTTGTTCTCCCTGACACCGACGGCAAAGGCGTCACCGACGGTCGCAGATTACTCGACCATGACCGGCCAGGCCGTCTTGGGGTCGCCGTCCACCCCCATCGGGGGGATCTTGGGCGTAACCGGGCGATAGCGTGGAACGTCATGAGCGCCTCCCCGGTCTACCTGGACGCCGCCACCGCGGCCCCGCTGCATCCGGTCGCGCGGCAGGCGATGCTGGCCGCCCTGGACGACGGCTGGGCCGACCCGGCCCGGCTCTACTCGGCGGCCCGCCGGGCCCGCCAGCTTCTCGACGCCGCGCGGGAGGCCGCCGCGCAGACGCTCGGCGTCCGCGCCGACGAGCTGTCCTTCACCCCCAGCGGTACGGCGGCAGCGCACGCCGCCGTACTCGGTGCCCTGGCCGGGCGGCGGCGGGCCGGGGCGACGCTGGTGCACTCGGCGATCGAGCACTCGGCGGTGCTGCACGCCGCGCAGCGGCACACCGCCGCCGGCGGCGCGGCGGTGTCCGTACCGGTGAACCGGTCGGGCCGGGTGGACCTGGACGCCTGGGCGTCGGCGGTGGCCGCGCCCGGCGTGGCCCTGGCCGCGCTGATCGGGGCCAGTCACGAGGTGGGCACGGTGCAGCCGGTGCCCGCCGCTGCCGAGTTGTGCGCCGAGGCGGGCGTGCCGCTGTACGTGGACGCGGCGCAGCTCGTCGGCCGGGCGCCGCTGCCGGCGGGCTGGTCGGTGCTGAGCGCCAGCGCGCACAAGTGGGGCGGGCCGCCCGGCGTCGGGCTGCTGGTGGTGCGCAAGGGCGCCCGCTGGGAGTCGCCGTACCCGGCCGACGAGCGGGAGTCGGGGCGTACCCCCGGGGTGGTGAACCTGCCGGCGGTGGTGGCGGCGGCGGCGAGCCTGCGCGCGGCGGCGGCCGACGCGGCGGCCGAGGCGGGGCGGCTGGGTCCGCTGGTGGACCGGATCCGGGCGCGGGTGGCGGCCGAGGTGCCGGACGTGGAGGTGGTCGGCGACCCGGTGGACCGGTTGCCGCACCTGGTGACGTTCTCCTGCCTGTACGTCGACGGCGAGGCGCTGCTGCACGCGCTGGACCGGCGCGGGTTCGCGGTGTCGTCCGGCTCGTCGTGCACGTCATCCACGGTGCGCCCGTCGCACGTGCTGGAGGCGATGGGGGTGCTGTCGCACGGCAACGTACGGGTGTCGCTGCACCGGGAGACCACCGAGGCGGACGTCGAGCGGTTCCTGACCGAGCTGCCCGGGATCGTCGCCGGCCTGCGGGCGGAGGCGGGGGTGACGGACCTGTGAGCGAGCCGGACGAGGTGCTGGACTGCCGGGGGCAGCGCTGTCCCCTGCCGGTGATCAATCTCGCCCGGCTGGTGCCGGGGCTGCCGGCGGGCGCGGTGGTGCGGGTGCTGGCCGACGACCCGGCGGCGGCGGTGGACATCCCGGCGTGGTGCCGGATGCGCGGGCACGAGTTCCTCGCCGCGCACGAGGGCCCCGCCTACGACGTCCGGGTGTAAGGAAGGGCCCCTTGTTAACGCCTCCGGTAGAGGAAGGGGCCCTTCTTAACACCCAACGTTCAGCTCAGGTAGGCGAGGATGCCCGGCAGCGGGTCGGCCGCCACGGCGGTGTCGACCACCAGACGCGGGCCGATCAGCGGCTCGTACTCGGCGCGGCGGCGCAGCGTCAGCTCCCAGGTGCCGTCCTCGGGCGGGCGCGCGTCGACCCGGCGCCGGTGCTCCTCCTCGTCGCCGCAGTGCACCTCGATCACCCGCAGCGGCACACCGGCCCGTTCAGCTACGTCGTGCCAGAGGCCCCGGGCGCTGGCGACCGGGTTCACCGCGTCGACCACCACGCTGAGCCCCAGGCCGAGCTGCACCTCGGCCAGCCCGGCGACCGCGCCGTACGCGGCCATGCCCGGCACGTCGCCGGTGAGGCCGTAGCGGTGCAGGGCCCGCTCGACCGGGTCGACCGGCAGGACCGGGGCGCGCAGGGCGACGCCGACGCGGGCGGCCAGGGTGGTCTTGCCCACGCCGGGCAGCCCGGCGAAGGCGACGAGAACCGGGCCGCCGGAGCCGGGGCGGACCGCCTCCGGGTCCACCCCGCCCCCCGGGACGGCCGCGCCGGTCACAGCAGGTGCGGCCGGACGTCCTCGGCGGCCGCGTCACCGTACGACTCGGCGAGTCGCTTCACGAACAGGTCGCGGCGGACCTCGTACTCCTGGCCGCCGAAGTTCTCCAGCACGAGCGTGGCGAGCAGGCAGCCGACCTGGGCGGCGCGCTCCAGGCCGACGCCCCAGTCGAGCGCGGCGAAGAACCCGGCCCGGAAGCCGTCGCCGACGCCGGTCGGGTCGACCGCCTGGATCTCCCGGGCGATCGGCACCCGGATCGTGCCGATCTCCCGGCCGACGATCTCCACACCCTGCTTGCCCAGCGTGGTGACCCGCACCTTGACCCGGTCGAGCAGCTGCTCGTCGGTCAGTCCGGCCTTGCTCTGCAGCAGCGACTTCTCGTACTCGTTGGTCATCAGGTAGTCGGCGCCCTCGACCAGGCCGAGCACGTCCTCGCCGTCCATCCGGGCGAGCTGCTGGGACGGGTCGGCGACGAAGGCGTAGCCGCGGTCCCGGCACTCGCCGGAGTGGCGGATCATCGCGGCCGGGTCGTTGGCGCTGACCAGCACCAGGTCGAGGCCGCCGAGGCGCTGCGCCACCGGGTGCAGCTCGATGTTGCGGGCCTCGCTCATCGCTCCGGCGTAGAAGGAGGCGATCTGGCACATGTCGGTGTCGGTGGTGCAGACGAAGCGCGCGGTGTGCGCCACCTCGCTGACGTGCACCGAGTCGCAGTCGACGCCGTGGCGCTCCAGCCAGGAACGGTAGTCGGCGAAGTCGGCGCCGACCGCGCCGAGCAGCACCGGGCGCAGCCCGAGCTGGGCCATGCCGAAGGCGATGTTGGCGGCGGTGCCGCCGCGCCGCAGGACCAGCTCGTCGACGAGGAAGGAGAGCGAGACCTTGTCGAGCTGGTCGGCGATGAGCTGGTCGGCGAACCGGCCGGGGAAGCTCATCAGGTGGTCGGTCGCGATCGAGCCGGTTACGGCGATCTTCATGTCAACCCTCGTGGTCGGGAGCACGGCGCGGTCAGCCTACCGGCCCCCGGACCGGCCGGACGGCGGTCGGTCACCAACCGGTCGATCAGCGCACACCCGGACGTCACGCACGGGGTACGACGAAGCGGCGGGCCGCCCCACTCGGGGACGGCCCGCCGTTTTCGGTCGGTGCGTCGCTCAGCTGAAGGAGTCGCCGCAGGCGCAGGAGTTGCCCGCGTTCGGGTTGTCGATGGTGAAGCCCTGGGCGTCGATCCGGTCGGCGAAGTCGATGGTGGCGCCGGTCAGGTAGGGGGCGCTCATCCGGTCGACGACGACCTCGACACCGTCGAAGTCGGTGACGATGTCACCGTCGAGCGAACGCTCGTCGAAGAACAGCTGGTACCGCAGGCCGGAACAGCCACCCGGCTGCACGGCGACCCGGAGCCGCAGGTCGTCGCGGCCCTCCTGCTCGATCAGGGCCTTGACCTTCTGCGCCGCGACGTCGGTGAGGACGACGGTGCTGGGGGCCTTGGCCTCGGTCGACTCGGTCTGCGCTGGCGTGGTCACGTGGAAGTCTCCCTGCGCGGTATAGGTCCGGACGTCCTGGCCAACGCCGCACGTCCGCCAGTGATTCCCGGTGTGGTCCGTCTTTCGATCGTACGCCGCCGTCGGCGTCACCACCCGGCGGCGTGACCAGCGGAACCGGTCAGCGGCTCCACTGCCCGGCCAGCCGCGCGCCGAGCGCGCGCAGCCCTTCGGCCGGGCGCGTCATCGCCGCGTCCACTCCCCCGTGCTCCTCGCCGCCGAAGTGCTCCACCAGGCTGTACGCGTCGGTCACGCCCGCCGCGGCCGCCTCCCGCCGTCCGGTGCTCACCCGTCCCGCCAGCACCACGCATGGCACGCCCCGGTCCCGGGCGGCTCCGGCCACGCCCGCGACCACCTTGCCGCGCAGCGACTGGTGGTCGAACGAGCCCTCGCCGGTGATCACCAGGTCGGCGGCGTCGAGCGCGGCATCCAGCCGCACCGCGCGGGTGACCAGCCCGATGCCGGATTCGCACCGGCCGCCCAGCGCCAGCACTGCCGCGCCGAGGCCGCCGGCCGCGCCGCCGCCGGGCAGCGTGCCCAGCCCGGGCGGGCAGCCCGGCAGCCGCTCGGTCAGCACCTCCGCCCAACGCTGCAACGCGGCGTCCAGCAGCAGCACGTCGGCCCGGTCGGCGCCCTTCTGCGGGCCGAAGACGCTGCTCGCGCCGTGCAGCCCGAGCAGCGGGTTGTCCACGTCGGTGGCGGCGACGAGCGTCGCGCCGCGCAGCCGGGGCTCGCCGTCGAGCGCGGCCACCGCGGTCAGCGCCGCGCCGCCGTACGGCAGGGCCCGCCCGGCGTCGTCGAGCGGCGTGACACCCAGCGGTACGAGCATCCCGGCGCCGCCGTCGTTGGTGGCCGAGCCGCCCAGCCCCACCACCACTGTGCGCGCGCCCGCCTCGACCGCGGCGGTGACCAGCAGCCCCAGCCCGTACGAGGTGGTGGCCTTCGGGTCGCGTTCGGCGTCGGCGAGCAGGTGCAGGCCGCATGCCTGGGCGCTCTCCAGGTACGCCGTGCCGTCGTCGGTGAGCAGGATCTCACCGGTGGCCGGACGGCCCAGCGGGTCGACGGTGGGCACCGGCAGCCGGCGTCCGCCGAGCGCCTCGGCGAGCACCTCGACGAACCCCGGTCCGCCGTCGGCCAGTGGCCGGACCAGCAGTTCGTCGCCGGGGGCGACGTCCCGCCAGCCCTCGGCCACCGCGGCGGCCACCTCGGGGGCCGACAGCGTGCCGGCGAACTTGTCCGGGCAGAGCAGCACGCGCATGCGCAGCAGTGTGGCAGGCCACATCCGAGGCGGCTGCGGCGCGGGCGCGCTGTGGGACCATGGGGGCGTGACTTCGACCTGGGTTGAGCCGTCCAACACCGCCACGGCGCTGCTGCTCCTCGGCCGCGGCAGCGACCCCGCCACCGAACGTGGCGTGGAGTGTCCGGGTGATCTCCCCGCGCCGAGCGACCCCGATCTGGTGGCGCGCGCCGCCGCCGCGAAGGCCGCGCTCGGCACGAAGGTGTTCGTGCTGGGGCACCACTACCAGCGCGACGAGGTGATCCAGTTCGCCGACGTGACGGGCGACTCGTTCAAGCTGGCCCGGGAGGCGGCGGCCCGGCCGGACGCGGAGTACATCGTCTTCTGCGGCGTGCACTTCATGGCCGAGAGCGCGGACATCCTCACCTCGGCCGCGCAGAAGGTGATCCTGCCCGACCTCGCGGCCGGCTGCTCGATGGCCGACATGGCGGTGCTGTCGCAGGTCGAGGCCGCGTGGGACACGCTCACCGACCTGGGCGTCGCGGCCGACACCGTTCCGGTGACGTACATGAACTCCTCGGCCGACATCAAGGGCTTCGTCGGCCGCAACGGCGGCGTGGTCTGCACCTCGTCCAACGCCAAGCGCGCGCTGGACTGGGCGTTCGAGCAGGGCAGCAAGGTGCTGTTCCTGCCCGACCAGCACCTGGGCCGCAACACCGCGGTGCTGGAGATGGGCTTCTCGCTCGACGACTGCGTGCTCTACGACCCGCACAAGCCCAACGGCGGGCTGACCGCCGAGCAGCTGCGGGACGCGAAGATGATCCTGTGGCGCGGTCACTGCTCGGTGCACGGCCGCTTCACGCTCGACAGCGTCAACGACGTACGCGAGCGGGTGCCGGGCGTGAACGTGCTGGTGCACCCGGAGTGCCGGCACGAGGTGGTGAACGCCGCCGACCTGGTGGGCTCGACCGAGTTCATCATCAGGACGATCGAGGCGGCGCCGGCCGGCTCGGCGTGGGCGGTCGGCACGGAGCTGAACCTGGTCCGCCGGCTCGCGCTGGCCCACCCGGACAAGCAGATCATGTTCCTCGACCGGGCGGTCTGCTACTGCTCGACGATGAACCGGATCGACCTGCCGCACCTGGTGTGGGCACTGGAGGAGCTGGTCGCCGGCCGCGTGGTCAACCAGATCACAGTCGATCCGGAGACCGCCCGACACGCCCGGTCGGCGCTGGACCAGATGCTCGCGCTTCCGGGAGCCTGATCACCCTCGGTCACCCCACTGGCACACAAACGCACCGGACACCCCGGTTCGTGCCCTCGCTGGCGATGTGACCGATTCCATTTTCGTCACGGAGGGCTATGCTGCCGGGGCGATGACACACGCGGCCCGTTTTCCCATGGCCGCGTTCCGGGTAGCGATGAACGTCGTGCACCCATCACTAGACACAGCAGTACCCAACGCGCTGGAGGTTGCGTTGACCGACGACGTCCTGGTCGTACACGGAGGCACTCCGCTTGAAGGGCGGATCCGCGTGCGCGGCGCGAAGAACCTGGTGTCCAAGGCGATGGTGGCCGCCCTGCTCGGCGACACACCCAGCCGGCTGTTCGACGTGCCCCGTATCCGTGACGTCGAGGTGGTCCGCGGTCTGCTCGGCCTGCACGGCGTCAAGGTCAGCGACGGCGACGAGGAGGGCGAGCTGGTCTTCGACCCCTCGAACGTCGAGAGCGCCAGCACCGACCAGATCAACGTGCACGCCGGTTCCAGCCGGATTCCGATCCTGTTCTGCGGCCCGCTGCTGCACCGGCTCGGCCACGCGTTCATCCCCGACCTGGGCGGCTGCCACATCGGCCCGCGGCCGATCGACTTCCACCTCCAGGCGCTGCGCGAGTTCGGCGCGACGGTCGACAAGACGCCGGAGGGCCTGCACCTGTCCGCGCCCAACGGGCTGCACGGCACGAAGTTCGCGCTGCCGTACCCGAGCGTGGGCGCCACCGAGCAGGTGCTGCTCACCGCGGTGATGGCCGAGGGCGTCACCGAGCTGCGCAACGCGGCGGTCGAGCCGGAGATCATCGACCTCATCTGCGTGCTGCAGAAGATGGGCGCGATCATCAAGGTGCACACCGACCGGGTGATCGAGATCCAGGGCGTCAAGAAGCTGCACGGCTACACCCACCGGCCGATCCCGGACCGGATCGAGGCGGCCAGCTGGGCGGCGGCGGCGCTGGCGACCCGCGGGCACGTCGAGGTGCTTGGTGCCCAGCAGGCCGACATGATGACCTTCCTGAACATCTTCCGCTCGGTCGGCGGCGAGTACGAGGTCACCGACCTGCGCCCGCCGCGTGGCGGCAGCCCCGGCCAGGAGGGCGGCATCCGCTTCTGGCACCCGGGCGGCGAGCTGAACGCGGTGGCGCTGGAGACCGACGTACACCCGGGTTTCATGACCGACTGGCAGCAGCCGCTGGTGGTCGCGCTCACCCAGGCCCGCGGCCTGTCGATCGTCCACGAGACGGTCTACGAGCAGCGGCTCGGCTACACCGAGGCGCTGAACACGATGGGCGCCAACATCCAGGTCTACCGGGACTGCCTGGGCGGCACCCCGTGCCGCTTCGGCCGGCGCAACTTCAAGCACTCCGCGGTGATCGCCGGGCCGAGCAAGCTGCACGCGGCCGACCTGGTCATCCCGGACCTGCGGGCCGGGTTCAGCCACCTCATCGCGGCGCTCGCCGCCGAGGGCACCTCCCGGGTGTACGGCGTGGACCTGATCAACCGCGGCTACGAGGACTTCGAGGCCAAGCTGGCCGACCTCGGCGCGCACGTCGAACGTCCCTGACCGTCCCGTTCACTCGACCGTCCGCGCCCGGTGCACCCGTGATGTGCACCGGGCGCGGCCGGTTGGCTACCCTTGCCGCGTGCCGTCGCTGTTTCGCCGCAAGTCCGCCGACCTCGTCGAGGAGTCCGTCACCACTGTGACGACCGACGAGGAGTCCTCCGCCGCCCGTCCCCGGGGCTACACGCCCAGCAAGAAGGAACTCGGGCAGGTCACGCCGAAGCGTCCGGTCGCCGGCCGTCGGCCGACCGCGCCGGCCAAGCCGCTGACCAAGGAGGAGGCCCGCGCGCAGCGCCGCGCCGCCCGCGCCGAGGCCGCCGCCGAGTTCCGTCGCGAGGGCGGCCCGCGTGACCGGGGCCCCGAGCGGCTGCTGGCCCGCAACGTGGTCGACTCCCGGCGTACGGTCGGCACCTGGTTCTTCGGCGGCGCGCTGATCGTGCTGGTCGGCTCCAACCAGGCCATGCCGCCGATCGTGCGGCTGCTGTCGAACCTGCTGTGGGGCGCGCTGGCGCTCGGCGTGCTGATCGACTCGGTGCTGATCTCCCGGAAGATCAAGCGGCTGATCCGCGAGCGCTTCCCGAAGAGCACCGAGAAGCTCGGCTCGATCTACTTCTACGCGATCATGCGGTCGATCACGTTCCGCCGGATGCGCGCCCCCGCGCCCCGGGTGAACATCGGCGACAAGGTCTGACCGGACGTACCCGGAACCGGCCCCTTCCCGCTCCGGCGGTGAGGGGCCGTTCTCGTGCGGGAATCGGCCGACGTCCTGCGGGGAGCGGCCGCGCTCAGGCCACGCCGAGCAGGCGCAGGAGCGCGGTGGTGGCCGCCGCCCCTACCACTACCAGCACGAACGGCGCCCGGCGCCAGGCGAGCACCAGGCCGACCAGCACACCGGCGGGCCGGGCGTACCCGGCGAAGCCACCGGCCTCGGTCAGCGCCGCGGTGGCGGCGAGCGCGGCCAGCAGCGTGGCGGCGCCGACCGGCAGCAGGTGCCGGGCCCATTCGGGCAGGTCCAGCCGGTCCCGCAGCAGCACTCCGGCGACGCGGAAGCCGTAGGTGCCGGCGGCCAGGGCGAGGATCACGGCGATCAGCACGAGCCCTCCCCCGCCCGCACACTCTGACCGTTCCCCGCCTCGTCGGCGGTCCAGGGCGGCGCGGTGGGTGAGCGGCGGCGGGCCAGCATCGGCAGGGCCAGCGCGGCGAGCGCGAGCAGCACCGGCAGCCCGGCCGGCAGCAGCGGTGTCGCCAGCACGGCCAGTCCGGCGCCGAGGAGCGCCACCCGGCGCGTCTCCCGGTCACGCAGGCTGGGCAGCAGCAGGGCGGCCAGCCCGGCCGGGAAGGCGGCGTCGAGTCCCAGGGCGGCCGGGTCGCCGGCCGCGCCCCCGGCGAGCACGCCGAGCGCGGTGCCGGTGTTCCAGGCCAGGAAGAGCAGCACCCCGGCGAGCCAGAACGCCCGGCGCCGCCCCGGTCCGGCCGGGCGGGCCAGCGCGAACGCGGTCGCCTCGTCGGTCATCAGGTGGCTGCCGAGCAGCCGCTGCCAGCGCCGGGAGCCGAGCGCGCCGCCGAGGGCCAGGCCGAACGGCAGGTGCCGGGCGTTGAGGAGCAGTCCGGCGAGGACCGCCGCGAGCGGGCTGCCGGCCACGACGAGGCCCACTGCCATGAACTGGGCGCCACCGGCGTAGACGATCGCCGACATGGCCAGTGCGGCCCACGCGGGCAGGCCGGCGGCCACCGCCACGGCGCCGAACGACGCGCCCACGGCGAGCATCGCCGCGCCGATGGCCGCGACGTCGCGGAGCACCCGGGCGTCGCCCGTTCGGTATGCCGTACGCATGTCCATTATCCTGAACGCGAGAACGCTTGTTCGTCAAACCGAACAAACCGACCGTTGGAGCGAACACATGGCGATCGACCCCGCTCCCCCACTCGCCACCATCGCGGCAGCGCTGCGCCGCGAGCGCGAACGAGCCGGCCTGTCGCTGACCGAGCTGGCCCGCCGCGCCGGCATCGCCAAGTCCACGCTGTCCCAACTGGAGTCGGGCGCCGGAAACCCCAGCGTGGAGACGCTCTGGGCGCTCGGCGTGGCGCTGGACGTGCCGTTCAGCCGCCTGGTCGAACCGCCGGTCGCCGCCGTCCGGGTGGTACGGGCCGGTGAGGGCCCCCGGATCCGCTCCGAGCACGCCGACTTCTCCGCCACCCTGCTCGCCGCCGGGTCACCGCACGTCCGGCGGGACGTCTACGTGATGGAGCTGGAACCCGGGGCGGTACGCCTCGCCGAGGCGCACACCCCGCGCAGCGTCGAACACGTCGTCGTGGCCGCCGGCCGCATGCGCGTCGGCCCCGAGACCGACCCGGTCGAGCTGGGACCCGGTGACTACGCCACGTTCCCCGGTGACACCCCGCACCGGTACGAGGCGCTGGCCCCCGGCACGTTCGCCGTACTCGTCATGGAGCACCCGTGACCGCGGCCGGTGCCCGGTAGAGCCGGGCCACGACCTCCTCGATGTCGGGCTCCACGATCGAGATGTCCCGCAGCGTGGCCACGCCGGCCAGCCCGGACACCACCTCGGCTACCGTCGCCTGTTCCAGCGCGAAGACCAGCCGCCGCCCGTCCGCCTCCACCCGCTGCACCGGCGCGCCGGGCAGCACCGGCGGCTCGGGCAGCGCCGCGTCCAGCTCGGCGACCACCATCCGGCGCGAGCCGTACCGGCGGTGCAGCTCGGCGATCGACCCGTCGTGCACCACCCGCCCGTGGTCGATCACCACGAGCCGCCGGCACAGCCGCTCGATGTCGGCCAGGTCGTGGGTGGTGAGCACGAGCGTGGTGTCGCCGGCCCGGCCCAGCTCGGCCAGGAAACCGCGCACCGCCTGCTTGCTCACCACGTCCAGACCGATGGTCGGCTCGTCCAGGAACAGCACCTCCGGGCCGTGCAGCAGCGCCGCGGTCAGCTCGCCACGCATCCGCTGACCCAGCGAGAGCTGCCGGACCGGGGTGTCCAGGAACCCGTCCAGGTCGAGCAGTCCCCGGCAGCGGGCCAGCCGGGCCGCGTGCGCGCCGGCCGGCACCCGGTAGACGTGCCGCAGCAGGTCGAACGAGTCCCGCAGCGGCAGGTCCCACCACAGCTGCGAGCGCTGCCCGAACACCACACCGATGCGCAACGCCAGGCGCGTCCGGTCGGCCACCGGCCGCAGCCCGCACACCCGGGCCCGGCCCGCCGACGGGGTCAGCACGCCGGTGAGCATCTTCAGGGTGGTCGACTTCCCGGCGCCGTTCGGGCCGATGTAGCCGAGCATCTCGCCGCGCTCCACCCGCAGGTCGACCCCGTCGACAGCGGTCACCGTCCGCTTCTCGCGGCGCAACCGCCCGGCCCGGACCCGGACCGTGAACTCCTTGCGCAGCCCGTCCATCTCGATGACGCTCATGACCCCGTACTCCGGTAGTGGCGGACCCCGACGCGCCAGGCCAGGGCGGCCGACGACGCCGCGACCACCGCGACGCCCGGCGCGGCCCAGCCCGCCCAGGGCGGCAGGCCGAGCGGGTCGGCGCGGCCCAGCAACGCCAGCGCCGGGTGGTAGCTGACAAAGGCGAACCCCATCCCGTACGCGAACAGCGCGCGGAACCAGCCGCCGTACACGGTGACCGGGTACGAGGTGAAGTCGCGCCCGCCGTAGGTGACCGAGTTGGCCAGTTCGCCGGAGTCGACCCAGTAGAACGACACGGTGGCGGTCAGCACGAAGACCGAGGCGAAGAAGACCACGGCGGCCAGCGGCGCGACGACTGCCAGCGCCACCCGGCCCGGTGTCCAGTCGATCCCCGCCGAGCCGAGCGCGAACAGCAGCACGGCCAGCCCGAACACGGCCCGGGACAGCTTGCGCAACGGCAGGTCCATCAGCAGCAACTGCGGCAGCGCGCCGAGCGGACCGACCAGCACGGCGTCGAGCAGGCCGGTGCGCACGTACCGGGGAAGCCGTTCGATGTTGCCGACCAGCAGGTCGGCGGTGGCGAAGCCGCACGACGACAGGCCGACCACGACGAGCGTCTCGCGCAGCGTGAAGCCCCCCAGCTCCCGCGTCACGCCGAAGATCACCAGGACGGTGACCACGTCGAACACCGTCGCGCCCACGTTGCCGACCAGGTCCACCACGAACGAGGTGCGGTACGCCGCCTGCGAGCGCGCCTGCGCGCCGAGCAGCGCTCGGTACGCCCGCAGCGCGCCGCCGCCCTCAGCCACCCTGCACCACCAGCCGGCGCTCGGCGCGGCGCTGGACCAGCCGGCACAGCGCCAGCAGCACCACCACCCAGCCGGCCTGCATCCCGACCAGGGCGAGACCGGTGGACATCGGCTCCCGCTCCACGAGCACGTCCAGCGGCACCTGGAGGATGCTCGGGAACGGGGTGGCGTACCGCAGCACCGCCTCCAGCGGACCCGGCAGGAACCCGAGCGGGAAGTAGAGCCCGGCCAGCACGCCCGAGCCGAGCGTCCACAGGATCATCGGGCCCCGGACGTCCTGCAACCAGTACGCGGTGGCGTTGACCAGATAGCGGCAGCCGAAGCAGACCACCACCGCGAGCAGCGCGGAGAGCAGGAACAGCGGCACCGTGGCCCAGTGCCGGGGCACGTACATGGCGAAGAAGAACGGCCCGATCACCAGCGGCGGCACCAGCCGGGCCAGCGCCGCGAACCCGGCCCGGCCCAGGTCGGTGGCGAGGTAACTGGTCACCGGATGCACCGGCCGCAGCAGGTCGGCGGCCACCTCGCCGGTGCGGATCCGGTCGGCCAGATCGGTCCAGCCCCAGATGGCGATCACCGCCAGCAGCCCCTGACCGGCCCAGACGAACGTCGCGAGCTGCGCCCGGTCGTACCCGGCCACGGTGCCTGCCGCGCCGGTCGCGGCGAGGAAGATGTAGCAGCGCAGAAAGCCGAACACGGTGTTGGTGCACAACCCCGCCACGGCGGCCTGACGGTAGGTCGCGTGCCGCCGGAACCCGGCCGCCGCGATCGCGCCGAATGTCCGAAACCATGGGGTAACGTGTGCGCCGGTGGGTGGTGCCACAGTGGCGGTGACCGAGCCCACGCCGTTACCCTCCTTCCGCAGCCACGACGTGCTGGACCGGGCGACTGTACCGGCACGTCCGGCGCCCCAGCGCGAGAATTTCCAATGAGGTGACACCGCCGTGAGCGAGCGACGCGAGCCGGCCCCGGGGCCGTCCCGCGCGAGCGGCGGGAGGGGTTGCCGATGAGTGGCTGGGGCAGCTGGCGCGAGCCGGCCGAACCGGCCTGGGCCGCCGAGCCCACCCACGAATGGCAGCCGCAGTTCCCCGGGCAGCGCTACCCCGGTGACATCGGCATCGAGAACCTGACGCCGCGCCGCCGCGCCGTGGTCGGCCGCGCCGAGGTACGCCCGGTCAGCCCCGCGCCCGACGCCGACCCGTACCCGGTCAGCCCGGCCGGCGGGCACCCGGTCAGTCCGGCCGGGTTCCATCCGGTCAGTCCGGCGCCCGACGCCGATCCGTATCCGGTCAGCCCCGCGGGCGCGCACCCGATCAGTCCCGCCGGGTTCCATCCGGTCAGCCCCGCCGGGTTCCATCCGGTCAGCCCCGCGTCCGGCGACGCGTACCCGGTCAGTCCCGCCGGTCCCCGGCCGGGCCGTGCGGCGCACGGCGGGAGCGGGCACCCGGTCCGCCCGGCGGGCCCCCGCGACGCGCACCCGGTCAGCCCGGCGGGTCCGCACGGCCCGCACCCCGCCGGTCCGGCGGGTCCACGCGACGCGCATCCGATCGGCCCGGCCGGGCCCCGCCGGGCCGATCCGGTGAGTCCCGCGGGTCCGCGCGACGCGTACCCCGTCAGCCCGGCCGGCCCACGCGACGCGTACCCGACCAGTCCCGCCGGCCCAGGCAGCACGTACCCGACCGGTCCAGGCGGCGCGTACCCCGTCAGCCCGGCCGGCCCACGCGGCTCGCACCCGGCCGGTCCACACGGCACGTACCCGAACGGTCCCGCCGGTCCGCGCGGGGCCGAGCCGGCGGGGGCCGGCGGTGCACGCGGCCCGGCCGGTCCGGCCGCCTCCCGCGGGGCGTACCCGGTCGGGCCCGCGGGTCACGGCGGCCAGCGCCCCGCCGGCAGCCCTCCGGACGATCGTCGCGGGCACCCCACGGACGGGCGGCGGCCCTGGCCGGAGGATCGGCACCCCGGCCCGCCCACGCCGCCCGAGCAGCGGCTCGACCAACGCTGGGTACGTCCCGACGACGCACCGCGCCGGCCGTCCCAGCCCGGCTGGATGCCGGAGCCGAACGAGTTCCCGCACCATGCCGAGCGCCGGGCCGACCGCCCGCACCAGGCCGACGGACGCCGCGCCCCGGTCGAGGGCCCGCCTGCCGCGTCGGAACAGCGGTGGGGCCCGGCGTCCGACGCGCGGCGGGACCACTACCCCGCCGGGCGCCGCGAGTCCACGCCCGACGGACGCCGTGACCGCTCCCCGGACGAGCGCCGGGAGCCGCCGTTCGACGGGCGGCGTGACCACGGCGGCGGGCGTCCGGCCGATCGGCGCGACGACGCCGTGTCGCCGCTGGAGCGGGGCGCGGCCGGGTGGGGCCAGCCGGGCCGGGACGGTTGGCGCGGCACCGACGGTGACGGCTGGCGTGACCCGAGCAGGCGTCCCCCGGCGGAGCGGCGTGAGCCGGTGGACGGCCGCGCCCCGGCAGATCACCGCTCGCCGACGGACGGCCGTGCGCCGACGGACGGTCGCCCCTTCGCGGATGGCCGTGCGCCGGGCCGGGAGGCCGCCGCGTACCCGGAGACCCAGCGCCGCGCGCCCGAAACCGAGCCCGACCGGTACGGCGCACCGCGTCCCGCCGCCGACCAGCGGTGGCAGGGTCAGCGCCCGCCGGCTGACCGGTCCCGCCCGCACCAGGGCGAGTGGCCGATCATCGAGCCGAGGTCCCGTCCCGAGCCGGACACGCGCCGGCCGGACGAACGGCAGCGCCCGCAGGAGGAACGGCCGGCGCCGCAGCGGTACCCGATGCCGCCGTCCGACGCCGCCCGCCCCGACGCACGCCACCCGGAGCAGGGCAGTTCCGTCCGCCCAGGCTCGCGGGACACCCGGCCGACCGGTCCGGGCATTCAGTCCGACCTCGCCGGTCACCGCGACGAGACGCGCTCCCAGCCCTCCGCCACCCGGCCGCCCACCGCCATGCCCCGTCCCGAGCCCGGCCGGTCGCAGCCCGACGCTGCCGCCCGCCCCGAGGCCCCTGCCCCGCAGTGGCCGATGCGGCCGGACGCCCCCCGGCCCGGATCGCCCGACCGGAGTCCCGCGCAGCCGGACGACCGCCGGTCGTCGCAGGATGCACGCAGGCCGGCCCTGCCGGACGAGCGCAGGTCGACACCGCCGGCGCAGTGGCCGGTACGGCCGGCCGGTCACCCGCCGCCCCGAGTCGCCGACGGCCGGGAGACGAAACCTGTCGAACCGGCCGCACACACCCGCCCCGACGACCGTCCCCGGGTCGCCCCGGGACGCCCTGATCCGGTTCCGCCGTCGGCCGCGCCCGGCCGTTCCGGGGAAGGCCCGGCCACACCTCGGACCGGCGACACCCCGCGTCCGGTATCTCCTGAACGGCAGGCCGGCGTGCCCGCCGCGGGCACTCCCGCTTCCGGCGCGGTCACCCCCGCCGCGTCGCCTTCCGACGCGCCCATTCCCCGTACGCCCGCTTCGGACGCACCCGCATCCGGAGCGCCCGCGTCCGGCGCGTCCACTACCAGCGCACCCGCGTCCGGCGCACCCACATCCAGCGCGTCCACGTCGGGAGCGTCCACTTTCGGCGCGTCCGCTGCCGGAGCACAGGGCCCGGGTGGCGCGGGAGCAACGGGCCGGAGCGAGGGGGCGGCTCGGCCCACGCCGCCGCAGGACCGGACCGGCGAGCGTTCCGGCTCGCCTTCTGCCGACCGGGTGAATCCGGCCCAGGCTGCGACGGCTCGCCCGGCACCACCCGCTTACCCGGGCTCCGTGCCCGCACAGCAGACCGTCGACAGGCCGGCCGTACCCACGCCGGCCAGACCGGCCGAGCAGCGACCCGAGGCCAGGCCCGCCGACTCGGTGGAGCACTCCGCCCCGATCGCGCCCCGCCCCGCCGCCGAGCCCGTCGCCACCGGCGAGCCCGACGCCGGACCGGACGCCGGAGCCACGCCGGGTGCGGATGCCGGTCGTCGCGAGTCCGAGCTGAGCGCTCCGTCCACGTCGGCCACTGAGACCAACCGACCCGACGCCGCCGTCAGCCCCCAGCCCACGCCCGGTACGGGGCGGACGGCAACCGGCCCGGCCATCGACCGCACCGACGAGCCGTCGGAGCGATCCGAGCACCCCCATGCGGGAACGACGACTCCGTCTTCCCCGGCCACGGATTCCGGCCCCGAGGCATGGTTCCGCCCCAGCCAGCCCACCACCACCCCCGCCGCCGCCGAGGCCCCGAAACCGCCGGAGATCTTGGAAGATTCCGGCCCCCCTGGGGGCCATTTCGTACCAAGATCTTCAGCGGACCGGGCTGAGCCGGCGACGCCGCGCCCAGGGGCGGCCGCGGGAGACGCCGCCGCAATGCCGGGCCGTGCCTCCGCGGTGGGTGCGGGCGGGGTGGGCACCACACCGACGCTGCCCGGGACGGGCGTCACCACAAAATCCGACGCCGCAACCAGCAACGACACCCCGGCCGCCACCAGCACCAGCACCAGCACCAGCACCAGCACCAGCACCAGCACCAGCACCAGCGAATCCACAAGCACCGCCGACGTGCCAGCCGGTGACACACCGGCGGAGCGAGGAACGACCACCGACCCGGCGACCGGGCGCTTGGACACGTCGGCCGGGCCCGCCTCCGGCGGCGAGAACGCGGGCAATCGCATGTCCGCCGACACCGGAAGCAACGGGCCGGTCACCGACGCCGAACCGCCGGTCACTGTGGCGGCGGCACCCGGCGCGACCGCGCCAACATCGGATTCCGCGCCGACCGGCGCCACTCCCTTCGTCGACGCCGCAGCCGTGCAGGGCGCAGCGGCATCAGACGCCATCGGTGGGGAACCGACGGCAACCGACGACCCGCAAGGGTCCGCTCACATCGAGGGCAGGGCCGCCGCGCCCGAGCCGGTCGGCACCCTGCTCAACAGCGACCGCACCGACCTCCCAGCCGCGGAAACGGAGCCCGTCGGCACCCGCGCCGCCGCCGAGCGCAGCGGCATCACAACCTCGCAGCCGGAACCCGCCGACACCGAGGCCGGCAGTGATCACACCGCGCCGCCGGAGCCCGCCGACACCGACGACGCCACCGACCACACAGCGCCGCAACAGGAGCCCGCCGAAACGCCTTCCGCCGGGCCTGGCGACGACTACGGCAACGAGACCACGCCGACCGACGCGACCGGTGACCCGGACCCCGCACCCGCCGAACCCGCGACCGACGGCGAGCCCGCAGCCCACACCGACGCCGCAGCCGTCGATCCGGAGCACGACCACGAGCCCACACCACCCGAGCCGGCCGACACGGCGACCGGTCAGACCGACAACGCGACGACTCCCCGTACACAAGAACCGGACGCCGAAGCGGACGCCGAGCCGGCGACACCGCCGCCCCCGGCGGACCCGGAGCAGGCCCTCGCCGCGGTCGGCTGGCGGCTGGATCCGCGTACGCTGCGCGAGGAAGCGCCCGATCCGGCGCAGCTGCGGCTGATCCGGGACGGCCTGACCGGCAAGCTCGACACCACACTGGACAATCGTGGCCGGGCCCGGCTGCTGAGCCTGCGGGCGGTGGCGTCGCGGATCCTCGGCGACCTGGACGACGCGCTCGGGGACGCGCGGCTGGCCGTCACGTACGCGGAATCGACAGGTGAGCTGCGGCGTACCGCGCTGGCCCGCGCCCGTCTGGCCGAGGCGCTGCGGTGGCGGGGTGACCACGCGGAGGCCGACCGGCTCTTCGCCGAGGCGAACTCGCCGGAGCTGCCGGACCCTCTGCGCGCGCTGCTGCACGAGCACGCCGGGCGGAGCTGCTACGACCAGGGCCGGCTGACCGAGGCGTGCCTGCACTTCGAGCGGGCGCTGGACCTGCGTCACGGCGAGGACGCGCCGATGAACGCGCGCGTCGAGGTGGCGCTGGACGCGGTCGCGGAGCGGGCCGCCGCCGACGGTTTCGGTCCCGCCCCGCGCCGGACCGAGGAGGTGCTCGGCGCCCCGCGTCTCCCGGTGGCGACGTTCGACGAGGAGCAGCAGCTCTGGGGGTACGCGAACGCCGACGGCGAGATGGTGATCACGCACCGGTACGCCGAGGCGCAGCCGTTCCACGAGGGGCTGGCCTGGGTACGCCGTCCGGAGGCGTCGCGCTGGGCGCTGATCGACACGTCCGGCGTGGCGCTGATCGAGGCGAACAACGGCTACCGGGCGGTGGGTGCCTTCTCCGAAGGGCTGTCCTGGGTGTCGATGGACGGCAAGGGCCGCTGGATGGCCGTCGACCGGATGAACATCGTGCGGATCCCGCCCGGGTACGAGGAGGTCAGGCCGTTCCGCAGCGGCCTGGCTGCGGTACGGCAGAACGGCGGCTGGGGCGCGGTGGACCTCACCGGCGAGGTGGTGGTGCCGACCCGGTACCACGGTCTCGGTACGCCGCTGGCCGACGGACGGAAGGTGGACGGGTTCACCGCCGACGGCCTGGCAGTGGTCGAGCTGGCCGGTCGCCGGGGCGTGGTGGACCGGGGCGGCCGGGTGGTGGTCACGCCGGCGTACCCGACCGTGGTGGTGCATCCGGTGGCGTTCCTGGTCGCCACGGAGTCGGGCCGGTGGGGCGCGCTGGACCGGCGCGGCGAGCCGCTCATCGACCCGGTGCACCCCGGCCACGCGGCGGTGGTCGCGGAGATCGACGGGCTGCTCGCCGACGCCAGCCCGGTGCTCTGACCCGCACCTCACGCCGACGGCGGGGGGCCCAGCAGTTCGATGCCGTTGCGGGCGGCGGCGTGCCCGAGCGCGGCCGGGTCGATCGGGGCGGGGTCGGGCAGCCGGCGTTCGGGCGCCGGTACGCCCGCCTCGGCGGCGAACCGCTCGAACCCGGCCGGGGTGGTGATCTGCAGCGCGCGCAACGGCTCGTCCGGGCCGACCACGAAGGTGTGCGCGAGCCCGACCGGCAGCAGGACGAAGTCACCGGGCCCGGCGGTGAGCGTGTCGCCGTCGCAGAGGAACCGGGCGGTGCCGGAGAGCAGGTAGAACATCTCGTCCTCGACCTGGTGGCGGTGCAGCGGCGGGGCGAAGCCGGGCGGGTTCACGAACTCGGCGACGGTGAGCCGGTCCCGGGTGTGCCGGCCGCCGGCCTTCAGGGTGCACAGGTTGCCGAGGAACCAGTACGCCTCGCCGTCGTGGGGCCCGAGCAGGTAGGGGCGGATGGACATGGCGGCCTCCCGATTTCGATGAACGAAGCAATATTCGATAGTCAGCAGTCTGCTGAATACGTTGTTAGTATCGCGAGGTCATGGCTGGAGTCAAGGACGGCAAGGCGACCCGCCCCTACCGCTCGACGGTGCGCGAGGAGAACGCGCGGCGTACCCGTCAGGCGGTCGTGCGCGCGGCGACCCACCTGTTCGTCACCCACGGCTACGCGGCGACGTCGCTGGCCGACGTGGCGGCTGCGGCCGGCGTCGCCCGGCCCACCGTGTTCGCCGCGTTCGGCTCCAAGGCCGCGCTGCTGCACCAAGTGCTCGACGAGGCGCTCGCCGGTGACGACGAGCCGGTGCCGGTGGCGCGTCGCCCGTGGTTCCAGCCGGTCTGGGAGGCGACCGACCAGGGTGCGGTGCTCGACGCGTACGCCGGGGTCTGCTCGTTGATCGGGCACCGCGCAGCCGGCGCGTTCGAGGCGGTGCGTCGCGCGGCGGACGAGGCGCCCGAGGTGGCCGAGCTGTGGGAGACGCTGCTGCGCAACCGTCGCGCGGGCGCCACCATGGTGGTCGACCACCTGCTCACCCTGGACGGTCCGCTACGGGCGGGCGCGGGCACCGGACGCGCGGTCGACACGCTGTGGTTCTACAACGACCCGGCGCACTACGCGGCGTTGGTGCAGCGGTGCGGGTGGACGGAGGAGAGCTTCCGGGAGTGGCTCGGCGCCCGGATGCGGGACGCGCTGCTGCCGGGGTGAGCCGCACGGCGGGGACGACCGGCCAGGGCTAGGGTCGGGGCCATGGAATTCCGTCACCTGGGCCGCTCCGGCCTGATGGTCAGCGAGATCTCGTACGGCAACTGGATCACCCACGGCTCGCAGGTCGAGGAGGACGCCGCGCTCGCGTGCGTCCGCGCCGCCCTCGACAGCGGCATCACCACGTTCGACACCGCCGACGTGTACGCCGGCACCCGGGCCGAGTCGGTGCTCGGGCGGGCGCTCAAGGGTGAGCGCCGCGAAGGGCTGGAGATCTTCACCAAGGTCTACTGGCCGACCGGGCCGGGCCGCAACGACCGGGGCCTGTCCCGCAAGCACATCATGGAGTCGATCGACGGCTCGCTGCGTCGCCTGCAGACCGACCACGTCGACCTCTACCAGGCCCACCGCTACGACTACAGCACTCCGCTGGAGGAGACGATGGAGGCCTTCGCCGACGTCGTGCGCTCCGGCAAGGCGCACTACATCGGCGTCTCCGAGTGGAAGGCGTCGCAGCTGCGCGAGGCGCACGCGCTCGCCCGCGAGCTGCGCATCCCGCTGATCTCCAACCAGCCGCAGTACTCGATGCTGTGGCGGGTCATCGAGACCGAGGTGATCCCGGCCAGCGAGGAGCTGGGCATCGGTCAGATCGTCTGGTCGCCGATGGCGCAGGGCGTGCTGTCCGGCAAGTACCTGCCGGGCCAGCCGCCGCCCGCCGGCTCCCGCGCCACCGACGAGAAGTCCGGCGCGAACTTCATCGCGCGGTTCCTGAACGACGACGTGCTCACCCGGGTGCAGCGGCTCAAGCCGCTGGCCGAGCAGGCCGGGCTGACCATGCCGCAGCTCGCCGTCGCGTGGGTGCTGCAGAACCCGAACGTCGCCTCGGCGATCGTCGGCGCGTCCCGGCCAGAGCAGGTGCACGACAACGTGAAGGCGGCGGGCGTGAAGCTCGACGCCGACCTGCTCAAGGCGATCGACGAGATCGTCGAGCCGGTCACCGAGCGGGACCCGGCGAAGACCGAGAGCCCGGCGCAGCGTCCGTGAGGCCCCTCCCCGGGCCGGCACGACCGCCGGCCCGGGGACGCGGTGTCTCTCAGCCCTGCCAGAAGCGGATCAGGGCGAACCCGATCTGGTACAGCTCCCGCGGCAGCCCGAGCGCGTCGCCGACGGCGAAGACCGCGCCGAAGAACGCCCTGTTGATCTGCGGGCTCCACAGCAGCGCGAACAGCAGGATGAAGCCGTACGGGGCGAACAGGTCGTACATCCGCCGGTAGGCGGGGCTCAGCCAGGGCTGGAGCATGTTTCCGCCGTCCAGGCCCGGCACCGGCAGCAGGTTGAGCACGCTGGCGGTGAGCTGGAGGAACGCGAGCAGCCCGACCCCGGCCCAGAACTCCAGCGGCCCGCCCAGCTCGGGGCCCCACGCCACTGCCGCCACCAGCACCAGCGTGAACAGCACGTTGGTGGCCGGCCCGGCCAGGCTGACGAGCGTGTGCCGCAGCCGGCCCGGGATGGCGTGCCGGTCCACCCAGACCGCGCCGCCGGGCAGGCCGATGCCGCCGAGCAGCACCACGACCACCGGCAGCACGATCGACAGCAGCGGGCTGGTGTACTTCAGCGGGTTGAGCGTCAGGTAGCCCCGGTGGGCGATGTCCCGGTCACCGGCCCGGTACGCGACCACGGCGTGGGCGTACTCGTGCAGGCAGAGTGAGACCAGCCAGCCGGAGACCACGAAGAGGAACACGTCGAACCGGACGTTGCCGTACCGGTTCCAGGCCATCACCCCGCTGGCGACGAAGAGCGCGACCAGGGCCAGGAAGATGGGGCTCGGCCGGAACGCCGCCCGGGGCACGCCGAGGACCAGCGGCTCGCCCGGGCGGTCGTAGCCGGTCATTCGGCCGGGGGTTGCAGGCTCATCCGGTAGTCCACCCGGTCGTCCTCGACCAGCACGACTGTGGTGACGCCGGATGCCGCGAGCTCCCGCCAGGTCTGGCCGATCCACGACTCGGCGTCCGCCTGGCTCGTGAACGACTCACCCGGTCCGTCGACCGCGTCGCCGTTCGTGCCCTCGTACCGCCAGCTCCACGCCATGCCGCGTCTCCCCTCGCCGCCGTCGTCCCGCAGGACGCCAAACCTCCGCAAGCCTAGTCGCCCGCCCACGACGCTTCACCCCTCGACCGGCGCGGGCCGACGCGCGGGTGCCCGCAAGGTTCGGCCGTCACCAGCGGGGTATCCACGCCGGGACGTCGCCAGCGAGGGAGGACACCATGCGGCCGTTGCGGGAGATGGACACCGAGGAGGTACGGGCGATGGCGGTACGCGGCGGCATCGAGGCGGCCCACGAGATGGACCGGGAGGAGCTGCTCGACGCGCTCCTCGCCCGCCCCGGCGAGGGAGCCTGGCAGGAGGATCCGAAGCCGGTTGACGTGAATCCCAACGACTATCGCTTCGAGGCCCCCGAGCGCCGACCGCGATGAGCCACCTCTCACTGCCCCACCCGGGCGGCGGCATCTAAGGTACGGGGCATGTCCGTTGACGGGTGGCACACCCTCCTGGTGCTCGGCGGTATCCGCTCCGGCAAGTCCGAGATCGCCGAGTCGCTGGTCGCCGACGCGCCCACGGTCCGGTACGTGGCGACCGCCCCGGCCGGGGACCCGGAGGACACCGAGTGGGCGACCCGCCTCGCGGCGCACCGCGCCCGTCGGCCGGGGAGCTGGACCACCGAGGAGACCGCTGCGGACCCGGGCCGGCTCGCCGAGGTGATCACCACCGCCGGGCCCAACGAGACGCTGATCGTGGACGACCTGGGCGGCTGGGTGACGGTGCTGCTCGACCCGGCCCACCAGCCCGCCGACGACACCGCCACCATCGCCGAGCTGGCCGCGGCGGTCCGGTCCAGCGAGGCCCGGCTGGTGCTGGTCAGCCCGGAGGTGGGCCTGTCCCTGGTGCCCACCACGCCGCTGGGCCGCGCGTTCACCGACGCGCTGGGCGCGACGAACCGCGCGGTAGCCGACGCCTGCGACGCGGTCGCGCTCGTGGTGGCCGGCCAGGCCGCGTGGCTCAAGCCGGCCGCGCCCGCGCACGCGGCGCACACCGTGCCGCCCGCCGGCACGTCGCCCGAGGCGGAGCCGAGCCGCGCCGCGACGCCCGGGACCGATCCAGGCGCCGTCGCGGGGCTCGGGGCAGCCGGGGCGACCGAGGCCGTGCCCGCCGAGACCACGTCCGGCCGGGCCGCACCGGCCGACTTCGGCGCCGGGGACGTGACGCTGCCCGAGGTGCTCACCCCGGCCGCCGCCCCGGTGCCCGGCCCGGCCACGCCGGAAGCGCCCGGTACCGGTGACTGGGCCGCCCCCACCATGGCGCTGCCGATGATCGCCACCGGTCTGGTGATCCAGCCGGGCATGGAACTGCCGATGCCCGACGACTACACCGGTCCGCAGGCTGTCGACCGGCTCGCCACGCTCGACGTGCCCGGCGCCGGTCTCGGCGTCCTGGAGCAGGTGGTCGGCTTCGCCGCCGCCACCCAGGGCACCTCGATCCCGCGTCCGTGGGACGCCGTGCGGGTGCTGCTGATCCACGGCGACCACGCCGGCGGCGCCTCGGCCGGCGCGCGGCCCGGCGAGTCCGCCCGCCGCGCCCGGCAGGCCCGCGCCGGCCGGGGCGCGCTGGCCCGGCTCGCCGCCGAGAACCGAGCCGATCTCCAGATCGTCGAGGCGCCCACGTCCGCGCCGATCGAGGACGGCCCGGCCCTGCCCGCCGACGAGGTCGAGGCGGCGCTGCGCTACGGCTGGCGGCTCGCCGAGCAGGCCGCCGACGCGGGGGTACGGCTGCTGGTGCTGGCCGCCTGCGGGGCCGGTGCCGAGGCGGCCGCCGCGGCGGTGCTCGCGGCCACCGCGGGCGCGGAGCCGCCCACGGTGCTCGGCCGGGTGGTCACCGAGCAGGGCGAGATCGACGACGCCGCCTGGATGGTCCGCTGCGCGGCGGTACGCGACGCGCTGCACCGCACCCGCCGCTCCCCCCGCGAGGCCAAGGACATCCTGGCCGAGCTGGGCGGCGGCGACATCGCGCTGGCCACCGGCGTGCTGCTCGGCGCCACCGCGCGGCGGCTGCCGGTGCTGCTGGACGGTCCGGTCGGCACCGCCGCCGCGATGGTCAGCCGCGACCTGGCCGGCCAGGCCCGGCACTGGTGCCTGCTGCCCGACCACGGCGGCCGCCCGGGTGTGCGCCTGGCCGCCGACGTGCTCGGCCTGACGCCGCTGGTGGACCTGCGGCTCGACCTGGGCGAGGGGGCGACCGCGCTGGCCGCGCTGCCGCTGCTGCGCTCCGCGCTGACGCTCGCCGCCACGCTGCCGGTGCACCCGTCACTCGGCGGCGACGACAGCGACAACGCAGACCGCGACGGCACCGGCGGCGGCGACAGCGGCAACAGCGACCGCACCGGTTACGGCACCGAACCGGACGAGCCGGACTTCGCCGAGCCGGAGCCGGCCGGGCCGGGCCCGACCACGATCGGGTCCGACGAGCCGGTCTCCCCCGGCCGACGTGCCGACTGAGGCGCGGCTCGCCGACGGCATCCGGCTGGCGCTCACCACGTTCACCACCGCCCCGGTACGCGCCGGCCGGGTCGACCGGGCCGCCGCCGGCACCGCGATGGCGCTCGCCCCGCTGGTCGGCGCGCTGCTCGGCGCCGTACTCGGCGCGGTGCTGCTGCTCACCGGCGCGCTCGCGCCCCCGCTCGTCGCCGCGGTGGTCACGGTCGGGCTGGGCGCGCTGCTCACCCGCGGGCTGCACCTGGACGGGCTGGCCGACACCGTGGACGCGCTCGGCTCGTACCGGCGTGGTCCGGCCGCGCTGGAGATCATGAAGCAGCCGGACGTCGGCCCGTTCGGGGTGGTCGCGCTCGTGGTCGTACTCCTGCTCCAGAGCGCGGTGCTCGCGGAGCTGGCCGGGCGGGACGCGCTCGCCGCGTTCGCCGCCGTGGTCGCGGCGAGCGCGGCCGGGCGGCTCGCCGTCGGCCTGGCCTGCCGGCGCGGCGTGCCGGCGGCCCGGCCCGAGGGCCTGGGCGCGCTCGTGGCCGGCACGGTCGGGTGGGGCGCGCTGGCGCTCGGCGCGGTCGCCGTCGCGCTGGCGGCCGTGCCCGCCGTCCCGGACCGTCCGTGGCAGGGGCCGCTCGCCGTGCTCGGCGCGCTCGCCGTCACGGCCGGGCTGCTCCGGCACCTGGTACGCCGCTTCGGCGGCATCACCGGCGACGTGCTCGGGGCGCTCGTGGAGATCGTCACCACGCTGTCCTACCTGGGACTGGTGCTGACCGGCTGAGCGCCACCGGTCCGGGCGGGTAGCGTTCGGGGCGAGTGCACCGGCGCGGTCGAGGGGGACGGCATGCTCATCACGGACGACTTCCTGCCGGTACCGGTGCCCGAGTCGCTCGACGCGACCTATCTGGTGCCGATCACCGGCCTGCCCAAGGTGAGCCCGAAGACCGCCGTCGAAGGGCTGGCCGGCCGGCTCGCCGAGCCGGTGCACGGGCTGGCCAAGCAGATGCTCGACAGTCCGCTGATGACCGTGGACACCCGGACCGTGGACGAGTTCCCCGAGCTGCCGCCGGACCTGCTCACCGCGTTCGGCGCCACCGAGGAGCAGCTGGCCCGGCTGGCCGCCGCCACCCACCTGGTGGTGGTGCAGGCCGAGTACCGGCCGGGCTGGCCGCCCGCGCACGAGTGGGCCGCCCGCGCGGTGGCCGCGGCGGTCGCCGAGACGGTCGGCGGGGACGTGGTGGACGTCTTCGGGCTCCAGTTCCTCGACCCGGCGGCGGCGCTGCGCTCGCTGCCGGACGACAACGGCCGGATCCGGCTCGTCGACTGGGTCCTGGTGCCCTACTCCTCGGACTCCGACGGGCTCTGGTTCACCACCAAGGGGCTGCGCCGGTTCGGGCTGCTGGAGTTGCAGGCCCAGGGCGTGCCGGACCACCTGACCCGGGCCTGGGGCGCGGTGATGACCGGCGCGGCCCGGCGGCTGCTGCGGGACTGGACCGACGGCCTGTCCGGCGAGGAGGTGCCGGCGTTCGTGCAGCTGCCGGTGCTGGCCACGGTGACCGGGCACGACATCGCCGTCGCGTACGGCAATCCGGAGCAGCACGGCGCGACCGCGCCGGTGCTGCTGCGGCTGGAGCTGGACCCGGCCACCGACCCGGACGCCGACTCGTTCCTGAGTCTGAACCCGCCGCCCGGCCATCCGGGGCCGCCCGGCCGCTACTTCGCCGCCGCGTGCGCGACGCTGTTCAACGGCATCCAGCCGGACGTGCGCTACACCCGCACCGGTGACGCGATGAGCCGCGCGGTGGAGACGGCCCGCGCCGCGCTCGGCGACATCCGGGCCCGCTTCCTGGCCGGGCGGCTGCCCGAGGAGAGCCAGCTCGTGGTCAAGTACGGGCTGCCCGGCGACGACGGCCCCGAGTACGTCTGGGCCGGGGTGACCTCGTGGGACACGCCGGAACGGATCGTCGCGGCCAGCGCCAGCGACGCCAACACCGACCCGAGCGTGCGGATCGGCTCGCCCGTGGTGGTGGAGGCGTCGGACGTGGTCGACTGGGCGGTGCTGGACGGCACCGGCGTGCTGGAGGGCGGCTGGACGCAGGCAGTCCTCGACGCCGGGGAGCGCGGCGAGGACTGAGCCGCGCGGCTCAGCGCACCGAGGGCTGGACGAACGGCGGCCTGGTCAGGCGCATCCGGGCACGACGGCCGCGGATGTCCACCTCCAGCTCCTCGCCGTCGGGCAGCTTCGGGTCGGTGTCGACCAGCGCCAGCGCGATGCCGTGCTTGAGCGTCGGGCTGAACGTGCCGCTGGTGACGGTGCCGACCTGCTTGTCGCCCGCGTACACGGCCATGCCGGGGCGCGGGATGGCCCGGTCGACGGCGGTGAGGCCGCGCAGCGTACGGGCCGGGCCGGCGGCCTTCTCGGCGCGCAGCGCGTCGCGGCCCCAGAACGCCGGCTTGTCCCAGCCCACCGCCCAGCCGGAGCGGCCCTGCACCGGGGTGATCTCCGGGGAGAGGTCCTGCCCGTGCAGCGGGTACCCCATCTCGGTGCGCAGCGTGTCCCGGGCGGCCAGGCCGCAGGCGCGCACGTCGTCGGCCGCCGCGAAGATCGCGTCCCAGACGGCGACCGCGTGCTCGGACGCCACGACCAGCTCGTAGCCCAGCTCGCCGGTGTAGCCGGTGCGGCACACGGTCAGCTCCACCCCGGCCAGCATGGCGGTGGAGAAGCTCATGTAGTCGTGCCCGGTGGGCAGGCCGAGCGCGCCGAGCAGGTCCGCCGAGCGCGGGCCCTGGACCGCGAGCACCGCGTACGCCTCGTGCTCGTCGGTGACGGTGACGCCCTCGGGGGCGGCGGCGCGCAGCCGCCGGGCGACCTCGGCGGTGTTCGCGGCGTTGGGCACCAGGAAGACGTGGTCGTCGGCGTGCAGGTAGGCGATGATGTCGTCCACCACGCCGCCGGTGGCGTCGTCGCAGCAGAGCGTGTACTGCGCCTGGCCGGGGGCGATCCGGCCGAGGTCGTTGGTGAGGCAGGCGTTGACGAAGTCCGCCGCGCCGGGCCCGGTGACCCGGATCTTGCCCAGGTGCGAGACGTCGAACACGCCGACGCCCTCGCGGACGGCCGTGTGCTCCTTGAGCACGCCGCCACCGGCGTACTCCAGCGGCATCTGCCAGCCGCCGAAGGGGGCGAACTTCGCGCCGAGCGCGGTGTGCCGCTCGTGCAGCGGGGAACGGCGCAGCCGGGTCTCGGCGGCGTCGGAGGTCACCTCGGTCATGGGTGGCAACTTACCGGCCGCGACGACTGTGGTTAGCATCGGCGGGATCCCGTCGGCGCGCATCGGCGGGACAGCCACGCCTCCCGGCGGGTAGGTTTCCGCCGGAGAGACCTTCATCGCCGGTACGCGACGACGCGACCGGCCCGGCCCGCCCGGAGTAGCTTTCGTGACATCGCCCCGTACCACCCTCAGCCTGGTCGACACCGACCCCGCCGAACTCGCCGTCGACGCGATCGTGATCGGCGTGCACAGCCAGACCACCGAGCCGGGCAGCGGCGCACCCGCCCACGCCCTGCTGCTGGCCAGCGGCGCGGAGAGCATCGCCGCCGCGTTCGACGGAAAGCTGACCGAGACGCTGGCTCTGCTCGGCGCGACAGGTGGCCCGGGCGAGGTGATCAAGCTGGCCACGCTGGGCACGGTGACCGCGCCGCTGGTCGTCGCCGTCGGGCTCGGCCCGGAGCCCTCGGGCGCCGCCCCGGCTCCGGAGTCGCTGCGCCGGGCCGCCGGCGCGGCCGTACGGGCACTGGCCGGCGCCCCGCGCGTCGCCCTCGCCCTGCCGCTGCCCGACGACGCCGACGCCCCGGCCGCGCTGCGCGCGGTCGCCGAGGGCGCGCTGCTGGGCGGCTACCGGTTCGCCGGCTACAAGACCAAGCCGCAGCCGGCCCGGCGCGAGCCGGTGGCCGAGGTGCTGGTGGCGGTGCCGGACGCGGCCGACGCGACCGCGCAGGCCGAGGTCGCCCGGGCGCAGGCGGTGGCCGGCGCGGTGCGGACCAGCCGGGACTGGGTGAACACCGCGCCGAACGAGCTGCGTCCCCCGGCGTTCGCCGACGTCGTCTCCACCGCCGCCCGCGAGGCCGGGCTGGAGGTCGAGGTGCTGGACGAGGCGGCGCTCAAGGCCGGCGGCTACGGCGGCATCCTCGCCGTCGGCCAGGGCTCCGAGGCCCCGCCCCGGCTGGTGAAGATCACCTACACGCCGGAGGGCGGCGGCAACGGCAAGCGGGTCGCGCTGGTCGGCAAGGGCATCACGTTCGACACCGGCGGCATCTCGATCAAGCCGGCCCAGGGCATGTGGGAGATGAAGTCGGACATGGCCGGCGCGGCGGCGGTCGGCGCGGCCATGCTGGCGGTCGCGGCGCTCAAGCCGTCGGTCACCGTCACCGGCTACCTGCCGATGGCGGAGAACATGCCGTCGGGCACCAGCTACCGGCCGGGCGACGTGATCAGCATGTTCAACGGCAAGAAGGTGGAGGTGCTCAACACCGACGCCGAGGGCCGGATGGTGCTGGCCGACGCGATGGCGCGGGCCTGCGCGGACGGCGCGGACTACCTGTTCGAGACCTCGACGCTGACCGGTGGGCAGGTGATCGCGCTGGGCAAGCGGATCGCCGGTGTGATGGGCACCCCCGAGCTGTGCGAGCGGGTGCGGGTGGCCGGTGACGAGACCGGCGAGCCGGCCTGGCCGATGCCGCTGCCGGACGACGTGCGCAAGGGCATGGAGTCGGACGTCGCGGACATCTCGCAGGTCAACGCCGGGATGGACCGGGCCGGGCACATGCTCCAGGGCGGCGTGTTCCTGCGCGAGTTCGTCACCGACGACGTGGCGTGGGCGCACATCGACATCGCCGGTCCGGGCTACCACTCGGGTGAGGCGACCGGCTACTGGACCAAGGGCGGCACCGGCGTGCCGGTGCGTACGCTGCTGCACCTCGTCGAGGACGTCGCCACCAACGGCTGACGTGTAAGGAAGGGCCCCTTCTTAACGCCTGGCGTTGTAGAAGGGGCCCTTTTTAACACCTGGGTTCAGGTAGCTCAGAACAGCTCGGGACGGCGCTTGCGGCGCTCGTTGTAGTCGCGCATGCGCTGCGGATAGCCCATCAGCCGCACGTCGTAGATCGGAATGGCGATCCGGTGCGCCCAGCGCCGGGCCTCGTCCGGCCCGCCCACACGCCGCCGGGTCCACTCGCCGTCGTCGGCGATCAGCATGATCGTGGTCTCGGTGACCGTCGTACGGGGTTCGATGTACGCCTCGACGCCCTTACGGGTCCGGACGAAGTTCTCCAAGTGGTCCAGATCGGCGCGGTCGGCGGCACGGTCGCGGCTCGCCGGGGCGGCCCGCTTTCGTCGTCGGAACAACCCCACCGAATCCACTCCTCCCCCAGCGCCGTCATCGTGGACGGTGCCAAGGGTACGTGTCACCGACGTGTCGTTGGGCACCTCGGTACGCGCCCGGTCCGTGGTGGTGACAAGATGACCGAGGTGGGGTGTGCCTGTTACTCCGCCGTAACCCCCGATGCAGTGACGCGACCTGGGAGTTGGATGTGAGCGAGCCGAACGACACGACCTTCGACATCGTCATCCTCGGAGGTGGTAGCGGCGGCTTCGCGGCGGCGCTGCGTGCCGCCCAGCTGGACCTCTCCGTCGCCCTCATCGAGAAGAGCAAGCTGGGCGGGACCTGCCTGCACAACGGGTGCATCCCGACCAAGGCGCTGCTGCACGCCGCCGAGATCGCCGACCAGACCCGCGAGTCCGAGCAGTTCGGCGTGAAGGCCGAGCTGGTGGGCATCGACATGAAGGCGGTCAACTCGTACAAGGACGGCGTGATCTCCCGCCTGTACAAGGGCCTGCAGGGCCTGGTGGGCAGCAGCAAGAAGATCACCTTCGTGGCGGGCGCCGGCAAGCTGGTCGGCAAGAACGTCGTCGAGGTCGACGGCAAGCGCTACACCGGCCGTAACGTCGTGCTGGCCTCCGGCTCGTACGCGAAGAGCCTGCCCGGCCTGGACGTCGACGGCGAGCGGATCATCACCAGCGACCACGCCCTGACCCTGGACCGGGTGCCGTCGTCGGCGATCGTGCTCGGCGGTGGCGTGATCGGCGTCGAGTTCGCGAGCGTCTGGAAGTCCTTCGGCGTGGACGTGACCATCGTCGAGGCGCTGCCCCGCCTGGTCGCCGCCGAGGACGAGGAGTCGTCGAAGGCCCTGGAGCGGGCGTTCCGCAAGCGGAAGATCAACTTCAAGGTCGGCAAGCCGTTCGAGAAGGTCGAGAAGACCGACAAGGGCGTGAAGCTGACCATTCAGGGCGGCGACACGGTCGAGGCCGAGCTGCTGCTGGTCGCCGTGGGCCGTGGCCCGAACACCGCCGGCCTCGGCTACGAGGAGCAGGGCGTCAAGATGGACCGCGGCTACGTGCTGACCGACGAGCGGCTGCGCACCAGCGTGCCGAACGTCTACGCGGTCGGCGACATCGTGCCCGGCCTGCAGCTCGCGCACCGCGGCTTCCAGCAGGGCATCTTCGTCGCCGAGGAGATCGCCGGAAAGAGCCCGGCCGTGATCGACGAGGCCGGCATCCCGCGCGTGACCTACTGCGACCCGGAGCTGGCCTCGGTCGGCCTGACCGAGGCGAAGGCCAAGGAGCAGTACGGCGCCGACAAGATCAAGACGTACAACTACAACCTGGGCGGCAACGGCAAGAGCCAGATCCTCAAGACCGCGGGCCACGTGAAGCTGGTCCGGGTGGACGACGGCCCGGTGGTCGGCGTGCACATGGTCGGCGCCCGGGTCGGTGAGCTGATCGGCGAGGCGCAGCTCATCTACAACTGGGAGGCGTACCCGGCCGAGGTGGCGCAGCTCGTGCACGCCCACCCGACGCAGAACGAGGCTCTGGGCGAGGCGCACCTGGCCCTGGCCGGCAAGCCGCTGCACGCGCACGCCTGACACGACAACCGCGGCGTCCGGCGACGGGCGAGAATCCCACCAGGGAATGAAGGAGTCTGGAGAACATGCCGGTATCGGTCACCATGCCCCGGCTCGGCGAGAGCGTCACCGAGGGCACCGTCACGCGCTGGCTCAAGCAGGAGGGTGACACCGTCGAGGTCGACGAGCCCCTGCTCGAGGTGTCGACCGACAAGGTCGACACCGAGATCCCGTCCCCCGCGGCGGGCGTGCTGAGCCGGATCGTGGTCGGCGAGGACGAGACCGCCGAGGTCGGCAGCGAGCTGGCGGTCATCGCCGGCGAGGGCGAGGACGCGGGCGCGGCTCCCACCGAGGAGGCCGAGCCGGCCACCGAGCCGACGGCCGCCGCCGAGGGCACCGGCCCCGAGCCGGAGCAGGCCGAGGAGGCCGCCGCCGAGCCGGGCGCCGAGGCCGAGCAGCCGGCCGTCGAGGAGCCGGCCCAGCCCGCCGCGTCGTCGGGCGAGGGTACGCCGGTGACCATGCCGGCCCTGGGCGAGAGCGTCACCGAGGGCACCGTCACCCGCTGGCTCAAGCAGGTCGGCGAGACCGTCGAGGTGGACGAGCCGCTGCTGGAGGTCTCCACCGACAAGGTCGACACCGAGATCCCGTCGCCGGTCGCCGGCACGCTGCAGGAGATCAAGGTCGCCGAGGACGAGACCGCCGACGTCGGCGCCGTGCTGGCGATCGTCGGGGTAGCCGGCGCCGCGCCCGCGAAGGCGGAGCCGAAGCCCGAGCCCAAGGCCGAGGCGAAGCCCGAGCCCAAGCCGGAGCCGGAGCCGAAGGTCGAGGAGCCCACGCCGGGCGCGGCCTACAACGAGCCGGCCGCCGAGGCGGAGCAGGCCGCGCAGCCGGCCAAGGCCGAGGCGGCGGCGCAGCCGTCCGCTCCGGCCGCCGCGCAGCGCCCGAGCGTTCCGGCCGAGTTCGGCGAGGACTCCGCCGGGTACGTGACGCCGCTGGTGCGCAAGCTCGCCGCCGAGCACGGCGTGGACCTGGGCTCGGTCAAGGGCACCGGTGTGGGTGGCCGCATCCGCAAGCAGGACGTGCTGGAGGCGGCCGAGAAGGCGAAGGCCGCCAAGCCCGCGCCGGCCGCCGCTCCGGCCGCCAAGGCGGAGGCGCCGGCGCAGCCGGCCGCCAAGCCGCAGCCGAGCGCCAAGCGGGGTACGACCGAGAAGCTGCCGCGTATCCGGGCCACCATCGCCAAGCGGATGCAGCAGTCGCTGCACGAGACGGCCCAGCTGACCACAGTGGTCGAGGTGGACGTCACCCGGGTCGCCAAGCTGCGGGCGCGGGCGAAGGAGTCGTTCCAGGCCAAGCACGGCGTGAAGCTGTCGTTCCTGCCGTTCTTCGCGCTCGCGGCGATCGAGGCGCTCCAGACGTACCCGATCGTCCAGGCCAGCATGGACCTGGAGGGCGGGACGATCACCTACCCGGCCGCGGAACACCTGGGTATCGCCGTGGACACCGAGCGCGGGCTGCTCGTGCCGGTCATCCACAACGCCGGTGACCTGAACATGGGCGGCATCGCCAAGCGGATCGCCGACCTGGCCGAGCGCACCCGGGCCAACAAGATCACCCCGGACGAGATGGCCGGGGCGACCTTCACGGTGACCAACACCGGCAGCCGGGGCGCGCTGTTCGACACCCCGATCGTGCCGTCGCCGCAGTCGGCGATGCTCGGTACGGGCGCCGTGGTGAAGCGCCCGGTCGTGGTGAACGACCCGGAGCTGGGCGAGGTAGTCGCGATCCGGTCGATGGTCTACCTGGCCATGTCGTACGACCACCGCCTGATCGACGGCGCCGACGCGGCCCGCTTCCTCACCGCGGTGAAGGAGCGGCTGGAGGCCGGCAACTTCGAGGCCGAGCTGGGTCTGTAGATCCGAGACGGCGAGGGGGCGCGCGGCGACATGCCGCGCGCCCCCTTCGTCGTTTGCGGCCTCAGCCCTTCAGGTGCTCCTCGGAGACCGTCCAGAGCTGCTCGGCGGCCTCCGGGTCCCGGGCGTACGGGGCCCAGCCGGTCCGCGTGCCGGGCTCGTTCGGTCCGGCCTCCTGGCAGTCCTCGAAGTACCGGCCGCCGACGCCGTCGAGCAGCGGTGAGGTGGCGACCAGCACCGAGGTAGCCGCGCCCTGCTCGGGGGTCTTGAAGGCGGCCGCGTTGCCGCTGCGCATCCGTGCCAGCTCCTCCTCGCTGATGTAGCGCTGCAGGTTGGTCCGGATCGCGCCGGGCATCAGCGCGTTGGTGTAGATGCCGTCGTCGGCCCAGCGCCGGGTCGCCTCGACCGCGAAGAGCACGTTCGCGGTCTTGGACTGCCCGTACGCCAGCCACGGGTCGTACGGCCGCTGCCGGAAGTGGATGTCGGAGAACACCACCGGTGAGCGCAGGTGGGCGCCCGAACTGACCGAGACGACACGCGCGCCCCCGGCCGCGGCGAGCGCCGGGCGCAGTCCGGTGGCCAGCGCGAAGTGCCCGAGGTGGTTGGTCGCGAACTGCATCTCCCAGCCCTGCTCGGTGCGCATCTCCGGGGAGGCCATGATGCCGGCGTTGTTGACGAGCATGTGCAGCGGGCCGTCCCAGTTCCGGACGAACGCGGCCACCGACGCGAGATCGTCCAGGTCGAGCGGGGCGACCAGGATCCCGTCGTTGCCGGTGGCGGCGGTGATGTCGGCGGCGGCGCGCTGACCGGCCTCGGTGTTGCGGACCGCGAGGGTGACGTCCGCTCCGGCGGAGGCGAGCGCGCGGGCGGTCTCCACGCCGATCCCGGAGGCGCCGCCGGTGACGACGGCCCGCCGGCCGGTCAGGTCCAGGTCGCGGACCACCTCCAGGGCGGTGGTCTCGGAGTCGAACGGGGTCGTGACTGGTGTCGGGGTTGTCATGGTCCATCCTTGTCGACGGCGACGCGGACCGATGTCCGCCCGCTACGATCAGAAGCGGAGGATCCTCCGTTACTTGCTCAGCATAACCGGAGGGGGCTCCGGTTACCATCGACCCGGGCCTGCGACCCGGTCGAGCCGAGGAGGAACCGTGCCCGACCGTCCGCTGCGCGCCGACGCGCTGCGCAACCGGCAGCGCCTGCTGGACACCGCGGTGCAGGCGTTTTCCCAGGCGGGCGCGGAGGTAACGCTCGATCGCGTCGCCAAGGAGGCCGGCGTCGGCATCGGCACGCTCTACCGCCACTTCCCCAGCCGCGAAGCGCTCATCGAGGCGGCGTACCGCAACGAGCTGGAGAAGCTCTGCGACGCCGCGCCGTCGCTGCTCGCCACCCGGCCCGCCGACGTGGCGCTGCGCGCGTGGATGGACCGGTTCGTCGACTACCTCGCCACCAAGCGGGGCATGGCCGACGCGCTGCGGCTGGTCATCGCCTCCGGCGCCAACCCGTACGCGCAGAGCCGCGACCTGCTGCTGGCCGCGCTCGGCGAATTGCTCGCGGCCGGCGCGGCGGCCGGCGTCCTGCGCGCCGACGTGGCCGCCGCCGACGTGCTCGCCAGCCTCAGCGGGGTCTCCCTGGTGGCCGGCGAACCGGACCAGCGCGCCCAGGCCGGACGCCTGCTCGACCTGCTCATGGACGGCCTGCGCCACCGGCCGGGCTGACCGAATCGGCCACCCGGACCGACGTGCGCTGACAGACTCGGCCGGTGGGCTCGTACCGCTGGCGGGGACGCCTGGGGCCGGCGGTGCCGGTGGCCCCAGGCGCCCGCGTCGACCGGTTCGAGATCTTCTTCGACCTGGTCTTCGTCTTCTCGTTCTTCATCATCACCCGGGCCACCGCCCTGCAGGTGAACGGCGGGGCGCTGCTGCACGCGCTGCTGGTCCTCGCCGTGCTCTGGTGGTCGTGGGTCGTGCACAGCGTGGTCGCCACCCGGGTACGCCTCGGCGAAGGCTTCGTCCCGGTGCTCATGACCATCGGCATGGCCGCGCTGTTCACGTTCGCGCTGTCCCTGCCGCAGGCGTTCCGGGACCCCACCGGCAACGCGGCCGGGCCGATGGTCGCGGCGCTCAGCTACACCGTCCTGCGGTTGATCCACCTGCTGCTGTACCGGCACGCCATCCGGGACAGCCCGAACGAGCGCCGGCAACTCCTCCGGTTCGCCCCGGAGCTGATCGGCAGCACCGCGCTGCTGCTGGTCGCCGCGCTGCTGCCGCCGAGGATCGACGACCTGTTCTCCGCGGCGGTGCTCCGGGACGTGCTGTGGGCGGTGGTCATCCTGCTCCAGTACGGCACCGGCATACTCGCCGGCACCTGGGGCTGGGGCGTCGCGTCCGCCGAACACTGGACCGAGCGGTACGACCTGATCCTGATCATCGCGCTGGGCGAATCCGTGATCTCGGTCGGCGTCGGCAGCAATCTGCTCGGCCAGCCGCCCACCTGGCCGGCCGTGGCCGCCGCCGTGCTCGGCATCTTCTTCACCGCCGCGCTCTGGTGGGCGCACTACGACATGATCGGGCCGGCCGCCCGCATCGCGTTGCACGTCGCGCAGGACGGCCCCCGGGTGGCGATGGCCCGGGATGCGTACGCGTACCTGTTCCTGCCGATGATCGCGGGCATCATCCTGTTCGCGCTCGGCGCCGAGACGATCGTGCACGGGATCGCCGACCCGAACGTGCCACCGAGCGAGCCGGCGCACGGCCCGGGCGTGCCGCTGCTGTTCGGCGGCGTGATCTGCTACCTCTGCGGCAACATGCTGTTCCAGCTGCGTACCCTGCGCACGCTGAGCTGGACGCGGGTCGCGACGGCGTTGCTGCTCGGCCTGGCCATCCCGGTCGCGGAGCGGGTCCCGGGGCTGGCCGCGCTGGGCATACTCACCGCCATCACCGTCGGCATGGTGGCCGTCGAGGTGATCGTCTTCGACGAGGGCCGGCGGGCCCTGCGGAAGCTGGTCTTCGAGGAACGCGCCAGCCACGAGGCGCACGAGGCTGCCTGGCGGGCCCGCTGGCACGACCGGCCCGACGAAGGCGAGTGAACCAGCGTCCCGCCGCCTCCGTGGCACCTGCCGGATCGGCGCTCCCCCGCCGGCCCGGCCCGCCTCGACGCGGCGTGAGGTGTCTTGTTAACAAGGGGCCCTTTCACCTCCTCAGGCGTTAAGAAGGGGCCCTTCCTTACGGTTCGGCCGTCGGCAGAATCGGCGCGTACGGGGTGGCCGGCGACGCGGCGCGCGCCGATGCTGAGGCGATGGCGACCTTCTCCGTACAGGCCCATCCCACCGACGCGGCGAGCTGGACCGAGCTGGCCCGCACCGTCGAGGCGGCCGGTTTCGACGCGCTGTTCGCGGCCGACCATCCCGGCGACTGCGCTTCGCCGTTCGTCGCGCTGGCCGCCGCGGGAGCCGTGACCAGCACGCTGGGCCTCGGCTCGTACGTCTCCAACGCCGCCGTCCGGGAACCGATCCTGCTCGCCGCCGACGTGGCCACGCTGGACGTGGTCTCCGACGGGCGGGCCCGGCTCGGCCTCGGCGCCGGGCACACCCCGGCCGAGTGGCGGGCCGTCGGGCGCGAGCGCCCGGACGTCGCCGGCCGGGTCCGCCGCTGCGTCGCGGTGGCCGAGGCGGTACGGGCGCTGCTGGCCGGCGAGACGGTCACTGTGGACACCGAGGAGCTGACCGCGTACGCCGCCCACCTCAAGGAGCCCCGACCGGTCCAGGACCGGATCCCGCTCACCGTCGGCACCGCGAACTCGGCGCTGCTGCGCTGGGCCGGGGCGCACGCCGACGTGGTGGGGCTGACCGGCTTCGGGCGTACCCTCTCCGACGGCCACCGGCACGAGGTCAGGTGGCGGACCGACCAGATCGAGGCGCAACTCGCCCACGTCGCGGCCGGCGCCGCCGGCCGCGACACGCCGCCGGTGCTGGAGGCGCTGGGCCAGCACGTCGCGGTCACCGACGACGCGGAGGCGGACGCCGCGCCGCTCGCCGCGAAGCTCGACCTCACCGTCGACGAACTGCTCGCCACCCCGTTCGCGCTGGTCGGCACCGCCGACGAGATCGTCGCGGCGGTGGCCGGGCACGAGCGCCGCTGGGGCGTCACCCACTTCGCGGTACGCGCCGGCGCGGTGGCGCCGCTCACGCCGCTGCTGCCCCGGCTGGCCGGAAAAGCGCTGGACTTCGAGCCCGCTCGAAAGTGAACACTGTGCCCATGACGACGACACGACGGCTGGGTCGCAGCGGCATCGAGGTCAGCGCGATCGGCATGGGCTGCTGGGCGATCGGTGGCCCGCTCTGGGACGGCAGCCAACCGCTCGGCTGGGGCGAGGTGGACGACGACGAGTCGGTACGCACCATCCACCGGGCCCTCGACCTGGGCGCGACGCTGTTCGACACGTCCAGCAACTACGGCGCGGGGCACAGCGAGCGGGTGCTCGGGCGCGCGCTGGCCGACCGCCGGGACCGCGCGGTCATCGCCACCAAGTTCGGCTACCCCACCGACGAGGCGACCCGGCAGGCCCTGGGCGAGGACGCCACGGCGGACTACGCCCGGCGCAGCCTGGAGGGTTCGCTGCGCCGGCTGGGCACCGACCACGTCGACCTCTACCAGCTCCACCTGGGCGGCCTGCCGGTGCCGCAGGCACTCGACCTCGTCGGCACCCTGGAGGACCTGGTCGCCCAGGGCAAGATCCGGGCGTACGGCTGGAGCACCGACGACCCCACCTCGGCACGCGCCTTCGCCGAGGCGGGACCGCACTGCGCGGCGATCCAGCACGACCAGTCGGTGCTGCGGGACAACGCGGCCATGCTCGCGGTCTGCGCGGAGTTCGACCTGGCCGCCCTGAACCGGGGGCCGTTGGCGATGGGCCTGCTCACCGCGAAGTACCAGGACGCGCCGGCCGCCCGGGGCGACGACGACGTGCGCGGCCTGGCCCCGGAGTGGCTGGACTGGTTCACCGGCGGCGTCCCGCGCGCCGAGTGGGCGCAGCGGGTGGCCCGGGTCCGCGAGGCGCTGACCGCCGACGGCCGCACGCTCGCCCAGGGCGCGCTGGGCTGGCTGCTCGCCCGCAGCCCGCACACCCTGCCCATCCCCGGCTGCCGGACCGTCGCGCAGGCCGAGGAGAACCTCGGCGCGCTGGCGTACGGGCCGCTGCCACAAGACGCGTTCGCGGAGGTGGAGCGCCTGCTCGCCGACCTGCGTACCGCCCCGGCCGACGCCTGACCGGCTCGGCCGCACCGGCACGCCACACCGCAGATCTGTAGCACTTCGTAGCACACAGGCGGTAGGCTGCCGGTGTGGCCGAGCACGCTCATCGCGAGATCACCCAACGCGAGCTGCGCAACGACTCCGGTGCCATCATGCGCGGAGTGGAGCGCGGAGAGTCCTTCACCATCACCCGCAACGGCACGCCGATCGGGCGGTTGATCCCGATCCGGCGGCGCACCTTCGTGCCGCGAGCCGAGGTTCTCGCGGCCTTCGCCAGCGCACCCCGGCTGGACGAGGCACGCTTCCGGGCCGACCTCGACGCCGCGATCGACCAGGATCTGCCCAGCCGTGACTGGTGACCTCCCCGTCCGCGGTCTGATCGACACCAACATCGTCATCCATCTGGGTGGCCTCGACGGGACGGAACTGCCCGACGAGATGGTCATCAGCGCGGTCACGTTGGCCGAGCTTTCGGCCGGTCCACATCACACCGACGATCCGCGCGAGCGCGCCCGCCGGATGAGCGTCCTGCAACACGTCGAGGCCACCTTCGAGCCGCTTCCGTTCGACGCCGAGGCGGCGCGGGCCTTCGGCCTGGTCTCGGCGGCGGTGCTCGCCGCCGGACGCGGAACGCGCCGCCGGGTGGCGGACCTGATGATCGCTTCCGTCGCACACGCCAACGCGCTGCCTCTCTACACCACGAACCCGGGCGACTTCCTCGGGCTCGACGGTCTGGTCACCGTGCATCCGGTCAGCAGGCCGACCGGCTGAGGCCGGCCGTCGGCGCGCAAGCGGCGGACGTGGCGAGTGAGTGATTTCGCTCAACGCATCCGAATCGCGCTCCGTACTCGAAGATGTGAGTATGCGGATCCTCATGGCCGGCGTGTCCGGCTTCCTCGGCACCCGACTGGTCGACTGTCTCACCGCGGACGGCCACCAGGTCACCCGTCTGGTCCGCCGCCCACCACGCACACTCGCCGAACGCCAGTGGAACCCGTCCGCCGCGCAACTGGACCCGCAGTGCGTCGCCGAGGCGGACGCCGTGGTGAACCTGGCCGGCGCCGGGGTGGGCGACAAGCGCTGGACCGACGAGTACCGCAAGCTGATCCGGACCAGCCGGGTGGACAGCACGACCACGCTCGCCATCACGATCGCGGGTCTGCCCGCCGCCGACCGGCCCGCGGTGCTGCTGAACTCCTCAGCGGTCGGCTGGTACGGCAACACCGGTGACCGCGCGGTCACCGAGGAGGCGCCGGCCGGCGAGGGCTTCCTCGCCGACGTCTGCCGGGTGTGGGAGGCCGCGACCCGGCCGGCCGAGGACGCGGGCGTACGGGTGGTGCGGCTGCGTACCGGGCTGCCGCTGCACCGCGACGGCGGCCTGCTCAAGCCGCAACTCCTGCCGTTCCGGCTCGGTGTCGGCGGCAAGCTGGGCAGCGGGCGGCAGTGGCTGCCGTGGATCTCGATGCGGGACTGGTTGAACGCGGCGAAGTTCCTGCTGGACCGCGACGACGTGGCGGGCCCGGTCAACGTGGTCGGCCCGGCGCCGGTCACCAACGCCGAGTTCACCCGGGAGCTCGCCCGTCAGCTGCACCGCCCCGCGATCATGCCGATCCCGGCGGTGGCGCTGAAGGTGGTGCTCGGCGGCTTCTCGCAGGAGGCGCTCACCAGCACCCGGGTGCTGCCGGGCGTGCTCGACAAGTCCGGCTTCCCCTGGACACATCCGGACCTGCCGGGCGCGCTGCGCGCCGCCCTCGCGGAGTGAGCCCGCGAGGGCGGCGCGGCGTTGCGGTTCAGCAGCCGATCACCCAGTACGCGGGCCCGGTCTGCTTGAGCGTGCTCGTGTAGAACGTGTTGTAGAGGCCCATCCGCTGCCCGCTGCCCAGCGCGTAGGCGTACCCGCCGGACTGGTAGGCCCGCCCGGCCACCACGTGCGCGTAGTTGCTGGCGGTGACGCAGACCGGCGCGCTGGTCGGCGAGGTCGTGGGCGAGGGCGACGCGGTGGGGGTGGGCGACGCGGTCGCCGTCGGGGTCGGGCTCGGCGAGGCGCCGCCACCACCGAGGCCGAAGAAGAGCGCGTCCCGGTACGTCGAACAGATGGTGTCCAGGAAGTACGCCCCGGCGGTGCCGCACTGGTCCGTGCCCGTGCCCGGGTCGACGGGGGTGCCGTGGCCCATGCCGGAGACCCGGTAGAGGCGGACCTGGTCGTTGCCGTAGACCTCCAGGCTCGTGCCGGACGGCAGCGTGGAGGTGCTGGTCGGGGTGGTGGACACGCCCAGCACGTTCGTCCACTGGTCCCGCGACTCGACGGCGTTCGCGGTCGCCACCGTGGTGTCGCTGGTGCCGTGCCAGATCGCCACCCGGGGCCGGTTGCCGGTGTAGCCGGCGTACGCGCCGCGGGCCAGGTCGCCCCACTGCGCCGGGGTCTTGTCCACGCCCGGGTTCATGCAGCTGAACGCGGTGACGGTGCTGGTGGCGCAGCGGTACGGAATGCCGGCGATGATCGAGCCGGCGGCGAAGACGTCGGGGTAGGCGGCGAGCATGGCCGCGCTCATCGCGCCACCGGCGGAGAGGCCGCTGACGTACACGCGGGCGGCGGCGGTGCCGTAGTTGGTCTTGGCGTAGTCGACCATCTGCTTGATCGACAGCGCCTCGCCCTGACCGCGGGCGGTGTCACCGGTCTCGAACCAGTTGAAGCAGGAGTTGGCGTTGTTGCCGCTGGGCTGCTGCGGCGCGATGAGCGTGAACTTCCACTGGTCGGCGTACTTCTGCCAGCCGGAGTTGGCGACGTAGGTCGAGGCGTTCTGCACGCACCCGTGCAGCAGCACCACGGCGGGAGCGCCGGCCGGCAGGCCGTCCGGGCGGTACGCGTACATGGTCAGGTTGCCGGGGTTGGAGCCGAAGCCCGTGACCTGGGTGAGCGAGGCGGCCTGGGCGGGGAGGGCGGCGACCAGCGCGGTGGCCGCGGCCAGCACGACCCCGGCCGCCGCTCCGGCGACGCGGGCGATGAGGGATGAGGAGCGGGGCACGGGACCTCCCGATCGGGGAATGTGAACTGAGTCACTTCCGAGTTGCCGCGACGTTACGGCCGTGTTTCGTCACACCGGAATGGCCGCCACTCACACATTCACGACCGGCGAAGTGTGCGGGCGAGTTTCGTGTCCGGGCGGTCTGCCCAGGTCAGGTTGGTAACGTCCGCTGCGTGCCGTCCTCCCCGTTCCTGGCCACCGGGCCGTCGACGACCCGCGTCCGTGACCGGCGGGCCGACCTGCTGGTGACGCTCGCCGCGCTGGCCCTGGCCTTCTGGGTCACCAGCGGCATGTGGCGTGACCCCAACAGCCGCGCCATCACCGTCAACTCCAGTGATCAGGCGTTGTTCGAGTGGCTGCTGGCGTTCGGCGGGCACGCGCTCACCCACGGGGAGAACCCGCTGTACACCACGCTGATCAACGTCCCGGACGGGGTGAACCTCGCGGTGAACACGTCGATCACCGTGTACGCGGCGGTCTTCGCGCCGCTGACGTACCTCATCGGGCCGCCCGCGACGTTCCTGGTGATCCTCACGCTCAACCTCGCCGCCACCGCGGTGGCCTGGTACTGGCTGCTGAGCCGGTACCTGGTGCGCAGCCGGCTGGCCGCCGGCGTGGGGGCGCTGTTCATCGCCTTCTGCCCGGCGATGGTGTCGCACGCCAACGCGCACCTGAACTGGACCGCCGGCTGGCTGGTGCCGCTGCTGATCTGGGGCGTGTTCCGGCTGCGCCGCCCCGGTCGCGCGGTCACCGGCGGGATCGTGCTCGGCCTGCTGGTGGCGGCCGCGTTCTCGATCGCCGCCGAAGGGCTGTTCTTCACCGCGCTGGCGCTCGGCGTGTTCCTCGCCGTCTGGGCGCTGCACCCGGCCCGGTGGCCGGAGGTACGCGCCGCGCTGCCCCGGATGGCGGCCGGGCTGGGCGTCACAGCGCTGGTCGCCGGGGCGCTGCTGGCGTACCCGCTCTGGCTGCATTTCCTCGGGCCGCAGCGGTTCCACGGCACCGGCTTCGATCCGCTGATCCACTCCGAGGACATCGCCGCGTACGGGTCGTACCCGCGCCGGTCGCTCGCCGGCTGGGCCGGGTGGGGCACCTCGCTGGCGCCCAACCCGACGGAGGAGAACTCGTTCTTCGGCGTACCGCTGCTCCTGCTCGCGGCCGTCTGCTTCGCGCTGCTGTGGCGGCGCGCGGACCGGGCGTTCCGGGCCACGCTCGCGGCGCTCGGGGTGACCGCGGTGGTCTTCGCGGTGCTGTCGTGGGGGCCGACCGTGAAGTGGAACGGCCGCCGGTTCGACCAGATGCTGCCGTTCGGGGTGCTGGACAACCTGCCGGTGATCAACGCGGCGTTGCCGTCGCGGCTGGCGCTCGTCGTCGCGCCGGTGATCGGCCTGCTGCTGGCGTACGCGATCGACGCGCTGCGCGCCCGGCCGCCCCGGCACCGCGCCACCGGCGTGGCCTGGGCGCTCGGGTTCGTGGTCGCGCTGCTGCCGCTGGTGCCCACCCCGCTGCTCACCAGCGTCCGCGAGCCGATTCCGCAGTTCATCACCAGTGGCGCCTGGCAGCGCTACGTCCCGCCCGACGGGGTGCTGACCCCGCTGCCGCTGACCGTCGACGTGTATCCGGACGGGCAGCGCTGGCAGGCGTACGCGCTGGCCCACCGGCAGGGTGAGTTCCGCATCCCGGCCGGGTTCTTCCTCGGCCCGGGCGGGCCGGAGGGCCGGGGCCGGATCGGGCCGGTGCCGCGCACCTTCGACTCGCTGATGGACCAGGCCGGCCGGACCGGCCTCGTACCGATCATCACCGACGGCAGCATCCGCGAGTCCCGGGCGGACCTGCGCCACTGGGGCGTGCGGGCGGTGGTGCTGCCGGACCGGGTGCACGGCGCCAAGTACGACGTCGACGAGGATGCGCTGCGGCGCACCGCCACCGCGCTGCTCGGCCCCCCGGAGCGGGTGGAGGACGTCTGGCTGTGGCGGGTGCCGGACTGACCGCTGCCTCGGCCCGATGGCGACGAGGCTCACGGGTCCGGTTCCCGTACGGCGGGACTAGGCTGGACGGGTGAGCGTGACGACTTCCGGGCTGACCGCCGTCCGCGCCGGCCTGCTCGACTACCAGGCCGCCTGGGACGAGCAGCGCCGGCTGCACGAGGCGGTGGTGGCCGGCGAGCAGGGCGACACGGTGCTGCTGCTGGAGCACCCCAGCGTCTACACCGCCGGCAAGCGCACCGAACCGTGGGACCGGCCGATGGACGGCACCCCGGTGGTGGACGTGGATCGCGGCGGGAAGATCACCTGGCACGGTCCGGGGCAGCTCGTCGGCTACCCGATCGTCCGGCTGCCCGACCCGGTCGACGTGGTCGCGTACGTCCGCCGCACCGAGCAGCTGCTGATCGACGTGTGCTCCGAGTTCGGGCTGGCCGCCGGCCGGGTCGAGGGGCGTTCCGGCGTGTGGGTGCCGGAGGACGACAGGGGCCCGGCCCGCAAGGTTGCCGCCATCGGCATCCGGGTGGCCCGCGGCGTCACGCTGCACGGCTTCTCCGTCAACTGCGACTGCGACCTGGGCTTCTTCGACCGGATCGTGCCGTGCGGCATCCGCGACGCCGGGGTCACCTCGCTGACCGCCGAGCTGGGCCGGCCGATTTCAGTCGCCGACGTGCTGCCCGTGGTCGAGCGGCACCTGCCGACGCTGACGCGGGTCTGAGCCCGGTGCGGCTCGACCTGGTCACGCTCGTCGTCACCGAGTACGACCCGGCGATCACGTTCTTCACCGAGGTGCTCGGCTTCGAGCTGGCCGAGGACAAGCCGTCCCTGACCAACGACGGCCGGCCCAAGCGCTGGGTGGTGGTACGCCCACCGGGCGGCGGCACCGGCCTGCTGCTGGCCCGCGCCGACGGCGAGCACCAGGCCGGCGCGGTCGGCGACCAGACCCACGGCCGGGTGGGCTTCTTCCTCCAGGTCGACGACTTCGACGCGGCCTACAGCCGGATGCTCGACGCGGACGTCGAGTTCGTCCGGCCGCCCCGCACCGAGCCGTACGGCCGGGTCGCGGTCTTCCGCGACATCGCCGGCAACCTCTGGGACCTGCTCGGCCCGGCCTGACCGTCCTCGCCCCGCCCCGCCCCGCCGCGCCGCCCGCCTTCCGCGGCCCGCCCACGTGGTCCCGCGCTCGCCGTGGCCCCGCCCTCCCTCGGCTGTGCTCCCGCCCTCGGTCACCGCGCATCCGCTCGACGCGCGGTGGCCGACGGGTCCGGATCGCCCCGCACCCGGGACCGCCAGCCGGTCACCGTGAGTGACAGTCCAGCGCCCGAGGCTGACACCCTCCGGCGGACTTTGCTCTGCAGCCGCCCACGCGGCGGTAACTCCTGGTCGATCGCTGCGTCGGTGGCTGCAGAGCAAAGGGCGCAGACACTCATCCCTCCCTCCCGGAGACCGTTCGCCATAAACCCTGCTCAGGGCACCCTGTCAGCGACGAGGACACCCCCGCGAGCCCGAACACGCCATCACACAGCGTCACCCCAGTGCGGCGCAGCCTCTCCTCACTCTCGGTGGTCAGCCTCAGCAGGCCGAGGCACCGGCGAGGCACCGGCGAGACACCGACGAGCACGGGCCGCCGACCGGCACGGAGCACGCCCACCGGCCGCAGCCGTCAGGGCGTGAGGCGGTGCAGGTCGCGCGGGAAGGCGGTCACCTCCCGGACGTTCGCCGCACCCGTCAGCCGCGCGACGAACCGCTCCAGCCCGATCGCGAACCCGCCGTGCGGCGGCATGCCGTGCCGGAACGCGTCCACGTACCCGGCGTACGGCTCGACCGGCTCGCCCCGCGCCGCCAGCGCGGCCAGGTAGTCGGCGTGCCGGTGCAGCCGCTGCCCGCCGGTGACCAGCTCCACGCCGCGGAACAGCAGGTCGAAACCGTTCGAGTACGCGGGCCGCGCCGGGTCCGGATGCGTGTAGAAGGGGCGCTTCGCCATCGGGTAGCCGGTGACGAAGAGGAAGTCGCTGCCGTGCTCGCGGAGCGCCCACTCCCCCAGCGCCCGCTCGTGCGCCGGCGCCAGGTCGGGCTCGTCGGCCGGCGCACCGGCGATCTTCAGCGCCTCGGTGAAGTGCACCGCCGGGATCTCGGCCGGCACCTCCGGCACCGTCACGCCGAGCGTGGCCAGCGCCCCGCCGGCCCGGTCGGCGACTGTCGCCACCATCCCGGCCAGCGTGTCCCGCAGCACCGCCATCACGTCCCGGTGGTCGGCCACGAACCCCAGCTCGACGTCGAGCGACGTGTACTGGGCCAGGTGCCGCGCGGTGTCGTGCGGCTCGGCGCGGAACACCGGCCCGACCTCGTACACCCGCTCGAAGACGCCCACCATGAGCTGCTTGTAGAACTGCGGCGACTGGGCCAGGTAGGCGGGACGGCCGAACCAGTCCAGCGCGAACACGTTCGCCCCGCTCTCGGTGGACGAGGCGACCACCTTCGGCGTGTGCACCTCCACGAAGCCCTGCCCGTCGAGCGTGGCCCGGAAGCCGGACACGGCCGCCGCCGAGATCCGCAGCGCGGCGGACCGGATGGGGTGCCGCAACGCGACCGGCGCGTGGTCGAGCTGGGTGGACAGGCCGGCGGTGAGCACCGGCCGGTACAGGTCGAACGGCGGCGGGACGGCGGGTGGCCCGAGCGGACGTACCGTCGGCTCGACGACCTCGACCCCGGCGGGCGCGGCCGGGTTCGCGACCACGGTGCCGACCACCTCGACGACCGTCTCCTCGGTGAGCGCCTCGACCTGCGCGCGCACGGCGGGCGCGGCGACCACCACCTGGGCGAGCCCGCCGCCGTCGCGGAGGACCAGGAAGGCCACCGACTTGAGCAGCCGGCGGCGGTGGACCCAGCCGGCGAGTCGCACGGTCGAGCCCACCTGGGCGGGGAGTTGGGAGGACAGGATGCGTTGCACGACGACTACCTCCTTGACCAATCGCAACGCGATCCCCAGGGAGGTGTGGGCGAGCGGGAACCTCGCGGTGCCACCACACCTTCGCCCCCGCCTGGGCGGGAGCCTCGTTCGTCGCCTTTTCACCGGGGCCGGCCGGGCGGGCTCTACTGGGCGCCGAGACGCCGTTCTTCCCGCAGCTCGGGAGGGTCTTCGCGGCCCGGCGCCAGACCGCCTCGCAGCAACCGGCGGCTCTCTCGACTGGCGGATCGGTCCGTTACTCGGCTCCGTCACAGCTCTGCCCGGCACGCTAGCACCGGACGCCTCGCGGTGTGACCGGGATTTTTGGCCCTTGGTGTCCGGTGTCACAGCGATTCCGGGGTGACGGCGGTCGCCCGCCGTTCATCGACCGGCGCCGACCGGCGTACGCTCGGTTTTGTGACGATCGAGCAATCCGCGCCGACGACTGAGCAGCCCGCGCGCCCCGCGACGGTCGCCCCGGAGGGGCGGCGCATGCTGCGGATCGAGGCACGCAACGCCGAGACGCCGATCGAGCGCAAGCCGCCGTGGATCAAGGTCAAGGCCAAGATGGGCCCGGAGTACACCCAGTTGCGCGGGCTCGTCTCGCGCGAAGGGCTGCACACCGTGTGCCAGGAGGCCGGCTGCCCCAACATCTACGAGTGCTGGGAGGACCGGGAGGCCACCTTCCTCATCGGTGGCGACCAGTGCACCCGGCGCTGCGACTTCTGTCAGATCGACACCGGAAAGCCGGCCGAGTTCGACGCCGACGAGCCGCGGCGCGTCGCCGAGTCGGTCGCCGCGATGGGTCTGCGCTACGCGACCATCACCGGCGTCGCCCGCGACGACCTGCCCGACGGTGGCGCCTGGCTCTACGCCGAGACGGTCCGGCAGATCCACGCGCTGCAGTCCGGCTGCGGTGTCGAGCTGCTGATCCCCGACTTCAACGCGGTGCCGGAGCAGCTCGCCGAGGTGTTCGGCTCGCGGCCGGAGGTGCTGGCCCACAACGTGGAGACGGTGCCGCGCATCTTCAAGCGGATCCGCCCGGCGTTCCGCTACGAGCGTTCGCTCGACGTGATCCGCCAGGCCCGCGCCGACGGCCTGGTCACCAAGAGCAACCTGATCCTGGGCATGGGCGAGGAGCGCGCCGAGGTCTCCCAGGCGCTTCGCGACCTGCACGAGGCCGGCTGCGAGCTGATCACCATCACGCAGTACCTGCGCCCCTCCCCCCGGCACCACCCGGTGACCCGCTGGGTCAAGCCGGAGGAGTTCGTCGAGCTGCGCGAGGAGGCCGAGGAGATCGGCTTCGCGGGCGTGATGAGCGGTCCGCTGGTCCGCTCGTCGTACCGCGCGGGCCGCCTCTACCAGCAGGCGCTCGCCGCCCGCCAGGAGGTCGTCGCCGCCGGCTGAGGCCGGCTGTCGACCGCGTCACCGTCCGTCGGCCGCCCGCCGGATGCCATGATCACAGGCATGACCGCCGGGGTACGCGAGGAGCCACGCGAAGCCGTGCGCCCTCGTACGCCCCGGCGGCTGCCGTTGCCGACGCTGCTCGCGGTGCTCGTCGGGTTCGCCGCTGTGGGCTACCGGCTGGCGCTGCTGTTCGCCGACGTGCCGCCCACGAACAGCGACGAGGCGACGATGGGGCTGGCCGCCCTGCACATCGCCCGCGGTGACGGCTTCCCGGTCTGGTTCTACGGCCAGGCGTACATGGGCACGCTGGAGGCGTACCTGGCCGCGCCACTCGTCGCGCTGGCCGGGCCGTCGGTGCTCGTGCTGCGGCTGCCCACGCTGGCGCTGTACGCGTTGTTCCTGCTGCTGTCCTGGCGGCTGACGCGGCGGCTCGGCGGTGACCGCTGGTACGCCCTACTGGTCGTCGCCGTGCTGGCGCTCGGCGCGGACCGGGTGGTGAAGAACCAGTTGATCGCCGGTGGCGGCTATCCCGAGCTGAACCCGGCCGGCGCCGCGCTGGCGCTGCTCACCGTCGGGCTCTGCGTGACCGGACCGGGCGCGCGGTGGCCCCGCTGGGCGGCCTGGGGGCTGATCGCCGGGGTGCTGCTCTGGGTGGACCCGCTGATCCTGCCGTACGTGCTGACGCTCGGCACGCTGCTCGTGGCGTGGCGGTGGCGGGAACTGGCCGGACGGGCCGGGGTCGTGCTGGCCGGGGCGCTGCTGCTGGGCGCGGCGCCGATGGTCGTGGACAGCCTCCGGCACGGCCGCAACCCGGTGGCCGCGGTGCTGGCCGCCGGTGGCACGGGCACTGCCGCGGACTGGGCGGACCGGCTGCACGGCGGGCTGGTGCTCGGGCCGCCGCTGGCGATGGGCTTCTGCTCGCCCGGCCGGTGCGCCACCTGGCAGCTCTGGTGGGCTGTCGCGTTCCCGGTGCTGCTGGCGCTCGCCGCGCTCACCGCGTGGCACACCCTGCGCCGCGCCTCGGGCGGTCCGCGCTCGGCGGAGCGGGTGTCGGCCGGGGTGCGGCTGGCGCTGCTCGGCGGCGCGGCCGGTGTCCTCGCCGCGTACGCGGTGAGCAACGCGGCCGGGCGGACACCGATCGAGAGCAGCCGATACCTGTCGTGCCTGGCGGTCGCCGTGCCCGCCCTGCTCTGGCCACTGTGGCAGGCCGCCCGCCCACTCGCCGCCCGCCCGCTCGCGTGGCGGCGCCAGCTCGCCGAGGTGGCGGCATCGGACCGGCCCGCCGAACGCCAGATCGCCGACGTGGCGGCATCGGACCGGCCCGTCGAGCGCCAGCTCGCCGAGGTGGCGGCATCGGAGGAGGGTGGATACCGCTATCTCCCCGAGGTGGAGTCGATCAAGGCGATCGGCGAGCGGACGGCCGGGGCGAGAGCGGCCGGGGCGCGAGCCCGGGTGGCGGGTGTCGGGGCGCTGGCGGTGCTCGCGGGTGTGCTCGGGACCGGCGCGGCGGCCACAGCGGAGGTGATCCGGGCGGCTCCCGCCGTGCACGCCGAGGCGGACCGGCACCGCTCGCTCGTGGACACGCTCGGCGCGCTCGGCGTCCGGCACGTGCGCGGCGGCTACTGGACGTGCAACCGGCTCACCTACGCCACCGGCGAGAACGTGCTCTGCGCCGCGGTCGAGGACGACCTGCGCCCCGGATTCGACCGGCTGCCTAAGTACCGTCGGGAGGTGGCCGCCGACCCGGACGCCGCCTGGGTGGCGCTCGCCGGCTCGCCGCTGGCCGCCCGGCTGGACGCGCGCCTCGGCCCCGAAGCGGGCGCGCTCGACGTCGTCACCGTCGCCGGCTGGCGGATCTACCTGCCACGCCGCTGACACAGACCCGAAGCGGTCACCGGCCCACGATCGCCCGACACAGCGCGGCCTGACGCTCACCGACACGGCGCGGGCCGACAACGGCGCGGGTCGACGCGGCGCGCTACCGGGTGCGGCGCTGCGCCGGGGCGGGTGGCGGCACGTCGAGCAGGCCGAGGCGGTGGGCCAGCGCGGCTGCCTCCACCCGGTTGGTCACGTCGAGCTTGGCGATGATCCGGGACACGTGCACGCTCGCCGTCTTCGGCGAGATGAACAGCCGCTCGGCGATGCGGCTGTTGCTGTGCCCCTCGGCGACCAGGCGCAGCACCTCCCGTTCCCGGCTGGTCAGCAGGTCCGGCCCGGGTCGCCCGGTGCCGCGCAGCCCGACCCGGCGGGCCAGCGTCGCCGCCTGCTCGCCCAGCGGGGTCGCGCCCAGCCGGGCGGCCACCTCGACGGTCTCCCGCACCGCGGCGGCCACCTCGTCCCGCTCGCCCGCCGCCGCGGCCGCCTCGGCCAGCCCGAGCAGCGCCCGGCCCAGCGGGTACGGCTGTCCGGCCGTCCGCCACGCCGCCACCGCCGCCCGCCACTGCGCGAGCGCCCCGGCGGGGCCGGTGGACGCGAGCCCGGCCAGGACGGCGGCGACGTCGGCCGCGTACGCCTGCTCGGCCGGGTGCCGGGCGGGCAGCGCGGCGGCCGTCGTGGACACGTCGGCGGCGAGCGTCGCGTCACCGGTCAGCGCGGCGGTACGCGCCACCGCGCTGAGCACCGGCCAGCCCTCGCGCGGCAGGTCGGCCAGGTGCGGGTCGGCCAGGGCGGCGCGCGCCGCGCGTACCGCTTCCAGCTTGTCGTCAGCGGCGAGCGCGGCCTCGACGCGCAGCTCGTGCAGCGGCAGCCGGTGGTTCGGCCACAGGTAGGGGCGGCTGAGGAACGCCAGCGCCCGCCCGACGACCTCGTCGGCGGCGGGATGGGCGCGGGCCAGGTGGAGCCCGGCGCGCAGTTGCAGCCAGTGCAGCCCGGAGACGCCGGGCGGGTCGATGCGGGCCGCCTCGGCGCAGGTGCTGTCCGCCTCGTCCCAGCGGCCCAGCGCGATCAGCGCCTCGGCCCGGTTCGACAGCAGGTACGCCCCGATCGAGCGGCTGATGCCGACCCGGCGCGCCTCGGTCACCCCGGCGGCGGCTGCCTGTTCGGACTCGTCGTAGCGGCCCAGCTCGTAGAGCACGTCGGAGAGGAAGACCAGCGCGCTGACCAGGGCCCACGAGTCACCTGCGGCGCGGGCCCGCGCCTCGACCCGGCGCAGCTCGGCCAGCCCGCGCTCCGGGGTGCCGTCGAGGCGGTGCAGCAGGGCGATCCGGGTGGGCAGCAGCACCAGGTCGGTGCCGACCTCGGACGCGCCGGCCGCCGCCTCGGCGGCGACCGAGGCGGCCTCGCGCGGGTCGACCTTCATCAGGTGCGACGCGATGTCGGCCAGCACGGCGAACCGTTCCGCGCCGTCGGGGGCGCCGGCCGCCAGCCGGTACGCCTCGCGCAGCTCGGCCGCGCCGTCGCTCTTGCCGAGCAGCGCGAACAGCCGGCCCCGGTGGTCGAGCAGGCGGGCGGCGCGCAGCGGTTCGGCGTCGGGGTCGACCTCGGCCAGCGCGGCCCGGGTGAGCGTGAGCGCGCGGCTGAGGTCACCGGCGGTGACCGCCGCGGTGAGCGTCTCCTCCAGCACCCGCAGGTGGTCCATTTCGAGCCGGTCGGCGGCGTCGGGCACCTGCTCCCACAGTTCGAGGACGCGCTCCAGCAGCCGGCTCTGCTCGGCGTACGCGTACCGGTCGGCGGCCGCCTCGGCGGCGAGCCGGGCGGCGGTGAGCGCGCGCGGGTGGTCGTGCGCCGCGTACCAGTGGTGGGCGATCTCGGCCGGGGCGCGACCGGCGGCGACCAGGTGGGGTTGGGCCTCGATCGCGGCGGCGTACCGGGCGTGCAGCCGCGCGTGCTCGCCGGGCAGCAGGTCGTCGTGCACGGCCTCGCGGACCAGCGCGTGCCGGAACTCGTAGTCGCCGTCCGGGTCGGCCACCACGAGCTGCCCGGCGACGGCGGCGCGCAGCGCGTCCTCCAGCTCGGCCTCGGGCAGACCGGCCACCTCGGCGAGCAGCTGGTGGGCGAAGCGGGTGCCTCCGGCGGCGGCGATCCGCAGCACCCGCTGGGCCGGCTCGGGCAGCCGGTCGACGCGGGCCAGCAGCAGGTCGCGCAGCGTCTCCGGGATGGCGGCGCAGCCGACCGGGCCACCGGCGGCGGCCAGCTCCTCGATGAAGAACGGGTTGCCCTGGGTGCGTTCGTGCACGTCGTCGACGGTCCGGGCGTACTGCTCGATGCCGAGGAGGTCGGCGAGCACGGCGGCGGTGCCGTCGCGGTCGAGGCGGCCCAGTTCGATCCGGTCGACGCCGCGGACCCGGTCGAGCTCGGCGAGGAACGGCCGCAGCGGGTGCCCGCGGTGCAGTTCGTCGGTGCGGTACGTGCAGACCACCAGCAGGCGGGTGGCGCGGGCGGCCCGCACCAGGAAGCCGATCAGGTCGCGGGTGGAGCGGTCGGCCCAGTGCAGGTCCTCGATCACCAGCACCAGCGGGCGTTCCTCGGCGAGCCGCCGGAACAGGTCGGCGACCAGGTCGAACAGGTAGCCGCGCGGGGTGTCGGCGAGGGCCGGCCCGGCGGGCGCGGCGGCCGCGGCGGGCATCCGGGCCAGCTCCGGCAGCAGCCGGGCGAACTCCGCCTCGTAGCCGGCGAAGGCGGCCGGCCCGTCGTGGCGCAGCACGTCGCGCAGCGCGGCCGCGAACGGGGCGAACGGCAGGCCGGCCTCGCCCAGCTCCAGGCACTGGCCGACCAGCAGCCGCGCCCCGGCGGTGTGGACGTGCGTGCCGAACTCCTCCAGCAGCCGGGTCTTGCCGACCCCGGCCTCGCCGCCGACGAGCACCGTTGTCGGGTCGCCGGACCGGGCCCGGGCGAGCGCGTCGCCGAGCACTGTCAGCTCGGGCCGACGGCCGACGAGGACGGTGCTGGCGGCGCGTACTGTCACGCCGTCGAGCATGCCACGGCCCCCCGACGGCCCGGCCCGGCCGATCGGGCGGCGCACGGCCGCCGGCCCGGCCGCCCCCGTGACGGCCGGACCGGCGAGTTTCCCTACGGCACCGGCCGCGCCCACGAACCCGGTGACGGTCGGACCGGCGAGTTTCCCTACGGCACCGGCCGCGCCCACGAACCCGGTGACAGCCGGACCGGCGACGGCCGCCGGTGCGGTCACCGGCGGGCGTCGGTGGTGCGGGCGTGGTGCTGCCGGCGGCTCAGCCAGCCGCGCGGGTGCCGGCGGGGCAGCGACCGGGCCAGCCGGTCCTGTGCCGCGTCGGCCTGCAGTTCGGAGGCGTGGCTGCGGTGGATGCTGAGGATGAACTCCGCGTCGTTGCCGAACATGTCGGATCTCCCTGTCGTGCGTCTGTCGTCCCTGTCGAGATCCACTTTTCGCGCGAAGGTGCCCCCGACGCATGGGTACGCAGCCTGATCTTTCCCCCCGCCGCCTCCTTACCTGAGGGCCGGCCGGGGCCGGCGCGACCGTAAGGTACTCAGCCCGCGCCGGAAGGGGCGGCCACGGATCAACGTGACGTGCGCCGACCACTAGACTCTGCGGCATGGCAAAGCCCCAGGAGAAGGTCTCGTTCGGCCAGCGGCTGAAGCAGATCGGGATGGTGTTCCGGTTCACCGCCAAGCAGGACAAGTGGTTCGCGCCGCTGACGGCGGCGGCGGTGCTGATCCCGCTCGCGCTCACCGTGGTCGCGGTGATCGCCTGGGGCTGGATCTGGCTGCCGATCGGCATCCTGCTCGCCCTGCTGGCCGTGCTGATCGTGCTCAACCTGCGCTCGAACAAGGCGATGATGAACGCCGCCGAGGGGCAGCCGGGCGCGGCGGCGCAGATCATGGAGAGCATGCGCGGCGACTGGCGGGTCACCCCGGCGGTCAGCTCCACCACCCAGATGGACATGGTGCACCTGGTGGTGGGCCGGCAGGGCGTGATCCTGCTGGCCGAGGGGCACCCGCAGCGCGTGCGTGGCCTGCTCGGCCAGGAGAAGCGCCGGCTGGCGAAGGTGATCGGCACGGCTCCGCTGCACGACTACGTGATCGGGCAGGGCGAGGGTGAGCTGCCGGTCCGCAAGCTGCGGATGACGCTGATGCGGCTGCCCCGCGCCCTGTCCCCGAAGGACGTCAACGCCCTCGACAAGCGGCTCAAGGCGCTGACGGCACGGCCGCAGATGCCCAAGGGCGCGGTCCCGAAGAACATGCGGCCGCCGCGCGGCGCGTTCCGGCAGACCCGGGGTCGCTGACCTCCGGCGTACGCGAGAAGGAGCCGGTCCCGTGCGGGGCCGGCTCCTTTCTCGTGCGGGTCAGCGGCGCGGCGCGTCGGTGACGACGGAGCCGGCGAGCCGGTCGTGCAGGCCGCGCCGGTGCTCGTCCATGAGCAGGGCCGGCACGACGAGGGCCAGCAGGAATCCGCGCAGCAGCCCGCGGAGCAGCCCGATCCGGCCGCCGTCGGCCCAGGCGACGCAGCGCAGCCGGGTCAGGTACATGCCGGGGGTCTGGGCGAACAGGCCGATGAAGAAGCCGTACTCCAGGATCAGCACCAGGACCGGCGGCCAGCCGTCGCGGACCGGGTCGGAGAAGGCCCGGGCGACCATCAGGCACAGCACCCAGTCGATGATCAGGGCGCCGAATCGGCGGCCGAGGCTGGGCGGGGTGAAAGCGGGGTCGGTGGCGGGCGGCACCGGTGTGGCGGCGGTATCGGTCACAGCGGCCAGGGTAGCGCCGCCGAGACCGTCAACGAAAATTCCGACATTCCGCACCAGACAGCGCTAGGATGACGCTCCGCAAGCGACGTAACACGGCGGAAACAGACGAGACACGGCAGGGCAACCCCCCGGCCATAGCGTCGCCAGTAGTTAGCTACCGGAGTGGACCTGCCAGGAGGACGTGTGTTCGCCAATTCCGAGGAACTCCTGCGATACCTCGCCAACGAGGACGTGAAGTTCGTCGACGTACGTTTCTGTGACCTGCCCGGCGTGATGCAGCACTTCAACCTGCCGGTCGAGTCGTTCGACGACAGCGTGTTCACCGACGGCCTCGCCTTCGACGGCTCCTCGATCCGCGGGTTCCAGGCCATCCACGAGTCCGACATGCTCCTGCTGCCGGACGTCGCCACCGCCTTCATCGACCCGTTCCGCACGCAGAAGACCCTCGCGCTGAACTTCTTCATCCACGACCCGTTCACCCGCGAGGCCTACTCCCGCGACCCCCGCAACGTCGCCAAGAAGGCCGAGGCCTACCTCGCCGCCAGCGGCATCGCCGACACCGCCTACTTCGGCGCCGAGGCGGAGTTCTACATCTTCGACTCCATCCGCCACGAAACCTCCGCCCACCAGTCGTTCTACTACATCGACTCGATCGAAGGCGCCTGGAACAGCGGCCGCATCGAAGAGGGCGGCAACCGCGGCTACAAGACCGCCTACAAGGGCGGCTACTTCCCGGTGCCCCCGGTGGACCACTACGCCGACCTGCGCGACCGGATCGTGCGGCGCCTCGTCGACGGTGGCTTCACCGTCGAGCGTTCGCACCACGAGGTGGGCACCGCCGGCCAGTCGGAGATCAACTACAAGTTCTCCACGCTGCTGCACGCCGCCGACCAGCTCCAGCTGTTCAAGTACATCGTCAAGAACGAGACCTGGGCCGCGGGCAAGACCGCCACGTTCATGCCCAAGCCGCTGTTCGGCGACAACGGCTCCGGCATGCACACCCACCAGAGCCTCTGGCGCGGCGGCGAGCCGCTGTTCTACGACGAGACCGGCTACGCCGGCCTGTCCGACACCGCCCGCTGGTACATCGGCGGCCTCCTGCACCACGCCCCCTCGCTGCTCGCCTTCACCAACCCGACGGTGAACTCCTACCGCCGCCTGGTGCCGGGCTTCGAGGCGCCGGTGAACCTGGTCTACTCGCAGCGCAACCGCTCCGCGTGCACCCGCATCCCGGTCACCGGCAGCAACCCGAAGGCCAAGCGCGTCGAGTTCCGGGTGCCGGACCCGTCCAGCAACCCGTACCTGGCGTTCTCGGCCATGATGATGGCCGGTCTCGACGGCATCAAGAGCAAGATCGAGCCGCCGGCGCCGATCGACAAGGACCTCTACGACCTCCCGCCGGAGGAGTGGGGCGACGTCAAGCAGGTCCCGGGCTCGCTGCCGGAGGTGCTCGACGCGCTCGAGGCCGACCACGACTACCTGCTCGACGGCGGCGTGTTCACGCCCGACCTGATCTCCACCTGGGTCGAGTGGAAGCGGGCCAACGAGGTCGACCCGGTGCGCCTGCGCCCGACCCCGCACGAGTTCGCCATGTACTTCGACTGCTGAGCACGCTCGTCAGCACCGGCCGGGCCGGCTCCGCGATGGCGGAGCCGGCCCGGCCGTTTCACGCGGCTCGTCGGCGCAGCGCGGCCCGGACGCCGGTCACCGCGACGACCACCACCAGCACCGTCATCAGCACCGCGCCTGGCGCCTTGGTGAACCGGGCCAGGTTGGTCCCGTCGGGCAGGGTGAGCAGCGAGACTACCGCGCAGGGAGCCACGAACCAGACCTCCCGGGCCAACGGCACCGCCGCGACCGCGAGCAGGGTCAGCGGCCAGATCGCGTACCAGGGGTGGAAGACCGGCGCGAGCAACACCGTGGCGGCCAGCGCCAGCCCCGCGCCGAGCAGCGCCACCCGGGGCCGGGCCAGAGTCAGCCGGGCGACCCGCTGCCGGGCGTCGTTGAGCCGCCGCAGCGTCGTCCACGCCCGCCACCAGAGCGCCACCAACGCTCCGGCAAGCAGCGCCAGCGCGACCGTCCGCGCCACCGGGACCGCCGCCGGCCGCCGCCCGGCCAGCTCACCGGCGTAGTCGATGACGAAGCCGACAGCCGTCGGCGGGGAGGTCCACTGCTGCGAGTCGCCGCTGTGGCCGAGCCCTCCGATCCAGCCCAGCCCGAGGCCGGTGGCGAGCGAGACGACGAGCAGCGTGCCGAGCACCGACGCGGCCAGTTGCCCGCCGTCGCGCAGCAGCGCCCGCCAGGTGTAGCGGCCGAGCACGGCGGCGAGCGCCGCGAACGGCAGCGCCACCACCGCCACCGCCTTCACCGCCACGGCCAGGCCCAGCAGCACCCCGGCCACCAGCAGCGCGCGCGGCTTGCCCGGCCGGCGGACCAGCACCAGCAGGCCGAGCAGGAGCAGCCCGAGCGCGAGCGCGTCGTTGTGCGCCCCGGCCACCAGGTGGATCCCGACCAGCGGGCAGGCGAGCACCAGCCACGCGGCCCGGCGCGTGGGCACCCCGGCGGCCCGGGCCAGGCCGGGCAGGCAGAGCGCGGCCAGCAGCACCCCGGCCACCGCGACCAGCCGCAGCGCCACCACCGTCCCGATCAGGCCGCCGCCGGCGAGCACGGCGAGCCCGGCCAGCAGGACGAAGAACGGCCCGTACGGCGCCGGGGTGTCCCGCCAGATCGGCGACACCGAGTCGGTCCACGGGCAGCCGGCCGCCGCGACCCCCACCCGGTACGGGCTGAGCCCCTGCGTCCACGTCCAGCCCTGGCAGGCGTACGAATAGACGTCGCGGCTGCCGATCGGCGGCGCGGCGAGCAGCGGCAGCGACCAGAGCCCGGCGGTCAGGTACGCCCACCGGCCGGACGGCGCGCCCCACCGCAGCGACCACCAGGCGCCGACCAGCAGCAGCGTCCCGGCCAGCCAGCAGCCGAGCGTCAGCGGCCCGTTCGGGGCCGCCCAGATCGCGGCGAGCGTGCTGCGCGGGGGCGGACCGGGCAGCGCGCCGCCGAGCCACCCCGCGGCGGTGAGCAGCACCGCCCCGGCGAGACCGGCGTAGCGGGCGACGGCGGCGGCGATCGGCCGGACCGGTCCGTCGACCTCGCTCACCGGCACACTCCTCAGTCCGCGGGAACCGGCTGCCGGCCCATGCGAGCCGACCGTACCAACCACACGACCACCCCGATCACGAACAGGGTCATCAGCGGCGCACCGGGCATCTTGCTGAACCGGGCCAGCCCGGTGCCGTCGGCGAGCACCAGGAACGACGACACCACCGTGACGATCGAGAACCAGAGGGTGCGGTGCGCGGTCGCGGCGAGCACCGCCAGCGGCCACAGCCAGTACCAGGGGTGGAACAGCGGAGACAGCGCGACGGTGGCGGTGAGCGCCAGCGCGGCGTGCCAGAAGGGCTCACCGCGACGGAACGACCGGAACCAGAGCCAGACCAGCACCCCGATCAGCGCGACCATGCCGATCGCCCGGGTCACCGGCAGCGCGTCGACGTGCACCCCGAACGGCACCAGCAGATAGCCGACGGTCTGCCCCACCGCCGTCGGCGGCGACGTCCAGGCCACCACCAGGCTGCCCTGCTCCAGCCCGCTGATGAAACCCAGCCCCAGACCGGAGACGACAGTCACCCCGGCCAGCGCCACGAGCGACCCGCCGACCACCCACCCGCCGTCGCGGACCAGCGACCTGATCCGGTACGCCCCGACGATGGCGGCGAGCGCGGCGAACGGCATCACGACCAGCGCGGTGACCTTGACGGCGGCTGCGAGTCCGAGCAGCGCCCCACCGGCGAGCAACGGCCAGGGCCGGCCCGGGCGGGCCGCCACCACCGCCAGCCCGGCCACGAGCAGGCCGATCATCAGCGCGTCGTTGTGCGCGCCGGATATCAGGTGCACGGGCACCAGCGGGCTCGCAAGCGCCAGCCACAGCGCCCGCCGCGGCGGCACCCCGCAGCGGCGGGCCAGCACCGGCAGCGCCCACGCGGTGAGCGCCACCCCGGCCACGGCGAGCAGCCGGAACAGCGCGACAGCGCCGAGCAGCGAGCCGGTGGCCTCCACCACCGCGCCGGCGAGCAGCACGAACAGCGGCCCGTACGGTGCCGGGGTGTCCCGCCAGATGAAGGAGATGGTGTCCAGCCAGGGGCAGGGCAGCGCTGACACGCCCTGCTCGTAGGGGTTGATCCCGGCCGAGAAACTGGCGCCCTGGCAGGCGTACGCGTACACGTCCCGGCTGCCCAGCGGCGGCGCGACCAGCATCGGCAGCAGCCACAGCGCGACTGTGACCAGCACCCAGCGCGACGACGGCACCCGGTCCCGCAGCGACCACCAGGCCCACGCCAGCAGCGCGGTGCCGACCAGCCACAACCCGATGGTCAGCGGCCCGTTCGGGCCCTGCCAGATGCTGACCGGAGTGGGACGCAACTCGCCGTCGGGCAGGGCGCCGCCGAGGAACGCGGCCACGGCGAGCAGCACCGAACCCGCCAGGCCGATCCAACGCGAGAGGTGGTGAGACACGCCCGACATGCTGCCAGTACGGTGGTTCGCGATCAGGAGGTGGGCATGCGGGGCGGTCGGGTGGTGGCGGTGTCCGCCGCGTCGGCGCTCGTCCTGGCCGTGCTGTATCTCACCCTGCCGGTCACCGGCTCGGACCTGTCCGCCCAGGTCGCCCGCGCCGACTTCTTCGCCGCGCACCCGTCCGCCCTGGTCGACCTGCGCTGGTACGGCGGCGTGCACCCGTGGGGCTACAGCCTCGTCTCGCCGCCGCTGATGGCGCTGCTCGGCGTACGCGTCACCGGCGCGCTCGCGCTGCTCGCCTCCGCCACCGCGTTCGCCGCCCTGCTGGTGCGTACCCGGGTGCCCCGCCCGCTGCTCGGCAGCCTGGTCGGCGTGCTGACGATCGCCGGCAACCTGGTCTCCGGCCGGGTCACCTACGCCCTCGGCGTCGCGTTCGGCCTGGCCGCGCTGCTCGCGCTCACAGTGCCCGCCCACCGCGCTCCCGCCGGTGCCGCTGCCGACGCTTCCGCCGAACCGGCCGGTGCCGCCGGTGGAGCCGGCGTCGACGCCGACGCCGACCCCGGTACCAGTGCCGGTCCGGCCGGTGCCGCTGCTGGTCTGGCCAGCGCCGGCGCGCCGGCCGGCCACGTCGGCATCGGGGCGCGCCGGAGCGTCTGGGCGACCGTCGCCGCCGCTGCCACCGCGCTGCTCGCCTCCGCGGCCAGCCCGGTGGCCGGGCTGTTCGTCGGGCTCGTCGGCGTCGCGCTGCTGCTGACCCGCCGGTACGCCGACGGCCTGCTGCTCGCCGTACCCGCGGCCGGGTCGCTGGCCGTGACCGGGCTGCTGTTCGGCGAGGGCGGCTGGATGAACATCAGCCGCACCGACACCGTGCACGCCGTGGTGACGAGCCTGCTGGTCGCGGCGCTCGTGACGTACCGGCCGGTGCGGGTGGGCGCGCTGCTGTCCGCGGCCGGGGTGCTGGCGTCGGCGTTGCTGCCCACCCCGGTCGGGCTGAACGCCACCCGCCTGGTGGTGATGTTCGCGCTGCCGCTGCTGGCTGCCGCCGCGACGCCACCGGCATGGTTCACCGAGAGCCGCCTCAGCGGTCGACTCGGGTTGGGCCGGGCCGGCGCGGGCCGAGGCGGCGTGGACCCGGACAGCGAGGGCCGTTCCGACAGCGGCCCGCGTGGCACGGGCCGGCCCGGCGAGGGTCGGTCCCGCCGAGCGGTCGGGGCGGCCGGGCTGGCCGCCCTGCTCGCCGTCGTCTGCTGGTGGCAGCCGCCGGTGGTCACCGCCGACCTGCGCAGCGCCGACGATCCGACGGCCGACCCGGCGTACTTCGCTTCGCTGCGCGCGGAACTGGCCCGGCGCGGGCTCACCGGACGGGTGGAGGTGCCGCCGACCCGCAACTACTGGGAGGCGGCTCGGATGGGCGAGGTGCCGCTGGCCCGGGGGTGGCTACGGCAGGCCGACATCGACCGCAACCCGCTGTTCTTCACCACTGTGCCCGGCGCGGACGGCACCGGCATTCCGCTGACGCCCGTCACCTACCGGGACTGGCTGGCCGACAACGCGGTGCAGTACGTGGCAGTGCCCGACGCCGAGTTCTCCTGGGTGGGGCGGTCCGAGGCGAAGCTGGTGGAGTTGGGTCAGCCGTACCTGACCGAGGTCTGGTCGGACCGGCACTGGAAGCTGTACGCGGTCGCCGACCCCACCCCGATCGTCGGCGCACCGGGCGAACTGATCAGCCAGGACGGCGCCTCGATCACATTCCGCGCCTCCGCCCCCGGCCCGATCCCGATCCGGGTACGCCACGACCGCTGGCTCACCGCCTCCGACGGCGCCACGGTCACCCGGGACGGCAAGTGGACCACCGTGACGGTCCCCCGAGCGGGCACCTACACCCTCACAAGCTGACCCGGCGAGAGATCTTGGTACGAAATGGCCCCCATAGGGGCCGTTCTCTACCAAGATCTCTCGGCTATCCCGGGATACGGAACACATGTCTCGCGCTTCGGGACCAGCGTCGGCAGCGGCGCAGCGAGGGCTGCGAGTGCAAGATCTGTGAAGGTTGCTGTCAAGTGGTGGCTTCGAGGGTGCGCCAGATTTGGCGGGCTATGTAGCGTTTGAGGCTGCGGGTGATTTCGGCTGGGGTGTGGCCTTCTGTGGTGCGGCGGTTGGTGTAGTCCTTGGTGGGCTGGTGGCATCGTTGGCGGGTTTTGGCGATGGTGTGCAGGGCGGCGTTGAGGGTGCGGTCGCCGCCTCGGTTGAGGCGGTGGCGGGTGATGCGGCCGGAGCTGGCGGGGACGGGGCTGACGCCGGCGAGTGAGGCGAAGGCGGCTTCGTTGCGGAATCGGCCGGGGTGTGACCAGGCGGTCAGCGCGATCGCGGCGGTGACGGGGCCGATGCCGGGTTGGTCGAGCAGGGTGGGGCAGAGTTTGTCGACCAGGGTGCGGATCTCGGCGAGGTTGGCTTTCAGGAGCCGGTCGAGGGTGAGGATCTGCTCGGCGAGGGCTGCCAGGTGAGTGCGGCGCAGCCGGTCGAGACCGCTGCCGCTGCCGCTGGTGGTGGTGAGGGTGGTGGCGTGCTGGACCTGCCGCAGGGTGCTCAGTCCTCGCATCTGTGTGCGTAGGTCGTCGTCGGCGGTGAGGATCACCGATTTGAACAGGTTGATGGTGGCGGTGCGGGTGTCGCTGTAGTGGCGGCGGCAGACGTGCAGCAGGCGCAGGGCTTCCCGGTCGCCGTCGGCGCGGGGTGTGGCGACGTGATCGGCGGCCAGCACGCCACGAGCGGCGTGCACGGCGTCCAGCGTGTCGGACTTGCCGCCTCGACGGCGGCGTCCGGCAGCGGGTTTAGGTGCTTCCAGGACGTACTCGTCCGCGGCGCGCAGGACGCGCAGCAGACCGACACCGTGACAACGAGCGCCGTCCAGGGCCCAGGCCCGCCGGCCCGTTCCGAGCGTGCTGCTCTGCTGCTGGGCCCAGGCCAGCAGGACAGCGGCGCCGTCGTTGGTGGCCGGCACGGTGATCTCCGCCAGCACGGTGCCGACCGCGGTGAGCACCACGGCGGTGTGCGTATCGGTATGGGTGTCCACACCGATGACCGCGTCGACACGCTCGGCCAGACGTTCTGCCAGGATAGGAAACACGGACGGTTCTCCCTTGCACGGGACGACGTTCGGACGGCGTCGGCCCGGGAGACGATCACCCAGCGGCACATCTGTGATGAGTCACGCGACACGGGCTGCACACCCCCGTCGCGGACAGGCTTCTGATCAGGCCAACAAGGTGGGCCGGGCCGACGCCGGCAACCCACGAGGACAAGTCGACGCCACGGCACACCAACTCACAGCGGCCAGATCTTGCATGAGTCACTCATAGATCACCGACGTCGAACCCTACCGATACCAACCACCCGGAACCGGCCCACCTATAGAAGCGTCGACGCCGAGGGCAGGGCGAGACCGAGGGCAGGGCGAGGGCAGGCAGGCAGGCAGGCCGGGGCAGTGCAACCCCAAGAGGCGTGGGCGGGCGCAGGGTCTACAGGGGTGACTCCAGGATGCGCTGGACGACTGTGCGGGAGTGGCGGCCGGTGCGCAGGTACTCGTCGAGGAACTCGCCCTGGTCCTCGCGCCCCAGCAGCCGCACCACCCCGGCCAGCTCCACCCCGTGCCGGGGCAGCTGGTCACCGGCCCGGCCGCGTACCAGCATCAGCGCGTCACGCACCTCGGCGGCGAGCGTCCAGCCGGCGGCCAGCTCGGCGGCGTCGGTGGCGTCGAGCAGCCCGGCGTCGCGCGCGGCGGTCAGGGCGTCGAGCGTACGGGTGCCGCGCAGCTCGGGTATCCGGCCGGCGTACCGGAGCTGGAGCAGCTGCACGGCCCACTCGACGTCGGCGAGCCCGCCCCGGCCCAGTTTGGTGTGGGTGGCCGGGTCGGCGCCGCGGGGCAGCCGCTCGGTCTCGACCCGCGCCTTGATCCGGCGGATCTCGATGACCTGCTCGCGGGTCAGCCCGTCGGCCGGGTAGCGCACCGGCTCGATCATCGCCTCGAACTCGGCGCCCAGGTCGGCGTCGCCGCAGACGAACCGGGCCCGCAGCAGCGCCTGCGCCTCCCATACGCGGGACCAGCGCGCGTAGTACTGCGCGTACGCGGCGAGGCTGCGGACCAGCGGGCCCTGCCGGCCCTCGGGGCGCAGGTCGGCGTCGACGCCGAGCGGCGGGTCGGGGGCGGGCGCGGACAGCAGCCGGCGCAGCTCCTCGGCGACGGCGTGCGCCGCCGCGCTCGCGGTGCTCTCGTCCACGCCGGGCGGCGGGTCGTAGACGAACAGCACGTCGGCGTCGGAGAGGTAGTTGGACTCGTACCCGCCGAGCCGGCCCATGCCGATCACCGCGAAGCGCAGCCCGGGCGGTCCGGGGTGGACGGTACGGGCCGCGCGCAGCGCGGCGGCGAGCGTGGCGTCGGCGACGTGGGACAGCGCGGTGCCCACCGCCGTCACGTCCACCACCGTGGGCCGGCGTTCCCCGCCGCCGACCGGGCGGGGGGTGAGCGGGGCGAGCGAGCCGGCGCGGCTGAGCACGTCGGCGGCGGCGATCCGGACCAGTTCCCGGCGGCGCAGGGCGCGGACCGCCCGGATCGCCTCGACCGGGTCGTCGTGCCGGGCGGCCGCGGCGGCGAACCCGTCGACGAGCGTCTCGCGCGGGCGCGGGGTCAGTTCGCTGTCCTCGGCGAGCAGCCGCAGCGCCTCCGGCTCGCGGGACAGCATGTCGGCCGCGTACCGGGACGAGGAGAGCACCCGGGCCAGGCGGCGCGCGACAGGGCCGGAGTCGCGCAGCAGGCGCAGGTACCACGGGGTGCTGCCGAGCTTGTCGGACACCTGCCGGTAGTTGAGCAGACCGCGGTCCGGCTCGGGGGCGTCGGCGAACTCGTCGAGCAGCACCGGCAGCAGCGTGCGCTGGATCGCGGCGGTACGGCTGACGCCGCCGGTGAGCGCCTGCAGGTGCCGCAGCGCGCCGGCCGGGTCGGCGAAGCCGAGCACCTCCAGCCGGTGCCGCGCCGCCTCGGGCGTGAGCCGCAGCCCTTCGGCCGGTACCCGGGCCACGGATTCCAGCAGCGGCCGGTAGAGCAGTTTGGCGTGCAGCCGGCGTACCTCGGCGGCGTGGGTGACCCACTCGGCGCGGAACTCCTCGACGGCGCTGCGGCCCGGCGTGGCCGCGTAGCCGAGCGCGGCGGCGAGCCAGCGCAGCGCGGCCGGTTCGGTCGGCACGGTGTGGGTGCGGCGCAGCGCCTGGAGCTGGAGCCGGTGCTCGACGGCGCGCAGGAAGCGGTAGCCGCGCAGTAGCGCCTCCCCGTCGGCGCGCCCGACGTAGCCGCCGGCGACGAGCGCGCGCAGCGCCGGCACGGTGCCCGGCACCCGCAGCGACTCGTCGCCCCGGCCGTGCACGAGCTGAAGCAACTGGACGGCGAACTCGATGTCGCGCAGCCCGCCCGGACCGCGCTTGATCTCGCGTTCCAGCTCCTTCGGCGGCACGTTGTCGAGGATCTTGCGGCGCATGGACCGGACGTCCTCGACCGCCTCGGGGCGTTCGGCGGCGGTCCACACGAGCGGGGCCAGCGCCTCGATCCACTCCCGGGCCAGCTCCAGGTCGCCGGCGGCCGGGCGGGCCTTGAGCAGCGCCTGGAACTCCCAGGTGCGGGCCCAGCGCTTGTAGTAGGCGAGGTGGCTGGCGAGCGTGCGGACCAGCGGCCCCCGGTTGCCCTCGGGGCGCAGCGCCGCGTCGACCGGCCAGGCCACCAGGCCGCAGATCTGGATCAGCCGGGTGGCGACCTGGGTGGCGGCGGGCAGGTCGTCGTCGGTCGCGGAGACGAAGATGACGTCGACGTCGGAGACGTAGTTCAGCTCGTCGCCGCCGCACTTGCCCATCGCCACCACGGCGAGGCGGGGGCGCGGCGTGCCCTCGGGCAGCTCGGCGACGGCGATGTCGTAGGCGGCGGCCAGCGTGGCGTCGGCCAGCCCGGACAGCGCCGCCATGGTCTGCTCCAGGCCGCGCCCGCCGGTCAGGTCGGCCGCCGCGATCCGCAACAGCGCCAGCCGGTACGCCTGCCGCAGCAGCGGGACCGCGCCGGTCATGTTGGTGAGCCGGGCGGCCACGCTCAGGTCGAGCCGGCCGTCAGCGGTGGGGGCGAGCCCGTCCGGCTCGGTGGCCAGCACCGCCCACTGCCCGGGGTTGGCCACCAGGTGGTCGCCGAGCGCGGAGGAGGCGCCGAGCACCGCGATCAGCCGGCGGCGCAGCCCGGGGTCGGCGGCCAGCGCGTCGCGTACGGCCACCTCGTCGCCGGAGCGCCGCTCGGACTCGACCATCCGGTGCAGCTGACGCAGGGCCAGGTCCGGGTCGGCGGCGCGGGACAGCGCGGCGAGCAGCTCGGCGGCGCGTTCGTCGGCCGGCTCCTGCGTGTCGGGTCGCCACAGCGCGAGCCCGTCCGGGCCGAGCAGGTCGGCGGCGCGCGTCGCGCCGTCACCCTCGGCGAATCCGTAGCGGGCCAGGCGCCCGCGGGCCGGCCGGGTCACCCTCAGGCCCCGAGCAGCGGCAGGCTGCGGCGCGGGTTGTCGTCGCCGAGTTCGCCGAGCGCGAGCGCGGCGAACCGGATCGCGAACGGCTGCCACGCCTCCTCGACGTCTGCCATCACCCGGTCGCAGGCGGCCACCACCAGCTCCGGGTCGTAGTCCAGCTCGGCGAGCACCGCCGAGTCGCGGGACCACTCGGCGATCATCGCGGTGTCGCACTCGATGTGGAACTGCAGGCCCCAGGCCCGGTCGCCGAGGCGGAACGCCTGGTGCGGGTAGCGGGTGGACGCGGCCAGCAGCGTCGCGCCGTGCGGCAGCTCGGTGATCTCGTCGGCGTGCCACTGGAGCACGTCGGGCATCAACGGCACGTACCGGAACAGCGGATCGTCCTCGGCGGCGTCGCGCCGGCCCACCAGCGCCGGGCCGATCTCCGGCCCGGACGGGCTGCGCTCGACCAGGCCGGCGTGCGCGGTGGCGAGCAGTTGCGCGCCGAGGCAGATCGCGAGCGTGGGCACGCGCTGGCGGACCGCCTTGCGCAGCAGCCCTTCCAGCGCCGGGAACCAGGGCGCGCCGGGGGCGCCGTCGGGCCCCGGGTACGCCTGCTGGTCGCCGCCGAGCACCACCAGGGCGGCATATCCCTCCAGGTCGGCGGGGAGCGCGTCACCGGCGTGCGGACGCAGGACGCGCAGCTCCAGGCCCCCTTCGGTGAGCCACTCCCCCAGGCGGCGGAGGTCGTCGGTCGGGTCGTTCTCGATCACCAGCGCGGTCGCCACGACGTCGAGGCTAACCGGTACGCCCGACAGCGGGCCCCTCGGCTCGGCGGCACTAGGCTGCCGATCGTGCCCGACGACTGCCTGCGCCCACCGGCCCTGCGTCCCGGCGACGCGGTGATGCTGGTGTCCCCGTCCGGACCGACCCGTCCCGAGCGGGTGGCCCGTGGCATCGAGCTGCTGACCGGCTGGGGGCTGCGGCCGGTGCCCGCGCCGAACGCGTACGCCAGGCGGGGTTACCTGGCCGGCGACGACGCGCTGCGGGCCGCGGACCTGAACGCGGCGTTCGCCGACCCGGAGATCCGCGGCGTGATCTGCACCCGGGGCGGCTACGGCGCGCAGCGGGTGGTCGACCTGATCGACATGGCGGCGGTACGCCGGGACCCGAAGGTGGTGGCCGGGTTCTCCGACATCACCGCGTTGCAGTTCGCGCTCTGGCGGGGCGCCCGGCTGGCCGGCGTGCACGGCCCGGGGGCCGCGTGGCGGGACGAGCGCACCCCGCTCCGCTCGGCGGAGTCGCTGCACGCCGCGCTGACCAGCGTCGAGCCGGTGACGGTGGCGGCTGTCGAGGCGGAGGAGACGTACCCGGTGCGGGTGCCCGGCCGGGCCGAGGGCCGGCTGCTCGGCGGCAACCTGTGCCTGATCACCGCGTCGATCGGCACGCCGGACATGCCCGACCTGACCGGGGCGATCCTGCTGGTCGAGGAGGTGCAGGAGCCGCCGTACAAGATCGACCGGATGCTCACCCACCTGCGTCGCTGCGGCGCGCTGGACGGCATCGCCGCTGTGGCTGTGGGTCAGTTCACCGAGTGCGCGGACGACTGGGACACCACTGTCGTCGACGTGCTCACCGACCGCCTGGGCGACCTGGGCGTACCTGTCCTCGGCGGCCTGCCGATCGGCCACGGCCCCGGCCAGCTCACCGTCCCGGTTGGCACCCCCGCGGTTCTGGACGCCACCACCGGCACCCTCACCGTGACGTCCGCCGTCCGCTGACGCCGAGCCCCGGCCCCGGCCCCGGCCCCGGCCCCGGCGATCATGAAGTTAGCGGCAGTTCAGAGATCCACAACTGCCGCCAACCTCATGATCAACGCGGCGCGGGCGGCGCGGGCGGGGTGAGGTGGGCGACGGCGCCGGACTCCAGGGCCGCCCAGACTGCGCCGTCGGGGGTGACTGTGAGTCCGTGGGGTTCGGACGCGGGGGTGGGCAGGGCGTGGGCGGTGTGGTGGCCGCCGGGGTCGATGTGGGCGATGCGGTTGGCGCTCCACTCGGTGAGCCAGCAGCCACCGGCCGGGTCCGCGACGATCGCGTGCGGGCGCGCTGCGCGGTCCGGCAGCGGGAACTCGTCGATCCGCCCGTCCGGCGTGATCCGCCCGACCTGCCCGGCGGCGATCTCGACGAACCAGAGCGCGCCGTCGCCGCCCCGGGTGATGCCGACCGGCCCGGCCGCCTCGGTGGGCAGCGGATGCAGCGTCACCGACCCGTCCAGGTCGATCCGGGCGATCGCGTTCGCCTGGTTGAGCGTGAGCCAGAGCGCGTCGTCCGGCCCGGCCGCGAGCATCGACGGGAAGCCCTTCTCGACCGGCAGCGGGAAGGACGTGACTTCCCCGTCGACGCTCACCCGGCCGACCGTGTCGTCGTTCATGCCGGCGTACCAGAGCGCGCCGTCCGGGCCCACCGCCAGCCCGCACGGGCCGCAGCCGGGCGGCAGCGCCACCGAGCCGGTCTCGCCGTCGACGGTGATCCGGCCGAGCCGGTCGTCGCCCGAGCGGGTGTACCAGAGCGCGCCGTCGGGGCCGCCGACGATGATCAGCGGGCGGCTGCCCGGCGGGTCGTCGCGGTAGGCCCGTACCTCACCGTCGAGACCGAGCCGGGCGACGCCGCCGGAGCCGGCCAGCGCCAGCCAGAGCGCGCCGTCGGACCCGACAGTGATCGAGTACGGGCCGGAGCCCGGCCCGGTGAGCGGGATCTCACGGATGGCAGGCTGTGTCATCGAGTGGCCTTTCGTCGGGTTTGGCCCAGCCTTCCCGGCGCTCCCTCACCCAGCAACACGAATAATCCGGACCATCCGGGCGGGATTGCCAGCCCGCTGACAGGTTCGCCACGGGTTGCCCTCAGTTCCGGGGATCACTGTCGGTGACGTCATCGCACCACCACCGACAGGAGAATCGCATGATCCGCACGATGTCGAAGAAGCACCTGCTGGCCGGCCTGGCCGCTGCCGGAGTGCTCGGCGTCGGGATCGCCGCCCCGACGGTGGCGCTCGCCGACGACAAGAACCCGAACCCGTCTTCGAGCGCCAGCAGCACCGACCAGGGTGACGAGCGCCGCCAGAAGCACGCCGACCGGCAGGCCGAGTTCGCCGAGGCGCTCGCCAAGGAGCTGGGCGTCCCGGCCGACAAGGTCACCGCGGCGCTGGAGAAGCTGCACGAGCAGCGGCAGGGCGACCGCCCGGAGCGGCCGGAGCGGCCCTCGACCGAGGACCGGCAGGCCGCGCTGAAGGAGCGGCTGGACCAGGCCGTCACCGACGGCAAGCTGACCCAGGAGCAGGCCGACGCGGTGCTCAAGGCCGCCGAGGCGGGCGTGTTCCCGGGCGGCCCCGGCCACGACGGCAAGGGCGGCCCGCACGGCGAGCGCGGCGGGCACGGCAAGGGCGGCCCGGACGGCAAGTGACCGCACGGCCACGCCGTTTCCCGCCGGCCAGATCTCCTCGTGACCGGCGCCGGCGAGGCCACCGCGACACCAGGCGGGCGGGACAGAGGCGCCGCACCGGGGATCCCCGGTGCGGCGCCTGTCGCGCCGTACCCGTGACACCGCGGCCGGCGGCACGGGTACGGCAGTGGGTCAGCGAGCGGTCGCGTACGCGGCGCAGCCGATCAGTTCGAGGGAAACCTGGAGTCGCTCGAGGCTGATGTTCTTGGCGATGGTGTCCTCCGGGGTGTGGTACGGCGGCTCCAGCAGCGCCGGGCTCGTCTCACCCCGCCAGGAGAAGTTGGCGCTGGCGATGCCGACCTCCTGGAAGGACTGGTGGTCGCTGGAGCCGCGCTGCGTCACCGGCGACATCCGCGGGTCGTAGCCGAGGCGTACACCGGCGGCGGCCACCTCGTCGGTGGCCCGGTTGGACTGGCCGGTGAAGGACAGCAGCCAGTAGAGGGTGGCCGGGTCCCAGCTCGTGGCGACCATGTCGTTCTGGTACACCGCCAGGATGCGGTCCCGCTCGGCCTGCGGGAGCTGGCGCACGTGGTGACGCGAGCCGAGCAGGCCCTGCTCCTCCGAGCCCCACAGCGCGAACCGCAGGGTGGCGTCGACCGGGATCGCCTTCATCACCCGGGCCAGTTCGAGACAGAGCACCGTGCCGGAACCGTCGTCGTTGGCGCCGGGGGCGCCGATGACCGTGTCGTAGTGGGCGCTGACCATGACGACCGGCCCGTTCGCGCCGGACCGCCCGACCCGCTCCGCGATGACGTTGTGGGACGTCAGGTTGCGGTGCGCGGCAGTGGAGACGGTGAGCGTGAGTCGCCCGCTGGCGAGCAGGGCACGCAGCCGCTCCTTCTGCGCCTGGGCGACGCCGACCACCGGGATCGGCACCGGGGTGCCGGCCGAGCCCGGCAGGGTCGGTGAGAACGTACTGCTGCGCCGGGGCGGCACGCCGTCGGCGGCGAGGAACACCACGGCGGCCGCGCCGCGCTCCAGCGCGGTGGCGACCAGCTGCTCGCGCCGGGCCGCCACGTAGTCGACGAGCACGATCTGGCCGGTAACGCTCGCCGGGTAGTTCTCGGGAGCACCCGCGCCCACGTCCACCACGTCGCCCTGGACGGTGGTGTCCAGCGCGGCCTGCGGGGAGGCGCCGGCCTGCCAGTTCAGGTCGGTGGGCAGCCCGGCCGGCGAGGCGAGCTGAGCGAGGAACTTGTCCGCCACCGCGAACGGCTCCAGCCGGACCTGGTAGCCGAGGCGGTCGAGCTGCTTGGCGATGTAGTCGGCGGCACGCCGCTCCGAGGCGGTCCCGCCGATACGCGGTCCGATCTCCTCGCTGAGCACGCGCAGGTGCGCCAGCGCCCGCTCGGCCGAGACCTGAGCGATGATCTTGCGATCGTCCGACGTGAGCGCGGGCGCCCGACGGGAGCCCGGCCGCTTGTCGTCGGCCGCCCAGGCCGGCGTGGGCAGGGCCACGGTGGCGGCGCCACCGAGAGCGATGGTCAGCATGCGGCGTCGGTTCACAGTGGATCCGGTGATGTCCGTGGCGGGGGAAGAGGGGTGGCCGTCGTTGGTCATACGCTTCTCCTGACTGTGCGAGCCGGGCGGACCGGTTACCGGCCGTCCGACTCGGAGGATCTTGAACATAACCCGAGGTAGGGGGCACATCCAAGATCCTCTCCGGTGATCGCCGGACCCGACATCGACCGGTCTCTTGCCCGCCGCTGCTTCACGCCGGCCGGCCGGCACGGGTGGACGGTCCGGGCGGCCGCCGTCGCGACCGCCCGGACCGACGTGGCCCCGCCCCACCGACACCGTCGCGTTCGGACGGACCGCCACGGTGTCACCGGCCGCCCCGGATCGGGGTCAGCCGCCGGCCGGCGGGGTGAAGACGCCGAGCAGATTTCCCGACGGGTCGCGCAACAGGGCCCGCACCAGACCGGCCGGCGTGGTCACCGGTGCCGTCACCACGACGCCGCCGGTCGCCTCGGCCCGGCGGCAGGTCTCCGCGACGTCCGCCACCTCGGCGTAGAAGATCGTGTAGTTGCCGGTGTCGGTGCCCCGGATCGCGCCGCCGATCCCCCGCTCACCGCCGGCTGCCGTCTGCCGGTACGACCCGGCCGGGCCGCCCTGCTCCTCGAAACTCCAGCCGAACAGGTCGGCGTAGAACCGCTGCGCCTCGTCCGGGCGGTCGGAGCTGATCTCGAACCAGGTCACGGGCGTGCTGGACATGCTTCCTCCTGAGGTTCGCGCCGGCGGTCGGCCGGCGTCGTCAGGATTCAGCGTGGTGCCGGGACACGACAGCGTCCTGTCGGTGTTTCCCCCGAATCAGACCAGGGTGAGCGGGCGCACCCGGTCGACCGGCACGTCGAGGTCGCCCGGACGCCATTCCCGGGTCACCGGCTCGGCCAGCGGGCGCACCGTACGGATCCGGTCGGTGCGGAAGCAACGCACCCCGTCGCGCAGCCGGCACCAGGCGACCAGGTACCAGTGCACCGAGTTGCCCAGGTAGGCCAGCGGCTCCACGTCGCGCACCGAATCGGCGCCGCCGCGGTCGGCGTACCGCAGGCGCAGCACCCGCCCGGCGGCGACCGCGTCGGCGACGACGGCCGGGACGGGCGTGCCCGGCCCGTCACCGACCAGGTGCACCCGGCCGGCGAGCCGGTGCGCCTCGGCCACCGCGGCCGGCGGCATCACCGCGACCAGCTTGCGCAGCGCGGCGCCGGCCGCCGCGGCGAACGGGGAGCCGCCGAGCCGGTGCAGCGCGACGGCCATCGCCACCGCCTCGGCCGCCGTCAGGTTGACCGGCGGGAGCGTACGCGCCCGGTCGACCACGTAGCCGCCGGCGCGGCCCGGCTCGGCCCAGATCGGCACGCCCGCGCCCTGCAACGCGGAGATGTCCCGCTCGACGGTGCGGGTGCTGACCTCGAAGCGGCGGGCCAGCCAGCTCGCGCTACGCGGGCGCGGCGACACCGCCCGCAGCTCCTCGACCAGGGCGTAGAGGCGGTCGGTGCGGTTCACCCCCGGAAACTAACCCCGGGGTACGACACCGCTCAGGCGATGCAGGCGCAGACGATCAGCGCGGCGCCGAAGTGGGTGGCGGCGCTGACCCTGGCGGCCGGGTGCGGCTCCTCGGCGGCGATGACGTCGCCCAGCCGGCCCGGGGTGAGCAGGTCCAGCACCACGAAGGCCAGCGCCATCACCAGCAGACCGACCAGCCCGAAGACCACAGTGGAGGCGAGCCCCTTGGCGAACGAGCTGTAGCTGGTCAGCACGGCGGTGAACACGATGCCGGCGATGCCGAGCTGGTTCGCGGCGAGCAGCAGCGCGGCGTTGCCGTTGCGGCGTACCCAGATCAGCTCCCGCAGTTTGCCCGGGGTGAGCAGATCCACGAGCAGGAACCCGGCGGCCATCAGCGCCACCCCGACGATCCCGAACACGATGCTCTGCCACGCCCCGTCGAGCAGGTCTCCCAGCACCAACGCCTCCCCGGCTCACCCGCCCGGCGAGGTGCCGGCGCGGTGCCGCAGACGATAGCGGCACCGCGCCAGGTGATCTAGAGAGACAGGTAGCGCTGCCGCTCGTACGGGGTGACCTCGCGGCGGTACTGCTCCCACTCGGCCCGCTTGTTGCGCAGGAAGAAGTCGAAGACGTGCTCGCCGAGCACCTCGGCGACCAGCTCGGAGCCGGCCATCACGTCGATCGCCTCGGCCAGGTTCTCCGGCAGCGCCTCGTAACCCATGGCGCGGCGCTCCGCGCTGCTGAGCGACCAGACGTCGTCCTCGGCGCCCGGCGGCAGCTCGTACCCCTCCTCGATGCCCTTGAGACCGGCGCCGAGCATCACCGCGAACGCCAGGTAGGGGTTGGTCGCCGAGTCCAGCGAGCGGACCTCGACCCGGGCCGAGTTCGGCTTGCCGTACGCGGGCACCCGCACCAGCGCGGACCGGTTCAGGTGACCCCAGCAGACGTACGCGGGGCTCTCGGTGATCCGGTCCGGCAGCGCCTGCGGGAACAGCCGCTTGTACGAGTTGACCCACTGGTTCGTCACCGCGGTGTACTCCCGCGCGTGGGTGAGCAGCCCGGCGATGAACGACTTGGCGACCTTCGACAGCTTCATCGGGTCACCGGCGTCGTGGAACGCGTTGCGCTCCCCCTCGAACAGCGACAGGTGGGTGTGCATGCCGTTGCCGGGCTGGTCGGTGAACGGCTTCGGCATGAAGCTGGCCTGCACGCCGGTGGAGAGCGCGACCTCCTTCACCACGTGCCGGAAGGTCATGATGTTGTCGGCGGTGGTGAGCGCGTCGGCGTAGCGCAGGTCGATCTCCTGCTGGCCGGGGGCGACCTCGTGGTGGCTGTACTCCACCGAGATGCCGATCCGCTCCAGCGCCAGCACCGCCTGGCGGCGGAAGTCCCGCGCCACGGCGTGCGTGGTGTGCTCGAAGTAGCCGCCGGTGTCCACCGGGACCGGCACCGAGCCGTCCTGCGGGCCGTTCTCCAGCAGGAAGAACTCGATCTCCGGGTGGGTGTAGAACGTGAAGCCCTTGTCCGCGGCCCGGGAGAGCATGCGGCGCAGCACGTGCCTCGGGTCGGCCCAGGACGGGCTGCCGTCGGGCAGCGAGATGTCGCAGAACATCCGGGCGCTCTCGCCGCTGACGCCGCCCTCGAACGGGAAGACCTGGAACGTCGTCGGGTCCGGCATGGCGACCATGTCCGACTCGAAGACCCGGGCGAAGCCCTCGATCGCGGAGCCGTCGAAACCGATGCCCTCGTCGAAGGCCGCCTCCAGTTCCGCCGGGGCCACCGAGACGCTCTTGAGCGTGCCGAGCACATCGGTGAACCACAGCCGGACGAAACGGATGTCCCGCTCTTCCAGCGTACGGAGGACGAACTCCTGCTGACGGTCCACTTCCACCCCTCGTTACACGTACGTCCGCGCCGGCGCCGGGGCCGGCTCGGCCTGACCGCCCAGTCTCCACCGGGCTCGTTACGCCGACGTTACGCCCTCCCCGGCCGGCCGTCCCGCCGTGTCCGCCGCGCTGGGACGCGCGGGCCGGCGCGCCTGTCTGCCCCAACCGGTCGGATTCGGCCGGGACGGCTGGGGGAAGATGAGGACATGCCCACCCTGCGTCTCGCCCTGTGCCAGGTCAACCCGACGGTAGGCGACCTCACCGGCAACGCCGGCCTGGTCCGCGAGTGGACCCGCCAGGCGGCCGGCTCCGGCGCCCAGCTCGTCCTGTTCCCCGAGCTGATGCTGACCGGCTACCCGGTCGAGGACCTGGTCTTCCGCCGCTCGTTCGTGGCCGCGTCCCGGGCCGCGCTGCACCGGCTCGCCGCCGACCTCGCCGCCGACGGCCACGGTGACCTGCCGGTCCTGGTCGGCTACCTGGACGCCGACGGCCCGCCGCAGGTCAGCTCCGACGCCGAGCCGGGCCGGGGCGCCCGCAACGCGGCGGCGCTGCTGCACCGGGGCGAGGTCGTCGCCACCTACTTCAAGCACCACCTGCCCAACTACGGCGTGTTCGACGAGGACCGCTACTTCGTGCCCGGTGACACGCTCACCGTGGTGCGCGTCGGCGGGGTGGACGTGGCGCTGACCATCTGCGAGGACCTGTGGCAGGCCGGCGGGCCGTTCGCGGTGGCCCGGCAGGCCGGCGTCGGGCTGGTACTGAGCATCAACGGCTCGCCGTACGAGCTGAACAAGGACGACGTGCGGCTGCCGCTGGTGCGCCGGCGCGCCGCCGAGGCCGGGGCCACGATCGCGTACGTGAACATGGTCGGCGGCCAGGACGAGCTGGTCTACGACGGCGACTCGATGATCGTCGCCGCGGACGGCACGCTGCTGACCCGGGCGCCGCAGTTCGTCGAGCACCTGGTGGTGCACGACCTGGAACTGCCGGCGGCGGCGGACGCGCCGGGCGAGACCGGCGAGCCGGCCGGCGGGATGCGGGTGGTCCGCCACGAGGTCCCGGCGATCCCGCCCGCACCCGCCGGGCCGGCGGCCGACGGCGGCATCATCGAGCCGGTCGCCGACGAGGCCGAGGTGTGGCACGCGCTGGTGCTGGGCCTGCGCGACTACATCGACAAGAACCGCTTCCCCTCGGTGGTGCTCGGCCTGTCCGGCGGCATCGACTCGGCGGTGGCGGCGGCGATCGCCGTCGACGCGGTCGGCCCGGAGCGCGTCGTCGGCGTCTCGATGCCCAGCCAGCACTCCTCCGAGCACTCCCGCACCGATGCCGAGGACCTGGCGAAGCGGACCGGCCTGGACTACCGGGTCGAGCCGATCCAGCCGATGGTCGACACGTTCCTGGCGAACATGTCGCTGTCCGGGGTGGCGGTGGAGAACCTCCAGGCCCGGGTACGCGGCGTGATCCTGATGGCGTTGTCGAACCAGGAGGGCCACCTGGTGCTCACCACCGGCAACAAGAGCGAGCTGGCGGTGGGCTACTCGACGCTCTACGGCGACTCGGTGGGCGGCTACAACCCGGTCAAGGACGTCTGGAAGACGCTGGTGTGGCGGCTGGCGAAGTGGCGCAACGCCGACGCGGCACGGCGCGGGCAGACGCCGCCGATCCCGGAGAACTCGATCGGCAAGCCGCCCTCGGCCGAGCTGAGCCCCGGCCAGCTCGACAGTGACACGCTGCCCGACTACGACGTGCTCGACCCGATCCTGATCGGCTACGTCGACGGTGACCTGGGCCGCGACGGCCTGGTCGAGTCCGGCCACGACCCGGCCGTGGTGGACAAGGTGCTGCGGATGGTGGATACCGCCGAGTACAAGCGGCGGCAGTCCGCGCCCGGCACCAAGATCTCCATGAAGGCGTTCGGGCGGGACCGGCGGCTGCCGATCACCAACCGGTGGCGCGAGGACGGCTGACCGCTCCCCCGGCCGGGGAGTGACATCCTCCACTCCGATCTGCCCGCGGGCCGTCGCCCGGTGCGACGATCGCGGGGAACCCGGGGACCGCGTGCGCGGCCTCGAGGAAGGAGATTGTCATGGTGGAGTCCACCCCGGCCGAGGTGACAGCCCTCTACGGCGGGCCGGCCACCCGGCGGGTACGCACCCGCGACCTGATCGCCGCCAAGGAGCGCGGCGAGCGCTGGGCGATGCTCACCTCGTACGACCAGTACACCGCCTCGATCTTCGACCAGGCGGGCATCCCGGTGCTGCTGGTCGGCGACTCGGCGGCGAACAACGTCTTCGGGTACGAGACCACGCTGCCGGTGACCGCCGAGGAGCTGCTGCCGCTGGTGCGTGCCGTGGTACGCGCCACGAAGCAGTCGCTGGTCGTCGGCGACCTGCCGTTCGGCTCGTACGAGGAGGGGCCGGCGCAGGCGCTGCGCACCGCGGTGCGGTTCATGAAGGAGGGCGGCTGCCACGCGGTGAAGCTGGAGGGCGGGCGGCGCTGCGCCGCCCAGATCGAGGCGATCACCGGCGCCGGCATCCCGGTGATGGCGCACATCGGCTTCACCCCGCAGAGCGAGCACACGCTCGGCGGCTACCGGGTGCAGGGCCGGGGCGAGGCGGCCGAGGAGGTGCTCGCCGACGCGCGGGCGGTGGCCGAGGCGGGCGCGTTCGCCGTGGTGCTGGAGATGGTGCCGGGCGAGGTGGCCAAGCGGGTCACCGCCGAGCTGACCATCCCCACAGTCGGCATCGGGGCCGGCCCGGACACCGACGGGCAGGTGCTGGTCTGGCAGGACATGGCCGGGTTGCGGACCGGCCGGGCGCCCCGCTTCGTGAAGCGCTACGCCGACCTGGCCGGCGCGCTGACCGACGCCACCCGCCGGTTCGCCGACGAGGTACGCGGCGGCGAGTTCCCCGCCGCCGAACACACCTTCTGAGGGTGTAAGGAAGGGCCCCTTCTTAACGCCTGGCGTAGAGGAGGGGCCCCTTGTTAACACGCGCCGCCGCCGCGGCGTCGCGCCGAGCGCACCGCCCGCGCGCTCGCGCGACGGACGGCGGGCGCGGCGCGACGGCGCGCGGCGCGGGGGTTCAGAGGTCGGTGACGCGGATGCCGGCGTGCGCCTTGTAGCGCTTGTTGATCGCGATCAGGTTGGCGGTGAACGCCTCGATCTGGTGGGCGTTGCGCAGCCGTCCGGCGTAGATGCCCCGCATGCCGGGGATCCGCGCGGCCAGCGCGGCGACCACGCCGGCCACCTCCCGGTCCTCGGTGCAGATCAGCACGTCGAGGTCGATCCGGTCGATCTGCGGGTCGGCCAGCAGCGGCGCGCTGACGTGGTTGAACGCGGCGCAGACCCGGGACTCGGGCAGCAGCCCGGCTGCCTGCTGCACCGCGCTGCCCTCGGGCACGTCGAGCGCGTACGGGCCCTGCTTGTCGAAGCCGAGCGGGTTGACGCAGTCCACCACGATCTTGCCGGCCAGCGGGGCGGCGAGCGCGGCGACGGTGGCCGCGTGCCCGTCCCACGGCACCGCCACGATCACCACGTCGCTGCGCCGGGCCACGTCCTCGTTGTCGCCGCCGGAGACGACGGCGCCCTCCGGTACGCCGGGCAGGGCGGCGATCTCGGCGGCGGCCTGATTGGCCCGCTCCGCGGTGCGGGAGCCGATCAGCACGGTCTGCCCGGCGCGGGCGAACCGGTAGGCGAGACCTCGTCCCTGGTCGCCGGTGCCACCGATGATGCCGACGGTCAGCCCGGAGACGTCGGGCAGCGTGGTCGCGTCGTAAGCCATGGGCTCATCCTCGCAAAGCGGGGCCGCGTGCGGTGCATCCCGATGCTGTGACAATGGCCGCTGGTCAGGCCCGTTCGAAGGCGACCCGGCGCTGGGCCGGGTCGGCGGCGGTGAGGCGTACCCGGACGCGCTCGCCGAGCGGCAGCTCTCCGGTGCAACGGGCGCGGACCGGCGGCTCGTCCAGCGCGATCGTGCCGCCGGGTGGGCGGCCGGGCCGGCCGTTGCCCGCCGGGCGCGGTTCGTCCACGTCGAGCACCGCCGCCTCGAACGTCTCCCCCACCCGGTGCGCGAGCAGCACCGCCTCGGCCAGTTCCACGGCGCCCCGGCTGGCCGCGCCAGCGGTCCGGTCGGTGGTGGCCATCACCTCGGGCAGCTTCGGCAGCGCGGCCCGGACCTGCTCGGGCACCTCCCGGCCCTCGTGCAGCGCCAGGCAGACCTCGGTGGCGTACCGGTCGGCCAGCCGCCGCAGCGGCGCCGTGACGTGCGCGTACGCGGCGGCCACCCCGCCGTGCTCGGGCTGCTCGGGCACCTCGCCGTCGAAGGCGGTGTACGCCGCGCCGCGCATCAGCTCGGCGGCCTGGTCGACGAAGGCGGCCACCCGGGGCTGAGAGGTGTCCAGCCCGTCGAGCACCTGACCCACGGGTGTGCCGTCCGGCCAGGGCACACCCAGCGGGCCGGCGGCCGTCCGCAGCCGCTGCACCGCCTCCGGGCGGGGGCGCGGCATGGTCCGCAGCAGCCCGATGCCGCCGGCCAGCATGATGTCGGCCGCGGCCATCCCGGTCAGCAGCGAGATCTGGGCGTTGTGCTCCTCCATCGGGCCGGGCCCCCGCAGCACCAGCCGCCAGCCGTCGCCGTCGGGTTCGACGTCCTGCTCCGGCAGCGGCAGGTTGATCGCGCCCCGGCTCAGGCCACGGGCGGTGAGCAGCGCCCCGATCTCGGGCAGCAGGGCGATCGGCTCGGGCAGCCGGCCGGCGTCGGCGTCGCGCTGCACGCCGCCGTAGTCGAGCTTGGCCCGGCTGCGCACGAGAGCCCGCTCCAGCGTGACCGCGACGGTGGCGCCGTCGGCGTCGAGGTCGACGGTCCACAGCACCGCGGCCCGGTCGGCGTCGGGCAGCAGGCTGGCCGCTCCCTCGCTGAGCGTGTGCGGGTGCAGCGGCACGTTGCCGTCGGGCAGGTAGACCGTCTGTCCCCGGCGCCACGTCTCGGCCTCCAGGTCACCGCCGAGGCGTACGTGGGTCAGGACGTCCGCTATCGCGTACCGGATGCGGTAGCCGCCACCGGGACGGCGAGCGAGGTGCATGGCCTGGTCGAGGTCGCGCGAGGTCGCCGGGTCGACGGTGACGAACGGGACGCCGGTCCGGTCGGCGACGGCCGGTGGCGGCGCGGCGGCGGCCACGTCGGCCTCGCGCTGCGCCGCGGCCGGGAAGCTCTCGGGCAGTCCCAGCTCGCGGCGCAGCGCGCCGAAGTCGATGCGGGGCGCCAGTACGCGTCGGATCACCACGTGGTCAATCCTGACAGCGCCCCGCTCGTTCCGCCCTCCGGGGCGAGCGCCGTGTTCGCCCGGCGCCGCACGGGAGGGCGGCGGGGGTCAGGCGCGGCGGGCCGGCGCCTTCCGGGCGGTGCTCTTGGCGGCGGTGGTCTTGCGGGCGGGCGCCTTCTTGGCCGCTGTGGTCTTCTTCGCCGCGGTGGTGGTCTTGCGCGCGGTGGTGGTCTTGCGCGCGGGCGCCTTCTTCGCCGCCGTCTTGCGGGCCGTGGGACGGGTCGAGGCGGTGGCCTTCTTCGCCGGAGCCTTCTTCGCCGCCGCGGTGACCTTCCGCGCTCCGGTCGTCTTCGTCGCCGCCGCCGTCTTCTTCGCGGTCGTCGTCTTGCGGGCCGGCGCCTTCTTCGCGGTGGTGCTCTTGCGCGCGGTGGCCGTCGACTTCGCCGCCGTGCTCTTGCGGGCGGCGGTGGTCTTCTTCGCTGCCGTCGTCGTCTTCTTCGCCGTCGTCTTCTTCGCGGTGGCCTTCTTGGCGGGCGCGCTCTTGGCGGCGGCCCGGCCGGCCGGTGCCGTCCGGGTGCCCGCCTTCTTGGCTGTGGTCTTCTTGGCTGTCGTCCTGGTGGTGGCCTTCGTGGCCGGCGCCCCGCGGACCGCCGACACGACCTTCTTGGCGGCCGTCTTCTTCGCCACCGCCTTCTTCGCCGGCGTCCGTCCGGCGCCGGCGCCCGAGGCGTTCGGCGACGCCTTGGTGACCGTCGTCGACCTGCCCGCGGTGGTCCTCTTCGCGGTCGTCCGTTTCGCGGCCGGGCGGGTGGCCTGCTGTGCTTCGGCCATCTCGGTTCCCTTTCCTGGGGACGTGCTCCCGCCCTCGCGGAAGCACGGATCACCTCGACGCGGGCCCTCCCGCGCCGTCTAGCGGCCCTCCCCGGCCCAACGGGCGTCCTCGGCGTCCCACGCGTCGTTCCGCTCCCGCACCGTCTGCAGGGCGTTGTCCGCGTCGGCGGCTGAGGCGTACGGTCCGAGAACGTGCCGTGCGGGACACACGTCGGCATCGGTCTCGACCCGGTGGTGTCGCGTGCACCAGTAGTAGTGCCCACCACTTCCGTCGTCGCTCATGCGATCACTGTGCACTGGTAACCGCCCGTCCGCCACCGGAACGGCCCAAATAGTCATGCTTCTCCACATTAGACCTGGTCGGGACGGTTGCGGTGGGGAACCGCGGAAGACCCGGGCAGGCCAGTTCTCCTCCGAACGGCCGGTACCGGCAGTGGTGCGAACCGGACAGGATCGGCGCTCGTGATCACCATGACGACGGGCACGGGGGCCTGTCCGCGATGCGGCGCGACGCCGGTGTCGCTGGACGGGGCGTTGCCCTGGTGCGCCGGATGCGACTGGAACCTCGACACCTACGACGCGCGCCGCCAGGCGCCGGAGTTCGGCTGGTCGTGGATCGACCGGCGGATCCACCGGCTCGCCGCGCGGCTCACCCGTCAGCAGTACGCCGCCCTGGTCGGCCGGTCGCTTCAGTCGGCCGGGCCGGGGCTCACCGGCCTCCTCGTCACCGGCATCTCGGTGCTGCTCCTGCTCGGTGTGGCCGGGCTGGCAGTGGCCGGCGTGTGGCTGCTGTTCGCGTACCCCTTCCCGAACCTCGCGGTGGTCGGCGGCGTGGCGCTGATCGCGCTGGCGGTGGCGCTGCGCCCGCGCTTCGGCCGGATCGACAGGGACCTGGAGGTGCTCACCGAGCAGGAGGCGCCGGAGCTGCACGCCCTGGTCCGCGAGGTGGCCTCCGCGGTGGGCGCGCCGATGCCGCACGTGATCGGCGTCGACGGCGACATCAACGCGTACGCGACAGCGGTCGGGCTGCGCCGGCGACGCGTGCTCGGCCTCGGGCTGCCGTTGTGGGGCGCCCTGGACGGACCGGCGCGGGTGGCGCTGCTGGGGCACGAGCTGGGCCACTTCGTCAACGGCGACGTACGGCGCGGGCCGGTCACCCAGCCGGCGCTGACCATGCTCGGCAACGCCGCCGACCTGTTCCGGCCCCGGGGCGGGTCCAACGGCGGCGGGCTGCTGGTGATGGTCGGCGAGTGGCTCGGGCACCTGGCGTCCTGGACACTGTCGCGGCTGCTGTTCGCCGGGCACGTCGTGCTGGTCGCCACCGCGCTGCGGGAGAGCCAGCGGGCCGAGTACCTGGCCGACGAGATGGCCGCCCGCGCCGGCGGCACCGCAGGCGCGACCCGCCTGCTGGACACGCTGCTGCGTACCGACACGGTGGCCACCGCGGTGCGCAACGCGGTACGCGGCGGCCACGGGCCGGACACCTGGCGGGTGGAGACGGGGCGCGCGCTGGACGCCGCTACCGAACGGCTGTCGCTGGAGCGCCAGCTCACCGTGCGGGAGGACACCTCGCTGTTCGCCACTCACCCGCCGGCCGGCCTGCGGCACCGGATGCTCGGCGCGCGGCCCTGGCAGGATCCGGCCGTCACGCTCACCGAGGACCGGGCCGCGCGGATCGACGCCGAGCTGGCGCGGCACTACGAGCGGGCCGGCCGGGCGCTGAGCTGGAACGCCTGACCCTCAGGCGAGGGCCGGGACGGGCGCCGGGCGGCGAGCAGCGCCGACGTTGCGGTCACCGTCGCGGCGATCGGCAGCACCACGCCGAGCGCGGTGGGCAGCGCCCCCACGCGTACGGTCCGGCGGGCGGCCCGGGCGGCGACGAGCGCGAGCGCCACGCCGAGCAACGCGGTGAGCCCGGACCAGGTCGGCAGTTGCGCGGCGGACCGCATCTCCAGCCGCCCGTGGGCCAGGGCCATCACCGCGACCGCGAGGACCGCGAGGCAGGCCGGCGGCGCGAGCAGCAACACCCCGCGGTACGCCCCAGCCGCGGGTCACCATGCGAGCAGCGCCGAGAGCACCTTCGCCACCGGGACGGTCAGTCGCACGGGCGCACCCTATCGGCACTCTAGATAGGGCGGGTGCACCCGACTTAGCAGGACGAACGGTGATCGACAATGGGACGGTGTGTCCCCTTCGGCGGAACCGGTGGCCGGTCCGGCAGGGCCCGCTCAGGTGGATCACCGGTGGCCCGGGTGCATCACACGACTCCATATGCGAGCCTCGACGGACGAATCCGCTGTCGCGCTTCCAGCGGACAGCGGCCCGAGTTGGGGAGAGAAATCGTGGGCAACCTTGACATCGCGCTGAAGAACGCGATGAACATCGACGGCGCGATCGGCGCCGCGCTCGTCGACTACACAAGTGGCATGACCCTCGGCGTCGCCGGGGGCACCGGCGAGATCGACCTGACCGTCGCCGCCGCCGGCAACACCGACGTGGTACGCGCCAAGCTGCGCACCATCGAGATGCTCAAGCTCGACGACGAGATCGAGGACATCCTGATCACGCTCGGCAGCCAGTACCACCTGATCCGCCCGCTGAGCAACCGCACCGGCAAGGGTCTGTTCCTCTACCTGATGGTGAGCAAGAGCCGGGCCAACCTCGCGATGGCGCGGCACCAACTGCGCACGATCGAGGAGAGCCTGGAACTGTGAGCCGGGTGGACGACCTCCCCCGCCGTACGCGCGCCCAGACCGGCACCCTGCCGCCACCACGCGCGCTTCCGCCCTCGCTGGCCGGCAACCCGGCCCTGCCGTACCCGGCCATCGCCCAGGAACTGTCCGCGCTGCGGTTGCAGATCCCGGGCGTGCACGGGTGCGTCCTCGGCGGCGTCGACGGCCTGCTCGTCACGCACAACCTGCAGAACCGCGCCGACCCGGACGACCTGGCGGCACTCGCCGCCACCACGTACGGACTCGGCCGCCAGGTCGGGCTCCGCCTCGGGCAGGGCGACTTCCAGCAGTCGACGGTGCGCAACGCGGGCGGCTACCTCAGCGTGTACGCGATCAACGGCCAGGCCCTGCTCGCCGTGGTCGGCACGGACAGCATCAACGTGGCGCGCCTGCACCTGCACGCCCCGACCACCGCGGCCAAGCTCGCCGAACTGCTCGACGGCGCCAGCCCGGCCACGTCCTGACGTACGCCGGTCGTCCCGGTCCCACCCGTCCGGACCGGAGGCGGCCGGCGTACCCCAGGTTCTGCGGCTCGTGCGCGGCGGTCGCGAGCCGACGCGCGGCGGTCCCGTGCGCGGCGCGTCGGGCTGCGCGGTCGCGACGGTCACGCCGGCCCGCGTGGCGCGGCGGGTCAGACGCCGAAGCGGCCGGCCCACGTGGTCACGTCGGCCACCGTGGCGTTGCCGCCGCAGACCACCAGGCCCAGCCGGGCGTCGCCGCCCACCCGCTCGACCACCCGGCGGGCGGCGGGCAGCAGGCAACCGGCGGCCGGCTCGGCCCACACCTTGGCGTGCTCCGCCAGCTCCAGCGTGCCCCGCACCGCCTCGGCGTCGGAGACCACGAGGACGTCGCTGACCAGCGCTGTCACATGGTCGTAGGTGAGCTGCGAGACGGTCGGCGCGCTGAGCGTGGTGACGATCGAGGACAACGGCACCTCGACCGGGCCGCCCTTCGCGAGGGCCTGCGACATCGCCTGCGCGCCCTCGGTCTCCACGCCCCAGACGCGTACCCCCGGCCGGCGCGCCCGCAGCGCCGCCGCCACGCCCGAGATCAGCGCGCCCCCGCCGATGCTGACCAGCACGTCGGTCAGCTCACCGGCGTCGTCGGCCAGCTCCAGCCCGACAGTGCCCTGCCCGGCCAGCACAATCGGGTCGTCGAACGGGTGCAGCAGCGTCACACCCTCGTCCCGCAGCCGGTTCATCAGCGCGAACGCGCCGGCCATGTCCTCGGTCAACCGGACGTCCGCCCCGGCCGCGCGGGCGACCTCGACCGCACGGGCGGGCGCGCTGCGTGGCATCACCACGGTCGCCGCCACCCCGAGCGCGCCGGCCATCACCGCGACCGCGATGCCGTGGTTACCGCCGCTGACCGCCACGACGCCGGCCGCCCGCTCCGCGCCGTCGAGCGCGAGCAGCTTGGCCGCCGCGCCCCGGGCCTTGAACGATCCGGTACGTTGCAGCAGCTCCAGCTTGGCGGTGACCGGTACGCCGAGCAGCTCGGTCAGTCCCGGGCTGGGCAGGGTCGGGGTGTGCACCACGACGTCGGCGATCCGGTCGGCGGCCGCCTGGATGTCCGCAAGCTCGATCACCACCGCAGCGTGCCACACGTCGCCCGCCAGCCCTCTTGCCACCTCGGTTGCCCTCGCCCTTCGCCGCCCTCCCCGTTCTCGCCCGCTCTCGCCCGCTCTCCCCGGCGATCTTGAAGTTGTGGCACCTGTCGAACTTCGTGGAACGGGGCGTTCTGGGCGCCACAACTCCAAGATCGGTGGGAGCCGGAGCGGGCCGGGCGCCTCGGCGCCTGGGCTCGATCGCTGTCACGGCCGGGTGGCGGCCACCTCGGCGTCGCTGCGGAGGATGCAGAACTCGTTGCCCTCGGGGTCGGCGAGCACCACCCAGCCGGTGCCGTCGTTCTCCCGCCGGTCGGTCACCACTGTCGCACCCAGCCCGGTCAGCCGGGCCAGTTCCTCGTCGCGCGTCCCCTCGACCGGGCGCAGGTCGAGGTGGATGCGGTTCTTGACCTGCTTCGCGTCCGGCACCTCGATGAAGAGCAGGCGGTGCCGCCCGTCCCGCGAGTAGATCATGCACTCCTCGTGGCCCGGCTCGTTCGGGTCGTCCGGATCCTCCCGGTAGTCGAGGACGGCTGCCCACCAGCGGGACAGGGCGTAGGCGTCGGCACAGTCCACGGTGGTGTGAGACACGTAGGAGGTCACCACCTGATCATCGCAAGTCTGGAGAGAGAGGTTCCACCACGCCGAGGGCGGGTATTCCCGATCGTGCGTATCGACATCGACGAGCCGATGGCCGCAGAACTGTTCTGGGAGGGCATGCGGGAGGTGGCAGCCGGCGCCGCCCGGCATCAGGACGACGACCTGTACCGGGCGCTCGTCAAGATCGGCCGGGGTGCGCTGGCCCAGGGCAGCGAGTTGGTGCCGCAGTGCGGCCTGTTCCTCCAGTGCCCGGTCTGTGAAGCGGTGGCTGGTCAACGGTGCATCAACGTGCCCGGCCACCCCCTCTACGACGACGTACTCCACCCGGAGCGCGTCGAACTGGCCGAGATGGCGCTGCGGGGAGATGCGCCGCTGCCCCCGCCGCTGCGGGATGAGTGAGCCGGCTTGCGGTCGAACGGCGACGCGACTCATCACCGGCGTGAATCGAGCCCGGGTCGACAGCCTCGACCGCTCACAACGCTTCGCCGGCTGCCAGTCCGGCATCGAGCGCGGTCAGGAAGTCCAGCAACTCACGCCGTGCGGCCTCGTCATGTGTGCGGTGGTTCAGGAAGTCCGACGTGACGCAATGGGACCTGTCCTCGACCACCTCGATCAACTCGGCTAGCTGACGGCGGGCCTCGATCACCGCGGCCGAGCCCACCTGACGGCACCAGTCCTCGATGCGGGCGGGATCGGTGGAGACGGCGTCGATCCCGCAGCACAGGCGAACGCACTCGACTTCGCAGAAGATGACGCATGTGCGCAGGGGCGACGGCACGTCGACCGACACGTCCGCCATCGCCGCTCCCTTCCTGAGCCCGCCGACGGTGACGGGGTAGCCGATGCTAGCGCCGCCACCCCGCACCGCTCCTGCGAATTCGGCGGCCGATCCGGAGCCATAGCCTGGTGATCGTCGAGGAGGTCGCCGGGTGAACATCTCGTGGAGCGCCACGTCTCCGACGTCAGGCAGGTTCGTGCCAATGGAGCGGTCGGACGTCGCCGGTCTGGTCGAGCGGTTCGAGGAACTGCGTGCCCAGGGGTGCGGCTATCTCGAAGTGCGGGGCGACGGCGCATTCCCGGTGCTGACGCTCGGGTTCACGGGGTCGGCGGCGGTCGTCCAGCTGATGGCGGACGAGGATGCCGTTTCCCTGCTGGCCGCCGTTGACCCTGCGGACGCGGATGCCGAGGTACTGGTGCTGGACGACCTGGTGGAGTTCACCGCGGACGTCGTTCTCGATCTCGAACGCGCCTGGCAGGTCATCGAGGAGTTCGTCCGCACGGGTGATGCCGGCCGGGCAGGACAGTGGCGCGAGTTGTAGCGCAGGCGGCAATGGCGGTGGGCGACGAGCGAGGACGTGCTACAACGCAGTCGTCCCGAGGATGCTGGGAGGGCCGGCAATGGCGAGCCCGTTCGGCCGACGAGAACTCAAGTTGGTCCTGGCGGTTGTCCTGGGCACCCTTCTGGTCGGCGGCGGGATGCTGCTCAACGCTCGGCTGACCACGGCGATCGACGAGCGGGTACTCGCCGGCGCCGAAACGACCGGTCAGGTGGTTCACGTCGAACGGTTCACGATCAGTCGATCGTTCGCCGCCACGAGGTTGACCGTGGACTACACGCTCGACGGCGTGCGGCACCGGAAGCGGTTCTCCAGCGAACTCGACGAGAGTGAGTTCCACGTCGGGGACGTACTCGATGTACGCGTCGACCGGACGGATCCGACCAGGGCTGCCACACCTGACGGGTACGCGACGGAGGACCTGCTCCTACAGGCGCCCGACATAAGACCAGCTCAGAGCCTTGATCAGGTCTTGAGCTGATGGGCGACGGACGAGTCGACCTGCACGCCGGACACTGGACGCAGCACCGGCGTTGAGCTGCGGAAACACCACCGCAACCACCCGTCAGGGCGCCTGTAGGGCGTCACGCCTCCTCCTCGCCGCCGAACAGCTCGTCCATCGCCCGTCTTGCCCGCTCCTCGCTCGACAGCATCAAGGCGGCGCCGACCCGGCCCCGGCCTGCTGGCGACCTCCGACCGGCATCGGCCGGGCCGGCCAGCCACGCTTGGGAATGACCAGGACCTTGAAGACCTCGGGGCTCGCCCCGAACCCCGACCCTCCTCAGAGATGCCGCCGCAGATCACCTCGCCGGGCACCACAAGGGCTACCAGCCTCCCCCGACGGGAAAATCCGCTTCAGCGCTTGGCCTTGGTTCGTTACGCGTCAGCCCACCGCGCCGATGCGTGAACACCTGCTCAGAGCATCGCGCTCCCAGTCGCTTCCGACGAGAGCGACGGGGTAGCTGACCTCTCTGCCTTGCTTGTCATCGGTCTCGACCGATAACCCTAGCGGCAGCGGCTCTCGCTGGAGGCGTGCGACCGAGCACTCGAACCACAGCTCGACCGCGAGCTGACCGGTACTGCCAGCGGGTAACAGCCGGGGCGATCCGATGCTGTGTATGACGACGCCCGGCCTCTTTGCATGAACCTGACGAACGGTGATCGGCCCAGGGCCGGCGTTGGCCAACGCCAAATACCCGGACAGTCGGACGGATCCCTCGGAGGCCGCACTTCCAGAGTCGGCCGATTGAGGGAAGGCCACGAATGCGACCACGGCGTTCCGCTCCCGCTGATCACGCGAGTCCCGCAGTTGGCCGACACCGAAGCCGCCAAGCACAACGCCGACCACGAAAGCGGCGACGAGCCGCAGCGTCATCTTCTGTCGGACCACGAGACGGTCATGGACGCTGGTACCCGACTCCGCCGACTGGTGATTGTGCTCGTCCAGGTCGATCACCGCATGCTCCACGACATGGACGTCAGCCTAGGTCTCTTCACACCAGCAGGTCGCCCGGCCGTAGAGCCGCCCGTACAGCCAAGGCCATCCGCAGACGCCGACCAGGCCCGACGACGTTGGACAGGTTGACCAGGCGTGCAGTGCCGGACCAGCCACCCTGACGTTCTTCTCACCGGAAGGCAGCACGGGCCATTCGTGGGCCGGTAACCGCGGCGCGCGGGCACGAGCGGGCATGAGACGCAACCGGACCGGCCGCCGCCCGCAGGCGTTTCGGGCATCGCGACCGCCTGAGCGCACCCTTCCAAACTGACGCTCCACGTTCAAGATCCGGGCGTTCCCAGGGTCGTCTTCAGTGCGTCGAACGGGGACCAATGACGACCACCAACACCGATAGACATCCGGACATACGCGGAAGTCGCAGCCTTGATCGAGGCTGCGACCTGGTGGGCGACGGACGAGCCGACCTGTACACCGGATTGTGAAGGGTGCACGCACTCTGAGCAGGCGTTTTACCCTTCTGACACCCTCTCAGGGCGCCGCCAGGGCGTCTGGCGAAATTTCGGAAGCCTCGACGACGGCACTTCCGCCGGGTCGCAAGCCGACCGGATCGCGCCCGACTACTATCTGGATACCGCCGGACCCAGGAGATCCACGGAGACGAGGAAGACGGCCGTTCCGTCCTCGGCCGCAACGCCGTCAGGCTCGGTCGAGACCAGGACCAGCGGCATCGACGAGGCGGCAGGCATGTCGCGGATCTCCTTGACGACGCACCGCACCGCAGCCGGCGTAGGCAACGTTGACTCGGCATCGAGGTCGCTACCGAAGATGGGCGCCTTGTCTACGAGCGACCATGCGCGGCTCTGCGCATCGGTGAACACGACCCGTACCACGGCCGGGAAGAAGGTCCGGTCCACCCACTCGACCGCTTCGCAGGCAAGCTCGACGTGATCACCGGGTCGGAGGGCGTGTCGGTCCATCTGTCGCATCCTGCCTGTCGACGTATCTCGGGTGACGGCGCTTTCGGGATCTACGATGCCGCGAACAGATCATCTATCGCGCGCCGGGTGCGTTCCTCGCTGGCCGGCATCAGGTGCGTGTAGACCCGGAGCGTGAAGCCGGGGTCGGCGTGGCCGAGGTACGAAGCCAGGGCCTTGATGCTCTCCCCCGCGTCGAGCAGCGACGAGGCGTAGAAGTGGCGCAGCGCGTGCATGCCGGTGGCCTGGGTCGGCGTGATGCCGGCCGCGAGTACGGCGGGGCGCCAGTCCAACCCCGGGACTGGCTTGCCACCGGATCAGCGGGTCGCGGCACCAGCTCCACCGCCAGGAGGTGCTCGGCCCTCCCCCACAGCCGACGGCTCCGCTCCGGAACCATCGAACGGCGGCCCTCAGGCGGCCCGCAGCGCCATAGCCAGTCCGACTCGGGAAGAGATCCCACTAGCTGCCGACACTTATGACCTTCCCGCCGAGCCCGGACCGGGACGTGGGCTGGCCGACCAGCTCGACGAGCACTTCGTCGCGACAATCCTCGCCGAACACGGCAGTAACGGCTTCGGTGAAGGCGGAGACGAGTTGTGCGATGACTCTGGCTGCGTCCTCTCGCGCGAACACTTCCTCCCGCATGCCGAAGGTGACCGAGGGGGCTGCTGTAGTGACCGCCGCTCCGCCGCGGGCCCATCGACCGGTAGGAACGCCGATCAGCCTGACATCCACCGAACTTCTAGCCCACGCGCCATACACGGAGGCGACGGCATTGGTCAGTTCCTCGATGAGGTGGGGTTCATGCCCGACCAGTTCCTCTTCAAGCGCGTAAAGCGTCACGTGGGGCATCGGCAACTCCTCGGTGTCGGATTGCAGCGGCGGGCCAGTGACCGGATCGTCTGCGAGCAAGCAGGGTAGGGCCCGTCGTCCGCATGCCGGAAGCGATTTCCATCCTGTCGCCGAACTGAGCCGGCGCTCAGGGCGCCTCCAGGGCGTCAGGGCGTCGTCAGGGCGTCAAACGCCGCCCAATGTTGACCATGAACGACCATCGACGCCCGAACATAGAACCAGCTCAGAGCCATGATCGAAGCTCTGAGCTGGTGGGCGACGGACGAGTCGACCTGTACGCCGGATTCTGTGCCCGGCACGCCCGTAGGCGCACCGGCGGCGGCCATCCATCTCGGCCTGCCGTTGCCGGCAGGCTCCAGCGGCCTACCCGCAGACATCGGGCGGGCAGCCCTCAAGCGTCTGCGCGGGTCGTCATCTTGCGGTGACGGCCCTTTCTTGGCCTTGCTCCGGGTGGGGTTTACCGAGCCACCCCGGTCACCCGGGGTGCTGGTGGGCTCTTACCCCACCGTTTCACCCTTACCGTCCCGTAACGGGCCGGCGGTCTGTTTTCTGTGGCACTGTCCCGCGGGTCACCCCGGGTTGCCGTTAGCAACCACCCTGCCCTGTGGAGTCCGGACGTTCCTCGGCGACGGGCCGGAGCCCGTCGACGCGACCGCCCGGTCGACTCGTCCGTCGCACCTTCATCCTAACGACGCACCCACCCCGCCCATTTCCGCCCCGGCCCACCAGGGCGCGCCCGCAACTTCGGGGAGGTGGCGGCATCAACCGGCCCTCGATACAGCCACTTCCCCGAGCTGGCGCGGAAACCCGCGGAAACGACGGCCCACCGGCCGGGAACCGGACCGACTAGCCTCGGGGGACCATGGATCTCTCCGACGCCGCGCTCCTGATCGCCGCCGGTCTCGCCGCGGGCACAGTCAACGCGGTGGCCGGTGGTGGCTCACTGATCACGTTTCCGGCGATGATCGCGACCGGCCTGCCGCCGGTGGCGGCGAACGTCTCCAACTCGGTGTCGGTCTTTCCCGGGTACGTGGCGAGCGTGGCGGGCAGCCGGATGGACCTGCCGCGCGGGCGGGAGCTGTGGTCGCTGCTGCCCACCGCGGTACTCGGCACGATCGCCGGGTGCGCGCTGCTGCTGGCGACCCCGGCGCGCGCGTTCGAACTGGTGGTGCCGTTCCTGGTGCTCGGCGCGACCGCCGTACTCGCGTTCCAGGGACCGCTGCGCCGGCTGGTCGGCCATCCGGAACGGCTGGGCGCGCGCCGCCGTACCGTCACGGTTCAGACCATGGTCGCGCTCGGCACTGTGTACGGAGGCTACTTCGGCGCGGCCCTCGGGGTGATGCTGGTGGCCGGGCTGGCGCTGGTGCTGGACGCGACGCTGGCCCGGGTGTCGGCGGTGAAGAACCTGCTCTCGGCCGTGGTGGGGTTGACCACGCTCATCGTGTTCGCCCTGTTCGGCCCGGTGAACTGGGCAGCGGTCGCGGTGGTCGCGCCGGCCACCCTGTTCGGTGGGTACGCGGGCGCGCGGCTGGCCCGCCGGCTTCCGCAGGTGGTGTTGAAGACGGTGATCGTGGTGTTCGGCACGGTCATCGGGTGCTACCTGCTGTGGCGGGCGCTGACCTGACGCGACCGGGCCGGGCCGGGCCGGTCAGTAGGCCTCCCCGACCGGCTCCTCCGGGGCTCGCTCGGCGCGGCGGGCGGCCCGGTTCCAGATGACCCGTTCGCCGTAGCCGGCCGCCATCAGGTGACCGAACGCCAGGTAGACCAGCACACCGGCGGCGAGCACCGCGAAGCCGACCCAGAACGGCAGCGCGAGGCTGTGCTCGGCCAGCTTGCCGGAGATGATCGGCGCGGGCGCGGCGGCGCCCCAGCGGACCAGGTTGAACGCGCCGGTGGCAACGCGGCGGTCGGCGGAGCCGAGCCCCAACGCCAGGTCGGTCAGGTTGGCGTTGGCGAGGCCCATGAACAGGCCGGCGACGACCAGGACGACGAGCGACATGGCGGTGCCGGTGGAGGTGGCGAACAGGACCATGCAGACCAGCAGGCCGAGCAGGGCGACGCCGACGGTCTGCACCGCGCCGATGCGGTGGGCGAGCCGGTGCCCGATCAGCAGGATGCCGGCGGCGAGGCCGAGGCCCCAGCCGGTGAACGCCAGACCGAGCGGGATGACGTCGAGGCGCAGGAACAGCGGCGTGTAGCCGAGTACGACGAAGAAGACGAAGTTGTACGCGGCGGTGACCACGCAGAGCGTCACGAACGCGGGCTTGCGGTAGGTGGCGAAGATCTGGCCGAGGCGTACCGGCTGTTGCTTGTGGGCCGGTTCGCGCAGCTTGCGGGCGGCGACGCCGAGCGCGAGCACCATGAACACGCCGCAGACGAAGAACGGCAGCCGCCAGCTCACCTGGCCGAGCAGGCCGCCGATGAGCGGGCCGACGGCGAAGCCGAGGCCGAGGGCGGTCTCGAACAGGCCGACCACCCATTCCCTGTCGTTCGCCAGGCTGACCAGCACCACCATGGCGGTGGCGAAGAACATCGCGTTGCCCAGGCCCCAGACGCCGCGCAGCACGGAGAGCTGCACGATGTCGTTGCTGAACGAGGCGAGGATCGCGGCGAGGCCGACGACGGAGACGCCGGTGACGAGCACCGGCTTGAAACCGAACCGCCCGCTGGCCAGCGTCGCCGGGATCATGCCGAGGGCCATGACCGCGATGTACGCGGTGAAGAGCAACTCGACCTGCCAGGCGGTGACGCCGATCGCATCGCCGATGGCGGGCAGGATCGGGTCGACGACGGCGATGCCGGCGATGGCGAGGAACGCGACGAGCGTGGTGGCGTAGATGGCACTGCGGTTGGGCTCGGATCAGCGATCCACTCCGCAACCTCCCATTTAGCTGTATCGTACAGGTATTTTCCTTGTATGATACAGCTATAAGCGGCGACGACCACACCCACGAGGCCACCCTCGGCCGGATCGAAACCGAAGTCGCGTTGCTGATGCGACTGGGCGAGGCCACCCGCCGGGGCACCGGCACGACGGAGCACCGGCTGCTCGACCGCGCCGCGTACGTGATCCTGCGACACCTGGACGCGGCCGGCCCGCAGAACGTCTCGGCGCTCGCCGCGCGGCTGAGCCTGGACGGCTCCACAGTCACCCGGCAGGTCTCCGCGCTCCAGCGCGACGGCCTGATCTCGCGTACCCCCGACCCGGCCGACGGGCGCGGCACGGTGATCTCCGCGACGGCGGCCGGCCTCCAGCGGATGGCCGCCGTGCGGGCGGCCCGCACCCGGCTGTACGGCGACATCCTCGCCGCCTGGCCCGAGGCGGACCGGGAGACGCTCGCGGACATGTTGCACCGCCTCAACGAGGCGCTCGACGCACGCAACCGCCGCCGCTGAGGTGTTAGGAAGGGCCCCTTATTATGCAGAATGCGTTAATAAGGGGCCCTTCCTTTCACGGGACCGGTTCGGGGGCGGGGTCGGCGCGATCGGCGGAGGCCGTGACGCGCGGATCGCCCTCGTCGGCGAAGTAGTCGTCCGGCGTGGTGTGGTCGGGGCCGTCGGCCACCTTCGCGGCCCGCAGCACCAGCGTGAGCAGCGCGGCCACCGCCAGGTTCACCAGCACCGCCACGATGCCCACGTAGATGGTCTTCGGCGTGTCGAAGCCGAACTTCTCCAGCGGGAACGCCGACCCGGCGAAGTGCTTCTTGCCGGTCGCCGGGTTGCCGATCTGGTAGAGCATCCACATGCCCAGGCCCATGCCGGCCGCCCAGCCGGCGATCAGCGCGCCCCTGTGGAACCAGCGGGTGTAGAGGCCCAGCGCCACCGCCGGCAGCGTCTGCAGGATGATCACGCCGCCGATGAGCTGGAGGTCGATGGAGAACTGCGGGTCGAGGAAGACGATGCAGGCCACCGCGCCGACCTTCACCACCAGCGAGGTGATCTTCGAGACGTTCGCCTCCTGCGCCGGGGTGGCGTCCCGCTTCAGGTACTCCTTGTAGATGTTGCGGGTGAACAGGTTCGCCGCCGCGATCGACATGATCGCCGCGGGGACCAGGGCGCCGATGCCGATGGCGGCGTAGGCGACCCCGGCGAACCAGTCCGGGAACTGCTGGTCGAACAGCAGCGGCACCACTGTGTTGCCGTCGGTGGTGCCCTCCTTCGCGCCGGGCAGCGGCTTCACGTTGGCCGCGATGGCCATGTAGCCGAGCAGCGCGATCAACCCCAGCAGCAGGCTGTACGCGGGCAGCGCGGACATGTTCCGCTTGATCACGTCGCGGTTCCGGCTGGCCAGCACACCGGTGATGCTGTGCGGGTAGAGGAACAGCGCCAGCGCCGAGCCGAACGCCAGCGTCACGTACTGGATCTGGTTGTTCTGATTCAGCAGGATGCCGTCGCCGGGCGCCGGTGACGCCTGGAACTTCGCGTCGGCGGCGTCGAAGATGGCACCCCAGCCGCCGAGCTTGTACGGCAGCCAGATCACCGCGACCAGGATCACGATGTAGATCAGCGAGTCCTTGACGAACGCGATCAGCGCCGGCGCGCGCAGCCCGGACTGGTACGTGTACGCGGCCAGGATCGCGAACGCGATGATGATCGGCAGGTGCCGGGCCAGCGCGCTGTCCCCGGTGACGCCCATGGTCTTGAGCACCGCCTCGATGCCGACCAGTTGCAGCGCGATGTACGGCATGGTGGCGACGATGCCGGTGATCGCGACGAGCAGCGCCAGGATCGGCGAGCCGAACCGGTTGCGGACGAAGTCGGCGGGCGTGACGAAGCCGTGCCGGTGCGAGACCGACCAGAGCCGGCACAGCACCAGGAACACCAGGGGGTAGATGACGATCGTGTACGGCACCGCGAAGAACCCCGCCGCGCCGGCTCCGAAGATGAGCGCCGGGACCGCCACGAACGTGTACGCGGTGTAGAGGTCACCGCCGACCAGGAACCAGGTGATCCAGCCGCCGAAGCTGCGCCCACCCAGCCCCCACTCGTCCAGGTGGGCCATGTCTCTTGGTCTGCGCCACCGGGCCGCCACGAAGCCCATGGCGCTGACCAGCAGGAACAGCAGCGTGAAGACGATGATCTCGGTGAGGTGGTCCCGCCACATCAGCGGTCACCCCGCTTCTTGGTCATCTGGTAGACCAGCGTGGTGGTGGCGACGCCCAGCAGGATCCAGGCCAGTTGCAGCCAGTAGAAGCGCGGGAAGCCGAACAGCCGGGGCGAGTCGGCGTTGAACAGCGCCGGGATCAGCGGCACCACGATCGGGATGAAGAGCAACCAGTTCCAGGGACTCTTGTCCTTCGCCCTGGATCGCGCCGTGTCGAGCGCCTCCGGTTCCGGTTCGGACATGTGACACCCTCCGGGCATTCGTAGCGGGCCATGTGACGGCCGGAGGCTACGACCCTGTGACGGGGGTCACGTCCGATCGGGTGATGTCGATGCGCCGAACGGCCGCCGGCATGCGCCGAACGGCCGTCAGACGTCCGTGAGGTGCGAGGTGTCGTTCACCGAGCGGACCGCCACGCCGCCGTCCGGGTACAGGTCCAGCACCGAGATGCCCGCGGTGTCCAGGTAGAGCCGGTGCAGGAACGCGTCGCCGGCCGCGAGCGCATCGCGCAGCACCAGCTTGATCGGCGAGACGTGGGAGACCACCACGACCGTCTCCCCCGGGTACGCCGACCGCAGCCGGTCGACGGCCCGCCCGGTGCGCTCGGCGACTGTCACGAACGACTCGCCCTTCGGCGGCGCGACCTTCGTGGAGGCTAGCCAGGCGTCCAGTTCCGCCGCCCAGCGCTCGCGTACCTCGGCGAACGTGTGCCCCTCCCAGACGCCGAAGTCGCATTCGATCAGGTCGTCGTCGGTGCGTACCGGCGGGTTGCCGACCTGGGCGGCGATCGCCTCGGCGGTGGCCGTGCACCGGGACAGCGGTGAGCTGACCACTGCCGCGACGGACGGCGCCAGCGCGGCCACGCGGGTGGCGGTGGCCCGGGCCTGGGCCCGGCCCCGGTCGGTCAGCGGCACGTCGCCCCGGCCGGAGTAGTGCTTCTGCACGGTGCGCTCGGTCTCGCCGTGCCGGACCAGGATCAGCCGGGTGGCCTCCTCGGTCGGGCGCGGCTCCCAGGAGGCGGGCGTGGTGGCCGGGTCGGTGCCGGTGGCCCGGACGACAGCCGCCTCCCGCGCCGCGGCCTTCCTGGCGCCCGCCGGGGCGGCACCCGAGGCGGCGGCGTCCATGGCCGCGTTGGCGAGGGCGTCGGCGTGCCGGTTGCGCTCCCGGGGCACCCAGGTGAACCGTACGGCGGTGAACCGGCTGACCAGCCCGGCTGCCTGGGCGGCGAGCGGGCGCAGCCCGGGGTGCTTGATCTGCCAGCGGCCGCACATCTGCTCGACGACCAGCTTGGAGTCCATCCGCGCCTCGACCTCGGCCGCGCCCAGCTCGGCGGCGGCCTCCAGCCCGGCGATCAGGCCCCGGTACTCGGCCACGTTGTTCGTGGCAGTGCCGATCGACTCCGACCGCTCGGCCAGCACCTCGCCGGTCTCCGGGTCCCGGACCACAGCGCCGTAACCGGCCGGGCCGGGGTTGCCCCGGGAGCCGCCGTCGGCCTCGATGACGACCGCGCGCACCGCCACGGCGGCTACAGTCCCGACTCGTTGGTCCGGACCATGATCCGCCGGCACTCCTCGCAGCGGACCACGTCGTCCGGGTCGGCCTTGCGGATACGGGCCAGGTCGGCGCCGGACATCTCCAGCCGGCAGCCGCCGCAGCGGCCACCGGTGAGCAGCGCGGCGCCCATGCCGGTGTCCTCGCGGATCTTGTCGTAGAGGCCGACCAGGTCCGAGGGCAGGTCACCGGCGAGCGGCTGGCGGGCGGTGCGCTTGAACTCCTCCTCCTTGGCGATCTCGGCCAGGGTCTCGTCGCGGCGCTGCTCGGTCGCGGCGCGGCGGTCCCGGGTCTCGGCGAGCCGGCTCTCGATGCCGTCGAGCACACCCTGCGCGGTCTCCCGCTGCTCCATCAGCTCCAGCTCGGCGTCCTCCAGGTCGCTCTGCCGGCGGTTCAGCGAGACCAGCTCGTGCTGGAGGGCCTCCAGCTCGCGGGCCGGGCCGCTGCCCGAGGCCAGCCGCGCCTCGTCCTTGCTCTTGCGCGCCCGTACCTGGTCGACGTCCTTCTCGATCCGGGCGATGTCCCGGTCCAGGTCGTCGACCGCCACCTGGGCGCGGACCCGCTCGTCCTCCAGCGCGGACAGCTCACGCGCCAGGGCCTCCAACTCGGCCCGCTCCGGCAGGCTGCGGCGGCGGTGCGCGAGCTGCGCCAGCGCGGTGTCGATCGCCTGGAGGTCGAGCAGGCGGCGCTGCACCTTCGGGTCAGCCTTCACGTCGGGGCTCCTTGTCGTCCGGCCGGGGCGCGGCGGCGTGCACGGTCCACGGGTCGGTGTCCAGGTCGGACACCACGGTCTCGACGCCCAGCGCGCCGGCCAGGTGGGCGGCCAGGTCGTCCAGCCAGGGTCGCTCCGTCGCCCAGTGGGCGGCGTCCAGCAGCGCCGGGCCGCCCGCGGCGAGGTGTTCCCCGGCCGGGTGGTGACGCAGGTCCGCGGTGAGGAACGCGTCCACCCCGGCCGCGGTCGCCTCGGCGAGGAAGCCGTCCCCCGAGCCGCCGCTGACGGCGAGGGTACGAACCATACGCCCGGGATCCCCGGCGGCGCGAACGCCCCAGGCGGTGACCGGGAGCACGGCGGCGGCCAGCCGGGTCAGCTCGGCCAGCGTCATCGGCTCGGGCAGTTCGCCGATGCGGCCGATGCCCCGGCCGGGCCCGTCGGCGGGCGAGCCGGGGCGGGGCGGGTGCAGCGGGCGCAGCCCGGTCAGCCCGAACCGGGCGGCGAGCGCGTCGGACACGCCGGGATCGGCCACGTCGGCGTTGGTGTGCGCCACGTACAGCGCGACGTCCGCCTTGATCAACCGGTGCACGATCCGGCCCTTGTACGTGGTGGCGGCCACCGAGGAGACGCCGCGCAGCAGCAGCGGGTGATGCGCGACGATCATGTCCGCGCCGGCGTCGAGGGCCTCGTCCACGGTCTCCGGGACCACGTCCACCACGCAGGCGATCCGGCGTACCGGGTGGTCGGGCTCGCCCACCACCAGGCCGACCCGGTCCCACTCCTCGGCCCAGGCGGGCGGATAACGGCGGTCCAGGGCGGCCACCACGTCGGCGACGGTTGTGCTCACGGGCGGCCAGCTTACCGGCGTCCGGGCCGGTACACGCCGACCGCCGTCGGGCGTGGCTCCCGGCGCGCCGGGAGCCACGCTCACACCGTCAGCCGACCGGGGCGACCGGCCGGTCCGCGCCGCGCAGGGCGGCCAGTCCGGCGTCCCAGGGGAAGGCGTCCGCTCGCCGCTCCCCCGTGCCGGGCGGATGCAGGCGTACGACGTGGTCGCCGAAGACCACCCGGACGCCCCACCCGGCCAGCCGGTCGAGGCTGGCCCGGAACGCCGGGTGCCCGGCCATCGCCACGTTCGTGTACGGGACGGCAGCGATCGGCACCCCCATCCCCTGCGCCTCGACCAGCAGGCCGAGCGCGAGGGTGTCGGTGATGCCGACCGCCCACTTGTTGATCGTGTTGACGGTGGCCGGGCACACCAGCATGGCGTCCGCCGGGGGCAGCACGTCCAGGTCACCCGGGTTCTTGTAGTGCGTACGGACCGGGTGGCCGGTCTGCCGGGCCAGGGCCGCCCGGTCGACGAACTTCGCGCCGTCCGGCGTGGTGACCACGCAGACCGTCCACTCCTCCTGCTGGGCGAGGTCGACCAGCCGGCCGACGTGACGGGCCAGCGGCGAACCGCAGGCGATGACATAGAGCACCCGCCGGTGCCCGCTTGCGGTCTCCGGACCGCTCATACTCCGACTCCCATGTGCTCAGCCAACTCCGCGATCGGCGGAGGCGGCGCACCACGTGTGCGACGGAGAATCTCAGACATCAATTCGTGCGCTATCGGCCGGCACCGGATCTCGGAGGGCGCGAGCCGGTCACCGCGCAGCAACATGTCCCCGGCGTTGGCGACGTCGCCGATCTGGGAGTAGCCCCGGGCCAGGTCGAGCAGGTGGTGCGCGCGGCGTTCCGGCAGCAGCGCGTTGAACGCGGGCTCGGACAGCCGCAGGTGCGTCTCCACCGCCCGGCCGCCGTCGCCCAGCTCGACGGCGGCGGCGGCCCGGTGCAGCTCCAGGTTGGTCGGCCCGAAGGAGGTCCAGTAGTAGTTGTGGTCGCCGCCGAGCATCGTCGCCGCCTCGTCCGCGCCGGCGAGCAGGTCGTCCACTGTCGCCGAGTCGCCGATCCGGGCGGCGGCCATCGCGCCCTGCAGCAGCAGCATGCCGTAGACGGAGAGACGTTCGGGCCGGACGTCGTTGTCGCCGCCGGGCGCGAGCCGGCCGGCGATGCGCACGTTGAGCTCCAGCGCGGGGCGGGGGCGGCCCATCGCGACCAGCGCGTTGCAGACCCTCGTGGTGGCGATGCCGGCCAGCAGCGGGTCGTCGGCCCGCTGGGCCACCGCCATCGACCGGTCGGCGGCCAGCCAGGCGAGGTCGCACTCGCCGAGCTTGCGCAGCACCGAGGAGGCGATCTGGTAGACCTGACCGAGCAGGTGGGCGGCCTCGCGTACCTGGTCGCCGGCGGCGTAGCCGGCGTCCGCCGCCTGGGCGTCGCGCAGCAGCTTGGGCAGCGCGCGGGTGAGCATGCCGTACCGGCCGTACTGGTAGGTCAGCCAGGCGTGGTTCACGGCCTTGCGCATGTCGGCCAGCGGCGGGGGGCAGGGCGCCGCGTCGAAGTAGGCGCTCATCGAGTCGTACCGCTCCAGGGCGGTGCGGATCTCCTCCACCTCGACCTGGTCGATGCAGTTGAGCGCGTCGGCACGCCGCTCCGGGTCCTTGCCGTGCAGCAACTGCACGTCGATCTGGAGGATGTCGGCGATCTCGTAGAGGACGGAGAACTTGTCCAGCCGGCGGACGCCACGCTCCACCTTGTCCACCCAGCTCTTGGACTTGCCGAGCCGGTCGGCGAAGACCTGCTGGGACATCTTGCGCCGGCTCCGCCAGTACGCCACCCGCCGGCCTATGGGTAGTTCGTCCATCCCCGCTCCCTCCCCCTCACGGCGCCGGCCGCTCCTCCCACGTCTCCCAGGCTTTCCCTGGTCGCACAGGTTGTGCGTCCACCGACCAGCCAGTTCTCGTAGTTTTCGTGCAAGTTGCACCGACCGTTAGTCACCACAACGAGTGTGGGTTACGGCAGTGACGGCTTTCGACGTGTGGCATGTGGACGGTTTGGCGGAACGAGAGGGGATGTCAGACATGTGGAGGAATGTCCGACCGCGCGTCGCTCACCTGTCCCCGCTGGAACGGGTCCGGCTGCGCCGCGTCGCGGTGCGGTACGCGTTGCACGGCTGGCCGGTCACCCCCGGCGCCTGCCTGGCCAACAGCCGCTTCGTCTGCGGCCGGGCCGGCTGCCCCACAGTGGGCTGCCATCCCGCGCTCGAGGACTGGGAGCACGCCGCCAGCACCGACCCGGCCCGGGTGGCCACCTGGTGGCGCAGCCGCCCGCACGGCGTCCTGCTCCCCACCGGGCACGCGTTCGACGTGCTCGAGGTCGCCGCCCACCTGGGCCGGCAGGTGCTCGACGCGGTCGCCACCCATCCCGCCGGGTTCGGCGTACGCGGACCGGCGCTGGTCACCCCCACCGGCCGCTGGATGTTCCTGGTCCGCCCCGGCGACCCGCTGCGCCCGGAACTGGAGCACTGCTTCCACGTGGTACGCCACGGACCCGGCTCGTGGATCCCCGCTCCGCCGACCCGGCTGCCGGAGGGGACGGTGCGCTGGGCGGTCGCGCCGGAGCAGGCCCGCTGGCAGCTGCCCGACTCCTACCTGGTGCAGAACGCGCTGATCGCCGCGTTACGCGCGGCCGGCGTGACGCTCGGAGCGGACCTGTTCCCCGGCCACCTGCCGCTCCCCCGGCGGGGCCGCTGATCTCCCCGTCCGCCCCGGACGGGTGCCTGACAGCGACCTCCCCGGCACCGCACTCGTTGAACCTGGCGAGGGCGCGTGTGCGCCAGAGCGGGGGTTTTGACCATGTCCAGGGACGACGCTGCCCGCCACACCGGCGGTACCGAGCCGGCGCGGCCCCGCCGCCGTCTGCATCCGTGGGCCTTCACCCGCCCCTTGGGCGTCCGCCCCGGCCGCCCCCGCCCCACCGGCTCCCGCCCCGCCATCCTCCACCGCCCCCTCCGCTGACTGTGAGCATGGCGGGGTCGGTTCAGCGGTGGTGAGCTGATGGCTGGCAGCAGTGGGTGTGACTCTTCGTCTGACTGGCTTCGTGCCTTTGACGGGACTTGTCCGTCCGCTGCTGCCGGCGCCGGCCCGGCGGGAGACGTTTGGCCTGATCAGGAGCTTGACCGCCAGTTAGCGGCTGGCGTGTCTCATCACAGTCCTGCCATCTCCGCACCGGACCGGACCCGTGCGTCCCCATGGTGAGGAGAGAACGCATGTCCATGCTGGCAGATCTGGTCGAGGTCGTCATCGGCGTCGACACCCACAAACACACCCACACCGCCGCGGTCCTCGATGCCCGCACCGGTGCCGTGTTGGACCGTATGACCGTCACCGCCGATCCGGACGGCTACGCGCAACTGCTGGCCCTGGCCGGGCAGCGCTCGGGATTGCGGGCCTGGGCGATGGAAGGCACCGGCGGCTACGGCGCGGGACTTCACCGCCACCTGGCTGCCGCCGGCGAGTTGGTCGTCGAGCTGGACCGCCCCAAGCGACCAACTCGCCGGGCCGGAGCGAAGTCCGACCCGATCGATGCCGAACGCGCCGCCCGCGACGCTCTGGCCCGCACCCAGTTGGCGCAGCCCAAGACCGGCCCCGAACGGGCAGCGCTACAGATGCGACTGACCGCCCGCCGCGCAGCCGTCGAGGCCGCCACCACCGCCCAACGGCAACTACACGCCCTGATCATCACCGCCCCGGAGACAGTCCGATCCCGCTTCCGTGGACAGAACACCCGCGCGATGATCACCACCGCCGTCCGACTGCGAACCACCACGATCAGCGGCGATGTCGAGATCATCACCGCGTTGACGGTGCTACGTGACCTCGCCCGCCGCATCCGCGCCCTCGAAACCGAGGCCACCAGCCACGAAAGGGCAATCCTCACCATCGTCCGGTCCTGGCGTCCCGACCTGCTCACCCTCACCGGCGTCGGACCCATCGTCGCCGCCACCGTCCTGACCGCCTGGTCCCACCCCGGCCGCTGCCGCAACGACGCCGCCTTCGCCATGCTCGCCGGCGTCGCCCCTATCCCCGCCTCGTCCGGCAAAACCGTCCGCTACCGCCTCAACCGCTCAGGCGACCGCCAACTCAACCGCGCCCTACACACCATCACCCTGTCCCGCCTGCGCTACGACGAACCCACCCGCGCCTACGCCGACCGCCGCCGCGCCCAAGGCAAAACCGACCGCGAGATCAAACGCTGCCTCAAGCGCTACATCGCCCGAGACCTCTACCGACGCCTCGAAGCCCCGCCCCAACCACTTGACGCGCCATAGGAGCGTCCCACCCACCCCGGTGATCAGGCAGGGAGGGCGGGGAGCGTGCGGGAGTGGTGTTGGTGGGCGTCCTCGGTGACCACGGCGTGCTGCCAGGGGGACGGCAGGCCGTCCAGCCAGATGAGGCCGGGTCCGCCCATGGCCACCGCCGCTGTCGCGTACGCGTCGGCCACGCCCAGGTCCGGGCCCACCACCGTCACCGAGCGCAAGCCCTTCGCCGGGGCGCCCCGGCGCGGGTCCACCACGTGGTGCCCGCGCTCGTACACGCCGGAGGTGGCGACCGCCAGGTCGGTGCCGGTCAGTACCAGACAGGTCGCCGCCGGATCCCAGGGATGCCGCACCCCGATACGCCACGGTTCCCCGGCCGCGTCGTGGCCGCGTACGCGCACGTCGCCGCCCGCGTTCACGCAGTGGTTCGGCGCCCCGGCGGCCACCAGCCGGTCCGAGGCGACCTGTGCCGCCCAGCCCTTGACGTAGCCGGACGGGTCGAGCCGCCCGGTCGCGTACACGTCGAAGTAGCCGTCGGTGGCGGTCCACAGGTCGGCGCAGGCCGCCAGCACGGCGCGCAGGTCGGCGGAGGCGTCGGCGGGCCGCAGCTCGCCCCGGTCCACCCGGCACACCTCGCTGTCGTCCCGGTACGTGCTGAACCGCGCGTCCACCTCGCGCAGCCAGCCGAACGTGTCCTCGGCCAGCTCGTGCAGGGCCCCCGGGGGCAGGTCGTCGGCCAGGTCGAGGCTGATCGCCGTGCCCATGATGTGCTCGACCCGGCGCAGGCCGGAGCGAACTGTCACGCCTTGTCCAGCGCGGCCTGCAACGACTGCTTGTACGCGGTGCTGGTGTAGGTGGCCCCGGACACCGTGCTCAGGCTGGCGCTCTGCCGGGCCACCACCTCACCCGACGTGCCGCTGTAGCGGGCCTGCACGTCGTCGCTGCGCTGCCCGGACTGCCCACCCAGCGGCAGTCCGATGGCCGTGGCGTCGACGATCCGGCTGCCGCTGAGCGTGATCCGCACCTGGAGTGAGCCGTACTCGTAGGTGACCGACGGCCCGGTCACCGTGCGGGTGGTGACCTTGGGCGCGCTGGTGGTGGTCCGGGGCGCGGCGGGCGTGGTGCGCGTACGGGTGCTGCCCCGGCTGGCCGGGCTGCGGTCGGCGGACGGCTTCGGGGTGGGCTTGGCCGAGGCGCGCGACGACGGCGTGGCGCTGCCGGACGCCGCGGCGGTGGGCGACGGCGGCTCAGGCGCGGCCGAGCCGCCCGGGGCGACCGGCGCCAGGGCGACCGGCACGTCCGGCACGGTCTGCCCGCTGCCCGGCGCGCCCTTGAGCACCACGAGCGCGGTGGTGCCGGCGGCCAGTCCGGTGATCGCGAGAAGCGCGCGACGCATGGTGGTGCCTTTCCTACAGCTCGAACGCGGTCAGGTGGATCTGGCGGCGGGGCACGCCGGCCGCCCGCAGCGCGGCGACCGCCTCGTCGACCAGGCCGCCCGGGCCGCACAGGTAGACGTCGCGCCGGGTCAGATCGGGCACCAGGCGGCGCAGCCCTTCCGGGTTCATCACCTGGCGGGGGCCGGGGTCGTCGCGGCTGCCGACGACGTACCAGACGGAGGTCTGCCGGGCCTGCGCGAGCCAGTCCAGCTCCTGGTGCAGCAGCACGTCGGCCGGGGTACGCGCGCGGTAGATCAGGGCCGCGCCGGGCGGCAACTCCTCCAGCATGGCCCGCAGCGGGGCGATGCCGCTGCCACCGGCGATGAGCAGGGCCCGTTCCCGGGTACGGTGCGCGGCGGTGAACGTGCCGGAGGGGCCCTGCGCCCAGACCCGGGTGCCGGGCGTCAGGTCGCGCAGCTCGGCGGTGTACCCGCCGACGACCTTCACCGTGATCCGCAGCCACCTGTCGTTCGCGGCGGCGGAGACGGAGAACGGGTGTGACTGCCACCAGCAGCCGGGGTTGAGGAACCGCCAGCGGAAGAACTGGCCGCCGAGCACGTCGATCTGGTTGAGCCGCTGCCCGGTCAGGTAGACCGAGACGGTGTCCGGGCTCTCCGCCACCACGTCGGCGACGCGCAGCCGGTGCCGCAGGTTGAACGCCAGCGGCGCGAGCACCCGGCCCCACACCAGCGCGGCCACCACCAGCGCGTATCCGGCGATCCAGCCGGTACGCACCAGGCCGGGCTCGTGCAGCTGCGCGCCGTTGCTGAACTGGTGCGCGTACCCGAGCAGCAGCGTCAGGTAGCCGGCCGCGTGCATCAGGTGCCACAGCTCGTACGGCAGGCGGCGGCGCACGGCGCGTACCGCGGTGAGCGCGACGGTGACCAGGACGCCGGCCGCGGCGAACGCGGTGATCATGTCCTCGTAGTCGGTCAGCAGCACGCCGACCTCGCCGAGCACCGAGTTGCGCTCCTGGCGGGAGTAGCCGACCACCAGCAGCGACATGTGCGTGAGCACCGCCACCAGCAGCGTCGCGCCGAGATCCCGGTGCAGCCGGGAGATCCGCTCGCCGCCGAGCGCGCGTTCCAGCACGCCGAGCCGGCTCATCATCAGCACCTGGACCAGCAGCAGGTAGCCGGCGATCAGGCCGGTGACCCGGCCGCCCGCGGTGAGCAGGTCGGCGGTGTCGGCGAGCGAGCCGGCCGGGGTGTCCAGCCACCACGGCAGGACCGCGGCGACCAGACCCAGCCAGAAGAGCGCGGCGAGCGCGCGCCGGCCGCCGGGGCCGCGGCGCGGGCGAGCCGGGGGTACGGGAGCAGCCGGACGGCCGCCGTACGGGGCGGAGTGCCCGGTACGACGGCCGGCGGCGCGGGTTTCCTGGTACGTCACGCGTAGATCTTGACCGGGGTGAACTTCTGCCGGGGGAAGACCTTGTCGACTTCGGCGTTTGTCAGGCCGAAGCGGCCCTGCGCTACCGATCCGTAGACGTTGAACATGTTGTTGTACTCCGGCACGTCGCCGCTGTCCAGCTTGTCCAGCCCGTTCCAGGTGCCGAGCAGCGAACTGGCGAGCTTGCGGCCGGACAGCACGGTGACCACACCGCCGTGCCCGTGGTCGGTGCCGCCGCCGTTGGAGCCGACCCGGCGGCCGAACTCGCTGGACACCATGATCGTCACGTCCGCCGCCTGGTCGCCCAGGTCGGTGAAGAACGCGGCCATGGCCTTCGCCAACTCGTTGAGCCGCCGCCAGAGCTGGCCGCCCTCGCGGGTGCCCTGGTTCTCGTGGGTGTCGTAGCCACCCATGCCGACCGTGGCCACCCGCACGTTCGCCCCGCCCTTGATGAGCTGGGCGAGCTGCTTGAAGGAGTTGCCGACGCCCTGGTACTCGACGCCTTCGGCGGCGGCGTACGGCTTCGCGGCGAGCTTCTGCGCGGTGGCCAGCGCGCCCATGCCCTCCTGCACCGCCTCCTCGACCGGGTGGTTGATGCCGGTGAACAGGCCGCGGATCGCCTTCTCGGTGGCCGCGCGGTACTTGTCGGCGCCGTTGAGCCGCAGGTCGCCGACGCTGTTGAGGGAGATCGCGCCGTTCACGCCGACCAGCGAGCGGGGCAGCGTGCTGCCGATGCCGACGCTGCGGAACGCGGTGCCCTTGCCGAGCGAGTCGACAAGGCTGTCCAGCCAGCCCCGGCCGCCGGTCTCGCCGGGCAGGCCGCCCAGGTTGCACGCGTCGGCGGCCTGGAAGTGGCTGCGGGACAGCCGCGGGTCGGACGCGGCCGGCACGAAGCCGAGCTGCCCGGCCTTGAGCCACTTCTCCAGCGGGGCGAACGCGCTGGTCATCTTGAAGCCGCGGGCCAGCGCCAGCGAGTCGTTGCCGAGCAGCAGGTCGGGGCGCGCCTTGGCGAGCACCGGCTCGTCAGCCGGGGCGACCAGGCTCAACCCGTCCAGCCCGCCGTAGAGGAAGACGTGGATCAGCGTGCCGGTCTTCGTCGCGGCGAACGACGCCGACGTGGTGACGAACTGGGCGGTGGCCAGCGCGGTAGCGGTGGCCGCGGCGCCCGCGACGAAGGTACGCCGGGTGACGCCCCGGCCGTCCTGCTGGGCCTCCTCGACCTCCTCCAGCCGGCGGTACCGGTCGGCCTCGGCCGCGTTCTCGGCCGCGACGATGTCCGCCTCCGCGCGCAGCAGCGCCTCGGCCGGGTTGTCGGCCAGCCGCCGCAGGTCGGGGCATTCGGGGTGCAGGGGGTACGGGTTCACGGTCATCTCCATCGAATGCCTCACCGGAGGTGGTGCTGGGGGGACGCGAGGATCGTCCGCGCGACCGCGGCGATGGCCCCGTTGAAGGTGGCGTCGACCTTGGCGCTCTCGGCGACCCCGGCCACGGCGAGCACGAGCTTCTTCTCCTTGGCGCTGAGCTTCTGGTGCACCAGCCGCTGGGCCAGCGCGTCCACGTACGCCCCGGCGGTGGCCGGCGGCTTCGCCACCAGCTTCTCCGGCTTGGCGAAGGTGAACTGCTTGCGGTAGCCGGCGATCAGGTCGCCCGCCTCGTTCCAGCCGTCGATCATCGTGCCGGCCGAGGTCCAGGCCAGGTAGACGTCGGCGTAGCCGTCCGGGGTGGGCTTGCCCATCGGGTACTGGCCGAGTTCGCGCATCTTGTCCTGGATCTGCCGCAGGCCCTGCGCGAACGGGGTCCGCCGCTGGTCGCCGGAGTAGCCGGGGGCCGCGTCGGGCGAGACGCCGAGCGCCCGGTACGTGGCGACCAGGTACTCCATCGGGCGGCGAACCTTCTGGCCGACCGCGGCCCAGAACTCCGAGGAGCTGAACAGCGTCGCCAGCACCGGGCGGATCTGCCCCTTGTTCGTGGTGTACGCCTTGGCGAGCCGGTCCACCACGGACTTCGGCGGGGTGTCGGAGACGAACCGGGTGGCGAGGTTCTGCGCCACGTACCGCGCGGTCGACGGGTGCATCGCGATGTAGCGGATGTACGAGTCGATGACCTTGTCGGCGGCCACCGGATCGTCGGAGTTGTTGGCGTGGCTGAACCCGAGGATCTTCACCTTGCCGAGGTAGTGCCGCTCGGCGAAGAACTTGTACTTGCCGTCGGCGACGCCGCGTCCGGTCTGGAGCAGCGCGGCCTGGCGTACGTCCTTCTCGGTGTAGCCGCCGTCGACACCGACGGAGTACAGCTCCAGGTTCTCCCGGGCCAGGTTCTCGTTGACCGCGTCCTTGCGCGAGTCGACCTGGTTCAGGTAGAGCAGCAGCGCCGGGTGCTTGTTCGCGGCGACGAGCATCTCCGGGTAGCTGCCGAGCGCGTGCTTGCGGATGACGTCCCGGTCGAACGCGTTGCGGTAGTTCTCCCCGCCGTCGAAGTCGGCCGCGACGTGCAGGAAGTCGTTCCAGAAGTCGACCATCACCTCGAACAGCTGGCGGTCCGACCAGATCTGCCGGGCGATGGTGGCGTCCACCGTCTCCCGGGCCGGGTCGACGCCCTTCTCGTTGAGCTGCTCGCGCTGGTCGCGAAGCTGGGTCGGGCTGAGCTTGAGCGAGGTCAGCTCGGCCAGCTTCAGCTCCGCCTTCGTCGGGGCGATCTTCTCCGGTTCGAGCTGCTGGCGCAGCCAGTCGTCGATGCCGAGCCGCTTGATGTCGGCGAGCACCTTCGGGGTCGCGCCGAACGTGGTGCGGGTGGCGAGGTGCCGGATCGCGTCCTTGGCGAGCACCGTCTTCACGGTCACCTTGGTCGCCGCGGCGGCTTCGGCCGGGCTGCCGTAGAGCCGGCCGCCGGAGGGCGCGTTGCGCTTGAGCGCCTCGCCCGCCCGGGAGCCCATGTAGCTCTCGTTCTGCTCGGTGTAGGTCCGCACGGTGCTGGGCTGCTGGCCGCTCGGCCGGGCCGCGTTGCCGTCGGTGGTCACCGTGCCGGTGGCGTCACCGGCCGACGCGTCACCTGTGAACAGTCCGCGTACCTGCGGAGACAGCGCGAAGGCGGCGCCACCGGCGACCACCGCGGCGCCACCGAGGGTGGCCAGCGCCCGGCGGCGACCCCGGTTCGGGGGCTCGTCACCGTCGTCGTCCAGGGTGGGCAGTCCCGGGCCGGGCGGCGGGCCGTACCCGCCGGCGGGCTGGGCGTAACCGCCCTGCTGGGGGAAGCCGCCCTGCGGCGGATAGCCGGCGGCGGCGGGGGCGAAGCCGTCCGGCCCGACCCACTGCGGGCCCGACGCCGGGGCGGGGTGCCCGCCGGCGTACGGCGCGGCGTGCGGGTCGCGGTACCCGTCCGGATGGGGGTGCTGGTATCCGTCCCAGCCGCGGTCGTCCCGGGGTCGACGCGGTGGCACGTTCAGGTCGGCCATGTACCTATCCCGTTTTCTTCGAGCGCCGGCACGCCTGCCACCCGGGGGTTGGGTGGCGCAGGGGCGGCGACGGTTGCCGGAGAGTTGCTACGGGAAAGTAGCCATGCCGTCCCGACCGCTCAAGGCACGCCGGAAGCGCCCGCGAGCGCACTTAAGACAGTGCTCATGCCCGCCGCCGGAGCCGGTCACCGCGGCGGGTGATCCGGCGACGTCCGGAGCAGGGCCGACCCGGGCGCGCACCGACCGAACGCGAGGTTTCACACCCCGGCGACGCCGCCGACGGCGTTCACCACCTCACCGAAACTTAAGGTACGGATAAGCCTGCGCTGAGAACCTCGTTCCGCCTGTCCGATCCGGCGAAACAGCAGCAGCGGCGGCGCGTGACCGGCCTCCGATCCGGGTATGCCGCCGAACCGCTGAAGCCGTGAGGGGAAGGCACCGCCATGCTCAGCCAAGAGGATCAGCGCAGGTTCGAACAGATCACCCGCCGTCTGCGGGAAAGTGACCCTCGGTTCTTCGCCCGGTTGGACAGCCGGATCAAGGGGCGCCGGGGCCGATACATGATGCTGCTGACGATCGTGCTGTGGGCCTCGCTGCCAGCGATGACAGTACTGGTCGGACGGCTGGCCGGGGCGATCTGCGCCGTGGTGCTGGTCGCCAACGCCGCCGTGATGTGGCGTTTCCGCCGCCGCCTGCTGTAGGTGTAAGGAAGGGCCCCTTCTTAACGCATTCGGTAGAGGAAGGGCCCCTTCTTAACGCGCGCCCTCGGCGCTGCCGGCCTCCCTGGGGGAAGCGGCTCCGCCGCTGGCGAACTCCCGGTACGCCCGGCGCAGCCGCTCGGCCAGCCCTGGGCCGCCGATCGCGGCACCGGGTGACCCGAGCTGGCGCAACAGCAGCTCCGGGCCGGTGGCGAGCGTGGGCGGCCGGTCCGGCAGCGCCACCGGCGCCAGCCAGAACCGGTCCAGCTCCGCGTCCGGCTCGATCGCCGGCAGCCCGGCCAGGGCCCGCGCCGCGCCGATCACCGGCGCGGTGGCACCCGTCGCGTCCGGCTCACGCGCGGAGTCCGCCGGGGCAGGCGTCCCGGCGCCCGCGTCCGAAGCGGTGCCGGTCGGGCCCGGCGCCACGTCGGTGGTACGGGGGCCGCGCAGCGTACGCAGCCGGTCGAGCAGTTCGGCGCGGGATCGGCCGCGCCAGTGCAGCAGGTGGAACGGGTCGGCGTCGAACGCCTCGGCGAGCAGGTAGAACGTGGCCGCCAGGTGTTTGCACGGCACCGCGAAGTCGGGGCAGCCGCAGCTCTGGTCCAGCTCGTCTATCTCGGCCGGGAACAGCGGCGCGCCCGCCTCGGCGAACAGCTCCTCCAGTTCGGCCGGCAGGTCACCGGCGAGCAACCGGGCGCTGAAGAACGCCTGCCCGGCCAGCTCCGACTCCAGCCGCCGCCACACCTTCTCCGGGTACGCGGCCAGCCCGATCCGTACCGGGTAGGGGCGCGGCCGGGAGCCCTGCACCTCGGCGGTGACCTTTCCGGGGGACACGTCGAGCCGGAGCACCTGCCCCCGGCGCGCGTACGCCCGGCCGCGGGTGAGCCGGGAGCCGAGCGCGAACGACTCCAGCACCTCCACGAAGCGCCGGGACCACCAGGACTGCCCGATCGCACCTCTGGTGCTGCGCGCCCGCAGGCCGCCCTCGACCCGCAGGGGCGGGCCGTAGTCGTCGAAACCGGGGCTCACTCGACCACCGCCCCGGACTCCAGCGTGAACAGGTCCCGCAGCGTGTCGGTGGACAGCTCGGTGATCCACTGCTCGCCGCTGCCCACCACGGATCGGGCGAGGCTGCGTTTGTCCGCGATCATCGCGGCCACCTTCTCCTCGACGGTGCCGGCGCAGACGAACTTGCGTACCTGCACGTGGCGGCGCTGTCCGATGCGGAACGCCCGGTCGGTGGCCTGGTCCTCGACGGCCGGGTTCCACCACCGGTCCACGTGCACGACGTGGTTGGCGGCGGTCAGCGTGAGACCGGTGCCGCCGGCCTTCAGCGACAGGACGAACAGTGGCGGCCCCTGCGGCGTCTGGAACCGGGTCACCATGGCGTCCCGTTCGGCCTTGCCGACGCCGCCGTGCAACAGCAGCACCTCCCGGCCGGTACGCGCCGACAGGTGCCCGCGCAGCATGCCGCCGAATTCGGCGTACTGGGTGAACAGCAGCGCCTTCTCCTCCGCCGCGAGCACCTCGTCGACGATCTCGTCGAGGCGTTCCAGCTTGCCGGAGCGGCCGTCCAGCGCGGAGCCGTCGTGCAGCAGTTGCGCGGGGTGGTTGCAGACCTGCTTGAGCCGGGTCATGGTGGCCAGCACCAGTCCGCGCCGCTCGATGCCGTCGCTGGACTCGATCTTCGCCATCATGTCGTCCACCACGGCCCGGTAGAGGGCGGCCTGTTCGGCGGTGAGGTTGCAGACCACCTCCATCTCCAGCTTCTCCGGCAGGTCGGTGATGATCGACGGGTCGGTCTTGAGGCGTCGCAGCACGAACGGGCCGGTGATCCGGCGCAGCCGCTCGGCCACCTCGGCGTCGCCGTGTCGCTCGATCGGTTCGGCGAAGCGCTTGCGGAACGTGGCGGCCGGTCCGAGCAGCCCGGGATTCGCGAACTGCATGATGGACCAGAGGTCGGCGAGCCGGTTCTCCACCGGCGTACCGGTGACCGCGACCCGGTGCCGCGCGGGCAGTGACCGGACCGCCTCGGCCTGCCGGGTGGCGGCGTTCTTGATCGCCTGCGCCTCGTCCACCACCACCCGGTGCCAGTCGACGCCGGCCAGCTCGAACGCGTCCCGGGCCGCCACCGAGTACGTGGTGAGCACCAGGTCTGCCTCCCCCACGGCGGTGGCGAAGCCCTCGCCCCGGGCGCGCTCGGCGCCGTGGTGCACGTGCACCCGCAGCCCGGGGGCGAACTTTGCCGCCTCCCGCTGCCAGTTGCCGACGAGCGACATCGGGCAGACCAGCAGCGTGGGCCCGGCCTCCGGCGGGTCACCGGCGAGCAGCGCGAGCAGTTGCACGGTCTTGCCCAGGCCCATGTCGTCGGCAAGGATGCCGCCGAGCCCGAGCGACTGGAGGAACGCCAGCCAGGCCAGTCCGCGCCGCTGGTACGGCCGCAGCGTCCCGGTGAACCCCGGCGGCGGGTCGGCCGGGGTGAGCCGCCGTTCCGCCTCACCGGCGAGCAGTTCGCCGAGCGCGCCGTCGGCGACCACGTCCAGCACCGGCAGCTCACCGGCCCGGTCGTCACCGGACAGTCCCATCCGCAGCAGGTCGGCCACGCTCAGCTCGCCGGAGGAGCGCAGCAGCTTCAGCCCGGCCTCCAGCCGCTGCGGGTCCAGCTCGACCCACCGGCCGCGCAGCCGGACAAGTGGGGACTTCAGGTCGGCGAGCGTCGCGAGTTCCTCGGCGGTCAGCGGCTGGTCGCCGAGCGCCAGCTCCCAGCGGTAGTCGACGAGCGCGTCCAGCCCCAGCTTGCCGTCGGTGGTGGCGACCGCACCGGGCGCGCTGCGGCTGCGCGCCCGCAGCCGCGCGCCGAGCCGGGACGAGGAGCGCCGCCACCACGACGGCAGCAGCACCCCGAACCCGGCCGCGTGCAGCACCGGCGCGCCCTCGCGCAGGAACCGGTGCGCGCCCTCGGCGTCCAGTTCCATCCCCTCCGGCGCGGCGGTACGCAACGCGGCGTCCACCTCGGGCCAGAGCCGGCTGGCGCGGCCCAGCTCGGCCAGGAGCGTCTCCTGCGGCTCGACGCCCCGGGCGGTGAGCGCGGGCGCGGGCCGCTGCCAGATGTGCGCGGCGTCCACCACGAGCCCCGGCTCGTCGGCCGGGTGCAGGCCGAACTCGACCCGCCAGACGGCGTCCTCGATCAGCTCGGCGACCGGGTCGACGTCCGGCTCGACCAGGCGGAACGTGGCCCGTACCGCGCCGCCCGCGGCGTCGCGCTGCCAGGCGTCCAGTTCGTCGCGCAGCGTCGCCAGCGCGTCCGGCTCCGCGGGGAACGCCCGCTCCGGGCCGGTCAGCGCGGCCAGCCAGCGCGGCACCGCGCCGACCGGGCGCATCCCCCGGTGCAGCCGGGTGTCGGCCAGCGCCACCCGGGCGGCGGCGTCGACGAGCGCGTCCAGCGCCTCGGCGACCAGCTCACCGGCCCCGATGTCGTCGGCCCGCCCGGCCCACGCGTCGTCCGCCGGACCGCCCGCACCGACCGGCGCCGCCGCCACCGGCGCATCCCAGGGCTCGGGCCGCCACTCCCGGGCGGCACGGGCCGCCGGTGGCAACGCCGTCGCCAGGTCGCGCGCCCAGCCCGCGTCGGTGCCGGTGAGCAGCGGCCGCCAGAGCGCCAACGCCGTCACCACGTCGTCCGCCGCGACGGCCCGCAACCGCCGCCCGGGCCTCGCGCCCGGATCCACCACGCCCGAGGCCGCCGGTGGCCGCCGCGCCGAGGTCCGCCGGCCGGTCGCGGCCGGTCCGCCGTCGGGCACACCACCGGGGTACGCGTCGAGCACGCCGGGCAGCAGCCGGCCGCGTGCCGCCAGGTCGGCGGCGAAGTCGGCCAGCTCGCACAGGTGGCGCAGGCTCGCCCCGACCGGGCCCGGCATCGGCGCGCGCAGCAGCTCGTACGCGGCGTCCGGGGCGTACCCCAGGGCCGGGACCCGCCATCCGGCGCGGGTGACCGGGCCGCGGACCGGTTCCCCGACGGTGGCCCGGACCAGCTCCGGCGAGTCCAGCGGCGAGCCGGCCCGGGTCGGCAGGTCCAGCAGGGCGGAGATCGGCTCGCCCGGCATGGCGTCGAGCACGTCGGCGAGCGTGGCGTGGTCGGCGGCGAAGGGGTGCGGGCGCTCGCGCGGGACGCGACCGGGCCGACGGGGCGCGCGGGCCGGGCGCGTGCTGTCCTCGGCCCACAGGGCGAGCCCGGCGCGGGGCAGCCACAGCCCGTGGATGACCAGCACGCACTCCCCCTCGACGGCGCCGGGTCCCGGAGACGACGCCCGGGGGCCAGGATAGGCGGCGGGGCGCGGATATCGTCGGCGCCATGGTCGACCTTCTCGTGATCGGCGGGCTCGGCGTGGACGTCCGTGTCCAGGTGCCCGCGCTGCCACCGCCCGTCGCCGACTCGTTGCTGGTGCCGCCGATCGACATGCGGATCGGCAACACCGGCTCCGGGGTGGCGCTTGCCGCGCACGCGCTCGGCCTGCGGGTGGCGCTCGTCGACGTGCTGGGCGCCGATCCGGCCGGTGACGTGGTGCGGGCGGCGCTGGCGCGTACCTCGATCCGGACCACGCTCGCCGACGCGCCGGCCGGCACCCGGCGCTCGGTGAACCTGGTCGACCCGGCCGGACGGCGGATGTCGCTGCACGACCCGCGCCCGTGGTCGGGGCCGGCGCCGTTCGCCGACGCGGAACTGGCCGCGCTCGTGGCCGGCGCCGCCCACGTCCACCTGTCGATCATGGACTGGGCCCGGGACTCGCTGTCGGTGCTGCGCGCCGCCACGTCGGTCTCCACCGACCTGCACGACTGGGACGGCGAGAACGACTACCACCGCCCGTTCGCCCGGATCGCGGACCTGGTCTTCGTCAGCGACACGCGGCTCGGCGAGCGGGCCGGGGCGGAGGCGGCCCGGCTGGCGCCGCGCACGGTGCTGGTCACCGGCGGCGCGGCCGGCGCGACGCTGCACACCCCGGACGCCCCGCCGGCCCACGTGCCCGCCTCCACCGCGCCGGGCCCGGTGGTGGACACCAACGGCGCCGGGGACGCGTTCGCCGCCGGGGTGATCGCCGCCCGGCTGCGCGGCGCGGACGTGCTCGACGCGGCCCGGTACGCCGCCCGGGTGGCCGCCGCGGCCTGCGCGCACGACGGGATGGAGTACCCGGACGGGCTGCTCCCCCGCGCCTGAGAGAGTGTTGTGATACCTGGACGTGATCTTTGCTGACGGTGTCAGCGAGGATCACGTCTGTGTCGCTGTGTCTGTAAACCGGCCTACGACTCGTCGTTGACGGATGGGCAGTGGGCGGTGATCGAGCCGTTGTTGCCGGTGCGGGATCCGCGTCGGGGTGGTCGGCCGTTGCGGTATCCGCGCCGGTTGGTCATCGACACGATTCTGTACGTGCTGCGTACCGGTACTGCGTGGCGACACGTGCCGCACGATCTGGCGCCGTGGGACGTGGCCTACCGGTGGTTCCGGTGCTGGAGTGCCGACGGAACCTGGGACCGGGTGCATGACCGGCTGCGAGACGCGGTGCGGGTGGCTGAGGGGCGTGATCCGCAGCCGTCGGCGGCGGTGTTGGACTCGCAGACCGCGCACAGCCATCAGGGTGGTGAGGCGATCGGCTACGACGCCGGTAAACGCACGCGGGGTCGTAAGCGGCATGTCCTGGTCGACACCTGCGGGCTGCTCCTGCGGGCGGTCGTGCATTCCGCGTCGATCCAGGAGCGTGCCGGAGCCAAGCTGGTCCTGGCGGGGATCACCGAGACGTTCCCGCTACTGGGTCTGGTCTGGGCCGACGCCGGTTACGTCAACCGTGTCGATGCGGGGCTGCTGGCCTGGGCGCGCACGCACGCCGGTGTCGACCTGCAGATCGTGGCCCGCAACGCCGACGTGAAAGGCTTCCAGGTGCTACCCCGCAGGTGGGTGGTGGAACGAACCTTTGCCTGGTTGGGACGGTGCAGACGGTTGGCCCGCGACTACGAACGCAAGCCCGCGCACGCCGAAGCGATGATCAAAGTCGCCATGATCCGGCTGATGGCCGCCCGCCTCGCCGGCGAGGACATCGAACCGCAGGGTCCGATCGAGACCGAGGCAGCCCGACGTCTCGATGACGAACTCAACCAGAAGTAGTCACCGGGTTACCCAACACTCTCTGAGGCGTCAGATCGCGCCGGTCTCGCCGTCGGTCAGCTCACGCAGGATGTCGGCGTGCCCGGCGTGCCGGGCGGTCTCCTCGATCAGGTGCACCAGCACCCAGCGCAGCGACACCTCGCCGAGCTGCGGGTGCGGCACCACGTGGTCGAGGTCGAACCGCGCGGCCACCTCGCGGGACCGGTCACAGGCCGCCTCGTACGCGGCGGCCAGCGAGGCGACCGTGTCGCCGGCTGACAGCGTGAAACTGGCGTCGGCGTCGGCCTGGGAGGTGACGTAGACGTCGCCCGGCTCCGGGGCGAACAGGCGGCGGAACCAGTTCCCCTCGACCACCGTCAGGTGCCTAAGCAGCCCGGCCAGGGTGGTGAGTGAGGGCACCAGACGCCGGGTGGCGTCGGCGTCGGTCAGGCCGCGTACCTTGCGCAGCACGGTGCCGCGGTGGAAGTCGAGGAACGCGTCGAGGATCGCCCGTTCGCCGCCCGTACGGGCGAGGACCGGACCGAGAGTCGGATCGATCGTCGGGTGCGCCATTCCCGGACCCTAGTACGCGCTGCGCCCGTTTCGCTGCCCCGCGTGATCCCCTGCGCGGGCGGGCCGGCCGGGGCAGGATGGGCGCATGGCTTCCACGGTGCAGATCCCCCTGGTGGGCGGTGCGGCCGACGGCGAGACCGTCACCGTCGAGCTGGACAGCAACGGCCGGCCCCCGCTGACCCACCACCACCTCGGGTCGAAGGGGCTCGCGGAGGCACAGATCTACGAGCTGGAGTCGGGCGAGCAGCCGGGCCGGGACTGGGTCTACTCCTGGCGCGGCCCGGCGGTCTGACGACCCGGCTCAGACCGCGGGGGTCAGCGACCGGGCCCGGATGCTGTCCAGCACGCCGCGGGTCACCTGCGAGGTGCCCCGCGCCTGCTCGCAGACCTCCGCCACCCGGCGCGCGGTCTCGTCGGCCCGCGCCGCCCGCTCGTCCCACAGCCGGTCCACCTCGGCCAGCAGCGGGCCCTCGACCTCGCGTTCCACGCCGCGCAGCGCCGGTACGCCGAGCCGCTGGGCCAGGTCGAAGACCTTTCCGGCGTACGGCAGCGGCAGGAACGGGGTGCCCATCATGGCCGCGAAGATCAGGAAGTGCAGCCGCATGCCGACCGCGAGGTCGAAGTGGCGCATCAGGCCGAGGATCTGCGCCGGGCGGTAGTCGCCGTGCAGGATCCGGCCCCGGTCGGCGGCGGTCATGTGTGACAACACGCCGTGGGAGTGCCGGATGTCGTCGCGTTCCATCGGCACGAACAGCACGTGCGCGTCGATCCGGTGCACCAGGAAGTCGCCGATCTGGGCGAGCAGGCGGTGGTAGCCGTCCACGTCGAGCCGTTCGGCCGCCCGGCCCGGCTCGCGCACGCTCAGCCCGACCAGCCTGGAGTTGGCCGGCACGCCCTCCTCGCGCAGCCACTGCTCGGGGAACTCCTCCGGTTCCAGCAGGAACGCCGGGTCGGCGGTGACGGTGATGGGGTTGACCAGGCCCGCCTCCTCCAGCACCATCCGCGACTCCTGGTCGCGGACGGTCACCTCGACGGCCTGCGCCAGCGTCTCGCGCACCATGCCGCTGTCGAGCGTGTCGCTGAGCGGGCCGACCCCGACCGCGTACGTGAGCAGCGGCAGCCCGCGTTCCTGGGCGACCCGGACCACCCGCAGGTAGCGCCGGGCCTCCTTGTCGTAGAGGATCCCGCCGCCGCCGAGGATGAGCAGGTCGAGCTGGTTGAGCACCGGGGACGAGTCGACGCGGCTGACGCCCTCCCACGGCACCGCCTCGACCTCGGGGTGGGCCAGCGCGGTGTGCGCCGGGTTGCGGGAGAACACGATGATCCGGGCGTTCGGCTCGTGCCGGCGCAGGTCGTCCAGGAGACCCGTGAGGATCGCCTCGTCGCCGAGGTTACGACCGCCGTACGACCCGAGCACGCCGATGGTCATTCCGGTGCGATCCCTCATCCGTTGCTCCTTCCCAGGGGCGTCCGGCCCAGCGTTCCCGCTGGTCGCCCCGGCTTAACGTGCGCCGGGAGGGGCGAGGACGCTCAGTCGGCGGCGCCGCCGACCAGACGGGAGACGAGGTCGGAGACCACCTGATCGATGTCGAACCCGGCGTCGATCGAGGTGGTCAGCAGGTCGAGCAGGAGCCCGTCGACGGCGTAGTGCAGCAGCGCCACCTCGTACGCCCCGCCCGGCAGGCCGGCGGCGAGGTGGTGGGCGACGTCGTCGGCGTACCCCTGGCGCAGCACGCCGCCGAGCGCGGACCGCAACTCGGGGCGGCGGGCGGCCTCCAGCCGCAGTTCGAACAGCGCCCGGGTGAGGCCCGGCTCGCGGGTGGTGCGCGCGACGATGTCGCGCAGGTAGTCGGTCATCAGCGCGAGCGACGGCTCGCGGCGCCCGAGGTCGGCGAGCACGGCCGGGTCGGGCGCGATCCGGGCGAAGATCCGTTCGGCCAGGCCGGCGAGCAGCGCCGCGCGGGACGGGAAGTAGTTCGAGGTGGTGCCGGTGGGCACGCCCGCCTCGGCGTCGACCGCCCGGTGGGTCAGGCCGCGCGCGCCCGCGTCGGCGAGCACCCGCAGACCGGCGTCGGCGAGCAGGGTACGGCGTTCCGGGTTCCTGGCCACGCGAACACACTAGCAACGACCACGACAGGTGTTGTACATTCATCTCCGAACCACGACAGCCGTCGTGGATCACCTCGGACATCGGAGCCGGTTTGCGCAAGCTCGTCTACTTCGTCGCCAGCACCCTCGACGGCTTCATCGCCGCGCCCGACGGGTCGTTCGACTTCCTCCCGCTGACGCCCGACCTGGCGCCCCACCTGGTGGCCGAGTGGCCCCAGACGCTGCCCACGTTCGCCCACGCCCAGCTCGGCATCGAGTCCCCGCCCAGCGGCCGCTTCGACACCGTGCTGATGGGCCGCGGCAGCTACGAGCCGGGCCTGAAGCTCGGCGAGGCCAGCCCCTACGCCCACCTCAAGCAGTACGTCTTCAGCCGCTCGCTCCCCCCGGCCGACTACCCGGACGTCGAGGTCGTCGCCGGTGACCCGGCGGCCCTCGTCCGCGAGCTGAGGACCCGGCCCGGACGCGACATCTGGCTCTGCGGCGGCGGGCAGCTCGCCGGCCAGCTTCTGGACGAGATCGACGAGCTGGTGGTCAAGGTCAACCCGGTGGTCGTCGGCAGCGGCATCAAGCTCGTCGACACCGGCTTCGATCCGCGGCGGCTCACGCTCACCTCGGCGCGCCCGTTCGACGCCGGCGTGGTCGTCCTGCACTACACGCGCAACGGTTAACCCGGTTGCCCCGGACGGTGGGCGGCACGCACCGTGGAACGGTGACGAAGACCCGGTTGCACTGGCACGAACTGCCCGCGCACGTACGCGACGGGGTCGAGGCCGTCCTCGGCGACCGGGTGGTGGCGGCGCACTCGCAGCCGGGCGGCTTCTCCCCCGGCACCGCCGACCGGGTCCGTACCGCCGGTGGTGGCCGGGCCTTCGTCAAGGCGGTGAGCCCGGCGCAGAACGACCGCAGCCCGACGCTGCACCGCGCCGAAGCCCGGATCGCCGCCGCCCTGCCGCCGGCCGCGCCCGCACCCCGGCTGCTCGGCAACTACGACGACGGCCACTGGATCGCGCTCGTCTTCGCCGACGTGGAGGGCCGGCATCCGGCCACCCCGTGGCGTACCGGCGAGCTGACCGCCGTGCTGTCCACGCTGGAGACCCTGGCGGCGGCGCTCACCCCGGCGCCCGCCGCCGGCGGGACCACCACCGCCGCCGAACACCTCGCGCACGACTTCGGCGGCTGGCGGCGCATCGCCGCCGACCCGCCGGCCGACCTCGACCCGTGGGCCCGTTCCCACCTGCCCGAACTGTGCGCCGCCGCCGACCGGGGCCTGGCCGCGCTCGCCGGAGACACGCTCTGCCACGTCGACGTCCGCGCCGACAACCTGCTGCTCGGCCCGGACGGATCGGTCACCGTCGTCGACTGGCCGTGGGCCTGTCGCGGGCCGGCCTGGCTGGACACGCTGCTCACCGTCGTCAACGTGCAGGTGTACGGCGGCCACGACCCCGACGCGCTGCTGGCCGCCCAGCGACTGACCGCGAATGTCGACCCGGCCGACCTGACCGGCGTGCTGGCCGGCCTCACCGGCTTCTTCCTAGACGGCGCCCGCCAGCCACCCCCACCCGGCATCCCCACGGTACGGGCGTTCCAGCGCCTACAGGGCGAGGCCCTGCTCCCCTGGCTAACCCACCGCCTGACCCCCTGACCCCCTGACCCGCCGCCGGGCGGGTTTCGCCGTCGATCTTGGAGTTGTGGCGCCTCACAAGGCTCACCAAAGCGACATCCCAGGCGCCACAACTCCAAGATCGGCGAAGCACCGACGCGCGGCGTTGGCTCACCCGGAGGCGGGGACGCCCAGGGGGTCGGCGAACAAGGGGGTGAAGCCCAGTTCGGCGGCGCCGATCAAGGTGGCGTCGTAGCCGAGCGCGCTGACCCGCAGGCGGGCCTTGTCGCGCGAGATGGGGAGCACGTTGGCCGCGATCCGGCTGCGGACGTGGTCGGCGCAGACCGGAAAGACCTCGCTGAGCGTGCCCCCGAAGATCACCACGCCGGGGTTGAACAGGTTGATCACGTTCGCCACGCCGATGCCCAGCCAGTCACCGATGTGCCGCAGCGCGTCCTGGGCGGCCGGCTCGCCCCGCGCGGCGGCGGCCACCACGGCCCGTACCGCCTCACGCCCCTTCTCCCCCGCCGGGCGGCCGGCGGCGTCGAGCAGCGCCCGCTCACCGACCTCGGCCTCCAGGCATCCGCGCGAGCCGCAGCCGCAGGGCCGCCCCTGGTACGGGTTCACGAGCATGTGCCCGACCTCGGAGGCGTACCCGCCGTCGCCGTCGAGCAGCTCACCGCTGACGATGATCCCGCCGCCGACGCCCACGTCACCGTGCAGGTAGACCACGTTCTGCACGCCGACTCCGGCGCCCCGCTGATGCTCCGCCAGCGCGCCCAGGTGCGCCTCGTTGCCGACCAGGACGGGCAGGCCCAGATCCAGCCGCCCGGCCAGCTCGGCGCCGAACGCCTGGTCCACCCAGCCCATGTCCGGTCCGAAGCGGACCATGCCGTCGCCGGGCCGGATCATCCCGCAGTACGACGCGCCGACACCGACGCACACCGATCCGGGTGGCGCGGCGTGGTGCAGCGCCCGCCCGAAGTCGGCGAGCACCGAGACCACGGAGTCCAGGTCGGCCCCGGCCCGTGGCCGTTCCGCCTCCAGGCGGGCCGACACCACGCCGCCGAGCCCGACGCGGGCGGCCACGAGCCGGTCCACAGCGATGTCGAAGGCGAGGACGTAGACGGTGTCCGAGGCCGGGCGGACCACAAGCGAGGGTCGGCCCGCTCGTCCGCTGCCGCCGGCCGCCACGTCCCGGACCAGACCGGCCGCCGCCAGTTCCGCGGTGAGCGCCATGACCGTGCTGCGGTTGACGCCCATCCACTCGGCCAGCTCGACGCGCGTGACCGGGCCGGTCAGGTGGACGCGCCGCAGCAGCGCGCCGAGGTTGGCTCTGCGGCCGTCCCCCTGCGCATGCCGGTCCGCGACCAGGCCCTTCCGCATCGACCACTCCGTCAGACGGCGACTGGCTTGTGACTCGAGAATAGTTGCCGCACATCGACGCGTGCCAGCGCCCGCCTCCGGGGACGGCTGCCTCAACCATCGGCGGCCCGACCGGCGTTCGGTGTACCGGCGGCTGCGCCGCGGGCGCCGGTGACGAAGTGGGTGCCTCCCCGGCGGGGAGGCACCCGTGATGCTTGCGTCGTCTCGGGCTACGCCGACTGTTACTCCGCTTCGCGGACCGGGCTCTGCGGCACCACCATCACCGGCCGGTGGGCGCGGTGCAGGGTGGCCATGGCGACGCTGCCGAGCAGGATCTTGCGCATCGCCGTGCGTCCGCGCGAGCCGACCACCACCGCGCTCGCCTTGTGCTCGGTGGCGACGGCGGAGAGCGCCTCGGCCACCGCGCGCCCCTGGGCGCCGCGCCCGGCGCTCACCCGCACGGTGGTGACCTGTCCACCGGCCGTGTCCGGCGTGGGCGTCTCGCCCTCCTCGCCGTCGACGGCGACCAGGACGACGTCCCGCTCGGGGAAGAGGCGCCGGGTGGCGTCGAGCGCCGCCTCGGCGCCGGCGGAGGCGTCCCAGCCGACCACGACCGGGCCGGCGGCGAGCGCGTCGTGCTCGTCGGTGAGCAGCGGGTGCGGCACCACCAGGACTGGCCGCGGGCTGTAGTGCACCGCCATGTCCGAGACGCTGCCGAGCACGGCCCGGGCGCCGCCCAGCCCGCGTGAGCCGAGCAGCAGCACGTCGGTCTGCTTCTCGTCGGCCAGTTCGGCGAGCCGGAGCCCTTCCCCGCCGTAGCTGCGGCACACGAGCGGCTCGGCGTCCCAGCCGGCCGCGCGGGCCAGCATCACGCCGACGGAGGTGAGCCGGTCGGCCTCCCGGCCGCCCTCGCGCTCGATCGCCTCCACGAACGCGTTGATGTTGCGCTTGCCGGTCCAGAGGCGCTTACGCAGCTCCTCGCTGGCGAACGGTGGCGTCCACAGATGCCCGATCCATGCGTGCGCGCCGGGGAACAGCAGCGCGCCCGCCTCGATGGCGGCGCTCGCGGCCGGGGACCCGTCGTAACCCACCATCACTTGCCTGCTGTGCACGTCGCTCACCGCACCAAACCTCTCTTACCGACGACATCCCACAAGATCGTATCCGCGGCCGGAGCGGGTCCGCGTGGGATCATCCGCCACGGACCCGTCGGTACGCTGGGCGGATGAGCACCCCGGACCTGTCGTACCTGCTCGACCACACCAGTCACGTGCTGCGCACCCGGGTGGCCGCGGCCCTGGCCGAGATCGGGCTGACCGCGCGGATGCACTGTGTGCTGGCGCACGCGCTGCCCGAGGAGCGTACGCAGATCCAGCTCGCCGAGATGGGCGACATGGACAAGACCACGATGGTGGTGACGGTGGACGCGCTGGAGCGGGCCGGCCTGGCGGTGCGGCGTCCGTCGCGTACCGACCGGCGGGCCCGGATCATCGCGGTGACCGAGGAGGGCGCCCGGGTCGCTGCGCGCAGCCAGGAGATCGTCGACCGGGTGCACGCCGAGACGCTGGCGAGCCTGCCGGACGACGAGCGGGACGTCTTCCTGCGCGCGCTGGAGCGCCTGACCGCCGGCCACCTGGCCAATCCGGTGCCGAGCCCGAAACCGGCGCGCCGCGCCCGCCAATAGTTCCCAAAGAGATTGTCTGTGACGGGACTATCCGTTACGGTCCCTCCTGTCGCACCTCTCGACAGGAGGACTCCATGTCCGCTCCCCGCTCGCGTCAGATCGCGCTCGGCGTGCTCGCCACCAGCGCCCTGATGACCATTCTCGACGGCAGCATCGTCACCGTGGCGATGCCGGCCATCCAGCGCGACCTGCGCTTCTCCCCGGCCGGCCTGAGCTGGGTGGTGAACGCGTACCTGATCGCCTTCGGCAGCCTGCTCCTGCTCGCCGGCCGCCTCGGCGACCTGCTCGGACGCCGGGCGCTGTTCCTCGGCGGCACCGCGCTGTTCACCGCCGCGTCGGTGCTGGCCGGGGCGGCCGACTCGCCCGCCACCCTGGTCGCGGCCCGCTTCCTCCAGGGCGTCGGCAGCGCGGCGGCGGTCGCGGTGAGCCTCGGCATCCTGGTCACGCTCTTTCCCGACGCCGCCGAGCGGGGCCGGGCGATCGCCGTGTTCGCCTTCACCGGCGCCGCCGGGGCGGCCATCGGCCAGGTCGCCGGCGGCCTGCTCACCGACGCGCTGGGCTGGCACTCGATCTTCCTGATCAACCTGCCGATCGGCCTGGCCACAATCGCGCTCGCGGTCCGTACGCTGCCCGCCGACCGGGGCCTCGGCCTGGCCGCCGGGGCCGACGTGGCGGGCGCGCTGCTGGTCACCGCGGGACTGGTGCTCGGCATCTACACGGTGGTCACCATCGAGCGGTACGGGGCGACGTCACCGCACACGCTCGGCCTCGGCACCCTCGCCGTCGCGCTGGCCGCCGGCTTCGTCGTCCGGCAGGCGACCGCACGCCGCCCACTCATGCCGCTGCGGATCCTGCGCTCGCGCGGCGTGGCGGTGGCGAACACGGTCCAGATCCTCACCGTGGCGTCGACGTTCGCGTTCCAGGTGCTCGTCACGCTCTACCTCCAGCAGGTGCTCGGCTACGACGCCACCCGCACCGGGCTGGCCCTGCTCCCGGCGGCAGTCGTCATCGGCGCGGTGTCGCTCGGCGTCTCGGCCCGGCTCAACGCCCGCTTCGGCGAGCGGGCCGTGCTGATCGCCGGGCTCGTGCTGCTGGTGGCCATGTTCGTGTTGCTGGCCCGCATACCGGTGGACGGCAGTTACCTGCCCGACGTGCTGCCGGTGATGCTGCTCGCCGGCGGGTTCGGGCTGGTGCTGCTGGCGCTGACCGCGCTCGGCATGTCCGCCGCCGGCGCCGGGGACGCCGGGCTCGCCTCCGGGCTGTTCAACACCACCCAGCAGCTCGGCATGGCGTTCGGCGTAGCGGTGCTGTCCACGCTGGCCGCCGCCCGCACCGCGGACCGGGTCGCGCTCGGCGACGACCGGGCCACCGCGCTGACCAGCGGATTCCACCTCGCGTTCGCGATCGGCGCCGGGCTGCTCCTGGTCGCCGTCGGGCTCGCGTACGCGCTGCTGCGCCCGCACACGACGGCGGACGCGGACACCCCGGCGCTGGTGGGCTGAGTCAGCCGGGGGCGCGCGCCGGGTGGGTGAGGAACGGCAGCACCGCCGCCGGTAGCGCGGGTGAGGTCAGCACGTCGTAGTGAGTCAGTCCGGGCAGCACCGCCAGCCGGGACGCGGGACGGTCGGTTCCGTCGCCGCCCGCGTCCCGGTGGCCGCCGCCGAGCAGGCCGAAGAACTCCGCCGCGTGGCTCACCGGGATCTCGTCCGCGTCGGCGAACACCAGCAGCACCGGCATCGGCAGCGCGGCAACCTCGGCGGACCAGTCGTAGTCCCGTCGCAGCAGCTCGCCGCCGCGGGCCCAGAGCGCCGCCCAGTCCTGCGGGCGGGGCGCCACCCGGGCATATCGCTCGTGGAGCGGGGTGCCGCGCATCTGTTGCGCGACGCGCTCGTCGTGGGCGGACATCGCGGCGAGCGTCCTTGGGTACCAGCCGTGCCGCCGGAACGGCGTGGAGACCAGCACCAGGCGCCGGACCAGGTCGGGGTGCTGGATCGCGGTACGCAGGGCCACCCCGCCGCCGAGGGAGTAGCCGAGCACGTCGGCCCGGGGCAGGCCGAGGTGCCGCAGCAGCGCGGCGACGTCGTCGGCCATCGACTCGTACCGCAGCGGCCGGTCCACGTCGGCGGTGCGGCCGTGGCCCTGCAGGTCGACGGCGATCAGCCGCCGGCGTGTGGCCAGCGCCGGGCGGATCGGCGCGAACGTCTCCGTCGAGCCGTACTCGCCGTGCAGCAGGACCAGCGGCTTGCCGTTCCCGTGCTCCTCGTACCAGATCCGCAGCCCGCCGGCCTCCGCATAGCTCACCCGCCGATCGTCGCGCCGCCGATGCCGCCGCGGGCGCGTTTGCGGTCGCCGCTCAGCTCGACGCGCGGGGGCGGGCGCGCAGGTGGGCGCGTTCGCCCTGGCTGCCGAAGAGGCTGAGGAACTCCACCGCCTCGCTGTCGGCACGCCCGAACCAGTGCGGCACGCGGGTGTCGAACTCGGCCGCCTCACCGGGGACCATCACCAGGTCGTGCTCGCCGAGGACGAGCCGCAGCCGCCCGTTGAGCACGTACACCCACTCGTACCCCTCGTGGGTCTTCGGCTCGGGCTCGGACCGGCCGCCGGCCGGGATGATCAGCTTGTACGCCTGGATGCCCCCGGCCCGGCGGGTGAGCGGCAGCATGGTCATCCCGTACGCGGCGACCGGCCGCAGGTGGATGCGCGGGTCGCCGGTGGGCGGGGCGCCGACCAGCTCGTCCAGCGTCACGCCGTGCGCGCGGGCGAGCGGGAGCAGCAGCTCCAGCGTGGGCTTGCGACCGCCGGACTCCAGCCGGGACAGCGTGCTCACCGAGATGCCGGTGGCGGCGGAGAGGTCGGCGAGCGTGGTGTCCCGCTCACGCCGCAGCGCGCGCAGCCGGGGGCCGACCGCGTCGAGGGCCTGGTCGAGCTCGTCGTCCATGCCACCATTTTGCCACATCAGCAAGAGAGTTTGCGGTTCCGCCCGCCCCCGCCGCAGTCTGGTCGCGGAGGTGGTCACGATGACCGAGGTACGTGAGGACTACGAGGTACTGGTGATCGGCGGCGGCGCGGCCGGGTTGAGCGGCGCGCTGATGCTGGCGCGGGCACGCCGGTCGGTGCTCGTGGTGGACGGCGGCGGGCCGCGCAACGCGCCCGCCGACGGGGTGCACGCGCTGCTGGGCCACGACGGCGTGCCGCCGGCCGAACTGCTGGCGCGCGGCCGGGACGAGGTGCGCGGCTACGGCGGGCACCTGACCGAGGGCCAGGTCGAGGCGGTGAGCCGCGACGGCGACGGCTTCGAGGTGACGCTCGCCGACGGCCGGCGGGTACGCGCCGCTCACGTGCTGGCCGCCACCGGCCTGGTCGACGAACTGCCCGAGGTGCCCGGCCTGCGCGAGCGCTGGGGCCGGGACCTGGTGCACTGCCCGTACTGCCACGGCTGGGAGGTGCGGGACCGGCCGATCGGGGTGATCGGCAGCGGCCCGATGTCGGTGCACCAGACGCTGCTGTTCCGGCAGTGGAGCGACGACGTGGTCTACCTGCGGCACACCGCGCCGCCGCTGACCGACGAGCAGGCCGAGCAGCTCGCCGCCCGCGGCGTGCCGGTGGTCGAGGGCGAGGTCGCGGCCGTCGAGGTGGCCGGGGACCGGGTGACCGGGGTACGCCTGCGCGACGGCCGCACGGTCGACCGCGAGGTGCTGACCGTCGCGCCCCGGATGGTGGCGCGCGCCGGGTTCCTGGCCGGACTGGGCCTGCGCCCGCAACCGCACCCCAGCGGGATGGGCGAGTACCTGCCGGCCGACGAGTCGGGGCGTACCGAGGTTCCCGGGGTGTGGGTCGCGGGCAACGTGACCGACCTGTCGGCGCAGGTCGGGGCCGCCGCGGCTGCGGGCGCCCGGACCGCGGCGATGATCAACGCGGACCTGGTGAACGAGGAGACCCGGCGGGCGGTCGAGGCCCGGCGTGGCGTGCGGGAGGGTGGGTGAGCACGAATCGCCTCTAACCTGACAATTCTTCCCCTAGGTTGAGTCGGAGAGGGCAGTCGGAACCTGGGGGGGCGACGTGAAGAGCTATCCGGCGATCGAGGATCACGGGCTCATCGGCGACCTCCAGACCGCGGCCCTGGTGACCTGTGACGGGACGATCGACTGGTTCTGCGCCCCGCGCTTCGACTCGCCCAGCATCTTCTGCGCGTTGCTGGACAAGGACAAGGGCGGCTTCTTCCAGATCGCCCCGCACGACGTCCGATACGTCACGAAGCAGCTCTACCTGCCCGGCACGCCGATCCTGATCACCCGGTTCATCAGCGCGGACGGCGTCGCCGAGGTGATGGACTTCATGCCGGTGACCGGCGAGCGGGTCACCGACTCGCACCGCGTCGTACGCATGGTCAACATGGTGCGGGGCACCATGCGCTTCCGGGTGGAGTGCCGGCCGCGCTTCGACTTCGCCCGGGAGAGCCACGAGCTGGAGCGGCACCGCAACGGCTACCTGTTCCGGAGCCGGTCGGCGACGCTCGCCTTCAACCCGATCGATCCGGTGCGGCAGCTCTGGGCCAAGACCGGCGAGATCCGCATGGAGGATGGCGACCTGATCGCCTACGGCACGTTGCAGGAGGGCGACACCGGCGGGGTGGTCCTGGAGACCGGCAGCGAGGAGCCCCGGATCATCCCGCCGGAAGAGGTCCAGGGCATGTTCGAGTGGACCCGGGACTACTGGCGGCGCTGGGTCGAGCGCTCCCGCTACACCGGGCGCTGGCGGGAGATGGTCGAGCGCTCGGCCATCACGCTCAAGCTCATGACGTACGCGCCGACCGGCGCGATGATCGCCGCGCCGACCGCCGCGCTGCCCGAGCTGGTCGGCGGCTCCCGCAACTGGGACTACCGCTACACCTGGGTACGCGACACCTCGTTCTCCGTGCACGCGCTGCTCGGCCTCGGGTTCACCGAGGAGGTCAGCCGGTACATGGACTGGCTCGACGAACGCATCCGGGAGGCCGGCGACCACCAGGACCCACTGAAGATCATGTACCGGGTGGACGGGTCCTCGGACCTGCACGAGGAGGTGCTCGACCACCTGGAGGGCTACCGCGGCTCCCGTCCGGTGCGGATCGGCAACGGCGCGGCCGACCAGATCCAGCTCGACATCCACGGCGAGGCGCTCTACGCCATGCACCTCGCCGACGAGCAGGGCATCCGCGTGTCGCACCAGGTGTGGAAGAGCACCGTGCGCCTGATCGACTGGCTCTGCCACAACTGGGACCAGCGCGACGCCGGCATCTGGGAGAGCCGCCACCACCCCCGCAACTACACGTTCGGCCGGGTGATGTCCTGGGTGGCGCTGGACCGGGCCATCCGGCTGGCCACCCGGACCGGCCGTCCCGGGGACATGAGCTGCTGGACCGAACAGCGCAACCGGATCTACAACCAGGTCATGGCCCGCGGTTTCCACCGGGAACGCGGCAGCTTCGTGCAGGCGTACGACGAGAACGTGCTCGACGCCGCTCTCCTCTACATGCCGGCGGTCGGCTTCGTCACGCCCACCGACCCGCTGTGGTTGTCCACCCTCGAGTCGATCGAGCGGGACCTGGTCTCGGACAGCCTGGTCCACCGGTACGACCCGGTCCACTCCCCCGACGGGCTCCCCGGCCACGAGGGCACGTTCAACATGTGCACGTTCTGGTACGTGGAGGCGCTGGCCCGCTCCGGCCGGCTGGACGACGCCCGGCTCACCCTGGAGAAGATGTTCACCTTCAGCAACCACCTCGGCCTGTACGCCGAGGAGATCGCCGCCACCGGTGAGCAGATCGGCAACTATCCGCAGGCGTTCAGCCACCTCGCTCTGATCAACTCGGCGCTGGCGGTGAACGACCTGCTCGACGCCGAGGCCGACGCCCGCCGCCGCCGATAACTGCGGCGATCTCCGGCCCGGCCCCGGGTAGTGTTGACCGCATGAGGTTCTACGCCGCTGTCATGAAGCCCTGGTCCCTCCGCTGACGGCGGCAGGGTGACCGGCTTCTTCTGACGTACCAGCTCTGCTCCGCCGTCCCGGCGTTCCCGCCGGGCGGTGTCCTCGCGCTGCCCGGCTCCACGACGAGCCGAAGAGCGGACTGTGCACAACCTCGACAACATTCCTTCCTCCCCATCCACCTCGGGCGGTTCGCTGCCCGCCGGGCACCGGGCGCACGTGCGGGCCGACGGCGTCCGCGTCGTACGCGGCGGCCGGGTCGTGCTGTCCGACGTCAGCGTGACCGTCTCCGCCGCTTCCCGCCTCGCAGTCGTCGGCGAGAACGGCCGCGGCAAGACCACCCTGCTGCACGTGCTGGCCGGCCTCATCGCGCCCGACCAGGGCGTGGTGGAACGGCTGGGCACGATCGGCGTCGCCCGGCAGAACCTGGAGTCGCGCCACGGCGAGACAGTGGGCACGCTCGTCCGGGAGGCGATCCGGGAGTCCGAACGCGCGCTGCGGGCGCTCGACGAGGCGACGATCGCGCTCACCGAGGGCCGGGCGGGCGCGGACGACGCGTACGCGGCCGCGCTCGACGCGGCGACCCGGCTGGACGCCTGGGACGCGCAGCGGCGCGTCGACGTGGCGCTGGCCGGCCTCGACGCGTGCCCGGACCGGGACCGGCAGCTGGCCACGTTGTCCGTCGGCCAGCGCTACCGGGTACGGCTGGCGTGCCTGCTGGGAGCGAGGGTCGACCTGCTGATGCTGGACGAGCCGACGAACCACCTCGACGCCGACAGCCTGGCCTTCCTCACCGCCCGGCTACGCGACCACCCGGGCGGCGTCGTGCTGGTGACCCACGACCGCGCCCTGCTGCGGGACGTCGCCACGGAGTTCCTGGACCTCGACCCCAGCGCGGACGGGCGCCCGCGCCGCTACGCCGGGGACTACGTCGCCTGGCAGGACGGGCGCCGCCGCGACTTCGCGCACTGGGTACGCGACCACGAGGCGCAGCAGGCCGAGCACCAGCGGCTGGCCGACGGGGTACGGGAGGCGCGGGACCGGCTCAGCACCGGCTGGCGGCCGGAGAAGGGGCACGGCAAGCACCAGCGCCAGTCCCGCGCGCCCGGACTGGTCCAGGCGCTGCGCCGCCGGCAGGAGGCGCTCGACGCGCACCGCGTCACCGTGCCGGAGCCACCGCAGCCGCTGCGCTGGCCGCCGCTGGACACCCGTGCCGGACTGCCCATCCTGCGATGCCACGACGTCACGGTGGCCGGGCGCCTGCGTACCCGGGTCACGCTCACGCTCGACGGCGGGGACCGCCTGCTGGTGACCGGACCCAACGGCGCGGGCAAGTCGACGCTGCTCTCCGTGCTGGCCGGCGACCTCACGCCGTCGACCGGGGAGGTCCGGCACCTGTCCGGCGCGCGCGTCGCGTACCTCGGTCAGGAGGTGCCCGACTGGCCGCCGGCGCTGCTCGCGCACGACCTGTACGAGCAGCACGTGGGCCGGCTCCGCTCCAGCGGGCGCGTCGGCTCCGGCACGGCCCTGCCGCTGAGCGCGACGAACCTGCTCGACGCCGAGGCCCGGCGTACCCCCGTCGGCCGGATGTCGCACGGACAGCAACGGCGGCTGAACCTGGCGCTGCGCCTGGCCGAACGTCCCGACCTGCTGATCCTCGACGAACCGACGAACCACCTGTCGGCGCCGCTGGTCGACGACCTCACCGCCGCCCTGCTGACGACCCGGGCGGCGGTGGTCGTCGCCACCCACGACCGGCAGATGCTCCAGGACCTCGCGGCCTGGCCCACGCTGCCGCTCACAGCCCCGGCGGCGTCAGGTCGTTCGGTCACTTCCGAGCGATATGACTGGGAGTCATAAATATGCCTCTCAGTCATATCGACTTCTCGCCACCCCTTCCTCACCGGACTGGACTCGCTGGCTACCGTGGATGTCCGGGGCAGTCGGCGAAGGAGCGGCGGGATGGCTGTCGACGGAGCGGGCACCGGCCCCGTCGGCCGCCCCTCGCGCTACGAGGAGGTCGTCCTCGGCCTGCTACGGGGCGAGGGGGCGACCGTGCTGACAGCTGGCCTCTGGCTGCTCGTCACGTCCCTGTTCACCGCGCTGTTCCTGACCTTCGTCGGATGGCAGGTGTGGGAGAACCGCACGCTGGAGACCAGGGGCCGGATCGGCGACGCGCAGGTGGTGCGGGCCAACTACGAAGGGCGCGGCAAGTCCCTGAACGTCGTCTACCTGTCGGGGCCGGTGGGCGCGACGGCGATCCTGGAGAACCCGGTGCACCGGCCGGCCGCGGGCGACGTGATAGCGGTCCGGTACGACCCCCGGCACCCCACCCACCTGCGGGAAGCGGACGCGCCGGTCTGGCGGTGGCCGGACTTCCTGGTGACCGTACCGCCCGCGGTGGCGGGCTGCCTCGTCGTGCCGGCCGAGTGGATGCGGTTCCGGCGGCGGCTGCGGGAGCGACGAGTCTGAGCAGTCACCACCCCTGCGGACCGGCCTCCCGGGTCCACCCGACGAAACGGCGGTGCAGTGCGCCGGCAGGTGCCCAGGGCATGTCCTCGGAGGCTTGCACGAGGTAGGCGCCGAGATACAGCGCCAGTGACACCGGCGCACCGGCGTACTCCGCCCGCAGCTCCCGCCTGCGGGTGGGGCACGGCCACGGCAGGTCGCAGCCGCCGCAGCTCCAGACCGGCATGACCGGGCCGTGGGTGGTCACCGCGCACCCTCCAAGAACCGCGCGGTGATCGCCCGCGCCTGCCGACTCGTCGCCCATTCCGCCTGCCAGCACGGGTACGGCGTAAGCCGCGACCACCACACCCGGCACCCGGCACACATGCCGTCGAGTCCCCGCACGTGTACCGCGAGGATCGTCTCCTCCGGCCCGCCGATCACTCGTCACTCGCCTGTGGCCAGTGACCGCGATTGATCGGAATCCGATGCCGCGTATGACAGGGCAGCTCGGCTCCGCACCGGCAGACCCGTCGCCACCGCCGCCAGCACCACACCGGCCGGTGCCGCCGGGCGAACGTCAACGCGGCGGCCGACAGGTACGCGTCGTACGAGACGCGGCGCTCCCGCGAGGCATCGCCGTCCGGGGACCGTTGCCCGCCTCGCGCCTGGTCCAGCAAACGACGTCTGGCGATCTCCTGCTCCATCGCCTGGATGCGCTCGCCGAAGCCGGACACCGTCGACGGCGGAAGGTACCGACCGACGAGCCGTCGCAGGAGCCCAATGGTCACCGTCATCTGTCCGGCCCTCCGTGGTGAGGGCACGGAGGACACCTGCTGATGTGCCTATCCGCGCCCGGTGGAGATCCAGCGTCACGCCGAGCGCGTCCACGATCCAGGAGGTGACTGTCCGCTAACCAGGTGTGCTGTCCGCTGTCGATCGGCGGGTGGGGGCGTACTCGACGCACAGGTCACGCAACATCGCGGCCTCCGGCACGCCCGACTGCTCCACCTTCGCGAGCAGTTCCGCGGCTCGCCACCAGTTCGACGGCACCACCCGCCCGGACGCCACCGCCTGCGCCCCGAGCGCAACCGCCTCATCCGGCTGGTCGGCGGCGACCAGGGCAAGTCCGAGGTCGAGACGCGCCGACGCGGAACGGCGAGGACGCGCTCCCCCATCACCGTGCGGGTCCAGATCGGTCAGTACCGCCCGCGCCACCTGCTCGGCAGCCGGGTCACCGGCCCACGCCAACGTCGTGGCCATATAGGCGGCGGCCTTCGCGGGATCGTAGCGGTAGTGATGCTCGGCCCGTTCCGGAACGGGCAGATTCGCCGTCAACCGCTCCACCCGCTCCAGCGCTCGCCGGGTGGCGGCCACATCACCGATCCGCGCCCACGCGCGAGCTTCCTGGGCAGTCGCCTGAATCCTGGCCGAGCTGCCTTTCGGCGCGACCCGCTGTGCTTGATGAGACAGATCGAGTGCCGTCCGGTAGTCACCTTGCGTCAACACGTCCCAGGCCCGGGTCTCCAGACACCACGCCTGGATCTCCGCATGCTCGGCGTGTTCGGCAAGCTCACGAGCAGCACGCAGATGGGCAGCCGCCGCACCGCGCTGCCGCAGGTCGATGTGAACGGTGGCCCGCAGCACCGCCAACCAACCGCCCGCAACCAACAGCCGACGCTGCTGAGCAAGCGTGACCCGTCCGTCCAGCAGCCGCACCACATAGGCCAGATGTCGCCGCACCAGCGGCAACAGATCCGCCGGCGCCATAGTCGGATAGGAGGTGGCGAGGTCGTCGACGCCCTGCTCGATCCGTTCGAGCACCTCACCGCTGACATCACTGGCGGCAACCCTCGCCCGCAACTCGCCCGCCTCGGCCGCATGGTCGATCGGCGCATCGACCAGCCGAGCAAGCACACCTCCGGCGTCGAGAATCCGGTCCAAGTGGCGCGCCGTGTCGACAGTCGGAGCCTTGAGCCCTGCTTCCAGCTCGTGCAGATGGCTCTTGCTTCGATGGGCGAGCTGCCCGAGGGACCGAAGCGACAGACCACGCCGCTCCCGAAACTCGCGCAGAGCTGCCCCGAAGCGCGGATCGACGGAGGAAGCCATAGCCCAGCTCCAAGCTCAAGAGGCCCGGCGAACTCACCCGGCCGCCATTCTGTCGACCGTACCCCGAAACGCCGCTCGTCGATGACCTACGAGCCACGCACCAACGGTGACACCACTGCGACACAGCGCTATCGTGTCGCTCATGGCCGCTCCCGACACGGCCCTGGGCGCCCTCCATGACGGGATGCGCATGAGCCAGGACGACTTCGCACGCGCGCTGGAGGTCGTCACCGGCCTGCCCATCTCACTGCTCGGCTTCGCCGCGGTGCCCGGTGGGCACGTGGCCGACGACCAACAGGGTGGCCACGACCTGGCCTCACCCGTGTCGAACCTGGCCACGCCGACGCCGGCTGCCGAGCCCAGCACGGCGCACAGGTCGTACGAGGGCGTGTGGCTCAGCCGCTACCAGTACTACTCCAGCGGCCGGGAGGAGTCCTTCGCCGGACAACACTTCGTCGTCCTGCTGCAGCACGGTGACAGGCTGACCGCGCGCAGCCTGCCCGGATCGGCGTCCTCGTCTCTGTCGCTGGACCTGACCGTGGACGGTGCCGTTGTCACCGGCACCTGGGTGGAGCAGACCGACCCGGCCGGCTACTACCGGGGTGCCCACTATCACGGAGCGATCCAGCTTCTGGCCGAGCCGCCGGGCCGACGGTTGGCCGGGAAGTGGGTCGGGTTCGGCAAGGACATGGATGTGAACACCGGCCCGTGGGAGCTTGTCTTCCGCGACGCGTCGACCTCGAAGGCGACGCTGGACCGGTACAACACCTCAGCGACATAGCGCCGTGGCCTTGTTCTGGCGCCGACTACTCTGCACTCGGGGTTCAACACGGCACGGCGTCCGGATCCAGCGAAACGCCCGGTGCCCCCGACACAACAGGAGAGCGCTGTGACAATCCGCGCCACGGGCCACCCACTGACCCGACTGGAAGCCGCCCAGGCGCAGGCGGAGCACGTACTCGGTCCTCGCAAGGCGAAGCGGATCGCGACGTTCGGCAACGGCGGCCTGTACGTCCGGGCCGGCACCGGGGCACAGATCATGGCCTGGCTCGTCGACTTCACGGTGTTCCTGTTCGGTGTCGGGGCGGGCGTCGTCGCCCTGGCCCTGGTGGACCGCGCGGTCACCCTGTCCGACAACCTCGCCGCCGGGGCGAGCCTCTCGTTGCTCGTGGTGGTGCCGCTGCTCTACGGCCTCTGCTACGGCAACGGCCGGGCGCTCGGCGCGCTGCTCACCGGCACCCAACTCGTACGAGCCCGGGACGGCGGCCGGATCGGCCTCAAGGCGTGCTGGGCCATGCTGGTCCGGACGCTGTTGATGCCGGTGCTGGTCGTCGTGCTGGTGGTGACCGCGTTCAGTACCGGATCCTCAGACGCGCCCGGTTCGCTCGTGCGGACCACCATCGATCCGGGTGCCACCCGGCGGCTCCACGACGCGGGCATTCGCTGACCCGTCGCGCAATCGCGTCCCCATGGGCGGACACGGCCCCGCGTACCGCCTAGCCTCTCGGGGATGGAGCGACTGCGCGACCTTGCCGTCCGGCTGGCGATGGACGAGCCGGTCGGCGACGACCTGGCGATGGCAGCCGCGCATGCTCTGGCCCGTGGTGTCGACTCGCCGAGCCTGCGTGAGCTCGCCGGTCTGTCGAAGGGCCAGTCCCGGGAAGCCGTCGACCTGTTCCGGCAGGCGATGGAGGAACTCGGCTCGCCGGTCCCGGACGAGAGCGGCGCCCGGCTGCACCTCATGCGGGCGGCAGCGGCGAGCATCATCGACGGAGAGGGCGATCCCGAGGACCTGGCGCACGAGATCTACTGGCAGTCGTCCTACTTTCCCTCGGAAAAGCTGCGCGAGGTGGGCTACCGCTTCCTGCACCTGTACGCCGATTGCGGCGCAGCGCCGGATCGGACGGAGGAGGCGGTGGCGGCCATGAAGGAGGCGGCGCGGTCGTTCCTGCACGACCATCTATCACCTCCTCGTCCGTCAACTCGGGCTGGTTGAAGAACATCAGGGTGATGACGTCCGGGCAGCGCAGGATCCGCAGCCCGAAGGGTACGGCTCCAAGCCTGATCTCCAGCCATCCGCCGCTCGCCGGGCCTCTTGCTATCGGCGTTGCTGTCACCCCAAGAGCGATGTGCCCCTGACGCCAGATCAGCTTGTGTATGGTCCGCCGAGTGATCATCAAGAGGGCCAACCGCCGGCGAGGGTCGACGTCTCGATGGCCGCTGTTCGCACCGGCCGTCGCGGTCGGCCTACTGGTGCTCGGGTTGACGCTCAACGCCGTAACAGTCCTCTATGACCTCACGCACTGGGACGTCGTGTACCACGTGTCGCCGGAGGAGGCAGCGAACCGGAACGGGCTTGCCGACCTGAGGGCCGAGGTCGTCGGCCGGCTGACGGTGGTCCTGTCCGGTCTCGCTATGGCCGGCCTGCTCCTGTCGCTGGTGGGTCTCGTGCGAGGCAGAGCGTGGGCACATACGATGACCTGCATCCTGACCATTCCAATGGCCCTCTGCTGCGGCCAGGCGTTCATCGCAAATCGGGGCTCGTTCGCCGGAAGCCCTGACAACCCGAACGCGCCTCAGCACACCTCGGCACCGAGCGGGATCCGCCTCGCTGACTCGCTGGGGCCACCGTTACTCGTGGGAGCAGCGATCGTCGTCCTGATTCTGCTGTTCCTACCTGCCATCTACCGGCGGTTCCACCCGACGAAAACGACGTAGTAAGAGCGTTTCCGCTTGATCAACAGCGGCGCAGCCACCAGGGGTCGTGACCGGGCGTTTGAGGATCGTGATGGGTACGCCTCAACAGAGCGTCGTCCAGGCGGTCGACAACGGCTCGAAGCTCTCGGCTGGCATGGCTTGGCAGCGAGACGATTGCCTCTTCCAAGCGCAGTCGTGCCCAGGCTTCGCCACAGCAGGAACAGGCGAACTCCGCTTCCCACGGCTTCCACCGAAGCCGGCTGCCGTACGCATGCGCGCCCCAGATCCTGACGGCGGCGGCCACCGTGCCCGGGAGCCACCGCCGCCCTTCCACCAGACGGATGGCAGCGTTCGCGGGACCGGAGAGTCCAGGAACATCCCGATAACGGGCCCACGGGCTTCGCGTGATGCGCACGCGGCGGCGAAGTGATCGGGGCTGCGGCTGCCTACGAGGCACTGCCCCTTCGGTAGAGAATCACACCTCAGATCCTCGCATGAAGGTCAACAGGGCGCAGGTCGGTCGCCCCGAACCCATCGACGTCAGAAATGGCGGGGTCGCGCAGTTCTCGAACGAGGACCAGTGCCCTGCCCCACGATGCATCGTCCAGTTCCACAGCCCCGGAGGGTACGGCTCCGAGCCTGATCTCCGGCGGCTCATTCGTTGTCGAGGCGCCCTGGAACCAGCCTTGACCGGCTGCCTCACAGTGGGGGCAGGCATCTCACCCAGGGAGGTCGAAGTGCGCTGGCTCAGCGTTCTGATCATCATCGCGGCGGCCGTCGCTGCGGTCGCACTGTGGCGCCATAGCCGGAAGACACCAGTCGACGGCGGCCAGGTGCGTGACCTCCAGGCATCCGCCGAGGCCCGCCGCAGGCTCGACGACCATCGGAACCGGACGGACGGCGGCAACACCGGCAGCGGTGGCGTCGGTGGCTGGAGCGCCTGACCTCATTGCAGGTCGTCAACGGGCTACTCGTGCTGTCACCGCACCGGCGGTTTGGCTGGCGTGAGCGGCGGGTGCGGCCGGTTCGGAGCTGCGAGCTGTCGCTTGCTCTCCCGTGTCGTCCGCCGCTAGTCGCGGCTGCGGCTTCCGCAACGCGGCAAGAACACCTGTTGTTGAATCAGCTCGAGTCGGCGGCCAACCCCGCCTGCTGATTTGCCTCTGCCTTTGGCAGTCCGGACGCTTGAAGCACGTCGCTGATGGCAAGGCGCAGCCGGGAAATGAGGACCATCTCGCAGAATCCGATCTCTTCGGCGCAGGCCTGGTTGACCTCCTCGATGGCCTGTTGCGCCCGCGCGCGTGCAAGGTCGGGCTCTCGGCCGGCGACGAAATCGCGATGCAGCAGCCGCACCGCTTGGCCGAGGTGCTCGATCGACGCTGAGAGGCCGGCGGGTACGGGTTCACGCAGCCGTACCGCCGATACGACCCAGTGCGCCAATTCGCGGCTGTTGGAGTAGGCGGATTGGAGGTGCTCGGAGGCGCGCTGATACCGGCGCAGGATGCCCAATCGTCGCCACCGCCAGGGTGAGAGAAGCGCGATCTCCCCCGCCGCGGCGACCATCTCGATCGTCTTGTCTCTTTCCTGCTCTACCGCGATCAGGCGCTGCAAGGCGTCGTCGGCCTGTTGAACCTCACGCCGATCCAACGCCTCGGCGACAGCCGTGAGAGCACGGGCGAAAACATCCAGCGACGGACCGGCAGAGCGGTGCACGACGCGCACAGGGTTGGCCGGCAGGATCAGCAACGCCACGGCGATGGCCGTCGCGCCCCCGATCAACGCGTTGACCGTCCGCGCCACAGCCAGGTGGGATTGCTGCGCAGTCAGCGTCCCCAGCAGCACCGCGGTGCTTCCTGCGTGCACCATCACGGCGCCGCCCCCGCGAATCACGGCTACCGACGAGATCGCGAATGCCACGATCACGGCGATCTGTATCGGCCCCGTCCCGATGGCGAAGATGATCAACTGCCCGGCCGCCACCCCGAGGATCACCCCGGCGATGAGTTCCGCCGCTCGCCTGATCCGATTGCCGAGGGCTGCTGCGACCGTGCCGATCGAGGCGGCTGGGGCGAACAACGCCTGTGGATTGTGCAGCACGTCGCTGGCGATGAACCAGGACAATCCAGCGGCCACACCCGCCTGAACAGCGATTATGGAGTACGTGCGAAGCCGCTCGAAAGCTTCCCGGCCTTCTCGTTGCACCATCTCTGGCCGCAAACCCGGGTCCACGGTAGCCACGTCTCACCTCCGAGGAGCAGTGCAGGCGAGGGTTACGTCTGCGGCAACCGCTCGGGGGAGGTAGCGGTCCTGCGAGGTGTGGCCTGGCAGCGTAATGCAGCGCCGGCCCGGTAGGGCATTCCCGCAGGCGCGGAAGCGCTTCCTGGTCAGAGGCCACAGGCTCATTCTCCCGGACCCCAGCCGCCCTGGTCCCGGCATCAATGGCAACGGATCTAACACGTGGAGCCCGTCGAGTCACCGCCCCGGGGAGTGATCTTCTCGGGACGGTTCCCGCTGATGTGAAAGGTGGGCGCGGCAGGTTTCGAACCTGCGACCCCTCGCTTGTAAGGCGAGTGCTCTCCCACTGAGCTACGCGCCCGGAACGCCCGTACGGCGGGCCGGAGCGGCCAGCTTACCTGCCCGCCTCCGGCCCGGTCGAACGACGTACCTGGGTGTGGGACTCAGGCAGCGGCGGCCTCGGCCAGCGCCATGCGCCAGCCCTGCTGATCGCGCGCCTCGCCGGGCATGTTCATCTCCGCGAAGCGGACCACGCCGGCCTTGTCGATGACGAAGGTGCCCCGGTTGGCGATGCCCGCGACGTCGTTGAAGACGCCGTACGCCTGGGCGACCGCGCCGTGCGGCCAGAAGTCGGCGAGCAGCGGGAACTGGAAGCCCTCCTGCTCGGCCCAGATCTTGTGGGCGTACACGGAGTCGACGCTGACGGTCAGCACCTGGATGTCGTCGTTGGCGTACTCGTCGAGGTTGTCCCGCACCTCGGACAGCTCGCCCTGGCAGACGCCGGTGAACGCGAGCGGGTAGAAGACGAGCAGCACGGTCTTGCGGCCACGGAAGTCGGCGAGCCGTACCTCCTGGTTGTTCTGGTCCTTGAGCAGGAAGTCGGGCGCTTCGGCGCCAACCTCGACGGGCATGTGCGCTCCTACTTCTTGCTCTTGGAGCCGCGCCGCATGACCAGGCGGGCTCCGCTCCAGTCGCGGCCGGCGTTGATGGTGGAGGTCTGCTGGAGGCCGGCGGTCTGCGCGCTCTCCGCGACCTCGCTCGGCTCGACGTGGCCGTCGCGGCCGGCCTTCGGGGTCAGGAGCCAGACCACGCCGTTGTCGGCGAGCGGCCCGAGGGCGTCCACGAGGAGCTCGAAGAGGTCACCGTCGCCGTCGCGGTGCCAGACCAGAACCGCGTCGACCACCTCGTCGGTGTCCTCGTCGACGAGTTCCCCACAGCGGTCGGTCAGGGCGTCCCGGAGATCGGTGTCGACGTCGTCGTCGTAGCCCATCTCCATGACGACCATGCCCGGCTCGATACCGAACCGGTCCGCCAGGCTGCGTACCCCGTCGGCCTGGCCAGCGGTCGCGCTCACTGTCGCGTGCCTCCTCATCTATCCCTGCTCGTGGCGTCGGGTGACACCGTCGGGCCCAGTCCACACAGTTGCGGCTCGCCGCGCAAGTGGCGCACCGGGTGGAACGGAATTTACCGTGCCAGCAGCGTACGGGCACCCTGGGTGATGGCTTCCTCGGAGACCAGAACCTGACGAGCGGCCGGACCTAATGGTACAAACGAGTCAAGTCCGGCCACACGGCGCGCGGCGCCGACGTACCCGGTGTCGACGAGCGCGGACACCACGCCCTCGCCCACCCCGCCGGAGCGTCGCGTCTCGTCCACCACCAGCACCCGGCCGGTCGCCGAGGCCTCCCGGATGATGTCGGCCACCGGCAGCGGGGCCAGCCAGCGCAGATCCACCACCCGGCTGCCCACGCCCTCCGCGGCGAGGGTGGCCGCCGCGCGCAGCGACATCCGCACCCCGCTACCGAAGGTGATGATGGTGAGGTCCTCGGCCGAGCCGATCCCGTAGACGCGGGCCCGCCCGATCGGCACGTGCCGGTCCGCCCAGGTGCCCGGCTCGGCGTACTCGGCCGTCCACTCGCCGTCACCGTCGGCGTAGAGGTCGCGGGCGTGGTAGAGCGCGGCCGGCTCCAGGAAGACGCAGACGCTGCCGTCCACCCGGGCCGCCGCCAGGCACGTACGCAGCATCGGCGCGGCGTCGTCCGGCCGCGCCGGCACGGCGACCACGAGCCCCGGTACGTCCCGCAGCACCGCCACCGAGTTGTCGTTACGCGCGTGGCCGCCGAGCCCGTCCTCGCCCGCCAGGGCGGCCACCCGCACCACCATCGGGTTGCGGAACGCGCCCCGGGAGAAGAACCGCATGGTGGCCGCCTCGCCGCGGAGCTGGTCCTCGGCGCTGTGCAGATAAGCCAGGTACTGGATCTCCGGCACCGGCAGCATCCCGGCCAGGCCGGCGCCCAGCCCGAGCCCGAGGATCGAGGTCTCGTCCCGTGGCGTGTCGAACACCCGGGCCGCCCCGAACCGGTCCCGCAGCCCCTCGGTCACCCCGTGCGCCCCGCCGCCGGCGGCCACGTCCCGGCCGAACACCGCCATCTGAGGGTGGTCGAGCATGCCGTCGGCGAGCGCCGCGTTGATGCTCTGCGCCAGCGTCAGCGGCCCGGTCAGCTCCGGCGGCTTGCCGCCGAACGCCTCCGCCCTAGCCCCGGCACCCGGCCCGGCCGCCCGCGCCGCCGCGTCGGCCACCGCCCGGGACACCCGGACCGGCCGGCGTGGCGCCAGCTCCCGCACGACGTCGACCGCGGACGCCAGTTTCGGCTCGTCCAGCACCTCCTCGGCGATGCGGCGCAGCTGCCAGCCCCGCTCGTCGTACCGGCTGAGCAGTTCCTCGCCCCCGGCGTACCCGGAGGTGACCAGCAGCCGCGCGGTGGCCAGCAACGGGTCGCGGACCGCGTCGCCCTCCCCCATCAGCCGGACCGCGCCCAGGTGCAGCACGGCGGGCCGGCGGTGCCGGCGCACCCAGGCCGCCGCCTCCGCCGCCACCCGGTAGCTCTCGGCCACGTCCGTGCCGTCGGCCGCGAAGTAGCGGATGCCGGGCCGGGACCGCAGCGTCGTCGCCACCCACCCATCGGCGGAGCCACCGCTGTCCTCGCACACGAACAGGACCGGGATACGCAGGCCGGTGTGGTCGTACCAACCGGCGGTGTTGAGCGCGGCGGTGACCGTGGCGTGGTTGACCGAGGCGTCGCCGAAGGAGCAGGCCACCACGGCGTCGGCGGGCCAGGCTGCCGCGTCCGGCTCACCGTCCGCGGGCCGGGCGCCCCGGCGCAGCCGCTCCAGCGCCAGCCCCAGGCCGACCGCGCGGGGCAGGTGCGAGCCGGCGCTCGCGGCGGTCGGCACGACCGCGAGGTCGGCGCGGCCGAAGAGCTTCTGCCGGCCTCCGGCGGCCGGTTCCTCGGCGGACGCCACGATGCCGCGCAGCACGTCGCGCGCCGCCGCCGCGAACGCGTCGTCGGGGGCAGGCGGCGGCAGATCGGGTACGCCGACAGTCGCGCCACCGTCCGCGTCCACCACGATCCCGGCTCCCACGGGAAGGCTGTCCGCCTCACCCGCCGCCGCGTTCGTCCGACCGCTCGAACCGCCCGGTGCGCCCGCCCGGCCAGCGTCGCCTCCCGCCCCCGGCCGTTCGAGATCTTGGTACGAAACGGCCCCCATAGGGGCACTTTCGCTCCAAGATCTCTCCGGTTCCCGGTGAGTGGAACGCTGCTCCTGGGAGGTGGGATTGATGTGCGGATCCTGGCCGGTGCCGCGCTGGGCGGGCAGGTCGTGCGAGTCGTGGGTGGCGTCCGGCAGGGCCGGGGTGGCCGACGGGGCCGGGGCGGCCGACGGGTTCGGGATGACAGCCGACGGAGCGGGGGCGACAGCCGACGAGGCGGGGGTGGCTCGCTGCGCGGAGGATGCGGCCGGCTCGTCGGGCGAGACGCCGCTTGAGGCGCCGGGGACGGCACCGGACGAGCCGTCGGTGGCGGTGCCGGGCGAGCCGGCAACGGCGGTGCCGGGCGAGCCGGCAACGGCGGTGCCGGGCGAGTCGGTGGCGGTGCCGGGCGAACTGTCGGCGGCAGCCCGCGGAGCAGCACTAGGCGAACTGTCGACGACGGCGTCGGGATCAGCATCGGGCGAGCCGTCGACGGCGGCGTCGGGAGCGGTCTCCGGGTCGGGTGTCGGCGGGGCGGGCGGCGGCGGGGCGGCGGGGAAGGCGCCGGCTGCCTGGGCGGCGCGCAGGCAGTAGAACGCCCCGGAGCGGTGGTGCAGCAGCGCGGGGTCGGTCGGCCGCAGCGCGGCGGCCACCGCGGCGTTGCCCTCGTGCCCCGCCGACTCGATGGTGTGGTACCCCTCACCGAAGCCGTGCAGCCACTGCCCGGCCAGGTCGAGCAGCCGGCTGGTCAGTTGCGCGTCGAACAGGGCCAGCGCCTGCGCCCCGGTCAGCGGCCCGCCGTCGGGCAGTCGCTCGCCCAGGTCGCGCCGCTGGTCGGGCGCCCCGAGCGCGGCCAGTTCGGCCCGGAGCCGGTCGTCGAGATCGTGCGGGGTGGTCACGTCGGACAGCATTACCGACTCGGGCCCGCCGCGCCCAGTCGGACACGTTCCGCCCGGCGTGGCTCAGACCTCGCCGCACTCCTCCGGGCAGCCGCCGTCGGAGACCTTGAAGACGAGTTCACGCAGTGCGGCCAGTTCGGCGGTGCTCAGGTCGTCGAGCAGTCGGGAGTCCGACATGACCTGCCGGACCCGCGCCCGGACCTCCCGGCCGCGCCCGGTGACCACAAGCGTCTTCTGCCGCCGGTCGGCCGGATCGGTGCGTCGTTCCACCAGCCCGGCCCGCTCCAGCCGGTCGGCCAGGCCGGTGACGTTCGACCTGTCGCAGCCGAGCTGCTCGGCGAGGTCGCGGGCCGGCTGCGGGCGGTCCGGGTCCAGTTCGTGCAGCGCGCGGGCGGCCGCGGGGGTGAGCCCCAGCCCGGCGAGCGCCTCGTTCTGGTGGTGGCGCAGCGCGGCGGCGACGTGCAGGATCCGGCGCACGGTGTCCCCGGCCAGGCTCGGCCGGTCACCGGGGCCGGGCTGATCAGCGGAGACGGTGGAGTGCGCCATCCGCCAATTCTACGTGACTGGTCAATAATTGATGCACTCCACTATCTGCGCGGCCGGTCAGCCGGGCAGGAACGAGAAGCGCACCTGGCGGTCGGGGTTGTCGCCGTTGGTGTCGACCAGGCAGATCGACTGCCAGGTGCCGAGCTGGATCCGCCCGGCGAGCACCGGCAGCGTGGCGTACGGCGGGACGAACGCGGGCAGCACGTGGTCGCGGCCGTGCCCGGGCGAGCCGTGCCGGTGCCGCCACCTGCCGTCGGTGGGAAGCAGGTCGTCGAGCGCCCGCAGCAGGTCGTCGTCGGAGCCGGCGCCTGTCTCGATGATCGCCAGCCCGGCCGTGGCGTGCGGGACGAAGACGTGCAGCAGACCGTCGCCGGCGCTGGCGACGAACCGCTCGGCCTCGCTCGTGATGTCCCGGACGGTCGGCCGGGAGCCGGTCCGGACGGTGATCACCTCACTGCGCATACGGCGCATTCTGCCGCAGTGCCCGGTTCCCCGCCGCGCCCCCCGATAGCGCACCCGGTGATCGCGCAAAGTTACTGATGGGTACCTGTGTTCAGCGTCGCGTCTGAGGGTGGGAGAGGTGACGACACGCGCCACCAGGGGGCAGGATGGCGCTAGAGACCTATCCCACACGAAACCGAGGGAACGCCTGTGGCTACGGAACGCAAGCGCCCGGTGATCACCGCTGGTCTGCCGAGCCAGCTTCCGGACATCGACCCTGAAGAGACCAGCGAATGGGTCGAGTCGCTCGACGGTGTCATCGACGAGCGCGGGACAAAACGAGCCCGGTACGTCATGCTGCGCCTGCTGGAGCGGGCCCGCGAGCGGCAGGTCGGGGTGCCGTCCCTGACCACCACCGACTACATCAACACGATCCCGCCGGAGCGCGAACCGTGGTTCCCGGGTGACGAGCACGTCGAGCGGCGGCTGCGGGCGTACATCCGATGGAACGCCGCCATGCTGGTGCACCGGGCGCAGCGCCCGGAGATCGGCGTCGGTGGCCACATCTCCACGTTCGCCAGCTCCGCGTCGCTCTACGAGGTGGGCTTCAACCACTTCTTCCGGGGCAAGAACCACCCGGGCGGCGGCGACCAGATCTTCTACCAGGGCCACGCCTCCCCCGGCATGTACGCGCGGGCGTTCCTGGAGGGCCGGCTCAGCGAGTCCCAGCTCGACGGCTTCCGGCAGGAGCTGTCGCACCCCGGTGGCGGGCTGCCGTCGTACCCGCACCCGCGGCTGATGCCGGACTTCTGGGAGTTCCCGACCGTCTCGATGGGTCTCGGGCCGCTGAACGCGATCTACCAGGCGCGGTTCAACCGCTACCTGCAGCACCGGGGCATCAAGGACACCTCCCAGCAGCACGTCTGGGCGTTCCTCGGCGACGGTGAGATGGACGAGGTCGAGTCGCTCGGCGCGATCGGCGTGGCCGCCCGCGAGGAGCTGGACAACCTCACCTTCGTGATCAACTGCAACCTCCAGCGCCTGGACGGACCGGTCCGCGGCAACGGCAAGGTCATGCAGGAGCTGGAGGCGTTCTTCCGGGGCGCCGGCTGGAACGTCATCAAGGTCGTCTGGGGCCGGGAGTGGGACCCGCTGCTCGCCGCGGACACCGACGGCGCGCTGGTCAACCTGATGAACACCACGCCCGACGGTGACTACCAGACCTACAAGGCGGAGTCCGGGGCGTACGTGCGGGAGCACTTCTTCGGCCGCGACCCGCGGACCCGCAAGATGGTCGAAGGGCTGACCGACGACGAGATCTGGAACCTCAAGCGGGGTGGCCACGACTACCGCAAGCTCTACGCGGCCTACAAGGCGGCCACGGAGCACACCGGCCAGCCGACGGTGATCCTCGCCAAGACGATCAAGGGCTGGACGCTCGGCTCGCACTTCGAGGGCCGCAACGCCACGCACCAGATGAAGAAGCTGACGCTGGAGGACCTGAAGCTCTTCCGCGACCGCCTCTACCTGGACATCCCGGACAAGCAGCTGGAGGAGAACCCGTACCTCCCGCCGTACTACACCCCGGGCGAGAAGTCGGACGAGATCACCTACCTGAAGGACCGGCGCCAGCAGCTCGGCGGCTACCTGCCCACGCGCAGCACCACGCGCAAGACGCTGGCCATCCCGGGCAGCGAGCGGTTCGCCGACGTCAAGCGCGGGTCGGGCAAGCAGAAGGTCGCCACCACGATGGCCTTCGTCCGCCTGCTCAAGGACATCATGAAGGACAAGGAGTTCGGCAAGCGCTGGGTGCCGATCATCCCGGACGAGGCCCGTACCTTCGGCATGGACTCGCTCTTCCCGACCCAGAAGATCTACTCGCCGCACGGCCAGCGCTACACCGCCGTGGACCGGGACCTGTTCCTGTCCTACAAGGAGTCGACCACCGGCCAGATCCTGCACGAGGGGATCAACGAGGCCGGGTCGGTGGCCTCGTTCACCGCCGCCGGCACGGCGTACGCCACGCACGGCGAGCCGATGATCCCGCTGTACATCTTCTACTCGATGTTCGGCTTCCAGCGCACCGGCGACGGGTTCTGGGCGGCGGCGGACCAGATGGCGCGGGGCTTCGTGCTCGGCGCGACGGCCGGCCGGACCACGCTCAACGGTGAGGGCCTCCAGCACGAGGACGGCCACTCGCTGCTGCTCGCCGCCACCAACCCGGCGGTGGTCTCCTACGACGCGGCGTTCGCCTTCGAGCTGGCGCACATCGTGGAGAACGGTCTGCACCGGATGTACGGCGAGGCGCAGGAGAACATCTTCTACTACCTCACCATCTACAACGAGCCGATCTTCCAGCCGGCCGAGCCGGAGGGCGTGGACGTCGAGGGCATCGTCAAGGGCATCCACCGCTACTCCCCCGCGCCGCAGGTCGGCGACGACGCGCCGAAGGCGAACATCCTCGCCTCCGGCACCGGCATGCAGTGGGCGCTCAAGGCCCAGCAGCTGCTCGCCGAGGACTGGGGCGTCTCCGCCGACGTGTGGTCGGTGACCTCCTGGACCGAGCTGCGCCGCGACGCGGTGGAGTGCGAGGAGTACAACCTGCTCAACCCGGGCGAGGAGCAGCGGGTGCCGTACATCGCGCGGAAGCTGGCCGACGCCGACGGGCCGAAGGTCGCGGTCAGCGACTGGATGCGCGCGGTACCGGACCTGATCGCCCGCTGGGTACCCGGCGACTACACCTCGCTCGGCACCGACGGCTTCGGCATGTCGGACACGCGGCACGCGCTGCGCCGCCACTTCCACGTGGACGCCGAGTCGGTGGCGGTCGCCACGCTGCGCCAGCTCGCGCTGCGCGGCGTGGTGCCGGCCCACGTGCCGGCCGACGCCGCCCGCAAGTACGCGCTGGACGACGTCAACGCCGCCCCGGTCGGCGAGACCGGCGGCGACAGCTGAAAGGAAGGGCCCCTTCTTAACGCCTCCGGTAGAGGAGGGGCCCCTTCTTAACACCTCGGGTAGCAACGACGGCCCGGCGTCCCTGGCGGGAACGCCGGGCCGTCACCATCGCGGGCGACGCCGGGACTGGGCTCGGTCAGCCGACGGCGGCCAGGTCGGTCAGCCGGGCCAGCGAGTCCTCCAGGTCGGCGCCGACCCGGCGCAGGCCGAGCCGGAGCAGAGCCGCCTTGACGGGTCCGGCGGGCCACCGCACGACGATCAGCCGTACGACGGTGCCGCCGGCTTCCTCGTCCGGGGTCAGCTGGACGTAGATCTCGGTGCGCGCCTCGGCCCGGGCGCCGGCGCCCTTTGCGCGTTCACGCCAGCCGATCAGGGTCGGCTCCTGGAAGGCGATCACCTCGGCCTCGTGCGCGGCGCCGCGTCCGGCCTGGACCAACTGCCGCCGCCCGAATCCCTCCCCGGACAGGACCTCGGCCGCGCGGACTCCCGCCAGCCAGGCCGGCAGCTGCTCGGCGCGCTGCACGACGTCCCAGACCACTTCTACCGGCGCCGCCACGTGTGCGCTGCGTTCCACGAGGATCATGAGTATCTTTCCCCCACTTAAATCACATCCGCGATATTCGGCACTCTATGTGTAAATCGGACTTAAGCGGACGGGTTCGGAAAAGACACGCCGAACTGCCTTGCGTCAAGCAGTCATCCCGGCCTATGGCGCGGCGGTCCGCCGAGCCCTAGAGTCGCGAGCACGCTTCATGTCTTGGAGGGTGACTTGACGACCGCGCCGATGCCCGAGTTCCCCGCCGGCTTCCGCTGGGGGGTCTCCACCTCCGCGTACCAGATCGAGGGCGCGACCACTGCCGACGGTCGCGGTCCGTCCATCTGGGACACCTTCGCCCACGAGCCGGGCCGGGTCACCGACGCCAGCACCGGCGACCAGGCGTGCGACCACTTCCACCGGTACGCCGAGGACACCGCGCTGCTGGCCGGGCTGGGCGTGTCCGCGTACCGGTTCTCGATCGCCTGGCCCCGGATCCAGCCGGCCGGCACCGGCCCGGCCAACGCCGCCGGGCTGGACTTCTACGACCGGCTGGTGGACGGCCTGCTCGCCGCCGGCGTGGACCCGGTCGCCACGCTGTTCCACTGGGACCTGCCGCAGCCGCTGGAGGACGCTGGCGGCTGGCTGAACCGGGACACCGCGGCCCGCTTCGCCGAGTACGCCGACCTGGCCGCGGCCCGCCTCGGCGACCGGGTGAAGCTCTGGATCACGCTCAACGAGCCGTTCATCCACATGAGCATGGGCTACGGCATGGGCGTGCACGCCCCCGGCCGGATGCTGCTGTTCGACGCCTTCCCGGTGGCCCACCACCAACTCCTCGGGCACGGTCTCGTGGTCTCCGCGCTGCGCGCCCGCACCACGTCCCCGGTGGCGATCGCCAACAACTACTCCCCGGTGCGGGTCGCCGGCGACACCGACGCGGACCGGGCCGCCGCGATGGCGTACGACGCGCTGCACAACCTCCTGTTCACCGATCCGCTGCTCGGACGCGGCTACCCGGAGGCGCCGGGTGTGGACCCGGCGGTGATCCGCGACGGGGACCTGGACGTGCTGGCCGCGCCGATCGACGTTCTCGGGGTCAACTACTACAACCCGACCGGCATCCGGGCGCCCGAGGCGGACTCGCCGCTGCCGTTCGACATCGTGCCGCTGGACGGCTACCCGCGTACCGCGTTCGACTGGCCGGTGGCCCCGGACGGCCTGCGGGACCTGCTGCTCCAGCTGCACCAGCGCTACGGCGACGCGCTGCCGCCGATCCAGGTCACCGAGAGCGGCTGCGCGTACGACGACGCGCCGGACGCCGACGGCCGGGTGCACGACCCGGAGCGGATCGCGTACCTGGACGGGCACGTCCGCGCGGTGCGCGAGGCGATGGCCGCCGGTGTGCCGGTGACCGGGTACTTCGTCTGGTCGCTGCTGGACAACTGGGAGTGGGCCGAGGGCTTCACCAAACGGTTCGGCCTGGTGCACGTCGACTTCGACACGCAGCGGCGGACGCCGAAGTCGTCGTACACCTGGTTCCGGGACCTGGTGCGGAGATGACCACTGTGAACCCGACGCCGGCGTCGCTGCCGGCGGCGCTCGCCGAACCGACGGTGCCGGTACGGCGGAGCTGGATCGCGCTGATCTTCGCGGCCAACCTGGGCGTCTGGATGGCGTTCTTCACCCCGATCCAGGTGCTGCTGCCGCAGCAGGTGGAACGCATCGCGCCGGCCGACAAGGAGGCGATGCTCGCGGTGGTGACCGGTATCGGCGCGCTCGCCGCGGTGCTGGCGAACCCGCTCGCCGGGGCGTTGTCCGACCGCACCTCGCTGCGGCTGGCCAACCGCCACTTCGGCCGCCGGCACGTCTGGACCGCGCTCGGCGCGGTGATCGGCGCGCTCGCCCTGGTGCTGCTGGCCCGGCAGAACACCATCGCCGGGGTGGCGGTGGCCTGGGTGGCAGCGCAGGTCTGCTTCAACGCGATGCTCGCGAGCCTCACCGCCGCGATCCCGGACCGGGTGCCGGTGGCGCAGCGGGGCGGCGTGTCCGGCTGGGTGGGCATCCCGCAGGCGCTGGGCCTGGTGCTCGGCGCGGTGCTGGTCACCGCCGTGGTCACCGGCAACGCCGCCGGGTACGCCGCGATCGCGCTCGCCGTGCTGCTGCTGTCGCTGCCGTTCGCGCTGCTGACCCAGGACGACCACCTGCCCCGGGAGCACCGCTCGCCGCTGCGGCTGCGCTCGCTGTTCTCCTCGATGTGGATCAGCCCGCGCCGCCACCCCGACTTCGCCTGGGCGTGGTTCACCCGGTTCCTGGTGCAGACCGGCAACGCGCTGGGCACGCTCTACCTGCTCTACTTCCTCACCGACGGGGTACGGGTGGCCGACCCCGAGGGCTCGCTGCTGATCCTGATCCTGCTCTACACGGTCGGCATGATGCTGACCGCGGTGGTCGCCGGGCGCATGTCCGACCGCTCCGGCCGGCGCAAGGTCTTCGTGATCGCCTCCGGGCTGATCATGGCGGTGGCGGCGCTGCTGCTCGCGATGGCGCCGACCTGGCCGATGGCGATGGTGGCGGCGCTGCTGCTCGGCGCGGGCTACGGCGTCTACCTGGCGGTGGACGCCGCGCTGATCACGCAGGTGCTGCCCGCCGCCACGGACCGGGCCAAGGACCTGGGCGTGATCAACATCGCCAACTCGGCGCCGCAGGTGCTCGGCCCGGCGCTGTCCGCGCCGATCGTGGTGCACCTCGGCGGCTACCCCACCCTGTACGCGGTCACCGCGGTGGTCACCGTGCTGGGCAGCGCCCTGGTCGTGAAGATCAAGTCGGTGCCCTGACCCGGCCCCCTGCCGGAAACCCATGGCGGGCCGCCGTAGGCTGGGGGACGTGACGGTACGTGTACGCTTCGCCCCCTCCCCGACCGGTATGTTCCACGTCGGCGGCGCCCGCTCGGCGCTGCAGAACTGGATCTTCGCCAAGCAGCAGGGCGGGGTGTTCGTGCTGCGCATCGAGGACACCGACGCGGCCCGCAACAAGCCCGAGTGGACCGAGGGCATCCTGTCCGCGCTCGAGTGGATCGGCATCGACCGGGGCAGCTACGAGGGCCCGTACTTCCAGTCCTCGTACGCCGGTGAGCACCGGGCCGCCGCGCAGCGGCTGTACGAGGGCGGCCGGGCCTACTACTGCGACTGCACCCGCGAGGACGTGCAGGCGCGTACCGGCCCGCAGCAGCGCGGCTACGACGGCTTCTGCCGCGACCGCGGCCTGGGGCCGGGCGAGGGCCGGGCACTGCGCTTCCGTACGCCCGACGAGGGCGAGACGGTGGTGGTCGACCTGGTGCGCGGCGAGCCGACGTTCGAGAACAAGCTGATCGAGGACTTCGTCATCGCCCGCGGCGACGGCTCCCCGGTCTTCCTGCTGGCCAACGTCGTGGACGACATGTCGATGGGGATCACGCACGTGATCCGGGCCGAGGAGCACCTGCCGAACACCCCGAAGCAGCAGCTTCTCTGGGACGCGCTCGGGGTCAAGCCGCCGATCTGGGCGCACGTGCCGGTGGTGGTGAACGAGAAGCGGCAGAAGCTGTCCAAGCGGCGGGACAAGGTCGCGCTGGAGGCGTACCGGGACGAGGGCTACCTCGCCGACGCGATGCGCAACTACCTGATGCTGCTGGGCTGGGCGCCGTCGGGCGACCGGGAAATCGTGCCCTGGTCGGTGATCGAGCAGGAGTTCCGGCTGGACGAGGTCAACCCGTCCCCGGCGTTCTTCGACGAGAAGAAGCTGCGCGCCTTCAACGGCGACTACATCCGGGCGCTGCCGGTGGAGGACTTCGTCGCCGCGTGCCAGCCGTGGCTCACCGGCACCGGGACCATCGCCCCGCCGCCGTGGCAGCCGGAGGAGTTCGACCCGGCCGCGTTCGCGGCGGTGGCCCCGCTGGCGCAGACCCGGATCGCGGTGCTCAGCGAGATCGTGCCGAACGTCGACTTCCTCTTCCTGGCCGATCCGCTGATCGACGAGGCGGCGTGGGCGAAGGCGATGAAGGAGGGCGCGGCCGACCTGCTGGACGCCGCGATCGTCGCGTTCGAGGCGCTGGAGTCCTGGGACGCCGAGTCGCTCAAGGCCACGCTGGAGGCGGTCGGCGCGGAGCGCGGGCTGAAGCTGGGCAAGGCACAGGCGCCGGTACGGGTCGCTGTCACCGGCCGCACCGTCGGGCTGCCGCTGTTCGAGTCGCTGGAGGTGCTCGGCCGTGACCGTACGCTGACCCGGCTGCGCGCCGCCCGCGTACGCCTGGTCTGAGCGGCGGGCCCGCGCCGGTCGCCGCCGGCCCGGGCGTGCCGTGGCCGGCCGGCGTCAGCGGCGGGCGGCCCGGCGGCGCAGCAGCAGCCCGCCGCCGAGCGCGGCGAGCACCACCACCGCGCCGGCCGCCCACAGCCAGCCCGTACCCCCGTCGTCGTCCGCCTCGGCGGCGGCCGGGGTCGGGGTCGCCGGGGACGGCGCGGCGCTGGTGGGCGCGGCGGTCGGCGCGGCGCTGGTCGATGGCGCGCTCACCGACGGCGCCTCCGCCGGGGTGCCGGTGGTCAGGGTGAACCGGACCTCCCCCTTGATCGGGTGGCCGTCGTCGGACGCCAGCCGGTAGGTGACGATGTAGAGCCCGGCCGCGCCCGGCCGGAACGGCACGATCACCCGCTTGCCGGAGAAGGTCGGCGCGCCGCCGGTCGCGGCCACATTGTCCGGTCCGGTGACGGTGACCTCGGTCGTGGCCTCCTTCGGCGTGGCAAGGAACCGCAGCTCGATCCGCTCCGGCGCGGCGGCCAGCCGGGCCCCGTCGCGCGGGTCGCTGCCGGTCAGCGAGTTGTGCGCGGCGGCCGGCGCGGCCGGCAGCACCGACACCGCCGCCGCCACCCCGAGCACCACCAGCCAGGTACGCGCCACACGAGCGACCCTGCCCCCCATGGTTCCCTCCGTCCGGGTAAGATCCGGCCGATGATCATCGACCGCTCATTGGTCGGTCTCAGCTCGCAAATAGTTCCAAATACTCTTCCACCTGCTGCAACCAAGCGCCGTTCTGCGGAGTCTTTGTGGTGGACACCGGTCCAGTGTGACTGCAGCGGAAGCCAGCCATCGAACGGGGCGAGGAGGCGGCGATGATCCGGAAGGTGAGACGGCTGCTGATCGCCGTGACCGGGACGATGGCGGCCCTCGCGTGCACACTGGCCCTGACCGGCGCGACGGCGGCCCACGCCGCCCCGAAACCGACGCCCGCGCCCGCCCCGACCGGCGTCGACATCACCGGCGACAAGCTCGACGAGCCGCTGCGGCTGCGCACCGACAGCCGGTCGGCCGACGTCCACCTGGTGATCGACCAGGTCAAGTGGCTGGGCACGACCGGCCAGCTGCGCGGCCCGGCCGCCGCGGACCTCGGTCCGAAGTACACGGTCGTGGTGCACGTCGCCGCCGGTCCGCAGCGCACGTACGACCTCTTTCCCCTGGCCAAGGGCGGCCCGCGCGTCTACCGGCCGGCGAAGCAGCCGGACAAGAGCAACCCCCGCGCGGGCTGGTTCTTCGGGCGGCTCAACATGCCGGAGACGCTGCGGTCGGTCGGGGTGCCGATGCCGGCGCAGTTCGACACGCTCGCCGGTGGCATCGGCGGCGGCGACCGGGTGCTCCCGGAGGAGGCGCTCGACCCGGTGGGCGATCTCGACACCGCCCTCGGCGAACTCCAGCGGCTGCTGCTGCTCAACGTGGGCGTCGTGCTGGTCATCACCGCCGGACTCGCCGGCATCGCGCTGCTGGTGCGCCGCCGCACCCGCTGAGCCCGGCCGCGACACCAGGCCCGGCGTCCGCCCGGCCGGCGTCAGCGCGGGCGGCTCCGCGTCAGCACCGACGGCCCCGCTTCAGCACCAGCGGCTTGGCGGCCGCTCCCGGCGCGACCGGCGATTGAGCGGGCGTACCGCGCCGTGGCGGTGGGCGCCCGCCCAGCCCGCCAGATCGCTGCGGCAGCCCTGCTCCGGCGACGGCTCGTCCGCGAGATGCGCCGGCTCGGCGGCCCGCTGGCGGGGCACCACCGGCTCGTCCTCGGCGCGCTCCGCGGCCCGGCCTGCGGCCTGCTCGCCCTGGTGGTGCAGGCACGGCCGACGCGGGTGCGTGGCCGTGACCGGCTGGTCGTGGCCACGCCGGCACGGCTCGTCCTGGGCGCAACCGTGCTCGGCCTCCCCCTGCGCCATCCCGGCCTCCTCACCATCGCCCTCGCGCGCCCGCCGGAACGGCCCGGGCGCGCCCTGACACCGTACTGGCCCGCCCGGACAAGATCGCCAGCGCGTACCGGTGGAGATCGTCACGCCACGGCGACGCCGCCACCTCGGGGTGGAACCGCTGCTCAGCGCGTGTCAGGCTGGTGCGGTGAGCGAACCGGGCGGTACGGAGACGTCGGCGACGCTGCGCCGCATCGAACGGGCGGCGGGCAGCCTGGCCACCGCCAGCGTGGCCCGGATGGACGAGACGCTGCCCTGGTTCCGCGGCCTGCCCGCCGACCAGCGCTCCTGGGTCATGCTCGTGGCCCAGGCCGGCGTGCGGTCACTGGTGCAGTGGCTGCGCCAGGGCGGCGGCGCGACCGACCGCACCCAGGAGGTGTCGGACGAGGTCTTCGCCGCCGCGCCGCAGGCGCTGGCCCGCTCGATCAGCCTCCAGCAGACCGTGGCGCTGATCAAGGTGACCATCGACGTGGTCGAGGAGCAGGTGTCGGAGCTGGCCGTGCCGGGCGAGGAGCAGTCGCTGCGGGAGGCGGTGCTGCGCTTCTCCCGGGAGATCGCGTTCGCCGCCGCCCGGGTCTACGCCCGCGCCGCCGAGAGCCGCGGCTCCTGGGACGCCCGGTTGCAGGCGCTGCTCGTCGACGCGTTGCTGCGCGGCGACTCCCCGGACGTGCTGGCCAGCCGGGCCGCCGCGCTGGGCTGGACGGACGCGCCGCCGGTCGCGGTGGCGGTGGGCCGCTCGCCGGGCGGCGAGGTGGCCGCCGTGCTGCACACCGTCTACCGGCAGGCCCGGCGGATCGGCGTCGAGGTGATCGGCGGCGTGCACGGCGACCGCCTGGTGATCGTGCTGGGTGGGGCGGCCGACCCGGTGGCGGCCACGGAGAAGCTGCGTACCGCCTTCGGTGAGGGACCGGTGGTGGTCGGCCCGGCGGTGCCCAGCCTGGACGAGGCCACCGAGTCGGCGCGGGCGGCGCTGGCCGGGTTCCGGGCCGCGCCGGCCTGGCCGACCGCGCCGTGCCCGGTCGCCGCGGACGAGCTGCTCCCGGAGCGCGCGCTGGCCGGCGACACGGAGGCCCGCCGCCGGTTGCGCCACGACGTGTACGCGGCACTCGCCCGGTCCGGCGGTGAGCTGCTGGAGACGCTCGACGCGTTCTTCGCCGCCGGTGGCACGCTGGAGAGCGCCGCCCGGGCGCTGTTCGTGCACCCGAACACCGTGCGCTACCGCCTGAAGCGGATCGCCGAGGTGACCGCCTTCTCACCGCTGGCCCCGCGCGACGCCTTCGCGCTGCAGGTGGCGCTGACTGTGGGTAGGCTCGACCCGGTGGTACCGGCAGTCGCACCGGTCCCGAGCCAGACAGGCAGCACAGCCGGGCGGAAACCGTCCCAGAGCGGCGACGATCGCCGCCGACCTTTGTAGGTTTCCTCCAAAGGTCCTAGTGCGGTTTCGTGCCGTGCGTTACAGCGCGACCCGCCGGTATCCGTCAGAGTCGTACACGTGCTCGCCGTACTCTCTCCCGGACAGGGTTCACAGAAGCCCGGCTTCCTCGCGCCGTGGCTCGACCTCCCCGGCGCCGAAGCGCGTCTGCGCTGGTGGTCGGCCCTGGCCGGGGTGGATCTGATCCACCTGGGCACCGAGGCGGACGCGGACGAGATCAAGGACACCGCCCGCACCCAGCCGCTGCTCGTCGCCGCCGCGCTGCTCGCCGCCGAGCACCTGCCGATGCACGACGTCGCGCTGGTCGCCGGGCACAGCATCGGTGAGCTGGGCGCCGCCGCCCTGGCCGGGGTGCTGCCCGCCGAGGCCGCCGTGACGCTCGCCGGCGTACGCGGACGCGAGATGGCCGCGGCCTGCGCGCTGGAGCCGACCGGGATGGCCGCCGTACTCGGCGGTGACCCGGACGAGGTGCTCGCCGCGCTGCGGGCCCACGGGCTGCACCCGGCCAACCGCAACGGCGCCGGTCAGATCGTGGCCGCCGGTGCTGTCGACGGGCTGGACAAGCTCGCCGCCGAACCGCCGGCCCGCACCCGGGTCATCCGGCTCCAGGTGGCCGGCGCGTTCCACACGCCGTACATGGCGCCGGCCGAGGCCGCGCTGGCCGGCGTCGCCGCCGGTGTCACCGCCTCCGCCCCGGCCCGGATCCTGCTGTCGAACCTCGACGGCGCGCCCGTCGGGCACGGCCCGGAGACGGTGCAACGGCTGGTCCGGCAGGTCACCGCCCCGGTCCGCTGGGACCTGTGCATGCGCACGCTCGCCGACCTCGGGGTCACCGGCGTGATCGAACTGCCGCCCGCCGGCACCCTGGCCGGGCTGGTCAAGCGGGAACTCAAGGGCGAGGGCGCACCGGAGATCGTCACCCTGAACACCCCCGCCGACCTGCCCGCCGCGCGACGGCTGATCGCCCGCCACGCCGGTCCCGCCGCCCGCCCGCCCGCGCCGTGGTTCCGGACGGTGGTCTCCCCCGCCGCCGGCCGCCTCACCCGGGCGGCCGAGGCGACGGTGGGCGTCGAGGTACACGCCGGCCAGGTCCTCGGCCAGGTCACCGGAGGGCGAGGGCCGGTCGAGGTGACCGCGCACGACAACGGGCTGCTCACCGAGTGGCTCGCGCACCACGACGACCCGGTCGCCCCGGGCCAGCCCCTCGTCCGCATCGGAGGAACGCACTAAATGGCCGGCAGCCGGATCGTCGCGATGGGGCACTATCAGCCCTCCCGCGTCGTCACGAACGACGAGATCGCACAGATGGTCGACACCAGCGACGAGTGGATCCGGGACCGGGTCGGCATCGTCACGCGGCGCATCGCGGGCGACGAGACGGTGGCCGACATGGCCACCGCCGCCGCCGGCAAGGCGCTCGCCAACTCCGGCCTGACCGCCGCCGACATCGACCTGGTCGTGGTGGCCACCTGCTCGTCGGTGGACCGCAGCCCCAACCTGGCCTGCCGGGTCGCGGCGAAGCTCGGCATCAACGCGCCGGGGGCGTTCGACCTCAACACCGCCTGCTCCGGCTTCGCGTACGGGCTGGGCACCGTGGACCACGCGATCCGGGCCGGCGCGTCGCGCAACGCGATCGTCGTCGGCGCGGAGAAGCTCTCCGACTTCACCGACTGGACCGACCGCTCGACCTGCATCATCTTCGCCGACGGCGCGGGCGCCGCGGTGGTCACCGCGACCGCCGACGACGAGCCGGCCGGGATCGGGCCGGTGGTCTGGGGTTCCGCCCCGGAGAAGAGCGACGCGGTACGCATCGAGGGCTGGCAGCCGTACATCGCGCAGGAGGGCCAGTCGGTGTTCCGCTGGGCCACCACGGCGATCGCCCCGCTCGCGCTGCAGGCCTGCGAGCGGGCCGGGGTGCACCCGTCGGAGCTGGCCGCGTTCGTGCCGCACCAGGCCAACGGCCGGATCATCGACGGCATCGCCAAGCGGCTGAACATCCCGGACGCGATCATCGCCAAGGACATCGTCGAGTCCGGCAACACGTCGGCGGCGAGCATCCCGCTGGCCCTGTCGAAGCTGGTCGAGCGGCGCGAGGTGCCCTCGGGTGCCCCGGTGCTGCTGTTCGGCTTCGGCGGCGGCCTGACCTACGCCGGTCAGGTCGTGCGCTGCCCCTGAGACCCCCTCGGGCGCGAACGCGCCGAGGCGCGTGGCCGGCGACGCCGGTCACCGGAACCCCCGATGAGAGGAACCAACCGCAATGACCCGTGACGAGATCACCGCCGGCCTCGCCGAGATCCTCGAAGAGGTTGCCGGGGTGAACCCGGACGACGTGGCCGAGGGGAAGTCCTTCACCGACGACCTCGACGTCGACTCGCTCTCCATGGTGGAGGTCGTGGTGGCGGCCGAGGAGAAGTTCGGCGTCAAGATCCCGGACAACGAGGTGCAGAACCTCAAGACGGTCGGTGACGCGGTCAGCTACATCGAGGCGCAGTCCTGATCATGAGTCGTCCCGACGTCGTCGTCACCGGGCTCGGCGCGACGACCCCGCTCGGCGGGGACGTCGCGTCGACCTGGGACGCCATGCTCGCCGGCCGCTCCGGGGTGAGTGCGCTCACCCAGGAGTGGGCGGCGGACCTGCCCGTCCGGATCGCCGCCCAGCTGGCGGTCGACCCGTCCGAGGTGCTGGACCGGGTGAAGCTGCGCCGGCTGGACCGCTCCGAGGCGATCGCCATCATCGCCGCCCGGCAGGCGTGGGCCGACGCCGGGCTGGCCGAGGCCGGGCCGGACCCGGAGCGCCTGGCGGTCAGCGTCGGCTCGGGCATCGGCGGCGCCACCACCCTTCTCGCCCAGGACGACATCCTGGAGGCGTCCGGCCCGCGGCGGGTCTCCCCGCACACCATCCCGATGCTGATGCCGAACGGCCCGGCCGCCTGGGTCGGGCTGGAGCTGGGCGCCAAGGCCGGCGTACACACGGTCGCCAGCGCCTGCGCGACCGGCGCGGAGGCGATCGCGCTGGGCCTGGACATCATCCGCGCCGGCCGGGCCGACGTGGTGGTGGCCGGCGGCACCGAGGCGGTCATCCACCCGCTGCCGATCGCCGGCTTCAGCTCGATGCGGGCCATGTCGACCCGCAACGACGAGCCGGAGCGGGCCTCCCGGCCGTGGGACTCGGGCCGCGACGGTTTCGTGCTCGGTGAGGGCGCGGGCGTGGTGATCCTGGAACGGGCCGAGCACGCCGCCGCCCGGGGCGCCCGGGTGTACGCGCGCCTGGCCGGCGCGGGGATCACCTCGGACGCGTACGACATCGTGCAGCCGCACGCGGAGGGCGAGGGCGCGATCCGGGCCATCGCCCGGGCGGTCGCCGACGCGGACGTGGCCCGTACCGACATCGTGCACGTCAACGCGCACGCCACCTCGACCCCGGTCGGGGACATGCTGGAGATCGGCGCGCTGCGCAAGGCGGTCGGCGACCACCCGGTGCTCACCGCCACCAAGTCGATGACCGGGCACCTGCTCGGCGCGGCCGGGGCGCTGGAGTCGATCGCCACCATCCTGGCCATCCGGGACGGCGTGATCCCGCCGACGATCAACCTGGACGACCCGGACGAGGGCCTCACCCTGGACGTCGCCGCGCACAAGGCGCGGCACATGGAGATCCCGGCGGCGCTGAACAACGCGTTCGGCTTCGGCGGGCACAACGTGGCGCTGGTCTTCACCCGCCCCTGATGTAAGGAAGGGCCCCTTCTTAACAGTCGCCTGTTAAGAAGGGGCCCTTCCTCTACCGCAGGCGTTAAAAGGGGGCCCTTCCTTACACCTCAGCCGCGGTTGCGGGGGTGTAGCCGGGCGGTGCGCTCGTTGCCCCGCCGGTAGTTGCCGGTCCACCGGGCCATGGCCAGCTGCGGATCGTCGTCGACCTCGGCCAGGAACTGCGCGGCCCGGCCGCCGCGAAGCGTGCCCGCGACCCGCCCGTGATGCGTGATGACCACTGTCCCGTCGGCGCGCTGGACGTACCGGAAACCCTGTGCTGCCTCTCCCATGGGCCCACACCCTGCCAGCCGGAGCCGCCCGGCCGCATCCGACTTAGGCCGCAGAAGATCAGGTGCGGCAGGTGGTGGCCGGCAGGCCGGCGACCGGCACCGGGGAGCGGCCGGCCGGGCGGGCCTTGCCGGCGAGCACGGCTGCCAGCCCGTTCATCGAGGCCCGGGTGGACGAGTAGGTGGCCATCAGCGTCGGGGACTTCGCCCCGGACAGCACGTACGGCGTGTCCATCGCCACCGTCACGGCGGCGTCGGCGCGCAGGTCCTTCGCCCCGTCGCCGTACCCGACCAGGTGCACCACGGTGCCGCCGGAGGGCACCACCTTGACGCCGGCCGCGGTGAGCGCCTCCGTGAGCAGCTTGCGGGTGGGTTCCCGGCCGCCGGACGAGGTCACGCTGACCGGTCCGGTCACCGCGCCGCCGCACTTGCCGCGCAGCACAGTCACCGCGGCGGTGGCGAGGTCGTCGGCGGCCTTGCGGTGTGCGGCGTCGTCGAGCGTGGACAGGGCGGGCGTGTCCCGTCCGGCCAGCCGGAACTTCATGGTGAGCACCCGGGTGACCGCCTCGACCAGGCGGGCGCGGGGCAGCGAGCCGTCCTTGAGCGCGGCGCGCAGCCCGTCGTACGCCTGCTTGACGTTCGGCGTCATCAGGATGAGGTCGTTGCCGGCGTTGAGCGCGCGCACCGCGGCCTCGCCCGGCGACCACTTCTTCGCCGGGGCCATGTTCATCCCGTCGGTGATCACCACGCCCTGGAAGCCGAGCTGGCCGCGCAGCACGTCGGTGAGCAGCTTGCGGGAGAACGTCGCCGGGGTGCCCGGGTCGACGGCCTTGACGTCCAGGTGGGCCGACATCACCGCCATGGCCCCGGCGCCGATCCCGGCCCGGAACGGCGGGAACGCGAGGCGGTCCAGGTCGGCGCGGGACTGCTTGACCACGGGCAGCTCGGTGTGCGAGTCCTCGGCGCTCAGGCCGTGCCCGGGGAAGTGCTTGACCGCCGCGCCGACGCCCTCGGCCTGCAGGCCGCGTACCGCGCCGGCCACCTGCGGGGACGCGGTCGCCGGGTCGGCGCCGAAGGACCGGGAGCCGATCACCGTGCTGCGGGTGACGAGCACGTCGGCGACCGGGGCGAAGTCGAGGTTGATGCCCATCGCGGCCAGCTCGGCCCCGGCGGCCCGCCACGCGGCCTCGGTCAGCGCCGGGTTCCCGGCGGCGCCGGCCGCGAGCGGGCTGGGCAGCAGGGTCACCCCGTCGGTGATCCGGGTGACCACGCCGTACTCCTGGTCGGTGCCGATCAGGAACGGCGCGGCGCCGGTGGGCAGCTTGCCGGCGGCGGCGCGCAGCCCGTCGGTGAGCGCCCGGACCTGCTTCGGGTTGTCGACGTTCGTGGTGGCCTGGTTGCCGGAGGTCGGGTCGTCGGCGCTGAAGCCGACCAGGATCACACCGCCGAGCCGGTACTTCGCCACCATCTCGGCGGGCGTGTCGACGCCGGCGAGCGCCCGGTTGCCGGCCGCCGAGGCGGCCGAGACCTCGGTGGCCGAGCTGCCGTACGCGTACGGCATCAGCACCTGCCCGACCAGGTCCTCGTCGGAGAGCGTGCCGACCAGCGCGGCGGCGCGGGCGGCCGGGTCAGCGGCCGGCGGGTCGCTCGGCGCCGGCGCGGCCGACGACGGCGCCGGACTCGACGGGGTGGGACGGGGCCGGTCCGGCCCGTCCGAGCACCCGGAGACGAGCAGCGCGGTGAGTGCGGCGAGCGCGACGGCGGAACGCCGCGGGGAAATCGACACGCGGCCCACCGTATCGGGGCAACTCGACCGCCGTCACCCGACCCGGGTGAGCAGCGTCACCGGGGCGCCGTCGCCGGCGTACCGGTAGGGCTCCAGTTCGGCGTCCCAGGCGGTGCCGAGCGCCTTGTCCAGCGCGTGGGCCAGCGCCTCCGGGCCGCGCGCGGCGGCCATCAGGCTGCGCAGCCGGTCCTCGCCGAGCTGGATGTCACCGGCCGCGCCGACGGCGGCCCGGAACAGGCCGCGGCCCGGTAGGTACATGAAGCGCTCGCCGTCGACGCCGGGACTGGGCTCCTCGGTGACCTCGAAACGGATCATGGGCCACTGCCGGAGGGCAGCGGCCAGCTCCGCGCCGGTCCCCGGGCTGCCGGTCCAGCCGCACTCGGCGCGACGAGCGCCCGGATCGGCGGGCTGCGCCGTCCAGTGCAGGTTGACCGGCGCGGCAAGGACGCGCGCGATCGCCCACTCGACGTGCGAGCACACGGCGAGCGGGGTCGAGTGGACGTATACGACGCCACGCGTTGGCACGGTGACCTCCCGGTGAGCCGAGGTGCGTCTTCCCCTACGACCTCGTCCTACCGAGTGGTACCTGGACACACATGATGACCCGTGTGACTGGTGGTGCGCCAGCGAATCGGAAAATTCGCCGGTCCCAACCGGCGGGAAATACCCGGGAGGTGGAGCCGGTTGTGCCCTCTGACGCCGCGATGACCAGCCAGGTGTCGTGGTCGTGTACAGTTCTCTGGGCGGTTCTCTGTGCCGCCGTACATCTTCGCGGGCCGGCGCTCACCCCGGGCGTCACTCGCACAGCCCCCGGACGGCCTTCCGTCCCCACCGTACGTCTGCAAGGAGTACCTCCGTGGCGAGCAACACCTCTAAGACCGCGCGCGCGTCCGTCCGGGCCGGCCAGGCTGGCCAGGGTGGCGCCCTCAGCGTGCTGGGCGAGTTCAAGTACCTGATCCCGCTCAACGGCGGCAAGCACGCCTACGTGCGCAACCTGACCAACGGCAAGACCGCGCACCTGCGCACCGACTCCGAGGCCTTCGTCGAGGAGATCCGCGTGCTGGCCGCCGCCGGCCACGCCGCCAAGATCCGGGCCGAGATCAACGGCCTGGCCGCGGCCCACCCGGGGCACGGCTGGGAGGCCACCGAGAAGCGCCTGGTCGAGGCCGGCGTCTTCGAGGGCTGAGCGCCCTCACCCGCACCACCGAAACCGCCCGCCGGGATCACTCCGGCGGGCGGTTTCGCGTCTGCTCCTGCGGCAGCAGCGTCACCTCGCCGGTGGCCAGGTCGTAGAGCGCGCCCTCGACGGCCAGCTCACCGGCCTCCACCGGCCCGGCCAGCCGGTCGTCGCAGCGCAGCGCTGCCACGGTGCGCCGGACGTGGCGGCGGATCGCCAGCGGATGCGCGTCCGGCTCGTCCACGCCGACGTCGGTGACCGCCGGGGCGATCCGGTCGACCACGTACGCCAGGTCGCCGCCGGGGCGCCGCCCGGTGCGCAGCGCCTCGACCGCCGAGCCGACCGCGCCGCAGCGCTCGTGGCCCAGCACCATCACCAGGCGTACGCCGAGCTGCCCCACCACGTACTCGATCGAGCCGCGTACAGCCCTGTCCAGCACGTGCGCGCCGGTACGGATCACGCAGATCGAACCGAACGTCTGGTCGAAGATCGCCTCCAGCGGCACCCGGGAGTCGATACAGCCCAGCACGACCGCGTACGGCTGCTGGTCGCCGGAGGCCACGGCGGCGGCAGCGGTGACGTCGTGCCCGTGCACCGGCTGGCCGCTGACGAAGCGGCGGTTGCCGGCGAGCAGCTCGGCCAGCGCGGCGCGCGGACTGCGGGCGGCGGACGGCATGCCCCCAGCCTGGTCACCGATCCGACCCCTGTGGGGCCGGACGCGAATCTTCTCCCCGCCCCGGTTGCCGTGGTGTCATGACGGGTAACGCCGGTGTCACCGCCGGGACACCCGGTGGACGCGAACCGGACGGCTCGGGGGTGGACGACATGGAACTGCGACTTCCGGACGGCGTACGCCTGCACGTGACAGTCACCGGTCCGGTCGACGCCGAGGTCACCGTGGTGATGCTGCACGGCTGGACGCTCGACGGGCGCAGCTGGCACCGCCAGGTCGCCGACATGCGGGAACGTTTCGGCGACCGGGTCCGCCTGGTCACCTACGACGCGCGCGGCCACGGCCGGTCGAGCTGCCGGGCGCTGCGGGACGCCACGCTGGCCCAGCTCGGCGACGACCTGGCCACGGTGGTCGACGAGATCGCCCCGTCCGGGCCGATCGTGCTGGTCGGGCACTCGATGGGCGGTATGACGGTGATGGAGTACGCCCACCGCCACCCCGACCGGTTCGCCGCGCGTACCGCCGGGCTGGTCTTCGTCTCGACCACCGCCGAGGGTCACACGCACACCGTCTACGGCCTCTCCCCCCGCATCACCCGGCTGATCCGGCTCGCCGAGACCACCGGCGCCGGGGTGCTGGCCCGGTGCGGCGGTTGGCGGCCGCCGCACGCGCTGCTGCGCGCGCTGCGCCCGAGCATCCGCTGGATGCTGTTCGGCGACCGCTGCGACCCGGCGGACATCCGGCTGGTCACCTCGGCGGTGGCCCGCGCCACGCTGCGCTCGATCGGCGGGTTCCGCGCCTCGATCGGGGCGCAGCACCGGCTGGAGACGCTCGCCGCGCTCGGCGGGCTGCCGGCCGCCGCGCTGGTCGGGGACCGGGACCGGCTCACCCCGCCGCCGTGCGCCGAGTCGATCGCGGCGGCGCTGCCCACCACGGAGCTGACCGTCTGCCCGGGCGCCGGTCACATGCTGATGATGGAGCGCCCGGACCAGGTGAACGACGCCGTGGCCGGGGTGCTGGACCGGGTGCTGACCAGCCGCCCGACGACCCGCCTCTGAGCGTCTCCCGCTAACGAACGGCACTGACGTACGCCACGCGGACGGCATGCCCCGGCACTCCGGTTGCCGAGGGCCCGTACCCTCATTCAGCCCGTCGTGCCGTCCGACCACAGGAGCGCCCGCGTTGACCGACCAGACCACGCTGGACCGGGAGATCGCCGCCGAGCAGCGCCACCTCGACCGGGTGTACGCCAGGCTGGCCGAACTGCGCCGGTCGGCGGCCGACGCCGAGCGGGAGGGCTACCAGCTGGCCCGGGTCGGCAACTTCGGCGCGCTGGTCGAGCGGGACGCGATGGTCTTCCACGCCGCCCAGCGCCGGCACGTGCTCGACGCCGAGCACGAGGGACTGGTGTTCGGGCGGCTGGACCTGCGTACCGGGCAGGTGCTGCACGTCGGCCGCCTGGGTGTGCGGGGTGTGGACGCGGAGACGCTGGTGGTGGACTGGCGGGCCCCGGCCGCCGCCGCGTTCTACCAGGCGACGCCCGCCGAGCCGCGCGGCGTGGTGCGCCGGCGCACGATCCAGTCGGCCTCGGAGAAGGTCACCCGGATCGAGGACGACCTGCTGGACCCGGAGGCCGCGCCGCCGGAGATGGCGGTGGTCGGCGACGGGGCGCTGCTGGCCACGCTGTCCCGGGCCACCGGCCGGGGCATGCGCGACATCGTCGCCACCATCCAGCGCGAGCAGGACGAGGCGATCCGCTCCCCCGGCAACGGCGTCACGATCGTCTCCGGCGGCCCGGGGACGGGCAAGACGGCGGTGGCGTTGCACCGGGCCGCGTACCTGCTCTACTCCGACCGGGCCCGATACGCCGGCGGCGGCATCCTGGTGGTCGGCCCGTCCGGCGTGTTCGTCGAGTACATCGCCTCGGTGCTGCCCTCGCTCGGCGAGGAGACCGCCACGCTTCGCTCGCTCGGCTCGCTGTTCCCGGGCCTGTCGGCGTCCCGGACCGACCCGCCGGACGTGGCGGCGGTGAAGGGCTCGCTGCGGATGCGCCGGGTGCTGGAGCGCGCGGTACGCGACGCGGTGCCGGACTCCCCGGCCGAACTGCGCCTGCTGTACCGGGGTGAGCTGCTGCGCCTGGAGCGTCCCGCGCTGGACGCGATCCGGGACCGGACGCTGGCCCGGGGCGCGCGCCGCAACGAGGTACGCCGGGCGGCGTTCGACGCGGTGCTCGCCGCGCTCTACGCGCAGGCCCGCACGCTGCGGGTGGGCCGGCTGCCGGAGCAGCCCGCGTTCGAGGACGAGATCATCGAGCGGCCGGAGTTCCGCGAGTTCCTCAAGGCGTGGTGGCCACGGCTGCACCCGCGGCACGTGCTGGACTGGCTGGCCCGCCCGGACCGGCTGCGCCGCTACGCCGGGGGGATCCTCTCCTCGGCCGAGATCCGGCTGCTCGGGCAGGCGTACCGCACGCTCGCGACCGACGGGCTGACGGTGGCGGACATCGCGCTGCTGGACGAGCTGGACGCGCTGCTGGGCAAGCCGGTGCAGCGGGCCCGGCCCAAGCGCGACCCGTACCAGCTCGCCGGTGGCGTGCGCGAGCTGAGCACGTACGCCGATCGGCAGCGCGCCGCCCGGGCGGCGGCCCGGGAGCGTCCGGCCGACTACCGCGACTACGCGCACGTGGTGGTGGACGAGGCGCAGGACGTCTCGCCGATGCAGTGGCGGATGGTGGGCCGGCGCGGACGGCTGGCCTCCTGGACCGTGGTCGGCGACCCGGCGCAGACGGCCTGGACCGGCGACCCGCAGGAGCTGGACCGGGCCCGGGAACAGGCGCTGGGCCGGCGCAAGCGGCACCGCTACGAGCTGACCACCAACTACCGCAACTCGGCGGAGATCTTCGCGGTGGCGGCGGCGGAGATCCGCCGGCTCTACCCGGATCTGCCGCTGCCCGACGCGGTCCGGTCCACCGGCGTGCCGCCGGTCGAGCGCGTGGTGCCCGCCGCCGAGCTGCCGGCGGCCACCGTCGAGGCGGCCGAGGCACTGCTCGGACAGGTGGAGGGCACGGTGGGCGTGATCACGCCGGTGCCGCGCCGGGACGAGGTGGCCGGCTGGCTGGGCGCGCGCGGCGCGGGCCGGCTCCAGGTGGTGACCAGCCTCCAGGCCAAGGGCATGGAGTACGACGGTGTGGTGCTGGTGGCGCCGAGCGAGATCCGGGCCGATCCCGGGTCGGGCGTGCGCACGCTCTACGTGGCGCTGTCCCGGGCGACCCAGCGCCTCACCACGCTCGACCCGGTGGGGTGAGGGGCCGCGCCGGCACCACCCACAGTTCACTTGCATACATAGCGATGTGAACATACATTGGGCCCGGCCGGTACGCGGCAGGGAGGGTGTTGGCGTGGGCGCAGGTCATGACCACAGCGGCGCGGTGGCCAACGCGGCACACCGCCACCGGGGCCGCCTATGGGCCGCGTTCGCGCTGCTCGCCGTCCTGATGGTGGTCGAGGCGGTGGCCGCCTTCACCACCGGCTCGCTCGCCCTGCTCTCCGACGCCGGGCACATGTTCACCGACGTGCTCGGCATCGGCATGGCCCTCGCGGCGATCACCGCCACCCGGCGCGCCGGCACCGACCCGCAGCGCACGTTCGGCCTCTACCGGCTGGAGGTGCTCGCCGCGCTCGCCAACGCCGTGCTGCTCGGCGCCGTCGCGGTCTACGTCCTGGTCGAGGCGGTACGCCGCTTCGGCGAGCCGCCGGAGGTGCTCGCCGGCCCGATGCTCGTGGTGGCGGTGCTCGGCCTGCTCGCCAACATCGTCGCCTTCGCGCTGCTGCGGGCCGGGTCGAAGGAGAGCATCAACCTGCGCGGCGCGTACCTGGAGGTGCTCGGCGACCTGCTCGGCTCGCTCGGCGTGATCGCCGCGGCGCTGGTCATCGCGGTCACCGACTGGTGGTGGGCGGACCCCCTGGTCGCCGTCGGGATCGGCCTGTTCATCCTGCCGCGCACCTGGCGGCTCGGCCGGGCCGCGGTGCGCATCCTGGTGCAGGCGGCGCCGGAACACCTGCAGGTGACCGCCGTGCACGACCGGCTGGCCGCGGTCCCCGGCGTGGCCGAGGTGCACGACCTGCACGTCTGGACGCTCACCTCCGGGATGGAGGTGGCCTCGGCGCACCTGACCACCGACCCCGGCGTCGACCCCGGCGGGGTGCTTGCCGCCGCGCGGGCCGCGCTGCACGAGGACTTCTCCATTGATCACGCCACGTTGCAGGTCGAACCCGGAGCGTCCGCGGGCGTGTGCGGAAAGACCGAGTGGTGATTAGGACCGACTTAAATCACTGTGGCTGCTGTACAGTAATGTCGGTTTTGCCCCGCCATGCGGCACCACGCGTCGGAGCCGCGCCCGGGCCGCGCCGGTAGGCTCGGTCGCGGCCGCAGCCACCGGCGTCACCGGCGCAGGTGGGGTGGCCGTCGCCTAATCGCCCGAAGGGGCGAGCCGGGGAACCACGTAAGTGGGGTGCATCCGCGTCAGCGGTAGGGATCTTCCGTCCCGAACCCGTCAGCTAACCCGGTCGGCGGTTGACGGAAGGACGTGTTGAATGCCCCCAGTGGCACCTGTACGACGGACGGCCGCCCGGTTGGCGGCCCTGTTCGTCGCGACGCTGACTCTCGGCGTCGCGACCGTTCCGGCCTCCCCCGCCTCGGCGGCGCCCCGGACCGCCCTGCTCGCCGCCGCACCCGGCGACGACGAGGGCGGCACGCCGGAGCTGCGCGCCCAACTCGACGCGGCCAGCAAGGGCTGGCTGGAGGCGAAGGCCGCGCTGAACCAGTCGGTGAACCGCCAGAAGCAGCTGAACGACCAGCTCAAGACGGTCGGCGCCGAACTGGCCGCACGCGACGCCAAGGTCGGCGAGATCGCCGGAGTGGCGTACCGCGCGGGCCGCCTCGGCACCGCCGCGGCGCTGCTCGACAGCAACAGCCCGGCGGGCTTCATGGACCGGGCCGCCACCCTGGAACAGGTCGCCGCGCACGAGGACCGCACGGTGCGCGAGCTGATCGCCACCCGCGACGAGGCCACCCGCACCCGGGCCGCGCTCGACACCGAGATCCGCGAGCAACGCAAGCAGGTCACGGTGATGGGCAAGCGCAAGGAGCAGGCCGAGCGCGCGCTCGAAGTGGCGAACGACAGGGCGTCACGCAGCAGCAGTGGTGGCGGCGGCAGCGTCCAGGGCACCTCCAACAAGAACGCGAAGCCGGCGCCGCGCAACTCGGACGGCTCGTGGCCGGCGGAGTCGTGCAGCGTCAACGACCCGACCCCGGCCAACGGCTGCATCACCCCGCGGACGCTGCACGCGCTGCAGCAGGCCAAGGCGGCCGGCTTCACCCGGTACGTCTCGTGCCACCGGCCAAGCGGCTCGGGCGAGCACCCGAAGGGGCGGGCCTGCGACTTCGCCGCCCAGAAGAACGGCTTCGGCGGCGTGGCCAGCGGCGGTGACCGGACGTACGGCAACAACCTGGCCGCGTACTTCGTCCGCAACGCCGACCCGCTCGCCGTGCTCTACGTGATCTGGTTCAAGCAGATCTGGCTGCCCAGCAGCGGGTGGAAGGCGTACAGCGGCGGCAACGGCGACCCGTCCAGCGACCACACCAACCACGTGCACCTGTCGGTGTACTAGCGCGCTCCCGGGGGGCCGGCCGGATCGGGCCGGCCCTCCAGCGTCGCGCCGAGACGGGCCGCCAGGCTCAGGTGAGCGGCCCGGGCCTGGCGGAACGCGTACCCGAACAGCGGCGCCGGCGCGGTCAGCGTGATCTCCACGTCGATGCGCACGGTGCCGTCGGGCTCGTCGCGCAGCCGGGTGTGGTTGCGCACCGTCGTCGCCGGCTGCTGCCGGGCCACCGTGACCACCTCGTCCTCGCTCGCGACCAGCACGTCCGCTTGGTACGTGACCGGGAAGTGCAGCGGGCCCAGTTGCAGCCGGTCGGTGATCGCGTAGCTGGCCAGCGCGCCCGGCCGGGCCGGCAGTTGCCGGACCCGGACGATCAGCGGATGCAGCTCGCCCTGGCGACTGAGGTCACCCAGCAGTGCCACCGCGTCGGCCCGGCCGCACCGGGCCTGCACGGTGTAGCTGAAGCTGTCGCTGCTCTGCAAGCGGGCCCCCTCGCCGTCGTACGTCGCGACGATCGTCCCGTACGGACGCCGGGCTGGCAACGGGTAGAAGGTCCCTGGCCGGAGGGGGTGCGAGCGGGCGCTCAGGCGCCGGGCAGCACCTCGGGGGTGTCGTCGGCGAACCACGGTTCGGGAGCGCCGAAGAGGCCGAGCAGGCCGGTGACCCAGAGCTGCCGGTGCACGAACCGGCTCGGCTCGGTGACCACGAGCTTGACGCCGCTGACCTCGCAGGTCTGGAAGCCGGCCACCATGGCGCTGATGCCGACCGAGTCGATGAACGTGACGAGCCGCATGTTCAGCTCGATGCGCGCGGGACGGCCCTTCGCGAGCACCTCGGCGATCGCTTCCCGCACCTCGTACGCGGTGTCGACGTCGATCTCCCCACGGGGCGCGATCTGGACGACACCACCCGGCCGCACCGACTTCACGATCGACAGGCTCACGCGAGCACCTCCACTCGCCCTTGACGGGCGCCTCATCAGTACGCGGGCCGCGACCGAGAGTATTCCTCCAACGGCTCGGTCGCCACCCCCCGGGATGAGCAATTCGCGAACTGGGCACACCTGGGCGCACCCAATCCGGACCTCCGGGTTCCAGTTTCCCCTTCGACGCGGGCCACGGCCAGCCGTACGGCCGGTCGGACCCGTCGATCCGCCGACCAGGGTAGCGGGCGCGCGCACCTCGCGCCGACACCCCGCTCTCGGCGCGTTCGGGTGGTTCGTCCCGGTTTGAAAGCCTGGTAGCCGCCCGCGCCCCACTGTGGGTTTGCCGCCGCCGCCCGCGGGGCACTGCCCGGGGGAGTCAACCCGTGACGCGCCGGATGGACACCGGAGTCCGAAGTGGCCGCCGGCCTTCGGCACCCGAGGAGGTAGAACGATGTTCGGATCCAACCTGCTGGACCGCCGGGGCAAGGCCGAGCGGGTCGCCGACCAGGCGTGGCAGCACCTGCTCTCCGCGGCCGGCTCCGCCGGTGACAGCGTGCGCGACGCCACCCGCGCCGCCCGCCGCAACTCCTCCGGCTTCGCCGACGACGCCACCGACCTGGTCGGCACCGCCGCCGAGGAGGCGCGCCGGCGTGCCACGCTCGCCTTCGACGCGCTGGCCGGGCGCCGGCCCGCCCTGCCCTGGACGCTGCTGATCGCGGCGGCGCTCGCGGGCGCGGCGATCGGCTGGGCCGCCGGCACCGCCGCGCGCGCCGCGGGCAGCCGCGACCGCGCCGCGGACGAGATCGAGTTCGTGGACGTGGACCGCCCGAACTCCCCGGCCGGCCTGGACGGCTGACCCGCACCCCACCGGCACGGTGGCCGCTCCCGGTACTCCCGGGGCGGCCACCGTGCTGCGTGGTGCGCTCCCCCTCCCCTCGCCTCACCCGGACCGGGTGAGGGTGGGTCACCCGGGACACGCGCAGGATCGCGGGTGCGGGACCCCGTGCCCGCGCCGCCGTCGACGGGAGGGGAAGCCGGATGGCCACCGACACGATCACGCGTACCGACCGGGACATCCAGTCCGCGGTGCTCGACGAACTGACCTGGGAACCCCGGGTCGGCCCGGACGAGATCGGGGTGACTGTCACCGAGGGCGTGGTGACGCTGACCGGCCGGGTGGACAGCTACGCCAAGAAGTGGGCCGCCGAGCGGGCCGCGCACCGGGCCGCCCGGGTCCGCGCGGTCGCCAACGACCTCTTCGTCCAGATCGCCACCGCCGCCGGGCGGGAGGATCCGGAGATCGCCGTCGCGGCCGTACGGGCGCTGGAGTGGGACGCGTTCGTACCGGTCGAGGCGCTGCAGGTGACCGTCTCCGACGGCTGGGTCACGCTGCACGGCGACGTCGAGTGGGAGTACCAGCGGCGCGCCGCCGAACGGTCGGTCGCCCGGCTCACCGGCGTACGCGGGGTGAGCAACGGGATCGCCGTGCGCCCGGCGGTCCGCGCCGACGGGCACGACCTGGCCGAGCGGATCGTGGACGCGCTCGCGCGCAACGCCGCCACCGAGGCCGAGACCGTCGACGTCCGGGTGCACGGCGACACCGTGGTGCTGGGCGGGCAGGTCCACTCGGCCGGCGAACGCGCGGAGATCGAGCGGGTGGTGTGGAACGCCCCCGGCATCCGGGAGGTGCACAACCACCTCGTCGTGCGCTGAGCCGAACCACCCCGCCCGGGTGAGCCCGCCTCACCCGGGCACCGGCCATGGTGGGAGGCATGAGTGATCCGAACGGGCTGATCACACCCGGGCGGGCCGCCCCCGGGTTCACGCTGCCGGCGGCGCCGGACGGGCGACAGGTGGGTCCCGGGCAGTTCCGGGGCCGTCCGGTGGTGCTGGCCTTCTATCCCGCCGACTGGTCACCGGTCTGCGGCGAGCAGATGGCCCTCTACCAGGCGGCCCTGCCTGAGCTGGAGCGGTACGACGCGATGCTGCTGGGCATCTCGGTGGACAGCGTCGACTCGCACCGGGCGTTCGCCGAAGCCCAGGGCATCCGCTTCCCGCTGCTCGCCGACTTCGAGCCCAAGGGCGAGGTGTCGCGCCGATACGGCGCGTACGCGCCGCGCGGGCAGTCCGACCGGGCGCTCGTGGTCGTCGACCCGGACGGCCGGGTGGCCTGGAGCCACCTGTCCCCGCCCGAGGTGAACCCGGGCGTGGACGGCATCCTCGACGCCCTGGAGCGGCTCAACTCGGATCGGCGGGTGAGCACCTGATGACCACGCCACTTCAGGTCACCACCGCGCGGCTGCGGACCCCGGTGACCGACAGCGACCACGTCCGCGGGCCGGTGGACGCGCCGGTCACCATCGTCGAGTACGGCGACTTCCAGTGCCGGTTCTGCGGCGCCGCGTACCCGAACCTCACCGAGGTGCTGCGCCAGCGGGCCGACGTGGTGCGCCTGGCGTACCGGCACTTCCCGATCGCCAACATCCACCCGTACGCGGAGAGCGCGGCGGAGACCGCCGAGGCCGCCGCCGCCCGGGGCCGGTTCTGGGAGATGTACGACTGGCTCTTCCAGCACCAGGACCAGCTCGACCCGGTGCACCTGTCGCTCGGCGTCGAGCAGATCGGACTGTCGCCGGACGAGATCGCCGCGGAGGTCGGCCGTCAGGAGTACGCCGACCGGGTCCGGCAGGACTTCGTCGGCGGCATCCGCAGCGGCGTCAACGGCACCCCGACGCTGTTCGTCAACGGCGTCCGCCACGACGGCGGTTACGACCTTGCCGAACTGCTGACAGTGGTGGACGCCGCCGCCGACGTCTGAGTCAGATCAACCGCAGCTCGCGCGCCCGCCGGACGGCGTCCCGCCGGCGGGTCGCGTCGAGCTTGCGGTAGATGTTGCGCACGTGCGTCTTGACGGTGTTCACCGACAGCGACAGCTCGGCGGCGATCTCCACGTTGGACAGGATGCTCTGCAGGTAGCGCAGGATGGTCAGCTCCCGCTCGGTGAGCGGCTCGTCCAGCCCGCGCGCCGGGCCGTCCGCCGTCCCGGCGACCGGCTGCGCGTCCGCTCCCCGGACCAGCTCGCTCACCGTCGCCCAGTACGCGGTGCCGGAGTCCAGGTGCGCGGCCAGCAGGTCCCGTACCCCCGGGTCCGCCCGGGTGAAGACGCGCCGGTAGCCGTCCGGCTCGGCGAGCGCCAGCACCTCCTCCAGCAGCCGCCCGGCCCGCCGGGCGTCCCCGGCCTCGCCGGCCAGCGCCGCGTCGAGCAGCCCGGCGCCCAGCCGTACCGGCAGCGGCCAGTCCGCCGCGCCGGGCCCGGCCCAGTCGGGCAGCGCCCGTTCGGCCGCGCGGGCGTCACCGGCACGCAGCAGCAACCGGGCGGACGCCAGCGCCGGCGCCGGCCCGCCACCGGTGGCGTCGAGCAGCGCCCGGGCGCCGTCGACGTCACCCGCCGCCGCGCGCACCTGAACCTCCTCGGCGGCCAGCCACCCGCCCAGCTCCGGGCCCGGCGCGACCGCCCGCGCCCCGGCGAGCGTGCGCAGCGCGCCGCCCGGGTCGTCACCGTCGGCCAGCAGCCCGGCCCGGCAGAGCGCGACCAGCGCCGCGCCCCCCGGCTCCGCGGCGGCTGGACCGGCCAGCGCCAGGTGGGCCACCGCCTCCGCCGGCCGGTCCCGGTGCCAGGCCACGAGCGCCAGCGCCAGGTACGCGTAGCCGCAGTCCGACCGGGCCGACCAGCCCTGACAGGCCGGCATCGCCAGCGCCTCCCCGGCGAGTTCCTCGGCCGCCCGCAACGCGCCCCGGGCCGCCTCCAGCGCCGCCGAGCGGCTGACGCAGAGCAGCTCGGTCCGCGGCCGGCCGGCCCGGCGCGCCGCCTCCCGCTCCTCGGCGAACCGGGTACGGGCCACCGGCAGCTCCCCCTCGGCCAGCGCGACCAGCCCGTGCGCGGCGCCCGCCACCGCGCGTACGTCGTCGCGCTCGGCCGACCCGGCACGCGGATCGGCGGCGGCGTCGACGGCCGGGCCGGAAGCGGTGGCGAGCAGGCGGTCGGCGGCCTCGCGTACCGCCTCGTGGTTCCCGCCCAGCCGGGCCAGACTCAACTCCACGGCGGCGGCCAGCCCGCGGAACCGGTCGCGGCGCGGCGCGGGCAGGTCGTCGGCGTGGGCCAGCGCGCGCCGCAGCTGCCCGTCGGCGGCGGCCGGATCAACGGCGTACGCCCGCTCCGCCGCGGCGGCCAGCGCCAGCTCGGGGTCGCGGCGGACCGCGTCCGCCGGCGGCTCGGGCGGGGGCGCCACGGTCGTCGGCTCGTCCGGTGCCAGCTCCGGCCAGCGGCTGATCAGCAGCTCGGTGGCCGCGGTCCACTCACCGGCGGTCAGCGCGTGCCGCACCGCCTCGGCCGGCCGGTCGTGGGCGGCGTACCAGTCCGCCGCCCGCCGGTGCAGCTCGCGCACCTCGTCGGCGGGCAGCCGGCCCAGTTCGTCCCGGAGCACGTCGGCCAGGAGCGGATGCGGCCGGTACCACTGCGGGTTGCCCCCGTCCTGGTGGAGGAAGCCGCCGTCGCGGGCCGCCTCGGCGAGCACCTGCCCGGCGTCGGCCCGCCCGGTCAGCACGGCGGCGAGGTCGGCGCGGACCGCGACGGCCACCGCCACACGGCGCAGGACGTCGCGGGTCGCCGGGCCCAGCGGCGCGAGCACCTCGTCCCGCAGGTACGCGGCGACGTCCGGCTGGTCACCGCCGAACCGGTCCACCGCGCGGGCCGGGTCGGTCCCGTCGGCGAGCGCGAACGCGGCGAACCGCAGCCCGGCCGGCCAGCCGGCGGTGCGCTCGGCCAGCCGGGGCACCGCCGGGGCGGGCACCGGCACGCCGTGCGCGACCAGCAGGTCGGCGACCTCGTCGGCGGTGAACGCCAGCTCGTCCGCGCCGATCAGGGTCAGCTCGCCGGCCAGCCGCCAGCGGTGCAGCGCCAGCGGCGGCTCGCGCCGCGCGCCGGCCACCAGCCGCAGCCGCCCGTCGGCGTGCTGGAGCAGGAACTCCAGCCCGGACAGGGCCGCCGGGTCGGTGACCCGGTGCAGGTCGTCGAGGACCAGCAGCACCGGCCGTTCCCGTCCGGCCAGCGCGGCGGCGAGCGACTCCAGCTGCTCGGGCCGGGGCGGGCCGTCCGGCACCGGCGGCGGTGGTCCCTCGTCCGGGTCCTCGGCGGCGGCCATACGCAGGGCCGCCGCCAGATAGCCCCAGAACCGCCGGGTCGTGTCGCCCTCGCCCACAGTCACCCAGGCCGGCGCCGGGCCGTCCCGCTCCGCCCGTGCCCAGGCGGACAACACGGTCGTCTTGCCCCAGCCGGCCGGCGCGAGCACGAGCGTCACCGGCCCGCTCGCGCCCCGCTCCACCCGCTCCACCAGCCGGGGCCGCAGCAGACCCGGCTCGGGTGGCGCCGGTGGCGTCAAGCGGGACGCCAGCAGCGGTGGGCCGCCCGGCAGCGCACCACCGGCCAGGTCGGGTGAATCGACGCCGGCGGTACGCAGATCGGGCGTACCGGTGATCTCCCTGGTGTCGTGCGGCGCGGCCACGAATCGGACCTGGTCGGCCTCCTCCGGCATGCATCCCTCCCCCTGTCGACGCCGGCAGCGGTTACCCGGACCGGGCCGGTTCACCCCTTCCGGGCGAACCCGGCTCACCCGGGCCCGGCCCACCCTGGAGGCACGCGGGCGGCCGGCCGGGCAGCGCCGGCCGCCCGAGGCCGGGACCTCGGGAGGTCAGGTGGCGCGGATCAGACGGCTGACGGCCGGCGCGCTGGCGCTGGCGGCCGTCGGGGCGCGGAGGCTGGCCGACCGCCTGCCGCAGCGGGCCGCGACGGATCCACGGCCGGGACGGTGGCAGAAGGTGACGGTGGCCGCCGCGCCCGAGCGGGTGCTCCCGGCCGGACGGTGGCCCGAGCCGCTGCATCGTCTCGACGGGGCGGTCGAGGTGTGGGCCCGCCCGGCGCCCGGCGGTCGCGGCACCGAGCTGGCGATCCGTCCGCTGGGCGGGGAGTGCACGCTGCCGGGGTTCGCCGCGCACCTGGTCGGCGACGACCCGGGCCGGTACCTGCGCCACGTGCTGCGGCAGACCAAGCAGCTCCTGGAGACCGGCGAGGTGCTGCGCGCGGACCGTCCGCCGATGGACCGGCCGGGGCCGGTGCGATGAGGGCGCTGTGCTGGGCCGGGGCCGACGCGGTGGAGGTGCGCCGCGTCCCGGACCCGGAGCTGCGCAACGCCCAGGACATGATCGTGCGGGTGCGGCGGAGCACGACCTGCGGCGCGGACCTGCCGCTCCTGGGCGGGCGGGTGCCCGAGGCGTCCACCGGGGAGGTGCTCGGCCGCGAGTTCCTCGGCGAGGTGGTCGAGGTCGGCCCGGAGGTACGCCGGCACCGGGTCGCCGACCGGGTGGTGGTGGGCGCGGCGGTGGCCTGCGGCGCGTGCTGGTTCTGCCGGCAGGGGCTGCTCGCCTGCTGCGACAACGGCACGAGCGGCGTGACCGCCGAGCCGGAGTGGGGCCAGCCGTCAGCGGGCGGTTTCGGCCGCCCGGCCCGGCTGGGCGGGTTCGCCGGTGGCCACGCCGAGTTCGTCCGGGTGCCGTACGCGGACGTGGGCGCGTTCGCCGTACCGGAGTCGGTGAGCGACGACCGGGCGGTGTTCGCCGCCGACGCCGCGCCGGCCGGCTGGTACGGCGCCGAGCTGGGCGAGGTCGCCCCGGGTGACGTGGTGGCGGTGTGGGGCGCGGGCGCTGTCGGCCAGCTCACCGCCGGGGCGGCGGTGGCCCGGGGCGCGGACCGGGTGATCGTGGTCGACGACCGGGACGACCGGCTGCGCATGGTCGCCCGGCACGCCGGGGTGGAGGCGCTCAACCACAGGTACGTGGACGTGCTCGCCGAGTTGCGTGAGCGCAGCGGCGGCCGGGGCCCGGACGTGTGCGTCGACGCCTCCGGGATGCCGGCCGAGCCGAGCCGGTGGCCGCTGACCGAGGCGGACGGCGGAACGGCGCTGCGCGAGGCGGTGCACGCGTGCCGCAAGGGCGGCGTCGTGGTGGTGCTCGACGCCCGGCCCGGTGTGGTGGACCGGTTCCCGCTCGGCGCGCTCGCGGACAAGGGCCTCGCCGTCCGCGCCGCCCGGCGGCGGGGCGCGACAGCGATTCCGGAGCTGCTGGCGCGGATGGACCGCGACGAGCTGGTCACCGAGCATCTGGCCACGCACCGGATGCCGCTGGAGCGGGGCGCCGACGGGTACGCGTTGTTCCGCGACCGGGCCGACGGATGCGTGCGGGTGGTCTTCACGCCGTGAAGGTGAGCGCCGTGGATGGCACACTCGGCGGATGCGCGCAGACCGTCGGTACGACCTCGTCCTGTTCGGCGCCACCGGCTTCACCGGCGGGCTGACCGCCGAGTACCTGGCCCGGCACGCGCCGGAGCGGCTGCGCTGGGCGCTGGCCGGGCGTAACCCGGACAAGCTGGCCGCCGTGCGGGAGCGGCTCGCCGCGATCGACCCGGCCCTGGCCGAGCTGCCCCTGCTCACCGCCGACGTGACCGACCCGGCGTCGCTGCGGGCGGTGGCCGAGTGCGCCCGGGTGGTGGCCACCACCGTCGGCCCGTACGTGCACCACGGCGAGCCACTGGTGGCCGCCTGCGCCGCGGCCGGCACCGACTACCTCGACATCACCGGCGAGCCGGAGTTCGTCGACCGGATGTACGTGCGGCACCACGCCGAGGCGGTACGCACCGGGGCCCGCCTGGTGCACGCCTGCGGCTTCGACTCGATCCCGCACGACCTGGGCGTCTGGTACACGGTCAAGCAACTGCCGGCCGACGGGCCGATCGCCGTGGACGGCTACGTGCGGGCCGGTGGCCGGTTCTCCGCCGGGACGTACCACTCGGCGCTCACCGCGTTCTCCCGTACCGGTGAGACGAGCCGGGCGGCGCGGGCCCGGCGGGCGATGGAGCCGAAGCCCGACGGGCGCCGGGTCCGCGCGGTGCCGGGCAAGGTCGGCCGGGTACGCGAGTTCGGCCAGTGGGCGGTGCCGCTGCCCACCATCGACCCGCAGGTGGTCCGCCGGTCCGCGGCGGCCCGCCCGGAGTACGGCCCGGACTTCCGCTACCGGCACTTCGCGGCCATGAAGCGGCTGCCCACGGTGCTTGTCGCCGGAGTCGGGCTGGCCGGCGTGATGGGGCTGGTGAAGGTGGCGCCGACGCGACGCTGGCTGCTCGGGCGGCTCGCCTCCGGGCAGGGGCCGACCGCCGAGCAGCGGGCGAAGTCGTGGTTCCGGGTGCGGTTCGTGGGCACCGGCGGCGGCCGCCGGGTGGTGACCGAGGTGGCCGGCGGCGACCCGGGATACGACGAGACCGCCAAGATGCTCGCCGAGTCGGCGCTGTGCCTGGCCTTCGACGACCTGCCGGAGACCGCCGGGCAGGTCACACCGGTCGCGGCGATGGGTGACGCGCTGCTGGACCGGCTGGTCCGCGCGGGCATCACGTTCCGCACGCTGCCGGCGTGAGGTTGACCCTCGACCCGGTCGAGGTCACAGGATGACGGCCGTGGAGAGCGAGCTTCGCAGCATCGGCGAACTGGCCCGGGCCAGCGGCTTGACGGTCAGCGCGTTGCGGTTCTACGACCGTTCCGGCGTGCTGCCCCCGGCCCGGGTGGACCCGGTGACCGGCTACCGCTGGTACACCGAGGAGCAGGTGGCCCCGGCCCGGCTGGTGGCCGGGCTGCGCCGGGTGGGGATGCCGCTGACCGGCATCGCCGAGGCGCTGCGGCACCGGCACCGGCCGGCCGAGGTGCACCGCCTGCTGGACGCGCACCTGCGCCGCCTGGAGGACGGCCTGGCCGACGCGCGTCGTGAGCTCTCCCGGATCCGCAGCCTGATCGACCCGGAGGAGACCACAGTGACCACCCGCCTCGTGCTGTCCCGCACCGACCTCGCCGCCGCCGTGGACGCCGTACGCTTCGCCGTCGGCGCCGACCCCGAGCTGCCGGTCCTGTCCGGCGTGCTGCTGGAGGTCGCCCCCGACGGGGTGCACCTGTTCGCCACCGACCGGTTCCGGCTCGCCGTGGCCCGGGTCGGCGCCACTGTCGACGGCCCGCCGGTGAGCGCGCTGCTGCCGGTGGCCGCCGTCGACGAGCTGCGGGCGATGCTCTCGCTCCCGGGTCCCGACGCCTCGATGTCCGGCTCTATGTCCGGCCTCGACGGGTCGCGGGCGGGCCTCGACGGATCGGACGTCGCCGAGGTCGTCGTCGCTGCCGGCCGGGTGACTGTCACGGTGGCGGGCCGGCCGCTGACCGCCGTCCCGCTGCCGTACGACTTCCCGGACTACCGCCGGCTGCTGCGGGCGCAGCTCGGTGACGTACCCGCGTACCGGATCCCGGTCGACGGCGCGGCGCTGCGCGCGGCGCTCACCGCCGACGGCGCCCCGGTCTGCCACCGCGCGCACGAGGGCGTCGAGCACGAGGTGGTGGCGCTCGGCCTGGACGGCCGCGGCGAGCTGCGCCTTGTCGACCCGGCCGGCGCGGCCGGCGCTGACGCGCTTCGGGTGGGGGTGAACCGGGAGTACCTGCTGGACGCGCTGGGGTCCGGCGACGGCCAGCTCGTGCTGGAGCTGGATGGCCCGATCACTCCGCTTGCCGTGCGGCGGGCCGACGACGCGGACGCCTTCTCGGTCCTGATGCCGGTACGCCTCTGACGCCCAACGCTCCCTCTTCCGCCGCCAGACACCGGCGACACACATCGGTGACTGTGCGTGACGCCGCCGCTCTCCCGGCTGTTCCACCCCTCGCGGACTTTGCTCTGCAGCCATCGGCGCAACGCTGACGCTCCGTCAAACGCCGCGGGGGTGGCTGCAGAGCAAAGTCGCCGAAGGGGCAAGCCCGCCCGAAGGCGGATCCGTCAGATTGACCAGGTCAGCACGTCCACCAGCGGACGCGGGGCGAAGCGGGCACCAGAGCACCGTCACGCACTGTGAGCACACCCCTCCGACAACACCACCATCACGCGCCGTTACCGAAACGGGCCTGATGGCGGCGGGCTGCGCGGGCCGGGCCGGGGCGGCGGGGGCGCGACGGTAGCATCTGGAGGTCCCACCTGACTGCCTGGACGGAGGCGTACGAGCAGCATGCTCGACATGGAGTTGATCCGGAAGGATCGCGAGGCGGTGGCGACCGCGCTGGCGAAGCGTCTGGATCCCGCCGAGGTCACCCGGGCGCTGGACGACATCCAGCGGCTCGACCAGGAACGACGCGCCCTGATCACGGAGATCGACGCCGAGCGGCAGCGCCGCAAGGCCGAGGCGCGCGCGTACGCGGAGGCGAAACGGTCCGGCGGCACGCCGCAGCCGGTCGCCCCGGAGGCCGAGCGCAAGCAGCTCGCGGAGCTGGAGTCCCAGCTCGACGAGGTGCAGTCCCGGCTCCGCTCGGCGATGAGCGAGCTGCCGAACCTGCCCGCCGACGACGTGGTCGCCGGGGGCAAGGAGGCCAACCGGGTGGTGCGGACGTTCGGCGAGGCGCCCGCCATCGAGAAGGTACGCGACCACGTGGAGCTGAGCCGCGCGCTCGGCCTGGTCGACCACGAGCGCGGCGTGAAGCTCGGCGGCTCGGGCTTCTGGATGTACACCGGTATGGGCGCCCGGCTGGAGTGGGCGCTGGTGAACTGGCTCATCGAGCAGAACATCCAGGCCGGCTACGAGTTCCTGCTCCCGCCGCACCTGCTGCTGGAGAGCGCCGGTTTCGCGGCCGGGCAGTTCCCGAAGTTCCACGACGACGTCTACCACATCGACAAGCAGTCGTCCTCGCGCGGCCAGTTCCTGCTGCCGACGGCGGAGACGGCGATCCTCGGCGCGTACCAGGACGAGATCCTGGAGACGCCGAAGCTGCCGTTGAAGGCGTTCGCGTACACGCCCTGCTACCGCCGTGAGGCGGCCGGTTCGCACTCCGACGAGCGCGGCACGGTGCGCGGCCACCAGTTCAACAAGGTGGAGATCTTCCAGTTCACGCTGCCGGAGCAGGCGGGCGAGGCGCTGGAGGCGATGGTCGGGCACGTCGAGGGCCTGGTCGGCAAGCTCGGTCTGCACTTCCAGACCAGCCTGCTCGCCGCCAGTGACGCCAGCGCCTCGATGAAGAAGACGCTCGACGTCGAGGTCTGGATGCCGAGCACCGGCAAGTACAAGGAGGTGTCGTCGGTCTCCTGGGCCGGTGACTACCAGGCCCGCCGGGCGGCGATCCGCTACCGCGAGCCGGGCGCGAAGCAGACCCGTTTCGTGCACACGCTCAACGGCTCGGCGCTCGCCACCAGTCGCCTGTTCCCGGCCATCCTGGAGCAGCACCAGCAGTCCGACGGCTCGGTGGTGGTCCCGGAGGTCCTGCGCGACAAGCTCGGCACCGACCGCCTCACCCCGCGCTGACCCGCTCCCCCGCCGCCGTCCCCGCCCCTTCCCCACGATCTTGCACTTCCGGCCCGCGAGAAGTCCGCTTCACCCCTTCCTTCCGGGCCCCGACTGCAAGATCGCGGGAGAGGGAGAGGGAGCGGGGGCGGGGGCGGCGGGTGAGGGGCAGGGCGGCCAGGAGCAGTGCGGCGAGGACGGCGGCGAGCGCGGCGGGGCCTAGAGTGTCGACGGCCTTCACCACGGTCTGCTGGACCTCGGCGGCGGCGCGGATCACCGGGTCGGTGAAGGCGTCGTACCGGCCCTCGGCGAGGCGCACCTCGTACCAGCCGTACCAGGCGACGTAACCGCCCGCGACCACGAGCACCAGGCCGCTCAGGCGCGGCGCCCACGCGCCCGCGCCGCGCAGTCGCGCCACGACCCGGCCGCGCAGCAGCGCCACGGCGAGCGCGGCCACCCCGACCACGAGCGCCATGCCCAGCGCGTACGCCCCGAACAGCGCCAGCCCGCGCAGCGGCGATCCGGCCCGCAGGCTGGTCACCACGATCGCCAGGAACGGCGCGATCGCGCAGCTCAGCGACGTGAGCGCGTACGCCGCGCCGAACAGCACCATGGACGGCCAGGTGCGGGTGAGCCGGGGCGCGGCGCGCAGCGGGCGCGGCGCGGGCAGTCGCCGTCCGGCGAGCAGCCAGCAGCCGGCCAGCGTCAGCAGCACGCCGAGCGTCACTGTGAGCCACGGCAGCCGGGGGCGCAGCCAGTCCGCGGCCGGCGCCACGGCCAGCCCGAACGCGCCGAACACCAGCACGTACCCGAGGGTGAGCGCGGCCGTCGCGGTCAGCGCGCGGCCGACCGCGCCGCGCCCGTCGGCCACCAGCAACGACAGGTACGCGGGCAGCATCGCGAAGCCGCACGGGTTGACCGCGCCGAGCATGCCCGCGGTCAGGGCGAGCAGCAGCGCGCCGGTCATCCCCGGGCCAGCGTCTCGACCTGCCGGGTCAGCGCCTCACCGTCCAGGAATCCCTGGTGGACGACCCGGCCGGTCCGGTCCAGGACGACGAACGTGCTCTGCTCGGTCACCTTGAACCGGCGCCACAGCGCGCCGTTGCGGTCGTCGATCTGGGTCGTGCCGGCCAGGTCGAACTCGGTGACGAAGTCCTTCATCGCCTTCTGCTCGCCGAGTCCGGCGACGCCGACGATCGGGACCGTGTCCCGGTAGGTGGGGGCGATCTCGGCCACCGTCCACGCCTGGCTGGCGCAGGTGGCGCACCAGGGCGCCCAGAACCAGAGCAGCACCGGCCGCCCGGCCAGGTCGGCGGCGGAGAACGCCGTACCGTCGAGGGTCTTGCCGGTGAACGACAGCGTGGCCGGCACCGCGGCCGGTGGCACGAACGTCGGCCCGCCCGGCGTCACGGCCGGGGACGCGGCGTCCGACGGCGCGGCGGCCGGGCCCGCGGGGGGCACCGCGCCGGCCTCGGGTCCGGCCGCGCAGGCCGTTGCGGCGGCGAGCGTGGCGGCCAGTACGGCGGCGGTGGTGAGACGGCTGGCGGCGCGCGGTGGCATCGGCGGCTCCTGGAGTGGTCGCTACTCGGCCCGGACCAGCCGGAGCGCGAGTTCGGGACAGACCTTTACCGCCTTGAGCGCGCCCTCGCGCAGCCACGTCGGCACCGGGGTGGGCGGGAACGCCGGGTATCCGTTGCCGTCGAGCCGGATGAAGTCCGGCACCACGTGGGCGCAGAGCCCGTGCCCGTCGCAGCGGGACCAGTCCAGCGTGAGCTTCTGCGGGTTGGCGTCGGGCGCGCCGGGCAGGCCCATCGTGCCCTTGACCCGCTTGCCGCAGCCCTCGCCGGTGGCGTGCAGCCGCAGGTCGTCGGCGAACACCTCCATGGCGGACAGCGCGAACCGGGCGGTGCCGTCCGGGTGGCTGCACGCGCCGCGTCCCTTGACGTCCCCGGCCGCGGCCCGGACCAGCTCGACCGGGGCGCTGCCGGAGACCGCGAGGTCGACCGAGCGGGCCAGGTCGGGCAGGCCCATCTTGCACGGGCCGCACTGCCCGGCGGACTCGCCGGCCAGGTACCGCACGACCTGTGCGGCCTCGCCGAGCGGGCAGGTGTCGGCGCCGAGCGGCACGATGATGCCGGCGCCGAGCGTGCCGCCCACCGCGGTGAGCCCCTTGCGGGACACCTCGGCCCGGTCCGCCGCCGCCGCGGTGATCCACTTTCCGTGGTAGCCGCCCATCAGGATGCCGGGGCCGGGCGGCACCTCGCACAGGTCGAGGATCTCGCGCAGCGGGGTGCCCGCGGCGCACTCCACCACGGCGGGCCGCTTCGCCGACCCGGTGACGGTGAGCAGCACGGTGCCGGGCTCGTCGTCGGTGCCGAGCGCGGCGTACTCGTACGGGCCGATGCGGGCGGCGACGGCGAGCTGGGAGTACGTCTCGGCGTTCGACAGCAGGGTGGGCAGCCCGCCGACGCCGGAGTCGCTGGAGCGCTTCTTGGTGCCGGGCGGGATGTGTGGCAGGCCGTTGATGCCGTTGACGAGCGCGCCGCCCTCGCCGGAGATGAACCGGTGCGGCACCGTGACGATCGTGGTGGGCACCGGCATCCGGCGTTCCTTCAACGCCTCGGCCAGCGAGGGCCGGCCCACGTCGTCGTCGGCGACGCCGATGACGATCTCCTCCGCGTCCAGCGCGAACGCGGCCAGCGCGGCGCCGTCCAGGATCAGGTGCGGGGCGCGGGTGAGCAGCACCTTGTCCTTCCAGCTCGCCGGTTCCCCCTCGGTGGCGTTGACCACCACGACGGCGGAGAGGTCCTGCCGCTCGCAGGACTCCAGCACCGCGCGCAGCTTGCGGGCGAACGGGAAGCCCGCGCCGCCCTTGCCCTTGAGGTCGATCGCCTCGGCGAGCCGCAGCAGCGCCGCCGGTTCCATCGGGCCGATCGGGCCGTGCACCTCCTCGTGGGCGAGCAGGTCGAGCCGGCCGAACTCGGCGAAGCCGGCGGTCAGGCGGGGCTCGCCGACGCAGGCGACCGGCGGGACGGTTGCCTGCCGCGTCACCGGGCCTCACCCCGCAGCCCGGCCCAGTACGCCCCGTCGACCGCGTCCGCGTCGGCCCGCTTGCGACGGCCGGACCGGCTGTCCTTGCCGGCCCGCATGGCGCGGCGGGAGGCGAGGTCGACGAGCGTCGGGGTGTCGTCCACGAACGCCTCGTCGGCGTCGTAGCGGGCCGGCGGGCGCCAGTAGTCCGGCTCCTCCGGCACGTCCTCCTCGTCCCGGTAGCGCCGGCCGGACCCGCTGAGCGGCTCCGCCGACATGGGGGTGCCGGAGATCGGCCCGGCTGAGATCGGCTTACCGGAGACCGGGCGGGTCTCCCAGCGACGCGGGCTGTCCCACGGCTCCTCCGGCTCGCTGCCGGCACGCGGCGGCGCGGAGTAGCGGGCCACCTCGGCCGGGGTGGCGTAGCGGCTGCTGTCCGGCGGGGCGGAGTGGCGGCCCCCGGTGTCCGGGGGCGCGGAGTGGCGGCCACCGCTCTCCGGCGGCGCCGAGTAGCGGGCGGCGACGTCCTCGTCGGCCCGGGAGCGGCGAGCGGCCCGTTCCTCGTCCAGCCGGGACCGGCGGCTCACCCGCTCCTCGTCGGTCCGGGACCGGCGGGCCGCCGGCTCCTCGCCGGACCGGCGACGACGGCGGGACCGTTCACCGTCGGACCGGCGTGCCGGCACCAGTTCCTCGTCCCGGTCGAGGAGGACCGGCTCGCGCTCCTCCTCGCGTACCCGGACGGCGACCCGTTCGGCGTCGCGGCGGCGGGCGGCGGTCGCGCGGACCGGTTCGCGCAGCGACCCGGGTTCCGGCACCACGGGTACGGCGAACCGCTCGGGGTCGCGCCGCCGGGCGGTGCCGGCCGGCGCGGTCCAGGTGGCGGTCGCCTCGGCCCAGCGGCCCCGGCCGGCGCCGCTGTCCTCCTTGGCGGTGGCCTTCTTGCGGGTGAGCACGGCGAACACGCCGGTCCGCTCCTCGCCCTTGCCGGCCATGGCCTTGTTGAGCGCGGCGGCCTGGTGCTGTTCCCGGCTGCGCTTGCCCAGGTGGACGGAGAGCCGCACCATCAGCGCCAGCACCACGGCCAGCACGCAGGCGAGGTAGCTGAGCAGCACCCAGGTCGCCGCGGGCCGGCCGGCGTTGAGGCCGTGCACCAGCGCGAACGGCCAGGACACGTACGCCATCGAGTGCAGCGCCCGCCAGAACCACTTGGGACCGACTCCGGCGAACCGGACCCGGACGATTCCGGTCCAGAGCACGCCCACCATCAGCAGCGCGGCGACGGTGCCGAGCCCGACGTAGAGGCCGGTGCCGCCGATGAACGGCACCACCGCGTCGGTGGGGCCGGCCCGGCCGATCGCCACCTTGGTGATGACGTGGAAGACCAGTCCGGCCACGCCGAGCACGCCGGTGGCGCGGTGCGCCGACTGGAGCAGCACGCGGTGCCGGATGAGCAGCACCAGGCGGTCGGTGGCGAGCAGGCCCAGCATCACGGTGATGCTGAGTGCGACCAGGGCGACCACCCCGGCGAAGAACTCGGTGAAGAAGAATCCGTACGAGTACATGAGCCCGCCGGCGCCGGCCAGCTCCACTCCGGCCCACGCGAGGCCGAGCGCGGAAGCGGTCAGCGCCGCGATCGCGGACTTCGACATGGTCCGGGCACCACGGCTGCTGCTGGTGGTCCGGACGGTCGTCGTCTTCTCGTTCTGCTGTGCCCGGGCCATCTGCTCCTCGATCGTCTCGCGGCGGCGCCCCCACCGGCCGACCCTGCTCCCCACTCAGGTACGGAGCGAGGGCGCGGACGGATCACCTCCGGTGGCGAATTTCTCGGCCGGTTTTTCGAACCGTCCGCACCGGACGCGCGTGTAGCGCGTGACGCAACGACGAATGCGCATGCGTTGACAGTCCTTGCAACATTCTCGTAACCTTGCCGCAAAATTTCAGCGCAGGTTGCAAGAAGCCAGCACTGAGACAGGCTCCACTCCCCCGTACCCCCGTACCCGCAGGAGTCCTGATGCATCGACGCCGATTCCGCGCCGCGGCGCTCGCCCTGGGCCTGGCCGCGAGCCTGCTCGTCCCGATCACGGCGGCGGCTCCCCCGGCCACGGCCGCCACCCCGGGCGCCAAGAAGGTCATCGTCCAGCTCTTCGAGTGGAACTGGACCTCGGTGGCCGCCGAGTGCACCAGCACGCTGGGCCCGAAGGGCTACGGCTACGTGCAGGTGTCCCCGCCCCAGGAACACGTCAACAGCAGCCAGTGGTGGGTGTCCTACCAGCCGGTCAGCTACCGGATCGAGTCCCGCAAGGGCACCCGCGCGCAGTTCCAGTCCATGGTGAACACGTGTCACGCGGCGGGCGTGAAGGTGATCGTCGACGCCGTGGTCAACCACATGTCCGGCCAGGAGAACGGCGGCACCGGCTGGGCCGGCTCGTCGTACGGCCACTACAACTACCCCGGCGTCTACTCGGCGCAGGACTTCCACTACTGCGGGCGCAACGGCAACAACGACATCGCCAACTACAACGACCGGTACGAGGTGCAGAACTGCGAGCTGGTCAACCTCGCCGACCTCAAGACCGAGTCGGAGTACGTGCGCGGCCGGCTCGCCGCGTACCTCAACGACCTGCTCTCCCTCGGCGTCGACGGCTTCCGGCTGGACGGCAGCAAGCACATGCCGGCCGCCGACATCGCCGCGATCAAGGCCAAGCTGAACCGCAGCGCGTACCTGGTGCAGGAGGTCATCTACGGCGCCGGTGAGCCGATCCAGCCGACCGAGTACACCGGCAACGGTGACGTGCACGAGTTCCGGTACGGCAAGGACCTGGCCCGGATGTTCAACAACGAGCGGCTCGCGTACCTGCGGAACTTCGGCGAGTCCTGGGGTTACCTGTCGAGCGCGAAGGCGGTGGTCTTCACCGACAACCACGACACCCAGCGCGAGGGTGGCGTGCTCACCTACCGCGACCGCGGCACGTACGCGCTGGCGAACGCGTTCATGCTGGCCTGGCCGTACGGCACCCCGGCGGTGATGTCGAGCTTCACCTACAGCGGCCGGGACCAGGGCCCGCCCGCCGACGGCAGCAACCGGATCACCAACGTCACCTGCTACTCGGGCTGGGAGTGCGAGCACCGCTGGCCGGTCATCGCCAACATGGTCGGCTTCCGCAACGCCACCGAGGGCGCCGGGGTCTCCAACTGGTACGACAACGGCTACCAGCACATCGCGTTCAGCCGTACCGGCAAGGGCTACCTGACGATCAACGACGAGGGCAGCGCGGTGAACGGGCGCTCGTACTACACCGGGCTGCCGGCGGGCCGCTACTGCGACGTCGTCCACGGCACGTTCAGCAACGGCTCGTGCAGCGGTCCGGTGATCACGGTGGACTCGTCCGGCTGGTTCGCCGCGAACGTCCCCGCCCACGACGCGATCGCCATCCACATCGGCGCGAAGCTGAGCTGAGCCACCCGGGCCGCGAAGCCCCCGTACCCGTAGTACCGGGTACGGGGGCTTCCGGTCAGTTACAGTCAGTTTCGTGCTGTTCGACCGGTTTGCCACACGTCGGCCTCCCGGCTGGCTGATCGCCGCGCTCGCCGTACCGCTGCTGCTCGTCACCGCGCTGCTGGTCGGCCGCGCGCTGACCGCCACGCCCGCGCGCCCGTCCGCGCCGGCCGCCGCCGCGCCTTCGGCCACGACCGCCGCGCCGAGCCCGTCGCCGTACGAGTCGGTGCCGCCCGCCGCGCCCCCGCCGGACGACCTGCCGGTGATCACCTACGATCCGGCGCCGCGCGGCTTCCCGCCCGACCCGGATCCGGCCGACACCCGCCCGCTGAGCGAAGGGCTGCGCCCGAACCGGAACGTCGCCGCGTACGACGCGCCGGGCGGCCGTCCGCTGGCCTTCCTCGCGCCGACCATCAACGGCGTACGGCTCACCGTGCCGATCGTCGAACGCCGCTCCGGCTGGACCGCCGTGCTGCTCCCGTCAGCCAACCGCACCATCGCCTGGCTGCCCTCGGGCGGCTGGACCACTGTCGCGCTGCGCGACCAGATCGTGGTGGAACGGCGCACCCACCGCCTCACCTGGAGCCGGGACGGGCGCGCGATGCGCACCTGGCCGGTCAGCCTCGGCATGTCCGGCCAGCTCACCCCGCTGGGCCGCACGTTCGTGCTGGGCCGCACCCCGCCCCCGGAGGCCGTCTACGGCGGCGTCGACATCTTCGCCCTCGGCGCGATCCCCGACGACCCGGACGCGGTGCCGACCGGCCTGCGCGGCGCCCACATCGGCCTGCACAGCTGGTACAACGACGACACGCTCGGCAAGAACGTCACCAACGGCTGCATCCGGCTGACCCGCAGCGCCCAGCGCCTGCTGCTGACCGAGGTCGAGCCGGGCACCGCCTTCGTGGTGGTCGACCGCCTGCCCTGACCGGGGTCAGCCCGGCAGCCGGCCGTCGGCCCGGATCCGCTCAGGCCGTCGCGCCGCCGTCGACCGCGATCGACGCGCCGGTGACGTGCCGTCCGCCGACGCCCACCAGGTGACTGACAGTCGCCGCCACGTCTTCCGGATCGGCGTACCGGCCGAGGGCGATGTGCGACCGCTGCCCGTCCGCGCCCGCGCTGTCCGCCGGGTTCATGTCGGTGTCGGTCGAGCCGGGCAGGATCAGGTTGACGGTGATCCCACGCGGACCGAGTTCGCGGGCGAGCGCCCGGGTCAGCCCGTTCACGGCGCTCTTGGTCATCGCGTACGCGCTCACCCCCGGTGCCGGGACACGGCTGGCGAAGCTGCTGCCGATGTTGACGATCCGCCCACCCGCACCCATGTGGCGTACCGCCGCCTGGGTGGCGAGGTAGACCCCGCGCACGTTCACCGCGATCGCCCGGTCCAGGGCGTCGAGGCTGACCGACTCGATCGGCCCACCCGCGAACACCCCGGCGTTGTTGACCAGGATGTCCAACCGCCCCAACTCGGCGACGGTCCGCTCCACGGCGCCGACGACGGCCGTCGCGTCGGTACTGTCCGCTTTGATCGCCAGGCCGGTCCGGCCGTACGCCTCGATCTCGGCCACCACGGACTTCGCGCTGTCCTCCGCGGTGCGGTAGGTGAACGCGACGTGGATGCCGTCCTCGGCCAGCCGGCGCACGACGGCAGCGCCGATACCCCGGCTCCCGCCCGTCACCAGGGCAACCCTGTCGGCAAGTCTGACCGTCATGCCGTCATCCTGACAGTCGACTCAGGACGCTGATCATCCGGGTCGCCCGTCCATTTCCTGTCCGTTCGATCAGACAGGATTGCCGGCACCCAGTCCGGGTACGCGCGGGCCGTCCAGCGGCGGAACGGGGAGACTAGACATGAGCGCACCGACGGGACGGGTCGACACGATCGTGCTCATCCACGGGCTCTGGATGACCTCGCGGAGCTGGGAGCGCTGGGCGCAGCGGTACGCCGCGCGCGGCTTCCAGGTGCTCACGCCCGCCTGGCCCGGCATGGACCGCGAGGTGGAGGAGCTACGGGCCGACCCGGCGCCGATCGCCGCGCAGCGCATCGCCGACATCGCCGAGCACTACGCGGCCATCGTCCGGGACCTGCCGCGCCCGCCGATCATCATGGGCCACTCGTTCGGCGGGCTGATCGCCCAGTTGCTGCTGGACCGGCGCCTCGGCGCCGCGGTGGTCGCCGTGCACCCCGCGCCGGTACGGGGCGTGCTCAAGCTGCCGCCCAGCACGCTGCGCTCCGGGTATTCGATCCTGCACAACCCGGCGAACCGGCACCGCGCCGTGCCGTTCACGCCGGAGGACTTCCGGTACGCCTTCGGCAACACCATCAGCCAGGAGCAGTCCGACGCCGCCTGGGAGCGGTACGCCGTACCGGGCGCCGGGCACGTGCTGTTCGAGGCGGCGTTCGCCAACCTGGACCCGAAATCGGCCACCGAGATCGACAAGAAGCGCAGCGACCGCGCCCCGCTTCTCATCACCGCTGGGGGCGAGGACCACGTGGTGCCCGCAACCCTGGCCAGCTCGATCGCCAACCTCTACCGGAGTTCGACGGCGCTCACCGGCTACCGGGAGTTCCCCGGCCGGTCGCACTTCGTCGGCGGCGAACCGGGCTGGGAGGAGGAGGCGGACTACGCGCTGGAGTGGGCGGTGGAGGCGGCGAACGAGTACTCCCCGACAGTGGTCGCCGAGGCCCCTCGACGTCCCTGACCCCGCCGCAAACCGAACACCGAGCAGCCGCGTTTCGAATATGAGCATGCCGCAAATCGCACACGAATACCCTCGCAGATCGAAACCCTCGCCGGCTATCATGATGTCGTGCCGACCCCGCATTTGATTCCGCGTCGGGCCGCCGCGCAGGTCGACGCCGCGCTCGCCGACACCCGCGTCGTGCTGATCAGCGGAGCACGCCAGGCAGGCAAGAGCACGCTGGTCCGCATCGTCGCCGGCGATCGTCTCGCCGAGCGCCGCGACCTCGACCGGGCACAGGACCGGGCGGCGGCGATCGCCGACCCGGTCGGCTTCGTGGATTCCTCCGAACTCCTGGTCATCGACGAGATCCAGCGCGCCCCGGAGCTCCTACTGGCCATCAAGGCAGCCGTCGACGAGGACCCGCGCCCCGGCCGGTACCTGCTCACCGGCTCGTCCCGGCTGTTCGGCATGGTGGCCGCCCCGGACGCCCTGCCCGGCCGGATGGAAACCGTCGAGCTATGGCCGTTCTCCCAGGGCGAACTCGACGCAGCGCCGGACGGATTCATCGACGCCGTCTTCGCGCTCGGCCCGGACCTGCGACACGAGTCCGACGTGACCCGCGCCGACTACGCGGCCCGAATCGTGCGCGGCGGCCTACCCGAGGCCACCACCCGCACCGACCCACGCCGGCGCCAACGGTTCCTCGACGCCTACGTCCAGGCACTCATCGACCGCGACGTCCGGCAACTGTCCGACATCCAACACAAGAGCGAACTCCGCAAACTGGTACGCCTCCTGGCGGCCAGATCCGCGACCATCATCGCCGCCAACTCCCTCGAATCCGCCCTTGGACTGAGCCGGCCGACGATCGCCCGCTACCTCCAAGCTCTGGAGGAGATCTTTCTGATCAAACGGATCCCCGGATGGTCCCGCAACCTGGGCACCCGTGCCACCGCAGCCCCGAAACTGATCTTCGTCGACTCGGGTATCGCCGCCAACGAGACCGCGACCGACGCTCGCGCACTACTCCGACCGGGCGCACCGTTCGGCCCACTACTCGAATCATTCGTCCTGTCCGAACTGTCCCGCCAGCTCACCTGGTCCGATCAGCCCGTCGACCTGTCCCACTACCGCGACCAGAGCAGGTACGAAGTCGACGCGGTGCTCGAGAACAGGGCGGGCCAGGTCGTGGGGATCGAGGTCAAAGCAGCCACCACCGTCGGACCCGACGACTTCCGCGGCCTACGCCGACTCGCCGACCGTCTGGGCGACGACTTCATCGCCGGCATCGTCCTCTACACCGGCACCTCCACGCTGCCGTTCGGCGACAGACTCCGCGCCCTGCCGGTCAGCGCACTGTGGCAGACTTCCGCACCGCCACCAGCCTGACCTCGTTCCCTTCCGTAGGTCGCTCCCCGCACCGGAGTGGACATACCCGCCAGCCGGGCGAGGGCGACGTCTGGGATCGGGCGATCGACCCCCACGAGTCATCCCCCGAACTGGCGCAGCCACTCCATGTTCCGGTCGTGCTGCTCGTCGGTGATCGGCGGCTGTTGTGCCAGCCTCCGGCGGGCCTGCTCGACGTCCTCGTTGGTCACGACTCGTACATACTCCGCTGCCGGTACGGCACACGGGTGCTGTCCGACTCTGTTCCGGCCGGTACTCATCGCGGCCGGAACCGCCGGGAGCACTCACCGTCGTGTCCAGGCCGGAGCAGGCACCGCTGCCCGCCGGGCAGCAACCGGTCGCAGAACACCCAGTGACGAACGTTCTGGTCGTCCTCCGCCGAGACAGTGGTGCCGCCGGGCTCGGCCTGTGGCAGGACGTGCGTCCAGTGCGCCACCACCCGGGCCAGCCGCTGAGCGGAGAGCAGGTCGTTGACGACGACCGGCAGGTGGATCACCCAGCGCTCGGTCACCTGTCGTACCCCCGTTCGTTGCGGGCCCGGGCCTGCTCCGACTGCCAGCGGCGCAGCGCGTTCTTGATCCGGTCGGTCTCCCGGCGGCTCTGCGCCAGCGCGTCGTAGACGGCGGCCAGGTCACCGGCGACGCGGTCGAGGAACTCCCGCACCTCCTGCGGGTCGAGCCCGCGCCGACCCAGCGGGGTCGTCGGGAAGCTCCGCTCACGGACCTGCCACGGGCGCAGGGGCTGGTAGGCGGACGAGCGGTAGCAGGTCGATCCGAGGACCGACCGCCGGCGACGCCGGACACGCCGGAGGAAGACGCGCATGACAGGACCTGCCCCTCACCGTCGAGATCGAACCGTGGAAGGGCGGGCCCACCGACCCGCCCCGCACCGGCGGACCCACCCCGGCACCTGCCACCGCAGCCTTCGATCAGCAGTACGTCAGCAGGGCACAGCACGTGACTCAGGTCGACAAACCGGTAACCCAGCCGATCCGGCCACTCACCCATCGTGCAGCGAACTGCACCCTTTACGCAACTCCCGATTCGGGAGTGTGTCATTGCGAAGCTCGTCCGGTTCCGCCACACTGACCGGCATGACTGGAAGCCCGACCGTCCGACGTCGACGCCTGGCCGCTGCCCTCCGTCGCCTCCGTGAGCAGACCGGCATGACCGCCGACCAGGCTGCCAAGGAGGTGGGTATCTCGAAGTCGGCGATCAGCCGCATCGAGAACGCCCAGGTGTCCGTCATGCCGCCGGTCGCCCGTGGACTTCTCGAGCTGTACGGGGTGGAGGGCGACGAGGTGGACGCACTCGTCCAGGTCGCCCGCGACGCCCGCAAGCGTGGCTGGTGGCAGGCGTACGACGACGTGCTGCCGGACTGGTTCGAGGTCTACGTCGGGCTGGAAGCCGAGGCGTCCGAGATCCGCGCCTTCCAGCCACAGCTGATTCCGGGTCTACTCCAGACCGCCGACTACGCCCGCGCGGTCATCCGCGCCGAGCACCCGGACGCCCCGACCGACGAGGTGGACCGGCGGGTGGAGTTGCGCATGCGCCGCCAGGACACCGAGACTCCGCCGAAACTCTGGGTGGTGCTGGACGAGGCAGCCCTACGGCGGCCGGTCGGCGGCGCGGAGCTGTTCGCGGCGCAGTTGCGGCGGCTGGCCGAGGAGGCGGACCGGCCCGGCCGCACCATCCAGATCCTGACCTTCGGCGCGGGCGAGTACGGCTCGATGGGCAGCGCCTTCAGCGTGCTGACCTTCCCCGAGCCGGCCGATCCGGGGGTCGTCTACGTCGAGACCCGCGCGGGTAGCCTCTATCTCGAAGGCCAACAGGTCAGGGAGTACAGCCGCGTCTTCGAGCACCTGGTCGCCACGGCGGCCGGCGCCCGGGAGTCGCGCGACCTCATCCTGGGGGCGATCGACGAGCTTTGAGAGGACGGCGCGGGTGGAAAAGGCCAACCAGGCGACGATGACCTGGCGCAAGAGCACCCGTAGCAACGGCTCCGGCGACTGCGTTGAGGTCGCCGACAACCTGCCCGGCGTGGTCGGGCTACGCGACAGCAAGGACCCCGCCGGTCCGGCCCTCGCGTTCCCGCCGAGCAGTTGGACCGCTTTCATCCGGGCCGTCAAGAGCGAGACCCTGAGCCGCTGAGGGGCTCCTCGCCAGCACGGGAGCGGCGGTGTCGGCGTGTTGACAGTGTGCTGCGCGGCTTCCGGTGAACAACCCGGCGGGCTACTTCCGGATCAACGGGTTTCGCCGACCTACTCGCGGAACGCACCACACTGGAGGCCGTGACGGCGAGCGTCCGGTTCTGGGAGGAGCAGCTCCTCATCCAGCCCTCGAATCCCGGCCGGGAGATCAGAGCGTGTCATAGACGTCGCCACGATGGCCGAGGTGAACCACGAGGACGATCAGTTCTTGATCGCGGACGGTGTAGATAATGCGGTAGTCACCGACCCGTATGCGCAGTAGACCGGGATGCCCGGCTAGCGCCTTCACCCCGGCCGGACGGGGCTCGATGGCCACGAGGCGAGGGCGTCGACAAGGCGGGCCTGCACGGGTCTATCGAGCTTGCGCAGCAGTTTGGCGGCGGCTCGATCGACCCGGACGGCGAAGACCGGCTCCGGTGGCAGCGTCACAAGCCGAGCTCGTCGCGCAGGTCGGCCAGCGGGACGGGGGTGTCGCCGGCGTCGATGCGGGCCAGGGCATCGCGGGCCGCCGAGACATCTGCGGCGTCCTCGGCTCGCTCGATCGCTTCGGCAAGCTCGGCGGGGACGATAGCCGCCAAGCGCTGCCCACGGCGGGTCACATAGGTGATCCGCCCCGCGTAGTGGGCACGCGACACGACATCCGCGAGGCTGTCTCGGGCATCGGAGATCGGCAGTTCGGCCGCGGGCTCGCTCATATCCCGATCGTACAACTCGTACGACTCGTACAAGTGCAAAAGTGCCGCCTGCCGACCCTGGTGTGCGGGTGGGTGCGCCGGGTATGACGGAAACATGAGGGCGAGTTTCCGTCTGGGTCGGATCGCTGGCGTACCGGTCGGCGTCAACTGGAGTGTCCTGGTCATCTTCGTGCTGATCGCGTGGGCGCTGTCGGCGAGCCTGTTTCCCGCCTCGTACCCCGGTCACTCCCCCATCGCCTACGTCGCGGCCGGCCTGGCCGCCGCCGTGGTCTTCTTTGTCGGCCTGCTCGCCCACGAGGTGGCGCACGCGGTCGTCGCCAAGCGCAACGGCATCGAGGTCGAGGGCATCACGCTGTGGCTGTTCGGCGGCGTCGCCGAGCTGAAGGGCGAGGCGAAGGACCCTGGCGCCGAGCTTCGGATCGCCGGGGTCGGGCCGCTGGTCAGCCTGATCCTCGGCGTGTTCTTCGCGGCGATCGCGGTGGCCGTCGCCGCAGCGGGTGGGCACGGGCTGCTGCTCGGCGCGCTGGCCTGGCTGGCGGGCATCAACGTGCTGCTGGCGATCTTCAACGTGCTGCCCGCCGCCCCGCTGGACGGCGGGCGGCTGCTGCGCGCGGCGGTCTGGAAGTTCACCGGCGATCGAACCAAGGCGTCGGTGGTGGCGGCCCGCGCGGGCTGGGTGCTCGGTGTCGTGCTGATCGGGCTCGGGCTGTGGCGGTTCCTGACCGGCGCCGGGTTCGGCGGGCTGTGGCTGGCGCTGATCGGCTGGTTCCTGCTCGGCGCCGCCGGCCAGGAGGAACGCGCCGCCCGGATGGGCGACGCGCTGCGCGGCATCCGGGTGGGCGACGTCATGACGCCGCAGCCGCAGACCGCGTCCGGCGACCTCACGGTGGCCGACTTCGTCGACCACTACCTTTTCGCGTACCGGCACTCGGCGCTGCCGCTCACCGTCGACGGCAGGCCGGTCGGTCTGGTCACGCTCGCTCGGGTACGCGGCATCGCGGCGGACCGCCGCGCCTCGACAACCCTGGCCGAGGTCTCCTGCCGGGCCGACGAACTGGTGCTCGCCCGCCCGGAGGAGCAGCTCACCGACCTGCTGCCCCGCCTCAACGAGTGCACCGACGGCCGGGCACTCGTGGTGATCGACGACCAGTTGGTGGGCATCGTCTCGCCCAGCGATATCAGCCGGGCGGTCCAGCGCGGCAGCCTGCGCCAGCAGACGCCGGCCGGGCGGTGAATCAGTCCCGGGGGAAGTAGCGGTCCATCTCGGCGGTGCGGAACTTCCCCTTCGGGTCGAACTCGCGCAGCAGCTTGGCGAAGTCCTCATGTCGGGGGTACGCGGCGGCGGGATCGCGCTCGAACAGCTTGCCCCAGTGCGGGCGCGGCGCGAACGGGGCGAGCCGCTCCTCCACCTCGGCCAGCACCGGCGCGACAGCCACCGGGTCGCCGATCCAGGTGAAGTGCAGCGCCAGCGAGTCGCGCCGGAAGTTCGGGCTCAGCCACAGCTCGTCGGCGGCGACCGTACGCAGCTCGCAGATCTGGAGCACGGCGGCGATCCGCTCGGCGACCGGGTCGAGCGCGGCGAGCGCCGCCATGGCGTCGCCGCGGGCCACGTGCCACTCGGACTGCAGCTCGTCGCCGCTGCTGGGGGTGAAGCCGAGCCGGAAGTGCGGCAGCCGCTCGTGCCACGGCCCCGGCTCGCCGAGCTGCGCGGTGCAGTGCTCCGGTGACATGCCGGGCACCGGGTGCCGGGGCGAGTCGGCGGCCACCGTGTCCAGCCAGTCGGCGGGCGGCGGGGCCTGGTCGGCGTACTGCTTCACCCACACCTGGTCGAAGCGCTCGGAGCGCCACGAGGTGAAGACGCTGACGCTGTACGCGGCGTCGAGCGCCTCGTCCAGCGCGGCGAGGGGCAGGCCCAGACGGACGTGCTGGCGCACCGCGTACGTGGGCACCACGTCGAGCGTGAGCCGGGTGACCACGCCCAGCGCGCCCAGGTTGACCACCAGCCCGGCGAACCGCGGATCGCTGCGGTCGACGGTGATCAGGTCGCCGTCTGCGGTGACCAGTTCCAGCGCGGCGACGGCGGCGGCGAGGTTGCGGTTCCGCGCGCCGGAGCCGTGGGTGGCGGTGGCGACCGAGCCGGCCACCGAGATGTGCGGCAGCGACGCGAGGTTCGCCAGCGCGTACCCCTGAGCCTGGAGCTCGGTGGCCAGATCGCCGTAGCGGACGCCGGCCGCGACGGTGACGGCGCCGCGGTCCGGGTCGAGCGCGACGGTGGGCGGCATGCCGTCCAGGGCGATCTGGGTGCCTGTGGTGTCGCCGAGCCGGTTGAACGAGTGGCCGGTGCCGACGGCCCGGACCAGGTCGGCGTCCGCGACCAGCCGCCGCAGTTCGTCGGTCGAGGTCGGCCGCGATCGGGTACGCGCCGACCAGCTGACGTTTCCGGCCCAGTTGGTGTCCGTCATGCGCTGCATCATCCGCCATCATGCGCCGACAGGGTTGCCCCGGCCACTCGGCGGGAATCCTGGCGGAATGAGCAGCTACCGCGACCCGAGCCTCCGCGGCGACGTGTACCCGTCGGAGGAGGAGATCGACCCGACCGGCGTGGACCCCGACCTCACCGGCACCACGCCTCCCGCGTCGGGCATGGCGCCCGCCGCTGTGGGGGTGACGCCCGCCGCGACCGCCCCGGTTCCGGGGCCCACGCCGGAGCCCGAGCCCGCGCCGGTGCCCCACCCGGGGCCGCCGCCGCGCCAGGCGTCGGGCCGGTCGATCGTGACCCGGCACCTGGACGGCTCCGTCGAGGTGGTGACCGACCTCGACGGCGACGGCGTGGCCGACGTGGTGCAGGTCGACCTGGACGGCGACGGTGTGCCCGACGTGACGTACCTGGACAGCGACCGCGACGGCCGCCTCGACACCGTCCGCCGCGCAACCCCACGCTGACCACCCCTGGCCGCCCGGCGCCACTCACCCGGCTCGTCGATCTTGGAGTTGTGGCGCCTGGATTGCCCCCTTGAGCGAAGCTTGTGAGGTGCCACAACTCCAAGATCGGCGGGGTGGGCCCGGCGGGGCAGGGGCCGGGTCAGACGTGGGGCATCACCTCGGCGGCTACCAGCTCCAGGTGGTCCAGGTCGGTCAGGTCGAGTACCTGGAGGTAGGCCCGGGAGCTGCCCGTCTCGGCGTACCGGCCGAGCGTCTCGACCACCTCGGCGGGCGTGCCGGCGGCGCCGTTCGCGCGCAACTCGTCCGGGTCGCGGCCGATCGCCTCGGCGCGCCGCTTCACCTCGGCCTCGTTGCGACCGCAGCAGAGCACGAGCGCGTTGGACCAGGCCATCGTGGACGGGTCGCGGTCGATCTCGGCGCAGGCGTCGCGCACGCGCTGGAACTGCGCCACGGTGTCCTCGACCGAGACGAACGGCAGGTTGAACTCGTCGGCGTACCGGGCGGCCAGGCGGGGCGTGCGCTTCGGTCCCATGCCGCCGAGCAGGATCGGCGGGCGGGGGCGCTGCACCGGCTTGGGCAGCGCGGGCGAGTCGCTGACCGGGTAGTACGTGCCGGGGAAGTCGAACGTGGAGCCCGCCGGGGTGGACCAGAGCCCGGTGATCACCGCGAGCTGTTCCTCCAGCCGGTCGAACCGCTCCCCCAGCGGCGGGAACGGGATGCCGTACGCGGCGTGCTCCTCGGCGTACCAGGCCGTGCCGATGCCCAGCTCGATCCGGCCGCCGCTCATCTGGTCGACCTGCGCCACGGTGATCGCCAACGGGCCGGGTAGCCGGAACGTGGCGGCGGTCATCAGCGTGCCGAGCCGGATCCGGGTGGTGTCGCGGGCCAGCCCGGCGAGAGTGGTCCAGGCGTCGGTCGGGCCGGGGTCACCGCTCACCGAGCCCATCTTCAGGTAGTGGTCGGAGCGGAAGAACGCGGCGAAGCCGGTCTCCTCCGCGCGCCGGGCCACCGCGAGGAGCTGGTCGTAGGTGGCGCCCTGCTGGGGTTCGGTGAAGATCCGCAGTTCCATGCCCCGAGCATATGGAGCCGGCCGGCGCGAGGCAGCGCGACCTGCCATTCCTTGCCAGGCATATAACCAGTGAGGCATATTGAAGCTGTGACAGTCGACGCCTTCGCCGTGCTGGCCGAGCCCTCCCGGCGCCGCATCCTGGACCGGCTGCGCCGGGCGGAGAGCAGCGTCGGCGAGCTGGTGGACGCGCTGGGCATGAGCCAGCCGGCCGTCTCCAAGCACCTGCGGGTGCTCCGCGACGCCGGCCTGGTCACCTGCCGTACAGCCGCGCAGCGGCGGATCTACCGGGTCGACACCACGCCGCTACGGGCAGTCGACGACTGGCTCGGGCCGTACCGGTCGATGTGGACCGCGCACCTCGACGCCCTGGAACGCCACCTCGACAGTCAGGAGTGACAGATGGACCGCGACACGTTCCGTCCCGGCCCGCTCGCCCGGGTGGAGCTGACACCCGAGAACGAGCTGGTCTTCGTCCGCGACCTGCGGCACCCGCCGGAGAAGGTGTGGGCGGCGCTCACCGACCCGGATCGGCTCGCCGAGTGGGCGCCGTTCCTGACCGACCGTGACCTGGGCCGTACCGGCGACGCCGTGCTCAGCGCCGTCGACGGCGACCAGACCTACCCGGCGCCGGCCCGGGTGCTGCGCGCCGACCGGCCGCACCTGCTGGAGTACACCTGGGGCGACGACCTGCTGCGCTGGGAGCTGACGGCGAACGGCGACGGCACCACGCTCACGCTGCGGCACCGGGTCGGCGGTCCCGACCTCGCCGCGATGACGGCCGCCGGCTGGCACATCTGCCTCGACGTCGCCGCGCGTCTGCTCGACGGCGACCCGGCCGGCCCGATCCGGGGCGCGCAGGCGAAGGACTTCGGCTGGGCGGAGCTGCGCGACGCGTACGCCGAACGCCTGGACCACGGCTGACGCCTGCCGTCACCCGGTCCGGCGGCGCAGCCACCCGGCGGCGCCACCGACGAGCGTCGTTCCGATGGTGGTGCCGATGGCCACGAGCGCCGCCCCGACCGCCCACAGGCCGGTGTCGTCGGTCGAGGCGGCGTGCACCGCCCACGGGACGGTGAACGCCACTGTCATCACTGTTGCCACCAGCCAGATGTTCAGCCACCAGCCGGCGACGGCGGCCAGCGCGCCCAGGGTCAGCACCGCGGCGGCGACCTGCCAGACCGCGTACGGCCCGCTCATGTCGCCGGTCTGCGGGTCCACGGTCCAGCCGGACTCCCAGCTCAGCCAGGCCACCCACGCGCCGGCCGTGGCCAGCGCCAGGAACAGACCGCCGAGCAGCGTACGTCTCGTTGTCACGCCTTCGATCCTGCCCGGCCGGCGGGGCGGGCGAATGAGCACGCGTACTCGATTTCGCCGCCGCGCACACGGCGGTGTGCGCGGCGTGTGCGCCCGGTGCCAGCGGCCCCGGTCATCGTCGGCGTCATGAGTTACGCATTCGAGGCAGAGGGCCTGGTCAAGCGGTTCGGTACGACGACCGCGCTGGCCGGGATCGACCTCGCCGCACGCCGGGGGACCGTGCTGGGGGTGCTGGGGCCCAACGGCGCCGGCAAGACCACAGCGGTGCGGATCCTCGCCACGCTGTTGCGCCCGGACGAGGGGCGCGCCACTGTCGGCGGCCACGACGTGGTCACCGACGCCGCCCGGGTACGGCGGCTGATCGGCCTGACCGGCCAGTACGCCTCGGTCGACGAGGACCTGACCGGCACGCAGAACCTGGTGCTGATCGGCCGGCTGCTCGACCTGAGCCGTCGTGAGGCCCGGGCGCGGGCGGCGGAGCTGATCGCCTGGTTCGGCCTGACCGACGCGGCCGGGCGCCCGGCCAAGACGTACTCCGGGGGTATGCGCCGCCGCCTGGACCTGGCGGCGAGCCTGGTCGGCCGACCGGAGGTGATCTACCTGGACGAGCCGACGACCGGGCTGGACCCGGCCAAGCGGGAGGAGATGTGGGGCGTGGTTCGCTCGCTCGTCGACGACGGGTCGACGGTGCTGCTGACCACGCAGTACCTGGACGAGGCGGACGCGCTCGCCGACGAGATCTCGGTGATCGACCACGGGCGGGTGATCGCGCACGGTACGCCGGGCGAGCTGAAGCGGATCGCCGGCAGTCAGACGATCGTGGTCCGGCCGACCGATCCGGGCCGGATCGGCGCTGTCGCCGAGATCCTGCGCGCCGCCACCGGGACCGATCCCGAGCTGCCCCGGCCGGGCGTGCTCACCGTGCCGGTGGACGACGACGCCACGTTCACCGCAGTGGTCCGCCGGCTCGACGAGGCCGGCATCGGGGTGGTCGAGCTGGCGCTGCGGCTGCCCAGCCTCGACGAGGTGTTCTTCACGTTGACCGGCCACGGCGCCGAGGAGCCCACGGAGGTGGCGGCATGACCACGACGACCCGTACGGCGGCGATGCCGTCCCGGACCGGCGCCACCCCCACCGCGGCCCGTCCGTTCGGGCTGGTCCGGCACAGTCTCGCGCTGGCCGGCCGCAGCCTGATCAAGACGATCCGGACCCCGGAGCAACTGCTCGACGTCACGCTTCAGCCGATCGTCTTCGTGCTGATCTTCGTCTACCTGCTCGGCGGCGCGGTCGCCGGCTCGCAGCACGAGTACCTGCAGTTCCTGCTTCCCGCGATCATGGTGCAGACCGTGCTCTTCGCGTCCATCGCGACAGGCGTCAGCCTCAACACCGACGTGGAGAAGGGCGTCTTCGACAGGTTCCGCAGCCTGCCGATCGCCCGGTCCGCGCCGCTCGTCGGCTCGGTGGTCGGCGACCTGGTCCGGTTCGTGGTCTCCATCGCGGTGCTGCTGGGGTTCGGGTACGCGCTCGGCTTCCGGATCGGCACCGACCCGCTCTCCACGCTCGCCGCCTGCCTGCTCACCATCGCGTTCGCGTTCGCGGTCAGCTGGATCGGCGTGCTGCTCGGGGTGCTGATGCGCAGCCCGGGCGCGGTGCAGGGCACGGCGTTCCTGCTGCTGTTCCCGCTGACCTTCGGCACCAACATGATGGTGCCGACGGACACGCTGCCCGGCTGGTTGCAGTGGTGGGTCGGGGTCAACCCGGTGGCCGACGTGATGGAGGCGGCGCGGGGTCTGATGATCGGTGGCCCGGTGGCCGGGCCGGTGACCCGGTCGTTGCTCTGGACCGTGGCGATCATCGCGGTGTTCGCGCCGCTCGCGGTCCGCGCCTACCGCCGCCGCGCCTGACCGGACCGCACGACGATCACCGAGCCGGGTCGCCGCCCACGAACGCGAGGGCGTCGGCCCGGCTGCGGCCGTGACCCCGGGCGTACGCGGCGGCGTAACTCTCCTCGCCCAGCTCGGCGCGCAGCCGCTCGGCGAGCCGCTGCGCGTCGGGGTTGGAGCGGTCCGGCCGCCCGCGCAACGAGTCGGAGACGCCGAGCAGTTCGGCGGCCCGCTCGTACCGGCCCTCCGCCGCCGCCAACGCCACCCAGCCGACCGCGATGATCGCGACCACCGGCATGTCCCGGGCGGCGAGAGCCCGCGTGGTCGCCTCGTCGAGGCACCGGCGCGCACCCGAGAGGTCACCGCGGGCCAGCGCCAGGTGGCCCGTCTCGGCCAGCAGCAGGCCACGGAACTGCGGGGCGACCAGCGGCGTCTCGGCCTGGCGGCGCATCGCCTCGGCGAGGCACTCCTGCGCCTCGTCCAGCGAGCCGTCGGAACGGGCGATGCTGCCGAGCATCATCAGCCCGAACGCGCCGTCCCGGCCGTCCCGGTCGGTCACGAACCGGCGCAGCTCGGCCTTGGCGCCGGCCACGTCGCCGGAGCGGGCCCGGATGGCCGCGAGCCAGATCAGTTGGAAGCCCGGCTCCGAGGCCGGGTTGAGTTCCCGGGCCAGCCGCACCGACTCCTCCAGCGCCGCTGTCGCCGCGTCGAAGTCGCCGCGTTTGGTGAGCGCGTCCGCGTACTCGCTGAGCACGTGCGACAGGCTCATCCGTTCGCCGACCGCGCGCAGCTCCGCGGCTGCGACGGTCAGGTCACGCAGCATGCCCTCGGCGTCGCCGTCGTTCTCCTTGAACTTGCCGCGTATCCCCAGCAACGTGCCGTCGGTCCACGGGTCGGGGTGCCCCCGCGCCCGGTCGATCGCCGCGATCCCGGCGGCGGTGTCGTCGCCGAAGATCGACAGCATCGGTGCGAGCAGCCCCACGATCGGGTGCTTGGTCCCCTCCACCGCCCGCAGGGTCGTGGTCAGCTCGGCGATCTGCTCCGGCGTCGGCCCCTGCTCGCCGCGTGCCAGCTCGGAACCGATGCGGATGGCGAGCACCACCGCCCGCTCCTCCTCCGGAGCCGGGCCGGGCAGCGCCAGCGCGCGGGCCAGCACGTCACCGCCGATGCCGCCGTCGTCGCCCCAGATCACCAGCGGCAACGCCAGCCCCGCGCCGATCCGCAGCGCGGTGTCGGCGTCACCGGCGTCGCAGGCGTAGTGCAGCGCGCCGACGATGTTCTCCCGTTCCGCCTCCAGCAGCCGCAGCCACGGCAGCTGACCGGCCGTGCGCAGGTGCGGCTCCGCGGTCCGGACCAGCTCCCGGAAGTACGCGGCGTGCGCGGCCCGCGCCCCGGCCACCGCCCCGGCGGCGGCGAGCCGTTCCAGCCCGTACTCCCGGATGGTCTCCAGCATCCGGAACCGCCCGTCGCCGACCACCTGGAGCAGCGACTTGTCCACGAGCGCGTCGAGCAGCGCGGCGGCGGCCGGGCCGGCGACGCCGGCGGCCGAGTCGGCGGTGACCGACGCCGGGAAGACCGCCAGCCGCTCGGCGAGCTGCCGCTCGTCGTCGGTGAGCAGCCCCCAGCTCCAGTCCACCACCGCCCGCAGCGTGCGGTGCCGGGGCAGCGCGGTGCGGCTGCCGCCGGTCAGCAGCCGGAACCGGTCGTCCAGACCGGCCGCGACCTGCCGCGGCGACAGCGTGCGCAGCCGCGCCGCGGCGAGTTCGATGGCCAGTGGCAGGCCGTCGAGTCGCCGGCAGATCTCCACCACGGCCGCCACGTTCTCGCCGGTCACCGCGAACCCGGGCCGCACTGCGGCGGCCCGGTCTCGCAGCAACTGCACCGACGGGTACGCGAGCGCGTCGTCCGGCGTCGCGTCCGCCGGTGGCAGGCGCAACGGCGGTACGGGGTCCAGCGCCTCACCGACGATGCCCAGCGGCTCCCGGGAGGTGGCCAGCACGCGCAGTCCCGGGCAGCGGCCGAGCAGTTCCTCGGCGAGCCGGGCGGCGGCCTCGACGACGTGTTCGCAGTTGTCCAGCACGATCAGCGTCTCGTCGGCGGCGATCGTCTCCACCAGGCGGCCGAGCGTGTCGCGGGCCGGCTGGCGTACCGGTTCCAGCGTCCGGTCCCGCCGGCCGAGCGTGTCGAGCACAGCCCGTGGCACGTCCGCCGGGTCGGTGATCGGCGCCAGCTCGACCAGCCACGCCCCGCCGGGCACGCCGTCGGCGAGCCGGCCCGCCGCCACGCTCGCCAGCCGCGTCTTGCCTGCCCCGCCCGGCCCGAGCAGGGTGACCAGCCGGTTGCCGGCGAGCAGCCCGGTGAGCCGGCGCAGGTCCTCGTCACGCCCGACGAACGTGGTGAGCGCGGCCCGCAGGTTGCCCCGCCGCGCCGCAGCCGTCGGCTGCTGCGGCGGGGCCGCCTCGCCGCGCAGCAGTTCCAGATGCGCGGCCCGCAACTGCGGCGACGGGTCGACGCCCAGCTCGTCGGCGAGCCGCTGCCGGATCCGCTCGTACGCCGCCAGCGCCTCGGCGGGCCGCCCGACGGCGGCGAGCGTGCGCAGGTGCAACTCGGCCAGCCGTTCCCGCAGCGGATGCGCGGCGGTCAGCTCCTCCAGCTCGGCGATGATCAGCTCCGGTCGCCCGGTGCGCAGCTCCGCATCGATCCGGTCCTCCTGCGCGGTGAGCCGCAGCTCCGCCAGCCGCGCCACCGCTGCCGCCGCGTACGGCGCGTCGGTGACCTCGGTCAGCGCCGGCCCGCGCCACAGCGCGAGCGCGTCGCGCAACGTCGTCCGCGCCGTCGCCGCGTCGCCGTCGCGCAGCGCCGTCCGCCCCTGCCGGGTCAGCCGCTCGAACCGCCCGGCGTCCACGTCGTCCGGGTCGAGGTCGAGCCGGTAACCGGCCGGGCTGCTGCGTACGCCGAGGCCGGGCACCGCCCGCCGCAGCCGCGACACGAGCGTCTGCACCGCGTTCGCGGTGTCGGTCGGTGGCTCGTCGCCCCAGAGCGCCTCGGCCAGCGCGGGCACGCTCACCGGCCGGCCCGGATCCAGGGCGAGGCGGATCAGCAGCGCCCGCAGCCGCGCCCCGGCGACGTCGACCGGCCGATCGCCGTCGCGGACCTCAAGCGGCCCGAGGATCCCCACCCGCACCATGCCACTCTCTCATCCGCCGTCGAACCGATGGTGGCAAGATCGCGGGCGTGACGAGTGTGTCCCGCCCGCTGCCGCGGCTCGTGCCGGCCGAGGCGTTCGCGGACGTCCCCGCCGACCGGCTCTTGGCGGTGCTGGAGGCGGTCACGATGGTCCTCACGCTCCCCCACCGGGCCGCCGAGCGGGTGGACGCGCTGGTGGTGGCCACCGGCCAGGGCGAGGACTGGCGTCTCACCGACGCGATCCGCGCCTGGGAGACCGGCCCGGCGCTGCGGCACCTGCTGGTGGCGAACACCGACTCGGCCGAGCGGACCTACCGCCCGCTCACACTGGACCGGCTGCGCGGGCTCGGCCTGCGCCGGGTCGACGGGGTCGTGCTCCAGGCCGAGCCGGTCACCGGCACCGGCCGGCAGGCCACCTGGGTCGTGGAGCAGGTGCGGGCGCTGGGCATCGGCAGCGTCGCGCTCGTCGTCTCGCCGTACCACCTGGTCCGGGTCTATCTCACAGTGCTGCGGGCCTGCGACGACGCCGGCCTGCGGATCCCGATGGTTCCGCTGCCCGTGGCCGTCGCACCGGACGCCCCGGTGCCGGAGACCGGCGCGGCCGGGTACGACCTGGTGGCCGGCGAGGTCAGCCGGCTGCTCCGCTATCCCGGCCAGGGGTGGATCGCCACCCCGGAACGGCTACGCGACTACCTGCGCTGGCTCTGGTCCGAGCACCACCCTCTGCTCACCGGCGCCTGAACGTTTACCGCCCGGTCGGCGGGCTACGCGTCGGGGATCCGGACCGTGAGCACCCGGGTGAGAGTGCGGAAGCCGGCCGCGTCGTACATGCGGCGGGCCGGGTTGCCGTCGACCACCGACAGGCCGACGGACGGCAGTCCCGCCTCCCGCGCGCCACGCAACGCGTGGACGAGCAGCGCCCGGCCGAACCCGCGGCGCTGCGCGCGGGGCGCGACGCCGAGGTTGAGGATCCAGACGCAGTCGTCGTCGGTCCACGGCACCGGTCCGGCACACAGCACGTGCCCGGCGCTGCGGCCGTCCGGGTCGATCAGCCGGGCCGAGGCGGGCACCAGTGGCGGCACCGGCTCACCGGTGTCGAACATCGCCCGCACCTGTTCGGTGTCGCTGGGCTGCCAGCGGCCGTCCGGGTGGTCCGGGCCGTACGCCGCGTCCAGCCCTGTGGCGAGGTCGTCGTCCCAGCCGGGGGCGCCGAGCGACCAGCCGTCCGGCAGCGCCACCGGCCCGGGCACGTCGGTCAGGTCGTGCCGCATGTCAGTGGCGGCCCGGCTCAGCTCCAGCCCGTCGGCCACCAGCGCCGCCGCCAGCGCCTCGTCCGGCGTCTCCAGCCGATGCCCGGCGAGGTCATGCCGTACCTGCGCGACGAGCCGGGTGAGCGGCGCCTTGGGCAGCGGCCGGACGTCGGCCGCGACCCGCGTGCCGTCGTCATCCCGAAGCCGCATCCGGGCCAGCGGCGCGTCGTCGGCACCGAACAGCAGCGAGTCGTCAGGGGCGTCGGGGTGCGGTCGTACCGGCATTCGCGGCAGCGTACCGGGCGCACCCCGGTCCCGCTCCCCGTCGACCTTGGAGTTGTGGCGCCTGAATCGCCCTACTCGGCGACATTCGTCAACCACCACAACTCCAAGATCGACGAGTGCGCCCGCGAGCGGGTGGGCGCGGGCCTAGGGTTGGGGGGTGAGCAGGATCGATCGGGGCAGCAGGACGATCGCCGCCACTCCGGCAGCGGTGTACGGCGCGCTCGTCGACCGGGCCGCCCTGGAGGCGTGGCTGCCGCCGGACGGGATGCGCGGGCGGATCGAGCGGTGGGATCCCCGGCCCGGTGGCGGGTTCCGGATGGTGCTCACCTACCTCGACCCGGCGGGCAGCCCGGGCAAGACGTCGGACGCCACCGACGTGGTGGACGTCGGGTTCGCCGAACTCGTACCGGCGCGCCGGGTGACGCAGACGGCGGTGTTCCAGGCCGACGACCCGGCGTACGCGGGCACCATGACCATGACCTGGCACCTCGCGGCGGCCGGCGACGGCACCGAGGTGACAGTCACCGCCACCGGCGTACCGCCGGGCATCGACCAGACGGCACACGAGGAGGGCATCGCGTCCTCGCTGGCGCACCTGGCCGCGTACCTCGAACCGGGCGGCTGACCTCGGCGGACGCCGGGGTTGGCGGCGGTTTTTGCGGGCAGCCGCCGGCGGTGACCGGGCAGCGGGAGGGGCGCGACGGTGCTGCTCGGCGCGCTCTCCTCGTCCCGGCACACGCTGGGGGCCGTCAGGCGTCCCCGCGGACGCGGGCGTGCAGGTGCATGTCGTGCCGCCCGTCGTCGTGCACCGCCGCGCTGCGCTTCGTGCCCTCCAGCCGGAACCCGGCCTTGACCGCCACCCGGCACGACGCGACGTTGCCGGTCGAGTGGTCCAGCCAGAGCCGGTGCAGCCGGCCGTCGCCGAGCGCCCACGCGCTCACCGCCCGCAACGCGCCGGAGGCCACGCCCGCGCCACGGGCGGCCGGAACCACCCAGTACGCGCACCCGGCCTCGCCGTCGTCGAGGTTGAAGCCGCCCAGCACCATGCGGCCCACCACCGCGCCGTCGCGCGTCACCGCCCAGCTCGCGCCCGTCTCCTCCTGCCAGGAACGACGGAGGTGGGCGAACCACTGGAGGACCTGCTCCGGCGACGCGGGCCGGCGGGTGTGCCAGCGGCGGATCTCCGGATCCTGGTACGCGGCCAGGACGGCGGGCGCGTCCCCGTCCGCCCAGGGGCGCAGGACCAGGCCGCCCTCGGCGGGCAACGTCGGCTGCGGGCCGGTGGTGAGCGTGCCGGCGGGAACGGCGGGCGGTGTGGACACCGGAAAGCGCATGCCCGACTCTCCCCCTCGGACCACCCCGCGTGTCAATCCGGTTCAGATCGTCAGCAACCCTCCGTTGCGGGTGTCGCGAGGGGCCAGCCGCCCGGCTAGGGTGCGCCGGTGGCAGTGACGGCAGCGGGCGCCTTCCGGCGTACGCCAGGGGAACGGGCCGACCAGCGACTCGCCTGGAATCGCGCGGACCAGCCGTTCTTCGCAGCCGGGGCCTGCCACATCCTGGCCTGGGTGTGCCGGGACACCTATCCGGACCGGCCGATCGGCCTCGCGGGGTTGCGGTTCGCGGGCGAGCGCCAGGTCTTCCACGTGTACGCGACCTGGGCGGACTGGGCGTTCGACCACGCCGGGTGGAACCCGGAGGCGGACCTGCTCGCCGCCAACCGGGAGTTCGAGCGGCGCCCACTGGACCGGATCGCGATCGCAGGCGACCTCGCCACGTTCTGCCGGGCCCAGCATCACCGCACGCCGCACCAGTACTTCGGTGACCCACTCGCCCGCGCCCGCGACTATGTCAACCGGCATCCCCCGCCGTGGGCGTGACATCGTCCGGGATCCGGTCGGCCCCGGGCCGGCGCGGCACCGCATACCGGATGTGGGCCCGCTGCCGGGGCGGGCGCGGACGGGCTGGACCCGCCGTCGTCGGGGCGGGCCCAGCCTCGCGCCGGTCCGGAGGGGCGCGTCGATCAGCGCCGCTTCGGGCTCGGTGACAGGACGCCGGCGTCGTCGGGCCGTACGCCCGGATTGCTCGGGTCCTGCGGACCGATCGGGACCGGCGACGACGCGGCCGGCGGAGCCGGAAGCGCGCTGTCCGGCCTGGTCGGGTTTTCAGGGCCGACCGGGACCGGCGACGGCGCGGCCGGATTGCTCGGGTCCTCCGGGCCGACCGGGACCGGCGACGGCACGCCCGGCGGCGGATCGACGGGCTCGCTCCGGCCCGGCTGCGGGACGCTCGATCCCGGCTGCGGTGAGATCACGGCGTCGTCGCTCCGGCCGGCGTATGCGAACGGCGCGCTGATCACGAGCACCGCGAGGACGCCCGCCGCGCCTGCCGCCACCGTGTTGCGTCGACGGCTACGCGCGCGTCGTTCCGCCCTGGTCAATGAGTCCCGCACAGTCGGTGCCTCCTCGGCGATGTCGGTGAGGGTGGAGCGGAGCAGACCTTCGAACGGATCACTCATCGCTGCATCTCCAGAAGCTCGCTGTCCGGCAGGATCTGACGCAGTCGGGTGACCGCGCGGTGGGTCCGGCTGCGCACCGTCCCGACCGAGCAGCCCAGCAGTTCGGCGACCTGGGCCTCCGGCAGATCCTCGTAGTAGCGCAGGACCACGACGGTGCGCTGCGCCGGTGGCAGTTGCCACAGCGCCGCCCGCAGCGCCAGCCGGAGGTCCGTACCTCCGGCGGGGTCGGCCACCACCGGCTCGTGCCTGCCGACCGGCGACTCCCGGCGGCGGCGCAACCGTCGCCACCAGCTCACCTGCTCCCGGTACATGACGGCGCGGAGGTAGCCCTCCGGGTCGGCGTGCCGGATGGTCCGCCACTTCGGAATGATCTTCGACAGCGCCGACTGGAACAGGTCCTCGGCACTGCTGCGGTCACCGGTGAGCAGGTAGGCGACCCGTATCAGCGCCGGCGCCCGGCTCGCCACGAATTCGGCCAGCACCGCCCGCTCGTCCTCTTCCACCGCACCACCCTCTTCTCCTCTTTCACCAGTGACAGACGCGCGGGGAAGCCGCCGCTATCCCGAAATCGGCGAGCATGCTGCTCAAGGGTTCCGCCTACACTGCGCCGCGTGGACCAGGCCGCACCGCACACAGTCACCTCGATCGCGTACGACCTGCGCGCGCTCGGCGTCACCTCCGGTGACGTCCTGCTGCTGCACTCGTCGTACCGAAGCCTTGGCTTCGTCGCCGGGGGCACCCACGCGGTGGTGCTGGCGCTGCTGGAGGCGCTCGGTCCGGAGGGCACCCTCGTCGTCCCGACGCAAACGCGCGAGAACACGGATCCGGCCGGGTGGCGGCATCCGCCCGTACCGGAGGCGTGGTGGCCCGTCATCCGCGAGCAGACGCCCGGCTTCGACCCGGCGCGCACGCCGAGCCGGTGGATGGGCGCCGTCGCCGAGACGGTACGCACCTGGCCGGGCGCCCGCCGCAGCGATCATCCGCAGGTGTCCTTCGCCGCGCTCGGCGCGCACGCCGCCGACGTCGTGGACGGACACCGCCTCGACGACGCGCTGGGCGAGCACTCACCGCTGGGCGCGGTCTACCGGCTCGACGGCAAGGTGCTGCTGCTCGGCTGCGAACACAGCTCCAACACCTCGCTGCACCTGGCGGAATGGCGGCAGGCGTCGCCGCCGCGGGCGGTGACGGGCTCGGCGGTACGGCTGCCGGACGGGACGAGCCGGTGGACCGCGTGGACCGATGTCGTCACCGACGAGGACGACTTCGACCGGCTGGGCGCCGACTTCGAGGCCACCGGCGGTGCGGCGGTCGGCCGCATCGGAAGCGCGACCGCCCGCCTGATGTCCCAACGCGCGCTGGTCGATTTCGCGACCGCCTGGATGGCCGCGAACCGCACGGGCTGACCGCCGGCTCCGTCCGCCGCCCGGCATCACACGACGGACGGAGCGCTCGACTCACGAGTGGCGTTGTTCGTTCTCCTCCCCCGGGGGACGCTGCCGGATCGGCTCGGTCGTGTGACCTTCGGACGGCGGTGGCATCAGGAGAGCGGTCGGGTCCGCACCCGACGGGACAGCGGGTCCGCTCAACGCCGCGTTCCCGTCGGGATAGGCGGCGCCGCTGTGCTCTCGCAAGTGCTCGCGAAGCTGGGAGATCATGGCGTCCACCGACGACGGCTCGGTCACACCCTGGATGACCATCGCCTCGTTGGGCGCGATCCCCAGCCAGAGGTCGACAGCCACCCGGCCGGAGACGAGCAGTTTGATGATCTGGCGCTGTGTGTAGTGCCCGAACTGTGCACCCATGTTCGGCCCGTTGCCGATGGCTCCTGTGAAGACCCCACCGCTGTTGCCGTCGGAGCCGGGTTTCCACTGCTCGTTGAACACGCTCACCCGGTCCGCGGACGTCTCCATCCCGTCCACGTTGCCGAGCGCGTACTCCTTCGTGGAGTCGCGGATCGTGGCCCCGGTGGCGATGTCGAGCACGCACTCGTACACCGGCAGGCGCCAGTTCGACATGTAGACGATCATGATTTTGTACGCGGAGTAGCGGAGTTTGCCGTCCCGCCCCCTGTTCCAGTGGAACGGAAGAACCGAGAACAGCTCGGGAATTCCGTAGAAGACGAGATAGGGCCGCCTGCCCTGAGCAAGCTCAGTGGGGTGGATGTTCAGCCGCCGGTAGCCCATCTGCGCGATAGCTTCCTCGGCCCCGTACAGCCAGGCGTCCATCTCCTGATCGGTCGCCCGGGGATAGGCGCGCCTGCGCGCCTCCGCGTAGTTCAGGAGCCCGACGAGCCCCAGGACGACGAGCACGGCGCCGCCGACCCCGCAGAGGAACCCCAGGCAGATCGCCGCGTCACCGACGGCGAACATCACCAGGGCCATCAGCAGGAGTCCGCCACCGAATGCCAGCTTGACGTACTGGGCTACCGGTGTGGACGGCTCGGGCGCGAAGTACTTGCCGGCTCGCTCTGCGCGTTGTTCAGGATGCATCAGATTCCCTGGTTTCGGCTGAGCCCCTGCCACGTCGGGCACTCGACAGCAGGAACGTGGTTGATGATTTCGCGGGCGCGATCACTGCCGACGCCCCACAGCGCCGCCTGGAGGTCGCGAAGCCTGAAGCGGTCGGTCGGAATGCCACGGATTTCGTAGTAGTCTTCGATGATCAGCGCCCAGAGGGCTCGCAAATGGTTGCTCGTGTCGCCGGGCTCGATCTGAATGCCGATCTGCAGCAGATTCTCCATCGCCCGGATCACCTCGTACCGGTATCCGCCGGGGCGCCGGCCGCCGAGAGCGGCAAGCACCCGGTAGTAGTAGACATCGACCTCGCGTGGATACATGTTCACGAGGGTGTTGAAGCGCTCCAGGGCACGTGCGTACGCCCCGTTGTTGAGAGCAGCGATCGCCTCGACGAATTCCGGGTCGACGCGGATCTGCTCCGGGAGCAGATCCGCCAACGGCGGCCAGGCCTCGGCCAGCGTGGCAAGCGGGATGATCCACGAGATCCGCAGCCTCTTGTCCATGTCGGCGGTCGAAATCATGCCGACGACGCGGCCGGACGTGACGTCGACAATGGGGCCGCCGCTGTATCCGCGCTGGATCTGGCCGTCGAATCCGGGCAGACCGTTCACCTGAATGAGCTTCCCGGTCTCATCAGACCCGATCACCTGGACCCGGGTCCGCTGACCGCGGTCGTCCGCCGACGAATACTGTTCCGGAAAGCCGAGCGCGTCGAGCGGCGTCTCCGGCCGCGGCGGCTCACTGGGCCCGAGCGGCGCCGCGGGCCAGCTCTCCGGAACGTCGACGACTGCCACGTCGGTCCCGTCGTACCGGCCCGGGCTCCAGCCCGGAACCGCGTAGCGCGCGGAACAGACCTGGCCCGAGCCCCAACCCCCCGGCGCCTCCGCCCAACACCGGACTCGACCCTCGACCACGTGAGCGCATGTGAGGGCCACGCCCGGCGCCACGACGAATGCGGTTCCCAGCACCTCCGACGGAGCACCACCATTCGTCGTGGCCCGGATCCGCAGCCGCCAGGGTTCAGAGAAGGTGATCATTTCGGGGCGGAGTCTTCCCGTCGCCAGACCAGTTCGACACCGAAGTTTCCTTCGTACGCGGTCTTCGCGATGACGGCGTTCATCTCAGCCGTCATCTTCACGGCAAAGGTGAGCTTGACCTCGCTCGGCCCCAGGTCCTCGCGAAACACACGCATGGCCTCCATGGCCGCCGAGCGGACGCTCCGAAGTGACTCGTCGAAGGATCTCGGCTCGGTGCGGGCACTGCGGCCCACCGGCCCGATGCCGGCGTTTTCGCCATGGATCTCCAGCTCCTGGCCCTCGACCTCAACGAGAACCGGATCCGCTCCATGCACCGCAAATTGCCTGGTAACTGGCACAGCACTCCTTCAGCTGGAAGGAAAAGAGGGCATCGCGACAATGCAGACGACGCGCCAATGCGTCGGGGATCGACCGGCAGCACACCCGCAACTTGCGAGGATCTTTCAACCGGCTTGGAAATGATCCTGGCGTTCGTGCGCTGATGCCAGGATCAGACATTCGGCCGGTTCGATTGTCAGCAACACGACTACTGGTCTCTACTTAGGACTTCGGGTTGAGGATCGGATATGCACCGGCACAGGACTGGTGACCGGATGGGCGATCCGGACGCCTATTCATCCACCTTTTCCCGACGAGAGGGCACCGATCGGCTGACACCGGCTGAGCGGCGCTGATCCACCCGCGGCCGAGGGGCTCAGGGGATCACGTTCGGCGGCATCGAAGGCACCCCGCCTTCGGGTACGGTGACGCTTCACGAGTCGCGCCCTTACCGTCGAAAGCCTCGCCGTTCAGGAGGTGACGCGCGTGCGTAGGACCAGCCGCATGTTGTGCTGGCCGCTCAGCGTCTGCCTGATGGCGGCGCCGGCAGCCTGTACGTCCTCAAGCGGTTCCAGCCAGGATGAGGCCAGACCAGCCGCACCAACTGCGTCTCTGGGCACTGACCCCAGTGCGTCCCCGTCGACTGACGTGAGCGCCGGACAGGAGTCGTGCACTGTATCCATCGATGCGATCAAGGAGCCGCCGGCGGGTTATCGGCTCGTGGGAGAGGACGTTGCAGTACCTGCACGGCCGGTGCTTCAAGCAGAGGAATCGGGGGAACCGGACCCGGCAGCCCGGCTGTTCGCCAAGTGGGGGCTGGTCGTACGCGGCGGCGCAGTGGTTGATCTTCGGGTGGCAGCCGGCTGGGAGGACAAGGCGCGTCTCGGATGGGGCTCGTCAGTGGTGCCAGCCGTGAGCGCCCATGTGCGTGCCTGCGCACCTGTCGATGACCGACCTGAGTGGCTGGCCTTCGTCGGCGGCACGTGGGTTGCGCGACCAACCTGCCTACCGCTCACCATTCAGTCGCGGGGGCAGACGGCACAAGTACGGCTGGGTATCGGTGTCCCTTGCGACGGAACCGACCCGCCGAGTTCCTGGTAAGGCTCGCCAGGAACCTCCGCCGTGAGGCGGATTCTCGACAAGGCCGAGGAAACGACTGGTGGGGCGGGCGAGAGCTAGAACCCGCGAACGACCCGGTCGGGTGCGGTTCTAGCAGCGAAGCGCGCCTCGTCTCCCTCGATGACCAGAATGAACCACGGCACCTCGCGCCCGTCCCATGCCGCACCACCGACCAGCCCGTCCGCAACCTCAAAGCCAGCCGGCCCCGCAAGGTGGACCACGGCATGAGGCGGTCAACGCAGAAGACGACCCCCGTGAGAGCCTGTCGCGATGTCGCGTGCCCGCCTGGCGCTGACCGCCGGGGTTCTCCTGCTCATCGCCTCGTGCCTGCTGCCGTGCCTGCCGTTCCTGGATCTGTCCGGGATCTCGATGCCCTACCAGGACCCCACCCCCGAGATGCTGGAGAAGCAAGCCGCCGACATCACCGCAGCCGAACACAGACTCGCCGTCCACACAGCCATCGCCGGTGCACTCGCCGTAATCGGCCTGGCAGCCTTCATCTACGCCTGGAAGCACAGACGGACCCGCAAGGCCGACCACGGAATCTGACCAAACGTCAAGCATGTGCTGGGACGGATTCGTCAAGCATGTGGTGGGACTAGACAGACGCGGTCGAGCCTGTGTCCTCCGCCGGGTTTCGCGGAGCACACCGCGTGGGGCTCGCACCTCCGGAACATCGGCGCGACCGGACTGCGGCAGCCCGGGCTTCGTACACATGTACGATGTGCGGCTTTCGGAATTTCGACCTAGCCTGCGTGGTGACCGCCGCCGCGCCATTGGCCGTGGAATCGCGGCGGCGGTCTATTGCCCCACTCCAGGTATTCGAGAAGGAGCAACGTGACAATCCTAGTAACCGGAGCGACCGGCAACGTGGGTCGCCAGGTGGTGGCCGGGCTCGTCCGGGCCGGACGAACGGTGCGGGCGATGACCCGCCAGCCGCAAACGCACCGGCTGCCGGACAGGGCTGAGGTGGTCCAGGGAGACTTCGAACGTCCCGGGACCTGGCGAGCGGTGCTGGACGGAGTGCAGTCGGTATACCTGTTCCCGTTCGCGTACGCCGCGACCGACCATGGGTTCGTTGATGAGGCGTTGAAGGCCGGCGTCACCCGGTTCGTCGTGCACTCCGCGGCGGCGGCCGGGTTCACACCCGGAACCGGTGGCGACGGCGCGCTCGGGCGGCACCTGACCGATGAGCGGGTGGCGCACCGCGGGCTGGAAGTGCTGGTGGAGGCCTCGGGTGCCGAGTGGACCCATGTGCGGCCGGGGTTGTTGGCCGCCAATGCGCTGCGGTGGGCCGACCGGATCCGAACCGAGCGGGTGGTGCGGGAACCGTACGCGTCGGCCGGCTATCCGGTGGTCCATGAGGCCGACGTGGCCGACGTGGCGGTCGCGGCGTTGCTGACCGACGACCATGTCGGTGCCGCGTACACCGTCACCGGCCCGGTGAAGGTCTCGCAGGCGGAGCAGGTCACCGCGATCGGTGCCGCCATCGGCGTGCAGGTGCGGTTCGAGGAGCTCGATCCGGCCGAGGCGCGCACGCAGTGGCTGCGCGACGGCTTCGATGAGGAGACCGCCGACTGGATGATCGCGCTGCTCGCCGACGCGGTTGACGGAACAGGTGCGTTGCCGCCGACGGACACCTATCTGCGGGTGACGGGGCGGCCACCGCGCACGTTCGCCCAGTGGGCCAACGATCACGCCACCGACTTCCGGCCCGAGGCGACGCGATGACGATTCTGGTCACGGGTGCCACCGGCATGGTGGGCCGACACGTCGTCGCCGAACTGGTGAAGACCGGGCATCGGGTCCGCGCACTCACGCGGACGCCGTCGGCGGCGAGCCTTCCGGACGGGGTAGAGGTCGTCGGCGGCGACCTGACGGATCCGCCGTCGCTGGAGCCGTCGCTGAACGGCGTCGAGAAAATGTATCTGTTCCCTGTCGGACGGACAGCGCGTGAGTTAGTTACCGTCGCGAAGCGGGCCGGCGTGCGGCGCATCGTCGTGCTGTCCGGGGCGCTGGCCGACACCGACGACAGCGAGGACGGATACCTGGCGGTCGAACGTGCCGTCGAGGACTCTGGTCTGGAGTGGACGCACGTCCGGCCCGGGGAGTTTGCCGCGAACTGGCTGGACTGGGCCCCGTCCATCAAGGAAGGTCGGGTGGTTCGCCGCCCGTACGGGGCTGCGGTCACCCAACCCACCCACGAGGCGGACGTCGCCGCGGTCGCCGCGACAGTTCTCATCGAGGACGGGCACGCCGGCCGGACCTACACCCTCGCCGGCCCCGAGGCGCTCACCACCGTGGCGCAGGTGCACGCGATCGGCACGGCGATCGGTGCCACGGTGCGGTTCGAGGAGCTCGATCCGGCCGCGGCCCGGGCCGAGTGGATCGGCAACGGCTATCCAGAGAAGTTTGTCGACTGGATCTTCACCATGTGGGCGGAGTCCGCGCGTGACCCTGCCCCGACGAACCAGGAGTGGGCAGGCATCGTCCCGCGCCTGACCGGCCGACCCGCACGGACATTCGCGCAATGGGCCACCGACCACGCGGCCGAATTCCTTTAACCGCGGTTCGCCTGGGTCGCCAGCAGCATGGCTGAGCTGGGAAAACGGCTGGTGGGGCGGGCGGGGTTCGAACCCGCGACCGAGGGATTATGAGTCCCCTGCTCTAACCGGCTGAGCTACCGCCCCGTCACCGCGCCGGATCGTAACCCGCCGATCGTTTCGCGGACCACCACCTGCCGGGCGGAAAGACTACCGCGACAGCACGATGGGCTACGCGAGGATAACAACGCGCAACCCACCGGCCAACGGCTCACGCGCGCCGGAGATCGGCGAGGACGGCGCCGGCTGTACGCCAGCCGCTGGCGAGCGCGCCCTGGATGGACGGGCTGTCCCGGTGGTCCCCGGCCACGTACAGGCCGTCGCCCAGCGCGACCGGCTTGCGCAGGCGGCCCTGCGGCGGCGGGGCGGCGGGCAGCGCGTCCGGCACGGTGACGGTGGTGAGGTGGGTCCAGTCGGCGGTGGAGCGGCCGTAGAGGCGGTCCAGCTCGCGGCGGATCACCGGTTCGGGCGGGGTCTGCGGGCCGACCACCGAGGTGGCGACCAGGTGCTGGCCGTCGGGGGCGTACGTGGGTGCGGCCCGGCTCACCACCACCGTGTTGGCGATCGTTGCCCGCCGGTCGCCGTCGAGCAGCAGGATCGGCTCGTCCAGTGGCGCCGTGCCGGTGCGGTGGTAGTAGGTGGTGTAGGCGTGCATGCGTACCCGTGGCAGCCCGGGCAGCAGCGTGGCCGCCGCCGGTGGGTCGGCCGCGACCACGACGGCGCGGCAGGTGATCTCGCCGGACGGGGTGCGGACGCGGCCGGGCGCGACCTCGGTGACCGGGGTGTTCAGGTCGATCAGCTCGGCGGGCAGCGGCGCGGCGAGCGCCCGGGGCAGCGCCGCCATGCCGTCCGCGGGCAGGCCGATCCGGCCCCGGGCGAAGGAGCGCATGATGACCGCGAGGACGTGGCTGGAGGTGGCCAGCTCGCGGTCGAGCAGCACGCCGGACAGGAACGGCCGGAGGAGTTCCTCGATGATCGCGTCGGAGAGCCCGGCGCGGCGCAGCGCCTTCTCGGCTGTGGTCTCGGGTGTGTGGAGCAGCCGCCCGACCGGCAGCGTCGCGTAGCCGGCCGCGAGCGCGCCGAAGCGCAGCCGGTCGGTCAGTGATCCGATGCCGGCGGTGAGCGTGGCGGGCGCGCCGGCGGGTTCGCGCAGCGGGTTGACGAGTCGTTCCAGCCGGTCGCCGCGGCGCACCAGCACGCCGGGCGTGAACCAGCCCATCCCGAGAGCGCCGACGTCGACCAGGCCGGCGAGCCGCGGGTACGCGGTGTTCAGCACCTGGAAGCCGCGGTCCAGCAGGAACCCGTCGACCCGGTCGGTGGCGACCCGCCCGCCGAGCCGGTCGGCGGCCTCCAGCAGCCGCCACGGCACGCCGGCCCGGTGCAGCCGCCGCGCGGCGGCGAGCCCGGCCAGGCCGCCGCCGACGATCACGACGTCCGTGTCAGGCACGGTCCACCCCCGCGCCGGCCCGGTCGCCCTCGCGGTGCGACCGCGACAACCGGCCCGGCCACCAGACCTTCGGGCCGATGTCGTACGCGAGCGCGGGCACCAGCAGCGAGCGGACCACTATGGTGTCGAGCAGGACGCCGACGGCGACGGCCACGCCCAGCTCGACGAGCACCACGAGCGGCAGCACGGCGAGCGCGGAGAACGTGGCGGCGAGCACGATGCCGGCGGAGGTGATCACGCCGCCGGTGACGGCCAGGCCGACGAGCACACCGGCGCGGGTGCCGCGGCGTACCGACTCCTCCCGGACCCGGCTCATCAGGAAGATGTTGTAGTCGATGCCGAGCGCCACCAGGAAGACGAACGCGAACAGCGGGAACGACTGGTCGACGCCGGGGAAGTCGAACACGTACCGGAACAGCAGCGCGCACAGGCCGAGCGTGGCCAGGAACGACAGCACCACTGTGGCGATCAGCAGCACCGGGGCGACCAGGGCGCGCAGCAGCACGGCCAGGATGATCGCGATGACCAGCAGCACCACCGGGATGATCACGTTGCGGTCGCGGACCGAGGCGTCGGCGGTGTCCACGTTGATCGCGGTGAAGCCGCCGACCACGGCGTCCGCGCCGGGCACCCGGTGCACCGCCTCGCGCAGGTCGCGGATGGCCTGTTCGGCGCCGTTGCTGTCCGGCGCGTCGGCGAGCGTGACGTTGAGCTGCACCCGCCCGTCGACCACCTTCGGCGGAGCGGCCGGGTCGGGCGGCGCGTTCTCGCCGCGCTGGCCGAGCGGCGCGACCGCGGCCACCCCGGGGACGCCCTGCGCCACCTGGGCGACCTGCCGCGCGGTGCCCTGGCTGGTGAAGATGGTGGCGGGGCTGCCGGTGCCGGCCGGAAAGTGCCTGTCGATGACCTCCTGCCCGGCCACCGAGTCGGTGCGCTGGGTGAACAGCTGGGACTGGCCGAGCGTGGTGGCGCCGAGCTGGGTCACCCCGATCGCGAGCACGGCAAGCGCGACAGCGGTGACGATCCAGACGGTACGCGAGCGGCGCGCCACGAAGCCGGCGATCCGCGCCCAGATGCCGTGCTCGGCGCGCGGGTCGGCCTCGTCGTGCCGGGGCCGCCGGGGCCAGAACGCCCACCTGCCGCCGAGGACCAGCAGCGCGGGCAGGAACGTGAGCATCACCAGCAGCGTGGCGGCGATGCCGACGGCGCTCACCGGGCCGAGCGCCCGGTTGGAGTTGAGGCTGGACAGCAGCAGGCAGAGCAGGCTGACGATGACTGTGGCGCCGGAGGCGACGATGGCCGGCGCGGCGCCCTTCCAGGCGGTCCTCATCGCGTCCCAGGGCCGCTCGTGCCGGTGCAGCTCCTCCCGGTAGCGGGCGATGAGCAGCAGCGCGTAGTCGGTGCCGGCGCCGAACACGAGCACTGTGAGGATGCCCTGCGCCTGCCCGTTGAGCTTGACGATGTCGTGGTCGGCGAGCAGGTAGACGAAGACGGCCGCCAGCGAGTACGACATCCCGGCGGCCAGCAGCGGGAAGATCCACAGCACCGGGCTGCGGTAGACGACGAGGAGGATGACCAGGACCACGGTGAGGGTGACGAGCAGCAGCGGCCCGTCGATCGCGCCGAACACCTCGATCAGGTCGCCGAGCAGCCCTGCGGGTCCGGCCACGTCGACGGTGAGCCCGTCGCGGTCCGGGCCGGCGATGTCGCGCAGGCGTTCCACCACCGCGCGGATCTGTTCGCCCTCACCGCTTTCGATCGGGACGATCACCTGGGCGGCCTGCCGGTCCTGGCTGACGATCGGTGGCGGCAGCGGGCCGACCACGCCGGGCACGTCGGCGAAGCGGGCGGCGTCGGCCTGGATCCGTTGCTGGTCGGCCGGGGTGAGGCCGCCGGCGCGTTCGTAGACCACGAGCGCCGGGGTGGTCTCCCGGTCGACGAATCCGGCGGCCAGGTCCTGCGCGCGGGTGGCCTCGGCGTCGGCCGGCAGGAAGGAGGCGTTGTCGTTTGTGGAGACCTCGCCGAGCTTGCCCGAGTACGGCCCGGCGACGCCGCCGATGATCAGCCAGCCGAGCACCACCGCCACCGCGACGAGCGTCGCGGTCCAGCGGCTGCGTCCTGCGGCCATCTCCACCGTCCTCGGATCGACGCATCAATCGACGCAGCGGGAGTCTAGGTCGACGCCGACCATCCTGCCGGGCGAACGGTGACTCGGGGGCGGAAACCGGGCAGCCGGGACACGCGAGGGGCGGGAACGACGAACGCCCGTCGGCGGGGCCGACGGGCGTGACATGGAGCGAAGCTCCCCCGATTGGACTCGAACCAATAACCTGCCGGTTAACAGCCGGCTGCTCTGCCAATTGAGCTACAGGGGACCGTGCACCGCCCGGATCGGATCTTTCCGCTCCGTGCGACGGGGACAAGAGTACAGGACATCCGGGGGTGGTGCGCCAGGGGGTTACCGGACCGGACCCGACCGGCGGACGCGCCAGAATTACGGACAAATCGTCATCTCGGCACAGGGAGGCATGAGCAGAGAGCAGGATGGGTAGTTAGCCGTCGACAGAGAAGCAGGCGCGAGATGGTCGTTCCGCCGAGCCGGCGGAAATCGGCAAAGAGCGTCAGGTACGGAAGGAGCCGCCATGCGCGGAAAGATCATGTTTCTTGGCGGGCTGGCTGCGGGATTCGTCCTGGGCGCCCGTGCCGGCCGGGAGAAGTACGAAGAGCTGGTGGTCCGCGGGCGCAAGGTCCTCGACCACCCGACCGTCCAGGAGGCGGCCGGGGTCGCGCAGGCGCAGGCGACCCGGCTCTACTCCGAGGGCAAGGACAAGCTGGGGCAGACCAAGCTGGGTGAGAAGCTCGCCACCGGCAACGGCGGCAAGCCGGGCATGACCGAGGCCGACAAGCCGTTCGCGGGCACGCCGGCAGCCGTCGGCAGCCGCGCCAACGGCACGGGCTCGACCAGCTCGACCAGCACGTCCGGCTCGACCACGACCGGCACGAGCACCAAGCCGTCCACCGGCAACACGCTCTGACGCAAGCGGACAGCGGGCCGGTCACCTTCGGGTGACCGGCCCGCTCCCGTGTGCCCGGGCGCCGATGTGGCACATTCTCGGTGGGGAGGTGACCACATGCCGATGGTCGGACCGGAGACGGCGGATCAGGCACGGCTGCTGCGCCTGCTGCGTGACGACGGCCCACGGTCCCGGGTCGAGCTGACCGACCTCCTCGGCCTGCCCCGGGCCCGGTTCGCCGCCGAGGCGGACCGGTTGACAGCGCTGGGCCTGGTGGAGAGCGCCGGCCCGGCCGCCTCACGGGGCGGGCGACGGTCGTCGCTGCTGCGCATCGGCGCGCAGGTCCGGTTCGGCGCGGTGCTCGTCGGCGGCGGCACGCTGCGGGTCGCGCTCACCGACGGCGAGCTGAACCCGCTGGCCCGCCACGACGAGCCGGTGGACGTCCGGCTCGGCCCGGACGTGGTGGTCGGGCGCATGGTCGAGCTGCTCGGCAAGCTGCGCGTCGAGGCGGGACTGACGTCGCTGACCGGCGTCGGTGTCGCGCTGCCCGCGCCGGTCGAGGTCCGCGACGGCACGCCGGTCTCCCCGCCGGCCCTGCCCGGCTGGCACCGCTTCCCGGTACGCGACACGCTCGCCGCCGAGCTGGGCTGCCCGGTGCAGGTCGACAACGACGCCAACGCGATGGCCCTCGGCGAACGGCACGCCGGCACCGGCCGCCCGTTCGACGACTTCCTCGCCGTCAAGCTGGGCGACGCGGTCGGCTGCGGGCTGGTGCTCGCCGGTTCGCTCTACCGGGGTGCGGCCAGTGGGGCCGGCGACATCGGTCACCTCCAGCTCAGCGAGGACGGGCCGCTCTGCGGCTGCGGCCACAACGGGTGCGTCGAGGCGTACTGCGGGGATGCCGCGCTGGTGCGGGAGGCGGTGACGGCCGCGCGGGCCGGGCGCTCGACGGTGCTCGCGGACCGGCTGGCCGAGGCCGGGACGCTGTCGGTGGCGGACGTGGCGGCGGCGGCCACCGAGGGCGACCCGGCGGCGCAGGTCATCGTCCGCGACGCCGCCCGCCGCCTCGGGCAGGTGCTGGTCGGGCTGGTCAGCTTCGTCAACCCGGCCATCGTCATCATCGGGGGCGCGCCGGCCGGGATCGGGCCGGTCCTGCTCGCCGAGATCCGGGGCGTGGTCTACCGGCGTTCCACGCCGCTGGCCACCGGCAGCCTGCCGATCGTCCTGTCCGACCTAGGCGACACCGCCGCCCTGATCGGCGCAGCCCACCTGGTGAGCGACCAGGCCTACGCCGCCCGCTAACCCCACCCCCGCCCCACCCTCACCCCCGCCTCCCGCCCCGCCGATCTTGCAGTTGCGGCCCGCAGGATGTCGGTTACACCCGTTTTGGGAGGGCCGCAACTGCAAGATCGCGGGCGCAAGGAGGGAAGGGCGGGGCGGCGGGGAGGGCGGGTCAGTCGCGGCTGCTGAAGGCGGCGTCGAAGGCCGCTGACGGGGCGTCGAACGCCAGGCGGCGGACGAACTGGAGCGCCTCCGGCGCGCCGACCAGGCGGTCCATGCCGGCGTCCTCCCACTCGATCGAGATCGGGCCGTCGTAGCCGATCGCGTTCAGCGCCCGGAAGCAGTCCTCCCACGGCACGTCACCGTGCCCGGTGGAGACGAAGTCCCAGCCGCGTCGCAGGTCGGCCCAGGGCAGGTGGGAGGAGAGCCGGCCGCGCCGCCCGTCCCCGGTACGGACCTTCGCGTCCTTGCAGTCGACGTGATAGATCCGGTCGGCGAAGTCGAAGATGAAGTTCACCGGGTCCAGCTCCTGCCAGACGAAGTGCGACGGGTCCCAGTTGAGCCCGAACGCGGGCCGGTGCCCGATCGCCTCCAGCGTCCGCTTCGTGGTCCAGTAGTCGTACGCGATCTCGCTGGGGTGCACCTCGTGCGCGAACCGCACGCCCACCTCGTCGAAGACGTCCAGGATCGGGTTCCACCGGTCGGCGAAGTCCTGATAGCCGCGCTCGATCATGGCGGGCGGCACCGGCGGGAACATGGCCACCGTGTGCCAGATGGACGAGCCGGTGAAGCCGACGACAGTGCGTACACCGAGCTTCGCCGCCGCCCGCGCGGTGTCCTTGATCTCCTCGGAAGCCCGGCGGCGCACGCCCTCCGGCTCGCCGTCGCCCCAGATCCGGGCCGGGAGGATGTCCTGGTGCCGCTCGTCGATCGGGTGGTCGCAGACGGCCTGCCCGACCAGGTGGTTGGAGATGGCGAACACCTGGAGGTTGTGCTTGGCCAGGGTGGCCCGCTTGCGCTCGACGTACGAGTCGTCGGCGAGCGCCTTGTCCACCTCGAAGTGGTCGCCCCAGCAGGCGATCTCCAGTCCGTCGTAGCCCCACTCGGCGGCGAGCCGGCAGACCTCGTCGAACGGAAGGTCGGCCCACTGGCCGGTGAAGAGCGTGATGGGTCGCGCCATTGTCCTTCTCCCCTGTGGTGATGGGGGATTCCGTCGCGGACCGGGGCGAGGACGACCGGAGGCGGCGGCCTGAGGGCACCGGTGGACGCCGGAGCGTCTGCCTCCCGGGCGGGTTGCGCCTCCCGCCGGGTCACCGGCCACCTCGCGGTCGCCGCCTCCACTCTACGGCCTTCCTCAGGGCAGGGTCCAGCGCTGGTTCGCCGCGCCCGTGCACGTCCACAGGTGCACCGCCGTGCCGTCGGCCGAGTTGTTGCCCGACACGTCCAGGCACTTGCCCGACGACGGATTACGCAGCGTCCCGTCCGCCTGCGCCGACCAGTTCTGCGCACCCGTGCCGTTGCACGACCACAACTGGATCTTCGTGCCGTTCGCGTTGCCGCCGCCGGAGACGTCCAGGCACTTGCCCAGCGCCTTCACCGGCCCGTTCGACGTCACCGTCCACGTCTGCGCCGACGAGCCGTTGCAGGTGTAGAGCTGGATCTGGGTGCCGTCCGCCGACGAGGCGTTCCGCACGTCCAGGCACTTGCCGGCCAGCCCCTTGATCGGGCCGGTGCCGCCGCTGCCGGTCGAGCGGACCAGCGTGAAGTCGTCCACGTCGAACAGCCCGGAGCCGCTGCCGGTGAACGTCAGGTGCACGGTCTGCGTACCGGACGGCACGCCTGTGAGCGCGGTCGACACGTCGGCGAACGTGGTCCAGCTACCGGTGTTCGGCACCGCCACCTGGCCGAGCACCGGCCCGGTCGGCGAGCCGGTACGCACCTGGAGCGTGCCGCCCGGGCCGCCGGAGACCACCCGGGCGCGCAGCGACGTCACACCGGTGAGGTCGAGCCCCGGGTACGCGGCCCAGTCGCCTGGGTCCACGTACCCCAGGGTCTGGCCGCCGTTGGCGCCCGCCTTGGGGTACGCGCTGACGCCGCTGGCCGAACCGAACGACTCGGCCTGGACCGTGGTGTTGCCGGTCGGCGGCGGCGTCCCGCCCAGCTCCTTGATCCGGATGTTGCGGAACGACACGTCGTCGCCGGTGCCGTGGTTCTGGATGCCGACGTGCCCGGCGAGCGACCGCACCGGGTCGGTGTTGGTGAAGTCGTTTATGCGTACGCCGTTGAGGAAGACCTGCAGCCGCTCGGACTCGACCAGGATCTCGTAGGTGTTCCACTCCCCCGCCGGGTTCAGCGCCGCGTCCCGGGCCGCCAGGTCCGCCGACTTGAAGCCGTAGATCGCGCCGGTGGTCCGGTCGGCCGCGTCGGTGGGGTCGATCTGCACCTCGTAGCCGTTGTCCACAGCCGAGTTCGGGTCGCTCGACGGCGGGAAGCCGACGAACACGCCCGAGTTGTCGTCGCCGGCCAGCCGCCAGTCCAGCTTCAGCGAGTAGTTGGTGAACTGCTTCGCGCTGTACCAGTACAGGCCCATGCCGCCCACCGAGGTGAGCGTGGCGTCGGCGTTGGTGAAGCTGCCTGGCCCGGCCTGGGACCAGCCGGTGGTGCCGCCGTTGTAGAGCGCGGTGTAGCCGGTCTCCGGCCGGCAGTCGGCCTTCGTGCGCCCGGCCGCGTAGCGGATGCCGCCGAGCAGGTGGTTGCGGAACGCCGCGTCGGCGTAGGACGCCTGGGTGTGGCCGCCGCCGGTGTAGAAGGACCGGCCACCGCTGTACGTCTTGCACCAGGCGTGCGGGTGGTCGCCGCCCATCGAGCCTCCGGAGTACGAGGACTCGTCGAGGCTGGCCAGCACGTGCGCGGTGGAGCGGGCGTTGGAGCGGTAGTCGTACCACTCGTCGGTGCGGTTCCACTGCTGCGGCAGGTGCGCGGTGGCCGCGTGTGCCCGGTCCTCCACCTTGACGGTGGCCGGCTGGATGGCCGGGTGGGAGGCGAACCAGGCGCCGACGAGGTTGCCGTAGAACGGCCAGTCGTACTCGGTGTCGGCGGCGGAGTGCACGCCGACGTACCCGCCGCCGGCGCCGATGTACGCCTCGAACGCCGACTGCTGGGTGGCGTTGAGGACGTCCCCGGTGGTGTTGAGGAAGATCACCGCCTCGAAGCGGGCCAGGTTGGCGGTGGTGAACTGGGCGGCGTCCTCGGTCGCGGTGACCGTGAAGTTGTTCGCCGTGCCCAGCTCGCGCACGGCCTGCGTGCCCGCCGCGATGGAGTCGTGGCGGAATCCGGCGGTCTTGGAGAAGACGAGTACGTCGTAGGGGGCGTCGGCGGCGGCGGCCGGGCCCGCGGGGACGGTGCAGGCGATGGCGGTGAGGACGGCGGTCACCGCCCCCAGTGCGGTACGCAGGAGTTTCATCTGGTTCTCCTTCATCCTCAGGGCAGGGTCCAGCGCTGGTTCGCCGCGCCGGTGCACGTCCACAGGTGCACCGCCGTGCCGTCGGCCGAGTTGTTGCCGGACACGTCCAGGCACTTGGCCGACGACGGGTTGCGCAGCGTTCCGTCCGCCTGCGCCGACCAGTTCTGGGCGCCGGTGCCGTTGCACGTGTACAGCTGGATCTTGGTGCCGTCCGCGCTGGCGCCACCGGAGACGTCCAGGCACTTGCCGAGCGCCTTCACCGTGGCGTTCGGCGTCACCGTCCACGACTGCGCCGTCGTGCCGTTGCAGGTGTAGAGCTGGATCTGCGTGCCGTCGGCGGTGGCGGCGTTGCGCACGTCCAGGCACTTGCCGGCCAGGCCCTTCACCGGGCCGGTGCGCACGGCCGGCGTGGTGAGCGTGAACGCGTCCAGGTCGTAGAGCGCCCCGCTGCCCCCGGCGAACGTGAGGTAGAGCGTGGTGGTGCCGGCCGGCGGGCTGGTGATCGTGCCGGTCACTGTGGTGAACGTGTCCCAGGCGCCGGTGACCGGGACGGTGGCGGAGCCGAGGACGGCGCCGGTGGCCGAGCCGGCCCGCACCTGGAGCGTGCCGCCGGCTCCGGCGGACGAGACCCGGGCGGTGAATCCGGTGGCGTCGGCGAGCAGGTACGGCCGGAACGCGATCCAGTCCCCGTTGTGGATGTCGCCGACGGTCCTGCCGCCCTCGGCGGTGCCCTTGTCGAACGTGTTGACCCCGGCGGAGGTGGCGAAGTGCTCGGCCTGCCGGTGCCGGGGCTGGAGCGTGTGCTGGGTGTGCGTGGTGAGGCCGCCGGAGTCGGTGTACTCGGCGTCGAAGACCGCGAAGATGTTCGCCGCGTCGTCGTGCTCACCGTCGACCGGCACGGCGATCGAGCCGGTGCAGCCGGTCGCCGAGGTGATCTGGTGGCCGTGCTGGTCGTGGCCGAGCACGTAGGTCATCTTGACCTTCGTGCAGTCGATGGTGGCGTCCTCCGGGTCGGTGACGGTGATCCGGAACGGCACCGTGTCGCCGAAGGAGAACAGCTTGCCGTTGCCGGGCGTCTCGATGACCACAGTCGGGGCGGTGTTGCCGACTGTGACTGTCACGCTCGCGGTGCCGGTGGCGCCCTGCGGGTCGCGCACGGTGAGCGTGGCGGTGTACCTGCCGTTCGCGGTGTAGGTGTGCGAGGGGTTCGCCGCGGTGGAGGTGCCGCCGTCGCCGAACGTCCAGGCGTACGTGAGCGCGCCGCCCTCCGGGTCGGACGAGCCGGCCGAGGAGAACGCGACTGCGAGCGGCGCGGCGCCGGATGTCCGGTCGGCGGCGGCACGGGCCACCGGGGCACGGTTGGCGCCGCCCAGGTAGTCGAAGCGGTACAGCGCCGAGTTGGCGTCGCCGTTGAAGTAGCCGGTGCCGTAGTCGAGCACGTAGTACGCGCCGTCCGGGCCGAACGCGGAGTCCATCACCTGTTTGCCGGCCCACGGGAACGTGTCGATGGTGCCGGGTGAGCCGTCGGCGTTGACGTGGATCGGCTTGATCCAGCCCCGGCCGAACTCGGTGGCGAAGAACTGCCCGTCGAAGGACTGCGGGAACTTCGTGGTGGACGGGTTCGCCGCGTCGTACCGGTAGACCGGGCCGCCCATCGGCGACTCGGAGCCGCCGCCGAACTCGGGCGGGCTGCCCGCGTCACCGGCGTAGCGGATCCAGGACGGCTTCGCCGCCGGCAACGTGGCCAGGCCGGTGTTGCGGAACGAGTTGTTCGTCGGGCCGCCGGTGCAGTTGTACTTCGGCCCGGCGGTGCCGGTGGCGAAGTCCCATTCGGCGTACGTCTCGGCGGCCGTGTTGGTGCCGGTGCAGTACGGCCAGCCGTAGTTACCGGGGCCGGTGACCCGGTTGAACTCGACCTGCCCGGACGGGCCGCGGGCCGTGGTGGTGCCGGCGTCCGGCCCGTAGTCGCCCACGTAGACCACGCCGGTGGCCTTGTCGACGCTGATCCGGAACGGGTTGCGGAAGCCCATCGCGTAGATCTCCGGGCGGGTCCGCGCGGTGCCGGGCGCGAAGAGGTTCCCGGCCGGGATCGAGTACGTGCCGTTGGCGTTCACCTTGATCCGCAGGATCTTGCCGCGCAGGTCGTTGGTGTTGCCGGCGCTGCGCTGCGCGTCGTACCCGGGGTTGCGGTTGGTGCGCTCGTCGATCGGCGCGTAGCCGGCCGAGTCGAACGGGTTGGTGTCGTCGCCGGTGGACAGGTAGAGGTTGCCGGCGGCGTCGAAGTCGATGTCGCCGCCGACGTGGCAGCACAGCCCCCGGTCGGCCGGTACGTCGAGCACGTCGACCTTGCTGGCCTGGTTGAGCGTGAAGTCGGCGTTGAGCGTGAACCGGGAGAGCCGGTTGACGCCCTGCCAGGCGGAGAAGTCGGTGCCGGTGGCGGGCGCGTCCCCGGCCGGGGTGGACAGCGGCGGCGCGTAGTAGAGGTAGATGTGCCGGTTGGAGGCGAAGCCGGGGTCGACGCCGACGCCCTGCAGCCCCTCCTCGTCGTGGGTGTAGACCGGCAGCGTGCCGATGACCGTGGTGGCGCCGGCCGCGTCGGTGCGGCGCAGCGTGCCGTTGCGGGCGGTGTGCAGGACCGACCGGTCGGGCAGCACCGCCAGGGACATAGGTTCGCCGGTCTCGGCGACGCCGCGGGCGAGTTCGACCTGCTGGAAGTCGCTCGCCGTGATGGGGTGGGCGGACGCCGGGACGGGCGCCGCGGCCGCTGTGACGGTGCCGGCGGTGGCCGCGAGCAGCAGCGCTGCTGCGGCGGCGAGCGGTCGTCGGGCACGGGGGTGGTGGTGGCTGGACATGCTGTGCTGTCCCTTCCTGACGCGCGCAGCCAGGACCGGGCGCGCGTCGCGCCGGATGCCGAGCGGGGGATGCTGCGCCTCGCCGAGGCGGGCGGTGCGGGGCGGGGCGGGTCGCCTCGACGAGACAGCTAGGTGCTGTGCACGACATTAAAACCTTTCGATCAGTCTGTCCATAGCTTCTGATCGATCGGCTTACACTTTCGCCGCTACGCGACAAAAGTAGGTGTCACTCGCGGCGGTCGACGGCCCGTTCCACGAGCGCGGCGAGCACCCGGCGGGCCGGCTCCGCGAGCCCCGCCGCGTCCAGCGCGACCACTGCCGCCTCGGCCCGGGTCCGGATCATCCGCTCCACCGCCTCCCGGGCGCCGGACTCCTCGACGATGCCCCGCACCTCGGCCGCGCCCGCCTGATCCAGCGCCGGATCGCCGACCAGCTCCCGCAGCCGGGCCACGCCGGCCGGGGAGGCGGACGCCCGGGCCAGCGCCAGCAGCACCGTCGGCTTGCCCTCGCGCAGGTCGTCCAGGTTGGACTTGCCGGTCACCGCCGGATCGCCGAAGACGCCGAGGACGTCGTCGCGGAGCTGGAACGCGTCCCCGAGCGGGTCGCCGAACCCGGCGAGCGCCGCCACCTCCTCCGGCGTCGCGCCGGCCAGCGCGGCGCCGATCTGCACCGGACGGGTCACCGTGTAACGGGCCGTCTTCAGCCGCACCACGGCGAGCGCGCTGGCCACCGAGCCGTCCCCGGCCGCCGCGACCACGTCCAGGTACTCCCCCGCGATCACCTCGGAGCGCATCCGCGCCAGCAGGACGTGCCCCCGGCGCAGCCGCTCCGGCGGCAACCCGCAGCCGTGGAACATCTGCGCCGACCAGGTGGCGCAGAGGTCCCCGCAGAGCACCGCCGCCTGCCGGCCGTACGCCGCCGGATCACCGCGCCAGCCGGACCGCTCGTGCAGGCCGGCGAAGAAGCGGTGCAGCGTCGGCGCGCCCCGGCGACGGTCACTGCGGTCCACGATGTCGTCGTGGATCAGCGCGAACGCGTGGAACAACTCCAGCGACGCCGCGGCCACCACGATCGGCCGCTCGTCCGGGCCGCCGAAACCCCGCCAGCCCCAGTAGCAGAACAGCGGTCGCATCCGCTTGCCACCGGCCAGCACGAACCGGCGCAGAGCGGTGTGGACGGCCCCCGTACCGTCGTCCGGCCGACCCGGCCGTCTCGCGTCCAGGAACGCGGCGAGCTCGGCGTCGAAGCGGCCCCGAAGCAGGGCCGGGTCGGTCGGTGCGACGGTTACGGTCATGGTGCCTCCCAGGCCAATCCGGCGAGTTCGAGCAACAACGCCTTCACATCGGTCGCCTCCACCCGGGGCCGGATCGCGGCCCGGTCGGAGCAGAGCAGCACCGGGCCGTCCGCCGGATCGGCCGGCAGGCGCCCGTGCGAACCACGCACCGCCCGCGCCCCGGCGTCCAGCCCGACCACGTTCATCAGATAGCGCAGGCCGAGCTTCTTGCGGGCCAGCGCCACCGCCGCGCGGCGTTTCGCCGCGCCCGGAGCGGCCGGGTCGAAGAACAGCTCGGCCGGGTCGTAACCCGGCTTGCGATGGATCTCCACCAGCCGGGCGAAGTCGGGCGCCCGCGCGTCGTCGAGCCAGTAGTAGTAGGTGAACCAGGCGTCCGGCTCGGCCACCAGCACCAGCTCGCCCGAGCGGGGATGGTCGAGGCCGTACCCGGCCTGCCCGGCGGCATCAAGCACCTCGGCCACGCCGGGCAGCGCCGCGCAGAGCTTCGCCACCGCCGGCACGTCCGCCGGATCCCGGACGTAGACGTGCGCCACCTGGTGGTCGGCCACCGCGAACGCCCGTGACGTCCACGGGTCGAGGTGTTCCATGCCGGCCTGGGTGTAGACCCGCAGCAACCCTTCGGCGCGCAGCAACCGGTTCACGTCCACCGGGCGGGACACGTCAGTGATGCCGTACTCGGACAACGCCACAACAGTAGCGTCCCGATCACGGGCGGCATCCAGCAGCGGGCCGAGCACCGTGTCCAACTCGGCCGCCGCGGCGGCGGCCTCCGGCCCGGACGGACCGAAGCGTTGCAGGTCGTAGTCCAGATGCGGCAGGTACACCAGCGGCAGGTCGGGGGCGTGGTCGGCGAGGATGCGCTGCGCCGCCCGGCTGATCCACGCCGAGGACGGCAGCCCGGCACCAGGCCCCCAGTAGCTGAACAGCGGGAACGTGCCGAGCGCCTCGGTCAGCGTGTCCCGCAGCCGCGGCGGGTCGGTCCAGCAGTCCGGCTCCTTGCGCCCGTCGGCGTGGTAGACCGGGCGCGGCGTGACGGTCCAGTCCACGTCCGCGCCCATCGCGTACCACCAGCAGACGTTGGCGACCCGGTAGCCCGGCTCGGCCCGGCGGGCCGCCTGCCACACCTTCTCGCCGCCGACCAGCGCGTTGTGCTGCCGCCAGAGCAGCACCTCGCCCAGGTCGCGGAAGTACCAGCCGTTGCCCACCACGCCGTGCCCGGCGGGCAGCTCGCCGGTGAGGAACGTGGACTGCGCCGAGCACGTCACCGCCGGCAGCACGGTGCCCAGCTCGGCGGCGAACCCGGCCTCGGCCACCGCGCGCAGCCGGGGCATGTGCGCCAGCAGCCGCGGGGTCAGCCCGACCACGTCGAGCACCACCAGCCGCCGGCTCATGCGGTGCCGGCCTTCGTTCGCGAATGCGGGGCTCGCAGGACCGGCTCACTCCTCGCGCTCACGGCGACCCCCGCCGTCGGCGCCAGCCCGAGCGCGGTCAGCTCGTCGCGGGCGAAGGCCACCTCGGCGGCGATGCCGGCGGCCAGCTCCGCGTCGCCGCGCGGCCGCCGCGCCTCCGGCAGCACCCCCCAGGTGTACGTCTCGACGTCGAGGTGGTCGCAGCCGGCGGCCGGACCGGCGAACAACGCGGCCAGCGCCTCCCGCAGCACCGGCACCGTGGAGCGCAACGGCGGCTCGGGCGGGGCGTGCAGCGGCACGTGGTAGTGCACCCGCCACGCCCCGGGCAGCCGCGCGTCGAGCGCGGCGTCGAGGTCGTCGGCCGCGTACGCCGGATCGGCCGGGTCGGCGGCGCCCGCGCAACCGGCCGCGCGGGTCTGGTGCAGGAACCTCGGCTCGACGAAGCGGCGCAGCGCCGCGCCCGCCGTCACCGGGTCGGGCGCCTCGACCGCGGCGGACACCTGGACCTTCACCACCGGCAGCCCGGCGGCACGCAGCCCGGCCAGGGCATCCGCCGGCTGCTCCCAGGCGCACGCCAGGTGTGCGAGGTCCAGGCAGATCCCGAGCCGGTCGGTATCCATGGTTGAGAATACCTCGCGTGCTTGTCCCGTCGACTCCACCAGGCAGCCGGGTTCCGGCTCGAAGCCGACCCGGATCACCCGGCCGGTCTCCCGCTGCACCGCGGCCAGCCCGTCGGCCAGCGCGTCGAGCCGCCGCCGGGCGGTCGCGGTACGCGCGGCGTCCCACGGCGTACGCCAGGCCAGCGGCAGTGTCGAGACCGACCCGTGGACGGCGTCGTCGGGCAGCAGGTCGGCCAGCACCCGGGCCAGGTCAAGCGTGTACGCCGAGCGCTGCGGCGTGGTCCAGTCCGGGTGGTACACCGCGCCCTTGACCACCGGGGCCTGGAACGCGGCGTACGGGAAACCGTTGAGCGTGACCACCTCCAGACCTCGTACGGTCAGCTCGTGGCGCAGCCGGCGGCGGGCCGCCGGGTCGGCGGCGAGCGCGGCGGCCACCGGCGCGGCCAGCCAGAGCCCGAGCCCGAGCAGGTCGGCGTCGAGCGCCCGGCGCACCGCGACCGCGTACGTGTCGAGCTGGGCGACGATGCCGGGCAGGTCCTCGGCCGGGTGGACGTTCGTGCAGTAGCCGAGATGAACTGTCGTGCCGTCGGCGTGGCGCAGCCGCATCATTCGCCTCCGCGCGCTATCGAGTTGCCGGCGAATGTGGGGTCGTTCGCCTCCAGGGCGGTCAGGTCGAGCCGGCCGGACTGGCCGTAGAACTCAACCGGGTTGCGCCACAGCACCCGGTCCACGTCGTCGGCGCTGAACCCGGCCAGCTGCATCGCCTCCCCGGTGGCCCGGGTCAGCAGCGGGTCCGATCGCCCCCAGTCGGCGGCCGAGTTGACCAGCATCCGCTCGGTCCCGTACCGCTTCAGCAGCTCGACCATGCGCGGCGGCGACATCTTCGTCTCCGGGTAGATGGAGAAGCCCAGCCAGCAGCCGGTGTCCCGGACCAGCTCCACCGTCACCTCGTTGAGGTGGTCGACGAGCACCCGTTCCGGCGCGATGTCCGACTCGGCGACCACGTCGAGCGTGCGCCGTACGCCGCGTGCCTTGTCCCGGTGCGGCGTGTGCACCAGGGCGGGCAGGTCGTACGCGACGGCCAGCGCGAGCTGCCCGGCCAGCGCGGCGTCCTCGGCCGGCGTCATCGCGTCGTAGCCGATCTCGCCGACCGCCACCACGCCGTCCTTGTCCAGGTAGCGGGGCAGCAGGTCGAGCACCGGACGGCAGCGCGGGTCGTTCGCCTCCTTCGGGTTCAGCGCCACTGTGGCGTGGTGCCGGACGCCGAACTGCCCGGCCCGGAACGGCTCCCAGCCGATCAGCGAGTCGAAGTAGTCCACGAAGCTGTCCACGCTCGTACGCGGCTGGCCCAGCCAGAACGCCGGCTCGACCACCGCGCGGAGCCCGGCGGCGGCCATCCGCTCGTAGTCGTCGGTGGTGCGGGACGTCATGTGGATGTGCGGGTCGAAGATGCGCATGTCACGCCTCCGTGGTGGGGATGGTCAGCCGGCGCAGCAGGTCGGCCGCGTCGTCGGGCATGGTCCGGCCGGCGGCGTGCCGCTCGGCGGCGAACGCGGCGAGCATCCGCGCCAGCTCGCCGTCGGCGCGGTCGGCCAGGCTGTCGACCACCGCCAGCGGCACGCCGGTGAACACGCACTTGAGCACCGCCTGCCGCCAGGCCGGCTGCTCCAGGTGCCGGGCGTACGGGCCGAGCGCGGCGGCGACCAGCCGGGTGTCGTTGGTGCGGATCGCGTCGTGCAGCAGCGGCACGCACTCCGCCCCGATGGGCAGCAGCGGCAGCGCGCGCAGCACGGCGCGTTTCTCGGCGCCGTCGCCCTGCCGGTAGAGCGTCTCCGCCGCGGCGGCGTGACCGCCCGGCAGCGTTGTCAGCAGCAGCGCCCGCGCCGCCTCGTCGGCCGTCCAGCCGGGCGGGTCGGGCAGCGGCCCGCGACCGCACCGCCGGGGGGCGGTGGCGAAGAACCGTTCGATCGCCGTGGGTTCGGTAGCGACGCGGCGCAACGCCGCGTCCAGCCACTGCGGATCGGGTACGCCCCGAAGCGCGGCGCGCAGTCGGTCGGGTGTCATGCCGTCTCCCCTCTGCCGGGTGGAAGGTGGTGGGTCACCGCCCCTCGCCGCGCGAGGCGGCGGCGCGCAGGAAGTCCAGTGAGCGGGCGGCGACGGCCGGGGCCGCGTGCGAGTGCCGGGGCAGTTCCACCGCCACCAGCCCGCGGTAGCCGGCGTCGGCCAGGGCGCGCAGCACCGGCGGGAAGTCGATCTCACCGGCGCCGAACTCCAGGTGCTCGTGCACGCCTCGGCGCATGTCGTCGATCTGCACGTTGACCAGGTGCTCGGCGACCTCGGACACGCACTGCGGCACCGGCAGCGGCTCCAGGCAGCGGCAGTGGCCGATGTCGAGCGTGATGCCGAAGCCGGGCGGCGCGCCGAGCGCCTCGCGCAGCCGCCACCACCCGGCGATGTCCTCGACGAACATGTCCGGCTCCGGCTCGAAGCCCAGCGTCACGCCCTCGTCGGCGGCCTCGGCGCAGACGGTCGCGCAGCCGGCCACCAGGCGGTCGGCGGCGACGTCGGGCGGTACGCCGGGCGGGCGTACGCCGGCCCAGAAGGAGACCGCCTCCGCGCCCAGCTCGGCGCCGATCCGCACGGCCCGGCGCAGGAACTCCACCCGCCGGGCGGGGTCGTCGTGCAGCAGCGTCGGCGCGTGCTTGTGCCGGGGGTCGAGCAGGTAGCGGGCGCCGGTCTCGACCACCACCGCCAGCCCGAGCGCGTCCAGCCGGCGGCGTACGGCGGCCACCCGGCGGATCAGCCCGGGGGCGAACGGGTCCAGATGGTCGTGGTCGAGGGTGAGCGCGACGCCCTGGTAGCCGAGGTCGGCGAGGACCGCCAGCGCGTCGCCGAGGCGGTGGTTGGCGAAGCCGTTGGTGCCGTACCCGAAACGCAGCGCGCCCGGGCCGGACAGCGGGTCGGGCACAGCTGTCATGTCGGCGAGATCAGTCGGGCCAGGCGGCGGCCGAGCGGGGCGGCCCCGGCCACGGCGAGGCCGAGCAGCCGGGCCCCGGCGCGGGCGGTGAGCGCGCCCTGCAAGGCGGGCAGCCCGGTGATCCCGGCCCCGACGGCTGCGCGTACCCGGGCCGGTGACGGGTCGGCGAGCACCCGGACCTGCGCCCGGCCGTACCGGGCGGCGTACCCCGCCGCGAGCACCGCGGGCACGAGGTGACCGAGCCGGCCGGAACCGCTGCGGGCCGTGGCGGCTGGTGGCGTGGGCCGGGCCGGGGTGGCGAGCGCGATCAGCGCGGTGCCGGCCAGCGTGAGGCCGGGTAGCCGCCGGTCCGCGCCGGTCACCTCGCGGCGGGACAGCGCGGTCACGGTCCAGGTGTGCGCGGCCACTGTGAGCGCGGCCGGCAGCGCCCGGACCACCCGGCCGCCGGACGCGCCGAGCAGCACGTCCAACCCTCGGCAGGCGGCCATCACCGCCGGGCCGGCGGCGGTGTTCTTGGCGCGCAGGTCGTACCCCCAGATCGTGGCGGCGAGCGGGAGCGCGACCGCTGCCGCCCGGCGGCCCCCGGCGGCGGTGGCTACCGCGAGCCCGGCGGCGGTCAGGCCGGACGCGACGCCGAGTGCCACCGACGGGCGCACCCGGCCGGACGGGATCGGCCGCTCCGGCCGTTCGACAGCGTCCAGCCGCCGGTCCGCCCAGTCGTTGGCGGCCATCCCGGCCCAGTAGAGCAGCACCGACGCGCCGGCCAGCGCGGGCGCCCGGCGGTCGAGCGCACCGGCCGCGGCGGCGCCGGACAGCACGTCCCCGGGCACCGACAGCGCGGCGGGCGCCCGGACCAGCTCGGCCAGGTCGGCCAGGCGGGTCACTGCGACATCCGGGCGTGCAGGCCGGCGGTGAAGTCCCGCAGCACCGTCCACTGCTCGCCGAGCGCGTGGCCGGTCGCGCCGAGCGGGTCCTTGAAGAAGAACGCCAGCTCGGTCAGCGGGCCGTGGCGGCCGGCGGCGTGCGCGGCGGCGGTGAGCCGGGCCAGGTCCAGCACGAGCGGCGCGGCGAGCGCCGAGTCGCAGCCGTGCCAGGTGAACTCCATGCGCATGCCGGTGCCCAGGAAACCGGCGAACGTGACCAGATCCCAGGCGGTCTTGAAGTCGCCCAGCTCCTCGACGTACTCGATCCGGGTACCGCCCTGCGGCAGGTAGCCGAGCGTCTCGGCGAGCACCCGCTGCTTGCTGCCCACCTTCGCGGCGTTGGCGGCCGGGTCGGCGAGCGTGGCGCCGTCGCCGCCGCCGAGCAGGTTGGTGCCGGACCAGGAGCGCACGGCGAGGTGCCGCATCGCGAACATCGGCGCGAGCACCGACTTGAGCAGCGTCTCGCCGGTCTTGCCGTCGTGCCCGGCGTACGGCAGTCCGCGTTCGGCGGCGAGCGCGGCCAGGGCCGGCAGCCGGGCTCCCGTGGACGGGGTGAAGTCCACGTACGGGCAGCCGGCGGTGAACGCCGCGTACGCGTACGCGGAACTGGGCGGCAGCACGTCGGCCGCACTGGTCAGCGCCTCGCGCAGCGTGGCCAGGTCGCTGTGGGCCGGGTGCGGTGCGGGCGCCGGCTCGGTGGCGGCGACGTTGACCACCACCACCCGGTCCAGCCCGTGCCGGGTGCGAAACTCGGTCAGGTCGCGGACCACAGTGGCGATCCGCTCCCCCTGGTCGCCCTCGACCGGCGCGGGCCGTAGCGCCGCCTCGACGGCGGCCAGGTCGGGCGCCACGGCGTCGGCCAGCCGGCCGGGCAGCACCCCGGCGGCGGCGAGCGCCTCGGCGCGTTTGGTGAGCGGGGTGGCGACCACGTCGTGGCCGCCGAAGACGAGATCGGCGAAGCCCGGCAGGGCGGGCCCGCGCAGGGCGGGCAGCTCGGTCACGCATCCGGTCGGCGCGGTGAGCCCGGCCCGCAGGGCCAGCCCGCCGACCATGGCGGTGGTGGCGACCGAGCCGCGCGCGCCCACCAGCCACACACCCGTACGCATTCGCGCTACCTCCCCAGGTAAGGCCGGTCCGCCGGTGCGGCCGGGGAATCCCGGTCCGGCCGCACCGGAGGGCCGTGCTGGTCGTGCCGGCGGACACCGGCGGCACGCTCCCCGGAGCCGGCCTCGTCCCCGCCGCGGGGCGCAACCGCGGCGGGCCCTCGCCGGCCGGCGCCGGTGAGTGTCGGCGGACCCCGTGGGGCCGCCTCAGGTCAGGCGGAAGCTTCGGCCAGCGCGGGTTCCACCTCCGTCCAGGCGGCCCGCTCGGCCGAGCGGGTCACCGCGTCGAGCACGAGCTGGACCTGCAGCGCGTCGGCGAACGACGGAGCCGGGTCGGCGCCGGTGGCGACCGCCTCGACGAAGTCACGCGCCTGGTGGGTGAAGGAGTGCTCGTAGCCGATGATGTGGCCGGGCGGCCACCACGCGCCCAGGTACGGATGGTCCGGCTCGGTCACCAGGATCCGGCTGAAGCCCTGCTCGGCGGCGGGCCGGGTGGCGTCCAGGAACTCCAGCTCGTTGAGGCGTTCCAGGTCGAACACGACGCTGCCGCGCGAACCGTTGATCTCGACCCGCAGCGCGTTCTTACGGCCGGTGGCGAACCGGGTCGCCTCGTACGTGGCCAGCGCTCCCCCGTCGAGCCGGGCCACGAACACCGCCGCGTCGTCCACTGTCACCTGGCCTGTCGCGCTGCCGTTGCCGTCGGCCTGCGCGGCCAGGCCGCTCGACCCGGCGACGAGCGGTCGCTGGCGCACGAACGTCTCGGTCAGCGCGCTGACCCCGGTGATGAGCTGACCGGTGACGAACTGGGTCAGGTCGATGATGTGCGCGCCGATGTCGCCGAGCGCGCCGGAGCCCGCCCTGTCCTTCTGCAACCGCCACACCAGCGGGAACTGCGGGTCGACGATCCAGTCCTGGAGGTAGACCGCCCGGACGTGCCGGATCTCGCCGATCCGCCCGTCGGCCACCAGCTGCCGCATCAGGGCGACCGCCGGCACCCGCCGGTAGTTGAAGCCGCACATCGCGCGTACCCCGGACGCCCGGGCCCGGGCCGCGGCCTCGGTCATCTCCCGGGCCTCGGCGACGCTGTTCGCGAGCGGCTTCTCGCACAGCACGTGCTTGCCCGCGGCGAGCGCGGCGAGCGCTATCTCGCGGTGGCTGTCCCCCGGCGTGCAGATGTCGACCACGTCGATCTCGTCGGACTCGACGAGCCGCCGCCAGTCGGTGGTGTAGCCGTCCCAGCCGAGCCGGTCGGCGGCCTCGGCCACCTTCGGTTCGTCCCGGCCGCAGACGAGCGCCATCCGCACCCGGGCCGGCAGGTCGAACACCCGGTTCACGGTGCGCCACGCCTGGGAGTGCGCGGCGCCCATGAACGCGTAGCCGACCATGCCGACCCGCAGGATGCTGTCGTGACTGGACAAGGTGGGTCTCCCCCCGTGTGTCAGAACCCGAGCTTCAGGTAGTCGCTCGCGTTCTCCTTGGTGATCGTCTCGGAGGCGAGCACGATCTCCTTCGGTACCTGGAGTTCGACCAGGTCGGACATGCCCTTGCCCTGGCCGATCAGGCGAGCCAGGGAGATCGCCGAGGAGGCCATCGACGGGCTGTAGGTGACTGTGGCCTTGAGGACCGTGTTGTCGGCGGCGATGTCCTCCATGGCCTTCTTGGAGCCGGCGCCGCCGACCATGATGAATTCCTTGCGGTTGGCCTGGTTGACCGCGGCGAGCACGCCGATGCCCTGGTCGTCGTCGTGGTTCCAGACCGCGTCGATCTTCGGCAGCGCCTGGAACAGGCCGGTGGCGGCCTGCTGGCCGGAGTCGACTGTGAACTCCGCCGGACGCCGGTTGGCGACCTTGAACCCGTACGAGGCGAGCGTGTCGGCGAACCCCTTCGACCGTTCCTGGGTCAGCTCCAGCGACTCGATGCCGGGGATCTCACCGATCACCGGGTTGCTCACGCCCTTGGCCTTGAGCTGCTCGGCGATGTAGGTGGCGGCGGCCACCCCCATGCCGTAGTTGTCGCCCTTGATCTGGCACCGGTAGGCGCGCGCGTCCGGGAAGGCCCGGTCCAGGTTCACCACCGGGATGCCGGCCTTCATCGCCTCCAGGCCGAACGCGTTGAGTTCCTTGCCGTCGTGCGGCAGCAGCACGATCACGTCGGGCTTCTGCGAGATCAGCGTGGACAGCGCCGCCCGCTGGGCCGCCGCGTCCGCGCCGGCCTCGACCGACTTCAGCTCCACGTCCTGGTACGCCCCGGCCTGCGCCTTGGCGTTGTTGGTGATGGCGGCGATCCAGCCGTGGTCGGCGGCCGGGGCGGAGAAGCCGATGGTCACCTTCTTGCCCGGCTCGGTGTTGGCGCCGGAACCGGCCGCCTTGGTCTGTGCCTCGGTCGGGCTCTGCTCGTTGCTTGTGCAGCCGGCGAGCAGCACCCCGGCGGAGACCGCGGCCCCGCCGAAGAGCAGCCGGCGGCGGGACAGGTCATGGCGCGGTGTTCTCATGACGCCTCCTGGGATGAGGTGGTGGGGTGGTTTCGGGTGTGGCGGGCCGGACCACCGTCGGTACGACGGCAGCCGGGGTGTGCGCGGGTGGGGTCAGGTGGTGGTGGTGGCCCGGTTGCGGGCGAGGAGCTGGGTGAGACTGCCGAACTGCACCTGCTGGACCAGGACGGCGGCGACGATGATGCCGCCCTTGACCATGTTCTGGGCCTCGGCGGAGAGGTTGTTGATGGCGAACAGGTTGGTGATCGTGGAGAAGATGATCACCCCGAGCAGGGAGCCGATGATCGTGCCCCGCCCGCCGCTGAGCAGCGTGCCGCCGATGATCGCGGCGGCGATCGCGTCCAGCTCGTAGAGGTTGGCCATCGCCGCCTCGGCGGAGGTGGCCTGCGCGGTCAGCATGACCGCGGCGATGCCGCAGCACAGGCCGGAGAGCGCGTAGAGGAGCACTGTGTGCCGGCGGACGTTGATGCCGGCCAGCCGGGCCGCCTCCGGGTTACCGCCGACCGCCACCGTACGGCGGCCGAACGTGGTCCGGTTCAACAGCACCCAGCCGGCCGCCACCACCGCGACCAGGATGTAGACCAGCAGCGGGATGCCGAGCACGTTCGTGCTGGCGATGCCGTTGATGAACGTGTTGCCCGACACCTGGGTCTGCTTGTCGGAGATCTCCGCCGCCAGCCCTCGGGCGGCGACGAGCATGGCCAGCGTGGCGATGAACGGCACCAGCCGCCCGTACGAGACGAGCAGCCCGTTGACCACGCCGACGGCGAGCCCGACGGTCAGCGCGGTGAAGATCATGCCGCCCGCGCCGTAGCTCTGCGTGGCCACCGTGGTGCACCAGACCCCGGCCAGCGCGACGATCGCGCCCACCGACAGGTCGATGCCCCCGCCGATGATCACGAAGGTCATGCCGACGGTGACCACGCCGACCACCGAGGCGAGCTTTCCGATGGTGAGCGTGTTGCCCCACACCCAGTTCGGGTCACCGTAGAGGTCGGGGCGGGTCAGGATGCCGATGACCACGAGCACCACGAGCACGGCGAGCAGGCCGAGGTTGCGCTTCGCGCCCTCCCCGCCGTCGCCGCGCCACCAGGAGAGCTTCGCCGGCGCGTCGACCTTGGCGGTCTCCGTCCGCTCCACCGGCGGCGACTGCGCGGGCAGCGAGGTGTCGGTAACGTCGCTCATGCCGGTGCGCCTTCCATGAGGGACCCCGCCATGACGAGGTCGAGCACGGTGTTCTCGTCCAGTTCGCCGGCCGGCGCCTCGCGGACCACCCGGCCCTCCCGCATCACCAGCACCCGGTCGGCCAGGCCCAGCACCTCGGGCACCTCGCTGGAGACCAGCAGCACCCCGACGCCACGGGCGGCCAGATCGCGGATCACCTGGTACAGCTCGGCGCGGGCGCCCACGTCCACGCCCCGGGTCGGCTCGTCGAGCAGCAGCAGCCGGGTGCCCCCGAGCAGCCACCGCCCGACCACCACCTTCTGCTGGTTGCCGCCGGACAGCGTGCGCACCGGCCGCCGAACGTCGCGGGGCCGCAGCTCCAGCGACGCGGCGATCCGGTCCGCCTCGGCGCGTTCCCGTCCGACGTCGGTGAAGCCGAGGCGGGCGTACCTGCTGAACGTGGCGAGCGTGACGTTGCGGTAGATCGGTTCGCCGAGCAGCAGCGCCTGGCTCTTGCGCTCCTCCGGCGCCATGCCCATCCCGGCGCGCACCGCCGCGCCCACACTGCCGGGACGCAGCGTCCGGCCGTCCACCCGGACCGTCCCGGCGTGCGCCCGGCGCGCGCCGAAGATGGTCTCCAGCAGCTCCGACCGGCCCGAGCCGACCAGCCCGGCGATGCCGACGATTTCTCCCGCCCGGACCCTGAGCGAGACGTCGGCGAACTCGCCGGGCCGGGTCAGCCCGTCCACCCGCAGCAGCTCCGTGCCGCCCCCGTTGTCGGCCGGGCGCTGCGGGAAGACGTACTCGATGGTCCGGCCCGTCATCCGGGCCACCAAGTCGCGGGTCGGCGTCTCGCGGGCCGGCAGGCTCGCCGCCGTGGTCCGGCCGTCCTTGAGTACGGTGACCCGGTCACCGATCTCGCGGATCTCCTCCAGCCGGTGCGAGATGTAGATGACCGCGATGCCCTGCGCGGTGAGTTCCCGGATGATCCGGAACAGGTTCGCCACCTCGTCGTGGGCCAGCACCGCGCTCGGCTCGTCCATGATGATCAGCCGGGCCTCGTGGGACAGCGCCCGGGCCATGCTGACGATCTGCTTGCCGGCGGCGGGCAGGTGCCGCACCAGCCGTCCCGGCGGGATCTCCGGGTGGCCGAGCCGGGCCAGGATCTGCCGGGTACGCCGGGCCATGTGCCCCCGCCGGACGAAGCCGAACCGGCGCGGCTCGTGGCCGAGGAACGCGTTCTCCGCCACCGACAGGTCGTCGACCAGGTCGAGTTCCTGGTAGATCGTCGCGATGCCGGCGCGCATGGCGGCCTGCGGGTTGGCGAACGCCGCCGGTTCGCCCCGCCACACCACCTCGCCGGAGTCCGGCCGGTGCACCCCGGCCAGCACCTTGATCAGGGTGGACTTGCCGGCGCCGTTCTGCCCCAGCAGGCAGTGCACCTCGCCGGCCCGCACCTCCAGTTGCACGCCGTCGAGCGCGCGTACCCCCGGGAACGTCTTGACGACGTCGGCGAGGCGCAGCACGACCTCGCCCGCGACGGCGTCGGCGGGCGCCTCGACCAGCGGTTTGCCGGTGTCGCTCATGCTGCTTCTCCGAACGCGAGGTCGCTGGCCAGCACAGCGGCGCCGGCGACGCCGGCGCGCGGGCCCAGCTCGGACAGGACGACCGGCAGGTTGCCGGTGGCCAGCGGCAGCGAGCGGCGGTAGACCACGCTGCGGATCTCGGCGAGCAGGATGTGGCCGAGCTGGGCCAGCCCGCCGCCGATCACGATCATCGACGGGTTGGTGAAGCTGACCAGCCCGGCCAGTACGCTGCCGACCCGCCGGCCGCCGTCGCGGATGAGCTGGATGCAGGAGACGTCCCCCTCGATCGCCCCCTGCGCCACGTCGAGCGCTGTGACCACACCCCGGGCGGCGAACCGCTCGGCCAGCGCCGGGGAGACCTCGGTGCGGGCCGCGACAGTCGCCTCGCGGGCCAGCGCGGCGCCGCTGAACACCGCCTCCAGGCAGCCGACGTTGCCGCAGGAGCACATCGGACCGTTCGGGTCGACCTGGATGTGGCCGATGTCCCCGGCGCAGCCGTCGGTGCCCCGGTAGACCTCGCCGTGCAGGTAGATGCCGCAGCCGATCCCGGTGCCGATCTTGATGAACAGGAAGTCGTCGACCGAGTGGGCGACGCCGCCGTGCCGCTCCCCGATCGCCATGATGTTGACGTCGTTGTCCACCACCGCCGGGCAGCCGTGCTCCCGGGTCAGCAACTCGCGGACCGGGAACCGGTCCCACCCGGGCATGATCGGCGGGGAGACCGGTACGCCGTCGCGGAAGCTCACCGGGCCTGGCACGCCGATGCCGACCGCGTCGAGCCGCTCGTACGCGCCATCGACCTTGGCCTTGTGCAGCAGCTCGTTGACGCGCTGGAGCGTCACCTTCGGGCCGGAGCGGATGTCGGCGGACTCGGTGTAGGCGGCCACCGGCTCCAGCCGGCCGTTGACCACCTCCACGTCGATCGAGCTGGCGCCCAGGTCGACAGCGGCGAACCGCAGGTGCGGGCTCAGCTCGACAAGGGTGGAGCGCCGCCCGCCCCGGGAGGCGGCCAGCCCGGCCTCGGCCACGTACCCGAGGGAGACGAGCCGTTCCAGCTCGGCGAGCAGGCGCGGGCGGGGCATCTGGAGGCGGTCGCCGAGTTCGGCGCGGGACACCGCGCCCTCGTCCCGGAGCAGCCGCAGAAGCCGTACGTGCAGGGGGTCGACCGTCCGCACCGGCAGTCACCTCCGCATCGGAAGTCCGTCACATCGACAGCGGCGATGTGTGTTGTGTCCGACACAGTAGGAGCCTTCCGGGCCGCATGTCCATAGCTTCGGCACGCCTGATGCAAACTTTTGTCCATACGAACAAAAGAAGCTCCGGATCATGAAAACGCGCCACCCCGCCCGAGGACGTCCGGGCGGGGCGGCGCGGTGTGCGGCCAGCAGATCAGTGGTGGGAGGACGTGTTGCCCTTCTTGCGCAGCTTGCGGTCGTCGCGCAGCTCGACGTAGGGCTCCTCGTCGGCCGGGTGCCCGGCCGCGATGGCGCGGCTGCGCTCCAACTCGGCGTCGAACTCCGCGCCGAGCAGGATCGCCACGTTGCTCAGCCAGAGCCAGACCAGGAAGATGATCACGCCGGCGACCGCGCCGTACGTCTTGTTGTACGAGCCGAAGTTGCTGACGTAGAGCGCGAAGAGGCCGGACACCACGAGCCAGAGCACCACCGCGAGCACGCCGCCGGGACTGACCCAGCGGAAGCCGCCGTGCCGGGCGTTCGGCGAGGCCCAGTAGAGGATCGCGAACATCAGGCTCACCAGCACCAGCAGGACCGGCCACTTGGCGATGTTCCACACGGTGACGGCTGTCGAGCCGAGCCCGATCGCGTTTCCGGCCTGCTCGGCCAGGCCGCCGGTGAACACCACGATCACGGCGCTGATCAGCAGCATCACGCCGATCACCGCGGTCACGCCGAGGCGTACCGGCAGCGTCTTCCAGATCGGCCGGCCCTCCGGCACGTCGTAGATGCTGTTCGAGGCGCGCATGAACGCGGCGATGTAGCCGGAGGCGGACCAGAAGGCCGCGATCAGACCGATGACCGCCGCGATGCTGGCCAGCCCGCCGGACTGGCCGGCCTGGTCGATGGCGCTCTCGATGATCTTGCGGATGTTCTCCTCCGGCACCGCCTGCCCGACGGTGTCCCGGACCCCCTCCGTGGCCCGGTCGCCGAGCAGGCCGAGCAGCGAGATCAGCACCAGGACGCCCGGGAAGATGGAGAGCACGCCGTAGTAGGTGAGCGCGGCGGCCCAGTCGGTCAGGCTGTCGTCCTGGAACTCCCGGACGGTCCGCTTGAGCGTCGTCATCCAGCCCGTCGCCGTCAGATCGGTCGGGCTGTCCGGACCGTCGTCCGGGCCCACCGGCCCCGTGTGGTCGCGCCCGTCGCGGGCGGGAGCCTCGTCGGCGGCCATGGCACCTCCTCGTCGCTCGTCGTCAGGCACGACATGCCCTGACCGGGGCGGCGATAACCCCCCGTCGGCAAAACCGGTCCGTCCGCCGCCGCCCCGCTCCCGCCCCCGCCCTCCGCTCTGCATCCATCGGCGCACATGGTCACGCAGCGTGTCCGTTGCTCCGGTGGTTGCAGAGCAAGACCGGCGGGCGCCGCACCCCGCATCCGCCCGGACGGCACGCACGACCGAAGATCCCGGCGAGTCGCCTTCCCCCCGAGCCACCACTCGCCACCATCTCCACGACGGTCACGAGGAGTGGAACCGCATGGGTGTCAAAAGGCGGTGGAGGCACCCATGGCGTTCCACTCCGCCGTGCCCGCCGGCCACCGGCGCGAGGCGGGTCCGGCTCGCGGGCGGCGCCTGCGCCATTTCGGCGAAGCGGCGGGGTCGGCGCGCGCCCGATGCCGCCACCTCGGCGAAGTGGCGGCGGTCGCGCGGTTCCGGCCCACGAATCGCGTCCCCCGGAGCGCTCCGCGGACGCGCGGCGGCATCCGGAACCGCCCGCCTCGGGGAGCAGCGCCCGGGCCCGGCAGCGGCGAGAGGCAATACACCCTGAGTGACGACGGCCGATCAGCGAACCTGTTCTTCATCGTTGGAAAATCGCCTGGGAGTTCGCTGGGAAGAGATTGCGGAAGCGCCCTTCGCCCGTCGGCGAAGCGGTCGCGAAACAGATTCAGAAATCTGTTTGACGGGTGAACCATTCCCCATTCCGTCACTCATTGCAATCACGTTAAGCAATGTTCCCAACGCGCGCGCTATTCGCGTATCGTGCCCCCTCGTGCCGCCCGTTCGCCCCTCCGACGAGACTCCCCCGAAACCCCGGCCGCCCTCCGGCGGACGACCGGGGTCCGATGTGGACGCCGAGGTGGTGTCGCTCCCGCCGGACGAGGGCAGCGTCGCCGGTCCGGAGTGGTCCGACGACGGGCCGGGCGAGACGCACCACCACAGCCGTGCCCTGCCGCACCACACCCCGGCGGAGACGCGGGACCACACTCCGGCCGGGACGCACGACGCCCCGGACGACGCGCACGACACCCCGGATCAGGCCCACCAGGACGCTCGCGAACTGGCCGCCCGGTTCGAGGAGGAGAAGCCGGGCCGGGTGCTCGCCGGAGGAGTCGGCTTCCTCTTCACCGGCGTCACCGTCGCGGTCGGGCTGCTGACGCTCTGGCAGGTGTTCTTCCCGCTGGCCCAGGGCAGCAAGTACTACCTCATCTTCTTCCTCGCCGGCATCCTGCCGATGGTGTTCCTCGCGTACCCCTCGGGGGTCCGGCTCCGACGCACCAAGGCCGACACGGACGACACGGGCGACGCGGACGACCGGCGCGGACCCACGCCCGTGGACTGGCTGCTGGCCCTCGCCGCGCTCGTGGTCTGCCTCTACCCCGTGCTGCCGGTCGCCATCGGCGCGGGCGGCGGCGGGTACGACGCCTTCCTGGACCGGCAGGGCCTGCTGGATCCGCTGGACGTGGCGTTCGGCACCGGCCTGCTGCTCCTGCTGCTGGAGGCGTGCCGGCGCACCACGGGATGGATCCTGCCGGCGGTCTGCGTGCTGTTCCTCGGATACGGCTACTACGGCGGGCTGCTGCCGCAGGCCTGGCCGGTGGCGCACGCGGGGCTCGACTTCGGGCAGCTCGTCGACGCGTTCTACAACTCCGACAGCGGCTTCTACGGCACGCCGCTCGACGTGGCCGCCTCGTACATCGTGCTGTTCACCATCTACGGCGCGGTGCTCGACCTGTCCGGCGCGGGCCGGTTCTTCGTGGAGCTGTCCGCCGCCGCGTTCCGCCGCTCCCGTACGGCCGCCGGGCGCACCGCCGTCGCGTCGGGCTTCCTGCTCGGCACGGTCTCCGGCTCCGGCGCCGCCACCACCGTCAGCATCGGCGCGGTGACCTGGCCCATCCTGCGCCGCGCCGGCTACCCGGCCGAGCGCGCGGGCGGCATGCTCGCCGCCGCCGGTGTCGGTGCGATCCTGTCCCCGCCCACGCTCGGCGCCGCCGCGTTCATCATCGCCGAGTACCTGGGCGTGTCCTACCTCCAGGTGCTCGGCTGGGCCACGGTGCCGACGATCCTCTACTACCTGGGCATCCTGCTCTCCGTCGAGATCGACGCCCGGCGCTCCGGGGTCCGCCCGGTGGTCATCGACACCGGCTCGGCCTGGCGGCTGCTGGCCCGCTTCGGTTACCACTTCCTCTCGCTCCTCGTGATCATCGTGGTGCTGGCGCTCGGCGCGTCGGCGATGCGCGCGGTGGTCATCGCCACCGTCATCGCCGCCGCGCTGTCCTTCCTGGACCGCCGGCACCGGCTCACGCCGGCCCGGCTGGTGGCGGCGCTGCGCGACGGCGTACGCGGGGTGCTCGCGGTGAGCGCCGTGTGCGCCGCGGCCGGCATCATCACCGCCACCACCACGAAGACCGGGCTCGGGCCGCAGGCCGCCTCGCTGCTGATCGGCGGCGCGCAGGCGGTCAGCTCGGAGCCCGCAGTGGTGCTGGCGCTGACCGCGGTGCTCGCCGCTGTCGCGCTCAGCCTGCTGGGCCTCGCGGTGCCGGTCACCGCGTCGTTCGTCATCGGCTGGGTGATCATCGGCCCGGCGCTGCTGAACCTGGGCGTCGCCGCGCCCGCCGCGGCCATGTTCGTCTTCTACTTCGCGGTGCTGTCCGAGGTCTCGCCGCCGACCGCGCTCGCAGCGGTCGCCGCCGCCGCCGTCACCGGCGGCCGCCTGGTGCCGACCATGTGGCAGACCCTGCGGTACGCGCTGCCGGCGTACCTGATCCCGCTGGCCTTCGTCATCACGCCGACCGGCCTCGGGCTGCTCGGCATCGGCGGGGTCGGCCGGATCGTGACAGCCGGTCTGGTCTCCGCGCTCGGCGTGGCGGTGCTGGCGGTAGCGGCCGGCGGCTGGCTGCCCGGCGTGGGCCCGGCCGGCGTGCCGGAGCGGATCGTCGGCGCGGTCGCCGGGCTGGTGCTGCTCTGGCTGGAACCACTGCCCATGGCGATCGGCGCGGCGCTCGCCGCGCTCGCGGTCGCGGGCGTGTACGTCCGACGTGGCGCCGCCGGGCACGCCGGCCGCCCGGCGGTCGAAGAATCCGTGGACCTTGGGGAGGAGAGAGAGTGGGACGTATCGACGCGAGGATAATGGCGGGCGTCGGGGCACTTGTCCTGGTCGCCGCCGGTGCCGCCGGCTGCGGGGGCCGTCAGGACGGCGCGACGAAGGACGACGCCGCCCGCGAGGTCAGTTGCAAGGTCACCAAGGACACCCGGGTCGGCATCGCCACCGGCAACGCCACCGGCGTCTACTACGTGGTCGGCAACGCGCTCGCCGGTGAGCTGAGCAAGACGACCGACGGGAAGCTCACCGGTACGGCGGCGGAGACCGGCGCCTCGGTGCAGAACGTCGAACAGCTCGTCGCCGGCCAGTACGACGTGGCGTTCTCGCTGTTCGACACCGCTGTCAACGCGGTGCAGGGCAAGGGGAGCTTCACCGCGCCGCAGCCGGTCAAGGCGCTGGCCCGGATCTACGACAACTACACCCAGGTGGTCGTACGGGCCGACGCGGGCATCACGTCGGTGGCCGACATGAAGGGCAAGAAGATCTCCACCGGCTCGCCGAAGTCCGGCACCGAGGTCATCGCCAACCGGCTGCTCACCGCCGCCGGGCTGGACCCGGCCAAGGACGTCCAGGCGCAGCGGCTGGACCTCACCAAGACGGTCGACGGCATGAAGGACGGCAGCATCGACGGCTTCTTCTGGTCCGGCGGCGTGCCGACCGGCGGGGTCACCGACCTGTTCACCACGTCCGGCGACAAGGTGAAGTTCGTCGACATCAGCCCGCTGCTGCCGAAGATGGCCGAGCTGAACCCGGCGTACCAGGCGGGCACCATCGGCAAGGACATCTACCGGACCTCGGCCGACGTGCCCACCATCGTGGTGCCGAACGTGCTGCTGGTGCGGGAGAACCTCGACGCCGACGTGGCCTGCGCGATCACCCGGACGGTCTTCGACTCCAAGGACGCGCTGGCCCAGGCGAACCCGGCGGCGAAGGGCATCGAGCTGGGCAACGCCCGCAAGACCGACCCGGTGCCGCTGCACCGCGGCGCGGAGCGGGCACTGAGCGACCTCGGCGCGAGCTGACCTGAACGGGCCGGGCCCGGACGCGCGTCCGGGCCCGGCCCGCCCGACCCGACCCGGAGACCCCCGTGCCGCTGCCCCATCCGGCTCGCGTACGCCGGCACCACCGCTCCGCGGACCGCACCGGACGCCTGCGCTCGGTCCGCGTCCAACTGCTGGCCCCGATCCTGGTCGCCACGGCCGGCCTGGTCGTGCTCGGCGGGGCGCAGACCGACGCCGCGTTGGACGCGTCCGCCGACGCCGACCGGGCCCGCGTGCTCGCCGGCACCGCCACCGCGACCGTACGCCTGGTGCACGAGCTGGAACGCGAGCTCGGCGAGACGGCCGCGCTGCGCCAGCGTGGCGGCACGTCCGGCCGCCCGCTCGTGGACGCGCAGCGGCGCCGGGTGGACACCGCTGCCGAGCGCTACCGCGCGGCGCAGGATGACGCCCGCCGGGCCGCACCCAACCTGACAGCCGTGCTCAACGACGCCAGCCGGCGCCTGGACAAGCTCGCGCCCACCCGGGAGCAGGCGGTGGCCGGCGCGGACGCCGATCCGGCATATGTGTCGCTCGTGGAGTCCCTGCTCGCGGTCGCGGACGCGCTGCCGAGCCAGCTGCGCGACGCCGACCTGGCCAACCAGGCCCGCGAGGTGGCTTCGGTGGCCGCCCAGGAACACCTCTCCGCGCTGGAACGCGACCTGCTGCGGGCGGTGTTCGTCAGGGGCGGACTGGAACGCGGCGAGCTGGCCCGGCTGGGCCGGCTGCGGGGTGCCCGGGAACAGCGGCAGGCCGAGTTCCTGCGGATCGCCGCCGGGCCGGCGAGGACCGCCTGGTACCGCGTGGTCGACGGCGCGGACGTGACAGCGGCCCGGCGGATGCGTGACACGGTGCTCGACACCGACGGCGCGCCGGAGGCGCTGAAGACCGACGGTGACGCCTGGTACGTGGCGCAGAGCGGCACGATCCGCCGGTACAACCTGCTCGGCCGGGACCTGTCCGACGGGCTGGACCGGGACGCGGCCGACCTGGCCGCCGCGGCCCGGCTGCGCGCGGTGCTGACCGCCGGGGCGACGAGCACCGTCGCGCTCGGCTCGCTCGTCACCGCCGTGCTGCTGGCGGTACGCACCAGCCGCCGGTTGCGCCGGCTGCGGGTGGCCGCGCTGACCATGGCGAACCGGGAACTGCCGGAGCGGATCACCGCGATCGCCGCTGGCGAGCGGGCGCCGGCCGACGGTCCGGCGACCCGGATGACCGACGGGATCCGGCGGGGTCAGGACGAGGTGGCGCAGGTCGCCGAGGCGTTCGACACGGTGAACCGGGCCGCGCTGCGGCTCGCCGGGCAGCAGGCCGAGTTGCGGCTGGACGTGACCCGGATGGCGGAGGCGCTGGCCCGCCGCATCCGTACGCTCATCACCCGGCAGTTGCGGCTGCTCGACGACTTCGAACGCGAGGAGACCGACCCGGACGCGCTGGCCCGGCTCTTCGCGCTGGACCACCTCGCCGCCCGGCTTCGGCGCAACGGGGAGAACCTGCTGGTCCTCGCCGGTGGCGAGCCGGGCCGGGGGCACGAGGGCGCGTTGCTGCTGGACGACGTGGCACGGGCGGCTGCCTCCGAGATCGAGGACTACCCGCGGGTGGAGATCGACGTGCCGACCGCGGCGGTGCACGGCGCGGCGGCCGGCAACCTGGTGCACCTGCTGGCCGAGTTGCTGGAGAACGCCACCGTCTCCTCGCCGCCGGAGGCGCGGGTGCTGGTGGACGGCCGGCGCACCGTCGACGGGCTGGTGCTGCGCGTGCACGACCAGGGCATCGGCATCAGCGAGAGCCGGCTGGCCGAGATCAACGAACGGCTCGCCGCGCCGGCGATGCTCTCCAGCGCCGCCGCCGGCAGCATGGGCCTGCACGTGGTGGCCCACCTGGCGGCCCGGCACGGGATCCGGGTGCAGTTGCACAACCCCGGCGCCGGCACTGTGGCACAGGTGGACGTACCGGAGTCGGTGCTGACCCGGGTCGAGTCGGTGGCGTCCCGGCCGCCGGCCGAGCGGCGCCCGCACGGGCGCGGCGCGCCGTGGTTCAAGAACGCGCCTGTCCTGCGGCCGCAGGTCGGCTCCCGCGACCTGGTCACCAGCGCCCCGGCGGCCGGAGGGCCGGTGCGCGGCGTCGCCACGGTACGGGCGCCGGGTGGCGCGCTGCTGGCGCCGAGCGCGGCGCGGATGCGGCCGGTGAGCGTACCCCCGGCACCGGTGTCGACCACCGCCGCCGGGCTGCCCCGGCGGCCGCTGGGCGGGCACCTGCCGGGGTCGATGCCGCCCGCCGCTGCGCCGCCGCCCGCGACCGACCTGCTCGACCCCGAAGTGGTACGCGCCCGGCTGTCCGCCCTCGCCGAGGGGGTGGCCAGCGCGACGCGCCGTGCCCCGAACACCACACCACCCAACGGGAGAAGACCATGAACCCACCCGCTTCCACCGGGCTCGACTGGCTGCTGGCGAACTTCGCCGAGCAGGTGCCGGACGTCTCGCACGCGCTCGCGGTCTCCGAGGACGGGCTGCGGTTGGCGTCGTCGCCGGATCTCTCCACGGACCAGGTCGACCAGCTCTCGGCGGTGATCAGCGGCCTGGCGAGCCTGACGGTGGGCGCGGCGCGGCTGATGTCCGCCGGCCGGGTGCGCCAGCAGATCGTCGACATGGACGGCGGTGTGATGCTGGTGATGGCGGTCGGCGAACGGGCGCTGCTCGGCGTGCTGGCCGCGCCCGGCTGCGATCTGGGCCAGATCGGTTACGAGACGGCGACGCTGGTGCAGCGGGTGGCGGAGGCGCTGGAACCGGCGGTCCGCCGGTGAACCGCCGCCCGGTGCGGCTGGTGGCGGCGCTGCTGGCGACGGTGCTGGTGGCCGGCTGCGGCGCAGAGGACACCACTCCGCAGGCGTGGCACGGGGGGCGGATCTTCCTGGCCACCGGCAACACGACAGGCGTCTACTACCAGCTCGGCGGCGGGTACGCCGACCTGATCACCCGGCACGTGCCCGGGTACGAGGCGCGCGCGGAGCCGACCGGCGCGTCGGTGGAGAACATCACCCGGGTGGCCAGCGGCGACATGGAGATCGCGTTCAGTCTGGCCGACACGGCGGCGGACGCGGTCGACGGCCGCGGGGCGTTCGACAAGCAGCCGCAGCCGGTACGTGCGCTGGCCCGCGTCTACAGCAACTACACGCACGTGATCGTCCGTACCGACGGCAAGATCGAGAGCTTCACCGATCTGCGCGGCAAGCGCGTCTCGACCGGTTCGCCGAAGTCCGGGACCGACATCATCGCCGGGCGTCTGCTCACCGCCGGCGGCATCGACCCGAACACCGGCATCCAGCGGCTCAACCTGTCGTTGCCGGAGACGGTCAAGCGGATGCGGGCGAACACCCTGGACGCCATGTTCTTCTCCGGCGGCCTGCCCACGCCCGGCGTGAAGGACCTGCTCTCCTCCGCGCCCGGGAAGTTCCGGCTGCTGCCGCTGAACGAGCTGATCGAGCCGTTGAGCGCCCGGTTCGGCGGCGTCTACACCACCGCCACGCTGCCGAAGGAGGTCTACGGCACGGCGGCGCCGACGCCCACCATCACGGTGGCGAACGTGATCCTGGTGGCGGCGGACATGCCGGAGCAGCTCGCGTACGACCTGACCCGGGTGCTCTTCACCTGGCAGGGCGACCTGATCCAGGTGCACCCGGAGGCGGCGAACTTCAACCGGGCCAGCGCGGCCGCGACCGGCCCGATCCCGCTGCACCCGGGCGCGGCCCGGTTCTACCGCGACGGCGGCTGAGCGCGGGGCGGTCGCCTACGGCGTCCAGTCGCGCCGCAGCAGGCCGTAGAGCGCCATGTCGGCGAAGCCGTCGCCGTCGTACCCGCGTTCCCGCAGGGTGCCCTCGTGGACGAAGCCGCACCGCTCGGCGGTACGCCGCATCGCCGTGTTGCCGGCCAGCGTCTCGATCTCCAGGCGCCGCAGGTTGCGGTTGCGGAAGCCGTACCGGCAGAGCAGCCGGATCACCTCGGTGCCGTGACCCTGGCCGCGCGCCTCGGGCAGCAGCGTGATGCCGAGGTGGGCGAGCCCGTTGAACGCGTTGATCCCCCACAGCGTGCCGGCGCCGAGGAACGTGCCGTCGGCGACGGTCTCGGCCAGCAGCGACACCGAGGACCGGGCGTCCGGCTGCTCGCCGGCGCGCTTCTCCAGCCGGGCCCGGACCTGGCCCACGTGCTGCGGCAGGAACGGCTCGTCGTCGGTGACCAGGTGCAGCTCCGGATCGCTGTCCAGGCGGAAGATGGCCGGCGCGTCGTCGGGGGTGGGTGGGCGCAGCCGGACGCGCTCGGTGGCGAACATCCCGCGACGCTAACCGTGCAGGAGCGGGTCGACAACCGGATTTGGCCACCCTACCGACCGGTCGGTAGGGTGGCGGTATGACGCCGCTCGTGCTCGCCACCGCCCTGACCAAGACCTACGGGAAACGTGACGCCCTGCGCGCGCTCGACCTCGCCGTCGCGCCGGGCAGCCGGTTCGTCGTGCTCGGCCACAACGGCGCCGGCAAGTCGACGCTGCTGGAGATCATCGCCACCCTGCGCACCCCGACGTCGGGCTCGGTGCGCGTCGGCGGCTTCGACACCGTGACGCAGGCGCGGGACGCGCGGCGCCTGATCGGCCTGGCGCCGCAGTCGAACGCGCTGGACCCCCTCGCCACCCCGGCGGAGGTGCTCGACTTCCACGGCGTGGCGCTCGGGCTCGGACGCCGGCAGCGAGCACACCGGACCCGGGAACTGGTCGACCTGTTCGGGCTGGGCGAGCACCGGTCGTCCCGGGTGGCCAAGCTCTCCGGCGGCACCCGCCGCAAGCTGGACCTGGCGGTGGCGCTCGTCGCCGAGCCGGCAGTGGTGATCCTGGACGAACCGACCACCGGCCTGGACCCGCTCGCGCGCATCGACTTCTGGACCGAGCTGACCCGCCTCAACCAGGCCGGCACCTCCCTGCTCATCTCGACCCAGGATCTGCACGAGGCGGACGTGCTGGCCACGGAGATCGCCGTGCTACGGGACGGCCGGGTGGCCGCCCAGGGCCCACCGGCGTCGCTCAAGGGGCGCGTGGGCGTCCGTACGCTGACGCTCGACCTGTCCGACGCCGCCGCCGCGACCGCACTCGCCGCCGCGACCGAGGCCGGCTTCCGCGCCGACCCCGACCGTCCGGAACGGGTGGGCCTCAGCGTGCCGGACGACCCGCGCGCGCTGACCGCTGCCCTGCACGAAGCCGGCGCGATCGCCGCCGACATCACCCGCCTCCACCTCGCCGAGCCCTCCCTCGACGACGTCTTCGTCGCCCTCGCCGCCCGCTGAGGCGTGACCCACCGCACCCCGAAAGGCCCGACACCGTGCTCCCGCTCGCGCTCACCCCGCCCCGCCGCTCCCCGGCCCCGGTCGTCCTCGCGGCGATCAGGCGCTCGACCCGGGCCGTGCTCCGTACCCCGGCGCTGCTCGTCGCCCCGGTCGCCCAGTCCCTGTTCTTCCTGCTCGTCTACGCCGGACAGCTCGACGCCGTGGGCAGCACCTACCTGGGCGGGACGAGCTTCATCGCGTTCCTGCTGCCGCTGATCCTGCTCACCGGCGTCGCCACCGGCGCGGGCGCGGCCGGCACGCTCGTGCTGGGCGACATCACCAGCGGATACCTGGACCGCCTCCGGCTCGCCCACGGGACCACGACGCCGTTCCTGGTCGGCCCGGTCGTCGCCGCGCTGATCGCTGTCGTGCTCCAGATGGCGGTGACCGTGGCCGGGGCCACCGCTATCGGCTACCGGCCGGCGAGCTGGTCGGGCGTCGCCGGGATGCTGCTGCTGATGCTCGCGCTCGGGCTCGGCGTCGCGCTGCTGAGCACGGCGCTCGCCATCCGGTCGGGCTCGGCGTCCACCACCAACCTGGTCACGCTCGTCGTGTTCGGCCTGTCGTTCTTCACCGGCGTGTTCGCGCCGGTCGACGAACTCGCCGGCTGGATGCGGGTGATCGCCACTGTCAACCCGCTCACCTATATCGTCGACACCGCCCGGCAGTTCGGCGGCGGCGCGCCGCTCACCGCGGCCCCGATCGGCGTCGCGGCGCTCGCCGCCCTCGCCGTCGCCGGAACCGCCGCCTGCGCCCTCGCCCTCCACCACGCCAGGAAGAACCGATGAGCCCCACCGACACCCGCACCCAGATCATGGACGCCTTCGCCGAACAGCTCGCCGCGACCGGCTACCAGGGCATCTCCCTGGTCGGCGTGGGCCGCAGCGTCGGCATCCAGAAGCCGTCCATCTACCACCACTTCCCGGGCGGCAAGGAGGATCTCTACATCGCGGTCGCGGAGCGGTACATCCGCGACGTCGGCGCCCGGATCTCCGCGGCGCTGGCCGACCCCGGCGACGTGCCGCACCGGCTGCACGCGCTCGCCACCGTCGCCGCCGGGCAGCACGGCGACGCGATCACCTTCGAGCAGCGCATCTACGACACGCTGCCGCTCGTGTCCGCCGAGACCAGCGAGCACGTCTCGAGCCTCTACGTCGCGCTGATGCTGGCGCCGGTCACCCGGTTCTTCGCCGACGCCCGCGCCGAGGGCGCCGTCACCGGCGAACCGGAGTTCCTGATGAACGCGTTCCTGCACCTGGCCCGCGCGGCCGACCTCACCGACGAGACCGGACCCGCCCGGGTTGTCGCGCTCTTCCTCGACGGCGCCCGCCCACGTGCCTAAACTAAGGGCTTAGCTAACCGAGGAGGTCGCGCTGTGTCGGCTGAGGCTGTGCACTACAACATGCATGACGCCAAGACCCACCTGTCGCGCATCATCGAGCGGGTGGAACGCGGCGAAGAGATCATCATCGACCGGGCGGGCACCCCGGTGGCGAAGGTCGTGCCACTGGTGCGCCGGGCCAACCGCACGGCGGTCGGCTCCCTCGCCGGGCAGGTGGACCTCTCCGGTGACTGGGACTCGCCACAGACCAACGCCGAGATCGCCGCCGACTTCGGAATCGGCGCATGACTCTGCTGCTGGACACCCACGTCGCGCTCTGGGCCATCACCGGCGACGCCACCCTCGGCGTCGAGTTCCTCGACCGGCTACGCCACGACCCCGATGTCTTCCTCTCCCCGGTCAGCCTCTGGGAGATCACCATCAAGCAGCAGGCGGGGAAGCTCTCCGGCCCGCCCGACCTGGCCGAACGGGTACGGGACATGGGCTTCCGCGAACTCCCGGTGACCCACGACCACGCCATCACCGCGGGCCGCCTGCCGCCGCATCACCGTGATCCCTTCGACCGCATGCTGGTGGCGCAGGCGATCACGGAGAATCTGACCCTGGCCACGCGCGACGCCTCCATCCCGCTCTACGAGGTCGACGTCCTCAAGGTGTAGATCTCAGACGTCGGCGGGGGTGGTGGCGGCCCGCGCCGCCGCGACCAGCCGGGCGGTCTCGGCGGCCACGTCCTCGTCGTCCGTGGGCGTCCCCGGGTCGTAGCGGACCGTCCAGGTCAGGCCGTCGACCCCGGGCACCCGCCGGGCCGCGATCCGCCCGGAGCCGCCGGGCATCTCGTGGTGCGAGGTGTACGCCACCGAGCCGGTGACCCGGTCCCGGACCTGGTGCGGCAGGTCACCCGGGTCGACGAGCAGGTACGTCTCGGGGTGGCTGTCCGCCACCACCAGGTATCCGTCGCGCTCGGCGACCGGCTCGGCCGGGGTGACCGTCAGTTCCCGGCCGGACCAGACCGCCTTGAGGATGTCGTGCCAGCCGAGGCGGTCCACCCGGCCGGGCAGCCAGAGCCCGCGGTTGCTGGCGACCAGCACGCCGTCGTTGCCGCCCTCGCCGGTGCCGGCGGCGGCCCAGGCGAGCACCCGCTCGTCGGCGGCCAGCGGCGGCCGGTCGGCCGACGGGAGTTTCGGCCGGCGGTTGAACAGTCCCATCACAATCCTCCGGCGGCCTGCTCGCGCAGCGCCCGTGCGTGCTGTTCCAGCGAGAGCAGTTCCCCGAACAGGGCGAAGTACTCGTCCTTGTTGCTCACCGGGTTGACCCGCTGGATCTTCGACTTCAGGTCACGGATGCGGCCGGTGACCGAACTCCACTGGAGCCGCGCCATGGTGATCGAGACGTACCTCGGGTCCGGCTCGCCGTCGATGCGCAGCGGCTCCACCGCCAGCTCACCGATGAGCGCCTGCCCGGCCAGGTCGTCGCAGGCGTCGCGGACCCGCTCGATCCAGACCGCGCCACCGGTGGCGGCGGACGCGCCGCCCGCCGCGGCCACTGCGGTGCGTACCGAGACGTGCACCGGGTGCTGGTAGTCGGTCACCTCGACCGCGTCGAACATCGGACCGGCCAGCACCGGCTCCTGCAACGCCAGCTTCAACGCCTCCCGCTCCACCATGGACCGAGGGCTGTCCACACTGGGCGCATTCCGGCCGGGGCGCGCGGACGCGGCAGGCGTCCCGGGTGCCGGTTGCCCGTTCGCCGCGCCGAGCACCGCGCGCTGCACGGGCTCGATCTCCATGCCGAGGTCACCGGCGAGCTTGCGCACGTACTCCGGGCGCTTCTCCCGGTCCTTGATCTTCGCCACCAGCGGCGCGGCGCGGCGCATGGCCTCGACCCGGCCGTCGACGGTGTCCAGGTCGAACCGGCTGATCACGTGCCGGAGGGCGAAGTCGACGAGCGGTTCACGGCGGGCCACCAGGTCGCGCACGGCCAGGTCGCCCTTGGCCAGGCGCAGCTCGCACGGGTCCATGTTGTCGGGGCTGACCGCGATGAACGTACGCCCGACGAAGCGCTGGTCGTCCTCGAACGCGCGCAGCGCGGCCTTCTGACCGGCGGCGTCACCGTCGAAGGTGAAGATGATCTCGCCGGCCCGTTCGTCGCTGTCGAACAGCACCCGGCGCAGCACCGAGATGTGGTCGCCGCCGAACGCCGTGCCGCAGGTCGCCACCGCTGTCGGCACGTCGGCGAGGTGGCAGGCCATCACGTCGGTGTAGCCCTCGACCACCACCACCTTGCCCTGCTTGGCGATCTCCCGCTTGGCCTGGTCGATGCCGTAGAGGACGTGCGACTTCTTGTAGATCGGCGTCTCGGGGGTGTTCAGGTATTTCGGGCCGTCGTCGTCGTCGAAGAGCTTGCGGGCGCCGAAGCCGATCACGTCGCCGGTGATGTCCCGGATCGGCCACATCAGGCGGCGGCGGAACCGGTCGATCAGCGAACCGGAGCGGGCCGGCCGGGACAGGCCGCCGGTGACCAGCTCGTCGTGGGTGAAGCCCTGCTGGCGCAGGTGCTTGGTGAGCAGGTCCCACCCGTCGGGGGCGAAGCCGCAGCCGTACCGCTCGGCGGCGGCCCGGTCGAAGCCGCGCCCGGCGAGGAACTCGCGGGCCGGACGGGCGCCGGCGGTGGTGAGCTGGGCCCGGTAGAAGTCGACGGCGGCGGCGTGCGCGGCCACCAGGCGCTGCCGCTGCCCCTGCTGCGGGCGGGCACGCGGCGTGGACCTGTCTTCCTCGACGTAGCGCAACTGGATGCCGGCGCGGTCAGCCAGCCGCTCGACCGACTCGACGAAGCTGAGGTGCTCGGCGTCCATCAGGAACTTGATCGCGTCGCCGCCGACCCCGCAGCCGAAGCAGTAGAACACGTTGCGGGCGGGCGAGACGTTGAACGACGGGCTCTTCTCGTCGTGGAACGGGCACAGCCCCTTGAGGTTGCCGCCGCCGGCCGACTTGAGCGTCACCACCTCGGAGATGACGTCCGCGATGGCGGTGCGCTCGCGGACCAGCGCGATGTCCTCGTCCCGGATCCGCCCCGCCATGACCGCCACCCCCTCGGCGTACATCCTGCCCTGCCGGACCGACGATCCGGCGGCCGGGGGGACGGGCGTGTGGCCGACCTCGCCCGCCCCCGCCGGCTCAGGCCGAGCGGGCGGCGGCGGGGTCGCCGATACGCGGGAACGGCTCGATGGAGAAGACCACCTCGACCGGCACCTCGAAGTACGCGGCGATGCGCAGCGCCAAATGCAGGCTGGGCCGGAACTCGCCGCGCTCCAGGTAACCGACGGTCTGGTAGTGCACACCGAGCGCGTCGGCGAGCTGCCGCCGGGAGATGCCCCGTTCGGCGCGCAGCACCGCGATCCGGTTGTGCACGGTCTCGCTCATCGACGCCCTCTCATCCGACCCGCTGCATGGCCCGCTCCCGCCGGGCCGCGACCCGCGAGCCGGACTCCCGGCGGGCCATCCGGCGCAGCACCACCGGGGCAAGCACGAGCCCGAGCACCGCCCAGGCGCCGAGCACGCCGACCGTCTCCAGGTGCCGCCAGGAGCCGCCGAGTTCGACAGCCGCCAGGTCACCCGGGAGCAGCGCCGAGCGCATGCCCAAGCCTAGCCAGTAGAGCGGGAACACCTGGGCGACGCCCTGGAGCCAGCCGGGCAGGCCGTTGATCGGATAGAAGATGCCGGACAGGGCGATGAGACCGAAGATCGGCATCACCACCAGGCCCATGTTGCGCGGGTTCTCGATCAGTGAGCCGATCACCGCGCCCAGCGGCAGCGTCGCCACCAGTCCGAGCGGCACCACCCAGGCGAGCGTGAGCCAGGCGCCGGGGTCGCCGAGCCGCAGCCCGTCGAGGAAGAACAGGCCGGGGGTGAGCTGGATGACCACGCCGATCAGCGCGACCGCCGAGACCAGCACGATCTTGCCGACCAGATAGCCGAGCATGCCGTCCGGGATCGCCTTGGCGCGCAGCAGCGTGCCGTCCTCCCGGTCGATGACGAGCTGGTTGGCCAGCCCGAGCAGACCGCCGAAGAGCAGGCCCATGCCGAGCGCGCTGGGCAGCGTACGGGCGCCGAGGGAGAAGTCCGTGCCGGGCACCGTCGAGCCGCGCATCCAGAACACGGCGACCAGCAGCACCACTGTGGGGAAGAAGTAGGTCCAGAGGTCCTGGCCGTTGGTGAACGTGGCGCGCAGCTCGATCACGCCGCGCCGCAGCCCGGCCCGCAGCGCGTTGGTGGTCGGGTTCATCGGTTCGCCTCCTGCTGCCACACCCGCTCGGTCCGGCCGGTACGGATGCCGGTCTCCTCCTCGTGCACGAGCGTCAGGTACGCGTCCTCCAGGCTGGCCCGGCGCACCTCCAGCTCGCGTATCCGGTCTCCGTGTTCGCGGAGCAGGTCGCGCAGGAACGCGGTGGCATCGGCGGTGGCGTGCACGTACCGCTCGCCGTCGCGGGTCCAGCGGACCTCGGCGTCCCCGGCGACGCGCCGGGCGAGCTGGTCCGGTGAGCCCTCGGCGATGATCCGGCCGCCGGCCAGGATGAGGATGCGGTCGGCCAGCTTCTCCGCCTCGGCCAGGTCGTGCGTGGTCAGCATGATCGTGGTCTCGTCCAGGTCGGCCAGGCGGTGCACCAGCTCGTGGAACTCGCGCCGCGCGGCCGGGTCGAAGCCGACAGTCGGCTCGTCCAGGAAGAGCAGTTCCGGCCGGCCGACGATGCCGACCGCCACGTCGAGGCGGCGGCGCTGGCCACCGGAGAGCCGGGCCACCCGGCTGCCGGCGTGCGCGCTCAGCCCGACGGTCTCCAGCAGGTCGTCCACGGGCCACGGGCGCGGGATCCGGTCGGTGGCGTACGGCGCGTAGAAGTCGCCGAGGTGGGCGAGCAGGTCCCGCACCCGCCACTTGCCGTGGTCGCGCCAGGACTGGAGCACCACGCCCAGCCGCGCGCGCCACCGCTCGTCACCGCGGGCCGGGTCGACGCCGAGCACCCGCACCGTGCCGGCCGAGGGCAGCCGGAAGCCTTCGAGGATCTCGATGGTGGTGGTCTTGCCCGCGCCGTTGGGCCCGAGCAGCGCCAGCACCTCGCCCCGCCGGGCGGTGAGGTCGACGCCGTGCAGCACGTCGACGGCGCCGTAGCGCATGCGCAGATCCCGCACGTCGAGGACGAGATCCTCGTCGGGAGGTCGGGGGGACGCGACAGCCCCCGGGAGTTCGACCGCAGTCATGCCCCGGAATGTAGCATCCCTACTACAAGTCGAGGTACCCCCACTCAACGGCGACGGCTGTGGAACCAGCGCGTGACGGGGGCCGGATCCTCCTCCTCGTACGACCGGGCCGCGCGAACCGCGGCCGCCAGGCCGGAGCGGCGCGGCCGGGGCCCGGCGCGCAGCATCGGATCGGCCGCCATCTCCCGGAGCACCGCGACGGCCAGGCCGAGCATCACCACGACGAACGGCAACGCGACCAGGCCCCCGGCCAGCAGCAACGCCGCCGCCAGCAGCGTCCAGTGGAAGAGCGTGTACTGCATGGCGGTCGCGGCGGCGGCGCCGGTCTGCGGCGCGACCCCGGAGGCCGGAGGCGGCGTCGCGTAGTGCTGGATCGGTTCGGCGACGGCGAGCACCAGGAACGTGCCGATCGCCCAACTCAGCCCGGCCGCGCCGAACCACGCGCGAACACGCCCCAGGCCACCACGGCCAGCAGCAACGCCGCCGCCACCGCGCGGTGCGGCCGGCTGCGCCCCGACCCGCTCCCCCCGTCTTCCCCCGTGGCCCCACCCTGGGCAGAGCGGACGCCGGGGTGGGACGAACGCCCCGCCCCGTACCGTCGATCTTGGAGTTGTGGCGCCCAGAATGCCGACTTCGCGCCGGTATCAGAGGTGCCACAACTCCAAGATCGGCGTCGGGGAGCGGGACGGGCGCGGCGAGGGTGGGGCGGGTCAGGCCGGGACGGCGGCGGCCTCCTCGGCCTCGACGGCGGCGTTCCAGGCCGGCTTGGTGGAGCGCCAGCCCTCGTCGTCCAGGCCCTGCCGCCAGTAGCCGGAGATGGACAGGTCGCCCCGGGGCACGCCGCGCTCGACGCGCAGCAGCCGCCGCAGTTCCTTGACCGCGCCGGCCTCGCCGTGCACGAACGCGTGCACCCGGCCGGGCGGGAACTCCAGCGCCCGGACCGCCTCGACCAGCGGCTCCCCGTACGGGCGCCCGTCGCGGTGCAGCCAGCGCACCTCGACAGCGCCCGCGCCGGCCAGGGGCAGCTCGTCGGCCGGGCCGCTCACCTCGACGTACACCTTGGCCCGCGCGCCCGCCGGCAGCCGCTCCAGGGCGGCGGCGATGGCCGGCAGCGCGCTCTCGTCGCCGGCCAGCAGGTGCCAGTCGGCCGCCGGGTCCGGCGCGTACGCGCCGCCCGGCCCGGTGAACAACACCCGGTCACCGGGACGCAGCGCCGCCGCCCACGGCCCGGCCAGCCCCTCGTCGCCGTGGTGCACCACGTCCACGGTCATCTCACCGGCCGCGGCGTCCCAGGCCCGCACCGTGTACGCGCGCAGCCGCGGCCACTGCTCCGCCGGGAACTCCCGCTTGATCGTGGCCAGGTCGACCGGGTACGGGTAGGTCACCCCGGCCGGCGGGAAGACGAACTTCACGTAGTGGTCGGTGTACGCGCCCACCGGCAGCCCGGCCAGCTCGGCGCCGCCCAGGACCAGGCGGATCAGGTGTGGGGTGGGCCGCGTGGTCCGGACGACCGTGGCGGCGGTGAGCTTCTTCGGGCGGTCCGTCATGCTGCTTAGGCTAGCCTAAGTTCACGGATCCGGTCCCGGAGCGGTGCGGTCAGCCCGGCGACACCAGGCGGGCGTGCCAGGCCAGCGCGGCCGGATCGGTGAGCGAGGCGACCTGGTCGATCACCACGCGCAGCCGCGCGGCGTCGTCCGCCGCGTCCCGCCACAGCGGCGCGAACACCGGGTCGAGCACGTCGGGCGCCCGGTCCAGCAGCGCCGTCACCAGCCCGGCGAGGACGTCGCGCTGCCGCGCGTACCGGCCCTCGGCACCGGGGCGGCGCATCACGTACCGCAGGGCGATGCCCTTGAGCAGCGCGCACTGCGCCCGGATCCGGCGCGGCACCACCAGGTCGGCGGCGTACCGGCGGTGCGGGCCGGGACCGTGGCGCTGCTGCGTGGCGGCCACCACGCTGGAGACGAACCGACCGGTGAGCACGCTCGTGGTGGCCTTCAGCGCGGCGAGGGCCCGGTGGCTGCCGTCGTACGCGGCCAGCGGCGCGAGCACCGGATCGGCGAGCAGCTCGGCCAGCACCTCGCCCAGGTCCTCCGGCGCCTCGCCGGAGTAGGTGGCGGCCACGTCGGCGCAGAGCGCCCGCCGCTCGTCCGCGTCGGCCAGCAGCGGGCGCAGGTCCACGTACCCGCCGTGGATGCCGTCCTCGACGTCGTGCACCGAGTACGCCACGTCGTCGGCCCAGTCCATCACCTGGGCCTCCAGGCAGCGCCGCGAGCCGGGTGGGGCGCCCTCGCGCAGCCAGTCGAAGACCGGGCGGTCGTCGGCGTACACGCCGAACTTGCGCTCGCCGGGGCGGCGCGGCCATGGGTACTTGCTCACCGCGTCCAGCGCGGCCCGGGTCAGGTTCAGCCCCACCGAACGCCCGTCCGGGGCGAGCACCTTGGCCTCCAGCCGGGTGAGCACCCGCAGCGTCTGCGCGTTGCCCTCGAACCCGCCGCAGGCGGCGGCCAGCTCGTCCAGCGCGTACTCGCCGTTGTGCCCGAACGGCGGGTGACCCAGGTCGTGGGCCAGCCCCGCGGTGTCCACCACGTCGGGGTCGCAGCCGAGCCGGGCGCCCATCTCGCGGGCGATCTGCGCGACCTCCAGCGAGTGGGTCAGCCGGGTACGCAGGAAGTCGTTGGTGCCGGCGGTGTGCACCTGCGTCTTCGCGGCGAGCCGCCGGAACGCCGCCGAGTGCAGCACCCGGGCGCGGTCCCGCTCGAACGGCGACCGGCCGTACCCGGTGTCCTTCGGCGCCTCGTCGACCAGCCGCGCCGCGTCGTCAGCCCCGGTCACCGTTGCCGCGTTGGCGCAAAACGCAGAACTCGTTGCCCTCCGGGTCGGCGAGCACCGTCCACTCCACGTCTCCCTGGCCGATGTCGACGTGCCGCGCGCCCATGTCGACCAGGCGCTCGACCTCGGCCTCCATGTCGGCCGGGCGCAGGTCGATGTGCAGCCGGTTCTTCCCCTCCTTCGCCCCGGCGACCGGGACGAAGACGAGACCGGGCAGCGTGTCGGGGGTGCGGCGGATCTCCACCTCGTCCGGCTTGTCGGTGATCACCTGATAACCGAGCGCCTCCGCCCACCAACTGGCGAGCCGGGACGGGTCCCGGGCGTCGACTACCAGGTTCTCCCAGACGGCGGTCATGTGGACACCCCTCCTGATCGACACGCGGCGGAAGCTCAGGTTACGCCGAGGTGGCCGGAAAGGCGCGCCGGGCGGTACGCGGGGCCGTCGATGGACACCGGCGGCCCCGCGTCCTCGTCAGCGGGAGTCGGAGCCGGCGGTGGTGATCGCGGCCCGTCCGGCCTCCAGGCGCGCCACCGGCACCCGGAACGGCGAGCAGGAGACGTAGTCCAGCCCGACGGAGTGGAAGAAGTGCACCGAGTCCGGGTCACCGCCGTGCTCGCCGCAGACGCCGAGCTTCAGGCCGGGGCGGGCCGCCCGGCCCTCCTCGGCGGCGATGCGGATCAGTCGGCCGACGCCGTCGGTGTCGATCGACTCGAACGGCGAGATGCCGAAGATGCCCAGCTCCAGGTAGCGCCAGAAGAACGCGCCCTCCACGTCGTCGCGGGAGAAGCCCCAGCCCATCTGGGTCAGGTCGTTGGTGCCGAAGGAGAAGAACTCCGCCGCCTCGGCGATCTGCCCGGCGGTCAGCGCCGCCCGGGGCACCTCGATCATCGTGCCGATCAGCACCTCGACGCCGCTGTCCCCGACCACCTCGGCGATGATCCGCTCGGCCTCGGCGCGTACCGTCTCCAGCTCCTGCACGGCCCCGACGAGCGGCACCATGATCTCCGGGCAGGCCGTGCCGCCGTCGCGGACGACGGCCACGGCGGCCTCGGCGATCGCGCGGACCTGCATGGCGAACAGGCCCGGGATGACCAGGCCGAGCCGGACGCCGCGCAGGCCCAGCATCGGGTTCTCCTCGTGCATCCGCCGGACGGCGGCGAGCAGCGCCTCCTCCTTCGCGACGTCCTCGCCGCGTTCCTGGGCCACCGCGACGTTGACCGCGAGCTGCTCCAGCGGGGGCAGGAACTCGTGCAGCGGCGGGTCGATCAGCCGCACGGTGACCGGCAGGCCGTCCATCTCCCGGAAGATCTCGATGAAGTCGGCCCGCTGCAGCGGCAGCAGCGCGGCGAGCGCGTCCTCCCGCTCCCGCTCGCCGGAGGCGAGGATGAGCCGCTCGACCAGCTCGCGGCGGTCGCCGAGGAACATGTGCTCGGTGCGGCACAGCCCGATGCCCTCGGCGCCGAAGCGCCGGGCCCGGGCCGCGTCCGCGCCGGTGTCGGCGTTCGTGCGTACCCGCAGCCGCCGCGCGGCGTCGGCGTGCGTCATGATCCGGTGTACGGCGCGGACCAGCGCATCGTCGATGGTCTCCGGGTCGAGTTCGCCCTCGAAGTACTGCACCACCTCCGACGGCATGACCGGCACCTCGCCGAGGTACACCTTGCCGGTGGTGCCGTCGATCGAGACCACGTCGCCCTCGTTCACCACGTGCCCGCCCACAGTGAACTTCTTCGCCGGTACGTTGACCTCCAGCTCGTCCGCGCCGGAGACGCAGGTCTTGCCCATGCCGCGGGCCACCACCGCGGCGTGGCTGGTCTTGCCGCCCCGGGAGGTGAGAATGCCCTTGGCGGCGATCATGCCGTTGAGGTCGTCCGGGTTGGTCTCCCGGCGGACCAGGATCACCGCCTCGCCCTCGGCGGCCAGCTCGACCGCGCGGGCCGAGGTGAAGACGACCTTGCCGGACGCGGCGCCCGGGGAGGCGCCGATGCCCTTGGCCACCGGCTCGAACTCGTGGTCGAGCTGGAAGCGCGGGAACATGAGCTGGGCGAGCTGCGCGCCGTTGACCCGGTGCAGCGCCTCGTCCAGGTCGATCAGGCCCTCGTCGACGAGCTGCCCGGCGATGACGAACGCGGCTGCGGCGGTGCGCTTGCCGACCCGGGTCTGGAGCATCCAGAGCTTGCCGCGCTCGATGGTGAACTCGATGTCGCAGAGGTCCTTGTAGTGCTCCTCCAGCCGGGCCATGATGCCGAGCAACTGGTCGTAGGAGGTCTTGTCGAGCTGCTCCAGCTCCTGCAACGGCACCGTGTTGCGGATGCCGGCCACCACGTCCTCGCCCTGCGCGTTCGCCAGGTAGTCGCCGTAGATGCCCTGCGCGCCGCTGCCCGGGTCGCGGGTGAACGCGACGCCGGTACCCGAGTCGGGCCCGAGGTTGCCGAAGACCATGGCCACCACGTTGACGGCGGTGCCCAGGTCGGCCGGGATGCGCTCCTGCCGGCGGTAGAGCACCGCCCGCTCCGCGTTCCACGAGTCGAAGACCGCGCGGATGGCGAGGTCGAGCTGCTCGCGCGGCTCCTGCGGGAACTCGCGGCCGGTGTGCTTGGCGAAGATCTTCTTGTACGCGTCGACCAGCCCGCGCAGGTCGTCGGCGTCCAGGTCGAGGTCGTTGTGCGTACCCTTGGCGCTCTTGATCTCGTCCAGCGCGTGCTCGAACTCCTCGCCCGGCACCTCGCAGACGGTCTTGCCGAACATCTGGATCAGCCGGCGGTAGGAGTCCCAGGCGAACCTGTCTGCGCCGCCGGAGGCGGCCCGGTCAGCACTGCCGCCGGCCTGTCGTGCGAGTCCTTCGACGCTGCGGTCGTTGAGGCCCACGTTGAGGACGGTCTCCATCATGCCGGGCATGGAGAACTTGGCGCCGGAGCGTACCGAGACCAGCAGCGGGTCGTCCGGATCGCCGAGGCGGCGGCCCATCTCGCGCTCCAGGGACTCCAGGTGCGCCTCGATCTGCGCGGCCAGGCCGTCGGGCTCACGCCCGGTCGTCAGGTACGCCTTGCACGCCTCGGTGGTGATCGTGAAGCCGGGCGGAACCGGCAGGCCGAGGTTGGTCATCTCGGCCAGGTTGGCCCCCTTGCCGCCGAGCAGATCCTTCAGATCCTTGTTGCCCTCGGCGAAGTCGTACACGTACTTGTGCTCGCCCGATTCCTGCGCTTCCACCAGAGCCTCCAACGCGCGCCATTGACACTTAACGAAGGTTTAGTTCGGACATACCCCGGGAGTGACCACCGGTAATCCCGGCTCGTCAGCGTCGGTGGGCCGAAGGCTAGGCCAGTTTCGTGAAACCTGGGAGCGTTCGGTGACTTTCGGCACAACGGTCGCCACTATGCGCGTTCGTACGGGTTGTTGGGAACGCTTCCACGAGCACGATCACGCAATTACCGTTCCTCTCGTACTCTTGACTCACTGCGTCTCGCGGATCCTCACCTTTGCCATATCCCGCGCGAATACACCCCTCGGAGCCGTCGCCGTGCCGACCACACCCACCGCCCCGGAGACCGGGCCGGAGCCGACCGACACCCGCCCCACCAGCACGTCCACCCACGACCAGGCCCCGCCGTCCGCCGACGCGGCGCCCTCGGCCGGTGCGGCGGCGGCCGACGTGGCAGCGCCCGCCGGTGCGGTGCGGTCCGCCGACGCGGCGGCGGGCGAAGGCGTGCCCGGTGCCGCGGGTGAGGTGCTGCCCGGCGTGCCGACGGCCGCCGCCGAGCTGGCGCGTGTCGCCGCGGGCCGGGCCGCCGAGGCGCTGGCCGGGCCGGCGCCGGTCCGGCTCGACGACGTGGTGCCCGCGCCCGAGCAGGTGTTCCCGGACCCCGCGGGCGACTTCACGCTGAGCGCGGACGCGGCGCTTCGGGTCAGCCCCGCCGGGCGGGACGTGGCCGAACAGCTCGCCGACTGGCTGCGCCCGGCCACCGGCTTCCCGCTGCCGGTCGCCGACGCGCCCGCCGGCCAGGACGGCCCGCTGACGCTCACGCTGTCGCCGTCCGCTCCGGACGCTGCTCCCGGGACCCGGGCGACCGACGACGGCTCCGGCGGGTCGGTCGGCGACGGGCTCGGGGACGAGGGCTACCGCCTCGACGTGGCCGCCACCGGCGTCCGGATCACCGCCGCCACCTCGGCCGGCTTGTTCCACGGCGCGCAGACGCTGCGACAGCTCCTGCCGGCGGCGATCGAGAACCGTACGCCGGTCGCCGCGCGCTGGGCCGTGCCCGGCGGCACTATCGTCGACCGTCCGCGCTTCCCCTACCGGGGCGCCATGCTCGACGTGGCCCGGCACTTCTTCGCCGTCGAGGACGTGCTGCGGATGGTCGACCACCTGGCCCGCTACAAGCTCAACCACCTGCACCTGCACCTCACCGACGACCAGGGCTGGCGCATCGCCGTCGACTCCTGGCCCCGGCTCACCGAGGTCGGCGGCGCGACGGCTGTCGGCGGCGGCCCCGGCGGCTGGTACTCCGGGGACGACTACCGGCGCATCGTCACGTACGCCGCCCGCCGCCACGTCACTGTGGTGCCCGAGATCGACCTGCCCGGCCACACCAACGCGGCGCTCGTCGCGTACCCCGAACTGGCGCCCGGCAAGGTCGCGCCCCCGCCGTACACCGGCACCGAGGTCGGGTTCAGCTACGTCGACCCCGAAGACGAACGGACGTACGCCTTCGTCGCCGACGTGGTCGGCGAGGTGGCCGCGCTGACGCCGGGGCCGTGGCTGCACCTCGGCGGCGACGAGGCGTTCAAGGTGCCGGCCGAGAGCTACCGCGCCTTCGTGGAGCGGGCGCAGCGGCTGGTGCAGGCCACCGGCAAGACGGTCGTCGGCTGGCACCAGCTCGCCCCGGCCGGGCACGTCGACGGGCGAGTCCTGCAGTGGTGGGGCACGAACGGCGACGACCCGGAGACGGCCGACGCGGTACGCCGGGGCGCCCGGCTGATCCTCTCCCCCGCCAACCACGCGTACCTGGACATGAAGTACGCGCCGGACACTCCGATCGGGCACGACTGGGCGGGCCTCATCGACGTGCGCCGGGCGTACGAGTGGGATCCGGGCACCCACGTGCGGGGCGTACCGGCCGAGGCCGTGCTGGGCGTGGAGGCGCCGCTGTGGACCGAGTCGGTGAGTACGCGGGCCGAGGTCGAGTACATGCTCTTCCCCCGCCTGCCCGCTGTCGCGGAGCTGGGCTGGTCACCGCGCGCCACGCACGACTGGTCCCGGTTCCGCGTGCGGCTCGCCGGCCACGGCCCGCGCTGGACCACCGCCGGCATCACCTTCCACACCGCCCCCGACATCCCCTGGCCCTCCACCCCCTCGTCCATCCCCACCCCCCGCCCACACCCGGAGGACAGCCCGAGCCGATCATGAAGTTGACGGCGACAAACCGGACACAAAACGCCGCCAACCTCATGATCACCGAAGCCGGTCCGAGATCTCGGTTCGAATTCGCCGGAGGGGCCCGAACCTTCAAGATCCTCAACAGCACCTGGCCCTGATACGGACAACTCGAACAAAAGGGCACCCACTGCGGCTTGATCGACTCCACTTCTCCGAAGTGGCGGCATCAGCACCCTTGATCAACACAATCTCGCCGAGGTGGTGGCATCAGAGCCTCCTCGACACCACCACTTCGGCGAGCTGGAGTCGATCCTGCCGGGCGGGACGGCCAAGCACGTGTTGACCAAGGATTTGTGGCCGTTCGGGGCGTTCGACTGACACAAACTCCTTGATCACCGCAGCCCACCCCGGCGATCAAGGAGCTTGTGTTCGTTATGGGCCCGCCTCAGGACACAAACTCCTTGATCAACCGCCGAGCGAGCGGGCGTTGGGTGGATTGTCCGGATTCGGGGTGGTGGGCGCCACGGCTGGGCCGGAATCGGGGCCGAGTGCGGGGCGTTGTACATGGCAGACCGCGCCGCACCCCGCCGACCACCCCGGCCCGCCCCCAGCGGGCAGGGAATCAGGTCGGTACGCCGGTCGTTACATCCCCGGGTCGCCGAGCAGGCCGAAGCGCCTGTCGAGCAGGCCGCCAGACCGGGCGACGCCCGCCGGGAATGACCCCGGGCCGCCGGTCGTTACATCCCCGAGCCGCCGGAGCAGGCCACCCCCTGGTCGCCCGTGCAGGCCACCGGCCCGAAGCACACACCGGGCCCCTTCGACTTCCGCGGCATCCCCCATCGCCGCGTACCCCCGACAGAGAGGCAACTGATCATGGCTACCACTCTGCTGCGCAAGACCGTTCTGACCGCTGCCGGTGTCGTCGCCACCGCCGGTGGCATCGCCGGTCCCGCGATCGCCGCCCAGGCCACCCCGGCCGAGCGCGCCGCCGCCCAGGTCACCACCGACCGCAAGCACGGCGAGCGGGAGCTGGACGTGCGCTACGAGGCGCAGCCCAACTTCTACTTCTGCGGCCCCGCCGCCGCCCGTAACGCGCTGAGCGTGCAGGGCAAGAACATCGACGTGCACGCCATGGCCAAGGAGATGGGCACCACCGAGGCCGGCACCAACTCCATCAACGACATCACCCCGATCCTGAACAAGGAGACCGGCAAGGACGTCTACAAGTCCACCGAGATCCCCGTGGACAAGGCCCGCGACCGCGACAAGGTCGACAAGCTGCGCGCCGACGTGGTCAAGACCGTCGACGACGGCCGTGCCGTGGTGGCCAACATCGCCGGCACCGCCACCGACACCGACGGCAACGCCCACTCCTTCGAGGGCGGCCACTACATCAGCGTGGTGGGCTACCGCGACGGCGGGAAGATCGTGACGATCGCCGACTCGGCCAACCCGACCCAGGCCTCCTACCGGATGGACGTCGACGAGCTCGCCCGCTGGATCGCCAGCCGCGGCTACAGCTCCTGACCCGATGACGAAGGGCCCGACCCCCACTGCGGGGTCGGGCCCTTCGTCGTGTCAGGGGTCAGCCGCCGGAGTCGTCCAGCTCGGCGCCGTCCGGCGGGGTGTCGTCGTCGCGGCTGGCCAGCCACCCGTCGGGCAGGAACACCTTGCCCGGGGAGTTGGTGCGGCCGCGCGGCTGGCCCAGGTTCTCCACCGGGAACGGTACGGCCGGGTCGAGCTTGCCGAGCAGGTCGTCGAGCTGCGCCAGGCTCTCGATCATGGCGAGCGAGCGGCGCAGCTCGCTGCCGATCGGGAAGCCCTTGAGGTACCAGGCGACGTGCTTGCGGAAGTCGGTGCAGCCGTCCCGCTCGCCCCGGGCCGGGTTGCGGGCGCCGGCCACGAACTGCTCCACCAGCAGCTCGGCGTGTCGGCGCATGGTCACCGCCACCTCGCCGAGCGAGGGCAGCCGCCGTTGCGGGCTGCCGTTGAACGCGGCCTCCAGGTCGGCGAAGAGCCACGGCCGGCCCAGGCAGCCGCGCCCGATCACCACGCCGTCGACGCCGGTGTGCGCGACCATCCGCAGCGCGTCGTCGGCCTCCCAGATGTCGCCGTTGCCGAGCACCGGCACGTCGAGGGCCGCCTTGAGCGTGGCGATCGCGTCCCAGTCGGCGGTGCCGGAGTAGCGCTGCGCGGCCGTACGCCCGTGCAGGGCGACCGCCGCGACGCCCGCGTCCTGCGCGGCGAGGCCCGCCTCGACGTACGTCAGGTGGTCGTCGTCGATGCCCTTGCGCATCTTGACGGTGACCGGCACCCCGGCGGGTGACGCGGCGTCGACAGCTGCCTTGACCAGCCGGGCGAAGAGCCGGCGGCGCCACGGCAGGGCCGAGCCGCCGCCACGGCGGGTGACCTTGGGTACGGGGCAGCCGAAGTTCAGGTCGATGTGGTCGGCGAGGTCACGCTCGACCACGATCCGCACGGCGGCGGCGGTGATCTCCGGGTCGGTGCCGTAGAGCTGGAGGCTGCGGGGCTGCTCCTCGGCGCCGAAGGCGATCATGCGGAGCGTCTTGGGGTTCCGCTCGACGAGCGCCCGGGTGGTGATCATCTCGCAGACGTAGATGCCGCCGCCCTGCTCGCGGCAGAGCCGGCGGAAGCCGACGTTGGTGATCCCGGCCATCGGCGCGAGCACCACCGGCGGCCACACCTGGTGCGGGCCGATGGTCAGCGCGGGCAGCGTCGGGGCAGTCACCGCCCAAGTGTAAGGAAGGGCCCTTCTTAACGTCTCCGGTAGTGCAAGGGCCCCTTCTTAACAGGACCCATATCACAGCCGGCCCGCCACGAGACGGTTCTCCACACCAGGGCCCGGTGTCCACAGGGCGGGCGCGCGGGCCGGAAGAGAAGCGGTCGAGGGCGCAGGCTGCCGCGCATGCCTGAACAGCCACCCGAACTCAGCGACCTGGCGGAACGCCAGCAGCAGATCGTCACGCGGACGCAGCTTCTCGGCGTCGGATTCGACGACATGTACCTGTACCGGCAGACCCGGCGCGGCCTGTGGCAGCGCGTGCTGCCGGCGACGTACGCGCTCGTCAGCGGCACCCTCACCGACGAGCAGCGACGCATCTCGGCGGCGCTCTACGCGGGCGCCGACGCGCAGCTCACCGGCCTGGCCGCCCTCATCTGGTACGGCTTCCGGCACAGCCCGCGCACCGCTGACGTACACCTGATCCTGCCGCACCACGTGCGACGCCGCTCGGCCGGTCACGCGGTGATCGCGCGGGCCCTGGAGCTTGATCCGCGGGCCCGGCGGACCGCGCTGTACCCGGTGTGCTCGCCGGCGCGGGCGGTGGTGGACGCCGCCCGCGACCTGCGCCACCTGCGGCCGGTACGGGCGACGGTGGCCGAGGCGGTGCAGCGCGGCTTCACCGACCTGGACAGCCTGGACGCGGAGATCCGGCGGGCCCGGCGCAGCCGCACCGCCCTGATCCGGAAGGCGTTCGCGGAGATCACCGACGGGGTCCGCTCGGCGCCGGAGACGGAGCTGCGGGAGTGCCTGGGCAGCAGCCGCGTGCTCAGCGAGATCCTGTGGAATCCGCGGCTGTCGGCGGCCGACGGCGCCCGGCTGCCGACGCCGGACGGCTACCTCGCCGAGTGCGCGGTGGCGCTGGAGGTCGACTCGCGGGAGTACCACCTCAGCCCGGCCGACTGGGCGCGGACGCTGGACCGGCACAACGAGCTGAGCCGGCACGGGGTGCTCGTCCTGCACTTCACGCCGGCGCAGATCCGCCGGGAGCCGGGCCGCGTGCGGCGCACGGTGGAGGACGCGTACGCGGCCCGGCGCGGCGTGGGCACCCGGACCGGTGTACGGGCGGAGCCGATCTCCCCCGGGTGACGGGTGTTAAGAAGGGGCCCCTTCTCTACGCCAGGCGTTAAGAGGTCCTAACTTAATGATGTTGGGCGTAACCGACCGGATGTGAGGGTCGTTTCGTCTGGACGTGAGGAGGGGTGAGCAGCCGCCGTGGATCGTCTCGGATGAGTTGTGGGCCGAGATCGCACCGCTGCTGCCACCCCGCCCACCACGCCGCCGCCGGTACCCGGGGCGCAAGCCGCTGGATGACCGCAAGGTGCTGTGCGGGATCTTGTTCGTGCTCTACACCGCGATCCCGTGGGAGTACCTGCCCCAGGAACTCGGGTTCGGCTCCGGGATGACCTGCTGGCGCAGGTTGCGGGACTGGAACCAGGCGGGGGTGTGGCAACGGCTGCACGAGGTGCTGCTGGCCCGGCTGCGCGGCGCGGGCCAGTTGGACATGTCGAGGGCGGTGATCGACGGCTCCCACATCCGGGCGCTCAAGGGCGGCCCAAAACTGGTCCGAGCCCGGTCGACCGCCGCAAGCCTGGCTCGAAACACCACGTCATCACCGACGCCGGCGGCATCCCTCTCGCGGTCACGCTGACCGGCGGCAACCGCCACGACTCCACCCAGACCACCGCCCTGCTCGACGCCATCCCCCCGATCGGCGGACGCCCCGGCCCGCCACGGCGGCGCCCCGACCGGCTGTATGCCGATCGGGGCTACGACTACGACAGCCACCGCCAACAGATCCGGGCCCGCGGCGTCACCCCCGTCATCGCCCGACGCGGCACACCCCACGGCTCTGGCCTCGGCACCCGACGCTGGGTCGTCGAACGCACCATCGCCTGGCTGCACTGGTTCCGCCGCCTGCGCATCCGCTGGGAAATCCGCGACGACATCCACCAAGCCTTCCTCAGCCTCGCCTGCGCCCTCATCTGCTGGCGCCAACTCCAACGCACCCAAAGTTAGGAGTTCTAAGAAGGGGCCCTTCCTTACATCAAGCTCAGCAGCCGGGGAGGCGCTCGATCAGGTAGCGCTCGACCTGGTCCAGCGAGACGCGCTCCTGGGCCATGGTGTCCCGGTTCCGGACCGTCACCGCGTTGTCGTCGAGCGTGTCGAAGTCGACCGTGACGCAGAACGGCGTGCCGATCTCGTCCTGCCGGCGGTAGCGGCGGCCGATCGCCTGCGAGTCGTCGAACTCGACCACCCAGCGCTTGCGCAGGTCGGTGGCGAGCTGCTTGGCCTTCGGCGACAGCGCCTCGTTGCGCGACAGCGGCAGCACCGCGACCTTGACCGGGGCGAGCCGCGGGTCGAAGCGCATGACCGTGCGCTTGTCCACGCCGCCCTTGGTGTTCGGCGCCTCGTCCTCGTCGTACGCCTCCAGCAGGAACGCCAGCACCGCGCGGGTGAGACCGGCGGCCGGCTCGATCACGTACGGCATCCAGCGCTCGCCCTTGCCCTGGTCGAAGTACGACAGGTCGACGCCGGAGTGCTTGCTGTGCGTGGACAGGTCGAAGTCGGTGCGGTTGGCGATGCCCTCCAGCTCGGCGAACTCGCTGCCGCCGAACCGGAACCGGTACTCGATGTCGACGGTGCGCTTCGAGTAGTGGGAGAGCTTCTCCTTGGGGTGCTCGTAGAAGCGCAGGTTCTCCTCGGACAGGCCGAGGTCGAGGTACCAGTTCCAGCGCTCGGAGAGCCAGTACTCGTGCCACTGCTCGTCGGTGCCGGGCTCGACGAAGAACTCCATCTCCATCTGCTCGAACTCGCGCGTCCGGAAGATGAAGTTGCCCGGGGTGATCTCGTTGCGGAACGACTTGCCGGTCTGCGCGATGCCGAACGGCGGCTTCTTGCGGGCGACCGTCTCGACGTTCTTGTAGTTGACGAAGATGCCCTGGGCGGTCTCCGGGCGCAGGTAGTGCATGCCCTCGTCGCTCTCCACCGGGCCCAGGTAGGTCTTCATCAGGCCGTTGAACATCTTCGGCTCGGTGAAGGTGCCCTTGTTGCCGCAGTTGGGGCAGTTCAGCTCCGTCAGCGAGGTCAGCGGCTTGCCGTGCTTGGCCTCGTACGCCTCTTCCAGGTGGTCTGCCCGGAACCGCTTGTGGCAGGACTGGCACTCGGTGAGCGGGTCGACGAACTCGGCGATGTGGCCGCTGGCCTCCCAGACCTTGCGGGCCAGGATGACAGCCGAGTCGAGGCCGACGACGTCGTCGCGCTGCTGCACCATGGTGCGCCACCACTGCCGGCGGACGTTCTCCTTCAGCTCGACGCCGAGCGGACCGTAGTCCCAGGCCGACCGGGTGCCCCCGTAGATCTCGCTGGAGGGAAAGACGAAGCCCCGGCGCTTGGCGAGGCTGGTGACGGCGTCGATACGGTCGGCTGGCATGTTTCCTCCTACGCCGGCTGGCGGTCGGCGCGGTTGAGATGGATGGAACCGGGCTGTTCGGGACAACGGTACGACCGTGTTCGTCCCGGGCCCAGCAGAATACCGGGGGCCGGTCAGCTCACCCCGCAGACCTCCACGCCGCCCGTCTGCTGGTCCGGGGCCAGTGTCACGGTCTGCGCCTCCCGCCGGCCGCCGGCCAGCGTGACGTCCACGGGCACGGTGAGCGTGGTGATGTCGACCTCGCCGACCCGGTAGCCGGAGATCTGCGGCTCGGTGGCCACCCGCCGCTCGAACTCCCGCCGGGGCTCGCGTCGGCGGAGGTCGGCGCAGAGCGTGTCGTACGCCTTGGACCACTCCCGGGCCACGAGCGCCTGGTAGTAGTCGCTGGTGACGGCCCGGCCCTGCTCGCCGATCGCCTGGGCGTTGCTCACCGCCAGGCCGACCACCGCCGCGCCGCCCCCGCCGCAGCAGATCAGCACGGCCAGCGCGCCGGCGCCGAGGCCGAGCCAGAGCCGGGTCCGCCCGCCCTCGGTGGGCGGGGCGGCGAACGGCGGCGCGGCGCCGGGCCCCTGCGGCGGCGCGGGTGTCCCCGGGTCCGCCGGCGGCGCGGGCGGCACTGACGACGGGGGTGGCGCGGCCGGTCCGGGAGCGGTCATACGCGCCAGGGTAGTGCCCCGGCACTCACCGGTAAGGACCTGCGGCCCGATCGCTGGCGACGACGACGATCTCCCCCTCGGGGGCGGCGCCGGCGAGCGTCTCGTACGCCGACGGCTCGTCCACCGATCGGGCGAGCAGCGGCACGGCGGCGACCTTGACGTCGAACCCGCCGAGCGCCCGCCGGTACGCCCCGACCGACTCCCACTCGGTGGCCAGGAGCCAGTGGTCCGGATCGTCGAGCGCGCGGAGCAGCTCACCGCGCAGGTAGCCGGGGCGGGCGGCCAGCGCGGCCAGCGCGGCGTGCGCCTCCCGGGTGAACTCGTCCACCGTTTCGGCTTCCACCACGAACCGGTTGGTGACCAGCACGGCGTTCCTCCTCGTAGAGTTTGTGGCATGCAGCGTACGCAGAGTCCCGTGCTGTCCCGGTTGGCACGGCTCAACCCGACGGCGGTGTTCCTCGCCGTACTGGCCCTGATGCTGGTCGGCCTCTTCGCGCCCGGCCCGGCGGGCGGCGTCCTGCTGCTGGCGCTGGCCGGCGGCCTGGTCTGGCTGATGTCGGTCACCTGGCCGGTGCAGGCCCCGGCGACCCGGATTCTCCGGCTGGTGATGCTCACCCTGTTGATCACGGTGGCGCTGGCGAAGCTCATGGTCGGCTGAGTGCGGGAGCAGAGCCGAGCTGACCTGCGCTGACATGCAATCATGCGTTTTTGACAATAGTTTTCGTTGTCGCGGACAGTTGAGCCCATGACCGTTCGCGCACCTCGCCGTATCCTGACCGCCGCAGCCACCGCCCTGCTCGCCGCCGCCGGCCTGACCGCCTGCGCGGACGGCACGGGTGCCGCGAGCGAGCCGGGCAAGGTCGGCGTGGTGGCCGCGTTCTACCCGCTGCAGTTCCTGTCCGAGCGGATCGGCGGCGACACTGTCACGGTCAGCAACCTGACCAAGCCCGGCGCGGAGCCGCACGACCTGGAACTCAACCCGCGGCAGGTCGGCCAGGTCGTCGACGCCGACGTGGTCGTCTACCTCAGCGGCTTCCAGCCGGCGGTGGACGAGGCGGTGGAGCAGAACGGCGGCGACCGCGCGTTCGACGTGGCGGGCGTCACGCCGCTGCGCGACGCCGCCGCCGGTGGTCACGACCACGACCACGAGGGCGAGGCCGGGCACTCCGGGGAGGGCGGCGGCAAGGACCCGCACGTCTGGCTCGACCCGACCCGGCTGGCCACCATCGGCGACAAGCTCGCCGAGCGCCTCGGCAGGGCCGACCCGGAGCACGCCGCCGACTACACCGCCCGCGCCGGCGCGCTGCGCGCCGAGCTGACGAAGCTGGACACCGAGTTCACCGACGGCCTGCGCACCTGCGCGCGCCGGGAGATCGTGACCAGCCACGCCGCGTTCGGCTACCTCACCGAGCGCTACCAGCTGGAGCAGATCGGCATCAGCGGGCTCACCCCGGAGTCCGAGCCGTCCCCGCAGCGCCTCGCCGAGGTCGCCGAGGAGGCCCGCGAGCACCAGGCCGGCACGATCTTCTTCGAGACGCTGGTCAGCCCGAAGGTCGCCGAGACGATCGCGCGCGAGGTGGGCGCGAAGACGGCGGTGCTGGACCCGCTGGAGGGCCCGCCCGCCGACGGCGACTACCTCTCCGCGATGCGCGCCAACCTGCAGACCCTGCGAACCGCCCTGGACTGTTCATGACCTCACCCGTGATCGAGATCGCGCACGCCACAGTCGGCTACGACGGCCGCCCGGTGCTGCGCGACGTCTCGCTGACAGTGACCGCCGGCGAGGTGGTCGCCGTGCTCGGCGCCAACGGCTCCGGCAAGTCGACGCTCGTGCGCGCCGCGCTCGGCCTGGTGCCGGTCGGCGCCGGGTCGGTCGCCCTGTTCGGCACGCCGCAGCGCCGCTTCCGGCAGTGGCACCGCATCGGGTACGTGCCGCAGCGGCTCGGCGCGGGCAGCGGAGTGCCCGCCACCGTGCGCGAGGTGGTGGCGTCCGGGCGGCTGGCCCGCCGCGGCGTGCTGCGGCCCGCCGGACGGGCGGACCGGGAGGCGGTGGCGGCGGCGCTGGACGCGGTCGGGCTCGCCGACCGGGCCGGTGACCCGGTGTCCACGCTCTCCGGCGGCCAGCAGCAGCGCACCCTGATCGCCCGCGCGCTGGCCGGCGGGCCGGAGCTGCTGGTGCTCGACGAGCCGACCGCCGGGGTGGACGCGGCCAGCCAGGAGGCGTTCGCCGGGGCGCTGCGCTCGTTCCGCGACGGCGGCGGCACGGTGCTGCTCGTCGCGCACGAGCTGGGCCCGCTGCGCCCGCTGATCAGCCGGGCCGTGGTGGTGCACCAGGGCGGCATCGCCCACGACGGCGCGGTGCCGGAACCCGCCGGCCACCACGCCGACCCCGACCACGAGCACGTGCACCCGCACTGCGACGAGGAGCCCGCCCGGCTCTGGACAGGCATCTGAGATGGACCTCTTCCAGTACGACTTCATGCTCCGCGCCCTGGTCGGCGCGCTGATCATCGGGCTGGCCGCGCCCGCGCTCGGCATCTACCTGGTGCAGCGGCGGCTGGCCCTGATCGGCGACGGCATCGGGCACGTGGCGCTCACCGGCGTCGGCGCGGGCCTGCTGCTCAACCGCTCCCCCGTGCTGGTGGCGGTGATCGCCGCGACGCTCGGCGCGATCGTCATCGAGCTGGTCCGGGCGTACGGGCGCACCTCCGGCGACCTGGCGCTGGCGCTGCTGTTCTACGGCGGCATCGCCGGTGGCGTGGTGCTGGTCGGGCTCTCCGACGCCAGCAGCGGGGCGCTCAACGCGTACCTGTTCGGGTCGCTGACCACCACCTCGCAGGGTGACCTGGTCACCATCGGCGTGCTCGGCGCGGCGCTGCTGGTGACCATGCTGGTGCTGCGTCCGGCGCTGTTCGCGGTCTGCCACGACGAGGAGTACGCGCGCGTCTCCGGCCTGCCGGTACGCGCGCTGAACCTGATCATCGCGGTCGGCACCGCGATCACGGTGACGATCGCCATGCGGGCGGTCGGCGTGCTGCTGATCAGCGCGCTGATGGTGGTGCCGGTGGCCGCCGCGCAGCAGGTGACCCGGGGCTTCCGGTCCACCATGGCGGCGGCCATGGCGCTGGGGCTGTTCGCCGCCGGCGCCGGGGTCTGGGTCGCGGCCACCGCCGACACCGCGCCCGGCGCGTCGGTGGTGCTGGTGGCGATCGGCTCGTTCCTGCTGGTCGCGCTCGGCGCGGCCGGGGTGCGGGCGGTGCGGCGCCGGACCGGGAACGACCGGGTCGCGCCGCCGGCCGAGCCCGCCGAGCACGAGGTGCTGCTCGGATGAGGCCCTACCGGCTGACGCAGCTGGGATTGGTTACCGTTACAGCGTGACCGGCACGAACGGGTACGACGCCTTCGAGGGTGCGGGTGACCTGCTGCGCGCGCTCTCGGCCCCGATCCGGCTCGCGATCGTGAGCGAACTGGCCGAGGGCGAGCGCTGCGTGCACGAACTGGTCGAGAAGCTCGGCGCGCCGCAGCCGCTGGTCTCCCAGCACCTGCGCGTGCTGCGCGGCGCCGGGGTGGTACGCGGGTCGCGGCGCGGCCGGGAGATCGCGTACGCCCTGGTGGACGACCACGTCGCGCACATCGTGGCGGACGCGGTCAGCCACGCCGGTGAAGGGCCGTCCTGAGGCGCGAAACTGTCTCGTGCCGGGGCGCCCGCGTCGTGGCAGGCTGTCCGGCGTGAAGATTTACGCCGACCGTTTTCCCACCGCCGTCCGCCAGTTCCTCACCGACCTGCTCGTGGTCGCCTGGGTGTACGCGGCGATCCGCTTCGCGCTGTGGCTGCACGACGTGGTCGAGAAGCTCGCCGTACCCGGGCAGAAGCTGGAGGGGGCCGGCGGTGGGCTCGCCGACAACCTGGCCGACGCCGGCGGCAAGGTTGGCCGGGTGCCGATCGTCGGCGACGAGCTGACCGCGCCGTTCACCCGGGCCGCCGACGCCGCCCGCGCGGTCGCCGAGGCGGGCCGCGACCAGCAGGAGCTGGTCGGGCAGCTGGCGCTCGGGCTGACCATCGCGGTGCTGGTGTTCCCGCTCGGCCTGGTGCTGTTCGGCTGGCTGCCGCTGCGGGTGCGCTGGATGCGCCGGGCCGGCGCGGCGAAGGCCCTGGCCGGCGTGCCGGCCGGCCGGGACCTGCTGGCGCTGCGCGTGCTGGCCGGCCAGCCGCTGTCGAAGCTGACCCGGATCGCGCCGGACGTCGCCGAGGCGTGGCGGCGCGGCGACGACGAGACAGTCGACGCGCTCGCCGCGCTGGAGCTGCGCGGCCTGGGGTTGCGCGGACGCTGAGGCGCGCGGCGCCGGGCCGCCCGTGCCCCGGCGCGAGGGCGGGGCACGGCCAGCCGGCGTCGGTCGGCGGTCAGCCCGCGGGCGGAATCCGGCGGCGGACGTCCTCGGCGGTGGACGGGCCGGGTTCCCAGCGCGCGACCCAGGGCAGGTCGGCGGGCGGCGTGAGGACGCCGTCCTCCAGCGAGGCGTACCGGCCGGCGACGATGCGCTTGGCGGCTGCTACGTCGACCGAGTCGGTGTTCGACCACAGGCCGGTGAACAGCTCGTCGACGCGCAGCCGGGCCTGACGGCAGAACAGGTCGGCCAGCTCGACGTTCTCCGGGTGCGCGTCCCGCTCGGCGTGGGCCCGGACGCAGACGGCGCTCATCGCGAACAGCTCCGCGCCGATGTCCACCACCCGGCCGAGGAACGCCTGCTTGCGCTCCATCTTTCCCTGCCACCGGGACATGGCGTAGAACGTCGACCGGGCCAGCTTGCGGGAGGTCCGCTCGACGTGGCGCAGGTGCCCGGCCAGCGGCCCGAACTCCTGGTACGCCCCGGGCGTCTGCCCCTTGCCGACGGCGAGCGTGGGCAGCCACTTCGCGTAGAAGGCGCCGGCCCGCGCGCCCGCCTTCGCCTTGCGGCCCAGCCCGGCGTCGGGGTCGATGATGTCGCCCGCGACGGACAGGTGCGCGTCGACCGCCTCCCGCGCGATCAGCAGGTGCATGATCTCGGTGGAGCCCTCGAAGATCCGGTTGATCCGCAGGTCGCGCAGGAGCTGCTCGACGGCGGCCGGCCGTTCACCCCGGGCGGCGAGCGAGTCGGCCGTCTCGTACCCGCGTCCGCCGCGGATCTGGATCAGCTCGTCGGCGATCCGCCAGGCCATCTCGCTGGCGTAGAGCTTGACCAGCGCCGCCTCGATGCGGATGTCGTTGCGGTCGTCGTCGGCGAGCATGCAGGACAGGTCGAGCATGGACTCCATGCCGTACGTGGTGGCGGCGATGAACGACAGCTTCTTCGCCACCGCCTCGTGCTCGGCCACCGGGCGGCCCCACTGGACCCGGTCCGCCGCCCACTCCCGGGCCACGTTCAGCGCCCACTTCCCGGCGCCCACGCACATGGCCGGCAGCGAGAGCCGGCCGGTGTTCAACGTGGTCAGCGCGATCTTCAGGCCCTTGCCCTCGCCGCCGATCACGTTCTCGGCCGGCACGAAGACGTCGTGGAACCGGGTGAGGCTGTTCTCCAGACCGCGCAGCCCGACGAAGGAGTTGCGCCGCTCGACGGTGATGCCGTCGCTGTCGCCCTCCACCACGAACGCGGTGATGCCGCCGCGCCGTCCCTCGCCGGCCGGTACCCGGGCCATCACCACGAGCAGGGTGGCGAGCGTGCCGTTGGTGGCCCAGAGTTTCACCCCGTTGAGCCGGTAGCCCGTGCCGTCGGCGGTGGGCTCGGCGATGGTGGCGAGCCGGGCCGGGTCGGAGCCGACGTCCGGCTCGGTGAGCAGGAACGCGGAGACCTCACCGGCGGCGAGCCGGGGCAGGAAGCGTTCCTTCTGCTCGGGCGTGCCGAACATCTTCAGCGGCTGCGGCACGCCGATCGACTGGTGCGCGGAGAGCAGCGCGCTCACCGCCGGGTTCACCGAGCCGACGAGCATCAGCGCCCGGCAGTAGTGCAGGTTGCTCAGCCCGAGCCCGCCGTACTTCCGGTCGATCTTCATGCCGAACGCGCCGAGCCCGGCCAGGCCGTGGAACACCTCGTCGGGGATGCGGGCGTCCCGCTCGATCGCCTCGCCGTCCACCTCGGACCCCAGGTACGTGCGCAGCGCTCCGAGGAACTCGTCCGCGCGGGCCACGTCGGCCGGGTCGGGGCGGGGCCAGGGGTCGATCAGGTCGAGGCGGAACCGGCCGAGGAACAGCTCCTTGCCGAAGCTGGGCCGGTCCCAGGCCGACTCGCGGGCCGCCTCGGCGACCTGGCGGGCCTCCTTCTCGGTGACCTGGCCCGCCTCGGTGGGCAGCGGCCCCGCGCCGTCGGGGGACTCGGGCCGGCTGTTCTGTGTCGTGGTCACGGCTGCCTCCTCGTCGGTCCGGCTGCGTCGACGCGCTCGACGAAAACGACGCTACCCCCGGGTGTTACCCAGGGGTAGCGCCGCGTGCACGTCCGATTTGGCGGACGGTCAGTCGGTCAGCGACTGCGGGCTGTCGTCCTCGTCGTCGATGTCGTCGTCGCCCCAGTTGCGGCGGCTGAACGGCAGGACCGCCCAGAAGATCAGGAACCAGACCCCGGTGAGCGCGCTGAGCAGGAACGCGATCGGCCGGTCCAGCACGAAGTCGGAGACCAGCAGGACCGAGCTGACCATCGCGATCAGCATGAAGAACAGGCCGCCGGTGGCCATCCGGTGGGCGAAGCGCACCAGTTCCGGCTTGCGTCCCTGGCGGAACAGCGCCCGGTGGAACGCGACCGGAGAAATGATCATCGCGGCGGACGCGGCGGCGGTCAGCAGCGCCAGAATGTAGACGTCCCGCTGGAACTCGGTGGTCCGGTCGAACCCGGCGCTGAACGGCAGCGTCAGCAGGAAGGCGAACAGGATCTGCACACCGGTCTGCGCGACCCGCAGCTCCTGCAACAGGTCGGCGAAGTTGCGCTGCCAGCGCTGCTTCTCGGATTCCTTGGACACTCGCGGACCTCCCCGGGAGACGGCACGGCCGGCGGGAAACGCCCACCGGCGCACCGCCTGTGCCCCGTCCGGGCGATCGCGAAACCGCCTCAGGAGCCGCGGCGGATGCGCCCCGCGTACCGTGCCTCCAGCTCGGCGTTGTGCTCGTCGCCGCCGGTGATGTTCGCGGACAGGTAGACCGGCGGACGCTCCCCCGCGGCGACCAGCCGGGCCACCACCTCGGCGACGATCTGCTGGGCCAGCAGCGCCGCGGTGATCGACGAGACCGCGCCCACCGCGCCGCCGCCCGGCAGCGGCAGCGTCGCGTCTCCGTACGGGGCGCCGTTGTCCAGCACCACGTCCGCGAAGTCGGCGAGCTTGCGGCCGGACGGGTGCCGCGAGGTCATCCGGCCCGAGTGCTGCGCCGAGGTGATCGCCACCAGCCCGTGCCCGCGTTCCTTCACGATGGACGCGAACTCGACCATCGCGCCGTTCACGCCTGAGTTCGAGGCGAGCACGAACACGTCCTGCGGGCGGATCGGCGCCAGCTCGTAGAGGCGGTGCGCCACCGCCGGGTCGCGTTCCAGCTTCGGGCCGAGCACGTCGGCCGGGTCGCCGCCGACCAGCACCAGGTCCCGCAGCGCGATCCGGTTGGTGGGCACCAGCCCGCCGGCCCGCCCGGCGATCTCCATGGCCAGCGCCTCGGAGTGCCCGGTGCCGAACGCGTGCACCACACCGTCGGCGCGCAGCGCCGCCGCGATCAGGTCGGCCGCGTCGGCCACGTTCTGCCGCTGCTCGGCGGCGACCCGGCCGATCGTCTCCGTCACCACCGCCAGGTACGCCTCGGCGCTCACCGTCATGCCTCCTCCGTTCCTGCGCACCGGGCGAGGATCGCGTCGGCCAGCGGGCCGGGCGCCTCGTCCGGGATCCAGTGGGTGACACCGGGCAGCGTCACGAACCGGTAGTCACCGGTGACGTGCGCGGCGCACGCCTGCGCGGCGGTCCGGCCGATCGCCACGTCCTTGTCGCTCCACACGAACGTGGTCGGCACCCCGACCGGGGCGACCGCCTTCATGTCCGCCCCGGTCATCGCGCGGTACCAGTTCAGCGCCGCCGTCAACGCCCCCGGCTCGCGCATCGGCTCGGCGTACCGGGCCACCGCGCCGGCGTCGCCCACACCGCTGAGCAGCTTGCGCAGCGTGGCGGCGTTCAGCGCCAGCAGCACCCGCTCCGCCGTACCGGGCTTGCGGAACAACGCGATGTAGGCGGACTTCATCTTCTGCCGGGGGTCGGTGGCGAGCGCGTGGCCCATGGCGGCCGGGTGCGGCACCGACACCGCGGTCAACGTTTGCACCCGCTCCGGGTGCGCCGCCGCCAGGCCCCACGCGACGATCGCGCCCCAGTCGTGGCCGACCAGGTGCGCGCGGGTCACCCCGAGCGCGTCCAGCACGCCGGCCGCGTCGGCCACCAGCTCCGGAATCCGGTACGCCCCGACGTCCGCCGGCCGTGCCCCGGGCGAGTAGCCGCGCTGATCGAGCGCGTACGTGCGCAGCCCGGCGGCGTGCAGCGCGGGCGTGACCGCGTCCCACTCGCCGGAGTGCTGTGGGAAGCCGTGCAGCAGCAGGACCGGGTCACCGCCCTCGGGGCCGCCGGCGCGTACCTCGAACGTCAGTCCCCGCGCATCCACCAGCATGATCGCCACCATACCGACACTCGCCCTGCTGGGCCGGTGCCCGTGGTCGGTGCTAGCGTCTGCGACGAGACAACTTCACATCCGACAGGGGAGCGCACAGCGCTGAGAGTGCGGGCCGATGCCCGCAGACCCTCGAACCTGATCTGGGTAATGCCAGCGCAGGGAGTTCGGTCGACCTCCAGCCGCGTCGCCGTCCGGTGACCACCGGGCGCGGCGTGCGTCTTCTCCTGGTTCACCTCGACGAACTGGGAGCCAACCGTGAACCACACCGACAGCAATCGCTGGCGTACCGTCGACATCGTCGTCGCCTCGGTCATCGCCGTCGCCTTCGGCGTCGTCTTCTGGGCCTGGGGCCTGCTCTGGAGCGCCACCGACGCGGCGTTCGCGTTCTTCCCACCGGCGCAGGCAGTGCTCTACGGCGTGTGGCTGATCCCGGCGGTGCTCGCCGGCCTGATCATCCGCAAGCCGGGCGCCGCCCTGTACTGCGAGACGGTGGCCGCCATCATCTCCGCCCTGCTGGGCAGCCAGTGGGCGAGCATCGTGATCCTCCAGGGCCTGATGCAGGGCATCGGCGCCGAGCTGGCGTTCGCCGCGTTCCGGTACCGCTCGTTCCGCCTGCCGGTGGCGACGCTGGCCGGCGCGCTGACCGGCCTCGGCGCGGCGATCTTCGACTTCGTCTACTGGAACAAGGCGTACGACTTCGCCTCCTACCGCCTCCCGTACGCGCTGATCACGATCGTCAGCGCCACGATCGTCGCCGGTCTGGGCGCGCACGTCCTCACTCGCGCGCTGGCGAACACCGGCGTGCTGGACCGCTTCCCCGCCGGCCGCGACCGCGCCCTGGTCTAGCGCTCCCACCCACCCCCGCCCCGGTGATCAAGGAGTTTGCGTCCGCCGGGCACGGTTTTCCGGACGCGAACTCCTTGATCACGCAGGCTGGGCCGGGAGAGGGGGTGGGCGGTGAGCGGGGTGGTGCTGCGGGGGTTCGGGTGGCGGCACGGGGGACGGAAACGCTGGGCTCTGCGCGGGGTTGATCTGCGCGTGGAGAGCCGCGAGCGGGTGCTGCTGCTCGGGCCCTCCGGGGCCGGTAAGAGCACGCTGCTGGCCGCGCTGGCCGGCCTGCTGCCGGAGGACTCCGGCGAGCAGGAGGGCAGCGTCGAGATCGACGGGCTGGACCCGCGCAAGGCGCGGGAGCGCGTCGGCATCCTGTTCCAGGATCCGCAGACCCAGCTCGTCATGGCCCGCTCCGGTGACGACGTCGCGTTCGGGCTGGAGAACCGGGGCGTACCCGCCGGGGAGATCTGGCCCCGCGTCGACGAGGCGCTGCACCGGGTCGGCTTCCCGTACCCCCGGGACCGCCCGACCGCCGCGCTCAGCGGCGGCGAGCAGCAGCGGCTCGCCCTGGCCGGCACGCTCGCGCTGCGCCCCGGGCTGCTGCTGCTCGACGAGCCCACCGCCAACCTCGACCCGGCCGGCGCCGCCCTGATCCGCCGGGCCGTCGCGAACGCGCTCGACGCGGACACCACGATGATCCTGGTCGAGCACCGGGTCACCGAGGCGTTGCCGCTGGTCGACCGCGTGGTGGTGCTGGAACCGGGCGGCGGGGTGCGCGCCGACGGGCCGCCCGCTGCGGTCTTCGCCGCGCACGGCGACGCGCTGGCCGCCGCCGGGGTCTGGGTACCCGGCCACGTCGCGCCACCCCGGCACGCCACCACGCCGCCCGGCGACGTGCTGCTCACCGCCGAGCGGCTCGGGCTGCCACCCCGGCTGGCCCCCACCGACCTCCGGGTACGCGCCGGCGAGGCGCTCGCCGTCCTCGGCCCCAACGGGGCCGGCAAGTCCACGCTGGCGCTGCTCCTGGGCGGCCTGCTGCCACCCGGGGCGGGGACCGTCACCGCGTCGGCGGAGCTGGCGGGGCGGGACGCGCGCACTCCCCCGTACCGCTGGCGGGCCCCCGCGCTGGTGCGCCGGATCGGTTCGGTGTTCCAGGACCCGGAGCACCAGTTCGTCACCGCCACCGTCCGCGACGAGCTGGCGCTCGGGCCGCGCCGCACCGGTCAGCCCGAGACTGCGGTGACCGCCACCGTGGACGAGTTGCTGCACCGGCTGCGGCTGGACCGGCTGGCCGGCGCCAACCCGTACACCCTCTCGGGTGGCGAGGCGCGGCGGCTGAGCGTGGCGACGGCCCTGGCCACCGCGCCCCGCCTGCTGATCTGCGACGAGCCCACGTTCGGCCAGGACCGGCGCACCTGGCTGGAGCTGGTCGACCTGCTGGCCGAGCTGCGCGACGCCGGGCACGGCGTGGTCACGGTGACCCACGACGAGGACTTCGTCGTCGCGCTGGCCGACCGGACGCTCACCCTGGACCGTCCCGCCGCCGGGGCGTCCTCGTGATCAACCTCGAACCGGTCGCCGCGCCGGGCGCCCCGCTTGCACGACGCAACCCGGTGGCGAAACTGGCTGCCGCGATGGTCTTCACGCTGATCCTGGTGGCGACGCTCGATCCGGTGGCTCCGGCCGTCGCCATCGCCGTCGAACTCGCGGTGCTGCCGCTGTTCGGCGTCCGCTACCGGGTGCTGGCCCGCCGCGCCTGGCCGCTGCTCGCCGGTGCCGTCGGCATCCTGGTCACGCTGGTGCTCTTCGCCGCCGACCGTTCCGGCCCGGTACTGCTCCAGGCCGGTCCGGTGCTGGTCACCGAAGGTGTGCTCGTCACGGCGCTGGGTCTGGTGCTCCGGATGCTGGCCGTGGCGCTGCCCGGCATCGTCGTGTTCGCCACCACCGACCCGACCGACCTGGCCGACGCGCTGATCCAGAACGCGAAGGCGCCCGCCCGGTTCGCCATCGGGGCGCTGGCCGCGTTCCGGATGGTGCCGCTGCTGGAGCAGGAGTGGCGGATGATCAGCATGGCGCGGCGGGCGCGCGGCGTGGACGCCGGCCGCAACCCGGTGGCGAAGCTGCGGCTGTTCGGGTCCACCGCGTTCACGCTGCTGGTGGGCGCGATCCGGCGCGGCACCCGACTCGCCGTCGCGATGGACGCCCGGGGCTTCGACGCGGGCACGCCGCGCACGGTCGCCCGCCGTCAGCGCTTCGTCCTCGCCGACACGCTGTTGATCATCGGAGCCGCGCTGATCGCCGGCGCGGCGCTGACGCTCAGCGTGCTGCTCGGCACCTTCCGCCCCCTGATCGGCTGACCCCTCCCCGTCCCGTCCCTCGCCGCCCTCACCTCACCCCGCCTCGCTGATCATGAAGTTGACGGCACCGGTTGCCCGTTTTGTCGCCGTCAACCTCATGATCAACCGCAATTGGCGAAGATCTTGGTACGAAATGGCCCCTATGGGGGCCATTTCGTACCAAGATCTCTGCGGGTGCCGACGGTCGGGCCGCCTGGGACCCGGGCCCGGGCGGCCCCGGATGAGGCCTGCCCGGGCGAGCGGGTGGCTTGGAACGGTTTACCGGTCAGCTTCGGCGGAAGGCGTAGAACCGGGTCTGGCCGGCGCGCTGGCTCCGGCCGCCGAGCCGGGCCTGCCGCCCTGCCGGCGGGCCCGATCTGGGCGGCGTCGCGGATGCGCCGGGCAGGACCGGCGTCTCCGGGAGCGACACCGATCCCTCGACCACAGTGGGCACCCCCGCGTCGATGGCGGGCGACACCACCGGCGCGGTAGCGGCAGGCGGCGCCGCGTCCAGGGACACGGCGGGCGCCACCGGCTCCGCCGGGAGCACCATCGCGGGCGGCTCCACGGTGAGCGCGTCGAGCGCCGGCGGGGTCACCTGCGGCGAGGACTGCTTGCGGGACTTCTTCGGATTGCGCTTCGCGGGCATTCGCGGGCCTCCTGTGATGCGGGCGCGCCGACTGGGACGCGCCGAGCGAGGGCTCCGGTGCGAACCGATCACGACAGACACCGCGACCGACGGTGGCGGGGAAGGGATGCGGACGCCCGGAGCAGGACGGGTCCACGGCACTGGCGGCGGTGGACCGGGCTCGGAGGTGGGGCGTCACTTACGCATGCCGTAACGCTATCCCGCCGACCGGACGCCCCGCACCCGAATTACCGCGACCATCCCGCGGGACGTACGGCCACCCACCGGTCACACCCTGTGGACACCGTGGCCCACTTCCTCGACGACCGCGATACCGTCGCAGCACGGCAGTACGGACGAGAGGTGGCGGTACGCATGGCAGAGCAGGCGACGGCGCAGATCGGGGTCACCGGTCTGGCGGTGATGGGCCGCAACCTGGCCCGGAACCTGGCCCGCAACGGCTTCGCCGTGGCGGTGCACAACCGATCGCCGGAACGCACCCGCACCCTGGTCGCCGAGCACGGCGACGAGGGCACGTTCGTGCCGTCGGAGTCGCTCGCGGACTTCGTCGGCTCGCTGGAGCGGCCCCGCGCGGTGATCGTGATGGTGAAGGCCGGCGCCCCCACCGACGCGGTGGTCGACGAGCTGGTCCCGCTGCTGGAGGAGGGGGACATCGTCGTCGACTGCGGCAACGCGCACTTCGCCGACACCCGCCGCCGCGAGGAGGCGCTGCGCGAGCACGGGCTGCACTTCGTCGGCACCGGCGTTTCCGGCGGCGAGGAGGGCGCGCTGCTCGGCCCGAGCATCATGCCGGGCGGTTCGGCGGAGTCGTACCGCAAGCTGGGGCCGATCTTCGAAAAGATCGCCGCGCACGTGGACGGCGAGCCCTGCTGCCGGCACGTCGGGCCGGACGGCGCGGGCCACTTCGTGAAGATGGTGCACAACGGCATCGAGTACGCCGACATGCAGCTCATCGCCGAGGCGTACGACCTGTTGCGGGCCGGTCTGTCGGCGAGCCCGGCGGAGATCGCGGAGATCTTCCGGGAGTGGAACGGCGGCGAGCTGGGGTCGTTCCTCATCGAGATCACCGCCGACGTGCTCGGCCACACCGACGCGGCCACCGGTCAGGCGTTCGTGGACGTGGTGCTCGACCAGGCCGGGCAGAAGGGCACCGGCCGCTGGACCGTGCAGAGCGCGCTCGACCTGGGCATTCCGATCACCGGCATCGCCGAGGCCACGTTCGCCCGGTCGCTGTCCGGCCACGCCGACCAGCGCGAGGCCGCCCGCCGGGTGTTCGCCGACGCGGGCGACAAGTGGCAGGTGGACGACCGGGACGCGTTCGTCGAGGACGTGCGCCGCGCGCTGCTGGCCAGCAAGATCGTCGCGTACGCGCAGGGGTTCGACCACATCCGCGCGGGCAGCCGGGAGTACGACTGGAACATCGACCTGGGCGGCACGGCCACCATCTGGCGGGGCGGCTGCATCATCCGGGCCGGTTTCCTGGACCGGATCCGGGAGGCGTACGACGCGGAGCCGGACCTGGCGACGCTGCTGGTCGCGCCGTGGTTCGCCGAGCGGGTCAGCGCCGGCGTACCGGCCTGGCGACGGGTGGTGGCCGACGCGGCCCGGGCGGGCGTGCCGGCGCCGGCCTTCGGGTCGTCGCTGGCCTACTTCGACGCGCTGCGGGCACAGCGGCTGCCGGCCGCGCTGATCCAGGGGCTGCGGGACAACTTCGGCGCGCACACCTACCACCGGGTGGACCGGGACGGCTCGTTCCACACGCTCTGGGCGGGTGACCGCTCCGAAGTGGAGGCGTGAACCCCGCGCTCACCAGGCTCGCGGGGCGTGCGGGTCGGGCGCCCAGCCGGCGGCCGGCTCGCCTGCCGCCAGTTCGCCGATCTCGCCGGAACGGACCGCCGGGGTGTGCCCCAGCTCGGCGCACCACCGCTGCGCCACGTCGGCGCACAGCGCGGCGACCGCGTCCCGGCGGGTCGCCTCCACCAGGTCGGCGGCGGCCAGGGCAGCAGTCATCTCGTACCGGAGCTCGCGCATCCTCCACCCCCGTGGCGGGCGCACACCCGGCGGCGCGCCCTGCGCCGATCGTAGAGCGGAACGCCCCGCGCCCGGCCGGAAAGCCGGATGCGGGGCGCTCGGTCGGGCCGGACGTCGCAGGTCAGAAGAACCGGCGGCGCTTGGCCTTCTGCGGCCGGACCAGGTCGGCGCCCTTGGTCAGCAGACGGCTCACCCCGGACGGGCCGCGACGGGCCTCCAGGGTGTGGCTGAGCCGGCGCGCGCCGGCCGCCGCCAGCGGCACGGCGACCGCCATGACCGCCCACTGCGCGATCCGCTTCTGAATCATGTGGTTCACCTCCGCGTTAGCTGTCTACCGTTACCGGTACCCAGCGCGGCGCGTCGGTAAGCCTGCCCTCAGGCGCCCGGGGCCACCGGGTTGGGCAGGGCGCCGCCGAAGCGCCGGTCGCGCTGGGCGTACAGCTCGCAGGCGTACCAGAGGTGGCGGCGGTCGAAGTCGGGCCAGAGCGTGTCCAGGTAGACCAGCTCGGCGTACGCGGTCTGCCAGAGCAGGAAGTTGGAGATGCGCTGCTCGCCGGAGGGGCGCAGGAACAGGTCGACCTCGGGCACCTCGGGGTGGTAGAGGTACCGCGCCACCGTCTTCTCGTTCACCTTGTCCGGGTCCAGCTTGCCGGCCGCGACGTCGCGGGCGATCCCGGCGGCGGCGTCGGCGATCTCCGCCTGACCGCCGTAGTTGACGCAGAACTGCAGCGTCAACGTCGAGTTGCCGCGCGACATCTCCTCGGCGGTCTGCAGCTCGGAGATGACGCTCTTCCACAGCCGGCCCGCGCGACCCGACCAGACCACCCGGACACCCAGGTCGACGAGCTGGTCCCGGCGGCGGCGGATGACGTCGCGGTTGAAGCCCATCAGGAAGCGGACCTCGTCCGGCGAGCGCCGCCAGTTCTCGGTGGAGAACGCGTACGCCGACAGGTAGGGAATCCCCATCTCGATCGCGCCCTCGACGGCGTCGAACAGGCTGTGCTCGCCCTGCTCGTGGCCCTTGGTGCGGGGCAGGCCGCGCTCCTTGGCCCAGCGGCCGTTGCCGTCCATCACGATGGCGACGTGCCGGGGCACCGCCGCGGGCGGCAGCGCCGGCGGGCGGGCGCCGGAGGGGTGCGGGGTCGGCGGCACCGGCTCGCGGCGGGTCGCCCTCGTCGATCGGATCACTCGGTCATCTCCCTGTTCACACCGGCGACGGGCCCGGCGCCGGAGCGCGGCGGGACCACATCCGGCCCCGCGCCGCCGGGCGACGGGACCGCGCCGGACGCCGGGGTGCTCCGGTCGACCAGCGGCAGCGAGCGTAGCGCGCGTTCCAGATGCCACTGGAGGTGCGCCGCGACCAGCCCGCTGCACTCGCGGCGTACGCCGGTCTCGGCCGCGTCGGCGTACCCCCAGTCGCCGGAGGTCAGCGCGGACATCAGCTCCAGCGTGGCGGGCGCGGGGTGGGCGGCGCCGGGGGGCCGGCAGTCCGGGCAGACCGCGCCGCCGGCCGGTACGGAGAACGCGCGGTGCCGGCCCGGCTCGCCGCAGACGGCGCAGGCGGCGAGCGCCGGCGCCCAGCCGGCGAACGCCATGCCGCGCAGCAGGTACGCGTCGAGCACCAGCGTGGTGGCGTGTTCGCCGCGGGCCAGCGACTTCATCGCGCCGAGGGTGAGCTGGAACAACCGCAGCGACGGCTCGCGCTCGATCGGGGTGAGCCGCTCGGCGGTCTCGGCGATCGCGCTGGCCGCCGTGTAGCGGGGGTAGTCGCCGAGGAACCGTTTGCCGTACAGCTCGATCGCCTCGACCTGGCTGACGGTGTGCAGGGAGCTGCCCTGGTTGCCCTTGGGGTCACCGGCGAGCTGGAGGTCGACGTGCCCGAACGGCTCCAGCCGGGCGCCGAACCGGCTCATGGTGCGCCGCACCCCCCGGGCCACCGCGCGCAACCGGCCGTGCCGGCGGGTGAACAGCGTGATGATCCGGTCGGACTCGCCCAGCTTCTGCACACGCAGCACCACCGCGTCGTCGCGGTAGAGCTGTCGGCGGTACCCGGCCATCAGGCCATTCTCCCTCCGGGTGCGATCTCAGGGTCGGCTCGGGGTGGACCGTCGGGCGATCCCCGATGTGCCGGCCGCCCGGGCGGCCCTACTGTGCTGGCCATGGCTTCGCTCCGCACCGCGGTGGCCGCGACCGCTGCCGCCACGCTCATCGTTCTCTCCGGGTGTGACACCCTCTCGTTCCGCCGGCTCGACTACGACCACACCGAGCAGGCGAAGATCACCCGGATCAGCGTGACGGAAGACGGCGCCGGGGACGTCGTGGTCCGGGCCAACGGCCCGGCCGACCAGGTACGGATCAAGCGCGTCGTCCGCTACCAGGGCGACGAGCCGACCAGCCGGTACGAGATCAAGGGCGACGAACTCGTGCTGCCCACCGACTGCGGCCACCGGTGCAGCATCTCCTGGGAGGTGACCGCCCCGCCCGGCGTGACGGTGAAGGGCGGGACCGCCTCGGGCAACGTCGACCTCACCGACGTCGGGGCGGTGGAGTTCACGCTCAGCTCCGGCGACCTGACCATCCGGGGCGTCACCGGCGAGGTCCGCGCGTCCACCACGTCGGGCAACATCCGGGTGGTCGAGGCGGCCGGCCCGGTGCGGCTGCGGGCCCGCTCGGGCGACATCGAGGCCCGCCGGCTCGCCTCCGCCGTCGACGCGGAGACCACCTCCGGCAGCATCGTCGTCGAGCTGGACCAGCCGGCTCCGGCCCGGGTGCACGCCACGAGCGGAGACGTCGACCTGTCCGTACCGGCCGGCCGCTACCGGGTGCGCGCCAACGCCACGTCCGGCGACAAGGACGTCCGCGTCACCGACGACCCGGCCGCGTCGGTGCAGCTCGAAGCGTCCGCCACGAGCGGCAACGTCACGGTCAGCACTCGCTGAGCCGGGGGGCGTCCGGTCGCTCAGTCGCCGCCGGGCGCGTCCCGCCGGTTCGTCGCGCGGCCGTCGTCCCTGTCCTCGGCCGCGCGGCGCGGCGCGGGGACCCGGGCGCCGGCGCCCACCAGCCCGTCCTGGGCGCCGGCGGGAGCCGGGCTGGCCGGGGCGGCCGCCGCCCGCTCGGCCACGGTCCGCCGTGGCCTGCCGGGGAGCAGTTCCGGGGTACGCCGGGCGGCCACGTCCTCGACCCAGCCGACCATCAGCGTCACCACGCCGACCAGCGCGAAGACCAGCCCCACCCGCAGCCACAGGCCGACCGGGTCGCGCGGCGACCAGCCGACCAGGCCGACGAGCGGGGTGAGCGCCACCACGAACGGCATGTGCCAGAGGTAGATGGTCAGCGCGCGCCGGTTCACCACCGTCACCGCGCGGCCGAGCGCCGGCACGCGGTCGACCCAGGTCACCCCGACCGGCGCCCGGCCGATCGCCACCAGGATGAACGCGGCCGACCAGAGCGCGTTGCCCAGCGGGATGTCGTTGATGTCGTACCCCCGGGGGCCGGGGTGGGTGACGATCCAGGCCAGGCCGGCGGCGCCGACGGCGGCGGCCACCGGCAGCAGCACCCGGTTGCGCATCCGGCGCAGCAGCCCGTCGTGGTGGGCGAAGCCGAGCAGCCAGGCGCCGAAGTAGAGGCCGAACTCGCGCAGCACCGTCGGCGGGTTCGCCAGGATGCCGGCCTCGATGGCGACCAGGAGCACGTACGGGGCGGCGAGCGTGGGCAGCGGCGCCCGGCGGAACAGCCACAGCACGAGGGGCGAGGCGAGCACGAACCACAGGTAGTCCCGCAGGTACCAGATCGGGCTGAGCGCCAGGCCGCCCCAGTAGTTGGCCGGCGGGTCACTGATCGGGAAGAGCCAGAGCAGCACCTTCGGGCTGAACGGCAGCCCGGTGAGCAGCATGGCCGGCACGAAGACGGCGGCGACCACCCACAGCGACGGCAGCAGCCGGCGCAGCCGCCGCCCGACCGAGCCCACCCCGCTGCGGTCCAGCGACGCGGCCATCAGCGACCCGGCCAGGGCGAACATCACCGACATCGCCGGGAACACCAGCGTGAGCGTGGCGTAACCGGTGACGTGGTACGTGACGACGCGGAGGATGGCCAGGAAGCGCAGCAGGTCGAGATAGCGGTTTCGCATCAGCTCGCGGCGGGGTCCGGGGGCAGAGACAATGGTCCCTACCCTGCTCCTGGACGACGCCAAACAACCACAGACACCTATGGAAAGTGAGATGTCCCATAGGTCTGACTGATCCTGATCACCGTCGCCGGGCGGCCCGGCCGTGGCTCAGAAGCCGAGCTTGCGCAGCTGCTTCGGGTCGCGCTGCCAGTCCTTCGCCACGCGCACGTGCAGGTCGAGATAGACCCGGGTGCCGAGCAACTCCTCGATCTGCCGGCGGGCGGTGGTGCCGACGTGCTTGAGGCGGCTGCCCCGGTGGCCGATGACGATGGCCTTCTGGCTCGACCGCTCGACGTACACGTCGGCGTAGATCTTGGTGAGGTTGCCCTCCGGGATCATCTCCTCGACCACCACCGCGATGGAGTGCGGCAGCTCGTCGCGTACGCCCTCCAGCGCCGCCTCGCGGACCAGCTCCGCCACGAGCACCTGCTCCGGGTCGTCGGTGAGCATGTCGTCCGGATAGAGCTGCGGTGACTCCGGCAGATAACCGGTCATCACGTCGACGAGCGTGTCGACCTGATGCCCGGACACGGCGCTGACCGGCACCACCGCGGCGAACTCGCCCAGCTCGCTCACCGCGAGCAACTGCTCGGCCAGCCGCTTCTTGTCGACCAGGTCGGTCTTGGTGACCACCGCCAGCACGGTGGCCTTCAAGCTGGCCAGCTCGCCGGTGATGAAACGGTCGCCCCGGCCGACCGGCTCGTTCGCCGGCACGCACAGGCCGATCACGTCGACCTCGCTCCAGGTCTCCCGGACCAGGTCGTTGAGGCGCTCGCCGAGCAGCGTCCGGGGGCGGTGCAGGCCCGGGGTGTCCACGAGCACGAGCTGCGAGTCCGGCCGGTGCAGCACCGCCCGGATGATGTGCCGGGTGGTCTGCGGCTTACTCGAGGTGATCGCGATCTTGGTGCCGACGATCGCGTTCGTCAGCGTCGACTTGCCGGCGTTCGGCCGCCCCACGAAACAGGCGAAACCGGCCCGGTAGGGACGCGCCTCGGGCGTGGTCACTCGACCACCGTGCCGAGGACGGCGCCGTCCGGCGCGGCCACGTGGATCGGCGCGTCGGCGGACAGGTCACGCACCGCCGCGTGCCCCGCCCCGTCCAGCGTCGACGCCTCGGTCACCACCACAGCGGCCTCCAGCCGGCTCGCGCCGGCAGCCACCGCCGAGGCGACAGCCAACTGGAGCGCGGTGAGCGTCAACGACGGCAGCGCCACGCTCGCCGCCGCGTACGTCCGGCCGTCCTGGTCACGGACCGCGGCGCCCTCCACTGCGGCCACCCGGCCCCGCGCGCCCCGGGCCAGGACGACGAGCTTGGCGTCCTCGGCGCTCAGCTCGGCCGGATCGGCGGGGGTGGGCAGGGCGGCGGGCACGGCGGGTGACTCAGGCATCGGCTGATTGCCTCTCCTCGGAACGGTTGTTGTCGCCACGGGAATCGGGCGGGTCGTGTCGGTTCGTGCCCTCCGGCGCGTCGCCCCGGTCGACCCGGCTCACCAGAACCGTGTCGATCCGGTTGCGCCGGCCGGTGGTGCCCTCGGCCATCAGCCGCAGGCCGGCCACCTCGGCCTCGGCGCCCGGGATGGGCACCCGGCCGAGCGCCTGGGCCAGCAGGCCACCGACCGTCTCCACCTCGTCGGTGGGCAGCTCGGTGTCGAACAGCTCGCCCAGATTCTCCACCGGCAGCCGCGCGGTCACCCGCACGGCCCCGTCCGCCAGGTGCTCGACCGGCGGGCGCTCGACATCGTACTCGTCGGTGATCTCCCCGACGATCTCCTCCAGGATGTCCTCGATGGTGACCAGCCCACCGGTGCCGCCGTACTCGTCGACGACGATGACCAGGTGGTTGCGGGCCGCCTGCATCTCCGAGAGCAGGTCGTCCACCGGCTTGGACTCCGGCACGAACGTGGCCGGGCGCATCAGCTCGGCCACCGGCATCTGCCGGGCCTCCTGGTCACCCTGGACCCGCCGGATCAGGTCCTTGAGATAGAGCACACCGAGCACGTCGTCGACGTTCTCGCCGATCACCGGGATGCGGCTGAACCCGGAGCGCAGGAACAGCGCCAGCGCCTGGGCGAGCGTCTTGCGCTCCTCGATCCACACCATCTCGGTACGCGGCACCATCACCTCCCGGGCGATGGTGTCGCCGAGCGCGAAGACCGAGTGGATCATCTGGCGTTCGCCGTGCTCCACGACGCCGCGCTGCTCGGCCAGGTCGACCAGTTCGCGCAGCTCCACCTGGGTCGCGAACGGGCCCTCCCGGAAACCCTTGCCCGGGGTGACCGCGTTGCCGATCAGGATCAGCAGCGACGCCAGCGGGTTGAGCGCGCGGCCCAGCCAGCGCACCAGCGGCGCGACCGCCCGGCCGACCGCGTACGCGTGCTGGCGGCCGATCGTGCGCGGCCCGACCCCGACCACCACGAAACTCACCACCGTCATCGCGCCGGCGGTCACCAGCGCCGCCCGCCAGCCCGCGCCGAACGTGTCCACAGCCACCAGCGCGACGAGCGCGGTGGCGGTCAGCTCGGCCAACAGGCGCAGCAGGAGCAGCAGGTTCAGATGGCGGACCACGTCACCGGCGACCACCTGGAGGGCCCGCCCGCCGCGCGCTCCGTCCCGGGTCATCTCCGCGGCGCGGGCCGGGGAGACAGCGGCCAGCGCCGCCTCGGTCATCGCGATCAGGCCGGCGAGCACCACCAGCCCGGCGGCGAACACCAGGAGTTGAAGATCGGGCAGGCCGGCGGGCGCGCGGACCGCCGCCAAGGCGTCCATCACCGCGACCGGGTCGACCGCCAGCTGGCCAGCAGCCGGGCCTGGAGACCGAACATCTCCCGCTCCTCCTCGGGCTCGGCGTGGTCGTAGCCGAGCAGGTGCAGCACGCCGTGCACGGTGAGCAGGTGCAGCTCGTCGGCCGCCGAGTGCCCGGCCACGGCGGCCTGCTTGGCCGCCACCTCCGGGCAGAGCACGATGTCGCCGAGCAGGGCCGGCTCACCGCCGGCCGGGGCGCTCTCGCCCGGCCCGTGGTCGACGCTGCCCTCGTCCATGGGGAAGGCGAGCACGTCGGTCGGGCCGTCGCCGCCCATCCAGCGGTGGTTCAGCTCCGTCATGTACTCGATGTCGACGAGCAGCACGGACAGCTCGGCGAGGGGGTTGACCCCCATCTCGTCGAGGGCGTGCCGCGCGACGGCGAGCACGGCGTCGGTGTCGACCTCGACACCCGACTCGTTGGCGATCTCGATGGACAACTGTCTTCCTCTGGTGGTGTGACGGCTTCCGCCGGTGGTCAGCGGCGCCGGCCGGCCCGGCCGCCCTGGGCGGTCCGCCCGGGTACGGCGTGCACGCTCTGGGCCTGCTGGTTCTCCCGCTCGGCGTCCCAGCGGGCGTACGCGTCGACGATCTCACCCACCAGCTTGTGGCGGACCACGTCGGAGCTGGAGAGCTGGGCGAAGTGCACGTCCTCGACGTTGTTCAGGATCTCCCGGACCACCCGCAGGCCGCTGGTCGTCCCGCCGGGAAGGTCCACCTGGGTGACGTCACCGGTGACGACGATCTTGGAGCCGAAGCCGAGCCGGGTGAGGAACATCTTCATCTGCTCGGGCGTGGTGTTCTGCGCCTCGTCGAGGATGATGAACGCGTCGTTGAGGGTGTTGTGGGTCAACAGGAAGTCGTCGGTGACGTAGAGCGAGTCCTCCGCCGCGACCTGGATGCACATCGTCTCCCGCACCCCGGTCGGGACGATTGAGTCGATGAACCGCATCGGCCGGCCACCGCCGTGCTCGTCGTAGAGCCGGCGCTTACGCGAAAGGCGGAACGGCGCGACACCGGCGGGTAGCCGGATCTCCACCACGTAGGCGTCGGACCGGTACGGAACCGGCCGGCCCTTCGCCAGGCCGGGCTTGCGTCCCTCGGCCGGACGAACCCGCGCCGTGGCCACCCCTCCGAGCGACTCGACCAGGTGGACCACGTCGTCGCACAAGCGGGGGGAAGTGGTCGAGTACTGCACACGGCACGTGCGCCCGGCCTGGGTGACCGGCCCGCCGTCGGTGTCCAGCAGCCCTTGCAGGACCGCCAGCCGGACGCCGACGCTGTTGTTCTTGTAGACCTCGGGGACGAACTTCGTGGCCGAGGTGGCCCCGGCCAGCCCCAGTTCGCGGACGGCCACCGTCACCGGGTTCGCCACGATCACGCCGCCGCGGTGCCCGTTGACGTGCCGGAGGACGTAGTCGTAGTCACCCTTGCGGACCAGTTGGATGTCGACGAGCGCCTCCTCCAGCGCGGTCGCCAGCTCCGGGTCGGCGGTGCAGAAGGCCGGCGTGGCGCGGGACGAGATCGCGCCGTCGCCGAGCAGCAGCCCGAGCGCGTACGGGTCGAGCGGAACCGCCCGCGGCTCCATCTGCACCGGCGCGACGAGCGGGAGTTCGTAGCGACGGGTGTGGCCTCGCCACTCCTTGCCGATCATCTCCTGCGTCTCGATCGTGCGCCGGCGCCCACGCCGCTTGTCGTCCGGCGTGGCGACGGTCCACAGGTGCTCGCCGCAGCAGAGCGTGGACGCGCCGTCCTGCGTGGTGACCCGGTAGGTCTGCTTCGGCCCCTGGGGGTAGATGCCGATCACCGGCGTGGGCGTCCCGTCCGAGCCGATGACCAGGTCGCCGACCTGGAGCGAGCCGAACGGCCGGAAGCCCTCCGGGGTCAGCACCCGGGCGTCGTACGGCTGGGCCCGCCCGCGCATGTATGCCAGCGGCGCGACCTCGATCGTCCCGGCGGCCATCAGCTTCGGGATGGTCTCCGGGTCGAGCATGTCGTGCAGCGCGTCGTAGAGCGGGCGCAGATACGGGTCGATCTTCTCGTTCAGGGTGCCGGGCAGGAAGCCGAGCCGCTCCCCCGCCTCGACCGCCGGCCGGGTCAGGATGATCCGGTTGACCTGCTTGGCCTGGAGCGCCTGCACGGCCTTCGCCATGGCCAGGTAGGTCTTGCCGGTACCGGCCGGGCCGATGCCGAAGACGATGGTGTGCGCGTCGATCGCGTCGACGTACTTCTTCTGCCCGAGCGTCTTGGGACGGATGGTGCGGCCGCGCCGGGAGAGGATGTTGAGCGTCAGGACCTCGGCGGGCCGCTCGGCGCCGCCCTGCTCGAGCATGCCGACGGTACGCCGTACGGCGTCTGTGGTCAGGGTCTCGCCTTTCTCGATCAGTTCGAGGAGTTCACTGAAGAGACGCTCGGCGAGGGCGTTGTCGGCGGGCGCGCCGGTGATGGTGATCTCGTTGCCGCGCACGTGGACGTCGCTGTTGACCGAGCGTTCGACGAGTCGCAGGATCTCGTCGCCCGCGCCGAGCAGGTTCACCATGATCTTCTGGTCGGGGACCGTGATCCTGGTCTGCACGCGCGGCGTGCCGGGAGGTGGGGTGCCGGTCATAGGTCGGGCCGTCGGGCCCTGCGCCACCTGCTCTCCGCTTCTCGGTGCCGGGCCCTGCTGGCGCGGCGTACGGTTACCTCCCATCGTATCGGGTCGGCACCGCGCACACCGCGCCCATTTCCGGCGCCCGGCGATCAGTCACCGGCGCGGAAGTCGTACCCGTCGAAGGTCTCCTGGCGGCGGGTGAAGCGGTAGGTCGCCCAGTGCATCCGGACCACCACGCCGCGCTCGTCGCGCGTCAGCCGCAGCAGCTCCCCCACCTCGCGTCCGGAGACCGTGCGGAACACGTCCGGCCGGTCCGGCAGCGGCGCGAACACCGCGGGCGGCTTCCCGGCCGGGTCGTCCGCGCCCCGGGCCCGCAGAGTCCCGTCGTGCCAGGAGAAGACGTACTCGAAACCCTCGCCCCACCAGCGGCCCAGCATGCCGCGCAGGTGCGCCGGGGCGGGCGGGCCGGGACGCCACGGCTCGATTTCCGCCGGGTCGTGCTCGACGGCGGTGGCGAGCAGCCGGTGCGCCAGGTCGAACACCTCCACGCCGGTGCCGGACGAGCCGAGCACCGCGGCGCCCATCGCCGCGGCGGTGCCCTGCCCGCCGCGCCGCCCGTAGACGGCGGCCAGGAATCCGGGCATCGCGCCGTCGTGCCCCACGTGGGTCACCCGCTCCGGCTGCGGGACCAGGATCAGCCCGAGACCGAAGCCGGCCGCCCAGAGCGACTCGTCGGTGGTGGTCAGCGGCCAGCGCATCTCCTCGACGGTGGCTGCGGCGAGCACCGTGCCGTCCGGGTCGAGCGCCGCCGGGTCGGCCAGGAACGCGGCCCAGCGGGCCATGTCCGGCGCGGTGCTCCACAGCTGCGCGGCCGGCGCCACCGCGCCGAAGTCGGCGGGTGGCTCCGGGCGGGCCTCGTCGGAGTACGCGTCGACCAGGAACCCGGTCGCGGCGCGCTCGGTCGGGTGCGTGTAGGTGGCGGTCAGCCCGAGCGGGGCGAGGACCCGGTCGGCCAGCACCTCGGCCCAGGTGCCGCCCCGGAGCCGGGCGGCCATCTCGCCCAGGAGCGCCATGCCGAGGTTGGAGTAGTGGAAGCGCCGCCCGGTGGGCAGCACCCGCTCGACCCGGGCCAGGTCGGCCAGCAACTCCTCGACGGCCGGGGCGCGCAGGCTGTCCCACACGTCGCCGTGGGGCTCGCGTTGCAGGCCGGCGGTGTGCGACAGCAGCCGGCGTACGGTCAGCTCGCCGTGCGCGGGCAGGTCGAGGTGCCGCCCGACCGGGTCGTCCAGGTCGAGCAGGCCGTCGTCTCGGCACTGCATGACCAGCGCCGCCGTGAAGGTCTTGGTGACCGAGCCGATCCGGAACACCGTCTCCGGCCCGAGCGCGGTGTCGTTGCCGGTGGCGCCCACGGCGCAGGTCCAGAGCGGCCGGTCGGCGCGGTGCAGGGCGGCCGACACCGCCGGGATGCGCCCGGTGGCCTGCGCCTGGCGCACCATCCGGCCGAGCCGGTCCGGGACGTCGGTCATCGGCAGAGCATCGGTCCGAGCGGCGCGCCGCCGAGCAGGTGGGCGTGCACGTGGAAGACCTCCTGGCCGCCGTACGGCCCGGTGTTGAACATGAGCCGGAACCCGTCGACGGTCAGGCCCTCCTCCTCGGCCACCACGGCTGCGGTCTGGAGCACCTCACCGGCCAGCTCGGGCGCGCCCTGGGCCAGCGTGGCCACGTCCACGTAGTGCTCCTTCGGGATCACCAGCACGTGGGTGGGCGCCTTCGGGTCGATGTCCCGGAAGGCGAGGGTGGTGGCGGTCTCGCGGACGATGGTGGCCGGGATCTCCCCGGCGACGATCCGGCAGAACAGGCAGTCCATCGCAGCAGTGTAAGGAGGGGCCCCCGCTTAACGCCTCCGGCATGGGAAGGGGCCCTTCTTAACACCTTGAGCCGGTGCGGCAGGATGGCCGCCATGTCGGGACGGGCAGTGCTGGTGACGGGGGCCTCGCGGGGCATCGGGCGGGCGGTGGCGAGGGCGTTCGCCGCAGGTGGAGACCGGGTGGCGATCCACCACCGGGACTCGGCCGAGCTGGCCGAGCGGCTGCGCGCCGAACTGCCGGGCGACGGGCACGTCGTGGTCCGCGCCGACCTGGCCGACCCCGACGCCGTACGCGCCATGGTGGACGAGGCGGCCCAGCGGCTCGGCGGCCTCGACGTGCTGGTCAACAACGCGGGCGTGTTCGGGCCGGCCGATCCCCCGCACCCGGTCTTCGAGAGCAGCTACGAGCAGTGGCGGGCGCGGTGGCGGGAGGTGCTCGACACCAACCTGGTCGGCGCGGCGAACGCGGCCTGGTGCGCCGCGCAGCACATGCGCGACCGTGGGGGCCGGATCGTCAACGTCTCGTCCCGGGGCGCGTTCCGGGGCGAGCCGGCCAACCCGGCGTACGGGGCCAGCAAGGCCGGGATGAACGCGATGGCCCAGTCGCTCGCGGTGGCCCTGGCCCCGTACGGCATCGCCGTGGCGTGCGTGGCGCCCGGCTTCGTCGAGACCGACATGACCAACGAGCACCTGAAGAGCGAGCGGGGCGAGGCGGTACGCGCGCAGTCCCCGTTCCACCGGGTGGCCCGGCCGGAGGAGATCGCCGCGGCGGTGCACTGGCTGGCGAGCCCCGAGGCCGAGTGGGCGTCAGGCACCATCATCGACCTGAACGGCGCCTCCTACCTCCGCTCCTGACCCCACTCACCCCCGCGATCTTGCACTTTCGGCCCCGAAGAAGCAACGCAAAAGGGACGCAGCGCGGACCGAAACTGCAAGATCTGTGAAGGTTGCTGTCAAGTGGTGGCTTCGAGGGTGCGCCAGATTTGGCGGGCTATGTAGCGTTTGAGGCTGCGGGTGATTTCGGCTGGGGTGTGGCCTTCTGTGGTGCGGCGGTTGGTGTAGTCCTTGGTGGGCTGGTGGCATCGTTGGCGGGTTTTGGCGATGGTGTGCAGGGCGGCGTTGAGGGTGCGGTCGCCGCCTCGGTTGAGGCGGTGGCGGGTGATGCGGCCGGAGCTGGCGGGGACGGGGCTGACGCCGGCGAGTGAGGCGAAGGCGGCTTCGTTGCGGAATCGGCCGGGGTGTGACCAGGCGGTCAGCGCGATCGCGGCGGTGACGGGGCCGATGCCGGGTTGGTCGAGCAGGGTGGGGCAGAGTTTGTCGACCAGGGTGCGGATCTCGGCGAGGTTGGCTTTCAGGAGCCGGTCGAGGGTGAGGATCTGCTCGGCGAGGGCTGCCAGGTGAGTGCGGCGCAGCCGGTCGAGACCGCTGCCGCTGCCGCTGGTGGTGGTGAGGGTGGTGGCGTGCTGGACCTGCCGCAGGGTGCTCAGTCCTCGCATCTGTGTGCGTAGGTCGTCGTCGGCGGTGAGGATCACCGATTTGAACAGGTTGATGGTGGCGGTGCGGGTGTCGCTGTAGTGGCGGCGGCAGACGTGCAGCAGGCGCAGGGCTTCCCGGTCGCCGTCGGCGCGGGGTGTGGCGACGTGATCGGCGGCCAGCACGCCACGAGCGGCGTGCACGGCGTCCAGCGTGTCGGACTTGCCGCCTCGACGGCGGCGTCCGGCAGCGGGTTTAGGTGCTTCCAGGACGTACTCGTCCGCGGCGCGCAGGACGCGCAGCAGACCGACACCGTGACAACGAGCGCCGTCCAGGGCCCAGGCCCGCCGGCCCGTTCCGAGCGTGCTGCTCTGCTGCTGGGCCCAGGCCAGCAGGACAGCGGCGCCGTCGTTGGTGGCCGGCACGGTGATCTCCGCCAGCACGGTGCCGACCGCGGTGAGCACCACGGCGGTGTGCGTATCGGTATGGGTGTCCACACCGATGACCGCGTCGACACGCTCGGCCAGACGTTCTGCCAGGATAGGAAACACGGACGGTTCTCCCTTGCACGGGACGACGTTCGGACGGCGTCGGCCCGGGAGACGATCACCCAGCGGCACATCTGTGATGAGTCACGCGACACGGGCTGCACACCCCCGTCGCGGACAGGCTTCTGATCAGGCCAACAAGGTGGGCCGGGCCGACGCCGGCAACCCACGAGGACAAGTCGACGCCACGGCACACCAACTCACAGCGGCCAGATCTTGCATGAGTCACTCATAGATCACCGACGTCGAACCCTACCGATACCAACCACCCGGAACCGGCCCACCTATAGAAGCGTCGGCGCGCACGGGAAAGGGAGGCTTACCAGTGGGTCAGGCGGGTGGCCAGGACTGTGAGGGCGGCCACGCCTGCTGTGGACGTGCGCAGGACTGACGGGCCCAGGCGGACCGTGCGGGCGCCCGCCTCGGCGAACGTGGCCAGCTCGTGGTCGGCGATGCCGCCCTCCGGGCCCACCACCAGGACGATCTCCCCGGCCGTCGGCAGATCCACTGTGGTCAGGCGGTCCTGCGCGCCCTCGTGCAGCACGAACGCGGCGGCCGCGCCGGCGATCCGGCGGGCCACAGTCGCGGTGGACTCGTCCGGGGCGCCGGCCACCACCGGCAGCCACGGGCGGCGGGCCTGCTTGGCGGCCTCCCGGGCGGTGGCCACCCACTTCTGGCGGGCCCGTACGCCCCGGTCGCCGCGCCACTGCGCCACCGAACGGGACGCCGCCCAGGGCACGATCTCGTCCACCCCGACCTCGGTCATCGCCTGCACGGCGAGTTCACCCCGGTCACCCTTGGCGATGCCCTGCACCACGACCAGCCGGGGGACGGGCGCGTCCGCGTACCCCCGGCTGGTGACGCGCAGGTCGAGCGTGCCCCGGCCGACGGCGGTGACCACCGCGGCGGCGGTGCCGCCCCGGCCGTCGGCGAGCAGCAGTTCCTCACCGGCACGCAGCCGCTGCACGGTGGCCGCGTGATGGCCCTCCGGGCCGTCCAGCGTCAGCGTGTCACCGGTGGGCAGCGCATCGACCAGGAACAGCGGGGCGGACACCTCAGGCGTGCCCGTTGAACGCGTCGCGCATCCGGGAGAAGAAGCCGCCCTGCTTGCTCAGCTCGGCGACCTCCTCGCCGCGGGTCTTGGCGAAGTCGCGCAGCATCCGCTCCTGGTCGGCGTCGAGCTTTGTCGGGGTACGCACGTCGAGGTGCACGTAGAGGTCGCCCCGGCCGGTGCCGCGCAGGTGCGGTACGCCCCGGGCGCGCAGCCGCAGCGTGCTGCCGGGCTGGGTGCCGGGCTTGACGTCGACAGCTTCCTCGCTGTCGAGCGTCTTGATGGTCAGCCGCGTGCCGAGCGCGGCGGCGGTCATCGGCACGGTGACCCGGCAGTGCAGGTCGTCGCCCTTGCGGGAGTAGACGTCGTGCGGCCGCTCGTGGATCTCCACGTAGAGGTCGCCGGCGGTGCCACCACCGGGGCCGACCTCGCCCTGCTGGGCCAGGCGGATCCGCATGCCGTCCTCGACGCCGGCCGGGATCTTGACGGTCAGCGAGCGGCGGGTACGCACCCGGCCCTCACCGGCGCAGGTCGGGCAGGGGTGCGGGATGGTGGTGCCGTAGCCCTGGCAGACGGTGCACGGCCGGGCGGAGACCACCTGGCCGAGGAACGTGCGCTGCACCGACTGCACCTCGCCCCGGCCACCGCACGCCTCGCAGGTGGCCAGGTGGGTGCCGGCGGCCGTGCCGGCGCCGGAGCAGGTGGTGCAGAGCACCGCGGTGTCGACGGTGATCGGCGCCTCGACGCCGAACGCGGTCTCGTTGAGGTCCAGTTCCAGGCGCAGGATCGCGTCCGCGCCGGGCCGGGTGCGCGGCCGGGGACCCCGGCTGCCGCCCGCCGCGCCGCCGAAGAACGCGTCCATGATGTCCTGGAAGCCGACGAACGGACCGGCGCCGCCGGGCCCGCCCGGGCCGCCCATGCCACCGCCGCCGGGGGCGAGCGGGTCGCCGCCGAGGTCGACGATCTGCCGTTTCCGGTCGTCCGAGAGGACCTCGTACGCGGCGTTGATGTCCTTGAACTTCTCCTGGGCCTCCGGGTCCGGATTGACGTCCGGGTGGTACTGCCGCGCCAGCTTGCGGTAGGCGCGCTTGATCTCGTCGTCGGAGGCGTCCCGGCTCACGCCGAGAATGCCGTAGTAGTCCCTGGCCACTGCGTTAGGTGTCCTCATGTTCGTCTCGCGTCGCTCCGGTCGTCGGCCGCAACCGGCCGTCGGCCCTGACTGGTCAGTTCTGGGCCAGCAGTTCGCCCACGTAGCGTGCCACGGCCCTCACCATGGCGATATTGCCGGGGTAGTCCATCCGGGTCGGCCCGAGCACGCCGAGCCCACCGACGATCGTGCTGCCCGGTCCGTAGCCGGTGCTGACCACCGAGGCGGCCCGCAGGTTGTCGAACTCGTTCTCGTCGCCGATCAGCACGCGGGTGGTGCTCGGCTCCGTCTCGCCGATCAGTTTGAGCAGCACGACCTCTTCTTCGAGCGCCTCCAGGATCGGCCGCAGCGAGCCCTGGAAGTCGAGCAGGCCGCCCCGGGTGAGGTTGGCCTGCCCGGCCAGCGCGAGGCGCTCCTCGTGCCGTTCCACGAGCGTCTCCAGCAGCACCGTGGAGAGCGTGGTCATGGCCGGGCGCAGATGCGGCGCGGACTCGTCCACCAGCGCCTGCACCAGCGGCGGCGTCTCGGAGAGCTGGCTGCCGACGAGCTTCTCGTTCACCAGCCGGCGCAGGTCGGTCACGTCGTCGGCGGGAACCGGGGCGGGCAGCTCGACGAGCCGCTGCTCGACCCGGCCGGTGTCGGCGATCATGACGACCATCAGCCGGGTGGTGGAGATCGGCACCAGTTCCAGGTGACGCACCTTGGACCGGGCCAGGCTCGGGTACTGCACCACGGCGACCTGCCGGGTGAGCTGGGCGAGCAGCCGGACCGTGCGGTGCACCACGTCGTCGAGGTCGACCGCGCCGACCAGGAAGCGCTCGATGGCCCGCCGCTCGGCCGGGCTGAGCGGCTTGACCCGGGAGAGCCGGTCCACGAAGAGGCGGTAGCCGCGGTCGGTGGGCACCCGGCCGGCGCTGGTGTGCGGCTGCCGGATGTAGCCCTCTTCCTCCAGCACCGCCATGTCGTTGCGCACTGTCGCCGGGGAGACGCCGAGCTGGTGCCGCTCGACCAGGGCCTTGCTGCCCACCGGTTCCTGCGTGGCGACGTAGTCCTCGACGATCGCGCGCAGCACGGCGAGTTTGCGGTCGTCGAGACCCATGTCCCCACCTCCTGACACACCTCGGCCGGGCCGGCACGCGGCATCCGCCGGGCGGCTGGCACTCGACTGTAGCGAGTGCCAGTCTACGTCGGCACCCCCACCGATGCGATGATCGCCCGACGGACCTGCGGTGCGGCCCACCACACCATGGGCCAAGCCAGACCGAACAGCCGGTCACGCTGGGTCTGTGTCGCTCTGGTGCCGCTTGCCCGGTGGCCCTACCGTGACGGCATGACTGAACCTCCTCGCCCTCCCGGAGCAGGGGACTCCGGCCCCCAGCCCGACCCGTCGGCGCCCTACGGCTCCGGCGAGCCGCCCACCGCTCCACTGTCCGGCGCGCCGGGCGCGGGCGGGTATCCCCCGCCCGGTGACTATCCGCCCCCGGGCGGCTACCCGCCTCCGGGCGGGCAACCCCCGCCGGGCGACTACCCGCCCCCTGGTGGTTACCCCCCGCCGGGCGGCACGCCGGGCTACGGCGCCGGTTACCCCGCCGGTGGCGGCTATCCCGGCGGTGGCGGCTACGGCTCGGCCGGGTACGCCAACAACGACGAGAAGACCTGGGCGCTCGTCGCGCACTTCGGTGGCGCCGCCGGTGTCATCGTCGGCGGCGGCCTGCTCGGCTGGGTCGCCCCGCTGATCGCGCTGATGACCCGTGGTCAGCAGTCGCCGACCGTCCGCGCCCACTCCGTGGCGGCGCTGAACTTCCAGATCACCTGGGCCATCGCCGGCGTGCTGGCCTGGGTGCTCACGTTCGTCACCTGCGGGATCCTGTTCTTCATCCCGATGCTGGTCTGGCTGGTGCCGCTGATCTTCGGGATCATCGGCGGGATCAAGGCCAACGAGGGCGTGCTCTACCGCTACCCGATGAGCTACAGCTTCAGCAAGTGACATCGCCGGTCGGCCGAGGGGGCGGCCGACCGGCCCCGGTCACGGCAGCAGGTCGCGTACCACCGCGTCGGCCAGCAGCCGTCCGCGCAGCGTCAGCACCACGAGCCCCCGCGCGTACGCCCCGGCGTCGAGCAGCCCGGCTTCCCGGGCCCGCTCGGCGCCCGCCCGACCGGGCTCGTCCAGCACGTCCAGTGGCAGGCCGGAGGCGAGCCGCACCCGCAGCATCACGTCCTCCATGTGCTGTTCGTCCGGGCTGAGCACTTCCCGGGCCAGCGCCGGCGAGGCGCCCTCGGCCAGCCGCGCCGCGTACGCGCTCGGGTGCTTGACGTTCCACCAGCGCACGCCACCGACGTGGCTGTGCGCCCCCGGGCCCAGGCCCCACCAGTCGGCGCCGGTCCAGTAGAGCAGGTTGTGCCGGCACCGGGCCGCCGCCGAGCGGGCCCAGTTCGACACCTCGTACCAGGAGAAGCCGGCCGCGCCGAGCGCCGCCTCCGCGGCCAGGTAGCGGTCCGCCGCCACGTCGTCGGAGGGGTACGGCAGCTCGCCCCGGCGCATCCGCGCGGCCAGCCGGGTGCCGTCCTCCACGATCAGGGCGTACGCGCTGACGTGGTCCACCCCGGCGTCGACCACCTGGGCCAGCGAGGCGGCGAAGTCCTCGGCCGTCTCCCCCGGCGTGCCGTAGATCAGGTCCAGGTTCACGTGCTCGAACCCGGCGTCGCGCGCCTCCAGCGCGGCGGCGGTGGCCCGGCCCGCGCTGTGCCGCCGGTCGAGCACCGCGAGCACCCCGGGCGCGGCGGACTGCATGCCCAGCGAGATCCGGGTGTAGCCGGCGGCCCGCAGCGTCTTGAGCGACTCCGGGGTCACCGACTCGGGGTTGGCCTCGGTGGTCACCTCGGCGTCGGCGGCCAGCCCCCAGACGCGGTCGATGCCGTCCAGGATGCGGGCCAGGTCGTCGGCGGGCAGCAGGGTCGGCGTGCCGCCGCCGACGAAGACGGTGTCGACCCGCTGCGGCGGCGAGTCGCCCAGCACCCGGGCGGCCAGCGCCAGCTCGGCCAGCACGGAGTCGGCGTACGTCTCCCGGCTCGCCCCGCCGCCCAGCTCGGCGGCGGTGTACGTGTTGAAGTCGCAGTAACCGCACCGGGAGGCACAGAACGGCACGTGCACGTACACGCCGAAGCCGCGCGCGCCGACGGTGCGACGGGCGGTGGCGGGCAGCGATCCGTCGCGCGGGACGGGTTCGCCTTCTGGAAGGACGCCGGGCATGGCCACTAGTGTGCCCGGCATGACCTCTCCGGACGCTCTCGTGCGAGTCGCCACGGCCCGTGGGGTGACCACCCTCACCCTGGACAGCCCGCACAACCGCAACGCGCTCTCCACGCCCCTGATGACCCAGCTGCTTGCCGGGCTGGCCGACGCGGTCGCCGACGACGCGGTACGCGCGATCGTGCTCGACCACACCGGCCCGGTCTTCTGCTCCGGCGCCGACCTGAAGGAGACCGCCGCGGCGTACGCCAGCGGGACGGTGCCCGCCGGGATGCTCGGCGACGTGCTGGTGGCGGTGCGGGAGTGCCCGAAGCCGGTGGTCGCGAAGGTGGCCGGGCCGGCCCGGGCCGGCGGGCTGGGCCTGATCGCCGCCGCCGACCTGGCGATCTGCGCGCAGGAGGCGACGTTCGCGTTCACCGAGGTCCGGATCGGGGTGATCCCGGCGGTGATCTCGGCGACCGTGCTGCCCCGGCTGGACCAGCGGGCCGCCGCCGAGCTGTACCTGACCGGCGACACGTTCGACGGCCGCCGCGCCGCCGAGGTCGGCCTGGTCACCGCCGCGGTGCCGGCCGACGAGCTGGACGCCGCAGTCGAGCGCTACTGCGCCTCGCTCGTCAAGGGCGCGCCGGGGGCGCTGGCCGGGGCGAAGGAGCTGCTGCGCCGGCCCGCCGCCACGGACCTGCGGGCCGAGATCGCCGAGTTGGCGGCGCTGTCCACGGGGTACTTCCTCTCCGACGAAGGACGTGAGGGCGTCATGGCGTTCCGGGAGAAGCGGCCCGCCGCCTGGGTGCCCGCCGGGGACTGAGGTGCGCGGCGGGGCCCGGCTCGACGCCTTCGGTGGCGGCGGGCCCCGCCCGGCGGCAGGGCGTGGCTGGTCACGTGGCGACGGGACGGCCACTCGGACGAGAGGCGCGGGCGCGGGGCCGACGTACGCTTGGCGGACTGTCGGGACAGGGGGTGCGGGTGCGGACGCGAGCGGCGATCGTGGCATCTGGTGTTGCGGTGTGCGTACTGGCCCTGCTCGCGGTCTATGTCGTGACCAAGCAGTTCGGGGAGCACCTGCGGCTCCCCCTGGCCAGCCGGACCTGCACGGTGCAGGCCGACGGCGAGGTGGTGCTCGGCGCCGACCAGATGGCGAACGCGGCGACCATCGCGGCCATCGGGATGCAGCGCCGGATGCCCGAGCGGGCGGTGGTGGTGGCGCTGGCGACCGCGTACCAGGAGTCGCACCTGCGCAACATCGCGCACGGCGACCGCGACTCGCTCGGCCTGTTCCAGCAGCGCCCGAGTCAGGGCTGGGGCACCCCGGAGCAGGTCCAGGACCCGCGCTACGCGGCGAACAAGTTCTACGCCGCGCTGAAGAAGGTGAAGGGCTGGGAGCGGATGCGGGTCACCGACGCCGCCCAGCGGGTGCAGCGGTCGGCCTTCCCCGAGGCGTACGAGAAGTGGGCCGACGAGTCGGAGGTCCTGACCCGCGCGTTGCTCGGCCACGCGACCGGCGCGGTGGCCTGCACGGTGAGCTCGCCGCCGACGATGCGCGGGCCGGCTGCCGCCAGCGCCGTGCTGGAGAGCCTGTCGCTGGACTGGGGGCTGCCCCGGCTGGCCACGGCGACCGACCTGACCGCGCTCACGGTGCCGGCGGGCGACGACCGCAACGGCTGGCGGTACGCGCACTGGCTGGTCTCGCACGCCGACGACCACGGCGTGAAGCGGGTCCGCTTCGGGAGCCTGGAGTGGACGGCCGAGCAGGGCTCCTGGGCCCGGGTGAAGGGCGATCCGGCCACCGACGTGCGCGCCGAGGTGTTCGCGGCCTGACCGGCCGCCCTCCCTCAGCCCTTCACCGCGCCGGCGACCAGGCCGGAGACCATCCGGCGCTGCACCAGCAGGAAGAAGATGATCACCGGCAGGGTGAACAGCGTGGACGCGGCCATGACCGAGCCCCAGGCGGTGTCGTCCCGGCCGAAGAAGAACGTCATCGCCACCGGCAGCGTGTACTTCTGCTGGTCGTTGATGAAGGTCAGCGCGAAGATCAGCTCGTTCCAGGCGGTGATGAACGAGAAGATGCTGGTGGCGACCAGGCCGGGCGCGACGAGCGGGAACAGCACCTTGCGGAACGTCTGGGCCCGGCTGGCGCCGTCGATGGCGGCGGCCTCCTCCAGTTCCTTCGGCACCGCGGCGACGAAGCCGCGCAGCATCCAGACCGCGAACGGCAGCGAGAAGCCGAGGTACGTGAGGATCAGGCTGGGCAGCGTGTTGTAGAGGCCGAGCCGCTGGATCATCAGGAACAGCGGGATGACGAGCGCCTCCAGCGGGATCATCTGCACCACCAGCAGCATGATCAGGAACGTGGTGCGCAGCTTGAACCGGAACCGGGCCACGGCGGTCGCGGCGAGCAGCGCGACCAGCCCGCTCAGCAGCACGGTGGCCGCCGCGACAAGCACGCTGTTGAGGAAGAAGTCGGTGAACGTCACGCCCGGGATCAGGTTGCCGGTGAGGATCTCCCGGTAGTGCTCCAGGGTCGGCTCCGCCGGCACCGGCCGGGGCGTGGACGAGAAGATCTCCCGGTTGGGCTTCAGCGAGGTCGCCACCATCCAGTAGACCGGGAACGCGGCGAAGAGCGCGACCAGCAGACCCGCGCCGTTGAGGGCGATCTTCTTCATCATTCGTCCTCCTGCCGCAGCACCATGCGGACGTACAGGGCGGTCACCGCGAGCAGGATCACGGTGAGGATCACGGCGATGGCGGAGCCGAGGCCGTACTTGGGCGGCGGCGAGAACGCCTCCGCGTACGAGTAGATCGACAGCATGAACGTGGACCGGTCCTGGGTGCCGCCGGCCAGCACGAACTGCTGGGTGAAGACCTTGAAGTCCCAGATCGTGGAGAGCACCACGAGGATGCCGAAGACCGGCCGCAGGATCGGGAAGGTGACCGACCAGAAGACCTTCCACGGGCCGGCGCCGTCGACCCGGGCCGCCTCCTGCAACTCGGTCGGCACGCTCTTGAGCCCGGCCAGCACGCTCACCGCGATGAACGGGAACGAGTGCCAGACCACCACGAGCGTCAGGATGGCGAAGAACATCAGCGGATCGTTGAACCAGCCGTACCCGGTCCAGTCGCTGCGCCCGAACAGGGCCGTGGAGAGCCCGTCGGGAAGCTTGTTGAACAGCCAGGTGACCAGGCCGCTCGTGTCGTCGAAGATCCACTTCCAGACGATGGTGCCGGTCAGCGCCGGGGTGGCCCAGGCGAGCATCACGCAGCTCGCCACGAACGTGGCCATCTTCTTGCCCAGGCGGTTGAGCAGCAGCCCGACCAGGGTGCCGAGGATCATCGTGAGCGCCACGTTGGCGACCGCGAACAGCACGGTGTTGCGCAGGACCGTACGGAAGAACGGGTCGCCGAGGATCTGCGCGTAGTTGGCCAGGCCGACCCACGGCCACTCGCGGTCGCCGCGCAGCTGCCGGACGCTGTCCAGCTTGTGGAAGGACATCCACACGACCTGGCCGAGCGGCCACAGCAGCAGCACGGCGATGATCGCCAGGCAGGGCAGGAGCAGAAGGTACGGAAGGTGATCCACCCGGCGACGGCGCCGCCGCGCGGGGGTCTCCCGCGCGGCGGCCTCGCCGGTGGCCTCGGTCAGCGTGGTCACTTGGCGTTGAGGATGCTTTCCATCTCGGTGGCCGCGTCGGCGGTGGCCTTCTCGACCGTCTTCTGACCCTTGATGACCGAGCTGTTCATCGCCTGGGTCACCGTCTTGGTCCGGCTGACCTCGACCCACTTCGGGGTGAGCGGGGTCAGCTTGGTGTTCTGGATGGCCGTGGCGAACGCGGCCATCACCTTGTCGTTGGCGTAGTTGCCGCCGCTGACCAGATCCTTGTAGACCGGGAAGAAGCCGAGGCTGCCGGCGAACTCCTGGTCCTTCTGCTTGCTCAGCAGCACCGTCATGTAGTCCCAGGCCAGCGACTGCCGCTCGCTGTCCTTCCAGATGGCGATGTCGGAGCCACCGGCGAACGCCGGGGCGGCCTTGCCGTCCGGGCCGGGGATCGGGAACGTGCCCCAGACCTTCTCGATGTCCGGGTTGTCCTTCTTCATCGCGCCGCCCTGCCAGCTTCCGGCGAACGCCATGGCGGCCTTGCCGGTGGCGAACTGGGTACGGGCGTCGACCTCGTTCCACCCGGCGGCGGCCGGCGGGGCGACCTTGTGCACTGTCACCAGGTCGGTCCAGAACTTGACCGCCTTCTGTGCCTCGGGGGTGTTGTAGCCGGACTTCCAGGCGTCGCCCTCCTTGGTGGCGATCTCCGCGCCGGCACTCCAGAGGAAGGAGTAGAACGGCAGCTCGGAGTTGCCGGGCAGGGCGATGCCGTAGGTGCCGGGCTTCTTGGCCTGGACGGTCTTCGCGGCGGCGACCATCTCGTCCCAGTTCGTCGGCGGCTTGACGCCGGCCTCGGCGAACCAGTCGGTCCGGTAGTAGACGGCGCGCACGCCGGCGTACCACGGCACGCCGTACTGCTTGCCGTCGAGCTGGGCGTTCTTGACCAGGTCGGGCAGGATGTCCTTGCCCTCGGACCAGCCGTTGAACTTGTCCGTGACGTCGGCGAGGGCCTCCTGCGCGGCCCAGCCCTGGGTCTCGGTGTTGCCCAGCTCGGTGACGTCCGGGCCCTCCCCGCCGGCGAGCGCCGCCTGGAACTTCTTCGGCGCCTCGAGCCAGGGGATGTACTGCACCACGACGTCGGTCTCGGGGTGCTTCTTCTTGAACTCCGCCTCGACGCCGTCGAGGAACGCGGTCTGGGCGTCGCCGCCCTCACCCATCATCCACACAGTGAGCTTGCTGTTGTCGGCGGCCTTGTCGTCGTCGCCGGAGCCACCGCACGCGGTCAGCACCAACGCGGCCGACGCCACGATGGCGGTGACCGGAGCCAGCCGCTTCCACCTGTTCACGCCATATCTCCCTCAGGGCCGTTTGGCACTAACCTTCTCCGCCGCACCTTAGTAGGAAAATTTCCTTTACAACAGGGGGTGTTCGCGACGGAGGGCAGAGGCGACCGTATCGCAGCCGAGGGCCCGGCCGACATCGATGCCGTCCGGGCAGTTGAGAGCCCACGAACGCCGACGGGCGCCCGGCCGGTGAGGCCGGGCGCCCGTCGAGGCGCGTGGTGCGGGGTCAGTAGCGCGAGACGCCGCGGCGACGGCCGACGCCGGCCACCAGGGCCACGCCGATCGCAGCGAAGAGCACCTGCAGCATCAGCTCGCGCCAGTCGATGCCGGCGGTCTCGGCGAAGCCGGAGGCCCGGGCCACGATCGTGCCCAGAAGCGCGGCGCCGACGCCGATCAGCATGTGCAGCCAGATCGGCATGTTCTGACGGCCCGGCACGACCAGCCGGCCCAGCGCGCCGACGATCAGACCAACGACCAGCGCCGTGATGATGCCCCAAACGGTGAGCTCCATGGTCGCCCTCCTCCTTAAGATCGGGTCACACATTTTTGTGTGGTTACTGTCGTGATCGCTAAGTTCCCGACCGCCCGGAAATCCAAACCGACTCCGATGACGAATTGTTCAGACGTACGCTGACCTGCTGTTTCTCCTCGAAACCAGGCGCGGCGAGCGGCAGGGACGCACGGACGGGGTTCAATGCGGAAAGCGCCGACGGGCGCCCGGCCAGGTGGCCGGGCGCCCGTCGAGGCGCGTTCGTAGCGCGGGTCAGTACCGCGAGACGCTGCGGCGGCGGCCGACGCCGGCCACCAGGGCCACACCGATGGCGGCGAGCACGACCTGCACGGCCAGCTCGGCCCAGTCGATGCCGGCGGTCTGCGTGGCGATGCCGAGCGCCCGGGCCAGGACGGTGCCCAGCAGGGCGGCGCCGACGCCGATCACCATGTGCAGCCACATCGGCATGTTCTGCCGGCCCGGCACGACCAGCCGGCCCAGCGCGCCGACGATCAGACCAACGACCAGCGCGGTGATGATGCCCCAGACGGTGAACTCCACGGTCGGTCCTCCTAAGCGATTTCGCACGTTCTGTGCGTTTGCTGTCGTGACCGCTAAGTGCCCGACGCATCGAAAACCGAAACCGGCGGCATCGACCACCGCTCCCCCCGCGACCGCGAACCCGCAGGTGGGAGCGCTGCCACCGGCTGCAAATTTCCTGGGTACGCGAACCGGCCGGCACCCTCGGAGGAGGACACCGGCCGGTCGTGGAGCCGAGGCTGTTACTTCTTGCCGGCGGGCTTGCCGTCGCCGGAATCGGACGAGAGCGCGGCGATGAACGCCTCCTGGGGGACCTCCACCCGGCCCACCATCTTCATCCGCTTCTTGCCCTCCTTCTGCTTCTCCAGCAGCTTGCGCTTCCGGCTGATGTCACCGCCGTAGCACTTGGCGAGCACGTCCTTGCGGATCGCGCGGATGGTCTCCCGGGCGATCACCCGGCTGCCGATCGCCGCCTGGATCGGCACCTCGAACTGCTGGCGCGGGATCAGCGAACGCAGCTTCGCCGCGATCGTCGTGCCGTACGTGTACGCCTTGTCCTTGTGCACGATCGCGCTGAACGCGTCGACCGGCTCGCCGTGCAGCAGGATGTCCACCTTCACCAGGTCGGACGCCTGCTCGCCGGAGGGCTCGTAGTCGAGCGAGGCGTAACCCTTGGTACGGCTCTTGAGCTGGTCGAAGAAGTCGAAGATGATCTCGGCCAGCGGCAGCGTGTAGCGCAGCTCCACCCGGTCGGCGGAGAGGTAGTCCATGCCGAGCAGGCTGCCCCGGCGGCCCTGGCACAGCTCCATCACCGCGCCGACGTAGTCGTTCGGGGTCAGCACTGTCGCCCGCACCGTCGGCTCGTACACCTCGGCGATCTTGCCGGTCGGGTACTCGCTCGGGTTGGTGACCACGATCTCCTCGCCGTCCTCCTGGATGGCCCGGTAGACCACGTTCGGCGCGGTGGAGATCAGGTCGAGGTTGAACTCCCGCTCCAGCCGCTCCCGGATGATCTCCAGGTGCAGCAGGCCGAGGAAGCCGCAGCGGAAGCCGAAGCCCAGCGCGCCGGAGGTCTCCGGCTCGTAGACCAGCGCCGCGTCGTTGAGCTTGAGCTTGTCCAGCGCCTCGCGCAGGTTCGGGTAGTCCGAGCCGTCGATCGGATAGAGGCCCGAGTAGACCATCGGCTTCGGGTCCTTGTAACCGCCGAGCGCCTCCTTGGCCGGGTTGTTGTTGATGGTGACGGTGTCACCGACCCGGGACTGGCGCACGTCCTTCACGCCGGTGATCAGATAGCCCACCTCGCCGACGCCGAGCGCGTCGGCCTTGACCATCTCCGGCGAGATGACGCCGATCTCCAGCAGCTCGTGGACCGCGCCGGTGGACATCATCTTGATCCGGTCCCGGGCCGAGATCCGGCCGTCGATCACCCGCACGTAGGTGACCACGCCCCGGTAGACGTCGTACACCGAGTCGAAGATCATCGCGCGGGCCGGGGACTCGGCCTCGCCCACCGGCGGCACGAACTGCCGGACGATCTCGTCCAGGAGATAGGGCACGCCCTCACCGGTCTTACCGGAGACCCTGATGCAGTCCGCCGGGTCCCCGCCGATCAGGTGCGCCAGCTCCTCGGCGTACTTCTCCGGCTGCGCAGCCGGCAGGTCGATCTTGTTGAGGACCGGAATGATGTGCAGGTCGTTCTCGAGCGCCAGGTAGAGGTTGGCGAGCGTCTGCGCCTCGATGCCCTGCGCGGCGTCGACGAGCAGGATCGCGCCCTCGCAGGCGGCCAGCGAACGGGACACCTCGTAGGTGAAGTCCACGTGGCCCGGGGTGTCGATCATGTTGAGCACAGCCGTCTCACCGGCCCGGTCGCCCTCGCGGATCGTCCACGGCATCCGCACGGCCTGGCTCTTGATGGTGATGCCGCGCTCGCGCTCGATGTCCATCCGGTCCAGATACTGCGCGCGCATCTGCCGGGGGTCGACCACACCGGTGAGCTGCAACATCCGGTCGGCCAGGGTCGACTTCCCGTGGTCGATGTGGGCGATGATGCAGAAGTTCCGGATGCGCGCCGGGTCGGTGGCACCAGGAGCGTTCGCGCCGGGATCGAGCGTCGGTGGCACAGCGGTCCGTTCTGGTCGGCTGACGTGAGCGGGCCGGCGCGCCGCCGGCCCCCTCCATGGTCCCACGTCGCCCGGGGCGCGCCCGGACTCCCCCTTTACTCCGTCCTACTCCACGGGTGGCTCGACGAAGAGCGTGGCCAGCCTCGGCAGCCGGCGGCGGGCCTCCTCCTCGTCGTCGAAGTCCCAGAAGTCGTTCAGGTCGGGCACCGGCACCGGGTCACGCTCGGCCGGCAGGTCGGCCGCGGTGGCCTTCCGGTACGCGTCCCACGGCACCGCCAGCATCTGCTCGCACTCGAACTCCTCGCCACTGAGCGCCGCCGCCCGGACCTGCGGCAGCTCGGCGAGCGAGTCCGGGTCGCCGACCGCCTTGGCGAACACCGCCCGGCCCTGGGTCATCAGCCAGCCCCGGAAATACTCGAAGCCGTCGTCGGACGCGCCCCCGTTGATCAGGTACGCCGCGCCCCAGAGGTCGACCTGGTAGGAGGCGGCGAGCACCCGCCGCTGGTGGTGGGCGTACCCGACGATCTCCTCCGGGTCGCGCTCGGCCAGCAGCGCGACCGCCCGGGCGGCGACCGCGTCGGGCTCTCCCCCGGCCCCGGTGCGGGCCTCGTCGATCAGCTGCCAGAACTCGTCGGTCCTCATGGTGGGCAGTCTGGCAGAGCCCACCGACGAGTGGTCCGCGGTGCGTGCGGCGGTGCTCGGTTCGGTGCTGGCCTTTGCGCCGGTGCTCGGTTCGGCGTCGGCGCTTGGGTCGGTGCGCGTTCGGCGCTGGCTTTGCGCCGGCGGGCCGGTGCGGCGGGGCGGAGCGGTCCGCGTGCGGCAGCATGGTGCGGTGCGTGCGATCTCACTCCCGCCCGTCGCGTACGGGGCGACGGCCGTGCGGCCGGGCTGGGCCGACCTGCCGGCGGGGCTGCGGGAAGCGCTGGCCGCCCGGCTCGGCGGCCCACCGGCCGCGGTCCGGGTGGCCGCCGGCGGATTCACCAGCGGCTTCGCCGCCGTACTGACCGGTCCCGCCGGTGCGCGCGTGTTCGTCAAGGCGGCGGCGCTGGACGGGCAGCGGCACCTGGTCGACTGGTACGCCCACGAGGCGGCGATCCTGGCCCGGCTCCCGGCCGGCCTGCCGGTGCCCCGGCCGCGCTGGGCGCTCACCGAGTCCGGCTGGTACGCGCTGGCGCTCGACGCGATCGACGGACACACCCCCCGGCTGCCCTGGGCACCGGCCGAGCTGGACGCCGCCATGGCCGCGTACGCCGAGGTGGCCGCCGCGCTCGCCGATCCGCCCCCAGAGCTGGCTGCGCTCCCGCTCCCCCGGCTCGCGGACCTGGCCCGCGACGACATCCTCTGGTGGGGCGAGGTGGCCGCCGGACGTGAGCCGCTGCCCGAGCCGGCGGCCGGCGCCCCGCTGGCCGACCTGGTGGCGCTGGAGTCGCGCCTGCCCGGGTACGCCGACGCGGCCACCGGGCTCGCCCACGGCGACCTGCGGGTGGACAACCTCCTGATCGACTCCGACGGGCGCGCCTGGCTCTGCGACTGGCCCTGGCTCTGCCACGGGCCGGGCTGGTTCGACCTGGCCGGGCTGCTGCTCACCGCGTACGCCAGCGGCCTGGACGCGGACGCCGCGTTCGCCGGACACCCGGCCGCCGCCGGCGCGCCCCGGGACGCGCTGGACGTGACGCTGGCCGCGCTGGCCGGCTACTACCTGACCGGGGCCGCCGCCGGACCGTCGACGGCGTCCCCGCACCTGCGCGCCCACCAGCGCTGGAGCGGCGAGCAGGCGCTCGGCTGGCTGGCCGAGCGGCGAGGCTGGCCCTGGACACGCCCCGCCGGCTCCCCATGACCCACCCCAGCTCAACAAGGTGGCGCGCATCCCACCGAACCGCCCCCCCTTGATCCACACCAGTACGGCGAGGTGGCGGCATCACACCGCCCCTGACCCCACCACCTCCCCGATCTGGCGCGCCCGTCCATCGACCCTCGTTCTGATCCACACCAGCACGGGGAAGTGGCGGCATCACACCGGCCCTAACCCCGCCACTTCCCCGAGCTGGCGCGCCAGTCCACCGGCCCTCGTTCTTGATCCACACCAGCACGGGGAAATGGCCACATCACACCGCCCCTGACCCCGCCACCTCCCCGAAGCGGCGCGCCCGTCCACCAGCCCCCGCCCTTGATCCACACCAGCACGGGGATATGGCCACATCACACCGGCCCTGACCCCGCCACTTCCCCGAAGTGGCGCGCCGCTCGACCAGCCTGGAAACGCCGGTCGGACTGGTGTGATCCCTGGGTGCGACGGCATGCTGGTGACGGTGGCGGGTGGGCCCCGGGCGGAGGCGTTTTGGCTCGTCCGGGGCCGACCTGGTAGCCTGGCTTTTCGCGCGGCGATGACGCATGCTCGTCGTGCGCGAAAGCAGACCAACCCGAGCTATCAAGACGAGGCTGTCGCGTGGCGAACATCAAGTCCCAGATCAAGCGCAACCGGCAGAACGAGAAGCGCCGGCTGCGTAACAAGTCGGTCAAGTCGTCGCTGAAGACCGCCATCCGGAAGTTCCACGAGGCTGCCGAGGCGGGCGACGCCGAGAAGGCCACCGTATTGATGCGTGAGGCCACCCGGAAGCTGGACAAGGCTGCCAGCAAGGGTGTCATCCACGCCAACCAGGCGGCCAATCGCAAGTCGGCGATCGCCAAGCGCGTCGCCTCGTTCTCTGCCTGACCGGAACCGCAGATCCGACCGTAAGCCCCGGGGCCACCGAGTCCCGGGGCTTACGGCTGTCCCCACTCCGATCACGCCGCAGATCTTGGTACGAATCAGCCCTTGGAGGGGCGGTTCCGTACCAAGATCCCGCGCGACGGCACAGGGCGCGACGCGGGGAACAGGCGCTGCTACCGCCCGGGCGGGCGGTCGAACGTCGCGCGTTGCGGATGGTGGTAGCGGACGCCCCGGGAGTCGGTGGTCGCGCCGCCCGGCAACGACCGGACGCTCTGGGCCGTGCCACCCGGCAATGCTTGGGCGCTCGCGGGCACCCGGGCCCGGCCGACCACCGGCTCCATCTGCCGCCGGAAGCGGTCCCGCTCCTGCTCGGGCACCAGCGCCGCGGTGCGGACGACCATCTCGGCGACCACGTCGTTGAGCTTGACCATCGCGGCCACCGCTACCGGCAGCACCAGCACCGCCCACCAGCTCACCAGTTCGGCGAGCGCGAGCAGCACGGCGAACGCCATCGCGCCCTCGAAGAACAGGAAGCAGAGCACCCCGCCCGGGTTGACGAAGCGCAGGCCCAGCACCCGGGCGTAGAGCGGGCGGTACCGCTCCTCGTCAGTGGCCACCGTCGACCACGATCGGGTCACCGGGCGCCGCCCTGCCGGGCCGCGGCCACCGAGAACACGGCTCGCTCCAGCGCGTACGCCCGGTCGTCGGCGCCGCCCTTGACCGCCGCGTTGCACTCGGCGGCCACCCGCATCGCCTCGACCAGGCCCTCGGGCGTCCAGCCCCGGGCACGCACCTGAGCCTTCTCGATCTTCCACGCCGGCATGCCCAGCGTCTTGGCCAGCTGGAACGGGCTTCCCCGCCCGGCGGCGGCGACCCGGGCCACGGTCCGTACGCCGTCGGCCAGCGCGTCGGCGATCGGCACCGGGTCGACACCGACGTGCAACGCCCACCGCAGCGCCTCCAGCGCGCCGGGCACGTCGCCGATCATCGTCGCGTCGGCCACCGTGAAGCCGGTCACCTCGGCTCGTCCCCGGTAGTAGCGGGCCACCGTGTCCGCGCCGATCCGCCCGTCCGTGTCGGCGAGCAGCTGCGAGCAGGCGGCGGCCAGCTCACGCATGTCGTTCCCGACCGCCGCGACCAGGGCGTCAGCCGCGTCCGGCGTGCACTTGCCACCGTTGCGGCGGATCTCGTCCCGCACGAAGGCGGCCCGCTCCCGGTCGCCCTTGAGCTTCATCGCCGGCACCACTGTGGCGCCGGCCGCCCGCAGCCCGTCGGCGAACGCCTTGCCCTTGGCCCCGCCCACGTGCAGCACCACGAGCTGCACGTCCGGGTCGGGATTCTTCGCGTACGCCAGCAGCGCGGTGGACAGGTCCTTGCGGGCGTCCTGGCCGGAGCGGAGCACCAGCACACGGCGTCCGCCGAACAGCGACGGGCTGAGCATCTCGGCGATCTCGCCGACGGTCAGCGTGCCGGCCTGGTATTCCCGCACGTCCACGTCGGGGTCCACCTCGCGGGCCCGGGCGACGGCTTCGGTGACCGCTCGCGTGGCGAGCAGCTCCTCGTCGCCGAGGACGAGCACAATAGGGGGCAGGTCGGCGGGGGTCACGTCGCCCATACTCGCACGCCCTCCGACCCGATCGGACCTGGTCATCGAGGACTGTGACGGCGCAGCCCGCACTCAGCGCAAATCCAGACATTTGCCTTGATCCACCACCTACCACAACAAGATTCACCAGCTCATCGCTGTCGTACCGGATCGGGGCCGCGCGTCACCACGGCGAGGCCGGCGCCGACGCGAACAGCGGCCAGGTCACCGCCGGTGTCGGTACGCAGCACCCGCGCGCCGCCCCGGGTCAGCCGGTCCAGCAGCCCGGCGTTGGGATGCCCGTAGTCGTTGTCGACGCCGACGCACACCAGCGCCACCGCCGGGCGCACCGCGGCGATGAACTCCGGATCCTGGTACGCCGAGCCGTGGTGGGCCACCTTCAGCACGTCGGCCCGGATCGCGGCGGCCGGCATCGTCTCCAGCATCGCCCGCTGCTCCTCCGTCTCGGCGTCACCGGCGAGCAGGATCCGTACCCCGGCCACGGTGGCGGTCAGGACGAGCGAGTTGTTGTTCGGATCCGACCGGCTGCCCCGCAGCGGGTACGGCGGCCCGATCGCGACCAGGTCCACCGCTCCCGCCCGCCATCGCCAGCCCGCCTGGGCGGCAGCGAGCGGCGCACCGGCCCGGCCGGCCGCCTCGCGGACCTGGGCGGCGCCGTAGGGCGGCTCGGACCAGGACGGCCCCACCACCGCGCCCACCCGCCGGCCCCGGAACACCCCGGCCACGCCGCCGATGTGGTCGACGTGGAAGTGACTGACCACCAGCAGCGACACCTCACGTACGCGGAGGCGGCGCAGGCAGGCGTCCACGCCGGACGGGTCCGGTCCGGCGTCCACGACCACGGCCCGCCCGGCCGCGACCGGCAGCACCACCGCGTCCCCCTGCCCCACCGCGCACGCCACCACCACCCAGCCGCGCGGCGGCCAGCCGGAGGCCAGCAGCCGGACCGGCACCGCGCCCAGCACGACCGCCACCGCGACGACCACGATCAGCCGCCGGGTCCGGCGTCGGCGGAAGGCGAGCAGCAGCGCCACGCTCACCGCCGCCAGCAGCAGGGCGCCGGCCACGCCGCCCGCCCAGGGCAGGTTCCCGGCCGGCAGGTCCGCCCCGTACGCGGCGACCGCCACCAGCCAGCGCGCCGGCCAACTCGCCAGCCAGGCCAGGAACTCCGCCCCGCCCGGCCACACCGGCGACAGCACCGCCGCCAGCACACCGAGCACAGTGGCCGGCGCGACGGCCGGCACCGCCAGCAGGTTCGCCGGCACCGCCACCAGGCTCACCGTCGCGGACAGTCCGGCGATCACCGGGCCGCAGGCGAGCTGCGCGGCGGCCGGCACGGCGAGCGCCTCGGCCAGCCCGGCCGGTACGCCCCGGCGGCGCAGCGCGTCCCGCCATCCCGGCGCGAGCAGCAGCAGTCCCCCGGTGGCACAGACCGACAACGCGAACCCCGGGTCGCCCGCGAGGTCCGGGTCGTACAGGATCAGCCCGGTGACCGCCGCGGCGAGCGCGGGCAGCGCCGACCGGGACCGCCCGGCGGCCAGCGCGGCGAGCCCGATCGCACCCATCGCGGCGGCGCGCACCACGCTCGGCGAGGGCCGTACCAGGATGACGAACCCGACCAGGGCGAGCACGCACAGCGTGGCGGCGGTACGCGGACCGGCGCGAGCCCAGCGGGCCAGCAGCAGCACGGCCCCGACGACGATCGCCACGTTGGAGCCGGACACCGCGTTGAGGTGCGTCATCCCGGTGGCCCGGAAGTCGTCCTCCACCTCGGGCAGCAGCCGGCTGACGTCCCCCACCACGAGTCCGGGCAGCAGCCCGCCCGGCGCGTCCGGCAGCGGCTCACAGGCGCGTTGGAGCCCCGATCGCAGCACACCGGCTGCCCGCTGCGGCCAGGACGCGCTGCCGCGCAACGTGGGCGGGTCGGCCGCGGAGAGCACGGCGGCGGTCAGGTCACCGCCGCGCGGGGCGGACAGCCGCCCCTGGGCGGTGACCCGCTGACCCGGCAGCAGCGGCCGCCAGGCCGGGTCGGTGGCCAGCACCAGGGCGCGTACCGGGCCGGTGACCCGCGCGCCGTCGCCTCCGGTGAGGCGGACCAGGTCGACTCGGACCAGCAGCATCGGTGGCCGGCCGGGGGCACCGCGTACCGGACGCGGATCGTCGCGCAACACCAGGTCGGCGGTGACCACTGCGCCTTCGGCGACCAGCGCGCGTACCGCCGTGGCGTCGCGGATCGCGAGCCGGGCGCCGGTGGCGGCCGCCCCGCAGACGACGCCGAGCAGCACGGCGACCGCGATCCAGCCGTAGCGGCGGGCCGGTTCCCCCGGTCGGCCGAGCGCGCCGCAGCGGCGCAGGCCCGCCAGAAGGGCGAGCGTGGCGGCGACGGCGGCCATCCACACGGTCGCCCGGACGGTCAGGTGCAGCCCGGCCAGCGCGGCGAGCCACGCGGCCACCGCCGACCCGGCCAGCCGCAGATCGGGCACGTCGCGGACGGGCGCAGGGCCACCGTCGAGGACGGGCGAGGCAGTGGCACGCCGGCCGCTCACACCGTCACCAGTTCCTTGAGCTGCTCGTACCTGGCGTCGCCGATGCCGTCGACCTGGCGCAGGTCGGACACGGACCGGAAGCCGCCGTGCTGGTCCCGGTGGTCGAGGATCCGCTGGGCGAGCACCGGGCCGACGCCCGGCAGCGCGTCGAGCTGGGCGAGCGTCGCGGTGTTCAGGTTGACCGGCCCGGCCGGCGCCGGCGGACCACCCGGCGCACCGCCTGCGCCCGCGGCGGCGGGCCCGCCCGGTCCCGGTGGGGCGGTCACGCCGACCAGGATCAGCTCGCCGTCGGTGACCTTGCGGGCGGGGTTGAGCAGCGCCACGTCGACGCCGGGCAGCGCCCCACCGGCCGCCTCGACGGCGTCGGCCAGCCGGGCCCCGGCCGGCAGCCGGACCAGGCCGGGGCGGCGGACCTTCCCGGCCACCGCGACGACCACCTGCCCCGGTGAGCCGGCTGACGCGGGCACCCCGGTGACCGCCTCGGTCGCCGCACCCACCGGCGCCTCGGAGGACGCCGCCACCGGCTGGACGGGTTCGGTGCTCGGGCGCGAGCGCCAGGCCCAGACCGCGGCCACCACGACCACCACTGCCGCCACCGCCGCGAGCGCACGCACACCCCGGCGGCCGGGGTCGAACGCCCCGGGTCCGGGCAGCCGGGACGCCAGGCCGCGCGCGCTCACCGGGGCATCGTGGGACGGGCCGTCGTCGGCGTCCGGCTCGCCGGACCAGGGGTACGCCCCGGAGGGACGCTCCAGCCCGCCGTCGCGCTCCGGGAAGCCGGGGCGCAGTCCGAGACCCGGCTCGGCCTCGCCGGGCCCAGACCCGAACAGCCGGGCGAGCCGCCGCCGTACCGTCGTCTCCTCGTCGTCTGGCACGGCTCGGGACGCTACGGCGGCAGCTCGTGCCGCATCGGCGGGCGAGCGCTCACCTGTGGACGACGGGAGGACTGTGGACGGACACCCGATCAAGCCGTGGCCGTGCTAGGTAGCCGAAAACAGCAGTCAGCGCGCCTCCGGGTCCAAGCCGAGCGCGGCCCGTCCCCCGTCGACCGGCACCGTCGCGCCGTTGACGAACGAGGCGCGGTCGGAGAGCAGGAACGCGACCACCTCGGCCACCTCGTCGGTACGCCCGATCCGGCCGAGCGGGTGCAGCCGGGCCATCTCCGCGTCGACGTGCGCGACCTCGGCCGGGTCGAGCCCGGCCAGGTAGGCGGCGTGCCGTTCGGTGTGGACGGAGCCGAGCGCGACCGCGTTGGCACGGATCCCGTGCGGGCCGTAGTCGACGGCGAGCGCCCGGGTCAACCCCTCCACCGCGGCCTTGGCGGTGGCGTACGGCAACGCGCCCGGCACCGCCCGGCGGGCCTGGTGGGACGAGACGTTGACGATCGCCCCGCCGGTCCGGGCGGCCAGGAACCGGCGTACGGCGGTGCCGGACCCGGCCACGGCGGGCCGCAGGTTGAGCGCGATCAGGTCGACCACCTCGCTCGCGGACGCGCGGTGCAGGTCGGCGTCGCGGAAGACGGCGGCGTTGTTGACCCAGCCGGCCAGCGGCGCGTACGCCTCGGCGCGGTCGGCGGCCAGGCCGGTGACGGCCTCGTCGCCGGCGTCCCCGGTCACGGCGTGCAGCCGGTCGGTGAGCGGATGCCCGGCCAGCCAGTCCAGCGCGCCCGGGTCCCGTTCGACCACGACGACCACGCCGCCGTCGGCGGCCAGCCGCTCGACGATCGCCCGTCCGACGCCCCGCCCGCCGCCGGTGACGACATACGACCGAACGCTCATCCGGCCACCCTAGGGGGTGCGGCGGTGGACCACCACGCACGCCAGCCCGGGTCCGGCGTGCGCCGCGACCACCGCTCCGGCCTCGGTGACGTACGTGTCGTGCAGCCGGTCGCCAAGCCGCTCGGTCAGCGCCGTCAGCAACTGCTCGGCCCGCTGCGGCGCGGCGAGGTGGTGCACCGCCACGTCCACCTGGGCGTCACCGGCTGTCTCGACGGCGAGGTCGACCAGACGCGCCACTCCCCGGCTGGCGGTACGGACCTTGTCCTTCACCACGATCGCGCCGTCCGGCATGTGCATGATGGGCTTCACCGAGAGGGCGGTGCCGAGCAGCGCCTCGGCCGCGTTGATCCGGCCGCCCCGGCGCAGGAACTCGAGCGTGTCGACGTAGAAGTAGATGGTGGTCCGGGTGACCGCGTCCAGCGCCGCGTCGCGTACCCCGGTCAGGTCGGCGCCCTGCGCGGCGGCCGCGGCGGCGGCGAGCGCCGGGAAGCCGAGGCCCATGCCGGTGGATCGGCTGTCCACGACGGTGACGCGGTCGTCGCCGACCTCGGCGGCGGCCAGCCGGGCGGCCTCGACAGTGCCGGACAGTTCGGCGGACAGGTGCACCGACACCACGCCGTCGGCGCCCTCGGCGAGCAGCGTGCGGTAGACCTGCGCGAACTGTTCCGGCGCGGGCCGGGACGTGCTCACCGAGACCCGCCGGGCGCTCAGCGCGCGGGTGGCGTCGGCGGGTGAGGTCTCGACGCCCTCCAGCCCTTCGGCGCCGTTGAGGACGACGGTCAGCGGGACGACTGTGAGCCCGCGTGCGCGGACCAGGTCGGAGGGCAGATAGGCGGTGGAGTCGGTGACGACCGCGACGGGCATGACCGGCACGCTAGCCGATGACGCGGTGACACGCCGGGGCCGGAGGTGTCAGACCGCGTCGGTGAGCGCCGCCTGGGTGACCAGACCGACGTTGTGCGCCCGCAGGTGCCAGCCCCGGACGTCGTTGCGGCGCAGCTCGGTCCAGTGGCAGTTCGCCAGCGAGCCGAGGCTGCGCAGCACTGTGTGGTCCCAGCCGAGCAGGTGCCCGACGCCCTGCCGGGCGCCGCCACCGTGCGTGGTCACGACGACAGTGCCGCCGGTGGCCAGGCCGGCGGCGTCCCGGAACGCGGCGCCGAGCCGTTCGCCCAGGTCGTGCAGGCTCTCGATGTCGGCGCCGGGGTCGGGGTCGCCGGCCCGCCAGCGGGCGTACTCGTCGGGGAACCGCTCGGCCGCCTCGGTCAGGGTGAGGCCCTGCCACTGGCCGAAGTGCCGTTCCCGCAGCCGCGCGTCGGTGCGGACCGGCAGCCCGGTCAGCGCGGCGAGCGCGGCGGCGGTGTCGGCGGCCCGGCGCAGGTCGCTGGCGACGATCGCGTCCGGGCGCAGCGCGGCGAGCACCGGGGCTGCGGCGTGGGCCTGCTCCCGGCCGAGGTCGTTGAGTGGCACGTCGGTCTGGCCCTGGACGCGGCTCGCGGCGTTCCAGTCGGTGTTGCCGTGCCGCCAGATGATCAGGCGGGTCATTCGGCGGTGGCGGTGCCGGCGGCCGAGTCGGCCAGGTCGCGATCGGTGAACGGGATCTGCGGGCAGTCCTTCCAGAGCCGGTCGAGCGCGTAGAACTCGCGCTCCTCGGTGTGCTGGACGTGAACCACGATGTCGACGTAGTCGAGCAGCACCCAGCGGCCGCCGCGCTCGCCTTCGCGGCGCACCGGCTTGGCCTTCTCCGGCAGCTCCAGCAGGCGCTCCTCGATGGCGTCGACGATGGCGAGCACCTGACGCTCGTTCGGAGCGGCGGCCAGCAGGAACGCGTCGGTGATCGCGAGCTGGTCACCCACGTCGATGATGACGATGTCCTGTGCCTTCTTGTCGGCCGCGGCCTGGGCGGCGGCCATCGCCAGCTCGTGCGCGCGCTCGGAAACTGTCACCGTTCTCCTTCGATCAACCGTGCGACCCTCCAAGCCTCTCACACCCGGCGTGGCGACGACTTGTCAGTTCTGGTCGATTTCAGGCAGGAAGGGGGACACAAGGGGTGGAATCACCGCTGATAGAGCCGCCGTTTCGCGATGTACTGCACCACACCGTCGGGCACCAGGTACCACACCGGTTCGCCCCGGGCGACCCGGGCGCGGCAGTCGGTCGAGGAGATCGCCATAGCGGGCACCTGCACCAGGCTGACCGAGTCGGCCGGCAGGTGCTTGTCGGTGAGTTCGAAGCCGGGCCGGGTCACGCCGATGAAGTGGGCCAGTTCGAGCGCCTCGTCCAGGTCCTTCCAGGAGAGGATGCGCTCCAGCGCGTCCGCGCCGGTGATGAAGAACAGCTGCGCCTTCGCGCCGTACTCGGCGTGCAGGTCGCGCAGCGTGTCGACGGTGTAGGTGGGGCCGCCGCGGTCGATGTCGACCCGGCTCACCTGGAAGCGCGGGTTGGAGGCGGTAGCGATCACCGTCATCAGATAACGGTCCTCGGCCGGGGTGACCGCTTCCTCCGCCTTCTGCCACGGCTGTCCGGTCGGCACGAAGACCACCTCGTCCAGACCGAACCGGTCGGCCACCTCGCTCGCCGCCACCAGGTGCCCGTGGTGGATCGGGTCGAACGTGCCGCCCATGATGCCGACCCGCCGGATGTCTTCCTCCACCCAGCGATCGTAGGCCGCCCGCCCGACAGCCCTGGGCGGGGTCCGCGGTCGAGCGCGCCGGGCGGGCCCCCACCCGGCGCGCTCCCAGCTCAGGCCGACGCGGCGGCCACCGCTGTCCGGGCCACGAGCGCCCGGCGCATGTCGTCGTCCAGGTCGGTCACCCACCGCCGCAGGCCGGGCGTCAGGTCGTCGCGGGCCAGCAGCGCCGCGGCCAGTTCCCGGGTGGGCTGCGCCACGGCGTAGCGGGGATACGCGGCCACCGTGACCGCGTCGGCCACCCACGGGGTACGCAGCCGCGCCGCCGCCGGAATGTCGGTGAAGTAGCGCTGCACGTACGCGGCGGTCAGCTCGGCCTGCTCGGGCTGCCAGAAGCCCTCGGCGGCCGCCTCGACCAGGCGGTTGGACAGTTCGGTGCTGCGGGTGACGATCTCCCAGGCGGCCCGCTTCGCGTCGGGGTCGGGCAGCGCGGCCCGGCACGCGGTTGCCTGCTCGGCGCCGGTGGCGCTGCGGTCGGCGTCGGCCTCGGCGTCGATCTGCGGAGTACCGGCCACGCCGAGCACCACCAGCCGGCGCAGCACCGCCCAGCGCAGGTCGGTGTCCACGGCCAGCCCCGACGGCACCTCCTTGCCGGCCAGCCAGCCGGTGAGCATCGCGGTGTCGGTGGTGGCGGCGATCAGACCCCGCGCCGCGGCGAGCTGCAGCGAGCCGCCCGCGGGAGCCGAGTCGAGCAGCGCCGCGCAGGCGGTCGCCACCCGCAGCAGCGCCGCGTCCCGGGCGAGCGGGTCGAGATAGCGGTCGATCAGCCGGCGGCTGAGCAGCAGCACGTCCTCGACGATCGTCACCTCGGTCTCGGCGGGCAGCGCCGCCGCGATCAGCGCGGCCAGCGCGCCAGCCGGGCGTTCCCCGTCGGTGACCGCGTCCAGCGCCTCGCCCCAGAGCAGCGCCCGGGCCAGCGGGTCGGCGAGGCCGGGAAGCAGCGTCGGCACCGCGTCCGCCGAGGCCGGATCGAGCCGGATCTTGGCGAACGTCAGGTCACCGGCGTTCGGCAGCAGCAGCCCGGTGGCGGGCTGCCCGACCAGCTCGGGCAGCGGCGTCCGGCCGCCGTCGGCGTCCGGGTCGAGGTCGACGGCGTACCGGCGGGCCGGGCCGTCGGCGGTGTGGTGGGCCACGCCGATGCGGTGCGGCCGCAGGACCGGGTGACTCGCCGGGGCGGTCTGCACGATCGCCACCTCGGCCCACCGCCCGTCGGTGTCCACAGCGGTGTCGATCCGCAGCGTGTTCACCTGCGCGCGGCGCAGCCAGCGCTCGGCCCAGCCGTCCAGGTCGCGGCCGCTCGCGGCGCCCAGGCTGGACAGCAGGTCGGCGAGCGTGGCGTTGCCGAACCGGTGCGCGGCGAAGTGCGCGTTCAGCCCGGCCAGGAACGCGTCGTCGCCGAGCCAGGCGACGAGCTGGCGCAGCACGCTGGCGCCCTTGGCGTACGAGATGCCGTCGAAGTTGAGCAGCGCCTGGGCGGCGTCTGCGACCTCCTCCGGCGCGACGGGGTGGGTGGAGGGGCGCTGGTCGGCGGTGTAGCCCCAGGCCTTGCGGCGGCTCGCGAACGTGGTCCACGCCCGGTCGAACCGGGTCGCCTCGGCGGTGACCCGGGTGCCCAGGTATTCCGCGAACGACTCGTTGAGCCAGAGGTCGTCCCACCAGCGCATGGTGACCAGGTCGCCGAACCACATGTGCGCCATCTCGTGGGCGATCGTGGTGGCGCGCAGCTCCCGCTGCGTGTCGGTGACCGCCGAGCGGAAGACGTAGTCGTCGCGGATCGTGACCAGGCCCGGGTTCTCCATCGCGCCGGCGTTGAACTCGGGCACGAACGCCTGGTCGTACTTGCCGAACGGGTAGCGCTCGGCGAACAACTGGTGGAAGCGGTCGAGGCACTGCCGGGTGACGGTGAGGATCTCCTCGGCGTCGGCGTCCAGGTGCTCGGCGAGCGAACGCCGGCAGTAGAGGCCGAGCGGGATGCCGTCGTGTTCGGCGCGCAGCACGTGCCAGGGCCCGGCGATCAGCGAGACGAAGTAGGTGGCGAGCGGTTCGGTGGTGGCGAACTCCCAGCGCCCCGGTGCGGGCCGGTCGGCCAGCGGCCCGTTGGCGGCGACAGTCCACTCCGGCGGCGCGGTGACGGTCAGCGTCACCGGGGCCTTCAGGTCGGGCTGGTCGAACGCGGCGAAGATGCGCGGCCCGTCGTCCAGGAAGGACAGCGCGTAGAGGTAGGTCTCGCCGTCGGCCGGGTCGACGAAGCGGTGCAGCCCTTCGCCGGTGTTGGAGTAGGCCATCTCGGCCTCGACGGTGAGCGTGTTGGTCGCGGCCAGGCCGGTCAGCGGCAGCCGGTCGCCGGCCAGCAGGGCCGGGTCGAGGTCGTTGCCGTTGAGGCGGGCGGCGAGGAGTCGGCGGGGCTTGACGTCGACGAAGGTCTCGGTGCCGGGGGTGGCCCGGAACCGGATGGTGACGGCGGAGCGGAACCGCTCGGCGTCGCCGGTCAGGTCGAGGTCCACATCGTAGGACTCGACGGTGATCGACGCGCGGCGCGCGGTCGCCTCTGCACGGGTGAGGCTCGGCATCCGCTTATCCTGCCCGATGTGGTCCGCTCGGGCCGTCTCGTTACGCACGGCAATGGAGGAGCAGCGATGGGTCAGCACCCCAAGGGTGATTTCGACAGTTCCCGGGCGGTCTGGCAGCGGGCTGAGGGCGACACCTCCGAGGGCGCGGTCGAGGTGGCCTTCGTGGACGACCTGATCGGCATGCGCAACTCCGCCGAGCCGGACGGGCCGGTGCTGGTCTTCACCCAGGCCGAGTGGGACGCCTTCGTGGCGGGCGCCCAGGACGGCGAGTTCGACCTGGACTGAGCGCGACTCAGTCACCGTCGCCCCAGCCGAGCCCGCCCGGACCGGGCGCGTGGTGGAAGCCCGGATGGCCGGCCACGTCGGCGCAGCGCTCGCCGTCGGGCCCGACGGCGTCGCAGAACAACCGCTCGGCCCGGTGCCAGGCGTCCGCCGGGGACAGGGCCGCCGCGCCGAGCGCCAGCTCCGGGCGGAGCAGGCCGAGCGCTTCCGCGTACGCCACCGCCTGCTCCCGCGCGACGGCGGGATCGGTGGCGGCGAAGCCCAGGTGCACGGTGAAGTACCGCGGTGGGCGGGCCCCGGCGCGCCGGGGCCCGCCGATCAGCGTGCCGTCGCGGCCGTCGCCGCGCAGCCCGGCCAGCGCCTCGCGGTGCCGCCGCACCGCCCTGTCGTCACGCATCCGTGTCCTCCCCCGTCGCCGGTGACCACCGCCGGACACCACGCCGGCGGACGCCGGACCGGTCGCCGCCGGTCCGCGTACCCCGAGGGAACCAGCTTTTCCGCCCCCGGGGAGGGGCCAGCGTCCGCCCGCCCGGCTGGCCCCTCCCCCATGCGGCCCGAGCTGCTGAGATAGAGGGTTCGGCAGCGCCGCCCGGGGTAGGTAGGCAGCGCCGCCGAACCGCGTAGGAGCAGTCGACATGAGCACCATGCCCAGCGACCGGAGCCCGGACAGCACACTCGCCTTCATCCGGGAGGGCTACCGCTTCGTCGGCTCCCGCTGCGACCGCCTCGGCACCGACATCTTCCAGACCCGGCTGCTGCTGAGACCGACGATCTGCATGCGCGGCCGGGACGCCGCCGAGCTGTTCTACGACGAGGAGCGGTTCGTACGGCACGGCGCCATGCCGATGCGCGGGCAGCGCACGCTCACCGGTGTCGGCGGCGTGCAGGGCCTGGACGGCCAGACGCACCGGGTCCGCAAGGCGATGTTCATGTCGATCATGACGCGGGCCGCGATCAGCCGCCTCGGGGAGATCTTCGACGAGCAGTGGCAGGCCCGGATCCCGGCCTGGTCCCGCACCGGACCGGTGGTGCTCTACGACGAGGTGGGCGAGATCCTGACCCGTACGGTCTGGGCCTGGGCCGGGGTGCCGCTTGCCGAGGACGACGTGCCGCGCCGCACCGCCGAGATGCACGCGATGATCGAGGCCCCGGCCGCGCTGGGCCCCCGGCACTGGCGCGGACGGCTCGGCCGCCACCGCGCACAACGCTGGGCCGGCGACCTGATCGAAGGGGTACGCGCGGGCACGGTGCCCGCCCCGGAGGGCAGCGCGCTGGCGGTCGTCGCCGGGCACCGGGACGAGCGGGGACGGCCGCTGCCCCGCCGGATCGCCGCTGTGGAACTGCTCAACGTGCTGCGCCCCACCGTCGCGGTGGACCGGTACGTGGTCTTCGCCGCGCTGGCGCTGCACGACCACCCGCACTGGCGGGACCGGCTACCCGGCGACGACGCCGCGACCGAGCGGTTCGTGCAGGAGGTACGCCGCTACTACCCGTTCTTCCCGGTCACCGCGGCCCGGGTACGCCGCTCGTTCCAGTGGCGGGGACACACGTTCCCGCAGGGCCGGCGGGTGCTGCTCGACCTGTACGGCACCAACCACCACCCCGACATCTGGCCGGAGCCGGAGCAGTTCCGCCCGGAGCGCTTCACCGGCTGGCGCGACGACCCGTTCGGCCTGGTCCCGCAGGGCGGCGGCGACCACTTCACCGGCCACCGCTGCGCCGGAGAGTGGATCACCATCGAGCTGATGAAGCGGGCCGTGACGAACCTGACCGGCGCGATGGACTACCGGGTACCGCCGCAGGACCTGGCGCTCGACCTGGGCGCCATGCCGGCGCTGCCGCCCAGCGGGCTGGTGCTCGACGGCGTACGCCCGGTCGACGGAGCACATCGGGCCGACGGGGTGCGCCCGCTGCGCTGAACGGGCGCACCCTTCGTCGGTCAGGCGGCCTGCGGGTGCAGCACGGTACGCAGGCAGCCGTCCTCCTTCTTCTCGAAGATCTCGTAACCCCGGGCGCCCTGCTCCAGGGACATCGGGTGGGTGGCCAGGTAGCCGGGGTCGATCTCGCCGGCCGCGACCCGGTCCAGCAGCATCGGGATGTAGCGCTGGGCGTGCATCTGCCCCATCCGCAGCACCAGGGCCTTGTTCATGGCCGCGCCGAGCGGGAACTTGTCCACCAGGCCGCCGTACACGCCGACGATGCTCACCGTGCCGCCCTTGCGAGCCGCCATGATCGCCTGCCGGACCGAGGTGGGCCGGTCGGTCTGCGCCCGTACCGTCTGCTTGGCCTTGTCGTACGCGTACGCCGGGCCGACGTCGTGCGACTCCATGCCGACGGCCTCGATGCAGGCGTCCGGACCGCGCCCGGCGGTCATCTCCCGCAGCGCCTCCAGCACGTCGGTCTCGGCGTAGTTGATCGTCTCCACGCCGAGCCGCTGCGCCGCGGTGGCGAGCCGTTCCGGCAGCCGGTCGATGACCACCACCCGCTCGGCGCCGAGGATCTGCGCGGACCGGGCCGCCATCTGGCCGACCCCACCGGCGCCCCAGACCGCCACCACCTCGCCGCCCTTGAGGTTGCAGAAGTCGGCCGCCATCCAGCCGGTCGGCATGGCGTCGGAGGCGAACACCACCGAGTCGTCCGGCACCCCGTCCGGCACGGTGAACGCGCCGACGTCGCCGAACGGCACGCGGATGTACTCGGCGTGGCTGCCCGAGTAGCCGCCGGCCGCGTGCGAGTAGCCGAGGATGCCCGCAGGCGAGTGACCCCACAGCTTCTCGGTGAAGACCGGCTGCGGGTTCGAGTTGTCGCAGAGCGAGAACTGCTCGGTGCGGCAGTACCAGCACGAGCCGCAGGCCACCACCGACCCGACCACCACCCGGTCGCCGACGGAGATGCGCCGCACGTCCGGGCCGGTCTCGACCACCTCACCCATGAACTCGTGGCCGAGGACGTCCCCCTCGCGCATCGCCGGCAGGTAGCCGTTGATCAGGTGCAGGTCGGAGCCGCACACGCTGCTCGCGCGCACCTTGACGATGATGTCGCCGGCCGACCTGATGGTCGGCTCCGGCACGTCCCGCACGGCCAGCTTCCCGACGCCCTCCCAGCACAACGCCCTCACGGTCGTCCTCCCACCATCAGCTTCTCGCGTACCTTGTCCGTCGCCCGCTCCTGGCGCGGGCTGCGCCCGGACGGGTCGTGCCGGGTGTCCAGCACCTGCCCGGTCTCGATCAGCGACTTGATCCGGCGCAGCGTGGTGCGCAGCCCCAGGTCGGGGTCGGTTCCACCGGCCAGCCCGACCGCGCGCCGGATCGGTCCGGAGCGCCAGCGCAGCTCGGCCCGGATCTCGGTGCCCCGGTCCTGCGGCGCGGTCACCAGCTCGATCCGGCCGCGCTGGGCCACCGGTCCGTCGGTGACCCGCCAGCTCAACCGTCCCGGGCCGTCGACGGTGATCTCGGCCCGCCACTCGGCGCCGCCGCCAGCCGGGTCGGCCGCCACGCAGCGCCACCGGTTCGCGTCGAGCTGCTCCAGCGTCGCCCACTCGGCCAGGCCGCGGTCGAGCCGTTCCCGGTCGGTCCAGAACCCGATCACCGCGTCGACCGGCCGGTCCACTGTGATGCCGCGGCGCACCACGTACCAGCCGTCCTCACGGTCGGGTTGGTGCCGGTGCCGCCGCCGGGCCACCGTGCGGGTGATCCCGAGCGCGGTCACCGTGGCGGCGCCGGCCAGCGCCCACCTGGTCGCGTTCCTGCTCATCACGTCTCCTCCGCCTCGAACGACTCGGACCGTCCGTATCCGGCTGCGCTACCCGACACAGCCCGCCCGAAACGGTTTCAGCAGCCGCATTCCGGGCAAGTCGCGTGACCCGACACGAGGGGAGGCGACGTGACCAGACCGACAGCTGCGCACGTGCGTGACGAGGCCGCCGCGTCCGCGCCGGTCCGGCTCCCGATGGCGTACGTGCTGCCGCTGCGCGCCCACGACGACGACGGCCTGGACGAACTGACCGGGTACCTGCGGGAGCTGAGCCGCTGGGTCGACGTGGTGGTGGTCGACGCCTCGCCGCCGGAGCTGTTCGCCCGGCACGCCGCCGCCTGGGACGGGCTGGCCCGGCACGTGCCGCCGGACCCGGCACTGCGCGGACGCAACGGCAAGGTGCTCGGGGTGCTCACCGGCGTCGCGCTGGCCCGGCACGAGCACGTGGTGATCGCCGACGACGACGTCCGGTACGACCTGCCGGCCCTGTGCGCGGTGCACCAGATGCTGGACGTGGTGGACCTGGTCCGGCCGCAGAACCACTTCGACCCGCTGCCCTGGCACGCCTGGTGGGACACCGGCCGGACGCTGCTCGCCCGCGCGTTCGGCGGGGACTGGCCGGGCACCCTCGGGGTGCGGCGGGGCACGTTCCTGGCGATGGGCGGCTACGACCCGGACGTGCTCTTCGAGAACCTGGAGCTGGTCCGGACCGTGCGCGCGTACGGCGGCAGCACGGCCACCCCGGCGTGGCTGTACGTGCGGCGACTCCCGCCGACCGCCGCGCACTTCCTCGGGCAGCGCGTCCGCCAGGCGTACGACGAGACGGCCCGGCCGGTGTGGCTGCTGGCCGCGCTGGCGGTGCTGCCGGCGACGGCTCTCGCGCTCGCCACCCGTCGGCCCGGGCTGCTGCTGCGCGCCGGGCTGGCGACTGTGGCGGTGGCGGAGCTGGGCCGGCGACGGGCCGGTGGCGCGACGGTGTTCCCGGCGCACACCAGCCTGGCCGCGCCCGTGTGGGCGCTGGAGCGCGGGCTGTGCGCGTGGCTGGCGGTGGGGCGGCGGCTGCGCGGCGGGGTGCCCTACGCGGGCGCCCGGCTGCGGGTGGCCGCCAACTCCACACGTGCGCTGCGCCGCCGGATGACCAGGCGCCGCCCGGACGAGCTGGTGCTCTGGGTGGAGACCGGGGCGGCCCCCGCTGAGGTGAAAGGAAGGGCCCCTTCTTATCGCGAGGCGATAAGAAGGGGCCCTTCCTAACCGAGAGCGCGGACGTTCAGGACCGCACCTGCTCGGCGCTGTGCCGCACGTCCTGCGCGGCGGCGCGGCCGTCGTCCTTGACCGCGTGCGCGGCGTCCTGCGCGGTCGCCTTCACCGACTCGGCGGCGTGCTGCGCGGGCTCGCGCAGCTCCTCCTTCAGCTCACCGGCGACCTCGCCCAGCTTCTCCTTGACCACGCCACCGTGCTCGGCCGCCTTCGCCTTGACCTGCGCGGCGACCTGCTGCTCGCGGCGGGTGGCCGGGATCAGCGACGAGACCAGCATGCCGACGCCGAAGGCGATCACGCCGGCGGCGATCGGGTTGCCCTCGGACTTGCGCCGCAGCACCTGCGGCGCGCGCTGGGCGGCGTCACCGACCGTCGAAGCGGCCGAGTGCGCCTTGTCGCCCACCGTCGAGGCCATCGAGGAGGCGTGGTCGCCCACCGAGTGGGCGGCGTGGCCGGTGCTGTGGCCGAGATCCGATGCGGTTCCCATCACCTTGTCCTTCACGTTGGTCAGCGCACTGCGTACGCGCTGCTTGCGGTCGTCGACGATGCGGCTCGGGCTGACCTTGTACGCCAGGGCGTCCACGTCCGAGCTGAGGTTGTTGCGGGTGGCTTCGATCTCGCGGCGGATCTGCTCGGGATCGGTGCTCATCGGGTGACTCCCTCCGTGTGCGGCTTGAGCGCGTCGGGGATGCGCTGCACGCTGTCGTTCGTCTGCTTCAGGCCGCGGATCCGCTCGGCGTTCTTCTTGCCCATCGAGTACAGGACCGCCGCGACAGCGGCCCAGATGACGGCCACGATCAGCGCGGCCAGCCCGGAGTCCATGACGTTGTCGAGGAACTGCCAGATCGCGATCGAGACGAAGAGCGCCACCATGTAGCCGCCGAAGCCGGCGCCGCCGAACAGGCCGGCGGCCTTGCCCGCCTTCTTGCCCTCCTGGCGGATCTCGGCCTTGGCCAGCTCCACCTCCTGCCGCATCAGCGTGGACAGGTCGGTGGTCACCTGACGCATCAGGTCACCGAGCGAGCTGCCGCGCACCTCGTCGGCGTGGTGCGGCGCGCCGGCCGCCTGATAGCCGGGGTCCTGCGTGGGTACGGTCATGCCGTCGCCTCCCTTCTGCCGGTGCGGCGGGTCACGGGCGGGGAGCGCCGGTGGACGGGACGCCCGGCAGCGGGTCGGTGCGCTCCGGCGGCGGCAGCGGCTGACCGGTGCCACCGGCCGGGTCGGCCCAGGTGTTCGGGGCGCCGCCACCCGGGTAGGTCGCGCCCGGCGCGGAGTAGCCCGGGTCCGGCTCGGCGTAGCTGCCCGGCGTCGGGTCGAGGTAGCCGCCCGGCGGCACCTGGTCCGGCACCTCACGCGCGGTCGGGATGACGGCGGTGCGGTCCGGGTCGTACGCCGGCCGCGCGCCGCTGTCGTCGTCGCCGAGCGCGGTGATGTTGCGGGTGAGCCGCCCGGCGACCACGCCGAGCAGCGCGGCGCCGACGAGGAACGTGCCGGGGTTGCGGCGGGCGTAGTTCTTCACCTCGTTGAGCAGGTCGCCCGGCTCACGCTGCTCCAGCCAGCCGGCCACGCCGTGCACCCGCTCGGCCGCCTGGTGGGCCAGCTCGGTGACCGGCCCGGAGCCGCCACCCTGCTGCGCCATGGTGCGCATCTCGTCGGCCAGCGACCGCAGGCCACTGGCGGCGCGCTGCTGCTGCTGACCGGCCTGGGCGGTGACCTGGCCACGGGTCTCGCTGTAGAGGTCGCGGGCCTGCCGCTTGGCCTCGCCCACCACCTCCCGGCCCTGCTCCTTGGCGGTCTGGGCGACCGCGCCACCGGCGCTCGCGGCGTCGGAGCCGACCTGGCGGGCCTGGTCACGTACGCCGCCACCACCGTTCGTCGACTGGTACGTGGCCGAACTGGGAGAAAGATCCTGAGTCATGGTGTCCCTTCCGCTCGTGTGTTTCCAGCGGGTGTTCTCGGGGGGTCACACGGATTTGTTTCCGCGTGACAATCGCCCTACCCCCAGTCGACGGGTCCATGCCTGATTCGTGATTTCTCTGCGGGAGCGGCCCGCTCCGGTCAGAGAATGGAATGCCTGCCCGCCCGGGCGGCGGCGAGTCCACGGGGGTGACAGGGATGGCACGTGACGTGCGCGAACACGCGCCCGCGCGGCCTACGGTGCAGAAGGTTGCCCTCGCGGCGGCAGCCGTCTTCGCGCTGATCGGCGTGCTCGGTTTCGTGCCCGGCATCACCACGCACTACGGCGACATGACGTTCGCCGGGCACCACTCCGAGGCGAAGCTGCTCGGGGTGTTCCAGGTGTCGGTGCTGCACAACCTGCTGCACCTGTCGTTCGGGCTGGTCGGTCTGGTGATGGCCCGGCGGCTGGGCGGGGCGCGGGTGTTCCTGGCCGGCGGCGGCGCGCTCTACCTGGTGCTGTGGCTGTACGGCTTCGCCATCGACCGGGACACCGCTGTCAACTTCGTGCCGGTGAACGACGCCGACAACTGGCTGCACCTGTTCCTCGGTTTCGGCATGCTCGCCGCCGGACTGCTGCTGAACAACAACCTGGGCACGGGCAGCCCGGTGCAGGCCCCGTTCGACCGTCCCTGACCAGGCGCGACACGCCGGTGCGGCGTTTGCCCCGGCCCGATGCCGGGCAGGAGGGCAGGCGCGAACGGGTCGAGGAGGTCCGGCGATGCCACGGTGGTTGCGCGACAACATGCTCTCGGTCGCCATGCTCGGCGCGTTCCTGGTCTTCCTGCTGCTGCAGAGCGTCTTCGGCTGGCAGGTGCACAACGAGGAGCTGACCCGGTACGGCGTCGAGCCGCTGAGCTGGTGGGCCTACCTGGGCACCGGGCACTTCGCCGAGGCGGTGTTCGAGAACTGGGAGTCGGAGTTCCTCCAGATGGGCGGCTACGTGCTGCTCACCGCGTACCTGGTGCAGAAGGGCTCGGCCGAGTCGAAGCCGGAGGGCCAGACGGACCGGCCGGAGGACAACCGGGACCACGCCCGACCCGACTCGCCCTGGCCGGTACGGGTCGGCGGGCTGCCGCTGGTCATCTACCGGAACAGCCTCGCCATCGCACTTCTGATGATCTTCGGCGGCTCGTTCCTGGGGCACCTGTTCGGCGGCGTGGCCGCCTACAACCAGGAGCAGGCGCTGGAGAGCGGCGCGGCCCCGATCAACGCCTGGCAGTTCCTCGGCACCAGTGACTTCTGGTTCCAGTCCATGCAGAACTGGCAGAGCGAGTTCCTCGCCGTCGGGGTGCTGATCCTGCTCAGCATCGTGCTGCGCCAGCACGCCAGCCCCGAGTCCAAGCCGGTCACCGCGCCGCACGCCCAGACCAGCGCCTGAGCGTCAGGCCGCCACCGGCAGCCGCTTGGCGAAACAGACGCTGTACGGGTTGTCCACGTACTCGCCGTAGACCGGGATCGGTTCGTAACCGCTGGACCGGTAGAGCGAGATCGCGGCCGGCAGGTACGTGCCCGTCTCCAGGCACACCGTCCGGTGGCCCGCCCGGAACGCCAGTTCCTCCAGCGCCACGAGCAACTGCCGGGCGATGCCCCGGCCTCGGAACGCCGGTCGCACGTACATCCGCTTCAGCTCACCGGTGTCGGCGTCGAGCGCCTGGAGCCCACCGCAGCCGACCGCCCGGCCACCGACCACGGCGGCCAGGTAGTGGATGTCGGTGTGCACGACAGTCACCTGCCCGTCCAGCCCGCCGTCCGCGTCGCGCAGCTCCCGCTGCTGGGCGACGACGAGCGCGGCGATCTCCGGGTCGGTGGCGGGACGGGACTCGATCAACATGCCCGTACGCTAGATCCGCCGGATTTCACGCAGGTTTCCCGCCGCCGTCCCGGGAACGGCTACTCGGCGTCCGCCTCCGCCGCAGCCGGCGCGGCCTCGATCTCGTCCTCCGGCCGTACCCGGCGGGCCTTGCGCGCCGCGAGCCGGTCGGACGCGGACGGGCGGTTCGACTTGTCCTCCAGCCGCACGTCGGTGCCCCGGTTGCCGGGCACGAAGTCGACACCGGCGTAGAGCGTCGGCTGCCAGTCGAACTCCCGGTCGCCGATGCGCACCAGGTCACCGGCCTGCGCGCCGGCCTTGGCGAGCTTCTCCTCGACGCCGAGGCGGGCCAGCCGGTCGGCCAGGTAGCCGACTGCCTCGTCGTTGTCGAAGTTGGTCTGCTTCACCCAGCGCTCCGGCCGGCTGCCGCGCACCGTGTACGAGCCGTCCGGCTCGGCCTCGATGGTGAAGCCGGCGTCGTCGACCGCCTTCGGGCGGATCACGATCCGGGTCGGCTCGGCCGGCGGGGCGGCCCGGCGGCCCTGGTCGACCAGCTCCGCCATCGCGTACGTCAGCTCGCGCAGACCCTCGCGGGTGGCGGTCGAGACGTCGAAGACGCGCAGGCCGCGGGCCTCCAGGTCGGGGCGGACGATGTCGGCGAGGTCCTTGCCGTCGGGCACGTCGACCTTGTTGAGCGCGACCAGCCGGGGCCGGTCGGCGAGGCCGCCGTACTGGGACAGCTCCGACTCGATGGCGTCGATGTCGGCGAGCGGGTCGCGGCCGGGCTCCAGCGTCGCGGTGTCGATCACGTGCACCAGCACGGCGCAGCGCTCGACGTGGCGGAGGAACTCCAGGCCCAGGCCCTTGCCGCTGGCCGCGCCCGGGATCAGGCCCGGCACGTCGGCGACGGTGAAGGTGTGGTTGTCCACGCGGACCACGCCCAGGTTGGGCACCAGCGTGGTGAACGGGTAGTCGGCGATCTTCGGCTTGGCCGCGGAGATCACCGAGATCAGCGAGGACTTGCCGGCAGACGGGAAGCCGACCAGGCCCACGTCGGCGACGCTCTTGAGCTCCAGCACCACGTCCAGCCGGTCGCCGGGCTCACCCAGCTCGGCGAAGCCGGGCGCCTTGCGGCGGGCGTTCGCCAGCGAGGCGTTGCCGCGCCCGCCCCGGCCGCCCCGGGCCGCCTCGAACGTGGTGCCCACGCCGACCAGGTCGGCCAGGACCTCGCCGTCGAGGCTCTGCACCACCGTGCCGTTCGGCACCTTGATGACCAGGTCGCGGCCGTTGGCGCCGTCCCGGTTCGAGCCGGCCCCGCCCTTGCCGTTCTCGGCCTTCAGGTGGGGCCGGAAGTGGAAGTCGAGCAGCGTGGTGACCTGCGGGTCGACCACCAGGGACACGCTGCCGCCGTGCCCGCCGTTGCCGCCGTCCGGCCCGCCGAACGGCTTGAACTTCTCCCGGTGGATCGAGACACAGCCGTGCCCGCCGTCGCCGGCCTGCATGTGCAGGACGACCCGGTCAACGAACGTCGTCACGACGCCAATCCTTCCAGCGGGGTCCGCCCCGCGCGTGAAAAGGCGAAGCGGGCCGGGACCAGAGGTCCGCGGCCCGCTTGGCCAGAAAACTACTGCTGAGGCACGATGCTGACGGTCTTGCGACCGCGCTTGGTGCCGAACTGCACCGAGCCGGCGGCCAGCGCGAACAGCGTGTCGTCGCCGCCACGGCCGACCAGGTCACCGGGGTGGAACTTGGTGCCACGCTGACGGATGAGGATCTCACCCGCGCTGACGACCTGACCACCGAAGCGCTTCACGCCGAGTCGCTGGGCCGCGGAGTCACGGCCGTTACGCGAGCTGGACGCACCCTTTTTGTGAGCCATTGGAGGACGACCTACTTCCCGCTGGAGATGCCGGTCACCTTGACCTGGGTCAGCGGCTGGCGGTGACCCTGGCGCTTGTGGTAGCCGGTCTTGTTCTTGAACTTGTGGATCCGGATCTTCGGGCCCTTGGTGTGCGCGGCGATCTCGCCGGACACCGCGACCTTGGCGAGCTTCGCCGCGTCGGTCACCAGGTCGTCACCGTCGACGAGGAGCACCGCGGTGAGCTTCACCGCGTCGCCGGGGGCACCGGCGAGCTTCTCGACCTCGATCACGTCGCCCTCGGCGACCTTGTACTGCTTGCCGCCGGTCTTGACGATCGCGTACATCGGAGGCGGACTCCCTGTCGTTGAGGCTGCTGGCGTCTATTCCACCGCTGCCGGTTGTCACACCGGCGGCGGTCGTTCCCACGGCGTCTCGCCGGGAGCCGTGACACCGGCGGAGCGGGCACGCGGGAACTCAGCACACCAAAGTGCGCCGCAGGCAAGCGTACGCCATACCCGGCCCGCCCCCCAAACCGGGCTGCCGCCCGGCGTCCTCCCGAGCTGCCCGGCAGGCACGACAGGGCCCCCGTATCCACCACGCCAGGCGTGGAACGGGGGCCCTGTTCGCGCAGTTCAGCGCCTTACGGCCGGGTACGCCGCCGGGCGCCGCCACGGCGCGCCCGCCGGCGCGGGGCACCGCCGTCCTCGTCGCTGTCGCCGTCACCGAGCGCGTCCGGGTCGTCGGCTGCGGCCAGCCGGGCCGAGTCGCCTTCCTGGCTGTCCGCGACCGCCGGGGCGGCCGGTGTGTCCGTCTCGAACCGGGACAGGTCGTAGCCCTGGGTGTCGTAGTAGTCGTCGTCGGTCTCGACCACCTCGGCGACGGTCCGCTCCGGCGGCGCGACGGCCACGGGCGGCTCGATGCCGGCAGGCGGCTGCGCGGCCGGCTGCTCCGGCGCGACCTCCACGGCCGGCTTCTCCGCGGCGGCCTTACGGCCCCGGCGACGACCCTTCTCCTCGGCCGGCGCGGCGACCGCCGAGGCGACCGCCTTGACCTTCTCCCCCGCGCCGCCGCCACGCGGCTTCTCCGGCACCGGCTCGGTGTGAATGATCACGCCCCGGCCCTTGCAGCACTCGCAGGTCTCGCTGAACGCCTCCAGCAGGCCCGCGCCGATGCGCTTACGGGTCATCTGCACCAGGCCGAGCGAGGTGATCTCGGTGACCTGGTGCTTGGTGCGGTCCCGGCCGAGACACTCGGTGAGCCGGCGCAGCACCAGTTCCCGGTTCGACTCCAGCACCATGTCGATGAAGTCGATCACCACGATGCCGCCGATGTCGCGCAGCCGCAACTGGCGCACGATCTCCTCGGCCGCCTCCAGGTTGTTGCGGGTGACCGTCTCCTCCAGGTTGCCGCCGGAGCCGGTGTACTTGCCGGTGTTCACGTCGATGACCGTCATCGCCTCGGTGCGGTCGATCACCAGCGAGCCGCCGGAGGGGAGGAAGACCTTCCGGTCCAGCCCCTTGAGGATCTGCTCGTCGATCCGGTACTCGGCGAACACGTCCACCACCCCGGCGTGCCGGCGCAGCCGCTCCACCAGGTCCGGGGAGACGTGCGAGAGGTACGACTCGACCATGCCGTACGCGGACTCGCCCTCGATGACCAGCTCGCGGAAGTCCTCGTTGAAGAGGTCCCGGACCACGCGGATGACCAGGTCCGGCTCCTCGTAGAGCAGCACCGGGGCGCCGCCCTCGGTCGCCTTGGCCTGGATGTCCTCCCACTGCGCCTGCAGCCGCTTCACGTCGCGCGCCAGCTCGTCCTCGCTGGCGCCCTCGGCCGCGGTCCGGACGATCACCCCGGCGCCGTCCGGCACCAGCTTCTTCAGCGCGTCCCGCAGACGCTTGCGCTCGGTGTCCGGCAGCTTGCGGCTGATCCCGGAGGCGTTGCCGTTGGGCACGTAGACCAGGTGCCGGCCGGAGAGCGCGATGTGACTGGTCAGCCGCGCGCCCTTGTGCCCGATCGGGTCCTTGGTCACCTGCACCAGCACCGAGTCACCGGAGCGCAGCGCCTGCTCGATCGAGCGCGCCCGGCCCTCCAGGCCGGTGGCGTCCCAGTTGACCTCGCCGGCGTACAGCACCGCGTTGCGCCCACGCCCGATGTCGACGAAGGCGGCCTCCATGCTCGGCAGCACGTTCTGGACCTTGCCCAGGTAGACGTTGCCGGCCATGGTGGCGGACGAGTTGCGGGTCACGTAGTGCTCGACCAGCACGCCGTCCTCGAGCACCGCGATCTGGGTGCGGTCGCCGCGCTGGCGGACCACCATCACCCGGTCGACCGCCTCCCGGCGGGCCAGGAACTCCGACTCGCTCAGGATCGGCGGACGCGTGCGCCGCTGCTCACGGCCGTCCCGGCGGCGCTGCCGCTTGGCCTCCAGCCGGGTCGAGCCGGAGACACCCTGCACCTCGTCGACAGGCTTGCGCGGCTCACGGATCTTGACGACGGTGGGCACGCCGTCCTCGGCGGCGGTGTCCGCCTCCCCGGCGCCCCGGCGGCGACGACGGCGACGGCGACGGGTCATCCCCTCGCCGTCGGACTCCTCTTCCTCGGCGGACTCCTCGGCCTCCTCCTCGGCGGCCTCGGCGGTGCCGGGCTCCTCGGTCTCCTCGTCGTCGGCCTCGTCGGCGCCACCCCGGCCCCGGCCCCGGCCACGGCGACCCCGGCGACGACGACGCCGCGCGGCGGCCGTCTCGTCGTCCTCGTCGATCTCGGCGGACTCCTCGGCCTCGGCGGCCGGCTCCTCCTCGACGACCTCCGGCTCGACCTCGGCCTCGACCGGCTCGACCTCGGCCTCGACCGGCTCGACCTCACGGCGACCGCGACGGCGACGCCGGACGGTCTCGACCGCTTCCTCGATCGGCTCCTCCGCCGCCGGGTACGTGACCTGGACGGCGGGTGCCTCGTCGGGCTGCGGGGCCATGAACAGGACGGTCGGCGCGGAGAGCGCGGCACGACGCCGGCGGGTGGTGGCGGGCGGCGTCTCGGCCGGCTCCTCGGCGACGCGCGGCACGGCGGCGCCCGTCGACACCACGCCCGTCGTGTCCGCCGGGCCGCCGCTGCGGGCCAGGTCGACCTCGTGGGTACGCGCACCCGCGGCGCTCGCGTCCTCGACGGTCCCGCCCTCGGCGTCCTCGTCCTCGACGTCCTCGCCGGTGGTCTCACCGATGCCGGCCGTGTCGCCGGTGCTCGTCTGGCCGCCGGTGGCGGCCCTGCCCCGGCGGGTGGTGGCCTTGTCGCCGGTGGCGGCGCGCCGGCCGGTGCGGGCCGGCGCGGCGGTCCCCGCGGTCTCGGCGGTGACGGCCCCACCCGGTGCGGTGGCCTCGTCACCGCCGATGTCGGCGCGTCCCTCGGCGATCAGGTCGCCCCCGGGCGCGGAGACCGGCCCGTCGATCACGGCGTTCTCGGACGCCTGCACCGCGGCGGCGGTCTCGTCCGGCGCCACGGTCTCGGCGGCGGGCGGGGTGGCCTTGCGGCGACGGGTCCGGGTCACCTTCACCGGCGGCACGACCTCGTCCGAGGCGGCCTCCACCCCGGCCGCGGCCACCGGCTCCTCGACCGCCTTCGCCGGGGTCGCCTTACGGCGGCGCCGGGTGGTCTTGGGCGCGGCGTCCAACTCGCCCGCGATCGGGGCGAGCACCTCGGCCTGCGGCGACTCGCCGCTGCCGGTCACGGTCGCGGACGCCTCCACCGGCGCGTCGGTCTGCTCCGGCTGGTTCAGCGGGGCGGCCTTGCGGCGGCTGGCCCGCTTACGGGCCGGCGGTTTGGTCTCGGCGACGTCCTCCGCGCTGCCGGAGGTGGCGACGTCGGCGCTGCCGGAGGCGATGGCGGCACTGTCGGCGGTCGTCCCGGCCGGCTCTGCGCCGGTCCGTTCGCCGCCCTCGGGCTCGTTCTCGAGCATGGACGTTCTCCAGTTCTGGCTGCCCCGGGCGCGGGTGAGCGCTGCCACGCAGGGTTGCCGCAAAGGTGTTTCCGCCGGGCACGCAAACGCGCGACCGCCGAAGTCTGCCTGCCAGAACGCTGACCGACGGTCAGCGCTCTCCGATGGTTGCCCCGTCGCGATCCGCGTCCAACGGATCGACGATCTCGCCCTGCGCGGTCAACGTGCCCTGCGCCAGCCGAATCACCTTGGGGGTGACCGGCGGCTCCAGGGCGGCCACCGCGCGGAGGCCGGACAGGACGTCATCGGGCCGAACGGACGGGGTGACCTGCCGCACGACCAGTTCGAGTATCGCACACGGTACGGCCGCCGCCTCGGAAGGCGTCTCAGACGGAGACATCACATCGATGGACACCACTGCCGCGCGGGCGTCGAACGTCCGCCGCCCCTGCTTGGTCATCCGCTCGACCTGGATCTCGTCGGCGGCGGTGAAGGCCGCCACGGCCTCCGCCAGCACCTTCGGGTCCACCTCGGGCAGCTCGATCCGCCAGTACGACGCCTCGATCCGGTCGGCGAGGCTGCCACCGGTGGCCTCCACCGCGTCGAGCACGTCGAGCCCGGGCGAGAGCGCGGCGTCGAGAGCCTCGCGCAGCCGCGCCGGGTCGACCGGCTCACGCAGCCCGATCTCCAGGTACTCCGCCTCGCTGGCCACACCGGTCGGCGCCGCCGAGGCGTACGAGATCTTGGGGTGCGGTGTGAAGCCCTGGGAGAACGCGATCGGTACGCCGGCCCGGCGCAGCGCGCGCTCGAAGGCCCGGGCGAAGTCGCGGTGCGAGGTGAAGCGCAGCGGTCCCCGCTTGGCGTACCGGATGCGGACCCGCTGGACGACGGGCGCCTGGCCGCCCTCGGGTTGAGGCTTTCTGGCGATCGTGAGCTCCTCGGCTGTGCCTGCGTATCCGTCCCATCCTGGCGCAGTGCTCGCCGCGCCCCACACCCGGGGCTACCCCACCCATCCCAAACCCGCCCAAAACCCCGCCCGCTCCCCCACCCGGACACCTCGTCCCGCCGCGATCAAGGAGTTCACGTCCAGATCCCACCCACCCGAGGCCCCAAACCCCTTGATCACGCAGCCCGCTCGGCCCCGGCGGGCCGAGCGAGACGGGTGATCATGAGGTTGGCGGCGGGATTGGAGATCGACATCGCCGCCAACCTCATGATCAACGGGGTTGGCGGCGGGTCCGGAGAGGGAGGGCGGGAGCGTGGGGTCAGGTGCGGTTGTCGTGGGGCGGGGTGGGCTGGGCCGGGGGTGGGTAGGCGCCGGGGCCGGGCTGGGGGTGGCCGCTCGGCGTGGGGTATCCGCCGGGCTGGGGGTGGGCGCCCTGGGTCGGTTGGCCGCCCGGGTGGGAGGGGGCGCCAGGGTACGGGGACGTGCCCGGTCGGGCGTAGGCGCCGGGCGACGAGGGGCCGCCCGGCGGGCCGTAGCCGGGAGGGGGGCCGTAGCCGGGAGGGGGGCCGGCGGGATGGCCGGCCGGGACCGGCGGGCCCTGACCGTTCATCCGGTCCAGCGCGTCGTCCGGGATGTCGGCGGCCCGCGCCAGCTCGCGCCGGTGCCGGCGGCGGTTCCAGATCAGGAACACCACGAGCGCCAGCAGCACCACCAGCGCCACGGCGATACCGATGCCGATCACCATGACCTGCTGGTCGGTGGGACCGCCCCGGTCGCCGTAGTCGGTCACGTCGAAGTCTTCGTCCTCGGCCGCGGCCGGCGGCGCGGACGCGCTGGCCGGAGCGGCGCCGAGCAGCGGGTTCGCCGACACCGACGGAACATCGGCGGTGAGCGCCGCCACCGGGTCGATCCGGCCGAAGCCGAACTGCGGGTCACGGCCGGGCGGGCCGGCGTCCCGGGCGGTACGGATGATCCGGTTGATCACGTCGGGTGCGGCGAGCCGGGGGAACTTCGACCGGATCAGCGCGGCCACACCGGCCACGATGGCTGTGGAGTCGGACGTGCCGTCGCCCCAGCCGTACCCCCGGTCGGGTCCGATGTTGTAGACCTCGTCCCCGGGCGCGGCGACCACCGCCTCCGGGCCCTGCGCCGACCCGGGCCAGAAACCGCCGCCCCGGGTCGTGCCGGTCACCGCGATCACGCCGGGGATCTTCGCGGGTGCGGCGATGTCCGGGCCGAGCTTGCGGACGTTGCCGGCGGCGGCCACCACGACCACGTCGCGTTCCAGCGCGTACCGGATCGCCGCCTCTTCGCCCTCGTCGACGGCGCCGGCGTGCCCGTAGGACAGGTTGAGCACCTTCGCGCCGCCGTCCACAGCCATCCGGATGCCGGTCGCGGAGTTGCCCGCGTCGGCGCCCTTGTCGCCGGACGGCGTGCGGATGGGCAGGATCCGGGCGTCCGGCGCGACGCCGACCACTCCGGTCCCGTTCGCCGCGATGATCCCGGCCATGTGGGTGCCGTGGCCGTCCGGGTCGCGCCGGCCGTCGCCGGAGTCGAACGTGCTGCGGCCGGCGAGGAGCCGGCCGCGCAGGTCCGGGTGGTTGGCGTCGGCGCCGCTGTCGACCACTCCGACCACGACGCCCCGCCCGGTGGAGATCTGGTGCGCCCGGTCGATCCGCAGCTCGTCGAGGTACCACTGCTCGGCCCGGCGGGGAGCGCCGACCGCCGGCTGCGCGGCCCCCAGCACCATCAGCCCGGCCAGCAGCGCGGCCGCCACCGGCCGGAGCGCGCCGACGTGCACCCTCATCCGTCCGTCCTCATCGCAGGATGCCCGGGGACGCACCGTCACCGGTGCCCCACGGATCGTCGTCCTCAGTCAACCACGACGAGTGGTCGCCACCGCCGCCGCCATGCCCGGCGCCGCCGTGGCCGCCCATCATCCCGCCACCCATCATTCCGCCGCCCGCCATGCCCGCGCCGGCCAGGCCGCCACGCGCACCGGCGCCGCCCGGCCCCGCGCCCGCCGCCGCACGGAGCGCGCCGGCCGCGCTGGTCAGCGGGGGCACCTTGCCGTTGCCGCCGCCGACCATGCCGGGCAGCGCGCCCATGCCCATGCCGCCGGCCGCGCCGAGGCCGCCACCGCCGAGGCCGCCCGCCGAACCCAGCCCGGCGCCACCGCCACCGCCACCGAAGCCGGCGCCGCCGGTGCTCAGCCCGGCGCCGCCACCGAAGGTGCTGCCCGGGCCGCCCGGGGTGATCGTGCCCGGCCCGCCCGCGCCGGCCAGGCCGGTGCCGTACTCGGGAGTGCCGGAACCCGGGGCGCCTGCGCCGGGCACGCCGGTGCCGGGCGGGGTGTACGAGCCGCCGCCGGGGCCGCCGCCCAGCTCGGGCACGCCGGTGGTCGGCGGGGGCGTGAACGAGCCGCCGCCGGGCACGCCGGCACCACCGCCGCCGATGCCGGTGCTGCCCAGCGAGGGCATCCCGCCGCCACCGCCGGCACCGCCACCACCGCCGCCGGGCAGCCCGCCACCCGGCACTCCGGACGGGGGTACGCGGGGGTCCGCGCGGTAGCCGTCGTCGAGCCGGCCGTCGGGCTGGGGTACCAACAGCTTGGGGCGCTCGGCCTCGACCGCGGCCGGCAGCGGCGACATCGCCCTGTTGGCCGCCTGCTGGTTGTCGCGGTACCAGTTGTCCAGGTGGGACTTGGTGTCCCACCAGCCGCCGCGCTTCTGGTCGTTGGCGTTGCCGTCGACCTTCATGGTGGCTTCGAGGTCGTCGGCCTTGTCGCGGAACGCGCCGTCGGCGTAGAGCGCCTGGTTGGACTGGTAGTCGCTGCGCAGTGCGGCGAGGAATCCGGACTGGCTCTCGCCGTCGCGGGCGTCGTCCAGTTCGGTGCCGCCGGGCAGGCTCCACTCGTTCCAGCCGAAGTTGTCCATCAGCGGGATCGGGATGCTCGCCACCGCCGTACGGATGTCGCCCTCGATCCGCGACAGCGCGCCACTGACGTTGCTGGCGTGCGTGATGAGATCCTCGATCTCCTTGCCGATCTCGCCCAGGTGCTCGCGGTACGCGTCGCCGCCGCTGCCCTGCCAGCCGGCGAGCAGCCCGGGCAGACCGCCGGTGTGCGGGCGCTCCTGGCCGGCCGCGATCGGGCCGACGAACGAGCGGCCGACCAGCGAGTCACGCAGATGGCCGAGCGCGGTGGACAGGTTGCGCCAGCCCGCGCCGACCGAGCCCACGGTCTCCGGATCCGCCGAGAGCGTCACCTCACGGACGCAACGCTCCCAGGTGCCTCCTGCCATGACCGTCTCCCCCTCAGGCCGTGTACGGGTAGGTGGGCTGCTGCCCGGCGTCCGGCGGCGGGGCCGCGGTCTCCAGCAGCCGCTCGATGTCCTTGCCGTTCGCGGCGTTGCGGGCCTCGGCGTCGCGGAACGCCTTGGCGATGTCCTGCGTGCCCTGCTTCAGGCCGGCCAGCTTCATGGAGATGGCCTTGAGGTGGGCCTCCATGCTGGCCGTGGACCTGGTCAGCGCCGCCCACTGCATCCGGGCGTCCTCGTACGCGCCGAACGGGGTGCCGTTGGGCACCGTCTGCGCGTTGCCGCTGTCGCCCTTCATCCGCTCCTTGATGCGCTCCATCTCGTAGCCGATGGTGTCGTCGACGTACTGCTTGAGGCGCTCGACGTACTCCGCCGCGGCGTCCAGGTCCTCGACGCTGACGTGCAGATCGCCGGTGTCCGGCGGATTGATGCCCATGTCTGCTGTCCTCCCCGCTACCGGCCCCCGGCCGGTCCATTACGGACGCAGCGTATCGAGGATGCACCAGTCGGGGCACCCCCACCCCGCGCACGCGGGCGGTCACCGCGAAAAGACGACGGAGCGCGGGAACCCGGTCGGGTTCCCGCGCTCCGGTACGGTCCGGGCCTCAGCCCTGGGCGGCGGCGGGCAGCTTCAGGCCATTGACCGGGGTCAACGGCAGCAGCTTGCGGCCGGTCGGGCCAATCTGGATCTCGGTGTCCATGGACGGGCACACGCCGCAGTCGAAGCACGGCGTCCAGCGGCAGTCGTCCTGCTCGTACTGCGACAGCGAGTCCTGCCAGTCCTGCCAGAGCCAGTCCTTGTCCAGGCCGGAGTCGAGGTGATCCCAGGGCAGGACCTCCAGCTCCTCACGCTCGCGGGTGGTGTACCAGTCGAGGTCCACCCCGTACGCCGGCAGCACCTCGGCGGCGGCGTCCACCCAGCGCTGGTACGAGAAGTGCTCGCTCCAGCCGTCGAACCGGCCGCCGTTCTCCCAGACCCTGCGGATCACCGCGCCGACCCGGCGGTCGCCCCGGGACAGCAGGCCCTCGATCAGCGACGGCTCGCCGTCGTGGTAGCGGAAGCCGATCGCCCGGCCCAGCGACCGGTCGCTGTTGATGGCCTGCTTGAGCAGCTTGAGCCGACCGTCGATGACCTCCGGCCGCTCCATCGAGGCCCACTGGAACGGGGTGTGCGGCTTGGGCACGAACCCGCCGATGGAGACGGTGCAGCGGATGTCCTTGGACCCGGTGGCCGCGCGGCCGGCCCGGATCACCTCGTGCGCCATGTCGGCGATCTCCAGGACGTCCTCGTCGGTCTCGGTGGGCAGGCCGCACATGAAGTAAAGCTTCACCTGCCGCCAGCCGTTGGAGTACGCGGTGACCACGGTGCGGATGAGGTCTTCCTTCGACACCATCTTGTTGATCACCTTGCGGATCCGCTCCGACCCGCCCTCCGGGGCGAACGTCAGACCGGTACGCCGCCCGTTGCGGGACAACTCCTGCGCCAGGTCGATGTTGAACGCGTCCACCCGGGTCGACGGCAGCGACAGCGAGACGTTCGTGCCCGCGTACTGCTCGGCCAGCCCGGAGCACATGTCGCCGATCTCCGAGTGGTCGGCCGACGACAGCGACAGCAGGCCCACCTCGTGGAAGCCGGAGAACTCCAGACCCTGCTGGACCATCTGGCCGACGGTGGTGATCGAACGCTCCCGCACCGGGCGGGTGATCATGCCGGCCTGGCAGAAGCGGCAGCCCCGGGTGCAGCCCCGGAAGATCTCCACCGCGTACCGCTCGTGCACCGTCTCGGCGAGCGGGACCAGGGGCTTCTTCGGGTACGGCCAGGCATCCAGGTCCATCGTCGTGCGCTTGTGCACGCGGAACGGCACGTCCGGGCGGTTCGGCACGACCCGCTGGATCCGGCCGTCGGGCAGGTAGTCGACGTCGTAGAAGCGCGGCACGTAGACGCTCTCGGTGCGGGCCAGCCGCAGCAGCAGCTCGTCCCGGCCGCCCGGGGAGCCCTCGGCCTTCCACTCCCGCACGATGGCGGTGATCTCCAGCACCGCCTCCTCGCCGTCGCCGAGCACCGCGGCGTCGACGAAGTCGGCGATCGGCTCCGGGTTGAACGCGGCGTGCCCGCCGGCCACGATCACCGGGTCGGCGTCGGTGCGGTCGGCGGCGAGCAGCGGGATGCCGGCCAGGTCGATCGCGGTGAGCAGGTTGGTGTAGCCCAGCTCGGTGGAGAACGAGACGCCGAACACGTCGAAGTCACGCACCGGACGGTGGGCGTCGACGGTGAACTGCGGCACGCCGTGGGCGCGCATCAGCTTCTCCAGGTCCGGCCAGACCGCGTACGTCCGCTCGGCCAGCACGTCGGGCAGCTCGTTGAGCACCTCGTACAGGATCTGCACGCCCTGGTTGGGCAGGCCCACCTCGTACGCGTCCGGGTACATCAGCGCCCACCGGACGGTGGCGGCGTCCCAGTCCTTGACCACCGCGCCCAGCTCTCCACCCACGTACTGGATGGGCTTGGTCACCTGCGGCAGCAGCGGCTCCAGCCGGGGCCAGACCGAGTTGGCGGCGGCGGGACGTGGAGTAGTGGACGGGGCACTCATGATGCCCAAGCGTACGCGGTGCCCCCGCTCTCCCCCGCGCCCGCGCCCGGGTCCGCCGCGTTGATCAAGGAGTTTGCGGGCTGTCCCGCGCTCCCACCGGACACGAACTCCTTGATCACCGGAGTGGGGCCGGCGGGCGGGCGGGATTAGTCCTGGGTGGCGGGGCGGTACTAACCTCGCAACGGGCGCGAGAGGAGATAGCCGCGATGCCGCAGCCGCAGCCGGGGGCGGGCCGGCCGGCCGACGGGGCCGAGGAGCCGACCGTCACCGAGCAGGCCACCGCCGTCGACACCGAGGACGCCACCGGCGCCTCCGCTCCGGCGTCGCCGCCCGCCGCCGCGCCCGAAGGCCAGCCGTCCACCACGCCGGACGCCCCCGCGACGCCCGGGGACCAGCCGTCCGAAGCCGCACCGAACGGCGCTTCCGCCGATGCGCAGGCGCCCACCGAGCCCGCCGCCGAGCCTCGGCACGACGCGGTCCCGCAGCCGCGGACCACCGAGGCCGAGACGCCCACGAACGAGGTCGACGCCACCGAGGCGGAGACGTCCAGGAACGAGGTCGACGCCGCGCCCGAGACGCCCACGGACAAGGTCGAGCCCACCGGCACCGAGAAGCCCACCGAGAAGGTCCAGCCCATCGAGACCGAGAAGCCCACCGAGAAGGTCCAGCCCGCCGAGACCGTCCAGCCCGCCGGAACCGGGACGCCCACCGACGAGGTCCGGTCCGCCGCGACCGAGACGGCCACGGACAGGGCTGCGACCCCCGCCGCCGGCACCGAGACGCGCGCCGACGCCCCGGCAACCGACGCCGGAACAACCGCCGAGACCGCCGGAACGCCGGCCGAGACCACCGCGACAGCCGCCGGCGGGACCGACACCGTCCCGCAGGTGCCGGTCCCCCGGGCCCGGGGGTCGGCCCCGGTGCCGGGCCGGACCACACCTGTCCCCACCCCCCGGACCGCCCGCCAGCCGGACCCGACCCGGATCGACGCGGCCCCGCAGCCGCCGGCGGCCACCACCACGCCGGACCCGACCCGGATCGACGCCGCACCGCAGCCACCCCCGGCCACCACGCCGGACCCCACCCGGGTGGACAACGCCCCGAACCCGGCTGAGAACGCACCGAACGCCACCCGGGTCGAGGCGCCGCGCTGGAGCGGCTCCGCCGCCGTCCCGCCACCGACGCCGAGCCGGCCCCGCTGGGGCGCGTCCGCCGAGCCCACGCCGGTGCCGCCGCTGGACTCGCCCGAGCACGCCACGCCGGTCGACCCGTGGGAGGGGGTGGACACCACCGGCTGGGAGTTGCACGCGCCGGAGCTGCCACCCCTGACGCCGACGCTGCCGTACACCGCGCCCTGGTCGACGCCGAACCCCCACCCGACCCACCCGGCGCCGCCCCACTTACAGCCGCCCCACCCACAGCCGCCCGCCGCCCGGCCGGTCTCCACTCCGCCGCACCACCCGGCGCACCCCGCCGCTCCGGCCGCCCGGCCGGTCTCGCCGCCGCCACATCAGCCGCCGCCGTACCACCCGGCCGGGCCGGCCCGGCCGGTCTCGCCGCCGCCGCACGCGCCGCAGTACCCCGCCGCACCGGCAGCCCGTCCCCTGCCACCGGCGGCGCCTCCCGCCACGCCCCGGCCGGCGAAGCCGGGGCGGCCGCCGAAGCAGCGCCGGAGCAAGGCCGGGCCGCCTGTCGCGCCGCCACCGGCCTGGCAGCAGCCGCCCAAGCGGACCCGCCGCAGGCGCCGCTGGCCCTGGGTGCTGCTGCTCAGCGTCGCGTGCTGCTGCGGCCTGCCGCTCTGGTGGTTCCAGCCGATCTCCAACCAGTACCCGGCCCGCGCCAGCCTCCCGGACCAGATCGACTCGATGCGGCTGCGCCAGGACGAGCGCAGTCAGGCCGCCGCCGAGGAGCTGAAGAGCCGGGTACGCGAGTCGAACCTGCTCGCCGAGGACACGTTCGCGGGCATCTACACGACGAGCGACGGCAAGCGGGTGACGTTGTTCGGCAGCACCGGCCTGCGGTTCAGTCCGGAGTCGGATGCCAAGGCGGAGATCGACCGCCTCGCCGGGGAGTACGCCCTGAAGGAGTCGGTGAACGTGGACACCGGTGTCCGGGGCCGGTACGCGCGCTGCGCGGTCGGCCAGGCGGACGGCGACTCGGTGGTGGTCTGCACCTCGGCCGACCACGGCAGTCTGACCACTGGTGTGTTCACCCGGCTGTCCGTGGACGACAGCGGGCGGCTACTGAACGATCTGCGTCAGCGTGTGGTGGTGCCGAAGTCCTGACCGCTCAGGCGGTCTGCTCACCGGCGGCCTGGTCGGCGCGCTTCGGCGCGTAGCGCGGGACGTACTCCTGGCCGCTGAGCTTCTGGATCTCGGCCATCATCTCGTCGGTCATCGCGCGCAGCGACGTGCGGTCGTCGGGACGCCCGGTGAAGTCCAGCGGCTTGCCGAACTTCATCCTGATCTTGGCGCGCCCGGGTCGCGGCACCCGCGTACCGATCGGCTGGGCCTTGTCGGTGCCGGTCACGCCGACCGGGATGACCGGCACACCGGCGGCGATCGCGAGCCGGACGGTGCCGGTACGCCCGCGGTAGAGCCGCCCGTCCGGCGAGCGGGTGCCCTCCGGGTAGACGGCCACCAGGTCACCGGCCTTGAGCACCGGGATCGCCGCGTCGAACGCGGTGAGCGCGGCCCGGCCGCCGGCCCGCTCGACCGGGATCGCGCCCAGCCCGGTGAGCACGAACTTGGAGAAGCCGCCCTTGAGCCCGGTGCCGTTGAAGTACTCCGACTTGGCCCAGAACGCCAGGTGGCGGGGCACCACGGTGCCGAGGAGCAGCTCGTCGGCGACGGAGAGGTGGTTGCTGGCGAAGATCGCGCCGCCGGTCGCCGGGATGTGCTCCAACCCCTCCACGTGCGGACGGAAGGCCAACCGGAGCGCGGGCGCCACGGTGAGCTTGCCGATGGTGTAGAGCAGGGGCACGGGTCCTCCGGCGGTCGTACGTGAAACAGGCGCTGTCACGGTAGCCGACGCGGCCGTCCGCCACCGAGCGGGTGGCCCGCAGTCCACTCGCTGGGGCTGGGCCCTCCCCCACCCGCAGGGGTGGGGGAGGGCGCCCGGTCCGGCTCAGACCTTCCGGACCGTCACTGTGACCCGCTCGCCGTCGCCGGCCTCGCCGGCGAAGCCGTCGAGGCCCTCGGCGAAGTCGATGCTGTCGGCCAGCACCTCCCGGGCCACGAAACCGGTGTACGCGGCGACCGCCGCGCGTACCTCCTCGGAGGCGGAGACGGCCACCGTGATCCGGTCCGAGACGTCCAGGTCGGCGTCGCGGCGGGCCTGCTGCACGACCCGGACCACGTCCCTTGCCAGCCCTTCGGCGGCCAGCTCCGGCGTGACCTCGGTGTCCAGCACGACCACGCCCTCACCGCCGGGCAGCGGCGCGGAGTGCTCCGCGTCGGCGGCGACCAGGCGCAGCTCGTACTCGCCCTCGGCGAGGGTGACCCCGGCGGCGACCGGGGCGCCGTCGCGCAGCTCCCACTCCCCCGCCTTGACCGCCTTGATCACCTGCTGGACGGCCTTGCCGACGCGCGGGCCGAGCGCCCGCGGCACCACCGTGAGGACCTGCTGGCAGTACGCGGACACCTCGTCGCTGAGCACTACCTCCTTCACGTTGACCTCGTCGGCCACCAGGTCGGCGAAGGGCCGCAGCTGGGCCGCGACGGGCGAGGCCACTGTCAGCTTCGCCAGCGGCAGCCGTACCCGCAGGCCCTTGGCCTTGCGCAGGGACAGCGCCGCCGAGGCGACCGCCCGGACGTTGTCCATCGCGGAGACCAGCTCGTGGTCGGCCGGGAACTCGTCCGCCTGCGGCCAGTCGGTCAGATGCACCGAACGCTCGCCGGTCAGCCCGCGCCAGATCTCCTCGGCGGTCAGCGGCACCAGCGGCGCCACCACCCGGCACAGCGTCTCCAGCACTGTCGAGAGCGTGTCGAACGCGTCCGCGTCGCCGGCCCAGAACCGGTCCCGGGACCGGCGCACGTACCAGTTGGTGAGCGCGTCCAGGTAGGACCGCACGGTGGCGCACGCGCCGGAGATGTCGTACGCGTCCATCTGCGCGCCGACGGTCGCCACCAGCTCGTTCGTCTTCGCCAGCACGTACCGGTCGAGCACGTGCGTGGAGTCGGTGCGGCGACGCGCGGTGTAGCCGTCGGCGTTGGCGTAGAGCGAGAAGAAGTACCAGACGTTCCACAGCGGCAGCAGCACCTGGCGAACCGCGTCCCGGATGCCCGACTCGGTGACCGCCATGTCACCGCCGCGCAGCACCGGCGAGGACATCAGCATCCACCGCATCGCGTCCGACCCGTAGGAGTCGAACACGTGGTAGACGTCCGGGTAGTTGCGCAGGCTCTTGGACATCTTGCGTCCGTCCGAGCCGAGCAGGATGCCGTGGCTGAGGCAGTTGCGGAACGCCGGCCTGTCGAACAGCGCGGTGGCCAGCACGTGCATGGTGTAGAACCAGCCGCGGGTCTGCCCGATGTACTCGACGATGAAGTCGCCCGGGTAGTGGTGCTCGAACCACTCGCGGTTCTCGAACGGGTAGTGCACCTGGGCGAACGGCATCGAGCCGGACTCGAACCAGCAGTCCAGCACCTCCGGCACCCGGCGCATCATCGACTTGCCCGTCGGGTCGTCCGGGTTGGGGCGGACCAGGTCGTCCACCGCCGGCCGGTGCAGGTCGGTCAGGCGTACGCCGAAGTCCCGCTCGATGTCGGCCAGCGAGCCGTACACGTCGACCCGCGGGTAGTTCGGGTCGTCGGAGCGCCACACCGGGATCGGCGAGCCCCAGAACCGGTTCCGGCTGATCGACCAGTCGCGGGCGTTCGCCAGCCACTTGCCGAACGAGCCGTCCTTGATGTGGCCGGGCGTCCAGTTGATCTGCTGGTTCAGCTCGACCATCCGGTCCTTGAACTTCGTCACCGCGACGAACCACGACGACACCGCCTTGTAGACCAGCGGGGTGTCGCAGCGCCAGCAGTGCGGGTACGAGTGGGTGTACGTGTCCTGCCGCAGCACCACCCCCCGCTCCTTCAGTTCCCGGATCACCGGCTTGTTCACGTCGAAGACCTGCTCGCCCTGGTACGGCGGCACCAGCGCGGTGAACCGGGTGTGGTCGTCCACCGTCACGATGGTCGGGATGCCGGCGGCGTTGCAGACGTTCTGGTCGTCCTCACCGAACGCCGGGGCCAGGTGGACGATCCCGGTGCCGTCCTCGGTGGTGACGAAGTCCGCGCCGAGCACCTGGTACGCGTTCTCCCCGGCCGGCTCGACCAGGAAGTCGAACAGCGGCGTGTAGCGGCGTCCGGCCAGGTCGCGGCCGTACACGGTGCCGACCTGCTCGTACCCCTCCAGCTCCTTGGCGTACGCGCCGAGGCGCGCCGCGCCGACGACGTGGCGCTCGCCGTCGCGTTCCAGCACGGCGTACTCGATGTCGGGGCCGACGGCGAGCGCCAGGTTGGACGGCAGCGTCCACGGCGTGGTGGTCCAGACGCCCAGCTTGACGGGACCGCGCAGCAGCTCCGGCGCATTCTCGTCGGCGGTCAGCCCGAACCAGACGGTGAGCGTCGGGTCGTGCCGGTCCCGGTAGACGTCGTCCATCCGGGTCTCGGTGTTCGACAGCGGGGTCTCGCACCGCCAGCAGTACGCCAGCACGCGGAAGCCCTCGTAGACCAGGCCCTTGTCGTGCAGGGTCTTGAAGGCCCACATGACGCTTTCCATGTAGTCCAGGTCGAGCGTCTTGTAGTCGTTGGCGAAGTCGACCCAGCGGGCCTGCCGGGTGACGTACCGCTCCCAGTCGTGGGTGAACTCCAGCACCGACGCGCGGCAGGCCTCGTTGAACCGGGCCACGCCGAGGTCGAGGATCTCCGCCTTGGTGGTGATGCCGAGCTGCTTCTCGGCCACCACCTCGGCGGGCAGGCCGTGGCAGTCCCAGCCGAACCGGCGCTCGACGCGCCGCCCGCGCATGGTCTGGTAGCGCGGCACCACGTCCTTGACGTAGCCGGTGAACAGGTGACCGTAGTGCGGCAGGCCGTTGGCGAACGGCGGGCCGTCGTAGAAGACGTACTCGTTCTCGCCGTCGCGGCCGGCGTCGCGGGCCTCGACCGACGCCTCGAAGGTCTTGTCGGCCGTCCAGTGCTCCAGCACCCGGCGCTCGACCGCGGGCAGGTCCGGGCTCGCCGGGACACCGGCGCCGGTCGGGTCGTGCAACGGATAGGCCATCGCCTGTCGCTCTCCCTCAGCAGCTCACTCGTCAGTGGTCTGCGAGGACGAGCCGAAGCCGGTACGCCGTGACCGGCGTCCCGGGCGTGGCCCGCGGTACCACCCCGCTTGGCGGCCGAGGTGCGACCGCCCGCTCGTTGGCCGGCTGTGACGGGCCGTCCCGTCCGGTTCTACTGGGCCGGTCACCCGGCTGTTCTTCCGGAGGCTCACCGGTGATGGCCGGGTCGTCGCCTGTACGCCCAAGCGTACTCGACCCCCCGCCCCTCCCGCCTCCGACTATCTCCCCTCCCCGTCTCACCCGGCGATCATGACCCCCGTCACACCGCCGACGCGTCACACCGCGCCCACCGTGCCCCGTCCTGTGCGCGTACCCCCACAAAACAAGGAGGCGGCGATGAGCCGGATGGACATGGCGGCGGTGGCGCCCGAGGCGTACCAGGCCGTGCTGGGCCTGGAGAAGTACGTCCGGACGAACGTGGACCACACCGTGCTGGAACTGGTGAAGCTGCGGGCGTCGATGCTCAACGGCTGCGCGTTCTGCGTGGACATGCACAGCCGGGAGGCGCTGGGGGCCGGGGAGGACAGCCGCCGGCTGTTCGCGGTCTCGGCGTGGCGCGAGGCGCCGTTCTTCGACGAGCGGGAGCGGGCCGCGCTGGCCCTCACCGACGCGGTGACCCGGCTCGGCGAGCACGGCGTGCCGGACGACGTCTGGGACGCCGCGGCGAAGGTGTGGTCGGAGAAGGAACTGGCCGACCTGGTGGTGGCGATCGCCACCATCAACGTGTGGAACCGGGTCGCGGTGACCTGCCGGACGCAGCCGCCGGCGCAGGTCTGATCGCCGACACACGAAGGCCCCGGTCCCGCCAGGAGCGGGCCGGGGCCGTCGGCGCGTCGGTCAGGCCAGCTCGGGGAACCAGAGCGCGATCTCGCGCTTGGCGCTGTCCGCCGAGTCGGAGGCGTGCACCAGGTTCTCCCGGTTCGACAGCGACAGGTCGCCCCGGATCGTGCCGGCGGCGGCCTTGCGGCCGTCGGTGCTGCCGATCATCGCGCGCACCACCTCGATCACCTGATCGCCGGAGAGCACCAGCGCCACCAGCGGACCGCTGGTCATGAACGTCTTCAGCGGCGGGTAGAACGGCTTGTCCACGTGCTCGGCGTAGTGCTGGTCGGCGAAGTCGCCGTCCATGCTCCGGCTCACCATCGCGTCGATCCGCAGGCCCTTGCGCTCGAAACGGGACAGGATCTCGCCCACCAGACCGCGGCGCACCGCGTCGGGCTTGATCAGTACGAGCGTCCGCTCGTCCGGGCTGCTGCTGGACACGCTGGTTTCCTCCTGCGCACTCAAACGGGGTCGGCTGGGTACGGTCAGCGTAGCGACCCGGTCCCGGCGCCGGCGCGGCGGCTGCGTCTTCCCTGGCCCGCCGTGGCGGCCTAGCCTGGCCCTGGAACCCCTGGGAGGTCCACTGTGGCGAATGGCGGGAACCGCACTATCGCGCCGGTACGCAAACTGATCGGCACGGTGCTGGGCACCGTCGCCACCTTCGTGACGGTGTTCGGGCTGGGCATGACCAGCTGGGCCATCGTCGCGCTCGGCGTCGCGCTGCTGGTGCTGGCGATCGCGCTGGCCACGGTACGCGGCGGCGGCCGCACCTGGGTGATCGGGCTGGGCCACGTGCACAGCGCCTCCGAACCACCCACCCAGTACGCGTTCGGCCGCTGCGAGCTGCAACTGGTGATCGACGCGCCCGGACTGCCGCCCCGCTCCAAGAAGATCATCGAGCCGCGGGTGCCGGTCGCCAAGTGGCCCTCGCTGGGCCAGGCGCTGCCGGTCCGGGTGGCGCTGGACGACCAGCGGCACGTACGCGTCCTCTGGGACGAGGTGCCCACCCACGCGGAGACCGCCGCCGCGGTGGCCGACCTGCCTCCCGAGTACGACGCCCCGGACCCGCTGGACGAGCCGTTGATCGCGCAGGAGGCGCCGCCGTGGGCCGGGCGCGCGCCCGAGGACGACTTCCGCGACGACTACCCGCCCGCGCCGGACCCGTACCTGGACGACGTCCCGCCGCGGGCCGACGAGCGCGAGCCGGTGGTGCTGCACCAGAGCCCCAGCGGCCGGATGGTGCTGGAGGGGCAGCTTGTCGAGCCGGCCGCCGCCGGTCCGCTCCCCCGCCGCGCCCCGGCGCCCCGTGCCCCCGCCGAGGAACCGATCGGCGCCCCGGAACCCGACAGCACGCGCGCCGGCGCCGCGGCGGCCGACACCGTGCCCGTCGAGACCGTGCCCGACCCGATCGACGTACCGCTGGACGACCCCTCGGACGCGCCCCGGCGCTCCGACACGCCGCCCACCGCCGAGGAACTGGACGAGGCCATCTTCGGCCCGTCCGGCGCGGCCGAGCCGGACGAGCTGGGCAGCCCCATCAGCGGCGTCGGCATCACCCTGCTCGTCACCGACCTGGACCGGTCCCTCGACTTCTACCGCGAACTCGGCTTCGACGAACTGGACCGCGGCGAGGGCAACGCCGTGCTCTCCTCCGGGCCGACCCGGCTGGTGCTGCGCCGGGTCACCGGAGCCGCCCCGATCAGCCGCCGCCTGGTGCACGTCAACCTGGAGGTGGACGACATCCAGGGCGCGTACGAGCGGCTGCGCGAATCAGGCGTCCGGTTCACGTACGCGCCGCGCGTGGTGAACCGGGGCACCAAGCTGGAGGTGTGGGCGGCGGCCTTCCGCGACCCCGACGGCCACGGCGTAGCCCTCACCCAGTGGCGCTCACTCGCCGACGCCTGAGGGTGTAAGGAAGGGCCCCTTCTTAACGCCTCAGGTAGAGGAAGGGGCCCTTCTTAACACGCGGAACCGCGCCGCGCCGCGGCGCTCAGCCGAGGATGACCCGCCGCACGTGCAGCGCGTACGCCCACACCAGCGCGAACATCACCCCGAGCGCGAACAGCGACCAGTGCAGCAGCCCGGAGAGCAGCAGCAAACCCTGGAGTACGGTGCCGGCGTGCCACGCCCACGGGCGGCGCATCATGCCGGCCAGCACCACGCAGGCGACCGCCAGCGCCACGATCGCGCCGACCGCCGCGCCGCTCAGGTCACCGCCGACCACCCGGATCGGCTGGATCGCCAGCAGCAGCACCAGCGCCTCCAGCGCCATCGTGCCGGCGCCCAGCCCGCGTACGGCCTTGTCCGGGTTCCGCAGGCCGGACCGGCGCTCGCCGCCCGGCGCCTGACCCTCCGACGTGTCGCCGACCGCCCGCTCGGGACCGGCCTGCTCGGCGCCGACGGATCGCTCAGCGCCGGTCTCGCCGACGGTCCGCTCAGCGCCAGTCGGCTGCGGCTCGGCGCCCGTACCCTGCTGCGGGCCGGTCATCGCTTGAGCAGCCGGCGGGCGTCGGCCACTGTCACCACCGATCCGGTGACCAGCACGCCCACCCCGGACAGCTCGCCCGGCACGTCCGACTCGGCCTCCGCCACCGCCGCCTCGATGGCGTCGGGCATCTCCCGGGTCGCCTGCACCCGCTCCGGCCCGAAGATCTCCCGCGCCAGCTCGGCCAGCTCGTCCACGGGCATCGCCCGGGGCGAGCTGTTCTCCGCCACCACGATCGAGTCGAGCACCGGTTCGAGCAGTTCGAGCAGGCTCGCCGCGTCCTTGTCGCCGAGCACCGCCAGCACGCCGACGAGCTTGCTGAACGCGAACTCCTCCTGCACCGCGGCGACCGTGGCGGCCATGCCGTGCGGGTTGTGCGCGCCGTCGAGCAGCACCGTCGGCGCGGTACGCACCCGCTCCAGCCGGCCCGGCGAACTCGTCGCGGCGAAGCCCTCGCGGACCGCCTCGATGTCGAGCTGCCGCCGGGCCCCGGCGCCGAGGAACGCCTCCACCGCGGCCAGCGCCACCGCGGCGTTCTGCGCCTGGTGCGCGCCGTGCAGCGGGATGAAGATCTCCTCGTACACCCCGCCCAGGCCCTGGATGGTCAGCACCTGGCCGCCGACGGCGACCGCGCGGCGCAGCACGCCGAACTCGGCGCCCTCGCGCGCGACTGTGGCGTTGACCTCGGCGCAGCGTTCCAGGATCGGGCGGGCCGCCTCTTCCTCCTGCGCCGCCGCGATCACCGTGGCGCCGGGGTGGATGATGCCCGCCTTGTGCAGCGCGATGTCCTCGATCGTGTCGCCGAGCCACTCGGTGTGGTCCAGCCCGATCGGGGTGATCACGGCGACGCCGGCCTGGATCACGTTCGTCGCGTCCTCCGCGCCGCCGAGCCCGACCTCCACCACTGCGACGTCGACAGGAGCGTCGGCGAACGTGGCGAACGCCAGCGCCGTGGTCATGTCGAAGTACGTCAGCGGCTCGGCGAACCGCTGGTCGACCAGCTCGGCCAGCGGCGCGATCTCGCGGTACGTGGCCACGAACCGCTCCTCGCTCACCGCATCGCCGTCCAGGCTGATCCGCTCCCGCACGGTCTCCAGGTGCGGGCTGGTGTAGCGCCCGGTGTGCAGCCCGAACGCCCGCAGCAGCGAGTCGATCATCCGGGCCGTCGAGGTCTTGCCGTTGGTGCCGGTCAGGTGGATCGACGGGTACGCCCGCTGCGGGCTGCCGAGCAGGTCGAGCAGCGTCTCGATCTTCTCCAGCTCGAAGCGCATCCGGGTGAAGCCGCGCGCGTTGAGCGCGGCTTCCACCTCGGCGAACGCGGTACGGTCGGTGCGGTCAGTGCGTTCGCTCATGCGGAGCCATCTTTCGTTCGCGACTGCGGGGCTCGCAAGCCCGGCTCACTCCTCGCGCTCACGAGGGCAGCGCCTCCAGGGCGGCGTCGATCCGGACCAGGTCCGCCTCGGCCACCGCCAGCCGTTCGCGGATCTTCGCCACCACCGGCTCGGGCGCCTTGCCGACGAACGCCGGATTGTCCAGCTTCGCCCGCGCCTGGGTGGCCTCCTTCTCGGCCGCCGCCCGGTCCTTGGTGAGCCGGGCACGCTCGGCGGCCACGTCGATCGAGCCACGGGTGTCCAGCGCGACGCTCACCGCGCCGGGCATGGCCAGCGTGGCGCTGGCCTGGAAGTCGTCGCCGGGTGCGTCGAGCCGGGCCAGCGAGCGGACCAGCGGCTCGTGCGCCGCGATGCCCGCGCCGGCCAGGCCGTCGAGCCGGGCGGCGACCCGCTGGGTCGGCCGCAGCCCCTGGTCCGAGCGGAACCGCCGGACCTCGGTCACCACCCGCTGGAGGGTGGCGACCTCGCCCTCCGCGGCGTCGTCGATCAGGGTACGGTCGGCGACCGGCCAGGACGCCGTCAGCACGGTCTCGCCGCCGCTGAGCGCGGACCACAGCTCGTCGGTGACGAACGGGATGACCGGGTGCAGCAGCCGCAGGAGCTGGTCCAGCACGTGACCGATCACCCGGCGGGTGGCGTCGGCAGCCGGCCCGCCCTCGGCGAGCACCGGCTTGCTCAGCTCCACGTACCAGTCGCAGACGTCGTCCCAGGCGAAGTGGTAGAGCAGGTCACAGACCTTGGCGAACTCGTACGCCTCGAACTGCTCGTCCACCTCGGCGGTGACGTGCGCCAGCCGGGACAGGATCCACCTGTCGACGGTGGAGAGGTCGGCGGCGTCCGGCAGCGGGCCGCTGGTGTGCGCGCCGTTGAGCAGGGCGAACCGGGTGGCGTTCCAGAGCTTGTTGCAGAAGTTGCGGGAGCCCTGGCACCACTCCTCGCTGACCGGCACGTCCTGGCCGGGGTTTGCGCCCCGGGCCAGCGTGAACCGGGTGGCGTCGGCGCCGAAGCGGTCGATCCAGTCCAGCGGGTCCACCACGTTGCCGAACGACTTCGACATCTTCTTGCCGTGCTCGTCGCGGACCATGCCGTGCAGCGCCACCACGTCGAACGGCTGCACGCCGTCCATCGCGTACAGGCCGAACATCATCATCCGGGCGACCCAGAAGAACAGGATGTCGTAGCCGGTGACCAGCACGCTCGTCGGGTAGAACTTCGCCAGGTCCGGAGTGTGCTCCGGCCAGCCGAGCGTGGAGAACGGCCACAGGCCGCTGGAGAACCAGGTGTCCAGCACGTCCTCGTCCTGCCGCCAGCCCTCGCCGGACGGCGGCTCCTCGTCCGGGCCGACGCAGACGATCTCGCCGTCCGGGCCGTACCAGACGGGGATGCGGTGGCCCCACCACAGTTGGCGGGAGATGCACCAGTCGTGCATGTTGTCGACCCAGGCGAAGTAGCGCTTGGCCAGCTCGGCCGGCTCGATCGTCACCCGGCCGTCGCGCACCGCGTCGCCGGCGGCCTTCGCGAGCGGCCCGGTGTTGACGAACCACTGCAGCGAGAGCCGCGGCTCGACTGTCGTCTTGCAGCGCGAGCAGTGCCCCACCGCGTGCAGGTACGGCCGCTTCTCGGCCACGATCCGGCCCTGCTCGCGCAGCGCCGCGACGATCGCCGGGCGGGCCTCGTACCGGTCCAGGCCCTCGAACGGACCGGGCGCGGTGATGATCCCGCGCTCGTCCATGATCGTCAGCGACGGCAGGTCGTGCCGCTGGCCGATCTCGAAGTCGTTCGGATCGTGCGCCGGGGTCACCTTGACCATGCCGGTGCCGAAGCTCGGGTCGACGTGCTCGTCGGCGACGATCGGGATCCGCCGGTCCGTGAGCGGCAGCTCCACCTCGGTGCCGATCAGGTGCCGGTAGCGCTCGTCGTCCGGGTGCACGGCCACCGCGGTGTCACCGAGCATCGTCTCGGCGCGGGTGGTGGCGACCACCACCTCGTCGCCGTAGCGGATCGAGACCAGCTCGCCCTCGTCGTCGGTGTGCTCCACCTCGATGTCGGACAGCGCGGTGAGGCAGCGCGGACACCAGTTGATGATGCGGTTGGCCCGGTAGATGAGCCCGTCGTCGAAGAGCTTCTTGAACATGGTCTGCACGGCCCGGGACAGGCCCTCGTCCATGGTGAAACGCTCGCGGTCCCAGTCGACCGCGTCGCCCAGCCGGCGCATCTGGCCGAGGATCGCGCCGCCGGACTCGGCCTTCCACTGCCAGACCCGCTCGACGAACTTCTCCCGGCCGAGGTCGTGGCGGGACAGCCCTTCACCGGCGAGCTGCCGCTCGACCAGGTTCTGAGTGGCGATGCCGGCGTGGTCCATGCCCGGCAGCCAGAGCGCCTCGTACCCCTGCATCTTCTTGCGCCGGGTGAGCGCGTCCATGAGAGTGTGCTCGAACGCGTGCCCCATGTGCAGCGAGCCGGTCACGTTGGGCGGCGGGATGACGATGGTGAACGGCGGCTTTTCGCTGTCCGCCGAGGCCCGGAAGTGTCCGCCGGCTACCCACTGCTCGTACCGTCGCTGCTCTACCTCGCCGGGCTGGTACTGGCCGGCGAGGGTCGGGGCGTCGGGGCGTCGGGCATCCAGTCTCTCGGTCACCCTGAAAGTCTACGGAGCGCTTTCGAGGACCTGACGTGCGCCACCTGTGATTCGCGTACGGTGGCGGTCATGTCCGACGCGCATCTGACCGAGCGCCCGGTCGACGGGGGTTCCGATCCGGTCGAGCTGACCGAAGAGCCGATCGAGTTGAGCCGCCGCGACCCCGCGCAGGAGCCCGAACGCCGTACCGTCTCGCGGCGCCGGAAGATCGTCCTGGCCGCGCTGCTCGTGGCCGGCCTGGCCGGCGCCGGTGTGCTCGGGCTGGGCGGATGGCGCGTACTCCAGCAGAAGGACACCACTCTCGGCCAGCCCGCCGAGGTGGCCGGGCTGGTGCGCGACGACAGCGAGCGGGCCCGCAGCACCGCCGACTACCTGCGCGACGGCCTTGCCGCCGACATCGAGCTGGACCGCGGCTACGGCGCCGTCTACTCCGACCGCGGGGACGCCAAGCGCTCGGTGCTGCTGTTCGGCGGCACCACGCTGCTCTGGCAGCCCGAACGCGACCTCGACACCCTTTTCGGCCTGATGGCCGACGAGACCGGCCGGGTGGCGGGCCTGCGCGAGGTGGACGCCGGCCGCCTGGGTGGCGTGATGAAGTGCGGTACGACAAGCGGCGACGGCGGTGACTTCGCGGTGTGCGGGTGGGCCGATCACGGCAGCGTGGTGATGGGCATGTTCCCGGGCCGGACGGTCGACGCCGCCGCAGCCCTGTTCCGCGAGATCCGCGAGTCCGTCCAGACCCGCTGATCCGCGGACCTTGGCGGTTCAGCCCGTCCGCGCCAGTACGGCGAGGTGAGCGCATCCGCCCTGCCCCGTCCCCGCCGGGGCGCCGTAGTGGCGGCCCCAGCGCGTTCCGCTGCCCTTCTCCCGTGCGACCGCTTCCGGGTAGTGGCGGCCCAGGCCGCCAGCTCGGGGAGGTGGCTGCATTCCGGGCACTCCGTTGCCGCCACATCGCCGTAGTGGTGTCTGCCTGGTTCACCAGCTCGGGAAGGTGGCTGAATCCGGCGCAGTCTGTTGCCGCCACCTCGGGGAACTGGTGACCAGCTCGCCAGTTCGGGGAGGTGGCTGGATCCAGCGCAGTTCGTTGCCGCCACTTCGCCGTAGTGGTGGCCGCCCGGTTCGTCAGTTCGGCCCGCCACTTCGGGGAGCTGGCGACCGGCCCGCCAGTTCGGGGAGGTGGCTGGATCCGGGGCACTTCATTGCCGCCACTTCGGGGAAGTGGCGGCCGGGTGGCGGGTTCCCGAGGGTGTCCCGGATCTCGCCACCGCGCCCTAGCGGCGGGCCGGTCTCGACCTCAGTGAGGCGGACGGCGACGCCGTTTGCCGACACGGTCCAGCTGCCACTTCGGGGAAGTGGCTAGGACTGCAGCGCCGCCACCCCGCCAGGTCGGGGTAGCGGCCTGATCTTGTGCGGTGTAATGCCGCCGGGCTGGTGTGGTGGCGGTTGGCGTTCACCCCTTGGGGTGCGGGCGGGTTGGCCGGCTGTGGGGGAATGCGTTTCAGGGCCACCCCGTGGGGGGTGGCCCTGAAATCGAATGTTTGTCCGGCGGTGTCCTACTCTCCCACACCCTCCCGAGTGCAGTACCATCGGCGCTGGAGGGCTTAGCTTCCGGGTTCGGAATGTTACCGGGCGTTTCCCCTCCGCCATGACCGCCGTAACTCTATGAACATATCAAACAACCAACCACGGGTTGTTGTGTGTTCAGAGTTGCACAGTGGACGCGTAGCAGCTTAGTAGTCAAGTCCTCGGCCTATTAGTACCGGTCAACTGAACCCGTTACCGGGCTTACATTTCCGGCCTATCAACCCAGTCGTCTAGCTGGGGGCCTTACCCCACAAAGTGGGTGGGATACCTCATCTTGAAGCGAGCTTCCCGCTTAGATGCTTTCAGCGGTTATCCCTTCCGAACGTAGCTAACCAGCCGTGCCCCTGGCGGGACAACTGGCACACCAGAGGTTCGTCCGTCCCGGTCCTCTCGTACTAGGGACAGCCCTTCTCAAGTATCCTACGCGCACGGCGGATAGGGACCGAACTGTCTCACGACGTTCTAAACCCAGCTCGCGTACCGCTTTAATGGGCGAACAGCCCAACCCTTGGGACCTGCTACAGCCCCAGGATGCGACGAGCCGACATCGAGGTGCCAAACCATCCCGTCGATATGGACTCTTGGGGAAGATCAGCCTGTTATCCCCGGGGTACCTTTTATCCGTTGAGCGACACCGCTTCCACATGCCAGTGCCGGATCACTAGTCCCGACTTTCGTCCCTGCTCGACCTGTCAGTCTCACAGTCAAGCTCCCTTGTGCACTTGCACTCAACACCTGATTGCCAACCAGGCTGAGGGAACCTTTGGGCGCCTCCGTTACCCTTTAGGAGGCAACCGCCCCAGTTAAACTACCCACCAGACACTGTCCCTGAACCGGATAACGGTCCGAAGTTAGATACCCAAATCAACCAGAGTGGTATTTCAAGATTGCCTCCACCCATACTGGCGTATGGACTTCACCGGCTCCCACCTATCCTACACAAGCTAATTCAGATACCAATGTCAAGCTATAGTAAAGGTCCCGGGGTCTTTCCGTCCTGCCGCGCGTAACGAGCATCTTTACTCGTAATGCAATTTCGCCGGGCCTGTGGTTGAGACAGTGGGGAAGTCGTTACGCCATTCGTGCAGGTCGGAACTTACCCGACAAGGAATTTCGCTACCTTAGGATGGTTATAGTTACCACCGCCGTTTACTGGCGCTTAAGTTCTCCGCTTCGCCCCGAAGAGCTAACAGGTCCCCTTAACGTTCCAGCACCGGGCAGGCGTCAGTCCATATACATCGAATTACTTCTTCGCATGGACCTGTGTTTTTAGTAAACAGTCGCTTCCCCCTGCTCTCTGCGGCCATACAACGCTCCACCCGCGCGGGGCTTCACGTCTCCGGCCCCCCTTCTCCCTAAGTTACGGGGGCAATTTGCCGAGTTCCTTAACCACAGTTCGCCCGATCGCCTCGGTAT
>NZ_CP030865.1:4372500-6090000 GCF_003408515.1 Micromonospora sp. B006
CCTTCGACGTCGACCACCACCGGCTTCTCCCCGGGCGCGACGGTTGCCGACTCCCGGTAGGAGACGCGACCGGGGATCTCCACGTCGTACAAATGGATCTTCCGGTAGGCGGCGGCGAGCGCGCCCTCGCGGTCGAAGACCAGCGAGGTGTTCCAGGTGTGCGCGGCGTCCGGCCCGGCCTCGTGGAACGAGCCGGCGATCACCCACATGCCCAGCCGCCGGGCGGCCTCGGCGAAGAACCGTCCCACCTCGCCGTCGACCGGCTCCGCGGGGGGCATCCGGTCGGCGGGACCGAGGTAGTCGACGTACTCCGGGAGGAGGGCGAGGTCGGCGCCGGCCGCCGCGGCCCTGACCAGCAGGGCCTCGGCGGCGGCGAGGTTCGCCGCCCGGTCGTCGCGGGCGTTGAGCTGGCAGACGGCGACGCGCATGACCCGAGGGTACGGGCGGAAGCGGGCGGACGACAGGGCTCAGACGCTGGACAGCACGAGCGCGGCGGCGGCGAAGCCGAGTCCGGCCAGTTGCACCGGCCGGAGCCGTTCCCGGTCGACGGCGAGCGCGAGCAGGACGGTGCTCGCCGGGTAGAGCGAGGCGATGGCGGCGACCACGCTCAGGTGACCGCGTCCGGCGGCGGCGAGGAAGAGCGCGTTCGCTGCCGAGTCGAGCAGGCCGGCGGCCGCGGCCCAGCCGAGCACCCGCCGCCCGAGGCGCAGGCGTGTGCCGGTGCGCGCGGCGAGCGCGAGGCCGAACGCGACGGAGCTGACGCGTACCGCCAGCACGGGCCACATGCCGGCGCTCTCGTCGGCCTGGCCGAGCAGGGCGAAGAAGACGCCGAAGAGCAGTCCCGCGGTGAGTGCCATGGCCAGGACGCGGCCGGAGACGCGGCGCGCGGCGCCGCGCTCCCCCAGGCTGACCAGCGCGATGGCGACCACGGCGAGCCCGGCGCCGCCCAGCGCCACGGCGCCGGGGGAATGGGCGAGGACCAGGCCGGCGACGATCGGCACGATCGCCGCGGTGATCGCGGTGACCGGCGCGACGACGGCCATGACGCCGGTGGCCAGCGCGCGGTAGAGCAGCATGACGCCGCCCGCGCCCGCCACCCCGGCCAGCAGTCCCCAGCCCAGGTCGAGCGCGCTCGGGGTGCCGGGCACGACGAGGACGAGCACGACCAGCAGCGGAAGGCTGAGCATCTGCGACACGACGGTGACCGCGATCGGGTCGGCCCATCGGGACGCCTTGCCGCCGGAGAAGTCGGCCGTGCCGAAGGCGAGCGCCGAGACGGCGGCGAGGACAATGGGGAGCACCCCGCAGTCGTACCACAATAGTGACCGTGAAGGACAGTGTGATGACCGACGCAAGCGGCCGGGTCGGCGCGGTGACCTCGGCGGTCGCCCGCCAGGTACGTGAGTTGCGAGCCGCCCGCGGCTGGTCCTTCGAGGAACTGGCCGGCCGGTCCGGAGTCAGCAAGGGCATGCTCGTGCAGATCGAGGGCGCCCGCACCAACCCGAGCATCGGGACGCTCTGCCGGGTCGCCGACGCGTTCGGCGTCAGCATCGCCCGGCTGCTGGAGCCGGCCGAGGAGAGCACGGTACGGATCAGCGCGGCCGATGACGCGCCGGTGCTGTGGCGCGGCCCGCACGGCGGCCTGGCGCGGCTGCTCAGTGGTCTCGGCGAACCCGACCTGGTCGAGCTGTGGGACTGGCGGATGGAACCCGGTGAGGTGCTGCGCTCCCCCGACCACGCCCACGGCACCCGGGAGATCCTGCACGTGCTCGACGGCGCCGCGACCGTCACCGTCGACGGCGTCGACCACGAGGTACGCGCCGGCGAGACTGTCGAGTTCCACGCCGACCGCGAGCACGGCTACCGCACTGCAGGCGACGAGCCGGTACGCCTGATGATGGTGGTGGTCACCCCGTCGGGCGAGTGGGACCGGCGGACCCGCTCACGCGGACCGCGCCCGAGCTGACCCGGGCGCGGTCGCGACGGCGGTCAGGCCGACTTCTCCTCGCGGTCCCGCCGGCGCCGGCCGGTGAACTCGCGGGGCACGATCGTCGGGTTGACGTTCTCCAGCACGGCCTCGCGGGTGATCAGCACCCGTGCGGCGTCGGGGTTGCTCGGCACCTCGTACATCACGGAGAGGAGAACCTCTTCCATGATCGCCCGCAGCCCACGGGCGCCGGTGCCGCGGAGCATGGCCTGATCGGCGATGGCCTCCAGCGCGGGCTGCTCGAACTCCAGCTCCACGCCGTCCAGCTCGAACAGGCGCTGGTACTGCCGGACCAGCGCGTTGCGCGGCTCGGTCAGGATCCGCACCAGGGCCGACCGGTCCAGGCTGCGCACGTTGGTGATTACCGGAAGCCGGCCGATGAACTCGGGGATCAGCCCGAACTTCAGCATGTCCTCCGGCATGACCTGGCTGAAGATGTCGTCGGTCGACCGCTCGGAGACCGACCGGAGCCGGGCGCCGAAGCCGGTGCCGCCGGAGCCGGTGCGGGCCTCGATGATCTGATCCAGCCCGGCGAACGCGCCACCGCAGATGAACAGCACGTTCGTGGTGTCGATCTGGATGAACTCCTGGTGCGGGTGCTTGCGCCCGCCCTGCGGCGGCACGTTGGCGACAGTGCCTTCGAGCATCTTCAGCAGCGCCTGCTGCACGCCCTCCCCGGAGACGTCACGGGTGATCGAGGGGTTCTCCGACTTACGGGCGATCTTGTCGACCTCGTCGATGTAGATGATGCCCGTCTCGGCGCGCTTGATGTCGTAGTCGGCGGCCTGGATCAGCTTCAGCAGGATGTTCTCGACATCCTCGCCGACGTAGCCCGCCTCGGTGAGCGCGGTGGCGTCCGCGATCGCGAACGGGACGTTGAGCATCCGGGCGAGCGTCTGCGCCAGGTGGGTCTTGCCGCAACCGGTCGGGCCGAGCAGCAGGATGTTGGACTTGGCCAGCTCCACCCCGTCGGTGCCGGAGCCCGGGGCGCCGGCGGCCTCGGCCTGGATCCGCTTGTAGTGGTTGTAGACCGCGACGGCGAGCGCCTTCTTGGCCTGCTCCTGACCGACCACGTAGTTGTCGAGGAACTGGCAGATCTCCATCGGCTTGGGAAGCTCTTCCCACTTCACCTCGCCGGACTCGGCCAGCTCCTCTTCGATGATCTCGTTGCAGAGATCGATGCACTCGTCGCAGATGTAGACGCCAGGGCCCGCGATGAGCTTCTTGACCTGCTTCTGCGACTTGCCGCAGAACGAGCATTTCAGTAGGTCGCCGCCGTCACCGATCCGTGCCACCTACGTTCTCCCTGCACTCATCGGCCGGAAGCCGGCCCTGACCTGCGAACGCCGGAGCGCCCGTCCGTCCTGTCGTTCCACCATGCTGTCGGATCCACCCGATCCGACCGGCGGAGCGGTACAGACCCGACGTTACCCGGTGGCCGGGTTTTCTCCGACCCCCAAAACCGGTGTGTCAGAGGTCGACCGGGAACGATACCCCGACCGACCTCCGACCACACGTGGCTCAGCCCGCGGCGTGCGACGCCAGCAGACCCTTCTTGCGGCTGGTCAGGATGGTGTCGACCAGCCCGTACTCCTTGGACTCCTCGGCCGTCATGATCTTGTCACGGTCGATGTCCTTACGGACCTGCTCGATCGGGCGGTTGCAGTGCCGGGACAGCATGTCCTCCAGCTGCGTCCGCATCCGCAGGATCTCCCGCGCCTGGATCTCGATGTCCGAGCCCTGGCCGTAGCCGCCCTCGGTGGCCGGCTGGTGGATGATGATCCGGGAGTTGGGCAGCGCCATCCGCTTACCCGGCGTGCCCGCGGAGAGCAGCACCGCCGCCGCGCTCGCCGCCTGCCCGAGGCAGACGGTCTGGATGTCCGGGCGGACGTACTGCATGGTGTCGTAGATCGCCGTCATGGCGGTGAAGGAGCCACCGGGCGAGTTGATGTACATGATGATGTCCCGGTCCGGGTCGGTGCCCTCCAGCGTCAGCAGCTGGGCCATCACGTCGTTGGCCGACGCGTCGTCCACCTGGACGCCGAGGAAGATGATCCGGTCCTCGAAGAGCTTGTTGTACGGGTTGGACTCCTTCATCCCGTACGACGTGCGCTCGACGAACGACGGCAGGACGTAGCGGTTGTGCACGGCCGCGAACTGGGGCGGCAGGCTCAGGTCGGTCATCGTCAGCTCCTCGGTCAGCTCAGGGTCCCGGCGCCATCCGGAACCTGGGCGGCCCCGATGATCACCTTGTCGATGAAGCCGTAGTCCATGGCCTCCTGGGCGGTGAACCAGCGGTCACGGTCCGAGTCCGCCTCGATCTGTGCCTGGGCCTGGCCGGTGTGGAACGCGACCCGCTCCTGGAACATCCGCTTGGTGTAGAGCATCTGCTCGGCCTGGATCGCGATGTCCGACGCGGTGCCGCCGAGGCCACCCGACGGCTGGTGCATCATGATCCGCGCGTGCGGCAGGGCGTACCGCTTGCCCTTGGTGCCGGCACAGAGCAGCAGCTGGCCCATGGAGGCCGCCATGCCCATCGCCACGGTCGAGACGTCGTTGTCGATGTACTGCATCGTGTCGTAGATCGCCATGCCGGAGTAGACCGAGCCACCCGGCGAGTTGATCCAGAGGAAGATGTCGCGGTCCGGGTCCTCCGCCGCGAGCAGCAGCAGCTGCGCGCAGATGCGGTTGGCCACCTGGTCGTTCACCTCGCTGCCCAGGAAGATGATCCGCTCCTTGAGCAACCGGTTGTAGACCGAGTCGTCGAGGTTGCCAATGGAGTCGCCACCGCGGGCCTCGTTCACCCGGAGCGACTTCTTGGGGATGTGCATGTCGGTCATGGCAGCCCTTCGCTCTCCGTACCGTCCTACCCGACACTAACCGCTCACCCGGGAGGCGTACTCCCGGTCGGGGCACTGTTCGCTCTCAGCGCAGTCACCCGCACGGCGTACCCCGGAAAGGGTTTCGGCCGCCTCCCGGCGCGCAGCGCGGGACGGCGGCCGACACCCCCGACGGTCAGTGCTGGTGGTCGTGCTCGGCCTCGTTCTGGGCCCGCAGCGCGTCGAGGGAGACCTCGTTGCCCGCCGAGTCCTTGATCTTGATCTTCTCCATCACCGCGGCGAGCGCCTTGCCCCGGCGGACGTCGCCGAAGACGGCCGCGGCGGCGCCGGAGCGGACCAGCTGGTCGTAGTACTGCTGCGGGGCCATGCCGGCGCGCTGCGCGCGGTGCACGATCTCGTGCCCGAACTCGTCGTCGGAGACCTGCACGTCCTCGGCGTCGGCGAGGGTGTCCAGCAGGAGCTGGATCTTGACGCCGTCGGTGGCCGCCTCGGTCAGCTCGGTGTCGATCTGCTCCTCGGTCTTCTCCTCCGCCGCGAGGTATTCCTCCAGGGAGGCACCGATGCGCTCGAGCTGGTCGACCATCGCGGCCTTGCGGCTCTCGACCTCCTCCTTGACGACACCCTCGGGCGCCGGCACCTCGGCGGCGGCCACCATCTGCTCCAGGGCCTTGTCGCGGGCGGCGTAGATCTGCTCGACCTGCTTGTTCCGGGTCACCCGCTCACGCAGGTCGGCGCGCAGCTCGTCGATGGTGTCGAACTCGCTGGCCATCTGCGCGAAGTCGTCGTTGAGCTCGGGGAGCTCCTTCTCCTTGACCGTGCGGACGGTCACCGCCACGTCGGCGTCGCGGCCGGCGTAGTCGCCGCCGACGAGCTGCGTGGTGAAGGTGGTGTCGTCGCCGGCGGCCAGGCCGACGAGCGCCTCGTCCAGACCCGGCAGGAGTTGCTTGCTGCCCACCTCGTGCGAGATGTTGCTCGCCGAGCCGCCCGGGACCTCCTCGCCGTCGACAGTGGCGTTCAGGTCGATCTGCACGAAGTCGCCCTCCTGGGCGGCCCGCTCGACGGTCTTCAGCGTGGCGAACCGCTCGCGCAGGCTGTTGATCTGCTCGTCGATCTCGCTGTCGGCGATCTCGATCTCGTCGACGGTCACCTCGATGGTGGCCGGGTCCGGCAGGGTGATCTCCGGCCGGACGTCCACCTCGGCGGTGAAGTTGAGCGAGTCGCCGTCGGCGAACTCGGTGATCTCGACCTCGGGACGGCCGAGCGTCTTCAGGTCGTGCTCCCGGACCGCGGCGAGGATGTTCTGCGGGATGGCCTCCTGCACCGCCTCGTTGAGCACGGTGCCCCGGCCGACCCGCTGGTCGATGACGGCAGCGGGGATCTTGCCCCGGCGGAAGCCGGGAACCTGGACCTGCTGGCCGATCTCCCGGTACGCCTTCTTGAGGCTCGGCTCGAGCTCGACGAACGGCACCTCGATGGCGAGCCGCACGCGCGTCGGGCTCAGAGTCTCGACGGTGCTCTTCACAGGCGTACTCCTTGACGGATCTGGGTGTTGGTTCTGGGGCGTGATTGCGCGCATCGAGTGTAGGCGAGCCGGCCGACGGCATCGGCAGGGCCCGGGCACCGCACGGAAAAACCGGCGGTTCCCGGGACGACCCGGTCGCGAACGACAGTCGGGGTGGCGGGATTTGAACCCACGGCCCCTCGCTCCCAAAGCGAGTGCGCTACCAAGCTGCGCCACACCCCGTGGCGACGAAGAGTGTATGCCGTCCGGTCCCCCACGCGGGTGACCGGGGCGCGGCGCGGCGTCCGCCGGGCGGTGTCGGGTGGTGTCGGGCGCCAGTTCGGGGAAGTGGCTGGGTCCGAGGGCCTGGGAAGGCGCCACCTCGCCGAAGTAGTGGCGATCTTGACGGTCGGCGGCGACCGCGGGGGTATGCGCTTCGCGACGTCTACCGGGATTGGGTACGCTGTCGGCGCGCCCTGCCGTGGTGGGGCGCACGCGGGCGTAGCTCAATGGTAGAGCTTCAGTCTTCCAAACTGACGGTGCGGGTTCGATTCCCGTCGCCCGCTCCAACAGCCTCCGGCCCAGGTCAGAGGCTGCCTCCCCTGATCCTGGGCCGGTCACTCCCCCGGGCCATCAGCTGCTCTGGCCGCATGGGTGTCAGGCGCGGCAGAGGATCTCGCCGTGCAGGATGACGAACCAGCCGTCGTCCGCCGCGGCCCACTCCTGCCAGCCCAGGGAGACGCGGCGCAGATCCTCCTCGGTGGCCATGTCCGAGCTCACGAGCTGCCGGGCCAGGTCTGAGTGCAGGATCCGCTCTGCCCACATTCCGCCCCACCATTGGCGGTCCTCGGGGGTGGCGAAGCACCAGGTACTCGCGGTGGCGGTGACGTGGTCGAAGCCGGCGGCACGGGCCCAGGAGAGCAGGCGCCGGCCGGCGTCCGGCTCGCCGCGGTTGGCGCGGGCGGCGCGTTGGTACAGGGCCAGCCATTCGTCCAGCACGGGGAGGCTCGGGAACCAGGTGAACGCCGAGTAGTCGCTGTCCCGCGCGGCTACGAGGCCGCCGGGGCGGCAGACCCGCCGCATCTCGCGCAGCGCCTGCACCGGATCGGCCACGTGTTGGAGTACCTGGTGGGCGTGGACGACGTCGAAGGTGTCGTCGTCGAAGTCGAGGGAGTGCACATCGGCGACCGCGAAGTCGATGTTGTCCTGGCCGCGTGCGGCGGCCTCGGCCTGGGCGAGCTGCAGCGCCTCGGCGCTCATCTCGACGGCGGTGACACGGCCGGGCGTCACCCGGGCGGCGAGGTCGGCGGTGATGGTGCCCGGACCGCAGCCGACGTCGAGCAGTGACGCGCCCGAGGCGAGTTGGGGCAAAAGGTAGGCGGCCGAGTTCTCCGCGGTCCGCCAGCGATGCGACCGCAGCACCGACTCGTGATGCCCGTGTGTGTAAACGTTTTCGGCACTCACCATTGCAGCCCAGCCTCCCGGACGACTTCCTGACGGCCCGTTGAGCATAGCTCCAATGTCTCGAATTATAGGACGACTATCTTGAATAATGGGATGCGGTCGCATCCACTAGCCTGTCGCCGTGGGAACCGACATCTATGGCTTCGTCGAGGTCCGGCACCCCTTCGCGGATGAGGACTGGTACGAGTGGGAGCCGTGGGTGTGCCTGATGCCGATCGCCCCGCTCTATCTGAACGACGACGACGATGCCTTCGCCTGCCTCTTCGGCGTACGGAACTGGCTCCGCTGGGAGCCGGTCGCGGCTGAGCGTGGCCTCCCGGCGGACGTGTCGAGCGCGGTACGTGGCAGCTATGAGAAGGACAGGCAACTGGACTCGGCCGTTCATGGTGCGAGCTGGGTGTCCTGGGCCGAGTTGCGCGACCTCGACATGTCGGTCGTGCCCCTTGCTCGCGGGCTCCTGCGAGTGGAGGATCCGCCGCTGCTGCGCAGGTTCCGGGTGGACGACGAATGGCCCCGCGCGTTCGTCGACAAGTACGGCGTTCCCCCTGCCGGCGCGTCGCCCGTCGAGGCGGCGCCGGGTCGCTGGGACGCGGGCGGGGTCACCGTCGAGTACGGACCGGTGATGACCCGGCACGACGTGCTCGGGCCGGGCACCGGATGGGAGCACGTGTTCGCCGTCATGCGCGTGCTCGGGCAGCGTTTCGGCGATGACGGCGTGCGCCTGGTGGTGTGGTTCGACTAGAGCCACAGTGGTTCGACTAGAGCCACCCGGCTGGAGAGACCTGGTCCTCTGCCTGCTCCAGCCAACGCCGGTACCAGCGGGCGAAGCCGAGCGGCGTGCCGTCGTGGTCGTGGAGCGGCCGGAAACCACTGCCCTCGCCAGCGCCGGGCGCGGCGCCCAGTCGTGCCAGCCGCTCGCGTACGTCGGACCAGTCGGCGCTCGTCACGCGCGGCACGATACCGGCCCCGCGGCGCCGTCAGCCGGCACCCGGGCTGCCCGCCCGCGCGGCAGGCTTCGCGTCGGCGGCGGGCACTGCCGGCTTCTGTCGCTTCGCGAGAACGATCACGAGCACCAGAAGGAGCACGAGCGAGGCCGGCACCAGCACGGGCGCCAGCGACTGCCAGAGCGGCCACACCGGCTCGGCGAGCCCGTCCGTGGCCAGGTCCGTCCAGGTCATCGCGGCGCCCGGGAGCAGGGCGACAGTCACCAGCACACCCACCAGCCGGGGTACGCGCGGCTGTCGCCGCGCCAGCAGCCAGAACAGGGCCGCGCCGGCGGCGGCGCCGAGCAGGGTGCCGGTGATCGTGGCGGCGAGGAACCCGCGGGGCGCGGCCGGTTCCATGCTCAGCCTCGGCCCGTTCGCCAGGTGGGTGAGCGTGAGCGCCGTTCCGTCTCTCTCGGCCCGCCAGCCGTCACACGGGGAACCCGGCACGTCGCGGAACTCCCGCCACCCCCGCGTCTCGGCGGCGACCCGCAGCCGCTCGGACAGCGCGCAGTCCGCACCGCCGCCGTACTGGAGTTCGACCTCGCCACTGCCGAGGTCGTCGGGAGCCAGCGCGACGCCGTACCGGTAGCCGAGCGCGGTGAGCGAGCCGATCGGCTCGGTCCCGGGGAGCAGTTCCTGGGCCGCGCTCAGCGCCTTGTCGAGGCTGACCGGGACGGCGCCCCGGCCGCCGTACCAGGACCCGGCGGCCAGACCGACAATGCCGAGCAGCAGGGCACCGAGCAGGACCACCGCGACGTGCCGCAGCCGATGCCGCACCGGCCCACCCCCTGAAGTAGTGCGGCTCAGCGTAGCCATCACGCGCCATCCCCGGTGCCCGGCGCGAGGGCCGGAACCGCCTCCTAGTAGTGCTCCTCGATCGGCCGGCGCGCCTCGTCGAACAGCGCCGGTCCGTCGTACCGCACCGGGCGCGGCGCCGGGGTGGCCGGCTTGACCTGCTCGAACTGCTCGGTGGACAGCGCGTACACGACCCGGCCGAGGCCGGACGCGTTGATCGCCACAGTGCACATCGGGCAGGGCTGGCAACTGGTGTACATGGTGGTGGCGACCGCGGCCTCGGGGGCGAGCTGCCGGGCGGCCCAGCGGGCCAGCTTCAGCTCCGGGTGCGCGGTGACGTCCCGTTCGGAGACAACCGTGTTGTGGTCCTCGATCAGGACGGTGCCGTCCGCGCCGACCAGCAGCGACGCGAACGGCCGCTCGCCGGACGCGCCGGCCCGGTCGGCGAATTCCACGGCGCGGCGCAGGAACGCTTCGTCGTCGGGGGTCATCGGCTCTCCAGGTGGTCAGTCGGCGGCGATCTGCTCGACGGATCGGGCGGCGACGGCGAGCAGGACCGGGTCGCCGCCGCGGGCGTACGCGTCGCTCAGGGTGTCGGTGAATTTGATCGCGTGCGCGTCCCCGGTGTCCAGCGCCCGCGCCATGACCTCGCCGAGTTCCAGCCCGGCGGCCGGCGGGAGGGCACGAGCCTCGGCCGGTGCGTAGGCGGCGGTGACGGCGGCGGTCGCCGCCCAGGCGGCGGCCAGGCTCGGCTGCCACAGCGTCGGCGGCAGGGCCGGCAGGGCACGCAGTACGGCGTTCGGCGCGGTCGCCGCGTGCACGAGCATGACCGGGGCGGCGTACCCGTGCGTGCCGTGCCGGAGCACGGCGGCGTCGACGACCGCCGCGAGCCGGGTGGGCGCGTCGTCGGCCGCGTCGCCGGGCACCGCCGCCGTCACGGCCGGCCACCGGGTCAGGTCGGCCAGTTGCGCCAGGCGGGACCGGATGCCGAACCGCTGATCGGGTACGCGGGGCACCGCGTCGAGCGCGGACCGCGCGTCGGTCGCGGGGTACGGCCCGGCGCCCGGCGGCGCGAGCGGCTGCCAGCGGGCGGCCCAGTAGGCGAGCCCGTTGCCGAGTTCGGTGACCCGCGGTCCGGTCTCGGCGTCCAGCAGGGCGCGTACGGCGTGGCCGACCCGGATGACGCCGTGGGTGGCGCCGGCGGCGATGCCCGGCAGCAGTCGTGGCCACCACCGGGCCAGCACGTCGCGCCACGGTTCGCCGGCCAGCTCGCGGTCGAAGAAGTCGAGCCAGTCGCCGGTACGCACCGGGTCGCCGAGCGGATCGCGCCACTCGTCGGCGGCGATGCGCCGGATGCCACGTGGACGTTCCTCCAGCCGGTCGGCGTACGCGTCGATCCAGCGGTGCACCGCCCGCCCGTGACCGTGGCGGACCAGCGCCTCCGCGGCCATCGGCACGTGGTTGGACAGCCACCCGTCGCGCTCGGGACCGGTGTGGCGCACGCGCTCGTACGCCTCGTCGAGAACAGAGTTCGGCACACCCGGAAGCGTCCGACCTGAAGTCCGGTTGACGTCAAGCGGCGCGGAACCCGAGTGGGTCGGACGACGTCGAAGCGGTCATGAGACTTCGTGCCCTACTTGTCGTCGCACTGGCAGCTCTCGGCCTCGTCGTGGTCATGTCACCGGCCGAACCCGCCTGGGCGTGCTCGTGCGTCGGGTCCACCACAGAACAGGACGACCGCGCCGACAGCATCGTCGTCGGCACCGTCTCGCAGGTGACCGACCGCGGGGTCGGGCTCACCGTCGAGTCCGTCGAGAAGGGCGGCGCCCAGGTCGGGCACACCCTCGCGCTGAGCGTCCGGCCCGGCAGCGCCTCCTGCGGCTACGACTTCCGCCTCGACACCCGGTACCGGGTGAACTCGACGGGCGGCGCCACCGGCCTGTGCGCCGGAATCCGCGAGGTGTCGGCCCCGACGTCGGCCACCACGTCGTCCGTGGCCTCGGCGGAGCGTACGCGGGTCGCCGGCCGGCATGTCCCCGCCACCTGGTGGATCGTCGGCGGCGTGACGGTGGCGGCGCTCGCCACCGCCGGGCTGGTGGTGGCGGCCAGGCGGCGGACCGGACGCGGACACCCCTGACGGGCGCGGTCAGGACAGGCGGCGGCGGATCCGCGCCATGTCCTCCTCGGGCAGCGCGTCGGCCACCAGCAGCCGGGGCAGCAGCTCCGTCTCCAGTGTCGTGGCCCGGAACACCAGCGCCACCGTCACGTCGTGGTCGGGCCGGTGCACGACCTCGACCGGGTCTCCGGCCCCGACGCTGCCGGGCGTGACCACCCGCAGGTACGCCCCGGGCCGTACCTCCTCGGTGAACCGCTTCATCCAGCCGCGCTCGCCCAGCCACCCCTGGAACGTGCCGCACGGGATGCGCGGGCAGGTGACCTCCAGCACCAGGTCCGGGCCGATCCGCCACCGCTCGCCGATCAGCGCGCCGTTGACGTCCAGCCCGGTGGTGGTCAGGTTCTCCCCGAAGCAGCCGTCGGCGAGCGGGCGGCCCAGCTCGGCCTCCCAGTGGTCGAGGTCCTCCCGCGCGTACGCGTAGACCGCCTGGTCGGCGCCGCCGTGGTGGGCCACGTCGTAGACCCGGTCGCCCGCGAGCCCGACGGCGCCGGTGCCCTTCGGTCCGGGCGCGGTGACGGCGACCCGGCCGTCCACGGGCCGCTTGTCGATGCCGGTGGCCCCGATGCCCTTCCAGGGGTTCGGTTGCGGTCGGCCCACGTTGACGGAGATCACCCTCATGACGGCGACGGTATGCGGAGCAGGGCCGGACGGGCCAGTCCATTCCCCCGGGCCGGGTGAACGGTGAGGCGGCGCGGCCTGCGTACGATGCGGGCCGGACATCCTCGTCGGGTGGTGGAGGTAGCCGCGGATGGCAGGCCAGCAGGACGGTTTCGCCCTCGGCGTGGACCTCGGCACCTCGAACACGGTGGCGGTGTTGCGCTGGCCGGACGGGCGGACCCGGCCGGTGCTCGTCGACGGCCATCCGATCCTGCCCTCCGGCGTGTACGCCGACGCGGACGGTCACCTGCACGTCGGGCGGGACGCGCAACGCCTGGCCCAGGCCGACCCGGCCGCCTACGAGCCGAACCCGAAGCGCCGGGTCGACGAGGAGACCGTCGAGCTGGGCGGGCGGGCGTACCGGCCGGCGGAGCTGCTGGCCGCGACGTTGCGCGCGGTCGCGGACGCGGCGGTGGCGGCGGTCGGGATGCTGCCCCCGGCGGTGGTCACGCACCCGGCGGCCTGGACGCCGGCCCGCCGTCAGGTGCTGCACGACGCGCTGGAACTCGCCGGCTGGCCGGCCGCGGCCGAGCACACGCTCGCCGGGCCGATCGCGCCCGGCACCCGCCTGCTGCGCGAGCCGGTGGCCGCGGCGCGTTACTTCACGCAGGTGCTGCGCCGGCCGGTGCCGGTGGGCGGTTCGGTGGCGGTGTTCGACTTCGGCGGCGGCACGCTCGACGTGGCGGTGCTGCGCAACGAAGGCGCCGACCCGTGGGGCGACTCCGGCTTCCAGTTGATCGCCACCGGCGGGATCCCCGACCTCGGCGGGCTCGACCTGGACGCGGCCCTGCTCGGACGGCTCGGTGAGCTGGTCGGCCCGGCCCATCCGGGCGAGTGGGCCCGGCTGACCGATCCGACGACCACCGCCGAGCGGCGGGACCGCCAGCAGCTCTGGGACAACGTGCGCGGCGCGAAGGAGATGCTGTCCCGGGCCATGGTGGCGCCGGTGGCCGTACCGGGGGTGGAGGCGGCGGTGCCCCTGACCCGGGAGGACTTCGAACGCCTGGCCGCGCCGCTGCTGGCCCGGGCGGTGACGGAGACACGGGAGGTGACCGCCGCCGCCGGGCTGCGCCCGGAACAGCTCAGCGGCCTGTTCCTGGTCGGCGGGTCGACCCGGGTGCCGCTGGTGGCCCGGCTGCTGCACGCCGAGCTGGGCATCGCGCCGACGGTGCTGGAGCAGCCGGAGATGCCGGTCGCCGAGGGCGCGCTCACCGACCTGCCGCTGCCCCGGCGGTCCGGGCGCCCCGCCGTGCCGGCCCAGCTCGCGTCGGCCCAGCCCGCGCCCACGCAGCCCGAACGGACAGGGCCCGCGCCGGGCGGGACCGGCACCGACACGGCGAGCGCCGCCACGGTCGCGGCCGGTGCGACGAGGACGAGCCCGACCGCGCCCCTCGGCGGTCCGGACGCGGCGCCCGCCGGTCCGCACGGCACGCTGGTCGCCGACGGGCCCGTCCCGCAGACCCCAGCCACCAGGTACGACGGCACGCCGCTCGCCGGCCCGGTTCCGCCCCAGCCCACGAGGTACGACCACATGCCGGCCGCCCACGGTCCGGTTCCGCCGTACCCGGGTTACGGCGTACCCGGACCGTCCGCGCCCCCGCCCGGCGGCGGCCGGCCGTCCGGCGTACCCGGAACGCCCTTCTCCCCCGCGCCGAACGGTGTCCGGCCCGGCGGCGGCCGGCCACGGCGCGGCCGGTGGATCGCGCTCGGCGCGGGTCTCGTGGTCGTCGCCGTGGCGGCGGTGGTGCTGCTCTGGGTGTTCCGGGACCGGCACCCGGCGCTGGACTTCCACACCGCCGAGCTGGTGAAGACGGTGCCCGCCGGTGACACGCGGACGGGCCAGATGTTCACCGCGACGCTCGGGAACCGCTCCTATCTGGTCCGGTCGCTGCCCGACGGCCACCTCCACGTGACAGCCGTCGAGGCGGCCACCGGCACGACGGTCTGGGAGAAGCGGACCGACGCGGCCACGCAGCGGTGGGCGGGGGTCCGGGCGCTGCCCGACGGGCTGCTCGTCCTCGGCGAGGGCACCGGCAGCACCCCGCGCGTGCTCGCGGTGCTCGACGGCGATTCCGGCACGCAACGGTGGCGGACCGAGATCGGCCGCGACGACGCGCTGTTCTTCGGGCCCGACACGGTGGTCCGGGTCGACCGCGCCGGCGAGCGCCTGGTCGGGTTGCGGCTGGACGACGGCCGGCAGCGGTGGGAGCGGCGCAACCCGCGCACCGAGTACGGCGACGCGCGCACGAAGGTGCTGCCGGTCGGCACCGGCGCGGCGCTGGACGGGCCCGGGAACGCCGAGGGCTCACCGCTCGTCCCCTGGGCGGGGAAGGCGGACCGGCTCGTGCAGGTCGGCGCGGACCGCTCGGTCCGGGTCCTGGAGCTGCGCAGCGGCAAGATCCTCAAGGACCGGGGCAACGTGGCAGGCCTCGACGATCCGATGGCCGCCCGCGACGACCGGCTGTACGTGGCGGAGGACGACCGTGGCCTGCGGCTGCTCGCCTACGACCTGGCCGGTCTCGGCACGCCCAGCGTGCTGTACGAGGCGCCGGAGCAGGGCGGCCGGGTGAAGGATCTGGTCACCTGCGGGGAACGTCGCGTGTGCCTGCTGGAGACGCCCGCCGGCGGCGCCGACGGCACCCGGGTCGTGGCGGCGACCGAGGGTGAGGGCACCCGGCAGTGGGCGGCGCCACGCGCCGAGTCGCTGGTGCCGGTCGGTCAGCACGTGCTGGCCGTGCAGGGCTCGCCGGACGCGGTGACGCTGTTCGCGCCGGACGGCACGGCGAAGGTGCTGCGGGACCGGGACGGGTTCGCGGTCCGGCTGGATGCCGGCAACCTGCTGATCTTCTCCGAGGCGCCGAGCGCGTACGAGGACGACCGGGTCCTCGCCGGGACGGCGGTGGACGGCAAGCCGGTCGAGATGGGGCAGTTGAAGCAGATCCGCAGCGAGTCCTGCTCGTGGAACACGGAGATTCTGGTGTGCGGCGCGGACAAGGAGTTCCGGTTGTACCGGTTCGCCGGCTGACCGGAAGTGAGCTTGACAGCGATCGATGCCTCGACTGGTGTGAACGGCAGAGAGATCGACGTTCGTCAGGAGGCCCCGTGTTCGTCCGACGACGGTGGACCGCGCTCGCCACCACAAGCATCCTGATCGCCGCTGTCCTGTCCCATCCCGGCCCCGGCGCCGCCGCGCCGGCCGCCCCCGCGATCACCCTCGCCCCCGCCGAGACCGCCCTGGTGCGCGTCCAACTGGCCGACCGGGCCCAACTCGACCGCCTCGTCGCCGGCGGCGCGGACCTGGCCAACCGTCCCCGCTCCCGCGACGGCGAGTGGATCGCCGACCTGGTCCTCACCGGCCGGCAGCTCACCGACCTCACCCGGCAGGGCGCCACCGCCCTGCAGGTGGTGCAGCGGGCCGACGACGGCACCCGCAGGATCGCGGAGAGCCGCCGCGCCGCCCAGGAGCGCACCCGCGCCGGGCTGCGGACGAGCGGCGCCGCCACCGCTGTCGACACGCTCCAGTTCCTCCAGGCGTACTGGTGGACCACCGGCGGGCGGACCTTCCTCCAGGCCCAGGTCGCCACCACCGCCACCGACGACCCGGACGTGGAGATCACCGTCACCTGGCGTACGGCCGACGGCGCCACCGGCTCGTTCCCGCTGTACCGCTTCGAGGACTCGGGCGAGTACCAGTACCACTACGAGCTGCCGCAGCCGGTGCCGAGCCGGCCGGTGCAGCTCACCGCCACCTCCACGCTGGGCGGCACGAGCCGGCCGGTGACGCCGTCGCTGTGGCCGAACGCGACCCCGCCGCCGCAGCCGGCCGGCTACCAGAAGGACTTCATCGACGCGTATCTGACGCCGGTGGACATCAAGGCGCGCATCGCCCGGCTCGGCCGGCAGTACCGCGACCTGGTCGACGTCATCGACCTGCCGAACAAGACCCAGGGGTACCGCCGCAACGCCGCCGCCTACCTGGGCGACCCGGCGGCCGCCGCCGTGGTGGTGGAGTCGGTCCGCTTCGGCGACCAGGGCATGAACGGCGTGCAGGTACGCACCGTCGACCCGGGCCGGCCGAACCGGCCGCTGAGCATGCGCTACCGGGACCGGGTGCTCACGATTTCGCTGGCCACCGACCGCGCGGGCACTGTGACGAGCACCACCGACGACGTCGCCGCCCTGATCAACGCGCCGCGCGGCGCCCGCTTCCGGGCAACTGTGGAGGAGGGTTCGGCCGGGCTGCCGATGCCGGTCGCCGGGCCGGTACGCCTCGACGACGGATTGCAGGGCACCGAGGTGCCGGCCCGGCCGTGGACGGTGCAGGCGCTGCGCATCGGCAAGCACCGTGACGGCTCCCGGATCGGCGTGCTGGCGTACTCGCAGGAGCACGCCCGCGAGTGGGCCACCCCGCTCGTCACGCTGGAGTTCGCCGAGCGGCTGCTGGCGAACGCGCGTACCGACGCGGCGACCCGCAAGCTGCTGGAGCAGGTGGACGTGTTCGTCATCCCGACGGTCAACCCGGACGGGGCGAACTACTCGTTCCACGACTACAACTTCCAGCGCAAGAACCTGGTCAACCACTGCGCCGGCGAGGCACGGGACCCGAAGTACCGGAACATGTGGGGCGTCGACGTCAACCGCAACTACACCGTCGGATCCCTGTTCGACGGGTACGTGGGCGCGAGCGCGAACTGCCTGTCCGGCAACTACGCGGGCACTGCGGAGCTGTCCGAGCCGGAGAGCCGCAACGTGGTCGACCTGGCCAAGGCCCATCCGAACATCAGGTTCGCGATGAACGTGCACTCCTACGGCGGCTACTTCATGTGGCCGCCCGGGGCGTACAAGGCCGACGGGCGGGTGACGCTGCCGCGCCCGTCGATCGACGAGTCGACGCTGTTCCTGGCCAGCGCCCGGCGCATCGTCGGGGCCATCGCGGCCGAGCGCGGCACCGTCACCTGGCCGTCGCAGACCGGCCCGGTCGCCGACGTGCTCTACTCGGCGGCCGGCAACTCGGCCGACCAGCTCTACTACGAGCTGGGCATCTTCGCCTGGGACTTCGAGGTCGGCAACGACAGGTGGAACGAGGCCACCGGCCAGTGGGAGGGCGTCGGCTTCCAGCCGCCGTTCGACGAGGCGCACGGCGAGGCTCAGGAGTACGCCGGCGGCCTGGTGGAGCTGGTCCGGGTGGCCCGCGACTACGCGGCCCGCAACCCGGTCCGGCGCTGAGGGCAGGCGGTCCCCGGCCGGTGGAGTCCGGCCGGGGACCGCGTCAGCCCTGCCCGTCTCAGCCCGTGGCGCCGAGGTCGCGGAAGACGGTGAGCGCGCCCGGGTCGTCGATGGTCGCCGGGACCGGCTCGTCGCGCCCCTCGACCAGGCCCCGCATGGTGCGGCGCAGGATCTTCCCGGAGCGGGTCTTCGGCAGCGCCGGCACCACAGTCACCCGGCGGAACGCGGCCACCGGGCCGATCCGCTGCCGGACCAGCGCGACCAGCTCGGCGGCGAGCGCGTCCGGGTCGACGTCGGCGCCGGCCTTGAGCACCACGTACCCGCTGGGCACCTGCCCCTTCAGCGCGTCGGCCACGCCGATCACCGCGCACTCGGCCACCGCCGGGTGCGTCGCCAGGACCTCCTCCATCGCGCCGGTGGACAGGCGGTGCCCTGCGACGTTGATGACGTCGTCGGTGCGGCCCATCACGTACAGGTAGCCGTCCTCGTCGAACCGGCCGCCGTCACCGGTCAGGTAGTGACCGGGGAACGTGGACAGGTAGGAGCGGACGAACCGCTCGTCGTCACCCCAGAGCGTGGGCAGGCAGCCGGGCGGCAGCGGCAGCCGGATGACGATCGAGCCGTCCGTGCCGGGCGGCACGTCCCGGCCCGCGCCGTCGACCACGCGCACGTCGTAGCCGGGCACCGGCACCGTCGGCGACCCCGGCTTGATCGGCAGCGGCTCCAGGCCGCGCGGGTTGGCCGCCACCGGCCAGCCGGTCTCCGTCTGCCACCAGTTGTCGACAACGGGTACGCCGAGCCGCTGCCCCGCCCAGGCCCAGGTGTCCGGGTCAAGCCGCTCACCGGCGAGGAAGAGGGTACGCAGCGCGCTCAGGTCGTACCGGTCGATGTGCGCGCCGTCCGGGTCCTGACGGCGGATCGCCCGGATGGCGGTGGGCGCGGTGAACAGGGCGGCCACCCGGTGCTCGGCGGCGACCCGCCAGAACGCCCCCGCGTCGGGGGTGCCGACCGGCTTGCCCTCGTAGAGCACTGTGGTCGTGCCGGTGAGCAGCGGCGCGTACACGATGTAGGAGTGGCCGACCACCCAGCCCACGTCGGAGGCGGCCCAGAAGACGTCGCCCGGCTCGATGCCGTAGACGTTGCGCATCGACCAGCGCAACGCCACCGCGTGCCCGCCGTTGTCCCGCACCACGCCCTTGGGCCGGCCGGTGGTGCCGGAGGTGTAGAGGACGTAGAGCGGGTCCGTGGCGGCCACCGGCTCGCACGGCGCCGGTTCCGCGTCCGCCATCACCTCGGCCCAGGTCAGGTCGCGGCCCGGCACCAGCGGGGCGGGCTCCTGCGGGCGCTGCACCACCACGCAGCGCTCCGGCGCGTGCGCGGCCTCGTCCAGCGCGGCGGCCAGGATCGGGTGGTACGGCACCACCCGGTCGGCCTCGATGCCGCAGGAGGTGGCCACCACCACCTTCGGCCGCGCGTCGTCGATCCGGACGGCCAGCTCGTGCGCGGCGAAGCCGCCGAAGACCACCGAGTGCACCGCGCCGATCCGGGCGCACGCCAGCATGGCGATCACCGCCTCCGGGACCATCGCCAGGTAGAGCAGCACCCGGTCGCCCCGGCCGACGCCGAGCCGGCGCAGCGCACCGGCGAACCGGGCCGTCTCGGCGACCAGTTCGGCGTAGGTGAGCGTTCGGACCGTGCCGGTGACCGGGCTGTCGTGGATCAGCGCGGGCTGGTCGCCCCGCCCGGCGGCGACGTGCCGGTCGAGCGCGTTGTGGCAGGTGTTCAGCACCCCGTCGGGGAACCAGCGGTACAGCGGCGCCGCCTCCTCGTCCAGGATGCGCTCCGGCGGGATGACCCAGTCGATGTCGGCCGCCGCGTCCCGCCAGAAGCCGGCCGGATCGGCGATGCTCCGCTCGTACGCTGATCGATACGCGCCCATGCCGTCATGCTGCGCGGCGGCGGCGCGGCGGCACGACGGCCGGACGGGTCCGGTGCGCCGGAAGCACGCCCCGGCTCGCTGAACGGCCGCCCACGGCGGCGGGCGGTACCGTCGCCTGTCGTTTCCGGCGGCCCTGCCGGGGGTAGGGCGGGCACATGGAGACGAACACGAAGGCGTACCTGGTGGGCGGTCCCCGCGACGGCAGCACCCAGGACGCGGACGGCAAGGCCCTGGTGGAGATCGAGATCGACGGGATGATCCACCGCTACATCCGGACGACCAAGCAGCACGGCGACGACGGTGTGGTCTACAACTACGACGGCATGGTGGCGCCCGGTGGCGGCGAGCCCGGCGTCGAGGACCCGGCCGCCCGGGTCGCGTCGCCGAAGGCCGACGAGCAGCGGTGACCGCTCAGCCCAACGGGCGACGGATGAAGCCCGTGGGGCGGGGTAAGGCAACACGGTCCTGGTGGAGAGACGACCGGTGCCGCGGCGTACCGCGGCCGGGCACGCGGGCGGGCGGCGAGATGCCGTCCCGCCCGCGCATCCCAGGGCCGACCCGGGCAAACCGACTTTGATCAATGACGGCCGTCGACTAGCGTGCGCAGGCGTGAAATCGAACCGGATCTTCCCGATCCTCCTGACCTGTGCCGTGCTGGCCCTCGCCGGGTGCGGCGACGAGAAGCCCTCGACCACGGCCGGGCCGGCGGCCACGTCGGCCTCCGCGGTCCCCTCCACGGCGGCGCCCTCGCCGTCGGCGGCCGCCGTGAGCGACAAGGACCTCTGCACCGCCGCAGAAAAGATCAACAAGGACATGCGGACGAAGCTCATGGCCGTCGTGCAGGGAGGCGGCGACCTGACGAAGGAGACCGGCGCGATCCTGACCGAACTCGGCGACCGGGTGACCAAGCTGGCCGGAACCGCCGGCGACGGCGAGGCGGCCACCGCCCTGAAGGAGTTCGCCGCGGAGGCCGGCAAGGCGGGCTCGGCCCCCGACCCGGGCACCGCCGCCGACAACCCCGCAATGGAGAAGGCCAGCAAGGACATCAACGCCGCCTGCAAGACGGCCGGCGCACCGACCACCTTCTGACGCCGACGTCCCCTGTCGTCCGTCCGGCGTGCGCCGGACGGACGACAGTCACCTAGACGCCTGTCACCCAGTTCCAGGCGGAGACCACCCACTCGGTCTGCTGCAGGTACGCCACCCCCACGCCGACCAGGAACAACGCGGTGACCAGGTGAGCGCCCTTGGCGCTGCGGCGCACCCGGCCCAACTGCCGCTCCAGGACCAGCCGCCCGAGCAGCCGGGCCAGCGCGAACAGGCCGACCGCGGTGAGCAGGCTGAGCACGAACGTGAGCAGCGGGGCGATCAGGTTGCCCCGCCCGGAGATCGCCCAGATGCCCCAGCAGACGAACGCGAACAGGGCCCCGGCGGCGCTCAACTCGCCGCCCTTGCGAGCCTGGGCGAGGTGCCAGCTCATCGGCCGGCGCGGCGCCGGCTCACCGGCCCAGTCGCCGTGCTGCTCGACGGTGGGGAACTGCTCGGTGCGGGGCGTACGCGGCGTGCGCGGCTGACCGACCGCCGCCACCCCGCGCTGGAACGCGTCCCGCTGCGGGGGCACCACCCCCGGCTGGGGCGGCACCTCCACGGTGCGCTCGGCCCACGGCTGTGTCTGGTCCGCCATCTTCGTCCTCCCCCTCGACCGATTCCGGCCTCGGTTCCGAGGGTAGCCAGCCCGCAAATAGGGTGCCGACCCCCGTCACGGTGCGATACACACGTGCCGTGACCGACGTGCTGGTATCCCGGGCTGAGGACTTCGACGACATCGCGGCGCTGCTGGCGCTGGCCTTCCACGGTGATCTCGACCCCGACGTGCAGGCGCTCGAACGCCCGATCTTCGAGCCGGACCGGTCGTTACTGGTCCGCGACGGCGGGACGGTCGTGGCAAACGCCGCCGCGTTCAGCCGCGAGATCGCGGTACCCGGCGCGCACGTGCCGGCCGCCCACGTGACCATGGTCGCTGTCGCACCGACGCACCGGCGGCGCGGCCTGCTCACCACGCTGATGCGCCGCCAGCTGCGGGACGTCCGCGACGCCGGCCGGGAACCGATCGCGGTGCTCTGGGCCAGCGAGAGCCGCATCTACCCCCGCTTCGGCTACGGGTCGGCGGCCCCGCGGTACGTGCTGTCCGTGGACACCACCGGGCTGCGCCTGCCCGCCCCGACGTCCGCCGAGGGCACGCTACGACTGGACCGTCCGGACGCGCACCGGGACGAGCTGGCCCGGCTGTACGAGCAGGCACGCGCCGACCGTCCCGGCTGGTCCCGCCGCGACGAGCGCTGGTGGTCGTACCTGCTGGCGGACCTCAAGGCGCACCGGGGCGGCGCCACCGAACGCCGGGTGCTGCTGCACGAGGGCCCCGGCGGGCTCGACGGGTACGCGCTCTACCGGACGAAGGACAGCTCCTCGGCCACCGGCCCGCAGGCCGAGACGCATGTCGGCGAGGTGGTGGCGCTGACGCCGGAGGCGTACACGGCGCTGTGGCGGCTGCTGCTCTCGGTCGACCTGACCCGCCGGCTGTCGTTCCCGATCGCGGCACTGGACGAGCCGCTGCTGCGGCTGGTGGACGAGCCCCGCCAGCTCTCCCCGCAGCTCGCCGACGCGCTCTGGGTACGGGTGGTGGACGTGCCGGCCGCGCTCGCCGCCCGGCGCTACGCCACCGACGTCGACGTGGTGATCGAGGTCACCGACGAACTGCTGAAGGAGAACACCGGCCGCTGGCGGCTGGTCGGCGGTCCCGACGGCGCGCAGTGCACGCCCACCACCGCCCCCGCGGCGCTGGCGTGCGACGTACGCGCTCTCGGCGAGCTGTACCTCGGCGGCGCGAACCCGTCCGCGCTGGCCGCCGCCGGGCACGTCCGGGAGCTGGTCCCGCACACCCTGACCGCGCTCACCCCCGCGTTCAGCTGGCACCGCGCCCCCTCCCCCATGGAGGTCTTCTGACCGCCCGCGCTCGTGGGAGCGCCGATGGGTGTGGGGCGGTACGGTCGGGGGATGGGTGAGGCGGAGCGACGGCGGCGACGGCTACGGCATCACGGCGAGGCCGGCGCCCCGGCCGACAGCGCCGACGGCTCCACCGCCAGCACCGCTCCCGTACACGACGATGTGACGCCCCGGTCCCCGCGCGGCGGCCGGCCGGGCGAGCCGGAGCCCCGCGCGCGCCGCGCCGCGCCCGCCGAGGAGGGCGAGCGCGGGCTGCGCGGGCTGGTCGGCTCCGGCTCGTCGCAGGTGAGCGTCACCGCCGCGCTGCGGGCACGGGACGCCGCCCGCCCCACCGACGACGATCTCGCCGTGGCCGAGGAGCGGGTGGTGCTGATCCGGCGCAACTGGGTGCCCCGCGAGGAGCTGCCCCGCAACGGGCGGTGAGCCCGGCGGCGTCCGGTCAGGCGGGCAGCTCGGGCAGCTTGCGGCTCTGCTCGTAGGCGGCCACCTGCTCGATACGCCGGCTGTGCCGGGGGTTGCCGGAGAACGGCGTGGTCAGGAACGCCTCCACCAGCGCGGTCGCCTCGTCCAGCGTGTGCTGCCGGGCGCCGATCGCGACGACGTTGGCGTCGTTGTGCTCGCGGGCCAGCTGGGCGGTCTCCACGTTCCACGCCAGCGCCGCCCGGACGCCGGAGACCTTGTTCGAGGCGATCTGCTCGCCGTTGCCGGAGCCGCCGATCACCACGCCGAGGCTGCCCGGGTCACCGACCACCCGGTCGCCGGTGTGCAGGCAGAACGCCGGGTAGTCGTCGTCCGGGTCGAAGGCGTGCGGACCCACGTCCACCACCTCGTAGCCCTGCTTGGCCAGGTGGTTGGCGAGGTGCACCTTCAACTCGAAACCGGCGTGGTCGGATCCCAGGTAGACGCGCATACCGCGCAGTCTGACAGGCCCGCCTCCGGGTCGGCGCACCGGCGGCGGCCCGGAGGCGGTACGTCACACGGTCAGTGCGGCAGCTCGGCCACGACCAGGCCGGCCCGCGCCTTCGGGGTGAACCAGGTGCTCTTGCGGGGCATCTTCTCCCTGGCCAGGTTCACCGCGACGAAGTCGTCCACGGTCACCGGTGCGACGAGCACCGCCAGCTCGGCCCGGCCGGCGGCGACCTCACCGACGAGCCAGCTCGCCGGGTAGTCGCCGCCCACGTACGTGATCCGCTTGTCGCCCGGGTCGAGACCCAGCGCGTCGCGCAGCAGCAGACGCTCGACGAGCGCGTGGTCGAGGTTCTCCAGCCGGCCGGCGCCGACGTGCGGCAGCGTCACCGCGTACCCCCGGTCGCCGAGGTAGAGGTGCACGACGCCGCCGGTCGCCGGCACGTCCACCGGCCCGTCCACCGCGGTGATCTCCGCGCCCGCGGCACGCAGCCGGTCGAGCAGCTCGTCCGGCGTGGTGGTCAGCTCGCTGACCAGCCGGTTGTAGGGCTGGATGGCGACCGACGCGGGCGTGGTGACCACCGCCAGGAAGCGCGGGAACCCGCCGGTCTGCGCGGCCAGGCTGCGGTGGTTGCCGTCCGCCACCACCAGATCCCCGCCGCCGGCGAGCGCGGTCAGCTCGTCCTGCGCCGGGCCCGGGCCGAGCAGCCAGATGGCGTGCGTGCGACCGGACTGGTCGACGTCGGTCGCGGCGGGCGCCCCGGCCGCCTCGGTCGCCGCCGCGAGCGCGGCGTGCAGCTCGTCGCCCTTGCCGGTCTGGAGCAGGAGTACGGGCGAGAGCAGGTGACCGATCGCCTCGGCCAGGGCGACGCGCTCGCGCACCTTGGCGATGAACACGTCCTCGTTGCGGATCACCAGACCCGGCTCGTCGGCGCGGGTGGAGATCTGGTCGGTGTCGACCATCGCCCACAGCCCGTACGCGCTCTCCTCGCCCGGCGCGCTGATCCGGTAGAGCACCACGACCTGCTCGGCGGGGGTGTAGCTGCCGTCCGCCTTCGCCTCGGCCAGGCGCGCCACCGCGTCCGGCAGCGCGTCGAGGAAGGACTTCCCGAGGCTGCCCGGCGCCCGGTGGGGCATCTCGATGCCCAGAGCGCTGTGCGGATTCGCCTCGACGATGGAGGTGATCTCCGCGTCGTCGGCGAACTCGTCGTAGTTCTGCGCGCCGGTGCCGCCAGTGGTGATCCAGGCCCGGGTGATCGGATGCACGACCGTCATGTCCGCTGACGCTACCCGGGCCCCGATCGCCCCCGCCGCCGGACTCACCCGCTTACCACCAGGTGAAAGGAAGGGCCCCCTGTTAACGCCTCCGGTAGAGGAAGGGCCCCTTCTTAACACCGGGAAGGTGACTCAGGCGGTGGGGTTGCGGTGCCGGCCCGGAGTCGGACGGCGGGCCGGCGCGGCGGGGCGGGAGCCGGCGTTGAGGCGTACCGTCGTCGCACCCGCGGCTGCCGGGTGGGCCGCGGCGCCGGTCCGCGACGGCGCCCGGCCGGGCCGGACGGTCTCGGCCGGCGGTGTCATCCGCGAGGTGGCCACCACCCGGGCCACACCGACCACGATCGGCGGGGCCAGCAGGTCGGCCACCTCGGCCGGGCCGGCCGGCCAGTCGCTCTCGGTCACCGACCAGTACGTCGCACCGGAGTCCTCGGTCGCCTGCTGCGGCGCGTCGTCGGACATGCGGCGGTGCTTAGCCATGGGAACGCCTCCAGGAGCTGCCGTGGTGCGGCCCCGCGCGGGCCGTCGGCTGGGACACCCGGTGAAACGAGCCCCGCACCGGCCCGGTGACGGGCGGCGCGGGGCTCGGGGCGCGGCGTCGCGAGGGCCCGGGGTGTTAAGAAGGGCCCCTTCCTCTACCGGAGGCGTTAAGAAGGGGCCCTTCCTTACACCGCGTCAGTCGAAGATGGGGCCCTGCTCGCGGGTGCGCTTGAGCTCGTAGAACCCGGGGGTGGCGGAGACCAGCAGCACGCCGTCCCAGAGGCGGCCGGCGGCCTCGCCCTTGGGCGCCGGGGTGATCACCGGGCCGAAGAAGGCGACCTGCCCCCCGTCCGGGCCCGGCGCGTGGACCACCGGCGTGCCGACCTCGGTGCCGACCGGCCGCATGCCCGCCTCGTGGCTGGCCCGCAACGCGTCGTCGTACTGGGTGGACTCGGCGGCGTCGGCGAGCGCCGGGTCCAGACCGACGTCGGTGAGCGCGCCCACCAGCATGTCGCGGCCCAGCTCCTCCTTGCCGAGATGGATCCGGGTGCCCATCGCGGTGTAGAGCTTCGCCAGCGCCTCGGCGCCGTGCGCCTGCTCGACGGCGATGCACACCCGCACCGGACCCCAGCCCTTGACCATCAGGTCCTGGTACTCCTCCGGGAGGTCCCGGCCCTCGTTGAGCACGGACAGGCTCATCACGTGGAACCGGATGTCCACGTCCCGGACCTGCTCGACCTCGAGCAGCCAACGGGAGGTGATCCAGGCCCACGGGCACAGCGGGTCGAACCACATGTCCGCGGTGACACGTTCGGTCACGGTGTCATCCCTTCACGACTTCGTCCGCGCCGGGGACCCGGCACGGTCACCCCCGATCCTCCACCCCCTGCCGTATCGACCGGTACCGGAATGAGAGCGTGACCTCGACCACCGAGAGCGGTCCGTGCATGGAAGACTCGGTTCTCAGCGGACCGTCACGAGCGGGCCGGGAAAGACCGGTGCCGCGGGGCGCGGCGAGACGAGTGGGATGGAGACGAACGTGCCGGGAGTGCGCAACCTGACCCAGGTCGAGGCGACCGAGCGGGCCCGCCTGCTCGAGGTGACCGGGTACGACATCAGCCTTGACCTGTCGACCGCGGTGCAGCCCACCGGTCGCACGTTCCGCTCGGTGACCGAGGTCCGGTTCCGCTGCGCCGAGCCGGGGGCCACCACCTTCATCGAGGCGGCCGCCGAGTCGGTGCGCTCCGCCACGCTCAACGGCGAGCCGGTCGACCTGTCCGGCTGGTCCGCCGAGAAGGGCCTCACGCTGACCGGCCTGGCCGCCGAGAACGTGCTCGTGGTCGACGCCGACTTCGGCTACTCCAACAGCGGGCAGGGTCTGCACCGCACCGTCGACCCGGTGGACGGCGAGACCTACCTCTACAGCCAGTTCGAGACCGCCGACGCGCAGAAGGTCTACGCCTGCTTCGACCAGCCCGACCTGAAGAGCGTCTACACCTGGCACGCCACGGTGCCGGACCACTGGCGGGTCGTGTCGAACATGCCGGTGGCCCGCGAGGAGGCGGCCGGCGAAGGGCTGAAGACGGTGCACTTCACCGTCTCGGAGCGGATGAGCACGTACATCACCGCGCTCTGCGCCGGGCCGTACCACGAGGTGCGCCGCAGCCACGACGGCATCGACATGGGTTACTTCTGCCGGGCCAGCATGGCCCCGCACATGGACGCCGACGACCTGCACCTGATCACCACGCAGGGCTTCGACTTCTTCCACGAGAAGTTCGGCGTGCGTTACCCGCTGCCCAAGTACGACCAGCTCTGGGTGCCGGACTTCAACGCCGGCGCGATGGAGAACTTCGGCTGCGTCACGCACGCCGAGTCGCACTACATCTTCCGCTCGCAGGTCACCGACTTCGAGTACGAGCAGCGCGCCAACACGATCCTGCACGAGCTGGCGCACATGTGGTTCGGTGACCTGGTCACCATGCGCTGGTGGAACGACCTGTGGCTCAACGAGTCGTTCGCCGAGTGGGCGAGCCACTGGTGCAACACGCACGCCACCCGCTTCACCGACGCGTGGACCACGTTCCTGTCGATCCGCAAGAACTGGGGTTACCGGCAGGACCAGCTCTCCTCCACCCACCCGGTCTACTGCGAGATGCCGGACCTGGAGGCGGTCGAGGTCAACTTCGACGGCATCACGTACGCCAAGGGCGCGAGCGTGCTCAAGCAGCTCGTCGCGTACGTCGGTGAGGAGCCGTTCCTGGCCGGCCTGCGCGCCTACTTCGGCAAGTACGCCTGGGGCAACGCCACCTTCGACGACCTGCTCTCCGAGCTGGAGACGGCCTCGGGCCGGGAGCTGCGCAAGTTCGCCGCGCAGTGGCTGGAGACCGCGCAGGTCAACACGCTGCGCCCGGAGGTGACCATCGGCGCCGACGGCACGTACGAGCGGGTGGTGGTCCGGCAGGAGGCGCCGTCGGGCTACCCGACGTTGCGTACGCACCGCATCGGCGTGGGCCTGTACGACCTGACCGACGGCCGGCTGGTGCGCCGGGAACTGATCGAGACGGACGTGACGGGCGAGCTGACCGAGTTGTCCGCGCTGCACGGCAAGCCGGCCGCGGATGTGCTGCTGCTCAACGACGAGGACCTCACGTACGCCAAGCTGCGGCTGGACGAGCGCTCCATGGCCACCGTGGTGCAGCACATCGCCGGCTTCGACTCGTCGCTGGCCCGGGCGCTGTGCTGGACGGCCGCCTGGGACATGACCCGCGACGCGGAGCTGTCGGCCCGCGACTACGTGGCGCTGGTGCTGGCCGGGCTGACCGCCGAGACCGACATCAACCTGGTCACCGCCACGCTGCGGCAGGCGACCACCGCGCTCACCTTCTACGCCGACCCGGAGTGGGCGCCGACCGGCTGGGCCGACCTGTCCCGGACCGCCCGGACCGCGCTGGCCGCCGCCGAGCCGGGCAGCGGCTTCCAGCTCGCCTGGGCCCGCGCGTACGCCTCCTCGGCCCGCTCCGGGGAGGACCTGGCCACGCTGCGCGGCTGGCTGGAGGGCAACGGGGTGCCGGAGGGGCTGACCGTCGACACCGAGCTGCGCTGGACCGTGCTCCAGTCGCTCGTCGCCAACGGCGCGGCCGGCGCCGCCGACGTGGACGCGGAACTGGCCGCCGACCGTACCGCCAGCGGCGAGCGGGAGGCCGCGTACGCGCACGCGCTGGTGCCGACCGAGGAGAACAAGGCGGCGGTGTGGGCGCTGCTCACCGGCCCGGACGCGCTGCCCAACTGGCGCAACCGGGCGCTGCTGCAGGGCTTCACCCACTCGGCGCAGGTCGAGCTGACCGCGCCGTACCGGGAGCGGTACTTCGCCACCGTGGACCAGGTGTGGGCGCAGCGCGACAGCGAGCCGGCGCAGGAGTTCGTGCAGCTCGCCTACCCGGCGCACCTGGTCGAGGAGGACACGGTCGCGGCCACCGACGCGTGGCTGGCCCAGGACGGGCGGCCGGCGTCGCTGCGGCGGCTGGTGGCCGAGGGCCGCGACGGCGTGGTCCGCGCGCTGAAGGCCCGCGAGCGGGACGCCCGCACCGCCTGAACAGAGGTACGGCGGCCGGCGCGGGCTGCCGCCCACGCCGGCCCCGGCCGAGAACACGGGAAAGCCCGGTCCCGGCCAGAACACGGGAAAGCCCGGCCCGCGCGGTGCGCGGGCCGGGCTTCGTCGTGTGCGGGGCGGATCAGCCCTTGCCGGCGTGACTGGCGAGCTGGTCGAGGCCCTGGATGATGCCGCCGGCCAGGTCGCCGCCGCCGAAGGCGGCCACCATGGAGAGCGCGGCCAGCTTCGCGTACGTGTCCGGGATGCGCTTGCGCGCGTACCGGCCGGTGACGACCTCCAGCTGCCGCTGGTTGGGCGACACCGCGATCAGCACCGAGCGGTCGGGCTCGGCGAGCTGGCGGTGCAGCCGCTCGGCGTGCTCCCGGATCGGCTCGTCGAGCCCGCCGACGTAGACCGAGAAGACCAGGCCGGTGCCCTGGTCGGCGAGGCGCAGCGCCTCGTCGATGCGGAGCAGCTGACGGGTCGAGAACGGTCCGTCCAGCACGTCGGGCGGAGTGTCCGTCCCCGTCGTGGGCCGCGCTTCACCAACGGTCACTTGCGCCTCCGGTTCCACCGGCCGGCGCCTCCCGGCCGGCCTGCTCCTGCTTGCGGCTGGTCAACGCCGGCGCCTGCGCCCCGGCGGCCAGGGCCGTGCCGGCCGAGTCGGCCAGCTGCTCCGGACGGCCCAGGAACCAGACCGGAGTGAAGTCGAAGGGCCGGCCCGGCCGGTAGCGCTTGGCGCCGCCACCGTTGCCACGGCTGCCGACGGCCGCGAGGCCGGCGATCAGCAGCACCGCGGCGGCCGGGATGCCGACGAAGACCACCAACGTCTCGGTAACAGACAATCCCAACGCCCCCAGGCGGAAAGAGAGACCAGGAATGGTTCGGGTCGGGTGACCGGTCAGGACCGGCCGCGCCCCACCTCACTTGTGATGTTCACGTTAGCGGAGTCGGTGGCCAGCCAGATTGCGGGGTGCTGATCCCATCCGCCACTCGGGTGCTCAAGCTGCGCGGCAGTGGCGACCAATGTCGCGTCGTCGCCGTACCGGCCGGTGAGCAGCACCCCGACCGGCAGGCCGTCGGCGGTCCGTCCGACCGGCAGCGAAACGGACGGATCGCCTGTGACGTTGAAGACCGCGCAGTACGGCGAGAAGCGCCGCTGCCTGTCGAAATCCTCCGCCGGTTCGAGGGCGGCGAGCGCGCCCACCGGCATCCGCGGGGCCGCGAGCGTCGGGCAGAGCAACAGGTCACAGCCGGCGGTACGGCGCACGCCGAGGCGTACCTGCGCCTGCAGCTCGCCGAGCGCGGCCATCAGCGCGGGGACGCCCAGCGCCGCGCCGCGGCCACGCAGGAACCGGGTCAGCGGCAGCAGCTCGCCCTCCCGGTCGGGCGGGACCGGCGTGACCGCCAGCGCGTACCAGAGGGTCTCGAACAGCGGCCACGCCTCGGGGCCGAGCGGCGCGGGGACGTCGACCACCTCGTGCCCGGCGTCGGCGAGCAGCGCGGCGGCCCGGTCGACGGCGGCGACGCAGTCCGGGTGGACCGGCTCGTCGGCGAGCATCGGCGTGGTGAAGCGGCCGACGCGCAGCCGGCCGGGCCCGGTGGCGCGGGCGGACCGGGCGACGCCGAGGTAGCCGCCGACGGGCGCGGCCGGCGGCAGGTACGGCTCGCCGGGCACCGGCCGCGCCAGCACGTCGAGCATCGCGGCCACGTCGGCGACGGTACGGCCGATCGGCCCGTTCACCGGCAGCCCGAAGCCGCCGAAGCCGAGTGGCCCACCGGAGACCATGCCCCGGCTCGGTTTGTAGCCGATCAGGCCGCAGAGCGCGGCCGGGATGCGCAGCGAGCCGCCGCCGTCGGAGCCCTGGGCCACCGGCACCAGCCCGGCGGCGACCGCCGCGGCCGCGCCGCCGCTGGACCCGCCCGCGGTGCACGCGAGGTCCCACGGGTTGCGGGCGGGCGGCGCGACGCGCCCCTCGGAGTAGAGCGAGCAGCCCAGTTCGGAGGTGGTGGTCTTGCCGACGCTGACTAGTCCGGCTTCGGCCAGGAGGCGGACCACGTCGGCGTCGACCGGCGGGACGAAGTCGGCGAAGGCGGCCGAGCCGAAGGTGGTGCGTACCCCGGCGGTGAGTGTCAGGTCCTTGATCGCGGTCGGCACCCCGTGCAGGGGATGCCGGTCCGCCGCCGGGACCGCGTCGGCCGCCCGGGCCGCCGCCCGCGCGTGCCCGGCGGTGACAGTGACGAACGCGCCGACGGTGTCGCCGAGCGCCTCGACCCGGCGCAGGTGGTGCTCGACCAGCTCCAGGCTGGACAGCTCGCCCCGGCGGATCGCGGCGGCCTGCTCCAGCGCGGTCAGGTCGTGCGGCTCGGCCATGCCGTCCATCCTGCCGGGCCGGTGGCCGGGAGGCCGGGCGACACGTCCGGCCTGTCCTGAACAGCGCCGGGTGCGTCCGTCGACTCTAGGGCGACGACGGACGCACCCGCGCCGGCCTCAGCGGCCGAGGAACCGCAGCGCGTTGCCGCCGAGCAGCGCGGCCCGCTGCTCGTCGGTGAGGAAGTCCGCCCGGTGCACCACCTGGCCCACCGGCCGCTCCCCCAGCGGGTACGGGTAGTCGCTGCCGAGCAGCACCCGCTCGGCGCCCATGGTGTCCACGAGCAGCCGCAGCGCGGCCGGCTCGAAGACCACCGAGTCGACGTGGAACCGGTCCACGTACGAGCTGGGCGGCGCGCTCGACGCGCCGCGTACCAGGTCGCCGCGGCGGTGCCAGGCGTTGTCGGCGCGACCCAGCCAGAACGGGAAGCTGCCGCCGCCGTGCGCGAAGCAGATCCGCAGCGTCTCCGGCACCCGGTCGAACACGCCGCCGAGGATCAGTGCCAGCACCGACAGGTGCGTCTCGGCCGGCATCCCGGTCAGCCACCGGGCCATCCACCGGTCCAGGCGGGGGCCGCCGGGCATGTCCCACGGGTGCACGAAGACCGGCGCGCCGACCTCGGCGCAGTGGGTGAGGAACTGCACGATGCCCGCGTCGTCCAGGTCGCGGTCGCCGACGTGGTTGCCGATCTCCACTCCGGCGTGCCCGGCCGCCAGGCAGCGGTCCAGCTCGGCGCAGGCCGCGTCCGCGTCCTGCAACGGCACCTGGCAGAACGGCACCAGCCGGTCGCCGCCGGCCGCGGTGACCTCAAGTGTGAGGTCGTTGAAGATCCGGGCCACCTTGACCGCCTGGTCGGCCGGGCGGTCGTAGCTGAAGAAGACCGGGGTGGGCGAGACGACCTGCACGTCCACGCCGTCGGCGGTCATGTCGGCGAGCCGGGTCGGCGCGTCCCAGCACTGCGCGCCGACCGGCCGGAACTCCGTCTCCCCCACCATGATCATGGCGGCGCGTTCGGAGTCCACCCGCAGCCAGGGCCAGCCGGACCCGCCGCACGCCGCGGCGAGGTCCGGCCACCCCTTCGGTACGACGTGCGTGTGCACGTCCACGACCGGCACGCGTCAGCCCTTGCCCGGGTGCAGCGCGCCGCAGTTGTCGCAGGTGCGGGCCTTCTCGTCGGCGTAGAACGCGGCGAAGACCGGGGGCAGGTCGGCGGCGATGTCGCGGACCTGCAACTCGACCTCGTGCACCTTGTGGTGGCACTCGAGGCAGTACCACTGGAACTTCTCCAGCGTGCCCTCCTCGCGGACCCGCTCGATCACCATGCCGATCGAGCCGGCCTCGGGACGCTGCGGCGAGTGCGGGGTGTTGCGCGGCAGCATCCACATCTGCCCCTCGCGCACGTGCACCGTACGCGGCCCCTCGGGGAGCATCAGGTTGACGTGCATGTTGCCCTTGACCTGGTAGAAGAACTCCTCGTACGGGTCGACGTGGAAGTCCGTGCGCTGGTTCGGGCCGCCCACCACCATGACGATGAAGTCGTCGCTGCCGGGCAGCATCTCCTTGTTGCCCACCGGGGGCTTGAGCAGGTGCTGGTTGTCGCCGATCCAGCCGGAGAAGCTGAACGGCTCGGCGATCTCACTCATGGGAACCTCCCGACGGAAGTAGGGCGACGGCCTGCATCTCGATCAGCAGATGCGGGTGCGGAAGCTGGTGTACGGCCACCGTGGTCCGGGTCGGGCCGGTGGCGTCGAAGAACTCGGCCCACACCTGGTTGTAGCCACCGAAGTCGTTCATGTTGACCAGGTAGCTGGTGACCTGCACCAGGTCGGTCAGGTCGGCGCCGACCGTGCGCAGCAGGTCCCGGATGTTCTCGATCACGGCCCGGGTCTGCTCCCGGATGTCGAGGTCGGTGGTGCCGAGCTCGTCCACTGCGACGCCGGCGAACGTGTTGTCCGGCCGGCGCGACGACGTGCCGGACACGTAGACGAATCCGCCGGCAATCTTGACGTGCGGGAACGCGCCCCGCGGCACGGCCTTCCCGGCCACCACGCGGGCGGTCATGGGAGAGCCTTCAGGGAGGCGGAACCGAGCTTCTCCACAGTGGCGCGCACGTGTGCGCCCGGTCGCAACGGCACCGCTGCGGTGGCCGCGCCGGCCAGGAACACCCAGCCCTTGCGCAGCCGGACGCCGTGCCGGCCGGCCAGCCGCAGGCCCTCGTCCAGGGCGCGGCGCGGGTCGCCGAGGATGGCGGCGGTCGAGCCGACCTGCGCCACCCGCCCGTCGATCTCCAGCAGCACGCCGAGGTTGTCCAGCCCGTCCGGCACCGGCGACCAGGGGCCGACCACGAACGCGGCGGCCGAGGTGTTGTCGGCGATCACGTCCGGCAGGGAGAAGGTGAAGTTCGCGTACCGGGAGTCGATCAGCTCGATCGCCGGGGCGACCGCGCGTACCGCCCGGGTGAACGAGCCGACCGGTTCACCCGGGTCGGGCAGCCGGTCCAGCAGGAACGCCACCTCCGGCTCGACGCGCGGGTGGATGAAGTCGCCGACGTCGACGGCGCCGCCGTCGGGCACCCGCATCACGTCGGTCAGCCGGCCCCAGATCACCTCGTCCACGCCGACCTGGGCCATCTTGGCCTTGCTGGTGAGGCCCATCTTCAGGCCGACCAGCCGCTCGCCCCGGTCGAGGCGGCGCTTCACCAGCGCGGTCTGCACCGCGTACGCGGCGTCCACGTCGAGGCCCGTCTCGGCGGCGAGCTGCGGGATCGCGGTGGCGGTGTCGGCCGCCGCGCCCAGCTTCTCCGCGATGCCGGCGGTGTCCGGCCCGATCATGCTGTGCCACCTTTCGTTCGCGACTGCGGGGCTCGCAGACCCGGCTCACTCCTCGCGCTCACCGAGGCCACCTTTCGTTCGCGACTGCGGGGCTCGCAAACCCGGCTCACTCCTCGCGCTCACGGCCTCCTTACCGGCCAGGTCCAGTGCCACGTCCACGATCATGTCCTCCTGGCCGCCGACCATCCGGCGACGGCCCAGCTCGACCAGGATCGAGCGGACGTCCACGCCGTACTTGGCCGAGGCACGCTCGGCGTGACGCAGGAAGCTTGAGTAGACGCCCGCGTACCCCAGGGAGAGCGTCTCCCGGTCCACCTGGACCGGCCGGTCCTGCAAAGGGCGGACGAGGTCGTCGGCGGCGTCCATCAGCGCGAACACGTCGCAGCCGTGCTTCCAGCCGTGCAGCTCGGCGACCGCGACGAAGACCTCCAGCGGCGCGTTGCCCGCGCCCGCGCCCATGCCGGCGAGCGACGCGTCCACCCGGACGGTCCGCCCGGACGGCGAACCGAGCGGGCCGTCGCCGAGGATCCGGCCGTGCTCGACCGCCAGCACGCTGTTCGCCACGCCCAGGGACAGGTTGTGGTGCGCGTGGATGCCGATCTGCGTCTCCGGCTCCAGCACCTGCCGGTACGCGTCGACGCGCTGCGCCACGTCCGACATCAGCAGCCGCCCGCCGGAGTCGGTGACGTAGACGCAGTGCGCGCCGTACGACTCCATGAGCTTGGCCTGCGCGGCCAGCCCGGCCGGGTCGTTGAGGTGCGACATCATCAGGAACCCGGAGACGTCCATGTCGTTCTCCCGGGCCCAGGCGATGTGCTGGGCCGAGATGTCCGCCTCGGTGCAGTGCGTGGCGATCCGGACGCTTGTCACGCCCAGCGCCTTCGCCGCCTTCAGGTCGGCGATGGTGCCGATGCCCGGCAGCAGCAGCGTGGTGAGCCGCGCGGTGGTGAGCACCTCGGCGGCGGCGGCGATCCAGTCCGCGTCGGCGGCGGCGCCGTGCCCGTAGTTGACGCTGGAGCCGGCCAGGCCGTCGCCGTGCGCCACCTCGACAGCTGCCACGCCGGCCGCGTCGAGCGCGGCGGCGATGGTACGCACCTGGTCGACTGTGTAGCGGTGCCCGATGGCGTGCATGCCGTCGCGCAGCGTCACGTCCTGGATGTAGAGGTCGGTCATCGCGCACTCACCTCCGTCGCGCGCAGCGCCACCAGCCGCTCCGCGGTGCGCAGCGCGGCCGACGTCATGATGTCGAGGTTCCCGGCGTACGCGGGCAGGTAGTGCCCGGCGCCGGAGACCTCCAGGAACACCGACACCTGCAGGCCGGTGAAGTGCCGGCCGAGCACCGGCGCGTACGTGTCGACAGGGTCGAACTGCACGTCCTGCTTGAGCCGGTAGCCGGGCACGTACTCCTGCACGGCCTTCACCATGTCGGCCACCGACGCGGCGATCGCGCCCCGGTCGGCGTCGGCGTCCGGGCACAGGCAGTAGACCGTGTCGCGCATCAGCAGCGGCGGGTCGGCCGGGTTCAGCACGATGATGGCCTTGCCGCGCTCGGCGCCGCCGACCACCTCGATCGCCCGCGCGGTCGTCTCGGTGAACTCGTCGATGTTGGCCCGGGTGCCCGGACCGGCCGACTTCGAGGCGATCGAGGCGACGATCTCCCCGTACGCGACGGGGGTGACCCGGCCGACCGCGTGCACGATCGGCACCGTGGCCTGCCCGCCGCAGGTCACCATGTTGACGTTCGGCTCGCCCAGGTGCTCGTCGAGGTTCACCGGCGGCACCACGTACGGGCCGATCGCGGCCGGCGTCAGGTCGACAACGGTGCGCCCGTGCGCCCGCAGCACCTCGTCGTGGCGCTTGTGCGCGCCCGCCGAGGTGGCGTCGAAGACGAGTTGGACGTCCGCGAACTCGGGCAGCGCGACCAGCCCGTCGACGCCCTCGGCGGTGGTGGTCACGCCGAGCCGGCGGGCCCGGGCCAGACCGTCCGAGGCCGGGTCGATGCCGGCCATCGCCACCATGTGCAGGCTCTCACTGAGCCGCAGCACCTTGATCATCAGGTCGGTGCCGATGTTGCCCGACCCGAGCACCGCCACTCCGACAGTCATGACGTTCCCTCCGTCGAGAAACAGGTACGCACCGAGCCGAGCCCGGAGATGCGCGCCTCGTACGCGGCGCCGGGCGTGACCGGCACCATCGGCCCGAGCGCGCCGGAGAGCACCACGTCGCCCGCGCGCAGCGGGTCACCGGCGCGGGCCATCGTGCCGACCAGCCACTGCAACGCGTGCAGCGGATTGCCGAGGCAGGCCGCGCCCGCGCCGACCGAGACCGGCTCACCGGCGTGCTCCAGCACCATGCCGCACAGCCGCAGGTCCACGTCGGCGAGCCGCCGGGGCGCGGTGCCGAGCACGAACAGCCCGCTGGAGGCGTTGTCCGCCACCGTGTCGACGATGGAGATGTCCCAGTCGGCGATCCGCGAGTCGACGATCTCGATGGCCGGCAGCACGTGGTCCACCGCCCGGATCAGGTCGACTGTGGTGACCCGCTCGTCCGGCAGGTCCGCGCCGAGCACGAAGGCGATCTCCGCCTCCACCCGCGGCTGGAGCAGCCGCCCGATCGGCACCTCGACGCCGTCGCCGACGGCCATGTCGTCGAAGAGCACCCCGAAGTCGGGCTGGAAGACGCCGAAGCTCTCCTGCACGGTCCGCGACGTCAGGCCGATCTTCGCGCCGACGCGGCGGTGCCCCTTGCCCAGCCGCTGCCGGGTGTAGACCTGCTGCACCTGGTACGCGGCCTCGACGTCGCCCTCGGGCAGCAGCCGGCCGCGCAGTGGCGGGCAGGGTTTGCCCTCCTGCCGGGCCACTGCGAGTTCCCGGTTGGCGGCCTCGATGTCCACGGTCATGGCGGTTCCTCGCTTACGTCGCTGGGGATTCCGGCCATTCTGCCCACCACGCGCGACCGCGCCAGCCTTCGCGCTCATGTGAGATCCACACAGACGTTCGTCAGCTCGGAGTAGAAGTCGAGCGAGTGCACGCCGCCCTCGCGGCCGACACCCGACGCCTTCACCCCGCCGAACGGGGTTCGCAGGTCGCGCAGGAACCAGGTGTTCACCCAGACGATGCCCGCGTCGAGCCGGGCGCCGGCCCGGTGCGCCCGGCCCACGTCCCGCGTCCACACCGTCGCGGCCAGGCCGTAGTCGGTGCCGTTGGCGAGCGCGAACGCCTCGTCCTCGTCGTCGAACGGCGCGACGTGCACCACCGGGCCGAAGATCTCCTCCTGGTTGGTGCGGGCGTCCACGCCGAGCCCGGTGAGCACCGTCGGCTGCACGTACGCCCCGCCGTCGCGGCCGTCGCCGAAGCGCGGCGTGCCGCCGCCCGCGCGGACCTCGGCGCCCTCGGTGCGGGCCAGCGCGTAGTGGCCGAGCACCTTGTCCCGGTGCCCGTGCGAGATCAGTGGCATGTTCGCCGTCGCCTCGTCGTGCGGCCAGCCGTACGCCAGTTCGTCGGCGCGCTTGGCCAGCCGCGCGGTGAACTCCTCGAACACCGGCCGCTGCACGTAGATCCGCTCGGTGCAGAGACAGACCTGGCCGCCGTTGGTGAAGCTGGACCGCACCGAGCCGGCGACCGCCGCGTCCAGGTCGGCGTCGGCGAAGACCAGGCCGGCGTTCTTGCCGCCCAGCTCGAAGCTGACCGCCTTCACCCCGTCGGCGGCGGCCCGCATGATCGCGCTGCCGGTAGCCGACTCGCCGGTGAACGTGATCGCGTCCACGCCCGGGTGGCGGGTCAGGTGCTCGCCGGCCGAACCCGGGCCGAACCCGTGCACCAGGTTGAACACGCCGTCGGGCACGCCGGCCGCGGCCATCACCTCGGCCAGCAGCGTGGCCGACGCGGGGGTCTCCTCGCTGGGCTTGACCACCACGGCGTTGCCGCAGGCCAGGGCCGGGGCGACCTTCCAGGTGAGCAGCAGCAGCGGAAGGTTCCACGGCACGATCACCGCGACCACGCCGACCGGCTTACGGACCGCGTAGTTGAGCGCCCGCCCGCCGGTCGGGGTGACAGTGGTGAACGACTCGGTGGGCGCGGTCGCGACGATCTCGGCGAACGCGCGGAAGTTGGCGGCGCCGCGCGGGATGTCGAGCGTCCGGGCCTGCGAGATGGCCTTGCCGGTGTCCGCCACCTCGGCGGCCACCAGGTCGTCGAAGCGCCGTTGCAGCTCGTCGGCGACCCGGCGCAGCACCTCGGCCCGTTCCCGCTCCCCCATCCGGCCCCACGGGCCGCGCAGCGCCGCCCGGGCGGCGGCCACCGCGTCGTCCACCGTGGACTGCGACGCCTCGACCACCTCGAACACCGGCTCGCCGGTGACCGGGCTGCGCTTGGTGAACCGGGAGCCGGCGTCGACGAACTCGCCGCCGACGAAGTTGCGCAGCAGGCCGGGGCCGTCCGGCGCGTACCCGGCCATCAGCCGGGGATCCCAGAGCGTCATCGCCGCCGCCCCAGCGCCGCGCGGACCCCACCGGCGAGCAGCGCCACCGCGCCGGCCGCGACCGCGCCGACTACCGCGTACTGCGCGCGCACCCGGCGGCGCACCTGCGCGTACGGGGTGGTGGAGAAGGAGACCAGCTCGTACTGGGAGACGTAGCGGCCGGGCAGGACGCGCTCCAGCGCGTGCTCGACCTGCTTGCGGGTGCGGAACACCGGTGAGGCGACCTTGTCCCGCATCTCCACGAAGTTCGCCAGCGCCATCCGGGCGATCGCCTCCGCGTTGTCCTGCCGGCGGTGCTGGTAGAGCGGCAGCGCGGCGGCCCACTCGTCGTCGCACTCGTCCAGGCAGCGGTCCAGCTCGACCACGTCCTCGAACGCGCAGTTCGCGCCCTGGCCGTAGAACGGCACGATGGCGTGCGCGGCGTCGCCGATCAGGCCGACCTTCCCGGCCACCTGCCACGGCGTGCAGCGCACCGTGCCGAGCAGGCCGACCGGGTTGTGCTGGTAGTCGTCGACCAGGTTGGGGGCCAGCGGGACCAGGTCCGGGTAGTGGGTGGCGAAGAACCCCTCGATCGCCGCCGGGCTGCTCAGCGACGCGAAGCTGCGCGTGCCGTGGGTGGGCCAGAACAGCGTGCAGGTGAAGGAGCGGTCCGGGTTCGGCAGCGCGATCATCATCGAGGTGCCGCGCGGCCAGATGTGCAGCGCGCCCGGGTCGAGCGCGAACTCCCCGCCCAGCGGCGGGATGGTCAGCTCCTTGTAGCCGTAGTCGAGGAAGTCGAGGCTCTCGGTCACTCCCCCGTACGCGAGCAGCTGCCCGCGCACCGCGGAGCCGGCGCCGTCGGCGCCGAGGATGACCGAGGCGGCGGCGGTGATCTTGCCCTGCGGGGTCTCGAACGTCATCTCGCCGCCCAGCGGGTCGAGGCCGACCAGCCGGTGGTCGAACGCGACCCGCACGTTCGGCAACGCGGCGGCGGCGTCGAGCAGCGCGTTGTTCAGCGCGCCCCGGCTGATCGAGTTGATCGCCCGGTCCCCGGAGCCGCTGTAGGACTGGAACTCCGGCTCACCCTCGACCGGGTGGATCATGCGGCCGCGCATCGGCAGCGCGTCCGCCATCACCTCGTCCTCCAGGCCGATGCGGCGCAGCGCGTCCAGGCCGCGCTCGGACAGCGCCAGGTTGATCGAGCGGCCCCGCTCGGCGGTGCCGGCACGCGGGTCGGGCCGCCGCTCGTAGAGGGCCACCGGGTAGCCGCGCCGCGCCAGGTAGCAGGCCAGCAGGCAGCCGGCCAGTCCGGCGCCGACCACAGCGATCTCGTCGCGCTCGCTCACGTGCCTGCCTTCCGTCCGCGACTGCGGGGCTCGCAGAACCGGCTCACTCCTCGCGCTCACGAGCCCTCCTTCTCAAACGTCGCCGCCAGCGCCTCGGCGACCCGCCAGCAGTCGTGGTACGTCGAGTAGAGCGGCACCGGGGCGAACCGGACGATGTCCGGCTCCCGGGCGTCGGCGACGACGCCGTGCTCGTGCCGCAGCCGCTTGGTCAGCTCGTTCGCGCTACCGACTCCGATCCGCACCGAGAGCTGGCAGCCGCGCCGCGCCGGGTCGCGCGGGGTGACCACGGTGAGCGGGCGCCCCGGCGTGACCTCGTCGAGCAACTGCTCCAGGAAGGCGGTGAGCCGCAGGCTGCGCTCGCGCAGCGCCGGCATGCCGACGGAGTCGAACAGCTCCAGCGAGGTACGCACCGGGCCCATCGCGAAGATCGGCGGGTTGGAGATCTGCCACGCCTCGACGGTGGCCGGCGGCCGGGACACCGGGGTCATCTCGAACCGGGTGGCCGCCTCGGTGCTCCACCAGCCCTCGAAGCGCTGGATGGACGGGTCGCCGAGGTGCCGCTCGTGGACGAAGACGCCGCCCAGCGCGCCCGGGCCGGAGTTGAGGTACTTGTAGGAGCACCAGGCGGCGAAGTCGACGTCCCAGTCGTGCAGCGCCAGCGGGACGTTGCCGGCGGCGTGCGCCAGGTCCCAGCCGACCACGGCGCCCGCGGCCCGCCCGGCGGCGGTGATGGTGGGGATGTCCATCAGCTCGCCGGTCAGGTAGTTCACGCCGCCGAGCATCAGCAGCGCCACGGTGTGGCCCTCGCGGGCCAGGAAGTCCAGCACGTCCTCGGTGCCGAGCGTGTCGGAGCCGGGACGCGGCTTGAGGCGCACGACGGTGGTGTCCGGGTCCAGGCCGTGGAAGCGGGCCTGGCTGCGCACGGCGTAGCTGTCCGAGGGGAACGCGCTGTCCTCGATGACGATGCGGGTGCGCTCGCCGGCCGGCCGGTAGAAGCTGACCATCAGCAGGTGCAGGTTGACGGTGAGGGAGTTCATCACCACGGTCTCGGCGGGCAGCGCGCCGACCAGGCGGGCGGCCGGCGCGGTCAGCAGCTCGTGGTACGGCAGCCAGGGCCGCTCCGACTCCAGGTGCCCCTCCACGCCCAGGCGCTGCCAGGCGTCCAGGTCGGCGAGGAGCTCGTCCCGGGTGGCCCGGGGCTGCAGGCCGAGCGAGTTGCCGGCCAGGTACGCCGTGTCGGGGTAGCGCCCGCCGTCGGCGGGCGGGATGTGGAACAGGTGCCGGTGTCCGGGGTCGGCGGCGTCGCGGCGGAGGGCTTCGTTCTCGGGGGTGTGCATGCTGTTCTCTCTCGTCACATCGCGGTGCGGGCCGACCACAGCTCCGGGAAGACCACCCGGGCCATGCTGCGCTGCAACCATGCCAGTCCGGCGGAACCGCCGCTGCCGACCTTGGCGCCCATGGTGCGCTGCACGGCCTTGACGTGGTTCCAGCGCCAGTCGCCGAACTCCTCGGCGATCTCGGTCAGCGCGTCGCCGAGCAGGCGCAGGTGGTTGTCCGGGCCGCTGTCGCCGTAGATCTGGACCCAGGCCGCCTCGATCGCCGGGTGCGCCTCGTGCTCGCCGTTCACGTCCCGCTCCAGCAGCTCGGCCGGCACGTCGAAGCCCTTGCGGGCCAGCAGCGCCACCACCTCGTCCCAGAGGCTCGGCGTGGCCAGCGCGGCGGTCAGCTCGTCGTACACGTCGGTCTGCCGGCGGAACGGGCGGATCAGCGCCCGGTCGCGCAGGCCGAGCAGGAACTCCAGCTGCCGGTACATCGCGGACTGGAAGCCGGAGCCCTCACCGAGCCGGTCACGGAAGCGGTTGAAGTCGGCCGGGCTCATCCAGCGCAGGCCGTGCCAGGCGGCGTTGAGGCCCTCCAGGTGCAGTGCGGCCCGGCGCAGCGGGGCCAGCGCCTCCCAGATCCGGTCCTCGCGCAGCTCGCGCTTGGCGTGCCGCAGCTCGTGGCAGGTCAGCCCGAAGTACAGCTCCATGATCTGGCTGACCATCAGGAAGGACATCTCGCCCGGGTCGTCGCTGAGCGGCTCCTGGAGCCGGTGCAGGGTGCTGGCCCGTACGTAGGCGTCGTACGGCACGCGCTCGGCGAATTCCAGCGTCGGCTCGCCGCCGTTGCGTGCCGCCCGAGCCGCCCGTTCCTGGGGGGTTACCGGGCGCACCGCCGTCGTCTGTTCCACAGTCGTTCTCCGTCCGTGCGCGGGGTAGACGTCATGATCCCGCTGGTGGGCGGCCGAATGGAATGCCTGTTCAACGGCGGTATGGTGGTCTCACCTCGCGAACTGAAACCATCTCGCGTCGCTCCCTTTACGGAAGGAAGGTCCCCGCGTGGACGACATGGACTGGGCGTTGCTGCGTGAGCTCCAGGCCGACGCCCGGCTCTCGTACAGCGAGTTGTCCCGCCGGGTCCACCTGTCCCCGCCCGCTGTGGCCGAACGGGTGCGGCGGCTGGAGGAATCCGGCGTGATCACCGGCTACCACGCCCACGTCGACCTCACCCGGGCCGGACGCACAGTGCTCGCCCTGATCCGGATGTCCTGCTACGGCGCGCGCTGCATCCTCAACGACCCCGATGTCTCCGGCTGGCCGGAGATCATGGAGATCCACCGGATCACCGGGGACGCGTGCAGCATGCTCAAGGTCGCGGCCACGAACATGGGCGAGTTCGAGGAGGTCATCGACCGGCTCGCCCCGTACGGCCAGCCGTCCAGCACGATGGTGCTCTCCACCCCGCTGGCCTGGCATCCCGTGGTGAAGGCGCCTCGTTAGCTTCCCCCGCCCCCCGGGAAAGCAGGCGCCGCTGCCCGTCAGTGGGTCCGGCGCACCGTCGCGCCGGGAGGGGGGAACCATGCGAGGGCTCCTGTCACACCGCGTGCTGTCGTCCGTACTGGGTCTGTTCGGCCTGGTCGCGGCGTTCGTCCTGACCACCGCGCCACCGGCGCGGGCCGGGGAGAGCGTGTTCATCGAGGTGACGCCGAACAGCGTCCAGTCCGGTTCCCGGGTGAACCTGCGGGCCGGCTGCGACAACAGCAACAACCGCCAGGCCCAGGTCACCTCGGACGCCTTCGGGCGGGTGATGCTGCGACCCGACAACGGCTTCCTCACCGGCTCGGTCACCGTGCCCGGCAACAAGGCGCCCGGCGACTACCCGGTGAACCTGGACTGCTCCAACGGCAACACCGCCTCGACCATGCTCACGGTGCTGAACATGGCGCAGCCGAGCAAGGGGCCGGCGACCGGCGGCGGGGGCGCCGCGGGCGGCCGGGGCGCGGGCTCGCTGCTGCTGGTCGGCGGCCTGGTGGCGGTAGCCGTGGTGGCCGGCGTGAGCGCCCGCCGCAAGACCGGTAACCGCGTCTGACGAGGCGCCGCAATGGCCCGCTCATCGCGCCGCCGGGACCGCGCCGGCCCGGCGGCGGACCGCACCCGCCGTCGCGCCGCCGGCCGCCGGTCGCCGGAGCGCGCGAAACGGCTCCGGGCCGCGCTGCGGCTGACGTCCCGGGCCGCACGCCGGTTCGTCCACGTCGCCGGGCACGCCTTCACGGCCAGTGTCACCACCGCCGACCCGCGGCCGGTCCCGGCCCGCGCCGCCACGACCACCACCCGCCGGTACGCGCCGAGCCGCCACCCGGGCGTCCCGGTGCTCGTGGTGGCGAGCGTGATGGCGCTGATCGTGGCCATGCTCGGGCTGGAACGGGTGACCGGGGTCAGCGTGCTGCCGGACCGGATCGTCGCCGGCCTGCGGCCGCCGCCGAAGAAGTTCCCGGTGCTGCCGGCCAGCCCACCGACGGACCTGAGCATCGGCAAGCTCGACCTGCGCGCGCCGGTGCACCGCGTCGGCATCGCGCCGGACGGCAGCATCGACGTGCCGGACGTGGACCGGGCCGGCGAGGTCGGCTGGTACGACCAGGGCCCCACCCCCGGCCAGTACGGCCCGGCCGTGCTCGTCGGGCACGTCGACACCACCACCGGTCCGGCCGTCTTCCACGGGCTGAAGAACCTCGACGACGGCGACCGGATCGAGGTGACCCGCGAGGACCGCTCGGTGGCGGTGTTCGAGGTGACCTCGATCGAGCGGTACGGCAAGGAGAAGCTGCCGGTGGAGGACGTCTACGGCGACTTCAGCCGGCCCAACCTGCGGTTGATCACCTGCGGTGGGCGCTGGGTGGGCGGGGAGACCGGGTACGCGGACAACCTGGTCGTCTACGCCGCGTTGGTCAAGGCGCGCTGAGCGCGCCGGTCAGGCCGCCTCGGACTCGGGCTCGCGCAGGTCGAGCCAGTCCGCCCAGCGCGGGTCGGGCGCGCGGTGCCCGAGGACCCGCCAGGCCGCCCCTTTCGGGGGGGCCGGCAGGTGGTGCAGCCGCCAGCCCAGCTCGGCCGGCGTCTTGTCGCCTTTGGTGTGGTTGCACCGCGCGCAGGCGGCGACCACGTTCTCCCAGGCGTGCCGGCCGCCCCGGCTGCGCGGGAAGACGTGGTCGATGGTCTCCGCCGGCCCCCGGCAGTACGCGCACCGCCACCCGTCGCGGGCGAACACGGCCCGCCGGGACAGCCCGACGTGTGTGCGGTAGGGCACCCGGACGTAGCGGGTCAGGCGTACCACCGAGGGCACCGGTAACGCGTTACGCGCGCTGTGCAGGACGCCCTCGCCGTCGGCCACGCAGATCGCCTTGGCGGAGAGGACGAGGATCGCGGCACGACGCACCGACACGACGCACAGGGGTTCGTAGGTGGCGTTGAGAACGAGCGCACCGGAGCCCGCCGTGGGTCGTATGTCAGGCATCGCGCTCACCCTCCCGGTCCAGCCGCTCCCGCCGCCTGCGCGCCGGAACCGCCCGCGAACAGCGCGGAACGACTCCGACGGCGGCCGGATCACCGACGTCCGTTGCGCCAATAGTCCCTGATCGCGCCCTCGATTGCACGCACGAATCTGCAAGCGGCCCGCCGGATCACCCGCATCGGGGCGGTTCGCGCCCTCGCTCTACGCCGTCCCGACGCCACGCAGGGTGTCGAGCCGGACCCACTGGCCGGCGTGGGTGCCGGAGTCCAGACGGTAGTGCTGGACGCCGTCGAGGGCGGCGCGCAGATTCACCGTCACGGTGTCGCCGACGGCGAGACCGGCGGTCACCGCCGTCACCTTCCTGGCGTCGTCCAGGGAGTACGCCTTGCCGGGCGCGGCGACGACCACTGCCGACCGTGGGATGCGGTAGCCGATCGGGGCCGCTCTCCCGACCTGGTACGACCGGCCGGGGATCTCCTTGACCAGGTAACCGCTCAGGCTCCCCTCGCTGATGTCGTACCAGATGCCGGTCTGCCGCATCACCTTGTGCCGTTCCGTGGAGGCCGCTTCGGCGGGCCTGGTCAGGGAGATCCGCTTGCGGTCCAGGACCGTGCCGGCCGCGTCGAACTTGTAGCCGACGTGGTCCCCGGGGGCGAGCCGGATCGTTCCGGAGACCCCGTACGTGGGGTGGTCGGAGTAGAACAGGTCCATGATCCCGGCGAAGGTCGGGTCGCCGGTGATCGCGTGCAGCACGGCGTGCTGGATGATGTGCGTCGAGTGGTACATGCCCGCGTCCTTGCGGTGGGTGAGGCAGTACCTGCTCCGCCACTGGCGGGTGCGGACGAGCCGGTGGGCGTCCCGGGCGGTGGTGATCGCCCCCTGGAGCATCTGCCTGGCCCGGGCGTCGCGGCTCAGGCTCCAGTAGTCCCAGAGTCCGAAGGCCGAGAAGATGTGCCCGTTGTAGGTCTGGTCGCCGCGCACCCGCGTGGGGTGGGCGTACTCCTCCAGCCAGAGCAGCCCGTCCTTGACGTACACCCCCCACGGTTGGCCGGCCACCGGCGGGAGCAGGTAGGACGCGAACGTCGCGTCGGCCGCCTGACGCCAGTGGGTGCGGTCGCCGACGATCTGCGCCAGCCGGACGAACAGGCTCATCGCCTGGCCCTGGGCCATCATCGAGTACCACGGCGTCTCGTAGACGTCGGTGCCGCGGTGCATGGCGTGCCGGAACCGGTACGGGTAGAACCAGCCGTCCCGGCGGACGACCCGCCTGTCGATCAGGCGCTGCGCCTGCGTCATCGCCCGCTTGAGGTACACCTGCTCGCCGGTGACCCGGTAACTCTCCAGCAGGTTGATGCCGTACTGGGCCTGGGCCACGGGATGGTTGTAGAGCTTCCCGCCGAGCAGCGCCATGCGTACGCCGTGCTTGTCGTGCGTGCCCGTGTCGACGATCGGCAGCCGGACGCCGCTGTAGTAGGGCCGCTGCCCCTGCGGCAGGTCGCGGATCTCGAACGGGTCGCTGCGGAACTTGACAGGCGATTCGGCCGACCACCTCGCCGCGCCGGTCGCCACCAGCGGCGCGGCGCCGGCCGCCGCCGCCACCACCGTCAGCACCTGACGACGGGACCAGGATCGGCGCGCGCCTAAGAGCTCCTCCGTCATGTCGCTTCTCCCCTTGCTCCGCCCAACTGCGAGCTGGACGGCCAGTCGCGGGGCCCCCGTGCGGGCCGGGGCGTTCTTGCCGCCCCCCGGTACAACGGAGCAGGAAGGAAGGCGGGTTGCCCGGCCGGCGGTGGGTCCGCGCCGGACGGCCGCGGCGCGTGCGGTACGAAAGCACTGTGAATCTCTCCGACCTGATCTCCGCCCTGCTGTCCGCCGTCTCCGACCGGCGGCCGGACTGCCAGGGCAGCAGCTCCTGCGAGTGGGTGTACCGGGTCACCGACTCCGCCTGGTTCGCCGAGAGCAGCTACTGGATCCTGTTCAAGCCGCTGCGGGTGGCGCTGATCCTGCTGCTCGCGGTGGCCGCCCGCTGGGCGCTGCACCGGACCATCAACCGGCTGGTGCGGACCACCACCGAGGGCGCGGTGCCGACGATGCTCCGCCCGCTGCGGGAGCGGATTCCCAGCGCCACGCCGGACCCGGACCAGTTCGTGCCGGAGCGGCGGCGGCAGCGGGCCGAGGCGATCGGGTCGGTGCTGCGCAGCATGGTCACCGCGTTCGTCTTCGGGATAGCGCTGCTGATGGTGCTCAAGGAGTTCAGCTTCGACCTGGCCCCGCTGCTGGCCAGCGCGGGCATCGCCGGTGTGGCGCTCGGTTTCGGCGCGCAGAGCCTGGTCAAGGACCTGATCGCCGGCCTGTTCATGTTGATCGAGGACCAGTACGGCGTCGGTGACACGGTCGACCTCGGCGAGGCGACGGGCGTGGTGGAGGCGGTGGGACTGCGGGTGACCACGGTCCGTGACGGCCGCGGGGTGCTCTGGTACATCCGCAACGGGGAGATCGTCCGCGTCGGCAACAAGAGCCAGGGCTGGGCCCTGGTCGTGGTAGACCTGCCGATCGGCTTCGCCGGCACCGAGGACGCCACCGCTGTGCTGCGTACCGCGGCGGCGTCGGTGGCGCTGGACCCGGAGCTGGCGCCGAAGATCGTCGAGGCGCCGGAGGTCCTCGGCGTCGAGCAGATCACCGTGGACGGCGCGGTGATCCGTACCGTCGTCAAGACCACCGCGGACGGGCAGTTCGCGGTGGGCCGGGAGCTGCGCCGCCGCCTCGCCGAGGCGCTGGAGAACTCCGGTATCACCGCGCGGATCGCGGCGGCCCGGCTCTTCCCCGGGCTGCCGCCGCAGACGCCGACGCAGCCCGCGACCGAGGGCACGGGTACCAGCGGACCCACCTGAGTCGCCGGACAAGCCGGACTATTTTCCGGGGGTCGCGCTCCGCGCGGCCCCTCGGGTATCGTCCGTTCGGTTCAGTCGGAGATGCGACGATCAATCCGTTCGCCCTAGCCAGTTGTCAGACGATCGGGCAGAATCCGGTGAACACGCTCCACCGGGGAGCGTGCTCGTGTCCTCGCTGATCGGTTGATCTGACGACGGTTCCCGGTCGGGCCATCACAAGTGGTCGACCAGGAACGATGGAGGCGACGGTGTCCGACGAGCGACCCGCACCGGAGGGCCCGGCCACCTTCCGCGACGTGTTCGGTCAGCCGGAGTTCCGGGCGCTGTTCGCCGCCAACATCCTCTCCTGGGTCGGCGACTATCTCGCCAAGGCCGCGGTCACCGTGCTCGTGCTGCGCGAGACCGAATCGGTAGCGCTCTCCGCCGCCGCCTTCGCGGTCAGCTATCTGCCCTGGCTGCTCGGTGGCCCGTTGCTCTCCGCACTCGCCGAGCGGCACCGCTACCGCCGGGTCATGGTGATCTGCGACCTGATCCGGATGGCGCTGATGCTGCTCGTCGCCATGCCGTTCATGCCGGCCTGGTCGATCCTCGCGCTGATCTTCCTGGCCACGCTCGCCAATCCACCGAGCCAGGCGGCGCGCTCGGCGGTGATGCCGCAGATCCTCACCGGCGACCGACTGGTGGTGGGCCTGTCCGCGTTCACCAGCGCGTCCCAGGCCGCCCAGGTGGTCGGCTACCTGATCGGCGCGACCATCGCCGCGCTGAATCCGAACGCCGCGCTGCTCGTCAACGCGGCGACCTTCGCCCTGTCGGCCCTGCTGGTCCGCGTCGGCGTACGCGACCGGCCGTCGACGATGACCGCGAAGCACCGCAGCCACCTGCTGCGGGAGACCGGCCAGGGCTTCCGGATCGTCTTCGAACGGCCGGTGCTGCGGGCCATCGCGATGCTGGTGTTCAGCGCGATGCTGTTCTCGATCGTCCCGGAAGGGCTGGCCGCCGGCTGGGCCGCCGAACACACCGACGGCACGATGGACACCGGTACCGCCCAGGCGGTCATCATGGCCGCCGGTCCGGTCGGGTACGTCCTCGGCGGGCTGATCATCGGGCGGCTGATCGCCCCGGCGCGCCGGTTGGCGCTGATGCGGCCGCTGATGGTCATCGCGCCCGCGGTGCTCGTGCCCGCGCTCCTCGACCCGGCCCCGTCGGTGGTGGCGTTGCTCGCCGCCGCGTGCGGCTTCGCGGTCGCCGGGCTGGTGCCGGTCGCCAACGGGCTGTTCGTGCAGGCCCTGCCGGACGGCTACCGGGCCCGGGCGTTCGGGGTGATGGCCACCGGCACCCAGGTCATCCAGGGCGCCGCGGTGCTCGCCACCGGCGCCCTCGCCGAACGGTTCTCCGTCCCGTCGGTGGTCGGCACGTGGAGCGCGGCGGGCGTGCTGCTCATGCTCGTCGCGGCGTTCGCCTGGCCCCGGCCGCGCACCATCGACGCGGCGATCGCGGCCGCCCGCGCCGAGTCGTCAGCGGACCCCCTCGCGCCCACGCACACCGCGCGGGGCCCGGCGGCGGGCGACCGGGGCCGCGAGCACGGGCGGCGCCGGCACGCGGTGACGTGATCCGCGCCGCCCCGCGGGCGGGCGCGGCTTCGGGGCCGTACCTGGCAGGATGGAAGCGTGACTTCCCCAGGCGAGTCGATGACCCTCTTCGAGGCGATCGGTGGTGAACCGGCCTTCCGTAAGCTGGTGGACGAGTTCTACGCCGGCGTCGCCGAGGACCCGGTGCTGCGGCCGATGTACCCGGAGGAGGATCTGGGCCCGGCGGCGGACCGGCTGACCCTCTTCCTCATCCAGTACTGGGGTGGCCCGCACACCTATTCCGAGCAGCGCGGGCACCCCCGGCTGCGGATGCGGCACGCCCCGTTCCGGATCGGCGCCGTCGAGCGGGACGCCTGGCTGCTGCACATGCGCCGGGCGGTGGACGCGCTGGACCTGCCGCCGCAGCTCGCCGCCGCGCTCTGGGACTACCTGGAGCGGGCCGCCTACTTCATGGTGAACGTGATGGAGGATCCGGCCGCCGGCTGAGCCGCCCGGCTCTCAGAGCAGCGCGCCCTCGTCGTGCAGCCAGTCGACGAACGTGGTGGCGACCGCGGCGCCGCAGTCGAGCATCTCGACGAGCAGCGCGTCGTGGGCCCCGGCGCCGAGCGGGACCTGGAGCTCGGCGTAGATCGGGAGCTGGCCGCGCTCGGTCGGGTCGCCGATGTACGCCTTGCAGAAGCGGCGGGTGTGGTTCCACTCGTTGACCACCCGGTACGCCCGGTCGGCCCAGTCCGGCGGGACTGTCGCGTGCGGGCGGGCCCGCATCACCAGGATCTCGTCCTCCGGGCCCTCCAGCGCGACGAGCACGGCGTGCCGCTCCCACATGGCCAGCAGGTTGCCGTCGCCGTCGGCCAGGTAGCGCACGTCCAGCAGGTCGAGCGCGTCGCAGACCCGGCTCAGGGTGACCGGGGCGACAGTGGCCGGCATGTCGGCCAGGTCCGGACGCTCGGGCACCGGCGCGTCGTCTCCCGGTTGGCGCGGGGTCGGTGGTCCGACCCGGATGGTGTCATCCACTGTGACTCCGCTTCGAGTCTCCGGTTCGCCGCCAGCGGCGGGACCAGGGCGCCATGACCACCACGGCATCGCTCGCGCACCTCACTCCCCAGCGGATCCAATCGCCTACGGTGCGTTGGATCCGAGGAAGGACGGTACCCGGACAGACGGCATGAGGCATCCCCCCAACGACCGCCCCAAACCGGAAGGACGATGACGGGTCATACGTTCGGACGACCCGGTGTCGGCCTGAGTGCAAGATCAGCGACAGTACGCGACCAGACCGCGCCGAACGGACCGACGAGCCCGACCCACCGGCCCGCGGCCCGCACCTGAACGTCGTCCTCGCCGCTGCCGGCGAAACCCATCCGGACCAGGCCCTGCACCAGCCGCTGCGACACCTCCACCGGCGTGCGCGGGTCCTCGTCCGGCGTCACCACCACCGCGACGTGGTCCAGCAGCGCGTCCCGCAGCACCCGCTGGCCGACCGCCCGGCCGGCCACCCCGTGCGTGGCCGCCTCGCGCAGCGTCCCGGCCGCCGCCTCCGCGATCCGGCGCAGCTCCGCGCCGGGCAGCGACTCCACCGCCCGGCTCGCGCCCGGCGGCAACTGCCAGCGCCAGCCGTCGTCCCGGCGTACCGGCAGCGCCGCGCCCCCGGCGGTGAGTTCGGCGAGCAACTCCCCCGCCCCGACGGTGACGTCCCCGGGGGCGCCACCGGGGACGGTGCGGACCACGAGCACCTCCCAGGGCAGCCGCGCCCAGAGCGCCGTACGTCCGGCGCCGGGCACCGGCCGCAGGCGGACCAGTGTGGCCGGGTCGAACCGGACCAGCCGGGCCAGGAAGGCGCCCGCGTCGGCCACCCCGGTCAGCCCGTGCCCGGTCGTCATCCGGTCAGCCCCGGCGCGTAGCGGAGCAGGAACGCGCGCTCGTCCGCCGAGATCCGGCGTGGCCGCTGGGCGGCGAGGTCGAACGGCACCAGCACCGACCGGGCGGTGCTGGCCAGCGTGTCGCCGTCGTACAGCTCGTAGGCGACCGAGAACGAGGCGTTGCGGATCTGGTCCACCCACAGCTCGATCCGCACGGTCGGGGCCGCCTCCGCGCTGGCCCGGCCGAGCGCGTAGTCGACCGGGCGCAGGTAGTCGACCTCGTGCCGCCGGATGACCACCCCGTCGGCGAACGAGCCCACTCCCCACGCCCGGCCGCCGGCGAACATCATCGCCACCCGGGCCTCCTCGTAGAGCGTGAGGAAGCGGGCGTTGTTGATGTGGCCGTACGCGTCCAGGTCGGACCAGCGCAGCGCGCAGTGGTAGACGAAGCGGTCAGTCACGGGTGAGCTTGCGGTAGGTCACCCGGTGCGGCCGGGCGGCCTCGGCGCCGAGGCGGTCGATCTTGTTCTTCTCGTACGCCTCGAAGTTGCCCTCGAACCAGAACCACTTCGCCGGGTTCTGGTCGTCGCCCTCCCAGGCCAGGATGTGCGTGGCGACCCGGTCCAGGAACATCCGGTCGTGGGAGATGACCACGGCGCAGCCGGGGAATTCCAGCAGCGCGTTCTCCAGGCTGGACAGCGTCTCCACGTCCAGGTCGTTCGTCGGCTCGTCGAGCAGGATCACGTTGCCGCCGATCTTCAGCGTCAGCGCCAGGTTGAGCCGGTTGCGCTCGCCGCCGGAGAGCACCTTCGTCGGCTTCTGCTGGTCCGGCCCCTTGAAGCCGAACGCCGCGATGTACGCGCGGGACGGCATCTCGACCTTGCCCACCATGAGGTGGTCCAGCCCGTCCGAGACGACCTCCCAGACCGTCTTGTCGCCGTCCAGGCCCTGCCGGTTCTGGTCGACGTACGACAGCGAAACGGTCTCGCCGACCCGGACCGAGCCGCTGGTCGGCTCCTCCAGCCCGACGATCGTCTTGAACAGCGTGGTCTTGCCGACGCCATTCGGGCCGATGATGCCGACGATGCCGTTGCGGGGCAGCGAGAACGACAGGTTGTCGATCAGCACCCGGTCGCCGAACGCCTTGGTGAGGTTCTGCGCCTCGATGACGGTGTTGCCCAGGCGCGGGCCCGGCGGGATCTGAATCTCCTCGAAGTCCAGCTTCCGGGTCTTCTCCGCCTCGGCGGCCATCTCGTCGTAGCGGTCCAGACGGGCCTTGGACTTGGTCTGCCGCGCCTTGGCGTTGGAGCGGACCCACTCCAGCTCCTCGGAGAGGCGCTTCTTCATCTTGGCGTCGCGACGCCCCTCGACGGAGAGCCGGGCGGCCTTCTTCTCCAGGTAGGTGGAGTAGTTGCCCTCGTACGGGTAGGCCCGGCCGCGGTCCAGTTCCAGGATCCAGTTGGCCACGTTGTCCAGGAAGTACCGGTCGTGGGTGATCGCCAGGACGGTGCCCGCGTACTTGGCCAGGTGCTGCTCCAGCCACTGCACGCTCTCCGCGTCCAGGTGGTTGGTGGGCTCGTCGAGCAGCAGCAGGTCCGGCGCCTCCAGCAGCAGCTTGCACAGCGCCACCCGGCGGCGCTCACCACCGGAGAGCGTGGTGACGTCGGCGTCCGGCGGCGGGCAGCGCAGCGCGTCCATCGCGAGTTCGAGCTTGGAGTCGATGTCCCACGCGTCGGCGGCGTCCAGGTCCTCCTGGAGCTTGCCCATCTCCTCCATCAGCTCGTCGGAGTAGTCGGTGGCCATCTGCTCGGCGATCTTGTTGAACCGCTCCAGCTTGGCCTTGGTCTCGGCGACCGCCTCCTCGACGTTGCCGAGGACCGTCTTGGTGTCGTTGAGCGGCGGCTCCTGCGCGAGCATGCCGACGGAGTAGCCGGGCATGAGCCGGGCCTCGCCGTTGCTGGGCCGGTCCAGCCCTGCCATGATCTTGAGGAGGCTGGACTTACCGGCGCCGTTCGGACCGACCACCCCGATCTTGACACCCGGCAGGAAGTTCAGCGTCACGTTGTCGAGCACGACCTTGTCGCCGTGCGCCTTGCGCGCCTTGTCCAGGACGTAGATGAACTGGGCCACGGTGCGGGCTACCTCCGTCGGTTGCGATCGCGGGCTTGTCGGGTGCGGGGCGCGGGCGCCGATCTCCGCCCGCCGCCGCCGGCCGGGAGCCGGCCGCACGCACGCCGCCGTCAATCCTGACAGGTACGGACCGCCACGCCCACATCACCCCACCCCAGCGGTACGGCGGCGCGCCTCGTTGCCAACACCGGTACTACTCGTTAACTTCTCCAGTATGACCAAGAAGATCGCCATCAGCGTGCCCGACGACGTGGCCGAACGACTGGCCCAGGAGCCGAACGTCTCCGCGTTCGTCACCGAGAGCGTGCGGCAGCGGATGGCGGGAGAGCGCACCCGGCGCACGCTCCGGCAGGTCGGCTTCCGGCTGTCCGACAGCGGGCTCGCCGACGCGGGCCACGCGCTCGACGAGGCCCAGGCGAAGATCACCCCGGAACTGCGGGCCCGGGCCGCCGCACTGCTGAACGAGTCGTCACGTGGACGGCAGACCCGTGACTGACCCCGGGCTGGTGCTCGACACCGCCTGCCTGCTGGCCTACTCGGACGGCACCGAGGCGGTCGGGGAGCAGATCGCGTCGGTCGCGGACCGGGGGCAGTCGGTGATCGTGCCGGCGCTGTGTCTCGCCGAGGCGTACCGGCAGGTGGCCGTCGACGGCTGGCGCCTGCTGGACATCCTCGGAGATCTCGACCACGTGGTCGTCACCCCCGTGGCGCACGACATGTGCATGTTCCTCGGCGGCTGGTCGCGCACGCTCCTGAGCATGGACCTCGCCCAGGTGGCGCTGGAGGCCGCGCGGGCCACCACACCGATCATGAGCGACCGGCGGGAACTGCTCGGTGAGGTGCTGCCCAAGGAGTGGCCGATCATCGACCTCTGAGCCACCGGTGTCGACAAGATCACGCGGTGGGTTCGGCGGTTCTGGGACGGGTAGGTAACTCCGGCACGGGGCAACAGAGGCCGCAGCTACGCTCAGTACGCTCATCGCGGTGGACCCGTCAGTACCCGGAGGTGGCCGATCGTGACCGTCCGTAGCTCCTTTGTCGTAGTGGCCAACCGCCTGCCGGTCGACGAGGTGAGCACACCCGAGGGGCGGCAGTGGCGGCGCAGCCCGGGCGGGCTGGTCACCGCGCTGCACCCGGTGCTGGCCGAGCACCAGGGCACCTGGGTGGGGTGGGCCGGCGGCACCGGCGCCGCGCCCGAGCCGTTCGACCTGGAGGGCATCCGGCTGCACCCGGTGCCGCTGAGCGCCGAGGAACTGGAGCGCTACTACGAGGGCCAGTCGAACGCGACGATCTGGCCGCTCTACCACGACGCGGTGGAGACGCCCGCCTACAAGCGGCGCTGGCGTGAGGCGTACCGATTGGTCAACGCCCGGTTCGCGGAGGCCGCCGCCGACGTGGCGGCCGAGGGCGCCACGGTCTGGGTCCAGGACTACCAGCTCCAGCTGGTGCCGGCGATGCTCCGCGAGCTGCGGCCGGACCTGCGGATCGGCTTCTTCCTGCACATCCCGTTCCCGCCGATCGAGCTGTTCATGCAGATGCCGTTCCGCACCGAGATCCTGCGCGGCCTGCTCGGCGCGGACCTCGTCGGTTTCCAGCAGCGGCTGGCGGCGCAGAACTTCGTCCGGCTGGCCCGGCACCTGCTCGGCCTGCGCTACGAGGGCCAGATGATCCAGGTCGACGGCCGGCAGGTGAAGGCCGGCGCGTTCCCCATCTCGATCGACACCAAGGAGATGGAGCGGCTGGCCGAGGACCCGGCGATCCAGGCCCGCGCCAAGCAGATCCGTGAGGAGTTGGGCAACCCGAAGACCATCATCCTGGGCGTCGACCGGCTCGACTACACCAAGGGCATCGAACTCCGCCTGAAGGCCTTCCGCGAACTCCTTGCTGACGGAAAGTTGACAGTTCCCGACGCGGTTATGGTGCAGGTCGCCACGCCCAGCCGCGAGCGTGTGGAGCACTACCAGGCACTTCGGGTGAAGGTGGAACGCGAGGTTGGCCGGATCAATGGTGAATTCGGCCGGGTCGGCGTGCCTGCAGTGCATTATCTGCATCAGTCGTACAGTCGCTCCGAACTGGCCGCGATGTACGTCGCGGCCGACGTCATGATGGTGACCCCGCTGCGAGACGGAATGAATCTGGTGGCCAAGGAGTACGTCGCATCGCGCGCCGACCAGGGCGGCGCGCTCGTGCTCAGTGAGTTCGCCGGCGCTGCCACCGAGCTGCGCCAGGCGTTCCTGTGTAATCCGCACGACCCGGACGCGGTGAAGGACGCGTTGCTGCGGGCCGTGCATGTCGAAAAGCCCGAAGCCCGCCGCCGGATGCGCGTCATGCAACGCCATCTGCGCAGCCACGACGTGGGCCACTGGGCCAAGTCGTTCCTCAGCGAGCTCGGCGTCGGAGATACGGAGGCTGCGTGACCTCGCCCGCCCTCGCCGCCGCCCACGGCGGCGTGCTGGATCCCGAACTGCGTGCCGCCATCGGCCGCATCGCCCGGGTTCCGCAGCTTCTGGTCGCCTGCGACTACGACGGCACGCTCGCGCCGATCGTCGAGGACCCGAGCAAGGCCGTGCCGCTGCCGGAGTCGGTGGCCGCGGTACGCGCCCTGGCCTCGCTGCCGCAGACCAGCGTCGCGGTCGTCTCCGGCCGCGCGCTGCGCGACCTGGCCACGCTCTCCCGGCTCCCAAGCGAGGTGCACCTCGTCGGCAGCCACGGCTCGGAGTTCGACATCGGATTCGTCGAACGCCTCACACCCGAGCTGATCGCGGTCCGGCACCGGCTCCGCGAGGCGCTGCGGGAGATCGCCGCCGAGCACCCGGGCATCCGCCTGGAGCGCAAGCCCGCGAGCGTCGCCGTGCACACCCGCGGCGTCGACCCGCACGTCGCCGCCCGGGCCGTCGAGGCGGTCCGCAGCGGACCGGCGACCTGGGACGGCGTGACAGTCACCCAGGGCAAGGAAGTCATCGAGCTGTCGGTGGTGGTCACCAACAAGGGCACCGCCGTCGACCAGCTCCGCACCCAGCTCGCCGCCAGCGCGGTGCTGTTCATCGGCGACGACGTCACCGACGAGAACGCCTTCGGCAACCTGACCGGGCCGGACGTCGGCATCAAGATCGGTCCCGGGGAGACCCGGGCCGACTACCGGGTGGCCGAGCCGATCGAGGCGGCCCGCGCGCTGGGTCTGCTGCTGGAGACGCGGCGGCACTGGCTGTTCGGCGAGCGGGCGGTGCCGATCGAGCGGCACTCGATGCTCGCCAACGGCCGTACGGTCGCGCTCGTCACGCCGGAAGCCAAGATCACCTGGCTGTGCCACCCGAAGCCGGACTCGGCGGCGATCTTCGCCGACCTGGTCGGCGGCAGCCCGGCCGGGCACTTCACGGTCGGCCCCGAGCGCGGCGGCATCCCGCTGGGCCAGCGCTACCGCAGCAACACGATGACCGTGGAGACCCGCTGGTCCGGCCTGACCGTGACCGACTGGCTCGACCTTCCGGTACGGCAGACCACGCCGGACGACCCGGCCGTGGTCAGCGGCGACTCGACACTGGTCCGGGTGCTCAGCGGCACCGGGCGGGCCCGCGTCGAGTTCGAGCCGCGCCCCGAGTTCGGTCAGGTGGCGGTGCAGCTCCAGCCGCTCGACGACGGGCTGCTGGTGCTCGGCTCCAACGAGCCGGTCGCGCTGCACTCCCCCGGCGTCGAGTGGGAGGTCACTAACGACGCCGGGTACGAGACCGCGAAGGCGGTGGTCGACCTGTCGGCGGCCGGTGGCCAGGTGGTGCTGGAGCTGCGCTTCGGCACGCAGAGCCTGGAGCCGCACCGGCTGCCGCTGCACGAGCGGCAGGCCGCCGCCGAGCAGCCCTGGAAGGACTGGGTGGCCTCGCTGCGGCTGCCCGCCACCGCCCGGGACCTGGTCGCCCGCAGCGCGCTGACGCTGCGTGGGCTCTGCCACGAGCCGACCGGCTCGATCCTCGCCGCGGCCACCACCTCGCTGCCGGAGGAGCTGGGCGGTGTCCGCAACTGGGACTACCGCTACTGCTGGCTGCGCGACGCCGCGATGACCGCCCGCGCGCTTGTCGACCTCGGCTCCACCGAGGAGGCCGAAGGGCTGCTGCGCTGGATCGACGGCGTCGTCGAGCGCACCGGCGGGCACCCGGAGCGGCTGCACCCCCTCTACACGGTGGACGGCTTCGAGCTGGGCGCCGAGGCGGTCATCGACACGCTGCCCGGGTACGCCGGCTCCCGGCCGGTACGCGTCGGCAACCTCGCCAACCACCAGCTTCAGCTCGACGTGTTCGGCCCGGTCGCGGACCTGATCGCGGCAGTGGCCGACGCCCGGGGCTCGATCCGCGACGACGAGTGGCGGGTCCTGGAGAACATGGTCGAGGCGGTACGCCGCCGCTGGCACGAGCCCGACCACGGCATCTGGGAGGCCCGCCTCCCACCGCGGCACCACGTCTTCTCCAAGGTCATGCTCTGGATGACAGTGGACCGGGCGCTGCACGTGGTGCGGCAGCACGGCGGCGAGGACCGGCCCGAGTGGGTCGAGCTGCGCGACCGGATCGCCTCGAACGTGCTGGAGCACGGCTGGCACCCGGAGGCCGAGGCGTACAGCGTGGCCTACGGCTACGAGGAGATGGACGCCTCGTCGCTGTGGATCGGCATCTCCGGGCTGCTCGCCGGCGACGACCCGCGCTTCCTCTCCACCGTGCTCAAGATCGAGGCGGAGCTGCGCAGCGGTCCGGTCGTCTACCGGTACCACTGGGACGACGGCCTGCCCGGCCGCGAGGGCGGCTTCCACATCTGCACGTCGTGGCTGATCGAGGCGTACCTGCGCACCGGCCGCCGCAGCGATGCCGAGGAGCTGTTCACCCAGATGCTCGACACGGCCGGGCCGACCGGGCTGCTCCCGGAGCAGTACGACCCGCTGGCCGAGCGCGGGCTGGGCAACCACCCGCAGGCGTACAGCCACCTGGGCCTGATCCGCTGCGCCCTGCTGCTGGACAACATGCTCAAGCAGTGACCTGACCGAAGCGCCCGGACGGCGGCGGGAGACCAACGGTCCCCCGCCGCCGTCCCCGTTCCACCCGCCCCGCCCCGGCCCGTCCCGGCCCGCCCCGGCCCCGGCGATCTTGCACTTGCTGCCCCGGCAAATGGGCTGTAACGGGCACCTGGCGGGCACCAAGTGCAAGATCGGCGGGGCGGCGCAGGGGCGGGGGCGGGTCAGGCTGGGGTGTGGGGGGTCAGGGCGTGCACGACGTCGCCGACCACGACGATCGCGGGCGGGCGCAGCGCGGCGGCCTCGACGTCGGCGGCGACACCGGCGAGCGTGGAGCGCAGCGTCCGCTGGCCCGCTGTGGTGCCCTCCTGGATCACCGCGGCCGGGGTGCCCGCCGGCTTGCCGTGCGCGATCAGGGTCGCGGCGATCGCGGCGAGGTTCTTCAGCCCCATCAGGATCACGAGCGTGCCGGGCAGCCCGGCCAGCGCCTCCCAGCGCACCAGCGACGCGGGCGAGTCGGGCGCGACGTGCCCGGAGACCACTGTGAACTCGTGTGCCACTCCCCGGTGGGTCACCGGGACGCCCGCCACCTCGGGCACCGCGACCGCGCTCGTAACCCCGGGCACCACTGTCACCGGTACGCCCGCCTCGGCGCAGGCGAGCAGCTCCTCGCCGCCGCGGCCGAAGACGTACGGGTCGCCGCCCTTGAGCCGCACCACCACCTTGCCGGCCCGGGCCCGGTCCACCAGGATCCGGTTGATCTCTTCCTGGGCGCGCGACGGCCCATACGGGATCTTGGACGCGTCGACCAGCTCGACGTCGGGGCGCAGCTCGTCCAGGAGCAGCCCGGGCACGAGCCGGTCGGCGACGACCACCTCGGCCTCGGTGAGCAGCCGCCATCCCTTCACGGTGATCAGCTCCGGGTCACCCGGCCCGGCGCCGACCAGCGCGACGCGCCCGCCGGTGTTAACAGGGGGCCCTTCCTCTACCTGAGGCGTTAACGGGGGGCCCTTCCTTACGAGCAACTCGCGGACGGCGTCGCGGACGGCCATCGCGCGGCGCGGGTCGCCGCCGCCGAGCACCGCCACAGTCACCGGGCCGTGCCGGGTCACCGCCGGGGTCCACGCGCTCGCCGCCGACCTGTCGTCGGCGCGGACGCAGAAGATCCGCCGCTCGGCCGCGGCGGCGCTGACCGCCGCGGCGGCGGCCCGGTCGTCCACAGCCACCTGGACCAGCCACGCGCCGTCCAGGTCGCCGGGGGCGAACCGGCGCGGCTCCCAGTGCAGCCGCCCGGCGTCGACGTGCGCGCGCAGCGCCGGGGTCAGCTCGGGCGACACCAGCAGGACGTCCGCGCCGGCGTCGAGCAGCGCCGGCACCCGCCGGGTGGCGACCGCTCCCCCGCCCACGACGACCACGCGCCGCCCGTCCAGCCGCAACCCCAGGGGGTACGGGCTGGGCGACGTCGGTCCGGTCACTTCTCCGCCACCCCGGCGGATTCGAACGTGGCGACCTCGTGCAGTACCCGGACCGCGCCGGTGACGACCGGCAGGGCCAGCAGCGCCCCGGTGCCCTCGCCGAGCCGCAGCCCCAGATCGATCAACGGCTCCAGGCCGAGGTGCCGCAGCGCCGCCGTGGCGCCCGGCTCGGCGCTGCGGTGCCCGGCGACCATGGCGCCCACCGCGTCCGGCGCGAACGCGGCGGCGGCGAGCGCGGCGCTCACCGCGATCACGCCGTCCAGCAGCACCGGCACCCGGCGGGCGGCGGCGCCCAGGATCAGGCCGGTCAGCGCGGCGTGCTCCAGGCCGCCGACCGCCGCGAGGACGCCCAGCGGGTCGGCCGGGTCGGGCTGGTGCCGGGCCAGCGCGGCGCGCACCACCGCCACCTTGCGGGCGTACGTCTCGTCGTCGACCCCGGTGCCCCGGCCGGTGGCCGCCTCCGCGTCCACGCGCGCGAACGCGGCGATCAGCGTGGCCGACGGGGTGGTGTTGCCGATACCCATGTCGCCGGTGAGCAGGATGCCCGCGCCGGCGTCGATCAGCTCGCCCGCGACCCGGATGCCGGTCTCGAGCGCCGCACGGGCCTCGTCCCGGGTGAGCGCGGCGGTGACCGTCATGTCCCGGGTGCCGGCGCGGACGTTCGCGGCCCCCAGACGCGGCCCGGCCGGATCGGCGGATTCGGCGCCGGGGACCGGGGTGGCCACGCCGACGTCCACCACGGTGACCGAGGCGCCGGCCTGGCGGGCGAACGCGTTGACGACCGCGCCGCCGGCCAGGAAGTTGGCGATCATCTGGGCGGTGACCTCCTGCGGCCACGGGGTCACGCCCTGGGCGTGCACGCCGTGGTCACCGGCGAAGATCGCCACCGCGGCCGGCTCGGGCAGCGGCGGCGGGCAGGCGCCGGCCAGCCCGGCGAGGCGTACCGAGAGCGGCTCCAGGGCGCCGAGCGAGCCGGCGGGCTTGGTCAGCCGGCCCTGCAACTCGCGCGCCGCCGCCATGGCGGCCTCGTCCAGCGACCGGATCGCCGCGACTGTGGACTCCAGCATCATGCCTCCAGGATCCCTGCCAGCGTCCTGATGAACGCGTCCGTGGTGCCCGGGTCGCGTACCGCGATCCGGAGCCAGTCCGGGCCGAGCCCGGGGAACGTGTCGCCCCGGCGTACCGCCCAGCCGAGCGCGCGCAGCCGCTCCCGCACCTCGGCCGCGCCGGCGAGGTGGATCAGCACGAAGGCGCTGGCCGGGCGGCCCGCCACGCGTACACCGGGCAGGCCGGACAGGCGGGCGACCAGGTGGTCGCGGTCGGCGGCGAGTTCGGCGGCGATGGCGCGTTCGGCGGCGACGGCGGCCGGCGTGGCGCAGGCGGTGGCGGCGGCGAGCGCCGGGGTGGAGACCGCCCAGAGCGGCTGCGCGGCGGCGAACCGGGCCGTCAGCGCGGCGTCGCCGAGCAGGTAGCCGATCCGCAGCCCGGCCAGGCCCCAGGTCTTGGTGAGGCTGCGCACCACGACGAGGCCGGGCAGGTCGCGGCGGGTCGCGAGGGACTCGGGCTCGCCGTCGACGCCGGGCGCGGCGGTGGTGTCGGCGAACGCCTCGTCGACCACCAGCACCCGACCGGGACGGGCCAGCGCGGCGATCGTGCCCGCCGGGTGCAGGACCGAGGTCGGGTTCGTGGGGTTGCCGATCATGACCAGGTCGGCGTCGTCCGGGACGCGGGTCGGGTCCAGGCGGAAGCCGTCGGCCGGGTCGAGCAGGACGCGGTCCACCCGGTGCCCGGCGGCCCGCAACGCCGCCTCCGGCTCGGTGAACTGCGGGTGCACCACCACCGGGCGGCGGGCGCCGGACAGGGCACGGGCGATCAGCACGAATCCTTCGGCGGCCCCGGAGGTGAGAAGTACCTCCTCCGGGGGTCGCCCGTGCCGGTGAGCGACGGCGGCGCGGGCCGGCGCCGGGTCCGGGTACGCGGCCAGGTCGCCCAGCGCGGCGGTGACCGGGTCGGCCAGCCAGTCCGGCATCGGGGCACGGCGCACGTTCACCGCCAGGTCGACCAGGCCGGGCGTGGCCTCGGCGTCTCCGTGGTGGCCCAGGTCGGGCTCGTCGAGCGCGGCGGCGCTTCCGGTCGGTGGTGCGGGCATGTCCGCGATCCTGCCGGGAAGCCGCCGCCCGGGACAGCGCATCCCGGCGTGGGTCGCGTCACGGTCCGCCAGTTTATGAGTTCTTCTCATTTCCGAATCGGAAATGTCATAGCTTGACCCCGTGAGCAATCGTCCCCTTGCTTCCGCTGGCCGTCTCGTTCCTCTCCTCCGCGCCGGGCTGATCGCCGGCATCGTCGTCGCCGCCGCGTTGTATCCGCTGGTCGCCGTCACCGGTCTCGGGGCCAAGGCCACCGCGCACGCGATGGAACAGAAGACGAACATCCTCAAGACCGCGCTGCCGGCCGAGACCTCGTACGTCTACGCGCCGGACGGCAAGACCGTGCTGACCATGTTCTACGAGGAGTACCGGCAGTACACCAAGATCGAGAGCATGTCGCCGAACATCCAGCAGGCGATCGTCGCCGCCGAGGACAACCGCTTCTACCAGCACCACGGCGTCGACCCGAAGGGCGTGGCGCGGGCCTTCGTCTCCAACGCCCGATCCGGCGGCGTCTCCCAGGGCGCCTCGACGATCACGATGCAGTACGTGCGGATGGCGCTTCGGGACAGCGCGACCACGCCCAAGGAGGTCCAGGAGGCGACTCAGCAGACCAGCCTGCGCAAGGTCAAGGAGATGCGCATGGCGATGGACATCGAGAAGCACCTGAGCAAGGAACAGATCCTGGAGCGCTACCTCAACTCGGCGTATTTCGGCCACCGCGCCTACGGGATCTACGCCGCCTCGCAGATCTTCTTCTCCAAGACCCCGGCCACGCTCACCCCGGTCGAGGCGGCCACGCTGGCCGGGCTGGTGAAGTCGCCGTCGGAGTACGACCCGATCACCTCCGACCAGAAGGACGCCACCGCCCGGCGCAACTACGTGCTGGACAACATGTCCCGCCTCGGCTACCTCTCGCCCGACGCCGCCGCGGCGGCCAAGGGCCAGCCGATCAAGCTGAAGCTGACCGACCCGCCGAACGACTGCGCCGCGATCGACGGCGGGCACCGCAGCTGGGGCTTCTACTGCGACTACCTGAAGAACTGGTGGAGCTCCCAGCCCGCGTTCGGTGAGAACCGGCTGGAACGGATGGACAAGCTGCGCCGCGGCGGCTACCGGATCGTGCTCGCCGTCGACCCGAAGACCCAGGCGGCGGCCGAGAAGAACGTGGGCGCCAAGGACAACACCGGCAGCCCGTTCGCCAACGGCATCGTGGTCGCCGAGCCCGGCACCGGGCGGATCAAGGCGATGGCGGTGAACCGGAACTACTCGCTCGACCTGGCCGAGAACCCGAACAGCTCGAACCCGGAGGCCGGCCCGAAGGTCAAGGCGAACTACCCGAACACCGTGGCGCCGCTGCTCGGCGGCGGGACGCTCCCGGGCTACCAGGCCGGTTCGACGTTCAAGATGTTCCCGATGCTCGCCGCGCTCAACGCCGGGATGCCGCTGTCCACCGCGTACGACTCGCCGTACACGTACAAGTCGGCCGTCTACGACGGATGGGCGCCGTCGAACGCCAGCGGCGCGATGACCGGGCGGCAGACCATGTGGTCCGGCTTCGGCAAGTCGGTGAACACGTACTTCGTCCAGCTGGAGGAGAAGATCGGCGCGGACGCCGGGGTGCACCTGGCCGAGCAGCTGGGGCTGCGCTGGCGTACCGACGTGGACCGCGACCAGGCGTCACCCGCAAAGGTGAAGAAGTGGGGCGCGTTCACGCTCGGCGTCTCCGACGCCACCCCGCTGGAGATGGCGAACGCCTACGCCGCGATCGCCGCCGACGGGCGCTACTGCGAGGCGATCCCGGTCAACTCGATCATGAACCGGGACGGCACGCCCGCCACGTACACCACAGCGGGCGGGGTGCAGCGGGAGGTGGCCAAGCCCCGGTGCCGGCAGGTGGTGAACGCGGACGCGGCCCGGGCCGCCACGGACGCGGCGCGCTGCCCGACCGGCGACACCCCGGCCAAGGGGAGCTGCGGCGGCTGGTCGACAGCCGACAGCGTCCGCGGCACCGTGGGGCGGCCGGTCGCCGGCAAGACGGGTACGACGGACAGCACCCGGTCGGCCTGGTTCGTCGGCTACACGCCGGAGCTGGCGGCGGCGAGCTTCATCGCCGACCCGGACAATCCGTTCAACGCGGTGGGCGACGGGCAGTCGCAGATCCCGGTGAACGCGGTGGCGCAGACGCTGCGGGACTCGCTGAAGGGCCAGCCGACCCGCCAGTTCACCCCACCCTCGGACCAGATAGTCGGCTGACCCGCCCTGATCCGCCCGGGGGTGCGCCCGGGTAGTCGATCAAGGAGTTTGCGTCCGGATCGTTTGATCCGCCGACGCGAGCTCCTTGATCGACGTTGCGGCGGGGGCAGGCCGTCACCTGACAGGTCAGGCCGGCGCGGGCACGGGGGCCAGCGCGGCGGCCACCAACCGGGCCGCGACGCCCGGGTGCGCGGTCCAGTGCGGCACGAGCTGCGAGGCGTGCACGGCCTGCCGGACGAAACCCTCCGGATTGCCGCCCTCCCAGCGCCAGGCCGGCCGCTCACCCGCACGGGGCGTCAGCACTGCGGCGTGCTGCTTGTGCCCGGTCACCGTCGTACCGGCCGGGGCCACCACGCTGTCCGTGACCGCCGTGGCGGTGCGGTAGCCGACCACCAGGCCGTCCCGAACCGTGCCGACCGCGTCCAGCACCCCGCACATCGGCAGGCCGTCCAGCTCCCGGGCCAGCCAGAGCAGGCCGGCCCCCTCGGCGATCACCGGGCGGCCCGAGCGGGCCAGCTCGGCCACCGCGATGCAGAGGCGGCGGTTGGCGGAGAGCTGCTCCGCGTACGTCTCGGGCAACCCGCCGCCGACGACGAGCGCCCGAGCCCCGGCGGGCAGCGCCTCGTCGCGCAGCGGGTCGAGCGTGACCACCTCGGCGCCGGCGGCGCGCAGCAGCTCGGCGACCTCCGGGTGGCTGTAGGCGCCGGCCGGGCCACCGGCCAGCGCGACCACCGGGCGCTCCGCCGACGCCGGCGGGGCGTCGGCCGGCTCCGGAGACCACGGCTCCACCGTGAGCGCCGGGGCGGACCGGGCCAGCACCAGCAGCCGGTCGAGGTCGACGGTGGCGGCCACCGCCTCCCCGAGCCGGCGCACGCCGCGCTCGGCGTCGGCGTCGCCGCGCACGACGGCACCGGTGCCGTGCCGCCGGGCGGGCAGGACGGGGGGCAGCTCGTGCCGGCGCAGCGCGCCGTAGACCGGTACGCCGACGTCGTCGAGCGCCTCGCGCAGCAGCGCCTCGTGCCGGGGCGAGGCCACCCGGTTGAGGATCACGCCGCCCAGCCAGAGTTCGTCGTCGTACGCCCGGAAGCCGTGCACCAGCGCGGCCACCGACTGGCCCATCGCGGCCACGTCCACCACGAGCACCACCGGGCTGCGCAGCGCGGTGGCCACCGCCGCCGTGGATTCGCTCTCCGGCCGCCCGGCGACCGAGTCGTAGAGGCCCATCGTCCCCTGCACCAGGGCGAACCCGGCTCCGGCCGCGCCGTGCGCGAAGAGCGGGACGATCCGCTCCGGGCCGACCAGTCTCGGGTCGAGCGTGCGCCCGGGGCGGCCGGCGGCGAGCCCGAGGTACGCCGCGTCCACCTGGTCCGGCCCGACCTTGAAACCGGCCACCGGGAGATCCCGGTCGGCGAGGGCCGCCAGCAGGCCGAGAGAGACGGCGCCCGTGCCGTGCCCCGAGGAGGGCGCACTCAGCACGACGCGCGGCACGTCGGTCATCATCGACTCCTGATGTGGGTGGTTTCCGCCCGCGTGACCATACCCGCCCGGCCCGGCCCGCGGAGGTCCGCGCGTACCGCCGTTTCTGGCCGGCGACGGCGAGTGGCATCGCTCATACGGGTAGCCTTGGCCAACGTGTACCGGTTCCTGCTGACCCCGCGCTGGCTCGGCTACCTCGCGCTGACGCTCGTCGCCGCGACGGTGATGGTGTTCCTGGGTAACTGGCAGCTGGACCGCTACCGGGGCCGGACGGCGATCAACGACCGGATCGACGCCGGAGCCACCATGACGCCCGCGCCGCTGCGCGACGCGCTGCCAGCGCCCACCGGCGGCGCGGGTGCCGTCGGTCCCGCTCCGGCCGAGGAGCTGACCTGGAGCCGGGTCACCGCCACCGGCCGGTACGACAGCACGAACACCGTCCTGATTCGCGGCCGGACCGTCGACCGGACGGTCGGCTTCGAGGTGCTCACCCCGCTGGTGCTCGCCGACGGCAGCGCGGTGCTCGTCGACCGGGGCTGGATTCCGCCCGCGCCGGGGGCCGGCGCGATGGTGCAGCCGCAGGTGCCGGCGGCGCCGGACGGCGAGGTGACAGTGACCGGCCGGGTGGTCGCCAGCGAGAGCGGCGGGGGCGGGGTCGGCCGGCGCGACGGGAAGCTGGAGGCCCGGCGCATCGACATCCCCCGTCTGGCCGAGCAGCTCCCCTATCCGGTGACCGGCGGATACGTGCTGCTCGACGGGCAGACGCCGGCCGCCGACCCGGCCTTCCAGGCGGTGCAGATCGGGCACACGAACAACTGGCAGAACTTCGGCTACGTGTGGCAGTGGTGGATCTTCGCGGTGATGAGCCTGTTCGGCTACGGCTGGGTGGCGCGCCGGGAGGCCCGCCGACTCGCTGGGCTGGACAAGCCGGGTGAGCCGGTGGACCGGGCCGCCGAGCCGGCCGCCCCCACGTCCGCCTGAGCAGGACCGGTCAGCCGGTGATCCGGCCGGCGTGGATGGCGCGGACCGCGTCGATGGTGTCCGCCTCGGCGGCCGTCTTGTCGTGGCGGTAACGCAGCACGCGGGCGAAGCGCAACGCCATGCCGCCCGGGTAGCGGCTGCTGGTCTGCACCCCGTCGAACGCGATCTCGACCACCTGCACCGGCCGGACCCGCACCTCCCAGTCGCCCTTCTCCACTGCGAGCGAAAGGAACCGTTCGGTCTGCCAGCGCAGCAGCTCGTCGGTGAGCCCCTTGAACGTCTTGCCGAGCATGACGAACTCGCCGGTCCGCGGGTCGCGGGCGCCGAGGTGCAGGTTCGACAGCCACCCCTCCCGCCGGCCGCTGCCCCACTCGACCGCGAGCACCACCAGGTCGAGCGTGTGCCGCGGCTTGACCTTCACCCAGGCCGAGCCGCGCCGGCCCGCGTCGTAGGGCGCGGCCGGATCCTTCACGACCACGCCTTCCTGACCCGCGTCGACAGCCGCGGCGAACGCCGCGGCTGCCTGCTCCGCATCGTCCACCTCGACCCGGTCGACGAGCAGCGACGCGTCGACCGCGCCGGCCAGGGCCGCCCACCGCTCCCGACCGGGCGCGTCGATCAGGTCGGCGCCGTCGAGGTGCAGCAGGTCGAAGAAGTACGGCGTGAGCACCGGCTCGCCGGTGCGCTCGGCGGCGGCCAGCACTGCGGGCGCGACCTGCGTCGGCCCGGTGGTGCTGGGCGTGGCGCGCCGGGCCGCCCGGCTGGACGTCTCCTGGAACGGCAGCGGCCGGCCGGCCGCGTCCAGCCCGATCGCCTCACCGTCGAGCACCAGCTCGCGGGCGGGCAGCGCGCGCACGGCGGCCACCACCTGGGGCAGCCGGCCGGTGATCTCGTCCAGGCTGCGGGTGAACACGGCGATGTCCGGGCCGGAGCGGTGCACCTGGATGCGGATGCCGTCGAGCTTCACGTCGACCGTCGCCGGCACGCCGGTGGCGGTGAGCGCCTCGTCGACAGAGGGCGCGCTCTGCGCCAGCATCGGTGCGAGCGGCCGGCCCACCTGGAGCCCGAACCCGGCCAGCGCCGGAGCGCCGCCGGTGAGCGCCGCGACCGCCACGGCGCGCAGGTCACCGGCGAGCAGCAGGGCACGCCGGACGGCCGCCACCGGTACGTCGGCGGCGCGGGCGACCGCGTCGGTCAGCAGCCCGGCCGGCGCGCCCTGGCGCAGCTCGCCCCGGAACAGGCCGGTCAGCAGACGCTGCTCGTCGGCGGTCGCGGCGGCGAACAGCCGGCCGACGAGGTCCCGCCGCCGGGCCTGCGAACCGGCCCCGGCGACGCGGGAGATCTCCTCGATCGCCGCGTCGACGGCGGTGACGGTGAGCGTCGGCTCGGCGGCCGGCGGGGGCAGGTCACGCAGGCCGGCCCAGCCGACACCGGTCTGACGCTGGCGCAGCTCACCGGCGAGATAGCCGGCGCCGGCCGGGATCTCGCCCGGCTCCAGCCCGCGCAGCGCAGCGGCCAGCAGCTCCACCTTGGCCCGTCTGCCACTGGTGGCGCCGACCGCGGCCGAGGTGGCCGCCAGCTCCGCGAAACGCACGCCCATATCCTGCCAGCCACCAGCGACACCGGGGCCGATCCGGCGACCCGGCACACCACACGGGTGGCCGGGTCACCGGCGGCCGGTCAGGCCGAGACCGGTTCCTCGATCCGCAGGCCGCGGCCGCGCACGCCCTCGGCGACCCGGGTGAGCAGCGCGTCGAGCGTGACCAGCGCGGCGGAGAGCTCGCCGATCTGTTCCTTGAGCGTGTCCTCGGACCACGCGGAGACGTCGACGTCCCCCAGAGCACGGACGGCGGCCTGAAGCCGCTCAATCTCGTCGTTCGTACGCATGTTCGAAAGGCTATAACACCCCGCCCGTCGACACACCACAAACTCCGACATCGGCCCCGAAGTTACGGTTTCGACACCTCAGGCGCGGTTTCCGGCCTCCGCCACCCGGGCCAGCAGCAGCGCCTCGGCCAGGCAGACGCGGGCGAACTCGCCCAGGTGCAGGCTCTCGTTCGGCCCGTGGGCCCGCGCGTGCGGGTCCTCCACGCCGGTGACCAGGATCGCGGCCTGCGGGAACATCTCCTGGAACGTGGCGATGAACGGGATCGACCCGCCCACCCCGATGTCGACCGGGTCGGTGCCGTCCCAGGCCGCCTTGAACGCCGACCGGGCCGCGTCGAACATCGGGCCGGAGGCGTCGATGACGCAGGGCGCGCCGTCGTGCTCGAGCGTCACCGACACCTGCGCGCCCCACGGCGCGTGCCGCTCCAGGTGCGCGGTCAGCGCCGCGTACGCCTTCTTCGGGTCCTCGCCCGGCGCCAGCCGTACGCTCAGCTTCGCCTTCGCCGACGGCACCAGCGCGTTCGGCGCCTCGCCGGTGGCCGGCGCGTCCAGGCCGAGGATCGCCAGCGCCGGCTTGGTCCAGAGCCGGTCGGTGATCCGGCCGGTGCCGAACAGCTCCGCGCCGTCGACCAGGCCGGCCTCGGCGCGGAACCGGTCCTCCGGGTAGTCGACGCTGGCGCCCTCGCGGCCGACCAGCCCGTCCACCGCGACGTCACCGGCCTCGTCGTGCAGCGTGGCGAGCAGCTTCACCAGCGCGGTGAGCGCGTCCGGCACGGCGCCGCCGAACATGCCGCTGTGCACCGCGTGGTCGAGCGTGCGCACCTCCACGAAGCAGTTCACGACGCCGCGCAGCGAGGTGGTCAGCGCCGGCACGCCGACGTCCCAGTTGGTGGAGTCGGCGATGACGATGACGTCCGAGGCCAGGTCGTCGCGGTGCTCGGCGAGCAGCCGCTCCAGCGAGTCCGAGCCGTACTCCTCCTCGCCCTCGATGAACAGCACCACGCCGACCGGGAGCCGGTCGCCGAACGCGCGCAGCGCGGCGACGTGCGCCATGATGCCGGCCTTGTCGTCGGCGGCGCCCCGGCCGTAGAGGCGGCCGTCGCGCTCCACCGGCTCGAACGGGTCCGACTCCCACAGCGACAGGTCGCCGACCGGCTGCACGTCGTGGTGCGCGTACATGAGCACGGTCGGCGCGCCGGGCGGGGCCGCCTTCGTGCCGATCACGGCCGGCTGGCCGCCGGACCGGACGATCCGCGTGTCGAGGCCGCAGCCGCGCAGCAGCTCCGCCACCGCCTCGGCGGAACGCTCCACGTGCGAGTGGTCGAAGCCCTCGAAGGCGATGCCCGGGATGCGGACGAGTCGCTCGAGGTCGGCACGGACGCCGGGAAGTTCCCGCTCGACGGCGGCCCGCACCTCGGACTCGGAGAGGATCGGAGTGGTCATGAGCGGAATCGTATGCTGGCCTTACCCCGGCACGTCGCCCGAGCCCGATCGCCGCCCCACCCGCACGTAGTAGCGGTCCGCGTCGTGCGGCAGGGCGGGCGCCCCGTCCACCACCAGGTCCACCGCCGCCGCGGTGCCGTCGGCGGCGAAGTGCGCCCGCTCCCCCTCGTGCCAGCGGCGCAGCTCCGGCAGGATCTGCGCGCCGTCGCGGGCAAGCGCCCGGCGCAACCGCAGCTCGGCCGGCGCGGTGACGAGCACCGACAGGGTCAGCTCGGGGCGCACCGCGGCGCGGGCGGCGCTCACCCCCTCCACGATCAGCACCGGCCCGGCCAGCACCGGCACCACCCGGTCCAGGAAGCTCCGGCGCACCCAGCTGTACCGGCGGTAGCCGCCCGCCCGGCCCGCCCGCACCGGGCCGAGCACCTGCTCCTCCAGCCGGGCCCAGAACGTGAGCTGGTCGTCCCAGCCGTCGAGCAGGTCGTCGGTGTGCACAAGCGGCGGGCGCACGCCGCCCGCCCGCTCCGCGAGCGCGTCCGCGAGGCGCGTCGCGAACACGCCCTTGCCCGCGCCGCTGGGCCCGTCGACTGCGACCAGCCGGGTACGCCCCAACCGCGCCGGCCCGGTCAGCACCCGGCGGGCCAACCCGGCGTACGCCTCGATCACTGCGACGTTCACCCGACCGACGCTAACGTTCCCCCGTCCGCTGGAACCTGCGACCCGGGCGGACCGTTTCGGCGAGCGGCGGCGCGGGCCGCTGGGCATCATCGGGGGGTGCTCCATGACGTGATGTGTCCGGGCGTCGACGCCCTCCTGGAACAGGCCCGCGCCGGTCTCCGCCGGCTCACTCCGCACGAGACCGTCGAGGCGGTCCGAGGCGGCGCGCTGCTTATCGACACGCGTACCGAGGCGCAGCGCCGCGAGGAGGGTGAGCTGCCCGGCGCGATCGTCATCGACCGCACGGTGCTGGAGTGGCGGCTCGACCCGGCGAGCGCCTGGCGCATCCCCGAGGCCAACGGATACGACCGCGAGATCGTCGTGGTGTGCCGGGAGGGGTACAGCTCGAGTCTGGCCGCCGCCAGCCTTCAGACGCTGGGGCTGCGGCAGGCCACCGACATGATCGGCGGGGTGCAGGGCTGGCGGGAGGCCGGGCTGCCGATGTCCGACCGCCCGGCCGACGTGCGCTACTGAGCCCCGCGCTCCACGGCCACCACGCGCTCCTCGGACGCCGGGCGCTCGACGGACGCCGGGCGCTCCTCGGACGCCAGGCGTGCCGGCTGGCTCGGGCGGCGCCTCAACGCGGTGGTGCGCCGGGCGGCACGAACGGCAGTCCGGGCGGCGGGCCGGACTCGATCAGCCGCCACAGCGCGTCCGTGTCGAGGTGTTCCTCCACCATGTCGCCCAGCAGATCGAGCGTCCGCTCCCGGGCCGCCGCGAAGGACGTGTCGGGCGCGACCTTGAAGCCGGTGCGTCCGGCCGCCTCCGCGACGTCGGTGAGGAACCGGCGGCGGAACGCGTCCGAGGAGAAGGCGCCGTGCCAGTGCGTGCCGTACACGGCGCCGAGGCGCGCGCCCTCGCCGGTGCCGTCGGCGTAGCGCAGCAGCGGCGGGAGACCCGGGTCGGCGGCCGAGACCCGGCCGTGGTGGATCTCGTAGCCGTACACCGGCACGTCTCCGGCGGCGGTGCCCTCGGCCCGGCGGACCGTCTTGCGCGGCTCGAAGGTGATCTCGACGGGCAGCAGTCCGAGGCCGGGCACTGTGCCCCGGCGGCTCTCCACCGGGTCGTGGATCGCCCGGCCGAGCATCTGGAAACCGCCGCAGATGCCGAGCAGCGGCCGGCCGGCGGCGGCGTGTGCCAGTACCGCGTCGGCCAGGCCGGTCTCCCGCAGCCAGGCCAGGTCGGCGACGGTCGACTTGGTGCCGGGGAGCACCACGAGGTCGGCGGCGGCCAGTTCGGCCGGCTCGACGGTGAGGCGTACCCGCACCCCCGGCTCGGTGGCGAGGGCCTCGACGTCGGTGGCGTTGCTGATCCGGGGTAGCCGCACCACTGCGACGTCGAGCCAGTCGGTGCCCCGGGGCGCGGGCGGCCTGCCGAGCACCCGCCCGTACGCGAGCGAGTCCTCCGCGTCCAGCCACAGGTCCAGCGCCCAGGGCACCACCCCGTACGTGGGACGGCCGGTGACCCGGCGCAGCATGTCCAGCCCCGGCTGGAGAAGCCCGCGGTCGCCCCGGAACTTGTTCACGACAAATCCGGCCACCAGTGCCTGGTCGGCCGCGTCGAGCAGGGCGACGGTGCCGAACATCGAGGCGAACACGCCGCCCCGGTCGATATCGCCGACCACGATCGTCGGCAGCCCGGCCTGACGTGCAAGCCCCATGTTGACGTAGTCCCCGTCGCGCAGGTTGATCTCGGCCGGGCTGCCCGCGCCCTCGCAGATCACCACGTCGTACTCCTCGCGCAGCTCGGTCAGCGCCGCGTACGCGGTGGTGGCGAGCCGGGACCGCACCTCGTGGTAGTTGCCGGCGGTGACCGTGTCCACCGCCTCACCGAGCAGCACCACCTGGCTGGCGTGGTCGCTGCCCGGCTTGAGCAGCACCGGATTGAACCGCAGGTCGGCGTCGAGCCCGCAGGCGGCAGCCTGCATCGCCTGGGCCCGGCCCAGCTCTCCGCCGCGCCCGTCCGGCCCGACCACGACGGCCGAGTTGTTGGACATGTTCTGCGCCTTGAACGGCGCGACCCGGACGCCGCGGCGGCGCAGCCAGCGGCAGATGCCGGCGGTGAGCACGCTCTTACCGGCGTCGGAGGTGGTGCCGGCGACCAGCAGCCCGCCGCTCACCGCACGCTCTCCCCGTACCCGTGCGCCTGGCCCCCGCTCCACGCCTCGGCCGCCCGACCCGGGACGCGAGCCGCCCGACCCCGGATGCGAGCCGCCGGAGCGGAGGCCCGAGCCGCTCGACTGAGGACGCCCAGCGCGGCCCGTCCGGCCGCTCCGGCCAGGCGCCCGACGGTCACCGGGTAGAGCGCGGCCAGGCCGAGCGCGGCCACGCCGACCGCGCCGGAGATCCGGGCGGCCCGCTTCAGGTGCCGCGCCTCGGGGCGGGGACCGTCACCGAGGAACGGCCGGGTCTCGGCACGGCCGAAGTAGACGTTGCGCCCGCCGAGCCGGACGCCGAGCGCGCCCGCCATGGCCGCCTCGCACTGACCGGCGTTCGGGCTCGGGTGGTCGGCCCGGTCCCGCCGCCACACCTGCCAGGCGGCGGCGCGGTCCCCGTGCGCGGCCGGCGCGACCGCCACCGTGAGCAACCCGGTCAGCCGGGACGGCACCAGGTTCAGCACGTCGTCCAGCCGGGCCGCCGGGGTGCCGAAGCGGGCGTACCGGGGCGAGCGGTGGCCGACCATCGCGTCGAGCGTGTTGGCCGCCCGGTAGCCGAGCAGGCCGGGCAGGCCCGCGACCGCGCCCCAGACCAGCGGGGCGACCACGGCGTCCGAGGTGTTCTCGGCGACCGACTCGACGGTGGCGCGGGCGAGTTCGGACTCGTCCAGGGCGGACGGGTCCCGCCCGCAGAGGTTGCCGAGGCGGGCCCGGGCGGCGGGCAGGTCGGCACGGCCCAGCGCCCGTGCCATCACCCGGGACTCGTGCCGCAGCGTGCGCCCACCCAGCACCGTCCAGGTGCCGGCGGCGACCAGCGCGGCCCGGCCCACCGGATGACGGCGGGTGGCCAGCGCGGCGGCGGCGCCGAGCAGGACCGGCGCGCCGACCGCCAACGCCGTGAACGCCGCGCCCGCCGACCGGTCGGGGCGGTAGAGCCGCTGTTCCAGCGCACCGGCCGCCCGGCCGAAGCCGGCCACCGGATGCCACCGGCGGGGGTCACCGAGCAGCGCGTCGAGCGCGTAGCCCGCCACCAGTCCGGTCGCGTTCGCCATGGCGGTCGCCTGCCGCACCCTCACCACCTCCGGCGGGCCAGCCTAGTCGTACCGCGGGGTGGTGACGCCGATGTCACCACCCCGCGCCCCCGTCGGACGAAGGGTCAGGCGGGCACCGGGGTCCGTCGCCTGCTCCGGCGCCCCGACGCGGTCCCGCCCGGGCTCGCGCCGCCCGGCTCGCCCTCACCCGGCCCGGAACCACCCGGTCCGCCGGCCTCCGGCGCTGCGACCTCGCCCAGTTCGTCGTCCTCGGCCGGGGCCGGCCCGTCGTCCGCCACGTCGCCCAGCTCGTCCTCCTCCCCCACCGGGCCACCCGAACCGGGGTCGAAGCCGGTGGCCTGCCGCTCGCCGGGCCGGTCGTCGAACGGGTCGGGCTCGCCCACCCGCTCGACGGTGCCGACGAGCCCGACCCGGCCGCCGCCGTACTCCGGGGGCGGGAAGTCGTCGTCGAAGGGCCGGTCGTCGAAGGTGGCCGGGGCCTGCCCGTCAGGCACCGGCTCGGTCGTCTCGCCGTGCACCCGCTGCTCGGCCTCCGCGTCCTCGACAGTGCTGGTGGCCGCACGGGGCTGGTTGCGCAGGAACCGGGCCCGGCCGCGGGACAGGTCGTGCCCGACGGCGACCGCCTCCAGTTCGTAGAGCGTGCGGTGGGTGCCGGATTCGTCGGTCCAGTCCCGGGTGTAGAGACGGCCGGCGACTATCACCGGGTCGCCCACCGCCACCGAGGACGCGACTCCCTCGGCCAGGCGACGCCAGCAGTTCACCCGTACCCGCAGGCTGTTGCCGTCGACCCAGCGGCCGCTGTCGCGGTCGAGCCGGCGGGCGGTCGAGGCGACCTTGAAGTTGGCCACCAGCGTTCCGCTCTGGGTGGTCCGGCGCCACTCCGGCGCGGTCAGCACATTGCCGACGATCGTGACGTACGTATCGAACATCGCCCCTCCCAGGGATCGACTTGTCCCGGTGAGCGTCGTCCGGCCGTCTCGCCCGGACCACCCGCCCGGCCCGTGCCTGTGGATGACGGACCGCCCTGTGGACAACGCCCTGATCAAGGTCCCGATCTGCTAGGTCAACCGGCCCTACGCGCCTGACCTGCGGCGACGCATGATCGAGTGGAGCCGGCAAGCAGGCGTTCCGGAATCGCGCCGGTTGGGTAAGTACTTGATCAACCGAGAGAAAGGGAGCTCCGATGCTTCTCCGAGACGTCCGCGAGGCAGCGCGATGAGCGCCGTGGCGAACCCCGCGACCGTGGCCGAGTGCCTGCGGGTCGGCGCCGGGTTCTCCCAGGGCGACCGCAACTGGATCGCCGAGCAGTTCGCGACCCTGGACACCCGGCTCGCCGGCTTCCACGCCGACGCCACCGAGCTGGAGGTGTCCGTCAAGGATCGCGAGGCCCGGGGCCAGAAGGTGACCCTGGAGTGCTGGATCGCCGGTCGGCAGAAGATCGTCACCACCTCGACCGAGGAGGATCTGCACGCCGCGCTCAACGACGTCCGGGACGACCTGCGCCGCAAGCTCAACGACGCGAAGACCCGGCAGGAGCCGCGCAACAACAAGCACCTGCGCGCCGTCGACCAGCCCGAGGTCGCCCCGTTGCAGGACGCCGAGCGCGAGGACGCCGAAACCGTCTGAAGTCCGGCACGGCCCGCCCGCACGGTGCCGGCGGGCGGGCCGTCCCCGCGCTGACGCGTTGTTAACAAGGGGCCCTTCCTCTACCGGATGCGTTAACAAGGGGCCCCTCCTTACAACCCGGCACCCCTAGCGCCGGGTAGCGCGGCGGCGTACCGTCGCGGTCGTGGAACCGGACGTGCTGGGCGCCCCCTACGAGCGGCGGACGATCGACCTGGGCACCGACGACGAGGGGCCGGTCGTCGCGACCCTGGTGCGACGGCGGGCCGACCGCCCGACCGGGCGCGCCGTGCTCTACGTGCACGGCTTCGTCGACTACTTCTTCCAGACCCACGTGGCCGACTTCTTCGCCGAGCGGGGTTGGGACTTCTACGCGCTCGACCTGCGCAAGTACGGCCGCAGCCTGCTGGCGCACCAGACCCCGAACTTCTGCCGCGACCTGAGCGACTACTTCCCCGAGCTGGACGCCGCCGCGGAGATCATCCGCGCCGAGGAGGGCCACGACACCCTGCTCGCCATGGGCCACTCGACCGGCGGCCTGATCATCTCGCTGTGGGCCCACGACCGCCGCGACGCCGGACTGGTCGACGGCATCGTGCTCAACAGCCCCTTCTTCGACATCAACGCGCCCTGGATGGTCCGCCGACCCCTCGCGGCCGCCGTCTCCCGCCTGGGCCGCAGGGCGCCGCAGCGTGTCCTGCCGTTCGGCCTGGGCACGGTGTACGGCGAGAGCCTGCACGCCGACCACCGGGGTGAGTGGCGGTACGACCTGGCCTGGAAGCCGCTCGCCGGGTTCCCGGTCCGGGCCGGCTGGATCAGCGCGATCCGGGCCGGTCAGCGCCGGCTGCGGGCCGGGCTGGACATCCCGGTGCCGGTGCTGCTCGCCTGCTCCACGCGCAGCTTCCGGGGCACCAAGTGGCACGACAGCGCCACCGGCGCCGACGCGGTGCTCGACGTCGAGCACATGGTGCGCTGGGCGCCCCGCCTCGGCCACCACGTCACGCTGGCCCGCTTCGACGGCGGGCTGCACGACCTCACGCTGTCCAGTCCCGGCGTACGCGAGAAGGTCTTCGCGGAGGTCGGACGGTGGGCGGAGGGGTTCCTCCGCGCCGGTCCGACCGAGCCGGAGTCCACGACGCCGCCGTCCCCTCGGCGGCCGGCCGACGCGACCGCCGAGGGCTGAGGGCGTACCCGCCTCGCCGCTTCAGTCGGTGACGACCGCCGCGAGCGCGGCGCGGATCCGGTCGAACGTGGCGACCGGGTGCCTGCCCGCGCGCGACGGCAGCACCACGCCCAGGCAGCGCAGCGCCGGTCCGCCGTCCGGCCCGGCCTCGACCGCGAACACCGGCGCGCCCACGTACCCGGCGGGCAGCTCCGTGGTGACCCGCACCTCGCCGCCGTCCCGGGCGACCCGCTCGACCACCGCTTCCAGTGGCCGCGACCCGTCCTCGCCCGCACCCAAAGCCAGCACGAACGCCGAGGCGGGCGCCACGCCGATCCGGGCGACCCAGTCGGCCGGCGCGGCCACCGCCTCGGTGACCTGCTGGGTACGCCAGCGCCAGCCCCGGTCGTCGGCCCAGCCGTGCAGGCCGCCGGTCGGCATCGCGGCGAGCCCCAGCTCCGGCAGGTGCAGCCAGTGGTCGGCGAAACCGGGCAGCTCGATCGGCTCGTCCGCCCCCTCGGCCGGCTCGGTGACGCTCGGCCGCAACCCGATCTCCCCGTACGCCCGCTCGGTCAACGCGTCGGCGGTGAGCAGCCACTCGTGCGCGATCTCCCCGTCGTCGGTGGCGCCGACCAGCTCGCTGTAGAAGAAGGCTGTGCCGAGGACGCCGGCCGGCGCGCCCGGCCCGTCCGAGCCGGTGACGGGCAGGATCGCCCGTCCGAGGAGCTGACACAGCTCGAAGACGATCTCGTTCTCGGTTTCCTGGTCGAGCAGCATCCGACGAGGGTACGGATCGCGTCCCGCCCGGCCCGCGCCGGACCGCCGTAACTGTGGTGCCGGTCCAGGCCCCAGCGTGGGACGCTGAGGGGCGGAACGGACGCGCCGACCCGTACCCCCGGGCGGACGGGGAGCGGCGGTACCCTCTTGGCGCGACGACCGTCGGCGCGCGCCCGTAGCTCAGCGGATAGAGCAGGGGACTTCTAATCCCAAGGCCGCAGGTTCGAATCCTGCCGGGCGCACCATCACCGCCGCAGGTCAGATCGTCAGCGGGCTACAGGTTGTTGATCCGGGCCAGCAGCTCCGCCTCGGTCAGGTTCTCCAGGACCGCGTCCTGCTTGCGCCCCAGGACGGCCAGCAGCTTCTCCTTCTCCAGCTTCTTGGCCGCCGCCGCCTTCGCCGCCTGGTCCTCCGCGAGGCGGACGGCGATGACGTGCTTGACGACCTCCAACTTGGTCTCCAGGGTCGCCTTGGCCGGATTGGCCTCGGTGGCCACGAACGACTCGGTGTCGACGGCCTTGAGTTCGGCGTTGACCGCCTTGGCCACGTCGTCGAGGCTGAAGCCGGACTTGGCGGTCAGCGGAAGCTCCCACAACTGCTCCGTGGTCAGCAGTCCCTTGGCCGACGGATAGCGGAACTTCTCCCGCGTGGCCTTTTCAAAAATGGTCACGACGACCTCTCTCCGATTTCTGGTTGGGGGATCAGAACTGGATGCCGATGAGGCGGCGCCGGCCGCCGGTCATGGTCACCTTGGCGACCACAGAGTTGCGGATCGTGGAGCTGAAGCCGAGGCCGGAAAGCTGATCCGGAGACGGCTCGCACTTGGTGCGGTCGCCGAGAACCTCGAACACCTTGCGATGCGGTTGCAGGTCGGCGCGGAGGAACTCGTTGTAGATTCCCCGCGTCGGCTGGTCGTTCACGCACCCCTTCAGGATGAAGAAGTAGTGCCGGTTGCCGACCTCGTTGTCGTCGAAGTAGTTCGGCGAGTACATGATGGTGGAGACCGGTACGAACTGTTCGGTGGTGATCCCCCACAGCTCCTTGCCCGCACTGCCCCGCTGCACGTCCTTACCCGGCCGGAAAGCGGTGATCACGCCGTCGGTGACCGTCACCCGGCCCACCTCGACGGTCTCCTTGTGGCCGACCGCGCGCTCGTGGCGGTAATGCTCAATCTTCCCGTCGCTCTCGGTCTCGATCACGAAGCCGACCTGGGCGCTGTCCCGCTTGCGGTACTGGTTCACCTCGATCCGGTACTCACCGTCGAGGACATGGTCGGCCCAGGTGACGTTCTCCACCGGCTCGCGGGAGAACGGCCCGCTGGCGTTCATGTCGACGTCCAGCTTGTCGCGCTTCTCCTGGTACCAGATGTGGTCGCCGTTGGGCTCGAACACGTGCAGGTCGAGGTCGTCGTGGTTGAACCAGGACAGGCTCACCCGCAGCTTGCCGGTGACGTTGCCGCCGGCCCGCTTGACCTTCTCCCTGATCGAGTCGGTGACGTTGCCGCCGTACGACCAGCCGAAGTCGTTATCCCACTTGAACAACCGCGGAGCAGCCGGGTGCCGGCCGGTCGTGAGACTGACGAAGTGCGGCTCGTGGGTGTTGGCGACCCACAGGTCGATGGAGGTGGCGCCGGGCAGGATGTCCTTCATGAAGGAGACCACGGGAATCTCCTCCGGCTTCGCGTCACGGAGGCGCGCACCTGCCGGCTTCGTGGTGGCCGCCTGCATGAGCAGCCCTTCGATGCCGTCCTTCATTCGCGGCTGCGTGTCGTTGTCGACCCACAGCACGTTGGTGACCGACACATCGGACAGCCGCGCGAACCGTCGCTGCAACGACTCCTCGATGCCCAACTCGTCAATGGTCTTCATGGCAGCCTTGACCATGGCCGGGGTGATCAGCGCCGTGGGGCGCTGGTAGTTCTGCGGCGCCACCTTCGTCTCGAACGACCGGACCGCCTGCTCCGGGTCGACGCTCGCGGAGAGAGCCTGGACGAGGGTGCCGATCACCGTGTTGCGGAAGCGTGCCGCCGGGTTCATGGCGTTGGCGAAGACGAAGGCCCGTCCGTCGGCCGCCTCCGTCCACCGGTTCTGCAGCGACCGGAACTCGGTCACCGCCCGACGATGCTCCGCGCCGCGGTAGAGGGCGTTGTCGTCGATGAGGTCGACGACGGTGTCCAGAGCGTGCGGGGTCAGCTCGGCCAGGCCACGCTGGAAGACCTGCACCGCGGCGTCGAAGTCGCTCTGTGCCGCGCCGACGTCGTCGGCGCGATGCCGCTTCTCCACCCGGCCGTGCAGGTGGTGCCACACCTCGACCTGGCCGTCGCGCAGCGCTCGGTTGGTCTTCGTCCCGTACTGCGCCTGAGTGGACCGGAAGATGGTGGACAACGGCAGCGAAAGGACGAACTCGTCCAGAGCGGCTGCGACGACGGAGAAGACCGGGTCGGAGGCCGAAACCCCGGACCAGACGGTACGGACGCGCCCGGCGTGGATCTCGACGACGTTGCCCAAGTGCTTGATGAAACGGCGGCAGGTCGAGCAGTCGTACTCGGATCGCTCACGGAACCGCAGATTGGTGCCGGCGGGAAAGGACTCGAGAAACGTGAGCCAGAGTGAGTCCCGGTCGAGGCCGTCGCCGACGACGTACAACTCACCTTTGGACATGGTGGACAGACGTGAAGTCACATCCGCCACGAACTGCTGGAAATCGCCCACCGTTCATCCCCCTTGATCGCCGGAGATCCTACGGAGCGAAACGCCAATCGGAGAACCACGTTTCCGGCCTTCCGCACGGTCACGCGACGGGCGCCGGTCCCTCGTCTCCGTGTGCTACCAAGAAGCCGTTGCCTGCCGGCCCCGGACGTACTGCGGCCGGAGCGCCTTGGTGAAGGGCTAGGGGTGCGTGGATGAGAGCGATTGTGTACGACCGGTACGGGCCGCCGGATGTGTTACGGGTCGAGGACGTCGCCAAGCCCTCCCCCACCGGCCGACAGGTGCTCGTCAAGGTCGCAGCGACCTCGGTCAACCTGAGCGACTGGGAGACCCTGCGAGGCTCGCCGCTGTATTCGCGCATCGGCGGGCTGCGCTCCCCGGCACGGCGGACACTCGGTTCGGACATCGCGGGCTGGGTCGATGCGGTCGGCCCGGAGGTCACCCGGTTCCGTCCCGGCGACGAAGTGTACGGCGACAACCTCATGCTCAAGGGCGGCTTCGCCGAGTACGCGATCGCTCCCGAGTCGGTTCTGGCCCCCAAGCCCGCCGCCCTGACCTTCGCCGAGGCCTCAACGATCCCGCAGGCGGGAGCCATCGCCTGGCAAGGGACTCAAGGCGCCGCAGCCGGGAAACGGGTCCTGATCAACGGTGCCGGCGGAGGAACGGGCTCCTTCGCCATTCAGATTGCCAAGCAGCTCCGCGCCGAGGTGACCGGCGTCGACAACGCCGGCAAGCTCGACTTCATGCGGTCGGTCGGCGCGGACGAGGTGATCGACTACCGCAGCCAGGACTTCACCCGCAGCGGCCCGTACGACCTCATCCTCGACCTGGTCGCGTACCGGTCGGTGTTCGACTACCGCCGGGCGCTGGCCCCCGGCGGCCGTTACCGGTGCGTCGGCGGCCCGGTCCCGGCGGTGCTTCGCGTACTGACGATCGGTGCCGCGGTCGGCCGGCTCAGCCGCCGGCGCATTGGTGTGCTCGCCGTCAAGGAAGGGCCGGCGCATTTCGAACCTGTGGCCGACCGCTGCGCCACGGGTGAGCTCACCATCCACATCGACCGGTCCTTCGGCCTCGACGAGGTGCCCGAGGCGTTGGCCCACGTCGGAGAGGGCCGCGCCCTCGGGAAAGTCGTCGTGGCCGTCGTCTGACCGGCGGCCCACAGCCATGCCCACGCGGGTGCAGCCAGGGCCCCCGAGCCCACGCCGACCAGAACCGAGACCAGCGGACCACCTAGTCGACCAGCCGGGCAACCAGCGCGGCGATCAGGTCGGGGTGCTCGTCGGTGACGAGATGGCCGGCGTCGGGAACGATGTCGGCGTCGACATGGATCCGCTGTCGTGCTCCTGCGCGCAGTCGTTCCGGGGGCAGGAACACGTCGTGGTATCCGCTCGCGATCACGACCGGCATCGTGTGAGCGGCCGCCGGTACGAGGTCATCGGAACTCACCGGACGGGCGTTCCGGGCGACCAGCGTCATCCACTCCACCAGTTCGGCGCGGGGCTCTCGGCCGGGAGCAGACAGGATGCGTAGCAGTCGACGGCTCGAAGCATCTCGTGGCCGCACCAGCCATGCCAGGAACGCCAGCAGGACACGGGGTGTGATCCGGAGCCGGCACAATCCGCCTGGAGACACGGCGACCTTTCCCCGAATCCGCGAATGATCTGCGGCGAGCGCGACAGCGCCGCCGAATGAATGCCCGAACACCACGACCGGCCCGGCGGTGGTCTTCTCGATGACCTCTCCCAGCCATGAGCCGTACCAGGTGAGGCGGCCACCGGCGGTGCCCGCTTCATCGGAGCTCAGCCCTGGCTGACCCGGAATGTCGGCGGCGACCACCCGGTAGCGCTGAGCCAGGGCGGTGAGCAGCGGCAGGTAGGCGGCAGTGCTGAAGCGGTCGCCAGCGACGAAGACGACTGTGACCGGGCCTGCGCCGACGGAGACGACGTGCGTGTCTTCGGCCTGAGCGTGAATCACGCGTCGATCGTGCGGGATCGGCCATGCGCTCAGCTGTTCCTCGCACCACTGGCGGATGCCGTCCCGGCCCGCGGCGGTTCGATAGATCGAGGTCACGGCTGCATCCTGCATCAGGGTGTTCGGAAGCGCCACGAGCTGCAAGGTGACGAAGGCGAGCGGTACGCCTCTGCCGGCGTCCATCCGCCCGGCAGGTGACGTACTGCGCTCCGGGACCTACCGGCTCGGACGGATCCGGTCAAGTGCTCGCCGTACGGCCAGGACCACCCGCCCACGCCGGCCGCCGACCGGGCCGGCCGTTCCGGGCTCGTCCGGTCGGCGGTCGGCGTCCGCCCACTCCGCGTCGTTCCAGGTCGCGGGTACGGCCCCGACCGGCTGGAACCCCAGTCGTTGAGGGCGTCGAGGTTATGCCCGTAGTAGCCGGGGAACGCGAGCACGGCCGCCACGTCCCGGTGCATGGCCTCCTCGGTCGTCCAGCCCGAGGCGTCCAGGTGGGTGACCTGGTAGCCGTGATCGCGCAACCACCCGGTGGTCCGGTCGAGGACCGGCATGCGCCAGAAGAGGGTCACCGGTGTGTTGCTCAGGAGGCGGAAGCCCACGTCTGCGCTGAGATCGGCCTCCGCGTCGAACGCGGCCACGACCGGGACCGTACAGCCAGGCCCGATCAGGCCGCCAGCGCCGCCAGGGCGCGGTCCATCGCGGCGTTGAACTCCTCGGGCTTCAGCGTCAGCCGGGACTTGACGTCGCGGCTCCACTGGTCGGCCAGCACCTCGGCGGCGCCCGCCTCGACGCCGTCGAGCGCCGCGTCGGCCAGATCCGACGGCGCGATCTTGTCCACCGGCCAGCCCGCTGACATGTCGGTGTCGGCCAGGCCGAGGTGCACCGCCGTCACCAGCGTGCCCTGCTCGGCGAGTTCCAGGCGTACGCCGTTCGTCATGGCCCATGCGGCGGCCTTGGTCAGGTGGTACGCGCCGGCGCCCCTGGTCCCGAACCACGACATGGCGGAGAGGACGTTCACGATCGCGCCCCCGCCGTTGCGGGCCAGCGCCGGTGCGAACTCCCGGATCATCGTCAGGTGGCCGAGCACGTTGGTCTCCACCTCGTGTCGGACCGCCTCCAGCGAACCGGTCACCAGGTCGGTTCCGGTCTGGATGCCCGCGTTGTTGACGAGCAGCGTGACGTCCGGGGCGGCCTCGGCGACGGCCCGTACGGATGTGGCGCTGGTGATGTCGAGCGGCAGCACCTCGACCCCGGGCAGGTCGACGGTCTCGGGCCGGCGGGCGGTCGCGTAGACCTTGCGGGCGCCGCGTTCGAGCAGGCGCTGGGCGAAGGCGCGGCCCAGGCCGCGGTTGGCTCCGGTGACGAGGGCTACCGAGTTGTTGATGTCCATGCCCGGTACGCTAAAACCTGACGTTGACGTCAGAGGCAAGTGCTGTTCGCCGGAGCGGAGTGAGAGGAGCCACATGCCCGAGCTGATCCGCATCGGCGAGGTGGCGCGCGGCGCCGGTGTCTCGGTGCGCGCCGTGCGCTACTACGAGGAGCAGGGGCTTCTCGTCCCCAGGCGCAGTCCGTCCGGCCAGCGCCTCTACCGGCCGGACACGGTCACGCTGGTTCGCTTCATCCAGCAGATGTACGCGGCCGGCCTGACCAGCAGCCGGATCGCGGAACTCCTGCCGTGCTGGGACTCCGGGCACACCGACCCCGGGCAGCGGGCCATGCTGCGCGCCGAGCGCGAGCGCATCCAGGCCAAGGTCGACGACCTCCGGGCCGCCCTGGACCGCCTCGACGAGGTCATCGCGATCACCGACAGCCACCCGTAGGCGGACGTCGCGGGCCTAAGACGTCTGTCGGCCCTCGGTCTCGCGGTGGGCGCGCAGTGCGCCGACGACCGCCAGCCCCACGCCGCCGAGAGCGACAGCCGTCTCCACCGCCGGGGACACCCGCAGGGCGCCTCCCGCCGAAGCGCCCACGCTCACCATGATTCCCGGTTGCAGGAAGGCGTCCTCGGCGGGCTTGACCAGGGTCCACCAGCTCGCCCACGTGGCGGCGAAGTCCGAGCAGATTCGCACGGCCACAAGCGACAGCAGGACCATCCCCGCCGGGAGAAGCCCGTATCGGTCGCCCCGCCGTCCGGACCACGCGAGCACCCCGGCGGCCACGAGCGCGGCGAGCAACGCCGGCCACACCGCCGCGAACAGGTCGGGCAGCGGCGGCTCGCCGGGCGTCAGCGCCACGCGCGCCACGCACCAGACGAGCACGGCGACCGCCAGGGCCGTCGTCACCACACCCCGCCGCCCGCCGCGTGCCGGCGACGCCGACACGGCAGCCCACAGCAGGAGTACGCCGAGAGCCAGGCCCCCGGCTGTCAGCCGCTGCCGGTCCATGCCGTCCTGCCAGCTCTCCAGCAGGTACGCCCGCCCGGCAGCCTGCCCTCGTGCCGGCTCGCCCGCGTCCGCCGCCTGTTCCCCGTACCAGCGCAGGTTCGCCACCGTCACCAGGGCGAACAGCCCGGTGCCGGCGGCGACGCCCCACCTCACCCGGGGAGCACCGGAGGCGGTGAGCGCGTGGCCGCACAGCGCCGCCAGCGTGACCACTGCCCACAGAAGCGATGCCTGCCGCATGGCGAGCAGTGCCGCCCCGACCGACAGCAGGGCGGCCGCGACCGCGGCGACTCGCAGGCCCGACGACAGACGCATGGCGGAGAGAGTGGCACAGGAATCCTGGACGCGTTGACCCGCCGCCGACTTCCCGGACCGTCCCCGCAGCGAGGAGGATCTGTGGGCGGACGAGCGGGTGCAGGAGTCCGGCACGCACTCCATCCTGGACATGTCGCGGGTGCTGACCGACGGCGAGGAGCCCGACTTCGGGACGTTCCAGCGGGTGACCGAGGCCGAGGCGCTCGCACGAGCGGGCGCCGCCAGGCCGACCCGCGCCCACGTCGAGGCGCTCAAGCCGCTGGCCGAGCAGCGCTGGTTCGGCCGGTACGCCGTGCTGCACGACGAGGCGGGTATCCCGAACGAAATCTCCTTCTGGGGGTTCTCCGGGGACTAGCGGGCCCGGCCGGCGAGCAGCCACCGCCGGACAGGCACCTCCAGCAGCACCCGTTCGCTGTCCGGTGTGACCGGCTGCCGGATGTCCCATCCCCCGTACTTCTCCGCGAACGTCGCGACGACCTCGGGCGGGAAACCGGCGCGGTGTACGCGGGCCTCGCCCTCCGCGACGACCGGGTGGACGCCGTCCTCCAGGGCGAGCGAGACGCGGGGGTCGGCTGACACGTTGCGGGCCTTGACGCTGCGCCCCTCGCAGCCGATCCACCAGACGCCGTCGGCGTAGACGAACCACACGGGCGTGACGTGCGGTGAGCCGTCACGGCGCAGCGTGCAGAGCCAGACGTTGCGCTCGCGGGCGAGCCGGTCCTCGACGGCCGGCGGGAGCGGTGTGGTGGGAGGTGAGGTCATGCAACAAGTGGATCAGGCGTGGCGCGGAGGCTCGCCGCCGGACCGGACCGATTGTTCCCGTCGCGCCGCGTGCCGCGCCTGCAACCCGACGGCGCCGATCAGCGTCACCACGAGCACGGCGGCAGCCTGCCAGGCCCGGTCGGCGCGCCCGTCGGAGCAACTCCGGTTCGCCATGTCCAGGTAGTAGGCCCGGTCCGGGTAGTCGGGGACGTCCCGCCAGTGGTTGAGATCCATCACGAGCGCGTTGCCGCAACTGGTGTTCTTCTCGTGGTCGCCGGGGCCGATCCGCACCGGCATTAGCAGCAGGAAGGCGATCACGACTGCGCCGAGCAGCGCCACCAGGAACGGGCCGAGCCCCAGGCCGCGCGGAGACTCCCCCGTCATGCCGCGCAGTATGCCCGAACCATGAACGCCTCGCCGCCCCGCAACCGGCTCACTCGCAGATCCGCCACTCCCCGCCCTCCTTGACCATCGGGAACGACTGGGTCACGTTGGTGCCGGTCGCCGGCGTGAAGCGGATGGTCGTCGAACCGCTCACCCGCCCGTTGTTGTTCGACACGTTCAGCCCGGTGATGTCGTAGCCGGTGAACTCCGGCTGGGAGGACTGCTGCTGGGCGAATTCGGCCTCGCTGACCCGGTCGCGCACAGAGGAGCAGAGCTGCCGGTACGCGGCGGGGTAGTTTCGGTCGACGATTGCCTCGGCATAGGTCTCCGCAGTGGACCGGGCCGGGCCGGTGGCTTCCTGCACGACCCGGAAGAGGAAGAAGCCGCCGAGCACACCGCCGGAGCAACAGACCGCCAGCACCACGCCGAGCACGATGAACAGGGTTCGCTTGGACTTCTTCGGCGGCACCATGGCCGGCTGGTATGCCATACCCCGCAGGGTAGGAAACGCGAGCAACGGTAAACCGGATGCCGCTACTCCGCTTCTCGGCGGCGCCGCGCGACACTGGACCCCGACTGCTTTACGGCGGAGCGAAACTCGTCAAGCACCAAGGGTGACCAGTTCCGACAAACCGTGTTATTCTCCGGCGTCAATCTATGCCGTGCGGACCCGGCCGGGTCGCTGCCGGAAGGACATCTCCCCGATGCCGGTCGCTGCCGCCATGCCCCTGCCCGGGTCTCCCCCGGCCCGTCCGGCGGGCGAGGCGTTCGCCCTCATCTTCACGACGTTCCCTGCGGTTCTGCGGCTCACCTGCGGCCTGGTCGGGGCGGTGGTCGCGCTGTCGGTGCGGACGCCGCCGGTGCGGGTGGCGCTGCTGATCCCCGCTGTCGTCGTGCTCACCGCCTGGTCGGTCTGGTACGCGTGGCGGGCGTTCCGGCACGGCATCGACGGCCCGCTGGTGGCCGGCGACGTCGCGCTGACCACCGCCGCCGCGTTCGCCGTCCCGTGGCTGGTCGCGCCGGAGGTGCTGCCGGGCGAGGCGAGCTGGATCGCGGTACTCGCCAGCTCCACGGTGATCAACGCGCAGGCCACCGCTCCGGCGCGCTGGTCGGTGCCGGCCGGGCTGCTGGTCACCGCCGCGTACGTCACCGGGGCCACGCTGGCCGGCAACCCGGTCGAGGCGCGGGCGCACGCCGGCACGCTGCTGGTGCAGACCGGCAGCACGGCGGTGATGACAGCGGTGATGCGCCGCCGGATCGGCCGCGCCGACGCCGCGTTCGCCGACTATCAGCGGCTGTCCCACGAGGCGGTGGTGGCGCGCGCCGCCCGCGAGGCCGAACGGCGGCACAACCGCGACCTGCACGACACCGTCCTGGGCACGCTCACCATGGTCGGCCTCGGCGCGGTCCCCGACTCGGCGACGTTGCGCGAGCGGTGCGCGCACGATCTGCGTACCCTGACCGCCCTGGCCGGCGCGCGGACCGCGGGCGCGCCCGGCGAGGCCGACCTGGACGAACGTCTGCGCGAGGTGCTCGCCGGGATGTCCGAGCCGGCGGTGACCGCGACCCTGGAACCGTGCCGGCTGCCGGCGGAGGTCGCCACGGCGCTCGCGGACAGCGCCGCCGCCGCGCTCGCGAACGTGGCGCGGCACGCGCCGGGCGCGGCTGCATCGCTGCGCCTGGCCCGCGAGGGCTCCGCCGTCGTGGTCGAGGTGGCCGACGACGGTCCGGGCTTCGACCCCGCCACGGTCCCGGCCCACCGGTACGGGCTGCGCGAGTCGATCCACGGGCGGATGGCCACCGTGGGTGGACGCGCGGTGGTGACCTCTGCCCCTGGCGCGGGCACCCGGATTCGGCTGGAGTGGTCCGATGGCGACTGAGTCGGGTACGGCGGTGACCGCCGACTCCGTGCTGCGCCCGCTGCCCCGGCAGCGGGTGGCGACGCGCCCGGCGCCGGCCACGGCCCCGCCGGAGGCGCACGCGGTGGCGGACGCGTCCGACGGGGGCGCTCGGGTCGCCGTGATCGTCATCGCGGCGGCCTGGCACCTGGCGGTCGCGCTGCCGGCGGTGTTGCGGGCCGGACAGGGCATGGCGGCGCCGACCGTGGTGGCGGTGGGCTGGCTGGTGACCGCGCTGGTCGGGGTCGGGGCCGGCGTACGGCTGCTGCGCGGCGGGCTGCCCCCGGCCCGGAGCCTGGCCGTGGCGCTGCTGGTGGTCGACGCGGCGGTCGTCGCGGGCGCCGGCGAGCGCTTCCTGTTCAGCACCGCCAACTGGGTGTGGGGCGGTCTGGCCTGGTTCTTCCTGCTGGCGCTCTGGCAGCGGCCGGTGCGCTGGCTGCTGGTCATGCTCGCCGCGCACGGCGCGATCGCGATGACGGCGGTGGTGCTGTACGGCGCGACCGCGCCGGCCGATCTGAGCCGGGCCACGATGTACGTTTACGGCACCTCCACCCTGCCGGTGGCGGTCTTCGTCGGCGCGGCGGCGATCACCGCGCAGGCCCGCGACCGGGCGGCCACCGCGGCGGCGGCGCTGGCCGTGGCGGCGGAGCGGGAGGCGGCCGAGCGGGCCCGCACCGAGCGCCAGGAACGGCTGGCTCTGGTCAGTGGTACCGCCGAGGAGGTGCTCGCCGAACTGGCGGCGGGCGACGCCGACCCGGCCGATCCGGCGGTGCGGCGGCGGGCGGTGCTGGCCGCCGCCCGGCTGCGCCGGCTCATCGCCGAGTCGGACGACGTGCCCGACGCGCTGCTGCACGAGCTGCGCGCGGCGGCCGACCTGGCCGAGCGCAACGGGCTGCCGATCGACCTGGTCGCGGTCGGCACGCCACCGGAGCTGCCGGTGGAGATCCGGCGAGGGCTGGCCGACCCGCTGACGGCGGCGCTCGCCGCGGCCGAGGGCTGGGCCCGGCTGACGGTGGTCGCGGGACCGGACGAGGTGGTGGTCAGCCTGGTGACACCGGAGCACGACGGCCCGGACGAGACAACGACCGGTGGGGGTGGGCCGGTGGAACACCTGCACGAGCGGGACGGGGAGATCAGATGGACGCAGACCCGCTGGCGGCGGACGTGAACGCCGGGTGGCCGATCGGGGTGGCGATCGTGGACGACCATCCGGTGGTGATCGACGGGGTGCGTGCCTGGCTGGCCGGCGAGCCGCGGTTGCGGGTGCTGGCCACCGGCGACGACCCGGACGAGGTGCTGCGGGCCGCGCCCGACGCCGAGGTGGTGCTCCTCGACCTGCGGCTGCACGGCCGGATGGTGCTGGACAAGCTGGCCGAGCTGAGCGCGGCCGGGCGCCGGGTGGTGGTCTACTCCGAGCACAGCGACCCGCCGACCATGCTGGCCGCGCTGGACGCGGGCGCGGTGGCGTTCCTGGCCAAGCACGAGGGACGCGAGCACTGCGTGGCCACCGTGCTGGCGGCGGCGCACGACCGGCCGTACGTGCCGCCCGCGCTGGCCGGCGCGATGGTCGGCGACGCCCGTCCGGATCGTCCGGCCCTGTCCGACAAGGAGCGTGAGGCGCTGCTGTTGTGGTTCCAGTCGATGTCGAAGGCGTCGGTGGCGCGCCGGATGCAGATCAGCGAGCACACCGTGAAGCAGTACGTCGACCGGGCGCGGATCAAGTACACCCGAGCGGGTCGTCCGGCCGCCACGAAGGCGGCTCTGCTCGCCCGCGCGATCGAGGACGGACTCGTCCGACCGGAAGAGATCGGCATCTACCGGTCGCAGGCGTCGGCCGACCGGCCGACCCCCTAACAGGTGTCATGACAATCACCCTACGAATCCGGCAGGCTCCCTGATACCGCCAACCGTCACCGGGAGGTCGTACCGTGCCGGAGGACGCCGCACCATTCTTCGTCGGGCCGCATCGGTTCGACGCCGACGCCGACCCCACCCGTCCCGTGCTCGACCGGCGTTACGCGCTGGTGCCCGAGCCGGGTGAGCGCATGCTCGGGCACCATCTGCTGCGGGTCGCCGGTCACCTGCTGGGCCCCACCGAGGACGTCCGCTGCTGGGCGCTGCCCACGCCGGCGACGATCACCGTGACCGACCGCCGCCTGGTGTACGTCTGCAGTGGCTCCGAGTTGTCAGTGGTCCCCGGGCGGGACAGCCGGACGGGTGCCCGGCACCGGCGTCCGGTCCGGCTGTCCCGCCTGGTCAGCGGTCAGATCCGCTGGCAGTGGCCGTCCCGGCTGGAACTGGCCGACCTCGGCGACGGCACTGCCGAGTTGCGCGTGGTCTGCGACGCGCTGCGCACCATCCGGCAGCCGGCGCTGGCACTGAGCGGCCCAGTCGGGCCGGTCGCCGGGCTGGCCCGGCAGGTACGCCGCTCGGTGGCCGGATACCGCCTGGCCAACCCCGATCTGGTCGACCTCTCCCCGCCGGAGCGGGACGTGCTCACCACCCGGGTCGCCGCCTCCCCCGGCCCGATGCTCGGCACTGTGACGCTGCCGGGTTCGCTGCCGGTGGAGTTCCTGTCCCGCGACGACTACTACCGTCCGCCGGTGGCCGAGACGTCGCCGTGGGCACTGTCGGACGCCCCGGCCCGCGACCAGCCCGGCTCCGCCTGCTGACGCGCGCGGCCGGGCCGCGGGGTCAGGAGGCGCTGCGGGTGCGGCGCTCGGAGCGGTCCAGCTCGACGGCCTCCTCCGGGGTGGGCGCGCTGCCGCCCAGGTGGGCCGGCTGCCACCAGGTGTCGTCCGGGCCGGACGGCTGGTCCGGGTACTCCCGCTGGGCCCGGTCGACGAGCGCCGACAGGCGGGTACGCAGGTCGGCGGTCATGACCGTGGCGTCCGGGTAGGCGGCCGGGTCCATCGGCTCGCCGACGATGATGGTGATCGGCGTGTGCCGGCGGGTGAGCGTGCGCGGGCGTCCCTTGGTCCACAGTCGCTGCGTGCCCCAGAGCGCCACCGGCAGCAGCGGCACGCCGGCCTCCTGCGACATCCGGGCCGCGCCGTTCTTGAGGTCCTTGACGGTGAAGGAGCGGCTGATCGTCGCCTCCGGGAAGACGCCGACCACCTCGCCGCGGCGCAGCGCGCCGACAGCACTGGCGTACGAGCCGGCGCCGGCGGAGCGGTTGACCGGGATGTGCTTCATGCCGCGCATCAGCGGACCGGACACGCTGTGCCGGAAGACGCTGTCCTTGGCCATGAACCGGACCAGCCGCTTGGCCGGGTGCGCGCCGTAGCCGCAGAAGATGAAGTCGAGGTAGCTCACGTGGTTGGACGCGAGCACCGCCCCTCCGCTGCGCGGCACGTGGTCGCTGCCGGACACGTCCAGGCGCAGGTCGAGCAGGCGGAACATCGTCTTCGCGGCGGTGATCACGGGTGGGTACACGAGTTCCGGCATGGCGAAACTTTACCCCGAGTAGGTTACGCGACCGTAGGGCCGATCTGCCCTCGGCAGACCGGGCTCGCGCAACGGGCCGGGTGCGGAGACGATGGCACCATGACCGAACGCGCTGTCCTGCTCTGGATCCACGGCGGAGGCTGGCGGGCCCGCGCCGAGGAGGACGGCGCGGCGCTCGCGTCCCTCGGGCTGCGCGTGGTCGAGGCCACCTACCGGTTCTCCCACCAGGCACGCTGGCCGGCCCAGCTCGACGACGTACGCGAAGCCGCGCGAGCCGCGCGGACCGGAGCGGACGGCCCGCCGCTGCTGGTGGGCGGCGACTCGGCGGGCGGGATGCTGGCCCTCCAGCTCGCCCTGCGCGGGGTGGACCGGCCCGGCGATGTGGCGGGCGTGCTCGCGTACTGGGCGCCGGTCGACCCGCTCGACCCGGAGCAGCGGCGCCGGCGTGCCCCCGGCGACGACCCGTGGACCGACCTGCTGGGCCATCCGCCGGCCGCGGGCGACCCGGCCACCGCCGACGCGACAGTGGCCACCCACCTGGGCTCCGGCGTGCCCGTGCTGCTGGTCCAGGGCCGCGACGACGAGGCGGTGCCGGCCGCCCAGTCGGTCGAGCTGACCGCCCGGCTGCTCGCCGCCGGCCACCCGGTACACCTGTGGCTCACCGACGGCGGTCACGCGCTCGACCTGGACCGGCCCGACCTGCGCGCGGTGGCCGCCGCGTTCCTGGACAGCGTCCTGCCCGCCGTCGCGGACGACTAGGTTCGAGGCATGCCCGACCTCGCCGCGATCGTCATCCACTGCCGCGACCCCTACCTGCTCGCGCCGTTCTGGAGCGCGGTCACCGGGTTGCCGGTGGTCGAGGAGGACCGGGTCAAGCTCGCCGAGGGCACGCTCGCCCCGGCCGAGGCGGTGCTGCTGCGCGACCCGCACGGCCGCCGGCCGGACCTGTGGATCAGCCCCGCCGCCGAGCTGCCGGAGCCCGGCCGGATCCACCTCGACCTGGTCGGCGACGCCGAGGAGCGGGCCGCTGTGCTGGAGGCGGGCGCGACAGTGGTGCGCGAGCTGCCGCGCTGGACCGTGCTGGCCGACCCGGAGGGCAACGAGTTCTGCCTGCTGCCGCCGAACGAGGCGCACAGCGCGCCGCCGCCCGGGCACTGACTCAGTCGGCCGGCTCGTCGATGTTGAGCCGGCCCCGCGCGAACGCGTCCAGCCGGCCCCAGCGGCCCGGGATGTCCAGCAACTCGATGCGTCCCATGCCCACCGGCAGGCCCGGATCCACAGCCAGGTGCCCCTCGTGCGGCTCCAGGCCCAGCATGGTGCGGATCAGCAGCAACGGGGCGCCGGTGGACCACGCCTGCGGACTGCACGCGGTCGGGTACTCCACCGGGAACTTCGTCAGCTCCCGCTGGTAGCCGCCGAACGCCTCCGGCAGGCGGCCGTCGAAGTAGGTGGCCGCGTCGAGGATGCCGTTGGCCACGGTGGCCGCCTCCTCGGTGAAGCCGTACCGGCGCAGGCCCCACGCGACGAACGAGTTGTCGAACGGCCAGATCGTGCCGTTGTGGTAGCCGATCGGGTTGTAGCGGACCTCGCCCTCGGCCAGCGTCCGCACCCCCCAGCCGGACCAGAGCCGGGGTCCCACCAGGTGCTCGGCGACGCTCGACGCCCGTTCCTCGTCCACGATCCCGCTCCACAGCAGGTGACCGATGTTGGAGCTGAGCACGTCGCACTGGCGCCCGTCCGGGTCCAGCGCCAGCGCGTAGAAGCCGCGGTCGGCGACCCACCAGTCCTGGTTGAAGCGCCGCTTCAGCTCCGCGGCCTCGCGTTCGAGCTGATCGGCGTACGTGTGGTCGCCCCAGAACTCCCGGGCCAGGCGGGCCGCGCGCATCTTCGCGTCGTACGCGTACCCCTGCACCTCACAGGTGGCCCGGGGAAACGGCGGCAGCGTGCCGTCGGCGTACGAGATGGAGTCCCACGAGTCCTTCCAGCACTGGTTCTCCAGGCCGGTGTCGGTGTTGCGCCGCTCGTACCAGATGTAGCCGTTGCCGATCAGGTCGGCGTACTTGTCGATCCACTTCAGCGCGGCCCGGCACTCCACTTCCAGCTCCTTGACCAGCGCGCCGTCGCCGCTCCACCGCTCGTACTCGTCGAGCAGCACCACGAACAGCGGGGTCGCGTCCACCGAGCCGTAGTACGGCGAGTGCGGCTGCTCCTCGAACGCGGCGGTCTCGCCGTAGCGCATCTCGTGCAGGATGCGCCCGGGGTCCTCGTCCCGGAAGTCGTCGAACCGGGTGCCCTGGAGCGCGGCGAGGATCCGCAGCGTGGTCTTCGACAGCTCCGGCGCGAACGGCAGCACCTGAAGACAGGTGAGGATGCTGTCCCGGCCGAACATGGTCATGAACCACGGCAGGCCGGCGGCCGGCAGCGTCTGCCCGCCGAGCGACAGCGGCGAGAAGCGCAGCGCCGCGAGGTCGACCAGGCTCCGCCGGTAGGTCGAGGCGAGCTCCTCGTGCTCGCTGTTCAGCTTCGGCGCCCGGCTGATCCACTCCTCCAGGTCCTGCTGGAGCGCGAGCCGCTCGACGCCGTGCGCGCGCAGCCCGATCCGCAGGTCCCGGCCGCCGGGACCGATGGCGAACGTCTGCACGTCGATGACGGCGTCCCACTGCTCGTTGGGTTCCAACCGCAGGCTCCAGGAGAAGCCGCGTTTGTCGTAGCGGGCCGGCTGGTTGGCGGAGACGACGGTCTCGCGCCGGAAGTTGCCCCGCCGGTAGCCCAGGCGCAGCCGGTCCGACTCGGCCTCGGCGTACAGCTCGCCCTTCTTGTTCAGGATCTCGTCCTTGATCTGGAAGAGGTCGGCGAAGTCGGACCCGGCGTCCATCCGGATCTCCAGGTCCACTGCCTTCTCGTCGTGGTTGAGGATGGTCAGCGTCTCCCGGAAGCTGCCGCCGACCGCCCGCTCCCGGATCACCGACAGCTTCGCGTCGATGTAGTGCGTGGCCACGCCGGGCACCAGGAAGAACCGGGCCTCGTAGTACTGCAGGTCGTCGTAGGACAGCGTGTTGAGCCGCTCGCCGTTGACGGTGAGCACCCACTTCGACAGGTAACGCGTGTCGAGCGAGAAGAGACCCGTCGGCTCGTTCGGCGTGGCCTCGATGTCGCCGGTGTCCTCGCTGACCACGAAGGTGTTTCCGTCCAGGATGCGGACGGTGTTTGCCCCGGGCATCAGGCGTCCCTCCCACTGAACGTGTGACGTGGCCCCCGGGAATCCGGCGGACCGGGGAAGACCCGCTCGACCTGCAACACCAGCCGCAGGTCACCGACGACTGTCATGTCGCCGCGCAGCAGCGCCGCGATGGCGTTCTCCTCGCCGCCGACCAGCTTGGCGAAGAGGCGGGGCTCGGTGCCGACCACGGTGTCCGCCTCGCCGTCCTCCTGCCGGACCCGCAGGTTGCCCCGGTCGATCTCCAGCAGCCAGTGCGTGGTGTGCGGGCCCTCGTGCAGGTCGAAGCGAAGCGTTCCGGATGTCTTGACCAACAGCGGCTCGAACCCCCGCCGGTCCAGGTCCTCGAAGAATCTTGTGGCCATGTCCACCATCCGGGCGACTCCTCCCGCGATCTGCGGTCTTCCGTCCGAGATGCGGTGTGCCCACCCGTTCCCCGGTCAACCTCGCCCGATCCGGGTGAGCGCGCGCCGCGGGCGTGACGCGAGACGCCGGCTCCCGAACCGGGAGCCGGCGTCACCGCGTCTGACAGGTCAGTTGTTGGGGTCGTCGGCGCTGATGTCCGCGAGAACCGACTGGGGTTCCCGCTCGACCGCCAGGTCACCCATGGAGATCAGGCCGACCAGCCGGCCGTCGTCGACCACCGGGAGCCGGCGGACCGCGTACGTGCGCATCAGGTCGGCGGCGGCCACCGCGTCGTCGTACTGGCTCACCGTCACCACGTCCTTGCTGGTGATCTGGTTGAGCCGGGTGGCGGTGGGGTCCATGTCCTCGGCCACACCCCGCACCGTGATGTCCCGGTCCGTGACGATTCCGACCACGTTGCCGTCGTCGGTCACCACCACGTCACCGATGGCGCTGTCGCGCATCTCCTGCGCCGCGGCGATGAGCGTGTCGTTGCCGTCCATCGTCACCAACCGGGTCGTCATGAACTCTCCGACCGTTGTCATGGTGCTCCCCTCTCGGTGTCGGCACGGCGGTCTACCCGCCGCCCGAGGCGGGGTAACGCGGGGGCGGCCACGACGACGGCCGGCCTCAGCGCTCGGCGGCGACCAGCTCGGCGAGCTGCACGGCGTTCAGCGCCGCGCCCTTGCGCAGGTTGTCGTTCGCGCAGAACAGCGCGAGCCCGTGCTCGACGGTCTCGTCGACGCGGATCCGCCCGACGTACGTCGGGTCCTGGCCGGCCGCCTCCAGCGGGGTGGGCACGTCACGCAGCGCCACGCCGGGCGCGCCGTCGAGCAGCTCGCGGGCCCGGGCCGGGGTGATCGGGCGGGCGAACCGGGCGTTGATCTGCAACGAGTGGCCGGTGAAGACCGGGACCCGCACGCAGGTGCCGGAGACCTTCAGGCCGGGGATCTCCAGGATCTTGCGGCTCTCGTTGCGCAGCTTCTGTTCCTCGTCGGTCTCGTCGGAGCCGTCGTCGACGATCGAGCCGGCCAGCGGGAGCACGTTGAAGGCGATCGGGCGGGCGAACGAGCGCGGCGCCGGGAACTCGACGGACGAGCCGTCGAACGCGAGCCCGGTGGCGTCCTCGGCCACCTTGCGGACCTGCTCGTCCAGCTCCGCCACGCCGGCCAGACCCGCGCCGGACACTGCCTGGTAGGTGGCGACCACCAGGCTGACCAGCTCCGCCTCGGCGTGCAGCGGGCGCAGCACCGGCATCGCGGCCATCGTGGTGCAGTTGGGGTTCGCCACGATGCCCTTCGGGCGGTCGGCGATCGCGTGCGGGTTGACCTCGGCGACCACCAGCGGCACCTGCGGGTCCATCCGGAACGCCGACGAGTTGTCGATCACCACGGCGCCGGTCTCGGCGACCCGGGGAGCCAGCTCCTTCGCGGTGCCCTTGCCCGCCGAGAAGAGCACGATGTCCAGGCCGCGGTAGTCCGCGGTGGCCGCGTCCTCGACTGTGACCTCGCCGTCGCGCCAGGGCAGCGTGCGCCCGGCCGACCGGGCCGAGGCGAACAGGCGCACCTGCTCCGCCGGGAACTCGCGCTCCGCCAGCACCTGCCGCATGACGCCACCGACCTGGCCGGTGGCTCCCACAATGCCGATCCTCATGCCCGCGAGGCTACCCAGCCGGGCGGCGACGATGGGAAACGTTTCCCACCGCGCGGATGCGGGGCGACGGGAATCACAGGCCCGCCGCCCCGTCCGGTCAGGTGTGGTCGGCCACCTCGCCGAGACCGCTGGCGACCAGCTCGTCGCGGATGACCGCCGCGTCCCCCTCGATCACCATGGTCAGCGACTCCGGGTGCAGGTAGGTGGCGGCCGCGGCGGAGACGTCCTCGACGGTCGCCGCGAGCAGTTGCTCCCGCAGCCGCGCGTGGTAGTCGTCCGGCAGGTCGTGCACGACGAGCGTGGTCAGGGCCGCGGCGATCGCCCGCGGGCTCTGCAACTCGACCGAGAGCTGCCCGGCCCGCCAGGAACGCGCCACCTCCAGCTCCTCCTCGGTCACCCCGGTCAGCTGGGTACGCGAGATCTCGCCCACCGACTCGACGAGCGCCGGCGCGGTCACCGCGGTCTGCACGCCGGAGCTGACCGCGAACCGCCCGAAGCGCCGGGACGAGGCGAAGTCGCCCCGGATCCCGTACGTGTAGCCGCGTACCTCGCGGATCAGGTGGTTGAGCCGGGACGTGAACGCGCCGCCGAGCACGGTGCCGGCGAGCGTCATCGGCACGTGGTCGGGGTGGGCGCGGTGCGGGGACGGGTGACCGAGCCGCAGCGTGGACTGCACCGAGCCGGGCCGGTCGACCAGGATGATCCGGCGCTGCCCGGCCAGCCGCACGTCGATCGGTCCGCCGCGTTCCACCGGGCCCCCGCCGGCGCCGGCGAACGCGATGGCGGCGAGCGCGTCCAGGTCGATCCGTTCCAGGTCACCGGCGACGACGAGCGTGCCGGGGCGGATGAACCACTCGGAGTGGAAGACCGTGACGTCGTCCACCTCCAGCGCGGCCACGCTGCCCGGGTCGCCGTAGAGCGGGCGACCCCACCGGTGCTGCGCGCCGAACAGCTCGGCCCGCAGCACCGCGTCGGCACGCGGGCCGGGGTTGGCCCAGTCCATCCGCAGCGCCGTGGCCTCGTCGTCGCGGACGCGCAGCACGTCGGCCGGGGCGAGCCGGGGCGTCCGGACCGCCTCGGCCAGCAGTTCCACGGCGGCGGTCAGCCGGTCCACCGGCACCTGCACGCTCACCTGGAACGAGTCCCAGTCGAGCCCGGTCGACAGCTCGGTGCCGAGCGCCTCGATGGCCAGCGCGTACGCGGTGGCGTCCCGCTGCGCGGTGCCCTCCTCCAGCGCCTTGGCCAGCACCGCGCCGAGCCCCTCCTTGCCGACCGGCTCCCGGCCTGCGCCGCCGTCGAGCAGCAGCAACGCGACGGCGAGGTTCTGCCCGGGCAGGTGCGCGGCGACCACCTGGCCGGCGGCCGCCGTCCGCCGGACCACCTGCGGGAACCGGTACGCGCGCGCGGCGCCGGGGCCGGGACGGGCGGCGATCAGCGACATCACTTCTCCTCGGGCAGGTAGGTCAGGATCACCCGGTCGGCGGCGCCGAGCAGCTCGGCGGCCTGCTCGGCGATCTGCTCCGCGGTCACCGCGAGCCAGGCCGGCAGCCGGTCGGCCGCGCGGGCCGGGTCGCCGAACTGGGTGGCGTAGCGGCCGAGCGTGTCCGCCCGCCCGTCCACCGTGGACATCTGCCGCCACCACATGGTGCTCAGCAGCGCCTTGGCCCGGTCCAGTTCGGCGGCGGTCACCGGCACCGTGGCCAGCTCGTCGACCACCTCGGCCAGCCCGTCGCGCAGCCGCTCGGCGCTCACCCCGGGGCGGGCCGTGGCGGTGGCGATCAGCGGGGCGGGCGCGTGCGCCAGGTCCACCCCGTACGCGCCGACCAGGTCCGGCTGGGCGAGCCGCTCGCCGTCGGCCAGGCGCTGGTAGAGGCGGCTGCCCCGGCCGCTGCCGAGGACGGTGCCCAGCACCGTCGTCACGTCGTACCCCTGGGTGCCGAACGGGTGGGTGCGGTGCGCGACGTAGACGCGGGGGGCGGGCACGTCGGCGGTGACCGTCTCCACCGCCGGGCGGCCGGTGGCCGGCACGGTACGGCCGTCCGGCGCGGCCGGGATGTCGGCGCGCGCGTCGAGGCCGCCGGAGTACTTGTCGGCGAGCGCGAACACCTCGGCGGCGGTGGTGTCGCCGACCACCGTGAGGACGGCGTTGTTCGGCGCGTAGTACGTGCTGTGGAACTCCTGGAAGGTGGCCAGGTCGGCGGCGTTCAGGTCGGCCATCGACCCGATCGTCGCGTGGTGGTACGGATGCCCCGGCGGGTAGAGCAGCGGCAGCAGCCGCAGCCAGGCGTCGCCGTACGGCACGTTCTCGTAGCGCTGCCGCCGCTCGTTCTTCACCACGTCACGCTGGTTGTCGAGCGTCTCCTGGGTCAGCGCCGGCACCAGCCCGCCCATCCGGTCGGCCTCCAGCCAGAGCGCCAACTCCAGGTGCTCGGCCGGGACCGTCTCGAAGTAGTTGGTCCGGTCCGGGTTGGTGGTCGCGTTGAGCGAGCCGCCCGCGCCCTGGATGAGCTTCATGTGCTCGGTCTTCGCCACGTTCACCGAGCCCTCGAACATGAGGTGCTCGAAGAGGTGGGCGAAGCCGGTCTGTCCCGCCGGCTCGTGGCGGGAGCCCACGTCGTACCAGAGGTTGACCGCCACGGCCGGGGCGGTGCGGTCCTCGCTCACCACCACGCGCAGGCCGTTGTCCAGTCGGGTCGTCTCGATCGGCCAGGGGAAACCGCTGTCGGGCATGGCACCGACGCTATCCGATCTCGGAGGCGGAAAGGTGACACGCGCGCCGGAGCATCGTCGGTGCGCGCCGGGGTACCCGTGCGGGCATGGCCGCCACCACACCGTCCGCCGTCGAGCGCGCCGCCGCCGCGCTGGCCCGGCTCCGGCACGCCCGGCTGCTGCACCCGGCCGGGCGCACGTTCGGCGGCGAGGCCCGGATCTGGGGTACGCCGGGACCGCCGGCCGGGGTTCCGCTGCTCGACTCACCGGGCCGGTGGCCGGCCACGGTCCGTCTCTCCAAGGGTGTGCCGACGCCGGGCCGCTGGCCGGACGTGCTGGGCGTGGCGGTGCGGCTGCACCGCGACCCGGAGCCGCCGGTGGACCTGCTGTTCAGTTCCAGCGGCGCCGCGCCGGTGCTGCGGAACCTGCCGCTGCCCCGGCGGCGCTTCACCGGGACGTACACGTCGATCATGCCGTTCCGGGCCGGCGGGCGGCGGCTGTTCCTGGCCGTGCTGGCCGACCCGGAGTCACCCGACCTGGGTCGCGGCCTGGCCGAGGCCGGCGCGGCGGTCGCGGCCGACGAGCCCCGGCTGGTGCTGGCGGCGGCCTCGGCGGTGGGCCGGTGGCGGCCGTTCGGCGAGGTACGCCTCGACGACGAGCGCGGCGCCGCCGAGGACGCCGCGCTCGCCTTCGATCCGATCGGCAACGTGCCGCCGGGGTTGCGCCCGGCCGGCCCGCTGGCCCGGTTGCGGGACGACAGTTACCGGGGTTCCCGCCGGGCCCGGGGCGCGACGCTCAGTCGGGCGGCTCGACGGGGGTGACGGTCTGCTCGGAGGTGCGGTGCTCCAGCACCGTGTCGGGGGCGGCGTTCTGGTCCGCCTCGCGGATGTCGGACTCGGTGAGGATCGCGTCGGCCTGCGCCTCGGCGTCGTCGCTGCCCGCCGCCGCCTCCTCCGGCAGCAGATGCGCTCGGGACTCGATCCGTTCCTGGTCACTGGGGTCATGGCTGGTGGTCATGCCGATCACATACCCCGCGTTCCGCACTTCGGAACGACAGCGGGCTTTCCGGCGCGCGTCGGGTACGCTGGCCGACGTGACGCGGTCGTATCGATGGTTTAGGCAGCCGGCTGGAGGAGCCGGTGACTCGACCATGAGCTGACGTCACTTACCTCTTCGAGCCGGCCGGGCAGGGATTCTTTTCCCTGCCCTTTCGTATGCGAGCAGCCGGCTCGATCCCCCGGACCCGGCACGGGGGCACGGTCGGCGGAAGGAATCCCCACCGTGACCACGTCCCAGGACGCCCATCGGGTCATCGACCAGCGCATCGACCGTGTGGTGCCGCTGACCACCCCGGCCCTGCTGCACCACCACCTGCCACTGGACACCCCGCTGGCCGAGGCCGTCGTGGCGGGCCGGCGTGCCGTCGGCCGGGTGCTGGACCGCGCCGACGACCGGTTGCTCGTCGTCGTCGGCCCCTGCTCCGTGCACGACCCGGCCGCCGCCCTGGAGTACGCGGGCCGGCTGCGCGAGGCCGCCGCGCGGGTCGCCGACGACCTGCTCGTGGTGATGCGCGTCTACTTCGAGAAGCCGCGCTCGACGGTGGGCTGGAAGGGCCTGATCAACGACCCGGCGCTGGACGGCTCCGGCGACGTGAACACCGGTCTGCGTACCGCGCGGGCGCTCCTGCTCGACGTGCTGCGCCTGGGTCTGCCGGTGGGCTGCGAGTTCCTCGACCCGATCACCCCGCAGTACATCGCCGACACGGTGGCCTGGGGCGCGATCGGCGCGCGGACGGTGGAGAGCCAGGTGCACCGGCAGCTCGCCTCCGGGCTGTCCATGCCGATCGGCATGAAGAACCGCCCCGACGGCAGCATCGCCACCGCCGTGGACGCGATCCGGGCGGCCGGTGTGCCGCACGTCTTCCCCGGCATCGACGTCTCCGGCACCCCGGCGATCATGCACACCCGGGGCAACGCGGACGGGCACCTGGTGCTCCGCGGCGGGGGCGGCCGGCCGAACTACGACGCGGAGTCGGTGGCCGGGGCGCTGGAGCTGCTGCGGGCCGCGGGCCTGCCGGAGCGGGTGGTGGTCGACGCCAGCCACGCCAACAGCGGCAAGGACCACCGCAACCAGCCGCTGGTCGCGGCGGACGTGGCGGCCCAGCTCGCCGCCGGTCAGCGCGGGATCGTCGGCATCATGCTGGAGAGCTTCCTGTCGCCCGGCCGGCAGGACCTGGACCCGACCCGGGAACTGGCGTACGGCCAGTCGGTCACCGACGCCTGCATCGGCTGGGACAGCACGGCCGAGGTGCTGGAGCACCTGGCGCAGGCCGTCCAGGCCCGCCGGGCCACGCTTGCGGCACGGGCCTGAGCGGGGTTGGGGCGAGTTTGACCGGTTCGGCGCCGGGTAGGTGGTCGGCGTGACCGATGACGCGCCCGTGACCGAGCAGCCGGACACCCGGCCGCTCGACGACCTGCTCGACGACATCTACCACGGCCAGGAGCGGATCACTCAGGCGGACATCTACCGCCGGGCGGTGGCCGCCGAACTCCCCGCGGAGCTGCTCACCCGGATCGCCGCGCTCCCCCAGGGCGAGTACGCGGCGGACGAGGCGGCCGACCTGTTGGGCGGCACGGTCGCCTGAGCCCCCGCCGACGAGAGGACGCGACATGACCGACCGCAACCCCGACCCCGAGCACCTGGCGGCGCTCGGCCAGCCTCCGGAGGGCGTCGACACGCTCCCGGAGCCGGACTTCGCCAACGAGCACGACCGGACCGCTGTGGACCGGGAGGTCATCACCGGGGAGGACGAGGACGAGCGGGAGCCGGAGGCGTCGCGCGGCTGGGCCGGCGAGGACCACGGCACCACCCCCACCTGACGGTGGGAGACACGGGAAAGGGGGCCGGCTCGCCGGCCCCCTTTCGTGTCCGTGGTTCACGCCTCGTGGCGGTCGCCCTCGGCCGCCTGCTGGGCGACCGCGTACCCCATCTGGAGGAAGTCGGAGGCGGCCACCGCGGTCAGCGCGGTGGCGACCAGCCGGGTCAGCCGGGGCGCCAGCACCAGGCCGCCGGTGAGCCCGGTGGCCACCCAGACCGCCAGGCAGAACGGGCAGCTGACCAGCTCGCCGAGCGCGTGCCGGGTGGGGCTGCCCTCGTCGCGGACCTGCTCCATCACCTCGCCGCTGCCGATCGGGTGGTCGTAGCGGGTGAACGGCGCCCGCAGCGGGCTGGTGATCGCGTCCTTGGACAGCAGCCGGCTGAGCTTGTGCGTGGCGATCGAGAGCAGCACCACGTCCGCCGGCGTGGGCCGTTCGGGCACCGGCCGGCCGGTCGCCCGGACCAGGCCGACGAGCGCGGCGGTCACGCCCGCGTACGTGCCCATCGCTTTCAGGTAGCCCTCCAGCGGCCGGTGCTCGTGCGGCGCGTACGCCTGGCGCAGGCGCGCCACCTTCTGCTTCAGGCCACTCCCGGTCAACCCGGCCTCCTCGTGCTCGTCGTGCGGGCCGGGCTCATCCGGCGGTCAGGTTGTCGGCCACCTCGCGGTCGAGGTTGGCCAGGATCTCGTCGGCCAGGTCGTGGTCCGGGCCGGCCAGGTCGAGCCGCACCCGGGCGCCGCCCGCGCCGGCCGGCTCCACGTCGATCTCGGCGGACCAGTCCGCGGCGCTCCACCGGGCCCGCATGTCGTCGGCGTCGACAACCTCGACCCGGCACGTGCCGGAGTTGCGCAGCCGCTCGGGCAGCCAGGCCGAGGAGCGGTCCGGGTCGGTCGCGGTGTTGAACACCACCTCCGGGGGCGCGGACATGCCGCGCTCGGCGTGGCTGGCCATCAGGCGTCCCGCAACCGGCTCGGGTCGACCTCCCGGCCGGGGTGCCGGGCCAGGTACTCGGTCTCCAGTTCGGCGGTGCGCCGCAGGTGGTTGGCGAGCGCCGAGTCGGTGGCGTGGCGCAGCGTGTCCAGCCGGGTGCGGTGCAGGCTCTGCATCTCCCGGACCAGGTCCTCGTCGCCCAGCTCCACCGGGTCCACCCCGAGCTGCTCGCCGTCGACGGTGCGGGCGTGGTCGCCGTCCCACTCCGCGACCCGCTGTTCCGGGCTCGCGTCCCGGCGTACCGATTCGGTCATCGTCGCCCCCTCGTCTCGTTCGGGTTGGCACCTGTTCGGATGCCCAGCGGGCGTGTCACCAAACCACCGCCCGGACTACGACGCCGTGTCGGAGACGCCCGGCGGTCCCGGTACTCTCGTGGGCATGAATCGGCTCTGGACACCGGCGTGGATCTTCCGCCACGTGGCCATGGTCGTGCTGGTGGCGGGTTGCCTCGGGCTGGGCTGGTGGCAGGTCACCCGCGCCGCCGGGGGGAACGCGATCAGCTTCGGTTACGCGATCGAGTGGCCGGTCTTCGCCGGTTTCGTGATCTTCGTCTGGTGGCGTGAGGTCCGGCAGGCGCTGCGGGCCGAGCCGGCGGACGACGCGCAGCAGGCGGGCGACCCGGCGCCGTCGGCCACCGCCGGCCCCGAGCCGGACGACGCCGTCCCGGCGGTACGCCGTCCGGTGCGCGTCGTGCGGGTGCCGGCCGCCCCGGCGGACGGGGCGGACGACGCCGAGCTGGCCGCGTACAACCGCTATCTATCCTGGTTGAACGCCAATCCGGGCGCCCGGCCCGGCGACTATCCCGGCTGAGGCCGGTGCGGAAGGACGGACGACGGTGGGCGGAGCCCTTACCCGGTACCGCGTGATCGCCTGGATCGTGGGCGTGGCGCTCGTGGTGCTGGTCCTGATCGGCATGCCGCTGAAGTACGGCTTCGACAACCCGAGCGTGGTGGGCGTCGTCGGGGTGGCGCACGGCTGGCTGTACATGCTCTATCTGGCGCTCACGTTCGACCTGTCCCGCCGGGCCGAGTGGCCGCTGAAGCGGATGCTGCTGGTGATGCTCGCCGGCACCGTGCCGTTCGTCTCGTTCTACGCCGAGCGGCGGGTGAGCCAGTGGGTGGCGACGGAGCAGCGGCCGCGTACCCCGGAGCCGGTCGCGGGCTGAGCGCCGCTCACCGCGGCGGCCGCCACGGCTCGGGCGGCGGCGGGTCGGCCCAGCCGCCCATGCGTGCCGCCTCACGGGCGCGGCGCAGCGCCCGGCTGACCTGACCGAACTGCCGCTCGTCGTCGCTGCTGAACAGCAGCACCTCGGTGCCGCGGACGCGTCCCCACAGCTCGTGCGCCGGGGGCCGCCAGCGGTCGCCGATCAGCACGAGCAGCAGCGGCACCAGCCCGACCCCGCCGAGCATGAGGTACGCCCCGGCGGTGAGCCGGTGCAGGCCGCCGGTGAAGCCGAGCAGCACCCCGACCGCGGCGATCATCGCGGCGGACACGACGACCGCGGGGATCGCGAGCCGGTCGTGCGGGCCACGGTCGGTCCGCACCTGGGTGATCTCGGCCACCGGCCAGGTGTTGCGGCCGACGGTGAAGCGCTCGGCGGTGACGACGATGCCGGGCCGGGCGTAGAGCAGCTTGGGCGTGGCCGGTCGGGGCGGCTGGGTGGCGGAGCGGTCGGTCTGCACGGCGGCCTCCCGGGGACGCGGATCCCGTGCGGGAATCCCGGTTCCGGGCTTCATTGTGTTGCGGGTCCGCCACCTGACCTCGGGTTTTCGCCGGCCGGCCGCGAACCTGCCACGGTGGGGCCGCCGGAAAGAGAGACCGATTTCAGTCTTTGTCATGACTTTGCGTGGCGGTGGCTGACGACATCCGCCCAGAACGACCAATCGGGCGAGCCACACCATCTACGCACAGGGCCCGAACCCGGGTACGGCCGGTCGGCGAGGCGGGCACGGACGGTCAGGCGTATCACCGTCACTTTCCGCCACTTTGCCAACTTTCGCCCCTGCTTGAACTCCCGGCTACTCCGATCACGGGTTAGGTTGTGCAGGTCGGCCCGGTCGACAGCCATCCGCCCCGGATGGCCCCGGGCCGGTGTCGCCGGGGCGCGAACGCGCCCGGCGACCGGTGGGAGAGGAGCTTTCCGCTCTTGTCGTCCTTACGGATGCTGCTCCGCTCGCTGGCGGTGGCCGGCCTTTCGGCCGCGCTACTCGCCCCGGCGCAGGTGGCTCGGGCCGAGCCCACCCCCGCCGAGCTGACGAAGCAGATCGAGAAGTCCTCGACTGAGCTGGAGCGAATCGTCGAGTCCTACAACAAGCTCAACGAGGACATCAAGGCCAACAAGGCCACCGCGGCCAAGCTGGAGGCCCGCATCGGGCCGTTGCAGGAACAGGCCGAGCGCAGCCGCGCCGAGGTGGGCGTGCTGGCGGCGACGGCGTACAAGACCGGCGGCATGCGTACCGCCGCGGCCCTGCTGGACCCGGGCGGCCAGGCCACGCTGCCGGAGCGGCTGGGCACCCTGGACCAGCTCACCCGCCAGCGCCAGCGCACTCTCTCCAGCTTCACCGCCGACCAGCAGCGGCTGATCGACCAGAAGACCCAGCTGGACGTCACGCTCGCCCGCGAGGCGGCGCAGGCCAAGCAGCTCAAGGCCGCGAAGACGCGGATCGAGGGAGACCTGGCCGGCCTCTACGAGATGCGGCGCAGGGCGTACGGGCGGGCCACCGAGGCGCCCGGCAACGCCGGCTCGGCGGGCAAGCCCCCGGCCGTCTCGGGTGACGCCGGCAAGGCCGTGCGGTACGCCTACGGCGCGGTCGGCAAGCCCTACGGCTACGGCCAGGACGGCCCCGGCAGTTACGACTGCTCGGGTCTCACGCTCGCGGCGTGGCGGGTGGCCGGGAAGTCGCTGCCGCACAGCGCGGCGAGACAGTGGAGCGCCACCAAGCGGATCAGCCGCAGCGAGCTGCAACCGGGCGACCTGGTGTTCTACTCCGGGCTCGGGCACGTGGCGCTCTACGTCGGCAACGGCCAGATCATCGACGCGCCGAGCGCCGGACGCAACGTCAGCAAACGCGGTATGAACATCATGTCGATCGCCGGCTACGGCCGGGTCTGATCGACGCGGACGGCGAACGGCCGGCGTCCCCCTGTCGGACGCCGGCCGTTCGTTGTCTCAATTACTACCAGGTCAGGCCGCCTGCAGCCCTTCCGCGCGAGCCAGCTCACGCAGCCGGCCGAGGGCCTGGATCTCCAGCTGGCGGATCCGCTCCCGGGAGAGCGAGAACCGCGACGCGACCTCGGTCAGCGAGTGCTCGCGCCCGTCCTCCAGGCCGTAACGGGCCCGCATGATGCCGGCGGACCGGTCGTCGAGGTGGTTGAGCAGACCCTCGATCCGCTGCCGCTCCAGGCCGGTGAGCACGATCTCCTCGGGCGAGGGCGCGTCACTGTCGGCGACCAGGTCACCGAGGTTGGTGTCGCCGTCGTCACCGACCGGCGTGTCCAGCGAGACGGTGTCCTGCGACCAGCGGACCAGCTCGTTGACCCGCTCGACGGTCACGCCGAGGGCGGTAGCGATCTGCTCCGGCTCCGGGTCGGCACCCAGCTCACGGGTGAGCTGCCGGGCCACGTTGCGCATCCGGTTGACGTCCTCGACCAGGTGCACGGGCAGCCGTACGGTCCGCTCCTGCTGGGCGATCGCCCGGCTGATGGCCTGGCGGATCCACCACGTCGCGTAGGTGGAGAACTTGAAGCCACGCTCGTAGTCGAACTTCTCGACCGCCCGGACCAGGCCGGTGTTGCCCTCCTGGATCAGGTCCAGCATGGGCATCCCGGAGCGCACGTAACGCCGGGCGATCGACACGACCAGCCGCAGGTTCGCGCGGATGAACAGGTCCTTCGCGCGCTCACCCTCGACGACCAGCCGCTCCAGGTCCTCCCGGTCGACGCCGTCGGGGATGCGCTCTGAGTCGAGCAGGTGCTCGGCGTAGAGGCCCGCCTCGATCGCCTTGGAGAGGTCAACCTCCCGGGCGGCGTCGAGCAGCGGCGTCCGGGAGATCTCGTGCAGGTAGACGCCGACCAGGTCCCGCTCCTCGGCGACCTCGTCGGTACGCATGCCGATGTTCTTGTCCACGATTGCCACGGTCCCCTCGCTCGCGCCGGTTGCCCGGTTCCTTGCCATCCCCACGTTCATCAGCCCTCCCCGTAACCTCCGCTGTGCCCGTAGGTGCTGACACCTACACAACAGGTGTGACGCGTCGGGGATTCCTTGTCGTGAGTCGAAACTGTCACGAATGCCTGAGTGCTAGCTGAGAGCCCGGTCCATGTTTCCTGTTACCGGCCCGGTTCGGACGGCTTCCGGACACGGCTTTTGACGCCTGCCGGAGCTGCTGAATCGCTATTCGCCCATGGAATGGCACCATTGCCTGTTCCATGAACACAGCGAGCCGCGTCACCGGGTCGTTGCGATCCTGGTCACTGCGAGATACGCGCTCGCGGACCGGTCGGTTCAGCCATGCTCAGGATTACCCTCCGCCTCGTTGAACAATCCGTACGGGCGGGAACGTCCCCCTCCCGCACGTGATACGCGTCGCACCCGCCTGGCGGATGCGCCGGGCGGGTGGATCGGGCGGGAAGAGCGGGCCGGAGCGCTCAGGAGGCGAGCAGGGCCAGCGCGCCGCGTACCTGGTGGGCGGAGCGGGCCAGCGCCGCTCGGGCGGCCGGCACCTCGGCGCCGGAGACGAGCGCGACGAGCGCGGTCTTGAGGTCGCCGTCGGCCTCCCGCAGGGCGACCCGGCAGACCTCCTCGGCGCAGCCGGTGGCCTCCACGAGGATCGAGATCATGCGGCCGCGCAGTTTGGCGTTCGTGGCCACCATGTCGATCATCAGGTTCGAGTAGACACGGCCCAGACGCACCATGACGGCCGTGGAGAACGTGTTGAGCACCAGCTTCTGCGCGGTGCCGGCCTTCATCCGGGTCGACCCGGTGACCACCTCCGGCCCGGTGTCCACCCCGATGAAGACGTCCACCGACGCGGCGGCCTCGGCCTCCGGATTCGCGCAGAGCAGCACCGTACCGGCCCCCAGCTCCCGGGACGCGGCGAGCGCCCCGAGGACGTACGGGGTGCGTCCGCTGGCCGCCAGGCCCACCACCAGGTCGCCCGGGCGTACGCACTCGGCGGCCTCGGCGGCGCCGCCGCGCTCGTCGTCCTCGGCGTCCTCGACCGCCCGCCACATGGCGTCCGGGCCACCGGCGAGGTGCGAGCAGAACCAGTGCCGGGGCGAGTTGAACGTGGGGGCCAGCTCGGCCGCGTCCAGCACGCCGAGGCGACCGGAGGTGCCGGCGCCGAAGTAGTGCACGCGGTGTCCGTCACGCAGCGCGGCCACCGCCAGGTCGACGGTCTCGGCGATCTCGTCCAGCACGGCGGCGACGGCGGCCGGCACCCGCCGGTCGGCCTCGTTGATCACGGTGAGCACGTCCCGGGTGGACATCAGGTCGAGGTCGAAGCTGTGCGGGTTGCGGCGCTCGGTCGGCGCGCCGACACGCACCACCGGCCGGATCGCCGCCACGCCGTCGCGTTCCACCCGGCCCGCCGTCATCCCCGCCTCCGACCGGGACCGACCCGGCGCGACTTGACCGCCTCGGCGGTGGCTTCGAGCGCCTTCTTGGTCCGGGCCCGGCTGCGCGCGGCCACCCCGACGAAGAGGCAGTCGACGACGGTGAGCTGGGCCAGCCGGCTGGCCGTCGCGCCGGAGCGGTAGGTCGTCTCCCGGGCGGCGGTGGTGAGCACGTGGTCGGCGACCTCGGTGATCGGCGAGCGCGGGAAGTTGGTGAGCGCCACGGTGGTGGCCCCCCGGGCCCGCGCCTGCTCCAGCACCTCGATGACGTCGGACGTGGTGCCGGTGTGCGAGATGCCGACCGCGACATCGCCGCGCCCGAGCAGGGCGGCGGAGGTGAGCGCGGTGTGCACGTCCGGGAAGTAGAACGCGATGCGGCCGATGCGGTGCAGCTTCTGCTGGAAGTCCGAGGCGACGAAGCCGCTGGCGCCCGCGCCGTAGACGTCGATCCGGCCGGCCGCGCCGATCGCCTCGACCACCAGCTCGCAGACCGCCGGGTCGAGCTGCTCGGCGGTCTCCTCGACGGCCCGGGCGTCGTTGAACGCGATGGTGGCGATGATCTGGGCCAGGTCGGCGCCGGGCGGGATGTCGCCGCCGACCACCCGCGCGTCCGGCGGCTCGATCCGGCGGGCGGCCTCGGCGGCGAGGCGGATCCGCAACTGGGGATAGCCGTCCATGCCGACCGAGCGGCAGAAGCGGATCACTGTCGCCTCGGACGTCTCGGCGGCGGTGGCGAGGTCGGTGATCGTACGCCGGGCGGCGTCCGCCGGATCGGAGACGACCAGCCGGGCCACCCGCTGTTCGGCCGGGGACAGCGAGGGCAGCAGGCCGCTGATGTGGACGATCAGTCCACCGGGCTCGTGACTCGCAGAAATCTTCGAACTCTTCGCCACGGATGAAACTTACTTTCAGAGGGCGTGAGCGTCAACCATGACACCGCGTATCGGGAAATTTACCGTCTTCCGTGCCCGCCACCCGAGCCAAGGATCCCATTCTCGCAGCCCGGCCGCTTCATCCGGTCCGCTCGAGTCCGTCCCGCCGGGCGGCGTGCCGGTCCGCCGTCGCGCGACCCGATCTGGCTGGACGGCCTCGACCAGGCAGGCCGGACGGCCGCCGCCGGGTCGCCGGACGGCCGGTGGGGCCGTTCGTTAGCGTGTGTCCATGACGGAACGCACGGTGCTGGTGACCGGAGGTACGGGCGGGCTGGGCGGCGCGGTCACCGAGGCCTTCCTGGACGCCGGCTGGCGGGTGGTCGTACCCCAGCGGGAGCCCGGGACGGACGGCGGCGGCCCGGTCCGCGTCGAGGCGGACCTGCTGACCCCCGAGGGGGCCGCGCGGGCGGTCGAGGTCGCCACCGCCGAACCCGCCGCGCCGCTGCGCGCACTGGTCAACCTGGTCGGCGGGTACGCCGCCGGCGGCCTGGTGCACGAGACCCCGGTCGAGGAGTTCGAGCGGATGCTGCGGCTCAACCTGCGCCCGACCTACCTGGTGACCCACGCGGCGCTGCCGCACCTGGCCGCGACCGGCGACGGCGCCGTGGTGTGCGTCTCCGCGCGGGCGGCGGTGTCGCCGTTCCCGGGCGCCTCGGGCTACGTCACCGCCAAGGCCGCGGTGCGGGCGTTCGCCGACGCGGTCGCGGTCGAGTACCGGCAGCGCGGCGTGCGGTCCAACACGGTGCTGCCGAGTGTCATCGACACCCCGGCCAACCGGGCCGCCCAGCCCGACGCCGACCACCGGCGCTGGGTGCCCCCGGCGGAGATCGCCGGCGTGATCCGGTTCCTGGCCTCCACCGAGTCGGCGCCCACGAGCGGCGCCGGCATCCCGGTCTACGGCCGGGCCTGAACCGGCACCGGGCCGTCGCGGCCCGCCCCGCCGACCGGACGCGGCGGGCCGCCCGGAGCCGGGCCGGGACCGGCGGACGGATCATCGGGCAGCCACTCGCTCAGGTGCGCCCGGATCCGGCGGGCCACCTCCTCCGGCGGGCCGTTGCCGTCCACCACCACGAAGCCGCCGTACTCCGGCAGCCTCCGATACGCGGTGTCCGCGTCGGTCAGCCATTCCATGCTCTCGTGGTCGGTGCCGCGCCGCTCGATCCGGCGGTACGCCTCGGCCGGGTCCACTGTGAGCAGGAACGTCACAGCGGGCGCCGGGAAGACCCGGTAGCCGGCCCGGGCCAGCCGCTCCCACCGCTGCCCGCCGTGCGCCCGGATGCTCGCGTACTGGCAGAACGACCAGCGGTCCATCACCGCGGTACGGCCCGTGACCAGGCAGCTGAGCAACGCGAGCGCGATGGCCAGCCACCGCAGCGCCGACTCGACCGCGAGCAGGCCGTCGCGCCCGACGAGCCGCTGCGCGTCCGCACGGCCGACCCGTTGGGCGATGCGGCCCAGCCAGCGGCGGCCACCGGCGTTGCGGTGATAGGTCGCGGGGTGGCCGGCGGCGGTCAGGGCCTGGGCGAGCCGGTGCGCCTGGGTGGTCTTGCCCGAGCCGTCGATGCCGATCAGGGCTACAGCGCGCAGTCGGGCCCTGCCGCGCCGCGCTCGCCGTGAGCTGGCCACCTTTTCGAGGTTATCCGACCGACGCTCACATCGCCTATTTGTCGCTTTCCTGCCCGAGCGGACGGAACCGCGCCGCTACAGGTGTGACCAAAGCGCCAGCCGGGTACGCATCGTGATCCCAACGCCCATGACGACGAGGGAGCCGCAGATGGCCGAGCGCGGGGACGAGACCCTGGTGCACACGCTGAAGAAGGTCGCCGCCGTGCTCAAACAGTCCGAGATCCCGTTCGCACTGGGTGGCAGCTTCGCGGTGTACGCGCACGGCGGCCACTCCAGCGACCACGACGTGGACTTCCTGCTCCGGGAGGTGGACGTCGACCGGGCGCTGGAGGCGCTGGTCGAGGCCGGCTTCACCGCCGAGCGCCCGCCGGAGGACTGGCTGGTCAAGGTCTACGACGAGGACCGGATGGTGGACCTGATCCACCGGCCGGTCGAGACGCCGGTGACCGAGGAGACGTTCGCCGACACGATCGTGCGCCCGGTCGACGCCATCCACATGCCGGTGCTCTCGGCCAGCCAGCTCATGGTGCACAAGCTGCTGAGCTTCTCGCAGCACTACTGCGACTTCGCCCGCGCCCTGCCGCTGGCCCGCTCGCTGCGGGAACAGATCGACTGGGAACGGGTACGGAAGGAGACGCAGCACTCGCCGTACGCGGAGGCGTTCCTGGTGCTGCTCGACCGGCTGGTCGTGCTGCCCGGCGGCGTGCCCGGCGGAAGGGAGACCCTGTGACCGGACAGTCGCACGACGTGCCACCCGACGAGTACGTCGAGGCGGAGATCCAGAGCATGCTCGCCGAGGACCCCTCGGTGGCCGAGCAGGGCATCACAGTGGTGCGCCGGGAGAGCGGGCTGGTGCTCTACGGCGAGGTGGAGAGCCCGCACCGGCGGGAGGAGATCCTGCGGCGGGTCGCCGAGCGCTTCCCGGACACGCCGGTCACCAGTGACATCGGGGTGATCCACACCGAGGCGCCCACCCAGGTCGAGGAACTGCCGTGAGGGAGGTTCGATGGTGATCCGGATCGCCGCCGTGGGCGACGTGCATCTGGACGAGGACGTGGTGGGCCGGTTCCGGCCGGCGCTGGAGGAGCTGCCCGGCAGCGCCGACGCGCTGCTGCTCGCCGGTGACCTGACCCGGCACGGCACCGAGGCCGAGGCGCGCTGCGTGGCCCAGGAGTTCGGCGATGTCGGCGTACCGGTGATCACCGTGCTCGGCAATCACGACCACCAGTGCGACCAGGTGCCGCAGGTGGTGAAGGTGCTGGAGGACGCCGGGATCACCGTGCTGGAGGGCACCGGCACCGTGGTGGACACCCCCGGCGGGCGGCTCGGGGTGGCCGGCGTGAAGGGGTTCGGCGGCGGGTTCGCCGGGCGGTGCGCCAGCGACTTCGGGGAGCCGGAGATGAAGGCGTTCGTGCGGACCACCCGGGAGAGCGCGGACGCGCTGGCCGGGGCTCTGCTCTCGCTCGACTGCGACGCGCTCGTCGCGCTCACCCACTACGCCCCCGTGCCCGACACGCTCGCCGGCGAGCCGCTGGAGATCTATCCGTTCCTCGGGTGCTACCAGCTCGGGCAGGCGATCGACGCCGCGCCCACCGCGCTGGCGCTGCACGGGCACGCCCACCACGGCACCGAGCGTGGCACCACGCCGGGCGGAGTGCGGGTCCGCAACGTGGCGCACCCGGTGATCAAGCAGGCGTACAGCATCTTCCACCTGGGAGATCACCTGGACTGAGCGGGAGGTTTCCGGGATCGGACGTACGGGTATCCAGCCGCCATGGAGCTGATTCTCTGGATTCTCGCAGTCGTATTGGTGGTCGCCGGAATTCTCGCCCTGTTCCGCCGGCAGATCCTCTGGGGCATCGTCCTCATCGTCGTCGGCCTGCTGGTCGGCCCGGGCGGCGTCAGCATCTTCAACACCTAACCCCTACCGAAGCGCGACGCGCCGGAGTCCTCGGGCCAAGACGTTCCTCCCCCTCGGATCGGAACGTCGGAGCCCGAGGACTCCGGCGTCTGCGTGTCCGGGGCCGGTGCGCCTGTCCGCCGGCGTTTGCCCGCCCCGCTGAGCGGAAACATCTCGACCATGGAGATGTCGCAGAGTGTCACCCGGCGGACGGCCGGCGCCCGGAAGTGGTGGGCGCTGCTCGGCTTCGGCGCCGCCACCTTCGCCGCGGCCGCCATCGGCGGGCTGGGTGTCCAGGGCACCTCCGCCGAGTACCAGAGCCTGGAGCAGCCCGCCTGGGCGCCGCCGTCATGGCTGTTCGGCCCGGTCTGGACCGTGCTCTACGCGCTGATCGCGATCGCCGGCTGGCTGGTCTGGCGCCGGGCCGGCTTCGGCCCCGCGCTCTGGGCCTGGGTGGTGCAGCTCGTGCTCAACGCGATCTGGACGCCGCTGTTCTTCGGCGCCGGGGCGTACGGTCTGGCGTTCGCCGAGATCGTGCTGATGTGGCTGGCGATCGGCGTGACGGTGGCCCTGTTCCGGCGGATCTCCCGGCCGGCCACGCTGCTGATGCTGCCGTACTGGGCGTGGGTGACGTTCGCGTCCGCGCTGAACTTCGCGGTGTGGCGGCTGAACTCCTGACCGGTCCGGGCGCGAGGGCCGGTCGCCCCCGCGCCCGCCGGGCTCAGCAGCGGGGTACGCCGGGGATGTAGCCGTCGTAGCCGGTGTAGACGTAGGCGTCGGAGATGAACCGGCCGGAGCCGATCCGGTCCCAGATCGAGCTGGTTCCGTAGGTGCCGCTGACGCTGGTGCCGCTGGTCTGGCACTGGATGGTCACCTTCGCCCCGTCGGCGACCGTGCCGACCGAGCTGTAGCCGGTGCCGGGGCCGGAGCGGACGGTCAGCGGGGAGCCGGCCGTGTTGACGGTGCCCTCGCCGGTGTTCGTACCGCCGCAGCCGTTGTCGCTGGTGTAGGTCTTGGTGCCCCAGTAGAGCGCCTGGACGCCGTTGAACTTGATCTTCACGGAGCTGCCGTCGATGCGCTGCTCGTAGTGCAGGTGCGGGCCGGTGGAGCCGCCGGTCGTGCCGACGTACCCGATCACCCGGCCGTAGCCGACGGTCTGCCCGACGGAGACGTTGAAGCCGCTCAGGTGGGCGTAGTAGGTGGTGTGGCCGCCGCCGTGGTTGATCCGGACGTACTTGCCGTAGCTGGTGTCGCCGAGGTTGGTGACCACGTCGACGGTCCCGGGCGCGCTGGCGACCACCGGGTCACCGGCGTCGTCGGTGCGGTTGAAGTCGATCGCGTTCGCCGGGCTGTGGTTGGTCCGGGTCTGCCCGGACCAGGACTGGTTGCACGGGAACGGGACCTTGAACGTCGGCGCGGCCATCGCCGGCGCGGCCGGTACGAGAGTCGCCGCCAGGACCACCGCGCTCGCCCCGAGGGCGAGCCATCGCTTCCGCATCCACTGCCTCCTATGTTGAAAGTCTTCAATATGATGCAGACATCCTGACAGAAAGTTCCGTTCTCGGGAAGATTCGTGGGAGCGCACCCAGCCCCGTGACCAGGGTTTCGGGATTGTTACCGGGCCGTGTCCGGCCAGGGGTGGACCCGACATGATGCAAGCGCTTACATGTGAGGACGACCATCGGACCGGCGCGGGTTCGATCCCCCCACGCGCCGGCAAGGAAGGAGATCGGCATGGCGTTTGCCAGATCGCGCCAGACGCTCGCGGTCGCCGGCGTCCTGGGGCTGGCGCTCGGTGTCGCCGCCTGCGGCACCGGCGATGACAAGAAGAGCGACAAGGCCGGATCGGCCGAATGCGCCGCATACGAGAAGTACGAGGGTCACGACGGCAAGAAGGTGACCATCTACTCCTCCATCCGGGAGATCGAGGCCGACCGCCTCAACGAGTCCTGGAAGGAGTTCGAGGACTGCACCGGCATCGAGATCGACCACGAGGGCAACGCCGAGTTCGAGGCGCAGCTCCCGGTCCGGGTCGACGGCGGTAACGCCCCCGACCTCGCCTTCATCCCGCAGCCGGGCCTGCTGAAGCGCTTCGTCGACTCGGGCAAGCTCAAGCCGGTCGGCGCCGACACCAAGGCGATGGCCGAGCAGAACTACTCCCCCGACTGGCTGAAGTACAGCACCGTCAACGGCCAGCTCTACGGCGCCCCGCTCGGCTCGAACGTGAAGTCCTTCGTGTGGTACTCGCCGAAGACCTTCAAGGAGAAGGGCTGGACCGTCCCCACCACGTGGGACGACCTGATCAAGCTCTCCGACCAGATCGCGGGCAGCGGCACCAAGCCGTGGTGCGCCGGCATCGAGTCCGGTGACGCCACCGGCTGGCCGGCCACCGACTGGATCGAGGACGTGCTGCTGCGCACCGGCGGCCCGGAGGTCTACGACAAGTGGACCACCCACCAGATCCCGTTCAACGACCCGCAGGTGGCTGACGCGCTCAACCGGGCCGGCACCATCCTGAAGAACGAGAAGTACATGAACGGCGGCTTCGGCGGCGTCAAGAGCATCTCCACCACCGCCTTCCAGGAGGGCGGCACGCCGATCACCACCGGCAAGTGCGCGATGCACCGCCAGGCGTCCTTCTACGCCAACCAGTGGCCCGAGGGCAGCAAGGTGGCCGAGGACGGCGACGTCTTCGCGTTCTACTTCCCGGCCATCGACCCGGCCAAGGGCAAGCCGGTGCTGGGTGGCGGCGAGTTCGTCGGCGCGTTCGCCGACCGTCCCGAGGTCCAGGCGGTGCAGACCTACCTGGCCTCCGGCGAGTACGCCAACAGCCGCGCCAAGATCGGTGACTGGGTGTCCGCGAACAAGAAGCTGGACATCAACAACGTGCCGAACCCGGTGGACAAGCTCTCCGTGGGCATCCTCCAGGACGAGAAGACGGTCTTCCGCTTCGACGGCTCGGACCTGATGCCGGCCGCGGTCGGTGCCGGCACCTTCTGGAAGGGCATGGTGGCCTGGATCAACGGCAAGGACACCAACTCCGTCCTGAACGACATCGAGGGAAGCTGGAAGTGATCTAGCAGGTGGCCCGGTCCGCGCACGCGGACCGGGCCACCTCTGGTAACCGAGCCCTTGAAGGAGGGTCGATGGAGTTCGACTTCGCGGCGGAGCAGCCGAAGTTCCTCATGCTCATGTACGGGCTGATCGCCTTCGTCGCGGTGGTGGGCGGGCTGCTCCTGCTCCTCGACGTGGTGCCGTCGTACTTCGCCCGGCGCCGGGAGGCGCAACTGGTCGCCGCCTCGGTGAGCGGCACGCCGCTGCCCCGCCGGCCCAAGCAGCGCGAGGGCGCGTTCGCGTTCTTCTTCCTGTTGCCGACGCTGCTGCTGCTCGCCGTCGGACTGGTGGTGCCGGCCATCCGCACCACGCTGCTCTCCTTCATGGACTCCAGCAGCAGCAACTGGGTGGGACTGGACAACTACCGCTGGATGTTCGCCGAGGACTCGATCGTCCGGGTCCTGATCAACACGCTGATCTGGGTGCTGCTGGTGCCGCTGGTGGCCACCGCGTTCGGCCTGATCTACGCGGTCCTGGTGGACAAGGCCCGGTTCGAGGCCGTGGCCAAGTCCCTGATCTTCCTGCCGATGGCGATCTCGTTCGTCGGTGCCTCCATCATCTGGCGCTTCGTGTACGCCTACCGGGGCGAGGGCGACCAGATCGGCCTGCTCAACCAGATCGTGGTGAGCCTGGGCGGCGAGCCGAAGCAGTGGCTGCTGGACTCGCCGCTGAACACGTTCCTGCTCATCGTGATCATGGTGTGGATCCAGGCCGGTTTCGCGATGGTGGTGCTCTCCGCCGCGATCAAGGCCATCCCGGCCGACATCGTCGAGGCGGCCCGGCTCGACGGCACCACCGCGTGGCAGATGTTCTGGCGGATCACCATTCCGAGCATCCGCCCGGCGCTGATCGTCGTGGTGGTGACGATCTCCATCGCCACGCTCAAGGTCTTCGACATCGTCCGGACCGCCACCAACGGCAACTACGACACGAACGTGATCGCGACCGAGATGTACAACCAGGCGTTCCGCTACCAGGAGAACGGGCAGGGCTCGGCGCTGGCGGTGTTCCTGTTCGTCCTGGTGATCCCGATCGTGATCTACCAGATCCGCAACCTGCGCAAGCAGCGGGAGGGCTGAGATGACCACCACCACGCCCACCGTCGGAGTCGGCGCCCAGGCCACCGAGCCGACCACCCGGGTCGCCCGGGTGCGCAAGCGCCTGAACAGCCGTACCGCCACGCTCGTGTCGATCGTCATCGCGATGCTCTGGACGATCCCGACCTTCGGCCTGTTCATCTCCTCGCTCCGGCCGGAGAACGAGATCAAGACCACCGGGTGGTGGACGTTCTTCACCAACCCGCAGATCACGCTGGAGAACTACCAGGAGGTGCTGTTCAGCTCCGGCTCGTCCGGGCAGCTGGCCAGCTACTTCATCAACTCGCTGGCGATCACCATCCCCTCGGTGCTCTTCCCCCTGGCCTTCGCGTCGCTCGCCGCGTACGCGCTGGCGTGGATGAACTTCAAGGGGCGGGACTGGGTCTACATCGGCATCTTCGCGCTCCAGATCGTGCCGCTGCAGATGGCCCTGGTGCCGCTGCTGCGGTTCTTCTCCACCGGCGTCACGGTCGCCGGCGTGCAGATCATGCCCGCGTGGGACCTGGTCGACGAGCAGAAGTTCGCCCAGGTGTGGTTCGCGCACACCTGTTTCGCGCTTCCGTTCGCCGTGTTCCTGCTGCACAACTTCATCTCGCAGCTCCCCGGCGACCTGATGGAGGCGGCCCGGGTCGACGGGGCCACCCACCCGAAGATCTTCCGCACCATCGTGCTGCCGCTGATCATGCCCGCGCTGGCCGCGTTCGGCATCTTCCAGTTCCTCTGGGTCTGGAACGACCTGCTGGTCGCGCTGATCTTCGCCGGTGGCGGCGACGAGACCGCTCCGCTCACCGTCCGGCTCGCGGAGCTGGCCGGCACCCGGGGCAACGAGTGGCAGCGGCTGACGGCCGGCGCGTTCGTGTCGATCGTCGTACCGCTGATCGTGTTCCTGTCCCTCCAGCGCTTCTTCGTGCGAGGTCTGCTCGCCGGCAGCGTCAAGGGTTGATCCGGCGTCCCGCCGCCGGCACGGCCGGCGGCGGGCCCGGGTCACAGCGGGGAGCCCACGATGACCAGAATTGACGACGTCGCCCGGCTGGCCGGAGTCTCCACGGCCACCGTCTCCCGGGCGCTGCGGGGCCTGCCGACGGTCTCGGCCGCGACCCGCCGCCGGGTGCTCGCCGCCGCCGAACAACTCCAGTACGCGGTGTCGCCCAGCGCCAGCCGGCTGGCCGGCGGCCGGACCGGCACGGTCGCGGTGGTCGTTCCCCGGATCACCAGATGGTTCTTCGGCACAGTGGTCGAATCGGTCGAGGAGTTCCTCCAGGACAGCGGGTACGACCTGCTGCTCTACAACCTCGGCGGCCGGGAGCGGACCCGCCAGCGGGTGTTGCACACGGCGAGCCTGCACAAGCGCGTGGACGCGATCATCCTGGTCGCCACCCCGCTGCGGGCGGCCGACGTGCACGCGCTGACGAAACTGGAGCTGCCGGGCGTGACGATCAGCTCCGGCACCAAGGTCCCCGGCTGGCCCTGCGTCCGGATCGACGACGTGGCCGCCGCCCGGACCGCCACCCGCCACCTGCTCGACCTCGGCCACACCCGGATCGCGCACATCTCCGGCGACCCGGACGACGAACTGGCCTTCACCACGCACCTGGACCGGCGGCGCGGCTACCAGGAGGCGTTACGGGCCGCCGGCATCGCCCTCGATCCGAGCCTCGACGTCGAGTCCCGGTTCACCATCGACGGCGGCACCCGGGCCACGGCCGAACTGCTGGCCCGGGGCGAGCCGCCGACCGCCATCTTCGCCGCGTGCGACGAGATGGCGATGGGCGCGATCACCGCGCTGCGCGACGCCGGGCTGCGGGTGCCGCAGGACGTGAGCGTGATCGGCATCGACGACCACGATCTCGCGGGTGTGCTCGGTCTGAGCACCATCGCCCAGCCCGCCGCCGAGCAGGGGCTGCTGGCCGCCCGCATCCTGCTCGACCCGCTGGGCGTACGGGCCGCCGCGCCGTACCCCGGCCCGGTGCCCGCGCCGCGCGACGCCGACACCGACGACCGGACGCCGACCCCGGTGATCCTCCCCACTCGCCTGGTGGTGCGCGAATCGACAGCGCCGCCCCGGGCACACTGAACCAACTTGCTCGTCCCGCACCACCAAGACAGGAGTAAGGCGCTGAACACCCACGCGACGCAGCAGGCCCCGGGCACCGGATGGTGGACCGAGGCGGTCATCTACCAGGTCTACCCGCGCTCGTTCGCCGACTCCGACGGCGACGGGATCGGCGACCTGCCGGGGATCACCTCCCGGCTCGACCACCTCGCCGAGCTGGGCGTCGACGCGCTCTGGCTGTCTCCCTTCTACCCGTCCCCGCAGGCCGACGCCGGGTACGACGTGGCCGACTACCGCGACGTCGACCCGCTGTTCGGCACGCTCGCCGACGCCGACAAACTGATCGCCGAGGCGAAGGCCCGCGGACTGCGGGTGATCGTCGACCTGGTGCCCAACCACACCTCGTCCGCGCACCGCTGGTTCGAAGCGGCTGCGGCGGCCGCGCCGGGCAGCCCGGAGCGGCAGCGCTACGTCTTCCGCGACGGCAAGGGCCCGGACGGCGCCGAGCCGCCGAACGACTGGGTGAGCGTCTTCGGCGGCCCAGCCTGGACCCGGCTGCCCGACGGACAGTGGTACCTGCACCTGTTCGACTCCGGCCAGCCCGACCTCAACTGGGACAACCCGGAGGTGCGCGCGGAGTTCCTCGACGTGCTGCGCTTCTGGCTGGACCGCGGCGTGGACGGCTTCCGGGTGGACGTGGCGCACGGCCTGATCAAGCAGGCCGACCTGGCCGACTGGCAGGAGCCGCAGGAGATCCTCTCCGGCAGCGAGGTGGACAAGCCCCGTCCGCCGATGTGGGACCAGGACGGCGTGCACGAGATCTACCGGGAGTGGCGGCGGCTGCTCGACTCGTACCCCGGTGAGCGGATCCTCGTCGCCGAGGCGTGGGTGGAGCCGGCCGAGCGGCTGGCCCGGTACGTGCGTCCGGACGAGATGCACCAGGCGTTCAACTTCGAGTACCTGCTCGCCGCGTGGACCGCGCCGGCCCAGTACGCGGTGATCACCCGATCGCTGGAGGCCACCGACTCGGTCGGCGCGCCCACCACCTGGGTGCTGTCCAACCACGACGTGGTCCGGCACGCCTCCCGGCTCGGGCTCGGCACCGCCGGTGGGCGGGCCAACGGCGTCGGCGTGGACGACCCGCAGCCGGACGCCGCGCTGGGCCTGCGCCGGGCCCGGGCGGCCAGCCTGCTGATGCTCGCGCTGCCCGGGTCCGCCTACCTCTACCAGGGTGAGGAACTGGGGCTGCCGGAGCACACCACGCTGCCCGACGAGGCCCGGCAGGACCCGACGTGGGCGCGCAGCGGGCACACCGAGCGCGGCCGGGACGGCTGCCGGGTGCCGATCCCGTGGGAGGCCGACGCCCCGTCGTACGGCTTCGGGCCGACCGACGCGAGCTGGCTGCCCCAGCCGTCGACATGGGCCGAGTACGCGCTGGACCGGCAGCGCGGCGTGGCCGGCTCGACGTACGAGTTGTACCGGACCGCGCTGCGGCTGCGCCGCGAGCACGCGCTGGCCCGGGGCCCGCTGCGGTTCCTGTCCTCCGGCGACGAGGTGCTCACGTTCACCAACGGCGACCTCACCGTGCTGACCAACTTCGGCGCCGACCCGGCGCCGTTGCCGGCCGGCGCGCAGGTGCTGGTGTCGAGCGCGCCGCTCGACGGCCCCGCGGTCCCGACGGATGTCACCGTCTGGTTCCGGGTGTAAGGAAGGGCCCCTTATTAACGCCTCCGGTAGAGGAAGGGCCCCTTCTTAACACTCACCTGTTAAGAAGGGGCCCTTCCTTCCAGGCGGTCGGCTCGGGCGTGCAGCAGGTCGTGCACCTGCGCGATGTCCCGGGGTGAGGTGCGGGCCGCGAGCCAGTACATGATCCCGGTCGGGATGAAGAAGAGCTGGAACGCGGCCAGCCCGACCGCGTAGTTCAACGGCGGCGGGAAGGCCGTACGCAGCGCCGCGAACGCCACCCCGACCAGCCCGTTGCCGGCCGCCCGCCCGACGCCGTTCACCAGGTTGCCCAGACTGTAGACAGTGCCCCGGTGCTCGGGCGGGTTCACGTCGGCGATCAGCGCGAACCAGTTCGGCGAGTTCGCCGACGTCAGCGCCAGCGCCACCACGGCGGTGAGCAGGCTCAGCCCCACCGTCGGCTCGGTCAGCACGCTGGACAGCACCGCCGTCACCACCGCGCCCGCCCCGGCGCCGTCGGGCACGTCGATGCGGATCGGCACGAAGAACAGGACCAGGTAGAACGGCAGCGCCGCGAGGATGCCGACGGCCGCGACCGTGGCCCGGCCGCTCGGCGTACGCCGTTGCAGCGCGTCGCCGACCAGGCCGCCCACGATCGAGAACACACCGCCGAGTTGGAACAGCGTGGCGAAGACGCTGCCCACCACCACTGCCGTGGCCGGTGAGTAGCCCTGTGCCTCGGCCCGCTGGCTGAACAGCACCGGCAACCAGACCAGCGAGCCGAACGCGGCCTGGGCGGTCAGCCCCTGCATGATCAGCCAGCGGTTGGTCCGGCGGGCCAGGATCCGGGGCAGGTCGGCGCGGCTGATCCGGTAGTCGTACTCGTTCCCGGCGTCGATCGCCCCGGCCAGCTCCGGTTCGCTCTGCCCGCGCCGGATGTCGTAGGTGAACAGGTACGCCAGCGTCGCGGCCAGACCCACGCCGGTCAGCAGCAGGAACGGCCGCCGCCAGTCGGTCGACCCGAGCACGCCGCCGAGCAGCGTCCCGGCCAGCGTGCCGACGCCCTGGGACAGCCCCCAGAAGCTCATCACCAGGCCGCGTCGGCGCGGTGAGATCAGGTCGGTGACCACCGAGAAGCCGACCGAGCCCACCGCGCCCAGCCCGACCGCGCCGACGAACTGCGCGGCCAGGAACGTCGCGTACCCCTCGGCGAACGCGCTGCCCCCGGTGCCGGCGGCCCAGAGCAGCGTGCCGACCATGAGCAGCGGCTTGCGGTTGGTGCGGTCCCCGACGTACGCCCAGCCCACCGCCGCCACCGCGCTGACCAGGAAGCTGACGGCGGTGACCAGGCCGAGCATCCGGGTGGGTACGTCGAGCGCGGTGGAGATCGGCCCGTACAGCGGGGGCACCAGGCCGATCGCCACGTTGTCCAGTGAGGCGAGCACCACGAAGACCACGACGCTGTAGAGCCGGTGTGCCGCGTTCCCGCGCCGGGAGACCTTCGTGCCCGTCATGCAGGGCAGCCAATCAGGTGCGGGCCGGATCCGGGACACCGCCCCCGAACGCCGGGCGTGTTAAGAGGTCCTAACTTAATGATGTTGGGCGTAACCGACCGGATGTGAGGGTCGTTTCGTCTGGACGTGAGGAGGGGTGAGCAGCCGCCGTGGATCGTCTCGGATGAGTTGTGGGCCGAGATCGCACCGCTGCTGCCACCCCGCCCACCACGCCGCCGCCGGTACCCGGGGCGCAAGCCGCTGGATGACCGCAAGGTGCTGTGCGGGATCTTGTTCGTGCTCTACACCGCGATCCCGTGGGAGTACCTGCCCCAGGAACTCGGGTTCGGCTCCGGGATGACCTGCTGGCGCAGGTTGCGGGACTGGAACCAGGCGGGGGTGTGGCAACGGCTGCACGAGGTGCTGCTGGCCCGGCTGCGCGGCGCGGGCCAGTTGGACATGTCGAGGGCGGTGATCGACGGCTCCCACATCCGGGCGCTCAAGGGCGGCCCAAAACTGGTCCGAGCCCGGTCGACCGCCGCAAGCCTGGCTCGAAACACCACGTCATCACCGACGCCGGCGGCATCCCTCTCGCGGTCACGCTGACCGGCGGCAACCGCCACGACTCCACCCAGACCACCGCCCTGCTCGACGCCATCCCCCCGATCGGCGGACGCCCCGGCCCGCCACGGCGGCGCCCCGACCGGCTGTATGCCGATCGGGGCTACGACTACGACAGCCACCGCCAACAGATCCGGGCCCGCGGCGTCACCCCCGTCATCGCCCGACGCGGCACACCCCACGGCTCTGGCCTCGGCACCCGACGCTGGGTCGTCGAACGCACCATCGCCTGGCTGCACTGGTTCCGCCGCCTGCGCATCCGCTGGGAAATCCGCGACGACATCCACCAAGCCTTCCTCAGCCTCGCCTGCGCCCTCATCTGCTGGCGCCAACTCCAACGCACCCAAAGTTAGAAGTTCTAAGAAGGGGCCCCTTCTCTACCGGAGGCGTTAAGAAGGGGCCCTTCCTTACCCCCGGGCGTGGGCGTAGCGCTCGCGGATGGCCGGCACGGCCTCTGCCGCGTACTCCTCGGTGTCGCCGACCGACCAGGTGGGCGGGGTGTCGCCGCCCAGCGCGACCCAGGCGGCCTGCCGGGCCGCGCCGTCGGCCACGTACTCGCCGGGCGGCGGCACCGTGACCGGACGACCGAAGACCTGCGGCGCGATCCGCCGCACCGCGGCGGACCGGGCGCCGCCCCCGACCAGGATGATGCGGTCGGCGCGGGCGCCCTGGGCGAGCAGCGCGTCGAGACCGTCGGCCAGCCCGCAGAGCATCCCCTCGACCGCGGCCCGGGCCAGGTGCGCCGGGGTCGAGGTGCGCAGTGTCAGGCCCTTCAGCTCGCCGGTGGCGTGCGGTCGGTCCGGCGTCCGCTCCCCCTCCAGGTACGGCACCAGGACCAGCCCGTCGGCGCCGGGCGGGGCGGACAGGGCCAGTTCACCGAGCGTGTCGAGGTCGACGCCGAGCAGGGTCGCGGTGGCATCGAGCACCCGGGCCGCGTTCAGCGTGCACACCAGCGGCAGGAACCGGCCGGTGGCGTCGGCGAACCCGGCCACCGCCCCGCTCGCGTCGGCGGCCGGGGTGTCCGCGACCGCGAAGACGGTGCCGGAGGTGCCGATCGAGACGACCACGTCGCCCGGACCGGCGCCGACACCGAGCGCCGCCGCCGCGTTGTCCCCGGTGCCCGGCCCGAGCAGGATCCGCCCCGCCGCGCCCGGGTCGCGGTCGAGCACCGCCGGGTCGAGGTGTCCGGCCGCCTCGGCCGGGCCGAGCACGACCGGCACCTTCGGGCGCCGCCCGAGCGCCTGTTCCAGCAGGTCCAGCCGGTATTCGCCGGTGCGCGGCGACCAGTAGCCGGTGCCGCTGGCGTCGCCCCGGTCGGTGCGCAGCGCGTCCAGGCCGGGCGCGCCGGCCAGCCGCCAGGTCAGCCAGTCGTGCGGCAGGCACACGGCGGCCACCCGGTCGGCGTTGTCCGGCTCGTGTCGGGCCAGCCAGCGCAGCTTGGTGGCGGTGAAGCTGGCCACCGGCACCGCGCCGGTCGCGTCGGCCCAGAACCGGCGGCCGGTCTCCCCGCCGCCGGCCTCGGCGACCAGTTCCGCTGCCGCGTCGGCGGACCGGGTGTCGTTCCACAGCAGCGCCGGGCGGACCACCTTCCCGGACTCGTCCAGGCAGACCATGCCGTGCTGCTGGCCGCCGACCGAGACGGCTGTCACGTCGGACAGGCCGCCGGCCTCGGCGACCGCCGCCCGCAGGGCCTCCCACCAGGCGTGCGGGTCGACCTCGGTGCCGGGCGGGTGCGGCGCGCGGCCCTGCCGGACCAGCGCGCCGGTCTCCGCGTCCCGGACCACCACCTTGCAGGACTGGGTCGACGAGTCGACCCCCGCGACGAGCGGCATGGCGGCCCGCCTCAGCGCGCGCCGAGCACGTGCTCGACGGCGAGCTGGTTGAGCCGGACGAAGCCGAAGCCCTTGGCGCCGACCGACTCCGGGTCGAACTCCTCGAACGCGGTCCGGTCGGCCAGCAGCTCGCGGTAGCCCTCACCGGGGTTGAGCGTCGGGGTGGCCAGCTCGGCCACCCGGGCGGCGGCGAGCGCCTCGACCACCTCCGGGTCGGCGCGGAACGCCGCGGCCCGCTCCTTGAGCAGAAGGTACGTCCGCATGTTCGCCTCGGCGGAGGCCCACACGCCGGCGATGTCCTCGGTGCGGGACGGCTTGTAGTCGAAGTGACGCGGGCCGTCGTACGCCGGGCCGCCGTTCGGGCCGCCGTGCTCCAGCAGGTCGACCAGGGCGAACGCGTTGAGCAGGTCGCCGTGGCCGAAGACCAGGTCCTGGTCGTACTTGATGCCGCGCTGGCCGTTGAGGTCGATGTGGAACAGCTTGCCCTGCCAGAGCGCCTGGGCGATGCCGTGGGCGAAGTTCAGCCCGGCCATCTGCTCGTGCCCGACCTCCGGGTTGAGCCCGACCATCTCCGGGCGGGCCAGGGTGGAGATGAAGCCGAGCGCGTGGCCGACGGTGGGCAGCAGGATGTCGCCGCGCGGCTCGTTCGGCTTGGGCTCCAGGGCGAAGCGCAGGTCGTAGCCGTTGTCGACGACGTACTCGCAGAGCAGGTCCACCGCTTCGCGGTAGCGGTCCAGCGCGGCCTGGACGTCCTTGGCGACGTCGTACTCGGCGCCCTCCCGGCCGCCCCACATGACGAACGTCTTCGCGCCCATCTCGGCGGCCAGGTCGATGTTGCGCAGCACCTTGCGCAGCGCGTACCGGCGTACGTCGCGGTCGTTGCTGGTGAAGCCGCCGTCCTTGAACACCGGGTGGTTGAACAGGTTGGTGGTGACCATCGGCACGACCAGGCCGGTCTCGTCGAGCGCCTTGCGGAACCGGCTGAGCCGGGCGTCGCGGGTGGCCGCGTCCGCGCCGAACGGGACCAGGTCGTCGTCGTGGAAGGTGATGCCGTACGCGCCGAGCTCGGCGAGCCGGTGCACGGCCTCGACGGCGTCCAGCTCGGGACGGGTCGCGTCGCCGAACGGGTCACGGGCCGGCCAGCCCACCGTCCAGAGGCCGAAGGAGAACTTGTCCGCGGGGGTGGGACGGGGTGCCATGGCAGACCTCCAGGTGGTGGTGTCGTCCGCGATTTGTTCAGCGGTTGAATTAAATGGCGACGATGTGGCAGTGTCAAGAGGTGAGAAGCGCCAGCACCGCCGGGGCGGTCCGGCAGGGCAGCCTGCGCGAGTTGAACCTCGCTGTCGTGCTCCGGCGGATCGCCGCCGCCGACCGGCCGCCCTCCCGGGCCGGGATCGCCGCCGGCACCGGCCTGACCCGGGCCACCGTCTCCGCGGTCGTGGACGACCTGATCGCCGGCCGGCTGGTCGCCGAGGCGGAGCCGGAGCCGCGTACCGGGGCGGGCCGGCCGGCCCGGGGCCTGGTGCTCGCCTCCGACGGCCCGGCCGGGCTCGGCCTGGAGGTGAACGTCGACTACCTGGCCGCCTGCGTCGTCGACCTGACCGGCACGGTCCGGCACCACCTGGTCCGCCGTGCCGACCTGCGCCCGGTCTCCCCCGCCGACGCGCTCGCCCGGCTCGCCGCGCTGGCCGCCGAGGCGCGCGCCGCCGCCGTACGCGACGGTCTGACCCTGGCCGGGGCGGCGCTCGCAGTGCCCGGCCTGGTCGGCGACGGCGGCCTGGTCCGGCTCGCGCCGAACCTCGGCTGGCGCGACGTGGACGTGCCGGCGCTGCTCGCCGGGCACCGGCTGGCCGAGCCGGTCGACGGGGTGCCACCGCTCGTGGTCGACAACGAGGCGAACCTGGCGGCGCTCGGCGAGCTGTACGCGCGACCGGCCGGACCCCGCAGCTTCCTGCACATCACCGGCGAGATCGGCATCGGCGCCGGGATCGTGCTGGACGGCTCGCTCTACCGGGGCGCGCGCGGCTGGAGCGGAGAGATCGGTCACTTCCCGGTCCAGCCGCAGGGGCGGCCGTGCCGCTGTGGCGGCCAGGGCTGCCTGGAGCGGTACGCGGGCCAGGAGGCGATCCTGGCCTCGGCCGGGCTGCCCGGCGCGGAGCTGCCCGCCGACACCGCCGCCACCCGCCTCGCCGACCTGGCCGGCGCCGGCGACCCGGCCACGCTCGCCGCCCTGGCCGACGCCGGCGCCGCCCTCGGGATCGCCGTGGCGGGCGTGGTGAACCTGCTGGACCTGGACACGGTGGTGCTGGGCGGCGGATACGCCCCGCTCGCGCCCTGGCTGCGGCCCCCGGTGGTGGCGGAGGTATCCCGGCGGGTGCTGACCGCCGCCTGGGCGCCGGTCGAGGTGCGCCCGGCGGTGCTCGGGGCACAGTCCGCCGCGGTCGGCGGAGCCGGCTCGGTGGTCCGCCGGATCGTCGACGGGCCGGTGGGCTGGCTGGCCCGGAGCGCCTGATCCGGCCCGTCCTGGACGGGCATTCCGTGCCTGCGCTCGGTACGCTTGCCGCCAGGCAACCTGTTCGCCGAGCGAGGAGTGCACCGACAGCATGCGCAGGGGTCGACTGACCGAAGCGCCCGGCCACCTGAGGTGACCGCCGCGCGCCGGGGCGGTGTCGCGGGGCCGGTGAGCGGCGGTGGGCACGCCTGGAGGAAGCGACCCCGGCGGGTGGCCGGGGCCGCGCTCCCGGCTGACGACCGGCTCGCCCAGGAGCTGCTGGACGGGCTCGCCGAAGCGGTCGTGACAGTCGATCCCGCCGGCGTGGTGGCCCTGGTCAACGCGATGGCCACCGACCTGCTCCCGGAGCTTGCCCCCGGAGTCGACCTGGCCGGGTGCCGGGTGCCGGCGCTGGCCGAGGCGGCGCGCGCCGGGTCGGACACGTTCGAGACGGAGCACCACGGCCGGCGGTTGCGCGGGCTGCGGCGCCCGCTGGCCGCCGGGCGCGGCGCCTGGTACGTCCGCGACGTCACGGAGGAGCACGCGCGCACCGACGCGCTGCTCGCCGAACGGTCCCGGACCGCGTTCCTCGCCCAGGCCGGCAGCCGGCTCGGGCTGTCCCTGCACCGGGACCAGACGCTGCGCGCCACGGTGACGCTGCCGGTGCCCTACCTGGCCGACGTCGCAGTGGTGGTGCACCGCCCGGCCCCGCCCGCCGAGGACCAGCCGCACTGGATCCGGTACGCCACCGGCGAGTCCGGCCCGGTCACCGGCGTGACCGGCTGGCGCACAGTCGAGTCCGTCCCCGGGCTGGTCGAGGCGCTCGACGGCGACCGCACCGAGCCCAGTCCCTGGCTCGACGCCGAGCTGGCCGACCTGGCCGAGGTGCTGCCCGCCGGCTTCGGCCGGCCGGGCACCGTGCTGATCAGCCCGATGCCCAGCGCCGGCGGCCCGGCCGGCGCGCTGGTGCTGGCCCGCCGCCCCGAACGGCCCGGCTTCGACCAGCGGGAGATCGCGCTGGCCCGGGAGTTCGCCGGGCGCGCCGGCGCCGCGCTGGCCGCCGCCGAGTTGTACGGCGAGCAGGCCCACCTGGCACGGGTGCTGCAGAACAGCCTGCTCCCGCCGGAACTGCCGCGCCTGCCCGGCATGACGCTGGCCGGCGGTTACCGCGCCGCCGGGGACAGCCTGCGCATCGGCGGGGACTTCTACGATGTGTTCCCCACCGGCGAGGGCGGTCTCCTCGCGCTCGGCGACGTCTGCGGCAAGGGCGTCGGCGCGGCCGTGCTGACCGGCCGCGTACGCCAGTCGCTGCAGACGCTGCGCCTCGTCGAACAGCGGCCCCGGGAACTGCTGGAGCTGCTCAACCGGGCGCTGCTGGACGCGCCGGACGCGGCCCGCCGGGCCCAGTTCACGACGCTCCTGCTCGGCGCGGTACGCCGCGAGCCGGACGGCGGGCTGCTGGTCCGGGTGGCCGGTGGCGGGCACCCCGCCCCGCTCGTCGTCCGCGCCGACGGCGGGATCGAGACGGTCCGGGTGGGCGGAATGCCGGTGGGCGCGCTCACCGCCGCGCGGTTCGCCGACGCCGAGGTACGGCTGGCACCGGGCGACCTGCTGCTGGCGTACACCGACGGGGTGACCGAGGCCCGGGGCGGCCCGACCGAGCTGGCCATGTTCGGCGAGGACCGGTTGCGCCAGGCGGTCGCCTCCGGCGCCGGGCTCCCGCCGGCCGCGCTCGTCGAGCGGGTGCTCCAACTCGTCGACGAGTGGCTGGACGGGCAGCCGCACGATGACATCGCCATGCTGGCCCTGGCCGCCGGGTGAGCCCGGAGCGCCGGATCGGGCCGGAGACGCTCGCCGCCTATCTCGATCACCTGGACCGGGCCGACCGGGCCGGCGCTATCGCGCTGGCGCAGGAGCTGCTCGCCGACGGCGTCCCGGTCGCGGACGTCCTGGTGGACCTCGTCGCGGTGGCGCAGCAGGAGATCGGCCGCCGCTGGCTCACCGGTTCCTGGAGCGTCGCCCAGGAGCACGCCGCCACCCATGTCAGCGAGCTCGTGGTCGGCGCGGTGGGCGCGACCGTCGGCCCACCGCGACGCGGGCACGTGGTGATGGCCTGCGTCGAGGGCGAGTGGCACGCGCTGGCCGCCCGGATCGTCACCGAGGTGGTCCGGGCGGCCGGCTGGCGGGTGACGTTCCTGGGCGCCAGCGTGCCGGCCCGGCACCTGGTCTCCTACCTGCACCAGACCGGCCCGGACGCGGTACTGCTGAGCTGCGTGCAGCCGAACCGGCTGGTCCGGGCGGCGCGGATGGTGGAGGCGAGCCGCGCGGCCGGGGTGCCGGTGCTGGCGGGCGGCCCCGGCTTCGGGCCGCAGGGCCGGTGGGCCACCACCATCGGCGCGGCGGCCTGGGGCGCCAGCGCCCGGGACGCCGTCGCGCTGCTGGACCGACCGCTGCCCGCCGGCGCGCACACCGGCGCGCCGCCACCGCCACCCGACGACTCGTACGTCGCGGTGCTGCACCGGCGGCGTGAGCTGGTCCGGCTCGCGCTGGCCGCGGTGGACCCGCCCGAGGAGACCGCCGAGGACGTCGCCACCGGCATCGCACACCTGGTGGACGCGCTGATCGCGGCCGTGCGGGTCGACGACGACCGGCTGCTGCGGGACTTCGTCGAGTGGCAGGCGGAGGCGCTGACGTCCCGGGGCGGCCGGGCGCTGCTGGACGACGTGCTCGGCACGCTGGAGCGGGCGCTGATCGAGCATCCCCGGGTGGTGGCGCGGCTGCGGGCCGTCCGCCGGGCCAGGTGAGTCCAGCGGGCCGGGTGAGTCAGGCGGTACGGGCCACCGGCGGCTCACCGGACGGGCGGGCCGGGTCGCCGATCCACTCCCCCGAGGGCTGCAGCACCGGCCAGCCCTCGGCCACTGTCGCCTCCCCGCGCCGGCCGACCTGGTCGAACTCGCGCATGCCGCCCAGCAGCGCCAGCCGCCCCTCCGGGCTCATGCCGGCCAGGATCCGCTCCAGCCGGCGCCGCCGGTCGGCGCGCAGTTCGGCGAGGAGCCGCAGGGCCGCCGGAGTGAGGTGCAGGGAGATCTCCCGCCGGTCGTAGCGGCCCGGCTCGCGCTCCAGCATTCCGGCGGCCACCAGCCGGTCGCAGAGCCGGCTGGCGGAGGAGAGCAGCATGTCGGTGAGGGTGGCGAGCCGGCGGAGGTTGATGCCGTCATACTGCTCGACGACCATGATCGCGCGTAGCTGGGCACTGGACAGCCGGCTGGTGGTGCGCTCCCGGGCCGCCTCCCAGACGGCGAGCAAGGTGCCTGCCGCCTCGTCCAGGGCGGCGGACATGCTCGGTTCAGGTCCCTGGGAATCACGCTCTTCGGTCATGGTGGGCCCGAGACTACTCCCCGGACCTGCGCGGCGACCTGTGCAAAGGAGCAAAGATGAGCGGAGCTGAGGGCCGCGCGCGCCGGGTCCTGACGGACGCGCCGACGGATCTCATCGTGGACCGGCTCGCCGCCGAGCTGGCGCGCACGTACGGGATCACCCGCACCGAGCTGTACCAGGTCGACTACCGGCTCGCCGAACTGCTGCCGCTGGGTGACGGCGCGACGGTCGCCCACCCCGGCCATCCGGCCTGGCGCGCCTTCGACCACCAGGAACCGGTGATCGCCGACGAGGTGGGCTGGTTCCCGGTGGGCATGCGCGGCGAACGCCGGGGCGTGCTCCAGGTGTCGCCGATGCCGGCCGACCCGGACGCGCGCCGCGAGCTGGTCACCATCGCCACGGTGCTCGGGCACGAGCTGAGCGCGGTCATGGCGACCACCGACATCTACGGCACCGCCCGGCGCAGCCGGCGCCTCACGCTCGCCGCCGAGATGCAGTGGGAACTGCTGCCCGGCCGCAGCCGGATCCGCCCGTCGTTCAGCCTGGCCGGGCAGCTGGAACCGGCGTACGCGGTGCGCGGGGACAGCTTCGACTGGTCCGACGACGGCCACCGGCTCTGGCTGGCGGTCTCGAACGGTTTCGGCGAGGGGGTGGCCGCCGCGCTGCTCGCCTCGCTCGCCACGTACGCGCTGCGCAACGCGCGCCGGGCCGGGCTCTCCCTGGCCGACCAGGCCGCGAGCGCCGATCAGGCGATCTACGCGCAGCACCGGGGCCAGCAGCACGTCTCGGTGCTGCTGGTCGAGCTGGAACTGGCCACCGGCGCGTTGACTGTGGTCGACGCCGGTTCGCCCCGCCTGCTGCGGCTGCGGGCCGGCGAGGTCAGCGAGCAGGCGCTGGACAAGCAGTTCCCGCTCGGCATGTTCGAGGGCACCGACTACCAGGAGCAGACGTTCCAGCTGAAGCGCGGTGACCGGCTCTTCGTGGTGAGCGACGGCGTCATCGACGCCACCACCGAGCAGACGCGCTACGGCGAGGCGGCGCTGGACCGGTTCCTGCGCCGGACCGGGCCGATGGAGCCGCTGGACGCGGTGCGGTCGCTGATCGGCGACCTGCGGGCCTTCGTCGCCGGTGACCTGGTGGACGACGCGGTGGTGGTCTGCCTGGACTGGCTGGGCCCGCAGCCCTGACCCGGCCCTCTCAGTACGCGCCGCGGCTGTTGATGACCGCGCCGAACGTCTTCCACAGGATGGTCAGGTCGGCGGCCAGCGACCAGTTCTCCACGTAGTACAGGTCCAGCCGGATGCCGTCCTCCCAGCTCAGGTCGGACCGCCCGCTGACCTGCCAGAGGCCGGTCATGCCGGGCTTGACCAGGAGGCGTCGCGCCACGTCGCCGTCGTAACGGGCCACCTCGGACGGCAGCGGCGGGCGCGGGCCGACCAGGCTCATCTGGCCGAGCAGCACGTTCACGAGCTGGGGCAGCTCGTCCAGCGACCACTTGCGCAGCAGCCGGCCCACCCGGGTCACCCGCGGGTCGTCGCGCATCTTGAACATCAGGCCGTCGGTCTCGTTGCGCGCGGCCAGCTCGGCGAGCAGGGCGTCGGCGTTGACCACCATGGTGCGGAACTTGAAGACGCCGAACTCCTCGCCGCCCTGACCGACCCGGGTCTGCCGGAACAGCACCGGGCCACGGCTGTCGATCTTGATGGCGAGCGCGATCACGATCAGCAGCGGCGCCAGCACGAGCAGCGCGATCGACGAGATCGACCGGTCCACGAAGCCCTTGACCAGCTTGCGGGCGCCCCGGAACTCGGGCGCCTCGACGTGGATCAGCGGCAGGCCGGCGACCGGACGGGTATGGATACGGGGGCCGGCCACGTCGGTCAGCGCGGGCGCCACCACCAGGTCGACCCCGGTGCCCTCCAGCTGCCAGCCCAGGCGGCGCAGCCGGGTCGCGGTCAGCTCACCGGAGGCGGTGACCGCCACCGTGTCGGCGCCGATGGCGGTGGCCGCCTCCGGGATGCCCCGGAAGGAGCCGACCACCGGCACGTCGCCCAGCCGCTGCGGCACCGGGGCGAGCAGCGCGTCCGGGATGCACGCGCCGACCACCTGGTAGCCCGCGTACGGCTCCCGGCGCAGCGTGTGCACCAGCTCCAGCACGTGTGCCGTGTCGCCCACCACGAGCACCTTGCGCGACCAGCCGGCGCCCCGGTCGCGGGCCCGGTGCAGCCGCTTGCGGGCCGCGAACCGCGCCACCTCCAGGCCGACGGTGCCGACGGCGAAGGAGATGGCCAGGAAACCCCGGGAGACGCCGACGTCGGCGATGTACCCGGCGATGGCGATACCGCCGGCCAACCGCATGCTCGCCGCGCTGACCCGGCGGTACTCGTCCGCGCCGTAGCCGAGCACCTGGTCGTCGTAGCACCGCATCGCCTTGAGCGAGACGAGCCAGACCAGCAGCAGCGCCGGGGCGACCACGACGTACGGGATCTCGGACCCGGTCGGCTCCTCGTCGCCGAACCGCGCCAGGTAACCGACCAGGATGGCCACCGCGAGCACCGCGGTGTCCAGCACCACCAGGACCCGGATGTAGGCCCGCTCCGCCGCTCGTGTCGTCTTGCCCGGGCGATCACCACCGGGTCGCGACGTCGTGGCAGGGGTCAACAGCGTCGCCGAGGTCACCGGCCCTCCCCACTTCGCTCAGGACCGCCCCGTCCCCGCCCGGCTCCGGTGTGGAGCCCGCGGTCGAGGCACCCGGTCATCATGCCTGGACAATTATGGTTACCGATTGATTCGGACGCATTACCGTCAGTTCTCATCCCACGCTTTGAGCCGGGAAGCCTTCCGCCGTACCGGATTTCCCGGTACGGCGGAAGGGTAGCGCTGAGCGCCAGGTCAGCGGGGGGCGGGCGGCCGGAGCGCGATCGCCCGGAGGAAGATCTCGCCGATCTTGCTGGGGTCGGTGGTGACGAACGCGCCGCCGCCGGTGACCTTGGTGATCGACTCCAGCTCGGCCCGGTTCACCTCGGTGCCGATGCCGATGATGACGACCTGGACCGGCTGCTCGTCGTCCTTCAGCTTCTTCAGCTGGTCCAGCAGCTCCTTCTGCGAGATGCCGTTGTCGTCCTCGTTCTTGCCGTCGGTGAACAGCACGATCGAGTTGACCTTGCCCGGCTCCCAGTCCTGCTGCACCTTCTTGTACGCCGCGAGCATGGTGTCGTACAGGCCGGTGTCGCCGCTGGAGGGCTTGATCGAGGCGAGGCCGCGCTGCAGCGCCCCCCGGTTGCTCGACAACGGCTTTATTCCGACCAGCTCGCTCCAGTCCTGCGAGCCCTGGAGGTTCGTGGAGAAGGTCCACAGGCCGATCGACCAGGAGTCGTCGAAGAGCCCGAGGCCCTGGCTGGCGGCCGCCACGGTGACCTGTTCCCGGCTGGCGCCGTTCGCCGTCGCGACCGGCTTCTTCATCGAGCCGGAGACGTCGATGACGCAGAGCATCCGGCCCGACTGCGTGGCCACCGACCAGGTGGTGGTCGCCGTCGAGATGGCGCCCGGGTCGAGGTCGGCCGCGCCGCCCTGACCGGACGGCGGCACCTGGCTCGCGCCGCCGTTCGCCGGGCTCGGCGCGCCCGTCGGGGCCTGGAAGCCGCGCCCCCAGTTGCCGTCCGGCGCGCGCAGCGCCTGCGAGGCCAGCCGGTCCTTGAAGTCCGGCGTACGCAGCACCTCGAAGAGCACCCGGGCGGCGGACGCCTTGGCCGGCTCGATGCCGGGCAGCACCGCGAACGGGTAGTCCAGCGGGATCGGCACCGGCTCCAGGTAGAGCGCGGCCAGCCGGATCGGCGGCTTCGTGCTGTTGTAGGCGATCACGTCCTCTTCGGACAGCGCCGCCGCGCCCAGTCCGTTGGCGATCGCCGTCGGGTCCGACGAGCGCGGGAACCGCGCGAGGAGGTCCTGCCGCAGCGAGGAGCGGTTCGTCGCCAGCGCCCGCAGCGCCCCGACCATCGCCTCCTGCGCCTTCGGCGAGCCGGACTCGCCGGTGGAGCTGGCCGCGGCGGTGAGCGACAGCAGCCCGGACAGGCCGGCCGCGTCCTGGGTCGGCTCGACGATCCCGGCCCGCAGCGGCTTGCTCGCGGTGACCTGGGTCAGCAGGTCGGACCACCGCAGCTTCTTGTCCGGCCAGCCGATGCGCGAGGCCACCGGCTCGGGCAGCGCCACGACCACCGGGCTGCGCGCGATCGAGGCGCCGTTCGTCGGCGCGAACGCGCTGGCGCCGCCGCTCTTGAGCCGGACCAGCCAGGTGGAGGAGTCGGGCACCCAGACGTCGGGGGTGACGGCGGTGCCGCTGGCCTGCCCGACACCGGCGAGCGTGGCGCCGTGCTTGCTGGCCACCGCGGCGGCCACCTCGACCGACTCGGAGGAGGAGACGTTGACGGCGATGCAGGTGCCGCCCACCGCGGCGCCGTCGGAGACCCACTGGTCGGCGGCGCTACGCACCGCGGGGGCGATCTCCGGGGCGGTCGCCACCGACAGCTCGATCCGGCCCGAACAGTTCGGGCCGGCCAGCTGCTGGTAGCCGAACCAGGAGCCGCCCACGACGGCGACCAGGGCTACCGCCACAGCGGCGGCGCCTGCTCCACGGAGGTTGGAACGCATGCGATGGCGGCCAGACACGGTGACCATCTTGCGTACCTCGTGGGGTTACCACCACAACCGTTCGGACGAAAGTTACGCAGCAGAAACAGTTGATCACCTAACCCATACGCTAAGTTACTGGTCAGTCATCTTTGGGTGATATCAGTCCACTCCGGACTGTTGTTTCGGTGACCGGTCGATCACGGCAGAAAGCAGGTCGGGCTCGGTACCGGAACCGGTTCCCCCACCGCCTCGGGCACTCCACTGACCGGATCGACCCGAAAGATCCTGATCATGTCGGCCCGCTCGTCGGCGACGTACAGGTGGTCCCCGGCGAACGCGAAGTGCCGCGGCCACTCGCCGCCGGTGTCGACCTCGGCCACCAGCTCCGGCGCGGCGCCGTCGAGCGCGAAGACCGCCACCGTTCCGACGCCCCGGTTGCCCACGTAGAGGAAGCGCCCACCGGGTCCCACGCTCACCTCGGACGGCTGGACGTGCCCGGCCCGCCCGCTGGCGTCGACGCGCGCCCGCTCCCGCGGCCCGTCCGGCGTCAGGTCGTACGCGGTGACGGTGGCGTCCAGCTCGCCGACCAGCCAGCCGCGCCGCCCGTCCGGGTGCCGGGCCAGATGGCGGGGCCCGGTGCCGGGCGGGGTGCTCAACCGGGGTTCCCGGGGCGTCAGCCGGCCGGACCCGGCGTCGACGTCGTACCGGTAGACCGAGTCGGTGCCCAGGTCGACGGCGAGCAACGGGCCGCCGGCCGGATCCGGCGAGACCATGTGGCAGTGCGCGTGCTCCTGCCGGTCGGGGTCGGGGCCGTGGCCGTCGTGCCGGACCAGGTCGGTGCGCTCCCCCGGCACGCCCTCGGCGTCCAGGCCGAACACCGCCACGCTGCCGCCGCCGTAGTTCGCCACGAACAGGTGCCGCCCGTCCGGGGCCACCGCCAGGTGACAGGGCTCGGCCCCGCCGGAGGGACGCTCGCCCAGCGGCGTGAGGCCCCCGTCCGGCGCCACCCGGAACGCGCTGACCCGGCCGTCCGGCAACTCGTTGCACGCGTACAGCACCGGCAGCGCCGGATGCCGGGCCAGGAACGACGGCGACGGGGTGACCGCCACGACACCCAGCGGCGTCAGCCCGCCGCTCGCCCGGTCCCGCCGGGCCGCGACGACGCCCTCGCCCCGCCCGCCCGTCTCCGCCGTGTAGCCGCCGATGTGGACGATCTCGTCCTGCCCGGTCACCGCTCCCACCTTCCGTCGGTCCTGTCTCCGCAGATCCAACCAGAGGCTTCCCGGTACGGTGCCCGATCAGTCCCGCGACGGCCGACGGGATTCCCGGCGGGCGGCTCAGCCCACCGGCACCGGCTCGCCGCGCTGCCGCGCCACGTGCTCCACCAGCGAGATCAGCACCAGCTTGCCGGACTGCCGGTCCCGCGCGTCGCAGAGCACGAGCGGGACGTCCGGGTCCAGGTCGAGGGCGTCGCGTACCGCCTCCAGGCCGAACCGGCGGGAGCCCTCGAAGCAGTTGACGCCCACCACGAACGGGATGCCCCGCTGCTCGAAGTAGTCGATGGAGGGAAAGCAGTCGGCCAGCCGCCGGGTGTCGGCGAGCACCACCGCGCCGAGCGCGCCGAACGCCAGCTCGTCCCAGAGGAACCAGAACCGGTCCTGACCCGGCGTGCCGAACAGGTAGACCTGGAGGTCGTCGTTGATGGTGATCCGGCCGAAGTCCATCGCCACGGTGGTGGTCGACTTCTGCTCCACCCCGGAGACGTCGTCGGTGTCGAGCCCGGCGCCGGTCAGCACCTCCTCGGTCTGCAGCGGCCGCACCTCGCTCAACGCGCTGACCAGCGTCGTCTTGCCGGCGCCGAACCCACCGGCGATGAGGATCTTCAGTGCCAGCGGCATCTGGGGCGCCCCCGGCTCCCGGTCATAACGCACGGAGTCCACTGACCACCGCCTTGAGGATGTTGTCGTCGGGCAGGTACGCGGTGGCCGGTGGCCGGTGCACCGCGACGAAGCCATGGGCGAGGAGGTCGCCGAGCAGCACCCGGACCACGCCCACGGCGAGGTCCAGGTCGGCGGCGAGATCGGCCACGGCCTTGGGCCGGCGGGCCAGTTCGATCAGCCGGCGGTGCTCCGGCTGGAGGCCGGGCGTGCCGGCCGGATCGACGTCAGGGGTGGCGAGCACGAAGGCCAGCAGGTCGAAGCCGTCCACCGGCGGGCGCACCCGGCCCCCGGTGAGCGTGTACGGGCGCACCACCGGACCGGCGTCGGCGTCCAGCCACTCGTGCTGCGGCCCCGGGGAGTCAGCGCGCATCGGCCGGCCCCCCGCCGCTGCGCGCCGGCGCGGCCAGGTTCTCCCCGACCCGGATCACCAGCATCGCCATCTCGTACGCCACCAGGCCGATGTCGGCGTCGGCGTCGCTCGCCACCGCCAGGCAGGCGCCCTGCCCGGCGGCGGTCACGAACAGGTAGGCGGACTCCATCTCCACCACGGTCTGGCGGACCGCGCCGCCGCCGAGGTGCCGGGTGGCGCCCTTGGCCAGCCCGGAGAAGCCGGACGCCAGCGCGCACAGGTGCTCCGCCTCGCTGCGGTCCTGGTCGCTTGAGGCGCCGAGCAGGAGCCCGTCCGCCGAGAGCACCACCGCCCGGCGCGCGGCGGGCACCCGGTCCACCAGGTCGTCGAGCAGCCAGTCGAGATCGGCGTTCTGCCGCGTCGTGTACACCACTAGGCGTCCCTCTCAGTCGCGGTTCGGTCCTCCGCCACCGGCAGGGCGGGCTCCACGGCCGGCCCCGGCGTGGCGGACGGCGTACCGGTGTCAGGCTTTTCGATGGTGGCCGGATCGGCGTCACCCGCCGGGTCGGTGGTGCGGGAGCCGTCCCGGCGTCCCCGCGCGGTGCCCGCCTGCAACGCCGACATGGCCCGGCGCGCCTCCTCCGGCGTGCGGTACGCCGGGGCGTCCACGACCGCCGCGCGCGGACGCGCCGACGCGCCGCGCCGCCGGATCCGGCGCGGCAGGCCGTCGCCGTCGGCGGGTGGCTCCACGGTCGAGGCGCGCGCGGACTGCAACGGGACCACTGTGTTCTCCGACCGGTCCCGTCCCAGCCGGTTCGGGCGCCCCGGACGCGGCACCGTGGCCAGCCGGGTCACCTTGGCCAGGCGCCGCCGCTCCGGCCCGGCGGGGCCGTCCGCGCCCACCGGCGGCTCGTCGGTGATCAGGTCCGACGGTACGAACACCGCGGCGACGATCCCGGCCGGACGGGCCGGGCGCAGCTCCACCCGCACACCGTGCCGTGCGGCCAGGCGCGCCACCACGAACAGCCCCAGCCGGGCGCTGTCGGTCGGGTCGAACTCGGGCGGCTCGGCCAGCTTGCGGTTGGCCGCGGCCAGGGCCGGCGCGGACATGCCCAGCCCTCGGTCGGTGATCTCGATGGTGTAGCCGCCCGGGACGGTCCGGCCGGTGACGTCCACCCGGGTGCCCGGCGGTGAGTACGCGGTGGCGTTCTCGATCAGTTCGGCCAGCAGGTGGATCACGTCGCCGACGGCCCGGCCCAGCACCCCGGCCGGCGCCACCTCACCCACGTCGACCCGGTCGTACGCCTCGACCTCGGAGATCGCGCCGCGCATCACGTCGACAGCGGCGACCGGCCGGCGCCAGCCCCGCCCGGGCGCGGCCCCGGCGAGGATGACCAGGTCCTCGGCGTGCCGCCGGAGCCGGGTCGCCAAATGGTCGACCTGGAACAGCCCGGCCAGCTCGTCCGGGTCCTCGGTACGCCGTTCCAGCCGGTCCAGCAGCGCCAGCTGCCGGTGCACCAGGCCCTGGCTGCGCCGGGCGAGGTTGAGGATCACCTCGTTGAACCCCCGGCGCAGGCTGACCTCGTCGATCGCGGCGCGCACCGCGGTGCGGCGCACCTCGTTGAACGCACGCGCCACCTGGCCGATCTCGTCGCCGCCGTGGTCCAGTTCGGGCGCCTCCCGGGCGACGTCGACCTCCTCGCCCCGGCGCAGCCGGGCGACCACGTCGGGCAGCCGGTGCTCGGCGACCTCGGTCGCGGCGGCGCGTACGCCGGTCAGCCGCCGGGCCAGCGACCGGCCGACCCGCAGCGCCACGAGCACGCAGACCACTATCGCGACGAGCCCGAGCACACCGGCGGCGGCGAGCTGGACGAGGATCCGCGTCGCCATCGGCACCGACCGTTCGGCGAGGGCGTCCGCGCCGCGCAGCTCGAAGTCGCGCAGGCTCTGCCACACCTCGGCGTGACTGGCCTCCCAGCCGGCCATGTCGAACCGGGCCGGCAGCCCGGGCGAGCGGATCAGGGTGTCCTGGAAGGCGCGCATCTTCACGAACCCGGCGGCCTCGGTCAACCGCTGGTACGAGCTCCGCTCCCCGGCCGGCAGGTCGGCCACCGCCGTCTCCGCCAGGAAACGGTGGTTCTCCAGGGTCCGGACCAGCTGCTCGTGCTCGCCCTCGGCGTACCGGCCGGCGGTGACGGCGCCGGCCAGCAGCGCGTCGGCCTGGCCGAGCAGCTCGCGGGAGCGGCCCAGCGCGGTGAGCGCTGTCGCCTCCCGGTTGAGCTGGGCGTCGGGCAGCGCGGCCATCGCGCCGAACGCCTGGAACGCCGAACCGATCATTCCGCTGTAGAGGCCGACGGCGCCGGACCGGTCCACCTTCCGGTCGTCGATGAAGGCGCGCCCGGCGGGCAGCGCGTCCAGCGCCGAGACCAACTGGTCGAGCCGGGCGTCGAGCTGCTCGTCGGCGACGTCGCGCAGGTCCTTGCCGTCGACCTTGCGGCGCAGCTCGACTATCGCGTCGTCGGTGCGTACCCGCTGCTCGGCCAGCGCCGGCAGGGTGCCGCCGCCGGCGAGCTGGACCACCGACAGCCGCCGCTCCCGCTGCAGCTCCGCCACCACGCTCTCGCCGGGACGGCCGAGGTCGTAGAGGAGGGTACGGGCGGAGAGCAGGTCGAGGGCGGGCCCGAAGGTGAGCGTGGTGGCGAAGATCCACAACGCCAGCAGCCCGGTCACCGGGCCGATGACCAGCGCGGTCAGCTTGGCGCGGATCGGCCAGTCACGGGTGTTCAATCAGACCTCGCCCGGGAAGGTGTCGCTCGGTGGCGCCGGCAGCGGCCGCCGTTTCGCCGGCCACGACGCCGGGCCCCGGCCCGGACGCCTTGGGCAGGATACGTAATCCGGGGCGGATGCACTACCGGCCGTCTCGGCTCTCGCTACGGTCCGAGACGGGCACGACGGGCTCAGTCGGACACCGGACCGGCACCGGACGGCGACCGCGACACCGCGCCTTTTTCCCGACCGGGGCGGAAAGTGCCGCGCAACGGGATTGGCGATCACCCGCACGAGGGAATACCAGCGTGCGAAGGAGGAGCCATGTCGTCCACCCAGGTAGTCGTCATAGTCATCGTCGTCCTCGTCATCGCCGCGCTCGCCGCGGTCGCCGTGGTCGCCAGCCGGCGGCGCGCGCTGCGGGAGCGCTTCGGCCCGGAGTACGACCGGGTCGTCGCCGAGCAGGACAGCCGCAGCGCAGCCGAACGTGAGCTGCGTGAGCGCGAGCGCCGGCACGCCGAACTGGAGCTAACCCCGCTGAGCCCGGAGTCGCGGGCCCGCTACGCCGCCGCCTGGGAGGAACTCCAGGTGCGCTTCGTCGACTCGCCCGCCGAGACCGTCGGCGAGGCGGACGAGTTGGTCAGCCGCCTGATCGCCGAGCGCGGATACCCCACCGGGGACTTCTCGGACCAGATCGCCCACCTCTCCGTCGAGCACGCCCGTACCCTCACCCACTACCGCGACGCCCACGAGATCCGGCAGCGCAACGAGCGCGGTGAGGCCGGCACCGAGGACCTCCGGCAGGCGCTCGTGCACTACCGGGCCCTCTTCGCCGACCTGCTCGGTGAGGACCCGGTGCCCGCGTCCACGCAGCAGCCGGAGCAGCCGGAGCAGCGCCACCCCGACCACGACCACGACGTCACGAGCCGCTGAGGAGGCCGCCGCCATGCGCCAGGAAGAGCAGCAGGTCACGCAGGACCACCCCGAGGCCGTCCGGTCCGCGCCGGTACCGGTGCCGCAGCCGGGCGACCACGCCGACGGTCGGCACGACGCCGACCGGGCCGACGTGCCCGAGGACGTGCTCGACGACCGGGGCACCTTCGACGACCCGGCCGTCGCCGACGATCGCCGCGAGCCGGGAGCCGACGATCGGCGCGACGACGAGATCGACGAGACCCGCGCGTACGACGCGGGCGAGCTGAGCGACGCGGGCGACCGTACCGACGACGGGCGCGACGACGACGGGCGTCCCCCGTTCCACGAGCCGGCGCCGCTGCCGACGGCGTTCGGCGCGGCCACGGTGGGCGACGCGGTCGCCGCGTCGGCGCTGGCCAGCGCCCGTCCGCAGGACGAGCGCGACGCCCGCGACGAGGACACGGCCGTGCCGGGCGACGGCGCGCCGGGCCGGACCGACGCGCTGGACGACGAGCGGGCCGACCCGACGGCCGGGGACCGCCTGCACGACCGGGACCGTTGGGACGCCGAGCACTCCGACGCCGACGACGCGGACCGGGACGACGCGGCGGCCGACGGTGTCGTCCGGGGCGACGCGGCGGCCGACGGCGCGGTCGGGTACGGCAGCGCCGAACCGGGTCTGGTCGACCCCGACGCCGAGCCGGTCGCCGCGACCGACGAGGACGCCGGCCGGCACCACGACCGCGTCGACCCGGACACCGCCACCGCGGCGGCGGCCGGCGCGGCAGCGGCCGGCACGACCCTGGGCGGGGCGGACCGGCCCACGCCGGGCACGGTACCGGCCGACGCCGCGACGCTGTTCGCGCCGGAGGCGGCGCAGGGCTTCCGGGACCGCTGGCGCGACGTGCAGCTGCGCTTCGTGGACGACCCGCGCGCCGCTGTCGGCGAGGCCGAGTCGCTGGTCGAGGAGGCGATCGAGGCGCTCTCCACCGCCCTGCGCGAGCAGCGCACCCGGCTCGGCGCCTGGCAGGAGTCCGGCTCCACCGACACCGAGCAGCTCCGCGTCGCCGTGCGCGGCTACCGCGACTTCCTGGACCGCGTCCTGGGGCGCTGAGGCCCGCCGCTGAACCCCACTGAGCCCCGGCCGGCGACCCGGCCGGGGCTCAGTCGCGCCCGGACCGAACAGCAGGCATGAAACTTCGCAATCGGGGTACGTGCGGGCAGCAGTGCACACGAGGGGAGCACGGGCATGGGTGGCGGCGGCCTGCGTCTGGACATGAACGCGGTGGACTACCTGATCCTCGGGCTCTACTTCGTCACGGTGCTCGGCGTCGGTTTCGCCGCCCGGCGCGCGATCCGTACCAGCGTGGACTTCTTCCTCTCCGGCCGCTCGCTTCCCGCCTGGGTCACCGGCCTGGCGTTCGTCTCGGCGAACCTGGGCGCGCTGGAGATCATCGGCATGGCCGCCAACGGCGCCCAGTACGGCATCATGACGGTCCACTACTACTGGATCGGCGCCGTGCCGGCGATGGTCTTCCTCGGCATCGTGATGATGCCGTTCTACTACGGCTCCAAGGTCCGCAGCGTCCCCGAATACCTGCGGCTGCGCTTCAACCGCCCCACCCACCTGCTCAACGCGATCAGCTTCGCGGTCGCGCAGGTGCTCATCGCGGGCGTGAACCTCTACGCGCTGGCCCTGATCATGCAGGCGCTGCTCGGCTGGCCGCTCTGGTTCGCGATCGTCGTCGGCGCGGTGATCGTGCTGGCGTACATCACCGTCGGCGGCCTCTCCGGCGCCATCTACAACGAGGTGCTCCAGTTCTTCGTGATCATCGCCGGTCTGGTGCCGATCACGGTGATCGGCCTGGTCAAGGTCGGCGGCGTGAGCGGCCTGATGGACGCCGTCCGCGACTCCAAGCTCGGCGAGGCCGGCCTGCACGCCTGGGAAGGCACCGGCAGCACCGACAACCCGCTCGGCGCGCACTGGCTGGGCATCGTGTTCGGCCTCGGCTTCGTGCTCTCCTTCGGCTACTGGACCACCAACTTCGCCGAGGTGCAGCGCGCCCTGTCCGCCCGCAACATGAGCGCCGCGCGGCGTACGCCGATCATCGCCGCGTACCCGAAGCTGCTCATCCCCGCGGTCACCGTGATCCCCGGCCTGATCGCCCTGGTCACCGTCAAAGGGCTGGGCGCCGACGAGGGCGACCTGGTCTACAACAACGCGATCCCGCTGCTCATGCGCGACCTGCTGCCCAACGGCGTGCTCGGCATCGCGGTCACCGGCCTGGTGGCCTCGTTCATGGCGGGCATGGCGGCCAACGTCAGCGGGTTCAACACCGTCTTCACGTACGACATCTGGCAGGCGTACTTCCGGCGGAACGAGTCGGACGAGCACTAGTGAAGGTGGGCCGGATCGCCACCGTGGGCGCGGTGGTGATCGGTATCGGCACCGCGTTCATCGCCGCCGGGTTCAGCAACATCATGAACTACATCCAGGCGCTCTTCTCGGTCTTCAACGCCCCACTCTTCGGCACCTTCATCATCGGCATGTTCTGGCGGCGGATGACCCCGCTGGCCGGCTTCTGGTCGCTGCTGTCCGGCACGGTCGTGGCGACCGCCACCTACCTGCTCTACAAGGGCGGCGTGATCAGCTTCAACTCGGACCTGGAGGAGAGCTTCTGGGGCGCGGGCCTGGCCTTCGCCACCGTCGCCGTGGTGGCCGCGATCGTCACGCCGCTGACCCGGCCGAAGACCGACGACCAGCTGACCGGGCTGGTGTACGGCCTCAGCGACACCACGCTCGCCGACGACTCGCTGGCCGGCGACACCGCCTGGTACCGCTCCCCGGTGCTGCTCGGCGTCGTCGCCGTGGTCCTCGCCGCCCTGTTCTACATCCCGGTCTTCTAGAGGAGGGGACGCACGCCATGACAGACGACGCGGACCGCAACTACCAGGGCGGCGAGGCGCACGACCCGCTCGTCGACGAGACCGAGGACGCCCGGGAGGCCCGCTCGGCGGCGGCCCGGCTGTTCGACATCCGCCGGGTGATCGGCGGTCTGTTCGTCGCGTACGGGCTGATCGTCGGCCTGATGGGGCTCTTCGACACGTCCGCCGAGATCGAGAAGGCGCAGGGCCTACGGATCAACCTGTGGGCCGGCGCGGCGATGCTGACCTTCGGCCTGCTGATGCTGCTCTGGCAGCGGCTGCGCCCGACCGAGACGCCGGAGCCGCGACGCGACGATGCCTGACCGTCCGCATGGCGCGGCCCGCACCGGGTACGCCCAGGGGATCAGGCGAAAGGGACAGGAGGGCAGCAGCATGACCGATCGTGACCGCGGTGGCGAGCGGCCGCTCGAGGAGACCCCCGAGGTGGCCGCTGCGGTGGACGACGACAGCACGGTGCCCCAGTTGCGCGCCGGCGGCACCGACCCGGACAACCCCACCTTCACCGAGCCCGACGGCGCGGTGCCCGACACCGGTTCGCCGAACATCATCGGTGACCCGTACGCGGCCGGGACCGGCGCGACCGGCACCGGAACGGGCGCGGCCCCGGACGGCATCCGTACCGGCGCCGAGCAGCCCTGGGAGCCGGAGGACCTGGTGATGGCCCGGGGCCAGGACATGACGCCGGAGAACCTGGAACGGGCCCGCCGCGACCTGCACGAGCTGGGCCGGGCCGCGATCGAGCGCACGGTTCCCTGACCCGGACGCCCGGGGGCCCCTGGCCGACGTGGGCGTCGACCAGGGGCCCGGGGAACCCGCGCGGGCGGTGCCTCACTCCCGCCGCCGCGGGTGGTACGGCAGCGCCTCAGGAGAGCGGCGGGTACGCGTTCTGCATCAGCTGCTGGAACTGGGCGGCGAACCACGCGCCGGAGCTCGGCGCGTCCGGCAGGGCGCCGGACATGTTGTTGCCGTTGCGGGCGTTACCGGTGTACGTCGGGTCGCACATCCGGTCGAAGCCCTTGCCCTCGTTGTTCGGGATCTCCTTGCTGGAGCCGTCCGACTCACCCGGGGGCTTCACCCAGACGTAGGCGTCGATCCCGGTCTCCGGGTTGGCCCGCGGCCGCTCGCCGAGACCCGCGCCGGCCTGGTTGCACCAGTTGCCGGTGTGGAAGCGCCGGTCGACCCGGCCGCCGTCGACGTAGGCGTCCACGCTGGTCGACGGGCCGGGGCCGGTCGGCCGGGCGGAGCCGCCCCAACCGTTGCGGGAGGTGTCGATCAGCATGCCGATGTTGCTGTCGAAGCCGATCGAGACCAGCTTCTGCCGGAACGCCTGGGCGAACGACAGCTCGTCGAGGTACTGGTTCCAGTCTGCCCACTTGGACTGCCGGACGGTCTGGCCGTTCACCGTGTCGGTGATCTTGACGTACGGCTCCTTGAGGGCGGAGTAGTTCGCCGTGTTGACGATGAAGCCCTGCACGTTGGCGACGGTGCTGCCGGATGCCACGGCGGCGGCCTTGAGCTGGTCGGCGACCGGGCCGAAGTTGCTGTCCCAGCCGATCCAGCCGTGGTGGGCGGCGTCGATGTAGTTGTAGACGTTGCCGATCGCGCCCAGCTTCGCCAGGGCGTAGCCGACACCGTTCACGTACGCGCCGTTGGCCTTCACCGTGTCACACATGACGGTGCCGCCCGCGTTGCCCGAGGTGTTGGTCACCAGGTTGGGCAGCGAGTCGATCTCGATGATGTTGACGATGCGCAGGTTCCGGTACTTCGTGTCGCCCTGGATCGCGGCGATCGGGTCGATGTACTCGGACTTGTAGCGGGGCAGCTCGTCCGGGCCCAGCTCACCGTTGGAGGCGAGCGCCGAGCAGTCGCGGCCGGGCAGGTTGTAGATGACGAACTGGATGTAGCCGGCGCCCTGGGCGAGCGCGGCGTCCAGGTGTTCACGGACGCCCATCGCGCCGTTGGAGCTGCTGTCCGGCGTGCCGTTGATGGCGGCGATCCGGTCGAGCCAGACCGCGGTCGGGTTGTTCGACACCCGGTTGCCGCCGGACACCGACTCGGCCTTGGCCTTCCACTCGGGGTTCACGTACCCCGTCACCCCGGCGTACGGGTTGTCGACCCGCTGCCCGGGCGGCGGCTGCGACGTCGGCGGGGTCGACGTCGGCGGCGTGCTCGTGGGCGGCGTGCTGGTCGGCGGGGTGCTGGTGGGCGGCGTGCTCGTCGGCGGGGTGCTGGTGGTCGGCGTGCCGCCGTTGCAGACCGTGCCGTTGAGCGTGAACTCGGTCGGCTTGGGGTTGCTGCCGCTCCAGGAGCCGTTGAAGCCGATGGTGGTGCTGGCGCCGCTGGCGAGCGCCCCGTTGTACGACTCGTTCTGCGCGGTGACGTTCTGGCCGCTCTGGGACCACCGCGCGGACCAGCCGTTCACCACCCGCTGCGAGCTGTTCGGGAAGGTGAAGCCGAGGCTCCACGAGGTGAGCGCGTCACCGATGTTCCTGATGGTCACGTTGCCGGTGAATCCACCGGGCCAGTCGCTGGTCGTATAGGTCACGCTGCACTGGGTGGCGGCCTGCGCCGCGGTGACCGGGAGGGTCACCAGTCCACCGGCTACCAGGACGCCGGCGCTGGTCAGCGCGAGCGCCCGGTTCCGGCCGGACAGCCTTCTCCACAGATTCATGCCACTGATCTCCTTGGGCGAGACCGGATCCGCGTACGGCCCGGCGCAAATGGCGGCTGCGGTCGCCCTGCGGGAACGACCGTGCGCGCCACGGGTTACTTCGGGGGACGCCCGACCCGGACGGGCGTTGGGGGTGGTGGTGCCGACCGGTCCGCAGGACCGGCCGATGGAGCCGGACGTCGGCCGGTGAACCGGCTGCCCTCGACGCCTGAGCTCGCGGTGTGGCTCCCCGAACCGCGTGCAGCGATTCTTGCATGGGAGCGCTTCCATGGCAATGCCTCGATGCGCCTCGGGCCCACCCTACCGCTCGCCCCGAGCCCGCCCCACCAACCGCCGCGCCCACCGCCCGCCCGGGCCCCGCCCACCAACCGGCGCGCCCCACCAGCCGGTACGCCCCACCAGCCCGCCCGCCGCACTCACCCCACGCACCGCGCGCCTCACCAGCCGGCCCGCCGCACAGCCGGCCCGCCGCACTCAACCCACCCACCGCGCGCCTCACCAGCCGGCCCGCCGCACTCAATCCACCCACCGGTGCACCATCGACCCGCCGCGTTCGCCCCATCCACCGGTGCGCCGTCGGCCCGCCGCGCTCGTCCTCATCCACCTACGACCCCCCGTCCGCGGGGCGACGCCGGACCGCGGCCGGCACCAGCGCGGCGGCACCCGGCCCAGGCCGGGCTCGCCGGCGACCGCTCCCGCGGGCACACCCCACCTCGCCGCGCCCACCCTCACGCCGGGCGGCGGACCGCCCGACCTGGGTGGAACGCCATGGGTGCCAAAACGGCCCGATGACACCCATGACGTTCCACCCACCGGCGGAGGCGCGCTCCGCCTCCGACCGTCCGGAACGGGACGGGCGGATCGGCGGCAGCGGCAGCGGCAGCGGCAGCGGCAGCGGCAGCGGCAGCGGCAGGGAAAGGGGATGACGGGAACCGCACGAGCGGGATCCGCGTCACGGGGTCGCCAAAGCGGGCCGATCGGCGCGTGGCGTCGGGGACAGCGCGGACGGCGCCTGACCTCGACAAACTCCTAAAAGCGAATCTTTCCCCGGATAAGTCGCGAAAAGGTCTAACGTCGGCCTTAGCTCGACTGACGTCGGGCTCAGGACGAAACAGGGATGGAGACGCTGGTCATGGCTAAGAAGATGCTCGGGAAGGTGGTCGCGGGCGCTGCCCTTGGCGGCGCCGGCCTTCTCGTGTTCACCCCGGGATTGGCCTTCGCGGGCGGGCACGACGAGGGCAAGGTCATCACCAAGCCGCACGTGGTGAAGGCCGGGGACACCGTCGAACTGCTCGCGATCTGCTCGGAGCCGCAGAAGCACGCCACGGTCTGGTCGAAGGTGACCGGCAAGGTCGACCTGCACCCGGCCCGTGACGGCGAGCACGGCGACTGGGCCGACCGCGGCGGCGACTGGGGCGGCGACGAGGACTGGGGCTGGGACGACAAGGGCCCGGACGGCAAGGACGAGCACAGCAAGGGCCCGGACGGCAAGGACGAGCACGGCAAGGACGAGCACAGCAAGGGCCCGGACGGCAAGGACGAGCACGGCAAGGACGACCACGGCAAGGGCCCGGACGGCAAGGACGAGCAGGGCAAGGGTCCGGACGGCCGCGGTGAGCCGGGCGGGGACGGACACGGCCCGGGCGGGAACGCCCCAGGTGGCAACGGGCCCGGCGGGAACGGGCCCGGCGGGGACGGCATGCCGCAGCCTCCGGCGAACCAGCCTCAGCCGCCGGCCGGCCAGCCGGGCGGGCAGCCGCAGCCGGGTGGCCAGGGCGCCGGCACGGCCGTCGACCCGGGCGACTGGCAGGGGCACGACGAGTACGGCCAGGACGCCGAGCCGGGCTGGGAGAAGGAGAAGCCGGGCGCGCCGGACTGGACCAGGGACGCGCACGGCCCCGACGGCAAGGACCGGTACGGCAAGGACGCCAAGGACGAGCACGGCAAGGACGACCGTGGCGGCCGGCCGGACGACAAGGGCAAGGATGGCAAGGACGGCAAGGACGGCAAGGACGGCAAGGACGGCAAGGACGAGCACAGCTCCTGGCAGGACGGCAAGGACGACTGGCAGGACGGCAAGGACGGCTGGCAGGCGAGCGGAGGCGCCTGGCAGGACGACAAGAGCGACTACGGCAAGGACGCCGAGCGCGACTACGGCAAGGACGACAAGGGCGACTACGGCAAGGACGGCTGGGAGCACGGGAAGGACTTCGTCTACTACGGCGAGGCCACCGTCTCGCACGACGCCCGGCCGGGCCGGTACGAGCTGAAGGGCTCCTGCGGCGAGGGTGAGCTGGTGGTCCTGCCGCGCGGCGGGGTCGACGGCGGTGACGGTGGCATGGCGAGCACCGGTGTGGACCGCAACCTCGCCACCGGTGGGGCGGGCATGATCGGCGCCGCGGCGCTGGGCGGCCTGGTGCTGCTGCGTCGGCGGCGGGCCGGTGAGCTGGTCTGACCGGACGACGACCCGGGCCGGCGGCCGTCACGGGAGACCGTGGCGTGCCGTCGGCGCGGCCGTCGTCGTCCTGCTCGCCATGGTGGGAGCGGGTTTGGTCGGCGCGTCCGTCCGGACCGTCCCGTCGTCGCCCACCCCGCCGCAGCCGCTCGGGCAGGCGGGTCCGGTCGCGACCGGCCCGCTGACCGATCCGGACGGCGCCTACGCCGACCCGGACGCCGGAGGGGAGCCCACGTCCGACGTGACAGGGCAGGCCGTCCCGGGCGCCGAAGGGCAACAGACATCGGCCGCCGGAGGCGGATCAGCGCCGGCCACCGCCGCACAACCCGCACCGGGCGCCGCCGGGCAACCGGTGCCGGGCGGCAACGGGCCGACGCCCTCCGGCCAGGGCACCCCGGCCGTGGCCGGCCCCGCCCCGCTGCCCCGGTCCGCGCCGACGACCATCTCGATCCCCCGCATCGGGGTGCAGGCCGAGATCATGTCGCTCGGCACGAATCCGGACGGCACGGTCCAGGTGCCCCCGCTGGACCAGGCCATGAAGGCCGGCTGGTACTCCCCCGGCGCCAGTCCGGGCGAGGCCGGCAACGCGGTGATCGTGGGCCACGTCGACTCCGCCCAGCTCGGCCCGGCGGTGTTCTTCAACCTCGGCGCGCTGGTGCCCGGCGACACGATAGTGGTCACCCGGCAGGACGGCAGGGCCGCCACGTTCACGGTGCGCGAGGTCGGGTCGTACCCGAAGACCGCCTTTCCCGCCGCGCAGGTCTACGGCCCGTCGGCCGTGCCCGCCCTGCGCGTGGTGACCTGCGGCGGGGTGTTCGACCGGACGGCCGGAAGCTACCTGAACAACATCGTTGTCTACGCCCCGAGGACCGGGTGAGGGCGGAGACGGCCGTGGCCCGGTGGTCGGTTCCCCGACCACCGGGCCACGCTCGGTTGAACGGTCAGGCCGCCGCCGAGGTCCGGACCAGGGTACGGATCTGGCGCAGCAGCACCGACAGCGCGGACAGGTCGGCGCGGGACTCGTCGAACTCCCCCATCGCCCGGTGCGCCCGGTGGATCGAGGTGGCGTTCGCCTGCTCCCATTCCTGCACCCGCTCCACCGGTGGCACGTCGTCCGGGGTGGAGCCGAGCACCTCGGCGGTGAGCGCGGCCAGCGCGGCGTACAGGTCGTAGCGCAGCGCCATCCGGGCCAGCGTCTGCCACCGGTCCTCGCGCGGCAGCAGGGAGATCTTCGACAGCAGCGCGTCCACCCGGAACCGGTCGGAGAGCACGAAGTAGACCGAGGCCACCTCGCCCACGTCCCGCCCGGTCGCCTGTGCCGTCTCGACGATGTCGAGCAGACCGAAGCTGTACATCAGGCGGGTCGCCTGCTCGGCCAGGTCACGCGGCAGCCCTCGGTCGACGAGCGACTCGATGTGCGCCGCGATGGCCTCCCGCTCGGTGCCCCAGAACCTGTTTTCCAGGTCCGGCAGGAGCCGGGCCACACCGTCGCGCAGCCGGGCGATCTCCGCCGGCACGTCGATCGGCGAGCGGCGGTTGGTGACCAGCCAGCGCACCGCGCGGTCGAGCAGCCGCCGGGTGTCCAGGTAGACGGCGGTCTGCAACTCGGGCGAGACCTTGTTGTCCAGCGCCTCGACCGCGTCCCAGAGGTCACGCAGTCCGAACACCTCGCGGACCACCACGTACGCCCGGAGCACGTCCGCCGCGGAGGCGGCCGTCTCCTCGACCACCCGGAACACGAACGAGATGCCGCCCCGGTTGATGGCCTCGTTGACCAGGACCGTGGTGACGATGTCCCGGCGCAGCCGGTGCCGGCCCATCCGGTCGGCGAAACGCTGCCGCAGCGGCGTCGGGAAGTAGTTGACCAGGATGTCGGTCGTCCACTCCTCGTCCGCCAGGCCCTCGCCGACGATCTCGCGCTCCAGCACGATCTTGACGTACGCGAGCACCACCGCGAACTCCGGCGGGGTCAGCCCGGTCTCGGTGCGGACCGCCAGTTCCTCGTCCGACGGCAGCGCCTCCAGCGCCCGGTTCAGCGCGCCGGACCGCTCCAGGTCGTTGATCATCCGCCGGTGCACGGGGAGCAGCGAGGCTGCCTGGGCCTGGGCGTTGTTGAGCGCCCGCGCCTGGTCGTAGTTGTCCCGCAGCACCAGCTCGGCGACCTCGTCGGTCATCCGGGCCAGCAGCTCGTCGCGCTCCGGCCGGTCCAGCTCCCCGTCGGCCACCGCCGTGTTGAGCAGGATCTTGATGTTGACCTCGTGGTCGGAGCAGTCCACCCCGGCCGCGTTGTCGATGAAGTCGGTGTAGATGCGGCCGCCGGTCGCTGCGTACTCGATCCGGCCCTGCTGGGTGAAGCCCAGGTTGCCGCCCTCGCCGACCACCCGGCAGCGCAGGCTCTTGCCGTCCACCCGGATGGCGTCGTTCGACTTGTCGCCGACCTCGGCGTTGGTCTGGCTGGACGCCTTGACGTAGGTGCCGATGCCGCCGTTCCAGAACAGGTCGACCGGCGCGGTGAGGATCGCCTTCATCAGCTCCTGCGGGCTGAGCTGCGTGACGTCCTCGTCGAGCCCGAGCACCGCGCGGACCTGCGGCGTGATCGGCACCGACTTGGCGGTACGCGGGTGCACGCCGCCGCCTTCGGAGATCAGCTCGCTGTCGTAGTCCTCCCACGACGAGCGGGGCAGGTCGAACAGCCGCTTGCGTTCCTGGAAGGAACGGGCCGAGTCCGGGTCCGGGTCGAGGAAGATGTGCCGGTGGTCGAACGCGGCCACCAGCCGGATGTGCTTCGACAGCAGCATCCCGTTGCCGAACACGTCGCCGGACATGTCGCCGACGCCGACCACCGTGAAGTCCTGCGTCTGGGTGTCGTGTCCCAGCTCCCGGAAGTGCCGCTTCACCGACTCCCAGGCGCCCCGGGCGGTGATGCCCATCTTCTTGTGGTCGTAGCCGGCCGAGCCACCGGAGGCGAACGCGTCGCCGAGCCAGAAGCTGTGCGCCTCGGAGATCTCGTTGGCGATGTCGGAGAACGTCGCCGTGCCCTTGTCGGCGGCCACCACCAGGTACGGGTCGTCGCCGTCGTGCCGGACCACGTCCTCGGGCGGCACGATCTCGCCGCTGACGATGTTGTCGGTGACGTCCAGCAGCGCGGAGATGAACTCCTTGTAGCAGGCCACCGCCTCGTCCCGGTCGCCCGGCTTCTGCTTGAGCACGAAGCCGCCCTTGGCGCCGACCGGCACGATCACGGCGTTCTTGACCATCTGCGCCTTGACCAGGCCGAGCACCTCGGTCCGGAAGTCCTCGCGCCGGTCGGACCAGCGCAGGCCGCCGCGGGCCACCGGCCCGTACCGCAGGTGCACGCCCTCGAACCGGGGCGAGTAGACGAAGATCTCGAACTTGGGTCGCGGCGCCGGCAGGTCCGGGATGGCCTGCGGGTCCAGCTTGAACGCCACGTACGCCTTGGGCCGCCCGCCCACCGGCTTCTGGTAGAAGCTGGTGCGCAGCGTGGCCTGGATCAGCGTCAGGTACGCCCGCAGGATGCGGTCCTGGTCGAGGCTGGCCACCTCGTCCAGCGCCTCGCCGATCGCGTCGACCAGCTCACCGCTGCGCTGCCGGCGCTCGTCCAGCGTGGTCGCGCCCGGGGCGAACCGGGTCTCGAACAGCTTCACCAGCAGTTCCGCGATCTGCGGGTAGGCGATGAACGTCTGCTCCATGTACTCCTGGGAGAACACGGTGCCGGCCTGCCGCAGGTACTTCGCGTACGCGCGCAGCACGACGACCTGCCGCCAGGTGAGTCCGGCGCGCAGCACCAGCTCGTTGAAGCCGTCCACCTCGGCCTCGCCCCGCCAGGCGGCGGCGAAGGCGTTCTCCACGTGCGGGCGCACCTCGGCCAGGTCCTGGTGCCGCTCGGGCAGCTCCAGACCGAAGTCGTAGAGCCAGATCCGGCCGTCGACGCGCTCCACCTCGTACGGGTGCTCGTCGACCACCTTCACGCCGAGCGAGTGCAGCACCGGCAGCACGGCGGAGAGCATCATCGGCTCGCCGTACCGGTAGACCTTGAACCGCACGTCCATCGCCTCGTCGGCGTCGGCGGCGCGGCCCGCGTACGGACGCGGCGGCGCCTGCTTGCGGAACAGGTGCATCTCCAGCTGGCCGGGCTCCTCCAGCAGCTCCAGCTTCGCCAGGTCCTTCATCGCCTCGTACGGCGTGTGCCCGTCCTTGTAGCCCTCCGGGAACGCGTCGGCGTACCGGGCGAACAGGTGCTTGGCCTGCTCGTCGCCGAGCTTGCGCTCCAGCACCAGCCGGTAGTCGTCGTCCCAGAGGCGGGTCGCGTCGGCCAGCTCCTCGGCGAGCAGGTCGGCGTCGATCTCACCGGGCGGGTTGTTCGGGTCGGTACGCACGATGAAGTGCACCCGGGCCAGCATCGACTCGGTCACCCGCGTGGTGTAGTCGACGCCGACGCCGTTCAGCTCGCGCAGCAGGATGTCCTGCATGCGCAGCCGGTTCTGCGTGGTGAACCGGTCCCGCGGCAGGTAGATCAGGCACGAGATGAACCGCCCGTACGCGTCCCGGCGCAGGAACACCCGCAGTTGCCGGCGGCCCGCCATCCGCAGTACGCCGATCACCGCGTGGTACAGGTCGTCGGTCTTGATCTGGAACAGCTCGTCGCGCGGGTACGTCTCCAGGATCTGCAACAGGTCCTTGCCGGAGTGGCTGCGCAGGCTCAGGCCCGAGCGGTCCAGCACCTCGGCGACCTTGCGCCGGACCACCGGCAGCTCCTGCACGCTGGTCCGGTACGCGGCGGTGGAGAACAGGCCGAGGAAACGCCGCTCCCCGACCACCTCACCGGCCTCGTTGAAGATCTTGAAGCCGATGTAGTCGAGGTAGGCCGACCGGTGCACAGTGGCACGCGAGTTGGCCTTGGTGATGATGAGCAGGCGCTTCTCCAGCACCTTCTCGTGCGCCTCGGGCGTCATCGAGTTCAGCGACCGGGCCTCCGGCGAGTCGGAGCGCAGAATGCCCAGCCCGGTGCCGAGCACCGCCTCCAGGGCCTGCCCGCCGCCGCGCGCGCCGTCGGTGTCGACCAGGCGGTACTCCCGGTAGCCGAGGAACGTGAAGTGGTCGTGCGCGAGCCAGCGGAGCAGCTCCACCGAGTCGGTGATGTCCTTCTCCGGCACCGGCGGGCGATTGTCCGACGTCCGGGCGGCGGCCAGCTCGTCGGCGAGGGCGAGCGCCCGCTGCCGCATCTTGGGCCAGTCCTCGACCGCCTCGCGCACATCGGTGAGCACCCGCTGCAACTCGCGGCGCAGCGCCTCCCGTTCGGCCGGGTCACGGATCGGGTCGATCTCGATCCGCATCCAGCTCTCGACCAGGTCACCGGCGATGGCGTCGTCCGGCTCCACGTCCGCGGAGACCTCGGTGAGCCGGCCGAGCGGCTCGCGCCGCACCACGACCAGCGGGTGCACCAGCAGGTGCACGTCGAGGTGACGGGAGTTCAGCAGGGCGGTCACCGAGTCGACCAGGAACGGCATGTCGTCCGTGACGATCTCGACGACCGTGTGGTGCTGCTCGGCGTCCGGCTCGTGGATGCGCAGCTTCAGCTCGCCCGGAACGCGCTGCTGGGCCAGGTCCCGGTGCGCCCGGGCCGCCTCCAGCATCTCCTCGGCCGTGAAGCCGATCAGCTCCTCGTCCGGCGCGAACCGCCAGAAGCGGTCGACGAGTGTCGCCGCGTCGTGGTCGTCGCCGGCGAGCGCGACCGCCTGGGCGACCAGCCGCTCCGCGTTGGGAACGGGCTCGTCCAGCTCGGCGTCCTCCGACTCGTCACCCAGCGCCTGCGTCGGCAGGCCCAGGTCGTAGAGGGTGTCGATGCTGGAACCGGTCATCCCGGTCACTCCTGTGTCGAGACGGCTGAAACCGTCCCCGTCGGTCGCCGAATCGAAGCTGTCGTCGTCGTCCCGGCCGGTGTCAGCCTGCCGGAGGTCGGGTCCCGGTTTGATCGCCGGACGCCGGTCCATCGGTGCCACTCCCCTCGACCCACCGCACTGTGGGTCACTCTGCCGCCCAGCCTAGGCCCTACCGCGCGGTACCTCCCGCGGCGGACCACTGGCCGGACGTCCGGATCGGGACTCTGTCCTTTCACCCGTTGCGGGTCCGTGGTCGGCCGCCCGCGGAGTACCCCGACTGGCGATGTTCATCACACTGCCACAGAGGGCTTTCCGCGCTGCCGGAGGCCGTGGCGGGGCGGTGGCGAGCGCCGGGCCGTACTAGCGTGCAGGGCAGTTGAGCACCGGAGGGACTGCTTCATGCCCGTGTCGTACCCCGTCCGCCCCCGTCGCCACACCCGCCGTCGCCTTCTCGCAGGGCTGGCCGCCGTCCTGGTCACAGCGGGCGCGCTGACCGGATGCTCCGGGGACGACGGCCCGGAAACGGCCGTCGAGGCGTTCCTCGGCGGCTGGCGCTCCGGCGACCTGCAGGCCGTCGGCTTCATCCAGCCGACCGGCGGGCGGGTGCCGGCCGGCGAGGTGGCCAAGCAGCTCCAGGCGCTCGCCGGTGAGCTGGCCGCCAACCCGCCGGAGCTGAGCCGGACCGGCGAGATCACCACCAAGGGCGACGTCGCCACCGCCCGGGTCAAGGTGAGCTGGGCGCTGCCCGGCGGCGCCCGCTGGGCCTACGAGAATCCGGTACGCCTCAAGCGCGGCGGCGACGACCAGTGGCAGGTGATCTGGGAACCGGCTGTGGTGCACGAGAAGCTGGAGGACGGCGACCGGATCGCGCTGCGGCGGGAGCCCGCCCAGCGCGCCGGTGTGCTGGACGCCGCCGGCCAGCCGATCGTCGCGCCGCGCCCGGTGGTCCGGGTCCAGGTCGTCCCCGGCGAGATCGACGACGTCCCGGGCCTGATCCGGAAGCTGGACACCGCGTTCAAGGCGATCCGCCCCGCGCTCAGCCCGCCGGTCGACCTCGGCGACCTGCCCAAGCGACTCAAGGAGGCCAAACCGGACGCGCGCGTCGATGTGGTGACGCTTCGCGACGAGGCGTACCGGCAGATCAAGCCGCGCATCTACGAGCTGCCCGGCACCCGGTTCGAGTCGGAGCAGCTCCTGCTGGCGCCGACCCGCGAGTTCGCCCGGGCGCTGCTCGGCTCCGTCGACCAGGCCACCGCCGACGACCTCCAGGCCCACCCCGAGCGGTACGCGCGCGGCGACCTGGTCGGCCACGGCGGCCTCCAGGGGCGGTACGACGAGCGGCTGCGCGGCGTCACCGGCGTCACCGTGATCACCGAGCGGACCACGCCGGAGGGCAAGGTGGAGCCGACCGGCACGGAACTGTTCCGCAACGACCCGAAGCCCGGTCAGCCGGTGAAGACCACCATCGACGTGGCCACCCAGAACGCGGCCGACGCCGCGCTGCGTGGGCAGACCCGCCGCTCCGCGCTGGTGGCGCTGCGGATCAGCGACGGCGCCGTGCTGGCCGCCGCGAACGGTCCCGGGCCGGCCGGCGAGAACCTCGCCTTCACCGCCCAGGTTCCGCCCGGCTCGACATTCAAGATGGTCAGCGCGCTCGGCCTGCTCGACCGGGGCGCGGTGACCCCGCAGACCACTGTGAACTGCCCGAAGGCGGCGACGGTCGAGGGCCGCAGCTTCAAGAACTCGGACAATTTCGAGCTGGGCGCGGTGCCGTTCGCCACCGACTTCGCCAAGTCCTGCAACACCGCGTTCGTGGCGCTGGCGCCGAAGCTCGGCCCGGACGGGCTGGCGCAGGCCGGCCGTACGCTCGGCCTGGAGGCCGCGTGGGATCTCGGCGCGGACGCGTTCACCGGCAAGGTCTCCGCCAACGGCTCGGCCACCGAGCAGGCCGCCGCCGCGATCGGCCAGGGCACCACGCTGGTGAGCCCGCTGGCCATGGCGAGCGCCACCGCAGCAGTGGCCCGGGGCAAGTTCGAGCAGCCCAAGCTGCTGCTCGACCCGGCGCCGGCCAAGGCCGCGCCGGCTGGCGAGGCGCTCAAGCCGGAGTCGGTGGCGGCGCTGAAGTCGATGATGCGCGGGGTGGTCACCTCGGGCAGCGGCAGCGCGCTGGCCGACGTGCCGGGCGAGCCGGTGCACGGCAAGACCGGCACCGCGGAGTACGACAACAACCCGGCGAACACGCACGCCTGGTTCGTCGGGTGGCAGGGTGACGTGGCCTTCGCCGTCTTCGTCGAGCAGGGCGGGGCGGGTTCCAAGGTGGCGGCGCCGATCGCCGAGAAGTTCCTGCGCGGCCTGGCCGCGAGCTGAGGCGTACCGGTCAGGCGATGTCGATGCCGGAGCGGGCCGGGTCCGGCTCGTCTCCGGCGGGCGCCCGGCGCAGCAGGCCGGGCCCCAGCGGGTCGGTGCCGAGGTCGTCGACGGCGCCGTCGGAGGTCGGGTCGGGGCCGATCGGCTCCACCGCCACCGCCGGGGCCGGTACTGCTGCCGGGGCGGGCAGCGGCTCGGGCGCCGGTCGGCTGTCCGCGGCCCGGGGCGCGGGCGCGACCGGCCCGGCCGGCAGCAGCCGGGGCGGCACCGCTCCCGGCGCGACGACCGGGGCGAGCCCGGCCACCACCGTGTTGACGATCTCGGCCGCGTACGCCCCGTCCGGGTCGTAGTCGGGGTCGAAGACGGTCAGCTCGACGCCGAGGCAGTGCGGGGTGTCGACCAGCCCGGCCAGCAGGATCTCCAGCTCGGCGAAGGCGATGCCACCGGGGTCGGGCGCGTCCACGGCGGGCATCACCGCCGGGTCGAGCACGTCGACGTCGATGTGCACCCAGTAGCCGGCGCAGTCGACGAGCTGCTCGTGCGCCCACTGGGCGGTACGGGCGGCGCCCTCGGCGCGCAGCGCCGGCACCGGCCGGGTGGTGATGCCGGCGGCCTGCAGGTCGAGGCGGTACTCGTCCTGCGCGCGGATGCCGAGCACCACCACGTCGATGTCCCGGAAGTAGGGCCGCCGGCCCTCGATGGCGGCCAGGTCGGGCTGCCCCCGCCCGGTGACCAGCGCCAGGTCCTCCCCGGCGGCCGCGCCGACGTAGGAGGCGTTGCCGGGGTGCCGGAAGTCGGAGTGGCCGTCGACGAAGACCAGGCCGATCCGCCCGCCGACCGCCTCGCCGAGACGGTGCATGGCCAGCCCGGAGCCGAGCAGCACCGAGCAGTCCCCGCCGAGCACCAGCGGGAACTCGCCCCGGTCGATGATCGCGCCGATCCGGTCGGCGAGCGCCAGCGAGTACGCGGAGATCTCCGGCGCGTGGCAGACGCCGTCGCCGGGCCGCCAGTCCCCCGGGTCGTACCGGGGCGGGGTCAGGCAGCCGGCGTCGCGGGCGCGCAGCCGGGCGAGCAGGCCGTGGTCGCGCAGCGCGCCCGGCGCCTTGCCGCACCCGGGCACGGAGCTGGCGGTGGGCGGGCGCAGTCCGAGGTTCGTCGGCGCGTCGAGGACGGCGATCCGGCGCATCATGGGCTCCCGTCCTCGGAGGTCGGGCGGGCCGGCGGTGCGCCGGCCCGCGCGGGTTGACTCAGAACAGCGCGCTGGCCAGGGCGCGTCGGGCGGACGCCACGGCGGGGTCGTCCGGGCCGGCGATGGTGAACAGGCCGAGCAGGTGCTGGCGTACCCGGTCCCGGTCGTCCCCGGCGGTGCGCCGCACAAGGCCGACGAGCCGCTTGTACGCCTGGTCGGCGAGGCCGCTGAGCACCTCGATGTCGGCGGCCAGCAGCTGGGCGTCCACGTCGTCCGGGGCGGCGGCCGCGGCGTCCAGCGCCGCCTGCGGGTCCGCGCCGGAGACCCGGCGGGCCAGCCCGACCTGCGCCAGGCCCGCCTCCGCCGCCGCGTCGGCCGGGGACTCGGCCAGGATCTTCCGGTACGCCGCCTCGGCGGCGTCGAGGTCGCCGCTCATCAGCGCGTCGTCGGCGGCGTCGAGACGCGGGTCCTCCGGCTCGGCCACCGTGACGCCACCGGCCTTGAGCACGGCCTGGAGCCACTGTCGCAACTGCGACTCCGGCACCGGTCCGGGGAAGGCGTCGATCGGGCGGCCGCCAACGATGGCGTACGTGGTGGGCAGCGCCTGGAGCTGGAACATCTGTGCGAGCCGCGGCTGCTGCTGCACGTCGACCCGGGCCAGCAGCCACGCTCCGCCGCCCTCGGCGGCCAGCTTCTCCAGCACCGGGGCGAACTGGTCGCTCTCCGGGTAGCCGGCGGCGCCGAAGAAGACCACAACCGGTGTGGTGAGCGAGCGTTCGAGCACCTCGGACTGGATGTTCGCCTCGGTCACGTCGATCACGGCGGCGGAGCCGGCGGGGCTGCCCGGCAGCCCGGCGGGTGTGCCGCCCGGAGACGGTGTGGCGGTGGAGGTGTCGGCAGGTGCGGGGGTGCGCAGCGCGCTGAGGTCGACCGCGCCGCGGGTGAAGATCGACGAGGTGATCCGTGGGTCGCTCATGGTTGTCTAGTCTCGCACGTACCCCACGGATCTCCGACCAGCCGCGACGGCGACAGTCACCACTCTCCCCCAGCTCAGCCCGCCCGTAAGGAAGGGCCCCTTATTAACGCCTCCGGTATAGGAAGGGCCCCTTGTTAACAGCTGCTGTTAACAAGGGGCCCTTCCTTACAAAGCGGGGGTCAGAAGCGGGCGGGCTCTCGGTAGACGCCCCACTCGGCGCGGAGGGCGTCGCAGATCTCGCCGAGGGTGGCCTCGGCGCGGACGGCGTCGAGCATGGCGGGGATCATGTTCTCGCCGCTGCGGGCGACCTCGACCATCCGCGCCACGGCGGCGGTGACGGCGGCGTCGTCGCGGGCCGACTTGCGCTCGGCGAGCACCCGGCGCTGCTCCAGCTCCACCTCGTGCGAGATGCGCAGGATCTCCAGGTCCTTGGCCACCGTGCCGGTGTGGCAGTTGACGCCGACGATCTTCTTGTCGCCCTTCTCCAGCGCCTGCTGGTAGACGAACGCGGACTCGGCGATGTGCCCGGTGAACCAGCCGTCCTCGATGCCGCGCAGGATGCCGGAGGTCATCGGGCCGATGGTGTGCGGGCCCTCGCCGCCGAGCTGCTTGATCCGGGCGAAGATCTCCTCCGCCTCGGCCTCGATCCGGTCGGTGAGCGCCTCGACGTACCAGGCGCCGCCGAGCGGGTCGGCCACGTTCGTCACGCCGGTCTCCTCCATCAGCACCTGCTGGGTACGCAGGGCGATCTCGGCCGACTCGTCGGTGGGCAGGGCGAGCGTCTCGTCGAGGGCGTTCGTGTGCAGCGAGTTGGTGCCGCCGAGCACCGCGGCCAGGGCCTCCACGGCGGTACGCACCACGTTGTTGACCGGCTGCTGCGCGGTGAGCGACACCCCGGCGGTCTGCGTGTGGAACCGCAGCCACTGGGCCTTCTCGCTGGTGGCGCCGTAGACGTCGCGCAGCCAGCGGGCCCAGATGCGGCGGGCGGCGCGGAACTTGGCGATCTCCTCGAAGAAGTCCACATGGGAGTCGAAGAAGAAGCTCAGGCCCGGGGCGAACGTGTTCACGTCCAGCCCGCGCGACAGGCCCAGCTCGACGTACCCGAATCCGTCGGCCAGCGTGTACGCCAGCTCCTGCGCGGCGGTCGAGCCGGCCTCGCGGATGTGGTAGCCGGAGACCGACAAGGGCTTGTACCGGGGGATCTCCCGGGCGCAGTACTCCATCAGGTCGCCGATGAGGCGCAGGTGCGGCTCGGGGTCGAACAGCCACTCCTTCTGCGCGATGTACTCCTTGAAGATGTCCGTCTGGAGTGTTCCGTCCAGCGTGGACAGGTCCGCGCCCTGCCGTTCTGCGGCGACCAGGTACATGCAGAAGACCGGCACGGCCGGCCCGGAGATGGTCATCGAGGTGGTCACGCCGGCCAGGTCGATGCCGTCGAACAGCACCTCCATGTCGGCGGCCGAGTCGACGGCGACGCCGCAGTGGCCGACCTCGCCGAGCGACTGCGGGTCGTCCGAGTCGCGGCCCATCAGCGTCGGCATGTCGAAGGCGACGGAGAGCCCGCCGCCGCCTGCGCCGAGGATCATCTTGTACCGCTCGTTGGTCTGCCGGGCGTTGCCGAAGCCGGCGAACTGCCGGATGGTCCAGGTCCGCCCGCGGTAGCCGGTCGGGTGCAGGCCCCGGGTGTACGGGAACTCGCCCGGCCAGCCGATCCGGTCGAAGCCCGGGTACGCCGTGCCCTCCGGCGGGCCGTACACCGGGTCGACGCTCATGCCGGACAGCGTGGTGAAGTCCGCGTCGCGCTTGCGGGCGGCGTCGTAGCGGGCCTGCCAGCGGGCCCGACCGGCGGCGATCTCGTCAGCGTCCATGCGCGGAGCTCCTTCTCAAGTCGTCGTCCCAAGCCCGAGTGTAGAGCGAGATCCTGAACGATCCTTAAGTGCATGCGTACCGGTCGGTAACCCTGCGGGGCCCGGCGCGAAGCCCCACCACGATCGTCGATCCGCAGGTCAGGGCCCTGTCTCACGTGCCGGACGGCTTGCCGCCGGAGCCTCCCGGGCGGCGCAGGGACGTGCCACACTCCCGCCGTGGGCATGCACATCGCGATCGGGCCGATTACCTAGGCGGCGTACGCCTTCCGCGTGCGTCGCCGGCCAAGCCACCCCTGTCGGCTCGACACTGTGAGGCCCCCGTGACCACGTTCCCCTTCACCCCCGACACCGTCGATCGCCGGCCGCCCGGCCCGGCCGCCCGGCCGCACGACGAGTCCCCCGCCACGTGCACGATGGTGGTGCACCTCGGCCCCGGGCACTCCACCAGCGGCCTGCTCAAGGTGCTGTCCGTGCTGCACTCACGCCGGGTCGCGGTCTCACACGTCCAGTACGTGCAGTGCCCGAACCTGTCGGCGGTGATGATCGTGGAGTGCTCCCCCTCCGTGGCGTCGCTGGAGACGGTGCGCAAGAGCGTCGCGAACGCGGTGCCGGTGGTCAGCGTCAGCATGCACACCGCGCCCACCCGCGACGCCGTCCGGCGCCCGCGGGCACGTCGCGGCCGGTGACCGGACGGGTCAGCCCGCGGAACCGGAGACGCCGCCGCCGCGCATGACGTCCCGGGCGGTGAGCGCCACGTGCAGCGACAGGCGCCGCTCGCTCGAATCCAGGTCGACGCCGAGCACCCGCTCGATCAACTGCAACCGCTGGTACAGCGCGGACCTCGACAGCGACATCTCCTCCGCCGCGCGCCGCTTGTTGCGTCCCTCGACCAGGTACGCCTCCAGCAGGGCCACGTGGTTCGTGCCGTGCCGCTCGTCGTAGGAGAGCAGCGGCCCCAGCTCGCGCTCGACGAACGTCTGCAGGCGCACGTCGTCGCGCAGCAGGTAGAGCAGGCCCCGGAGGCGGACGTCGAGGAGCCGGTAGAAGGGCCGGGGTTCGGCGGTGTGCGCCGTGGCGTCGGCCACCTGCGCCGCCTCGACCAGCGAGCGCCGCGCCAGGTCGAGGGACCTGACCACCGAACCGGCGGCGACCACGACGTCCGACCCGGCCCGCAGGCCCGCCCGGGTGAGCGCGGTGGACAGCCCGAGCAGCGCGGCCTCGTCGGACTCGGCCTCGGCGAGGGCGACGAGCACTGTGACCTCCGCGCCACCGAGCCCGTCGACGTCACCGGCCAGCGCCGCCAGCCCGCAGTCGCGCACCGCCGTCTCCACCGCGTCCAGCAGTTCCCGGCGGCGCGCGTTCATCTCGACGCCGGGGCTCAGGCCCGGCCGGCGACGGCGTACCACCACCCCGAGCAGCCGCCGCTGCTCCAGCGCCACACCGAGCCCGCGCGCCCGCAGTGCCACGTCCCGGGTGGGCGCCGAGTGGTTGACGATGCTCCACAGCAGGCTGCTGCGCGCCTGCCGTTCGACAGACGAGTCGTCCCGCGCGACGAGCTGGTTCAGCGCGATGGTGGACGCGGCGCGCTCCAGCAGGACACTCGTCCGGGCCGGCGGCTCCTGGTCGCACAGCAGCACCAGCCGCCCCCACCTGTTGCCCCGGGCCTCCACGCCGGTCACCAGCCAGCCCGAACGCGGCTCGTAGCCGGTGCCGGACGGGACCTCGACCGCGCGGGAACGGGTCTCCCAGCGGTCGAGAAGCTCCTCGGCCGACAGCGGGCCCGTCTCGTACGCCAGCACCTGGTGGGAGAGGTTCTCCAGCACCGCGGGACGCCGGGACAGGCGGGTGACCTCACGGAGCACCTGCCGGGGCTCCGCGCCCTCCACCGACAGCTCGGTGAAGATCCGGTGGATCTCGTCCTTCGCGAGCAGGTCGGCGGTCTGCTCCTCGACGATCACCGAGTGGACCACCTCGGTCACCGCCACGAACCGCATCTCCCGCTGGAGCGCGACGAGCGGCAGGTTCCGGCTGCGGGCCTGCTCGACGAGCGCGGCCGGCAGCGTCCCGCCGAACCGGCGGCCCAGCTCGACCACGACCCCGGCCGCGCCGACCGCCGCCAGGCCGTCGATCCACCGGCGCAGCCCGTCGTCGTCCGGCGGCAGACCGATGCCGGTGGTCAGGACCAGCTCCCCGCCGCGGAGCAGGTCGGCGATCTCCGGGATCTCGGCCACGTGCACCCATCGCACCGGAGCGTCCAGGCGGTCCCGCCCGGCCACGACACGCGGCCCGGCCTGCTGCAACGCCGGCAGTTCGAGCACGTCGCGAACCGTCATCGGCATCAGACCGTCTCCCTCCTCGCTCCGGCGCACAGTATGTGTGCTTCTCCAGGGCGGGAACGACACAGTGCCCATTGCCCGGGCCTGGGGAAGCGCAGATGATCCGGGCATGACCCAGACAGCACCCGGCACCGTGCCCGCTCCCGTCCCGCTGGAGCGGGTGACCCACTGGATCGACGGCAAGCCGTTCGCCGGCGTCACCGAGCGTACGGCCCCAGTCTACGATCCGGCGCTGGGCGCGGTCCGGACGGAGGTGCCGCTGGCCTCCGTCGACGAGGTGGACCAGGCGGTCGCCTCCGCCGCCGCCGCGTTCGCCTCCTGGCGGAACTCGTCGCTGACCAAGCGCACCCAGGTGCTGTTCGCGTTCCGGGAGCTGGTGAACCAGCACAAGCAGGAACTGGCCGAGCTGATCACGGCCGAGCACGGCAAGGTCGTCTCGGACGCCCTGGGCGAGGTCACCCGCGGTCTGGAGGTCGTGGAGTTCGCCTGCGGCATCCCGCACCTGCTCAAGGGCGGCTACTCCGAGGGCGTGTCCACGAACGTGGACGTCTACTCCATCCGGCAGCCGGTCGGCGTCTGCGCCGTCATCTCCCCGTTCAACTTCCCGGTGATGGTCCCGATGTGGTTCGTGCCCATCGCCATCGCGGCCGGCAACGCCGTCGTGCTCAAGCCCAGCGAGAAGGACCCGTCCGCGTCGCTGCTCGTCGCCCGGCTCTGGGAGCAGGCCGGCCTGCCCGCCGGCGTGTTCAACGTCGTGCACGGCGACAAGGTCGCTGTCGACCGGCTGCTGGAGCACCCCGAGGTCAAGGCCGTGTCGTTCGTCGGCTCCACCCCGATCGCCCGGTACGTGTACGAGACCGGCACCCGCAACGGCAAGCGCGTACAGGCCCTCGGCGGCGCGAAGAACCACATGGTGGTGCTGCCGGACGCCGACCTCGACCTGGCCGCCGACGCGGCGGTCAACGCCGGGTTCGGCTCGGCCGGCGAGCGGTGCATGGCGATCTCCGCCCTGGTGGTCGTCGAGCCCGTCGCCGACGACCTGGTGGCGCGCATCCGCGAGCGCATCGCCGGCCTGAAGATCGGTGACGGCCGCCGCTCCTGCGACATGGGGCCGCTGGTCACCCGGGAGCACCGCGACCGGGTCGCGTCGTACCTCGACGCGGGCGTCGAGGCGGGCGCCGAGCTGGTGGTGGACGGCCGGCAGGTGCAGGTCGACGGCGACGAGTCCGGGTTCTGGCTCGGGCCGAGCCTGCTGGACCGGGTCTCGCCGGAGATGAGCGTCTACACCGACGAGATCTTCGGGCCGGTGCTGTCGGTGGTGCGGGTCGGCAGCTACGACGAGGCGCTCAAGCTGGTGAACTCCAACCCCTACGGCAACGGGACCGCCATCTTCACCAACGACGGCGGCGCGGCCCGCCGCTACCAGAACGAGGTCGAGGTCGGCATGGTCGGCATCAACGTGCCGATCCCGGTGCCGATGGCCTACTACTCGTTCGGCGGCTGGAAGGACAGCCTCTTCGGCGACTCCCACGCCCACGGCGCCGAGGGCGTGCACTTCTTCACCCGCGGCAAGGTGGTCACCTCCCGCTGGCTCGACCCCAGCCACGGCGGGATCAACCTCGGCTTCCCCGAGAACGACTGAGCAGCGGAGAGAGGCCACCATGAGCACCAGCGCACGCCGCACCTACGAACTCGACCGCGCCCACGTCTTCCACTCCTGGTCCGCCCAGTCCCTGCTCGACCCGATGGTGGTCGAGCGCGCCGAGGGCTCGTACTTCTGGGACGGCGACGGGAACCGCTACCTGGACTTCTCCTCCCAGCTCGTCAACACCAACATCGGCCACCAGCACCCGGCGGTGGTAGCGGCGATCCAGGAGCAGGCCGCCAAGCTGTGCACCATCGCGCCGTCGTACGCCAACGACGCCCGCGGCGAGGCGGCCCGGCTGATCGCCGAGCGGACGCCGGCGGGCCTGGAGAAGGTGTTCTTCACCAACGGTGGCGCGGACGCGATCGAGCACGCCGTCCGGATGGCCCGGCTGCACACCGGCCGGCCGAAGGTGCTGTCCCAGTACCGCAGCTACCACGGCGGCACCCAGACCGCGGTGAACCTGACCGGCGACCCGCGTCGCTGGCCCAGCGACAACGGCACCGCCGGGGTGGTGCACTTCTTCGGCCCGTTCCTGTACCGGTCGGAGTTCGGCGCCACGACCGAGGAGGAGGAGAGCCGGCTCGCGCTGCGCCACCTCGAACGGGTCGTGGAGATGGAGGGCCCGTCCACCATCGCCGCGATCGTGCTGGAGACCGTGCCGGGCACCGCCGGCATCATGCCGCCGCCGCCGGGCTTCCTGGCCGGCGTACGCGAGCTGTGCGACAGGCACGGCATCCTCTACATCGCCGACGAGGTGATGGCGGGGTTCGGGCGTACCGGCGCCTGGTTCGCCATCGACCACTACGGCGTGACGCCCGACCTGATCACCTTCGCCAAGGGCGTGAACTCCGGTTACGTCCCGCTCGGCGGTGTGGTGATCGCCGACCACGTCGCCGACACGTTCGCCACCCGCCCCTACCCCGGCGGGCTGACCTACTCCGGTCACCCGCTGGCCACCGCCGCCGCCGTCGCGACCATCAACGCGATGCGGGACGAGGGCATCGTCGAGAACGCCGCCCGGATCGGCGAGGACGTGCTCGGCCCGGGGCTGCGGGAGATCGCCGAGCGGCACCCGAGCGTCGGGGAGGTACGCGGGCTCGGCGTCTTCTGGGCGCTGGAACTGGTCCGCGACCGCGAGACACGGGAACCGCTGGCGCCGTACGGGGCCTCGTCGCCGGAGATGAACGACGTGCTGGCCGAGTGCAAGCGCAACGGCCTGGTCGTGTTCGCCAACTTCAACCGGATCCACGTGGTGCCGCCCTGCACCGTGTCGGAGACGGAGGCCAAGGCGGGCCTGGCGGTCCTCGACGAGGCGCTGACACTCGCCGACCGGCACACGGTCTAGACGTACACCCATCACCGCCCGCCGGGTCCACCCCGGCGGGCGGTCCCATATCCGAGATCCGCGAGACGGCCGGCGACCCCGGCGACGCGGAGACCCCGCACCCAGAAGGTGACGAATGACTACCGTAGATCTCGCCGACCCACCGGTCACCAACCCCTTCACCGGCACCACCGACCTTCCGCGCGCCGCCGAGGGCTGGACCCAGCTCGTCACCCCGGACGGACGCCTGCACCCGGACGTGGACGTCGACCGCGACGCCCTCGGCCGCCTCACCCGCGACCTGTACCGGGGGATGCGGCTCGCCCGCCGCCTCGACGACGAGGCGTTCGCGTTGCAGCGGCAGGGCGAGCTGGGCCTGTGGTTGCAGTGCCGCGGCCAGGAGGCCGCACAGGTCGGCTCCGTCGCGGCGGTACGCGCCGACGACTACGTCTTCCCGAGCTACCGCGAGCACGCGGCGGCGCTGTGGCGCGGCATCGGCCCGGCCGACCTGCTCCGGCAGTGGCGCGGCGTCGCGCACAGCGGCTGGGACCCGGAGCCGTACTCGTTCCACATCTACACGCTGGTCCTGGCGGCCCAGCTGCTGCACGCCACCGGGTACGCGCTCGGCGTGCAGCGCGACGGCAGCGACACGGTGGTCGTGACGTACTTCGGTGACGGCGCCGCCAGCGAGGGCGACGCGAGCGAGGCCATGAACATCGCCGCCGTCAACAACGCCCCGATGGTGTTCTTCTGCCAGAACAACCAGTGGGCGATCTCGACGCCGACGGCGTCGCAGACCCGCACGCCGATCCACCGCCGCGGCGCCGGATTCGGCCTGCGCAGCGAATGGGTCGACGGCAACGACGTGCTCGCGGTGTACGCGGTGACGTCCGCGGTGACCGAGCACGCCCGCGCAGGCGCCGGTCCCGCGATCGTCGAGGCCACCACGTACCGGATGGGCGGGCACAGCACGTCGGACGACCCGACCCGGTACCGCACGGACGACGAGCTGCAGGCGTGGCGGGCGCGGGACCCGCTGGCCCGGGTCGAGGCGCTGATGCGCGCCGAGGGCTGGAGCGACGAGGCGTACCTCGGCCAGATCCAGGCCGAGGCGGACGAACTCGCCGACCGGACCCGCCGGGAGTGCCTGGCCCTGACGGCGCCGGACCTCGCGGACGCCTTCGCCACGGTGCTGTCCGACGTGCCCCAGCTTCTGCGGGAGGAGCGCGAGGCGTTCGTCGCCTACCGCGCCTCCTTCCTCGACTGACGCCCGCCCCGATCGGAGAACTCGTTTCATGCTCACTCTCTGTCAGGCACTGAACAGCGGCCTGCGCCGCGCCATGGAGGACGACGACAAGGTCCTCCTGATGGGCGAGGACGTCGGCCGCCTCGGCGGCGTCTTCCGGGTCACCGACGGTCTCCAGAAGGACTTCGGCGAGGCCCGGGTGGTGGACACGACCCTCGCCGAGTCCGGGATCATCGGCACCGCCATCGGCCTGGCGCTACGCGGGTACCGCCCGGTCTGCGAGATCCAGTTCGACGGCTTCGTCTACCCCGCGTTCAACCAGATCGTCTCGCAGCTGGCCAAGATGCGGGCCCGCACCGGCGGCCGTACCGCCCTGCCGGTGGTCGTGCGGATCCCGGTCGGCGGCGGCATCGGCGCGGTGGAGCACCACAGCGAGTCGAACGAGGCCTACTTCGCGCACACCGCCGGGCTGCGGGTCGTCTACTGCGCCAGCCCGGACGACGCGCACTGGATGATCCGGCAGGCCGTCGCCGGTGACGACCCGGTGATCTTCTACGAGCCGAAGCGCCGCTACTGGGTGAAGGGCGAGGTGACGCCGGAGGACGCCGGGCCGCCGCTGCCGCTGGACCGCGCCCGGGTCGTGCGCCCCGGCGCCGACGTGACGCTGCTGACGTACGGCGGCACTGTCGCCACCTGCGTCGCCGCCGCCGAGGCCGCCGCACAGGAGGGACGTGACATCGAGGTGATCGACCTGCGGTCCATCTCCCCGCTCGACGTGGCGACAGTCGAGGAGTCGGTCCGCCGTACCGGGCGGGCGGTGGTGGTCCACGAGGCCCCCACGTTCGCCGGATTCGGCGCCGAGGTCGTCGCGCAGGTGACGAGCCGGTGCTTCTACTCGCTGGAGGCGCCGGTCGAGCGGGTCGGCGGCTTCAACCTGCCGTACCCGCCCGCAAAGGTCGAGGAGGAGTACCTGCCCGACCTGGACCGGATCCTCGACGCCGTCGACCGCGTCCTCGCCGCCTGAAGGGAGAGGTATCCATGACCGTTCAGCAGTTCCGCCTTCCCGACGTCGGCGAAGGGCTCACCGAGGCCGAGATCGTCACCTGGCGGGTGGCACCGGGCGACCCGGTCCGCCTCAACGACATCCTGGTGGACATCGAGACCGCCAAGGCCGTCGTCGAGCTGCCCAGCCCGTACGCCGGTGTGGTGGACCGCCTCCTCGCCGAGGAGGGCCAGACCGTCGACGTCGGTTCGCCGATCATCGCGATCCGGGTGGCGGGCGACGGCCCGGCGGCCACGCCCGCCGACGAGCCCGCCGCCGAGCCGCCGACCGGAGACGGACCGACCGCCGACGAGCCGGCGGCGGAGCGTACCGCGGTGCTCGTGGGCTACGGGGTGTCCGCCCAGGCGCGGACCCGCCGGCCACGCCGCGCCACGCCGTCCGTCCGCCCGGCCGAGCCGGCCCGCGGGCCGCACACGTCCCGGCCGCCGGTGCTCACCAAGCCTCCGCTGCGCAAGCTCGCGAAGGACCTCGGTGTGGAACTGGCCGACGTGCGCGGCAGCGGTCCCGGCGGTCTCATCACGCGCCAGGACCTGCTCGACCACACCACCGTCCGGACGCCGGCGGCCGACCACCGGCGCGACGAGCGCCTGCCCGTACGCGGAGTGCGCAAGGCGACGGCGGCCGCCATGGTCGCCAGCGCGTTCACCGCGCCGCACGTCACGGAGTTCCTCACCGTCGACATGACCGGCACCGTCGAGTTCGTGGACCGGCTGAAGCAGGACCCGGCCTTCCAGGGCGTGAAGGTCAGCCCGCTGCTCGTGGCGTCGCTGGCGCTGCTGGACGCGATCCGCCGGTACCCCGACGTCAACGCCCGGTGGGACGAGGAGAACCAGGAGATCGTCCGGTTCGCCGACGTCAACCTCGGTATCGCCGCCGCGACGCCGCGCGGCCTGCTGGTGCCGAACGTCAAGGCCGCGCAGACCCTGGCCGTACGGGATCTCGCGGTCGCCCTGAACGAGCTGGCGGGCACCGCGCGGGAGGGCCGCACCCGTCCCGCCGACCTGTCCGGCGGCACCATCACCATCACCAACATCGGTGTGTTCGGAGTGGACGCCGGCACCCCGATCCTCAACCCCGGTGAGGCGGCGATCCTCTGCCTCGGCGCGCTGCGCCGCATGCCGTGGGTCGTCGACGAGCAGGTCGTTCCCCGGTGGACGGTGCAGTTGTCGCTGTCCTTCGACCACCGGCTCGTGGACGGGGAACTGGGCAGCCGGGTGCTCGCCCACGTCGGGCGGTTCCTGGAGGACCCGCTGTGGGGCCTGGCCCTGCGCTGAGGCCCCGGCAGACAGACGGCGCGTGGACGGACAACGAGGTCCGTCCACGCGCCGTCGCCGTACGCGCCGCGCGTCAGTCCACGACTTCGAACCCGACTCCGGCCGACGGCCGCGGCGCGACGTCGTCCGCCGTCGCGATGGGCTCGCCGACCTCCTCGGACGCGGCGAGCCGGAACCGCACGTACTCCAGTTCGCCGGAGAACTCGTGCCGGGCCGGGTAGCTCGGCGACACCGGCGAGTGGATGCTGCGCCCGACGTCCATGCCCGCGAACCCGTGGAAGAACGGCAGCAGCTGCGGGAACAGCGCCTCGCCCGCCGCCTCGCCGTCCACGTACAGCCGGCCGACGCCCTGGCAGTCGGCGGTCTTCGTCAGCTCGAAGGTCAGCTCCACCGGCCCCAGCGGCAGCTCGCCCTCGGACCGCAGCACGTGGTGGGTGCCGAGGTGGTTGTACTCGTACACCAGGTGGTTGTCCTTGATGTGCAGCACGTACCCGCCGCTCACGTTGCCGAGCACCACGATCACGCCGCCCTGCGCGGCGTCGGTGCGGCGCACCCGCGCGGTGATCGCGTGCGAGCGGTTCATCGTCGGCGGCACCGCCGCGCCGGAGACCGTCGGTACGCCCGCCAGGTAGGTGAAGACCAGCCGGTCCCGCACCGACCCGGGGCGTGGCACCCGGGCCCGGATCGCGAATCCCCTGTCGTCCAGCGGCAGCACGTCGTAGCGGGCCGCCTCGATCCAGAACTCCTCGATGAGACGCCGCAGCACCTCCGGGTGCTCGGCGGCGAGGTCACGGCTCTCGGTCGGGTCCTCGTCGATCCGGTACAGCTCCCAGCGGTCCTCGTCCCACGAGGTGCCGCGCTCGTGGAACGCGACAGCCTTCCAGCCCTGGTGGTAGATGCCGCGGTGGCCGAACATCTCGAAGTACTGGCGGTCCCGCGACGGCGGCGCCGCCGGATCACGCAGCCCGTCGCGGAAGCTGCGGCCGTGCAGCGGCATCTGCGGTATGCCCCGGCGCACCGCGGGCGGCTGCACCCCGACCAGGTCGAGCACCGTCGCGGTGACGTCGATGCTGTGCTGGAACTGCGTCCGCACCTGCCCGCCGGGCACGTCACCGGCCGGCCAGCTCAGCACGAACGGCACCCGGACCCCGCCCTCGTGGGTGTGCTGCTTGTAGCGGCGGAACGGGGTGTTGCTGACCTGCGCCCAGCCCAGCGGGTAGTTGCTCTGCGCCCGCGGGCCGCCGATCTCGTCGATCCGGTCCAGGCTGTCCTGGAGGTTCTCCGGCACCCGGTTCTGGAAGGCGGTGGGGTTGAGCGTGCCGAGCGGCGTGCCCTCGGGGCTCGCCCCGTTGTCCGACATGACCACGAAGATCGTGTTGTCGAGGCGGCCGATCCGCTCCAGGAAGTCGACCAGGCGCCCGAGCTGGGCGTCGGTGTGGTCGACCATCGCCGCGTACGCCTCCTGCATCCGGGCGAACAGGCGCCGCTGCTCCGGCGGCACGTCGTCCCACGGCACGACGCCGGGGTTGTGCGGTGGCAGCGGCGCGTCCGGCGGGACGATGCCCAGCCCGATCTGCCGCCGGTGCCGGTCCGCGCGGATGACGTCCCAGCCCCTGTCGTAGCGGCCCCGGTACTTCGCCAGGTACTCCGGCGGCGCCTGGTGCGGCGCGTGCGCGGCGGCGTACGCCAGATAGAGGAAGAACGGCTTCTCCGGCGTGAACGAGGTCTGGTCCCGGACGAACCCGATGGCCCGGTCGGTCAGGTCCTCGGTGAGGTGGTAGCCCTCCTCCGGGGTGGCCGGCGGGTCCACCTGGTGGTTGTCGTAGACCAGCTCCGGATAGAAGTTGTCGGTCTCGGCCTCCAGGAAGCCGTAGTACCGCTCGAAGCCGCGGCCCAGCGGCCACTGGTCGTACGGCCCCGACGGCGTGGTGTGCTCCAGCGGCGCGACGTGCCACTTGCCGACCGCCATGGTGTTGAAGCCGGCGTCGGCGAGCATCTCCGCGACGGTGGCGGCGGCGTGGGTGATCCGGCCCCGTCCACTGGGGAAGCCGCTGTCGAAGTTGGACAGCATGCGCATGCCGACGCTGTGGTGGTTGCGGCCGGTGAGCACGCTGGCCCGGGTCGGCGAGCACAGCGGCGAGGTGTGGAAGTTGGTGTACCGCAGCCCGGACGCGGCCAGCCGGTCGATCGTCGGGGTGTCGATCTCGGCGCCGAAGCAGCCGAAGTCGGCGAACCCGACGTCGTCCAGCAGCACGTACACCACGTTCGGGGTGCCCGCGGCGGCAGACGGCGGCGCGCTCCAGTGCTCCGTCGACTCGTGGTAGGTGCGTCCGATCGTGCCCTCGTACGGGGGGTCCGCCAGCGAACTGGTCACGGTACGCCTCAGCCGGCCGTCGTGCCGCCGTCGAGGACGAGCGTGTGGCCCGTCACCATCCGCGCCTCGTCGCTGGCGAGGAACACCACCGCGTCGGCGGAGTCGCGCGGCGTCGCCATGCGGCCCAGCGGGATCGACGCCCGGAAGTTCTCCCGGGCGCTGTCCGGCACGTCGCCCATGCCGCCCAGGAACGCCGAGAGCATCGGCGTCTCGGTCGCCGCCGGGGCGATCGCGTTGACCCGGATGCCGTGCGGCGCGAGTTCCAGCGCCAGCGCCTTCATCAGGCCGATGACGCCGTGCTTGGCGGCGGTGTACGGCGCGTACCGGGGGCGGGCGATGACGGCCTGAAGGGACGCGGTGAACACGATCGAGCCGCCGCCGGCCTCGATCAGCGGCGGCGCGGCGGCCTGCGCGGTCCAGAACGCGCCCTTGAGGTTGACGTCGATCACGCGGTCCAGCGTCGCCTGGTCGACCTCGTCCAGCGGGCCGGTGAACGGCGTACCCGCGTTGGCGTGCATGAGGTCGAGCCGCCCGAACCGCTCGACGGCGGTCTCGACGGCGGCGCGGCAGTCAGCGGCGCGGGTGACGTCGCAGGCGACGCCGACGACGGCGGACCCGAAGCCGGCGGCCGCCTCGGCGGCGCGGTCGCCGTCGAGGTCGGCGATGACGACGCGCGCCGCCTCCTCGACGAGCCGGCCGACGGTCGCCAGTCCGATGCCGCTGGCGCCTCCGGTGACGACGGCGACGCGGTCAACCAACCTCATGTGCTGCTCCTGTTGAATCGGTCCAGGAGGTCGCCGCTCAGGGTGGGCACCGCGGACAGCAGCCTCTGGGTGTAGGGGTGCTGGGGGTCGGAGTAGATCGATTCGGTGTCACCCGTCTCGACGATCCGGCCCTGGTTCATCACCGCGATCCGGTCGCAGAGATACCGGACCACGGACAGGTCGTGGGAGACCAGGATCAGGGTCAGCTTGAACTGCTCGGCCAGGTCGGTGAGCAGATTGAGGATCTGCGCGCGCACCGACACGTCGAGCGCGCTGACCGGCTCGTCCCCCACGATGACCTTCGGCCCGGCCGCGAGGGCGCGGGCGATCGCGATGCGCTGCCGCTGGCCGCCGGAGAACTGGTGCGGGTAGCGGGTCACCGCCTCCTCGGGCAGGCCGACGGAGTGCATCAGCTCGGCAACGCGGGCCCGGTGGTCGCCCGGCAGGCGCAGGGCACGCATCGGCTCCGCGATGATGTCCGCGACGCGCATCCGCGGGTTCAGCGACGACATCGGGTCCTGGAGCACCATCTGCACGTCGCGCCGCAGGAACGCGAGCTTCCGCTCCGGTACGCCACTGATGCGCTGGCCGTTGTAGAACGCGGTGCCCGACGTCGGCTGGTCGAGAGCCATGAGGATGCGCGACAGCGTGGACTTGCCGGAGCCGCTCTCCCCCACGATCCCGAACGCCTCGCCCTCGTGGACCTGCACGCTCACGCCGTCCAGCGCGCGGATCGGCTGCCCGGGCGTCCGCAGGGACCGCCGGGGGGACCGGTACTCGCGCACCACGTCGACGGCTTCCAGCAACGGGGTCGTGGTCATGCGCTGGCCTTCCCGCTTCCTAGGGGCTGGTCGCTCTCGATCGGGTGGTGGCACGCGGCCCGCTGCGTGCTGCCGGGCGGCGCCGTCAGCAGCGGCACGGTGCGGCAGACGTCGTCGGCGCGCGGGCAGCGGTTGCGGTACACGCAGCCGTCGGGGAAGGACCCGAGCGACGGGACCCGGCCCGGGATGGTCGACAACCGGCCACTGCCGTCGGTGCTCTCCAGCACGGTGGACGCCCGCAGGCCCGCCGTGTACGGGTGCCGGGGCGAGTCGAAGACGGTGGCCACGTCGCCGTGCTCGACGATCGAGCCGCCGTACATGACGAGCAGTTCCTCGCAGATGCTGGCGACCACCGGCAGGTCGTGCGTGATCAGCAGCAGGGACGCGCCCTCCTCCCGCACCAGCGTGTCCATCAGCCGCAGCATCTCCGCCTGCACCGTGACGTCGAGCGCCGTGGTCGGCTCGTCCGCCACCAGTACGGCGGGGTCGCACGCCAGCGCGATGGCCAGCACGACGCGCTGGCGCTGGCCGCCGGAGAGCTGGTGCGGGTACTTGCGCGCGGTCCGGTCGGGCTCGGGCAGCTGGACCCGTTCGAGCAGTTCGACGGCGCGGGCGGAGGCCGCCGCGCGGCTCATCCCCTTGTGCAGCCGCAGCGACTCGGCGACCTGGTTGCCGACCCGCATCAGCGGGTTCAGCGCCGTCATCGGCTCCTGGAACACCATGGCGATGTCGTTGCCGCGGACCGCGCACATCTGCTTGTCGGACAGGTCGAGCAGGTTCCGGCCGTTGAGCAGCACCCGCCCGGACGCCGTCACGCCGTGCGGCAGCAGGCCCATCAGGGCGAGCGCGGTCAGCGACTTGCCGCAGCCGGACTCGCCGATGAGCCCCATCCGGCGGCCCCGCCCGATCTCGAACGAGACGCCCTTGACGGCCTGGATGTCGTGGACCTTGACGACGAGGTCCTCCACCACGAGCCCGCTCACGCCGGTCACCGTCCTCTCAGCCGCGGGTCGAGGGCGTCGCGCAGCCCGTCGCCCATGAGGTTGAAACCGAGCACCGACAGGGCGATGGCCAGACCGGGCCAGACGGCGAGCATCGGCTGCACGACGAAGTAGTTCTGGGCCTCCTGGAGCATCCGGCCCCAGGTGGGGGTCGGCGGCGGGGTGCCGTACCCGAGGTAGGACAGTGCCGCCTCGGCGAGCACCGCGTGCGCGAACGACACCGACGCCTGGACGATCAGCAGGGCCGCGATGTTGGGCAGCACATACCGCACCATGAGCACCACGCCCCGGCGCCCGTAGCTGCGCGCGGCCAGCACGAAGTCGCTCTGCAGCACCTGCATCGCGCCGGCCCGGGTGAGGCGGCCGAACACCGGGACGTTGGCGACGCCGATCGCGATCATGCCGGTGAGCGTGGAGGCGCCGAAGCCGGCCGCCAGGATGATCGCCAGCAGGATGGCCGGGAAGGCGAAGACGATGTCCAGCGCCCGCATCACCGGCTCGCTGAGCCAGCGGTGCCCGGTGGCGGCGAGCAGACCCAGCGGTACGCCGACCGCCGCGGCGATCGCGACGGCGACCACACCGACGAACAGTGTGGTCCGCGCGCCGACGAGGAGCTGGCTGACGATGTCCCGGCCGAAGTGGTCGGTGCCGAGCCAGTGCTCGCCGCCCGGGGAGAGCAGCGTCTGCGACGGGTCGACCCGGGTGGGGTCGTACGGCGTCCAGAGGAACGACACCAGCGCGGTGAGGACGACCAGGCCCACCAGGCCGGCGCCGATCACCAGCGTGAGGTTCCAACGGCGGCGCGGCTTGACGGGGCCGGCCACGACGACGTCGGCGGTGGCGTCCGGTGGGGCGTCGGCGACTGATGTCATGCCTTGCTCCTCAGCCTGGGGTCGACCGCGTGGTAGACCACGTCGACGACGAAGTTGATCAGAAGCACCGCGGCCGTCAGCACCATCACCGTGCCCTGCACCTTGAGCAGGTCGCGGTTGCCGACGTCCTGCAGCAGCATCCGGCCGAGACCGGGCAGGCCGAAGACGTTCTCGATCACGACGGTGCCGATGAGCAGCGTCGCCAGTTGCAGACCGAGGACGGTGATGACCGGGATGGCCGCGTTGCGCAGCGCGTGCCGGGTCAGCGCCTGCGAGCGGCTGAGACCCTTGGCCCGCGCGGTCTGGATGAAGTCCTCCTGCATGACCTCGACCACCGCGGACCGGACATAGCGCATCAGGATCGCGCCCTGCGCCACGCCGAGGACCAGCGCCGGCATCAGCAGGGCCCGCACGGCGCCGCCGAAGTCGTCCCACCCGGTGAACCCGCCGGCGGGCAGCCACTGCAGCTTCACCGCGAACACGGTGATGAGCAGGATGCCGAGCCAGAACGACGGAACGGCGATGCCGACCTGGCTCAGCGCCGACAGCGCCGTCCCGATCGCGGTGCGGCTCTTCACCGCGGCGAGGATGCCCAGCGGTACGGCGATGAGCAGCGCCAGCGTCATCCCGGCCAGGATGAGCGGCACGGTGACGCCGAGCTTGTCGGAGATCTCCGAGCCGACCGACACCCCGCTGAGCGGCGAGATCCCGAAGTCACCGCGGATCAGGCCGCCGGCCCACTCCATGTACCGCTCGGTGAACGGCCGGTTCGTCCCGAACTGCTCCCGCAGCGCCTCCAGCGCCTCCGGGGTGGCGTTGACGCCGAGCATCGCCTGCGCCTGGTCGCCCGGCAGCAGCGACAGCATCGTGAAGACGAGGATCGACGCGGCGAACAGCGACACCGCGAGGATGGCCAGCCGCCGGACGAAGTAGATCACCATGCGTGTGTGCTCCCACTCCGAGTCATGGCCTGATCATCACCATCTTGGTCACGGTCAGCTCCTCCATGGCGAAGCGCGGTCCCTCCCGGCCGATGCCGGAGTCCTTGACGCCGCCGTACGGCATGTTGTCGGCACGGAAGCCGGGCACCTCGTTGACCAGCACGCCACCCACGTCGAGTCGGCGTACGACGTCGAGGGCCACCGCCAGGTCGCAGGTGAAGACGGCGGCCTGGAGCCCGTAGCGGGACCGGTTGACCAGCTCGACGGCCGCGTCCATGTCCGGCACCGAACGGACGCACACCACCGGCCCGAAGATCTCCTCCGCCCAGCACTCGGCGTCCTCGGGGACGTCGACGAGCACAGTCGGTTGCAGCACCCGGCCCTGCGCCGTACCGCCGGCCAGGCAGCGCGCGCCGCCGGCGACCGCGCGGTCCACCCACGAGTGGACCCGCTCGGTGGACGCCTCGTCCACCAGGGCGGACACGCGGGTGTCGGCGGACCGGGGGTCGCCGGTGGTGACCGTCTTCAGCAGCGGCTCGAGACGCTCCAGCAGCGCCTCGCGGACCGGCTCCTCGACGATCACCCGCTGGACGCTGATGCACGCCTGACCGGAGGCGTAGAACCCGCCCCGTACGACCGCTTCCGCGGCCCGGTCGAGGTCGGCGTCGCGGCCGACGACGAGCGCCGCGTTGGACCCGAGTTCCAGCAGCACCTTGCGCGGGGCCGCGGCGCGGGCGATCTGGTGGCCGACCTGCGCGGACCCGGTGAACGACACGGCGGCGACGCGCGGGTGGGTGGTCAGGAGCTTGCCGACCTCGACGCCGCCGGTGACGAGCTGGACGCCGGCGGCCGGGCAGCCCGCCTTGCGGAACAGGTCGATCAGCACCAGCGTGGCCAGCGGCGTGTTCGGCGCCGGCTTGACGATCACCGGGCAGCCCGCCGCCACCGACGGCGCGACCTTGTGCGCGGCCAGGAGCAGCGGGTAGTTGAACCCGGTGATGCCGACGACGACACCGACCGGGCGGCGCACCCAGAAGCCGAGCATGCCCTCGCCGGCCGGCTGCATGTCCAGTGCCACCGTCTCGCCGGTGAGGTGGCCCACCTCCTCGGCCGCCGTCTCCAGCGTGACCAGCGTGCGGGCGACCTCGACCCGGCAGTCGACAAGCGGCTTGCCGGTCTCCAGGACCAGCAGCTCGGCGAGGTCGTCGGCGCGGGCGCGGATCTCGGCGGCGACTGTCGTGAGGATGGCGCGCCGCCGGTGACCGGGCAGGCCGGCCATCTCCGCGGCTACCTCGTGCGCGGCCTCGACAGCCGCTTCCGCGTCGGCGGGGTCACCCCAGGGCGCCTGGGTCACGGTGCTGCCGTCGTACGGGAAGCGCACCGGCGCGGTCTGCGCGGTGGTGGTCCAGCCGGAGCCGATCGGCAGTCCGGCGGGCAACCCGGCCAGCAGCTCCTGCGCGGTCACGACGCCTCACCCGCCCGCGCGCCGGTGGCGCCGGTCAGGAAGGCCAGCGCCGCCTCGGCGTACACCCTGGTCTTGCGGACGATGTCGTCGACCTCGACGTACTCGTCGGGCTGGTGGGCGATCCACTTCGGGCCGGGGCCGTACACCACGTTCGGGATGCCGCTGTCGCGCCACAGGATGGTGCCGTCGGTCGCGCCGGGCACGCCGCCGAAGACGGGCGCCGTACCGGTGACGGCGCTGTGCGCCTGCGCCACGGCAAGCGAGATCGGGTGGTCCTCCGGGGTGACCGCGCACGGCCGGTCGTCGACGACCTCGACGGCGAAGCTGACACCGTGCCGGGCGCCGATGGCGTCGGCGTCGGAGCGCACGCGCGCGGCGAGCGCGGCGTGGTCGACGCCGGGCACGGTCCGGCAGTCGACGCCGAGCACGGCGCGGCCGGGGATGACGTTGAGCTGGTCGGCGGAGCCGGCGTCCAGGACCGTGGGGGTCAGGAACGTCAGGCCGAGGTGCTCGTGCTCCCCCGGGTCGGCCTGCAGCTCCTTCTGGTACCGGCCGAGCGCGGCGACCAGTTCGGCCACGGCGGGGACGGGGTTGCGGCCGTGCTGCGGCATCGCGCCGTGCGCCATCTTGCCGGTGCAGGTGACCAGCAGGCGGACCGCGCCCTTGGCGACCGCGCAGATCTCCTCGGCCTCCGGCTCGCAGATGATCGCGGCGTCCACCTCGCGGGCCAGGGCCGTGGTGGTGAAGTGCTTCGCGCCGAGCATCTGGCCCTCTTCGTCCACCAGGGCCGCCACCACGATCCGGCCCGGGAACGGCCCGGCCAGCTCGACGGCCCGGGCCGCGTGGATCATCGCGGCGACGCCGGCCTTCATGTCGGCGGAGCCGCGACCGTACAGCCGCCCGTCGACGATGTCCCCGCCGAACGGGTCGACCGTCCATTCCTCGGGAGAGCCCTCGGTGACGACGTCGGTGTGCCCCTCGAACATCAGCGTCGGGCCGGGCAGGCCGCCGTCCACCACCGCGACGACGTTGGGCCGCCCGGGGACGACCTCGGTGACCTCCGGCCGCCAGCCGAAGCCCCGCATGATCTCCGCGACGAGTTCCGCCACGGGCTGCTCGCTCCGCCCCTGCGCGGTGTCCCAGGTCGAGGGGATGCGGACCAGGTCCTGGGTGAGCGACACGACGGCTTGCTCGTCCACGAGATGGCCGGCGCGGAGGGAGGCATGGGTGTCCGACGTCATGGCGTCGGAGGTTACGAACTCCGACCCCGGAGGGGAACGTCCAGTTTCCGGGCCGGTGGGGGTACCAGTCGTGGCCGGACCTGCTCTTCTACGGCCGCGGCGACCCGCCGGACCCCCTCGTCGATCCGGTCCAGCGGCATCACCTGGTAGCCCAGCCGCAAGTGGTGACGCGGGGTGGGGCGGGTCGTCCAGTACGGCTCGCCGGGGTCGAGCAGGACGCCCTGGCGGCGCAGGTCGACCGCGAGCTGCCCGGCGTCCAGCCCCGGCGGCCCGGTGATCCACCGGGCCAGGCCGCCGCGCGGCACCGGCTGCGGCCCCCAGCGCACGTGCCGCTCGATCGCGCCCGCCATCTCCTCGTACAGCCCCTGGTAGTGGGCGCGGATGCGGCGCACGTGGCGGGCGAGGTCGCGGCTGGCGATCATCCGGGCGAGGGCGCGTTGCATGGGTCCGGGCGGGTGGCGCAGCACGTAGCGGGAGCGGGCCCGCATGGCCTCCACCAGCGCCGGGGACGCCACCACGTAGCCGAGCCGCAGGCCCGGCGCCAGTAGCTTGCTGAAGCTGCCGAGGTAGACGACGCGGTCCTCGTCGTCCAGCGCCCGCACCGCCACCGCGGGCATCCCCCGGAACGTCATCTCCGGGTCGTAGTCGTCCTCGATCACCACCGCGTCCGCCGCGCCGGCCCGGCGCAGCAGCTCCTCCCGCCGGGACGCCGACATCGTCGCGCCGGTCGGGTACTGGTGGCTCGGCGTGACGTACACCAGCTCCGCGCCGTGCAGGTCGGCCGGCAGGTCCTCGACGACGAGGCCGTCCTCGTCCACCCGGCCGGGCACCACGTCGGCGCCCGCCATCTGCATGATCGTCCGCGCGTCGGGGTAGCCCGGGTCCTCCACCAGTACGACGCTGCCCGGCCGGACCAGGACGCTCGCCAGCAGGTGCAGCGCGTGCGTCGAGCCCAGCGTGATCATCACCTGGTTCGGCTCGGCAGAGATGCCACGCGACGGCAGCACGTGCTCACAGAGCTGGCGGACGAGCTGCGGGTCGTCGGCCTGGCCGGCGTCCCCGATCACCCGGGACAGCCCGTCCTGCCGCAGCGCCTCACGCTGCGCCCGCTCCCACGCGCCGGTGGGGAACATGCCGGGGTCCGGCTGGCCGACGACGAACGGGAACGGCGCCCGCGACCACGCCGGGTCCCGGTGCACGGGGGTGGGCGGCGGCTCGGGCAGCCGCGCCTGCCAGTCGATGGGCCGCGTCGCGGAGCGGGAGGTCCGCCGCGCGGCCCGCATCCGGACCACCGCTTCGGAGGAGACGTAGAGGCCGCGCCGGGGGACGGTCGCGATCAGGCCCTGCTCCATGAGGCGGTCGTACGCGGTCAGCACCGTGTTCCGGGAGACGCCCAGCGCCTCGGCCAGACGGCGCGTGCTCGGCAGCGGGCCGTCGTCGTACTGCCCGGCGAGGATGGCGTCCTCGAGCCCCGTGATGATCTGCTCGTAGAGCGGAACCGTGCTCTGCGGGTTGACCGGCAGCAGGAAATCCGCCATCTCGACCTCCCCACCTCTCGCGGGGATCTCGCCTCGTCCCGTCGTCGCACTCCCGTGCACACCATCCGCGTCCCGCTGGTACTAGCCTAGCCGGAGACCTGGACCTGTTGCGGAGGGCCCGATCCCGCCACTCTTGGCCGGGCGATGGCAGGTGACGGTCTCCTGCACGCGGACAGGGGTGGACTAATGAGCGCCCAGCGAATCGCGCTGGTGCCCGGCGACGGCATCGGGCCCGAGGTCACCGCGCAGGCGGTCAAGGCGTGCGACGCCGCCGCCCAACGGTTCGGGCTGGACCTGGTCTGGGAAGACTACGAACTCGGCGCGGACTACTGGCGGATCACCGGCCAGGTCGTGCCGCCGGACGTGGAGCAGGAGCTGGCCAAGGCGGACGCCATTCTCTTCGGCGCCGTCGGCGACCCGTCGGTGCCACCCGGCGTGCTCGAACGCGGCCTGGTCATCCACCTGCGGACCGCCTTCGACCAGTACGTCAACCTGCGGCCGGTCAAGCTGCTGCCCGGGGTGCCCTCGCCCATCGGCGGGCTGCGTCCCGAGCAGTGCGACCTGGTGATCCTGCGGGAGAACACCGAGGGCGCCTACGTCGGCGCCGGCGGCTTCATCCACCGGGGCAGCCCGGACGAGATCGCCACCCAGGAGTCGGTCAACACGCGCAAGGGGGTCGAACGCCTCATCCGGCACGGTTTCCGGCTGGCCCTGACCCGCCGCAAGCACGTGACACTGGTGCACAAGGCGAACATCCTCACCTTCGCCGGCGACCTGTGGCAGCGGACCTTCGAGGAGGTCGCGGCGGAGTACCCGGAGATCGCGGTGGACTACGTGCACGTCGACGCGATGTGCCTCTACCTGGTCACCCAGCCGGAGCGGTTCGACGTGGTGGTCACCGACAACCTGTTCGGCGACATCATCACCGACCTCGGCGCGGCCGTGCAGGGCGGTCTCGGCCTGGCCGCGAGCGGCAACCTCAACCCGACCGGGTCGGCGCCGAGCATGTTCGAGCCGGTGCACGGCTCCGCGCCCGACATCGCGGGCCGGGGCTGGGCCAACCCCGCCGGCTCGATCCTCAGCGCCGCGCTGATGCTGGAGCACCTGGGCCACCCGGAGGCGGCCCGCAGCCTGGAGGACGGGGTGAAGGCGGTGCTGCCGCGCCTGGGCGCCATGCGCGGGCCGGAGATGGGCATGTCGACGGAAGACTTCGGGGACGCCGTCGCCGCCGCCATCAGCGAGGACGCGTACCAGGCGGACGCCCTGCCGGCGTAACACGGATGTGAGCACCGAATCGGCTGAACCGGACGACGGCGGGGACCTCACCCCGCCGTCGCCGTGTTGCGCGCCGAAACGCCCGCCCGCGCCCGGCGCCGGCGCGCCGTCGGGTGCGAGCGCCGTCCGTTCGGGGGGTACGGACGGCCTCGTCGCGCTGCCCGGCGGCGCGTTCCTCATGGGCACCGACGATCCGGAGGGCTTCCCGGAGGACCTGGAAGGGCCGGTCCGCCCGGTGACGGTGGCCCCGTTCGAGATCGCCGCGACACCCGTGACGAACCGGCAGTTCGCCCGCTTCGTCGAGTCGGCCGGCTACCGCACCGACGCGGAACGGTACGGCTGGTCCTTCGTCTTCCATCTGCTGCTGGCGCGGTCCGCACGCCCGTACGTGCTCTACGCCGCGGTGCCGGGGGCGCCCTGGTGGCTGGCGGTCGAGGGCGCGCACTGGGCGGCCCCGGACGGGCCCGGCTCGGGCCTGTCGGGACGCGAGCAGCATCCGGTCGTCCATGTCTCCCAGCGGGACGCCGAGGCGTACTGCGCGTGGTCCGGGACGCGACTGCCGGCCGAGGCCGAGTGGGAGTACGCGGCCCGCGGCGGGCTGTCCCAGGCGCGCTTCGCCTGGGGCGACGAGCTGACTCCGGACGGGCGGCACCGGTGCAACATCTGGCAGGGCGCCTTCCCTGCTGTCAACACCGCGGACGACGGTTTCGTGGGCACCTCTCCGGTGACCGCGTTTCCGCCGAACGGCTACGGGTTGTACGACGTCGCGGGCAACGTTTGGGAACTCACGGCCGAACCCTGGCGCGACCGCCGAGGACGCATCTCACCAGGTGAGAGCGTCATCCGGGGCGGTTCATACCTCTGCCACGACTCCTACTGCAACCGTTACCGCGTGGCCGCACGGAGTCGGACCACCGTTGACTCCTCAAGCGGCAACACCGGATTCCGCGTGGCACGGTAGTCAGACGCCGATTGGTACCTGCCGACCCCGCTGAACTGGCCCTTTTGCATCGGGTACCACGCTCCTAGTGTCCCGCCTCACAGGCTACGAGCGCCCTTGGCGTTCTTCGCGATGGGACACACGAATGAATCGGCTGAAGATAACGCTGCCCGCCGTGCTGCTCGCCACGGCGCTGGCTCTGACCGCGTGCAGTAGCGATGGTGACTCCGAGACCACCACCGGCGGTGGCGGTTCCGGCAACGGTACGGTCACCCTCGGTGCCTACCTGGAGCCGGTGAGCCTCGACCTGACCGCCGAGGCCGGCGCCGCGATCCCGCAGGTCCTGCTCTACAACGTGTACGAGGGCCTGGTGCGCCAGAACGCGGACACCGGTGAGGTGGAGCCGCTGCTGGCCAGCGAATGGAAGATGTCCGACGACGGCACCAAGTACACGTTCAAGCTCCGCGACGGCGTGACCTTCCACGACGGCCAGAAGCTCACCGCGCAGGACGTGGTGTGGAGCTTCAAGCGGGTGACCGCGGAGGGCTCGACGAACCCGTTCAAGTCGCAGATGACGGTCGTGAAGACCGTCGAGTCGCCGGACGCCTCCACGGTGGAGGTGACGCTGTCGCGGCCGAGCCAGAGCTGGCTGTTCGACGTCGCCGGCCGCGTCGGCGTGGTGCTCAAGGAGAACGCCACCGACCTGGGGACGAAGCCGAACGGCACCGGCCCGTTCAAGTTCGACAAGTGGAACCGGGGCGACAGCATCACCCTGGTGCGCAACGACGGCTACTGGGGTGAGAAGGCGAAGGTCGCCACCGCAGTCTTCCGGTACATCACCGACGCCAACGCGCTGAACAACGCGATGCTCTCCGGTCAGCTCGACATCGTGGCGAACATCCAGGCGCCGCAGCTGCTCGAGGTGTTCAAGGGCAACAAGCAGTTCGAGGTGGTCGAGGGCAAGACGACCGGTGAGGTCGTCCTGTCGATGAACAACAGCAAGGGCCCGCTGGCCGACGCCCGGGTGCGCCAGGCCATCCGCCACGCGATCGACCACGACGCGCTCATCAAGACCGTCTGGTCCGGGTACGGGACGAAGATCGGCAGCATGGTGCCGCCGAGCGACCCGTGGTACGAGGACCGCACCGGCGACTTCCCGCACGACCCCGCCAAGGCCAAGCAGCTGCTCGCCGACGCCGGTCACGCCAACGGGCTCACCCTGACCATGGACGTCCCGCCGCCGGGGTACGCCCGCGCGTCGGCGCAGTTCGTCGCCTCGCAGCTCGCCGAGGTCGGCATCAAGGTGACCCAGAACAACGTCGAGATGCCGCAGTGGCTCGACAAGGTGCTCGGCAAGGCCAACTACGACCTGTCGATCATCGCGCACGTCGAGCCCCGTGACCTGGTTCGCTACGGCCAGCCGGAGTACTACTACCGCTACAAGAACCCGGCCGTCACGCAGCTCATGAACGAGGCCGACACGGCCCTGGACGCGGCGACCCGGGACAAGAAGTTCGCCGAGGCCGCGAAGGTCATCTCGCAGGAGGCCGCCAGCGACTGGCTCTTCCTGCTGCCGAACCTGGCGGTGATCCGCGACGGCGTCGAGGGCTACCCGAAGGACGCGGTGACCCAGTCCTTCGACGTCACCAAGGTGTCGAAGAAGTAACCCAGCTCCACGCACAGAAGGACCTGGTGGGCCCCGCCCACCAGGTCCTTCTTCGCATTCCCCACCCCCGCCCTCCTCGCCTTCCCTCCCCGCTCCCCGCTCCCCGCTCCCCGCTCCCGGCTCCCGGCTCCCGGCTCCCGGCTCCCGGCTCCCGGCTCCCGGCTCCCGCGATCTTGCAATTGCGGCCCTCGGCGTGGGGGATTTACCCCTTTCGCCGGGGCGCAAAGTGCAAGATCGACGGCCTGGAGGGGCGGACGCCGGATCCGCAGTGCCGCCGGCGCAGCGTGGCGACCCCTCCAAGGCAGGCGAATCGTCCTGCCGGCCCGCAGCGCGCGTTGCGTCGAGCGTCGAGCGTCGAGCGTCGAGCGTCGAGCGTCGAGCGTCGAGCGTCGAGCGTCGAGCGTCGAGCGTCGAGCGTCGACATGAGAATCGCCGAGCCAGGGCTGAACAGCGCACGCCCGCCTCGGCGTACGAGCACCAGCGCGCGGCGCAGGAGCCTGTGGAGGGCAGTCATCCCGACCCGCGTCCGCATACCCAGCAACGGGTCTGCTGCGAGGGTCCCGGCCCGTGCACGGCCCACTCCGTCGATCTTGGAGTTGTGGTGCCAAGAATGCCCCGTAAGCGAAGTGCGCGAGGGACCACAACTCCAAGATCGACGGGGCGCCGCCGAGCGCACCCCGGCCGCACCGGCCGAGCGCACCACGAACGCACCCCCGGGCGGGCTGAGGAACACAGCGAGGCGGGTCCCGTCCGGTATGGACGGAACCCGCCTCGATCGTTCACTCGCGCCTAGCTACCGGCGCGACGGTGAGACAGGGGGTGCGTGTCAGGCGAGCTGGTCGGAAGCCTGCCCCCGGCGGCGACCCCGCAGGTGCATGCCCAGCAGGCCGACGCCCAGGATGCCCGCGGCCAGCAGGCCGGTGGTCACGCCGGTCGGGACGCTGGGGCCACCGGCGTTACCGGAGGCGAGAACCATGCCGTTCTGCGAGTCCTGCTGAGTGGTGTTGCCGGCCGGAGCAGCCTTGGGCTTGGGCTTGCCGTTGTCGGCGGCGGGCGGCGCGGGGACCGGGGTCTGCGCCAGCGCCTGCGACGCCTGGGCGAAGGTCTCCGGGGTCACGGTCGGGGCGTTGCCCTGGGTACGCCACTGCTTCAGCTGCTTCATGCCCTTGCAGGCCGAGGGGTAGCGGTCGCAGTAGCTGGTGGTGTTGCCGATGCTCTCGGACGAGAGGACGGCCTTGGCGATGGCACGGGCCAGCGTGCTGGCGCCCGCGTTGAAGATGGCGTTCAGCTGACGGGTGTCGGCCGGGTCGTTGATCTGCAGCGCCTCGCCCTTGCCGGTGGAGACGGCGAAGACGGTGTCACCGTCGCCCAGGGTGTGGATCGGGCTGATCGCGCGGGCCATGCCGTCGTGCGCGTTGCCGGACATCCGCTGGGCGGCGGCCTTCTCCAGCGGCGCGTTGGTGGCGACCACGGCGATCGTGGTGTTCGCCGGCTGCTGGGCGGCGGTGCTCGGCGGGTTGCACTCCTTCTTCTTGGGAGCCTTGTAGCCGGCGAACTCGTCGCCGATGCCGAACTTGACGCCGTACAGGGTGCAGTCGGCCGGGTCGACCGGGGAGCCGGCCGGGTTGACGATCACCATGGCGCCGACGTAGATGCCGTCACCGAGGTGAACGCTGGCGGTGCCGACGCCGCCGCGCAGGCCGCCGCCGCGGGCGCCGGTGCCGCCGCCGACGCCGCCCTGACGGACCGGACCGTCCGAGGTGGCCTGCGCCGCGAGGTAACCCCACTCGGCGGAGGTACGCGCCTTCGGGTCACCGCCGCGGCCGAGGTCGAAGATGTCCGCGGCCGGGACGATCGGGGCGACGCCGCCGGCGCCGACGCGTACGCCCTCGCCACGGTCCTCGAGCCAGCGGATGATGCCGTTGGTGGCGGACAGCCCGTACATGCTGCTGCCGCCGAGCTGGATCGCGTTGACGCCCGGGTTCGAGTTGAGCGGGCTGAGGAGGTCGGTCTCCTTGGTGGCGGGGGCACCGCCACGCTGGTCCACGCTGGCCACCGACATCTGCGGCATGTACACGACCGAGGTGCCGGTCAGGTACGGGGCGATGTCGGACTGAACCTGGCCGACCTGGATTCCGGGAACGTCGGTGATGGCGTTGTGGGCGCCCGGCGCGCCGGCGGCGGGATTGGCCGACGCGGGCGAGCCGCTGACGAGCACGAGTCCCGGACAGACCAGGGCAGCCGCGGCGAGCGCGGCAAATCTGGACGACTTCATGGAGCTTCTCCCATGCGAAGCACTGCGACTCCCGCCCAGCTTGGGACGGTCGCGGCATTGGTCAACTGCGGAGTCCCCCGTGTACACGACGGTGATGTGGGGGAGGCTACTGGTCAGACCAGTTGAAGGGAAGAGCCGCTCAGTTAATGGCCGATCTTGCATCATCCGAGGTCAGGCCACATCGGGTTGTTTCAGAGCAATACGTCCACCATCGAGCGCCGGGGCTCCGGCACGTACTCGGTGTAGTAGCGGTGCAGCTCCTCGCGGGTCAGCCGGGCGACCTCGTCGGCCTCGCCGGCCCGCATCGCGTCGAGGACGCGACGGTGGTGGGCGAGCGTGCGCTCCATCAGCGCCTCGCGGTCCGGAGCCTCGGCGAGCTTCGTGGAGATCAGGTCCAGCACCATGCTGCGCACCGCGTCGAGGCAGAGCACGAGCAGCTCGTTGCCCGACAGGCGGGCGACGTGCTCGTGGAAGCGGACGTCCGCGGCGCTGAAGGCCTCGTAACCGTCGGCCATGGCGTCCCTCATCCCCGCCAGCGCCTGCTCCAACTCGTTCAACTCGGACGGTGACGCCAGCCGGGCGGCGACCGACCCGGCCGCCGATTCGATGATCATGCGGAACTGGAGCAGCTCCGCCACGCCGAGCCGCCGGCTTTCCACGACCCGGGCGAACAGCTTGCGCATCGCCGAGGCGGTCGACGCGATCACCTGGGGCCCGAGCGGGTCACCCGGGCGGGAACGGATCAGGCCGCTGCTCTCCAGGACGCGCAGCGCCTCGCGCACGGTGGACCTGCTGACGTCGAACTGGGTCGTCAGCTCGCGCTCGCTGGGCAGCCGGTCCCCCGGCCGCAGGTCCCCGGCGGCGATCCGCTCCTCGACCTGCCGGACGATCCCCTCGTACGCCCTCACGGTGCGCACTGGAGCGAACGAGACACCCTTCGGCATGGCGAACCTCCCGACGCACGGCGGCCTCGCGCCGCTAAGAACAACGGTACGGGTCGTTGGCCCGTCGGGCGGGGAGGGTCAGGCCGCGGGAGGCGGCGAGCCCATCGACACGTCGTCGACCTTGATGTTGATCTCGTCGACCCGCAGCCCGTACGCCTCGACGGCGGACGCGACAGCGATCCGCACCTCGTCGGTCACCTGCGGAACCGGGTGGCCGGCCTCGATCACGAGGACCAGGTTGATCACGGCTGCGCCGTTGGTGACGTGGGCCGTGCAGCCCCGCCGGGCGTCGCCGACCTGGTCGAGCCCGACCCGGTCGAGCACCGCGTTGAAGAACCGGGCCACGTCACCGCCCAGCTCGGCCACCCCGGGCACCCCGCGGGTGGCGGCCACCGCGATCTTCTCCACCACCTCGTCGGAGACATGCGTGGTCCCGCCCGCCACCGCGTCCGGCGTCACCTGAAGTTCCTGGGTCGCCTCGTCAGCCATGCTCTCCCACCCGTCGCACCGCCCCGCGCCGACGGCGTGGGGCGGTGCGAGCGTACTGGACGGAGGCGGTCCGCAGTGGACGGACGCGCGGTTCAGCGCGCCCCGGCCGACTCCAGCTCGCCGATCCCGTCCAGCCCGCCGGAGGCGCCCGGCACCGGGTGCGGCCCGGCGTCACCAGCTGCCTGCTCGCGGCGCCGCAACCACCGGTCGACGCCGAGGTTGAGCAGCAGGCCGACCGCGGCCCAGACCGCCACGACGGCCAGGTTCCGCCCGACGCCGACCCCGCCGAAGTAGACGAGCGACCGGGCCGTGTCCACAGCGGCGGGCAGCGGTAGGACGCCCTGGAGCGTCCGGAAGAACTCCGGCACCATGTAGACCGACAGGCCGCCGCCGGACGCGGGCACCCCGGCCATCATCAGCACCACCATCATCGGGATGATCGCGGCGAGGCCGAAGGTACGGGTGAACACGGCGGTCACCAGCGACACGGCGAAGATGGTGAGCGCGCCGAAGCCGATCATCTCCGGGGCGTGCCCGTTGACCGCGCCGATGATCACGTCGAACAGCAGCCACAGCCAGGCGGACATGCCGATCGCCCATCCGCCGAGGATCGGCAGGAACTGGCGCAGCCGCCGGATGTGCGGCGCTCCGCCGCGGAGCACTGCCAGCATCAGGAAGCCGGACATGATCCAGGACATGCCGACGTACAGGCTGTTGCTGCCCATCGTGTCGGTCTCGCTGAGCGGCGCCACGTCGGTGACCGCCAGCGGCGTCTGCTGCCCGGCGGCGACCTGGCGGAACATGGTCTGCACCATCATGTGCTGGCTGGACCCGGCGGCCGACGACGAGTACAGGGTGGCCTCGCCGCCCGGCGTCGCGGGCAGCACGTACGCGGCGACCAGGTCCTGGGCGAGGATGCGCTCCCTCGCCTCGTCCACCGACGCGGCCACGGAGATGTCGGCGACCCCGCCGAGACCGGCCCGCAGGCCGGCGGCGACCTGCTCCGCCTGCTCAGGGACCGCGGCGACCACCGCCACCGGGATGTCGTGCGGCTCGGGCTTGTGCATGGAGAAGCTCATCAGGCCCACCACGGCGACCAGGATGCTCAGCGGGAACGCCGCCACCGTCACGTACCGGAACCGCTTGGACCGCGGCGGGCCGCCGGCGAGCGCGGGCAGCGGCGTGTCCGGACCGTCGACCTGCGGCGCCTGCGGGATCGGCGCCCCGCCGCGCTCCTTGAGCAGGCAGAGCAGCACGGCGGCGACGATCCAGGCGGCGAGCGTCAGCAGGTGGACGCCGATGCCCCGACCGTCGAAGTAGAGCGCCGACCGCAGCGCCTCACCCGCCGCCGGCAGGGGCAGCACCCCGTGCAGGAACTGGAAGAAACCGGGCATCGTGTCGACCGGCAGCGCCAGGTTCGACGCGGGCATGCCCAGCACGACGAAGAACAGCATTCCGAGCAGGACCGCCAGCGGCCCCATCACCTTGGTGAAGAGCAGCTGGGCGAGACCGACGGCACCGGTCGTGAGCATGCCGACGCCGAGGAACGTGAGGTAGTGGCCGTCGACCGCGCCCACACCGGGTCCGAGGATCAGCCAGATGATCGTGCTGGTGAGCGCCGACCAGCCGGCCGCCAGCGGAACGAACCGCCGCAGGCGCAGCAGGTGCGGGGTGGCCATCAGGAGCATGCTCAGCGGTACGTAGCCGGCGAGCATCATGCCCATCGCGGCGAACAGCACCGAGATCCCGGCCCGGTCGTCGTCGGGCAGCGGCGCGACGTCCTCGGTCGTGGACGCCCACTGCTGCTGCACGGCGACCGGGGCGAGGAGCTGTTGCGCGGTGGCGGCGCGGGAGGCGCCGGCCGCCGACGCGGTGATGATTGTCGCCTGGTCCGACCCCGCGGCCGGGAGCTGCAACGCCCCGCTGATCTCCCGGTCCCGCAGGAGTTCCACGGCGGCGTCCCGGGACGCGACCAGCCGGGCCTCGGCCGGATCGCCGGGGGTGGCGTTGAGCGCGTCCACGACGCCCTGCGCCTGGGCGCCGCTGCCGACCACCGCCAACGGCATCTGCCGGGGGTGCGGTGAGTGCATCGTCGCCATGTAGGTCGCGAACATCATCGTGACCATGAGGAACGGCATGACGAAGAGGGCGACCGAGCGGACGATCCGCTCCTTGCGGTCGGCGGCGTTCGGCTCGGCGGTCGCCGGGTCGGTGGTGGGCTGCACAGGCATGCTCCGGAGGGGGTTCGCGGCTGCGTCGGCAGCCAGATGTAAGTCAAGTGACTTACGAAGTGTAGGCGACGCCGGCGCCGGACCACGAAACGACTAGGTTTGGCCTGCGCCACAGTCGGCGCGCGAGCCACGAGGAGAGGTGCGTTCATGGCACGGTCGGAGGCAGCCCGCGCCGCCCTGCTCGACGCCGCGGAACGCCTGTTCGCCGAGGAGGGGATCGCTCAGATCTCCGACAGCCGGGTGGCCGAGGTGGCGGGCAACACCAACCACTCCGCGGTGCGCTACTACTTCGGCGGGCGGGAGGGTCTGCTGCGGGCACTGGTCGCCCGGCACGTGGACGCCCTCGCCGAACCCCGCCGGGCGATGCCCGAGCAGCCCGACTCCGTCCTCGGCGACGTACGCAGTCTCGTGCAGCCGTCCATGGCTGTGCTCGCGAGCCTGCCCAGGCCGAGCTGGCGGGCCCGCTTCCTCGCCCAGGCCCTGCACGACCCGACGCTGCGGGTGCTGATGCGCGAGGCGTTCGAGTCGGCCTTCGTCGACCTGCCGGCCCGCGCGTCGCTGGCGTCGCGTCTGGCGCACCTCGACCGTGGGGTGGTGGCCGGCCGGTCGGCGCTGATCGCCCGCATCGTCATGACCGCCACCGCCGAGGTCGAGGCCCGGGCCGAGCAGGAGGGGCAGGACCCGCACTGGCTGGACGTCGGCGACTTCCTCGCCGACGCCATCGCCGGCATGCTGGCGGCTCCGGTCAGCCGACCCGGAGCCGCCAATCCACTCACCGACGCGGAACTCTGAGCCCGGAGGCGGACCGGCGGAACCCGGCGGCCCGAGCCTTCAGGAGCCGAGCTGCGCGAGCAGGTCCTCGGCTGCGGCGTACGGGTCCAGGGCGCCCTCGGCGACCTTGGTGGCGAGCGTCGGGAGCTGCGTACCGTCGCGCAGCGAGCCGATCCGGGCACGCAGCACGCCCAGCGCGATCGCCTCGATCTCGGCGGCGGCCCGCGTCTCCCGGCGGCGGCGCAGTTCGCCGTGGCGCTCCAGCCAGTCGCGGTGCTTGTCGATCGCGGCGGCGATGTCGTCGATGCCCTCGGCGCGGGCGGCGATCGAGCGCACCACCTGCGGACGCCACTCCCCCGGCCCGCGCTCGCCGAGCGCGATCATGCCCTGGATGTCGCGGACCGTGGCGTCGGCGCCGTCCCGGTCGGCTTTGTTGACCACGAAGACGTCGGCGATCTCCAGGATGCCGGCCTTGACGGCCTGGATCGCGTCACCCATGCCCGGCGCGAGCAGCACCAGCGTGGTGTCGGCGAGCGAGGCCACCTCCACCTCGGCCTGCCCGACGCCGACGGTCTCGACGAGCACCACGTCGCAGCCCGCGCCCTCCAGCACCCGCACCGCCTGCGGCGTGGCGGCGGAGAGCCCGCCCAGGTGGCCTCGGCTGGACATCGAGCGGATGTAGACGCCCGGGTCCGTCGCGTGGTCCTGCATCCGGACCCGGTCGCCGAGGATGGCCCCGCCGGTGAACGGGCTGGACGGGTCGATCGCCAGCACGCCGACCCGGTGACCGCGCGCCCGCAGCGCCCGGACCAGCTCGTTGGTGGTGGTCGACTTGCCCACCCCGGGCGAGCCGGTCAGGCCGACGACCTGGGCCTGCCCGGCGTACGGCGCGAGCGCCGCCGCGACCTGCGGCAACACCTCGTCACCGGACTCGACCAGGGTGATCAGCCGGGCCACCGCGCGGGGGTCACCCGCGCGGGCCCGCTCGACAAGCATGGGTACGTCCCGGCTGCGGCGCACCGGGCCGGTGGCCGCCGCCGGGGCGTTCTGTACGTCACTCACAGGTATCAGCTATCAGCTCTCGTCGCCGTTCGGCACATGGATGATCAGCGCGTCGCCCTGCCCGCCACCGCCGCAGAGCGCCGCCGCGCCGGTGCCACCGCCCCGGCGCTTCAGCTCCATCGCCAGCGTGAGCACGAGCCGGGCGCCGGACATGCCGATCGGGTGGCCGAGCGCGATGGCGCCGCCGTTGACGTTCACCTTGTCGGTGCCAACCCCGAGGTCACGGGCGGACTGGATGCCGACTGCCGCGAACGCCTCGTTGATCTCGATGAGGTCGAGGTCGTCGACGCTCAGGCCGCCCTTCTTGAGGGCGTGGTTGATCGCGTTGGACGGCTGCGAGTGCAGGGAGTTGTCCGGGCCGGCCACGTTGCCGTGGGCGCCGATCTCGGCCAGCCAGGTGAGCCCCAGCTCCTTGGCCTTGGCCTTGCTCATCACCACGACGGCGGCGGCGCCGTCGGAGATCGGCGAGGAGCTGCCGGCGGTGATGGTCCCGTCCTTGGTGAAGGCAGGGCGCAGCTTGCCGAGCGACTCGGTGGTGGTGTCCGGCCGGATGCCCTCGTCCTCGCTGATCACCACCGGCTCGCCCTTGCGCTGCGGAATGACCACCGGGGTGATCTCCTCGGCGAAGTGCCCGTTCTTCTGGGCGGCGGCGGCGCGCTGGTGGCTGGCCGCGGCGAACGCGTCCTGCTCCTCGCGGGTGATGCCGTGCTTCGCGCCGTGCCGCTCGGTGGACTCGCCCATCGAGCAGCAGTCCCAGGCGTCGGTGAGGCCGTCCAGGGCCATGTGGTCCTTGACCGCCACGTCGCCGTACTTGTAGCCCGAACGCTGGCCGAGCAGCAGGTGCGGGGCGTTTGTCATCGACTCCATGCCGCCGGCCACCACGACGTCGAACTCGCCGGCCCGGATGAGCTGGTCGGCGAGCGCGATCGCGTCCAGCCCGGAGAGGCAGACCTTGTTGATGGTCAGCGCCGGGGTGGACATCGGGATGCCGGCCTCGACGGCAGCCTGCCGGGCCGGGATCTGTCCGGCGCCGGCCTGGAGCACCTGCCCCATGATCACGTACTGGACCTGCTCGGGCGCGACGCCGGCGCGCTCCAGGGCCGCCTTGATCGCGATGCCACCGAGTTTGGTCGCGGGGAGGTCCTTGAGGTTGCCCAGCAGGCGCCCCATCGGGGTCCGCGCGCCGCTGACGATCACCGAAGCCATTGCCTGCCTCCGAGGGGTGCCGACCTGTACGCCTTAACGATTGTTCGGTCAGACTAGCGTCATGGCTGAGAACTCCCCCGTCGAGCCCGCTGCCGAGTTTGTCACAGACATCGGCCTGCGCCGCATCGACCACGTCGGGATCGCCGTTGGCGACCTGGACGCCGCGATCGACTTCTACCAGCGCACGTTCGGCATGCGCTGCGTGCACACCGAGACCAACGCCGAGCAGGGCGTACGCGAGGCGATGCTGGCGGTCGGGCCGGACGCCTCCGGCGGCATGGTGCAGTTGCTCGCGCCGCTGTCCCCGGACACCACGATCGGCAAGTTCCTGGACAAGCGCGGCCCGGGCATCCAGCAGGTCGCGTACACGGTGGCGGACATCGACGTGGCCTGCGCGGCGCTGCGCGAGCGCGGCGTGCGGCTGCTGTACGACGCCCCCCGGCGCGGCACGTCGAACTCCCGGGTCAACTTCGTGCACCCGAAGGACGCCGGCGGCGTGCTGATCGAGCTGGTCCAGCCCGCCTGAGGCGCAAGGAAGGGCCCCTTGTTAACAGACGTCTGTTAACAAGGGGCCCTTCCTAACAAGTGGGAACGCGCGCGGCAGTGCGCGCTTGCGCGTTCCCACGGACACCTCCACTCATCGGCCGATGCAGTTTTTCACAGAGGGCTTCCCGCTTTAGCTACCGTTAAGTAACGTCCGCCGGAACAGCAGCGGCGACCGGTGCCGAATGTGTCGATTGCCGACATGGCGGTCCCGTCGCACCGGCGCCGACGATGGCAGCACCCCTGCCCGCGTCGTGCGGGTGTGGACTAACGGGAGGTCACCGTGCAGGACATCCTCGAAGCGATCATGGCGGCGGAGGGTTCGTCGCAGCCGGAGCGGGAGCTCGCCGGGCTCGCCGGCCTGCCCGTGCCGGAGAGCTACCGGGGCGTGGTGGTGCGCGCCGAGGACACCCGCATGTTCGACGGCATGGCCACCCGCGACAAGGACCCGCGCAAGGCGCTGCACGTCCAGGAGGTGCCCACCCCGGAACTGGGCCCGGGTGAGGCCCTGGTCGCGGTGATGGCCAGCGCGATCAACTACAACACGGTGTGGACCAGCATCTTCGAGCCGCTGCCCACGTTCAAGTTCCTCCAGCGCTACGGCCGGCTCTCCGAGCTGACCCGCCGCCACGACCTGCCGTACCACGTGGTCGGCTCGGACGCCGCCGGCGTGGTGCTGCGTACCGGGCCGGGCGTGACCAAGTGGAAGGCCGGCGACGAGGTGGTCGCGCACTGCCTGTCGGTCGAACTGGAGGACTCCGCCGGCCACGACGACACGATGCTCGACCCGCAGCAGCGGATCTGGGGCTTCGAGACCAACTTCGGCGGCCTCGCCGAGCTGGCGATCGTCAAGGCCAACCAGCTGATGCCGAAGCCGCGCCACCTGAGCTGGGAGGAGGCGGCCAGCCCGGGGCTGGTCAACTCCACCGCGTACCGGCAGCTCGTCTCGCACCACGGCGCGAACATGAAGCAGGGTGACGTGGTGCTGATCTGGGGCGCCTCCGGCGGCCTCGGCGGCTACGCCACCCAGATGGCGCTCAACGGCGGCGCGATCCCGGTCTGCGTGGTCTCCTCCCCCGAGAAGGCCGAGCTGTGCCGCAAGATGGGCGCCGAGCTGGTCATCGACCGCACCGCCGAGGGGTTCAAGTTCTGGTCCGATGAGCAGACCCAGGACCAGGACGAGTGGCGCCGCTTCGGTGAGCGCATCCGCGAGCTGACCGGCGGCGAGGACCCGGACATCGTCTTCGAGCACCCGGGCCGGGAGACGTTCGGCGCCAGCGTCTACGTCGCCAAGAAGGGCGGCACGATCGTCACCTGCGCCTCCACCAGCGGCTACATGCACCAGTACGACAACCGCTACCTGTGGATGCACCTCAAGCGGATCGTCGGCAGCCACTTCGCCAACTACCACGAGGCGTGGCAGGCCAACCGGCTGGTCGCGCTCGGCAAGGTGCACCCGACCGTGTCGAAGACGTACGCGCTGGAGCAGACCGGCCAGGCCGCGTACGAGGTGCACCGCAACGCGCACCAGGGCAAGGTCGGCGTCCGGTGCCTGGCCCCCGCCGACGGGCTCGGCGTCCGCGACACCGAGATGCGCTCGCGGCACGAAAGCGCGATCAACCGCTTCCGCGGTCACTGACCGTACGGTCGTCCCGGATTGCCTTTCGGACGACCCGGGCGCCATTCGACCGGCGTACGCACAAAGGGCCGCGGGTGCCGACCCGCGGCCCTTTTCGCGCCGCCTTCCCCGCAGAAGCCCGACCCGCCCGACCCGCCCGGGAGCTGCCAAGATCGCCAATTGGTCCGGTCCCGCCGGCCGACCGAGTTGACCATGTAAACAGGACGCGAAAGGTGCCGACCGCTCTTGCGAACCACCCTGGGGCGTCTGCCAGTATGTCCCAATGCCCCAGCAGCAGTCCTCCCCTCTCGCGTTCTTCGATAACGCGAACTCGCAGCCCGATTTCACCGTCGGCCTGCGCGGTTACAACACCAACCAGGTCGACGACTTCATCGGCCGCCTCACCGCCGCCCTGAGCCAGTCCGAGCAGGCCCGCGCCGAGGCCGAGCAGCGGATGAACGACGCTCAGCGCCGGCTGCGGCAGGCCGAGCAGCGCCAGAGCGCGCTCGAGCAGAAGCTCACCGAGACCAACAAGCAGCTCGAGGAGAACAGCCGGCCGACCCTGTCCGGCCTGGGCACTCGCGTCGAGCAGATCCTGCGGCTGGCCGAGGAGCAGGCCAACGACCACCGCAACGAGGCCAAGCGCGAGTCGGAGGGCATCCTCTCCGCCGCCCGCCTCGAAGCGCGGGAGATCACCGACAAGGCGCGCGCCGAGGCGGCCGCCATGAAGGCCACCGCCGAGCGCGAGGCCGGCAGCGTCCGTACCGCCGCCGAGCGCGAGGCCGCCGAGGTCCGGGTGCAGGCCCGCCGCGAGGCCGACACGCTGCGCGCCGACGCCGACCGGGAGACCAAGCAGCTGCGTACGGTCACCGCGCACGAGGTGGCCGAGCTGAAGTCGACAGTCGAGCGGGAGGTCGCCACCCTGCGCGCCACCGCCGAGCGGGAGATCACCCAGCAGCGGGCCAAGGCCGCCCGGGAGGCCGAGGAGAAGCGCGCCGAGGCGACGAAGCTGCTCACCGACGCCCGCGACAAGCGCGACAAGGACCTGCAGGCGCTGGAGCTCCAGCTCGCCGAGCGGCGGGAGAAGGCCGAGCGCGAGGAGTCGGAGCGGCACGCCGCCCAGGTCTCGCAGACCCAGAAGCTGGTGAACGAGGCCGAGCAGCGGGCGCGCGCCGCGCAGGAGCGGGCCAAGGAGATCGAGCAGCGGGCCGAGGCCCGCCGGGTCGAGTCCGAGCGCACCGCCAACGAGACCGTCGACAAGGCCAAGGCGCTGGCCGACAAGACGCTCAACGAGGCGCGTGCCGAGGCGCAGCGGGTGCTCAACGAGGCCCGTACCGAGGCCGAGCTGACCACGCAGGCGGCCCGCCGCGAGGTCGAGGACCTGACCCGCCAGAAGGACGCCGTCACCTCGCAGCTCGGGCAGATGCTGTCCGGCCTGGCCGGCATCGTGCCGGGCGTCCCGGCCGGCGGCAAGGGCGAGACCCCGAAGGCCGACGCCTCCGGGCAGAAGGTGACGGCCGAGTCGGCCGGCTGATCGATTCACCCGCTGTCGGGGGCATGAGCCACGGCGCGGGGTGACGCCGGGTGACCGGTGTCGCCTCGCGCCGTCATGCTGTGCGGGCCCGTTTCGCCAGGAGGGTGAAGTAGCTCCCAGAAGGGGCGTCCGTATCGCCCCAGCAGAACCGGATGCGTGTGAGGATGGGGTCATGTCGCACGGCGAGGAACTGTTCGCGCTCGGCGGGGACGTGACGACGGAGCCCAGCTTCGAGTCCGCCCTGCGGGGGTACGAGAAACGGCAGGTCGACCGCTACGTCGCTCGCGCGGAGCACGAGATCGCGGCGCTGACCACCGAGCGGGAACAGGCGTACACGCAGATCCACAAACTGGCCGGTCAGGTCGAGGTGCTCCAGCGCGACCTGGCCCAGGTGCGCAAGCAGGCGGCGGTGGTGGACCGGGCGTCGTTCCGGCACCTCGGTCCGCGTGTCGAGCAGATCCTCACCATGGCCGAGGAGCAGGCCGACGAGATCCTCGCCGCCGCCAACGAGGAGATCGAGGCCCGCCGGGCCGCCGCCGAGCACATCGTCGAGGAGGCCCGGGAGCAGGCCGCCCAGGCGCTGAAGGACTTCGAGATCGCGCTGGCCGCCCGCCGGTCCGAGGAGGAGCGGCACACCGCCGCCCGCAAGGCCGAGGCCGAGGCCACGCTCAAGGCCGCCAAGGACGAGTCGGCGACGCTGCGCAAGAGCGCGCAGGACGAGTCGGAGAAGCTGCGCGCCGCTGCCCGGGACGAGGCCGAGAAGCTGCGCCGGACCGCCCAGGACGCGCTGGCGAAGGCCCAGCAGGAGGCCACCCAGCTCCGCGACACCGCCAAGGAGATCCACTCCCGCGCCCAGCAGGAGGCGGCCCGGCTGCGCGAGACGGCCAAGGAGGCGCTGGCCAAGGCCCAGCAGGAGGCGAGCCAGCTCCGCGAGGCGGCCAAGGAGGTGCACGCCAAGGGCCAGCAGGAGGCCAAGCGGCTCACCGACGCCGCCGCCGAGGCCGGCCGGGCCTCGCACGCCAAGGCGCTGGCCGAAGCCAAGAAGATCGTGGACGACGCGGAGGAGGCCGCCAAGGCCACCCGCGGCCGGGCGCGCACGGAAGCCAACCGGCTCACCACCGAGGCCGCCGAGGCGGGCAAGCGCAACCGCGCCGAGGTCGAGGCGTACGTGCAGCGCATGCGCACCGAGACCGAGACGTACGTGCAGCAGTCCCGCGCCCAGACCCAGCAGGAGCTGGGCGCCTGGCGGGCCGGGGTGGAGAAGGAGGTCGCCGAGCGGCGGGACAGCGCCGAGCGGGAGCTGGCCCAGCGCCGGGCCGCCGCCGAGCAGGAGTTCGCCAAGCGCCGCGACGAGCTGGACAAGCAGCACGCCAAGCGCCAGGAGGAGCTGGAGCAGGCGTTCACGACCCGCCGCGACGAGATCGAGCGCACCGCCGCCGACGTCCGGCAGGCCGCCGAGGCCGACGCGCTGAGCATGCGGCAGCAGGCCGAGCTGGAGGCCGCCGAGCTGCTGCGCCGGGCCGAGGAGGACGCCACCGCGCAGCGCCGCAAGGCCGACGAGCACGTCGCGGCCTCGCGCCGCCAGTTCGAGGAGTACGCGGCCACCACCCAGCAGCACCTCGCCACCACCCAGCAGCACCTGGCCGCCACCCAGCAGGAGGTGGCCGCCGGCCGGCAACAGCTCGCCGGCGTGATGCTGGAGATCGCCAAGGCGCAGCAGGAGCTGGCCGACCTGCGCACCGAGACGTGGAAGTCCCGGCAGGAGTCCGACGACCTGGAGCGGCAGCTCACGGACCTGCGGAGCGAGGCCGGCTCGGCCGGCATCACGGCCACCCCGGTCGACCCGGACGACCTCGCCACCGCCGCCTCCACCGGCCGGTCCACGGACGACGGCAAGCCGGCGGGCGAGGGCACGCCGGTCGGCAGCGGCGCGGAGACCGTCGGCGACACCCCTGCTGGCGGCGGTGCGGCGGTGGCCGCGAAGGGCACCGCCACCGCGGTCCCCAACGGCGCCGGGCCGGCCAAGGGTGACGGCGAGCCCGCCGACGCGGGCAAGGCGAAGCCGGTCGGCGAGCCGGTGACCACCATGGACTCCTCGGCCGGCGCGGGCGTCGACGGCGAGCCCACGGTGGCCGCCGTACCGGGTGAGGGTGGGCGCGGCGCCACCCCCACGAAGATCACCAGCACCGGTGAGAACGGCAAGCGCCCGACCAAGCCGACCACCGACGAGCGCAGCGCCAAGCCCAGCACGGTGACGGTCGACAAGGACTGACCCACCCGCCTCCGCCGCGCCACCTCGGGGAGGTGGTGGCATCCGCCTCACCCGGACCACGCCACCTCCCCGGACTGGCGGGCCCAGCGCCACGTCGGCGAGGTGGCGGCATCCCACCCACCCGGACCACACCACCTCCCCGACCTGGCGAGCCCAGCGCCACTTCGGCGAGGTGGCGGCATCCCACCCACCCGGACCACGCCACCTCCCCGACCTGGCGGGTGACCCGCGCCAGGACGGCCCGGCGGGACAGCCCGGCGGGAAGTGGTGGTGGGATGGTCGGGGCGGACGGCGAGGACTACCCTGCGGGCAGAGGGCCGCGCGTCGGGCGTGGACGGCACCGGCGGACGAGCCGGGCAGCGCGGGAGCCGGGAGGCACGGGTGTCGCAGGAGGGTTCCGCCGTCCCGGGTGACGAGGCGGCGACCGTGAACCCCACCGGCGAGGCGGAACCCGCGCGCGACGCCACGACCGCCGCCGGCGACCCGAGATCCGGCACGGACACGAGCAGCGGACGGCCCGCCGACGTCGAGCCGGGCGAGTTCGAGCCGAGCGGCCGGTTCGGCGTGCCGGGGCGTCCGCTGCGACGCAGCGCCTTCCTGATCGGCTTCACCGGCGCGCTCGGCGTGCTGCTGGCGTACGCGCTGTTCCTGGGCGTGCGCAACGCCGCGGGCATCCTGGTGCTCGTGGTGATCGCGCTGTTCCTCGCGGTCGGCCTGCACCCGGCGGTGGTCCGGTTGCGCCGCTGGGGCCTGCCGCGCGGGCTGGCGGTGGCGGTGGTGACACTCACCCTGCTGCTGCTGATCGTCGCCGGCCTGCTGGCCCTGGTGCCGCCGGTGGTGACCCAGTCCGGCCAGTTCATCCAGCAGTTGCCCGGCTACGTCGAGGAGCTGCGCCGCAATCAGACCGTCAACGACCTCGTGGTCCGCTACGACGTGATGGAACGGGTCCAGGCGGCGGCGAACGCGGACAACGTCGAGCGGGCGCTCGGCGGTGTGCTCGGCGGGGCGCAACTGATCTTCGGCACGCTGTTCCGCCTGCTGACCGTGCTGGTGCTGACGATCTACTTCCTGGCGTACTTCGACAGGATGCGCGAACTCGGGTACGCGCTGGTGCCGCGCACCCGCCGGGAGCGGGTCCGGCTGATCGGCGACGAGATCCTGACCCGGGTCGGCGCGTACATGGTCGGCGCGCTCGCCATCGCGGTGATGGCCGGGGTGAGCACGTTCGTGTTCGCGCTCGCGGTCGGCCTGCCGTACCCGTTCGCGCTCGCCGTGGTGGTCGCGGTGACCGACCTGATCCCGCAGATCGGGGCGACGCTGGGCGCGGTCGTGGTGACGCTCGTCGGGCTCGCCACCGACCTGCCGGTGGGCATCGCCTGCCTGGTGTTCTTCGTGGTCTACCAGCAGATCGAGAACTACCTGATCTACCCGAAGATCATGCGCCGGGCGGTGTCGGTGAACGAGGTGGCCGCGTTGCTCGCCGCGCTGCTCGGGGTGTCGCTGCTGGGCGTGGTGGGCGCGCTCATCGCGATCCCCACGGTGGCCGCGTTGCAGCTGATCCTGCGCGAGGTGGTGCTACCCCGCCAGGATGCCCGCTGAGCGGCTACTCGGCGCGCCGCTGGGCCGGGCCGGGCACCGGGGTGTCGGCGAACGCGGCGACAGTGCGGTCCGCGTACGCGCTGACGTCACCGGTCTCCATCGGGCCGTCCCAGGTGGTCGGCAGCGGCAGCGGTACGCCCGGGGCGACCCGCCGGACGATCTCGTCCAGCGCCTTCTCCGCGTCGCCGACCCAGAGGTGCTTGGCGCCGTCCACGCCGACCACCTCGGCCTGCGGCACGGCGGCGAACCGCTGCCCGGCCTCCTCCGGCCGCAGGTAGTCGTCGAACTCGGGGACCAGCGCGGTGAGCGGCTTGCCCGTCTCGGCCCAGACCGCCAGGTCCTCCGGGGCGGAGTAGCGCAGCGGCGGGGAGAGCAGGATCGCGCCGGTCACCGCCGGGTCGCAGCCGTACTTCAACGCCAGGTCGGTGCCGAACGACCACCCGACCAGCCAGATGTTCGGCAGCTCGTGGAACTCGGCGTACTCGATCGCGGCGGCCACGTCGAACCGCTCGCCGACCGCGCCGTCGAAGGCGCCCTCGCTGGTGCCGCGGACGCTGCTTGTGCCCCGGGTGTTGAACCGGAGCACTGCCAGGCCGGCGAGCGCGGGCAGCCGCCAGGCCGCCTTGCGGAACACGTGGCTGTCCATCATCCCGCCGTGGGTGGGCAGCGGGTGCAGGCAGACCAGGGTGGCCGACGGCTCGCCCTCCAGCGGCCGGGCCAGCTCACCGACGAGCGTCAGCCCGTCGGCGGTGTGCAGCTCGATGTCCTCCCGGCGACCGGGCAGGATCGACGACGCGCGAATCGGAGTGCTCACGCCTGCCAGTCTCCCGTGTCGGCGGCCCAACCGCCCACCGGGACGGGAACCGGGTGATCCAGATCGCTCAGCCGTAGCGTGGGGCGCCCCGGCCGCGCTGGAGGTTCGGGCCACGCCGGTCCCGGGCCCGCCAGCAGCCGGAGTGCCAGTGCCGGCGGTCGGTCAGGTCGCCCCGGTCGTCCGCCGGCCAGGCCACCAGGTGCGCCGTCCCCGGCCGGATCTCCTGGTCACAACCGGGACAACGGTACGTCTTGACTGACGCGCCGCCGCTGATCGCGCGTATCTGCCAGTCGCCGTCGCGCCACTGCTGCACGGTCGGCACGCCGTGGCGGGCACGCTCGGCGTCCACGGCGGCGATCTCGTCCCGGCGGGGGCGGTTGCGACGGGGGCTCACGGTCACCAAGCGTACGGGCCGCCGGCCGGACCGGCCCGGGTCGGGCGGCCCGGCCGACGGGCGTCAGCGCCAGGTCTGCGGGTCGGTCAGGTCCTGCGCCACCCGTGTTCCGGCCAGCACGCTCGCCGCCTCCGTCTCGGTGAAGTCGATCTGCCCCTTGGGCGGGTCCTCCGGCCACTGCCAGCCGAACGTGGCGGTCAGGTGCGCCTTCGGGATGCCGAGCAGTTCGAGCTGGTGTCCGTCCGGATAGAGGTAGGCGGGCCGACCGCCCACCGTCCGGTCGGCCCGGGTGACGTCCCGGGCGATCTGCGCCCCGTAGACCAGTCTCACCTCCATCGTCGCCGCCGGCGACCGCACGAGCGTGAGAACGACGGTGAGGCCGCCCGGGAAGGCACTGGCTTCGACCTCGCAGGTTGCCACCCGGGCGTCCTGCGGCACGGCGCCCAACCGCAGGGGCGCGTCGCACCGGCGTGCCTCGTTCCAGCGGATGGCGCGCACCGCCTCGGCCAGCGCGTTCCGGTCGCCGCCGAGCATGCTCGCCCGGGCGTACAGGCCGGGAACCGGCTGCCATGCCCGGACCACGCCGCCGGCCCCGACCCGGAACTCCCGGACCTTGCCGTCGAACGTCACCGGGATCGCTCCCTCGGCGCCGGGAAGGCCGTCGAGCAGGAGTTCGTCCACCGCCCGGGCGTCCGGGCTCACCTCGACGAGCACCGGTTTCCCGCCACCGACGCGGTACCGGATCGACTCGGTCCGGTTCGAGCCGAAGACGGCCCACCGCAGGTAGCGGGCCCGGCTGGTGTCCACCCCCAGGTGCAGCACCTGCGGGTCGGTGCCGACGAGTTCGGGACGCTGGTCGGCGGCCGGCACCCCGTCGGCCTTCGGCGGCACCGGCGCGCCGGCTGTCGACGTCGCGGCCGTCCAGGGCATCCGCCCGGCCAGCCCACCCACGTCCGCCCGGATCACGCCGCTGAGACCGAGCACGCCGACAAGCGCGAGCGCGGTGCCGGCGGTGGCCCGGCGGCGTACCTGCCGGCGCCGGCCGAGCGCGCGGGAACCGCGCAGCAGGCGTCCGGTGTCTGTCTCCCCTTCGGCCTGCTCCCGCAGCACCGAGGCGATCCGCTGGTCGAGGTCGGTCACAGCCGGCTCCCCTTCGTCGTCGGGACGCCGCAGCGCTCCCGGAGGTGGGCGAGCGCCCGCATCGCGTGGGTGCGGACGGTGACCGGGGAGCAGTCGAGGATCTGGGCGATCGTGGCGTCGTCCAGATCCTCGTAGTAGCGCAGCACCAGCACGGCGCGCTGACGGTCGGGCAGGGCGCGGATCAGCCGCCACATCTCGTCCCGCTCCGCCGCCTCGCCACCGAGGTCGCCGCGCTGCGGCCGGTCGGCGAACGTGTCGACGGCCAGCTCGCGGCTGGACCGCCGTCGCCACCAGGACGTGTTCGCGTTGACCAGCATCCGGCGCACGTACACGTCGGGCCGGTCGACCCGGGCGATCTTCCGCCAGTGCACGTACGCGCGGGCCAGCACGTCCTGCGTGAGGTCCTCGGCCCGGTGCGCGTCGCCGGTGAGCAGCCGGGCCAGGCGCAACAGCGCCGGACCGCGGCTGCCGACGTACTCCTCGAATGTCACACCCGGAAGACGCCGTCACCGCCGCCGGGCGTTGACCGGGATCAGCGCCGGGTGTGGTCGCGGAAGCCGCGGCCGGTCTTGCGGCCCAGGTAGCCGGCCGTGACCAGGTGCTCCAGCAGCGGCGCCGGGGCGAAGCCGGGCTCGCGCAGCTCCAGGTACAGCTCCCGCTGGATGGCCAGCGAGACGTCCAGGCCGACCACGTCGAGCAGCTCGAACGGGCCCATCGGGTAGCCGCAGCCGAGCTTCATCGCGTAGTCGATGTCGTCGGCGGTCGAGTAGCTGGCCTCCAGCATCTTCACCGCGTCGTTCAGGTACGGGAAGAGCAGCGCGTTGACGATGAAGCCGGACCGGTCGCCGCAGACGACGCCGGTCTTGCCGAGCTTCGCGCAGACCGCGCGGGCGGTGGCCGACGTCTCGGCGGAGGTGCGGATGGTCTGCACGATCTCCACCAGCGGCATGATCGGCGCCGGGTTGAAGAAGTGCAGGCCGATCACGTCGGCCGGGCGCTGGGTCGCCATCGCCACGTCGATCACCGGCAGCGACGAGGTGGTGGTGGCGAGCACGACGCCCGGCTTGCAGATCTCGTCGAGGCTGGCGAACAGCGCCTTCTTGACGCTCAGCTCCTCGATCACGGCCTCGACCACCAGGTCGACGTCGGCCAGGTGGTCAAGCGTCGCGGACCAGGTGATCCGGCCGAGCGCGGCGTCCCGGTCGGTCTCGCTGAGCTTGCCCCGCACCACGCCCTTGTTGAGCGAGGTCTTGACCGCCTCGCAGACCTTCGCGGACTTCTCCGCGCCCCGGGTCACCGAGATGACCTCGTAGCCGGCCTTCGCGAAGACCTCGATGATGCCGGTGGCCATGGTCCCGGAGCCGACCACGCCGACCTTCGCGATGCCCCGGGCGCCGTCGGCGAGCGCGGCGTCCCCGGCCGGCGGCGTGTACTCGTCGGGTACGACCTTCGGCGAGCCCGGCCGCTCGTAGGTGTAGAAGCCGCGACCGGACTTCCGGCCGAGCAGCCCGGCGGTGACCATCTGCTTGAGCAGCGGGGCCGGTGCGTGCCGGCGGTCCCGGCCGCCGCGCCGGTACATCGTGTCGAGGATCTCGTACGCGGTGTCCAGGCCGATCAGGTCCATCAGCGCCAGCGGGCCCATCGGCAGGCCGCAGCCGAGCTTCATGGCGGCGTCGATGTCCTCGCGGGTGGCGTAGCGGGCCTCGAACATGCCGACCGCGTGGTTCAGGTAGCCGAACAGCAGCGCGTTGGCGATGAACCCGGCCCGGTCGCTGATCGTCACGTCGACCTTGCCGAGCCGCTCGCAGAGCGCCTCCACGTCGGCGACCACGTCGGCGGAGGTGACCACCGTGCGGACCACCTCGACCAGCTTCATCACCGGGGCCGGGTTGAAGAAGTGGATGCCGATGACCTGGTTGGGCCGGGTGGTGGCGACGGAGATCTCGGTGACGCTCAGCGAGGACGTGTTGGTGGCGAGGATCGCCTCGGGCTTGCAGACCCGGTCCATCTCGGCGAAGATCCGCTGCTTGAGGTCGAGGTGCTCGGGCACCGCCTCGATCACCAGGTCCACGTCGTGCAGCGCGTCCAGCCCGACCCGGAAGTCGACCCGCGCGAGCAGCGCGTCCCGGTCAGCCTCGGCGAGCTTGCCCTTGGCGACGGCCCGGTCGGTGGAGCCGGTGAGCGTGACCCGGCCCCGCTCCACCGCGGCCTCGGAGATCTCGACTGCTGTGACGTCGAGGCCGTTGCGGGCGAACACCTCCACGATGCCGGCACCCATGGTGCCCAGACCCACCACGCCTACCCTGGTGAACTCCCGCGCCACGACCGGCCTCCCCTGGCTCGACTCCGCCGTCCGCGACATGAACGGCCGCTAAGGTTATGGGCCGGAGTCTGCCACGTGACGCTGTGTTGTCGAGACGCCGTGGGATATTTCACGCACCCCGCCTCAGGCGGTGGCGTTCTCCCCGGCCAGGGCCAGCAGTTCGGCGACGAATTCCGCCGGTCGCTCCAGGTGCGGGCTGTGCCCGCAGCCCGGCAGCACCACCTCCCGGTACGCCCCGCCGGCCGCCGCGTACCGCTCCAGCACCGCGCGGGTCTGCCCGACCATCGGCTGCGGCGGGCACTCCTGCGCGCCCGGCCAGCCGGGCACCACACCGAGCTGACCGAGGTACGCCAGGTCGAACAGCGAGGTGTCCGAGACGATCACGTCGGCGTCGCCGCGTACCCAGGTCACCGGCGGCTTGACCGGCACGGCGACCAGCTCGTCGGCGAGCCGGAAGTGGGCCGGGGCCAGCGCGTTGAGCACGCCGCGTCGCCCGCAGGCGGTCCCCGGCCAATGATCCGACGCCACGGCCGTGCCCGGGTAGTTGTCGTCGCCGGTGGCGGTGGTCAGCATGCTCTCCAGCAGCAGGTCCTCGTGCTCGCCCAGCGTGGCCGGGTCGGCCACGTACGCGGCACGCAGCACCGCGCGCGGGCTGGTCGGGCCGTCCGCGCCCCGGTCACCGGCGGCGAGCCGGGCCACGAAGTCGGGGTTCGCGCCCCCGGCGCCGGTGCCGGCGAAGTCGGGCGTGGTCGGGGTGCCGTCGAGGTCCCGGGTGCCGCCGAAGCCGTACGGGGACACCGGCGCCTCCAGCAGCAGCCCGGACACCCGCTCGGGGTGGCCGACGAGCAGCCGCATCGCCACCCCGCCGCCGAGCGAGTGCCCGACCACCACCGGCCGGGCGCCGGGCGGGAACAGCCCCGGGACGTCCAGCAGCGCGGCCACGTCGTCGGCGAAGTCGTCGAGCCCTCGGGTGGCGTCCACGGGCGCGGTGTCCGTCTCGCCGTAGCCGCGCAGGTCTGGGGCGACCACCCGCAGCGTGTCCGGCAGGCGGGCCAGCAGCGGTTCCCAGAAGGCGGAGGAGGAGACGTTGCCGTGCACCAGCAGGACCGGCACGCCGTCCGGCGGACCGGCCACGCGGACCGACTGGGTGATGCCGTTGGCCTGGACCGTCTGCCGTGCGCTGCGCATCCGCGCATGCTGGCACGCGCGGGTGGGCCCGGTCCATGTGCCCCACCACCACACCGCCCCACCCGAGCGTGGCGCACGCCCCCTTACCGCGTCGATCATGAAGTTGGCGGCGACAAATCGGACGCGGAACGGCGCCAACTTCATGATCGACCGGGGGCCGAGTGGCGGGGCGCGCGCCCCGGGGAGGGTCTAGTGGGCGTCGGCCGGCTGCGTCTCGCGCGCCTCGATCGGCTGACGGGGTGCCGGGACCGGCAGCGGCAGGGTCGGGCGCTGGTCGCGGCGCATCGCGCCGAAGCTCATCCCGACCGGGTCGGTCCGGGCCACGCCCGGGTCGTAGAGGCGCAGGTCGGTGCGGCCCAGGCGGACCACGTCCCCGTCGGCGATCGGCACGCTGCCCGTGATCCGGGTGTCGTTGAGCCAGGTGCCGTTCGTCGAGCCGAGGTCGGTGAGCAGCACCCCCTCGGGCGTGGCCCGGACGGTGGCGTGCCGCCGGCTCAGGTGCGGATCGGCGAGCACGATGTCGGCGGTCGGCGCGCGGCCGATCACCTGCGCGTCCCGGCCGACCCTGAAGGTGAGCCCTCGCATCGCCCCGCCGGACACCGTCAGCAACGGCATCAGCTCCGGATGCTCCTGCATGGACAGTCGACCTCCACCCCACATCGCCCCGCGGCGTCAGCCTGCCACCTCACCGTAGTGGCTTGCACCACCGCGCGGTCACCCCCGCGACCCCGGCCGGTCATCTCCCGTTCGCCGTTTCGGACGGCACCTCCGTCGATGTGACGGGCTGATCGTCCGCGCAGCGTACGGCCCGTCCGCACCTACCGGCGAGTAATCTTCGGGTCTAGACTTCGGCCATGACCGCAGTGCATGTGCCGGGCGCCCCGCTCATCTCCGAGGGTCGACTGGTGTCGACCAGCCCGGCCACCGGCGCTGAGGCCGGTCGATTCCCGCTGGCGGCCGAGGCGGACGTGCGTGCCGCCGTCGACCGCGCCCGGGAGGCCGGCAACTGGTGGGCCGGGCTCGGCTTCGCCGGCCGGCGGGACCGGCTCCAGCGCTGGCGCGGCGTGCTCGCCCGGCGGATCGAGGAACTGGCCGACCTGATGCACGCCGAGGGCGGCAAGCCGGTCGGTGACGCCGTCGTGGAGATCCTCACCGCGCTGGAGCACATCGACTGGGCGGCCCGCAACGCGCAGCGGGTGCTCGGGCCGCGCCGGGTCCGGTCCCGCCTGGTCCTCGCCGAGTTCACCGGTCACCTGGAATACCAGCCGTACGGCGTGGTGGGCGTGATCGGTCCGTGGAACTACCCGGTCTTCACCCCGATCGGCTCGGCCGCGTACGCGCTCGCGGCCGGCAACGCCGTGGTGTTCAAGCCGAGCGAGTACACCCCGGCGGTCGGTCAGTGGCTGGTCGACCGGTTCGCCGAGGTGGTGCCGGAGCAGCCGGTGTTCCAGGCGGTGCACGGCTTCGGCGCGGTCGGCGCGGCGCTGTGCCGCTCCGGCGTCGGCAAGGTGGCGTTCACCGGCTCCACCGCCACCGCGAAGCGGGTGATGGCCGCCTGCGCGGAGACGCTCACCCCGGTGCTGCTGGAGGCCGGCGGCAAGGACGCGATGATCGTGGACACCGACGCCGACCTGGACGCCGCGGCGGAGGCGTGCGTCTGGGGCGGGATGACGAACGCCGGCCAGACCTGCATCGGCATCGAGCGGGTCTACGCGGTCGACCAGGTCTTCGACGCCTTCGTGGAGAAGGTGGTGGCGAAGGCCGGGCGACTCACAGTCGGCGCCGACGGGACCGACCTCGGCCCGATCACCATGCCGTCGCAGATCGACATCATCCGCCGGCACATCGACGACGCGCTGAGCCGGGGCGGCCGGGCGGTGCTCGGCGGCCCGGACGCGGTCCAGCCGCCGTACGTGCACCCGACGGTGCTCGTCGACGTGCCGGAGGACTCGGCCGCCGTGCAGGAGGAGACGTTCGGCCCGACGCTCGTCGTGAACCGGGTCCGCGACGTGGACGAGGCGGTCGAGCGGGCCAACGCGCTGCCGTACGGGCTCGGGGGTTCGGTCTTCGGCCGGGCGCGGGCGGTGGCGGTCGCGCGGCGGCTGCGCTCCGGCATGGCCTCGGTCAACTCGGCGCTGACCTTCGCCGGCATGTCGACGCTGCCGTTCGGCGGCACCGGCGAGTCCGGCTTCGGCCGCATCCACGGCGAGGAGGGGCTGCGCGAGTTCGGCCGCCCGAAGTCGGTCACCCGCCGCCGGGCCCGCTCGCTGCTGCCGGCGATGACGTTCGAGCGCACCCCGGCCGACATCGCCCGTATCGTCAAGATCGCCAAGCTGATGTACGGCCGGGGCCGCTGAGGCAGCGCCTCAGAACAGCGTCAGCTCGTCGCGCTCGATGCCGCGCAGCTTGTCGTAGTCGACCACCACGCAGCGGATGCCCCGGTCGGTGGCGAGCACCCGCGCCTGCGGCTTGATCTCCTGCGCGGCGAACACGCCGGCCACCGGCGCGAGCAGCGGATCGCGGTTCATCAGCTCCAGGTAGCGGGTGAGCTGCTCCACGCCGTCGATCTCGCCGCGCCGCTTCACCTCGACCGCCACCGCGCCGCCGGTCGCGTCCCGGCAGAGCAGGTCGACCGGCCCGATCGCGGTCATGTACTCCCGCCGGACCAGCGTGTAGCCCTCCCCCAGCGTCTCCGGGTTCGCGGCCAGCAGCTCCTGCAGGTGCGCCTCGACGCCGTCCTTGCGCAGGCCCGGGTCCACGCCCAGCTCGTACGACGTGTCCTGGAAAATCTCCTCCAGGGTGATGCGCAGCTCCTCGCCGGCCTTGTTGACCACCCGCCACACGCCGGGCGCCTCCTCTAGCCGGCAGGGCGGGCTCATCCAGTTCAACGGCTTGTACGCCCGGTCGTCCGCGTGGATCGACACCGAGCCGTCCGCCTTCACCATGAGCAACCGGGTGGCCGGCGGCAGGTGAGCCGAGAGCCGTCCGACATAGTCCACCGAGCACTTCGCAATGACCAACCGCACCCGCCGAGGGTAGCCGAGCCCTCGGCGGACGCCGACGAGCGCCACTGGCGTACCGGTGCCATATTGAGATCGTGCTCGAAGTCCTCACCGGTTCCGGTCTGGCCGCCTCGGCGGGCCTGAACGCCTACATCCCCCTCCTGCTGATGGGTCTGCTGTCCCGCTACACCGACCTGGTCGAGCTGCCCAGCGGCTGGCAGTGGCTCGGCAACGGCTGGGTGGTGCTGATCCTCGCCGTCCTGCTCGTGGTCGAGACCGTGGCCGACAAGGTGCCGGTGGTCGACCACGTCAACGACGTGGTGCAGACGGTGGTCCGGCCGACCGCCGGCGGGCTCGCGTTCGGCGCGGGCGCCGGCTCGGAGACGGTCACCGTCAGCGACCCGGACACGTTCTTCTCCACGCACCAGTGGGTGCCGGTGGTGGTCGGCGTGCTCATCGCGCTCGGCGTGCACCTGCTCAAGGCCGCCGCCCGGCCGGTCATCAACGCGACCACGGCCGGGGTGGGCGCGCCGGTGGCCAGCACCGCCGAGGACGCGACGAGCGTGGTCATGTCGGTGGTGGCGCTGCTGCTGCCGGTGCTGGTGCTGGTGTTCCTGCTCGGCCTGGTGTTCTTCGTACCCTGGCTGTTCCGCCGCCGCCGGGAGCGGCGACGGGAGCGCGCCGCCGCCCGGGCGGCCGGCTTCCGCGTCTGACCCGCGCCGACTCCCGAAACCTCTAAAATTAGGGCAAGACACCCAAGGAGGTACGGGAAGATGACCGCGTCGTTGGAGATGCCCCGGGTCCAGGAGTGCGCCGTCCGGTCCTGCGCCTACAACCACACGAACGACTGCCACGCCTTCGCCATCACGATCGGCAGCAGCGACCACGCCCACTGCCACACGTTCGTGGAGATGCCGGTGCGCGGCGGCATCGACCAGTTGGTCGCGCAGGTGGGGGCGTGTTCGCGCGCCGACTGCCGGCACAACGCCGACCTGGAGTGTCACGCCCCGGCCATCACCGTCGGCCCCGACATGGACATGGCCGACTGCATGACCTACCAGAGCCGCTGACCCACCCGGGCGTTAAGAAGGGGCCCCTTCTCTACCGGAGGCGTTAACAAGGGGCCCTTCCTTTCACCCCAGCGCGTTGGCGTCGCGGATCACCGTTACCAACTCGTCGATGATGCCGGTGAGCGCGAAGTCCTTCGGCGTAAACACCCGGGCCACCCCGGCCGCCCGCAGCGTCTCGGCGTCGGCGGCCGGGATGATCCCGCCCACCACCACCGGCAGGTCGCCCCGCCCGGCGGCGCGCAGCCCGTCCAGCACTGCCGGCACGGCCGCCAGGTGCGAGCCGGAGAGCACGGAGAGCCCGACCAGGTCGACGTCCTCCTCCACGGCAGCCGCCACGATCTGCCCGGCGGTCAGCCGGATGCCCTGGTAGACCACCTCGAACCCGGCGTCGCGGGCGCGTACCGCGATCTGCTCCGCGCCGTTGGAGTGCCCGTCCAGCCCCGGCTTGCCGACCAGCAGCCGCAGCCGGCCGCTGCCCAGCTCCCGGGCGGTGGCAGCGACCCGCTCGCGGACCCCGGCGAGTGTCGCGTCACCGGCTGTCCCGACCGCCCCGGCCAGTCCGGTCGGCGCGCGGTACTCGCCGTACACCTGGCGCAGCGCGCCCGCCCACTCGCCGGTGGTGACCCCGGCCCGGACGCATCCGAGCGTCGCCGGCATCAGGTTCGCCGTGGTGGCGGCGTCCGCGCGCAGCTTCGCCAGCGCCTCCTCCACCGCCGCCGCGTCCCGGCCGGCCCGCCATTCGCGTACGCCCGCGGTGGCCGCCTCCTCGACGGCCGGGTCCACCTGCTCGATCGCCTCGGCGCCCGCTGCGGTGAGCGGGGACGGCTCGGTCTCGGTGAACCGGTTGACGCCGATGACCACGTCCGAGCCGGACTCCATCCGGCGGCGCCGGTCGGCGAGCGAGGCAACCAGCGCGCTCTTGAGGTAGCCGGACTCGACGGCGGTGACCACGCCGCCCATCTCCAGCACCTTCTCCAGCTCGACGCGCGCGCCGGAGACGATGTCGTCGACCAGCGCGGTCATCACGTGCGAGCCGGCGAACAGGTCCGGGTACTCCAGCAGGTCCGACTCGTACGCCAGCACCTGCTGCATGCGCAGCGACCACTGCTGGTCCCAGGGGCGGGGCAGGCCCAGCGCCTCGTTCCAGGCGGGCAGCTGCACGGCGCGGGCGCGGGCGTCGCGGGACAGCGTGACGCCGAGCATCTCCAGCACGATCCGCTGGATGTTGTTCTCCGGCTGCGCCTCGGTCAGGCCCAGCGAGTTGACCTGGACGCCGTAGCGGAACCGGCGCTGCTTCGGGTTCTCCACGCCGTATCGATCGCGGGTGATCTCGTCCCAGAGCGCGCCGAACGCGCGCATCTTGGCGATCTCCTCGACGAAGCGCACCCCGGCGTTGACGAAGAACGAGATCCGCTGGACCACGTCGCCCATCCGCTCGGGCGGCACCTGGCCGGAGTCGCGGACGGTGTCCAGCACGGCGACCGCGGTGGCCAGCGCGAAGCCGACCTCCTGCACCGGCGTGGCGCCGGCCTCCTGCAGGTGGTACGAGCAGATGTTCACCGGGTTCCACCGGGGCATCTCGCGCAGCGTGTACGCGATCACGTCGGCGGTCAGCCGCAGCGACGCCGCCGGCGGGAAGATGTACGTCCCCCGGGACAGGTACTCCTTGATGATGTCGTTCTGGGTGGTGCCGGCGCAGCGGCTCAGCTCGGCGCCCTGCTCGGCGGCGACGGTGCCGTAGAGGCCGAGCAGCCACATGGCCGGGGCGTTGATGGTCATCGAGGTGTTCATCTCGGCCAGCGGGATGCCCTCGAACAGCGCCCGCATGTCGCCCAGGTGCGCCACCGGCACGCCGACCCGGCCCACCTCGCCGGAGGCCAGCTCGTGGTCCGGGTCGTACCCGGTCTGGGTGGGCAGGTCGAAGGCGACCGACAGGCCGGTCTGCCCCTTCGCCAGGTTGCGGCGGAAGAGCGCGTTGGTGGCCGCGGCGGAGGAGTGCCCGGCGTACGTGCGCATCACCCACGGGCGGTCCCGCTCGGGCAGCCGTCCCGGCATCGCGTCGTCCATGGCCGGAGTTTAAGTTACCGTTCAGTAAAAGAGAGTGTGGAAAACCACACAACCCGAGGCCCGCACCGGTGGGCCGACGTGCCGGCCGGCCCACCGTACGAGTCACTCGCTGCGGGCGGTCTCCGGGCCGGTGATCCGTTCCAGCAACGGCAGGGTGGCGGCGACGACGGCGAGGCAGCCCAGGACGCCGAGCACCACCACCGCCGCGAACCCGGCCCCCGGCATGCGCAGGTCGTAGTCCATCTGCGCGCGCAGGAACAGGTGTGCGGCGACCAGTCCCATCCCGACCGCGACCACGGCGACGGTCAGCAGCGGCACCACGCTCTCCAGCGTCACCACCCGGCGCAGCAGCCGTACCGGGGCGCCACTGAGCCGCAGCAGGCTGAACGGCCGCTTCCGTTCACTGAGACCGGCCGCCACTGCCACGGCCAGGCTGCACCCGGCGAGCACGAGACCGGCCACCACGACGAGGTCGGCCAGCCGCTGCCAGCCCCGCATCGTGTCGGCGAAGTCAGCCTCGAAGTCGCCGGGCACGTTCGGCGCCACGAAGAAGGTGGGGAACGCGGCTTCGAGGACCGTTCGGGCCCGCTCCACTGCCACCGGATCCTCCGCGTCGACCGCCACCGAACCAGCCGGGAGTCCCGCGAGGGCAGCCGGGTCCACAGGGGACGACGGCCAGACCCGGTCGGCCGAGGCGGACTCCCGCCAGGGGATCAGGCCCGGCGGCACCTCGGCGACGCTCACGCCGGCTGCGCACCGCCCGTACGCGGGCGGGATGTCCGCGCAGGCGATCACACCGGAGTCGCGGCCGTCACCGCGTACCGGGTTCTCCCGGACGAGCACCGGGTTGCGTACCCCGGGAATCGCCGCCAGATCGGCCAGCAGCGTGCCGGGCGCCGGAGCGTCGTCCGTCAGCACCATCGACAGCCGGCCGGCCTCCAGGGAACCCCGGGGCGCGGGACCACGCTCGTACGTGATCGTCCCCATCACGCCCACAGCCACCGTCGTGACGAACAGCGCGAGCATCACGCCGCCCACCGCGCGGAACCCGGCGGCCGGATTGTCGGCGAGCCGGCGCGCGGCGATGAGCGCGGCGGGCCGGCTGGCGCGAGCGGCCATCGCCCGGGCGCCGACCATGGTCAGCCACGGGCCGCCGGTGATCAGCCCGACCATGACCAGCAGCAGGGCGGGCAGAAACAGCGCGGTCTGGCCGTCCGACGTGGGAGGCCGGTACACCAGGGCGAAGCCCAGCCCGGCCAGGCCGAGCGCGAGCGGGATCAGCCGGTACACCCGGGGCGGCCGCGGCGTGACCCGGCGGCTGACACCGAGCGGGGAGATCCGGACCCGGCGCAACGCGATCCAGGCCGCGGCCGCCGCGCCCGCCGGCACGCCGAGCGCCACCAGGACGGCCTCCGGCGCACCGATGGCCATGTCGCCGGGGAAGAACGGCATGCCGGTGAACGGGATGCCGGCGAGCTGCCCGCGGAACGCGAAGAACACCGCGAAGCCGGCCGCCGCGCCGGCCGCCGCCGCGAGCGCGGCCTCGACGGCCGCGACCGCCGAGATCTGCCGGGGCGTGGCCCCGACCAGCCGCATCGCGGCGAACCGTTGCTCCCGGCGGGCGGCGCCGAGCCGGGTCGCCGTGCCGATGAAGACGAGTACGGGGAACAGCAGCCCGCCCGCGACCACGCCGAGAATGAGGTCCACAGCCGCCCCCGGCAGCGCGGCGCCGTTGCCGTCGAGCCGGGTGACCTTCCGGACCTGGTCCAGCCTCCCGACCTGCTCCGGGGTGCCGCCGACCAGGACGAGCAGCGTGTCCGGCGAGGTGAGCGCCGCCGTCCCGACCTCGCCGAGGTCCCGGCCCGGGTAGCGGTCGGCGAGCTGGTCGGCGGGGGCGGTCGCCAGCAGCTTCCGCAGCGCCGGGGAGGCGTAGTACTCGCCCGGCCCCGGAACGCGGGGAACGCCGATCGGCGTGGGCGCGTCCGGACCGGTCGCGGCGACGTCGACGCGGACGATCTGATCGCCCCGGAAGTAGTCGGTCCGGGTGGACCAGAGCAGCGGGTCGGCGGACGCGTCGGCCGTCTCCTGCGGGTACATCGACGCGTAGCGGGTGAGCTGGGCGTCGGTGGCGTGCACACCGGCGAGCGTGGTGAGCAGCAGCCCGGTGCCGACCGCGACGGCGGCGGCGATGGCGACCAGCCGGAGCAGCGCCTCCCGGCCACCGGCGACGGCGAGCCGGAGCGCGAGCCCGATCACGAGGCGACCCCGGCGGGGGCGTTGACCCGGCCGTCCCGCACCATGACCTCCCGGTCGGCGTACGCGGCGATGCGCGCCTCGTGCGTCACCAGGACGACTGTGGTGCCCTTCTCGCGGGCGGCGTCCACCAGCAGCGTCATCACCTCCTCGCCGGTGAGCGAGTCGAGCGCGCCGGTGGGCTCGTCGGCGAACAGCACCCGCGGCTCGGCGACCAGGCCGCGAGCCAGCGCGACCCGCTGGGCCTGCCCACCGGACAGTTCGCCGGAGCGGCGGTGCTCCAGGCCGGCCAGGCCGAGTCGCTCGAACCAGCCCCGCGCGGCGCGCAGCGCCGGGGTGCGGCGGACACCGCGCAGCAGCAGCGGCAACGCCACGTTCTCGGCCGCGGTGAGTTCCGGCACGAGCTGGCCGAACTGGAAGACGAAGCCGAAGCTGTCACGGCGCAACGTGCTGCGGTCGGCCTCGCCGAGCGTGTCGATCCGGGCGCCGTCGAACCGGACCTCACCGGAGTCGGGGCGCAGGATGCCGGCCAGGCAGTGCAGCAACGTCGACTTGCCGGAGCCGCTCGGTCCCATCACGGCGACGACCTCACCGGCCGCCACGGCGAGGCTCGCGCCGCGCAGGGCGGGTGTCTCGCCGAACGCGTACGTGACGTCGCGTGCCTCGATCATCGGGCTCATGGCCGTACCGCCTTTCTCAGGGCGTCCAGCCGGGCGCCCGTCGTCTCGATCCACCGCAGGTCCGCCTCGAGGTGGTAGAGGCCGTGGTCGGCCAGCATCACGTCGACGAGTTCGCCGCTGCGTTTGATCTCCGTGAGTTCGCGCATCCGGCGCAGGTGCGCGGCACGCTGGGTGTCCAGGTACTCCTCGGCCGGGCGGTCCAGCATCAGCGCGAGCACGACCTTGGTGAACAACAGCGTCTGCAGGTGTGGTTCCGGCTCAACCGGCTCGGTCAACCAGTGCTCCACCTCGGTGGCGCCCACGTCGGTGATGACGTAGCGCTTGCGGTCCGGCCCGGCGCCCTGAGCGACGTCGCCGACCACCACCTTGCCGTCGCGGGCCAGCCGGCTCAGCGTCGAGTAGACCTGCCCGTACGGCAGCGGCCTGCCGCGCCCGAAGAAGGTGTCGTAGTCGCGCTTGAGGTCGTAGCCGTGGCTCGGTTCGCGTTCGAGCAGCCCGAGCAGGGTCAGGGGAACCGTCATGACCAGAGACTACACCGAGTGTATACCTCGCGTATATAGCTGACCCGGCAGCGGAACGGGCCACCGCACGACGCACACTTGACGGCATGGAGAACGAGCTCGCGATTTCCGTGCGAGGGCTGCGCAAGGCGTACGGCGACAACGTCGCCGTGGCCGGGGTGGACCTGGACGTCCACCGGGGCGAGGTGTTCGCCCTGCTCGGCCCGAACGGCGCCGGCAAGACCACAACGGTCGAGATCCTGGAGGGCTACCGGCAGCGCGACGCCGGCGAGGTACGCGTCCTCGGCGCCGACCCCGCCCACCCCGACGCCGGCTGGCGCTCCCGGGTCGGCATCGTGCTCCAGGGCACCGGCGAGTTCGACGAGCTCAGCGTCATCGAGGTGGTCCGCCACTTCTCCGGCTTCTACCCGGGCGCCGACGACCCGGACAAGGTGGTCGAGCGGGTCGGGCTGGGCGCCAAGGCAAAGGCGCGTACGCACACGCTCTCCGGCGGGCAGAAGCGCCGCCTGGACGTGGCACTGGGCATCATCGGCCGCCCCGAGCTGCTCTTCCTCGACGAGCCGACCACCGGCTTCGACCCGGAGGCCCGGCGCGAGTTCTGGGAGCTGATCCGGGACCTGTCCGCCGCCGGCACCACGATCGTGCTCACCACCCACTACCTGGACGAGGCCGAGGCGCTCGCCGACCGGGTCGGCGTGATCGCCGCCGGGCGGGTGATCGAGGTCGCGCCGCCGAACGCGCTGGGCAACCGGCAGGAGTCGCTGGCGACCGTCTCCTGGCGTACCCCGGACGGAACGCCGGCCTCGGCGGAGACCGCGACGCCGACGGCGCTGGTGTACGACCTGGCCGCGCGCTTCGGCGGCGAGGTGCCAGGCCTCACCGTGACCCGGCCGACCCTGGAAGACGTCTACCTGCGGATGATCGGACACTCATGACCACCACGACGAACCCCGCGGCACCGGTCACCGCCGCCGCGGCCCGGCGGCCCGGCGCCGGCGCGCTGGCGCTGCGCCAGGGGCGGCTGGAGATCACCCAGTTCCTGCGCAGCCGGGAGTCCGTCGTGTTCACGATGGGCTTCCCGATCATCATGATCCTGATCTTCGCGGCGATCTTCAGCGACGAGATCGCGCCCGGGGTCAGCTACACGCAGTACTTCATCACCGGCATGATCGCGACGGGCCTGATGACAGTCAGCTTCCAGAACCTCGGCATCTGGATCCCGATCGAGCGGGACCGGGGCGTGCTCAAGCGCTACCGCGGTACGCCGATGCCGAAGTGGGTCTGGTTCGCCGGCAAGGTGATCATGGTGGTGGCCATCGGCATCGCCGAGACCGTGCTGCTGCTCGCCGTCTCGGTGGCGATGTTCGACCTGGACCTGCCGCAGACCACCGCCAAGTGGCTGACGTTCGCCTGGGTCTCCGTCCTCGGCGTCACCGCCTGCACGCTCTGCGGCATCGCCATCTCGTCGCTGGCCCGCACCGCCCGCAGTGGCTCGGCCGTGGTCACCCCGGTCGCGCTGGTGCTCCAGTTCATCTCCGGCGTGTTCTTCGTCTTCACCAGCCTGCCCACCTGGATGCAGCAGGTCGCGGCGATCTTCCCGCTCAAGTGGATGTGCCAGGGACTGCGCTCGGTCTTCCTGCCGGACAGCTTCGGCGCGCGGGAGCCGGGCGGCTCGTTCGAGCTGGGCACCGTCGCGCTGGTGCTGGGCGCGTGGTGCGTCATCGGCCTGGTGCTCTGCCTGACCACGTTCCGCTGGACCACCAAGCGCGACGGCTGAGGTGTAAGGAAGGGCCCCCTTTTAACGCCTGCGGTAGAGGAAGGGCCCCTTCTTAACACGCGCCTGGCGGTGGCACACTCGCCGGCATGGCACCCACGCTGACCCGGCGTACCCTGCTCGGCGCCGCCGCCGGCGTGGCCGGCGCCGCAGTGGTCGGCGGCCTGGCCGCCCGGCAACTGGCCGGCCCCCGCCCGGGACCGGCGCCGGCCCTGCCGGACGCACCGGCCGGCGACGAACGGCTGATCCGCATCGCGTCCGCCGCGCGCGGCCGCGAGGTCGACTTCTGGACGGCGGTGCCCGACGGGTACGGCGACGGCCGCGGCCTGCCCGTCTGCCTGGTGCTGCACGGCGCGTCGGCCACCCCGCGCGACTACGGCCGGTTCGGGCTGGCCCGCTTCCTCACCGACGCGGTACGCCGGGGCGCCCCGCCGTTCGCGCTCGCCGGCGCCACCGGCGGGCGGCTGTCCTGGCGCGCCTCCGGTGACGACGACCCGCAGCGGATGGTGCGCGAGGAGGTACCCACCTGGTGTGCCCGGCGCGGCTTCGACAGCAGCCGGCTGGCCGTGTGGGGCTGGTCGATGGGCGGCTTCGGCGCGTTGCTGCTCGCCGAGACGTACCCGAAGTGGCTGCGGAAGGCGGCGGCCTTCTCCCCCGCGGTGAGCCCCGGCGACGCGGTCTTCACCGGCGTGGCGAAGCTGCGCGGCACCCCGGTCGGGCTCTGGTGCGGGCGGCAGGACAACTTCCTCAAAGACGTCCGCGCGCTGGCCCGGGCGCTGCCCGAGGAGCCGGTGCGCGCCGCCTGGGCCGACGGGCGGCACAACTTCGGCTACTGGGGCACCGTCATCCCGGACGCGTTCGCGCTGCTCGGCGCCGCGCTCGACCCGCCCCGGACGTGAACCGCCCCCGGCCGCGCGGGCCGGGGGCGGGACGGCCCGGTCAGTACGAGTAGAAGCCCTGGCCGGTCTTGCGGCCCAGGTCGCCGGCCGTGGCCATGCGCTGGAGCAGCTCCGGCGGGAAGAACTTCTCGTCGGCGGTGTCGGTGTAGATGTTGCGGGTCGCGTTCAGGAGCACGTCCACGCCGGTCAGGTCGACGGTGGCCAGCGGGCCCATGGCGTGGCCGAAGCCCAGCTTGCAGGCGGTGTCCAGGTCCTCGGCGGAGATCACGCCGGACTCGACGAGCTTGACCGCCTCCATCGCCAGCGCGCAGATCAGCCGGGTGGTGACGAAACCGGCGATGTCCCGGTTCACCACCACCACCGTCTTGCCGATCTCCTCGGCGAACGACTTGACGGTGTCCATCGTCGCGTCGCTGGTCTTGTAGCCGCGTACCAGCTCGCAGAGCTTCATCATCGGCACCGGCGAGAAGAAGTGCGTGCCGACGACCGACTCCGGGCGCTCGGTGGCGGTGGCGATCTGGGTCACCGGGATGGCCGAGGTGTTGGTGGCCAGCACCGCGTCCGCCTTGCAGATCTTGTCGAGCGCGCGGAACACCTCGTGCTTGATCTCGATCTTCTCGAAGACCGCCTCGACCACGATGTCCGCGTCGGCGGCCGCCTCCAGGTCGGTGGTCGGGGTGATCCGGCCCAGCGTCGCCTCGACGTCGGACGCCTCGATCTTGCCCTTCTCGGCGAACTTCGTCAGCGACTTCCGGATGCCGTCCACACCGCGCTTCGTGGCCGCGTCGTCGATGTCGCGCAGCGTCACCTGCCAGCCCGCCTGCGCCGCCACCTGGGCGATGCCCGAGCCCATCAGCCCGGCACCGACGACCGCGAGTCGACCCGCCATCTGCTTCTCCCTCGCCGTGTTCTGCAACGTCTGCCAGAACCCTACTTAACGACGGATAAGCACCGGCTGTCAGATGGCCAGGTCCGGCTCCTCCGGCGCGGTGCCGCGTTCCACCTCGACTCCGAGCGCCCGCAGGTCCGCCACGAAGTCCGGGTAGCCCCGGTCGACGTGGTGCACGTGCGAGACCTCGGTCAGCCCGTCCGCGCAGAGCCCGGCGATGATCAGACCGGCGCCGGCCCGGATGTCCGTCGCGCGTACCGGGGCGCCGGACAGCCGCTCCCGGCCGCACACCAGCGCGTGGTGGCCGTCGGTACGGATCTCCGCGCCGAGCCGCATCATCTCGTTGGCGAACATGAACCGGCCGTCGAAGATGTTCTCGGTGATCAGCGAGCCGCCCTCGCTCACCGCCGCCAACCCGATCGCCATCGGCAGCAGGTCGGTGGCGAAACCCGGGTACGGCAGCGTCACCACGTCCACCGCCCGGGGGCGGTCGTCCATCCGTACCCGGAAGGCGTCGCCCCGGGTCTCGACCAGGCCGCCGGCCGCGACCAGCTTGTCCAGCGCGACCTCCAGGTACGCCGGGTCCAGGCCGGTCACCGTCACGTCGCCGCGGGTCATCGCGGCGGCGAACGCCCACGTCCCAGCCACGATCCGGTCCCCCACCGTGGCGTGCCGGACCGGCCGCAACTCGGGTACGCCGACGATGTGCAGCGTCGACGTGCCGGCCCCTTCGATCCGCGCGCCCATCCGGGTCAGCATTGTGCAGATGTCGACGATCTCCGGCTCCCGGGCCGCGTTGTCGATCGTCGTGGCGCCCCGCGCCAGCACCGCCGCCATCACCAGGTTCTCGGTCGCGCCCACGCTCGGGAAGTCCAGCACGATGTCCGCGCCGTGCAGCCCGTCCGGCGCCTCGGCGATGACGAAGCCGTGCTCACCGGAGATCTCCGCGCCCATCCGGGCCAGCCCGGCGATGTGCATGTCCAGGCCGCGCGAGCCGATCGCGTCGCCGCCCGGGTGGGCCACCCGGACGTACCCCCGGCGGGCCAGCAGCGGACCGAGCACGCAGATCGACGCGCGCAGCCGCCGCACCAGGTCGTAGTCGGCCTCCGCGCCCGGCCGCTCCGGCACGTCGATGAGCACCGAGCGGGACCGCTCCACACCGCCGTGGGCCACCATCGGGTCGACCGGGTCGTCCGGGCCGAAACGTACGCCGCAGCCGAGCCGCCGCAGCACCTCGCCCATGATCGCGATGTCGGTGATCCGGGGCACGTTGGTGATCAGGCTGCGGCCGGGCGCGAGCAACGCGGCGGCCATCAGCTTCAGCGCGGAGTTCTTCGCACCCACCACGTGCACGGCGCCGGCGAGCCGGGCGTCACCGCGTACCCGGATGACGTCGACGTCGTTGAGGGCCGGATCTCCCGCGTCCCCTGGCCCTACCGGGCTCGGCCGGGCCGGGATCGTCAGTTCCGGTATCCGTAGGCTGTGCGTCATGGCCGTCCACCTCACGCGCATCTACACCAAGGCCGGCGACGCCGGCATGACCAGGCTGAGCAACAACGAGCAGGTGCCGAAGACCGATCCGCGCATCGCCGCGTACGCGGACGTGGACGAGTGCAACGCCTCGGTCGGCGTCGCGCTCGCCCTGGGGCAGCTCTCGGACGAGCTGCGAGCCGTGCTGGAGTCCGTGCAGAACGACATGTTCGACGTCGGTGCGGACCTGGCGACACCGGTGGAGCCGGACCCGAAGTACCCGCCGCTGCGGGTGACCGAGGAGTACGTCGAGCGCCTCGAGGGCTGGTGCGACGAGTACAACGCGCGCCTGAGCAAGCTCGACTCCTTCATCCTCCCCGGCGGCACCGCGGGCGCGGCACTGCTGCACGTGGCACGGACGACCGCCCGGCGCGCCGAGCGTGCGGCATGGGCGCTGGTCGCACACGACCCCGATCGGACCAGCCCTCTGCCGGCAAAGTATCTCAACCGGCTCTCCGATTTGCTCTTTATCCTGTCAAGAACGGCAAATCCGGACGGCGACGTGCTATGGGTTCCGGGCGGGAAGCGCTGACCATCGGCGGCCTCCATCACGTGGAGGTGTGGGTACCCGATCTCGCGGCGGCCAGTCGTTCCTGGGGCTGGCTTCTCGGCGAGTTGGGCTGGACGCAGTACCAGGGCTGGCCCGCCGGCCGCTCCTGGCGTCTCGGCGCGACCTACCTCGTGCTGGAGGAGTCACCGGCGCTCACCGGCCGCACCCACGACAGGTGCGCGCCCGGCTTGAACCACCTGGCCTTCCACGCCGGCCCGCCGGCCGCCGTCGAGCGCCTGGTAGCCACCGCCCCGGGGTACGGCTGGACGCTGCTGTTCCCGGACCGGCACCCGCACGCGGGCGGCCCGGACACCTACGCCGCCTACCTCACCGACGGGCAGGGGTACGAGGTCGAGCTGGTCGCGCAGACGTGAAAGGCCGGCACCCCGTTGTTCGGGGTGCCGGCCTTTCGCTGCGTCCTAACTTGTTGGTCTTACTTGTTCCAGTGCTGGGCGACGAGGTCGGCGGCCTGCTGCTCCCACTGGGCGTAGTGGTCCGGGTAGGCGGAGACCTGGACGGTCTGGGCGGCCTTGGTCAGCGGCATGTCCTGCCAGCCGTCAACCTGCTTCAGACCCTTCAGGAACGCGGTGGTGGAGTATTCGGGGTCGGTGATCTGCTCGACCGTGCCCCAGCCGGAGGAGGGGCGCTGCTGGAACAGGCCCTGCGAGTCGTGGTCGTTGCGGTCACCGAGGTGGCCGAGGTTCTCCAGCTTCGACTCCTGCAGCGCGGTGGCGATGGACACGACGGCGGCGCGTTCGTCCATGCCGGCCTTCTTCGTGGCCGCGATGATCGCCTTGACGTTCTTGGTCTGCTCGTCGTTGAGGTCGATGCGGGACTGGTTGCCCTGCACGCCGTGCGGGATCAGCTTGTCACCCTGCACGCTCACGCTCACCGGCTTGACGCTGGCGGTGGTGGTGTCGGCCGCGTGGGCGGCGACCGGGCCGGCGAACACGCCACCGGTGAAAGCCAGACCAGCAATACCCAGGATGCTCTTACGCAGAATCGTGTTCATGATGGGGGCTCCATTCGGGGGATCGACGCCCACACCGACAGGGGGTTCGGCGCGGGTACGAGCACCGTCAGGCACTCAACAAAGTCTTCGAGAGTTCGGCTGCTCGCGGGGGCGGGGGGCCTCTACGCGGCGCCGGAAGCATGTCCAACGACCCGCGACCCGGCGTCATTCCCGGGCGCCTCACGCCACCGGCAAGCGGCGCGGGTTCACGTCGTCGGAACCAGGTTCAACGACCGGCCGGGCGCGATGATTCCCGCGGCTCACGCCGCCGGAACCGGACCCAACGATCGGCAACCGGGGGCTGTTCCCATACCCGGCGCCGCCGCCCTGGGGGCGCGGCCTTGCTCGGTCGTTCACCTAGTTACAACGCCCCGCACCCGCCAGCGATTCCACCACGAGACTGCCGCCGGCCACCCCCGAACCGGACATCCATCCCACACACGCCGAACCTTCACCGAGCCCAGTCCGGGCACCTCGCTCTGCGCCCGTGATCAAGGAGTTTGCGGCCTTTTCCGTCCACGAGGACACAAACTCCTTGATCACCCCCGACGGAGCCCTCCCCAGGCACCCACCACAGCGTTGATCATGAGGTTGGCAGCGACATAACCGACACCGGGTGCCGCTAAGTTCATGATCGACGCTCTCGGAGCGGGCTGACCCGAGGCGCCCGCCCCGCCACAGGCCACAGGCCACAGGCCACAGGCCACAGGCCACAGGCCACAGGCCACAGCTGCGATCTTGCACTTTGAGCCCTCGGAGCACCCGATTCGCCGGGTTTATGAGGCACTCAAGTGCAAGATCGCGCGGGGCATCAGGAGCTAGATGGGGCGGCAACTCGTCCCGAACTCGTGGGGCCTCGGCGATCTTGGAGTTGTGGCGCCTCGCATACCTCGTCAAACGGGCATCGTAGGCGCCACAACTCCAAGATCGATGGCCAGGTGAGGGCTGTCGTGCGCGGGCAGCCGGACTGGGCGACCCGGGTGCCGGATCCAGCCGAGGAACAAGGGCCGGGCACGGCTCAAGCCCTGCCCGGCCAAGGTGTGTGGGGGCGCCGCCACTTCGGGGAAGTGGGCGTATCCGAGGCGCTGCGATACCGCCACCTCGGCGAGGTGGAGTCGATCAAGCGGCCGAGGGCCGGGGAGCCACGAACCGAGGGCGACATGCGAACCCACGGCCGAGGTCAGGCGGCGGGCCAGTCCTGGGAGGCCAGACGCGGCGAGACCGCCCCGGGTGGGGCGGCCTCGAGCCAGGACAGGAATCCGGTGACCGTGGAACGCGCCATGGCGATCTCGATCGGCGCGTGGTGGCTGGTACAGCGCAGGATCACCCACTCGGCGGGCATCGACATGCGCTCCTGGCCCTCGGGCAGCCGACGTCGCTCGACCGCCAGCCCTTCGCGGGAGAGCACCCGCTTGGGGCGCAGCGCGAAGCTGAACATGCGGTACCAGCGGAGTTCGTCGCCGACGAAGCGACCGAACCCTGGCGACCAGCCACGACCGTCGAGGATCGTGGAGACGCGGACGCTCAGCCGGATGGTGCCACCGCTACGGGTGAACAGTGCCCGCCGGATGAAGAGGATCAGAATGCCGACGACGATTACCGCTACGCCGATTCCGAACCCTTCGACGATCTCCATCGGCGGGTCGGCTCAGCGGGCCGGGGTGGCGGGGGTCGCGCTCTCGGCGAGCACCGTGACGCCCTCGCCGGTCACCGACAGGAAGCCGCCGGGTACGTCGTAGACGACCTGCTGGCCACCGGCCTGCTTGATGCGTACCTGGCTGGGCTCCGCGAGCTGGCCGAGCAGCGGTGCGTGCCCCGGCAGCACACCGAGCTCACCCTCGGTCGTCCGTGCGACGACCATTTCGGCCTCGCCGGTCCAGACCTTCTCCTCGACGGCTACGAGCTCGACGTGAAGCTGCTGTGCCACGCTGTCTCCTTGCTGCGGCGGCGGATTGCCGAAAGTCTAGTCGCGCCCCCGCGGCCCACCCAACGCGGGTGGTGAGAGCCGGACCACCACGGCCCCGCACCCGCTCAGGCTACTTGGTCTTCTGAATGAAGTCGGGGTGCTCCAGGAGGAAAGCGTCGAGCTGTTCGGTACGCAGAGCGGTGAAGAAGTCCTCCGCCGGTTCGAGCAGCTGCTCGCCCCGGTACGCGTTGCCGGTGCCGATCGAGTCGCCCGGCAGCTTGATCGTCTCGATCGCGTTGGGGCGGATGTCCTTGAGCGCCAGCCCGAAGTCCACCACGCTGTTGCCGCGCCCGTTGAAGACCAGCGACTTGCCGGCGGCCCGCAGCACCCGGTCGAGCTTGACCGGGTTGGTCACCACGTCGGCGCTGAACGCCTGGCTCGCCATCGCCTTGACGAACTGCTGCTGGTGCCGCTGCCGGCCGTAGTCGCCGTCGGGCACGCCGTTCTTCGGGTAGCGCTGCCGGACGTAGTCCAGCGCCTGCCAGCCTTCGAGGTGGGCGTTGCCCTTCTTGTACACCGCCTGCGGTCCGAGGTAGCCGCCGCCACCGGGCCGGAGTTGGCGGGGCGTGCCGTCCGGCTGGAGGTGTTCGGAGCGCACCTCCCGCTCGATGTACATGTCGACGCCGCCCATGGCGTCGACGATCTTCTTGAAGCCGCTGAAGTTGATGATCGCGCCGGCGTCGAAGCGCTTGATGCCGGTGACGTCCTGCACGGTCTTGGCGAGCAGTTCGAAGCCCTGCGCGGTGCTGGGGTTCTGCCCCGGCACGTTGCTGCCGTGCGACATGGCGGCGTTGAGGCGGTCGTTGCCGCCGGAGTAGTCGGCCTTGGAGAAGGCCGGGATGTCCACCCGCAGGTCGCGCGGGAGCGAGAAGAGGTAGCCCCGGTCCATGCTGGCGGGCACGTGCAGCACCATGATCGAGTCGGCGAGCGGCCGGGCGGTCGACGTACGCGGGTCGACGCCGACGAGCAGGATGTTGAGCGGGCCCTTGATGTCGCTCTTCTTCTCGTTGGCGCCGGCGGCCTGGTCGCCGAAGAGGTCAGCCTTGCCAACCGATCCCTCGTAGCGGGCGACCAGGGCGCGGGAGCCGATCAGCACGGAGCCGCTGAGCACCAGCATGACGATGCCCAGGATCGTGCAGACGCGGGCCCACCGGGGCACGCCGCGCCATCGGGACCGCTTGCCGCGGTCAGTGCCGCCCTTACCGCCCACGAGCATCTCCAATCGTCGCGCCCACGGGTAGGAGACGGGCGCGGGGGTCCGTTTGGTTGCAGAGATCAACGGCCGGGATGTGAAGTCGTGTCAGGAACGGTACCGCGCGATCCGGCGAACCGCTTGCCGGAGAACCGGGCATCTGATAGTGCAGCGGCCCGAAACGGCGAGGGCCGCCCCGGCTTTCGCCGGGACGGCCCTCGCTTGTGTGAGCGGGCTCTCAGCCCTCCTCACCCATCAGCTCCTTGGCCTTGGCCTTGAGGTCTTCCAGGCCGCCGCACATGAAGAACGCCTGCTCCGGGAAGTGGTCGAACTCCCCCTCGCTGATCCGGCGGAAGGCGTCGATGGTCTCGGCGATCGGGACCGTCGAGCCGGGCACGCCGGTGAACTGCTCCGCCGCGTACGTGTTCTGCGAGAGGAACCGCTCGATCCGGCGGGCGCGGCCGACGGTGAGCTTGTCCTCCTCGGAGAGCTCCTCGATACCGAGGATGGCGATGATGTCCTGCAGGTCCTTGTAGCGCTGCAGGATCCGCTTCACCTCGGTGGCGACGGCGAAGTGCTCCTCGCCGACGAACTCCGGGGCGAGAATCCGGGACGAGGACGCCAGCGGGTCCACGGCCGGGTAGATGCCCTTGTCGGAGATCGACCGCTCCAGGTTGGTGGTCGCGTCGAGGTGGGCGAACGTGGTGGCCGGCGCCGGGTCGGTGTAGTCGTCGGCGGGCACGTAGATCGCCTGCATCGAGGTGATGGCCTGGCCCCGGACGGAGGTGATCCGCTCCTGGAGCTGGCCCATCTCGTCGGCCAGGGTCGGCTGGTAACCCACGGCGCTCGGCATACGGCCGAGCAGCGTGGACACCTCGGAACCGGCCTGGGTGAAGCGGAAGATGTTGTCGATGAAGAGCAGCACCTCCTGCTTCTTCACGTCACGGAAGTACTCCGCCATGGTGAGCGCGGAGAGCGCGACCCGCAGACGGGTGCCCGGCGGCTCGTCCATCTGGCCGTAGACGAGCGCGGTCTTGTCGATGACGCCGGACTCGGTCATCTCGGCGATGAGGTCGTTGCCCTCGCGGGTGCGCTCACCCACGCCGGCGAAGACCGAGGTACCACCGAAGTTCCGGGCCACCCGGGTGATCATCTCCTGGATGAGCACCGTCTTGCCCACGCCGGCGCCGCCGAACAGGCCGATCTTGCCGCCCTTGACGTACGGGGCGAGCAGGTCGATGACCTTGATGCCGGTCTCCAGCATCTCGGTCTTCGGCTCCAGGTCCGCGAAGGCCGGGGCCTTGCGGTGGATGCCCCACCGGTCGTCGGCCTCGATCGTCTCGCCCTCGGTGAGGTTGAGGCACTCGCCGATCGCGTTGAAGACGTGGCCCTTGACCGCGTCACCCACCGGCACGCTGATCGGCGCCCCGGTGTCACGCACGTCGGTGCCGCGGACCAGACCGTCGGTCGGCTGCATCGAGATCGCGCGGACCAGGTTGTCGCCCAGGTGCTGGGCGACCTCCAGGGTCAGCGTCTTCTCACCACCGGAGAGGGTCACATCGACGTGCAGAGCGTTGAACAGCTCCGGCATGGCGTCGCGCGGGAACTCGGCGTCGACGACCGGGCCGATGACCCGGACCACGCGACCCGTGGCCGTCTTGGTCTCAACTGCGGATACAGTCATCACACTTCACTTCCCGACGCGGCCAGCGCGTTCGCGCCGCCGACGATCTCACTGATCTCCTGGGTGATCCCGGCCTGACGGGCCGAGTTCATCTCGCGCGTGTACTTCTCGATCATCTCTTCGGCGTTGTCGGTGGCGCTCTTCATCGCCCGCCGGCGGGCGGCCGACTCGCTGGCCGCCGACTCCAGCAACGCCGCGAAGATCCGCGTGTTGATGTACTTCGGCAGCAGGGCGTCGAGCAGCGACTCCGGCTCCGGCTCGAACTCGTACGCCGGCAGCGCGCCCTCGGTCCGCGGCCGGTCCTCGACCTGCATCGGGCCGATGATCCGGGTCACCGGGTTCTGCGTCATCAGGGACTTGAACTCGGTGTAGACGATGTGCAACTCGTCCACGCCGAGGATCCCGTCGGCGCCGGCATCCCCGTCCACGTCGTCCGCGCCGGCGGTGAACGCCTTGATCAGCGTGTCACCGACCTCGCGGGCGTCGGCGAACGTCGGCTGCTCCGAGAAGCCGGTCCAGCTTCCGGCGATCTGCCGGCTGCGGAACCGGTAGTACGCCACGCCCTTGCGGCCGATGACGTAGAGCACCGGCTCCTTGCCGTCGGCGCGCAGCCGGGCGATCAGCGACTCGGCGGTCCGGATCGCGTTCGAGCTGTAGCCACCGGCCAGACCCCGGTCGGCGGTCACCAGCAGGACGCCCGCCCGCCGCACCCGCTCGCGCGGGGTGAGCAGCGGGTGGTCGATCCGCGCGTTCGAGGCCAGCGCCGTCAGCACGCCGGTGATCGCCTCGGCGTACGGCAGCGAGGCCGCCACCTTGGCCTGGGCCTTGGCGATGCGGCTCGTCGCGACGAGCTCCATCGCCTTGGTGATCTTCTTCATCCCCTTGGCGGAACGAATCCGCTGCCGGAGAACGCGTACCTGGGCGGCCATCGGATCAGCTCTCGGCCGGGCGGTCGGCGCCGTCGCGCAGGCGGGTCACCGTCTCGCGGGACTGCTCACCCTCCAGCGGCTTGGCCGGCGCCTCGTTGATCCGGACCTCGTCCTCCTTGCCCAGGAAGAGCTGCTTGAACTCGGCGATGGCCGAGTCGAGCGAGGCGATGATGTCGTCGCCCCACTTGTGGTCGGCGATCGAGGCCAGGACGCCCTCGTGCTTGTGCCGCAGGTACTGCAGGAACTCCGACTCGAAGCGGCGGACCTCGCCGACCGGGACGTCGTCCAGCTTGCCCTCGGTGCCGGCCCAGACGGAGACGACCTGCTCCTGCACCGGGTACGGCGAGTAGTTCGGCTGCTTGAGCAGCTCGACCAGCCGGGAACCGCGGTCCAGCTGGGCCCGGGAGGCCCGGTCCAGGTCGGAGGCGAAGGCGGCGAACGCCTCCAGCTCGCGGTACTGGGCCAGGTTCAGCCGCAGCGAGCCGGCGACCTTCTTCATCGGCTTCACCTGCGCGGCGCCACCGACCCGGGAGACCGAGGTGCCGACGTTGATGGCCGGCCGGACGCCCTGGTTGAACAGGTCGGTCTCGAGGAAGATCTGGCCGTCGGTGATGGAGATGACGTTGGTCGGGATGAACGCCGAGATGTCGTTCGCCTTGGTCTCGATGATCGGCAGGCCGGTCATCGAGCCGCCACCCAGCTCGTCGGAGAGCTTGGCGCAGCGCTCCAGCAGACGCGAGTGCAGGTAGAAGACGTCACCCGGGTAGGCCTCCCGGCCCGGCGGGCGGCGCAGCAGCAGCGACACGGCGCGGTACGCCTCGGCCTGCTTGCTCAGGTCGTCGAAGACGATCAGGACGTGCTTGCCGCCGTACATCCAGTGCTGCCCGATGGACGAGCCGGTGTACGGGGCGAGGTACTTGAAGCCGGCCGGGTCGGAGGCCGGGGAGGCGACGATGGTGGTGTACTCCATCGCGCCCGCCTCCTCCAGCGTCCCCTTGATGGAGGCGATGGTGGAGGCCTTCTGGCCGATCGCGACGTAGATGCAGCGGACCTGCTTCTTCGGGTCGCCGGAGCGCCAGTTCTCGCGCTGGTTGAGGATCGTGTCCAGCGCGACGGTGGTCTTGCCGGTCTTCCGGTCGCCGATGATCAGCTGACGCTGGCCGCGGCCGATCGGGGTCATCGCGTCGATGGCCTTGATGCCGGTCTGCAGCGGCTCGTCGACCGACTTGCGGGACATCACGTTCGGGGCCTGGAGTTCCAGCTCGCGGAAGCCCTCGTTGGCGATGTCACCGATGCCGTCGATGGGCTCGCCGAGCGCGTTGACCACGCGGCCGAGGAACGCGTCACCGACCGGCACGGAGAGCACCCGGCCGGTGCGCTTGACGCGCTGACCCTCTTCGATCCCGCCGAAGTCACCGAGGACGACGACACCGATCTCCCGGACGTCGAGGTTCAGCGCCACACCGAGCGTGCCGTCCTCGAACTCCAGGAGCTCGTTGGTCATGGTCGAGGGGAGGCCCTCGACGTGGGCGATGCCGTCGCCGGCGTCGGCGACGGTGCCGACCTCCTCGCGGGAGACGTCGGCCGTGTAGGAGGAGACGTAGCGCTCCAGGGCGCCGCGGATCTCCTCCGTCGAGATGGTCAGCTCGGCCATCCTCTGCTTCCTTAAGTATCAGGGGCCCGGGATACCTAGTACCGACCGGTCCGATGGCGTCGAATCAGGGCTGCTAAGACGCTGGTCAGCGCTTCGCGAGCGCGTTGCGGGTCTCGTTGATGCGGCGCAGGACGGTGCCGTCGTACAGGTCGGAGCCGACCTGTACGCGCGCTCCGCCGAGCACGTCGGGGTCGACCGTCTGCTTGACGGAGACCTCCCGACCGTACATCTCCGAGAGGCGGGCACCGAGGCGTCGCTCCTCGTCCTCGGTCAGCGCGGCCGCCACGGTCACGTACGCGACCTGACGGTCCCGCCGGTCGGCGGCCAGCTCGACGAGCCGGGTGAGCGCACCGGTGAAGGAGCGTCCCCCGAAACCGGCGAGCGCGGCCTCGACGAGGCTGACGGTGACCGGCTGGGCCTTGCCGGCGAGCAGCTGCCGGGCCAGTTCGGCCCGGCGCTCGACCGAGGCCATCGGGTCGGAGAGCGCGTTCGACAGCTCGGCGGAACCACCGACGACCTGCCCGAAGCGGAACAGCTCGTCCTCCACCTCGCCCAGGTCTCCGGACAGGTCCGCGCTGGCGAGCAGCGCTTCCACGCCGAGGCGCTCGACACCGTCGAGCAGCTCGGTCGGGACCGACCAGCGGCCGGAGACCAGCGTGGCGAGCAGGTCGAGCGCTTCCGCGCCGATCCGGCCGCGCAGCATGTCACCGAGCAGGCCGGACCGGTCGGCGCCGGTCCGGGCCGGGTCGGAGAGCGCCCGGCGCAGCCGCGGCTCACGCCGCAGCAGGGCGGCGACGGAGAGGATGTCGTCGGCGGTGGCGGCCACCGCCGACGGCTCCGCGCCGCGGACGTACGCGTCGAGGCGCTCGGCCCCGGCCCGGTACGACTCCCGGCTGGCGGCCTGCATCAGCGGGCCCCCGTGCTCTCGAGATCGCTCAGGAACCGGTCGACGGTGCCCTTGCGACGCGCCTCGTCGGCGAGCGACTCACCGACGATCTTGCTGGCCAGGTCCACCGCGATGGTGCCCACCTCGGTGCGCAGCTCGCGCACGATGGTGGCGCGCTCGGCGGCGAGCTGCTCCTTGCCGGCGGCGATGATCCGGTCGGACTCCTCACGCGCCTTGGCGAGGATGTCCTGCCGGATGCCGTCGGCGTCGGCCCGCGCGTCGTCGCGGATCTTGGCGGCGTCGGTACGCGCCTCCGCGAGCTGGGCCCGGTACTGCTCGAGCAGCTGGTTCGCCTCGGCCTGGGCCGCCTCGGCGCGCTTGATGCCACCCTCGATCGCGTCGACCCGCGCCTGGTACATCGCCTCCATACGGGGCATGACGAACTTCAGCAGGACGAAGACGAGCAGGGCGAAGGAGATCGTTCCGACGACCATCTCCTGCCAGATCGGCAAGATCGGATTGTGCGCGCCTTCGGCGGCGAGATACATGTCAGACCTCCGGGTCGGGAGAGCTCGCGTCAGCTAACGGCGAAGGCGAGCACCAGGCCGAACAGCGCCAGCGCCTCGACCAGGGCGAAGCCCAGCACCAGCCAGGTGCGGTTGTAGCCGGCCGACTCGGGCTGGCGGGCGCTCGACTGGATGTAGGCCGCGAAGACCAGAGCCACACCGATACCGGGGCCGATGGCGGCGAGGCCGTAGCCGATGGTGTTGACGTTGCCACCGATCTCGGCAAGAACGTTCATTGCGGGTATTCCTCCTAGTTCACACGTGAGGGCTCACGTGTACGCGGTCGGTACCAGATGCTTGGCCGGGCCGGGTGCCCGCCGAGCCGGATCTCAGTGCTCGTCGGCCAGCGACGTGCCGATGTAGTTGGCGCTCAGCGTGACGAAGACGTATGCCTGCAGCACCGCCACCAGCGCCTCGAAGAAGGCCATCACGATCGCCATCGCGAAGGAGAAGACCGAGGTCGCCTGGACGAAGACGCTGCTCGACCCGAGCATCACGAAGCCGCCGACGGTGAAGACCAGCAGGAGCAGGTGGCCGGCGAACATGTTGGCGAAGAGCCGCAGTGCCAGGGTGACCGGGCGGACGACGAAGTTCTGCAGGAACTCGATCGGAATCAGCAGGAAGTGCATCGGCCACGGCACGCCGGGCAGGATGAGGCTCTGCTTGAGGTACTTGCCGAGGCCGTGCTTGCGGATGCCGACGTAGTTGTACATGACGTACGAGATGGCGGCGAGCACGATCGGGAACGCGATGTGCGAGTTCGGCGAGATCTGCAGGCCGGGCACGATGCTGAAGATGTTGGTCAGCAGGATGAAGCTGAACAGCACGGTGAGGTAGGGCGCGAAGCGGATGCCCGCGTTGCCCATCTGCTCACGGGCGATGTTGTCCCGGACCAGCCCGTAGACCGCCTCGGCGGCCCACTGTCCCTTGCCCGGCACCAGCTTCGGCTTCCGGTACGCGGCCACGAAGAAGATGATCAGCAGCGCGACGGCGATCCAGATCATGATGCTGAACTTGGTGACCCAGGGGCCGGCCACGTCCGGCGGGTAGAAATCCCCGACGCTGGGGGGCCAGGGAAGGTCCTGGGCGACGACCAGCTGTCCGCTCACCGTGTCATCCTCCGCACTCAACAGACCCGCGCGTGCCGGAACTCAGGCACTGAGCCTCTTCATGATCAGGTAGATCGCCCCGGCCGCGCCGAGCATCATGCCGACGGCGACCCCGATGCCGGCTGGCAGACCGAGGAACCGCTCCGCCAACCAGCCGAGGCCACCCCACATCAGAATGCCGGCGAGCAGGTAACCCACGACGGCGCCTGCCACACCCTCCGACGAGTGCTCGTCGGACTTGCGGGAGTGGGGGTCATCGGCCATGACGTGGCGAACAATATCAGCAGGGGCGCGCGGGGATGTGCGGCACCCCCCACACTGCGGACAGCGTGCGGGCCGTACTGCGGGCGCGTCAACCTGGCGCCACGTTACTCCTGTCGCGCCCGTCAGGGCACCCGCCGTACCGGACAGAATTCGGCGAAGTCACTCGATGTCGTCGCGGCGCTGGAAGGTAGGCAGCGGGGACCTCATCGCCCAGGTCAGGTGGGCGCCGGTCCACACCACCACGGCCGCGATGATCGCCACGCCCATGTCCGGCAGGCCAGGCCAGCCGGTGGCCGCCACGGCGGCCATCACCACGCCCAGGATCACGATTTTGGTGGCGTAGGTGACCAGGCCCACCGACATGATCATCCGAGGGTGGATGGCGTCCGCCCAGGCCACCGAGAGGCTGGAGATCAGGTAGCTGACGATCACCAGCGCCACCCCGGCCGCGAAGCCGGCTGCCCCGGTCGCGCCGCGCAGCAACGCCGCCGCCGGCACCCCCACCACCGCGAGTGCCGCGCACGCCAGCAACGGTAGCCGCAGATGGTTCAGCCGGGCCCGGATCGCGCCGGGCTCACCCGCCCGTGGCGCCGTCATCGGGGGTACGCCGGGAAGGCGGCGACCAGCTCGGTGACCTCGCGGGCCACCCCGGCCAACGTGTCGGCGCCACCGGGAGCGCCGGGATCGGTGCGTACCGCGCGCGCGATCAGCCCGGCGATCCGGCCCATCTCCCCCTCGCGCATGCCCTGGGTGGTCACGCTCGGCGTACCCACCCGGATGCCGGAGGCGACGAGCGGCGGCTGCGGGTCGTACGGGATGGCGTTCTTGTTGAGCGCGATGCCGGCGGCCTCGCAGCGGGCCTCGGCCTCGGCGCCGGTCACGCCCGTCTCGCGCAGGTCGAGCAGCGCCAGGTGGGTGTCGGTGCCGCCGGAGACCGGCCGCAGGTCCTCCGCGGCCAGGCCGTCGGCGAGCGCCCGCGCGTTCGTCACCACCTGGGCGGCGTACGTGCGGAACTCCGGCTGCGCGGCCTCGCGCAGCGCGACCGCCTTGGCCGCCACGGCGTGCATCAGCGGGCCGCCCTGGGTGAACGGGAAGACCGCCTTGTCGATCCGGGCGGCCAGCGGCTCCCGGCACAGGATCATGCCGCCGCGCGGGCCGCGCAGCACCTTGTGGGTGGTCGCGGTGACCACGTCGGCGTGCGGCACCGGGGACGGGATCGCGCCGCCGGCCACCAGGCCGACGAAGTGGGCGGCGTCCACCATCAGGTACGCGCCGACCTCGTCGGCGATCTCGCGGAACCGGGCGAAGTCGATGAGCCGGGGGTACGCGGTCGCGCCACAGATGATCAGCTTCGGCCGGTGCGCCCGGGCCAGGTCGCGCACCTCGTCGTAGTCGATCGTCTCGGTGTCCGGCCGGACGGTGTAGCCGACCGGGTGGAACCACTTGCCGGAGAAGTTCACCCGGCTGCCGTGGGTCAGGTGCCCGCCGTGCGGCAGGTCCATGGCCAGCACCGTGTCGCCCGGCTGCGCCAGGGCGGCGTACGCGGCCAGGTTGGCGCTCGCGCCGGAGTGCGGCTGGAGGTTGGCGTGCTCGGCGCCGAACAGGTCCTTGGCCCGGGCGATGCCCAGCTCCTCGGCGCGGTCCACCTCGGCGCAGCCGCCGTAGTAGCGCCGGCCCGGGTAGCCCTCGGCGTACTTGTTGGTGAGGGTGGAGCCGAGCGCGGCCAGCACCGCGGGCGAGGTGAGGTTCTCGCTGGCGATCAGTTGCAGGCCGCCGCGCAGCCGGTCCAGCTCCCCCAGCACCACCTCGGCGATCTCCGGGTCGACGGTACTGAGCTGCTGGAAGTCCGGCCCCCAGAAGGTGTCCCTCGCGTTCTCCACAGCGAAGGAGTCTACGGAGCCGCAGACTGGAGGCCGTGAGATGCCTCGTCACCGGCGCGACCGGCTACATCGGTGGGCGCCTCGCGCCCCGGCTGCTGGCCGAGGGGCACACCGTACGCTGCCTGGCCCGCACGGCCGGGCGGCTGCGGGACGTGCCCTGGGCGGCCGACGCGGAGATCGTCGAGGGCGACCTGCGCCGCCCGGAGACGCTGCCGTCCGCGTTCGAGGGCGTGGAGGTCGCGTACTACCTGGTCCACTCGCTCGGGCAGCGCGGCTTCGAGGCGGCCGACCGGGAGGCGGCGACCAACTTCGCCGAGGCGGCGCGCGCCGCGGGCGTACGCCGGATCGTGTACCTCGGCGGGCCGGAGCCGGCGGAGCGCGACGGCCTGCCGTCGGCGCACCTGCGCTCCCGGGCGGAGGTCGCGCGGATCCTGCTGGACAGCGGCGTGCCGACAGCGGTGCTGCGCGCCGCGGTGATCATCGGATCCGGCTCGGCCTCGTTCGAGATGCTGCGGTACCTGACCGAGCGGCTGCCGGCGATGGTCACCCCGCGCTGGGTACGCAACCGGATCCAGCCGATCGCGGTCCGGGACGTGCTGCGCTACCTCGTCGGGTGCGCGCGCCTGCCGGCGGAGGTGAACCGGGCCTTCGACATCGGCGGCCCGGACGTGCTGACGTTCACCGAGATGATGCAGCGCTACGCCCGGGTGGCCGGGCTGCGTCCCCGGGTCATCCTGCCGGTGCGCCCGCTCACCCCGTCGCTCTCCTCGCACTGGGTCGGCCTGATCACGCCGGTGCCGAACGCGATCGCCCGGCCGCTGGTGGAGAGCCTGGTGCACGAGGCGGTGGCGCACGAGCACGACATCGCGGCGTACGTGCCGGACCCGCCCGACGGGCTGACCGGCTTCGACCAGGCGGTCGCGCTGGCGCTGTCCAAGGTGCGCGACGCGCAGGTGGAGACGCGCTGGTCGAACGCGAGCGGTCCGGACGCGCCGGCCGAGCCGCTGCCGTCGGACCCGCGCTGGTCCGGTGGCACCGCCTACACCGACATGCGGGAGCGGGCGGTGGACGCGCCACCGGAGGCGCTGTGGCGGGTCATCGAGGGCGTCGGCGGCGAGAACGGCTGGTACTCGTTCCCGCTCGCCTGGTCGGTGCGCGGCTGGATGGACCGGCTGATCGGCGGCGTCGGGCTGCGCCGGGGCAGGCGTGACCCGCACCGCCTCCAGGTCGGCGAGGCGCTGGACTTCTGGCGGGTCGAGGAGATCGTCCCGGGCGAGCTGCTGCGGCTGCGCGCCGAGATGCGGCTGCCCGGCCGGGCCTGGCTGGAGATGCGCGCCGAACCGGACGGCAACGGCGGCAGCAGGTACGTGCAGCGCGCCGTGTTCCTCCCGCGCGGTTTGCCCGGCCACCTCTACTGGGCCTCGGTGGCCCCGTTCCACGCCGTCGTCTTCGGCGGCATGGCCCGCAACATCGCCAAGGGCGCCGAACACCCGGCCGGTTAGGCAGGAGAGCCGCTCGGCAGTGCGGGGCCGAGGAGCAGTCCCCCGTCGATGACGTACTCGGCGCCGGTGATGAAGGCCGCGTCCGGCGACGTGAGGAACAACAGCAGCGCGGTGACGTCGGCGGGCTGCCCGAGTCGCGGGACGGCGAACGGCTCGGGCGAGTAGAAGTCGGCGATCGGGGCGTCGCTGCCGGCCGCCGGCTCGGTGATGAACGGAGTCTCGATCACGCCCGGGTGGATCGCGTTGACGCGGATGTTGTCGCGGCCCAGCTCAAGGGCGGCGGTCCGGGTGAGCCCACGCACCGCCCACTTGCCGGCGACGTAGGGCGCGTAGAAGGCGGTGCCGCCCAAGCCCATGGTGGAGCCGATGTTGACGATCGCTCCTCCCCCCGCTCGCCGCAGCGCCGGGGCGGCTGCCTTGATGCCGAGGAACGTGCCGGTGAGGTTGACGTCGAGGATGCGAGCCCACGTGGCCCCGTCGGTGGACTCGATGAGGGCCGGCGGGTTCTGCACCCCGGCGTTGTTGACCAGGATCGTGAGCGCGCCGAATGCCTTCTCGGTCTCCGCGACGGCGGCGGCCCACGACTCCTCGCGGGAGACGTCCAGGCGGACGAACCGTGCCCGGGGTCCCAGCTCGGCGGCGAGGTCGGCGCCACGCTCGCCATTTGTGGCGCCGATGACGACATTGGCGCCTTCGGCGTGCAGGGCGCGTACGTGGCTGGCCCCCTGCCCGCCGGTGCCGCCGGTCACGAGAACTGTCTGATTGGCGAAGCGGGACATCGGATCCTCCGGTAGGTGCGAGACGACAACCCGGGACCGGGTGGTGAGTCAGGCGACTCACCATGTCGAAGCTACGCCCCCGCGAATGGTGAGTCAACCCACTCACCTCGCTATGATGGCCGCATGACCCCAGCGCCGTCGGCCTATCACCAGCGCGTGGCGGAGGAGAAGCGCGCGCTGATCGTGCAGGCCGCCACCGAGCTCTTCCTGGAGTTGGGCTACGACCGGGCCTCACTGGCGCGCGTCGCCGCCGACGCCGGCGTGTCGAAGGCGACGCTGTTCAAGCAGTTTCCGACGAAAGCGGCACTGTTCGACGCCATCGTCATCGACTCGTGGGCCCGCAACGAGATCGCCGACGTGCCGCCCGCCGGTGACCTGGCGGCCGGCTTGACGGTTCTCGGACGGCACTACGCGACGCTGTTGCGCCGGCCGGAGATGACCGACCTGTTCCGCATCGTGATCGCCGAACTGCCACGCTTTCCCGAACTGGCCAGAGCGCATTTCTCCCAGGGCAAACTGCCGTACTTCGAGTCCGTCCGGATCTACCTCGTGAGCGAGCACGAGGCGGGAGCCGCGGACATCGCCGACCCGGAGATGGCCGCCACGCAGTTCCTCGGGATGATCTCCAATTACCTGCTCTGGCCGAGCCTGGTCCTCCCGGACTGGACGGTCACCCCCGACCGCACGACAGCGGTCGTCGACGAAGCCGTCCGAACCATGGTCGCGCGGTACGGCAGGTCGACGAGCTGACTCTCAGTCGCCGGTGCGCGGGCTGGTGTGCTGGAAGGCGACGGCCTGGCCGGGCGGGACGAAGTCGCGTACCGGCTCGTCGCGCAGCGCCCACGCGAGGATGCGGCCCACCGCAGCGATCTGCCGCTTCTGCACGCCGCCGCCGACCGCGTCCCGGGGGTCGTCCGGGTTCGCGGCGATCGTCGCCACCGAGAGCTGCGGGGTGAACGCGACGACCGTCTCCGTGGCGTTCCGCTCCGAGCTGCCGGTCTTGCCGGCCACCGGACGGCGCAGGCCCGGGGCCAGCTCCTCGGCCGTGCCGCCGTCGCAACGCCGGTACATGGACTGGTCGCCGACCGGGCAGCGGTTGGCGTCGGCCGCCGCGCGGGCGACCTCGGTGTCGAGCACCTGCCGGCAGTCGGTGTTCCCGGCGGCGACCTTCCGGCCCGACGGGTCGGTGATGGAGGTGACCGGCGTGGGCCGGCACCAGGTGCCCTCGGCGGCCACCGCGGCGTACGCCCCGGCCAGGTCGAGCGGCGTGGTGGCGGAGACGCCGAGCGTGAACGGCCCCCAGCTCTTGGCGCCGTCGCGGGCCATCCGTGCGTCGGCCGGGGCGCGGAACACGATGCCCAGCCGCTGGGCCATCTCGACCACCCGGTCCGCGCCGACCCGCTCGGTCAGCCAGGCGAAGTACGTGTTCACCGAGCGGCCGAACGCGTCCCACATGTCCCGGTCGCCGTCCATCCAGTAGGTGTTGGCGTTCGCCGGGCACCACCGGCCGGCACAGCTCGCCGGGCCGGCGCCGACCGGGTACTGCGTGACGTAGACGCGCGGCGCGTCGAACACGGTGTCCAGCGGCAGCCCGGACTCCAGCGCGGCCAGCAGGGCGAACAGCTTGAACGTCGAGCCCGCCTGGTAGCCGGTGATGCCGCCACCGCCGGCCACCAGCTGGTTGACCGTGTTCGGGTAGTTCTGCTGCCCGTCCGGGTTCGCGGCCACGCCGTACGCGCGGTTCACCGCCATGGCCAGCACCCGTCCGGTGCCCGGTTGCACCACAGCGGTCGGCGCGGCGCGCGCGATCGTCTCCGGGTAGACCTCCCGCACCTGCTCGCTCGCCTTGGCCTGCACGTCCGGGTCGAGGGAGGACACGATCGACCAGCCGCCGCGGCGCAGCGTGCGCTGCCGCTCGTCGACGGACTTGCCGAACGCCGGCTGGGCGTTCCACCACTGGGTGAACCAGTCGCAGAAGAAGCCCCAGTCGTTGTGGTCGGCGGGCACCGCGGCGCAGTCGTTCGGCGTGGTGTTGGGCTTGAGGGCCAGCTCCGTCGCCTTCGCCGCCTCGGCGTCGGCCGCGCTCGCCCGGCCGGTCTCCACCATCCGGTCCAGCACGTACGCCCGCCGTTGCAGCGCCGAGTCGGCGTCGCCGTTGATCGGGTCGTCAGCCGGGGACCGGACCAGCCCGGCGAGCAGGGCGGCCTGGGCCAGCGTGAGCCGGTCCGGAGTGGTGGCGAAGTAGCGCTTGCTGGCGGCGGCGATGCCGTACGCCCCGGCGCCGAAGTACGCGATGTTCAGGTAGCGCCCGAGGATCTCGTCCTTGCCGACCTGCCGTTCCAGCGTCAGCGCGTACCGCATCTCGCGGATCTTGCGGCCGACGGTGATCTCGGTGGCGGCGGCGCGCTGCTCCTCGGTCAGCCGGGTGTCCCCGGCCAGCGCGTTGCGCACGTACTGCATGGTCAGCGTGGAGGCGCCCTGACGGGTGCCCTCGCGGCGGTTGGCGGTGAACGCCCGCGCGACGCCGCGCACGTCGACGCCGTGGTGCTCGTAGAAGCGCACGTCCTCAGCGGCCACGATGGCCTCGCGCATCACCGGCGCCACCTCGGCGACCGGCACGTCCACCCGGTCCTCGACGTAGAACGAGGTGATGAGCGTGCGGCCGTCGCTGGCGTACAGGTTGGAGCGCTGCGCCGGCTGTGGCGCCTTGAGCGCCTCCGGCAGCGCGGTGTACGGCATCAGGTTCTTCAGGCCCAGCCCGAAGACCAGCGCGGCCGGCAGCGCCGCGACGGCCAGGACCAGCCCGGCGAGCACGCCGGCGAGCACAACGGTGAACAGCTTGTTGAGATAGGCCCGGTTCATCAGCTCTCCCCGCAGGAGCCGGCCGTACGGACCTGTTCAGAATGACCGGAATGTTCGCTTTTGCCGCCACCTTCCGAGAAAGGCGCAGGAAGTTCGCGAGGAAGGATGAATCTCAGGGCAACAGCGCGGCAGCCAGCGGCTGCACCGTCTCCTCGATCTCGTCCGCGACCCGGCTGAAGCACTGGTCGCCCCGGCCCCACGGGTCGTCCAGATCGTCGGTGGGCAGCGCGGAGGCGTTCTGCCGGGCCGCGTCGGCGGCCGCCACCAGCGCGACGCCGCGCGCGTACACGGCGTCCGGCGTGGGCTCGGCCGGCGGCAGGGCGGACCGGTCCAGCCCGCCGAGCAGGCGGCCGAACTCACCCAGCACGAACGTGCGCGCGGTGGCGTCCGGCCGCAACGCCACCACGTACTCCTGCTGGTCGGCGGTGGCGGTGAGCACCAGGTCGGCGGCGTCGATCAGGTCGGAGCGCAGCCGCCGGGCGGCGAACCCCTCGGTGTCGCCGCCGCGCGAGATCACCTGGCGGGCGGCCGGCGGGTTCATCTCCTCACCCGCGTGCCAGCCGCCGGTGCCGGCGCTGTGACTGTGCACGAGCGCGTCCGACCCGGCCGGGTCGACGTCGAGGCGGGCCAGCCGCTCCCGGACCGCGAGCAGCAGCAGCCGCTCGGCCATCGGCGACCGGCAGATGTTGCCCATGCAGACGTGCAGGACGGTGAAGGGCGGCACTCAGACCCCCCGCTCGTCGAGGATGTCCGGCACGACCTCCCGCAGCTTCGCCAGCGTCACCGCGCCCTCGCGCAGCACCCGCGGCACCTCGCCGGTCAGGTCGACGATGGTGCTCGGCACCGGGTCCACCGCCGGCCCGGCCTCCAGGTAGGCCCGGACGCCGTAGCCGAGCTGGTCACGCGCCTCCTCGGCGGTGAGCGCGGCCGGCTGGCCGACCTTGTTGGCCGACGCCACCGCCATCGGCCCGGTCTCCCGCAGCACCTCCAGCGCCACCGGGTGCAGCGGCATCCGTACCGCCACCGTGCCGCTGCTGTCGCCCAGATCCCAGGCCAGGCTCGGCGAGTGCTCCACCACGATCGTCAGCGCGCCCGGCCAGAACGCCTCGACCAGGTCGCGGGCCGCGCCGGGCAGCGAGAACACCAGGCCGTCGAGCGTGTGCCGGGAGCCGATGAGCACCGGGGGCGCCTGCCGGGCGCCGCCCTTGGTGTCCGCCAGGGCCTTCACCGCGTACGGCGTGAACGCGTCCGCCCCGATGCCGTAGACCGTGTCGGTCGGCAGGACGACGAGTTCCCCGTTCTTGACCGCCTCGATGGCAGCGGCGATGCCGCGGTCCCGGTCGGCGGGCGACCGACAGTCGTAGAGCATCACGAGGAGTCAGTCTGCCACGCCCGGGCGGTCTCGGCGTGGGTGCCGTCCGCCCGCCGGGACGCGCTCGCCCACCGGGGCCGCCCGGCCAGGTCCCGGTGCTCCTCGACGCGGTCGTAGCGGCCGTCGCCGCGCAGCAGCGCGGGCACCGCCGTCGCGTGCGTGTCGTCGTGCTCGATCCCGATCGCGCCGCCCGGGCGCAGCAGCGCGGCGGCCCGGCGCACCACCGGGCGGATCACGTCCAGCCCGTCCGCGCCGCCGAAGACCGCCTCGTCCGGGTCGTGTCCGGCCACCTCCGGCGGCACCGTCACCGACCTCGGCACGTACGGCGGGTTGCAGAGCAGCACGTCGACCCGCCCGGTCAGGTCGGCCAGCAGGGCCGGACCGGTCACGTCGGCGGCCACCACCTCGACCGGCCGGTCCCCCGCGGCGGCCCGGTCGGCCGCGTTGCGCCGCAGCCACGCCAGCGCGGCCGGGGACCGTTCCACAGCCACCACCCGGGCCGCTGGCACCTCCTGCGCCACCGCCAGGGCGATCGCGCCGGAGCCGCTGCACAGGTCGACCACGAGCGGCGCCGTACGCTCCCGGGCCCGCTCGATCCCCCAGCCGGCCAGCAGCTCGGTCTCCGGGCGGGGCACGAACACGCCCGGCCCGACCGCCAGCTCCAGCAACCGGAAGCCCGCCGTGCCGATCAGGTGCTGCAACGGCTCCCGGGTCACCCGCCGTCCGACCAGCGCCTCCAGGTGGTCGCGCTGCGCCGGGGTGAAGCCGTCGGCAAGCGCCAGCCGGCCGCGCGGCACCTGGAGGACGTACGCGGCCAGTTGCTCGGCCTCGGCGCGGGGCGCCTCGACGCCCGCCGCCGCGAGCGCCCGGGCCACCCGGGCGATCACCAGCGAGGGCCGTTCGCGTTCTGTCCCTTCGGACGGGTGTTGCGGGAGTGCTGTCACGCAATAATCATGAAGCGTCGCGGCCCACCTCACGAGCGGGTGCGTCCGGGCGCACACGGCAGGGAGGTCGCGAGTGGGCTGGCTCGACCAGGTCGAGGACCAGGTTGACGCTCTCCGACGCGCTCGGTCACTGCAGGAGGCCAGCCGGTCAGCGGAGGCGTGCGCCCTGCTCGACCGCGTCATCCGCACCACCGGCGACCCGTACGCCCGCGCCGACGCACTCGTGCAACGGCTGTCCGCGCTGATCAATCTCGGCCGGACCGCCGAGTTCACCCGCGCCGTCGAGGACGCCTCCGCCGCCGTACGCGACCTCGCCGAGCCCTACCTGCATGGGCACCTCAACGCGCTCGCCGCGCTCGCCGCCCACCACCAGGGCGCGCTGGACCGGTGCGTGATGCACCTGGTCCGGGCCGCCCGCGCGCTGGGCGCCGACGACACGCCGGACCGGGACACCGCGTGGGGCTGGCACGACCTCGCGATGGCGTACTCGTACCTGAGCTTCCACGGCCACGCGCTGGGCGCGATCGAGCGCGCCCGCGAGGTGGGGCTCAGCGCCGGCATCCCGGAGGAGACGTTCGCCGCGCCGGGGATCCGGCTGCGCAACGCGGTGGCGCTCGACCACAACGGCGACAGCGACGGCTGCCTGCGGGTCCTGCGCGACGTCGCCGGTGACCTGGCCCGGTTCCTGCGCGGCGGGCGGGCCGGCAACCTACGTCCCAGCAGCCTCGCCGCGTACGGCTACGCCGCCGCCCGGCGGGCCGCGCTCGGCGACCGGGTGGAGTCCGCCGGGGACGCCGACCCGAAACGGCTGCTCGGCCACGGCGGCGACAGCGCCCGCGCCCGCGACCTGCGCCAGCTCGGTCAGGTCTGCCTGGCCGTCGCCGCCGACCGCCCGATCGAGGCGGTCACCCGGCTGGACGCGCTCCAGGTCTCCGACGAGACGCTCGGCGCGGCCGAGGCGCCCCGGCTGCGCAGCGTCGCGCTGGCAAGGGCCGGCGACCACGCGGGCGCGCACCGGGCCGACCGGCACGCGTTCCGGCTGGCCGCGCGGCGCAGCGACCGGCTGCGGGACGTCTACATCGACGGCATCGCCGCCCGGATCGACCACGAGGAGATGCGCCGCGAGGCGGCCCGGTACGAGGGCGAGGCGCTCACCGACCCGCTCACCGGTCTGCCCAACCGGCGCCGGCTGGAGCGCTACCTGGGCGCTGTGGTGTCGCGGGGCGAGCGGGTAGTGATCGGCGTCTGCGACCTCGACGGGTTCAAGGCGGTGAACACCCGCCACGGCCACCACTCCGGCGACCTGGTGCTGCAACGGGTGGCCGGGGTGATCAACCGGGTGATGCGGCGCGGCGACTTCGTGGCCCGCTACGGCGGCGACGAGTTCGTCGTGGTGCTGCCCGACACCGTCATGCCGGAGGCGGTCGAGGTGGCCCGGCGGATAGAGGCGGCCGTCCGCACCGAGGACTGGGAGTCCCTGGTGCCGGGCACCCCGGTCGGGGTGACCATCGGTTTCGCCGAGGTCGACGGCAGCACCACTGTGAGCGTGCGGGAGGCGCTCGGCACCGCGTTCGAGCTGGCCGACCGGGAGATGCTGCGCGCCAAGGCGCGACCGCGCGCGAGCTGAGCGGTAAGGAAGGGCCCCCTGTTAACGCCTCCGGTAGAGGAGGGGCCCCCGCTTAACACCCCCAGCGGTCAGCGGCGGGACAACTCCGTCTCGCCGGCCAGGCGGGCCGCGCGGTCCGCCTCGGTCAGCGCGTCGAGCACCCCGTCCAGCTCGCCGGCCAGCGCCAGGTCCAGGTTGTACGCGGTGTAGCCGATGCGGTGGTCGGTGATCCGGTTCTGCGGGAAGTTGTAGGTGCGGATCCGCTCGGACCGGTCCACGGTGCGGACCTGCGCCTTACGGGCGTCTGACGCCGCCGCGTCGGCCTGCTCCTGAGCGGCGGCGAGCAGCCGGGCACGCAGGATGCGCATGGCCTGCTCGCGGTTCTGCAGCTGCGACTTCTCGTTCTGGCAGGAGACCACGATGCCGGTGGGCACGTGGGTGATCCGTACCGCCGAGTCGGTGGTGTTCACCGACTGGCCACCGGGGCCGGACGAGCGGAACACGTCGATGCGCAGCTCGTTCGGGTCGATGGTGACGTCGACGTCCTCCGCCTCGGGCAGCACCAGCACGCCCGCCGCGCTGGTGTGGATCCGGCCCTGCGACTCGGTCACCGGGACGCGCTGCACCCGGTGCACGCCGCCCTCCCACTTGAGCCGGGACCAGACGCCGTTGCCGCCCTCCGGCACGCCCTTGCTCTTGATCGCCAGCGACACGTCCTTGACGCCACCCAGGTCGGAGTCCTGGGCGTCGATCACCTCGGTGACCCAGCCGTGCCGTTCGGCGTACCTGGTGTACATCCGCAGCAGGTCCCCGGCGAACAGCGCGGACTCCTCGCCGCCCTCGCCGGCCTTGATCTCGACGATCACGTCCTTGGCGTCGTGCGGGTCGCGCGGGATGAGCAGTTCCGCGAGCCGTTCCTCCAGCGCCGGCAGGGAGGCGGCGATGGCCTCCGCCTCGGTGGCGAACGTCGCGTCCTCGGCGGCCAGCTCGCGCGCGGCGGCCAGGTCGGCGCGGGCCTGCTCCAGCTCGCCGGCCGCCTTGTGCAGCGGGACCAGTTCGGCGTACCGACGGCCGACGCGCCGGGCGGCGCCCTGGTCGGCGTGGATGGCCGGGTCGGCCAGCCGCCGCTCCAGCTCGGCGTACTCGTCGAGGAGGGCGGCCAGGCGCTCACTGCTCATGCTGCGGATGCTCCTTGGGGATTAAACCGGCGCAAACGGACGAACGCCCGTGCCCGGCGGGAGCCGGACACGGGCGTCGTCGACGGAGCTACTTGGCCTTCTTGGCCTGAACCTTGGCGTACTTCTGCTGGAACTTCGCGACCCGGCCGGCGGTGTCCAGCACGCGCTGCTTACCGGTGTAGAACGGGTGGCAGGCGCTGCAGGTCTCGACGCTGATGGCGCCGCCCTTGGCGGTGCTGCGGGTCGTGAAGGTGTTGCCGCAGGAGCAGCGGACCTCGGTGGTCGCGTACTCCGGGTGGATGTTGGGCTTCATGTCGCCTCGGTCCTTTCGTCGGTGGTCGCCGGGTCGCCGTCGGTGCTCCCCGTCGTCCGCGACGGGCTCGGGCGTGAACCGGAACCGGTGGCCGATTGACCAGTGTGCCATGGGGCTCGCCCACCCGGCACAGGAGGTCCGCCACCCGCAACGCCCGCCCACACTCCCGCATTCCCACCCCCTCCCACCCCTAACTGGTTGATCATGAACTTGGCGGCACCTTCTGTCGCTTTTGTCCAGGTCAAGTTCATGATCAACGGGGCAAGGCCGGGGGGCCGGGGCTCCTCCCCCAGGATGAGGAGCCCCGGCCCCGGGTCAGGCCGCGGGCGCGCGGACCGCTGCGGCGGTGGTCACCGTCGTCTCGGCCTTCACGCCGTTGACTGTCACCGCCAGGAGCACCTGAGCCCCCGGGCGCAACGCGGTCAGCCGGCCGGTGGCCGGGTCGAACCGGGCCACGTGCCACGGCCGTACGCCCGCGGCACCCCCGATGTGCAGGTTCGGCGAGCCGGACCAGTCCGCGCTGACCGGCGCGGCCACCGGCACCTGCCGGCCGCTGGGCTGGGTGAGCGTGGCCGTCACGTCCACGGGCGAGCCCTGGCGCGCCTGCGCGGGCGCGGTCAGCGCGAGCCGGTCGACGTGCGCGTGCGTCTCCGCGCTCACCCACGTCGGGCCCTCGGCCAGCGGGTCACGGCGGGCCCGCTCGGCCTCCCCCGGCGTCACCGGGTCCACCCCGAACTCGGTCCAGCCGGTGAACCCGCCGAGCCCGGCCGGGGTGGACGGGTCCTTGCCCGAGTTGCCGTTGATCACGTACGGCACGCCGTCCACCCGGTCGGCGTGGAACGTGCCGACGTGGCCGTTGACCATCAGCGCGCCCTTGCCGGTGCGGTGCTGGAAGTCGGCCAGCCACTGCTCGACCAGCGCCGCCTCCTTCCGGTCGCCGAGCTGGCTGGCCTTGGCCGGGCTCGGGTCGCGCGGCGGGTGGTGGAACAGCACTGCCACCGAGCCCACCGAGCGGTCGGCGGCGGCCTGGTCGAGCGTCCGGCGCAGCAGCTCCACCTGGTCGAACCCGCCGCCGCGCAGCGACCCGGTGGCGGTGCTCAGCGTGAGGAACCGGGTGCCCCGGTGGTCGAATACGCGCGAGGTGTCCCCGAAGACGCTGCGGAAGTTGTCGATCGGCGCGCCCATGATCTCGTGGTTGCCAGGTACGTAGTGGTACGGCACCTCGCCGCCCAGCTCCTCGTCCAGGATGCGCTTGGCCAGCGCGAAGTCCGCCGGGTAGGCGGTGTCCACGAAGTCACCGTTGATGATCAGGAAGTCCGGCCGGGCGGCGCGGACCTCGCGCAGCGTACGGCGGGCCTGGGCGACCAGGTCGCTGTCCGGGTTCGCGGCGACGAACTGGGCGTCGGAGAGCACCGCGAAGCGCCAGGGCGCCCCGTCCACGGTGCCGTCGCGGACCACCACCCGGTCGGTGCGGTTCGGCTCCGGCGGCGCCTGCACGTCCGGCGGCACCCGGGCGACCAGGTCGTCGATGACCACCTCGCTGCGGTACTGCTTGGCCGGGTCCGTCTCGGCCACGTAGAACCGGCGCACCCGCACCGGGTACTGCACGCCGGGCGGTACGGCGAACTCGACGTACTTCCAGCCGGTCCAGTCCAGGTACGGACCGCGCAGCACGAACTGGGTGTCCTGCGCGTCGTGCAGGTGCAGGCTGGGCCACTCGCCGGTGCCGTTGGCCTTGATCCACATGCCGAACGCCTGCGGCTGGCCGGGTACGTCGATCCAGGCCGGCGGGTCGGCGTACGCGGCCCGGGTGCCGGTGGACTGGCTGAAGTCGTACGACATCCGCAGCCCGGTGCCGGTGTGCCCCTCGGCCGGGGCGACCGCACCGGAGGCGCGGGCCTGGCTGAACTTCCACGACGCGGCGTCGTCGAACCCGGCCACCGGCACGTCGGTGAGCCCGACAGTCACCGGCAGGACCGTGCTGTGGTTGCCGACCCGCGCGGTGACCAGCGCTGAGCCGGTCTCGCGGAGCGCCTCGACGGACAGGTTGCCGTCGGCGGTGGGGGTGATCGAGAGCAGGTCGCTGTCGTACTCCAGCTTCAGGTCGGCCGGCTCGATCGGCGCGGTGTTGCCCTCGGCGTCGTAGCCGACCACGCCGAACAGGCCGCGGTCCCCGGCCCGGTCCAGGCCGACCCGGTCGACGGTGCCGTCGATGCGCGCCAGCGGGCCGAGCACTGTCAGCTCGATCGTGCCCCGGGCGCGTCCGCGCGCGGCGGTGACGGTGCTGCGGCCGGGCACGGCTGCCCGGAACACGCCGTCGCCGTCCACCCGTCCGTGGGTGGCGTGCCAGCGCGGCTCGCCGGCGGCCGGGCCGTACGTCTCGTCGTATCCGGCGGCGGTGAGCCGGCGGGTGAGGCCCGGGAAGACCCGGTCCGGCCGGCCGCCGCGCACCGGCGCCACGCCCGGCGCGGCGGTCGGGTCGCTGGCGGTCTCCAGCCAGTAGCCGGTGAGCCGGCCGCTGCCCTTCGGGGCGTAGACGGCGAGCCCGTTGGGCACCGGCCGCTCGCTGCCGTCGGACGGGCTGTTCTCCACCTGGACCGTGGCCGCGCCCGGTTCCCTGGCCAGCAGCGTGGACGAGCCGCCGCCGTCGAGGTTGAGCGCGTTCGCGGCGCCCAGCTCGGCCATCATGCGGCCCATCTCGGTCTGCGTGACGCCGCGGCTGTCGACCTGCCGGCCGTCCACCGTCAGCATGATCATCTTGCGTCCGTCGGCGGAGAAGCCGACAGCGGTACGCGGAGCCAGCGACTGGTCGGCGATGTCCTGCACCACGCCGTCGCGGACCAGCACGTTGCCGCCGCCCACCGCGGCGCGCAGGTCACCGCCGTCGGAGGCCCGCGTCCGCCAGGACACGTCCACCGCGTCGCCGGGCCGCAGCGCGGCGAGCGCGTCGGCGCCGGCCTCGCGGCCGAGCAGCACGGTGCTGCCGGCCGGGATCGGGCCCTCGCCCGCCGTGGTGGCCACGCTCGCGACCCGGCCGCCGGTCAGCGTCACCTCGACCGTCCGGGCCGCGCCCTCCACGGCCCGCTTGCGGGTGTACGAGCCCCAGAGCGGCGTGAAGACTCCCACGCCGTCGCGCTGCACCATGTTGTTGAACTGGGTGAGCGGCACCGGCCCGGTGGGCAGCGTCGCGGCGCCCTCGAAGCCGACCTCGACGACCCGGCCGATGCCCTGGGCGCTGACGCCCACCGCGTTGGGGTGCCCGGCGACCGGCGACTGCACCAGCTCGCCGGAGCGGATGCCGACGCCCTGGGCGGCGCCGGAGTTGTTGATGTCGAAGAAGTCGCCGTTCACCGCCGCGACCGCGCGGGACCGGTCCACCGCGGCGCGCAGCGGCTCGTCCCGCGTCACCTCGCCCGAGTTCACGTAGTCCACGGTCAGCCCACCGCTCAGATCCGCGGTGAGCGCGTCGGCGCGCAGCCAGCCGGCCGCGTCGTACCTGTCGAAGGAGGTCAGGTTCAGGCCGGGCGCGACCGGCCGGGTGCTCTTGGCGGTCTCCAGGCCGCCGGCCGGCTCCACACCGGCCAGCGCGACGGCGGGGTCGGGACGGGACGAGGCGCGTGGCGCGTCCTCGGCGGCGGTGGCGGCCGGCGGCGCGACGGGCGACGGCCCGGCGGCCGTCGCGGCGGACGGCGTCGGCGCGGTGATGGTCAGCAACGGCGTCAGCAGCAGGACGCCGGCGAGGCGGGCGGGTCGACTGCGGGTTCGCATGGACGACAGTCAACCCGACGATGAACAGAAGTTTCAATACCTAGCGGCTGAACCGAAGGAAAACTTCACCGTGGCGGTGCCGGGAACGCGACGAGGGGCACGGCCGCGTTCGGCCGTGCCCCTCGTTCGTCGTCCGTCAGATCACTCGCCCGGAGTGGACTTCGCGATCTGCATCAGGAACTCGATGTTGGTGCGGGACTGCTTGAGCCGGTCCAGCAGGAGGTCGAGCGCCGCCTGCGAGTCCAGCGAGTGCAGCACCTTGCGGAGCTTGTGGATGATCGCCAGCTCCTCCGGCGCGAGCAGGACCTCCTCCTTGCGGGTGCCGGAGGGGTTGATGTCGATCGCCGGGAAGACCCGCTTGTCGGCGATCTTCCGGTCCAGCTTCAGCTCGGCGTTACCGGTGCCCTTGAACTCCTCGAAGATGACCGTGTCCGCCATGGACCCGGTCTCCACCAGCGCGGTGGCGAGAATGGTCAGCGAGCCGCCGTTCTCGATGTTGCGCGCCGCGCCGAGGAAGCGCTTGGGCGGGTAGAGCGCGGTGGAGTCGATACCACCCGACATGATCCGGCCGCTGGCCGGCGCCGCCAGGTTGTACGACCGGCCGAGCCGGGTCACCGAGTCGAGCAGCACGACCACGTCGTGCCCCAGCTCGACCAGGCGCTTCGCCCGCTCGATCGCCAGCTCCGCGACCGTGGTGTGGTCCTGCGGCGGACGGTCGAACGTGGCCGCGATGACCTCGCCCTTCACCGAGCGCTGCATGTCGGTGACCTCTTCGGGCCGCTCGTCGACCAGCACCACCATCAGGTGGCACTCCGGGTTGTTGCGGGTGATCGCGTTCGCGATCGCCTGCAGCACCATCGTCTTACCGGCCTTCGGCGGCGACACGATGAGCGCCCGCTGGCCCTTGCCGATCGGCATGACCAGGTCGATCACCCGGGTGGTGAGGATGTGCGGCTCGGTCTCCAGCCGCAGGCGCTCCTGCGGGTAGAGCGGGGTGAGCTTGTAGAACTCCGGCCGGCGCTTCGCCTCGTCCGGCTCCATCCCGTTGATGGTGTCCAGCCGGACCAGCGGGTTGTACTTGTCGCGCCGCTGCTCGCCGTCCCGCGCGGCCCGCACGGCGCCGGTGATCGCGTCACCGCGGCGCAGGCCGTACTTCTTGATCTGGGACATCGAGACGTACACGTCGTTCGGGCCGGCCAGGTAGCCGGTGGTCCGGACGAAGGCGTAGTTGTCGAGCACGTCGATGATGCCGGCGACCGGGACGAGCACGTCGTCCTCGCCGACCTGCGGCTCGCGGCCGCCACCGCCACCGCTGTCGCCCTCGCCCCGCTCGCCACGGCCGCGACGGCGGTCCCGGAACCGGCTGCGCCGGCCCCGCCGGCCGCCGCCCTCGTCGTCGTCGCCGTCGTTGTCCCGCTCGGCGCGCTGACCCCGGTCGTTGCGATCGTTGCGGTCGCCCCGATCGTTGCGGTCGTTGCGGTCGTTGCGCTCCGCACGCTCGCCCCGGTCGGCACGCTCGTTGCGGTCGCCACCGCGCTCGGCCCGGTCACCACGGTCGCCGCGCTCAGCCCGGTCACCACGGTCGTTGCGCTCGGCACGCTCGCCGCCACGCTCGGCACGCTCGCCACGCTCGGCCCGGTCGCCGCGCTCGGTCCGGTCGCCGCCGCGCTCGGCACGGTCGGCACGCTCGGTCCGGTCGCCGCCGCGCTCGGCACGGTCGGCACGCTCGCCGCCACGCTCGGCCCGGTCGCCGCGCTCGGCCCGCTCACGGCCTCGGCCCTCGGCCCGCTCGCCGGTCTCGGCGGGAGCCTCCTCGGCACGGGTCTCGGCCGGCCGCGCCTCGGCCGCCGGCGTCTCGGCCGGCCGGGCCTCGGTGGTCGCGGCGGCGGCCCGGCTGCGGCGGCCACGGGTACGACCCTCGGTCGCCTCGGCGGGCGCCTGCTCGGCGGGGCGCGCCTCGGCCCGCTCCTCACGGACCTCCGCGTGCACCTCCTCACGGGCGGGAGCAGCAGCCGCGGCCGCTACCTCGGCGCGCGGTCGAGGGGTCCCGGCGGCGGCGCCGCCCTGCTGCCGCTCGGTGATGGCACTGATCAGCTCGCCCTTGCGCATGCGGGCCGTACCAGAGATGCCGAGCGACGCGGCCAGGCTCTGCAGCTCCGGCAGCAGCATCGCCGACAGGCCGGTGCCGCTCCGGCGACGGCGCGTGGGGGCGGCGGTGGTGGCATCGCCAGCGACGTTGGAAACATCCGACGTCACGTCGGTGGTGTCGCTCAATGGATTCCTTCCCTCGATAGGCCGGAGCTGCCCGGAGTCGTGGAACCAGGTGGCCGGGCGGCCTCGGTGCACCCGCCTCGCATGGACGCGTCGCGGGAGTCTGTGACACAGCAGCCGGTGGTTTCCCGACTCACCACCATCGGTGAGCAGGTCTCGCCGCCTGCGGCGACCTGTGGAAACTGCGGTGCGGCGTGGGCCTTGGGCAGGGGTGACGGGCTGACCGCCGAGAGCTTCGGGGGTGCGCCGAACCGCAGGAAGATCGCATGCTTCGCGGCTGTGCTAGGTCTAGAGCGTAATCAACTCTTCCGACCTGCGGCAACAGGGCCCCGCTCGGCGTGTCAAAGTCTACCCCGGATGACCCGGGCACCGCTGACATCTATCGGCAACTCCCACCGGCGCCAATCTGTTCCCGCCTCGAATCCCACCGGGACCTGGGAAAGCGCCAGCACTGTCGGCCCCGCCCCACTGACCACAGCCGCCACACCCGACGCACGCAGCGCGCCGACGAGCGCCGCGGTGGCGGGCATCCCCGGCGCCCGCTGCTCCTGGTGCAGCCGGTCGACGGTGGCCGGCAGCAGCAGCGCCGGATCGGCCGTCAGCGCGTGCACCAGCAGGGCCGCCCGGCCCGCGTTGAGCGCCGCGTCCGCGTGCGGCACGGTGGCCGGCAGCGCGGCCCGGGCCACCGAGGTCAGGCCCCGCTCGGCGGGCACGAAGACGGTCGGGCGCACGGCCGGCGCCACCGGCAGCGAGACCGCCCGAGCGCCGCCCGGCTCCGTCCAGGCGATCGTGAAGCCCCCGAGCAGGCAGGGCGCGACGTTGTCCGGGTGCCCCTCCAACTCGGCGGCCAGCCGCAGCGCGGCGTCGTCGTCCATCCGCTGCTGGCCGTCGGCCACCAGCGCGCGGGCCGCCAGCACCCCGGCCACGATCGCGGCCGAGGACGAGCCGAGCCCGCGGGCCTGGGGGATGCGGTTCTCGCACTCCAGCGTCAGGCCGGCCGGCTGCGCGCCGAGCGCGTCGAAGGTGGCCCGCATGGCGGTCACGATGAGGTGCCGCTCGTCCGCCGGCAGCTCACCGGCGCCCTCGCCGGTCACCGACACCTGCACTCCGCCGCCGGTCACCTCGGCCGTGACGTCGTCGTGGCGGCCGAGCGCCAGGCCGAGCGCGTCGAAGCCGGGGCCCAGGTTGGCGCTGGTCGCGGGCACCCGGACCCGGACCGGGCCGGGGATGAAGGTCGTCGGCACCGGCTCATGCTAGGACGTCACCCCGACAGCCCGGCCGGACCGCCCGGACCGTGGGACCGGCGGGTCAGCCGGTGCGCTCCGGGGTCGGCGTGTCGACCGGGTCGGTGAGCGAGAGCCGCCGGGTCGCGAACCGCCAGCCGAGCGCGTAGACGACGGTGACCAGGCCGCAGCCGGCCAGCACGGTGCGCTCGTCCACCCGGTCCACCACGAGCGCCACGACCAGCTGGCTCACCGCGATGGCGAGCGTGGCCAGCATCATGTCGGTGGCGAAGACCCGGCCGCGCAGCCGGTCCGGCACCTCGCCCTGCAGCGCGTAGTTGGACAGCACCCAGTTGCTGCCGCCGCCCAGGTGGGCCAGGAAGACCAGGATCAGCACGAGCGGGAACCAGGACACCGCCGAGGCGCCCAGGTAGGCCAGGCCGTACAGCGACATGGACAGCGCCAGGCCGGTGAGCAGCCAGGCCCGGTTGCTGAGCACCCGGCGCATCAGGATCGGGCCGACCAGGGCCCCGGCGCCCCGGGCGGCGAAGAGCAGGCCCGCGCCGACCGCGCCGACGCCGTACACGCCGGCGAGCAGCGGGAAGACGGTCAGCACCCCGTTGCCCAGGCCGACCGCCGACTTCACGGTGACCAGCGCGAGCACGCGCGGGCGCTGGGCGATGTAGCGCAGCGCCTCCCGGATCGCCGCCCAGGTGCGCGGCACCGCGGCCGCCGGGTCGCGCGGCGCCTGCAACGGCCGGCGGATCGACGCGGCCAGGAAGAAGGCGGCGAGCAGGCCCGCGGCGGCCACCCAGAAGCTGACGTACGGGCCGGACGCGGCGCTCAGGATGCCGCCGAGCGAGGCGCCGACCACTGTCATCGTGCCCCAGGCCGAGCCGGCGACCGCGTTCGCCGCCGCCAGGTCCGCCGGGTCGACCACGTTCGGCAGCGCGGCCTGGGCGGCCGGCGAGTAGAACGCCTTCGCCACCGCCACCAGCGCGATCGCCGCCAGCGCCAGCCAGGCCGTCCCGGAGCTGCGCACACCGAGCAGCAGCAGGACACCGGCCAGGGCGGCGACGTTCGCCCCCATCATCACCTTGCGGCGGTCGAACCGGTCGGCCACGGTCCCGGCGTACGGCAGCAGCAACGCGGTGGTGCCGGTGTCCACGGCCAGCACCAACGCGCCCCACACCCCGCTGCCGGTCAGTTCCGGCAGCAGCACCAGCAGCGGCACCATGACGAACCAGTCCGCGCCGAACACCACCAGCTCGGCGATGAACAGATGGCGGAAGTCGCGGTTGCGGACGAGGACGGAGAGGGTGGGCGACACGCGGGCACCCTATCGGGCCGCTCCCCCGCCGGCAGCTCGGCGCAGCAGGTCGGAGACCGTGACGAAGGTGTATCCCCGGGCCCGCAACCCGTCGATCATGTCGGGTAGGCCGCGGAGCGCGACAAGCCGCCGGTCGTCGCCCACGTCGTGCCCGAGCACGATCGTGCCGGGGCGTACGTCGGCCACGATCCGCCGGGCGTGCCCGGCCGGGTCGTGCGGGAACTCGCTCTCGACCATCTGCAGCGTCCAGAGCACCAGCCGGTAGTCCAGGCGGGCCGACGCGTACAGCACCGCCCCGCCCAGGTGCCCCCAGGGCGGGCGGAGCAGGCGCGGGGGCGATCCGGTGGCCGCCGCGATCGCGTCGTGGCTGCGGCGCAGGTCGTCGTAGACCGTCGCGGCGTCCATCCGGGCCAGGTCGCGGTGCGCCCAGCTGTGGTTGCCGACCTCGTGGCCGTCCATCCGGCCCCGGACCAGCGGGGCATGCCGGCGCGCCCGCTCACCGACCAGGAAGAAGGTGGCCGGCACCCGGTGCTCGGCCAGCGTGTCCAGCACCATCGGCGTCCACTGTGGGCGAGGGCCGTCGTCGAAGGTGAGCGCCACCAGGGGTTCGTCGGTGCGTACGCCCCAGAGGACCTGGACCCCGCCGCGGCCGACGTCCTGGTGGCCGTTGCCGAGGGTGGCGCTGGCCGGCCCGCCCGCCAGCGGGAGCCGGCGGTCGGCCACCCAGGTGCTCTCGACAGTGGCGGCCGAGCCGAGCGCGGCGCCACCGAACAGCAGCGCGGACCGGCGCAGCACGGTACGCCGATTCCACCGGCCCGCGACCCCCATCGCGCCCCCGCACCCCACGTAGGCATCAGCTCACCGAGCGTACCGCCGGACAGGGGTCCGGTGTGTCCCGTGCGCCGAGGTGTCGGGAGGGGCCGCGCGGGCCCCTCCCGACCCCGTCACTCGGTGGGGGGAAGCGGGGAACGACGCGTCTTGGGCAGGCGGAGCACCTCGAACTGGTCCGTACCGTCGATCAGCGCGCCCGACGGGCGGGCCGGCGGCGGCGCGACCCCGGCTCGCTCCTCGGCCCGCTCCTCGCCGCCGCCGACCGGCACCGGCACCGGATCGGCCGTCGGCCCCGGCTCGACCGGCTCCGGGGTGCCCCGGCGCCGGGCCCGGAACGAGCCCTTGGTGTGCTCCACCATCGTGTAGAGCGTCGGCACCAGCACCAGCGTCAGCAACGTCGAGCTGAGCAGGCCGCCGATCACCACGATCGCCAGCGGCTTGGAGATGAAGCCGCCCTCGCCGGTCAGCCCCAGCGCCATCGGCAGCAACGCGAAGATGGTGGCGACGGCTGTCATCAGGATCGGCCGGAGCCGGCGGCGACCACCCTCGACCACGGCCTCGGTCACGTCCATGCCCTGGGCCCGGTACTGGTTGATCAGGTCCAGCAGCACGATCGCGTTCGTCACCACGATGCCGACGAGCATGAGCACGCCGATCAGCGCCGGCACGCCCAGCGGCGTACCGGTGACCAGCAGCAGCCCGATCGCCCCGGTCGCCGCGAACGGCACCGAGATCAGCAGGATCAGCGCCTGGGTCAGGCTGCGGAACGTGGCCACCATGATCAGGAAGACGATCGCGATGGCGGCCAGCACCGCGAGACCGAGGTCCGCGAACGCGTCCGCCTGGTCGGCGCTGACGCCGCCGATCTCGTACGTGGCGCCCGGCACGTCCAGCGCGTCCAGCCGCTTCTGCAGCTCCTGCGTGGTGGCGCCGAGGTTCGAGCCGGTCGCCGTGCCGGTGACCGAGACGCTGCGCTCACCGTCGATCCGGGTCACCTGCTGCGGGCCCTCGACCTGGTTGACGTCCGCGATCGCGTCCAGCGGCACCGCGCCGACCGGCAGCGCCCGCAGCTCCTCCACCGTCAGCGGCGGCCGGGCGCCGCTGCTCAGGACCACGGTCTGGGCCGTGCCGTCGAGCGTGACCTGGCCGAGCGGCGCACCCCGGTACGTCTGCGCGACGAGCTGCCCGACGGCCGCCTCGGTGAGCCCGGCGCGGGCCGCGGCCAGCCGGTCCACAGTCACCTCGACGCGCGGCACCTGGGTGGCCAGGCTGGTGGTCACGTCCTCCACGTCCGGCGTGTCGGCCATCGCGGCCCGTACCGCCTCGGCGGCCCGGGTCAGCGTCTCCTGGTCGGCGGCCTGCACCACCACCTCGACCTGGTTGGCGGAGGCGTTCTGCCCGCCGCCGAACGTCAACTCGCCGACCTCCGGGCCGAGCGCGTCGAACTCCTTGCGCAGGCCCTGGCGTACCGTCGCGGCGTCCGTGTCGTCGGAGAGCGACAGCGACCAGGTGGCCCGGTCGCTGCCGCCGCCGGCGAACGGATTGTCGCCACCGCCGGCGCTGACCTGGTAGGTCTCCACCCCGCGGGTACGCCGCAGCACCTCCTCGATCCGCGCGGCGGCCCGGTCGGTGCCGGCGAGCGAGGTGCCGGCCGGCATGTCCTGCCGGATGGCGAGCGTGTCCTGGCCCGAGTCGTCCAGGAAGTTCGTCTCCAGCTTCTGCGCCAGCCCGAACGTGCCCAGCAGCACCAGCAGGCCCAGACCGACGGTCGCCCACCGGGTCTTCCGGGAGCGGGTGGCGAAGTCGATCACCGGCAGGTACGCCCGCTGCAACGGGTTGCGCAGCTCCTTCTCCTCGGCGGCCCGCCGGGCGGCGGCGTCGTCAGCGCGGCCGCGCGGCCGCAGGAACCAGTACGCCAGCACCGGGATGACGGTCAGCGACACCAGGAGCGAGGCGAGCAGCGCCACCGTCACGGTGATCGCGAACGGAGCGAAGAGCTGCCCGACGAAGCCGCCCACCAGGGCGATCGGCGCGAACACGGCCACCGTGGTGAGCGTGGAGGCGGTCACCGCGCCGGCCACCTCGCGTACCGCGGTGAGGATGGCGTCCCGCTTCGGCTCGCCGTACTCCAGGTGCCGTTTGATGTTCTCCAGCACCACGATGGAGTCGTCCACCACCCGCCCGACCGCGATGGTCAGCGCGCCCAGGGTGAGCAGGTTCAGCGAGTAGTCGCCGGACCAGAGCACGATCAGCGCGACCAGCACGGACAGCGGGATGGAGACCGCGGTGACCACCGTGGAACGCACCGACAGCAGGAAGACCAGGATCACCACCACCGCCATGACCAGGCCCAGCAGGCCCTCGGTGGTCAGGCTCTCGATGGACTTCTCGACGAACGGGGCCTGGTCGAAGACCACAGTCAGCTCGGCGTCCGCGGCGGCGCCCAGCTCGTCCAGCCGGTCCCGGATCTCGTGCGAGATCTCCACCGCATTGCCGTCCGGAGCGGCCGTCACCGCGATGCCGAGGCTGGGCTTGCCGTTGGTACGGGTCAACGAGGTCGCCGGCGCGAGCTGCTGCTCCACCGCCGCGACGTCGCCGAGGCGTACCGGGGCGGCGGGCGCCGTGGTGAGCACGATGCCGCGCAGGTCGTCGAGCGTACGGATCGGCGTGCCCACCTGCACCGGCAGCGACCGGTCACCGTCGGCGAGCGCGCCCGCCGGCACCGCAACGCCGTTGCTCTTGAGCGCCGACGCGATGGCGGTCGGCGCCACCCTGGCGGCGGCGAGCTTCGCCGCGTCGGGGGTGATCGTCACGACCTGGTTCCGGGCGCCGGTGACGTCCACCGAGCGGACGCCGTCCAGCGCCTCCAGCTCCGGCACGACGGCGGTGCGCAGCTTCTCCGCCAGCGCCCGCTCGTCACCGTCACCGGTCGCGGCGACCACCACGGCGGGCAGATCGTCGGTGCTGCCGGCGATCACCTGCGGATCGACGCCCTCGGGGAGCTGGGCGTCGATCCGGTTGAGCGCCGTCTCCATCTTGTTCGCGACGTCGTCCAGGTCGGTGCCGAACTCGTACTGCACCTGGACAGTGGCCGAGCCCTCGCGGGAGGTCGAGGTGACCTTGTCCAGGCCCGGGATGCCCTTGAGGCTGTTCTCGATCGGCTCGGCGACCTGGGACTCGACGATCTCCGGCGCGGCGCCCGGGTACGTCGCCACGATGAACGCGGCGGGAAACTCCAGCGACGGCAGGAGCTGCTGCTTCAGCGACGGCACGGCGAACAGGCCGAACGCCGTCGTCACCAACGCGACGAGGGCGATCAGGCCCCGGTTGGCGAGACTGAATCTGGCGAGCAGCGACATCGGCGTTATTCACTCCTGAAGAGGGGTTTGCGGGGCCCTGAGTCTGCCGCACGCCCCGACACTCCCGGCATCCGCCCCAGCCGATGACATTGCCGCCCTCGGGGTCGCCCGCGCCCGCCTTGATCGACTCCACCTCGCCGGGGTGGCTGCGTCCCACGCGCCCCGATCCCGCCACCTCCCCGAGCTGGAGTAGATCAAGGTTCGATCCGGAGGCGCGGACACGCGAGGCGGGCGGGGATGCCCTCGTCGGGCCGACCCGCAAGCGCGGACACGCGAGGCGAGCGGGGATGCCCTCGTCGGGCCGACCCGCAAGCGCGGACACGCGAGGCGAGCGGGGATGCCCTCGTCGGGCCGACCCGCAAGCGCGGATGCGCGAGGCGGGCGGGATGCCCTCGGGCCGACCCGCCACCACCCGACCCTCGGGTGTGGCCACCTTGCCCCACCTCAACCTGCCCGCCCGGGCACTCGGCCCCCGCCCTCACCGTTGATCCACTCCACCTCGCCGAAGTGGCTGCATCCCACCCGCTCGGATCCCGCCACCTCCCCGAAGTGAAGTGGATCAAGCTCGGGGATGCCACCACCTCCCCGAACTGGTGTCGGAAGAGCACGCCTGCCAGGGCGAGGGGCCCCACGCGCTGTTGCGTGCCGGTTGTGGAAGCACGGGAGCGAGGCGAAGTGCGGTCGGCGAGGGCGGGGGCGGGGGCGGGTGGGATGCAACTGTCAGGTCGGCCTGACACCACTCGGCACCCGATGCGGCGGCATGGCCGCCCCACCCACCTCGCTCGGCCTGCCCGCCCGCGCACATCGCTTCCGGCCACGAGCCCACCCTTGATCGACTCCACTTCGCCGAAGTGGCTACTTCCCGCCCACCCCGACCCCGCCACCACCCCGAACTGGAGTGGATCAAGGAAGGGGACTCCACCACCTCCCCGAACTGGAGTCGATCAAGTGCGGAGGAGGCCGCCACTGTCCCAAAGTGGCATGGATCCGGGAGGGGAACCGCCACTGTCCCAAAGTGGCATGGATCCAGGAGGGGGATGCCGCCACGTGCCCCGAAGTGGCCTGGGTCAGGGAGGGGAATGCCGCCACGTGCCCCGAAGAGGCGTGAGTCAGGGAGGGGGATGCCACCACCTGCCCCGAAGAGGCGTGGATCAGGGAGCGGGATGCCGCCACGTGCCCCGAAGAGGCGTGGGTCAGGGAGAGGACTGCCGCCACGCGCCCCGAAGAGGCGTGGATCAGGGAGCGGGATGCCGCCACCTCCCCGAAGTGGCGGCGATCAGGGCGGAGAAATCCCCAAGAAATGAGGTCCGGGAGGGAAGCGCGGAGGCCCCGTGAGGTCCAGCGAGTGCGTCACCAAAGGGCCCCGGAAGGTGTGAACCGGGCCGGGGAGCGCCGCAGGAGACGGAGAGATCAGACCAGGTCGAGGGAACGCGCGGCGGCCAGCGCGTCGTTGGCGATGGTCACCGGCGCGGGCGCGGTCGAGATGGCCCACTCCGGGTCCTTCAGGCCGTGCCCGGTGACCGTGCACACCACCCGCGAACCGGCCGGCACCTTGCCGGCGGCGGCCTGCTGGAGCAGGCCGGCGACGCTCGCCGCGCTGCCCAGTTCCACGAAGACACCCACCTCGCGGGCCAGCAGACGGTACGCCGACAGGATCTCCCGGTCGGTGACCGCCGAGATCAGTCCGCCGGAGGCGTCCCGCGCGTCGAGGGCCTTGGTCCAGCTCGCCGGGTTGCCGATCCGGATGGCGGTGGCGATCGTCGACGGCTCCGGCACCACCTGACCGGTGACGATGGGGGCCGCGCCGGCGGCCTGGAAGCCGTACATCCGGGGGGCCTTCGTGGCGTTGCCGTCGCGCAGGTCCTCGGAGTAGCCCATCCAGTACGCGGTGATGTTGCCGGCGTTGCCGACCGGCAGGCAGTGGATGTCGGGCGCGTCGCCGAGCGCCTCGACGATCTCGAAGGCGGCGGTCTTCTGGCCGTGCAGCCGGTCGATGTTGACGGAGTTGACCAGCGCGACCGGGTAGTCCTGGGCGAGCTTGCCGGCCAGCCCGAGGCAGTCGTCGAAGTTGCCCTGCACCTGGAGCAGCTTCGCGCCGTGCACGAGCGCCTGCGCGAGCTTGCCCAGCGCGATCTTGCCCTGCGGCACCAGCACCGCGCAGGTGATCCCGGCGCGGGCCGCGTACGCGGCGGCGGAGGCGCTGGTGTTGCCGGTGGACGCGCAGATGATCGCCTTGTCACCGGCCTCGACGGCCTTGGAGACGGCGACCGTCATGCCCCGGTCCTTGAACGAGCCGGTCGGGTTGGCTCCCTCGACCTTGAGCCAGACGTCCGCGCCGACCCGGGCGGAGAGCACCGGCGCCGGCAGCAGCGGCGTGTTGCCCTCGTGCAGGGTGACGACGGGAGTCGCGTCGGTGACCGGCAGCCGGTCCCGGTACGCCTCGATCAGTCCCCGCCACATGTCGCGCTCCTCGCCTCTGTCGCCCCGCTCCGGGGCCTGCCAACAGCGTGGACCAGCCTGCCCGGCCGGCCACCGGCACACCCTGCCTTAACCATCAGGCGGGACGCGCTGGTTACGCGCCGCCCTCCACCCGCAGCACGCTCGTCACCGAGCGGACGATGTCCAGTCCGCGCAGCTCACGGACGGTGGCCGCGAGCGCGGCGTCGGGCGCGACGTGGGTGACGATAACCAGTTCCGCGTCGCCGCCGGCCGGTCCCTGCCGGACCGTGGCGATGGACACCTCGTGCCGGGCGAAGACGCCCGCCACCCCGGCCAGCACACCCGGGCGGTCGGTCACGTCGAGGCTGATGTGGTAGCGGGTGAGCGCCTCCCCCATCGGCCGCACCGGCAGGTCGGCGTACGCCGACTCGCTCGCCGCACGCACCCCGGCGAGGCGGTTGCGGGCCACCGCCACCACGTCGCCGAGCACCGCGCTGGCGGTCGGCGCGCCACCGGCGCCCCGGCCGTAGAACATGAGCTGCCCGGCCGCGTCGGCCTCGACGAACACCGCGTTGAACGCGTCGCCGACGCTGGCGAGCGGGTGGGTCAGCGGGATCATCGCCGGGTGCACCCGGACGTTCACCGTCTCCCGGCCCTCCGGGTCGACGCCCCGGGCGGCGATGCAGAGCAGCTTGATCGTGCAGCCCATGGCCTTGGCGCTGGCCACGTCGGCGGCTGTCACCTCGGTGATGCCCTCGCGGTGCACGTCGGCGGCGGTCACCCGGGTGTGGAACGCCAGCGAGGCGAGGATGGCGGCCTTGGCGGCGGCGTCGAAGCCCTCCACGTCGGCCGTCGGGTCCGCCTCGGCGTACCCCAGCTCGGTGGCCTCCTCCAGCGCCTCGGCGAAGCCGGCGCCGGTGGCGTCCATGGCGGAGAGGATGAAGTTGGTGGTGCCGTTCACGATGCCGGTGACCCGGGTGATCCGGTCGCCGTGCAGCGACTCGCGCAGCGGCCGCAGCAGCGGGATCGCCCCGGCGACGCTCGCCTCGTAGTAGAGGTCGGCGCCGCCCTCGGCGGCGGCGTCGTGCAGCGTGGCGCCGTCCTCGGCGAGCAGCGCCTTGTTGGCGGTGACCACGCTCTTGCCGGCGCGCAGCGCCTCGACCAGCCAGCCGCGGGCCGGCTCGATGCCGCCGACCACCTCGACCACCACGTCCACGTCGTCGCGTTTGACCAGCCCGAGCGCGTCGGTGGTGAACAGGGCCGGGTCGACCGGCAGGTCACCGCGGTCACGGCCGAGCCGGCGTACGGCGATCCCGGCGATCTCCAGCGGGGCGCCGATCCGGGCGGCGAGGTCGGCCGACTGCTCGTGCAGCAGTCGGACCACGTCGCTACCGACCGTGCCACAGCCGAGCAGCGCCAAGCGAACCGGTGAGGTCATCCCACATCCAATGCCAGCAGGTCGTCTTCGGTCTCCCGGCGGACGATCAGCCGCGCTCGACCGTCACGGACGGCGACGACCGGGGGCCGCGGGACATGGTTGTAGTTGCTGGCCATGCTCCGGCAGTACGCCCCGGTGCCGGGCACCGCAACAAGATCTCCGGGCTGCACGTCGGCGGGCAGGAATTCATCCTTCACCACGATGTCCCCGGACTCACAATGCTTTCCCACCACGCGGGCGAGCATCGGCTGCGCGGACGACGTGCGATTCGCCATCGTTGCCGAGTACGAGGCGTCGTAGAGCGCGGTACGGATGTTGTCGCTCATCCCGCCGTCCACGCTCACGTACGTGCGCAGGCCGTCGACGTCCTTGACGGTCCCGACGCCGTAGAGCGTGAACACGGCCGGGCCGACGATCGCGCGGCCCGGCTCGACCGACAGGTGCGGCACGGCGAGGTTCTCCGCCGCGCACTCCCCGTCGACGATCTTGCGCAGCCGCTTCGCCAGGTCGTGCGGCGACGCCGGGTCGTCCTGGGTGGTGTACGCGATGCCGAACCCGCCGCCCAGGTCCAGCTCGGGCAGCTCCACGCCCCGGGCGTCGCGGATCTGCGACTGCAGGGCGAGCACCCGGCGGGCGGAGACCTCGAAGCCGCTGGCGTCGAAGATCTGCGAGCCGATGTGCGAGTGCAGGCCGCGTAGCTCCAGCACGTCCTCGTCGAGGATCTTGAACGCGGCCGCGGCGGCGGCCCCGCCCGCGAGCGAGAAGCCGAACTTCTGGTCCTCGTGCGCGGTGGCGATGAACTCGTGGGTGTGCGCCTCCACGCCCACGGTGACCCGGACCAGCACCTTCGGGCGTACCCCGCGCTCGCGGGCCAGCTCGGAGAGCCGGTCGATCTCGGTGAACGAGTCGACGATGATCCGGCCCACCCCGGCGTCGACCGCCCGGGTCAGCTCGGCAACAGACTTGTTGTTGCCGTGGAAGCCGATCCGCTCCGCCGGCATCCCGGCCGACAGCGCGGTGGCCAGCTCACCGCCGGTGCAGACGTCGAGGAACAGGCCCTCCTCGGCGATCATCCGGACCACCGCGCGGCAGAGGAACGCCTTGCCGGCGTAGTAGACGTCCGCGTCCGGGAAGGCCGCGCGGAACTCGCGGCAGCGCTCGCGCAGGTCGTCCTCGTCCAGCACGTACGCCGGGGTGCCGTACTCGGCGGCCAGGTCGCGGACGTCCAGGCCCGCTACGGTCAGCGCGCCGGCGGGGCCGCGCGCGACGTTGCGCGGCCACAGTTGCGGCACCAGGGCGTTGACGTCGACCGGGGGACGCAGCCAGGCCGGCCCCCGGCTGCCGATCTCGCCGTGCAGCGCTCCTGCCTCGTGAGCCCGCATCTACTCGTCTCCGCTTCGCGACTGCGGGGCTCGCAAGCTCACTCCTCGCGCTCGCATGACTACATCCTCTCCGGCGCGGACACCCCGAGCAGGCGCAGGCCGTTGGCGATGACCACCCGGGTGGCGTCGTTGAGCCAGAGCCGGGCCCGGTGGGTGTCGGTGATCTTCTCGTCGCCCTGCGGGGCGATCCGGCAGTTGTCGTAGAACCGGTGGTACGCCTGCGCGACGCTCTCCTCCAGGTAGCGCGCCACCCGGTGCGGCTCGCGCAGCTCGGCGGCGGTGGCCACCACCGCGGGGAACTCGGCGAGCGCCTTGAGCAGCTCGTTCTCCTTGTCGTGGCCGAGCAGCTCGGGCTGGAACGCGGCGGCGTCACCCCGGGTCAGCCCGATCTCGGCCGCGTTGCGGGCCACCCCGGCGGTCCGGGCCGCGACGTACTGGACGTAGTAGACCGGGTTGTCGTTCTTGGCCCGCGTCCACAGCTCCACGTCGATGTCGATGGGCGAGTCGGCCGAGTAGCGGGCCAACGCGTACCGGGCCGCGTCCACGCCGATCGCGTCGACCAGGTCCTCCAGCGTGACCACGGTGCCGGCCCGCTTGCTCATCCGCACCGGGGCGCCGTCGCGGACCAGGTTGACCAGCTGGCCGATGAGGATCTCCAGGTTGCGCGCCGGGTCGTCGCCGAAGCAGGCCGACATCGCCTTCATCCGGCCGATGTAGCCGTGATGGTCCGCGCCCAGCATGATCACGACCCGGTCGAAGCCGCGCTCCCGCTTGTTCAGGTAGTAGGCGCAGTCGGCGGCGAAGTACGTCCACTCGCCGTTGGACTTGCGCAGCACCCGGTCCTTGTCGTCGCCGAACTCGGTGGTGCGCAGCCAGGTCGCGCCCTCGGACTCGAAGACGTGACCCTGCTCCCGCAGCCGGGCCAGCGCCGCGTCCAGCGCGCCCTGGTCATGCAGGTCCTTCTCGTTGAAGTAGGTGTCGAACTCCACCCCGAAGTCGCGCAGCGAGGACTTGATCTCGGCGAACATGAGCTGGACGCCCTCGGTCCGGAACACCTCCTCGGCGGCGTCCGGCGTGAGGTCGAGCACGTCCGGCCGGCGACGGACCACCTCGGCGGCGATCTCCGCGATGTACGCGCCGCCGTAGCCGTCCTCCGGCGCGGGCTCGCCCTGCGCGGCGGCCAGCAGCGAGCGGGCGAACCTGTCGATCTGGGAGCCGGCGTCGTTGAAGTAGTACTCCGTGCCGACGTCGGCGCCGGTGGCGCGCAGCAGACGGCTGAGCGCGTCGCCGACCGCCGCCCAGCGGACCCCGCCGATGTGCACCGGGCCGGTCGGGTTCGCCGAGACGAACTCCAGGTTGATCCGCTGCCCGGCGAGGGTGTCGCTGCTCCCGTACGCCGGGCCGGCCTCGACGATGACCTTGGCGAGCTGGCCGGCGGCGGCCGCGTCGAGGCGGACGTTCAGGAAGCCCGGCCCGGCGATCTCCACCGATTTGATCCCCGGCGCCTTGGCCAGCTCGTCGGCCAGCGCGGTGGCCAGCTCCCGCGGCGGTACGCCGACCTTCTTGCTGAGCTGCAGCGCCAGCGTCGAGGCGTAGTCGCCGTGATCCGGATTACGGGGTCGCTCGACGGTGGTCTGCGCGGGCAGCGCGGCGCGGTCCAGCCCGCGCTCGTCGAAGACGGCGTGGGCTGCGGCGAGGACGACCTCGGCGAGTTCTGCGGGAGTCACTGATCCATGTTATCGGGGGTAGACTCGGGCACCGCGGCGGCGACCCAGCATGTGAACCGGCCCCGCGGTCCCCCTGACCGACCGACCTGACGAGGCACGATGAGCATCAGCACCCCGGGCGGCCCGGAGCGCCGTCCCACCGTGGTCAGCACCGGCAAGAAGCCGGCCGCCGGCCGGCCTGCGGCTGCCGACAAGCCCGCCGCGAAGGCCGGCGCGGGCAAGGCCGGGGGTGGCAAGGGCACGCCACGGCCCGGTGCCGGCGGCAAGGGCCGCAAGCCGATCGCCCCGGTGAAGGTCAGCCAGGGTCGCTCGTGGGGCCCGATCGCCCTCTTCGTCGCGGTCGGCGTGCTGGCCGTGGGCATCGTCGGCGTCGGCGCCTGGGCGGTCTACCAGGGCGGTCAGCCGTGGGAGAAGCGGGCCCAGGCGATCGACGGCATCGTGGACTACCGCGAGAAGGACAAGGACCTGGTCAAGGGCGGCAACCACCAGCCCGGCGCGATCAAGTACGACGTCCTCCCGCCGGTCGGCGGCCCGCACAACCAGGCCTGGCAGAACTGCATGGGTGACGTCTACGACGCCCCGATCGCCAACGAGCACGCGGTGCACAGCATGGAGCACGGCACGGTCTGGATCACCTACCGCCCGGACCTGCCCGCCGACCAGGTGGAGAAGCTCAAGAGCAAGGTGCAGGGCAAGGAGAAGCTAATGCTCAGCCCGTTCGAGGGGCTGGACAAGCCGATCTCGCTGCAGGCCTGGGGCTACCAGCTCAAGGTCGACAACGCCGACGACGGCCGCATCGACGACTTCATCAAGACGCTGCGGGTGAACGCCTCGATCGAGGGCCCGAACGCGCTCTGCGACCAGGGCATCACGGCCACCGGCACCACGCCGCGCGACAACCTGCAGAACACCATGCCCCAGCAGCCCACCCAGTAAGGACGACACCGCGATGACCGCTCCGGCGACCACCGACAGCGAGCTGGACGAGGCTCCGGCCGCCGACCAGGGCGGCCGGGGCGCGATGCGCCGCTACGGCCTGCCGGCGGTGGTCGCCGCCCTCGTGGTCGGGCTGCTCCTCGGGTACGCCGGCGGTCTGCTCACCCCGACGCTGACCCGGCCCGGTGAGAACTCGGCCGAGGCCGGGTTCGCCCGGGACATGACCGCCCACCACAACCAGGCCGTGGCCATGGGCCTGCTGGCGTTCAACCAGGGCCAGGACCCAGAGGTACGCCAGGTCGGCGTCGACATCGCCACCGGCCAGCAGGGCGAGATCGGCACCATGCAGACCTGGCTGCGGTCCTGGAAGCTGGACCCGACCGGCGAGCAGGCGCCGATGGCGTGGATGTCGGACGGCGGCGGGCTGATCAAGGACGGCCTGATGCCGGGCATGGCGACGCCGGAGGAGATGGCGAAGCTGCGGTCCGCGAGCGGCCGCGAGTTCGACGTGCTCTTCCTCCAGATGATGATCCGCCACCACATCGGCGGGGTGCACATGATCGACGGCATCCTCGACCAGGGGCGCGACGACGACGTGCTGGCGGTCGCGCAGGTCATGAAGAACACCCAGCAGAACGACCTGACCAACCTGAGCGCGGCGCTGAAGCGCCTGGGCGGCACCCCGTAACACCACCCGCCACCCCGGCACGATCCCCGAGGCCCGGTCCCCTTCCCAGGGGCACCGGGCCTCACCCGTCCCCGCCCGCCCGCTCCGGCGATCTTGCACTTGCTGCCCCGCTTTGAGAGGGCCGCACGTGCAAGATCGCGGGAGGATGGGTGAAGACGGACCGAGGTCGGCCCGACAGGGAATCCTCGCCGCCTCGCGCGTCCGCGCTTCCGGCTGGGCGCTTGATCGACACCAGCTCGGGGAAGTGGCCGTATCCCCGCCCTTGATCCGCTCCAGCTCGGGGAGGTGGCGGCATCCCCACCCTTGATCGACACCAGTTCGGGAAGGTGGCGAGGTCGAGGTGGGCGGGATGCAGCCACTTCGGCGAAGTGGAGTCGATCAAGAACCGTTCGGACAGGCGGGCCGATCGAGGTAGGACGGGGAGGCCGCGTCGAGGGCGGGTGATGGCCGAGGGCCAGCCCGACAGGGCATCCACGCCCGCCTCGCGCGTTCGCGCCTCCGGTTCGGCGCTTGATCGACAGCTGTTCGGGGAGGTGGCGGCATCCCCGCTCTTGATCCACTCCAGATCGGGGAGGTGGCGGGGTCAGGGTGGGCGGGATGCAACCACTTCGGCGAAGTGGAGTCAATCAAGGGTGGGCTCGTGGCCCGGGGTGATGTGTTCGAGGCATGCGGGCCGGTCGAGGTGGGACGGAGAGGCCACGTCGAAGGTTGGGGCGCGGGGTGATGTACTGGTTTGGGGGTTTGTAACGGTTTGGGGTTAACGGGTTATTGTGGGGGTTGGAGAGTTTTCTACCCACATATCGTGACCAGTTGCGATTCGGGCTCGTTGCCCAAGACGTGGGGGTTGCACTCAGAGACGCAGGGCGGTCGGTGACCAGCTGGTGCCGACGCCACACCATCGGCGGTGACGGAGCGGTGGCAGCCGTCCGTCGCGGACTGCGGCAGGGCGAGCCGGGAACGCTCAGCCGCGAACAGGAACTCGAACTCATCGACGTGCTCCGGGGCGTCCACCCCGACGAGTTCGGCCTCGACGAGGAGCTCTGGACACGGCAGAGCCTGACCGCCCTCATCGAGCGCCGGTTCGGGCTGACGATGGACGCCGGCACCGTCGGGGCGTACCTGCGGGCCTGGGGGCTCGGGCCGCGCGAGCCGCGCGAGCGGGCCTGCGGCCTGTGCGTCAGCGCGGTCGAGCGCTGGGTACGCAGCGAGTACCCGGCGATCACGCGGGCGGCCCAGGAGCACGCCGCCGAGGTCTACTGGATCGGCCGGGTACGCCTGCGCGGCACCATGCCCGCTGCCGACGTGGTCTCGGCGGTCTCCTCGCGGGGACGGGTGCGGTTCATGGTCACCACGCCGTCGGTGGACCCGCCGCTGCCCCGGGACTTCGTGCTGCGGCTCAGCGGCGCCGAGGAACGCACCGTGCACCTGATCGTGGACGGCTCGTGGCCGCGCAACGAGTGGCCCCGCCGGCTGCCCCGGCGCGTCGTGCTGCACCCGCTGCCGAGCTGCGGTCGCGCCGTCGCCGCCGCCTGATCCGACGAAGATCGACTCGCGGGATACCGATTCGGTGATCCGGGAGGGGGTTTGCTACTCTTCTCGGGTCGCTGAGCCCCCGTAGCTCAGGGGATAGAGCACCGCCCTCCGGAGGCGGGAGCGCAGGTTCGAATCCTGCCGGGGGCACCAGATCGGATCACCGCAAGGCCCTTGACCAGCCCGGTCGAGGGCCTTCGTCGTCTCCGGGGTGTGTTGAGCAGTTGTCCCCGAATTCGGGAATGTACAGGTCACAAGCTGGCTAACCTCGCGGTGAACGGGTCGAACCCCAGCACCTGCGAAGGCGAGCCAGTTGCCCGAGACTCCGTTGACCAACCGCCCCAAGATGCACACGGGCGTTCCCTCCTCCCTGACCACCGCGCAACGGTGGGTCCTGCGCGGCACCGCCGTCGCCGACGCCCCCTGCGGGCTGTGGTTCCTCGAAGCGGTGGCCGGCCGTACCGGCACCACGCCGGACGAGCCGATCGACGCGACGGTGGAGGAGCTGATCTCGCGCGGCTTCCTCGTCGACGCCGCCGCCGGGCTGCGGCTGGCCTCGATCGCGCTGCGCGACGACGTACTGCGGGACACCCCGCCCTCGGTACGTCAGGCGCTGCGCGAGGCGGCGGCCGAGGTGCTCGCCGACGCCGGGCGCCCGGCCCAGGCCGCCCGGCAGCTCCTGCGGGTCCTGCCGGCGGTGAGCCGGTCCGCCCGGGCGCTGGCCGCGCGGCTGGCGGTCGACCCGGCGGTCGGTCCCAGCCTCGCCGCGGATCTGCTGCTGGCCGCCCCCGCGCCCGGAGCGGCGGAGGAGCGCCTGACCTGGCTGGTCGACGTCGCCGACAACCTCTATCTGGCCGGCCGGGTGGACGAGACGCTGCGCATGCTGCACCGGGAGGTCGCCGCCGACCGGTACGGGCCACGTCAGCGGGCGATGCTGCTCGGGCGGCTCGGCGCCTACTACGCGACCCAGCGCCCCTCGCTGTCCCTGACGTACCTCGGGCGGGCGCTGAACCAGGAGCTGGACGTCGCGGGGCGGAGCTGGACGCTCACCATGCTGGCGTCGCTGGCGGCCCGGTTCGGGCACCCCGACGCCGCCGAGCTGGTGGCGGCGGCGGAGCGGGCGCACGAGCGCAGCCCCTCCCCCGGCGACGCCATCCGGCTGGCCCTGGCGAACGCGGCCCGGGCCACCGCCACCGGCGACCTGCACCGCGCCGCGCGGATCCTGCGGGAGGTGGACGCGGGCGAGCCGGCCGCCCGTACCCAGGCGATCTTCCTGCGCGTCGACCGGGTGGCGAACCAGATCGCGCTCGGCCGGCACGTCGACGCGGCGACCGCGCTGGACAGCGTCGCCGCGGAGATCGACACGCTCGGGGCGGTGGCGCAGCCGCTGGTGACGGCGCTGGACTGCGTCCTGCGGCTGACCACCGGCGAACTGGCCGAGGCGGAGGCCCGGGCCCGCCTCGCCCTGACCGGACGCGGTGCGGCCCTGCCGGCGCAGGCCCGGGCGGACCTGCTCGCCACTGTCGTGGAGGTGCTGCTGCGCCGCGGTGAGGTGGCCGCGGCCCGGGAGCTGCTGGCGCGGGAACGCCCCGCGGTGGGCTGGCCCGACGACATGCAGTGGTTCCGGCTCGGCTGCGCCGCCGCCGGCGACCCGGACCCGGGCCGGCACGCCGCGCTCCTGGGCGCCGCCTTCGCCGTGCCGGACCGCTCGATGGCGCCGGTGCTGCTGGTACCGCACCACGGTCCGCGACTGGTCCGCGCGGCGCTGGCGCTCGGCGACCGGCGCCGCGCCGAGACTCTCGCCGATCACCTGAAGCGAGCCGCCGGCATGGCGAACAACGCGCTCTGGCGTGGGGTGGCGCACCAGGTCGACGGGCTGCTGACCGGCGATCCGGTGGCGCTGCGCGCGGCGGTGCGGCTGCTCCGCACCACCTCCGCCCGGCCAGCCCTGGCCGACGCGCTGCACGACCTGGCGCGGTCGCCCGGGCTGCCGCCGGCGGAGGCGCCCGGCCTGCTCGCCGAGGCCGCCGCGATGTACACCCGGATGGGCGCCGCGGGCGGCGGGGACGGGACGCGGGACCAGGACGGCACGGCCGCGACCACAGCGGGCGACGACGCCGGCCGCCCGGCCGTGGCCGCGCTGACCCCCGCCGAGCTACGGGTGGCCGAGCTGCTCGCGATCGGCATGACGAAGCAGGAGGCGGCCCGGCACCTGTTCGTCTCGTTCCACACCGTCGACACCCACCTGCGCTCGATCTACGCCAAGCTCGGCGTCCACAACCGGGTGGAGCTGGCGCTGGTCTGGGAGTCCCGGGACAACGGCTGAGCGCGGACGCCACCGGGTCGTGGCGTCCGCGCCCAGCCGCGTTCTCAGTGCCGCTGCAGCGGGCTCTTCGTCTTCGGAAGCGCCTCGATCAGCTCGCGTGGCACGTTGATCGTGTCCGCGACCACCTCCGGCGGGACGTTCGCCAGCCACTGGGCGAGCGACACGTCCTCGAACTTCGCGGTCCGGAACAGCTCCAGGTAGACGAAGGGCTTGTCGCCGATGTTCTCGATGTAGTGGCCCATCGAGATCGGCACGTAGCCCACGTCACCGGTCTCCATGTTGAAGGTGCGCGCGGTGCCGTGGTTGGCGAAGACGCCCATGCGTCCCTTGCCCGAGATCACGTACTGCATCTCCGCGCCGTTCGGGTGCCAGTGCAGTTCCCGCATCGCGCCGGGCTCGATCTCCACCATGGCGACGGTGGTGGTGATCGCCGCGGCGAAGTTGCTCGAGTCGGCGATCCGTACGCTGCCGCCCTCGAACTTCTCCGGCGTCTGGGCGAGCAGGCTGTGCTTGAACGTTCGGGGCACGTCGCCGGTGGGGCTGAAGACCCGGTCCTCGGCCAGCGGCGGCGGACTCTGGCCCGGGAAGATGTACCGCTCGGACTCGGCCGGGAAGTTGGCCATCTGCTGCATCGTCCAGCCGAAGTTCTTGGCGATGACCTCCCTCGGCACGTGCGAGAAGAAGTCGGTCACCTGGAACGTCGCGTCCTCGGAGTAGCAGCCGTCGTCGAAGACGAGCAGGAACTCCACGCCCTCGTCGTGCGCCTGGATGTGGTGCGGGATGCCGGCCGGGAAGTACCAGAGGTCACCCGCCTTGACGTCCTCCAGGAAGTTGCGGCCCTCCTGGTCCACGGCGGCGATCCGGCAGCTGCCGGTGAGGACGAATGCCCACTCGGACTGGATGTGCCAGTGCAGTTCCCGGTACGCGCCGGGGTTGAGCTTCATGTTCACGATCGCCAGGTCGTGGGCGATCGGCAGGAGACGGTTGGTGACCTCCCGGGTCCAGCCGCCGCTCTCCTGGCGGGTGTGCGACAGCGAGAACGGAAACACCAGGTTGGGCATGAGCCCGTTGTCGGTCGACGGCGGATTCACCAGGTCCGGATGTGACTTGTCGATCGCCGGATTGCGCGGGACCGTTCCGACCATCTGGTGGTCCTTGGGCGATCCCATTCCGCGGCCGTCAGTGGAACTGGGCATGACGAATTTCCTTCCGGGTGTGGGCTGCCTCGTCGGCGGCCCGGGACGGGACGAACAACGCCCGCAGGTACTCCGGGCTCTGAAAGGCCACCGCGAGCGGAATCGCGACACAGAGGAACAGCGACGCCGCAATGCTCCAGACCGGAGCATCCGTGGCGACTCCGGCGACGGCCAGCGTCGCGATCGAATAGAACGTGACGCGGAGTCTGGCGACGGGGAGCACGAACATGCGCTCGGCCTCCTTCGGCTTCGAGTCTTGCCGTCGAGACGCAATTGCGATGCTGCCGAACCGGATACGAATGGTGAATAACGCGATCGCGCTATTCACCGGAAACGACAGGAAACACTTTTCCCGGCACTTCCGCGCATCGCGCGCACCAGCGGTTTCACGGGCTCAGCCAGGGGTAGGGAGGGCGATGTCCAACAAAGCTGAGGATCGCTGGCGGGTGGGGGAATACGACTTCCACGTACCGTTGCTGGCGCTTGCGCTCGCCACCGGCCTCGCCGGTGTGGTCGACGCATTCTCATTCCTCAAGTACAAGGTCTTCGTGGGTATTCAGACCGGCAACGTGGCGTTCGTCGGAATGGGTGCCGCCGATCACTTTCCGCCCTGGCCGGCCGCGGTGGCGTCACTTGTCGCGTTCGGCCTCGGCGGCCTGCTCGGCGCCGGGATCCGCCGCCTGCGCCCGGCCGGCCCGCTCACTCCGCCGGGCATGGAACTGCTCGCCATGCTGGCGCTGCTGGTGCTCTGGGGGGTGGTGGACCGGTCCCTCGACTCGGGTCGCGACTCGCTGACCGAGCGCACCGTCCTGACCGCGCTGCTGGCGTTCCCGGTCGGCATCCTCGGCGGGCTCGTCGTCCGCACGTTCGGCGTGCAGACCGCCACGTCGTACCAGACCGGAACCGTGCTGCGCACGACGAAGGGCATCGCCGACTGGGTGTTCGAGCCGGAGGGCCGGGCCGCGGCCGGGCGGCTCGCCGCGACCGGGCTGCTCTGCCTGGTCAGCTATGCGATCGGCGGGTTCGTGGGCGCGGCCACCGAGACCCGCCCGATCTGGACCATGATCGTTGCCTGGGGCCTGGCCGTCGTGCTCATCGCGTCCACCTGGGGCAAGCACCCGCCGGCGACGGTGACCCGGCGGCGCTGACGCGGGCCGGGCTCACCCGGCCTCGCGCCGGGCCTTGGCGCGCCGCTTGCCCTCGTGCATCGCCTGCACCCGGGCCACCGGGATGGTCCGCCCCTGCTCGGCCAGATCCGCCGGCAGCCGCTGCGGCGCGGGCAGCGCCTCCGCCCAGGGATCCCGGTCGCCCAGCAGCGCGGGCACGCTCCGCACGGTGAAGTCGGCCGGGCTCGCGCTCTCCAGGTCGGTCCAGCCCACCGGGTACGACACCGGGGCGCCGGGCCGGATCCGAGGGCTGTAGGCGGCCACCACTGTCGCCCCGTACGCCCGGGTGGAGTCGACGAAGACGCGGCCGCCGCGGTCGGCGACGATGAACGCGGTGGTCGCGGCTGCCGGGTCGAGCTGTTCGGTACGGACGGCGAGCGCCCGGGTCGCGGCGGCGGCCTCCTCCGCCGTGGTGGCCGGGTCGACCGGCACGATCACGTGCAGCCCCTTCGCCCCGCTCGTCTTCACCGCGCCGGCCAGCCCGGCGTCGGCGAGCGCCTGCCGGACCAGCAGCGCGACCCGCACGGCGGCCGGGAACGAGTCCCCCTCCGGCGGGTCCAGGTCGAGCACCAGGTGGGTCGGGTGCTCGGGCTGCCCGGCACGGCCGAGCGTCGGGTGGTACTCGACCGCCCGCTGGTTGGCGAACCAGAGCAGCGTCCGCCGGTCGTCGCAGAGGGCGTACGAGATCCGCCGGTGCGACGCCTCGGCCCACACCTCGGTGCGGTGGACCCACTCGGGCGTGTACTTCGGCAGGTTCTTCTGCATGAACGGCTCCTGGCCGGGCCGCACGCGCAGCACCGACAGCGGCCGGTCCCGCAGTTCCGGCAGGATCCGGTCGCGCATGGCGTCGAGGTAGTCGACCAGGTCGCGTTTGGTCGCGCCGGCGCCGTCGAACAGCGGCTGGTCGAGGTTGGTCAGCGACACTCCGGCCCGGGTCTCGTCGGCTGCGCCCATCGGACCACCTTCCCGGGCCGGGCCCGGCTCGGCAACCCCGACATGGTGCCGGGCGCGCTTCGGCGGCCGGCACCTGCGACGATCAGGGCGTGGGCGAGGAAGAGGCGAACCTGTGCGAGTCCGGCCCGGCGGAGCAGGCGAGCGCCTGCACGGTGCGGGAGGCGCTGGACCGGGTGGGCGGGAAGTGGGCCATCGGCATCCTGATCGCCGCCTCGTCCGGTCCGGTCCGCTTCACCGAGCTGGAGCGCCGGGTGGAGGGGATCAGCCGCCGGATGCTCACGCTGACGCTGCGCAACCTGGAGCGGGACGGGCTGCTGCACCGGCACGTCCACCCCTGCGTACCGCCGAAGGTCGAGTACACGGCCACCCCGATGGCCCGCGAGCTGCACGACTCTCTGGTGGCGCTGACCAGTTGGGCCGAGCGGCACCGGGAGGCGATCAGCGCGGCCCGGGCCGAGTACGACAGCAGGCACGGCCACCCACCGGCCTGACTCAGTCCCGTACCCGCGTCGCCCAGTCGATGTGGTGGTCGAACAGCCAGGCCTGGGCGGCGCCGCCGTCGCGCGCCAGGTAGCGGGCGGCGAGCGGCATGCCCAGGTCCCGGACCAGCCGTCCGACCGGGCCGGCGACCTTCGTGGTGCTGGTCCGCCGCCCCTGCGCGACGACCCGCTCCACCCGGTCGCGACGCAGCCGCTCGTAGGCCCGGAACGCGGCCGGCACGTCCGGCAGGTCGCGCAGGCAGCGGGCGAGCTGAACGGCGTCCTCGAAGGCCATCGCCGCGCCCTGCCCGGAGGACGGGGCGGCGGTGTGCGCCGCGTCGCCGATCACGATCATGCGGTCGCGGTGCCAGACCGGCATCGTGTACGCGCTCACGCCGGCCGGCCGCCACACGCTCGACGGGTGGCTCGCCGACGCGCTCGCCACCCCCGCCCGGGAGTTCCCGGAGTTCCCCGCCGCGCTGTCGTTCCTGCCGATCCTGCCGCCCGAGGAGGCGGCCCGGCGGCTCGACCAGCGGGCCGCCGCCATCGAGGCACGGTTGCGCGAGCGTGAGGCGGCACTGGCCGGGGTACGACTGCCCCGGCTCTTCCTGATCGAGGACGAATACCAGCTCACGGCGCTCCGCGCCGAACTGGACTGGGTACGCGGGCTCGTCGCCGACCTGCGCTCCGGCACGCTCACCTGGTCGGGCGAGTGGCTCGCGGACTGGACCAGCGCATCGTCCTGATCCTGCGGAAACGGGCCTTTGTGGCGAACACCACGCCCCTGATCTGACCGATCGGTCAGCACCTGACCGATCGGTCAGGCATGCTGGAGGACATGGCGCGCCCGACCCCGGCCACCCACGACGAGCTGCTCACCGCGGCGGCTCGCCGGTTCGCCGTCACCGGCTACAAGGGCACCTCACTCCAGGACATCGCCCGCGAGGTCGGCTGCTCCAAAGCCACAGTGCTCTACCACTTCGCCAGCAAGGACGCGCTGCTCGGCGAGCTGATGGCACCGGCCATCGCGGTGCTGGAGGAACTCGACGCCCGGATCGCCGAGCACACCGGCGCGGACGCCCAGCGCGTCGCGGCGGACGGCTTCGTCGACCTGGCGGTCCGCTTCCGCCGCGAGATCGCGCTGCTGCGGGGCGAGTTCTCCGACCTGCTCCAGCAGCCCACGTTCATGCACATCCAGCAGATCTCCGAACGGCTCGTCGCGGCGTTCGCCGGCTTCTCCGACCGGCCCGAGGCCCGCGTCGCGGCGCTCGTCGTGCTCGCCGGCATCGCCGAGACCTGCGGCGAATTCCTGGACATCCCGGACGAACAGCTCCGTCCCGCGCTGCTCGCCGTGGCGTACCGCGCGCTCGAAGTCTCCAACTGATCCGAACCCCGAGGACAAGGAAGGTCCATGGCGACCCTGCTGTACCGGCTCGGCCGGGCATCTCTGCGCCGACGGCGACTCGTCGCCGTCATCTGGCTCGTCGTACTCGTCGGCCTCGGCCTGGCCGCGGCCACGCTGCGCGGCCCGACGGCGAGCAACTTCACCATGCCCGGCACCGAGTCGCAGAAGGCGATCGACCTGCTCGCCGACCGCTTCCCGGCCGCCAGCGGCGCCACCGGCACGATCGCGATCAAGGCGCCACAGGACGGCGCCCTCACCACGCCCGCCGGTCAGGCGGTGGTCAAGCAGGTCACCGAGCAGGCGGCCACGCTGCCCGGCGTGGTCGGCGCGGTCGACCCGTACCAGGCGCAGGCGCTCACCCCGGACGGCCGGTACGCGCTGATCCAGGTGCAGTTCGCCGGCGGTGCCGACGAGGTCACCGACGAACAGCGCGACGCGTACGAGAAGGTCGGTGAGCAGGCCGAGGCGCAGGGCTGGCAGATCGCCCCCGGCGGCGAGGTGCTCAACGGTGAGCCGGAGGTCGGCTCGACCGAGGCGATCGGCGTGCTGGTCGCGGCGATCGTCCTGGTCATCACGTTCGGCTCGCTCGTGGCGGCCGGCATGACCATGCTGAACGCGCTGATCGGCGTGGGCGTCGGCATGGCCGGCCTGTACGCGCTCAGCGGCGCGATCGAGCTGACCAGCACCGCGCCGATCCTGGCGCTCATGCTCGGCCTCGCGGTCGGCATCGACTACTCGCTGTTCATCACCTCGCGGCACCGGCAGAACCTGCTCGACGGGCACTCCCCCGAGGAGGCGGTCGGCCGGGCGGTCGGCACCGCCGGCTCGGCGGTGGTCTTCGCCGGCGCCACGGTGGTGGTGGCGCTCGCCGGCCTGGCCGTGGTCGGCATCCCGTTCCTCACCGTGATGGGCCTGGCCGCGGCCGGCACCGTGACGGTGGCCGTGCTGGTGGCGATCACGCTGGCCCCGGCGCTGCTCGGCTTCGCCGGCAACAAGGTGCTGCCGCGCAAGCTGCGTGACCGCAAGGCGGTCGAGGACCCGGCCACCGGCTCGGAGGACCGCTCCGGCTTCGGCTTCCGCTGGGCGAACTGGGTCACCAGGTTCCGCATCCCGGTCATCCTGGTCGGGCTGCTCGGGCTCGGCCTGCTCGCGATCCCGGCCCAGGACATGCGCCTGGCGCTGCCGGACGCCTCCGCCGCCGCCGAGGGCACCCCGGCCCGGGTCAGCAGCGACCTGATCCGGGAGGGCTTCGGTCCCGGCTTCACCGGCCGGCTCGCGGTCGTCGTGACCGCCGACTCGCCGCAGGACACCCAGGCCGCTTTGCCGCAGGTCACCGCGCTGATCCAGAAGACCGACGGGGTGCTCGCGGTGGCCCCGCCGCAGGTCGACCCGTCGGGGCGTACCGCGCTGCTCGGCGTGATCCCGGAGACCGGGCCGACCGACGAGGCCACCGAGACGGTCGTGCACGACATCCGCAAGCAGGTCGCCGGCATCCAGAACGCCGACGTGCTGCTCACCGGCGTCACAGCGGTCGGCATCGACGTGTCCGAGAAGCTCTCCGACGCGCTGCCGGTCTACCTGCTGCTGGTGGTGGGCCTGTCGATCCTGCTGCTGATGCTGGTGTTCCGGTCGATCCTGGTGCCGATCAAGGCGGCGCTGGGCTTCCTGCTCACCGTGGCGGCCACGTTCGGCATCACCGTCGCGGTGTTCCAGCAGGGCCACCTGGCCGACCTGGTCGGCCTGGACACCCCGGCCCCGCTGGTCAGCTTCCTGCCCATCCTGCTGATCGGCATCCTGTTCGGCCTGGCCATGGACTACGAGGTCTTCCTGGTCTCCCGGATGCGCGAGGACTTCGTGCACGGCGACACCGCGCAGCAGGCCACCATCAACGGCATGGGACACGGCGCCCGGGTGGTCACCGCCGCCGCGCTCATCATGATCTCGGTGTTCGGCGGCTTCGTCTTCCTGGAGGACCCGATCATCAAGTCGATGGGCTTCGCGCTCGCGATCGGTGTCGCCATCGACGCGTTCGTGGTCCGGATGACCATCGTGCCGGCGGTCATGTCGCTGCTGAACAACGCGGCCTGGTGGCTGCCGCGCTGGCTCAACAAGATCCTGCCGAACGTGGACGTCGAGGGTGAGGGCCTGCGCGCCCACCTCGCCGACAAGCAGCACGCCGAGGTGTGAGCCGTACCGGGTGGGGTCCGACGGGGCCCCACCCGGTCACACGCCCGCCGGGTACGTCTCCATCTCACCCGGCGTCACGTGCGTCGGCAGCGGGTGCAGCGCCGTGGTCTCGTCGCACCAGACGAGCGCGTCGTAGCGCTCGCCGAGCCGGGTCGGCACGTAGTTGCCCCAGGACTCGAAGCTCGGGTCGTACACCACCCCGATGGCCCGGTGGTCCGCCTCGCCGGTCACCCACTCCGGCTGGTCGTCGCCGCCGAACACCAGCACCGCCCGCTCCGGCATCAGCTCGTGCAGCCGGTGCTCCACCGAGCCCTCCCGGGCCGGCGGCACCACCATCGCCTCGGCCGGGGAACCCCAGCGGGGTGCGGCGATCACGCTGCCGCGCCAGCTGCCGAAGCCGACGAGCGCCACCGCGTCCCGGCCGTGCCGTTCCCGGCCGAGCTGCCCGATGTTGACCATCCCGTCCGCCGCCATGTCGGTGGCCCGGGCGTCGCCGACGTGCGTGTTGTGCGCCCACACGATGCCCCGCGAGCCCGGCCCGTACCGGTCGAGCAGCCGGTCGAGCGTGTCGGCCATGTGGATGTCCCGGACGTTCCACGACTCGGGGCCGCCGCCGACCATGGCCCGGTAGTACCGCTCCGCGCCGGCCACCACCTCCGCGTTCTGCCAGGCCGAGAAGCGGTCCGGGCCGTCCGCGGCGGCCTGTTCCCGGGTACGCGCCAGCAGCCGGACCACCTCCTCCTCGCACCGGGCGGAGACGAACCGGCTGGCCATGCCGTACTCCTCGACGCGCTTGCCGTACGGCTCGAAGCAGCGGTACGCCTCCTGGGCGGCCTCCAGCGAGGCCGGATCCTCCTCGCCCAGGTAGTCGAAGATGGCCTGCATCGACTCCCAGAGGGAGTACACGTCCAGCCCGTGGAAGCCGGCCCGCTCTCCCTCCGGGCGTTCCAGGTTCCACGCCCGCAACCAGCGGCAGAAGCGGGCCACCTCGGCGTTCGCCCACATCCACGTGGGCCAGCGTTCGAACCGTTCCAGTGCGGCCAGCGGATCGGCCGACCCTCCGGGGGCGCCCACCACCGACCGGTGCACCCGGTCGCAGTCCGGCCAGTCCCCCTCCACCGCCACGAAGTCGAAACCCTGTTCGGCGATGAGCCGCCGGGTCAACTGCTCCCGCAGCCGGTAGTAGTCGTAGCTGCCGTGCGTCGCCTCACCGATCATCACCACGCGGGCGTCCCGCACGCGGTCCAGCAAGGGGTCGAAGTCGCTCGGCGCGCCGAGCCGCTGTACCAGCATGTTCGCGGCTACCCGGGGCCCGCCGCAGCAAACCGCCGCCACCGAGTCCGACGGCGGGCGTACGGCGGCGGGCGTGCGGCGGACGCGGCCCGGTCCCGGCTGCGGGCATGGTGCCGGGCTCAGTGGGTAGCCGGGCGGCATGACCGTCACCGGCGCGCAGTTGCGGGAGTTCCTGGCCGGGCTGGACTACCCGGTCTCCCGGGAGGACCTGGTCCGCTGGGGCCAGGAGAACGGTGCCAGCACCGAGGCGCTGCAGGCGCTGCGGTCCCTGCCGGCCGAGGAGTTCCAGTCCCCCACCGAACTGGGCGAGGCGCTCGTCACGCTCGCCGGCGCCTGACCGGCAGGTGTTAAGAAGGGGCCCCTCCTCTACCGGAGGCGTTAATAAGGGGCCCTTCCTTACAGCTCGACGGTGCGGCCCTGCGCGCGGGCGGTCTGCGCGGCGTCCAGCACCGCCACCACCTCGCGGCCGAACCGCACGTCGCAGCGGTGGTCGCGGGTGCCCGCGTCGACCTCCTCCAGCAACTGGTCGAGCGCGGCGCCGAACGCCTGGAGCACGCTGCCGTCGCCGGGCGGGACGCTCTCGGTGCCGTTCTCGCCGAAGAAGACGAAGTCCCGGGTGACCGCCTCGGACGGCGCGTCCAGGGTGAGCGACAGCGAGCTGGTCGCGCCGCCGTCGTGGGTGAGCAGCAGGTGCACCAGACCGCTCGGGCCGTCCATCGCGGCGACCCGGGTGACCCGGCCGAGCACCGGCAGGATCAGCGACAACGCGTGCGGGCCGATGTCCCAGAGCGCGCCGCGCTCCCGCCGCCAGGTCGAGTCGCCGTACGGGTTCCCGGGCTGGAAGATCGACGCGAACATGGTGGCGCGGGCGTGCTGCCAGCCGCCGGCCGCCGCGGTCGAGGCGAGGAACCCGGTGACGTTCGGGTGGAAGCGCTGGGTGAAGAAGACCACCGAGGCGACACCGGACGCCTGGGCCGCGTCGACCACCCGGTCGGCGTCGGCGAGGTCAAGCGCCAGCGGCTTGTCCAGCAGCAGGTGCCGCCCGGCGGTGGCGGCGCGGACGGCGATATCGGCCTGCACGTCCGGCGGGAGCGCCACGGCGATCGCGTCGCAGGCGTCGATCAGCGCGTCGACGTCGGTGAACGCCGGTACGCCGTGCCGGGTGGCCAGTTCCTCCGCCTTGGCGGGGTTGCGCCCCCACACCCCCGCGAGCCGGGCCCGCGGATGCGCCTCGATGGCCGCCGCGTGCGTCTGCGCCGCCCAGTAACCCGTGCCGAACAACCCGAACCGCACCCGGACCCCCTGCCGTCGACGTCCGCCACCGGCGCACGCCGGGACCGTGATCCACGCTAGTCCTCCCGCCCGTCCGGCGCGCCTCGACCCGGCGGGCGGGCAGCTACTACACCGGTTAGTAGGCTGTGCCGGTGAACGACACTGTGTCGACGACCGCCGCGGCGGCCGCCGGATCCCCGGTGGACGGGCCGCTCGCCACGGTCGCGATCGTGATCTCGCTGGCGGTCGCGCTCTGGGCCCTGGTGGCTGCGGTACGCCACCGGCCGCCAGACCGGATCCAGTTCGTCGGCCTGGCCGTGCTGGAGGTGGCGCTGCTCGCGCTGACCGTGGTCGCGCTCGTCGCGCTCGGCGGCGGGGAGCGTCCGGGCGAGCCCGGCGCGTTCTTCGGCTACCTGGCGACGCTCGTCTGCCTGCCGCCGCTGGCCTGGGTGCTGGCCCGGATGGAGCCGACCCGCTGGGGTTCGGGCATCGTGTGCGCGATCTGCCTGGTCACGCCCGTGGTGGCGGTACGGCTCCAGCAGACCTGGGAGGCAGTCGGTGGCTGAGACCACGACCGAGCAACGCGCCACCAACCGCGGTCCGGGCCGGCTGCTGATCGCTGTCTACATCGTCTTCGCCATCGCCGCGACCTCGCGGGCCGGCTTGCAGATCGCCACGAAGTTCGACGAGGCGCCGGTGGCGTACCTGCTGTCCGCGGTGGCGGCGCTGATCTACATCGTGGCGGCGGTCGGGCTGGCCCGGGCCGGGCACGCCGGCCGCCGGGTCGCGCTGGCCTGCTGCGCCGTCGAACTGGTCGGGGTGCTCGGCGTCGGCGTGCTGAGCCTCGCCGACAAGGAGCTGTTCCCGGACGAGACGGTCTGGTCCGGCTTCGGCAGCGGCTACGGCTACGTGCCGCTGGTGCTGCCGGTGCTCGGCCTGTTCTGGCTCTGGCGCACGCGGCGCGACCCCGCCTGAGGGGGATCGCGCCGGGAAGGGCCGGGCCCGGTCAGTCCTTCGGGCCGCCGGCGACGTAGATGACCTGGCCGGACACGAAGGACGCGCCCTCGCTGGCCAGGAACGAGATGGTGTGCGCGACGTCCTCCGGGCGGCCGGGGCGGCGTACCGGGATCTCGGCGGCGGCGTGCTTCTTGAGATCGTCGAAGTCGACCTTCATCCGGGCCGCGGTGGCGGCGGTCATGTCGGTGACGATGAAGCCCGGCGCGACCGCGTTGACTGTGACCCCGAACGGGCCCAGCTCGATCGCGAGCGTCTTGGTGAAGCCCTGGAGGCCGGCCTTGGCGGCCGAGTAGTTCGCCTGGCCCCGGTTGCCCAGGGCGGAGGTGCTGGACAGGTTGACGATCCGGCCCCACTTCGCCTCGACCATGTGCTTCTGGGCCGCCTGGCTGAACAGGAACGCCCCGCGCAGGTGCACGCCCATGACCGTGTCCCAGTCGCCCTCGGTCATCTTGAACAGCAGGTTGTCCCGCAGCACACCCGCGTTGTTGACGAGCACGGTCGGGGCGCCCAGTTCGGCGGCGATCCGCTCCACGGCGGCCTCGACCTGGGCCCGGTCGGACACGTCGGCGCCGACGCCGAGCGCCCGGCCGCCGGCCGAGCCGATGGCGTCCACCGTCTCCTTGGTGGCGGACTCGTCGATGTCGACCACGGCGACGGCCATGCCGTCGGCCGCCAGCCGGCGGGCGGTCGCCGCCCCGATGCCGCGCGCGGCTCCGGTCACGATGGCGACGCGGGGCTCCTCCGACATGCTTACCTCCCGGTAACTTGTGGCTCGATCGAAGGAGCTTAACCCGCCGGTACGCCTCCCCTACCGCTCGTGGCCCCGGCAGAGCCGGATCCACCGGTAGCCGTACCCGCCGAGCTTGAGCCGGTCGAGCTTGCCCACGTCCTCGTAGTTGCGGTCGCTCAGCACGTCGATGGGCAGGTCCGCCTCCGGCGCCAGCGTGCTCAGGTCCACCTCGACGTCTTCAGTGCCGAGGTTGTGCAGGAAGACCATCGTCGCGGTACGCCCGTCGGCGCGGTGCGCGAGCACGCCCGGCGGCATCGCCACGTCGATGTGGGTGGTGCTGCCCGAGCCGGTCTCCGGTGCTTCCCGCAGCGTCCGGATCATCCGCTCGAACCAGCCGAGCAGCGACCGCGGGTCCTTGCGCTGGGCGGTGACGTTGACCTTCTGGTAGCCGTACTCGCCCTTGTCGATGACCGGGCGGACCAGCTTCTCCGGCTCGGCGGTGGAGAAGCCGGCGTTGTCGGCGTAGGACCACTGCATCGGGGTACGGATCGCGTCGCGTCCGTCCAGCGACAGGTCCTCCCCCATGCCGATCTCCTCGCCGTAGCGCAGCACCGGCGTGCCCCGCAGCGAGAACTGGAGCGAGTACGCCAGCTCGATGTGCCGGCGGTCGTTGCCGAGCATGGGCGCCAGCCGGCGGCGGATGCCCCGGCCGTAGAGCTGCATGTTCTCGTCCGGCCCGAACTTCGCCAGCACGTCGTTGCGCTGGTCGGCGGTGAGCCGGGACAGGTCGATCTCGTCGTGGTTGCGCAGGAACGTCGCCCACTGGCCGCCGGTGGGCAGCTTCGGGGTGTCGCGCAGCGCCTCGATGATCACCTCCGGGTCCTCCCGGGCCAGGGCGAGCATCAGCCGGCCGTTGAGCATGAAGTCGAAGAGCATGTGGATCCGGTTGCCCGAGCCGCTGCCGTCGCCGAAGTAGACGGGCAGCTCGTCCGGCTCGACGTTCGCCTCGGCCAGCAGGACCGCGTCGCCGCGCCGCCACTGCACGTGCTGCCGGAGGTCGGTGATGAAGTCGAAGTCCTTCGGCGAGTTCGGGTTGCCCGGCTCGGTGCGCTCGATGATGAACGGCACCGCGTCCATCCGGAAGCCGGCGACGCCGAGCTGGAGCCAGAACGACGTGATCTTCTTGATCTCCGCGCGGACCTTCGGATTCTCGATGTTCAGGTCCGGCTGGAACTTGTAGAAGCGGTGGTAGAACCACGCCTTGGCGGTCCGGTCGTAGGTCCACGTCTCGTGCTGCTCGCCCGGGAAGACCATGCCCTGGTGGCGGTCGGCCGGCTCGTGGTCGGCCCAGACGTACCAGTCCCGGTACGGCGAGTCGGGCGAGGACCGGGCGGACTGGAACCACGGGTGCTGGTCCGAGGTGTGGTTGACCACCAGATCGATGATCACCCGGATGCCCCTGTTGCTCGCCTGGTGCAGCAGTTCGGCGAAGTCGCCGAGCGTGCCCAGCCGCGGGTCGACGTTGTAGAAGTCGGTCGCGTCGTACCCGTCGTCCTCGTTCGGCGAGGGATGGATCGGGTTCAGCCAGAGACACGTCACCCCGAGCCGGGCCAGGTAGTCCAGGCGCCCGATCAGGCCCTGGAAGTCACCCACCCCGTCGCCGTCGGAGTCCGCGAAAGTGTCGACGTCGAGGCAGTAGACGACCGCCTCCTGATACCACCTGTCACCCATGCGAGGACTACTTCTCCGAACGCGCGCGGCGGCAAACCCGGTACGGTGCCGGGATGAGCGAGGAGGCGTACGACTGGTCCGCCGGCACCTGGCTGAACCCGCCCGAGCGGGCCGAGCCGGACGGTCGCGGCCTGCTTGTCGAGCCGCGCGGCGGCAGCGACTTCTGGCGGCGCACCAGCTACGGCTTCGTGCACGACGACGGCTCGGCGTTGCTCGCTCCGTTCGGCGTGGACACCGCCGTGGAGGTGTCGTTCCGGCTCGACTACTCCGTCCAGTTCGACCAGGCCGGCGTGCTGGTGCGGGTGGACGAGCGGCGGTGGGCCAAGGCCGGGGTCGAGGTGAGCGACGGCGTCCCGCAGGTCGGCGCCGTGGTCACCGACGAGTTCTCCGACTGGTCGGTGGCGCCGGTGCCGCAGTGGTCCGGCCGGGAGGTGACGGTCCGGGTGAGCCGGGCCGGCGACGCGCTGACCGTCCGGGCCCGGTGCGACGACGAGCCGTGGCGGCTGGTCCGCGTCGCGCCGCTCGACCCGGCGGCGCAGGCGTCGGCCGGGCCGTACTGCTGCTCGCCCAGCCGGGGCGGCCTGCTGGTCCGCTTCACCGGCTGGCGGCGGGGTCCGGCGGACGCCGCGCTGCACCCGGAGGGCTGAGTCACAGGTGTGGCGGCCGCCTGTCCGGGTAACACCTTCGGATCTCCGGCTCTCGCGTGGAAGGACCGACATGGCCCTGGCCCAGGACGTCGACCCGAACCAGTTCACCGGGCTGACCGGCTGGGTGGCGAGTGTGATCGACTCGCTCGGCGCGGTCGGGGTGGCGTTCCTGGTGGCGCTGGAGAGCATCATCCCGCCGATCCCGAGCGAGATCGTGCTGGCGATGGCCGGCTACCTGGCCGCCGAGGGCCGGTTCAACCTTGTGCTCATCGTGGTCGCCGCGACTGTCGGCTCGCTGGTCGGCGCGCTGGTGCTCTACTGGCTCGGCGCGGCGCTCGGCGAGGAGCGGCTCAAGCGCTGGCTGGACCACATTCCGCTGGTCGACCTGGAGGATCTGGAGAAGGCCGACCGCTGGTTCGAGCGGCACGGCCGGTGGGCGGTGCTGATCGGCCGGGTGGTGCCGGTGGTCCGCAGCCTGGTGTCGATCCCGGCCGGCGCGAACCGGATGCCGCTCGGCGAGTTCGTCCTGCTCACCACGCTCGGCAGCGGAGTGTGGAATGCCCTGATCGTCGGCGCCGGCTACGTCCTCGGCTCGCGGTGGGAGGACGTCGACAGGTACAGCCAGTGGTTCAACTACGCGATCTTCGCCGTCTTCGGTTTCATGATCGTGAGCTGGGCGGTGAAGAAGGTGCGCCGGCGGCGCGCCCGGCAGTCGGTGACCACCGGGCGCTGACCGCGGCGCGGGTTCAGAAGCCGGCGGTGATGCCGGTGAACTCCCAGGTGTTCTGCGCGATGCCGGAGCAGTTGGCGACCACGCCGCCACCCGGGCAGGGCCGGTCCCGGTTGACCGACCAGAACGTGAACCGCGCCAGGCCGCGCGCCTTGGCCCAGTCGCGGATCTGCGTCCAGGTGGCCGGCGAGGTCAGTTCCTGCTGGTCGGAGAGGCCGTTCATGCCGGACAGGCCCATGTGCGCGTACGCGGTGGCGTCCGACCAGCCGAACGCGTTCTTCAGCGCGGTCTTCAGGCCCTCGGCCGCGTTCACCGTGTTCTGGTACATGTTCGCGCCGCCGCCGAAGTCGAACGGCATGATGGTGAACACGTCGATCCCGGCGCCCTTGGCCGCCGCCTGGTTGATCAGCCGGGTGCCGTAGTAGGACGGCCCGGTGGTCGAGGTGCCGAACGTGATGATCGTCTTGATCCCCGGGTTGTTCTGCTTGACGATCTTCAGGGCGTCCAGGATGCGGTCCTGCACCACCTCGTTCTCGAACTCGTCGCTGTTCTCGATGTCGATGTCGATGGCCTTCAGCCCGTACGCGTTGATGACCTGCTGGTACGCGCCGGCCAGCGCGGCGGCGGTCAAGCAGTTCGGGCCGAGCTTGTTGCCGCTCCAGCCGCCGAAGGACGGGATGACGTCGCCGCCGGCCGCCTTGATCGCGGCGATGGTGGCGGCGTGCGTGCCGCCGGTCAGCGGGCCGTTGCCGTCCCAGGCCGGGGTGCAGCCGCCGCCGGAGAGCACGAACGCGATGGTGAACCACTTGATCCCGGTCGCGCCCATGACCGTGGACGGCGCGGGCGGGTCGCCCCAGCCCGGGTAGAGGTAGGGCGCGGCGGCCATCGCGCCCCCGCCGCCACCGGTGCAGCCGCTGGTGGTGGCCGCGACCGCCGCCGACTTCGCCGACTCGCCGCTGCCGTTGTACGCGGTCACCGTGTAGCTGTGCCCGCTGCACGCGGCCAGCCCGGAGACGGTGGCCGACGTGCCGGTGACGGTGGCCTTGACCGTGCTGCCCTCGTACACCCGGTATCCGGTGACGGTGCCGGAGACCGCGTTCCAGGCGAGCGAGACCGACGACGCGGTGGTGCCGGTGACCCGCAGCCCGCCCGGCGTGGCCGGTGCGCCCGGGTTGCCGGGGTTGCCGCCGCCGGCGCAGGAGGCGCCGTTGACTGTGCAGTTCACCGGATCGCCGGTGCCGCTGACGACGAAGCCGAAGCTGGTGCTGGCGCCGGGGGCGAGCGCACCGTTCCAGGACTGGTTGACGGCGGTGACGTGCTGGCCGGAGGTGGTGAGGCGGGCGTCCCAGAACGAGCCGAGCGTGCTGCCGGACGGCAGGTCGAACTGGACGTTCCACGAGGAGATGGCGGCGGAGCTGTCGTTGGTGACTGTGAACCGGGCCTCGTACCCGCTGCTCCAGCTGGAGGTGCGGACGAAGGCCGCGGTGGCGGCGGAGGCGGGCGGCGCGGCCAGCAGGGCACCGGCGACCACGGCGGTGGTCAGCGCGGCGGCGAGCGTCGCCAGGCGGGGGCGGAGTCTCACGGCGTCCTCCAGGGGACGGGCGGGGGTGGAGAGGGATTCACAACCGTCGACGTGCGCCTATTATTAAGAGTGTTAACTGTTTCTGTCCAGCACCGGTTCGACGCGACCCGGGCCGGAGCCCGGGTCGCGTCCCGACCGGGCTAGCGGCGGAAGGTGAACCAGTTGACGTTGACGAAGTCGGACGGCTGGCCGCTGCTGAACGTCAGGTAGACGGTATGCCGGCCGGTCACCGTGCTGACGTTGCCCGGCACCGAGCGCCAGGTCTGCCAGCCGCCGGTGTTGCCGACCGCGAAACTGCCGATCGGCGGCGCGGTCGGGCTGTCCACCCGGACCTCCACCAGCCCGCTCACGCCGGACGCCGCGCCGGAGGCCACCCGGGCCACGAAGTCGCGCGGCGGCGTGGAGCCGAAGTCGACGTTGTCGTAGCGGGCCCAGTCGCCGTTGGCGAGCCAGCCGATGTCCTGCCCACCCTCGGCGCACGTCTCCACCTCCACGCCGTTCTGCGCGTTGAACGACTCGGCCTGGATCGTCGAGTACGCGTCGCGCACCCCGCCCGGCGGCGGTGTGGTCGGCGTCGGCGACGGGTTGCTCCCGCCACCGCGGGTGTAGACGGCCACGTAGTCGACGAGCATCGACCGGCCCGACACGGTCGACGCGGTGGGCGTCGCCGATCCGGCCACGCCGTCCGGGAAGCCGCCGCCCATCGCCACGTTGAGCAGCAGGAAGTAGCCGGCGTGGTTGGTCATCTGACTCCAGTACGGCTCACCGATCTGGTTCTGCCCGACGGTGTGGAAGAGCTGGCCGTCGACGTACCAGCGCAGTTGCTGCGGGCTGACCGAGGCGTCCCACTCGAACCGGTAGGTGTGGAACGCCGACTGGCAGGTGCTGCCCGGGCAGGCCCGGGACGCGCCGATGCCGTTGAACTCCCCGCACGGGCCGCCCGGCGCGACGCCGCAGTGCAGCACGCCCCAGACCGAGTTGATCCCGTTGACGTTCTCCATCACGTCGAACTCGCCGATGCCCGGCCAGTTCTGGTAGTTGCCCCGGTACGGCGAGCCGAGCGCCCAGAACGCCGGCCAGTACCCGGACGCCGCCGTGCCTGTGACGTTCGGCATCTGGATCCGGCCCTCCAGGGCCAGCACGCCGCCCGACGGCGCCTTGAAGTTCGAACGCACCGTCTCGATCCGGGCCGAGGTCCAGCGGCCGGCCGAGTCGCGCAGCGGCGTGATGCGCAGGTTGCCCGAGCCGTCGTGGGCCAGATTGGCGGTGCTGGACGTGTAGGTCTGGATCTCACCGGTGCCCCAGTTGGCCGGTCCGCCCGGGTAGCTGGTGCCGGTGTCGATGATCCAGTTGGCGGACGAGGGCAGCGTGCCGGCCGAGCCGGTGAAGTCGTCGCTCCACACCAGGCTCCAGCCGGACGGAGTCGGCGGCACCGCCGCCTGGGCGGTCATCGAGACGCCCGCGAGCGCGGTGGTGAGCGCCAGCACGCCCGCGGCCAGGGCGAGGCGGCGGCGTGATCGGGGCACGGTGGCGGAGGCGGCCGGAGCCGCCGGGATCGGGTTCATTCGGGGTGCCTCTCTGCGGGGACGGGTCCGGGAGAGCGCTCTCTGACGCGATTTCTACGCCCCGCCCCCGCACTTGTCAACGCTTGTCGATGGCTGCCGCCGGCTGCGGGCGACGCAGCACCACCTGCTCCAGCGCGGTCCACGCCGTGGTGGTGACCAGATAGAGCACGGCCGCCAGCGGCACCACGAGCGCCACCAGCACCGTGCCGTACGGCAGCAGCGGCAGCAGTCGCCCGAGCACCGCCGCGCCCGGACCCTCGGCAGGCGTCCCGGCCACCGTGCCGGTGGCGGCCGCCGCCCGGCGCATCCGCCGTGACGACCACCAGGCCAGCGCGAGCAGCGCGGCCAGCAGCACCCCGAACACCAGCGGCACCGGGCCGGACAGGCCGTCGCCGAGGTGCCACCCCAGCGGTACGCCGGCGAGCCGCTCCCCCAGCAGCTGCGGCGCCCCGTCACCGGTGGCGAACACGCGGTACATGACCAGGAAGAACGGCGCCTGCAACAGCGCCGGCAGGCAGCCCGCGACCGGACTGGCCCCGGCGTTGCGGTAGAGCGCGAACACCTCGCTCTGCAGGCGGGCCGGATCGTCGGCGTACCGGCGCTGGAGTTCCCGTACCTCGGGGGCGAGCGCGGTGCGACGCCGCTCCCCGCGGACCTGGGCCACTGTCAGCGGCGAGATCAGCAGCCGGACGGCGGCGGTGAACAGGACGATGGCGGCGGCTGTCGCGGCACCGCCGGTGAGCGGGGCCAGCACGTCGGCGAGCCAGGTGACGACGGTGGCCGCGGCCGAGGCCGCGGAGTGCAACGGTGCGAAGGCGAGCATGGGTGGACCCCTCGGTGACGATTCCGGGTGTCCCGGGCGGCGACGTGCCGCGTGGCGGGACGGATGACGACGGAATCGGCCGCGAAAGCCGGGCACAGGTGCCGGCGACCCGCCGACGCGGATCGGAAGGTGGCTACGCGGCCGAGGGGCGCAGGCCGGGCGCGCGGGGGCGCGGACGCCCCGGCGCGTTCGGGTCGACCTGCCGGGGCACCCCGCGACGGCGGGCGCGGGCCCGCAGCGCGGCGGCGAACCGGGTGCCGGGCGGCGCGGGCAGCGCGCGGACCCGCAACGCGAGCAGGGTGGCCAGCAGCAGCGCGGCGGCGACGGCCGCGCTGGCGAGCAGCCCGGCCGGCCGGTCCGCGAACAGGGCGAGCGCGTACGCCCACGTCCCCGTCAGCACCGCCAGCATCGCCGCCACGCGACCACGGTAGCCCGCCGTGTCACGCCCTGCTGCCCTGCGCGCACACCGGCGGCGCGTGGCCCGAACGGGCGAACCGGCGCCGACACGCCGTCCGGCGCGTTTCCCGGCACGGACACGGTGGGTAACAGGGCCTCGACCACGCGGCACGGTGCCGTGGGCGGTCCGGAGAGACGGTGGTGACGATGAGCGGCTCAGTGGCGGAGCGGGAACGGAGCGCCGAGACCGGCGGGACCGACCTGCTGACAGTCGGCGTCGAGGAGGAGTTCCTGCTCGCCGACCCGCACACCGGGACCGCCGTACCCGCCGTCGACCTGGTGATGGAGCAGGTTCCGGCCGAGCTACGGGGTCAGGTGGAGCGCGAGTTCCAGACCAGCCAGATCGAGATCGGCAGCCCGCCCGGGCTCGAACTCTCCTCGATCCGGCACTCGCTGTCGATGCTGCGCGCCGAGCTGGCCGACGCGGCCGAGCGGGCCGGCGTACGGCTGCTCGCGATCGGCACCGGACCGGTCGACGGGCCGGTGCCGCCGGTGGTGGACAAGCCCCGCTTCGACCGGATGATCGAGCGGTTCCGGCTGCTGGTGCCCGGCCCCGGCAACAACGGCATGCACGTGCACGTCGGCATCCCGGACCCGGACACCGGCGTGCAGGTGCTCAACCACGTCCGGCCGTGGCTGCCGATCCTGCAAGCGGTCACCGCGAACTCCCCGTTCTCCCGCAGCGAGGACACCGGGTACGCGAGCTGGCGCTCGGTCGAGTGGGAACGCTGGCCGTCGGTCGCGCCCACCCCGTACCTGGAGTCGCACGAGCACTACGAGCGGCTGATCCGGCAGCTCATCGCCAGCGGCGTGATGCTGGACGAGGGGATGCTCTACTGGTACGCCCGGCTCTCCGCCAAGTACCCCACCGTGGAGATCAGGATCGGCGACGTCTGCCCGACAGTGGACGACGCGGTGCTCGTCGCCGCGCTGGTCCGCGCGCTCGTGGCGACCGCGCTCACCGACATCGCCGCCGGCCGGCCGGCCGTCAACACCGACCACCACCTGCTCGTCGCGGCGCACTGGCGGGCCGCCCACGACGGGCTGGAGGGCGAGGGCGTCGACCTGACCGACGGTGAGCTGCGCCCGGCCTGGGAGCTGCTGGACCGGCTGGTCGACCGGCTGCGCCCGGAACTGGAGCGGCACGGCGACCTGGACCGGGTGACCGACCTGCTGGGCGGGCTGCGCCGGCACGGCAGCGGCGCGGCCCGGCAGCGGGCGGTGTTCGCGCGTACCGGACGGCTCGTCGACGTGGTCACGGACGTGGCACGCCAGACCCATGGCTGAGCGGCCGCACGGCCGTGGCCCGGCGTGACAGGATGGGCGGCGTGGCGGAGCGCATGATCGTCATCGGCGGCGACGCCGCCGGTATGTCGGCGGCGTCGCAGGCGCGTCGCCGCCGCGACCGGACCGACCTGGAGATCATCGCGTTCGAGCGCGGGCACTTCACCTCCTACTCGGCCTGCGGCATCCCCTACTGGGTGAGCGGCCTGGTGGAGGACCGGGACGAGCTGGTCGCCCGCGACCCGGCGACGTTCCGCGACGAGTTCGGCATCGAGGTCCGTACCCGGCACGAGGTCACCGCCGTCGACCTGGACCGCCGCGAGGTGATCGTGCGGGACCTGGACGGCGGCGGCGAGGTCCGCGCCGGTTTCGACACCCTGGTGTACGCCACCGGCGCGTCCCCGGTGCAGCCGGACTGGACGCGCGACGACGTGGCCGGGGTGTTCGGCGTGCAGACGCTGGACGACGGCGCGGCGCTCATCGACTGGCTCGAAGGCAAGCCCTCGCCCCGGCACGCGGTGGTGGTCGGCGGCGGCTACGTCGGCGTCGAGATGGCCGAAGCGCTCGTGCAGCGCGGGCTCTCGGTTCAACTTCTGGAGCAGGCCGACCAGCCCATGTCGGCTGTGGACCCGGACATGGGCGAGCTGGTGGCCGAGGCGATGCGCGCCACCGGCATCGGCGTCCGCACCGGCCTCACCGTCACCGGGCTGGAGGAACGGGACGGCCGGATCTCCGCCGTGGTCACCGACGAGGGACCGATCCCGGCGGACGTCGTGGTCCTGGGTCTCGGGGTACGCCCCAACACCGCGCTCGCCGAGGCCGCCGGCCTGCCGATCGGCCCCTCCGGCGGGGTCCGGACGGACCGCCGGATGCGGGTGCCGGGCGTGCCCGGCGTCTGGGCGGCAGGTGACTGCGTGGAGTCGCTGCACCGGGTCAGCGGCATGCCGGTGCACATCCCGCTCGGCACACACGCCAACAAGCAGGGCCGGGTCGTCGGCATCAACATCGGCGGCGGGTACGCCACCTTCCCCGGCGTGATCGGCACCGCCGTGACCAAGGTCTGCGAGCTGGAGGTGGGCCGGACCGGGCTGCGCGAGCGGGACGCGCTGGAGGCCGGCTTCGAGTTCGTCACAGTGCTGGCGCAGTCGACGAACCGGGCCGGCTACTACCCCGGCTCCCGGCCGATGACCGTCAAGCTGCTCGCCGAGCGGCCCAGCGGACGGCTGCTCGGGGCGCAGATCGTCGGCTGGTCCGAGGCGGCCAAGCGGATCGACGTGCTCGCGGTGGCGCTGTGGAACGGCATGACCGTGGACGAGATGACAGCGCTCGACCTGGGGTACGCGCCGCCGTACGCCCCGGTGTGGGATCCGGTGCTGATCGCCGCCCGCAAGGCCGTCGACGCCCTCGCCGCCGTGTAAGGAAGGGCCCCCTCTTAACGCCTCCGGTAGAGGAAGGGCCCCTTCTTAACACCTGGATTTGTCGGTGCCCGGCGTTAGCGTGTGCGCGTTGCCGGTTCGGCACTTCCCCTCGGAGGTAAACCCCCATGTCCCAGGAGACGACCTACCTCGAACTGTCCGAAGTGGACGGTAGAGCGCACAAGTTCTACGAGGTGGTGGTCGACGACACCGCGATGACCGTGCGCTACGGACGCATCGGCGACCAGGGCCAGGTGAAGACGAGCACCTACCCGGACAACGCCCGCGCCCGCGCCGCCGCCGCGAAGAAGATCGGCGAGAAGGTCCGCAAGGGGTACGCCCCGGCGGTGCGCGGCATACGCCAGAAGCGGACGGTCTCGCGCCGGCAGATCGTCAGCACCCGCTCCACCGCCCGCACCGCGCCGGTCCTCTGGCGGTACGCCTCGGGCGCCCCCGCCTTCGGCATCTTCGTCGACGACCGGCACTGCATGGTCGGCAACGAGCACGGCGTGATCACCACGCTCGACCACGACGCCCGGCTGGTCAGCCAGGTCCGGCTCCCCGACGGGGTGAAGTGCATCGTCGCCGACGACGCCTGGGTCTACGCCGGCTGCGACGACGGCAACGTCTACGACCTGTCCGGCAAGGTGCCCCGCGCGGCGTACGCGATCGCGCCCGAGATCGACATCTACTGGCTGGACATCCACGACGGCGTGCTGGGAGTGTCCGATCGCGACGGCGGCATCGCGGCGGTCGACCACGAGGACGAGTTCCTCTGGCGCCGGCCGGGGCGGGGCCGGTCCGCGTGGATGGTGCGCTGCGACGCCGACGCGATCTACCACGGTCACTCGCAGGGGGTCACCGGCTACGACTGGCGTACCGGGCGCGAACTGTGGCACACCGGCACCGGGGCGGTCCTCTTCGGCTGGCAGGAGCGGGACGCCGTGTTCGCCGGCACCGGCACCCGCGAGGTGGTCCGCCTGCGCAAGGACGGCCGGGCCGAGCAGACGTACCGCTGTGACGCAGCGGTCTTCTCCTGCGCCACCGCCGAGGGCGGCCGGTACGTGTTCGCGGGCGACAGCGCGTCCTCGATCTACTGCTTCGACCAGGCCGGCAACCGGCTGTGGAAGCTCGGCACCGGCTGCGGCTCGGCGTACTCGATGCAGTACCACGACAACCGGCTCTACGTGGTCACCACGAGCGGCCACCTGGCCTGCATCGACGCGAGCGAGGCGGCGATCCGGGCGGCCGAGGCCGGCAGCGTCCCGGACGTGGTCGACGTCAAGGCGCCGGCCCGGCTGCCCGAGCCGGCCGCCTGGACGTCGGTCGAGGTGACCACCGACGAACGCGACGGCGTGCTGGTGCAGTGCGTCGAGCAGGGCGGCCGGCTGCGCGTCCACGTCCTGGCCGACGGCTACCGGCGGGACTGGCCGGTGCAGTTCCCCAAGGGCATCCGCGAGCCGGGCGCGCGCTTCCTGGTCACCGAGATCCGCGAGTCCGGCCGGGGCGGCTTCTACCGGGCGTACGGGGACATCCGCCGGCTGCGGTGAGCCAGCAGCCGGGTCGGAGGGCGGGTCGGCCGGGGGCCTCGGCCGACCGTCCCGGCGAATCGACAGGTCGACGGGGCAGCCGGCAACGCATCGACGGAGTACGGTACCGACAGGAAAACTCTCCGTTATGGGTCGACCTCGGAAGGGGCACCGACATGCGAGTGTGGCGCATGGCCGCGACGGCTCTTCTCCTGCTGCCCGGCGGTGTCCTCGTCGCCGCGCCACCCGCAACAGCCGCGCCACCCGCAACCGCCACGCCCTCCGCAACCGCCACGCCTTCCCCTGCGGCCGCGGCGGACCAGACGCCACCGGTGCTGGTGGACGTCACGGTCTCACCCGACGCGGTCTCCGTCTCGGGCGTCGACCTGGTGCCGGTGACGGTGAGCGCGCACCTGACCGACGACACCGGCGTCGTCGAGGCCTACGAGATGGACGGCAGCAAGCTGCCCCACGTCGGTCTGCGCCTCGTCGGCACGGACCGCACCGACGGCGCCGAGTTGTCGCTCACCGCCGGCACCCCGCAGGACGGCACCTGGAGCGCGACGATCCACGTGCCGTCGACCTGGAACGGCACCTGGGAGGTCCACCACCTGGTGGCGACGGACGCCGCCTGGAACCGGCTCGACGTCGACCCGTCCGCCTCGGCGGACACCAGGCTGGAGGTCACCGGCACCCACCGGCCCGCGGCCACCATGCGTCTCACCCCGGACCCGCTGGTCGGCGACGGCCCGCTGACCGTGGCGGGACGGTTCTACTACGAGGACACCGGCGAGGGTATCGGCAACCAGCCGATCTTCTTCGGCACCGACAACCTCTGCGTCGAGTATCACAGCGAGCCCAACGGCACCACCAAGGCCGACGGCACGTTCTCCCGGACCTATCCGAAGGGCGACCGCTATCTCAAGTGCGTCGGCATCATCCGTCCGTCCCCCTCGGAGATCTCACCGCGCTACATCGTCGTCGCGGCTGACCATCCCCGGGTGAAGCCGACAGTCACGGCGAAAGCGAACCGCACCACTGTCAGGCCCGGCACCACAGTCACCTTCACCGGCGTGGTCAAGCCCGACGACAGCATGGACATCGAACTCCAGCAACTCCAGGGCAGGACGTGGCGGAAGGTAGCCGCCGGGTGGGCGCACGGCGATAACAACGCGTACCGCATCACCATCACGCCGAAGACACCCGGCACCTTGCGCTACCGCGTAGTCGTCCCGAGTGAAGACCCGGCGACGGTCGGCGTGTCCGAGGTGGTCACGGTACGCGTGTCGACACCCGGCAGCGAGCCCTCGCCGGGCGGCGGCGGAGGCGGTGGCACCGTCGGAGGCGGAGGCACCGGAGGGCTTCCGATCACCGGTCCCGCCACCGCGCCGCTGGTGGCCGGCGGCGCAGCGCTCCTGATCGTCGGCGCCAGTCTGATGCTGCTGGCCCGCCGGCGCCGGCCGACCCCGAACCCGACCCCGACCCCGACCCCGACCCCGACCGGGCGATAGACCAACGGGCGGTAGGCCGGGCAGGACGACTGCCCCGGACGGAAGGCCGGACGGACGGAAGGCCGGACGGAAGGCCGGACAGGCAGAAGGCCGACGGGTACCGGGCCGGGCACGACGACTGCCCCGGCCCGGCTCCCCGGCGCCGAGTCACACCGCCGCCGGTCCGCAAGCTAGCGAGGATCTCGGCGTCGACTCAGCTGGCGCGGCACGGCCAGCATCGAGCGCGGCACCCCTCGCCCCCGCCCGCACCCGCACCCGCACCCCTCAACGCCTGCCCGTTGATCAAGGAGTTAGGGGCAGACTCCTGGCGCTCCGGTGACACGAACTCCTTGGTCAACGCCGGTGCCGAGTGGTGCCCGCAGGCCGACAGCCGCGATCCGGCTTGATCAACACCAGCTCGCCGAAGTGGTGGCATCAACAGCTCTGCGATACCACCATCTCGGCGAGCTGGTGTTGATCATGGACAATGATGCCGCCACTTCGGGGAAGTGGAGTCGATCAAGCCACGGCGGGGGTCTTCTGTTCGTCTTGTCCGCCTCCGGTGAGCGCGCTGATGGGGGATCTTGGAGGATTCAGGCCCACTGGGGACGTTTCGGGAGTCGAAGACGCTGACACGATCACAGTCGGGCTGATCTTGCCTCGCCGGTCACGTCGGCGATGGCCGGGCGGCCGCGAGCGGCGTCTCCTCGGCGCGCGCGTTCGCGCATGCCGCGAGCCTCGCCGGTGAGCGGTACGACGTCCCCCTGATCGGGCCGGGCGGCGCCGAGGGCCTCGCTCGGCCAGGATGGCCGGATGCGGTGTGACATTCCCGAGAGCCTGCGCTGGGTCGAGCGGACGGAGACCGGGCGGGCGTGGCTCGCGGAGCTGCCGGACCGGCTCGCCGCGTGCGTCACGCGGTGGGAGCTGACGATCGGGCCGCCGTTCGGGTACGCGTTCGCGTCCCTGGCACTGCCCGCGACGCTGCCCGACGGGACGCGGGCGGTGCTGAAGCTCCAGTACCCGGACGACGACAGCCGCCACGAGGCCACCGCGTTGGCGCACTGGGACGGCCGGGGTGCGATCCGGCTGCTCGCCCACGATCCCGGCCGGCGCGCGTTGCTGGTCGAGCGCTGCGACCCGGGCACCCCGCTGTACGGCCTGCCGCCCGACGCCGCGCTGGACGTGGCGGTCGCGCTGCTGCCCCGCCTCGGGGTGCCGGCCGGGCCGCCGTTCACTCCGCTCGCCGAGGAGGCGGCCGGCTGGGCGGAGCGGATGCCGGGCAACTGGCGGCGGGCCAACCGCCCGTACGAGCGGCGGCTCCTCGACGCCGCGCTCGGGCTGCTCGCCGACCTGACGCCGAGCCAGGGTGAGCAGGTGCTTGTGAACCAGGACCTGCATGCCGGCAACATCCTGGCGGCCGGACGCGAACCGTGGCTGGTCATCGACCCGAAACCGCTCGTCGGCGAGCGGGAGTTCGGGGTGGTGCCGCTGGTGCGCGGCGCCGAACTGGGCCACTCCCCGGCGGCCGTCCGGCACCGGCTCGACCGTCTCAGCGCCGAACTGGGTCTGGACCGGGAGCGGGTACGCGGCTGGGCGATCGGCCAGACGGTGGCCTGGAGCATCGGCGGCGATCAGGTCTTCCCCGGCAACGTCGAGGCGGCCCGCTGGCTGCTCAACGAGATGTGAGTCAGCCCGCCTGGCAGGTGGGGCACCAGTACAGGTTGCGCCCGGCCAGCGCGCCCCGGCTCACCTCGGTGCCGCAGACGTGGCACGGCGCGCCGGGGCGGCGGTAGACGTACACCTCGCCACCGTGCCGGTCGACGCGCGGCGCCCGGCCGGTGACCTCCGGCAGGTCGGCGTCGCGCACCGTGTCGATCCGGCCCCGCTCGACCGCGCGGGTCATCAGCGTCACCAGGTCCGCCCAGAGTTCGGCCCAGCCGGCCGCGCTCAGGTCGCGGCCCGGCAGCAGCGGCGGCAGGCCGGCCCGGAACAGCGCCTCGGTCACGAAGATCAGGCCGGTGCCGGCCACCACCGACTGGTCCAGCAGCAGCGCGGCGAGCGGGGTGGGGCTGCGCCGGATCCGCGCGTACGCCCGGTCGGGGTCGGCGTCGGCGCGCAGCGGGTCGGGTCCGAGCCGGTCGCGCAGCGCCGTCACCTCGGGCGGGGTCAGCAGTTCGCAGGCGGTCGGGCCACGCAGCTCCAGCCAGTTCCGGTCGCTGTGCAGACGCAGCCGCACCTGCCCGACCGGGGCCGGCGGCTCCCCGGCCCCGTCGGCGAACTTCCCGTACAGCCCCAGGTGTACGTGCAGCGTCAGCTCGCCCGCGTAGTGGTGCAGCAGGTGCTTGCCGTACGCCTCGGTGCCGTCCAGGACGGTGCCGCTGAGGCGGGCCGCGCCCTCGGCGAAGCGCCCCTGCGGGCTTTCTGCGTGCACCTTGTCGCCCGCGAACAGCTCGGCGTGCCGGGCGGCGAGGCGGTGGATGGTGTGTCCCTCTGGCACAACTGCCAAGCGTAGCCAGCAGATCGGACCGCCGGCGACGTCGGGTCCTGGGACGACATTGAATCGATGTCCGTCGACTGAAAGACTGGCGGCGTAGCGCTCGGGAGCCAGTGCGAGCCGCTCGATCTCGCCGGAGGGACAAGCGCGGGGTGATGCGCCACCCCGGTGCCGGGCAGTCGTCTCCGGCGCTCCGCCGTGCCGCTACGGCGGCGACATCGCGGTCCACCACCACTCCGGCGCCGACCGCCCCCGGTGCCCCCGTCTCGGGAGAAACAGATGCTTCGTACGCTCGGCGCGGCACTGGCCGCCGCCCTCACCCTGACCGGCTGGGCCGCCTCGTCCGGCGTCGTCCGGTCGCCCGCCACCACGACGGTGACGCCCGCCGCGGCGGCGACGCCGACGCCCACGCCCACGTTCGCGTGCCCGCCGGCGCTGCCGGTCACCGGCCAGGTGACCGACGCCACCGCCAGCAGTCTCACCATCACCTACTGGATGGTGCTCAGCCCACCCTGCGGCTACGACCCGCCGCTCGTCGTCAGCCTCTTCACCAGCCGCGAGGACGCCACCGCGTGGCGCGACCCGGTGGCCGAAGCCGTCACGGGGCCGGAGCGCCAGGGAAAGGTGACAGTCACCGGCCTGGCCCCCGACACCGACTACTGGTTCCGGTTCAGCGACACCCACGGCACACGGGATCCGTACGTGATCGGCGGACCGGCCCGGACGTCGGGAACCTGCTCCGCGACGGCCACGATCGACGCCAGCTGGGGCGGTGGCTTCGTCGCCACGGTCACCGTCCGCAACGACGGCACCGAGCCGACACCGGGCTGGCTCGTCTCCTGGCGGTGGTCGGGTGACGAACGCATCCAGTCGGTCTGGGGCGGGGTGGCCGAGGGCGCCGGCCAGGACGCCGCGGTCCGCAACGCCTCCTGGAACGGGACGCTGCGGCCGGGTGGCTCGACGACGTTCGGCATGCTCGTGGCGGCCGGCGCGACGCCCGGCACCATCACGCCGAAGTGCGGCAGGTGACAGCCGTGCGAGGGACGACACGGTGCGCCGGGAACGACCGGGCCGGTGGCAGAAGTCGCCTCCTGGCGGTGGGGGTGGCGCTCGCCGTGGCTCTCGCGGCGACGGTGCTGGGACCGGCGGCGGCGCTGGCGGCGCCGGTGACAGTCACCAACGGCACCCAGTTCACCGACACCACCGGCGCCGTGGTGCACGCCCACGGCGGCGGCGTCCTCAAGGTCGGCGACTACTACTACTGGTTCGGCGAGAACCGCAACCCGGACAACACGTTCCGGGCGGTCTCCGTCTACCGCTCGACGGACCTGCGCACCTGGGAGTTCCGCAACAACGTGCTCACCCAGTCGTCGGCGGCGGAACTACGTGTGGCAAACATCGAACGGCCGAAGGTCATCTACAACGCCGCCACCGGCCGGTTCGTGATGTGGATGCACAAGGAGAACGGGTCCGACTACAACGAGGCGCGGGCGGCGGTCGCCTCATCGACCACGGTGGACGGCGCCTACACGTACCACGGCAGCTTCCGGCCGCTCGGGCAGCACATGTCCCGCGACATCACGCTCTACAACGACAACGGCACCGCGTACATGATCTCGGCGGCCGACGACAACTACGACCTGAACATCTACCGGCTCACGTCGGACTACCTCAACGTGGCCACTCTGGTGGGCAACTTCTGGGACGGCGCGCACCGCGAGGCGCCGGCGATGTTCAAGCGGGGCAGCACCTACTTCCTGCTGACGTCGGGCGCGACGGGCTGGAGCCCGAACCAGGCCCGGTACGCCACCGCGTCCAGCATCTCGGGACCGTGGAGCGGCTGGACCGACGTGGGCAACGGCACCACGTTCAACTCGCAGCCAGCGTTCGTGCTGCCGATCCAGGGCACCTCCGGAACCAGCTACCTCTATCTGGGTGACAGGTGGGCCGGAGCGTGGGGCGGCCCGGCCAACGACTCCCAGTACGTGTGGCTGCCGATCAGCTTCCCGACCGCCACCAGCATGAGCCTGACCTGGTACCCGTCGGTCACCATCGACGCGGCGGCGGGCACCGTCACCGGGAACTCGCCCGCGTACCACCGCGTCACGGCCCGGCACAGCGGCCGGGTGCTGGACGTGATCAACGGGTCCACGGCGAACAACGCCGAGGTCAAGCAGTGGAGCTGGAACGGCGGCGGGAACCAGAGGTGGGAGTTCCAGGACGCCGGCGGCGGCTGGTTCCGCCTCGTCAACGCCGCGAGCGGCAAGTGTCTCGACGTCGCCAACGCGAGCACCGCCGACGGCGCCAACATCATCCAGTACACCTGCGGCAGCGGCGCCAACCAGCAGTGGCAGTGGGCCGCGCGCGACGGCTGGTTCCAGCTGCGGGCCCGGCACAGCGGCAAGTGCCTGGACGTCGTAAACGCCGGCACCGGCGACGGCGCGGACGTCCAGCAGTACACCTGCGGTGCGGGCACCAACCAGCAGTGGTCACGCACCGTGTCCTGACCGGCGGCGATCTCCGCACGCTCCGGCCGGGTCGCTGGAGCGTGCGGAGCGACAGCGGGTGTCGATTTCGGCACACCTGGGTACTTCCTTCCCGTCATGCGCGGCCTCCGCGCCTGGATCAGGAGGTGCCATCGTGAATATCTTGTCCCGCCGGAACCCTCCGGCGACCAGTACCGATACCAACGGCGACGGCGTGGTCGACGAGCGCGACCGGAGTGCGGAGCAGCCGGCCGAGCGGCCCGTGGTCACCGACCGCGACGAGGAGCGGACCACGTACCGCAGCGCCGCCACCGCCACCGAAGACGAGCGCGCCCGGGACGCGGCGACCGACCGGGACGCACGCGACCTCGGCGCCACCACCGACAGCCGAACGACGACCGACGGCCGGACGGCGACGACCGACGGCCGGATCGTGGCGGCCGACGACGAGCGGGACGCGGAGGCACGGCGGCGGGCCGCGGACCGGGGCGCGGCGGCGCGCGCGGTCACCGGCCGCCGTACCGACGCCGACACGCGGACCGTTCCGGTGACCGACGCGCGCACAGTCGGCGCGGCGCCCGCCGCCGAGCGCACCACCGACCTGGACGGCGACGGCCGTGCCGACCGCACCGACCTGGACCGCGACGGCCGCCCGGACCGCACCGACCTGGACCGGGACGGCCGCCCCGACGGTACGGACACCGACGGCGACGGCCGGGTGGACCGCCCGGAGCCGTACACCACGAAGCGTCCCCGGGCCAGCCTGCTCGCCACGCTCGGCCTGATCGTCTCGGTGGTCGGGGCGCTGTTCGTGCTCTCCGGCACGCTCGCCGGGTACGGCATCGGCGTCGGCGCGGCCGGCGCGGTGCTGGCGGTGCTGGGCCTGATCGCCACTCGTCGCCGGCACGTGGCGGGCAAGACCGACGCGCTCATCGGCATCGCGGTCGGCCTGGCCGCCGTGGTGCTCGGCATCGTGGCGATGACCGGCCAGTTCGACTGGCCGACCACCGACGGCGACTGGGTCAGCCGCTTCCGCGAGTGGCTCGACTCACAGTTTGGCAGCTGGTTCTGACGGGCACTGTCCCGATCGCCGACGCGGGGCGTCGGCAGCCTGATCAGCTCCGGTGGTTCACCGGCCGGGCAACACCTCTTTCGGGGGCGGCGGTTCGCCGCCCCCGAAGTGTGTCCGGCGTCGGCGCAATGATCACTCGTCGCTGACCGATTCAACGCAACGATTCGCTGCTCGACGCAACTTCTCGCGGTGGATGTCGTCTACCCGGGCCGCATAACGTTGGACCACGGCGCCAGCCCGTGGGCCGACGGTGGCCGGGCGCGCCCGACACTGGGAGCACGACATGACGATGGACGCCATCCGCCAGCGCTTTCTGATGTGCCGGCCGACGTACTTCGCCGTCGACTACGCGATCAACCCGTGGATGGACCCGACCGCCCCGGTCGACGCCGACCTGGCGATCCGGCAGTGGGAGCAGCTTCGCCGCACGTACCTCGACCTGGGCCACGAGGTCGAGCTGATCGAGCCGGTCGCCGGCCTGCCGGACATGGTCTTCGCCGCCAACGGCGGCACCGTGATCGACGACAAGGCCATGGCGGTGCAGTTCCGCGACCCGCAGCGCGCCGACGAGGCGCCCGCGTACCGGGCCTGGTTCGAGGCCGCCGGCTTCGAGATGTACGACCCGAAGCACGTCAACGAGGGCGAGGGCGACGTCCTGCTGGCCGGTGACCACCTGCTCGCCGGCACCGGGTTCCGCACTGCGCACGCCTCGCACGCACAGCTCCAGGAGACCTTCGGCTATCCGGTGGTGACCATGCAGCTGGTGGACCCCCGCTTCTATCACCTGGACACCGCGCTCACCGTGCTCGACGAGCGCACCGTGGCGTACCTGCCGGAGGCGTTCTCCCCCGGCAGCCGGGCGGTGCTGCGCCGGCTGTTCCCGGACGCCGTCCACGCCACCATGGCCGACGCCGAGGTGCTGGGGCTGAACGCGGTCAGCGACGGCCGGCACGTGGTGCTGCCCGCGCAGGCCACCGACCTCGCCGCGAAGCTGCGCGACCGGGGCTACGAGACCATCGGCATCGACCTGTCCGAGCTGCGCAAGGCCGGCGGCGGACCGAAGTGCTGCACGTTGCGACTCCGTCAGGGAAAGGCGAGCAAGTGATCATCGACGACATGCTGCGGACTCCGTCCGCGGTCCGGGACGCGGAGCGTCACACGGCGCACAACTACCACCCGCTGCCCGTGGTGATCTCGTCGGCCGAGGGCGCCTGGCTGACCGACGTGGACGGCCGCCGCTACCTGGACTGTCTGGCGGGATACTCGGCGCTGAACTTCGGCCACCGGCACCCGAAGCTGATCGAGGCCGCGCACGCGCAGCTCGACCGGCTCACGCTCACCAGCCGCGCGTTCATCCACGACCAGTTCGCCGACTTCTGCCGGGAGCTTGCCGCGCTCTGCGGCAAGGACCTGGTGCTGCCGATGAACACCGGCGCCGAGGCGGTCGAGACCGGCATCAAGGTCGCCCGCAAGTGGGGCTACCGGGTCAAGGGCGTCACGCCGGGCCAGGCCAACATCGTGGTGGCGGAGGGCAACTTCCACGGGCGTACGACCACCATCGTCAGCTTCTCCACCGACTCCGACGCGCGCGCCGACTTCGGGCCGTACACCCCGGGTTTCACAGTGGTCCCCTACGGCGACCTGGCCGCGCTGACCGAGGCGATCGACGAGAACACGGTGGCCGTGCTGCTGGAGCCGATCCAGGGTGAGCAGGGCGTCGTGGTGCCGCCGGAGGGTTACCTGCCGGGCGTGCGCCGGGTCTGCACCGAGCGCAACGTGCTGTTCGTCGCCGACGAGATCCAGTCGGGTCTGGGGCGCACCGGCGCGACGTTCGCCTGCGAGCACGAGGGCGTCGAGCCGGACATGTACCTGCTGGGCAAGGCGCTCGGCGGCGGCATCGTGCCGGTGTCGGCGGTGGCGGCGAACGCCGACGTCCTCGGCGTGCTCCAGCCGGGCCAGCACGGCTCGACGTTCGGCGGCAACCCGCTGGCGTGCGCGGTCGCGACCGAGGTGGTCCGGCTGCTGGCGACCGGCGAGTTCCAGCGCCGCTCGGCCGAGCTGGGCGAGCGGCTGCACGCCGGCCTGCGTGGCCTGATCGGCAAGGGCCTGGTGGCGGTACGCGGGCGCGGCCTGTGGGCCGGGCTGGACATCGACCCGGCGCTGATGACCGGCCGGCAGGCGTGCGAGCTGCTGATGGAGCGGGGTGTGCTCGCCAAGGACACGCACGGCTCGACGATCCGGCTCGCCCCGCCGCTGGTGATCACCGAGGACGAGATCGACCACGCGGTGGCGCAGCTCGCCGCCGTGCTGGCCGCCTGAGGTCGTACGCGAAAGGCGCCGGGACCACGACGGTCCCGGCGCCTTCGCACGCGGGTCACTGACGCGGCAGCCGCATCGCCATGGTCGGCGCCTCGGCCATCACCGAGTTCGGGGTGTACGTGGCGTCGCTGCTCATCTGGGCGGCGCGGCCCACCTGCACGCCCGGGTACAGCTCGATCAGGTCGCCCTCGCCGAGCACCCGGGACTGCTGCGGCGGCAGGGCGATCCGCTCGTTCTCCGCCATCGAGCCGCCCGGTCGCACGCCGGAGCCGTTGGTGCTGGTGTCGGTGACCACCACCTCGCCCACCCGCAGCTCCAGCCGGATGTGGCTGCGGCTGATCCAGCGCCGGGCCTCGTCGTTGAGCCACTGGCCGAGGGTCACCGCGCCCGGCCCCTCCGGCGCCCGGCCGACCGGCACCGGCTCGGTCTCGGTGAGCACGAACCGCTTGCGCACCAGCCCACCGATGCGCACCGCGAGCACCTCGGTACGCGGGCGCGGACCGGCGTCGGAGAGCCGCGCGCCGTGCCGGGGGCAGGTCGGCGCGCCGGTGCGCAGCGTGGGCGGCGGCTGCTCGGCCGGCACCCGGTCCACGGCGGCCAGGTCGGCGAACGCGCCGCCGCCCCCGCCGCCGCCGAACAGCGCGCAACCCGGCTCGGGGCAGCGCCACTTCCGGGAGAGCAGCTTGACACCCGCCGGTGAGCGGCTGCCGGTGGCCGGGTCCTGGCCGCCGCCGACGTGCGCGATGAAGACCGGCCCACCGGCGCCGGGCACCGGGGCGAGCACGCGGCCCGCCTGCCCGACCCACGGGTACCGGCCGACCAGCCCGTCCAGGCGGGCCCGGGTGAGTACCGGCAGGCCCAGCAGGTCGGCCACCTCCAGCATCCGGTCACCGGGCTGATCGAGCACCTCCACCAGGCCGTCGTCGGCCCAGCGGCGGACCACCATCCGCTCGTTGGAGGTCAGGTCGGCGTCGGACAGCAGCGCCCGGTGCACGATCGCGTAGACCGGGACGCTGTCCTCACCGATCTGCCGGGACAGCGCGTCGATCACCATGCCGAGCCGCAGCAGGCTGGCCGGCCGACCGCCGTCCAGGTTCTGCCAGCGGATGACCTCGGCCAGGTCGACCACGGCCCGGGCCAGCGACGGATCAGTGCAGACCCGTCCCTCGATGGCGTCGAGCACCTTGCTGATCTCGAATCTCATGCCGCAGCTCCGCACGATGTCGTCCCGTGACGCGGTCGGGGCCGGTCGGCCCGCCGCGCCGCGCGCCACCACCGTGGCGCGCCCTCCACCATGCGGACCCTACCGGCAGCCGGCCAGGTCAGCCCGCGCGCAGCGGGCGGCCGACGTCGTGCAGGTGCGCCAGCGCCTGCCGGTACGACTCGATCAGCCCGGTCTCCGCGTACGGGACGCCCTGCTCGGCGCAGTACGCCATGACCAGCGGCCGGGCCCGGCGCAGGTTGGCGCGGGGCATGTTCGGGAAGAGGTGGTGCTCGATCTGGTAGTTCAGGCCGCCGAGCGCCAGGTCGACGAACCGGCCACCGCGGACGTTGCGTGAGGTGAGCACCTGCTTACGCAGGTAGTCGAGGTCGTCCTCGTCGGTCGGCATCGGCATGCCCTTGTGGTTCGGGGCGAACGAGCAGCCCATGTAGAGACCCCAGAGCCCTTGGTGCACGGCCACGAACAGCAGCGCCTTGCCCGGGGACATGACCGCGAACAGCAGCCCGAGGTAGCCGGCGGCGTGCGCGGCGAGCAGCAGCGCCTCCACGGCCCGGTGCCGCATCGGCACCCGCCACCTGCCGTCCGGCTCCCGGCCGACCAGCGCCTGCACGCTCGCCACGTGCAGCGCGAACCCTTCCAGCAGGAGCAGCGGGAAGAACAGCCACGCCTGGCGGCGGGCCATCCACCGGCTCAGGCCGCGCGTGGCAGTGGCCTGCTCGTACGTCCAGACCAGCGCGCCCGCGCCGACATCCGGGTCCTCGTCGGTGTGGTTCGGGTTGGCGTGGTGGCGGTTGTGCTTGTCCACCCACCAGCCGTAGCTGAGCCCGACGGCGAGGTTGCCGGCGGCCAGCCCGGCTGCCTCGCTGGGCCCGCGCCGCCGGAACATCTGCCGGTGCCCGGCGTCGTGGCCGAGGAACGCCACCTGCGTGGTCGCCACCGCCATCACGACGGCAAGCGGAAGCTGCCACCACGAGTCGCCGACGAGCGCCACGACGACCCAGCCGGCCACGAAGGCGCCCAGCGTGAGCGCGATCCGCAACGCGTACCGGCCGGGCCGCCGCTCGAGCAGTCCCGCCTCGGCGATCCGGCGCGACAACCGCGCGTAGTCGCTGCCCCGCCGTGCTGCGGGTTCCGTCGACGTGGAAGAAGTCATGTCGCCCCCGATGCCGCGAGCCACGCTCTCGTACGCGACTCTCCGTCACCGATTATGGTGACGGCCGTCGCCGTGGGTAATCCCGCATACCCCCGACTCCGGGGTGGTGCTGTCCCTACCCCGCCGGGCCGGAGCGGCGCAAACGATCTTCGTCACACCGCCGCGAGCTCTCGCGCCGGTGGGCGCACCCCCTCTGACCAGCTAATCTGTACGTAAAGATGAGGGCCATTCATCCGAACGGTCAGCCGTGCCGGACGCACGGTCATCGACAGACGGGAGACAGCGCGGTGCGTGGATTGACAGACAAAGTGGTGCTCGTGACGGGCGGCGGCTTCAGCCCGGACCAGGTCGGCTCCGGGCTCGGCATGTCCATGTGCGTCGAGCTGGCCGCCGAGGGCGCGAAGGTCGTCGTCTCCGACCTCTCCCTGGAGCGCGCCGAGGCGACTGTCACGCGCGTCAAGGAAGCCGGCGGCGACGCGGTGGCGGTGGCGGCCGACGTCACCGACGAGGACTCGGTGCGCGCCATGGTGAGCGCAGCCCTCGACGCGTACGGGCGCATCGACGTGCTGGTGAACAACGCCGGCGTGTTCGGCGCGTACGTGCCGCTGCTGGAGATCGAGAACAACCAGTGGGACCGCGTCATGGAGGTCGACCTGAAGGGCGTCTTCCTCGCGACGAAGGCCACGCTGCCGCACATGCTGGAGCGCGGCAAGGGTGTCGTGATCAACGTGTCGTCGGCGTCCGGCGTGGTCGCCAGCGAGGTCGGCGCGGAGTACACCACCGCCAAGCACGGCGTCATCGGGCTCACCAAGCAGATCGCCTACGACTACGGTCACCAGGGCATCCGCGCTGTCGGCATCGGTCCCGGCGTCATCAAGACCGCCGCCTTCGAGGGCGCGGAGATCACCAGCGACTTTCCGTTCTACGACCTCACCATGCAGGCGCCCGCCGGCCGGTACGGCGAGCCGCACGAGATCGCCCGCGCGGTCTGCTTCCTCGCCAGCGACGACGCGTCCTTCATCCACGGCCACACCATCCCGGTCGACGGCGGTTCGCCGATCAGGTGAGGCGAGCGGACCCGGCATCCGCCCCGGTCGCTCTGCGCGGCGAAGCCCTCTCACCACTGTGCGTGAGAGGGCTTCGCCGCGTGGATCAGCTGAGCCGGGCGACGGCGTCGCGCAGCCGGACCACGTCGCGCCGGCGCCGCTCGTAGGTGGCGGCCAGCCCGATCAGCAGCAGCCCGCCGAGGCCCAGGAAGATCCAGCGCGGCAGCAGGTCCCAGCCCCGGGCCAGCTCGTGCAGCGCCAGCGGCACCAGCGTGGCCGCACCCAGCACCACCGGCGCCTGCCAGCGCCGGGCCGCCCCCGCGAACACCACTGCCACCGCCGCCGCGCCGAGCGCCAGCCGCCGCCACGGCTGCGGCTCAGCGAGGACCAGCACCGACACGAGGCTCGGCAGCAACGCCGCGCCGAGCCCGGGGCCGAGCGCCAGCCAGCTGGTCAGCCCGGGCCGGCGCCGCAGTGCCAGCACCCCGGCGCCCAGGGCGAGCGCCGCCGCCGGCAGCGTGTACGCCTCCAGCACGACCACCCCGCGCGCTGCGAGCACCAGCCAGCCGCCGATCAGCTCGCTGCCCGCCGCGACCGCGGCCAGCACCCGACGCCCGTCCGGCGACTCGGCCCGGCGCAGCACCCGGACCGCGACGGCCACGCCCCACAGCACGCAGACCGCCGCCGCGTGCCGCAACGAGCCGCCCGCGAGCAGCAGCGCGAGCAGCGCCACTGCCTGCGCCGCCGCCTCCAGCGCCCACGCGCCGGCCCGCCCTGCGCTGCCCGGGCCGCCCGATCGCACCCCGCGCAGCAGTGGCGCCGCGTGCAGCGTCACGGCCGCGACGGCAAGGACCGCGAACGCCCCGGTACGCAGCGACTGCCCGGCCGTGAGCGACGCGACGACGGCGAACCCGGTGGCCGCCGCGACGGCGCCCAGCCACCCCACGATCCGGACCACCGCCGGCCGCCCGGCCATCCCGGTCACCGCACCGGCCACCACCAGCACACCGAGCGCGGTGAGCGTCCCGGCCCGGGTGGCGACCAGGCCGCCGAACCCGGGAACCGCCAGCACCACGGCCAGCGGCACGAGCACCGCCCGGTACGCGCCGGTGAGCGCGGCGGCCAGCAGCGCGGCCAGCCCGATCCCGAACGCCGTCGCCGGCACCACCGGCCAGGGCGCGCCGGCCGCCTCGGCCAGGACGGGCAGCGCCACCGCGCCGAACGGCGCCCCGGCGACCCACCACGCGACGCGGCGATCCGTCGCGGCGTACGCCCCGGCGGCGGCGCCCAGGAGCAGCAGCACCAGCCCGGCGCGGGCGGTCTCGGCAGACGCCGCCGCGGCGGCGGGCACCCCGGACCCGGGCCGCACCGGCAAATCCGCGAGCACCAGCAGCACGGTCCGTGCGGTGGCCAGCAACGCCACCACGGCCAGCGCGGCGCCCACCGCGCGCGGGGCGGCCGCCGGCCGGGAGCCGCCCCCGGCGGCGAGCGCCAGCAGGACTCCCGCCGCCGCGTACAGCGCCACCGGTTCCCCGCCCGGCGCGACGAGCGGCACGAGGCCGGTCCCGGCGAGCGCCACGGCGAGCCCCGTCGAGGCGTACCCGGTCAGGTCGGTCCACAGGCGACGGACGGCGAGGACGATGACGACCGGCACCACGACGGCGGCGGTGGCGCCCCGCAGTTGCCACCACAGCGGCGCGCCGAGGCCGAACAGCGCGACGGCCACCGCCGCCGGTACGGCGACCAGCGCCACCGCCAGCGCGACACCGCCGACGACCGGCTGCGCGCCCAGCCCGCGCCGGCCCAGCCCGGCCACCGTCACGCCGAGCAGCGCCGTCACGGCGAGCACCGCCACCGCCCCGGCGGGCGCGGCGAAGCCGACCAGCAGCGCGTGCCCGAGCAGCACCGCACCGGCCGAGGCGGCGACCGGGACGGCCACCCGGCCCGGGCGCGGCCGGGCCACCGCCGCCAGCAGCAGCGCGGCGGCCGTCGCGAGGTCCACGACCAGCACAAGCGGCCACGGCGTCGCCGTCACGGCCGGCGCGGCGAGCGCGACCAGCCCGGCGGCGATCACGCCGACCAGCGGCCGGGCGGCCCGGGGCGTCAGCAGCGCCACCGCGCCGGCGGTCAGCAGCAGGGCCGCCGGGAGCTGCCAGCCCCAGGACGGGACCGGCACGTCCCGCCCGCCCTGCCAGGCCGGGAACGAGGCACTCGCGGTGGCCGCGCCGACCAGGCCGGTGAGCACGACCGCGACCTGGCCCAGCGCGGCGGCCACCGCGAGCGCGCCCACCCGCGGGCCGGTCCGGACCGACGCCGGCAGCGCCCGCACCGCACCGGCCAGCGCCGCGACCACGAGCGCGGCGGCGACCAGCAGCAGCCCGGGACGCAGCTCGGCGACCGGCCGGATCAGCGCGACCGCCAGCACCGGCACCAGCAGCCCGGCGGTCGTCGCCCGCCACGTCCGGCCACCCGCGGTGAGCGCGCCGACGAGCAGGGCCAGCGCCACCACCAGCAGCGGGCCACCGGCCAGCAGCGGCGTGCCCGCCGCGTGGCCGACCGCCAGCGGCACCAGCGCGCAGCCGGCCGCCAGGACCAGCGCCGCGCCGTGCCCGATCCAGCCCAGCGCCTGCCCGGCCACCAGCGCGCCGCGCCTGTCGGAGGTCCGGTGGCGCAGCACGGCCACCACCACGAGGTCGCCGAGCGCCACAGCGGTCAGCACCAGCGCCCAGCCGGCGGCAGTGGGCCGGAACGCCGCAGCGGCCAGCGGCAGCACCGGCTGCGCGAGCAGCCACGCCGCGAACCAGGGCGCGGCGAGGCGGCTGATCAGCCCGTACCCGGCCGCGACGGCCGCGCCGGTGGCCGCGACGAGCGCCGCGTAGCGGCTACCCGGCAGGCCGGTGACCCCGAACAGGTTCACCGACCAGGCGGCGTACCCGTCCAGGACCACCAGCAGCAACCCCACCGAGGCGAGCGTCTCGGCGGTGCCGCGCAGCCCGCGCGCCCGGGCGACGAGCGGCGCGGCCAGGGCCAGCGCGGTGACCGCGAGCAGCACCAGCGCCCGGCCGGTCACCCCGAACGTGGCCCAGGCGACAGCGGTGAACACCACGGCGGCGGTGCCGAGCAGCAGTCCACCCAGGACGAAGAGCAGCCCCTGCACCGCCCGGGTGGAGGTTTCCGCGCCGCCGGGGCGTACCGGAGCGGCGGGCGCAACCACACGCGGCGGCGGCGCCGGCGCGGCGACCGGGAGCGGCGCGGGGCCGGCGGCCTGCGGCACGGGCACGGTGACCGGGCCCGGCACGGGGATCTCCTGACGGATCCGGGCGGCCAGCGCCGACCGCCGCTGCCGGGCCGTGGACAGGCGGCCGGACAGATCGTGGTACGCGAGCCGGGCCGCCTCGACGCGCGGCACCAGCTCGGTGATCTCCCGGTCCAGCCGGATCACCTCGGCGGCGGGCGGATAGGGCGGGCGGCCGCAACCGCGGCATCCGGCGGTGAGGTCGGCCGGAGCGCCGCATCCGGGGCAGGGGTAGCCGGTGTTCTCCACCCGGCCAGCTTCGCGGGCGGCGGGGCGGACGGACAGAGTAGGAGTACCTAGGGCCGGGTCTGCTCGTGCACCCAGGCGGTGTAACCGGGGTTGCCGCTGCCCTCCCGGCTGACCAGGATCTCCGGTACCTCGTACGGGTGGTTGGCGCGGAGCTGGTCGACCAGCGCGTCCACCCGGTCCGGCGCGGTCTTGAACCGCACCTGCCACTCGGCAGTGGTCTGGATCGCCGACTGCCACCAGTAGGTGCTGTCCACCGGCCCGCCCACCTGGGCGCAGGCCGCCAGCCGGCCGGCGACGGCCGCGGCCGCCAGCACGTCCGCGACCCCGCGGGCGTCCACCACAGTCGTCACCACGCAGATCTGGTCCACCAGCGCACCCTACGCGGCGGACCTGGCACCGCGCTGAACACGCGCGGCGATTGCGCTCAGGCGTCGTCTGCCGTGCCGTTGCGGTTGGCCGCGATCCAGGTGTCGATGCGGGCCCACCAGTCGAACAGCCAGTCGATGCGCTCCTGCTTGCCGGCCGGGATCTCCTCCGGCGGCACCGACCAGAAACGCATCACGATCCGCTTGTCCATCGGCAGCTCGCGCCACACGTCGGCGACCGTGAGCATCTGGTCCAGGCCGGTGTGCGCCACGAAGATCACCCCGGCGTCCGGCGCGGCGTCGAGCGCGGCGAGCAGCCCGCCCGGCTGCGGGGCGAGCACGTGCCGCATCCGCTCGGCGCGGCGCGCCATCCGCTCCAGCCCGAGCCCGCGGAGCCGGTCGATCGCGCGCAGCCGCCGCGACGGGGTGAAGTTGCCCCCCTCCGGGAAGATCACGAACGCGTCGTCGTCGTCCAGGCCGGTTGCCAGGTGCCCGACCTGCCGGGTCACCGAGTCGCGCCCGTCCGGCCCGGCCGCTATGAACCGGTTGGGCAGCCGGTTGAGCAGCACGTCGATGGCCGGATCCCACTGGAGCGTCTCCTTGAGCACGATCCGGGGTTCCCGGTTGAACCAGTTCACCAGCGCGTGGATCAGGATGAACGAGTCGCCGGGCCCGGCGTGCCGGCAGACCACCAGTTCGGGGCGGCCGGGCAGGGCGGTGTCCGGGTCGGTGCCGACCACGTCGATGCTCAGCCGCAGCGTCCACCGGGCCTGCCAGAACATCACCCGCAGGAACCACCCGGCGAGCACGTAGTGGGCCCGCTGGAAGGCCGGCGACCGCTTGTAGACGCCGAAGCCCGAGGCCAGCCAGAGCAGGAAGAGGGCGAGCAGCGCGGCGGCGTCCCAGACCAGGTAGACGGTGCCGATCCAGAGCAGCCGCAGCGGGCGCAGCCGCCCCGGCACCAGCGGCGACGCGGCGAGCGCGAGCAGCGCCCAGGCCGGAAGCGTGGTCACCACGAAGAAGGCGAGCAGCACCACTCCGGGCGCGAGCACCAGCCGGCGGAGCCAGCGGGGCGGCAACGGCATCAGCGCTCCAGCGCGGTGTCCAGGTATCGGCGGGAGGCAGTGTACGCGCGACTGATCCGCCGTCCCACCGCCGCGGTGTCCCGGTACGCCCACGGGCTGTCGTCGCGCGGCTCCAGCCCGCCGGTGGGCAGCACGTGCACCTCCACGCCCTCGGGCAGCGCCGCCATCTCCCGCGCGAACCGGTGCCGGCGGGCGATCTCGAACGCCACCTGGGCGATCTCCCAGGGGCGGCGCGGCGGGCTCAGCTCGCGCTCTATCCGGCCCACCTGGAGCACGAAGATCTGCTTCGCGCCGAGCAGCACCGCCTCGCCGACCGGGATCGAGTTGACCACCCCGCCGTCGATGTAGTGCTGGCCGTCGATCTGGGTCGGAGGCAGCAGCCCGGGCACCGAGGCGGAGGCGAGCACCGCCGGCACCAGCGGTCCGCTGTGGAACCAGTGCTCGGCGGCGCGTTCGATGTTCGCGGCGCAGCAGCGGAACGGCACGGCCAGGTCGGCGAAGGTGGTGTCCTCGCCCAGTGTGCTCTCCAGCAGGCGGTACAGCGGCCGGGGCGAGTGCAGATGGGTACGGGCGGCGAACCGGCGCAACTGCCGGGCGACCGAGTCGCCGTACACCTCGCTGGCCTCCGGGGAGGCCCAGAGCCGGACCAGCCGGTCGGTGACCGCCTCGGTCGGGTCGGCGGCCACCAGGGCGCCGTTGACCGCGCCGATCGAGGTGCCCAGCACCAGGTCGGGTTTGATCCGGGCGCGGAACAGGGCGCGCAGCATCCCCACCTCGACCGCGCCGAGCACTCCCCCGCCGCCGAGCACGAACGCCACCGGACCCGCTGCCATGACGTTCATCCTGGCACGCGGCCCACAACCGGCCGGGCGGGCGTCCCCGCTGGTCCCGGCGGTGACCGGGAGCCATCGCGAATGCGCGCCCCGCAATCGACGCCGCGAGGACTGTTGACAGGTAAGACACATTCACGCAACCTGATAGCGCTCCCGAGCCCAGGCAGGTGCGAGCTGATGGCGACACTCCAGGCCGGCCGTCTGCTGGCCCGTCGGTACCGGCTCATCGACCGGATCGGCGCCGGTGGCATGTCGGTGATCTGGCGAGCCCGGGACGAGGTGCTCGACCGGGTGGTGGCGGTCAAGGTGCTCGCGCCCTCACTCGCCGCCGACGCCCGGTTCCGCGACATGGTGCGCGAGGAGGCCCGCTCGGCCGCCCAGCTCGACCATCCACATGTCACGGCCGTGCACGACTACGGCGAGACGGTGGCGCCGGACGGCTCGATCACCTCGTTCGTGGTGATGGAGCTGCTCGCCGGCGAGGAGCTGGAACACCGGCTCACCGAAGGGCCGCTGCAGTGGCCGGCAGCGGTGGAGACCGGCGCCCAGGTGGCCGAGGCGCTCGCCGCGGCGCACCGGCTCGGCATCGTGCACCGGGACGTGACACCGGCCAACGTGATGATGACCCGCACCGGGGCGAAGGTCCTCGACTTCGGCATCGCCACCCGGATCGGGACGCCGGACGACGACGAGGACGGCGGCACGTTCGGCACCCCGGCGTACGTGGCGCCGGAACGGCTGGACGGGGCGCCGGCCCAGCCGGCCACCGACGTCTACTCGCTCGGTGTGCTGCTCTTCGAGACGCTGACCGGGCAGCCGCCGTACCCGGCGGAGACCTGGGAGCAGCTCAGCGCCGCGCTCGCGGAGAGCCCGGAGCCCAGCCTGGACGGCGTACCGGGACTGCCCGGACCGGTCGCGGAGATCTGCCTGCGCTGCCTGGCCCGCGACCCGCGACGGCGGCCCAGCGCGCACCGGGTGGCGGCCGTGCTGCGCGACCAGATGCTGCCCGCCGACCCGCAGGCCGCCACCATGCTGGCGCCGACCATGACGCTGCCCGCGCTGCCGCCCCCGCCTGCTCCCCCGCTACCCGGGCCGGCCGCGGACCCGCTCCCGCCGGACACCCCGGCCGCCGCGCCGGGCCGGCGGCGCGTCCTCGTGCTGGCGGCGGCCGGCGTGGCGGTGGTCGCGGCCGCCGCGCTGCTCGTGCCCGCGCTGACGCCGGACCGGCCGGACGACCCCCGGGTGCTGCCGACCGCCGGGCCGGTCCAGCCGCCGACCACCGTCCCGCCCGCGGCGGCGCCGCCGGTCACCACGGCGCCGGCCGCGCCGTCGAGCGCGCCCCCCACCGGCGGCAACCGCCCGCCCGCGACCGGCCAGGCCGACGCCGCCGAACGCGTCGACGGGCTGATCGAGGCCGGGCTGGCGGAGGGCCAGATCCGCGAGGACGTCGGGGTCGACCTGCGCAACCTGCTGCGCAACGCGGTCGCCGCGAGCGGTGAGGGCGAGGTGACCGCCGCCGTGGACCGGCTCCGCGCCAAGATCGACGAACGTCGGCGCGAGGGCAGCATCACCCCCGGGTACGCGCGGCGACTCGACGCCGCCGCCGCGGAACTCGTGGCCGGGCAGACCTGACGGGTCAGCCCGCGACTGCCGGCGCGACGGCCCGGGGCGCCCGCGTGCCCGCTCGCGCGGCCAGGAAGCCCCGGTAGACCGCCTCGTAGTCGGCGGCCATCCGCCCCACCGAGAAGTTCTCCGCGACGTGGGCGACGGAGTCGGCCGGATCCAGGTCGGCCGCCGCCAGCAGGGCCGCCGGCAGCTCGTCGGCGTCGTCGCAGACGAAGCCGGTGACCCCGGAGCGGACCAGCTCCGGCACCGCGCCCCGGCGCAGCGCCACCACCGGGGTGCCGGTCGCCATCGCCTCCACCATCACCATGCCGAACGGCTCCGCCCACTGGATCGGCATGATCAGGCAGCGGGCCTCCACCAGCAGCCGCCACGCGGCCTCGCGGTCGGCGTTCAGCACGAGCGTGACGTCCTCGCCCAGCAGCGGCCGTACCACCTGCTCCAGATAGCGGCGCTCGCCCGGCTCGTTGCACTTGCCGGCCAGCGTGAGCGGCAGCCCGGCCGCGCGGCACGCCGCGATCGCCACGTCCGGTCCCTTGTCCGGGCTGAACCGGGCCAGCCAGAGCACCGGTCCCGTCCCGGGCGCCCCCTTGCGCGGCACGTCCCGCAGCGGCATCGCGTTGTGCACGGTGCCGGCCCAGGGCAGCCCCGGATTCGCCCGGCGCTGCGCGTGCGAGATGGCGACCAGGCCCACCCCCCGGTCGGTGTTGCCGAGCACCGTGCCGTACTCGCCCACCGGATTGCCGTGCACAGTCGCCACTGTGGGCACCCGGCGGCGTCCGGCCACCAGCGGGCCGATCGTGCTGTGGTCGTGCACCAGGTCGAAGTCCGCCGGGCCGATCAGGCGGTCGACCTGGGCCAGGTGCGCCAGCTCGGGCAGCGACTCGCCCATCCGCTCGTACTGCAACTCGTCACAGGTGGAGACGAAGTCGGCCGAGGTGCCGTGCCCGGTCCCGGCTCCGAACAGCGTCACCGCGTGGCCCCGCTCGACGAGCGCGTCGACCAGCCCCGCGACCAGCGTCTCCAGCCCGCCGTAGCCGGGCGGCGGCACCGACAGCCAGGGCGGCACCACCATCGCGATCCGCAGCGGCCCGGCCTGCCCGCGCTCCGAGGACTGCTGGTTCACGGCCACGAGTCCTCCCCGCTCGGTCCCCGGCGTACCCGCTGGGCCGCGGGTTCCCGGCCCGGCCCGCGGTAAACGACGCCCCGGCGGCTCAGCCGGACACCACGATCCCGACGTGCACCTCGCGTACGCCCGGCAGGGCCCAGGCGGCCCGTTCCGCCTCCTCGCGCTGCCACCAGGCGCCCACCACGCCGTCGAGCACCACCGTGTCGCCGTCGACCCGGGCGTCGATCCGCTCGGTGCCGGTACGCCGCAGCAGCAGGCGGCGCAGGTCGAGGCGCTGCTGCTCGTCGCTGGGCGGGGCCGGGGGCCGTACCTCGATCAGGTTCGTCAACCCGCGTACGCCGCGCAGCCGGCGCAGCTCACGTTCGGCGGTCCGGCTCTGGAAGCCGAACTCCACAGCGCCCCGGAGCATGACCCAGCCGTCGGCGACTGTCACGTCCAGCCGCTCGGCCGGCACGAAGCTGTCCCACTCCAGCGCCCGGCTGGCCGCGATCGCGACGTCGGCGTCGGTACGCCGGTCCGTGGCGGTCAGGTCGACCTCCAGGTCACTGGCGACCGCGCGCACTCCGCGTACCCGGTGGGCGCAACGCTCGACGGCCCACCGCCGCGCGTAGCTGTCCACCCGCCCGGCCAGCGTGACCACGCCCCGGTCGACGGTGACGGCGACCTCGGTGGCCCTGGTCTGCGCGTCCCAGTCCAGTTCGGCGAGGACGTCGCGCTGGATCTGCTGGTCGGTGCGCACGGCGGACGTGATGGTCATGCCCCCAGCGTGGCCCCGGCGCGGGTGAGCCGGTCTCACCCGCGCCGGGTGAGAAAGAGGAGGGGCGGCGGGCGACGGAGCCAACCCCCTTGGCTCCGCCGCCCGCCGCCCAGGAGGGAGGCAGGTCTTCGGACTATGACGTCTCGGCGAGCGTCACGGTTGCGGTCTCGGCGGATCCGTTTCGCTTGTACTCGACCTCGACCCGGTCGCCGACCTTGCCGGCCTGCACCGCGCCGACCAGATCGTTCGAGTCGTTGATCACCTTGTCGCCGAACTTGGTGATCACGTCGCCGCGCTGGATCCCGGCCTTCTCGGCGGGGCTGCCAGGGGTGACGGCGGCGACGAGCGCGCCGCCGTCCTCGGCGCCGTTCACGCTCACCCCGAGCGAGGGGTGGCTGATCTTCTCGCCGCGCTGGAGCTTCTCGGCCACGTCCTTGGCCTTGTTGCTCGGGATGGCGAAGCCCACGCCGATGTTGCCGGTGCTGCCCTGCCCGGCGGTGGCGATGGCGGTGTTGATGCCGATCACCTCGCCCCGGGTGTTGACGAGCGCGCCGCCGGAGTTGCCCGGGTTGATCGGGGCGTCGGTCTGCAGCAGGCCGGAGATCGAGCTGGCGCCCTGCTGCGGGTTCTGCTGGCCGCTGCCCGCCTGGATGGTGCGGTCGCGGGCGCTGAGGATGCCGGCGGTGACCGAGCCCTGCAGGCCGAGCGGGCTGCCCAGGGCGAGCACCTGGTCACCCACCTGCATGGCGTCGCTGTCGCCGAACTTCGCCGCCTTCAGGTCGCTCACCCCGCTGGCCTGGACCACCGCGAGGTCGGTCTTCGGGTCGGTCCCGACGATCTTGGCGGACGCGCTCTTGCCATTGGCGAAGACCACCCGGACGGTGTCGCCGCCGGCGCCGGCGACCACGTGGTTGTTCGTCAGCACGAACCCGTCGGCGCTGAGGATCACCCCGGATCCCTCACCGCTGCCCGTCATGATCGTGACGATGCTGTCCTGGACGGAAGCCGCGATCTTGGGCAGGTCGGCGCTGTTGATGATCGGAGCGGCGGAGTAGGTACGGGTCGGGCCGTCCGGGTCGAGCGCGAGGGCCAGCGCGCCGCCGGCCACGCCCGAGCCGAACATCAGGGCCAGCGCCAGCGCGCCGGCGCCGATGAACTTCCCGGCCCGGCTGGGCCGCGCCGGCTGCGGCGCGCCCCACGGCGGGGTCGGCTGCCCGGCCTGGTACGGCTGGTAGCCCTGCTGCGCGTGCTGCGCGTGCTGTCCCTGGTACGGCTGCGCCTGGTACGACGGGACCGGCCCGCCGCTGTGCGGCGCCGACGGATAGCCGGAGCCGCCCTGCTGCTGGGCCCAGCCGTGCTGCTGCTGGTGCTGGTGCTGCTGGCCGTACCAGGGGTGGTGCTGCTGCGCCGCGGCCTGGTACGGCGTCCCGCCCTGCGGCGGATACGGGCCGGCCGGCGCGGCGGCGGGGTTCGTGGTTCCGGGCTGCGCCGTGGTTCCGGCGGCCGGGGCGTCGGCCAGAACCGGCGCGGCGGCCGGGGTGTTCGAGGAGTCCGACGTCCCGCTCTCGACGCGGGGCAGCTCGGCGGTGTGGTGCGACGGCTCGGCGTCGGCGGGGGCCGGCGACCGCTGCGGATCGGTCTCGTGGTCGGTCATGGCACCAGTTTTCCCCGTGGCACTGTCATCAGCCTGGAATCCGCCTGGAAGTTTTCTGAACGTCACTCGCCCGGCTCCGGCGCCTCGGGCAGCAGCGGCAGCTTCACCCGGAACGTCGCCCCGCCACCGGGAGTCTCGTCCACCTCGACGGTGCCGTGGTGCGCGGCCACGAGCGCGGCCACGATGGCCAGGCCGAGGCCGGTGCTGATCGGCCCGCCCGCCCGCCGGGTACGCGCGGCGTCCACCCGGTAGAACCGCTCGAAGACCCGCTCGGCCTGCTCCGGCGTGAGGCCGGGACCGGTGTCCGCCACCTCCACCACGGCGAGGTTGCCCGCCTCCGCCCGCAGCCGCAGCGTCACCGAGGCATCGGACGGGGTGTGGGTGAGCGCGTTCGTCATCAGATTGCCGATCACCTGGCGCAGCCGGGCGTCGTCGCCGAGCACCACCAGCGGGCCGGCGCCGGGCGCCCGCTCCAGCTCGATGCGCCGGTCCGGGTCGACCACCCGGGCCGCCTCCACCGCGTCCGAGGCCAGCACCGGCAGCTCCACCGGGGCCAGCGCGATCGGCCGTTCCCGGTCCATCCGCGCCAGCAGCAGCAGGTCCTCCACCAGCAGCCCCATCCGGGACGCCTCGTCCTCGATGCGGCGCAGCAGGTCGGCGGTCTGCTCCGGCGCGCGCGCCGCGCCCTGCCGGTACAGCTCGGCGAAGCCCCGGATGGTGGTCAGCGGCGTCCGCAGCTCGTGCGAGGCGTCGGCGATGAACTGCCGCATCCGCTCCTCGGACCGGCGGGCCCGCGCCTCCGACGCCTGCGCGTACGCGGCCGCGTCCCGCGCGCCCATCTCGGCGCTGCGCGCCGCCGCCTCGGAGGCGGCCCGCGCGGTGAACGCGGCCTCGATCTGGGCCAGCATCGCGTTCAGCGCCCGGGACAGGCGGCCCAGCTCCGAGGTCGGGCACGGCCGTCCCATCTCCGGGTCGGGCACCCGCCGGGTCAGATCACCGCCGGCAATGGCAGCCGCCGTACGCTCTATCTCCACGAGCGGCTTCAGGCTGGTACGCACGATCCCGGCGCCGACGGACGCCAGCGAGATCAGCACCGCGCCGCCGACCAGGAGGTCGATCCACACCAACTGCCGCACGGCCATGTCGACATCGGTCAGATGTTCCCCGATCAACGCCATCTGCCCGTTCGGCAACTGGGTGTAGAGCACCCGCCAGCGAACCGAGCTGTCCCGCGCCCGGACGGTAAAAGGGTCTCCCTCCAGTTTCCGGAACCCGCTCACCTCGGTGGGCCAGCTCGGCAGGTCCCGCTCCTGGAACCGATCCGTGTCGTAGGCGATTCCGCCGTCGACCTCTCCGCTGCCCCGGCTGGTCAGCACCACGAGGTAGTCGCTGGGCAACGTGATACCGGTCGGCGGGATCGACTCGAACCGGTTCACCGAGTCGCTCAGCTCGGTGTCGATCTGCCCGACGAGATAGCTGCGCAGGAAATAGGCGGTAGACACGCTGATCACCACCAGGGCCGCGGCCACGAGCGCGAGGACCGAGGCGACGAGCTTCAGCCGGAGCGGGACGCTACGCAGCCTGCCCTTCGCGTCGTGGACGACGTTCACGCCGCCGGCTTGCGTAGCACGTATCCCACTCCCCGGAGCGTGTGGATCAGCCGCGGCTGCGTGTTGTCGACCTTGCGGCGCAGATAGGAGATGTACGACTCGACGATGTTGTCGTCACCGCGGAAGTCGTAGTTCCAGACGTGGTCGAGGATCTGCGCCTTGCTGAGCACCCGGTTGGCGTTGAGCATCAGGTAGCGCAGCAGCTTGAACTCGGTCGGCGAGAGCTGCACCCGCTGACCGGCGCGGTGCACCTCGTGCGTCTCCTCGTCCAGCTCCAGGTCGGCGAAGGTGAGCCGGGACGGCACCTGCTCACCGGTCGCGGTACGCCGCAGCACGGCCCGGATCCGGGCGGTCAACTCCTCCAGGCTGAACGGCTTGGTGACGTAGTCGTCGCCACCCAGGGTGAGCCCGCGGATCTTGTCGTCGGTGGCGTCGCGCGCGGTCAGGAAGACCACCGGGGTACGGGTGCCGCCTTCGCGGAGCATCCGGATGACCTCGAAGCCGTCCAGGTCGGGCAGCATCACGTCCAGCACGACCAGATCGGGCCGGTGGTCCTTGGCGGCGTTCAGCGCGGCGCTGCCGCTGGTCGCAGTGGCCACGTCGAAGCCCGCGAAGCGCAGGCTCGCGGAGAGCAGTTCGAGGATGTTGGGATCGTCCTCGACCACGAGCAGTCGAGCCTCCGTCTGGGTAGCCGCCATGGGCCCCATCATCCGCGCTCCGGCTGCGGCCGCGCTGGGTGGAGCCTGGAAACAACCTGTGAGATCAGCGGAACAGCCGCCGCAGCCCTTCCAGCGCCCCGTCGAGCATCCGGATCGCGGTGCGGAGCTGGTTGTCGCTGAGCCGCCGCGCCCGTACCAGCGCGCCGACCTCGACTGTGAACGCGGCCAGCCGCTTGTCGAACTCGGCGAGCAGCGGCGAGTCGTCCGGACGGGCCGACCCCCCGTCGCCGGCGGGCCGGGCCGTGGCAGAGGCCGTCCACGCGCCCTGCCGGGTCTGCCGGGCCACCTCACGCAGCTCGCGCTTCAGGTCGCGGACCGAGCCGCGTACCTCGTTGTGGATCTCACCGGCCAGCGCGGACAGGTCCTCGACCGCGGCGCCGATGTCGGCCTCCAGGGTCGACAGCTCGTCGGCGCGCTGCCGCAGCTCGGCGCGGCCCGCCTCGGTGATCTCGTAGACCTTGCGCCCGCCCGCGGCGGTGTGCGTGACCAGGCCCTCCGTCTCCAGCCGTTGCAGGCGGGGGTAGATGGTGCCGGCGCTGGGGGCGTACAGGCCGAGGAAGCGGTCCTCCAGCAGGCGGATCAGCTCGTATCCGTGCTTCGGGCCGTCGTCGAGCAGCTTCAGCAGGTAGAGCCGGAGCCGGCCGTGGCTGAACACGGCGGTCACGGCAGTTCCTCCACGTCCTCGGCGGTCGCGACCGGGCGGGCGAGCAGCGCGATGCTGCCGGAGGTCGCGGAGGCCCAGAGCCTACCCGCGCCCCCACCGAGCACGCCGTGGCTGTCCTTGATCGGGCCGAAGCCCCGCGGACCGGCCCCCACCTGGGGGAAGCCGCTGGTGATGCGGCCGGAGGTGGTGTGCAGGTGCACGGTGAGGTCGCTGTCCTCGCGGACCCGCACGGTGATGCTGCCGGAGATGGCGCTGAGCCGGATCTCGCTGCCGCGCGGGTTGTCCAGGTCGCAGGTGATCGAGCCGGAGACGGCGTGGGCGCGGACCCGCTCGGGCGCGCTGTCGGCGAGGATCAGCTCACCGGAGACCGTCTCCAGGTCGAGGTCGCCGCCGATGCCGAGCGCCTCGACCGGCCCGGAGATGACCTTGGCGCTGGTGCGCCCCCGCAGCCCTCGCAGGGTGACCTGGCCGGACGTGACGTCGACCTTGGTGTCCCCGCGCAGGCCGGAGGCGACGAGCGTGCCGTCCACCAGGTGCAGATCGGCGAGGACCTCGGCCGGCACGGCGATCGACACCTCGGCGCGATACCGGCGGTGGAGCGGGCCGAAGGACCAGAGCACCCCCGGCCACCGGGTGGACCGCTCGTGCTGCACGGTCAGCCGGCCGTCGCGCATCTCGACAAGGAGTGGCCGCCGGCCGATCCGGGTGACGTCGACCCGCGCCGGGCCATCGGTGGCGACCACGTTGAGCCGGCCGCTGACCAGCCGGACGTCGAGCCGGGTGACCGGCTCGTCCACCGTGATCCGCTGCGGGCTGTCGACCGTCCAGTTGGCCATGGCGTCCTCCCCTCGACGACGTACCGACCGACGGCACGTCGAGTGACGCGAGGAGCATAACGCGATACATCGCGACTGAACAAGATGCTATCGCGATAGTGTCGCGTCTCCGACGCGCGCCTCGGTCCGCCTCCGTCGCCTCATCCCACTGACAAGGATCACCTTTCCACACCCTGAGAAGCCGGTAGATCTTGGCAGCAAAAGGCCCTCATAGGGGCCCGTTTGCTACCAAGATCTCTGACGGTCCAGGTCCAGCGCTGCCGGGCGGCAGTCGGTGGCGGCCCGGAGCGCAGCGCCTCGGCCACGCGCGCGACGGTGGCGGGCAGGTCGCGCGGCCGGAACCGGTCCACGAAGACGGTGCCGGCGGCGTCGTGCGAACCGGGACGGCCGGTGCGGGGCGGGTGTGTGCGAGGCTGCCGGGCGGACCGCCGGCGAGGGCGCCGGCGGAGCTGAACCCGGAGGTGCGCATGCTGGTCGAGGCCCGTTTCCAGGGACCGGACGGTTCGGGCAACGGCGGCTGGAGTGCCGGGATCTTCGCCGCGCTGATCGACGACCGGGGGCCGGTGGAGGTCACGTTGCGCCGGCCGCCGCCGCTGGACACCCCGCTGACCGCCGCCGACGGCGAGGTACGCGACCCGGACGGCCAGTTGATCGCCCAGGTACGCCGGGTGGCGCCGGTCGAGGCGGTGGTGCCACCGGTGGACCGGGCGACGGCGGAGGACGCCGCGCGGGCGTACCCCGGTCTGCTGGACCACCCTTTTCCCCGCTGTTTCGTCTGCGGCCCGGCGCACCCGGACGGGCTGCGGATCTTCCCGGGACGGCTGCCGGACGGGCGGACCGCCGCGCCGTTCGACGCCCCGGCGGAGGTGACGCCCGCGACGGTGTGGGCGGCGCTGGACTGTCCGGGTGGCTGGGCGGTGCTCGCGCCCGGCCGCCCGTACGTGCTGGGGCGGATCGCCGCGCGGGTCACGGCGCTGCCACGACCCGGCGACGAGTGCGTGGTGACCGGCCTCGCGGTCGGCGGCGAGAAACGGAAGGCCGAGGTGCACACCAGCCTGTACGGTGCGGACGGCGCGCTGCTCGGCCGCGCCCGGGCCACCTGGGTGGCGCTGCCGACCGGCTGATCTCCTCCCTGAGGAGGACGGCGGGTACGCGTCCCGCCTGATTGACCCCCTTGCGCCGGGTTGGAAGGCTGTTGCCGGGTGCCCCCGCAACGGGCGCCCCCACCGGCGCGCGTCACGCCCGCCGGGGCAGGAGAGGAGAATGATGTCCGACGGGCAGCCACGCCCCAGTGCCGGGACCGGCCAGATCATCGTGTCCGGCCTGACCAAGCAATACAAGACCGTCCGCGCGGTGGACAATCTGTCGTTCACCGTCGAGCCGGGCCGGGTCACCGGCTTCCTCGGCCCGAACGGCGCCGGTAAGACGACCACGCTGCGCATGCTGCTCAACCTGGTGACGCCGAGCGCCGGCACGGCGACCATCGGCGGCAGCCGGTACGCCGACCTGGCCGACCCGCTGCGCACGGTGGGCGCGGTGCTGGAGGCGTCCAGCGCGCACAAGGGCCGCACCGGGATCAACCACCTTCGGGTGATCTGCGCGGCGGCCGGCCTGCCGAAGGAGCGCGCCGACGAGGCGCTCGCCCTGGTCGGGCTCTCGCCCGCGGCGAAGCGCAAGTTCAAGGGCTACTCGCTGGGCATGAAGCAGCGGCTCGGCATCGCCGCAGCGATGCTGGGCAACCCGCAGGTGCTGATCCTGGACGAGCCGGCCAACGGCCTGGACCCGGAGGGCATCCGCTGGATGCGCGGCTTCCTCAAGGGTCTCGCCGCCGAGGGCCGTACGGTGCTGGTCTCCAGCCACCTACTCTCCGAGATGCAGCTGCTCGCCGACGATGTCGTGATCATCGCGGCCGGCAAGCTGGTCCGGCAGGGCCCGGTCGACCAGGTGATGGCCTCGATGACGCACGGTGTCCGGGTGCGGGTGCGCACCCCGCAGGCCGACGAGCTGGCCACGGTGCTGCGCGAGCAGTCCGCCACCGTCGACGCCGACCCGCACGGAGCGCTGCTGGTCAGCGGCGTGGACGCCCCGACCGTGGGCCGGGTCGCGCTGGCCGCCAAGGTGGAGCTGCACGAGCTGACCACCGAGCGCCCCGACCTCGAAGGGGTCTTCCTGGAGCTGACGGCCGGAAAGGCGGAGATCCGATGACGCTTGTCCGATCCGAACTGCTCAAGATCCGTACCACCAGCACGTGGTGGATCTTCGGGCTGATCAGCCTGCCGCTCTGGGCGCTGGCGCTGCTGTTCAACTGGTTGCAGACCGACGCGCTGGCCGGCGGCGACCTGGGCGAGGTTCCGGCCGACCAGGCCGACCAGGTGCAGGCGATCTCCAGCGCCGACAGCCTGGCCGCGAACCTCTACACGAACGGCCAGTTCTTCGGCCTGCTCATCGTCCTGCTGCTCGGCATCGTGGTGGTGACCAGCGAGTTCTTCCACCAGACGGTGACCACCACGTTCCTCACCGCGCCGCACCGCACCGCGGTGATGCTGGCCAAGCTGGTCGCGGCCGGCGTGCTGGCGCTGCTGTTCTGGGTCGTCACCACGGCACTGAACCTGATCTTCGGGCCGATGATCCTGAATGCCACCAACGTGGGCACCCAGCTCGGCAGCGGAGAGGTCTGGGCGTCGGTCGCGCTCAACGGCCTGGCCTACCTGCTCTGGTCGGTGCTCGGCGTCGGGCTCGGCGTGCTGATCCGCAGCCAGATCGGCGCGACGGTGACCGGCATCCTGCTCTACCTGGGCGGCACCATCGGCGCGGCGATCGCCATCGGCCTGCTGGCCGGCCGCTTCGGCGACTGGATCAACCAGCTCCAGCTGCTGGTGCCGTCGCTGGCCTCCAGCCTGATGGTGGCCGGCACCGAGATCCCCGGCAACCCGCCCCGCTGGGCCGGCGCCGCGGTGCTGATCGGGTACGCGGTGGTGACCGGTGCGATCGGCATCGCCACCATCCGCAAGCGCGACATCTCCTGACCTCGCCGTCAGGCGGACCCCGGCCGGTGACACTCGTCACTGCCCGGGGTCCTCGTCGTCTAGCAGGAGTCGGTGGATCACGCAGCGTTTGCCGAACTTCTGGCATCTTCTGTGAATCGGACCACCAGCCGGAGGCGAGAATGCCTGCGCCCAGCGCACGGCGTAGCCTTGGCATCGGTTTACCCAGCGTCGGCAACCGGGGGTCACCGGGGGCCACCGTGACATTCACAACCGCGTGAAAGAGGCGATTAGCGGCCGTGTCGACCCAGCAGACTTCGCAGGAGAACCCACTGGCGGGTTTCGGCCCGAACGAGTGGATCGTCGAGGAGATGTACCAGCGCTACCTCGCCGACCCCTCGAGCGTCGATTCGGCCTGGCACGACTTCTTCGCCGACTACCGGCCGGCCCCGGGCGCCGCCACACCGCGCCCGGACGGGCAGGCCAAGCCGGCCGCGAAGCCTGAGCCGGCCGAGCAGCAGGAAGCAGTGGCCACGGTCAAGGAGCAGCCCGCCAAGGCGGAGCCCGCCAAGGCCGAGCCGAAGGCCGCCCCGAAGGCGTCCGCCCCGGCCAAGCCCGCCGCCAAGCCGGCGGCGAAGACCCCCGAGCCGGCGAAGAAGTCCGCACCGGCCAAGCCCGCCGCGAAGGCACCGGCCGCGAGCGCCGCCGGCACCACGACGCTGCGCGGCGTGGCCGCCAAGATCGTTCAGAACATGGACGCGTCGCTGTCGGTCCCGACCGCCACCAGCGTGCGCGCCGTCCCGGCCAAGCTGCTGGTCGACAACCGCATCGTGATCAACAACCACCTCACCCGGGGTCGCGGCGGCAAGGTCAGCTTCACCCACCTGATCGGGTACGCGCTGGTGCGCGCCGTCGTCGAGCACCCGGAGATGAACAACTCCTTCGCCGAGGTCGACGGCAAGCCGGCGATGGTCCGCCCGGAGCACGTCAACCTGGGCATCGCGATCGACCTGGTCAAGCCGGACGGCTCCCGCAACCTGGTGGTGCCGTCCATCAAGGGCTGCGAGCAGATGGACTTCCGGCAGTTCTGGCAGGCGTACGAGGACGTGGTCCGGCGCGCCCGCCGCAACGAGCTGACCATGGAGGACTACTCCGGCACCACGATCTCGCTGACCAACCCGGGCGGCATCGGCACCGTGCACTCGATCCCGCGCCTGATGCAGGGGCAGAGCGCCATCATCGGCGTCGGGGCGATGGAGTACCCGGCCCCCTACCAGGGCATGAGCGAGGCCACCCTGGCCGAGAACGCGGTCAGCAAGGTCATCACGCTGACCAGCACGTACGACCACCGGATCATCCAGGGCGCGCAGTCCGGCGAGTTCCTGAAGGTCATGCACGAGCTGCTGCTCGGCGAGCGCGGCTTCTACGACGGCATCTTCACCTCGCTGCGCATCCCGTACGAGCCGGTGCGCTGGATGCGCGACGTGGCCGTCGACAGCGAGGGCCAGATCAACAAGACCGCGCGGGTGCACGAGCTGATCCACGCGTACCGGGTGCGCGGCCACCTGATGGCCGACACCGACCCGCTGGAGTTCAAGATCCGTAAGCACCCGGACCTTGACGTGCTCCAGCACGGGCTCACGCTCTGGGACCTCGACCGCGTCTTCCCGGTCAACGGCTTCGCCGGCCAGCAGCGGATGAAGCTGCGCTCGATCCTCGGCGTGCTGCGTGACTCGTACTGCCGCCGGGTCGGCATCGAGTACATGCACATCCAGGACCCGGAGGAGCGGCGCTGGATCCAGGAGCGCGTCGAGCGCAAGTACGAGAAGCCGAGCCAGGACGAGCAGAAGCACGTGCTGAACCGGCTCAACGCCGCCGAGGCGTTCGAGACGTTCCTGCAGACCAAGTACGTCGGCCAGAAGCGCTTCTCGCTGGAGGGCGGCGAGTCGCTGATCCCGCTGCTCGGCGAGGTGCTGGAGTGCTCCGCCGAGGCCGGGCTGGACGAGGTCGTCATCGGCATGGCCCACCGCGGCCGGCTCAACGTGCTGGCGAACATCGTCGGCAAGCCGTACGAGAAGATCTTCTCCGAGTTCGAGGGGCACCTCGACCCGCGCTCCACGCAGGGCTCGGGCGACGTGAAGTACCACCTCGGGCAGAACGGCAAGTTCACCACCCCGGACGGCGAGCACGCGGTCAAGGTGTCGGTGGTGGCGAACCCGTCGCACCTGGAGGCCGTCGACCCGGTGCTGGAGGGAATAGTCCGGGCCAAGCAGGACCGGATCGACCTCAAGCTGGAGGGCTACACCGTGCTGCCGCTGGCGGTGCACGGTGACGCCGCCTTCGCCGGCCAGGGTGTGGTCGCCGAGACGCTCAACCTGTCTCAGCTGCGCGGCTACCGCACCGGCGGCACCGTGCACGTGGTCGTGAACAACCAGGTCGGCTTCACCACCGCCCCGGAGTACAGCCGGTCCAGCCTCTACAGCACCGACGTGGCCCGGATGATCCAGGCGCCGATCTTCCACGTGAACGGCGACGACCCGGAGGCAGTGGTCCGGGTGGCCCGGCTCGCGTTCGAGTACCGGCAGGCGTTCAACAAGGACGTCGTGATCGACATGGTCTGCTACCGCCGGCGCGGGCACAACGAGGGCGACGACCCGTCGATGTCCAACCCGGAGATGTACAAGATCATCGACTCGAAGCGCTCGGTCCGGAAGCTCTACACCGAAGAGCTGATCGGGCGCGGCGACATCACCGTGGAGGACGCGGAGGAGCTGCTGCGCGACTACCAGGGGCAGCTGGAGCGGGTCTTCAAGGCCACCCGGGACGCCGCGACCACGCCGCGCCAGCTCAGCCGCCCGGCGCGGGAGGAGGAGCCGGAGCCGCAGGTCGACACCGCCACCGACGCCTCGGTGGTCAAGGCGATCGGCGAGGCGCACGTCAACCTGCCGGAGGGCTTCACCCCGCACAAGCGGATCCAGCAGCTGCTGGAGCGGCGCCGCAAGATGTCCGTCGAGGGCGGCATCGACTGGGGCTTCGCCGAGATCATCGCGTTCGGCACGCTGCTGCACGACGGCGTCACGGTCCGGCTCGCCGGGCAGGACTCCCGCCGCGGCACGTTCGTCCAGCGGCACGCCTCGGTGGTCGACGCCAAGACCGGCGAGGACTACCTGCCGCTGATGTCGCTCACCGCCGACGGCGAGCGGTCGCGTTTCTTCGTCCACGACTCGCTGCTCTCCGAGTACGCGGCCATGGGCTTCGAGTACGGCTACTCGGTGGAGAACATCAACGCGCTGGTGGCCTGGGAGGCCCAGTTCGGTGACTTCGTCAACGGCGCCCAGTCGGTGATCGACGAGTTCATCTCCTCCGGCGAGGTGAAGTGGGGTCAGCGCTCCGCGGTGACGCTGCTGCTGCCGCACGGCCACGAGGGCCAGGGCCCGGACCACACCTCCGGCCGCCCGGAGCGGTTCCTGCAGCTCTGCGCCGAGGACAACATGCGGGTGGCCATCCCGACCACCCCGGCGAACTACTTCCACCTGCTGCGCCGCCAGGCCCTGTCGCCCAAGCGCAAGCCGCTGGTGGTGTTCACGCCGAAGTCGCTGCTGCGGCACAAGCTCTGCGTGTCGCCGGTGGAGGACTTCACCACCGGCACGTTCTCCCCGGTGCTGGCCGACACCGCGGCTCCGGCGCCGGAGCAGGTCAAGCGGGTGCTGCTCTGCTCGGGCAAGGTCTACTACGACCTGTTCCAGGCCCGGCAGGAGCGGGGCGTCACGAACACCGCGATCATCCGGATGGAGCAGCTCTACCCGCTGCCCGTCGAGGAGGTCCGGGCCGCTCTGGCGCAGTACCCGAACGCCGAGGACTTCGCCTGGGTCCAGGAGGAGCCGGCCAACCAGGGCGCCTGGTCGTTCGTCGCGCTGAACCTGCTGGAGCACCTGCCCGAGGTCCGGCTGCGCCGTATCTCCCGGCCCGCCGCCGCCGCTCCGGCGGTCGGCTCGGCGAAGATGCACGAGGTCGAGCAGAACGCGCTGATCGAGGCGGCTCTCCCCCGCCCGTGACACCACCGGCAGCGGCCCGTCCCGACCCGGGGCGGGCCGCTGCCGTACGACGACGAGAGGAACACCGTGTACTTCACCGACCGTGGCATCGAGGAGCTGGTCGAGCGCCGGGGCGACGAGCAGGTGAGCCTGGAGTGGCTGGGCGAGCGGCTGCGCGACTTCGTCGACCTGAATCCGGAGTTCGAGACCCCGATCGAGCGGTTCGCCACCTGGCTGGCCCGCCTCGACGACCCGGACGACGACTGACCGGCGCGGCCGGGCGCGGCCTCAGCCGGTCGCGCCCCGCCCGGCGACCTGGAGATTCCCGGTACGGCGCAGCTTCTGCCAGCCCAGCCGGCCCCCGGTCAGCGCGGTGCCGACGGCCTGGAGCAGCACCAGGTACATCACCTGCCGGTAGACGAACTGCTGCAACGGCAGCACCCAGAGCACGCCGAGCTTCTCCCGGTCCAGCCGGAAGGCCAGCACCGCCGTGACGAACTGGAGCGCGAGCATCACCAGCCAGGCCACCACCGTGTCGCTGCGGTCCAGGAAGATCAGCCCGTAGATGGCGAGCAGGTCGATCACCGGGGCGGCCAGCGGCAGCAGCACGCCGAACAGCGTCAGGAACGACAGGCACCGGCGGCCGAACCGGCCCGACGTTCCGCTCTCGATCACCGAGCGCCGGTGCTTCCACATCGCCTGCATGGTGCCGTAGCTCCACCGGTACCGCTGCTTCCACAACTGGCCGATGGTGGTCGGCGCCTCGGTCCAGGCGCGGGCGGTCTCCTCGTACACGATGTGCCAGCCGGCGCGGCCGACGGCGATGGTGACGTCGGTGTCCTCGGCGAGCGTGTCGTCGGTCAGGCCGCCCACCTGCTCCAGCGCCTGCCGCCGGAACGCGCCGATCGCGCCGGGGACGGTGGGCATGCAGCGCAGCGTCTCGTAGAGGCGGCGGTCGAGGTTGAAGCCGATGACGTACTCGATGTGCTGCCACTTGGCGATCAGGCCGCGACGGTTGCCGACCTTGACGTTGCCCGCCACCACGCCGACCCGGGGGTCGGCGAAGGGCTGGACCAGCCGGCGGACCGATTCCGGCTCGAAGATCGTGTCGCCGTCGACCATGACGATCAGGTCGTGCCGGGCCAGCGCGACGCCGGTGTTGAGCGCGCTCGGCTTGCCGCCGTTGGGCTTGCGGACGACCCGGACGTTCGGCAGCCCCAGCGCCGCGACGATGTCGGCGGTGCCGTCGGTCGAGCCGTCGTCGACCACCACCACCTCGATGCCGCCGGGGTGGTCGCCGCAGGCCAGCGAGCGGACGGCCGCGGCGATGCCCTCCCGCTCGTTGTACGCGGGCACGATCACCGAGACCGGTTCGGTGACCGGCGGGCCCCACGACCAGTCACGGCGACGGCGACGGCGCGCGTGCCGTGTGGCCAGGACGAACAGCAGCAGCGACCGGCCGACGGTGAGCACCCCGACGAGCACGAAGAAGACACCGAGCACCCCGAACATGCCGTCGGCCACCCGTACCGCGCCGACCAGGACGTGGCCCCGCAACCGCTCGTCGAGCGAGGCCGCCGTGTGCCCGCCCACCGGGCCGGACACACCCGCGGCCGCGAACGTCTGGTTGAGTCCCTCGCTGACGGTGGTGAAGCGGTAGCCGCGTTCCAGCATCGCCGGGATGTAGCGGTCCAGCGCGGCCACCGTGCTGGACCGGTCGCCGCCCGAGTCGTGCCAGAGCGCGACGGTGCCGGCCGTCCCGTCCGGCGTGGCGTTCGCGATCATCTCCTCGACCGGGGGCAGCTCCCAGTCCCGGCTGTCGACGTCGTTGACGACCGTGAGGTAGCCCAGTTCGCCCGCCTGCCGCAGCATCGGCCAGTCCCGGTCGGTGTAGGCGTCCGCCCGGGACGAGTACGGGAAACGCAGCAGCGACGGCCGGACACCTGTGGTGCTGGCGATGGCGAGCTGCGTCTGCGCGTACTCCAGTTCGCGCCGCCACTCCGGCAGCGCTGCGAGGTCGGGATGGGTGAACGTGTGCACGCCCAGCTCGTGCCCCTCGGCCACCAGCCGGCGGGTCACCTCCGGGTTGCGGACGACCTGCGAGCCGACGACGAAGAAGGTTCCCTTGACCTGGTACTTGTCCAGGACGCGCAGCACCTCCGGCGTCCACCGCGGGTCGGGTCCGTCGTCGAAGGTGAGCGCGATGGTGCGCGGCGGCAGGCGGTGCGACTGGGTCCGGCCCTCCGCGCCGACGTTGACGATCGGGCCGCCCCCGACCACCGAGCTGGGAACCTCCCGCTGGCTGCCGGGCGTCACCCGGTTGTCCGGTACGAACGCGGCGTTCGTGTACGCCTCGACGACCAGCAGGCCGCCCAGGACGACCACGACCATGGCGACCAGGGCCCAGCTCGGCCGGGGCAGGAGACGCCGGCCGCGGGACCGGCGCGGGCCGGGGATCTGCGGCGCGCCGGGGATCTGCCGGACGTCCAGCACGACTGTGGGCGCGTCGTCCGGCTGCCGGCGGGCGGCCCGCACACGGCGGGGGTCCAGCGTGACTGTGGGCTGCTCGCTCGTCGGCGGGTTCGGACGGGCGGGCGCCTGGTCACTCATCGGCGGGTGCGGCGGGTTCGGCGGGCGGGTCGACGGCGGGCGGCGGCACCTCGGCGGTGGGGGCGGTGGGCGGCGCGGTGGTGGGCGGCGCGGTGGTGGCCGGCGTCTGGACGGGCCGGGGCGCGGTCGGGGCGGGCCGGGTCGGCCGTTGAGACCGAGGGCTCGGCGAGACCGTGGCGGCGGGGGCGACGGAGGTGGCCGGCGCCCGCGCCGGAGCGGTGCGGATGTCGGTGGGCGCGTCCGGAGCGGGACGGGTCGGCGCGGGCGCGTCCGACGGGTTCGGCGAGGGCAGCCGCTGCTCGCTGGTCGGCTCGACGAACGGGATGACGGTGTCCGGGCTGATCGGCCCGCCGGCGAAGCTGGCTCCGACCATGACCGTGTAGATCACACCCGCCGCGCCGGCGCAGTAGGCGAGACGGCGAAGCCGCCGGCGTCGCCGCCCGCTCGGGTCGACGAAGACGGGGGGCGATTCCGGTACGACAGGAATCAGTGCGGTCGGGCCTTCCACCAGCCAAGTGTAGATGCGAGGAATTCCCACCTTCTCTCCCGGCTAGCCGTGCTGACCAGGCAGAACGGACAGCACCGACCTCGATCTTGTAGGTTGGGTGCCGTGGCTCGCAGCGTGTACCTCACCGGCGTCGGCTCGGGCGGGGGAAAATCGACAGTGGCGCTCGGGCTGGCCGAGCTGTTGTCCCGGCAGGTGGAACGGATCGGCGCGTTCCGGCCGCTCGTCGCCGGTGACGGCACCGACCCGATCCTGGCCCTGCTCACCGAGCGCTACCGGATGGAACTGCCGGTCGACGAGCTGTACGGCGCCACGTACGCCGAGGCGAGCGCGCTCGTCGCGGACGGCCGCCGGGAGGAACTGATCTCCCGGATCGTCACCCGCTACCGGGAGGTCGAACGCCGCTGCCCGGCGATAGTGGTGGTCGGCAGCGACTTCGCCTACGGCGACGGCACCGGCCCCCGTGAGCTGGCCTTCAACGCCCGGCTCGCGACCGAGTTCGGCAGCGTCGTGGTGCCCGTGGTGGACGGGTTCGCGCAGGAGCCGGAGGCGATCGCGGCGGCGCTGCGCGGCGCGTACCACGATCTGGTCGACCTCGGCGCGACGGTGATCGCGGCGCTGGCCAACCGCGTGCCGCAGCCGATGACGCTGCCCGAGCTGCCGGTGCCCGCGTACGCGATCCCGGAGGTGCCGACCGTGTCGGCGCCGACGGTGGCCGAGGTGGCGGCGGCGCTGCGCGGCACTGTGCTCACCGGCGACGAGACCGCGCTCGACCGCGACGTGCTCGACTACGTGGTCGGCGCGGCGCACGTGCCGACGCTGCTGGACCACCTCACCGACGGGGCGCTGGTGATCACCCCGGGCGACCGCGCGGACCTGCTGGTGGCCGCCGGCGCCGCGCACGTCGCCGGGCAGGTGTCGCTGGCCGGGCTGGTGCTCACGCTCGGCGAACAGCCCGACCCGCGCGCCATGCGCCTGGTCGAGCGGATGAACACCGGGCTGCCCGTGCTGTCGGTGCCCAGCGACAGCTACGACACGGTGTCCGCGTCCAGCCGCATCGAGGGCCGCCCCAGCACCGCCAACCCGCGCAAGGTCGAGGCCGCGCTCGGCGCGTTCGAACGCTGCGTGGACACCGACGACCTGGCCCGCCGGCTGCGCGTCAGCCGTTCCGCACGGGTCACCCCGCTGATGTTCGAGAACGACCTGATCGACCGGGCCCGCGCCCAGCGCCGCCGGCTCGTGCTGCCCGAGGGCGCCGACGAGCGGATCCTGCGCGCGACCGAGGTGCTGCTGCGCCGGGGCGTCGCCGAGATCACCCTGCTCGGCCGCCCGGACGAGATCGCCCGCCGCACCCGGGAACTGGGCGTGGACCTCGGCGACGCCCAGGTGGTCGACCCGGCGACCAGCCCGTGGCGGGACGAGTTCGCGCAGGCGTACGCGCAGTTGCGCGCCCACCGCGGCGTCACCGTGGAGCTGGCACACGACATCGTCGCGCAGGCCAACTACTTCGGCACGATGATGGTGCAGACCGGCCACGCCGACGGCATGGTCTCCGGCGCCACCCACACCACAGCCGCCACCATCCGGCCGGCATTCGAGATCATCCGGACCGTGCCCGGCGTCTCCGTCGCCTCCAGCGTCTTCTTCATGCTGCTCGCCGACCGGGTGCTCGTGTACGGCGACTGCGCCGTCAACCCCGACCCGGACGCCGACCAGCTCGCCGACATCGCCATCTCGTCGGCCGACACCGCGGCCCGGTTCGGCATCGAGCCGCGGGTGGCGATGCTGTCGTACTCCACCGGCAGCTCCGGCGCCGGCGCCGACGTGGAGAAGGTCGCCGCGGCCACCAAGCTGGTCCGGGAACGCCGGCCCGACCTGCTGGTCGAGGGCCCGATCCAGTACGACGCGGCGATCGACCCGCAGGTGGCCGCCACCAAACTGCCGGACAGCCCGGTCGCCGGGCGGGCCACCGTGTTCATCTTCCCGGACCTGAACACCGGCAACAACACGTACAAGGCGGTGCAGCGCTCGGCCGGGGCGGTGGCGGTCGGGCCGGTCATGCAGGGCCTGAACCGGCCGGTGAACGACCTCTCCCGGGGCGCCACCGTGCCGGACATCGTCAACACGGTGGCGATCACCGCCATCCAGGCCGCCGCGGAGGCGTCGGAATGAGCCGCATCCTGGTCCTGAACAGCGGATCCTCGTCCGTCAAGTACCGGCTGTACGACGGCGACGACGTCCTCGACAAGGGCACAGTCGAGCGGATCGGCGAACCCGGAGGCGGGCCGGCCGACCACGAGAGCGCGGTCCGGGAGATCATCGGCCGCCTCGACCTGACCGGGCTGGCCGGCGTCGGCCACCGGGTGGTGCACGGCGGGCGGAAGTTCAGCGAACCGGTACGCATCGACGACGCGGTCGTCACCGCCATCGAGGACCTGGTGCCGCTGGCCCCGCTGCACAACCCGGCCAACCTCGCCGGCATCCGGGTCGCGCTGGAGGCGCTGCCGGACACCCCGCAGGTGGCGGTCTTCGACACCGCGTTCCACCACACGCTGCCCGAGGCCGCCGCGACGTACGCGATCGACAAGACCACCGCCGAGCGGTACGGCGTCCGCCGGTACGGCTTCCACGGCACCTCGCACGCGTACGTCTCGCGTCGCGTCGCCGACCTCCTCGACCGCCCGTACGACGAGCTGAACACCGTCACCCTGCACCTGGGCAACGGGGCGAGCGCGTGCGCGGTCCAGGGTGGCCGCAGCGTGGCCACCTCGATGGGCATGTCACCGCTTGAGGGCCTGGTGATGGGCACCCGCAGCGGCGACCTCGACCCGACAGTCATCTTCCACCTGCGCCGCGAGGGCGGCATGGGCGTCGACGACATCGACGACCTGCTCAACCACCGCAGCGGTCTGCTCGGGCTGACCGGCGCCAACGACATGCGTGAGGTGCTGGCCCGCCGCGACGCCGGTGACCCGGACGCGACGTTGGCGTTCGACGTCTACTGCCGGCGCATCACCGGCTACGTCGGCGCGTACTACGCGCTGCTCGGTCGGGTCGACGCGATCGCGTTCACCGCCGGGGTCGGCGAGCACGCCGCGCCGGTACGGGCGGCGGCGCTGGCCGGGCTGGACCGGCTCGGCATCGCCGTCGACCCGGCGCGCAACGACGGCCACGGCGACCGGGTCGTCTCGCCGGACGGCGCGGAGGTGGCGGTGCTCGTGGTGGGCACCGACGAGGAGCGGGAGATCGCCCGCGAGACCCGCGAGGTGCTCGGCACGGCCTGATCGCGTTCTGGGCGACGGTGCCTTAGATGCCGCCACCTCGGGGAGGTGGGGTGGTCCGGTGCTTCGGATGCCGCCACCTCGGCGAAGTGGCGTGACCCCGATGCTCCAGGTGCCGCCACTGTGGGGAGGCGGCGTGATACCGGTGCGCCCGATGCCGCCACCACGGCGAAGTGGCATCACCCCGGCGCTCCAGGTGCCGCCACTTCGGGGAGGCGGGGTGGTCCGGTGCCGCCGATGCCGCCACCTCGGCGAAGTGGCGTGACCCCGATGCTCCAGGTGCCGCCACTGTGGGGAGGCGGCGTGATACCGGTGCGCCCGATGCCGCCACCACGGCGAAGTGGCATCACCCCGGCGCTTCAGGTGCCGCCACCTCGGGGAAGTGACGTGATCCCGTGCGCCCGATGCCGCCACCTCGGCGAAGTGGCGTGACCCCGGCGCCTCAAGTGCCGCCACCTCGGGGAGGTGGCGTGGTCCGGTGCGCCCCTGCCGCTGCCGGCGTGCGGCGTGCGGCGTGCGGGTCAGCCCAGGGCGATCCAGGCGACGAGGGCGACCACCACGACGACGGCGACGGCCACACCGGCGATCAGCGGTACCCGGGACGGCGCCGACGCCGACGCGGCCGGCTCGGGCGAATCGACGAACGCGCGGAACTGCGCTGTGTTGCCACTCGGGTCGGTGTAGTTCTCAGCCATGCGGGTGACCCTAGCGAAGCCGGCCGGACCAGGCCGCCCCGCCGGGCCGGAGCAAGACAACCGGCTCACCCGGCCCGCGCAAACCCGCCCGGCCGGTGGAGGTGTCGCCCGGCCGGGTGGCGGTGGCAGCCGATCCGGACGGCGGGCGCGGGCCGACCGCTCGGCTGCCTACCGTGCAGGTGTGAGGGGGCAGCGGCTGGTGGCCGCGCTGATGACGGCGCTGCTGGCCGGCTGCGGCCAGGCCGTCGCCACGACCGATCCCGTCCCGGCCGGTGTCCGGCCCGCACCCGAGCGCCAGTACGCGGTGGGGATGCGGCAGTTCACGCTCGACCCGGACGGCGCCCGGCCGCTGCCGGTCACCGTCTGGTACCCGGCCGACCTGCCCGCGCCGGCTGCTCCGTCCGCGTCCACGGGTCCCGCCGGGCCTGCCCGCGCCACCGCGCCGATCTCCGCCTCCACGCCCGGCCGGACCACCGCGCCCAGCTCCGCCTCCACGCCCAACTCCGCCACGCCGCCCGGCTCCGCCGGCGCACGTTACTCCGCCACCTCGCCGGGCCGCGCCGGCGGGCCGTCCGGCGCAGACGCTGGGACGCAGGACGGGCCACGGGTGCGGCCGGGCGCGCCGTTCGCGGCGGGCCGGTTCCCGGTGGTCCTCTACAGCCACGGGCTGCGCAGCCTGCCCGCGCTGCACGCCGCGCTGACCAGTCGCTGGGCGGCTGCCGGGTTCGTGGTGGTCGCGCCCACGTACCCGCGTACGAACCTGCGCGCCCGCCACTACACCCGCGACGACGTACGCAACCAGCCGGCCGACGCCTGGCGGCTGGTCCGTCACCTGGTCCGCCTGGGCGCCCGCCCCGGCGACCCGCTCGGCGCGCACCTGGCCGTGGACCGGTTCGCCGCCGCCGGGCACTCGGCCGGCGGTCACACCAGCCTCGGGATGTTCGCCTCCGGGCAACCGTCCCCGTTGCGGGCCGGGATAGTGATCGCCGGTGGCCGGATGGTCGCCGGCTTCTCCCGGCCGCTCGCGCCGATGCTGTTCGTGCACGGCAGCGCCGACCGGATCGTGCCGGAGTCGATCGGCCGGGCCGCGTACGCCCGCTGTCTCGGCCCGGCCGCCTTCCTGAGCCTGCGCGGTCAGGGCCACGGCGAGTACCTGACGCCGGGCCGCTCCGGCTTCGCCCAGGTGCTCGCCACCACCACCGACTTCCTGCGCTGGACGCTCTACGCCGACCGGGCAGCGCTGCGCCGCCTCCCCGCCGACGCGGCAGCCCCCGGTACCACCTTCACCACCCGCTCCCTCCCCGCCTGACCGCACCCCGCCCGGCCCAGCGCCAACGATCATGAGGTTGACGGCGACAAAACGGACAGCAGATGCCGCCAACTTCATGATCGACGCGACCCAGGGCGGGGGTGGGTAGGGTGCGGGCGTGGACGGGCTGGAAGGGCGGCAACTGGACGCCATCCGTGAGGTGGTGGAGGTGGCCGGAGCGGCCGGGATCGACGTCTGGCTGCGTGGCGGCTGGGCGATGGACTTCCACCTCGGCGCGGTGAGCCGCCCCCACGTCGACGTCGACTGGTACTGCTGGCGGCGGGACGCCGACCTGCTTGCCGACCGGCTCGGCGCGCTCGACTGGCGGCCCGACCCCCGGATGCCGGCGACGCTCCAGCTCGACCTGCTCCGGGACGACGTCGAGCTGAGCTTCGCGTACCTCGACCGGGACGCGGCGGGCCGGGTCGTCGTGGGCGCCGGACCGTGGGCGGGCACCGTCCTGCCCGAGGGCATGCTGACCGCCCCACCCGGCCGGATCGGCCCGCTCGCGGCGCCGGTGATCAGCATCGCCGCGCAGATCGAGTTCAAGGAGATGTTCCCGGTCTGGATGCCGGAGCGGCCCCGCCGCGCCAAGGACGCCGCCGACCTGGCCCGGCTCCGGGCGTCGGCGCGCGACCACCCGACGGGCTGACCGGGGCCGGGTCTCAGGCGATCGCGAGGCACAATCGAGTTCATGAGCCGTCGTCCCGTCGCCCTCGTTACCGCCGCCGTGCTCGGCGCCGCCCTCGCCGGCTGCTCGGAGCAGCCCGCCGCCCCGGCCGGGCGGCCCGCTCTAGACACCTCACCGACCAGCGCCACACCGACCCCGCGCGTACCCGCCGGCAAGGCTCCCACCGAGAGCCTCGCGGTCGGCGTACGCCAGGTGAAGCTGAACCGCGACGGCAACCGGCCGTTGCCGGTGACGCTCTGGTACCCGGCGGCGGGCGCGGCCGGTGGCGCGGTCGAGCGCTCCGCCCCGGCGGCCGACGGGCGGTTCCCGGTGGTGCTGTTCAGCCACGGGCTGACCGCCCGGCCCGAGGACTACCAGGTGCTGCTCACGCGCTGGGCGGCGGCCGGTTTCGTGGTCGCCGCGCCACGTTTCCCGCACACGTCCCGGGGCACCGACGGCAACGCGCTGGACGTGCTCAACCAGCCGGCCGACGTGTCGTACGTGCTGACCCGGGTGCTCGCGCTCGGCGAGAAGGCGGGCGATCCGCTGCGCGGCCGGCTGGACCCGGAGCGGGTGGCCGCTACCGGGCACAGCGCCGGTGGCGTGACCACGATCGGCGTGTTCACCGCGGGCCGGGACGCTCGGCTGGACGCGGGCATCGTCTTCTCCGGCACCGCGCTCGGCGTGGGTACCGCGTTCGCCGGCACCGTCGCGCCTCAGTTGTTCGTGCACGGCGAGGCCGACGAGGTGGTGTCGTACGCCGCCGGCAAGGCCGTCTTCGACGCGGTGCCGTGGCCGAAGGCGATGCTCAGCCTGCCGAAGGGCGACCACGGCCGGGCCCTGCTCGGCGACGGCAAGGCGCTGGGCGTGGTCGCGGACACGACAGTGGAGTTCCTCCGCTGGACGCTCTACGGCGACCCGGCGGCGAAGGAGCGCCTCCCCGTCGGCGCCGCCAAGGGCGGCGTGGCCACGCTCGACGACCGGCTGTAAGGAAGGGCCCCTTCTTAACGCCTCCGGTAGAGAAGGGGCCCCTTCTTAACACGCCATCCGCGCGATCCGCACCGCCCGCGCGATCCGCACCGCCCGCGCGATCCGCACCGCCCGCGCGATCCGCACCGCCCGCGCGATCCGCACCGCCCGCGCGATCCGCGCCGGCGGCGCCGTACGCACCGCCCGCGCCATCGGCACCGCCGCCAGCGCCGTACGCCTCAGGCGGTGTGGTCGACGACCACCTTGCCGAAGACGTCGCCGGAGTGCAGCCGCGCGAACGCCTCGGTGATCTCGCTGAACGGCACCACCCGGTCGACCACCGGCCGCACCTCGTGCTCGGCGCAGAACGCGAGCAGTTCGGTCAGCTCGTCCGGGGTGCCCATCGAGGTGCCGAGGATCTCCAGCTGCATGGCGAAGACCCGGCGCAGGTTGACCTTCGGCTCGTGGCCGGAGGTGGCGCCGGAGACCACGATCCGCGCCATCGGGGCGGCCGACTTCAGCGAGTGGTCGAAGGTGGCCGCGCCGACCGTCTCGATCACCACGTCGACCCGTTCCGGCAGCCGCGCGCCGGGCTCCAGCGCGGTCGCGCCCAGCTCGGCGATCCGCTCCCGCTTGGCGGCGTCGCGGCTGGTCGCGTACACCCGCTTGCCGAGCGCGACGCCGAGCGCGACGGCCGCGGTGGCCACGCCACCGCCGGCGCCCTGGACCAGCACCGACTCGCCGTCGGCGACCCGGCCCTTGGTGGTGAGCATCCGCCAGGCGGTGAGCCAGGCCGTGGGCAGGCACGCCGCGTCGGTGGCCGACAGGCCGTCGGGCAGCGGCAGGAGGTTCACCCGGGGTACGGCGACCAGCTCGGCGAACGTGCCCTGGTAGTGCTCGGAGAGGATGGAGACCCCGCGGGGGTCGCCCGGAGTGGGCACCACCGGGTAGATGACGACCTCGTTGCCGTCCGGGTCGGTGCCGACCGCGTCGCAGCCGAGGATCATCGGGAGCTGGTCGGCGGTCAGGCCCACGCCACGCAGCGACCAGAGGTCGTGGTGGTTGAGCGAGCTGGCCCGGACCCGCACGGTGACCCAGTCGTCCTGTGGGTGGGTCGGCTCGGGACGGTCGCCGACGGCGAGCGCGGCAAGCGGGTTGTCGGTGTCGAAGGCCGAGGCGAAGGCAGCACGCATGATCGGCACGGTAACAAGCTGAGCAGCAGTTAAGAAGGGGCCCTTCCTCTACCGGAGGCGTTAGGAAGGGCCCCTTCCTTACATCTCAGCGGCGGGCGACGCCGTCGCGGCGGGCGGCCTCGGCGACCGCTTCGGCCACCGCCGGCGCGACCCGCGGGTCCAGCGGCGAGGGCACGATCGCGTCGGCGGTCAGCGACTCGGCCACCACGCCGGCGATGGCGTCGGCGGCGGCCACCTTCATCGAGTCGGTGATCCGGGTGGCCCCGGCGTCCAGCGCGCCCCGGAACACGCCAGGGAACGCGAGCACGTTGTTGATCTGGTTCGGGTAGTCGCTGCGCCCGGTGGCGACCACCGCCACGTGCCGGGCGGCCACCTCGGGGTGCACCTCCGGGGTGGGGTTTGCAAGCGCGAACACGATGCCGCCGGGGGCCATGCCGGCCACCGCCGCCTCGGGGATCTGGCCGCCGGAGACGCCGATGAGCACGTCCGCGCCGCGCAGCGCCTCGGTGACGTCGCCCTGCCGGCCCTCGGCGTTTGTGAGTTCGGCCAGCTCGGCCTTGGTGCCGGTCAGCTCACGGTGCCGGCCGATGATGCCGCGCGAGTCGCACACCACCACCCGGGCCGGGTCGACGCCGCCGGCGATCAGCATCTTGGTCACCGCGACGCCGGCCGCGCCCGCGCCGCTGACGGCCACCCGCAGGTCGCCGAGCTTGCGGTTGAGCAGCGTCGCGGCGTTGCGCAGCGCGGCGAGCACCACGATCGCGGTGCCGTGCTGGTCGTCGTGGAAGACCGGGATGTCCAGCGCCTCGTCGAGCCGCCGCTCCACCTCGAAGCAGCGCGGCGCGCTGATGTCCTCCAGGTTGATCCCGCCGAACGAGGGCGCGAGCGCCTTGACCGTCGCGACGATCTCGTCCACGTCCTGCGTGTCCAGGCAGACCGGCACCGCGTCGACGCCGGCGAACTGCTTGAACAGCACCGCCTTGCCCTCCATCACGGGCAGCGCGGCGCGCGGGCCGATGTTGCCCAGACCGAGTACGGCGGAGCCGTCGGTGACCACGGCGACGGTGTGCGACACCCAGGTGTAGGTGTCGGCGAGCGCGGGGTCGGCGGCGATCGCCTCACACACCCGGGCAACCCCCGGGGTGTACGCGAGGGAGAGGTCCTCGCGGCTGGTCAGCGGCACGGTGGAGGTGACTGCCATCTTGCCGCCGACGTGCAGGCGGAAGACGGGATCGGCGGGGTCCGGGGGGGACGAAGACATGGTGACTCCAGGATCTGTCGAGCAGACGGACCGGCCGGCGCGGTCAGCGGTGGTCAGCGACCGGCGGCGTGGCGGTGCGGGGGTCACCCGGGCACTTTCCGAGCATAGTCACGCTCCGGCCCTCAGGATGTGAGCGGGGTCATATCGCCCCCTCACCTACCTGCGCCGCACCCGTCCGGGACGTGGCCACCAGCGGGCCACCACCCGGCCCCGGACGTCAGCCACCCCGTACGCCCGGGAGTCGTCGGTGACGAACTCGTTGTCGCCGCGCAACCACCAGCCGCCGTCGCGCGGCTCCACCGCGCGCTTGACGACGAGCAGGTCGGGACGGCTGCGGAAGACCGCGACGACCACGTCCCCGGGGCGCACCGCCCGGCCGCCGGTGCGGACCAGCACCGCGTCGCCGTGACGCAGCGTCGGGGACATGGACGGGCCGGTCACCAGCACCGGCGCCAGCGGGCCGCGCAGTAGCGGAGGTTCGCCGGTGGGCGCCATGTCACCTCCCAGCCCCCGAGGGCGTCTCCAGGAGTAATGTCGTCTTGGATCATCGCAAACAACCCATGGAGGACCCTGATGCGCCTTCCCCGCATCCTCACGCCCCGGGTGACGGCCAGCGCTCACTGCGACCTGCCCTGCGGCGTATACGACCCGGCCCAGGCCCGGATCGAGGCCGAGTCGGTCAAAATGATCTGCGAGAAGTACCAGGCCAACACCGACCCGGAGTTCCGTACCCGCGCCATCCTGATCAAGGAGCAGCGGGCGGACCTGGTCAAGCACCACCTGTGGGTGCTCTGGACCGACTACTTCAAGCCGCAGCACTTCGAGAAGTACCCGCACCTGCACCAGCTGTTCAACGAGGCCACCAAGCTGGCCGGCGCGGCCGGCGCCAAGGGCGGCACCGACCCGGCCAAGGCCGACGAGCTGCTGGCGAAGATCGACGAGATCTCGAAGATCTTCTGGGAGACCAAGCAGGCGTGACGTCGCCCGACGACACGTTGACGATCCGGCCGGTACGTCCTGGGGACGTACCGGCCGTCGTCGCCATGGTGCACGAGCTCGCCGAGTACGAGCGCGCCCCGGAGCAGTGCCACCTCACCACCGAGCAACTCGACGCGGCCCTGTTCGGGGCGTCGCCGGCGCTCTTCGGTCACGTGGCCGTGGACGCGGCGGACCAGCCGGCCGGCTTCGCGCTCTGGTTCCTCAACTTCTCCACCTGGGCCGGCGTGCACGGCATCTACCTGGAGGACCTGTACGTCCGCCCGGCCGCCCGGGGCACCGGCGCGGGCCGGATGCTGCTGGCCGCCCTCGCCGCGATCTGTGTGGAGCGCGGCTACCAGCGGCTGGAGTGGTGGATGATCAACTGGAACCCGGCGGCCCGCTTCTACGCCGCGATCGGCGCCACGCCGATGGACGAGTGGACCCCGTACCGCCTGGCCGGGCCGGCGTTGCGCGAGCTCGCCACGCACGCGACGGCCGCGCCCACGCGGTCGGCCCCCTGACCGGGTAGAGTCCCGCACCGGGGGGAGGAGCCGTGACTCAACTGACCGGGCACCCGACGACTGACGACGACGTCGTCCATCTCACCGTGCCCGCCGACGGTGGTTACCTCGGCGTGCTCCGCACCGCCACGGCCGGCCTCGCGGCCCGGCTCCAGTTCGCCCTCGACGAGATCGAGGACCTGCGCATCGCTGTCGACGAGGCGTGCGCCATGCTGCTCGCCATCGCCACCCGCGACGCCGAGCTGGAGTGCCGCTTCGCGGTCACCGAGGACGCGCTCACCGTCGAGGTGACGGTGCCGACGGTCCGGGGCGCGACGTTGCCGTCGGAGTCGTCGTTCGCCTGGAAGGTGCTCACCGCGCTGACCACCGGGGCCAACGCCCACGCGACCGACGGCCGGGCCACCATCTCGCTGCTGACCCGCCGCGCCGGCGGCTACTGACCGGTCGCGGCCGCCGCTCCCCCGCTCAGCGTTCCGGGTCGCCGAAGCCGAGCGCGCGGTTGGTCGGGCCACTCACGAGCAACCCGACCATGCCGATGCCGAACGCCATGAGCGGCAGGCCGAGCCAGCCCATCCCTCCCTCGATCATGAACCAGCCGACCGGCAGCAGCATGAGCTGAAGCACGATCGCGGGCGCGCGCGCCCCGGCGCGACGGCGGGACAACGCGCCGCCGAGCGCCCAGAGCGCCACCGCGCCGCCGATCGCGAAAGCGGTCACCCACAGCGCCGAGACCAGGTCCGTCGTTTCAGCGGTGAGGTCGGACCAGATGAGCCACACCGCGATCAGCCCGAGCGCCACCGCCTCCGCGCGTAGCAGGAGCACCGCGGCGCGCAGCGTGCCGGGAACCGGGTCGGAGTCGATCGTCACGGGCGCCACGATACCGGTGGGTAGTCGCGGTACAGTGCCGCCCATGCGGGCCGTCCTGGTGGTCAATCCGAAGGCCACCACCACCAGCGAGCGCAGCCGGGACGTGCTGGTCCGGGCGTTGCGCAGTGAAGTCGACCTGTCGGTGCGCTACACGCGCCGGCGGGGCCATGCCATGGACCTGGCCCGGGAGGCCGCCCAGGAGGGCGTCGACCTGGTCGTCACGCTCGGCGGCGACGGCACCGTCAACGAGGTGGTCAACGGCCTGATGGCGGCGGAGCCGCCGACGTTCCGGACCGGGCAGACCTCGGCCGAGCGGCTGCCCGCGCTGGCCACTGTGCCCGGCGGCTCGACTAACGTCTTCGCCCGCGCGCTCGGGCTGCCCCGGGAGTGGCCGGACGGCACCAGCATGATCCTGGAAGGGCTGCGGCTGGGCCGGTCCCGCACGATCGGGCTGGGCCGGGCCGACGACCGCTACTTCACGTTCTGCGCCGGCTTCGGGCTGGACGCGGCGGTCATCCGCCGGGTGGAACAGTCCCGCAAGAAGGGGCGTGTCTCGACTCCGGCGCTCTACTTCCGCTCCACCGCGAGCCAGTACTTCGTCGGCTCGGACCGCCGCCACCCGTCGATCACGCTGGAGCGTCCGGGCGAGGCGCCGGACACGGAGCTGGCCACGGCGATCATCCAGAACACCGCGCCGTGGACGTACCTGGGCGACCGGGAGATCAACCCGAACCCGGAGGCGTCGTTCGACCTCGGGCTCGACGTGCTGGCGCTGCGGCGGCTGCGGGTGGCCAGCACGGCCCGTACGGCGGCGCAGTTCTTCTCCCGGAAGCCGGATCCGCACGGCAAGCAGGTGCTGCGTCTACACGACCTGGCGGAGTTCACCCTGCGCTCGGAGCGCCCACTGCCGTTCCAGATGGACGGGGACTACCTCGGCGAGCGGGAGAAAGTCCGATTCACCTCCGTGCCGGCGGCACTGAGAGTAATCTGCTAGGTCTCGGGTACTCCACTCGGTTGACGCGGATCCCCCCGCCGCGCGGGCGCGGTGGCCGCCACGCCGAGGAAGGGTGCCGGAAATGTCAGCAACGTCACGCAGACCGTACTACATTGATTATCGACTGTGGCACGCCGGGTAACCAGGACCCTGGTAAACCCGGACAAATGGGTGGTGAGCCCGCTCACTGTTCGGAGTTTTTCCGAGCGGCACCCTTGACATCGCTGTAGTTCGTGAAAGTATTCACAAGCGAACTCGTGTTGCCGGGACATTGCCTGGATATGCTCGTTCGGTTGAGCTGTTCCAGCAGGTCCAGGCACCCCACAGCCTGCTCACGCTGCGCCGAATTGATGGATGCTGAACGTCACCATTCGGCAATGCGGACGCATATAGCAATAACAACGAAGCGTTTACTGGCCACCACTAAGAATGAGGAGTGTTGCCGCCATGGACTGGCGCCACGATTCGGTCTGCCGCGACGAGGACCCGGAGCTGTTCTTCCCGATCGGGACGTCCGGCCCGGCCCTCCTTCAGGTGGAGCAGGCGAAGGCCGTCTGCCGGCGCTGCCCCGTGACCGACCAGTGCCTGCAGTGGGCGCTGGAGTCCGGTCAGGACGCCGGCGTCTGGGGCGGGATGAGCGAGGAAGAGCGCCGCGCGGTGAAGCGCCGCGGCGGTATCCGGGTGCTGCGCGCTCACTCCGCCTGACCCGTACCACTCGCGACGCCCCGGCCGGGATTCCGGCCGGGGCGTCGCGCTGTGTCCGGGCCGGTCAGGCCGCCACCGTGTCCACGCGCCGCCGGACCAGGTCCGCCAACTCCGGCAGGTCGGTCAGCGGCTCCGCCACCGCCACCGCGCCCGCCGACCGGGCCGCCGCGCGTACCCCGTCGTGGAACCGGCCCGGCGCCAGGAAATAGGCCGCCACCGCGACCCGGCGGGCCCCCGCCGCGCGCAGTCGCGCCACCGCGCCGCCGACCTCCGGCGGCGCCGCCGAGGCGTACGACACGCGGCACGGCACGCCCAGCCCGGTGCCGAACGCCGCGGCGACCCGACCCACCGAGGCACGCGCGGCCGGATCCCGGGTACCAGCGGCCGCCAGCACCACCGCGTCCAGCCCGGCCGGCTCGTCGCCGGTCGCCTCCGCCAGGCGGCGGCGCAACCCGTCCAGCAGCCCGCCGTCCACGCCGGCGCCGGCCGGCCCCAGCACGTCTGTCACCCGTACCTCGATGTCCGCGCCCGCCGCCGCGACCGCCGCCGGGATGTCGACCTTCCGGTGGTACGCGGCAGTCAGCAGCAGCGGCACCAGAACCGCCCGGGAGTGGCCGGCGGCGGCCAGCCCGCGCAGCACCTCGGCCGGCCCCGGATCGGTGTGGTCGAGCCAGCTCGGCAGCACCGCACGACCGGGCCAGGTGTCCGCCACGGCCCGGGCCAGCGCCCGGGTCGCCTCGGCCGCCCGAGGGTCCCGGCTCCCGTGCGCGGCGAGCACCACGGGCGGCCCGGCCCTCAGGTGTGCAGGCCGCACTCGGTCTTCTCGAACATCGCCCAGCGACCGGAGCGCGGGTCCTCCCCCGCCTTCGTCCGCCGGGTGCACGGCCAGCAGCCGATCGAGCCGTAGCCGCGGGCGAACAGCTCGTTGACCGGGATGTCGTACCGGGCCACGTACGCGTCCACCTCCCGCTGCGTCCAGGCCGCGATCGGGTTGACCTTGACCTTGCCGCGCCGCGCGTCGAAGCCCACCACCGGCGTGTTGGCCCGGGTCGGCGACTCGTCCCGGCGCAGCCCGGCGGCCCACGCGTCGTACCCGGACAGCGCCCGCTCCAGCGGCTCCACCTTGCGCAGCTGGCAGCAGTCGTCCGGGGACCTGTTGAACAGGCGCGGGCCGTACTGGCCGTCCTGCTGGCCGACTGTCATCCGGGGGCGGATCGAGCGCACCCGCACCGGCATCCGGCGGGCCACCTCGTCGCGGACCCTCAGCGTCTCCGGGAAGTGCAGCCCGGTGTCCAGGAACACCACGTCGACGCCGGGGGCGACCCGGGACACCAGGTGCGCCACCACCCCGTCGGCCATCGAGCTGGTCACGCAGAACCGCTCGCCGAACGTCTCCGCGGCCCACCGGGCGATCTCGATCGCGGGCGCGTCCGCCAGTTCCCGGCCGGCCTCCTCGGCCAGCGCGCGCAGCTCCTCCGGGTTGCGGCGGGCCGGGCCGGCCTCGCCGATCAGGCCGAGGCCGGCGGCGGAGACGAGGCCGCTCACCGGGTCACCGCCCGGCTCAGCAGGCCGGTGAACTTCACCGCGAAGACCCGCGCGCAGGCGTGGCACTCCCAGGCGCCGTGCCCGGCCTCGTGCGGTCGCAGGTCCTCCTCGCCGCAGTACGGGCAGTAGAGAGGCGCAGACCGAGCGTCGCTCATCGCAACTCCTCCTCGTCGACTCTGATCACCCAGTTGGCGAACGTCTCACCCTCGGTCCGGCCGGCCAGGTAGCGGCGGGCCAGCCGTTCCACGTACTCCGGAAGCTCCTCGGCGGTGGTCTTCAGGCCGCGCAGCTTGCGGCCGAAGCCGGCGGTCTGCCCCTGGGCCATGCCGAGGCCGCCGCCGAGATGCACCTGGAAGCCCTCGACCTGCCGGCCGTCCGGGCCGACCACGAGCTGGCCCTTGAGCCCGATGTCCGCGACCTGGGTGCGGGCGCAGGCGTTCGGGCAGCCGTTGAGGTGGATGGAGATGTCCGCGTCGAAGTCGCGCAGCCGCTCCTCCAGGCGCGCGACCAGCTCCTCGCCGCGCCGCTTGGTCTCGACGATGGCGAGCTTGCAGAACTCGATGCCGGTGCAGGCCATCGTGCCGCGCCGCCACGCCGACGGCCGGGCCTCCAGGCCGATCCCGCGCAGCGCCGCGACCAGCGAGTCGGTCCGCTCCGCCGCCACGTCCAGCACCAGCAACTTCTGGTACGGGGTGAGCCGCACCCGGCCGCTGCCGTGCGCCTCGACCACGTCGGCGAGCTGCGCCAGCTGGGTGCCGGAGACCCGCCCCACCACCGGGGCCGCGCCCACGTAGTTCGCGCCGTCCCGCTGCGCGTGCACGCCGATGTGGTCGACCGGCTTCGCCGGCAGGTCCGCGGCCGGGCCGTCCAGCAGCGTGCGGCCCAGGTACTCCTTCTCCAGCACCTCCCGGAACCGCTCCACGCCCCAGTCGGCGACCAGGAACTTCAGCCGGGCCCGGTTGCGCAGGCGGCGGTAGCCGTAGTCGCGGAAGATGCCGACCACGCCGGCCCACACGTCCGGCACCTCGTTCAGCGGCACCCAGACGCCGAGCCGCTTGGCGAGCATCGGGTTGGTGGAGAGCCCGCCGCCCACCCAGACGTCGAAGCCGGGACCGTGCTCCGGGTGCTCCACGCCGAGGAACGAGATGTCGTTCGCCTCGTACGGGGTGTCGACCAGCCAGGAGATCGAGGTCTTGAACTTGCGGGGCAGGTTGGAGAACGCCTTGTCGCCGACGTACCGGCGGACGATCTCGTCGATCGCCGGGGTCGGGTCGAGCACCTCGTCCCGGGCCACCCCGGCCACCGGGCTGCCGAGCACGATCCGGGGGCAGTCGCCGCACGCCTCGGTGGTCTGCAGGCCGACCGACTCCAGCCGGCGCCAGATCTCCGGCATGTCCTCGACCCGGATCCAGTGGTACTGGATGTTCTGCCGGTCGGTGATGTCGGCGGTGTCGCGGGCGAACTCGCGGGAGATGTCCGCGATCACGCGGAGCTGGGCCAGGTTGAGCTGGCCGCCGTCCACCCGGACCCGGAGCATGAAGAACTCGTCCTCCAGCTCGTGCGGCTCCAGCACTGCGGTGCGTCCACCGTCGATGCCGGCCTTGCGCTGGGTGTAGAGGCCCCACCAGCGGAACCGGCCGCGCAGGTCCTGCGGGTCGATCGAGGCGAAACCGCGGTGGGCGTAGATGTTCTCGATCCGGTCCCGCACGTTCAGCGGGTCGTCGTCCTTCTTGATCCGCTCGTTGGGGTTGAGCGGCTCTTTGTGCCCGAGCGCCCACTGGCCCTCGCCGCGTGGCCGGCGGGGCGCACGGGCGGCGGGCGCCGGGGAATCGGGTCGGGTCGGGGTGCTGCTGACCGCCATCGCGGCGTCCTCCATTGCTTGCTGCGGTGCCTGCGAGCGCGGACGCGACGGCCGGCCCGAGAGTGGGCCGTGGACGGCGATGTCGATGACGGCCGGCGCGAGTGCGCGCCCGAGACGGATGGGTCGGGCGTCGTCAGTAGGCCGGACAGATCGCGCTGCGCACGCGGCCGTAATCGACGTGGCGGCGAGCCACGAAGCGGCGGACGACAGCGGCGGTCATGTGCCTCATGCTGCCACACCACGCCCTGCCCGACCACAGCTCCGCACTGTGATCCCACATCACGGGCCCCACCGAGATCGACTCTCATCCACTCCCCCTCCCCCCCCTCCCACCCCCTCCCCGGTGATCATGAGGTTGGCGGGGACAAAAGGGACGGTGAGTGCCGTCAACTTCATGATCGACGGGCTCGGGGCGGGTGAGGGTTGGGCGGGAAGGGGTCGGGTGGGTGGGAATTGGTGGAGCGGGCGGGTGAGCGGGAGTGGGCGTGTGACGCTGCGTGGGTGAGGAGGTTCGCGCCCGCGTCTGTTCGCGCCCGTCCCGGCTGGGCGGTGTGGGTGGCGCCGGGGCTGCTCACGCTCGCCGTGACGCTGGCCGGGATCGGGCACGCCCAACCCTGGCGGGACGAGCTGGCCACCTGGAGCGCGGCCACCCGCCCGCTTTCCGACCTGGCCCGGATGACCCGCACCATCGACGCCGCCACCGGGCCGTACTACCTGCTCATGCACGGCTGGACCGCAGTGGCCGGCACGTCACCGACGGCGCTACGCCTGCCCTCCGCGCTCGCCATGGCCGTGGCCGCCGCGCTCACCGGCCGTCTCGGCGCGGTGCTGGTCGGCCGTCGCGCCGGGCTGCTGGCCGGACTGCTGTTCGCGGTCCTGCCGGCCACCTCGCGGTACGGGCAGGAGGCCCGCCCGTACGCGCTCGCCACGCTGTTCGCGGTACTGGCCACGCTGCTGCTGGTCGAGGCGCTGCGCCGGCCGGGGCGGTGGCGCTGGGCGAGGTACGCCGCCGCGGTCGCCGCGCTCGGGCTGCTCCACCTGCTCGCGCTCACGCTGCTCGCCGCGCTCGCCCTGGTGGTGCTGCTGATCGCCGTACGGGGCGCTGCGGGGGTCGTCGATCCGCCCGGCCAGTCCCGAGCCCAGATGCCCGACGCGAGCCGGCCACGCCGCAGACACCTGTGGCGTTCCACCCAGCCACGAGATCGAGCGCGAGTGGAGCACCACGGGTGTCACGGCGCCCCGCAGACACCCACGGCGTTCCACCCAGCCACGAGATCGAACGCCGGTGGAACGCCACGGGTGTCACCGCATCCCGGGAGCAGGGAGCACGGCACGGACGCGTCGGAAGCGGAACCGCAGGACGTGACCGGCGAGGCTCGCAAGGCGTGGGCGCCCGGCCGACGGGCGCTGGCCGGCTGGCTGCTGGCGCTGGTGCCGGCCGTCGTGCTCGTCACCCCACTGGCACTCGTCGCCCGGGGGCAGCGCGGTCGACAGCTCGACTGGGTCGGCCCGGCGCGCCTGCCCGACCTGGCGGCGCTACCCGGTGCGCTGGCGCAGAGCGGCGTCGTCGGCGGTTTCGTGCTCGCGCTCGCGGCGCTCGGCGTGGCCCGGCTCGGTCGCCGGGCGCTGCTGCCGGCCGCCGCCGTGCTGCTGCCGGTGCTGCTGGTGTTCGCCGCCGGAACGATGGTGCCGCTCTGGGTGACCCGCTACCTGGTCTTCACCGTGCCGTTCGCCTGCGTACTGGCCGGCGCCGCGCTGGCTGTCGCGCGGGTCACTCCCGCACCGGCCCGAACGCCGGCAACAGCAACGCCCGCTGAACCAGCGCGCACGGCGACACCCGCCGCAGCCGGCCGCACTGCCGCGCCCGTGGAAGCAGAGCAAGGGCCGACGTCGCCGCGCGGACGGATCGCGGCGGGAATCGCGGTGGTGGTCCTGGCCGGACTGCTCGGGCTGCCCGATCAGGCGGCGCTGCGCCGCACCCACGAGTGGCCGCGCAGCGCACCCGTCGACTACGCGGGCGCGGCCGGGATCATCCGCGCCGGGCAGCGGCCGGGCGACGCGATCGTCTACTCGCCCCGGGACGGGTGGCTGTTCCCGGATCTCGGGGTGGCGTACCACCTGGGGTCGAGGCTGCCACGCGACGTGCTGGTGGTCCGCGACCAGCGTCAGGACGCGAGCCTCTGGGCCGTGGAGTGCGACGACCCGGCGCGGTGCCTGGCCGGGGTGGACCGGGTGTGGCTGGTGGTCACCGGCCGGCGCACGGATCCGGTGGCGGCGGTGCCGGGCGCGAAGGGCGACGCGTTGAGCGCGGGCTACACGGTGCAGCGGGTGTGGCCGCGGCCGGGGATCACAGTGGCCCTGCTCGTCCGGTGAGGCGGTCGGTGGTGCCGCGGGCCAGCGGTACGACGATGGCCGCCTCGGTGCCGCCGTCGGCGCCGTTGCGCAGCTCGATGGTGCCGCGCAGCTCGCCGGTGACCAGCGCCCGGACGATCTGCAGGCCCAGGTTGCCGCCGCGCTCGGCGTCGAACTGCTCGGGCAGCCCCCGGCCGTTGTCGCTGACCGTGACGTGCAGTTGCTTACGGGCCCGGTGCGCGGAGACCACCACCTCGGGCCGGGGCGCGGAAGCCGCCGCCTCCGGCCGGGGCACGGCGACCGCCGCGTCCGCCGGCGAAGGCGTGGCAGCCTCCTCGTCGGCCGGCGGGAAACCGTGCTCGACGGCGTTGAGCAGCAGCTCGTTGAGGATCATCACCAGCGAGGTGGCGATCTCGGCGGGCAGTATGCCGAAGCTGCCGCGGCGGCGCATGCCGACCGTCACCTCGGTGGCGGCGACCTCGGTGGCGGCGCTGGCCACCCGGTCCACGATGCCGTCGAACTCGACCGCCTCGTCGCTGGACATGGAGAGCGTCTCGTGCACCAGCGCGATCGAGGCGACCCGGCGTACCGATTCTTCGAGCGCGACCCGGGCCTCGGGCATGGAGACCCGCCGGGCCTGCAGGCGCAGCAGCGCGGCGACGGTCTGGAGGTTGTTCTTCACCCGGTGGTGGATCTCCCGGATGGTCGCGTCCTTGGTGATCAGGGCGCGGTCGCGGCGGCGTACCTCGGTGATGTCGCGGACCAGCACCAGCGCGCCGATCGGCACTCCGGCGGGCATCAGCGGCAGCGCCCGGGTGAGCATGGTGGCGCCGCGGGCGTCGATCTCCCGCCGGGGCGGCGCCTCGCCGCGCAGCGCGGCGAGCACGGCGTTGCCCGCGTCGGTGCCTTCCAACGGGTCGCCGGCCAGCCGGCGGTGCAGCTTGGCCAGGTCCTCGCCGACCAGGTGGGAGGCGTAGCCGAGGCGGCGGTACGCGGACTGCGCATTCGGGCTGGCGTAGGTGACCTTGCCGTTGGCGTCGAGCCGCACCAGGCCGTCGCCGACCCGGGGCGCCGAGGTGGTCTCGCCCGGGTGGCGGGGCGGCGGGAACGTGCCGTCGGCGATCATCTGGGCGAGGTCGTCGGCGGTGGTGAGGTAGTTCAGTTCGAGCTGGCTGGGGGTGCGCGCGGTGGACAGGTTGGTGTCCCGGCCCACCACGGCGATCACCTCGCCGGCCTCACCGTCGCCGGTGCGCAGCCGGACCGGGATCGCCTCGTGGCGGGCCGGGACGTCGCCGTACCAGACCGGGTCGCCCTCGCGCCAGATCCGTCCCTGCCGGTAGGCCACCTCCAGGTGGGCCACCTCGGCTCCGCCGACGATCCGCCCGACCTGGTCGTCCAGGTAGGCGGTCGGTGCGGTGGTGGGACGGACCTGGGCTACGCAGAGGAACGTGCCGTCGCCGTCCACCGGCACCCAGAGCAGCAGGTCGGCGAAGGACAGGTCGGACAGCAACTGCCAGTCGCCGGCGATCCGGTGCAGATGGTCGATGTCGGCCGGCCGGAGCGCGGTGTGCTCCTCGGCGAGGTCACGGAGGGTGGACACGCCCCACAGCGTGCCACGCCGGACCTCACATCGTCGCCGTGACCTTCTTCAAGCCGCGCGGCGCGTCCGGATCCTCGCCCCGGGCCAGGGCCAGGGACAGCGCGAGTCGTTGCAGCGGCAGGATGTCGAGCAGCGGCGCGTACCGCTCGTCGACCTCGGGCACCGCCATCCGGGTCTCGCCGATCTCAGCGGAGCCGACCACCACCACGTCGGCGCGACGCTCGCCGAGGCGGGGCAGGACCTCGCGCATCGACGTACCGCCGGGGCCGGAGCCGACCACGGCGAGCACCGGCACGTCCGGGTCGGTCATGGCGAGCGGGCCGTGCAGCAGGTCCGCGCCGGAGAAGGCGAGCGCCGGGAGGTACGAGGTCTCCATCAGCTTCAGCGCCGCCTCCCGGGCGGTCGGGTACGCGTAGCCCCGGCCGGTGGTGACGAGCTGGGCGGCGAACCGGTAGCGCGGCGCGAGCCGGGCCGGGGTGTCGTCGGCGAGCGTCCGCGCGGCCAGCTCGGGCAGGCGGCTCAGTGCGGCCCGCTCCTCGGCGGGCAGCACGCCGTCGCCGGCGCGTACCCCCTCGACGAGCATGAGCAGCGCGAGCAGCTCGGCGGTGTAGGTCTTGGTGGCGGCGACCGCCCGTTCGTGGCCGGCGGCGATGTCCACGCTCAGCTCGGCGGTCTCGACCAGCGGCGAGCCGGGGTTGTTGGTGACGGCCAGGGTGAGCGCGCCGGAGGCGCGGGCGACCCGCAGCACCTCGGCGAGGTCGGGTGAGCCGCCGCTCTGGCTGACGCCGACGACGAGCGCGTCGGAGAGGTCGGGCCGGGCGCCGAAGACGGTGATCGCGCTGGGCGAGGCCAGTCCGGCGGGCAGTCCGAGGCGGATCTCGGTCAGGTAGGCCGCGTAGAGCGCGGCGTGGTCGGACGTGCCCCGGGCGGTGAACACCACGTGCCGGGGGCGCCGTTGCGCGACGACGGCCGCGACCTCGGCGATCGCCGCGGCGTGCTCGGTGGAGAGCAGGCGCTCGTAACCGGCTGGCTGCTCGTCGATGTCGGCGGCCATACCGGCCCCTGGACGCGTCACTCCAGACCTCCTCCTGCGCGTTTCTCGCGCGTTCGATGCTCAGTCTTGCACGTTTGAGAGATACCGAGCAACGCAACGAACAGAAGTGCGCAGTGGATCACCATTCCACGGAAGATCCCCTAGGCTTGCCCGGCTGACCGACCCGACCGGCGGAAGGACGACGTGCCCGAGGACGACGCCGCGCTCTCGGCGGAGGAGGAACTCGCGCTGGCCCGGCTGGCGCTGGGTGAGGGCGACCTGCGGCACGCCGCCGACCACATCGCCGCCGCGCTGGTCCGCTCCCCCACGCTGCCCGAGGCGCACGAAGCACTCGCCCGGCTGAACGCGGCCAGCGGCGGGGACCTGGGCCTCTTCCCGCTCGGTCAGCAGGCGTTCGTCGGCGCCGTGGTGGCCCGCGCGCACCTGCTCGCCGCCGCCGGCCGCCCCGCCGAAGGGCTCGACCTGCTGGCCGCCGCCACCGGCTACGCGCCCGCCGCGCCATGGGCCGCCGTGCCCTGGGTGACCGCCGCCGACCTGCCGGAACGCCTCGATCCCGAGCGCACCGCCCGAATCCTCATGCAGGTCTGCGCGGCGGCGCCCGACCCCGCGCCGCGCCGGCTGCGCGAGCCGCTGCAGCCGTACCTCACGCTGGCCCGCAACGCGATCACCGTGCATCCGGCCCACCCGCTGCTGCTGGGCGCGGCGTCCGCGCTGGCCCGGCGCCTCGGCGAGGTCGCCCTCGCCGTCACCTGGGCCACCCGGGGGGTACGCGCGGAGCCCACCAAACTCGGCGAGGTGTGGCTCGGGTACGCGTACCGCAGCGCCGGCCGGACCGCCGAGGCGCTCGCCGCACTGGAACGCGCTGTCGCGCTCGACCCCGACGACCTCGCCGTCTACGCGGACATCGCCGGCACGCTCGCCGACCACGGCCGGCTCGACGCGGCGCTGGGCTGGATCGACCGGGCGCTGGCGAAGGACCCCGCCTTCGACTGCGCCGTACACACCGCCCACCGGCTGCGCTACCTGCGCGACGGCGACGTGGACCACCTGGTGGCGCTCGCCGACTTCGTCCGGGAGCACCCCGACGACACGCACGAGCACGGCGACCTCGCCGAGTGCTGCCGGGGGCGACCCTGGCTGGGTCAGGTCACACCGGCCGGTGACGAACTCGCGTCCCCTGACGGACCCGCCCCCTCGGCGGCCGCGGTACGACGGCTCCAGCACCTGGCGCACCCCGCGTGGGCGCACCCCCCGGCCGCGTACGACGCCGCCGTCGGGCTGGCCACCGTGGACCTCACCGATCTGCTCGCGCTGCTGGCGTACCCGCCCGAAGCGCCGGCCACCGCGCTGGGCCGGGTACTCGGCGGACAGGACCCGGCACTGTGGAAACGCTGCGCGCAGGTCTGGGCCTGCCTCGGCCTGCTGCACCACCGCACCGACGAGCCGTGGGAGTCGTCGACCCGCCGACGGGTGCTGCGCGAACTGGCCACCGGCCCCGGCCCGGCCGCCGACGCGGCGCTGTTCGCCCTGGTCACCGCCGCCTGGGTAGACCCGGCCACCCGTGCCGACGTGGCCGCCGTGGTGGCCGGCCGACTCACCGAGGTGGCATCCGGCGCCGCCCGGCGTACCCCGGTGGCGGTGTCGCTCGCGTACCTGGCGCGGGCCACCCCGGCCCTCGATCCGGCCGCCCGTGCCACCGCCGACTCGCTCATCGCCGGCGCCGCCGGCGGCCCGCTGCGCCGTCTCTGGCGACGCCTCACAGCCGTGTTCCGCCGAGGCTGACCGCGCAGACGCGCCCGCGCCACCCCGAGGTGGCCCACCCTGGCCCTCACCACCTCGCCGAGCGCCGCCACTCCCCGAGCTGGCGCGATCACCCCACCTCGGACCCCGCCACTTCCCCGAACTGGCGGGCATCGCGCGGCGACCACGACCCCAGGCCCACCCCGCACACCAGCTCCCAGGGGCCGGGACCCCGCCACCTCCCCGAGATGGCGCAATCAACCCACCCCGAACCCCACCACCACCCCGAACTGGCCGCCACCGGCCACCCGGAGCGGCCCCGCCGAGCACCCGCAGCCCCGCCACCTCCCCGAGATGGCGCAATCAACCGACCTCGGACCTGACCACTACCCCGAACTGGCGGGCAGCGGGCGGCAGCGGCCGGCACCCGAAACACCTCGCCGGCCACCAGCAGGCCACCACCTCTCCGAAGTAGCGCGACCAACTCAACCGGACACCACCACTTCCCCGAACTGGCAAGCACCGCGGCGACCACGGCCCCAGGCCCACCCCGCACACCAGCTCCCAGCGCCGGTGCCCCGCCACTCCCCCGCAATGGCGCGATCAACTCACCCCGGACCTGACCACTGCCCCGATCTGGGGAGCACTCGGCACGGGCATACATCCACACCCCGCCATCTCTCCGAAGTAGCGCGATCAACTCACCCCGGACCCCACCACTTCCCCGAACTGGCGAGCACGGCGCGGCGACCACGGCCCCAGGCCCACCCCGCACACCAACTCCCAGCGCCGGTGCCCCGCCACCTCCCCGAGATGGCGCGGTCAACCCACCCCGGACCCCACCACTACCTCGAACTGGCGAGCACCCGGCACCCGGGCACCGGCACCGGGCACCGGGCACCGGGCACCGGGAACACCTCGCCGACCACCCAGACACCCACTGGCCCGCCACCTCCCCGAGGTGGCGCGATCAACTCGCCTGGGACCCCGCCACTTCCCCGAACTGGCGGGCAGCGGGCGCAAGGCATCCCGGTACCAGGCACCGGGGCACCTCGCTGGAGTGGATACGCGGCGGCCCCGCGTACCCCCGGGGTGGGGGCGCGGGGCCGCGGCGGGTGCGTCAGGCGACCGGGGCCTTGCCGAGCGCGGTCTCGGCCTCGTCCTCCGGGGTGGCGCCGGCCGGCCGCACGTCGTTCGTCGCGCGCAGCGGCACCTCCTTGATGAACCAGGCGAGCACCGGCACGGCGACGGTGAAGAGGACCGCCCAGAAGAAGACGTGCGAGATGGCGTCGGCGAGGCCGCCGAGCACCGCCTCGCGCACCGGACCGGTGAGCCTCTTGAGGGCCTCCAGGTTCATCGCGCCGCCCTCGCCGCCACCCGAGCCCGCGAACGCGGGACCGGCCGCCGAGTCGGCGAGACGGTTGGCGAAGATCGCGCCGAAGAGGGAGACGCCGAACGAGCCGCCGATGGACCGGAAGAACGTGGCGGCGCCGCTGGCCGCGCCGAGGTCCTTCTGCTCGACGCTGTTCTGGGCGATGAGCATCGAGGTCTGCATCAGGAAGCCCATGCCGACGCCGAGCACGACCATGTAGAGCGAGGACTGCGCCTTGCTGGTGTCCACGTCCAGCAGGCTGAGCAGGCCCATCCCGGCGGCCATCACCACGCCGCCGACGATCGGGAAGACGCGGTAGCGGCCGGTCCTGGTGATCGTCCGGCCGACCACGAGCGACACCACGAGCATGCCGAACATCAGCGGGAGCAGCAGCAGGCCGCTGTTCGTGGCCGAGGCGCCCTGGACGGTCTGCTGGTAGAGCGGCAGGAAGTTCATCGCGCCGAACATGGCGAAGCCGAGCAGGAAGCCGATCACCGAGATCAGCGCGAAGTTGCGGTTGGCGAACAGGCTCAGCGGCAGGATCGGCTCGGGCGCGCGCCGCTCGACGAGCGCGAACGCGACGAGCGCGACCGCCGCGAGCACGGCGAGGCCGAGGATCTGCGGCGAGGCCCAGGCGTACTGGTTGCCGCCCCAGGTGGTGACCAGCACGATCGCGGTGATGCCCACCGACAGCAGCGCCGCGCCCAGCCAGTCGATCTTGTGCTCGGTGCGGTACTTCGGCAGGTGCATGGTGGTGGCCAGGACCAGCAGCGCCACGCCGCCCAGCGGCAGGTTGACGTAGAACGCCCAGCGCCAGGAGAGGTTGTCGGTGATGAAGCCGCCGACGAGCGGCCCCGCGACCATGGCGATGGCCATGATGCCGGCGATCATGCCCTGGTAGCGGCCTCGCTCGCGGGGCGGCACCAGGTCACCGATGATCGCCATGACGCCGACCATCAGGCCACCGGCGCCGAGGCCCTGCACGGCGCGGAACGCGATCAGCTCGATCATGCCGTTGTCGCTGCCGCCGAAGACGCCGGAGCCGGACATGCCGCACAGCGCCGAGCCGACCAGGAACACGACGACGGCGGTGAGGAAGACGGCCTTGCGTCCGTACAGGTCGCCGAGTTTGCCCCAGATCGGCGTGGAGACCGTCGTGCCCAGCACGTACGCGGTGACCACCCAGGTGAAGTGGTCGGCGCCCCCGAACTCGAAGACGATCCGCGGCAGCGCGGTGCTGACGATCATGTTGTCGAGCATCGCGAGCATCATCGCGATCATCAGGCCGAACAGGACGACGCGGATGTTGGGTCTCGCGGCGACCTGGGCTTGTTGACTCATCGGTAGGCTCCCCCGCAGATCATGTGATCAACTTACTTGCCGCCCGGCTAGTTGACTTACTAGCCGGACGGTAAGCTGAGGACGGTCGGACGTCAAGCGGATTGGAAGGAAGTCGGCTGGTGAGGGAGACCACAGGGGGCACGCGGCAGCGCATCCAGGCCGTCGCCTTGGAACTCTTCACCGAGCATGGCTACGAGAAGACCTCGCTGCGGGAGATCGCCGAGCGGCTCGGCGTCACCAAGGCGGCGCTCTACTACCACTTCAAGAGCAAGGACGAGATCGTCACCAGCCTGGTCGACGACCGGCTGCGCCGGATGGACGAGCTGATCGCCTGGGCCGCCGACCAGCCGCCCACCCTCGCGACCCGGCGCGCCCTGCTCGGCCGGTACGCCGACAGCATGTTCGCCGGCGACCTGCCCCAGGTGATGCGCTTCTTCGAGCAGAACCAGACGGTGCTCAAGAGCCTGGTCGCCGGCCAGCAGATGCGGGACCGGATGATGCGGCTGGCCCACGAGCTGTGCCGGGGCGACGACTCGCCGGCCGCCCAGCTCCGCGCCGCGCTGACGCTGTTCGCGGTGCACAGCAGCTGGTTCGCGGTCCGGGCGCCCGGCATCACCGACGACGAGCGGAAGCGGATCGCGCTCGAGGTGGCCGACGAGCTGCTCGCGAAGATCGGCGAGACCGGATCGGACGGCGGGGACCGGGACGGGCCGGCGGCCTGAGCCGCGCCCGGCTCAGCGCGCCGCGGTCAGGTCCAGCCGCAGACCGAGCAGGTCGATGCCGGGCAGCGGCGACCAGTCCTTCTCCGGCAGCCGGACGAAACCGAGCCGGTCGTAGAGGCGGTGCGCGTTCGCCGCCATGCCGGCGCGTACGCAGATCACCACAGCCGTGCAGCCCAGCTCCGCCGCGCGTGCCACGCACGCGGCCGCGAGCAGGGCGCCCGCGCCCCGGCCCTGCGCGGCCGGATCCACCGCGAGCATCCGGAACTCGGCCTCACCGGGACCGGAGAGTTCGGCGTACGGCGTGCCGGGCAGCACGAACGTCACCGCGCCGAGCACCTGGCCGGTGGTGTCGTCGACGGCCACCAGCACCTCGCCGGTCCGGGCTCGGGTGGCCACGTCGGCGAGCACCGGCGCGTACTCGCTCTCGTCCTTGAGCTGGCCGTCCGCCTCGTACGCGGCGACCGTCAGCCGCGCCACGGCGGGGAAGTCCGCCGGCTCGGCGCGGCGCACCAGCAGGGCGGTCAACCGATCTCCGCGATCAGGTCGCCGTCCTGCACCACGTCACCCTCGTTGACGGCGAGCTTCTGCACCACGCCGTCGGACTCGGCGACCACCGGGATCTCCATCTTCATCGACTCCAGGATGACGAGCGTGTCGCCCTCGGACACGGTGTCGCCGGCCGACACCACGACCTTCCAGACGTTCGCCACCATCTCGGCGCGGATCTCCTCGGCCATGTCCCGGCCCTCCCTCTTCCCGACAGCTCCCCGACAGTCCTGCGAACGGTATCCAATCATGACGCCGGTCACGCCCGGCCGCGCACCACCGGCACGCGATCCGCCCCACCGCGCTCCGGTGAGCGGCGGCGGCACTAGCATCGTGCGGGTCGGCCACCGGCGAGCCGGGGAGCCACACCGCGACCTCCGCCGCGCTCACCCGCGGACGGAACCGTGACCAGCACAAGGAGGCAGAGCATGGCGAAGAAGGCCCGCAAGAAGAAGGCCCGTAAGAAGAGCAGCGCCAACCACGGCAAGCGCCCCAACTCCTGATCATCGGGATCAGCGCGGCACCTGCCGGAAACGCGGAACGGCCCGGGTCCGATCATTCGGACCCGGGCCGTTCCGTCACTTGTCAGTCGGCCAGTTCGCGGGACTCGGTGGTCTCGAAGACCACCAGCTCGGTCAGCCGCAGGCGCAGCCGCTCGCGCAGCTTCTCCGGCGCCGCCTCGTTGCCGCAGCACCGGGCCACTAGCGCCTTGACCTCCTGCTCGATGCCGTACTCGCGCAGGCACGGCCCGCACTCGTCCAGGTGGTGCCGGATCAGCACCCGGCGCTCCTCGCCGCACTCCAGGTCGAGGTAGAGGTAGACCTCGGCGAGCACCTCGCGGCAGTCCGTCTCGTGCGGTTGTCCACAGCTCACGGTCACACCTCCCGGCTGGCGGCGGCGGTCGAACCCTTCTTCGACGAGGCGGCGCTGAAACCGCGCTCCGCCGCGTACTGCTCGAGCAGCTTCCGCAGATTACGTCGGCCGCGGTGCAGGCGGGACATCACGGTGCCGATCGGCGTGCCCATGATGTCGGCGACCTCTTTGTAGGAGAAGCCCTCGACGTCGGTCAGGTAGACGGCCAGGCGGAACTCCTCCGGCAACTGCTGGAGGGCCTCCTTGACGTCGCTGTCCGGCAGCCGGTCGAGCGCCTCCGTCTCGGCCGAGCGCAGGCCGCTGGACGTGTGCGACTCGGCCTCGGCGAGCTGCCAGTCGGTGATCTCCTCGGTCGGCGCCTGGATGGGCTGCCGCTGCCGCTTGCGGTAGGTGTTGATGTAGGTGTTGGTCAGGATCCGGTAGAGCCAGGCCTTCAGGTTCGTGCCCTGCTCGAACTGGTGGAAGGCGGCGTACGCCTTCAGGTACGTCTCCTGAACCAGGTCCTCCGCGTCGGCCGGGTTGCGGGTCATCCGCAGACCGGCCGCGTAGAGCTGGTCGACGAAGGGCATCGCGTCCCGCTCGAAGCGGGCCCTGCGCTCGTCCGTCTTTTCGGTGGTCAACCGCACATCCCCTCGCGTCGGATGCTTTCCCGCCGAGGATACGCGTACCCACATTCCGGCAGATTCACTTCCGGAGTCTGTGCCGGTGCTCACGACCGACGCCGCCGCGGGCCACTCCGGCGCGTCGAGCAGCCGCTTGAGCTGCCGCTCGTCCCGTTCGTCCCGTTCCCGGCTCCGTGTCTGTATCGGCACCGGTCACCCCCCTCGCGCTGGCACTGTCGTCGTCCACAGGGAGGTAACGCGAGGTACGGGGTGCGGCATTCCACAGGTCCCACCCGATCCTGGCCCCGGCGGCGGCCGCGACCGCCGCTGGGACCAGGAAGGGCCTGGGAGGGTGGCCCCGGCGCGCCCGAACCGGGCGGCCGGCACCAACCGGTGCAACGACCCGCTGCGGGCGACGGTCACGGCGCGGGCCGCCGGTCAGGACAACCATCCGCGTACGCGCAGCCAGTCCCGGACCACGGCGGCCGTGCCGGCCGGGTCGCCCCGCAGGTCGTGCCGCTGTCCCGGCCGGACCACCACCTCGATCCCGGGGCCGGGCTCGGGTACGCCGAACGGGTCCCGGTCGCCGTTGACCACGAGCGTGGGCAGTCCGGTGAGCAGTTCCGCGGCCCGGGAGCGTTCCGGCCGCCCCGGCGGGTGCAGCGGGAACGCCAGTGCCACCACACCTGCCGCCCCGGTGGCGACGGCGGTGCGGCAGGCCACCCGGGCGCCGCTGGACCGGCCGCCGACCACCCAGTCGCGCACCTGCGGGGCGCGCCGGCGAAGCTCGGCCAGCACGGCCGTCCACGCCTCGTCGAGGTGTCCGGCGGGAGCGGGCGCGCGCCGCCCGGCGACCCGGTACGGCTGGGTCACCAGGGCCACCCCGGCTCCGGCGTCGCGTACCGCGTCCCGGACCGCCGTGAGGTCCGGCGCGTCCACGTCGCCACCCGCCCCGTGACCCAGCACCAGCACTGTCGCGCCGCCGGTGGGCGGGTGGAAGCGGAACCGGGCCCGTCCCCGGGGCGTGTCGATCTCGTCGTCGTGCCGCACCGGCCCATTCTGCGCACGCCGGGCGGGCCGGCGGCGGCAGGGCGGGAGAACCGCTCGTCGCCCGGGGCCCGTGAACGGGCCCCGGGCGACGAGGGATCAGCTCAGCGGCACCAGGGTGAGCAGGCGGTCACGCACCGGCGGGCCGGCGTCGTCGATCGCGTCCGGATCGGGTTGCACCTCGCTACGCCAGGCCACGAGCATGGCTCGCCGCTCGCGCGGCGTGGTGCCGCCCCAGACGCCGTGGCAGTCGCCCACCTCCAGCGCCCAGGCCAGGCAGGAGCCTTGGACGTCACACGTGCGGCAGAGTGCCACCGCCGCGTCGGCGGGCTCGTTGGGCGCCGGGAAGAACGTCTCCGGATCGACGTTCTGACAGGTGCCTCTGGTGCGCCACGCCTCGTCCTGGCGTCGTTCGTGCAGAGCCCGCAGCAGTCGTGGGTCGCGCCGTGCTGCGGCGACCTCGTGCGGGCGGGGCATGCGTGCCCGTGTCAATACACCCACCTCCCCCGTGGGACCGGCGAAGATCTTTCAGCAAGATCGATGGGTGTCGTCGCCCCGTGCGAACCGACGCCCATCACCGGCGCTGTGTTCTATCGCATTCGCATACGTAAGGACAAGAGTCTTCAATGAAACTGACTGAACGTCCGGGCGACTTTTCTGGAGAAACCCCGGCAAACGGGGTGCGTCGATGTGGCGGAGCGTGATCAGAACAGGGTCGGCCCGGAGGCCGCCTGCACGCCCTCCGGGGACACCCGCGCGATCAGCTCGGGACCGTCGTTGCGGACGTCGCCGACCGCCCGGGAGACCGGGCGGATCTCCAGCCCGGCGAGCAGTCCGGCGTCGGGCGGCGTGAGCAACCCGGCCGGGTCGTCGGCGGGGCCGAGCCAGTCCGCCCAGCGGTCCGGCGCCAGCAGCAGCGGCATCCGGTCGTGCACCTCGGCCAGCTCGCCGACCGCGGCGGTGGTGAGCACGCTGAACGTGAGCCGGGCCTGCCCGGCCGACTCCCACGTCGACCAGATGCCGGCGAAGGCGAGCACCGAGCCGTCCCGGGGCGTCATGAAGTAGGGCTGCCGCCCGCCACCGGCGAGCCGGACCCACTCGTACCACCCGTCGGCCGGGACCAGGCAGCGGCGGCGGGCGAAGGACGGCGCGTACGCCCGGCTGGTGGCGATCGTCTCGGCCCGTGCGTTGATCATGCGGGCGGCGCCGGCGGCGCTGCGCGACCACTGCGGCAACAGCCCCCAGCGGCCGAGGGAGAGCAGCCGGTGCCCCTCCGGAGCGAGCCGGACCAGCGGCACCGGATCGGTCGGGGCGACATTGAAGTCCGGCCCCACCCCGCCGGTCTCGTCAGCCGAGGAGAAGAGCGCGCTCAGGTCACCGGCGCTCCGGGTCGTGGCGTACCTCCCGCACATGGCGCCCACGCTAGCTCCATCCGGACACTTCGGCTGTCCCGCCCAACGGGAGCAGCGGCCGCGGACGGTTCCACCGGGCCGGGAACTTGGCAGAATGTGACCGTGGGGAATCCGACCGCGACACGTCAGCCGCAACCATGGACCGCGCCGACCGCGAGCGACCCGGTCGCCGCGACGCTGCGCCTGCCCGGCTCCAAGTCGATGACCGCCCGGGCCCTGGTGCTCTGCGCGCTGGCCAGCGGGCCGTCGACACTGGCCCGGCCGCTGCGCGCCCGGGACACCGAGCTGATGGCCGGTGGCCTGCGCGCACTCGGCGCCCACATGTCGATCTCGGACGACGACCGCTGGCTGGTCCGCCCCAACCCGCTGGCCGGCCCGGCGCACGTCGACGTCGGCCTGGCCGGCACCGTGATGCGCTTCCTGCCCCCGGTGGCGGGGCTGGCCGCCGGCCGGGTCACGTTCGACGGCGACCCGCACGCCCGCACCCGCCCGCTCGGCCCGCTGATCGGCGCGCTGCGGGCGCTCGGCGTCCGCATCGACCCCCCGCCGACGGGCAGCCTGCCACTCGTCGTGCTCGGCGCCGGCCGGGTGGCCGGCGGCGACGTGGTGATCGACGCCTCCGCCTCCAGCCAGCTCGTCTCCGGCCTGCTGCTCGCCGCGCCCCGCTTCGACAGGGGCGTCGTGGTCCGGCACGAGGGGCCGCAGGTGCCGTCCGCGCCGCACGTACGGATGACGGTGCAGATGCTGCGCGCCGCCGGCGCCGCCGTGGACGACACCACGCCGGACGTCTGGTCCGTCGAGCCGGGCCCGCTGTCCGGGCGCGGCTGGGAGATCGAGCCCGACCTCTCCGGCGCCGCGCCGTTCTTCGCCGCCGCGCTCGTCACCGGCGGCGAGGTGACGCTCCAGGACTGGCCGCGCAGCAGCCTCCAGCCGGTCGAACAGCTGCGGGAGCTGCTGCACCGGATGGGCGGCGAGGTGACGCTCGGCACCGGCGGCCTGACCGTGCGGGGCACCGGCACGGTACGCGGGCTGGACGCCGACCTCTCCGACGTCGGCGAGCTGACCCCGGTGCTGACCGCGCTCACGCTGCTGGCCGACGGCCCGTCCCGGCTCACCGGCATCGGCCACATCCGGGGCCACGAGACCGACCGGGTCACCGCGCTGGCGAAGGAGTTCACCGCGCTCGGCGCGGACATCACCGAGACCCCCGACGGCCTGGAGATCCGGCCCCGCCCGCTGCGCGGCGGGACGTTCCGCACGTACGCCGACCACCGGATGGCGCACGCCGCCGCGGTGGCCGGGCTGGCCGTCCCCGGCATCGAGGTCGACGACGTGGCGTGCACCTCCAAGACCATGCCGGAGTTCCCGGCACTATGGTCGGGGATGGTGACCGGCAAGAACTGACAGCGGGGGGACGTCCTGGCGACGAAGCGGCGGGAGTACGACGAGGACGACGTCCGGGTCCGACCGGGCAGATCGTCGCGGCCGCGTACCCGCACCCGCCCTCAGCACGCCGACGCCGTCGACGGGTTCGTCATCGCCGTCGACCGGGGCCGCTACACCTGCGTGCTCGCCGGCGCCGGGCCCGACGCCCCGCTCGTCACCGCCATGCGCGCCCGCGAGTTGGGACGCAAGTCGGTGGTGGTGGGCGACCGGGTGGGGCTGGTCGGGGACACCTCCGGGGCGCCGGGCGCGCTGGCCCGCATCGTGCGCATCGCCGAGCGGACCTCGGTGCTGCGGCGTACCGCCGACGACGACGAGACCACCGCCGAGGGACGGCTGGAACGGGTGGTCGTAGCGAACGCCGACCAGTTGGTGATCGTCAGCGCGCTCGCCGACCCCCCGCCGCGTACCGGGTTCATCGACCGCTGCCTGGTGGCCGCGTACGACGCCGACATCGAGCCGCTGCTCTGCCTCACCAAGGCCGACCTGGCCGGCCCGGAGGCGGTGCTCGGCTACTACACCGAGCTGGAGCTGCCGTACGTGCTGATCCGCCCGGACTCCGACCTGGCCGCGCTCCGCGCGCTGCTCGCCGGCCGGGTGTCGGTGATGGTGGGCCACTCCGGGGTGGGCAAGTCGACGCTCGTCAACCGCCTGGGCCCGGACGCCGAGCGGGCCGTCGGCACGGTCAGCGCGATCGGCCGGGGCCGGCACACGTCGACGAGCGCGGTGGCGCTGCGCCTGCCGCCGGAACCGGACACCGACGGCGACACCGGCTGGATCGTCGACACCCCGGGCGTACGCAGCTTCGGGCTGGCCCACGTGTCCGCCGAGAGCCTGCTGCACGGCTTCCCCGACCTGGTCGAGGCGACGGTGGACTGCCCGGCCAACTGCCCGCACACCGCTGACGAGGCGGACTGCGCGCTGGACGCCTGGGTGGCCGCCGGGAAGGCGGACGCGCGCCGGCTCGCCTCGTACCGGCGGTTGCTGGCCTCCCGCAGCGGCGAGGGCGACCCGCGCGAGCCCGAGCGCAACCCCGGCGACCCGCTCGCCGGGTCCTGACCGGCGTCGCCGGCCGGACCTATGGCGCCGGGCCTCGCCGGTACGCTGACCCACCATGATCGATCCCCGGCCGACTCCACGGCCTCTGCCCGCCGAGCGGGTGCTGGAGCTGGCCGCGCCGATGCTCGCCGAGGTGGGTGGCGAGTGGCGGATGACCGACGGGCCGATGCTGCGGTCGGGGTCGCTGGGCGTCCGGGTCCTTCCACCGGACAGCGACGACTACCGTCACCTGGACCTGGAGCTCCTGCTGAACGCGGACCGGCCGGACGTGCCGACCATCGTCGACTGCACGCTCGGCCTGGCGGCCGACCCGGTCGAGGCGGCCCGCCAGGCGATCGGCGCGTGGATCGAGACCTGCCTGGTGACGGTCCTGGAGATGATCGAGCAGCGAGGGCGGCTGGCGAGCCACTTCAGGTCGGGCGACAAGGGCGGGTTCGCCGGCTGGCATGCGATCGTCGGCGGCGTGACCGGATGGTCCGCCGACGGATCGCAGCACAAGCAGGAGTGGTTCGCCGAGGCGATGCCGTGGTCGACCCTGGCGCCGGTGATCGCGGCCGGGCTGGACCGGCCACATCTCAACGGCGTTCGCATGCTGGTCGGCCAGGGTGGTGACGTCACCGAGTGCGAGGTGCGGATCAACGGCCGACGGCACGAGCCGTCCGCCGCCGCGCTCGCCGCTCTGGACTGGCCGCGCACCGACCGTTTCGGTCTGGCACGCACCTTCGTCCTCCTGGTCGGCCCCGACTGAGGCGGTGACAGCGCTCGGGTGACGCCCCGACGACCGACGGTCGTGGTCACGCCACTAGCGTGTCGGACATGACCGGGTACGCCGACGACCTCGCCCTCGCCCACCTGCTCGCCAACGCCGCGGACGCGGTCTCCTCGGCCCGGTTCCGCGCGCTGGACCTGCGCGTCGAGTCGAAGCCGGACCTGACCCCGGTCTCCGACGCGGACACCGCGGTGGAGCGGGAGATCCGCGCGCTGCTGGCCGCCCACCGTCCCGGCGACGGCCTGCTCGGCGAGGAGTACGGCGAGCAGCCGCCGGCCGGTCCGGACGGGCGGCGCTGGGTGATCGACCCGATCGACGGCACGAAGAACTTCGTCCGGGGCGTACCGGTCTGGGCCACGCTCATCGCGCTGCTGGAGCACGACCGGCCGGTGCTCGGCCTGGTCTCCGCCCCGGCGCTGGGCCGCCGCTGGTGGGGCGCGCTCGGCGCGGGCGCGTTCGCCGGCACCGGACCGGCGAACGGCACACCGATCCGGGTCTCCGGCGTCACCGCGCTCGGCGACGCGAGCTTCTGCTACTCGTCGCTGACCGGGTGGGAGCAGGCCGGCCGCCTCGACGCGGTGCTCCAGCTCATGCGGGACACCTGGCGCAGCCGCGCGTACGGCGACTTCTACGGTTACATGCTGCTTGCCGAGGGTGCGCTGGACGTGATGGTGGAGCCGGAGCTGTCGCTGTGGGACATCGCCGCGCTGGTGCCGATCGTCACCGAGGCGGGTGGCCTGATCACGGATCTGGCCGGTCGGCCGGCCCCGGCCGGCGCGGATTCCGCCGACATCAGCGCCGTGGCCAGCAACGGCGCGCTGCACGACGACATCCTGGCCCGGCTCGGCCGTCCAGCCGAGCGCTGACCCAGGAAGAGCCTCTATCCTCGCCAGGTGGTTTCCTCCGGTTGGTGCTTCCTGGCAGCGATGATCATCGCGTACGGCTTCGCCAACCTTCTCCAGTCGGTCGCCGCGGCGCGGACAACTGTGCACCACACGTTCGACCCGGGGCTGCTGCTGCGCCTCGCCGGGCACCGGACGTACCTGATCGGTCTGGCCTGCCAGGTCGTCGGCTTCGTGCTGGCGTTCCTGGCCCGCCGCGACCTGCCGCTGTTCCTGGTGCAGGCGAGCGTGGCGGCCGGGCTCGGGGTGACCGCCGTGCTCGGCGTGCTGGTGCTCAAGTGGCGGTTGCCGGCCTCCGAGGTGGTGCTGCTGGTGCTGCTGTTCGCCGGCATCACCGCGCTCGTGCTGTCGGCCCAGCCGGCCCCGTCGCGGCAGCTCGGCACCGCCGGGCTGGTCGGCCTGGCGGTGGCGGTGGCCGCGATCGCCGTGTCCGGCTTCTTCGCGGCCCGGCTGCACGGCGCGCTCGGGTCGGTGGTGCTCGGCTCACTTGCCGGGATGGCGTTCTCCGCCGCGGCGGTGGCGGCCCGCCCGCTCGCGTCGGCCGGCTCGGCGGAGGCGTTCGTCCGCGACCCGCTGCTCTACCTGCTGATCGTCCACTCGGTGATCGGGCAGTTGCTGCTCGGCCTGGCCATGCAGCGGGGGTCGACGACGGCGGCGGTGGCCGCGATGGACGCCGCCGGCGCGGTGCCCGCGGCGATCGTCGGCCTGCTGCTGCTGAACGACAAGATCTGGCCCGGGCGGGAGTGGCTGGCCGGCCTGGGCTTCCTGGTCACGCTCGCGGCGGTGGTCGGCCTGACCCGGTACGCCGAACCGCAGCACCACCACGCCAGCGCCCGCGACCGCCAGAAGGCGACAGCGGCCGGGATGGTGCCCGTTCAGGCCGCCTCGACCGGTCCCCGTTCCGAGACGGCCACCTCGACCGGCGGCGTCACCTCGACCGGCGTCGGCTCGATGGGCGTGGCCGGCCGGCGACGCCCGATCACCCGCTCGTAGAGGCGTTCCAGCGCGGTGGCGGTACGTTCCCAGGTGTAGCTGCACCGGACCCGGTCCACAGCGGCGTGCCCGTACGCGAACCGTCCGGCGTTGTCCGACAGCAGCCGGCGCAGCGTGACCCCGAGCGTGCGCACGTCACCCGGCGGCACCAGCTTGCCGGTCACCTCGTCCACCACCGCGTCGGCGATGCCGCCCATCGCGTACCCGACCACCGGCACGCCGCAGGCCATCGCCTCCAGCGACACCCGCCCGGCCGCCGCGTAGTGCGGCGTGCAGGCCACCACGTCGGCGGAGCGGTACCAGGTCGCCATCTGGTCGTGCGGCACCGCGCCGACCAGCTTCACCTGCTCCGCCACGCCGGCCCGCTCGGCCAGCTCACGCAGCCGGCGCGCCTCGGCGTGCCCGTCCAGCCGCTCGGCCGGCGGGCCACCGGCGATCACCAGCTCCGCGTCGCCCACCAGCCGCATCGCGCGGATCAGGTCGTCCTGCCCGTGCCCGGGCGCCAGCCCGCCGACGGAGAGGATCCGGGGCCGCTGGTCCCGGGGCGCCGCCTCGCCGTCCGGGTGGAACTGGCCGGTGTCCACCCCGGTCGGCACCATCGCCACGGCGGTGCGTTGCAGGCCCATCCGGGTCAGCTCGTCGACCTCGTCGTTGCACTGGGCCACCGCCACGTCCACCGCCCGGGTCAGCGCCCGTTCCAGCGGGATGCGCTCGCCCGGACCGCCGTAACGGGGCCCGAGGTGCCGCAACTGCTCGACGCCGAGCGAGTGGAACGTCTGCACCACCGGGATGTCGGTGGCGCGTACCGCGTGGGCGGCGGCCAGCCCGCCGACCCAGTAGTGGCCGTGCACCACGTCGGGGGTCCAGTCGCCGGCCCACTGCCCGGCCAGCCAGCGGCCGTACTCGGCGACGAAGGGCACCAGCTCGGCGGTGGAGAGCACGTCGGGCGGCCCGACCGGCACGCGTTCCACCCGGTAGCCGTCGAGTTCGGTCAGGGCCGGCTGGGCGGCGGCGGCACGGCGCTCGTACACGCGGACGTCATGGCCCCGGGCGGCGAGCTCCGCCGCCACGCGCGCAATGTGCTCCTGCGTCCCGACGGTGGGACCGTCGGTGGACGAGCCGGCGTGCGCGCATACAAGGCCGACGCGCATGGTGCACCTCCATGCGTTTCTCGCGTAGCGGGGTCTCCGGTCAGAGCGTCCCATTAACCCAGGTCCGGCGCGCCCAAACCTGGCAGATCGGCATCACCGGGCCACCGCCGTCCCGCGAGCGGGACGGCGGACCGAACGCGATCACCGTCGAAATCGGTCGGCATGACCGGGCGGTCCGGGGGTACCGCCGGAGAATGCCGCTCACCCGCAGCCTCTCCGACGCCACAGTCGTCATCACCGGCGCCTCCAGCGGGATCGGCGCGGCGACCGCGTACGCGCTGGCCCAGCGGGGCGCCGACGTGGTCCTCGCCGCCCGGACCGAGTCCGCGCTGCGCCGGGTGGCGGCCAGCTGCCGGGAACTGGGCGGACGGGCCCTCGTGGTGCCCACCGACGTGACCGACCCGGAGGCGGTGGAGCAGCTGGCGGCGCGGGCGGTGGCCGAGTTCGGCCGGATCGACGCCTGGGTCAACAACGCCGCCGTGGGCACCGTGGGGCTGTTCGACGAGATCCCGGTGGCCGAGTTCCGCCGGGTGGTGGACGTGAACCTGCTGGGGGCCGTGTACGGGACGCGCGCGGCGCTGCCCTGGCTGACCGCGGCCGGTGGCGGGGTGCTGGTGAACAACGCGTCGGTGCTGGCCGAGGTGGCGATGCCGTACCAGTCGGCGTACAACGCCACGAAGCACGCGATCCGCGGGCTGGCCGACACCGTGCGGCAGGAGCTGCGGGTGACCGGCCGGGGGAACATCTCGATCTGCACCGTGCTGCCGGCCACCATCGACACGCCGTTCTTCCGGCACGCGGCCAACCACACCGGCCGGGAGCTGACCCCGCCACCGCCGGTGTACCCGCCGGAGATGGTCGCCGAGACGATCGTGAAGCTGCTGCGCCGGCCCCGGCGGGAGGCGTACGCGGGCGGCGCGGCCCGGCTGATCGGGCTCCAGTGGCGGCTCGCCCCGGCGCTGGCCGAGCGGGTGCTCGGCTGGTACACCGCGCGCACCCAGTTCGGTCCCGGCGTACGCGCCGACTCCACCGGCGCCGTCTTCGCCCCTGCCGGGGCGGCCGAGCGTACCGACGGCTGGTTCGGGCGGCGTGGTCAGTTGCTGCGGCTCACCGCGGCCGTCGGCCTGGCGGCCGGCACCGCCGTGGGTACGGCGGCGGCGATCAGCCGCCGGTCCCGGGTGGGTCGGCCGTGAGTCCCGCCGACCGGACCGATGCGCGGGCGGCGGCCGAGGTGCACAATGGGGCGATCATGCCGACGGATGCGCGTTGCCTGGTGGAGACCGACGATTCCTCCGCGAGAGTCCGGCTGACCGGTGTGCTCGACCGGGCCGAGGTGGAGGCCGTACGGGAAGCGCTGCTGGCCCGGCTGTGGCAGCGCCCTGGCCTGCTGCTGGTCGACCTGTCCGGGGTACGGATCCCCGACCCGCTGGCCCGCGAAGCGCTCGACGAGGTCTGCCGGGCGGTGGCCGACTGGCCCGCCAGCGAGATGCTGCTCGACCCCGACGGCGCGCCGCCGGACCCGCCGCTGGACCCGCTCGGCGTCGAGCTGCCCCCGGTGGTCGAGGCCGCGCGCGAGGCGCGGTCGCTGGTCGCCGCCGGGTGCCTCCGGTGGGGCCTGCCGGAGCTGGTCGAGCCGGCCTGCATCGCGGTCACCGAGATGGTCAACAACGTGGTGGCGCACGCCCTGACCCCGATGACGCTCCGGCTGGCGCCGCGCGGCAACGCGCTGCACGTGGCCGTCCGCGACCACTCGGCCGGGCAGCCCGCGTACGTGGGGCCGGCGGCGGCGGACGCGCTGGGCGGGCGCGGGCTGCTGCTCATCGACACGGTGGCCCGGCGCTGGGGCAGCACGCCGCTGCCCGACGGCAAGGTGGTGTGGTGCGTGCTGTACGTCGAGGACGAGGCGGCGGTCCGCAACTGAGGTGCCCTTTCGCACCGTTGCTCCCGATCCACCCGGCCGGTTGCGGTTAGGGCGGGGAGCCCAGTGGGTAGTTCCCGGGCATGCGCGACGACGAGTACCCCACCCCCGTGTCCGATCCCGAGGCGGCGGGCCTGCCCGACACCGCCGACGACGACTCCACCGCCAACGACGACGTGCTCACCGGGCGCGAGGCGGACGGCCCCGAGCCGGCGCAGCTCCCCGGCGACCGCACGCCGGTCGCGGTGGACCAGTTCGGCACCACGGCGGAGGAGCAGCTCGACGGCGAGTCGCTGGACTACAAGCTCCAGCGCGAGCAGTACGAGCGTCCCGCCGACGACCCGCTCGCCGGCCCGGTCGACCCGGACATCGCCGCCGAGGCGGACAGCGAGGAGGCCGCCGCGCAGGCCCAGCTCGACGCCGACGTGATCGACCCGGGCCCGGTCTCCGACCCGGACTCCCCCGTGTCCGTGTACGACCACGGCCAGCTCGGCACCGTCGCCGACCACCAGGTGGGCCGGCTGGTCGAGCCGGACGAGGGCGCGCACACCGACCAGGAGACCGACAACGTCGCCTACGACGCGGGCGCGGCCGGCGGCGGCGCCAGCGCCGAGGAGCTGGCGGTGCACGAGACCCGGGCGCCGGAGGCGCACTAGCTAGCCGTCCAGGCCCCGCTCGATGGCGTACCGGGTCAGCTCGACCCGGTTGTGCAACTGGAGCTTGCCCAGGGTGTTCTGCACGTGGTTCTGCACGGTCCGGTGGGACAGGCCCAGCCGGTCGGCGATCTGCTTGTAGGACAGCCCCTTGGCGACCAGACGCAGCACCTCGGTCTCCCGTTCGGTGAGCCGGGGCGCGTCGTCGTGCGGGGCGGGCGGCGTCGCGGCCAGCCGCCGGTACTCCCCCAGCACCAGCCCGGCCAGGCCGGGCGTGAACACGGGCTCACCGGCCGCCGTCCGGCGGACCGCGTCCAGGAACTCCGCCGGGGCGGCCGACTTGACCAGGTAGCCGGTGGCGCCGGCCTTTACCGCGTCCAGCACGCCCTGCGGCTCGCCGCTGGCCGAGAGCATCAGCACCCGCACCTCGGGCAGCGCCGCGCGCAGTCCCCGGATCACCTCGACGCCGGAGATGTCCGGCAGCTGGAGGTCGAGCACGACCAGGTCGGGGCGGGCCGCCGCGGCCACCCGTACCGCCTGCCGGCCCTCGCCGCTGGTCGCCACCACCTGGTGACCCGCCTCGGTGAGGTCGCGGGCCACGCCCTCGCGCCACATCGGGTGGTCGTCGACCACCATCACCCGGATGCTCACCCGCGGCTCCTCGGCACGATCAGCTCGATCTCGGTGCCGGCGCCCGGCGCGGACATGATCCGCACCTCGCCACCCAGGTCGGCCACCCGGCCCTGGATGGACTGCGCCACCCCGAGCCGCCCCTGCGCGGCGGCCTCCGCCAGCCGCCCGGCCGGGATGCCCGGCCCCTCGTCGCGTACCGAGACGGTCACCGTCTCCTCCTCGTCCTCGATCAGCACCCAGGCCCGTCCACCGGCGTGCCGGGCCACGTTGTCGAGCGCCGCGCCGACCGCCGCGCCCAGCTCACCGGCGGCCCGCGCCGGCAGCGGCACCGGCGTGGCGGGCGCGGACACCACGACAGTGGCCGAGGCGTACCTGTCGATCAGGTCGCGCAGGTCCTGCTCGGCCCCGGCCGGGTCCGGCGGCGCGCCCGCCCGGCCGATGAGCGCCCGCAGCGCCGCCTCCTGCTCGCCGGCCAGCCGGGCCAGCTCGGCCGCCTCGCCGTCCAGGTCCGCGCCGCGCCGCCGGACCAGCGCGAGCACCTGGAGCACGGAGTCGTGGATGTCGCGGGCCAGCCGCTCCCGTTCCCGGGTCGCGGCCTCCAGCTCCACCGCCCGCTGCAACCGCTCCTCCGCCTGCACCGCCAGCCGCGCCACGTGCCCGACCACCACACCGGCGAGCAGCATCAGGATCGCCCCGGTCAGCGCGGACGGGCTGATCCGGTCCCGGGTGGCGAGGTCGGCGCCGCCGAGCACCAGCGCGGCCACCGCGCCACGCCGCCGCCCGCCGGAGACCGCCCAGGCCAGCACCGGCCCGGCCAGCCAGGCGGCGGTCAGCATCGGCACACCGGCGGCGAGCGCCGCCCGGCCGACCACCCAGGGCGTGACCAGGATGATCGCCAGGACCACACCGAGGTCGGCCAGCAGCAGCGGCCAGCGCCGCCCGGCCGGGCGGCCGTAGCCGGCCGCCGTCACGCCGCTCCAGGCCAGCATCGCCAGCAGGACGCCGCCCGCGGCGACCGGGTGCGCGTAGCTGCCCGCGTCGCGCAACACGACAAGTCCGACGTACGCGAGCGCGGCGAAGCGGAACACCGCGATGGATCGCCAGAACGGGCCCTCGAGACCGGAGGACGACGGCATGTGCGTCACCATGTCACAGCCGGTCGAGGGGGCCCCGGCCGGTGCGGCCTGGGAAACCCTGACGTACGGTTGAAATGCCGCGAAAGTCGTCGAGAACCATCGTCGGGACGGGGTCATGACAGACGCAGAACTCCCCGCACCGCGTACGGTTGTGCCCATCGAACCTTCCCTCCTTCTCGCCACGGCCTTCGGCCAGGCGCAGGTGACCGAGCTGCGGCACTCGGTGACGTCCTGCGCGCAGGGCTCGGGCCTGTCCGGTCAACGGCTGGACGACTTCGTGCTGGCGGTCAACGAGCTGATCACCAACGCGGTGCGGCACGGCGGCGGACGGGGCTGGTTGCGGCTCTGGCAGCGCGGCGACGAACTGGTCTGCGAGGTCGCCGACCACGGACAGGGGATCAGCGAGCGACGGCTGCGCGACCGTGACCGGCCGGCGCCGGACACCGCCGGCGGCTGGGGCCTCTGGCTGGCCCGCGAGCTGAGCGACACGATGGAGGTGGAGACCGGCGACGCCGGCACGGTCGTCCGCATCACCGCCGCGCTCGCCACCCGGCAGTCCGCCACCGGCCCGCGGGACGGCTGACCGGCCGGACATGCCGCCCGGCCGCAGAGGGTCAGGCGAAGAGGGCGCTGACCGACTCCCCGTTGTGGATCCGCCGCATCGCCTCGGCCAGAGCCGGCGCCACCGACAGCACCTCCAGCTTCGGCACCCGCTTCTCCGCCGGGATCGGCACCGTGTTGGTGCAGACGATCTCCAGTACGCCCTCCTGCCCGCTCAGCCGCTCCAGCGCCCCGCTGGAGAAGAGCCCGTGGGTGCACGCGAGCCGGATCGAGCGGACCTGCCGCTCGCGCAGGTGCGAGATCAGCTCGATCACCGTGCTGCCCTTGGCGATCTCGTCGTCCAGCACGATCACGTCCCGGTCCGCCACGTCGCCGATGATGGTGCTGATCTGCACCCGGTCGTCGCTGAAGCGCTGCTTCGCGCCGGCCGCCACCGGCGTGCCGAGCATCCGGGCGAACGCGGCGGCCTCCTTGGCGTTGCCCAGGTCCGGCGAGACCACCACCGCGTTGCTCAGGTCGTGCCCCTTGAAGTGCGCGGCCAGCTCGCGCAGCGCGTGCAGGTGGTCCACCGGGACGCTGAAGAAGCCGTGCACCTGCGGCGAGTGCAGCGTCATGGCCAGCACCCGGTGCGCGCCGGCGGAGGTGAGCAGGTCGGCGACGAGCCGGCCGCCGATGGAGATGCGCGGCGCGTCCTTCTTGTCCGACCGGGCGTACGCGTAGTGCGGCAGCACCACGGTGATCCGGGCGGCCGACGCGCCCCGGGCCGCGTCGATCATGAGCAGCAGCTCGACCAGGTGCTCCTGGACCGGCGGCACCAGCGGCTGGATGAGGAAGACGTCGCGCTCCCGGCAGTTCGCCTGCAACTGCACCTCCAGGCAGTCGTTGGCGAACCGGGACACCCGCACCGGATGCAACGGGACGTGGAGGTGGGCGCAGATCTCGGCGGCGAGGACGGGATGGGCCGACCCGCTGAACACGGCAATGTCACGCACGTCTGTTGATCGTACGGGCCGCCGGAGGAAGACGGTGGACACTGGCGGCGGGTACGGTGCTGCCGTGACCGCAGAGTTCGTCGCCGCCATCGACCAGGGCACCACGTCGTCGCGCTGCATCGTCTTCGACCGGGCCGGCGAGATCGTCGCCGTCGCCCAGCGCGAGCACCGGCAGATCTTCCCCCGGCCCGGCTGGGTGGAACACGACGCCGAGGAAATCTGGACGAACGTCGAGCACGTGGTGCGCGAGGCGCTGGCGAGTGCCGACATCGGCACCGAGATGCTGGCCGCGGTGGGCATCACCAACCAGCGGGAGACCACTGTGGTGTGGGACCGGGCGACCGGCCGCCCGGTGGCGAACGCGATCGTCTGGCAGGACACCCGCACCGGCCCGCTGCTGCGTGAGCTGGCCGAGACGTACGACCAGGAGCGGCTGCGGTCCCGCACCGGCCTGACCCCGGCCACCTACTTCGCCGGGCCGAAGCTGCGCTGGCTGCTCGACAACGTCGACGGGCTGCGCGAGCGGGCCGAACGCGGCGAGGTGCTGTTCGGGACCATGGACAGCTGGCTGATCTGGAAGCTGACCGGCCGGCACGTCACCGACGTGACGAACGCCAGCCGCACGATGCTGATGGATCTGGAGACGCTCGACTGGGCCCCGGAGCTGCTCGACGCGCTGCGGATCCCGGCCGCCGTGCTGCCCGAGATCCGCAGCTCGGCCGAGGTGTACGGCACCGCGCAGGGGGTGCTGGCCGGCGTGCCGGTCGCCAGCGCGCTCGGCGACCAGCAGGCAGCGCTGTTCGGGCAGACCTGCTTCCAGCCCGGCGAGGCCAAGTGCACCTACGGCACCGGCAGCTTCCTGCTGCTCAACACCGGCGCCAGCCCGGTGCCGTCGCGGCACGGCCTGCTCACCACCGTGGCGTACCGGATCGAGGGCCAGCCCGCCGTGTACGCGCTGGAGGGCGCCATCGCGGTCACCGGCTCGCTGGTGCAGTGGCTGCGCGACAACCTCGGCCTGATCTCCAGCGCCCCGCAGGTCGAGGAGCTGGCCCGCACCGTCGACGACAACGGCGGCTGCTACGTGGTGCCGGCCTTCTCCGGCCTGTTCGCCCCGCACTGGCGCAGCGACGCCCGGGGCGTGATCGCCGGGCTGACCGGCTACATCACCAAGGGGCACCTGGCCCGCGCGGTGCTGGAGGCGTCCGCCTTCCAGACCCGCGAGGTGGTTGACGCCATGAACGCCGACTCCGACGTGGCGCTGCGGCGGCTGCGGGTCGACGGCGGGATGACCGGCAACGAGCTGCTCATGCAGTTCCTCGCCGACGTGCTGGACGTGCCGGTCGTACGGTCCCGGATCACCGAGACGACGTGCCTCGGCGCCGCGTACGCCGCCGGTCTGGCCGTCGGGTTCTGGCCCGACCTGGCCACGCTGCGCGAGAAGTGGCGCTCGGACGCGCAGTGGACGTCGACGATGGACCCGGCGCACCGGGAGCGGGAGCTGCGCCAGTGGCACAAGGCGGTCCAGCGCACGCTCGACTGGGCCGAGTGAGCGTCAGTCCCAGCGGTTGCCGGTGAGCTTCTCGTACACCTCGACGTAGCGGGCCCGGGTCGCCTCGATCACCTCGGCCGGCACCTCCGGCGCGGGCGGCTGCTTGTCCCAGCCGGCGGCCGTGGCCCAGTCCCGCACGTACTGCTTGTCGTAGGAGAACTGGGCGCGGCCCGGCTGGTACGACTCGGCCGGCCAGAACCGGGACGAGTCGGAGGTGAGCACCTCGTCGCCGAGGACCAGCGTGCCGTCCGCCGCCCAGCCCAGCTCCAGCTTCGTGTCCGCGATCAGGATGCCCCGCTCGGCGGCGATCTCCGCGCCACGCCGGTAGACGTCGATGGTGATCTGCCGCAGCCGCTCCGCCAGCTCCGGCCCGACCTTGTCGACCACCTGCTCGTACGTGATCGGCTCGTCGTGTTCGCCCTTCGGGGCCTTCGTCGTCGGCGTGAAGATCGGCTCGGGCAGGATCGACGCCTCCACCAGGCCGCGGGGCAGCGGCACCCCGCAGACCGAGCCGGAGCGCTGGTACTCGGCGAAGCCGCTGCCGGTCAGGTAGCCCCGGGCCACGCACTCGACCGGCACCATCTCCAGCCGCCGGCAGCGGATCGCCCGGCCGGCGAACTCCGCCGGCACGTCAGTCGCGGAGATCACGTGGTTCGGCACCAGGTCGGACAGCTGCTCGAACCACCACAGCGACAGCGCGGTGAGCAGGCGGCCCTTGTCCGGGATCGGGGTCGGCAGCACCACGTCGTAGATGGAGACGCGGTCGGTGGCGACCAAGATCAGGTCCTCGCCGTCGGCGTAGACGTCCCGGACCTTGCCCGAGTGCAGAAGTTCCACGGCGCTAGTACACCATGACCGGCGGGGGCGGCCCGGCGCGCCCACCGGCGGTCCAGCCCGGCGTTGACACCCCGCCGGGGGCCGGTGAAATGATCCGTCCACCGACGTTCGGAGAGAGATCCGTGCCCGCAGCGCAGTCCGTACCCCGTCCCGGCCTCGACCGACGACGGCTTCTCGGCGCGCTCGCCGGGCTTCCGCTGCTCGGCGGCGGGCTGCCGGCGCTGGCCGGGTGCAGCCCGGAGGAGACGGCCGCCGACGACGGGCCGGTCGAGCTGTCGGTGTTCTGGTGGGGCGGCGAGCGGCGGGCGGCGGCCACCGAACAGGCGCTGCGCCTGTACTCGCAGCAGAACCCCCGGGTGAGCTTTCGGGTCACCTGGCAAGGGCTGAGCGGCTACTACGACCGGCTGGCCACCCAGGCCACCGGCGGCAACCCGCCGGACCTGTTCCAGATCGACGACACCCTGCTCGCCGAGTACGCCGGCCGGGACATCCTGCTCGACCTCAGCCCGTACGCCGCCGACGGGCGGATCGACCTGCGCGAGGTGCCGGCGCAGCTGGCCCGCTACGGCCAGGTGGACGAGCGGACAGTGGGCGTGCCGGCCGCGCAGACCAGCGCGGCGCTGGTGTTCAACCGCGCGCTGCTGCGCCGGCTGGACCAGCCCGAGCCGCGCACCGGCATGTCCTGGAAGGAGTACGTCGCCTGGGCCGCCCGCGTGACCCGCGCCTCCGGCAACCGGGTGGCCGGCGCCATGGACGCGTCCGGCGACTACCGGGCGCTCTGGCTCTGGCTGCGCGGCCAGGGCAGCGAGATGTACCGGGGGCGGCAGCTCGGGTTCAGCTCGGCCGAGCTGCTCGACTGGTTCGAGTTCTGGGAGGTGGCCCGCTTCAGCCGGGCCACCCCGAGCGCGGCGCTGGTCGAGCAGGCGGACAGCGGCGAGCTGGCCCGCCAGCTCGTGGTCACCGGGCACACCGCCGCCTCCTTCGCCTGGTCGCACCAGTTGCCGGAGCTGCAACGCCTGACCGACGACGAGCTGGCGGCGGTGGCCCTCCCGGGCACGCCCGCCGCCCAGTGGCCCCGGGCGTCGATGTACTGGGCCGCCTTCCAGGGCACCCGCCACCCGGAGGTGGTGGTGAACGTGATCGACTTCCTGACCACGAACGTGGCCGCCGGCCGGCTCCTCGGCGTGGAACGCGGCCTCAACGCCAGCAAGCAGGTGCGCTCGTTCGTCGTCGCGGACGTGACCGACCGGTCCGAGAAGCGGATGGCCGCGCTCGGCGCCGAGCTGGACGAGCTGGCCGGCCCGTCACCCACGCCGCCGCCCAAGGGACACGCCAAGGTCCGCACCCTGCTGATCGACGCGGCCGAGAGCATCCGCGGCAAGCGCTCCGGCGCCCGCACCGCGACATCCCGCTTCATGGCTCAGGCCAACGCCGCCCTGGCCAGCTGACCCTCTCCCCTCCGCCCGCCCCGGAAGGGCGACCGGGCGGCGGGGAGGGCGGGCGCGGGTGTGAGGTCAGCGCGGGGGGCGGTTGCGGCGGTTGCGGGTGAGCAGCACCACCAGCAGCACGATGCCGCCGACCACCACGAGGCAGCAGAGCAGGCCGAGGAAGCCGAACCCGCCGCGGGAGCGACGGCGCGCGGCCTCCACCACGATCTCGCCGGTGCCCGACGACGCCCAGGCCGCGACCGGCACGAACACCGAGAGCACGACCGTACCGAGGACCGCGCCCAGGCGGCCCCACCACTTGTTCCATGCAGACATGCCCCCATCCTCGCCGAGACACGCAACCGGGGCACGGAGGACGGGGCGGATGTCGCCGGACACGGCGAAGGGCCCCGGAAAGAATTCCGGGGCCCTTCGTCACGAGTAGCGGGGACAGGATTTGAACCTGCGACCTCTGGGTTATGAGCCCAGCGAGCTACCGAGCTGCTCCACCCCGCGTCGGCTCGTAAAGCTTATCGCACTCCGATCCTGGAGATCAGCCGGGTCCCCGATTCCGCGGCCGGGCTGCGCGCGGACCGGCGGCAGGCGGGAACGGCGAAGGGCCCCGGAGAGAACTCCGGGGCCCTTCGTCACGAGTAGCGGGGACAGGATTTGAACCTGCGACCTCTGGGTTATGAGCCCAGCGAGCTACCGAGCTGCTCCACCCCGCGTCGGCTCGATAACCGTAGCGCACCGACCCGGGGCGGCGCAAAACGGGTACTCAGTCCAGCCACCGCCGGATCGCCTCGACCGCCCGGCGGCTGTCCGCGTCGAACTGGGCGCGCTCGGTCGAGGTGCTCTCCCAGCCCTGTTCCCACAGCACCGTCACCACGTCACCGACGCGGATCGCGCGGATGAGGTGCACCTCGTCGCCGCCGCTCGGATCGCCGTTCGCGTCCCGGTACGGCGTCCGTGTCTCGAACAGCACCGACTCGTCGCCGTATCCGGTGTCGGGCAGCAACTGCTGCCGTACCGTCACCGACGGCCGCCCCCGGGCGGGCTGCTCGGGGCAGGCCCGGACCGCCGCGCGCAGCTCGGCCAGCGCCGCGCCGGCGCCGCCGGCCCGGTAGATCGTGATGCTGTGCCGGTAGTTGCCGGACGGCACCTCGTCGGCTGGGGCCCCGGTCCGGCGGTACGGCAACGACCGGGCCCGCTGCGCCACCACCCGCTCGTCGGCGGGGCTCGCGCCGCAGAGCACCGGCAGCACCGGTCCCGGGCCGAAGTAGTGGCCGGTGCCGGCGTCGTTCGCGGCGGGCATGACGAAGAACGCCCGGTCCGGGACGGTGGTCGGGGTGGCCGGGGCCGGAGGCGTGGTGGTCACGGCCGGGCTCCGCGAGCCGGGCGTACGGCCGACGGTCGGCGACGGCGGGGGCGGTGACGACGGCGCGACCGAGGGCGTGGCGGTGGACGGCCGCGGGGTGGGCGTACCCGCGGGCGGCGGAGCCGGGTTCGGCGCCGGCCCGGCGGCGAGCACCAGCTGACTGCCGGCCACCGTGCCGCCGACCAGCCCGGCCACCGCCAGTACGGTCAGCGCGGCGCGGCGCCGGGCCCAGCGGTCGGCGCTGCGGCGCAGCCGGTCCGGCGCGGGCAGCACCCGCTCGTCGGTGTCGGCGGCGAGGGACCGGTAGTAGCGGTGCAGTTCAGGCGACATCGTTGACCTCCAGCTCCTCGGCGGCGACGCCGGGCAACAGCTCGGCCAGCCGGGCCCGGCCCCGGGACAGCCAGGACTTCACAGTGCCGGCGGGTACCCCGGCCTCCCGGGCGATCTCCTCCACCGGCAGGTCGAACAGGTAGTGCAGGGCGAGCGCCTGCCGGTGCCGGGGCGGGAGCTGCCGCAGCGCCCCGACCAGCAGCACGGTGTCCTCGCCCGGCGGGCCGACGTCGGGCGGTGGCCCGGTGCGGCTGGCCGCGAGGCGCCACCCGCGCAGCCGCCGGAACCGGTCGGTCGCCAGCCGGCTGATCACCAGCCGCAGCCACGCCTCCGGGGCGGGGTGGGCGGCGAGCTTCGCCCACTGCCGCCAGGCCCGCGCGTACGCCTCCTGCACGAGATCCTGGGCCTCGGCCGGGTCGCCGGCCACCGCGTAGCCGTACCGGACGGCCCGCCCCGACGTGCTGCGGTAGAAGTCGTCGAAGCTGCTCGCGTCCCGCATGTGCCCTCCCGCCCCCACACGTCCACCTGCACTGTTGACGGCGCAGTGGGGTCCGGGGTTGCGGGCGGGGAGTCCGGAAGACGACACGAGCCCGGGTCCGGGTGACCGTTGCGGTCCCGGACCACGGGCTCGTGGTGTCGGCTCGGCGTCAGCCGCTCGGTGTGGGCGCGGGCGACGTGGGCGCCGGCGGCGAGGCGCTGCCGGACGGCGCCGGGTTGCCCGAGCCGTTGGCGGCGGCCTGGGCCTGCTGGAACGCGCTCATCGCCTCGTCCAGCGCCTTCAGCGCGCGGCCGTACCGCTCGAAGTCGCCGGACGCCTGCGCGGCCTTGACCTCGCCGATCGCGGTCTGCACCCGGGCGGCCGCCTGAGCCAGCTCGCCGGTCACCGGCGGGGTGTTGGTGTCGCCCCCGGTCGGCGTCGGCGTCGGCGTCGGCGTCTCGTTGTCGTCGGTGCTCGGCGGCGGGTTGTTGTTCGGCGCCCGCTTGCCCTGTTCGACGAGCTGCTTGATGCCGTCGTTGAGGTTGTTGGCGAGCACCACGTACGAGCCGCCGTCACCGTAGGAGAGCAGCACCTTCTGCAGCAGCGGGTACGCGTCCTGGTTGCTGCTCTTCACGTAGACCGGCTCGACGTAGAGCATGCCGTCGGCGAACGGCAGCGACAGCAGGTTGCCGTACTGCACCTGGGCCTGGTTGGAGGAGAGCAGGTTGAGCTGCTGCCGGATGTCGCCGTTGTTCGTCATCTGCTGGTGCACCTGCGTCGGCCCGGAGATCCGGGTCTGGTCCGGCAGCTCCAGCACCTCCAGCTGGGGCTTGCCGTCGACGTACGAGCCGGAGACCAGCGCGGCGAGGTTCTGCCGCCCGTTCGGGGTGACCGCGGAGGTCAGCTGGAAGCGTGGCCCCTCCTGCCCGGGGAACTGGGTGAAGAGGTAGTACGGCGGCTGCTTCTGCCCGCTGTCCGGCGCGTCCGGCACGTTCGGCACCTGCCAGAAGTCCTGGCCGGAGTAGAAGTCGCCCGGGTCGGTGACGTGGAACTTGGTGAGCAGGTTGCGCTGCACCTTGAACATGTCCGCCGGGTAGCGGAAGTGCTCGGCCAGCTCGGCCGGGATGTCGCCCTTGGGCAGCACCAGGTCGCCGCCGAACGCCTTGTTCCACGCCTTGAGCACCGGGTCGGTGTCGTCGTACGAGTAGAGCTTGACCGTGCCGTCGTAGGCGTCGACTGTCGCCTTCACCGAGTTCCGGATGTAGTTGACGTTCTCCCGGGCGAGCTGGAACGTGCCCCGGCCGGTCAGCTCGTCGGCGGTCTCCGCCTGGAGGTTGACCCGCTCGGCGTACGGGTAGGTCGCCGCCGTGGTGTAGCCGTCGATGATCCACAGGACCCGGCCGTTCACGACCGCCGGATACGGGTCGCCGTCGAGCGTGAGGAACGGCGCGACCTTCTCCACCCGGTCACGCGGGTTACGCACGTAGAGCAGCTTCGAGTTCTCGTTGACCGCCTCGGAGAGCAGGAAGTTCGGCTCCTGCTCCTTGATCGAGTAGAGCAGGCGGCGCGGGAACGAACCGATCTTGACGCCACCCTCGCCGCTGTAGGTGTAGTACTGCTCGCCGCCGGTGGAGGTGGGCCGGTCGAACTCGACGTTGCGGTCGCCGTTCTGCCCGACGATCGCGTAGTCCCCCGGCTCCATCCGCTCGCCGTAGTAGATCCGCGGCTGCTGGGCCGGGATCTCCTCGGCCGGCGAGGAACACGCCTCCTGCGCCTTCTCGCCCAGGAAGCCGGAGACGAAGTACGGCTGCCCGCCGCAGACCACCTGGTTCGCCGGGGCGGCCACCAGGCCGTACCCGTGGGTGTAGACGGTGTGGCGGTTGATCCAGTTGCTCTGCTGGTCGGTCAGCTCGCCGTAGTTGATCTCACGGACGCCGACCACGTAGTCGGAGGTCTTGTCCTTGACCGAGTACCTGTCGATGTCCAGCTTCGAGCCGAAGTCGTAGAAGCCGCGGACCTGCTGGAGCTGGGTGTACGTCTCGGAGACCAGCTGCGGGTCGAGCAGCCGGATGTTCTGCACCACCGAGGTGTCGGTGGCCAGGCTGGCGGGTGGAACGAGATTGCTCGCCGCGTACGGTGTGGTCTTCGTGCCTTCCAGGCTGAACGCGGTACGGGTGGCCTTGATGCTGCGTTCGATGTACGGCGCTTCCTTGTCCCGGGCGCTCGGCTTGACCTCGAACGTCTGCACGGCCCACGGGTAGATGCCGCCGATCGCGACAGCGGAGACGCCGAGCAGGGCGAGCGAGATGCCCGGCCAGACCAGGTTCCGCATCACCGCGTTGGAGAACACGATGATCGCCAGCGCCACCAGGACGGAGATCCAGGCGAGGATCTCCTTCGCCGGCAGCAACGCGTTCACGTCGGCGTAGCCGGCGCCGTAGAGCTTGGCGCCCTCGTTGTACTCCAGCAGCATGGCCCGCCGGTCCAGCACGTACGCGATGGCCTTGAGCAGCACGAAGACCGCGACCAGCGAGCTGAGGTGGGCGCGGGCGGCGTTCGTCATCCGGTCGCCGACGCCCTGGAGCCGCACCCCGCCGAAGATGTAGTGCACGGCGAGCGCGCCGAGCAGGGCCAGCACGACAGCGGTGAAGCCGACACCGAGCAGGTAGCGCCAGAACGGGAGCTGGAAGACGTAGAAGCCGACGTCGATGCCGAACTCGGGGTCCTTCACGCCGAAGTCGCCGCCGTTGCGGAACAGCAGCCACTGGCTCCACCGGCTCTGCGCGGACAGGCCGGCGAACAGCCCGACGACGGCGGCGGCGAGCGCGATCCAGGTGCCGAGCCGGGGGCTCAGGAGCATCCGGTAGCGCTCCAGCGTGGCCTGCTCGGCCGAGTGCGGGCGCATCCGGGGCCGGAGCCGATAGGCCAGCCAGAGGTTGCCGGCGACGATCAGCGCCATGCCGACACCGATCACCAGGAACAGCAGCAGCCGGGTGGCGAGGACACCGGTGAAGACCTGGGTGTAGCGGACCTCGTCGAACCAGAGCCAGTCCGTCCACGCGTTGACGCCCCAGCCGAGCAGGGTGAACAAGACGAACACCCCGACCAGAACACCGATGGTGACGCGTCCGCGTCGGCTCATCCTCGGCAAGGGACTGCTACGCATGACCACTGTTGGCTCCGCACGCTCGATGTGATCGGCTCCGACCAGGCACCAAGAGTACGGGGTCTTCCTGAGCACGTCGGGTCAAGGTCACGTCACGATCGGCACAGCAGCCGTGGTCCCGGCCGGTTCAGCAGCGCGTCGGCTGTCCCCCGGCACGCAGCGCCTCGAGCGCCGTCAATGCGTCGTCCAGCGTGGCGACCTTCAGCATGGGCAGGCCCGGCTGCGGGTTGCGGACGGCCTCGGCGCAGTTGTCGGCGGGCACCAGGAACGCGCTCGCGCCGGCCTCCTTGGCGCCGACGAGCTTCTGGGCGATGCCGCCGATCGGGCCGACGCGGCCCTCGTCGTCGATGGTGCCGGTACCGGCGATGATCTTGCCGCCGGTCAGGTCGGCCGGCTCCAGCTTGTCGATGATGCCGAGCGAGAACATCAGCCCGGCGCTCGGCCCGCCGATGTCCCCCAGGTCGATCTTGAGGGTGAAGGGGTGCGGCTGCTGCTGGTCGATCTCCACGCCGATCCGCGGCCGGCCGTCCTGCTCCTGACTGGTCACGGTGGCCGTGCCGGGAGTGTCGCCGCGGGTGTAGCCGATCTTCAGCGCGGTGCCGGCCGGCTTCGCCCGGATCAGCTCGGTGAGCTTGGCCGCGCTCGTCACCGGCACCCCGTCGACAGAGGTCAGCACGTCGTCGGGCCGGAGCACGTCGACCGACGGACCGCCCGGCGTGACCGCCTTGACCAGCACCTTGATCGGGTAGCCCAGCTCACGCAGGGCGGCCGTCTCGGCGCTGGTCTGCGAGTTCTGGAAGTCCTCGGCGTTGCGCTTCTCGACCTCCTCCTGCGACTGCCCCGGCGGGTAGACCAGCTCGCGCGGCACCACCGCCTCGTCCGAGGAGAACCATCCGGCCAGCGCCGACCGGAGCCGCACTGTCGGCTGCACACCGACCGTGGTGAGACGGAGCTGACCGGCGGACGTCGACGTCGCGCGGCCGGTCACCTGGATGACCTCCTTGCCGTCCTCGGTGCCCAGCGTGTTCACCGTCGGACCGGGGCCGAGCACCACGTACGGCAGCGGCACGCTCAGCACGCCGACGCTGAGCAGTGCGGTGAGCAGGGCACCGAGAAGGACGGTCACGCCGCGACGTCTCATGCGCCAGAGCGTACCGATCCGTACCCCGCCGCCCGGCGCGGTGACCCGAGGACTTCGCCCTCAGCGCAACGCCGAGTGGCACGACCTGCGGCGGCGCGCGCGTACCGTAGAGGTCGTGCCTGATATTCCGTTCGGTTTCGCGCTCCCGGGTGGTCAACCACCGGACCCCAACGATCCCGCGGCGATGCAGCAGTTCATGTCGCAGTTGCAGCACCTGCTCTCGGCGCCGGGCAGCGGGCCGGTCAACTGGGACCTCGCCCGGCAGGTAGCCGCCAGCCAGCTCGCCGCCGCCGGCGACCCGGCGGTCTCGCCGTTCGAACGCAACGCGGTCGAGGAGGCGCTGCGGATCGCCGACCTCTGGCTGGAGCCGGCGACCTCGTGGCCCTCCGGCATCCGCACCTCGGTCGCCTGGAACCGCAACGAGTGGATCTTCAAGACGCTCGACGTGTGGCGCAAGCTCTGCGACCCGGTCGCCAGCCGGATGGTCGGCGCGATGGGCGACCTGGTGCCGCCGGAGGCCCGCGCCCAGCTCGGCCCGATGCAGTCGATGGTCGCCACGCTGGGCGGCGCGCTCTTCGGCGGCCAGCTCGGCCAGGCGCTCGGCTCGCTCGCCGCCGAGGTGCTCTCCGCCGGTGACATCGGCCTGCCGCTCGGCCCCGCCGGCACCGCCGCGCTCGTCCCCGCGAACATCAAGGCGTACGGCGAGGGCCTGGAGCTGCCCGAGGACGAGGTACGCCTCTACGTGGCCCTGCGCGAGGCCGCCCACCAGCGGCTGTTCCAGCACGTGCCGTGGCTGCGCGGGCACGTGCTGACGGCTGTGGAGAACTACGCCGCGGGCATCCGGGTCAACCGGGAGGCGATCGAGGAGGCGATGGGCCGGGTCGACCCGACCGACCCGGAGTCCATGCAGGCGATCGCGCTGGAGGGCATCTTCACGCCCGAGGACACTCCCGCGCAGAAGGCGTCGCTGGCCCGGCTGGAGACCGTCCTCGCCCTGGTCGAGGGCTGGGTCTGCCACGTCGTCGACAGCGCCGCCGGTGACCGCCTCCCCAACGTCGTACGCCTCGGCGAGGCGTTCCGCCGCCGCCGCGCCGCCGGTGGCCCGGCCGAGCAGACGTTCGCCGCGCTCGTCGGTCTCGAACTGCGGCCCCGCCGGCTGCGCGAGGCCACGGTGCTGTGGGCGGCGCTGACCGAGCACCGCGGCATCGCCGGCCGGGACGCGATCTGGGGCCACCCGGACCTGCTGCCCTCCGACGACGACTTCGCCGCGCCGGAGGCGTTCGCCGCGACCAGCACCGATCTCGACGACGAGCTGGCCAACTTCGACTTCTCCGCGCCGGGCGCCCCGGAGGAGAAGTCCCCCGGCGAGGACGACGACAAGCGCTGACGCGGTACGCGAACGGGCCCGCACGGTTCCACCGTGCGGGCCCGCCCACATCCCGCCCACATCCCGCCCCGCTCGCCCTCGCCCTCGCCCTCGCCCGCCGATCTTGGAGTTGTGGCGCCCAGGATGCCCGAGTGGCGCCCTTTGCGAGGTGCCACAACTCCAAGATCGGCGGAGTGGCGGTGCGCGGCCGCGGGTGAGGCAGCGGGTGGGGGCGGCAGGGGTCAGGCGGGGCGGCCGGACAGCAGGGCCCGGGTGGCCTCCCAGCCCTCGACGGCCAGGTCGAGCGCGGCCAGGTCGGCGGGGCCGCGCATCCGGCGCCAGCCGGCGGTGACCGCCACGTCCCCCGGGCTCGGCGCGGCCCGGCGCACCTCGGCCGGCCCGGTCGTGTCCAGATCCAGCGCCGGCAACCACGCCGGTACGGGCAGTCGCGCCGCCACTCCCAGCAGCCCGGTTCCGCTTCCCTCGGCCGGGGCCACCGCCACCGGCCGGGTGGTCAGCGGCCGCAGCAGCTTGCCGAGCGTCAGCCCGGGCACGTCCGGCGCGTCGGCTGCCACCACTGCGACCTGGTCGTAGACCGCCGCCGAGCCAACAGCGGCGAGCGCCGCGAACACCGCGTTCGGCGTCGGTTCCGGCACCTCGTACACCGGGGTGCCGGGCCAGACCACGGCGTCGGCCAGCCATCGGTCCGGCGCGGTGACCGCGACGGCGGTCTCCACCTCGTTCAGCGTGGCCAGCAGGTCCACCACGTCCTCGGCGAGGGCGGTACGCCATCGCGCCGGCTCGATTCCGGGCGGCGTCCAGGTCACCGGGCCGAGCAACGCCACCACCACACGTCGGGACACCCGCCGACCCTAACCCCGGCCCCCCGCCGACCTCGCGCCCGCCCGCGCGGTACGCGGATCCCGCCCGTTCTCGACGATCATGAGGTTGGCGGTGACGAAACGGACGGATCAACAGGTCAACCTCATGATCGACCGCGCGGAGCCGGGGCCGAGGGGGGCGGGGGCGAGGGCGAGGGCGAGGGGCGGTCAGGGGATGGCGGCGGTGGCGGCCACGCCCTCCAGGTAGCCGCGGGCCCGTTCCGCGCGCGGGTACCGGGCGACCAGCGCCCAGAACTCGGCGTTGTGGCTGGGCACGATGAGATGCGTCAGCTCGTGCAGGAGGACGTAGTCGATCACCCAGTCGGGCATGTCCTGGATCCGGTGCGAGATCCGGATGGTGCGGTCGGCGGGGGTGCAGGAGCCCCAGCGGCCGTTCTGATTCGTCACCCAGCGCACGCTCGCGGGCACCGCGGCCGAGCCGTACTCGGGAAGGTAGCTGTCGATCAGGCGGCCGGCGCGGGCGAGCAGTTCGGCGTCCGAGCGGGCGAAACGGCCCTCGCGGGCGGCGAGCCGGGCCAGCATCCGGTCGACCCACTCGCTCTCCTCGGCCCGGGAGAACTGGTCGGGGATCAGCACGACGACGCGCTCGCCGTCCCGGTACGCGGACACCGTGCGCCGCCGGCGCTGGCTGCGCCGTACCTCGACGACGGGCTTCCGCGTCACGGCCATTACCGGCCCGCGCAGCCTCGGTTGACTGTCACGATGGAAAGCTAATGCGTACTGACCAGGACTCCGCAAGAGTCAACACGACGACACGCGCCCGGAAAATGGCGGTTGATTGTCAGGAGTCCAGAAAAAATTCTTTGCGATGGTAGGTGACCATCACCTAGCACCCCTCTGCAACGTTAAGTGATCTACGGTGAGTGACCGGCGTCAGGGGCACACGAAGGGGATCTGGGCTCTTTTACCCGGCGTGTCCGCGCGAAACTGACTTATCCGACGTAACTCGGCATGCACACTCTCGACGTCGACTTGCTCACAGAGTCGGCGTACAGCTGACATGGAACCGCCCAGACCTGGGTAGGGTCCGCCAACCACGGTCAGGTGACTGATCGTGGAGAACCCCCCGGCGCCGACGTCACGTTCGGCCGCAGGGAGACCCGCCGGGACACTTCCGGCGGACGAGACGAGGAGGCTACCGTGGCCGACCAGGCCCAGACCTACAACGGTTACTGCGTGAAGTGCAAGGAGAAGCGGGACTTCGAGGGGCACGTGGAGGTCTCGAAGACCGGCATGAACATGGCCAAGGGCAAGTGCCCGGTGTGCGGCACAACAGTGAACCGCATCCTGGGGAAGGCCAAGGTCTGACCCGAACCGCGCACACGGGGAGGGTGGCCGAGGGCCACCCTCCCCGTCGTGTAGCCGACACAGTTACCGGCTAGTTGTGGAAAACCGGCGAGATCCTGTGGACAACGCTGGCCACGGCTCGCCGCACCTGTGGACAACGAACGACGGAGCGCGTGGAAACGGTCACGATCAGTGGCGTGACCGACTCGACACCGCTCGTCCGCCCGACCCTGCTGCCCGGCCTGACCCGGCTCTGGCGCGACCGCCGCACGCTCCAGCTCGGTGAGCCGCCCGGCCGGGCGGTGCTGCTGGAGATGTCCTCGCCTGGGACGGCCCGCCTGCTCGACCTGCTCGACGGCACCCGCAGCGAACGCGCCGTGCTGGCCGAGGCGGGCGCCGCCAAAGTCCCGCCCGACGAGGCACGCGCCCTGCTCGACACGCTCCGGGACGCCGGGCTGGTGGTGGCCGCCCAGGCCCTGCTTCCCCGTGACCTCGCCGGAGCGGTCCGGGCCCGGCTGGTCGCCGAGGCCACCGCGCTGGCGCTCGCGTCGCCCGATCTGCCGGGCACACCGGCCCGGCTGCTGCGCCGCCGCCGTGCCGCCCGGGTGCTTGTCACCGGCACGGGACGACTCGGCGCGGCGGTCGCCGTCGCGCTGGCCCAGGCCGGCGTCGGGCACGTCGTACCCGATCTGGCCGGCCCGGTCGGCCCCGGCGACCTGGTCGGGACCGGCCTGACCGCCGCTGAGCTGGGCCGGCCGCTGGCCACGGCGGTACGCGCGGCGCTGGACCGGTGCGCGCCCGGAACTGTCACCGGCCCGTCTCGGGCGACCCGGCCGGATCTGGTGGTGCAGCTCGGCGTCGACCGTCCGGCCGAGCTGCTGGCCAGCGGCTACGCCCGCCGGCGCCAGCCCCACCTGCTGCTCGACCTGCGCGGCGGCGTACCCGTCATCGGTCCGCTGGTCCGCCCGCCGGTCGGTCCCTGCCTGCGCTGCCTCGACCTGCACCGGGGCGACCGGGATCCGGACTGGCCCGCGCTCGCCGCACAGCTCGCCGCCGACCGGGGCGAGCGGGCGTGCGCCGCCACCACCCGGCTGGCCGCCGCCGCATTCGCCACGGCCGAGGTGCTGGCGCAGCTCGACGGCGGCCATCCGGAGACCCTTGGCGGCGCCGTGGAGATCCCGGGCCCGGGCCGCGTCCGTCACCGACGGTGGCCGCCGCACCCCTCCTGTGGCTGCTGCCGGCGTCGCCCGATCCGGTCGGCCCCGGCCGCTCCCGGCCGCACGGCAGCAGCGGAGGCCCTGAGTCGGTAACAATGGCCGGGTGACCGACATCCCGCGCCGGGCCGTGTCCCGCACCGCCAAACTCGCCGCCCTGCCGCTCGGATTCGCCGGTCGAACCGTCCTCGGCATGGGCAAGCGGGTGACCGGGCTCGCGTCCGACGTCATCTCCGCCGAGATCCAGCAGCGCACCGCCGAGCAGCTGTTCAGCGTGCTCGGGCAGCTCAAGGGCGGGGCCATGAAGTTCGGCCAGGCCCTGTCGGTGTTCGAGGCCGCGCTGCCCGAGGAGGTCGCCGCGCCGTACCGGCAGGCGCTCACCAAGCTCCAGGAGGCCGCGCCGCCGCTTCCTGCGGCCACCGTGCACAAGGTGCTCGCCGAGCAGCTCGGCCCGGACTGGCGAGACCGGTTCGTGGAGTTCAACGACACTCCGGCCGCCGCGGCCAGCATCGGCCAGGTGCACCGCGCGGTCTGGCGCGACCCCGGGTACGGGCCGAACGGCGGCCCGCTGCACCGGGACGTGGCCGTGAAGATCCAGTACCCGGGGGCCGGTGACGCCCTGCTCGCCGACCTCAAGCAGCTCTCCCGGCTCGGCGGCATGTTCCGGGCCATCCAGCCGGGGCTGGACGTGAAGCCGCTCCTGGCCGAGCTGCGCGAGCGCATCACCGAGGAACTGGACTACGAGCTGGAGGCGGAGTCGCAGCGGGCGTTCGCCGCCGCGTACGCCGACGACCCGGACATCTTCATCCCGGAGGTGCTCGACGCCGCGCCCCGGGTACTGATCACCGAGTGGGTCGAGGGCATCCCGCTGGCCCAGATCATCCGGGAGGGCACCGAGGAGCAGCGCGACGAGGCCGGCCGGCTGATGGCCGAGCTGCACCTCTCCGCGCCGGAGCGGGCCGGGTTGCTGCACGCCGACCCGCACCCGGGCAACTTCCGGCTGCTGCCGGACGGGCGGCTCGGTGTGATCGACTTCGGTGCGGTGGCCCGGATGCCGCAGGGCACGCCGGAGCCGATCGGCCGGATCGCCGCGCTCGCGCCGCAGGGGGACGCCGACGCCGTGGTGGAAGGGCTGCGCGACGAGGGCTTCGTCAGCCGCACCGAGTCGATCGACGCCCCGGCGGTGCTCGACTTCCTCCGCCCGATGCTGGAGCCGATCGCGGCCGACGAGTTCCGCTTCACCCGGGCCTGGCTGCGCGCCGAGGCGACCCGGCTGGCCAGTCCCCGCTCCCCCGCCTACCAGCTCAGCCGGCAGCTCAACCTGCCTCCGTCGTACCTCATGATCCACCGGGTCACGCTGGGTTCGATCGGGGTGCTCTGTCAGTTGGAGGCGAAGGCGCCCTACCGGTCCATCCTGGAACGCTGGCTGCCCGGCTTCGCGCCGGTGCCCTGAGCACCGGCTGAGCACGCAACGGCGAAGGGGCGGTGACCAGCAGGTCACCGCCCCTTCTTCACGCGATCGTTCTACAGGACGCCCAGGTCGCGGGCCGACTGGCTGCGACTCCGCATGGCGACGTTACGGGCGGAACGGGTTGCCTCAGTGCTCGTGGTGGTGCGACCGGCCTGAGGCCGGCGCATTCGGGCCCTGGACAACGCTTCGTGAAGTAGTTGCATCTCAAATCCGTTCGGCAGGTTCAGCATCAGGGTTTCTCTCTCAGGTCGGCCGGTGGAGGGACACCGGCATCGGTCGGTTTCGGAACGTAGGTGTGTCAGGCTGCCAGCCGGACGGCGCTACGCGACTCGGACAGCCCACTGGCCGCCAGTCGCGCCTCCGCCTCGACCCGGAGCTGGGCGTCACGGGCGAGGTCCTCCTTGCGCGGACGGCCACGGGGCCGCTTGCGCGGGACGACCGCGCCACGCTCGAAGATCTCGCCGCCCCAGACGCCCCAGGGCTCGGCTCGCTCGACGGCACCGGCCAGGCACTCGACGCGCAGCGGGCAGTCCCCGCAGAGCGACTTGGCCAGCTCCAGCTCGGCGGGCGAGTCGGAGAACCACAGGTCGGGGTCGAACTTCCGGCAGGGCAGGTTCGCCTCCACCTCGACGCTCACGTCGAGTGGGGCCAACGCCAGACTCATCCTCCGGTCACCTCTCTCTCACTTCGATCTCGTGGATCGCATTCCGACGTACTTCGGCGGGGCAAAAAACTGAGGCCGCGGATCCCGGTAGCGGGTTCCGCGGCCTCGAGGTGAGCCGGTGTCTGATGGATCAGACCGGTCTACCTCGAGGTGGAACGCCGCGGACATCCGTGCGCTTCTTGGCGCCATCGATGCCCATGCCCGCGAAGCCACTGGTCCCCTCGACTCCGGCGATCGGCGCAACGGTCAGGTTCAGCTCGGCCTGAACCTGGACCTGGTGCACCTGCGGAGCCGACGGTCGAGCAGCGAGGGCCACCCGGACGGCCGACAGCGGAGCGACGGCAGACGGCATCGCCGCGAGACGCTCATAGTTGAAGATCTTCACTGGTGCCACCTCCCTACTCTCCTCGTGCCGACCGTGGACTCATCCCCGTTGAGCAGCCAGAACGGCGCCGCTCGCGAGGTGTGTCATGAGGCTATTCCTCGCCCTCGGGCGAGGGCAAACGATTTACGGCTACTTTTCAGAAGTTTTCTGTGAGCAGACCTCGTCCACCGTGGCACCCGCTACCAGGGCGAGCACCGTATCACCGTAAAGCCCGACTTTTCGGGGCCCGATCCCGGCGATCGCCACCAGTTCCTCGGTCCGGCCCGGCTTCCGTTCGGCCAGCGCGGTGAGCGTGGCGTCGGTGAAGACCACGTACGCCGGCACCTTCTGCGCGCCCGCCACCCGCTGCCGCCACTCGCGCAGCCGCTCGTACAGCTCCTCGTCGATGTCCGACGGGCAGGTCGGGCAGCGGCCCAGTTTGCGGTCCGCGCCGGCGAGCAGCGTGGCGCCGCAGATCCGGCACGAGACCACCTGCGGCCGGCGCCGCTCGGCCCGCCGTGCCGGACCGGCGCCGCCGGCCCGCTCACCGCCGCCGGACCGGTCGAGCTGGGGCAGGAAGCGGGAGGGACGCCGGGCCCGTCCGCCGGGCGAGCGGGCCGTGGCGTACGACAGCCAGAGCCACTCCCGGGCCCGGGTGATCCCGACGTAGAGCAGCCGCCGTTCCTCCTCGACCTGCTCCATGGTCTTCGCGTACGTGGTGGGCAGCGTGCCCTCGGCCAGCCCGACCAGGAACACCGCGTCCCACTCCAGCCCCTTGGCCGAGTGCAGCGAGGCGAGCGTGACGCCCTCGACTGTGGGCACGTGCTGCTGGGCGGCCCGCCGGGCGAGTTCCTCGGTGAACCCGGTCAGGCCGGGCTCCTCCTCGGCCTGCGCCGCGTACTCCTCGGCGAGCTGAACCAGCGCGGCGAGCGCCTCCCACCGCTCGCGCGCGGCGCCGCCGGGCGGGGGCGCGTCGGGCGCCCAGCCGACAGCGGTGAGCCCGTCGACCACGGCGGCTCGCAGCGGCGTGTCGGCGGGCGCCGACCGGGTGGCGGCGCGCAGCGCGATCATCGCCTGGCGCACCTCGGGCCGTTCGAAGAACCGCTCCGCGCCCTGGAGCACGTACGGCACACCGGCCTCGGAGAGCGCCTTCTCGTACGCCTCGGACTGCGCGTTGGTGCGGAACAGCACGGCGATCTCCCTCGCCGGGGTGCCGCCCGCGACCAGCGCCCGGCAGCGGGCGGCGACCGCGTTCGCCTCGGCCGGCTCGTCGGTGAAGATCCGCAGTTCCGGCTCCGGGCCGGGCCGGCGCTGGCCGTGCAGCTCCAGCCGCAGCCGCGCCTCGGCGCCCCGCGCCTGGGAGATCACCGCGTTGGCGAGCCCGACCACCTGCGGGGTGGAGCGGTAGTCGCGGACCAGCCGGACCACAGTCGCGCCCCGGTGCAGCCTGGGGAAGTCGACCAGGTACGACGAGGTGGCCCCGGTGAACGAGTAGATCGTCTGGCTGGCGTCGCCGACCACGGTGAGGTCGTCCCGGCCGCCCAGCCACGCCTCCAGCAGCCGCTGCTGGAGCGGGTTGACGTCCTGGTACTCGTCGACCACGAAGTGCCGGTACTGGTTGCGCACCTGCTCGGCCACGTCCGGGTGCTCCTCGATGCCCCAGACCGCCGCGCGCAGCATGTCCTCGAAGTCGATCACACCGTTGCCGCGTTTGAGCCGCTCGTACGCGTCGAACACGTCGGCCACCCGGGCCGGCTCGTACGGCGTCTCGCGCAGCGCCTTGGCCGCCGCGACCACGTACTCCCCCGGCTCGACCAGTGACGACTTGGCCCATTCGATCTCGGCGGAGAGGTCACGCGCGGCGGCCCGGTCGGCGCGCAGCCCGACCTTGGCGGCGGCGAGCGTGACCACCCGCACCTTGCTGTCCAGCAGCTCCGGCATGGCCCGCCCGGCCAGCAGCCGGGGCGCGAAGTAGCGAACCTGGCGCAGCGCCGCGGCGTGGAACGTGCGCGCCTGCACACCCTGCACCCCGAGCACTGTGAGGCGGCTGCGCATCTCGGCCGCGGCGCGGGCGGTGAACGTGACCGCCAGCACGTGCCGGCCGGCGATGTCGCCGGTCAGCGCCCGGTACGCGATCCGCGAGGTCACCGCCCGGGTCTTGCCGGTGCCGGCGCCGGCCAGGATGCAGACCGGCCCGGCCGGGGCGGTCACCGCGGACCGCTGCTCCGGATCCAGCCCGGCCAGCACCCGTTCCGCACCTGAGTGAACGCCCACAGCAGGGAATCATCCCAGCATCGTGTGACGTTGCAGCGGTTAGCCTGGCCTGATCGGACCGGGCGCGAGCCACCCCTTGGAGGACCAGACCATGTTGACGATGTATTCCACCCCGTGGTGCGGCTACTGCCACCGGCTGAAGTCGCAGCTCGACCGGGAGGGCATCGCGTACGAGGTGGTCGACATCGAGCAGGACCCCGCGGCCGCGGACTTCGTGATGAGCGTCAACGGCGGCAACCAGACCGTCCCGACGCTGCGCTTCGCCGACGGCAGCGCCCTGACCAACCCCTCGATCACCCAGGTCAAGCAGCACCTGGCCGCGCTCCCCGGCTGATCTCCCGCGACGCCGCGAGCGGCCGTACCCGATCCGGGTGCGGCCGCTCGTCGTCGTTCAGGAGCCGCCGCGGCTGAGCACGCCGTCGTCGGCCGGCTTCCGGGGCCCTGGGATCCGCACCGGTCCGGCGACCGGCGCGCTCAGCCCGCGGCCCCGCCACAGGTAGAGGCCGGCCGCCGTGGTGACCGCCCCGACCAGGGCGAACAGCAGCCGGTAGTCGAACACGCCGACGAGCAGCGCGCCGGTGCCGATGGAGAGCGCCTGCGGCCCGCTGACCAGGGCCTCCGACGCCGCGGTGACCCGGCCCAGCAGCCTCGGCGGGGTCCGCCGCTGGATCAGCGTGTTCAACCCCACCATGGTCAGCGGCAGCGAGAGGCCGGCCAGCAGCAGCGCCACCACCCCGAGCCAGAGCCGGGGGTACGCCAGCGCCAGCGCGGCCGGTCCGAAGAACGTCACGCCGGCGGCCAGCGCGCCCACTTCGCCGTACCGGCGGACCACTGCGGCCGAGAACAGGCCGCCGACCAGGCCGCCGACGCCCTGCACCATGACCAGCACGCCGACGAACGCGGCCTCGCGGCGCAGACCCAGATCGACGTACGCGAAGATCAGCGACTCGGTGAAGCCCATCACCAGCGAGCCGAGCCCGTACCCGAGCAGCGCCCGGCGCAGCGCGGGCTCGCCGGTCAGGTGGCGCAGCCCGGCGCCCAGTTCGGACGGCCCGCGGCGGCCGGACCGCGACGGTTTTCGCTCCTGCACCCGCAGCCGGCCGACCACCGCCGCGGCCACCACGAATCCGGTCATGGCCAGGACGGCGAGCAGCCAGCCGCCGACGGCGGCGTAGACGCCCGCCCCGGCGAGCGGCCCGATCAGCCGCAGGCCCTGCCGGACCGTCTGCAGCAGACCGTTCGCGTCGGCCAGCGAGTCGGCCGGAACCAGATGCCGGATCAGTCCGTTGAGCACGGCGGCGAGCGTGATGTACGACAGTCCGTAGAACGCCGCGACCACGTAGATCACCCAGACGTCGGACCGGTCCCGCACCATGAGCAGCGGGCTGAGCAGCGCGGCCGCGACCAGGTTGGCGGCGATGAAGAAGGGTTTCCGGCGGTAGCGGTCGACCACCCAGCCGACGAGCGGGGCGAGCGCCATCGGGGCGATGACCGCGAAGATGGTCGCCCCCGCCATGCTGTCCGACCCGGTCAGATCCTTGACCCAGACGGCCAGGGCGAGCAGCAGCACCGACTCCGCCGCCATACTCGCCACCAGTGCGGCGAAGAGGCGACGGAAGTCGGGGCGGCGCAGGACGGTGCGCATCGGGTTGCCTCCGGCAGGGGTGCGCCACCAGGGGCGCGTCGGGGGTGGGCGCTGGTGAAGACACCCTCCACAGTCCTCTTTTTGACTCGTGACACGCCCGTGCCGGAACCTCCGACGCCGGTCGCGCCGTCCATACTGACCGTGAGGGGCGAATTTCATACAGTTACCGTCGTGTCCTGCGACGGTCGACGGAAAGAGGACACCGTGCCTCCTGCCGTACCAGGCCCGATTCTGCGCCGCCGTCGACTCGGCATCGAGCTGCGTCGGCTCCGCGAACAGGCCGGTCTGACCGGTGACCAGGTCATCGAGCGGATCGGCTGGGCCTCCGCATCCAAGTTGTCCCGCCTGGAGAACGGCCGCAGCCGACCCGACCCGGACGACGTGGACGTGTTGTTGACGCTCTACGGCGCCGACGAGGAGCAGCGCGCGGACCTGACCGGGATCACCCACGAGGCCGGCGACATGCGCGGGTGGCTGCGCAACTTCCCGGTGATGACGCAGCAGCAGCGCGCCTTCGCCGAGCTGGAGGCCGGCTGCGCGGAGATCTCCGAGTACAACCCGGTGCTGGTCCCGGGGCTGTTGCAGACGCCCGGATACGCCCGGCACCGGATCATGTCGGCCGCGCAGGTCGCCGCCGAGGCCGGCGACCAGGAGCACGAGGACCCGGAGACCGAGGTACGCGCGCGGCAGGCCCGCCAGTCGCTGCTGACCCGCTCCCCCGACGTGCCCCGGTACACGGCCGTGCTGGAGGAGGCCGCTCTCGGCCGGCGGGCCGGCCCGCCGGAGGTGCTGCACGACCAGCTCGTCCACCTGTGCGAGATGGCCCTGCTCCCGAACGTGACGTTGCTGCTGCTGTTGCGGGACACCCGGGTCGGCGACTGGTACCTTCCGCCGACCGCGTTCTCGGTCTACCGGTTCGCCGATCCGCTCGATCCGGAGACATTGGCCATCGAAGGTGGGTTCACCGACGTCATGTCGACCGAGGTGAACACCCTAAATCGCTATAAAGTGGTGTTCGAGTGGCTATGCTCGTCGGCACTCTCCGCATCGGACACCCTCTCCTGGTTGATCGAGGCGACAGGACGGCTGACCGGCACGGCAGTCGAGTCCACGGCGGTGTACGGGCCGGCAACGGCGCCGACCCAGCGCCGCCGGGACTCGGGGCGCCTCACCACGGAGCGGTGATCCGGCAGGACACCGTCCGCGCTCCGGCGTCGCTCGGTCCCATCGGAGCACCTCACCAGGAGCAAGCACCATGAACGAGATCCGTACCAGCACGACCGCCCTCTCGGGAGAGCTCGCCGGCGCCGCCTGGCGCAAGAGCACCCGCAGCCAGACCTCCAACTGCGTGGAGGTCGCGCCGCTCGGCAGCGGGCCGGCGACCATGGCACTGCGGGACAGCAAGGATCCGAGCGGGCCGGTCCTGCTGTTCAACCGGGCCGACTGGCTCGGCTTCCTCGCCGGGGCGAAGAACGGTCAGTTCGATCTGGACTGATCCGGCGAACGTTCGGGGCCGTCGGCGTCACGCCGGCGGCCCCCTCGCGTGTCCGGCCCCGACAACGGTGCTGACCTGGCATCCCCCGATCGGTCGAGCTGGCGAGTTCCACTTGTCGGGAGGACACATCGGCGTAACATGACGCGGGAGTGACGTGGAAGTTCCAGCGGGTAACCGTCCACTCTCCGGGGGACACCATGCGGTTCCTGATCGTCCGCACCGAGATCCGTACCGCCGCCGACGCCGACATCGCCGCCGTCTGGGCCGGCGGGGGCCGCCTGCGGGACGAGACGAGCACGCCGGAACCCCGCCGCCAGGTCGTCCACGCCGAGGACCGGGACGCCGCGCTCCTGCTCGCCCGGGCGCTGTCCGCCGTCGGGGCGGTACGCGCCGGCCGGCACCGGGTCAAGGTGCTGCCCATCGAGGAGCCCGCACCCGGGCACCCGTACCGCTGGGACGGTGGATGACCGGACGCTGACGTCCGTCGTGGCCGGACCGGCTTCCCCCGCCGATCATCGCCTCACCCGGCCACGACGGCCCGTGTTCCCGGCCCGAGACCGTCGCGGCAACGACGGTCCGGGCCGGGACCGTGCCCGCCCGGCCTGTGTCCACCCGGCCCGGCCGGCGGCTTCGCCAGCTCGGCGAGGTGGCTGCATCCCACCGCCCTCGACCACACCACTTCCCCGAGCTGGCACCACCTACCAGCCGAAACCCGCCAACCCGACCCCGAGTCCCGCCACGCACCCGCGGTGGCACGACCACCGAAACTCGGTCCACCCACCAGCTCGGCGAAGTGGTGACATCGCACCCAGCCCGGCCCCACCAGCCCGGCGAAGTGGCGGTAACCACCCACCCCCACCCCACCAGCTCGGGGAGGTGGCGGTATCCCACCGCCCCCGACTACGCCACTCCCCCGAACTGGCGCCGCCCGCCAGCCGAAACCCGCCAACCCGACCCTGAATCCCGCACGCACCGGCCGTGGCACGACCACCGAAACCCGGCCCACCCGCCAGCTCGGCGAAGTGGCGATAACCCACCCACCCCGACCCCGCCAGCTCGGGGAGGTGGCGACACCGCACCCACCCCCGCCTCGCCAGTCCGGGGAGGTGGCGGTATCCCACCGGCCCCGACCACGCCACTTCCCCGAACTGGCGCCGCCCGCCAGCCGAAAACCGCCAACCCGACACTGAATCCCGCCCCACGCACACCCGACGGTGGCACGACCACCGAAACCCGGCCCATCCACCAGCTCGGCGAAGTGGCGATAACCCACCCACCCCCACCCCACCAGCTCAGCGAAGTGGCGGGATCCCATCTACCCCGCCCCCGCCAGCCCGGCGAAGTGGCGGGATCCCACCCACCCCGACCCCGCCAGCTCGGGGAGGTGGCGATATCCCACCGGCCTTGACCACACCACTTCCCCGAGCTGGCGCCGCGGCACCAAGCCGAAACCTGCCAGCTCGACTGGCAGGCAGACGTCGGGTGGGTCAGCAGTGGCCGTCGAGCCAGCGGTGCACCAGAAACAACGCGATCGACGACGGCGGCGGCAGGACCAGCCGGTCTCCCCCGCCCACCGGTACCGGCTCGCCGGCCAGCGCCGCCCCGATCTCCCGGCGGGTGAACCAGCGCGCGTGCGCGATCTCGGCCAGGTCGACCCGGATCGGCGCCTCCGCGTCGGCGCGGGCGAGGAAGCCGAGCATCAGCGAGCCGGGGAACGGCCAGGACTGGCTGCCGACGTACATGATCTCCTCGACCGGGACGCCGACCTCCTCGCGGACCTCGCGGAGCACGGCGGCCTCGGCCGACTCGCCGGGCTCGACGTATCCGGCCAGGCAGGAGTAGCGGCGCTGCCCGGGGGTGCGCGGCCAGGCCGCGTTATTGCCGAGCAGGCAGCGGCCGTCCGGGCCGTCCGCACCGTCGTGCACCAGCACGATCATGGCCGGGTCGGTACGCGGCCAGACCCGGTCGCCGCCCGGGTCGATCCGTGACCAGCCCGCCTCGTCGGCCCGCGTCGCCTTCCCCGTCGTGGACGAGTAGCCGTGCCGCAGGTGCCAGTTGAGCAGCGCCAGCGCGGTGGTGAACAGGCCCGCGTCCCGGTCGGTCATCAGGTGGCCCACCTCGCGCAGGTGCGCCGGGCGGGTCTCCGGCAGCGCCGGCAGCGGCCCGTCCACCGCGAAGACCGGCACGCCGTCCGGCTCGACGCCGAGGAACATCGGCACCGACCGCGGTACCTCCGGCAGGTCGCCGGGGCCGACCAGGACCAGTTCCGGCGGGGCCGCCACGCCCCGGACCAGGGCACGCCCCTCGGCCGCCGAGTCGAGAACCAGCACCCGCGCCCGCTCCCACGCCTCGGCCAGCCAGGCCGGGTCGGTACGCCGGTGGGCGGCCCGGTCGAGCGTGGACCGGGCCAGCGGGGGCGCGGGCTCGCCGCTCATGCGGATTCCGTACGCACCGGTGTGAGCGTGGCGAGCGAGTCGGCCACCCGCTCGGCGTCGCCGAGCACGACGGTGATCGCGCGGGCGGGCGCCAGGTAGCGGGCGGCCACCTCGGCCACGTCGTCCACTGTCGCGGCGGCGAGCCGGGCGGCGTGCTCGGCGAGGAAGTCCAGCCGTAGCCCGTTGCCGGCGTACGCGCTGGTCAGCGACGCGAGCCCGGCCTGGGTTGACATGCCGAGCTGAAGCGTGCCGAGCGCGTACTGGCGGGCCTGCTCCAGCTCGTCGGCCTTCGGCGGCACCGTGGCCAGGCGGCCCAGCTCGTAGTTCGTCTCCACGAGCGCCGCGGCGGTCACCTCGGTGGCCACCTCGGCGCCGGCGATGAGCACCGAACCGGCCACCGAGTGTTCGACGAGCGAGTGCGGCCCGTACGTGTAGCCCTTGTCCTCGCGGATGTTCTCCACCCAGCGGGAGGAGAAGTAGCCGCCGAAGATGAGGTTCGCCAGTTGCAGCGCGGCGTGGTCCGGGTGGGTGCGCGGCACCGCGGGCAGGGCGAGGCGCAGCGAGGACTGCACCGAGCCGGGCCGGTCGACCAGCAGCAGCGGCCCGGGTTCCAGCGGCGGCGCGGGCGGCAGTTCGGCGACGTGCCCGTCGCCGCGCCAGCCGGCGAGCGCCTGCTCGGCCGCGTCCAGCGCCCGTTCCGGCTGTACGTCGCCGACGACCACGAGCACCGCCCCGGCCGGGTGCACCCGCTCGGCGTGCAGCCGCCGCAGCGCGGCCGGCCGGACCGCCCGGACCTGGTCCGGGTCGGGGGTCTGCACGGCGTACGGGTGGCGGCCGTACATCCGCTTGAGCAGCGCGGTGCGGGCCAGGTGCGACGGCTGGCTCTGGGCGACCTGGATGCGGTCGACGAGCCGGTCCCGTTCGGTCTCCACCCAGTCGGCCGGGTAGTTGGCGCCGGTGAGCACCTCGGCGAGCAGTTCCAGCATCCGGTCCAGCCCGGTGACCAGGCCGGCGCCGGAGAGCATCAGCCGGTCCGGGTCGAGACCGGCGGTCAGCCCTCCGCCGACCTTCTGCAGCTCGGCGGCGATCTCGGTGGCGCTGTGCGCCTGCGTGCCGGCGAGCATGGTCTGCGCCAGCATCGCGCCGCGCGCCAGGTGGGCACGGCCGAACGGCATCCACAGTCGCAGCTCGACGAGCGGTACGGAGGAACGGCGTACCGCGATCACGGTGAGGCCGTTGCGCAACGTGCGCTCGGCCTGCTTGGGCACCTTGAGGCGGCGGTTCGGGCGCAGCGCCGGAAGCGGCCGGACGGTGGTGGCGGCGGTCGTACTCGTGCTCATCGGGCTCCTCCGGCGACGACCTCGACGGACGCGCGGCGCTCGGGCCGCAGGGTGGCGGCGGCGGCACGGACCTGGTCCTCGGTCACCGCGCCGACCAGCCGGGGCAGCTCGTTGAGCAGGCCCGGCTCGCCGCGCTGCTGTTCCAGCACCGCCATCCGCAACGCCCGGCCGAGCACCGCGTCGGTGTCGCGCAGCAGGTGGGTGGCCATCCGGGCCTGGGTACGCGCCAGCTCCCCCTCGGTCAGCCCGTCGGTCGCCAGCCGGTCCAGCTCCTCGTCGATCGTGCGCAGCACCTTGTCGACGTCGCCGCCGGGCGGCAGGTGCGCCTGGAGCAGCAGCGCGGTGGGGTCGCGCACGTCGAACGGGTCGCCCATGAAACCGACGTACCCGCCGAGGCTGGTGACCGACCGGTCGCGCTGCACCAGCCGCTCGACCAGCCGGGAGGCGTCGCCGTCGGTGAGCACCTCGGCCAGCACCACATAGGGCAGGTAGCCGGCGAAGTCGCTGATCGGGTCGGGCACCCGCCACGCGCCGGCCACCGCCGGGAGCGGGGCCAGCGCGTCGGTGTACGTGCTGCGCCGCTCGGTGGTCAGGTCGGGCTCGGCGAAGTCGGGCCGCTGCGGCGCGGGACGGGCCGGCACGTCGCCGAAGTGCCGCTCGATGAGCGTGGTCGCCTCGGCCACGTCGATGTCGCCGCTGACCGCCAGTACGGCGTTGCCGCTGGCGTAGTAGCGGCGGAAGAAGTCGGCGGCGTCGGCAACTGTCGCCGACTCCAGGTCGACGAAGGAGCCGTAGCCGTCGTGCGCGTTGGGGAAGGTGTCGAACATCACCGGGGGCAGCGTCAGCCAGGGGAACCCGCCGTACGGCCGGTTCAGCACGTTGACCCGGATCTCCTCCTTGACCACGTCGACCTGGTTGCGCAGGTTCTCCTCGGTCAGCCGGGGGCCGCGCATCCGGTCGGCCTCCAGGAACAGCGCGCGCTCCAGGGCGTTGGCGGGCAGCGTCTCGAAGTAGTCGGTGTAGTCCAGGTGGGTGGAGCCGTTGAACGTTCCGCCCGCGCCCTGGACGTGCCGGAAGTGGGCCAGCTTCTCCAGGTTCTCCGAGCCCTGGAACATCAGGTGCTCGAAGAGGTGGGCGAACCCGGTGCGTCCCTCCGGCTCGGAGCGGATGCCGACGTCGTAGACCACCGCCACCCCGATGACCGGGGCGCTGCGGTCCGGCGTGAGCACCACACGCAGGCCGTTGTCGAGGGTGAGTCGTTCGACCGGGTACTTCGTCGCTGGGATCTTCGCTCTCGGCGTGGGCACGAGATCGACATTAGCGCTTCCGTACCGGCTCTACCGCCGGTGTGCTTCGGCCCGCCGGACGGCGGGGCCGGGGGCCGACCGACCGGCCACGCCTTCTCCACCGAACAGGTGGGAATTATCGGGAAAGCCGAGGTCGCGGTCCCGACCCCCGGATCGGGTCTTGACGCCGCTCGACCTCTGCCCCAGTCTTCCTACCAACTAAATAGGAATACTGCGGATTGGACATTCGATGAGAGGGCTTCCCCTGCGCCGCCTGGTCACCCTGGCGACCCTGGCCGCGGTCGGCGCGGCCACGCTCGGCACCACCGCCGCCTGCGGCGAGGACAGCGACGCCGCCGGCGGGTCCGGCCCGGTGACGCTGCGCCTGGGTTACTTCCCCAACATCACGCACGCCCCGGCCGTGGTCGGCGTGGAGAAGGGGATCTTCAAGGAGAAGCTCGGCAGCGACGTCGAGCTGGACACGAAGACCTTCAACGCCGGCCCGGCCGCCATCGAGGCCGTCTTCTCCGGCGCGCTCGACGCCACGTACATCGGCCCGAACCCGACGGTGAACGCCTTCTCCAAGTCCAAGGGCGAGGCCGTCCGGGTCATCTCCGGCGCGGCGTCCGGCGGCGTCGCGCTCGTGGTCAAGCCCGGCATCACCTCGGTGGAGCAGCTGCGCGGCAAGAAGATCGCCACCCCGCAGCTCGGCAACACCCAGGACGTGGCGCTGCGCTTCTGGCTCAAGGAGAAGGGCCTGGAGACCACCAAGGAGGGCGGCGGCGACGTCAAGATCGTCCCGCAGGAGAACGCGCAGACGATCGAGACCTTCGGCAGCGGCGCCATCGACGGCGCGTGGGTGCCCGAGCCGTTCGTCTCCCGGCTGATCAACGCCGGCGGCAAGGTGCTCGTCGACGAGCGTGACCTCTGGCCGGACAAGAAGTTCGTCATCACCAACCTGCTGGTCAGCACCAAGTTCCTCAACGCGCACCCGGACGTGGTGAAGAAGCTGGTCGAGGGCCAGGTCGCGGCGAACGAGTTCGTCAACACCAAGCCGGACGAGGCGCAGCAGGCCATCTCCGACCACATCGGCAAGATCACCGGCAAGCCGCTGGACCTCAAGCTGATCAAGCAGGCCTGGCCGACGCTGGAGTTCACGAACGACCCGATCCCGGCCTCGCTGAAGGCCGGCCTGGACCACGCCGTCGCGGTTGGGCTGACCCAGCCGGTCGACCTGAACGGCCTCTACGACCTGAAGTTCCTCAACGAGGTCCTCAAGGCGCAGGGCAAGGCCGAGGTCAGTCAGCCGTGACGTCGACGACCACGACCCCGCGCAGCGCGACCGGCTCGGTCGCGCTGCGCGGCGTGACCAAGGTGTACGGCCAGGGCGATCAGGCCGTCCTGGCGCTGGACGGGCTGTCGCTGGACGTCGCGCCCGGCGAGTTCGTCTGCATGGTCGGCGCGTCCGGCTGCGGCAAGAGCACGCTGCTCAACCTGGTCGCCGGCCTGGACCGGGCCAGCGGCGGCACGATCGAGCTCGGCGAGGGCGTCAACCCGGGACTGATGTTCCAGGAGCCGGCGCTGTTCCCGTGGCTCACAGTCGAGGGCAACGTCGAGGTGCCGCTGAAGCTGCGCGGCCTGCCCCGCGACCAGCGCAAGGAGCGGGTGGCCGAGCTGCTGCGCACGGTCCACCTGTCCGAGTTCGGCCGCAAGCGTCCGCACCAGCTCTCCGGCGGCATGCGGCAGCGCGTCGCGCTGGCCCGCACGCTCGCGCTGGAGACACCGGTGCTGCTGATGGACGAGCCGTTCGGCGCGCTGGACGCGATGACCCGCGACATCCTGCACGACGAGCTGGAGCGGATCTGGACCGAGCGCAAGCTCACCGTCCTGTTCGTCACGCACAACGTCCGCGAGGCGGCCCGGCTCGCCGACCGCATCGTGCTGCTCTCCAGCCGGCCCGGCCGGATCATCTACTCCACCGAGGTCGCCGTGCCGCGCCCCCGGCGGATCGACTCGCCGGAGGTCTCGGCCATCGCCGCCGAGGTCACCGACCGGCTGCGCAAGGAGGTGGGCCGGCATGGCCAGTGACACCCTGTCCGCGGCGGCGCGGGCCGACGCGGAGATCTCCGGGCTCGACGCGCTGGAGATCGCCGGCCGGGAGAAGGGCCCGTCCCGGGTACGCCGCCTGTGGTCGGCCACCTGGCCCAAGCTCGCCGCGCTCGCGCTCGCGGTGGCCATCTGGCAGGCGGTGGTCTGGTCCGGATGGAAGGAGCCCTGGGCGCTGCCCGGCCCGGCCGTGGTCTTCGGCGACCTCGGGGAGTACCTGCTCAGCTCGGCGCTCTGGGAGGGCCTGGCCACCACGGCCCGGCGGGCGGCTGTCGGCTTCGCCGCAGCGGTGGCGGTCGGTCTGCTGCTCGGCCTGGGCGTGGCCCGGGTCAAGGTGCTCCGGGCCGCGCTCGGCTCGATGATCACCGCGTTGCAGACCATGCCGTCGATCGCCTGGTTCCCGCTGGCCATCCTGCTGTTCCAGCTCAGTGAGCAGGCGATCTTCTTCGTGGTGGTGCTCGGCGCCGCGCCGTCGGTCGCCAACGGCGTCATCCACGGCGTGGACTACGTGCCGCCGCTGCTGGTCCGCGCCGGCCGCAACCTCGGCGCGCGAGGGCTGAACCTCTACCGGTACGTGATCGCGCCGGCCGCGCTACCAGCCATCGTGGCCGGGCTCAAGCAGGGCTGGGCGTTCGCCTGGCGCAGCCTGATGGCCGGTGAGCTGCTGGTGGTCATCGCCACCCGTACCTCGATCGGCGCTCAGCTCACCTACGCGCGCGAGCTGAGCGAGGCGCCGCGGCTGATGGCCATCATGATCGTCATCCTGGTGGTGGGTCTGCTGGTGGACACCGCGTTCGGGGCCGCCGACAAGGCGATCCGCCGCCGCTGGGGCGTGCTGGACCAGGCCGGCAACTGACGCCGTGTACATCTCCGCGCGCGCCGACTACGCGCTCCGGGCCATGCTCGCCGTCGCCGACGTCGCCGACACCACGGGTGACTCGGGGGTCGGTGGCGGCGAGCTGGTCAAGGCGGCGAGCCTGGCCGAGAGTCAGGACATCCCGCTCAGCTTCCTCCAGGGGATCCTGCTCGACCTGCGGCGGGCCGGACTGCTGCACAGCCACCGCGGCACCGAGGGCGGGTACGCGCTCACCCGCCCGCCGGACGAGATCAGCGTCGGTGACGTGCTGCGCGCGGTGGGTGGCGCGATCACCAGTGTCCGGGGCATTCCCGCCGACCGGACCGGCTACCACGGCGTGGCCACCGGCCTGCGGGACGTGTGGCTGGCGGTGGACGGCGCGATCGCCCTGGTCGTGGACCGGACCACGCTCGCCGACCTGCTGAACGACCGGGCCACGGCGCCCTGACGCGCGTCCGTCACGCCGCCGGCGGCTGCGCCTCGCGGACCATGCGGATCTCGCGTACGCCGTCCTGGACCTGCGTCGTCCCGTCGGCGACGAAGCCGTGCCGGCGGTAGAACGCCTGGGCACGAGGGTTGGGATCGGCGACCCACAGCGCCGCCGGCTCCGCCGGGTCGAGGACGGCCCGCAACAACGCCGGACCGGCCCCGGTGCCGTGATCGGCCGCGTGCACATAGAGGACGTACAACTGCCGTGCCCACCACGCCGCCTCGGCATCGAGCGGCGGGCCCGACATCGCGATCCCCACCAGCTCGCCTGCCCGCTCGGCCACCGCCGCCCGATTCTCGCGGTAGCGCTCGTCGGTCAACGCGGCGGTCCAGAACCGCTCCCGGAAGGCCGGCAGACCCGGATCGTCCAGCACCGCGTCCGGCATGAGCCCGCGATACGTCTCCTGCCAGCACCGCACATGTACGCGCGCCATACCGGCGGCGTCCTCGGCCCGGGCCGAGCGGACGGTGAGCGACGACTGCACCGCCGCATCGTAGGCGGCCGACCGGTTCCGGCATCGCCCCTTTTCGGAGCGGCTACTGAGGGTGCGGGGCGCTCATCCCGGGCGTGAAGCTGCGGGCGGCGCCACGGTCCGGCGGGCCGTCGTCGGACGGCTGCCACGGCCCGAACGCGGCCACCGCGGCGAGCACCAGGCCGGCGCCCGCCACCGCGAGCACCAGCAGCACTTCCCGTGCTCCGCCTGAGCCGGCGTCCCCCGCCATGACCGCTCCCTCCGCGTCCGGCCGACCCCCCGACCGGTCCCCCGCCCGACAGCATCGTCGTCACGGCCAGGCCGGACAGTCGGGCAGCCGACCGAACGTCGACTGATTCCCGACTCAGGAAGGAACGCTCGGCCCGATCGAAGGCGAGCCGGTCAGGCGCGGGCCGCCCGGGCGCGGCCCGGACAGACGCCAGGCCGGGGCCCGGACAGACGCACGGCCGACCGGACGCGAGGCCGAGGCTCGGACACACGCGGGCCGGTCAGCCGAGGGGTCGCGGTCAGCGGCGGCGCGGACGCCGACGGGGGCGGGTCGCCGGGGCGGGATGCGCGGCGGCGGGCGCGGTGATGGTCACCGGCACACCGGACGGCTCGCGGGCGCCGGTGAGCCGGCTCAGCTCGCTGTCGCCGGCGCGTACCCGGGTGTTCTTGGGGTTGATGCCCGCGGTGCTCATCAGCCGGGCGACGTCCCGGCGCTGCTCCGGCAGCACCAGCGTGACCACGGTGCCCGACTCGCCGGCCCGCGCGGTCCGGCCACCCCGGTGCAGGTAGTCCTTGGCCTCGGCGGGCGGGTCGGCGTTGACCACCAGGTCCAGCCCGTCGACGTGGATGCCCCGGGCCGCCACGTCGGTGGCCACCAGCGCGGTGACCTGGCCGGTGCGGAACTGCTCCAGGATGCGGGTGCGCTGCGGCTGCGACTTGCCGCCGTGCAGCGCCGCGGCGCGTACGCCCTTGGCGAGCAACTGCCGGGCCACCCGGTCGGCGCGGTGCTTGGTGGCGATGAAGACGATGGTGCGGCCCTCGCGGGCGGCGATGTGGGCCAGCGCGGCCTGCTTGTCGTCCGCCTCGAGGTGCAGCACGTGGTGGGTCATCGCGGTGACGGTGGCGGTGCCCGGGTCCACGGAGTGCGTCACCGGATTGGCCAGGAAGCGGCGGACCAGCCGGTCCACGCCCCCGTCCAGGGTGGCCGAGAAGAGCATCCGCTGCCCACCGGGCGCGACCTGCTCCAGCAGCTTCGTCACCTGCGGCAGGAAGCCCATGTCGGCCATCTGGTCGGCCTCGTCCAGCACGGTGATGGTCACCTGGTCCAGCCGGGCGTCCCCGCGGTCGATCAGGTCGTGCAGCCGACCCGGGGTGGCCACCAGTACCTCGGCGCCGGCCCGCAGCGCGGCCGCCTGCCGGGTCAGGGAGAGCCCGCCGACCACTGTCGCGCAGCGCAGCCCGAGCGTGGCCGCGTACGGGGTGAGCGCGGCGGTGACCTGCGCGGCCAGTTCCCGGGTGGGTACGAGCACCAGCGCGAGCGGGCGGCCCGGGCGCGCCCGGCGACCGGCCGTACGGTGCAGCATCGGCAGCCCGAACGCGAGAGTCTTGCCGGAACCGGTACGGCCCCGGCCGAGCACGTCCCGGCCGGCCAGGGAGTCCGGCAGCGTGGCCGTCTGGATCGGGAACGGCGCGGAGATGCCCTGCGCGGCCAGCTCGGAGATGAGCGCCGGAGCCAGGCCGGTGGCGGCGAACGTGGGCAGGGTCGTGGTCATGCGGAAAGCCTTCCTCGAGGCGGCACGTGTCGAGGAAGGGCGCCGGGCTGCGGCGCGTCACCGGCGTCACCGGTGGTCACAAGCACGAACCGAAAGGGACGGGCCGGCCCAGCAGAGGCGGGCCGGCCCGTGCACCGCGCCCGAGAGGGCGCGGTGGTGGTACCGGTTGATCCGAAGATCAGAGCGGGCGGATGTTCTCCGCCTGCGGGCCCTTCTGGCCCTGGGTCACCTCGAACTCGACCCGCTGGTTCTCGTCCAGGCTCCGGTAGCCGGAGGTCTGGATCGCCGAGAAGTGGGCGAAGACGTCGGCGCCGCCGTCGTCCGGGGTGATGAAGCCAAAGCCCTTGTCAGCGTTGAACCACTTGACGGTGCCAATTGCCATGTGTTTCGTCTCCTTGACGGAACGGTCGGCCCGCACGTGTTGCGGGCCGGAGAGGAGCACCCCGCGCGTGGAATACGCGGCGTGCTTGTCGCTGCTGGTCGCCCCGCCCGGAGAACTCCGGACACAACAAAGAGCGCCTGGGGCCACAATCCGCCAGGCGCACACAGAGTCTCTGGAAACCAAAACTGCAACCCGGACAACGTATCACGGATTCGTGCGCTGCGGGAGACCTCCCGGGATTTCCGGCACGGCGGCCACCAGATCGGCCAGCCCTTCCGCGTCGAGCAGGTCGGCTGCGCGGACGGTGACGGAGTCCCGGACGTAGTGGAACGCGGCGCCGACCCGCTCCACCGGCACCCCGGCCAGTTCCGCCCAGGCCAGCCGGTAGACCGCCAACTGCACCGCCGCCGCGTCGGCCTCCCGGCCGGTGGGCTGCCGCCCGGTCTTCCAGTCGACCACGTCGTACCGCCCGCCGGGGCGGGCGAACACGGCGTCCATCCGGCCCCTGATCACCACCCCGGCGACGACGGTGGCGAACGGCACCTCCACCTCCACCGGCACCCGGTCGGCCCACTCGCTGGCCAGGAAGCGCTCCTGCAACTCGGCCAGCGCCTCGTCCGGGGCCGCGTCCTCGTCCGCCGCGCCGGGCAGCTCATCCACGTCGAGCAGCCGGTCGGCGCCGAAGCGTTGCTCCAGCCAGGCGTGGAACGCGGTGCCGCGCCGGGCGTACGGTGTCGGTTCGGTGGGCATCGGGCGGCGCAGCGTCCGGGCCAGCGCCTCCGGGTCGCGGCGCAACGCCACGAGCTGGGTCACCGAGAGCTGGCCGGGCAGCTCCACCTCGACAGCCTCGGCCTGCCGGGCCAGCTCCGCCCGCTCGGCGAGCAGCAGCTCGGCCTCGCGCCGCCAGCGCGCCACCTCGGCGTCCTCCGCCGCGCCCGTGGTGGCGAGCAGCGCCGCCTCGCGCCGGGCCACCTCCGGGTCGGCGAGGTACCGGCGGACCAGCGCCGCCGCCTCGGTGAGCGCGGGACGGCGGGCCCCGAGCGGGTCGGCCGGCCACTCGGCCCGCAGCACAGCCTCGGTGGTCGGGTTCACCGCGTCACCGGCCGGCTCGGGCGTCCAGGCGTCGACCACGTGGCCGTCCGGGTCGGCCAGGCAGGCGTCGTGCACCTCGCGCAGGAAGACCGACGGGCCCCGGAACCGCTTGGTCCCCTCCCCCCACCAGTAGCCCGAGCAGAGCAGCAGGCGGCGAGGTCGGGTCACCGCCACGTACGCCAGCCGGCGCTCCTCCCGCTCGTCGTGCGCCCGCCAGGCATCGGTGAACTCGGTCAGCGCCCGGGCCACCCCGCGCTGGTCCTCGGCCTCCGGCAGGGCCAGCTCGGGCAGCCCGTCCGCGTCGCCGCGCAACGGGAACGGCAGCACGCCGAGCCCGCCCAGCCAGTGGTCGGAGTTGCGGACCGGCCCCGGCCAGACGCCCCGGGTCATCCCGGCGACCGCCACCACGTCCCACTCCAGGCCCTTCGCGGCGTGCGCGGTGAGCACCTGCACCGCGCCGGACACCACCTCGACCTCACCGGGCGCCAGCCCGCGCTCCTCGTCCTCGGCCGCGGCCAGGTAGGCGAGGAAACCGGCGAGCGTCGCGCCGGGCGTCTCACCGCTGAACCGGGCCGCGACGTCACCGAGCGCGTCCAGGTGCGCGCGGGCCAGCCCGGCGTCGCCCGCGCCGTCCCGGCCGGCCCGGACCGCCACCTCGACGTCGAGGCCGATGGTCCGCTCGATGTCCGCGATCAGTTCCGGCAGCGACTGGTCCAGGCGGTAGCGCAGCAGCGCCAGCTCCATCCCGTACGAGCGCAGCCGCGCAAAGCCCTCAGCCGAGTACGCCTGCGCCGGCCCCAGGTCGGCGAGCGCCTCCACGAGCGTCGCCTCGTCCAGCGCGTCCACGGTGATCTCCGGGCCCTCGTCCCCGGTCAGCTCCCGGCGGCCGCGGGCGATCGCGCGGGCCCGGCGGTGCAGGGTGACCAGGTCACGCGGGCCGATCCGCCAACGCGCGCCGGTGAGCAGCCGCAGCAGCGCCGCGCCGTCGGTCGGGTCGGCGAGCACGCGCAGCGTGCACACCACGTCCCGTACCTCCGGGGTGTCCAGCAGCCCGCCCAGGCCGACCACGTCGACAGGCAGCCCGCGGGCACGCAACGCCGCCTCGATCGCCGGGATCTGGCTGCGCACCCGCACCAGCACCGCCGTGGTGGGGCGGCGGTCGGCCGGGATGTGCTCGGGCAGCGCGCCCGGCATCCCGGCCGCGCCCCGCCACGCCGCCAGCACGCTGTCCGCGATCCAGTCGGCCTCGTCGGCGTACGTCTCCAGCAGCGCGCAGTGCACGGTGCCGGCGGCCTGCCCGCCCGGAGTGCGATGCGGGATCGGGTCGCGGACGCTGAGCGCGGCGTGCAGTTCCGGCACCCGGGCACCGGCCGCCCGCAGCGGCACCGACAGCGCGTTTGCGACGCCGAGGATCTCCGGCCGGTTGCGCCAGCTCGTGGTCAGGCTGAGCACGTCGGCAGGCCTGCCGTCGGCGCGGGCGAACTCGGCGGGGAACCGGTCGAGCGTGCCGGCGCTGGCGCCGCGCCAGCCGTAGATGGACTGGCACGGGTCGCCGACCGCGGTGACCGGGTGGCCGCCGCCGAAGAGCGCGTTGAGCAGCACCACCTGGGCGTGGCTGGTGTCCTGGTACTCGTCGAGCAGCACCACCCGGAACCGGTCCCGCTCGATCACGCCGACGCCGGGGTGGTCGCGGGCCACCCGGGCGGCGCGGGCCAGCTGGTCGGCGAAGTCCATCGCCTCGAAGTCGTCCTTGCGCCGGGCGTACGCGCGCACCAGCGGCAGCAGCTTCAGCCGGGTCCGCTGGAGCTGGAGCGCCTTGCGCACGTCGGCGTAGACCCGGCCCGGCCGGGACTGCACCTCGGCGAAGAAACGGCCGGTCCAGGCGGCCAGCGCGTCCGGGTCGACCAGGTGCTCGTCCAGCTCACCGGCGAGCGCCAGCACGGCGTCGGTGATCGTGGACGGCATCCGGTCCACCTCGGACATGTCGCCGTCGTAGTTGCGTACCAGCAGGTCGACAAGCTGCCAGCGGGACGCCTCGGTGAGCAGCCGGGTGGTCGGCTCGTACCCGGCGCGCAACCCGTGCTCGGTGACGATCCGCCCCGCGTACGAGTGGTACGTGGACACCGTCGGCTCGCCCGCCAGCGGGTCGTCGTGCGGGTCCCGCCCCTGCCGGCCGAGCCGCCGGATGAGCTGGTCGAGGCGGGTCCGGACCCGGTGGGCCAGCTCACCGGCCGCCTTGCGGGTGAAGGTCAGGCCGAGGATGTGCTCGGGGCGTACGTAGGAGTTGGCGACCAGCCACATCACCCGCGCCGCCATCGTCTCGGTCTTGCCCGAGCCGGCGCCCGCGACGACCAGCAGCGGCTCCACCGGCGCGGCGATGATCGCGGCCTGCTCCCGGGTGGGCGCGGGCAGCCGCAGCAGCCGGGCCAGCTCGACAGGCGTGTAGCGGGGCCCGGCGTCGGCGGTACGCGGCGCGGGCGTGGCGGAGGCGCCGAACAGCGCCGGTTGAACAGTCATGGTCCGGTCCTTGTTCGCGACTGCGCGGCTCGCAGAACCGGCTCACTCCTCGCGCTCACGGCTGACCCTCCGGGGGTGGCTCGACCACCTGGCGGCCCTGGCCGGAGACCGGGCAGCTGGTGCGGACCGGGCAGACCCGGCACTTGGAGTTGGCCACGGCGGCGAATGTCGAGGCGGCCATCGTCTCGGCGGTACGGCGCACCAGCGCGGTGGCCCATCCGGCCTCCGGCCCCTCCCCGGCCGCTGCCTGGGTCTGCTCCTTCGCGTCCCGCGCTCCGGTGCCGAGCTGCACAAGCGCGGCCCCGCCCGGCTCCTCGCCGAACTCGGCGAACCCGCCCGCCTCCACCGCCGCCTGGTACGCGCCGAGCTGCGGATGCTCGGCCACCTCCCGCTCGGTGACCGCCGTCGACTTGCCGGTCTTCAGGTCGATCACCACGAGCCGCCCCTCGGCGTCGACCTCCAGCCGGTCGACCCGGCCGGTCAGCTGGATCGGGCGGGCCGGGTCGTCGAGGCGGACCGCGAACTCGTGCTCGATCGCGAGCAGCCGGCGCGGGTTGCCGGCCAGCCAGCGCAGCAGCTTGTCCACCATCGCCTCGGCGCGCTGCCGCTCCGGGCCGGCCATCCACCGGGCGGCCAGCTCGATCGCGTCGAACCGGGCGGCCACGTACTCCAGCAGCGCCTCCCGGTCGACGCTGGCGTCCTCGGCCAGCATCGCGGCGGCGTGCACCAGGTTGCCGACGCCCTGCGCGGCGCTTGCCGGCGGGCTACCGCCGTGCCGTTCCAGCAGCCAGCGCAGGCTGCACCGCAGCGCGCTCTCCATCGCCGACGGCGTGACCCGCACCGGCTCGCCCTCGTCGACCAGCGGCCGGTCGTCGGAGAGGCCACGCAGCCCCCACCAGTCGTCCGGGTGCGCGCCGGGCACCCCGGCGGCGGCCAGCCGCGCCAGCTCACCCGCCGCCGCGTGCCGCCGGGTGACCGGCGCCGCCGGGTCGGTGACAGCGGTACGCAGCTCCGCCACCAACGCGGACAGGGTGAGCCCGCGCGGCGGCAGGGTGACCGGGAGCGCGGTCGGCGGCCCGTCCTGCGGATGCTCGTCCCCGTGCGGCACCGGCCCGTCCGCGGCTTGCCCGCGGGTGACCTGGCCGGTCGGTCGGTTCCCGGCCGGTCCGTTCCCGGCCGGTCCGTTCCCGGCCGGTCCGGGGCCGGTCGGGCCGGGGCCGGTCGGAGCCGGGGCGCGCGGCGCGGCGTACTCCGGGCCGGTCGGGTTCGGACCGTTCACGCCGTTGCCAGCCCGGTCAGCCGAGCCGTTCCCAGCCGGACCGGTCGGGTCGCTTCCATTCGGAGCCGGGCCGGTTCCGCCGGTGGCGGGTGGGTCGGCGGCCGCCAACTCGTGCAGGAAGCGGCTCGGCTGCTCCTCGTGGTCGTCCCCGCCGACCGCCGCGGACGCGACAGCGGTGACCAGCAGCCGCCGCCGCGCCCGGCTGATCGCCACGTGGAACAGCCGCCGCTCCTCGTCCAGCAGCGCTGACGTCTGCCCGACCAGGCTGGCGCGCAGACCGGCGCCGTCGGCCCGGCCGGCCAGCACGTCGACCAAGCGCTCCGAGCCGAGCAGGCTGCCGCGCAGGCGCAGGTCCGGCCAGACGCCCTCCTGCACCCCGGCCACCGCGACCAGGTCCCATTCCAGGCCCTTCGCGGCGTGCGCGGTGAGCAGGCGTACCGCGTCGCCCCGGTCGGCGGCGGCGGCGAGCGTGTCGGCGGGCAGCTCCTGCCCGAGGACATGGTCGAGGAACACCTCGGTACGCGCGCCGGGCAACCGGTCGGTGAACCGGGCCGCCGCGTCGAAGAGCACGAGTACGGCGTCCAGGTCCCGGTCGGCGGCCTCGGCCCGCCACCGCTGGGCGGTCTCGTGCTCGCCGGTGGCCGCCCGCCCTCGGGTGATCGCCCCGGCCCAGCGTTCGGCCAGCCCGCTCTCCCGCCACACCGCCCAGAGCACGTCCTCGACTGTCGCGCCCGGGCTGGCGGCGGACTGCCGGGCGGTCTCCAGCAGGTGCGCCACGGCCTGCGCGGGGGCCGCCCAACGGCGCTCGATGGTGGACAGCTCGGCCGGATCGCGCAGCGCCTCCACCAGCAACTCGCCGGAGGGACGGCGGTCGCCGCCGGCCAGCGCCAGCGCCCGCAGCCCTTGACGCAGCCGCCGCTCGGCCAGCGGGTCGGCCCCGCCCAGCGGCGAGTGCAGCAGCGCTACCGCCGCCTCCTCGTCCAGCCGGTCCGGTTCGAGCGCGCAGCGCAACAGGAGCAGCAGCGGGGCCACCGCCGGCTGGAGGTGCAGCGGAAGGTCCTCGCCGTGCACGACTGTCGGCACGCCGGCCGTGTGCAGCGCGCGCCGCAGCGAGGGCAGTTGCCGGCCGGTGGAGCGGACCAGCACCGCCATCCGGGACCACGGCATGCCGTCGAGCAGGTGCGCCTCGCGCAGCGCGTGCGCCAGCCAGGCCGACTCGCTCGTGGCCGAGCGGAACGTCCGCACCTCCACGGCGCCGGCCGGCGCCCCGGGAAGCGGGCGCAGCCGCCGGTGCGCCGCCGGGCCGCGCAGCCGCCGGGCCAGCCGGGCGGTGGCCGCCAGCAGCTCGGGCCCGGCCCGGTACGAGGTGGTGAGCGTGACCTGGGCCGCGGGCGCGCCGGAGGCGGTCCGGAAGCGGTGCGGGAACGTGGCGACCCCGGCCGGATCGGCGCCCCGGAAGGCGTACGTGGACGAGTCCGGATCGGCGAACGCCACCAGGGACCGGCCGCCCCCGGCCACCACGGCGAGCAGGTCGAGCTGAGCCGGGTCGGTGTCGGCCAGCTCGTCGACGTAGACGTGGGTCAGGCGGCGGCGCTCGGCGGCGAGCAGCTCGGGATCGTCGAGCAGCATGCCGGTGGCGGCGCGCACCAGCTCCGCCGGGTCGTACGCCACCGAACCCCTGTTGCTCACGTCGCGCAGCGCGAGCACGGCGACGTACTCCCGGAGGAAGCGGGCGGCGGCCGGCCAGTCGGCGCGGCCCAGCTTCTCGCCCAGCCGGGCCAGCTCCACCGGCCCGACACCGCGCTCCGCGGCCCGCATCAGCAGGTCGCGGAGCTGCTGGGCAAAAGCCCGGGTACGCAGCGCGGGGCGCAGGTCCTCCGGCCAGCCGACCGGGTCGTCGCCGGGCTCCTCCCCCACCACGTCGAGCAGCTCACGGATGATCAGATCCTGCTCCGGACCGGTGAGCAGCCGGGGCGAGGGCTCGCCCCGTTCGGCCGCGGCGCGGCGGAGCAACCCGAAGGCGTACGCCGGGAACGTGCGCACCAGCGGCTCGCGGATCACGCGGTGTCCGTCCCCGGCGATCCGCGCCTCGATCCGGTGGCGCAGCTCGGTGGCGCCCCGCCGGCCGAAGGTGAGCACCAGGATGCGCTCCGGATCGACGCCCTCGGCCACCCGGGCGGCGACCGCCTCGACGAGCGTGGACGTCTTGCCGGTGCCCGGACCGCCCACGACGAGCATCGGCCCGTCGGTGTGCGCGACCACCTCGGCCTGCACCGGATCGACCCGGCGCGAAACGTTAGTGCCCTCCCCGGCCTCGATCCGCGGCGGGCCGCTCCCGCTCGACGGCGGGGATGCTCCGACCCCGGTCTGCGGCATGCCGCTCCCGCTCGACGGCGGGGATGCTCCGACCCCGGTCTGCGGCGTGCCGCTCCCAGGCGACGGGGACGGCGCTCCGGTTCGCGGCGTGCCACCCCCGCTCGACGGCGGGCATGCTCCGGTCTCGTTCTGCGGCGAGGCGTTTCCGGGCGGCGTGGCGGTCTGCGGGTGCGCGGCCTCGCCCGCCGACCCCCCGGATCGCGGCTCCGCATCGGCCGGCCCACCGGGCCGACCCACCCCCTGCCCCGCCCCGGCGTCGTGGGTGACCCCCGCCCCCGCGCCGCCGGGCCGGCGCACCAACCGGTACGCCTGCATCACCGACATCCCACCACGCCGGTACGACACCCGGAAACCGCCCGCCGTCCCGCCCGCCACCAGCTAACCCGCCCGCAGCGTGCACCACCGCCAGGCTCCGCCCACGCCCCGGCTTCCCGGGCGTCCGCGCCACTTCGGCGAAGTGGCGGCATCCCACCCCTAGATCAACACCACCACGGGGAAGTGGCCACATCCCACAAGCCCGGACACCACCACCTCCCCGAGATGGTGACGATCAAGCTCGCCAAGATGGTGTGGAACGAGCCCGGGCCGAGCGCACGCGAACCGAACCGCGCCACCGCAGCGAGCAACGCACCCACACCCCCGGCACCAGCGCGTCCGCGCCACTTCGGCGAAGTGGCGGCATCCCACCCCTAGATCGACATCATCACGGGGAAGTGGCCACATCACACACGCCTGGACACCACCACCTCCCCGAGATGGTGTCGATCAATCACCCGAGACGGTGTTGAACAAGCACGGGCCGACCGGGCGAACGCGAACCGAACCGCGCCACCGCAGCGAGCAACGCACCCACACCCCCGGCACCAGCGCGTCCGCGCCACTTCGGCGAAGTGGCGGCATCCCACCCCTAGATCGACATCATCACGGGGAAGTGGCCACATCACACACGCCTGGACACCACCACCTCCCCGAGATGGTGTCGATCAATCACCCGAGACGGTGTTGAACAAGCACGGGCCGACCGGGCGAACGCGAACCGAACCGCGCCACCGCAGCGAGCAACGCACCCACACCCCCGGCACCAGCGCGTCCGCGCCACATCGGCGAAGTGGCGACATCCCACCCCTAGATCAACACCACCACGGGGAAGTGGCCACATCACACAAGCCCGGACACCACCACCTCCCCGAACTGGTGACGATCAAGCACCCGAGACGGTGTTGGACAAGCACGAGCCGAGCGGGCGCGCGTCAGGTCAGGCGGGCGTCGATCAGGTCGAGTGCGGCGGGCACGCTGTCGGCGACCATCAGCAGGTCCAGCGCGGCCGGCTTGAGGAAACGCTGCTCGCCGAGCCCACGGATCCAGTCGAGCAGCGGCCGGTAGAAGCCGTCGACGTCCACGATCACCATCGGTTTGGCGTGCAGGGCCAGGGTGGCGGTGGTCCACACCTCGAACAGTTCGTCCAGCGTGCCCAGGCCGCCGGGCAGCGCCACGAACGCGTCGGACTTCTCGTCCATCAGCGTCTTGCGGTCGGCCAGGCTGTCGGTGACGAGCAGTTCGTCGGAGGCCAGGTCGGCGACCTCCAGGTCGACCAGGGACTGCGGGATGACGCCGATCGTCCGGCCGCCGGCCGCCCGCGCGCCCTCCACCACGGCGCCCATCATCCCGACGCAGCCACCGCCGCTGACCAGCGTGTGACCGCGCCGGGCCAGTTCCTCGCCGGTCTCGGTGGCCAACGTGAGCCAGCGGGCGTCGAGGGTACGGGAGGACGCGCAGAAGACACAGACGTTCGCCACGCTCAGCTCCGTCCGGCCGGGCCCTCGGGGGCGGCCTCGGCGGCGGCTCGCTGGTCGGCGGCGACCCGGGCGACCGCCTCCTCGCGGACCGCCTCCTGTTCGGCGGAGAGCACGGCCTCGGCCTCCACGATGTGCCGGACCGCCTCGTTGACGTCGTCGGTGAGCCGGATCAGGTCGAGGTCGGCCGGGCCGATCTTGCCCTCGGCGGCCATCGTCGCGCGTAGCCAGTCGAGCAGTCCGCGCCAGTAGTCGGTGCCCATCAGCACGACCGGGAACCGGGTCACCTTGCCGGTCTGCACCAGGGTGAGCGCCTCGAACAGCTCGTCCAGGGTGCCGAAGCCACCGGGCAGCACCACGAACGCCTGGGCGTACTTGACGAACATGGTCTTGCGGGCGAAGAAGTAGCGGAAGTCGATGGCCAGGTCGACCCAGTCGTTGAGGCCCTGCTCGAACGGCAGCTCGATGCCGAGCCCGACGGAGAGACCGCCGGCCTCGCCGGCGCCGCGGTTGGCCGCCTCCATCACGCCGGGGCCGCCGCCGGTGATCACCGCGTAGCCGGCCCGGGCCAGTGCCGCGCCCAGTTCCTCGGCCAGCCGGCACTCGGGACTGTCCGGCTTGCTGCGGGCGGAACCGAAGACGCTCACCGCCGGGGGCAGGTCGGCGAGGGTGTCGAAGCCCTCGACGAACTCGGACAGGATCCGCAGGGCCCGCCAGGCGTCCTTGGTCTTCCAGTCACTGCGTCCCCGGGAGTCGAGCAGTCGCTGATCGGCGGTACTCGTCGGAAGCGCCCGGTTGCGCAGCGTCACCGCACCGCGGTGCCGTTCTCCCCGGCGCCGATCCTCCCGCTGCCCCTGCCCGGCCGACTTCCCGCTGCTCTCGCCCATGTGGTCACCGTAATGGAGCGGATCCGGCGCTACGCGCTGGCCCGGGAGCCCGAGAAAATCTGGGATACGGGCAACTAAATCGCTGGCTCGTACGTCTTACTATTCACATACCCGGTATACCCCGGGCGACGCGCCTTCGGGGGAGGAGCCAGCGTTGATCAGTAACAGCGAGATGATCCGGATTCGCCGTCAGATGCAGCGGCGGATCCGCGACGTGGTGGCCGAGCGCCGCCGCGCCCGGATGATGGAGACCCACCGCACCGACCTCACCGGCGAGACCTGCGAGGCGGATGCGCCCCTGACGACCAGCGTCTGACGATCCGGGGCCCGCCAGGCGGGTGCGGGCCCCGGATCGTGGCGCGCGTCAGGCCGGGGCGAGCCAGCGGTGCAGGGTGGCCGCGCCGTCCCGGATCTTGGTCAGTTCGACGTGCTCGTCCTTGTGGTGCGCCAGGTTCGGGTCGCCGGGGCCGAAGTTCAGCGCCGGGATGCCCATGGCCGCGAACCGCGCCACGTCCGTCCAGCCCAGCTTGCCGATCGGAGCGGCGCCGACCGCCGCCAGGAACTCCTGCGCCGCCGGGCTCTCCAGCCCGGGCGGGGCACCGGCGGCCGCGTCGGTGACGGCCAGGTCGAAGCCGGCGAAGACCTCGCGCAGGTGCGCCTCGGCGCCCGCCGGGTCGCGGTCCGGGGCGTACCGGTAGTTGATCTCGATCTCGCACCGGTCGGGGATGACGTTGCCGGCCACCCCGCCGGTGATCCGTACCGCGTTGAGGCCCTCGCGGTAGTCGCAGCCCTCGATCGTCACCCGGCGCGCCTCGTACGTGGTCAGCCGCCGCAGCACCTCGCTCGCGCCGTGGATGGCGTTCACCCCGTGCCAGGAGCGCGCCGCGTGGGCCCGCTCCCCGTGCGTCGTGACCACCGCCCGCATGGTGCCCTGGCAGCCCGCCTCGACGATCCCGTACGTCGGCTCCAGCAGCACCGCGAAGTCGGCCTCCAGCCACTCCGGGTGGCTCTGCGCGACCAGGGTGAGGCCGTTGTACTTCGACTCGATCTCCTCGGCCTCGTAGAAGAAGTACGTGACGTCGTAGCGCGGGTCGGGCAGCGTGACCGCCAGGTGCAGCGCGAACGCCACGCCGGACTTCATGTCGGAGGTGCCGCAGCCGTACATCAGGTCGCCGCGCATGGTCGAGGGGAAGTTGCCGTTGAGCGGGACGGTGTCCAGATGGCCGGCGAGCACCACACGCTGTGCCCGGCCCAGGTCGGTACGGGCCATGACGGTGTTCTGGTGCCGGTACGTGGTCAGGTGCGGCACGCGGCGCAGCACCTCCTCGACGCAGTCGGCGATCGCCTTCTCGTTGAGGGAGACCGACTCGATGTCGACCAGGGCGCGGGTCAGCGCCACCGGATCGGCCAGGACCTCGGGGGTCAACGGGTTCTGCATGTCTCGCACGGTACCGTCAACCTCGGCGGGCCAGGGAACACGTTCGGCGAGGCCCGCGGCCGCGAGCAGCGGCGGACGCCGTTGCCGGAACGAAAGGTGACATCGTGACGTCCGCACCATCCGCCTGGGGCATCGGCCTGGCCACCGTCACCGCCGAGGACCAGGTGCTCGACACCTGGTACCCGACCGGCAAGCTGGGCCTGGGCGAGCTGCCGCTGGTGCCCGGCGAGGACCAGGCCGACGTGCTCGACCTGCCGCCGGGCGCGATCGGCGCGCGTGCGCTGCCCGGCCTGCGCACCGTCGAGGTGACCACGGTGATCGGTTCGCTGGACGACCCGATCAAGGACGCGGCCGACGCGTACCTGCGGTTGCACCTGCTCTCCCACCGCCTGGTGCGGCCCAACGAGCTGAACCTCGACGGCATCTTCGGCAAGCTGGCGAACGTGGCCTGGACGTCGGCCGGGCCGTGCCCGCCGGAGCGGGTGGACGAGCTGCGTGTCATCGAGCGGGCCGCGGGCCGCCACCTGGCCGTGTACGGGGTGGACAAGTTCCCCCGGATGACCGACTACGTGGTGCCGTCCGGGGTGCGGATCGCCGACGCGGACCGGGTCCGGCTGGGCGCGTACCTGTCCTCCGGCACGACCGTGATGCACGAGGGCTTCGTCAACTTCAACGCGGGCACGCTGGGCACCTCGATGGTCGAGGGCCGCATCGTGCAGGGCGTGGTGGTCGGCGACGGTTCCGACATCGGCGGCGGCGCCTCGATCATGGGCACGCTCTCCGGCGGCGGGACCGAGCGGGTGCGCATCGGTGAGCGGAGCCTGGTCGGCGCGAACGCGGGCGTCGGGATCACGCTCGGCGACGACTGCGTGGTGGAGGCGGGCTGCTACATCACCGCCGCCTCGAAGATCACCCTGCCGGACGGCCGGGCCGTGAAGGCCCGCGAGCTGTCCGGCGTCGACGGGCTGCTGTTCTGGCGCAACTCGGTGACCGGCGCGCTGGAGGCGAAGCCGCGTACCGGTCAGGGCATCAAGCTCAACGCGGCGCTGCACGCCAACGACTGAGCCGTACCCCCGTCCGGGTCCGCGCTCACCGCGCGGACCCGGACGGCCGGCTCACCGCAGGCGGTACGCCTGGATGATCCGCTGGGTCACGGTGTTGCCGGCGTCGTCACGGGCGGTGGCCCGCAGCGACGCGTACCCCGGGCCGGCCGGGTGCCGGACGGTGGCCGTCCACGCCCCGCCCTGCTTCTTCAGGGCCGCCTTGTGCCAGGTCTTCCCGCCGTCGTAGGAGACGTCGACGGTGAGCGCGACGACCCGGCCGGACGGAGCGCCGGGCTGGCGCTGCACCGCCACCGGCACGATGAACGTCCGGCCCGCCGGGGCCGAGCTGTCCACCGCCAGCGGCGGGGTGAACCGGACCGCCATGGCCGGCAGCCGGGCCGGCACGTCGCCCGGCACCCGCTTGGAGCGGAACGTCCAGCTCGCCGAGACCTCGGTGCTCAGATCGGTGAAGCCGCGCGTCGCGGTGGTCTCCAGCCGGTAGTTCGCCGCGCCCGGCGGCACTGTGAACTCGCCGTAGCCCGGGTAGGGCGACTCGCCGACCAGCTTGCCGTTGCGGAACAGCCGCGTGTGCTCGGTGTCGTTGAGCGAACCGCCCGGGTGCCCGGCCGCGTCGCTGTGCACCGGCAGCGCGACCACGATGCTGTCGCCGATACGGGTGATGCTCTCCTCCGGCCAGCGCGGCTGCGGGAACGACGGGCCGAAGGGGCCCTTGTTCCACTCCTCTGTGTAGGTGTGCCCGGCCCGGTAGCGGGTGGGCACGGACTGCAGCACCGCCCGCGGCTCCAGCCAGCCGTCCTCGTCCCGCTCACCGAAGTCCAGCTCGGTGCTCCATCGGGTCCGGGTGGTGGTGAGGTGGTCGATCCGTTTGCCGGGCACCTGGACGGGCAGGATGATCGCCGAGCCGCCCATGTTGTAGTCGGGCTCCACGTACACGACCAGTTCGTTGTCCATCCCGGTGTAGCCGGCGGCGAACCGGTTGACGACGGTGGCCAGGTCGGCGGGCCGGTAGTTCCGGACGAAGCCGGTCGGGAAGCGGCCCGGGAACAGCTCGTTCAGCCCGTAGAAGTACGGGCTGCGCTCGGGCGCTGTCGGCTCGGCCCACTGGCTGGCGAGCGCGCCGACGAACACCTTGTCGGAGACGCTGCGGCCGATCTGGGCCGAGTAGAGGCCCTCGAACCTGTCGGTCCACAGCCCGAAGCTGGCGTAGTAGTCGCCGAATCCCCAGGCCGCGGTGAGGTCGATCAGCAGTGGTGCCGCGCCGCGCTGCGGCACCGTGGTGCGGACCGGCTTCGCCCGCCGGGCGTCCAGCGCGAGCCGCTGGTTGCCGGTGACCACCAGCTCCGGCTGGGCGAGGAAGGAGACCTCGGACCAGCCCTGGTCGCCGTCCACGAAGATCAGGCTCTGCACGCCGTAGCGGCCCTTCGGTACCCGGATCCGGGCCTCGCCGTCGGCGTCGTACACGTCGCGGTAGCTGCCGTCGTCGAGCCCGAGCAGGCTCGTGTAGTAGCCGTCGGTCAGGGCGCCGGAGCGGTTGCGGTGCGTGACGGTCAGGTCGTAGCTCTCCACTTCGCGGTCGACAGCGAGCGGGGTCACCGCCACGGCGTCGCCGGCGCGGGCGAGCAGGCGGCCCGTCCAGTAGCCGTCGGCGCCGCCGAGCCGGGTGTCCACGACCACTGTCACCTGGGCGGCGCCGCCCGCCGGGACGGTGAGCCGGGAGGCGCTGAGGGTGAGCATGCCGGCCGGCGCGGACCGCCCGCCGGGACCGGTGAACTCGCTGCTCAGGTCCACCGTGATCGCGGCGTTCCCGCCGTTGCGGTAGGTGACCGTCCGGCTGATCGGCTGGTCGTCGGTGTGCGGCCAGGTCGCCACACCGAACGAGACGGACGCCGGTTCGCTCGTCACCTGCTGGGTGATCGCGCGAGCGAGGTCGACCCGGCCCGCGCCCTGCTGGAACGCGGTCTGCTCCGGGTGCGGCTTCGCCGAGGCCATGAGCGTCGCCTTGTAGCGCTCGGGCGTCCAGCCGGGGTGCTGCTGGGCGAGCAGGGCGACCGCGCCGGCCACGTGCGGCGTGGCCATCGACGTGCCGGACAGCGAGGCGTACTTGTCGCCCACCGGGTCGCCGATCTCGCCGTGCGCCGCCCGGGCGGCCACGATCTCCACGCCGGGCGCGGTGATGTCCGGCTTGATCGCCCCGTCGCCGACCCGGGGGCCGCGGCTGGAGAAGTCGGCGAGCGCGTCGTCGCGGTCCACCGCGCCGACCGCGAGCGCGGCGTCGGCGGTGCCCGGCGAGCCGACCGAGCCGTCGGCGCCGTCGTTGCCGGCGGCGACCACGAAGAGCGTCCCGTGCTGCTCGGTGAGCGTCCCGATCGCCTCCTCCAGCGGGTCCACCTCCGGGGAGTCGCCGCCGCTGAGGCTCATGTTGACCACAGTGGCGTGCTGCTCGGCGGCGGCCCACTGCATGCCGGCCAGGATGGCCGAGTCGGTGCAGCCGTAGATCTCGCACACCTTCCCGGACAGCAGCGTGGCGTCGGGTGCGACGCCCCGGTACTTCCCGCCGGAGGCGGCCCCGCTGCCGGCGATGGTCGAGGCCACGTGGGTGCCGTGCCCGACGATGTCGTCCGGGTTCGTCTCCTCGGTGAAGTTGCGCGACTCGGCGATCTTGCCCGCCAGGTCCGGGTGGGTAAGGTCGACGCCGGTGTCGAGCACCGCGACCCGGACGCCCTTGCCGGTGTATCCGGCGGCCCAGGCGGTCGGCGCGCCGATCTGCGGCACGCTGTGGTCGAGCGTCACCCGCCGCCGGCCGTCGAGCCAGATCCGCTCGACACCCCCCGCCGCGTCGAGCCGGGCTCCGGAACGGTCGGCGCTGACCGCGTTCCAGAGCGCGCCGGTGTCGCTCTTGGACGCGACGACCGCCGCGCCGGTGATCGCCGGCAGGTCGCGGGTCACCCGCGCGCCGGCGAGCGGGGCCGCCGTCCGCCGGTTCACCCCCGGCCGGTACGACACGAGCAGCGGTACGGTGTCGCGCCGTGCGTCGTCGTAGCCGGCCTCGATCAGCCCGGTGACGTCGAACAGCCGCCGGTCGAGCTTGCCGGCGCGGACCAGTGGGAGCGCGTCCTGCGGCAGCACGGTGAGGCGGTCGCGCTCGCGGCGGACCATGAACTCGATGCCGGTACGGCCGGCGCCGGGGCGTACCGCGGCGCGGCCTCCGGCGGCGACGGTGACCCGGTCCCCGGTGATCAGGGTGACTGTGGTCGCGCGGCTGCCGGCCCGGTCGGACGGACCGGTGGGCGCGGACGGGCCGGCCGGGCCGGTGGGCGCGGCGGCCTGCGCGGGCACGGGCAGACCGAGCGCCAGCGCCAGGGCCATGCCCAGCGCGGCCAGTTTTCTGCGATTCCGGAGCAACCTTCCTCCTTCGTCGAACGTTTCATCGATGAGGGACACATCGATGCGGGTATCAGCATTACATACCGCGTATGCATCGGGAAGTCGCTGATCCGACGGAACCGCCACCACGCTCCCGGCCGGGCCGGGACGATCGAGCGATGACCTCCATGAAGGACCGGATGCTGGCGGGCGAGCAGTACATCGCCGACGATCCGGCGATCATCGCCGACCTGGAGCGCGCGGCCCGGCTCAGCGAACGCTTCAACCGCAGTTCCGCCGACGACCCGGCGGGCCGTCTCGCCGCGCTGCGCGAACTGCTCGGCTCGCTCGGCGAGGACGCCTGGGTCCGGCCGCCGCTGTACTGCGACTACGGGTACCAGACGCACATCGGCCCGCGTACGTTCGTCAACTTCAACGCGGTCCTCCTCGACGTCGCCCGCATCACCATCGGCGCCGACGTCCAGATCGGACCGAACGTGCAACTGCTCACCGCCACCCACCCGGTCGAACCGGAGGCACGCCGGGCCAAGTGGGAATCCGCACAGCCGATCACCATCGGTGACAATGCCTGGCTCGGCGGCGGAGTGATCGTCCTGGCCGGGGTGGCCATCGGCGAGAACACGGTGGTGGGCGCCGGCGCGGTGGTGACCCGCGACCTGCCGGCCGATGTCGTGGCGGTGGGCAACCCCGCTCGTCCGATCAGAAGCCTCACCGAACCATCCTGAGCTGCGGAAACACCGTTCCAGCGGATGCGAATTCCGAACCCGGCATGCACTCTGAGTAGTAGGGCGTTCACCGGGAGGCACTATGGAACGGGTCCTCGAACTGCGGGTGCACGGAGTCTCCAACACCCCGCCGGATCAGCTGCTCGGCCTGAGGCCCGGCGCGAACGGTGACGGTGGGCAACCAGCACTTGTCGCCGGCGGTCAGGTGACCGGCTTCTACCGGTCCACCACGGCCGGCCGGGACGACCCGATCACCGTCGAGGCGTACAGCTGGGGGCAGCTGACCTCCGGCGCGCGGACCCGGCGGGACGTGGAACGGGCGCTATGGACGCTGATGCTCCCTTTCGCGCTGGCGAACGTCGCGCTGCACGCCCGCGCGAGCATCCCGCCGGACCCGGACCAGGAACGCTGGGCCAGCCGGTCCGGCATCACCGCCTGGCTCATCCGCCTGTTCTGCCTGAGCCTGACCTGCACCCTCGTCATGACCGTCACCGGCGTCGGCGTGGACCTGATCGGCTGGCAGTGCGTCGAGGCGGACTGCCTCGGCCGGCTCCCCGGTCCGTGGGAGTTCCTCGGCGACCCCTGGTGGCGGCAGGGCACCCGGACGCTCGCGCTCGGGCTGCTGCTGCCGCTGCTCGTGCTGGCCGCGATCGGGCTCGTCGCCTTCCGCACCTACCAGTACGAGGCACAGATGCCCGCCGACCCGCACCACCACGCGCCCGTCGCGGAGAACGGTGAGCCGGCCGAACGACCCGAGCCGCGCGAACCGCCGGAGAACCCACTCCAGGACCCGACGTTCTGGAACGGGGAAGGGCAACTGCGCCGCGCCGCGGTGCTGCACCTGTGCACCGGGGCGGTCACCGCCGCCGCCGTACCCGTCACCGCGGTCCTGATCATGGATCCGCCGCGCGGCCTGCGGGCCGCTGTCGCCTGGCCGACCGTCGCGCTGCTCGCCGCCGTGGTGGCGATCGCCGTGGTCGCGGTGGCCCGGCCTTGGTTGAGCCGACGCCAGGGCGCCACCCCGCTCGGCCGGTGGAGCGTGACGGTCGCGGCGCTCACCGCGCTCGGTCTGGTCGGCACGTTCGTTCTGCTGCTGCTGCCCGAGGGCCCGGCCGGCGAACCGCTGTCGACGTACCGGCCGCCGCTCGGGTGCGCGGCGCAGCCAGAGGCCGCCGGCTGCCGTGCCGACCGGTCACTGCCCGGGTACGACACCGCCACCGCCTGGCTCGTCGCCTACCAGGTGCTGCTGCTGGTGGCCATCGCCGCGGCGAACCGCTCCGGCCGGCGGGCACTGGCGGTCCGGCCGCCGGTGCGCTGCTGCTTCCGCTGGGCGCGGTCTGGATCGAGCACGGGCTCCCCGGCCTGCCCGACGCGCCGGACGCGCTGCACACCTGGATGCTCGTCGGCCCGGCCGCCGCGCTGGCCGGTGCCGGACTGCTCCTGCCCCGCCTGCGCCCGGCGGTGCCGACCCAGCCGCTCGGCGCGTACACCGATCTCGCCTGGCGGGGGTGCGCCCCGGCGGTCATCGCCGGTTTCGGCTGGATGATGGCGGTCGCCTACTGCGCCGGACTGCTCTACTGGGTCAGCGACCGGCTGGACGCGTCGGCCGAGCCGAGCGGCCCGAGCCGGGTGGTTCCGCCACTCGCCGTCTTCTGGGCCGGGCTGGCCTGCGCGGTCGGCCTGCTCGCGCTGCTCGGGCTGCTGATCCGGGTCGCGGTCCTGCTGCACCGCCTGCGCCGGGTGGAGTACGCCCGGCTCACCGCCAACCCCCGCCTGTCCGCGCACGACCGGCGACGCTGCCGCGACGTCAGCACGTACCGGGCACTGCACCGGCTGGTCGGCGAGCACGCGGTCCGGCTGATGGGCTGCTACGCCGCGTTCTGCGCGGTCCTGGTCACGCTCTGCTGCGCCGCCGCGCTCTCCGGCGAACGGCCGAGCCCGCTGTCCCCGTCCGGCTGGCAGACCGCCATCCACTGGACCGCCGAACGGGGGGACGCCATCCTCGGCTGGCTGCCGGTGGTGATGGCGGCGCTCGGGCTGCTGGTCTACCGCACCGACTCGGTACGCCGCTCGGTCGGCGTGATCTGGGACGTGTGCACGTTCTGGCCCCGGGCCGCGCACCCGCTCGCCCCGCCCAGCTACGCCGAACGCGCCGTACCGGAACTCCAGACGCGGGTCGCGGGCCTGCTGGCGCTACCGCCGCACCACAGCGACCGGATGGACGGCGTCATCCTCTCCGGGCACAGCCAGGGCACCGTCATCTGCGCCGCGGTGCTTCTGCAACTGCCCCGGCGGTGGCGGATGCGCACCTGGTTCTTCTCCTACGGCTGCCAGCTCACCCGGCTCTACGGGCGGGTCTTCCCGTCCTACTTCGGCCCGGAGCGGCTCCGTACGCTCGCCGGCGCGCTCACCTGGCCCGGCGGCCACGTGGCCTGGACGAACTTCTGGCGGGACACGGACCCGCTCGGCTGGCAGGTCAGTGCCGGGCAGCGGGACGTACCGGTGGTGGACCCGGAGGCGCTGCACCCGACCGGCGGCGAGGTGGCCGACCCGCCCATCCGCAGCCACAGCGGCTACCCGGAGGCGGCGGAGTTCACCCGCGAGCGCGCCGTGGTGGCCCGGCTGCTGCGCCGCACCGTGCCGTCACCCCGGCAGCGGGCCGGCTGACGCGCGTCACTCCGGCGCCGGGTCGGCCAGGCGTACCACCAGATCGGCGTGCACGGCCGTGCCCGCGACCAGCCGGGCGTTCTCCTCGTCGCTGCCCAGCGCCCAGGCGCGGGCCTGCTCCGACGACTTCCCGTACGCCTCGTGCCGCGCGGTGAGCCGGCGCACCCGCACCTCCGCGTCCAGGTCGAGGAACCACACCTCGTGCAGGAGCGTCCGCACCTCCTCCCACGGGTCGTCCCGCAACAGCAGGTAGTTGCCCTCGGTGACCACCAGGCGCACCTCGGGCGGGACCTCGATCGCCCCGGCGACCGGCTCCTCCAGGTCACGGCGGAACTCCGGCGCCCACACCGACGTCGGTTCGAGCCGCCGCAACCGGCGCAGCATCGAGGCGAACCCGTTGACGTCGAACGTGTCCGGCGCGCCCTTGCGCCCCGACCGGCCGAGCCGCTCCAACGCCGTCCCGGCCAGGTGGAAGCCGTCCATCGGGACCAGCCGGGCGACCGGGCCGAGCGCGGCCACCACCCGCTGGGCGAGCGTCGACTTGCCCGCCCCCGGCGCGCCCGCGATGCCGAGCAGCTGCCGTGGGCCCGCCCCGGCCAGCGTCCGCGCCCGGGCGACCATCTCGTCGAACGGGAGCACCTGTGCCGGCGGCATCAGTCCAGCACCGGCTCGCTGATGGTGAACCGCGCCTCGACCGCCGCCTGCACCGGCTGCGGCGCCGGGTCCAGCTCCAACTCCAGCTCCGGCTGCTCGCCGGAGCGCGCGTACGCCGCCTTGACCATCATCGGCGGGGACGCGCTCAGCCCGGTGTCGGCCAGCTCCCGCAGCGCTGTCACCCGGGCACCGAGCGCCTCGGCGTACTCCCGGGCCCGGACCAGCGCGTCCGCGATCGCGGCCTGCCGCGCCTCCCGGTAGGCCGGGCTGTCCGGCCGCAGCGACCACACCGGGCCGGCCACCTCGACCTGATCCTGATCGGCCAGACGGAGCATCAGCTCGCCGAGCGCGGTGAAGTCGCTCGTCGTGACTGTGGTGCTCACGCTGCCCTGGTAGGCCACCACCCGGTCGCCGGAGCGCCTCGTCACCGGCCAGACGTGGACCTGGCCGGTCTCCCGCCGCTCCACGGCCGGTTCCGCCGCGTCGAGCAGCGCCCGCACCGCGGCGGCCCGTTCGGCCAGCCGGGTCAGCGTGGTCTCGCGATCCCGGTCCCGGGCCGTCGCCGTCACAGTGAATCGCGCCAGCTCGGGCGCCACCTCCCGGTACGCCTCACCGCGTACCGCCACGACCGGTGCGTCCGCCATGCCGATCAGCCTAACGGCGGGGTGGCCGGCAGGTGCCCCGTGTAGGTGACCGCGCCGCCGGCCTCGCGTACCTCGGTCAGGTGGCCCCCCGCGGCGCCCAGCTCCCGCAGGTACGCCAGCTCGCCGACGTGGTCGGCGGCGCAGGGGAACTCCCTCCGGTGCGCGGTGAACTCGCGCGCCCGCAGCGTGGACCGGGTCTGCCGCCCCTCGGCGAGCCGGTCGGCCAGCGTGGCGGCGTCGCCGGCGCGCAGCGCCTCGGTCAGCTCGCCCAGGAAGACGCCGAGCGCGTCCAGCTCGGCGAGTACGCGGTCCCGGTTCCCGAGCAGCATGTTCGCGGTCCGTTCGGGGGGCCCGCCGGCGACCCGGGTGCCGTCGGAGAAGCTCCCGGCGGCGAGCGTCAGCACCGCGTCCCGCAGCGCCGACCGGTGCACGGCGCCGGCCAGCGCCCCGGCGAGCACGTGCGGCACGTGCGAGGCGAGCGCCGCCGCTCCGTCGTGCTCCGGGGCGGACATCGGCACCACCCGGGCCTGGAAGACGTCCACGAGCAGCGCGGCCAGCCGCCGGAAGGCGTCCAGCCCGGTCGGCCCCGGGCAGAGCACCCAGGCGGCGCCGGCGAGCAGGTCCGTAGCGGCCGCGTCCGGCCCGGCCCGGTCGGCCCCGGCCATCGGGTGGCCCGGCACGAACCGGTGCCCGAGCCCCTGCACGGTGGCGGCGGTGCTCACCTCGGCCTTGACGCTGCCCACGTCGGTGAGCACGCAGCTGTCGTCGGTGACGGCGGCGACCCGGGTCAGCGTCGCCGGCAACGTGGGCAGCGGGCCGCAGAGGAACACCACGTCCCGTTCGGCCACCGCGTCCTCGACCGTGTCGGCCACCGCGACGCCCCGTTCGCGTACCCGCCCGCGGATCGCGGGGTCCGGGTCCCAGCCGGTGGCGTCGAGCCCGGCGTCGCGCAGCCGGAGCAGCACCGAACCGCCGATCAGCCCGGTGCCGAGCACCGCCGCCCGTGCCAGCTCGCCCGCCATGTCAGGACCCGGCGAGCCGCCCGGCCACCGCGTCGACACGCTCGTCGGACTCGGTGAGCGCCACCCGGACGTGCCGGGCGCCGGCCGGGCCGTAGAAGACCCCGGCCGCGACCAGGATGCCCCGGCGGGCCAGCCAGTCCACGGTTTCCCAGCAGTCCTCGTCCCGGGTCAGCCAGAGGTAGAGCCCGGCCTCCGAGTGCTCGACGGTGAAGCCGGCTCCGGTGAACGCGGCCCACAGCTTCTCCCGCCGGACCCGGTAGCGCTCCCGCTGGGCGTCGGCGTGTTCCTGATCACCGAGCGCGGCCACCATCGCGGCCTGCACCGGGGCCGGCACGATCAGGCCCGCGTGCTTGCGGATCTTGAGCAGCTCGGCCACCAGCGCCGGGTCACCGGCGACGAAACCGGCCCGGTATCCGGCCAGGTTCGAACGCTTGGACAGCGAGTGCACCGCCAGCACGCCGTCGTACGAGCCGCCGCACACCTCGGGCGAGAGCACCGAGACGGGTTCGGCGTCCCAGCCCAGCGGCAGGTAGCACTCGTCGCTGGCGACCACGGCCCCGCGCTCGCGCGCCCACTCGACCACCTTGCGCAGGTGGGCGGCGGGCAGCACCCGGCCGGTCGGGTTACCCGGCGAGTTGACCCAGACCAGCCGTACCCGGGGATCCGGGCCCAGCGCGGTCAGCGAGTCGGTGCGTACGGTGGTCGCGCCGACCAGCCGCGCCCCGTCCTCGTACGTCGGGTAGGCCACCGACGGCACCACGACCACGTCGCCGGGGCCGAGCCCGAGCAGCGTGGGCAGCCAGGCCACCAGCTCCTTGGAGCCGATCGTGGGCAGCACGCCGAGCCCGTCGACGCCCGCGCCACAGGCCCGCGCGACCCAGGCCCTGATCGCGTCCCGCAGGACGGCGGTGCCGGCGGTCAGCGGGTAACCCGGCGCGTTCGACGCGTCGGCCAGCGCCTGCCGGATCAGCTGTGGCACCGGGTCGACCGGCGTGCCCATCGACAGGTTGACGAGACCGCCCGGGTGCGCCGCGGCCGTGGCGGCCGCGGCGTCCAGGGTGTCCCAGGTGAAGTCGGGCAGCCGCGCCGAGACCGGCGTGGGCCGGTTCAGTGGCCCTCGCCGCGCGGCGGCTGCGCGGCGACGAAGGTGGCGTCCTTCTCCACCTTGCCGATCTTCGAGGCGCCCCCGGGCGAGCCCAGGTCCTCGAAGAACTCGTAGTTGGCCCCGGTGTAGTCCTTCCACTGCTCCGGGACGTCGTCCTCGTAGAAGATCGCTTCCACCGGGCAGACCGGCTCACAGGCACCACAGTCGACGCACTCGTCGGGGTGGATGTAGAGCATCCGGTTGCCCTCGTAGATGCAGTCGACCGGGCACTCCTCGATGCAAGCCTTGTCGAGCACATCCACGCACGGCTCGGCGATGATGTAGGTCACCGGTCTTCTCCTCCGCAGACTCGTCGCGATCACCCGCAACGGTAAGAGCCTAGTATCTCGCCGGGGAGGGGGTCGATCGTGCTCCGACAGCAGGACGTGGGACACCGTATCGTGGTCCGCCGGATTGTGGGGATTCGTGAGGGCCGCACGCTGTTCTCCGACGCGCTCGGCGAGCTCGTCGAGCTGAGCGAGACCCACATCACCCTCTCCACCGACGCCGGTCCGCTGCGCGTACCGGTCGCCGAGGTGCACCGGGCCAAGCGGGTGCCGCCGGCCCGCCGGCCCACCGCAGCCGCCGTGGTCGCGCTGGAGCTGGCCGCCGACGAGGCGTGGCCCGCACCGGTACGCGGACGGCTCGGCGACTGGCGGCTGCGCTGGGCAGACGGCTGGACCGGCCGGGCGAACAGCGCGCTGCCGGTCGGCGACCCGGACCGTCCCCTGCCCGCCGCGCTGGACGCCGTGCAGCGCTGGTACGCCGAACGCGGCGGCACCGCCCTGGTGAACACCCCGCTGCCGCTGGCCGCCCCGGTCGGCGCCGAGCTGGACGCGCGCGGCTGGACGGCCCGGCCACCGGTGCTGGTGCAGACCGTCCCGCTGCGCGCCCTGGCCGGGCCGCCGGACGCCGGGCTCGCCGACACGCCGCCGGATGCCGACACGCCGCCGACCGCCGGTCCGGCGGGCACGCCGCCGGTGACGCTTGCCGACGCGCCCGCCGACGACTGGCTGGCGATCGCGGCCGGCCGCAAGGGTGGCCTGCCGGACGCGGCGCGACACGTGCTCACGGCCGTCGACCGGGTCCGCTTCGCGGAGCTGCGGATCGACGGCCGGCTGCTCGCGGTCGGCCGGGGCACGGTGACCGGCGAGGGCCGCTGGCTCGGCGTCAGCCTGCTCGAAGTGCTGCCCGAGGCGCGTCGGCGCGGATTCGCCGTCGCGGTCGTCCGCGCCCTGGCCGGATGGGGCGCGGCCGAGGGCGCAACGCGCGCGTTCCTGCAGGTGGAGCAGAGCAACACCGGCGCGGTCGAGCTCTACCGCAGGCTCGGGTTCACCACCCACCACACCTACCTGACCCGGGTCGCCCCGGCCCCCTGAGCGGCGGGCCGGCGGTCAGCGGCGGACGATCCGGCGCGGCCGGGAACGCCGCATCTCGGCGTACCGCTTGAGCTGGCGGGACCGGTAGTCCCGGCCGAGCGCGGTGAGGATCAGGTAGCCGACGAGCACACCGGCCGCGGTGGCGGCGAGATAGAGCCAGATCTGCGCGAAGAAGAGACCGGCGCCCCCGCCGAACGGGTTCTCCCCGACCACCAGCGGACCGACGAACACCGTGAGCGCCAGCGCCACCCCCACCGCGGCGGCCAGGTCACCGGCCAGGCGGCCGAGCGGCCGGTCGGCCCCCCACCGGAACGCGGCACCCGCCAGGATCAGCCCGATCACCAGGAACATCACCAGCGAGACCCGGTCGGACGCGGCGTCGTCGTCCGGGAACGCGAATCTGGTCACCAGCCGGGCCACCACGTTCACCACGAACAACGCGGCCGCCAGCACGCCGACCGCACGCCACCGCTGACCCATCGCACGCCTCCCGCCGTACCGCCCGCTCCCTCCGCGGGCCTCTGGCAGGAATGTCTACCACCGTCGCCTGTGTGGCGTCAGCACCTCATCGGCCAGGCGGCGGCGTCACCAGGTGCCGGAAGCCGACCACCGCGAACGTGACCGCGCCGGCCACGATCAGCGCCAGGCCGAGCACGTTGTCGCCGACCAGCGCGAGATCACCCTCGACGGTCCGGACACCGCCCGCCACGATCACCACGAACCACGGCAGCGCGGCAAGCACCACCGCCCAGCGGCCCCCTGTCGACCGGTGCCCGAACGAGCCCAGCAGCACCGTCGCCGCCACCACTACTGGAACGCCGACGACCACCGCGCCCACCCCGACCAGCGCCTGCGCCGCGCCGGAGCGGCCCTGCACCAGTTCCCAGGCCCAGGTCGAGAAGATCAGTTCGAGCAGCGCGAGCAGCACGCCGCCCCAGACCGTCAGCACGCCGCCGGTCACCCGCAGCGCGCGGTCGAGCGTCCGCTCCGCCCGGCTCGGCGGCACGGCCTCCGGCGGCGGCGCGGCAACTGTCGACACGGGTGCGGCCGGCAGCGTCACCGGACACCGGCCGCCGCGACCGGGGACCGGTCCGGGGCGTCCAGGGCGATTCCGGCGAAGAGGTCGTCCTCCCAGCCGTACGGGCCGTGGCCCGGCCCCTTCTCGCCCACCGCGAGCGTGAAGTACTCGACGCCCATGAACTCGCCGCCGAAGTTGCCGGCGATCGAGTAGAGCCAGGAGTTCGCCGGGATCTGCGTGGCGTGTGCCCGCATCGCCGCCTCCTTGGCGACGTGCTGCTCGGTGCCGTCGATCCGGGCGGCGATCTCCGCGTCCGGCGTGCCGAACGGCAGCTCGTCGGCGCTCTCGATGCCGGCGAACGGATTGTCCGAGGACTCGGTGAACGTCTCCAGCCCCGCGTCGAGCACGCTGCGCGGCATCGCCGTCCAGTAGACCTTCGCCGGGGCGATCCCCTCGGCCGCGGCCAGCTCCACGCCGCGCATCGCCACTCGGTGCGCCTGGATGTGGTCCGGGTGGCCGTAGAAGCCGTGCGGGTCGTACGTGACGAGCACCTGGGGGCGGACCTCGCGGATGACCTCCAGCAGATGGCCGGCGGCGACGTCCAGGTCGGCCTGCCAGAACGCCCGCGGATGCTCGTTGGTGGCCATGCCCATCATGCCCGAGTCGCGGTAGCGGCCCGCGCCACCGAGGAACCGGTGGTCGGTGACGCCGAGCGCGGCGCAGGCGGCGGCCAGCTCGCCGATCCGGTAGCCGCCGAGCTGGTCCGCCTCGGCCGCGCAGAGCTGGGCCAGCTCGGGGACGTGGATCTCGCCCTCCTCGCCCAGCGTGCAGGTGACGAGCGTGACGTGGGCGCCGGTGGCGGCGTAGTGCGCCATCGTCGCGCCGGTGCCGATCGACTCGTCGTCGGGATGCGCGTGGACCAGCAGAAGGCGTCGGTCGGGCAGCGTCGTCACGCCCGTCACTCTAACCGGCGGTCCTGTCCGCTCGACGGTGATGCGTCCGCGCAGGTCGGCCACATCACCTCCGGTGCCCGCCTACGCTGCAGGCGTGGACTTTCCCGAGCTGGCCGCCCGTACCCGTCGGTTCAGCCACGGGGCGCCGCGCGCCGTCACCGTCTCCGGCGACGGCTCCCGGGTCGTCTTCCTGCGCTCCGCGGGACCGGAGGACCCGGCCGACGCGCTCTGGCTGCTCGACATCGACAGCGGCGAGGAACACCTGGTAGCCGATCCGGCGGTGCTGCTGGGCACGGACGCCGACCCGGCCCGTCTGGCCCCCGGTGAGCGGGCGCTGCGCGAGCGGCTGCGGCTCAGCTCCGGCGGCATCGGCTCGTACGCCCTGGACGCGGCCGGCCGGGTGGCCGCGTTCGCGCTGGCCGGGCGACTGTTCCGGGCCGACCTGGTGCACGGCGACGTGGTCGAGGTGGCCGCCGGCGGCCCGGTGATCGACCCCCGGCCCGACCCGACCGGCGAGCGGCTCGCCTACGTCACCGACGCCGCCGAGGGCGTACGCCGGGGCCAGCTGAGGGTGGTGGAGCCGGACGGTACGGACAACCTGCTCGCCGGTGAGGACAGCGGCGTGACCTGGGGGCTGGCCGAGCACATCGCCGCCGAGGAGTTCCACCGCTACCGCGGCTACTGGTGGGCGCCGGACGGGCGCAGCGTGCTGGCCGCCCGGGTCGACGACTCCCGGCTGGAACGCTGGTACCTGCACGACCCGGCCGACCCGGCGAGCCCGCCGACGTCGCTGGCGTACCCCGTCGCGGGTGGCCCGAACGCGGAGGTCAGCCTGCACCTGCTCGACCTCGACGGCGGCTGGGTCGACGTGCACTGGGACCGGGAGACCTACCCCTACCTGAGCTCGGCGGACTGGGCCGACGGCGGGCCGCTGATCACCGTGCTGCGCCGCTCGCAGCAACACGGCCTGGTGCTGGCGGTGGACCCGCGCACCGGGGAGACGCAGGTGCACGCGGAGCTGGCCGACCCGCGCTGGGTGGAACCGATCCCCGGCACCCCGGCCCACCTGCCCGACGGGCGGGTGCTGGTCGGCGGCGAACTGGCGCACGACGGGTACGACGCACGCTGCCTGTTCGCCGACGGCACCCTGCTCACCCCGCCCTCGCTGTACGTGCGGCGGGTGGTCGGGCGCCTGCCGAACGGCCCGAGCACGACCGCGGACCTGCTGGTCGAGGCGAGCGAGGGCGAGCCGAGCCAGCGCCACCTCTACCGGGTGCGGACCACCATCGGCGGCGGCATGGACGCCCGCCGGATGGGCAGCGACCCCGGCTGGCACACGGCCGCGATCGGCGGCTCCACGCTGGCGGTGGGCGTCGCGTCGCTGGAGCACCCCGGGGTCCGCTGGCGGGTCTGGCACGGCGACCGCGAGGTGGGTGAGCTGCGCTCGCTGGCCGCCACCTGCTCGTACGCGCCGCGGCCGACGATGGTCCGGGTCACCGACCGGCGGCTGCCCAGCGCGGTGCTCTACCCGGCCGAGCACGTCAAGGGCACCCGGCTTCCGGTGCTGCTGGACGTCTACGGCGGCCCCGGCCACCAGGAGGTGGTGGCGGCCCGCAGCGTCTGGCTGGAACGGCAGTGGTGGGCCGAGCAGGGCTTCGCGGTCGTCACCATCGACAACCGGGGCACCCCCGGCATCGCGCCCTCGTTCGAGAAGGCGATCCACCGCCGGGTCGCCGACGTGATCCTCACCGACCAGGTGGACGCGCTCACCGCGCTCGCCGACAAGCACCCCGACCTGGACCTGGAACGGGTGGCGGTGCGCGGCTGGTCGTTCGGCGGCTGGCTGGCCGGGCTGGCGGTGCTGCGCCATCCGGAGTTGTTCAAGTGCGCGATCGTCGGCGCGCCGGTCACCGACTGGGCGCTGTACGACACCGCGTACAGCGAGCGCTACCTGGGCATGCCCGACGACGGCATGGACGTCTACGCCCACCACTCGCTGGTCGAGCTGGCCGCCGAGCCGCTCGGCGACCCGGCGCAGGCCCGGCCGATGCTGCTGGTGCACGGCCTGGCCGACGACAACGTGCTCGCCGCGCACACGCTGCGGCTGTCGGCGGCGCTGCTGTCCACCGGCCGCCCGCACGCGGTGCTGCCGCTGACCGGGGCGAGCCACCTGGCCGCGGGCGGGGTGTCCGAGCGCCTGCTCCGGCTGGAGCTGGACTTCCTCCGCCGCTACTTGTAAGGAAGGGCCCCCTTTTAACGCCTGCGGTAGAGGAAGGGCCCCTTCTTAACGCCTGGCGTTAAGAAGGGGCCCTTCCTTGCAGCTCAGCTGCGGGCTACTGCTTGACGTACGCGTCGACGAAGCTGGGCCAGCCGAAGATGCTGCCGATAAAGATGCCACCGGCCTTCTCGCCGTGCGCCACGGAGACCACCTCGTTGTAGAGCGGCACCGCCGGCGCGGACTCCTTCATCAGCTTCTCGTCCAGCTTGCTCCACTCCTCGGCCTGCTTGGCCGGGTCCAGCGCCAGCACCCGGTCGAACTCGGCGTTGATCGCCTCGTTGTTGAGCTGGGACGTGTTGCTGTTGCCCTCGGCCTTGAGGCTGCGGCCGTCGAAGAGCACCGGCAGGATCGAGGCGCCGCTGGGCCAGTCGGCCGCCCACGAGTCGACCCACAGGTCCCACGGGTTGCTCTTCTTCTTCACGAAGTCGAGGTAGCCGTCCTCGGGGATCGGCTTGACGGTCACCGTGAAGCCGGCCTTCTCCAGCGCGTTCTTGACCTGGGTGGCGGTCTCCTGCGAGGCGGTGTCGTCCGAGGTGCCGAGCACCAGGTTCACCGACTTGCCGCCCAGCGTCTCCTTCGCCTTCGCCGGGTCGCCGCTCTCACCGGCCGGGTACGCGTCGAACTTCTTGTACCCGAGCGTGGTCGGGGGAAGCAGCGTGGTCAGCGGCACCGCGCCGTACGGTCCGCCGAGGTTCTTGGTGATGCTGCTGCGGTCGATCGCGTAGTTGATCGCCTGCCGCACGGTCAGGTCGGTGACCCGGGTGGTGTTGATGCTCAGCCGGTACGCGTTGGGCGTCGCCGCGACGATCATCCGCGCCTTGAGCGCCGGGTCGCCGGTCACCTTCGCGATCAGCTCGGGCGGTACGCCGCCGGTGGCGACCGCCGCCGCGTCGTTGCCGGTGCCGGCGAGGACCCGGTTGGTCTGGGTGGTGTTGTCCGAGCCGAGCGCCCAGACGAACTTGTCCGGGTACGCGTGCCGCACCGGGTCGGTGGCCGGGTCCCAGTTCGTGTTGCGCTCCAGCACCATCTCCACGCCGGGCTGGATCTTGGTGAACCGGTACGGCCCGGACGAGAACGGCATGTTGTCCAGGTTGACGCCGGTGTCCTTGTCCGGCGGCAGCGGCGCGGTGGCCGGCAGCGACACCGCGAACGGCAGGTCGCAGCGGGGCTTGTTGAACTCGAAGCGCAGCGTGCGCGGGTCCGGCGTGGTCAGGCCGGGCGGCAGCGAGGTCTTGTTCTTCTTGAAGTCCCACTTGGTGTCGTACTGCGGGCTGTCGGCCAGCCACTCCTGCAGGTAGGTGGGGCCGCCGGTGAGGTCCGGGTCGAACGAGCGGGCGATGCCGTACGCGATCTCCTTGGAGGTGATCGGACGGCCGTCCTCGAACTTGACGCCCTCCTTGATCGTGAACTCCCAGACCTTGCAGTCGTTGTTCACGTTCTTGCCGGGCGTCTCGGCGAGGTCGCCGACCAGCGTGACGTTGCCCTTGCCGTCGTCCTTGAAGGTGGTGAGGAACCGGGCGTAGAGCTGGCTGCCCATCAGGCCGGCGAACGAGTAGACCCGCTGCGGGTCCAGGTGGGAGATCTTGCTCTCGCGCAGGATGTAGAAGGTTCCGCCCTTGGCCGCGCCGGGCACGTCGGCCGCCGGGCCGAGCGAGTCCTTCGGGTCGGTCGCGATGGCGCCGCTGCGGGGCTTGTTCGTGTCCGCGGTGTCGCCGTTGTCGCCGGTGTTCTTGCTGCACGCACTGAGGGCGACCACCAGTGCCATCGCACCGCCCACGGCGGTGGCGAGTCTTGCTCGCATACTCAACTCCTCGGGTCCGATGAAGGAAAGCTTCGCTTAGCTTTCACTCGCGGTAAATTTCGAGCAGGTAACGGGGCCACAACGATCGACCACCGGCGACGCCCGGATCAGCCCAGACGCACTCGCGGATCGATGAACGCGTAGAGCAGATCGACAACGATGTTCGCCACCACCACGAACAGCGCCGACACCAGGACGGTGGCCATGATGGTCGGCAGGTCGCCCTGCCGGACCGCCTCCACCGCCGTACGCCCCAGCCCCTGGATGCCGAACGTCGTCTCGGTGATGACAGTGCCGCCCAGCGCCGCGCCGACGTCGATGCCGGCGATCGTCACGATCGGCGTGATCGCCGCGCGCAGCGCGTGCCGTCCGTACACATTGCGTTTCGCCACGCCCTTGGCCCGCGCGGTCCGCACGAAGTCCTCGGAGAGCGTCTCCAGCATCTGCGCCCGCGACAGCCGGGCGTAGATCGCGGAGAAGAGCAGCGCGAGCGTCACCCACGCCAGCACCAGGCCGCGCGCCCATTCGATCGGATTCTCCAGGAAGGGCACGTAGCGGGGTGTCGGCAGGATCTTCAGCGAGTACACGAAGACCAGCAGCAGCACGGCGCCGACGAAGTAGAGCTGCAGCGAGGCGAACGTCAGCGTCAACCCGATCGAGATGCGGTCGAGCAGCGACCCCCGCCGTAGTGCCGAGATCATCCCGAGCCCCACGCCGAGCGCCAGCCAGAGCACCGCCGCCGGGAGCACGATGTTCAGCGTCACCGGCAGCACCCGGGCGAACGTGTCGGTCACCGACTCGCTGTTGACGTAGGAGTAGCCGAGGCAGGGCGCCTCGCACTTGCCGCCCTGCGCGCTGCCCAGGTCACGGCCGACGAAGATGCCCTTCATGTAGTTGACGTACTGCGTCGGCTTCGGGTCGTTGAGCCCCAGTTCCGTGCGCACCCGTTCCAGCCGCTCGGCGTTGCAGTTCTTCGGGCACATGCCGGTCACCGGGTCGCGGGGCAGCGCGAAGAACATGAGGAAACTGACGATGCTCACCGCCAGCAGCACCGAGACGGCGAGCAGCAGCCGCTTCAGCAGAAACCGCACCATGGCGTCGAACCCCCTACCGTGACGACTTCGGGTCGAGCGCGTCGCGCAGCGCGTCGCCGAAGAGGTTGAACGCCAGCACGAGCGCGAAGATGGTGATGCCGGGGAAGAAGACGTACGCCGGGTCGGTCTGCAGGTAGTCGATGCTCCGGTAGATCATCCGGCCGAAGCTCGGCACCGACTCGGGCAGGCCGACGCCGAGGAAGGACAGCGCCGCCTCGCCCGTGACGTACGACGGCACGGCGAGCGAGAACGCCACCAGGATCGGGGCCCAGATGTTCGGCAGCAACTGCCGGAACAGCATGTGCCCGAGCCCGGCGCCGCTGGCCCGCGCCGCCTCCACGAACTCCCGCTCGCGCAGCGAGACCACCTGGCCCCGGACGAGCCGGGCCGTTCCGGTCCAGCCGAACGCGGCGAAGACCACGATCAGCGTGGTCACCGCGAACCAGGTCGGCACCGCGTCCCGGGGGCCGTAGAAGCGCAGCGAGAACGTCGGCACCACGGCGAGCGCGAAGATGAGGAACGGCAGCGCCAGCGCGACGTCGGTGATCCAGCTGATCACCGAGTCGACCACGCCGCCCACGAATCCGGCGACGATCCCGAGCACCACGCCGATCGTCGTGGTGACGAGCGCGGCGCCGAGCGCGATCAGCAGCGACGTCCGGATGCCGTAGATCATCCGGATGAAGATGTCCCGGCCCAGGCCCGGTTCCAGCCCGAACCAGTGGTCGCCGCTGACGCCGCCCACGTAGCCCAGCGGCATGCCGGTGGCGTCCAGCAGCTCACCGAACTGCTGGTTCGGCGACACGCCGTAGAGCCGCTGGATCAGCGGCGCGGCAACCGCCACCAGGATGAACAGGGCCAGCACGATGCCGCTGACCATGGCGGTGCGGTCGCGCCGCAGGCGGGCCCAGACGAGCTGGCCGGGTGAGCGGCCGACCAGCCGCTTCTTCTCGTCCGGCTCCTGCCCGGGGGACTCGATCTCGGCGAGCGCCACGCCCTCGACCGGCGACAGGCTCATTTCGACACCTCCACGGGTTCGCCGGTCGGCACGCCGACCGGTCCGCTCTCCGGGTAGTGGCACGCGGTGAGTTGCCCGCCGCCGTCGCGGGTGGTCAGGGCGGGTTCTTCGGCGGCGCAGTGGTCGGTGGCTTTCCAGCAGCGGGTGCGGAAGCGGCAGCCCGACGGCGGGTTCAGCGGTGTGGGCCCGTCACCGGTGAGACGGATGCGGCCGGCGGGGCCGAGGGTGGTGACGTCGGGGATGGCGGAGAGCAGGGCTCGGGTGTAGGGGTGCTGGGGGCGGGTGTAGATGTCGTCGCGGTCGCCGATCTCGACGATCTTGCCGAGATACATCACGGCGACGCGGTGGCAGAAGTGGCGGATGACGGCCAGGTCGTGGGCGATGAACACGAATGCCAGGTCGAGGTCGCGTTGCAGGTCGCGCAGCAGGTTGATGACCTGCGCCTGGATCGACACGTCCAGCGCGGAGACCGGCTCGTCGGCCACGATCAGCTTCGGTTTGAGCGCGAGGGCGCGGGCGATGCCGATGCGCTGGCGCTGCCCGCCGGAGAACTCGTGCGGGTACCTGTTGTAGTGCTCCGGGTTCAGGCCGACCAGTTCGAGCAGCTCCTGGACACGCTTCTTGACGCCGCCGGGTGGGGTGATGCCGTTGACCTGCAACGGCATCGCCACGATCCGCCCGACCGTGTGGCGGGGGTTCAGCGAGGCGTACGGGTCCTGGAAGATGATCTGCAGGTCCTGCCGCAGCGCGCGCAGCTCACGCCGCCCGCCGTGGGTGATGTCCCGGCCGGCGAACTCGATCGACCCGGCGGTGGGTTCCAGCAACCGGACCAGCATCCGCCCGGTCGTGGTCTTCCCGCACCCCGACTCCCCCACCAGCCCGAGCGTCTCCCCCGGTCGCACATCGAAGTCCAGCCCGTCCACCGCCCGCACCGCACCCCGCGCCCGCAGGCCCTGCCGCACCGGGAAATGCTTGGTCAGCCCGCGTACCCGCAGCAGCGGCTCGGTTTCGGCGCTCATCGGGCCACCCCCACCTGTGCGACCTCGTCGCGGTAGATCCGCTCCCGGTCGGCCGCCGACAGGTGGCAGGCCACCAGGTGACCGGGTGCTCCGGCCGGCCCCAGCTCGGGCACGTCGGTGCGGGAACGGTCCCCGTTGACGTCGGCGTACCGGCAGCGCGGATGGAACGCGCACCCGGACGGCAGGTTGATCAACGACGGCGGGTTGCCGGGGATCGGCACCAGGTCCGCGTCCGCGTCGCCGTGCAACGACGGCACGCTCGACAACAACCCCCACGTGTACGGATGCTGCGGCGCCCGCAACACCCGCTCCACACTCCCGTGCTCCACCGCCCGGCCGCCGTACATCACCAGCACGTCATCAGCGACCTGAGACACCACACCCAGGTCATGCGTGATCAGAATGATCGCCGACCGGAACTCCTCCTGCAGATCCGCCAGCAGGTCCAGGATCTGCGCCTGCACCGTCACGTCCAACGCCGTCGTCGGCTCATCGGCGATCAGCAGATCCGGGTCGTTGACGAGCGCCATCGCGATCATCGCCCGCTGCCGCATCCCACCGGAGAACTCGTGCGGATACTGGTCGAACCGCTTGGCCGGCTGCGGAATACCGACCCGGCCCAGCATGTCCACCGCCCGCGCCCGCGCCTCCCGCTTCCCGGCCCTCGGATGGTGCACCCGGTACGCCTCGGCGATCTGCTTCCCCACCGAGTAGTACGGATGCAACGCCGACAACGGATCCTGAAAGATCATCGCCATGTCCCGGCCCCGCAACCGACGAATCTCCTCCTCGGCCAGCCCGACCAACTGACGCCCACCGACGGAGATCTCCCCGGAGATGGTCGTCCGCTTCGCGTTGTGCAGACCCAGGATCGCCAGCGACGTGACGCTCTTACCGGACCCGGACTCGCCCACGATCCCGAGCGTGCGGCCCCGCTCGACGGCGAACGACACGCCGTCCACGGCCCGCACCACGCCGTCCTCGGTGTCGAACCGCACCCGCAGGTCCCGGACCTGGAGATAGGGCCCGTCGCCGGAGCGCTGCTCCGGCACCTCCGGACGGTCCGGCTCCCTGGACGGCACCGCCTCCGACCTGCCCATTGACCGCCTCCCCTTCGGTGATGAAGAGAACCTACAGGAAAACCCAGGAGGCGAAAATAAGCTACATCGGGCGGTCTGTCAGCGGCCGTAGCGTAACGACATGGTTTCTGGTCCGCCGATCCTGCCGCAGAGCCAGACCCACCACCCGCGCTCCCGGTGGGCGGGGCTCGGCCCGCCCACCGGGAGACATCAGCCTGCGGCGGTGAGGGTGAGGACCACCGGGCCGCCGGGAAGCGTGCGGCTGTTCGAGCGATCCGGCATGTTCCAGGCGGTGCTGTTCCGGGCGGCGTCGCTCAGCTCGAAGCCCACCGTGTACGCCCCGGCGGGCAGATCCTGCCACCACGGAAGGTAGAGCCACGCGGTAAGCGTCCCGTCGGGGGCCTGGCTGCTACCCCCACCCGACTGGGACACCACCTCGCCGTTGGCGTCGTACACGTAGACGCTCACGCCGGTGATCGGTGCGACCTTCACATCGGCGTCGATGGTGAGCTTGATCGAGGTCTGCCCCACCTCGCTCACCGGCAGCGAGGACGGGTCGAGGCTGGCGCTGCGGGCCGTCGGCGGCTCGGTGCTCGGCACCCGCGTGATCGTCAGATCCGGATCCGGCGCGCCGTACATGCTTCCGTAGAGCGCGACGTTGCCGGCACCGTCGATCACCGCCAAGCCCTCGACCTCACACTGCGCGGTCTGCTGATACACCACGACCTTCACGGCGACACGACCGTCCGCCCTGGTGGTCGGGAGACCCCACTGCTGGCAGCCGCCGACGAGATCGAGCTGCACTGTCGACAGACCCTTGCGGGTGTCGGTCACGACCATGGTGATGTCGGTCATCACCGAGTCACGCCAGTTGTCCACCGGGTTCGGCTCGATCGCGAAGTCGCTGGCCCGTACTGTCGAGTTGGTCGTCGTGGTGACGGACGGCGCGGTCGGGTTCTTGTAGGTGGTCGTCCCGCCGGCGTTGTTGCGCAGCACCAACGCGGCAACCCGCCAGTTGCCGGTGGCGGCATCCGCGGGCACGGTCACGTCGAGCACGCACGGCATGTAGATGCCGTCCTGCTGGCCGCCGGTGACCCGGCCGCATCGCAGCCCGGTGCTGTACTCGTCCCGCTCCCAGGTGAAGGCGGTGGTGACGCTCGCGCCGCCCGGACCGGCCAGCCGGATGGTGCCCTTCCAGAAGCCGGACTGCCCGTCCTGCACGGTGAAGTCGTAGGTCACAGTGGCCGCGCCGTTCCCCACGTAGAAGTAGGGACGGCGCACCGGGGAGCTCAGCGAGATGGAGTCGGCGCTCGGCCCCGACGAGTCGATCAGCGTCCGGGCCGTGAACCGGTAACCGAACGCCTGGAGGCGGGTGCCCGAGACCGTGGTGGTGGTGCCCTGGGAACCTATGGTGACCTTCGTGACCTCCCAGATCGCGGTGTCCGCGTCGGAGTAGGCCCGCACCGGAAGGTCGAAGGAGTAGGTGGACTCCTGCGGCGTGCCCGACTCGTACACACCGTCACCGCAGCAGGTCTCCTGGTACGCGTAGCGCGCGACCATGTCGTGACCGACCAGTTCACCGGTGACGGTGCTGCGCATGCGCATGGTGACGGTGCCGAAGATGGAGCCGGCCTCCGGGTCGGTGTTGGTGACCGTCCAGGTGAGCTTGTTGCTGGCGTAGTTGCCGGTGGCGTCGACCGTGTCGTTGGTGAAGGCGAGGGCGGTGAGCTTGAGTCGCGGGGCCGCGGCGTGGGCGGCAGTGGCACCGAACATGGTTGCGGCGACCATGACGACGAGCGTCAACGCACCGCGGAGTAGTCGGTGCGCGGAAGTGGCAGACATGGACCATTTCTTATCAGCGTCCGGCGACTCGGGTTGTCCCCTTCACGCGCAGGTCGGCATCGATTTCACCACAGCCCACCTCGGAGCCGGTCGGATGACGTCGTCCCCTGACGGATGTCGGTGCGCTGGCCTAAGGTCGGGCGCATGAGCGAGTTCGACGCGGCGACCGCCGCCGTCCAGGCCGCCCTCGACGCGGGCGCCCGGTACGCCGACGCCCGGGTCATGCACCGCAGTTACGAGTCGATGTCGGCGCGCAACGGCGACATCGAGGAGCTGAGCCAGGACGAGAGCATCGGGCTGGGCGTACGCGCGCTCGTCGGATCGGGGTGGGGCTTCCACGCCGTACCCGATCTGTCCGACGCGGCGGCCCGCGACGCCGGCCGGCGCGCCGCGGCGATCGCCACCGCGAGCGCGCGAGTTCCCGGCCCGCCGATCGACCTGGTGCCGGCCGAGGCGGCGGTGGCGAGCTGGGCCTCGGAGTGCGCCGTCGACCCGCTCGGGGTGCCACTGTCGGACAAGGGTGACCTGCTGGTCCGAGCCACGGCCACGATGCGTGAGCACGGCGCCGACCTGGCCGAGGGGCTCTACCAGATCTGGGACACCACGAAGTGGTTCGTCTCCAGCGAGGGCCATCGGATCGACCAGCACATCCGGGAGTGCGGCGGCGGCATCTCCGCCACGTCGATCGGCGACGGCGAGACGCAGCGCCGGTCCTACCCGAGCTACCGGGGGCAGTACGGCACGACCGGCTGGGAGCTGGTCACCTCGCTGGACCTGGCCGCGCACGCCGCCCGGATCGCCGAGGAGTCCCGTGAGCTGCTCACCGCGCCGCTCTGCCCGGCCGGCGAGACCGACCTGATCCTCGGCGGCGAGCAGCTCGCCCTGCAGATCCACGAGTCGGTCGGGCACGCCATCGAGCTGGACCGCATCCTCGGCTGGGAGGCGGCGTTCGCCGGCACGTCCTGGCTCGACCTGGCCCGCCTCGGGTCGCTGCGCTACGGCTCGGAGCTGATGAACGTGACCATCGACCCGACCATCCCCGGGGCGCTGGGCAGCTTCGGCTACGACGACGAGGGCTCCCCCGCGGTGGCCCGGGACGCGGTTCGCGAAGGGCGGTGGGTCGGGGTGCTCGCCGGCCGGGACTCGGCCGCCGTCGCCGGCCTGGACTACGGCGGCAGCGTACGGGCCGACGGCTGGGCGCGTCTGCCGATGGTGCGGATGACGAACGTGGGCCTGGAGCCCGGCCCGCACACGCTGGACGAGATCATCGCGGCCACCGACGACGGGGTGCTGATGGACATCAACAGGTCCTGGTCGATCGACGACAAGCGGCTCAACTTCCAGTTCGGCTGCGAGGTCGGCTGGGAGGTGAAGAAGGGCCGTCGGGGGCGGATGCTGCGCAACCCGACGTACACCGGTATCGGGCCGGCCTTCTGGCGCTCGATGGACATGCTCTCCTCGGAGACCGTCGCCTGGGGCACGCCCAACTGCGGCAAGGGGCAGCCCGGTCAGGTCGGGCACACCGGCCATCCGGCCGCGCCGGCCCGGTTCCGGGGCGTCCGGGTGGGGGTGCGCGCATGAGCGCCGAGTTGGGGATCGCCGCGGGAGTGGTGGACCTGGTCCGGCGTACCGCCGGGGCGGATGCCGAGGCCGAGGTGCTGGTGACCCGCTCCGACCTGGCGCTGACCCGGTTCGCCAACTCGTTCATCCACCAGAACGTGGCCGAGACCGGCGTCGCCGTACACCTGCGGTTGCACGTGGACGGGCGGACCGCGACCGGCAGCGGTAGCCGGGCCGACGCCGACGGGCTGGCCGCGCTCGTCGAGCGGACCCGGGCCGCGGCCCGGCTCGCGCCGCCCGACCCGGCCTGGCCGGGACTGACCGCGCCGACCCCGACGCCGTCCGGCCCGGCCGTCGACGAGGCCACCGCGTTCGCCTCGCCCGACGAGCGGGCCGAGCGGGTACGCGCGTTCGTGGACGCGGTCGACGGGCTGGAGGCGGCCGGCTACTGCCGCACCGCGTACCGGTCGGGGGCGTTCGCCAACTCGGCCGGGCACACGGCGGCCGGAAGCGCGGCCGAGGCGGCCATGGACGGCATCGCCCGCGCCGGCGCGGCGGACGGGGTGGCGCGGCTCTGCGCCGACCGGCTCGCCGACCTCGACGGCGCGGCGCTCGGCGCGCACGCGGCGGCGAAGGCACGGGCCGCGGCCGACCCGGTCGAGCTGCCGCCCGGGCACTACGAGGTGGTGCTCGAACCGGCCGCCGTCGCCGACCTGCTGCAGAACCTCGCCTGGTTCGGCTTCAACGGCAAGCGGTACGCCGAACGGCAGTCCTTCGCCGAGCCGGGCACCGCCCAGTTCGATCCGCTGGTGACGCTGGTGGACGACCCGCTGCACGCCGGCACGCTGCCGTTCGACCTGGAGGGCACGCCCCGGCGGGCGCTGCCGCTGGTGGAGGCGGGCACCACCCGGGCGGTGGCGTACGACAGGCGCGGCGGTGCGGAGGCGGGTGCCGGGTCCACCGGCCACGGTATGCCGGGTAGCGCGACCTTCGGGCCGATCCCGCACAACATGCGCCTGCTGGCGGACCCGGGCGTCGCCGATGCGGGCGCCACAGTCGCGGCCGGGCCGGTGAGCGCGGGCGTCACCGGAGCGGTGGGCGACCCGGACACCGCCGCGCTGGTGGCCGGGATGCGGCGCGGGCTGCTGGTGAGCGACTTCTGGTACACGCGGGTGCTGGACCCGAAGCAGTTGGTGGTCACCGGGTTGACCCGCAACGGGGTGTGGCTGGTCGAGGACGGCGTGCCGACGCGGGCGGTGCGCGACTTCCGGTTCACCGAGTCGTACCCGCGGGCGCTGGGGCCGGGGCGGGTGCTGGGCCTGGGCCGGGCGCCGGTCCGGCAGCCGGGCCGGGACGACGGGTCCTGGTACGAGGCGCCGGCGTTGCGGCTGTCCTCCTGGCACTTCACCGGCGGCGCGTCCGGGTGATCCCGGCGGCGCCGCCGGGCGCACCGCGGCGCCGGTCCGGCGCACCGTTCGACCGACCCGCCACATTGATCATGAAGTGACTCTTTCCAAGCTGCGGGACACACGGGACACTGCGTTGCGCGGCCGGGCCGTGAAGATCGGCGTAACGTGTGTCACTTAGCCGCACCGGTTCGCCGGTGTGGCCTCGTGCGTGCGCAGGACGTGACAGTGACGTCAGGGAGATGACTCGAATGACAACTACGTCGGCCAAGACGCCGAGATCGCAGCCGCGGGGAGGGCGGGCGCGCGCCGCCATCGCGGCGAAGACCTTGCGGACCGACAGGTGGTGGTTCGCTCCGCTGATCACCGTGGTCGGGCTCAGCGCCTGGGTCATCTACGCGACGGTCCGGGTCTTCATGCACAAGTGGTACTGGGTGGAGCAGTACCACTACCTGACACCGTTCTACTCCCCCTGTGTCACCGACCGCTGCGTCGAGGGCTCCTCGCACTTCGGCCAGTTCCTGCCCGGCTGGTGGATCATCCCGGACGCGGCGCTCACCCTGCCGTTCCTGCTGCTGTTCCGGCTGACCTGCTACTACTACCGCAAGGCGTACTACCGGTCGTTCTGGCTGTCGCCGCCGGCCTGCGCGGTACCGGACGGGCACCAGTCGTACAGCGGCGAGACGCGGTTCCCGCTGCTCGGGCAGAACCTGCACCGCTACTTCTTCTACGCCGCCGCGATCATCTCGCTGGTCAACACCTGGGACGCGATCCTGGCCTTCCACTCCCCCGAGGGCTTCGGCTTCGGCCTGGGCAACATCATCCTGGTCGGCAACGTGGTGATGCTGTGGGCGTACACGATCTCCTGCCACTCCTGCCGGCACATCATCGGCGGGCGGCTCAAGCACTTCTCCAAGCACCCGATGCGCTACAAGGCGTGGACCGGGGTGTCCTGGTTGAACGTCCGGCACATGCAGCTCGCCTGGATCACCCTGGGCACCCTGGCCCTCACCGACTTCTACGTGATGGCGGTCGCCGCCGGCTGGATCAACGACCTGCGGTTCATCAACTGAGAGCCTGGACATGACTGAGACGCGAATCGAACGACACCACTACGACGTCGTCGTGATCGGGGCCGGTGGCGCCGGCCTGCGCGCGGCGATCGAGGCCCGGCTGGCCGGCAAGAAGACCGCGATCATCTCGAAGTCGCTGTTCGGCAAGGCGCACACGGTGATGGCCGAGGGCGGCGCCGCCGCCGCGATGGGCAACGTGAACTCGCGCGACAACTGGCAGGTGCACTTCCGGGACACCATGCGCGGCGGCAAGTTCCTCAACAACTTCCGGATGGCCGAGTTGCACGCCAAGGAGGCGCCGCAGCGGATCTGGGAGCTGGAGACGTACGGCGCGCTGTTCGACCGCACCAAGGACGGGAAGATCTCGCAGCGCAACTTCGGTGGCCACGAGTACCCGCGCCTGGCGCACGTCGGCGACCGGACCGGCCTGGAGCTGATCCGTACGCTCCAGCAGAAGATCGTCTCGCTCCAGCAGGAGGACAAGCAGGAGTTCGGCAGCTACGACGCGCGGATCCGGGTCTTCTCCGAGACCACGATCACCGAGCTGCTGCTCGACGGGGACCGCGTCGCCGGCGCGTTCGGCTACTACCGCGAGTCCGGCGAGTTCGTCCTGTTCGAGGCGCCCGCCGTGGTGCTCGCCACCGGCGGCGTCGGACGGTCCTACAAGGTCACCTCGAACTCCTGGGAGTACACCGGGGACGGTCACGCGCTGGCGCTGCGCGCCGGCGCGACGCTGATCAACATGGAGTTCCTCCAGTTCCACCCGACCGGCATGGTCTGGCCGCCCTCGGTGAAGGGCATCCTGGTCACCGAGTCGGTACGCGGCGACGGCGGGGTGCTGAAGAACTCCGAGGGCAAGCGGTTCATGTTCGACTACGTCCCCGACGTGTTCCGCAAGCAGTACGCGGAGACCGAGGAGGAGGCGGACCGCTGGTACACCGACCCGGACAACAACCGGCGTCCGCCGGAGCTGCTGCCCCGTGACGAGGTCGCCCGCGCGATCAACAGCGAGGTCAAGGAAGGCCGGGGTACGCCGGCCGGCGGCGTCTACCTGGACATCGCCTCCCGCAAGTCGGCCGAGGAGATCCGCCGCCGCCTCCCGTCGATGTACCACCAGTTCAAGGAGCTGGCCGACGTCGACATCACCAAGGAGCCGATGGAGGTCGGCCCGACCTGTCACTACGTGATGGGCGGCGTCGAGGTGGACCCGGACTCCGGCGCGGCGTTCGGCACGGTGCGCGGGCTCTACGCCGCCGGCGAGGTGTCCGGCGGCATGCACGGCTCCAACCGGCTCGGCGGCAACTCCCTGTCCGACCTGCTGGTCTTCGGCAAGCGCGCGGGCGGGCACGCGGCCACGTACACCGATCAGCTCACCAGCCGCCCGGCGGTGTCGGTGGCGGCGGTGGAGGCCGCTGTGGAGACGGCGCTGGCGCCGTTGCAGCGCGACACCGGCGAGAGCCCCTACCAGCTCCAGCAGGACCTCCAGGTGGTCATGGGCGACCTGGTCGGCATCATCCGCCGGGAGGGCGAGCTCGCAGACGCCATGCGCAGGCTGGCCGAGCTGCGGGAGCGGGTGGCGAAGGTGAGCGCGGTCGGCGGCCGGCGCTACAACCCGGGCTGGCACCTCGCGCTGGACCTGCGCAACATGCTCGTGGTCTCGGAGTGCACCGCGATGGCGGCGCTGGAGCGGCAGGAGTCGCGCGGCGGGCACACCCGGGAGGACTACCCGGCGATGGACCCGAAGTGGCGCGGCGTCAACCTGGTCTGCTCGCTGGACGGGGAGACGGTCCGGCTGACCCACAAGCCGCTGCCGAAGATGCGGCCGGAGCTGATCGGGCTGTTCGACCGGGCCGAGCTGGCCAAGTACCTGACCGACGAGGAACTCGCCGAGTTCGACGCCCTCACCGAGGAGGCGAACAACTGATGGGAAACAAGCGCCAGTTCCGCATCTGGCGGGGCGACGAGACCGGCGGCGACCTGAAGGACTACACGGTCGAGGTCAACGAGGGTGAGGTGGTCCTCGACGTGATCCACCGGCTCCAGGCCACCGAGGCGCCCGACCTGGCGTGCCGGTGGAACTGCAAGGCCGGCAAGTGCGGCTCCTGCTCCATGGAGATCAACGGCAAGCCGCGGCTGGGCTGCATGACCCGGATGTCGACGTTCGAGGAGGCCGAGACCGTCACGGTGACCCCGCTGCGCACGTTCCCGGTGATCCGGGACCTGGTCACCGACGTCTCGTTCAACTACGAGAAGGCCCGGGAGACCCCGGCGTTCGCGCCGCCGGCCGACGTGGCGCCCGGCGACTACCGGATGCAGCAGGTCGACGTGGAGCGCTCGCAGGAGTTCCGCAAGTGCATCGAGTGTTTCCTGTGCCAGAACGTCTGCCACGTGATCCGTGACCACGAGGAGAACAAGCCGGCGTTCTCCGGCCCCCGGTTCTTCATCCGGGCGGCCGAGCTGGACATGCACCCGCTGGACGCCCGTACCGACCGCCGGGAGTACGCGCAGTCCGACATGGGACTCGGCTTCTGCAACATCACCAAGTGCTGCACCGAGGTCTGCCCCGAGCACATCAAGATCACCGACAACGGGATCATCCCCATGAAGGAACGGGTCGTCGACCGCAGGTACGATCCCCTTGTGTGGCTCGGTAACAAGATCTTCCGGAGGGGTCAGGTGCCTCAGACCAGCGCGACCAGCGGGCATTCCAGCGGTGCCGTCACGTCCGGAGGGGCGCACGGCGGGGCGCACGCACACTCCGGCGGGACGCACTCGCACGGCGGGGTGCACTCGCACGCGGGCGGCTCGCACGACAGCGGCGCCGAGCGGCAGGCCCAGCAGGGCGTCAACTGGCACCGCGAGGTGCCGCACCCGACCGCCCCGGCGGTGGACGCCAACGGCAAGCTGCCGCTGACCGAGCTGACGTTCAACCGGGCCGCCGCGCCGTCGCCGTTCGGCGACGACGTGACGTTCCCGCTACCCCCGGAGCACCTCAACTTCGCTCACCCGCAGCAGGACGAGCCGAAGCACTGAGCAGCAGCGCGACGACGACGGGGGCCAGCGGCACACGCCGCCGGCCCTCGTCCCGTTTCAGCCCGGTTGTCCGGCTCGACGCCCGCGCCTCAGCCGGTGGCGAGCAGCGGGCGCAGCGCGGCCACGATCGGCACGTCGGCCGGCAGCCAGTCGACGCTGTCCAGCTCGGCGGCGGAGAGCCAGCGCAGGTCCGCGTGCTCCAGGGCCTTCGGCTGGTCGCCGTGGAGCAGCCGGGCGGCGTAGACGCGCAGCACGGACCGGCCATGAGCCATCCGTACGTCGCGGCCGACGCGGGCGCCGACAGCCACCCGTACGCCCAACTCCTCGGCGCACTCGCGGGCCAGCGCGTCGGTCTCGGCCTCACCCGGCTCGACCTTTCCGCCGGGGAACTCCCACCGGCCCGCCACCTCGGGGGGCGCGGAGCGCTCGCACGCCAGCACCCGGCCGCCCTCGATGATCGCGGCTCCGACGACCACCCTCGGCTCCCGCCGGTCGGCCTGCCCGTTCCCGCTAATCCGTTCGGTCCGCACGGGCCACCAGCGTGCCAGATCAATCGGCGGTTTGGGTAGCTGCGTCGACCGTCAGGTCAGCAGAACACGGAAGTGTGGGCGTGGACACACCATCTGAGTGGCGAGAGACTAGAGGGCGTCGACTGGGACACGGGATGGCGACGATTTGGCCACAAGCCGGCAACGACGCCTGGGAGGTGCGGTGATGCGCGTGCTGTTCAGCGGCCGTGCGAAGCACGACTACCTCAGCGACGCACTGGCCCTGCTGTCCGGATGGACGCGCGAGGGCGAACAGATCCGCCGCACGATCGTCCTCGACGACACCCAGCACGCCGCGCTCACCGAGCGGGTCGCGGTGGTGGCCGACGCGCTGCGGCTGCGCCCGGAGATCAGCCGCCGGGCCGATCGTACCCAGATCCGGCTGGGCCACGGCGACGGCGAGCCGCTCACCGAGGGTGAGGTGCTGCTCGCGGCACGCATCGAGGACGCGGTCCGCGCGGTCACCGAGACCTGAGCGCTGGCGCGCCCCGCCTACCCTCGGGTACATGTCTGGCCCCACGTACGACCGCAAGGAACAGTTCCAGCAGATCCAGAGCGGGCTGCTGCCCGGTGAGCAGATCATCGCCGTCTACGACGCGGTGGGCACCGGCACCGGCTTCATCGGCCTGACCGACCGGCGGGTGATCATCCAGGACCGCTCCTTCGTCGGCAAGCGGTACGCGATCACCAGCATCCCGTACTCGAAGATCACCAGCGTGAGCGTGGTGAGCAACAAGTCCTGGGGCGGCTCGTTCTTCTCCACCGGGTCGATCGCTGTGCACGTCGGCACGCACACCTACGAGGTGGAGTTCCGGGGCGCGGAGAAGAGCCACCACGTGCACAACGTGATCCTGCACCACATCTCCTGACCCGCGCTGGCACAATCGCCGCCATGCGAGGGCTGACGGCGCGATGGCGGGCCTGGCGGGGCGAGCATCGGCAGGCCGTACGCCTGGTCCGTCGTCTCCTAGTGCTCGCCACGGCCGCCGTGGTCCTGCTGGGCGCCGCCACGATCGCCAGCGTGACCTGGGTCCGCGGCGCCGCCGAGGGTCGCCTGTTCGACGCCGCGGACGTGCCCGAGACGCCGGTGGCACTGGTGCTGGGCACCAAGGTGGAGCCGGACGGCAGCCCGGCGCCGTTCCTGGCCGGCCGGCTGGAGATCGCCCGCCAGTTGTACGCCGCCGGCAAGGTCAAGGTGCTCCTGCTCTCGGGCGACCACATGGACTGGGACTACGACGAACCGGACGCGATGCGGCGCTGGCTCGTCGAGCGGGGCGTCCCGGCGGAGAAGACGGTGCTGGACCACGCCGGCTTCGACACGTACGACTCGTGCGTCCGCGCGCACCGCGTCTTCGGAGTCCGGCGGGCCACAGTGGTCACCCAGTCGTTCCACCTGCCGCGCGCGGTGGCGCTGTGCCGGGACGCCGGCATCGAGGCCGTCGGCGTCGGCGACGACACCGCCCGCCGGTACGCCGACCAGTGGCGGATCAGCTCCACCCGGGAGTACGCCGCCTGCGTCAAGGCCGCCGTGGACGTGCTCAGCGGGCGTGATCCGGTGCACCTCGGCCGCCGGGAGACCGGTGTGGACGACGCGCTACGGGCGTAATCCGGTTGTCCCCCCGGACGGCTGCTGGTCTGCTGGACCCCTCGAAGCCGACCGGAGGGAGCACCGCCATGCCACACGCTGCGAAGCCCAGCCGACCCGTCGTCACCCTTGCCGAAACGAGGCTTCGTGTTTCCGTACCCCATTCCGGCGGAGGTCGCTGACCTCGCGCCGCGTCCTGCCCCTTCCGCCCGACGGGAGGGCGTGTGATGTCCGTCTTCGACGATCCCGGCCTGTTCGGCCGGCTCTGGGCCGACACCTACGACGGCCCCGGCAATCCCGACCCGGCCCCGGCCGTCGACTTCCTCGCGCCGCTGGCCGACGGCGGCCCGGTGCTCGAACTGGCAGTCGGCACCGGCCGGGTGGCCCTGCCGCTGGCCGCCCGCGGTCTGACCGTGGAGGGCGTCGAGGCGTCCCCGGAGATGGTCGCGCACCTGCGCGCCAAGCCGGGCGGCGCGGACCTGCCGGTGACCATCGGCGACATGGCGGACGTCCCGGTCACCGGGCCGTACCGTCTGGTCTTCCTGGTGTTCAACACGCTGTTCAACCTGGTGTCCGAGGAACGCCAGGCGGCCTGCTTCCGCAACGTCGCCCGGGTGCTCGCGCCCGGCGGCGCGTTCGTCATCGAGACCTTCGTGCCCGACCCGGCGGACTTCGACCGGGACGAGCAGGTCCAGGTGCGGGAGGTGACCGAGGACTCGGCCACCATCCGCCTGCACCGGTACGACCGGGCGGCGCAGACGTTCGTGCGGCAGACCGTCACGTTCGACGCCTCCGGCGTGCACCTGAAGCCGTTCGCGATGCGCTACGCCTGGCCGGAGCAGATCGACGAACTGGCGGAGCGGGCCGGGCTGCGCCTCACCGAGCGGTACGCCGACTGGGACCGGTCGCCGTTCGACGCGGACAGCCGCTCGCACATCTCCGTCTACCGGCGGCGGTAGCGCTCACGTCGAGGGGCCGGGTGTCCGTCCCGGCCCCTCGGCGCGCGACTACGCTGACGACCGCCGGGTCCGGACAGGGGGAACCGATGACTGTCACCGTCGTCGCGATGGACGACTCGCACGCCGATGCCGTGCTGGAGATCTACCGCCTGGGCATCGCCGAGGGGAACGCCACGTTCGAGACCGAACCGCCGGACTGGGGGCGGTTCACCGCCACCCGCCTGCCCGGCCACCGCTGGGTGGCGCTCGACGAGAACGGCGACGTGCTCGGCTGGGTGGCCTGCTCCGCTGTGTCCGAGCGCTGCGTCTACGCCGGTGTGGTCGAGCACTCCGTCTACGTGCACCCGCGGGGGCGCGGGCGCGGGGTCGGCCGGGCGCTGCTGGAGGCGTTGATCGCCTCGACCGAGGCGGCCGGGATCTGGACCATCCAGTCCGGCGTGTTCCCGGAGAACACCGCGAGCCTCGCGCTGCACGCGACGTGCGGCTTCCGCGTGGTCGGCACCCGGGAACGGGTCGGCCGCCACCACGGCCTCTGGCGCGACGTGACTCTGCTCGAACGCCGCAGCCCGCGCGTCACCTGAGCCGGCTGCCGTCGCTGATCACCGGGACGGCCGGTCAGCCGCCGACCAGGTGCCGGCGTACCAGGGCGTGCGAGCCATGATCGGCCGCGCGTACCCGAAGAAGACTTGACGCCCCGGCCCGCGAGCGCCATGGTTAGTTACATGAGTAATGAACCAAAGAACCAGGATGGATGACGGCCGGCCGATCTTCGTCCAGATCGCGGAGATGATCGAAAACTCGATCATCGACGGGACGTACGCGGAGGAGACCCAGGTGCCGTCGACGAACGAGCTTGCGGCGTTCCACCGGATCAACCCAGCGACCGCCGCCAAGGGGATCAACCGCCTGGTCGATGACGGGCTTCTCTACAAGCGCAGGGGGATCGGAATGTTCGTGGCAACGGGCGCCGTCGAAACACTCCGGGAACGCCGCCGGCGCGAGTTCTCCGACCAGTACGTGCGGCCCCTCATCGAGGAGGCACGCAAGTTGGGCATCGGCACCGAGGAGCTGAAGAAGCTCATCGACACAGGGGAGGAACAGCGATGAGCGTCGTGGCGGCAGCCGGACTCACGAAGCGGTTCGGCGAGGTGACCGCTCTCGATGACGTCACCTTCACGTTGACGGGCGACAAGATCTATGGGCTTCTCGGCCGCAACGGCGCCGGCAAGACGACGCTGATGCAGCTGATCACCGGCCAGAACAGCGGCACCAGCGGCGACCTCATGCTCTTCGGTGAGCGGCCGTACGAGAACGAGCGGGTGCTGTCGCGGGTGGTCTTCATCAAGGAGAGTCAGACGTACCCGACCGCGTACCAGGTCCGGCACGTGCTGAGCCTGGCCAAGCGGCTGTTCCCCAACTGGGACGAGGACTTCGCGCAGTCCCTGGTGGACGACTTCGACCTGCCGCGCAAGCGCAAGGTACGCAAACTGTCCCGCGGCATGCTGTCCGCGCTGGGCGTGACGATCGGCCTGGCCGCACGCGCGCCGCTGACCTTCTTCGACGAGCCGTACCTCGGTCTCGACGCGGTCGCCCGGCAGCTCTTCTACGACCGGCTGCTCGCCGACTACGCCGAGAACCCGCGCACCGTCGTGCTCTCCACGCACCTCATCGACGAGGTGGCCGACCTGATCGAGCACGTGCTGCTGCTCGACCGCGGCAAGCTGCTGCTCGACGCGCCCAGCGACGAGCTGCGCGGCGAGGTGGTGGAGGCGTCCGGCCCGGCCGCTGCGGTGGACGAGTTCGCCGCCGCGCACCAGGCGCTGCATCGTGAGCAACTCGGCGGCGCAGTCCGCGCGTCGCTGCGCGGGTCGTTCGACGACGCCGAACGGACGCGCGCCGAGAAGCTCGGCATCGACCTGGCGCCGGTGTCGCTCCAACAGGCCGTGGTGCGCCTGACGACGGAAAGGACGAACGCGCGATGACTCGTATCCTCGACGTCGCCCGGATGCACACCATCGCCTGGGTCAGCCAGTTGGCCTGGCCATGGGCCATCATGGCCATCTCGCTCGGCGTCAACCTGCTGATCTTCGCCTCGATCGACGAGGCCTCGCCGGGCAAGAACACCACGGGCGGTCTGGCCAGTATCTACATCGTCTGCTCGATCGTCGCCGCCGCCTCGATCAGCCAGGCGTTCCCGTTCGCGCTCGGCATGAGCGTCACCCGGCGCACCTTCTACCTCGCCACGGTGCTCGTCAACGTGGTGCAGGCGGTCGTCTACGGCGTCCTGCTCTACCTGCTCAACCTGATCGAGGGCGCCACCGGCGGCTTCGGGATCCAGCTGCGGTTCTTCCGGATCCCGTACGTCGACGTCGACAACGGGCTGCTGCAGATCGCCGTCTACGCGGTGCCGTTCCTGTTCCTGAACTTCGTCTCCGTCTTCGTCGCCGTCTGGTACGTCCGGTTCGGCATGAACGGCCTGTTCGGGGCCGGCGCGGCCCTGATCCTGGTGATCGGCCTGCTCGTCGCGTTGATCACCTGGCAGGGATGGTTCGGTGACATCTGGCAGTGGCTGAGCAGCCAGCACCAGGTCAGCCTGCTGGTGGGGTGGCCCGCCCTGATCGCCGCGGTGGCCGCCCTCGGGGGGATGGCGGCCATCCGCCGGGCCAACGCCTGACGGCGGGCACGGATGGTCGGCCGACGATCCGCGCGATGCGGGTCGTCGGCCGCCACCCGCAGCTCCCCGGTTCGGTCGCATCGACAGCTGTTGTCGGACCCGCTCGCTAGCATTGCCGCGATCGCCGACGGGAGGGGTGCGCCGTGGACCAGAGTGACCTCACGACGTTCGTGGACAGGGACCTGCAAGGCGCGCGCTTCACCAGGTCGACGCTGGCCGGCGCGGTGATGCGCGGCGTCGACGTGCGCGGGCTCGACATCGACGCGCCGTGGCTCACCGACGGCGCGCTGCTGGTCAACGGTGTCGACGTCGCGCCGCTCGTCGAGGCCGAACTCAACCGGCGGTTCCCCGGGCGCGAGCTGAGGCATGCCGAGGATCCCGACGGCCTGCGCGCGGCGTGGGCGGCGCTCGAACGAGCCTGGGCGGCCGCGGTCGACCGGGTCGTGTCCATGCCCGAGGGTGCCGCCGACATCTCGATCGACGGCGAGTGGTCGTTCGCACAGACCCTGCGCCACCTCGCGTTCGCCACCGACGCCTGGCTCGGCAAGGCGATCCTGCGCCTGCCGCAGCCCTTCCATCCGCTCGGGCAGCCACACGCCGAGTACGAGACGGACGGACTCGACATGTCGATCTTCCCCGCGGCGCGTCCGAGTCTCGCCCAGGTGCTCGATCTGCGGGCCGAGCGGCAAGCCATGGTGCGGGACTTCCTCACGGGCGTCACTCCGGAGCTGCTCGCCGAGCCTCGGCCGTCAGCCTGGTCACCCGAACACGAGAAGCCGGTCCTGCACTGCCTCCACGTCATTTTCGACGAGGAGTGGGAACACCTCCGCTTCGCAGTGCGCGACCTGAACGCGCAGGAGTAGCGTCCGGTGTCCACGTGGACCGGCCCCGCATCGGAGGCCTCGTCGGACGGCTCTCCCAAGGCGCGCATCGTCACCGGGTTGCTGTGCGACGGCAACCGGATACTCCTGTGCCACCGCTCTCCCCTGCGTCGTGTGCTGCCCGACGTCTGGGACCTGCCCGGCGGGCACGTCGAGCCCGGGGAACCGCCCCGTGTCGCACTTGCTCGTGAGCTCCGAGAGGAAGTGGGCATCGACGTGACGGTGCCGTCGGGTCCGCCCGTGCACGAGGTTCACGCCGACACGTTCTCCATGCGGATCTGGCTGGTCGAAGCGTGGACGGGGTATCCGGCCAACCTCGCGCCGGAGGAACACGAAGCCATCGGCTGGTTCACCGAAGACGCGCTCGGAGCGCTACCGCTGGCTCATGCCAGCTACCCCGCCCTGTTCCGCAGGGTCCTTGCCGAGCGTCGCGCCTGACCACGACGGACACGTTTCTCGGCACGAGCGCGCGCAGGGGGAGCCTGCGGCTCGGTCGATCCCTCGCCGGGCTGGGACCAAGGCTGAAGCAGGCTACCGGCGGCCCGGGTGTCGGTGGTCAGCGACGTCGCAGCCAGTCCGGCGTCGGCGGCGACGAGACCCGGATCGGTCCGCGGCGGTCGCGGACGTACGTCGCGTAGTCCGCGATATGACGGCGGCGGCTCAGGTAGTGCGGGTAGTGGTCGAAATGCCACCGGCACTCCTCGATGAACCCGGTGTGGTCGTCGAGTCCGAGGCGGGCACAGGTGCGAGCGAACTCGTCCAGACCGTCCAGCATCTCGGCGCACTGTGCGGGTGTAGCGCCGTCGGTGCCCCACAGCACCCCGGCCGGAAGCTCGTGCACCGCGTGTTCGAGCCACCGGCGGTCATGCCGGTAACGGTCCTGGTCAGCGCTCACGTCGCGCCTCGCGCCACAACTCGTGGCCGCGCATCAGCCAGCCGACCCAGAACACCGCGAACATGATCAGGAAGCACGCGAACACCACCACGGCGAGCACCGCCGCGATCGGCTGGAACCGCCCTGCGTCGCCGTTCCATCCGCTCGCCGCAAGGGTCCCGAGGCCGCCACAGACGATCATGGAGATGTGCAGGCCCGGCCGGTCAACCGGGTGGGGCTCACGGGGCAGACGCACATCGGCTCCTCGGTCGGTGAGACACGAGACGTCCGCACACGGCCGCCTCCGACGGCCTGCATCGTCGCAGTGCCGGCCCAGAGATCAAAGACCGGAAATCCGGCGTACGGGCGTCTGACAGGTCGGATGGTCGTCCCGCTCCCAGCGCTCCTGGTCAGATCTGGTTCACGGTGGCAGTGTCCTGCCGTGATGCAACGAGACCTGGTGACCTGGCGGGAGGATCTGCGGAATGCTGTCGCTTCCGCGGTGCTCGACTTCGAGGACCGCTACGGATACCCGCCAGGTGAGAACGCCGTCAGTGAGCCCACGACGACCTCTGCCGCGCTGATCGCCGCCGCCCGTCCCGCCGTCCCCGCTGTCCTTGCCGACCTGTACGCGGTGGTGGACGCCGTCGACCTGGCCGACATCGACAACGGGTTCTTCCTGCACAGCGCCTCCCACGTGGTCCACGTCCACGAGGCACGGGACCTCTGGCGCGTACGTGGCCGCCACGACGCCGATGTCGTCGTGTTCGCCAGCGACGGCGGCGGCACGCAGTACGCGCTGGCGATGCCGGACGGGTCGCCCGTCTACCGGCTCCCTCCCGACCTCGTCCTCGACGGCATCTACACCTCGGAGGATCCGCGCTTCGACGTGGCCGCCCCGGACCTGGCCACCTTCCTCGACCTCTTGCTCCAGGACGTGAAGACGTTCGCTGCGTCGAGCTCTCGTCGGTAGCCTCGCGCAGTGACCGCACGGGTCCCGGCCTTGTGCACAGGAACGCCTGCACGACCGGGTCCTGGCGACTGCGGCGGGACCAGTGCGCGAGGAGCTGCTCGACGCTCTGCGCCGAGGTGCCCAGATCAAGCTGTGGATCAACGGCCCTAATCGTCGGCACGCTTGACCTGCGGCAACGGCCGACTTGAGGGCGTCACCCGGCTGGTCGCTCGGCGCCGCCTTCGACGTCGGCCGACCGTAGCCTCACCTGCCAATTGTGAACGGTATGGTCGGCCACGACCGCCTCGAAGCAGACGCCGAGAGCGGGCAGCTCGCCGCCGCGGGATATCGCGGTTGTCTCCAGCAGACCGAGCGCATCCGGCTGGCCCTCTATCTCGACGAATACGCCGAACGGCATCGCCGCGAGCACTCGTACCCGGACTTGTTCACCAACAGGCAGTGCCGCCCTGGTCGCCGACCACGAGCGCCTCGCCCGCTCGGCTCTGCCGTCGATCAAGCTCCAGGCGTCGGCGTTCATCGCCGCTGATCTTCGCACGGCCAGCTTGGGAGTCGGTCTGATCGTCGTCATCACTCCCCGACCAGCCATCTGCTGATCGGCGGCACGGCCCCTGCCACACCTTGCCGGCGACGCCCTTCCCCTTGTGCTTCAGGCGAACCTTTATATCGCCCCCCGATATATGCTCGCGTTCGATATATTGCTGCTCATGGACACACCGCTGCGCGAACCCACCTTCTTGATCCTGACCGCGCTGGCCAAGGAGCCGATGCACGGCTACGGGTTGATCGGCGACGTCGCCGCTCTCTCCGACGGCAGAGTCACCCTTCGCCCGGGCACGCTTTACGGCGCGCTCGACCGGCTGGTCGACGCCGGCCTGGTCGAGGTCGACAGGGAAGAGATCGTCAACGGTCGAGCGCGCCGCTACTACCGCCTCTCACCCGCCGGTGACGCCATGTTGACCGAGGAGACGGAACGGCTGCGACGCAACGTCGAGGTGGCCACGATCCGGCTCCGCGCACGAGCCCGCACCTTCCGCCCGCGTACCGCTGGAGGACTCGCGTGACGACCCTGGAACGCCGCTACCTGCGCCTGCTGAGCGCGTACCCCTCGGACTATCGCCGCTCGCGTGGCGCGGAGATCGTCGGGACGTATCTTGACCTGGCCAAGCCCGGCCAGCGCTGGCCCTCACCCGGAGATGTCGCGGATCTGATGCGCGGGGGCCTTCGTCAGCGGCTGCGCGCCGCCGGCCTCCTCGACCTGATTCCCGGGGTGCGTCTCGCCTCGGTCGTGGCACTACTGGTCGCCACCACGCTTGCGGCCATCTGGTGGGTGGCCGAACTGCGCCCTGCCCCGCCTGAGTGGAACATCCCGCATGTCGGCCCGCTCGCCTCACCGGGGTTCATCGCGTGGACCGCCTGGCTCGTCGCCGCAATCGCCGTGGCTCTCTCACCGGGACGGGCAACCCGGGCCGCAGTAGGCGTCGCTCTTGTGCTCACGATCGCGACTGTGCCGGCGGGCGCGATGACCGGCCTGCCCAGGCCACCACTGTTCATCCTGCTGCCGCAGGCCACTCTCGGCGCGCTGGCGCTCCTGCTACCGGAGCGGCTGTCCCCCAGCATCCGGATTGGAACACCACTCGCGGCGGTAGGCGCCGGCGGGACAACCGCATACCTGGCCGCACACCATGCGCTTGACGGGTACTACGCCGCCAGTACCGCCCGGTTCCTACCGACCGCCGCCGGGCTCCTGATGGCTGTCGCTCTGCTGCTGGCCCTCGGGCTCGCCCTCCACCGCGACAACCGCGGCATCTGGGCCCTACTCGTGCTGCTCGCACCGGTCGGGCAACTCGCGCTGCACAAGCTCGCTGGAACCGTGAGCCCGTATCGGGGCTCCCCAAGCGTGGAGTTCGGCACCCTGGCTGCCTACGCGATCCTCGTGAGCCTGCTCGGCCCGGCGCTGCTCATGCTGGGAATCGCCGGCCGCCGACGGGCGATCACTAACGGGAGGGGCGAACGACGTCCAACTCGCCGAAGCCTCCGCAGGCACATGTTCCGGCTGTAGCCCACCACTGTGAGCCGCCCGATCGCGTCGTCACAACGGGGGTGAGCGAAGCGACCGGGCGGCCGGCCACATTAAGCCTGAGGCGCGGGGATGCGCCCGATTTCAGACGTTGAAGCGGAACTCCACCACGTCGCCGTCCTGCATGACGTACTCCTTGCCCTCGATCCGGACCTTGCCGGCGGCCTTGGCCGCCGCCATCGATCCGGCCTCGACCAGGTCGGCGTAGGAGACCACCTCGGCCTTGATGAAGCCGCGCTGGAAGTCGCTGTGGATCACCCCGGCGGCCTCCGGCGCGGTCGCGCCGACCGGGACGGTCCAGGCCCGCGCCTCCTTGGGCCCGGCCGTCAGGTACGTCTGGAGCCCGAGCGTCCGGAAGCCCACCCGGACGAGCTGGTCCAGGCCCGGCTCGGACTGCCCGATCGACTCCAGCAGCTCGCGGGCCTCGTCCTCGGGCAGGTCCACCAGCTCGGACTCGATCTTGGCGTCCATGAAGACCGCCTCGGCGGGCGCGACCAGGCCGCGCAGCTCGTCGAGGAACTCGGCGTTGCCCAGCTCGGCCTCGTCGACGTTGAAGACGTAGATGAACGGCTTGGTGGTGAGCAGGTGCAGCTCACGCAGGTGTTCCAGCTCGACCTTCGCGGCGGCGGCGCCCGCGTACAGGGTCACGCCGTTGTCGAGGACCTCGACCGCCTTCTTGGCTGCCTCGACGGCGGCGGCCCGGTCCTTGCGGAGCTTGGCCTCCTTCTCCAGCCGGGGCAGCGCCTTCTCCAGCGTCTGGATGTCGGCCAGGATCAGCTCGGTGTTGATCGTCTCGATGTCGTCGGCCGGCGAGACCTTGCCGTCGACGTGCACCACGTTCGGGTCGGAGAAGGCGCGCACCACCTGGCAGATCGCCGAGGCGTCGCGGATGTTGGCGAGGAACGCGTTGCCCCGCCCCTGCCCCTTGGACGCGCCGCGGACCAGGCCGGCGATGTCGACGAAGGAGACGGGCGCCGGCAGCACCTTCTGCGAGGAGAAGATCTCGGCCAGCTTGGCCAGCCGCTCGTCGGGCAGCCCGACCACGCCGACGTTCGGCTCGATGGTGGCGAACGGGTAGTTCGCGGCGAGCACGTCGTTCTTGGTCAGCGCGTTGAACAGGGTGCTCTTGCCCACGTTGGGCAGGCCGACGATGCCGATGGTGAGACTCACGACGAACCAGCTTACGCGCCTCGCCGCCACCGCTGGGCAGGCAGGTACGCGAAGCCGGTCACTGCGGCGCGGCGGACAGCAGGCGTGGCTCGATCCGGGTCTCCCGGACGGTGCCGTCCTCGGCGCGAAGCAGCTCGTACGCGGCCACGCCGGGCCGGTCGGCCACCGCCTCGGCCAGCCGGGTGCCCCGGTAGATCAGCCCGACGCCGTCGTCGGTGCAGTGGCTGGCCGGCAGCGTGCCGTCGGCGACCAGCCGGTGCATCAGCGGTCGCCGCTGCTCCTCGCTGTCGTAGTGCACGCCGTTGCCGTACGGGAGCCAGCCCAGTCCTTCCGTGAAGGGCCGCAGCGTCGGCCCGTAGCTGTCGGTGGCGCCGCCGGTGTGCCAGCAGATCGACCCGGCGGAGACGCCGCCGAGCACCACGCCTGCCTGCCAGCACTCGTGCAGGATCTCCGGCAGGCCGTGCACCCGCCAGACCGCGCAGAGGTTGGCCACGCTGCCGCCGCCGACCCAGATGACGTCCTGCGCGAGCAGGTGGGCGCGGATGTCCTCGACGTTCGGCATCGGGTAGAGCGCCAGGTGGGAGGCGCGGAACCGGGTGCCGGCGAAGGCGCCGTAGAAGACGGTGAACCCGGTCGGCTGGTCCCCGGTGGCCTGGCCGAGGTAACAGACGCGGGGCGCGTCCCCGGCCCCGGCCAGCTCGGCCACCAGGTCGAACAGGGCGCTGGGCCGGGCGTCCCACGGGCCGCGGCGACGGCTGGCGAAACCCATGCTGGTGGCGACGATCGTCGGTTCAGTGGCGGGCACGGGCGTCCTTCCGGCCGATGACAGTGACGATCATTGTGCCGGATCAGCGGGGTCGGCCGCGGCGAGCAGCGTACGCAGCAGGTCGGCCAGCCGGTCCTGGTCGGCCGGGGGCAGCGCGTCGAGGATCCGCCGCTGCACCGCGAGCCCGGCCTCGGCGGACTCCTCGACCACCCGGCGACCGGTGTCGGTGAGTGTGACCCGCAGCGCCCGCCGGTCGGCCGGGTCCGGCGAGCGTCGTACCAGACTGGCCCGTTCGAGGCGGTCGAGCCGCCCGGTCATGCCGCCGGAGGTGAGCATCAGCGAGGCGGCGAGCGCCTTCGGCGCCAGCGTGTACGGCGGGCCGGAGCGGCGTAGCGCAGCGAGCACGTCGAACTCGCCCCGGCCGATGCCCCAGGCCGCGTACACCTTTTCCTGCCGGTCGCCGACCAGCCGCGCCAGCCGGTAGATGCGGCCGAACACGGCCATCGGCTCGGGCCGCATGCCGGGCCGCTCCCGTTGCCACTGCTCGACGATCGCGTCCACCTCGTCGCCTGTCACGGCTGCTGATTGTGCCGCACGTCCCACTTCCCGTTTTCGCTCGGGCCTGATTAGCTTAGTGCTAAGATACTTACGGCTGAGAAGAGAGCGCCATGAACCGCCGTTGGACAGACGTCGCGCTGACCGCCGCCGCCCCTGTCACCTGGGGCACCACCTACCTGGTGACTGCCGAACTCCTGCCACCGGACCGGCCGCTCTGGGCCGGGGCGATCCGAGCCCTCCCGGCCGGTCTGCTGCTGCTCGCGTTGACCCGAAGACGACCACACGGCCGCTGGTGGGGACGCGCCGCGCTGCTCGGCGCGCTCAACATCGGGGTGTTCTTCCCGCTGCTGTTCCTCGCCGCGTACCGGCTGCCCGGCGGCACCGCCGCCGTGCTCGGCGCCGCGCAGCCACTGCTCGTAGCGGTGCTCACGGTGGCCCTGCTCCGCGACCGTCCCACCCGGCCGGCGCTGGTCGCCGCCGTGGCCGCCCCGCTCGGTGTCGCCCTCGTGGTGCTGCGCCCCGGCGCCGGCCTCGACCCACTCGGCGTCGCCGCCGGGCTCGCCGGGGCCGTGGCGATGGCCGCCGGGCTGGTGCTCACCCGCCGCTGGGGCCGGCCGCCCGGAGTGGGCGTCCTGGCCGCGACGAGCTGGCAGCTCGTCGCCGGTGGCCTGATGATCGTGCCGGTCGCCGCCGCCGTCGAGGGCGCGCCGCCCGTGCCCGACGGGCCGGCAGTGCTCGGGTACGCGTGGCTCGGGCTGGCCGGCACCGCGCTGGCGTACGTGCTGTGGTTCCGTGGGGCGACGCGGCTGCCGGTGGCCCAGGTGTCGGTGCTCGGCGCGTTGAGCCCGCTCACCGCGGCGACGCTCGGCTGGGCGGTGCTCGGCGAGGCGCTGGATCCGGTCCAGCTCACCGGGTTCGCGGTGGCAGTGGCGGCGATGGTGCTGGCCCAGCTGCCGGACCGATCGTCGCGCCCGCTGCCGACCGGCGACGCGGACCGCCCGACGGCGGCGCTGGCCGGCGTTCGGGCAGGCGGCGGGACGGCGGCCTGGTGGCGGCGCCGTCAGCCGGCTCGCAGCCGGCGCCAGTCGTCCGGCCACGCCTCGGCGGCGACGCCCTCGGGCAGCACACCGGCCGGTAGTTGCGCCGCGGCGGCCAGCGGCAGCGTGAACCGGTGCGCGGCGGCGGAACCGGCCTCGTACGACCGGTCGAGCAGCCACCGCACCTCGTCGGCGGTCCAGCCCAGGCCGGAGCGGGCGGCGATCTCCCGGACCAGCCGCAGGCCGACGCGGGTGTCGTCGTCGTAGAAGCGCATGCACCAGTGGTGCGCCCACATGCCGAGCGCGCGCAGCCCGTCCGGGTCGAGCGAGCCGGCCAGCCGGCCGCAGGCGGTGTCGGGGAAGGGGCGACCGGCGTCACCGGCCCGATCGCGCTCGATCGCGCCGTACGCGGCCGGCGCCACCATCCTCATCCGCTCGTAGAAGCCCTGCACCACCGCGGCGTCCAACGGTGCCCGCCCCGATCGCATCAGCGGACACCCCGCCCGGCCACGCTCGCCATGCCCCGCACCATTTCTTGAGTTGGTGGCGGGACCGTACCGACCACTTACGACACTTTCTCGGGTCCGCCGAGCATGATCCACGCCGTTTCGCCGGGGTGGCGCCATCCGGGAACCGGGGATACCGCCACCTCCCCGAGCTGGCGGGACTGCCACACGTCATGTCCGAATCCCGCCAGCCGCAGCCGGGGAGCGCGAGGCAGGATCGGGGCATGGAGCTGGACTTTGAGCGGTGTTACCGGGCCGTCGACAGCCGCGACCCGCGGTTCGACGGCTGGTTCTACACCGGCGTGACGTCGACCGGGATCTACTGCCGGCCGTCCTGTCCGGCGATGACGCCGAAGCGGCAGAATGTCCGCTTCTTCCCGTCGGCCGCCGCCGCGCAGGGAGCCGGGCTGCGGGCGTGCCGCCGGTGCCGCCCGGACGCGGCGCCCGGCTCCCCCCAGTGGGACGTCCGGGCCGACCTGGTCGGCCGCGCCATGCGACTGATCGCCGACGGCGTGGTCGACCGCGACGGGGTGCCCGGGCTGGCCGGCCGGCTGGGCTACACCGAGCGGCACCTGCACCGGATGCTCCAGGCCGAGCTGGGCGCCGGCCCGCTGGCGCTGGCCCGGGCGCAGCGCGCGCAGACCGCCCGGATCCTCATCGAGACCACCGGTCTCGGCCTGGCCGAGGTGGCCTTCGCCGCCGGGTTCGGCAGCGTCCGGCAGTTCAACGAGACGGTCCGGGAGGTCTACGGCGGCACCCCGTCCGAGCTGCGCGCCGGGCGACCCGGGCCGGCCTCGGCCACCGGGGCGGGCACGCTCTCGCTGCGGCTGGCGTACCGGCCACCACTGCACGCGGGCGCGCTGCTGGACTTCCTCGCGCTGCGCGCGCTGCCCGGCGTCGAGGTGGTCCGCGACGGCACCTACCACCGGGCGCTGCGCCTGCCGCACGGTCCCGGCACGGTGACGCTGACCCCGTCCGACGGGCACGTGGCCGCCACGCTGCGGCTGGCCGACATGCGTGACCTGGCCCCCGCCGTAGCCCGCTGCCGCCGCCTGCTCGACCTGGACGCCGACCCGGTCGCGGTGGACGCCACCCTGGCCGCCGACCCGGCGCTGGCCCCGGCGGTCACGGCCGAGCCCGGCGTCCGGCTCCCGCACGCGGTCGACGGCTTCGAGCTGGCCGTCCGCGCCGTCGTGACCCAGCAGGTCTCGCTGTCCTCGGCGCGGACCACGCTCACCCGCCTGCTCTCCGCCACCCGGTCCGCGAGCGGCTCAGGCACCGACGACCCGGCGGACGGCCTGGTGGCGTTCCCGGGCCCGGCCGACGTGCTCGCGGCGCCGGACCCGGCGTTCCGGATGCCGGCGGCCCGCCGGGAGACGATCCGGGCGCTGGCCCGCGCCGTCACCGACGGGACGCTGGACCTGGAACCCGGAGGCGACCGGGAGGAGACGGTCCGGCTCCTGGCCGCGGTGCCCGGCGTCGGCCCGTGGACCACCGGCTACCTGGCCATGCGCGCACTCGGCGACCCCGATGTCGCCCTCACCACCGACCTGGGCGTACGCCGCGGCGCAACCGCGCTCGGCCTGCCCGACACCCCCAAGACCCTGCTCGCGTACGCCGACCGCTGGCGCCCCTGGCGGTCCTACGCGACGATCCGACTCTGGAGAGCAGCATGAGCACTGTGGACAGCACCGTCATCGACACACCCGTCGGCCCGTTGAGCGTGCTCGCCGGGCCCGACGGCGCGGTACGCGCGGCCGGCTTCACGCCCGACCCGGCGGCCCTGGCGCCGTTGACCCACCAGAGCCTGCGCGGCGACCTGCGGGAGCGGGCCGACCTCGGGCCGGTGACCGCCGCCGTGCGGGCCTACCTGGACGGAGACCTCGCCGCGATCGACGCGATCCCGGTGGAGCAGCACAGCGGCGGGCTCTTCCTGACGCACGCCTGGCAGGTGCTGCGCGACGTCAAGCCCGGCGATCCGGTCACCTACACCGGGTTCGCCGCGCTGGCCGGGCGACCCGCCGCGGTCCGCGCCGCCGCGGCGGCCTGCGCGCGCAACGCCGCAGCGCTCTTCGTGCCCTGTCACCGGGTGCTGCGCACCGACGGCACGCTCGGCGGCTACCGCTGGGGCCTGCACGTGAAGAAGTGGCTTCTCGGGCATGAGGGACGGGTGACGGCTAGCTGACAGCGGAAACGTCACCCCCGGCGGCTACCGTCGGGTAGTGCCCGCGCCCAGCGACGGCAACCCCGCGGCGCAAAACGACGCCCGGTCCCAGCCGCTGCGCAACCTCTGGCGGTTGCGGTCCTACCTGCGCCCGTACGCGACGGAGTTCGCCTGGCTGCTGGTGGCGGCGCTGGCGGCCACCGCGGCGAGCCTGGCCGTTCCGCTCGTGGTGCAGCGGGTGGTCGACGGGCCGGTGGCCCGGCACGACGAGGCCGGGCTGCTGCGGCTCGGCGGCCTCGCGCTGCTGCTCGGGCTGGCCGAGGCGGTCCTCATCTTCATCCGGCGGTGGACCCAGTCGTCGTCCTCTGTCGGCATGGAGGCGGCCATCCGCGCCGACATCTACGCCCACCTGCAACGCCTCCCGGCCGGCTTCCACGACCGCTGGCAGTCCGGCCAACTGCTGTCCCGGATCACCAGCGACCTCTCGGTGATCCGGCGGTTCCTCTCCTTCGGGCTGCTGTTCCTGGTGCTCAACCTGATCACCTACGCCGCCGTGGTGGTGCTGCTGATCCGGCTGCACCCCTGGCTGGGGTCGCTCGTCGCGGCCAGCGCCGTACCGCTGTTCCTGATCAGCCGCCGCTTCGCCCGTCACTACCACGCGGCGTCGCGCCGGATGCAGGACCAGCAGGGCGACGTGGCCACGCTCGTCGAGGAGACCGCGCAGGGGCTGCGCACCATGCGGGCGTACGGGCGGGGGCCGGAACTGGCGGCCCGGTTCACCGTCGGCGCGCGCCGACTGCACGACACCGGCATCGGCAAGGCGCGGCTGCTGGCCCGCACCTCGGCGCTGTTCGACCTGGTGCCCAACCTGACCCTCGGCGCGGTCCTGGTGACCGGCGCGGCGGCCGTCGCCGAGGGCGCGCTGTCCATCGGGGAGCTGGTCGCGTTCGTCAGCCTTCAGCTCATGCTGATCTGGCCGGTGCAGTCGCTCGGCTGGATCATCGCCAACGGTCAGGAGGCCGCCACCGCCGCCGACCGGATCCAGGAGGTGCTCGACACCCGGCCGACGATCGTGGACGCGCCGCACGCCCGGTCGCTGGATCGCGCCGACATACGCGGCCGGCTCCGCTTCGAAGGGGTCACCTTCCGCTACCCGGGCACCTCGGCGCCGGTGCTGCACGACCTGGACCTGACAGTCGAGCCGGGCGAGACGATGGCGCTCGTCGGCGTCACCGGCTGCGGCAAGAGCACGCTGCTGTCGCTCGTCCCCCGGCTGCACGAGGTGACCGGCGGCCGGATCACCATCGACGGGCGCGACCTGCGTGACCTGCGGCTCGGCTCGCTGCGCCGGCTGGTCGGGGTGGCGTTCGAGGAGCCGACCCTGTTCTCCATGTCGGTCTGGGAGAACCTGACGCTGGGGCGGCCGGACGCGGGCGAGGAGGAGGTCCGGGCGGCGCTGGCGCTGGCGCAGGCGGACTTCGCGTACGAGCTGCCCTGGGGGCTGGCCACCCGGGTCGGCGAACAGGGGCTGTCGCTGTCCGGCGGGCAGCGGCAGCGCCTCGCGCTGGCCCGCGCGGTGCTCGGGCGGCCCGCCCTGCTGGTGCTCGACGATCCGCTCTCCGCGCTCGACGTGCACACCGAGGCGCTCGTGGAGGCGGCACTGCGCCGGGTGCTACGGGAGAGCCGCACCACGGCGCTGCTGGTGGCGCACCGCCCGTCCACTGTGGCGCTGGCGGACCGGGTGGCGCTGCTGGACGGCGGCCGGATCGTCGCCGTCGGCACCCACTCGGAGCTGCTGGCCCGGGTACCGGCGTACCGGGCGGTGCTCTCCGCCGAGCCGGAGCGCCGTTCCGACGGCGTCGGTCTGGTGCGCTCGTGACCGGCGGCGCGCCGCGGGTGCCCCGGCCCCGCGACGCGCCGCGCGACACCGGCGCGCGTACCGCCGGGCACCGGAAGTCGCACGGCGCAACCGGCGCACGCGACGACGCGAACCGCACCGGCGGACGCGAGGACCTGTCCCGCTGGCGCGGCCGGGCCACCGACCCGGACGCCGACCGCAGCCGCGCCGAGGACTCCTCCCCGGCGGCAGTAGCCCGGCTCCGCGCCCGCAGCCGGCTGCTGCTGCGGCAACTGCTGCGCCCGCACCGGCGCGCGCTGGGGCTGGCGGTGGCGCTGCTGCTGGCCCAGAACGCCGCCGCGATGTCCGGGCCGTACCTGGTCATGCTCGGCATCGACCGGGGCATCGGTCCGCTGCGGTCAGGCGATCCCGGCCCGCTGATCGCGGTCGCCGCCGCGTTTGTCGTCGCGACCGCTGTCGAGTACGCGGCCCGGCGCGCGTTCCTCACCCTCGCCGCCCGGATCGGCCAGGCCGTCCTGCTGGACCTGCGACGACGGGTGTACGGGCATTTCCTCCGCCTCGACGTCGGTTTCCACGAGCGCTACACCTCCGGCCGGATGGTGTCCCGGTTGACGAGTGACCTGGAGTCGATCGCCGAGCTGGTCGACGGGGGCATCGACAAGCTGGTGATGGCGGGGCTGTCGGTGCTGTCCGTGGCGGGCATCCTGCTCTGGCTGGACCTGCCGCTGGCGGCGGTGACGCTGCTCGCCTTCCCGTTCCTGTTCGTGCTGTCGCGCTGGTTCGCCCGCGCCTCGGCGGGCGCGTACCGGCGTACCCGGGAGGCGGTGGCGCTGGTCATCGTGCACTTCGTCGAGTCGCTGCGCGGGATCCGGGCGGTGCAGGCGTACCGCCGGGAGCCCCGCAACGAGCGCATCTTCGCCGCCGTGAACGACGACTACCGGCGCTCCAGCCTGCGCGCGTTTCGGCTGATCGCGATCTATTCGCCGGGTATCCGGCTGATCGGCAACCTGACCACGGCGGTGGTGCTCGGGTACGGCGGCTGGCGGGTGCTGGGCGGCGGCGTGGAGGTGGGCGTGCTCGCCGCGTTCCTGCTCTACCTGCGCCGGTTCTTCGAGCCGATGGAGGAGCTGAGCCAGTTCTACAACGCGCTCCAGTCGGCGACCGCGGCGCTGGAGAAGCTGGCCGGGGTGCTGGACGAGCGTCCGGCGGTGGCCGAGCCGGCGGACGCGGTGCCGCTGCCGGCCGGGCCGCCGCGCGGGACGGTGACGTTCCGCGCCGTCGACTTCGGCTACCGACGGCAGACGCCGATCCTGTCCGGCCTGGACCTGACCGTGCCGCCCGGGCAGACAGTGGCGCTGATCGGGCCGACCGGCGCCGGGAAGTCCACTGTCGCGAAGCTGCTGGCCCGTTTCCACGATCCGGACGCGGGCGCTGTCGACCTCGACGGTGTGGACCTGCGCGACCTGGCCGACGCCGAGCTGCGCCGGGCGGTGGTGCTGGTGACCCAGGAGACCCACCTGTTCAGCGGGTCCGTGGCCGACAACATCCGGTTCGGGCGGCCGGACGCCGACGACGAGGCGGTGGTCGCGGCCGCGCGGGCGATCGGCGCGCACGACTTCATCGCCGCGCTGCCCGACGGGTACGCCATGGACGTGCACCGGCGCGGCGGCCGGCTCTCCGCGGGGCAGCGGCAGCTCGTGGCGTTCGCCCGGGCGTTTCTCGCCGACCCGCGGGTGCTGATCCTGGACGAGGCGACCTCGTCGTTGGACGTGCCGACCGAGCGGCTGGTGCAGCGGGCCCTGCACAACGTGTTGCGCGACCGCACCGCCCTGGTGATCGCCCATCGTCTCTCCACTGTGGAGATCGCTGACCGGGTGCTGGTGCTCGACGGCGGCCGGATCGTGGAGGACGGCCCACCGGCCGAGCTGATCGCCGCCGACGGCCGCTACGCCGCCCTGCACCGCCAGTGGCGCGACTCCCTCCTCTGACCCTTCCCTCCGACCCTCGCCGATCTTGCGCTTACGGCCCACGGGATGCCCGGAAAGCGGCTTGTGCCGGGGCGGAAAGTGCAAGATCAGTGAGGACGCGCAGGGTGGGGAAAGTCGTGGATCGGGGCAGCCGGGCTGCCTACCATCGGCTGATGACCGACACGACGATCAGCGCCCGCGGCGGCGTCCGCGAGCGTCCGAGCCTGGACGGACTCGAGGAGACCTGGGCCCGCCGCTGGCAGTCCGACGGGACGTACGCGTTCGACCGCACGAAGGAGCGGTCGGACGTATACGCGATCGACACTCCCCCGCCGACCGTGTCGGGCGAGCTGCACATGGGGCACGTCTTCTCGTACACGCACACCGACACGGTGGCCCGGTTCCAGCGGATGCGCGGGCGCACCGTCTTCTACCCGATGGGCTGGGACGACAACGGGCTGCCCACCGAACGCCGGGTGCAGAACGTGTACGGCGTGCGTCCCGACCCGGCGCTGCCGTACGACAGGGACTGGCGGCCGCCGGCCGCGCCGGTGGACGACGCGGCCCGGAAGAACCCGACGGCGATCTCCCGGCGCAACTTCATCGAGCTGTGCGAACTGCTCACGGTGGAGGACGAGAAGGCGTTCGAGGCGCTGTGGCGGCGGCTCGGGCTGTCCGTGGACTGGTCGCTGACGTACACCACGATCGGGTCGGCGGCCCGCGCGGCCAGCCAGCGCGCGTTCCTGCGCAACCTGGCGCGGGGCGAGGCGTACCAGGCCGAGGCGCCGACGCTGTGGGACGTCGGGTTCGGCACCGCTGTGGCGCAGGCGGAGCTGGAGGACCGGGAGCGGCCGGGCGCGTACCACCGGCTGCGGTTCACCGGGCCGGACGGCCGCGAGGTGCTGATCGACACCACCCGGCCGGAGCTGCTGCCGGCCTGCGTGGCGCTGGTCTGCCACCCCGACGACGAGCGGTACGCGGACCTGGTCGGCGCGGCTGCGCGTACCCCGGTGTTCGGGGTCGAGGTGCCGGTGCGCGCGCACCCGCTGGCGGACCCGGCCAAGGGCACGGGCATCGCGATGGTCTGCACGTTCGGTGACCTGACCGACGTGACCTGGTGGCGTGAGCTGCGGCTGGACACCCGGGTGGTGATCGGCCGGGACGGTCGGCTGCTGCCGGAGCCGCCGGCCGGCGTGCCGGCGGAGCCCTACGCGGCGCTGGCCGGGCAGACCGTCAACGGCGCCCGGCGGACGCTGGTGGAGCTGCTGGCCGACGCGGGTGACCTGGTGGGCGAGCCGCGCCCGATCACCCACCCGGTGAAGTTCTACGAGCGCGGCGACCGGCCGCTGGAGATCGTCTCGACCCGGCAGTGGTACCTGCGCAACGGTGGCCGGGACGCCGGCCTGCGTGCGGAGCTGCTGGCCCGGGGGCGGGAGCTGCGCTGGGTGCCGGAGCACATGCGGCACCGGTACGAGCACTGGGTGGGTGGCCTCACCGGTGACTGGCTGGTCAGCCGGCAGCGGTTCTTCGGCGTGCCGGTGCCGGTGTGGTACCGGCTCGACGACACTGGCGAGCCGGACTGGTCCCACCCTCTCACACCGGACGAGGCGACGCTCCCGATCGACCCGAGCAGCGAGCCGCCGCCCGGATACGAGGAGTCGCAGCGCGGCGTGCCCGGCGGTTTCACAGGTGACCCGGACGTGCTGGACACCTGGGCCACCTCGTCGCTGACCCCGCAGATCGTCGGCGGCTGGGAGAGCGACCCGGACCTGTTCGCCCGGGTCTTCCCGATGGACCTGCGCCCGCAGGGGCACGACATCATCCGGACCTGGCTGTTCGCCACTGTGGCCCGCGCCCACCTGGAGCATGGCACGCTGCCCTGGCACACGGCTGTGCTCTCCGGCTGGATCCTCGATCCGGACCGCAAGAAGATGTCGAAGTCCAAGGGCAACGTGGTCACGCCGATGGCGCTGCTGGAGCAGAACGGGTCCGACGCGGTCCGCTACTGGGCCGCCAACGGCAAGCCGGGCACGGACCTCGCCTTCGACCCCGCCCAGGTCAAGGTGGGCCGCCGGCTGGCCACCAAGCTGCTCAACGCGTCGCGGTTCGCGCTCGGGCTGGGCGCCGCCGACGCGCTGCGGGCCGCGGCGACGCAACCGCTGGACACCGCGATGCTCGCCGAACTGTCCGGCGTGGTCGCGACCGCGACCACCGCCTTCGACGGGTACGACCACACGGCTGCCCTGATGGCCACGGAGGCGTTCTTCTGGCGGTTCTGCGACGACTACATCGAGTTGGTGAAGGAGCGCGCCTACGGCACCGGGCCGGCGGCCGACTCGGCCCGGGCGGCGCTGGCGACCGCGCTGTCGGTGCAGTTGCGCCTGTTCGCGCCGGTGCTGCCGTTCGTCACCGAGGAGGTCTGGTCGTGGTGGCGGTACGGCTCGGTGCACCGAGCGCCGTGGCCGACCACGTACGAGGTGGGCCGCGCGATGGAGGCGCCCGGCGATCCGGAGCTGCTGCGGCTGGCCGCGGACGCGCTGGGTCAGGTGCGCCGCGCCAAGTCGGAACGGAAGCTGTCCATGAAGGCGGACGTGCCGCTGGCCGAGGCGCTCGGACCGGCGGCCGTGCTCGACCAGCTCGGCACTGTCGCCGACGACCTGCGGGCGGCGGGCCGGATCGCGAAGCTGGACCTGCTGCCCGACCGCACCACCGAACTGGTCATCGCCTGCGCGTTCTGAGCGCCCCCGGCGATGTAAGGAAGGGCCCCTTCTTAACGCCTGGCGTTGTAGAAGGGGCCCTTCTTAACACCCCGAAGGGCCGGGCGGACCGGCCCGCGGCGGTGCATTCCTCAGTCGGCCGCGCAGGCCGCCTTGAGCTTGTCCCGGGCGGCGGTGAGATCCGCCTTGCCCGGCGCCTTGCCCGGCGCCTTGGCCCAGGCGTCGGCGAGGTCGGCCATCTCGGTCGCGACGCCCTTCACCGCGTTGTTGACCTCGTCGCTGCTGGTGAAGGCGTGCGTGTAGAGCGTCGCCGCTCCGGCCGAGTACTGCGCGCTGACCGCGGAGTGGCCGGCCGGCGGGCCGATCTTCTCCGCCTCGGCCACCTCCTTCAGGGCGGCCGTGATGTCCTTCTCCGCCGTCGCGCAGGTCGTCCGGGTGGCGGCGTCGAGGCCCACCGGAGCCGGGGTCACCGGCGGCACCGACGTGGCGGCCGGCGCGGAGGGTGCCGCCGACCCGGCCGAGGGCGTGTCGTCGCCGTCGCCGCAGCCGGACATGACGATCATCGCCACCGCGGCCGGAGCGAGCAGGGCGAGTCGAGCTGAACGCAAGGTGTTCTCCCCGTGTCGGTGTCGTAGCCGCCGCAAACTAGCAGAGCGGACACGGCAGGGCGGAACCCGTTTTCCGTCGCGAACGTCGGAAAACGGGTTCCGCCCCGGGGTCAGCTCGTCTCGCCGGCCACGCTGAACGAGCGCAGCCGGTCGATCGCCAGCACGGTGAAGCCGACCGCCACCAGCGCGGTGAGCACCGCCGCGACCGGCACCGAGACACTGGTGCCGAGCAGCGGCGTCGGCGCCATCCTGTCGGCCAGGGCGATCACCCACTGCTGGATCGACAGCACCCGGGTGCCGCCGACGAACCGGCCGAGCAGGCCCTCCCAGATCAGCACGTAGACCAGGCCGAGCAGCACCGGCCGCCGGGTCACCAGGCTCAGCGCCAGGAACAGCGCCGAGTACGCCAGCGCGCCCGCCGCAGAGGCGACGACCAGCGCGAGTCCGAGGCGTACCGAGTCGGCCAGCACGCCCGCGACGTAGATCGGGACGCCCACCGTGACGGCGCTGACGCCGGCCGCCACCGCCAGCTTCGGCAGCACGATCTGCCAGCGCGGCAGCGGCTTGGTGAGGATGTGCACGACGGTGCCGTCGTCGATCTCCGCGCCCAGCACGCCGGTGCCCACGATCAGCGCCACCACCGGCAGCACCACCGCCAGGCCGAGGCCGACGAGCACCGGCGGCCCCCACTGGCCCGGGTCGACGCCGAGCGACCGGCAGAGCACCGCCAGGCCGATCAGGATCAGCGGCAACGGCAGCAGCATGAGGAACCGGCTCCGGCCGAACAGGCCGCGCGCGGTGATCCAGGTGACTGTCGACATCATGCCTCCACCAGATACGAGAAGACGCTCTCCAGCGACTCGTCCTCCGGCAGCAACTGCCGGACCCGGATGCCGTGCCGGAGCGCGATCCGGGGCAGGGCCCGGGTGAACGCGCCGTAGTCGCCGGCCTTGACGGTCAGGCCGGTGCGGCCCAGCTCGACGCCGGAGACCGACGCCTCGGCCATCAGCGCCACCGCCAGGGCGCGGTCGTCGGTGGAGCGGACCGCGAAGACGTGCGGCCGGTTGGTCATCAGGCGGCGGATGGTCCGGTAGTCGCCGGAGGCGGCGAGCCGGCCGGCCACCATCACCTGGACTGTGCCGGAGACCTGCTCGACCTCCTCCAGGATGTGCGAGCTGAACAGGATGGTCCGTCCCGCGTCGCCGAGCCGGTGCAGCAACGCCATCATGTGCAGCCGCTGGCGCGGGTCCATCCCGTTGAACGGCTCGTCGAGCAGCAGCACCTGCGGGTCGTGCACGAGCGCGGCGGCGACCCGGGTGCGCTGCCGCATGCCCTTGGAGTAGGTGCCGATGCGGCGGGTCTGCGCGTCCTCCATCTCGACCAGCTCGATCGCCCGCCGCGCCGCCGCCTCCGGGTCGGGCAGCCGGTGCAGCTTCGCGCTCGCCAGCACGAACTCGTACGCGCTGAGGAACGTGTGCACCGCCTCGCGCTCGCTGACCAGGCCGAGCCGCCGGTAGACGGCGGGGTTGCGCCAGGTCGGCTCCCCGTCCAGCGTCACAGTGCCGCGCGACGGCGACAGGAAGCCGGCCATCATGTGCAGCAGCGTCGTCTTCCCGGCGCCGTTGGGGCCGAGCAGGCCGGTCACGCCGGGGCCGAGCCGCATGGTGACGTCGTTGACCGCCACCACGTTGCCGTACCAGCGGGAGACGCCCGCCAGGTCGAGCGTGCTCGTCGCGGTGGCGGGTGCGCCGGCCGTCGACTGGGTGCTGATCGCCGTCATCGGGCGGCCACCTTCCGGTATCGCAGGAGCAGCAGGCTGACGCAGCCGGCGACCAGCAGCACGGCGACCGCGGCGTAGACCGGTCCGAAGTCGCCGATCGGCATGCCGCCCCGTCCCTGGGTCAGCCGGTCGCCGAGCGCCCAGTTGCCCACGCCGCCGACGAGCGTCGGCGGCGAGGCGAGGAACGCCAGCTCGTTGACGGTGGTCGACGGCAGGATGGACAGCACGCCGACCACCGGCGTGGTCATCAGGAAGACCGCCACGATGCCGCCGGCCGCGAACGCGCGCTTGCCGGTGAGCGAGGCGACCAGCAGGGCGATCGAGCCGAACACCACCGCCCACAGCCCGGCGTAGAGCAGCCCGGGCAGCAGGTCGAGCAGCTCGTCCCACACCCCGCGTACGCCCCGGTTCGTGGTGAACGCGGCGCCGAGGAACATCACCAGCTGCGGACCGCCGAGCAGCAGCCAGAGCGCTGTCACCAGCGCCAGCAGCTTGGACAGGGCGTAGTCGCCGCGCGGCAGCGGCCGGGAGAAGTACAGCGGCAGCACACCGCTGCGCAGGTCGCGGGAGACCAGCTCGGGCGCGGCCACCGCGGCGAAGAAGATGACGAGCCAGCTCATCGCGTCGGCGAACTGGGCGTACGTCATCACCACCTCGCCGATCTGGCTGCGTACCGCGGTGATCCCGGCGGCCACGACGGTGACCACGGCGACCACCAGCCAGGGGAAGATCTTCGCCTTGGCGCTGCGGCCGAAACCGAAGACGGTACGCACACCGTGCGCGTAGAGCGCGCCGAAGACCTGCCGGCGGCCGAGCCGCGGACCGGTGTAGCGCTGGTAGCCGATGTCGTGGATGACCCCGGTTGCTTCAGACATGGCTGGGCTCCCTCGTGGCGAAGAGCTCGGCCACCCGGTGCCGCCGCTGGTCCAGCCGGTGCAGCGGCAGGTCCAGCTCGGCGACCGCGCCGAGGATCTGGTCGTAGGTGGCGTCGTCGGCGAGCGGGACGAGCAGCAGCCGTCCGTCGCGGGTCACCGGCAGGTCGAGCGCGGCGAGCCGGGCGGCCAGCTCGTCGGTGCCCTCGCTCACCTCGACGGCGAGCACGTCGGTGGCGGTGGTCATGGCGGACACCCGGTCGGCGCGCAGCAGCCGGCCGCCGTCGATGGCGACGAGCGTGTCGCAGATCCGCTCCACCTCGCCGAGCAGGTGCGAGCAGACCACCACCGAGATGCCGAACTCGGTGCCGATCCGGTGGATCAGCGCGAGCATGGCGTCCCGGCCGGCCGGGTCGAGGCCGTTGGTCGGCTCGTCGAGCAGCAGCACGTCGGGATCGTGTACGAGCGCCTGGGCGAGCTTGACCCGCTGCTTCATGCCGGTGGAGTAGCCACCGACGGCCCGGTGCCGCTCCTCGTGCAGGCCGACGTGGCGCAGCGCCTCGGAGGCGCGTTCCCGGGCGACGGTGCGCGGCAGCCCGCTGATCCGCCCCAGGTGGGTAACCAGCTCGGCGGCGGACAGGTCGGGCGGGAGGGCGTCGTGCTCGGGCATGTAGCCGACCCGGGCGCGGACCGCGGCCGGATCGGTGGTCGGGTCGAGGCCGAGCACCTGTACCCGGCCGCTGGTCGGCGGGAGCAGACCCAGCAGGATCTTGATCAGAGTGGACTTGCCGGCGCCGTTCGCGCCCACCAGCCCGATGATCCCCGGCTCGACCGACACGGTGAGGTCGGCCAACGCGGTGACCCGGCCTCCGTACGTCTTGGTCAGCGACTCGGTCGCGAGCAGTGTCACGCCGTTCAGCGTAGGACTCCGAGGCCGCGCCGGAGCCCGTCCTGACCCGGGCGATCCCCTGATCCCTCGGCTCCGGGCCCCTTAGGTGACCCGGGACGGGGTAGCGGCGGCGTGAGGAAGCTGCCACCGTGTGTGGCGGAAACGGACCGGGCGTCCCGGTCCGATCGGACCGTAGGGGGCGGTATGAGCGGGGGAACGGACCGGCCGGCGGTGAGCGTCGTGGTGCCCACGTACAACTGCGGTGCCCACCTCGACCCGCTTGTCACGTCGCTGTCGCGGCAGGGGCTGCCGCCCGGCGGATACGAGGTGATCTTCGCCGACGACGGGTCGACCGACGACACGCCGCGTCGCCTGGACGAGCTGGCCGCCGCCGACCCGCAGGTGCGGGTGCTGCACCTGGAACACTCGGGCTGGCCGTCGCACCCGCGCAACCAGGGGCTGGAGCAGGCACGCGGCGAGTACGTCTTCTTCGCCGACGACGACGACTGGTTCGGCGACGAGGCGCTGGCCCGCCTGCACGCCTGCGCCCACGACCACGGCGCGGACATCGTCATCGGGCGGATGATCGGGCACCGGCGGGGCGTACCGCGGGAGCTGTTCCGGGAGAACCGGTTCGACGCCACACTGGCGAACGCGCCGCTGGCCGACAGCATGACCTGCCACAAGCTGTTCCGGCGATCCTTCCTCGACCGGCACGGGCTGCGGTTCCCCGAGGGCCACCCGCGACGCCTGGAGGACCACCGGCTGATGGCGGCTGCCTACCTGCTCGCCGAGCGGATCTGCGTGCTGGCCGACCACCCCTGCTACCACCACGCCCGCCGGCAGGACGCGGGCAACGTCACCGCCACCCGGATGGACCCGGCGGAGTACTACGCGGCCCTCCGGGAGGCGCTGGACATCGTGGACGCCCACCGGCCGCCGGCCGCGGCCCGCCTCCGGCTGCACCGGCGCTGGCTGCGCAAGGAGATGCTGAACCGGCTGCGCGGGCAGGCCCTGCTGAGCGCGCCGGAGCACTGGGTCGAGCAGGTGGCGGCCGAGGTGGGGCAGCTCGTGAAGGAGCGTGTCGCGCCGGACGCGATCGCCGGGGTGCCGCCGATGTATCAGGTGATCGCCCATCTCGCCGCGCAGGGGCGGATGGCGGACCTGCGCCGGCTGGCGGAGTGGGAGGTGAGCGTCCGGGCCCACGCCGCCGTCGACAGGTGGCAGGTGGAGGGACGGACGCTGACCGTCGCAGTCTCCGCCCACCTGCGCGCCGGCGACGAGCCGCTGCGCTTCGACGACCGAGGGCTGCCGGTGCTCCCGATGGCCGAGGCGACGCCCGACGGTGTCGTGATGCGGGCCGGCGGGGCGAGGACCGACGTCGTGATCCGCCGCCGGGAGACCCGGGAGGAGTTCTTCCTGCCGGTCGACGCCACCACCGAGCCGGCCGCCGACGGCCAGGTCTGCCACCGCAGCACCGCCACCGTCGACTTCGCGACGCTCGACGGAGGCCGGGCCCGGGGCACCTGGGAGGTCCGGGCCCGGGTGATCCAGGCCGGGTGGGCCCTGGACGCGAACCTGCCGCTCGTGGTGCGCTGCGCCGACGGCGGCACACCCCGGGTGGAGGACCCGCGCCGGCTCCGCGCCCGGATCCGGCGGGCGGTCCGGCGGATCCGGGAGCGCACGCTCGGCCGGACGGCGCGCGCCGGGAGCCGTTCGCACGATCGACCGGCGGCGGCCCGCCGGGAAGGATTCGGTGACCCCGGTTCGTCCTCGGCGCTCTCGCCGGAATGCGCGATTACCGGGAGGCCGGGTGGCGCTCTCGACCGATCGCCGGTGGGCTGCGAAACTGTGTGCCGGCCGGTGAGTTGGGGGTTCGATGAGCAACGGGTGGCTGCTGCCCGAGGACGTTCTGCGGGATGCGCCGTCGTACGCGCCCAGGCCCGCTGAGCTGGCCGATCTCCAGTTGTTGCTGAGTGGGGCGTACGCGCCGCTCACCGGTTTCATGAGCCGGGCCGACCTGACCTCGCTGAGCCGGCGCGGCCGGCTGGCCGACGGCACGCCGTGGCCGGTGCCGGTGACGCTCCAGGTGCCGGCCGCGCTGGCCGACGGGCTCGACCCGGCGGACCCGGCCCGCCGGGCGGTGGTGCTCACCGACGGCGAGGGCGCGCCGGTGGCGGCGATGGACGTGACGGACGTCTGGCCGGGCCGCGAGGGCATGGTGGGCGTCGGTGGCGCCGTACGCCGCCTGGGCGACGGCGGCCACGGGCCGTTCCAGCGCCTGCGGCGCGGCCCGGAGGAGGTACGCGGCCTGCTGCCGCCGGGCCGGGTGCTCGGCGTCTTCGCCGACCGTCCGCTGCACCGCCCGCAACTGGCGCAGATCGCGCACGCGGCCCGCACGCTCGGCGCGCACCTGCTGGTGCTGATCCCGGTGGGTGAGGGGTCGAGCGGTGGTCTGCCGTCCGAGGCGCTGGTGCGTACCGTGTTCGCCGCCCGCGACCGGATGCCCCCGGCGACGCTGGTGGCGGTGCCGCTGGCCCGCCGGCGCGACGAGATCAGCGACGCGCTGCTGCGGGCGCGGGTCGCCGCCGCGTACGGCGTGACCCACCTGCTCTCCACCGAGGGCATGCTCTCCGGCGCCGGCCTGCGCGTGCTGGTGCCCCGCGAGCTGGCCTACGACAACCGGGACGGGCAGTGGCGCTGGCGCGAGGACATCCCGCCGCGCAACCGCCGGCTGGCGCTGAGCGCGGAGGAGATCGACGACCTGCTGGACCGGGGCTTCCCGCTGCCCGAGTGGCACACCCCGCCGGCGGTGGCGAAGGAACTGGTCCGGGCCCGCCCGCCGCGGCGGTACCGGGGTCTGGTGATCTTCCTGACCGGGCTGTCCGGCTCGGGCAAGTCGACCATCGCCCGGGGCCTGGCCGACGTGCTCCGCGAACAGGGCGACCGCACCGTGACGCTGCTCGACGGCGACGTGGTGCGGCGGGAGCTCTCCGCCGGGCTCGGGTTCAGCAAGGCCGACCGGGATCTCAACGTGCGCCGGATCGGCTGGGTGGCCGCCGAGATCGCCCGGCACCGCGGGGTCGGCATCTGCTGCCCGATCGCGCCGTACGCGGCGGCCCGCACCAACGCACGCGAGATGGCCGAGGCGGCCGGCGCGGGCTTCCTGCTGGTCCATGTGGCGACGCCGCTCGAAGTCTGTGAGCAGCGCGACCGTAAGGGCCTGTACGCGCGTGCCCGGGCCGGCCTGCTCACCGGGATGACCGGCATCGACGACCCGTACGAGGAGCCCACCGACGCCGATCTCGTGGTGGACACCTCCGACCTGTCCGTCGAGGAGGCCATCGGCCGGGTGATGGAACACCTCACCGAGACCGGCTGGGTGGAGCCCCGCCTCCAGCCTGCCTGACCGCCGGCCGCGTACCGGCACGTCAGCACCTCCGACCGCCGTCGTCCAGCCTCTGGACGACGGCGGTCTCGCATCGCCCCTCATTGCGCGGTAGTGTTCGTCTTTGTTGGAACACGTTCGACCGCGTGACATGGCGCGGTCGGTGACGCTCGGAGGTGTGCCCGGAATGCTGGCGCGGCAGCGGCAGACGGCGATCCTGGAACGACTGCGTCTCGCCGGTGGCGTGCGGGTCACCGAGCTGGCCGCCGAGTTCGGCGTGTCCGACATGACCATCCGCCGCGACCTGGACACGCTGCACGAGCAGGGCCTGCTCGCCAAGGTGCACGGCGGCGCGACGCCGGCCGGCGCCGGCTCGACGGACGAGCCCGGCTTCCGTGCGAAGGCCGACCGCCAGTCCGCCGAGAAGGCAGCGATCGCCGACCACGCCGCGGGACTGGTCCGGCCCGGCGCCGCCATCGCGCTCTCCGCCGGCACCACCACCGCCGAGCTGGCCCGGCGACTGGTCGACGTGCCCGGCCTCACAGTGGTCACCAACTCGCTGCCGGTCGCGGAGGCGCTGCACGTCGGCGGCCGGCCCGACCAGACAGTGGTGCTCACCGGCGGGGTACGCACGCCGTCGGACGCGCTCGTCGGTCCGCTCGCCGTGGCCGCGATCGCCGCGCTCCACCTGGACGTGCTCTTTCTCGGCGTGCACGGGATCAGCGAACGGGCCGGGTTCACCACGCCCAATCTGATGGAGGCGGACACGAACCGGGCGCTCGTGGCCGCCGCGGACCGGCTCGTGGTGCTGGCCGACCACACCAAGTGGGGCACCGTCGGCATCTCGTCGATCGTGCCGCTGGACGCGGCAGACGTGCTGGTCACCGACGACCGGTTGGCACCCGAGGCACGACGGGTACTCGAGGACAGGGTGGGCGAGCTGGTGGCGGTGCCCGCGAAGAGGGGGGCGGAGTGAAGCGTACGCAGATCGCGCTGGCCGACGGCCGCGAGCTGATCTACTTCGACGAGCGGGACGACGCGGTCCGCGACCAGCCGGACCGGCGGGACCTGCCCCCTCCCCCGCCCGCCTCGCAGCTGCGGTACGACCCGCTGACCGACGAGTGGGTGGCGGTGGCGGTGCACCGGCAGACCCGCACGTTCCTGCCCCCCGCAGACCAGTGCCCGCTGTGCCCGTCCCGGGGCGACCGGCACAGCGAGATCCCGGCGCCCGACTACGACGTGGTCGTGTTCGAGAACCGGTTCCCGTCGCTGAGCCAGCGGGTTGCCGACGAACCGGCCGAGATCACGCCGTTCACCCCGGTACGGCCCGGGCGCGGCAAGTGCGAGGTGGTCTGCTTCACCGACGACCACAACGCCTCGTTCGCCCGGCTCTCCCCGCACCGGGTGCGCACGGTGCTGGACGCGCTCGCCGACCGCACCACCGCGCTGAGCGCGCTGCCCGGCGTGGAGCAGGTCTTCCCGTTCGAGAACCGGGGCGTGGAGATCGGCGTGACGCTGCATCACCCGCACGGGCAGATCTACGCGTACCCGTTCGTCACGCCGCGCACCCGCGACATGCTGGCCGCCGCCCGGCGGCACGCCGGACGCACCGGGGGCAACCTGTACGCCGACGTGCTGGCCGCCGAACGCGCCGCCGGGGAGCGGGTGGTGGCGAGCAACGAGCACTGGACCGCGTACGTCCCGGCGGCGGCGCGCTGGCCGTTCGAGGTGCACGTGGCGCCGCACCGGCCGGTGCCCGACATCCCGGCGCTCGACGACGCCGAGCGGGACGCGTTCGGGCCGCTCTACCTGGACCTGCTGCGCCGCTTCGACGGGCTGTTCGACCTGCCCATGCCGTACATCGCGGCCTGGCACCAGGCGCCGGTACGGATCGACAGGGAGCTGGGCCACCTGCACCTGCAGCTGTTCAGCATCCGGCGCGCCAAGGACAAGCTGAAGTACCTGGCCGGGTCGGAGTCCGGCATGGGCGTGTTCATCAACGACATCGCCCCCGAGCGAGCCGCCGAGCTGCTCCGCGCCGCGTGAAAGGAAGGGCCCCCTGTTAACGCCTGCGGTAGAGGAAGGGCCCCTTGTTAACAACCGCGGCCCGGGCATGGGGGCGCGGGGGGCCCGGGACAGGACCCCCCGCAGGGAAGGGACGGCTGGCTGCGTTCAGCAGCCACGAAGGTCGGCCGGCCGGCGCGCGGCCGTGACCCACCTTCCTGGACGCGACTGGCATCTCGTCCACCCTGTCAACGAGAGCGCACCGAGCGAGGTCACGCCGCTCCGACGGCCCTGAGGTGTTAAAAAGGGCCCCTTCTACAACGCGAGGCGTTAAGAAGGGGCCCTTCCTTGCACGTCAGGCGGCGAGCCGGCGCGCCAGGTTCTCGTCGAGCGCGTTCATGAACTCGTCGGTGGTCAGCCACGGGGCGTCCCGCGAGATGAGCAGCGCGAGGTCCTTGGTCATCTGGCCGCCCTCGACGGTGTCCACGATGACCTTCTCCAGCGTGTTCGCGAACTCGGTGACCGCCGGGGTGTCGTCCAGCTTGCCCCGGTGGGCCAGGCCCCGGGTCCAGGCGTAGATCGAGGCGATCGGGTTGGTCGAGGTCTTCTCGCCCTTCTGGTACTGCCGGTAGTGCCGGGTGACGGTGCCGTGGGCGGCCTCGGCCTCGACGGTGCGGCCGTCCGGGGAGAGCAGCACCGAGGTCATCAGGCCGAGCGAGCCGAAGCCCTGCGCCACGGTGTCGGACTGCACGTCACCGTCGTAGTTCTTGCAGGCCCAGACGTACCCGCCCTCCCACTTGAGCGCGGCGGCGACCATGTCGTCGATCAGCCGGTGCTCGTAGGTGAGGCCGGCGGCCTCGAACTCGGCCTTGAACTCGTTCTCGAACACCTCGGCGAAGATGTCCTTGAACCGGCCGTCGTACGCCTTGAGGATGGTGTTCTTGGTGGACATGTAGACCGGGTAGTTGCGGTCCAGGCCGTACCGGAACGAGGCGCGGGCGAAGTCCCGGATCGACTCGTCGTAGTTGTACATGCCCATGGCGATGCCGCCGCCGGGGAAGTTGGCGACCTCCATCTCCATCGGGGTGCCGCCGTCGGCCGGGGTGTAGGTGATGGTCACCGTGCCCGGGCCGGGGACGACGAAGTCGGTGGCCTTGTACTGGTCGCCGTGCGCGTGCCGGCCGATGATGATCGGCTTGGTCCAGCCCGGGACGAGCCGCGGCACGTTCGACATGATGATCGGCTCGCGGAAGACCACGCCGCCGAGGATGTTGCGGATGGTGCCGTTCGGCGACCGCCACATCTTCTTCAGGCCGAACTCCTCAACCCGGGCCTCGTCCGGGGTGATGGTGGCGCACTTGACGCCGACGCCGTGCTCCTTGATGGCGTTGGCGGCGTCGACCGTGACCTGGTCGTCGGTGGCGTCACGGTGCTGGATCGACAGGTCGTAGTAGTGCAGGTCGACGTCGAGGTAGGGCAGGATCAGCTGCTCCCGGATCTGCTTCCAGATGATCCGGGTCATCTCGTCGCCGTCGATCTCCACGACCGGGTTGTTTACCTTGATCTTCGCCATCGGCCGGCGCTCCTCTCGGGGGACACGTGCTCAAGCAGTACGAGCGTACTGGAAACTGGTCGGCAGTCCCCAGGCGGCCCGGGGTGGACCGCCGGAAAGCGGGCTGCGCCGCACCGCGACCCGCTGGCATCATCGTCCGATGCCGCGCAGCCGCACTCTCGGGTCTATCACGGTCACCGCGCTCTCCGACGGCGAGGGGCCCTTCTTCCAGCCCCGCGGCGAGGCGTTTCCCGGCGCCACGGAGGCGCACTGGCGGGCGGCCGACCGGCTCGATCCGGGCGCGGTGACCGCCGACGGCCGGTGGTGGCTGCGGTTCCGCGCGTTCGCCGTGCGGTCCGGCGACGGTCCGGTCACCCTTGTCGACGCCGGTATCGGTCCGGCCGACTCGCTCGCCGCGAGCTGGGCGCCGGTACCCGGTCGGCTCCCAGCGGAGCTGGCGGCCGCCGGCATCGACCCGGCCGACGTCCGCACGGTGGTCCTCACCCACCTGCACACGGACCACGTGGGCTGGGCCGGCCCGCTCTTCCCGAACGCCGATCACCTGGTCCAGCGCGCCGAGCTGGACGCGCTGGAGCTGTTCCACCCGGAGCTGCCGGCCCGGCTGCTGGGGCCGTTGCGCGCCGCCGGCCGGCTGCGGGTGGTCGACGGCGAGACCACCCTCACCCCGGGGGTACGGCTGCTGCACACGCCCGGGCACACGCCGGGCCACCAGTCGGTGCTCATCGAGGCGGACGACGAGCGCCTCCTGGTCACCGGCGACCTGCTGGTGCACGCGATCCAGCTGGTCGCCCCGGAGCTGGCGTACGCCCACGAGGAGGACCCGGACACGGCCCGCCACTCCCGGCAGCACCTGCTGGCGACCCTCTCCCCCGCGGTCCTGGCCACCCCTCACCTGACCGCGCCCTTCACCCCTCACCCGGTTGATCATGAGGTTGGCGGCTGACTTGCTCCATCTCCGCCGTCAACTTCATGATCGACGGGGAGAACCGGGGGCGGGACAGCAGAAGGCCCGCCGGCGGGAACCGGCGGGCCTTCGACGCGGTGGTACGGGCGTCACATGCTGGCGACGTCGCCCTGCTTGGCGCGGACCGCCTCGGCGGCCTCCTTCAGCGCGGCCAGCTCGTCGGCGTCCAGGTCGGTCTCGACGACCCGCTTCACGCCCTCGGCGCCGATCTCGGCCTCGACGCCCAGGTAGACGCCGGCGATGCCGTACTCGCCGTCGACCCAGGCGCAGACCGGCATGACCTCGCCGGAGTCCTCGGCCACGGCCTTCGCCATCCGGGCCGCGGCGGCGGACGGGGCGTAGTACGCGGAACCGGTCTTGAGCAGCGCGACGACCTCGGCGCCACCGTTGCGGGTCTTGACGACCAGCTCCTCGATCTGCTCGGCCGGCATGACGTCACGCAGCGGCTTGCCGTTCACGGTGCTCTTGGACGGCACCGGGACCATGGTGTCGCCGTGCGAGCCGAGCGTCAGGGTCCGTACCGACTTCACCGGTACGCTCAGCGCCTCGGCGACGAAGTTGGTGAAGCGGGCGGTGTCGAGCATGCCGGCCTGGCCGAGCACCCGGTTCTTGGGGAACTGGGTGGCGAGCTGGGCCAGCGCGGTCATCTCGTCGAGCGGGTTGGACACCACGATGACGACGGCGTTCGGGGCGTACTTGGCGACGTTCTCGGAGACCTGCCGGACGATCTTGGCGTTGGTCTCCAGCAGGTCCATCCGGCTCATGCCCGGCTTGCGCGGCAGGCCGGCGGTGATGACGACGACGTCCGAGCCCTCGATGGCGTCGTAGCCCTCGCCGTTCGGGCCGGTGGTGACGCCGACGACCTTGGTCTCGAAGCCCTCGACCGCGCGGGACTGGTTGAGGTCGAGCGCGAGACCCGCCGGCTTGCCCTCCACGATGTCGGTGATCACGACGGTGTCGAAGACGTCGTACTCGGCCAGGCGCTGTGCGGTGGTCGAGCCGTAGAAGCCGGCGCCGACGACAGTGACCTTCTTACCCATGGTCTGTCCCACTCCCTGATACCAGTCGGTTTTCCGGACCGTATCAGCCATCCTGGCACCGATCGGGCCAGGGGCGGACGGTTATGACCTGGGTGGGTGTCAGCCCGCCCGCTCGGCCCGTTCGACCACGTTGGTGAGCAGCATCGCGCGGGTCATCGGGCCGACGCCGCCGGGCATCGGCACCACCTTGCCGGCGACCTCGGTCACCTCCGGGTCGACGTCGCCGGTGTAGCGCCCCTTGCCGTCGTCGCCGATCACGCGGGTGATGCCGACGTCGACCACTGTCGCGCCCGGGTTGACCATGTCGGCGGTGAGCAGGCCCGGCACGCCGGCGGCGACGATGACGACGTCCGCGGCGCGGGTGTGCGCGGCCAGGTCGAGCGTGCCGGTGTGGCAGAGCGTCACTGTGGCGTTCTCGCTGCGCCGGGTCAGCAGCAGGCCCAGCGGGCGGCCGACGGTGTTGCCCCGGCCGACGACGGCCACGTTCGCGCCGCGCAGCGGCACGTCGTGCCGGCGCAGCAGCTCCACGATGCCGCGCGGGGTGCAGGGCAGCGGCGCGTCGTACCCGAGGACGAGCCGGCCCAGGTTGACCGGGTGCAGCCCGTCGGCGTCCTTGTCCGGGTCGATCGACTCCAGCGCGCGCTGGGTGTCGAGGTGCCCGGGGAGCGGGAGCTGGACGATGTAGCCGTGGCAGGCCGGGTCGGCGTTCAGCTCGGCGAGCGCCGTGTCGAGCTGCTCCTGGGTGGCGTCGGCCGGCAACGTGACCCGCAGCGAGGCGATGCCGACCTCGGCGCAGTCGCGGTGCTTGCCGTTGACGTACGCCTGGGAGCCGGGGTCCTCGCCGACCAGCACCGTGCCGAGGCCGGGGGTGATGCCGCGTTCCGCGAGCGCCTTGACCCGGGCTCGTAGCTCGTCCTTGATCTCCGCCGCGGTGGCCTTGCCGTCCAGGATCGTCGCCGTCACGTCGTGATCGTCTCACGGCCGCGGGCGGGCCCGGACGACGACGGCCGACGATCACGCTGCGCAACGTGCCCTAAATCACGGAGAGTGACCAGTCACGGTGATGCACCGGTCCGATCGCACCCGCTCAGGCAGGGACCGGACACCGGTCACGGGCACCCCAGAACCTCCCGGGCGCACTCGGACGGAACACCAACGGTCAAGGAAAGGCCAGGAAGGAGCGGGGTTTAGCACGCTCGAGCGGCAGCGACAAGGCGGGGCGAACACGATCCGTCATCGATCCACCACGGGCCAGTTGTCGATGGGCCGGATCGCGACCTACCGTTACCGCTCGTTGCGCAGAGTCACCCAATGTCGGGACGACCGCGCAGCGTGAGGAGATGAGGAGACCACATGCGTGTTCGTAGGCTCGCGGCCTGGGCCGCGCTCCCGCTCGCGGTGACGCTGGGCCTGACGGCCTGCGGCTCGGGCGGCGGCAGCGGCGGTGCCAGCAACCCCGACGCGGCCGTGCGGATCGAGATCGCCGAGCCGCAGCACCTGGTGCCCACAAACACCAACGAGACGAGCGGCTCCCAGGTCCTGTCGGCCCTGTTCAGCCCGCTCGTCGACTACGACGAGGCGAACAAGCCGCACGAGGTGGCGGCGGACTCGGTGACGACGTCGGACAACAAGGTCTGGACGATCAAGCTGAAGCCCGGCTACACGTTCCACAACGGCGAGAAGGTCACCGCCGACAACTACATTGACGCCTGGAACTACGGCGCGTACGCCCCGAACGGCCAGAACTCCAGCTACTTCTTCGAGAAGGTGGCCGGCTACGACGACCTCCAGGGCGAGACGCCGAAGGCGAAGACGCTCAGCGGCCTGCAGAAGGTCGACGACCTGACCTTCACCGTGACCCTCAGCGAGCCGTACGTGGACTTCAAGTCCATGCTCGGCTACACCGCCTTCTACCCGCTGCCCGAGGCGGCCTTCTCCGCGCCGGGCGTGCTGGCCGAGGGCTACGAGCAGGCCCCGATCGGTCAGGGCCCGTTCAAGATGAAGGGCAGCTGGCAGCACGACGCCAAGGTCGAGGTGGAGCGCTACGACGCCTTCCCGGGCCAGCAGCCCAAGGTCGGCGGCGTCGAGTTCCGCATCTACCAGCAGCCGACCGCCGCGTACGCCGACGTGCTGTCGGACAACCTCGACGTGATCAAGACGATCCCGACCGAGAACCTGTCCACCGCCGCGACGGACCTGGGTGACCGCTACCAGCAGAGCCCCGCCTCGTCGCTGCAGGTGCTGGCCTTCCCGACGTTCCAGGAGGAGTTCAGCAAGCCCGAGGTGCGCAAGGCCATCTCGATGGCGATCGACCGGGACGAGATCACCAAGTCGATCTTCAAGGACTCGCAGCAGCCGGCCCGCTCGTTCGTCTCGCCGGTGGTCGCCGGCTACCGGGAGAACACCATCGGCACCGCCGGCGCGTTCGACCCGGTCAAGGCCAAGGCCGAGTACGAGGCCGCGGGCGGCCCGAAGAAGATCGAGCTGTCCTACAACGGCGACGGCGGTCACAAGGACTGGATCGACGCCACCTGCAACCAGCTCAAGGCCAACCTGGGCGTGGACTGTGTCGGCACCGCCGAGCCGAAGTTCGCGGACCTGCTGACCAAGCTCAAGCAGAAGCAGCCGGTCGGCCTGTTCCGGATGGGCTGGGTCATGGACTACCCGTCCATGGAGAACTACCTCGGCCCGCTGTACAGCAGCACCGGCTCGTCGAACTACTACGGCTACAGCAACCCGGAGTTCGACAAGCTGCTCGCCGAGGGCGCCCGGGCGGCGACCGAGGACGAGGCGATCAAGAAGTACCAGGCGGCGGAGGACCTGCTCGCGCAGGACATGCCGGTGATCCCGCTGCGGTACGGGCAGAACAACTTCGGCCACTCGACCAAGGTCAAGAACGTCCACGTGGACCTCTTCGACCGGGTGGACCTGCTGAAGATCGAACTCGCCTGACACCCTGCTGACGGGCCGGGCCACCCCCACCGGGTGGCCCGGCCCTGGCATTGGCACGCATTTCACCCGTTTTCGGCAGACTTGCCAGCATGCTCCGGTTCATCCTGCGGCGACTGCTCCAGATGGTCCTCGCCTTCTTCGGGACCACTCTGATCGTCTACGCGCTGATGTTCGCCGGGCAGGGCGACCCGATCCAGGCCCTCGCCGGGGAGCGGCCGGTGACCGCCGCGCAGCGGGCCTACCTGACCGAGAAGTACCACCTGGACGCGACGGGTGTCGGCGGCTTCTTCTACCGCTACTTCGACTACCTCGGCGGCCTGGTCCGGGGCGACCTCGGGCAGTCGCTGACCGGGCGGCAGATCAGCGACATCCTCGCCGCCGCCTGGCCGGTCACCCTCAAGCTGGCAGTGATCGCGATGGCGGTCACCGTGATCTTCGGGGTCACCGCCGGCGTGATCGCGGCCATCCGCCGCTCCGGCGTGTTCGACCACGCCACGCTCGTGGTCACGCTGCTGGTGCTCGGCATACCCACCATCGTGCTCGCGCCGCTGGCGCAGTACTTCCTCGGCGTACGGTGGCCGATCTTCCCGCCCACCGCCGGCGCCCAGCCGTCCTTCTACGCGCTGCTGCTACCCGGCATCGTGCTCGGCTCGCTGTCCCTGGCCACCGCGCTGCGGCTGACCCGGACGTCGGTGACCGAGAACCTGCGCGCCGACTACGTCCGCACCGCCCGCTCGAAGGGCCTGCGGCGACGCCGGATCGTCGGCGTGCACGTGCTGCGCAACTCGCTCATCCCGGTGATCACCTTCCTCGGCGTCGAGCTGGGCAACCTGATGGGCGGCGCGATCATCACCGAGGGCGTCTTCAACGTTCCCGGCGTCGGCTTCAACCTGTTCCGCGGCATCCGCACCGAGGACGGCCCGCTCGTGGTCGGCATCGTCAGCGTGCTCGTCGTGGTCTACCTGCTCTCCAACCTGGTGGTGGACGTGCTCTACGCCGTCCTCGACCCGAGGATCCGCTATGAGTGAGCGCAGCGAGGTGCGGCCGTGAGTGACTTCGAGACGGTGGCGGCGACGGAGAACCAGGCGGCGCGGCGCGGCGTCTCCGGCGAACCGGGCACGCCGGGCCGGGCCGGGCGGCCGGACCGGGCCCGCAGTCTGGCCGGGGACGCCTGGCGGGACCTGCGCCGCAACCCGGTCTTCTGGATCAGCCTGCTGCTGGTGGTGCTGGTCGCCGCGATGGCGGTGGCCCCCGGGCTGTTCGCCGCGAACGACCCACGCGACTGCGTGCTATCCCGCCAGCACGCCGGGCCGTCCGGCGGGGCCATCTTCGGGTACGACTTCCAGGGCTGCGACACGTTCGCCCGCGCGGTCTACGGCGCCCGCGCCTCGCTGCTCGTGGGCGCGCTCTCCGCGCTGATCACCGGCGTGATCGCGCTCGTCGTCGGGATGCTCGCCGGCTACTTCGGCGGCTGGGTCGACGCGGTGCTCTCCCGGGTGATCGACATCGTGCTCGGCATTCCCCTGCTGCTGGCCGCGATCGTCCTGCTCAAGCGGGTCAGCACCAGCGGCGACACGGTACGGCTGTTCGCGGTGATCTTCGTGCTGGCGCTGCTCGGGTGGACCACGGCGGCCCGGGTGGTCCGCTCCTCGGTGATCACCGCCCGGGAGCAGGACTACGTGGCAGCCGCCCGGATGCTCGGGGCCGGCAACGGCCGGATCATGTGGCGGCACATCCTGCCGAACGCGCTCGCCCCGGCCATCGTGGTGCTCACCATCGCGCTCGGCTCGTTCATCGCGGCCGAGGCGACGCTGAGCTTCCTCGGCATCGGCCTGAAGGCGCCGACCATCTCCTGGGGCATCGACATCGACGCCGGCCGGGTGCACATGCGGGAGTCGGCGACGCCGCTGATCGTGCCGTCGACGTTCCTCGCCCTGACCGTCCTCGCCTTCATCATGCTCGGCGACGCGATCCGCGACGCCTTCGACCCGAAGCTGCGGTGACTCTCTCATGACGCAGAACGCGGTCCGGCCCACGCCGGCCTCTCCCACCCCGCCGGGCGGGCACCTGCTGGAGGTACGGGACCTGCACGTGGAGTTCCGCACCCGCGAGGGCGTGGCCCGGGTGATCAACGGGGTGACGTACCACCTGGACGCCGGTGAGACGCTCGCCGTGCTCGGCGAGTCCGGCTCCGGCAAGTCCGTCACCGCGCAGGCGATCATGGGCATCCTGGACACTCCGCCCGCGTACGTGCGCGGCGGGCAGATCCTCTACCAGGGGCGGGACCTGCTCACCCGCCCGGAGGAGGAACGCCGGCAGGTGCGCGGCACCGAGATCGCGATGATCTTCCAGGACGCGCTGTCGGCGCTGAACCCGGTCTTCCCGGTCGGCTGGCAGATCGGCGAGTCGCTGCGTGAGCGGGCCGGGATGTCCCGGGCCGACGCGCGTAAGCGCACTGTCGAGCTGATGGACCTGGTCCGGATCCCGGCGGCGGCGAAGCGGCTCGGCGACTACCCGCACCAGTTCTCCGGCGGCATGCGCCAGCGGGTCATGATCGCCATGGCGCTGGCGCTCGACCCGAAGGTGCTTATCGCCGACGAACCGACCACGGCGCTGGACGTCACCGTGCAGGCGCAGATCATGGACCTCCTGGCCGACCTGCGCCGCGACCTCGGCACGGCGCTCATCCTGATCACCCACGACCTGGGTGTGGTCGCCGGCGTGGCCGACCGGATCGCTGTCATGTACGCGGGCCGCATCGTCGAGCACGCCGACGTGCACGCGCTGTACCGGGCGCCCGCCCACCCGTACACGAAGGGGTTGCTGGAGTCGATCCCGCGCCTGGACGTGCGCGGCCAGGCGTTGTCGAGCATCCGCGGGCTGCCGCCGAACCTGATGGCGATCCCGTCCGGCTGCCCGTTCCACCCCCGGTGCCCGTACGTCCAGCAGGTCTGTGTGGACGAGGTGCCGCACGACCTGGTGCTCGGCGACGGCCGGACCAGCGCGTGCCACTTCGCGCAGGAGGTGCACGATGACAGCGCCGGCTGAGCCCGCCAAGGTGCGCGGCGAGACCATCCTCGCCGTCGACGACCTGGTCAAACACTTCCCGATCAGCCAGGGCGTGCTGTTCAAGAAGACCATCGGCCAGGTCAAGGCGGTCGACGGCGTCTCGTTCGAACTGCGGCGCGGCGAGACGCTCGGCGTGGTCGGCGAGTCCGGCTGTGGCAAGTCCACGCTGGCCCGGCTGCTCATGCGGCTGGAGACCCCGACCGCCGGGCGGGCCACGCTGGAGGGACGGGACCTGTTCCGCGCCAAGGGCGCCGAGCTGCGCCGGCTGCGCCGCAACATGCAGATGGTGATGCAGGACCCGTACACCTCGCTGAACCCGCGGATGACAGTCGGCGACATCATCGGCGAGCCGTTCGAGATCCACCCGGAGGTCGCGCCGAAGCGCAGCCGGCGGCAGCGGGTGCAGGAGCTGCTGGACGTGGTCGGGCTCAACCCGGAACACGTCAACCGCTACCCGCACCAGTTCTCCGGCGGTCAGCGGCAGCGCATCGGCATCGCCCGGGCGCTCGCGCTGCGCCCCGAGATCATCGTCTGCGACGAGCCGGTGTCGGCCCTGGACGTCTCCATCCAGGCCCAGGTGATCAACCTGTTGGAGCAGCTCCAGGACGAGTTCGGGCTGTCCTATGTCTTCATCGCCCACGACCTGTCGGTGGTGCGGCACATCTCCGACCGGGTCGCGGTGATGTACCTGGGCCGGATCGTCGAGATCGGCACCGAGGAGCAGATCTACGAGCGGGCCACCCATCCGTACACCCAGGCACTGCTGTCGGCGGTGCCGGTGCCCGACCCGGAGGCCCGCGACCGGCAGACCATCATCCGGCTGAGCGGCGACGTGCCCAGCCCGGCCGAGCCGCCGTCCGGCTGCCACTTCCGGACCCGCTGCTGGAAGGCCGAGGAGGTCTGCGCGGTCCAGGACCCGCAGACCGTGCTCCGGGCCGCCGACCCGCACCCCAGCGCCTGCCACTTCGCCGAGGTCCGCGCCGACGTGTGAGCGCGACGAAGGCCCCGTCCCCCGGAGGAAGAGGGGGCGGGGCCTCCGCTGCGGCGGGTGGGCATGGACCCGGGCGATCCCGGCGGCGTTGAGGCGCGCCGCCGTACGTGATCGGTGTCCCGCGACGGAACCGCCGGGTCGACGCGGCGGTTCGGTGCGGCTCGGGTGAGGTGTCCCGGCGTGCGGGTCCCGGGTCCGGCGCGGCTCAGGCGGCCGGCGGGGCGCGCGCGGCGAGCGGGCCGCGCGGCGGCAGCGGCACGACCGGCGGCCGGGGCGCGGGCACGACGGGCTCCGGGACGGCCGGACCGGCCACGCGCGGGAGCGCGGCCGGGGCCAGGTCGTCCGGTCCGTCGGCGTAACCGAGGCCGCCGCCGTGGTCGTGCCAGGGGCCGGCGGCAAGCTCCGACCAGGACCGTTCGGGGTACGCGGCACGCAGCGCGGCCGGGCTCGTTCCGCTCGCCGAGGCGGCGGATGCGCCGAGCGCTTCGACGATCGCGGCGGCCGGTGCGGTGACGGCGGGTGCGGCGGCCGATCCCAGCCCGGCCAGGACGAACGCCAGCGTGACGACGACGGCGGTCAACCGGTCGCGAACGCGCATGGCACACCTGCCGGTCTCACGGGCGGCGGAGACGGTCGATCGTCGCCGCGCACACGCTAGCAACCGGTTCCGGCGGCGGGCAACGGCGCGACGTCCGGGTGCGTCCGCCGTGTGGACGACAGGCGCACCCGGACGGGTCGGGCCGGACTCGTCAGTGGAAGAAGTGCCGGGTCCCGGTGAGGTACATGGTGACGCCGGCCGCCTTGCAGGCCGCGATGGTCTCCTCGTCCCGGATCGAACCGCCCGGCTGGACGATCGCCCGCACCCCGGCGTCGATGAGGATCTGCGGGCCGTCGGCGAACGGGAAGAACGCGTCCGAGGCGCAGACCGAGCCGCGGGCCCGCTCGTCACCGGCCCGGCTGACGGCCAGCCGCGCCGAGTCCACCCGGTTGACCTGACCCATGCCGACGCCGACGGTGGCGCCGTCGCGGGCCAGCAGGATGGCGTTGCTCTTGACCGCGCGGACCGCCCGCCAGGCGAACGCGAGATCGCGCAGCGTTGCCTCGTCGGCCGGGTCGCCGGTGGCGAGCGTCCAGCCGGACGGGTCGTCGCCGGGCGCGTCGACGGCGTCCCGCATCTGCACCAGCACGCCGCCGCTGACCTGCCGCCACTCCGCCGGCCGGGTGGCGAAGGCGGGCGCCCGCAGCAGCCGGATGTTCTTCTTGGCCCGCAGCACCTCCAGCGCGCCCTCGTCGAAGCCCGGCGCCACCAGTACCTCGGTGAAGATCTCCGCGACCTGACCGGCCAGCTCCACGCTCACCGGCCGGTTCACCGCGATCACGCCGCCGAACGCGGAGACCGGGTCGCAGGCGTGCGCCTTGCGGTGCGCCTCGGCCACGTCCGCGCCCACAGCGATGCCGCACGGGTTGGCGTGCTTGATGACCGCCACCGCCGGCTGGTCCGGGAAGTCGTTGGCGGCCCGCCAGGCGGCGTCCGCGTCGACGTAGTTGTTGTAGGACATCTCCTTGCCGTGCAGCTGCTCGGCCTGGGCCAGCCCGGCCGGCGCGCCCGGGTCGGTGTAGAGCGCGGCGGCCTGGTGCGGGTTCTCGCCGTACCGCAGCACGGCCTGGCGGCGCAGCGCCAGGCCGGCGAACTGCGGCCAGCCGTCCTCGGCCGGCGCCACAGTGGTGGCGAACCAGTCGGCCACCGCCACGTCGTAGTCGGCGATGTCGCCGAAGGCCCGGGCGGCGAGCGCCCGGCGCTGGGCAACGGTGAAACCGCCGTCGGCCAGCGCGGCCCGCACCGCCGGGTACGCGGCCGGGTCGGTCACCACCGCCACCGAGGCGTGGTTCTTCGCCGCGGCCCGCACCATCGCCGGACCGCCGATGTCGATCTGCTCCACGCACTCGTCGGTGTCGGCGCCGGAGGCGACAGTGGCCTGGAACGGGTAGAGGTTGGAGACCAGCAGGTCGATGCCGCCGATGCCGTGCTCGTCGAGCTGAGCGGCGTGCGCGTCCTTGCGCAGGTCCGCGAGGAGACCACCGTGGATCTTCGGGTGCAGCGTCTTGACCCGCCCGTCGAGGATCTCCGGGAAGCCGGTGACCTGCTCGACCGGCGTGACCGGCACCCCGGCGCCGGAGATCGTCGACGCGGTGCTCCCGGTCGACACGATCTCCACGCCGGCCTCGTGCAGGGCGCGGGCCAGCTCGGCCAGGCCGGTCTTGTCGTAGACGCTGACCAGCGCGCGCCGGATCGGGCGGCGGCCGGCGTCCTCAGTGGCGTTCACGGGATGGTGACCTTTCTTCCGGTGATCGTCCAACCTTCACGGACCAGCCGGCCGACCTGCTCGACGAGCTGGCGCCGCTCGGCGGACTTGATGCGCTCGGTGAGCGTGTCCTCGTCGTCGCCGTCGAGCACCGGCACGGCGACCTGGGCCACGATCGGCCCGGTGTCCATCCCGGCGTCGACGAAGAACAGCGTGGCCCCGGTGACCTTCACGCCGTACGCCAGCGCGTCACGGGGGCCGTGGATGCCGGGGAACGCCGGCAGCAGCGTGTTGTGCGTGTTGAGGTAGCGGTCGCCGAACGCGGCCAGGAACTCCGGCCCGACCAGCTTGAGGAACCCGGCGCTGATGACCAGGTCGGGCCGGTGCTCCGCGACCCGCGCCGTGAGCGCCTTGTCCCAGTCGGCGCGGGTGGGGTGGTCCTTGAGTCGCTCGACGAAGGACGGCACGCCGGCGGCGGCGGCCCGGTCCAGGCCGGCGATCCCGTCCCGGTCGGCGCCGACGGCGACGACCCGGGCGCCGTAGCCGGGGTCGGCGGTGGCGTCCAGCAGCGCCTGGAGGTTGCTGCCGGAACCGGAGACGAGGACGACGAGGCGGGCGACGGACGCGGGCTCGGTCACGCGGCAACCCTATCGGGCAGGTCAGGCGCTCTGGCCACGGGGCGGCGGGCCGGTCGCGTCACCTCGGGGATGGCGTGCTCGCGGTACGCTGCCGGTCGCCCGGTGTCCGGTCTCTCCCCCGGCCCGCACCCCCACGAAGAAAACCGGCACCCGCGTGCCGCCGGACCGAGGAGTACTCGCATGCAGCCCGGATACCCCCCGCAGCAGCCGCAGCAGATCGACAACAACATGACGATGTCCATCGTCGCGATCTTCCTGTTCTGGCCGCTCGCGATCCCGGCCATCATCAACGCGTCGAAGGTCAACCCGCTGATCCAGCAGGGTGACTACGCCGGCGCCCAGGCCGCCGCCGCCGAGTCCAAGAAGTGGTCCAAGTGGGCCCTCATCGCCGGCCTGGTCTGGCTCGGCATCATCGTGGTGATGTGTTGCCTCTTCGGCGGCCTGGCTGGCCTCGCCGGCAGCAGCGGCACCAACTGACGCACAACCGAACCGAACTGAGGAGCACCCAGACATGCAGCCCGGTTACCCCGGACAGGACCCGTACGGCCAGCAGCCGAACCAGGACCCGACCGCTCAGCCGAACGACCCGTACGCCCAGCCGCCGCAGGCCCCGCAGTACGGCCAGCAGCCGCAGTACGGCCAGCAGCCGACCTCGGGCCAGCCGTACGGCCAGCCCACCTCGGGTCAGCCCGCCTACGGCCAGGACCCGTACGCCCAGCAGCAGCAGCCGTACGGCGCGGCGCCGCAGTACCCGGCCGCCGGTTACCCGACCGGCCCGGCTCCGGGTCAGGGCCAGAGCAACACCATGGGCCTCGCCGGCATGATCGTCGGCATCGCCTCGATCGTGCTGGGCCTGTGCTGCCCGCTGCTGGGTGTCCCGGCCGGCATCGTGGCGGTCGTCCTCGGCGTGCTCGGCCAGAAGAAGGTCCAGGCGGGCGAGGCCAACAACGCCGGCCAGGCGCGGGCCGCCCTGATCTGCGGCGCCGTCGGCGTGGTCGTCGGCATCATCAGCGCCATCGCCGGCGCTGCGATCAACATGAACAACTTCGGCGCCTGACCGTCGTTCGAACGAGGGGCGTCCGGCGACCGCCGGGCGCCCCTCGCGCGTCTCTCCCCGGCGCGGCGCCGGACGGGTCAGCGCGGAGCCGGGGTGGCGCGAGGCGGGGGCGTCGGACGCGCCGGGCGGGTCAGGGTGCGGGTGGCGGCCGCGCCGAGTACCGCGCCCACCGCGATCACCAGGGTGGCCACCACTGCCACCGGCCAGGGTGACGGACCGACCTCGGCCAGCCGGCCGCCGCCGAGCGGCCCGCCGGACGCCGCCGCGACCAGCCCCAGCAGCGCGCCGGCGACCGGTCCGGCGAGCGCGGCCGGCCCGAGCAGCGCCGGCCAGCCCACAGCGGCCCGTTCCTCGGCGGCGGCCCGGATCAGCCGCCGGGCCAGCAGCCAGCCGGCCGCCATCGCGGCCAGCACCGGCACCGCGAGCAGCGCGGCGCCGAGCCCGTCCATCGGCCCGCGCGGCAGGCCGGCCAGCAGCGGTACGGCCGGCAACGCGCCGACCGACACCTCACTCGTGCGGACGGCGGTGTCGGTGCCGACGGCGAACCCGGGACCGAGCAGGTAGGCGGCCGACCAGGCGATGGCGTTCGGCGCGTACGCGAGGCTGACCAGGGTGATGCCGGCCTGACCGGCCACCCCGGTCCGGTAGGCGCCGATCATGTCGGCCGCGTCGCCGCCGCCGGTGGCCACCGCCAGTCCGGCCGCGCCCGCGCCCGCGCCGAGCAGCAGCAGCGCCGCGACCAGCCCGGTACGCAGGCCGTCGCGCAGCGGCGGTGGGCAGCGGGCGGTCAGCAGCGCCCAGACGCCTGTGGTGCGCAGCGCCCCGACCAGGGCGGCCGGTACGCCGAACGCGGCGAACATGAGCGCGGCGGTGACCGGGGAGACCCGCAGGCCGCCCGCGTCGACGGCGAACGCGGCGAGCGCGCCGATCAGCGCGTACCCGATCCCGACGGCGACCGCCACGGTGAGCGCCTGGCGGGGCGAGCCGGCTCCCCGCGCGCCGACGGCCCGGCTGACGTGCACCCCGGCGCGGGTGAGCCGCCAGACGGCGAGCGCGCTCAGCGCGAGCGGGATCAGGCCCAGCGGCCCGGCGGTGGTCTGCAACGGCACGCCGTGCCCGAGCAGCCAGCCGGCCAGGCCGGCGCGCAGCGCCCCGCCGAGCGAGCCGGCGTCCTCGCTGAGCTGGGCCAGGCCCAGCACGACGGAGACCGGCAGCCAGGAGGTCAGCGCCGCCCAGAGCGCGGCCACCCCGGCCGCGACGGGCAGTGGCGCCCGGCTGCGCGGCTCCTCGCCCGAGCGCGGCGCGGGCACCCGGGCGGCCGGGCGGGCACGGCCGGGCGGCCGGGCGCCGGCGGGGGGACCGGTGGCCGGACGGCGGGGCTGGTCAGGGGTGACGCGTGACATCGTGTCTACTCTGGCACGCCGCGCGGAGGACGGCAGTCCGATACCCGGTCGGCAGCGTGGCGAGTTCGCCGAACCCCGGTCCCACGGCGGTGATCCGGTCTAGCCTCGGCCTCAGACGCGACCGTTCCCGTCGCGGTGCCGACCGCTCGGAGGAAGCCGTGCACGCTCCGTATCCGCCACCCCCGCCGCCACCGGCCGTCGGCCGGGACCGGACCACGCTCTGGGGCGTCCTCGGCATCGTCTTCGGCCTGTTCTGCTGCGGGATCCTGGGCATCGTCTTCGGCGCGCTGTCGATCCGCGACGCCCGGCGCAACGGCAAGTCGCAGCTGCTCGGCTGGCTGGCCATCGCGTTCGGTGTGATCAACATCGTCGCCAGCGCCATCGTGCGGGCCCGGGGCAACTCGTACTACCCGTACTGGTACCGCTGAACGCGAGGGGGCCGACCGGTTCCCCGGTCGACCCCCTCGGCACGCGTCGTACGGCCGCTCAGCGGCCGGACATGAGCTCCCGCATCAGGTTGGCGGTCTCGGTCGGGGTCTTGCCGACCTTGACACCCACCGCCTCCAGCGCGGCCTTCTTGGCGTCGGCGGTGCCCGCCGAGCCCGAGATGATCGCGCCGGCGTGACCCATGGTCTTGCCGGGCGGGGCGGTGAAGCCGGCGATGTAGCCGACCACCGGCTTGGTGACGTTGGCCTTGATGAACTCGGCCGCCCGCTCCTCGGCGTCGCCGCCGATCTCACCGATCATGACGATCGCGTCGGTCTCCGGGTCCGCCTCGAAGGCGGCCAGGGCGTCGATGTGGGTGGTGCCGATGATCGGGTCACCGCCGATGCCGACGCAGGTGGAGAAGCCGATGTCGCGCAGCTCGTACATCATCTGGTAGGTCAGCGTGCCGCTCTTGCTGACCAGGCCGATGCGGCCGGAGCCGGTGATGTCGGCCGGGATGATGCCGGCGTTGGACGCGCCCGGCGAGGCGATGCCCGGGCAGTTCGGGCCGATGATCCGGGTGCGCTCGCCCTTGGACTTGTTGTACGCCCAGAACGCTGCGGTGTCGTGCACCGGCACGCCCTCGGTGATCACCACGGCCAGGTCGATGCCGGCGTCGATCGCCTCGACCACAGCGGCCTTGGTGAACTGCGGCGGCACGAAGATGACTGTGACGTCCGCGCCGGTGTCCTTCATCGCGTCCGCGACGGAGGCGAAGACCGGCAGCTCGGTGCCGTCGAAGTCGACAGTGGTGCCGGCCTTGCGCGGGTTCACGCCGCCGACCACGTTGGTGCCGGCGGCGAGCATCCGCCGGGTGTGCTTGGAACCCTCGGAACCGGTCATCCCCTGCACGATGACCTTGGAGTCCTTGGTCAGCCAGATAGCCATTGTCAGACCCCCGCAGCTGCCAGCTCGGCGGCCCGCTCGGCCGCGCCGTCCATGGTGTCGACCCGCTGGATCAGCGGGTTGGCCGCGCCGTCGAGGATCGCCCGACCGGCCTCGGCGTTGTTGCCGTCGAGGCGGACGACGAGCGGCTTGGTGGCCTTCTCGCCGCGCTGCTCCAGCAGCGCCAGCGCCTGCACGATGCCGTTGGCGACCGCGTCGCAGGCGGTGATGCCGCCGAAGACGTTGACGAAGACGCTCTTGACCGACGGGTCGGACAGGACGATCTCCAGGCCGTTCGCCATCACCTCGGCGCTCGCGCCGCCGCCGATGTCGAGGAAGTTGGCCGGCTTGACGCCGCCGTGCCGCTCGCCCGCGTACGCGACCACGTCGAGCGTGGACATGACCAGGCCCGCGCCGTTGCCGATGATGCCGACCTCGCCGTCGAGCTTGACGTAGTTGAGGTCCTTGGCCTTGGCGGCCTGCTCCAGCGGGTCCACCGACGCCTGGTCGACCAGGGCCTCGTGGTCCGGGTGCCGGAACGCGGCGTTCTCGTCCAGGGTGACCTTGGCGTCCAGGAGCAGCAGCTTGCCGTCCTTGGTGGTGGCCAGCGGGTTCACCTCGACGAGCGTGGCGTCCTCGGCGACGAACGCCTGCCACAGCTTCACCGCGACGTCGACGACCTGGTCGGCGATCTCGGCCGGGAAGCCGGCCGCGGTGACGATCTCCCGGGCCTTCGCCTCGTCGACGCCGGTGTTGGCGTCGATCGGGGCCTTGACGACCCGCTCCGGGGTCTCGGCCGCCACCTGCTCGATGTCCATACCGCCGGCCACGCTGGCGATGCAGAGGAAGGTGCGGTTCGCCCGGTCGAGCAGGTAAGAGAAGTAGTACTCCTCGGCCACGTCCGCGGTCACGGTGATCATGACCTTGTGGACGGTGTGACCCTTGATGTCCATGCCGAGGATGTCGGTGGCCCGGGCCACCGTCTCCTCCGCGCCCTCGGCCAGCTTCACGCCGCCGGCCTTGCCGCGGCCACCGACCTTCACCTGCGCCTTGACGACCACCCGACCGCCGAGGCGTTCGGCGATCGCGCGGGCCTCCTCCGGGGTAGTGGCGACGCCGCCGGCGAGCACGGGCAAGCCGTGCCGCTCGAACAGGTCCCGCCCCTGGTACTCGTACAGGTCCACGTTTGCGCGTCCCGTCCCGTCTCCGCGGCGCGCCGTCGCGCCGCCACCAGCGTTGGAAAATCAGTTTGACGCCTGTCATCAGAAGAGACAGGCCATTTGCCGCAGCCTAACGAGATGGGAACCGGCGGCAACCGAGCGGGTGCGGGGTGTGCGGTAATGCACAGCCGTCTCCGGCCGGCACCGGTTCCGGGCGGTTCGCCGCCGGGAAGCCGCCGCGACGGGCGGGCGGCACGCGTCGGCGACCGGCGGCGTCAGCCGTCCGGGGGATGTGCCGGACCGGGCGTAACCGCCGGTCGGGGGCGTCGTTGAGTGTGATGTCGGAGCGCTGGTCAAGCGCGACGACGGGAGCGGCCGATGCCCTGTCGGTCGAGGGGTGGCGGCGGGGCATCGTGCATAGAGGGGCCGGGCGTGTGAGGGGTGCGTCCGGCCCCTCCCCCGTGCCCGGAGCCGGAAATGCGGCGGGTCAGCCGACCGGCTGGGCGACGTTCTCCCGCACCCATTCGACGATCGACCCGGTGGTGGCGCCGGGGGTGAAGATCTTCGCGACGCCGAGCCGCTCCAGTTCCGGCAGATCGGCGTCGGGGATGATGCCGCCGCCGAACACCACGATGTCGGTGGCGTCGCGCTCGGCGAGCAGTTCGAGGACACGCTTGAACAGCGTCATGTGCGCGCCGGAGAGCACCGACAGGCCGACCGCGTCCGCGTCCTCCTGGATGGCCGTCTCCACGATCTGCTCGGGCGTCTGGTGCAGGCCGGTGTAGATGACCTCCATGCCCGCGTCACGCAGGGCACGCGCGACGACCTTCGCGCCCCGGTCGTGGCCGTCCAGGCCGGGCTTCGCGACGACGACCCGGATACGAGAGCTCATCTGCGCACACCTTTCACCAGGACACTGACCTGAACGAACGGTAACCCGGCGGAGCGGAGGGCGGAAAGCGGGGCCCGGACCGTCCCACGCACGGGCCACTGCCCCTACCGCTCATGCGCGTACGCGGAAAGCCGGACACCTCCGCCGATCGGTCACTGTCCGCGACGAATGGACAGTCGGAGCCCCACCCGACCGGCGGCACGAGATATGACAAGCCAGGATGGAAACGTACATAAAGAAACGCCAGTTCGGCGCTTCGGCTTGTGACAGGAGTGGCGGTTGGCTAACGTGTCCACGGTTGTCATCAGGTCCACGGACGGGTGACGACGCGACACCGGAGGTTCAACCGAGCTTCACCGAACGGTCCGGAGTCGCATCGGATCCCCGACAACGGAGGGTGTGCGTGCGCCAGCGCCTGTCGTCTGAGCCCGATCGCTATCGCGGCCGCCGCCGCGTGCCCACCCCCCCGCGGAGCCGCTACGCGGCGGTGGTCACCACCGCATTCGTCGGCGCCGGCATCGTCGCCATCGGCGCGAACGCCCTGCCCGACGCCAAGAGCGTCAACCCCTCGGTCCTCGACGAGCTCCGGCAGGCCTCGGTCGCCAGCCAGGACGCCGCGGCCCGTGCCGACAGCGCCGACCGCGCGTCCCGGTCCGACCGCACCGACAGCAAGATCACCGAGCAGGACCCCTGGCTCCTGCCACTGCACGGCTACGACTTCAAGTCCCCCTACGGCGTGCGCTGGGGCAAGCTGCACACCGGCATCGACCTGGTCGCGCCGGAGGGCACGCCCTACAAGGCGGTCCACGCCGGCACGGTCACCAAGGCCGGCTGGTTCGGCGGCTACGGCTACGCGGTGATCGTGAAGCACTCCGACGGCACCGAGGCCATCTACGGCCACTCCTCCGCAGTGTCGGTCAAGGAGGGCCAGGAGGTGAAGGCCGGCGACCAGCTCGGCCTGGTCGGCAACACCGGCCACTCCTACGGCTCCCACCTGCACCTGGAGATCCATGTCAAGGGCCAGCCGCAGGACCCGGTGGCGTTCCTCAAGGAGCGCGGAGTGGACATTCAGCTCGAAATCGAAGCGATCTACGGGGACGTAGCCGCCTCCTGACGCTCAGTACGCCCCGTTACCGCCCGGATCATACGATCCGGGCGGTTTCGTTTGGCCGAAGTCTGCCACGTCACACCTGCCGGTGTGAGCGGGACCACAGCCATCGGTGATCGTCTTCGCCACGGAACCGCCCGTCCGGTCGAGAACCGGGCACGAGGCGACGGCCGGCGCCCCTTGCCCCGGCCACCCGATACCCGCCGCCACCTGCGCCGACACCAGTATTTCGTGGTCACGTGCCCCTCGACTGGTGAAGGATCCCGTGCAGCACAGCAGCCCCACCCCGGACAACGCTCCCGCCCGGCACCGACGCCCGCGCCGCGTCCGGCGCACCGCATACGTGGTCACCGGCGCGGTGGCCCTGCTCGGCCTCGGCATCGGCGGCGTGGTCACCGTCGCCGACCGCTCCGCACCGACGCCCGCCGCCGTCGACCTCGGCGTACAGGCCCGCGTCGAGGACGCGGCCCGCGCCGACCGTTCGGCCCGCGAGCCACTCACCCCGTCCGCCGTCCCGGCCAGCCCGTCGCCGAGCCCGAGCGCGACCACCCCGGCGCCGAAGAAGTCGGCGACCGCGAAACCCAAGCCCAAGCCCAAGAAGACGACAGTGGCGAAGAAGCCGGCCTGGGTCATCCCGATGAAGGGCGCCGGCATCACGTCCTGCTACGGACCCCGCTGGGGCACGCAGCACGCCGGCATCGACTTCGCCATGCCGGCCGGCACCCCGATCCACGCCGCCGCGGCGGGCACCGTGGTCAAGGCCGGCGACGTGGGCGACGGTTACGGCATCTCGGTCTTCATCGACCACCACAACGGCTACCTGACCCACTACGCCCACCAGAGCCGGCTCGCCGTTGCCGTGGGCGACAAGGTCAAGGCCGGTCAGGTCATCGGCTACGAGGGCTCCACCGGCGACTCCACCGGCCCGCACCTGCACTTCGAGGTGCACCAGGGCGCCATGTGGAACCAGATCGACCCGGCGCCGTTCCTGCGCGCGCGGGGCGTCAACGTGGCCTGCTGACCGCGCCACGACAGGAGGAGGGCCCGGTCCGGCCACAAGCCGGACCGGGCCCGCTCACGCTCAGAGCTTGTCGATGGGCGCGTGCCGCAGCACCAGCCACATGGTCTGGTCGCCGAAGTCGATCTGGGCCCGGGCGCCCGGACCGGCTCCCTCCACCGCCAGCACCCGGCCCAGGCCGTACCGCTGGTGGTTGACCCGGTCCCCGGCCGAGACCTTCGGGGCCTGCTTCAGCTCGCTCGCCGTGGACAGGCGGCTGGCGTCCACGCCCAGCCGCTTCGCCAGCTCGGTCGCCTTCGGCGTGCCGCCGGCGAAGCCGCCGCGGCCCAGGCGGTCCGCCCGGCCGCCGACGCCGCCGCCCCCGCCGCCCCACGAGGTGTACGACCCCTCGGTGCGCTCCCAGCGGACCAGCTCCGGCGGCAACTCCTCCAGGAACCGCGACGGCGGGTTGTACGCGGGCGCGCCCCACGCCGACCGGGTGACCGCGCGGGACAGGTAGAGGCGCTGGCGGGCCCGGGTGATGCCGACGTACGCCAGCCGCCGCTCCTCCTCCAGCTCGCGGGTGTCGCCGAGCGACCGCAGGTGCGGGAAGACGCCGTCCTCCAGGCCGGTCAGGAAGACCACCGGGAACTCCAGGCCCTTCGCGGTGTGCAGCGTCATCAGCGTGACCACGCCCTGGTGGTCCGGGTCGTCGGAGGGGATCTGGTCGGCGTCGGCGACGAGCGCCACCTGCTCCAGGAACCCGGCCAGGGTGGCCCGCTCGTCGTCGGCGCCCAGCGCCTCGATCCGTTCGGTGTACTCCCGGGCGACGCTCACCAGCTCCTGGAGGTTGTCCACCCGGCCGGCGTCCTGCGGGTCGAGGCTCTCCTCCAGCTCGGCCAGGTAGCCCGAGCGGGTCAGCACCGCCTCCAGCACCTCCTCCGGCGTGCCGGTGTCGGCCAGTTCCCGCGCCGCGTCGAGCAGCGCGACGAACTCGGCGATGCCGTTCGCGGCCCGGGTGGAGATGCCGGGCGCGTCCTTGGCCCGGCGCAGCGCGGCGCCGAAGGAGATGCGGTCGCGCGCGGCCAGCGCCTCCACGCACGCCTCGGCCCGCTCGCCGATGCCCCGGCGCGGCGTGTTGAGAATCCGCCGCAGGCTGACCGTGTCGTCGTCGTTCACCACCGCGCGCAGGTACGCGAGCGCGTCGCGGACCTCCTTGCGCTCGTAGAAGCGCACCCCGCCGACCACCTTGTAGGGCAGGCCGACCCGGATGAACACCTCCTCGAACACGCGGGACATGGCGTTGGTGCGGTAGAAGACCGCCACGTCGCCCGGGCGGGTGTCGCCGTCGTCGACCAGCCGGTCGATCTCCCGGGCCACCCAGTCCGCCTCGGCGTGCTCGGTGTCGGCGACGTACCCGACGATCTGCTCGCCGGACCCGGCGTCGCTCCACAGCCGCTTCGGCTTGCGGGAGGTGTTGCGGTCGATGACCGCGTTCGCCGCGTTGAGGATGGTCTGGGTCGAGCGGTAGTTCTGCTCCAGCAGGATGGTGCGGGCGTCGGTGAAGTCCCGCTCGAACTCCAGGATGTTGCGGATGGTCGCGCCGCGGAACGCGTAGATCGACTGGTCGGCGTCGCCGACCACGCAGAGTTCGGCCGGCGGGATCCCCTCGGTCCCGGAGACCAACTCCTTGATCAGCACGTACTGGGCGTGGTTGGTGTCCTGGTATTCGTCGACGAGCACGTGCCGGAACCGCCGCCGGTAGCTCTCCGCCACGTGCGGGTGCGACTGGAGCAGGTGCACGGTGGTCATGATCAGGTCGTCGAAGTCCAGCGCGTGGGCCTCGCGCAGCCGCCGCTGGTAGAGCGTGTACGCCTCGGCCAGCGCCCGCTCGTTCGGCCCCTTGGCCCGGCCGGCGAACTCCTCCGGGTCGACCAGCTCGTTCTTCAGGTTCGACACCTGGGCGGCCAGGCCCCGGGCCGGGTAGCGCTTCGGGTCCAGGTCCAGCTCGCGGGCGACCATCTGCATCAGCCGGCGCGAGTCGTCCGCGTCGTAGATCGAGAACGTCGACTTCAGGCCGGCGTGCTCGTGCTCGGCCCGCAGGATGCGTACGCACGCGGAGTGGAACGTCGACACCCACATCATCCGGGCACGCGGGCCGACCAGCGCGGCCACCCGTTCCTTCATCTCACCGGCGGCCTTGTTGGTGAAGGTGATCGCGATGATCTCGCCGGGGTGCACGTCCCGGGCGCCGAGCAGGTAGGCGATCCGGTTGGTCAGCACCCGGGTCTTGCCGGAGCCGGCGCCGGCCACGATGAGCAGCGGGGAGCCGGCGTGGGTCACCGCGTCCCGCTGGGGGCCGTTCAGGCCGTCGAGGAGGGCCTGCGGGTCCGACCCGGCGGCCCCGGGGCGGCGCGGCGGGGTCGGCCGGGACTCCGGCGCGGGCGGGGACGCGGGGATGTCGAAGAGAGGATGCATCGCAGCCCGAGTCTATGCCGCCGGCCGGACACTTCCCCGCCCGCGGCCGGTCGGCGCGCGGCGGCACGTCTCACCTGTTGGTGCGTCTTCTTGCGCGCCCGCCCGGGTGGTCGGCATACTCGACGACGTGTTCGATCAGCGCTTCTACTTTTACTACGGCACCGGGAGTCCGGCAGCCGTGGGTCGCGCCTGATCACAGACCTACGAAACGCCCCGGGCTCCCCGAGCCCGGGGCGTTTTCGTCCCGGGATCCGGGTACCGGGCCCGAGCCCCGAGAGGGACGACGATGATGACTGACGTGGTGGAGTCCAGCGGCAGCCTGGCGCGCAACGGCCGGCCGGCCGACGCCGATCCGACCGGCGCCGCGGCGGCCCGTACCGGCACCGACGACGCGGCGGCGGCCGAGCGGATCGGCGAGATCCGGCGGCGGATCGACGAGATCGACAGCACCCTCATCGCGCTCTGGCAGGAGCGGGCCGCGCTCTCCCAGGAGGTCGGCGCGACCCGGATGGCCTCCGGTGGGACCCGGCTCGTGCTGTCCCGCGAACGGGAGATCCTGGAGCGGTTCCGCGCCGAACTCGGCGCCGACGGCACCCAGCTCGCGCTCCTGCTGCTGCGCGCCGGCCGCGGCCCGCTGTGACGTGCGCGGAGACGCCGTGACGCGCCCGGAGACGACGAACCGCCTGCCGGCGTCGAGCTGACGCCGGCAGGCGGTTCGGTTCGGGTCAGGCCGCGTCGTGGGTGACGACGATCTCCCGCTTCTCCGCGAAGTGGCACGCGCTCGGGTGGTCCGAGCCCGGCCGGATCTGGAGCAGCGGCACCTCCTGGGCGCAGACGTCCTGCGCCTTCCAGCACCGGGTCCGGAACCGGCAGCCCGAGGGCGGGCTGATCGGCGAGGGGACGTCGCCCTGGAGCCGGATGATCGCCTTGCTCTCGCGCACGGTCGGGTCCGGCACCGGCACCGCCGACAGCAGCGCCTGGGTGTACGGGTGGGTCGGCCGCTCGTAGATCTCGTCCTCGGTGCCGATCTCCACCATCTTGCCCAGGTACATCACCGCGACCCGGTCGGAGAGGTGACGCACCACCGACAGGTCGTGGGCGATGAAGACGTACGAGAGACCGAACTCGCCCTGGAGCTTCTCCAGCAGGTTCATCACCTGCGCCTGGATGGAGACGTCGAGCGCCGACACCGGCTCGTCGCAGACGATCACCTCGGGCCGCAGCGCCAGCGCCCGGGCGATGCCGATGCGCTGCCGCTGACCGCCGGAGAACTGGTGCGGGTACCGGTTGATGTGCTCCGGGTTGAGGCCGACCAGGTCGAGCAGCTCCTTGACCTTGGTGCGCCGGCTGCCGCGCGGAGCCACCTCGGGGTGGATCTCGAACGGCTCGCCGATCAGGTCACCCACAGTCATCCGGGGGTTGAGCGAGGTGTACGGGTCCTGCATCACCAGCTGGATCTGCCGGCGCAGTCGCCGCAGCGCGCCACCGGAGAGCTTGGAGATGTCCTGGCCCTTGTAGAGCACCTGACCGGCGGTCGGCTTCTCCAGGTTCATCAGCACCCGGGCCAGCGTCGACTTGCCGCAGCCGGACTCGCCGACCACGCCGAGCGTCTCGCCGGCCTTGAGGTCGAAGGAGACTCCGTCGACCGCCTTGACCTGGCCGATGGTCTTCTTGAACACCACGCCCCGGGTCACGGGGTAGTGCTTGACCAGGTCACGAACCTCGATGATGTTCTCAGTCACGGTTCACCAGTTCCTCGGCGAAGTGGCAGGCGCTGGCCCGGCCGTTGCCCAGTTGCAGCAGCGGCGGGACCTTCTCCCGGCACACCGGCTGCGCCATCGGGCAACGCGGGTTGAACGCGCAGCCCGGCGGGATGTTCATCAGGTTCGGCGGGAGGCCCTTGATCGTGCGGAGCTCCTGCCCCTTCTCGTCCATCCGCGGGATCGAGTTGAGCAGGCCGAGCGTGTACGGGTGTCCCGGCTTGCGGTACAGGTCGTAGACGTCGGCTTCCTCGACGATCCGGCCGGCGTACATGACCGCGATCCGGTCCGCGACGTCGGCGACCACGCCGAGGTCGTGGGTGATCAGGATCATGCCCATCTGCCGTTCCCGCTGGAGCTCACCGAGCAGGTCCATGATCTGGGCCTGCACGGTCACGTCCAGGGCGGTGGTCGGCTCGTCGGCGATCAGCACCTCGGGGTCCAGCGCCAGCGACATGGCGATCATGGCGCGCTGCCGCATACCGCCGGAGAACTGGTGCGGGTAGTTGCTGAACCGGCCCTTGGCGTTGGGGATCTTCACCTGGTCGAGCATCTCGATCGCGCGCTTCTTGGCGTCCGAGCGGCTCATGCCGCGCCGGATGCGGAACTGCTCGGCGATCTGGAAGCCGACCGTGAAAACCGGGTTGAGGGCCGAGAGCGAGTCCTGGAAGATCATGGCGATGCCCTCGCCCCGGATCCGCCGCCGCTGCTCGGGGGACATGGTGAGCATGTCCTTGCCGTGGAAGCGCACCTGGCCACCGGTGACGAACCCGGGCGGGGTGTCCAGGATGCCCATGATGGTCTGCGCGGTGACGCTCTTGCCGGAGCCCGATTCGCCGAGCACGGCGAGGGTCTCCCCCGCCTCGACGTGGTACGTGACTCCGTTGATGACCTTGGCGACGCCGTCCCGGGTACGGAACTCCACCCGAAGGTCGTCGACCTCGAGCAGCCGGCCCGAGGGGCGGCCGGATCCGTCGGCGCCCGGCGAGGACTGCTCGGACACGAGAATGTCGGACAACTCAGTTCCCCTATCGGAGCTTCGGGTCGAGGGCCTCGCGGACCGCCTCGCCGAGCATGACGAAGCTCAGCACGGCGGCGACGAGGAACGCGGCGGGGAAGAACAGCAGGTAGGGCGAGACCCGGATGTAGTTCTGCGCCTCGCTGATCATGATGCCCCAGGAGACGACCGGGCTCTTCAGGCCGATGCCCAGGAACGAGAGCGTGGCCTCCGCGCCGATGAACGAGCCGACCATGATCGTGCCGTAGACCAGAAGCGGGGCCAGGCAGTTCGGCAGCAGGTGCTTGAGGATGATCCGGCCGGTGCTGGCGCCGAGCGCGCGGGCCGCGACGATGTAGTCGGCCTCCTTGGTGGAGAGCACCGAGGACCGCATCAGCCGCATCACCACCGGCCAGCTCAGCACGCTCAGGGACAGGATGACCAGACCCATGATCGTCCACTCGCCGTTGTCGCTGCCGGACCCGTTGAACGTGGTCAGGATGACGATCGAGCCGAGCACGAACGGCAGGCCGAAGAAGATGTCCGCGACACGGGACAGCAGCGCGTCCACCCAGCCGCCGCGGTAGCCGGCGATGATGCCCATCGTGCCGCCGACGAGCAGCGTCAGGAGGGTGGAGACCACTGCCACCACGATCGAGGCGCGGGCGCCGTAGATGACCCGGGCGTAGACGTCGCGGCCCTGCACGTCGTAGCCGAACCAGGCGGCCGACGACGGCTCGACCCGGCTGCGGTCCAGCGAGCCGTTGACCGCGTCGCCGGAGGTGAACAGCCACGGGAAGGCCGCCATCACGAGGAAGACCAGGATGATCGTCGCCGAGATCCAGAACAGCGGCTTGCGGCGCAGGTCGATCCAGGCGTCACCGAGCAGGCCACGCGGCTTGTTCTGCTTCGCGCTCTCCGGCAGGCCCGCGTTGGTGGGCGCGCCCGACCCCGCCTCGGTGGGCATGGTCGCGGGCGGCGTCGACACGATCGACGCGGTATTCGGGTCACTCATGCCCGTACCTCGCTGCGCTCGGCACGGGCGTGGTTGCCCGCGCAGACTGCTGGGACGTTTCGTACGCTGCGGCGGTCACTCATAGCGGATCCTCGGGTCGAGGGCGGCGTAGAGCAGGTCCACCACCAGGTTCATGATGAGATAGACGAGCACCAACACCACGACGATGCCGACAACGGTAGCGCTCTCCTTGGTGACGATCGAGCGGAGCACCTGCCGGCCGATGCCGTTGATGCCGAAGATGCCCTCCGTCACGATCGCGCCACCCATCAGCGCGCCGAGGTCGGTGCCGAGCAGGGTGACCACCGGGATGAGCGAGTTGCGCAGCAGGTGCACGCCGACCACGCGGCGCATCGGGAGGCCCTTGGCGATCGCGGTGCGGACGTAGTCGGCACGCCGGTTCTCGGCGATGCTCGTACGCGCCACCCGGGCGATGTACGCCATCGATGCGCTTCCGAGCACGAAGCCCGGCACGATCAGTTCACTGAACCGCATCTCGTTGGACACGGTCGGGTTGATGATGCCCCACTTCACGCCGAGCAGCCACTGCAGCACGAAGCCGATGACGAAGACCGGGAGGGCGATCAGGAAGAGGGTGGAGACCAGGACCAGGTTGTCCAGGAAGCCGTTGCGCCGCAGGCCGGTGAGGATGCCGGCGCCGAGACCGATCACGGCCTCGATGGCGAGGGCGACCACCGCCAGCTTCAGGGTGTTCGGGTACGACGTGGCGATGATGTCGCTGATCTCGCGACCGCCGAACGTGATACCGAAGTCACCCTGCAGAAGGTTCTTCATGTAGCTGGCGTACTGCACCCAGATCGACTCGTCGAGGTTGTACTTCTCGGTCATCATGGCGCGGTAGTTCGGCGGGCAACCGCGGTCGCCGCACTTGCCGGCGAAGGGGTCACCGGGTACTGACCAGACGAGCCAGTAGATCAGGAACGTCGTACCGATGAACACCGGCACGAGTTGCAGCAGCCGTCTCAAGAGATAACGGCCCATGGGGTGGTCCTCCAGACAGGGAGCGCCGGCGCGGGCCGGCGCGGCGGCGACAACGTTTGCGAGGGGTTCGTTGTACACCCCCTCGCGGAACGGCCCCGGGTCGGGCTCACCGGTAGGCGAGCCCGACCCGGGGTCAGAGCGTTCGGATCAGAGCTCGACCGAGGTGATGTCGAGCTCGCCGACGTTGGTCAGCTCCAGCTTCTTGATCTTCTCCGAGTGGCCGGACTGCTGGCCACCGAAGTAGATCGGCATCGACGGAACGTCCTGGTCGATGAGCTTGACGGCCTCAGCGAACTTCTTGTGGGCCTCCTCGATGCTGGGGGCCGCGGTGGCCTCCTTCGAGAGGGCGTCCACCTGCGTGTTGCTGTACTTGCCGTCGTTCGAGGAACCACCGGTGACGTAGAGCGGGTTGATCCAGTTCTCCACGTCCGGGTAGTCCTGCTGCCAGCCGGCCCGGTAGGCGCCGGTCATCTTGTAGGCGTTGATGTTGGCGCGGAAGACCGCGAAGGTCGGCACGCCGACGGCGACCGCGTCGATGCCCAGGTTGGTCTTGATCTGCTGGGCGACGGCCTCCATCCACTCCTTGTGGCTGGCGTCCGCGTTGTACGACAGGGTCAGCTTGCCCTTGAAGCCACCGGACTCGGCGTACAGCTGCTTGGCCTGGGCCACGTCGAACTTGCAGGCGGTGCAGTTGCCCGGCTCGGCGCCCGGGGTCAGCGGGTTGGCCCAGCTGTCGGCCGGCTTACGGGTACCGAAGAAGATCTTGTCGGTGATCGCCTGCCGGTCGATGGACAGCGAGATCGCCTTGCGCAGCTTCGGGTTCTGGAAGCGCTTGTCGTAGATCGGGAAGGCGATGATGCCGGTCGACGGGGTGGTCGAGGACATCGCCCGCTCGCCCAGGTCGGTCTTCCACTTCTCACCGGCCAGCGCGGAGACCGGAACCTGCTGCTGGAAGTCCAGGTTGCCGGCGAGCAGGTCGTTGTAGGCCGCCGTGTCGTCCTGGTAGATCTTGACGGTGACGTCCTTGACCTTCATCTTGTCGCGCAGGCTGTAGTCGTCGAAGCGGGTCAGCTTGATCTCGACGTCGTCCTGCCAGGAGACGAGCTTGACCGGGCCGTTACCGATCGGCTTCTTGCCGAACTCCGCCGGGGTGGTGGAGAAGAAGGCGTCCGGCAGCGGCACGAAGGCGCTGTAGCCGAGCTTGGTCGGGAACACGGCGGTCGGCGCGTTCAGCGTGACCTCGAAGTTCCAGTCGTCGACGACCTTGAGGCCGGACATGTCCTTCTTGGCCGGGTCCGGAGCCTTCTGCGGGCCGTCCGGGCCGTCCGGGTCCTCGGTGTAGACCTCGTCGAAGCCCTGGATGTCGGAGAAGAAGGAGGCGTTCTGCGCGCCGTTCGGGCCGTACGCCGCCCAGTTCCAGGCCTTGACGAAGCTCTCGGCCTTGACGGTGGTGCCGTCGTGGAACTTGGTGTTCTGCTTGATCTTGATCTTGAAGACCTTCGAGTCGCTCGTCTCGATCGACTCGGCGAGCAGGTTCTGCGGCGCCCCACCGTTGTTGGGGTACTCGACCAGACCGCTCCACATCCAGTCGATGATCGCGCCGCCACCGGTCTCGGTGGTGTTCGCCGGAACCAGGGGGTTCTCCGGCTGGGTACCGTCGATGACGATCGCGCCGTCCGAGCTGGCGCCGGCGTCGCCACCGTGGTTGTTCCCGCTGGAGCAGCCGGACGCGACGAGCGCGAATGCCGCGCCCACCGCGAGCGCGCCGCTCGCCCGCTTCGAGACTCTCATTCCGAGGGGCCTCCTCTTTCTTAACCTGGTTCCGTCGTGGGTTTCACGCACGTTTGGGGGTGACACCACCGGCGACCCGGACAAGCGGGACGTCGGTTTACCGCAGAGGATTTCGGGACACCCCAGGGGTACCGATCCGCCGGGCGCCACACCTTGGACGCGGGCACCACGCAGGGTCGACAACCACGCGGCGACGCTGGTGGCGGCGTCACGTGGTCGGCAGGCCCGACGAGATGCCTCACACCGGGGGGTGAGGTGCTGCCACTGTGACACCCACCGGCCCTTTCCGTGAAGGTGCCGTTATCAAGACGTTAGTTGCCTGCCGCGTTGCCGATACTTGAGAAAAGATCACAAAGCGTACGGACGATAGGGCCCTGAACAGGCAAGACGGGCACATAGAGGTTGACGGGCATCCCTGCCGCCCGCAAGCGCTGTGACGAGGACCGCGCCCGCTCCGGGCCCGTCGACGGGCGCACGACTGCGGGTTTTTTGTCCGTCCGGAGGATACCGACGTCGACTGTGCGGACACCAACGACCCCCCGGGGGGACGATGCCTCCCAGGGGGTCGCCGTGCGGCGTGGGCTCAGACCAGGCGGCGGTCCGCGGCCCAGCGCGACAGCTCGTACCGGTTCGACATCTGCAGCTTGCGCAGGACGTTGGAGACGTGCGTCTCGACCGTCTTGATCGAGATGTACAGCTCCTTGGCGATCTCCTTGTAGGCGTAGCCGCGGGCGAGCAGCCGGAGCACCTCGCGCTCCCGGTTGGTGAGCTGGTCCAGCTCGGGGTCGGCCACCGGCGCGTCCGGCCGGGACGCGAACGCGTCCAGCACGAACCCGGCCAGCCGAGGGCTGAACACGGCGTCACCGTCGGCCACCCGGCGGATCGCGTCGGTCAGCTCCTCCGGGGAGATCGTCTTGGTGACGTACCCCCGCGCGCCGGCGCGGATCAGCCCGATGACGTCCTCTGCGGCGTCGGAGACGCTCAGCGCGAGGAACCGCACCTGCGGGTGGGTACGCCGCATCGCCTCCAGCACCGCACGGCCACCGCCGTCGGGCATGTGCACGTCGAGAAGCACCACGTCCGGCTGGGTGGCCGCGATCCGGGTCACCGCCTCGGCCACCGAGCTGGCCTCGCCGACCACCTCGACCCGCGCGCCCAGCTCGGCGCGGACGCCGGCCCGGAACATCGCGTGGTCGTCGACGAGGAAGACCCGCAGCGGCCCTCGCGGGGCCGTGCCCTCGACCGGTTCCTGCTCGGACATGTCACCTGTCCCTTTCCGCCGTGGAGCCGGAGCCGCTGATCGGCAGGATCAGCCGGACCTCGGTCCCCTCTCCCGGCTCGGACCGGATCTCCGCCCGGCCGCCGTGCCGCTTCATCCGCCCGATGATCGATCCTCGGACGCCGTGCCGGTGATTCTCCACCGTATCCGGGTCGAAGCCCTTGCCCCGGTCCCGGACGAAGACGCTCACCTGTTCCGGCTCCACCTCGGCGTAGAGCGACACGGTCTGCACACCGGCGTGCCGGGCCGCGTTCACCAGAGCCTCCCGGGCGGCGGCCACGAGGGCGCCCACCCGCTCGTCGGTCTCCCGGTCGCCGACGACCACCGCCTCGACAGTGATGGCGAACGTGTCCTCCACCTCGGCGGCGGCCTGCTCCAGCGCGGCCGCGAACCGCTCGGTCGGCGAGGCGGCCGGCTTGTAGAGCCAGTTGCGCAGCGAGCGCTCCTGTCCACGGGCCAGCCGCTGCACCGTCTTGACGTCGCTGGCGTTGCGCTGGATCAGGGCCAGCGTGTGCAGCACCTGGTCGTGGACCATGGCGGCCAGCTCGGCCCGCTCCTGCTCGCGGATGCGTCCCTCCCGCTCCGACCGGAGCTGGTTCCAGGTCCGCCAGAGGACCGGACCGGTCACCACGCCGACGCCGGCCAGCCCGACCAGCGCGAAGATCACGCCGTTGAGCACCGCGTCGAAGTTCTGCGCCGGCGAGTAGACGGCCGCCACGCCGATGATGCCGACCGCGACGAGCACGCCGCCGCCGATGAAGCGCAGCACGAACGCGCGCCGGTCGGTCTCCTCCACCACCGCGCCCAGCCAGGGCACTGCCGCGTCGCCCCACTGCCGGCGCCGCTCCGGGCCGGACTGGTGCCAGATGACGCCCGCGCCGACCGCGATGATCGCCACCAGCCAGCCGGCGGTGCCGGCCGCGCCCACCGAGTTGAAGGCGAACACCTGCAACAGCAGTACGCCCAGCCCGATCGCCACGAACGGCAGCAGCTGGGCGAGGTCACGGCGCGGCGGGACGGCGGTGTCGCCGGGGCGGGGTGGCACCACCGCCCAGAAGGCGGCGTAGAGCAGCAGCCCGAGGCCGCTGAGCCCGAGCAGGACCATGAACGCCATCCGCACCCGCAGCACCGGGATGCCCAGGTGCTCGGCGATGCCCGCGGCCACACCGGCGGCCAGCCGGTGCTCGGTGGCCCGGTAGAGGCGCGGGACGTGCGGGGCGGGGGTGCTGCTGATCGGAAACTCCCAGGTCGAGGTGGAGACGCCGGCGACGCCGACGCTCAGATCGTCACACGACGGCGACGTCCCGGACCACGGGGACGCCCCGGACTTTCGTCGCCGGCGGATCTCAGGGTGGGGTCAGGGTCGGGTCCTGAGGCAGTCCGGGCGGCCGGGGCAGCAGTATCGGAGGCATGACCGAGGACGCTGCCCGTCCGCCCCGCCCCTGGGCGGCAGCACAGGACGCCCCGCCGCCGCCCCCACCGGGGTCGGCGCCCCCCACCGACCACGCGACCCCACCGCCCGGCGGCGGCGCGCCGTTCACCGGCCCGCCACCCGGCGGGTACGCCCCGCCGCCCGGCGCTGCCGGCTTCACCACCCGGTACGGCCTGGTGCGCCCCCGCGAGGGCCGCTACCTGGCCGGGGTGTGCGCCGCCATCGGCCGGGCCACGAACACCGACCCGGTGCTGTGGCGCGTGCTGCTTGCCGTGCTCGGCTTCTTCGGCGGCATCGGCATCATCGTGTACGTCGCCGGCTGGCTGATCATCCCGGGCGAGGGCGACACCGCGTCACCTGTGGAGGCCATGCTCGGCCGCGGCCGGTCCAGCATGTCGCCGATCACCGTGATCGTGCTCGGCATCGTGGTCGCCCTCGGCTTCGCCTACGTCGTCACCGACGGCTTCCGGGCCATCCTGCTGGGCGCGGTGATCCTGATCGGCGGCGCGCTGCTGCTCAACGGCGAACAGCGCGGCCCGGGGCAGCGGCCGGCTCAGCCGACGCCGCAGCCCGGCCCGCCGCCGGGTCCGGTGCCACCGGTGGCCTGGCCCGCGCCGCCGGCCTCGGCGCCGGGCGCCTGGGCCGCAGGGCCCGCCGCGCCGCCGGTCCGCCCCGAAGCAGCGTCGTACGCCGCCCACGCCGAGCCCGGCTACCCGCCGGCCGGCCGCCCCGAGCCCGGCTACCCACCGGCGACCGCGTCCGAGCCGGGCTACCCACCCGCGTCCCCGTCCGAGCCGGACCGTCCCGCGACCTCCGAGCGCGAGCCGGGCCATCCGGCGACGTCCGAGCGCGAGCCGGGCTTCGCGGGGGCCGGGACGAGCTACCCGACGCTGCCGGCGCCGGGCTGGCCCGCCGCGGCCGGCACCCGGCCGGGCTGGTCCGAGCCGACGACCGCAGCGCTGCCGCCGGTGAGCGGTCCGGTCGCTGACACCGCCACCTGGCCGGCCTACGGCGCGGCGCCCTCCTGGCCGGGTACCCGGAGCACCGACGCCCCGCTGGGTGGACCCGCAGCCGTGCCGCCCCCCGGGCCGGTGGGCGCGCCGCTGCCGCCCGGCGGCTACCGCCCGCCGTTCGCCCCGCACGGCCCGTACGCCGGGTCGCCGCCCCCGCAGCCGCCGGTCCGGGCGCCGCGACCGCCGAAGCGGCCGAAGGAGCGCTCCCCGCTCGGCGCGATCACGTTCTCGCTGATCTTCCTGGCGCTGGGCGTGGTGGCCATGCTCGACCTGCTCGACGTCTTCCCGGTCGGCGCGGCCGGCTACTTCGCCGCGGTGCTCGCCACCATCGGCCTCGGCCTGCTCGTGGGCACCTGGTTCGGCCGGGCCCGCTGGCTCATCGCCCTCGGCCTGGTGACCGCGGCGGCGCTCGGCGTCGCCACCATCGCCGAGTCCTACGACCGGGTGCGCGGCATCGACGGCAACGTCACCTGGGCGCCGACCGACCTGCGCGACCTGGCCAACCGCTACGAGAACAACCTCGGTGACGCCGTGCTCGACCTGCGCGGGATCAACTTCGACAAGCAGGACGTGCAGGTGACAGTCGACGTGAACCTCGGCAACGCGACAGTGGTCGTGCCGCCGAACGTCGACGTGACCACAGTGGCCGACGTCAACGCCGGTGACGCCACGGTCTTCGGTCGGCGCAGCGGCGGGCTCGGCGGCCGCCAGTGGGAGACCACCGACGTCGGCGCCGACGGTCCCGGTGGCGGCAAACTGCGCCTCTTCGTCCACGTGAACGCCGGCAAGCTGGAGGTGACCCGATGAAGGCGCACCGCACCGACGTCGTGTCGTTCGCTTTCGGACTCGTCTTCCTCGGCCTGTCCGTCTGGTGGCTGCTGGCCCGGATCCTCGGGCTGTCCGTACCTCCGGTCGGCTGGTTCCTGGCCGGCGGGCTGGTCCTGATCGGGCTGCTCGGGCTGATCGGCGCGCTGCGGTCCGGCCAGACCGCGGAGCAGCCCGCGCCACCGGAGGCGACGGTCTCCGCGCCGTACCGGGATGACAGCCCGGCCGGCGGTGGCGACGCGACGTCCGACGTGGCCGACGAGTGGGCCACCGAGGCGACTACCGACGTGTCGGAGCCCGCCACCCGCGAGATGCCGACGGTGGACCCGCCGGCGGACGAGACGCGCGAGGAGCGGCGTACGCCGGGCGACCCGGCCTGACCGCGCCACTGCGGGGCCTTCGGAACGCGGCCTATGCTGGTCGGCGGAGATCTCGCCTCCGCCGGCCGGCCCGCGCACCCGACCACGCCGGAGCCGTGTCGGGTCGCCGGAGCCGTTGCCCGCCCGTCCGCTACCTCGTCAGGAGCCCGCCCGACATGACCCAGTCCCCCGCCGTGCGCGTCACCGGTCCCTCCGGTGCGGTCCGCATCGGCGAGCGCGCCGCCCGCACGCTCGTCAGCGAGTTCGCCCGGCGCAACGACCCGAAGGCCGGCCTGCTGGTCGGCGCGACTCCGGAGTCCGCGGTGCTGGCCGCGGCGATCGAGGCGCTGCTCCCCGGCGACCGGCTCACAGTGGTGCCGGCGGAGGGCGGCGCGGCGGCGGCGCTGCGGGAGCACGTGACCGCGCAGGGCCGCTGGGTCGCCGACCGGGTACGCGTGGTCGACACCCTCGCCGAGGCGGACGCCGCCGCCGTGGTGGTCGTCGCCGAGCCGTTCACCGGCACCGCCGAGCAGGCGCGCGCCGCTGTGGACGGGCTGACGAAATACCTGGCCGACGGCGCGGTGCTGAGCGTCGCCGCGCCGCTGTTCCGCACCGAGGGCGCGGACGGCGAACTGGACCGGCAGGGCGTGCTGCACGGCGTACGCGCCGACCTGGTGCTGCGCAACACCCCGCCGGTACGCGTGCACCACCTGCGTTTCACCCCGGCGCCGGTCGCGCTCGCGGCCTCGCTGTCCCCGGCGTACCGGCCGTCGAGCGTGCCGCTGACCCGGGGCATGCACATCGACTCCAACGGGGTGGCCGCCGCCGGCATCACGCTCGGCCTGGCCGCCCTGGCCCGGGCCACCCGGCCGAAGTCGAAGCTCTGGCTGCTGCCGGCGCTGGCCGCCGCGCCGGTGGCCGCGTTCTTCCGCGACCCGGAGCGGGACGTGCCGGAGGACCCGTCGGCGGTGGTCGCCTCGGCGGACGGCCAGGTGCTCTCCGTGCAGCGCCTGCAGGACGAGCGCTTCGGCGACGGCGAGTGGCTGCGGATCGCGGTGTTCCTGTCGGTGCTGGACGTGCACGTCAACCGCGCCCCGGTGGCCGGCAAGGTGGTCGACTACTTCGTCGCCGACGGCGGGTTCGTCAACGCCATGAAGCCGGACGCCGAGCACAACGTGGCGGCGTACACGGTGCTGGACACCGACCACGGCACCGTGGTGGTGGCGCAGCGCACCGGGCTGATCGCCCGCCGGATCGTGCAGCGGGCGCCGGTCGGCTCGCTGCTGGCGCGGGGCGAGCGCTTCGGCCTGATCCGGTTCGGCTCGCGGACCGACGTCTACCTGCCGGCCGACGCGGCGGACCCGCTGGTCGGTCCGGGCGACAAGGTGGTCGGCGGCGCGACTGTGATCGCCCGCTGGCGCTGAGCGCCGGACACGAAGAAGGGGCGCCGCTTCTCGCGGCGCCCCTTCTGTCGTTCTCGGGGGATCAGGCGGTACGGCGCTGGTGCAGCCAGAGCAGCGGCCCGCTGACCAGGTAGCCCACCACCACGAGGGCGAACGTGAGCCGGATGTCGACGAGCGCGCCGATCACCGGGGCCAGCCACAGCCACGGCGGCAGCTTCAGCAGCCGGGCGAGCTTGGCGTACGGGAAGCTCGACACCATCGCGAAGGCGAGCAGCGCCACGCCGGCCACCATCACCAGGCCGGGGACCGGCACGCCGATGGCCACGGTCAGGGCGAGCACCGCAGCCGCCATGGTGGTCGGCACGCCGCAGAAGAAGCGGCCGTCCTTCGGCGAGACGTTGAACCGGGCGAGCCGGATCGCCGCGCACGCGGCGACGAGCGCGCAGGAGACGGCGGCGGCCGCCGGGGGCGCCGAACCGGCGAGCGAGGCGTAGACCACGACCGGCGCGGCGAGGCCGAAGGAGCACATGTCGGCGAGCGAGTCCATCTGCGCGCCGAACGGGCTGGCCACACCGAGCTTGCGGGCCAGCGCGCCGTCGAGGCCGTCGAAGGCCACGCAGGCGATCAGGAAGATCGCCGCGATCTGCACGTCACCGCGCATGGCCAGGAAGATGGCCAGCATGCCGAGCATGAGGCTGCTCAGCGTGCACGCGTTGACGAGCGCGAACTTGGCCCGGCGGGCGGCGGTGCGCTCACCCGGCAGGAGCGGGATCGACATCGCCGGGGACTCGTCGTCGACCGGTGCGGCCGGCGCGAGCGCCGGGCTGACCGGGCGTACCGCCTCGATGTCGGTGTCGAGCCGGCCGTAGCGGAGGCGCTGGCGGTCGGCGTAACGGTGGTCGGGGGTGACCAGGTCGGTCCCCGGAACGGCCGCGCCGTCCCGGCGGCCCACCCGGACCAGCAGCACCTGGCGGGCGAACGTACTGCTGCGGCGCAACCTGCCCGCCCAGCGACGCCCTGCGGGGCGCGGACTGTCAGTCGTACGACGCCGGCGCCATGGGGCTCTCGGCACGTTTCCTCCATCACCGGATCGGCTGGCCGCCCTCGACGGGGCGGGTGTCCGGCTGTCTCGTGCCGGACCTTTCGGGTCCGGCAGCCCTTTTGCGGAGTACACCATTGCACAGGGAACAGGGGCTTGGCGATAGCTGCCGGCGGTACTTATATCTCCTCTAACCGCGCGAACCGCTCAATCATTCCCATCTCGGGCTTCAACGTCCGTTTTCGTCGGCCAACCCCTCCTTCCGACTGTACCGGAGCTCACCCAGGGCGGCTCGGCGAGCGATTCACCTCACCCGTTGCCCGGTGGCGCGGGCCGCCACGTCGGTCATCGGCAGGCCGCTGACCTGCTCCGGCGCGAACCAGGCCGCCCGTGCGGTGGAGCCTCCGGCCAGCTCGGTCACCACCGCCTCGGTCGGCGCGTCCACGCGTACCCGGTAGATCACCCGGATGCCGTGCCAGTCCAGCGGACGGCCCTCCGGGCCGAGCGCGGCCGGGTTGTGCAGGTTGTCCACCGCCATCAGGTCGACCACCCGGCCCAGCTGGCCGGCCTCCTCGACCAGCTCACGCAGCAGCCCGGTGGCCGGCTGCTCGCCGTGGTCGGTACCGCCGCCGGGCAGGTGCCAGCGGCCCGCGCCCGGGTAGCCGTCGGCGATCATGGTGAGCAGCACCCGGTCGGCGGGGTCGGTGACCAGCCCGTACGCGGCGAAGCGCTGGCGGCGGTCGGCGGTGAGGCCGGCCGGTTCGACGGGCAGGCCCCGGGGCATGTCGGCCGGCAGCGGGGACACCGGCAGGCCGAGCAGCTCGGCGGTGAACACCATCAACGGGAGGCCGGCGGCCTCCTCCGGGGTGAACCAGCCCACCTCGTCGGTGCCACCGTCCGGCTCGGGTCGCAGCCGCCCGTCCCGCGCCTCGACCTCGAAGATCAACCGGTCCGTGTGCATCGCGACGTCCTCGGTGCGGAACACGGTCACGTCGGCGACCGCGGCCCGGATCGCGCCGGGCGCGACGGTCAGCCCGGTCTCCTCGGCGAACTCGCGGACCACCGCGTCGGCCGGGTGCTCCGCGTGCTCGACGCCGCCGCCGGGCAACTGCCACACCCCCGGGTACGGGCACCGCGCCGAGCCACGCGCCAGCAGCACCCGCCCGTCGGAGTCCCGCAGCATCCCGAACGCCCCGACCCGCCGCCGCTGCTCCACCCGCACCACTCCCCCGCGCCCCGCGCACACCCGCGCCCCACTCCGTCGATCATGAGATTAGCGGTACCGAGGCGGACATTTCCCGCCGTCAACTTCATGATCGCCGGAGTGGGGCGCGGGTGTGAGCGGGGTGGATCTAGAGGAGGTGGGCGGCCTGGACCGCCTCGGCGGTCACCTCGGTGAGGCGATCGGTGGGCAGAGCGCCGAGTTCCTCACGGCGGAACCAGCGGGCCTCGCAGGTGGAGCCGCCGACGTCGGCCACCGTGGGCGTCGCCGGCTGGTCCACGACCACGCGGTAGAAGGCGCGTACGCCGTGCCAGTCGATCGGGTAGCCCTCCGGACCGAGCGAGGCCGCGTCCCGGTGGCTGGCCACGCCGAGCAGCTCGACCAGGCGGCCGGTCTGCCCGGTCTCCTCGACCAGCTCCCGGATCAGCGCGGCGCCCGGCTGCTCCCCGTAGTCGGTGCCGCCGCCGGGCAGGTGCCAGCAGCCGGCGCCCGGGTAGCCGTCGGACACCCGGGTCAGCAGCACGCGCTCCTCCGGGTCGGTCACCACCGCGTACGCGGCGAAGCGCTGCGCCCGGTGCAGCCCGTCCGGGCCGGGTACGGCGTAGAACGAGGGGAACTCGGGCACCTCCTCCGGCACGATGTCGTCGGTGGAGGTGGGCAGGCCCAGGGCACGCGCGGTGAACGACCGCAGCGGCAGTTCCCGGGCCTCGTCGAGGGTGAACCAGCGGGCCAGGTCGGTCGGGCGGTCGACCCGCTCGGTGAGCGTCCCGCCGCGTACCGAGACGGTGTAGAGGAGGCGGTCGGTGTGGATCGTGATGCGCCGCTCGGGCAGCGCCCGCATGTCGGCGAGCACGTCCTGAAGGCCGGCGACCGTCACCGAGAGCCCGGTCTCGGCCGCGGTCTCCCGGACGACTGTGTGCTTGGGGTCCTCACCGTGGTCGACCGCTCCTCCGGGGAGCGACCAGGTGCCGGGGGTGCCGGAGCGCTCCGATGCGCGGACCAGCAACACTCGGCCGTTCGAATCAGCACAAACTGCGTATGCCGCGATCCTGCGGAGCGGCTCCAGCGAGGTGGTCACGGGATCAAATTCTCCCCGCAGCGGGTTACCGGGATCGAAAAGAGTCAGATTCCTGACTCTTCGCTGGCGTCTCAGGGATGCGTCAGGGTAGGGCTCCGGGCGGTCACCGAGGTCGCCCGCCACGGCGCGCGGCACCGTTGAGACATGACCTCCCCGAATCCCTCACACGCCCCGTACAAGCAGCTCCGCCGCCCGGTCAGCGACCGCATGATCGCCGGCGTGGCCAGCGGCCTCGGCCGTTACTTCGCCGCCGACCCCACGCTCATCCGGGTGATCTTCGCGACCGCCACGGTGCTCACCGGCGGACTCGCCGCGCTCGCGTACCCGATCATGTGGTTCCTGATGCCTGAGGAGCCGACCGGCGCGCCCGCCTGGCCGCACCCGCCGGGCACCGCGCCCGGGTGGCCGCCGGTCCCGCCGACCGGGCCGACTCCGCCGACCGCTGTCGTCCCGCCGACCGCCGTGCCGCCGACCGCCGTGGTGCCGCCGACCGCGCCGGCTACGCCGCGGACGCCGGCCGGGCCGGACACCGGACCGCCGGCGCCCCGCCCGGACGCCGGACCGCCGCCAGCGGCCTGAGCCGCGTCACTCCCACTCGATGGTGCCCGGCGGCTTGCTCGTCACGTCCAGGACCACGCGGTTGACCTCAGCGACCTCGTTCGTGATCCGGGTCGAGATCCGGGCCACCACGTCGTAGGGCAGCCGGGACCAGTCGGCGGTCATCGCGTCCTCGCTGGAGACCGGGCGCAGCACCACCGGGTGACCGTAGGTGCGCCCGTCGCCCTGCACCCCGACGCTGCGGACGTCGGCCAACAGCACCACCGGGAACTGCCAGACGCCCCGGTCCAGGCCGGCCGTGGTCAGCTCCTGCCGGGCGATCAGGTCGGCCTTGCGGAGCACAGCTAGGCGCTCCTCGTCGACCGCGCCGATGATCCGGATGGCCAGGCCCGGGCCGGGGAACGGGTGCCGCCACACCATCGCCTCGGGCAGTCCCAGCTCCAGGCCGATCGTGCGGACCTCGTCCTTGAACAGCGTGCGCAGCGGCTCGACCAGCGAGAACTTCAGGTCCTCGGGGAGGCCGCCGACGTTGTGGTGGCTCTTGATGTTGGCGGTGCCGGTGCCGCCGCCGGACTCCACCACGTCCGGGTAGAGCGTGCCCTGCACGAGGTATTCCACGTCGCCGTGCGCCGCGATCTCCCGGGCGGCGGCCTCGAAGACCCGGATGAACTCCCGGCCGATGATCTTGCGCTTCTGCTCCGGGTCGGTCACCCCGGCCAGCGCGCCGAGGAACCGCTCCCGGGCGTCGACCACCTTCAGCCTGATGCCGGTGGCGGCGACGTAGTCCTTCTCGACCTGCTCGGCCTCACCGGCCCGCAGCAGGCCGTGGTCCACGAACACGCAGGTGAGCTGGTCGCCCACCGCGCGGTGCACGAGCGCCGCGGCGACAGCCGAGTCGACGCCGCCGGAGAGGCCGCAGATGACCTCCTTGTCGCCGATCTGCTCCCGGATCCGGGCGACCTGCTCGTCGATGATGTTCGACGGCGTCCACGTCGGTTCGATGCCGGCGATGTCGTACAGGAAGCGGGTCAGCATCTCCTGGCCGTGCGCGGTGTGCCCGACCTCCGGGTGGAACTGCACGCCGGCCCGGCGGCCGGTCAAGTCCTCGAACGCGGCGACCGGGGCGCCCGCCGACTCGGCGGTGACGGTGAAGCCCTCCGGCGCCTCGGTGACGCAGTCGCCGTGGCTCATCCACACCGGCAGGTCGGCCGGGAGGTCGCGCAGCAGCACACCGGGCTCGGTCAGGCGCGGGCGCAGCGGCGTGCCGCCGTACTCACGGTTGCCGGTGCGCGCGACAGTGCCGCCGAGCGCCTGGGCCATGGCCTGGAAGCCGTAACAGATGCCGAAGACGGGCACGTCGGCGGTGAACACCCCGGCGTCGATCTGGGGCGCGTCCGGCGCGTACACGCTGGCCGGACCGCCGGAGAGGATGATCGCGGCGGGGTTCTTCGCCAGCATCTCGGACACCGGCATGGAGTGCGGGACGATCTCCGAGTAGACCTTCGCCTCGCGGACACGGCGCGCGATGAGCTGGGCGTACTGGGCTCCGAAGTCCACCACGAGGACGGGGCGAGGCGTGCTCATGTGCGCAAAGCCTACCGACAGTCACCGGGCCGCCGGACGCGCCCCGGCGGTGTGGCGGGGTGAATGTGTTAACAAGGGCCCCTTCCTCTACCGGAGGCGTTAAGAAGGGGCCCTTCCTTTCACCGCAGGGCGGCGGGGGCGTGGGCGGGGACGGCGGGGCGCCGCGGCGGCACCGGCCCCACCCGGGCGTACGCCGAGCCGACCGCCGGGCGCGGGTCCGCCTCGCCCTTGTTCGGCCAGTACGACATGGCCCGCTCGGCCTGCGCGGTGATCGTCAGCGACGGGTTGACGCCCAGGTTCGCCGAGACCGCCGCGCCGTCGACCACGTGCAGCCCCGGGTGGCCGTACACCCGGTGCCACGGGTCGATCACCCCCTGGTCCGGGGTGGCGCCGATGACCGCGCCGCCGAGGATGTGCGCGGTCACCGGGATGTTGAACGGCTCGGTGACCGCCCCGCCGCGGGTGCCGCCGATCTCCTCGGCGAGCAGCCGGGCCGCGGCGTTGCCGGCCGGGATCCACGTCGGGTTGGGCGCGCCGTGGCCGGGGCCGGAGACCAGCCGGCCCTTGCGGTACCGGGTGGTCAGCGAGTTGTCGACCGACTGCATGACGAGCGCTATCACGGTGCGCTCGGACCACCGGCGCACGGACAGCATCCGTGCGGCCAGCACGGGCTGCCGGACGATGCTGCCCAGCCAGCGCCGGGCACGGCGGGGACCGCCGTCGACGAGCAGCGACTGGAGCAGCCCCATCGCGTTGGAGCCCTTGCCGTAGCGGACCGGCTCGATGTGGGTCTGCGGGTCGGGGTGGAACGAGCTGGTGATCGCCACCCCCTCGGTGAAGTCGAGGCCGCGCCGCCGGGCCGCGCCGGGCGCCACCGACGCGCCGAGGATGGCCTCGGAGTTGGTCCGGGTCAGCTCGCCGAGCCGGGCCGAGAGCGCCGGCAGCGCGCCGGTCGCCTTCATCTGGTGCAGCAGCCGCTGGGTGCCGAGCGCGCCGGCCGCGAAGACGACCTGGTCGGCGTGGATCACCTCGCGCCGCTTGCGCAGCCACGCGCCGGTGCGTTCGGTGTGCACCGTGTACCCGCCGGCCGGGTCCGGGCGGACCGCTGTCACAGTGGTCAGCGGGTGCACCTGCACGCCGAGCCGTTCGGCCAGCCAGAGGTAGTTCTTCACCAGCGTGTTCTTGGCGCCGTGCCGGCAGCCGGTCATGCACGACCCGCAGTGGCTGCACCCGGTGCGGTCCGGCCCGGCGCCGCCGAAGTACGGGTCGGCCACCCGCTCGCCGGGACGCCCGATGTGCACGCCGACCGGCGTCGGGTGGTAGGTGTGCGCCACCCCCATCCGCTCGGCCACCGCGCGGACGGCCTGGTCCGCGCGGGTGTCGATCGGGTACGTGGTGACGCCCAGCATCCGCTTCGCCTGGTCGTAGTGGCGGGCCAGCTCGTCGCGCCAGTCGGTGATGTCCCGCCACTGCGGGTCGGCGTAGAACGCGTCGAGCGGCTCGTAGAGCGTGTTCGCGTAGACCAGCGAGCCGCCGCCCACTCCGGCGCCGGAGAGCACGAGTACGCCGCCGCCGGCCTTGCGGTCGGCCGAGCGCAGCAGCGTGATCCGCTGGAGCCCGAAGCAGCCGAGCCGGGGCGCCCAGAGGAACCGCCGCGCGCGCCAGGACGTACGCGGGAACTCGTCGTCGGCGAAGCGCCGGCCGGCCTCCAGGACGCCTACCGAGTAACCCTTCTCGGCCAGCCGCAGCGCGGTGACGCTGCCGCCGAACCCGGACCCGATGACGACCACGTCGTAGCGCATGGACGCATCATTACCGACGAGTAGCTATAGCGCCAACGAGGCTTTTTCGCACATCATGCAGAGCGCTCGATCGCCGGGATTCCCGCCGCTGCAACCTGTCGGCCACCCTGGCGCGTCGAATCACACGGGGAGGCACGAACGTGACGAGACGACGCCTGCTGGGCCTGGCCGCGCTGGTGGCCGCGCTGCTGGTGGCCACCGGAGCGGTGGTGACCACCCGGCTGGTGGCCGACCGCCCGGCCGCCCCGGCCGCCGGACCGAGCACCACCCCGCCGGCCTCGCCGACGCCCGCCCCGACCACCGCCAGCCCGACGCCGCCGCCCGGCGCCGACCTGAAGGGCCCGCTCAACCTGCTGCTCGTCGGCGTCGACACGCGGGTCAGCATCCCCGGCTGGGAGCCGCACGCCGACGCCGTGCTGCTGTTGCACGTACCCGCCGGGCTGGACCGGGCGTACCTGTTCTCGCTCCCCCGCGACCTGGTGGTGGACATCCCCGCCTACCCGAAGGCCCGCTACCCGGGCGGCCGGACCAAGCTCACCCACGCGATGAGCTACGGCAGCCGGGTGCCGGGCGACAAGGCCAACCCCAGCACCGCCCAGGGGTACGAGCTGCTGCGCGCCACCGTCTCCCGCTACACCGGGCTGCGCATCGACGCCGGGGCGGTGATCACGTTCGGCGGCTTCGACAAGCTGGTGGACACGCTCGGCGGGGTGGACCTCTACGTGGACCAGCGGGTCGCCTCCCGGCACCGCCGCCCGGACGGCACCATGCGGACGCTGAGCGGCGGCGGCTACATCGGTCCGCAGATGGTCTACGAGAAGGGCACCCGGCACCTGACCGGCTGGCAGGCGCTGGACTACGCGCGGCAGCGCTACACCGCCGGTGGCGACTACACCCGCCAGCGGCACCAGCAGCAACTGCTCCGGGCGCTGGCCCGCAAGATCGTCGACGAGGGCACTGCCCGCGACCCGCAGCGGGTCGAGCAGGTCGTCGCCGCGCTCGGCCGGACCCTGGTGTACGCCGGAGGCGGCCGGCAGCTGATCGACTTCGCGTACGCCCTGGGTGGCGTGCCGGCGGACCGGCTCACGCTCGTCGTGCTGCCCGGCGCCGGGGTGAGCAGCGGCGGCGCGTACCGGGGCGAGCAGCTCAAGCCGCTCGGCCGCGACTTCCTCACCGCGCTGCGCGGCGGACGGGTCGACGCCTTCCTGACCGCCCACCCGTCGCTGCGCGTCAAGAACTGACGCGACCTACAGCGGCTTCGGGGTGGGCGGGCGTTCGGTGCCGTACAGCCACGGGTCGAAGACCTTCGCCAGCTTCTTGCCGGAGACCCGCTCGGCCAGCGCCACGAAGTCGGCGGTGGTGGCGTTGCCGTTCTTCCGCTCCGCCGCCCAGGTACGCAGGACGGAGAAGAACGCGGTGTCGCCCACCGCCACCCGCAGCGCGTGCACTGTCATCCCGCCCCGCTCGTAGACCGAGCGGCTGAACAGGTTCTCCACCCCCGGCTTGCCCGGCGGCGTCCGCCACACCTGCGCGCCGGCGTTCGCGTACTTCTGGTCGAACGTGCGTTGCACGGTGGTCGAGCCGCTGTGCTCGGCCCACAGCCACTCCGCGTACGTGGCCAGCCCTTCGTTGAGCCAGATGTCCTGCCAGCGCTGGATCGACACGCTGTTGCCGTACCACTGGTGGGCCAACTCGTGGGCGACCACGCCGGTGTTGTCGCCCTGCCGGAAGAAGGTGGCCGAGTAGACCGGACGGCTCTGCGTCTCCAGCGCGTACCGGATCCGCTCGTCGGCGATCACCACCCCGCCGTACGAGTCGAACGGGTACGGCCCGAAGACGCTCTCCAGGTAGTCGGCGACCTCGACGGTCCGCGCGATCGACCGGTCCGGGGCGCCCTGGGGCAGCTGCGTGGTGACCGCGCTGTACACCGGCCGTCCCTTGTGCTCGCCGGTGGTGACCCGGAACTTGCCGATCGCCACAGTGGTCAGGTAGCTGGCGGTCGGCGCGCCCTCCGACCACTTCCAGGTGGTCCAGTCGCCGCTTGTCGTCTTCCCCTTCGGCACGCCGTTGGAGACCGCCGTCAGTCCCTTCGGGACGGTCAGCTCGATGTCGTAGGTCGCCTTGTCCGACGGGTGGTCGTTCACCGGGTACCAGGTGCTCGCCGACTCCGGCTGCCCGAGCGCGATCGCCCCGTCGGAGGTGTGCAGCCAGCCGCCCTCGCCCAGCGCCTCGGTCCGCAGCGCCTCCGGCCGCCCGTCGTACCGGATCTCGGCGGTGAAACCGTTGCCGGAGGTCAGCCCGGTTTCCGGGGTGATCACCAGTTCGTTGCCGGTACGGCTGTGCCCGGCGGCGGCGCCGTCCACGGTGACCGAGCGGACGGTCAGCCCGGCCAGGTCCAGGTTGAACGCGGACAGGTCGGCGGTCGCGGTGGCCCGCAGCGTGGTGGTGCCGTTGAGCTTGTCCGTCTCCGGGTCGTAGCGCACCTTCACCGTGTAGTGCGCGACGTCGTAGCCGCCGTTGCCGTAGCTCGGGAAGTAGGGGTCCCCGGCGCCGGGCGCGCCCGCCGCGAAGCTGCGCGTGGCCGCCGGGGCGGCAGTGGTGGAAGCCGCCGGTCCCGGGTCCGGCTCGGCCGAGCCGCAGCCGGCCACCAGCAGCGTCGTGCAGGCCAGCAGCCCGAGCCGTCGTCGTCCGCCGCGCCGCGTCATCGCTTCGATCCCTCCGGGTCCCGAACAGCGGCCCCGCCCACGGGCCGCTCCGCCCGCGGCAGCCTACCCAGCGGCGGTCACGCCCACGTCACGGCAGTCCCGGTGGCGTCGCGCCGACCAGCCAGGCGTCCAGCAGCGTCCGCAGCGGCCGCCCGGACGTGCGTTCGGCGTACCCGACGAAGTCGGCGGTGGTGACGTTGCCGTTGCGGTGCTGCGCCAGCCAGCCGCGCAGGACGCGGTAGAACGTCTCGTCGCCGACCGCGCGGCGCAGCGCGTGCACCGCGAGCGCGCCCCGCTGGTAGACCGCGTCGCCGAACATCCCGGACCGGCCCGGGTCGACTGTGGGCTTCGACCAGTCGGTGTCCGCGTACCGTTCGGCGACGGTCTGCGCCACCGTCCGGCCGCCGTCGTGCTCGGCCCAGAGCCATTCGGCGTACGTGGCGAAGCCCTCGTTGAGCCAGATGTCGCTCCACCGGGCCACCGAGACGCTGTCGCCGAACCACTGGTGGGCCAGCTCGTGCGCGACCACTTCGGTGTTCGGGCGGTCGCCCCGGAAGAAGCCCGGCCCGTAGACCGGCCGGCTCTGCGTCTCCAGCGCGTACCGGATGCGCTCGTCGGCCACCACGATCCCGCCGTACGCCTCGAACGGGTACGGGCCGAAGCGCTCGGCCAGGAAGTCGGCGATCTCGCCGGTGCGGGCCACCGACGCGGCGGCCGGCCCGTCCGCGGGCAGCGCCTCGGCGACGGCGGTGACCAGCGGCTTGCCCGCGTGCGTGCCGGTGCTGACCCGGTAGTCGCCGATCACCAGCGTGCTCAGGTAGCTGGCCATCGGCGCGCGCTCCGACCAGCGCCAGGTGGTCCAGCCGCCGGCGCTGGTGCGGCCCTGCGGCACGCCGTTCGCGAGCGCGGCGAGCCCGTCCGGCACGGTGACCGCGAAGTCGTAGGTGGCCTTGTCCGACGGGTGGTCGTTGACCGGGTACCAGGTGCTCGCCGACTCCGGCTGGCCGAGCGCTATCGCGCCGTCCGGTGTGGCGTGGAAGCCGCCGTCGCCGAGTTCGGCGTTCGGCAGCGGTTCCGGCACCCCGCCGTACGTCACCTCGACGGTGAGCCGCTTCCCCGACGGCAGCCCGCGCGGCGGGGTGACGATCAGCTCGGCGCCGTCGTGGCGGTGTTTCGCCGCCTCCCCGTCCACCCGGACCCGCTCGACGTCGAGCCCGGCCAGGTCGAGCTGGAACCGGGACAGCGCACGGGTGGTGGTGACGGTCAGCGTGGCCGTGCCGGTGAGCTTGTCGCCGGCCGGGTCGTAGCGCACGTCAAGCGCGTAGTGGCCGACGTCGTAGCCACCGTTGCCGGCCCCCGGCACGTACGGGTCACCGACGTCCGCCGCGCCAGCCCGGAACCCGTTGTCGTCGCCGCCCGTGCACCCGCCGGCCGCGTGCGCCACCGCCACCAGCCCTGCCGCCCAGATCCGCCGCCGCCTCACCCGGCGAGCCTAGACGCGCGACGGCGTGGGCGGGGCCGGAACACGTCCGGGCCGCGCCCGCGTCGTCATGCGGTGCTCAGCGGTACTCAGTGGTGCTCAGCGGTCGAGGACCAGCCCGACCTTCTGGAACTCCTTCAGGTCGCGGTAGCCGCACTTGGCCATCGCGCGGCGCAGGCCGCCGAAGAGGTTGAGCTGGCCGTCCGGCTCGTCGGCCGGGCCGAACAGCAGCTTCTCCATCGAGCCGAGCGGCTCGCCGGCCACCTCGAACGCGCCCCGGGGCAGCGACGGGTGGCTGGCCGCGGAGTGCCACCAGGCGCCACCGGCCGGCGCCTCCGCGCAGAGCGAGAGCGGCTCGCCCAGCATCACCGCGTCCGCGCCGCAGCCGAGCGCCTTGGCGATGTCGCCGGAGGTCTGCATGTCGCCGTCGGCGATCAGGTGCACGTACCGGCCGCCGGTCTCGTCCAGGTAGTCGCGGCGGGCCGCGGCGGCGTCGGCGATGGCGGTGGCCATCGGCACCCGGATGCCGAGCACCGACTCGGTGGTCGACCAGTCGTCGCCGCCGATGCCCACGATCACGCCGGCCGCGCCGGTACGCATCAGGTGCAGCGCGGTCTTGTAGTCGGTGCAGCCGCCGACGACGACCGGCAGGTCCAGGTCGGCGATGAACTCCTTGAGGTTCAGCGGCTCGTCGGTGGTGGAGACGTGCTCGGCCGAGACGAGCGTGCCCTGGATGACCAGGATGTCCACACCCGCGTCGAGGATCACCGGGGCCAGCGCCAGGGTGTGCTGCGGGGAGACCCGCACCGCCACCGTGCCGCCGCCCTCGCGCAGCTCGCGTACCCGCTCGGCGATCAGGTCGGGCCGGATCGGCTCGGCGTAGACCTCCTGGAGGCGCTTGGTCGCCCGCGCGTCCTCGCCGAGACCGGCAAGCTCCTCCAGCACCTTGGCCGGGTTCTCGTACCGGGTCCAGAGGCCCTCGACGTTGAGCACCCCGAGGCCGCCGAGCTGGCCCAGCCGGACCGCCGAGGCGGGGCTCATGGTCGCGTCCGAGGGGTGGCCGACGCAGGGGATGCCGAACTGGTACGCGTCGAGCTGCCACGCGGTGGAGACGTCGTCGACGTCCCGGGTGCGGCGGCTCGGCACGATGGCGATGTCGTCCAGGTGGTAGCCGCGCTGCGCGGTCTTGCCCAGCCCGATCTCGACCACGTCACGCATGGGGGACTCCAGGTGGTTGGGGGTGGTGGGTCAGCGGGAGTGGTAGTTGGGCGCCTCGACGGTCATCTGGATGTCGTGCGGGTGGCTCTCCTTGAGCCCGGCCGCGGTGATCCGGATGAGCTGGCCACGCCGGTGCAGCTCCGGGATGCTCTCCGCGCCCACGTACCCCATCGCGGCGCGCAGGCCGCCGATGAGCTGGTGGGCGACCGCGGACAGCGGCCCCCGGTAGGGCACCTGGCCCTCGACGCCCTCCGGGACAAGCTTGTCCTCGGCGAGCACGTCCTGCTGGAAGTAGCGGTCCTTGGAGTAGGACTTGCCCTGGCCGCGCGACTGCATCGCGCCGAGCGAGCCCATCCCCCGGTACGCCTTGTACTGCTTGCCGTTGATGAAGATCAGCTCGCCGGGGCTCTCCTCGCAGCCGGCCAGCAGGCTGCCGAGCATCACCGTGTCGGCGCCCGCGACGAGCGCCTTGGCGATGTCGCCCGAGTATTGGATGCCGCCGTCGCCGATCACCGGCACGCCGGCCGGGCGGGCGGCGCGGGCCGCCTCCATGATCGCGGTGATCTGCGGTACGCCGACTCCGGCCACGATCCGGGTGGTGCAGATGGCGCCCGGGCCGACGCCCACCTTCACGCCGTCCGCGCCGGCCTCGACAAGCGCCTTCGCGCCCGCGTACGTGGCGATGTTGCCGCCCACGATGTCGATGGTCACGTCCCGCTTGAGCCGGGCGACCATCTCCAGCACGGCGCGCTGGTGGCCGTGCGCGGTGTCCACGATGACCACGTCCACACCGGCGTCGACGAGCGCGCGGGCCCGCTTGTAGCCGTCCTCACCCACGCCCACCGCGGCGGCGACCCGGAGCCGGCCCGCGTCGTCCTTGGTGGCGTTCGGGTACTGCTCGCTCTTGGTGAAGTCCTTCACCGTGATCAGGCCGCGCAGCTTGCCGCCCGCGTCCACGATCGGCAGCTTCTCGATCTTGTGCTGGCGCAGCAGGCCGAGCGCGTCGTCCTTGCTCACGCCGACCGGGGCGGTGATCAGCGGCGTGCGGGTCATGATCTCGCGCACCGGCGTGGCCGGGTCGGAGACGAAGCGCATGTCGCGGTTGGTGACGATGCCGACCAACTGGCCCTGCCCGTCCACGACCGGCACGCCGGAGATCCGGTAGCGACCGCAGAGCGCGTCGACCTCGCGCAGCGTGTCGTCCGGGCTGGCGGTCACCGGGTTGGTGATCATGCCGGATTCGGAGCGCTTGACCAGGTCGACCTGGAGCGCCTGGTCCTCCACCGAGAGGTTGCGGTGCAGCACGCCGATGCCGCCCTGGCGGGCCATGGCGATCGCCATCCGCGCCTCGGTGACCGTGTCCATCGCGCTGGACAGCAGCGGCACGGTCAGCTCGATGTTGCGGGTGAGGCGGGTGCGGGTGTTGACGCGGCTGGGTACGACGTCCGACTCGCCCGGCTGCAGGAGCACGTCGTCGAAGGTCAACCCGAGCGGTACCACCCGGGCCGAACCGGCCGGCAGCTCGGGCAGATGGCCACCCAACTCCCCACCGTCGGTGCCGGCCGGGATCTCGGTGCTGGGCGAATTCTCCACGATTGCTCCCCTGAGCTGGTCGATCGGGCTGCAGCGAGGCGGCGCGCGCGGGCACCGGCGGGCGCCTGGTGACGGCGCGTCGCCTCATCGTACCCACTGGCCGGTTCGCGTCCGGGCAGCGGCGGGCCCGGGGGTAGGCCGGGCCACAGCGCGGGCTGGGGCGGGCTTTCCGGCGGCCCGGGGTCTACGGTGAGAGGGTGCACGACGAGCCCATCGACCCGTTCAACGGCGATCCCGCCGATCCGGCTGCCGGTCTGCACGATCCCGGCGACGACGACGCGCTCGACCCGCTGACCGACGTCGAGCGCCAGGACGTGCTGGAGGATCTCGCCGACCTGGAGATCTACCAGGCGCTGCTCCAGCCGATCGGGGTGCGCGGCCTGGTGATCGAGTGCGAGGACTGCCGCGAGCCGCACTACTTCGACTGGGACCTGCTGCGCGGCAACCTGCGCCACCTGCTCAACTCGGGGCGTCCCCGGGTGCACGAGCCGGCCTACGACCCGGACCCGGACCATTACGTGAGCTGGGACTACGCCCGGGGCTACGCGGACGGCGTGCACGACACGCTCACCGAGGGCACCGACGAGTCCAGCGAGAGCTGAGCGCCGACAGCCGGTTCGTCAGGCCACCAGGCCGGCCCGGAACCCGGCCGCCACGGCGTGCGCCCGGTCCCGCGCGCCGAGCTTGCGGAACAACCGCCGGGCGTGCGTCTTGACCGTGTCCTCGGAGACGAACAGCTCCCGCCCGATCTCCGCGTTGCTCTTGCCCTCGGCCATGCCGAGCAGCACCTGAAGCTCCCGCTCGGTCAGCCCGACCGCGCCGCGCGGCGTCCGCGCCGCGCGCTGGGCGGCACCCGGCCGGGGCGCCTCCGCCGCGTCCGCCGCCGCCGGGTCCTCCGCGTCCTCACCCCGTTGCACAGGCACCACCGTGGGCAGGCCCGCGGCATCCACCGGCGCCGCCGCCGGCCAGCCGGGTCCACCCTGGGTACGCCCCGCCGACCGGGCCGGTCCGCCGACAGCGGCCGCGTCCCGGGCGGTGTCCGCCACCCGGTGCCGGTTGCTCCGCCCGGGGGCGGAGAGCAGCAGCAGCGCCTTGGCCACAGCGCTGGTCAGGTCGTGGTCGGCGTTCTGGATCAGCCCGCGAGCGCCGGCGCTGATGGTGGCCGCCGCCGACTCCGACTCCTCAGCGCCGAGCAGCAGCACCGCCGCCTGCGGCGCGCGGGCCAGCACCCGGCGCACGAAACCGGCGCTGTCCGGCCGGGTCAGGGCGGTGTCGGCGAGCACCACGTCCACCGGACGCTCGGCGAGCCGCAACATCACCTCCGGATCGGAGACTGCCGTCCGGACGACGCCGGACAGCCCGAGCCGCGCCGCGGCGGAGGTCAGATGCTGGGCCGCCAATGGTGTCCGAACGCACACAAGAACACTACGCACAGTGGGCTCCTCTCCGACTCAGAGCAGACCATGCGGAGGTGGGCTCGGGAGGGGGTTCCGGGCAATCATCCGAACTTTTCCGACAGATGGGGCATATGCCGCTGACTGTCCGAGGTTTTCGATCACAGATGTGTGAGGCGGGGACGGCTCGGGTACCGAGGGGTTCATCCGGAACCGGCATCCCGCGCGGACCGCCGCCCGGTAGCTGGCCACGAACATTCTCCGCGGTGCCGCGCGGGAGGAGGGGTGCTGATGTCGAACGTACGTAGGCTGCCTGGACCGATCGACGAGCTCTGGGACTGGCAGCGGCTCGGGGCCTGCCGTGGCCGCGACAGCGCGCAGTTCTTCCACCCGGACGGCGAGCGCGGCTCCTCCCGGATGCGCCGTGAGATGGGCGCCAAGTCCGTCTGCCGCGCCTGCCCGGTACGCGCCGAGTGCGCCGCGCACGCGCTCTCCGTCCGCGAGCCGTACGGCGTCTGGGGCGGGTTCAGCGAGTCCGAGCGGCTGCGGCTGCTCGCGCTCGGCTGGGAGGACCTGGCCGACCGCCGGCAGACCCGGGTGGACATCGCCCGGCTGGAGGCCCGCCTCGGCCGTCCGCACAACACCGCCGTGCCGGACCAGCGCAAGGTCGCCTGACCCGGTCCACTGATTTCCGACGCCGCGCCCCGATTCCGGGGCGCGGCGTCGTCGCGTCGGGCCCGTCCCGCCCCCGCTTGATCAACACCGGCTCGGCGAAGTGGTCATATCGTGGAGCCTCTGATGCCACCATTTCGGGGAACTGGTGTTGATCAAGCCTGGGCGGTGGTCAGGTGATCGTGACTCGCACTGTGTGCCATCCCGTTGCGCCGTCGGGGGCGACCGGGGCCCGCTGTTCCGTCTGGGTCTCGCCGGTCGTGTCCGTCGCCCGCACCTGCAGCGTGTGCTCGCCCGGCGTGGCGTCCCACCGCCAGGACCACTGCACCCAGGTGTCCGCCGACACCGCCGGGGCCAGCGTCGCCTCCTGCCACGGGCCGCCGTCGACACGTACCTCGACGCGCCGGATGCCGCGGTGCTGCGCCCACGCCACACCTGCGACAGTCACCGGACCCGCGGCGGGACGGCTGCGAGGCCGGGGCGTGTCGATCCGGGACTGCGTCTTGATCGGCCCCTGCGCGGACCAGCCGCGCGGCACCCAGTACGCGTCGAAGTCGGCGAAGCTGGTCAGCTCCAGCTCGGTGAGCCACTTGCAGGCCGAGACGTACCCGTAGAGGCCGGGCACCACCATCCGCACCGGGAAGCCGTGCCGGATCGGCAGCGGCTCGCCGTTCATGCCGACCGCGAGCAGCGCGTCCCGCCCGTCGCGCAGCACCGAGGTGGGCGTGCCGCAGGTCCAGCCGTCGACGGCCCGGCCGACCACCTGGTCCGCGCCGTCCTCCGGGTCGGCCTCGTCGAGCAGTTCCCTGATCGGTACGCCTAGCCAGCGCGCGTTGCCGATCAGGTCGCCGCCCACCTCGTTGGAGACGCAGGCGAGCGTCACGTAACGCTCGACCATCGGACGGGCGAGCAGGTCGTCGAAGCTCAGCTCGATCGGGTTGCGGACCCGCCCGTGGATGCGCAGCCGCCAGGTGACCGGGTCCACCTGCGGCACCACCAGCGCGGTGTCGATCCGGTAGAACTCCCGGTTCGGCGTGACGTACGGCGCGAGCCGGGACAGCGACAGGTCGGCTCCGGCCGGCAGCGGTGGGGCGGGCGCGGCCGGGGCGTGCAGCGTCACCGCGTCCCGGGCCGTCGACACGCCGCGCCGGCCGGCCAGCCAGTGCCCGCCCAGCCCGGCCACCGCAGCCGCGCCGGTGAGCAGCCCGGCGCCACGCAGGAACCGTCGTCGCGACTCCGCGTCGTCGGGCCGGGCCGGCTCCCAGCCGCCCGGCGTCTCCCCCTCCCGGGCCAGCGCGGCGACCGCCGGCGGCGGGGCGGACGGCGGGGGCGACGCGGACGGCGGCTCGCTGTCCGCCGAAGCGGCCCCGTCGCGCTCCGCCGGGCCGGTCCCGGCCCGGTCGCGTCGCACGGCGTCAGACCGGTAGCGCCCCGGTCGCTTCCGGTGCGCCGGTTCGGCGCTCAGCGGGCCGGCCACGAAGGCCCAGAGCGTCAGCGCGCCGAGTCCGCCGCCGACCAGGGAGGGCAGCGCGTCGAACGCGTCAGCGCCGGCCCGGGTCAGCGCGGCGGCGACACCGAGCGCGGCGAACGCGGCGATGCCGGCCAGGCCGATCGCCAGCCGCCGGACCGCCGCCAGGCCGAGCAGCGCCCCGAAGGCGGCCAGCAGCAGCGCCGTCCCGATCAGCAGCGCGATCTTGTCGTACGTGCCGAAGACGCTGATGGCGAACTGCTTGAGCGGCTCGGGCACCAGGTCGACGACGAGTCCGCCGACGGCGACGAGCGGAGCCGACCGGGGGCCGGTCAGGACCGCAACGGGTTCGGCGGCGCCGAGCGCCACCACGGCGGCGACGACACCGGCCAGCGCCGCGCGGCGGCGGGAGAGGGTGCTCACGGCATCCAGTCTGGTCGACCCGCGGGGACGGCTGCCAATTCCGTCAGCGTTCCGTAAGGGGACCCGGCCCGGGAAAGCCGTCAGGGCACACCACCGGGTCGGCGGTGTGCCCTGACGTCGAGCCGTACTCCTCGGGTCAGAAGCCCGGGCCGTGCTGGTGGCCGTGACCGTGCGAGTGGCCGTGGCCACCGGCGCCGGCCGACTCCGGCTCGGCCGGCTTCTCCACCACGAGGCTCTCGGTGGTGAGCAGCAGGCCGGCGATCGAGGCGGCGTTGCTGACCGCGTTGCGGGTCACCTTCACCGGGTCGATGATGCCGGACTTGGCCAGGTCGACGTACTCGCCGGTGGCGGCGTCGAGGCCGTGGCCCCAGTCCTTGCCGACGACCTTCTGCACCACCACGTAGCCGTCGTGGCCGGCGTTCTGGGCGATCCAGCGCAGCGGCTCGACGAGCGCCTTGCGCACGATCGAGACGCCGACCTTCTCGTCACCGGTGAAGCCCAGGTCGTCGTCGAGCGCCGGCAGGATCTGGGCCAGCGCGGCGCCGCCACCCGGGACCGTACCCTCCTCGACCGCGGCCTTGGTCGCGGCGATGGCGTCCTCGATGCGGTGCTTGCGCTCCTTCATCTCGACCTCGGTGGCCGCGCCGACCTTGATCACGGCGATGCCGCCGGAGAGCTTCGCCAGCCGCTCGGCCAGCTTCTCCCGGTCCCACTCCGAGTCGGAGGCCTCGATCTCCTTGCGGATCTGGGCGACCCGGTCGGCGACCTCGGAGGCCTGCCCGCCACCGTCGACGACCGTGGTGTTCTCCTTGTCGACCACGACGCGGCGGGCGGTGCCGAGCACCTCCAGGCCGACCTGGTCGAGCTTGTAGCCCAGCTCCGGGGCGACCAGCTCGGCGCCGGTCAGGATCGCCATGTCCTGGAGCATCGCCTTGCGGCGGTCGCCGAAGCCGGGGGCCTTGACCGCGCAGACCTTGACGGTCTTGCGCAGCGCGTTGACCACGAGCGTGGAAAGGGCCTGACCCTCGACGTCCTCGGCGACGATGAGCAGCGGCTTGTTGTCCTGGAGGACCTTCTCCAGCAGCGGCAGCAGCTCCTCGATCGCCGAGATCTTCTGGGTGGTGATCAGGATGTACGGGTCCTCCAGGACCGCCTCCTGCGCCTCCAGGTCGGTGACGAAGTTCGGCGAGATGAAGCCCTTGTCGAACTGGAGCCCTTCGGTCACCTCCAGCTCGGTGACGAGCGCGGAGCCCTCCTCGACGGTGATGACGCCGTCGCGGCCGACCTTCTCCATCGCCTCGGCGATCAGCTCACCGATGGCGGCGTCCTGCGCGGAGACGGTCGCGACGTGCGCGATCGACTCCTTGCTGGCCACCTCGACGGCCTTGCCGAGCAGCGCCTCGGAGACCTTGGCGGCCGCCGCGTCGATGCCCCGCTTCAGGCCGGTCGGGTTGGTGCCGGCGGCCACGTTGCGCAGGCCCTCGCGGACCATGGCCTGGGCCAGCACGGTGGCGGTGGTGGTCCCGTCGCCGGCGACGTCGTTGGTCTTGGTCGCCACCTCCTTGACCAGCTGCGCGCCGAGGTTCTCGTACGGGTTGGTGAGCTCGATCTCCTTGGCGATGGTCACGCCGTCGTTGGTGATCGTGGGCACACCGAACTTCTTGTCCAGGACGACGTTGCGCCCGCGCGGGCCGAGGGTGACCTTGACCGTGTCCGCGAGGGCGTTGACACCGTGCTCCAGCAGGTGCCGGGCATCGTCCGAGAAGCTGAGGATCTTCGCCATCAGTATCCCTTCGAAGCGACGTTGCCCCGGCCCGGCGAGCCGGACCGGGGCAACGACACTGATCGGTTGCTTACTTCTCGATGACCGCGAGGACGTCGCGGGCGGAGAGCACCAGGTACTCCTCGCCGGCGTACTTGACCTCGGTGCCGCCGTACTTCGAGTAGAGGACGGTGTCGCCGACCTTCACGTCGATCGGCACGCGGTTGCCCTTGTCGTCGATCCGGCCCGGGCCGACAGCGAGGACGGTGCCCTCCTGCGGCTTCTCCTTGGCGGTGTCGGGGATCACGATGCCCGAGGCGGTGGTGGTCTCGGCCTCGTTCGCCTGGACCACGATGCGGTCCTCGAGCGGCTTGATCGCAACCTTGGTCGCGGTAGTCACGGGCATACCCTCCCGGGTACTTGGTGTCGTTGCCGGCCGGCGTGCCGACCAGCGTCAATCTGCCACATGCCACCGGGCGGGGCCGTCGTCGCGGGTGCCGGTCCGCCTGGCGCTCAACCCCCGGGCACAGGGCCCGGGCGTTGGCACCCTCAGGGTGAGAGTGCTAATCGCAGGTTATTCCTCGGCTAGCACTCCGTCAAGGAGAGTGCCAACGCGTCGCCCTCCGTGTCGCGCCGGAACCGGGCCGGGACAATGGGCGCGTGGATCTCGACCAGCTCGCCGCGCTGCGTACCCCCGAGGGGTCGGCCGCGCTCGCCGCGGCCGCTCGGGTGGCCGGCGGCGACCCGCTGGCGGCGGCCGCCGCGCTGCGCTCGGCCGGGATTCCGGGCGACCTCGCCGCCGCCGCGCTGACCCAGGCGGAGCTGCGCCGCCGCGCGGTCGGCAAGTTCGGCGCGGCCGCCGCCGGGATGTTCCTCACCCGGCCCGGGCTGGAGCAGGCCACCCGGGGGGTGGTCGCCGACCGGCGGGCCGCGCGGCTGCGCGCCGCGGGCGTGACCACCCTGGCCGACCTGGGTTGCGGCCTGGGCGCCGACGCGCTCGCCGCCGCCCGCGCCGGAATCCGGGTGTACGCGGTGGAGGCCGACCCGCTCACCGCCGCGATGGCCGCCGCGAACGCCGGGGCCGCCGGGCTGGCGGAACTGGTGACCGTCGAGTGCGGCGACGCCACGGCGTTCGACGTGAGCCGGGTCGACGGCGCGTTCTGCGATCCGGCGCGGCGGCGGGCCGGCACCGGGCGGCGCGTCTTCGACCCGAGGGCCTACTCACCGCCGTGGGACTTCGTCACCGGCCTGGCCGCGCGGGTGCCGCGCACCGTGGTGAAGGTGGCGCCGGGGCTGGACCACGCGCTGATCCCGGCCGGCGCCGAGGCGGAGTGGGTGAGCGTGGACGGCGACCTGGTGGAGGCGGCGCTGTGGTGCGGCGAGCTGGCCGGCGTCCCCCGCCGCGCCACACTGCTGCGCGAGAAGGAAGGGCCCCTTCTTAACGCCTCCGGTAGTAAAAGGGTCCCTTCCTATCACCTCACCGGCACCGGAGCGGCCGAGGCGCCGGTGGGGCCGGTCCGGCGGTTCCTGTACGACCCGGACCCGGCCGTGGTGCGCGCGCACCTGGTCGCCGAGCTGGCCACGGACCTCGACGCCACGCTCGCCGACCCGTCGATCGCCTACCTGTACGCCGACGAGGCCCGGCCCACCCCGTTCGCCCGCTGCCTGGAGATCACCGACGTGCTGCCGTTCTCGCTGAAGCGGCTGCGCGCCCTGCTGCGGGAGCGCCGGGTCGGCCGGGTCGAGATCCGCAAGCGCGGCTCGGCGCTGGAGCCGGAGAAGCTGCGTCGCGACCTGCGACTCTCCGGTGACGCGGCGGCCGACCTGGTGCTGACCCGGGTCGCGGGCGACCCCACGGTGCTCGTCTGCCGGCCGGTCCCGGCCGGCGGCTGACCGCGGTTTCGGCTCGCGGCCGGCCGGCGACCGGGCTAGCTTGATCCGGTGGCGGGCCCTGGCACTCCGGCGATCGCGTTGCTGAGCAAGCGGAAGATCGCCCACAGCACCCACACCTACGACGTCTCGCCGGACGCGCCGAACTACGGCGCGCTGGTCGCCGCGGCGCTGGGCGTGGCGCCGGACCGCGTGTTCAAGTCGCTCGTCACCGAGGTCGACGGCGGGTTGACAGTGGCGGTGGTGCCGGTGACCGGCGAGCTGGACCTGAAGGCGCTCGCCGCCGCGGTGGGCGGCAAGCGGGCGGCAATGGCGGACCGGGCGGTGGCCGAGCGGGCGACCGGGTACGTGCGGGGCGGGATCAGCCCGCTGGGCCAGCGCAAGCGGCTACCGACAGTCGTCGACTCCTCGGCGCTGGCGCACCCGACGGTGTACGTCTCGGCGGGCCGCCGGGGCTTGCAGGTGCAGCTCACGCCGACGGATCTGGTGACGCTCACCGGGGCGGCCACGGCATCGATCGCCGCCGCCTGACGGGCCTCGTGACGGTACGTGTGGGAGCGTTCCCGGAGCGCGCCCGCCCGGCGGTGTCTCGCGGGTGACAACCGCGTTGCTGAATTGTTACCGCCGCCAACAAACTTCTGACCTCGGCAGTCTTGCGGCCCATGGGAGGTGAGGAATACGTTGCCGGACACAACAAAACATCACCACTCCCCCACCTCCGAAAGGACCCTGCACATGCGCAAGGGCTTCCTCACCTTCGCGGCCGTCGGTCTTCTCGCGACCGGCAGCATGGCCGCCTGTGGTGACAACGGCGGTTCTTCCGACGAGGCCGGCGGCTCCAACGCCAAGAAGCCGAAGATCGGCGTGATCCTGCCGGACAGCAAGTCCTCCGCCCGCTGGGAGGGCGCGGACCGCAAGTACCTCAAGGCGGCGTTCGACGCGGCGGGCGTCGAGTCCGACATCCAGAACGCGCAGAACGACAAGACCGCGTTCCAGACCATCGCCGACCAGATGATCACCAGCGGCGTCAACGTCCTGATGATCGTCAACCTGGACTCCGGCACCGGCAAGGCCGTGCTCGACAAGGCCAAGTCGCAGGGCGTGGCGACCATCGACTACGACCGGCTGACCCTGGGCGGCTCCGCCCAGTACTACGTCAGCTTCGACAACGAGGCGGTCGGCAAGCTCCAGGGCGAGGGCCTGAGCAAGTGCCTGACCGACAAGGGCGTCAAGAACCCGTCGATCTCGTACCTCAACGGCTCGCCGACGGACAACAACGCCACCCTGTTCAAGAACGGGTACGACTCGGTGCTCAAGCCGAAGTTCGACTCGAAGGAGTACACCAAGGTCGCCGACGACCCGGTACCGGCGTGGGACAACGCGCAGGCCGCCACGATCTTCGAGCAGCAGATGACCAAGGCCGGCGGCAAGATCGACGGCGTGCTCGCCGCCAACGACGGTCTCGGCAACGCGGCCATCTCGGTGCTGAAGAAGAACAAGCTCAACGGCAAGGTCCCGGTGACCGGTCAGGACGCCACCAAGGAGGGCCTGCAGAACATCCTCGCCGGTGACCAGTGCATGACCGTCTACAAGGCGGTCAAGAAGGAGGCGGACGCCGCCGCCGACCTGGCCATCGCCCTCGCCAAGGGTGAGCGGAAGGACACCGGCCAGACGGTCAAGGACCCGGAGGGCAACCGGGACGTGCCGGCCGTGCTGCTGGAGCCCAAGGCCATCTTCAAGGACAACGTCAAGGACGTTGTGGCCGACGGCTACGTCACCAAGGAAGAGCTCTGCACCGGTGCCTTCGCGAAGCTCTGCACCGACGCCGGCGTGAGCTGACCCACCCGCCTCAGGCGGCGCCGGACGGGATCCGAGACCTCCCTCCGCCCAAAGGAGAACCCCGTGTCCGCAACCCCCCTGCTGGAGCTACGCGGGATCGACAAGAGCTTCGGTCCCGTCCAGGTGCTGCGTGACGTCGCCTTCACCGCGCACCCCGGCGAGGTGACCGCGCTCGTCGGCGACAACGGCGCCGGCAAGTCGACCCTGGTCAAGTGCATCAGCGGTATCCACCCCACCGACGCCGGCGAGTTCCTCTTCGACGGCCGGCCGGTGAGCATCAACAGCCCGCGCGACGCCGCCGCGCTCGGCATCGAGGTCGTCTACCAGGACCTCGCGCTCTGCGACAACCTCGACATCGTGCAGAACATGTTCCTCGGCCGGGAGAAGCGCAGCGGCATCGTGCTCGACGAGCCGACCATGGAGCAGATGGCCGCCGAGACGCTCGCCGGTCTGAGCGTGCGCACCGTGAAGTCGCTGCGCCAGCACGTGGCCAGCCTCTCCGGCGGCCAGCGGCAGACCGTCGCCATCGCCAAGGCCGTGCTCTGGAACAGCCGGCTGGTCATCCTGGACGAGCCGACCGCCGCGCTCGGCGTCGCGCAGACCGCCCAGGTGCTGGAACTGGTGCGCCGGCTGGCCGACAACGGCCTCGCCGTGGTGCTCATCTCGCACAACATGAACGACGTCTTCGCCGTCTCCGACCGGATCGCCGCGCTCTACCTCGGCCAGATGGTCGCCCAGGTGAAGACCACCGACATCACCCACTCGCAGGTGGTCGAGCTGATCACCGCCGGTCGATCCGGCAGCCTCGGCCTCACCGGCGAGCCGGGCGGCAACGGCGCCGCGCCCGCCGACACCACCCCAGGAGCCATCCGATGACCGCCATCGTCGTGAAGAAGGAAGGCCCGGCCGGCGTCGCGCCGACACCGACCCTGAACAGCCACGTGAACAACTACTGGCGCCGGGTACGCGGCGGCGACATCGGCGCGCTCCCCGCGGTGGTGATGCTCGTGGCGCTGGCGGTGGGCTTCTCGATCGCCCGCCCGTCGTTCTTCACCGCCGGCAACCTGGCGAACCTGTTCACCCAGGGCGCGGCGGTCACGCTCATCGCCATGGGCCTGGTCTTCGTCCTGCTGCTCGGCGAGATCGACCTCTCCGCCGGCTTCGCCAGCGGCGTCTGTGCCGCGATCCTGGCCAACGTCGTCACAGTGCTCGGCTACCCCTGGTACGTGGCGGTGCTCGCCGCCGTCGTCACCGGTCTGGTGATCGGCACCGTGCTGGGCCTGCTGGTCGCCAAGGTCGGCATCCCGTCCTTCGTGGTGACGCTCGCCGGGTTCCTCGCCTTCCAGGGTGTCGTGCTGACGCTGATGGACGAGGGCGCCAACATCGCGATCCGCGACGACGTGCTCGTCGCGATCGCCAACCGCAACCTCTCCCCCGCGCTGGGCTGGGCGCTCGCCGCGGTGGCCGTCGCCGGGTACGCGGCAGTGCAGTTGCTCCGGTACCGCAACCGGGCCGCCCGTGGCCTGCTCACCGACCCGCTCACGGTGGTCGGCGCGCGGATCGCCGGCCTGGCCGTGATCCTCGGCGTGGCGGTCTACGTGCTCAACCTGGAGCGCAGCCGCAACGTCCTGATCACCTCGCTCAAGGGCGTGCCGATCGTGGTGCCGATCATCGCGGTGCTGCTGATCGTCTGGACGTTCGTGCTCCAGCGCACCAGCTACGGACGGCACATCTACGCGGTCGGCGGCAACGCCGAGGCGGCCCGCCGGGCCGGCATCAACGTCGACCGGATTCGTATCTCCGTCTTCGTCATCTGCTCCTCGATGGCCGCCATCGGTGGCATCGTGGCCGCCAGCAGGGGCAACTCGGTCGACCCCAACACCGGGGGCAGTAACGTACTGCTCTACGCCGTCGGCGCGGCGGTGATCGGCGGCACCAGCCTCTTCGGCGGCAAGGGCCGGGTCCTCGACGCCGTGCTCGGGGGCGCGGTGGTCGCGGTCATCGACAACGGTATGGGACTGATGGGATACAGCTCGGGCGTCAAGTACGTGGTCACCGGCGTGGTGCTGCTCGCCGCGGCGACCATCGACGCGCTGTCGCGTCGGCGGGCCGCCGCCACCGGCAACCGCTGAGCAGGGGCACGGAAACACATGGCAGTGGCAATGCGCGCGGGCCCCAGTCAGGACGAGATCCGTCGGCAGAACCTGGGCGCATTGCTCCGCTACGTACACGTTCACGGGGCCACCACCCGCGCCGAGCTGACCACCGCGCTCGGGCTCAACCGCAGCACCATCGGCGCGCTGACCGCGGACCTGGCCGGCGCCGGTCTGGTCAGCGAGGGGACGCCGAAGGAGACCGGCCGGGCCGGACGACCGTCACTCGTCGTCCGGCCCGAGTCGGAGCGGGTCTACGCGTACGCGTACAGCGTCGAGGTGGACCGGCTGCGGGCCGCGCGGGTCGGGCTCGGCGGTGAGGTGCTCGACCGCCGGGAGATGGAGCGGCCACGCAACCTGGTCGCCGGGGAGGCCGCCCCGCTGCTCGCCGGGGCGGTCAAGGAGATGCACCAGTCGGTGCCGCCGGACGCGATCTGCGTGGGCGCCGGGGTGGCGGTGTGCGGCATGGTCCGCCGCGACGACGGGCTGGTCCGGCTCAGCCCGACCACCGGCTGGGTGGACCAGCCGATCGGTGCGGCGCTCGCCGTCGAGCTGGGGATAGACGTACCGATCACGGTGGGGAACGTGGCCGACGTGGCCGCGTACGCCGAGCACGCCCGGGGTGCGGCCGTCGGCTGCGACAACGTCATCTACATCTACGGCGACGTCGGTGTGGGCGCGGGCATCATCGCCGGGGGCCGGCGGCTGACCGGGCACGGCGGCTACGGCGGCGAGGTCGGCCACATGGTGGTGGTCCGCGACGGCGTGCGCTGCGACTGCGGCCGGCGCGGCTGCTGGGAGACCGAGATCGGCGAACACGGGCTGCTGCGCGCGGCGGGCCGGTCCGAGGCGCGCGGCCGGGACGCGCTGCTCGCCGTATTCGACGCCGCCGACCGCGGCGACGCCCGCGCGCAGACCGCGGTACGGCAGGCCGGCGACTGGCTCGGCTTCGGCGTCGCGAACCTGGTGAACATCTTCAACCCGGAGATGGTCATCTTCGGCGGCACCATGCGCGACCTCTACCTGGCCGCCGCGGCGCAGGTGCGCAGCCGGCTCAACTCCAACGGGCTGCCCGCGTGCCTGGAGCACGTGCGGCTGCGTACCCCGAAGCTGGGCGACGACGCGGCGCTGATCGGCGCCGCCGAGCTGGCGTTCGAACGACTCCTCGCCGATCCGCTGAACTGATCGGCCCGGTGATCCGTACCAGTGTGCGGACGGGCGGCCGTCCACGACACCCCGCGTACCGGTCCGGACCGAGGAGGCACCGCAACCATGGCATCGCTGGAATCCGCACGCCGCAAGCTGGCGCACCGGGTGGTACTGCTGCTCGCCGCGCTGGGCGCGGGGATCGGCGTCGTTCCCGGGACGGCGCAGGCCGCGCCCAACCCCGGCGTGCAGATGAACGCCGCCGACATGACGCTGCTCAACGGGGTACGGCTGGCCGGGCTGTGGGAGATGCCGGCCGGGCAGATGGCGGCCGAGAAGGGCCAGTCCGCCCGGGTACGCGAGGTCGGCGCGGAGATCGCCAAGCAGCACGCGGAGCTGGACCAGCTGGTGGTCGAGGCGGCCAACAAGCTCGGCGCCACCCTGCCGACGGATCCGACGGCCGAGCAGCAGGGGTGGCTGACCGAGATGCGGAACGCCAACGGCGCCCGGTTCGACCAGATCTTCGTCACCCGGCTGCGGGTCGCCCACGGCAAGATCTTCCCGGTGATCGGCGCGGTCCGGGCCAGCACCCGCGACCCGATCGTGCGCAAGCTGGCCGAGGACGCCAACAAGTTCGTCAACGACCACATGACCATGCTGGAGAGCACCGGGCTGGTGCGCTGGCAGCAGCTGCCACCGGCCGCGCTGCCGCCCGCGCAGAGCGACTCGCTCGTCGCCGCGGCCCAGGCCAACGTGGGTAGCAGCGGCGGGCTCCAGGTCGGCACCGGACTGGTGTGGGCGGTGTTCCTGATCGCGCTCGGCACCGGCGGGTACGCCACCTGGCGGCTGACCCGCCGCTCGTGACCGCGGCCGTCGAGCGGGCCCCGGCGCACGTCCGCCGGGGCCCGTCGCGCGTTCTCAGCCGTGCCAGGACCGCCACAGCGCGGCGTACGAGCCACCAGCCGCTACGAGTTCGTCGTGTGAACCCAGCTCGGTGATCCGCCCGTCGGCGACCACCGCCACGCGGTCCGCGTCGTGCGCGGAGAAGAGCCGGTGCGCGATGGCGATGACGGTACGGCCCTCCAGCACCGCCGCCAGCGACCGCTCCAGGGCCCGGGCCGCCCGCGGGTCGATCAGCGACGTGGCCTCGTCCAGCACCAGCGTGTGCGGGTCGGCGAGCACCAGCCGGGCCAGCGCGAGCTGCTGCGCCTGCGCCGGGGTGAGCGGGTGGCCGCCCGCGCCGACCGGCGTGTCGAGCCCGTCCGGCAGGGCCAGCGCCCAGTCCAGCGCGTCGACGGCGGCGAGCGCGGCGCGTACCCGCGCCGGATCGGCGTCCGGCCGCACCATCGCCACGTTGTCGGCGAGCGTGCCGATGAACACGTGGTGCTCCTGACTGACGAGCGCGACATGGGTACGCAGCTCGGCCAGGGGCATCCCGGCCAGCGGACGGCCGTCCACTGTCACAGTGCCGGCGTTCGGCGCGTGCACGCCGGCCAGCAGCCGGCCCAGCGTCGACTTGCCCGCCCCGGACGGGCCGACCATCGCGAGCCGCTCCCCCGGCCGGGGTTCCAGCGTCACGCCGTGCAGCACGTCGTGTCCCGGGCGGTACGCGTACCGCACGTCGTGCGCGGCGAGCCGGCCCTCGCCGCCCGGAGCGACGGCGCGCTGGTCCGGCGTGGCGGATTCCCTGGCGCGCTCGTCCGGCTCGGCGGCCACCCCGAGCAGCCGGGCCAGCGAGGCGCCGCCGACCTGGAACTCGTCCAGCCAGCCGAGCAGCCGCTCGATCGGGTCGGTGAGCTGCTGGGCGTAGAGCGTGGCGGCGGTGACCTGGCCGAGGCTTACCCAGCCCTTCAGGTGGAACCAGCCGCCGATGAGCAGCGTCGCCACCATCGGCACCAGGTAGCCGAACTCGGCCACCGGCCAGAACACGGTCCGCAGGTGGAGCGTGTAGCGCTCGGCGGCGTACGACCGGCGGATGTCGGCGTCCCCGCGAGCCCGGCGGCGGGCCGCCTGACGCAGCGCCTCGGTGGTCCGCGCCCCGTCGACCGTCTCGCTGATCCCATCGGTGATGTCCGAGTAGGCGGCGTTCTCCCGCAGGTAGCCCTGCGGCGCGCGGCGCAGGTACCAGCGCGTGCCGGCCCACAGCACCGGCACCGACAGCAGGCTGGGCAGCGCCAGCAGCGGGCCGGTCAGCACCAGCGCGCCGAGGATGAGCAGCACGGTCAGCGCCGAGATCAGCGTCTCCGGTCCGGCGAACCGGACGGTACGGGACAGCGCGGCGACGTCCCGCGAGGTGCGTGTGAGCAGGTCGCCGGTGCCGGCCCGCTCCACTGTGGCGAGCGGCAGCGCGAGCACCCGGTCGACGAACTCCTCCCGCAGCTCGGCGAGCACCCGCTCACCGAGCCGGGCCGAGGCCAGGTGCGCGAAGCGGACCAGCACCGCCTGCACCACCACGAACGCGGCGATGGCCGCCACGACCCGGTCCACAGTCGTCGCGGCGATGCCCTGGGAGATGCCCTGCACCAGGTCACCGAGCAGGCGCGGGGCGACGAGCCCGGCGCCCGCGGCGAGCGCGTGCAGGCCGAGCGCGACGGCCAGGCCCCGCGGGTGGCGGCGGATCAGCTCCCGCACGTACCGGCGGACCTGGGCGACGTCGGCGACGGGCAGCGCGTTGCTCATCGCTCCTCCTCCCGGCTCACCGTGGCGGCGTAGCGCGGCTCGCCGGCGAGCAGTTCCTCGTGCCGGCCCTCGGCGACGACCTTGCCGTCCTCCACGAAGACCACGTGGTCGGCGTGGCCGAGCACCAGCGGGCTCGTGGTGCAGACCAGCGTGGTGCGACCGTGGCGGGCCGGGCCGAGCCGTTCGGCGATGCGCGCCTCGGTGTGCGCGTCCACCGCGCTGGTCGGCTCGACCAGGATCAACGTCTCCGGGTCGGCGACGAGCGCGCGGGCCAGCCGCAGCCGTTGCCGCTGCCCGCCGGAGAACTCCCGGCCGCGTTCGGCGACCTCGCCGTCCAGGCCGCCGGGCAGCGCCTCGACGATGTCGGTGGCGCTCGCCGCGGCCAGCGCCGCCTCCACGGCGCCGGGCGCGGCCCGGTCGTGCGGGTCCAGCTCCGTGCGCAGCACGCCGCTGAACAGCTGCGCGTCGTTGTCGGCCACCAGGATCCGCTCCCGCACCGTCGCCAGTGCCACGTCCCGCAGCGGTACGCCGTGCAGCGTGACGTCCCCGTCGGCGTACCGGCCGAGCCGGTCGGCGATCTCGACGGCGTCCTGCGGGGTGGCGGTGGCCAGCGCGGTGAGCCGGCCCGGTCGCAGGACGAGTCCGGAACGCACGTCCGCCAGTTCGCCCGGGCCGGCCGGCACCGGCACCGGGGTGGCCGGGTCGGTGAACTCCGGCGTGAGGCGCAGCAGCCGGACCACCCGGCGAGCCGCGACGTGTCCCCGGGTCAGCTTGTCGGCCGCCTCGGTGAGGTTGCGCAGCGGGCTGACCAGGAACGCGGTGTAGCCGTAGAACGAGACCAGCTCACCGGCGCTGATCTGGCCGCGCAGCGCGAACCGGGCGCCCAGCCAGGTCACCAGCACCACGAAGACACCGGGCAGCAGGATCTGCGCGGCCTGCAGCAGCGACTCGACCCGGGCCACCCGCAGCCCGTCCGCGCGCAGCGCCTGCGACCGTTGCCGGTAGCGCTCGGACAGCACCGGCTCGCCGCCGACGCCGCGCAGCACGCGCAGGCCGGAGACGATGTCAGCGGCCCGGGCGGTGAGCCGGCCGGTCGACTCCCGGTACGCGGCCTGCTGCCGGTGCAGCGGGCGGATCAGCAACGCGACGAGCGCCATCAGCAGCGGCACCCCGACCACCACCACGAGGCCGAGCGGCTGGGAGGCGCTGAGCAGGATCACCGCGACTGTGACGATGCCGACCACCGAGCCGACGCCCCGGGCGGTGATGTCGATGGCGCCGCCGATGTGCTCGATGTCGGCGGTGCCGATGCTCACCACCTCGCCGGCCGCGACGCGCCGGGGCAACGCGGCGCCGAGCCGGTTGGTGGCGTCCACCGTCACCTGCACGGTGCGGTAGGCGGCGCCGAGCCAGTTGTGCACCGCGCAGCGGTGACGCAGGATCCCGGCGACGGCCTGCACCAGACCCAGCCCGAGCAGGGCCAGACTCCAGCGCACCAGCGCGTCCGGGTCGCGTTGCGCCAGGCCGGCTTCCACGGCGCGGCCGAGCACAGCCGGCACCAGCGCCTGGGCCAGCATCCAGATCACGCCGAGCGCGAGACCGGCGCCGAAGATGAAGGGGTGCCGCCCGGCGAGCCACACGAGGTATCGGGTGGCCGACCGCGCGTCGGGGGTGCCGGGGTCGCCGGCCGGTGAGAAGCGCATGACCCACCGACGCTAGGTGCCGGGACGACCTGGACGCCAACCAATTCCGGCCGTCGTGACGACCCTCGCGTCAGCGGTCGACCTGGGCGAAGTCCCAGCTGTGCGGCGGGCGGGCGATCAGGCGCGCCGGCGGCTCGGGCAGCTCCCGGGGGTTGTTCCGCCACTTCGAGATGACCACCAGCCGGTGGTCGGTGGAGGAGAACACCTCGCTGGAGACGTGCATCGGGTCGTGCTCGAACTCGGGCAGCGCGGTCTCGCAGACCCAGGTGATCAGGTCGGCGAAGCCGTACGACTCGGCCTTGGCCTCCCACATCCGGACGATCATGTCGGTTCCCTCCCCGCTCACACACTGACCACTGTCAGCGGCATCGCCGAGTCGGCCGGCAGGTCCAGCCGGCTCGGCGCGACGCCCGCGGCGACCAGGTGCGAGCCGAGCGCGGCCACCATCGCGCCGTTGTCCGTGCAGAGCTTCGGCCGGGGCGTACGCACCCGGATGCCGTGCTTGCCGGCCCGCTGCTCGGCCATCGCCCGCAGCCGCGAGTTGGCGGCCACTCCGCCGCCGATCACCAGCGTGTCGATGCCGCTGGTGCGGCAGGCGTCGATCGCCTTGCCGACCAGCACGTCGCAGACCGCCTCCTGGAAGGACGCGGCCACGTCGGCGACCGGGACCGGCTCACCGGCCCGCTGCCGCGCCTCCACCCAGCGGGCCACCGCCGTCTTCAGGCCCGAGAACGAGAAGTCGTAGCGGTGCCCGGCCAGGTCCTTCGCGGCGGTCAGCCCGCGCGGGAAGGCGATCGCCGCCGGGTCACCGGCACGCGCCTCGCGGTCGATGTACGGTCCGCCGGGGAACGGCAGCCCGAGCAGCCGCGCCACCTTGTCGAACGCCTCCCCGGCCGCGTCGTCGATGGTGGCGCCGAGCGGTACGACGTCGCGGGCCAGGTCGTCGACGCGCAGCAGCGAGGAGTGGCCGCCGGAGACCAGCAGCGCGATGGCGGGCTCGGGCAGCGGGCCGTGTTCGAGCGTGTCCACCGCCACGTGCGCGGCGAGGTGGTTCACCCCGTACACCGGTTTCTCCGCCGCCACCGCGTACCCCTTGGCGGCGGCGACCCCGACGAGCAGCGCGCCCGCGAGCCCCGGCCCGGCGGTCACCGCGATCGCGTCGATGTCGGCGATGGTGACGCCCGCCTCGCGCAACGCCCGGTCCATGGTCGGCACGATCGCCTCCAGGTGGGCGCGGCTGGCCACCTCGGGCACCACGCCGCCGAACCGGGCGTGCTCCTCGACGCTGGAGGCCAGCGCGTCGGCGAGCAGCGTGTGCCCGCGCACGATGCCCACACCGGTCTCGTCGCAGGAGGTCTCGATGCCGAGGATCAGGGGTTCGTCAGCCATGCTCGTCAGTCCTCGTTGCGCTGCATGACCAGCGCGTCGGTGTTGCTCGGTTGGTAGTAGCCGCGCCGTACGCCGATCGGCTCGAAGCCGTAGCCGGCGTAGAGCCGCTGCGCCGGGGCGTTGTCCGCGGCGACCTCCAGCAGCGTGCTGCGGACGCCGCGCCGGGACGCCTCGGCGAGCAGCGCCTCCAGCAGCAGCCGGCCGACACCCCGGCGCTGGGCGTCGCGGCGGACCGCGACGTTCTGCACCCACGCCTCGTCGGGCGGGTAGACGGCCAGTCCGGCGTAGCCGAGCACGGCGCCGTCGTCGTCGGTGGCGGCCAGGTAGAAGTGGCCGTTGGCGAGTTCGTTCCAGAACATCCCCGCCGACCACTGCTCGGCGCCGAACAGGTCCGCCTCGATGGGCAGCACCTCCTCGACGTGCCACCAGCGGAACCGGCCCAGCCTCATGGCAGGACCGGCTTGTGGCCGGTGGCCGCGACCGCGTCGGGGCGACGCAGGTAGAGCGGGGTGAGCGTCTCGCCGGGCGCGCCCGCGCGGATCCGCGGCGCGGCGAGACGCGCCAGCGCCAGCGGGTCCGGGTAGCGCGGCTCGTCCCGCACCGGCAGGCCGAGCACGTCGGCGTACCGGTGCGCGCCGTCGCCGACCGCGACGGTGACCGCCAGGTCGCGTGCCCGCTGCGCGACGACCGCCGGGGCGGCGACCTCCGGCCCGACCAGACGTTGGCCGGCGCCGTCGTAGACGGCCCAGTAGATTTCCCGCCGCCGCGCGTCGCTCGCCGCCAGCACCGGCTCGCCGGCGGCCGCCGGGTGGCCGAGCCCGTCCAGCGAGCAGACACCGTACGTGGGAACGCCGAGCACCTGCCCCATGGTGGCGGCGGTGACCAGCCCGACCCGCAGCCCGGTGAACGGGCCCGGGCCGAGGCCGGCGACGATCGCGGCCAGGTCGGCGGGCCGCGCGCCGACGTCCGCGAGCACGGCGTCGACCTGCGGCGCGAGCAGCTCGCCGTGGGCGCGGGCGTCGACAGTGCATCGGGACGCACGAACCGCGACGCCGTCCGCCGAGACCTCGGCCAGCGCCGCGGTCACCGCGGGCGTCGAGGAGTCCACCACGAGTACGAGCACGGTAAGCCAGCCTAGCCGTCCGCTCCGCCCACCCCTGGCACGCCCTCGCCGCTCGCCCGGTCACGGTGCGTAGCGTCTCCCCGGAAGAGATGACCTGAGAGCGATATACCTCTCGGTCATAAATATGACTCACAGGTATATCGCGCGACGGTGGGTTGTCATCCTCCGGAGATGACGGAGAGTCGCCTGGTCCAGGAGATCGCCCGCACCCTGCGCCACGAACGGGAACTGGCCGGGCTCACCCAGCAGGCCCTGGCCACGCGGGCCGGGATCAGCCAGGCCGCCGTCGCCCGGATCGAGCGCGGCGACCGGCTGCCCAGCCTGACGACTGCGGAACGTCTGCTCGCCGCGCTGGATCGGCAACTGCGGATCGAGGTCGAGCCGCTGGACAGTCACCTGGACGCGGCGCTTGACGAAATGGCCGGGACCGCGCTGACCGAGCGGATCGATCATCTCCGGCTGGACCCGATCATGGACGCGCTGGGCGACCTGCCGTACGTGCTGGCGGGCGGCACGGCGGCCCTGTTGCAGGGCGCGCCACTGCCGGTGGACGCGGTCGAGATCGCGGTGCGGTGGCGGGACTCCCCGCGGTTCACCGCGTTCCTGGAGCGGGGCCGCGCGCAGCGCTGGGATGCCCGATGGCAGGAGTGGGGCGGGGGCCACCCGGAGCCCGAGGAACCGGGCGAGCACCGCTGGCGGACCCGGTTCGGCGAGCGGCGGGCCCGGATGTGCGACGAACTGCCCGAGCCGATCGAGATCAGGCTCGGCGAGCGCACCTACCCGGTCGAGCCGCTGGTCGAGGTGGAGGTGACCGACCGGCGTACGGCCGAACTGCTGTCCCGGTACCGCCGGCGCCTCGCCGCGGCGGGCGAGGCGCAGGACGGGTCAGCCGGCTGAGCGCTCCCAGTCGATGGTGGGCAGCCCCGCGTCGGCCAGGGCCTTGTTCGCCGCGCTGAACGGGCGGCTGCCGAGGAAGCCGCGCGGGTTCATCGGGCTCGGGTGGCCGGCCTCCAGCACCACGTGCTGCGGGTTGGTCACGAGCGCCGCCTTCTTGCGCGCGTAGCCGCCCCAGAGCAGGAAGACCACGCGCTGGTCGAGCGCGTCGAGCGCCCGGATGGTGGCGTCGGTGAACTCCTCCCAGCCCTTGTTCGCGTGCGAGCCGGGGGTGGCCTGCCGGACGGTCAGCACCGAGTTGAGCAGCAGGCCGCCCTGCGCGGCCCAGCCGTCGAGGTTGCCGCTGCGCGGCTTCGGCACGCCCAGGTCCTCGCTCATCTCCTTGAAGACGTTGCGCAGCGACGGCGGGACCGCCACCCCCTCGCGGACGCTGAAGCTCAGCCCGTGCGCCTGGCCCGCCTTGTGGTACGGGTCCTGCCCGAGGATGAGCACCCTCGTGTCGGCCGGCCCGCACTGCCGGTAGGCGGAGAACAGGTCCTCCAGCGGCGGGAAGACGGTGGCGGTCGCGTACTCCCTGGTGACGAACTCGGCCAGCGCGGCGGTGCGGGCCGGGTCGAGGTGGGGGGTGAGCACGGCACGCCAGGCCTCCGGCAGCAGCGCCGGCAGGTCCAGGGTGGGGGCGTCGGGCATCGGCAACCTCTCCTCGTCGGGTCGCCATCTTCATACCAGCCGCAACCGACACTCCCGTGCTGCGGCAGCGCCGGGCACTGGACGGGAAAAGTTACCGGAGCGTAACCTACTGGCAAGTTACTTACGCCACACCACCACTGCTAGCTTGCATCCACCACCATCGATGCTCGCTAGGAGTGCCCGTGAGCAGGAGAAACACCCGTCCCCGCACGCCCTCCACCGCCCTCTCCCCCCGCCGCACGCCAGGCCTCCGGATGCTGGCCGTCGCCGCGGCGGCAGCCGTCTACCTGGCCGGATCCGGCACAGCCGCGTCCGCCGACGGCGCCGCGCCCGTGGTCTCCCGCGGGGTGACCATTCCGGCCTTCTACCAACCGCCCGCCGACCTGCCCACCACCAACGGCACGCTGATCCGCACCGAGCCCCTGCCGCTCGGCCTGAGCATTCCCGGGCTCGACGGCCGCCCGATGCCCGGCACGGCCACGCGGCTCATGTACCGGTCCACCGACTCCAACGGCCGGCCCGTCGCGGTGACCGGCGCCTACATCGAACCGTCGGCGGCGTGGCGGGGCGCCGGCCCGCGCCCGCTGGTCGCCGTCGCCTCGGGGACCATGGGGCAGGGCGACCAGTGCGCACCGTCGTTCTCGCTGCAACATCCGCTGACGCTCACCGGCGACACGGTGTCGGTCGGCTACGAGGCCCTCGCCGTCTACCGCCTCCTCGCCACCGGCGCGGCGGTCGTCGTCACCGACTACGTCGGCCTGGGCGCGACCGACCGGGTGCACACCTACGTCAACCGCCTCGACGGGGGACGCGCCCTGCTGGACGCGGCCCGCGCCGCCCGCGCCGTACCCGGAGCCTCGGTCACTGCGGAGTCCCGCGTCGGCCTGTACGGATACAGCCAGGGTGGGGGCGCCAGCGCCGCCGCCGCCGAACTCCAGTCCACCTACGCGCCCGACGTGCCGGTCGCCGGAACCTACGTCGGCGCGCCGCCCGCCGACCTGACCGCGGTCATCGGCGGCATCGACGGCAGCGCGCTGGTGGGGGCGCTCGGGTGGTCGCTGAACGGCTTCGCCCAGTCCGACCCGGCCCTGCGGGACGTCATCGAGGCCGCCCTCAACGACACCGGCCGGGCCGCGCTGAAGGACACCTCGACCATGTGCGTCGGCGACGCGATCCTCCGGTACGCGTTCACCAAGAGCACCAGGTGGATCACCGGCGGCCGATCCCTCACCGCCGTCATCGCCGCATCGCCCGAGGCCCAGGCCGTCCTCGACCGGCAGCGCATCGGCACGCTCAAGCCCACCGGCCCGGTACGTGTGGCGACCGGCATCCAGGACGACATCGTGCCCCACCGGCAGGCCCGCCAACTGGCTGTCGACTGGTGCCGCAAGGGCGGCAACGTGACCTACCAGGCGATCAGCCTGCCCAACCTCGGGGACAAGATCCTCACCAACCACCTGGTGCCGCTCATCACCGACCAGGGCGACGCGGTGGCCTGGCTGACCGACCGGCTCGCCGGGCGGACGGCCTACTCCAACTGCTGGACGATGCCCCTTCAGCCCTGACTCAGGACAGTTCGGCGACCCGGGCGGCCCAGTCCCCGCCCACCGGCTCCAGCGTGACCGCCCGGGTGTCGTCGTCGCGGCGGTCGATGCGTACCCGCAGGTGCGCGTCGACCAGTTGCTCGACCATTCCCTCGCCCCACTCCACCACAGTGACCGCCTCGTCCACCGAGGCGTCCAGGTCGAGGTCGTCGATCTCCGCCCGCGGGTCGGCGGCCTCACCCAGGCGGTACGCGTCGGCGTGCACGAGCGTCACCCGGCCGTCCCGATCCGGGTCTGGCCGGTGCACCCGGGCGATGACGAAGGTGGGTGAGGTGATGTCGCCGCGTACGCCCAGGCCGGCGCCGATGCCCTGGGTCAGCGCGGTCTTGCCGGCCCCGAGCGGGCCGCTGAGCAGCAGCAGGTCACCGGCGCGCAGCACCCCGGCCAGCCGCCGCCCGAACTCGTGGGTGTCGTCGACGGTCTTCAGCTCCACGATCACCGTCACAGCGACTCCAGGAACCTCTCCAGCGCCGCGTTCACGTCGTCGGCGTGCTCCAGCATCAGCACGTGCCCGCTGTCGTGGATCTTCACGAACTCCGCGTGCGGCAGCCGCCGGACGATCTCCTCGGAGTGCGTCACCGGCGTGATCATGTCCTTGTCCCCCACGATCACCAGCACCGGCGAGCCGGCCAGCGCGGCCAGCGCCGGGAAGCGGGAGTGGGTGGCGATCGTGCGCAGGTAGCGGGTGACCGTGTCGGCCGAGGTGCGCGAGTTCATCATCTCGACGTACGACACCAGGGCCGGGCTCGGCGTCGAGGTGCCGAAGCCGTACTTGCGGGTGAGCAGCCAGGCCACGTTCGAGGTCGACCGGCGCGCCCTGTCGATCACGGTGCCGCCGTACCGGGTGGCGTTGCTCATCATGTAGAGCACCGGCGCGCCGACCCGGCCGAGCAGCGCGGGCGCCACCAGCTTCGTCTCCGCCGCGAGGCCCCCGGAGGTGGCCATCAGCACGGTGCCGACCACGCGGTCACCGAACATCTCCGGGTACAGCTCGGCCAGCGCCATGATCGTCATGCCGCCCATCGAGTGGCCGACGAGCACCAGCGGACCCTCCGGGGCCACCTCGTCGAGCACCCGGCGCAGCGTGTGGCCCAGCGCGGTCAGGTCGTACTCGCCGCTCTCCAGCCGGCCGGACCGGCCGTGCCCCGGCTGGTCGTACGCGACCACCCGGTAGTCGCCGCGCTCGGCGAGCCGCTTGCGCTGGAAGTGGAACGTGCCCATGTCCAGGCAGAACCCGTGCACAAGCACCACAGTCGGGTGCCCGGCCACCGGGCGGGTCGGCTCGACCACCTCCACATGGATGTCGGTGCCGTCCGGCATCTCCAGCCGGTACGCCTCGTCGTAGCGCTGCTCGCCGAACACCTCGTCGGCGTACCGGTCGGTCGGGTCGTTCTTGAGCCGGCGGACCAGCACCCGCTCGCTGACCACGCCCGCCGCGAGCCCGGCGGCGGCCACCCCGACGGCCGCGCCGACCAGGCCGGCGACCTTGCCGGCGGCGGTACGCGGTCGCGGCAACCGGACACTCATGCGCGCTCGCCGTCGTAGACGCGGGGCACGCGCACGCCGCCGAAACGGGTCACGATCTCGTAGTTGATGGTGCCGACGGCCTCGGCCCAGTCGTCGGCGGTGGGCTCGCCGTCCGCCCCGCTGCCGAACAGCGTCGCCACGTCGCCGTCGGCCACCTCATCGTCGCCGCAGTCGACCACGAACTGGTCCATGCAGACCCGCCCGGAGATGTTCCGGCGCTTGCCGGCGAGCTGGACCGGCCCGGTGTTGGAGGCGTGCCGGGGCACCCCGTCGGCGTAGCCGAGCGGCACCACCGCGAGGTTGGCCTCCTGCTCCGTGAGGTAGGTGTGGCCGTAGGAGACGCCGGTGCCGGCCGCCACCCGCTTGGTCAGCATCACCCGGGCGCGGGCGGTCATCGCCGGACGCAGACCGAACTTCTCGCCCGCGACCGGCGACAGGCCGTAGACGGCGATGCCGGGCCGGACCAGGTCGAAATGGGTGTCCGGCCGGGTGAGCGTGGCGGCCGAGTTGGCCAGGTGGCGGTAGCGAGGGCGCAGACCGGCGCGCGTCACCATCTCCAGCCCTTCGTGGAAGACGGCGAGCTGGCGATCGGTGGTGGGGTGGCCGGGCGAGTCCGCGTACACGAAGTGGCTCCACACGCCGACCACCTCGACCAGGCCGTCGGCCTGGGCCTTCGCGGCGGCCTCCAGCAGCGCCGGCCAGTCGGCGACGGTGGCGCCACCACGGGCCAGCCCGGTGTCGATCTTGAGGTGCAGCCGGGCCGGGCGGTCCGCCCGGCGGCTCGCCTCGATCATCTCGTCGAGCTGGGTGAGGCCGGCGCAGCCGAGGTCGACACCGACGGTGATCCCGTCGTGCAGCGGCAGGCCGGGGCTGAGCAGCCAGGCCAGCACCGGCGCGGTGATGCCCTCCTCGCGCAGCCGCAGCGCCTCGTCCAGCGTGCAGACGCCGAGCTGGTCCGCACCGGCGTCGAGCGCCGCGCGGGCCGCCGGCACCATGCCGTGCCCGTACCCGTCGCCCTTGACCACCGCCATCAGCTCGGCGCTGGTGCCGGCCTTGAGCCGGGCCACGTTCTCCCGGATCGCGTCCAGGTCGACGCGCACCTCCGACTGCCACATGCTCCCAGCCTACTTCCGTCAGTGATCATCATGGCCGTGAGCCGCACGGCCGCTGCCCGTCGCCATACCCGGCCGTCGTCCGGATCACCCCAGCCGGGCCAACACCGGACGCAACGCGGTGGCCACGTCGGGCGCGGTCACGGGACCGCCGCGTGCCGCCTCCCGGCCGGCCAGCCCGTGCAGGTACGCCGCGGCGCCGGCCGCCCGCTCCGGGGCCAGCCCCGCGGCGAGCAGCGAGCCGAGCAACCCGGCCAGCACGTCGCCGGTGCCACCGGTGGCCAGCACCGGAGTGCCGGTCGGGTTCACGTACGCGCGGCCGTCGGGCGTGCCGATGACCGTGCGGTCGCCCTTGAGCAGCACCACCGCGTTCATCCAGGCGGCCAGCCGTAGCGCGGCGGCGACCCGGTCCTCCCCCGGCATCTCGCCGCAGAGCCGGGCGTACTCGCGGTCGTGCGGGGTCACCACGATCGGGGCGTCCCGGCCGCGCAGCCGGTCGGCCAGCTTGCCGTCCACGAGCAGCGTCAACGCGTCCGCGTCGAGCACCACCGGCACCGGCGCGGCGAGCACCGCGCGCAGCTCGGCGGCGGAGCCCTCGCCGGTGCCGAGCCCGGAGCCGCAGACCCACGCCTGCACCCGGCCCGCGTCGGCGACCCGGCCGGTGGCGATCACCGACGGGTGCTGGTGCAGCACCTCGCCCTTGGCGCTCCCGGCGTAGCGGACCAGGCCGGTGGGGCCGGCGAGCGCCCCGGCGACAGAGAGGACCGCCGCGCCGGGGTAGGTGGCCGAGCCGGTGGCCACGCCGACCACACCCCGGGTGTACTTCTCCGACGACGCGCCCAGCGCCGGCCACCAGTCGACCACGTCCGTCAGCTCGATCACCTGGAGCGCCGGCGTGCCGCGCAGCCACGGCGTCAGCCCGATGTCGACCAGCTCGACCTCTCCGGCCAGCTCGGCGGCCGGCCCGACGGCCAGCGCCGGCTTGAGCGCGCCGAAGGCCACTGTCACGTCGGCGCGGACCGCGCGGGGCCGCCCGGCGTCGGTCAGCGGGACGTGGCCGGTGTCGACCTCGACACCGCTGGGCACGTCGACCGCGACCACGGTGGCGCGCCTGCCGTCCCTGCCGAGGTGCCCGGTCAGGCTCGCGGCGAGCTGCTCGGCCGTGTCCCGCAACCCGCCCGTGCCGCCGATGCCCACGATGCCGTCGACCACCAGGTCGGCTCCGGCGGGTGGCCGGTCGACGACGCGCCCGCCGGCGGCACGCAGAGCGGCCAGACCCTCCGCGTGCGCCCGACCGGGGCTCAGCAGCAGCGCGGCCACCGCCGCGCCCCGGCGGGCCAGGTGCGCGCCCGCGAAGAGCGCGTCGCCTCCGTTGTCGCCGGAGCCGACAAGCAGCAGCACCCGGGCGCCGTAGACCCCGCCCCGGTCACCGAGCAGCAACGCGCAGCGGCGGGCCAGCCCTGCCGCGGCCCGGTGCATCAACGCCCCGGGCGGGAGGGTGGCCATCAGGCCCGCTTCCGCCGCGCGAACGTCCGCGACGCGCCATACCGGTCTCATGCCACCCCGTCCCGTTCGTCGCGCCGGCGCGGCCGGCTTCAGCTTCCGCCCGCGGCTGTCCCGATCACGGCCTCACCCTACCGGCGGTACGAGCCCGGGACCGGCTGGCGGAAGCGCCCTGTGGAAAACCCCGGCCGTTGTCCACAGGGGTCCGCGGTGGGACCGCCGGGCGGCCTAGCGTCCCGGTGTCCGGGGCCGGTGGGTGGCGTCGGGCGACGTGGGGAGGTCACGTGGTGGAGAAACCGTTCGACGTCGACCCGGAGCTGCTGCGCGCGGTCGCGCGGGAGTTGGCCGACGACGCGTACCGGCTGGCCCGGGGCCCGGGGGCGGCGGCGGAGTCGCTGCTGGTGGCGGCGGACGGCTGGCGGGCCGGGGCGGCGCTGGCCGACCTGGAGTCGGCGGTGCGGCGCTGGTCCGGCACGCTCGGCGCCCGGGTGGCCGACACCGCCGGGGCGTTGCGCCGCGGGGCGGACGGCTACGAGGCGGTGGACGAGCGCGCCGCGCGCCGCCTCAGCGGGGTGCTCCGGTGAGCGGCGGCGCTGCCGGGCGGTCCGCGCCAGGCTCCGCAGGCCCCGCCGGGCGGTCCGGCGGCCTTGCGGACGTCCCGGTCGGTTACGCGCAGCTCTGGCGGGCCGATCCGGGCGCCTGGTCCACAGCCGGGGTGGCCTGGCGAGGGCTCGCCGGGCCGGTGCGCCGTCGCGCCGACGCGCTGACCGCGCGGATCGGCGCACTCCGGCCCGGCTGGTCGGGCGCGGCCTCGGCCGCGGCACAGCGGCGGATCGGGGACCTGCGCACCGACCTCACCGACGTGCTGCCCGCCCTGTTCGAGGCCGACCAGGTGCTGGCCGAGTTCGGCGCCCGGCTGGGCGCGGCGAAGGCCCGGCTCGGCGCCGAGGTGGCCCGCGCCGAGTCCGGCGGCCTGCTCGTGGACCGCTCCGGCGCGGTGCGGCCCGATCCGGCCCGGCCCGTGTCCCAGGCCGGTCCGGCGGTGGTCGACGCGCGGGCCGGGATCCGGGGCGCGCTGACGCTCGTCGGCGCCGCCGACCGGGAGGCGGTTCGCCGCCTGGCGGAGCTGACCACCGCGACGGTGACCGGCTGGGTCAGCGTCCCGCCCGCGTGGCGGCCGGGCCCCGGCGCCGGGCCGGCCGAGGTGAGCCGCTGGTGGGCCGGGCTGAGCGCGGCCGAGCGGCGCTGGCTGGTCGGGCGGGAACCGGATCGGATCGGCCGCCTCGACGGCGTGCCGGCCGCCGCCCGGGACCAGGCCAACCGGCTGTTGCTCGGCGACCGGCGGACGGAACTGCTCGCGCGCCGCCACGCGTTGCTGCACCCGCTGCCGGCCGGACCGCTGGAGGTGTCCCGGCGCATCCGGCTGGCCGGCGTCGAGGCGGCGCTGCGCGGGCTGGACCGGCTCAGCGAGCGGCTCGCCGCGCCGGGGCTGCCGCGGGCGTACCTGCTGGGGCTGGACCCGGGCGGCGACGGGCGCGCGGTGGAGGCGCTCGGCAACCCGGACCGGTCCGCCGCGGTGCTGACCTACGTCCCGGGCATGACCTCGGACCTCGCCGACGCGCCGGACGAGCTGGGGCGGGCCGCCCGGGTGCTGCGGCGGTGCGCGGCGCTGGGGCCGGGCGAGGAGGCGGCGGCGGTGCTCTGGCTGGACTACGACGCGCCCGACTTCCTCACCGAGGTGGCCGGCGCCAGGCAGGCCGAGGACGCCGGGCCGGCCCTGCACCGCTTCCAGGAAGGGCTGCGCGCCGCGCACGAGGGTTCGCCGGCCCGGCAGACGGTGCTCGGGCACAGCTACGGCTCACTGGTGGTCGGCGCCGCCGCCCGGGACCACGGGCTGAGCGCGGACGCGCTGGTCTTCGTCGGCTCGCCCGGCGTCGGCGTCGGCCACGCCACCGAGCTGCGGATGCCCGCCGGTGAGGTCTGGTCGTCGACCGCGCCGGACGACGTGATCCGGCTGGCGCGTCCGCCGGACGAACTGGCCCGCCGCGCCCTGCTCGCCGGTACGCCGCTCGGCCCGGCGCTCGCCGTGCTCGACCCGCACGGCGAGCGGCTCTGGTTCGGCGCCGATCCGAGCGCGCCGGGTTTCGGCGGGCGGCGGTTCCCGAGCGCCCCGCACGGCCACACCGGCTACTGGGACCCGGACAACCCGGCGCTGGACGGCATGGCCCGGATCGTGCTGGGCCGATGACCCGCCCGAGGCGGGCCGGAGACGGCGCGGTCCCTCCGCCCGGGCTACGGGCGGAGGGACCGTGGACGAAAGCGGACTACTCGACCGTCACCGACTTGGCCAGGTTCCGGGGCTGGTCGACGTCGTGCCCCCGGGCGGCGGCGATCTCGGCGGCCAGCACCTGCAACGGCACAGTGGTCACCAGCGGCGCCAGCAGCGTCGGCGTACGCGGCACGTAGATCAGGTGATCGGCGTAGCGGACCACCGCCTGGTCGCCCTCCTCCGCGATCACGATGGTGCGGGCGCCCCGGGCGCGTACCTCCTGGATGTTGGAGACGACCTTGTCGTGCAGCATGCCCCGGCCGACCGGGGACGGCACGATGCAGATCACCGGGGTGCCCTGGTCGATCAGCGAGATCGGGCCGTGCTTCAGCTCACCGGCGGCGAAGCCCTCGGCGTGCATGTACGCCAGCTCCTTGAGCTTCAGCGCGCCCTCCAGCGCCACCGGGTAGCCCACGTGCCGGCCGATGAACAGCACCGTCGGCTCGGACTTCAACTCGCGGCCCAGCTCGCGGACCGGCTCGATCCGTTCCAGCAGCTCCCGCAGCTTGCCCGGCATCTCCTGGAGCTGGGCGACGACCGCGCCCACCTCGTCGGCGAACTTGATGCCGCGCACCTGGGCCAGGTGCAGGCCGATCAGGTAGCAGGCGACGACCTGGGTGAGGAACGCCTTGGTGGAGGCGACGGCGATCTCCGGGCCGCCGTGGGTGTAGAGCACGGCGTCGGACTCGCGCGGGATGGTGGAGCCGTTGGTGTTGCAGATCGCCAGCACGCGGGCCTTCTGCTCCTTGGCGTGCCGCAGCGCCATCAGCGTGTCCATCGTCTCGCCGGACTGCGAGATCACCACGATCAGCGTGGACCGGTCCAGCACCGGGTCGCGGTAGCGGAACTCGCTGGCCAGCTCCACCTCGCAGGGGATGCGGGTCCAGTGCTCGATGGCGTACTTGGCGACCAGGCCGGCGTGGTAGGAGGTGCCGCAGGCGACGATGAAGATCTTGTCGACGTCGCGCAGGTCCTGCTCGCTGAGGCGGACCTCGTCGAGGGCGATCTCGCCGGTCTCGGTGAGCCGGCCCAGCAGCGTGTCGGCGATGGCCTGCGGCTGCTCCTCGATCTCCTTGAGCATGAACCAGTCGTAGCCGCCCTTCTCGGCAGCCGACGAGTCCCAGTCGATGTGGAAGTCCGTGCCGCTGGCCGGCTGACCGTGGAAGTCGGTGATGTCGATGCTGTCCGGCGTGATCAGGACGATCTGGTCCTGCCCCAGCTCGACCGCGTCCCGGGTGTGCTCGATGAACGCGGCGACGTCGCTGGCCAGGTAGTTCTCGCCGTCGCCCCGGCCGACGACCAGCGGCGAGTTGCGCCGGGCGCCGACCACCGCGCCGGGGATGCCGGCGTCGACGGCGAGCAGCGTGAACGCGCCCTCCAGGCGACCGCAGACCACGCGCATGGCGGCGGCGAGGAGCTGCGGGCTGTCGGTCTCGCCGGCCGAGCGCAGGTCGGCCAGCGCGCGGGCGATCAGGTGCGCGGCGCACTCGGTGTCGGTGTCGCTGGCGAACTCGACGCCCTCGTCCTCCAGCTCGGCGCGGAGCTTCGCGAAGTTCTCGATGATGCCGTTGTGGATCACGGCCACCCGGCCGTCCGGGGAGAGGTGCGGGTGGGCGTTGCGGTCGGTCGGGCCGCCGTGCGTGGCCCACCGGGTGTGGCCGATGCCGGTGGTGCCGTCGCCAATGCCGATCGGGCTGGCCGCGCAGTCCTCGGGGTTGTCCGCCGCCCGCTCGGAGAGGACCTTCTCCAGATTCGCGAGCTTGCCGGCCTTCTTCTCGGTCAGCAGCTCGTCCTCGCAGACCACGGCGACACCGGCCGAGTCGTAGCCGCGGTATTCGAGCCGCCGCAGTCCGTCAAGCACGATGCCGAGCGCCGGGCGCGCACCGGCGTAACCCACGATTCCACACATGGTCCGCAGCCTAACCGAGTTTCGCTCATCGCGCGTGCTCGGAAGGCCGGTTAACGATCACTGAACTTGAGCGAACCGAACGCCGGGGCTGCAATGTCGGACAACACACGAGCCGGGCTCATCTGCCGCGTGCGTACCGGTTCGGGACGCGGCACGCCCGGACGGACCGGGTCCACGCGGCTGGCCGCCACGGCCTACATTGGGGCCGGGCTCCGCCCCCCGGGCCCATCGTTCCGCGGGCGTCCGCGCCGTACCCCCTGTGAGCTGAGCCGATGTCCGAGACGACCCCCGCCCCCGAGCCGGCCCCCGGACCGGTCGACCCGACCGCCGCGCCGGTGACCCCCCAGCCGTCCACCTGGACGCCGCCGGACCCGTTGGCCGCCCCACAGCCGTGGACGCCACCCGAGCCCTGGTCGCCGTCGTCGTCGGCCCCCTTGAGCGCCCCCGGCGCCGAGGGCGGTCACCCCGACCCGGCGGGCGGCGCCGAGGGGCGACCCGCGGGCGACCCGGGCCGGGCCGCTCCGGCCGACACGCCGGGCGCCGGCGATCAGGGACAGCCCGGGGCGCCGGGCGGGTGGCCGTCCCAGCCCGTGGGCCCGGGCACACCGCAGTGGCCAGGCCAGCCGGGAGCACCGGGCTGGTCGGCGCTGCCGGGCAACCCCGGCTCGTCGCCACCGCCGGGCGCCTACCCGCCCGGCGCTTACCCGCCCGGGCCGTACCCGCCCACCGCCTACCCGCCCGGGCCCTACCCGCCGCCGTACGCGTACCCGGGGATGCCGCCCCGCCGCAGCGGCGGCGGCTGGGTGGTCGGTGTGGTGGTCGGCATCGTCACCGTCCTGGCGCTGATCGTCTGCAGTTGCGTCGGGCTGGCCTTCCTCGGCAGCACCATGGACGACGGGACGGCAGCCGGCGAACGGTACGAGGAACCGATCTACGGCGAACCCGGCGACTGGACCGACGAGCCGACCGCGCCCCCGGCAAAGCCGGCGACCACCCCGTCCGGCGGGCCCGGCAAGTTCACCGTCCTGTACGAGGTGACCGCCTCCAACGGCGAGGCGGAGGTGCAGTTCTACGACGCGGACGCGAACTTCCACCAGCCCGGCGCCGTGGACACCCCCTGGCGGCTGAGCTTCACGGCGAACGACCGCGAGCGGGTGCAGATCATCGCCAGCCCGGTCGAGTCCGGCGACGTGACCTGCCGGATCACCGTCAACGGCAAGGTCGTCTCCAAGGACTCGGGCGAGTACGGCGCCACCTGCTTCGGCTGGTGAGTGCGCCGCGGCGGGCCGTAGGCTCGCAGCCGTGACGACGACCGATCCCCTGGTGGCCCGGATGCGGCCGTTCGGCACCACCGTCTTCGCCGAGATGTCCGCGTTGGCCGTGCGTACCGGCGCGGTCAACCTCGGGCAGGGCTTCCCGGACACCGACGGCCCGCCGGAGATGCTCGCCGCCGCGGCCGAGGCGCTGCGGACCGGCCACAACCAGTACCCGCCCGGTCCGGGGATCCCCGCGCTGCGCGCCGCCGTCGCCGCGCACCAGCGCCGATTCTGGGGCCTGGAGTACGACCCGGACGGCGAGATCGTGGTGACCGCCGGAGCGACCGAGGCGATCGCGGCGAGCATCCTCGCGCTGTGCGAGCCGGGTGACGAGGTGATCTGTTTCGAGCCGTACTACGACTCGTACGCCGCCTCGATCGCGCTGGCCGGAGCGGTGCGGCGCCCGGTGACGCTGCAACCCGGCCCGGACGGCCGGTACGCGTTCGACCCGGACGAGCTGCGCGCCGCGTTCGGGCCGCGTACCCGGCTGGTGCTGCTGAACTCGCCGCACAACCCGACCGGCAAGGTCTTCACCGCCGACGAGCTGACGACGGTCGCCGAGCTGTGCCGGGAACACGACGTGTACGCGGTCACCGACGAGGTGTACGAGCACCTGGTCTTCACCGACGCCGCCGCGTCGCACGTGCCGCTGGCCACGCTGCCGGGCATGCGGGAGCGGACGCTGCGCATCTCGTCGGCCGGCAAGACGTTCTCCTGCACCGGCTGGAAGGTCGGCTGGGTGAGCGGCCCGGCGCCGCTGGTGGCCGCCGTGCTGCGGGTGAAGCAGTTCCTGACGTTCGTCAACGCAGGGCCGCTGCAACCCGCGGTGGCGGTGGCGCTCGGGCTGCCGGACGCCTACTTCACCGGGTTCCGGGACGACCTGCAACGCCGGCGGGACCAGCTCGTCGCCGGGCTCGCCGACGCCGGGTTCGGCGTGCTCGCGCCGGAGGGCACCTACTTCGTCACCGCCGACGTCACGCCGCTCGGCGGCCGGGACGGGGTGGAGTTCTGCCGGGCGCTGCCGGAGCGCTGCGGTGTGGTGGCGGTGCCCACGCAGGTGTTCTACGACGACGTGGAGGCCGGCCGCCGGCTGGTCCGGTTCGCGTTCTGCAAGCGGCCGGAGGTGCTGGCCGAGGCGGTGACCCGGCTACGCGCGCCAACAGCACAGAGCTGACTGGCCGTCACGGCCTCTGCCTCGCTCAGCCGCCCGCTGCCTTACGAACGCGAGGCGTACGCATTGCGCGCCACCGCTGCGCGGCGCCGCATTTGTGACGCTGAGCTGCAGCAATCGTTGTGGCGGCGCGAGTCCAGAGCTGCGACGCCGCTGATCAACCGCGGGTTAGCCGAGCAGGTGCATGATTGCTGCTCCCACTCCGCCCACGCCGAGCCCAGCGAGGACCATCGCCGGCAGGGCGCACCCGTCCCCCCTGAACTGCGCACCGGCGGGCGGCGTGCCGGCGGTGATCTCACGCCGCTCCGGGCCGGCTTGCAGGCGCGGCGGGGCGGAAACGACGGCTGCCGGTCGCGGTGCTGCGCCTCCGTGGACGACCAACTGCTCCCGCTCGTCGCTCAGCACGACCCCGAGCGCATCCACGCAGATGGCGTGCACCCGCTGCCAGTCGAGCTCGGTCAGGGCCCCGCTGTCCCGATGCCCCGGCAGCAGCACACCCTCGACCAGCGTCGCCGGGCGACCGAATCCGTCTCGAAAAGGGTGCTGTCCGATGGCATCATCGTTGTGGCTGCCGGTCACCATGAGCCGGCCGTCGGGCGAACAGGCGACCACGTCGAGCCAACCAGAGTCGCCGACAAGCGTGCCGACGGACCGCCGGGTGGAGGTGTTCACCTCAACCATCCGGCCGTGCTCGCTGGTCACCACCATGTGGGCGGTGCCTGGCACCGCCGCACCGGCTCGAAGCGGGCCCACCTCGCGGAGCAGCACGTCGTGATTTCGAGACCACTGCCGCAGCGTCCCGTCCAGGCTTACCGAGGCGATCACGTCCGGTCTGGGCCACGCGCAGCCGGTCACCCAGTCCTCGTGCCCGGTGAGGGCGGCAATCTCGCGACCGTCGTCGAGGTCCCACACCCGGACCGTCCGGTCCCGACCAGCGGTGGCCAGCAAGTGGCCCGTTGGTGCCAGGGAGCACGCGGTGACCCGGTCCCGGTGGCCCCGCAGTTCCCCGACCTGCTGGCCGCTGCGCAGCCGGATCACCCGCACACTGTGGTCGGCGGCAGCCACGAAGAGCACCCGCCCGGATCGGTTGATCTCGACGGGACCGGTCAGCACTGTCGGCACCCGGGCCTCGGCGACGCGCCTCCCCGATGTCACGTCGACAGTGATGACGGTGCCGTCGGCGGCGGCGGTGACCAGATTCCGGCTGTCCGGCGTGAACCGACAGCCCACTACCCAGGAGCGATGCCCCTCGAACGTCTGCAGCACACGCCCCGAGCGGGAGTTCCAGATTCGCACGGTGTGGTCCCAACTTGCGGTAGCCACCAGGGCCCCGTTAGGGGACACCGCGACGTCGCTGACCCGGGCGACGTGGCCGCCGAGGCTAGTGATCCGTCGTCGGGCGGGCAGATCCCAAAGATGGGCTTTGCCGTCACTGCCTGCCCGGACTCTCCGGAACAGCACGGTCAGTCGGCCGTAGGGCTGGCGACGGAAGTCGCGGACGTGCACGGCCCCATCGGTCCCTCCGCTCGCGGTCTGCACTAGGGAGCGCAACAACTGCACCGGTTCAGGACCCAAGTCAAGCTCGGGCAGGAGAACCGGCCGGTTACCGCCCCGGCCGACAGGGCTGAGGAGAAACGGCCAGATGGCATCGTTCGGCCATTGGGAGACCGCCGTCGTACGCATCGTTCACTCCCCCACCGTCGTATTGCGCAAGCCCCGACCCGGGAACTCATGGTCAAAGCCGGCCAGTCGGCGAGTGAAACACTCAAGCACCCGCAGCTTTGCCCGCAGCGACCAGTCAGCCCGTCGGCGTAGCGCCTGTGCGCTCTCCACGATCTCCGCGTCCCGGGAGATGTCGCGGCGTAGCATCACCAACCGTTCCTCAAGGACTCCCGAGGCCAACCAGCCCGCGTTCGGATCGGTGGCTGCCTGGTGCTGCCAGCCGACCGAGGCGACGCCAACATTGAACTGGACCGTCAAACCACGGAACATCTGCTTCGCGCCGGTCAGGAGCGCCATCGCCCGGTAGCGGAGCCGGCGGCGACGGGCAATGCGAAGCCGGCGGCGCAGCGTCGTGTGCCCCATCTGGTCCAGGATCTGGAGCAGCCGGTCTGGCAGCAGGCCGGCGAACGGCACGTCGACGTTGACTGGGGTGCCCTGACGTACTTTTTCCATCAGCGGGTAGCCGGCAGCCGCATGCTCCTGGACCGCGCCTACCCCCACCACCGAGACCGGGATCACCCGTAGGCCCCGGTGGCTGCCACCCCCGCTGGCGGAAAGTAGGTGGCGGCCGGCCAACCGGCGCATTGCGGGGTAGCGCTCCAGCGCGACGACCAGCCGGTCCCGGCTCCACGCCCAGCCGCCCGGATCGGTCGTGCCCTCCAAGCAGTCCCACTTGGTCACCACCACCTGGACCGGGCAGCGCGCGCCCTCAACCCATTGGACGCAGGTATTCAGCAGCCGGGAGAAGTCGACCCGCTGTTCTTCGTCGACCTCCGCTTCCCGCAGCCGCACCCCGTCGACCATCAGCAGGACGGCGTCCGCTGCGCCGACCTGGTTGGCCAACTCCTTCCGGACGGTCGGATCGACGTCCAAGCCGCTCTCGATCAACTCTCCGGCGTAGTCAAGGTATCGCAGCCGCAGCACCGGCAGCTCTTCTTGATCCACGCGCACCAGGCAGTCGAACTCATACTCCTGGACGGCTGTCGTGCCGGTGTGCTCCGGCCAGTTGAAGCCTGCCGCACGGACTGCTGTTGCCTGGGCTGCGAGCAGATCCCGCTGCTCGGCGTCCGGACAGACGATCCGGTACCCCCGGCCGGGCTGACGTTCGTCGTCCTCCAATTCGGCGAACATAACCGCCATCAGCGCCGTCTTGCCCACGCCGACACCGCCGAGGGTGACCACGTTCATCCGCGGCAAGAGCCAGGACGACCGGCGCAGCGGACCGTCGGTCCCGGCTAGCGGATCGTGGCCGATCAGAGGATCGACGGAAGGGCCGCCGTCTTCGTACGGCTGGTCCAGAGGTGGATCTGCATGGTCTGCATGCTCCGCGGCATAGGAGTAAATCGATTCGGTCATCGGTTGCCCTCGATCCGAGTCGCCGAGCTCGCTAGCCGGGTGGGGTAGATCGACAGTGGCGCGCGCCCAATGCCGTTCCAACTCGTCAACAATCGAGTCATAGGTCGCAGCCCGCTCCGCCGCTGACCTGGCGCGCTCGACGTCGAGGCTCTCTCGCTGGTCTTCGGCCCAGCGGTGCGCTCGCGTAGTCTCCTCCAGCGCCAGTACCGAGTACTGCATCTCGCCGAGATTGAGGCTGCGCTGCGCCAGCCGGTCGTAGGTGGTGGCGCCGGAGTTGAATTTGACCAGGGCGGGCGCTAGGTCCACCAGGACGAACAGCGCGCGGACCACCCAGATGCCGATGGCGAGGGCGGCATGTTCGGTGGCCAGCCGATTGAGTGCCTCGATGCGTTCCAGCAGACCGGGGTCGTCGCGGAACACACGTTGCTGCGCCAGCCGCACCTGCTCGTCGATGTGCTGCTGCCGTTGTTTGAGCCACTCATCACTGGCCTCACGGATCTTCCCGGTCAATGTCTGCAACTCGCCTGTGAGCTGCGTGACGCCGGAGGTGAGCTGGCTTAGCTGATTGTTCCTGGCGTATTCGACCGCGTCCTTGGTAAGCCGCTTGCACACTGGCCCATCCCCGTACTGTCCGGTATGCCCGCGGCCAGGTTTGCCGAGGCACTCGTCCTGAGACTTTTCGACCAGTGCGTTGTGCTTGTTCTGGAGCGGGGTCAGCATGGTCTGGAGGTCGGCGAGCGCCTGCTGCTTTGAGACGTACTCGTTCTGGAGCGCCCGGATCCTCTCCGGCGTCGGCACGGTGTAGTCGTCGCAATCACCCCGCAGGCTCGACGCGGGCGCCGCGGACGCGGACGGCGACGCGGACGGCGACCCGGACGGCGACCCGGACGCGGCTGGCAGAGCCGGTACGTCGAGCGGACTGCACCGCTCCCACCTCGCCCGGGTTTGATTGACCTCCTGCTGACGCAACTCCGTCGCCTTGTCATCGACGGCACTGTGGAATACCACGAGGACCAGCGGCTCAGCGATCACCACGCCGAACACAAAGGCCATGCTCATCCGGACCAGGACAGTCCCGAACTTTCGGGAACCGCCGGCGGCCAGCGGAGTGGCAACCAGCCAGCGGTCGAAGTTCAGGATGAGCAGGAACCACAACGCGGCCGCAGGTAGCACCCCGACCGCCCTCGCATCCGGGAACGCGATGAACAAAGCCACCGACATGGACCCAAAAGCCATCAGCGCGGTGCACAGTACAGCACCGCCCATCCCGGTGTAGCGCGCCCGCTCCTGCGGCACCCAGGCCAACAGCTTCTCGTCAACCCCGCTGAAGCGGCGCAACAGACGACCGGTGCCCCAGCGAGGGGGCATCGGCGCGGGCTCAGGGCGGCCTGCGATGTCGGCCAGAGACGCACGCTCGTCAGCTTCCGCCGGGTCATCGGGGGCGCGGCTCGGCCTATCGTTTGAGACCATCGTCCATCCTCTACGGAGAGGGCTGAGAAAGGCGTCCTACACGACCGTCACGTGGACCGACACGAGCCGGATCTGCATGCCGGGAACTTCCGGAGGACTGGCATGGCACTGTGCAATCAACCGTTGGTGGATCCGGAAGTAGGCCTCATCAAGGCGGTCGAGGCTGGTGCCGGTGACCAGCCAGCGCAATCGCGGGCTCTGGTTGATAAAGGCGTCCAGGTCAGGGAAGAGGTTGGTGAGCCGAACCCGGGCCACAGTGGCGGCGTCGACCACCCGGGCTCGAAAGCCGACCCGCAACAGGCACTGATTCGCCCCGGGCGGTGGCCGCAGCGGCACCTCGACGAACAACGTCCTGGGACGCATGTCGACCAGCGCAACGCTGCCAGCGTGCACCACGGTGACCGCCTCCGGCGCGCCGGTCGGCTCCACAAGGTGCCGGCCGGCAACCTCGAAGACCCGTACCGTACCCGGTCGGCGGGCTGGTAGTTCGACCTCGACGCGGCGCCGCACCCCGTACCAGGATCTGGCGGCGGGACGCAGGTGGCGTTCTACGAGGACGGGAAAGGGCAACGGCCGTCCGCCCGCCTCCACAGCGGTAGCGATCACGTCGCCGAGCGTAGGGACGGCGCTTGCCGGCCGACAACCTTCCACTGTCGACGGTTGTCCGGTCAAACGGTCGCGTCAGTCAACGCTTGGAACGCGGTCGATGGCCGAACGCCCATCGTCGTAGACCGTTGCGGCGAGCTGTGCAGCCGTTCGCCAGTCGGGAGATCGGACGAAATCCGGTCGGAGTGACCTACCGCCACCGGCGTACCGCGACGGCGTCGAGCGCGGCAGGCTGGAGCTTGCGCACCCTGATCAGCAGTAGGAAGGGGTCAGGTGACCGGGCTGGCGGTGCGTACCTGCTCGGCGATGCGCTCGGCGACCTCGCGCGCGGTGTCCTCGGTGGCCGCCTCGACCATGACCCGCACCAGCGGCTCGGTGCCGGAGGGGCGCAGCAGCACCCGGCCGGTCTCGCCCAGCTCGACCTCGGCGCGCTCGACCTCGGCCCGGACGGCGGGCGCGGCGGCGCCGACGGTACGGTCGCCGACCGGCACGTTGATCAGCACCTGGGGCAGCTTGGTGACCACGGCGGCCAGCTCGGCCAGCGAGGTGCCGGTGGCGGCCATCCGCGCCATCAGGTGCAGGCCGGTCAGGACGCCGTCGCCGGTGGTGGCGTACGCGGGCAGCACGATGTGCCCGCTCTGCTCGCCGCCGAGCGCCAGGCCGGAGGCGCGCAGCTCCTCCAGCACGTACCGGTCGCCGACCTTGGTCTCGACCAGCCGGATGCCGTGCTCGGACATGGCCAGCCGGAGACCGAGGTTGCTCATCACGGTCGCGACCAGGGTGTCCTGGGTCAGCTCGCCGGCGTCCCGCATGGCCAGCGCGAGGATCGCCATGACCTGGTCGCCGTCGACCTCGTCGCCGTCGGCGGTGACCGCGACGCAGCGGTCGGCGTCGCCGTCGTGGGCGATGCCGAGGTGCGCGCCGTGCTCGACCACTGCGGCGCGCAGCGCGTCGATGTGGTTGGAGCCGCACTCGTCGTTGATGTTGAGCCCGTCCGGCTCGGCGTGGATGGCGATCACCTCGGCGCCGGCCTCCCGGTAGGCGACCGGGGCGACGTCGGCCGCCGCGCCGTTGGCGCAGTCGACGACGACCTTGATCCCGTCGAGGCGGTGCGGCACGGTGCCGACCAGGTGCTGCACGTAGTGGTCGGCGCCGTCGAGCAGGTCGTTGACCCGGCCCACGCCGGCGCCGATCGGGCGCTTCCAGGCGGTGGTGGCGTTGGCCTTCACCGCCTCCTCGATCCGCATCTCGATCTCGTCGGGCAGCTTGTGCCCACCGGCGGCGAAGAGCTTGATGCCGTTGTCCGGCATCGGGTTGTGCGAGGCGGAGAGCATCACGCCCAGGTCGGCCTTGATCTCGGCGGTGAGGAACGCCACCGCCGGGGTGGGCAGCACGCCGACCCGTACCACGTTGGCGCCGGCGCTGGTGAGCCCGGCGACCACCGCCGCCTCCAGCATCTCGCCGCTGGCCCGGGTGTCCCGGCCGACCACCGCGAGCGGCGGATGGCTCTTGTCGGTCTCGGCCAGCGTGTGGGCCGCGGCCACCGCGACCGCCAACGCCAACTCCGGGGTGAGATCCGCGTTCGCCCGCCCGCGTACGCCGTCCGTGCCGAACAACCGGCCCATACCCGCCAACCTCCGTGGAACTGCCGATGAGAGGAGAAAACGCGAAACGGCCGGTCCGCCTCCCGGGAAGGGGAAGCGGACCGGCCGTCCGTCAGAAGTACAAGGCGCTTGTGGTGATCAGCGCTTCGAGTACTGAGGAGCCTTGCGGGCCTTCTTGAGGCCGTACTTCTTGCTCTCCTTGACCCGGGCGTCACGGGTCAGGAAGCCGGCCTTCTTCAGGGCCGGGCGGTCGTCGGGCTCGCTGACGATCAGCGCCCGGGCGATGGCGAGCCGCAGCGCGCCGGCCTGGCCGGTGGTGCCGCCGCCACGCAGGTTGGCGATCACGTCGAACGCCTCGGGCTTCTCGGCGGTGACCAGCGGGTCCTTGATGAGCTGCTGGTGCACCTTGCTCGGGAAGTAGGCCTCGAGGTCACGGCCGTTGCAGGTGATCTTGCCGGTGCCCGGGACGATCCGGACCCGGACGATGGCTTCCTTGCGCCGACCCACGGTCTGGATCGGGCGGTCACCACGGGGCGCGCGCGCGACGGGCGCCGGCGCCTCGGTGGCCTCGGGGGCGACCTCGGTGGCGGTGATGTCGGTCATGCTGCTTCCTTCGCCCGCGCTCACTGCGCGATCTGCTTGATCTCGAACGGCACCGGCTGCTGCGCGGTGTGCGGGTGCTCGGCACCGGCGTAGACCTTCAGCTTCTTGAGAAGCTGACGGCCCAGCTTGTTGTGCGGGAGCATGCCCTTCACGGCCAGCTCGATGGCCCGCTCGGGCCGCTTGGTGAGCAGCTCGTCGTAGCCGACCCGCTTCAGACCACCCGGGTAACCGGAGTGGCGGTAAGCAACCTTGGTCTGGCGCTTGTTGCCGGTCAGCGCGACCTTGCCCGCGTTCACGATGACGACGAAGTCGCCCGTGTCGACGTGCGGCGCGAAAGTCGGCTTGTGCTTGCCACGCAGGAGCGTGGCGGCGTGGGTCGCCAGGCGGCCCAGCACGACATCAGAGGCGTCGATGACGTGCCACTGACGCTCGATCTCACCCGGCTTCGGGCTGTACGTACGCACAGGTCTACCTTGTCTCGTCGTCGGTCTGGGGTCGCGCGCCGAGGTGACCAGGAATACCCAGCCGGACCAGCGCGCACGAACGACCAAGCGTACCTGATGCGGCACGCCTAAGAATGTCGTACAACAGCAGGCAACGATACCCGGCCGCCCTGCGGCAGGTCAAAACGGGGTCGTACCCCGCGTGGCCTGCGCGTTCGCCATGGCGCAGCTCACACGCCGACCAGCGTACGCGGCCCGGGACGCAGGTAGACCACCCAGGTCACCAGGAAGCAGAGCGCGTACCAGACGATGAATGCCAGGTAGGCGGCGTCCGCCGTGCCGGAGGCCAGGAACGACTGCCGGAACGCCACGTTCACCAGCACCCCGCCCGAGGCCCCGACCGCGCCGGCGATCCCGATCACCGCCCCGGCCAGGCGCCGGGCCCGCCGCTGCGCCGCCTCCGGGTCGCCGGTCAGCTCGCTCTCCGCGACGGCCCGGGCCCGGAAGATCGCCGGGATCATCTTGTACGTCGAGCCGTTGCCGATGCCGGAGAAGACGAACAGCGCCAGGAACCCGGCCAGGTAGAGCGGGAACGACCGGTCCCGGGCGGCGTACAGCACCAGCCCGGCCCCGGCGGCCATCGCCACGAAGTTCCAGAACGTCACCCGGGCCCCGCCCAGCCGGTCGGCGAGCTGACCGCCCACCGGCCGGATAAGCGAGCCGATCAGCGGGCCGAGGAAGGTCAGCCAGGCGGCGTCCACGGGCGTCGGGAAGCGGTCGTGGAACTGGAGCTGGAGCACCTGGCCGAAAGCGAAGCCGAAGCCGATGAACGAGCCGAACGTGCCCACGTAGAGCAGCGACATCACCCAGGTGTGCGGGTCGCGGGCCGCCGCGCGCAGCGCGCCCGGCTCGTTGCGCGCCCCCGGGACGTTGTCCAGCCAGCGGGCCGCGGCCAGCGCGGCCAGCACGATCAGCGGCAGGTAGACCGCCGGCACCAGCCGGGGGTACGCGGCGCCGGCGGTCGCCAGCACCGCCAGGCCGACCAGTTGCACAGCCGGTACGCCGAGGTTGCCGCCACCGGCGTTGAGCCCCAGCGCCCGACCCTTGAGCCGCTCGGGGAAGAACAGGTTGATGTTCGCCATCGAGGAGGCGAAGTTGCCGCCGCCGACGCCGGACAGGCAGGCCAGCACCATCAACGTGGCGTACGACACCCCGGGCTCGATCAGCACTGCCATCGGCACCGCCGGCACCAGCAGCAGCAACGCGCTGACGATGGTCCAGTTCCGGCCGCCGAAGCGGGCCACCGCCAGCGTGTACGGCAGCCGCAGCACCGCCCCCAGCGCCGCCGGCACGGCGGTGAGCAGGAACTTCCCGGCCGGGTCGATGCCGTACTCGGGGCCCAGGAACAGCACTGTCACCGACCAGAGGCTCCACACCGAGAAGCCGACGTGCTCGGCGAAGATCGAGACGTACAGGTTGCGCCGGGCCACCCGGGCGCCCCCGGCGGCCCAGAACGCCGGGTCCTCCGGCCGCCATTCGGTGAGCCGGCCGGCGGTGGTGGCCGGCGGCGTGGTCGGTGCGGAAACGAGCGTGCTCACGGGCGACTCCTCCTCGTCGATGACGAGGCGACGCTCTCAGCCGGTGATTTCCCCGGCGTGCCCCGCGCGCGTCGGCGCGGCAACGGAGATCGCACGTCCGCCGGACGGCGCCGGTGAGGCGATCACAGCTCCTGCAGGATCCGCAGGGCCCGGCCGACCCGCTGCATGGTCTCGGTGTCGGCCACGTCCACGCACTCGGCGAACCACTTCTTCATCGGCGAGGAGATCCGGTCGGGCATCACCACGTACGCGCCCATCGGCACGGCGAGCGGCGAGTCGCGCAGCAGCGACTCCTCGACCACCTCGGCCACGATCACGATCGGCACCGCCGTGGCGTTGTAGACGTCGGAGCTGATCACCAGACCGAACCGCTCCCGGGCGCCGGAGATGCGCCAGACCTCACCCCTACGCAGCACGCGGACGCCCGCCGAACAGGGCGTCGTCGACGAGCGCGGCCTCCTGGGCGTCGGCCAGGGCGGCGGCGTCCAGGTCGAGACCGGCACGGCCTACCGCGTCGGCGTGCGCGGTGAAGACCTCGCGCAGCGCCTTCTCCCGGGCGGCCTGGTCCATCCAGGCGGAGAGGGAGAGCCCTTCCCGCTTGGCGAACCGGCGCGCCTCCTCGATCGTCTCGTCGGAGAACGACAGTGTCACCTTGGCGGTCATGCCAGAAAGACTACCCATCGGTATGACCGATAGTCATCCTCGTCCCCGCCGATCGGGGATTAGGACATCGCCAAGTGGAACAACCGAATCCAGTTGCGGATATTGCACTTGGGAGCGACGATGATGTGAGGACGCGAGCCACATCTGCCCACAGGGAGCCGCCATGAGCCTCAGCACCGGCATGGCCGCCTCGGTGATGCCCACCGAGGGAGCGGAGCGCCAGAAGGCAGCCGCCATGGAGGAGTTCCTCGTACGGCACCCCCTTGCCGCAGGCGGGGGCGTGGCCCGCCTCGTCTCGGCGGACGGCGAAGAGGTCGAGGTTCCCGCCCAGATGTTCGACGTCCTCCATCAGATCTCGGCGATGCTCGCCCGCGGCGACGGCGTCGCGATCAGCGCCATCTCCCGCGAACTGACGACGACCGAGGCGGCGAAACTGCTCGGCATTTCCCGCCCCACACTCGTCCGCCTTCTGGAGAACGGGTCAATCGCATCCCACCGGGTCGGGAGCCACCGGCGCCTCTTTCTCCGCGACGTCCTCGCATTCCGGCAACGACAGATGGAAGAGCGACGGAAGTCGTACGAGGCCCTGATGTGGGAGTCCGACGCGCTGGGCTTCACCGACGACGTGTAGTTCCCGGGACGACCAGAGGGCGCTGGGTAGGGTGTCCACTGTGATCCCCAGCGCCCCACTGGTGTTCCTGGACGCGAACGTTCTCTCGGAATGGATGTATCGCCTGCGCCGCAAGCGGCCTGAGCATTCCGAGCAGGCGATCGGTGGGCAGCGGCGTCGTTTCGTCCAGGCATTTCCGTACGGCTTCGTCACCGGTTACTCGCCGAACGACGTGCCGTGCCCGCCGGACCCGGACGACCGGCACGTCCTGGCCGCCGCCGTCCATGGCCGCGCCGACATCCTGGTGACCGACGACCGGCGCGCCTTTCCTCCGGAATGCGTGCGGGAATCACTGTCGGTCCTCACCGGCGACGAGTTCCTCAACTGGGTGGCCGACCGTTCGATGCCCCTGGTTCTGCGGGCATTGGCGCGGCAGATCGACTACTACCGACGCAGCCTCGTCTCAGAGGACAAGGACGCGGTCGAGTTGATCGCCCACCTACGCAAGGCCGGCGCACCCCGTTTCGCCGAGCGGCTCGAGAATCACCTCGCCGGCCGCTGACCGCCGAAGACCGCGAAGCGCCATTCCTTGAAGAAGCAGTCCACGTCCACCAGTCCCGCCTCGGCCAGCCAGCAGCACTGGTCGGCCACCGTGGCCGGCCGGTCGTGCCGCCTCCGCTCCCGGGCGCCGGCGATCTCCTCGGCGTCGGAGCCCAGCTCCGTGATCCGCGCCGTCCACACCTCGCCGTAGCGGGCGGTCCAGCTCCGGGGTCGACCCGGCCACCTGCTCGGCGTCGGGCCTGGTCGTAGCTGCCGTCCACCGCGTCGAACGCGTCCGCCACGCTCATGCCATCTTCCACTGTGTGAGATTGTTGTCCCACATTCCAAAACCCACGGACGACTCCGTCACGTGCGTGCGGTGTGAAGCGCTCGTGACAGGACCGAAACAGAGCAGACCCGGACCGGAAACTGCCCGACGGCACGCTTTTCCGACATGACAGACGGTGCACGCACGGCGACGCGAAGGGGTTCACGCCCCGAACAGGTCGCCACGCACTGCCCGTACTGCGCCCTGCAGTGCGGCATGGTGCTGAGCGCCACCGGCGACGGCGTCGAGGTCGGCGCCCGGGACTTCCCCACCAACCGGGGCGGGCTGTGCCAGAAGGGATGGACCGCCGCCGACCTGCTCGACCACCCGGACCGGCTCACCACCCCGCTGCTGCGCGACCGGCCCGGCGGCGAGCTGCGCCCGGCGACCTGGGACGAGGCGCTCGACCGCGTCGCCGCCGGCGTGCGGGACGTGCAGCACCGCCACGGGCCGGACGCGGTGGCCGTCTTCGGCGGCGGCGGGCTCACCAACGAGAAGGCGTACGCGCTGGGCCGCTTCGCCCGGGTGACGCTGCGGACGCGGCACATCGACTACAACGGGCGCTGGTGCATGTCCTCGGCCGCCGCGGCCGGCAACCGGGCGTTCGGGATCGACAGGGGGCTGCCCTTCCCGCTGGCCGACCTCGGCGGCGCGGACACGCTGCTGCTGGTCGGCGCGAACCCGGCCGAGACCATGCCGCCGCTGATGCGGCACGTCACCGACCTGCGGGAACGCGGTGGCCGGCTGATCGTCGTGGACCCCCGGGCCACAGCCACCGCGCGCCAGGCCGACCTGCACCTGCAACCGCTACCCGGCACCGACCTCGCGGTGGCGAACGCGCTGCTGCACATCGCGCTCACCGAGGGCTGGCTGGACCGGGCGTACGTCGCGGAGCGGACCACCGGCTTCGACGAGGTCCGGCGGACGGTCGCCGGCTACTGGCCGGCGGAGGTGGAACGGCTCTCCGGCGTGCCGGTGGCCGACCTGTACGCGACCGCACGCGCGCTGGCCACTGTGGACCGGGCGGTCATTCTCACCGCGCGGGGCGCCGAGCAGCACGCCAAGGGCGTGGACACGGTCACCGCCTTCATCAACCTGGCGCTCGCCCTGGGCCTGCCCGGTCGCCCCGGCTCCGGGTACGGCTGCCTGACCGGGCAGGGCAACGGGCAGGGCGGCCGGGAACACGGGCAGAAGGCCGACCAGCTACCCGGCTACCGGCGTATCGACGACCCGGCGGCCCGCGAGCACGTGGCCGGGGTGTGGGGCGTCGACCCGGACGCGCTGCCCGGGCCGGGGGTGCCGGCGTACCAGCTCCTGGACGCGCTGGGCACGCCGTCGGGCGCGCGGGCGCTGCTGGTGTTCGGCTCCAACCCGGTCGTGTCCGCGCCCCGCGCGGCGCGGGTCGAGTCCCGGCTGCGCGCCCTGGACCTGCTCGTGGTCGCGGACTTCGTCCGCTCCGAGACGGCCGAGCTGGCCGACGTGGTGCTGCCGGTCGCCCAGTGGGCCGAGGAGGACGGCACGATGACCAACCTGGAGGGCCGCGTGCTGCGCCGCCGGGCGCTGCGTGAGCCACCGGCCGGGGTCCGTACCGAGCTGGAGATCCTCGCCGCGCTCGCCGGGCGGCTGACCGACGGCGCGCCACTGCCGACCGACCCGCGTGAGGTGTTCGCGGAGCTGGGCCGGGCCTCGGCCGGCGGGCCGGCCGACTACGCCGGGATCACCTGGGACCGGATCGACGCCGACACCGGCGTCTTCTGGCCCTGCCCGGACCGGGACGGCCCGGACACCCCCCGGCTGTTCGCCGACCGCTTCCCCACCCCGGACGGCCGGGCCCGGTTCCACGCCGTGACCCACCGGCCGGCCGCCGAGCCGGTGTGCGCCGACTACCCGCTGCACTTCACCACCGGCCGGGTGCTCGCGCAGTACCAGTCCGGCGCGCAGACCCGGCGGGTGGCCGCGTTGCGCCGGGCCGCGCCGGGCGGGTTCGTCGAGCTGCACCCGGACCTGGCGGCCCGTCTCGGCGTGACCGAGGGAGCGCCGGTACGTGTGGTCTCCCGCCGGGGCGAGCTGCGGGCGCCGGCCCGGCTCAGCACGGCGATCCGGCCGGACACCGTCTTCGCGCCGTTCCACTGGCCCGGCGCGCAACGCGCCAACTCGGTCACCAACGACGCCCTCGACCCGGTCTCCGGGATGCCCGAGTTCAAGATCTGCGCGGTCCGGGTGGAGCCGGCATGAACGAACGCATAGTCGTCGTCGGCTACGGCATGGCCGGCGCCCGGCTCGCCGCCGAGCTGCACGCCCGCGGCGGGGGCCGGCGGATCACCGTGCTCGGGGCGGAGCCGCACCGCGCGTACAACCGGATCATGCTCTCCACGCTGCTCGCCGGGCGCATCGGCGAGCCGGACGTGGAACTGGTCGAAGCTGTCGGGCCGGGCGTCGAGGTGCACACCGGTGCGGCGGTCACCGCCGTGGACCGGGCCGCCCGGGAGGTGGTCACCGCCGACGGCGAGCGGCACGGGTACGACCACCTCGTGCTCGCCACCGGCAGCGTGGCCGTCGTGCCGCCGCTGCCGGGCCTCACGCCGCTGCCCGAGCGGGTCGTCCCGTTCCGCACGCTCGGCGACTGCCGGCGGATCCTCGCCGCCGCCGGGGGCGCGCGACGCGTGACAGTGCTCGGCGGCGGGCTGCTGGGCCTGGAGGCGGCCCGAGGGCTCGCCGCGCGGGGTCTCGACGTGACTGTGGTCCACCCGGTCGGGCACCTGATGGAACGTCAGCTCGACCCGCCGGCCGGCGCGGTCCTCGCCGGCACGCTCGCCGGCCTGGGCGTCCGGTCCCGGCTCGGCGCGGCGGCCACCGCCGTGACCGCCGACGCCGACGGCGTCCGCCTGCACCTGGGCGACGCCGAACCGCTCGACGCCGACCTGCTGGTGCTCTGCTGCGGGGTACGCCCCGACACCGCGCTCGCCGCCTCCGCCGGGCTCGCCGTCGAGCGGGGCGTGGTGGTGGACGACCGGATGCGGACGAGCGACCGGCGGATCTCCGCCATCGGCGACTGCGCGCAGCACGACGGGACGCTGACCGGGCTGGTCGCGCCGGCCTGGGCGCAGGCCCGGGTGGTGGCCGACGTGCTGACCGGAGCGGATCCGCTGGCCCGTTACCGCCCTCGGCCGGCGGTGACCCGGCTCAAGGCGGCCGGCATCGACCTGGCCGCGATGGGTGACGTGGCCGGGACCGGCGACCCGGGCGGCCCGGTCGAGGAGCTGACCTTCGCCGACCCGGCCCGGGGCACCTACGCCCGGCTGCGCATCCGGGACGAGCGGCTGACCGGCGCGATCCTGCTCGGCGACAACCCGGCGGTCGGCACGGTGGTCCAACTGTTCGACAGGGGCGCACCGGTGCCGGCGGACCGGCGCTCGCTGCTGCTCGGCCGGGCGTTCGGCGAGACGCCGTCCGGGCCGGCCGCGTCCCCGGCGCTGATGCCGGACGCCGCGACCGTGTGCCGGTGCAACGACGTGACCAAGGGCGCGCTGGTGGCGTGCTGGCGGGCGGGCGCCCGGACGGCGGCGGCGCTGTCCGCGTCGACCCGGGCCGCCACCGGCTGCGGCAGTTGCCGGGACGCGGTGGCCGGCATCGCCGCCGGGCTCGCCGAGGCCGACCCGCAGGTAACCGACGAGGTACGCGAGACGGTGGAGGTGGCGTCATGAGCGAGCGCTTGGTGGTGGTCGGGAACGGCATGGTGGGGCAGCGCTTCGTCGAGGCGCTGCGGGCCCGGGACACCGGTGGGCGGTGGCGGGTCACGGTGCTGGCCGAGGAGCGGCGTCCGGCGTACGACCGGGTGCGCCTCTCGGCCGTCTTCGACGGGGTGGACGCCGACGAGCTGACGGTGCACACCCCCGACGACGGAGTGGACCTGCGGCTGGGCGAGCCGGCCACCGGCGTCGACCGGGCGCGTCGGGTGGTGACCACGGCAGCCGGGGAGTACCCGTACGACGCGCTGGTGCTGGCCACCGGCTCGTACGCGTTCGTGCCGCCGGTCGACGGCACTGACCTGCCGGGCGTCTTCGTCTACCGGACGCTGGACGACCTGGCCGCGATCCGGGAGCACGCCCGGGGGCGGCGCACCGGCGCGGTGATCGGCGGCGGGCTGCTCGGGCTGGAGGCGGCGAACGCGCTGCGGCTGCTCGGGCTCGACACCAGCGTGGTCGAGTTCGCGCCCCGGCTGATGCCGGTGCAGGTGGACGAGGCGGGCGGCGCGATGCTCCGCCGCTACGTGGAGGAGTTGGGCGTCACGCCGTACCTCGGGGTGGCCACCACGGCGCTGCGCCCCGGGCTGGACGGCACTGTCGCCGCGCTCGACCTGGCCGACGGCCGGACTGTCGACGCGGAGCTGGTGGTGGTGGCCGCCGGGATCCGGCCGCGCGACGAGCTGGCCCGGGCGGCCGGGCTGCCGCTCGGCCCGCGCGGCGGCGTGCTGGTGGACGCCTCCTGCCGTACCGCCGACGAGCGGATCTGGGCGGTCGGCGAGTGCGCCGCGGTGGACGGGGTCTGCCACGGGCTGGTCGCGCCCGGGTACGCCACCGCCGAGGTGGTCGCGGACCGGCTGCTCGGCGGCGCGGCCACGTTCCCCGGCGCGGACACCGCGACGAAGCTCAAGCTGCTCGGCGTGGACGTGGCTTCGTTCGGCGACGCGCACGGCGTCACCCCCGGCTGCCTGGACGTGACGTTCACCGACCCGGCCACCCGCGCGTACGCGAAGCTGGTCCTCTCCGACGACGCGCGGACGCTGCTGGGCGGCGTGCTGGTCGGGGACGCGAGCGCGTACCCGACGTTGCGGGCCAGTGTCGGCGGGCCGCTGCCCGCTCCCCCGCTGGCGTTGCTGGCGCCGGCCGGCGGCCCGGGCGCCGGCGCGGGCGCGCTGCCGGCCGCCGCGCAGGTCTGCTCCTGCAACGCGGTGACCCGGGCCGACCTGGACGCGGCGATCGCCGGCGGGGCGACCGACGTGCCGGCGTTGAAGGCGTGCACCCGGGCCGGTACGAGCTGCGGCTCCTGCCTGCCGATGCTCAAGCAGCTGCTGGACGCCGCCGGGGTGCGCCAGTCCACCGCGTTGTGCGAGCACTTCGACAGCAGCCGGCAGGAGCTGTTCGACCTGATCCGGGTGCGGGGCATCGGCACGTTCTCCCGGCTCGTCGCCGAGCACGGGCGCGGAAGCGGCTGCGACATCTGCAAGCCGGTGGTGGCCTCCATCCTGGCCTCGCTCGGCGCCGGGCACGTGCTCGACGGCGAGCAGGCTTCGCTGCAGGACACGAACGACCACTTCCTGGCCAACCTGCAACGCGACGGCAGCTACTCGGTGGTGCCCCGGATTCCCGGCGGGGAGATCACCCCGGAGAAGCTGATCGCGATCGGCGAGGTGGCCCGCGACTTCCAGCTCTACACGAAGATCACCGGCGGACAGCGGATCGACCTGTTCGGCGCGCGGGTCGACCAGTTGCCGCAGATCTGGCGCCGGCTCGTCGACGCGGGCTTCGAGTCGGGCCACGCCTACGGCAAGGCGCTGCGCACCGTGAAGTCCTGCGTCGGCGACACCTGGTGCCGCTACGGCGTGCAGGACTCGGTCGGGCTGGCGATCGCGCTGGAGCTGCGCTACCGAGGGCTGCGCGCGCCGCACAAGCTCAAGTCGGCGGTCTCCGGCTGCGCCCGGGAGTGCGCCGAGGCCCGGAGCAAGGACTTCGGCGTCATCGCCACCGAGGGCGGCTGGAACCTGTACGTCGGCGGCAACGGCGGCTTCCGGCCCCGGCACGCCGACCTGTTCGCCACCGACCTGAGCACCGCCGAGCTGGTCACGCTGATCGACAGGTTCCTCATGTACTACATCCGCACCGCCGACCGGTTGCAGCGCACCGCCGCCTGGATCGAGGCGATGGACGGCGGCCTGGACCACCTCCGGTCGGTGCTCGTGGACGACTCGCTCGGCCTCTGCGCCGACCTCGACGCGGCCATGGCCCGGCACGTCACGAGCTACTCCGACGAGTGGCGTGACGTGCTGGATGACCCGGAGCGGCTGCGCCGCTTCGCCTCGTTCGTCAACGCGCCCGGCGTGCCCGACCCGTCCATCACGTTCACCCGGGAGCGGGGCCAGCCGGTGCCGGCCCGCGACGCCGGGCACCGCCGTCAACCCGTCGCGCTCGGACTGCCGGAGGTACGCCGATGAGCCCTGTCGTCACACTGGACTGGACGCCGGTCTGCCCGCTGGACCGGCTCGACCTCGACCGGGGCGTGGCCGCGCTCGTCGACGGCGTCCAGGTAGCTGTCTTCCGCACCGCGAGCGGGCTGTACGCGGTGGACAACCTCGACCCGGTCGGCGGCGCGTACGTCATGTCCCGCGGCCTCGTGGGCAGCCGGGGCGGCGTGCCGACGCTCTCCTCGCCACTGCACAAGCAGGTCTACGACCTCACCACCGGGCGGTGCCTGGACCTGCCCGGCGTGACGCTGACGCGGCACCGGGTGCGCTGCCGGGACGGCCAGGTCGAGGTGCGGTTACGGCAGGAGCAGTGATGCGGGACGAGCTGGCCGGTTTCACCATCGGGGTCACCGCGGACCGGCGGCGCGACGAACTGGCCGCCCTGCTCCAGCGGCGCGGCGCGCGGGTGGTGCTCGCCCCGGCGCTGCGGATCGTCCCGCTCGCCGACGACACCGACCTGCGTGAGGCGACCCGGGCCTGCCTGGAACATCCGCCGGACGTGCTGATGGCGAACACCGGCATCGGCATGCGGGGCTGGCTGGAGGCGGCCGAGGGCTGGGGGCTGGCCGAGCCGCTGCGCGCCACGCTGGCCCGCTCGTACGTGGTGTCCCGGGGCCCCAAGGCGACCGGGGCGATCCGCGCCGCCGGGCTGCGCGAGCACTGGTCGCCGGGGTCGGAGAGCTGCGACGAGGTGGTGGATCATCTGGTCTCGCGCGGCGTGGCCGGCCAGGTGGTGGCGATGCAACTGCACGGTGAGCGGCAACCCGAGTGCACCGACGCGCTGGTGGCGGCCGGGGCCACGGTGATCGAGGTGCCGGTCTACCGGTGGGCGCCGCCGGCCGACCCGGCGCCGCTGCACCGGCTCATCGACCTGGTCGCCGGGCGGCTCGTCGACGCGGTCACGTTCACCTCGGCCCCGGCGGCCGAGGCCCTGCTGCGGGCGGCCGGGGACCGTACCGAGACCGTGCTGGAGGCGCTGCGCGGCGACGTGCTGGCCGGGTGTGTGGGCACCGTCACCGCCGAGCCGCTGGTCCGGCGCGGAGTGCCGGTGAGCGCGCCCAGCCGCGCCCGGCTGGGCGCGCTGGTCCGCACCATCGTCGAGGAGCTGCCCCGGCGGACGGTCTCGGTGAAGGCGGCCGGGCACGTGCTGACGCTGCGCGGCCACGCCGCGGTGGTGGACGGGGAACTGCGCCAGCTCGCGCCGGCCCCGATGGCCGTGCTGCGCGCGCTCGCCGCGTCACCCGGCAAGGTGCTCTCCCGCACCGCGCTGCTGCGTACGCTGCCGCGCGGCGCGGACGAGCACGCCGTGGAGATGGCTGTCGCCCGCCTGCGGGTCGGCCTGAAGGCACCCCGGGTGGTGCAGACAGTGGTCAAGCGGGGCTACCGCCTGCGGGTCGACTGACCCGCAGGCGGTCAGCCCACCGAGGCCGGGTAGCCGTGCTCGGCCTGGAGGCGGAGCATCGCGTGCTCGACCACAGTCACCAGCACCTGCTTGACCGAGTCGCGCCGACGGGCGTCGCACAGGACCATCGGCACGTCCGGGGAGATGGCGAGCGCCTCCCGGACCTCCTCCAGCTCGTAGTGCGGCGCGTCTTCGAAGCGGTTCAACGCCACGACGTACGGCAGCTTGCGGTTCTCGAAGTAGTCCAGCGGCGCGAACGCGTCGGTGATCCGGCGGGTGTCCACCAGCACCGCCGCGCCCACCGCGCCCCGGATGATCTCGTCCCACATGAACCAGAAGCGGGTCTGGCCGGGCGTGCCGAACAGATAGAGGATCAGGTCCTCGGCCATGGTGATACGGCCGAAGTCCATGGCGACCGTGGTGGTCTCCTTGCCCGGCACCTTCGACGCGTCGTCGATGCCCACGCCCGCCGCGGTCATCAGCGCCTCGGTGGTCAGCGGCTGGATCTCGGAGATCGCACCGACCAGGGTGGTCTTACCCACGCCGAAGCCGCCCGCGATCACGATCTTCGCGGAGATGATCTCCCGGCCGCGGTTCACCCCGTCGGGGTCATAGTTCGCGAAGTCCACTTAGCACCCTTCCAAGCAGGTTCATCCGCGCCGCGAAACCCGTCGCGGGAGCGGCAGTGTGTAGCGTCAGCAGGCCCTCGGCCACCATGTCGGCGACCAGCACCCGGGTGACGCCCAGCGGCATCCGGGTGTAAGCGGCGATTTCCGCCAGCGACTGTGCCCGGCCTTCACAGACCGAGGAGATGCGGTACTTGTCGTGCCCGGCGAACCGCGCCTCGGCAGACTGCGTGGGCGTGCTCGACAGCACCGCCTCGAGCGCGATGTTCTGCAACGGCTCGGTGCGGCCCCGGGTGACCGCGTACGGTCGCACCAGCGCGCCGCGCGGATCACGTCGCGGTTCCATCTCGCGATCACCTCCCCTCGTACGGAGCGCAGCGGCTCCGGCTCATGTCGGCGGCCCGGTCAGGACCGGACGGCGTCCCTCGGCAGCGGGACCAGCGCCTGGCCGACCCGTTCCACGAGCAACGCCATCTCGTAGCCGACCTGGCCCACGTCGCAGCTGCGCGCCGCGAGCACGGCCATCGAGGAGCCGTCGCTGATGGACATCAGGAACAGGTAGCCGCTGTCCATCTCGATCACGGTCTGCAGCACCCCGCCGGCGCTGAACATGCGCGCCGCGCCCTCGGTCAGGCTCACCACGCCGGAGGTGATCGCGGCGAGCTGGTCGGCCCGGTCCCCGGGCAGGTCCCGGGAGGAGGCGAGCAGCAGCCCGTCCGCGGAGACCGCCACCACGTGGGCGATGCCCGCCACGCTGTCGGCGAAGTTGGTGAGAAGCCAACCCATGTCCTGCATGGCCGCCGGCCTGTTCATCGGTTCGTCTCCTTGGTCGAGGTGCTGTTCAGGTCGGCGCCGGCCGTACGGCCCCGCTGGACGCCACGGTGGTAGGCGGAGAGCAGCCCCCGTACCTCGTCCGGCGTGCGCCGGCTACGGTCCCGGCCGCTCTTCGGCTCGATCCCGCCGGGCACGAGCTGGGCCTGCGGCACCCGCTTGGGCAGGCCCGAACGGGTGGTGCCGCCGGTGGTGGGCTCCGCGGCCCGGCTGGCCCGCGTCCAGCCCTCGTCGGCCGCGGTACGCCAGGCGCTCGGGTCGATGCCGGGTGCGGGCTCGGCGGCGGGTGGCGGCGCCGGGGCGGCCGGTGGCGGCGACGCGGCCACCGGGGACGACGGAGCGGCCGCCGCGGGTGGCGCGGACGGCACGGCCGGTGCGTTGTACGCGGCCGGCGTGCTCAGCCCCGACGCCTGCGCGCCCGGGGTACGGGTGGGCAGCGGCGGACGCGCCGACGCCGCGGGCGGCGGCACGGCCGGCTGGGCCGGCGCGGGCGGCTCGTCGAAGGTGGGCCGGGTGAAGATGGTGGTCTCGTCCTCTCCGTGCGAGCGGAACCAGACCGCCTCCATCTCCCGGAATATCGGGGCCTCGGCCCGCTGCTCGGGACGAGCCACCACGGGCGTTGCCGGGGTGGTCTCCACCGCCGGCGCCGCGGCGAGCGGCTGGTAGGCCGGAGGCGCCACCGGCTGCGCCGCCTCGGTGCTGGGCGACCGCTTGGGCAACGGGTCGAGCGCGGGGTACGCCACCGTCGGCCCGCCGGCCGACCAGCCCGCCCCGGAGACCGGGGCCTGCGTGGCCGGGGCCGGGGCCGCCGGCAGCGTGCCGGGTGCCCCGCCGAGCTGTACGGCGGGAGTGGTGTCACGCACCTCGGCGGGCGTCTGCCACCTGGCGGGCGGGGCGGTGGTGGCCCCGCGCCATCCGTCGGCGAGCGTCGCGGTGGCGGCGCCCCGGCCGGCGCCGGCAAGCGCGTCGGCGACGCCGACCTGGCTCAGCGGCGACTGCTCGACGGCCAGCGGCTGGCGCGGCCGGGTCAGCGGGGCCTGACCCCGGTTGGCCGGCAGCACCACAGTCGAGTTCGGCAGCGTGACCTGGGCGACAGTGCCGCCCTCGACGTTGCGGCGCAGCTCGACCCGGATGCCGTACCGGGAGGCGAGCCGGCTCACCACGGCCAGACCCATCAGCCGGAACGCGGCCACGTCGACTGTCGGCGGCGCGGCCAGGCGCCGGTTGAGCGAGTCGAGCTGCTCGTCGCTGAGGCCGAGGCCCCGGTCCTCGATCTGGATCAGCACGTAGTCGCGGATCCGGCGGCCGTCGGCCACCACCGAGGTGTTCGGCGGCGAGAAGCGGGTGGCGTTGTCGAGCAGTTCCGCGACCAGCCGGACGACGTCGTTGACGGCGTGGGCGGCCACCGAGATGTCGGTGTCGACGGTGCCGAACTCGACGCGGTTGTAGAGCTCCACCTCGGACTGCGCGGCGCGCAGCACGTCGACCAGGAGCGCGTCGTCGCGACGCGGCACCGCCGAGTCGGCGCCGGCGAGCACCAGCAGGTTCTCGTCGTTGCGGCGCATCCGGGTGGCCAGGTGGTCCAGCTCGAACAGCTGCGCCAGACGCTTCGGGTCCTCCTCGGACCGCTCGATCGCGTCCAGCTCGCCGATCATGCGGTCGACGAGGCTCTGCGAGCGGCGAGCCAGGTTGAGGAACATCGCCGAGACGCTCGTCCGCAGCGCGGCCTGCTCGGCCGCCACCCGTACCGCCTCCCGGTGGACCACGTTGAAGGCGACGGCCACCTGGCCGACCTCGTCGCGGTTGGTCAGCTTGATCGGGTCCCGGACCTGCTGGACGATCTCGTCCACGCCGCCGTCGCCGATGGCGTTGATGTTCTGCAGCCGGCTCACCGCGTCCGGCAGGTCGTGGTTCGCCACCGCGAGCGCGCCCTCACGCAGCCGGCGCAGCGAGTCGTTCAGCGACCGGGCGAGCACCACGGCGAGCGTCACGGCGATGGCCAGCGTGATCAGCACCAGCAGGCCCTCCACGACCGCCTGCCGGATCACGTCGGCGCGTACCTCGTCGGCGTCGGCGAGCAGGTCGTCCAGGAGCTGGATCTCCGCCCACCGCATCAGCTCGTCGACCGCGCCGATGGCGTCGGCCGCCTCCTGCCGGGTGACGAGCGCGGGGCGCCCGACCGAGCGGGACAGGTCGGCGGCGACCCGGTCGGCGAGCTGGACGGCGTCACCGGAGACGGTGCGGTCCACCAGGGCCCGCTGGGCCGGCGTCGCGGACCGGGAGAAGGTGAGCAGCGCCTCCTGCTGACTGGTCAGGGTGGCCACGAAGGAGGAGAACTGCTCCTCGTCGATCCGGCCGGCGCCGAGCGCGGTGAAGGCGACCGCCTGTTCCTCGGCCACCGCGGACTTGGCGTGGGCGAACGCGGCCACCGCGCGGCGGGCGTCGGCCAGGCTCTCCGCGCCCGGCTGCTGGGCCAGGGCGTCGCTGTACGCGACCAGGTCGTCCAGGACGATGCCGTAGCGCAGGCTGGCCTCGGCCACCGGCATCTGCGACCGGTCCAGCACCTCCTGCCGCACGCCGTTCAACGTGGACAGGTGGGCGTCGATGACCTTGAGTTGGTTGCTGACCGCGCCCGGCACGTCACCGAGCCGGCGCCGCTCCTCCTGGTACGCCGCGATGCGCTCGTCGGTCTGGCGCACCCGCAGGTTGTACGCGTCCGGCTTCTGGTCCGGCTGGGCCAGGAAGACCGCCGCCGCCATCCGCTCCTTGTGGAGGTCCTGGGTGAGCGCCGAGATGTCGACCGACACCGCCGTCAGCGACCGGACCCGGTCCGCCTCGAACGCGCCCTGGCCCACCGAGACGAGTCGGATAGTTGCCAGTGCGATGACAGCCGCTACCGGAACGACCAGGATGAGGGCGAGTTTCGAGCGGATCCGGGCGTCGCGCAGCCTCGGCAGGCGCCGTCGCCGGTTCCGCTGATCGGCGTTGGGGCTCCCGGGCAGGGTCGTAGGTCCGGTGCTCACGACATCGCCTCCGTCGTTTCTTCCACGCGCGACCCGCTGACCCGTGCCTGGTGCAGCGGCGAGCGCCGCGCGCGGCACGGCCGCGATTTCATCAGACGAGATCGTGTTTGGGAAGCCGCAGGGAGGCAGGAAACGGTCGGGGTCGGCGCAACCCGTGATCCGATCACCTAATACCTTCTTTTCTCCAACCCCCTGATCAGGGGATGTCACTCCAGAGTGGTCACGCGCTTCTGTGCAGTAATTGTCAGTTAATGTTCCGTGTCCCCAGCATGTGGGATGGCTGTCCCGAAACAGCACTCGAGATCCCGGCTTGACCACAGGCCCCGGCATTGGCAAGGTTTTGCAGGCTTCGCGCACACCGTACGGCACACCAATCCCGTTCCTCCACTGAGGACGGACTAGCGGCGGTGATCGGGCGTCGGCCCGCGCCGCACCTGGAGGACTGAGTTGAGCCCCATCCGCTCCGCGAGCTTCGCGGCGCTCGCATCGGCCGTGCTGGCCACCACGCTCACCGGCTGCGGAATCGGCGGGGAACCGCAGGACACCAGCCCCATCGTCATCGCCGCCGACCTGGAACTCTCCGGCGCGTCGGCGCCGGTCGGCAAGGTGTACCAGCGGGCACTGGAACTGAAGGTCGAGCAGGTGAACTCGTCCGGCGCGCTGGGTGGCCGGAGGATCGACCTGAGGATCAAGGACAACCGCTCCGACGCGGCGGAATCCTTGCGGAACATCAATGATTTCAGCGGCGACTCACGGGTCAGCGCCGTCATCATGGGCGGCTGCAACGAATGCGCCGTCGGCGCGGCCCGCACCATCGGTGAGAAGCGCATTCCGACGATCGCACTGGCCTCGTCGAGCGCGGTCACCGAACCGGTGGACCAACGACGATATGTCTTCAAGCTCGCCCCGAACGCCGCCGACAGCGCCGCCGCGCTCGCCACCGAACTGGAGCGGCGCAACATCCGCAAGGTCGCGCTGCTGCACAGCGCCGACGGTTACGGCCAGGAAGGCCTCACCGCGCTGCGGCGGGAACTGGAAAAGACCACGGTGCGACTGGTGGGCAACGAATCGGTGCGGCTCACCGACACCGAGGTCGGCACGCAGGTCAACGATCTGATCGACGCCAAGCCGCAGGCCCTGGTCCTCTGGACCACGCCGGAGCAGGCGACGCTGGCCGCCACCACGGCCCGGCAGAGCAAGTTCGGCGGGTCGCTGTTCTTCGACGCCGCGGCCGCCGGCGACCTCTTCCTGGGCCCGTCGGCCCGCTCCACCGAAGAGGCCACGCTGATCTTCACCCAGACCATGGTGATCGACGACGTGATCGCCACCACCCCGGCCAAGGCCGCACGCCGGCAGTGGTTCCAGGACTACACCGCCCGGTTCGGCGGCTACAACGGCTTCTCCTCGTTCGCCGCGGACGCGGTCCAGCTGATCGTCGACGCCGAGCAGCGCGCCGGTGGCGAACCGGGCAAGGTCGACCGGGACGCGCTGCGCGACGTGCTGGAGACCTCGCAGTTGGACGGGCTGTCCGGGCCGATCCGGATGACGCCGGACAACCACTCCGGGTTGATGCCGCAGGCGTTGACGACGCTGGTGGCTCGTGGTGGTCGCTGGCGGCTTGCCGGCTAGTCACTGTGGGGTGTGGGCCCCGGCACAACCGGCTCCGGGCGGTCAGGCTTGATCCCTCCGCCGGTTGCGCCGGGGCCCACACTGTCGTGGTCGGCCGGCACCCGTGGGTTGAGGTTTCCTTCTGGGTTCTCGGTCGACGTCGGTGCTCTTGTCGGTGCTCTCAGCGGGCTGAGGTGGTGGCCTTCACCCAGGGCAGGGCCAGGCGCTCGACGAGGCTCAGAGCGGCGTAGAGCACGATGCTCATCAGGGCCACCAGCACGATCGCGGCCCAGGCGGTGGCGGTGTCGCCGACGCCGTTGTACTGCAGGATCTGGTAGCCCAGGCCGGGGCGATCCGAATAGAACTCACCGATCACCGCGCCGATCGCGGCCAGCGGCATGGCCACCTTGAGCCCGACGAAGATCTGCGGCAACGCGGACGGGAAGCGCACCTTGCGGAACGACTGCCACCACGAGGCGTTCAGCGACCGGCCCAGCTCCGCCAGGTCCGCCGGAGTGGTGGTCAGGCCGGTGGCGGTGGAGAGCACGATCGGGAAGAAGCAGAGCAGGAACACCATGGTCAGGATGGGTTTCTGACCCCAGCCGACGGCCACCACCAGCAGCGGCCCGAACGCGATCTTCGGGACCGCGTTCACGGCCACCAGCAGCGGCGCGAACATCCGCTCCACCCGGCGGGAAGCGGCCAGCGCCATCCCGATCAGCACCCCGGCGGCCGACGAGAGCAGGAAGCCGAACAGGGTCGACCAGGTGGTGATGCCCAACGCAGGCAGCAGCACGCCTGTCGTGTTCGCGAGGGACTCCCCCACCGCCTGCGGCGGCGGCAGCGCGGCCGGGTGCACCAGGTTCAGCCCCGAGGTGACCAGCCACCAGGCAGCCACCATGATCAGCAGGCCGAGCGTCGGCAGCCCGACCGCGGCCGGACGTACGGCGAACCCGCGCCGGACCACCGGGCGCGGTTGCGGCGCCTCCGGCCGGGCCTCGGTCAACTGTGTCAACGTGTCCTCCTCTCTGCGCCGGTCGGTGCGACCGGCACGGGAAGGGGGTGCGCCCCACCGGGTGTCCGGCGGGTCGCACCCCCGTTGGCCCGAGCGGGCCGGTCAGGCCTTCGGCGCGAGGCTGAAGTCGATGATCTGGTCCGGGGTGAGGTCCTGCTTGAGCGCGCCCGCGCCCTTCAGCAGCGCGATGCTCTTGGCCACCCGGCCGCTGTCCAGCGTGCCGATAGCGGTGCCGGAGTTGCTCGACCGGACGTACGCGGCCATCAGCTGAAGCTCGGCGGAGGCCGCGGCCGGGACGGCGGCCGGCACGTTCTTCTTCAGGATCTCGGCGGCCTCGTCCGGGTTGGCCAGCGAGTACTCCAGGCCCTTGAGCAGCGCGGCGGTGAACTTCTTCACCATCTCCGGCTTCTCCTTGGCGAGCTTCGTGGAGGTGATCAGCGCGTTGCCGTAGAGGTCCTGCATCACGTTGCTGTACGGCAGGACGACCGGCTTCTTCTTGGTCACCGTCTCCACCGTCGGCTGACCGACGACGAACTGGCCGATGCCGTCCACCGAGCCGGAGCCGAGCATCGGCATCAGGCTCTGCGCCTCACCGCTGACCCAGGTCACCTTGCTGCCGTCGATGCCGGCGAGCCGCGCGTACGTGGGGAAGAGGTTACGCACGACGGAGCTGGGGGTGTCGGCGAGCTTCTTGCCCTCGAGGTCCTTCGGGGTGGCGATGTTCTTGCCCTCGACCGTGACGATCGCGGCCATGGTGCGCTGCTGGATCGCGGCCACCGCCACGAAGTCCTTCGCCTGGCCGTTGCCGAGCTGGAGGATGCCACCGGTCAGGTCGATCGGGCCGAACTGGGCCTGGCCGCCGGTGATGGTCTGGATGACGGAGCCGGTGCCCTGGCCGGGCTTGATGTCGACGTCGAAGCCGGCCTCCTTGAAGAAGCCCTTGTCCTTCGCCACCCAGGCGTAGGAGTCACGGCCGAAGTTGCCGAACGAGGTGAGGTACGTCACCTTTTCCAGCGCACCGCCGTTTCCGCCGCCGCTCTCGGACTTGTCCGAGTCGCTGCTGCAGCCGCCCACGAGGGCGAGGGCGGTAGCCAGAGCCGCGGCGGCGACCGTACGGGTCAGCCTTCTCATCAGTGCACCATGTCCTTTCCGACCAGGACTTTCTCGCCGGTCGGGTCGTGTGTCCGACGGGGTCGGCAGGAGGGGTTGGGCCGACTGGACCGTCGTGAGGGGACTCTTCGCGCGCAACAGCGTACGAGAAGGCGGATGGTGTGCCCCCTCCGTCCCGGTTGCGGAACGGAAACGAAGTTGCGTGACGGAAAGTGGACTGACGTCCACCCCGGACAGTGCTATAAGCACCGTCCGCTACGCTAGCCCGGCTCACATTAGGGACGACGTGGAAGGGAGGCGGCGGGAGATGATCCGACTGTCCGGGGTGTCCCGCACCTTCGACGGCCGTTCGGGGCGGGTGGAGGCGCTGCGCGGCATCGACCTCGACGTCGCCGAAGGCGAGTTCGTCGCCGTGCTCGGCCGGTCCGGCTGCGGCAAGTCCACGCTCCTGCGCATGATCGCCGGCCTGCTCCCGGTCAGCGGCGGCGAGATCACCGTGGCCGGTACGCCGATCACCAGGCCCCGCCGCGACGTGGCCATGCTGTTCCAGCGACCGGCGCTGCTGCCCTGGCGCACGGTGCTGGACAACGTGCTGCTGCCGGTGGAGATCTTCGGCTGGCGCCGGGCCGAGCACCGCGACCGCGCCCGCCAGCTGCTGGAGATGGCCGGGCTGAGCGGCTTCGAGAAGCGGCTCCCGCACGAGCTGTCCGGCGGCATGCAGCAGCGCGTCTCGCTCTGCCGGTCGCTCATCGGCTCACCCCGGGTGATGCTCATGGACGAGCCGTTCTCCGCGCTCGACGCGCTCACCCGCGAGGAACTCTCCGGCGAACTCCAGCGGGTGCACATGGAGACGAAGGCCACGATCGTCTTCGTCACCCACTCGATCGACGAGGCGGTGCTGCTCGCCGACCGGGTCGTCGTGCTCAGCCCGCGCCCCGGCCGCATCCGCGAGGTGGTCGAGGTGAACGTCCCCCGGCCCCGCACGCTCGGCCGGCACGCACACCTGGCCGACGTCGCGCGGATCAGCGCCGAGCTGCACGAACTGCTGATGGAGCGGGACGCCCCGGGCGTACCCGCGGCCGGAGGACGGTGACCATGCGGGTCTCGGTCTTCACCGAACCCCACCGCGGAGCGGACTACGACGACCAGCTCCGGTTCGCCCGGCTGGTCGAGGAGACCGGCTTCGAGGGCTTCTTCCGGGCCGACCACTACCGGGCGATGGGGGACGAACCGGCGCTGCCCGGCCCCACCGACGCCTGGCTGACGCTCGCCGCCCTGGCCCGGGAGACCTCCCGGATCCGGCTCGGCACGCTCGTCACGTCCGCCACGTTCCGGCTCCCCGGCCCGCTGGCGGTCATGGTCGCCCAGGTCGACCGGATGAGCGGCGGACGGGTCGAGCTGGGCATCGGCGCCGGCTGGTACGAGCGCGAGCACACCGCGTACGGCATCCCGTTCCCGCCCGTCGCCGAGCGCTTCGACCGGCTCGCCGAGCAGCTGGAGATCGTCACCGGCCTGTGGCGCACCCCGGCCGACGAGACGTACAGCTTCACCGGCGAGCACTACCGGCTGGCCGACGCGCCCGCGCTGCCCAAGCCGGTGCAGCAGCCCGGCCCGCCGGTGATCGTCGGCGGCCGGGGACCGAAGCGCACGCCCGAGCTGGCCGCCCGCTACGCCGACGAGTTCAACATGCCGTTCAAGAGCGTGGCCGAGACCGCCTCCGCGTACGACCGGGTCCGGGAGGCGTGCGACCGCACCGGCCGGGACGCCTCCGGCCGGGCCCCGCTGACGCTCTCCGCCGGCATCGTGGTGGCGATCGGGCGCACCGACGCCGAGGCGCAGCGCCGGGCCGCCCCGCTGCACGTCACCAGCGCGCTGCCGCCGGAGGACCCGGTGGTCGGCTCCCCCGCCCAGCTCGTCGACCGGATCGGCGAGTTCGCCGCCGTCGGGGCCACCCGGGTCCACCTGCGCCTGATCGACTTCAACGACCTCGACCACGTGGAGCTCATCGCCGCCGAGGTGCTCCCCCAACTGGACGGACCGCGATGACCGAACTCTCCGCCGACCTCGAACTCGGCCCGGTGGGCCAGGAGATCGTGTACGAGAACGACCGGGTACGGGTCTGGCACATCCGGCTGGAGCCGGGTGAGCGGCAGCCGCTGCACCGCCACGACCACCCGTACCTGGTGGTGGCGATCCAGGGCGCGAAGAACGTGGTGCAGACGATCGACGGCGCCACCATCGACGCCGACGAGCCGACCGGCGGCGTCGTCTACCGGGACCCGGGCGCGGTGCACATGCTGACGAACGTCGGCGACACCACCTACCTCGCCCGCCTGGTCGAGCTGAAGTAGCCACGCCGGCAGGTTCGCCGCGCCGCGCGGCGGCAAGGTGGCGATCGGGGGCACCGGGCCGTAACGTGCCGGACATGGCCTTTCGGACGTGGGGCAGGCTGCTGCTCACGGCGCTCGGCGTGAGCGTACTGGCCGGGGCCGGCCAGTTGGGCATCGCGTACGGCTTCGGAGTCGTCCGCCTCGACGGCGCGTTCGTCGACGCCTCGGTGAACAGGTGGCCCGCCCAGCTCGTCTGGGTGGGCTGGTTCGCCGTGGTCGCCACGGTCGCCGGAGCCGTCCTCACCGAGCGCTTCGCCCGCCAGGACGACCTCCCCGGCGGCACCACCGAACTGCTCTCCATCGCCGGCGTCAGCGCGCTGGGCGCGACGGTGGTGGCCCCGCTGTGCATGCAACCGGCCCGCGCGGCCGAGCTGGCCGGATCCGTCGACCCGGTCTGGGCCGCCGGTGTCTGCGCCGCGCTCGGCGCGGTGGTCGGCGCCGGCGCGGCGATCGCCGTACTGCTGAAGCCGCCGTTCGGCTGGGGCGTGGCGATCACCGCCGGGATCGTCTGGCTGCTGGCGCTGCTGTCCGTCGCGCCCACCATCGTCTCCAACCGCCCACTGGCATCCGTCCGGCTCGGTGTCCTCGAACCGTCCTGGCTGGATGCGGCGGCCGCGCAGCGCCTGTCCATGCTGCTGCTGCCCACGCTGGCCCTGCTCGCCGGTGGCGCGGTCGGCGTGCTGGCCCGCCGGGCCGGGTGGCCGCCGCTGGTCGGTGGCGCGGCCGGGGCGGCCGGTCCGGTGCTCGTCGCGTTCGCCTACCTGACCGCCGGCCCGGGCGCGGCGACCGACAGGTACCAGATCGCGCCCTACTACGGCGCGCTGATCGCTGTCGTCGCCGGGGCGCTCGGCTCGACCGCCACCACGATGCTGCCCCGGCCGGTCACCGCCGGCGGCGATCCGGACGCCGTCGAGGCCACCGACATCCTCGCGCCGCTGCCGCACTCGGCCGCTCCGGGCGTACCGGCCGCGCCGCCCGCGCCTCCGGTGACGAGCGGCGCCGCCGCGCCGGCGCACTGGAACTGGCCGGAGGCCGGCGGCTCGGCCACGGCGGCGACACCTGGCGGTACCGGCCTTCCCGCCGCCGATCAGCCGGCCGTCCCGGGTCTGACCGCCACCGATCAGCCGGCCGTTGTCACGGGACAGCCGGCGGGCGACCGCCCGGCCGTGGTCGAGGTGAGCCACGGCCAGCCCATGCCGGGTCTGCTGCCCCCGGGGCGCCGGACCTCGGCCATCGACGTCCTCGCCGCGGGCCGCCCGGGCCCGGTTCCGGGCACGGCACATCCGGACAGCACCGGCGAAGTAGCCGCCACGGACCGCACAGCCACGGCCGACCGCGCCTCCGACATCTCCGCGGTCACCCCCGTGGACAGCGAGGGCACCTCCGCAGCCGCCCCGGCCACCGGCTACGGCTCCGCGCCCTCCGGGACCGGCGACGCAGCGCCGGAACCGGCTCAGGAAGCGGCGGCGCCCGCGCCACGGGTGACCCGGCCGCGCCGTACCCGCGCCGGCCGGTCCAGTGGGACGACCGACGGATCGACGTCACCGGCAGACGAGACCACAGCGCCCCGCGCCGGGGACGCCGGTGCGGGCACCGCCTCGAAGGAGGCGTCACCGGCCACCGGCGACACCACCGAGGGCCACGTTCCCGGCCCACGTACGGACAGCGGCACCCTCGCCGGATCGGCCCCGGCCGACGCGGACAGCGGCAGCCTCACCGGACCGGCCCCGGCCGACGCGGACAGCGGCACCCCCGCCGCACCACCGGCCGAGTCCAGTGCCGGAACCGGCCGCTCCACCCGCTCCCGGCGTCCCCGCACCCCGAAGACCGGACCGCGCACCGGCGTACCGGCCTCCCCCGGATCCGACCCGGCCGATGTCGCGCCGACGACGCCGAACGGCCACACCGACGCCGCGCCGACGACGCCGAGCGGGCAGACCCCGGAGGCCACGGACACCGCCCCGATCCCACCGGCGGGCCGGGACGACGCGAGCGTCACCTCGGCGCCGGGCCATCCCGGCACGCCTGACGCTTCCCTCGGCGGCCCGGCTCCTCGCACCGACTCCCCCACCGGGGATGTCGCACCCTCCGGACGCAGTTTCTTCTTCGACGCCCCGGCGCCGGTCCCGCCGACCCGGCCCCGGTTCTCGATGTTCGAGGACGTCACCAGCGCGCCCGGCGAGGTACGCCCGGCCTGGCCGATCACCCCGGCGGCCCGCCCGCAGCGCGCCACCACCGAACCGGACGCACCGGCCCGGGACGGCGTGGACGCGGCTGTCCCGGCCGAGCCGGCGCAGCGTCCCCGGCACCGGGGCCTGCCCGAGCCGGGCGCGAGCACCGGTTGGGACGCGCTCGCCACGAACGCCCGCCCGGCGGGGCCGCTCGTCCGGCCGGAGGCGGGGAGGCCCGTCGCCCGATCGGAGGCCGCACCGGGCGAGGCGGATGCCGCGCTGCCGGAGGCCAGCGCTGCGGAGGCGGAGACGGATTCCCGGCGCGGGCGGCACGCCGGACCGGACGACGTCGATGCGCCCGACGGAAAGCCGAAGGCCCGGCGCGGCCTGTTCCGGCGCAACCGGGCGAAGGTGGAACCGGAGCCGGCGGACCGGACGGCCGAGCCCGGCGACGCGGCCGACGACGAGTACGTGGACTGGGTCGCCGGTCTCGCCTCGGACGACAACGCCGACGACGCCCGCTCGCTGCGTACCGGGCGGCACCACCGCGACTGAACGAGCACCGGGGCGGGCCGGAACGCTAGGCCCGCCCCGGCCCCGCTCACGCCAGTGGCAGGTAGACCCGTGAGCCGCCGGCGACGAACTCCTCCGACTTTCCGCGCATGCCCCGCGCCGCGTACTCCTTCAACTCCTGCGTGATCTTCATGGAGCAGAACTTCGGGCCGCACATCGAGCAGAAGTGCGCGGTCTTCGCGGGCTCGGCGGGCAGCGTCGCGTCGTGGTACGACCGCGCGGTCTCCGGGTCGAGCGCCAGGTTGAACTGGTCCTCCCAGCGGAACTCGAACCGGGCCTTGGAGAGCGCGTCGTCCCACGCCTGCGCGCCGGGGTGCCCCTTGGCCAGGTCGGCCGCGTGCGCCGCGATCTTGTACGCGATCACGCCCGCCTTCACGTCGTCCCGGTCCGGCAGCCCGAGGTGCTCCTTCGGGGTGACGTAGCAGAGCATGGCGGTGCCGAACATGCCGATCATCGCGGCGCCGATCGCCGAGGTGATGTGGTCGTACGCGGGCGCGATGTCGGTGGTCAGCGGCCCGAGCGTGTAGAACGGGGCCTCGTGGCACCACTCCTGCTGGAGGTCCACGTTCTCCTTGATCTTGTGCATCGGCACGTGCCCGGGGCCCTCGATCATCACCTGGACGTCGTGCTCCCAGGCGATCCTCGTCAGCTCCCCGAGCGTACGCAGCTCGGCGAACTGCGCCTCGTCGTTGGCGTCGGCGATGGAGCCGGGCCGCAGACCGTCACCGAGGGAGAACGTCACGTCGTACCGGGCGAGGATCTCGCACAGCTCGGCGAAGTTCGTGTAGAGGAAGTTCTCCTCGTGGTGCGCCAGGCACCAGGCCGCCATGATCGAACCGCCCCGGGAGACGATGCCCGTCACCCGGTCCACCGCCAGCGGCACGTACGGCAGCAGCACCCCCGCGTGCACGGTCATGTAGTCGACGCCCTGTTCCGCCTGCTCGACGACGGTCTCGCGGAACACCTCCCAGCTCAGCTTCACGGGGTCGCCGCCGACCTTCTCCAGCGCCTGGTAGATCGGCACCGTGCCGATCGGCACCGGCGCGTTCCGCACGATCGCCTCCCGCGTCTCGTGGATGCGCTTGCCGGTGGACAGGTCCATCACGGTGTCCGCGCCCCACCGGGTCGCCCAGGTCAGCTTCTCCACCTCCTCGGCCACCGACGAGGTGACAGCCGAGGTGCCGATGTTCGCGTTGACCTTGACCAGAAACGCCTTGCCGATGATGGCCGGCTCGCACTCCGGGTGGTTGACGTTGAGCGGCAGCACCGCCCGCCCGGCCGCGATCTCGTCCCGGACGAACTCCGGCGACACTGACTCCCGGATCGCCACGAACTCCATCTCGGGCGTGACGATCCCGGCCCGCGCGTACGCGAGCTGCGTCGGACGGGTTCCGGCCCGCGGCGTGCCGGCGCCGCGGACCGGGGCGACGTCGCCGCGCTCGGCGATCCACGGCCCGCGCAGCGCGGGCAGCCCCACCTCCGGGTCCGAGCCGGGGCCGGACGTGTCGTAGAGCCGTACCGGCGGGTTGTCCCCGGTCAGCGGCACCTCGGCGAACGGCACCTGGATGTCCGGCCGCGACCCTTCCACGTACACCTTGCGACGTGCCTGCATGTGAGCCTCCCTGTCGCTCATGCGGACCAGCCGAAGTGGTCCAGCGGGCCGCGTCCCGCGCCCAGCTCCCAGGTCCGCGCGCCGGTCAGCGCGCGGGTGACGTACTCCTTGGCGGCCGCCACCGCGACCGGCACCGCGTCGCCAGCGGCGAGCCGGACCGCGACGGCGGCCGAGAACGAACAGCCGGTGCCGTGGTTGTGCCGGGTGTCCACCCGGGGCGCGCGCAGCAGCCGCGTCGTCCCGCCGCCGGACAGCACGTCCACCGACTCGCCGTCGGCGTCCACGTCGCCGCCGGTCACCACCACGAACGCCGGGCCGCGCGCCGCCAGCGCCTCGGCCGCCGCCACCATCTCCTCGACGGTGCCCACCGGGCCTCCGGTGAGGGCCGCGGCCTCCGCGCAGTTCGGCGTCGCCACCTCCGCGTACGGCAGCAGCCGCTCGACCGCCTCGACCACGCCGAGCCGGTGCCCACTGGTGGCGACCAGTACCGGGTCGACGACCAGGTGCGGCAGCCGCCCGGCCCGGGCCGCCTCGGCCACCGCGTCGGCGACCGCCGGGGTGCCGAGCATCCCGGTCTTCACGGCCCGGACGTCGAAGTCGCCGAGCACGCTGTCCATCTGGTCGCGGACGGTCTGCGGCGGCAGTGGCAGGACGGCGTCCACGCCCCTGGTGCTCTGCGCGGTGACGGCGGTGAGCACGCTCGTGCCGTACGCCCCGAGCGCGGCGAACGTCTTGAGGTCGGCCTGGATGCCTGCTCCTGCTCCGGAGTCGGATCCTGCGACGGTGAGAACTGTTTGCGGCGTCACTGGTTCTCTTCCTCGGTTGCGGTTGAGGGCTGCGGCCGACCGTGCCCACTCCGGGCGGTCGGGCTTGATCCCTCCGTGGTCACGGTCGGCCGCAGCCCTGTCGCGTGCGGGCCTTCGTCGGGTCGCGCGGGGTGGGTGCGCGTCAAGCGGGTGGCCGCCTCCTGGAAGGCTCTGCCCAGCGTGGTGGCGGTTTCTTTCGGGTCGTCCGCGCGCATGATCGCGCCCAGGACTGCTACTCCTGTTGCGCCCGCCTCTACGCATGCGGTGACCTGGGCGGGGGTTTCGATGCCGCCGAGGGCGAGCACCGGGACCGGGCTGGCTTTCACCAGCTCGGCGAGTCCGGCCGCCCGTAACGCCGGGCCGTAGCCGGGCTTCGTCCTTGTCTCGTAGACCGGGGACAGCGTGGCGTAGTGCTCGGTGGTGAGCCGGGCCAGCTCGGCGGTGTCGTGGCAGGAGCGGCCGACCAGGCCGAGGGCGGGCGGCGGGTACGGGCCGGCGGCGGGCAGGTGCACCGCGTCCCCGTCGAGCGGATCGGGTCCGGCGACGATCAGCGTGCCGCCCGCGGCGGCGAGGATCGCGCGCAAATCGACGGCGAGCGCGAGGCGTTCGGCGCGCGGCAGGTCCTTCTCCCGCAGCACCACCCAGCGCACTCCCCCGCCCACGGCACCCGCGCACACGTCGACGAGCGCCCCCCGAGCCACCCGCCGATCGGTGAGCAGCACGACGCCGGTCGGCCCGCCCTGGATCTTGGTACGCGGCCGCCCCTCCGAGGGTGCATCCGTACCAAGATCCGCAACGCGTGAGGCGGTCACAGGTCGGGGCGTCCGTCGTCGGGAGTGGACGCGAGGGCGTGGAAGCGGCGGGTGATGCGGCCCGCGCCGTACGCCAGGCGGCCCGCCTCGACCGCGTACCGCATCGCTGTGGCCATCGCGACCGGGTCGGCGGCCCGGGTCACGGCGCTCGCGAGCAGCACCGCGTCGCAGCCCAGCTCCATGGCGAGCGCCGCGTCGGAGGCGGTGCCGATGCCCGCGTCGAGCACCACCGGCACGTCGACGGCCTGCCGGATCAGCCGGATGTGGTGCGGGTTGCCGATGCCCAGCCCGGAGCCGATCGGCGACCCGGCCGGCATCACCGCCGCGCAACCCACGTCCGCCAGCCGCCGCGCCAGCACCGGATCGTCCGACGTGTACGGCAGCACCGTGAAGCCGTCCGCCACCAGCTCCTCGGCGGCGCGCAGCAGCTCCACCCCGTCGGGCAGGAGCGTGCGTTCGTCGCCGATCACCTCCAGCTTCACCCAGTCGGTGTCGAACGCCTCCCGGGCCAGGTGCGCCGTCTTCACCGCCTCCACAGCGGTACGGCAGCCGGCCGTGTTCGGCAGCAGCCGTACGCCGCACCGCTCCACCAGATCGAGCAGGCCGCCCGACCCGCCGGGCGTGGTGTCCACCCGGCGCAGCGCCAGCGTGACCAGCTCGGTGCCGGACGCGCGGATCGCCTGCTCCAGCACGTGCAGGTTCGCCGCGCCACCGGTGCCGAGGATGAGCCGGGAGCCGAACTCGACCCCGCCGATCTCCAACATGGACATGCTGCTCACCCGCCCTGGGTGGCGCTGAGCACCTCGACCCGGTCGCCGTCGCGCAGCACGCTCGCCGACCAGCCGCCGCGCGGCACCACCTCGCCGTTCACCGCCACCGCGAGCCCGCGCTCCCGGTCGGTGACGGTGCGGACCACCTCGGCGACTGTGACACCGTCGGGCAGCGTCCGGCCCGTGCCGTTGACGATCAGTTCCACGTGCGCTCCTTCCCGAAGCGGTCCGGGGTGAAGGGGGCGAGCGCGGGATCCGGCTCGCCGGTGACGATCAGCTCGGTGACCAGGTCGGCGGTGACCGGGGTGAGCACGATGCCGTGCCGGTGGTGCCCGGTCGCGGCGAGCACGCCCGGCCGTCCGGGCAGCGGCCCGATGATCGGCGCATTGTCCGGCGTACCGGGGCGCAACCCGGCGACGGCCTCGGCCAGCTCGTACTCGACGAGTTCCGGCACCAGCTCCACCGCGGCGCGCAGCAGCGTCAGCACACCACCGGCGGTGACATCGGTGTCCGCGCGCTCCTCGACTGTCGCCCCGACGACGACCTCACCGCTGTCCCGGGGCACCAGGTAGACCGACTCGCTGTCCGCGTACCCCCGGATCACGTGCCGGAAGCCCGGCGGGCCGCCACCCGGCGCGCGCAGCCGCAACACCTGGCCCTTCACCGGGCGGACCGGCAGGCCGGTCAGCTCCGCCGCGCCGCAGCCGGCCGCGACCACTGTGACGCGGGCGTCCACCTCGGACAGCCCGCCGACGCGGGCCGGGCGCAGCTCCACACCGGCTCGTTCCGCGGCCGTGCGCAGCGCGGCGACCAGCCGGCGCGGGTCGACCTGGTGGTCGCCGGGGGCCACCGCGCCGCCGCGCACACGCGGCGCCAGCGCCGGTTCGCGGTCGCGCAGCTCCGAGGGACGCAGCGGCGTGATCGGCAGTCCCAACCCCTGTTGGTACGACCACAGCCGCCCCGCCTCGGCCAGGTCGTCGGCGGTGAGCCCGACGACGAGCGTGCCCTCGGTGCGGTACCCGATGTCGACGCCGCTCGCCTCGGCCAGCTCGGCGGCGAAGCCGGGCCAGCGGGCGGCCGAGTCGACGAGCAGCCCGGTCAGCTCGCGCTCACCGAAGTACGCCTCGGCGACCGGCGACAGCATCCCGGCGGCCACCGACGAAGCACCCGACCCGGGCCAGTCGTCGTGCACCACCACGCGCAGTCCGCGCTGCGCGCACCGCCACGCGATCGCCCACCCCACCGGCCCGCCCCCCACCACCGCCACGGGGGTAAGGAAGGGCCCCCTGTTAACGCCTCCGGTAGAGGAAGGGCCCCCTCTTAACACGTCAGCGCCCGCATCAGCTCGGCGGTGGCGTGCGCAGGATCGGCTGAGCCGCTCAGCGCCCCCACCACGGCCACCCCGTACGCCCCGGCGGCCCGCAGCTCCGGCACGCTCGCGGCGGTCACCCCGCCGATCGCGATCACCGGCACGGTCACCGCCTCGGCGACCGCGCGTATCCCCTCGGGGCCGATCGGTTCCGGCAGGCCGGACTTGGTGGTCGTGACATGACACGGCCCCACACCCAGGTAGCCGGCGCCGGCGTCCACAGCGGCACGGGCGCCCACCGGTTCCCGGGCGGTCGCGCCGAGCACGGCGTCCGGGCCGAGCACCCGGCGCGCGGCAGCCACCGGCAGATCGTCCGCGCCGACGTGGCCACCGGCGGCGCCCACCGCGAGCGCCACGTGCAGCCGATCGTTCACCAGGCACCGCGCCCCGTACGGCCGGCAGGCGTCGACCACCAGCCGGGCCAGCTCGTACGCCTCCCGGTCGGTCGCGTCGTCCTCGACGCGCACCTGCACGACGAGTTCGGCGCCGGCCACCGGCAGGGCGGCACGCAGCACCGCGAGCGGGTCACGCCCCGGCCGGGTGTCGGTGATGAGATGCAGTCGTCCCAGGGACAGCACGGCAACGCTCCTCCCTGCGCCGGCATTACCCGGATCAGGTTCGACGGTCGGGGGCTTCCAGCCCCCCTCTCAGCCCGGTCCGCACCGGGCTCCCGTGGGTCACTTGCGGCCTACCGTACGACGCCTCCCGCCCGTACGGAAGCCCGGGTGAGGTTTTTCCCAGGAAACCGTTCACCTTCCGTTCCGGGACAGCCGGTGACCGTCCCGTCACGACACGCTGCCCGGATGTCCGTTCCCGCTCGCGTTCCGCGCCGCCTTGCGATCCTGCCGTTCCGCGGCGGCCACGCCGTCTCCGAAGGGCTGCTCACCTGGACGATGCTGCGCGGGCCGACGTGGATCCGCCTGCTGCCGGACGTGTACGTGCACCGGGACGGATACCGCGCCGACGACCACCGGATGTGGTGCGAGGCGGTGGCGTTGCGCCTGCCACCGGGTGGCGTGCTGGCGGGGCGCAGCGCCGCATGGCTGTTCGGCGCCGACGTGCTCACCCGCGACGCGCCGGTCACCGTGCTGCTGCCGACTGCCGCTCGACTGCGACCGCACCCACGGTTGCGGTTGGTCCGGTCGCCGCTGCCGGATCGGGACCGCACCCTCGTCGGCGGGCTGCCGGTCACCACCCCGCTGCGTACCGCGTTCGACCTGGGTCGACAGGGTTCACTCGCCGAGGCGTTGGTCGCCGTCGACGTGCTGCTGCGTCGCCGGGTCGTGAAGCTGCCCGCCCTGCGGGCGTACGCCGCCGACCGGCCGGGCTGGCCGGGCGCTCCGCTGTTGCGCGAGGTGCTGGCGCTGGCCGAGCCCTTGAGTGAGTCCCCGATGGAGACACGACTGCGGCTGCTCCTCCTCGACGCCGGTCTCGGCCCGCTCACCGCCCAGCACGAGGTACGCGCCGGCGGACGCTTCGTGGCCCGGGTGGACCTGGCCTGGCCGGCACTCCGCCTCGCGGTCGAGTACGACGGCGACCACCACCGCGAGCGGGCTCACTTCCGGCGGGACGTGGCGCGCCTGAACGCGCTGCGCGCGGCCGGGTGGCTCGTACTCCGGTTCACCGCCGACGACGTGCTACGCCGGCCCGACGCCACTGTCGCCCTGGTACGCCAGGCCCTGGCAGAACGTCGTGCCACCGCAGCAAACCACTGATCCGCAGCCCGCAGCCCGCCGCGCCCTCCGGACCGCCACCCGCTGCCGGGCCGCCCGAGACACCACGGGCGTCAGAAGGCCGCCCGCAGACACCTATGGCGTTCCACCCGCCGCTAGATCCAGCCGCGAGTGGAACGCCATGGGTGTCTCAAGGCCCTTTTGGCACCCATACCGTTCCACCCATCGTGAGCGCTGCCTCGGGGCGGAACGCCATGGGTGCCTCCGCGCGAGCGGGCCCCGGTGGGCGCACGCCGCCGCTCGGGGCAAGCCCTGACGCTCGCACGCTGACGAGCGGGCGCCTCCCCGACGCGCAAGCGGACCGAACACGGGCGGACCAACCGCGAGCGGGCCCAACGCGCGAGCGGGCAAGCCCCGACGCTCGCACGCCGACGAGCGGGCGCACCCCCCGACGCGCGGACGGACCGAACACGGGCGGACCAACCGCGAGCGGGCCCAACGCGCAAGCGGACAAGCCCCGACGCTCGCACGCCGACGAGCGGGCGCACCCCCCGACGCGCGGACGGACGGAACACGGGCGGACCGAACGCGCGAGCGGACCCAAGGCGCGGCCCGACGCGCGAGCGGACCCAACGCGCGCGCGAGCGGGCGCGTCGATACCGGCAGGGGCAGTCAGAGGATGGCGTCCAGAGCGTCCAGGTCCTCGTCGGACGGCTGCCACGTCCCGGCTTCGGCGTTGGCCTTCACCTGGTCGGGGGTGGTCGCGCCGGCGATCACCGATGTCACGGCGGGACGCGCCGCCAGCCCACCGATGGCCACCTGGAGCATGCTGATCCCGCGCTCGGCCGCGTACGCCTCGATCGCCTCGATGACGTCCCAGCGCGCGGCGGCCAGCCGCTCGGCGTACCGGCCGCCACCGGCCAGGCGGCTGCCGGACGGGGGCGCCTCGCCCCGCTTGTACTTGCCGGTGAGCAGCCCGTTGGCGAGCGGGAAGAACGGCAGCATGCCGAGGCCGAACCGCTCGCAGGCCGGGATCACCTCGTCCTCCACCCCGCGCTCCACCAGCGAGTAGTGGTTCTGCGCGGAGATGAACCGGGTACGCCCCTGCGACGACGCGGTCCAGTCGGCGTCGGCGATCTGCCAGCCGGCGAAGTTGGAGTTGCCGAGGTAGCGGACCTTGCCGGCGGTCACCAGGTCGTCGAGTGCGGCGAGCGTCTCGTCGATCGGGGTGCCCGGGTCGGGCTCGTGCATCTGGTAGAGGTCGATGTGGTCGGTGCCGAGCCGGCGCAGCGACGCCTCGACGGCGCGGGCGATGTAGCGGCGGGCGCCCCGGGCGTCGTGGTCCGGCCCGTTCGCGCCGTGCATGTCCATGCCGAACTTGGTGGCCACCACCACGTCGTCGCGGCGGCCCTTGAGCGCCTGGCCGAGCAGTTCCTCGGAGGCGCCCTGCGGCTCGCCGTAGATGTCGGCGGTGTCGAAGAAGTTGACCCCGGCGTCGAGGGCGGCGTCCACCACCGCCCGGGTGCCGTCGATGTCGAGTTTGCGGCCGAAGTTGTTGCAGCCGATGCCGACCACGGACACCACGAGCCCGGAGTCGCCCAGCCGGCGATAGGTCATCTCACTCACGAGATCCACCCTATGCCCGCTCCCCGGGCGCGCACCCGGGGAGCGGCTCAGCCCACGTCCCAGACCGGTTCCGGCGTCTCCACCACGTCGCCGTCGCCCCGGAACAGCACGAACCGGTCGAAGGTACGGGTGAACCACCTGTCGTGGGTGACCGCGACCACAGTTCCCTCGAACGCGGTCAGCCCGGCTTCCAGCGCCTCGGCCGAGGCCAGGTCGAGGTTGTCGGTGGGCTCGTCGAGCAGCAGCAGCGTCGCCCCGGACAGCTCCAGCAGCAGCACCAGGAAGCGGGCCTGCTGACCGCCGGAGAGCGTGCCGAACCGCTGGTCGCCCTGACCGGCCAGCTCGTAGCGGGACAGCGCCGCCATGGCGGCGTGCCGGTCCATGCCGGCCCGGTGCTCGTCGCCGCGCCACAGCACCTCGACCAGCGTCTTCGCCATCAGCTCGGGCCGGTCGTGGGTCTGCGAGAAGTGCCCGGGCCGCACGCGCGCGCCGAGCCGGACCATGCCGCCGTGCGCGACGGGCGCGAGCGCGGCGGCGCCGTCGACGGGGGTGTTGCCGGGCTCCGGGTCGGTGCCGCCCCGGGCCAGCAGTCGCAGGAAGTGCGACTTGCCGGTGCCGTTCGCGCCGAGCACCGCGACCCGGTCGCCGTACCAGAGTTCCAGGTCGAACGGGTACGTCAGGCCGTCCAGCTCCAACTGCTCGGCGATCACCGCGCGCTTGCCGGTCCGCCCGCCGGTCAGGCGCATCCGGATGTCCTGGTCCTTCGGGGGTACGGGCGGCGGCCCGGCCTCCTCGAACTTGCGCAACCGGGTCTGCGCGGCCTGGTAGCGGGAGGCCATCCCGTCGTTGTACGCGGCCTTCTGCTTGTACATCAGCATCAGCTCGCGCAGCTTCTGGTGCTCCTCGTCCCAGCGTTTGCGCAGCTCGTCGAGGCGGGCGTGGCGGGCCAGCCGGGCGTCGTGCCAGCTCGCGAAGCCGCCCGGGTGCACCCAGGCGCTGCCGCCCTCCACCGCGACGACCCGGTCGGCGGTCTGCGCCAGCAGTTCCCGGTCGTGCGAGACGTAGAGCACCGACTTGGCCGACTCGCGCAGCCGCGCCTCCAGCCAGCGTTTGCCCGGTACGTCGAGGAAGTTGTCCGGCTCGTCGAGCAGCAGCACCTCGTCCGGGCCGCGCAGCAGCAGCTCCAGCGCGAAGCGCTTCTGCTGGCCGCCGGACAGCGTGCGTACCGGCCGGTCGCGGGCGCTGTCCCAGGGCAGGTCCAGCACGATCGTGGCAACGGTGTCGAAGAGCACCTCGGCGTCGTACCCGCCGGTCTCGCCCCAGGCGGCGAGCGCTTCGGCGTACGCGAGCTGGGCCTTGGCGGCGGTGGAGCTGTACTTGCCGCGGACCTCTGCAGTCCGCATGGCCGCCTCGGTCTCGGCGAGCCGCCGCCCGGCGTCGCGCAGCGCCGGCGGGGCGAGGGAGAGCGCCAGGTCGGCGAGCGTGGACTCGTCCCCGATCATGCCGATGAACTGCCGCATCACGCCGAGTCCGCCGGAGCGGGCGATCGCGCCGGTCTTCACCGGCAGGTCACCGGCGACCATCCGCAGCAGCGTGGTCTTGCCGGCGCCGTTCGGGCCGACGAGCGCCACCTTGGCGCCTTCGCCGACGCGGAACGACACGTCGGCGAACAGCTCCCGTCCGTCCGGGAGGATGTGCCCGACCCCTGCCACGTCCACGTATCCCACGCGGGCATCCTGCCCGAGCGGGGCCGGTGGACGACACCGGATTACCGGGTGACCCGCAGCACCCGGTAGCCCTTCTGGCTGGCGTGCCGCTCGACTGACCAGCCCTGCTCGACGAGCCAGCGGTGCAGCGAGTCGCCGCCGAGGTGCCGGGCGACGACGAGCCAGGCCACGCCGTCCGGGCTCAGCCGCGGCAGCCAGCGCAGCAGCAGGCCGTGCAGCTCCGGCTTGCCGATGTGGATCGGCGGGTTGGACCAGATCTGGGTGAAGGTGACGTCGTCCGGCAGTTCGTCGGGCGCGACGGCGTGGACGCGGTCGGCGGCGTCGACCCGGGCCGCGTTGGCGGTGGTGAGGGCGCGGGCCCGCTCGTTGACGTCCACCGCCCAGACCGTGGCTTTCGGCGCGTTCGCGGCGAGGACGCAGGTGATCGGGCCGAAGCCGCAGCCGATGTCGAGCAGCGCGCCGGTGACGTCGGCGTCCGGCAGTTCGGCCTTGCGCAGCAGGACCGCGGTGCCGGGGTCGAGCCGGTCGGCGGAGAAGACGCCCGCGGCGGAGCCGAGCGTGTAGTCGCGCCCGCCGGCTGTGAACTCGACCTCGCGCGGACGCGCCGGGGCCGTTGGCTCAGCGGTGAAGTAATGGTCGCCGGTCACGTCGGCATTGTCGCACCGGGCCGGAACGGTTCCGGCGACGGTGTCGTGGGCGGAGTGGGACGCCACTCCGCCAGAATTTCCCGATATTACCCCTGAAAGGGACAATCAGTCCTACTCTATGCCACATGGTGTACCGGTACGAGTCCGATGAGGATGCCTTCCTGGAGTACCCGAAGCCCGGATCGGCCCCGACCGGGCCCGCAGCCGCGCCGCCGCCCGCGGGTCCGTCGCGCTCCCGCTTCCCCACGCCGTCGCTGCCGCCACCGGCCCGTCCCGCCGCCCAGCCGGCGCTGCCGCCGGCCGGACCGCCCGAGCAGCCGGCGCTGCCGCCGGCCGGACCCGACGAGCAACGAGTGGCCGACGACGCCCGCGCCCCTGCTCCGGCGCCCCCGGCCCCGGCGCCGACACCGGGGCGGCCCGCGCCGCCCCCGGCGCCTTCCCCGGTGCCGCAGCCCGCACCGCCCGCCCCCGCGCCCGTGCCGGCGGCCGCGACCCGGCAGGCCGTGCCGATCCCCGCCAGCCCGACCACCCGCGCCGGCGACGTCTCCGAGGTGCCCCGGACCCGGCGCGCCGACCGCCGTAACGGCGGCAGCCGGTTCTGGCAGGCGCTCGTCGGTGGCGCCGCCGTGCTGCTCCTGCTCTCACTCACCGGGCTCGCCGTCGCCGCGCTGCTCGACGAACGCACCGCCACGCCGCCGACAGGCCAGCCGACGCCGCAGCCGAGCCAGTCGAGCGCCCCGTCCAGCGGGACCGACCTGGACTCCCGGGACACCGACCAGGCGGCGCTCACCGCCAAGGAGGTCTTCCCGGCCAAGGACCTGGTGGTCACCGACGGAAAGCCGGCCTACCGGGTGCTCAAGACCCAGGCCAGCACGAAGTGCCAGGTCGCGGCCACCGGCGAGATCGCCGACCTGCTGGTCCGGCTCGGCTGCAACCAGGTCGTGCGGGGGACGCTCCGCTCCCCCGACGGCGACCACCTGGTCACCGCCGGCCTGTTCAACCTCACCGACGTGGCCACCGCCCAGCGGGTACGCGACCGCATCCGGCCGCTGCTCGACCAGCGGCAGGGACGGTTCCGTGGCATGGCGGCGGGCGACGACACCGAGGCGGTGGAGCGGGCCGCGGCCCGGGTCGCCTGGCAGGTACGCGGCCACTACGTCGCCTTCTGCCTGGTCACCCGCGCCGACGGGGAACGCATCGGCAGCGACGACGCCACCGCCCGGGAGATCATGTACGACCTGATCGAGCTGCACCTGAACCGGGGCGTGCTCGACCGTCGCGCGGCGAGTGGAACGGCCGGACAGCCCGACGCCGACTCGGCCGAGGACAGCGCCGGTCAGCGGGGCACCGACTGACCTCCGGTCAGCCCTCGGCCACCGGCACCCGCAACCGGCGGGTCAGGTCGGCCCGGCGGGCGTACTCGGCCGGGTCGGCCGGGTAGCCCACCTCGACCAGGGCCAGGCCGTGCGCGGGCGCCACCGTCACCTCGCTGGACCGCTCCCGGCGGGTCAGCAGGCCGGCCGGCCACTGGACCGGCCGCCGCCCGTCCCCGGCGACAAGCATCGCCCCCACCAGGCTGCGCACCATGTTCTGGCAGAACGCGTCGGCCTGGACGGTGGCCACCAGGATCCCGTCCGGGTCGCGCCGCCAGTCCAGCCGGGTCACCTCGCGCAGCGTGGTCGCGTTCTCCTTGCGCCGGCAGTACGCGGCGAAGTCGTGCTCGCCCACCAGACCGGCCGCGGAGGCGTTCAGCGCCGCCAGGTCCAGCGGCTTGGGCCAGGCCAGGGTGTCCCCGCGGCGCAGCGGCTCGGCGCCCCACGGGGCGTCGGTGACCCGGTACTCGTAGCGCCGGAACGTGGCCGAGAACCGTGCGTCGAAGTCGGCCGGCACCTCGGTCATGGCGCGTACCCGCACGTCCGGCGGGAGGAGCCGGGCCAGCCGGCGCAACAACCGCCCCTCGTGCTCCCGCCACACCGCGGCGGGCAGGTCGAGGTGGCAGACCTGCCCGGTGGCGTGCACCCCGGCGTCGGTACGCCCGGCCACTGTGAGGCCGGTCGCCGTGCCCGCGCCGAGCACCAGGTCCAGCGTCTGCATGAGCACGCCGGCCACCGTGCGCCGGGTCGGCTGGGGCGCCCAGCCGGAGAAGTCCGTGCCGTCGTACGAGACGTCCAGCCGCAGCCGGATCCGCTCGTCCACCTCGTACCTCCTGTCGACGGCGACGGGCCCGGCACCCCCGAGGGGATGCCGGGCCCGGTCGAGCCTGATCTCAGGCCTTGTCGTTCTCGGTGGCCTCGTCGCTGTCCTCGCGGGCGGCGGCGGTGTCACCCGACGCGGAGACCGGGGCCTCGGCGTCCTGGTCGCCCTCGCTGGAGCGCGGCTTCTCCTCGGCCGGGGCCAGGGCCTCGACCTTGTCCTGCTGCGCGGCCTTGCGGGCGGCGGTCTTCTTGTTCGCCTTCGGCTCGGCGACCTGAAGCTCCTCCACCAGCTCGATGATCGCCATCGGAGCGGCGTCACCCTTGCGCGGACCGGTCTTCACGATCCGGGTGTAGCCACCGTTGCGGTTGGCGTACCGGGGCGCGATCTGGTCGAACAGGGCGTAGACCACGTCCTTGTCCTTGACGACGCCCAGCACCCGGCGGCGCGAGGCGAGGTCGCCGCGCTTGGCCTTGGTGATGAGCTGCTCGGCCAGCGGACGGAGCCGCCGGGCCTTCGTCTCGGTGGTCTGGATCTTGCCGTGCTGGAACAGCGCGGTGGCCAGGTTGGCCAGCATCAGCCGCTCGTGCGCGGGGCTGCCGCCGAGGCGGGGGCCCTTGGTGGGCGTGGGCATGCTTGGTGCTCCTCAGGTGTGGCGGCAGCGCGGACTAGAGCTGCTCGGTCTCGCGGTAGTCGTCGGTGTCGTAGTCCGCCTCACCGAAGGCGTCCACGACGTGCGCCGGGTCGAAGTTCGGAGCCGAGTCCTTCAGCCCCAGGCCCATCCCGGCGAGCTTCATCTTGACCTCGTCGATCGACTTCTGGCCGAAGTTGCGGATGTCGAGAAGGTCGGCCTCGGTACGCCCGATGAGCTCACCAACGGAGTTGATGCCCTCGCGCTTGAGGCAGTTGTAGGAGCGGACGGTCAGGTCCAGCTCCTCGATCGGCAGGGCCAGGTCGGCCGCCAGCTGGGCGTCCTGCGGGGACGGCCCGATGTCGATGCCCTCGGCGGTCTCGTCCAGCTCACGGGCGAGCCCGAACAGCTCCACCAGCGTCGAGCCGGCCGAGGCCAGCGCGGTACGCGGGCCCATCGACGGCTTGGTCTCGACGTCGATGATCAGCCGGTCGAAGTCGGTCCGCTGCTCGACACGCGTCGCCTCGACCCGGTACGTCACCTTGAGCACCGGCGAGTAGATCGAGTCGACCGGGATCCGGCCGATCTCGGCGCCCGCCTGCTTGTTCTGCGCCGCCGTGACGTAGCCGCGACCCCGCTCGACGGTCAGCTCCATGTCGAGCCGGCCCTTGCCGTTGAGGGTGGCGAGCTTCAGGTCCGGGTTGTGCACCGAGACACCGGCCGGCGGCTGGATGTCACCGGCGGTCACGTCGCCCGGGCCCTGCTTGCGCAGGTACATGCTGACCGGCTCGTCGTGCTCGGAGCTGACGCACAGCTCCTTGATGTTCATGACGAGCTCGACCACGTCCTCCTTGACCCCGGGGATCGTGGTGAACTCGTGCAGCACACCGTCGATCTTGATCGAGGTGACCGCCGCACCGGGAATGGAGGACAGCAGCGTACGCCGCAGCGAGTTGCCCAGCGTGTAGCCGAAGCCGGGCTCCAGCGGCTCGATGGTGAACCGGGAGCGGGTCTCGTTGATCGACTCTTCGGAGAGAGACGGTCGCTGGCTGATGAGCATCTTTTCTCTTCTCTTCCGGGGCGCCCGCTATTTGACGCCCACGACACAACTGTTCCGGTGGCCCGCCCCGAAGGACGGGCCACCGCAACGAGCCCTTACTTGGAGTAGAGCTCGACGATCAGCTGCTCCTGGACCTGGGTGTCGATCACCTGGCGGGCCGGGAGCGAGTGCACGAGGATCTTCATCTGGCTCGGGATCGCCTCCAGCCAAGCCGGAACGGTCCGCGAGCCGGCCTCACCCTGCGCCACGAGGAACGGGGTGAGCTCCTTGCTCTTCGCACGCACCTCGACGATGTCGTGCTCCTTGACGCGGTACGACGGGATGTCGACCTTCTTGCCGTTCACCGTGAAGTGGCCGTGCTTGACCAGCTGACGGGCCATGTCCCGGGACTTGGCGTAGCCGGCCCGGTAGACCACGTTGTCCAGCCGCGACTCGAGGATCTGCAGCAGGACCTCGCCGGTCTTGGCCTCCTTGCTCACGGCCTCTTCGTAGTAGCCGCGGAACTGCTTCTCCAGCACGCCGTAGACACGACGGGCCTTCTGCTTCTCACGAAGCTGGAGCAGGTACTCCGTCTCCTTCGTGCGGCCGCGGCCGTGCTGCCCGGGCGGGAACGGCCGGGACTCGAACGGGCACTTCGGGCCATCGCACTTGCTGCCCTTGAGGAACAGCTTCATCTTCTCCCGCCGGCAACGGCGGCAGTCAGCACCGGTGTAACGAGCCATCTCTCTCTAACCTCTCAGACCCGGCGACGCTTCGGCGGACGGCAGCCGTTGTGCGGCTGCGGCGTGACGTCGGAGATCTGCCCGACCTCGAGGCCCACTGCCTGCAGCGAACGGATGGCGGTCTCCCGGCCGGAGCCGGGACCCTTGACGAACACGTCGACCTTGCGCATGCCGTGCTCCATCGCGCGACGCGCGGCGGCCTCGGCGGCGAGCTGCGCGGCGAACGGAGTCGACTTGCGGGAGCCCTTGAAGCCCACCTGGCCGGAGGAGGCCCAGGAGATGACCGCACCGGTCGGGTCCGTGATGGACACGATGGTGTTGTTGAAGGTGCTCTTGATGTGCGCCTGCCCGTGGGCGACGTTCTTGCGTTCCTTGCGCCGGACCTTCTTGACGGCGGCTCCGGCACGAGCCTTCGGTGGCATAAGTCTGTGCGCTCCTAGTTACTTCTTGCCGGGCTTCTTCTTGCCGGCCACGGTCCGCTTCGGGCCCTTCCGGGTCCGCGCGTTGGTCTTGGTGCGCTGACCACGCACGGGCAGACCGCGGCGGTGCCGGATACCGGCGTAGCAGCCGATCTCGACCTTGCGGCGGATGTCAGCGGCGACCTCGCGGCGCAGGTCGCCTTCAACCTTGTAGTTGCCCTCGATGTGGTTCCGGAGCTCGACGAGCTCCTCGTCCGTGAGGTCCCGAACGCGCTTGTCCGGCGAGATGCCGGTCGCGGCGAGCGTCTCCAGGGCGCGGGTGCGACCGACCCCGAAGATGTAGGTGAGCGCGATCTCCATCCGCTTCTCGCGGGGGAGATCCACGCCGACTAGACGTGCCATGTGCGGGCGTACTCCTCGTGATGTGTGGCGGAGGTGTGGACCCGTCCCACCCCGCTACCCGACCGTCCCTGTCCTTCCGGCGACGAACGCCGGCGACCGGGATGGGTCGCTGCCCGAGCGGGCCCCGGCCTCCGACCGGGGGTCAACCACGAGGGGTACGCGCTGCGCACCGACCGCGGCTGGGACGAGTTGGTGATGTGTGGGGCGTCAGCCCTGGCGCTGCTTGTGGCGCGGGTCGGTGCAGATGACCATGACCCGGCCGTGCCGGCGGATCACCCGGCACTTGTTGCAGATCCTCTTGACGCTCGGCTTGACCTTCACGGTTGCCTTACTTCCCATCTGGCCCGGAGGCGCGACGCAGCGCGACCCGGACGTCGAAGACGGACACGGGAACGTCCCGGCCGCCGTCAGGCTTACTTGTAGCGGTAGACGATGCGCCCGCGGGTCAGGTCGTACGGCGAGAGTTCGACGACGACCCGGTCCTCCGGCAGGATGCGGATGTAGTGCTGCCGCATCTTGCCGCTGATGTGAGCCAGCACCTTGTGACCGTTCGCGAGCTCCACCCGGAACATGGCGTTCGGCAGGGGCTCGATGACCCGACCCTCGATCTCGATGGCTCCGTCTTTTTTCGGCATGTACTCCGCTGTCCTGACGTCGGTTACTCCGGACGGCCCACAACGTCTTACACGGGAGAACTGACCAAGATCAGGAAACCCGCGCCAGCCGCGGCTCCGACTCCCACCGAAGCGCAGGGTGGGCATGGCGGAGTGGACGCTGTGCGCCGATCTGAAAGTGTACGCCGACCCGCGCGCGCTCGCCAAACCGACCGGCGCAACTGTCACCCGCAGGACGCGGATATGACGCAGCTCACGTCTCCGGCAGCTCGCGCTTCGCCTGGCGACGCGCCTCCCGCTCGACCTGCTTGCGCCGCCGGCGCTCGACGTCCTTCTCCGGCGCCCCGTGCGCCAGCCCCTGAATCGTCTGGTAGAGCACCACGGCGCCCCACGGGCCCAGCACCCAGATCGGCCAGTAGTCGTCGACCTCGAACTCGCCCTCACCCAACTGGGAGACGAACCAGATCGCGGTGAGGATCAGGGCCACCTTCAGCCAGGGCCCCCACACCCCCAGCAGCCAGGCGTTGCGCGCGCTCACGGCCGCCTGGTCCCGATCGGCGACCCGGCTCTTTCCGGGCACGCGCGGAGCCGGCAGCGAGCTCTCCGCCGGCCGGGGACCGGGCAGGTCGGTCAGCAGCTCGTCCAGCTCGCCGTAGGTCTTCGCCCCGTACGCCTGACGCAGCCGATCGTCGTACTCACCCAGGTCGAGCCGGCCCTCGGCCAGCGCGGCGCGAAGCCGCTCCGCGGTGGCCTCCCGGTCCGCGTCGGCCGCCCGCATCCGGTTGCGCTCATCCATGGGAACCAGCATGGCACCCCATGGCGAAGGCGGCACGGCGTGTGCCGGTCATCCGGACGGGTCGAGGCACCGGCTCAGACCGCTGGAGAGTCGACAGACGTCTGCCGGGCGGTCACCAGGTCGCCCAGGCGGCCCCGTCCGCCGTCCTCGGCCGTGAGCACCCACACGCCGTCGTCCAGCAGCGCCATCGAGTGCTCCACGTGCACCGCCATCGAGCCGTCCCGGGTCACCACGGTCCAGCCGTCGGCCATCTCGACGGTACGCGGCGAACCCATGGTGATCATCGGCTCGATGGCGAGCGCCAGGCCGGGAACCAGCCGCGGGCCCTTGCCGGGACGACCGTGGTTGAGCACGTGCGGGTCCTGGTGCATCTCGGTGCCGATGCCATGACCGCCGTAGCCGTCGACAATGCCGTACCGGCCGCCCTTGCGGACCGCGCTCTCGACCGCGTGGGAGATGTCGGTGAGCCGGCCCTTGCCCGAGGCCGCCCCGCGCGCCGCCGCCGCGATCCCGGCCCACATCGCGTCCTCGGCCACCGCCGTCATCCTCAGCAGCGCCGGGTCGACCTCGCCGACCGGCACCGTGACGGCCGCGTCGCCGTGCCAGCCGTCCAGCACCGCGCCACAGTCGATCGAGATCAGGTCACCCTCGCGCAGCACCTGCTGAGCCGACGGGATGGCGTGCACCACCTGCTGGTTCACCGAGGAGCAGATCGACGCCGGGAAGCCGTGGTAGCCCTTGAAGGACGGCACCGCGCCGGCCTCGCGGATCGTCGACTCGGCGATCGCGTCCAGGTCGGCCGTCGACACGCCCGGCGCCACCGCCTCGCGCATCCGGCGCAGGGCACTGGCGACGACCAGACCGGCGGCCCGCATCAGCTCGATCTGCTCGGGGGTCTTCAGCTGGATGTCCAGCTGGTGACGGCGCATGGTGGCGTTACCTTTCGTCGCGCGTACGCGGAGCAGCGGGGCACGTCGCACGTACCCCGCTGTTCGCACTCTATCCGCCGGGTGGCGGGTGGGACCTCAGCCGCCGTACGACCGCAGCGCGTCGATGGCGCGGACCGTGACGTCCTCCACCGGGCCGGTCGCGTCGATGCCGACGAGCTTGCCCTGGGCGCCGTAGTAGTCGACGAGCGGCGCGGTCTTCTCGGCGTACTCGCGCAGCCGGGCGGCGATGGTCTCCGGCTTGTCGTCGTCCCGCTGGAACAGCTCCGCGCCGCAGCGGTCGCAGATGCCCTCCCGGCTGGTCGCGTCGAACTCGACGTGCCAGATCTTGCCGCAGCCCCGGCACGTGCGCCGGCCGGACAGCCGCCGGATCACCTCGTCGTCGTCGACGACCAGCTCCAGGACCAGGTCCAGCGCGGTGCCGAGGTCGGCGAGGAGCTTGTCCAGCGCGGCGGCCTGCGGAGTGGTCCGCGGGAAGCCGTCGAGCAGGAAGCCCTCGCTCGCGTCCGGCTCGGCGAGCCGGTCACGCACCATGTTGATGGTGACCTCGTCCGGGACCAGCTTGCCGGCGTCCATGTACCGCTTGGCCTCGACTCCCAGGGGCGTGCCCTGGGAGACGTTCGCCCGGAAGATGTCACCGGTCGAGATCTTCGGCACCGAGAGGTGCGCGGCGATGAACTCCGCCTGTGTGCCCTTGCCCGCGCCCGGCGGGCCAACCAGAACGAGTCGCATCTACCGCAGGAACCCTTCGTAGTTCCGCTGCATGAGTTGGCTTTCGATCTGCTTCACGGTCTCCAGACCGACGCCGACCATGATCAGCACAGCGGTGCCGCCGAACGGGAAGTTCTGGAACTGCTGGTTGTCCAGCCAGATGAAGAAGAAGTTCGGCAGGATCGCGACGATGCCCAGGTAGAGCGCGCCCGGCAGGGTGATCCGGCTGAGGATGAAGTCGAGGTACTCGGCGGTCGGCTTGCCGGGGCGGATGCCCGGCACGAAGCCGCCGTACTTCTTCATGTTGTCCGCGACCTCGGTCGGGTTGAACGTGATCGACACGTAGAAGTACGTGAAGAAGATGATCAGCAGGAAGTAGATCGCGATGTGCTCCGGCGCGCTCGCCTTCACGATGTGGTTCTGGATCCACGCCTGGACCTTGCCCGGGTCGTTCTGATCGAAGAACTGGAGCGCGAGCTGCGGCAGGTAGAGCAGCGACGAGGCGAAGATGACCGGGATGACGCCGGCCTGGTTCACCTTGAGCGGGATGTAGGTCGAGGTGCCGCCGTACATCCGCCGGCCGATCATGCGCTTGGCGTACTGCACCGGGATGCGGCGCTGCGCCTGCTCGATGAACGTGACAGCGGTGATGACCACGAGCACCAGGGCGATGACGAGGAGGAACATCCCCCAGCCCTTGGTGGTCTTGATCTTCCAGCCCTCGCTGGGGAGGCGAGCCGCGATCGAGGTGAAGATCAGCACGGACATGCCGTTGCCGACGCCCCGGTCGGTGATCAGCTCACCGAGCCACATCACCACGCCGGTGCCGGCGGTCATGGTCATGACCAGGATGGTCAGCGTCAGCCAGTCCGGGATGCCGGTGCCCTGGGGCACGATCGGGAACTGGTCGCACTGGTTGTTGAACAGCTGGCCGGAGCGGGCCAGCGCCACGAAGGCCGAGGCCTGCAGGACGCCCAGGCCCAGCGTCAGGTAGCGGGTGTACTGCGTGATCTTGGCCTGACCGGCCTGGCCCTCCTTGCGGAGCTGCTCCAGGCGCGGGATCACCACCGTCAGCAGCTGCAGGATGATCGACGCGGTGATGTAGGGCATGATGCCCAGCGCGAAGACCGAGAGCTGGAGCAGCGCGCCACCGGAGAAGAGATCCAGCAGGTTGAGCACGCCGGTGCTGCCACCCTGGATGGTGTCGAGACACTTCTGCACGTTGCCGTACGAGACGCCCGGGCTGGGCAGCGTGGCGCCCAGCCGGTAGACCGCGATGATGCCTACTGTGAACAGCAGCTTCTTGCGCAGGTCAGGCGTACGGAACGCACTGAGAAAGGCGGACAGCAACTTCTTCCTCCTGCGCGACGCGGGCCGCCGTGACGAATCCTGGCGGGGCGGGGTGGTGTGCCGGGCGGCGTGCCCGGAATCCATGGCTGGGAACGGACTCTAACAGTCCGACCCCGGTCCGGGCAGATGTGCCCGGCTACATAAACCGAATCCGATGTTACCCGGCGCACACGTGGCCGGTAGACCATGGCGCCCGCCCAGTTGCGAACAACTGAGCGGGCGCCATGAACATCGCCTTACAGCTCGGTGACCGAGCCACCGGCGGCGGTGATCTTCTCCTTGGCCGACGCGCTGAACGCGTGCGCCGAGACCTGGAGAGACACGCCACCGAGGTCGCCGGTGCCGAGCACCTTGACCGGGTGACCCTTGCGGACCGCGCCGGCCTCGACCAGCTCGACCGGGCCGACCTGGCCGCCGTTCGGGAACAGCTCGGCCAGCCGGTCCAGGTTGACCACCTGGAACACGACCTTGAACTTGTTCTTGAAGCCCTTCATCTTCGGCAGGCGCATGTGGATGGGCATCTGCCCACCCTCGAACGCCGGCGAGATGTTCTTCCGGGCCTTCGAACCCTTGGTACCGCGACCGGCGGTCTTGCCCTTCGAGCCCTCACCACGACCCACGCGGGTCTTGTCGGTCTTGGCACCAGGGGCCGGACGCAGGTGGTGCACCTTGATCGTCATTACTCGACCTCCTCGACCTTCACGAGGTGGTTGACCGTGAAGATCATGCCGCGGATCTCCGGCCGGTCCTCCTTGACCACCACGTCGTTGATCCGCTTGAGACCGAGCGAACGCAGCGAATCACGCTGGTTCTTCTTGGTCCCGATCACGGACCGGAGCTGGGTGACCTTCAGGCGTGCCATCAGGACGCCACCCCCGCCCGCGACGCCAGCATGGCGGCCGGCGCGACGTCCTCGACCGGCAGACCACGACGGGCCGCGACCTGCTCCGGGGACTCGAGTCCCTTCAGGGCAGCCACCGTGGCGTGCACGATGTTGATCGGGTTGGACGAGCCGAGGCTCTTGGAGAGCACGTCGTGGATGCCTGCGCACTCCAGCACGGCACGCACCGGGCCACCGGCGATGACACCCGTACCGGCGGAGGCCGGCTTGAGCAGCACCACACCGGCGGCGTCCTCGCCCGTGACCGGGTGCGGGATCGACTGACCGATCCGCGGCACCTTGAAGAAGTGCTTCTTGGCCTCCTCGACACCCTTGGCGATCGCCGCGGGCACCTCCTTGGCCTTTCCGTAGCCCACACCGACGGTGCCGTCGCCGTCGCCCACGATCACGAGGGCGGTGAAGCTGAAGCGACGACCACCCTTCACGACCTTGGCGACGCGGTTGATCGCGACGACCCGCTCGAGGTGCGGGGTCTTCTCGACGGGCGCGTTTCCGCGGCCGCCCTCACGGCGGTTGTCGCGGCGACCACCCTCGTTGCCACCGGACCCGCCGCCACGGCGCTGTTGACCTGGCATCAGCAGCCTTCCTTCTCTCTCGTGACGGGGTTTCTAGAACTCGAGCCCGGCTTCGCGGGCGGCGTCGGCAAGCGCGGCGACACGCCCCGCGTACCGGTTGCCACCGCGGTCGAAGACGACCTTCGAGACGCCGGCGGCCTTGGCACGCTCGGCGAGCAGGGCGCCGACCTTGCCGGCCAGGGCGCTCTTGTCGCCCTCGGTGCCGCGCAGCGAGGCGTCCATGGTCGAGGCCGACGCCAGGGTGTGACCCTTGGTGTCGTCCACGACCTGGGCCACCATGTGCCGCAGGGAGCGGGTGACGACGAGGCGGGGACGCTCGGCGGTGCCGCTGACGTTCTTGCGGACCCGGAAGTGCCGACGCGCACGCCCGACGGCACGCTTGGCGGCGACGCCGCGGCGGCGCTTGAGCAGCGTGGCGCTCACTTCTTACCTGCCTTTCCAGCCTTGCGGCGGATGACCTCGCCCTGGTACTTCACGCCCTTGCCCTTGTAGGGCTCCGGCGGGCGGATCTTCCGGATGTTGGCGGCGACCTCACCGACCTGCTGCTTGTCGATGCCGGCCACGTGGAACAGCGTCGGCTTCTCCACCGTGAAGGTGATGCCGTCCGGCGCCTGCACCAGGACCGGGTGCGAGAACCCGAGCGCGAACTCCAGGTCCTTGCCCTTGGCGGTCACGCGGTAACCGGTGCCGGCGATCTCCAGGCTCTTGCGGTAGCCCTCGGTCACGCCGACGATCATGTTGGCCACCAGCGTCCGGCTCAGGCCGTGCAGCTCCTTGGCCTTGCGCTCGTCGTTGGGCCGGTTGACGTGCAGCTCGCCGTCCTCGCCCCGCTCCGCCGTGATCGGCTCGGCCAGTACGTGGCTCAGCTCGCCCTTGGGGCCCTTGACCTTGACGGTCCGGCCGTCGATCGTGATGTCGACGCCGGCAGGCACCGGGATCGACTTACGTCCAATACGCGACATTTCTACCTGTCTCCCGTTACCAGACGAAGGCGAGGACTTCCCCGCCAACGCTCCGCTTGCGGGCCTGCCGGTCGGTGAGCAGCCCCTGGGACGTCGAAATGATCGCCACGCCCAGCCCGCCGAGCACCCGCGGGAGCCCGTCCGACTTGGCGTACACCCGGAGACCGGGCTTGGACACGCGCTTGATGCCGGCCAGGCTCCGCTCGCGGTTCTGGCCGTACTTCAGCTCGACGACCAGTCGCTTGCCGACGGCACCCTCCTCGGGCTCCTCGACCGACCAGGTGGCGATGTAGCCCTCGGCCTTGAGGACCTCGGCGATGTTCGCCTTGATCTTCGAGTACGGCATCGTCACCTGGTCGTGGTACGCCTGGTTGGCGTTACGCAGACGCGTGAGCATGTCTGCGATCGGGTCGGTCATCGTCATGAAAACTCGTCAACCTTTCTCGCCGGGGTTCCCCGGGCCAGGCCCGGGGCCTACGGCGAAGAGACAGTTCAGCTGACGCGCCGGAGCGCGCCGGGCTATTACCAGGAAGCCTTGGACACGCCGGGCAGCTCACCGCGGTGGGCCATCTCCCGGATGCACACCCGGCAGAGACCGAACTTGCGGTAGACCGCCTTCGGACGCCCGCACCGCTGGCAGCGGGTGTACGCGCGAACCGAGAACTTCGGCTTCGCGGCCGCCTTGATGATCAGCGCCTTCTTGGCCATCTCAGTTCTCCTTGAACGGGAAGCCCAGGAGCTTGAGCAGCGCCCGGCCCTCGTCGTCGGTCGTGGCGGTCGTGACCACCGTGATGTCCATGCCCCGCTGGCGATCGATCTTGTCCTGATCGATCTCGTGGAACACCGACTGCTCGGTCAGACCGAACGTGTAGTTGCCGTGCCCGTCGAGCTTGCGCCCGTCCAGGCCGCGGAAGTCGCGGATACGCGGCAGCGCGATCGAGAGCAGCCGGTCCAGGAACTCCCACATCCGGTCGCCGCGCAGGGTGACCTTCGCGCCGATCGGCATGCCCTCGCGGAGCTTGAACTGCGCGATGGACTTGGTGGCCCGCCGGACCTGCGGCTTCTGGCCGGTGATGGTGGCCAGGTCGCGAACGGCCCCGTCGATCAGCTTGGCGTCGCGAGCGGCCTCGCCGACACCCATGTTGACGACGATCTTGACCAGCCGCGGCACCTGCATCGGGTTGGCGAACTCGAACTGCTTCTGCAGCTCGGCCACCACCTCGTTGCGGTACCGCTCCTTGAGGCGCGGCAGAGTCTTGGTTTCGGTAGCCGTGGTCATCAGAGGTCCTTACCGGTGCTACGCGCGATGCGGACCTTCTGGCCGTTGTCGTCGATCCGGTAGCCGACGCGGGTCGGCTTGCCTTCGGAGTCCAGGACCATCACGTTCGAGACGTGGATCGGGGCCTCCTGGGTGACGATGCCACCGGTCTTGGCGCCACGCTGGGTGGTGCTGATACGGGTGTGCTTCTTGACCCGGTTCACGCCCTCGACCAGGACCTTGTCCTGCCGCGGGTAGGCCGCGATGACCTTGCCCTTGGCACCCTTGTCCTTGCCGGCGATGACGACGACCGTGTCGCCCTTCTTGACCTTCACGGTCACAACACCTCCGGCGCGAGAGAGATGATCTTCATGAACCGCTTGTCCCGCAGCTCCCGGCCCACCGGGCCGAAGATGCGGGTACCGCGCGGGTCCCCACCGTCCTTGATGATGACGGCGGCGTTCTCGTCGAAGCGGATGTACGACCCGTCCGGCCGCCGCTTCTCCTTGGCGGTCCGAACGACGACGGCCTTGACGACGTCGCCCTTCTTCACACCGGCACCGGGGATCGCGTCCTTGACGGTGGCCACGATGACGTCGCCGATGCTCGCGTAGCGCCGACCGGAGCCGCCGAGCACCCGGATGCACAGGATCTCCCGGGCACCCGTGTTGTCGGCGACGCGCAGTCGCGACTCCTGCTGAATCACGTCTATCTCCTATGTCTGCCGGTTCTCCGGCCGCTCGGGGCGGCCGGAGCCTGGCGGAACCTGCGCCCGACCGAGACCGGCCGAGCTCGAGCCTTCGCTACTTGGCCTTCTCGAGGATCTCCACGAGCCGCCAGCGCTTGGTGGCGGACAGCGGCCGGGTCTCCATGATCAGGACCCGGTCACCGATGCCGGCCGAGTTCTGCTCGTCGTGGACCTTCAGCTTGCGCGTACGGCGCATGATCTTGCCGTACAGCGCGTGCTTGACCCGGTCCTCGACCTCGACCACGACGGTCTTGTCCATCTTGTCGCTGACCACGAGGCCGTCGCGAACCTTGCGGGCGGCCGGCGCGGCGGCGGTGGTGGTGTTCTCACTCATGATGCAGTCACCTCAGTCGGCGCGGCCGAGAGACCCAGCTCACGCTCACGCATGATCGTGTAGATCCGGGCGATCTCCCGACGGATGACCTGCAGCCGCCGGTTGTTGTCCAGCTGCCCGGTTGCGGCCTGCACGCGGAGGTTGAACAGCTCCGCCTTCGCCTCGCGCAACTTCGTGACCAGCTCCTCCTCGGAGAGCTCACGCAGCTCGGAGGGCTTGACGCCAGCTGCCATCAGGATTCACCCACTTCGCGCGTAACAATGCGGCACTTCATCGGGAGCTTGTGGATCGCGCGACGCATCGCCTCTCGCGCGATCTGCTCGTTGGGGAAGGACATCTCGAAGAGGACCCGCCCCGGCTTGACGTTGGCGACCCACCACTCGGGCGAACCCTTACCGGAACCCATCCGGGTCTCGGCCGGCTTCTTGGTGAGGGCCTGGTCCGGGAAGATCGTGATCCAGACCTTGCCGCCACGCTTGATGTGACGGGTCATCGCGATACGCGCCGACTCGATCTGGCGGTTGGTCACGTACGCCGGCTCGAGAGCCTGGATCCCGAACTCGCCGAACACCACCCGGTTACCACCCTTGGACGCGCCACTGCGGTCCGGGTGGTGCGGCTTGCGGAAGCCCTTCGGGGGCTTGCGCGGCATCAGCATCTGTCAGCCCTCCTGCTGCGTTTCTGCCGGCTGGGTCGTGGCCGCTGCCACGGCGCCGGCGTCGACCGGCTCACCGGCCGGCGTCTCCGCCTGCTGCGCGATGGTCGTCGCGGCAGCCCGGCCGGCCTCGGTGCCACCGGCGGTCGTACCGGACGAGCCCGAGCGGCCACGGCGCGGCCGGTCCGGCCGGTCGCCACGGTCGCGGCGCGGGCCGCGCGACGGGGCGGCCTCGGCCGGGGCCTCGCGGCCCGGGACGGCGTCGCCCTTGTAGATCCAGACCTTCACGCCGATCCGGCCGAAGGTGGTACGGGCCTCGAAGAAGCCGTACTCGATGTTGGCCCGCAGCGTGTGCAGCGGAACCCGGCCCTCGCGGTAGAACTCGGTCCGGCTCATCTCGGCGCCGCCGAGACGGCCCGAGACCTGAACCCGGATGCCCTTGCAGGCGGGGTTCTTCATCGCGGACTGCATCGCCTTGCGCATGGCCCGACGGAAGCTGACCCGGCTGGACAGCTGCTCGGCAACGCCCTGGGCGACCAGCTGCGCGTCCGACTCGGGGTTCTTGACCTCGATGATGTTCAGCTGGACCTGCTTGCCGGTGAGCTTCTCCAGCTCGCCGCGGATCCGGTCGGCCTCCGCACCCTTACGGCCGATGACGATGCCCGGCCGGGCGGTGTGGATGTCGACGCGGACCCGGTCCCGGGTGCGCTCGATGTCGACCTTGGAAATGCCGGCGCGCTCGAGGCCCTTGGACATCATGCGGCGGATCTTGACGTCCTCGCCGATGTAGTCCTTGTAGAGCTTGTCCGCGAACCAGCGGGACTTCCAGTCGGTCGAGATGCCGAGCCGGAACCCGGTCGGGTGAACCTTCTGACCCATTACTCGGCACCCTCCGTCGTGCTCTGCTCCTCAGCCGCCGGCTTGGCCGGAGCGGCCTTCTTCGCCGACTTCTTCGGCGTGGCCGCCGCGACCGCCTCGACCGCCACGGTGATGTGGCAGGTGCGCTTGCGGATCCGGTACGCCCGGCCCTGCGCACGCGGCCGGAACCGCTTCATGGTCGGGCCCTCGTCGACGAACGCCTCGCTGACGAGCAGCGCGTCGGGGTCCAGCCGCTCGTTGTTCTCCGCGTTGGCGATCGCGCTCGCGAGCACCTTGTACACCTGCTCGCTCGCAGCCTGCGGCGCGAACTGCAGCACCGTGAGAGCCTCCTTCGCGGGCAGGCCGCGGACGAGGTTGACCACCCGGCGCGCCTTCATCGGCGAGATGCGCACGTGCCGCGCAACCGCCCGCGCGCCCGGAAGCACCGGAGCGTCGCCCTTTCCTGGCATCGCTGTAACCCCTTGTTCCTCTATCCGTATGCCCGCGGCGTCAGCGCCGGCGGCTCTTCCGGTCGTCCTTCTCGTGACCCTTGAACGTGCGGGTCAGCGCGAACTCGCCGAGCTTGTGCCCGACCATGGCCTCGGTCACGAAGACCGGGACGTGCTTACGTCCGTCGTGCACGGCGATCGTGTGACCCAGCATCTCCGGGATGATCGTCGAGCGGCGCGACCAGGTCTTGATGACGTTCTTCGAGCCCTTGTCGTTCTGCGTCTCCACCTTCTTGAGCAGGTGGTCGTCGACGAACGGGCCCTTCTTCAGGCTGCGAGGCATGTCTTATCTCCCTCAGCCGCGCTTACGCGTGGCGTAGCGGCGGCGGACGATCAGCCGGTCGCTCGGCTGGCCCTTACGACGGGTGCGGCCCTCGGGCTTACCCTGCGGGTTGACCGGGTGGCGACCACCGGAGGTCTTACCCTCACCACCACCGTGCGGGTGGTCGACCGGGTTCATCGCGACACCACGGACGGTCGGGCGCTTGCCCTTCCACCGCATACGGCCGGCCTTACCCCAGTTGATGTTCGACTGGTCGGCGTTGCCGATCTCGCCGATGCTGGCGCGGCAGCGCACGTCCACGCGCCGGATCTCACCGGACGGCATACGCAGGGTCGCGTACGCGCCCTCACGGCCGAGCAGCTGGATGCCGACGCCGGCCGAACGGGCCAGCTTGGCGCCGCCGCCCGGACGCAGCTCCACGTTGTGGATGGTGGTACCGACCGGGATGTTGCGCAGCGGCAGGTTGTTACCCGGCTTGATGTCGGCGCCCGGACCGGACTCGACGCGGTCGCCCTGCTTCATGTCCTTCGGCGCGAGGATGTAGCGCTTCTCGCCGTCGGCGTAGTGCAGCAGCGCGATGCGCGCGGTGCGGTTCGGGTCGTACTCGATGTGGGCGACCTTCGCCGGCACGCCGTCCTTGTCGACCCGCTTGAAGTCGATCAGACGGTACTGGCGCTTGTGACCGCCACCCTGGTGCCGCGTGGTGATCCGGCCGTGGGCGTTGCGTCCGCCCTTCTTCGGCAGCGGAGCCAGCAGCGACTTCTCGGGCGTCGACCGGGTGATCTCGGCGAAGTCGGCAACGCTCGAGCCACGCCGGCCCGGCGTCGTCGGCTTGTACTTACGGATAGCCATTGTCTACACCCCTCAGCTGACCGGGCCGCCGAAGGCCTCGATACGGTCACCGTCAGCCAGCTTCACCATCGCGCGCTTGGTGTCCTTGCGCTTGCCGAACCCGGTACGGGTCCGCTTGCGCTTGCCCTCGCGGTTGAGCGTGTTGACCGTCAGGACGCGGACGTTGAAGATCTGCTGGATAGCGATCTTGATCTCGGTCTTGTTCGCGTCCGGGTGCACCAGGAAGGTGTACCAGTTGCGGTTCAGCTCGCTGTAGCTCTTCTCCGAGACGACCGGCGCGACGATGACGTCACGCGGATCGGCGATCGTGCTCACTTGCCATCCTCCTCGGTGGTCTCGGCGGGAACGCCCAGGAACTCGTCCAGGGCCTCCTTGGTGAAGACCACGTCGTCGGCCACCAGCACGTCGTAGGTGTTGAGCTGGCCGGCCTCGATCAGGTGCACCCGGCCGTCCTGCGTGTTGCGCAGGTTCCGCAGCGACACCCAGTTCAGCTCGTCGGTGCTGCTCAGCACGACCAGGACCCGACGGGCCTGGGTCAGCTTGGTCAGCGTGGCCAGGGCCGCCTTGGTGGACGGCTTCTCACCCGAGACGAACGCCTCGACGACGTGCACCTGGCCGGCGCGGGCCCGGTCCGAGAGGGCGCCACGCAGGGCGGCGGCCTTCATCTTCTTCGGGGTGCGCTGGCTGTAGTCGCGCGGCACCGGGCCGTGGACCACGCCACCGCCGGCGAACTGCGGCGCGCGGGTCGAGCCCTGGCGGGCACGACCGGTGCCCTTCTGCTTGTACGGCTTCTTGCCTCCACCGGAGACCTCGCCGCGGGTCTTCGTCTTGTGCGTACCCTGGCGGGCCGCCGCAAGCTGGGCCACCACGACCTGGTGCATCAGGGCGATGTTGGCCTGCGCGTCGAAGATGTCGGCCGGCAGCTCCACGGAGCCGCTCTTGGCGCCTTCGACGTTGATGACGTCAACGGTGGTCACTTGGCCGCACCGCCCTTCTTCACCTTCGCCTTGGCCGCGGTGCGGACCAGGACCAGCGCGCCCTTCGGGCCAGGGATGGCGCCGCGGACGAGCAGGAGGTTGTTCTCGGTGTCGACCGCCTGGACGGTCAGGTTCTGGACGGTGTAGCGCACGCCACCCATCCGGCCCGCCATCCGGGTGCCCTTGAAGACGCGACCCGGGGTCGCGCAGGCGCCGATCGAGCCGGGCGAGCGGTGCTTGCGCTCGACACCGTGGCTGGCACGCAGGCCGTGGAAGCCGTGCCGCTTCATCGGGCCGGCGTAGCCCTTGCCCTTGGTCTTGCCGGTCACGTCGATCACGGCGCCGGCCGGGAACTCCTCGACCGTGACCTCCTGGCCCGGCGCGTAGTCCGCGGCGTCGGAGGTGCGCAGCTCGACGATGTGCCGGCGCGGCGCGACGTCCGCCTTGGCGTAGTGCCCGGCGACCGGCTTCTTGACCTTGCGCGGGTCGATGACCCCGTACGCCAGCTGGACCGCGGAGTAGCCGTCCTTGTCGGCGCTACGAACCTGGCTCACGACGCACGGGCCGGCCTGAACCACGGTCACGGGCACAACCTTGTTGTTGTCCCAGACCTGGGTCATGCCGAGCTTGGCGCCCAGGATCCCCTTGACTTGCCTGTCCATTTGTCCGGTCCCTACAGCTTGATCTCGATGTCGACGCCAGCCGGCAGGTCGAGGCGCATGAGCGAGTCGACCGTCTTCGGGGTCGGGTCGATGATGTCGATCAGACGCTTGTGCGTACGCATCTCGAAGTGCTCGCGCGAGTCCTTGTACTTGTGCGGCGAGCGGATGACGCAGAAACGGTTGATCTCCGTGGGCAGCGGCACCGGGCCAGCGACCTGCGCCCCGGTACGCGTCACCGTCTCGACGATCTTCCGAGCCGAGGAGTCGACGACCTCGTGGTCATAGGCCTTGAGCCGGATGCGGATCTTCTGTCCCGCCATGGTGGCTTCTGTTCCTTCTCTCGATGCCGCTGTGTTGCGGGCGCCTGTACCGGCTGGCACAGGCCCACTTCCGCCGACCCCCGCGGTCGGGCGTGTCGCGCCCGTGGGCCAGGCTCCGCCCCGGGACTCCGGAGCGATTCTCTGACCACGCGGTGGGTCATGGCGCCGATCGCGGGAACCGCGACCTGGACGCCGCGCGAGGGTGGTTGACCGCCCGATGGCAGCCAACCACCCTACGCGAGACAGTCTGACTCCCGGAGGTCCAGCGTTAACCGGACGCAGGCGACCGACTGTCGTTACGCAACCTGACTAGTATGCCGCACGACCGGCGGCGACGCTAATCGGGGTTACCCAGCTCACTTGATGATCTTAGTGACGCGACCAGCGCCGACCGTACGACCACCCTCGCGGATCGCGAACTTCAGGTTCTCCTCCATGGCGATGGGCTGGATCAGCTTCACCGACATCGAGGTGTTGTCGCCCGGCATGACCATCTCGGTGCCCTCGGGCAGCGTGACGACGCCGGTGACGTCCGTGGTCCGGAAGTAGAACTGCGGGCGGTAGTTCTGGAAGAACGGGGTGTGCCGGCCGCCCTCCTCCTTGGAGAGGATGTAGACCGTCGCCTCGAACTCCGTGTGCGGGGTCGTGGTGCCCGGCTTGATGACCACCATGCCGCGCTCGACGTCCTCGCGCTTGGTGCCACGCAGCAGCAGGCCGACGTTCTCGCCTGCGCGGGCGTCGTCCAGGGTCTTCCGGAACATCTCGATCGCGGTGACCTTGGTCTTGAAGCCCTTCTCGCGGATGCCGACGACCTCGACGTCCTCGTTCGGGAGCAGCACGCCACGCTCGACACGACCGGTGACGACGGTGCCGCGACCGGTGATCGTGAACACGTCCTCGACGGGCATGAGGAACGGCTTCTCGGTCTCGCGCTCGGGCTGCGGGATCGCGGTGTCGACCGCGCTCATCAGCTCGAGCAGCTTCTCGGTCCACACCGGGTCGCCCTCGAGCGCCTTCAGCGCGGAGACCTGGACGACCGGCAGGTCGTCACCCGGGTACTCCTGCGAGGAGAGCAGCTCGCGCACCTCGAGCTCGACGAGCTCCAGGAGCTCCTCGTCGTCGACCATGTCGCTCTTGTTGAGCGCCACGACGATGTACGGCACACCGACCTGACGGGCCAGCAGCACGTGCTCGCGGGTCTGCGGCATCGGGCCGTCGGTCGCCGCCACCACCAGGATCGCGCCGTCCATCTGCGCGGCACCGGTGATCATGTTCTTGATGTAGTCGGCGTGACCGGGGCAGTCGACGTGCGCGTAGTGACGCGCCTCGGTCTGGTACTCGACGTGCGCGATGGAGATCGTGATGCCGCGGGCCTTCTCCTCCGGCGCCTTGTCGATCTCGTCGAACGGCGTGTACGGGTTGAGGTCCGGGTACTGGTCGTGCAGGACCTTGGTGATGGCCGCCGTCAGCGTCGTCTTACCGTGGTCGATGTGACCAATGGTGCCGATGTTGACGTGCGGCTTAGTCCGCTCGAACTTAGCCTTCGCCACTGGGTCCTCCTGTGGACTTTCTTGGTTCGTTCGCCCCGGCGCGCGGTTCGGCGCTTAGGACTCTGTCGACAGCCTTTCCGGCCGGAAGGCCGGAGAGCTTTTGTGGGTTCTGCGGCGATGAAGCCTACAGGCCCGGTCTCACGCAATCCGATCGAGGTGGCCGCGGGCGGGAGAACCCTCCCGCGACCGCCCTCGTGTCATCGGATCAGCCGAGGGTGAGTGTCACTCACCCGTCGCCTTGGCGATGATCTCCTTGGCCACCGAGTTCGGAACCTCGGCGTAGGAGTCGAACTGCATGCTGTAGCTAGCCCGGCCCTGGGTCTTCGACCGCAGGTCGCCGACGTAGCCGAACATCTCCGACAGCGGCACCAGGGCCCGGACGACGCGAGCGCCGCTGCGCTCCTCCATCGCCTGGATGATGCCACGCCGGGAGTTGAGGTCGCCGATGACGTCACCCATGTTCTCCTCAGGAGTGGTGACTTCAACGGCCATCATCGGCTCGAGGAGAGCGGGGTCGGCCTTGCGGGCCGCCTCCTTCATCGCCATCGAGCCGGCGATCTTGAACGCCATTTCCGACGAGTCGACCTCGTGGTACTGGCCGTCCACCAGGGTGAGCTTGACGCCCACCAGGGGGAAGCCGGCGAGGATGCCGTACTGCATGGCGTCCTGCGCGCCCGCGTCCACCGAGGGGATGAACTCCCGGGGGATGCGGCCACCGGTCACCGCGTTGGCGAACTCGTAGGTCGGCGCGTCGTTGCCCAGCGGCAGCGGCTCCACGCTGATGATCACGCGGGCGTACTGGCCGGAACCACCGGTCTGCTTCTTGTGGGTGTACTCGACCTTCTCCACCTTGCGGCGGATGGTCTCGCGGTACGCCACCTGCGGCTTGCCGATGTTCGCCTCGACGTTGAACTCGCGGCGCATCCGGTCGACCAGGATGTCCAGGTGCAGCTCGCCCATGCCGGAGATGACCGTCTGACCGGTCTGGTCGTCCAGCTTGACGCGGAAGGTCGGGTCCTCCTCGGCCAGCCGCTGGATGGCGGTGCTGAGCTTCTCCTGGTCGGCCTTGGTCTTCGGCTCGATGGCCACCTCGATGACCGGCTCCGGGAAGGTCATCGACTCCAGGATGACCGGGTTCGCCGGGTCGCACAGGGTGTCACCGGTGGTGGTCTGCTTCAGACCCTGCACCGCGATGATGTCGCCGGCCTGGGCGGAGCTGCGCTCCTCCCGCTTGTTGGCGTGCATCTGGTAGATCTTGCCGATCCGCTCCTTGCGGTCCTTGGTGGAGTTGATCACCTGAGAACCGGACTCAAGCGTGCCGGAGTAGATCCGGACGTACGTCAGCTTGCCGAGGTGCTTGTCGGTCTGGATCTTGAAGGCCAGGCCGGAGAACGGCTCGGAGACCGCGGGCTTCCGCTGCAGCGGGGTCTCGCCGTCGGTGGCCGTACCCTCGATCGCCGGGATGTCCAGCGGCGAGGGCAGGTACGCGACGACCGCGTCCAGCATCGGCTGGATGCCCTTGTTCTTGAAGGCGGTACCGGTGAGGACCGGGTTGGCCTTGCCGGCGATGGTGGCCCGGCGGATGGCGGCCTTGATCTCGTCGACCGAGATGTCCTCGCCCTCGAGGTACTTCTCCATCACCGAGTCGTCGACGTCGGCGAGGGTCTCCATCAGCTTCTCGCGCCACTCCGCGGCGGAGTCGGCGAGGTCGGCCGGGATCTCCTCGACCGCGTAGTCCTCACCCTTCTGGGTCTCGCCGCGCCACGTGAGCGCACGCATCTCGACCAGGTCGACCACGCCGATGAAGTCGGACTCGGCGCCGATCGGGATCTGGAGCACCAGCGGGGTGGCGTTGAGCCGGTCGATCATCATCTGCACGCAGCGGAAGAAGTCGGCGCCGGTCCGGTCGAGCTTGTTGACGAAGCACATCCGGGGGACGTTGTACTTGTCCGCCTGCCGCCAGACGTTCTCCGTCTGGGGCTCCACGCCGGCCACGCCGTCGTAGACCGCGACCGCACCGTCCAGCACCCGCAGCGACCGCTCGACCTCGACCGTGAAGTCGACGTGGCCGGGCGTGTCGATGATCTGGATCGTGTGGCCCTTCCACTCGCACTTGGTGGCGGCGGAAGTGATGGTGATACCGCGCTCCTGCTCCTGCTCCATCCAGTCCATGACGGCGGCGCCCTCGTGGACCTCACCGATCTTGTACGTGATGCCGGTGTAGAACAGGATTCGCTCGGTGGTAGTGGTCTTACCGGCATCGATGTGGGCCATGATGCCGATGTTGCGTACGTTGGCGAGCGCGTCTGCGGCGGCCACTTCAATCCCTACTTATCGTCGTCTCGACACAACTGGTGGCGGTTCCGGCGCCGGGTGGGCGCCGGAACCTCAGGTGTTACCAGCGGTAGTGCGCGAAGGCCTTGTTGGACTCGGCCATCTTGTGCGTGTCCTCGCGCCGCTTGACGGCGGCGCCCAGGCCGTTGCTCGCGTCCAGCAGCTCGTTCATCAGCCGCTCGACCATGGTCTTCTCGCGCCGGGCCCGGGAGTAGGTCACCAGCCAGCGCAGACCGAGAGTGGTCGCACGGGACGGCCGGACCTCGACCGGAACCTGGTAGGTGGCGCCACCGACACGGCGGCTGCGCACCTCGAGGGTCGGCTTGACGTTGTCCATCGCGCGCTTGAGCGTGACGACCGGGTCGGTGCCGGACTTCTCGCGGCAGCCCTCCAGGGCGGCGTACACGATGCGCTCGGCGAGCTGACGCTTACCGCGCATCAGGATCTTGTTCACCAGCTGGGTGACCAGCGGGGAGTTGTACACCGGGTCAGCGACCAGCGGCTTCCGCGGAGCGGGTCCCTTACGCGGCATGTCAGCTCTTCTCCTTCTTCGCGCCGTAGCGGCTGCGAGCCTGCTTGCGGTTGCGGACACCCTGGGTGTCCAGCGAGCCGCGCACGATCTTGTACCGCACGCCCGGGAGATCCTTCACACGGCCGCCACGCACGAGCACGATCGAGTGCTCCTGCAGGTTGTGGCCGACGCCCGGGATGTAGGCGGTCACCTCGATCTGGCTGCTGAGCTTGACACGAGCGACCTTGCGCAGCGCCGAGTTCGGCTTCTTCGGGGTGGTGGTGTACACGCGGGTGCACACGCCGCGCCGCTGGGGAGACCCCTTGAGCGCAGGGGTCTTCGTCTTGGTCGTCTTGGCCTGGCGGCCCTTTCGGACCAACTGCTGAATGGTGGGCACCGGGTTTCTCCGCTCCCTTCGGCCGCTGCGATGCGACCGCGCCGTCTGCTCCAGCCGTCCGGATGGGCGGCTCTCTTACATTCCAACCAGGGCCGCCTGACGGCTCCCCAGCACCCGCGGTCGGGCGTGTCGCCCAAGTCACGGTCCCGGTGCCGGCCGCTGACGCGTCGTACCGGGTGTTTGGTCTTGATGGTGCGCGACGGCGCTATTCACCGGCTGACCGGTTCCAGCGCACGCACGCATTGCCCGGGCGAGCCCGGGCACAAGGGGAAAGAGTACCTACCACAGCCGCGCCGGTCAAAACGGATGGGTCGGGAGGACCGCTCTTCGCGATCCGCCGGCCGATCTCCGGGTTGCCGACGCGCCCATGACGGGCACCTACAGTGACAAGTGTACCGGCTCGTCCGCCGGGCGACCCGGCGGCCCCGACACCGCCCAGCCTCCGGGCACCCGGACATACCGGTCGTGGCAGGTCAGCGGCCGCACCGGCCCCACCGAGGGCCTCACGTGATCTGCACCACCAGGGCCAGCCCGAGCCCGATCAGGCTGAACAGCAGCCCCACGCCGCCGCAGGAGAGCCCGGCCACCGCCAGGCCGGCACCGGTGAACCGGACCGCCGGCGGCGGCGCCGGCCGGCGGATCTGCCGACGGGCGAGCAGCCCGGCCACCACCGCGCCGACCCCGATCAGCGCGCCGAGCACTGTGAACGCGCCGGCCGCCCAGGCGCCACCGTAGTCCGGCCCGGCGATCCCGAAGCAGAAGACCAGCAGCGAGACCCCGATCGCGGCGATCCCGGCGATCAACGACCCGATGGCGAGCCCGGAGGTGACCGGCGGCACGTCGAGGTGGACCACGCCGAACGGCGTACCGGGCACCGCGTCGATCCGCTTCGGCGGTCGCGGCGCCTCGGCCGGCGGCGGCGGGAACGCCGGTCCCCAGCCCCCGTGGCCCGGCGCGCTCGCCGGAGCCGGCCAGCCGCCGCCGTGGCCCGGCGGATTCCCCGGGTACGCCCCGTGCGGGAGGTGCGCAGGCGCGGGCGCGGACGCGGAACCCGGCGGGTACGGCCCGGGGCGGTTCGGGTCGCCTCCCGGCGCGGCCGGCTCCGTCACGGGTTCCTCCTGTCCACACTCGCCCGCCACCCGGCGGACACCGGCCAGGCTACCGTCGCGGGTCACGGCCGGGTGGGCGGGCGCGGTCCGCTCCCCCGCCCGGTCAGTCGAAGTTCGGCGCGAAGTCGTGGCCGAACGAGCCGTCGGCGTACCGGACCACGCCGATCACCACCGCCGCGACCACCGCGACCGCGGTCAGTACCAGCCCGGTCCGCGCCATCTGCTCGCCGCGCCGCAGCCAGTCGCCGCCGGTGAGATAACCACCCGACGCGTACGCCTCGCGGCGTGCCTGCCGGGCCAGCGTGAGCGCGATCGTCGCCGGCACCGCGCCACCGACGAACAGGCCGGTGAGCGCGCCGATCAGGCCAAGCGCGAAGACGGCCCGGGCCTTGGTGGAGCGGACCGGCTCCGGGTCGTGCGGATGGCGGTGCCCCTGCGGCACGACGGGCGCCGGCCCGGGCACTGTCGTCATGCCTCCATCATGCCCCGAACCGGTTCCCCGGGTCCCGGCAAGCCGGCCCGGACGCGACGAGGCCCCCGGCTGCTGCCGGGGGCCTCGTCGTTTCCTGGTGCTTAGCGGTACGACCCGAAGTCGAAGTCGTCCAGCGGAACCGCCTGGCCGCTGGCCGGCCCGAAGCCGTAGTCGGTCTCCGGGTAGCCGGTCATCGAGTAGACCTTGGCCTTCGCCTCCTCGGTCGGCTCGACCCGGACGTTGCGGTACTTGCTGATGCCCGTACCGGCCGGGATGAGCTTACCGATGATCACGTTCTCCTTGAGGCCGATCAGCGAGTCGCTGCGGGCGTGGATCGCCGCGTCCGTCAGCACCCGGGTGGTCTCCTGGAAGGAGGCCGCCGACAGCCAGGAGTCAGTGGCCAGCGAGGCCTTGGTGATACCCATCAGCACCGGGCGACCGGCGGCGGGCTCGCCACCCTCGCCGACGAGCCGGCGGTTCTCCGACTCGAACAGCGCCCGGTCGACCAGCACGCCCGGCAGGAACTCGGTCGAGCCGGAGTCGATCACCGTCACCCGCTTGAGCATCTGGCGGATGATGATCTCGATGTGCTTGTCGTGGATGAGCACACCCTGCGAGCGGTAGACCTCCTGGACCTCCTGGGTCAGGTGGACCTGGACCGCGCGCGGGCCGAGGATGCGCAGCAGCTCGTGCGGGTCGATGGTGCCCTCGGTGAGCTTCTCGCCGACCTCGACGTGGTCGCCGTCGTGCGCCCGGAGCCGGACCCGCTTCGAGATCTTGTCGTAGACGATCTCGTCGCTGCCGTCGTCCGGGATGACCACGATCTTGCGGGACCGCTCGCCGTCCTCGATCCGGATGCGACCCGGGGTGTCGGCGATGGGCGCCTTGCCCTTCGGCACCCGGGCCTCGAAGATCTCCTGGACACGGGGCAGACCCTGGGTGATGTCCTCACCCGCGACACCACCGGTGTGGAAGGTACGCATCGTCAGCTGCGTACCCGGCTCACCGATCGACTGGGCGGCGATGATGCCGACCGCCTCGCCGACGTCCACGGTCTTGCCGGTCGGCAGCGAGCGGCCGTAGCACGCACCGCAGACGCCCAGCTTCGACTCGCAGGTGAGCACGCTGCGCACCCGCACCGTCTCCGTCCCGGCGGCGACGATCGCGTCCACCAGGATCGAGTTGATGTCCTGGCCGCGGTGGGCCACCACGGTGCCGTCCGGCCCCTTGATGTCGTCGGCCAGCGTCCGGGCGTGCACGCTGGTCTCGGCGTGCTCGTGCACGACCAGCTTGCCGTCGATCCGCTCACCGATCTGCATCGGGATGGCACGGTCGGTGCCGCAGTCCTCCTCGCGGATGATGACGTCCTGCGAGACGTCCACCAGACGCCGGGTCAGGTAACCCGAGTCGGCGGTACGCAGGGCGGTGTCCGCGAGACCCTTCCGGGCGCCGTGCGTGGAGATGAAGTACTCCAGTACGGACAGACCCTCCCGGTACGAGGCCTTGATCGGCCGCGGGATGATCTCGCCCTTCGGGTTGGCCACCAGACCACGGATCGCCGCGATCTGCCGGAGCTGGAGCAGGTTACCGCGGGCACCCGAGTTGATCATCTTCCACAGCGGGTTCTCCTGCGGCAGCGCGGTGTCCATCTCCTTGGCGACCTCGTTCGTCGCCTTGGTCCAGATCTCGATGAGCTCGCCGCGGCGCTCCTCGGCGGTCATCAGACCACGCTGGTACTGCTTGTCGATCCGGTCGGCTTCCTTCTCGTACCGCTCCAGGATCTCCCGCTTGCGCGGCGGAGCGATGACGTCCTCCATGCCGATGGTGACGCCGGACCAGGTGGCCCAGTGGAAACCGGCCTCCTTGAGCCCGTCCAGGGTGGCCGCCAGGGCCACCTTCGGGAAGCGCTCGGCGAGGTCGTTGACGATCGCGGAGAGCTGGCCCTTGCGGATCTCGTAGTTCACGAAGCGGTAGCCCGGGGGCAGCGTCTCGTTGAACAGGACCCGGCCCAGCGTGGTCTCCACGGTCACCGGCTCGCCCTCGGTCCAGCCCTCGGGGGCGGTCCAGGGCTCGGCGCCGGCGCCGTTGTCCACACCGACGACGTCGCGCAGCCGGATCCGGACCGGCGCCTGCAGGTGCAGCTCGCCGTTGTCGTACGCCATCCGCGCCTCGGCGTCCGAGCTGAACACCCGGCCCTCGCCCTTGCCCCCCGCAGTGAGGTGGGTGAGGTGGTAGAGACCGATGACCATGTCCTGGGTGGGCATGGTGACCGGCTTGCCGTCGGCCGGCTTGAGGATGTTGTTCGACGACAGCATCAGGATCCGCGCCTCGGCCTGGGCCTCGGCGGACAGCGGCACGTGGACCGCCATCTGGTCACCGTCGAAGTCGGCGTTGAACGCGGTGCAGACCAGCGGGTGGATCTGGATGGCCTTGCCCTCGACCAGCTGCGGCTCGAAGGCCTGGATGCCCAGACGGTGCAGCGTCGGCGCGCGGTTCAGCAGCACCGGGTGCTCGCCGATGACCTCTTCCAGCACGTCCCACACGACCGGCCGCTGCCGCTCGACCATCCGCTTGGCGGACTTGATGTTCTGCGCGTGGTTGAGGTCGACCAGCCGCTTCATGACGAACGGCTTGAACAGCTCCAGCGCCATCTGCTTGGGCAGACCGCACTGGTGCAGCTTGAGCTTCGGGCCGACCACGATGACCGAACGGCCGGAGTAGTCGACGCGCTTGCCCAGCAGGTTCTGGCGGAACCGGCCCTGCTTGCCCTTGAGCATGTCGGACAGCGACTTCAGCGGCCGGTTACCCGGGCCGGTGACCGGACGACCACGACGGCCGTTGTCGAACAGCGCGTCGACGGCCTCCTGGAGCATCCGCTTCTCGTTGTTGACGATGATCTCGGGCGCGCCGAGGTCGATCAGCCGCTTGAGGCGGTTGTTCCGGTTGATCACACGCCGGTACAGGTCGTTGAGGTCGGAGGTCGCGAAGCGGCCACCGTCGAGCTGCACCATCGGGCGCAGGTCCGGCGGGATGACCGGGACGCAGTCCAGCACCATGCCGAGCGGCGAGTTCCGGGTGTTCTGGAACGCCGCGACGACCTTGAGCCGCTTGAGCGCGCGGATCTTCCGCTGGCCCTTGCCGGAGCGGATGGTCTCGCGCAGGTTCTCCGCCTCGGCCTCCAGGTCCATGTTCTGGACCAGAGCCTTGATCGCCTCGGCGCCCATGCTGCCGGTGAAGTACTCACCGAAGCGGTCGCGCAGCTCGCGGTAGAGCAGCTCGTCGGTGACCAGCTGCTTCGGCTCCAGCTTGCGGAAGGTGTCGAGGACCTCGTCGAGGCGGTCGATCTCGCGCTGGGCCCGGTCGCGGATCTGGCGCATCTCGCGCTCTCCGCCCTCCTTGACCTTGCGCCGGACGTCCGCCTTCGCGCCCTCGGCCTCCAGCTCGGCCAGGTCGGCCTCCAGCTTGGCGGCCCGCTTCTCGATCTCCGAGTCGCGGCTGTTCTCCGCCTGGCGCTTCTCGGCCAGGATCTCGTTCTCGATGGTCGAGAGGTCGCGGTGACGCGCTTCGGCGTCCACGCTCGTCACGACGTACGAGGCGAAGTAGATGATCTTTTCGAGGTCCTTCGGGGCGAGGTCCAGCAGGTAGCCCAGCCGGCTCGGCACGCCCTTGAAGTACCAGATGTGGGTCACCGGAGCGGCCAGCTCGATGTGACCCATCCGCTCCCGGCGAACCTTGGAGCGGGTCACCTCGACGCCGCAGCGCTCGCAGATGATGCCCTTGAAGCGGACCCGCTTGTACTTACCGCAGTAGCACTCCCAGTCCCGCTGAGGACCGAAGATCTTCTCGCAGAAGAGCCCGTCCTTCTCCGGCTTGAGGGTGCGGTAGTTGATGGTCTCGGGCTTCTTGACCTCGCCGTGGGACCACTGACGGATGTCGTCAGCGGTGGCGAGGCCGATGCGCAGCTCGTCGAAGAAGTTGACGTCGAGCACTATGTCCCCTATGTCGTCGTCTGTACTGCTAGCTAACGGGCGGAACCGGGGGCCGGCGAGCCGGCCCCCGGATCACCGCCTCAGACCTCTTCGACCGAGCTCGGCTCGCGCCGGGACAGGTCGATGCCCAGCTCCTCCGCGGCCCGGAACACCTCGTCGTCGGTCTCGCGCATCTCCAGGGCCACGCCGTCGCTGGAGAGCACCTCGACGTTGAGGCACAGCGACTGCAGCTCCTTGAGCAGCACCTTGAACGACTCCGGGATGCCCGGCTCGGGGATGTTCTCGCCCTTGACGATCGCCTCGTAGACCTTGACCCGGCCCAGGACGTCGTCGGACTTGATGGTCAGCAGCTCCTGCAGGGCGTAGGCGGCGCCGTACGCCTGCATGGCCCAGCACTCCATCTCACCGAAGCGCTGGCCACCGAACTGCGCCTTACCACCCAGCGGCTGCTGCGTGATCATCGAGTACGGGCCGGTCGAGCGGGCGTGGATCTTGTCGTCGACCAGGTGGTTGAGCTTCAGGATGTAGACGTAGCCGACCGCGATCGGGTCGGGCAGCGGCTCGCCGGAGCGACCGTCGAACAGCTGCGCCTTGCCGGTACGCCCGATCAGCTGCTTGCCGTCCCGGTTGGGCAGGGTCGACGCCAGCAGACCGGAGATCTCCTCCTCGCGGGCACCGTCGAAGACCGGAGTGGCCACGTTGGTGTCCGGCTCGGACTCGTGCGCCTCGATCGAGCGGAGCTGGCGCTTCCACTCCTCGTCGTCGCCGTCCACGCTCCAGCCGGTCTTGGCCACCCACCCGAGGTGGGTCTCCAGGACCTGGCCGATGTTCATCCGGGACGGCACACCGAGCGGGTTCAGCACGATGTCGACCGGGGTGCCGTCCTCCAGGAACGGCATGTCCTCGATCGGCAGGATCTTGGAGATGACGCCCTTGTTGCCGTGGCGGCCCGCGAGCTTGTCACCGTCCTGGATCTTGCGCTTCTGGGCCACGTAGACCCGGACCAGCTCGTTCACGCCCGGGGGCAGCTCGTCGCCGTCCTCGCGGGAGAAGGTACGCACACCGATGACCGTGCCGGTCTCGCCGTGCGGCACCTTCAGCGAGGTGTCACGGACCTCGCGCGCCTTCTCACCGAAGATCGCGCGGAGCAGCCGCTCCTCGGGGGTCAGCTCGGTCTCGCCCTTCGGCGTGACCTTGCCGACCAGGATGTCGCCGGGGACGACCTCGGCGCCGATCCGGATGATGCCGCGCTCGTCGAGGTCGGCGAGCATCTCCTCGCTGACGTTCGGGATGTCGCGGGTGATCTCCTCCGGGCCGAGCTTGGTGTCCCGGGCGTCGACCTCGTGCTCCTCGATGTGGATCGAGGTGAGCACGTCCTGCTGCACGAGGCGCTGCGACAGGATGATCGCGTCCTCGTAGTTGTGGCCCTCCCAGCACATGAACGCCACCAGCAGGTTGCGTCCGAGCGCCATCTCGCCCTCGTCGGTGCACGGCCCGTCGGCGATGACCTGGCCGGCCTCGACGCGGTCGCCCTCGAACACGACCGGCTTCTGGTTGACGCAGGAGCCGGCGTTGGAGCGGCGGAACTTGTGCAGCAGGTACGTCCGGCGGTGGCCGTCGTCCTGGTGAACAGTGATGTAGTCCGCGCAGAGGTCCTCGACCACGCCGCCGACCTCGGCGACGACCACGTCACCGGCGTCCACCGCGGCGCGGTACTCCATGCCCGTACCCACGAGCGGGGCCTCGGCCTTGACCAGCGGCACCGCCTGACGCTGCATGTTCGCGCCCATGAGCGCGCGGTTGGCGTCGTCGTGCTCCAGGAACGGGATCATCGCGGTGGCGACCGAGGTCATCTGCCGCGGCGACACGTCCATGTAGTCCACGGCGCCCGGCGGGACGTCCTCGGTCTCGCCGCCCTTACGGCGGACCAGGACGCGGTCCTCGGCGAAGGTGCCGTCCGACTTCAGCGGGGCGTTGGCCTGCGCCTTGACGAACCGGTCCTCCTCGTCCGCGGTCAGGTAGTCGATCTGGTCGGTGACCCGGCCGTCGATGACCTTCCGGTACGGCGTCTCGATGAAGCCGAACGGGTTGACCCGGGCGAACGTGGAGAGCGCGCCGATCAGGCCGATGTTCGGGCCTTCCGGCGTCTCGATCGGGCACATCCGGCCGTAGTGGGACGGGTGCACGTCCCGGACCTCGAAGCCGGCCCGCTCACGGGACAGACCACCCGGGCCGAGCGCGCTCAGCCGACGCCGGTGGGTCAGACCCGCCAGCGGGTTGGTCTGGTCCATGAACTGGGACAGCTGCGACGTACCGAAGAACTCCTTGATCGCCGCCACTACCGGGCGGATGTTGATCAGGGTCTGCGGCGTGATCGCCTCGACGTCCTGGGTGGTCATCCGCTCGCGGACGACCCGCTCCATCCGGGAGAGACCCACCCGGACCTGGTTCTGGATCAGCTCGCCCACGGTACGCAGGCGACGGTTGCCGAAGTGGTCGATGTCGTCGGCCTCGTAGCCCTCCTCACCGGCGTGCAGCCGGCAGAGGTATTCCACGGTGGCGACGATGTCGTCCTCGGTGAGCGTGCCGGTGGTGATCGGCACGTCCAGCTCGAGCTTCTTGTTGAACTTGTAGCGCCCGACCTTGGCGACGTCGTACCGCTTCGGGTTGAAGAAGAGGTTGTCGAGCAGGGTCTGGGCGTTCTCACGGGTCGGCGGCTCGCCAGGGCGGAGCTTCCGGTAGATGTCGAGCAGCGCCTCGTCCTGCCCGGCGATGTGGTCCTTCTCGAGCGTGGTCATCATCAGCTCGGACCAGCCGAACTTCTCGCGGATGCGCTCCGCGGACCACCCGATGGCCTTGAGCAGGACGGTGACGGCCTGACGGCGCTTGCGGTCGATGCGAACGCCGACCGTGTCGCGCTTGTCGATGTCGAACTCCAGCCAGGCACCCCGGCTCGGGATGACCTTGACGCTGGAGAGGTCGCGGTCGGACGTCTTGTCCGGCTGCTTGTCGAAGTAGACGCCAGGCGAGCGGACGAGCTGGCTGACGACGACGCGCTCGGTGCCGTTGATGATGAAGGTGCCCTTCGGCGTCATCATCGGGAAGTCACCCATGAACACGGTCTGGCTCTTGATCTCGCCAGTGGTGTTGTTGGTGAACTCCGCGGTCACGAACAGCGGCGCGCAGTAGGTGAGGTCCTTCTCCTTGCACTCCTCGATCGAGGCCTTGACCTCGTCGAAGCGCGGAGCCGAGAAGGAGAGCGACATGGTGCCGGAGAAGTCCTCAATGGGACTGATCTCGTCGAGGATCTCCGCGAGACCCGAGCGTGCGTGCGGGTCGTCCGCCGACCGGCCCTGCCAAGCCTCGTTGCCGACGAGCCAGTCGAAGGACTCGTTCTGGATGGCGAGGAGGTTGGGGACCTCGAGGTGTTCGGTGATCCGACCGAAAGAAACTCGGCGGGGCGCGAAAGCGCTCGACGTACGACTGGTCTTCGCAGGGCGGGAAGCTGCCAAGATGCGTCCTTCCGAGGACCGGTGCTGCAGAACGGCTGGTACGCGTGCACTCCAATGACCCCACCAGAAATATCCGTAAACGGACATTTCCGAGCAGGGGTCAAGTCGGAAGGCAGCGCAAACTAGCAGTGTAGCCGAAAGGCTAACCGCTGTCCAGCCCACCCCGCAGGTCGTCGCGGAACAAGCCCTGGGACCTCGGAAAACCGGGTCGTCCGGGCCGCTCGGAACGCGACGCTCCTGCCGGCCCGCTCGGGTGCCGCGGCGGCTGTGCTGCCGTTGCCATTACCCGAGAGGCGGCCGTTGCAAGCGCGGAAAGTCTTGCTGATGCCAGCGTGCCTGGCAGGTCGGTGCCGCGTCAAGGGCCGGTTACCGGTCGGGGTGTCTTTCCCACCGACGGGCTACCGACAGACGCCACTGACCGGCTGGCACACGGGCCGTCGTACGCCCTGTTCACACCGCTGCCGTCCGGGACCACCAACACGGCGGGCGGCGATCCGATTCCGGATCACCGCCCGCCGCGACGCGGTGTGCCCCGGCTCACGTGAGCCGGACGCGCGTCAGGTGGAGCAAGGTCACTTCATGGTGACCTTGGCGCCCTCGCCCTCGAGCTTGGCCTTGGCCTTCTCGGCGGTCTCCTTGTTGACCTTCTCCAGGACGGCCTTCGGCGCGGCCTCGACCAGGTCCTTGGCCTCCTTGAGGCCCAGGCCGGTCAGCTCACGCACGACCTTGATGACCTGGATCTTCTTGCCACCGTCGGCGTCGAGGACGACGGCGAACTCGTCCTTCTCCTCCTCGGCCGGGGCGGCAGCGCCGCCGGCGGCCGGGGCGCCCGCGGCCACGGCGACCGGAGCGGCCGCGGTGACCTCGAAGGTCTCCTCGAACTGCTTCACGAACTCGGAGAGCTCGATCAGCGTCATCTCCTTGAACGCGTCGAGCAGCTCGTCAGTGCTGAGCTTCGCCATGTCTGGCGTCCTTTCTAAACGTGAAAACTAAGAATGTGGTGCGCCGGGAGGGCCTCAGGCCGCCTCGGCGCCCTCCTGCTCGCGCTTCTTGTCCGCCAGGGCGGCCGCCGCGCGGGCGGCCTTGGAGAGCGGCGCCTGGAACAGGGCCGCGGCCTTGCTCAGGTTGCCCTTCATCGCGCCGGCCAGCTTGGCCAGCAGCACCTCGCGGGACTCCAGGTCGGCGAGCTTCGTGACCTCGGCCGCGGAAATGGCCTTGCCCTCGAAGACACCGCCCTTGATGACGAGCTTCGGGTTGGCCTTCGCGAAGTCGCGAAGCCCCTTCGCCGCCTCGACGACGTCGCCCGAAACGAAAGTCAGCGCGGTAGGACCGGAGAACAGCTCGTCGAGGCCGGAGATGCCCGCATCGGCCGCGGCACGCTTGGCAAGCGTGTTCTTCGCGACCATGTAGCTGGTCTCCTTGCCGAGCGAGCGCCGCAGCTGGGTGAGCTGCGAAACCGTGAGCCCGCGGTACTCGGTGAGCACCGTCGCTCCCGCGTTGCGGAAGCTCTCGGTCAGCTCGGCGACGGCCGTGGCCTTGTCGGCCCGGATCGGCTTGTCCGCCATGTCCCTCCTCTCTCGTTACTCGGAGCTGGTACGCCGGCGACGAGCCGGGGCTCGGCGACGGCGGCGGAGGCGTCACGACAACGAAAAAGCCCCGGCGCAGGGCGCGCGGGGCGAGGGCCGGCGGCACGGGCACAGTCGGCGGACCGTGCATGACACCGAATTACGCTTACCGCCCTGCGCGGGTCGCCCGTTGTCGCGGAACCTTCGACCGTGCCGGAGCACGGTGACCAGCGGTCTCTGGGTGGAACTACCGCCCCAGGTTACGCGACCGGGCCCGCAGCGCCAAATCGCCCCCTGTGCTCCCGGTCACCGCGGCTCAGGCCCGGGTGCGGCGGGCCCAGGCGTAGCCGGTGAGCGCCACCGCCGCCCAGAGCGCCGCCCAGCCGGTGAGCAACAGACCGGCGCCGGTGGCGACCGGCCCGGTGACCGCCCGCGCGGTCGCCATGACCGGCGGGGCCAGCCACGGCGCGACCGAGCCGGAGAGCCCCAGCACCACGACCCCGACCGCGCCGGTGACCAGCACCGCCACCCCGTAGCCGGCGCTGCGGGTCACCGCCCGGCTGGCCAGCGCACCGAGCGCCACCGCCGCGGGCAGGGCGAGCAGGTGCGCCCAGAGCCCGAGCGCCACCCCCACCAGGGCCGGCCGCTCCCCCGGCCCGGCGGCCGCGGTCACCCCGCCGAGCGGCCACGGCAGCGCCAGCGCTACCACCACCACGGCGAGCCCGGCCACCAGCGCGGCGAGCAGCCCGGCCGCCCGCTCCCGGGCTGCCCCGGCCACCACCCGGGCCATCCGACGCTGCACGTCGGGCTCGACGTCCAGCAGGATCTTGGTCTGCCAGGCCAGCACCGGGAACAGCACCACGGCGGAGACGCCGTAGGCCTCCGCCGGCCGGGCCCGGCCGCCGCCGTAGAGGACGCCCAGGACGAGCAGGCCGGCCAGCACCGGCGCCAGCGCCCGTCCGGTACGCAGGAACCCGGCCAGCCGCAGCCGGACCAGCGCGATCACCGGGCCACCTCCGGCGCCGGCCCGGGGCGGCCGGAGTCCCCGGCCTCGGCGCCGACCGGGTGCGTGGCCGGGGGCGGGACGGCGTGGTCGCGTACCCGGAGGATCTGGTGGCCGTCGGCGCGCAGGCGGGCGACGGCGGCGGCCAGCCCGGCGGCCGGCACCGCCAGCTCGACCACGGCGACGGCCGCGCCGGCGGACGGCGCCTGCTCGGTCACCGTGCCGTCGGTGACCGACCAGTGCCGGGCGCCGGGCAGCCGGACGGTCTCGCCCCGGTGGTCGCTGACGAGTACGGCGCCACCGGCGGCCAGCACCTCGCCGATGATCTCGGGGACCGACTCACGGGCGGCGGCGTCCAGCCCCTCCCAGGGTTCGTCGAGCACCAGCAGGCCGGGCGGGCGCAGCAGCGCCTGCGCCAGGCCGACCTTCTGCGCGGTGCCCTTGGACAGCCGGGGCAGGCGGACGTCGTGGAACCGGGCCAGGCCGAGGCGATCGACCCAGTGGCGCACCGCCCGGTCGGCGGCCGGAGCACGGAGACCGGCGACGCGGCCCATCGCGGTCAGGTAGGCCCCGACGGTGAACGGCTGGTCGGCGGGGAAGCGCTCCGGCACCCAGCCGACGATCGGCGGCCGGTCGGCGACCCGGCCCCGGGTCGGGCGCAGCACCCCGGCGGCGAGCTGGAGCAACGTGGACTTGCCGGCCCCGTTGCGGCCGAGCACGACAGCGACCTCACCCGGATCGACGGCGACGTCGACCTGCCGCAGCACCCACGGGCCGTGCCGGTGATAGCGGAACCACGCGCCGTCGAGCCGCATGCGCCGAGACTGCCACAACGGACAGACGAACGGGGCCCCGCCACGACCTGGTGGCGGAGCCCCGTTCGGGACGTGCTGGTGCTCAGGCCTCGGTCGAGGCCTCCTGCACGTTCTTCACGACCTTCGGGTCGACCGGGACGCCCGGGCCCATGGTGGTGGTGAGGGTGACCTTCTTGAGGTACGTGCCCTTGGCCGCGGACGGCTTGGCGCGCAGCACCTCGTCCAGCACCGCGGCGTAGTTGTCGACCAGCTGGGCCTCGGAGAACGAGGCCTTGCCGATGATCAGGTGCAGGTTGGAGTGCTTGTCCACCCGGAAGGTGATCTTGCCGCCCTTGATGTCCGAGACGGCCTTGGTGACGTCCATGGTCACGGTGCCGGTCTTCGGGTTCGGCATCAGGCCGCGCGGGCCCAGGATCCGCGCGATCCGGCCGATCTTGGCCATCTGGTCGGGCGTGGCGATCGCCGCGTCGAAGTCCAGCCAACCGCCCTGGATCCGGGCGACGAGCTCGTCGGTGCCCACCTCGTCCGCACCCGCGGCGACGGCCTCCTCGGCCTTCGCGCCGGCGGCGAAGACGATCACGCGGGCGGTCTTACCGGTGCCGTGCGGCAGGTTGACCGTGCCGCGAACCATCTGGTCCGCCTTGCGGGGGTCGACGCCGAGGCGCATCGCGACCTCGACCGTGGCGTCGAACTTGACGTTGGTGGTCTCCTTGGCCAGCTTGACGGCCTCGACCGGGGTGTAGAGCTTCGACCGGTCGATGACGTCAGCGGCCTTGCGGTAGCTCTTGCTGCGCTGCATTTCTGGTGACTCCTGTGGTCTCTGGCGGGCGCGCGTCACTCGCGGCCCTCCCACGAACAGATCGGGTGGAGCGGGTGCCGAGGTCAGTCGGCGACGGTCAGGCCCATCGACCGGGCGGTGCCGGCAATGATCTTCTCGGCCTGCTCGATGTCGTTGGCGTTGAGGTCAGCCATCTTCTTCTCGGCGATCTCACGCAGCTGGGCGCGGGTGACCGAGCCGACCTTCTCCTTGTGCGGGACGCCCGAGCCCTTCTGCACGCCGGCGGCCTTGATCAGCAGCCGGGCGGCGGGCGGGGTCTTCAGCACGAAGGTGAACGTGCGGTCCTCGTAGACGCTGATCTCGGCGGGGACGATGTCGCCCCGCTGAGACTCGGTCTGCGCGTTGTAGGACTTGCAGAACTCCATGATGTTCACGCCGTGCTGGCCGAGCGCGGGGCCGACCGGCGGCGCCGGGGTGGCCTGGCCCGCCGGCAGCTGAAGCGTGAACGTCTTGACGAGCTTCTTCTTCGGAGGCATGTCTCTTCCTGGGGCTTGGAACTGGGATTCTCGCCGGTCCGCGGGCGCGCACGGTCAGCACGGTGCGGACAGCCGACGTTCTAGGGTAGCGCAGCCGTCGGCCACCCTCCGCGCCGAGGGTCGGCGGGCGGCGAAACGGCGCACCGGCGGCCACCCCGGAGAGGGTGGGCCGCCGGTGCCGACGTACGTCAGATCTTGGCGACCTGGTTGAAGTTCAGCTCGACCGGCGTCTCCCGGCCGAAGATCGACACCAGCACCTTGAGCTTCTGCTGATCGGCGTTGATCTCGCTGATCGTCGCCGGCAGCGACGCGAACGCGCCGTCGGTGACGGTGACCGAGTCGCCGACCTCGAAGTCGAGGACCTTGACCTCGGGCTTGGCCTTCTTCTGCTCGGTCTCGACCGCCGGGGCCAGCCACTTGAGCACCTCGTCGAGGCTCAGCGGCGCCGGCCGGTCGGCCCGGTCGGTCGCGCCGACGAAGCCGGTGACCCCCGGGGTGTTCCGGACGCAGGAGTAGGACTCGGCGGTCAACTCCATCCGGACCAGGATGTAGCCCGGAAAGACCTTCGCCTGGACCTGCGACCGCTTGCCGTTCTTGACCTCGACCTCTTCCCGGGTCGGCACCTCGACCTGGTAGATGAAGTCCTCCATGTCGAGGGAGGTGATCCGGGTCTCGAGGTTGGTCTTGACCTTGTTCTCGTAGCCGGCGTACGAGTGCACCACGTACCAGTCGCCGGGCGCGTAGCGCAGCTTCTGGCGCAGCTCGGCGACCGGGTCGAAGTCCTCGTCCGGGGCCGGCTCGGTGGTCGGGAACTCCGGCTCGCTGGCGGCCTCGACCGACTCGTTGTTGGCCGCCGTCGCCACCGTGGACTGCTCGTCCGGGGTTCCGGCGGTCTCGTCGTACTCAGGCACGCTCGCTCACTTCCGTCAGTATCGCTGTCCGCAGGTCAGCTGGACTCGCCGAAGACCCACAGCACCGCCTTGGCGAAGCCGTAGTCCAGGCCGGCCACGATCGCCAGCATCACCGCGACGAAGGTGACCACCACGGCGGTGTAGGTCAGCAGCTCCTTGCGGGTCGGCCAGATGACCTTACGCAGCTCTGCCACGACCTCGCGGAAGAACCGCGCGATGCGGGCGAACAGCCCGATCCGCTCGGTGTCCTTACGGGTCTTCCGGCCCTCGGCCGGCTCGGCCTGCGCCCGCTTACGGGTCGCGGTGCCGCCCCGCGAGACCGGCTCATCCGCGTCGGTGGCGTCGTCGCCGTCGGCCACGTCGTCGTCGGCCACGCCGTCGACGGTCGCGTCGTCGTTCAGACGCTCGTCGCCGTCGTCCTCGCCGCGGCGCTTGCTCTTGGCCACTTCGCCCTCCGTGCGGGATATGGGGTCGCACGCCGGGCGGCGTGCGCAGCGTGTTGGTCACGCCGGCCGGACCAACCGTCCCGCGACGGGCCGCGGCCGGCGGACCGGCCAGGAGGGCCCGAGCGCCTCGGAACCACCCCACCGGTGCCACCACCACGGGCCGGACGCCACCGGTGAGGGCGGCGCGACCCACGGAACGGTCAGGCCTGAGGCGCAGGGGTGACAGGACTTGAACCTGCAGCCTGCGGTTTTGGAGACCGCTGCTCTGCCAATTGAGCTACACCCCTGTGCGGCAACTCACCTCCACCCGGACACACAGTGCCGAGCGGGGGTCACTTGCCCCACGGCGGACCAGTGTACGGGTAGTCGTGCGACTTTCCCAACCGGTCTGCCCCTCGCGCGTCGGGCGTGCCCTCAGCGCGTCGTGCGGATCAGTGCCCGGGCCTGCGACAGCACCTTCTCACCCTGGCAGGTGGCGGTGATGTCGAGCCTGGTCAGGCCCTCCGCGGTGACCTCCTTGACCACTGCGGACACCTCGATCTCGGTGCCCTCGTCGGTGTCCGGGACGACCACCGGGCGGGTGAACCGGACGCCGAAGTCGACCACCGCGTCCGGCGCGCCGGCCCAGCCGGTCACCGCCCGGCCGACCAGGGCCATGGTGAACATGCCGTGGGCGATGACGCCCGGCAGCCCCACGGCGGTGGCGACGCGGTCGCTCCAGTGGATCCGGTTGAAGTCGCCCGAGGCGCCCGCGTAGCGGACCAGGTCCGCGCGCGTCACCCGGTACGTCTGGGTGGGCAGCTCCATGTCCTCAGGCCTCCCCGCGTACGACGATCTTGGACCAGACGGCGACCACCGGCTCGCCCTCCACCGTGCTCACATCGGTGCGGGTGGTCAGGAACCCGTGCCCGCCCCGGCTGGTGACCTCCTCGATGGTGCTCACGCACACCAGCTCGTCCCCGGCAACCACCGGCCGGGTGTACGCGAACCGCTGGTCGCCGTGCACCACCCGGCTGTAGTCGACGCCGAGCGCCGGGTCCTCGACGATCTGCCGGCTCGCGGCCATCGTGACGACCACCGGGAACGTCGGCGGGGCCACCACGTCGGGGTGGCCGAGCGACCGGGCCGCCTCCGGGTCGTGGTGGGCCGGATCGGTCACGCCGATGGCGGTGGCGAACTCGCGGATCTTTTCTCGGCCCACCTGGTAGGGGGCGGTCGGCGGGTACGTCCGGCCGACGAAGGACGGGTCCAGGGACATGCCGCCGAACCTACACGCAAAACACGAACGCCGATCCGCCCGGTCGGGCGGCCCGGAGGCCACCCGTCAGGTGGATCGGCGTTCGAGAAAGCTGGTGCGGACCGGCAGCGCCGGTCGCGGTCAGCGGGTCTCGCGGTGGACGGTGTGCTTGCCGTCCCGGGGGCAGAACTTCTTCAGCTCGATGCGGTCCGGGTCGTTACGGCGGTTCTTGCGCGTGATGTAGTTGCGCTCCTTGCACTCCACACACGCCAAAGTGATCTTCGGCCGAACATCGGTCGCCTTCGCCACGGCGGAGTGCCTTCCTCGCTCAGGAACAACTACGGCGTGCCAGCCTACGCGCTGACGACGCGGACATGCAAAGTGGGCGCCCTGTGGCGCCCGTCCCACCGACCACCGGGGTATGCCCGGAGGACGAGAGTAGCGGTGGCCGGACTTGAACCGGCGACACAGCGATTATGAGCCGCTTGCTCTACCATCTGAGCTACACCGCCGTGGCGGGTCCAGCCGGACCCTCTGAGCCCCCTTACGGAATCGAACCGTAGACCTTCTCCTTACCATGGAGACGCTCTGCCGACTGAGCTAAGGGGGCCTGCCCGATCACCCCGGGGGTGTCGCGCAGGGGAAACAGTACACGACCGCGTCGCCGAGGTGAAATCGGATCCCCCACGCAGGTGTCGCCCCTGCTCAGGGCACCACTCGCAGCCGCGGCAGCTCCCCCGCGACCACCGTCTCCGGGTCGACCTGGGCGCCGAACCACGCCTCCAGCCGCTCGTACGGCAGAGGGCGGCTGAACAGGAAGCCCTGGCCGATCTCGCAGCCGATGTCCTGCAGGAGTTCCAGCATCAGCTCGCTCTCCACGCCCTCGGCCACCACCGCCAGGCCGAACTGCTGGGAGAGCGTCACCACCGCGTTCACGATCGCCAGATCACCCGGATCGGTCGCCATGCCCTGCACGAACGACCGGTCCACCTTGACCTCGTGCACCGGCAGCCGGCGCAGCTGGGCCAGGGACGAGTTGCCGGTGCCGAAGTCGTCCACCGAGAGGCGGACACCGAGGTCACGGAGGCTGCGCAGGGTCGAGATGGGACGTTCGGCGCCGTCCAGCACACCGGCCTCGGTGACCTCCAGGGTCAGCCGCTGCGGCGGCACGTCGTACTCGGCCAGCAGATCGCGTACCAGCGCCGGGAAGTGCTGGTCGGTGAGCGTACGCGCGGCGAGGTTGACCGCGACGGAGAGCGGCTGCTCGCCGTGGCTCCAGTCGCGGCTGCGCCGCAGGCTCTCCCGGAGCACGAACTCGGTGAGCCGGCCGAGCTGGCCGGTGTGCTCGGCCACCGCCACGAAGTCGTCCGGCGCGACAGTGCCGTGCGCCGGGTGCTCCCACCGGGCCAGGCACTCCACGCCCACCAGGCGGCGGTCCCGCAGCGTGACCTTGGGCTGGAAGTAGACCTCCAGCGCACCCTCGTCCAGCGCCCGCTGCAGGTCGCCGGCGAGCCCGAGCCGGCGCAGCGACCGCGACTCCAGCGCCGGACTGTAGAGCTGCAAGCTGCCCGGCACCGACTTGGCGGCGCTGGCCGCCAGGTCGACGCGCTGCAACAGTGCCACCGCGTCGCTGCCGTGGTCAGGGTGGACCGCCACGCCGACCACCGTGTCCACGTCCACGGTGAGCGCGTCGAAGACCATCTCGTCGCGGATCTGCTCCCGGAGCTGGGCCGCCAGCTCCAAGGCCGCCTCGGTGCTCTCCAACCGGAGCGTCACCAGGAACTCGTCACCACCGGCCCGGCCGACCAGCGCCGAGGACGGCGCGCAGGCGCGCAGGCGCTCGGCCACCTCGACGAGCACCTTGTCCCCGGCGGCGTGGCCGAGCGACTCGTTGACCTGGCGGAGCCGATCGACGTCGAAGAGGAGCAACGCGACCACCTCGCCCGGCGCGCCGATCTTCACCGCCTCGGCCACCGCGGCGGTCAGCCGCCGCCGGTTGGGCAGCTTGGTGAGCGTGTCGTGGTCGGCGTCGTGCCGCAGCCGGTCGACCAGGCGCGAGTTCTCCAGGGCGACAGCGGCGTGCGCCGCCACCGTCTCCAGGACCGCGACGTCGCGCGAGGTGAAGTGCGAGGGGTCGACCAGCCGGTTGGTCACCTCGAGCGTCCCGATCACCACCCGGCCCGAGCGCAACGGGACGATGATCGTGTCCTTGACGCCCTGCTCGGCCAGGCTCGCCCGGAACTCCGGATCGCTGCACACGCCACGGCCGACAGTGACCGGGCGGGCCTTCAGCATCGCCCGCTGGCGCAGCTCGACGCCGGTCGGGGCGGTGTCCAGCAGGCCAGGGTCGTCCACCCGCGCGGTGAGCAGGGTCTCCGGGTGCCGGCCCTGGGCGGGCAGCCACAACGTCGCGTACTCCGCCTGCATCAGCCCGCGGACACGACCCAGCAGCGCGTCCGCGAGGGTGCCGTCCTGGCCGCTGGCCGAGATCGCCCGGCTCAGCTCGTACATGCCGCTGAGCGTGCGGTGCTGCTGGAAGAACTCGGTGTACGACCGGTAGACCGCCACCAGCCCCGCGGCCAGCGCGGCCAGCGGCACCAGGGACCACCAGGACTGCTCCAGCAGCATCAGCACGATCAGGCCGGCCGACACGTTGATGCCGTTGGTCAGCACGCCCGAACGCAGCGCGCGGAACGTCTCCCGGCCGGCGTGCCACCCGATGAGCAGCGTCTGGACCGCGGCGATCGAGGTGAGGCTCACCAGGATCACCATCGCCACCGCGAGGCAGAGGCCCAGCCAGGTGGCGGGGCCCACGCCTTCGGTCGGCGGCAGGGTGGTCAGCACCAGGGCGCCGACCGACGTGCCCGCGGCGGCACGCGCGACGTTGAACCAGAGCTTCGGCGCCGACAACCGGTGACGCAGGTGCGTCACGAGCGAGGACAGCGTGTAGATCAGGACGACGGTGAGCGGCGGCAGGAAGTAGAAGGCGAGCACCAACGGCAGCTCGGTGAGAGTCATCCCGAGCGACTGCCTCCGGATGACCACCCCGACGACCGGCCCGCTGGCGACGATCATCAGCGCCAGGAGCAGCACAGCCGGAAGCCACCCGCCGATGGGTGGCTTCGCGATCAGTCCGGTGACTGTCGAACAAGCCACCGCCACCAGGGCGAGCGGTGCGGTGATTATCCAGGCGTCCTCGGAGGGTCTACGCCTCGGGTTGTCTCGCCCGCTCATCCCACTCCCTGTCCGGTGGGTACCACTCCCTGCCCGGCGGGCAGGGCCCACCAGCTTCCGTGGACGTCAGCCCGGGTCGGCGTTCAGACCCAGACGTAGTCGAGGAGCCGGAGGTCACCCAGACCGGACTTCGCACTGATTACCGAAACGCCCAAGGCGGCGGAGACGAGGAGGAGCGAGCCAAACAGCCGGCCCAGCCTACGACCAGACATGATTGCTCCTGTCGGGAGAGTTACAACCATCGTGAAGGTTCCACGATCGTGCCACACCCCGCTCACGCGCAAAAGCTGCGCAAGCCCTTGTGCAGGGCCAGTGGCAGGGAAATCATCCGTTCGACAGGCGCGGCTCACCCTCCGGCCCAGCATACCGTCACGATCAGCCCCGCAGCCGCTACGGAAGGCGCGCACAACGACTTCGCGCGTAAACCACGCTTAGCGCCTGATTCACCCGTCAGCCAGTCGACACCCGGCCACGGCCACAGTAGATAGCGTCGGCGCTCCCCTCGGCCGTCCCCGGACAGCCTCTACCATCATCGATGGCTGAGGCAAGGTTTCACGCCAGGAGAACCGAGTGAATCATCAGCCGGTCGGGTATCCGCGCCGGAACCCGGCCCGATCGCGGCGGCGTTCGCCTTCGACGCCTCGAAGACCTCTCGTCGACCAGCCGCCCACCATGGTCAGACACCCCGGCTGTCGCGCGACTGTGGCCACGGGTGGGCACGGTGCTGGCTATTGGGCCGACGGCGGCGACATGTCCGCTGGGCAGTCCTTGACGTGGTGCGAGTACTGGGCGCCGTTACGGTCAGACCAGGACACCTCGAAGCGGATGCAGGTGGTCACCGTGGCACCCTTGGAGAACACGCTGTCAGACGACGTACGGGTAAGCGCAACGTCCACCCAGCCGACCACCGGACCCGACTTGGCCATGCCGGACCTGCTCCAGGAGTCCAACACCTGTTCGTTTGGCCGTGTCAGATGCCCGCGCAAGTAGCGCACGGATCCGTCGCCCAGTTCAGTGCGACTGATTGCGGCGACCTCGGCGTCGCGGGTATAAACCTCCGCGTCCCGCAGCGCCATGTCCTTGGCTTCCTGTCGACCTTGCTCGGTTGAGTCAGCGCAGCCAGCGAGGGCAAGTGCGACGGCAGCCAGCGCTAGACCTCGGCGACAGAGTCGGACGGCCGTTCTGGTCAGCGCCTTGCCATGCTCGGTGCTCAACGGCTCATCCTCCACAGCTTCCCGGTCAACCGAGTACATCCCCGATCAGTCGTCCTTCGGCATCGGCCACACGTCCCGGGAGTCGTTGAAGGCCCCTCCCGGCGACGGCTCGATCGTCAGAGACTTCAAAGCACGCGGCAAGGAGGTGAACCCACGCCTCACCAACCGCGAGAGCGATACCACCAGGTACACCAGGGCGAAACCCGCAACCGAGCCCAGCGCGACCAGCAGCACGAGGCCGAGCATTCCTGTCATCACTCGCACATCCTGCCCAGTCGAGCGCGCGGACGGGTGCCGTGGATCATCCGAGGGCGTCGCTGATCTTGTCGTTCATGGTGTCGTCGCCGCCGTCGATGCAGTTGGCGTAGACGCGGAGCAGGACGGCGACGCCGTGGCCCGGGCGCCGGGCGGCCTCGGTTGGCGGGACGCCGGCATTCAGCCCAGAGCGAGGCGGCCGCATGACGCTAATCCGGCCGGCGGCACGATCACGGCCAGGCAGTACGGAAGCAGAATCGGTCGGCCTCGTCGACGATCAGGGCTTCCGGCTGCCGCGCCAGTCCAACCCCGGGCTGGCTTGCCCCCGATCTCTCTCCCACAGCTGGCGACGCCTCACCGCGGACCCCTCAGCCGATCGCTACACGCACGGCCTTCGCCAGACTGGATCCAGGCCACCAACCCCAGCGGTCGCAGGCCCGGAAAAGCCCTCCGCGGGTCAAGATCGACCTGCCCCCGACCAGTTGTCAACGGCTGGACTCAGCCGGACAGGCCGGACAAACGACAACGGCCCCCGATCAGCATCTCTGCTGTTCAGGGGCCGCATCTGCACCTGGTGGCGGGTAGAGGATTCGAACCTCTGAAGCTTTCGCGACGGATTTACAGTCCGCTCCCATTGGCCGCTCGGGCAACCCGCCAGGGCACACCACCGCGTCGCAACGCGGCGGCGGAAGCAAGGATAGCGGTTGCCCCCTGCCCTGCCGCAACCGGGTACCGTCAGGAGGTCCCACGCTGGTCAGCGCGGGACGGACCAGGACAGACCGCCGGACAGCAGGAGCATGAGCATGGCAGCGAACCCGTCGTTCGACATCGTGAGCAAGGTCGACCGGCAGGAGGTCGACAACGCCCTCCGGCAGTCGGAGAAGGAGCTCTCGACGCGGTTCGACTTCCGCGGCACCGGCGCGGAGATCACCTGGTCGGGCGAGGAGGCGATCAGCATCCAGGCGGAGACCGAGGAGCGGGTGCGGGCCGCGCTCGAGGTCTTCAAGGAGAAGCTCATCAAGCGGAACATCTCGCTGAAGTCGCTCGACGCCGGCGAGCCCCGCCCGTCGGGCAAGATCTTCAAGATCGACGCCAAGGTGGTGCAGGGCATCGACTCGGACAAGGCCAAGGCGATCAGCAAGAAGATCCGCGACGAGGGCCCGAAGGGTGTGCAGGCGCAGATCCAGGGTGACCAGCTCCGCGTCACGGGCAAGAAGAAGGACGACCTCCAGGCCGTCATCACGCTGCTCAAGGGCGAGGACTTCGGGCTGGCCCTCCAGTTCACCAACTACCGGTAGTACCGGGCCGCCGGCCGCCGCGCGGCGGCCGGCCTTCTGCCCTCAGGTAACTTCGTTGTTCCGGAGGGCGGGCGTGGGGTCGGGTGTAGCCATGACCCCCGTGCTGCTCCTCCCCTACCGGCCGGTGCTCGGCCATCCCGTGCTGCGCCGGCTGCTGCCAGGTCTCGCGACTTCCGCGCTCGGTGACGGGCTGGCCCTGGTCGCGGTGACGTGGTTGGCACTGCAACTCGCCCCGGAGGGGCAGCGCGGCACCTGGACCGCGTTCGCGGTGGCGGCGTACACGCTGCCGGGGGCGGCCGGTGCGGTGCTGCTCGGTCGCTGGCTGGGCGGGCGGAGCGGGGCTCAGCTCGCCGGCTGGGACGCCACGGTACGGGCGGCAGCGCTGGGCGCGATCCCGGCCGCACACCTCGCCGGGGTGCTGGACGCCGGTCTGTACGTCGCTCTGCTCGCGGTCTCCTCGCTGCTGCACCCGTGGGGGTCGGCCGGTCGCTTCACGCTCGTGGCGGAGCTGCTGCCGCAGCGGCACCACCTGGCCGCGAACGCGCTGCTCGGAGTGTTCGGTCAGGCGGCGACGATCGTGGGTCCGCCGCTGGCCGGTCTACTCATCGCCGGGGTGGGCCCGGTGTGGGTGATCGCGATCGACGCCGTCAGCTTCGCCGTGCTGGCCGTCAGCTACCGCCTCGTCGCCCCGACCACCCGCCACGCGAGCACAGAGCGCCACGCAAGCAACGCGGGCGCAGGCAACCACGCGAGCAACGCGGGCACGGGCGGCCGCGCAGACCGGCCAGCATCCGGGTTCCGGATCATCGCGCGAGACCGGTCGCTGCTCGGGCTGCTGTCGCTGTCCTTCGCGTTCTTCTTCCTCTTCGGCCCGTTCTATGTGGCCATGCCGGTGCACGTCACCGACGACCTGCACGCCTCCGCCGCGACGCTCGCTGCCTACTACACCGCGTTCGGCGTCGGCTCGCTGCTCGGCGGGCTGCTCACCGGGCACCTGCGAGGGTGGCCGCCGCGGACCACGCTCGCCGGCATCGTGGCGTTGTTCGGCACCGCGCTGCTGCCGCTCGGCCTGGGCGCACCGGTGGTGCTGTCACTGCCCGCGTTCGCGCTCGCCGGGCTGGTCTGGGCCCCCTACCAGCCGACCGCGACGGCGTTGTTCCAGCGTCGGGCCGGCGCCGCCGACCTGCCTCGCGTACTGGCGGCGAACGGGGCTCTCCTGGTGCTGTCGGTGCCGCTGGGCACCATGCTCGGCGGTCCGGCGACCGCGTTGCTCGGGGCGCGACCCACTCTGCTGACGTGCGCGGTGGCGATCCTCGTGCTGGGCCTGCTCGTGGCCGGGCGCCCCGGTCGGGGAGGCGCCGGGCGGGGACCGGGCCGCCGGCCGGCGCACCCGGACGCCACCGGTCAGGCGGCCAGTGACTGCTCGGTGCGTACCGCTGTGGCTTCCGCCCGGGCGATCGGGCCGGCGGGCAGCGCGGCGACCGCGGCCCCGACGGCGACCGCCACCCCGGCGAAGATGAACGCCCAGGACACGCCGCCGGCGTGGTCGATGATCAGTCCGGCGATCGAGCCGCCGGCGGCGCTCGCCGCGACCGACATGGTGACGACCCAGGTGTACGCCTCGTTCAGCATGCCGGCCGGGGTGATCCGCCCGACCAGTGTGTTCTCCAGGGTGAGCGCGGGGGCGATGGCGGCGCCGCCGAGCACCAGCGCGACGCCGAGCGCGGCCGGGCCGGGCATCACCGCGAAGACGGCGAAGCTGGCCGCCACGGCGCCGAGCAGCCAGGCGAACTGGCGGGTCATGTTGGCGGCGGGCTTGCGTACGCCGAACCAGAAACCACCGATGGCGCTGCCGATGCCCCAGACGGCGAGCAGCACGCCGGCGAGGCTCTCCGGGTCGTCGGCGCCGGAGTTCCCGGCGAAGGCCGGGACGATGACGCCGGAGGCGCCGAACGCGATGCCGAGGCTGGCGACGCAGAGCAGCAGCGCGGGGAAGCCGCCGATCCGCAGCGGGCCGAGGCCCCGGGCGTGATGCTCGCGCGAGTGCGGGCGCCAGCCCCGCATGACCTGGCCGAACGCGACGGCGCCGGTGCCGACCAGGGTGACCACTGCGGCGCCGACGAGCGCGGCGGAGGCGTCGGCGAACAGCACGAAGCCGGCCACCAGCAGCGGGCCGATCACGAAGACGACCTCGAAGAGGGTGGTCTCGGCGGCGAGCGCGGTGTTGCGCAGGTGGGCCCGGCCGGTGGCGGGGGCGGTGAGGTCGTTCCAGGCGCCCCGGATCGCGGCGGTGAGCGGCGGGTACGTGGCGCCGGCCAGGCCCGCCCCCAGGTAGATCAGCGCGAGGTTGCCGGTGTCGGAGCGGGTGGCGACGAGCAGCCCGATCAGGGCGAGCGGGTGGGCGAGCGCGGTGGCCAGCAGCACGGGGGCGGGGCCGACCCGGTCGGCGATCCGGCCGGCGACCGGGCTGAGCGCGGCGCCGGAGAGCGCGTAGATGCCGCCGGCGACGGCGGCGAGGGAGTACCGGCCGGTGACCTGCTCGACGACGAGCAGCAGCGCCAGCGGGGTCATGCCGATCCCGAGCCGGCCGATGATGCCGAGGACCAGCAGCATCGGCGCGCCGGGGATCCGCCAGACGCCCTGGTACTGGCGCAGTGCGGCCACGGTCGACCTCCAGCGGAGTAATGAGTGGGAGACGTTTCGACCCTAACGGCGCGGCCTTATCGGGGGAAACGCATTGTGCCCGGACACACCACCGCGCCCGCGTCGTGGGACGCGGGCGCGGTGGGGAGTACTTGCGGGTCAGCGCTGGAACTGCACCGGCCCGGAGTTGCGGGCCATCTGCTCCAGGCGGGCCACCCGCTGCTCCATCGGCGGGTGGGTGGCGAACATCGCGGCGATGCCGCCGCCCCGCTTGAACGGGTTGTCGATCATCAGGTGCGCGGTGCTGGCGAGCTGGCCCTGCGGCGCCAGCGGGCGCGCCTGCGTACCCATGTGGATCTTGCGGAGGGCGCTGGCCAGGGCCAGCGGGTCGCGGCTCAGTTCGGCGCCGGACTGGTCGGCCTGGTACTCCCGGCTCCGGCTGATCGCGAGCTGGAGCACCGTGGCGGCGATCGGGCCGAGGATCAGCGTGAGCAGCAGCACGGCCGGGTTCGGGCCGTCCTCGTCGTCGGACGAGCCCAACGGGATGAACCAGGCGAGATTCGCCAGCATCGTGATGATGCCGGCCAGGCCGGCCGCCACGCTGGAGATGAGGATGTCCCGGTTGTAGACGTGCGACAGCTCGTGGCCGATCACGCCACGCAGCTCCCGGTAGTCCAGGACCTCCACGATGCCCTGGGTGACGCAGACCGCCGCGTTCTCCGGGTTGCGGCCGGTGGCGAACGCGTTGGGCTGCGAGGTCGGGCTCACGTAGAGGCGGGGCATCGGCTTGCCGGCGAGCGTGGAGAGCTCCCGGACCATCTGGTACAGCTCGGGGAACTGTGCCTCGGTGACCGGTTGCGCCTTCATCGAGCGCAGTGCGAGCTTGTCGGAGAAGAAGTAGGTGACGCCGTTCATCAGCAACGAGATGACGACGGCGATGACGAGACCGCCGCTACCGCCGAACCAGTAGCCGATCGCGAGGATCAGCGAGGTCAACAGGCCGAGCAGCGCTGCGGTCTTGAGACGGTTGTGATGCACGATCTCTCCTTCGGTGCACGGGCTCTTGCGGGAGGCCCGCTGACCGGTTCAACACACCGGTACCCGTCAACCATCCGGCTCATGGCTGAAAGTTGGCTGGATGTTGCTGTGCACACGCTGAAGCGGTCGCCCACCAGGGCACGAACCGGTCAGCGCGCCGCCACGTCCAGCACCAGCTGCGGTGCGAAACCGATCACTACCGCCGCCACGGTGGCCAGGCCGAGCGCCAGCGCCACGGTCCGCGCGGGGCGGACCGCCGCCGCGCCCGCAGGCGTCGCGTAGAGCGAGGCGGTGAGCCGCAGGTAGTACGCCAGGCCGATCACCGCGTTCAGCGCCACCACCAGCGCCAGCCAACCCGCGTGCCCGGCCAGCAGCGCGCGTACCACTGTCACCTTGGCGAACAGCCCGGCCAGGCCCGGGGGCAGGCCGGCCAGCCCGATCAGCGCCAGCGCGAACGCGCCGCCCACCCACGGGTGCCGCCGCGCCGCTCCGCGCAGGTCGGCCAGCGTGCCGCCGTCGCCGTCCGCCGGGCGCAACGCCACCACAGCGGCGAACGCCGCCAGCTCCAGCAGCACGAAGAAGATCGCGTACGCGACTGCTGCCGCGTACGTTGCCGCCCGCGCGTCGCCGGTGCGCCCAGCGGCCAGCGCCAGCGCGCCCAGCGGGGCCAGGATGTACCCCGCCTGGGCCACCGACGACCAGGCCAGCAACCGCACGGTACGCCGCTGGCGCAGCGCCACCAGGTTGCCGACGGTCATGGTCAGCACCGCCAGCGCCGCCAGCACCGGGCCGGTCATGTCGCCCGGCAGCGCGCGCTGCACCACCGCCAGCAGCGCCACCACGCCACCGAGCTTCGAGGCGGTCGACAGGTACGCGGCCACCGGCAGCGGCGCGCCGTCGTACGTGGCGGGGGCCCACGCGTGGAACGGCACCGCGGCGACCTTGAACGCCAGCCCGGCCACCACGAGCGCCACCGCGACGCCGGTCAGCGGCAGGTCGGTCAGGTCGTCGCGAGCGGCCAGTGTGGCGCCGAGCCGGTCCAGGTGCAGCGTGCCGGCGACCGCGTAGAGCAGCGCCGCGCCGAGCAGCGTCACAGTGGTGGCGACCACGCTCACCACGAAGAACGTCACCGCCGCCTCGGCGCCGGCGAGGCTGCCCCGGCGCAGGCCGACCAGCACGTACAGCGGGAGCGTCAGCGTCTCCAGCGCCACGATCAGCGTGATCAGGTCACCTGCCGCGCCGAGCACCACGCCACCGGTCATCGCGCAGGCGAGCAGGAAGCAGTACTCGCCGACCGGGGTGCGCCCGGCGCGCAGCAGCGGGCCGGACAGCGCCAGCACACCGAGCGTGAGCAGGGCGATCACGGCCCCGACCAGTGCGGCCCGGCCGTTCCACACCCACGAGCAGTCGTCGCCGACGCAGAACGTGCGCCGCTCACCGGCCGCCCCGACCAGTGCCGCGCCGGCCGCGGTGCCGGCCGCGCCGAGCGCCGCCACGGCGACCGTGACGGCGGGCCGGGCCACCAGCAGGTCGAACAGCAGCACCAGCACGGCCGTGCCGGCGGCCAGGTACGCGGGCAGCATCGCCAGGTTGTCGACAGGCTGCACCAGGCTCATGGGACGACCCCCAGCAGCGCCTCCACCGGGCCGGAGGCGTAGGACAGGACCAGCGCCGGGGCCAGGCCGACCGCGAGCGCGAGCAGCACCAGCGGCGCCCACGCGGTCAGTTCCGCGCCGGCCACGCCGGGTGCGAGACCGGCCACCGCCGGGCTGGGCCGCCCGTGCGAAACCCGGCGCAGCAGCCGCAGGAAGTACGCGGCGGTGAGCGCCCCGCCCAGCGCGGCCAGCACGGCGAGCGTCAGCCAGAGTGGGCCGCCCCGCTGCACGGCGGCCACCACGGCGAACGCCTCACCCCAGAACCCGGCCAGGCCGGGCAGCCCCAGCGAGGCGACGGCCGCGAAGCCGAGCAGCCCGGCCAGCCGGGGCGCGGTCTCCCGCAGCCCGGACAACTCGGCCAGCGAGCCGGTGTGCGCGCGGTCCTTGACGGCGCCGGCCAGGAAGAACAGCAGGGCGGTGATGACGCCGTGGGCGATGTTGCCGATCAGCGCGGCCTGGAGCCCGGTGGCGGTGAGCGTGGCGATCCCGAGCAGCACGAAGCCCATGTGCCCGACGCTGGAGTACGCGATGAGCCGCTTCAGGTCGTCCTGCGCCAGGCAGACCAGGCCACCGATCAGAATCGCGGCGACGGCGAGCACGCCGAGCACCGGCGCGGCCCAGCGGGCGCCCTCCGGGGCCACCCCCACGGCGACCCGGATCATGCCGTACGTGCCCATCTTGAGCAGCACCCCGGCGAGGATCACGCTGCCGACGGTTGGTGCCTGGGTGTGCGCGTCGGGCAGCCACGAGTGCAGCGGCCAGAGCGGGCTCTTGACCGCGAACGCCAGCGCGAGCAGCGTGAACGCGGCGAGCTGCGTGCCCCGGGACAGCCCGGCGCCGCCGGTGAGCGCGACCAGGTCGGCGGTGCCCGCGGCGGCCACCACCACGTAGACGCCGACCAGCAGCAGCACCGAGCCGAACAGCGTGTAGAGCGCGAACTTGCGGGCCGCCCGGCGACGGTCCGCGCCGCCCCAGCCGGCGATCACCGCGTACATCGGCAGCAGGACGACCTCGAAGAACAGGAAGAACAACACCAGGTCGAGCGCGAGGAACGTGCCGAGGATGCCGACCTCGACCACCAGCAGCAACGCCACCAGCGCGCGCCCGCTGCCGCCGCCGGGCGGCACCCGCCACAGCGTGTACGCGCAGCACAGCAGCGTGAGCAGCGCGGTCAGCACCACCAGCGGCCAGGAGATGCCGTCCACCCCGAGGTGGAAGCGCAGGTCGAGCCCGGGCACCCACTGCAGGTCGACCTGGTGCCAGGGCTGCACCGCCGGACGCGGCCCGTACCCGAACCAGCCGTGGTCGCCGCCGACGAGCGGCAGCGTCGCCAGCAGCGTCAACGCGGCGGCGGCGGTGCCGACCACCCGCCCGGCCCGGTCGCCCGGCACCACCGCTGTGGCCAGTGCGCCGAGCGCCGGGAGCGCTACGACGGCGACCAGCAGGACCTGCCCGAACGTCATGAGGTCACTCCGATCAGGGCGACCGCGAGGCCGATCAGCAGCGCGCCTGCCAGCACCCCGGCCGCCGCGCGCGGCAGCGCCGCCCGGTGCAGCGCGGCCAGCCCGCCGCCCACCTCGACCGCCGCCCGGCCGCCGCCCTCGACCAGCCCGTCCACGCCCAGCTCGTCACCGGTACGCACGACCCGCGCGAGCGCGCCGGCCGGGCGTACGACCAGGGTGTGCTGCACGTCGTCGAGCCGGAACGCCCGGACAAAGACCGGCCGCAGCGGACCCAGGAAGCGGGCCGGGTCGGCGGCCGGGTCGCGGCGCCAGCCCGCCCAGGCGACGCCCGCGCCGACGAGCAGCAGCAGGAACGGCAGGATCAGGTTCGGCGCCAGGTGCACCAGCTCGACCGCCTCGCCGGTGTCGTCGCCCGGCACGCGCAGGCGGTCGGCGAACCAGGGCGCGAACGCGGCCAGGCCGAGCAGCGCGGCCGGGACCGTGAGCAGCAGCACCGGCCAGCGCAGCAGGCCCGGCGGGTCGTGCGGCCGCAGCAGCGGCGTGCGGGTCGCGCCGAGGAACGTGCGCAGCAGCAGCCGGGTCGCGTACCAGGCGGTCACCGCAACGCCGACCAGCCCCGCCAGCCAGACCAGCCAGCCCACCCAGGCCGCTGTCGGCCCCGCGCCGTCGAGCGCGGCCGCCTCCGCGGCTGCGAGCACGCCGTCCTTGCTCCAGAAACCGGAGAGCGGGGGTACGCCGGCGAGCGCGCCCAGGCCGACCACCATGCACCAGAACGTCACCGGCATGCCGGTACGCAGGCCGCCCATCCGGGACATCAGCGTGGTGCCGACGGCGTGGATCACCGCACCGGCGGCGAGGAACAGCAGCGCCTTGAACGCGGCGTGGGTGAGCAGGTGGAACAGCGCGGCGGCAGGTGCGCCCACAGCCAGCGCGCCGGTCATGTAGCCGATCTGGGAGACCGTGGACCAGGCGAGCACGCGCTTGATGTCGTCCTGGGCGGTGGCGGCGAACGCGCCGAGCAGCATCGTGATCGCGGCCATCACGCCCAGCACGGCGAGCGCGGCCGGGGCTCGCTCGAACAGCGGGAACAGCCGGGCCACCGCGTACACGCCGGCCGCCACCATGGTGGCCGCGTGGATCAGCGCGGAGACCGGCGTGGGACCGGCCATCGCGTCCGGCAGCCAGGTGTGCAGCGGGAACTGGGCGCTCTTGCCGGCCACCCCGGCGAGCAGCAGCAGGCAGGCGGCGGTGAGCGTGCCGGCGCCGTAGTCGTGGGCCAGCACGTCGGCGATCCGGAAGCTGCCCGCGCCCACGCCGAGCAGCGCGATGCCGAGCAGGAACCCGACGTCACCCACGCGGGTGACCAGGAACGCCTTCACCGCCGCGCCGGGCGCCTCGGGCAGCCGCCGGTCGTGGGCGATGAGCAGGTACGAGCAGATGCCCATCACCTCCCAGCCGACCAGCAGCATGATCAGGTCACCGGACACCACCACAGTGAGCATGGCGGCGGTGAAGAGGCTGAGCTGAGCCGCGTACGGCGGGTAGCGGTGGTCGACGTCCACGTCGTCGTGCGGGCCCCGGCGCAGGTAGCCGATCGAGTAGACCTGCACGGCCAGCGCCACAGCGGCAACCGCCGTCGCGACGAGCACCGCCACGCCGTCCAGCCGCAGGCCCAGCGTGACCCGCAGCCCGCCCAGGTCGACCCAGGTGGTGGACGCCTCGACCGGGGCGTCCACACGGACCAGCAGCGCCAGCGCGGCCAGCAGCGACACGGCTGCCCCGGCCACGCCCAGCGCGACCGCCAGCCGCCGGGCCGAGGCCCGGTCCCGGTGCGGAGCGGGCGGCAGCAGCAGGCCGAGCAGCCCGGCGACGAGCGGCGCGGCCGGCAGCACCGCCGCGAGCCACAGCGTCGCCGTGCTCACCGGACCGCTCCTTCCGCATCCGGCCGCCCGGACGTCGGGGCCGCCGCGACCATGGGCGCCGGCTCGGCCAGCGGCACGTCGTCGACTGTGACGCTGGCACGCAGCCGGTAGAGCTGGAGCACGATGGCCAGTCCGACACCGATCTCGGCGGCGGCGAGCACGATCACGAACAGCGCGAACACCTGGCCGGAGTGCGGCAGCGCGGCCTTGACAGTGGTGTCGGCGGTGACCAGCACCAGGTTCACCGCGTTCAGCATCAACTCCACCGCCATCAGCACCAGGACGGCGTTGCGGCGGCGCAGCACGCCGTACACACCGAGGCCGAACAGCAGCGCGGCGGTGACGTACGGGATGACCGGCCTCACGGGCGGCCGCCCTCGTCGGCGGGCTGCGCGGCGTCGGCGGATCGGCTGCCGATGTCGGGGCGGGAGAGCACGATCGCGCCGACCAGCGCGGCCAGCAGCAGCACCGACAGCACCTCGAACGGCAGCACCCAGGAGCGGAACACCTGCTCGCCGATGCGCTCGGCGGTGCCCGCGGCGGGCAGGTCCACCCGGGACCAGCGGAACGCGTCGATGAGCAGCACCGCCAGGCCGAGTCCGCTGCCGCCGCCGACCAGCGCGGCGGCCCAACCGGGCCGGTCCAGGTCGTCCGACGGGCCGATCGGGGCGCGGGTCAGCATCACCGCGAACAACAGCAGCACCACCACCGCGCCGACGTAGATGAGCACCTGCACCCAGGCCACCAGCTCGGCGGTCAGCACCAGGTAGTCACCGGCCAGCGCGCCCAGGCAGACCACCAGCCACAACCCGGCCCGGACCAGGTGCCGGGTGGCGACCACCAGCGCACCGGCGCCCACCGCCACCGCGCCCAGCGCCAGCAGCAGCACGTCCGCACCGGTCATGAGGCAGCGCCTCCGCCCGGATCGGTGGCGGCGTCGGGGCGTACCCGGGAAGGAGCCGGACGGGCCGACGGACCCGCCGCCTTCCGGGCGGCGGTGGTCTCCTCCTTGGAGGGGTCGCCGAGCGGGTCGTGGGCCGGCGGCGGCGGGACGGTGGCCATCCACTCGCCCAGGTGGTCCTTGTCGTGCAGCAGGTCCTTGATGTCGTACTCGGCGTACTCGAACTCCGGCGACCAGTAGAGCGCGTCGAACGGGCAGACCTCGACGCAGATGCCGCAGTACATGCAGAGCGAGAAGTCGATGTCGAACTTGTCGAGCACGTTGCGCTGGCGGGGACGGGCGGCGCCGGGCACCGCCACCTCCTCCTTGTGCGAGTCGATGTAGATGCACCAGTCCGGGCACTCGCGGGCGCAGAGCATGCAGACGGTGCAGTTCTCCTCCAGCAGCGCGATCACGCCACGGGAGCGGGGCGGCAGCTCGGGCGCCACATCCGGGTACTGCTGGGTGGTCGAGCGGCGGGTCATCGTCTTCAACGTGACCGCCAGGCCCTTGACCAGACCCCCGCCGGGCACTCCACCGTGCTCGCTCATGCCGCCCATCCTGCCCTGTGGCCCGGGCTCGCGCGACCACCACCCGGCGCTTTGGCCCGGGCGTGCGGCCGGATCACGCCTCGCCGGGCGTGAGTGGGGGCAGCATCTCCACGCCGAGCTGCTGGAGCACCTGGAACAGCTCGTTGACGCTCCACACGTCCACGATCCGCCCGCCGTCGTCGAAGCGCAGGAACGTCGCGCCCGAGTAGCTGACCACCCGGCCGGTCGGCGGCACCGGACCGAACTGGCCCGCCTGGGTGCCGGCGGCCCGCCACCGCACCGCCACCCGCGTACCGGTCGCCACCACGTCGACGATCTTGTAACGCAGGTCGGGGAACGACGCCCGCCGGTCCCGGTGCCAGGCCAGCATCGCCGCCGGGCCGGTGCCGCCCAGGCCCGGGCACTCCGCCGCCACCAGCTCGTACGCGCTCTCCTCGCGCCCGGCGTTCCACACGTCGGCGACGAAACGCCGGGCCGCCGTCTCCACATCGGTCACGGCGGGCAGCCTATGCCTCTTTGTGACGCGCTCGACCTGCCGGGAGCCGCCGGAGCGACCATGATGGGAGCGAAAAGCGAACTCGGAGGTGGGCGTGGGCGGCAGCGACGACGAGGTCCTGGACCGAACCGGCGGCAAGTACGTGGAACCGGGTGGCGAGTTCACCCGTGACCAGCGCTACATCGCCACCCGGATCACCGCCGACGGGCGGGACGGCTGGCCGGTGGAGCCGGGCCGGTACCGGCTGGCGGTCAGCCGGGCCTGCCCCTGGGCGAACCGGCTGATCATCGTCCGGCGCCTGCTCGGGCTGGAGGACGCCATCTCGATGGCAGTGGCCGGGCCCACCCACGACAAGCGCAGCTGGACGTTCGACCTGGACCCGGACGGCAAGGACCCGGTACTCGGCATCGAGCGGCTCGCCGACGCCTACTTCGCCCGCTTCCCCGGCTACGAGCGCGGCATCACCGTCCCGGCGCTCGTCGACGTGCCCACCGGGCAGGTCGTGACGAACGACTACGCCCAGATGAGCCTCGACCTCACGACCGAGTGGACGGAACACCAGCGGCCCGGCGCGCCGGACCTCTACCCGGAGCCGCTGCGCGCCGAGATCGACGAGGTGAACGCTGTCGTCTTCGCCGACGTCAACAACGGCGTCTACCGGTGCGGCTTCGCCGGCAGCCAGGAGGCGTACGACAAGGCGTACCACCGGCTCTTCGACCGGCTGGACTGGCTGAGCGACCGGTTGGCCGGGCAGCGGTACCTGGTCGGCGACACGATCACCGAGGCGGACGTACGGCTGTTCACCACGCTCGTCCGCTTCGACCCGGTCTACCACGGGCACTTCAAGTGCAACAGGCAGAAGCTCAGCGAGATGCCGGTGCTGTGGGCGTACGCGCGGGACCTGTTCACCACGCCCGGGTTCGGCGACACCATCGACTTCGACCACATCAAGCGGCACTACTACGAGGTCCACCTGGACATCAACCCGACGGGGATCGTGCCGCTCGGCCCCGACCTAGGCAACTGGCTCACCCCGCACGGCCGGGAGGAGTTGGGCGGCCGCCCCTTCGGCGACGGCACCCCACCCCCGCCCCCACCCGAGTCCGAGCGCGTAGACCCGGCCCACACCCCCTTGCGCTGACCCCCTCCCTCCCCGCCGCGCCACCCCGCCCCGCCCCGCCGCCGATCTTGCACTTTGGGCCCGGAACCTGGGCGTCTTGCCCCTTTTGCCGGGGCAGAAAGTGCAAGATCAGCGGGGAGAGGGGGCGGGCGGGGGGGGGCGGGGGGGTTACAGGGCCAGGCGGACTGCGGCGGTCAGGACGAGCTGGGCCAGGGCCAGGGGGACCAGGACCAGCCAGCAGAGGCGCTGGAGCTGGTCCTCGCGCAGCCTCGGGTAGCTCACCCGCAGCCAGATGATCACGAAGGCGACGGCGAACACCTTCAGCAGCGTCCACAGCCAGCCGAGCTGCGCGTCGGCGAACGGGCCCTGCCAGCCGCCGAGGAACAGCACAGTGGTCAGCGCCGCGATCACCACGATGCCGACGTACTCGGCGAGCAGGAAGAACGCGAACCGCAGGCCGGTGTACTCGGTCATGTAGCCGAAGACCAGCTCGGAGTCGGCCACCGGCATGTCGAACGGCGGGCGGCGGATCTCGGCCAGCCCCGCCACGAAGAAGATCACCATGGCCGGCGCCTGCCACAGCAGCCACCACGGCTCCCACGCCTCCACGATGCCCGACAGGCTGAGCGTGCCCGCCGCCATCGCCACCGAAGCGGCGGCCAGCACCAGCGGCAGCTCGTACCCGAGCAGCTGGGCCGCGCCGCGCAGCCCGCCGAGCAGGCTGTACTTGTTGGCCGACGCCCACGCGGACATGAGCACGGCCAGCACGCCGACGCCCACCACGGCGAGCACGAAGAACAGGCCGATGTCCAGCGGCTGGGCGACCAGGTCACCCGGCCCGAGCGGAATCACGAGCAGCACCAGCAGGTACGGCACCAGCGCCACCGCGGGCGCCAGCCGGAACACCTGCCGGTCCGCGTCGCGCGGAGTGACGTCCTCCTTCTGCACGAACTTGATGCCGTCGGCCACCAGTTGCGCCCAGCCGTGGAAGCCGCCCGCGTACATCGGGCCCAGCCGGCCCTGCATGTGGGCCATCACCTTGTGCTCGGCCTGGCCGACGATCAGCGGCAGCGTGAGGAACGCGACGAGCACGCCTGCCACGCGCAGGACCAGCTCCAACCAGTCCGGCATCAGCTCTCCCCCGCCGCGTCGGGGTCCGGCTGCTGCCGGGGCGGACCGGTCGGAAGTTCCCCTGGCAGCGGCCGACCGAGCGGACCCGCCTCATCGACCGCCGGAGCAGCATCGGACCCGGCAGCGCCCTCACCGGCCGAAGGACGGGCAGCACGTGCCGGACGCTCACCCGGTGCGGGCCGCGCCGGACGCTCCCGGGCCGGGCGCGCCGGCGTACCCCCGCGAGGGCCCTCACCGGCGCCCGCCGCACCGGCCGGCGTGGGCGTGGTGCCCCACTCCCCCGGCGCCGGGACGCCCGGCGGCCGCACCGGCCGTCGTCCGCCGCCGGCCTCCGACTCGCCCGGCTCCTTGGCGCCGGGCCACGGCTTGGCGACGCGGGAGGCGAGGACGAACTCCTTGCGCAGCGGGTGCCCCTCGAACTCCGGCGGCAGCAGCAGCGGCCGCAACTCGCCGTGGCCGGCGAAGTCGATGCCGAACATCTCGTGGGTCTCCCGCTCGTGCCAGGCCGCGCCGGGGAACAGGTCGACCACCGAGGCGACGACGGGCGCGTCGCGGGGGACGCGGGTGCGCAGCAGCAGCCCGTGCCGGCCCCGGACCGACCACAGGTGCAGCACCACGTCGAAGCCGTCGGCCAGCTCGTCCACCGCGGAGAGCCAGTCGAGGAAGTCGAAACCCAGCTCGGCGTCGTCGCGCGCCGCACGCACCGCGTCCGCCCAGCTCGCCGGGGGTACGTCGACGGTGGCGCGCGCGTACCCCTGGCCGCCGGAGACCGACGCGGTGGCCGCCACGGGCGCGAGCAGCTCGACCACCCGCCGGCCGACCTCTTCCGGAGTCATGCGCTGATCCTATGGCCGACGGCTGCGGACCGGGTCGGGCCGCCCGTGCGGGATCGTCGCTTTGCCGGACGGGCGGCGGGAGCGCGCGGAAAGATGAGGTACGTGCGCGCTGTGACTGTGACCCCCGGTGTCCCGGACTCGCTGCGGCTGGTCGACGACTGGCCCGAGCCGGCGCCCGAGGAGGGCGCGATCCTGGTGGAGGCGCTGGCGGTGGGCGTCTGCGGCACCGATCACGAGATCGTCGCGGGCGAGTACGGCGAGGCGCCGCCGGGCCAGGAGCGGCTGGTGCTCGGGCACGAGTCGCTGGGCCGCGTGCTGGAGGATCCGACCGGCACGCTGCAACCCGGCGACCTGGTGGCGGGCGTGGTCCGCCATCCCGATCCGGTGCCCTGCGCGAACTGCGCGGTGGACGAGTGGGACATGTGCCGCAACGGGCGGTACACCGAGCACGGCATCAAAGGGCTGCCCGGTTTCGCCCGGGAGCGCTGGCGGCTGCAGCCCAAGTTCGCTGTCGGCCTGGACCCGGCCCTCGCGTCGGTGGGCATGCTGCTGGAGCCGGCCAGCGTGGTGGCGAAGGCGTGGGACCACATCGAGCGGATCGGGCTCCGCGCCGAGTGGAAGCCGAAGAGCGTGCTGATCACCGGAGCGGGGCCGATCGGTCTGCTCGCGGCGCTGCTCGGCAGCCAGCGTGAGCTGTCGGTGCACGTGCTGGACCGCAACACCTCAGGCCCGAAGCCGGACCTGGTCCGGGCGCTGGGCGCCACGTACCACACCTCGTCGGTGACCGAGCTGGACCTGAGCCCGGACGTGGTGATCGAGTGCACCGGCGCGCCCACAGTGGTGCTGGACGCCATGTGCAAGGCCGCGCCCACCGGGATCGTCTGCCTGACCGGCGTGTCCAGCGGCGGCCGGACCATCAACTTCGACGCCGGGGCGCTCAACCGGGAGCTGGTGCTGGAGAACAACGTGGTGTTCGGTTCGGTGAACGCCGGCCGGCGGCACTGGGACCTGGCCGCCGAGGCGCTCGCCCAGGCGGACCAGTCCTGGCTGACGTCGCTGATCACCCGCCGCGTACCGGTCTTGAACTACCGGGAGGCGTACGCCCGCACCGGCGAGGACATCAAGGCGGTGCTGGACTTCACGCAGTGAGGCGGGGCGCCGCAGCCGGCGCCCCGCGCCCTCAGATGCCGGGTAGCCGGCCGTTGCGGAACAGGTCCACGAAGAGCTGGTGGTCCTCGCGCGCCCGGATCCCGTACCGGTGGGCGAAGTCGACCAGGTAGCCGACGAACCCGTCCGGGTCGGCGTCGACGGCAGCGACTATCGCCTCCTCGGTGGAGTAGTCGACCAGGTCGTGGCTGGACTCGTCGTCGGCCACCGAGTGCATCCGGGCCACCGCGCGGCCCAGGTCGGCGAGCACGCCGCCCAGTTCCTCCGGCTCGTTCACGTCGGCCCAGTCGAGGTCCGCCGCGTACGGGGAGACCTCGGCGACGAGCTGGCCGACGCCGTCCAGCTCGGTGAAGCCCAGCCACGGATCGGCGTGCGCCTGCAACGCGCGCTGCGACTCGGCGGTGCGGTGCCCCTGGTGCCGGAAGTACGACCGGACGCGCTCGTCGTCGACGTACCGCGCCACGGCCGGCACCTGCGCCTGCTTCATGTAGATGACGACGTCGTTCTCCAGCGCCTGGGTGTGCCCCTCCAGCAGCAGGTTGTACGACGGCAGCCCGGCCGAGCCGATGCCGACGCCCTTACGCAGCACCACGTCCTTGATGCCGGTGGCCACCGGGCGCATCCGGGTGGTCGATTCCGGCAGCGTGTGCAGGTAGTCGGCGAACGCGGCGCAGACCTTCTCCCGGGTCGCGGCGTCGATCTCGTGCACGCCGTCGCCGAGGGAGAACCGGCGCTCGTAGTTGTCGACGGTGGTCTGCGCGGCGAGCAGGTCCACCCGGGTGTTCAGCCGCGCCTGCTGGAGCACCCGGCGCAGCACGCCGTCGGCGTTGTCCAGCGTGATCGAGCCGATCGCGTCGTCCCCGCCGGCCGCGATGGCCCGCAGCTCGGCCAGGTACGACCGGGCGAAGCCGGTGACCAGCTCGCCGATCACCCGGTCGGAGAGGGCCTTGGCGTAGCCGATCAGCGCCACGCTCGCCGCGAGGCGCTTCAGGTCCCAGGTGAACGGCCCGACGTACGCCTCGTCGAAGTCGTTGACGTTGAACACGAGCTGCCCGGACGCGTTCATGTAGGTGCCGAAGTTCTCGGCGTGCAGGTCGCCGTGGATCCACACCCGGCTGGTCCGCTCGTCGAGGAACCGGTCGCTGCCGAAGTCGCCGCGCTGGTCGGCGTAGAACAGCGCCGCGCTGCCCCGGTAGAACGCGAACGGTGACGCCGCCATCTTGCGGAACTTGCGGCGGAACGCCGCCGGGTCGATCGCCATGGACGCGCCGAACTCCTCGGTCAGCACGCCGATGATGAATGCGGAGCGCTTCTCCGCGAAGTCGGTCATGAGCCGCAGGCTAGACCGGCGGCGCCACCTGACGGCTCAGCCGAGCGGCGGACGTACCGGTGGCGCGGTCAGCGCCTCGACCGGCCGGGGGGTGACGTCCGCCGGGGAGGCGAGCGCGTCGGGGCGGGGCACGCCGCCGACGCCGGACTGCTCGGCGGCGATCTTCTCCTGCAGGCGCAGGATGCCGTGCAGCAGCGCCTCCGGGCGGGGCGGGCAGCCGGGCACGTAGACGTCGACCGGGATGAGCTGGTCGACGCCCTTGGTCACCGAGTAGGAGTCCCAGTACGGGCCGCCGCAGTTGGAGCAGGCGCCGAACGAGATCACGTACTTCGGCTCGGGCATCTGGTCGTATAGCCGCTTGATGGCCGGGGCCATCTTGTCGGTGACGGTCCCGCTGACCACCATCAGGTCGGCCTGCCGGGGACCGTGGGCGAACGGGATCACGCCGAGGCGCATGAAGTCGTGCCGGCCCATGCTGGTCGCGATGAACTCGATGGCGCAGCAGGCCAGGCCGAAGTTGAACACCCAGAGCGAGTAGCGGCGGCCCCAGTTCAGCACGAACCGGATCGGCTCGCCGAGCACGCCCGGCAGCTGCATCTCCGACCTCCCCGCTGTCCGTGGACCCCGAGCAGACAGTCAACCACAGCGTTCCGGTGTCGTACCCACGACAGGGAACCCGGGCAACTGTCCCCCGGGCCGCGGGTGTCATCACTGTCGGGCGGACGGAACGACCGCCGCCGTTCCGGCTCGCCGCGCGGGCGGTCCTGCCCGCCGGGGTCGAGGTGTGGAGCACCGACCCGCAGGACCTGCCCAGCTTCCCGGACTCGTTCGACGTCCCGGGCGGCCGGTTCATGCCCGGCGAGGAGCGCACGTTCGACGTCGTCCTGCGGGCCTCGGCCGGAACGCCGGCCGGCGCGCTGGGCAGCGGCGCGTTCACCGTCGAGGCCCGCTACGTGAACGAGCCGGTCGGGGACGTCGACCCGGCGGACAACACCACCACGTTCAGCATCAGCGCCGCCGGCTGACACACCTGACGGCGCGGCCCGCCCGGAGACCGGGCGGGCCGCGTCCGCGTCACCAGGCCGGGCGTTGGAGCAACCCGACGAACTCGGCGAGCAGCCGCTCCCGCAGCCGGGACGGCGCGGCGTCGAGCAGCGTGTTGACCACCGCCATCCGGTCCGGCACACCGGCGCCGGCGGCCAGGCCGAGCCCGTCGGCCAGCCCGGCCACCAGGTCCGGGGTGAGCGCCTCCGGGGTGAGGCTGCCGGCCAGCGCCACCAGCTCCGGCGGCAGCACGACCGGCCCGGCGGCGCGGGCCGCCGCGACCGCCTCGGCCAGCGCCGGGCCGAACTCGGCCACCCGGGGCGCCACCGCCGCTGTCACCGTGAGGTGCACGCTGGCCGGCAGATCGGCGTACGTGAGCTGGGGCTGGGTGTGCCAGCCACGCGCGGTCAGCTCGTCGACCAGCACGAACAGGTCGAGCCCGGGATCGTCGCTGGTGAAGCAGACGACAGTGGTCTCCGGCTCGGCCATCAGCCGCAGCCCCGGGGTGGCCCGGATCGCGTCGGCGAGCCCGGCGACCGCGTCCCGGGTCGCGGCGGCCAGCCGCAGGTAGCCGTCCTCGCCGAGGTGGCGCAGCGTGGCGTACGCGGCGGCGATCGGCCCACCGGAGCGGGTCGAGGCGATCACCGGGTTGACCATCGTGTACCCGGGCCAGTCGGCGTACGCGAAGAACTGCGGGGCGCGCAGCGCCGGATCGCGGTGCAACAGCACCGAGACGCCCTTCGGCGCGTACGCGTACTTGTGCAGGTCCACCGAGATCGAGGTGACCCCCGGCACGGCGAAGTCGAACGGCGGCACCGGCGCGCCGAGCCGGCGCAGCCAGGGCAGCGTCCAACCGCCGAAGCAGGCGTCCACGTGGCAGCGCACCCCGGCCGCCTCGGCGACGGCGGCGATCTCCGCGACCGGGTCGACCACCCCGTGCGCGTACGACGGGGCGGACGCGACCACCAGCACGGTCTCCGGGCGGATCGCGGCGGCCACCGCTGCCACGTCCGGGCGCAGCGTCACCGGGTCGACCGGCACCGTGTCCAGCGCGACCCGCAGGTAGTGCGCCGCCTTGGCGAACGCGGCGTGCGCGCTGGCCGGCGCCACGATCCGTGGCTCGGTCAGATCGGGGCGGGCGTCCCGGGCCGCCTTGACGGCGAGCAGCAGCGACTCGGTGCCGCCGCTGGTGACGCTGCCGACCACGTCCGGCGCGCCGGTGCCGGGACCGCCACCGAGCAGCCGGGCGGCGGCGCCGACGAGCGCGTTCTCCATCGCCAGCAGCGACGGGAACGCGGTCGGGTCGAGGCCGTTGACGTGGGCGCTCTGCGCGTACGCGGCCTGCGCCAGCTCGTCCAGGCCGCTCACGCCCGGGTCGTAGACGTACGCGAACAGCCGCCCGCCGTGCGTGGGCCGGTCGGCGTCCCGCAGCGCGCGGATCTCGTCGAGTACGTCCGCCGCGGGCATCCCCTGTGCGGGCAGCGCGCCGGCGCCTGCCGTGTCGGTCATCGGGTGGTTCCTCTCCTGGACGGGCCGGGCGGTGCGGTGTTCACGCGCGTGACCGGGGCGGTGCCGTCGACCTCGGACGCTGTGGTCTCAGGCGCGGCGGTCAGCTGGGCCGGGGTCAGGGTGTAGCCGCGCAGCAGCACCAGCGGGATCGCCACCAGCAGCGCGGGCAGCACGGTGAAGCCGAGCAGCACGCCGAGGCGTGCCGTGTCGGACTGGACGGCGGCGGTACCGGTGGACGAGGAGACGTAACCGGAGAGCTGGAGCACCAGCCCGTAGATGCCCGGCCCCAGCGCCAGCCCGAACGTCTCCCCGGCGGTCCACAGCCCGGTGAACACCCCGGCCTGCCGCCGCCCGGTGCGCACGGTGTCGTACGCGATGCAGTCCGGCAGCATGGCCAGCGCGAACACCTGCTGGCCCGCGTACCCGACGCCGATCACCGCGACCACCGCGTACGCCGCGGCGGCGGGCAACGCGGGCGCGGCGACCAGGGCCAGCGCGCCCACCGCGAAGATCAGCGACGCGGCGACCAGCGACGCCCGCTTGCCCAGCCGGGCGCCGGCCCGCGACCACAGCGGCATGACCAGCAGCGCGGGCGCGACGAAGCAGGCGAACAGCAGCGTCGGGCCGCTGTCCGGCTCGCGCAGCACCTGGCCGGCGAAGTACTTCACCCCGGCCAGCACGGTGGCCACCCCGGCGGACTGGATCACGAAGCAGATCAGCAGCACCCGGAACGGCCGGTTGCGGGTGGCCACAGCGAGCTGGGCGCGCAGGCTCGGCTCGCTCTCCCCCACCGTCCCCGACGGCGCGGACCGGGTGCCGAGGAAGACGCCGACCGTGCCGACGACGATGAGCGCGGCGACGAACAGGCCCATCCACCGGTGACCTGGGACGCCGTCGCCGCCGGCGGTCACCACCGCCGGGGCCACCGCGCCGGAGACCAGGATGGCCAGCGCCAGCACCGCGATCCGCCAGGTCATCATCCGGGTACGCTCCGCCGGGTCGGCGGTCAGCTCGGCCGGCATGGCCACGTACGGCACCTGGAAGAACGCGAACGCGGTGGCGGTGGCCAGGAACGCCAGCGCCACGTAGGCGGCCGCGCCCGGACCGCTCGCGAACGGCGCGGCGAAGATCGACGCGAACAGCACCGCGAGCGCCAGCCCGCCGACGAGCAGGTACGGCCGGCGGGCGCCCCAGCGGGAACGGGTCCGGTCGGAGATCCGCCCGGCGACCGGGTTGACCAGCACGTCCCACGCCTTCGGCAGCAGCACCAGCAGCGCGGCCAGCCCGGCGGCGACGCCGAGCGTGTCGGTGAGGTACGGCAGCAGGAGCAGCCCGGGTACGGTGCCGAACGCGCCGGTGACCAGGGAACCCAGCGCGTACCCGAGGTGCACCCGGCGGGGCAGGCCCGAAGCTGTCATGGAGCCGAATGCTACTCACGTTATGGCCCGCGTCACATCCCCTCGTCCGTTGCTGCCCGTTGGATGCCGACAGGCGCTCGCGAGTCGCGACGAGCCGCAGGTCGGCACCGCTACCCTGTAGGGCATGGACCCGGCCCGATCCGTCCGCAGCTCGCGGGCACCGTACGAGGCCCGCCCCGGCCGCCGTGCGGTCGTGGTCCCCGACCTGAACGAGTTGCAGGGCCCGGTCGCCGGTGTGGTCGAGCTGCCCCATCGGCTGTTCTGGCAACCCGACCGGCACGTCGACCTCGACGTGCCGGGCCTGCTCGCCTGGATGTACGAGACGGTGCTCACCGAAGCCGTTCATCCCGACGAGCTGCGCGCTTGGCTGCACGGCCCCACTCTCGTGCGACTGTGGCCCGAGCTGTACGTGCCCCGCGGCGTCCGCCGCGCCTGGGAAGAGAGCCACCCGGTGCTGCGCGCCCGGGACGTCGCCGCCTGATGCCACCTGCGCCGGACCCCTTCCAGCACGAGGTCGCCCGGATCGCGCTCGCCGTGGCCGGGCGACACGGCTTCGCCCTCGCTGGCGGCCAAGCCCTCATCGCCCACGGCATCGGCGCCCGTCCCACCGAGGACGTCGACCTGTTCACCGATGTCGACGGAGGGGTCACCGCAGCCGCCGAGCTGGTACGCGTCACCCTGCTCGATGCCGGGTACCAGGTCGAGACCATCGCCGAGCCCACCGAACTGGACGACGTCTTCTACGGCTTCGAGCACGACATGACCGAGTTCGAGGTTCGCCGCGACGACCGGACCGTACGGCTCCAGCTCGTACGCTTCGCGCGCAGCGCCAGCCCGATCGTGCTCGACGTCGGGCCCGTGCTGCACCTGGACGACGTGATCGGCACCAAGGTCGCCGCCATGGTGACCCGAGCCCAACCCCGCGACTACATCGACGTCGCCGCCGCGCTCAGCCGGTACAGCAGGAACGACCTGGTGAACCTCGCGAGGCGTGCCGACCCGGCGCTCACCGACGAAGAGTTCCTGGACTCGCTGCAGCGCCTCGACCGCCTGCCCGACACCGTCTTCGCCCTCTACCGCCTCACCCCGGACCAGATCCGCGACCTGCGCCACGCGTTCGTGGGCTGGCCGCGGTGACGGCCCCGGTTCAGCGCCATCGCGACTGAACGCCCGGCTGCCTCCTACGCGGTCGGGTCATCCCTCGTCCGGCGACCACGATGCCGCCGCGAGGTCCACCCGGTCCCCGCGCAGCGGGCACCCCTCGGCGAGCAGCCGCTCCCGCGCCTTGCGCTCGTGACCCGGCGGCAGCCGGCCGGCCGAGTTCACCACCCGGTGCCAGGGCACGCCGCCCCCGTGCCGCGCCATGATCGAGCCGACCAGCCGCGGCGACGCCCGCCCCGAGCAGTCGGCGAGCGCGTCGGCCACCGCCCCGTACGACATCGCGCGCCCCGGCGGGATCCGCTCGACAAGTGCCAGCACTGCCTCGACGTACTCGTCAGATGTCACGAGCTGCCACGATATGGGAACGCGCCGCGGCGTCACAGACCGCAGCGCGCAGAATGGTCGGGTGCGTGAAGCAGTCACCTCGGCCCGCCGGATCGTCGTCAAGATCGGTTCGTCCTCGCTGACCACCGCGACCGGCGGCCTGGACGACGCCCGGGTCGACGCGCTCGTCGACACGCTCGGCGAGCTGGCCGCCGCCGGACGCGAGGTGGTGCTGGTCTCCTCCGGCGCGATCGCCGCCGGGCTCGCCCCGCTGCGGCTGCCCCGGCGCCCGCGCGACCTGGCCACCCAGCAGGCCGCCGCCAGCGTCGGTCAGGGCCTGCTGATCGGGCGGTACGCGGCCGCGTTCGCCCGGCACGGCCGCACCGTCGGGCAGGTGCTGCTCACCGTGGACGACGTGACCCGGCGCGCGCACTACCGCAACGCGTACCGGACGCTGCGCAAGCTGCTCGACCTGCATGCCGTGCCGATCGTCAACGAGAACGACACGGTGGCGACCGAGGAGATCCGGTTCGGCGACAACGACCGCCTCGCCGCGCTCGTCGCCGCGCTCGTCGACGCCGACCTGCTGGTGCTGCTCTCCGACGTCGACGCGCTCTGGACCGGCAACCCGGCCCGCCCCGGCAGCACCCGCATCACCGAGGTGCACGGTGAGGGTGACCTGGCTGGCGTGGACATCGGCGGGGCCGGCCGGGCCGGGGTGGGCACCGGCGGCATGGTGACGAAGGTCGAGGCGGCCCGGATCGCCACCGGCTTCGGCATCCCGGTGGTGCTCACCGCCGCGCCGCTGGCCGGGCCGGCGCTGGCCGGCGAGCCGGTCGGCACGTACTTCCACCCGAGCAGCCGCCGTCCCGCCGCGCGCCTGTTCTGGCTCGCGCACGCCACCGCGCCCCGGGGCCGCCTGCATCTCGACCCGGGCGCGGTGCAGGCGGTGGTCGGCCGCCGCAAGTCGCTGCTGCCCGCCGGCATCACCGCCGTCGACGGCGCGTTCACCGCCGGGGACCCGGTCGACCTGGTCGACACCGCGGGCGCGCCGGTGGCCCGAGGGCTGGTCAACTACGACGCGGTGGAGCTGCCCGGCCTGCTCGGCCGGTCCACCTCCGAACTCGCCGCGGCGCTCGGCCCGGCGTACGAACGTGAGGTCGTCCACCGCGACGACCTGGTCCTGCTGTAAGCAAGGGCCCCTTCTTAACACCCGTCTGTTAATAAGGGGCCCCTCCTTAAAACACCTCCGAAGGAGTACGCACGATGAGCGTCGTCGAGCAGGCCCGGCGAGCCCGGGACGCGGCGGAAGCCCTGGCCACTGCCACCCGTACCGTCAAGGACACCGCGCTGCACGCGATGGCCGACGCGCTCGTGGCGCGTACCCCCGAGGTTCTCGCGGCGAACGCGGCGGACCTGGCGGCCGGGCGCGACGCCGGGCTGTCCGCGGCCGTGCTGGACCGGCTCGCGCTCGACGAGGGCCGGGTGGCCGCCATCGCCGACGCGCTGCGCCAGATGGCCGCGCTGCCCGACCCGGTCGGCGAGGTGGTACGCGGCTCGACGCTGCCCAACGGCCTGGAGCTGCGCCAGATCCGGGTACCGTTCGGGGTCGTCGGCATCGTCTACGAGGGCCGACCGAACGTGACTGTCGACGCCGCCGGGATCTGCCTGAAGTCCGGCAACGCGGCGCTGCTGCGCGGCTCCTCGTCGGCCGCGCACTCCAACGCCGCGCTGGTCGAGGTGCTGCGCGACGCGGTCGCCGGCGCCGGGCTGCCGGCGGACGCGGTGCAGCTGCTCGACTCCAGCACCCGCGACTCGGTCAAGGAGCTGATGCGCGCCCGCGGCCTGGTCGACGTGCTGATCCCGCGCGGCGGCGCGTCGCTGATCCGCGCCGTGGTCGAGGAGTCGACAGTGCCGGTGATCGAGACCGGGGTGGGCAACTGCCACGTGTACGTCGATGCCGCCGCCGACCTCGGCAAGGCGCTGGCCGTCACGCTGAACGCCAAGACCCAGCGCCTGTCCACCTGCAACACCGCAGAGTCGCTGCTGGTGCACCGCGACGTCGCGGACGCCTTCCTGCCGGCGGTGCTCGCCGCGTTCGCCGACGCCGGGGTGACAGTGCACGGCACGCCCGAGGTGGCCGCCCACTCCGACACTGTGGTGCCGGCCACCGAGGAGGACTTCGGCACCGAGTACCTCTCCGCCGACATCTCGGTCGCCGTGGTCGACTCGCTCGACGCGGCGGTCGCGCACATCCGCCGGTACGGCACCGGGCACACCGAGGCGATCGTCACCGACTCGCAGCGAGCGGCCCGGGAGTTCGTGGCCCGGGTGGACTCCGCGGCGGTCATGGTCAACGCGTCGACCCGGTTCACCGACGGCGGTGAGTTCGGGTTCGGCGCGGAGATCGGCATCTCGACGCAGAAGCTGCACGCGCGCGGCCCGATGGGCCTGCCGGAGCTGACCAGCACCAAGTACGTGGTGACCGGGGACGGTCACCTGCGCTGATCAGCTGGCTCCTTATGCCGCCACCTCGCCGTACTGGTCGGGGGCCGCCGCGCCAGTTCGGGGAAGTGGTGCCATCCCAGGACCTCCGATACCGCCACCTCCCCGAACTGGCCAGGCCCGCCGGCAGCTCGGGGAAGTGGTGCCATCCCAACGCCTCCGATAGCACCACCTCGCCGAACTGGCCAGAGCGCCGCCAGCCCGGGGAAGTGGCGGCACCCCAGCGCCTCCGATAGCACCACCTCCCCGAACTAGTCAGAGCGCCGGCAGCTCGGGGAAGTGGTGCCATCCCAGGACCTCCGATACCGCCACCTCCCCGAACTGGTCAGAGCCCCCGCCAGCCCGGCGAAGTGGTGCCATCCCAACGCCTCCGATACCGCCACCTCCCCGAACTGGTGTTGATCATCGGCTGGCGGGGCTACGCGAGCTGGAGTGGATCACCGTCTGCCGGTGTGGCGGGGTCGACCGGCGGGGTGGTGCCGGGCTGCGGCAGCGCCGGGGCCGTGGGTGCCGAGGGCGGCATGACCAGCGGAGGCAACCCCCGGGACACCGGGGCGGCTGGTGGCACCGCAACCGCCGGAGGCAGACCGGGCAGCACCGGGCCGGGTGCCAGGTCCGGCACCGGCTGCGCAGCAGGCTTGCCCTCGTCGGGGAGCAGATCGGGCGTGACGACCCAGGCGGACCACGAACCCGGCCCGCCGTCCGGACCGGCCGAGATCACGGGGCCGGCCGACGGATCAGGCTCCTCCACTGAACCGGACGCGGCATCCGACCCGACGTCCGGACGGAACCACGTGTGAGGACCGAGACCCTGGGCCGGAAACAAGTCCGGCCCCACCGACAGCGCGGGCGCGATCCCCGGTCCGCCCGACGGGTCAGTGCCGAGACCGGACGGCAGGTCAGTGCCGAGACCGGACGGCAGGTCAGGACCGAAGCCCGCAGAAGATTCGGGGCCGCCACCGGACGAAGGCTCGGGGCCGCCACCGGACGAAGGCTCGGGGCCCCGGCGGGACGACAGGTCGGGATCGGGACTCGCCGATGCGGGGAGCCGGCGCCGGCGCGGGGCCGGCACCGCGGGCGGCGGGGGCAGTTCGGCGGGCCGCGGTGCCACGAACGGCGCGCCGGACACCGGGGCCTCGGGCGCGTTCGGCCGGCACGCACGGATCGCCCGCAGCGTGGTGTGCACGTCGAACTGGTGCCCGTCGTCGCTGTCCCAGCCGCCGTCGCTGCGCTGGGTCTCGGCGAGCCGCCTGCGCGCGGAGACCAGCAGCCACTGCTCCTCGCCCACGTCGACCCGGCGCAGCGTGGCGGCGAGCCAGGCCACGTCGGCCGGGGACATCTGTGGGATCCGGTCGGCCAGCACCGCCTGGATGCGCGCCGACTCGTAGTACATCTGCTGGCGGTGCAGCACCGCGGCGGCGAGCCAGCCGGCGGGCAGGAAGGACGGCCAGCTCCCGTCCGGCGCGAGCTGGGCGGCGAGCGCCTGCGCGGCCGCCTGCACCACACCGGCGTACGCGCCGCCGACCCGGTGGTCCAGCGGCCCGGCGGCGCGGGCGTCCAGCCCGGCCACTGTCAGCCAGAATCCGGCGTTGGCGGTCTGGTAGAGCCGGGCCTCCGGATCGCCGGGGGTGGCCCATTCGGGGGCGAGCCCGGCCAGTGACGGGTCCTCGTCCCAGCCGCCGTCGGGCAGTTGCCGGGCGGCGAGCCAGTCCAGCGCGTGCCGGGCCGCCGGCCGGCCGAGCGCGCCGAGGTCGTCCAGCTCGGCCAGGCGGAAGCAGGTCGCGTCGATCGAGGCGACTTCGCCGTCGAGCACGGCGGGCCAGCCGCCGCCCGGCGCCTGCCCGGACTCGGCGGCGTCGAGCAGGCCGGGCGGCACCGGAGCGCCGGTGCGCAGCCGGGAGAGACGGGCGCGGTCCACCGCGTCTCCGTGTGCGACGACGAATCCGATCGCCGCGTCCAAGTCCACCACGGCCCTGACGGTACTGGCGCGGCCGAGGTTACGCCTCGGTAGCTCGGTCAGGGCCGGTACCGCCCACCGGTCGCCGAAGGCATCCACCTGTGGGTCGGGCGACCAGGCGTTTGCCCATGCCACGGGGTACGGAAAGCACGATGGGCCCGCCCGGGGAACCGGGCGGGCCCATCGACGCGACTCAGTACGACGGCAGGGACGGGTCGATCTGCTTGACCCAGGAGAGCACACCGCCCTGGACGTGCACGGCGTCGGTGAAGCCGGCCGCCTTCAGCGCGGCGAGCGCCTCGGCCGACCGGACGCCGGACTTGCAGTGCAGCACGATCTGCCGGTCCTGCGGGAACTTCGCCAGCGCCTCGCCGGAGAGGATCTCGCCCTTGGGGATGAGCGTCGCGCCGGGGATGCGGACGATCTCGTACTCGGCGGGCTCGCGCACGTCGACGAGGAAGATGTCCTTGCCGGAGTCCTGCCAGTCCTTCAGCTCCAGCGCGGTGATGGTCGAGTCGACCACCGCCTCCTGCGCCTCGTCGGAGACCGCGCCGCAGAAGTCCTCGTAGTCCTCCATGAGGTCGGTGAGGGTCGCGTTCTCGCCGCAGAGCACGCAGTTCGGGTCCTTGCGGACCTTGATCTTGCGGTAGCTCATCTCCAGGGCGTCGTAGACCATCAGCCGGCCGACCAGCGGCTCACCGATGCCGGCGAGCAGCTTGATCGCCTCGTTGACCTGGATCGACCCGATGGACGCGCAGAGCACGCCGAGCACGCCGCCCTCGGCGCAGGAGGGGACCATGCCGGGCGGCGGGGGCTCCGGGTAGAGGCAGCGGTAGCAGGGGCCGTGCTCGGCCCAGAACACCGACGCCTGGCCGTCGAAGCGGTAGATCGAACCCCAGACGTACGGCTTGCCGAGCAGCACCGCGGCGTCGTTGACCATGTACCGGGTGGCGAAGTTGTCGGTGCCGTCGACGATCAGGTCGTACCGGGAGAAGATGTCCCGGACGTTCTCCCGGTCCAGCGCGGTGTTGTGGATCTCCACGTTGACCAGCGGGTTGATCTCGCGGATCGACGCGGCGGCGGACTCGGCCTTGGAACGGCCCACGTCGGAGACGCCGTGGATGACCTGGCGCTGGAGGTTCGACTCGTCGACGGTGTCGAAGTCGATGATGCCGAGCGTGCCGACACCGGCCGCGGCGAGGTACAGCAGGGCCGGCGAGCCGAGGCCGCCGGCGCCGACACAGAGCACCCGGGCGTTCTTCAGCCGCTTCTGCCCCTCCACCCCGACGTCCGGGATGATCAGGTGGCGCGAGTAGCGGCGGATCTCGTCTACGGTCAGCTCGGCGGCGGGTTCGACGAGCGGGGGCAACGACACGGTGGACTCCCCGGGATCGGCGGTGTGACCGCGCCATTGTCGCTCGCCCGGACGGGGATCGGCCATGATGAGGGACACTCGGCCCGAACTGCGGGACCGGGAATAACTCAGACGCCGTCGGTGGGCTCGCCGGAGTACCGCCTTCCGTCGACGTACGGCCAGGCGTTCGGCAGGCAGCCGTCCAGCCCGTACGTCTGCTGCTGCATCACCGGGGCGGGCGCGCCGGGCGCCGGGCAGGCCTGGTGCAGCTCACCGAACTCGTGCCCGACCTCGTGGTTGATCACGTACGTCCGGTAGACCTCCAGCGGGGCGCCGTAGTCGGGCACCGCCGTCATCCACCGGGCCAGGTTCAGCACGACCCGGCCGGGCAGCCGGCAGGAGGTGTACCGGTCGGTGCGCAGGCCGCCCTCGGCGCACATCCGCTCGGAGGTGACCGGGGTGGCGAGGTAGACGGTGAAGTCTGCGGCGGCCGCCTCGGGCACCCGCTGCACCCGCAGTTCTCCCGACGCGATCCAGCTGCGCGGGTCGCCGAGCACCGAGTCCACGGTGGCGGCGAACCGGTCGGCGTCCTGCCCCGTACCGTGCTCGACCTCGACCCGGTAGCGGCTCAGCGGCCCGTCGTGTCCGCGTACCGGGGATCGCCCATGGGCCACGGCGAACGTGCCGGGCCCGGCGGTGGGGTAGCCGGTCGGCGGCGCGGCCGGGACGTCGGCCTCGGCGGCGCCGCGGGCGAGCGACGGCTCGGCCGCGAGCGACGTCCCGCCGGGCCCGGGGGCGTTCAGCCGGGTGATGCCGACCGCTCCGCTGACGGCGGCCAGCAGCATCGCCAGCAGCAGCACCGAACGGCGGCGGCGACGTCGCATGCGGCGCAGGGTGGGCCGCTCGGCCGGGCGACCGGGCGGTCGGCGGCGCGGCTCGGCAGGCATGTCGTAAGGGGACGACGACGTCATGACATCAGCGTGCCATGCAATTCGGGCATTTAGCTGCTTTTGCCGCCTATGCCGCGAATCTTCTTCACAACCGGCGCATCACAGGCTCGGCCCGGCGTACCGCTTCCCGCCCACGTAGGGCCAGGGGTTCGGGCGGCAGCCGTTGAGGAAGAGCGTCTGCTGCTGCATCACCGGCGCGGCCCGCCCCGCCCTCGGACACCCCTCATGCCGGTGCCCGAGCTGGTGGCCCACCTCGTGATTGATCACGTAGAGCCGGTAGTCGTCGAGCGTCATCCCGGCGGCGACCAGATGCGGCGCGGAGGTCCGCCACCGGTCCAGGTTGATCACCACCTTGCCCGGCACCCGGCAGGACGTGTACGGCACGCCGCCCACGCGGATGTCGATCCCGCCCGCGCCGCACAACCGCCGCGCGGTCTCCCGGGTCGCCAGGTGGATCGTGAAGTCGTACCCGCTGCCCGGCCCGACCCGCTGCAACCGCAGCCGGCCGCCGTCCACCCAGCTCCCCGGGCCCGCCAGGGCCCGCTGCACCGCCTCGCCGAAGTCGCGGACCTGCTCGCCCGAGCCGTTCTCGACCGCCACCCGGTACCGCTGAAGCGTCCCGGAGCGGCCCAGCACCCCGCCGGGCCGGTCGTCGTAGCCGAAGCTGCCCCGCCCTTTTGCCGGCCCCGGGTCGGACAGCGTCAGCACCGGCGGCGCCGGGGAACTGGGCGTCACCGGAGGCGGCGGGGCGACGCTCGGCGCCGACGACGGCGCCCTCGCGGGCGCCGGAGGCTGGGCGACGAACCCGTCGGTGACCCGCGTCCCCGCCCCCGCCGACGGCAGTTGCAGCGCCGCGCCGACGCCGACCGCGGCGACGGCGAGGAAGGCGCACACCACGAGGGCCGAGCGCCAGGCAGGACGAGCGGCGGCCCGGGACCGGGCGGTGCGGGGAGGGCGTGAGCTGGGCATCCGGCTCAGCCTGCCATGTCGCGCCCCGTTCCGCTCTCCCCCGCACCGGCCTCCGGCGACGACGGCGTCTCGCCGAGCAGTCCCAGCACCGCCCGCGCCACCGTCCGCGGGACCTCAAGCTGCGCCACGTGCCCGACGCCGTCGAGCATCAGCAACCGGCTGTCCGGGATCACGCGGGCCGCCTGCGGCGCCACCCGGACGTCGACCAGGCGGTCCTGCCGTCCGCCCACCACCAGCGTCGGCGCCCGCACCGCCGCCGCCTGCCGCCAGAGCGCGCCCTCCCCCGGCAGGTACGAGCGCAGGAAACTGCCGACCAGGCCCCGGAAGGTACGCACGTACGCGGCGGCATAGTGCGCGGCCTCGTACCGGACCCGGATCTCGTCGATCGCCTCCTGCCGGCGCTGCTCGCTGATCCGGGTCAGGTCCGCCACGCACGCCTCCATCACCTGCTGCGCCGTCACCTCGGGAGTGAACTGGGCCAGCCGCCAGGCAGCCAGCCGCTCGCCCTGGGGGATCGCCAGCAGTGGAAGCATCCGCCCCTGCAACGAACGCCGGAAGTCCAGGAACGGCAGGGCCGGCGAGATCAGGGTGAGCGTGCGGACCAGGTCCGGGCGCAGCGCCGCCACCCGGACCGAGATCGCGCCGCCGAGCGAGTTGCCGAACAGGTGCACCGGCCCCCGGTCGGTGTGCTCGATCCAGCGGATCACCCGCTCGGTGAAGGCCGGGATGGTGTAGCGCGGTCCGGGCTCGCTGCGCCCGAAGCCGGGCAGGTCGATCGCCTGGCCGTCGAGCCGGCCGGAGAGCAGGCCGGCCAGGTCGGTCCAGTTCTGCGCGGACCCGCCGAGGCCGTGCACGTAGAGCGCCGGTTCCGCGCCGGGCCCGGTCGCAGGGGTCTCCCGGACGTGCACGAGCGTGCCGTCGATCCGGACGTGCCGGCCGGGCCAGGGCGGCGGGACCTCGTGCGCGGGAAGGCTGTGCTCCGGCCAGAGTGCGGCGCGTTTCATGTCTCCAGTCTCCCCGCCCGCGCCGTACCGCACACCGTTCAGGTGAGCAGCGCCTCCAGCCGCCGGTTCACCGCCGCCAGCGTGGCCCGCACCACCGCCTGCCGGGGATCCCCGGCTACCAGGGCCGAACCGGCCAGTTGCTCCACCCAGCCGTCGCAGACCAGCAGCACGACCACTGTCGCCACCTCGCAGTTGCCGAACGGCACCACGGCGGCGTGCTCCACGAAGCACCGGCCGTGCTCGCCGGCCGGGACGCCCCGGCCGAGCAACTCGTCCACCGCGGCGGCCGCGGCCACGGCGCACAGCCGCAGCACGTACCCGTCGACGGCCGGCCCGGTCGCGTGGCCCTCGGCCGTCCGGTCGCCCGCGACCAGGCGGACCTCCGTGGTGGCGTCCAGGCCGAACGTGCTCACCAGGACGTGCTCGATCACCACCCGGGGGCCCGGCGCGCCGCCGGTGTCGAGCGGTCGCGACGGCGCGGTCTCCGTCGTGGTCATCTGCCCGCCGGAGTACGAGGTGCCGAGCGTCACCGGGCTGCCGGTGGACATGCCGGTCGGCGCGGCGGCCAGCGACGTCTCGTCGACAGCGGCCCGGCCCCGGTGGGTGGCCTGCCGGCGGCGGCGCGGCGGCTCGTCGCCGTCGGCCGGGGCGTCGGCCGGACGGGCGGCGCGGTCCGTCCCGCCGAACCGCCCCTCACCGGAGCGGTTCGCGGCCGGGCGCACCACACCGGTACGCGCCGGCGTCTCGTCCCCGGCCGGTCCGGGCTCGTCACCGTTGCGGGGCGCGGGCGCTGCCGTCCGCGTCTCGTCCGGCAGGGCGCGGGCGTGAATCGGCCCGGTCGGCCGGCCCTCACCGGCGCGGTCCAGTCGGGCCGACCGGCGGCGCAGTTGGGCCGGCGGCGGCGCGCCCGGCGCGCCGGGCAGGTTCTGCGGCGCCGCGGCCAGGCCCATCCGTTCCTGGAGCAGCCGGGCCACCAGGCGGCTGACCTCGGCCGGGTCCGCGCCGTCGGCCAGGTCGAGCCGGAGGCTGTGGGCGCCGGCCGGGGTACGGCGCAGCGCGGCGTCGCGTACGCCGGCCACCTCGCGGACCGCGTCCAGGATCGCGTTGACGTCGAAGCCCTCCGGGCGCTCACGCAGCGGCGCGGGCTCGTCGTCCCGGCGCAGGTGGGTGGCGATGCGGGCGAGTTCGGGGGTCTCGGCGGACGGTTCCACTGCCGGCGGCTCCGGCACGACTGGCACGTCGGGCTCGGCGGGGACGCGCTGCGGCAGCACCACGGGGGCCGGCTCCTCCGGTCGGGGCTCGGCGGCCGCGTCGGCGGCCGGTACCGGTTCCGGCGCGGACCGGCGGGCGGCGTAGGGAGGCGCGCTCGCCGGCTGGGGCGCGGAAGTGCGGTCGGCGTGCGCCGCGCCGCTCGCGGCGGGGGCGCCGGAGATCGGCCGGGCCGGAACCCCTGAGGTGGGCTGGGCCGGGACGCCGGAGATCGGCCGGGCGGGGACGCCGGAGGTCGGCTGCGCCGGAACGCCGGAGGTGGGCTGGGCCGGGACGGCCGAGATCGGCCGCGCCGGGACGCCGGAGGTCGGCTGCGCCGGGACGCCCGAGATCGGCCGGGCGGGGGCGGCCGGCGGCTGCCGGGGACCGTCGGCGGGCTCGCCGGTGGCCCGGGTCGCGGGGTTGGCCACGGGGGCGGCGGTGGGCGGCGGCCCGGCGGGTGCGGCGGGGTACCCGGGGAACGTCGGGGTGTACCCGCCGGCCGGCGCGGGTGGCGCGCTCGCCGGCTCGGGCCCGGCGCCCGGGTTCACCGGCGTGACAGGCACCGGCGGTCCGGCCCACGAGGGTCGCTCGTACCCCTGCTGCGGCTCGGCGTCACCCCGGGCCAGCCGGAACGGCCGGGTCGCCTCACGCGCCTGCTCCGGACCGGCGCCCGGCTCGTGCTGACGCCCCGGCTCGGACTCGTACGGGCGCGGCGGCTCCGGCTCGTACGGCCGGGTCGGTTCCGGTCCGGCGGCCGGCTCGGCGCGCAACGGCTCGTACGGCCGTACCGGCTCGGGCCGGGGCGGCTCGTAGCCGGACGGCGGCTCGACGCGGGCCGGCATGTACGGCCGCACCGGCTCGGGCGCCCACTCGGCCGCGCGCTCGTCGCGGGCCGCACGGTCGTCCCAGCCCGCGCGGTCGTCGTGGCCCGCACGGTCGTCCCAGTTCCCGCGCTCGTCATGGCCCGCGCGGCGGCCGGTGGTGTCGTCCTCCTGCTCGCGCCGGTCGGCGCGCTCGGCGGCCCGGCGCGCCGGTGGCTCGTCGGTGCGGGCCCACGGCGGAGCCCAGCCGTCGCCCCAGCTCGGGCGGTTCCAGGACGGTCCGGACCAGTCCGGTTCGCCGGCGCCCGGGTCGTCCGCGACCGGCTCCCGGGAATCGGCGGCGGCCCGGGGCTCGGCAGGGCTCGACGGCCCGTCCGGTGGGCGGACGTCGCCCGCTGGCTGCGCAGAACGGCCGGCCGCGTCGGTGGACGGCTCGGCCGGTGGCCGGTCGGCCCAGCCACGGGAGAGCGACGGGGTGGACTCGGTGTTCGGCGCGTGGAAACCCGGTGGCACCTCGAAGCCGGAGGCGGCGGCGCCGACCGGCGGTACCTGCAGGGCCGGCGGCGCGGAGGCGGGACCGCTCTCGGCCCAGCGCGGCGCGGCGGCCGGGTCGTCGACGGCATGCCGGGACCCGACGGCGTCGGTCGGGCTGACCTGCTGCTCGACCGCGGGCGCCGGTCGCGGGGCCGGTACGGCCAGCCGCTCGCCGTCGCTCTGCCGGGGCGGATCGTCCGCCGGCGGGGCACTGACCGGCGCCTGGCGGGTCACGCGCGACTCCTCCCCGGCGTGATGCACGCCGTTGACGTGGCGGCCGTTCACCGGGCTCGGCTCCGGTTGGCCGGGTAGCGGAGCCGGCAGGTCACCGTGCCGGGGCGAGGAGGCGGCCCAGCCGCCGAGATCGCCGTAGGGCCAGCCGCCGGGCGCCGGAGCGCCACGTGACCAGCCGTTCGGCGGGGGCGCCCAACCGCCGCCGGTACGGGCTGGTTCGTCCTGCCGGCCCGTCCCGTCGCCGTGCTCTCCCGGGGTGGCGGCTCCGGGTTGCCCTGTTTCACTCACCGCGCGCTCCTTGGTCGCCCCCGCTGAGGCTACCGTGTGGTGACAGTGGCGATAAGTTACAGCGGCGGGCCAATTCCGCGACGGGTTCACGAACCCGCACCGGTTCGGGTGATACGTGCCGGCTCGTACGCAGATACTCGGAGGATCCCATGACCGCAGTGGGGAACGGTGCACAGACCGCCGGTCGGCCCACCCGCCTGCCCCGCTCGGCGCGCCGTAAGCAGCTGCTCGCCGCTGCTCAGGAGGTGTTCGTCGCGCAGGGCTACCACGCCGCCGCGATGGACGACATCGCCGAGCGGGCCGGGGTCTCCAAGCCGGTGCTCTACCAACACTTCCCCGGGAAGATGGAGCTGTACCTGGCGCTGTTGGACACGCACTGTGACGCGATAGTGGCCAAGGTGCAGGACGCGATGAGCGGCACCAACGACAACAAGGAGCGGGTGAGCGCCGCGGTCCGCGCGTACTTCGACTTCGTCGACCACGAGAGCGAGGCGTTCCGGCTGGTCTTCGAGTCCGATCTGCGCAACGACCCGGCGGTGCGGCAACGGGTCGAGCGGGTCGAGCAGGGCTGCATCGCGGCCATCACCGACACGATCATCTCGGACACCGGGGTCAGCCGGTCGCACGCCGAGCTGCTCGCCTCGGGCCTGGTCGGCGCCGCCGAGACGGCCGCCCAGTTCTGGCTCGCCGGCGGCCGGCAGGTGCCCAAGGCGGAGGCCGAGGCGCTGGTCGCGGCCCTGTCCTGGCGTGGCATCGCCAGCTTCCCGCTGCAAGGCGAGTCAGCCTGAACATCGGGCCGCCGGATCGGATAGCCTTCCCACGGTGGCTTTTTCGCCCCAGTTGAGGAGGCACAGTGGAGGTCAAGATCGGCGTGCAGTACGCGCCGCGGGAGCTGGTCCTGGAGAGCGCGCAGTCGCCGGCCGAGATCGAGCAGATCGTGACCGACGCCTTCGCCCGGAGCGAGGGCACGCTCTCCCTGACCGACGAGAAGGGCCGGCGGGTCATCGTGCCGGTCGGCAAGGTCGCCTACGTCGAGATCGCCGAGGCCTCGCCTCGCGCGGTCGGGTTCACCGTTCGCTGATTTCCCGCGGCACCGGCCGCCGTGGCGGGCCTCCCGCCACGGCGGCTCAGTTGTTCAGCCCGACGGCCGTCATCCGCGCGGTGTGCGCCTCGGTCAGCCGGCGCAGCAGCCCCGGCACGTCCCCGCCGGTCCGGCCGATCAACGCGCCGAGCGCGCCCCGGTCGGCGGCGGCGACCCGTCCGGCCTGGGAGAGCGCCTCACCCAGCAGCCGCCGGGCCCACATGGAGAGCCGGCCGGCGGCCCGTGGATCGGCCTCGATCGCGGCCCGGATCTCGGCCGCGGCGAACTCGGCGTACCGGGAGTCGTGCAGCACGTCGAGCAGCAGCGCGCGCTCCGGCCCGGCCAGCCCGCCGGCGATCCCGCGCAGGAAGTCGTCGGTGATCGCGTCACCCACGTACGCCTTCGTCACCGCCTCCGCCCAGTCCCGCGGCTCGGTCGAGTCGTGGTACGCCCGCAGCGCCTCGACGTAGGGGGCCATCGCCTCCTCCGGGGTGACGCCCCACCCGGCGAGGCGGTCGGTCAGCCAGCGGTAGTGCGCGATCTCCGCGGCGGCCATCTCGCTGAGCGCGGCGCGGCGGCCCAGGTCGGGCGCGAGGCGGGCGTCGGCGGCGAGGCGGTCGAAGGCGAGCAGTTCGCCGTACGCGACGAGCCCGAACAGGCCGGTCGCGGCGGGATCGGGGGCGGTGGGACCGGCGACGGCAGCGCCGGTCGCGGCGGGGTCGGGGGCGGCCACGAGCGCAGGCTACCGGCGTAAGGGCTGTGACTCAAGTCACATCGAGCCGCCCCGCGTGCACGGCCACCACCTGGGAATCGGGACGGCTCAGGGGCCGTTCAGGTAGGATGAGACAGTTGCCGTGGGCACCGATTCGGTCAGCTTCGCTGATCAAGGCCGGTCCCCGACGCGCGTGCGGCCCGGTCCGGCTCGGCGATACGCCCCCGACCGCGTGGCCCGCGCCACACACCGAACGCGCCCTGAGGACATGAGGGGCGCACCACGAGAGGGCACCCCCACATCCACATGAGCGAGCAGATTTCCGGCCAGCCACTGGCCCCCACCGCTCCGGTCCCCCCGGAGGCACCCACGTTCGCCGCGCTCGGCGCGCGGCAGGAAACCGTCGAGGCGCTCGCCGCCGCCGGCATCACCCGCGCCTTCGCCATCCAGGAGTACGCGCTGCCGATCGCGCTGCGCGGCGTCGACCTGATCGGGCAGGCCCCGACCGGCACCGGCAAGACGCTCGGCTTCGGCATCCCGCTGCTGGAGCGAGTGTTCGCCCCGTCCGAGGGCAGCGACGGCGTCCCGCAGGCGCTCGTCGTCGTACCTACCCGCGAGCTGGGCATCCAGGTCGCCAAGGACCTCGACGCCGCCGGCCGTACCCGGGGCGTCCGGGTGCTGCCGATCTACGGCGGCGTGGCGTACGAGCCGCAGATCGAGGCGCTGCGCAAGGGCGTCGAGATCCTGGTCGGCACTCCCGGCCGCCTGATGGACCTGCAGAAGCAGAAGCACCTGCGGCTCGACCGGGTCCGCGCGCTGGTCCTCGACGAGGCCGACCGCATGCTCGACCTGGGCTTCCTCGACGACGTCGAGAAGATCCTGGCGATGCTGCCGGAGGACCGGCAGACCATGCTGTTCTCGGCCACCATGCCGGACCCGATCGTCGCGCTGTCGCGGCGGTTCCTGCGCCGGCCGGTGACGATCCACGCCGGGCACACCGCCGAGACCGGCCCGTCCCCGCAGACCACGCAGCTCGCGTACCGCACGCACTCGCTGAACAAGGTCGAGATCGTGGCGCGCATCCTCCAGGCGGAGGGCCGCGGCCTGACCATGATCTTCACCCGCACCAAGCGGGCCGCCGACCGGGTCGCCGAGGATCTCGACTTCCGTGGCTTCGCCGTGGCCGCCGTGCACGGCGACCTGGGCCAGGGCGCGCGGGAGCGGGCGCTGCGGGCGTTCCGCGCCGGCAAGATCGACACGTTGGTCGCCACCGACGTGGCGGCCCGGGGCATCGACGTCACGGGCGTCACCCACGTGATCAACTACGACTGCCCCGAGGACCAGGACACCTACACCCACCGCATCGGCCGTACCGGCCGGGCCGGGGCCACCGGTGTCGCGGTGACGTTCGTCGACTGGGACGACATGCCCCGCTGGCGGATCATCGACAAGACGCTCGGGCTGGACATGCCGGAGCCGCCGGAGACGTACCACACCTCCGCGCACCTCTACACCGACCTGGCCATCCCGACGGACGTCAGCGCCACGCTGCCGACCGCCGAGCGCACCCGTGCCGGCCTGTCCGCCGAGGTCGAGGAGGACCTGGGCGGCGGTGGCCGGGCACGCCGGGGCGCGCGGCGCGGCGACAGCCGGGGCCGCGAGCGCGGTGACCGTGACCGCGGTGACCGTGGTGACCGTGGTGACCGCGGTCGGAGCCGCGCGAGCGAGGGCGGGGACGCGCCCGCCGGGCAGGCCGAGGCTGAGGGCGGAGACGGCGACGCGACCCGTACGCCGCGTCGGCGGCGGCGTCGCCGGGCCGGCGAGGCGGTGGCCGGCGAGCCGACCGCGGTGATCAGCACCGAGGGCGCGGCCGAGGCCGCCGCACCGGCGACCGGGGAGGGCGAGGCGTCCACCAAGCCGCGTCGCCGTCGTCGCCGCCGTGGCGGCAGCGCCGGCGCGCCCGCCGAGGCCAGCAACGCCGACTGACCCACACCGACGGAAACGGCCTCCCGGACCACGGTCCCGGAGGCCGTACCCGTCCCACGACCGCCGAACCATGCGGTGATCATGAAGTTGACGGCGCGACACGCCGTGCTCGCGTACGGCCAACCTCATGATCAACCAGGTCGGTGGGGTGGGCGGAGAAACTGGAGAGGCAGGTAGGGATGCCGGAGCCGTTGGACTCGGCGCTGTCGGAGGTACGGGCGCTGCTGCTCGCGCCGGGACTGACCCGGGCGGTGGCCGCCGGGCGGCGTCGTGGGCAGCGTCCCTCGGTGGTACGCGCGGAACTGCGCCCGGTCGCGCTCAAGGGCGGCCCCCGGTTGCAGATCGCCACCTCCGACGGGTCCCGGCCGCACACCCGAAACGTGGCGCCGGGAACCGAGGCCGACGCCGCAGTGGACGAACTGCTCGCCGAGCCGTTCGGCAACTGGCACGTCGAGACCACCGACGCCACACTCCAACTCCGGGTGACGAAGTCCGGTGAGGCGCAGGTGCACCGCGCGGCGGCCAGCCGTACCGTTGGCGAGCCGGAGCGGCACGACCGGGCCAAGGAGTGGCTGCTCGACCCGGGTGATCCCCTCTTCCGGGAGATCGGCGGCTCGGCGGCCAAGCGCCGGCAGGTCGACGCGTTCCTGCGCGCGCTGGCCGCGACACTGCCCGACGACCTCACCGGCCCGCTGCGGGTGGTGGACCTGGGCTGCGGCAACGCGTACCTGACCTTCGCCGCCTACCGCTACCTGGTCCGGCGCGGCCTGGACGTGACGCTCGTCGGGGTGGACGTGCGCGAGGACCAGCGCCGGCGCAACACCGAGCTGGCCGAGCGGCTGGGCTGGGCCGACCGGGTCAGCTTCGTGGCCGGCACCATCGCCGAGGCGCCCGTCGAACCGGCGCCGGACCTGGTGCTGGCGCTGCACGCCTGCGACACCGCCACCGACGAGGCGCTGGCGCGGGCGGTGCGCTGGGACGCCCGCTGGGTGCTCGCCGCGCCCTGCTGCCACCACGACCTGGCCGCCCAGCTCCGGACGCGCCCGGCGCCGGAGCCGTACGAGCTGCTGACCCGGCAGGGCATCCTCCGGGAGCGGTTCGCCGACGTGCTGACCGACGCCCTGCGGGCCGGGCTGTTGCGCCTGCACGGATACCGCGCCGAGGTGGTGGAGTTCGTCGACTCCCAACACACGCCGCGCAACCTGCTCATCCGGGCACGTCGGACGGCCGGCGCGCCGACCGACGGGCAGCGTTCCGAGTATCGCGAGCTGGTCGGCCAGTGGGGCGTGACGCCCCGGCTGGAGACGCTGCTGGCCGAGCGGGCCTGAGGGCCGCGCTACCGCCCCCGGTCACCCCGGTTACGGTCGCCCCGGTCCAGCACCGACACGCGCTCACCGAGGCCGCGGTTGGCGGGCCGCTCGCCGTCCTCGGACGCGGCCGGGAACGGCACCACCTTTCCGCCGGGGTGGTCGGCGTTGCCGGCGGCGGCGAAGGCGTTCCACGAGATGTCGACGAGCATCCGCTTCAGCTCGGCATGCCGGAGGGCGGCGTTGCGCTGCAACGCCATCCGCGCTCCCAGCACCACCGAGGCCAGCGTGGTGCAGACCGCGCCGGTCGCGGCGATCAGGTGTACGCCTGTCGCCTCGCTTCCCCGTACCGCCAGGACCAGCAGCCAGATCCAGAAGCCCAGCGCGAACACGCCGGCCTTGGCTACGAAGAAGAGGCTCACCGCGCCGGGGCGATGCGGTACGGGACGGTCCGGCTCGGCCATGCTTCTCCTTCATCGACTCTCAGGGTTTCCTCAGCCTATTACCCGAAGCGCATTACCCGAAGCAGGCTTCCGCAGTCGTCGAGTCCCGCCGACGAGATCTCCGGACCGATCAGTCAGTTACTTCTGCGCCCCGGCGTACTAGGCTCGATCGGCAGAGCCGGGCCACCGGCGGAAGGGGACAGATCCGAAGGGATGGGTTCGGCAGACGTTTCGCCGCAGATGGCCTTCGCACGCTTCGTACGCCGGGCCATTGACGACGCGCGCGAGGAACGCGGCTGGACGGTCACCGATCTGGCCACCCACACCGGAGTCGGCCGCTCGACGGTGTTCCGCTGGCTGGCCGGCGACTGGCAGGACTACCCCGAACTCGCCAAGGTGCGCGGTTTCTGCGCCGCTCTCGACCTGCCCGTGGCGGCCGCGTTCCGCGCGCTGGGCCTGCCCGACGCCGGGCCGGTGCCGCGCCGCCGGGGCGCCGAGGACGGTCCGGTGGAGGCCGACGTACGGGTGATCCTGGATCGGCTGGCCGACCCGAGCGTGCCCGCCGAGGAGAAGCACCACATCCGCGACCTGCTCCGCTACCTGGCCCGCCGTCCGGTCCGCCGCGCCGGCTAGCTAGGCCACTGTCAGCGTGAACTCGGCGGTCCGCACCACGCCGCCGACCTGGAAGTCCAGGAACATCCGGTAGTTTCCCGGCCCCGGCGCGGTCAGCCAGAACGTCACCTCGTCGCCGTCACGCACCGGCTCCGGGTGTACGTGCAGGTAGCCGAGGTCGCCCTCGCGCAGCGCGACCAGGTGCCCGTACGCGCCGAGGTACGGCTCCAGCGGCGCTGCCGCGCCGTCCGCGCCGGTGATCCGGAACCGCAGCGGCACCGACCGTCCCACCTCCGGGGTGCCCGTGTAGGCGGCGGTGAACCCGTCGACAGTGGCCGACGTGGCGGCGGCGGGCAACGGCCGGGGCCGGTACGCGCCGGGCGCGGCCAGGTCGGCGCCGAGCACCACGGCGACCTGGCCGCCGTCGTCGGCGACAGCGGTGAAGTCCGCGTACATCCGCCAGGCGCCCGGGTCGAGCGGCCCGAGCGGCACCGACCAGGTGCCGTCGGCGGCCATCGTGGGGTGCAGGTGCAGGTAGCCGCTCAGGTCACGGCGCACCACGATCACGTGCATCGGCTTGTCGTGCACCACGGCGAACCGGGTCACCGCGCGACGCTTGTCGTCGCGGATCTGGAAGCGCAGCTCACCGGCGCGACCGGCGGCCAGCTCAGTGCTCGTCGGGACCAGCGTGTAACCGGCCGAGGTGACGGACAGCCCGGCCGCGCCGTCGCCGCCGCCCTGGGTGACGGTGGCGCCGTCGTGGGTGTGCGCGCCGGTGCCGGGCGCGTGGGCGTGCATGCCACCGTCGCCCGCGGTGGTCCCGCTCGCCGAAGGGCCGCCGGACCGGGCCGGGGCGGCCGGCGCGTTCAGCCGGCCGAGCCCGAAGCCGAGCAGCACCGCGAGCACGAGGCCGCCCACCACCAGGGCCAGCCGCAGCGTCTCCCGATCCACCGTGACCGGGCCGCCCGCGGCCGCCGCGGGCCGGGCAGCGTCACCCGCATCCGCGGCGTGGCCGAGCGGTGTCGCGCCGGCCGCGGCGTCGTCGGGGACGACGTCGGGGCCGGACGTGACGGACGAGGACTCAGGCACCGCCGCCGACCAGCTCGTAACCCGCCTCGTCCACGGCGGCGCGGACCGACTCGACCGGCAACGGGGCGTCGCTGGTGACGGTGGCCTTGCCACCGGCCAGGTCGATCCGGACCTCCTCGACGCCGGGCAGCGCGGACAGCTCCTCGGTCACCGCCCGGACGCAGTGTTCGCAGGTCATCCCGGTCACGGTGTACGTCTGGACGACGGGTAGCTGCTCGGTCATGACCCCACGGTACCGCCGGTCACGGGCCGGTCCGCCGACGGTCCGCCGACGGTGGCGACGCTCGCATTCCGGCCGCGCCGGGAACTATCCGCGACGGGTCAGGCGGCCACGGCGAGCGCCAGCGGCAGCACGTCCGGCGCGCCGGCCCGGCGCAGCAGCCGCGCCACCATGGCCATGGTCCAGCCCGAGTCGACCAGGTCGTCCACCAGCAGCACCGGCCCGTCCAGCCCCGGCAGCGCGTCGGCCAGCTCGTCCGGCAGGCGGAAGGCGTCGTGCAGTGTGCGTACCCGCTGGGCGCTGTTGCCGCGCGGCCCGCCGCCGCCGGACGGACCGGCCGGGACGACGTGGCCGAGCAGCGGCAGCCGGCCCACGGCGGCGATCCGCTCGGCGAGCGAGCCGACCAGCAGCGGTCGCGTCCGGGAGCCGACCGCGACCACGCCCACCGGCCGCCGGGGCCACGGGTCGTCGCCGTGCGCCCACGCCTTCAGCACCTCGACCACGGCCGCCACCACGTCGTCGGGCACCGGGCCGTCGGGCGCCTCCGGCCCGACCAGCCCGCGCAACCGCCCGCCCCACCCCAGGTCGGAGAGGCGTCCCACGGCCCGGCCGGGCAGCGCCTGCTCCGCCGGGGGGATGCGGCCCTTCAGGGGTACGCCCACCGCGTCCAACCCGGTCGGCCAGAGCTTCTTGGGCGAGATCGTGACGCCGGGGCGCCCGAGGAACGTCTGCGCGGCGGTGAGCGCCTCGCCGGAGACGGCTGCGTCGAACAGCGGCCCGGCGCAGTTGTCGCACCGCCCGCAGTCGGCCGCGCCGGTGTCGTCCAGCCCTTCCCGCAGGTAGCGCATCCGGCAGCCGGACGTCGAGGCGTACTCCCGCATGGCCCGCTGCTCGGCGGCGCGCGCGTCGGCGACGCGCCGCAACCGGGCCTCGTCGTAGACCCAGGGCTCGCCGGTGGCGAGCCAGCCGCCGCGCACCCGGCGGACCGCGCCGTCCACGTCGAGCACCTTGAGCATCAGCTCCAGCCGGGCCCGGCGCAGGTCGACCACCGGTTCCAGGGCCTGGGTGGAGATCGGCCGCTCGGTGTCCAGCGCGGCGAGCACGGCGCGGACCTGCTCCTCGGGCGGGAAGGCGAGCGAGGCGAAGTACCGCCAGATGGCCGCGTCCTCCACGCCGGGCAGCAGCAGCACCTCGGCGTGCTCGACGGCCCGGCCGGCGCGGCCGACCTGCTGGTAGTAGGCGATCGGCGAGGGCGGCGCGCCCAGGTGCACCACGAAGCCGAGGTCGGGCTTGTCGAAGCCCATGCCGAGCGCGCTGGTGGCGACAAGCGCCTTGATCTTGTTGTCCAGCAGGTCCTGTTCGGCGGCCCGCCGGTCGGCGTCTTCGGCCTGCCCGGTGTAGGAGGCGACCGACCAGCCCCGGCCGCGCAGGAAGTCCGCAGTCTCGGTGGCCGCCGCCACGGTGAGCGTGTAGACGATCCCCGAGCCGGGGAGCCGGTCCAGGTGGTCGGCCAGCCAGGCCAGGCGGTGCGCCGCGCTCGGCAGATCGAGTACGCCCAGGCGCAGCGACTCCCGGTCGAGCGTGCCCCGCAGCACCAGCGCGTCGCCCAGTTGCTCGGCCACGTCCTGCGTCACCCGGGCGTTGGCGGTGGCCGTGGTGGCCAGCACCGGTGTGCGCTCGGGCAGGTTGGCCAGGAACGTGCGCAGCCGCCGGTAGTCGGGCCGGAAGTCGTGCCCCCAGTCGGAGACGCAGTGCGCCTCGTCCACCACCAGCAGCCCGGTGGTGGCGGCCAGCTTCGGCAGTACGCCGTCGCGGAAGTCCGGGTTGTTCAGCCGCTCCGGGCTGATCAGCAGCACGTCGACGGCTCCGGCGTGGATCTCCGCGGTGATCTCGTCCCACTCGTCGAGGTTCGCCGAGTTGATGGTGCGGGCCCGGATGCCGGCGCGGGCGGCGGACTCGACCTGGTTGCGCATCAGCGCCAGCAGCGGCGAGACGATCACCGTCGGCCCGTGCCGGTTGCCCTCGCGCAGCAGCGCGGTGGCCACGAAGTAGACGGCCGACTTGCCCCAGCCGGTGCGCTGCACGCAGAGCACCCGCCGCCGGTCGATCACGAGCGCCTCGATGGCCCGCCACTGGTCCTCGCGCAGCCGGGCGTGGTCACCCGCCAGCCGTCGCAGTACCGCTTCGGCGCGTTCCCGTACGGCCGTCCGATCCTGGCTCATCCGGCATTTCTACCAGGGACGGCGGCTGTCCCGGGCGTCACGAGCGGCGGGGGTCGCCGTCCCTTCCGGGTGTCAGCGGCCGAGGACGGAACCGCCGTTGACGCCGAGCACCTGTCCGGTGACGTACCCGGCGGACGGGCCGACCAGGTAGCGCACGGCCGCCGCGATGTCGTCCGGCACACCGGCCCGGCCGACGAGCGTGGCGGCGACGCGCTTGGCGTGCCCCTCGGGCGTCATCCGGTCGCCGAAGAACTCGGTCTCGGCCACGTAGCCGGGGCTCACCACGTTCACGGTGATCTGGTCCGGGCCGAGCTGGGCGGCCAGGTCGTACGCCCAGCCGTGCAGCGCGGCCTTCGCTGCCGAGTACGGCCCGGCGCCACCGCGCTGCGCGGCGATCGAGCTGAGCAGGACCACCCGGCCGCCGGGGCGGCGCAGGGCGGGCAGCAGCGCCTCGGTGAGCAGCACGGCGGTGAGCACGTTGGCGTCCAGGTTGGCCCGCCACCAGTCCGCCACCCCGTCGAGCGAGTCGGTGGACCCGCCGAGGTAGCCACCGGCGTTGTTGACGACGGCGTCCACGGCGCGCTCTCCGACGGCGTCCACCACCGCGCCGACCTGACCAGGGTCGGTGAGGTCGGCAACGACAGCGGTGACCGCCCCGTCCCGCCCGCTCTCGGCACCGATCCGCCGCGCCGCGGAGTCGAGCACGTCACCCCGCCGCCCCACCACGATCACGTCGAACCCGTCGTCAACGAGCCCTCGCGCCACGGAGGCCCCGATCCCGGTCCCACCCCCACTGACCACAGCCAGCCGCCGCTCCCGCTCCCCCATGCCCGCTCCCCTTCCCCGCTTCCCCGTTGATCAAGGAGTTTGCGTCATCCTAACCGCGGAATCAGGACACAAACTCCTTGATCAACGGGGTGATGGGAGGGGGATGGGAGCGGTCAGCGGGGGCGGCGGAGGGCGGTCAGGACGGGGGTTAGGCGAGATCTCAGGCTGGCCAGGCCGCCGGGGAAGAAGTAGACGGCCAGGATGAAGACCGTGCCCAGGACGAACAGGGGCTGGCTCAGCGGGTGGCTGAGGAACGCGGGCAGGCTGTTCACCGCCTCGCTGCTGCCGAACGCGGTGAGCCGGTGGTCCAGGTACATGTACAGGACGCCGCCCAGCACCGGACCCCATCGCGTGCCGGGGCCGCCGAGCACCACCATGACCAGCAGCGACAGCGTCAGCTCCGACGAGGTGATGTGCGGGCTGGCGCCGCCGACGATCAGCACGTAGACCACGCCACCGGCCGAGGCGAGGCCGCCGGCGAGCGTGAACGCGACGAGCTTGAACCGGTACGGGTCGAGCCCGAGCACCCCGATGCGCCGCTCGTCGTCGCGCAGCCCGGCCAACACCCGCCCGGTCGGCGAGGCGCTGACCCGGTGCACCACCAGGACCACGATCGCCAGGTACGCCAGCGCCAGCCAGTACAGGTTCACCGTGTTGGTGACGCCCACCAGCGCCGACGGCAGCCCTGAGACGTCCAGCGGCAGGCCCTCCTCGCCGCCGGTGAGGCCGCCGAAGTCGCGGGCCACCAGGATCGCCCCGACCTGCGCGAACGCCAGCGTCACCATGGCGAACGCGATGCCGACGGTCCGCAGCGCCACCGCGCCGAGCAGCGCGGCCAGCGTGGTCCCGCCGATCACCGTGAGCACGGCGGCCTGCCACAGCGGCAGCCCGGCCTTGGTGACCAGGATGTCGGTGCCGTAGACCCCGGCGGCGAAGTAGAGGGCGTGCCCGAAGGAGAGCATTCCGGTACGCCCGAACAGCAGGTCGTAGCCGGCCGCGAGCCCGCCGAAGACCAGGCAGATGGCGAGCAGTTGCAGCGTTCCCGGCGAGTTCAGCGGCCCTTCGAAGATGCCCGGCAGGTGCAGTGTGGAGTACGGCAGGATCGCCGCCACCACCAGCGCCACCAGCGGCAGGTACGGGCGCAGTCCGTGCCAGCGGGCGCGGCCGGGAGTCAGCTCGTCCGGCACCGCCGCCGGGGGTGCGGGCGCCTCGGCGCTCTTGACCTCGGTCATGCGTGAGCCACCTTTCCGGCCAGGCCCTGCGGACGCAGCAGCAGCACCACGGCGAGCAGACCGACCACGCACAGGTCGCCCAGCCCGGACGTGCCGTAGTAGTTGACGAACTGTTGCAGCAGCCCCACCGCGACCGCCGCGTACGCGGACCCGACCACCGAGCCCATCCCGCCGATCACCACCACGATGAAGGCGAAGATCAGCAGCGAGCCACCCTGCCCCGGCGAGACGGTGCCGAAGTAGACGCCGCCGAGCGCGCCGGCCAGCGCGGCGGCGGCCCCGCCGATCGCGAAGACCAGCGTGAACGCCTTGCGCACGTCGATGCCGAGCGCCGTCACCATTTCCCGGTTCTCCACCCCGGCCCGGATGATCAGGCCGTACCGGGTCCAGCGCAGGAACGCCAGCAGCGCGCCGAGCACCACGACGGCGGCGACGATCAGCAGCAGCCCGGCGTTCGGCACCTGGGCGCCGAGCACCGATGTGACGTCCCGGCTCCAGTCCGGGCGCGGGAACGGCCGCGGGTCGGCGCCCCAGGTGGCCTGCAGCAGCGCCACCCCGGCGAGCGACAGGCCCACGGTGACGAGCACCTGCTCGATGGTGCGGGAGTAGAGCGGCCGGATCAGTACCAGTTCCACGAGCACCGCGACGAGCGAACCGGCCAGCACGCCGAAGACGACAGCCAGCACGAAGCCGAACCCGTCCGGTCCGGCGCCGGGCAGGTTGCCCGAGGCCCACCAGGTCGCGTACGCGCCGACGCCGAGGAACAGCCCGTGCGCGAAGTTGAGCACGTCGGCGAGGCCGAAGACCAGGGACAGGCCGGAGGCGACCAGGAAGTACAGCGCCGCCAGGCCCAGCCCGGTCAGCGTCAGCAGGACCACTGTGTTCACGAGTGCACCTCCGCCGAACCCACACCGAGCAGCGACTTCGTCAGCGCGGTCTCCAGCAGCAACTCCTGGGCGTCGCCGGTCCAGGCGACCTTGCCGGCGGAGAGCACCACCGCGTCGGTCGCCAGCCGCCGTACCACCGCCAGGTTCTGCTCGACCAGCAGCACCGGCACGGATTCCGCCACCCGTTCCAGCACCTCGGCCACCTCGGTCACCACCTTCGGCGCCAGCCCTTTCGTCGGCTCGTCGACCAGCAGCAGCCGGTTGTCGTTGAGCAGCACCCGGCCGATCGCGAGCATCTGCTGCTGCCCGCCGGACAGCGAGCCGGCCCGTTGCCGTCCGCGCCGCTCCAGCTCCGGGAAAAGCGCGAAGACCTTGTCGTACGCGGGCGCGACACCCCGCCGTTCGGCGAGCCGCAGGTTCTCCGCGACGGTGAGCCCGGCGAAGACGCAGCGGTCCTCCGGCACGTAGCCGAGGCCGTCGCGGACCAGCCGGTGGGTGGGGCGGGCCAGCAGGCTGCGCGCCCCCATGCGTACGCTGCCGCGCACCTCGCCACCGCGCGGCGTCAGCCCGACGATCGCGCGCAGCGTGGTGGTCTTGCCGACGCCGTTGCGCCCGAGCAGCACCGTCACGCCGGTGGGCGCGACGTCGAACGACACGCCCTGGAGGATGTGCAGCCCGGCGATCCGCACGGACAGGTCCGCCACGGACAGGACAGGTTCGGTCATCAGAGGGCCTCCCCCAGGTACGCCTCCTGCACGGTGGCGTTCGCCATCACGGTCTCCGGGGTGTCGCACGCCAGCAGCGCGCCGTGGTGCATCACGGCGATCCGGTCGGCCAGCCCCAGGATCACGTCCATGTGGTGTTCCACCATGAGGACCGCCCGGCCGCTGTCGCCGGTCAGCGACTTGATCACGCTGACGAGTTCGGGCACGTCCTCGGCGCTCACCCCGGCCATCGGCTCGTCCAGCAGCATCACGCGGGGCTCCCCGGCGAGCAGCAGCGCGATCTCCAGCTTGCGCTTCTCGCCGTGGGCCAGGGTGCCGGCGAGCGCCGTACCCCTGTGGTGCAGGCCGACCCGGTCGAGCGCCGCGTCGGCGGCGGCGGCCACCTCCCGGTCGGCCGCCGCCCGCCGCCACAGCTTCATCGAGCCACCCCGGTGTGCCTGTACGGCCAGCCGGACGTTCTCCCGCACGGTCAGCGAGCCGAAGACCGAGGACGCCTGGAAGGTACGCCCCAGCCCGAGCCGGGCACGCCGGTGCGGCGGAAGCGCGGTGATGTCCGCGCCGTCCAGCAGAACCGTGCCCTCGGTGGGCCGGCGCAGGCCGGTGATCAGGTTGAACAGGGAGGTCTTGCCGGCGCCGTTGGGCCCGATCACGCCGAGGAACTCCCCCGGCGCCAGATCGAGGTAGACGGAGTCGACGATGGCGACCTCACCGATCCGCCAGGTCAGACCGCGGGTGGCGAGCACGGGTCAGCCCTTCATCTGCGCGACCGGCGGCGCGCTCTCGTCACCGGTGAGCGACTTCTGGGCGGTCGCCGTGAAGGCGGTGCCGCTGCCGGAGAGCTTGGCCTGGTACATCGGCTGGAGCAGGGCGTGGTCCTCGGCGCGGATCTTCATGGTGCCCTTGACGCCCTCGAACTCCCAGCCCTCGAGCGCCTTGACCATCTTCTCCACGTCGTCGCCGCCCTCCTGCACGGCCCGGACGACCATCTGCGCGGCGGCGAACCCGTCCGGGTGGAACAGGTCGAGCGTGCCGCCCGGCACCTTCGCCTTCGCGGCCTTCGCGGCCTCGGTGTCGCTGGCGCCGTCGAAGTAGTGCGACAGGAACGAGATCTTGCTGCCGGCCGCGCCGAACGTCGGCCAGGAGGCACGGATGTCCAGGCCGGTGACGACAGTGGTGGAGGCGAGGACGCCCTGCTGGTCGAGCGTCTGCCACATGGCGCCGGCGGTGGTGCCGGCCCAGGCGACGAAGAGCAGGTCCGGCTTGGCTGCCTTGATCTGGCTGGCGAACGGCGTGAACTCGGTGGCGCTGGCCGGGGCCCGCACGCTGCTCACGTTCGCGCCCGCGCCGCCGATGACGGCCTTGACGGCGGCCTCGTTCGCGTCGCCGAACGCGCCGTCCTGCGCGAACACGACGACCTTCCTGCCGCCCGCGTCGCCGATGAACGACCGGGCGGTCACCACGTCCTGCCACGACTGCCGTCCGGAGCGGAACGTGTACTTGTTCGCGCCGGTCACCGCGTCGGTGGCGGCCGGACCGGAGATGAACAGCACCTTGTTCTGCGCGGCGATCGGCGCGACCTGGAGCGCCACCCCGGAGGAGGTGGACCCGGCGATGATCTTCGTACCCTTGCCGATCAGGTCCTTCGCGGCGGACACGGCCTTGGCGGGGTCGCCCGCGTCGTCGGCCTCGGTCACCTCGATCGTGCGGTCACCGACCTTGCCGGTGCCCTTGGTGGCGAAGTCGAGGCCCGCCTTGAAGCCCTCGATGTACTGCTTGCCGTAGCTGGCGAGCGGGCCGGACTGGGAGTAGACCAGACCGACCTTGACCGGGGCGGCGTCGTCGCCGCCGCCGGATGCGGTGTCCTGCGGGCTGCCACAGGCCGTGGCGGCCAGAGCGACCGCCACCGAGGTGGCGGCGGTAAGGAACACCCGTCGCGTGTGCCGGATCGTCATTGCGACTCCAGGTGAGGACAGGAGGAATGTCAGTTGTCGGCTCACGCTAGAAGTGACGTCACCCACGGGCTATGTGGTCGGCGCACACAAGTCCCCGTGACGGGGTGGCCACTCGTTACAACGCCGGACATCGACACGTAACCGCACCGACCCGGGATGGCCGCACCCACCACGCGCACGTCGCCGGGAATGTCGCCCCACGCCATCGCGCGCCGTGTCGCAGTGCCCGTGTAGGTAGGACGGGACCGGATTCGCCGGACCAACCGGAGTCCCACCATGCCCACAGCAGAAGCACCGTTCCGCCGTATCGCCAACGACATCGCCGCGAAGATCAAGAGTGGCGAGCTGAAGCCCGGCGACAGGCTGCCCTCCACCCGCGAGTTGGCCGAGACCTACGGCGTCCACATGAACACGGCCTACCGCGCGATGTCGCTGCTGCACGATCGCGAGCTGATCACCGGCCAGCCCGGCCGAGGCACCTACGTAGCCGAACCGCCAGCCTGATCAGCTCCACTACGCCGAGGTGGCGGCATCATCCCGCCCGGAAGCAGCCACTTCCCCGAAGTGGCGCCCGCCCCGCGCCGAGCCCCGCCGATCGCACCCCTCACCCCGCCCGTCGCCGCCCCGCCCGCCCCGCCGATCTTGGAGTTGTGGCGCCTCAGATGCCCGCTTCGCGGCTTACGCGAGGCACCACAAGTCCAAGATCGATGGGGAGGCCCCGCCACGAGAGGAGATCTTGGTACGGGATGGCCCCTCGGAGGGCCGTTTCGTACCAAGATCTCGAGAGCGGGCAAGCGCGATGGACCCGGCAAGCGTGGACGGGGTGCCCGCTGGGACGGCGGGCACCCCGGAAAGAGAGCAGGGTCAGCGGCCGGCTCGGGCGGCCACCGCCGTGTCTGGGTGGTCGCTGAACACGCCGTCCAGGCCCAGGTCGAAAAACAGCTCGTACTCGGACGTGATGTCACCGCGCGCGTTCGGGTCGGCGCCGATCCGGAAATCGGCCGGCAGGAACTGGTTCTCGGCCCGGAACGTCCACGCGTGCACCACCAGCTTCTGCCGGTGCGCATCGCGGATCACCGAGGTCGGCGCGAGCAGCCGTCCGGCGGAGTCCCGGGGCACGATGAGGTTCTTGTTCAGGCCGATGCCGTCGGCGTACCGGGAGATCCACCCCAGTCCGGCGGGCGTGGCCAGGTCCGCGTACGTCCGCTTGTCGCCGCCCGCGACGAAGTCGTAGGGCGCGCCGCTCGCGTCCATGAGCTGCACCAGCCGTACGTCGATCATCTTGTCGAGCTTGCGCAGGCTGGCGCTCTCGAAGCTCTGGACGAACACCGGGTCGACGCGGTGGGTGAGCCGGTTGCGGCCCAGCACCGCGACCAGCGGCTCCTCCAGCGGGCGGCCGATCGAGGCGAAGTAGGTGGGGTGCTTGGTCTCCGGATAGACGCCGATGGTCCGGCCCCGGGCCTTCGACTCGCTTCGCGCCAGGTCGATGACCTCCTGGAACGTCGGGATCTCGAACCTGCCGTCGAACGCGGTGTTCGCGACCCGCACCTGCGGCAGCCGCTCCTTGGCCCGCAGCGTCTTCAGCTCGGCGAGCGTGAAGTCCTCGGTGAACCAGCCGGTGACGGTGACCCCGTCGATGGTCTTCGTCGCCTTGCGGGCGGCGAACTCGGGGCGGGCGGCCACGTCTGTCGTACCGGAGATCTCGTTCTCGTGCCGCGCGACCAGGACGCCGTCCCTGGTCGCGACCAGGTCCGGCTCGATGAAGTCGGCGCCCTGCCGGATGGCGAGCCGGTAGGCCTCCAGGGTGTGCTCGGGGCGGTAGCCGCTCGCGCCGCGGTGACCGATCACGATCGGCCGCTGGGGGGCGCGGGCCTGCTCGGCGCGGTGGTCCGGGCCGGCAGCGCGGTGGTGCGGGCCGGCCTGGGCGGCCACGGCCGGCGCCACCACAGCGGCCGCCGCGAGCAGCGCGCCGGCCACGCCGAGGGCGGAAAGGGTACGTCGCAACGCCGTCTCCTGTCGTCGATGGGTACGCACAGCAGACCGGGCGTGGTTGACCGCCAGTTGGTCGGTTCCTGACCTGCCGGTGAATCTCCGGACGGAAGATGACGGGGTGCGCCGTCTGCTCCGGAAGCCCGTACGGCTGGTGCCGTTGGGGTTCCTGGCGGTGATCCTGGTCGGCACCGGTCTGCTGATGCTGCCCTGGGCGACGAGCCAGCAGCGGTACACCCCGTTCGTCACCGCGCTGTTCACGTCCACGTCGGCGGTGTCGGTGACCGGGATGGCGGTGACCGACACCCCGAACTACTGGAACGGCTTCGGGCTCGTGATGATCACCGTGCTGACGCAGATCGGCGGTCTGGGCATCCTGACCGGGGCGTCGCTGGTGATCCTGGCGGTCTCCCGCCAGCTGGGCCTGCGTAACCGGCTGCTCGTGCAGGCGGAGACCGCCGAGTTCGGCCTCGGCGACGTACGCCGCCTGCTGTTGCGCATCGCGGCCACCGTCTTCGTCACCGAGGCCCTGATGACGGCGGTGATCGCCGCGCGCCTGTTCCTGGCGTACGACTACCGGCCGGGCCGAGCGCTCTGGTCGGCGGTGTTCCACTCGGTGCAGGCGTTCAACAACGGCGGGTTCGCGCTCTACTCCGACGGCCTGATCGCGTTCTCCCGCGACGGCTGGGTGGCGCTGCCGCTCAGCGTCGGCGCGATCATCGGCGGGCTGGGTTTCCCGGCGTTGTTCGAGGCGGTACGCGAGTGGCGGCAGCCGGCACGCTGGGCGGTCGCCACGAAGCTGACCGTCTGGGGCAGCGTGGTGCTGACCGTCTTCGGCGTCGCCTACCTGCTGATGGCCGAGTGGACCAACCCGTTCACGATCGGCACCTACGACGTGCCGGGCAAGCTGCTGGCGTCGTTCACCCAGATCGCGTTGAGCCGTACCGGCGGCTTCGACGTCGTCAACGTCGGGCGGCTCACCGACGAGAGCTACCCCATGTTGATCGGCCTGATGTTCATCGGCGGCGGCAGCGCCAGCACTGCGGGCGGCATCAAGGTCTCCACGTTCTTCCTGCTCGGCTTCGCCATCTGGGCCGAGCTGCGGGGCGAGCCGGACACCACTGTCGGACGGCGCCGGGTGGCGGCGGCGAGCCAGCGGCAGGCGCTGACGGTGGCGCTGCTGAGCGTCGCGCTCGTGGCCGGCGGGACGGTCAGCCTGATCGCGTTGACCTCGCAGGTGTCGTTCGCCGCCGCGTTGTTCGAGGTCACCTCCGCGTTCAGCACCACCGGACTGACCGTCGGGGTGTCCGGCCAGCTCTCCCCGCCCGGCCAGTACGTGCTGACCGCGCTCATGTACATCGGCCGGATCGGGCCGCTCACGCTCGGCTCGGCCATCGCGTTGAACACCCGTCGACGGCTGTACCGCTACCCGGAGGAGCAACCCATTGTCGGCTAGGCATCCGGAGGAGACCGGCATCGCGGTGATCGGCCTGGGCCGGTTCGGCTCGCGCCTGGCGGAGTCCCTGTCCCGGCTCGGTTACGAGGTGCTGGCGATCGACCACGACCCGAACCGGGTCCAGCACTGGTCGGCCGACCTGGATCGGGTGGTGCAGGCGGACACCACCGAGGAGGTGGTGCTGCGCCAGCTCGGGCTGGCGGACTTCGGCCGGGTGGTGGTCGCGATCGGGGCGTCGCTGGAGGCGAGCGTGCTCACCGTACTGGCCCTGGCCGAGCTGGGGATCGCGCAGATCTGGGCGCGGGCCACCTCGGAGAAGCACGCGAAGATCCTGCACTCGGTCGGCGCGCACCACGTGGTCTTCCCCGAGCAGGAGACCGGCGAGCGGGTGGCGCACCTGATCGTCAGCCGGATGCTCGACTTCATCGAGTTCGACGACGACTTCGCCATCGCCAAGATCAAGGTGCCGGCGCCGCTGGTCGGGCGGGCGCTGCGCGACATCGCGCCGCAGGACCGGTACGGCGTGATGGTGGTGGGCGAGAAGCAGGCCGGGGAACCGTTCCGGTACGTCGGACCGGACACGGTGCTGAAGGCGGACAGCGTGCTCATCGTGGAGGGCGGCATCTCCCAGGTGCAGCGCTTCTCCGCGCTGACCTGACCGCCGCGCCGACCTGGCCGCCGCGCTGACCTGAAACGGTCAGCCCTTCTTCGGACCCTTGCCCTTGCCGGGCCCACCCCCCTTCGGCCGGTCTACTGTGCTTTTCCCTTCGGACCTTCCTTGCCCTTGGGCTTCGGCGCGGCCTTGGGCTTCGATTTCGGCGGCGCCGGCTTGGCCTTCGCCGGTCCGCTCTTGGCGGTGGACTTGGTGGCCGGCTTGACCGGCGGCGCGGTGGTGGGCGCCGAGCCGGCGATCCCGGACACCTGCACGTCGCAGCTCTTGCCACCGACGGTGAACGCCACCGGCAGCGTGTTGCTCCCGGTGTAGCGTCCGGCCAGCGTGAGCTTCGCCGACGCGCCGGGGGCCAGCGCCGGGGTCGCGGTGGGCGCGGACATCGACACGGTACGCCCCGCCTGCCGCGCCGGTGGCTGGGACGTGGTGACCGTCTGCTTGCCGGGGAACGTGAAGTTCATGGTCCAGCCCCGCAGCTCGCGGTCGCCGGTGTTGGTGAGCGTCAGCTCGGCGGCGAACTCCTTGCCGGTGTCACGGCGCAGCGAGTAGTCGACAGCGCAGGGCGTCGGCTCCGGCAGGCTCATCCGCGCCTCGGTCGGCTCGACGCCGCCGCTGGCCGGGCTCCGCGACGTCAGCCCCCACAGCGTGGCGGTGACCGCGATCAGCCCGACGGCGGCCACCCCGGCCTCCACCTTGCGCCGCCGCGCCACCGCCCGCCTCGTGCGGGTGCGGACCACCGAGAACGGCAGCGCGTCGGTCTCCGCCGACCAGGGCAAGATCGTGGTGCCCGCGTTCTCGGCGAGCGCCGGGTCCAGCCGGCCGAACGCCGGTGACACCGGCACGACGGCCGCGATCCCGGCCGCCTCGGCGAGCGTACGGGCCACCTCGGCGGTGGCCGGGCGGTCCTCGGGCCGCTTGGCCAGGCACCGCTGCACCAGCGCGGCGACCGGCTCGGGCAGGCCCGGCACCGGCGGCATCGGGTCCGGGTCGCGGTACATGTGCGCGCGCAGCATCTCGGTGGTGGTGCTGGCCTGCCACGGCAGGCGGCCGGTGAGCATCCGGTACAGCAGCAGCCCGACCGCGTACACGTCGGTGGCGGGCGAGACGTGCCCGTTGTCCAGCCGCTCCGGCGCCAGGTACGCGGGCGTGCCGAGCAGCGCGCCGTCCGGCCCCTTGTCGCTCTCCCCCACCAGCGCCGAGATGCCGAAGTCGACGACCTTCACCCCGGTCGGGGTCAGCATCACGTTGCCCGGGGTCACGTCCCGGTGCACCACGCCACGTGCGTGCGCGGCGGCAAGCGCCGAGGCGACCTCCGCGCCGATGGTCATGGCCTCCCGCCAGGGAAGCTGCCCGTCGCGGCCGAGCCGTCCGCTGAGCGGACCGCCGTCGACCAGCTCCATGACCACGTACGGCACGGTCAGGCCGACCTGCACAGACTCGCCGTAGTCGTACACGTTCGTGATGTTGGGGTGGCACAGCCGCGCGGCGGCCTGCGCCTCCACCCGGATCCGGTGCCGGAACGCCTTGTCGCTGGCCAGCCGCGAGGCCAGCACCTTGACCGCCACCTGGCGGCCCAGCACCTCGTCGTAGCCGCGCCAGACGACCGACATGCCGCCCGCACCCAACTGCTCGACGAGCCGGTATCGCTCGCCGAGAAGTTGTACGCCGTTCCTGACCGGTCCACCCATGGTCGGTCCTGTTGCCCGAAGTCGACCCTCGTACACCTCAGCGGTCGGAATCGGTCAGGAAAGTCACCCGTTCAGGCGGTCGCCAGGAGTTGGTCCACCGGCGCGTAGTCGTCGGTGAGCACCATCGCGTCGCCCACCCATTCGGTCACCCGCGCCTCGTCCATCAGCTCGGCCCGCTCGGGCAGCAGCTTCAGCCCGGGCGGGATCGCGTCCAGCGGCAGCGGCGCGTCCGAGGCGACGATCACGAAGTTGGCGCCCTGCTCCCCGTCGATCGCGCCGGGCGGCGCGATCAGCGCGACGTGCGCGAACTCGGCCTTCACAGTGGCCAGCTCGGCCCGGATGAACCGGCCCGGCGGATAGTCGATGACGTTCTGCACGTAGATCCCGTCCGGGCGCAGCACCCGCCGGATGTCGGCGGCCATCTCCCGGGTGGCCAGGTGCCACGGCACCACCAGGTGACCGAACGCGTCGCCGACGATGAAGTCGCGGCTGTCGGTCGGCTCGTCACGCAGCAGCACCCGCGCGTCGCCCACCTCGGCGCGCATCAGCGGGCCGGTGCGCAGGCCCAGCTCCCGCCGGTCCAGCTCGACCAGCCCGCCGTCGAGCTCGAACACCAGGTTGTCGGTGCCGGGCCGGGTCGCGGCCAGGTAGTTCGGCACGGTGAAGCCGCCGCCGCCCAGGTGCAGCGCGTCCATCGGCTGCTTCGCCGGCCGCGCCACGTCCGCGACCAGGCCGATCCACTGCGTGTACGCGTACTTCAGGTGGTTCGGCTCGTTCAGGTCGACGTAGGAGTGCTCGGCCGAGTTGAGGTAGAGCGTGCGCCCCTGCGGCCACGACGGGTCCACCTCGACCCGGGCGCAGTGGTACGCGGTCTCCACGTCGCACGGGTTCGGGGCCGCCGCGGTGAGCCCGGCGGCGGCGAGACCGAGCAGCGCCAGCGCGGCCTTGACCCGGCCCGGCGTGGACGGCCCGCCGGCGCCGGCCTGCCGTCGCAGCCAGACGCCGAGCGCCAGCCCGGTCACCCCGAGCGCGGCAGCGAGCCCCAGCACGATGACGGAGCTGGACAGCGCGGCCACCAGCACGAAGCCGGTGCCGAGCGTGGCGGTGATGCCGCCGAGCGTGCCGATGCTGGACAGCTTGCCCACCACCTGGCCGGTACGGCGCAGGTCGGCGAGCTGAAGCTTCACCACGAGCGGGGTGATCCCCGCCAGCAGCGCCGCCGGCAGCACCACCGTCAGCGCGGTCAGCAGGAGCACCGCGCTCGCCGCGCCGCCGCGCAGCACCTCACCGGCGTACCTGACGATCGGCAGCGTGACGGCGGTGGCGATGCCGGCCAGCACCAGCGCCGGGGCGAGCAGGGTGCGCGGGTCACGCCGGTCGGCGAGCCACCCGCCGAACCACGCCCCGTACGCGATGGCGGCCAACGCCATGCCGATGACCGAGCTGGTCACCTGGAGCGTCACCCCGACGTACGGGCCGACCAGGCGCAACGAGACGGTCTCCAGCACCAGCACCGCGCCGCTGGAGAAGAAGACGAGGAACGCGGCGAGCCCGTTGGGGAGGGCCCGCGGCGGAACCGGGGCGTCGGCCGCCGGTTCCGCCATGACGTCGGACGATGTGCTGCTCACCGTGGCGATGGTACGCAGCGCCGCCGGCGGGCCGCGTCAATACATCGAGATGTGAACATGGTTTGTGTGGTCCGCGGCCGGGCTGCCGCCGCCGCTGTACGCCCGCCAGCCGGTGTTCGGCATCCAGATCTGCCGATACCAGATGACGTACATGATGCCGAGGCGGTTCGCGTTGTTCTTCGCCCAGGCGGCGAGGCTGTCGCCGTACGCCTTGTCGCCGCCGGTGGCGGTCTTGTCCTCGAACCCGCCGCTGGCGGCGGAGAAGTCGCAGGCCCGGCCCTTGGGGTGCTCGCCGCCGCCACCGCTGCGGTGGCACGAGGCGTAGCGCTTGTAACCGGCCGCCTTGGCCTGCTGGAGCATGTGCAGAGTGCGCGGCGTGATGCAGCCGGACGCGGGCGTCGGGTCGTCCACCGAGCAGGACTCCGACGGCCACGAGCCGTCCGAGTTGCGCGGCGCGGGCTTCGCCGACGAGGAGGTGCCGTTGAACCCGGACCCGGCGCCGGAGCTGACCTTCGCCAGCGCCACCTCGGCGTCCTTCTTCTTGCGGGCCTGCACCGCGACCTGCTTGGCCTGCTCCCGCACCTCGGCGTCGAGGGCGAGCTTCGCCTCGGCCGCCTCGGCCTTCGCGTCGGCCAGCTCACGCAGCCGCTTGCTGTCCCGCTGGGCCATCACGTCCAGCTCGGCGGCCCGCTTGAGGAAGTCGTTCGGGTCGGCGCTGGCCAGCAGCATCGACGTCGCGGTCAGCCGGCCCATCCGGTACGACTGCGCGGCCACCTCGCCGGCCTGCGCGCTGAGCCCGACGAGGCGTACCTCGATGTCCTTGAGCTGGGCGTCGAGCGCCTTCTGCCGGCGCTTGGAGTTCTCCAGCTTGTTCTGGGCCTCGATGTGACCCTTAGCCGCGGCCTCGAGCGCCGCCCGCAGCTGCTTGCTGCCGCCCTCGTTCGGGGCGTTCGGGCTGGGTACGGCGGCGGCCGGCCCGGCGGCCACGCCGGAGCCGAGCAGCACGGCCAGCGCGGCCAGCGCGGCGAGCAGCGACCGCCGGGCGCGCCGGCCGGTAGAGCTGGTCCTGGGCACGTGATGGTCCTTCCGTCGACCGCCGGCCCCCGTACACCGAGCGGCGTCTCCGCCGGCGCCGGGTGGCGGCCTGCTGGCGGAGACCGCCGGTCACGATACCGGAACACGCGCGACTCGCCAGGCCGGCGACCGCGAACGGCGGCCGACGTCGACGCAGCGTGCTGCGGCCGTCGCGCAGCGCCGCTCAACCGCCCAGCAGGGCGGCGCTCACCTCGTCCCAGACCTCCGCACTCGCCGCCACGAGCAGTCCCTTGCCCTCGTCGGCCGGGTGGTAGTCGGCGCCGTCGAACCGGCGGGCCACGCCGCCGGCCTCCCGCACCAGCAGCGCGCCGGGGGTGTGGTCCCACGGCAGGGTGCGCCAGAACAACACGAACTGCTGCGCGCCGGTGAGTATGTCCAGGTACTCCCGGCCGGCGCAGTGCTGGCCGGGCAGCAGCTCACCGATCCGGCGCCCGCCCTCCTCCACGCGGCGGCGGAAGTCCGGCGGCAGGAACTTCGTCGCCGCGGTGCCGCGCAACGCGCCCACCCGGGGCTCCGCCTGCGGCGTCCGCAGCGTCGCCCCGTCCAGCCGGGTGCCCGCGCCGAGCCGGCCCGCCGCCATCGTGCCGTCCAGCGGGTCGTACACCCAGGAGGCGACCGGTGCGCCGTCGGTGAGCAGCGCCGCCATCAGCGCGAACGGCCGCCGTCCGGCGGCGAAGTTGGAGGTGCCGTCGACCGGGTCGACGAGCCAGACGTCACCGCTGCCGCGCAGGTGCCGCAGCAGGTCCGGGTCCTCGGCGACCGCCTCCTCGCCGACCACCACCGAGCCGGGAAGCAACTGACGCAGACCCTCGGAGATGAGCGCCTCAGCCTCGCGGTCGGCGACGGTGACCACCTCGCCGGGCGCCTTCTCGGAGATGTCGGACGCGTCGAGCCGGCGGAACAACGGCACGACGACCTTGGCCGCCGCCTCTTTCAGCAGCGTGCCGACATCGTCCAGCAGCGGGTCAGCCACGCGGAGGCAGCTTGACCACGCTGACGAAGAACTCGTCGATCTGGCGGACCACCGAGATGAAGCGCTCGAAGTCCACCGGCTTGGTCACGTAGGCGTTGGCGTGCAGCTGGTAGCTGCGCAGGATGTCCTCGTCGGCCTGCGAGGTGGTGAGCACCACGACCGGGATCCGGCGCAGTTCCCCGTCCTTCTTGATCTCCTCCAGCACCTCCCGGCCGTCGCGCCGGGGCAGGTTCAGATCGAGCAGGATCAGGTCGGGCGTCACCGCGTCCGCGTACTGGCCCTCGCGGCGCAGGTACGCGAGCGCCTCGGCGCCGTCGGAGACGACGGTGAGGCGGTTGCGGAGCTTGTGCTCCTCGAACGCCTCCTGGGTCATCAGCACGTCGCCCGGATCGTCCTCGACGAGCAGGACCTCGATCGGGCTCTTGCCGTCCGCGGGCGCGGTCATCCCACCGTCTCCTTCATGCCACCGTTTGTACCGTGTCGGTCCGCCTCCGCGGGCGGCTCTTCGCGTGCCTCGCCGTCCGGCTGCCGCCCGACGGCTGCCGGGTCATCCTCGGCGGCCGACGCCTCGACCGGCTCCGCGGCGTCCTGTGCGTCCTCGTCCGCCGCTTCCGCCGCCCGGGCGGCCTCGATGTCGGCCTCCAGCGCGGGCAGCGTGAACCGGATCGTGGTGCCCTCGCCGGCGTCGGTGTCCACCCAGACCCGGCCGCCGTGATACTCCACGATCTTCTTGACGATGGCCAGCCCGATGCCGGTGCCCGGGTACGCGTCCTTCGAGTGCAGCCGCTGGAAGATCACGAAGATCTTGTCGGCGAACTCCGGCTCGATCCCGATGCCGTTGTCCTGGCAGCTGATCTCCCACTCGCCGTCCACCAGCCGCGCCGACACGTGCACCTTCGGCGGCACGTCGGGGCGGCGGAACTTCACCGAGTTGCTGACCAGGTTGACGAGCAGGTTGGTCAGCAGCGGCTCCTCGCCGCGGATGGTCGGCATCTCGCCCCAGGTCAGGTCCGCGTCGGCGTACTGCACGGCCGCCTCGGTCTGCCCCGCCACGTCGCCCATCACCTTGTTCAGGTCGACCTCGGTGAAGCCGGTGGTCAACCGCCCGATCCGGGAGAACGCCAGCAGGTCGTTGATCAGCCGCTGCATGCGCTGCGCGCCGTCCACCGCGAACGCGATGTACTGGTCGGCCCGCTCGTCGAGCTGCCCGGCGTAGCGCCGCTGGAGGAGCTGGCAGAAGCTGGCCACCTTGCGCAGCGGCTCCTGCAGGTCGTGCGACGCGACGTAGGCGAACTGCTCCAGGTCACGGTTGGAGCGGGTCAGCTCCTCGGCCTGCTTCTGCAACTGGCTGTTGACCCACTCGATGCGCTCCCGCGCCTCGCGTACCTCGTCCAGCTCCCGGGCGATCTTCATCCGCATCTGGTCGATGTCCTCGGCGAGGCGGCGGAACTCCGGCGGCCCGGACCCCTCGATGTGGTGCCGGTAGTCGCCGTCGGCCACCTCGCGCACCTGGCTGACCAGGGCGGCCAGCGGGCGGATCAGGATCCGGTCCAGCGAGAGCAGCATGACCACGCCGGCCGTCGTCACCACCAGCGCGGCGATGATCAGCAGCACGACCAGCGTGTTGCTCGTCGCGTTGACCCGCTCCGCGGTCTCCTCCCGGACGGTGAGGATCTCGTCCTGGAGCGTGTTCACCGACGAGCGGATGCCGTCGAACTGCTGCCGCGTCGCGTCCGTGATCAGCGCCTGGCCCGCCGCCGCGCCGTCCCGCTCGACCGTGGTGATCACCGGCTCGGCCACCTGGCTCCGCCACTGCGCCGTTTGCTGCTCCACCACGTCCAGCGACCGGCGCACGTCCGGGTAGTCGGCGGAGAGATCGCGGATCGAGGCGGCCAGGCTCTGCTCCCGCCGCACACCCTCCTGGTACGGCTCCAGGTCGCTGCGGTCACCGTTCACCGCGTACCCGCGCACCGAGGTCTCCTGGTCGAGCAGCGCGCTCATCAGCTCCTGCGCCTGCACCCGCAGCGGACCGGTCTTGAGCAGCACCGCGTCGATGTTCTGGCGGTTCTGCGCGGCGACCGCCGCCTCCGCGCCGGCCAGCCCGAGCAGCAGCACCACCACCACGCCGAGCAGCGCGGCCACCCGCCGCCGCAGGGTCCACCCCTGCTGGTACGCCTTCACCGGTTCCTCCCCGTCCCCGTTCACCGACCGCTACCGCGGGTCACCAGCAACATCGCCACGTCGTCGGCCAGCGGGCCACCGTTTATCTGCTCGGCGCGCCCCACCAGCCAGGCGGGCAGCTCGGACAGCGGCACCGCCCGGTTGGCCGGGTCGGCGAGCAGGTCGGTCAGACCGGGCACGTCGAGCCGTTCGTCACCGCCGTTCACCCGGCCCTCGATGAGGCCGTCGGTGTACATCAGCAGGGACCAGTCGTCGGTATCGAACTCCAGGTCGAAGGCGACCGGGCGCCGCGGTCGTACGCCCAGCAGCAGCCCGCCCTTGGCCGGCACCGGCGCGACAGTGCCGCCGCTGAGCAGCAGCGGCGGCGGGTGACCGGCGAGGCGTACGGTGGCCCGCGCCGACGCCAGGTCGAGCCGGGTGGTGGCCACCGTCGCGAAGATCTCCTGGAGGCGGCGCTCACTCATCAGCACCTGCTCCAGCGCGGGCAGCACCTCGTCGTCCGGCACCCCGGCCAGCACCAGCGCCCGCCAGGCCACGCGCAGCTCGACACCGAGCGCCGCCTCGTCCACGCCGTGCCCGCAGACGTCGCCGACGATCAGGTCGATCCGGTCCGGCTGGGTCTGCACCACGTCGTAGAAGTCGCCGCCAATCAGCGCCGCATGCCGGCCGGGCCGGTAGAACGTGTGCACCGACACCTCGTCGGTGGTCATCAGCGGCTGCGGCAGCAGGCCGCGCTCCAGGCGGGCGGACTCGGCCTGGCGCAGCTCCACCTCGCGCAGCCGGCGGGCGTTCTCGTCGGCCCGCTTGCGCTCCACCGCGTAGCGCAGCGCCCGGGTCAGCAGGACCCCGTCGACCTGGCCCTTGACCAGGTAGTCCTGCGCCCCTTCGGCGACCGCGACGATGCCCAGGTGCTCGTCGGAGCGGCCGGTCAGCACGCAGACCGCCGCGCCGCTGGCCATCTCCAGCACCCGGCGCAGCCCGTCCAGCCCCTGCGCGTCGGGCAGGCCCAGGTCGAGCAGGACGCAGTCCACGCCCATCACCCGCTGCCGGGCCTCGCTGAGACTGGTCGCCACCAGCAGGTCGATCATCGAGTTGGTCTCGGCGAGCAGCTCGCTGACCAGGAAGGCGTCGCCCTCGTCGTCCTCGACCAGCAGCACCCGCAGCCGCTCACCCGGCGGCACGCCGCCGTGCAGCCCCGCCCCGGCCGACGGCACGTAGGCGGCGCCCGACGCGCCGGAACCCCGCTGCGGTCGAGTCACCGCCGCGAGTCGGGGGAGTTCGCTGGTGATGTCGGGCTCCTTCCGAATGCCCTGCTGATCCTGACTCAGACAACAGTCGCACACAACGCGAACGTTGCCGGTGCGGCGGAGCGTGTGACCGGTCCACTTCCATAGCGGCCCGGTCGACAAACGATGTTACGCGGCAACCGTTGTCGCACCGGCGGCGCACCGACGGGGAGTGCCGCCGGGGCCCTCGGGGGTGCAGGATGATGCCCACCCCCGTTGATCCACCCCCAAGGAGTCCCCGTGGGCGCACCCCCCACCCGCCCCGCCGACCGGGCGCTCACCAAGCCCCGCCGCCGGCTGACCAGCGCCGTCGCCGCGCTTGTCGCGCTGCTCGCCGTCGGGGCGGGCGTCCTGGTCGGCCTCTCCACTCCGGCGCCGCGCCCGGCGGACGCGCCGGCCGGAGAGTTCAGCGCCGCCCGGGCGTACCGGAACGTCGAGGTGATCGCGGCCGAGCCGCACGTAGCAGGCAGCGCCGCCAACGACCGGGTGCGCGAGCACCTGGTCGGGACGCTGCGCGGGCTGGGCCTTCAGACCGAGGTGCAGGACGCGGTCGCGCCCGAGGCCGGTCAGCTCAGTGGCGCGGCCGGCGGGGCGACGCTGGCCCGGGTCCGCAACGTGGTGGCCCGCCTGCCCGGCACCGACCCGACCGGAAAGGTGTTCCTGGTCTCCCACTACGACTCGGTGCAGACCGGGCCGGGCGGCAACGACGACGCCGCCGGCACCGCCGCGATCCTGGAGGTGGCCCGGGCGCTCACCACCGGCCCGCGTCCCCGCAACGACATCGTCTTCGTGCTCACCGACGCGGAGGAGGCGTGCCTGTGCGGGGCCGCCGGGTTCGCCGCCGACCACCCGCTCGCCCGCGACGGCGGGGTGGTGCTCAACCTGGAGGCGCGCGGCTCCACCGGCCCGGTGATCATGTTCGAGACGTCCCGGAACAACGCCAAGCTGGTGGAGGTGTTCGGCAAGGCCGCGCCGCACCCGGTAGGCACCTCGTTCGCGGTGGAGATCTACCGGGCGCTGCCGAACGACACCGACTTCACCGCGTTCCTCGACCGTAAGTTCGTGGGCCTGAACTCGGCGTACATCGACGGCGGCGCGATCTACCACACCCCGCTCGACGTACCGGCCCGGGTGGACCGGGGCAGCCTCCAGATGCACGGCGACAACGCGCTCGGCCTGGCCCGCGAGTTCGGCCGTACCGACCTGGGCGACCTGAGCGCGGGCCACGACGACACCTACTTCCCCGTGCTCGGCGGGCTCGTCAACTACCCCGGCTGGCTGACGGTGCCGCTCGCCGTGGCCGCGCTGCTCGCCGTCGGCGCGCTCGGCTGGCTCCTGCGCCGCCGGGGCCGGGCCACCGCCGGCACGCTCGCCGCCGGCTTCGGCCTGACCCTGCTGCCGGTCGTCGTGGCGCCGCTGGGCGCGTGGCTGCTCTGGGCCACGATCACCACGATCCGCCCCGGGTACGCCGAACTGCTCGACCCGTACCGCCCGGTCTGGTACCGGCTCGCCGTGGTGGCGCTCTCCGCCGCGGTGCTGTTCTGCTGGTACGCGCTGCTGCGCCGCCGGGTCGGCCCGGCCGCGCTGGCGTTCGGCGGGCTGGCCTGGCTCGCCGTGTTCGGCGTGCTGCTCGCCGTGGCGGTGCCCGGTGGGGCGTACCTGACGACACTGCCGGCCCTGGCCGGCGCGCTCGCCGGTTTCGCGGCGCTCGCCACCCGGCGCGACGGACCATGGCCGGTGGTCGCGGTGACACTCGCCGCCGCGGTGGCGGTGGTGATCCTGCTGCCCCCGGTGGTGCTGCTGTTCCCGGCGCTCGGCATGGGCATGGGCGCGGTAGCCGCGCTCGTCGCGGTGCTGCTCGGCCTCGCCGTACTCCCGGTGGTGGACCTGCTGCACCCCCGGGCCGGCGGCCAGCGCGGCCTGCTCGCGCTGCGCGCACGCCGGCGCGGCGCGCTGCCCGCCGCGGTCGCCGCGCTGGCGGCGGTGGTGCTCGCCGGGGTCGGCCTCGCCGTGGACCGCTTCGACGCCGCGCATCCCGTGCCGACCCACCTGATGTACGCGCTGGACGCGGGCACCGGGAAGGCGGCCTGGCTCACCCGTGAGGAGAAGCCGCAGCCCTGGACCGACGGCTACGTCGACGGGACGGTCTCGATCGCCGACGACTTCCCCGGGCTGGGCGCCACCGAGTTGCGCGGCGGACCGGCCACCGCGGCGCCCCTGCCCGCCCCGAAGGTGGAGCTGCTCTCCGACAGCCGCTCCTTCTCCGACCCTCCCTCGCGTGACCAGCGCGTGCTGCGGGTGCGGGTGGTGCCGCAGCGGCAGGTACGCCTGCTCACGCTGCACGTCGACGCCAGCACCGCCACCGTGCGGTCCGCCTCGGTGGCCGGGCGGGACGTGCCGGTCGAGCCGGGCGACGGCAAGTGGGGATTCGGGGTCGTGTTCCACGCCCCGCCGCCGGAGGGTGTCGAGGTCACGCTGACGCTCGTGCCCCGCGGCGGTGCCGTCTCGGTGCGCGCGATGGACGCCAGTGACGGGCTCTCCTCCGTGCCCGGGTTCCGGCCCCGGCCGGAGGGTGTGGGCGTGGTCGGCTCGCACAGCTCGGAGATGCTGGCGGTGGCGCGCACGTACCCGCTCTGAGCGGTCCGCTCGATCGACACCACCGCTTGATCTGCCCGCCGCTTGATCGGCACCAGCTCGCTGGAGTGGATCAACGCCGCCCCAGCACCTCGGCGACCCGTAGGAAACCGTCATTGCCGTGGCCCAGCCCGACGGCCCGGCGGGCCATGTTCTCGGCCGCACGCATCACCCTGCATCGATGCCGCGCGCCTCGGACGTGTGGACGATGTGCGCCATGGACGACACGGCGGAGGTGATCGGGTTGCCGTCTCCGGGGAAGGTGCCCATGTCCATTTCCACCGCGCCCCTCGAAGATGGGCGGCAGGTTCGCGCGATGCCATTGGCGAGCGGCGGAACGCAGATGACGCGCAGCCGGGCCCAGGATCTGAACGTCTATGGAGTGAGAGCCGCGATCGACGCCGAGTGGAAGGCAGCCCTGCTCTGGCTTCTGGAATCCGGCCCGCCCACCCTCCGGAGAGCTGCGCCTGCAGCTTCCGGGTCTCACCGAGAAGGTGCTGACTCAGGCGTTACGGGAGATGGAGGGCGACGGACTGGTACACCGGGAGGCGTACGAGGTACTACGGTTGAAGACCGAGTACTCGCTGACACTTTCGGACGCGAACTGGCCGAGGCGCTGGCCCTCCTCTCCGACTGGGGACACCGCCGCCTGCGCAAACCCGCCGAAGCCCGCACCGCCTCCACCCACATCCAAATTCGTCGCGGCCGCGCACGGCGACAAGTATCCACAAAAGCGCCTACGGCCCGTGAGATCGACGGCGAGCCGGGTCGGCAGGAGTCGGGACATGGAGTTCTTCTGCTACCACCGCGATCGGCTCGGCTCGGCCGCTCTGCGCCAGCAGCTGGTCGAAGAACACTGGGCCTTCATGGACCGTATGCGGGGCAGATGATCGCGCACGGTCCGACGCTCGCCGACGACGGCTCGCCGACCGGCAGCGTGCACATCCTGAGCCTGTTCGACCCCACCCACTGCCGCCGGGCGTTCGCCTTCGAGGAGGAGCATCTGTCCGCTTCACCGCGCCACCCTTGGCGAACTCGCCCGGACGGACAACAGCTTTTAGTCGGCATTGCAGGACAGCGACCGACACCAAGCGAATTGGATCATCGCCAACCATTCCTAGGGCCAACCTTGCCTACTTTGGGAATAGCGCGAGGATCTGCTCGGCCTCCAATCCCGGATCGACGATAGCGTCAAAACTATAGGTATCGTCACAAAGAATGACTGTGTGATCGGCGGGCACAAGACGCCGATACCACGCGACAAACTCCGCGACCGATCGCTCTTGTCCGTCGAGATAGATGCACTGGCCAGAGTTGTGGGCAGATCCTTCAACCCGCCCTTCTCCAGCACCATGACCCCAGACGACATCCAACGCCGGATCCCCGCGCCCGACCGACTCATCCACCACGCTTGCAGGCCAGTCGGTTTGTAGCGCCCGAATCAAATTTTCCCTGTCCAGGGACCAGCCATCAGCCTGGACAAGTGCCAGATATGTCATCTTTTCTACCTCACGACCACTTCGCCTGGGATGCTGAACCTGCTCATCAAGCCCTCGAAGTAGGGTACAGCACCTGCTTCGTTAGTAATTACACGAAGCCGCTCAAAGGGTGTCGCAGGATCGTTAATCACATCTGCATATCTACTGAATTCACTTTCGGTCTTCGCGTTGATAAAGCCACGAATCTTGTCTGGTATCGCAGAGCCGGGAACGAAGGGACTGCGACCAGGATTACCAACGTGCTTGGCGTCCAGGAGTGTGTGGATTCCTTCAATCCCATCAGCCCAGACCTGCGACTGTCCGCCAACGCAAAGCTGTTCACAAGGACCCGTATTGGCAACCTGGTAATGGTGGCTCGCACCGCTTCCAACTGCGGGCCGCGTATCAGCTACTCCTGGACGAAGCGGGCCCTCACCGCAGTTGTGTACGAGGACCGGCGTGTTGCCGGCGATCACATAGTACGTGTGGACGTCCGCGACGGTCAGGTCACGCATGTTCTGGACGCCGACGTGGTTTCGCACGTCGGCGACGGCCGCGCTACCCGCACCCAGCGAGAGCAGCGTCGCACCGACGGCCAACGCACCGGCAGTAACCCACTTGCGGGCGGTCTTGTCCCAGAAGGGATGGTTCTGGGTCGTCTTCACGGTGACACTGGTCGCCGCTTTGCCCTTTGCCGCCCGGACCGACACCGTCACGTCCGCCAAGTCGCGGTCACGGTTGAGGTGCAGGGCGGTGACCGGCTTGGCGGTCGTCGTGCCGGTCGCCGGGTCGGTTGCCTTGACCTTGTCCCCGACGTTGACGTCCTTGATCGGGCGGACGCTGCCGTCGGCCATCAGGACGCGGGTGCTCGGATCGAAGCTGTGACAGCCCGCGCGGCCCTTGCTGAATCCACCAGCCACCGCGCCTAGACCGGTGGCGAGCGCCAATTGGGTGGTGTTGATCCGACCGGTGGTCGCCAGCTGGGTCAGCCCGTCCGCGGTGCCACCGCCGATCGCGCCCCCCAGCACCCGCCCGCCGAGCGAACCGGCGAAATTACTGAGCCGGCCGCCGACCGCGGACGCCAACCGGCCACCGACAATTCCGCCCAGGCCGCCGATCGCTCCTCCGAGAGCCCCCAACGCGGTGGTCTTGAAGAGGTCCATGCCTCGCTCGCCGTTCATGTAACCGGTGACGAGAGATCCGGCGGCACCCGCGAGCGCGCCGCAGGCGACAGCGCCGACGCCGGTCCAGCCGATGAGTGCTCCACAACCGATGCCCACCACTGCACCCACGATGAACCCGGCGATTTCCGCCTTGTGCTCCTGCACCCACTTCTCGGTGGCCTTGTAGGCGTCGGCGATCCCGTTCACTGCCTTGGCGACGAGTTTGTTGCTCATCACCTTTGTGACCATGTTCTTGCCGGCCTGCTTGACGTTCGCGGCCAAGCGCTGGGCCTTGCGTTTCGCCTCAGCCGCTTTGTCGGCCAACCATTTCCGGCCCTCGCTGACCTTGTCGCGGGCTTTCTGGTAGGTCTCGCCCGCCCAACTCTTCGTCCGTTCCCACTGCTTCGAGGCCCAACTCTTCGTCCGCTCCCACTGCTTCGAGGCCCAACTCTTCGTCCGCTCCCACTGCGTCGAGGCCCAGTTGGTAGTTGCGTTCCAGGCTGACGAAAGAGCGCTGGTGGTGGAGTTCCAAGCGGACGAGAGCGCGCTAGTGGTGGAATTCCAGGTGTTCTTCAGACCGGACTTCACCGAGGAGAAGGTGTTACTCCAGCTTGGCCAGTGACCGGTCGGGTCGGTGACCGTGAGTGGATTGTCGTCCGCGTAGACGAAGCGGTTGGCCGTGACGGACGTCGGCGTGGGCGACAATGTGGCCGAGTCCCGGCTATCGAACTGCCCCGTCTCCGGGTTGTACCATCGGGACCACATGTTGACCCGGCCGGTGGAGGAACTGGTCCACTCCGACTGGTAGCCGAGGTTGCCCAGCATTCCATTGCCGCCGATCCGCTGGCCCAATGGATCGTAGGTCGTGGAGCCGACCAACTCGGTGGCCGCTCCGCCGAACTGACCGACCACGTCCTGATGCAGATCCGTCCATGCGTAGCGGTTCTGCGCCGCCGCTCGCACGCCGACCAACTCGTCGCTCATGTTGCGGACGTAAAGGGCCGCACCGTCGGCTGCGAGCGTGTTCCCGGTGCCCGTGTACTGGAAGCCGCTGCGGATCAGCCGGCCCAGGCCGTCGTAGTCGTAGGTCTCACTGCCACCACCGAGCAGGCCCTGCGATCTCACCTGGCCGAATGCGTCGGTGGAGGTGATCGTCTCACCGTTCGCCGTGGTGGCCGAGGCCAACGTGCCACGGGGGGTGAACCGGTAGGTGGCACCGGTGCTGGAACCGGTCAACTGGTTGCGCTGGTCGTAGTTGAAGACGACTGTGCCCGCCTGCACGCGGTTACCCGACTTGTCGTAGGCGTAGACCACAGGCGTCGAGCCGTTGTCCCAGCCGGTCAGGCGGTTGGCCAGGTCGTAGGTGTACGTGTTGGTGGTAGAGCCGCCGAATCCTGTCGTCGTCTTCGAGGTCTCGTTGTCGTTCGCGTCGTAGCCGTACGCGATCCGGGCCACGGTGGCGCCGGCGGACGTGCTCAGAGTGTCCCCGGTCAACCGGTGCAGATCGTCGTAGGCGAGCGAGCGGGTGTTGCCACCGGCGCCGTACCCGATCGTCGCCACCTGGGAGAGCGAGTTGTAGGTGTAGCTCAGGGAGACACCCGCCGTGGGGTTTGAAACCGTCGCCGGCCGGCCCGCCGGGTCGTAGCCGTAGGTCGTCACGCCAGCGGCATCGGTCCGGGTGGTCAGCTTGCGGTCTGGCGACCAAGTGAAGGATGACGCGCCGGACGGTCCTTCGGCGGACGACAGCAGGCCTCGGTCATCGAACGTGAATGTGTTGCTTCCCGAGGTGCCCGACACCGATGTCAACCGTCCGGCCCGGTCGTAGCCGAATGACCGATCCGGACTCGTCGCCTCCGCGCCGGCACCTGTCTGGGTGATCAGTCGGCCGACCTCGTCGTAACCATTCGAGATGGTTACGCCGCCCGGAGCACGTTGCTCGGCGACTTGCCCGCCCCGCTCATAGGCGACGGTGAAGGTGCGATCCGCCAAGTCCGGGAATCGTGAGGTGGCCGGCTCGATTCGAGACTCCGGCAGGTTCCAAGTGTTGTACGTGGTGATGAACCGATTGCCGCGACCGTCGGTCAGCCGTGTCCGGTTTCCTGCGAGGTCGTAACCGAACGACGTGGTGATGGAGTCGCTGGCGGAAATGGGCTCCATCTGCGAGATCAACCGGCCGCTGGCGTCGTAGGCGAAGCTGGTGGTGCTCTCGCGGGCATCGGTAGACCTGACCGGGCGTCCCGCCCGGTCGTAGGCCCATGACCTGGTCCTCAGGCGGGTGCCGTCCTCGCGGTAGGAGGAGGCCGACACGGACCGGCTCGCCATGTCGTATCCGACGGTGTCGTACGTTCCGTCGGGAAGGGTCGTGCGTACCGATCGGCCGAGTGAGTCGTAGTCGTACCGCGTCACCTTGCCCGCGCCGTCCGTTTGGGTGATCGACTCTCCGGCAGCGTTGTAGGTGGTAGTACTTGTCACCCCCGCCGGGGAGGTCACCGAGGACAGCCAGCCCCCGGCACCGTAGGCGTAGCTGGTGGTGTGGCTCGATCCGGTCTGCCGAACGATGTCGGTCGAGGTGACCGTACGACCGAGGAAGTCGTACGTGGCCTCGTTTCGCGCACCGGTCGGGTCAGTCGTGGAGAGGCGGTCACCGGCCAGGTTGTACGTGAAACGGCTCGTCCCGCCGTCGGGTGCGGTCACCATGGCGACCTGGCCGAGCTGGTCGTACTGGTAACTGGTCGTCTTGTTCCGGGTATCGGTCTGAGTCTTGAGCTGCCCCAACTCGTCGTAGGTGTTGCTCGTCACAGGGTGCACAGCGGTACTTGAGCCCGGTGGCGTGTAGCTGGGCAGGTGGGTGGCGACAATCCGTCCTGCGCCGTCGTAGTCGTTGACAGTGACGTTGCCGTTCGCATCCTTGGTCTCCGCCACCTCACCGAAGGTGTCGTATCCGATGTAGGAGACCGGCCGTGCCGTCACCGCCGGGTTCCCACCCGTCTCGGTACTGACCGCCGGCCCCACCGTCACGGCCAGGCGGCCGGCTTCGTCGTACTGGTGGTCGGTGGTGGCACCGGTGGGGTCGGTGGTCGCGCGGACCAGCCCGCCGTTGTCCACGTCGTAGGTCGTGCGTACGACTGACATCGTGGCGGTCGGAGCCGTACCGGCGGTCACCTGCGCGACTTCGGCATCGGGGAGCGTCCGCTGGTAGAGCTGCACGTCGTCGAGCTGACCAGCCCAGAAGCCGGTGGGGCCGCCGGCCGTCGTGCCGGCACCGATCCGCAGGGGTAGCCGAGTGCTGAAGGACGACGCTCCGGTGGTCGTGCCCGCCAGCACGCCGCCGACATAGAGGCGGATGGTTCCCGTCGCGGCGTCGAAGGTGCCGACCAGATGGGTCCATGTGTCGGCCTGCGGAGTGCTGGCCGCTGTCGCCGTGACGACCTCGCCGTCATTCCGGTCGGCCGATCGCACGGCGAACTTCCAACCGCCGCCGTCGAGACCCAGTTCGAAAGCGGAGCCGGCCTGGCCCGGCCCGGACACCGCCGTCTTCGTTCCGACAGTGTCAGAGGCCCGGACCCAGGCCGCCACGGTGAAGCTGCGCGCCGGGTCGACCACCGAGGACTTGGCACGCAACGTGGTCGCGCCGGCAAGGTCGACCAGACCGCCCCGATCGGTGCCCCACTCAACTGGACCATTGGGGCTGAGCGGGCTGTTGCCCGTGGAGTCGGACAGGCGGGCGTCGGCGTCGCCGTCGAAGGTCCATCGGCCGACGGGCGAGTTCGAGCCCAGGTAGATCGTGTCGCTCAGCTGACGACCCATCGGGTCGTACGACATCTGGCGACGCTCCCTGGTGGCCTCCGGGTCCCAACGGACTGCGCTCACCACCTGGTCGTCCAGGGAGTACTCGAAGTTGGTGTAGCGCTTGAGTCCGTCCGGGTCGAGAACGGTACGAGTGACCCGGTTCGCCGCGTCGACGGTGTTGACGGTGGTCGAGGCCCCGCCGTTCGTGATCACAGTGATCGGATTGCCGGCACCGTCGTACTCCGTCTTCTGCACCACGAAGGTGGCGCCGGTGCTCGGATCCTTTCGGGTGATGCTCGCCGTCAGGCCGTTGTCGGTGTACGTGTACCGCGTCTCCCAGCCCATCGCGTCGGTCTCGGTGGCGAGCCGCCCGGCCGGATCGTATTCCTTCGAGGAGAGGACGAGATCCTGGGCGGGTCGGGGCGCGTTGGGGTCGCCGGTCCAGCCGAGAAGCGTGGTGGTTAGTTGCTGCCCCGCCGCGTCATACGTCGTGAGGATCTCTCCGCCGTCCGGGCCGATTTCCTTGACCGCGCGGCCGTAGGAGTCGTACTCCAACCGCGTCGTGCGCGCGGAGGCGTCAGTGGATGTCTCCTGTTGCCCGAACGCGTTGTACGTGGCCGACTCGGTCCGAGAGGCGTCCCCTCCGGTGGTGTCGGTGACGGTCTCGGAGAGCACGAAACCGTCGTCGTCGTAGACCGTGCTGGTGACGGGCGTGTGCACGGCGCCGGTGACCCGGTTGGTGGTCGCCGGTTCGGTCTGTGTCACGACGCGGCCGAGCCGGTCGTACTCGTAGATGGTCTCGAGACCAGCCGGAAAGGATTCGGTGATCTCCTTCTTGGCCGTGATCCGGCCGATGCCGTCATACGTGTAGCGGACTTCCTTGCCGGCCGCGTCCACCGTCCGGGCGAGGTCGCCGTTGGGGAAGTAGAACAGTTGCTGACGGACTCCGGCCGGCGAGGTGATCGTGGCAGGAAGTCCGGCAGGCACCACTCCGCCGCCCTCTGCCGGCGTCGAGCCGTCGGTGTAGGAGGTGACCGTGGTGCGGCCGAGCGGGTCCCGCACCGTCGTCCGGTTGCCCTGCCCGTCGTAGCCGAAGGTGGTGAGGTAACGGTCGTCGGAGACGCCGGACGTGGATCGACCGTCGCGCATCGTCAGCATCACGTCGTTGCGCGGATCGGGGCCGCCCGCGCCGAGCTTCTCCGCCGTCCCAGAAGCCCAGCCGCCGCTTCCGTTGCCACGCATGAGGTACATGTCGCGGTCCGTGCTCCCGCGCCGAAGCACGTCCGCCTTGCCGTCCCCGTTGAAGTCGCCCGACGAGGCAAGTGCGTCGACGTCCGCCCAGCCTGCGCTGACCAGTACCGACGTGCCGGTCAACCAACCACCGGCACCGTTGCCCTTCACGATGTAGAGGCCGTTGTCGGTCGACTTGCGGTAGAGCACGTCCGGCTTGCCGTCACCGTCGAAGTCACCGGGCGAGAAGATCATTTGAGCCGATCCCCAGCCGGTACCCACCTGGATCGGCGTGCCCGTCAACCAACCACCGGCACCGTTGCCCTTCACCAGGTAGAGATTGTTGTCCGTGGACTTGCGGAACAAGATGTCCCGTTTGCCGTCGCCGTCGAAGTCGCCGGGTGAGAAGACCATCTGTGCGGTCGCCCCGAAGGTCGACGGAATCAGCTTGTAGGTGTCAGGAGCCCACCAGCCCTTGCCGTTGCCGCGCCACAGGTGGAAGTTGTTCTCGCCGGCCATGTGGTAAATCACGTCGCGATTGCCGTCGCCGTCAAAGTCACCGGGAGCGATGATCTGATCGGGGCCGCCCCAGTTCCCGCCGAGTTTGGCGGGAACGCTTGTCAGCCAGCCACCTCTGCCGTTGCCGCGCATCAGGTAGATGTTCTTGTCGCTGTTGTTGCGATAGATGACGTCCGCGGCACCGTCGCCGTCGAAGTCACCCGGCGACAAGATCGGCCCGGCGTCCTTCCACATGCTCGGGGGTGTGGAGTTGACGGAATACGTGTAGTAGACGGTGGAGCACTGGTTCTCGGAGCGATCCTGACAGGTCGTCGATGCGACCACGTTGCCACGCGGATCGTGTTCGGTGGTGGTCACGTTGCCGTTCGGGTCGGTGGTGCTACGGAGGAAGCCCGCCGCGTCATACCCGAAACGGGTCGTCCGGCCCAGTGCGTCCGTCTCCTGGATCTTTCGATCGCCGACGTCGTGTACATAGGTCAATTGCTTGTCACTGGGATCAGTCACCTGGTAGGTCTTCGTCAGGGCACCTGACGAGTTCGACCTGGCCGCAAACTGCGTGCCGGCATCGGCTGCGGTGAGCTGACCGCGGTAGTACGAGACCTCGGCGATCTCGCCCTTGAAGTGGCCGTTCGCGTTGGTGGGAGCCGCAGGCCATCCGACTGCCCGCCCAGCACCGACATAAGCGTTCACCGCACCGTACGACGACAGGTCACCAGCCATGGTCCCAGCCGCCATGCCGTCGAGGTAAAGGGTCTGGCTGATGTCCGACGCGGCGAGTACGACGTGGTGCCACTTCCCGTCGTTCACCGCCGCAGCGGAGGTGATCGGGGTGTTGTTCCCGTTCCAGAACTTGCCGCGAAGCTTGCCGTCGGTGCCGACGTACAGGTTGGGGCTCCAGCCACTCGCCGGTGTGCCACCGTCGTCGATCGGGCTCACCTGCGAGCCGAAGAGGACGCCGCCGCCGGTGTGACCCGCCGGCGTCCTGAACCACATGGCGATCGAGTGCGGACCGGCGCCAGGCACGTCGTTCGCCGGCATCCGGAGATACGAGGAGGTTCCGTTGAACGTCGCCACGGCGGTGTTGTCGTCGGCGCGGGAAGGGTCGTCGAACGGTCCGCCGGCGGTGCCGAGGGTGACTGAGTTGTAACGGGCGACGCCGCCATTGACCTCGTTGACGGCCTCGGTGGTACCGCTCTCGGCCAATCGCCAGTAGTCGGCCGGGTTGGCACCGAGGACGGTGCCGGCGTGGACCCGGAAGGAGCCGGCCGGTGTGCCGGCACCGATCTTCCACACCCCGCCGTGTTCGTCGGTGACCTGGTTGACCCGTCCGCTGTCACCGTCGTACCGCACCTCCGTCTGCCTGTTGCCGGAGGCACGGACGACAGTGCTGATCGGGGCCGCTTCGATGTTGGCCGAATCCAGCTCGTTCACTTCGAACCTGCTCAGGGCGCGGTCGAAGAGCGCCACTTCGGCGATCGAGCCGGGGAAGAAGCCCTTGCTGTTGGTGGGACGCGCCGGCCAGGTGTTCGTCTCGCCGGCACCGACATAGACGTACTTCGCGGCGTTCGCTTGCGCTGCCAACAGCTTGTTGAGCGTTCCCTCCGGGAAGCCGTCGAGGTAGAGGGTTTGGCTCGTCCTGTCTCCCACGAGCGTCGCGTTGTGCCACCGGCCATCGTTGACCGCGGAGTAGGAGGTGATCGGTTCGACGGCGCCCGTCCAGAACTCGCCACGGAGCTTGCCGTCCGTTCCGACGTACAGCGCCGGCGTGAAGTTGGCCGTAGGCCCGGAGGTAATCGGGTTCGTCTGGTAGGCGAACAAGGTGCCACCGGCCGTGGAACCGGCGTTCATCTTGAACCAGAGACTCACCGATTTGTAGCCGGCCTGGTCGATGTCGGCCACGGGCAGGCTGACGTGCGAGGAGGTGCCGTTGAAACCGGGTGCCTTAGCGGTCGACCCGGCCAGCGCGCCGGCCTGGCCCAACGTCACCGAGTTGTAGGTGCCGCTCTCGGCACCGGCCGCCTCCAGCACCGAGTTGGCAGCGGTCGTACCGGAGGTTTCCCCGAGACGCCAGTAGGCACGCGGGTTGGCGCGCTCGAGCGTGGCCGGATAGCGGGTGCTCGCGGTGTAGGTGTAGGTGGTGCACTTGTCCACCGACGTCGGTGGACAGACCTTCGTCAGCCGGGTGTCGGTGTACTCGTAGGTCCAGGTGGAAGCGGTATCGGGCACTCCGGGTACGACCGGGTCGGTGCTGACCGACAGCAGTCGGTACACCCCTCTGGCCGTTGACCACCTCAAATGCAGCGACCGCCCGTTGGCGCCGGTGATCGTGGTCGGGCGGCCTTCCGTGTCCACGTAGGTCCACTTCAACCGCAACGTACGGCCGTTGCTGTCGGTGACCGCGACGAGGTCGTACTGCCCGGGCACCGTCAGGCCGCCCCGGAAGGTGTAGGTGGTGCCGTCCTTGTCCACCAGCTCGTAATCGCCGCCCGGCTGCTGCGACAGGCTGGCGAACCGGCCGGAGGGCGGCGCGAAGGAGCCGTCCGCATTGCGGCCGAAGGCCACCTCCTCACCGGACGGGTAGGTCACGTTCAGATGAGGCGGTGGGGATTTGATGGACGACCACGGATCGACGATCCGCATATCGAGCAGGCTCGACCATCCCTGACCGAAGGATCCGGGGCGCTTCGACAGGGTGTTGTAGGTCCGTGCGATCGTCAGGGGCGGCCCGGGTGTCGGCACCGAGGCGTCCGTCGAGGCGAACGTGTAATTCCCGGCGCTGGGATCGAATCCTCGGTCACCGTTCTGGCCGACTCCGCCGGCAGTCAATGGTTGTTGCACCGCGGTGGCGAAGGACTGCAACTTCTGGGAGGTGCTCGCCAGATTGCCGTCCTTGACGATGACCGTCCAGGTGTAGCCCTCGTTCCACTTGAGCTTGCCAGACGGCACGAACCAGCTCATGTACGGCTGCCAGCCGGATTCGGCGATCTTGCTGGCGCTGCGGTCGTACAGCATGAAATTGAAGCTGAGCGCTGCGGGAAAGGCGTCGGGGTCGACCGCGTAGGCCATCAACTCGGGCGTGAGCGTGTTCACCGTATGCCCGTGCGGCGGGTACTGCGAGTTGACCTGAGGCGCCACGTTGTCGGTGTAGGTCAACTCGAGGTACGGCGTGAATACCGGGTTGGGTCCGTCCCGTGAGGTGAACCGCTTGAACTGCGGGCTGTTCGTCTGATTGGTGTTCAGGGCGAGACCGTAGTTGGCCCCGCCGTTCGCCCAGCTCTGGAACGTCGACACCGGCAGATCCACCGTGACCCAGTCGCCGATCGAACGGTCGGCACCCTTGTTGCCGCACGCCCGCGCCGAGTTGGGTGACAGCTTGGCGAGCGTGGTCCCCAGCCCTGGACCGGCATAGGGAATTCCGCCGTAACGGGCGGTTGAGGCATTCCACGGCTGGGTTAGGGTCTGCACCGAGAACTCTTGCGCGGTGCAGTTGTACTGCCAGGTCAGGTAGAGCTTGAGTCGGACCGAACTCAGATTCTTGTAGTCGAACGCCGTGCCGAAGTTCTGGAACGCGAGCAGCGAGATGGAACGATGGGTGCCGCCGTCCCAGGTGCCGACTGCGAGGTTGTCCTCTCCGGAGTGATTGACGTCGTCGCCGTACTGCATGTAGGTGTCCGCGGTGGTGTCGTACCCACTCGTGACCGACGGATCGACAGTCACCGGGAATACCCGGTTCGGATCCTGCAGCCACTCTCGGCTTGCCGTCATCCGGAGCGCTCGGCCACCGGCCACGTCGATCAACTCGTACGAGATCGCTCGGGAGGTGGTGAACTCCCCCGAGCCGGGCTGCATGAAGGAGTCATGCATCGAACCGACCGGGATCGAGCCAATCGTCTTGCCGGAGGCTTCCCGCAGCGCGATCGATCCGTCCGGCTCGACCGTCGCGTCGAGACCCTTCATCGTCAACGGGAAGACCCAGGAGTTCGCTGCCGTTGGGGAGTGCAGCACGAACTCCTCCTTGAGCCCACGGGGTCCCGTGGTCACCCGGAGGTCCGTCTCGGGCAGGACCGAGCGGTAGAGAGCAGCCGAATCCGCAGTCACCGGGGCGACCGCTGCCGCACCCTCCAGGCTCCAGGAGATAGACCGGTTGGCGGCGAAGCGGAAGGTGACCAGACGCGGGTCGTCCGCACGCGCGGCCAGGTCGATGCCGAGAGGGCTGGCCTTCTGCTTCAGTCTCGTGCCGGACCTGACCAGCGTGCGGTCGATGGGGCGCCACGCGCCGTCGTCGGCACGGTAGTTGATCGGTAACTCGTGCAGCTTGCGCGTGACCGAACCGTCCGGATTCTGATAGAGATCCGCGTTCGCCTCGGCCTCGTCCGCGATTCGTCGGCTCTTGGCCGAGTCGAAGCCCTTGCCGTCGGCGATCGGCGGCGTCGTCTGCCGCTTGACGCCGGGTTCCTTTGCCTGGACCACCTTGTTCGCGGCGGGACTGTGCCCGGCGGGACCGCCGGCCCCGCCGTCAGCAGTGGTCTCAGCGGTCGATGCGTAGTGATCGCGCCCTGCTGCCCCGCCTGCCGACTTCTGCGCCGGTCCGTCCAACCCGGGCGCAGACCACGCCGCGCGCTGCGGCAGCCAGGACCAGAGCCACGACAGCGGGAATGCGCCGTCGGCAGGCACCGCCCCTGGCGGCACCGCCACCGAGAGCGCGAGGGTGAAGGTGAGGGCGACGCCGATACGGCGGACCCAGGAACTCGCGGAACGTCTCCCACGGACCTTCTTCCGAACACCAATGAACACGTTCCGCAACATCGCTGGATCTCCCCGTCAGATCACATAGACGAAGAGGAATCATCTGCGGACGGTGAGCTTGGCGAACAGAGCCGAAGCGCTCGACAAACCTGACCTTCCGGCGGCACATCCGGCGCGGCAAGATCTGCTAGCGCATCGATCAGCGCTCCGCTGCGCGAGCCGCGTCCAGGACGGCGTCACGGACCTTGATGCGAACGGCATCCGGCGACCCCGCAACCCACGTCACGTTCGCCCTCGAATCGCTCGGCTGATCACCCACGGCGACGAACTGCTGCGCGGGAAAGCGGGCAGAGGCTGCCGTCGCGGCGGCGCCGGGCGCTTGACCGGAAAGAACGACCAGGTTGCACCGGGACTGCACCATGCTTGCGACGAAGGTTCCGGCGTTGTCAGTGGTCTGCTCCCCAATTACGGAGAGATGCTGGACCTTCGTCAGACTGGCGAGCGAGGCGTCCTGCATACCAGCCCAGGCAGGGGCCGCGGCAGGCCCGCCGATCCCCGCTTCGTCTGTCAGAAGGCAGCTTGTGAACGCCCCGTACTGACGGCTACGGGGCTTCTCCTCGCCACCCGCAGTTACCAGGATCAAACCAAGGACTGCGGCGACAACCAGGCCGCCAGCCGCGATCCCATATGCCCGACGGCGCTTCATCGTCCCTCCAGATGCCAGGCGGCCATTGGCAGAGGCCGCCGCGGGATACTAGAAGCCCGCCCGCCGATCGCGCCGCCCCTCTTTCCATCCGCCACAGCCGGAGCGACGCTTGCTCGGGGCGGCCGTTGACCGTCGCGCCGGTGTTGAGTTGCACAACCGGGCGTTCGGCTGCGACATGCAACCGGGCTACTTCCAGCGGAAGTGCACGAACAGCCGGCCGAAGTTCTTCGAGTCCTTCTCGACCCGGTGGTAGAGCTGCTTCACGTCCTTCTGGTCGAGGAACCGCAGCACCTTCTTCTTCAGCGCGCCCGACCCCTTGCCCGGGATGATCTCCACGAGCGTGGCCTTCTTCGCCACCGCCTCGTCCATGATCCCGCGCAGCGCACGGTCGATGTCGTGGCCCTTGTTGTAGATGTCGTGGAGGTCGAGCTTGAGCTTCACGGTCCCATCCTAGGTACGCGGAAGGGCAGCCCGCCTGGGCTGCCCTTCCGCGTGATCAGTCAACGACCGACCTTGCCCTCCACCCGGCGCAGCGCGGTGGCGTAGTCGGTGTTCGTCGAGTACATCGCGGCAGCGATGCGCAGGTGCCGCAGCGCGTCCACGGGCCGGTTCATCCGCTCCAGCGTGCGGCCGAGCACGTGGTGCGCGTAATGGTCGCTCGGGTCCCGGTCGACCAGCGCGCGCAACTGCTCCTCGGCCCGGTTGAGCTGGGCCGACTGGAAGTAGGCGCGGGCCAGCAGCTGCCGGACCGACGAGTTGTCGGGCTCGGCCTCGATGATCGGTTCGAGCAGCCGGGCCGCTCCGGTCGGGTCACCCGCTTCGAAGAACATGGTCGCCCGCCGGTACTCCGCCAGAAGATCCACTCGACCCACCTCCTCGTGTCGCGCCAGGCCTTGGTCCGACGCTGGCACAACACCGGCGCGAGCGCGAGTGTTCCTGCGGGGCGAAAGATCAGGTGGTCGGGTCGTACCGGCCGCCGACCAGGTCCCAGGCCCGGACACCGCCGACGATTCCGGCCGTGTTCGGGACGATCACCACGTCGTCGCCCATCCGGGCCACCTGCTCGGGCCGGATCAGCCGGGAGTTGCCGCCGCCGAGATACAGCCGGTCCCAGCGGAACACCGGCCGCAGGCCGTCCACCACCTGCCGGATCCGCCGGGACCAGAACGCGTCGCCGAGGCGCCGCCGTTCCGGCTCCCCCACGTACGTGTCGTAGGTGGTGTTCCACCGCACCGGCGCGTGCGACAGCTCCAGGTGCGGCGCCAGCACCCCACCGTCGAACAACGCGCTGCCCAACCCGGTGCCGAGTGTCAGCACCAGCTCGCAGCCGGTCCCGGCGACCACGCCCGCGCCGTGCACCTCGGCGTCGTTGAGCACCAGCGCCGGCACGCCGAACGCCTCGGCCAGCGCGGTGCGCGCGTCGTACCCGGACCACTCGGCCATCAGGTCGGGGTCGACGCGGCTGCGCGGCCCGGACCGGGTCACGTAGTGCGGCGTCGCCACCACGACGCCGTGCCGGATCATGCCGGGCATGCCCACGGTGAGCCGGTCCGCCGTGGGCAGGCGGGCGCCGAGATCCAGCAGCGTCTTGACGAACAGGGCAGGCGGCAGCGGGTACGGCGTGGGCACGCGCAGCGGCCGGGCGCGCATGGTCCCGGCGGCGTCCAGCACGGAGGCCTTGATCCCGCCGCCACCGCAGTCGATCGCCAGTGTGGTCACCACGGCTGTGAGTCTCCCTCAGATCGGTGCCGCCGCGAGCGCGGGTCACGGTAATCCGGATGCGCGCCGGTAGGCTTGATCACCTGATGAGCGCCACGTTGATCGCCAAGGACCTCACCGCCGGCCACGGTGACCGCCTCCTCTTCGAAGACCTCGACCTGGTCGTCGCGCCGGGCGACGTGGTGGGTCTGGTCGGGGTCAACGGCGCGGGCAAGTCCACGCTGCTGCGTACCCTCGCCGGGCTGGTCCCACGCGAGCAGGGCACGGTCTCGCTCAGCCCGCCCACGGCGACCGTCGGCTACCTGCCGCAGGAGCCGGAGCGCCGGCCCGGCGAGACGGTCCGCGAGTTCCTGGCCCGGCGCACCGGGGTGAGCACCGCGCAGGCCGCGCTGGACGCCGCCACCGAGGCGCTCACCGCCGGGGCGGCGGGCGCCGACGACGCGTACGCGAATGCTCTGGAACGTTGGCTCGACCTCGGCGGCGCGGACCTGGACGAGCGGGCCGGGCAGGTCGCCGCGGAGCTGGGTCTCGACGTCGGCCTGGACCACCCGATGACCGGCCTGTCCGGCGGGCAGGCCGCCCGCGCGGGGCTCGCGTCGCTGCTGCTCAGCCGGTACGACATCTTCCTGCTCGACGAGCCCACCAACGACCTCGACCTGGCCGGGCTGGACCGGCTGGAACGTTTCGTCACCGGCCTGCGCGCCGGCACCGTGGTGGTCAGCCACGACCGGGAGTTCCTCACCCGCACGGCCACCCGGATCGTCGAGCTGGACCTGCATCAGCGGCAGGTCAACCACTACGGCGGTGGCTACGCGGCCTACCTGGAGGAGCGGGAGGTGGCGCGCCGGCACGCCCGCGAGGAGTACGAGGAGTTCGCCGACACGAAGGCCGGCCTGGAGGCGCGCGCCCGCACCCAGCGCGCCTGGATGGAGAAGGGCGTCAAGAACGCCCGGCGCAAGGCCACCGACAACGACAAGGTCGGCCGCAAGTTCCGCGCCGAGTCGACCGAGAAGCAGGCCGCGAAGGCCAAGCAGACCGCCCGGCTGATCGAGCGGCTGGAGGTGGTCGAGGAGCCGCGCAAGGAGTGGGAGCTGCGGATGGAGATCGCCGCCGCGCCCCGCGCCGGCGCCGTCGTGGCCTCGCTCCGAGGAGCAGTGGTACGCCGAGGCGGCTTCACGCTCGGCCCGGTGGACCTGCAGATCGACTGGGCCGACCGGGTGGCGATCACCGGGGCGAACGGCTCCGGCAAGAGCACCCTGCTCGCCGCGCTGCTCGGCCGGCTGCCGCTCGACGAGGGTCACGCCGCACTCGGCCCCGGTGTGGTGGTCGGCGAGGTCGACCAGGCTCGGGGGCTCTTCCTCGGCGATCAGCCGCTGCTCGACGCGTTCGGCGCCGCCGTACCCGATCTGGCCCCGGCGGACGTGCGGACGCTGCTCGCGAAGTTCGGCCTGCGCGCCGACCACGTGCTGCGACCGGCGGCAACGCTGTCCCCCGGCGAGCGGACCCGGGCCGCGCTGGCCCTGCTCCAGGGCCGCGGCGTCAACCTGCTGGTGCTCGACGAGCCGACGAACCACCTCGACCTGGCCGCGATCGAACAGCTCGAATCGGCGCTGGCCAGCTATCCCGGCACGCTGCTCCTGGTGACCCACGATCGGCGGATGCTCGACGTGGTGAGCGTGAACCGGCGGCTGCGCGTCGCGGACGGACGGATCGCCGAACACTGATCCGTGCCGAGTCGCCCGCGCGGGTCCACAATGAGCGCATGCTCAAGTGGGAGTACGCGCTGCTGGTCCGCCGTCGTCAACCCGCCGCGACCGACCTCGGGTTCGAGGTCGTCTTCATCTGGTACGGCCCGGACGGCTCCATGATCGACGTCACGCCGTACGGCGACACCGCGCTGGCCCACCTGAACCGGGCCGGTGACCAGGGCTGGGAACTGGTCGCGATGAGCGAGGACCCGTCGCTGCCCGGCAACAACGAGCTGCACCGCTACCACCTCAAGCGTCCGAAGACGGCCGCCACGCAGCCCCGCCAGCGCATGCGCAGCTCCCGCACCATCCGCCGAACCCTCTCCCCCTGACCCTCCTCCCCTCCCGCCCTCCCCGCCCGCCCTTCCCCGCCGTCCCTCAGCGCGTCGATCTTGCAGTGGCGGCCCCTCGCCTGCCCCCTTTGCGAGCTTGGCCCAGGCCACAACTCCATGATCGACGAGCCGCCCGCCCGGGCCCCGGCATCGGAGCACACCCCGACCAAGACCGGCGTTGATCAAGGAGTTCGTGTCGACACAGCCCTCGAAAAGGGACACAAACTCCTTGATCAACGGGGCGGGCCGGATGGCCTCTCGCGCGATCGAGGAGTTCGGGTCCATCCACGCCGCCGACGCCAGCACAAACTCCTTGATCAGCGCTGCAGCTCGAGTCGTGGGAGATCTTGGAAGGAAAGTGCCCCTATGACGGCCGGAATCTTCAAGATCTCGGGCGCTCCCCGGTGATCAAGGAGTTTGTGTCCTCAGGGGCGTCTTCTGGTGACACAAACTCCTTGATCACGGGCGACAGGCGGGGCGGACGGGCCGACGGAGGGCTGAGGGCGGGCGGCGGGCCGGGGGCGGGGCGCGGGCGGGGCGCGGGGCGGGACGGGACGAGGGCGGCGGGCCGAGGTGGAGGAGGGCGGGCGGGCGCGGGGCATATTGGGGTGAAATGGGGGTAACGGGCCGCCGGAGGTGGCGCATGGTGGCGATGGGGCAGACCGCGCTCTCGGGTGAGCGACTCCGGCAGACCGACGAGTTTCTCGCCGAGGCGTGGGCCGACCTGGTCCGGCACGACGAGCGGCTACGCGGGACGACCGTCGAGGTGCGCTTCGACAGGGGGGTGGCGCACCTGACCGGCGCGGTCGCCGATCCGGCGCAGTTGCGGCTGGTACGGGAGTTGATCGGCCGGCTGTCGGGCGTACTCGGGGTCTGGTGCCGGGTCGCCGTGGCCGGGCGCGCGCCGGTGGTGGTCGACCTGGGCTGCGGCGCGACCAAGCAGTGGCCGGGCAACCTGGGGCTGGACATCTATCCGGCGCCGGGGGTGAACGCGGTCGCCAATCTCGCCGGCTCGCTGCCGTTGCGCGACGACTCGGTGGACGTGTTCTTCGCTGTGCACATCGTCGAGCACCTGATCGACTTCCTGCCACTGTTCGACGAGTGCCACCGGGTGCTGCGGCCCGGCGGGGTGCTCCACGTGATGAGTCCCTGGTGGCGGCACGTCAACGCGGTGGCCGACCCGACCCACGTACGTCTGCTGGACGTGCAGACGTTCAAGGGCATCTGCGGTCAGCGCCCACCGGGTACGCCGCGCTGGTATCCGCTGCACGTCGGCTGCGACGGTGCGTCGATCTTCGCCGACCTCACTCCCCTGCCCCCGGACGCGCCACCTCCACCCGCGTCCCACCTGGCCCGCTTCTTCGACTGACCACCAACCGAGCAAAACCCACCCCGTCGATCATGAAGTTGGCGGCACTCCAGGAGATCGACATCGCCGCCAACTTCATGATCGACGCGGCCAGGAGGGGGCCAGAGGAGGGCTGGAAGGGGCTAGAGGGGGGCGGACTCGCGTAGGGCCAGGTGGTGGGGGGCCACCAGTTCTCGGGGTGGGGAGTCGCGGTCGGGGCCTAGACGTCCGGCCAGCAACTCGACCGCGAGGCGGGCGATGCGCTCCTTGTCGGGGGCGACTGTGGTCAGCGTCGGGATCGAGAAGCGGCCGTCCTCGATGTCGTCGAAGCCGGCCACCGCGACGTCCTCGGGCACGCGCAGGCCCACCTCGTGCAGGGCGCGCAACGCGCCGAGCGCGAGCGTGTCGTTGAAGCAGAAGACGGCGTCGGGGCGTACCCCGGTGGTGAGCAGGTTGCGCATGGCGGCGGCGCCGTCCGCGCGGTGCCAGGCCGGCGCGGGCGCCACCAGGCGGTCGTCGTACGCGATGCCGGCCTCGCTCAGCGCGGCGGTGTAGCCGGCCAGGCGGAGCCGGGCGCTGGCGCCCTCGGGGGTGCGCTGGGAGCCGATCGCGGCGATCCGGCGGCGGCCGAGCCCGATCAGGTGGGCGGTGATCTCCCGGGCGGCGGCCACGTTGTCGATCATGACGTGGTCGGCGGGGCCGTGGTCGACCCGTTCGCCGAGCAGCACCATGGGCAGGCCGTGCAGGGCGGCGAGGTCGTCGGAGGTGAGCGCGAGCGGGCTCAGGATCAGGCCGTCGATCATGTGGTCGCCGATGCCGCTGGCGGCCTTTCGCTCCTGTTCGGAGCCGCCGCCGGTCTGGTCGATGAGGACCGTCCAGTCGTGGTCGGCGGCGGCGGTGACGACGTGCCGGGCCAGCTCGGCGAAGTAGGGGATGTCGAGTTCGGGCACGGCCAGGGCGATCACCCCGGTACGCCCTTTGCGCAGGTTGCGGGCCGACAGGTTGGGCCGGTAGTTGAGTGCGGCGATGGCCTCCTCGACCCGGGCCCGGGTGTCGGCGCGTACGTGCTGGTAGCCGTTGACGACGTTGGAGACGGTCTTCACCGACACTCCGGCCCGCTCCGCGACGTCCTTGAGCCTGTGCCGCACTGAACTGTCCTCCCGGTGAACGCTGGCCGCACTGTACCGCGTCACGACGACGTAACGAGCTCTTTACACGAGCACTTACAACGTTGTAGAAACCACTGACAGGGGGGTGGCCTCGGTCACCGGCAACACCACTGGGAAAGAGGTTGGCATCGTGCCGAACGCGCAGCTCACGATCGATCCGGCGTTCCGGGTCGCGCCGGCGGACCGCCGGATCTTCGGTTCCTTCGTCGAGCACATGGGGCGCTGCGTCTACGGCGGGGTGTACGAACCGGGGCACCCCACCGCCGACCGGCGGGGTCTGCGGCGCGACGTGCTGGACCTGACCCGCGAACTGGGCGTCTCGGCCGTCCGGTACCCGGGCGGGAACTTCGTCTCCAGCTACCGCTGGGAGGACGGCATCGGCCCGGTCGGCGACCGGCCGCGCCGGCTCGACCTGGCCTGGAAGACGATCGAGACCAACGAGTTCGGCCTGGACGAGTTCATGACCTGGGCGGCCGAGGCCGGGGTCGAGCCGATGATGGCCGTCAACCTCGGCACCCGCGGCGTGGCCGAGGCGCTCGACCTGCTGGAGTACACCAACCACCCGGGCGGCACCCAGCTGTCCGACCTGCGCCGCAAGCACGGCGCCGAGCAGCCGTACGGGGTGCGGCTGTGGTGCCTCGGCAACGAGATGGACGGGCCGTGGCAGGTCGGGCACAAGACCGCCGACGAGTACGGCCGACTCGCCGCCGAGACCGCGCGCGCCATGAAGATGATCGACCCGTCGATCAGCCTGGTCGCCTGCGGAAGCTCCAACCGGGGCATGCCCACGTTCGCCGCGTGGGAGGCCACCGTGCTGGAGCACACCTACGAGCACGTCGACTACATCTCCGCCCACACCTACTACGACCCGTCCGACGGCGACCGGGCCAGCCTGCTCGCCTCCGCCGTCGACATGGACGCCTTCATCACCGAGGTCGTCGCCACCGCCGACCACGTGGGCGCCAAGCTGCGGCAGAAGCGCAAGCTGAAGATCTCCTTCGACGAGTGGAACGTCTGGTACCAGTCCCGCCTCCAGGCCGACCTGGACCGGCGCGGCTGGGTCGAGGCGCCCGCGCTGATCGAGGACGACTACACGGCGGTCGACGCGGTGGTCGTCGGCGACCTGCTGATCACGCTGCTCCGGCACGCCGACCGCGTCGGGGTGGCCTGCCAGGCGCAGCTCGCCAACGTGATCGCCCCGATCCGTACCCGCAACGGCGGCCCGGCCTGGCGGCAGAGCATCTTCCACCCGTTCGCCCTGACCGCCCGGTACGCGCGCGGCACCGTGCTGCGGACCGAGCCCACCGGCCCCACCTACGAGACCCGCCGGTACGGCGACGTGCCCGCGCTGGACACCGTCGCCGTGCACGACGAGGAGACCGGCGAGCTGGCCGTCTTCGCCGTCAACCGGAGCTCGCAGGACCTTCCGCTCGACCTGGACCTGCGCGGCCTGCCCGGCCTGCGGGCCGAGGCGCACACCACGGTGGCGGCCGGAACCGAACCGGACGCCACGAACACCGAAGCGGACCCGGAGCGGGTCACGCCCCGGGACCTGACCACTCCCACAGTCGACGGCGGCCGGGCCTCCGTGCTGCTGCCGGCCACCTCCTGGAACCTGCTGCGCTTCGTGCCAGCGCTGTGACCAGGCAATACTCCATCCCGTCCCCCAAGGAGTACCCATGATCCAGAACGAGATGAGCCGGCGGCGCCTGCTCGGGCTCGGCCTCGGTCTCGGCGCGGCGGCCACGCTGACGCTGAGCGGCTGTGGCGGCGGCAGCAGCAGCGACAGCTCCGGCGCCTCCGGCAACGGCGGCAAGGACTACACCGGCCCGAAAGTGGACCTGAAGCTGTGGAACGGCTTCACCGGCGGCGACGGCGACATCTTCAAGGCGCTCGTCCAGCAGTTCAACAGCGAGCACCAGAACATCGCGGTCAGCGTGATCACGTACCAGTGGGAGGACTACTACAGCAAGCTCCCCGGTGCGGTCTCCAGCGGCAACGGCCCGGACATCGCGGTCATGCACATGGACCAGCTCGCCACGTTCGCCGCCCGCGGCACGATCACCGAACTGGACGACGTGGCGAAGACCCTGGAGCTGAGCGAGGGCGACTTCGCCCCGACCGTCTGGAAGGGCGGCCTCTACAACGACAAGCGGTACGGCATCCCGCTGGACATGCACCCGCTGGGCTTCTACTACAACAAGGCGGTCATGCAGAAAGCCGGCCTGGACCCGGAGAAGCCCCCGGCCACCCGGGGCGAGTACACCGCCGCGCTCACCGAGCTGAAGAAGTCGGGCGTGCAGGGGTTCTGGGTCAGCCCGTTCCAGTTCACCGGCGGCATGACCTTCTACAGCCTGCTGCACCAGTGGGGCGGCACGCTCTTCGACGCCGAGGTGGCGAAGGCGACGTTCAACTCCGACCCGGCGGTCGAGGCGTGCACCTGGCTGGTCGACCTGATCAAGCAGGGTCACTCCCCGGCGAACGTCGGCCAGGACGCCGACTACCTGGCGTTCAAGAGCGGCAAGAACGCGTTCAACTGGAACGGCATCTGGCAGATCAACGACCTGAAGAAGAGCTCGAACGTGCAGTGGGGCGTCGCGCCGCTGCCACAGATCGGCAGCCAGCAGGCCGCCTGGGCGAACTCGCACAACTTCACCATCGTCAAGCAGCGCTCCGCGAACGCCAACAAGACCGCCGGGGCGAAGGTGTTCATCAACTGGCTCAGCCAGCACTCGCTGGACTGGGCCAAGGGCGGGCAGGTGCCGGCGCGCAAGGCGGTACGCGAGAGCAGCGAGTTCAAGGGCCTCACCGAGGTCAACGCGCTCGCCCCCGAGCTGGAGTACGCCGCGTTCCCGCCGGCCGCGCCCGGTCTCGGCGAGACCATGCTGACCTTCTACAGCGCCTTCAACGAGGCGGCGCTGGGCAAGAAGTCGCCGAAGCAGGCGCTCGACGACGGCGTGGCCAAGGCGAACAAGCAGCTCGAGGACAACCGCAAGAAGTACGGGAACTGATCCGCCGTGGCGGACGTGATCGAGGCCGGGGCGGCGCGTGAGGACGCGCCGCCCCCGGCGGCGCCCACCCGCCGCCGGGGCGCGACGGAACGCGGCAACCGCACGACGCCGTACCTCTTCCTCGCGCCGTACCTGATCCTGTTCGGCGTCTTCGGCCTGGCGCCGATCCTGTTCGGGGTCTGGATCAGCCTGCACCAGTGGGACCTGCAACTGCCCAACCGGCCGTTCGTCGGGCTCGGCAACTACCGGGACCTGTTCTCCAGCGAGTCGGCGATCTACGGGGACTGGTGGTCGAGCGTCCGGGCCACCGGGATCTTCACGCTGTTCTCCGTACCGCTGCTGGTGGTCGTCCCGCTCGGGCTGGCGCTGCTGCTCAACCGCTCGTTCCCCGGCCGGACGTTCTTCCGGGCCGCGTTCTTCGCCCCGTACGTGCTGGGTGTGGCGGTGATCGGCCTGCTCTGGCGGTTCCTGCTCGACGCCAACCTGGGCCTGGTCAACCGGCTGCTCGGCGTGGTCGGGTTGCCCTCGGACACGCCCTGGGTGGCCGACGTGCCGTGGGCCTGGATCTCGCTGGTCGGCGTGACCGTGTGGTGGACCTGCGGCTTCAACGCGGTGATCTACCTGGCCGGTCTCCAGGACATCCCGGCAGAGCTGTACGAGGCGGCGAAGGTCGACGGCGCGGGCGCCTGGGACCGGTTCCGCCACGTCACGATCCCCGGGCTGCGCCCGGTCATGCTGTTCGTCTTCACCACCACGATCCTCGCCTCGGCGAACGTCTTCGGGCAGGCGTTCCTGATCACCCAGGGCGCGCCCGGCGAGCAGACGCGGACCGTGGTCTGGCGGATCGTCGACGAGGGACTTCGGGACTACGACGCCGGGCGGGCCGCCGCGATGAGCGTGTTCTTCGCGCTGATGCTGGCCGTGGTGAGCGTCGTCAACTTCCGGCTGTTCCGCTACCGGGAAGACTGAGGGGACGACATGAGGAACGTACGCACGGTGGCGCGCTACGGCGTACTGCTCCTGATCACCGCGATCTTCGTGACCCCCCTGGTCTGGATGCTGCTGACCTCGGTGAAGACGTACGAGGACGCGCAGCAGGTGCCGCCGGGCTGGCTGCCGAACCCGTTCTCCACCTACGGCTACGAGCAGATCATCGACAACACGGCGAACCCGGTGCTGCGCTGGTTCGTCAACAGCATGCTCGCGGCCACCCTGCACACGCTGCTGGTGCTGGTGACCGCGTCGATGGCCGCGTACGCGCTGGCCCGGATGCGGTTCCGCGGGCGCAAACTGCTGTTCGCGCTGATCGTGGGCACGCTGTTCCTGCCGCCCACCTCGTTGATCATCCCGAACTTCATCATCGCCGAGCGGCTGAGCTGGATCGACACGCTCACAGTGGTGATCGTGCCGGGCGCGGCCAGCGCGTTCGGGGTGTTCTTCCTGCGCCAGTTCTTCCTCTCCATCCCGGCCGAACTGGAGGAGGCAGCGGTGCTGGACGGGGCGAACCACTGGCAGATCTTCCGGCAGGTGCTGCTGCCGCTGTCGAAACCGGCCCTGGCCACGCTCGCGGTGCTGTCGTTCCTGACCAACTGGAACGACTTCCTCTGGCCGGTGTACGTGCTGTTCAGCCCGGAACGGCTGACCCTGCCGGCGGGCCTGGGCCTGCTCCAGGGCGCGTACGTGACCGACTACCCCGTCATCATGGCGGGCGCGGTACTGGCCAGCGTGCCGGTGCTGATCCTGTTCGTGCTCGCCCAGCGGCACGTCATCCAGGGCGTGTCCCGCAGCGGCCTGAAGGGATGAGCGCCGGGCGGACGAGGCGACGCGGCGCGGCGGCGGTCCTGGCCGCCGCGCTGCTCGCCGCCGGTTGCGGCAGCACACCAACCCCGTCGAGTACGCCGGAGGACGCGCGCGTGTTCACCAACCCGGTCGTCCGCAGTGACGCCCCCGACCCGCAGGCGATCCGGGTCGGCGACACCTGGTACCTGTTCCACACGAACGCCGGCGGCCGGAACGTGCCGGTGCTCACCTCGCCCGACCTGGTCGACTGGACTCCGGCCGGCGACGCGCTGCCGACGCTGCCCGACTGGGCGGACGCGGGGAAGACGTGGGCGCCCGAGGTGATCCAACTGGCCCCGGACCGGTTCGTCCTGTACTACACGGTGGCCGACCGGGCCTCCGGCCGGCAGTGCCTGAGCCGGGCGGTGGCGAGCACCCCGCTCGGCCCGTACGCGGACGACTCGGACCGGCCGCTTGTCTGCCAGGCGGACCTGGGCGGCTCGATCGACGCCAGCCCGTTCCGGGACACCGACGGCAGCCTGTGGCTGCTGTGGAAGAACGACGGCAACGCGATCGGCGTGGACACCTGGCTCTGGTCGCAGCGCCTCTCCCCGGACGGGCTGCGGCTGACCGGCCCGGCTACCAAGCTGCTGCGGCAGACCGAGCCGTGGGAGGGCACGCTGATCGAAGGGCCGTTCCTGCACCGGCACGACGGGAAGCTGTTCCTGTTCTTCGCGGCGAACGCGTACGACAAGGGCGCCTACGCCGAGGGGTACGCGGTCTGCGAGAGCCCGGCCGGGCCGTGCGTGAAGGCGCCGGAGAACCCGATCCTGCGCGGCAACGACGTGGCCTCCGGGCCGGGGCACGCCTCGATCGTCGAGCACGACGGCCGTACCTGGCTGCTCTACCACGCCTGGCCGCCGGGCCTGGAGGGCGCGACCGACCCGGGCCGGCAGGTGTGGCTGGACGAGATGGTCTGGGAGAACGGCCGTCCGGTGGTGAAGGGTCCCACCGGGTCCGCCCAGCCCCGCCCGTAAGGAAGGGCCCCTTGTTAACGCCTCCGGTAGTAGAAGGGCCCCTTCTTAACGCCAGGCGTTAAGAAGGGGCCCTTCCTTCGGGGGGCCCGCCTCAGGGGGTGGGGGCGGGCTCGGGGGTGTCCGAGTGCTCGCGCCGGGCGAGCCGGTTCTTGCGGTGGCCGTACCCGAAGTAGATGACCGCGCCGATCAGCATCCAGGCGAGGAACCGCAGCCAGGTCTCCACCGACAGGTTCAGGCTCAGGTAGAGGCACGCCACGGCGGTGATGATCGGCAGCACCGGCGAGAACGGCACCTTGAACGGCCGCTCCAGGTCGGGCCGGCGCTTGCGCAGGATCGGCACCGCGATCGCGACGAGCGTGAACGCGCAGAGCGCGCCGATGCTGACCAGGTCGGCCAGCGCCGACAGCGGCAGGAAACCGGCGAGCAGCGCCACCGCGACGGTCATGATCCCGGCGATCCGGTACGGGGTGCCCCAGCGCGGGTGCACCTTGGCGATGGCGGGCGGGATGAGCCCGTCCCGGGCGATGGCGAAGCCGATCCGGCCCATGGCGACCAGGTCGACCAGGATCACGCTGGTGAGCCCGGCGACGGCGGCGATGGAGACGAGCACCGCGGCCCAGCCGGCGCCTACTGCCCGGAACGCGGACGCGATCGGCGCGCCCTCGTCGATCTCGGTGTACTTGACCATGCCGACAACGACGAGCGAGACGCCGATGTAGAGCACTGTGGAGATGAGCAGCGTGCCGAGCAGACCCAGCGGCAGGTCCCGCTTGGGCTTGCGGGTCTCCTCACCCAGGTTCGCCACGGCCTCGAACCCGGTGTACGCGAAGAACACGACCGCGGCGGCGGTGAGCACCCCGACGAAGCCGAAGACGGAGGGCTCCAGCCCGAAGATGGCCTGGGTGACCGGTTGCTTGATGCCGTCGTCCCCGGCCCCGGCCGGCTCGGCGGACGGGATGAACGGGCTGAGGTTGGCCGCCTTGACGAAGAACAGCCCGGCGATGATGACGAAGGCGCAGATCGCCACCTTGACCAGCACGAGCAGGTTGGTGACCCGGGCGGACTCGCGGATGCCGACGACGGCGACCACGCCGAGCACCAGCACGATGCCGATCGCGCCGAGGTTGACGACGCTGCCCTCCTCGGCGAACCAGGCGCTGGGCAGGCCGAACAGGTCGGCGAGGTAACCGGACCAGCCGCGGGCCACCACCGCCGCGCCGAGCGCGAACTCCAGCAGCAGGTCCCAGCCGATGATCCAGGCGACGATCTCGCCCATCGTCGCGTACGCGTAGGTGTAGGCGCTGCCGGCGGTCGGCACGCTGCTGGCGAGTTCGGCGTAGCAGAGCGCGGCGAGCAGCGCGACCAGGCCGGCGATGCCGAACGAGATCACCACGCCCGGCCCGGCGCTGTTGCGCGCCTCGACACCGGTGAGCGTGAAGATGCCGGTACCGATCACGATGCCGATGCCGAAGCCCATCAGGTCGACAGCGCCGAGCCGGCGCCGCAGTCCCGGTTTGCCGTCCTCGCCGTCGGCGTCGCCCTGGGCGAGCACGTCCTGGATCGGCTTGGTACGCAGGACCGACATCTGATCACCTCCCCCGCCGTGTGGCCGCCACGGTGGCGGTCTGACCGGGCTAGCTACCCAGCCGTTTTCCGCTCCAATCCCGCACCGCAGGTATCGGAATCGTCACGATCCGGCCGAGTCGGACGGCCCGGGGACATCGATCACCGGTCAGGGTCTTGCGCCGGGCACGGATAGATGAAAGTTTCCTACCGGAGGCATGGACGGTGCGGCGAATCTTGCCGCACACCCGCCGCCGATCGTCCCCCCGGACCCGACGAAGGGACCGCACCGCATGAAGGCAACTCGGCTCGGAGCAGCCGCGCTGGCCGCGGCGCTGCTCAGCGCGCTGGTCGCCGGCACGCCGGCGCAGGCCGCACCCGACGACACCAGCACCGCCACTTCCCCCTCCACCGACTGCGTCACCGACCCGGCCACCCCCAAGCGCCAGTTCCGGGCCATGTGGATCGCCTCGGTGACGAACATCGACTGGCCCACCAAGGACTCCTGGACCGCGCCGGACCAGGTGGCCAAGCAGAAGGCCGAATACCTGGCCTGGCTCGACCTGGCCCAGAAGCTCAACCACAACGCCGTCGTGGTCCAGGTCCGCCCGACCGCCGACGCGTTCTGGCCCTCGCCGTACGAGCCGTGGTCGGAGTACCTGACCGGCGTACGCGGCAAGAACCCCGGCTGGGACCCGCTGGCCTTCCTGGTCGACGAGTCACACAAGCGCAACCTGGAGTTCCACGCCTGGTTCAACCCGTACCGCGTCTCCATGCCCGCGCCCGGCGGCGCCGGCGCCGACCTGTCGCAACTGGCCCCGGACAGCCCGGCCCGCCAGCACCCCGACTGGGTCTTCGCCTACCCGCCCGCCGGCGTCGCCGGCAGCCGGCTCTACTACAACCCCGGCATCCCCGAGGTCCGCGAGTTCGTCCAGACCGCGATGATGGACGCGGTCAAGCGGTACGACATCGACGGCGTGCACTTCGACGACTACTTCTATCCGTACCCGAGCGGCACCCACCAGGTGCCCGACGACGCCACGTTCGCGGCGTACAACAGGGGCTTCACCGACAAGGCCGACTGGCGGCGGGACAACATCAACCTGCTGATCCAGGAGATGAACGCCAAGATCAAGGCCGTGAAGCCGTACGTGAAGTTCGGCGTCAGCCCGTTCGGCATCTGGCGCAACGCGTCGGCCGACCCGAACGGCTCGGACACCACCGGCTCGCAGTCGTACGACATCATCTCCGCCGACTCCCGCAAGTGGGTCAAGGAGGAGTGGATCGACTACATCGTGCCGCAGCTCTACTGGTACATCGGCCAGTACCCGGCCGCCGACTACGCCCGGCTGGTGCCGTGGTGGGCCGAGCAGGTACGCGGCACGCGGGTGCAGCTCTACATCGGCCAGGCCGACTACAAGAGCGGTGACCCGGCGTACGGGTCGTTCTGGATGAACCCGCAGGAGCTGTCGAACCACCTGACGCTCAACCGGTCGTACCCGGAGGTGCTCGGCAACGTGCACTTCTCCGCGGTGCAGGTCCGGGCGAACCGGCTCGGCGCCACCGACATCTACGCGGCCGAGCACTACTCCCGCCCGGCGCTGGTGCCCACCATGACGCACCTGCCGCGCAAGCCGCTGCTGTTCCCGGTGGTCACCAAGGCCCAGCGGGAGGCGGACGGGGTACGCCTGAGCTGGCGGCAGTCGGCCGACGGCAAGGGCCCGCTCGGCACCGCCGCGTCGTACGCGATCTACCGGTTCGACGGGCACGGCCTGGCCGGGCGCTGCGACTTCGCGGACGCCTCCAACCTGGTCGGCACCGTGCGGGCCACCGACGGCTCGGTGCAGTCCTGGGTGGACAGCACGGCGGCCGACGGCGCCCGGTACACCTACTACGTGACAGCACTGGACCGGCTGGCGAACGAGAGCCCGGCGAGCCCGCCGCGCTTCGTACGCTGATGCACCCCGAATGCCCCCGGGCCGCCTCGCCGGCCCGGGGGCATTCGTCTGTTTGAGCGGATGTCAGCGAGCCGTCACCCGCAGCATCGCCCCAGCTCACCCGCTTGATCGACACTTGTCGACATCCGGAGATCCCGGCCACCACCCCACGGAGGTTCCCGTGTCCCGTCGCCTCGCCACCACCCTCGCCGCCGGAACACTCGCCCTGCTCACACTGCTCGGCGGCCTGGCCACACCGGCCGCCGCCGCGGTGAGCACCCAGCAGAAGCTGTCCGTCCTGACCAGCTGGACGCAGACCAGCGCGTCCAGCTACAACGCCTGGAACAGCGCCCGGCAGAACCGGTCGCCCTGGACCGAGTACGGCTTCGACTGGTCCACCGACTACTGCTCGTCCAGCCCGGACAACCCCATCGGCTTCAACTTCAAGCTCTCCTGCTACCGGCACGACTTCGGCTACCGCAACCACAAGGCGATGGGCGTCTTCTCGGCCAGCAAGTCCCGGCTGGACAACGCCTTCTACGCCGACCTGAAGCGGGTCTGCGCCACGTACAACGCGGTGGTCCGGCCCGCCTGCTACAGCCTCGCCTGGACGTACTACCAGGCGGTGAGCGTCTTCGGTTCGGTCGCCGCCGTGTCCCAGGCCGACCTCGACCGCGCCGCCCGGATGAAGGCCGACGCCGAACGCCGCGCCGCCGCGCGCACCTGACGCACCACACGGGGAGTCCGCCGCACGGCGGGCTCCCCGCCGTGCGGCGCGAGCACGGTGGGCCCGCCCGCCTCAGCCCGCCGTGCTGCGTGGCTGGAACGCCGGCCAGGAGCCCTGCGCGGTGAAGCCGAACCGGGGTGAGTCGGCGGCCAGGTCCGGGTGCTCGACGTGCAGCGCCAGCGCCGCCACCTCGTCCAGCCGCAGTCCCGCCCCGGCGCCGTACGCGGCGTCGAACGCCTCGTCGCCCAGCACCCGGCGCAGCTCCGCCTGCCGGGCCGCCCAGTACGGGCCGTATATCCCCGGCGTGGCCCGCAGGTTCGACCGGGTGGCCTGCGCCGCGCCGAACAGCCGGGCCGCGGCGAGCGCGTCCCCGGCGAGCGCGCAGCGCACCGCTATCGCGTTTATCGTGTCGCAGGCCCGGCCCAGGTAGCCGTGGCCCATCCGCGACCGCAACGCCACCAGCAGGTGCTCGTGCGCCGCGACCAGGTCACCCCGGGCCAGCGCCACCATCCCGAGCAGCATGTCCACCGAACGGCCGCCCCGCTCCGCCGGCCGGGACGCCTCGACCGGGCGGGCCGCGGCGAGCACGTCGGCGGCCTCGTCCAGCGCGCCGCGGCGCCAGAGCAGCTCAGCCAGGTTGTAGACGGCGAGCAGCGCGTCCCCCACCACGTCCTGCGCGTACGCCCAGTCGATCACCTCACGGCAGACCCGCTCCGCCTCGGCGAACTGGCCCATGTCGACAAGCGGCGCGGCGCGCCCGGCCAGCACCCGGGCCAGCAGACCCCGGTCGCCGGACTGCCGGGCGGCCGCCTCGGCCCGCTGCGAGTACCGCAGCTCCTCGCCGAACTCGCCGTCCGCGCCCGCGTGCAGCGAATGCATGTGGTACGCGGCGGCCAGCTCGGCCTCCGGCATCACCTCGCCGGTCTCGGCGAGCCGGCCGTAGAGCCGGAACAGCCAGAGCCGCCCCTCCCGGGCCAGCCCACGCTCCCGCCACCACTGGTCCAGGTCACCGGCCAGTCGCAGTCCGGCCCGGGCGCTGCCGCCGGTGGCGCACCAGCGCAGCGCGGCCCGCAACTCGCCGGCCAGCGGGTCCAGCGCGTACAGGGAGAGCGTCACCGGACGGCCGTCCGGCCCGAGGCATGCCCGGTCCAGCGCGTGCCGGCACCAGTCCACGTGCCGGTCCCGGGCGCTCTGCTCCTCGCCCGCCTCGACCAGCCGCCGGGCCGCGTACGCCCGGATCGGGTCGAGCATCCGGTACGTGCTGCCCGAGGCGTGCGGCTCGGCCAGCACCATCGACTTGTCCACGAGCACCGAGAGCGGATCGAGCGGGTCCTCGCCGAGCAGCCACTGCACGGTGGGCAGGTCCACCGGTCCGGCGAACACCGCCATCCAGCGCAGCAGCCGGGCCGAACGCGCGCCGAGCGTCCGGTACGACCAGGTGACGGTGGCCTGGATGGTCAGGTGCCGCTCGCTGGCCGAGCGCTGCACCGCGCGGGTCGCCGGCGTGGGCGGGGCGGCGCCGGTCGCCGCGGCCACCAGGTCCACAGTGTCCTGCTGGTTGCCGCTCCAGCCCGCCTCCACCGGCGGCGGCTCCGCCGTCTCCCGTCCCGCGTCGAGCGTGCCCAGCATGTCGTCCAGCCGCTCCGCCAGCTGCCCGGCGGAGAGCACCCGCAGCCGGGCGGCGGCCAGCTCTATGGCCAGCGGCAGCCCGTCCAGACGGCGCACCACCCGGTGCAGGTCGGCCTGCTCGGCCGCCTCCGGCGCCCGGCCGCCCCGGGCCACCGCCGTGCGGTCCAGCAGCAGCGCCACGGCGTCGCTGCCGCCGTCGGGACCCTCGTCCACGGACAGCGGCGGGATCCGCCACACCACCTCACCGGGTACGCCGAACGACTCCCGGCTGGTCGCCAGCACCCGTACCCCCCGGCCTCCGGCCAGCAGCCGGCTGATCACCTCGGCCGACGCCGCGGTCTGGGCGTCGCAGGTGTCCAGCAGCACGAGCATCCGGCGCGGCGCCGCGTACTCGACGAGGGTGTCGAGCATCGGCCGGCCGGGCTCCGGGCGGAGGCCGAGCACGGCGGCGATCTCGAACGCCACGAGCCCCGGGTCGGTCACCGCGGCGATGTCGACGAACCAGACCCCGTCCGGGTAGTCCTCGACGATCCCGGAGGCCAGCTCCACGGCCAGCCGGGTCTTGCCGGCGCCACCCGCGCCGAGCACCGTCACCAGGCGGTACGCCTCGACCAGCCGGCCCAGCTCGGCGCGCTCGGCCTGCCGGCCGACGAACGTGGTGACCTGGGTGGGCAGGTTGTGGGCCGTCGCGTCGGCTGTGCGCGGACGCGGGAAGCGCCGCTCCAGCCCGGGCGCGACGAGCTGGAACAGCCGCTCCCGGTCGTCGAAGCCGCGCAGCCGGTGCAGGCCGAGGTCCAGCAGGGACACACCGTCCGGCAGCGGCTCGGCATGCCGGGCGGTGGCGGCCGAGCAGAGCACCTGCCCGCCGTGCGCGGCGGCAGCCACCCGGGCGGCCCGGTGCACCTCAGGGCTGGCGTACTCGCCGTCGCGCGGTTCGGCGTAGCCGGTGTGCAGACCCATCCGGACCCGGGGCGTGGCGTCCGGGTTGGGCCACTCGTGGCCGGCGAGCGCGCGCTGCGCGGTCAGGCAGGCGTGCACCGCGGTGGCGGCGTCCGGGAACGCCAGGAAGAACGAGTCGCCCTCGGTCAGCAGCTCCGCCCCGTCGGTGCCGGCGAGGGTGTCACGCAGCAGCCGGCGATGCTCGTGCAGCACCGGCCGGTAGACCGGACCCAGCATCCGGGCCAGCCGGGTCGAACCTTCGATGTCGGTGAACACGAAGGTCACCCACCCGCTGGGGAGGTGGTGGCCTGGCGACATACGTCGAACCTCCGCCCGCTGACGTCGGGTCCATGCTGCCCTATGATCGCGCCGTCACGCATCGTGAGAACGGTTGGGCGGATTCCGACCCAAGGTGCCAAAAGATCACACGGGCGGCAAGAGCCGGTTCGACCCGCGGGACGAGCGGCGGAAACTCAGCAGCCGCAGGACCCGCCGCAGCAACCTCCACCGCTGGGAATCCCACCAGTCGGACCGGATCCACCACGCCCGGTGACGGCGACAGCGGAGAGCAGCTTCACCGTGTCGGCGTGGCCCTGCGGGCAGGTGGCCGGCTCGGCGGCCTCGGCCATCGGGCGGTTGACCTCGAAGGTGTCGCCGCAGGCGCGGCAACGGAACTCGTACCGGGGCATGACATCAGCGTACGGCGGGCCTGACGCCGTCACACGGATGGGTGATACTCGACGGGTGGTGGACGGCGAACGGCGAGCGACGGCCCGGCCCCTGCGACCCGCAGCGCCGCCCGACGGCGATGCCCGGCCCGTCCCCCGACCCCGCCGCGAGCGCCGCACCCTCCCCCCGGAGCGCCCCGCCGACCCGGCCCGCGACCCGGACGCCAAGGCCGGCGCGCCGAGCACGGACGCAGGCACCAAGCCGGACACGAGCGCGAAGCCCGACGCGAGCGCGAAGCCCGGAGTCGGCACGGGTGCGAAGCCAGACGCAGACGCGAAGCCCGGAGCCGACGCGGGTGCGAAGCCGGCCGCAGGCTCAGGCGCGGACGCCGAGCAGGACGCGAAGCCGGAGCACGCGCCGGATGCCGGAGCCGACACGGACATCAAGCCTGACGCGGATGCCCCGTCCGGCGAGAAAGCGGAGCCGAAGGCGAAGGACGAGGCGGCGGATGAGGCGGCGGACGCGCAGCCGGCCGGCGGGCGGCGTCGGCGCGTACCGTTCGCGCACGCCGTCCGCACGCGGCCGCGGCAGCTCGCCGTCGGCGCGGCCCACGCCACCCGCGCCTGGTCCCGCCGCCCCGCGGGGCGCACCACGCTGCCGGCGCTGTTCCTGCTCGCCCTGGTCGGCGTCGCCACCACGGCGGGCGCGGTGATCGTGCCGGCCGCCGTCGGCAGGCCGGCGTCGGTCGACGAGGCCCTGCCGGAACCGAGCGTGGCGCGGACCGCCGCGCCCGCCGCGACGCCCCTGTTCCCGGACCCGTCCGGGCTGCCCGGCACCGCCGCGCCGACCGGAACGCCGCTGCCCGGCGGCGCGACAGTCGCCCCGCCCACCGGCCGCCCCGCCGACGCGCTGGCCGACTGGGCGAGGCGGGTCAGCGCGGTCACCGCCATCCCGGTGGTGGCGCTCCAGGCGTACGCGTATGCCGAGCTGGTGCTCGCCCAGACCAACCGTGCCTGCCAGCTGAGCTGGACCACGCTCGCCGCCATCGGGCACGTCGAGTCCGGGCACGGCTCGGCCAACGGCGCCACGCTCGGGCCCGACGGGCGGGCGCTGCCGGAGATCAAGGGGCAGCCGCTCGACGGGCAGGGCGGCCGGTCCCGGATCCTCGACACCGACCAGGGGCAGCTCGACGGCGACCGCGTCTACGACCGGGCGCTCGGCCCGATGCAGTTCATCCCGACCACCTGGCAGGAGATCGGGGCGGACGCGGACAACGACGGCGTGAAGAACCCGCACGACATCGACGACGCGGCGCTGGCCGCCGGCCAGTACCTGTGCAAGGGCGGCCGGAACATGACCATCCCGGGCGACTGGTGGGGGGCCATCCTCTCCTACAACGATGTGCGCCGCTATGCCCAGGCCGTCTTCGACAAGGCCGACGAGTACGGCAGGCTCAGCCGCAACGTGAGGTGACCGCTCGCGTACATTCGCGGACTGAACCCTTCCCCCCAGCAGCGGTTGACGGCAAGCTAGACGGGTGATGGTGCGCGAGTGGAACCCTCGGACCGCCTCGTCCGCCGAGATCGCGTCCCTGCTGGACACGCTGAACGCGGTCCTGGCGGCCGACCTGCCGCAGGACCCGCCATGGCGGGACAGCTCCATGCGGGAGTACCTGTCCGAGGTGATGCCCGGCGAGCGGCGGATCTCCTGGGTGGCGCAGGAGGACGACGCTCCGGACGGCACGCCCGGAGCGATCGTCGGGCACGTGCACGTGCTGCTGCTGGGCGGCATCGGCGTACTGGAGGTTCTGGTGCACCCGGCCGTCCGGCGCACCGGGCTCGGTCGTGACCTGGTCCGGGTTGCCGCCCGCCGGGTGTGGGACGAGGGCTTCCAGTCGATCGGCGTGGAGGTGGTCGGCGACACCCCGGCCGTGGCGTTCTACGAGTCGCTGGGCTTCACCCGCGACTACGTGGAGACCCGCAGCGTGCTCGACCTGCGCACGGTGGACTGGCCGGCGCTGACCGAGATGGCCGCCGAGGTGGGCGCGGGCTACCGGGTCGAGTTCTGGCCGGGCGGGCCGCCGGACGAGTTGATCGAGGCGTACGCGCGGGCCAAGGCCGAGGTGCGCGACTCCGACGACGTGGAACTGCGGCCCAGCTCCTACGACCCGGACCGGCTGCGCGACAGTCTCGCCACGTTGCACCGGCGCGGCATGAAGCCGTACATCGTGCTGGCGCTGCACGAACAGACCGGGGACGTGGCCGGGTTGACCGAGGTGGTGGTGCCGGCGCAGCACCCGACCCGGGCCGACCAGTACGACACGATCGTCGTCCACGACCACCGCGGTTACGGCATCGACCGGGCCATCAAGGCGCGGATGCTGCTGGAGCTGCGCTCCGCCGAGCCCCAGCTGGTCGAGGTGCAGACCTGGAACGCGCAGGACAACGAGTCGATGCTGAAGGTCAACGCCGAGCTGGGCTACCGCCCCGACCGTGACTGGTGCGAGTACGGAGTGGACGTCGCCGAGCTGGTGCACCGGCTGGACAGTCACCGCTGACCGTTCACCGGACGGCCATCGAAGGGCTGGACGGTGGACCCACGAGAGCCTTAACGTTCGTTAGTTCCTGTCCACCCACCGTGGAGGCCCCATGCGCCCGCGCCGCACCCTCGCCGCGCTCGCGACCACCGCCGCCGTCACCCTCACGGCGATCGCTGTCGCACCCCCCGCGGCCAGCGCCGCGCCCACCGACCTGCTCATCTCCGAGTACGTCGAGGGGTCGTCCAACAACAAGGCCGTCGAGCTGTACAACGGCACCGGCGCCCCGATCGACCTGGCCGCCGGCGGCTACCAGCTCCGGCTCTACTTCAACGGCGCCAGCACGTCGACGAACGTGGCGCTGACCGGCACCGTCGCCGCCGGGGACGTGTTCGTCTTCGCCGCCGCGTCGGCCGCGCCCGCGATCCTCGCCCAGGCCGACCAGACGTACGGCGGGTCGCTGTTCAACGGCGACGACGCGATCGTGCTGCACAAGGGTGACACGGTTGTCGACTCCATCGGCCAGGTCGGCGTCGACCCGGGCACCGAGTGGGGCAGCGGGCTCACCAGCACCGCCGACAACACGTTGCGCCGGCTGCCCTCGGTGACCGCCGGTGACACGGACCCGGCGGACCCGTTCGACCCGGCCGCGCAGTGGGCCGGCTTCGCCACCGACACGTTCGACGGGCTGGGCAGCCACACCGTCGGCGGAGGCGGCCCGGTCGACCAGCCGCCGACGCTCGCCTGCGGCGGCGCGCTGACGCTGTCGGCGGGCGCCACCGCGACCCGCGAGGTGACCGCCACCGACGCCGACGACACGATCACCGACCTCGCGGTCACCGCCGTCGTGCCGGCGCCGACGAGCGGCTCGATCAGCCGTACCGCGTTCACCCCGGCGGCCGGGGACGGTGGCACGGCCACCGCCACGCTGACCGCCACCGGCCTGCCGGCCGGCAGCTACGCGGTCACTGTGACCTCCACCGACGACGACGGCGACACCGCCACCTGCACGCTCAGCGTGCAGGCCACCAGCGTGCTGTCGATCGGTGAGGTGCAGGGCCGCACCGGCGACGACGAGGACGGCCGCGCCGACCGCTCGCCGCTCGCCCCGGCCAGCGGCAACGGCACCAGCTCCACGTTGTACGACGTACGCGGCGTCATCACCGGCATGTCGCTGACCCGCAGTTCGGCCGGGGCCGACCAGTGGGGCTTCTACCTGCAGAGCCGGCTCGGCACCGAGGACGGCGACCCGCTCACCTCCGACGGCCTGTTCGTCTTCATGGGCTCGTTCACCACGCTGATCGGCGGGTACGCCCCCACCGTCGGCGACGAGGTCGTGCTGCGCGGCCGGGTCTCCGAGTACTTCAACCAGACCCAGCTCTCCGGCGCCTCGCTGGTCCGCAAGCTCGACTCCGGCCTCGACGTGGACACGGTGGTCCGCGTCGACGACGCCGTCCCGCCGGCCGAGGCGGCCGCCGCCGACCTGTTCTGGGAGCGGCACGAGGGCGAGCGGATGCGCGTCCGCGCCGGCAGCGGCGTCTCCGCGCCCCGGCACATCTACTCCTCCACCGCCGACTCCGAGATCTACGTGCTGGACCGGGAGGACCCGGTCATGAAGCGGTCCGACCCGTACGCCCGGCGGGTGTTCCGGGACGCGCACCCGCTCGACGACATCCCCGGCACGCTCTTCGACAACGGCAACAACCAGCGCATCCTGCTGGGCGCCGGCGGTGTTAAGGCGACCGCCGGTGACTCCGGCGCGCTGCTGCCCGAGGCGCGTACGTTCGACACGCTGACCGAGGACGCCTACGGGTCCGTGTCGTACGCGTTCAGCAAGTACAGCGTGCAGCCCGAACAGCTCACCCTGACCGGTGGTGCCGACCCGGCCGCGAACCACCCGCCGCAGCCGGCCGACCGCGGCAGCGAGGTCGCGATCGCCACCTACAACGTGGAGAACCTCTACGACTACCGGGACGACCCGTTCGACGGCTGCGACTTCGCCGGCAACACCGGATGCACGGGGGTCAGCCCGCCGTTCGACTACGTGCCGGCCAGCCAGGAGGCGTACGCCGCCAAGCTGGCCGCGCAGGCCCGGCAGATCGTCAACTCGCTGCACAGCCCGGATCTGATCCTGGTGCAGGAGGCCGAGGACCAGGACATCTGCTCGGTGGTCGACGGCGCTCTGGCGTGCGGTGACACGAACAACGCCGACGGCGCCCCGGACACCGTGCAGGAGCTGGCGCTGGCCATCGCGGCCAACGGCGGCCCCGCCTACGCCGCCGCGTACGACCGCACCGGCGCGGACGCCCGGGGCATCGCCTCGGCGTTCCTCTACCGCACCGACCGGCTCACGCCGGCCGAGGCGACCGCCGCGGACCCGCTGCTGGGCTCGGCGCCGACTGTCCAGTACCGCTCGGCGGCGCTCGGCTCCAACACGGACGTGCAGAACCCGAAGGCGTTCAACGCGGTGCTGCCCGCCGACGTGGACCGGTCGACCGGCGTGGACGGCAGCAACGTCTACACCCGCGCGGCCCAGCTGGCCCGGTTCACCGTCAAGGCCGCGCCCGGCTCGACCGAGCGGTTCACGCTCTGGGCGGTCGCCAACCACTTCTCGTCCGGGCCGGACAGCCGGGTCGGGCAGCGCCGCGAGCAGGCCGCGTACGGCGCCGCGATCGTCGCGGCGGTCGAGGCGAGCGACCCGAACGCCCGGGTGGTCTACGGCGGGGACCTGAACGTCTTCCCCCGTCCGGACGACCCGATCGCCACCGCCCAGAACCCGACCCCGTCGGACCAGCTCGCCCCGCTGTACGAGGCCGGACTGCACAACCTCTGGGACGACCTGGTGGCGGACGCGCCGGCATCGGCGTACTCGTACACCTTCAGCGGCCAGGCGCAGACGCTGGACAACCTCTTCGTGAACGACCCGATGCACGACGACCTGGTGCAGGTACGGACGGCGCACATCAACGCCGACTACCCGACCGACGCGCCGGAGCTGGGCGACCGGGGTGCCAGCGACCACGATCCGCAGGTGGCCCGGTTCCGTTCGCGCGCCTCGCTGCGCGTTGCCGACACCTCGGTGGCCGAGGGCGACAAGGGCACCCGCGCGATGACCTTCACGGTCACCGTGTCCCGCCCGCTCTCCGAGCCGGCCCTGGTCTGCGCGACCACCTACGGGACGACCGCCCAGGCCGGGTCGGACTACGACCCGTACGTGGGCTGCAAGCTGCTCCCCGCGGGCCAGACGTCGCTGGCGTTCCCGGTCACCGTGCGCGGCGACCGCAAGCGCGAGGCGGACGAGAAGCTCACGCTGTACGTGGCGGGTGTGCCGGGCCTGCGGCTGGCCGACCCGTCCGGCATCGGGACGATCCTGAACGACGACTGACACGTGTTTCGCGGGGCGGCCCGTCGATTCGCTCACGGGCGGATCGGCGGGCCGCCGCGATATCCGCACCGCTGCGGGTCCGGCGGGGACGGCACGGTCCGGTACTTGGCCACCCGCACCTCCCACTGGCTGCGACGGCGCAGCGCGTCCCGGACCGCCCGGTCGCGGTAGAACGTCTCCGGCGGGCGGGCCAGTCCGTAGCGGTCGGCCCACCACTCCCCCGCCTCCGGGTCGGTGACGACGTCGAGGTGGGACGGGTACCGCCGCTCCGCGCCGTCACGCAGGTCAGCCCGGTCACGCATCGGTTTGAGCACCATGCCGGCCTCGTCGACGACCACGAGCCGGAAGCCGGCCGTGCCGATGACGCGCGACAGCATGGCCAGGCTCGGGGTCAGGCTCCCCGCCTCGATGCGCCCGATCGTGCTCGGATGCACCCCGGCGAACCGGGCCAGCTCACGCTGGCTGGCGTCGGCCCGACGACGCACCGCCCGGATGATCCCCGGCGCCGGGAACGGGACGTCGAACGGCTCGGTGAGCAGCGCCGGCCCGCCGTCCGCAGCGGGCCCGCCGTCGGCCGCTGTCACGGGTGTCGCCACAGTCGCTTCCGGAGCGGCGCAGGCACCTGCTCCGGTGGCCGCCTCCGGCCCGGTGTCGGCGATGTCTGTCACGCCGCCCACGGTCCCGCCTGGCGCATCGGCCCGGCAACCCCGCTCCCGACCCCTGTGGAAAACCCGGGATCCGGCGACCAACCAGACCTCGCCGCCGCGTCGCCCACCCCACTGAAGACACACGGAGCGTGACATCACTGTGCGTTAACCAGCACCGCGAAGGCGAACGACGCGTTGGCGGAATAAAGAGTAACCAGACGGACATAACGTCCGACAAGGCTGAGCCAGGAATGACTGCCTCGGACGACTTTGCTCTGCAGCCGTCGAGGCGGCGCTCACGCTTCGTGACAGTTGCGCCCGTGGCTGCAGAGCAAAGTCGGCCGGGGGTAATGCCGTCTTCCGCCCAGAAAACTACGTCGAGTTACCGCGCCCGGCTGTGGGTAACGCGAGGCGACGCGCCTCCCGCGAATTTCGCCGACGGCACGGCGCCGGCGCGAGCCCGATCCGGGCCCGAAGCCGGCCGGGCGCGGGTCAGTAGCGTTGGCGCAGCAACTGGGCCGCCTCGACCGCCCAGTAGGTGAGGATGATCTGCGCACCGGCCCGGCGGATCGAGGTGAGCGTCTCCAGCATCACGCGCTCCCGGTCGATCCAGCCGTTCGCGGCGGCCGCCTCGACCATCGCGTACTCGCCGGAGACCTGGTAGGCGGCGACCGGGACGTCCACCGCGGCCCGGACCGCCGACACCACGTCGAGGTAGGGCAGCGCGGGCTTGACCATCACCATGTCGGCGCCCTCGGCCACGTCCAGCTCGACCTCGCGCAGCGACTCGCGCAGGTTCGCCGGGTCCTGCTGGTAGGTGCGCCGGTCCCCCTCCAGCGCCGACTCCACCGCGTCGCGGAACGGGCCGTAGAAGGCGGAGGCGTACTTGACCGCGTACGCGAGGACCGAGACGTCCTGGTGCCCGGCGGCGTCCAGCGCCTTGCGGACCACGCCGACCTGGCCGTCCATCATCCCGGACGGCCCGACCACGTGGACCCCGGCGGCGGCCTGGGCCACCGCCATGTCGGCGTACGCGGCGAGCGTGGCGTCGTTGTCGACCCCGCCGTCCGGGGTGAGCAGGCCGCAGTGCCCGTGCGAGGTGAACTCGTCCAGGCACAGGTCGCTCATCACCACAGTCGAGTCGCCGACCTCGGCGATCACGTCCCGGATCGCCACGTTGAGCACGCCAGCCGGGTCGATGCCACCGGAGCCGGTCTCGTCGCGCGTCGCCGGCACCCCGAACAGCATGATCCCGCCGACCCCGGCCTGGACCGCCTCCGCGGCGGCCTTGCGCAGCGATTCCCGGGAGTGCTGGAGCACTCCCGGGAGCGACGCGATCGCCCTCGGCTCGGTCAGCCCCTCCTTGACGAACATCGGCACGACCAGCTCGGCCGGGTCGACGCGCGTCTCGGAGACCAGCCGCCGCACGGCCGCGTTGCGGCGCAGCCGGCGGGGCCGGATCTCGGGGTACGGCATGAGGAGCCTCCTGTCAGCGGAACCTCAGGGCGGTCGGGCCCTGCACCTTGGAGCCCCGGCGCTGCTTCGCCGGCATGGCGGCGAGCTTCTCCCGCAGCTCGACGGCGTAGGCGGCGAGCGCCTCCACCAGGTCGGGCACCGAGGCGTGCGGCGGCTGCACGTCGACCCGCAGGCCGAACTCGGTGGCGGTCTCCGCCGTCTTGGGCCCGATGACTGCAACAACCGTGCGCGCGTGCGGCTTCCCGGCGATACCGACGAGGTTCCGCACCGTGGACGACGAGGTGAACAGCACCGCGTCGAACCCGCCCGACTTGATCGCGTCGCGGATCTCGGCCGGCGGCGGCGCCGCCCGCACCGTCCGGTACGCGGTCACGTCATCGACCTCCCAGCCCCGCTCGGTGAGCCCGGCGGCCAGGGTCTCGGTCGCGATGTCGGCGCGCGGCAGCAGCACCCGGCCGACCGGGTCGAGGACCTCGTCGTGCGGCGAGAACTCGGCCAGCAGGCCCTCGGAGGACTGCTCCCCGGAGGGGATCAGCTCCGGCTGGATGCCGAAGGCGCGGACCGCCTCGGCGGTGGCGTCCCCGATACAGGCGATCTTGACGCCGCCGAAGTGGCGGGCGTCGAGGCCGTGCTCGGCGAACTTCTCCCACACCGCCCGGACCGCGTTGACCGAGGTGAAGATGACCCAGGCGTACCGGCCGTCGACCAGGCCCTTTACCGCCCGCTCCATCTGCGCCGGGGTACGCGGCGGCTCGACCGCGATGGTCGGGACCTCGCACGGGATCGCCCCGTACGCGCGCAGCCGCGCGCTCATCACGCCGGCCTGCTCCTTGGTGCGGGGCACCAGCACCTTCCAGCCGTACAGCGGGCGGTTCTCCCACCAGCTCAGCTTGTCGCGGTCGGTGACGGCCGCGCCGACGGTGAGCACCACCCGGCCGGTGAAGCCGAGCGCCGCCGCGACGAAGGAGTCGACGCTCGACGTGGTGGTGTACTGCGTCTCGCCGGTGCCGTCGCCGGTCACCCCGACCGCTGTGGTGCCGTCGACCCCGGCGGCCAGCAGACCGTCCCGGACGGCGGCCAGGTCACCGGCGTCCACGGCGAGCGCCAGCGAACCCCGGCCGACCGCGGTGGCGAGCGCGTCGAAGTCGAGCGCGGTGACGTCCTCGACGTCGGCGGCGGTGCGTACGCCCGGCAGCGGGACGCCCGCGTAGGTGGCGACGCCCTCGGCCTGGCCGACGCCCGGCACCACCTCGAAGTGGGCGGCGGTACGCGCGACCGCCTGCACCTCCTTGACCACCGAGTCGTGGCCGAACGGGTCACCGGAGACCAGGTGCACGGCGTTCTGCCCGGCCCGGGCCGCGGAGATCAGCACCTTCGCCACGTCCCCCGGTACACCCTCGGCGGGGCTGAACTCAGCGTCGGGCCGGGCCTGGGCGCGGACGTGCGCCAGGAGCGACTCGGGTACGCCCCGGTCGTAGACCACCTGGTCGGCCTCGACCAGGGCGTCCAGCGCCCGGCGGGTCAGCAGGCCGGGGTCGCCGGGGCCCGCCCCGACGAAAGCGATCTGGCCTACGGGCTTACGGGTGCGGGTCATTCTGTGCTCCCAAGTTGCTGGGTCCCCGGGCCGGCCTGTGCGTCCTGGCCGAGGATCGAGTCGGCGCCGAGTTCGAGGAGTTCGGCGGCGAGTGCCTTGCCGATCTCCGCCGCGTCGGCGGGCGTTCCGGTGCGGGACAGCCGGAGGTCACGAGTACCGTCCGGGCTGATCACCGCACCGCGCAGGTAGATCTCCTGGATCACGTCGCCCTCTTCGGTGATCTCGCCTTCGGCGAGGACGGCGTACGCGGCCACGGGTGCGCTGCACCCTGCCTCCAGGGTGGCCAGCAGCGCCCGTTCCGCGGTGATCGCGGCGCGGGACGGCTCGTGGTCGAGCAGCGCGAGCATCTCGATCACGTCCTGGTCGTCGGCCCGGCACTCGACGGCCAGCGCGCCCTGAGCGGGCGCGGGCAGCATGAGCATCGGGTCGAGCGTCTCGGTGATGACGTCGGCGCGGCCGATCCGGTTGAGCCCGGCGCGGGCCAGCACGACGGCGTCGAGGTCGGCGTCCGGGCCGAGCACCCGGGCCACCCGGGTGTCGATGTTGCCCCGGATCGGGGCGACCTCCAACTGCATGCCCAGCGCGTGCAACTGGGCGATCCGGCGCAGCGCGCCGGTGCCGACGCGGGCGCCGGGCGGCAGCTCGGCGAGCGTACGGCCGTTCGTGGCCACCAGCGCGTCGCGCGGGTCCTGCCGGGGCGGCACGGCCGCGACGTGCAGGCCGGGCGCCGCCGCGGTGGGCAGGTCCTTGTACGAGTGCACGGCGAAGTCGATCTCACCGGCGGTCAGCGCGTCGCGCAGCGCGGACACGAACACGCCGACGCCGAGTCGCTGCACCGGGGCGGTGGACTTGTCGCCTGCGGTCACCACCTCGACCAGCTCGACCGGGCGGCCGGTGGCCGCGGTGAGGGCTTCGGCCACATGGCCGGACTGGGCCATCGCCAGGGCGCTGCCCCGGGTGCCGAGGCGCAGTGGGGCGGTCATCGCGCACCTCCGGTGGGCGGGATGTCGGCGGCGTCGAACGACGGCCGCCCGTCGAGATCGGTGGCGACCACGTCGGGAACGGTGTCGACCGGGGACGTCTGCGGAACGTCCAGGTCGAACAGCTCGCGCAGCAGCGCCGCGTACTGGTCGCCGCCGGGCTCGGCGGCGAGCTGGCGGACCCGTACGGTCGGCTGGTGCAGCAGCCGCTGCACGACCCGGTGCACGGTGCGGGCCACTTCGGCCCGCTGGTCGTCGCTGAGGTCGGGACGGCGCTGGACGAGCCGGCGCAGCTCGGTGGTGACCACGTCGTCGGCCCGGCCGCGCAGGGCGGCCACCGTCGGCGCCACGTCGGCGCCGCGCAGCCAGCTCAGGAACGACTCGACCTCACCGGCCACGATCCGGGCCACCTCGGCGGCGTCGGCGGCGGCCGGCCCGTCGGCGAGCACGGCGGCCATCCGGTCGATGTCGATCACCTCGACGCCGCGCAGCTCGGCGACGCCCTCCTCGACGTCGCGCGGGACGGCCAGGTCGAGCAGGACCAGCGGGCCCCGGTCGGCGTCCCGGCGGGCCAGCGCCCGGGTCACCACGTCGCGGGTGAGCACCGGCTCGGTGGCGGCGGTGGCGGCGACCACGACGTCGACGTCGGCGAGCGCGGTGATCAGCTCGGCCATCGGCACGGCGGACGCGCCGTACGACTCGGCGAGCCGGACGGCGCGGGCGGCGCCCCGGTTGGTCACGGTGAGCGGGCCGGCGCCCAGCCGGGACAGCGTGGCCACGCCCAGCGAGCCCATCGCCCCGGCGCCGACGATCATCGCGGGCCGCCCGGCCAGCTCGCCGTCGAGCAGCTCGGCGGCGAGGTCGAGGGCGGCGGTGACCACGCTCTGCCCGGCCCGGTCGATGTTGGTCTCGGCGTGCGCGCGCTTGCCGACCCGCAGCGCCTGCTGCATCAGCTCGTGCAGCAGGCGGCCGGCCGAGTCGGCGCCACCGGCGGAGTGGTACGCGTCGCGGAGCTGGCCGAGGATCTGCGCCTCGCCCACCACCATCGAGTCGAGCCCGGCGGCGACCCGGAAGACGTGGTCCACGGCGGCGGCGTCGTAGTGCACGTAGAGGTGCGGGGCGAGCGCCGCCGGCTGGCAGCCGGCCTGATCGGCCAGGACCGCGCAGATGTCGCCGAGTCCGCCGTGGAACCCGGAGACGGCCGCGTAGACCTCCACCCGGTTGCAGGTGGAGACCAGGACGGCCTCGGCGACGTACGGCTGGGCGATCAGGCGGTCCAGCGTCCGGGTCAGGTCTGCGGGCGGGACGGCGAGCTGTTCCAGGGTGGCGACCGGTGCGGTGCGGTAGGACGCGCCGACGACGAGCAGTTTCACGTGCCGATCGCCTCCTGGGTTTCGGTGGCCGCGAGACCGCCGGGCAGGGCGGTGAGGGCGGACCCGCCGCTGGCGGGGAGCGCGGTCAGCGATGCCTTGCGGTGCTCGTGGAAGGACAGGATCTGCAGCTCGATGGCGAGGTCGACCTTGCGCACGTCGACCCCCTCCGGGACCGAGAGTACGCAGGGCGCGAAGTTGAGGATGCTCGTCACGCCGACGGCGACCAGCTGATCGGCGACCGCCTGGGCGGCCGGCGCGGGGGTGGCGATGACGCCGATCGAGATCGCCTCCTCGGCGACCACCTGGGGCAGCTCGTCGATGTGCTGGACGACGAGCCCGTTGATCAGCTCGCCGACCCGGGACCGGTCGGCGTCGAGGAGCGCGGCGATGCGGAAGCCGCGGTTGGCGAAGCCGTCGTAGCCGGCCAGCGCGTGACCGAGGTTACCGACGCCGACGAGCGCGACGGCCCGGCACTGGGTGAGGCCGAGCACCGAGGAGATCTGGTCGACCAGCAGCGCCACGTCGTAGCCGACGCCGCGGGTGCCGTACGAGCCGAGGTGGGACAGGTCCTTGCGGAGCTTCGCGGAGTTGACGCCGACGGCGTTCGCGAGCCCTTCGCTGGACACCGTCTCGTGGCCGGAGTCGGCCAGCGCGTGCAGCGCACGCAGGTATTCCGGGAGCCGGGACACGGTCGCCTCGGGCAGGTCCGGAAGCGCCGGTACGGCACCGGTGCGACCGGGCGCGCCTGGTTGACGGTGCTGGCTCATGAGACTCCGTGCGGTGCGATCCTCGACCAGCGACAGGGGCCGGTCGTTTCGGGACTCCCGCTGGCGACCGTTGTTGCCGGCTGTGCTAGCAGGGCGCGTCGGAACTACAGAGTAGGCGCTTGTGAAGGGGTGCACAAATCGCGATCTTGAAAGCTCGCGACGCGCCTTCACCTGCCCCTCCATTCTCGCAAGATCGATCGACCGCATCCCTTGGCGGCGCGTGGCGATTATTGCTCAATCCCGACTTCCCTGACCAATCGCGCGCGGCCCGTAGCGCTCCGTCACCGGCGTGGCGAGGCGAGTCTCACGTTTTGCAGTAGGGAGAACCCCACCCCGAAGAGGCCAGCGTGCGGGATGGGTCGGCAGGTCGTACGCCCATAGCCTCGAACCATGACCGCAGCACCACTGGCCACCGCGCCCACCCCGACGTCGCCCGTCCTCGGCCTCCTGCGCCGCCTCGGCCGGGACTCCGCCTACGTACTCCTGGGCCTCCCGCTGGCCATCGTGGGCTTCGTCCTCGCCGTGGTCGGGATCTCACTGAGCGCCGGGCTGCTGGTGACCACGCTCGGCCTGCCGATCCTCGCCGGCTTCCTGTACGCCACCCGAGGGCTGGCCGACATCGAACGGCTCCGGCTCGCCGGGGTGCTGGACCGGCCCCGGGTACGCCCGGTCTACCGCCGGCCGGAGCCGGGCGCCGGGTTCTGGCGGCGGGTGTTCACCCCGATCCGGGACGCGCAGTCGTGGCTCGACCTGCTGCACGCGTTCGTCCGGCTGCTGGTGGCCCTGCCCACGTTCGTACTGCTCGTGGTCTGGTGGGTGCTGGCCCTGGGCGGCACGCTCTACGTCGTCTACGACTGGGCCATCCCGCGCGGCGTCGACGACCAGGACCTGAGCCAGCTGCTCGGGATGGGCGACGGGGCGGGCGCGCGGATCGCCCTGAACACCGCGATCGGGCTGTTCGCCCTGTTCACCCTCCCGCTGGTGGCGCGCGGCTGCGCCCGGCTCCAGGCCGGGCTGGCGTACTCGCTGCTCACCGGCGTGGCCGAGATGCGACAGCGGATCATCACGCTGGAGGAGCAGAAGCGCGCCGCCGCCTCGGCCGAGGCGGTCGCCCTGCGCCGGCTGGAGCGCGACATCCACGACGGCCCGCAGCAGCGGCTGGTCCGGCTCGCCATGGACCTGGGCCGGGCCCGCCACCAGCTCGCCGCCGACCCGGAGGCGGCCCGGCAGACGCTCGACGAGGCCGTGGCGCAGACCCGGGAGACGCTGGACGAGCTGCGCGCCCTCTCCCGGGGCATCGCGCCGCCGATCCTGGTCGACCGGGGCCTGCCCAGCGCGCTCGCCGCGCTCGCCGCCCGCGCGCTGGTGCCGACCGAACTGGTGGTGGACGACGAGCTGGGCACCGCCGCCGGCCGGCTCGACCCCGGGGTGGAGAGCACCGCGTACTTCGTGGTGGCCGAGGCGCTGACGAACGTGTCGAAGCACAGCCGGGCTGGCACCTGCCGGGTGGAGGTGACCCGGAAGGTGGGCCGGCTGGAGATCACCGTCACCGACGACGGCGTCGGCGGCGCCCACCTGGCGAAGGGCCACGGGCTCAGCGGCATCGCCGACCGGGTCCGGGCGGCCGGCGGCACGCTGGGCGTGACCAGCCCGGAGGGCGGGCCGACCCGGGTCTACGCGGAACTGCCCAGGTGAACCGGCACGCCCCGGACCCGGCCCGCCCGACGGGCGCCGGGTCCGGGCGTGATAGACACCGGACCCATGCGGGTGGTGATCGCGGACGACGCCGTACTGCTCCGGGAGGGGCTGGTCCGGCTGCTGACCGAGTACGGGCACGAGGTGGTGGCCGCCGTCGGTGACGGCGTCGCCCTGGTCGAGGCGGTGGTGACGCACCGGCCCGACGTCTCGGTGGTGGACGTGCGGATGCCGCCGTCACACACCGACGAGGGACTGCGCGCCGCGGTGGAGGCCCGCCGCCGGGTGCCGGGTACGCCGATCCTGGTGCTGTCCCAGTACGTCGAGGTGTCGTACGCCGACGACCTGCTGGACACCGCGGGCGGGGCCGGCGGCGGCATCGGCTACCTGCTCAAGGACCGGGTCGCCGCGATCGACGAGTTCCTGGACGGCCTGGCCCGGGTGGCCGCCGGCGGCACGGTGCTCGACCCGGAGGTGATCAGCCAGTTGCTGGTCCGGCGGCGGCGCGACGATCCGCTGGCGTCGCTGACCCCGCGCGAGCGCGAGGTGCTGGCGCTGATGGCCGAGGGCCACTCGAACACCGCCATCGCCCGGGCGCTGGTGGTCAGCGACGGCGCGGTCGAGAAGCACGTCCGCAACATCTTCACCAAGCTCGACCTGCCGCCGGACGCCACCACCCACCACCGCCGCGTCCTGGCCGTCCTGGCCCACCTGCGCGCCTGACCGGACGGGTCAGGACAGGGTGCGGGCCACTGTCACCGCGTCGGTGAGCGTGTCGGCGGCCGGGTGGCCGCTGGCGCGCAGCCGGTCCGGGTCGGACAGGCCACCGGTGTAGAGCACGCAGCGGGCGCCGACCGAGGCGGCCGCGTCGGCGTCGTCGAGCGAGTCGCCGATCAATACCACCTCGTGCCCACCCAGCCCCAGCTCGGCCAGGTGCTTCTCCAGCCACTCGGCCTTGCGCCCGCCGCCGACAGTGGCGCGCAGCCCGTCCACCCGGCGGAAGTGCGGGGTCAGCCCGTACGTGTGCACCGTCGGCACCAGCTCGTCGTGGAACCACATGGACAGCAGCGACTGGCTGCCCTCCCAGGACTCGATCGCGGTGGTGGCGTCGGCGGCCAGCGCGCAGGTGGTCAGCCCGGCCCGGTACGCGTCGTGGAACACCCGGTCGAGCGTGCCGAACGCGTCGGCGTCCACGGCCCGGCCGAGCATCTCGGCGTAGTAGTCGGCGATCGGCCGCCGGAACCGCACCCGGTGCTCGGCGGCGGTGACCGCCGGCCCGCCGGCGCTGGCGAAGGCGACGTTCGTGGCCTGGACCACCAGGTCGAGGTCGTCGAGGAGCGTTCCGTTCCAGTCCCACACGAGGTGGCGTCGCATACCCGTCACCCGAGCACTCTAAGGCTAGAGCTGCGGGGTGGTCAGGTCGCGCAGCAGCCGGTCCTCCTCGACCCGCCAGTAGCCGTGCTCCTTGCCGTCGAGCAGCACCACCGGCAGCCGGTCGCCGTAGTCGCGCTCCATCTCCAGGTTGCCGGTGACGTCCCGCTCCACCCAGCGGTCACCGGTGACCGCCACCACCCGGTCGAGCGCGGCCTTCGCGTCGTCGCACAGGTGGCAGCCGGGCCGGGTGATCAGGATGAGCCTCGGGTCACTGGACATCGGATACCTCCGTGCGGATCTCGGTCGGCGGCGACGGCGACGGCACCGCGGGCGCCGGACGCAGCTCGGTCTTGCGCACCTTCCCGATCGCCGAGTACGGCAGGCTGTCGACGAACTCGACGGCGGTCGGGCACTTGAACCGGGCCAGGTTACGCGCGCAGTGGGCGAGCAGGTCGTCCGCCGTCACCGGCGGACCGGCCGCCCGCACCACGTACGCCCGCACAGTCTCGCCGGTCCGCGGATGCGGCACGCCGAGGACCGCCGACTCGGCCACCCCGGGGTGCGCCTGGAGCACCAGCTCCACCTCGTGCGGGTAGACGTTGAAGCCGTTGACCAGGATCAGCTCGCCGAGCCGGTCGACCAGGAAGAGGTCGCCGTCGCCGTCGGCGTACGCGACGTCGCCGGTGGCCCACCAGCCGTCCGGGTCCGGCCCGCCCCGCCCGTCCGGCCAGTAACCGGCGAACAGGTTCTCTCCGCGTACCACGATCTGCCCGGGGTCGGTGCCGGCCAGTTCGTCGGAGAGGTCCATCTCGTCGTCGTCGGGCTCGTCGGCGGGCACCCCGTCGCGCCACAGCTCGGCGCCGTCGGCGCCGGTCAGGCGCAGCTCGACGCCGGGCAGCGGGCGGCCGATCGAGCCGGGCTTCGGCTCGCCGCCGACGAGCGTCGAGGTGAGCACCGGCGCGGTCTCGGTGAGCCCGTAGCCGACGTGCACCGGGTGCCCGGTCAGCTCGGTGAAGCGCGCGCCGACGGCCGGCGGCAGCGGCGCCGCGCCGCACACCGCGACGCGCACCGAGGTCAGCGCCGCGGCCGGGTCACGCTCCGCCTCGGCCCAGGTCAGGAACATCGACGGTACGCCGACGAGCACCGTGACGCGGTGCCGGGCGATCTCGTCCAGCGTCCCCGCCGTGGGCTCGTCGACGAGTACACCGGTCGCGCCGTGCCGCACCACGGCGCCGAGCGCGGTGTTCAGCCCGTACGCGTGGAACAGCGGGAGTGCGAGCAGCACGACGTCGTCCGGGCCGAGGACCGGCGGCTCGATCCGGTCGGTCTGGTCGTGGTTGGCGGCGAGCGCGCGGTGCGACAGCATCGCGCCCTTGGGGCGGCCCTCGGTGCCGGAGGTGTAGAGCAGGACGGCCAGGTCGTCGCCGGAGCGGGCCGGGAACGGGGCCGGCCCGGCGTCGCCGCCCACCGGCGGCGCGGTGTGCACGGCGCGCAGCCCGGGCAGTTCGGCGCGGTCCACCCGGCCGGTCACCTCGGGCGCGCCGACAAGCACCGCGGCGCCGGAGTCGGTGAGCACGTGCCGCAGTTCGCGGGCGGTGAGCGCGGGGTTGACCGGTACGGCGACCAGGCCGGCCCGCAGCGCGGCGAGGTAGGTGACCACGAAGTCCGGGGTGTTGCCGAACGCGACAGCCACCCGGGGCGGATGCTGCGTTCCGGCGGCCGGCGGCGCGTCGGCAACCAGCGCGCGGGCGGTGGCGGTGACCGCGTCGTCCAGCTCGGACCAGGTGAGCGTCCGCTCGCGCCAGTGCAGCGCGGCCCGGTCGCCCCGTTCGGCGGCGGCCCGGCGGACCTGGTCGGCGAGGTTCGGCGCGGAGCTTTCGGCGGCGTCCTGCACGGTGGCTGAGTCTGGCACAGCCGCGTCCGCCGGACCATGCCCGGACACGGCGCCGGGTCCGCCGCACGGGACTGGGAATGCAGTACGGTGGGATTCCCCGGCACGGGACAACGATCTCCAACGGCACTCGCCGAGCAGCCCGGGGCGACCCGTGCGAGCCGCCTTCGCGACACGCCGAGCGGAAAGAAAATCTGCTCCGACCAGGACTTTCCACTGCGGACCACGATCCGGTGCGAAAGTCAACCACACGCGACGGACAACGGGTCCGCCATCCGTGCGATCCGGCGGGAAATACTTCCGCTCTGTGTAACGGACTTGCCACGCGTGGGTGACGTTGGCCCTATCATCACTCGGGTCGGCTCACCCCATTTGCCGTGAGTCGACACCCCTCAGCCCGAGGAGGCCCCCGTGCCCGTCAGCGCATTGGACCAGCACCTCAAGGGGATCTGCCGCCCGTCGGCACGTCCCGACCCGGCCGCGCCCGGCCGGGTTCCACCCGGTCCCCCGGCGCCACAGTGGCGCCCGGCGCGGTCGCTTCCGACTCGGACCGGGGAGGCGCGGTGACCACCTTCGGTTACGCCGAACGGCCGGCCGGCGTCACCGGCCCGACCCAGCGCAACCCGCTCAACGAGCGCGCCGATCCACCTCCCCGGGGCACCGACGGCCAGCTCGCGGTACGCGGCGAGGGGCGGCGCGTACGCAGCCGCGCGCACCACACGAACGAGGCGCCGGCACGCCCCGCGACGCCCGGCGGCAACGCGAAGCCCGCAGCCGGGAGACTCGGCAGCCCGGCCCGCCCCACCATGCCGGCCCAGGCCCGGCGCGGCGACGCGGCGACCGGCGCCGAGCCCTCCGCCGCGGAGACCGCGATCCTGCCGGCGGTGACCACCGGCGACACCGCCGTCCTGCCCGCCGTGCCGGCCGCCACGCCCGCCACCGGCTTCCCCAGCCGCCCCGACCCGTCCGACCCGGCCACCGAGGTGTGGACGCTCGTCGAACGCGCGCAGGCAGGCGAGTCCGAGGCGTTCGGGCTGATCTACGACAGGTACGTCGACACGGTGTTCCGGTTCGTCTACTTCCGGGTCGGCAACCGTCAGCTCGCCGAGGACCTCACCTCCGACACGTTCCTGCGCGCGCTCAAGCGGATCGGCAGCTTCACCTGGCAGGGCCGCGACCTCGGCGCCTGGCTGGTCACCATCGCCCGCAACCTGGTCGCCGACCACTTCAAGTCGGGGCGCTACCGGCTGGAGGTGACCACCGGCGACGTCCTCGACGCCGACCGGGAGGACCGCGGGCCGGAGGGCAGCCCGGAGGCCGCGGTGGTGGAACACATCACCAACGTCGCCCTGCTCACCGCCGTCAAGCAGCTCAACCCGGAGCAGCAGGAGTGCATCGTGCTGCGGTTCCTCCAGGGTTTCTCGGTGGCCGAGACGGCCCGGACCATGGGCAAGAACGAGGGCGCCATCAAGGCCCTCCAGTACCGGGCGGTACGGGCCCTGGCCCGGCTGCTGCCCGACGGCTTCCACTCCTGAGCGGCAGCCCCACATCCGTCCTCTCACCGGCGCTGTCGCCGGGCGCTGTCGCGTGCCCGACGCGCCACGCGGTCCGATCACTCTTGGTGATTTCGCCGCCGCCCCGGCCGTAACCGGCGACCGGCGCGGTCCGTTTCTCCGGGTGCGACCAGTGGTTGTCCCGGCGTCCCCCGGGCCACCCGGTCCGGCGGGTCAGGTCGGCCGTCCCGGTCGACTCTGCGCCTCACGCTGCCACCGGTCGCTGGTGACGACGACGGCCGCCCGGCCGTGACCAGCGAGAGGGGGTGCCGCGGTGGACAGCGACCTCTTCTCCCGTCGGCGGGCCGAGCGCTTCGCGCAACTCCTCGACGAGGCCAACGGCGGACGCCGGCACCACGTCCGGTCCAAGGCGGACGGTGAACTCACCGCGCTCGTCGAGGTGAGCCGCCGGCTCACCGCAGAGGGGCCCGACGTCGAGCCGCGCGCCGAGTTCCGCACCGGACTGCGGGCGATGCTCGTGGCCACCGCCGAACGCGAGGGCATCGGCGCTCCGGCCAAGCCCGCCACCACCGGAGTACGCGGCGCGCTGCTGCCCGCGATCACCGGACGCCGGGCGCGGGCCCGGGGCGCGATCCTGGTCGGCGTGGCCGCCGGCGCGATCGCCCTCTCCGGGATCTCCGCCGCCAGCGAGAACGCGTTGCCCGGCGACGCCCTGTACGGGATGAAGCGCTCCACCGAGCGCGCCCAGCTCGCGCTCGCCAGCTCGGACATCAGCCGCGGGCAGCTCTTCCTCGACTTCGCCCGCACCCGGCTCGACGAGGCCGCCTCGGTGCACGGCGACCAGCTCGGCTTCAGCGCCGTCCTGGACGACATGGACGCGGACACCCGCCAGGGCGTACGCCTGCTGACCACTGTCGCCGCGCAGCGCTCCGACCCGGCGGCGCTGGACGCGGTGGACACGTTCCTCGCCGGCCAGCGCCGGGTGGTCAGCGGCCTGCTGGACCGGCCCGACCACGCCGACCGGGAACGCACCCGCCGCTCACTGGCGCTGCTCGACGCGGCCGGCAAACGCGCCGACGCGCTGCGCGAGGCGATCGCCTGCGGGCTGCCCGCGCCGCAGGCCAGCGACGCGCTCGGGCCCGCCCCGGCCGCCTGCCCGGCCGACCGCTGAGCGCGGACGCCGACCGCACCACACTTCTCCCGGCGGACACCCGCCCGTCACACCGTGCCGGATACGCTCGACGCGGAGGGCGTACGCGGTCGTCGAGGCAGGGAGGTCACCGTGGCCGGCACCCGGAAGGTGACCGTCAGCACCGACGCGCACGGGCACACCGCCGGCTGGTCCGAGGCCCCGTCGGCGCCCGCGACCACGGTTCCGCCCGACCCCACGGCTGCCGCCTTCTTCGACGTGGACAACACGATGATGCAGGGCGCCTCGATCTACTGGTTCGCCCGTGGGCTGGCCGCCCGGAAGTACTTCACCACCGGTGACCTGGCCCGCTTCGCCTGGCAGCAGGCCCGGTTCCGGCTGCTCGCCACCGAGCACGCGGGCGACATGTCCCAGGCCAAGGAGGCCGCGCTCGCCTTCGTCCAGGGCTGGCGGGTGGACGACATCGAGCGCCTCGCCGACGAGATCTTCGACGAGCTGATGGCCCCGCGCATCTGGGCCGGCACCCGCCGCCTCGCCCAGCGTCACCTCGACGCGGGCGAGCGGGTCTGGCTGGTCAGCGCCGCCCCGGTCGAGATCGGCCGGGTGATCGCCGCGCGGCTCGGCCTGACCGGCGCGATCGGGACGGTGGCCGAGGTGGTCGACGGCGCGTACACCGGACGGCTGGTCGGTGACCTGATGCACGGTCCGGCGAAGGCCGAGGCGGTGACCCAGCTCGCCGCCGTGGAAGGGCTGGACCTGGACCGGTGCGCCGCCTACAGCGACTCGGCCAACGACCTGCCGATGCTCTCCGCCGTCGGCCGCGCGGTGGCGGTGAACCCCGATCCGGCGCTGCTGCGGCAGGCCCGTGAGCAGGGCTGGGACGTGCGCGACTTCCGCACCGGGCGACGGGCCGTACGCATCGCCGTGCCCTCCACCGCCGCCGCCGGGCTGGTCGCCGGCGCGGTCACGGCCGGGCTGGCGCTGCACCGGCGCCGGCACCGCGAGGCCTGAGCTCGCCCTGACCGCTCAGGGGCCGAACGGGTCGGGGCGGCGTTCGAGCAGCTTGTGCAACGTCTGCTGGATCGTCTCCCGCACCTGGTCGGCGAGGTTGAACACCACCAGCGGGTCGTCCGCGGAGTCACGCAGGTGCGCCGTCGGGATCGGCGGGCAGAACTCGATCAGCCACTTGCTCGGCAGCGGCACCATGCCCAGCGGCCCGAGCCAGGGGAACGTGGGAGTGACCGGGAAGTACGGCAGTTTGAGCAGCCGGGCCAGCGGCTTGATGTCGGCGAGCATCGGGTAGATCTCCTCGCCGCCGACGATGGCCACCGGCACGATCGGCGTACCGGTGCGCAGCGCGGCGGAGACGAACCCGCCCCGGCCGAAGCGCTGGAGCTTGTAACGGTCGGAGTAGAGCTTGCCGACCCCCTTGAAGCCCTCCGGGAACACGCCCACCAGTTCCCCGTTGCCGAGCAGCCGCTCCGCGTCCGGGCTGCACGCGACGGTGCCGCCGGTCTTGCGGGCTATCTCGGACACGACGGGCATCCGGAAGACCAGGTCGGCGCCGAGCAGCCGCAGGTAGCGGCGCGCCGGGTGCCGGTCGTGCAGCGCGGTGGAGAGGATCAGCGCGTCGATCGCCACGGTGCCGGAGTGGTTGCCCACGACCAGGCCCGCGCCCTCGGCCGGTACGTGCTCGATGCCGCTGACCTCGGTGCGGAACCAGTCCCGGTAGAGCAGGCGCACCAGCGGGTGGACCACCGCGTCGGTCAGGTCGGGGTCGAAGCCGAACTCGTCGACCTCGTACTCACCGGCGAGCCGCCGCCGCAGGAACGCCAGGCCCTGGGCCACCTTGCGGTCCCAGTGGTCGCCCGGCCGGTCTGCCACCGCCGGTCCGGGCGGCGTGTCACCGGCCGGTTCGCTCCCGGCCGCCGGATCAGCCACAGCCTTCTTCGCGACCGTCTTCTTCGCGACTGCCTTCTTCGCCACCGTCTTCTTGGCCACGGTCTTCCCGGCCGTCGGGCGGTGCGCCGCCGGGCCCGGGGCGGCCGTCCCGGCCGGAGCGCCGGGCTCGTCGGCAGCGACGCCGGGCTCGTCGGCGGAGGTGTCCGGCTCGTCGGCCGGGTCCACCGGCGCGGCCGGGCGGGCGGACGGCGCGGTCACCCGGCGGTGTCCGTTGCGCCGCGCCGGCTCCGCACCCGGTCCGGGCACGTCCAGCGGTACGTCGTAGCGCGCGTCGCGCCGCTCCTCCGGGCTGCTCACGAACGCTCCCGTACGGTCGAGCGGACCTGCCGGATGCTCTCCAGCACCAACTGCTCGGCCGCGGCCAACTGGTCCCGGGTCACCACCACGCCGCCGTGGTGGGCGCGGATGAAGTCGTCGAACGCGGCGGCGGTCGAGCGGGGCGTGAAGCCGAACTCCCGCTCCAGCCGGCTGGTGTCCACCACCCGGCCGTGCACGAACAGGTCCACCTGGTCCAGGCCGTACCGGCCGAAGCCCAGGCTGCGGGCGATCGCGGCGACCCCGGCCAGGCCCGGTTCGAGCACCGGCACCGCCACCCGGCCCGCCCGGCGGATCGCCTGCGACAGCGACAGCACACCCGGCCCGGCGACGTTGTACGTGCCCGGGTGGTCCTCGGCGACGGACCGGTGCAGCACCTCCAGCGCGTCGTCGAAGTGCACGAACTGCAGGCGCGGGTCACGGCCGAAGACGGTGGGCACCACCGGCTGGGAGAAGTAGCGGGTGAGCGTGGTGTCGGCGGCGTACCCGATGAACGGCGCGAAGCGCAGCACTGTCGCGGTGACGTCGGGCCGGCGGCGGCGGAACCCGCGGACGTACCCCTCGATGTCGAGTATGTCGCGGCCGAAACCGCCGCGTGGCACCTCGCGAGGCTCGGTCTCCTCGGTGAAGACGGCCGGATCGCGGAACGACACCCCGTACGCGGCGGTGGACGAGCGGACCACGAGCTTGCGCAGCCGGGGCGCGCGCTGCGCGGCGGCGAGCATCTGCATCGTGCCGATGACGTTCTGTTCCTTCATCCCCGACCGGCCGCCGTGCTGCGGATCGGGCGAGGTGACGAGCGCCAGGTGCACCACGGCGTCGACGTCGAGGTCGACCAGGAGGCCGGCGAGCGAGTCCAGGTCGAGACGGACCCGTTCCACGTCGGTGAGCAGATCGGCCAGCTCGGGGTTGGGCGGGGCCGGATCGACCCCGATGACGCGCTCGATCCGCGGGTCGGCGGCGAGCCGCGCGGCGACGTGCGCGCCGAGCCAGCGACCGACTCCGGTCACGACGACGACCCCCGGGGCACCGGAGGTGTCACCGGGGGTCATGTCGTGCGCCTTGCGCGGCAGGCGGGATCGAGCCGGGACGTCCACGGCCTGATCACCTGAGCCTCCGAGGGTCGACAGTTGGCAAGTGGTGCCGGGAGCCGGGCCAGTGCCCGGCCCCGGTCACTTGCCGAGACGGCGACGCTGGACGCGGGTCTTGCGCAGCAGCTTGCGGTGCTTCTTCTTAGCCATGCGCTTGCGGCGCTTCTTGACCACCGAGCCCATACGACAGCCTTTCGATGCAACGTTCGGGGCGGACCGGAAGACACCACCGCCGGTGGTGCCTTGACCGCTTGCGGACAACGGACCGGACCAGCGTGGTGGGCAGGGCACACCAGAGGGCGATCACGGTCGTGGTCCAGCCTAACCGGAGTGCGTCAGCAGGACCAACGCGCCCCCGTCGATGCCCCTTTTCGTCGCACTCGGCGGACCGGCCCGCCGAGTGGTCAGGCGGACTCCTGGAAGGCGCCCCGGAGGTATTCGTGCACGGCGTGCTCGGGCACCCGGAACGAACGGCCGACCCGTACCGCGGTCAGCTCACCGCTGTGCACGAGACGGTAGACCGTCATCTTGGAGACCCGCATGACCGTCGCCACCTCGGCGACGGTCAGGAACCTGACATCCGACAGCCGTGCGTCGGACTGCGACCCGGCCATGGCTCACCGACCCATTCCCGTGCCCGGCGCGTGTCACCGGGCAGGTGCTCCCGCCTCGACGAGCGACGCGCGTGTAACCAGTACGGTAGCGGGACGGCTGTGACCTGCGCGATCCCTTCCACCCTTTGATCATGGCGAGGCAGCCGTTCACCCGATGTCCACCAGGGGTTTTTCGCCCGGACGGGTGCCTCGTCCGATCCGCCTACTCGGCGCGCAGCGCCACCACCGGGTCGAGCCGGCCCGCCCGCTGCGCCGGCACCACGCCGAAGACGATGCCGACCGCCGCGGAGACGCCGAACGCCAGCGCCAGTGACCACCAGGTGATCGCCGCCGGGATCGGGGAGAACGCGTCCACGAGCAGGGCGGTGCCCACGCCCAGCGCCATCCCGGTCAGGCCGCCGACGGAGGTGAGCAGCACCGCCTCCAGCAGGAACTGCACGCCGATGTCCCGGGGGCGGGCGCCGACCGCCTTGCGCAGGCCGATCTCGCGGGTCCGCTCGCGTACCGAGACCAGCATGATGTTGGAGACGCCGACGCCGCCCACCAGCAGCGAGATGCCCGCGATGGCGGCCAGTACGCCGGTGAGCACGCCCAGGATGTCGCCGAGCACGCCGAGGATCTGCCGCTGGGTGACGGCGCTGAACTCGGTGTCCGGGTGCCGGCGGGACAACTCCGCGACGATCCGCTCGCCGAGTTCGTCGATCCGCTCCCGGTCCGGCGCCTTGACCGCGATGCCGTCGATGCGCTGGGTGCCCCACAGCCGTTGCGCCGCCGTCACCGGTACGTGCACCTCGTCGTCCCGGTCCACGCCGAGGCTCTGCCCGAGCGGCGCGAAGACGCCGATCACCCGGAACCGCACCCCGGCCAGCGTGACCTGCTGGCCGAGCGGGTCACGGTCGGGGAAGAGCGCCCGGGCCACCGAGTCGCCGAGCACCGCCACCCGGCGGCTGGTGTCCACGTCCGCCCCGGTCAGGTAGCGGCCCCGCGACAGCGACCTGGTGAACACCGACGGGGTGGTCTCCAGCACGCCCTGCACGGTGGTGAAGTCGGACCGGTTGCCGGCCCGCGCGGTCGCCCCGGAGGCCACTGTCACCGCCACCCGGCCGGGGTCGCCGACCACCCGGGAGACGGCGTCGGCGTCGCTGAGGTCCAGTGGCGAGACCACCGGCGCGTTGCCCACCTCGATCCGGCCCGGCACCACCAGCAGCAGGTTGGAGCCGAGCCCTTCGACCTGCTGCTCGACCTGCTGTTTGGTGCCGGTGCCGATGGCCACCAGGATCACCACCGAGGCCACCCCGATGATCACCCCGAGCATGGTCAGCACGCTGCGCAGCCGGTTGGCCCGCAGCGCGTCCCACGCCACCCGCCACGCCTCGGCCAGCCTCATCCCGCGTCCCCGCCGCCCGCCCGCGGAAGGCGCTGCTCAGGCCGCGGAAGGCGCCCGGTGGCACCGGCGGCGCCACCGGAGCCACCGGGCGGGTGCCCCGGGCCGCTTCCGGAAACGGACCGGGGCTCCGCGCTGGGAGCGGGGTCCAGTGTCGCAGGTGCGCCGGAACCCTCCGACGGCGGTCGATCATGAACGCTGTCGGAGCGGATCAGGCCGTCCCGCACCGCGATCCGCCGACGCGCCCGGGCGGCCACCTCCTGGTCGTGGGTCACCATCACCAGCGCCACCCCGGACTCGGCGTTCAGCTGTTCCAACAGCTCCAGCACCGCCTCGCCGGTGGCGCTGTCCAGGTTGCCGGTCGGCTCGTCGGCGAGCAGCACCGCCGGTTCGGTCACCAGCGCCCGGGCGATCGCCACCCGCTGCTGCTCGCCGCCGGAGAGCTGGTTGGGCCGATGGTGCAGCCGGTGACCGAGCCCGACCCGGCCCAGCATCGCCGCCGCCCGCTCCCGCCGCTGCCGCGCCCCGACGCCCCGGTAGACCAGCGGCAACGCGACGTTGTCCACAGCCGACGTACGGGCCAGCAGGTGGAACGCCTGGAACACGAAACCGATCGTCTCGTTGCGCAGCGTCGCCAACTCCGGGGCGGTGAGCGTGGTGACGTCCCGGCCGCCGATCACCAACCGGCCGCCGCTGGGCCGGTCCAGCCCGCCGAGCAGGTGCATGAGCGTCGACTTGCCCGAGCCGGACGGCCCGATCACCGCCACGTACTCGCCCTGGCCGATGGTGAGCGACACCCCGCGCAACGCGGACACCGAGACGCCGTCCAGCTCGTACGTGCGCCAGACGTCGACGGCCTCGACCGCCGGTGCCGTCACCGCAGTTCCTGGCCGTCGCGCACCTGGTCGGCGCCGCGTACCACCACCCGGTCGCCGGCCCGTACGCCGTCGACGATCTGCACCAGGTCCTGCCCCTGCACGCCCACGGTCACCGGCACCCGGTCGGCCCGGCCGTCCCGCAGCACCCAGACCGCGTCCCGCCCGTCGGCGGAGAAGACCGCTGACGCCGGCACAGTCACCGCGTCGGCGGCCTCCCGCACCCGCAGCCGTACCACCGCGTTCATGCCGGGGCGGGGCGCCGGGGCGACCTCGGCCTCACCCAGGCGGCCGGCGCCCAGGTCGAGCCGGACCCGATAGGTGACGCCGCCCCGCGCCGAACTGCTCGGCAGCACGTCGACAGACCGCACAGTGGCGTCGTACGTCGCGCCGGTCACCGCGTCCAGCTCGACCGACGCGGGCACCCCCGCCCGGACCAGCAGCACGTCGGTCTCGTCCACCTCGGCGAGCAGGCCGAGCCGGCCGGTGTCCACCACTGTGAGCACCGGTGTGCCGGCGGTGACCCGGCCACCGGCCGGGATCGCGTCGTCCACCCCGGGCGGTGGCCCGCCCTGCCCGCCCGCGCCGAGCGCCGACGGGTCGAGACCGGGCACCGCCGCACCACCGGCCGCCCCGAGCAGCCCGGCCAGGTCGGCCGGCGCCGCCGAGCGGGTGCCGCCCGGCTGCACCACACCGGCGATCGGGGCGCGCAACGTCAACGCGTCCACAGTCGCCTTCGCCAGGTCGTACGCCTGCTGGGCCTGGAGTCGCTGCGCGGCCGACAGCGCGCCGACGGCGCTGTTCAGGCCGGCGACCCCGCGCTGCACCTGGGCGACCGCCCGGTCGGCGGCGCGGGCGGCCGACTCGTACTGCCGCTGCGCCGACTGGACCTGGAGCAGCAGCGCGGCGCGTACCTGCGGGTCGCCGACCTTGCCGGCGGCGGCGCGGGCGGCGGCGAACGCCTCGTCGGCGGCCCGGTCGGTGCCCCGCCGGCTGCCGCCCAGGTCGCCGCTGCCGGCACCCCGGCCGGCCCGCTTCGCCGCGCGCAGCGCCTCCCGTGCCTGCGCCAGGCGCTCCCGGGCGGACGGCGAGTCGATCACCGCGAGCACCTGCCCGCGGCTGACCCGCGCGCCGGGCTGGACCCGCAGGCTGGCGAGCGTGCCGTCGGCGGGGGCGGTGAGGGTGGCCGCGGCCCGCGCGGTCACAGTGGCCGGCGCGTCGATCACCTCGCTCACCGGCGCGCGACCGACCTCGGCGACAGTCACCGCCGGAGCGTCGTCACCGCAGGAGGCGGCGGTGGCGCCGGTCAGCGCGACGACGGCGAGAAGCGCGGTGACGAGACGGGGGCGGCGGGCCGCGGGCAGCCGCGGCGAGGAAGTGCGGGCCACCCGGCCCATGCTACGACCCCGTCGACAGCCGTCGACGTGTCAGCCGGCGACGGCCCGCACGTAGGCGACGCACTCGTCGTGCAGCATCGACCACGGGTCGCCGAGCACCTCGTCGGCGGCCTGTGCCGGGGAGCGTCGCTCGTGCACCACGGCCCGGTAGAAGTCGAGCATCCGCTGCTCGCCGTAGCGGTCGACAAGGTGCCGCACGGCCAGGTAGCCGACGCCGTAGGCGCCGCCGACCCGGCTGTCGCTCGCGTCCGCCTCCGGCGCCACCGCCTCCAGCCGCCCGGACCAGCCGCCGCGCAGCAGGTCGCGCACCTCGGCCAGGCCCTCGTAACGGTGGACCGGCTGGCCGTCGGCACCGGCGTACTCGGCCAGCCCCTCCACCAGCCACCAGTCCGCGCGGTCGGCGTACCCCCGGTCGGGCAGCGAGGCGGCGTGGGTGAGTTCGTGCCGCAGCAGGTCGTCGACGCCGTCCGGGGTGACGGTCTGGGCGTTGAGGACGACGTCGTGGCGTCCACCGCCGACGCCGACCGCGTACCCGGCGGTCCACTTCGGCCGGCCGCCGCCGTACCAGCGCCGCCACTCGGCCTTCCCGGCGTAGTAGACGAGATACCGGTCCGGCCGCGCGTCGCCGACCGCGTACCGGTCCGCGACCCGGGCGGCCGTCTCGGCCTGGGCGAGCAGGCCGGGCAGCTTGCTCCGCTGGGCGGGCGTGGTGGCCACCACCACCCGCTTCCCGACCGTCACGGCCAGGTCGTTCGCCTGCCACGGCCGCACGCCGGCCGGGTCCGCGCCGGACGGTTCCAGCGCGGTCAGCCGGGGCTCCTCCCCCACCAGCCGCCAGCGTGCGTCCAGCTCCACTGTGCTCGGCGCGCAGTCCGGCACCACGAAGCAGTAGCCCACTGTGATCGTCTGCCGCCACTCCCCGGGCCGCCCGTCGGCCGCCGCCGGAACCTCGTCGGCCGCCGGCCGCCACACCGTGACCCGCAGCGCCCGCAGCGCCGCGTACCGCCGGGTCAGGGCCGGCCGCGCCGCCGGATCGGCGATCGCGAGGAAGCCGGCCCGGTCCGCGCCGACGAGCGCGGCGGCCTGCCGGTCCAGCAGCGCGAGCATTCGCTCGCCGAGCCGCCGCTGCGCCGCAGTGCCCGGGTCGTCCCGGCCCGCGGCCGACCGCCCGGCCGCGTCCGGCGACAGCTCCCGCAGGAGTACGCCGGGTACCGCGCCCGCCACCAGGCCGAGCACCAGCCCGAGCGCGGTCCAGAGGGGCCAGCGCCGCCGTTTCCGCACCGTCCGCGTCTGCTCGCCCACGTGCGCCAGGGGTACGGGGTACGGCGCGGATGCCGTGACGAGGTGTGGCTGCGAGTTCGTGTCCGCGACCGAGGCCGCAACGGGGTGCGGCGGCGGGCTCGTGTCCGCGACCGGGGCGGGGACGTCGGACGGGTTGTCGGGCGCGTTGTCAGGCGCGTTGTCGGCGCCGTCGGTCGACTCCGCCGGCGTCGGGCTCGCGTCGGCGACGGGGGCGCCGCCCGGGATGCTGCTGTCGGTACGAGGCTCGTCGCCGTCCGTCGTCCGGCCGGGAGGCTGCTCGTCGCCGTCGGTCACCGGCGAAGGGTACGACCAATCGGGCGTTCCGGGAAAGAGTCCCGCCGTTGTTCCGCCGCGTCGGAGGCCGTGGGACGGACGTCGTCCAGGCGCTCTCAGATCGGGGTGCCGGTCAGCGTCAACGCGGCCTTGCCGGCTGCCCAGAGGGCCACCAGTGCCACAGCTGGGACGGCGTGGCCGGCCAGTGCGAGCAGCACGCCGCCGGCGAGGAAGCAGGCGGCCTGGACGGCGAGCTTGGCCGGGTCGGGCAGCGTCACGGTGGCGCGGGGTGAGCAGAACAGCCCCCACACCACGGCGATCAGCAGCGGCGCGCCGAGCCCGGCGAGCAGGCGCAGCGACCAGCCGGCGTCGAGCGTGAAGCCCCAGTACCCGGCCGAGCCCAGCAGGGCCAGCTCCAGCAGGAAGATCACGCCCAGCAGCAGCGCGGTCATCGGTCCCCCCAGGAACAGTAGGCGCGGTCCAGGCCCGCGATCAGCTGGTCGAAGGAGCGGTCAGTGTCGCGGGGCAACCCGAATCCGCCGGCCGCCTCCAGGGCGACGAAGCCGTGCACGGCGGCCCGGAACATCCGGATGGCGTCGATCGCGTCGTCGCCGTCGAGGCCGTACCCGAGCAGGATCGCCCGGACGGCGCCGACCGCGCGCTCACCGGCGGCCAGGTGGTCGGCGTCGGCCGGGTCGGGTGCCCGCTGGGCGGCCGGGTAGCGGCCGGGGTGCTGCCGCGCGTACGCCCGGTAGGCGGTGGCGACGGCGCGCAACGCGTCGCTGCCGGCCCGGCCCGCGGCGGCGGCGGTCAGCACGTCGGCGATCTCGGCGGTGGCCAGGACGGCGAGCTGCTGGTGCAGCGCGTCCACGCCCCGTACGTGCTTGTAGAGGCTGGGCAGCGCGACGCCGAGCCGCGCGGCGAGCGCCGCCAGGGTCAGCTTGTCGTAGCCGACCTCGTCGGCGAGCACGGCGGCCTCCCGCACGACTGTGGCCGGGGTCAGGCCGGCCCTAGGCACGCGCGGTCACCGCCAGGAACTCGACCAGGTCGGCGGCGGTGGCGTCGGGCTGGTCGGCGTGCGGGTAGTGACCGGAGTCGGCGACCATGCGCGCCTCGGCGACGGCGAACAGTCGCCGCGCGGCCCGCGCCTCCGCGCCCGGGTCGGGGAAGTCCGGGTCCTTGGCGCCCATCAGCACGAGCACCGGCCGGTTCACGTCACGGGCCCGCGCGGTCCAGTGCGGGTCGGCCGGCGCGACCACGCCGCGCACCGCGTCCATCCGGCCGCGCAGCTTGGCGACCAGTTCCTTGCGGTACGCGGCGTCGTCCGCCGGCCGCCCGCAGGGAAACAGCGTGCGGTGGAACAGCCCGAACAGCCGAGGGCTGCGCAGCACGACGGCTTGCGCGGCCCGCATCAGTGGATTCGGCTTCGGCGTGCCGACGAACGGGCTTACCTGCACGATGCCGCTGACCAGCTCCGGCGCCTCGGCGGCGGCGAAGACCACCGCGGCGCCGCTGGACGAGCTGCCGACCAGGGTGGCGGGGCCACCGCCAAGTGCCCGCACCACGGCGAGCAGATCGCCACCGACCTGCTCCGGGGCGTACGTGGGCCAGTGCGGACTGGAGTCGCCGTGCCCGCGTACGTCGACAGAGGCGACCCGGTAGCCGGCCGCCACCAGCCGGGGCGTCAGGTGACGGAAGGCCGCCCGGTTCTCCCCCATGCCGTGCGCGAGCACCACGAGCGGGCCCGACCCGTGCACCTCGTACGCGATAGTGCCGCCGTCCCGCACCACCTGGCTAACTGTCATAGCCAATAAGCTAATGCTATTAGCTTTCCCCGTCAAGCTTGACCTCAACACGACGTGAAGTCGCACGATCGCCGGCATGCCGATCACCGCCGACACCCACGTACGCCTCGCCCGCCCGAGCCGCGACCTGACCGCCGCCGAACGGTTCTGGGCCCACGGCGTCGGCCTGGACGTGCTGTTCCGCGCCGAGGCCGGGCGTCCGGGCGAGCACGACCTGGTGATGCTCGGCCTGCCCGGCGCGGCCTGGCACCTGGAGCTGGTCGGCGGCGCGGCACTGACCGTCGCGCCGCGCCCCACCGAGGAGGACCTGTTGGTGCTCTACCTCGACGGCCCCGCCGACGACGAGCTGGTCACGAGACTGGAACGGGCCGGCGGGACACGGGTCTCCGCCGGCCCGTACTGGGACAGGTGGGGCATCACGTTCGCCGACCCGGACGGCTACCGCCTCGTGCTGTGCACCCGGGCCTGGTCGAACGAGTGACTCACTTCTTCGACAGCACCGCCCGGCCGAAGAACGCCAGGTTGGCCGGGCGCTCCGCGAGCCGGCGCATCAGGTAGCCGTACCACTGGTCGCCGTAGGGCACGTAGGTGCGCACGGTGTAGCCCTCGTCCACCAGGCGCTTCTGCTCGTCCGGGCGGATGCCGTAGAGCATCTGGAACTCGAACCGGCCCGGTTCGCGGTCGAACCAGCGGGCCCGGTCCTCCCCGATCGCGATCAGCCGCGGGTCGTGGGTGGCGAGCATCGGGTAGCCGTCGCCGGACATCAGCACGTTCATACAGCGCACGTACGACTTGTCGACCTCGCGGGCCGACTGGTACGCCACCGACTCCGGCTCCTTGTACGCGCCCTTGCACAGCCGCACCCGCGACCCGGCGGAAGCCAGCTCCCGGCAGTCCGACTCGGTGCGCCGCAGGTACGCCTGGAGCACCGCCCCGGTCGACGGGTGGTCCTTACGCAGCTTCGCCAGGATGTCCAGCGTCGAGTCGGTGGTGGTGTGGTCCTCCATGTCCAGCGTGACTGTCGTGCCCGCCGCGTCGGCCGCCGCGCAGATCGCCCGCGCGTTGTCGTACGCGAGCTGCTCGTCGAACATCTGGCCCAGCGCGGACAGTTTCACGCTGACCTCGGCGCCCGGGGTGAGCCCGGCGGCGCCGAGCCGGCTCAGCAGCCTGAGGTACTCGTCCCGGGTGGCGTTCGCCTGCTCCGGGGTGGTGGTGTCCTCGCCCAGGTAGTCGAGGGTGACCGCTTGGCCGTCGGCGACCAGCTCGCGGGTGGCGCGCAGCGCGTCGTCGGTGGCGGCGCCGGCGACGAACCGGCGGACGACGTCCCGGGTGAACGGGGCCGTCGCGACGAGCCGCTCCACCTGGGAAGACCGGGAGGCGGCGAGGATGACGGAACGGAGCATGAGCCGAGCGTAACGCTCACCACCGGGCCCCCGCCGGGTGCGTCCGGGGCCCGTCCCCTCCCGCGCTACGGCCTGGGCCGGGCTCCCCCGGCTGGCGGAGATCGGCTACAACGTTCACGTGGATCGACGACACCCCCGGCGCCGGCTCCGCTCGGCCTCCGTGCAGCTCGGCGCGCTGACCGCGCTGGCCCTCGCGCTCTCCGGCTGCAACAACGGTTATGACGACGACGATGACGACTGCGCGCTCGGACCGGCCGGCGGCGGCGGCGACACCGTCGCGGTCGCCCTGCGCGTACCCGCGCCGGCCACCGCCGCGCGCGGCGACGCGGCCCCGACCGTCGCGCTGCCCGAGCGCGGCGGCTTCGGCACCCACCTCGCCTCCTGCGGCGGCTGACGTGCGTCGCGAGGCGAGCACGCCGCGCCCCGGCTGGGACGAGACCATCCGGGCCCAGGGCCTGGTGTACGTCGACACCGAGCTACCAGACGGCGAGATCATGTCGTACTGGGACGAGACGGCGGCGTACTCGTTCACGCTCGACGAGGTGCTCCGGCTGGAGGAGGCGACCGAGGAGCTGCACCGGATGTCGGTGGCCGCCGCCGAGCACGTGGTGGCCCGCCGCCGGTACGCCGAGTTCGGCATCCCCGAGTGGGCCGCCGAGGCGGTCGCCCGCTCGCTGCGGGAGAACCCGCCGACGCTCTACGGCCGGTTCGACCTCTGGTACGACGGCAGCGGCCCGCCGAAGATGCTGGAGTACAACGCCGACACCCCGACCGCGCTGGTCGAGGCGAGCATCGTGCAGTGGTACTGGCTGGAGCACACCCGGCCGGACGCGGACCAGTGGAACAGCCTGCACGAGCGGCTGGTCGGCGCGTGGGCCAAGATCGGCGCCGGGCTGCACGAACGCCGGACGCACGTGCTCTGGTCCGACGAGGAGGAGTCGGGCGAGGACCAGATCACCGCCGGCTACCTGGCCGAGACGGCCCGCCAGGCCGGGCTGGACGTGACGCTCATGCCGATCCAGCAGGTCGGCTGGGACGGGCGGCGCTTCGTCGACGCCGACGACCGGCCGATCGCCACCTGCTTCAAGCTCTACCCCTGGGAGTGGATGCTCGCCGAGCCGTACGGGTGCCCCGCGCTCGACCCGGGCACGCCCACCACCTGGATCGAGCCGGCCTGGAAGCTGCTGCTGTCGAACAAGGCGCTGCTCGCCGTGCTCTGGGAGCTGTACCCGGGGCACGACTACCTGCTGCCCGCGTACCTGGACTCGCCGCGCGGCATGACCGAGTACGTGGCCAAGCCGCTGCTCGGCCGCGAAGGCGGTTCGGTACGCATCGTGACCGGCGACACGGAGATCACCAACCCGGGAATCTACGGCGACGAGGGCTTCTGCTATCAGGAGTTCCGCGCGTTGCCCGAGTTCGAGGGCAACCGCACGGTGCTGGGCAGCTGGATCGTGGACGGCGAGTCGGCCGGCGCGGGCGTACGCGAGAGCGAGAGCCTCATCACTGACGGTTACGCGCGGTTCCTGCCCCACTACATCGACGCACCGCGTCTGCCCTGAGTCGTCTACCGTTGGTGTCGTGAACTTCGACGCGTACGCCCGGACCGGGGTCGAGCTCGTCAACGCCCGGCTGGACGACCTGGACGGCCTGCGGGCCGTCTTCACGGACGAGCAGGGCTGGATGCGCGACGAAGTCGCGGAACGGGACCTGGCGATCTTCCGGAGAGCGCAGAAGCGCCTCCGGGACGTCTTCGAGTACGGCACCTCGGGCCGGGACAACGAGGCGGTGGCGGAGTTGAACGCGCTGCTGGAGGCGTTCCCGGTGCAGCCACGCATCTCCGGCCACGACTCCTCGGACTGGCACATGCACGTGACCAGCCGGGGCGCCTCCGTCTCCTCGGAATACCTCGCCGGCGCGGTCTGGGGCCTGTCGGTGTGGCTCTGCGAATACGGCAGCGCCCGCTTCGGCGTCTGTGCCGACGACCGCTGCGGCAACGTCTACCTGGACACCTCGTCCAACTGCTGCCGCCGGTTCTGCTCCGAGCGCTGCGCCACCCGCTCCCACGTGGCGGCGCATCGGGCCCGCAAGCGGGCGGCGGTCGGCGAGCAGGCCGTCCCGGCGCAGCCGCTCTCCCCGGTGAGCTGACCTCGGAGGGCGGCGCCGTTGGTCAGGCGTCGACCGGGGAGGGCGCGGTCAGGTGGGCCCGGGCGAACTCCAGCGACTCGCGCAGGTCCGCCTCGCGGACCGCGCGGCTCTTCGCGCCCCGGGTGGTCACCTCCACCGCTACCGTGCCGCTGAAGCCGCGCCCGGCGAGCGAACGGAGCATCTCCGCGCAGGGCTGCCCGCCGCGACCGGGCACCAGGTGCTCGTCGCGCCCCTCGCCGGTGCCGTCGCCCAGGTGCACGTGCGCCAGGCCGGAGCCCATCCGGTCGGCCATAGCCATCGCGTCGGTGTGCGAGGCCGCGCAGTGCGACAGGTCGAGCGTGTAGGAGGCGTACCCGATCTCCGTCGGGTCCCAGCCCGGCGCGTACGGGACGAACTGCCGCCCCGCCATCCGCACCGGATACATGTTCTCCACCCCGAAGTGCAGACCGCCGAACTGCCCGGCGATCGTGTCCAGCCCGTCGGCGAAGTTTCGCGCGTAGTCACGCTGCCAGGTGAACGGCGGGTGCACCACGACAGTCGGCGCCTCCAGCGTCTCGGCCAGCTCGGCGGCCTTGCGCAGCCGCTCCCACGGGTCGGGGCTCCACACCCGCTGGGTGACCAGCAGGCAGGGGGCGTGCACCGACAGCACCGGCACGCCGTAGTGCTCGGCGAGGCCGCGCAGCGCGCCCGCGTCCTGGCTGACCGGGTCGGTCCAGACCATCACCTCGATGCCGTCGTAGCCGAGTTCGGCGGCGAGCTGGAACGCCGCCGCGGTCCGTTCGGGGAAGACCGAGGACGTGGACAGGAGTACCGGAACGCGGTAGGTCACGCCTCCGAGGGTAGCTCCCACCGCCAGCGAGCATCGGGACGAGCAACCGCAAAGCACCCAGAGCGTTCGGACGGTCACATCGGCGCGAGCTGATCCAGCCGACGCAGGATGACGCCCTCGCGCAACGCCCACGGGCAGATGTCCACGCGGTCCACGCCGAGCCGGCGCATCACCGCCTCCGCCACCACCGCGCCCGCGAGGAGCTGGTGCGCTCGCTGCGCGCTGACCCCCTCCAGCTCGGGCAACTGGGCCGGCGGGATGTGCCTGATGAACCCCAGCACCTGCCGCAGACCGGTACGGGTCAGGCTGCGCCGCGCCCACAGGCCCGCGCCGGACGGAGCGGCGCCGGCCAGCCGGGCCAGCGTGCGGAACGTCTTCGACGTGGCGACCGGCCGTTCCCAGCCCACCGCCGTCAACTGCTCCACCACCGGGTCGAGCTGCGCGTCCACGTACGCCCGCAGTTCCTCCACGGCCTCGGCCGACGGCGGCGCCGTGCCGGCCGGGTCGACAGCCAGCCGCTCCCGGCTCAGCCGGCCCGCGCCGAGCGGCAGCGAGACCGCCACGTCCGGGTGCTCGTCGATGCCGGCCGCCAGCTCCAGGGACCCGCCGCCGATGTCCATCGCCAGCAGCCGTCCGGCGGACCAGCCGAACCATCGCCGCACCGCGAGGAACGTCATCCGCGCCTCGTCCGCGCCGGAGAGCACCTCCAGGCGTACGCCCGTCTCGTCGCGGACGCGGGCCAGCACGTCGGCGGCGTTAGTGGCGTCGCGAACCGCGCTCGTGGCGAACGCGAGCAGGTCCTCGGCGCCCAGCCCGTCCGCCGCCGCCCGGGCCATGCCGACCGCCTTGACCAGGCCGTCCGCGCCGCCGACGGTGAGCGCGCCGTCCGGGCCGATCTGCTCGGCCAGCCGCAGCACCACCTTCTCCGAGTGCGCCGGCCAGGGGTGCGCGCCGTGATGGGCGTCGACCACCAGCAGATGCACAGTGTTGGAACCGACGTCGAGGACACCCAGTCGCATGGGAAAGACCCTAGGGCCAACACGTTTCGTCGGCTCGCCGGCCGGGCGGGGTCACCGCGCGTACGCTGGTCCGAGTGACAGGGCAGATCGAGCTTCACGTGCTGGTGGACGACCCCGAGGACCCGCGCAGCCGCGAGGTCGGGCTGGACTTTCCCCGGGAGTGGATCGAGTTCGTCGACCCGGCCGACCCGAAGCACGTCGTCCGCGCCGACCTGACCTGGCTGCTGTCCCGCTGGACGTGCATCTTCGGGCAGGGCTGCCACGGCATCATCGCCGGACGGGCCGCCGACGGGTGCTGCTCGCACGGCGCGTTCTTCACCGACTCCGACGACGAGAAGCGGGTCCGGGCCGCGGTGAAGCGGCTGACGCCGGAGACCTGGCAGCACTTCCGGCGCGGGTTCAAGAACTGGACCGAGAACGACACAGTCGACGGCAAGACGCCGGCCCGGCGTACCGCCACCCGCGACGTGGACGCACCGTGCGTGTTCCTCAACGACGCCGACTTCGCCGGCGGTGGCGGCTGCGCGCTGCACGCCCAGGCGCTGCGCGACGGGGTGCACCCGCTGGAGTACAAGCCCGACGTCTGCTGGCAGCTGCCCGTACGCCGCGACCAGGAGTGGCACAAGCGGCCGGACAACACGAAGGTGCTGATCTCCACGCTCGCCGAGTTCGACAGGCGCGGCTGGGGCGCGGGCGGGCACGACCTCGACTGGTGGTGCACCTCCTCGACCGACGCGCACGTCGGCGCGGACCCGATGTACGTCTCGTACGGGCCGGAGCTGACCGCGCTCATCGGTGCGCCCGCGTACGCGAAACTGGCCGAACTCTGCGCCGCCCGGCTGCGCCAGGGACAGGTCGCCCCGCACCCGGCAAGCGAGTGAAGGCCGGCACCCCGTCTCGGGGTGCCGGCCTTTCACGCGTGTGTGCTTACTTGTTCCAGTGTTCGGCGACGAGGTCGGCGGCCTGCTGCTCCCACTGGGCGTAGTGGTCGGGGTAGGCGGAGACCTGGACGGTCTGGGCGGCCTTGGTCAGCGGCATGTCCTGCCAGCCGTCAACCTGCTTCAGACCCTTCAGGAACGCGGTGGTGGAGTATTCGGGGTCGGTGATCTGCTCGACCGTGCCCCAGCCGGAGGAGGGGCGCTGCTGGAACAGGCCCTGCGAGTCGTGGTCGTTGCGGTCACCGAGGTGGCCGAGGTTCTCCAGCTTCGACTCCTGCAGCGCGGTGGCGATGGACACGACGGCGGCGCGTTCGTCCATGCCGGCCTTCTTCGTGGCCGCGATGATCGCCTTGACGTTCTTGGTCTGCTCGTCGTTGAGGTCGATGCGGGACTGGTTGCCCTGCACGCCGTGCGGGATCAGCTTGTCACCCTGCACGCTCACGCTCACCGGCTTGACGCTGGCGGTGGTGGTGTCGGCCGCGTGGGCGGCGACCGGGCCGGCGAACACGCCACCGGTGAAGGCCAGACCAGCAATACCCAGGATGCTCTTCCGCAGAATCGTGTTCATCAGGGGGCTCCATTCGGGGGATCGACGCCCACACCGACAGGGGGGTTCGGCGCGGGTGCGAGCACCACGTCAGGCGCTCAAAAGAAGTCTTGGGGGATCTCGGCTGCTCGCGGGGCGGGGGCCTCTACGCGGCGCCGGAAGGATGTCCAACGACCCGTGGCCCGGCATCATTCCCGGGCGCCTCACGCCACCGGGGGCGGCGCGGGTTCACGTCGTCGGAACCGTGCTCAACGACCGGCCGGGCGCGATGATTCCCGCGGCCCACGCCACCGGGAACCGGACTCAACGACCGGCAGCCCCGGACTGTTCCCATACCCGGCGCCGCCGCGGCGAGGACGTGGCCCTTGCTCGGTCGGTCACCTGGTTACAACGCCACCGGCCCGCCCACGATTCCGCCACCACAGTGCCGCCCACCACCCCCGAACCCGACACACACCCCACACCTCCCACACACACCAGATGCAGCCGCGCCCCGCCTGCCGTCGAGCGCATCGCACCGCGCCCATCCCGGGCACCCCGCTCCACGCCCGTGATCAAGGAGTTTGCGGCACCTTCGAGCGCCCACGAGACCACAAACTCCTTGATCACCCCAGAACAGGCCCTCCCCGGGCACCCACCACAGGGTTGATCATGAGGTTAGCTGCGACAAAACGGACACCAAGTGCCGCCAAGTTCATGATCGACGCCCCCAGCCGAAGGGCCGAACCGAGGAGTGGAGCGAGGGGCGGAGCGAGGGGCGAACCGTGAGGTGGAGCGTGGGGGTGGGTGTGGCCGCGCCGATCTTGCAGCTTGAGTCCTTCAGTCGTCCCTTATATCCGTTATGCGGGGCACGGAAGTGCAAGATCGCGGGCGACCCCCGGGCGAGGCTGTTCGGGGGTGCTCGGAACCCGCCGTGATCTTTGAGCCCGGCGATCTTGGAGTTGTGGCACCTCGCGAAGGGTGTCAACCGGGCATCCTGGGCGCCACAACTCCAAGATCGGCGGTCCGGGGGCGAGGGCGCGTGGAGCCCGACAGCACGGCAGCTCCTCAGGTCACTGCGCGCAGCCGCCGCACCGTCGGGCAGTGCGGGCCGCTGCCGACCGTGGGGTTCTGCCGTTGGCAGATCCGCTGACCGTGAACAGGGCACGCCGTACCCGACACGGGGCGGCACTCTGGGACGCATGCGACTCCTGATGCTCGGCGGTACGGGCTTCGTCGGTGGTGCGGTGGTGGCCGAGGCGGTACGCCGCGACTGGCAGGTGACAGTGTTCAACCGGGGCGTACACGGGCAGGCGCCGCCCGGCGTACACCGGTTGCGGGGTGACCGGACGATGCCGGACGGGCTGGCCGCGCTGGCCGGCGGCGAGTGGGATCTGGTGGTGGACACCTGGGACGGCGCGCCCCGGGCGGTCCGGGACGCGGCACTGGCCCTGGCCGGCGCGGTGCCGCACTACGTCTACGTGTCCAGCGGCTCGGTGTACGCGCCACCCGTCGAACTCGGCACCGGCGAGGAGGCGCCGACGGTGGCGGCGGACCCGGACGTCGACGACGGCGACTATCCGGCGAACAAGGCGGGCGGGGAACTCGCCGCGACCCGGGTGTTCGGTGACCGGGCGCTGCTCGTGCGCGCCGGGCTGATCCTGGGGCCGGGGGAGGACATCGGGCGGCTGCCGTGGTGGCTGCACCGGATCGCCCGGGGCGGGGACGTGCTGGCGCCCGGGCCGCGTGACCTGCCCATCCAGTACGTGGACGTCCGCGACCTGGCGAACTGGCTGCTGGACCGGGGTGCCGAGGGCGTCGGCGGGGCGTACAACGTGATCGGTCGCACCGGGCACGCGACGATGGGCGAGCTGCTCGACGCCGCGGTGGCGGCGACCGGGTCGGACGCGACGCTGCGGTGGACGGCGCCGGAGCCGATCCTGGCGGCCGGGGTGGTGCCGTGGAACGACCTGCCGGTCTGGGTGCCGCGCGGGCACGAGTACCGGTGGTTGCAGGAGCGGAACGTGGAGCGGGCGTACGCGGCGGGGCTGGTGTGCCGGCCGGTGACCGAGACGGTCGCCGACACCTGGCGGTGGCTGCGCGAGGTGGGGCGCGTGCCGGAGCGCGCGGGGCGGCCGGCGCGGGCCCCGGTCGGCCTGGAGCCGGAGCGGGAGGCCGCGTTGCTGGCCTCGCTCCCCGCCTGATCAGGCACCGGGCCGCCGCCGGTACGCGGGGCCGTGCGGCCGGCCTGACCTGCGGAGGGGTACGGGTCAGGCCGGCACGACCGGCAGGTCGAGCACCTCCTCGACGGAGCGACGCGGGGTGGCGCGGCCCGGCTGGCCGTACCCGATCCGCATCACCATCTGCGGGGTGCCGAACCGGCCCAGCGACATCCGCAGCGCCTCCCGCGCGGCCGGCACCTCGATCGGCTGGGACAGCATCGACGCGCTGAGCCCGGCGTCGGTGGCGGTGAGCAGCACCCGCTGCAACGCCTGCCCGGCGAGGACCTGGTCGGCGGAGGTGTTGCCGGCCGAGCCGAGCACCGCGACGAGCGGCTCCGGCTCGAAGTCCCGGCCGGGTGCGCGGTTGCGGCCACCGAAGCCGCGCTGGGGCAGCAGGTCCTGCGGCTCGCTCTGCGGTCCGCCGGCGACGGCGGGCACACCGTCGGCGGCCGGCTCGGAGCGGATCCACTCCTTCCGCTCGGCCACGTACGCGGGGTCGCGCTCCAGCACCCGGTGGGCGCTGCGGGCGACCCCGGCGACCGCGTTCACCGCGCTGGTGCCGATCACCAGCTCCAGCCAGCACTGCTCGGCCCGGGCCGCCTCGCCGAGCCGCCAGCGGGCCTCGGCGGGCACCGGGTCCGGCCAGAACGGCGCGCGGTTGCTGAACCGGCGGCTGATCGCCCCGTACAGGCTCTGCTCGGTCGGGGTGGGGCGGCGTGGCACGTCCGGCACGAGCCGGGCCACGACGTCCGGGTCGGAGGGGTACGGGCGCAGCCGCACCGTGGCCGGGGTGCCCGCCACGGCGAGCGCGAGCCGCAGGTTGAACAGCGCCGCGCCGGCGGCCATGCGCGCGCCCCACCCGGTCGGGTCGGTGGCGGGCAGGCCGCGCAACGGGTCGACGGACACTTCGATGCCGCCGTCGACCACCCGGAACCGCCACGGCTGGGTGTTGTGCAGCGACGGCGCCCGGACCGCGTCGGCGACCGCGGCCCGCAGGTCCGCGGTGGTGTATTCGGTCGTCATGGTGGTGCTCCCTCTCGTGCGGCGCCGGCTCCCCCGTCCGGTACATCACCAACGGTGCGTCAGCGGGCCGCGACCTGAGCAGGGCCGGAGGTCCCCACCTGGGCCCGGCCGTCGGTCCCGGCCGGCGCGTGCAGGACGGGACTTTCGACCCGTGCTACTGAGGCGGGAAAGCGGGTAGAAAGGACTGATGATCCGGGTGTTCCTGCTCGACGACCACGAGGTCGTCCGTCGTGGCCTTGCCGACCTGCTGCAGAGCAGCGGCGACATCGAGGTGGTCGGCGAGTCCGGCCTGGCCCAGGAGGCGGCGCGCCGCATCCCCGCGCTGCGCCCCGACGTGGCGATCCTCGACGCCCGGCTGCCCGACGGCAACGGCATCGACGTGTGCCGGGACGTCCGCGCCGTGGACTCCTCGATCAAGGGGCTGATCCTCACCTCGTACGAGGACGACGAGGCGCTGTTCGCGGCGATCATGGCGGGCGCCGCCGGGTACGTGCTCAAGCAGATCCGCGGCACCGACCTGGTGGACGCGGTCCGCCGGGTCGCGGCCGGGCAGTCGCTGCTCGACCCGGCGATCACCACCCGCGTGCTGGAGCGCATCCGCAGCGGCGTGGAGCAGCCCCGGGAGCTGAAGTCGCTCACCGAGCAGGAGCGGCGGATCCTGGAGTACGTGGCGGAGGGGCTCACCAACCGGGAGATCGCCGGGAAGATGTTCCTGGCCGAGAAGACGGTGAAGAACTACGTCTCCAGCGTGCTGGCCAAGCTCGGTCTGGAGCGGCGCACCCAGGCGGCGGTGCTGGCGACTCGGCTGCTCGGCAAGAACACCTGACGCCGGTCAGTCGATCGGGACGCTCCAGCGCAGCTCGGTGCCGCGCGGCTCGGCCCGGCGCAGCGAGAACTCGCCGCCCAGCCGCTCGGCCCGCTCGCGCAGGTTGACCAGCCCGCTGCGGGCCGCCTCCGGGTCGCACCCGATCCCGTCGTCGGTGACGGTGATCTCGACCCGGCCGGAGTCGACGCGGACGCGTACCCAGACCCGGTCGGCCTGCGCGTGGCGTACCGCGTTGGACAGCGCCTCGCGCAGCACGGCGGTGAGTTCTCCGCGTAGCTCGTCCGGGACGGCGCTGTCGATCGGGCCGACCAGTTCCAGGTCGGGCCGGTAGCCGAGCGACTCGGCGGCCACCTCGATGGCCTCGCGGATCTCGGTGCGCAGCGCCGCGCTCATCGGGGTACGCAGCTCGAAGATGGTGCGGCGGATGTCGCGGATGGTGGCGTCCAGGTCGTCGACGGCCTGGTTGATCCGCTTGGCCGCCTCGGGGCGGGCGTTCATCGCGCCGCTCTGCAGTTGCAGGCCGGTGGCGAACAGCCGCTGGATCACCACGTCGTGCAGGTCGCGGGCGATGCGCTCGCGGTCCTCCAGGACGACAAGCAGTTCCCGCTCCTCCTGCCCGCGGGCCCGTTCCATGGCCAGCGCGGCCTGCCCGGCGAAGCTGGCGAGCAGCGCGAGGTCGTCGTCGGCGGCGGGGCCGTGGTCGGGCCGGTAGCCGATCACCAGGACGCCGTGCAGCGTGTCGGCGGCGGCGAGCGGGGAGACCACGGCCGGCCCGGCGACCACGGGCCGGGGCCAGGGCGCCGCGGCGGCGAGGTTCTCCACCTGGTCGTGCCGGCCCGACGTGGCGGACGCGGCGAAGCTGGTCTCGGCGGCCGGCAGCACCACGCCGACCAGTTCCCGGGTGACCGGGTCGGCGCCGTCGACCACCTCGACCGTGAACTGTGCCTCGTCCTCGTCGTAGAGCAGCACCAGCGCCAGCTCGGCTTCGGCGACCTCGCGGGCGCGGCGGGCCACGAGGGTCAGCGCGTCGGTGCGGCGCACCTCGCCGAGCAGCACGGAGGTGATCTCCGCGGCGGCGGCGAGCCAGCGTTCCCGCCGGTGCGCCAGCGCGTAGAGGCGGGCGTTCTCGATCGCCACGCCGGCCGCGGCGGCCAGCGCCACCACGATCTCCTCGTCGTCCTCGGTGAACTCGGCGGCGCCCTGCTTCTCGGCCAGGTAGAGGTTGCCCCAGACGTGGTCGCGGATGCGTACCGGCACGCCGAGGAAGCTGTGCATCGGCGGGTGGTGCGGCGGGAAGCCGTACGAGTTGGGGTGCTTGGTGATGTCCGGCATGCGTACCGGCTTCGGCTCGTCGATGAGCAGACCCAGCACGCCGCGGCCGTGCGGCAGCTCGCCGATCTTCGCGTGCAGCTCGGGGCTGATGCCGTGGACGATGAAGTCGTGCAGCATCCGGTCGGGGCCGATCACGCCGAGCGCGCCGTAGCGGGCGCCGGCCAGCTCGCACGCCGACTGCACGATCCGCTGGAGCGTGCTGCGCAGGTCGAGGTCGGAGCCGATGCCGACGACGGCGTCCAGCAGCGCCCGTAGCCGCTCTCGGCTGGTCACCACCTCGCCGACGCGGTCGAGCATCTCCTGGAGCAGTTCGTCCAGGCGGACGCGGGACAGCGGGGTCAGCCCGAGCGACGGCGCGAGGTGCTCATGCTGGGGCTGGGGTGCGGCGGCCACCGGGCGATGGTATCGCCCGGCGGCCGCCCTGATCGAGACCGGTCAGGTGAGCCGGTCGCGGACCGCCGAGGTGTCGACGGTCTGCGTGACGTCCAGCCGGGGGGTGTGCGGGGGTCCGGCGTGCGTCGGGTCGGCCACGCCGAGCCGCATGCTGATGTACGGGAACCCGAGGCCGGCGAGCATCTGCCGCAGCACCTCGCGGGTGCTCTCGACCTCCACCACGCCGGACAGGGGCACCAGCGACACCCCGTGCCGGGTGGCGGTGAGCCAGGCGGCGGAGAGCGCCTCACCGGCGCGCAGCCAGCTCATCAGCTCGTCGTCGGCGCCCCAGAGGATCCCGTACACGGCGGTCTTGTCGTGGCCGGGCCCGATCGGCAGCGACCCGGCGCGGCCGAAGTCGCGGGCCGGAACGGTCGTCTGCGGGGCCTGATCGGGCAGCACCTCCGGCGGCAGCCCGGTGCCGGTGCCGGCCCGGCTGGTCCAGTACGCCAGTTCCTCGCGCAGCTCCGGGCTGTCCGCCTCGACGGCGGCGGCCTGCTGGGCGGCGCTGGCGAGCTGGATCTTCTGGGTGTCGTCGAGCAGTTGCAGGTTCACGCCCTCGAGCGTGGCGGCGCGGTCGATGTCGTCGAGCGCGGCGGTCGGGATCTGCTCGTCGCTGACCGGCCGCCGGTCGGTGTGCCGCACCTGCATGCACTGCACGACACGCATGGCGTCGGGGTCGGCGCCGGTGTGCTTCAGGCTGGTGATCCGGGCCAGCAGGTCGGGCTCCTTCGGATCGGGCAGCCGCTCGACCACCGGGGTCCAGCCCTCGGCGGCCAGCGCCACCCGGGCGTGGTGCAGTGCCGCGCCGCAGCTCACCACCAGCAGGTGACCCTCCGGGTCCATGGCGCTGAGGTGCCGCTCGCGTACCACCCGCAGCTCCAGCGCGTCGGGCAGAACCGTCCAGTGCCACGGCTGTGTGTTGTGCACCGAGGGGGCATGGCCGGCCATTCCGGCGGCCTCCGCGAGCGCGGTGGTCAACGGGCGATCGCCGGCCGGCGTCTCGTGGCTCATCGTCACGACCTTTCCTGTTTTCCCCATCGTGCCCCACGCCCGGGACGCCCGGGTGGGGGATGCCGCTCCATCCTCGGGCATGCCCGGCCACCCCGCAGGCGTCCCTCGCCGCTCGGATCGCCAGCGTCGTCCCGCCCGGACTGGGACGATCCTCGGGTGGGAACCGAGCCACGCGAGTGCGTACCCGAGCAGCCGGCCCGCGCCCGGCGGTGGGCGTGGACCGAGTGGGGGCCGTTGGTGCTGCTCACGGTGGCCGTGCTGGCCGGGGCGGCGCTGTGGTTCGCCGGCGCGCACGACGCCGCCCGGCTGGTCTGGGCGGCGGTCACACTGGTCGCGCTGGTCCCGGCCGCGTGGACCACGCTGCGCCAGATCTGGCTGCGGCAGTTCGGGGTGGACGTCATCGCGGTGCTGGCGCTGCTCGGCGCGCTGCTGGTGCGGGAGTACCTGGCCGGCGCCGTCATCGCGGTGATGGTCGCCACCGGGCGGGCGCTGGAGGAGTACGCCCAGCGCCGCGCCACCCGCGACCTGCGGGCGCTGCTGGAACGCGCGCCTCGGCAGGCCCGCCGGCGCACCCCGGACGGCGGGATCGAGGTGGTGCCGCTGGACCGCGTCGCGGTCGGGGACCGGCTCCTGGTCGGGCCGGGCGACGTGGTGCCTGTCGACGGCGTGGTCGAGGAGGCGGCCACGCTCGACGAGTCGGTGGTCACAGGCGAGTCGCAACTGGTCACCCGCGCGGCGGGGGAGCAGGTCGCCAGCGGCGTGGTCAACGCGGGCGCCGGGTTCGGGCTGCGGGCCCGCCGCAACGCGGCGGAGAGCACCTACGCGGGCATCGTCCGCCTGGCCGGCGAGGCCACCGCCCGCAAGGCGCCGATGGTACGGCTCGCCGACCGGTACGCCGCCGCGTTCGTGCCGTTCACGCTGGTGCTGGCGGGGCTGGCGTGGCTGCTGTCCGGCGAGTTCACCCGGGCGGTGGCGGTGCTCGTGGTGGCCACCCCGTGCCCGCTGCTGCTGGCCACCCCGATCGCCGTGGTCTCCGGCCTGTCCCGGGTGGCCCGCCGCGGCGTGCTGGTCCGTGACGGCGGCTCGCTGGAGCAGCTCGGCCGCGCCCGTACGCTGCTGCTGGACAAGACGGGCACGCTCACCGCGGGCCGGCCCCGCGCGGCCGAGGTGGTGACGGCGCCGGGCGGCGACCGGGACGAGGTGCTGCGGCTGGCCGCGTCGGTCGAGCAGCTCTCCCCGCACGTGCTGGCCGCCGCGCTGGTCCGGCAGGCCCGCGAACGCGGGCTGCCGCTGGCCGAACCGACCGACGTCACCGAGGAGCCGGGGCACGGGGTGAGCGGGCGCGTCGACGGGCGGACGGTGCACGTCGGGCAGCTCGCGGGCGAGCCGCCGGAGTGGGCGGGCCGGCTCGGTGAGCGCGCCGAACGGGCCGGGCGCTCCGCGGTCTGGGTCAGCGACGACCACGGGCCGCTGGGCGCGATCCTGCTGGAGGACCCGGTGCGCCCGGACGCCCGGCGGACCGTGCGGCGGCTGCGCGAGGCGGGCCTTTCCCGACTGGTCATGGTGACCGGCGACCGTCCGGGCACGGCCCGGCAGGTGGCGCAGATCGTGGGCGTGGACGACGTGATCGCGCGCTGCTCGCCGCAGGAGAAGGCCGAGCGGGTACGCCAGGAGTCGGCGCACGCGGTGACGGTGATGGTCGGCGACGGCGTGAACGACGCCCCCGCGCTGGCCGAGGCGCACGTCGGGGTGGCGATGGGCGCGACCGGGGCGACCGCCTCGGCCGACGTGGCCGACGCGGTGCTCACCGTGGACCGCCTGGACCGGCTCGCGGACGCGGTCGAGATCGCCCGGTACGCCCGCCGCATCGCGGTGCAGAGCGCCACCGTCGGGATGGGCCTGGCGGTGCTGGCGATGCTGGTGGCGGCGGCCGGCCGGCTGCCCCCGGTGGCCGGCGCGTTCCTCCAGGAGGGCATCGACGTCCTGGTGATCCTCAACGCGTTGCGCGCGCTCGGCGGCGGCCTGCGGCGGCGGGACCTGCCCCCGCACACGGTGGAGCTGATCGACAGGTACGCCGGCGAGCACGGCGGCGTACGCGCCGTGCTCGCCGGGTTGCGGGACACCGCCGACATGGTGGCGATCCGCCCGGACGACCCGGCGTGCCTGCCGGCGCTGCGCGAGGTGCACCGCCGCCTGGTCGACGAGGTGCTGCCGCACGAGGCGGCCGAGGACCGGCAGCTCTACCCGGCGCTGGCCGGCCCGCTCGGCAGCGACGAGGCGACCTCCACGATGAGCCGGGCGCACGTGGAGATCGTGCGGCTGGTGGAGCGGATCGGCGGGCACCTCACGGCGCAGCCGGACGGCCGGCTGCGCCACGACGAGGTGCCCGATCTGCTCGCCGCGCTCTACGGCCTGGACGCGGTGCTGCGCCTGCACCTGGCGCAGGAGGAGGAGGACTACTTCTCGCTCAACCCGGAGGAGGGCTCCACCGCGTCCGGCCGCTGAGGGCGGTCAGCGTTCGCGTACCACGGCGACCGGGCAGTGCGAGTGCTGGATGAGCTGCTGGCTGACCGAGCCGAGCAGCATGCCCCGCAACCCGCCCCGGCCCCGGCTGCCGACCACCACGAGCTGCGCCGACCGGCTCGCCTCCACCAGCAACGCCGACGGGCTGCCGGGGACGGCCTCGACCTGCACCGGCACGTCGGGGAAGCTCTCCCGCCAGGTGGCCAGCTCCGCCTCGGCGGCGGCCCGCTCGGCGGCGGCGGTCTCCTCCGGGTCGAAGTCCGGCGGCACCCACCTGTCGCCGGGCGGCTCCCAGACCCGCAGCACCCGCAGCGGCACGTCCCGCTGGGCGGCCCGCTCGACCGCGAAGCCGAGGGCCCGCAGCGCGGTCTCCGAGCCGTCCGAGCCGACCACCACCGGCCCGGAGGTGGCGGGCTGACCGTCGCGGACCACCACCACCGGGCAGTGGGCGTGCGCGGTGACCGAGACCGCCGTGGAGCCGGCGAGCAGCCCGCCGAAGCCGCCGTGGCCCCGGCTGCCGAGCACCAGCATCCCGGCCTCGGCGGAACGCTCCTGCAGCACCAGCGCGGGCGGGCCGTCGAACACCTCGCCGTGCACGGTGAGGCCGGGCCGCTCGGCGGCGGCGTCCGCCGCCGCCCTGCGGACCAGTTCCTCGACCTGCCGGCGGGCGGTCTCGTCCGGCCACACCCCCGGGGCCACCCCGGGGCCGATCCAGCCGGTCACCGTCAGCCACTCGAACACGTACGCCAGCCGCACCGGCCAGCCCGAGCGGCCCGCCTCGTCCAGCGCCCAGTTCAGGGCGACAGCCGCGTCAGCGGAGCCGTCGTAGCCGACCAGGATCTCGTCGCTCATTCGCCACTCCTCACCGCGGGGTCGTTCTCCCTGATCCAGCGCCACTCGGCGACCCGGGGGTCGTCCTCGCCGTAGCGCCGGGTGTAGTCGCGGCAGGACTGGCGGGCGTCCACCATGTCCTGACGCAGGTGCGCGGCCCGCGACCGCAGCCCCGGCACCCGGTCGATCACGTCGATGACCAGGTGGAAACGGTCCAGGTCGTTGAGCATCACCATGTCGAACGGCGTCGTGGTGGTGCCCTCCTCCTTGTAGCCGCGGACGTGCAGGTTCTCGTGGTTGGTGCGTCGGTAGGTGAGCCGGTGGATGAGCCACGGGTAGCCGTGGTAGGCGAAGATGACCGGCTTGTCGCGGGTGAAGATGGTGTCGAACTCGCTGTCCGGCAGGCCGTGCGGGTGCTCCGACGGCGGCTGCAGGCGCATCAGGTCGACCACGTTGACGACCCGCACCTTCAGGTTCGGCAGGTGCCGGCGCAGCAGGTCGGCCGCGGCGAGCGTCTCCAGCGTCGGCACGTCGCCGGCGCAGGCGAGCACCACGTCCGGCTCGGCGCCGTCGTCGCTGCTGGCCCAGTCCCAGATGCCCAGGCCGCGGCGGCAGTGCTGGACCGCCTCGTCCATGGTCAGCCAGTTCGGCGCGGGCTGCTTGCCGGCCACCACCACGTTGATGTACTGCCGGCTGCGCAGGCAGTGATCCATGGTGGACAGCAGCGTGTTGCCGTCCGGCGGCAGGTAGACGCGGACCACTTCGGCCTTCTTGTTCATCACGTGGTCGATGAAGCCGGGGTCCTGGTGCGAGAAGCCGTTGTGGTCCTGCCGCCACACGTGGCTGGACAGCAGGTAGTTCAGCGAGGCCACCGGCTCCCGCCACGGGATGTGCCGGGTCACCTTGAGCCACTTGGCGTGCTGGTTGACCATCGAGTCGACGATGTGGATGAACGCCTCGTAGCTGGTGAAGATGCCGTGCCGGCCGGTCAGCAGGTAGCCCTCCAGCCAGCCCTGGCACAGGTGCTCGGAGAGCACCTCCATCACCCGGCCGTCGGGGGAGAGGTGGTCGTCGCCGGGGACCTCCGCGCCGACGAACGCCCGGTCGGTCACCTCGAACGCCGCGCCGAGCCGGTTCGAGGCGACCTCGTCCGGGCCGAACAGGCGGAACGTCTCCGGGTTACGCGCGATCACGTCGCGGACCCAGGGGCCGAGCACGCCCGCCGCGCCGGCCATCGGCTCGCCCGGCGTCGGTACGTCGACCGCGTAGTCGCGGAAGTCGGGCAGCTCCAGGTTGCGCAGCAGCCTGCCGCCGTTGGCCACCGGGTTCGCGCTCATCCGGCGGTCACCGGTCGGCGGCAGGTCGGCCACCTCGGCGACCGGGCCGCCGGTGGCGTCGAACAGCTCCTCCGGGCGGTAGCTGCGCAGCCAGCGCTCCAGCTCGGCCAGGTGCTCCGGGTTGTCCCGGACCTGGGAGATCGGCACCTGGTGGGCGCGGAACGTGCCCTCGACCTGCTTGCCGTCGACCCGGGACGGGCCGGTCCAGCCCTTCGGCGTGCGCAGGACGATCATCGGCCAGCGCGGGCGTTCCACGCGCCCGCCGGAACGGGCGCGGCGCTGGATCTCACCGATCTCGTCGACCGCCCGGTCCAGCGTGGCGGCGAGCAGTTGGTGCACTGTCGCCGGGTCGTCGCCCTCCACCACGTACGGCTGGTAGCCGAAGCCGCGCATCATGTCCCGCAGATCCTCGCCGGGGATCCGGTCCAGCACGGTCGGGCTGGCGATCTTGTAGCCGTTGAGGTGCAGGATCGGCAGCACCGCGCCGTCGCGGGCCGGGTTGAGGAACACGTTCGACAGCCAGCTCCCGGCCAGCGGGCCGGTCTCCGCCTCGCCGTCGCCGATCACGCAGGCCACCAGCAGGTCCGGGTTGTCGAACGCGGCGCCGTACGCGTGGCTCAGCGCGTACCCCAGCTCGCCGCCCTCGTGGATCGAACCCGGCACCTCCGGCGCCACGTGGCTCGGGATGCCGCCGGGGAAGGAGAACTGGCGGAACAGCCGCTGCATGCCGGTCTCGTCGCGGGGGATGTGGTGGTACAGCTCGCTGTAGGTGCCCTCCAGCCAGGTGTTGGCGACCAGCGCCGGGCCGCCGTGGCCGGGGCCGGTGACGAAGATGGCGGACAGGTCCCGGTCGACGATGACCCGGTTGAGGTGTGTGTAGAGCAGGTTGAGCCCGGGGCTGGTGCCCCAGTGGCCCAGCAGGCGCGGCTTGACGTGCTCGGGTCTGAGCGGTTCGCGCAGCAGCGGATTGTCGAGCAGATAGATCTGGCCGACGGTCAGGTAGTTCGCCGCGCGCCAGTAGGCGTCCAGCCGACGCAACTCTTCCTCGGTCAGGGGGCTGTGCAGGTTCACCGCGGTGTCCATGCTGTCTCAGCCTCTCGTGGCTCGGGGTCGGCCGCCACTCGGGGACCGCATCTTCTTCCCCGGCGCGTCCAGCTTCGCCCCTGCCCGGGGTCGCCGGTCAGGGCCGTAGGTCCCGCCTCGCGCGGGCGTCACGATTCGTCCCCGTCGTCCGGCCTGAGCCCTCGTACGACGATCAGCGGGGCTGGCGAATGGTAGAGCAGGGATTGGCTGACCGCGCCCAGAGTGGACGTCACCGGCCCGTCGCCGCGCGCGGCGACCACCGCGAGCTGCGCCGCGCGGGACCGGTCGAGCAGGACGGACTTCGGCTCACCGTGGACGGTGAGGCAGTCGGCGGTGACCCGGGGATGCCGGGCGGCGTGCCGGTTCACCGCCTGCTCCAGCAGCCCGTCGTCGCCGTCGCCGCATTCGGGCTCGATCACCCGGACGGCGAGCAGGCGGGCGCCGCGGCGCTCGGCGCAGTCGAAGGCGTACCCGAGAGCGGCGCGGGAACTGGACGATCCGTCGAAGCCGACGATCAGCGGTCCGGGCGGGGCCGGCTCGGCGCGGCCGATCAGCACCGGGCACCCGGCCCGGGCGGCCACCTCGACGGCCGGCGTGTTGGTCGGTACGCCGTTCGGCCGGGTCGACATGCCGCCGTCACCGAGCGCGACCAGGAACGCGGTGTCGGCGGCCCGCAGCAGTGCCTCGACCGGTGAGCCCTCGACGATCTCACCGCTGACCGGCACCTCCGGCGCGCACTCGGCGACCGCCTGGCCGGCGGTCTCCAGCAGGTTCTCCGCGTCCGTGCGGCTGCCGCCCGCCGGGGCGGGCCCGGGCGTCGCGGCCCAGTTGAACGCGTGCAGCAGGTGCAGCGGCAGGTGGTGGGCGGCGGCCTCGGCGGCAGCGGTGCGGACCACCGCCAGATCTTCCGCCGACCGGCCCACGCCGACCACCACCGAACCGTGGCTCGGTGCGGCCACCCCGGCTCACCTCCCCGACCCCGCTTTTCACTCACCGTAGTCGCGGGACCGGGTGCGCCGGACCGGGTCGGCGGAACTGGCGCTCAGCGCGGGGAGGGCAGGGTGGGATGGACGCGCAGGACGACGGCTGTGGCGTTGTCCTCGCCGCCCTCGTCGAGGCTGGCGGCGAGCAGGGCCTCGGTGGTCCGCGCCGGGTCGCGCCGGGTGGCGAGCAGGTCGCGCAGCCGGTGGTAGCCGAGCTGGTCGCTGATCCCGTCGGTGCACAGCAGCCAGGTGTCGCCCCGGCGCAGCGGCACGGCGAGCAGGTCCGGCTCGGGCCGGTCCGGGTGCCCGACGTAGCGCAGCAGCTGGTAGCGGGCCCGGGCCGCCTCCGGCGAGTCCGGCGGCCACCAGCCGTGCAGCAGGCCGAGCCAGGCCATGGTGTGGTCGACGGTCACCAGCTCCAGCAGCCCGTCGCGCAGCCGGTAGGCTCGCGAGTCGCCGAGCTGGACCAGCCAGCCCTGTTCGCCGTCGGGCTGGACCACGAGCGCGGTGAGTGTGCATCCGGTCAGGCCGGACTGCGCCGCCCCGGCCTGGCGTACCCGCCGTTGGGTCTCGGCGACGGCGGCCCGCAGCCCGGCGGGGTCGACGGTGGGCCAGCCGGTGCGGACCTGCGCCACGAACGTCTCGGCCGCGGTCGTGCCGGCGATCCGGCTGCCCTCGCCGTCGCCCATGCCGTCGCAGACCACCGCCAGCGGCAGCTCCGGGTCGACGTGCAGCACGTCGTAGTTCTCCGGGTAGCGGTGCCCGACCACGCTGCCCCCGGCGATCTCCAGGGTGAGGCGGCCGGCGGTGAGCCGGCGCGCGGGCTCGACCGGCCGGTCCAGCGGACGGCGGCGGAACACCAGCGGACCGTAACACCGCCGCGGGCCGGGGATGGTAGGCCACGACGTGTGTCAACCAGGGTTGACAAGACTCATGCTGTCAACCTACATTGACAGCATGAGTCAGGCTACGGAACTCGCGGCGGCGGCCGGCAGCACCGACCCCAAGGTCGGCCTGCGCGCCGTGCTCGCCCTGCGCCGGCTGCTCGAACGGCTCGAGGTGATCCAGGTGGACAACGCCCGGCGACAGGGCTGGTCCTGGCAGGAGATCGCCGACGCCCTCGAGGTCAGCCGGCAGGCGGTCCACAAGAAGCACGCCGGGCGACCGGCGGTACGCGACAGCTGGGAGGCGTGATGTTCGAACGATTCACCGACCGGGCCCGCACCGTGGTGCGCCACGCGCTCGACGAGGCCCGCGCCGAGGGGCGGCGGCCGGTCGGCACCGAGCACCTGCTGCTCGGCGTACTGGCCGACAGCGACAGCCTGGCCGCCCGGCTGCTGGCGGCCGGCGGCATCGAGGCCGACGCCCTGCGCGCCGCGCTGGCCCGCCACACCGCGCGGGGCGTCGACGGGCTCGGCGAGGCGGACGCCGCGGCGCTGCGCGAGATCGGCATCGACCTCGCCGCGATCGTGTCCCGGATCGAGGAGTCCTTCGGCCCCGACGCGCTGCGCGAGGCGACGCCGCGTCCGCGCCGGTGGTGGCGTCGCGGGACGGACCACGGCACGTTCTCGCCCCGGGCGAAGAAGGCGCTGGAGCTGTCGCTGCGCGAGGCGCTGCGGCTGCGCCACCGGCACATCGGCACCGAACACATCCTGCTCGGCCTGCTGCGCGAGGGAAACGGCCTGGCCGCGGTGGTGCTGACCGAGGCCGGCGCGGACATCGACGACCTGCGCCGCCGCATCGACGCGGCGCTGCGCGAGGCCGCCTGAGGCCACCGGAGTTTCAAACCTGTTTGCGGTCCTCGCAACGTCCCGCTGCGCCGGGTCGCCGTCACGCCCCGTGTCCTGCACACTGACGCCGTGGACGGTGCAGACGACAAGCGCCCGGTGAACGCGGAGAACCGCACCCCGCGCTCGGCAGTGGTGGTCAACCCGGTCAAGGTGACCGACCTGGACGAGTTCCGCCGCACCGTGGACGGCGCGCTCGCCGCCGCCGGGTGGCCGGCCCCGACCTGGTACGAGACGACAGTCGAGGACCCGGGCCGCGGGCAGGCGGAACAGGCCGTCAAGGCGGGCGCGGAGGTCGTCTTCGCCTGCGGCGGCGACGGCACGGTGATGGCCTGCGTGACCGCGCTGGCCGGCACCGACGTGGCGCTCGCGGTGCTGCCCCAGGGCACCGGAAACCTGCTCGCCGCCAACCTCGGCCTCTCCGGCGACCTGGCCGCCGGGCTCCAGGTCGCCGTCGAACGCGGGATGCGCCGCCTCGACGTCGGCGTGGTCGGCGACCAGTGCTTCGCGGTGATGGCCGGGATGGGCTTCGACGCCCAGATGCTCGACTCCACCTCCGAGACCACCAAGAAGCGGATCGGCTGGCCGGCGTACGTGGTGGGCGCCGCCCGGCACCTGCGGGACCGGCCGATGCGGGTCTCGGTGCGCATCGACGGCAAGCCGCCGCTGCGCCGCCGGGCCCGCTCGGTCCTGGTCGCGAACGTCGGGCGCCTGCAGGGCGGGGTACGCCTGCTCACCGACGCCGAGCCGGACGACGGCTGGCTCGACGTGGCGGTGCTGACGCCGCGCACGCTGGGCCACTGGCTCGCCATGGGCTGGGCGGTGCTGCGCCGCCGCGACCGAGTCCCCGGGATGGAGGTGTTCCGGGCCCGCTCGGTCGAGATCACCAGCACCCGGGCACAGCCCCGGCAGCTCGACGGCGACCTGATCGAGCCGGGCCGCTCGCTGAAGGCCACCATCCGCCCCGAGTCGCTCTGGCTCTGCGTACCGCGCCCGGAGGAGCACCCCGACCTGGCGGAGGACGCCGACGCGGTCGGCGAGCGCGGCGAGCACCTGGTCGAGGAGGCCCGCCGTGAGTAGCACCAAGCTGGTCCCCGAGACCCGGTTGATGACCGAGAACGAGCTGTCCGCCGACGACGCCTGGCACACGCTGCGCCGGCACGGCGGCTGGTGCCTGCTGCGGGACGCGTTCGTCCGGTTCCGCTACGGCGACGGCTTCAGCCACTCCCGGGCGCTGGGGTTCCAGCTCTGCCTGGCGGTGGTGCCGTTCCTGATCGCGCTCACCGGCCTGATCACCGACCTGGGCGTGGACGAGGGCGGCAAGGTCGTCGCCGACACCGTACTGGCCATCACGCCCGGCCAGAGCGAAGCCATGGTGCAGCAACTGCTGACCGACAGCGAGCGCACCGAGAGCGCCGGTGAGCTGGCGCTGACCCTCGGCCTGCTCACCGGGCTGGTCGCGCTGACCACCACGATGGCGCAGATCGAGCGGGGCGCGAACCGGATCTACGGCGTCGAGCGGGACCGCCCGGCGCTGGCCAAGTACCTGCGCGCCACGGTCCTCGCGGTGGTCGCCGGCGTGCCCGCGCTGGCCGGCTTCCTCATCCTGGTCGGCGGCCGGGCGATGGGCGAGTCGGTACGGCGGCACTACGAGTGGGGCGACGTCGCGATGGCCGGCTGGGACGTGATCCGCTGGCCGCTGAGCCTCGGCCTGACAGTGCTCGCCGTGGCGGTGCTGTTCCGGCACGCGCCGCGACGCCGGCAGCCCGGCCTGTCCTGGCTCGTCTTCGGCGCGGCCATCGCCATCGCGATCTGGTGGCTGGCCAGCCTGCTGCTGGCCGCCTACGTGAAGTACAGCGGCGGATTCGGCCAGACCTACGGCGCGCTGACCGGCATGATGGCCCTGTTGCTCTGGGCCAACCTCACCGGGATGGCGCTCTTCGGCGGGCTGGCCTTCGCCGCCCAGCTGGAGGCGATGCGCATCGGCGTGGACGAGCCGGCCCAGCCGGATCTGTGGCAGCCGGAGGCGCACCGTGAGGACCTGTTCGACACCGGTGAGATGACCTCGCTCTGACGCCGCGCCGGTCCGGCGTGTACGAGTCACGCCGATCGGGTACAGCGCGCCTCGCAGAGGAACGAGGGAGGTGCGGTGTGACCGCGGTCAAGGAAGCCGGGCGCCGGCCGCTGAGCCATTTCGCCGAGCGGAGCCTGGTGGGTCTGCTCGCCGTGGCCGGTGCGGGAGTCGGGTTCGGGCTGCTCCTGATGCTCGTCCGGTTCCGCTGGAGCCCGCTGCGCGACGCCGACCATGCGGCGGCCGAGTGGTTCAACGACCTGGTGGCGCCGCACGGCCCGCTGGTCACCGTGCTCCAGGCGATCACCGACCTGGGCGGCCGGCCGGTGCTGATCTGGCTGGTCACCATCGCGGTGGTGGGCCTGCTGATCCGCCGCCAGTCCCGGCTGGCGGTCTACCTGATCGTCACCGGCGTGGGCGGGCTGATCCTCGACCCGTCGCTCAAGGCGCTCGTCGGACGGCTGCGCCCGGTGGTGGACGTCCCGATCGCCGACGCCCCGGGCAACAGCTTCCCCAGCGGCCACGCGCTCGGCTCGTTCGTCGCGTACGGGGCGCTGCTGCTGGTGTTCCTGCCGGCCATGTCGCCGCGCTGGCGCAAGCCCGCCATCGCCATCGCCGCCGTGCTGGTCTTCCTGGTCGGGCTGACCCGGATCGCGCTGGGCGTCCACTTCGTCTCGGACGTGATCGGCGGCTGGCTGCTCGGCGCGGCCTGGCTCGGTGTCACCGCGTACGCCTTCCGGCTGTGGCGGCGCGAGCGCGGCCGGCCGGTGCCGCCGCTGCGCGAGGGCCTGGAGCCGGAGGCGGGCGAGGAGCTGGCGCTCGCGCCGGACGAGGAGAAGGTGCTGGAGCACCCCCGCTCCGCGGTGGCCGAGCTGCTCGTCGGCTGGGTGCTCGTCTTCGGCGCGCTCTACGCGTTCGGCATGTTCGTCAGCTACCACGCCAAGGGCACGTTCTTCGACACGCTCGACACGAAGGTGCCGCGCTGGTTCGCCGAGCGGCACACCGATCTGCTCACCGACGTGAGCTGGTGGTGGAGCAAGTTCGGCGACACCCACGCGATCCTGCTGGTGTCGCTGGTGTTCTGCCCGATCGTGCTGGCCCTGTGGCGGCGCTGGCGGCCGGTGCTGTTCGTGGTGCTGGCGATGTTCGGCGAGCTGAGCCTGTTCCTGGCCAGCGCCCGGGTGGTGGCCCGGCCCCGGCCGCCGGTGGACAACCTGGACGGGCAGATGCCCACCTCGTCGTTCCCGTCCGGGCACATCGCGGCGACCATCTGCCTCTGGGCGGCCATGGCGATCATCGTGTTCCCGCGTACCGACAGGTGGTGGCGGTGGCTGTTCGTGGGCATGGCCGTGCTGATGCCGGTCGGCGTGGCCACCTCCCGGATGTACCGGGGCATGCACCACCCGACGGACTTCATGGGCGCGATCCTGCTCGGCGCGCTCTGGCTGTCGCTGCTGTACTGGGTGATCAAGCCGAACGCCGACGTGGCCGAGGGCAACCAGCCGGCGATCGAGTCCGAACAGGTGGACGAGCTGGACGACGAGCTGGCCAAGGCCGCGCGGCCGGACTGAGCCGATGCTGCGGGTGATGACCTGGAACATCCGGACCGGCGGGCGGGACGCGGTCGGCGCCGACCGCCGGGACCGGATCGTCTCGGTCGTCACCGCGCAGCGCCCCGACGTGCTGGCCCTGCAGGAGCTGCGCGGCATGGACGCCACGCTGGGCGGCCTGGCCGAGCGGCTCGGGATGGCGCCGTACCTGGCCCGGTCCTGCCTCGGCCAGCCGGTGGCGGTGCTGGTCCGCCCGCCGCTGCGGGTGCTGCGCGCCGACCGGGTCCGCCGCCCGTTCCACCACGCCGCCGCCCGGGTCCGGGTGGCCACCGGCGCGGGACCGCTGACCGTGCTCAGCACGCACCTGTACCCCTACTCGGGCGGGCGGCGGCGGATGGAGGCGGACTGGCTGGCCGCCGCGCTGCGGCGTACCGGGGGAGAGCTGGCTCTGCTCGCCGGGGACCTGAACACGCTGGAGCCCGCCGTCGACCACACCGCCCGGCTCGCCGGGCTGGCCACCCCGTACCGGCGGCGGCACCTGCGCCGCGACGGCCGTACCGTGGACACCCGCGCGGTGGCCCGGCTGCTCGACGCCGGGCTGGTCGACCTGTGGCCGCGCTCCGGCGGCGACGAACCCGGCGGCCGGACCGTGCCGACCCGGCACGGCGGCGCCGAGTTCGCCGGGATGCGGCTGGACTATCTGCTCGCCACGCCGGCGCTGGCCGATCGGGTACGCGCGGTGCGGGTGGTCCGCGACGGTGACGCCGACTCGGCCTCCGACCACTATCCGGTGCTGGCCGAGGTGGACCTCACGGCCGGCTGAACGACGTCGACGCCAGGTCGGCCACCACGAAGGCCGCGAAGATCAGGATGACCGCCTCGCTGACCAGCCAGGAGTGCCGGTCGGTCCAGGCGCGGAAGGCCGGCAGCAGCCGTTCGGCGCGGTCGCCGAAGACCAGCAGCGTGAGCAGCGGCAGCGCCAGCAGCAGCACGGTGAGCGCCACGAACGGCAGCAGGTGCCACCAGGGGCGGCCGTGCCCGGCCATGCTGCCCGCGACCGACGCCATGACCAGCTCGTCGCTCGGCACGGCGACGGCGAGCAGCAGCCCCAGACCGAAGGCGTACGCGGGCCGGGGGTCCTGCAACCGGCGCAGCCACCCGGGCGGCCGGTCGCGCCGCCGCCTGCGGAACGTGACCACCATGAGGACGGCCAGCAGCGTCAGTACGATCCAGTCGATGAGCCGGCGGCTGCCGCCCACCCCGATGCCGTGCACGGCGGTGTGCCGCACCACCCGGAACGCCGCGTACCAGAGCGTCAGCGGCCCGAGGACGCCGACCGCCACGCCGCCGAGGAAGGCCGCCGAGCTGCGCCGCGGGTGGTGGCCGGCGGCGAGGACGACGGCGCTGACGAGCTTCGACCCGGCGACCATCTCCAGCGCCAGCGGCAGCGCGGTCAGCAGGGGCATGCCCCATTCTGGTGCCGCCCTCGCGGACGCCGGGCCGGGTTCTACAGGACCAGGTTGAGCAGCACGGTGAGCACCACCGAGGCGACGATCGAGAAGAGGATCATCAGCAGGCAGCCGAGCCCGCCCCCGGCGGGGCGGATCTCCGTGTTCCCGATACGCATGGCGTCAACTCCTCGTGGTGATGGTGAGCAGGTCGTGGACGGCGGCGGCGACCTGGGCGGGCGCGGTGGTGACCACGTTGTGCGCCGCGCCCGGCACCACAACCGAGCGGGCGCCCGGCACCAGCCGGGCCACCTGGTCGCGCCAGGCGGCCGGGGCGACCGGGTCGCGGGCGCCGGTCAGCACCAGCGTCGGCGCGGTGACCCGGACCAGGTCCTCCTCGACTGCGTTGCGGACCGAGTGGGACAGCGTCGCGAACACCCGCCACGGCCGGGCGTCGGCCACGTCGCGCAGCAGGATCGGCGTCTGCCACGCCGCCTCGCGCAGCGTGTCCACCAGCCAGCGGCCGGCCAGGCCGCGCCGGGACCGGGCGGCCGGGTCGCAGGTCGGTCCGGCCAGCACCAGGGCCCGGACCAGGCCGGGGTGGCGGGCGGCGAGCGCCGCGGCCACCTCCGCGCCGAAGGAGTGGCCGAGCAGGCAGACCGGACCCAACCGGTGCGCGTCGAGCCAGTCGACGAGGAACGCCACGTGCCGGTCCACGTCGTACGCGGCGCCGGGGCGCCCGGTCAGCCCGAAGCCGGGCAGGTCCGGCACGTACACCGGCAGGCGTGACGCCAGCGCGACCGCCAGCGGGGTGAGGTAGCGGTGCGACACGGCCAGGCCGTGCACCAGCACCACAGGCGGCGCGTCGGCGTCCGGGCCGGCGGCCCGGCGGGTGTGCGCCAGCAGCCCGCCGACCTGCCGGAAGTCGCTGGTCAGTCCGGCGGCCGGCCGGGGCGCGGCGAACGCGAGCCGCAGCTCGGCCCGGCCGAAGCGCCCCGGCGGGGACGACGGGACGGTCACAGCTCCCGCAGCCGGGGCAACAGCTCCTCCTGGGCCCAGTCGAGGAACATCGGCTGGTTGTCGCCGCCCACCTGGATCAGCGCGACGTGGGTGAAGCCCGCGTCGACGAACTTCTTGAACGCCTCGACGTGCCGGTTGGTGTCCGGGCCGCAGGGGACGCCCTCGGCCACGTCCTCCTCGCGCACGAACTGGGTCGCGGCGGCGAACGACTCCGGACCGGGCAGGTCGGCGTTGACCTTCCAGCCCAGGCCGAACCAGCGGAACTGGTCGTGCACGATCTTGCGGCACTCGTCCTCGTCCGGGCCGTAGCAGATGGCCACCTGCCCGTAGCGGGGGCGGCCCGCGCCACCGGCCTCCTCGTACATGTCGATCAGGTGCGGCAGCGGGTCGGTGGCGATCATCGCGTCGGCGTACTCGGCGGCCAGCGTGGCCGACTGCCGTCCGGACGCGGCCACCGCCATCGGCACCGGCCGGTCCGGGCGGTCCCAGACGTACGCGTCGGGCACGTCGAAGTGGTTGCCGGAGAACGTCAGCGTCTCGCCGTTGAGCAGCGGCCGGATGATCTGCAGCGCCTCCTCGAACATCTCGTGCCGCTGCTGCACGTGCGGCCATCCGCCCACCACGTGCTCGTTGAGGTTCTCCCCGGCGCCGAGGCCCAGCGTGAACCGCCCGTCCGAGAGCACCCCGATGGTGCTGGCCTTCTGCGCCACCACCGCCGGGTGGTAGCGCCGGATCGGGCAGGTCACGAACGACATCAGCTCGGCCCGGCTGGTGGCGTGGGCGACCGCGCCGAGCACCGACCAGGCGTACGGGGAGTGGCCCTGGGAGTCCAGCCAGGGGTAGTAGTGGTCGGACATGACCAGGTGGTCGAAGCCGGCGGCCTCGGCGCGTACGGCGTGGTCGACCAGTTCCTTCGGGCCGGCCTGCTCGCACATCAGGGTGTAGCCGACGTTGACCATGGCACGTCTCCTTCCCGGGCGGATCGTCCCCGGATACCCCGCCCGGCGCGGGTCAACCCTGCTGTCCGCTTCTCCGGCCCGCCGCGCCCCGATCCCTTAACCGGTTCAGCCAGTGCCGCCCGTCGAGTCCCGCAGCCTCCCGGGTTCTTTCGCTTAACCGGTTGCCTTCCGCGATCCATCGCCATACGCTGATGCGGCGTCCGCCGGGAACCGGCGGCGGCTGCCGGGCTCAGCCGCCACCACGTCGTCACCGTCACCGCACCCCCGCTCGGGCACGGGGGAGATCTTCCCCTGAGGACAGCCATGAAGAAACTGCTCTCCGTCGCGGGCGCCGCCCTGCTGACGGCCCTCGCCGCCGTCTTCGCCCTCGCGCAGCCGGCCCAAGCCGCCACCGGGTTCTCCGTCTCCAACGGGCGGCTCTACGACGCCAACGGCTCCGAGTTCGTCATGCGCGGGGTCAACCACGCGCACACCTGGTACCCGCAGCAGACCAGCTCGTTCGCCAACATCAAGGCGCTCGGCGCGAACACCGTCCGGGTGGTGCTGGCCAGCGGCGACCGCTGGACGAAGAACAGCGCCGCCGACGTGGCAAACGTGATCTCGCTGTGCAAGACCAATCGCCTGATCTGCGTGCTGGAGGTGCACGACACCACCGGGTACGGCGAGGAGGGCGCCGCCGCCACGCTGGCCAAGGCCACCGACTACTGGCTGAGCATCGCCGACGTGCTCAAGGGCCAGGAGAAGTACGTCATCGTCAACATCGGCAACGAGCCGTTCGGCAACCAGGGCTACAGCGCCTGGACCACCGACACCTCGAACGCGATCAAGCGGCTGCGCGCCGCCGGCCTGACCCACACGATCATGGTGGACGCGCCGAACTGGGGTCAGGACTGGTCGTTCACCATGCGCGACAACGCGAGCACCGTGTTCGCCGCCGACGCGCAGCGCAACACCGTCTTCTCGATCCACATGTACGGCGTGTTCGACACCGCCGCCGAGATCAGCGACTACCTCGGCCGGTTCCGGACCGCCGGGCTGCCCATCGTGGTCGGCGAGTTCGGCTTCAACCACTCCGACGGCAACCCGGACGAGGACGCCATCATGGCCTACAGCCAGGTCAACGGCATCGGCTACCTCGGCTGGTCGTGGAGCGGCAACGGCGGCGGCGTGGAGTACCTGGACATGACGACCGCGTTCAACCCGGCCCAGCTCACCAGTTGGGGCCAGCGGATCTTCAACGGCGCCAACGGCATCGCCGCCACATCCCGCGAGGCGTCGGTGTACGCCGGCAGCACCCCGACTGCCAGCCCGACGGTCAGCCCCACCGTCAGCCCGACGACCAGCCCGACCGTCAGCCCGACCGTCAGCCCGACCGCGCCGCCGGCCACCACGCCCCCGCCGTCCGGTGGCTGCACCGCCACCTACACGGTCGGCAACTCGTGGCAGGGCGGATTCCAGGGCGAGGTCAAGGTGACCGCCGGAGCCGCCGCGATCACCGGCTGGACGGTGCGCTGGACGTACGCCAACGGCCAAACCGTCACCCAGGCGTGGAACGCGAGCGTCAGCAACAGCGGGTCCGCGTACACCGCCCGCAACGTCGACTACAACGGCCGCCTCGGCGCCGGAGCCAGCACCAGCTTCGGCTTCATCGGCACCTGGCAGGGCACCAACTCCACCCCCGCCGTTACCTGCACCCCCGCCTGACCCCCCAATAGGTGATCAAGGAGTTTGTGTCCCGTTCGGACGCCGGCGGTGACACAAACTCCTTGATCACCCGGGGTGGGGCGGGGTCAGGCCGCGACCACCTCCAGCAGCAGGGCCTGTTCGGGGTGCAGGGCCGGTAGTTGCAGGCCGACCGACCCCAGCACCGAACCGCTCACTGTGATCCCGTCGCCGGGCCAGGCCAGCCAGCCCGGCGGGGACAGCTCCAGCAGGGCGGGTTCCGGTACCCCGGCGGGCGGTCGGACCCGGTAGCGCCGGGCCGGGTCCAGCCCTGGTAGCCGTACCGCGCCCGGCACCTGCGCCGCGGAGGTGGCGACCCGGCTGATCGCGTACACCGCATGGGAGCTGTCGTGGGCGACCACGCCGTGGGCCTGCACGGCCGGGTCCGGGTGGTCGACCCGGACCACCCGGCCACCGTGCAGCAGCGGACGCAGCCGCTTGTGCAGCGCCACCCAGGCGGCGAGTTCGGCCCGCTCGGTCGCGTCGATCGCGGTGATGTCCCACTCGATGCCGTGGTGGCCGAACAGCGCGGTGACCGCCCGGAAGCTCAGGTCGTGCACGCGGTGCGTGGTGTGCGAGCGTTCCGGCCCGATGTGCGTGCCGATCAGTTCCGGCGGCAGCAGCAAACCGGTCCAGCGCTGGATGGACAGCCGTTCCAGCGCGTCGTTGCAGTCGCTGGCCCAGACCCGGTCGGTGCGGCGCAGGATCTCCAGGTCGACCCGGGCGCCACCGGAGGAGCAGCTCTCGATCTCGACGTCCGTGTGCCGGGCGCGCAGCTCGTCCAGCAGCCGGTAGACCGCGAGGGTCTGCGCGTGCACCCCGGGCCGTCCGGCGTGCCCGGCCTCGGTGAGGTCGCGGTTGTGGTCCCACTTCAGGTACGCGATCCCGTCGTGCTCGCTCAGCACCGCGTCGAGCCGGCCGAGCAGGTACGCGTACGCGTCCGGGTTGGCCAGGTCGAGCACCTGCTGGTGCCGCCACGGCGGCGGCAACCGGTCCGGCGCCTGGAGCACCCAGTCGGGGTGGGCGCGGAACAGGTCGGAGTCGGGGTTGACCATCTCCGGCTCTACCCAGAGCCCGAACTGCATGCCGTGCCCGCGTACGTGGTCGATCAGCGGCTGCAACCCGTCCGGCCAGACGTCGCCGTCGACCCACCAGTCACCGAGCCCGGCCTGGTCGTGCCGCCGGCCCCGGAACCAGCCGTCGTCGAGCACGAAGCGCTCCACACCGACCTCGGCGGCCGCGTCGGCGAGCGCCCGCAGCCGGTCCAGGTCGTGGTCGAAGTAGACCGCCTCCCACACGTTCAGCGTCACCGGCCGTGGCGTGCGCGGGTGCGACGGGCGGGCCCGCAGGTGCGTGTGCAGGGCGTCGCTGAGCCCGTCCAGCCCGTCGGCGGAGTGCGCCGCGTAGAGCAGGGGAGTGGCGTACTCCTCGCCCGGCCCGAGCACGATCTCGCCGGGTGCCAGCAGCTCACCGCCGCCGAGCGTGGCCTCACCGGTGGGGCGGCGCTCGGCAGCCGTGACGTGGTCACCGCTCCAGGCGGTGTGCACCGCCCACACCTCGCCGTGCCGGAACCCGAACCCGGCGGTGCCGGCGACCAGCAGCAGAGTCGCGTCGTGTCCGGTGCGGCCGTGCCGCCCCTCACGGACCCAGGCGCCCATCGGCCACGGGTGCCGCTGCGGGGCGCGTTCCCGGCACCAGCGGCCGGTCAGGTCGAGCAGCTCGGTGGCGACCGCCGGCACCGGCAGCACCGGCGTCAGCTCGCGCAGCTCGTAGCGGCCGTCGCCGTCGTTGCGCAGCCGGTGCCGCAGCGTGAGCACGCCCGCGGCGTCCAACGTCAGCTCGACGGTCAGGCTCAGCCCGGCGTCCTCGTCCGCCGCCCGCACCACCACCCGCCCCGGGGTAAGGAAGGGCCCCTTGTTAACGCCTGGTGCAGGTAAAGGGTCCCCTCCTAACAGGTCGGGCGGCGGCGCCGCGAAGTCGTCGTGCACGTCGAGGTCGATCAGGCGGAACGCCGTCGACCAGTCCCGGCCGTCGCGGTGACCGGCGAGACCGGGCCGCCCGCTCCACCCGGCGCCGGCCTCGGGCAGCAGCGACAGCACAGTGGGCGCGTCGAAGCTGCTCGGCACCACCGGCGGCACCGTGGCGTCGACGAGCGCTGGCAGGTCCCCGTCGGGCAGCGGGCCGAGGTCGGTGCCCCAGTGCACGACCCGGGGCAGCCCCGGGCCGCGTGCGTCGAGCACCAGGCTGGTCCGCGCGCGGCGCAGGTGGACGATCGTCATCCCTTGGAGGCTCCCAGCGTCAGACCCCGGACGAACTGCTTCTGGAGCAGGAAGAAGATCACCAGGGTGGGGATCGCGACCAGCACCGAACCGGCCGAGACCAGGTTGTTGTCGGTGAAGAACTCGCCGCGCAGGTTGTTCAGCGAGCTGGTGACCGGGAACTTGTCGCCGGTACGCATGAGCACTGTGGCCCAGAAGAACTCGTTGTAGATCCAGGTGACCTCCAGCGTCGCCAGCGCGGCGAGCGCCGGGCGGCACAGCGGCATCGTCACCTGCCAGTACTGCCGCCACACGTTCGCCCCGTCGACCATCGCGGCCTCGTACAGCTCGTGCGGCAGCGCCTTCATGTAGTTGCTCAGCACGAACACGCAGAAGCCGCACTGGAACGCGACGTTCACCAGGATCAGTCCCCAGTAGCTGTCGTAGAGCAGCTCCGAGTCGCTCATCCAGGCCGGCAGCGGGATCTCGGTGAACATCCGGAACAGCGGGATGAGCAGCGCCTGCTGCGGCAGCAGGTTCGCCGCGGTGAACAGGCCGAGCAGCGCGATGTTGAGCTTCCAGCTGAACCGGGCGATCACGAACGCCACGCACGAGGCGAGGAAGAGCGTGAGCAGCACCGCCGGGACGGTGATGTAGGCCGAGTTGAGGAAGTGCTTGCCGAACTCGGCGGTACGCCACGCGGTGACGTAGTTGTCGACAGTCCAGCCGCCGAGGGACACGTAGCCGTTGGCTGCCGTGTACTCGTAGGAGCGGAACGAGGTGAGCACCGCCCACAGGATCGGGAACAGCCAGCCCACTGCGACCGTACCCAGGAACAGGTGCAGGGCGACCCGGGCGGGCCGCACGGGGCGGCGGCGGCCGGTGGAGACTGCGGCGGTCATCGCTTGCCCTCCCGCATCACGGTCCAGAGGTAGATGGTGATGAAGACGAGCGAGACGGCCAGCATGATCGTCGCCAGCGCGGAGCCGAAGCCGATCCGGCTGGCCTCGCCGACCACGTTCTGGGTGACCAGCGCGGAGATCAGCTCCAGCCCGTTGCGGCCCTTGTTGATGACCCAGACCAGGTCGAACGCGCGCAACGACTCGATCACTGTCACCACCAGCACGATGATGTTGATCGGCCGCATCACCGGGAAGACGACCCGGAAGAACGTGCTGGTCTCCGAGGAGCCGTCGACCGCGGCGGCCTCCCGCAACGACGGGTCGACGCCCTTGAGGCCGGCCAGGTAGAGCAGCATGATGTAGCCGACGTGCCGCCAGCCGGCCGCCACCAGTACGGCCCAGATGTTGACGTTCGGGTCCCCGTACCAGTCGGTCTCGCCGCCGAACACGCCGTTGAGCAGCCCCTGGTCGCGGCTGTAGATGAGCTGCCAGACGAAGCCGATGAGCGCCAGCGACAGCACCACCGGCAGGTAGAGCGCGGTCTGGTAGAAGCGGCTGCCGCGAATCTCCTTGTCGAGCAGCACGGCGAGGAACATGCCGAACGGGGTGGCCACCACGAACAGCGCGGCCAGCCAGAGCAGGTTGTTCTGCACCGCGGGGACGAACGGCGGGTAGATGTTCACCACGTCGTCGTAGTTCTTGACGCCGACCCACTCGATCTCGGAGATCGGGCCGATGCCGTCCCAGTTCGTGCCGGAGAGCAGCACCGTCGCCACCGCGGGCAGCCAGACCAGGCCGGCGACGAGCAGCAGGGGTACCAGCACCATGAGCGTGATGACCACGCGGTCGGTGCGGGACAGGAGCCGTAGCCGACGACCGCGACCACCCTTGGTGGTGGTCGCGGCCGGCGGCGGCACGGCGCGATCCGCTTGGATCAGGGGCAGGTCGGACATGATGTCCTTCCCCCTTCCGCCGTCAGCTGGTGAAGATCGACTTCTTCTGGTTCTCGATGCTGGTGAGCAGCCCGCTGATGTCCTTCGGGTCCTTGATGAACTGCTGCAACGCCGGGATCATCACGGTGGAGGCGAAGTCCGGCCGGGTGTCGCGATCGAGGAACTGGGCGATCTCGGTGGCGGAGCCGACCAGCTCGGCCGCCTTCTTCTGCAGCGCGGTGTAGGCGCCGGTGTTCGCGCCGCTGTTGGCGACGAGCGTGCTCGGGTCGTTCTTGACCGTGATGTCCGCCGCCTCCTTGGAGCCCAGGTACGTCAGCAGCTTCTCCGCCGCGTCCTTGGACTTCGGCTTGCGGGCCATCATGTAGCCGTCGATCGGGGCGTCCAGGGCCTTCGCGCCGATGGTGGAGTCGACCTCGGGGAACGTGAAGAAGTCCAGGTCCTCCAGGTCCGCGCCGCTGAACTGCTGGCCGACGAACAGGCCGAGCAGGTACATGCCGCTCTTCTTCTGCTGCAGCGACTGGGCGGCCTCCTGCCAGGTGCGGCCGAGCGAGTCCGGCTGGTGCAGGGGGAGCAGCCCGGCCCAGGTGTCGAAGACCTTCTTCACCTTGTCGGAGGTCCACGCCTCCTTGCCGGCCATCAGGTCGATGTGGAACTGGTAGCCGTTGATCCGCAGGTTGAGGATGTCGAACGTGCCCATCGCCGGCCAGCCGTCCTTGTCGGCGAAGGCGATCGGGTTCAGCCCGTCCTTCTTCATCTGCGCGCCGAGCGTGTTCAGGTCGTCGAGCGTCTTGGGCACCTGGTAGCCGCGCTGCTGCCACACCGACTTGCGGTAGAAGACGGCCCACGGGTAGTACGACGCGGGCACGAAGTACTGCTTGCCGTCGTCGCCTGTGGATGCCTTCTTGAACGCCTCGGAGTAGCCGTCGAGCTTGCCCCACACGTCGCTGAGGTCGCCGGCCAGGCCCTTTGCGGCGAAGAAGCGCATCCGGTACCCGGCGAACCAGGTGAACACGTCGTCCGGCTTGCCCTGCAGGTAGTTGTTGATGTTCTCCTGGAACGTGTTGTGGTCGACCGTGTTGATGTTGACGGTCACCCCGGAGGACGTCTTGAAGCCGTCCATCACCTTCGCGACGACGTCCTTGGGTTTCGGGTCGGACTGGTTGGAGCCGAGCGAGACGCTCTTGGCGTCACCGCCCGATCCGGAGTCGGAGTCGCCGCAGCCGGCGAGCAGCCCGGTGCCGAGCAGCGCCCCCGCGCCGGCCGCGCCGGCGAGCAGCGAGCGCCGGTTCAGGCCGGCGACGGACGGGGGTACGAGCCGGGCGAGGTATTCGGCTTGCGAGCGGGGACGGGACATGGTGCCTCCTGCGTGGAAGAGGTGCGCTGCGCTCATGGACCGTGATCGTTGGCGGTGAGCGGTGTTCATGTCGGCCGCGGCAGATCCACCGAGAATCCACACGTCCGAACACAAACAGCCGGTGGCGCTTGAAGCTACCCCTTGGCGCGGCGCTGTCAAGAGGGCAAAAAGGCGGCACCGTTGCCGGTAAGGCAGGGCAAAGAGCCGGTAATCGTTGGAACATCAGTCGATGTTGGAAAGTGTTGACTTGGGTGCTGTTCGGAGGCAACCTCTGCTGTCATGCGGAACTGGCACGGCGAGGGCATCTGGTACGGCGCCGACTACAACCCGGAGCAGTGGCCCGAGCAGACGTGGGCCGAGGACGTCGAACTCATGCGACGGGCCGGGGTCAACCTGGTCTCGGTCGGCATCTTCTCCTGGGCGCTGCTGGAACCCGCCCCCGGCCGGTACGTCTTCGACTGGCTGGACCGGGTGATCGACCTGCTGCACGACGGCGGCATCGGCGTCGACCTGGCCACCGCCACCGCCAGCCCGCCACCGTGGCTGGCGCACCGGCACCCGGAGACGCTGCCCCGCCGGGCCGACGGCGCGGTGCTCTGGCCCGGCGGCCGGCAGGCGTACTGCCCCAGCTCGCCGGTGTTCCGCGACCACTCGCTCGCCCTTGTCGAGGCGGTCGCCCGGCGGTACGCGCGGCACCCCGCCGTCGTGCTCTGGCACGTCTCCAACGAACTCGGCTGCCACAACGTGCACTGCTACTGCGACGTCAGCGCCGAGGCGTTCCGCGGCTGGCTGCGCGAGCGCTACGGCGACCTGGACTCGCTCAACGCGGCCTGGGGCACCGCGTTCTGGAGCCAGCGCTACCACGACTGGGACGAGATCAACCCGCCGCGTACCGCGCCGACGTTCGCCAACCCGACGCAGCAGCTGGACTTCCTGCGGTTCTCCTCCGACGAGCAGCGCGCCCAGCTGCGCGCCGAGCGGGAACTGCTGAACCGGCTCGTCCCGCAGCCGGTCACCACGAACTTCATGATCGGCACCGGCATCAAGTACCTGGACTACCACTCCTGGGCCTCCGACGTGGACGTGGTCGCAAACGACCACTACCTCACCGCCGCCGACCCGCAGCCGCACGTCAACCTCGCGCTGGCCGCCGACCACACCCGGGGCGTCGCGGGCGGCGCGCCGTGGCTGCTGATGGAGCACTCCACCAGCGCCGTCAACTGGCAGCCCCGCAACGTGGCCAAGACGCCGGGCCAGATGCGCCGCAACAGTCTCGCCCACGTCGCGCGCGGCGCCGACGGGGTGCTGTTCTTCCAGTGGCGGGCCTCCCGGGCCGGCGCCGAGAAGTTCCACTCCGCGCTGGTCCCGCACGCCGGCCCGGACACCAAGGTGTTCCGCGAGGTCTGCCGGCTCGGCGCCGACCTGCGCGCGCTGGCGGAGGTACGCGGCAGCCACGTCGACGCCGACGTGGCGATCCTGTTCGACTACGAGGCGTGGTGGGGCGTCGAACTGGACTCCCATCCGAGCGTCGACGTCACCTACACCGACCGGTTGTCCGCGCTGCACGGCGCGCTCTGGCGGGCCGGGGTCACCGCCGACGTGGTGCACCCCTCGGCCGACCTGTCCCGCTACCGGCTCGTCGTGGTGCCCACGCTCTACCTCACCCGCGACGCCGACGCCGACGCGCTGCGCCGGTTCGTGGAGGCCGGCGGTACCGCCCTGGTCACCTACTTCAGCGGCATCGTCGACGAGCACGACCACATCCGGCTCGGCGGCTACCCCGGCGCGTACCGCGACCTGCTCGGCGTACGCGTCGAGGAGTTCTTCCCGCTGCGGGCCGGCGAGACGGTACGCCTCGACGACGGCGCCCGCGCCGACGTGTGGACCGAGTGGCTGCACGCCGAGGGCGCCGAGGTGCTCGCCGCGTACGCCGACGGGCCCCTGCCCGGCGTGCCGGCGCTGACCCGCAACGCCGTCGGCGCGGGTGCCGCCTGGTACGTCGGCACCCGGCTCGACGATGACGCCACCGACCGGCTGGTGGCCCGGCTGCTCGCCGAGACCGGCGTCCGGCCGCCGGTGGACGCGCCGGCCGGAGTGGAGGTGGTCCGCCGCCGCTCGGCGGCGGACCGGAGCTGGCTGTTCGTGATCAACCACACCACCGAGCCGGCCCGGCTGCCGGTCACCGGCGTCGAGCTGCTCGGCGGCGCCCGCTGCGACGGCGAGCTGGAGGTGCCGGCGGGGGAGGTGGCGGTGGTCCGCGAGGAGCCCGCGCCGCCACCCGCGACCGCCTGACCGGTACCCAGCCGTGCGCGCCGAGGAGGTCCCCATGCTCGCCCAGCAACGGCAGAGCGCCATCCTGGAGTTGATCCGCCAGCGTGGCGGCGTCCGGGTCAGTCACCTGGTCAGCCGCTTCGGGGTGTCCGACATGACGATCCGCCGCGACCTGGAGGTGCTGGCCGACCGCGGCCTGATCGACAAGGTGCACGGCGGTGCGACGCTGGCCGGACCCGGCTCCACCGAGGAGCCCGGCTTCGCCGCCAAGTCGGTCCGGCAGCAGGCCGAGAAACGCGCCATCGTGGAGCGTGCCGCCGGCCTGGTCGAGCCGGGGATGGCGGTCGCGCTCTCCGCCGGCACCACCACCGCCGCGCTGGCCGCCCGGCTGGCCGAGGTACGCGGGCTCACAGTGGTCACCAACTCGATCCCGGTCGCCGACGCGCTCTACCAGAACCCCCGGACCGACCAGACCGTCGTGCTGACCGGCGGCATCCGTACCCCCTCGGACGCGCTGACCGGACCGGTCGCCGAGGCGGCGATCGCCGCGCTCAACGTCGACCTGCTCTTCCTCGGCGTGCACGGGATGAGCCCGCGTACCGGGTTCACCACCCCGAACCTGCTGGAGGCGGCGGTGAACCGGCGGCTCATCGGCGCCGCCCGGCGGCTGGTGGTGCTCGCCGACCACACCAAGTGGGAGACGATCGGCATCGCCACGATCGCCCCGCTGGAGGAGGCCGACGTGCTCATCACCGACACCGGCCTGTTGCCGGAGGCGCGCCGGCAACTCGGTGAGCAGGTGGGCGAGCTGGTGGTGGTGCGAGCGGACTGACGGCCGGCCCGAGTGTCACTAAACCGACTGAGCGTCGGCGGGATGATCAATCGCGGACTCGGTCGACGCCGGCCGGCTGCGGAGCACACCGGTGAGCAGATAGATCGAGAGGCCGGTGGCGAGGAGTCCCACCGTCCAGACGGTGCCCAGGCCGACGACGGCCCCCGCGTGCCGGTGGGTGAACGTCGGCCACAGAGTCCATCCCAGGGCCAGTACGCCGGCGCCCGGAAAGCAGATCAGCAGAGGAATGAACCAGTCCAGGACCCGGGCCGGCCGACGATTCGCCTGCGACCAGGCTGCCCAGCCGAGTCCGCCGGGAACCCGTGGCGCGAGTTCCTCATTGATGTACCTCGTCGTCCAGCGCATCGCCGTCCGCTGTCCCACATATCTCCCGCAGAGCAGGTATGAGCTCAGCGGCACGATCAGCAGTACCGGTAGCAGGCCCGGGCTCGACAGGGCGAAAGCGACGATTGCGCTCGTCAGCGTCAACTGAAGGGCCAGGATCTGTTGTTGGAACTTCGCCCGCGAATCAATCTCCGCGCGAAGCGACTGGTACTCGGCCAACGCTCCGTGGACGTCAGAATCGGTCACGCCTTGTCCTCTCGACCGTAGTGACCGCCGTACGGTCACCACGCACCGTTCACCGACTGGTCACCGCTTCGATTCATCCCGGTAGTGTGACGGAAAGTCTCCACGCGGGCGATCGAGCGGAGATGAGGCATGATTCTCCTCAACTTTGGCACGCGCCTCAATGCCCGGTCCTGGGCGAACGCCCTGAACGTGCGCGCCGATTTTCTCGCCGAGTCCACTCTCTCACCGGGCAAGTTCGCAGGTCAGCGCATTGTCGTAGATCTCTCAGAAGTCGGTTTTGCCGATTTCGTGAGCCTGGGCCATCTCCTCATCTTCCTGCGGGCCGCAACCAATGCGGGCGCGCAGTTCTCGGTGGTCCCGCCCCATCCGGGGGCACTGGCGCACGAGTCTTCCGGTGATGCCGCGTCCGGCTTGCGGAGGCTGGCCCGGCGCAACTGTCAGCTGTACCTCGAGCAGACCGGCTTCCAGGCCGCCTTCACCGAATTGCGAGGGCGGGTCGATTTCGATTCCTCGCGTGATGCCCGGCTTCTCCCCATCCCCGACAGTTCGCGGACCTCGGAGGGGGACGAACTCGGGCAACTACCGAAACGGCGTCGGCGTATCCTGCCTTATCGCTGGGTGGCAGTAGAAGACGCCCGCGGCCTGACCGAGTCGGATGCGGCATCGCGCTGGGTGGGCGACCTCAAAGACCTGGGCCTGTCCGAGGAACAAGCAGCGGCTTTCGGCACCGGAATCATCGCCGAACTGCTGGAGAATGCGGCCGAGCATTCCTCGTTGATGGCCGACGGCCTGGATCGGCCGCAGATCCTCCTCGGTGGGGTGATCGTGCCGCCGGAGACCTACCAGGACCGTAGCGGGGACCTCGACGAGAGCCTGGGGGACCTGGTGACCACGGCGGCCGCCGTTCCCAGCCCGCTCGTGCGACTGGTCGTCGCGGACGCCGGTGTCGGCATGATCGGTGAACTCGTGGTCGGGTCCGATCCCGGTCCGGCGACCGTGCAGCGGGCCATCCTGACCACGTTGGACCGCCGGCAGCCGGCGCGCACAACGAACGGGCCGATCGATCACCATGCCCGAGGGCTGTGGAAGGTCGCCCGCCTCGCCCGCGGCTACCAGGGCGGTCTGCTGATCACGTCGGGCGGTCAGGTGGTCACCCGGACGTTCGGGAGCCAGCCGAGCCACCAGGACTCGGCTCGAAGCCAGGCCGCAGCCACCGCCGGCACCCTCGTCGAATGCGCCGTGCTGCTGCACCCGGACGACCGCCGGCTCGGCGCGGAGGAGGTGGCGACACCGCCACGAACCACCGGTCGCGAGGACGGTCGCCCTGACCTGCAATGCGTGATCGCGTCGCTGCGCCGTCGCTGCGGGCTCACCGGCGCCGACCTGCGCACCGTGCGCCGGGAGTTGAGCCGTCGGCCCACCGCCACCAGCGGCCTGGTCATCGCGGTCACCACCCCGGACGGCGACGTGCGGCCCGACGACGTCGACATCGGCGCCGCGATCGCCCAGGTCCTGACGGTGGCGAACACCCAGGACGACCTCGGCATGGTGGTCCTCGCCTTCCCCGGCGTGAATCGGCAGATGATGTCCGTCGCCGTGGAGTTCCTCAACGCCGGCTGCGGGCCCCGGCCCGTCGATGTCCCGTCCGACCGGCGGTCACCGATCCTGGTGCTCGGCCCGGACAACCGGCACTTCTGGGTGGGCGGCACCGCGACCGGCCGGCAGATCCTCCGCCGCCTGTCCGGCGCGCAGCGGCCCGTGCACCTGCACGACCTGGCGGACAGTGGCAGCCCGGCCGACGTGCTGCCCGCGATCCGCGAGCTGCAGGACCGGACCGGAGCCCTGCACGCCGAGCACGACGTGCTCCGCCTGCGGATCAAGCCACAGGACGCGATGAGCGCCCTGGCGAACTACGTCGGCCAGGAACTGCGGACCGCCATCCAGGACGCCACCTCCGACGGTGTGGTCCAAGGCGTGTTCCTGACCCCGAACCTCAGGGTGACCAACCGCTGGTGCGACCTCGGGCGCGTCCTCGCGGGGCTGGATCTCGGCGGCCTGGCCGGCTACGCGCTCGCCGCCCTGATGGAGGATCGCATCGGCCGCTTCGACCGGAAGACGGCGCCGCTCGTGGTCCGGGTCGGCGACGCGCCCCACGCGATGGTCGCGGCGTTCGCCCGCTCGTTCACCGGCCACGACCGATACCTCAACTCGCTGGAGGACGTACGGCTGGAGCGAGCCCGCCGAGGCACGGAGGGCGCGCCCCGGGTGTTGTTGATAACCGACCTCGCGTCCAGCCGCCGGACCCTCAAGCACGCGCTGCTGGAGGTCGTCGACCGCGACATGGTGCCCGTCGCCGCCGCTGTCGCGGTCGACACCGGCGCGCACGAGGACCCCGGGGAGCCGGGCGAGGTGCTGTTCCTCAACCGCCGGATGCCGATGATCAGCCTGGCGCAGGTGGACATGAGGGTGGCGGAGCCGCCTCCGCGCACACCGGACCCGATCGACCCGGTGCTGCGCCGGCCCACCACCGGTCACCGCGTCATGCCGAGGGCGCTGGTCGACCAGGACACGTACGTCTCCGCCATGGAACGGGCGAACGCCGCCCGGCTCGGTCACATCGAACGTCCGGCCGAGCGGCACTACACGGCGTACGTGGACCCCACTCGCCTGTTCCGGCAGCGGGACTGGGCCGAGATGGTGACCAGGCACATCACCCGGCGGGTGAAGGAGATGGACCGGGTGGCCTTCGGCGGCGCCGAGGCTCACGCGCCGGTGTGCGTTCTCTACCCGGAGGGCACTGTCGACGACCTGCCGCAGGTCGCGGCGATCGTCGCCACCGCGCTGAACCGGGCGGGCGTACCCGTCGTGGCGATGCTGGGCGTTCCCCGGGCCCCGCTCGGCGAGCGGTGGTGGTATCCGGGCTCGGTCAAGCTTCCCGCCGGGGCGCGGCATGCGGTGATCATCGACGCGGGCGCGGGCAGCACCCGCACGATCGGTCACCTGCAGCGCATCGCCACCAGTGGAGGCATCGCCGCGATCAGCGGTTTCCTGCTGCTCAACGGTCTTCCGCACGACGACGCGCTGGTGCTGCACCAGCCCAGCACCATTTCCCGCGCCCGGGGCGGATCCCGGCGGGAGGGAGTTCCGGTCGCCCTGCACTACGTCGCCCGGACGGCGATGAGCGGACTCGGGCGGTGGTTGTGCGACATCTGCTCGTTGCGCCGGACCTACGACGAGCTCGCCATGCTGGTGCCGATTCCGGTCCGGCTGGAAGCGCACCGGAACTGGCTGCTGCGGCTGCTGGAGCCGCGCTCCAAGCGGTCCGCGTTCGAGGAACAGGCCACCGACCTCTTCGGCGCCCACGTGGGCCCCAGGGACTGCACCGAGTACCTGCGCTGGCGATTCGAGCTGCGCGAGGCGAACGTGGACACCCTCCAGCGTCGTGCGGTCACCGTCAAGCTGGAGGCCGCCCGCGAGGAGACGGTGGTCAGGGATGCGCTGATCCGTCTCCTGGTCGCCGAGGCCCACTGGCTGGGTTCGGCGCCGCTGTGGTTCCCGGAGTGCAGGGACACCATCGCCGAACTGGCGCTTTCGCTGCTGACCAGCGACTCCGCGCGGTCGGACGACGCGATGCTGCGGGTGCAGGCGGTGATTCTCCTGGCCAAGGTCTCGGTGATCACGTTCGCCGACCAGCTCAGCCGGATCCTGCACGACAACCGGTACGACGAGCCGGTCGTCCTGCAGGTGATGCTCGAGGCGCTTCGCCTCGTGGCCGCCGTCCGGTCGCCGAACCGGTACTCCCGGGATCTGGTGATCAATCCGATCGTGCAGCGACTCGTGCGGCTGGAGGACGAACTGCGCGGGTACGGCTCGGACCGCGCCGAGGGGCCGTCCGTGCTGACGCCCAACCTGGTGCGCTATGTCCTCTCACACGGGCAGCGCACCGTCGCTCCCGAACCGGCCGACCCGCAGACCGCCTGGGCCGCGCTGCGGGGCAACCGGCGTTCGGTAGCCGACCACGACTACGAGAACGCGATGTGGCGCGTCATCCAGAACGTCACGCTGGTCGGCCGGGGACGACTGCCCGAGGATCTCGACGGCATCCGGGAGGACTGGGCGGTCTGCAGCAACTTCCTCAATCTCGACGTGCTGCCGAACATCTACCTGCTGCGTAACGCGCTGTTGACCCGTGACACCGCGGCGGGCCTGAGCAGGGACGACGCGGACCGCTTCGCGGAGGTGGTCAACACCGCGTTCGGGCGGAGCGCGGTGGACGAGACCACCGTGCAGCTGGACGCCCTGGTCGACCGGGCGAGGGCCAGCGTCGGACGAGCGCCGCACGACGTCGACCAACTGCTCCGCGACCTGCAGTGGTGGCACGACTTCTTTCTTCCGGCCACCGGCGCCGGCATCCATCAGGTGGTCGACCGGTGTCCGACCGACCTCATGCGGGTCCTGCGCAGCACCTTCCCCGACCATCAGGTGCTGCTTCCGGCCGGCGAACGGCACTTCCAGGTCTTCTGCACCCGACGGCTCGTCAAGGACGTGTTCACGCACATCCACATGAATGCCGCCAAGGTGCACCGGGTCGAAGGTGGCGAGCAACGTATCGAGGTCGCCGTCGAGATCCGGGACCCCGGGTTCGTGACCGTGTCGGTCCGAAACGACAGCAGCCGGCCGTCGCGTCGCGGCGGAGGGCGCGGCCTGAGCTCCCTCAAGGACGAACTCGCCGCCTTCGGCGGGCGGATCCAGCCGGTCGACCCCCCGGCGGAGTGGGCAACGTTCTGTGTCGAGGTCACGTTCGAGCGGTGGAGGCTGTCGACATGACGCTGGAGATCCGAGGGCTGCTGGTCGACGACGAAGCCGGCAACACCCCCGTCATCCGCGACTCCATGAACCTGGAGTTCGAGGAGATCGGGATGAAGGTCAGCTGGACAGTCGCCTCGGACGCGACCTCTGCGCGCAAGACGATCCGGGACGAGCCGACGTTCGAGTTCGCCATCGTCGACTACGGCCTGGGTGAGGGCCAGCAGAACGGCATCGCGGTCGTGGAGGCGCTGCGGGCGCGGGGCGCGGACACCTACGTCCTCGTCATCACCGGTCTCGGAAACCACTATCCGAACTTCCGGGAGGAGGCGATCAGAGCCGGCGCGGACGAGGCGGTCATCCGGTCCATCCTCAACATGGGCCGCCAGGGCGGCATGACCTTCCGCGACCTGGCGAACAAGGTTCGTCTGCACGTGGCCCGCAAGCGTGACTTCGAAGGGCTGAAGGTCACCTTCACCGACGACGATCTCGCGCTGGAATCGACCCTGCACCAGGTCGGCAGCCCGAATCCACCAGGGGCGGACTCGGTGGCCATCGGCAAGGACATCGTGCGCAGTCTGGCCCTGGACTGCCTCGCCCCCGACTACCGGCCCGGGGCGACGGCGCTCGCCGTCGGCTACCTGGCGCCGGGGCGGTCCGGCGCGTACGTGTGCCGGGTCGATCATCAAGAGGGGCGGGCCACCACCTCGTACGTCCTGAAGATCGGACTCGACCGGCGCGCGCTCGAGTTCGAACTCGCGGCCAACAAGAAGGCGTTGCACCTGCTCGGCGCGGGTGACCTCGTCGGCTTCTCCGGTCAGATCCGCAGCCACCAGGAGTCCGGCTATCACGCCATCGCCGCGCGGCTGGCCACCGGCGCGCACACCCTGGCCGACTGGCTGGACGATGCCACCCAGGAAGAGGCGGAACACGTGGCCCGCATCCTCTTCGGATCTCAGCTGATCAAGCTGTTCGCCCCCGGGCAGCGAGAGACGAGACCGTTCGACGAATGGCTCGCCGCGACGCCGGTACTGCGCCTGCGGGTGCTCGACACGCTGACCCTGTACGGCGACATGCTGGCGACCGTGCGGGCGGAGGCAGGCGAGGCGCCCGGCGAACCGGCGGCCTGCGACATCCTCACCACCTTCGTCAACCAGGGCGTCCTGCCCGGCGGGCTGCGTCCCGAAGGGACCACGACGTACATCGACGCCTTCGGCGACCTGCACTCCACGAACGTCCTCGTGTATCCCGCCCCGGACAACCGGCCCGTGCTGGTGGACGCCTCCATGTACGGGCCGCACCACTGGGCCACTGACGCGGCCCGGCTGGTGGTGGATCTCGTCCTTTCCGTGCGGCGGGCGGGGGTGGCCTCGCTGGACTGGGCGGACACGACCGAGGTGTCGGCGTACATTGCCGGCCTGTGCCGGACCGCCAGGTCCAGACGACACGTCCCGCCGGCCGATTCGGTCGACGCCTTCATCGGTCACGTGGTCGACAACCTGCCGACGTACGTCAACGCGGAGAAGCTGCAGATGACCAGCGAACAGTGGCACTGGCAGTGGCACGCCGCGTTGGCCAAGGAGTTGATCCGCCAGGGCACCCGGGCCGGACTGCCCGCTCCGCGGGCGGCGGCGGCGCTGAGCGCCGCGGTGCGGCAGCTGACCTTCGCGGCGGACGCCTTCAGCCGGATCGACTACGCCGGCCGGACCGCTGCCGTACCGCCGCCCGCCTGCGCGGCGGACGAGCCAGATGTCACAGTGCCCCGACCGAGAGCAGGCGGGTCCGGCGCCGAGCCGGGAACGGACGCGCAACCCCGACGGTCCTGATAGACGTGCCGGCCTTACCTGGCGCGCCTCACAGGCAGTTCTCAGTCGCGCCATTTAGGGTGCCCTGACGAAGCGTCCGACGGTCCATGTCGGAATGCCGTTCAGCGGGAGTGACCGATGGTCTTCAAGAAAATGTTGAGCGCGTTCGGCGTGGGTGGCCCGAGCGTCGACACGGTGCTCACCAACCCGAACACCCGGCCCGGACTGACCCTGGACGGTCACGTCAACCTGGTCGGCGGCGACAGCCCGGCACGGATCGAGCAGATCAACCTCGGCCTGGTCACCCGCGTCGAGATCGAAAGCGGCGACCACGACTACGCGGGCGTCATGGAGTTCCACCGGCTGCCCGTCAGCGGTGCGTTCGAGCTGGCGCCGAAGCAGCAGCTGTCGATCCCGTTCCAGATGCCGGTGCCGTGGGAGACCCCGATCACCGACGTCTACGGCCAGCGGCTGCACGGCATGACCATGGGGCTGCGTACCGAACTGGCGGTGGCCCGCGCGGTCGACAAGTCCGACCTGGACCAGGTGTCGGTGCACCCGCTGCCGGTCCACGAGCGCATCCTGGAGGCGTTCCAGGCGCTCGGCTTCCGGTTCAAGCATGCCGACCTGGAGCGGGGCCACATCTATGGCGTGCCGCAGACGCTGCCGTTCTACCAGGAGATCGAGTTCTTCGCCGCGCCGCAGTACGCGCAGACGGTCACCGAGGTCGAGCTGACGTTCGTGACCAGCCAGCAGGGCGTCGAGGTGATCCTGGAGTGCGACAAGCGGGGCGGCTTCCTCAGCCCTGGGCACGACGTCTTCGGGCGGTACTCGATCCCGCACACCGACGCCGGCCGTACCGACTGGGTGCAGGTCGTCGACGGCTGGCTGCGGGAGACCACCGGCCGTTACGGCAGCATGCGCGCCCAGGGCTTCGGCATGCCGCACGGCGCCCACGGCTACCCGGGTCAGCGCGGCTACGCCGGCCACGGGCGCCGCGGCCCGGGCATGGGCGGCGTGGTCGCGGGTGCCGCGCTGGGCGTCGCCGGCGGCCTGGTCGCCGGTGAGATGCTCGAGGGCGCCTTCGAGGGCGGCGACGACTTCGGGGACTTCGGCGAGGAGTGAGCACACGCGACGACGCCCCCGGGACGGATCCCGGGGGCGTCGCCGTTCACGCGGCGTCCGATCAACGCCCGCGGCGCTCCTTGCCGGAACGGCGCGCGCTGCCCGCCTTCGACAGGCCACGGCTGACCAGGTACGCGCCGGTCAGCGCGGTCAGGTACCACCAGGCCTGATTCGGGTTGTTGATGTTCAGGCCGTTGGCGGTGGTGCCCTTCCAGAACGCGGCGATCACGACGAGCGCGACCGCTGCGGCGTACACCCAGAACTCGGTGGTCAGGAACGCCTGCTTCGTCTCCGTACCCGGAGACGGCATCGGCTCCCGGTGACCGTCGTGCATCGACGGCATGTGCCGGGTCGACGTGTCCTGCATGCTCGCCCGGTTCTGGGCGTCGGACATCGGCCGGTTCATCGGCCTGGTGGATGCAGCCTGCGTGCTCATCTGGTCCTCCTCAAGGATTTGATGAGTCGTTAACCTGCACACCCTCGCCCCGCTACCGCAGGTCGGCCACGGCGCGGTTCGCGCTCTGTGGCGGGGGCACCCTGGGTCTACCCGGGCCCGGAGACAAGCTAACCGCCGGTCGTCATCTGATGGCCGCCACGCTCCCGAACCGGACATCCGGGCACGCACCCGGCCCCCGCCGCCGGCTCCGGTTTCAGCCACCCGCCGTCGGGCACGCAACACCGATACCCCGAGAGAGCTGCGAGGTGGTTGACGTGCGTGAGGACGACATGCGGCAGGACGCCGCCCGGCGGGCCGATCAGCGGGTCGCCGGCGGCGTGTACGGCGAGGGCGCGCTGGACGAGGTCACGGTGCCGCAGACCGACGTGGAGCGGATGCGCCAGGAGCTCGACCCGGACGACCCGGCGGACGTACCCGTCGACCCGACGGTGCTGCGCGACGGCGGACCGACCCGGGGCCAGGGCGCGGTGACCACGACCGGTGGCACGGCCGGCCCGGCCAGTGTGCGCCGGGTGGCCCGGCAGCCGGAGAAGCACCCGGGCAAGGTGGCGCCGACGACAACCGGGGACGCCGGCACGGGTGGCCTGAGCACCCCGGCGGGCGGCTCCACGAGCGACAACTCGGCCAGCGGCGCCCAGGTGGGCAACTTCACCAACAACCGCCCCAACCCAGGCTGACCGGAGGCGGCACGGCACAGCGGGGCGGCCTCCGGCCGCCCCGCTGTGCGACTTCTGCCACCGCCACATCGGGGAGGTGGTGTGGTCGGGGCGGTCGTGATGTAGCAACTTCCCCGAGCTGGTGCACGTGCCCGCCACTCCGGCGAACCGGCGCGAAACAGGCCGGCTGAACACGCGCCACCCCAGCCCACCCCAAGCCCGCACTCGCCGATCTTGCACTCCGCCCCGAAGAATGTCCGTTTGGTAGCTCTTTCCGGGGCCGCAACTCCATGATCGCGGAGCAGGGAGGGCGGACACCGTGGGACATGAGGCAGCACGTGCTCAACCCGGTCGATCATGAAGTTGGCGGCCGATATCGAGATCGACAATGCCGCCAACTTCATGATCAACGGGGCAGAGGGGAAGGGAAGGGGGTTAGGGGGTGCGGAGGATGCCCAGGCGCTGGGTGGCTCTTGTCAGAGCCACGTAGAGGTCGCTGTGACCTCGTGGGGACTCGGACACGATGCGGGCCGGGTCGACCACCAGCACCGAGTCGAACTCCAGGCCCTTGGCCTGCTCGGTGGTCAGCACCACCACCCGGTTCGCCAGCTCGGGCTGTTCGCCCACTGTCGCCTCCGGCAGCGCCGCCACGACCGCGCTGCCCAGCTCGCTCACCCGCCCGGTCGGCACCAGCACGCCGAGCCGCCCGTCACCGAGCGACGTGGCCTCCCGGGCGGTGGCCTCGACCAGCTCGGTCACGAGCCGGTCCGCCGGTACGGTCCGGTCCCAGGGCGGTACGCCGGTGGCGCGTACCGAGCGGGGTGGCCGCAGCGCCGGGTCGATCTCGGCCAGCACGTCGGCGGCGACGGCCATGATCTCGGCCGGGGTGCGGTAGCTGACGGTCAGCTCCTCCAGCCGCCACCGGTCCGCCACGTACGGCGCCAGCGCCTCGCCCCACGAGGGCGTGCCCGCGAGCGCGCCGGTCTGTGCCACGTCCCCGACGATCGTCATGGACCGGCTGGGGCAGCGGCGCATCAGCAGCCGCCACGCCATGGGCGACAGCTCCTGCGCCTCGTCCACGATCACGTGCCCGAACGCCCAGGTGCGGTCGGCGGCGGCCCGCTGAGCGGTGGTGAGCCGGTCGGACTCCTCCTGCCGCTCGGAGAGCCGGTCGGCGTCGATCAGGTCGGTCACGCCGAGGATCTCACCGCCGTCGGCTTCGTCCTCCACGTCGATGGAGCGGGAGCCGCGCCAGATCTCCAGCACGCCCTCGGCGTACTCGCGTTCCATCGCCCGGATGCGTTCCCGGCGCGCCACGGCGGCGCGCTCGTCCTCGCCGAGCAGTTCGGCGGCCTCGTCCAGCAGCGGCACGTCGGCGGGCGTCCACCCGCCGGGCTCGCGGTGCAGCGCGGCCCGCTCGGCGTCGGTGAGCATCGGCGCGGCGGCGGCGATCCGCTCCGGCGAGGCGTACAGGTCGGCGAGCAGGCGTTGCGGGGTGAGCACCGGCCACAGCTCGTCCAGCGCGGCCCCGATCTCCGGTTCCTCGCGCAGTTCGCGGCGGATCTCCGCGCGGTCGGCCTCGGAGAGCAGGTTCTCCCCGCCCAGCGGGTCGGCGCCGATCCGCTCGGCCACCTGGTCGGCGAGCGCGTGCACGATCTCCACGTCGAACAGGGCGCGGGCCAGGTTGTGCGGGCGGCCGGTACGGCGTACCCGGTCGCGGGCCTGGCGCACGGTCTCCGGGTCGAGCGTCAGCATCTCCCGCTGCGGCAGTTCGATGGTGACCGGCTCGTCCGGCACCCACTGCCGGTCGCGGACGGCCGCGGCGAGCACGTCGGCCAGCACCGCGCGGCCTTTGAGCGCCGCGGTGGTGGCCGGCTCCGCGCGGCGGGCGTGCACGCCGGGGAACAGGTCGGCCTGGGTACGCAGCAGCACGCCGGTCTCGGCCAGCGTGGGCAGCACCTGGGAGATGTAGCGCAGGAACGTGGCGTTCGGGCCGACCAGCAGCACACCGCGGGTGGAGAGCTGCTGGCGGTGGGTGTAGAGCAGGTACGCGGCCCGGTGCAGCGCCACAGCGGTCTTGCCGGTGCCCGGGCCGCCCTGCACCACCATCACGCCGGGCAGGTCGGCGCGGATGATCCGGTCCTGCTCGGCCTGGATGGTCTCGACGATGTCGCGCATCCGGCCGGTACGCCCGGCGTTGAGCGCGGCGAGCAGCGACGCCTCGCCGGTCAGCTCCTCGTGGGCGGTGGGGGAGGCGGCGGCGATGTCCAGCACCTCGTCGTTGAGCCCGGTCACCTTCCGGTCGCGGGTGCGCAGGTGACGGCGGCGGCGTACGCCCTGCGGGTTGGCGGCGGTGGCCAGGTAGAACGGCCGGGCGGCCGGGGCGCGCCAGTCCATCAGCAGCGGGTCGTAGTCGCCGGAGGAGTCGAAGATCCCGATCCGGCCGATGTAGCGGGCCGCGCCGTCGTCGCCGTCGAGGCGGCCGAAGCAGAGACCGCTCTCCACGGCGGAGAACTGCTCGACCTGGTCGGCGTACATCGCGACTGTCGAGTCGCGCTGCGAGCGGGCCTGCTGCGTGCCGCCGGTGTGGCGCAACTCCTCGTCGAGCCGCCGGGCGGCCTGTTCCCGCATGCCGTCCAGCCGGTCGTACAGCATCGAGACGTATTCCTGCTCGCGGCCGATCTCGTCGTCCTGGCGCAGGTCAGCCGACACGTCGGAGTGCGTTGACAATCCGGCTCCTCATTGACTAAAATTGCCGCAGGAATGGCATTCAGAAGCCATTCCTTTTTTGTGCCTGAACTGAGAAAGATAGCGCGTCGGCAGCCATCCGACCAAGCCCGGACACGACTCGGGGCCCGGTCGGCGGACGCCGACCGGGCCCCGAATACGGCATGTCTCAGCCCTTGGCCGCCTGGTAGAGCCGCTCCGGCGTGACCAGGCCGGCGATCACCCGGCCGTCGTCGGTGAGCAGTACGCTGAACAGCTTGCCGCTGAGCAGCCGGCCGCTGCCCCAGTCGCCGCTGACCTTGGGCAGGTCACCGAGCACGCCGGCCAGCATCTGCGCGTCCGGCGCGTCCGCGCCGGGCTTCGCGCCGGGCTTGGCGTCGCCGCCCGGCGCCGCGTCGCCGATCTTGGCGACCACCACGGTGGTCCACCCGGTGCCGACGGTACGCACGTCCGGCTTCTCGGCGTCCTTCCGGTCGAACCGCTTGCCCGCCGGTCCGGGCCGCTCGCCCTCGGTGGCCTCGGTGACCTTCACGCCGGGCGGCGGGTTGAACCGGAACTGGTCGGCCTCCGGCGTGCGGAAGTCCACCTGGGTGAACGCCACCTGGAACGCGGGCTCGTCCTGGCCGTCGGCGAGCACCTGCAGGCGCAGCGGCACGTGCTCCTTCGCGTCGAGCGCGATCCGTACCTGGTGCACCAGTGAGGCCTTGTCGCGCGGGGTGAGCACCAGCTCGTACGCGTTGCGCCCGGCCACCGTCGCGGTGCGGCCGACGGTGACTGCCGTGGTCGGGTCGATCGCCTCCAGCGCCCGGTCGGTGGCGTCGGCCGGGGTGGCCGGCACGGTGGCCCGGTCCGGGGCGTCGGCCGGCAGCGTCCGGTGCGTCGCGGTGTTCTCCCGGCTGTTCCAGGTCCAGACGTCCCGCCCGTTGCGCAGGATGTCCTGCTCGCCGAGCGTGTCGACCAGGGCGATCCGCTGCCGGTCCTCGCCGCCGTACCAGACGCGCAGCGTGTGCGTACCGGACACCAGGCCGGCCAGGTCGTTGCCGGCGGCCCGGCCGGCGAGCGCGGCGATCGGCGGCAGGCCGAGGTCGGCGCGCTGCACCACGGTGCCGGAGAGCCCGTCCAGGCGGGACGTGCGCAGGTCTTCCAGGAGCTGGGCGGCGCTGCGCGGCGGCAGCGCCGGGTCGGCGCCGGCGGCGAACGTGCCGACGGCGGCGCCACCGCCGATCACGGCGACCCCCGCGGTCACCGGGACCAGCCAGCGCAGCACGGCGCGGTTCTTCATCACGGACATAGTGTGCACCTCCTGCGCACCATGCTGCGCGATGGTCGCTGTGACCACGCTGAGGAGATCCCCTACGGGTGACCCCATGGTGGCACCCTGGACCGGTGCGATTGCTGGTGGTGGAGGACGAGACGCGGCTCGCGGCGGCGCTGCGCCGGGGTCTGTCGGCAGAGGGTTTCGCGGTGGACGTGGCGGCCACCGGCCCGGCCGGGCTGGACGCGGCCCGGCACGGCGAGTACGACGCGATGATCCTCGACGTCATGCTGCCCGGCCTGTCCGGCTACGAGGTGGTGCGCCGGCTACGCGCCGAGCAGCGCTGGCTGCCGGTGCTGATGCTCTCGGCCAAGGACGGCGAGTACGACCAGGCAGACGGCCTGGACTGTGGCGCCGACGACTACCTGACCAAACCCTTCTCGTACGTGGTGCTGCTGGCCCGGCTGCGGGCGCTGCTGCGCCGCGGCGCGCCCCGCCGGCCGGCCGTGCTCACCGTCGGCGACCTGCGCCTGGACCCGGCCCGCCGCCGGGTCACCCGGGCCGACGCCGAGGTCGTGCTCACCAGCCGCGAGTACGCGCTGCTGGACTACCTGATGCGCCGCCCCGGCGAGGTGGTCTCCAAGACCGAGCTGCTGGACCACGTCTGGGACGCCGCTGTCGACACCGCCCCGAACGCGGTGGAGGTCTACGTCGGCTACCTGCGCCGCAAGATCGGCCGGGAACGGCTGGAGACGGTACGCGGCGCGGGCTACCGGCTGGCCACGTGAGCTGGGTACGCGGCCCGCTGCCGCGCCTCGGCCTGCGGGCCCGGCTGCTCGCGCTCGGCGTGCTGGGGCTGGCGGTCGGGTTCGCGTTCGGCGGGACGCTGCTGGTCGGCGCGCTGGGCTGGACGCTGCAGCGCTCGGTCGACGAGGAGGCGCTGCGCACCGCCGACGCGGTGGCGCTGCTGACGGCCGAGGACGCGCTGCCGGACCCCCTGCCGGTCGCCGGCGGGCAGTTGCGGGTGCAGGTGGTCGACGCGCAGGGCCGCATCCGGGCCGCCTCGATCGACGCGGACCGCCTCGTGCCGATGCTCGGCCCCGGCGACCTGCGGCCCGGGCAGCGGCAGCGGCTGGTGGTGGACGGGCGGCGCGTCGGCATGCCCGGCCCGGTCCGGGTGGTCACGGTGCCGGCCGGCACGCCGCAGGAGCCGCGCACGGTGCTCGTCGCCAAGTCGCTCACCGACGTGCGGCACAGCCTGCGCGTGGTCCGCAACCTGCTGCTGGTGGGCTTCCCGCTGCTGGTGGCCGGGCTCGGCGTGGTGGCCTGGCGGGTGGTGGGCGCGACGCTGCGACCGGTCGAGCAGTTGCGCAGCGGCGCCGCCGAGATCACCGGGCGGGCCGGGGCGGAGCGGCTCCCGGTACCGGCCGGGCAGGACGAGATCCACCGGCTCGCGGTCACGCTCAACGACATGCTGGACCGGCTGGCCGCGTCCCGGGACCGGCAGCGCGCGTTCGTCGCCGACGCCGCGCACGAGTTGCGCAGCCCGCTGACGAACATGCGTACCGAGCTGGAGGTGGCGCGGCGTCTCGGCGACGACACCGACTGGTCGGCGGTCGCCGACGACCTGCTCGCCGACACCGAGCGGCTCAGCCGCCTGGTGGACGACCTGCTGCTGCTGGCCCGCCTGGACGAGCAGGACGCCCGGCCGGCGCCGGTGGGCCCGGTGGAGCTGGGCGAGCTGCTGCGCGCGGTGGCGGCCCGCTATCCGTCCCCGCCGCTGCGGCTGACGCTTCCGGACGGGCCGCTGTGGGTCGAGGGGGACGCGGGGGAGCTGCGCCGGGTGCTGGTGAACCTGGTGGACAACGCGCTGCGGCACGCGCGTACCGGGTTGGAGCTGGACGTGTCCGGCCCGGACGGGGCGTACCACCTGGTCACGGTGACCGACGACGGGCCGGGCATCCCGGCGGCGGACCGGGAGCGGGTGTTCGCGCGGTTCACCCGGCTGGACGACGCGCGGGCCCGCGACGCGGGCGGCGCGGGTCTCGGCCTGGCCATCGTGCGCGAGCTGGTGCGCCGGGCCGGCGGCGCGGTGGAGCTGGCCGACGCGACGCCGGGCGCCGCCGCGCCGGGGCTGCGGGCGACGGTACGACTGCCCGCGCTGGCGGAGCCGGACGCGGAGTGAGCGGTCAGCGGCGGCGCTTGGTGCAGACCGGGCCGGTGCGGGCGACGGTGTCGGTGGACCACACGAGCGCGACGGTGAAGCAGTAGTCGGTGGTGCGGTCGAGCCCGTAGGCGATGTAGTCGGCCGAGCCGGCGGGCAGCGTGGCGAAAGTGCCCTGCGGCTGCCCGGCCCGGCCTCCGGCGACCACCACCGGTCCTTCCGCCCCGGGCGGGTACGTCCAGCTCAGCACGATGCTGTCGCGCCGGTCGGTGAGCGTGAACCTCCCGGGTGGGGTGCCCGGCGCGGCGGCTGCCGCCGTGGTGGGCGCGGGAGCGGCGGAGGTCGGCGGCGGCGCGCTGGACGCGGGCGCGCCGGTGGCCGGTGGCGTGGCGTCGCGGCCGTCGTCCACCCGGGACACCCCGGCGATCACCGCGATGGTGCCCAGCAGCAGCGCCACCACCACGCCGAGCACCACGAGCGGCAGCCAGGGCAGCGTGCGCCGCTCGGCGGCCGGTGGCCGGGGCACGTGCACCGGCAGGTAGCGCGACGGCGGCTCGGGCGGCGCCTGCGGCACCCGGCGTACGCCGTCCGGCTCGTCGCCGGCGAGCCCGACCACTGTGGGCGGCAGCGGGTCCGCGCCGGGGCGCCACGGCTGCTCGGCCGGCTCGTCGGGCGGCCACGGGTAGTCGCCGAACCCGTCGGCGTCGTCCTCGGGCGCGGTACGCGGCGTCGGCACGTGCGCGGCCTCGGCGGCCCGGCCGGGCGGGTGGTAGAGCGGCGTGTCGACCGGTTCGTCCAGCGCGGGCGGGCTGTACGGCGGCAGGTCGTGCGGCCCTTCGGTGGGCGGGGGGACCCGCGCGGCGGGCACCACCGGCGTGGTGCGCGCGGGCGGCGGCTCGGGAGCGGGCGTGGGCGCGGGGCAGACGTGGTCCGGGTCGGCGGCGGCGCGGGCCAGCCCCGCCACCTGGGCGGCGAGCGGGTCGTCGGGGTCCAGGTGCTGGCGACACAGCTCCTCGGCGAGCGTCAGGTGCTCGTGCGAGTCGGCGTACCGGCCGCAGTCGCGTTCCATCGCGCCGAGCTTCGCCAGCATCTTGATGCCGCTGGGATGGCCGTCGCCGTATACCTCGTGGTGCAACTCCCAGGCGTCCTGCAACCGATCGCGGGCCACCTCGCACTGGCCGCGCGCGAACTCCACGGTGGCCAGGTCGGCGTGCGCGGCGAGCACCCGCTGCGACTCCGGGCCGTCGCGGGCGGTCAGCTCGATGATGACGTCGGAGTAGAGCCGGGCGGCCCGGGCGTCGCTGCCGACCCGGTGCAGCACCGCGGCGAGCGTCGCGGCGGCGGTGACGGTGCGCTCGTCGGAGCGGCCGTGCAGCCGGGTGGCCGCCGCGTACGCGAACGCCGCCCAGCCGCGGGCGGAGTGCGGCTCGCCGAGCGCGACGAGCACCCGGGCCTGGAGGCCGGCCGCCTCGGCCAGTTCGGGGGAGGCGTTGCCGGGGCGGGGATCGGCGTCGCTGAGCGCGTCGGCGAGCAGCCGCTCCGCGCCGGTGAGGTCGCCTTCGGACACCAGTTGGTGCGCCTGGACGGTCAGGTCAGCGAAGCCGGAGGACACGCCCCATCGTGCTCGTCCGGCGACGGTATGTACAAGACCCGGAGTGGATCAGTTTGGTCCCGAATCCGTCAAGTGGTCGGCGAGCGTCTCGCTGATCCGGCGGAGCTGGTCGACCTGGGCCGGGCTGAGCGCGTCGAACAGGTGCCGGCGTACCCCCTCGACGTGGCCGGGCGCGGCGGCGGCCAGGGTGGCGAAGCCCTCGTCGGTGAGCACGGCGATCTGCCCGCGCCGGTCGGTGGGGCAGTCCTCGCGGCGGATCCACCCGGACGCCTCCAGCCGGGCGGCGGCGTGCGAGAGCCGGCTGCGCGAGGAGCCGGTGAGCTCGGCCAGCTCGCTCATCCGCAGCCGCCGGTCCGGGGCCTCGGAGAGGCGGACCAGGATCTCGTAGTAGGCGTGCGGCATGCCCGCGTCGCGTTGCAGCTCGCGGTCGAGCGCGTCCGTCAGCGCCCGGGAGGCGGTCAGGAAGGCGCGCCAGGTCCGCTGCTCGTCGGGGGTCAGCCACCGGGTCATGACGCCCATCATAGCGGCAATAGTTGAACGCTCAACAAAACCCGGGTACGGTCGGTGGCATGGGCATCCACCGACTCAACCACGCCGTCCTCTACGTCAGTGACCTGGAGCGCAGCGTCGCCTTCTACCGCGACGTGCTGGGCTTCCGCCGGGTCCCGATGACGCCCGAGGGCTTCCGCGGCGCCGCGTTCCTCCAGGCGCCCGACTCCACCAACGACCACGACCTCGGCCTGTTCGAGATCGGCGCGGCGGCCGGGGCGTCCCAGGCCGGACGGGCCACCGTCGGCCTCTACCACCTGGCCTGGGAACTGGACACGCTCGACGAGTTGAGGGCCACCGCCGAGCGGCTGGCCGCTGCCGGGGCGCTGGTCGGCGCGTCCGACCACGGCACCACCAAGAGCCTCTACGGCCGCGACCCGGACGGGCTGGAGTTCGAGATCGTCTGGATCGTCCCGGCCGACCTGCTCGACGACGCCGCGCTCGCCGCGCGTACCCGCATCGGGCGGCTCGACCTGGACCGCGAGCGGCAGCGCTACGGCGGGCAGACCCGCGGCGGCGTGGGCATCTCCGTCCCGGTCTGAGCGGGGTTCACGGCCGGGCCGCCGCGCCGTGCGGTAGAAACGCACCATGTCGACCGACGCCGTCCTGCGCGAGCTGCTCGTCCGCCAGCTCGACCACTGGCTCCCCGCCGCGCTGCACCGGGCGCGGCGGGCCACGCTCGCGCTCGCGTACGCCGGAGGTGACGCCACCGGGGCGGAGGAGGCGTTGCGGGTGGTGGCCGAGTTCGCCGACCGGCTGCGGGGGCGGCGGCTGACCGTGCTGGTGGTGGCCGACGACGGCACCGACCTGGCGGTGCGGCTCGGCGCGGCCGAGGCCGCGCTGCCGGCCGACGTCGCCGTGCACCTGGTGCCCGGCGGGCCGGACCGGCTGCCGGTGGCGCTCAAGGCCGCGGGCGCGGCCGGCGCGCCGCTGCTCACAGTGGCCGACGGTGCCGAGCCGGACCCGGCCCTGCTGGCCGCCGCCGCGTCCGGCCGCCCGGCCGAGCTGCTGCTGGTCACCACGCCCGGCCGGTCGCTACGTCCGGCGCTGAGCGCCGCCGGGTTCCCGCTCGCCACCGAGGTCGAGCTGGTGCCCGAAGGAGACGGCCCGGCCCGGCTGCTCGGCTACGCCACCGGCTCCGACCGAGGGCTGGAGACGGTCAAGGAGGCGCTCTGGGCGGTCGACGAGTACGCCGGGGTGCGCTACCGCGACCCGGCCGACCCGCAGGGACGGCTGCTCGACATCTCGCTCGACCCGGAGCCCGGCCCGCTGCGCCGCGAGCTGCTGGCCGAGCTGGCCCGCTCCGGTCCGCGCCCGGTCACCGAGCTGCGCCGCTTCGCCACCACGGCGACCGTCTACCGGGCCGCCGACGCCAACCGGGCGCTGGCCTCGCTGCTCGCCTCCGGCGCGGTGACCCGCGATCCCGAGCACGGCCGGCTCGGCGGGGACGTGCTGATCAGCGCCGTCCCGCACGCTGGGTCATCTGCTTGAGCACTATCGACGCTCCGGTGGCGACCACACCGATGCTGAACACCATCTGCGCGCACACCGCCACCCGGGCGATCTGCCCCTCGGCGTGCACGTCGCCGTAGCCGACAGTGGTGAGCGTCGCCAGCGCGAAGTAGAGCGCGTCGACCCGGGTCCGCAGACCGACGAACTCACCAGGCCGGGTGTTCGCCACCACGTAGTCGCCGAGTGCGAAGACCAGCAGCCCGGCGATCAGCGCGACCGCGAGCCGGGTCAGCGCGCGATCCTCGTCCCGGCCGGTCGGCTGGTCCTTGACGAGCTGTCGGCGGACCTGGCCGGTGACCAGGAACGCGATCACGGCCACCAGCACCACTGTGCCCGCCGAGCGCAGGAACAGCCGCAGGCCGTTCGGGTCGGCCGCGACCGGCACCAGGAAGTAGCCGACGAGCATGAGCAGGCAGGCCGCCACGGCCCGCCGTCGCATCCGCCGCAGGGACAGGTCCGCCATGCGGCGATTCTCCGGTCGCCGGGGCGCCGTGGTCGGCGGAACCGGAAAAGCCGGTACGGACGACGATCGGGGCGCCGGCCAGCCGCCGGCGCCCCGATTCACGTCCGGGTGTCAGGACGGGCTCTTGTCCTGCTTCCACGACAGCGGTCCCGGAAGGTCCACGCGGTGGGCGCGGGTGTTCGAGTTCCAGGACCAGCGGCCGATCTTGATGCTCCACGACGAGAAGCCGTTCTGGGTGAAGTGGAGGATCAGCGGCCCGTACTTCTTACGCTTGCGGAACTGGACGCCCATCGGGGGTGCCTCCTTCGTCTCCCTGCCTCTGCAGTCGTCTGCATGCCTTCGCGGCATCGAACATGCCCGGATCGACGATTCGCGAAACCCTGCCCGGTCCGCTCTGGACGGTGGGGCTGCCGCCCGGCAAAATCTCTATCCAACGGGTAGGTGTTAAGGAGTCGTAAATGCTGGTGGAGGCGGGTCGTAGCAAAGCCAGCGATGAAAGTCTCACTGAATGGAAGGGCATTGACCGGCGTGGAGAACGGTCGGCAGCATGAGGGCATGTCGCAGCGGGACGAGCTTCTCCTCACCGCTCGCGTGCACGTCGACCTGGTCCGGCACGCGAGCGCGCTCTGTTGAGCCGAGCGCTCGTCGTTCCCTCTCCGCCCGTCCGTTCCCGCAGCCGGCGCATCGTGGCCCGGCGCGGTACGGCGTGCTCCCCGGCCCCGCGCGGGCCCCCTCCACCGCATCGTGGACAGATCAGGAGACTCCGCCATGCCCTCGACCCGATCACCGCGGCGTGCCCTCACCGCCGCCGTCGCCCTGCTCGCCCTCACCACCGCCACCGCGTGCGGCGCCGACGCCGCCGACGGCGCACAGACCAAGGAACTGCGCTACCAGGGTTCGGTCGGCCAGGTGACCCTCCCCGAACTCGCCGCCGACCTCGGCTACCTCGGCGACGTCACGCTCGACTGGATCGGCAACGTCACCGGCGGCCCGGCCGACATCCAGGCCACCGCCACCGGCCAGAGCGACTTCGGCGGCGCGTTCAACGGCGCGATCGTCAAGCTCCAGGCCGCGAACGCCCCGATCACCGCAGTGGTCAGCTACTACGGCTCCGACGCGCAGACGTTCCAGGGCTACTACGTGCTCGACGACAGCCCGATCCGCGGCCCGCGTGACCTGATCGGCAAGCGGGTCGGCATGAACACGCTCGGCGCGCACGCCGAGGCCGTCCTGCGTACCTGGCTGGCCCGGGGTGGCCTCACCGCCGCCGAGATCGGCAAGGTCGAGCTGGTCGCGCTGCCGCCGGTGAACACCGAGCAGTCGCTGCGCGCCCGGCAGATCGACGTCGCCGTGCTCGGCGGCGTGATCCGCGACAAGGCGGTCGCGAACGGCGGCATCCGCACCGTCTTCACCGACTACGAACTCCTCGGCGCGTTCAGCGCCGGCAGCTACGTCTTCCGCGACGACTTCCTCACCCGTAACCCGGACACCGTCCGGACGTTCGTCACCGCGGTGGGCAAGGCGATCGAGTGGGCGCGCACCCAGCCGCGCGAGACGGTGGTGGCCCGGCTCAAGGCGATCATCGCCAAGCGCGGGCGCAACGAGGACACCACGCTCGTGGAGTACTGGAAGTCCAGCGGCGTCGCCGGGACCGGCGGCCTCATCACCGACCGGGAGTTCGCCACCTGGATCGACTGGCTGGCCGACTCCGGCGAGCTCAAGGGCGAGCGGCCGAAGCCGTCCGACCTCTACACCAACCGGTTCAACGCCGCCGCGGCCACCGGCGGTGGCGCATGAGCACCGACAAGATCCGCTTCGACCGGGTGCGCAAGGTCTTCCCGGGCCGGCGTGGCGGCGGCGGCGCGGTCACCGCGCTCGACAACCTCACCCTCGGGGTACGCCCCGGCGAGTTCCTCGTCGTCGTCGGCCCCAGCGGCTGCGGCAAGTCCACCCTGCTCGACCTGCTCGGCGGGCTGGCCACCCCGACGGCCGGGCAGGTGCTCGTCGACAGCCGCCCGGTCACCGGGCCGGGCCTGGACCGGGGCATCGTCTTCCAGCAGTACGCGCTGCTGCCCTGGCGCACCGCCGCCGGCAACGTCGCGTTCGGACTGGAGGCCAAGGGCCTGCCCCGCGCCGAGCGCGCCGACCTGGTCGCGTACCACCTCGACCTGGTCGGGCTGACCGGCTTCGCCGACCGCTACCCGCACGAGCTGTCCGGCGGCATGAAGCAGCGCGTCGCCATCGCCCGCAGTCTCGCGTACGACCCGGACGTGCTGCTGATGGACGAGCCGTTCGCCGCGCTGGACGCGCAGACCCGCGACTCGCTCCAGGACGAGCTGGTGCGGATCTGGCAGGCCACCGCCAAGACCGTCGTGTTCATCACGCACGGCATCGACGAAGCCGTGCACCTCGGTCAGCGGGTCGCCGTGATGACGTCCCGGCCCGGCCGGATCAAGCAGGTCATCGACATCGAGCTGGGCGACCGGGAGGCCGAGGAGGACGTCCGCTCCACCGACGCGTTCCGCCACCACCGGCACCAGATCTGGACGCTGCTGCGCGACGAGGTCCGCGCCGCGCAGTCCGCCGTACGCGAGGAGGCCCGCGTTGGTTGACGTCGCCGCACCGCCGGCCCGGCCGGTGGCCGCCCCACCCGCCCCGGCCGTCGCGCCCCGCCGGCCCGGACGCCTGCTCGGCCTCGGCGGCCGGGCGCTGCACCGCAGCGCCGCGCTGCTGACGCTGGCCGCGATCTGGGAGACCGCGCACCGCGCCGGGCTGGTCGACCGGGTCTTCCTGCCGCCGCTGTCCGAGGTGCTCGCCGCCTGGTGGGAACTGCTGCGCAGCGGGCAGCTCGCCGACCACGTCGGCGCCAGCGGAACCCGGTCGCTCACCGGCTTGGCGCTCGCGGTGGTCACCGCCATTCCGCTCGGCCTGCTGATCGGCTGGTACCGGCCGCTCGCGGACCTGCTCAGCCCGCTGCTGGAGGTGTTCCGCAACACCGCCGCGCTGGCACTGCTGCCGGTCTTCGTGCTCATCCTCGGGCTCGGTGAGACCTCGAAGATCGCCCTGGTGGTCTACGCCTGCTCCTGGCCGATCCTGCTCAACACCATCGCCGGCGTGAAGGGCGTCGACCCGCTGCTGATCCGCTCGGCCCGCTCGATGGGGCTGAACCACCTGCGGCTGTTCCAGAAGGTGATCCTGCCGGCGGCCGTGCCCACGGTGTTCACCGGCGTCCGGCTCGCCGGGGCGTACTCGATCCTGGTGCTCGTCGCCGCCGAGATGGTCGGCGCGAAGGCCGGGCTCGGCTACCTCGTGAACTACGCGCAGTACAACTTCGCGATCCCCGACATGTACGCCGGGATCATCACCATCTCCGCCATCGGGCTGGTGGTCAACCAGCTCCTCGTCGCCGGGGAACGTCGCTTCTCCACCTGGCGCGTCGACGTCACCACCGTCTGAGAGGAACCGCCATGTCCCGGACCCTGCACCTCAACGCCTTCCTGATGGGTGTCGGCCACCACGAGGCGGCCTGGCGGCACCCGCGCGCCGACCCGAGCCGCCTCGCCGACGTACGCCACTTCCAGGAACTGGCCCGTATCGCCGAGCGGGGCACGCTCGACTCGGTGTTCCTCGCCGACGGGCTCGCCGTCGGACCGGCCGTACGCCACAACATCCAGGCCGTCTTCGAGCCCATCACGCTGCTCGCCGCGATCGCCACCGCGACCGAACACATCGGCCTGATCGCCACCGCCTCCACCACGTACACCGAACCGTTCAACCTGGCCCGCGCGTTCGCCTCGCTGGATCACCTCAGCGGTGGCCGGGCCGGCTGGAACATCGTCACCTCCGCCCAGGCCCGGGAGGCCCGCAACTTCAACCTCGACGACCACCCGGCGCACGCCGACCGCTACCGGCGGGCCGCCGAGTACGTCGACGTGGCGATCAAGCTCTGGGACAGCTGGGAGGACGACGCGCTGGTCCTGGACACCGCCGCGGGCGTCTTCGCCGACACCGCCCGGGTGCACGAGATCGACCACGCCGGGGAGCGGTTCCGGGTCCGCGGACCGCTGAACACGCCCCGCCCGCCGCAGGGCCGGCCGCTGCTGGTGCAGGCCGGCTCGTCCGCCGACGGGGTCGCGTTCGCCGCCCGGTACGCCGAGGCCGTGTTCACCGCCCAGCAGACGCTCGCCGACGGCCAGGCGTTCTACAGCGCGTTGAAACGGGCCACCGCCGACGCCGGGCGTGATCCGGAACTGGTCAAGGTGCTGCCCGGTATCGCGCCGGTCATCGGGGGTACGGAGAAGGAGGCCCGCGACCTCGCCGACGAACTGGAGGCCCTGATCGTGCCCGAGCACGCTCTCGCCCAGCTCTCCGGCATGACCGGGCTCGACCTGACCGGGCTGCCGCTGGACGGCCCGCTGCCGGACCTGCCCGACGCCGGCACGGTGCAGTCGCACCAGAGCCGCTACCAGCTCGTCGTCGAGCTGGCCCGGCGGGAACGGCTCACCCTGCGGCAGCTCATCGGCCGTCTCGGCGGCGGACGCGGGCACCGCGTCGTGGTCGGTACCCCGGAACAGATCGCCGACCAGATCGAGCTCTGGTTCACCCAGGGCGCCGCCGACGGCTTCAACGTCATGCCACCGCTGCTACCCGACGGACTGGAGGACTTCGTGGACCACGTCGTACCACTGCTGCGCCGGCGCGGGCTGTTCCGGTCCGCGTACACCGGGCGTACCCTGCGCGAGCACTACGGCCTGCCCCGGCCGGCCAGCGCCTACGCGACCCGTGAGCTGGTGGCGTCGTGACCACCGTGGACCGGCCCGGAACCGTCGAGCTGCGCCCGGTCGACGTCGACTCGTTCCGCGGCCTGCTGCGCCGCCAGGCGTCCACCGTCACCGTGGTCACCACCCCCGGCCTGCGCGGCAACCGGATCCGGCCGGACCTGCCACCGGCCGGCTTCACCGCCACCTCGTTCACCTCGGTGTCGCTCGACCCGCCGCTGGTCTCGGTGTGCCTCGGCCGCGCGTCGTCGAGCTGGCCCACAGTCGAGCAGGCCGAGCACGTCGCCGTGCACCTGCTCGCCTCCGGCCAGCAGGAGATCGCGCAGATCTTCGCCACCAGCGGCATCGACCGGTTCAGCGCCCACCCGGGCTGGACCACCGGACCGTTCGGCGTGCCGCTGATCGGCGACGCGCTCGCCGTGCTGCTGTGCCGTGTGGTCCGCCGGATCGAGGCCGGCGACCACACCATCCTGCTCGGCGAGCCGCTCGCGCTCGGCGCGGGCGAGGACGGCGACCCGCTGCTGCACCACCGGGGCAGCTACACCACCACGCTCGGCGACTGGTCCGAGGCGTGGTGACCGCCGCCGCCGACGAGCTGATCGCACTGGACCGGGCCGCCCAGGACCTGCTGTTCCGGGCGGCCCGCACGGCAAACGTGTTCACCGACGAGCCGGTCGGCGACGAGCAGGTCCGCGCCATCCACGACCTGGTCCGGTACGGCCCGACAGCGATGAACGCCCAGCCGCTGCGGGTGCTGCTGCTGCGCTCGGCGGCGGCCCGGGCGCGGCTGCTGCCCTACGTCAGCGCCGGCAACCGGGACAAGACGGCAGCCGCGCCGCTGACCGCCGTGCTCGCCGCCGACGTGAACTGGCACGACCGGCTGCCCGAGCTGTTCCCGCACCGGCCCGGCGCGCGGGACTGGTTCACCGGCGACCCGGCCGGGCGGGAGGCGCAGGCCCGGTTCAACGCCGCGCTCCAGATCGGCTACCTGCTGGTCGGGGTACGCGCCGCCGGGCTGGCCGCCGGGCCGATGGCCGGATTCGACGCGGCCGGCGTGGAACGGGAGTTCTTCCCCGACGGGCAGCACCGGGTGCTGCTGCTGATGAACATCGGCCGCCCGGCGCCGGACGCCTGGCGGGAACGGCTGCCGCGCCTGCCCTACGAGGAGGTGGTCAGCACGCTGTGATCAGCGCGGCTCCCACGCGTCCGGCTGGGCGGTCAGCTTGCGCACGTGCGCCGGCAGCCGGCCGCTGACCAGCTCGTCCAGGCTCACCTCGTCGACCACCCGGCGCACCGAGGCGCGTACCGCCACCCAGAGACGGGGCAGGTTCTCCGCCGCGCCCTCGTACCGGGTCTCCTCCGGGCGCAGCCCGCGTACCCCGGCGAGCGGACCGTCGACGGCGCGCAACACGTGCCCGATGGTGATCTCGCGCGGCGGCCGGGCCAGCGTGTACCCGCCCTCGGCGCCGCGCTGGGCCCGGACGATCCCGGACCGGCGCAGGTCGGCCAGGACCGCCTCGAGGAACTTGCGGGGCATGTCCTGCTCCGCCGCGATGACCTGGGTGGACAGCAGGGTGGGGTACGCGGTGGCCAGGCTCAGGGCTGCCCGTACCGCGTAGTCGCCGCGCGCGGAGATCTGCACAGTGCCATCATGCCTGGCCGGTGGGCGCGGGGGAGTCGGCGGGCGGCCGGGGTCGCACCAGACGGACGGGCAGCGGGCGTTCCCGGTTGGCCCGGAACGTCCCCGGGCTCACCCCGACCTCCCGGGTGAAGAAGCGGCCGAAGTTCGTCGGCTCGGGAAAACCCAGGTCACGGCCGATCCGGGCGATCGACTCGTCGGTGGCGGCGAGCAGCCGGCACGCCTGCAACGCGACCCGCTCGTCGATGACCTGCTTGGCGCTGCGCCCGGTCACCGCCAGGCAGGCCCGGGTCAGGGTACGCACCGAACAGCCCAGCTGGGCGGCGTAGTCCTCCACCCGGCGGGTGTGCCGGTAGCCGCGCTCCACCTCGCGGCACAGCCGCCGGAACGTGTCGGTCTCGGCCCGCGGCGCGGACCCCTTCTCCGGATGCGGCAGCAGGCTGAGCCGCAGCAGCAGCACCGCGAGCTGGTGCCGCAGCAGCGCCGCGGCGGGAGGCACCATCGCGTGCCGTTCCGCGTCCACAGCCAGCTGGCTGACCTCGCTGATCACCGCGTCCTCGTCCTCGCCGGCGAGCTGGCGGTGGGCGGGCACCGCGTCCGGGTCGACGTCGAGGCCGGCCAGCGCGTCCGGCCGCCAGCTCACCACAGTCGCGTCGAGCTGCGCGCCGACGCACCGCAACACCTGACCGGGGTACGCGCGCAGCAACGTGCCGGGCCGGCACGGCACCGGCCGGAAGTCCAGCTCGGCAGTGCCGTGACCGTGGGTGACCAGGATCAGCACGTCGCGGTCGAGCAGGACCGGCCGGGGCCAGCCGGGCTCGGCGGCGAGGTCGTCGAGCGCGCCGGTGAGGATCTCGTCGGCGCCGGGGCGCGACTCCGGCGGGCCGGTGCGGGTGGCCGGGGAGGGCTGACCGGTAGTGACCATCACCCCGACGGTAACCGGCCCGGCCGCACGTTGCATCTCGACGCTTCCGCCCGCACGGACCGGTCTTGTCGGCACGTACGGCGGACCGTTACGTTACCGATCGGTAAGCCCGGGTCGGCCGACCGGCCCCCGGCCGGGCGACGGCGATGGGATGAGCATGACGGAACTGTTCTCGGTCGACGGCAAGACGGTGCTGGTCACCGGCGGTTCGCGGGGGATCGGGCTGATGATCGCGCGGGGCTTCGTGCAGGCCGGCGCAAAGGTGATCATCTCGTCACGCAAGGCCGACGTGTGCGAGTCGGTGGCCAAGGAACTCTCCGCCGAGGGGCACTGCGAGGCGATTCCGGCCGACCTCGGCAGCGACGCGGGCGCGCTGACGCTCGCCGAGGCTGTGCGGGAGCGCCACGACCGGCTGCACGTACTGGTGAACAACGCGGGCGCCACCTGGGGCGCGCCGCTGGAGGAGTACCCGGAGGGCGCCTTCGACAAGCTCTGGGCGGTGAACGTCAAGGCGGTCTTCCGGCTCACCACCGCGCTGCTGCCGCAGCTGCGCGCCGCGGCCGCCGCCGACGACCCGGCCCGCGTGATCAACATCGGGTCGGTCGACGGCATCCGGGTGCCGTGGATGGAGGTGTACGCGTACTCGGCCACCAAGGCGGCGGTGCACATGCTCACCCGCAGCCTCGCCCACCAGCTCGCCGGTGAGCGGATCACCGTCAACGCGATCGCGCCCGGACCGTTCGAGAGCAAGATGATGGCGTTCGCGCTCGACGACCCGGAGTCGCGCTCGGCGATCGAGCAGCAGGTGCCGCTGGGGCGGATCGGGCGGCCCGAGGACATGGCGGGCACGGCGATCTACCTGGCGTCGCGGGCCGGCGCCTACCTGACCGGCGCGGTCATCCCGGTCGACGGTGGGATCACCACGCGCGGCTGAGGCGCACCCCCGGTGAGACGGCCCGGGGCCGCGCGGACTCGGCAGATCCGCGCGGCCCCGGGTGTTGCCGTGTCAGCGACCGGCGAGCAGCCGGTTCACCGCGGTGTCGACGTCCAGGTGCTCGGCCTCGCGGCCGCGCGGGACGACGACGTAGGTCCGGCGCAGGAAGCGCACCAGCACGCTGCGCGGAACCTCGAACAGGGCGTTGCCGTCCGGGGACGACAGCGCGAGCGCGACGAAGTCGCCGCGCGGTGTGGCCCACGGCCAGACCCGCACATCACCGATGCCGGCCGGTTCGTCGAGCCCGGTGACCAGCAGTTCGCGTGCGAACGACCAGCTCACCGCCTCGCCGCCGGCGGACTCGGCGTGAAACAGGACATGGACCGCATACGGGTCAGCAGGGTCGTAACGCAGACTGGCACGCACCGGCAAGGCGGTGGCGTCAGGCGCGACGAGCCTTAGCGACGTCTCGACCTCTACGGTCGTCGGTCGGATGACACTCATGAACGTTCTCCCCCCGGCACCGCTGCGGAACGCGCGTGTCCCGCTTTTCCCATACTCAGGTGCTGCTCCTGGCTACGCTCCGCCATACGCTGACTTCACCCAGTGGTGGGAAGGGGTTCGGAAAGCCCTCGGGAACCCCTCGGCCCCACGTAGGATTTCCGGTTCCGCCCACTCCGTCGTCCCGCCCGGCAACGGGTGGTTCAGTCGTCGACTTACTCCGGTAACGTCCAGTCGTCAGCAGGGGTGACGGTCCCGCGCGACACTGGGGGTGGAAATGGTCACGGGGGGCTCGTCGGTGACGTCGCGGACCAGGGGTGATTCGCCGAAAGGTGCGGCCCGAGCAGCCGAAAGTCGGGGGTACGAGGTGCCGGTGGAAGGGCGGTCGCGAGGCGCTCTCGTGGAGCAGCGCCGGCGCCGACGTGGCTGGCGGCTGCGCCTGCACACCACGCTCGAACTCATCCGCGCCAACCCCACCGGCCGCGTCGCCCTGAAGATCTTCATCGGCATTCTCGGCGCGCTCGTGGTCACCATCGGTATCGCGCTGATCCCGCTGCCCGGCCCCGGCTGGCTGCTGGTCATCGCCGGCCTCGGCGTCTGGGCGGTGGAGTTCCACTGGGCGCGACGGCTGCTCGCGTTCACCCGCCGGCACGTCAACTCGTGGACGCGCTGGGTGAAGCGGCAGTCACTGGGGGTGCGGTTCGTGCTCGGCGCGGTCGGGCTCGTGTTCGTGTCCGTGGTGGTGTGGCTGTCGCTCAAGTACAGCCTCGGCATCGACGTCGTGGCGCAGGCGCTGCACTACCTCGCGACGCACTGAGGCCCGGTTTTTGGTCCGGGCTCTCGATCGGGTAGAGTCATGCGCGCTGAGGGCGATTAGCTCAGCGGGAGAGCGCTTCGTTCACACCGAAGAGGTCACTGGTTCGATCCCAGTATCGCCCACCATGAATATAGGCAGGTAGGAAGCCCGTTACCGGAACCGCCGGTAACGGGCTTCTCCGCTCTTGCCCCTTAAATTGGGAGCAGATTGGGAGCAGGAGCTCCGTCGGGGGCAAGCCCGTTGATGGGCCCACCCTCTGGCTAGCGCAACGTGACGCCGCCAGGGCAGGTAGTTTGGCGCGGCGATCCCAACAGGTTGTTCCGTGCTGGAGTTGGCACGCGTAAGCGAAAGAGCCCGCTGGCCCAGCGGGGCCAAACGCTCAGTTTGGTCCGATGTAGCTCAAGGTGCTCGCGGCGGGATCCGGGCGAGTAGTTTGGCGCGGAACCTGTGGTCACCGCGAACAGCCGGCCGCGCAGCAAGCCGGGTGGCTCGCCTGAGCATAGGTTCCCACCTAAGCCCGACAGAGTCGGCTAGCCCAACCACAGATCGAGTCTGCAGCGGCAGCCCAGGGGTTCTCAACGACGGTAACCCGAAGTATGTTTACGCCCACGGAGCGCGTCGGTGCGGGCCTGGGGCAAGGTGGATGAGTTACGGCAGATACAACCACCAGGGTTATTTCGGTGAGAGCTTCGTGCGTGTACTGGCCAGCGCCGCCGGTCTGATCGCCGGGCAACAGGACGTAGACCACACCGGGGTGGACTTTTCGATCGACTTTCCGGGGACCCGCGGCACGGTCCGCTTTCCCAAGATCGAGGCGCAGGTCAAGTCCTGGTCCAGCCCCAAGGGCACCGACCTGGACTGGCTCTATCCCATGGACGTGCGGCATTACAACAACCTTGCCGGCGAGGGGTTCGCGGTGTCGCGTTACCTCTTCCTGGTTATTGTTCCTGCGGATGCCGGTCAGTACGCGCAGGCGGACGAGACTTCCCTGCGGCTCAGTCACTGCGGATACTGGGTGTCTCTGCGGACGTCGCCCGTGATCGACCAAGCGACGCAGCGCCACGTCACGGTCCCCGTGCCGAAGCGCAATCTGCTGACCGTCAAGGGCCTACGATCCCTTCTCGAGCCCCGTCCGGCGCAACGGGTGCCTGCGTCATGATGCCGTCGATCGCCATGAGTGCTGACGAACTTAGCGCAGCATCGGGGCTGACACCCGAGATATTGAGCCGCTATCTGGCGGCCACCGGTTGGACGCAGGAGCAGCGACTCGAACGGGCGACCCTGTGGTCGCGTAGAGAGGACGACGGCGACTTCCAGGTGCTGGTCCCGGGCTATCAGGGCCTGCGCGACTACGCGAGTCGTGTCTCCGACTTTCTCACCACAGTCGCGGCGGTCGAGGAGCGCCCGATCCGGTTGCTTCTCGACGATCTGGAGACCACCGGCGCGGATACGCTCTCCTTCCGGCTGCTGCCGGGCGGCCCGTCCGGAACCATTCCGCTGTTCAACGCGGTGGACGCGTTGGCGGGAGTGCGGGAACTTGTCGTCTCCTCGACCTACGCCCTGATGAGCGAGCAGCCGATGCTGGTTCAGGGGCGCCGACCGGAGAGTGCGTTGGACTTCGCGCGCACTGTGCGACTGGGAACGCCACGTGCGGGAAGCTGGGCGATCGCGGCACGGCTCGCCGTTCCGCGCGACGACGGGAACGCCGGTGTGCCGCTTGCCCGCCGGGTGTCGTTGCAGATGCATCGTGCGGTGCGGGCATGCTTCGCCGCCTCCGGTGAGGCGCAGCGCGACTTCGATCTCGGGCTCTTCCTGCGCCGCACCGGTGAGGGCGTGTCGGCGAACGTCTGCGACGCCCTGGCCAAACTCGGCCGCGACGGCGTTCCCTACGACGTCAGGTTCAACTGGGCCGCACAGTTGGCCTCCGCCGTGCCGGCTCGCTCGTTCCGCTTCAACACCCGCCGGATCGAGGTGCTGCACACGGCGGCGGAGCAGCTCAAGGTGGCTGTCCCGGACGGCGAGGTCACCGTCGAGGGCCAGGTCAGCAAGCTCCGGCGAGATATCGGTGAGGGTGGCCAGGCAACCGTGCGGGGCCCGATTTCCACCGTGTACGGCTCCTCGGAGCGTTCCATCCGGGTTCTCCTGCCGGATCTGCTCTATCAGCGGCTCGTCCAGGCGCACGGGCACCGGCAGCATGTGCGGGTCACGGGAATCGCGGTGCGCGGGCGAATCGAGCGGGTTTCCCGCGTCGAGGTTCTCGGCGGCACCACCGCGTCCTGACCCGTCCACCTGCAGTACTTCCACCGCTCGTACGACCGGTGAGCGCTCTTGACCCGGCCGGCAGGAACGGATGACGGGGTGTCCTGCCGTCGACCTTCTACATAGGATCCTCGGACCGCGACTCGATGGGGGAGGAGACGGCCGTGGGCGATATCCGTTCTGAGTCGGCACTCGACGTGGCGCCCGGGTCGGTGGTGGTCATCCGCGACGAGGAATGGCTGGTACAGACCGCGGAGGAAACCGCGGACGGGCTCCTCGTGCATGTCCGCGGGCTGGGTGAGCTGGTTCGTGACGTCACCGCCAGCTTCTACGCCACCCTCGACCGCGTCGCACCGCTCGACCCGGCAGCCGCGCGCGTCGTGGCGGACAGCAGCCCGCGTTACCGCAATGCTCGGCTCTGGCTGGAGTCCACCTACCGCAAGACCGCGGTTCCGCTCGCCGACCGCTCGCTCACCGTGGCCACCCAGGCTCTCGCCACGCCGTTGAGTTACCAGCAGACCGCCGTGCGCAAGGCGCTGGACCCGGACAACCTGCGTCCCCGGATCCTGCTGGCCGACGCCGTGGGGCTCGGCAAGACCCTGGAAATCGGCATGATCCTGTCGGAGCTGGTACGCCGTGGCCGAGGTGAGCGGATCCTCATCGTGACCCCACGCCACGTGCTCGAACAGATGCAGCAGGAGTTGTGGTCCCGGTTCGCACTGCCGTTCGTCCGGCTCGACTCGGCCGGCATCCAACGGGTCCGCCAGAAGCTCCCGGCCAACCGCAACCCGTTCACGTACTTCCGGCGGGCGATCATCTCGATTGACACCCTGAAGTCGGAGCGGTACGCGGCCAGCTTGAAGAAGCAACGCTGGGACGCGGTCGTCATCGACGAGTCGCACAACCTGGCCAACGCTGCCACGCAGAACAACAGACTGGCCCGGACGTTGTCCCGCAATGCCGAAACGCTGGTCCTGGCCTCGGCGACCCCGCACAACGGCCGCAAAGAGTCCTTCGCCGAGTTGGTCCGGCTGCTCGATCCGTCCGCTATCCCGCCGGGCGGCGAGCTGGTGGCCGCCGAGATCGAACGGTTGGTGATCCGCCGGCACCGGCACAGCGACGAGGTGGCCGGCGTCGTCGGCGCCGACTGGGCGGAGCGGGAGGAGCCGGAGAACGTGTTGGTGCCCGCGAGCCCGGCGGAGAACGCGGTCGCACGCGAACTCGAGGACGTGTGGCTGTGGCCGCTGGACCGGCGCACGCCCTACTCCGGGCAGAACGCGTCGCTGTTCCCGTGGACGCTGGCCAAGGCGTTTCTGTCGTCGCCGGCCGCGCTGGCGGAGACCGTCCGGCAGCGGCTGGGGCGGGTCGGGCACGACGCCGCCGCGAACAGAGAACGCGCGGCGCTGGATCGGTTGGCCGGCCTCAACGCGGTGGCGTTGGAGGAAGGCTCGGCCAAGTACGCCGAGCTGGTCTGCCGACTCCAGGGGATCGGCGTCGCCGCCGGTTCGCCGATGCGGGCGGTGGTGTTTGCCGAACGGCTGGCCACCCTCGCCTGGTTGCACGAGCACCTGCCCGCCGACCTCGGCCTGCCCGCCGGAGCCGTCGCCGTCATGCACGGCGGCCTGCCCGACGACGAGCAGCAGCAGATCGTCGACGCCTTCAAGCAGGAGAACACGGCGATCCGCGTGCTGGTCACCGGCGACGTCGCCTCCGAAGGGGTGAACCTGCACGCCCAGTGCCACCATCTGATCCACTACGACATCCCGTGGAGCCTCATCCGGATCGAGCAACGCAACGGCCGCATCGACCGGTACGGACAGCGACATTCGCCTCGGATCACCGCCCTGCTGCTGGATCCGGACAGTGACCGGTTCGCCGGCGACGTCCGCATCCTGGCGCGACTCGTCGACAAGGAGAACGAGGCGCACCGTGCCCTCGGGGACGTCGCCTCGCTGATGGGCCGGTACGACGTCAAGGGCGAGGAGGACGCCATCCGTGCCGTCCTGGCCGGGCAGCGTGACCTGGACGACGTGGTGCGAACGCCGGACGAGGTGCTGGCCGCCGACGACCTGTCGGCGATGTTCTTCGGCCTCGTCGACGAGGCCGACGAGTCGCCGCTGCCCGAGACGGCCGCGGCCGTCGGCTCCGGGCTCTACCCCGACGAGGTCTCCTACCTCGAAGAGGCGTTGCACGCCGCCTTCGTCGACCCGACCGGGCCGCCGAGCAACAACGGGGTCGCCTGGCGGCGGAACACCGCCTTCGGTACGGCGGAGCTGATCCCGCCGCCCGACCTGGTGCAACGCCTCGACGTTCTCCCGCAGAGCTATCTGACCGACCGGCGGGTCGCCGACCGGCTCGTCCTGGCCACCACCGTCGCCCGGGGCAAGGACCGGCTGGAGCAGGCGCTCCGCGACGACACCGGTTCCAGTTGGCCGGACGCGCACTACCTGGGCCCGCTGCATCCGGTGCTGGACTGGGCCTCTGACCGCGCGCTGGCCGGCCTGGGCCGCAATCAGGTGTTCGCGGTCCGCGGTGAGGTCGACGGGCCGACCGTGCTGTTGCTGGGCACGCTCACCAACCGGCGTGGGCAGGTCGTCTCGGCTGCCTGGCTGACCGTCGAGTTCCCGGTGCCCGACAACCCGTCCTTTGCCCCGGTGACCCCGCATCCGTCGGCCGCCGTGGCGCTGGCCGCGCTGGGCTTCGACACCGTGCGGGTCAATCCCGGAGCGGTGCCTGGCGCCGAGGCGCTCGACCGGTTCATCGCCCCGGCCGTTCAGCACGCCCGCGCGCAGATGCGCGACCTGTTCGCGGCGGCCGAGAAGGATGTCGCGCACCGGATCGAGCAGTGGTCGCACCGGCTGGCCCAGTGGCAGGACGAGGCGGACGCGCTCATCCAGCGTCGCGACCTGAAGCAACGCCGGGTGAGCATCGCGCAGGAGCAGATGCTGGTGGCCGAGATGAACCCGGACCGGCAATTGGTCCGCCCACTGCTGGTCGTCGTGCCGCAGATCGGGGGCACCCGATGAGCGTCTCGGATGCGATCCTGGTCGGCGAGGGCTGGATCTCGGAGCACTATTTCACCACCGACGCGACGAGGGAGTCGTTCCACGCCCGCGTGCTGGAGCGCCGTAAGGAATGGGACGCGGAGGCCGACGCGCGCCGGCCCACTCCGCGCAGCCGGTTCATCGAGGCCCGGCAGGAACTTGAAGCCGACCTCGCCAAGCTCACCGAGCTGGCCGATGTGGAGGCGGACCTCGGCGCCACCGATGCGCAGGCCACCGCCGCCGCTATCGCGTCGATCCATGAGCGCGTCGTCGGCATCCTGGGGGTACGCGGGCACGGGCTCGCCGTCAGCGGGGACGGGCCGATCCTGCGCGTCTCAGCGCCTGGCATCACCGAGCGGGCGCCGCTTGTCGTCGTGCTCGCCCAGCCGGTCGCGACGGTCGAGGACGTTCTCGCCAAGGACGGCCGGACGCTGGCCGCGCCGGTGCGCCTGAGCGACGACGGCGATGATCTCCCCTCGGCCGCCCGGCTGGCCTCGGCTTTGTTCGGTGAGGACGACGCGCCCGATCTGATCCTCATCCTGGCGGGTCGCTGGGCGGTGCTGGCGGAACGGGAGCGTTGGGCCGAGGGCCGCTATCTCGCCGTCGACCTGCAACTGATCTGCGAGCGCAACGACACCAGACGCGGCGGCGAGATCGACCGCGCGCTGACCTGCCTGTCTGCCGCCTCGATCGCTCCGGACGCGGACGGCGGCCTGTGGTGGAGCGGCGTCCTCGACGAGTCGATCAAACACACCGTCGGCGTCTCCAAGGACCTTCGCGAGGGCGTACGCCTCTCCATCGAGATCCTCGCCAACGAGGTGGTGGCCCGTCGCCGCGCTCAGGCCCTCGAACCGCTGCCCGCGGCACAGGCACAGCCGCTGGCCAAGCAGGCGCTGCGTTTCCTCTACCGCATCCTGTTCCTGCTCTATGCCGAGGCCTCGCCCGATCTGGGCGTGCTGCCGGTCGGCGCCCCCGAGTACGACCGGGGTTACAGCCTGGACCGGCTGCGGGAACTCGTCCAGGTGCAACTGGCCACCCCGCGCGCCCGGACCGGCACCCACCTGTACGAGTCGCTGGGCGTGTTGTTCCGGCTGGTCGACAAGGGCCACCGTAGCGCCGAACTGGACGACGAGGAGGCGTTGTCCGCACCGGGACTCACCTTCAACCCGCTACGCGCCGACCTGTTCCGGCCAAGCGCCACCGCGCACATCGACGCGGTCGGTCTCGGCAATGCCGCGCTTCAGGAGGTGCTGACCCACCTGCTGCTGAGCAAGGAGCGGCGCGGCCGGGACCGGGGCTTCATCTCGTATGCGCAACTGGGCATCAACCAGCTCGGCGCGGTCTACGAGGGGTTGATGTCGTACACCGGTTTCTTCGCCGAGACGGACCTGTACGAGGTCGCCAAGGGCGGCGATGCCGGCAAGGGCTCCTGGGTGGTGCCAGTGGACCGGGCGGGCGGCATCGCCGCCGCCGACTTCGTGAAGGACGCCGACCCGGTGACCGGCGAGCTGCGGCCGTTGCTGCACAAGCAGGGCTCGTTCGTGTTCCGGCTGGCCGGCCGGGAACGTCAGCAGTCGGCGTCCTACTACACCCCCGAGGTGCTGACGAGGTTCACCGTCGGGCAGGCCTTGGAGGAGTTGCTTGACCAGAACGGCGAACGCACCCCGGCGGTCGACATCCTCGGCATGACGATCTGCGAACCGGCGCTCGGCTCGGGCGCGTTCGCCATCGAGGCGGTGCGGCAGCTCGCCGAGCAGTATCTCAAGCGCCGCAAGGAGGAACTGGCCGCCCAGGGCAAGACCATCGACCCGGACGACTACCCAAGACGCCTGCAGGAGGTGAAGGCGTACCTCGCCCTGCACAACGTCTACGGCGTCGACCTGAACGCCACAGCCGTCGAACTCGCCGAGATCACCCTGTGGCTGGACACCATGGTGCCGGGCCTGCCGGCACCCTGGTTCGGGCTGCACCTGAAGCGCGGCAACTCGCTGATCGGCGCCCGTCGGGCCGTCTACCGTCGCGGCCAGGTCGCCGACAAGTCCTGGCTGGGCGCCGTGCCCGAGGAGATGCCACTGACCTCGTTGGTCGACGACATGGCCGCCGGCCAGGTCGCCACCGACGGCATCCACCACTTCCTGCTGCCAGCCGACGGCTGGGGTTCGGCCGCCGACGCCAGGGAGGCCGCCGCGCTCGCCCCCGTCGCCGCGAAGAGGCTCAAGACCTGGCGGGGAAGCACCAAGACCAAACCCACAAAGCAAACCATCGACGCGTACGCCGAACTGGCGCACCGCGTCGAGTCGCTGTGGCAGATCGCGTACCGCCGCCTGGACCTCGCCGAGCAGCAAATCCGTCGGCGTATCCCGGTGTGGGAGGCGGGCGAGCTACCGGCCGGTGGGGCGGTGCAGCGCGAGGAGATCGAGAAGGCGCTCGCCGACGAGGACGGCGCCTACCGGCGGCTGCGCCGGGCGATGGACGCCTGGACGGCGCTGTGGTTCTGGCCGCTCACCGACGAGTCCGCGACCGTCGACGGCAAGGTGATCGCCCCACCTACGGTCGTGCAGTGGGTGGCCGGGTTGCAGGCGCTGCTGGGCCGCAACCCGGAACTTCGCAAGCGGAAGACATCCGGCCCGACCCTGACCGCCGGGATGAGCTGGCACGAACTCAACGAGGCCGAACGGGTCGAGATCGGTTTCGCCAACGCCAAGCCGATCGAGACGGTGCGGCGTGAGCACCCGTGGCTAGTGGTGTGCGAGCGCATCGCCGCGCGGCAGGGCTTCTTCCACTGGCAGTTGGACTTCGCCACCGTGTTCGCCCGGGGCGGCTTCGACCTCCAGGTCGGCAACCCGCCGTGGGTCCGGCCGGACGTCGACGTGCCGGCACTGCTGGCCGAGGGCGATCCTTGGTGGCAGCTCGCGCACAGGCCATCGCAGGCGCAGGTGGCCACCAAGCGTGATGCCACCTTCGACCTGCCTGGCATGTCGAACCTCGTTATCGACGGCACGGCGGACACCGTTTGCGTGGGTTCCTTCGTCAGCGCGACGCCGCAGTATCCGCATCTCGCCGGCCTGCGCCCCGACCTATACCGCTGCTTCATGGAGGTGATGTGGCGGCATGGGTCGGCCCGCGGCACTATCGGCATGATCCACCTGAACTCGCATTTCACGGACGAGAACGCGGGCCTTCTCCGCGCCGAGCTCTACGTGCGCCTCCGCCGCCACTGGCACTTCATCAATCAGTTGCTGCTCTTTGAGATCCAGAATCACAAGCACTTCGGTATCACAGTGCACGGGCCGCGGCAGAGCAAGTCGGGGTTCACCCAGGCGAGTTGGCTCTACCACCCCGACACGGCTGTCCGTTCAATGGTCCACGATGGCTCCGGGCCGGAGCCGGGACTCAAGGACGACGAGGGACGCTGGGACGTGCGCCCCCACCGCTCGCGGATCATTACGGTCACCGAGGAGACGTTGCGAGCTTGGCACGCCACGATGGAGACCGACGACGTCCCCATTCGACAGACCCGAATGGTGTATGCGGTGAACCGGTCAGCGGCGGCAGTGCTTGAAAAGCTGTCTCGCGCATCGCGTCTCGGAAAGCTCGGACTCCAATTCTCGCAGGGGTGGAACGAGACAACAGATCGGCGCAATGGGTATTTCGAGTCGGAGTGGGGTGTGCCGGCCTCCTGGGATGACGTGATCCTGCAGGGGCCGCATCTGTACGTCTCGACGCCGCTGAACAAGACGCCGAACCCCACGCTGGTCAGCAATAAGGACTGGTCGGTGACGGACTTCGAGGCGTTGGCGGCTGACGCGATCCCTGCCACCGCCTACCAACCCCGAGGCGACCGGTACGACTACGACTGCGCCTACACCGACTGGGGCGATGAGGACCACCCCGATCCCGCCCGCGACCACTACCGGGTCGCCTGGCGCAACATGGCTGCTAACCAGGGAGAACGAACCCTGATACCCGCCCTGATTCCGCCGGGCGCTGCGCACGTAGATGGCATCTACTCAGCTGGGCTACCGGAAGGCAAATTGCGTACACTGGTAACCGCATGCGGGTATCTCTCGTCTTTGATTTCGGATTTCTCCATTAGGGTTGCACCCAAGTCCAATATTCGCGCTGGCGCCGTAATGCGACTGGCATTTCGGGGAGTTCAGCCACTCGATTCATATCTGTTGCTTCGCGCAGCGCGACTGAATTGCGTGACGGATGCGTTCTCGGAGCTATGGCGAGATTGTTACCTCAAGGATTTCGTCGATGACGCCTGGGCCGGTGGGTTGGACCACAGGCGGAAGGCGCCGCTCGGCCTCGTCGAGCCGGAATGGACATTCGTTACCCCTCTGCGGATCGCTGCGGATCGGCGGCAGGCGCTCGTCGAGATCGACGCGCTGGTCGCACTTGCCCTCGGCTTGACAGCCGACGAGTTGTGCTCGATCTACCGGACCCAGTTCGCCGTGCTGCGCGGCTACGACCGCAACGTCTACTTCTACGACGCGAACGGCCGGCTGGTGCCCAACTCTGTGCTCACCGTCTGGCGCAGGAAGGGCGACGACCGGATCACCGCCGAGGAGCGCACCGCCACCAACCAGGCCGGCAACACCTACACCTATGAGCTGCCGTTCGTCACCCTGGACCGGGAGGCGGACATGTGCCAGGCGTACGCGGTCTTCGCGCAGCGCCTGCGGGAGCGTTCGTGACCGAGCTGCTGCCCACCGTCCAGGCGGCGAACGTCCGGGACAGTCTTGTCGACTATCTGACGACGACGTTCGCGCTTACCGACGCGGACGCCCGGGACGGCCTCGACACGTTCCTGTCCGACCCGGTGACCGGCATGTTCAAAGGGCCGTACGTGCGCCTGCGCCTGCCCTTCCGTCCGGCGGAGCAGGGCTGGCGGCAGCACCTCGACTGGTACGCGGGCCCCGACCCGTACGGCCATCAGGCCGCCGCGTTCGCGCGGCTGACCTCCCTGGGTGGGCGGCGTCCGCAGCCGACGCTCGTCACCACCGGCACTGGCTCGGGCAAGACCGAGGCGTTCCTGTATCCGATCCTCGACCACGTGCGCCGGGCCCGGCTGGAGGGCGTCAGCGGGATCAAGGCGCTGATCCTGTACCCGATGAACGCGCTCGCTAACGACCAGGCCGGCCGCCTCGCTGGGCTGCTGACCGGTCACCCGGAGCTGGCGTCGATCACCGCCGCGCTCTACACCGGGGAGAAGGGCCGGCCGCGGACGATGGTCACCGCCGACGGGTTGATCACCGATCGGGGGATCATCCGGGACACAGCGCCCGACATCCTGCTCACCAACTACAAGATGCTCGACCAGCTGCTGCTGCGCCACGAGGACCAGAGCCTGTGGCAGCAGTCCGCGGCCAGCCTGCGCTACCTGGTGCTCGACGAGTTCCACACCTACGACGGCGCGCAGGGAACCGACGTCGCCATGCTGCTGCGCCGTCTCGGTCTCGCGCTGAAGAGTTACTGGCGCGACGACGACCCCGCGGTCACCAAGGCCGCGTGGTCCCGGCCGCTGGGGCTAATGACGCCGGTGGCCACGTCGGCGACCCTGGGCGACAAGGGAGATCCGGGCGCCATGCTCGGTTTTGCTGAGACGGTGTTCGGCGAACCGTTCCCCGCCGACGCGGTGGTAACCGAGTCCCGGCAAGACCTCGCCGAATGGGTGGGGGACGCGGAAGCCGTCGTCGCCGGAGCCGGCTTCGCCGTCGCGGACGCGTTCCGGCCCGACGAGGTACGCGCAGCCGTCGAGGCGCTCGGGGCCGACCCGGACGGCACCGCTCTCACCCGTACCGTCCTGGGTCTGCTCTGGTCCGGTGACCATGACCGACTCGCGGAGGCCGGGCCGGACCTGCTGCTCGCGCTGGCGAAGGCGCATCCGCTGGTGCAGGAACTCACTCACGAGACCGCCGACGCCGTCGGCGTCGACGACCTGGTACGCCGGATCGCCGGTCAGGCGGACCGGCGCACCTCACGCCTCGCGGCGGGCGGCTTCGACACCGACTGGTCGCAGGCGATATCGGCAGTGGTGGCGGCCCTCGGGCACATCCGGGCGGTGGCTGGACGGGACGCCCTCGCTGTCGACGTGCATTTGTGGGTGCGCGAACTCACCCGGATCGACCGGGCCGCTGACACCACCGCCCGGTTCCGCTGGGGCGACGACGGGCCACCCGTGCCCGGTGGTGACACCGAGGACATCCGGCCGTCGTTTCCGGCCGTCTACTGCCGGTTCTGCGGCCGTTCCGGCTGGGGTGTCGCGCTCGCTCCGGTCGGCACCGGCCTCGCCGCCGACGACGAGAGCATCCGGCGCGACCACGCCACCCGCGAAGGACGCTTCCGGGCCCTGCTGTACGCGCCGGCGGAAGCCAACGCCGCGTACGACGGGGCCACGCACCCGGACGGGCTGGCCTGGTTCTCGGTACGCGGCCGGGAACTGCTCGACGCCGCCCCGCCCGACGACGACTCCGACCTGCGCGACGGGTGGATCCTGCCGGTGCTCACCACCGTCGGCCGGGACGCCGACGAGCACGCCCGCGACGACACTTGTCCCTCCTGCTCCCAGCCGGACGGAATCCGGTTCCTCGGCAGCGCCATCGCCACTCTGCTGTCGGTGTCCCTGTCCACCCTGTTCGGGTCGGCGGCGCTCGACGTACAGGAGAAGAAGGCCCTGGTCTTCACCGACTCGGTGCAGGACGCCGCCCACCGGGCGGGCTTCGTGGAGGCCCGCTCGCACACCTTGACACTGCGGGCGGCGCTCAACGCCGCGATCGCCCCCGGCACCCTCACCCTGGACGCGCTGGTAGAGGACGCGATCCGTCGCACCGGCGAGGACAGCTTCCAACGTTACCGCCTGCTCGGCCCCGACTGCGTCGACCGAGAGTCGTTCGTCCCGTTCTGGACGTCGAAGACGCTGCGGGGGGTGCCTGCCCGGGTGATGTCCCGGGTAAGGAAGCGGCTCGCCCTCGACGTGGCTTTGGAGTTCGGGCTCAACTCGCGTACCGGCCGGACCCTGGAACTGACCGGCGCCGCGACCATCGAGGTGGACGCCGGCCCGCCGACCCGGATGGCCGCCGCGGCCCGGACCGTCCTGACCGGGTTCGCCGTCCAGAACCCGCTCGGCGCGGATCACGCCGAGCCGTCCGACGAGATACTCGTCCGGTGGGTGCGCGGCGTGCTGGACCGGATGCGGGTGCAGGGTGCCATCGACCACCCCTGGTTCGCCACCTTCCGGCGGGAGGACGGGAACCGCTGGTCCATCTGGGGTGGGCGGCCCCGGGACGAGGGCATGCCAGCCTTCCCCAACACCCGGCCGGCGCCGAGCTATCCGCGCGTCGGGGGCTCCGCCAACCCAGTCCGCGACAGTGACCTGGACGCCGTCACGGCGGCTCAGTCCTGGTACGCGCGCTGGACCTCGCGGGCGCTGTCGGTCAGCCCCGCCGACGGAGGGCGGCTCGTCCGCCTGCTGCTCGACCGGCTCGCCCGCGACGGTGTCCTCACCACCGTCACCAGCCAGAGCGGCGCCACCGTCTACGCGATCCCACCATCCGGCGTGGCGGTGGGACCGGCCCGGCTCGACGACCTCACCGCCGGGCGTCACCTCCTGGCCTGCGACACCTGCCGGGCGCTGGTGCCGGGCAGTCGCACCACGGTCGACCAGCTCGACGGGGCGCCGTGCATGCTGGTGCGCTGCCACGGCCGACTGACCCGGGAGGCGCTGGCCGACAACTTCTACCGCCGGTTGTACAGCTCGCCGGACATGCGCCGGATCGTCGCGCGCGAGCACACCAGCCTGCTGGACGACGCCACCCGGCTGAGCTACGAGGAGGGCTTCAAGAGGTCCGCGTCCGAACCGGACGCGCCGAACGTGCTGGTCGCTACGCCGACGCTGGAGATGGGCATCGACATCGGTGACCTGTCGGCGGTCCTGCTCTCGTCGCTGCCCCGTACCGTGGCGTCCTACCTGCAGCGGGTGGGGCGGGCCGGACGCATCACCGGCAACGCCCTGAATCTGGCCTACCTGACCGGGCGTGGCGAGCAACTACCCAAGCTCGGTGACCCGCTGTCGGTCATCAACGGCGAGGTACGTCCACCCGCCACCTACCTGAGCGCCGAGGAGATCCTGCGACGGCAGTTCACCGCCTGCCTCGTCGATGGCATGGCCCGCGACGGACGCCACACCCACCCGAGCAGCGCCCAGCAGGCCATCGGCTCCAGCGCGCCGGGGTCGTTCCTCGGCGAGCTCATCGCCGCGGCCGAGACGGGTGGGGCCGACGCGGTACGCCGGTTCACCGACACCGTCGGAGCACTGCCCAGATCCACGGTCGATGCGCTCATCCACTGGGTAAGTCCGGTGGCCGGCGCCAGAACCAGCCTGTTCGCCGGGCACGTGCACGCGGCCAGCCGGCGCTGGCAGCAGACCGTCGAGACACTCCGGCAGCGCCAGACCCAGATCAACAGGGTGTTGCCGGAACTGGAGGCCAAGGCCGCCTCCCCGGCCGTCACCGACGACGACAAGCGTGCCCTGCGGTCGGCCCGAACCACCCGCAAACTGATCGGTGGGCAACTCGGTCACCTGCGCGGCGAATACTGGATCAGCGTGCTGGAGGAACACGGCCTTCTGCCCAACTACACGTTGCTCGACGACACCGTCACCCTCGCGGTCGGGATCAGCTGGACCAACCCCGACTCCGGCGAGTTCGAAAGTGACAGCGCCCAGTTCCAGCGCGCTTCCGCGCAGGCCATCCGCGAGTTCGCGCCGGGCGCGACCTTCTACGCCCGGGGCTGGGAGATCTCCGTCGACGCGATCGACCTCGGCATCGACGGGGAATCCATCCGCCCCTGGGCGTTCTGCCCGGCCTGCGGTTACGCCGCCGACATCGCCGCCACGGGTCAGGAACAACGGATCGCCAAGTGCCTGCGGTGTGGCAGCACCGGCATCGCCGACACCGGCCAGCATCTCCATGTCGTGGAACTGGCCCACGTCTCCGCCGAGGTGCGCCGTGACGAGGTGAAGATCTCCGACCGGCGCGACCAACGCGACCGCATCCCGTTCCAGCTCATCACGGCCGCCGACATCGACCCGGCGGGTGTGGCGGCGAAGTGGTTCGCCGAGAACACCGGACTGGGCTGCACCTATCTGCGCGCCATGGACCTGCGGTGGCTGAACGTCGGCGTCCCGGGTCACGGCATGTCGCGGATCATCTCGGCCGACGAACGCACCGGAGCGTTGTTCCGGGTGTGCAGCGGGTGCGGCAAGCTCGACACGGACTCCGGCCGTAACCGCCCGCACGAACACCGCGCCTGGTGCCCGTACCGGAGGTCGGCCAGGGAGAACACTGTCGCCGTCGCTCTCTCCCGGACCCTGCGTACCCAAGGGCTGTTGCTGCGCCTGCCGTACGCGGTCACCCTCGGCGACGACTTCGCCGTGCCTAGCCTGGCCGCGGCGCTGCTGCTCGGGCTGCGTGAGCAGATCGGCGGGCACCCCGACCACCTGCAGGTCGAGCACGTCGTCGATCCGACCCTCAGCGACGGCACCGACAACCACGACGCGCTGCTGCTGCACGACGTGGTGCCCGGTGGCACCGGATACCTGGCCGACCTGGCCGACCCACGACAGTTGCGCGACCTGCTGGCGCGGGCCTGGCGGCGGGTGCGCGACTGCGAATGCCGGCACGAGGAACGCCTCGCCTGCCATCGCTGCCTGCTGCCGTTCACCCCGCCCGTCGCACTCCGCCGCACATCCCGTGCCGCCGCTGAGCGACACCTCGCCCACCTGCTCGGCCTGTCCGAGGACGCCGACAGCGCCGACAGCGCCGACGGCCCGCCGTGGACGCTGGTGCAGACTCCGCCGCAGGACAGCCCCGAATCGCACCTGGAACAACGCTTCCGCAAGTTGATCGTGCAGCGGTTGAAGGCGATCGGAGCTGCCACCACCGAAGTGCCCAAACCCTGGGGCAACGCCCTGCGCTTCACCCTGCCCGGTGACCACCGGCAGTGGACCCTCACCCCACAGGTGAACGTCGAGAACTCCCGCCCCGACTTCCTCCTGGAATCCAACGACACCTCCGTACCGGCGGTGGCCATCTTCACCGACGGGCGGGCCTTCCACGCGGTCGCGTCCCGTAACCGGCTCGCCGAGGACGCCGAGAAACGCCAGATCCTGCGCGACACCGGCCGCGTCGTCCTGGCCGTCACCGCCGCCGACCTCGCCGCCGCCGAGCAGGAGACGAGCGCCGCGCCGGTGTGGTTCGCCGAGGCGACGGTGGCCAGACTGATCAAGCAGGCCCCGTTCCAGGCCGCGCCGAGTGCGTACGAAGGGCTGCGCTCCGGCCCGATTTCCTGGCTGCTGGCCTGGGTGTCGGCGCCCAGGCCGGCGGACCTGGGGATCGTCGCGAGGGCCGTGCCGATGTTCCTCGTCGACGGCCGGTCCCGCCGCACGTGTGCCGACGGGGTCGGCCTCGCCGCGATCGGGCGGGCCGTGTTGATCGGCGAGGAATTGCCACCCGGCGGGCGGACCGTCCTGGTGCGGCAGTTCGGCGCGCTGGTCGTAGTCGTCGAGCCGACGCGGTCGGCGGTACACGCCGCGCTTGTGCTCGACGACCGGGAGTTGGCACTCGATGCCGCCCACGCCGACGCCTGGCGGCTGTGGCTGCAACTGTCTAATGCGATGTCCCTGCGTGACTGGCCCACCGTCATCACGACCACCAGCCGCGCGCACGCCCTCACCGCCGCGACCACCATGCCGGAACCGGCCAGCTCGGACGGGCTTCCGGAGGGCGTGGACGATAGCTGGGTGTCCGCGTACGAGTCGGCCGCGCCGGGCGCCGAACGCGATCTGATCCGGCTTCTCGCCACCCGCGGTGACCTCGACGCCCCGCTGATCGGCGCGGAGGGCCCGCAGGGCATCCCGATGGACATCTGCTGGCCCCACCGGCACGTCGCCGTGGACCTCTACGACATGCCCGACGAGGACCGCGCCGATCTCAGCGCTGCCGGCTGGTACGTCGTGCGGCCGGACCCGGATGCCATCGTCGCGGCACTGACCGGTACCACCGAGCACGGAGAGCGCTGATGCCGACAATCATCATGACCAAGTGGCCCGTCAAGATCGATGGCTCGGTCAAGGCCAAGGCGATGACCTTCCTGCAGAAGCTCTCCGCCGATGACACCACTGCCGGCCTGCACGTCGAACCGATCGCCGGGGCGGCCGACCCCCGCGTCCGCACCGGCCGCGTCGACCAGTTCTGGCGGGCCGTGATGTTTCGGCTCGACGGCGCGGGGGAGTGCCACTACGTCATCCACGGCGTCTGGCCCCACGACGACGCCATCGCCGTCGCCGCCCGGATCCGTCTCAAGGTGAATCCGATCAATGGCCTGCCGCAGATCGAGGAGGCCGGACCCATCGCACCGTCGCACGGCGGCCGCCTTGCCGTGTCCCGCCCGGAGTACCCCCACGCGGACCCGGTGGAGCCGCTGCTGGTCCGGCTCGGACGCAGCCGCAGCGAACTCGTCGATCGGCTCGGCGTGCCCTCCGACATCGCCGACCAGGCAATGGCCGCGCCGGACGAGGATGCCGTCCTGGAGCTGGCGCAACGCCACGAAGGCTGGCTGGGACTGCTCCTGGTGGACCTCGCCACCCAGGACTCCATCGACGCCATCGCCGAGCGGCTGCACCTCGAAGCGCCCGACCAGACCGGTGACGACGACGCCGACCTGCTTCGGTCGCTCCAGCAACCAGCCGCTCAGGCCCAGTTCGCCTTCATCGACGGCCAGGAGGAACTCCGCCGAGTCATCGAGAACGGCGACTTCGGTTCGTGGCGGGTCTTCCTGCACCCCGAGCAGCGCCACTACGCGGTGCGCCGCTACCGGGGACCTTTTCGGCTCTCAGGCGGTGCCGGCACCGGGAAGACGGTCGTCCTCCTGCATCGCGCTCGCGCGCTGGCCCGGGAGCGGCCCGACGCGCGGATCGTGCTGACGACCTTCACCACGAACCTGGCAGACGCGCTCCGTGACGGTCTCGGGCTACTCGACCCGACGGTGCCGCAGGCGTCAGCACTCGACGTACCCGGCGTCCATGTCACCGGCGTCGACGCGCTCGCCGCCACCGTCATCCGGTCCGCCGGCGCCGGCATCGCCGACGCCGTCCACGCCGTCCTGGGCGAGGCCCGATCGACGCCGACCGGCCGTACGCCGACCGGCCGCTGGCGGGAGGTCATCGAAGCGTCGGCGACCTCGCTGCCGCCGGAGATCGTCAACGAGACGTTCCTCAGCAACGAATACGCGCTTATCGTCCTGCCCAACAAGGTCAAGAACGAGCACGAGTACCGCCGGGTACGCCGGCCCGGTCGTGGCGTGGCCCTCGACCGGGCCAAGCGGGACAGCGTCTGGGCGCTGATCGCCGCCTACCGGGCGCAGTGCCGCATCGACGGCACACTCGACTTCGCCGAGGCCGCCGCCGTCGCCGCCGCTTACCTGACGACCAGCGGTGGCCAAGCCGACCACGTGCTCGTCGACGAAGGCCAGGACCTGTCGCCGACGCACTGGCAGATGCTGCGCGCTCTGGTCGCCGAGGGCGAGGACGACCTGTTCATCGCGGAGGACTCCCACCAGCGCATCTACGGCAGCCGAACCGTCCTGGGCCGCTACGGCATCAAGATCGTCGGTCGGTCGCAGCGGCTCAGCCTCAACTACCGCACTACGGCGCAGAACCTACGCTACGCGATGACTGTGCTCGACGGCGGTCACTACGTCGACCTCGAAGAACATACGGAGATCACCGGCTATCGGTCGGCACGATCGGGCCCGGCGCCAGCGGTGGAGACGCTGGACTCGCTCGCCTCGGAGCTGGACAGGATCGCCGACCGCATCCGCTCCTGGCGCGACGGCGGGGCCATACCCGAGACGATCGCCGTTCTCGTGCACGACAAGTTTCAGCGGGAGAGGGTCGTCAACGCGCTCAACGAGCGTGGGGTGCCGGCCCGGGCGGTCGACCGCGACCGCCCGGGGGAGGGCCGGGTGCTGGTCATGACCATGCACCGGGCGAAGGGCATGGAGTTCGCCAAGGTTGTACTCGCCGACGTCGGGTTTCAGTCTGTCGCCGAGAGGGCCAGACTCAACGAGCTTGATCCTATCGAGCGGCACGACGCTGAGCTCCGGGCCCGGTCATTGGTGTACGTAGCTGCAACCCGTGCTCGCGACGAGCTGTTGGTGATCCAACGCCGGTAGCTCTGCCCGGGCTCTTATCGGTACACACCTTCTGTAGACACATAATTGTCACTATGTGCGGTGGCGCCAGCCTGATGGGAGGTTACAGCGGACGAAGCGTTGCAGGACGTGTCACCACGCGCTTTAGCCGTGGGCTCACTCGGCTGATCGGTCGCCGCCGCCAGACGCCTGGCCTGGCCTGACCTCACCCACGCTGCCCCGCTCGACGCATGCCCTGACCACCGCCCGCATCTCCGTCCTGCTGCGACTCGGTCAATTCGAGAATCATCGAGTCGTATACAGGAGCGTCATCGAAGGGTTGAAGTTCGCCGATCATTTGCCACCCCCAACTGCGGTATGCGGCCTGGGCGGCAACATTGTCAGGCAGTACGAGTAGCGTTGCTCGCTCCTCGCTTGCCTCCTCAATGAGGGCATCATGCAACTGTCGGGCGATCCCGCGACGTCGCCATCTCTTTCGCACCATGATTTCGTTGAGGGCAAACGTTCTGGTGCCGGTTTCAACGAGTGCCTTCGCATCCACGGCGGATCGCAACCCTTGCCACCACCGCGATTCCGCGGGCAATGTATAACCCAAGGCATATCCGACCAGCGTTTCGTCGACCTTGCCGGCAACAGCCCGAAACCCATTCCTTGCGGCGTAGGCCGTTAGCCGACTCCAGTATGTCTCCGAGGAGAAGAAGGGATCATTAAGCTGCCCGGCATATACCTCTTCGTAAACCTCGATCAGCTCATCCCGATATTCATGGAAAGACTCTTGTTCCAGCTTTCGGATTCGCACAGCAAGAATCTTCTCGTCCATCTCCATGGTCACGTCTTTCGGTATCGATCGAGGAACGAGTCGACTTCGGCAACGCCCTGGTGGGCTGCGAAAAGTTGCGACAACTTCGCCATTTCTGTCGAGACTCGTGAGCTTGCCACTTCGCCAACCATGTCGTCCAGTGCGGCATGCGCTGCGCCGGCCGCACCTTCCGGTTCACCCTGCAGGAGGCGTGCATGAGCGAGCCGGACGCGGTACAACGCTCGGTTTCGTGCGTAACCGTCGCTGTAGCCGCTGACAGCTGCGTCGAGCAACTTCTCCGCGCGGACCGGCCTGCCGAGCGTTAGCTGGCACGTGCCGTGGAGCCCATCGATCTCGGTGTGGCTCAGGAAGGAGCACCACTCTGCGGCTGGCTTCTCGCTGTCACGGTCGACGATCCTCCGTGCGTTCGTGAGGGCGGCCTCGGAGCCGCGCGCATCGCCTGTCAGCGATGACGCGACGGCGAGACGCAGCCAGGGGATGGCGGCTAAGCGCGGATGCTGATTGATCGTAGGTACCTGCGCGGCGGATGAGGCGAAGCGGAGGGCCTCTCGCGGTCGGTTGAGTGAGTTGGCCTGACCTGCCAGGTAGGTAAGGGCTGCCGTTTCGACCTCTCGATCCTGCGCTTGTCGCGCCAGGATCAGCGCTTCTGCGAAGCGTGTACGGGCGACGACATGCTCGCCCGCGTCGAGGGCGAGCCATCCGGTGCACATCTCCAGACGGGCGGTGACCTTGAGGAGTCGGCTCTCCGTGGGGGAGGAGTAGTAGCCCTGTTCCAGCATCGAGTAGCCGTCACGGACTTTGATGGCGGCGGCCTGCCACAGGCTGCCGCCGCCGATCTGATAGTCGAGGCTGTACAGATGCCTCACGCTGCGCTCCAACGGCACCACGTCCCCGACACCGATCTTGCGCGCCCGGCCGTTGCTGAAATCTGGAAGACGCTTCTCGGCGCCTGCCATAGCAGCTATCACGCCTAACGTCACTACTGCCCGTCGCCTCACATCACCCGACGTTACGCCTTGCGGCTGCGCTAGCGTTTCGCCAGTTCCGTCCGGTAGTGAAGCGGCGTCCAGGACTTGGCCGTCATGATCGGCGGAGACCACTGCGTGAGTACGCCGTGGGCTGTAGAGGCCGAGATCGGCGTCACTTGTGGCACCAAGCACGAGTCGTAGCGCGGCACGTCGCTCTTCGCTGGGCCATCGGTGCTCTCCGCGTTCCAGCTTGCCGATCCAACGGTGGTCGACACATTGGGCGGTGAGGTTGCGGTCTGGGTAGAGCTGGGCCAGGGCGGTGTTGACGGCGTCGGCCAGCTCAGTCCGGGACATGCGCTGTCCGGGTCGCCGTGGTGACGGCAAGCCCGCGCGCCTCGCGGCAAGCTGCGCGTTCGGCGTGATCAGCGTGTCCGGATGACGAGGCACCGACACACCCTTCCCCGTGGACTTGACTGGACTCACGTGAATCTGCGGACTCGCCGGTACATCCTCAGTCGCGGCCCTGTGGACATTGCGCGGCCCTTGCTGCCATCGTGGCGTCAGGGTCACGCAGAGTCAAGGCGACCTTGAGTGTTGTCGCCGAGACCCGAAGACCGGTCTCGACCGCCTGGATTGCCGGAAGCGCTGTGACGAGATGCTCGGGTTCTGCTACTGCTCCCTTGCGGCCGGAAGGGGTTCCGCGATCGCGGACGCCTGCGTGAAGGTGCGCCATTGCCTGGGGGCGAATCGCAGTACCGGTCCGGTGCTGTTCTTCGAATCGCGTACCAGGATCGATTCGCGGGTGCTGGCGACTTCGACGCAGTTGCCCTCGTCGCTGTGACTGGACTTGCGCCAGGTGAGCTGGGTACTGGGCCGAATGGTCATATCGAGGCTCCTTCGGTGGGTGCCAGGTCCCCCGCAACGGCGCGGAGGACACGGATACTTGATTTGGGAGACAGGGCCGCGGCCTTGAGCTGGCAGTGCAGGCCCCATAGGGGCCCAGCTCATCTGGATCGGTGTGAAACATGTCGCCGGTCAGGGTGCCGACCGCGACAGGCCGTGACCTCTGCGGGTCGCGATAGCGGCAGATCGAGTACGCCGGCCGGGGGCGCGCTGTGGCTTGTGATTGACGCGTCGGACGGCAGCACCTGGACGGCCACGGATGACGGGTGATTCGTGCATCGGGCGATGACGTGTCGAAGTTGCTCCGCGACGACGACGGGGTCAGCGGCGCGTCGCCGAATCGCACTCTCTCCGATGACGGCTTCGTAACGCGGCCCGCCGGCAACGAGCACCAGGCTCTGGCGGCGAGCGCGGGCGGCAACCGCGGGAGCGGGATCGAACCCGTCGGCGTGGCGGACCGGTTCGCTGCGGAGCCGCGCAGCGGCGTAGGCGGGGCTCTGAAGTAGGCCGGGGATCAGTGAGATGGCGAACTCGGTATCGTCTTGGTGCCGCTTTCCAGATCCGCGTAGATGGCCTGACGGGTTCCCATCCGTCCTGCATCGGCCACCCACCACCCACGCGCCAACCGTCGGCGGCGGCGTCCATAATCGCGGTCCGCCGATTCACGCCCACCGTGAGGTAAGCACAGATTCCGCTGACGAGATCAGTATCAGGGCCGAGATGCCCGCTCTTCAGCGCGCTGATCTGTTTTCTCGAAATCCCAGCGCACGGCGATCGACTCGCCCGTCACATCATGCTCCTCCTGCAGTCGGCGGATTTCACGTCCGAGCGGTTCAGCTGGCCGGGGTGCGCTCACTGTAACCCCATCATCGCTTGGAGGACTCTGAGTCAGCGGGCAGTGCGCCACTGTTTGTGCAGGTCAGGTGCTGGTCGGACCGCAGGTCGGTGTGCCAAGTCGGACCGGAAGTAGGTATTCCCTGCGCCGACCTCTGCTGGGCATGATCTCCACGAATGAATAACGGTTCAGCTCAAACACTCCATTGCGGATCGGTATTGACGATTACTCAGGCAGGCGGTGCCGCTGTGTTGCTATCGGCGATTGCGGTCCTGGCCAGTCTGGCTATCGGCTGGCTGGCCGGAATGGTCACCTATCGGGCGTCCCGACGGTGGTGTGGCCGGTGCGGTGGTTCTCTTCGCTGCGCGGCCTGCGAGCCGGCCTCTGACGGCGGCCAGCTCATCAACGAAGGTCAGCAGCACGTTGGATCACCAGTAGAACCAGGGCAGAGGTGACGGAGTGAAAAGCGCTGCGAGACGAGGCATCGCCGCGAAGACGCGTCCGTTGGCGGACCTTCCCGTTCGGCTCAAGGCAGCACTGATTGTTCTGCCGACCGTACGAGACGGCGGAGTTGCCTCAGGTGCCCTGCCCGTGGGCGCCGCATCGACCGCCGGGCCGGCCACTGAGGGTGCGCAGCTCGTCCGGTCTGCGGCGACGACGTCCGCAGGCGCACGTGGTGCCGGGCGTATTGCCGACGCCGCGCACCAGCCCCGAGTCTTTCGCCCCCGATCGATCCGTTGGCGACTCGGGCGTAGGTCGCCGGTGCCATGCGGGGTCTGCGGGCCGCGTCGGTCACCCCTCCTCTTTCCGCAGCTCCTCACCCTGATAGGAGAACGTTGATGAGCGTCAGCACTGCTACCCCCGGTAGTCCCCGGCTTTCGGTGCTGCTGAATGGCGTGGCCCGACAGACCCAGGTTGTGGCGCACGTCGTCGCGGTGTCCGGTCGCGAGAGGCCGCGAGCTGAGGGGCCGTCATGACGGTGACAGCGGCGCGACACAACGTGCCGGCGAGGGTGGTCGACAGCATGGACGTTCCGCTGGGGATGCGAGGTCCGCAGTCTGTTCCCAACCGGCCGGTCGAACGTGACGATTCTGCTCGCTGGGTACTCGGCTTGCAGGTTCCGGATGAGGCGGTGGTCTGCGCGACCGGTGACGACGTTCCCGTGCTGGCCGCGCTTCTGGCTCACAATCTGTCGGCCGGATCGTTAAGTGCATGGCTGGTGCCTGACGCGGCCGTGCGCGATAGGGCTCTGCGTCGGTATGCCGAGTTCGTACTGATGTCTGCGGTGCAGCACGGCCGGGTCGACACGACCGAGGATCGTGCCGCGGTCGCGGTGTGGTTTTCGCGGCTGGAGCCACCGCCGACCGGTGCGGGGTGGGGGTGTGAGCTGCGCCGGTTGCTCGGCCCGTTCGCGGCGCGGTTCGCGGTGCTGCACGCGGTGGTGCCGCGTACGCCGCATCACTATCTGGCACAGTTCGCGGCCCGTCCCGGGGAGGGCACGGCGGCGAGGGCGTTGCTGGCGAGCTGTCACCGGGTGGTGGATGCCGAAGGGCTGCCGGCGTACACGCAGGTGTGCGGCGGCGAACCTCGCGAGAGCTTGTTGGGCCGGCTCGGCTACCTGCCGCGGTCACCGATGCTGTTGGAGCCCGGTGGCCCGGTGCTGTGGCGGATGTACCGGCCGCGGCGCGGCGGTGAGCGGCGTGACGGCCTGCCCCGTCGTGTGCGGCTGCACCGGGCCGCGGCGCCTTCTGCCGGCGCAGGGCCGTCGGCGGCGCCGCCGCTTCTCGGTCGGGTCGACACGACCTGACAGCCGTTTCGGCACCTGGATACACGGCTGCTGGCCTCCGGCCAGCGGGGCGTTTGCATACACCTTTCCCCTTGATGCAAGGAGGTATTCCTCATGCTGGCTGCTACGACCCGTTGCCCGATGCGGCAACGACGGCCGAATGCCGGCCGGTGGCTGTTGGCGTGGCTCGGTGCTGCGCCTGCCGGTGCCGCCGCCGTCACGGACGCGGGAGCTGTGACGTCGCGCGAGTTCGTCTGGGGGTACGCGATCAGGCGGGAGTGGCCGGACGGTACTCATGACTTGTTCGGGTTCGCGCCGGACGCTCGCGTCGCGCAGCGGCGGCTCGGTCGGGACCAGGACTACTGGCGGGGCGGCCCGGTACGGCCGGTGGCGGTGTACGTCGTGCCCGCGAGCGCGGCCGACGTGGACGGTCACCCGGTGGACGGCTGCCGCCGCACCGGCTGTCCCAACGTGCCGGAGCACTCGCGCTGTCCGGACTCTCCGGATCGGGGGCAGCGGTGAGGTCGACGCATGTGCAGGTGGCCCTCGCCCGGCGGACGTTGACTCCGTTCGGGCTGTGGGTGTTCGGGGCGGCGGCGTCGGCGCCGATGGTGGTGCTGGCAGGAGGCATCGTCGCCACGTACGCGACCACGGGGGTGGAGGCGTTGCCGCTGGTGTTCGTGCTGGTGGCCGGCGTCGTGGCGGTGCTCGCGGTCGGGTACACGGCGATGGCCCGGCAGGTGGGGCACGCGGCGGCGTACTACGGCATCCTGGCGCACGGTCTGGGTCGTAGCTGGGGTGTGGCCGCCGGTCTGGTCGCCCTGATCGCCTACAACGCGATCCAGACGAGCCTGTTCGGGTTGTTCGGCGCGACGCTGGCCGGGCAGCTCGGCGGCGCGTGGTGGGTGTGGGCGGGCATCGCCGTGGCCGTGGTCGGGGTGGTAGGTGTGCGGGCGATCGTGCTGTCGACCCGCGTGCTGGCCGCCGTGCTGGCGGTATCCCTGCTGATCGTCACCGCGTTCGCGCTGGCCGGTCTCGCGCAGCCGGCGGACGGCGGGTTGTCCTGGGAAGGCTTCGACGCCTCGAGCCTGGCGGTCAGCGGTATCGGCGGTGCGGTCGCCTTCTGCGTGGCCGCGTTCATGGGCACCGACGCGCCGGGCTCGTTCGTCGAAGAGGCCATCGACCGCCGGTCGGTCGGCCGGGCCACCATCGCCGCGGTGCTCGTCCTCGGCGGGGTGTATGCGGCAGCGGCGTGGGCGATGGGCATCGCCGCCGGTCCCCGATCCGTCGCCGACGTGGCTGCCGACCCTGCGGCGGGCCTGCCGTTGTCGGTGCTGGAGCGCCTGGGCGGCTGGTGGGTACCGCTCGCGCAGACGGTACTGATCTGCGCGATCGTCACGTCGATGCTGGCCTTCCATTCGGTCATCGCCCGGTATGTGTTCGCGATGGCCCGGGAAGGCGTGCTGCCTGCCGGGCTCGCAAGGACCGGCAGCGCGACTCGCGTCAGCGCGCCGCGCGGCGGTTCCCTGACGCAGACCGGCATCGCCGTCGTTGTGGTGGGCGGGTTCGCGTCGGCCCTCGCGGACCCGGTCGCGGTGATGTTCACCTGGCTGTCGGCCTTGGGCGCGATGGGCTTGTTGTGCCTGCTCCTGGCCGCCTCGGTGGCGGCGGTGCGAGCACCGGCCGGCCTGCGAGGCCCGAAGGCCGGCGTGTGGGAATGGCGGCTCGCGCCCGTGATCGGTGTAGCGGGCGGGGTGGCGGTGCTGGCCTTGATGGTCGGCAACGTGGACTCCCTGCTCGGCGCCCCGCCGGGGTCACGGGCGCCGCTGCTGCTGCCCGCGATCCTCGTCGCCACGGCCGTCGTGGGCGGGTTGTGGGCCGGGCACGTACGCCGGTCCCGTCCGGAGGTCTACGCCGGTATCGGCCGTGGCACACCGGCCACCCATGCCGTACCCGACGCCATCACCGTCTCCATCTGACAAAGGGGCGCAAGCGATGAGGACTCACACGGCGATGACCCCGCCTGGCGGACGCTACGGCGTCGATCCCCTGCATCCCGGCTGGCGGCCGGAACACCCTCCGGCGGCGCCACCGGGCCCGCGCGCCCCGGCTGTCGGCACGCCGCCCGGCTACCACGCGCCGGGGGAGCACCACCGGCCGCCGACGCCCCCGGCCCCTCCAACCCCGCCTGCGGCAGTACCCCCGCCGGACATGCCCACGGACCAGCCTGCGCAGGACGGAAACGAGGCGCCGGGACAAGCGCGGCGGTGGGCGGATCTGCGCGTGCAGGTCGCCTACCGGTGCAGGCGGCTCAACACCGGCCACATGGTCGAGGCGGACCAGCGCCACGACACCCGTGAGGCGCTCGGCCCGCACGCTCTGATGCTGTTCTTCGTCTCCGAGGCACCGGCCGAGCCGCACGGCTACCTGCTGCACACCGCCTACCGGCTGTGGCTGGCCTCCCCGGAAGCCGAGGACCTGCCCCGGCTCCTGGCCGACCTAGCCGAGGTGGTCCGGACCAACATCGCCCGCGCCGCCTCCGCCGGGCGGCGGTGGCATCCGCTCGGGCCGGACGCCTCGATGGTCAACGGCGGAGACATGAGCCCCCCGCCGGGCGCCACCTACGTCGGCGTCGGGGTCAGCACCCTCGACTCCGACCAAGGCCGCTGGCACCAGGTCGCCCGCACCCTCCGGGACGGAACCGGCGGCCGGTACCTGTCGGCCTTCGACCTCAAGGGCCAGTGCTACGTGCTGCTGACCGACGGCACCGCCCTGCACCTGGACCGTGACCCCCAGGCCCGCATCGGCGTCGACGGGATCCGCTGCACCAAGACCCTCGACCCGGACCGGCCCGCCTACTGGCACAACCCGCACGCCAACCTCACCGAGCAGGGCGACGACGCCACCCGCGAGTTGTGGCGACGACTCGGCACGCTCCACCACACCCTCACCTCCCACCTGCACGGCGGGCGGCCGGCGTGACCCACACCCTGAGACTGGCCGCCGCCACGGACCTGAGCCGCGCGCCGATCGACATCACGGCCGTGCTGGACCACCTCGTTCGCGCAGCCGACGCCACAGCGGCGACGAGCATCGGGTTCCCCGGCGCTGTGGACCTCGACCACACGGAGGTCATGACCCGCCTCGGCGGCAGGCTGTGGAACAACATCGGCGACCCCGCCGACGAGGGCGGAATCGCGCACACCCGGGCGCTCGAACGCGCGGTCATCACGTGGACAGCCGACCTGCTCGCCATGCCCGCCCACGACCGGTGGGGCTACGTCACCACCGGCGGCACGGAAGGCACCCTGTCCGCCCTGCACGCCGCGCACCGGCGCAAACCGACGGCACGGATCTACTACTCGGCCGCCGCCCACTACTCCGTGGCCAAGGTGGTGCGTCTGCTCGGCGCGCACGGCATCCTGGTCCACGCGCGCCCCGATGGGGAGATGGACTACGCGCACCTCGCCGAGCAGCTGCACCGGCGGCGCCGCTTCCCGGCGATCGTCGTCGCGACCGCCGGCACCACCATGACCGAGGCGGTCGACGACACCAGCCGCATCCGCGCGGTCCTCGACGAGCATCACGCAGGCGGGCAACTGCACGTCGACGCGGCCCTGTCCGGCATCCCCCTGGCCCTCGACGGACGACTGTCCCTCGATGACGCCAGCGGCATCGGCAGCGTCGCGATCAGCGGCCACAAGTTCTTCGGCACACCGACGCCGTGCGGCATCGTCCTCATCCGCGATCACCTACGCCCCGCCGGTTCCCGGGTGACCTACACCGCCACGGCGGACACCACCATCACCGGCTCCCGCTGCGGCCTGTCGGCTGCGCTGTTGTGGCATGCCATCGCCGTTCACGGACGGGAGGGGCACCGATGGCGGGCCAGCGAAGCCCGCCGGCTGGCTGCCTACACCGTCGAGCGGCTCAACGCTGTCGGCTGGCCCGCCTGGCGGCACCCGCACGCCTTCACCATCGTCCTGCCCACCCCACCCGAGCACGTACGCCGAAAGTGGCTCCTGGCCACCGACGGCGACACCAGCCACCTCATCTGCATGCCCGGCATCACCCCCGGCCAGGTCGACGCCTTCGTCGCCGACATCGCCGCCACCCGCCCGCGAATCCGGCCGATCCCGCGACCGAGACCGGCGACGGCATCTCCCGCCAGCTCCCACGCGCGCTGACCACACCAGCACCAGCCACCCCACCGACGAAAGGCAACCATCATGACCACCGGATACGTCTTCCATCCCGAGTACCTGTGGCACGACACCGGCACCAGCGCCGGCCTGCTACCCGCCGACCCGACCGCCGGCGTCCAACCCGCCGTGCACGTCGAGAACCCTGAGGCGAAGCGACGCGTCCACGAGCTGATCCACGCCTGCGGACTGCTGGGCGAGCTGATGGTCATCGAGCCTCGCCGAGCCACCGTCGCCGAACTGACACGCGTGCACACCCCCGCCTACGTCCAGCACATCAAGACCCAAAGCGACCTACGCGGCGGGGGAGGCGACGCCGGAGACGGCTTCTCGCCGGTCGGGCACGGCAGCTACGACATCGCCCGCCTCGCCGCCGGCGGGCTGATCGAACTCGTCACCGCCGCCGCCCACGGCGACATCACCAACGGCTACGCCCTGGTCCGCCCACCCGGCCATCACGCCACCGCCAACCAGGGAATGGGTTTCTGCCTGTTCAACAACATCGCCGTCGCCGCCCGCCACGCCCAAGCCGAACTCGGGCTCGCACGCGTCGCGGTCGTGGACTGGGACGCCCACCACGGCAACGGCACCCAGGCCATCTTCAACGACGACCCGAGCGTGCTCACCATCAGCCTGCACCAAGCCGGCTGCTTCCCACCCGACTCCGGATGGACCCACGAAAACGGCACCGGCGACGGCACCGGCTACGCCCTCAACGTGCCCCTACCACCCGGCAGCGGCCACGCCGCCTACCTCAACGCCATGCACCAGGTCGTCCTCCCGGCACTGGACCGCTTCGCCCCCGACCTGATCCTGCTCGCCAACGGCTTCGACGCGAACGTCTTCGACCCCCTCGCCCGGCAGATGCTCACCGCCGCCTCCTACCGAGAGATGACCCGCCTGCTCGTCAGCGCCGCCGACCGGCTCTGCCACGGCCGGCTCATCGCCGCCCACGAAGGCGGCTACAGCCCCTTCTACACCCCCTACTGCGCCCTGGCATTCCTCGAAGAACTCACCGGCACCACCACCCACGTCACCGACCCCCTCGCCGCCGTCGTCGCCGGGTACACCGCCGAGCCCTTCCTGCCCCACCAGCGCGAGGTGATCGCGACAGCCGCACAGCTCGTCGACCGGATCAGCCCAGCCGCCACCAGCATCACCGGCTCCCAGTAAGGCAGCACCAGCACCCGACGCCACCGGCATCACCCCCCACGCCGACATCCGGAGCACCGCCATGACAACCACGCTGCCGGCCCACGCCGGGCCGATACACCTACTGCTGAACCCGAGCATTCACACGATCCTGGACCGACTCGACATCCGCACCAACCAGCGGGTGCTGGACGTCGGCGCCAGCGAGGAGAGCACCACCCTCCTGGCCCGGCTCGTCGGCCGCTACGGCTCCGTCACCGCCGTCGACGCCGACACCGGCCACCTCACCGACACCGCCGTCATCAACGTCCACCAGCTGGACCTGAACCGTGACCCGGTGCCCGGCCACGCCGCCGGCTACGACCACATCCTCGCCCGCTGGCCCCACGGCCCCCTGCGCGACCCCGCGGACCTGATCGCGCAGATGACCACCCGGCTGCGCCCGGGCGGCTGGCTCGTCCTCGCCGACATCACCACCACCGCCCCCCGGATCTACCGGGCGCCCGACGACGAGTCCGCCACCCTCATCCACACCGTCCTGCAACAGACCCACCGCGCCCTCACCGGCCCGCACGGCGCGACCTGGACCGCCGACCCCGAAACCCTGCTGTTCAGCCACGGCATGGCGCAGCACTGCATCCACACCACCACCGAGACCTGGACCGGCGCCGACCCCGGCTGCCGGCTCCTCGCCGACATCATCACTCACCTACGTCCCCGCCTGAACATCACCAACGCGGACACGGACCGGTTCGCCGACCTCATGACCGACCCCCGCGTACTCCTCGGCTCCTACGAACGCCGGGTCATCCACGCCCGCGCGCGCAGATAAGGCACGACAACCATGACCCACCTGACCCTCACGGCCCGCCGGCAACGTGCCGCGCTCCTCGGCGGCAGCCTCGTCCTCGTACTGCTCACCGCCTGCCATGCCGATCCACGACCGGCCGGCACCGCGCCCGCCGCACCGCGCCCCGCCAGCACACCAGCTACAGCCGCCACCGCCGCCGGGCTCACCGCCCAGCAGCGCCTGAACCTGCTCGCCGACACCATCAGCACCGCCCCCGCCGACACCACCGACGGACTGCCCTACACCTACCTGCACCTGCAGAGCTGGACACGCGCGAGCACCACGATCGTCCGCACCGACGTACGGCGCTGGCGGCACGACGCGGACGGCTCCGGCCGAGAAATCATCCGCCGGGCACCGGACCTGCACGGCCTCAACCACCAGCCCACACCAAAGGAGCGCCAGGAGTTCAGCCGGGCCGTACCGCACACACTGCACCACGGCATCGGTGACCTGCACCCCCACCTCCCCGGGGACATCCCCACCAACCCCCGCGAGCTGATCCGACTGCTCGCGCCGCCCGCGCTGGCCGACGAGCCCGCCTACCCCAGGATTCTGACCAGCGGCATCGTCGAACTGGCCACCAGCCAGCACCTCAACCCACGGCAACGAGCGACGACCCTGCGCGTCCTGGCAGCGGCCCCCCACCTCACCTACAAAGGCACGACAACCGACCTCGCCAGCCGGACCGGCATGTCCTTCCAGATCGTCGCCGACGGATCCACCTCGACGCTGCTCATCCACCCGGACACCGGCGACCTGCTCGCCGCGACCGAATGGATCAACCGCGGACGCCGACCCGGCCTGCACTCCTACACCCTCCTGCTAGCGAACGCCCACACCCGCAGCACCGACCCGCCCACCTCACCTACCACCGCCGCAGCCGTGACCCGCCTGCGGTGACAACCCGGCCAGCCGACGTGCCAGAGGGAAGGCGCAGCGGGGCGGGGCCCTCGTGGCCGGCGACAGCGGCTCTCCCGTCCCCTACCGCCGGCCACCCCAACCAGCACGATGACAAAGGCAGCAAAAGAAAGGCAGGGCACGAGGTGCCGCACCACATCCGGGCCGCGCGGTGGCGCGAACAGGACATCGTCGCCACGGTGATCGCCGAGGCCCTCCAACCCACTCCCATCGCCGCCTGGCTGATACCCGACCAGGAACAACGAGGCCGGGTCCTGGCCGACGTCGCCGCCATCTGGGTCGAACACGCCATGTTCTACGGCGACGTCCACGTCACCAGCGACCTCACCGCCGCCACCGTCTGCTTCCACCAATACGGGCCCCTTCCACCACCGGCCGACTACGCCACGCGCCTCGCCACAGCCGCCGGCCCACACGCCGAGCGCTTCCGTCTCCTGGACGACATCATGGACAGCCGGCAACCGACTACGGCGCACTACCACCTCGCCTTCCTGGCCGTGCGCCCCACGCACCAGCGGACCGGCAAGGGCCGGGCGCTGACGGAGCACCTGCGCTGCCGGCTCGACCTCATCGAACTGCCGTCCTGGACCCTCACCCTCCCCGCCGGGCAACACCTCCTCGCCCAGGCCGGCTACGACACTGACCACGCGATCGCGCGCCCGGCCGAGGACGTGAGCATCCAACCGATGTTCCGTCGCCCCGGCCAGCGCGACCAGACCGCCACCGCAGCGCGCCGCCCGGCTGGCCGCCGTCACGACTCCCGAGCCTGACCCGCGATCGACAATTTGTTCGGGCCCGCTGCGGGTCTGGGATCGGCCCCGTTACACAGCCGTACCCGGAAGGCGAGAGCTGTGTGTCACCGCGGCGTGGCAGGCAGCCGCCCCATGATCACGTGTTCGTCTGGGATCGGCCGTGCCGGTGGTCACCGTGCCCGCTGTCGCCGCTGGGGTGGTGCCTCTTCGGCCAACTGGGTCGACGACTCCCTGACGGTCTGGCGACGGTCTGCAGCGGTTGTTGCGTGTTGCTCGGTCAGCTCCTCGTTCAACGCAGTCTCCAGGACCGTCTTGGTCAACTGCTTGAACAGCCCGTCCGGAGCCGTCAACGACAAGCTCTGTTCCTTGGCCGCCTGGCTCAGCTCGGCGGCTTTCGCCTCCGCCGACGGCTCGGGCCGCTTCTTCCGTCCGGTTTGGTCGGCGGTCATCATGGCAGCCTGCTCACCAGGCGCCACGCCCGGCAATCAGGCCGGAAACACTGTTAGATCCACACCCCAGCGAAGTCGCCGTGGTCCGCAGGTCCCATTGACCGCTTTCGCGCGGCGTGGGCTGCGCGGCTGGCGGCTTGGTGCAGCAGGCAGGGCGGGAGTTCGCTCGCCAAGTGACTTTCGACGTCTCTACTCTGGACAGAACTCGCCGGTCCTGAACGAGCACCGGTCGCCGGCGTGAGGCGGCATCGACGCGCTGAGGCCTTGGAGGCGGATATGGACGCGGTTTCAGCAGCTGTGCTAGCGGCCCTGGCCAGCGGCGCGGGTGGAGAGGTGGGTCGGCAGGCGTGGACCGCATTGACTGCGTTGGTGCACCGTCCGTCTTCCGCTGTCGACGACGACGGACCGTCCTCGGCGCCGGACGGTGAGCGTGAGCTTGCGGCGCTGGAGGCGACGTCGGCGGATCCCGTGGTCGCTGAGCGACTAGCGGAGGTGCTGACACGCCGCAGCGCCATCGATGCGCAATTCGCCGCGGATCTCGACGCTGTTCTCGCGCAGGCTGCGGCTGCGCTGAATCCGCCCCAGGTGAGCAACACCATCAGCGGCAGGGTCACAGGATCAGTCATCCAGGGAAGGGACTTCTCCGGACCTATTAGCTTTGGCTGACCAACCGGGCGCGAGCGCGGTCAGAGATGAGAATCCGAACGCTTTCCGGCACTCCGGCACTCCGGCACTCCGGCAGGACGGCTCCGCTCGCGGTGAGGACGTGCATCGTGATGCGCAATCCGCAGCTGTGCCGCGTCCTCTGCTGCACTCCTTGCAGGTGGTGCCGATCAGCTAGGTCGTGAAGCCATGACCTGGGCTGTCGTGATCAGGATCGATGGTGGATGGTGATCGCAGATTACGACAACTGACGACCGCGTTGCTCATACTCGGCGGCTGCGCCGAGTAGTAGTTGCGGAGAGATCTTCACTGCTGTCTCTCCCGCCAGGACATTGCTCAGCTCACCTTCGGTGTCTTGGTCCAGCCGTAGGCCCTGAACGACGATATCGCCGTCCTCCGCAATGTAGATTGTTGGGCAGCTAGTCGAAGACGTGCTGTATAACAGCCGCAGCTTCATAGAGGTCCTCGCTATACGGGTAGCGACTTGAAGGACAGTTCAGGCAAGTATCCGTCACATCACCCTTCGTGGTCAAGGCTTGCCGTCGCCCGCCTGGTGGACTGTCCAGCGTCCTGACCTGCGGCGATGTGGCAGCGGACTCGACTTCTATCGATGGGATTGGCGCAAATGCGGGTAGAACTCGTCCTCAGTGTCTCCAACTGCGGACACCGGTTGCCGAGGACGCAACGCGGCATTGATCCACCGCAGCAGGCGTGCGCCATAGGGACCTCAGGCGATAAGTTGTTCGGACAACTTTGGTCGCCCACAAGTGATTGGACGGGCCATGACGCGGTTGCGTGTTGCCTACGCCGGCCATGACTTTTTCTCCTCCTGTCTGGAGCTGCTAGCCCAGCACGCGGACGTCGATCTCGTGCTCGTCCTTACCGACGAACCCGGAGGTCAGCCGACGGACAACGTCCGCGCGATCGCCGCAGCGCAACAAACGCCTGTTCGGACGGGCCGCTGGAGCACGGCCCTAACCGACGAGTTCAACGACATCAGCATCGACCTGCTGGTATGCGCCGCATACATGTACCGCATACCGATCGAAGAGCTAAACGTCCGATACGCGGTCAATGTTCACCCCACCTTGCTGCCCGAGGGACGCGGCCCCAACCCGCTGGCCTACCTGACGTTCGACTACCCGCAACTCAACGGTGTGAGCATCCACGAAATGACCCCCGAGCTGGACCAAGGCCCGATCCTTGTTCAAGAGCCGTTCGACCGCGATCCCGGCGACGGATTCGACGAGATCTTCCTCAAACTCTGGGCATACGCGCCTCGCGCACTGCGGCGCCTCCTCGACGACGTCGACCACTACTTCGCCAACAAGCAGAACCAGGCCGGCGGCTCCTACTGGCCCGAACCGCCGCAGGCAGAACGCACCCTGGACGCCGCCACCGCAACCGTGGCCGACGCACTGCACCTGCATGCCCGCTTCGGGCAGCTGGGCTTCTTCCTGCACACCGACGACGAGCACCCGACCCAGGTACGCGCCACCGCCGCCTCGCGGTGCCAGCACCAATACCCGCCTGGCCACGTCACCGCGAGACTGAGCCGCGGCTGGATCGTGGCGCTCACCGACGGCCTTCTGCAGACCCAGCCCGCCTTTCACCACAAGCCTGTCTGAGGCGCAGCAGCAGCGCAGGGAGGACGCCGTGCACGACGCGCATTCCGAGCGGGGCGACCAGACACGGTCCGAGCTCTCCGGCGCGGCCCGTGACGTCGTGCAAGCCCGAAGCGTCAGCGGGGGAGTCCACTTCCACGCCCCGCACCACCCCGCCGGACCCATCCCACGGTTGCTCCCACCTGGCGTACCCGACTTCGTCAACCGCACCGAGGATCTGCAACACCTCGGCGCCTCACTCGCCTCCAGCGCGGACACCAGCACGCCTACCGTCATCGTCGTCATCGCCGGCACCGCAGGCGTCGGAAAAACCTCCCTCGCCCTGCACTGGGCACACCAGGTCCGCGAACACTTCCCCGACGGACAGCTCTACGCCAACCTGCGCGGCTACGACCCCGGCCAGCCCGCCCAACCACACGACATCCTCGAACGCTTCCTGCGCGCTCTCGGAGTTCCACACGACGACATACCCGCCGACACCGACAGCCGTACCGACCTCTACCGCTCGCTACTCGCCGAACGCCGAGCCCTCGTTGTCCTCGACAACGCCGCCACCGTCACCGCGGTCCGCCCACTCCTGGCCGGTACCGGCGGGAGCCTGACCATCATCACCAGCCGCAGCCGACTATCCACACTCGTCGCCCGCGAAGGCGCCCGCCGCCTCACCCTCGACGTCCTCAGCGACCCCGACGCCGTCAAACTCCTGCAACTCACCACCGACAGCTACCGGCGCGGAGACGACCCCCAAGAACTCGCCGAACTCGCCCAACTCTGCGCCCGCCTCCCCCTTGCCCTACGGATCGCCGCCGAACGCGCCTCCCGCTACCCCCAACAGGCCCTCGGCGACCTCATCCAAGACCTTCGAGACGAATCCGGCCTGTGGGACCTGCTCACCAGCGGCGACGACGACGAAGCCAGCGAAATCCGCAGCGTCTTCGCCTGGTCCTACCAAGCCCTACCCGCAGACGCGGCCACACTCTTTCGGCTACTCGGCCTCCACCCAGGGCCGGACTTCTGCACCAGCGCCGCCGCAGCGCTAGCGGGCATAACACCCAACCGCACCCGCAGCATCCTCGACGTCCTCGTCGGCGCGCACCTGCTCGAACAAAAGGCCCGCGACCGCTACCAGTTCCACGACCTGCTCCGCGCCTACGCAGCCGATCAGGTCCTCCACGACGAAACCGCCGAATCACGCGCCGCCGCCCTCGACAGAATCCTCTCCTGGTACCTCCACAGCACCCACAACGCCATCACCGCAAGCATGTACGGACACCCCACCCTCGACCTCGCGCCACACCCCGACAGCGTCACCCCCACAACCTTCACCACGCACGAGCAAGCCATCTCCTGGTACGAAGCCGAACGCACCAACCTCGTCGCCGCTACCCGCGCTGCCAACGCACACGACATGCACCAACACGCCTGGCAGCTACCCGCCCTGCTTCACCAGATCTACAACTTCCGCCACCCGATCCACGAATGGCTCACCACCGCTGAGATCGGCCTAGCATCCGCCCGACACCTACACAACCAGGAAGCCGAAGCGTTCCTGCTCTACAGCCTCGGCAAAGCCCACACGCAGGCGAACCGGCACCAAGAGGGCCTCGGCTACCTCACCCAGGCCATCGCCCTGCAACGGCGAGCCGGCGACCTCGCCGGTGAAGCCGAAACACTTTGCGGCGCCGGCCTCGCGTGCCTGCGCCTACGTCGCCTCGATGAAGCCTTGACGATGTTCCGCCAAGCTCAAACCGCAGCCCGCCAACTCGACGACCTTCACCAAGAGGCCTTCGCAGGCCACCTGACGGGTTGGGCGCTGCTGGAACTGCAACGCCCCGCTGAGGCACTCCAACACAGCCTTGCCGCGGCCGCGACCATGCGGCAGCTCGGCGACCGCGCATCCGAGATCGACGTCCTGGTCAAGCAATGCGACATGCTGCGACAGGTAGGCCAACTCGAACAGGCACGCGACGTCGCCAACCAGACCTTGACAATCGCCTCCGACACCGACGACCAAGTCATCGCCGCCGCCGGCTTCATCGAACTAGGCCGCATCCAGCAAGACCGCGAAGAGCCAGAAGAAGCCCTCGCCTCCTACCAACGCGCGGCCGTCCTTCAACGCCGCCTCGGCAACCGCAGCCGCGAAGCCACCGCGCTCGACGCCACCGGGCTGGCCTACCAGCAACTCGGCCGCTTCGACGAAGCCGCCGAATTCCACCACCGCGCCGCAGCGATGCACCACGACCTCGCAGACAGCTGGTTACAGGCGGTAGCGCTCGCGCATGTCGGTGATGCGCTCAGCGCAGCAGGACGCAACGCAGAAGCCTGCAACGTATGGAGCGATGCGGAGCAGATCCTCCGGCAGTTCGCTGACCCAGCTGCCCAGGAGCTTCGGAACCACGTCGCCGACGCCATCGGTCAGGGCGACCAGCAGTAGTGCCATACCGATGCGCGACCGCGGCCTAGCCGGCGTGGCGCGGGGCAGGAAGGCCGAACTTGTCACCGCCGAGTTGACGTCGGGGGACCAGGCCCGTTCCACGATGTGCGGACTGACGGCGGAGATGGGCTTCGGGGAGAGGAGTGGTTGACCGACAGCCGAAGGCGCAAGGACAGCGGCGACGGCAGGGCCAGCGATGAGAGCCGAGCAGAGACTAACCTGACCCGGTGTCGATCAGCAGCAGCGAGTTCGAGGCGTGCCGGCGGCTTTCCACGTACCGTGCGGGCATCTGGGTCTACCGTTTGGCGATCCTCCTGGCTGTTTTTCCGTGGCTGTTCCGGGCGGCGGGTGTGCGGCTGATGTCCCCACAGGGGGCGGCGATGATGGCTGCCGTGGGCTGCATCCTGGTGTTCGCCGGCCATCGTCTCGTTCTCCGCTCCCATCAGAGAGCGGGGTATCTCGGTGACGGCTACGACCCGTTGCGGCCGCCGGGCGGCCTGGTTGCCCGAGATGTGTTCCGCCTGACGTATTGGTAGCCGCATCTTCGACCAGCCTGAGGCGGTTTGCCGGGCTGGTCAGCCGAGCGGAACGACCTGCAACCGGCCCACGTGCCCGCTGCATGCCCGATGGGGTGGGCGACGACCGTCAACTACGGTCAGCTCCCAGGTGTGACGCCAGCATAGCGACGCAGCTTAAGCCAGGTGATTGCCGAGCGGTTCCCGTCCGTTCCCCACACTTCCTCAACCGTGTGTGGCCAGTCCGTATTTTGCCGGGGCAGCTCGACGATCAGCTAGTGCCTTGACCACGAACGTTCGTGGTGTTGAGCGGACGGTAGCCTCGGCGCGGTGGCGGAGGATGACTTCATGATCGGGCTGAGTCGGGACGAGGCGTTGGTGTTCTCGGACTGGCTTCATCGGATGATGGGCACTGCCGATTTCGACGAGTTGGTCGATCGTGACCGGGCGGTGTGGTCACCGCTGTATCGCATCTCGGGTGCGCTGGAGACCTCGCTGGTGGAGGTGTTCAGGCCGGACTACCCGGTCCGGCTGCAGGAGGCGAGGCAGCGGTTGCTGGATGCGCTTGGCGAGGTGGGGCGGCCAACCGGCCCGTGACGCTCAGGCAGCACGTGTGGTCGGTTGTCGCCAGACTTGTTGGCGTTCGCTGCGAATACGGGCGCGCTCGCGGCGTTGGGCGGCCATAACGTCGGGGTGGCGTGCGTTGGCGTTTCGCCAGCGCAGGTAGGCCTGTAGTTTGCGGGTCAGGACGGTGTGATTCGGGTGGTCGGAGCCGGCGATCACGAAGGTCCGCAGCTGGCCGAACTGCGCTTCGATCGGGTTGGCCCAGGACGCATACGTCGGGGTGAAGCACAGTTCGACCTTGTTCCGAGCCGCCCACGCCCGGATCTTGGTGCCCTTGTGCGCGGACAGGTTGTCGAGGATGACGTAGATCGGCGCCCCGTACGGACGTGCGGCCCGGATCGATTTGAGCGCGGCCAGGGTGTTCGCGGCGCTTTTGCGACGTCTGACCACACCCCAAAGTTGGTCGTCACCGACGCTGTAGCAGCCGTGAAACTGCCGGACCCCATGCAACTTGTGGTAGTTCGCCGGCAGCCGCTGCGGATGCCCTGACGGCGCCCACCCGGCACCGGCCTGCGGACGGATGACCAGTGGCCCGAACTCGTCAAAGGCGAACACCCGCTGCGGGAAATGCGCGGTGACGTACTCGATGCGGGCCAGCTTGACATCCCGGTCGGGGTCGGTGGACTCCTTCCACGTCTTCGTCCGCTGGAACGTGATCCTGTGCTGATGCAGGATCTGTCGCAGCCGCGCCCGGCCGATCCGAACTCGGCGGGCGGCATGGCCGGTGAGGTAGTCGGCGAGCTTCCGCACGCTCCAGCGGGTGAACGGCCGCCCCAGTGCTTCCGGGCGGGCGCTGGCCGTCTTGACGACTGAGCCGCCGGACGCGTACGGGTTCTGTCACCGCCACAGCCTGATGGCCGCGATGCCGTCCGTCAGCCAGGCCGGACGGCGTGTCATCGAACACCGCGAACCTTCGTGGTCAGAGCACTAGCGGTCGGTCATGTGCCCTGGCAGACGAGAGGCCGCAGCGTCAGTCGTGTCTTCTGAACAGCCTCGCCCAACTAACGATGCCATGTATCGCGTCGCCACCGCCGCCGAGCTCGACGACATCGTGGCGCGTAGCGTCGGTCGCTGCGTTTCCCGGCCGCCCGCGTTTTACCCGTGGAATCGGGCGACGACGGGGGCATGGTCTGGTACGACGGCCTTCTCCCGGCTGCGGGTGGAGGCGCCGATGGAGGTGATGTCGTCGACGAGGGAGTCGATGGTGATCAGGCGGAGTTGCAGGTCGCGGGTTGCCAGGAGGTGGTCGATGAGCTCGCCGTTGCCCTGGTAGATGCGGGAGTATGCGCGGGCTGGGGGGAGGCGTCGTCCGAGGTTGTACAGCCGAACGGCGTCGCCTTTGTCGGGGCGGTTGACGTCTCCGTCGGCGGGGCCTTCGAGCAGGACGGTGGTGATGGCGTCGGGGCCGTCGTTGAGGTCGCCGCACAGGATCGTGGCGATGCCCGGTTGGCCGTTCACGGCGGTTGCGGCGAGGGTCTCGTTGAGGTGTACGCGCAGGGCGACGGCTTCGGCGGCGCGCCGCAGGAGGGCGTAGCCGGAGCCGCGGGCGCGCTCGTCCTCGTTGAGGGGGTAGCGTCGCCCGCCCGGGTAGGTGAGCAGTTTGCTTTTCAGGTGCGCGGTCAGCAGCCGCAGGCCGGCGCCGCCGCAGTCGACGTGTACCTGAAGCGCTCCGCGGCCCATGTGGGTGAGGGTGTCGCCGTCGACGTCGGGGACCGCGGGCAATCCGGAGGGCGGCAGCGCGAGGATCTGCGCTTCCTCGGTAAGGGAGTGCCGGGCGAGGACGGCGACGCGGATGCCGCGGCTGTCCGGGTGGGAGGACACGACGGCCTGCCAGGGCTCACCGAGGGCGGCCCGCAGGTCCTCAGCGGCCTGCGGGGTGCCGATTTCTTGGAGGGCGACGACGTCGGCGCCGGTGCCGGCGATCAGACCGGCGAGGTAGGTGAGCTTCGCGGTGTAGGTGTCGGCCGCCGACGTGTCGGTGTCGTCGGGTGGGAACAGGTTCTCGACGTTCCATGTCATGACGATCAGGTTGTTGGCCACCGTCGCTCCCGGAATTGCAGGTGTCGTGCCAGCCTGAGAGTCGCACTCTAGGACGTCGGATCGTCGCTGATCGCCGGTCCGTCGCCATCTCGACAGGCGCGATCGGCGGCGGGGCAGCGGACCGGCGAGTTCCCCCGGGGCCGATGGTGCGGACAGGAAATGGCTGTGATCAGTGTTCGCGGGAGCCTTCCCCACTCTTCACAGTGGTGACCGTCGATGGACATGATGGGGCGAGATGGTCGCTGTCCACGACGGATGCCCGAGGAGGCCCTCATGCGACTCACCCGACGACTCACCACATCTGCGTTGGCACGGCGTGCCCTGACCGGCGCGGCGGCCGTGATGGTCGCCAGCGCTGGCCTGGTCGCCGTCGACGCCTCGGTGGCTTCGGCGACACCTCCCGGTATTCCGTCCAAGGCGAGCGCCCAGTCGCAGCTGAACGCTTTGACGGTGAAGAGCGAGGGGTCGACGAGTGGGTACTCCCGGGATCTGTTCCCGCACTGGATCACCATCAGCGGCGCCTGCAACACCCGCGAGACGGTCCTCAAGCGTGACGGCACGTCCGTGGTCACCGACAGCAGCTGCGCGGCGACCTCGGGCCGCTGGTACAGCCCGTACGACGGCGCGACCTGGACCGCCGCCTCCGACGTCGACATCGACCACGTCGTGCCCCTGGCCGAGGCGTGGCGCTCGGGCGCCAGCGGCTGGACCACCAGTCGACGGCAGAGTTTCGCCAATGACCTGACCCGCCCGCAGTTGATCGCCGTCACCGACAACGTGAACCAGTCCAAGGGTGACCAGGACCCGTCGACGTGGCAGCCGCCGTTGTCGTCGTACCGGTGCACCTACAGCAAGATGTGGATCACCGTGAAGTACAACTGGGGGCTGAGCCTGCAGTCGTCGGAGAAGTCCGCGCTGCAGAGCATGCTGAACACCTGCAGCTCCTAACTCCTCGCACCGCCTCAGGCCTGACCGCACAAGCACCGACGCACGGCAACGTCTGAGCCATCCGTCATCGGCCCCGCCCGCGCGCCCGCGGACGGCGGCGCCGACGCGCTGGAGGGCGGGTCGCCACACGACCCGCCCTCCAGCGCCGAGGCGCAATCGGATGAGGCGCTGATCCCGCCGGCGGGGCGATCACCCGGTTGGGACGATGGCACCGTCACGGGCCCACAGGGTGCTGCCGTCGGGCCAGACAACCGCCGGCTCGTCGGCGCCGTGCAGCAGGCCGTCGCCGGTGACTCGCAAAACGGTGGGGCGCTGCATCATCACGGCCACCCCCGATAGGGGCCACCACGGCCCAGCCGCCAACGCCACGTCACGGCACCCCTCCCACCCTGGGGTGGGTGCCGTGCCGAGCACCTGCTGGTAGGTGTCGATCGCGGCGAGCACAAGCCAGTCGGGGTAGAGGTTCCAGGCCGGATCGAAGAACCAGTCACGAGGATCCAGGCAGTAACGGATCACGGCGCGTCCCTCGTCGTTGCGCTTCACGATCGTCTGCTCGTCGCTCCAATACCAGACGAATTGCATGATGTAGCCGCCGGTGAGGGTACGGTCGACCGCCGCCCAGACCGGACCCAGCACCTGCTCATACACCTGCCGTACCGCCTGCAGTACCGGTGTGAGCGCGGACCGCTCGCCCTCGGTGACCGGGTTACAGAGGTACCGGTGCTCCATCAGGTTGTAGCGGGCCTCGAAGCCGTCGTAGCGCTGCTCGCCGTAGTAGCCGTGCCATTCCATGAAGTCGTGGAAATCGCCGAAGGCGGTGAACCGGTCGTGGTCGCTGGTCTGCTCCCAGATCGGGGCTCGTGCTGCTGCCAGCGCGTTGTTGAGGGCGTAGCGGCGGACCGAGGCGACCAGCGACGTGTGCCCGTCCTCGAGCAGTTGCCGCACCTGCTGCAGGGGCGGCCGGGGGAGAGGGGCACCACAGGAACCGCGACGGCTCGGGATGCCCGGCGCTGCGGTAGGCGAGGCGGACGGCTGCCTCCGCGCGCGCCTGGTCCGCGGGCTCGCAGGACAACGCCGCCTGCGTCCATCGGCTCGCCACGGCTTGTCCGTGCGCTGAGATCGGATTGGTGGAGTCACGCATGTCGTCCTCCCGACGAATGATCGATAGTGCGGCATGCCGTTGACGATGCCGCTGCAGGTCAAGTGGCCACGTGCGACCCAGAGGAACCAGGGCCGATCGTCGGTCCCGGCGTTCGCTGTTGTGGCCCTGCTGGGCACCGCGGCCGGTTGCGGTGAGTGATTCAGGGATGACGTGAATGAGATCCTCATGTTTGACTGACATCCATGCGATCGGGGCAGACGCGGCTGGCGATCGACTACGGCAGCGCCGACACCACCGCCGTACTGGCATGGCCGGACGGCACCTGGACGCCGCTGCTCTTCGACGGCGAACCCGCCCTGCCCAGCGCCGTCCTCCTCAGCGAGGACGGCACCACCGTGACCGGCCACCACGCCTGGCGGGCCGCGCCGGCCACACCGCACCGGTTCATCCCGCACCCCCGCCAACCCTCCGAACAGCGCCTCACCGTCGCCGACACCGACGTCGACCCGCTCGACCTGGTCGCCGCGACCCTGCGCCACGTCGCCGAGCAAGCCCACCAGATCACCGGACCCGGCATCGACGACGTACGGCTCGTCGTCCCGGCAGGCTGGGGCCCGCGACGACGCACCTGGATGCGCCACGCCGCGCACCGCGCCGGCCTCCCACCACCACAGTTGATCGACGCGCCGACCGCCGTCGCCGGGCACCTGCTCGCCACCGGCCTGCAGCTGCCCGTCGGCGCCTACATCGCCGTCTGCGACGTCGGCGCCACCGCCGAAGTCAGCGTCCTGCGCCGCGGCCCCGCAGGCTTCGAAGTCCTCGCCACCCTCGCCGACCCCAGCGCCGGCGGCACCGCCATCGACGACGCCCTCACCACCACACTCACCACCAACCCACCCGCCACCGGCGGGCAACGATGGGCCATGACGGCCAGCCTCCGCGCCGGCAAACACGCCCTGACCGACCACCCGGCCGTCACCGTGCCACTACCCGACGGGCCGGCCGTGGTGCTCCACACCGGCCTGCTCGACCAAGCCGCCCAGCCCGTCCTGCACCGCATCGCCCACCTCACCACCGAAGCGATCACCGCCGCGGAACTCACACCCCGCGACCTCACCGGCGTCTACTGCGTCGGCGGCACCGCCCGCCTACCCCTACTGGCACAGACCCTCACCGACGCCGGCATCACCCCCACCCTCGTCGACCAGCCCACCCTGGCCGCAGCCCGAGGCGCCGCCGACGCAGGCACCACCAACACCACCACCGACCCCACCACGACCGACGAGCCGATACCGCCGGTACGGCGCGCCGCCGCGATCGCCCTACCCGGCTTCGCATCCCTCGCCCTGGTCTCCCAGTTCCTGCTCACACCCCAGTGGCGCGGCTCCCTCATGTACCGCGAAGCGATCCTCAACTGGGGCGAGCTGACAATGGCCGCCGTCTTCGCCGTCATCGCCTGCCTCAGCGCCGGCACCGTCCTCGCCTCCACCATCGCCAACCGCACCACCACCCCGACCAGCCCCGGCACACACACCGGCACCGGCATCCTCGCCGCAGCCTCCCTCGGCGTCGCCGTCAGCGGCATGTACGCCGTCGTCGGAAGCCTCTACGTCGGCTACCCCGTCAACAGCTTCCTGCGCTGGACACTGCTACCCATCACCCCGACCATCACCGCCGCCGCCGTCATGGCCCTCATCGCCACCCGGCAATGGCGCACCCCCGCGGGCGGATGGTCGAAACTGCTCGCCTTCCCCACCAGCTCCGTGATCACCGCCGCCGCCGGCATGCTGCTCATCCAATACAGCCTGACCGCCGACCGGTGGCCCCACCTGATCCTCTGGATCGACCTCGCCGGCCGAGCCGGAGGCCTGCTCCTGGGCATCGGCACCGTCATGGCCGTCGTGTCCCAGCCGATCCTGCGCCTGATCCTCAGCGCACCCCTCGCCGTCATCACCGCCGCCCTGGTCTCCTGGCCCGCCTCCGGCATCCTCGGCGCCATCTACGCCATCGCCGTGACCACCTGGTGGCTACGCCAGATGTGGACCCACCTCCTACGCCCCCACCACCCCCACCGGCCGCCGCAATGACCCCACCAACCGGATACCGCCCAACGCACGTGGGGGAGGAGCCGCGGTGAACGGGGCCCGGCGACTCGCAGGCGCTACCGTCGTGCTGGCCGTCCTGGCGATACCACCGTGGCTGCTGACCACCCTCACCCGAGCGCACCTGCCCGGCTGGCCGACCAGCACGCAACTACGCGACTGGCTGACCGACCCGCTGACCCCGGCAACCCTCACCACAGGGCTCATCGCCGTGGCCTGGCTGCTGTGGCTCGGCATGACCTACACCGTCACCGTGACGGCCGCCCGCCGACTGCGCGCCGGCGCCCGATGGGTACGCCACCTGCCGCTACCCACCCCATGGCAGGCCGCCGCCACCAGCATCGCCGGCGCCGCCGCCCTCACCACCGCCCACACCCCCACCACCCATCCGCCGAACCCACCGACACCAGTCACCGCCGATGAACTGCAGCACCCCTCCGATACGCCCCAGACCGAGCGCGGTGGGGTGGTCGTGCCCGGCGGCTGGCTACCCGACGACACCGCCCACCACATCGCCGCCGCAGCCGCCCTGGTATGGCTACGCCGCCGTCGCGCCCACCAACCCGGCCAACCCGACACCAACGCCACCCAGCTGACACCCCTACCCGCCACCATCACCGCCGTCCAAGCAGTCATCGCCGACCAACCACCGCCGCCAACAGCCACCACCGGCGCAATGCAGGCGCCGCTGCCCCCAGCCGGCATTCGTCTCGCCGGTGACGGCGCCGACCACGCCGCCCGAGGCTTGCTCGTCACCAGACTCCTCACCGCGCTGCGCGACCCCACCGACACGACCCCGGTGATCATCACCAGCAATACCCTCACCAGGCTCCTGCCCAGCGTCGCCGAGACCGTCGCCACCATCCCGGGCCTGCACGTCATCGACACCCTCGAACATGCCGCCGTCCTGCTACCTGCATCCCGCACGTCGTCCACAGCCGACCGCCGTATACCCAGCCTCGTGATGACCGCCGGACCCGCGACGGCGGCACCACCGGACCTCCCGGGCGCCCGTGTCGTCACCCTCGACGCCGGAGCACCACTACCCACCTGGCGCGTCGACCGCCACGGCCACACCGTCGATCACCAGACCGGGCAACCACGGCCACGGATGTGTGTCCTCGACGGCACCGCCGCGGCGGACCTGCTCGCCGTCCTGGCCCAGCCCGCCACCGAAGTACTCGACCCCGCCGCCTCCGTACCAGCCCGGCCGGTCGACCGCGCACAGGCAAAGATTCCCCGCCAATCCAGCCGAGTCACACCGCCCACACCGCGGCAGCCCACCGAGACCACAGCAACCGCTATCCGGCTGCGGGTGCTCGGCCGTCCGGCGCTGCACATCGACAGCAACGAGGTCACCATCCGCCGCAGCGCCGCCCTGCAAATCCTCGTCTTCCTCGCCGTGCACCCCGACGGCGCCACCACCACGCAACTCGTACAAGCCCTCTGGCCCGGCCTACCCGCCCACACTGTCACCGGCCGCCTCTACACCACCCTCAGCGACCTCCGCTCGACCATCCGCGCCACCACCGCCGACCCCATGGTTGTCCACACCGAGGGCCGCTACCACCTCGACCCACGCGCCGACGTGGACCTGTGGCGACTGCAGGCCGCCGCCCACCACAGCGCCACCACAGACGCACCCGGCAGCTGGCAGGCCGTGATCGACGCCTACACCGGCGATCTCGCCGCCGGTCACACCTGGCCATGGATCGACCCACCCCGTGAAGCCACACGCCGCCTGGCCCTCGACGCCCACACCACCGCCGCAGCAGCACAAACCGACCCGCACGAGCGCCTACGGCTGCTCCAAGCGGCGATCCGCATCGACCCCTACAACCAACAGCTCCACCAGCTCGCCGCCGACCAACTGAACGCCCTCGGCGACTCCGCCGCAGCCGCCGACCTTCTCCACACCCACCGGCAACGCCTGCGCCTCGCTGGCATCCTCGACCAACCCATGATCACTGCTCGTTAGCCGGGTAGGTCCTCCGGTCGCGGCACGGCGACGTCGAACGAATCCTCGGTGGCGGCAACCAAATCCTTGAAGCCCTCGGCGAGGGCCTGTCTCGCGAAGGGCTCTGTCTCATCCACAGACCCCTCGGCGAGGAAATCGAGGAAGCCGTGGGCCAAGACCGCCACGGCGGTTCAGCCATCGAGCAGATTGCGCAACTGCATGGCTTGGCGTTTTGCCTCCGCGTCTTCGTCCTGCGTGACTTCAGGCGGTGGAGGCGCGAGTGGAAGGGGGGCTAGCCGCAGGCCGTAGCCGCACCGGGATCCGGCCTTGATGATCAGTGGGGGAGCCGGAGGTTCGGGCCAGGCGATGAGGTGAAATCGTTCATCTGACTGGTCGAGCACCTGGTCGTAGTGGCGGTCCCGGCCGCTGGCGTGTATCCGCAGCCGGTAGTGCCCGGGGCCCTGGATGCTGAGCATTGGCAGACTGACCCGCTCGTGTTCTGGTGGTTGCTCAAGTTCCTCGACGGTGAGGTGCCCGTTAGGCACGTACAGGCTGACCTCAGCGACGTCTTCCCAGGAGTCGAGTTCGTTCCAGCGCGTGCCGGTCTCCAGCGCGGGACGCTCGTCGAATGGTTCGGCGGTGACGAGGACGTGGCCGCGGTCGATGCCGGCGTACAGCAGCGCGGCGGAGGCCATGACTCCGGCTAGGCCCGTGCTGTAGTCCATGGTCCCGAACACGGTGTCAACATCGCGGTCGGTCACGAGGAAGCCGTGGTCCTGAACATGAACGCGCGCAGGATGCCTCATGGCATCATCCTGCCCCACCTATCGGGCTGACAGCACATCGTTGCGAGGGCCACGAGTAACCGGCCCCCGCAACGATGTGCCCTTGCCGATGGTGTGCCGGTGTTAGCTGCTGATGCCGATGCGGAATGGGTCGCTGTGCAGTACGCGGTAGTCGTAGTAGAACGCGGCCATTAACCCGCCTTGGGCATTGTTTTCACTGGCCGTGATCATGCAGGCGCTGGCACCAGACGGTCCGGTGACGTTGGTCGGCGCGCTGATGTTGCAGCCGGAGAACGTGCGCCGGCTACCACCGAACGCCAGTCCTTGGAACGTTGAGGCCAGCGGATACTCGTCGCAGCTCTTGCCTGTGAGGCTGGGTGCGTCCCCGCAGGCGCGGCTGCGGTTGAGGTTGTTCGTGGCCGTGTCGACGTTGCGGTTGAGCGGGTTGGTGATGGTTGCGCCGGGCAGTCCGGAGCCTTGGGCTCGCGAGACATGCGAAGCCAGGCTCGGGTAGCGACTCTGGCTGTAAAGCACCTGTGCCGGGTACCACGGTACGACGCAGCCGACCCGCGCAGGCCGGGATCCGTTGGCTCCGGTGGCGTTGTCGCACATGATTTCCGCCATTGACGTCGATGCGGTCACGAGCGGGTAGCCGACGGGCTGCAGGCGCAGATTCCACGTTGTCGTACACTCGCCGACCGCGCCAACCGCGGTGGCGGTGGTCTTCGCGCCGGCTTCTCCAAGTCGGCTGGTGTTGTTTGCCGGTGCCAGCGACTGCAACGGGAACGATGACGACCCGTTGAGCACGCAGTCACCTGCGGCCGATAGTGTGCCGGTGATGGTGGAGTTGCGCGCGTCCCCCCACCCAGACCACGGCGATATGCCGATTTGGTGAATCCAGTTGGGCAGGCTTACCGAGCTATAGGTCAGCTCGTAGACGTCCATGATCAGCTCACCGGTGATCTTGACTGTGCCGTTAACCGTTTCCTCCGTGCTGAGAAGCAGCGCGTTGATCTGGCATGCCTCTGTGCGTGAGCCGGCGACTGGGAGGCCGTCATCGACGCTGCCGGCACACCACGACGGGAACGGCACCGGCGCCAGCGCTGTTGCAGCGCTGGCCGCCTGCTGTCTCGGCTGAGCAGGCGCCACGCACACGGACCGAGTCGCCGACGTGCTCACGCATGTCTTCGCCATGGCCGCGCGGGGCTTCGCCGCGGTCACACCATGGCGCCCGATCGGGATGCTTGTCGGTTTGACCAGCACGTCCGGTGACGTCACGACGTTCGCCGTGCTCGCCGTCCTCGGTGCTGCAGTCGCGGGCGACGTTGCGGCAGCGCAGGAAGCAGCGGCTAAGGCGGAGACCGCCAAAACTCTCAGACCCGTGCGCACATGCATAGAGTGCTCCCCTCGTGATTGCAAGCAATAGCAATGAGCTATTACATCGAAACATGTAGATGTTCACGATTCAACCCTTCGGCCGCCGCCTGTTGCCGTTGCAGTACCAGGCCGTTCCCGACGCGCGGTGCCCGCCAAAGTTCATCGAGGACGGTGAAGAAGCGTCCTCGATGGCGCCAGGCCGAGGTCGGCCATCAGGTGCGCGGCCTCGACCTGGACGAAGCCGAAGGACCAGGTGGACAGCAGGGTCGCGGCGGTGCACAGCTCATCGGTGTCGTCGATGCTGGAGATGTCCACGCACACGGCCGGGGCGTTGAGGCGGATCGCGGTGGTGGTCTGCCCCTCGAAGGTGTCGCCGAGCGAGCCGTGCAGCAGCCCCAGCAGGGTGCGGCACAGCCCGTTGGCCTCTTCCCGGAAGCGGCGCAGGTCCTGTTCCTCCTGCCAGAGGACGGCCGCGCGGACTGGTGGCGGGGCGTTGCGGATGACGCGCAGGACGTCGGAGAGCACCGGCGGGGTGTCGGTCTCGCGTTCGGCGAGGTAGCGCAGCGCGGCGGACAGCACGGTGGTTGCGTCCGAGCTGACGGCCCGCGCCGGAAGAGCGCGACCAGCACGTTCAGTCGCCGGTCGGTGACTGCGGGCAGACCACGGCGCCGGTCCGTTCATCGAAGCGGTCGAGGCCCTGGCGCCACGGGCCACCATCGAGGGGGTGGATGCGGTCCAGGCCGGGCCCAATGCGCAGCGCCTGACAAGGTCGCCGAGCCGGGCACCGGCGCTGCAGCTGATGGGCCGCGTCCCTCGTTGACCTGCCGCTGTGAGGTCGTGTGAGGCGCCGTGAGGTGCAGTCAGCGGCCGACCTGGACGCAGGACTGGGCTGGGGACATAGCGTCACGGCATCGCCCCCATCAGCAGCCCTGCTGGGTGTGGACGACGACAGGAGGAGGGCAGGTGACATCGCCAGGAGTACGGACCGCCGCAGTGATAACCGGCGTCCTGTCCACCGCCGCCATCGCGGTCATCGTGGTGATGCAGAGCGGCTGGACTCCGAACCTGCCGGCGCCGGCCACCATGCGGCAGTGGATAGCCGACCCGATGAACAGCGGTGCCGTCACCGTTCTCGTCGTAGCCGCAGCAGTGACGCTCTGGCTGCTGCTGGCCACAGCCGTCCTAAATTCTGTGTACGCGGCGCTGGCCCGTCGGCTGCGCCCGGCACCCGCCCTACGCCTTCCCGGTCCGGTCCAGGGCCTCACCGCGGCGCTGCTCGGCGCGACCGCCGTCACCGCTGCTACCGGCGCGGGCGCACACGCCACCCCCGCGACCACCACGTCCGATGAACCAGCCGCGGCCGGACAAGCGACCGCCTCACCCGCCTCCCACCACCTCGCTGCAAGCCACCAGCCGGCCGCGCCGCCACCCACCTACACCGTGCGCCGCGGCGACAGCCTGTGCGAGATCGCCGCCCGAACCCTCGGCGACCCCGACCGATGGCCGGAAATCTTCGCCCTCAACCGGGGCGCCCGCTTCCCCCACGTCGGCGGCACCCTGCGCAACCCCGACCTCATCTACCCGGGCTGGGTTCTCCGCCTACCGGCCGACGCCACACACAGGAGCGACCAGACTCCGCCGCGCGGCCACGATCAGCAGCCCCGCACCGAACCCGGACGCCCGGACGCCCCGGCGCCGCCCACGAAACCTGACTCCTCGGCCGGAGCACCGACACCCACGACCACCACCACGGCAGGCCCGACAGCACCCACGATCGAACCACCCCCGGCAGGCCCCGAGGTCACCGCGAGCGCGCCGGGCACCGCCCGTGTGACTCCACGGCCCGGCAGCGCCTCGCAGCCGCCGACACGGAATCCGCTGCCTACACGTCACGGGTCTCCAGGCATCGACGTGCCGGGCGGCAGCTGGGTGGACATCGGCCTGGCTGCGGCGATCGCCGCAACCGCCGCGCTGGTGTGGGCGCACCGGCATCGCCGCTACACCCCGCGCCCGCCCTCGACCGCTACCCACGTCGAGGGTCCCGACATGACCCCGATGCCGACCGTGGTCATGCAGATCCGCCGCCGTCTGCGCGCCGCCGCACTACGCACCGCCACACCCCCCGCCACTGGCCACCAACGGCACGACCTCCACTCGTCCCCAGGCCTCGAAGACGGCAACACCGGACCAGACTCGGCCGCCCGCGACGGTGAAGACCACACCGCCGGTGACTCGACACCTGTGCCGCGTCCGGCGGTGCCGTCCTTGGCGCACCCGCTGGCCGAGACTTGGCCGTCCGCAGGCCTCGGGCTCACCGGCCCCGGCGCTGACGCCGCTGCCCGCGGCTTCCTGACCGCCGCGCTCGCCGCCGGCGGCCTCGACGCCCCACACGAACGCACCCAGGTGGTGATGCCAGCGACAACCGCGACGACCCTCCTCGACACGGACACCACGACCCTGCCCCACAGCCCACGCCTGACGGTCACCACCACCGCCGAGGAGGCCCTCGACCTCCTCGAAGCGCAGATCCTCCATCGCAGCCGCCTCGTCGACACCCGCGACGCTGACACGGTGGCCGACCTACGGACGATCGATCCCGCGGGGGAGCCGCTGCCGCCTGTTCTGCTGCTGACCCACGCCACCGCAGCCCGGCAGAACACCCGCATCGCCGCGCTACTCACCCAAGGCACACGCCTGGACATCCACGGGGTGCTGCTCGGCGCCTGGCCCGACGGAGACACCGTCGCCGTCGCCGCTGACGGCACCACAGCCCTCACCGACGGCCCTGCCGACCAGAGCGATCATCCCGTCCCAGTGGAGCGTCTGGCCGTGCTCACCTCGGCCGACACCCTCGCCCTGCTCGGCGTCCTCGCCGAGTCACACACCGGCCAACCACCGGCCCCCATTGACGCCGCGCCGCAGTCAGACGACCGGCGACTGGCCACCGCGAACTCGACCGAGGCCGGCCGCAGCGCCCCGGCCGAGACACCGGGACCGGCCGCGAGGCCCACCCTGACGACTGCCAGCACGTCACCCACCCCTGTCGAGGCCACCGGCAGCAACCCGGCCACCGCACATCCCCGCGCATCGGACGAGTTGACCGGCATCGTCGACACCCGGCCCCGTCCGATCGCCGTTGCCAGCGCCGGTGGTCACGACACCGCACTCTCCGCCGGGCCGGAAACCGTGCCGCCCGCCGTGAATCGCGAGCAGCAGCCCCGTCGCGTGCAGGTATCGGTGCTCGGCCCGCCCAGCATCACCGCCGCTGCGTCCCATCCGCCGCTGCGCGCAAAGGCCCTCGAGGTGCTCGTGTACCTGGCGGTCCACGACGGGGAAGCGACCGTGGACGCCATTCTGGATGACCTGTTGCCCGACGCCCCGACCAGTAAGGCACCGGGCCGGCTGTACACCTACGTGTCGAACCTCCGCGCCGTTATGCGGCACACGGGCGGCCCAGGCGACTACCTCACCCACCCCCAGAACCGCTACACGCTCAATCCCGCCCTCGTCGACGTCGACCTGTGGCGGATGCGCGCGGCGATCCGCGACGCCGAACGCGCCACCGACCCGCAAGCGCGGATCGCCGCGTTACGGCGCGCCGTCGACACCTACCGCGGGCACCTCGCCGACGGCGTCGACTACGAATGGATCGAGCCCTACCGCGAGGCCGTACGGCAGCAAGCCCTCGACACCTACCTCGCGCTCGCCGACGCCCTCGCCGACCATCCCGCCCACCAGCTGACAGTGCTCGACGAGGCGATCCGCCACAGCCCTTACACCGAGGAGCTCTACCAGCACGCCATGCGCGCCCGCGCCGCCCTCGGCCAGACAGACGCGATCCGATCCCTGCGCCGAGCACTGACACGGGCTCTTGCAGAGATCGACGCCGAACCCCACGAAGACACCCTCGCCCTCGCCAACGAGCTCATCGCCGCCCAGCAGCGCCGCCGCCCCCGACCGCCGGCGCAGCGCCACTCCCGCGACGAGGACGGAGTGACTGCATGACCAGTATTTCCACCTCGCCGTCCTCGCACCGTGACCGTCCGAACGCGGCCAGCCGGGAGCAGCTGGCCGGTCTACGGCCGCTGCGGTGGGCGGTGCGTGCCGTGCTCACCCTCGGCGTCGCCGCGTCGATCGCGGCGAACGTGCTGCACGCCCGACCGAACCTCATCAGTCAGCTGATCGCCGCCTGGCCGCCGCTGGCGCTGCTGCTCACTGTGGAATTGATCTCCAGGGTGCCCAGCCACCGTAGGTCCCTGGCCGCTCTGCGGCTGCTGGCGACCGCCGCGATCGCCGGCATCGCCGGCTGGGTCAGCTACTGGCACATGGTCGGTGTCGCCGCCCGCTACGGCGAGATCGACGCCGGTGCCTCTTATCTGCTGCCGATCTCCGTGGACGGCCTTGTCGTCGTGGCCAGCATCAGCCTCGTGGAGATCACCGGAAGGATCCGCGCCGGCACCGGCCAGCCCACGTCTCCGCAGCAGCCAACTGCCCCTCAGGACCGGCCAGGACACCCTGCCCCGAGGACCGGCGCCGACCGGACCACCAGGCGGCGAACGCCCTGCCTCACCGAAACGGTCACCGAGACCAAACCAATGACCACCTTCGCGTCGCCGGACGCCGTGTCTACTCCGGCTTCACCGCGAGGACAGGCCGCGAGCACACAAAGCGCCGGGTCACCAGACCGCCCACCCCGGCCCGACCGCGAGGACGTCCCTGGCGGTTCCGAGGAGTCCCGTGCAGCGGGCGGCCGCGCCGGAAGGACGCCGACCGGCCATGGGAGGACCGCAGCGACGATCCCCGCGGACCAGGACAGCGCCGCCCAGGTCGTTGCGGCCACTCCGGCCGCCGTGGCGTACTGGTATCAGCAGGATCCGTCGATGCATCCCGCGCAGATCGCCGAGCGGATCGGCAGATCCGAGCGCACCGTGCGCCGATACTGGCCGCCGGCCAAACTGCAACGGGCCAACGGCCACCACCACGGCCCGCAACCGACCGTCCCCGGGGCGTCTAACCCTGACCCGCCCTCGATCTTGTAGAGACTCTTGGTGTCTGTCCCCTCATTGAGGAGGGTGCCGGCCCGCGCCGGCGGTAGACCACCGAACTTCGACCGCGTCGCCTACCGCAAACGCAACCAGGTAGAACGCGGATTCAACCGGCGCAAGCACTGGCGCGGCCTGGCCACCCGCTTCGGCAAGCTGGCCAGCCACTACCAGGCCACCCTCGACCTCATCGAGGCCCTGAACTGGCTACGCGCCGTACCCGACGGACATGGTCGCGAGACAGAAAGCCTGGGCCGCGTTTGATCGGCCGGGCCTCGCCCGGCCTGTTTGCCGACGAGGCTTAGCCGATTGGCGCGCGCCTTGCGAACGCCGTCTTGACCGGACACCATCAGACAACCGCACGACGTCGACGGGGGCCGCCATCTTCAGTACGTCACCAACCATAGACACCGCGCTTTCGGGGCACCGGCGGGCGGGAACGGTGGTGCTGGTCGCCGCCGCGGCGAGCGCCGTCGTGCTGGCCGTGCCCGGTGGCTTCCGTATCTTCGACGGCGTCGCCACCCCCTACGGCGCGGGCCGCTGGGTGCTGCTAGCGCTGCTGGCCGCAGGCGGACTCATGCTGAGACGGGGCGGACCGGTCGCTACCGGCGTCGCAGCGACAGCGGGCCTGTTCGCCGCCGGACAGCTCAGCGCTACCGGCATCTGGGCGGTGAAGCATTGGCGCCCCTTCTCCGGCATGGTCGGCACCGGCTACGGCATGCTTCCCCTGCTGATGTCGCTGGCAGCCGTCCTCGCCGTCGCGGGCGCGTTGGCCGCAGTGTTCTGCCTGACCGCGATGCGCCGCAACGGTGTTTGGGCCGTGCAAACCACTGGAACTCAGCGCTGGGTCGCCTTCGCAGCCGGTGTGGTAGTCGTGGTCGGCCTGCCGGTCGCGATGCTTGGCGGATTGTCCCCGATCACTATGCTCGGTACGTTCACGCTGCTGTTCGGCCTGCCGTGGGGCATCGCCCTGGCTGCGACCGGCTGGCTGCGCCGCGACGCGGCGATCGCCGCAGGTGGCCTTGTGACCGTCAGCGCGCTGACCGCCGTTGGTTGGAGCATCGGCCACAGCACTGAGTGGCGCTCCGTTTTCCTCCACCTCCTCGCCGTCGCCGTCGTAGCCGCCTTGGCTACCGCCCTCCGCTTGCGCCGTCCCACTCAAGCCCTCTGAGTACTCCCGCCGAGTCGCTCTTGGCCGACTCCTGGTCGCTATGCCCGCTGCTGGCGTGCTCTACGACGATGCGCACGGCGCCGGTGCCGACCGCCAGCCGTCGGCCGCCTTCGCCCATGCAAGAACGACGCAGTGGACCCGCGGAGATCGGGCCACGATCGGCCTAGTTCATGCGTTGGACTGCCACGCAGTGCCCGACGGCGGAGATCCGCGAGACAGAACCTAGGGGGAGCGGGGCCAAGCCACCCCAGTGTTCGGCAATGGCACCCTCTCCTACGCCTACGCGGTTTCTCACCACGTACCTGGACCGGCTGTTTCTGTTGCAGGCGGAGACCGAGCGCCGCCGGTGCCCGTAACGGTGGGCATCTAGAGACGAATGCCGCCCAGCGGGTGCACGACGAGCTCGCTGATCGCGCGCTGGGGCTCAGCGACTCATTCGGTTGGCTGACCACCATGGCGGCGCCGATCGCGGACGATGGCAGTCGGGTGTCCGGCTACAGCCGGCCGATCAGCGGCTGTGTCCGCGGGTCGAACCGGTATCCGTTATCCCAGGGGAACCGGCCCTGCTGGTCCGGCCACACCATCTGCTGCAGTCGGACCCGGTCGCGGCCGTAGCGGCTGATCGCCAACCCGGGCAACAGGTCGTCCGTCGGCGGCCCGTCGATGATGATCGCGTCGTAGCCGGCGATGACGTCGCTGAGGCGTTGTCCGTGGGTGAACCGTTCGGCGGTGTCGTAGACCCGGCGAGCCAGGTCGTTGAGCAGACTGTGGGCGACCTCGGGTGGCAGCCCTGCGGTGATCAGTTCGGGGTAGTCGTGGGCGGTGAGCCCGACGGTGTAGGCGAACGGGGCGGTGGTGACGGTGCCGTCGTCGGTGGGCAGGACGTACGTGACGGCCCATCCGATGGTGTCGATGATCCGCTCTTGACGCCGGAGCAAGTCGTCGATGTCACGCATGGTCGGTGCCTCCTAGGAATTCGGCGCTGGGGGCGGGGTCCGTGTCTGGGGCGGGTGGCTCGACGTCGACGAAGCCCCAGAGGTGTTCCATGACCTGGAGTTGCCAGGTGCGGTAGCGGTCGGCGAAGCCACGGCAGAGCGCGGGCGGGACCGGGCTGCCGGCGTAGGGCAGCGTCGAGTGGCAGATGATGTATCCCGCGTCGCCGCGCGCCTCGCGCACCATCTGCTGGAGCCGGCCGGGGGTGAGGTGCATCGGGTTGCCGGGCTTGAAGATGCAGGTGGCGCACTCGCGGGCGAGCCGGCGGGTCTTGCGCAGTTCCGGGTCGCCGACGCTGAGTCGGGGTGGCCGGTCGACGTCCGGTTCGTCGGCGGCGTCGAACATGTTGTCCATCGTCAACTCCTTGTCGTTGCGGCACGGGCCCGCTTGGCGTGGGATGCGGGACCCGTGAGTCCGGGTGATCGGGGTTCTGCGGTGCTGGTGCGGCGTGGTTTTGAGCCGGCGCAGCCAGGTCAGCACCGTGTCGATGTCGGCGCGGCGTAGCCCGTCGTGCGGGTCGACCGGGTGGAGGAGGGTGGGTGCGCCGTCGGCGGTGCGCTGGCCGGCGGTGGTGGTGTCCTTGCCGCCGAACTCGTCGTCGAGGACGGCGAGTGGCCGCCGCGCGACCCACCCGTACAGGGGGCTGAGTTTGTTCTGGTGGCCGAAGCGGACCCCGCCGGCGTGGACGGGGACGTGCGGCCAGGTGGTCGGCAGGCCCAGCCGTGGCGCGATCCACGCGGCGGCGAGGTGGTTCCAGCTGGTGCACCACACCGGTTGGGCGTGCTCGGCGAGTTCTCGCAGCCAGGGCCCGTGGTCGGGGTTCAACCAGACGGTGCCGGTGACGTGCCGGCCGTCGGGGGCGGGCCCGTCGTAGCGGTGCGGCCGGTAGCCGAGTGTTTCGGCGTGGCAGGGGTCGGCGGGGTTGAGGACGCCGTCGACGTCGATGGCCACGACGGGGGAGGAGGCGGGCTGTGCCGGTGGTCGGCTGCTGGTCACGGCTGGGCCTGCTCGCTGAGGATCGGGTGCAGGGGCACGGTGAGCCGGTCGGCGGTGCGGCCGGGCCGGTCGGCGGGTTGCCACGTGTCGGCGGCGGCGTGGGTGGGGAACGGGCCGACGGCGGCGAGCCTGCCGTCGGTGCGGTCGAGCAGCACGAGAACAGCGGTGCGGGCGTCGTCGAGCGCCGGCCGCAGAACGTGGGCGAGGTCGGGCGGGAGGTCGACCCAGCCGGTGGCGGGGAGATCCGTGACGGCGGGATCGTGCAGCGGCACGGGCCTGGTCACGGCGAGTGTGGTGCTGTCGAGCGCGAGCGTGGCGGCGTGGGAGTGGGCTGCGTCGGCGCCGCTGGTGGGGCCGTGGGCGTCGAGGTCGCCGCTGGTGTGGACGGCGAGCAGCGCGTGCGGGTCGCGGATCTCCAGGGAGTCGAGGACGGCGAGGGTGACGGTGTCGCCGGTGCGCATGTCGCGCAGGGTGAGCAGGACCGGCCGTCCGTCCGGGTCCCGGTTCCAGGTGATGGCGTCGAAGTGTTCGCTGGTGACGTCGCGTAGGCGCCGCCAGGCGCGGTTGTCGGTGTCGAAGGGGTGTTCGTCGTCGGTGCCGTAACGCATGAGGAACTCCTTGTCGGGCAGCGTCGTAGCCGCGCCCCGGGATCTGGATGGGTCGGGGCGCGATGCATGCACGCTTCGATGGCGCGGGATGGTCAAGTCGCCGGGGGCGGCAGCGAGGCTCGTTCGGCATCGGCCCTTCGCGAGATGCGAGTGCGGCCGCCTGGGGCAGCCCCTGCATTCCAGGCCCGGGTATGTCGTGGGTCGCGGCGCGCGGCGCCGCCGGGCAGCGGTTAGGCAGCGCCGCGGCGCGGGGTGGGACTGGTTGGCTGCCCGCTCGGGGCCTGCCCCGGCCGGGGTTCAGGCCTGGGTGAGGGCGGTGACGGCGGCGTCGGCGATCGCCGCGATGGCCTCGGTCGGGTCGGTGACGGTCAGGGTGGTGGCGTGGGTGAAGGTGTGCCCCCAGATCTGGTCCGGGTCGGCCGGTTCGCCGTCGGTGGGCGGGTCGGCGGGGTGCAGCCACAGCACGGCGCAGCCGGCGCGGTGCAGGGTGGTGACGAGTTGCTGGCCGGCGGGGATGTCGTCGAGGTAGCCGTCGGAGACGACGGCGAGCATCCGCAGGGCGCGGCCGTGGCGCAGGTCGAGCAGCTGGTCGGCGACCTTGACCGCTTCCGGGAAGGTGGCGGTCGCCAGGCCGGTGCGCATGTGCAGCACCTGCCGGGGGTAGGTGCGTGGGGGCACCAGGACGGTGGTGCGGTCACCGAACCCGATGGTGGTGGTCGTCGCCTGCGCGCGGCGGGCCGCGTTGGCGAAGATCCACGCGGCCGACGACATCGCCTGCGTGTAGCGGGCCATCGACCCGGACAGGTCGACCAGGACAGCCAGATGCAGGCGGGGCTTCTCCGGAGGCAGCTGGGCGCGCTGCTGCCACGGTGCGGCCGTCGGCATCTGCCCGGCGGCGGTTTGCGCATCGGCGGTGATGGCGTGGCGGGTCCGCAGCCGACCGGGTGGGATCGGCGAGGGGCGCCAGCCGGGTTCGGGGTGGCGAGTGCGGGCCTGCCGCAGCCGGTTGGCGAGGTCGCGGGCCGCGCGGTGTTCCTGCTCGGTCGGGTCGGCGCGGTCCCACTCTGCTGGTGGGCTGTGCCGGTGGGCGAGCAGCGCCGTCGCGTACTCGGCCGGGGTGACGCCGGCGGCGACGGCCAGGTAGTCGACGAGGGCCGCGGCGAGGCGGCCGGGGAACAGGCCGGCGTCCGGCACGGGCGGGTCGTACTGCTGGTCGGGGTCGATGCCGAGGACCTGACACCACCGGCGGGCCAGGCAGATCATGGTGTCGGCGTCGGTGTCGTCGCAGGTGTGGGCCTCCCGCCAGATGTCGCGCAGCTGCCGCAGGCGCTTGCGTCCGAGGACGCCGGTGACCGCGGCGCGAATGGGGCGGACGTCTTTGCTGGTGACGATGCGGGCGTCGACGCGGGCCAGGAGCAGCGCGGCGAGTTGCCCGGCGTGCCACGCGTCGTCGACGGCCGCGCCGTTCGGGTCGAGGAGGGTTGTCACGACGTGGCGCAGCCACCGGCGGTCGCCGCGGCGGCGAGCGCGTTGGCGTCCTTCGGCCCGGGATTCCTCCAGCAGGTCAGCCACGGTGGCGAGGATCGGCGGGGTGCCGGGCGGGGTGGTCCAGCGGCTGTGCGCGGCGTGCGCGGCACCGTGCACGAGCAGCCCGTAGCCGGTGGGCACGAGCCGCTTGTGCCGGGCCTTGGCCGGGTCGGTGACGTCAGGGCTGTCGGCGATGTAGGTGGCGTCGACCTCGATCCGGTTGAGGGCGGGGTAGAAGCACTCGGGTGCGCCCCCGGCCGCGCCGGGCGCGACGGGGACGGTGAGGTCGGTACGGCCGGTCAGCAGCGGAACGTGCTGGGTCCACGCCTGCGACCAGGCCCGCCAGTCGGCGGCACCGGCCGGCGGCGGCGGTGTGCCGGGGCGCAGGTGGGTGTGCGGATGGGACACGAAAGGGGCTCCTTCCAGAAAAGGGGGCGGTTAGCGCTTGCCGAGGGCTAGCGCGGTGATGGGCGTGCCGGTGTGCCGGGACAAGGCGGCGGTGACGTCGTCGCGGGCGTCCTGCGGGGCGATACCGGCCAGGTTCGCCAGGGCGGCGCTCATACCCAGCTGGTCGCGGACTGTGACGAAGCCGAGCAGTTCACGCAGCTGCGGCGCCCATACGGTCTTGCCGGCGGCGAGGTCGGCGTTGAGGTCCATCGCGGCGGCCACGACCGGCTTGGGGACGCCGAGCTGGCGGGCGAGGTCCCAGTCGGTGGTGACGTGCAGGTGGACGGTGAACCGGGAGGCCAGGGCCTCGGTGAGCACGGCGCCGTGCACGCCCGGGTTGTGGCCGGCGACGATGTAGAACCCGTCGACGGCTTCCACGGTTTCGTTGCCGTGCGCGGGAATGGTGACGGTGCCGCGGCCGTCCATGGCCGGGTACAGCACGGCCAGGACGCGGGGCGGGATGAGGGTGGCGTCGTCGACCAGCAGCACCCGCCCCTGGCGCATCGCGGTGACGAGGGGCCCGTGGACGAACTCGTAGCCGCCGCCGGGGACCGGGTTGTAGGAGCCGAGGAAGTCGTCGACGACGGTGTCGCCGGTGCCGGCGACGGTCAGCAGGTCGGGGAACGCCGCCTCGACCATCGCGGTCTTCCCGGTGCCGGGCGGCCCGTACAGCAGCACCGGCACCTGCCGGGCGCGCAGCCGCCGCAGTTCCTCGACGTCCCAGCCTTTGCCGAGCCGCCGCGGGTGATAGAGCGTCCCGTTCGGTCGCGGCACCGGCGCGGGCCGGGACTGCCGGCCACCAGAGCTGCCGGGGGAGCGGGTGCGGGGCGCGGCGGGCGGGAGGGCGCCGGCGGCGTCGATGCCGGCCTGGGTGATCTGGAACCGGTGTGGGTTGCGGTGGTGGGTGGCGTGCCCGGCGGCGGCCATCTTCTTCAGCGCCTCGAACACCGCCCCGGACGACGGTGCGCCGATCGCCCTGGTGATCTCACCGACCTTGAGAACCTGGTCGGGGTGGTCGGCCAGGTGCAGGGCGACTGTTCGGTAGAGGTAGCCGGCCCGGCCGGAGCCCGCCCCGGTGCCGGGAGTGCCAGCGCCGCTGGCCGGGGCCGGGTCGTTCTGCGGTGAACCGGCCGGTGGGTGTGGTGTGGTCATGGGATTGCCTCGATTCGGGTTCGGGCCCGCGCACCCGTCTCCGGGTGCGCGGGCGGTGGGTACCGCACAGCGGAGACAGGCGGGGCCAACCCCTGCCGGCCCGCATCGCGCCGGACAGGTCGGCGACCCCACCCCTGGTGGTGCTGAAGGGTTACGGCGACACGTCAGGTCGCCGCTGATACGTGCTGGTCGGTGTCGAGGCCGTGCAGGCAGTGTCGGCGCCGACGATGGAACCCCCACCAAACCAATCGATCAAGTCGAATGGGTGTGCGGGGGCGGGATTGCGGAAGTGCCGGCTGACTACGTGTGCGACGCAACGTCGAGCGATGCTGCCGGCGCGGTCGTGGTCAGTCAGCGCAGCCCCGTTCGCAGCCCTGCGGGTCGCACTGCTGTCCCTCCGCCATCCGAGCCAGAGCCAGCCCGTCGCCCCCGTCGAGGTCATCGAGGAACCGCCAGCCGAACCCGTCGGCGAACGCCTTGACCTTGGCCGCCCCGTACATCGGGTAGCCGGCGTGCTCCATCGCCGCCACGACGTCGTCGCGGCCGAGGAGCCAGGCGAGTTCACTCAGCTTGTCCACCGACCGGCTCGCCGAGTTGCCGCGGTGGTCGAGGATCTTCCCGATAGCGAATCGCAGGTAGTCCCGGGCATGGGTCTCGTGGTCGACCCGCCGGGTCCACTCGCCCGGGTGTCGAGGGGCGATGACCTGGCGGGCGTGGTCCAGGTCGAGTGCCTCCACGAGGACCTCCTCCCGGAAGCCGAAGATGTCCCCGCGGTTGGCCCGCAGAGCCCAGACCCGGGTGACGATCTCTTCTTGGGTGCGGATGGTCACTTGTTTCCTTTCTGTCGGCCCACCCGTCGAGGTAGGGCATCGGTGGGTATGCCGGCCTATGCGTTGTCGGTGTCGGGCAGGTCGCCGACGATCCGGTCGCAGACGTACGGATCGACGGCCTCCCAGCACCAGCTGCGGCCCATCACCACGTACCGGCCGTCCCCGTCCGCGGTGATGCGATCGATGGCGTCCGGGTCGCCGGACAGGGCACGCTGGTCGGCGACGAGGACGTCGCCGTCGAAGGACAGACCGGCCAGCGCTTCGTCGACCTGCCGGTCCAGGTCGCCGGCCGGCACGCCCTGCTCGCGCAGGCTGTCGCGGTACCGGTCGCGGTGGCGCTGCTGGTCGGCGACGATCGCCTCGGCCACGTCGCGGGTGCAGGAGAACACCGCCCACCCGTTCCAGTAATCGATCAGGGTGCCGACGAACCCGACCTCGACCCGGTCGTCGCCGTCGGGGCCGGTGGTGCGCGCCCAGTCGCCTGCGAACACACCGACACCGCCGATCCGGACCCGGTCGGGGTGCAGGTGGGACACATCCGTGCCGGTGGGGCTGGCCGCGAGATGACACAGTTCCGCGACGCGGTCGGTGACGGCGGTGTCGTAGGCGTCGCGGTAGACGGCCATCGCCTCGTCGCGCTGCGGGATGCGCAGCCCGAACCAGCCCGCGCTGTCGCCGGTGGCGGCGGCAAACAGCTCCCACCCGGCGACGTCGACCGACTCTCCCGCCACGGAGAAGGAGGGCAGGGCGTCGAGGACGGCGGGATCGCCGTCGTGGATGCCGGCCAGGATCCGGCGTGCGGCCAGGCGGCTGTCACCGCCGACCCGGGCACCGATGGTGTCCTGCGCCCACCACTCGGCGGCGGCGCGTCCGGCCTCGGCGCCGGCGGCGCACATCCGTTGCAGCGCGGCGGCCCATCCGGTGGCCTCGCCGACCACCCCGCCAGTGCGAGGCGGGGTGGTGGTGGCCGGTGCGATGCGATCGCCGGCGTCGAGGCACATCGCCAGCGTCGAGCCGCTGTCCCAGGTGACCTCCACGACGTTCTGCCGCTGGTCGTGGCGGCGGACAGTCCCGGTGTCACCGGGCCGCAGCAGGGTGTACGGGTCGTCGGTGTGGACCAGGGCGACACGCTGCCCGGCCTCGTAGCTAGGCACGGCAGTTGCCGATCGGTCGACGGGGCCGGTGGAAGGGCCGCCATCGTCGGTGGCCATTGACGGCGGGCGGTCGGTGCTCATCGGGTCTCGCCCGCCGTATCGCCCGCCGTGGGGTTCTGCGGTGGCCAGGGCTTGCGGGTGACGTGATCGCCGAACATCGGGTCGCTGGCGACCGAGGAACCGCAGCGGACGCAACTGGTGACGGTGTCGTAGCCGTAGCCGACCATGGACGGCACCTCGACGTGGTCGATCTCGTCGACCGCGCCGCAGACGGTGCACACCGTCATCCCCGGACCGCCCCCGTCGTCGGCAGGCGCGGTGACGAACAGGTCCTCGACCGGGTCGAGGTGATGCGCGCTGTGCCGCAGCCAACGGCCATGGATCGTCGCCTCGTACACCACCAGCCGCCGCTGGTCGAGGTGCAGCAGATACAGCCACTCCAGGGCCCCGCCGACGTCCTCGCGCAGCGCGCCCCGCCGAACGGTGGCGTCCTGAGCGACGACCGGGTAGCCCAGCCCGGGCACGGGCGGCTGCCGGTCCCAACGCCGGGGCTTGGGGTTGACGGCAAGGGACCACCAGTCGTGGGCCAGCAGCGCGGCGGCCATAGCGCCGGTGTCACGGCCGAACGTGTCGGTCCAGATCCGGCGCAACAGCGGAACCAGAACCTCCGGACTCTCACCGAACTGGACCAAGCGGGCGGTGTAGCTGCCGCGGAACGCGGCGACACCGATGAGCGTGGGTGTGCTCACGGCCTTGTCCTCCTCAAGGGATGTGTGGATGGGTCGCGGCGGTCGTCCCCGCACGGGTCGACCGCCGGGCTGGGGCTAGATCACGGAGCCGCCGCCGGCATCCGCGATCGGGACTACTGATTCAGGGGCGCGCCGACGGACGCCATGAAGGCGACCGGGTCGACGGCCGTGCCGGAGGTGTGATCACCGAGGTGCACCTCGAAGTGCAGGTGCGGCCCGGACGAGTGGCCCGAGCTGCCGGCGACGCCGATAACATCCCCGGCAGCGACCCGTTGACCCTCGGCGACGGAGGGGCGGGTGAGCAGGTGGCAGTAGCGGGTGATCACCCCACCGGGGTGGTTGATGTCGACGTACCAGCCACAGCCGCGGGTCAGAGCGGGATCGCCGTCGCGGTCACAGCCCCAGTCCCGGCCAGTGCGAACGTCAACGGCGTTGCACCGCACGACGGAGACAGTGCCGGCGGACGCGGCGTGAATCGGGGTGCCCTTGCCCACGATCAGGTCGACGCCGTCGTGCCCGGGACGGCCCGAGGTGCGGAAACCGGAGCCGACATCCCCCTGCACCGGCCGGGCCCAGCCCTGCGCGCTGACCGCCACGCCGCAGGCGGCCGGGCCGGCGCTGGCCCCGGTCAGGGCGGCGACGATCCTGGCGGCGTCGGGTTCCCACCTGGCGTAGGCGTCCGGGTAGGCCGACCGCTGCACCCGTTGGGCGGCCTCGGTCAGTGGCATCGCCTGCCAGCCGTCGACGGCCTGCAACTTCTGGTAGAACTTCGTCGTCGCGTACCGCGGGTCGTGCAGTTGCTCGGGAGTGCCCCAGCCCTGGGAGGGGCGCTGTTGGAACAGGCCGACCGAGTCGCGGTCCCCACCAGGGATGTTGATCAGAGAGGACTCCTGCATCGCGGTGGCCACGGCGATAACCCAGCCGCGCGGCGGCACGCCGAGGCCCATGCCGACGGTGGTGATGGTGGCGGCGTTGCCAACCTGCTCGGCGTTCCAGTCACCGATCGGACCAATCCCACCCAAAGCAGGGCTGCGCGCGGCCGACGAAGCGGTGGGCGTGACGCTGGTAGCCGACCCGCACGCGCCCGCCCCGCCGCCGAAGATCAAGGTGGTGGCCAGCCCGGAGCACAGCAGCAGGACGCCGGTGACCGCGAGGGCGATCCCGGACAGCATGCGGGCGGTCATGACTGGACTCCTTCGAGGCAGGGCCGGCAGCGGGCCGGCGGGTCGCGAGGACGGTGAAGGCCGCGAGCCTGCGGAGCGGCGGCGCGCGGCCTTCGGGCGGGTGCAGGAGTCAGCGGGCGAGGACGGCCACCTTCTCGCCGTGCAGCAAGGGCGCCCCGTCAGGGCCTTTGATGTGGGCGTTGATCCAGACGCGGTAGGGGTGGCCATCGCGGTCGATGAGGCGTCGCCAGTGGCCGCGGACGACGAACCGCACCCGGTAGTGCCACTTGGGCTCGCCGTCGGCCGGTTCGGCGAGAGGGCTGGTGCGGCGCAGCATGACCACACGGGTGTCATGGCGGATGCTGGCCCGCACAGCACGGCGGCGCGCAGCGCGGTCCAAGGGTGCGGCGGCGACGGTCGCGAGGGGTTGGGCCTGGATACGCCAGAAGGCATAGGCGACAGCGGCGCAGGCCCGCATCGCGGTCGTGGTCTCGTCAATACAGAACCGGCCGTCGGGCGCCGGTTCCCAGTCACGGTCGTCCCCGTCGAGGACCGGCAGGTCGGGGCGGAGGTCAACGGGCCGGCCGATGGGGATCTCGGTGAAGTCGGTCAGCACATAGGGGCCGAACTGGCGGGCGAGGTCGGGCCGGTCAGCGAGCTGCGCACGACGGCGCACCACCGCCGGGTCGTGCGCGTCGTGGTGGTCGGCCCAGCCGGCGATGGCCCAGAAAGACCGACCGCTGCTGGTGTTGGTGGTGCGGGCCCAGGTGATCGCCCCGATCGAGGACACCTCACCGCTGACGCCGCGGTGGTAGATCGGTTCGGGAAGGAACAGCACCCCGCCGTCGTCGGGGGCGACGTCGGCGGGAAGCACCTCGCCGGTCAGGTCGAGGGCCGCCGCGGCGGCGGCGATGATCGCGGTCATCGCGGGGGCGATGACATACGGCTCGCCGAATCGCCACGGGTTGGCGGTAATGGCACGGACCGCGGTGAGGACCTTCGCCATGCCCCCCGAACTGGGACTGGGGCGGTCGGCGAGACGACTGCCAAAGAACGCCTGCAGGTACTGCGCCGCGAGCGGACTGCGGTGATAGTCGACCATGCGGGCGCGCAGGTCCACGGCGGTGCGGGCGTAACCGGCGAGTGTGTCGTTCGGTAGGAAGTTCACGGTTTGCCTCCAGGTGCGTGCTCAGGCGGCCGACGCCGCCACGGGTGGGCGCCGGTCCAGCCGGGATTCCGGCGGCACCGCGCCCGGTACGGACGCAGGCCGCATCACAGGTGCCGGCGGATGGGCCGGGGTGAACCAGCCGGTCAAGCGACGCGGCATGGCGGGAACCGGGGCGCGCCCGCGTGCGATCGCGGCCGGACCCGGCGAAGGCGGCGGGGCGAGGGTGGCGGCGCGGCGGGCGCGTTGTTCGGCGCGCCGGGCGGTGCGCAGCGCCCAGCAAGGACCCTGCTGTCCGCGGCACTGCAGGTTCGTGCAGGCACCGTCGGGTCCCGGGTGATGGGCGGCGGCGACGTCGACCGCGAGCGCCCACAGAAGCCTGTCGGTGACGTCCACCGGTAGCGCCGTGCGGTCGCTGGGACGCCGGCTGCGGTCCTCAGGGTGTGCGGGGTGTGCCATGGCGGGTGGCCCTTCGGTCGACGGATTGCGGGCATGCACGGTCGCCGCCCGACACACGCCAGGGCCCTTGGAAATGCTGACGTCCGGACGACAGACGACGACCAGCGCTGATCGACGCTCATCTCTTGACCGAGGTCAAGTCGTGCTGGACGAGGTGAAGGGTCACCGGCCCTCACAGCAGCGAGGGGTCACCGCCCAGGTGGTCTGCGCGCAATCACGGCGCACGCGGGTGGGGTCGACGGTGGTGAGCAGCGGCCGGGAGACGGCTGGCCGTTGCTGTCGCCGAGCGGGCCTATGAAGGCGCGATGGATGCCGTCGTCGGGCGTCATCGGTGTCGGCGGTTGAGTTCCGGAGCAGAGCCGGATACGCCGGACGTGCAGCGGTCGAGGCGCGAAGCCTTGCCAGCGGTGGCGACGGCCGGCCACCGGCCCAGGTTTGCTACTCACTGGCAACCGGCCGCTGTGGACCGGTGACCGAACGTGCATGAACGTGCGGCTAGAGCTGTAAATGCTGTGAACAAGGGCCATTGCCACGACCGCCTACACGAGGCGGTGCCGTAGCCCACATCGCCCCTCGTTGGTGCATCATGCTGTCTCATGTTCGTGGATCAGCGGCGTTTTCCCTTCCTGGCCGATCTTCGGGCACAGTGGGAGGTCATCCGGGACGAGTGCCTTGCTCTGCCGCGGGAGACCTATCAGCCGTGGGTGCAACGCGACATGTACGGCCAGGGCTGGAGCGTGTACGGCCTCGTCGCCTTCGGGAAACGGATCGAGGAAGCGCTCGACGCGTGCCCGCACACTGCCTCCGCGTTGACGAAGGTCCCTCACCTGACGACCGCTGGGTTTTCTCGAATGGCTCCTGGTACCCACATCAAGCCCCACCAGGGATGGGTGACGACCGTCTACCGCGCCCACCTCGGGCTGGTCGTGCCAGAAGGCTGCGCGCTGCGCGTGGGCGACGAGACCCGGCAATGGAGCGAGGGCGAGAGCCTCGTCTTCGACGACACCGTCACGCACGAGGCGTGGAACTACGGCTCCAGCGACCGCATCGTGCTTCTGTTCGACTTCGCCCGTCCCGGCTACGAGGACATGCCGCAAGACGAACTGCCGGCCTCGGTGGCAAGCTTCGTGCGGCGCGGCGGATGACCGAGACAGGCCGGCCCAGCTCCGCGGCCCTGCTTCATCCTGCCGGTTCGAAGAACCCGACCGAATACGAGGCCACTGCAACACCTGAGGACGTCACGCTACGCGCAGCGCCCTACGCGGTAGACCCAGATGCCGTTGTCGTTGGCTGCCCGGACCAGGACTACCTTGCCTCGATGACGTTCAACTTCGGGATCCCCGGTTACCAGCCAGACTGGCGCCACGGAATATCCGACATCGCCAGCCGTCACGCCCAGCGACTACGGGGCCTCGTGGGCCGCAGGCTGACGTCCACCTGGGTGGTCTGGGATGACGACGACGATTCGTGGTTCGCCGACTGCCCGATGGTGCTCGACTTCGATGAGGAACGCCTGGAGATCAACCATCAGAAGTTCGACGACATCTCGATCACCTGGTGCACGATCGACGTGACCCGGGCGCCGCTATGGCCGACATCGGATGGCTTTCGCCTGCGGTGGCGCGACGATGCTCCCGCGTCGTTGGCTGCTCGACACGGGCAGCGCCTGACGGAGGTGGAGCTCCTGGAGTACGTCGGGGGCGACATGGCGGACGGCAGCGTGGCCCTGGGTCTGCGATTCGCCGATGACTGGCTGACGATTTACAACGCCCTAGACGAGAACGGGATTGAGGTCGGCGAGATCTCCCCGCAGTACCGCCGACACCGTCCGAGCTGAGCGCGACTCCGAAATCGACGGCAAGGTGGTCAGGGGCACAAGCGTGCGAGTTCATGACACGGGTTGAAGCTGAACGAGGACCATCCAGGTGTCACCATCGGCGCGATACGTCGCACGGACCCGGTATTCACCCGGGCAGAGATCGATCACGAGGTGGTTGTCGGGCTCCAACTCCGCCCCCGGCCACGCCGAATCGAACATCACGACTGGCCCGTCCACCACCCAACGGACATCCTCATCTGCGTCCCAATCCACGCCATCACGTACCGCTCGGCGGGCAGCGCTCACCAGATCGTCTTCCTCGTACGCCGCTGCCCACCGCAGGAACAGCCGTTCCGAGGACAGGTACGTCGTCATTGCCGGCTCGTCGCCCAGAACAAGCGCCTGCCGCTGACCGATGGCGACCACGCCGACGTAACCGTCGATCGCGCACGCCCGGCCGTAGTCCCCCCAGCTCTCCACGGGTCCATCCGTGCTATCAGCGCCGCTCCACAGTGACAGCGCCGATTGCGGAGCGACGAGCAGCGGCCCGCCAGCCGACGAAACCCACGTGTACTGCAATGACCTACCTCCCGTCGTGATCTTGCCAGGCAACGTCGATACACGAGTGCCCGCCGAGACGCGGCAGAACGCTTTCCTCGCGCACGTCGTCGGCGGGCGACCCCCTTCGGTGTCCGTGAGCGGTTAGCGGCGACGCAGGTCCCGCGGGCGGGAACCCGGCGGCGGTCCGGTGCGGCTGCTGGTGGCGGTGGCGCCATGGACTCCGGCACCGGATTGTTTGGCCTGATACATGGCGGTGTCGGCCTGGTGCAGCAGGGCCCGCGGGCTGACGCCGAGGGCGGCGCTGGTATGCCCGACGCTGGCGCGCAGAGTCAGCGTGTGCGCGCCGAGGTCGACGGAATGGCGGCCGACCGCCCGCCAGGCGGCGCGGGCGGCGGCGGCAACGTCGTCGGGGCCGCCGTCGACCAGCAGGGCGAACTCGTCGCCGGACAGGCGCGCGGCGAGGCGCACCGGCCCTCGCAGGGCGGTCAGCCGCCGGCCGACCTCGGTGAGGACGTCGTTGCCGGCCTCGTGGCCGAAGGTGTCGTTGACGGCTTTGAAGCCGTCGAGGTCGAGCAGGACGAGCCCGAACGGGGCATCGGCGCGGGTGGCGCGGGTGAGGGCGGCGAGCAGGGCCCGCCGATTCGGTAGGCCGGTGGCGTCGTCGTGGTCGGCGGCGTAGCGGGCGCGGGCCAGCGCCTGCTGCTGGCGCCACAGCAGCGCTGCGGCGAGGGCGAGACCGGCGAGGACTCCACCGGCGGCGGTGACGATCGAGGTCAGGATGGGAGACACTTCGGACGCTCCTTCTGTAGTAAGGAGCACCGGGGGCGGGCGTGGTTCCGGGAAGTTCGACGCCCGCCCCCGGGCTACCGGCAGGGCGGGATCGTTCAGGCGGTCGGGTCGGCGAGGGCGAACGTGGCGGGTTTCTCGGCGACCAGGACCGCTCGCCCGGTTCCGACGAGCTTCACGGCGGCGTTGTGGACCGCGCCCGCGCTGGCCTTCTTCGCGCCGGTTCCCTCGTTGGCCCGGTCGACCAGCCTGCACAGCTCACTGACCTTGTACTGCCGGCCGGGGTTGGCCTCGAGGACGTCGAGGATCGCGCCGCGCAGGGTGCCCGATGCCCGCCGGGTAGGGGCCTGTGCCCCCTTGCTCGCTGCCTCCGTGGCGGGCGGTGCGGGGAGTCCTTCCGCAGCAAGGCCACCGGTGGAGCTGTCGGCGGCCGTGCCGTCAGAGGGATGCTCCGATGTGGTCGGTTCGGCGTCCGCATCGTTCGCTGCGGACGCCGCTCCGGTGGCCGGGCCGGTGCCGTTGATTGCGAGTGGCACCTCAGGTTCGGCATTCGAGCGGTCGCTGTCGTCGCCGTGCTCGGTTTCGGTGTTCTCGGCTTCGGCGGCCGCGTCGGATGCCGAATCTGCATCACCAGGAGTCGGCGATGCAGATTCCTGGGGGGCTTCCGGCTGCCCGCCGGCGGGAACCGCGACGGCCGACCGCTCGTCGTCGTCCTTTCCGTCAGCCTCCCCAGTGCCCTGCCTGTCGTCGCCGGACGGCCCGTGTTCTGCGGCGGTGGCGGGTGTGTCGGTGGCGCGAGTGGCGGGCTCCAATGCGGGTTGGCCGTGACCGCCCTGTTCGGCATGCGTGCGGCCAGTGCCGGTCAGCCGCCACAGGGTGGGTCCGGTGTCGCTTCGGGTGGGCTCGGCCAGTCCCGCGATGTGCAGGCTGCGCAGTTTCGGGGTGGTGGTGGAGTAGCCGAGGCCGGCTTCGGTGGCGATGGCGGCGGCGGTGGCCTCGCCGAGCCGGTGCAGCGCGGCGAGGACCTTCTCGACGCTGGGTGCCAGTGGCGCTGGTGCGGCCGTGTCGGTGGTCGTGCTGGTGGGGGTGCTGGTCATGGGCGCGTGGCCCCCTTTCTCCTGCCCTCGGCAGGGGTTGGTGAGTGAGGCGTGCACTGATGCACGCTTCGGATCGGGTTCTGATCAAGTCGTCTGCCCGGGATGCGGGACTCTGCGGGGCGCGTCCAGGTGTGCCGCCCGGTGATCGCCCGCCGGACGGCACGGTAGGGACCGGGGTCAGTGGGCGGCGTGGTAGGCGTCGTGCACCGCGGCGGGGATGACGCCGCCGGTTCGTGGCTGGGGCAGGTTCAGCTCCTGCCAGTTGACGGTCCACCACCAGGTGCGGATCTCCTGGCTCTGGGTGCGGCCGGTCGCGGTGTCGTCCTGCCGCCGTGGTGGCCGGGGTTGTTTCGGCAGGCGCCGACCGGCCGTGATGAACGGGCCGAACGCCGCGGCCATCCGGTCGAAGTTGCCGGCGGACAGGTCGATCTCGTAGGTGACGCCGTTGAAGGCGAACTGGTAGGTGGCGACGTCGTCGGTGGAGCCGTCGAGGTCGTCGATGAGGATCGCGGTGGTCTTGGTGGCCACGAGGGCCACCTCCTTTCCTCTCGGGGTGGGTTACTAGGCGGGCTGGTGGGTGCCGAGGCCGAGCTGGTGGCCGATGACGGGCCCGCGGTGCACAGCGGCGACGGCGGCGGGCAGGTGTCGGCGTTGCCAGCCGTGCAGGGCGGCGGTGAGGTCAGCTCGGTACTTGCGGTGCTGGGTGAGGGCGGCGGCGAGGCCGGCGGCCTGCTCGATGCCGTTGTTGGCGCCGCGCGCGGTGTGCGGGCGCACGGGGGCGAGGGCGTCGCCGAGCAGGACGGCGTGACCGGCGCCGACGGGCCAGACCATGCGCTGCGGTGGGGTGATGTCGAGGACCGGTACCGCCATCCGGGTGGTGGTGGCGTGCACGACGGCGGCGTGGTCGGCCGGGAGGAGCAGGTCGGCGTGGGTGTCGACGTGGGCGCGGGCGGCGGGGCTGACGTGCCGGGGCAGGGCAAAGACCCGGCGGGTGGGGTCGGCGCCGAACCGCTGCGCGTAATCGGTGCGGGTGCAGTTGAGGTAGAAGGTCCAGTCGCAGCCGCCGGGTACCGGGGCGAGGTTGAACTGCACGCCCGGGCAGGGCTGCAACCGCAGGAAATCCCGCAGCCCGGGCTCGGGGGCGATGTCGGCGATGCCGCGGTGAGCGACGTAGCCCGCGTACCGCAGGGCCCGCTCGGGATCCAGCAGCCGGCGGCCGGTGGAGGACCGGCCGTCGGCGAACACGACCAGGTCGGCGGCCGCGGTGTGGCCGTCGCGGAACCGCAGCACCGGCCGACCGTCCTGCTCGGCCAGGGCGGTGACCGTCATACCGGTGTGCAGGACACCGTCGGGCAGGCGGCGGATCAGCGCCTGGTGCAGCAGCGTCCAGGTGGTGTTCCGCCCCGGATAGGTACGCCGGATCGTCTCGGCCGGCTGGCGGTCGCGGACGGTCATTTGAACGATGGCCTCGGAGTCGTGGGCCACGAACTCGTGCTGGCCGATGTCGAGGCGGTCGAGCACGTCGAGGGCGGGGTGTTCCAGGCCGATGAGGCCGCCGCCCAGCGGCGCGGACGCCGGCGCGGCCTCGAAGACGGTGACGTCGTCGAATCCGGCGTGCAGCAACAGCAGCGCGGTGACCGGGCCGGTGATACTGCCGCCAATGACGGCGATGCTGGGCTGGCGGCCGGAGGACGGCCTGGTGGCGGATCTCATGAGAGGGGTTCCCTTCTGGAGGGCGGGAAACCCGGGCACGGCCGTGCCCGGGTGTGCGCGAGTGCGCGGGTGGCCGGGCATCGGCCAGGTGGTGCCAGTGAGAAGGCGGGTCAGCGACGGTGGACCGCGGACCCAGGTCGGCCGCCTTGATGCGGCGGGCGGAGGGAGGTTCGGAAGGCGCGGTGCCGGACGGCGTCCGCTGGTGCGCGAGGTGCGACCGGGCCGGCAGGGCGGCGCGGGAAGGTGTGGTCTCGGCGGGTTAGCGGCCGGGCGTGGTGAACGGAGGCGGCACGGGAAGGATCCGCCGGGCCCGCTGCAGTACCTCGTCGGCGACCGTGATCAGCGGTGTCGCGTCCGGGGGCGTGGCTGGGGTTGTGCGGTGCCAGCCACTACCGGGGCTGCTCGCGATGATCGTCCAGGTGAACAGCGGGGTGAGGACCTCAGCGACCGCCGTGCTCTGCGTGGCGTAGCTATCGCGGCAGACCCGAACCCGCAGGACGTACCCGTCGATGTGGTGCACCCGGGTCAGCTCGTAGGTGCCGTGGCCGCGCTGGTGGAACACCTCGTCAACGATCACCGCGACCGGCCCTCTGGGTCGGTGGCGCGGGTCGTCGCCTCGGACGCGACACGGTTCCAGGGCCACTGGTAGGCGCCGATGGCGTAGCAGCGGTTGGCGTCCGGGACGATGCGGTCGTGCTCGACCCAGCGGCTGTCCAGGCCGTCGTCGTCCTCCCACTCGACGGTGACCTCGTCGCCGTCGAACCGCAGCCGGGGATGCTCGCCGGGCATGTCACCGGGGTAGAGGGCGTCGAGGTGGGCGGCCATGCGCTGCACCGCGAACCGAGGGAAGCGGCACAGCACCCCGGCGCGGGAGAGGGTGGTGTAGCCGGTGGCGACCATGGCGCGGTAGGCGCCGCCGCCGACCACGTCGCAGGTCACGGTCGCCGGGGTCCAGGTGGCAAGCGGCGGGGTGATGTCGCCGCGGCTGCGGAAGATGCGGTAGCGGACGTCGCTCGCCGGGTCCGGGTGCAGCCCGAACCAGCGCATCTCGTGGCGGCGGGCGTAGCGGAGCAGGTCGAGCAGGTCCCGGCGGCCGTCGAGGTGTTCGGTGTGCAGGGGCAGGAATCCGTGTCCGTCGTCGGTAGGGATCGGGTTGCCGGTGGCGCCGGTGGCGGTGTGGGTCCAGGTTTCGGCGCGGACGCGGTGGTCGGCGCCGTCGGTGTCGTACCAGCGGGGGACGCCGTTGGAGGACAACCAGTCACCGTCGGCGTCGTGTGACCAGATGAGCGCGCCCTGGTCCGGGACACCGGCCCGGTACTGCTGCCGGCTCTTCAGGTGCGCGCGGGTGGCGGCGGCGTGTTCGGCGAGGGGTAGGACGTCGTCGACGCGGAACCACAGTCGGTCGGACATAGCGAAGGAACCTCCTGATGGGGGAAGAGGGAAAGGTCGGCCGTTCGCCGGCCGGGCTTGCGGGGCGCCCCAGCCCGGGGCGCCGGGCCGTGCGCGGGCGGCAGAGTGCTCACACCCGCTGCGGCGACGTACGGCGTCGGACCGGAAATCCGAATCGAGCGCGAGTGCCAGGTGGAGCTGAGGTTCGGGTGGCGGTGTCGGCGAGTACCCCGACAGGCGATGACCTGCCACGGTGGTCTCGCCGCGCTGGTCGGGTTAGGGGTGTGCGTCGCAGGCCGGCGGGGCTCATGGGTGCGGCTGGTAGAGCTCGCTGTCTGCTGCCAGGGCCGGCGCGGCGCGGTTGGGAAGGGGGTGGAGCCGGTCGGGCCGCCGCCGATCCCCAGGGAAGAGGGGGGATGGGTGGCGGTGCCCGACCGGTTCCGGTGCGGTGGTGTTACAGGGCGACGGCGAGCAGCCGCTGGTCGGTCTCGACGCTGTCGAGGTACCGCATCGCCTGCTCGAGGTAGGTCACCCGGTGGGTGAGGGCGTCGCTCGCGGGTGCGAGCTTGTGCCCGTCCGGCGTGAGCAGGGCGTCGCCACAGACGGCGGTGGTGGCGCTGTAGTGCTGGTAGGCCATCGGGCCTGCCTGGAACATCTCCAGCTCACCTGGGCTGAGGCGGGCGGCGCCGTAGCTGGCCGCGTTGTGCATCCGCATCGCGTTGACGCGGGCCTGGTTGTGGAAGTCCGCCTCGGCCCGCTCGCGCGGGTAGCGGGCGGGGTCCGCCAGGTGACGGGCCAGCAGGGTCGGCCACGGGGTGGCCGGCCGGGTGCCGTGCACGACCCGCTGCCACACCTCGTGGCGGATGCCGGCGCCGACGCCGGCGGCGTGGCGCATGGCGGCGAGGTCGAGCAGCTTGACCGGTCCGCCGGCGCAGTACACCGGACGTCCCTTGCGCGGTGCGACCAGGTCGCGCCGCTGCCACAGCCACATGTCCGGGATGGCCCAGAAGCGGGGCTGCAGGGTGCCGGACACGCCGAAGTGCCGGTCGAGCTGGGTGGCGGTCAGGGCCTGCGACGGCAGTCCGTCGGGCAGGCAGACGATCATGGTGTTGATCGTCGCGGTCTGCGTGACCACCGGGCTGGTGGGTGCCGTGGTGCTGGCGGTGGTGGCCGCAGGGGTGAGCTTGCGGCCCGGGCGGGGCGTCACCGTCGGCACGCGGGTGCCGAAGCGGCTCAGCGGAGTCGCGGCACCGTTGGTTGCGGTCATCTGGGGTTCCTCCTTCGGTAGGGCGCGTTGTCGGGCGCGCGGAAGCGGCCGGCCCACCGGGTACAGCGGTCGACTCACGGGACGAACAGGGATGGGTGCAGCAGAGGGCTGCTGGTGGAGAGGGATGGCGCGGGTTCGTGCTGGTGGTGCGGTGCGACCTGGGGGTCGCCGCGCGGCGCGGGCGCCGACCGGCCGACAGGGCGGGTGGGCAGAGCGCACCGTGAGGTGCGGCGGTGGTTCCCGAGGCGGGACCGAACCGGGTGGAGCGATATATGGGTGAAGGTGGTGCCGATGAAGGTAGCGGCCGGATCTGTCAGCGCCGGCCGCCGTCATGATCGTCAGTAGTGCCGTCGACCTGCACTGTCAGACGACCGCTCGATTACGCGGGCGAGGGACGGCGAGGCTGTGAGATCCGGTCGGTCTCACAGCCGCCCACGACAGTGGACGGCTCCCCTGCGCGTGCGGTGAAGGTGAATGTCAGGGCTCCGGGTCGGGGCCGCTGGGGTCGGTGTCGGGGAAGCGGTGCGGGTTGGTGGACGGGTTGTCCGGGCCGTGGTCGCAGGGCAGTTCGTGCAGCCAGCGGCGCGGCCCGGGGTCGGTGGTCAACGTCCAGGCAGGCCCGGCGGGGTGCTCGCCGTGAAGGCCGGTGGCCACGGGCATGGCGGTGGGCACCCCGGCGAGGGCGTCGAGGAGGTGCTGCTCGCGGCGGCGGCCGGGGACGCGCAGCAGCACCGGGTAGCGGGGCCCGTAGCGGGCGAGCTGCTCGTAGGCGCGCAGCTTCCGCAGCACGGTACCGAGGGGTTCGGTGCCGTTGTCGTGTTCGAGGAAGAACCCGACGCTGCGCCCTCCGGCGTGCCAGATGCCGTGTCCGTCGGGCTGGACACCGGTGCCGCTGCCGGCGGCGTAGGAGGCGGCGGCGAAGGCGGCGGTGGTGTGCTGTTCGGACCACCACCGCGCCAGCCGGGCGTGTTCGTCGGTGCGGGCGTAGCCGAGCAGGTCGATGAACAGCTGGTTGGTGCCGAGCAGGTGGGGCAGGCGGCGGCTGCCGATGATGCGTTCGGTGCGGTCGATGCTGGTCCGGGGAGCGCGGACGCCTGCGTGGTTCGGGTCGTTGAACTGGGTGGGGTGGACCACGGTGCCGAGCGGTCCGAGGGTGTAGAGGTACTGGCCGCTGCCGGTGGTGACGTCGACGAACCGGCTGACCGCCTCCATCTGGTGCAACTGGGCGAGTCGAAGCCGGGCCGAGCGACGCGATGGGAACAGCGCCGTAGTGATCTGGTCGGTGGACAGCACGTAGTGCTCGGCGAGCCACCGCAACAGCTGATGATCACGGGCGGTCAACCGACGAAGCCGGTCAAGACGAGCAAGACGAGACGACGAACGGGAACCAGGCGAAGAGGCGGAGGAAGAGGCAGAAGCCGAGCGCGAGACGGAGTTATTGGTGGACACGGTGGATGCTCCAAGCGGAAGAGGAGTCCCTCCCGAGGGAGGGTGTCTGAGTTCGGTGAGGTGGTCACCGGAGGCTGGACACGGCCGGTGAGCGGCACTGACAGACCCGGACGGCCGGATCTGTCAGTGCGGTGTGATGATCGGTGGTGAAGGGCTGGTGAAGCCCGCACGGAAGGGGCGACCGGGACGCGGTCGACCTCGGTCGACCGACCTGTCGATCTTGCTTCAACCGTCCTGCGGCGTTCAGGTGTTCGCCTTCGGAGCGCTCTTGCCACGGGACCGGCGGTTGTCGTCGGGGCGGGCCGAGAACCGGTCGACGAGGTCGTCGATCGCGCTGGCGTCCTGCGCCGGCACCGCCTCCGCCGCTGCCTGACGGATCACCGTCGCCTCACCCACGACCGGCTTCGGCGGCCGGGTCTTGAGGGTGAACGCCGGCGTCTGCCGCCCACCGACGACCAGGCGGCCGACGGCGGTGTAGGCGTCCAGGTGGGTCAGGTCGTGCTCGTCGAGCTCGGGCAGCGTGTGCCGGGCGAGGACACGGGCGTCCTCCGGTGCGACGGAGAAGTACAGCTTGTTGCGGGCGTTCGCCGACGCGGCGGCGAGCAGGTCCTTCGGGAACTGGGCCAGGTCCTGGTGCGCGAGGACCATCGACAGCCGGTACTTCCGCGCCTCCGCCAACATCGAGTCGAGACTGTTGGCGAGGGTCAGGAAGTTCTGACACTCGTCGATGATCAACGTGGCGTCCCGGCGTCGGTCCGCGGGCACGCTGGCGCGGGCGGTGGCGGCCTGCCACACCTGGGCCAGCACGAGGGAGCCGAGCAGCTTGCTGGTGTCCTCACCCAACTGCCCCTTCGGGATGCGCACCAGCAACGCCCCACCATCGAGAACCTTGCCCATGTCGAAGCTGGAGCGGGGGTAGCGCATGGTGCGCTTGACGAAGTCGCGCAGCAGGAACGCCCGCAACCTCGCGAGGACGGGACCGATGACCTGGGAGCGTAGGGCCGGGTTGAGCTGGTCGTACCACTGCCAGAACCCGGACAGGCCGGCCGGGTCGTCCAGACCGACGGTCATCGCGCTTCTGAACTGGGCGGAGTTGAGCAGGGGCGGGATGTGCTGGAGGGTGACGTTGGCGTGCCGCAGCAGGGTCAGGCAGGCCACCCGCATGACGTCGTCCATCCGCGGCCCCCACGCCTTGGCGAAGATGTTCCCGAAGATCGACACGAGGTTGTCGACGACCAGGTCCGGGTCGTCGCCGGACAGCGGGTTGAGGGTGGGCGGGTTGGGCTGGTCGGGGTCGAACAGCACCACCCGCCCGGCGACGCTGGCGGGGAGCCGGTCGAGGATGTCGAGGACCATGTCGCCGTGCGGGTCGATGACCACGGTGCCCCGGCCGGCTTTGATGTCCTCGACGGCCATGTTGACCAGCAGGGTCGTCTTCCCGGAGCCCGTCGATCCGACCACATGCAGGTGATACCTCGCATCCGCCACCGACAGGGCCACCGCATGCCCACCGACTTCGGCGTCACCCAGAACCTTCGTGCCTCGGCCGCCGGTCGGCACCGCCACCGGGGCGGGCATGGACTTCGCCCGCGCCCGATCCAGCCCCGGCACGGCCAGATCCCGCGGCAGCGCCGCGAGGACGGCCAGTTCGGGGGTGGAGGCCAGGAACCCTGATCCGAGCCGCCGTATCGCCAGCACGGCCACCGGCTGCGCCATCCGCGCCCGGTGCGCGAGGCGGTTGCGGCCGGCGTACACGGCGAACGACGAGGCGACCGCGTCCGCGATGCCCCGCAGCCTGGCCTCCGGCCGGGAGCCGCCGCGGTGATTGTTCTTGGCGATGGCGTAGCGGATGCCGATGCTCCACAGCGGCTGGGCGGTCTTGTCGAGGATCGCCCGCACGTCCCGCTCCACACCGGGATCCCGGCGGCCGGCCGGCTGGCCGCCGCTGCGGGCGGTGGTGCGGCCGGGAAGAAACGCCTCGATCAGCCACAGCAGCGGCGCGGCGGGATTGACGGCCGGTACGGCCGTCTTGCCGTCGCGGAGCCGGCCGGCGGCGCGCCGGGCACGCGCGGCCCGGCGGGGGGTGGCGGGGCGGGCGAGGACCTGAACGCAGGCGTACTCGTCCGGCTTGAGCTGCGACCCGGCGGACATCAGCGCCCGCAGCGGGTCGTTGTCGTGATCGGTGCGCAACGGCAGCCACTCGGCGGCTGACGGCAGCAGGTGCCCGCCGACGGCGGCCGGCACGTCCAGTGGGATCGGCGGTGACGCCTGGTCGTCGGTGGTGCAGGTGGCGCCGGGCCAGGCGGCCCGCACGGCGGCCTCGACCGCCCCGGCCGGCACGCTGCCGGGCACCCAGATGCTGATGAGCAGCTGCCGGCCGGTCCAGGTGTACTGCCACACCACATGCGGGCTGCCGTACAGCAGCCGCCGTCGGCGCGACGAGGTGAGCGTGCCGTGCAGGTTCGCCCACAGCGCGGCGGCGCTGTGCGGGTCGACCTCCGGTGGTGGGGCGACCGTGACCAGGCGGGCCCGGTCGGCGTGGCGGCGGTGCCGCCACCCGTCGACCAGGTTGCGCCCGGCCACAGAAGCGACGAGCAGGGCGGCGGCGACTGCCAGGAGCCACGGCCGGTCTACCACCCACTGCGCGGCGTGCAGAACCCAGCGCGTGGGATCGCCCGGCGGCAGAATGACCCCGGCGTCCGGCCCGGACGGACTGGGCGCCGGCGACGGCGATGCGACAAGGGACGGTGTCACAGGTCCTCCTCCCCGTCGTCGAGGTCGGCGAGGTCGGACGGCGTCGTGGTCGCGAGAACATGTTCGGCCTGCGAGGAGATCGACTCGAACGCGGTCCGGTTCGTGCCGGAGATCAGCAGGCCATGCCCGACCCGGGCCGACAGCAGCATCCGCCGCTCGCCCGCGGTCAGGCCGAACGCGTCGGCGACCTGGTCGATGGCCTGCGGGGCCTGCTTGAGCAGCACCTGCGTGGCCGCATTCGACACGACGGCGTGGCCGAGGTCGGTGCCGAGCACGTCGGCGACGTCCTGGGTGATAACCGACAGGCCGGCGTTGCGCTTGCGGCCGGCCTTGCTCATCTTGAACAGGAACCGGGCGCCCTCACCGTCGCGCATCAGCAGCCACGCCTCATCCACCACCACCAGCCGCCGGCCCTGCGGGCGGGATCCTTCGGGGGACCGCCGCCGATATTGAGGTGGGAGGTCGACCTGCCGCCAGATCTCGTCCAGCGCGAGCAGGGTGCCGACGGTGCGCAGTTCGTCCGGCAGGTTCCGCAGGCTCCAGACCACGAGGTGCCCGTCCGGGCGGGTCGTGGTCGGTGCGTCGAACAGGTCGGAGAACGAGCCGGCCACCCACGGCGCCAGCCGGGCGGCCAACTCGTGGGCGGCCGGGTTGTCGTCGGCCCGCAGTGTCGCGGCCAGATCCTTCAACAGGGGAGCGGGCCGGTGGTGGGTGGCCGGGTCAGCGGTGATGCCCGCCTGCCGGTACACCTGCAGGATCGCCCGGTCCAGGGCGGCGCGCTCGGCAGGCGGCGGCACCTGCCCCAACAGCACCGCGATGAGGGTGTGGAGGAACAGGCCGCGGCGGGTGAGCACGTCCGGGCGGCCGTCTCCGGCCGGCAGATCCAGGGGGTTGATCTTCACGCCGGGTGCGCCGAGCCGCACGATGGTGCCGCCGACCGCGTCCGCGAGGCGGAGGTATTCGTCCTCGGGGTCGACGACGGCGACCTGCACCCCCTGGTAGAGCTGGCGGAGGATATCGAGTTTGACGAAGTAGGACTTGCCGGCGCCGGAGCGGGCCAGGATCACGCTGTTGTGGTTCTCGCAGCTCCAGCGGTCCCACCAGACGATGCCCTGGGAGTCCGGGTTGACCCCGTACAGCACCCCGCCGGTGGTGGCCGGGTCGCCGGGCAGCGGCGCGGGCAGGTCCGCCGACGCGAGCGGGAACGCGGCCGCCAGGGCTTGGGTGTCCATGGTGCGGCGCATCTGCAGGCTGTCGGTCGCAAGCGGCAGGGTGGTGGTCCAGCCGGGCAGGTGCCGCCACGTCGCGGGCTGCACCTCGATCAGGGTGGACGCGGCGGCGGCCTTCACCTGCGCGCACGCGTCGAGGAGTTCGGCTTCGGTGCGGGCGTGCACGGTCAGGTACAGGCCGACGCGGAACAGCTTCGCCGTCCCGCGGGCGAGGCGTTCGGCGAGGTCGGCGGCGTCGTCGGCGGCGGCCTCCACGTACGGGTCGGCCAACTTCCCTTTCTCGGCATCGGCCCGCCGGGACGATTCGAACCGGGCGCGCTGGTTGCGCAGCCGGGACGCCGCCACCGGCGCGGGGATCGGGTCGATGTGCAACGCGAGGTCGAGGCGGCCCGGCCAGGACAGCAGCGGCTCCAGCCACGCCGGCCCGACCTCGGCCGGATACCCGGTCACCACCAGCGTGGCGGCGTAGCCGTCTCCGACTCGCAGGAACCGGGGCGTGACCTCCACCGAAGCCGGTGCCACCGCCGCCGCCAGTCCTGCGGACGGCGGGCTGGCGCTGGGGTTGTCGTCGTGCGAGGCGCGTCGGCGCCTGACGAAGATCACGATGTCCTCCTGGTGCGTGGCCTCCTGACCGGAGGGCCGGTGATGGTGGTGTGGGGGGCGGCGAGTCCGCCGGGGCGGGGCGGCCGGTACGGGTCGGCCGCAGCGGCCAGGGCGGCGGTCGTCGCGTGGCCGTCGAGGGCGCGGGTGGTGACGCCCAGCCCGGACAGCGACCGGACCGTCTGGTCGGCGCGGCGCCGGGCAGCGTGCTCGCCCCGTTCGCCGCGGGTGGTGCGGGTGACGACGAGGACCTGCCGGCGCAACGGATCCCGCCGCTGCGCGAGGTCGTCGAGGAACCGGGCGTGGTCGGCCGCCGCGTCCGCGAGAGCCGGGTGCGGCAGGGCGTCCGCCGCCTGGGCGACGGTGTGGGCGGCGGAGTGCAGGTCGACCGGCTGCGCCGACACCACGATCTGCGTCGGCGTGGACAGGCTGTTGAGCCAGCGGCCGAACGTGTCGACCAGGGCGGCCTGCTCGTCGGCGGTACGTAACGCGAGGTTGACGCTGGTCGCCGCGACCATCGCCGCCTTCACCGCGCCGAGGCTGATCTCCCCGCGGTCGTCGATGGCGTCGGCCGGCAACCTCAGCGGGGCCGGCAGTGGCACCGTCGACGTCGGGGCCTGTACCCAGTCGGGTGTTGTCGCGGTGGTGTCGGTGGTGGATAACGCGCGCGGAGCCCGCCAGTGGCGTACCGCGCAGGCCAGCCACACGTCCATGGGCAGTCCGTCGCGGCGGCCGACAGCGAGGCCGAACACCAGGCCGCCGAGCACGACGGCCGCGCCGAGCAGCACCGGTGCGGGCACGATGGTGTGCAGGGCCTTCCCGCCGCCGTAGAAGATGACGGCGGCCACCGCCACGATCGCGAGTTGCCGGAATGTCAGTCCGTAGAGCACCTTGTCCGGTGCGTCCACGTCGGCGGGCATGCGGGCGGTGACGGGCTGTTCGTCGCGGTGGTCGCGGCTCATCGCCCCACCATCCGAAGGCCGGGGATGCGCAGCCCGCGGGTGAGTTGCTGCACCACGACGACCCGCACGACCGCGCCGACCGGGTTGCCAGCGTGCCCGCCTGCGCCGCTGGTGGCGTAGCGGCGCATCAGCGCAGGCACCTTGACCGTGGTCCACAGCAGGACCATCAAGACGAACAGGTTGAGCGTCCCGCCTGGTTCGACCGGCAGGCCCAGCAGCGGCAGCATGGCGTTGGCGTCCAGCAGCATCCACTGGCCGGCGAACAGCACGAACGCCTGCACCACCGGGATGGCCAGCATGGCGACGTACGACCGCCACCACAGGCGGGCCACACCCTCGGTTTGCGGCAGGGCATGGCAGGCCAGGGCGATCGGCGCGACCGCGGTGAGCACCAACGCGACCGCGAAGCGGACGATCACACTGCAGGCGGTGGCGGCGAGCAGGACAACGATGATCGCCAGGCAGACGACGAACAGCAGCCCGGCGGTCTGGTCCCGCGTGGCCATCAGGTGGGTCTTGACGGCGTTGAGGGCCTCGTCACCGTTGAAGTCCTGCGCGGTCAGGGCGGTGGTGAACGCGTTCGCGACCTCGATTAGCGTGCCCGCGATCAGCTGCGAGAAGTGGGCGGTGACGAACCCGACCACGCATCGCGGCAGGAGATCCTTGACGGTGTAGCGGGCGCGCTCGTCACCGCCGGCGACCATGGTGAGAACACCAGCGGTGACGAACGCCAGGACGAAGACGGTGTCGACGACCCAGACCGACCGTCCGGTCAGGGCCTGCACCTGCGGCAGCGCGGTGACGTCCGGGGTGATCAGCAGCGCGCGGGTGATCGCGGTGATGAGCCCGTTCAGGCAATCCAGCAGCAGACCGGCGAACCAGTCGAGGATCTGGTTGAGCGCCCAGGCCATCGTCAGCCTCCGACGATTCCCTGAACGACCCTCAGCAGGACGGGCGCGAGCACGGCCAAGCCGTAGCCGATCAGCGCGTTCTTCAACGCGCCCTTGGCCTTGTCGACCTGGACGGGGTCGCCGCCGGCGGTGGCCCAGTACACCCCGGCCAGGACCAGGAACAGGGTGGCGACCGCGGCCAGGATGCCCATCACCCAGGTATGCAGGTTGGCGATGACGGTGGGCAGGTCGTTGACGGCCAGGACGACCGGCTCACCGACGTCGCCGTAGGCGACGGCGGGCACGGCCAGCATCCCGAGGGCAGCCGCAGCGGGCGCGGCGACCCGGGCGACGCGGCGAAGCGTGGACATCGCGATAGTCAGAGCACGAGAACGTGCCCACAACGTGGGGAACATGGGTGGCTGCACCTCCCGCACCGGCTCACGGCCGGCGCGAATAGTCGAAACGGCGGTCGGGGAGCCGCCGCCGGGCTCGGGAGACACATGCCGGACAGGGGAGCGCGGTGAACCTCAGGAGGAGCTCGTCCTCCCATTCGGGTCAGCGGCGATCGATGAGGTGTCAGCGCATCAACGTGGCGCGGCACCCGAGGCACCCGGTCCCGTGTCAGCCCTATGTCCCGGCCCGACGGCGGGCGAAACCAAACCTCCGCATGACGCCGTGGTGACGCCGGAGGAGTTCCGCACCCTCAAACCGGCGTTTGTGAGCCCTGGCGAACACCTGCCGGTCCCACAGCGCTCCGACACCACCTCACAAACCTCTAACGACCCTGGCCAGCGCACCCTTCCGACGACCATGCCGCTGGTGACGGAACCGCCTGCCAGCGTCGGCGCCGGAGCCTCACAGCCGCCTCCTCGACATCCCCTGGGCGCCGCTGTGAGAGTCCCGACATCCCGCCCCGCAGCGGGTCACGGCGGTTCGCCGCCGTACCCGGGGTGGGAGCCGGTCGCCGCTGCGACACGGCAGGCTCGCCGCACACGGTCGCGGACCCGACCAGATGGCCGGGCCCGCGTCGAGGCGCTCAACGGGGATGGCACCTCAGGCGGCTGCCAGCCTCACCCGCGCCGCAGCCGGTCGCGGACCAGCACCGCGGGCGGCCCGAATGTGCTGGCGTCGCTCGGCCGCCGCGGCGAGGTCGTCCTGCACCCGCGATGAGATCACCTCGGTGAGAAGCCCGGCGGCGAGCGCTTCGGCGTTGCGCACGTCGATGCGCTCGACGCGCCGCCGCAGCGTGTCGACCTCCACGCCGAGCCGTGCGGCGATGGGTTCGATGGCCCGCCGGCCCAGCCGCAGGTCGATGTAGGGCTGCTCATCGCACTCATCGACGATGCCCAACTCGACGGCGCGGCGCACGAGGAGGTCCGGATGCCCGTAGGGCCGCCTCGGAGTACGCGGGCCGGTGACGTGCTCGAGGTCGTCCACCGGCACGGCCTCGGCGCCAGCACGCTGCCGCAGTTCATGGCCGGCCCGCCACGCGGCCATGCACAACGCCGCGTAGGGCGCCGGGCGGGCCAGGTCGACCCGGTCGCGCAGGGCGGTCAGGAAACCGGTGAGGATCTCGGCGTCCAGGTCGTGGGCGTCGCCGGCCCAGCCGGTATGCAGTCGGCCGGCGTAGCGGCGCAGCGCCGGCATCGCCAGGGCGACCGCGGCGATGACCCAGGCCGGCCCGTCGAGGCGGGCGCGGCGGATCAGCTCCCGCCACACCACGTCGCGCACCGTGTAGGCGCGGGGATGCTCCAGCAGCCACTGCCGCAACGCCGGCAGCGCGATGACACCCCTGGGTAGACCGGTGTCATCACCGAGCTGCCCGACAAGCGAATCGGGGTTCAAGGACAACGGGTCGGGGTCGCAGGTCAGGTCGGCGAAGGCGGTGTCCACGGCGTCCAGAGGCGAGTCGGGCCAGCCGGTGGCGGAGGAGGTCATGTCAGGAACTCCCATGTCAGAGATGAATGTCGATGACGGGCCGGAGCGGCAGCCGGCACGCCTGACCGCCATTGCGCCACCTCGGCCTCACGGACCCCTGACAACGCAGGCTGGCCGACATGGACACCGGGTCGACGCCATCAGTCGCCTCTCGCGACACCACCGCTCACTGACGATCGACGTCGACGTGCACCGTTCTGATACGCCACGCTGACCTGCGCGCTGACACGACCAGAGACGGACGGACACGCTCCGCAGCCGCGGCCGGATGAGAGGACGCGCCACCGCGGCGCTGGCCCGACGACGCATCCCAGCCCGTCTCACAGCGCTGGACAGCGAACAGTGACAGACCGCGATCGGCTGGACGCCCCGCCTGTCGGCGTCCACGGGGGGTGGGGTGCGCCGGCATGCCCCGGCTGACAGCGTCCGTCCGCCGGGCCGTGACGGTCTGACGAGCCGCCGTCCGAATGACAGCTTCGGAGCCGGTGCCTCCGGTGACGCCGTTGCTGTCCGGCGAAGTCGGACAGCGGTCTGACAATGCCGGCCAGCACCCCGTGTCATTGGCGTACGCCGCTGGCATGGCCGAGGTGGCCGTGACACTGGGCGGCTGACAGAACTGGGACGATCGACGGCTCTGGCAGCCTCCCGATACTGATCCGACCCCATGGAGCCGGCGCCCGCGTGAACATCCGGGAGCCCATGGACAGCTAAGCGGACGGGAACCGGCTGTCAGAGATTCGTGAGATCACCGTGAGAGGGGCAGGTGTTCGCCACGGCTGACAAACACCGGTTTGAGGGTGTCAGCGCACCACGGCGCGGCGCGGAGCCGACACCACATGAGCGAGCACACGCCGCAGCACCACAACCCGCATCCCGATCCCACCGTCGACACCGGCCCTGACGCTGAGGTCGACCCGACACCGACCGACCTGGTCGCCGGCGACCCGCCGGTACCGCTCACCGTCTGGCGCACCGCCCGTATCCCGGGCGACGCCGGACGCAGCATCGGCGCCCGACTGGCCGGCCGCCTCATCGCCGCCTACAGCCGCCCCGGCGAGGCGGTCGTCGACGTTACCGGCGACCACGCCCTCACCCAGGCCTGCGCGGCCGGAGCGCGCCGTCACCACCCGGCGTGGTTCACCGACGCGTGCAGCCTGATCATCGGCCCGGCCACCGCGGCCCCGCCCGCCGGCACCACCGGCGGCGGCGCGGAACCGGGGGAGGAGGACGACCTGCCCGAGATGGGCGCCTGGTTCGGTGACGATCTCACCGACCCGCAGCTGCACCCGCCGACCGGCACGGCGGCCGACCCGCCACCCGGCGGCTCCCTGCAGCAGGCGACCAGTCTCGTGGTCGCCTGCTGGCCCCTGCACGAGCACGCCGCCGCCAACCGGGTCCGGCTGGCGTGGCTGCTGACCGCCTGCGCCGCGCTGCTGCAACCGGGCGGCTGCCTGATCCTCGTCGTCACCGTCCCGGCCGGCATCACCGCCGGCCCGGAGGACTTCTCCGGCGTGGTCCAGGCCGCGGCCGGCGTCGGACTGGGCTACCTGCAGCACCTCGTCGCCGTCACCGCCGACACCGACGGCGACGCGTTCGTCTACCACGTCACCGACGAGGAACTGCTCACCCTCACCACCACCGACCAGCGGTGGCAGATGGCGCACCTGCGCATCCACGCGGACCTGATGGTCTTCAGCCAGTCCCAGAGCCGCGCCCCGCGTGGACAAGGCGGGCGCGAGGCCGGTGGTCGCCGTGGCTAAGCACCACGCAGACACCGCCGGCGACCCCAACGAGCAGAGCACACCGACTGCCTTTTCCACCATCGACCCGATCGGAGGCCATCAGGCTGCTGCCGGCCCGGAGGGCCTGTCGGTGTGGGCGACCGCCCAGGCCACCGGACCGGTCCAGCGCCGAGGCCGGTACGTGCGCGAGTCCGTGCAACACCCAGCGCGGATGCTCCCCGCGATCGCCGCGCACGCCGTCGCCGCCTACACCCGACCGGGGGACTTGGTGCTCGACCCGATGTGCGGGATCGGCACCACCCTGGTCGAGGCCATCCACGCCGGGCGCGACGCGATCGGCGTGGAGTACGAGTCCCGCTGGTCCGACATCGCCGACGCCAACATCAAACACGCCCACACCCAGGGCGCGACCGGCCGTGCCGGCGTCATCCGCGGCGACGCCACCAGCATCCTGTCGCTCGTACCCGCGGCCCTGACCGGGCAGGTCGCCCTCGTGGTGACCTCGCCGCCGTACGGACCGACCGTGCACGGCCTGGTCCGGCCCGGCGCCGACGGGGTGGCGAAGTTCGACAACGCCTACAACGACGGCACCGACCGCGGAAACCTCGCCTACCGCGACCTCACCGGACTCGCCGACGGGTTCGCCCAGATCCTCACCGGCTGCCACACCCTCCTCAAACCGGGTGGGGTCGTCGTCGTGACCGCCCGACCGTGGCGCAAGCACGGCGAACTCGTCGACCTCCCCTCGGCCGTCATCGGCGCCGGCATCCGGGCCGGCCTCACCCCCGTCGACCGGTGCGTGGCGCTGCTCGCCGCCGTCCGTGACGGCGGGCTCGTCGCCCGGCCGTCGTTCTTCCAACTCCAGGCCGTCCGCAAGGCCCGGGCGGCCGGCACCCCCATGCACCTGATCGCACACGAGGACGTCCTCGTGTTCAGCAAGAGCCAGACCGACTCGGGTTCAGGAAGCCTGAAGAACACCCTCGGGGGAGGGGTGGTCGCGTGAGTAGGCCTACCCACCGCCACCCGAGTCGCGCGGCGGGACGGTACAGCTGCTGCCGTCTGCTGTTGGCCGCGCGCGGTGAGCCCTCGCAGTTCGACGCGGCGGAGGTGCGTGATTGACCACCGACCCGCACCGCGCATCGGATCGCTGTGCACCGGATACGGCGGCCTCGACATGGCCGTCGAGCTGGTGCTCGGCGGCCAGCTCACCTGGTACGCCGAAACCGACCGGCATGCCGCCACCGTCTGCGCCCACCACTGGCCCGGGGTGCCGAACCTCGGGGACATCCGCACCATCGACTGGACCGACGTGCCACCCGTCGACATCCTCACCGCAGGCTTCCCCTGCCAAGACATCTCCAACGCCGGCAAACGCGCCGGCATCACCGGTGTCCACAGCAACCTGTGGACAAGCGTCGCTCACGCTGTTCGCGCTCTTCGACCGCCCGTCGTCTTTGTGGAAAACGTCGCCGCCCTCCGCACACGCGGACTCGACGTCGTCCACGCCGACCTGGCCGCGCTCGGGTACGACACGAGCTGGCTATGCCTACGCGCATCCGACATCGGCGCCCCGCATCGACGGGACCGGCTGTTCCTGCTCGCCACCACCGAAGAGGGGAGAAGAGATACGAACGCTGCCGACACCCTGTGCCCGTGACGGCAAAGGACCCGGGCACCAGCGCGGTCTGCCCGACGTCGTCGCCTCGAGCGGCATCCGCCACCAGCTGTTGCCGACCCCACCCGCGAGCGACACCGGCACCCCCGGCCGCCGCGCAGGTGACGGTTTCCGACCGCCGCTGTCACAGGTGCTCCTCCCCACGCCGCGCGTGACGGACAGGCAGAAGGATTGCCCCGGACAATGTGGCTCCCACGAGGACGTCCCCCTGCCGTCTCTGGTGCCTGGCCTATCGAAGCCCCGAACCTCCTACACGGGAAGCGCCGGCCACCATGGCGACAAGGACCCCGACCTACGCGCCGCCCCCGCCCAGCTCAGCAGCGACGCGCTCGGAAGACCCGACGAGACCACGTGGCAGATCTACGCCCCGGCGATCGCACGCTGGGAGCTTCTGATCGGCCGCCCCGTTCCCGCGCCCGCCCAGCCCGGCCAGCACGGTAAGCCCGTGCTCGCACCGCCGTTCGTGGAATGGCTCATGGGCCTACCCGCCCACTGGGTCACCGACCCCACCCTCGATCTCCCACGCACCGGCGCGTTGCGCGTCCTTGGCAACGGCGTCGTCCCCGCCCAAGCGGCCACCGCCCTGCGCCTTCTGCTGTGCCGCCACCACTGACCACCCGCGGGCTCTTCGCAAGCCGACCAGGCATCCGCCCGCGAAGAGCCCGCCCCACCCGCGCCTACGAGGAGCTCACCGTGCGCGACAACCCGCACCGCCCCCGACGGCGCCCACCGCCGTCACCCACACCCGCCCACGCGACAGGACACCACGACGAGCAGGAACCGCGCCTCTACACACCAGCCGAAGCCGCAGCGCTGCTGCGCATCCCGGAATCCTGGCTACGCCGCCGCGCCGGGCGCCGTCAAATCCCCTGCACCTTCCTCGGCAAACACCTGCGCTTCTCCGCCGCCGACCTCGCCGCCCTCATCGCCACCTCCGCAGAACCAGCCACCGGCCGCCGCACCCACCGGCGCTACCGCCCGCCAGCGGCGACTTGACCCAACCCGCGAAGTCACGCGTCCATCACCGACGCACCGCAGCACCCGCACCGAATGGAGTAACCCATGGCCTGGGTGGAACAACGCGGCATGAAGTTCCGCGTCCGCCTCCGCATGACCGACGGCACCGTCACCACCGACTCCACCCATGACCTGCGCGCCGACGCCGTCATCCGCGCCAAAGAAATCGACGTCGAAGTCGCCCGCGACACCTTCATCGACCCCCGCGGCGGACGGATCCCCCTCGCCGAATGGGTGCCCATCTGGGAGTCCACCCACCAGGCGTCCCCCGCAACCTGGGCCGCCTACCGCAGCCACCTACGACTGCACATCCTGCCCACCCTCGGCCCCCTGCCCCTGGTCGACATCCGCCGCCAACACATCAAGACCCTCGCCGTCGCCCTCGGCAAACGCCTCGCACCCCGATCCGTCGCCGACGTGATCATGGTCCTATCGATGGTCCTACAAGAAGCAGTCGAAGACCGCCGGATCCCCTTCAACCCCTGCCGAGGAATCCGCATCCCCAAAGGCATCCGCGCCGAACGACCCCACGCCACCACCGAACAAGTCGCCGCCATCGTCGCCCGCCAAACCCGACCCTCCGACGGCCTCATGATCCTCACCGCCGCCTACACCGGCATGCGCTGGGGCGAACTCGCCGGCCTGCACCGAGACAACCTCGACCTCACCCGCGGCAGCATCTACGTCCACCCCGACACCGGCGCCCTGCACGAAGTCGAAGGCAAGCTCTACCTCGGCCCACCCAAAACCAACGACTCCGTCCGCCACATCCGCCTACCCCGCTTCCTCACCAACCTCCTCGCCACCCACCTCGCCGACCACCACCACAACACCGTCTTCCCCGGCGCCCGCGGCCACCACCAACGCCGCTCCAACTTCAACCGCCGCGCCTGGACCCCCGCCCTCACCGGCGACCCCAACGAGACATCCCGCCGATCCTGCCCGGCATGCACTTCCACGACCTACGCCACACCCACAAAACCTGGCTCATCGAAGACGGCATCCCCGAAATCGCCCAGGCCCGACGGCTCGGACACCGCCTCGCCGGCATCAGAGGCATCTACAGCCACGTCACCGAACCCATGATCACCAACCTTGTTGACGCGCTGCAGCGACGCTGGGAGACAACCCAACCCGACCGCCCCGACAGGACCTTGCGGCATCTGCGACCTGTCGCTTGATAAGGCTGCTGAGATGCGCATTGGTTACGTGTCACACCAGGATCGAACGGACTTACCGCCGCCGCCGGCGACAGCGATCGCCGTCTCGGTTGGCCGATATCGAACATCGCTGGTCATACCTGTGACCGCACCGCGTTTACGTTTGATCCTGTATCGCTACGCCGGCAGCAGTGCCGTGATCGAACGCGCGTTCACGCCGCGATCAGCGCGGGGCAAGCAGGTGTGCCGTCCCGAGGTGGTCGACGGATGTTCAAGGAACGAGCGGCCGTGCCGGTGACATCTGAACCCGCCGAAGAATCGGCTCCAGGCCGGGCCGTAGACCAGAGTCGCCCAGGTCCGTGCACCAGCATTCGCATCCGACGGACGATTCAGCTATCGGCTGCGCGGCTTGGTCTGAGACCAGAGGATCACGGTCGCGGCGACAAACAGCAACACCAATAACGCGCAGGGGCACAGCAGGAGCCACGCCGTTCCTTCCATGGGCACAGCCTAGGCTCGCCGGGGACACGCCGAACTCGGCAACTGCGAACGGCAGTTAGCCTCGCCAGTATCGCGGTACTGGCGGCATCCGCTCCTGCCGCTGTTAGCCTCCGTCTTTCGCTGGATGTTGATCAAGGCGGTGGCCCAGGGCAGTTGCTCTGTCCGCTGGGCCGCTCGGACGTTCGGGCATGCTGATTGGCCGGCGCGGTGACCGGCGTCCTCCGGCGCTGCGTTTGTCGTGGCTGGGGGCGGTTCAGGTGACTGCCTGGGGTAGCGCGGTCAGGCGGGTGTACGCGGTGACCAGGTCGGTGGCCAACGTCAACCGGACGTGACCCCGGAATCTGAGCGGTCGTGCGGCCACCCGATGACGCGCTCGGCTGTGACGCCACGAAGGTCGGCTCCGTTCCACCGTGCCCCAGTGACGTCTGTGCGCCCGTACTCCGGATCGTGCGTCAGGACGTAGCTGAACCGCGCGTAGGACAGGTCCGTGTCCCGCAGGTCGGCGTCGCGCAGATCACAGCCGGCGAAGCTGGCACCGCGAAGGGACGCGCCCCGAAGGTCGGCGCCACGGAAGTCACACAACGTGAACGAGTGCCTATCAAGGGTGCGGTGCCGAAGATCGCGACCCGCGAACGATTGCCTCGTCGCGCGGGGCGGGGTGCTCACCCGCGAACCGTAGCGTGGTCGTCGGTCGCCGAACCACCGGTTTCAGGTTCCGTCTTCGAGAGGCCCACAACTACGAGTTCCAAACCGTTGCTGGGGTCAAGCCCCGATCGCATGTTGATTCCGGCCGCCCCTGGCCTGCTGGCGGCGCGAGCGTCGGCATCGGTCAGGCGTCGGGCGCCTGGATTTGGGCTGCCATCATGGCCACGTGTTGTCCTGGACCCGGCCATATGAAGATCCGATGCGGCTCTTCACCGGCACACTGGCGGTGCTCGGTACGTTGCTTTTTGTCATGGGTCCACAAGGCGGTGAAGGCAGCCGACATGGCCGTGATCATAAGAGCGACGACCGGCAGTCTCGACCCATCACGCCGGGGGGCGTTGATGGATTGAGCCGGCATTGGGATCTGCCGCCTGAACACGCGCGACCCCTACCAACTAGAGGTGGTCGCAGTACGGAGAGCAACGACGGCCCAAGGCGTGGCCCAGGTCCCGCAGAAGAGTGCCCAAACGCTCGGCTTCCTCGGCCGTGGGCGGAGTGATGGCTGCGCCAGCCGCAACGTGCTCTCCGGCCTCGTACAGCGCGACGTACAGATCTACCGCGGTGGTGCGGTCGAGCCGCAGAACAATGTCATCCCGCATGCGCAGACCCTAATCGCACATCTCGAGGCGCCAGGCAGACGTGCTGGCGTACAAGCTGGTAGGGCCTCGACGGTCGTCGGTGTTCATGACACCGGTCCGGGCCGCGTTGGAGGCCGGCAGCCATGCGGTGACGGTGCAGGTGAACAGGGAGCGGGCAGGTGAGGGCGTCTCTGCGCAGGTGTATGGGTTGCGCGCCAAGATTTTCGAAGTCGACATCTGGGCCCGGCAGGCAGGGCGACAGGTCGTGGAAGTGCACCCGGAGGTGTCGTTCGCGAGGTTGGCCGGCTTGCCGCTGCCCGACGGTAAGCGCACCTGGGCTGGAGCGCATCATCGTCGGCGCTTGCTCACCGATGCTGGAATTCACCTTGCTGACGATGTGGGGGAGGCTGGCCACGCTGCGGCCGTTGACGACGTGCTTGACGCTGGTGTTGCAGCTTGGACGGCCGCACGAGTCGCCTCCGGTGCCGCAACGTCTCTTCCAAACCCGCCTGTCGAATACTCGGATGGCTGGCCGTCAGCAATCTGGGTCTGATCTGACGTTCAAGCGCCACGCATGAGGGCAAGCTTCGTCTTCAGTCTCAATTTGGTGATCGATAGCGGATCAGGGCATAACGTGATGCCGCTGCCGGCTCGGGATCCCGCGATCAGGAGTCGCTATCGTGCTCGGTTCCAAAGCGGTGACCCGGCCGACGCGTCCAGGACTGCTCGCTCGAGTGTCACTGCAGCTTGCCGGTCTTCCGTCACAGCCCACCTGATATGCAGGTCGGCCCAGTGCAAGGCGTCTTGCGCCCAAGCCGACGCGCGCTTGGGCTGGCCGCCGATGAGTTGCTCGAGGTGCTCCTGTACGAACGCGGCATCGGCAAGGGCCCGATCCAGGACGGCTTCTCCCAACCCGCTGACCGCTGCCTTCCCACGGCGGTACACCGTGAGCCGTCCTCGAAGTCCTCGGCCACGACGCTCGCCGGCCATGCCCACATAGACGAGGCTGCCTGTTGCCCCTTGCCGAGCGAGGTACACGCCTGGAAGACGCGGCGCTGAGACAGCCGCGTCGTGGAAGGGGAGCCACGGCGACCACTTTGCAAGGGCTTCGACCATGTCGTCGGCGAACACCGGACCAGCATGCCGTAAGTGCAAACGAGGCGAACCTCCGAAGGCATCGCGCTCTCATGCCGCGGATAAGGCGCGGCATCCGTACGGGCGCCCGGTGGACTGCCGGGCCATGGGAGCAGGTCGGAAGCGCCAGAGCTTAACTGCCGCTGGCGGGGCGTCAACCAAGGCCACTCGGGCCAGTCGCCACGAACCGTCAACGAACTACCCGCAGGACAGTCCTTCGCAGCCTGGACACAGCAGCCCGGTCGCAAGCTCGGGAGCGGGGGAGCAGCTTGGGAGCAACAGGGTGCACCGAACGTTCTTCAACTGCGTCGAGCAGCATCCAACGGTGTGCAACTGCACCCACCCCTGGGTGCGGCTTCTCGTTTCCGCAGGGCAGAGTCAGTGTGGCGTCAGAACGCCGAAGTGGTCAGGGCGCTGCTCCCCTTCCTGCTGGTGTCGGCTGCCGCCGGGGATCCGTTGACGCCGGTCGAGAGGGCCCCTGGCATATCGACGCATGGCTCTGGCTCGCGCCGTGCTCGCGTCGATGTGATTCCGAGGACTGAGACTCGAATCCCACCAGCAACGCGCTGACCAGCGCTTCCTGGGCGATGACCTCTTCGGCGTTTCCGAATGCATCAGCCTCGAAAGCCCGCTCCACAGGGTCGGGGACGTCTACTCATGCCGAGAAGCGTTCACCTCGGGGGCTGTAGGTCGGCGTACGCTGATCAAGTAGGTGCGGTGCGATGGCGTTTGAGGAGATGCGGGATGGTTGAGCGCGTGACTGCCGGCCGGTTGATCCTCGTTAACGTGGTGGGTTGCTGGTTCTACCTGCGGCAGCCCACGTTCATCGGCACCGGGCAGAGCTACTGGATCGATCACGAGACCAGCGAACTGTGCGTCGACCGCGGTGCTGCCCGCGTAACCCGGCATGCTCGCGTAACCCGGCACGCAGGTTGGATGTGTCGGTAGCTGAGATCCAGGGCTCGATAAGTGTTCCGGATCCGCCACAGATGAAGAACGACTGTACGCGACGGCGTAGCCGGATCGATCAGCTCGCCGGAGGGCCTTTGTCGTAGCCGACGTCTGAGCAACCCGACGCGACGCGGACCCGGTAACCCCAGCGCCTCAGGACAAGCGCGATTCTCGCGGCACCGCCCGGGTTGGCGGAATGGACGACGACCACACCGATGTTGAAGGGGCGGTCGTCGAAGGCGGCCTGTTCCAGGACCTCTATCACCGGCCAGATGGTGTCGTCGCCGCCCAGGTCGTGGTCCAGCCACAGCTCGTCCAGCCGGCCATCCCGGTAGTGGGTAAGAAGCTCGACTCCGGCAGCGCTCGTGCGGGCCACCTCCGCGCGGCGGCCATCGACGAATGACCGAAGGTCATCGATCAGAGCGATCGCTCGTCGGGCGTCCACCTGGTCATGATGCGCGGGCACCGCCACACGTCGCCATCCGGTTTCGCCGGCGAAGCAGGCTCCGAGAGCTGTCGGAGGGTGTTGCGGTGATCCAGGCCGGTGGCGAAGCCGCAGATTCGGGCATCCGGCCTGGCGGGCGCGGTTGATCCAGATGTCGAGGTGCTGCTCGGTGCCCTGGTGGCGGACCAGCGCGGCGGACCGGCGGGCGAAGCCGGCGACGGTATCGAGGTCCAATGACGTGGCGGGCCGGACAGCGCCCCGCTCCCCAGGGGGGCGGGGTCGTCAACTGCAACCACCTCAGTCGTCGACGTTGCCCCAGAGAGCACAAACGCCAGGGTCCGGCCGAGGCCGTTGCAGGCGAGGTGAATCTTGGTGGTAAGTCCACCTCGACTTCAAACCGACGTTGCTGGGGTCAAGCCCCGATCGCATGTTGATTCCGGCCGACCCTGGCCTGCTGGCGGCGCAGCGTCGGCATCGGTCAGGCGTCGGGCGCCTGGATTTGGGCTGCCATCATGGCCACGTGTTGTCCTGGACCCGGCCGTATGAAGATCCGATGCGGCTCTTCACCGGCACACTGGCGGTGCTCGGTACGTTCCAGCGCATGATGCCGGTGTGGGCCATGGCCACGTCGTCGACGACCCGGGTCACACCGTTCATTCGACGGACCCGGCCCTGACGAAGCGGTCAGTGGCCAGACCCGGCACCGGTCAGCCCGCACCGAGACCGTCAACCGGCGCGGCGGGCCAGGCCTCCCATCTTCACCGCGGTGAACACCGCGGCGGCCAGCGCCACGTCGGAGAGCAGCATCAGCCCGATGGCGTAGGAGCCCTGCGACCCGTACACCCAGCCCATGACCAGAGGCGGCACGAACCCGCCGAGCCCGCCGGCGGCCCCGACCAGCCCGGTGACCGCGCCCACCTGGTCGGCGGGGGCGACCTTGCCGACCAAGGCGAACACCGCGCCGCTGGCTGCGCCGAGCAGCACCGCCATGCCGAGCAGCGCGACCGTGGCGACCGGCATCAGGGCCGGCTGGAAGGCCTGCACGACGGCGAACCCGGCCACCCCGGCGAAGCACCACACCAGCACCGGCACGGGGTGTAGACGGTCGGAGAGCCAGCCGCCCACCGGGCGGGCCAGCACGGCGAGCACGACGAACCCGGCGGTTCGCAGCGCACCGTCCGCGGCATTGAGCCCGTAGGCGGTGCGCAGGTACGCCGGCAGGTACACGCTGAAGGCCACGAACCCGCCGAACCCGACCGCGTACAGGAAGCACAGCTGCCAGGTGACGGTCAGCCGGGCGACGCCGGCGAGCCGCTGCCAGGCCGACCCGGTGGGCCGGGCCGGGCCCGGCGCGTCGCGCAGCAGCAGGAACGACAGCACCGCGTACGCCGCCAGGATCGCCGCGACCAGCAAAAACGGGGCCCGCTCCCCGTAGGTTTCGGCCAGCCGGACGGTGGTGAAGTTGGCGATCGCGGTGCCACCCATGCCGACACCGAACACGCCGATGGCGAAGCCGCGCCGGGCCGGCGGATACCAGCCGGACACCAGCGGGACGCCGACGGCGAAGGCGGTGCCGCCGATGCCGAGGAAGAAGCCGGTCACGATCAGCGCCGGGTAGGAGGAGACCGTGGTGAGGGTCAGCACCGGAACGATGGTGGCGACGGTGACCAGCGGGAAGACTACCCGGGCCCCGTACCGGTCGGTGAGCGCGCCGACCGGGATGCGGCCCAGCGAGCCCACGATCACCGGCACCGCGACGAGCAGGGACTGCGCGGCGAAGCCGAGCCCCAGCCGTTCCTTGATGCCGGGGCCCAGCGGACCGAGCAGGGCCCATGCCCAGAAGTTCACTAGGAAACCGAGGGTGGCCACGGCTAGCTGGAGGGCGGCGCCGGAGGTGGCCTCGGGATGCCCGACCGGGGCGGTGGACCCGGCTTGGTCACGGATGCTGGTCATCGTTCAACTCCGTCGGGATCGTCGTGCTGCTGTCGCGGCGTCAAAGGGGAATGCGGCGGTCCGCTTCACCGGTACGAGCCTCGCTCGAGCCAACCCACCCCGGCAGGGCCGGAAGACCCGGCCAGGAGGACGTCCCCACCTGTCACGGCAGGGTGCGCAGACCGACCGGGGTGCCGGGACGCCAACCGGGCGGCACCACGGCCAGCGCGTCGGCGTCCGCCGCCGCGCCCAGGTATCCCGGGTGCGCCCCGTCGACCAGCCGCAGGCCCCGCGCGCCGCGCCGGACCGGCACGATCCGGGTGTTCCGCTCGTCGAGGCGCAACGGATCGGTGAGGACGGCGGTGTCCAGATCGGCCGGCGGCCGTCCGGCCAGCCCGGTGAGCAGCGGGTCGATCAGGGTGAGCGCGGCGACCAGCGCCGCGTACGGGTTGCCCGGCAGGCCGACGATCCAGTGGGCCCCGGCCTGGGCCAGGACCTGTGGGTGCCCGGGCCGGCACCGCACCCCGTCCACGTGCGCAACGGCCCCGAGGTGCCGCAACGACGCGTGCAGCCCGTCCGCCGGGCCGACGGAGGACGCCCCGCAGACGACCGTCACGTCGGCGTCCCGCGTGCTGTCCGCGACCGCCTCGGCGAACCAGTCGGGCTGGTCGCCGACCATCCGCGGACCGAGGAGGTCCGCTCCCCAGGCGGACAGCAGCGGGGTCAGCATCGGGCCGATCGCGTCCCGTACCCTGCCCCACGGGGGACGTCCGGCGTGGATCACCTCGTCGCCGCTGATCACCAGGCGGGCCCGGGGTCGGGCCCGGACGGTGAGGTGGTCGAGGCCGACGCTCGCGGCCAGCCCCAGCACCGCCGGCGTGACCGGCGAACCCGCCGGCACCAGTTCCTGACCGCGGGCGGCGTACTCGCCCGCGCGCCGGATGTGCCAGCGGTCGCCCGGCGCCGCCCGCAGGACGTCACCGATGCGGTCGGCGACCTCGTAGGGCACGACCCGGTCCGCCCGGCCCGGGACGGGAGCGCCGGTGGCCACCTCGACCGCGGTCCCCTCGACCAGGGGCCCGACGGCGTGGGTCCGACCGGCCAGGACACGGCCTACCACCCGCCACGGGCCCGGCCCGCGCACCGCGTACCCGTCCATCGCGGAGTTGTCGAACCCGGGCAGCGGGACCGCCGCGACCAGTGGCGCCGCGAGGGTCCGGCCGGCGGCGGAGGCCAGCGGTACCGACTCCGCGGGCAGGGGAGCGGGGAGCCGGTGGGCCAGCGCCCGCGCCGCGGCCCACTCCGTCGCGGGTCGAGACGAATGGTGACTGTCGGTGTGGTGCGGTGCGATGGTCACCGGTGGTTCCTCCCTGCCGGGACGTCGGGCTGCCTGTTCGCCGGAGGCAGCCGGTGGCGGTCTCCGGGCGGTCGAGGCGGCGGTGGTCACCGGCGCGAGCGGGTCCGACCGCCGCGCGGGGTGGGCAGCCGAGGCGCCCCCTCCCATCCGGGGCGGGTCGGCCGCAGTCCGGGCCGGTCGTCCCGGCTTCGATAGACGACGTAGGGGCGGGTGGCGTAGCCGACCGGGGCGCTGAACGCATGGACGAGGCGGGTGAACGGCCAGAACGCGAAGAGCGCGAACGCGGCCAGGATGTGGATCTGGAAGCCCACCGGGGCACCGGCCATGATCTCCGGATCCGGGCTGAGGTAGAACAGCGACCGGAACCACGGGGAGATGGTCTCCCGGTAGTCGTAGCCGGGGCCGGCGACGTTGGCCCGCACCGTGGCCCAGAGGCCCAGCACGATCACCCCCGCCAGCACCACGTACATCGCCTTGTCGTTGCGGGTGGTGGCGGCGAAGACCGGCCCGGTCAACCGGCGGCGGGCGATCAGGATGCCCAGCCCGATCAGGGTGCAGAAGCCGGCCACCGTGCCGATGAACACGGCCATGAGGTGGTAGGTGTGCTCGGTGACGCCGACCGCCTCGGTCCAGGACTTCGGGACCACCAGGCCACCGATGTGTCCGATCAGGACCATCAGCACGCCGAAGTGGAACAGCGGGCTGCCCCACCGCAGGATGCTGCTCTCGTAGAGCTGGGAGGATCGGGTCGTCCAGCCGAACTTGTCGTAGCGGTGGCGCCAGATCAGGCCGCCGACGAGGATCGCGATCGACAGGTACGGGTACACCACCCACAGCAGGATGTTCATCGGCGTCCTCCAGTCGTGTCGACCAGTCCGAATGGTTCGAGTCCGACCTGCTCCACCGGCGGTCCGGTGCGGGCCAGCCGGGCGGCGGCGGCGATGTCCCCGGGCTGGGCGGGCGGCAGCATCTCCCGGACGGCGGCGACGGCCTGCCGGTACACCGACTTCTCCCGCCCCAGCGCCTCGACCAGCAGGTCGAGGCCGACGCGGTTCTCCCGCAGCAGCCGCCACCCGTCGTCGTCGGCGGCGGCCAGGTCGAGGACAGCGGGCAGGAAGTCGGGCAGCTCGCCGTCGACGACAGTCAGTCCGGCCGCCTTGTACGCGGCGGCGAAGTCGACCAGCGCCTCCCCCCGGCGACGGGTGTCGCCGCAGGTGTAGTAGGTCAGGTGCAGGCAGCAGCGGCGCCGGAAGTCGAACACCTCCACGTAGGCGGTCCGCAGGTCGACCGGCGCGGCGGCTTCCCGGTGGGCGACCACCTCGCGCAGCGGCCGGGCGACCTCGGCCGGCAGGCCGTCGAGCGCGGCCCGCACGGTGGGCAGCGCGGCGAGCACCTCCTCTTCGGGGTAGCGCAGCAGCAGGGACGCCGCGCGGGCGGCCACCGCCCGCCAGGTCGGCTGGCTCACGGGTTACCTCCGTCGACGGGTGCGGATTCGCGGCTGCGGGGCGGGAAGAGGCCCTTCGGGCTGCCCTTGCCGTCCCAGTTGAGCAGGTTGACCCGGCGGGGTTCGTCGCCCGGATCGGTGAAGCCCTCCGCGGTCTGCCGGTCGCGCAGCATGTGGAAGGTCTCCACCTGGACCGGCACCGGCGTGCCGGAGGACTCCCCGAAGGGCCCCTGGCCGTACGGGCCGCCGCCGCCCATCCCGGGGCCGCCCTCGTAATCGAGGCTGCACTCGGTGGCGATCTTCTCCAGCCGGTGCGCGTCCTCGGCGTGCGCGGCGGGGATGACGTACCGCTGCTCATACTTGGCGATGGCGAGCAGCCGGTACATCTCGTCCATCTCCGCGCCGGTCATCCCGACGGCGGCGGCGATGGACTCGTCGCGTTCCTCGCCCAGGTTGATCCGGCGCTGGTAGGCGCGCATCGCGGCGAGCCGGTTCAGCACCCCGCGCACCGGCTCCGGGTCGCCGGCCGTGAAGAGCTCGGCGAGGTACTCCACCGGGATCCGCAGCGCGTCGATGGCCCCGAAGAGGTTGCCGGCCTCCTCCGCGTCGTGGCCGGTCTCGCGCAGCACGTCGGCCACCGGCGACAGCGGCGGGATGTACCAGACCATCGGCATGGTCCGGTACTCCGGGTGCAGCGGCAGCGCCACCTCGTAGCGCATGATCAGGTCCCAGATCGGCGAGCGCTGCGCGGCGTCGATCCAGTCGTCCGGGATGCCGGCCTCGCGGGCGGCGGCGACCACGGCCGGGTCGTGCGGGTCGAGGAAGACCGACCGCTGCGCGTCGTACAGGTCGTGTTCGTCGGCGATGGCGGCGGCGGCGGCGACGCGGTCGGCGTCGTAGAGCATCAGCCCGAGGTAGCGCAGCCGCCCCACGCAGGTCTCGGAGCAGATGGTGGGCTGGCCGATCTCGATGCGCGGGAAGCAGAAGGTGCACTTCTCGGCCTTGCCGGTGCGGTGGTTGAAGTAGACCTTCTTGTAGGGGCAGCCGGTCACGCACATCCGCCAGCCCCGGCAGCGGTCCTGGTCGACCAGGACGATGCCGTCCTCGGCCCGCTTGTAGATCGCGCCCGACGGGCAGGAGGCCGCGCAGGACGGGTTGAGGCAGTGCTCGCAGATCCGCGGCAGGAAGAACATGAAGGTCTTCTCGAACTCCTGCTTCACCTGGCCGGAGACCTTCGCCAGCACCGGGTCACCGGCGGCGATCTCGTTGCCGCCGGCGAGCGAGTCGTCCCAGTTCGCGCTCCAGGTGATCTTCGTGTCCTCGCCGGTGAGCAGCGACTTCGGCCGGGCCACCGGGGTGTCGTCGCCGGCCGGCGCGTTGATCAGGTGCTCGTAGTCGTACGTCCACGGCTCGTAGTAGTCCTGCATGGATGGCAGCTTCGGGTTGGCGAAGATGCTGAACATCTTCTTCACCCGGCCACCGGAGCGTGGCTTGAGCTTGCCGGAGCGGGTCCGCACCCAGCCGCCCTGCCAGCGCTCCTGGTTCTCGTAGGTGCGCGGGTAGCCCTGCCCGGGGCGGGTCTCCACGTTGTTGAACCAGACGTACTCGACGCCGGAGCGGTTGGTCCACGCCTGCTTACAGGTGACCGAGCAGGTGTGGCAGCCGATGCACTTGTCGAGGTTCATCACCATCGCCATCTGTGCCATGACCCGCATCAGTACTGCACCTCCTGGGAACGGCGGCGGATCACGGTGACCTCGTCGCGTTGGTTACCGGTCGGGCCGAGGTAGTTGAACGCGAAGGACAGCTGCGCGTACCCGCCGATGAGGTGGGTGGGCTTGACCAGCAGCCGGGTCAGCGAGTTGTGGATGCCGCCGCGCCGGCCGTTGGTCTCCGACTTGGGCACGTCGATCACCCGTTCCTGGGCGTGGTACATGTAGACCGTGCCCTCGGGCATCTTGTGCGTCACCACGGCCCGGCAGACAACCACGCCGTTGCGGTTGACCGCCTCGATCCACTCGTTGTCCCGGACGCCGATCTTCGCCGCGTCGGCCTCGCTCATCCACATCGTCGGTCCGCCCCGGGACAGCGTGAGCATGATCAGGTTGTCCTGGTACTCGGAGTGGATGGACCATTTCGAGTGCGGGGTGAGGTAGCGGACGGTGATCTCCAGCTCCCCGTTGCGGCCGAGTCGCGGTTCGCCGAAGAGCTTGTGCATGTCCAACGGCGGCCGGAAGATCGGCAGCGCCTCGCCGGCCTCGTGCATCCAGTCGTGGTCGAGGAAGAAGTGCTGCCGGCCGGTGAGCGTGTGCCAGGGCTTGAGCCGCTCGGTGTTGATGGTGAACGGGGAGTAGCGGCGGCCGCCGTGCTCGCTGCCCGACCACTCCGGGCTGGTGATCACCGGCACCGGGCGGGACTGGGTGTCGGCGAAGGTGATCTGCTTGCCCTCGTGCTCGGCCGCCAGGTCCGCCAGGCGTACCCCGGTGCGCTTCTCCACGTCCCGGAAGCCCGCGGTGGCGACCCGCCCGTTGGTGGTGCCCGACAGCGCCAGGATCGCCTCGCAGGCGTGCGTGTCCTTCGCCAGCGACGGCCGCCCGTCCGCGGCGCCGCCGCGCACCTCACCGTTCTTGCGGCGCAGATACTCGACCTCCGGCCGCACGTCGACCGAGAAGCCCTTGCCGGTGGTGCCGAGGGTGTCCATCAGCGGCCCGAGCGCGGCCATCTTGTCGGCGATCGCGCCGTAGTCCCGCTCGACCACCACCAGTTTCGGCATGGTCCGGCCCGGCACCGGGGTCTCCCCGGTCGCCGCCCAGTCGCGGACCCGGCCGTGCGGGGTCGCCATCGCGTCCGGGGTGTCGTGCAGCAGCGGCGCCGCGACCAGGTCCTTGCGTACGCCCAGCCGCGGCCCGGCGAGAGTGGAGAACGCCTTCGCGATGCCGTGGAAGGCGTCGAAGTCGGTCCGGGTCTGCCACGGCGGGTTGATCGCCGGGGTGAAGGCGTGCACGAACGGGTGCATGTCGGTACTGCTCAGGTCGTGCTTCTCGTACCAGGTGGCAGCGGGCAGAACGATGTCGGAGAAGAGCGTCGTGGAGGTCATCCGGAAGTCCAGGCTCAGCAGCAGGTCGAGCTTGCCCTCCGGGGCCTCCTCCCGCCAGGTCACGTCCTTGGGCCGCAACTCCTCCGGCGCCTCCTCGGCGCGCAGGTTCGCGTCGGTGCCGAGCAGGTGCCGCAGGAAGTACTCGTTGCCCTTGGCCGACGAGCCGAGCAGGTTGGCCCGCCAGACGGTCAGCACCCGTGGCCAGTTCTCCGGCGCGTCCGGGTCGGTGCAGGCGAACGTCACGTCGCCCTCGCCGAGCCGCTCGGCCACCCAGCCCGCCGGGTCGTCCGGCCGGGCGGCGAGGGCCTCGTCGGCCAGGTCGAGCGGGCTGCGGTCGAAGGTGGGCATCGACGGCATCCACCCCGAGCGGGCCGACTGGGCCAGCAGGTCCATGGTGTGCTTGCCGGCGAACGCGCCGGTGCCGGTGGGGGAGGAGACCACGTCGGCGGAGTAGGTGTCGTAGCGCCACTGGTCGGTGTGCACGTACCAGAAGGCGGTGCCGATCATCTGCCGGGGCGGGCGGACCCAGTCCAGGCCGAACGCGAGCTGCGCCCAGCCGGTCGCCGGGCGGCACTTCTCCTGCCCCACGTAGTGCGCCCAACCGCCGCCGTTGACCCCCTGGCAGCCGGTGAGGGTGACCAGCGCCAGAATCGCCCGGTAGGTGGCGTCGGAGTGGAACCAGTGGTTCGTGCCGGCGCCGAGCAGGATCATCGACCGTCCGCCGGAGCGGTCCGCGTTGTCGGCGAACTCCCGCGCCACCCGGGCCACCTGCGCCGCCGGCACGCCGGTGACCTGCTCCTGCCACGCCGGCGTGTACGGCGCCTCGACGTCGTCGTACCCGGTCGGCCACTGGCCCGGCAGGCCGTCGCGGCCCACCCCGTACTGGGCCAGCACCAGGTCGAAGACGCTGGTCACCAACTGGCCCCGCACCGTGCGGGTCGGCACGCCCCGGCGCAGCGCCTGCGGGGTGTCGGTGTCGAACCGAGGCAGCTCCACCTCCACCGCGTCGCCCGCCCCGAGGCAGGTCAGCGCCGGCTCCAGGTCGCCCAGGTCCAGGTTCCACTGGCCCTGCTGCTCGCCCCAACGGTGGCCGAGGCTGCCCCGCGGCACGGCGGGAGCGTCGGTGGCCGAGTCCCAGAGCACCGTCCGGAAGGCCGCCTCCTTGTCCGTCTCGCCCAGGTCGTCGGCGGTGAGGAACTTGCCCGGCCGGTACGCCCCGTCGGCACCCGGCTCCAGGGTGACCAGGAACGGCAGGTCGGTGAACCTGCGGACGTAGTCGACGAAGCGCGGGGTGCGCTGGTCGACGAAGAACTCCTTGAGGATGACGTGCCCCATCGCCATCGCCAGGGCGCCGTCGGTGCCCGGCTGGGCGGGCATCCACTCGTCGGCGAACTTGACGTTGTCGGCGAAGTCGGGGCTGACCACCACGACCTTCTGCCCCCGGTAGCGCGCCTCGGCCATCCAGTGTGCGTCCGGCGTGCGGGTCACCGGGACGTTGGAGCCCCACATGACGAAGTAGGAGGCGTCCCACCAGTCCCCGGACTCGGGCACGTCGGTCTGGTCGCCGAAGACCTGCGGGGAGGCCACCGGCAGGTCGGCGTACCAGTCGTAGAACGACAGCATCGAGCCGCCGAGCAGGGACAGGAACCGGGCGCCGACGGCGTGCGACACCATCGACATGGCCGGGATGGGGGAGAAGCCGGCGACCCGGTCCGGGCCGTACTCGGCGATCACGTGCACGTGCGCGGCGGCGACCATCTCCTGGGCCTCGTCCCAGGTGATCCGCACCAGGCCGCCCTTGCCGCGGGCCTTCTGGTAGCGGCGGCGTCGTTCCGGGTCGGCCTGGATGTCCGCCCACGCGGCCACCGGATCACCGAGGCGGCCCCTGGCCTCCCGGTACATCTCCACCAGCACGCCCCGCGCGTACGGGTAGCGCACCCGGGTGGGGGAGTAGGTGTACCAGGAGAAGGCGGCACCCCGGGGGCAGCCCCGAGGCTCGTACTCCGGCCGGTCCGGTCCGACGCTCGGGTAGTCGGTCTGCTGCTGCTCCCAGGTGATGATGCCGTCCTTGACGTACACCTTCCAGGAGCACGAGCCGGTGCAGTTCACTCCGTGCGTGGAGCGCACCACCTTGTCGTAGGACCAGCGATCCCGGTAGAAGGCGTCCGCCTCCCGGCCGCCGATCTGGTGCAATGTCCGGCCGTCGGCGGAGACCTCGGCCCGGCGTACCAGGCCGCCCACCGCCAGCAGCGCCCGCCCCGCACTATCGGTGGCTCGCGACATACGCCTCATTCCTTCGATAGATGGCCGTACTGCCCCACGTTCTCGACAGATGCGCCGGAGTGCAACCCCGAGCGAGGGCGTAATGGCCATGGTGCCGACGTACAACCTCGGGAAACCGGGCCGAAGGTCCCGAGATCATCGGCTTTGAATCTGCGGGTTCGCGGCGGGACTTCGGGCCCGGTCGGGCGGTCACCGGCGGGGCACGGAGCGGGGCCCGGCCGTCTCGGCGTCACCGTCCGGGACGCCCACCCTCACCCGCGAGGCGCTCGCCGGGCAGGTCCGGGACCGGGGGCCACTGTGGAGCGTGTTCTTCCTGGTGCCGGTCGGGTGGGGCGCCGCGCTGGGCGGCCTCGACGCGGGCAGACCGAGGACGTGCTCGACGCCCTCTACGACCTCCGCGAGACCGTGCCGGTCAAGACCACCGAGGCGCACCGCCGGTAGCCGCGGGGCGGCGTCGGCAGCGGCCGACATCCGGGCCGGCTCACCCGGCCGCCGCCTCCGCCGGGGTGATCCGGTCCCAGGCCGGGATCGGCAGCGCGATCACCGCGGCCGGGAAGAGACCGTGCTCCTCGTTGTCGATGTGCCGGTGGAGCCGGTCCAGGGCGGCCAGCACTGCGGGCCAGTCCGGGGCGGCCCGGTCGACGCCGCCGAGCACGCCGTGGATGTCGTCGTGCTCCGCGCAGAGCTTCGCCACCGCCTCGGCCAGGCTGCCCTCGGCCCGCAGCTCCTCGAAGAGGCCGTCCTCCTCGGTGGCGGTGTGCGGCATCAGCAGCGCCAGCAGCGCGTCCAGCGCCACCAGAGCGTCCGGGCCGCCGGCCCGCACCGCGCCGCGCAGCAGGCCGGCCGCGTTCGCGATCGCCTCGTGCTCGGCCGAGAGCCGGCCGATCAGCGGGAACTCCCGACAGCCGCAGTAGTTGCACACTTCGTCTCCTGACCACGAGGGTGGGCGACTCCATCGTGCGTACCGGCAACCTCCGTCAGCAGGGCCGGACGGCCCGGTACGCCGGGACGGCGGGCCCTGACCCCCACCGCCCGGGCACCGACAGACTGCTCAGACCGTCAACGGCCGGCGGGAGAGCCGGATCTGCCACACGTCCGGCCCGTCCTGCAGCCACTCGCTGGTCATGCCGTCGGCGTAGCGGGCTGCGACCTCGGCCAGCAGCGGGCGGGGTGCGTGCGGGGCGACCAGCACCAGCGCTCCACCGGCCGGCAGCGCCTCCAGCGCCGCCAGCACCCGCGCGTGGCGCTGGTCGTGCGGGAGCTGCCGGACGTCCAGCCGGGGATCGATGGTCAGGGTCGGTGCCGCCGCGTCGGCCGGTGCCCGGTCACCACCGCAGCCGCAGCCACCCCCGCCGCCTTTCGAGCCTTCCGAGGAGCCGAGCAGATCGTGCATCCCCTCCAGCAACTTCGCCAGCGAGACGTCGGCCGCGTCCACCAGCAGCGGGACGACCAGGTCGTTCTCCTTGGCCAGGTGGACGGCGAGGAGCGCGGCGAGGGCGCGCGCGGTGCCGGCGAGGCGTACCGGCCGGTTGCCGGTCTCCAACTCGGCGACCAGGCCGGTGATCGCCTGGTGCTCGTCGAGCATGCCCCGGACCAGCAGCTCACCCTCGGCCCGCTCACCGGCGGCGGCGTAGAGGGAGTCCTCCTCGGCGTGCGCGTGCGGCAGCAGTTCGTCGCGGAGCCATCGGAGCAGTTCGTCGCGGTGCCGGAGCGCCCCGGCGGCGTCACCCTGGTCGGCCGCGGTCAGCAGGTTTCCGACGTGCCGGTCGAGGTCGGCGGCGAGCTGGGCGTGGTGCCGGACGACGGCCTGCGCGGCCTCGTGGTCGGCCGGGGAGCGTGAGGCGGACATGGAGCCCTCCAGGGTTTTGCGGGTGAACGACGTTGTAACGTTATCTAACGTGGAAACCCCGAGAACAGGGCCGGCCGGCGAGACCATCGACCCGCAACGCCACCGGGCCCTCGGCACCGCCAGCCGGGCCTCGATCCTGGAGTTCGTGCGCGCCGCCGGCGTCGGCATGACGATCGCCGAGGTGGGGGAACGGACGGGCCTGCACCTGTCCACCGCCCGCGCCCACCTCGACCGCCTGGTCGACGCCGGACTGTTGGTCAAGGCGCGGGCCAGTGGGGGCCAGCCCGGACGGCCGGCGTGGCGCTACCGGGTGGCCGTCGCGGAGGCCCCGGCCCCCGCGCCCTACCGGGCACTCGCCGCCGCCCTGCTCGACCACCTGTCGCGGCGTGGCCACGGAGACGTCCGGGCGGAGGCCACCCGCGCCGGCCAGGCCTGGGGACGCCACCTCGCCGCCGCCACCCCGCCCGGCGGGGAGCCCGTCGATACGCTGCTCGACGTCCTGCGCGGGCTGGGCTTCAATCCCCGCCGACACCGGACGGCCGACGGGGCGACCGAGATCCACCTGCACACCTGTCCCTTCCTGGAACTGGTCAACCGCAACCCCGACGCGATCTGCGCCCTGCACGTCGGCGTGGTCCGCGGCACGCTCGAACACGCCGGTGCCTCACCGGCCGGCGCCGTGCTCGAACCCTTCGGCGCACCCGACGCCTGCGTGGTGCGGCTGGCCCTGCCGAATATCACCGAAGAGCCGGCATGAACCCACGGCCGGTCGCCGTACGATGGCGTCTCCCCGTCCTCGCCGCGGGCGGCTTCGCCCTGGTGAGCGGTCTCTACGCCGCCCTGCTGCTGCTCGGCCTGCCGATGCCCGCGCCTCACGTCCCACTGGAGCAGGTGCACGGCCCGCTGATGGTGCTGGGCTTCGTCGGCACCCTGGTGGCGCTGGAACGCGCGGTGGCCCTCGGCACCCGGTGGGCCCTGCTCGCACCCGCCTGCTCCGGCGCCGGGGCGGTGCTGCTGGTGCTGACCGGGCCGAGCCTGCCCGGCCGGCTGCTGCTCATGCTCGCCTCGGTGCTGCTGCTGCTGATCTACCAGCGGCTGTGGTGGCGGCAGCCCGGCCCGGCGCTGCTGGCCCAGGTCACCGGCGCGCTGAGCTGGTACGCCGCTACCCTGCTCTGGCTCGCCGGCCTCAGCGTGCCGGAGATCGTGCCCTGGCTGGCCACCTTCGTGGTGGCCACCATCGCCGGGGAGCGTCTGGAACTCGCTCACCTCACGCTGCCCCGGCACGGCGTCGGCTGGTTCCTCGCCGCCCTCGGCATGCTGACCGCCGGCGCCACCGCCGCCGCGCTCTGGCCGGCCGTCGGGGCGTACCTCTTCGGGGTCGGCCTGCTCGCAACGGTGGCCTGGCTGGTGGTCTGCGACGTCGCCCGCCGCACGGTGCGCGCCGTCGGCCTCCCCCGCTACGTCGCGGTCGGCCTGCTCACCGGGTACGCCTGGCTGGCGCTGGCCGGCCTGCTGTGGGCCGGCGCCGGGCCGGTCACCGGCGGCTCCCGTTACGACGCCACCCTGCACCTGGTCTTCCTGGGCTTCACCATGTCGATGATCTTCGCGCACGCTCCAGTGATCCTGCCGGCTGTGCTTCGCCGCCCACTGCCCTACGGACCGTGGCTGTACGCCCCGCTCGCCCTGCTGCACACCACCCTGACGATCCGGGTCCTGGTCGGCGACGTGCTCGGCGTGCCGGCCGGGTGGCGCTGGGGCGGCGTCGGCAACGTCCTGGCGGTGCTCGGTTTCGTCGGCGGAGTGGTGGCCGCGTTGGTCCGCGCCGCCCGGCGGCGGACCCGGACGGCGGTCGTCCCGCCGGTCGTGCCGGCGGTGCGGTGATGGCCGGCACCCGCGGCGACTCCGCCCCGACCGCGCCCTCGGGCCCGAGGCCCGGGCCGACCGTCTCGGCAGTCGCGTCGGCCGGTCCCGCCGCCCCGGCCCCCGGCCCGGTGACCGCTCCGGCCGTGGCGGCGGGCCTTCGGCGGGCCGGCTGGCACCGCCGGGTCGCTGCGCTGCCGTTGGCCTACCTGGCCGGGCTGGTCGTGCTCGCCTTCGTCCATCCGTTCCTCCCCGCGTGGCGCTGGACGGCCATCCACCTGCTGCTGCTCGGTGCGGTCAGCAACGCCGTCGTGGTGTGGAGCGCCCACTTCGCCGCCGCCGTGCTGCGTGCCCCCGCCCCGGACCGCCGCCGCGCCGAGGCGGCCCGGCTGGCCGCGCTCAACGTGGGCGTGCTGGCGGTCCTGACCGGCGGCACGGCCGACCGCCCCTGGCTGGGCGTGGCGGGCGCTACGCTGGTCTTCGTCGCGGTGACCGCCCACCTCGTCGCGCTCACCCGCCGGCTGCGCCGCGCCCTGCCGGCCCGGTTCTCCGTCACGGTCCGCTACTACCTGGCGGCGACCGTGGCCCTGCTCGCCGGCGTGCCGGTCGGCGCCGGGATGCTGGTGATCGACGACCCGCTGCGCCCCCGGCTGCTGCTGTTCCACGCCCACGTGAACCTGCTCGGTTGGGTGACGCTGACCGTCCTCGGGACGCTGCTGACACTCTGGCCCACCGTGCTGCGTACCCGGATGGCCGACGGTGCGGTCCGCGCCGCCACCGTCGCGCTGCCGGTGGCGACGACCGGACTGGTCCTGCTGGGCGTCGGCCTGCTCGCCTGGTGGCGGCTCGTCGCCGCGGCCGGGCTGAGCCTGTTCGCCCTCGGCGCGCTGATCGCCCTGCGCCCCGCGCTGGCCGTCGCGCGCACCCGCCCCCCGTACGCGTTCGCGTCCTGGTCGCTCGCCGCGGCCGCCGGCTGGCTGATGGTCGCCCTCGCTGTGGACGCCGCGACGCTGCTGCCCGCTGCGGACCCGGCCGGCGCGGCCGACCGCTTCGGTGCGGTGCTGCTCCCGCTGCTGGTCGGCTTCGTCGCCCAGGTCCTCGTCGGAGCCCTGACCCACCTGCTGCCCGTGGTGCTCGGCGGCGGACCCGCGCCGGTGCGCCGCCGCGCCGCCCTGCTGGAGCGGCACGGCCCGCAGCGCGTCGCGATGACCAACGCCGCCCTGCTGGTCCTCGTCCTGCCCACCCCGCCGTTCGTCCGCATCACCACCTCACTGCTGATCCTCGCCGCGCTGGTGCAGTTCTTCGTGCCGGCCGTGCGGGTCCTGCTCACCGCCCGGAGGTAACCCGTGTCCGCGCGCACCGACGCCCCCGTGCCCCGCCCGCTCGGCGGAGCAGCCGCGGGTCTCGCCCTCGTCCTCGTCGCCGTCCTCGTCGGGGTCGCCGCCCAACGCGTCTCCGGTGACGCACCCGTCCCCGCCGCCGCCACCGCCGTCACCCCGACCGGGCACACCACCACGGTCACCGTGGTCGCCGACGGCATGCGTTTCCACCCCGACCGGATCGACGTGCCCCGGGGTGATCGACTGGTCATCGAGCTGACCAACCGGGACAACCGCCGCCACGACCTCGTCCTGGCCTCCGGGGCGAAGACACCGCTGCTGACGCGGGGCGGCGACGCCCGGCTGGACGCCGGCGTGATCGGGGCGACGGTGGAGGGCTGGTGCTCCCTGCCCGCCCACCGGCAGGCCGGCATGACACTGCGGATCGTCCCGACGGGGGCCACGGTGGCCGCTCCGACAGGGACGGCCGCGGCGACGGAGGGAACGAGGCCGCGCCTCGATGCCATGGCCGACCCTGGCGCGGCCTTCGTCGCCCGGGACGCCACCGCTCCGCCCGTGCCGCCCGGCCGGCTGCACCGGCGTGAGCTGCACGTCCGGGAAGTCGTCCGGGAGGTCGCGCCCGGGGTACGGCAGCGGCTGTGGACCTTCGACGGAACCGTGCCCGGCCCGGTGTTGCGCGGCCGGGTCGGCGACACCTTCGAGATCACCCTGGTCAACGACAGCACCCTGGACCACGGCATCGACTTCCACGCCGGTGCCGTCGCCCCGGACGAGGTGATGCGCCCGATCGACCCCGGGCAGCGGCTGACCTACCGGTTCACCACGACCCGCGCCGGCATCTGGATGTACCACTGCTCGACCATGCCGATGCTGCACCACATCGGCAACGGGATGTACGGTGCGGTCATCGTCGACCCGCCCGACCTGCCCCGCGTCGATCGCGAGTTCGTGCTCGTCCAGTCCGAGCTCTACCTCGGCCCGGACGGCGAGCCCGGCGACCTGGCCGCGATGCAGGCGGAGCGCCCCGACGCCGTCGTCTTCAACGGCTACCCCGCCCAGTACGCGCACCGTCCGCTGCCCGCCCGGGCCGGTGAACGGGTCCGAGTCTGGTTGCTCGACGCCGGCCCCAACCGAGACAGCTCGTTCCACATCGTCGGCGCCCAGTTCGACACCGTCTACCGGGAGGGGCACTGGGAGAACCGGCCGACCGACCCCGGTGGAGCACAGGTGCTGTCCCTCACCCCGGCCGGCGGCGGCTTCGTGGAGACGGTCTTCCCCGCAGCCGGGCACTACCCGTTCGTCAGTCACGCCATGGTCGACGCCGAGCGCGGCGCCCGTGGCCTGTTCGAGGTCCGGTGACCACCATGAACACCGCTGTCGTAGCCGACCGCCCGGTAACGCGCCGCCGCCGCGTGCGCCAGTTCGTCCCACCCCAGCACGGCGCGTGGGCGATGCTCCTGCTGCCGTACACCGTGGGGGTGGCCTTGGCCGGCCCGCGCTGGCCGCACCTGCCGCTGCTCGGCGCCTGGCTGACCGGCTACCTGCTGTCGTATTACGCCTTCCAGGCGATCAAGAGCCGTCGGCCGAGCCGCTTTACCCCCCAGCTGCTGGTGTACGGCCTGTTGGCGGCGCCGCTCGCGGCGACTGTGGCGCTCGCCCGGCCCGCCGTCCTCTGGTACGCCCCGGGCTACGCCGCGCTGCTGGCGGTCAACGCCGGATACGCCTGGCATCGCCGGGAACGGGCACTGCTCAACGACTTGGCCTCGGTGGCGCAGAGCTGCCTGCTGGTCTTCGTCGCGGCGACCATCGCCGGTGTGTCCGTCACCCGGGTCACCCCGGCCTTCGCAGTGCTCCTGCTCTACTTGTTCGGCACTGTCCTCTATGTCAAGACGATGATCCGGCAACGCGGTGACAGTCGTTTCCTCCGTCTCTCCATCGGATACCACGTGCTCGCCCTGACCGCCGTGGTCTGGCTGCTGGATGTGCTGCTCGGTCCGGTCTTCCTGCTGCTCCTGCTCCGGGCCGCGCTGCTGCCGGCACGCCGGCTCCGCCCTGTGCAGGTCGGGATGATCGAGATCGGGTGCTGCCTGGTCGTTCTGGCCGGGGTGCTTGCGACGCTCTGACCGGCGCGCCCCCGTCCTCCGGAGTAGATGTTGTCGGGCAGCACGCTGAACGGGATCTTGACCTCGATCCGGTACCGGTGTACGGCTCGCTGGTCACGACCGAGGCGATCTGGACGCCCGGCGAGCAGTTTCGCCAGCGCGTCGACGAACTGGCCCGTTGGCTCGTCACGTGCTGCCTCCTGCTCGACCCGCAGCGGATCGTGCTGGTCGGCAGGGTGGCGACCGAAGCCCAGCCCGCGGTGGTCTGAGCGGTACGCGGGGCGCGGCTAACCGGCGCCGACGCCAGCCAAGGCCGCTCGGGTAAGCGGCCACGATCTCTGACGAACGACCTGTAGGACGCCCGTTCCAGCCTGGCTGCAGCAACCCGGTCACGGGCCCGGGATTGGGGGAGCAGGTTGGGAGCAACAGGGTGCACTGAACGGCCCTCAACCGCACCGAACGGCACCCAACGGTGCGCAACTGCACCCACCCCGGCCTGCGGCTTCTCGTTTCCGCAGGTCAGAGTCGGTGCAGCGTCCTGTTTCACACGGACTGCTGCGCGGTTTTGCGCAGCAGTCGACAGCACTCTATGTCCCCTGGTAGGGGAGTGTGCGCAGGTCACGGCGGTAAGGAGCTGCTGAATCACCTGGCCTTGCAAGTGGGAGCAGATTGGGTGCAGGTTGGCGAAGTGGTCACCGCGCCCGAAGTGCTCACCGACACCGGGCAGAGCCGAGGGCTCTGACCTGCGGTGATGTGGGCAAGTGGTCCGGCGTGACCTCCCAGAGAACACCGAAGTGGTCATCGCCGGTTGCTCCCCGCCTGCCTGTTGTCGGTTTGTCGTCCTGGGCTCGCCGACGCCGGTCGCCGGGGCGATCCTGCATCGACGTGCGGCTCTAGATCCGCCACGGCGGAAGTGGTAGGCATTCCAGCAGTTGAGACTCGAATCCCACTGGCAGCCATCTGGTCAGGGCTTCCTGGGCGGTGACCCCTTCGGTGGGGCTGAAGTGGTCGGGCGAGGCCGCGTCCGGTTGGTGTTCGGCCAGGCATCGACGCGACTGGGCCCGTGCCGTGGCTGCGCCGCCGTGAATAAGCGGAACAGCGGTCCGAACGGCTACCGCAGCCGGAGGGCGCCGGTTGCCGGTTGATCGTGGGCAGTGGGCGCGATGCCGGTGGTTGTCAGAATCCTGCCGCGTCGAGGGGTAAGCCGATCGCGCTTCAGTCGGCGCTTGCCTCGTTACGTCATGTCATGACATCCCCGGAGGGGGTGTGGTTCTGAGTATCTATAGGCGTTTCGTGGTGGCAAGTTGTAACCGCTCTTTACAGAGACTGGTGCTGATATCTAGCGTCTGCGTCGCCGGTCGGCATGATCACGGGGGGCGATGTGTTGCGGTGGCGGTTCAGTACGCGTGCGCGTGTCTTCGCTGGGAGACGTGCGTCTCTGGCGATGGCGGCTGTTCTGGCGGCGACATCTGCGGGGCCGGTGATCTTCGACCAGTCGGCGGCGACGGCGGAGGCCGGCTCCGCCGCGGCGGCTTCTGCGCAGAGCGGTGTGCTGCAGGCGGCGGATGAGGCGTCGGCGATGCGGTTGGCGTATCGCAGCCGCAAGCCGGTGCTGGTGTCGGACGCGACGACGGAGGTGTCGCGGTCGTGGGCGCAGCCGGACGGAACCGTGCGCGCGGAGCTGTCTGCGGCCCCGGTACGAGCCAGGAACGCCGCGGGGCAGTGGGCAGATCTCGACCTGGCGTTGCAGAAGCGCTCGGACGGCAGCGTCGCTCCGAGGTTGGACGCGCGAGGGTTGTGGTTGTCGGGTGCGCGGTCCGCAGAGGCGGATGCGCTGGCGGCGGCCGGTAGTGGTGCCTCTCGGGTGGCGTTGGGGTGGCGTGGTGTGTTGCCGGAGCCGACCCTTGACGGCACGACGGCCACCTATGCCGAGGTGAAGCCGGGCGTTGATCTGATGGTCGAGGCGCGCCGGTCTGGTTTCGCGTACTCGTTCCGGGTGAAGACGCCGGCGGCGGCTGCGTCTGTCTCGTCGATCAGTCTGCCGTGGTCGGTGGGTGCTGGTGCGGCGGCGGCGCGCTCGGCGGTGACGGCTGCCGGTGGCGCGCCGGTGACGGTGTCGCAGGGTGAGATGTGGGACGCGAGGACGTTGTCCTCTGGCGAGCCGCAGCACCGGGCGGACGTCAAGGTCGCGGCGGTGGCGACCGGTGGCGGCGTCGATCTGGTGATGACTCCGGACCCGGTCTTCTATCAGGATCCGAAGTTGACGTACCCGGTGACGATCGATCCGTCGGTGAATCTGGGGCCAGCGTTCGACGGGTATGTGCAGGACACGATCGCGAATACCGACAAGTCCGGCGACACGACCCTGAAGTTGGGGTACGTCGTCGACGCGAACGAGGGCTGCCCTTCGGGCTGTAAGGCGCGGACGTTGATGAACTTCCAGCGGCTGGGTGGCCTCGACGGCGCGCAGGTGATCAGCGCGGAGCTGTTCCTGTGGAACTACCACTCCTACTCCTGCAATCCGGCGGGTTGGGAGTCGTGGCTGGTGAGTTGGGCTGACTCGTCAGCTCGCTGGGGGAACCAGCCATCGTGGCTGGAACGTGACGGCACCTCCACCGGTACCAAGGGCTACGGGGGATGCGCCGACGGCTGGGTGTCGGTGTCGGTGAAGAAGTCCTTCCAAGCCGCCTTCGACTCGGTGGAGCAGCAGTGGGCGCTGATCGGGCTGCGGGCGTCGAGCGAGTCCAGCAGCGCCGGCTGGAAGAAGTTCAACTCGTCGGAGGCGTCGGCGCACACCCCGTACGTGACATTGGTGTACAACCGGACGCCGAACGTGCCCACCGGTTTGAAGATCGATTCCTGCTACTCGGCGTGTAGTTCGCCGGCGGTGGTGCGCTCGGGGACACCACAGCTCACGGCCACCGTGTCGGACCCGGACGGGGGTACCCTGCGGGCGGAGTACGCGGTGTTCAACAGCACCAAGGGCACGTTGATGGCGAAGTCCGGCACGGCGGTCACCGGCGTCGCGTCAGGCACGGCCAGGCCATGGAAGGTCGTGCCCTTGTCGGGCAAGACGCTGCCGGACGGGGTCTACTTCTGGCGGGTGCGAGCCTGCGACGCGACCACGTGCAGCGACACCACGGGTTGGTTCCAGTTCACCGTCAACACGCAGGATCCGTCGCTGCCGTCGGTGTCGGCGATCGCCTATCCACCGAAGGACACCGGCACGTGGAACGGCGGCCCCGGTCAGGCCGGTTCGTTCACCTTCGGACCGGGGTCGGCCAGCGACGTCAGCGAGTACATCTACTCGGTCAACCAGGGCAATGCGGTGACGGTGGCGGCCGGCGCCCCGCAGGCGGAGAAGTTGACCGCCAACCAGCAACAGGTGTCGTCGAACCTGACCGGCTTCACCGCCGGCGGCTACGCCACAATCGCCCGTTCCACAGCGCGTGGTCACAACAGCTCCGACTCGCTGCAGATCACCCCGACGGGCACCGGCGGCACGGCGGGAGCGCCGTTCACCTACGCCACGGTCGGCGGGGACAACGGCGGTCTGCGGCTGGGCATGCAACCCGGCAAACGCTATCTGGTCACCGGGTGGATCTACGTGCCGGCGGCGACGGGCCTGACCGTCACCGACTGGCGAGGGTTGGCGATCGTCCCGATCTACATGAACGCCGGCAGCTACACCACCCTCGCCTCGAACCGCCCGACCGCGACCGACACGTGGCAGAAACTGTCGATCGTGGTCACCGTCCCGACCACCGCGACGGAAGCGTTCGTGCGCCTCTACAACGGCATGACCCCGGGCTCGGGAAAGACCGTGTTCTGGGACGACCTGTCGCTGCGGGAGGTGACCGGCACGAGCACCGTCGAGTCGATCACCCCGGCGCGTGACGGGCTCAACGTGCTGCAGGTGCAGTCCCGCAACGCCGCCGGCGCCACCTCCGACCCCCGGGTCTACGAGTTCCTGGTCACCCCGAGCAGTAACTCCTGGGCCTGGACCTTCGACGACGACCCGGGCAAGGACGCCGCCTCGATTCCGGCGGGCTTCCCCGCTGCCTACAGCGGCACCGCCGACCCGCACACCCGTCCGGGGCGGGTTGACGCGGCAGCGGCGACCCTGGACGGGACCGGCGTGTTCACCACCGCCTCACCGGTGCTCAACACCTCCGCGGTCAGCGGCTTCACCGTCGCCGCGTGGGTCAGGATCCCCGACGACACGGCGCTGGCCGCGCCACACACCGCGGTGGCGCAGAACGGGGTGGCGACGAGCATGTTCACCCTCGGCTACCGCACCGACCGCGACGTCACCGGCGACGGCACACCCGATCCGGCATGGTGCTTCACGGTCGCGACCAGCGATTCGGCGACCAGCGGCCGTACAGGAGCGTGCACCGGCGATTACGTCGCCCCGGGGGACTGGGTCAGCCTCGTCGGCTCGGTGGACCCCACCAACGGCCTGATCACCCTTTACGTCAACGGCCCCGACGCCATCGGCGGCACGAAGGCCACCGCCGCCTATGCGGGTGGCTGGTCGGCGACCGGCCCGCTCACCCTCGGCGGCGGATTCACCGGCACGGAACGCTGGCTGGGCGACGTCGACCACGTCTACGCCAGCCAGTACGTATGGGGCGAATTCGACGTCCTTCAGTTCGCCGCTCAGTGATCCGCTCTGGTTTCCCGCGTCTGCCCGGTCATCGCAGGAAGGACCGTCCGTGACCTCCTCCCCATCCGCTCTCCGAGCGGCCTCCCGACGCCGGCTGTCGCAGGCGCGCACCCCGATCGCCGCGATGATGGCCATCATCATGGCGGTGACCACCGCCCAGGTCCCGGCTGATGCGGCAGGCGCGGCGCCGTGGAAGCCTCCCAAGCCGAAGGACGTCACGGGAGTGGCGGTCAAGCCGCTCAAGCACACGGTGCGGCCCTCCTGGACCGCCGGAGCGCGTGAGGTCCGCGCCGCGGGCACGGCGGCGCGCTGGCCGCAGGCGGGCACGGCGACCGTCGACCTCACCACCGGAGTCCGGCAGCGCGCCGGCGCGCTGCCGGTCTGGGTCAGCCCGCATGTGGGACGCGGGCGGGCCTCCGCCGCTACCGGGCAGGAAGCGGTGGGGCACGTGACGGTGGCCCTGGCGGACAAGGCCGCCGCCCGCAGCGCCGGGGTGTCGGGTCTCGTGCTGGACGTGCGACGCGCCGACGGCCGCCGAGACGGCGGCGCTGTCGATCTGACGGTGTCCTACCGTGATGTCGCCGCCGATCGCGGCGGTGACTGGGCGTCGCGGCTGCGGCTGGTGTCCCTGCCCGACGGTACGCCGCTGCCCAGCACCAACGACGCCGCCGCCAAGACGGTCAGCGCCACCGTCACGCTGTCACCATCAGCGCGGGTGGCGCTGGCAGCCGGTGCCTCGGGCGACAACGGTGACTACTCCGCGACGTCGTTGTCAGCGGCGAGCACGTGGCAGGTCTCCGAGCAGACCGGGGCGTTCTCCTGGTCATACCCGGTCAGTGTCCCGCCGGTGCCCGGCGGCCTGGCGCCGGCCCTGAGCATGTCCTACTCGTCAGCGGCGGTGGACGGACTCACCGGCGGCACGAACACGCAGGGTTCATGGATCGGTGACGGGTGGAGCATGTGGCCCGGCTACATCGAACGCAAGTTCAAGGCCTGCGCCGACGACAAGGACGCGATCCGCGGTAAGAACGCCAACAACGGCAGCGTGTCCGGCGGTGACCTGTGCTGGTACAAGCCGGAGGGCAACGCCACCGTCTCGCTTAACGGCCAGGCCACCGAGTTGGTGAAGTCCAGCGGCAACACCTGGAAGGGCGTCACCGACGACGGGTCGAAGATCGAGCTGGCCACCGACACCAGCAACGACGACAACAACAACGAGTACTGGAAGATGACCACACCTGATGGCACCCAGTACTACTTCGGCCGCAACCACGGCGGCGGTGGCAGCTCCGGCGCCACGACCACGAACTCCACCTGGACCGTGCCCGTCTACGGCAACCACCCCGACGAGCCCGGCTACAACACCAGCGGATTTGCCGCATCCCGCGCCACCGAAGCCTGGCGGTGGAACCTCGACTACGTCGTGGACACCCACGGCAACACGATCACCTATTTCTACGGCAAGGAGCCCGGCGCCTACGGCCGCGAAGGCGACAAGAACAAGCGCACCACCTACGACCGCGGCGGCTACCTCACCAAGGTCGAATACGGCAACCACACCGACGCACCCATCACCACCTACGCCGCCGCCCGTGTGCTCTTCGACCACGACGACCGCTGTGTCAGCTCCTGCTGGTCGGGCAGCACCGCCATCCAGGCGTCCTGGCCCGACACCCCCTGGGACCAGTACTGCACCGCCGCGCCGTGCACCGAGCAACTGTCGCCGACGTTCTGGACCAACCAGCGACTCAACATGATCACCACACAGGTGCAGGCCGGCACCGGCGCCACCTACAGCACCGTCGACGAGATCTCCCTGCGCCACACCTACCTGCAGTCCGGTGACGTGGGCGCGTCACCGATGTGGCTCAGGGGCATCACCCGCACCGGCAAGGTCACCACCGCCGGCGGCGCCGAAGCCACCGTCCCCGAGATCGTCTTCGACCCCGGCGCCGACCCCCTCGCCAACCGCGTGGACGGGCCGGCGGACGGACGCTCCAACCTGTTCCGTTACCGCATCAACACCGTGACCACCGAATCCGGCGCGCAGTACGGAATCACCTACTCAAAACCCGAGTGCACGCGGGGCAACACGCCGGCCGTGGCGAGCAACACCAGACGCTGCTTCCCGCAGTACTACGGGCCCAAGGGCGAAGAGCCCACCCTGGACTGGTTCCACAAGTACCGCGTCGACCGCATCGACGTCTACGACAACACCGGCGGCTTCACCCACGAACAGACCAACTACGACTACCTCGACACCCCCGCCTGGCACTACGACAACTCCGAGCTCACCGACGAGAAAAAGCGCACCTGGAGCGAGTTCCGCGGCTGGGGAAAGATCCGCGTGCGCACCGGCCTGGAATCCGGCGTCCAGTCCGCCACCGAGTACCTCTACTTCCGGGGCATGGACGACGACAAACAGCCCACCGGCACCCGCGATGTGTGGATCACCGACTCCCAGAACGGCACGGTTGAGGACCACGACGCCTACGCCGGCATGATCCGCGAGGAAACGACCCTTCTCGGCGTGGGCGGCAGCTGGATCTCCGGCACCATCACCACCCCGGTCAAGCAAGGCCCCACCGCCAGCTCCGGCAACCTCAAGGCCTGGATGACCAACACCGGCACCACCCGCAGCCGGCTCAAGCTGTCCACCGGCGCCACCCGTTGGACCAAGACCGTCACCAGCTACAACAGCGACAACCTGCCGACCCAGGTCGACGACCTCGGCGACGAATCCACCACCGCAGACGACCGCTGCACCCGCACCTGGTACGCCCGCAACCCATCCACCTGGCTACTCGGCCTACCCAAGCGCACCGAAGCCGTCGGCGTCGACTGCGCCGCAACCCCCACGCTGCCCGCCGACGTGCTGTCGTCGACCCGCACCACCTACGACAACGCCGCCAACAACTGGGACACCGATCTCCCCGTCTACGGCAACGTCGCCAAAACCGAGGCCATCGACCGGTGGAGCGGCACCACGCCCACCTGGATCACCACCGGCCGCTGGACCTACGACTCCTACGGCCGGGTCACCGACAGCTACGACGCCCTCGACCGCAAGACCGCCACCACCTACAGCCCGGCCACCGGCCCGGTGACCAGCGTCTCGGTCAAGAACGCCCTCGATCAGACCACCACCACCAGCTACGCCCCGGCGTGGAACCTGCCCACCGCCATCGTCGATGCGAACAGCATCCGCACCGACCTCGCCTACGACGGACTCGGCCACCTCACCAAGGTGTGGCTACCCGGACGCGACAAGGCCACCTATCCCAACGCGCCGAGCACCGAGTACACCTACCTGCTGCGCAACACCGCCGCCACCGCCGTCACCACCAAGACCCTCACCCCACTCGGCACCAGCAACTACGCCACCTCAATCACCCTCTACGACGGCCTGCTGCGCGCCCGCCAGGTCCAGACCCAGGCACCCGGCGGCGGACGGACCCTCACCGACACCGTCTACGACTCCCGCGGCCTGCTCGACTGGTCCACCGCCCCCTACTACGACAAGACCAACACCCCACCCAACACCACCATCTACGGCGGCGCCGGCACACCCGCCGTGCCCGCCCTGACCCAAAACGTCTACGACGGCGCCGAACGCCTCACCGACGCCATCTTCAAGGTCGGCGTCAACGAGACCACCAACGAAAAATGGCGCACCACCACCCGCTACCAGGGCGAGAAGACCACCATCACCCCACCGCTCGGCGGCGTCGCCACCACCACCATCACCGACGCCCGCGGCCGCACCACCGCCCTGCGCCAGTACAAGAACCCCGGCGACGTCGGCAGCGACACCGCCACCACCTTCGACCAGACCCGCTACACCTACACCGACCGCGACGAACTCGCCAGCCTCATCGACCCGGCGACGAACACCTGGCGATACACCTACGACCAACGCGGCCGCAAGATCCGCGACGACGACCCCGACCGCGGCACCACCACCTACACCTACGACGCCGCGGGACAGCTCACCTCCACCAAGGATCACCGCCAAACGATCCTTGCCTACACCTACGACGACCTCGGCCGTAAGACCACCCTCCGAGACACCTCTGACACAGGCTCGATCCGCGCCAAGTGGGTCTACGACACGCTGCCCTACGGCATCGGTAAGCTGACCAGCTCCACCCGCTACGAGCCAGCCGGCAGCAGTAACGCCTACACCAGCGAGATCACCGCGTTCGACCCGTTCGGCCGACCCACCAACACCCAGGTCAGCATTCCCGCGAGCGAGGGCGGCCTCTGCGCCTCGGGCACCCTCACCCCGTGCAGCTACCAGTACGCCACCGTCTACCGGCCCAACGGCCAAGTCTCCAGCGTCGAACAACCCGGAGCTGCTGGCCTAGCGAAAGAAAAACTGATCTACGGCTTCAATGATGTCGGTATGACAACCGGCTTCACCTCGGCCGCGCAGATCTACGTCTACAACTTGACCTACAACAAAATCGGACAACTCACCCAGCAAACCCTTGGCCAGGTCGGCAAGCAGGTACAGATCACCAACACGATCGACGAGAACACCGGCCGCCTCACCAACACGTCCGCCATCCCCACCCTCAAGCCGGAGATCTTCAACCTCGGCTATACCTACGACAACGCTGGCAACCTCACCAAAATCAACGACACGCCCGCCGGTAGTAGTCCCGACACCCAGTGCTACACCTACGACTACCTGCGGCGCCTCACGGAGGCATGGACCCCGACCAATGCGGACTGCGCCCCCGCCTCACGTACCATCGCCAACCTCGGCGGACCCGCACCCTACTGGCACAGCTACACATACCAACCCGGCACCGATAACCGCGAAACCGAAATCCAGCACGGACCCAGCCAGCTCACCCGTACCTACACCTACCCTAACCAAGGCGGCGCCCCGGGCTCCCATCCGCACGCCGTCAGCACAATCATCAACAGCGGCGCCAGTACCACCACTGCCGCCTACACCTACGACGAAACCGGCAATACTAAGACTCGCCCCGGGCCCGCCGGCAACCAAAGCCTGAACTGGGACCCCGAAGGTCACCTCGCAACCAGTCAAGACAGCGCCGGCACCACCGTCTACCTCTATGACGCCGACGGCAACCGCTTAATCCGCAAAGACCCGGCCGGTGCCACCCTCTACCTCCCGGGTGGCACCGAAATCCGCAAACCCACAACCAGCACCGTCACCGCTATCCGCTACTACAGCGGACCCGGCGGGACCATCGCCATCCGCACTTCTGGCGGCGCCCTCAACTGGATCGTCAGCGACCACCATGGCACCGCCGAAGCCACCATTAACAGCACCGACCTAACCGCCAGCCGCCGCCGCAGCCTCCCCTTCGGCGTCGACCGTGGCACCTCACCGGTCACTTGGCCCTCCGCAATGGACAAGGGGTTCGTCGGCGGCACTAAGGACAACACCGGCCTCACCCATCTTGGCGCCCGCGAATACGACCCGTTCATTGGACGCTTCATCAGCGTCGATCCGGTTCTGGATCCCGTCGATCCACAGCAATGGAACGGTTACTCCTACTCGCGCAGTAACCCTGCAACTTTTGCCGATCCCAGCGGCCTCATCGACACCGATTGCCTGACCATCGTGAGTTGTCCGGATTACCAGGCCGGAAACGAAAAGGGCAACCGGGAGAAAAAGGCAAAAGATCGAAAAGGCTGTTGGCCGGGGTGCTCTGGCTCCAAAAACCTGACGAAGAAACCTCCAACGGTCCCGGGCGCTGGCGGCAAAGGTGGAACGGGAGGCCACGACGATGCATATATCCTGGGTAGTGGCGCGCCCTTGGCCGGCCAGCTGATCCTAGCCCCGTCCCCCGAGGATCTACGCTCAACACTCGACGAAGCCGAAGAGGATGCCTGTCGCTTCATCGCCTTCTGCAGTCGTGAAGACCCGGCAATTCAGGCAGCGATGGCATACGCCATCTGTGGTGCCCATGCGGATTGGTGCGGCTGGGGGGATATCCCGCCGGTTCTCCAAGGCGGTGAGATGGAGGCCGGCGGCGGCGGGGCTCTGCTGCGAGCCATACTCCCGGCGGCGCTTAAGAAGGGCCTCAATTCAGCGGCTGGGTACCGGGTCTATATGGGCTTCGGTGAGGACGGCACAACATGGGTCTATTCCGGAATCACGAAGCAAGGAATTGCGAAGCGCCAAGCGCAACACGGCGCTCGCTTCACGATCAAGGAAATTACGACGGGATCCGTTACGAAGGGAGAAGCGCGAGCGATCGAACAAGCGCTCATCGTTCGAAATCAGGGCCTCAATAAACTTAATAGTATTAGCCCCAAGCACGACTACTACCAGAAATCGGTAGAGTGGGGCGAGGCGTGGTTGAGAACTAACGGCCACTAAACCACTATGCGCGCCTGCGGTCGCAGATCACCAAGAGTCGGTGACCCGCACGTGTGGGTGTCCGAGTCAGGTGCGGTAGCATAAGCGCGCACGGGCGGCAAGGTCAACGCAGCCTCAGTGGCCCGTATGTCGGCGATGGAGGGTTTCAGTGCTCGGCAAATTCGTGACCGTGCGCACGCCAATCAACTTGACAGAACTCGAGCGGGAGCTGGCTGCCGTCGCAAGAGTTCAATTTGACCAAGAGTTGCAGGATGATGAGTATTCCGCTCTCGCGGGATTACTGGAGCGCCACCCTGCTGTGACTCTTCGCGCGTACGGATTCAGTGAAGAGCTCGCCAGCCTGCGCTTCTTGCAGTGGTTCCCAAGCCTTGCGAGATTCAGTCTCTCGGGGCTGCACAAGGTCTCCAGCCTAGAAAACCTTCGTCTTTTACCGGAGGACCTTAGTTCCCTAGATGTCGGCGAAACTTCTGCAAAAGTCGACCTTCGGCCCGCGACGCGGTTTCGACACCTCAAGCAGCTTCGAGTAGTAGGCCACTCGAAAGGCCTAAATGAACTCCTCGAGTCATTGCAAGGCCTGTCGGCTCTGTCTCTTTGGCGTTTGCCGATCGACCGCGTCAGCAAGCCACCACATCTGTCAAGAACCTTGGAGTCCATTGCACTGACCTTGGGATCGCTCAAGGACCCCGATTGGATCCTAGGCCTGGATCGTCTTCGATACGTCGCCGTGCGCGCAGTGAAGGGAGTCGAGGCGGTTGGCTGGGTGGGGCGTTTGCCTAAGATGGAGTATCTGTGGCTTGATGATCTCCCCAAGCTGGACGTCTTACCGGAACTCACAAATAACCGAGCTTTGGCGAGACTTGACCTGACTGGGCTGCATGCGCTGCGCGACCCGGAGGCACTCGAGCCGATCGTCCAAGCTCCGGCAATCGAAGAGCTGCTCATAACGGAATCTCGGGTTCCGCCGCAGGCTTTCAGTATCCTCAAGAAGAGCAAAACATTACGGCGAGTGGGGGTTGGCCTTGGTAATGCGCACCGCAACGAAGAGGCGATGGCAATTCTTAAACTGCAGCCGCCCTCGCCGCTCGATCGCTTTGCCGAACGCCGGGGCTTAATCGCCGTCATGTAATAATGAACCTTTTGGGTAGGGGTCGCCTGAATGATCTGTTGCGCTTGGGGGCGGGTCAACTCCTAATTAAACGGTTCGGCATCGCATCGCACCAGACTCTGGGCCCGCTTGGCCTTCCGGGTCAGCGGTGGGGTGGGGGTCTCTGCCCAGGGCCTCCTGCCCAGGTGAGCGCTTCGGCGTGCCCGAGGGAATTAGCTTGGCCAGCTAGCGGGACCGAGGACCTGGCGGCCAATGAGCGTGAGACGATCGAGTGACCGAGATGGGCCGGCGATCGACGTCGGCAATCCGGTCGATCCGAAGTAGGGGTGCTGCACACGAGGCGGTCGAGAACGAAGACCTGCCGCGCCTTGGAGAACTGCTCGACGAAGGCGTTGCTCTTGAGGAGGTTGGTGGCGGCTTGACCGCCGCTCCAGCACGCGCTCGATATCGAGATGGACGGGTACGTGGAGAGTAGGGGGACCGTTGCACGTCGATGTGACGGCTACCTCTTGGTGCACAGGGCCGACGCCCCGCATGCGTCCCCGAGTGGTGGTGGCGGGGCCTAGGCTCTGCAGGTGGCGCAACTTGTGAGGGTACTGGCTCGCCATTGATGTGGCCCGCCCGACGGGTTACCGCGCCGCAGCGGTCGGTGGTGACGTGGCCGCCACCGCTGCGGCCGCCCGCCGGGTCGCGCGCTCGGCTTCTAGGGGATGGCCGGACATCGCTACCCGCGCACGGGCGAGGTCGTCGATCGCGTTCCGGATTGATGTGGCGGGTGCGTCCGGCGCCGAATCGAACCGCCAGTCGGATGGTGGACGCGCGGGAGCAAAGAACTCGCTGATCAGGGCGGCTAGCCGTAGATACGGCGACAGGGTCCGCACCAGCATGGTCGCTTCGGACGCCGGCCCTTCGATGACCGGAAGGTCCGCGACGTTCATCGCGGCCCGGAGGCGGAGGTGCAGGGGGCCGTCCTGCTCCTCCAACAGGTCCCGGAAGGCGATGACGTCCGGCACCAGGGTCGTGGTTGTGTCCTCCGACCGCAGTTTCTCGATCACCGCCCGGAGCATGGCGAACACGTCGTCGGCGAGGACCGCGTCGACTACCTCGGCGAGGGGAACGCGCCGGGCCTTTCCGCCATCCTCTCCCTGTCCCGCCCGATAGGTGACGCACGCACGTGCCGCCCGGATCAGATCCCGCGGGTGTCCGCCGGACCAGGTGTGGCAGAAGTACATGGCGGGGAAGGAGAAGTCAGTGGCACGCAGCGCGAGCAGTTCCGCCGACTCCCGGTAAGTCAGGCGGCTGACCTCGACGACCTCGTCGAACGCCGAGTCGAAGACGTCGCGCACCACGACCCCGCGGGCGGCGAAACTGTGCATGGCATCGGTGGAAACCGATACCAGGACGTGTACCGACCGGACGTGAAAGAGGTCTTTGATGCCGTTCACGACGGCGACGACGTCCTCGGGCCTGTCCATCTTGTCGAGCTCGTCGACACAGATGATCACCTGGCTGCCGGTCACGCGGACTGCCGCGCGCAGGAAGCGCCGCAACCGCTCCACACCGTCGGCTTCGGTAGCGGTTCGTTCGGCGACGCTAACTTGGTCCTCGCCGGCCAGCGTGAACAGCCCTAGTTTCAGCCGGACGCCGTTCTTGGCCTGCGTGGTCTCGGTGAAGTGCAGATACGCCAACTCGGCCCGGGCCAGCCGTCGCAGCTCCTCCGCCGAGGTCATTGGCCAGGGAAGCGGAGCGTCCGCTCCCCGCCGGAGGTCCACGAGGACGCGCCACAGCGATCGGAGGAAAAGGCCGAGCCATGCTCCGAAGCCGACTAACAGGAACACGGTGAGGGTACTGACCTTCCATTCGGAAGCGCCGGACGAACTGCTCCGCTCTTCCGACCAGAAGAAGAGGAGTGCGACCAGGGCGACAGCGAACAGGAATCCCTTGAGCACGTTGACCAGTAGGCTCCGGCGTCCGCGAGCGGGCGTGGTCGACACGTACGTACCCGCGCCTGGTTGCAGAATTACTTGGGCCAGGGTGCCGTGGATGAGGCGCACCAGTTCGCCCGGCTCGTACCGCTTGGGAGCCGGGACCCGGATGCCGAGCGAGGTACGGTCGCGGACGATGAGCTGCTGCATCATGGTCGACTTGCCGACCCCACGCGGTCCCGCGATCCCAATCGCCGACGTCGGATGGTCGGCGATGAAGCGGACGAGGTCGAGGTAGGTGGCCGACGACGTGGCCTTCTCAATGCCGATGCCGACCAACGTCGGCGCGAACCGGGAATCGAACAGCGAACCGTACTTTTTCTCGTCGGGACTACGCTCCAGGATGATCTTGCGCAGAAGGCCGGCGACAGCATCCTCAAACGCGTCGACCAGCAGTCCGTACTTGTCGCGCCGGGCCGTCCAACGCTGCTGGGCGGCGCTGTACTCGGTCATCGTAAGGGCCGCCGCGACGGCAGCGATCGCAGCGAGAACGACCGCGACCCACCCGAAAGGGCTTCCCTTGCCCAGGATCCAGGTAATGAAGGAGGCGAGGGCTAGGACCAACCCGCCGATTGTGGTCAGGGCGGGAGCCCAGTACCGCCGCTGAGCCGTGAACGACGCTGCGGCGTCGGCGGCACGACACGCGGCGATCTCCGGAGCGAGCCTCAAGGCGAGTTCGTCAGTACGCCCGGCGGCCGCCCTCGCTAGGTCCGGGTAGGACTCCTCGGGCTGGCGGAAGCTGTCCGGCCGCTCCCGCAGCAGCCCGAGGGCGAAAGACTCAGGATCAAGACCCATTAGTTCCGCGGTGAGGCTGCCCGCCTTGGTACTCACGTCACCCGCCTTCAGGTCGCCAATGTGGCGTCCATCCTGGACCACTTGAGCCAGTCCGTCATCGCCTTATCAGGCGACTTGGGTCGTCGGCCGACCGAAGGTGCACCCGTTCCGGCGCCGCGACGCTCCGAGCGCTACGGCGAACTAGCTGCACCCTTCGGCCCTGTTCTAGCCGTGCATTTATCTTCCGCCCGTAGCGTGGGCGGCGCTCAATCGAACTCCTTGATCAGGCACACGTACGAGTACGAGTTCGGCTCAAGTGGCCGAGTTGGTCAGGGGGTGGACCAATGAACGCGGGGTCGTCGAAGCCTAGGTCGCGCATCTTCTGGGCGGAGAAGACCTCTATGATTTCGTCGCCGGGGATGAAGACGCCCTGCGGGTCGGGGCAGTTGCGGGATGGCAGCGACGAGCCAGAGCGGACCTGCGGTGAAGTCCAGGCGTAACGCGACGGGCGCGTAGACCGAATGCGCCGGTGCGACGATGCTGCCGTCCGCCCGCCGACTCGGCCCGATCTGGAACCATACTGATTGGCCGACGCGGCGATTGACGTCCTCCAGTGCTGCGCTCTCCGTAGCTGGGGGCGGGTTCAGGTTAACTGGCTGGGGTAGCGCGGTCAGGCGGGTGTACGTGGCGACCAGCTCGGTGACCAACGTCAACCGGACGTGACCCCGGAATCTGAGAGAGCGTGCGGCCACCCAATGACGTGCTCGGCGGTGACGCCTCGAAAGTCGGCTCCGTTCCACCGTGCCCCAGCGACGTCTGTGCGCCCGTGCTCCGGATTGTGCGTCAGGACGTAGCTGAACCGTGTATAGGACAGGTCGGTGTCGCGCAGGTCGGCGCCCCGTGTGCATGGTTCCGATCATCACGGACGAAGCCTAGGATGCGGCCCGTGGAGCGATCGATAGGTGCGAGTTCAGCGTCGGCGTCCGCTCGTGGCGGACGAAGCATCGGGCCTCGACGGGAGTCGGGCCAGCATGCCTGGTGTGTTGACGACCTTGCGCACGCTCTCGCCGAGGGCCGATCTGTCGATCTCGGCCGTCCATCGGACTTGCCGGCGATGCCGCAGGTACGGGTCGTTCTGATCAGCCTGAAACCGATAGTCTCCGGCGATTACGCCTAAGGCGGCGCGGCCCCGCCGCATCGGCACAACGACCACATCGCCAGGCTTGATGTTTAGCCTGAAGGATCGCCAGTAGCTCGCAAACACGGGGAACGCGCGCCCCGGCCACTCTGGCAGCGCGGCCCTTAGTATCCGGAGGATCGCCTCGTCTCCTGGCCATTCCGACAGGTCGGGCATTTCTCGCCCACCGTGCTACAGAGCGTTCCGGCTCCATCGGGACTGGGTCTGCTCTTCGGCCTGTTCGAGCCAGCCTCGGTACCAGCGCGTGAAGCCTGTCGGGCGCCCGTCGGGCTCGTGCAGAGGCAGGAACCCGCGGTCGCTGGCGGTGTCGTCGCCCCACATCTGACCGCGAGCTGGTCCGCTGATGACGAGGGCTTCGCGGTAGGCGCAGCCGAGGTGACAGAGATAGAGCAGCCCGATGGAGTGTTCGGGCGAGAAGACGACAGCTTCGTGCTGCTGCCAGTGAGCGTCTTCAGCCTCGTTGAACTTTTCTTTGGAGTCGAAGTCCGCCTCACCAGGGGGATCGGGCAGGTCGTCTGCGGGGTTGAATGCATCGGTGTGCGGGAACGGCTCGCTCAACGTCGTCAGGTCGGTGAGTTCGGCAACCGTCGCCTTCCCAACGCCATCGGTCTATACCCGCTGAACGGGAAAGAGGCCGTACGCCGGGCCCGCGCCCCCGCGACTGACCTGTAGGAGGAAGGAACGGTACTCGGCAGGTAGCTCGACATCTAGCTGTGATTCCAGCCCGGCCAGCTCATCCGTGGTCAGAGGCGGCTCGCGTCGCCACTGATGGCCGTTGGCTCCGAAAACCATGCCGGCAAACGGGTGCGTCGACAACCTGGCCAGGCGATCGGGTACATCCGACCAATCCGAGAGGATCACGGCAACACCCTAGATGTTGTGCGGCGGGCGCGCGCTCATGCCGCTGGTGGTGTGCGTCGATGTCTTGTGGGGACTGCTCGGAGCACCGACGATAGTTACATGATCATTGACAGCTTGCCGGTCCCGTCTGCGCTGCTCCGGGTGCTGCAGCAGGGTCGGTGGGTAGCTCCAGACCGCTCGTCGTCGACGTACCGGGAAGTCTTCGGTGATGACGCCGTAGCGCCGCAGTTCCTTCCTTCGAGTCGGATGACGGCCAACAGGCGCTGGCTCGATGACATCCCTGAGGACTATCGCGGGTTCTACCTCGGTCAACCGGACCGGCAGAGCCCGCCCGGCGACGTGGATCCCGACCGGTCTCTCCTGATCGGTGACCTCGGACCTGACCGGCCGTTTGCGTTGGACTACAGACCTTCGTCGGTCGCACCGTCGGTGATCTACCTCAGCACAGCGGCGGACTGGATCGAGGTTGCGCCCAACATCGAGATGCTGATCGAACGCCTCGGGATCTGATTGTGCCGAGGGATCCCTTTGCTCTTCTGCCGCTGACCGGGCGCAGCGTTCGGTCGCGCCTGCCGTATGCGTGATGGCGTGCAGGTGGCCGGGCATTCGTTAGGTGCCGAACCCGCCGCACAGGTAGTACAGGCTCGTGGCCAGTCCCAATATGAGCTACCCCCGCTTTCATGGAGCTTCTTGATCATGGTCTGATGGCCGTGGGGAGGAAGTTGTCCGTGGCAGCACCGAAGAAGTACCCCGATGAGCTACGTCAGCGCGCTGTGCGTTTGTACCGCGAGTCGGATCCGAAGCCGGTGATCCGGCGCCTGGCCGAGCAGCTTGGTGTGCATCACGAGGCGTTGCGGAACTGGATCCGCCAAGCCGAGGCCGACGAGCGTCACGACCGGCCGACCAGCGAGATGGCGGAGGAGAACCGCCGGCTGCGCAGGGAGGTCGCCGAGTTGCGGCGGGCGAACGGGATCCTGAAGGCCGCGAGCGCGTATTTCGCGGCGGAGCTCGACCCGACCCGGCGACGGTCATGAGGTTCATCCACGAACACCGTGACCAGTTCGCGGTCGCGCTCCTGCTACGGGTCCTCAACATCGGCGCCTCGACCTACTACGCGTGGGTGAAGCAGGTCGAGCAGCCCTGCGACCGCGACGTGGTCGACCTGGGTCTGGTCTCCAACATCCACGAGATCTGGGAGACATCGGGGCGCACCTACGGCGCTGACCGGGTGCATCGGCAGCTACGCCGTGACGGCATCCGCGTGGGCCGTAAGCGGGTCGAGCGGTTGATGGCGCAGCAGGGCTGGCAGGGGGCGTTTCTGCGTCGAGGCTGGCGCGGCGGCTCCACGAAGCAGGATCCCCGGCACACGCCGGCGCCGGATCTGGTCAACCGGCAGTTCACCGCAGCGGGGCCGAACCGCCTGTGGGTCGCCGACGCCACCCGCATCCCCTGCGGTGAGGGCGTGTTCTGGTTGGCTGCGGTCCGCGATGCGTTCTCCCGCCGGATCGTTGGGTGGAAGACCTCCGACCGCTGCGACACCGCCCTGATCCTCGCCGCCCTCGAATACGGCATCTGGTCGCGCGACGTCCGCGACGGCCAGTTGATCCACCACTCAGATCGCGGGTCGAACTACACGTCGTTTCGCTTCGCGGAACGCTTACAGGACAACGGGATCCTGCCCTCGATGGGCTCCGTCGGCGACTCCTACGACTGTGAGACTTTGAGGCGCCGTCAGGCGGCCTGACTCTTGCTTACGACTGACCCCGCAGTTCGGGTGTCCTTGCTGTTGATCTGTCGTCTGCCTGGCGGTGCAGCACCAGTGGTGCTGGCCGGGCGGGCAGTGACCTCATAGGAGCCTGATCGCAGCAGGTCCCGTCACAGTCCCGTCCACCCGGCCGGCCAGCGTCACGAACCCCTGTCGCCCTGGTCTGAGCTGGAGCCCGCGATGTCAAGCATGAGCCCCGACCCGCGTCGACGTCGAGTCGTCATCGGCGTCGACACCCACAAGCACGTCCACGTCGCCGTCGCCCTGGACGACATCGGCGGCCGCCTCGACGCCCGCTCATTCCCCGCCGACCGAGGCGGCTATGAACAGCTGCTCGACTGGGCGGCCGGCTTCGAGGCGAAGAGGCTGATCTTCGCGATCGAGGGCACCGGCTCCTACGGCGCCGGACTGACCTCCGCTGTCCGACGACGGGGCCTCGGAGTCATCGAGGTCCTGCGCACCGACCGCCGCGACCGTCGGCTACGCGGCAAGAGCGACACCCTCGACGCCGAGAACGCCGCTCGCTCGGTGCTGGCCGGTAACTCCACCAGCGTCCCGAAGACCAACGACGGCATCGTGGAGATGATCCGCCAGATCAAGGTCGCCAAAGACGTCGCGGTCAAGGCCCGCACCGCCGCGATGATCACCCTCAAGGCAGTGCTGGTCACCGCCAGCCCCGAGCTACGTGAACCTCTGCAGCCCTTGTCGAAGATGGCCCTGATCGAACGGTGCGCCGGCCTGCGCCCCGGTCCGGTCACCACCGTGCTCGCCGCAACGAAACACACCCTGCGCTCGATCGCCCGCCGCTGGCAACAGCTCAACGACGAGATCAAAACCCACGAAGCGATACTCGTCGAGCTCACCGGCCAGCTCGTGCCGCAGTTGGTCGCCGCGTTCGGCGTCGGCGCCGACACCGCCGCCGAGATGCTCATCGTCGCCGGCGACAACATCGACCGGGTCCGCTCAGAACCCGCCTGGGCGAGGCTCTGCGGCGTCGCACCGATCCCCGCCTCCTCCGGCATGACCAACCGGCACAGACTCAACCGCGGCGGTCACCGCCAAGCCAACGCCGCCCTCTACCGCGCCGTCATCGTCCGCATGCAACACCACGAACCCACCCGCGCCTACGTCGCCCGCCGCACCGCAGACGGCAAGACCAAAGCTGAGATCATCCGCTGCCTGAAACGACTCCTCGCCCGCGAGATCTGGGCCCTGCTCCGCCCTCTCCGCACGACCACCATCGCCACTTGACAGCTATAGGAGCGTCAACGCGCTGATGGAGAACTTCTGGTCGACGTTGAAGATCGAACTCGTCTACCGCACGAGCTGGCGGACCCGCGACGAGGCCGAGAACGCGATCTTCGCCTACATCGACGGCTGGTACAACACCCGCCGCATCCAGAAGGAACTGGGCTACCTCAGCCCAAACGAGTACGAGACCGCCTGGCACAGCCACCGAACCGAGCCAGCCGAGCCACCTATCGCCACCCCTGCACCAGCCGGCAGCAGGTAACCACCGCTCCATCAAAGCGGGGGGAACTCATTGACAAGCGGGCCGCGGGAGCGGATCGAAAGCAGTTGAGCCCAATGGTTGCTGAGCGTGCGTTGGCGTCACTAGGGACGGCTTGAGCAAGCGGCCACGGAGTCTGACGAACGACGTGCAGGACGGTCCGGCACAGCCTGGAGGCATCAACCCGGTCGCGGGCCCGTGATCGGGGGAGCAGGTTGGGAGCAACAGGGTGCCCTGAACGGCGCTGAACCGCACCGAACGGCATCTGACCGCACCCAACTGCACCCACCCCTGCCTGGGGCTTCGCGTTTCCGCAGGTCATAGTCCGTGCGGCGTCCTGCTTCACAAACTGCACTCAACGGCACTGAACAGCAGTCAACGGCACTCTATGCCCCCTGGTAGGGCAGTGTGCGCAGGTCACGGCGGTAAGGAGCTGCTGAATCACCTGGCCTTGCAAGTGGGAGCAGATTGGGTGCAGGTTGGCGAAGTGGTCACCGCGCCCGAAGTGCTCACCGACACCGGGCAGAGCCGAGGGCTTTGACCTGCGGTGATGTGGGCGAGCGGTCCGGCGTGACCTCCCAGAGAAGACCGAAGTGGTCAGCATTCGCTGCTCCCGGCCTGGCTGGTGCCGGCTGCCGTCGGGGACTCGCTGACGCCGTTCAAGAGGGTCCTGCCGTATCGACGCATGGCTCTGGCTCCCGCCGTGCTGGCGTCGATGTGGATCCGAGGGCTGAGACTCGAATCCCACCAGCAGCGCGCTGACCAGCGCTTCCTGCTCGGAGACCTCTTCGGCCGACCCGAAGGAATCAGCTTGTTAGCCAGTTCGCGGGCCGCTGAGCACTTCGGAACCTCCAGAGAAGGTCCGGTGGTCAGGTGTTCTGCTTCTCGCCGGGACCATGTCGGCTCCTCCTGGCAACGCTGTCAACGCGAGCAAGCACCGAGTCGGCATACCCTTACGGTTCGAGCCAAGGTCGTGCTCAGGTCGGCGATACGTGATCTCGGAGATGGCTATCGGAGGTGTTCCGTGCAGTGGCTCCTGCAGTGTAATCCACTGAAGTGGCGCATCCATGATTTTGTATCGGATGGACACGAGGTCAACGCATGGACGGTGGCCCGGCATCTCAGCGAGATTGGCCCTGATGACGATGTGGCTCTCTGGTTGACCGGAAGCTCGGGTGGGGTGGCAGCGGTCGGTCATACCACTGGCCCGCCGGCGCCGGTCACGGCTGGCCGGGTCGATGACGCCTACTATGCGGAGCCGCCCGATCCTTCCGGCGTCCGTTGGGCGGTACCGGTCCGGCTCACGCGGGTTTTCCTGGACCAGCCGGTGTCCCGCACGGCGCTTGCGGAGGATCAGGACTTCGCCGGCAGCGCGATCCTCACTCGGCCGTGGTCGAGTAATCCGTTCCCGCTGACAAACCGACAGTGGCTGGTGGTCGTACGAAACTCGTTCGGCAGAGGCGCCTCGGTCAACGGTCAGTTGCCCGCCGAGGCGTTGACCGGTGCGGCCGACCTTCTACGCCGAGTCGTCGGTCAGCCGCTGGCCACGGTTTCAGGCCGCACCAACACTGTTGTCGGGGTCCGCCCGCCCCACGCGATCGTCGCCACCGAGCGCAGCCCCGAAGGTCAGCCCGTGCCGATCGCCTGGGTCGACGATGCTCTCAGGCGTCTCGTTCGCGACGGGTACGTCGAGATCCATCCGCGTGCCAGCGGCTATCGCAGCGCGTTCATCGGCGCGGTGTTACTGACCCTTCCCGGCGCCCGCTCGTCCGGTAGCCCACCTATGATCACCCTCGATGCTCCACCGCAGCTCCTTACCACAACCAACGCTTTCACCTTCGAGGGCGACCTCGAGCGGTCGGGCACCGCCACTCACCGCGGGGAACAAGCCCTGCTGCGCCAACGCCTCTTTGGCTCGGCCACCGACGCGGCATGCGCGATCTGCGGTCAGACCTATCCCGTCCGCTTCCTTCGCGCCGCTCACATCAAGAAGCGTTCGGTCTGCGAGGAACAGGAGGCCCGCGACCTCGATCATGTCGCCATGCCGGCATGCCTGTTCGGCTGCGATGCCCTCTTCGAGGCCGGATATATCGCAGTTGACGCCACCGGCCACGTGATCGTCATCGAAGAGCCGGGACAACCGCCGGGGCTAGCTGAACGCCTGGCACTACTGGCTGGCCGGCAAGTAGACGCCCACACAACCGGTAGCGCTGCCTACTTCGCCTGGCACCGCGAGAACACCTACCGCGCCCAACGAGATGCTCGATCGACGACCCTCGCACATCAGGAGAACGAAGGATCTACGTCGGCAACGGTGGCCGCGAGACAGGTATCAGATGTTGCTCGGTGATCTCTGTTGCTGGCTCGAATGTGGCGGGGGTCTTCGGACTCCATGGTGCCGGCCCCGAGCATGCGCATCGATTGCCCTGTCTTTGTAGCCTAAACCTTGAACGGCTCAGCAAGGCGGAGGAAGGCGTTGGGGAGCTGGCTGTCATCGGGCCCTACTGGCCTGATCTCGGGAGCGGTCGTGGGCCTGGTCTTCGGCGTCCTTTTCGAAGACCCGCTCAAGAAGCTGCTTCGGAACGGTGTACGACGGCTAAGTCGGATGATCAGCGGGCCCGCCGAACCTCCGGACCTTGACCGCGAGTTCCGCCTAGGCCCGTTGCACACACGCTGCTTGATCTTAGAGGGCGATGGAGAACGCATATTTGAGCAGGAGCGCGTCCGCGTATTCGTCAATCCAGTCGATGTTCAGCTGCCCGACGAGATGATGCGGTGGAGGACGGAGATTGCGGACGAGCAGGAGCGGCGCAGCAGCGCGGGCGAAGAGTCGGCATGGAACGGATCGATGTACGCCGTCGATGATTTGATCATTTCACGTAACGGACCTCGCGAGGACCCCGAAGTCAGGCTGATCCTCAAACATGCTGACTACTACACCTTCCTCGCTACTCAACGCCTCGACCGTAGGCTTCAGGGCGGTGCAACGCCGAGAAGCCTGTACCTCGACGGGCGGGAACCGAGCCAGATGCCAGATTTCATGCGTTCGAGCTTCGGATTGAACATCGCAGTCGTCACCGCCGACAACTGGCTCATGGTGTCCCGCAGAAGTCGGCGAATGGCTACCGGTCGAGATATGTGGGCCCCGTCGGTCAACGAGTCACTCTCCCGAGATAAGGACTCAGTGGAGGGCGGACCGCCGGATCTCTTCCAGGCTGCCCGCCGCGGGATGCAGGAAGAGCTTCACATCGGAGATGACCAGTACGACCTTCGCCTCTTGGCCTTTCACGTCGCAACGTCCCTGTCGCAGTGGGGCGCCATGTTCCTCGCCCGTCTCTGCACAACAACCCGCGGCGACCTGGAGGCGCACCTGTCCAGAGGCATCGAGGACGGCTGGGAGCACCAGGCGATCGACTATGTGCGATTCGAACCCGCTTCGACGCTTCGCTACCTCCTGCGACCTGACAGACGGGACAACTGGACGCCCGCCGCCCCCGGGCTGTACTACTTGGCCTTGGTCAACACCTATGGTCGACGACAGGTGGATGCTGCGCTTGATGGCGTTATCCGCGACCTCTCATAGCCTCGTGCCCGCTGCACGCCATCGGTCACTACCCAGGATGGCGGTTTCTCTCGACATCACGGTAGATCTGGCTGTTGAGCAGGTACTGCATCAAGCCATAGCTGTCAGGGTGAGCCGGGCCAGGAAGTCTCGCTCGTCGAGGTCGCTGCTCCAGTGCGTCGTGGCATCGCCGCGCCCTCGACCAGGCGGCGGGCGGGTGACGTGGGTGATTCGGCGCGTCGCGGTCGCGATCTTGGAAAACCCCGGCCCGCCGGCAGCCGGGAGGCGGTCCGGCGGATGTTCGTTGAGGGTTCCACTGGCAGGACAATCATCAGCCCAGTAACCAGTTCCGCAACCAAGATCAAAGATTGACGGAATGGTCACCTACTCCCTAGGCGGAGGGCCGACGAGGGGGTGCTCATCCTCGGAAGAGTCTCCGTAGCCACGGCCCGCGCGGCTGCGGCGCCGGGGATGTGACCTCCAGAATCTCGCCGTCGAAGTACTCTCGGACCTCTACTTGATACCCGTTTGCAGCCAGCGTCTCAGTGCGTGTTTGAGATGGGGTTGATTAGGTCCAGGTGGGAGGCCGACCAGGTCCGATTCGTGGCCGCGCCGCCAAGGTCCGGCGGGCTTGACGGCGTGCGGGTTGGCCGCGGGTGATGCGGCGGGTCATGCCGGCGATCGCGGCCCAGCGGATGAGGGCTGCGGAGACGGCCGGTTGGCGCTCGTAGTCGCGGGCGAGCCGGCGGCAGGCGGTGAGCCAGGCCAGGGTGCGTTCGGCGACCCAGCGGCGTGGGTGGACGGCGAAGCCGCGTTGGTCGGTGGGTTTGCGGACGATCTGCAGCGTGGTGCGCAGGGTGTCGCGGGTCCAGTCGATCAACCGGCCGGTGAAGCCCTGGTCGGCGAGGACGTGCCGGATCGGGGTGAGCATGTAGGCGCTGAGTAGGGCCGTCTTGGCTCCGTCGCGGTCCTGCCAGCTCGCGGCGAGCACGGTGACGGTGACCAGTAAGCCGAGGGTGTCGGTGATGATGAACCGTTTCCGGCCGTTGATCTTCTTGCCCGCGTCGTAGCCTCGGCTGTCTCGGCCGACGGTGTCGGCGCCCTTCACGCTCTGCGAATCGATGATCCCTGCCGACGGCTCCGGCTGGCGGCCCTGTTGCACCCGTGCCTTGATCCGCAGCGTGGTCAGGAGTTTCTCCGTCACGCCGGCTTCTTCCCACCGGGTGAAGTACCAGTACACCGTCTGCCACGGCGGCAGGTCAGCCGGCAGATAGCGCCACGGGCACCCCGACCGCACGACGTACAGGATCGCGTTGACGATCTCCCGCCGGCCGTCCGTGTTCGGCTCCGGCAACAGCGCCTCGATCAGCGACCACTGGACATCAGTCAAGTCCGAGGGGTAACCGCGCGTCGACATTTCCGTCAACCTGCAGCCCGGGATCACCCAACCTTTGACCACGTGCGCCCGGACGGCGCTCAAGAAATGGACCGAGTTGTGGCGGGCGAGGCTTTCACAGCTGGGAGGCTCCGCTCCGACCACACGAACCCGCAAGTGATAGGGACCACCGGCTGGAGCTGACTGGCCTGTACGAGTAGGCGGTTGGGATGCTGATCACCAGCTTCGGTCACCAGAGGCCATGACCAGCACGCACTGCTCGGCAACCCATGGACGCCACCAACCCTCGCGTGACCTGAATAGTCACGTTGCTTCCACTCATATTTATCTGCGATGAAGCCCTCCTTGTAAGTGAGCCGGTTGCCCTCCACGTTTACTGGGCCCGACCCGGTCGCCCGCTCATTCGAGTGGTGGATCCCAAACCGTAACCCTTAGTTGTACCTGCTCATTCGGCACGTTCTGCGAGGATCTTTTGACGATGACTACCGAGGCTAGGCGTTTTTCCGACGTTTTCACGCAAAGCATGAGGCCCGCCCGTGCCTCGCCCAGACCGATACGCGCTCCATAACTAGTCGTGGCTCGACATGATTCATAAGTCGGTTCCTGCGACATTAGCGCCATCTCGCTATGCAATCCAACGAGAATGTCTCCGACGCCCCCCGCGCTGAATTGCAGGTCCTCTTTACCGTATCGGGAATCGGACACGTCCCAATCTGGCTGCTCGGAGTCGAAGTCCGCGAAGTAGCCCTCGGACAGCGTCAGAAGGTCGGCTCCAGTACTGCGCCGAACACTCGTTGGGCTGGTGCTAGGAATAGGTGCAGGCCCAAGGCTTTGATCTGGGTTCGAGGTGGACGTTGGAGTGGTTTTGGGCCCGGTCTGGTTAGTGACTTGTTGATCACCATTCAGGCGGTCAGCTATCACGACGGAGATGACTACGAGGACGACAACCACACCCAGGCGTAGCCAGGCAGGGAAGTTATCCTTCAGCGGTGGCAACTGGTTAATTGCCCAGCCCAGCAGCGCGGCGACGACGGCTGCAGATATCGCGTACGCGACGCTCAAGTGGCTCTCCTTCTCCGGGCGAGGTCGACAAGAGTCTTCCACCCCCCGTCGGCTCGGCGGATCACCTGATCATCCGACGTTACATCGGGAGCCGGACTCCGCCGGTCCCCGGTCGTCACGTCGGGCCAAGCCGTGTCGCGGAAGGGTGAATCGATCGCCGCCCGCCACGCCGACCCCCGAACCACCATGCGCTACGACCGAGCCCGCAAGAACCTCGACCGCCACCCCAACTACATCCTCGCCGCGTACATGGCCTCCGGGACGTAGCAAACGCTCGCGGCTCCGCCGATGAGCGGACGCGTGACTCGCGCGCTGCCGGCTGTGCCGCCGATCGTCGAACAGTTGGCTGCGGGCGCCGCCGGCACTCCGTTACGCTCCCACCCGCCGAGGCGGGAGACGACACTCCGTCGATAGCGGTCCACCGATGCCTGGGCAGACGCAGCCGAGTGGGTAGCGGAAGCAGGTGTCTCGCTTGCTGACGAACTTCTCCTGCCTGCCACTCAGCCCTTCGCGCGCGTAGCGACCGCGGAGGAGCTTCATGAGACGGTCATGCTCGCGGGGGAGGCCCGTCAGGACCCATATGCGGAGGTACGAGTGACGCTTGCCGATGCCGGCCTTGCAGTCGAGCTGCAGGACGGTATTTGGCGGGTCGAAGGCGGGTTTACGAACCCCTACCGAGCGGCGGCGCGGGCTGTCACCGAGCTTCTGCGGGTCGACGATGCTGCAGCAGTGATCGCCCGAAACTCACGGTGTGCCGTCCTCATCGCCGTGGCCGACAAGACCATGGTCCTAGTCGATTCGCGAATGGCCGTCTGGCGGCTTTACTCGTTGTCTGGCACTCGTACGCCGCTCTCGATGACGATCGACTGTCCTGGCCCGCCGCCTAACGCCCGGGTCTTCCCGCTGCGGTCGCAGCCAGCTGAGGTTGAGAAGGTTCAAGATCGGCTGAGTCTTGATCTGCCCAGCCTCGTAGCTGAGATGAGAAGCCTCATTGCCTGTATGTGAGGCCCGGCGGGCTGACGATTAGTGAGGGCGTTGACAGTAGGCCGGCCGCGAGGTGACGGGAGGTCGTCGCGCGGCTCGCTGATGGCCTGTAGGCGCGGCGTTCGGCATGATGACCGTCATGGACGTCGAGGAACTGATCGCGCAGCATCCGCGGGTCTTCCACACGATGTCGGCGACCGCGTGGCCATCGGTGCGACGACACGGCCTCCTGTCCACGCAGCGACTGATCGATTTGTTCGACCTCGACCCGGTCGAGCGTGACCGACTCCTGAGCTCCCCTCGCAGGCAGTCCACGGTTCTGCGCGCGCCGGGCCGGCCGCCTGCTGTGATCCGCGATCAGAAGCCGATGAAGTTCGTTACGGAGAAGATCGATCCGGACTCCTCGCTGGCCGAGTACCTCGCGGCCATCAACTCCCGTGTCTTTCTCTGGGCCAGCGCGGAGCGGCTGGACCGGCTGCGTCAAGCGAAGGAGTACCGCACCGAGGACCAGGTCGTTCTGCACGTCGACACCCGTGCCCTCGTCGAGCGTCACGGCCCCCGAATCGAACTCTGCCGGCTCAACTCCGGGGCCGTGACGCAGAAGAACCACCCCGTGCGGGGGCATCGGTCCTGGCTGCCGATCGCCGACTACCCGTATGCCGAGTACCGCCGCCGCTATGGCCGCCATGGCGCCCTGGTCGAGGTCACCGTGTTGGACGCCGTCCCTGACATCCTCGACCTCACCGACAAAATCGAAGGCGCTATCAACTGATACCCCACCCGTCAGGGTCTGTCTTCAGGTCGGTGAGTTGGCTGACGGACGCCCTCCGGGAGCGGCTTGGGAGCTGCTGGATGCTAGGCAGTGCCCCCATTCGCAGCAGCTGGCCTGACACCGGCACATCCGGCCAGCGCACCAGTGCCGGCGTGGGCGGCAGTAGACCCTGTCCGTCGGTCAGCCGCCGGTGGTTGTCCTAGCCGAGATTAGGGGAGCGGGATGGGAGCAGACGGGCGCACTGAACGGCGTTGAACGGCGTCCAACGGCCCTGAACGGCATCCACTACACCCACCACGACCTGCAAGTTCGCGTTCCTGCAGGTCAGAGTCGGCGCGGCGTCCTGCTTCACCGCGGAGTGCTCCACGATTCTGTACACCAGTCGACAGCTTTCGATCTTCGCTGGTGGGGGAGTATGCGCAGGTCGCGGCGGTAAGGGGCTGCGGGGGCGGCCTGTGCTTGCAGGTGGGAGCAGATTGGGTGCAGGTTGGCGAAGTGGTCATCGCGCCCGTAGTGCTCACCGACACGGCGCAGAGTCGAGGGCCCTGACCTGCGGCGATACTAGCGAGCGATCCGCCGTGACCTCCCAGAGAACGCCGAAGAGGTCACTGGTTCGATCCCAGTATCGCCCACGCAGGTCAAAGGCCACTTCCCGGCTTCGGGAGGTGGCCTTTCTGCTGCCTCCGGCGGGGCCAGACGGCTAGAGGATGGAGTTGCGGCACGGTTCCGCGTCGTGGGTGGTTGAGGTGGGATGCCATCCCGCCAGCCACCGACCCAGGCAAGCCGAGCAGATCAGAGCCGGGTGTGGGTCGGCGGCAGACAGGGACACGTAGCGACGCGTGATTGCGGAGCACGGGACACGGTCAGGCGCGGACGCAGCCGGAACTGTCCATGATCCCGGCGTCTAGGGTGGAGCAGGTGATGGGCACTGCTTGGTGGTAACGAACCTTGCGGCGGTGAGAGTCTTGTTCGATGATTGGCAACGCGGCTGGGCCTCTTGGAGTGGCCAGCGCCGTCAAGTCAGGAACCGTAAGTCCTACCGCTTACTCATGCTTTCCTGGCGGAGCAACTTGCTCGCGCTTGCTCTTGGCGCACTGATTCAGGTTTTGTCGATCAAGAACATCGTTGGTAACACCACGGGACTGGTTCTAGCTCTTCCGTGTGTTGTGGTATTTCTCGCGTCTGCACTCGTGGCTGTCGTGGCGCTAGCAATTGAGGCCGCCCATTTCTCGCGGACCCCACTTGGGAAAGGGCCAATCCAGCGTCAAGCTCGGTTCGGCATCATGTTCTTTGTGGATCTAGTAACGCTTCGTGTGCTTCCACGTAGAAGTTCAGGTGCTGGGTGACTTGCTGAGTGAAGACCAGGCCGTGCATACGCGGACGTTGTCGGATCGTTCGTGCAGGTGATCGCTCCCGCAGCCGCAGGCCACCGCGTCGTGGTTTTCCTTTGATGCGGCTGCCGGCCACGCAGCCCTGACCCGATCCCAGGCAGAAGCCGAGCGCGGCGGCCCGCGCCGCCTGCGACAGGTCGGCGTCGGCGAAGACGATCGCCGGGCCCTTGCCGTCGAGTTCGAGCGTGACGTGCTTGAAGTCCGCGCTCGCGACCTCCGCTATGTGCCGGCCGACGGGGTCGAGCCGGTGAAGGTGATCTTATTGACACCGGGGTGCCGGACGAGGGGGATCGGATCAAGTTACTGCGGACGCCCTCTCAGATGCAGCGCCTGTGCCCGGCGCGGCGACCTTGTCAGGCGCCGCGCATCGGTGCCCGGCCTGGACCTCCCAAGTGCTGCTATAGCCGCTCCTGCTTGCTCTGCGATCCGTCCGCGGGGCCGCCCGGTCACTCCGCGGGGCCGCCCGGTCACGCAACCAACGATCGCAGGCCAACTGGTGAACCCGCCCCGGCGGCCGGCCTGCAGTGCTCCGCCGGCCGCCGATGCCTGAGTCGATGAGGTTCCGCCCGGAAGGCGGGGGCCAGGTGCAGCGCCGCGCGTCGGGCAACATGGCCCGGTTCGCCAGGTGATTTGGATGCTTTGGCCCGCTTTGCCTGATTTGAGACCTATCGTGTCCCTGAGGCGTCCGGGTTTTCGAAGTATGTGCGTGGGGTGTCACCGAGGTAGGCGAGACCGCTGCCGGGGCCGGGTGGACGGTAGGTGATCGTGGCGATGTCGCTGTCATGGATGTCGGCGAGCAGCCACGGTTCCGGGATGGTCGGCTGTTCGGCGGGGTGGTGTGCCGTCCACCGGTGTCCGTTGAAGAGGTAGGTGCCGAAGAACCCCACGATTGATCTCCTGAGCCCAGGGCGATGACCGGTCAGGTTCAGCGCGCAGATCATCGCATGACCGTGCGGGCAGGGCAGGGCTTGCAGACCGGCCCGTGCGCTCATGGCCCATGACAGCGCATGTGATCAAGGGCTGCGCCGTCGCAGTCGTACGCGCACCGGCCCTGCACGTCCTGTCAGACGCCGGTTGTCGCCGCGGTGCGGGTGGCTTACCGTGCGCGGCGTGCCGTCGACGTTGTGGGAATTCCAAGACTTGTTCGTCGAGCTGCGGGATGGTCCGGCTGCGGGTTGGGGTGGCGAGGTGTTACAGCCTTGGCTAGACAGGCGTCCTCACCTCGTAGCCGAGTTGCACGAGTTGGGCCGTCCGGACAGCCGTCGGGTTCGTGTTCCGCGTGAGGGCAACCACTACACGGCCCTGGAAGGGCTGTACGCGTTCAGTCGCATCGTCGACGTGCTGCTGTCGGCCTTTCAACCGGGCAACTCCGATCCGCAGTTGCTGGACTGGACCAGCGGCAAGCCGTGGTGGCGGGGCACCATCCCGGGCACGTCGGCATGGCCGACGTTCCGCGCCGCGATCAGGGCGGCACCGCTGGCCGAGTCGTCATTCCACCCGTTCTTCCATGAGATCGTCTCGGTGCAGGTCAGCGACGACGCCGACGAGCCGCCGAGCGTCATCGGCGAGTTCTGGCCGGGCGCGATCGTCGGCAGCCTGCTGGTGGCCCGAGCAGGCGTGGCGGTCCGGGCCGGCGCTCATCACCTCGACGCCGACGTGGCGGCACGCTCGGCGCTGTACTGGGCCTGGTGGCGGTGCAACCGCAGAGCGGTGGATCTGTCCCACGGATGGGGTCACAACTCCCAGTGGAGTACGGATTTTCGTCGCGACTACATCGCCGAGGGCCACCTGTACTACAACGTCGACGCCGATCCGTCGAGACAGCCGGACCGGGACCTGCACGATGCGGACCGGATCGACCTACTCAGGTACCGGTGCAGCATCCGAACCGATCTTGGCGCCGATCAATGGCCGTTCGACGACACGTTTGTCGAGCAGGCACCCTAGAGCCGCCCGAGGTGCGCGCACATGCCGGGCGGCATACGGGACGGCGGATGAGCCGATCTTGTGCTGTAGCAGTAGCCATCGGCCAGCCTGGAAGGATGTGAGCGTGACAGGTGCGAGTACTGCGGTTGACAGGCTGGCGGCGTTGGTTGGCTGGAGTGGCAGGTCTCCGTACGACCCGGACTGGTCGTCGTTGGAGGCTGCCTTCGGTCACCAGTTCCCGACGGACTTTCGGCAGTACGTGGAGCGGTTCCCTCCGGGCGCGTTCGACTTCGTGCAGGTGTTCCACCCATGCGAGAGGGAATACCGCGAGGATGCGGCTTGCTACGTCGACGTACTTCTATGGCGAACCGATCCGGCCAACGGTATCGAGGATTACTACAGGTTCGGCAACAAGCCGGGTGAACTGTTCGCTTGGGGGACGGTCAACGGCGAGCTTGAGCTTTGTTGGGAGTTGCCCAGCAAGCCCGCCGACGGGTGGACGTGCGTGGTGGCCGACATTCGCGGCCGGACCGGAGAACGCTATCCAGGCGGCATGTTGGACCTACTGTTGGATGCTCTGGGCGGCACCGGAAGGGTCAGCTCGCTGGACTACCTCCGTGAGGTCCTGCCAACCACCTTCGAGCCGTACTCCTAAGAACTCCTAACTTTGGGTGCGTTGGAGTTGGCGCCAGCAGATGAGGGCGCAGGCGAGGCTGAGGAAGGCTTGGTGGATGTCGTCGCGGATTTCCCAGCGGATGCGCAGGCGGCGGAACCAGTGCAGCCAGGCGATGGTGCGTTCGACGACCCAGCGTCGGGTGCCGAGGCCAGAGCCGTGGGGTGTGCCGCGTCGGGCGATGACGGGGGTGACGCCGCGGGCCCGGATCTGTTGGCGGTGGCTGTCGTAGTCGTAGCCCCGATCGGCATACAGCCGGTCGGGGCGCCGCCGTGGCGGGCCGGGGCGTCCGCCGATCGGGGGGATGGCGTCGAGCAGGGCGGTGGTCTGGGTGGAGTCGTGGCGGTTGCCGCCGGTCAGCGTGACCGCGAGAGGGATGCCGCCGGCGTCGGTGATGACGTGGTGTTTCGAGCCAGGCTTGCGGCGGTCGACCGGGCTCGGACCAGTTTTGGGCCGCCCTTGAGCGCCCGGATGTGGGAGCCGTCGATCACCGCCCTCGACATGTCCAACTGGCCCGCGCCGCGCAGCCGGGCCAGCAGCACCTCGTGCAGCCGTTGCCACACCCCCGCCTGGTTCCAGTCCCGCAACCTGCGCCAGCAGGTCATCCCGGAGCCGAACCCGAGTTCCTGGGGCAGGTACTCCCACGGGATCGCGGTGTAGAGCACGAACAAGATCCCGCACAGCACCTTGCGGTCATCCAGCGGCTTGCGCCCCGGGTACCGGCGGCGGCGTGGTGGGCGGGGTGGCAGCAGCGGTGCGATCTCGGCCCACAACTCATCCGAGACGATCCACGGCGGCTGCTCACCCCTCCTCACGTCCAGACGAAACGACCCTCACATCCGGTCGGTTACGCCCAACATCATTAGGTTAGGACCTCTAAGGGACGTCTCGTAGCTGGTTAGTTAAAGGCGTCGCCTGGCGCCGGGTGGCGACCAGGTGGCCGCCGTCGCGGACGAGGGTCAGACAGCGGGTGTGGTTCCGCATTCGTAGCAGCGTGACGAGGACGCCTTCGGGGCGAGCTGGTCGTTCCGGGCGGGTGGGATGCCGCTGGTTTCGACTATCCGAACCTCGGCTCTCGCCAATGTCGCCCTGCGGGTGAGGGGTCTGCTGCACCGATAGGTGACATCTGTGATGGCTTGCCCTGTGGGCGGGCTGGAAGGATGTCGCTGTGCCCAAGCCCTACCGGAGAGTTCCGGGATGACGTCGTGCGTGTCGCTCGTGACCGCGAGCCAGGCGTGACGGTCGAGCAGATCGCCAAGGACTTCGGCGTCCATCCGATGACGTTGTTCAAGTGGCTTCGCCAGGCCGACGCCGACGCCGGGACGGTCAGCAGCGAGTCGGCCGAGCTGCGGGAGGCGCGTAAGCGGATCAGGTTGTTGGAGCAGGAGAACGAGGTCCTGCGCCGGGCCGCGGCGTACTTGTCGCAGGCGCATCTGCCGGGAAAAGGCTCTACCCGCTCGTGAGCGAGCTGGCCGCCGACGGGATCCCCGTGGCGGTGACGTGCCGGGTATTGAAGATCGCTCGTCAGCCCTACTACCGGTGGCTGGCCCGACCCGTCACCAGCGCCGAGGAGGTGGCGGCGTACCGGGTGAATGCGTTGTTCGACGCCCACCGTGATGATCCGGAGTTCGGCTACCGGTTTCTTGTTGACGAGGCCCGCGACGCCGGGCAGCCGATGGCCGACCGGACCGCGTGGCGGATCTGCTCGGGTAACGGCTGGTGGAGCGCGCGCGAGTTGCTGACCGTGGCCTGCCGCTGCCGGACCGCGGCATTACCGTGAGTATTCGGCATGCAGTTCGGCGTACGGTCGGCGTCGGTCGGGGTGGCGGCGCGTTCTGCCCATGCCGATCTCGGCGCAACAGTGCGTGCCGGGGACGCGAGCGCGATGGGCGGGGCACTCCTCGGCCAAGGCGCGGGCCTGGTCGGCTTCCAACTCGAACGCTTCGCGGCTGCCGGTGAGCACCAACGTGTCGGCGGCGATGTCCCACCGCAGATGATCGCGGAACTCTTGATGCCGGACTCGTCGGTGATCATCGATCGACCGCGCCGGCCACGCCTGACCGGGTAGGACGACGGTGTGTGGCCGACCGGTCCCCAACCGGGAACGGACCTGCTTCCACCGCGACGGCGGGAACGCGAGGCGGTGATGCAGCAACACCAGGTCGAGCGGGCGCCCCCAACTGTGGTGGTGGGGACGTGTCGCGCGACGTAGGGGAAGATAGATGATCGTGTGCGGCGACCGGGCGGCCAGCCCCCACGCCAGAGCGAACAGCATCGCTGTTTCCTTGTCGAGGCAGAACTGGGCTCCGAGACGGCCCTCGTACAGACCGGCGAACCCCGGGGCCGCATGACCCGGTACTGATGGCGCCCGAGGTGAACGGAACTGACCATCACCGGCCATTCGTGTCCGCCCAACCGTCGACCCACTCCAGCAACACCCTCCGACCCTCGTCGTATCGCCGTCCGGTGAGCATTGTCGCCGGGCCACGACACGGCGACAGAGTTACCCGACGGCGGGCAGCTCGAGTCAAGACCGAGCACGCTCTGATGCCGCTCCCGGCGTGCTGGCGTTCATCACCGCTGGTGATGCACAGTAATGCCGGTGCCCGCCGCTGAAGATCACCGTCGACCGCACGTCTTGACATCGATGCCCCTCGACCCCTCAACGCATGCGGTGCAGTACTCACGGTGTGCTGTACTTCCCAGAGAGTCGCGGGCCTATGTAGTTGCCCTGGTCTCTTGCTGTCCTGTGTCGAAAGGGTGATGACGATGATTCAGACGTTGTTCGACAGCAGGGACTTCCCGGTCGACGAGCGATTCGCCCGCTGGCACGAGATGACGATGCGATCGCTCGTGGCCTCGGACGTAGCCACCGAAATCCCGCACCACGACTTTCGGGCAACGATGCAGCATCTCGACCTAGGCGCGGTTCAGATCGTTGCCATGACGTATCCCTCGTTGCGGTGTCGGCGTACGCCGAGAATGATCCGGCAGAGTGACCCGGGGTATCTCAGCCTCGGGATGATCCTGGGAGGCAAGCAAGGGATCGCCCAACGCGGCCGGGAAAGCGTTGCGGGGCCGGACGACCTCGTGCTCTACGACACGTCACATCCATACGAGGCGCACGTGACCGCCGCGAATCCGGTGGTGGCTCGCACGGTGGTGGCACAGTTCCCCAGAGCGCTGCTGTCCACGCGCAACTTCGAGCAACTGCTCGGCGCGCGCTTGTCCGGGAGGGTCGGAACCGGAGGTCTGGTCGCACAGTTCCTGTTCGGACTGGTCAGGGGCGCACGCGACTACGAGCCTGCGGACTCCCCTCGGCTGGCCACGGTACTCCTCGATCTGCTGTCCATCACACTCGCCCGGGAACTAGGCGCTGGATGCGAACTGCCGCCCGAGAGCTCTCAGAACGCTCTCATGCTGCGCATTCACGCCTTCATCCAACAGCACCTCGGTGATCCGGAGTTGTCCCCGGTCACCATCGCCGCCGCGCACCAGATCTCAGTCCGCCACCTCCACCAACTCTTCCGGCAGCAGGACTTGACCGTCTCAGCCTGGATCCGTCGTGAACGACTGGCCCGTTGCCGCCGCGATCTCGCCGATCCCCGGCTGCGAGATCGTCCGATTTACGCGATCGCGCTGCGCTGGGGCTTTCCGCGACCGGCCGATTTCACCCGGACATTTCGGCTCTCCTACGACATGACGCCCAGCGAGTATCGGGGGATGGTTCCGCACAGCCTGGTCGGCGTCGAGAGCTAAGCGGCGTGCGCTCTGCGCTAACGCCATCCAGACTCGTGACGTCCACAATGGCTTGCAGGTCGCCTCGCGCACCCACGTAGGCGCGATACGGGGACTCAACCCCGTCTTTCCGCGATCGCTAGAGCATGGAGGTTTCACGCGCTCATGAGATTCATCAAGAGGACGGCCCTGATGGCTTGCGCGACGGCGACGGCAGTCATGGCATTCGCCACTCCGGCCAGCGCCGCCACCACGTTGAACTTCTATGCCAACGGACCAGCTGATTCGGGCCGCGGCTGTGATATGACGACCAAGGCGGGGGGCACCTACACCTACTACGCGAATGGCGGCGTCAAAGGTGGCTACCAGGCATTCGCAGGCGGCTTCGACGCATGGGAGCGTGATCTCTGCCCGGATGGTTACGGTGCGGCGCTGCACCTGACCTACTACAAGTGGAACGGCAGCTCATGGGTTTACTCGACTGCCAACCCGATCAAGGTGACCACCGGGGCCTACGACACTGTGTATCACAGCTGGACCTTCAAGGACGTTCGCGACGTGCAGATCTACAGCTGCAGGATCAACGGTGCAGGTGCGGTCTCGTCGTGCGCCAAGGCAACCCTCTTCTAGGAGGCCGGAACGGGCTTCGGCCCCGCTGATCACTCACGACATGATGCGGCTGTGGATCGTCTCCGGCCTGCCCCCGCCGCCCCCTCGCCGAGCTTCCCGATCCCGTCGGTGAAATCCGCTGCGGCAGTCGCTTAGCACGACCATCCACCTGCCGGGCTCCGGACCATGAGGTTCGGGGCCCGGCCGGGTGGGGGAGCGGTCGGTAGCCGTCGCGTTCGGGGGGCGGCGACGTGCCCTTCGTGGCGTTTTGGCGTACACGGTGATCGATTACCGGCCGCGAAGCGCAGACACCCGGGGCCGGCCCAGAGCGAGTATCGACGGCGCGAGAAAGCAGTACCGCGCAGCTGAGTACCGCCCCGTGCCATCGGTCGGCAAGCCCGAGATTAGGGGAGCAGGATGGGAGCAGGCGGGTGCACTGAACGGCGTTGAACAGCACCTAGCGGCATCGAACGGCGCTCAACTGCACCCAGCCCGACCTGCAAGTTCTCGTTTCCCCAGGTCAGACCCCGCGCGGCGTCCTGCTTCACAAACTGCGCTCAACGGCAGTGAACAGCAGTCAACGGCAATCAATGTCGCCTAGTAGGGGAGTATCCGCAGGTCGCAGCGTTAAAGAGCTGTGGCGGTTCGGGCCCTTACGGGTGGGTGCAGATTGGGTGCAGGTTGGCGAAGTGGTCAGCGCGTCCGAAGTGCTCACTGGCGTCGAGCGGATATCGACGCCGTGACCTGCGACGATGTGAGCGAGCGAGTGGGCGTGGCCTCCCAGAGAAGACCGAAGGTGTCAACTCGAAGGTTCACTCGGCCAGTACCTGAGCTTAGGGCTAGTTGTAGGAACGAGCACGGGCATGGCACGAGGTGGCAGCTGCTCCTGCGTCAGCGGGATGGACTCCCGGATCAGCTTGAACAGGTAGCTGTCCACCCCACCCCACCCCACCCCGCTCTGGTGCTGATCACCGGCGGTGATTTCACTGCGGGGCCGCCGCGCATGGTGGCTGCCGCGGTGGCTGGACCGGCTGCCGAACGTCAACATCGAGGCGAGGGTCTGCGCCGACGCCTAGCCGCCGAGCCGGGGTGGGAGGCCGTCCGGGTCTGATCCGGGCGGGTGACCGGTCGCCGTCTGGGACCGGCCCCGTCAGCGCGGGTGGTAGACGACCGCGCGGCTGATACCCCAGACCGGGCGGATCGTCGCGGCGATGCGGCCGCGGTCATCGAGGTCGACGACCTCGCCGTCCGTGCTGACCCCGGCGAGGCTGAGGTCGTGCAGGACGCCGCGTCGCCACAGCGCCGGGCGGGCGCTTCTGTCGGTGGCCTGGGAGCTGGCCAGGATCTCGCCGCGGTTGTTGATTGCCCGCAGCTGGGTGAAGCTGCCGCCGAGGGTGCCGACGTCCAGGGCGCGGCCGTGCCGCCAGAGGATGCCGCGCTCGAACTGCTCGGCCGAGAACTGCCAGCCGATCATCCAGCCGCGGTCGTTGAGGGCGTACGTGTTGCTGCGGTCGAAGGGGCCGGCGCCGAGGTCGGTGACCCGGCCACTGTGCCACAGGGCGGCGTGGAAGCCGCCCGGCACGTACACCCCGCCGGAGACCTGGCCGCGGTCGTTGACGTCGGACACTTCGCTGAGGGCCAAGGGCCGGGCACGGCCGTTCGTCCACAGGACGGGGCCTGCGTCGGTGCGGCCGAGGACCTGGCCGCGGTTGTTGATCGCCACGGGCAGGGTGGACGGGGCGCCCAGCGGCCGCAGGACACCGCGGTGCCAGACGTACCCGCCGGAGCCGTCGCCGCGGGTGCCGACGACCTGGCCGCGGTCGTTGACGTCGATCGGGTTGAAGGCGCCGAGATCGATCATCCGGCCGTGGCGCCAGAGGAACCCGCGGTAGGTGCCGTCGGCGGCCTGGGCGCGGCCGACCACGTCGCCGCGGTCGTTCATTGCGCTGGCGTAGCTGCTGTCGCCGCCGAGGGTGCCGAGGTCCACCATGCGATAGCCGGCCAAAGCGCCGGGCGCGGCAGACGCGGCGGCGGTGGGTGCGGCCGTCAAGGCGGCCGCGAGGAAAGCGGTGGCGAGGATCGATGGCATGAAACGGCTCCTTCCGGAGCGGCCACCGGCCCGGGGCGGGACGCTGCCGGGCTGTTGGCGGCGTCGGGCGGGTCGCCGGACGAAACGTGCGCTCAGCGTAGGCGCGCCCCACCGCTCCGCCAGGTTGCCGTCACGAATCCGACAGCCTCGCCGTCCGCTAAGCGTGCGCCTGTTCGGCCGTGACGGCGGAACGGTGGGGCCTCTTATCCAGTACCTGCAACCGCTGAGGTGAGGTTCCCCCGGTAGGTCGGAGCCTCCGACCTACCGGGGGAACCTCATGTACAAGGGCTCGACGGCATGGGTGCCGGGTGCCGAGCGTGGTGGGCGCGGCTGACTCCGTACCCCTGTTGGCAGGTGGAATGGGCGACGAGCCGGCAGGCGCGGGCGATCACCGCGCGGTTCCTGGAGGGTGTGCAGTGACCACCCACGGCCCGGTCATGCCGGTCTGGAGCTGCGGTGGCTGCGACCTGCCCTGGCCCTGCCCGACCCGGAAGCGGGAGCTGCGGGCGGAGTACGCGGACGCTCCGGTGTCGCTGGCCCTCTACCTTGGTGCCTACCTCGTCCAGGCCACCGAGGACATGCCCTGGACGCCGGCCGGCGTGCTGCACCGCCGCTTCCTCGGCTGGACCAGGGAAGCCGGCCACCTCATGCCGGTAGCACAGCAGCGAGGTGCAGCAACCGTGCCAGCCGAGCCCGGTCGAGACGAGCCCCACCAAGCCCTCTGACCTCGCAACGAGCCTGATCCGACCGGCTCGCCGACAGCTCACAGCGAAGAGGTCACTGGTTGGATCCGAGTATCGCCCACCCCAGATATACGCAGGTAGGAAGCCCGCCGCCGGTTCGGCCGGTAACGGGCTTCCGCGCTGTCGTCGCCGAGGGCGACCACGGTCACCCCTTCGTCGGGCGGGGCGCCCGGCGACCGGCCCAGCGGGCCAGCAGGTTCAACCCCAGGGCGTAAGCGGCGGCACCCACCAGCAGGGCGGCGCTGCTGCCGCGCCCCCAGTCACCCACCGGCACGGGCGGTACGGCCCAGACATCCGTCGACAGCCCGGCCAGCGCGATCGCCGTGCCGGCCGCGATCGGTGGGACGGCCCACAACAGCGCGTACGGCCCGGCGAACCGGTCGTCCTGCAGCAGCCCGGCCAGGGTGGCGGCGAACCAGCCCAGCAGGAACAGGAACACGAGCGGCCAGCGCGTCGCGGCTCGCCGCAGGTGCCCCAGCAGCAGCGCGCCGAGACCGACGCCGGCAGCGGCATAGAGCGGGAAGGCGGCCAGCTCGCACAGGAGGACCCGCACCAGGATCGGGTCATCGAGTGCCGGGGTCGTGAAATAGACGCCCTCGCGTGCGCGGGCGAGCGGGTAGGCGACCGCGACGGCCACGCCGGCCAGGAGCAGCGCGAGCGGGACCGCCACGACCAGCGCCCTCGCCTGTGTGTAGCGGCTGGCCAGGGCGGCCCCGGCCAGCAACGCCAACACTTGTCCGCAGAGGACGCCGGAGGTGTACTGGAAGATGCGCGTGGTGTGGAGCAGCTCGTACTGCTGTGCGTCACCCTGCGCGTCGTAGTTGACCCAGAAACCGTAGAACGCGTCGTTGAACGGCATGGCCACGAGCACCAGCAGCGCCATCGCCGGCACCGACCAGACAGCCGGGTGCGTCACAGCACGTGAAGCCACTGATAGGCGACCGTCTGCCATCCCCGGGCGCATCCGCCAAGTCTGCGCGTCCCGGCTGCGGTCGGGCAAGCCTGCGCGTCATCGGTATGGTGCGGGATCGCCATCCGGCTGCAGGTCGTGATCAACGCCCCGGGAAGGTCCGCGTCGTGGCAGACAAGAAGAACGCTGTTCAGCTTCCGCGGCCGACGGCGGCTGAGTGGGTCAGCCTTCCGGGTGCCCGTCGTAGACGCGGATCTTGTACTCGGTGGTCTCCAGCGCCAGTCTGAGCTCACGGATCTGCCGCGTGATCCGGTCGTGCTGGTCGCGCATGATGCGTCGGCGTTCCGTCACGGTGCTCGGGCCCTGGATGCGTTCGATCAGCGCTTCGGTGGCCATGGCCATCAGCGTACGGCGATCAGAACGCGCGAACCGCGGGCGGCATGCCTGGGAAGTCCGCCGACTCGCTCACCGACGCCCACTTCTCGACGTCGTCGAGCGCCGCACGGTAGACGCGGGTGAGGTTGCGAACCGCCTCGGCGCCGAGCGGGAGCCGGAGCGGCGCGTCGGGTGTGTCGAGCATGTCCCGGATCACCCGGGCGGCTCGTGCCGGGTCGCCCTCCTGGATGCCGTCGGCTCCCTCCATGTTCGCGCGCACGGCACCGGTGACCCCGTCGTAGATCGAGCTCTGCCGCGCTGTGTTGAGCACGTCCGCGGCGTTGAACGCGGTGCGGAAGCGACTGGGCTCGACGATGAGGACGCGGATGCCGAACGGTGCGACCTCGCCCGCCAGCGCCTCCGACCAGCCCTCGAGCGCGAACTTGCCGGCTGAGTAGCTGCCGACGGCGGGAAACGACATCCGCCCGCCCTGGCTGCTCATCTGCACGATCGCACCAGAGCGACGTTCCCTCATGTGGGGCAGCACGGCACGCACATAGGCGGCCGGGCCGAACAGGTGCTGCTCGAGCATGGCCCGCAGAGCAGCGTCCGTGATCTCTTCGGCGGCGCCGACCTGTCCGGCGCCTGCATTGTTGACGAGCACGTCGACGCGCCCGAACACCTCCAGCGCCCGCTGCACGACCCCGGCCGCTCCGGCCGTGTCGCGCACATCGTGCTCGACGGCGAGGAGCCTATCCCCGTACCGCGCCTTGAGCCCGTCGAAGCGGTCGGCCCGTCGCGCGGTCCCGATCACATGCTCGCCAGCCTGGAGTGCCGCCTCGGCGAGCCCCAGACCGAGGCCTGAACTGGCGCCCGTGATGATCCATGTTCTCGTCTCGTCTGTCGTGGTCACGGCCCCGACGCTAAAGCTTCGAGCGCGCTCGAAAGCAAGCCGCGCTCAGGCTCCGGAGGCGACGAGTGGTCCCGCCCGCTTGCCCCTCTGCGCGACGATCTCGGTTTCGACGCGGTGCACGCCGGGGAGCGCGCCGTACCGGTGCAGGTGGTCGCCGTGGGCGAGGCGCCGTTCGGCCGGGCAGTCCCGCGAGCCGTAGCGCGGACCGCTATCAGGTCCGGCGGAGCTCGCCCGAGCTACGGCTTGCGATCACGTCCTGGTCTCGGAAGTGGGCTCTGTTGTGTGGGTTCCTGCGGTGTCACCGTGAACCCCGTCATGGCCAGCGAGAGCAGGCGGGTCGCTGTGGTGGCGGGGTCGGGGTCGTTCTCGGTTGCCAGGGCGATCCCGGTGACAAGCGTCGACAGGTCGGCGAAGGTGACGTCGGGTGCCAGCACTCCGGCCTCGGCGGCCCGGCGTACCAGTGGCTCACCCGCCTCGGACAGTTGGTCGGACGCGCAGTAGACGCTTTCGACGCGGCCGCGGTTCAGCGCCTCGGCCAGGCCCCTGATCGTCGCCGCGGCCCGCGTCATCTCGATCAGGAATTCGACGAGCGCGGCCCGGGGGTCCGGGTTGCCCGCCAGTTCACCGGCGTGGGCGCAGAGGGCGTCGATGCGATCCCGGAAGACGGCTTCGAGCAGCGCGTGCCGGGTCGGGAAGTGGCGGCGGACCGTGCCGGAGCCCACCCCGGCGGTCCGGGCAATCTGTTCCAGCGACGCGTCGGCCCCGTGCTCGGCCACCGCCTCTGCTGCCACCGCGAGCAGAAGTTCGTAGTTGCGGCGGGCGTCTGCTCGCATGTCTCACCTCGGCGTTGCTAAGCGGCGGGGTCCGCCGTATCTTAGCAAGCATAAACGGCGGGCCCCGCCGTTTCTTCGGCCGAGGAGTGTATCCATGTCAGATCGAGCACCAGTCCTGGTCACCGGCGCTACCGGCCAGCAGGGCGGGGCAACCGCCCGTGCCCTGCTCGCCGCCGGCGTGCCGGTGCGCGCCCTGGTCCGTAACCCTGCTGCCGCCAAGGCCGCCGCCCTCGCCGCCCTCGGCGCCGAGCTGGTCACCGGCGATCTCCGCGACCCCGCATCGCTGGTCCCGGCGGCCCGGGGCGCCCGCGCCGTCTTCTCCGTGCAGATGCCGGAGCTGCGCGGCGACACCTGGGACTTCGAGAGCGAACTCGCCCAGGGCGTCAACCTGATCGAGGCGGCGCTGGCCGCGGAGGTCCCGCAGTTCGTGCACACCTCGGTCTCCGGGGCCGGGCAGCACGAGGACACCCCCGGCTGGACCGACGGACGCTGGGCCGCGATGGAGCGCGTCTTCCTGCCCAAGGCCGGCATGCAGGAACGCGTCCGGGCCGCCGGCTTCGACCGGTGGACGCTGATCAAGCCGGGCTTCTTCATGGAGAACTTCCTGCCCGACATGGCCTACCTGCTACCGAGGGGCATCGCGGGCGGGCTCGCGACGGTCCTCCGGCCGCAGACCCACCTGTCGCTGGTCGCCGTCGACGACATCGGCCGAGCAGCCGCGGCGGCCGTCGCCGACCCCGACCGCTTCCACCGCGTCGAACTCGAACTGGCCGGCGACCACCTGCCGATGACAGAAATCGCGAAGATCATCGGTGAGTCGCTCGGCATCGACGGCACCGCTCCCGACATGACCGAGGCGGAAGCGGTTGCCGCCGGCATGCCGCCGTGGGCCACCACCTCCCACGAGTTCCTGAACGTCGCCGGGCAGCCGGCCCGGCCGGAGTTCGCGCGCGCCCTCGGCATTCCCCTGACTCCGTTCGCCGAGTGGGCCGACCGCCACCTGCGCCCCCTCCGTCAGGGCTGACGCTGACCAGTCATTCCGTCGGACGTGCCCGGAGCCACGCGGTGCCGCGTGGCTCCGGGGCTTGAAATCCTACTTGTTAGGTAGGATTATCGGTCCATGCTGCTTGTTCGGCTGTTCACCTCCCGCCGGGTCGTCGACCTGATGCGGGTCGCCGCGCAGCTCTGTCGCGTGGCGACCCTTCCGGCCTGAGCGGGCGATCCCCTACCCGTCGGTCGTCGTCCCGCCGGCTCGCGTCCGGCACGTCCGCGCCCGTTTCCGAGCGGCCGCACGACAACGAGAGGGATCCGTCATGACCAGTGATCTCGCCCCGTCCGCACCCGCCGACGCCGAACGATCCACCCGCGCGTTCACCGCGGACTGGCAGGAGTGGCGCCGCCGGCACGAGGAGGTGCGGGCGGACCGCCACGGCTTCCTCGCCGTGTCCGGACTGCACTGGCTCAGCGCGGAGCCGCAGCGGTTCCCGGGTGTGCCCGGGGAATGGCGCACCGGGACGGACGGGCCGGTGGTGACACTCGCCGACGACGAGGAAATCATCGTCGACGGCCGGCGCGTCCGGACGAGGCATCAGTTCGGGGCGATCGCCGAGCGCGCCGGCATCACCGTGGACATCGACGGTGGCGTCCTCGAGGTGGCCCGGCGGGGTGGGCGCGACATCCTCCGACCCCGACGCCCCGACCACCCGCTGCGGACGCACTACCGGGGCACCGCCACCTTCCCGCCCGGCGAACGGTGGGTGCTCCAGGGACGGTTCGTGCCGTTCGAGCGTCCCCGACCGACCACGGTCGGCGCTGCCGTGGAGGGGCTCCAGCACGCCTACGACGCGCCCGGCCGAATCGAGTTCAGCGTCGACGGGCTGCCGATGAGCCTGACCGCGTTCAACGGTGTGACGCCCGGCAGCCTGTCGGTGCTGTTCACCGACACCACCTCCGGCATCACTACCTATGGGGCCAACCGGTCGCTGGCCGTCGGCGCGCCGGACGAGCAGGGCCGGGTGACGCTGGACTTCAACCGGGCCGTCAACCTGCCGTGCGCGTACACCGACTTCGCGACGTGCCCGCTGCCACCGACGGAGAACCGGCTGCCGGTCGCCGTCGAGGCCGGCGAGAAGATCCCGTACGAGCGGCTGCCGGCCGACCCCGCCGCCCGTTCCTAGCGCTCCGCGCCCACACCACTCGGGAGGAACGCCCATGACCTCGTCCACCGACGACCCGATCGACGCCGACGCCGACGCGCTACGCAGGTTGCTGCGCCACCAGGCCAGCACCGTCACTGTGGTCACCGCCCCCGGTGCGCCGCCGGTGGGCTTCACCGCGACATCGTTCACGTCGGTGTCGCTGACGCCGCCGATCGTCTCGTTCTGTCTGAACCTCGGCTCGTCCACGTGGCCGACGCTGGCGCAGGCCCGGCACGTGGCGGTGCACCTGCTCGCACACGGCCAGCACGAGGTGGCCCAGACCTTCGCCACGAGCGGCATCGACCGCTTCGCCGCTCCGACCCGCTGGCGGCCGGGGCCGAACGGGCTGCCGATCCTCGACGGCACCCTGGCCTGGCTGGTGTGCCGGGTCGTCGACCGGGTGGTCGTCGGCGATCACGTGGTCGTGCTGGCCGAGCCGGAGTTGCTCCGGCACGCCGACGTCGGCTCCCCGCTGCTCTACCACCGGGGTCGCTACGCGGGTCTCGCGGACGCGCCGGACGGCACGGCCCGTCGCGCTGCCGCCTGACCATTGGCCGGCGTCTTCCGCCGGTCGTCGTAGACAGGGTCGCCACTGTGGCCGCCTGTCGGAAGCCTGGCGAGGACCTTGGGAGGTTGCATGCGTGCGATCGTCGCCGCTCCGGACACCGTCGACGGGTTCCGGGTGACCGATGTCCCCGAGCCCGAATGCGGGCCGGAGCAGGTGCTGGTCGAGGTGCGGCACGCCGCCGTCAACGCCGGCGAGATCCGTCACCTCGATCTCTGGCCGGCCGGACGAGTGCTCGGGCACGACGCCGCCGGAGAGGTGCTGCGCACCGCCGAGAGTGGCCCCGGTCCCCGTGTGGGAGACCGGGTGCTCGCCTTCGGGCCGGGCGCGTGGGCCCAACGCGCGGTGTTCGACCTGGACAGCGTCGCGGTGGTGCCCCCCGATGTCGACCTGCCCGAGGTTGCCGCGCTGCCGATGGTCGGCCTCACCGCGCTGCGGACGCTGCGTGAGTCCGGTCCGCTGCCTGGGCGTCGCGTACTGATCACCGGGGCGTCCGGGGGAGTGGGCCGGGTTGCCGTCCAGCTGGCTCGGCACGGGGGCGCGTACGTGATCGCCGCGGTCGGGTCGGCGTCCCGGGGCGACGGGCTGGCGGCGCTGGGGGCCGACGAGGTGGTGGTCGGCCTGAAGGGTGTCGGCGACCCGGTCGACGTGGTGCTGGACACCGTGGGGGGCGCCCAGTTGGTGGCCGCGTGGGGTCTGCTCGCGCCGGGCGGGGTGCTGCACAGCATCGGCTGGGCCTCCGGTGAACCGGCGCTCTTTCCGGTGAACTCGACCTTCGCCCCGGGCGCATCCCGGACGCTACGGTCCTTCGGCGACACCACCGCCCCGGCCGCCGATTTGGCGCTGCTGGTGGACCTCGTGGCTCAGGGGGCGCTGCGGGCGCCGATCGGCTGGCGCGGCTCGTGGCATCGCCTCGGGGTCGCTGTCGAGGCGCTGCGGGAACGACGGGTGCCGGGCAAGGTCCTGCTCGATCTGGACTGACTGTGACGCGCAGCGGTGAGTGCCCGGCGGATCGGTCCCGGCCCGGAGCGGGTCCAGGTCGACCCGCCGGACACATTCCCCCTAAATCCTATAGCCTTAGTAGGTAATGCGTCAACGAATCGGCCTCCCCGCGTGCGATAACCGACATCCATCGACCGATGTGTTGACGCCGTCCCGCGCGTCGAGTGGACTCGGCTCATGTCCAGCGAGCTGCGGCTGACGATCCGCGGCCACATCGACTTCGGTCGGGTGTGGTCGAGTTCCTGTCTGGCCTGACCGGCACCCGCTTACCCGGCGCGCCGCACCGGCCCGCCGAGGTGGGGCTCACTGCCGAGCCGACCGCCGAGCCATCAAACACCGACACCGTGACCGACCCGCGCCCACCGCGCCGGGCCGGGTGTCGGCGTACCCGAACCGCCTGCCTGGACAGGAGACCTCGCCATGCCCGCCAACCGTCTGCGAACCCTCGCCGCCGCCGCGCTCACCCCGCTGCTCGCCGTCGTCACCGGCTGCTCCACCACCGCCACGCCGGCCGCCGAAGCCGCCGGCCAGCCCCGCTCCGGCGGCAGCCTCACCTGGGCCGTGGAGACCGAGCCGATCACCCTCAACCCGCACCAGTACGCCCAGGCCAAGGCCCGGCTGCTGGTCTGGAACACCTTCGAGTCCCTGCTCACCTACGACAAGCAGGGCAAGCTCGTGCCGTGGCTGGCCACCGGCTGGCAGGTCGCCCCGGACGGATTGTCGTACACGCTGACACTGCGCGACGGCGTCACCTTCTCCGACGGCACGCCCCTGGACGCCGCGGCCGTGAAGGCGAACATCGACAAACTGCGCGAACCCGGGTACGCGGCCGCCGTCGCCGCCGTGCAACTGCGCAACCTCAAGGCCGTCGAGGTGGTCGACCCGCGCACCGTACGGCTCACCCTCACCACCCCCGACGTGCTGATCCTCGACTTCCTCGCCTCCCCGCAGGGCGCCCAGATCTCCCCGAAGTCGCTGCGCGAGGCCAAGAACCTCAAGGCCGGCGGCGTCGACGTGGTCGGCACCGGCCCGTTCGTGCTGGACCGCTACGTCGCCGGTCAGGAACTGCACTACCGGCGCAACCCCGGCTACGACTGGGCCCCGCCCACCGCGGCCCACACCGGCCCCGCCCACCTCGACGAGGTCACCTACCGCTTCCTGAAGGAGTCGGCGGTGCGCGTCGGCGCCCTCACCTCGGGCCAGGTGCAGGTCATCGAGGGGGTGCCCGCCACCGACCAGCCGCTGGTCACCGCCAACCGGGCGCTGCGCCTGACCCGGGAGCTCAACTCCGGCTCCGCCTACTCGTACTACTTCAACACCTCCCACCCGCCCTTCAACGACCTGCGGGTCCGGCAGGCGTTCCGCCAGGCCGTCGACGTGGACACCGTGCTGCGGTCGGTCTACCGGGACACCGCGACCCGCGCCTGGAGCGTGATCAGCCCGTCCAGCCCGCTCTACGACAAGCGGCTCGACGGCAGCGCGTACAGCGGCGACGCGGCCAAGGCGAACGCTCTGCTCGACCAGGCCGGCTGGACCGCCCGGGACGCCGACGGCTACCGGGTGAAGGGCGGCAAAAGGCTCACCGTACGGCTCGTACAGTCCGCGCCCTTCGTCCGCGACCGACGCGACGTGCTGGCGCAGGCCGTGCAGGCGGCCGTCAAGCAGAGCGCCGGCATCGACCTGAAGGTGTCGCTCGTCGACCAGGGCACCGCCACCGAGGCGATCCAGAACAACGAGTACGAGGTCTTCGACAACTCGCGGGCCGACACCGACGCCGGGGCGGCACTGAACCTGCTGTTGCACTCGAAGGGCGGCATCAACCGCACCCACGCCAACGATCCCCGCATCGATGCGCTCCTGGAGGCCGGTCAGGCCGCCGCGGACCCGGCGAAGCGCGCCGGCATCTATGCCGACCTGCAGCAGCGGGTCGTCGTCGAGCAGGCCCTCGTCCTGCCGCTGTACGCGCCGGCCGACCAGATCGCCGCCGGCACCGGCGTCGGCGGTGTGCGCTTCGAACCCACCGCCGGGGTGCCCGCCGGCGCCTACGACCTGTGGATCGGGAAGTGACATGAGCCGCCCACCCGTGCGTGCCGTGGCCCGCCGGCTCGGCGCCGGCCTGGTCGTCCTCTGGGTCGCGGCCACCGCCGCCTACCTGGCGCTGCTGGCTGCCCCCGGGGACACAGTGGACAACATCGTCGGCGACGGCCCGGACACCCCGCAGATCCGCGCCGAGATCATCGCCGACTGGGGCCTGGACCGGCCGGCCGTCGTCCAGTACCTCGACTACCTCGGGCGGCTGGGTGGCGGCGACCTCGGTCGCTCGTACCTCCTGCAACGACCCGTCGCCGAGGTGATCGGAGAACAGCTCGCCCCCACCCTCAGGCTCGCGGTCGCCGCCGCCGGGCTCGGGGTGCTGATCGCCCTGCTCATCGCGGTGGCCACCGCCGGGAACCGGCGACCGTGGCTGCGCCGGCTCAGCTCCGGCACCGAACTGCTGCTGGTCTCCACCCCGTCGTTCCTGATCGGGCTCCTGCTGCTCAGCGTGCTGTCGTTCCGGTTCGGCCTCTTCCCGGTGTCGGGTGACCAGGGCGTCGCCGCGCTGGTGCTGCCCGCCGTCACCCTCGCGCTGCCCATCGCGGGGCTGCTCGCCCAGGTGCTGCGCGACGGCATCGACAAGGCCCTCGACGAGCCGTTCGTGCTCACCGCCCGGTCCCGGGGCGTGCGGGAACGAACAGTGCTGGTACGCCACGCGTTGCGGCACGCCGTCCTGCCGGCCGTCAGCCTGGCCGGCTGGGTCTTCGGCGTCGTCGTCGGCGGCACCGTCATCGTCGAACAGGTCTTCGGCCGGCCCGGCCTCGGCCAGGTCACCCTCTCCGCGGTCACCACCCGGGACATGCCGGTGGTACTGGCCGTGGTCACCCTCTCCGCCGCCGGCTACGTCGTGGTCAACACCACCGCCGACCTGGCGTACCTGCTGGTCGACCCGCGTCTGCGAAGGAGTTGACCCGATGACAGTCACCCTGGGCACCCCGCTCACCGAAACGCCGGCCCGGATCCTCGTCGACCCGACCGAACCGGCCGTACGCCGGCGGTCCCGGCCCGGCCCCGGCCTGCTCGCCGCCGGGGCGTACCTCGTCCTGCTGGTCGTCGCCGCGGCCTGGCCGGCGGCGCTGGCCCCCGCCGACCCGCTCGCGGCCGATCCGCTCGCCGTGCTGCGCCCGCCCGGCGCAGGGCACTGGTTCGGGACCGACCACCTCGGCCGCGACGTCCTGACCCGGGTGGTGCACGGCGCCGGCCACTCGCTCACCATCGGTGTGGCCGCCACCGCGATCGCCGTGACCGGCGGAGTGCTGCTGGGCCTGCTCGCCGGCCTCACGCACCGGGTCGCCGACGAGGCGCTCAGCCGCACGTTCGACGCGCTGTCGGCGTTTCCGATGCTGCTGCTGGCGCTGCTGTTCATCGCCATCGCCGGACCCGGCACCACCAGCCTGATCGTCGCCATCGGTATCGCCACCCTGCCGCACCACGCCCGCGTGGTCCGTGGTCAGACGCTTCTCGTGCGCCGCTCCGGCTTCGTCGAACAGGCCGTCACCTTCGGGCAGTCCCAGCCTCGGCTGGTGCTGCGGCACGTACTGCCCAACGTGGTCGGCCCGGTGCCGGTGCTCGCCGTGATCGGGCTCGGTGAGGCGATCCTGGCCGCCGCCGGGCTCAGCTTCCTCGGTATGGGCCCCCAGCCGCCGTCCCCGGAGTGGGGCGCGATGCTCTCCGAGGGCCGCAACTACCTCCAGGTGGCCTGGTGGATCAGCATCCTGCCCGGCCTGGCCGTCACCGCCACCGTGGTCTCCCTGACCGTCGTCGGCCGGCACTGGCAGGCCCGCTTCGACGGGCGGCGGCGCTGATGGCGCCGCTGGTCACTGTCGAGGACCTGCACGTCGACTTCGACACCCCGACCGGCCGGGTGGCCGCGGTGCGCGGAATCAGCTTCACCGTCGAGCGTGGCGAGTGCGTGGCCGTCGTCGGGGAGTCCGGCTCCGGCAAGAGCGTCACCGCCCGTACCCTGGTCGGTCTCGCCGGCCCCGGCGCGCGGGTCCGCGCCGCCCGGCTCGACCTGGCCGGTGAGGACGTGCGGACCCACCGCCCCCGCGACTGGCGGCGGGTCCGGGGCCGCCTCGCCGGGCTGGTCCTCCAGGACGCGCTGGTCTCCCTCGACCCGCTGCGGACGGTCGGCGCCGAGGTCGGCGAGGTGCTCACCACGCACGGCATCGTCGGCCGCCGGGAACGGGCCGGCCGGGTCACCCACCTGCTCGACCTGGTCCACCTGCCGGAGCCGGAGCGCCGGGCCCGGCAGTATCCGCACCAGCTCTCCGGCGGGCTGCGGCAGCGCGCGCTGATCGCCTCGGCGATCGCCGGGGAACCGGCACTGCTCATCGCCGACGAACCCACCACCGCGCTGGACGTCACCGTGCAGGCCGAGATCCTGCGGCTGCTCGCCGAGCGGCGGGCCGCCGGGGTGAGCCTGCTGCTGATCAGCCACGACCTGGCGGTGGTCGCCCAGGTCGCCGACCGGGTACTGGTCATGCGCGACGGCCGCGTGGTCGAGCACGGACCCACCGACCGGCTGCTGCGGGCACCGGAACACCCGTACACCCGGCAGTTGCTGGCCGCGGTGCCGTCGGCGTCGTCGCGGGGCCGCCGGCTCGCCGCGACGGCCCCGGCCGGGGTCGCCCGGGCGGCCCTGCCCGCCCGCGGCGAGGTCCGCCCCGACGACCGGGTGCTCGACGCGCGCGGGCTGACCAAGAGGTACGGCGAGCACACCGTCGTCCGCGACGTCTCCTTCTCCGTGGCACGTGGCGAGACGCTCGGACTGGTGGGGGAGTCGGGCTCCGGCAAGAGCACGGTGGCACGGATCGTGGCCGGTCTGCTCGCCCCCGACGCCGGCACCGTCACCTTCGACGGGAAGCCGTGGTCCGCCGCCCGCGAACGCACCCGCCGCCCGATGCGCCGCCGGCTGCAACTGATCTCACAGGACCCGCTCGGCTCCTTCGACCCCCGCTACACCGTTGGCCAGGTCATCGGGGAGAACCTCGACGCGGACGTCCACCGGCGGGACCGGCGCGCCCACGTCGTCGACCTGCTGCACCGGGTCGGCCTCGGGCCGGACCTGCTGGACCGGCACCCCCGGCAGCTCTCCGGCGGGCAACGGCAGCGGGTCGCCAGCGCCCGCGCGATCGCCCCCCGGCCGAGCCTGATCATCTGCGACGAACCGGTCTCCGCCCTCGACGTCTCCGTCCAGGCACAGGTCCTCGACCTGCTGGCCGAGCTACGCGCCGCCGACGGCACCGCGCTGCTCTTCATCTCCCACGACCTGGGCGTGGTGCACCACCTGAGCGACCGGGTGCTGGTGATGCACGACGGCACGGTGGTCGAGCAGGGACCGGTCGGCGACGTCTTCACCTACCCCCGACACGACTACACGCGATCGCTGCTCGACGCGCTGCCCACGCTCGTCCCCGCCGGCCGACCGCAGGAGGAACACCCATGACCGAGAAGACCCTGCACCTGGCAGTCGCCCTCGACGGCCTCGGCTGGCACCCGGCCGCCTGGCGTCTCTCCCGCGCCGACGCGTCGGCGCCGCTGACCGCACGCTACTGGGCGGCCCTCGCCGGTGAGGCCGAACGCGCCACACTGGACCTGCTCACCGTCGAGGACAGCCTGGACCTCCAGTCGACGCGGCCCGACGGCCGGGCCGACCAGCTCCGCGGACGCCTCGACGCGGTGCAGATCGCGGCCCGGCTGGCCCCGCTGACCCGGCACATCGGGCTGGTGCCGACCACCAGCACCACCCACACCGAACCGTTCCACCTCGCCACGGGGGTGGCCACGCTCGACCACCTCAGCGGCGGCCGGGCCGGCTGGCGGCCCCGGGTCTCCGCCCGGCGAGCCGAGGCCGGTCACTTCGGCCGTCGGGAGATCCCCGCCCTGGATCCGGCCCGGCTCGACGACCCGGAGGTCGTCCGGCTCGTCGGCGACCTCTTCGCGGAGGCCGGCGACGCCGTGGAGGTGGTCCGCCGGCTGTGGGACAGCTGGCAGGACGACGCCGAGATCCGGGACGTCGCCAGCGGGCGCTTCGTCGACCGGGAACGGCTGCACTACATCGACTTCGTGGGCCGGTGGTTCTCGGTCAAGGGCCCCTCCATCGTGCCCCGCTCGCCGCAGGGCCAGCCGGTGGTGGCCGCGCTGGCCCACTCGTCGGTGCCGTACGCCTTCGCCGCCCGGCACGCCGACGTCGTCTTCGTCACCCCGGCCGACGCCGAACACGCCGCCGCGATCGTCGCCGAGGTCCGGGCCGCCGAGGCGGCCGTCGGCCGGACCGACCCGCCGCTGCGCGTGTTCGCCGACCTGGGCGTCCTGCTCGACGAGTCGCCGGCTCTCGCCCGCCGGCGCGGCGCCCGTCTCGACGAGCTGCACGGCCAGGAGTTCCGCTCGGACTCGGCCACCTTCACCGGAACGGCGGCCGACCTGGCGGACCTGCTCGCTGCCTGGCGGCGCTCGGGTGTGGACGGTTTCCGGTTGCGACCCGCCGTGCTTCCCCACGACCTGACCCTGATCACCCGTGCGCTGGTGCCCGCGCTGCGGGGCCGCGGTCTGTTCCGCGTCGGATATCGCGGCGGGACGCTGCGTGACCTGCTCGGCCTGCCCCGACCGGCCAGCCGGTACGCCGTCGCGGCGACCGCCTGATTCCTGGAGACCGTCGTGCCCAAGCAGATCATCCTGGCCGCGCACTTTCCCGGCGTGAACAACACGACGGTGTGGAGCGACCCCGAGTCCGGCAGTCAGATCGACTTCTCCTCGTTCGTCCACCTGGCCCGCACCGCGGAGCGCGGCAAGTTCGACTTCTTCTTCCTGGCCGAGGGGCTGCGCCTGCGCGAGCAGCGCGGCCGTATCCACGACCTGGACGTGGTGGGCCGTCCGGACACGTTGACCCTGCTGGCCGCCCTCGCGAGCGTCACCAGCCACCTGGGCCTGGCCGGCACCCTCAACACCACCTTCCGCGAGCCGTACGAGCTGGCCCGCCAGCTGGCCAGCCTCGACCACCTGTCCGGGGGGCGCGCCGCCTGGAACGTCGTGACCACGTCCGACGCGTTCACCGGGGAGAACTTCCGCCGGGGCGGCTACCTCGACCGTTCCCTGCGCTACGAGCGGGCCGCCGAGTTCGTCCGGACGGCCCGCGAGCTGTGGGAGTCCTGGCCGGCGGACGCAGTAGTGGGAGACCGCGACGGCGGACGGTACGTGACGGAGGCGGACCCGGGCGCGTTCGCCCACCACGGCGACCAGTTCGACATCGCCGGACACTTCACCGTGCCGCGCAGCCCGCAGCTGCACCCGGTGATCCTCCAGGCCGGTGACTCGCCCGACGGACGGGAGTTCGCGGCGTCCAGCGCCGACGCGATCTTCTCCCGGCACGGCACGCTGGAGGACGGCCAGGAGTTCTACCGGGACGTCAAGTCCCGGCTCGCCCGGTACGGCCGCCGGCCCGACGAGCTGAAGATCATCCCCGGGGTCACCTTCGTGCTCGGCGAAACCGACGCCGAGGCGCAGGAACGCGCCCACCACATCCGCCGCCAGCAGGTCAGCCCACAGACCGCGATCCTGCTGCTGGAACAGCTGTGGAACCGGGACCTGTCCGCGTACGACCCGGACGGCCCGCTGCCCGCCGAGGACCCGGATGTGAGCGCCGCCGCGATCAGCCGGGGCCGGGCCGGCATGTACGCGGACCCGGTCGGCACCGCCCGCCAGTGGCGTGCCCTGGCCGAGGAGAAGGGCCTCGGGATCCGCGACCTGATCATCGAGGTGACCGGCCGGCAGTCGTTCGTCGGCACCCCGCGGCAGGTCGCCGAGCGGATGGACCACTTCGTCCAGTCCGACGCCGCCGACGGGTTCATCCTGGTGCCCCACCTGACCCCGGGTGGTCTCGACCAGTTCGTCGACCAGGTCGTCCCGCTGTTGCAGGAACGCGGCGTCTTCCGCACCGAGTACACCGGCGCGACCCTGCGCGACCACCTGGGCCTCGGCCCCGCCCGCCCGGTCGGCCGCGTCGGTGCGGCGTGACCACGCCCCTCACGGTCCGCCGACGACCCGAACCATCTGCTCACGGCCCGGGTGCCCACCCCGGGCTCGCGATCCGCCGGTACCCCATGACCCCTGCGCCGGAAGTGACGGTCCCCGTATGAAGTTCCTGCTGATCACCCTGATCACCCACCTGCCCGACCCGGTCACGGGTCGGCGCCGCAGCACCACCGAGCGGTTCCGGGAGGTGGTCGACACGGCTGTCCTCGCCGAGGAACTCGGCTTCGACGGGTACGGCGTCGGCGAGCGGCACGAACGGCCGTTCATCTCCTCCTCGCCTCCGGTGGTGCTGAGCCACATCGCGGCCCGTACGTCCGCCATCCGGCTCTTCACCGCCGTCACCACGCTCAGCCTGCTCGACCCGGTCCGCGCGTACGAGGACTACGCCACCCTGGACCACCTCTCCGGCGGCCGGCTCGAGCTGATCATCGGCAAGGGCAACGGCGCCGCGCAGGCCCAACTGTTCCACGTCACCGCCGAGGATCAGTGGGACCGGAACCGGGAGGGCTACGAGCTGTTCCGCCAGCTCTGGCGGGAGGACAAAGTCACCTGGTCCGGGACGTACCGGCCGTCGCTGACCGACGCCGAGACCTGGCCACGCCCGCTGCAACAGCCCATCCGTGTCTGGCACGGCAGCGCCACCAGCCGGGAATCGGTCGACCTGGCCGCCCGCTACGGCGACCCGCTCTTCTCCGCGAACGTCACCAACCCCATCGAGCCGTACGCCGAGCTCATCCGCCACTACCGGGACCGCTGGGTCCACTACGGCCACGACCCGGCCGACGCCCTGGTCGGTGCCGGTTCGGCCGGTTTCTACGTGACGCGCACCTCGCAGGAGGCGATCGAGCGGTATCGGCCGGTCTTCGACGCCCGGGTCGCCGCGTTCCAGCGGCTCGGCCTGTCGACGGTCTTCCCCACCCTCGAGGACGCCATCGAACGCAGCTCCATCCTGGTCGGCAGCCCGCAGCAGATCGTCGACAAGGTGCTGCGCTACCACGAGGAGTTCGGCCACGAGGTCATGCACCTCCAAGCCGATCACGACGGGCTGACCGACAAGCAGCACCGAGAAAGCCTGGAGCTGTTCCAGGCCGAGGTAGCGCCGGTGCTGCGGCGAGAAATCCCCAGTCGCCCCTTCGCGCCGGCGCCGGCCGCCACGCCGGCGGTCTGAGAAGAGACGGGAAACCACCATGCCAACGACGCCACTGTCCGTCCTCGACCTGTCGCCGGTGCCCGCCGGAGGCACCGTCGCCGACGCCCTGCGCAACACCGTCGACCTGGCCCGCCGGGTCGAGCAGTCCGGCTACCACCGCTACTGGCTGGCCGAACACCACCTCGCCGCGGGCGTCGCCAGCTCGGCACCCGCGGTGCTCATCGGGCAGGTCGCCGCGGCCACCAGCGCCATCCGCGTCGGCTCCGGCGCCGTCCAGGTCGGTCACCGCACCGCCCTGTCGGTCGTCGAGGAGTTCGGCACCCTCGCTACGCTGTACCCCGGGCGGATCGACCTCGGGCTGGGCCGTTCCGGGCAGCGGCGCGTCGAGGCGGCCCAGGCACTCACCGCTGGAACGAACGAGCCGCCCGTCGAGGCCCGGGTCGTCGACGGACTGCTGATCCCGCCGCCGTTCTCCTACGCCGGCGTCCTCGCCTCACCCCGCTTCGCGCTGACCAGCACGCTGCTGCACCAACCGGGCGCGCAGCCGCCGGCCTTCGCCGACCAGGTAGCCGACGTCCTGGCCCTCCTGCGCGGCGACTACACCGACGAGAACGGTCTGGACGCGCACGCCGTACCGGGGGAAGGCGCCGACCTCTCGGTGTGGCTGCTGGGCAGCAGCGGCGGCGAGAGCGCCCAACTCGCCGGCGCGCTCGGCCTGCCCTTCGCCGCGAACTACCACGTGAGCCCCTCCTCGGTGCTCGATGCCGTGACCGCCTACCGGGCCGCGTTCCGACCTTCGGCGGTGCTGGCCCGGCCGTACGTGGTGGTCTCCGCCGACGTCGTCGTCGCCGACACCGACGAGACGGCACGTCGGCTCGCCGCGCCGTACGGGCCCTGGGTGCGCAGCATCCGCAGCGGTGGCGGCGCGATCCCGTTTCCACGCCCGGAGCAGGCAGCCGCGCTGCCGTGGACCGACGAGGACCGCGAGTTCGTCGCCGACCGGGTGGACACCCAGTTCGTCGGATCGCCGGGCACGGTCGTCGAGCGGCTGCGCGTCCTGCGAGACGTCACCGCCGCCGACGAACTGCTGATCACCACGATCACCCACGCGCACGGCGACCGGGTCGGCTCGTACGAGCTGCTCGCCAAGGAGTGGCAGGACTGACCGCGGCACCGGGGCCGAGCTTTCGGCAACGGCCGCGGTGCGCAGGGCACCGCGGCCGGGCATCACGACTGCCCCGCGATCGACGCGCGGCAGATCGTCAGCTGTCGGAGGATTGCGGCTGGTCCTGCGGTCCGCGGGGGATGTCCCCGCGCAGGGTGATGCGATGCATGACCCGTCGTTCGGATCCGTAGTCGCGGTTGGCGTAGTGGGCGGTGCTGCGGTTGTCCCAGAGTGCCACGTCGCCGAGGCGCCAGCGGTGGCGCACGATGTGCTCCGGCTTGGTGAGGTGGGCGTAGAGCAGGTCCAGGATGGCCCGGCTCTCGACGTCGGAGACCCCGACGATGTGCGAGGTGAAGCCCGGGTTCACGAAGATTCCCCTACGGCCGGTCTCGGGATGTACCCGGACCACCGGGTGCTCGACCGGGTCGAGCCGGGACACCGGCTGGCCCTCCCACACGTTGCCTCCGCGTTGGGCGAGGTAGTAGCCGAACTCGCGGGTGCCGTCGTGGACGGCGGTGAGGTGGTCGACAAGCCGTCGTACGGGCTCGCTGAGCGAGTCGTACGCCAGTTGCGCGTCGGCCCAGTTGGTGTCGCCGCCGGTCGGTGGGAGGGTGACCGGGCGCAGAATCGAGCCGAGCGGCGGCCGCTTCATGAAGGTGACGTCGGTGTGCCACACGTCGGCGAAGCCGTTGTCGGTGCTGTCCAGGGCGTACACCTCTGGATGGGCCTTGTCGACGCCACCGACGACCGGATGCGAGGCGGTCAGCTCGCCGATCCTGCGGCCCAGGCGCACCTGAGCGTCGTCGTCGAGGTGCTGGTCGCGCAGGAAGAGCACCTTTCGGTCGACCAGAGCAGCGCGGAGAGCGACGATCTCGTCGTCGGTGGCGGTGGCCAGGTCCATCCCGTGGACCAGGGCGCCGAAGTGCGGCCCCAGCGGTTCGAGGTCGAGTTGCACGAGCACGCTGGTCATGTGAATGCTCCTTCGGTTCGGACGGCGTGCCCGATCTCGGCTCGCAGTGCGGCGTACTCGGGCAGGCCCCGCAGGTCGTCCGGCATGACGCCGGTGCGAGGCAGGTCGACGGGCAGGTCCAGGACGATCCGGCCGGGGCGCGGGCTGAGCACCACGACCCGGCTGCCCAGGAAGACGGCCTCGTCCACGCTGTGGGTGACGAACACCGAGGTCCGGCCGGTTACCGTGCTGACCGCGCGCAGGTCCTCCTGGAGGCGTTCCCGGGTGAGCGCGTCGAGCGCGGCGAACGGTTCGTCGAGCAGCAGCAGTGGGCGGTCGGCGGCGAGAGCGCGGGCGATCGCCACGCGCTGCTGCTGGCCGCCGGAGATCTGCCAGGTGCGGCGCTTCGCCACATCGGGCAGGCCGACCCGGGCGAGTAGCCGATCGACACCGTCGGTGGGCTGTCCGGCGTAGCGCAGGGCCAGCTCGATGTTGCCGCCCACGGTCAGCCACGGGAACAGGCGGGGCTGCTGGAAGACCAGGCCGGCGCCACGCCCTGGGACCGGCGGCAGACCAGCGGTCAGGACTGTGCCGGTGGTGGGCCGCTCGAAGCCGGCGATCAGCCGCAGCAGGGTGCTCTTGCCGCAGCCGGAGGCGCCGACCAGGACGAGGAACTCACCCGTCGGCACGGCCAGGTCGATCGGACCAAGGGCGACGACGTCGCCGTACGCGTGCTCGACGTCGTTGACGGCGATCGCGGCCGTCCGGCCAGGGTCAGCCGAGGACATCCGGCAGCCCCTCGGTGTAGATGGCGGCCTGCACGGTCGCGAGGTCCGGCACGGCGTCGATCTTCTGCTGGTCCTTGAGGAACTGTGCCGCGCTGACGAGGTTGTCGGCGAGCTGCCCCTTGGCTGCCGAGGTCCCGAGCCATGCGGGACCGGCCAGGTCCGCGGGCTTGAGGAAGACGCCCTGGGAGAGCTGCCGCTGCGCTTCCTCCGGCTTGAGGTTGAGCTCGGCGCCCACCGACCTCGCGGCTGCGGCCGGGTCGTTGTGGATCAGGTTCAGCGCCTGGGACTGAGCTTTACGCCAGGCGTCCACGGCCGCCGGGTGCGCCTTGATGAAGTCGGTGGCGACGACACCGAGATCAAGGGTGGGCTTGCCGGCGGTGGCCAGTTCGCGACTGGTGACCAGCACGGTGCCGGTCTTCCTGAGTTCGTCGAGCGACGGCAGCCAGGAGTAGGCGGCGTCCAGGTCGCCGCGGGTCCATGCGGCGAGGATGTCCTGCGGTTCCAGGTCGACGATGGTGACCTCGGACTCCTTGACACCGGCGCGGTCCAGCGCGGCCAGCAGGCTGTAGTGGGCGGTGGAGGCGAACGGGGTCGCCACCTTCTTGCCGCGCAGGCCGCGCACGTCGGTGACCCCGGAGCCGTTGCGGGCGACAAGTGCCTCGTTGTCGCCGGCGACGTCGAGCACGAAGGCGACCTGGTACGGGATGTTCAGGGGTGCGGAGAGTCCGCGAGCGACCGGACTGGATCCGATCGCCGCGATGTCGACGCTACCGGCGACGAACGCGGTGTTGATACTGGCGCCGGAGTCGAACTTGGTCCAGGTGATCTGGTAGTCGGGCAGGGCCTTCTCCAGCAGACCCTGGTTCTTGACGATGAGGTCGCCGCTCGGGAATGCCTGGTAGGCGATCCGGATGCTCTTGCGGTCCGGGTTGCCGCCGCCGCTGGCGGCACCGTCCCCGCAGGCGGTGGGTAGCAGCAGGGCGGCGGCGGCCAGCAGGCCCAGAATCTTGCGCATGTGCTGTTCTCCTATATCTGGCCGCGCCACGGGATCAGCCGGCTCTCGGCGGTCCGCAGCAGGGCGTCGATGAGCAGGCCCGACAGGCCGATGGCGAAGAGACCGAGGACGACCACGTCGGTCTGTGAGTAGCGTTGGGCGTCGCGGATCATGCCGCCGATTCCGGGTACGCCGTTGATCGTCTCCGCGGCGACCACCGAGGAGTACGCGACCCCGACGGCGATCCGGATACCGGTGAAGATTTCCGGTAGCGCATGGGGCAGCACCACGTCGCGGATCACGCGTGCGCGGCTGGCGCCCAGCGCCTGCGCGGCCTCCACCAGACCGGTCGGTGCGGAGTGGACGGCCGCCGCGGTGGCGACCGCGACCGGGGGCAGCGCGGCGATGGAGAGCAACCAGAGCTTGGGTGTCTCGTCGATGCCGAACCAGATGATGAAGAGGCTGAAGTAGGCCAGGGGTGGGAGCGCCCGGATGAAGGTGACGACCGGTTCGACGACCACCCGGATCCAGCTGACCGTTCCCATGACGACACCGATGAGCACTCCGCCGGCGACACCGATGACGGATCCGATCAGGATGCGGCGCAGGCTCACCCCGAGGTGCTCGATCAGCAGGTGTCCGCTGTAACCACGGATGCCGTCGTGGGTGGTCGAGGTCTGGACGAGTTGGTGCCACACGGCACCGGGCGAGGGGATGAAGGTGGGGTTGCCGGTGGCTCGGGCGGCGATCTCCCACAGCGCGTAGAGGACGACGAGGGCGAGCAGCCGGAGCAGGATCCGGCGGCGGCGTCCGCCGCGCGGTGCCTGTGCGTCAGGTGTCACCGCCGGCGCGCCGATCGAGGCTTCCGCCGCCGTCGGCGCGGGGACCGTGGTAGTCACCTACTATTCCTATAGTGTAACTAGGGAATGGGCAAGTGGGAGATCGAGGGGTGGGAGAGCAGACGGCGCTCCCGGCGGGGACCGCCCGCCTCCACGAGCGGCCTGTCGGGCACATGTCAGCGGGGAACCGACGGAATCGCCGACTGCGGGTCGACCCCGGCGAACACCAGCCCGATGACAAAACCGGCGACCTCCTCCAACTGCCGTACCCGGTCGAGCGTTCCGAGGACCGCGGGAACTCCACCGACGTCTCGCACGAGCGACCCGACGACGTCGAGTGCGCGCTCGTCGTCACCGCACATGGCGACCGTGACCGGTCCGGCATCGGGCGTCACCCACCGCTCGGCCGGGAAGAGATGGAAAGCCTTGACCACGTGCGCGCCGGGTGCGAGGGCGGCGATGTGGCCGGCGGCCGACCGGGCGGGTTCCGTCCGGAGGGTGCCGACACCGTGCTCGACGGCGTTCGTCGGGTCGATCAGGGCGAGGCCGGCCAGTGCGCCGGCGGGCCCGCCGGCCGCTGTCAGCATCTCGGCGACGCCGTCCCAGCGGACCGCGAGCAGAACCGCGTCGGCGCCCGCGGCGACCGCCGGCACGGGCCGCACGGTGCCGCCGATCCGGTTCGCGATCGCTTCGGCGGCGGCCGTCGAGCGACCCCCGATGATGATGTCGTGTCCGGCCCGGGCCCAGCCGGTGGCCAGTGCCGTGGCGAGGTTGCCGGTGCCGAGGATTCCGATACGCATACCGTCACGCTAGGCAGGCCGACGCGCACCGGATGGTGCATGTCGGGCGTGCCAGGATGGGCGCATGGGTGACGGCGACCTCTGCGAGGAACTCGTAGCCGACTGCCGGATGCGGATGGCGACGGACCTGTTCGCACACACGTGGGATGCGGTCGTGCTGGCCGCGCTGGCCGAGGGCGCCCTCCGCCGCCGCTCACTGCGGGCACGGATCGGAGGAATCAGCGACAAGGCGCTCACCGAGGCCGTACACAGGCTGGTCGGCAACGGCCTGGTCGAGCGGCGGTTCGTCCCGCAGGCGCCGCCCCGGGTCGATTACGCGCTCACCGATCTCGGCCGCAGCTTCGCCGACGGCCCGATGCGGGCGCTGGGCGCCTGGGTCACCGAGCACGGCGACGAACTGTTCGAGGCGCAGGAGCGGCTCAGCGCGTCGTAGCACCGGACCCGGCCCGGGTCGTTCGCGTACCCGTCACGTCGAACCCGGTTCGCTTCCTGCCGTCGCGGTACCAGCCCGGACCGCTCGGAGGGTGCCCGCGCGACGCGGGCACCCTCCGAGGGGCGGCGGTGCCGGATTCCCGGCCCGCCCTCAGCTCGTGGGGCCGGACGCCGCCCCACCGAGGGTCACCTTGAGGATCTTCTCGTTGCTGTTGTTCGGGGTGCTGTCCTTGTCCCCGCCGGTGCTCGTGGTCAGCCACAGGTTGCCGTCGAGGGTCGGTTCGACGGTGCGTAGCCGGAAGTACGTCCCGACGAAGTACTGCTGGACGTTGGTGAGCGTGTCGCCGCTGATCTCCGCACGGTACATCCGGTTGCCACGCAGGCAGGCGATGTAGAGCGCGTCCCGGACGATCGCGATGCCGCTGCACGAGGCCTCGGCCACCGGGTACGTCCGGATCGGGGCCCTGAAGTTCGGGTTGGCGCAGTCGCCGGAGGTGCCCTCGCAGGCGGGCCAGCCGTAGTTGCCGCCCTTGACGATGATGTTGGTCTCGTCCATGACGTTGTTGCCGAACTCCTGCTCGAAGAGCCGGCCCTGGGAGTCGAAGGCGAGTCCCTGCGGGTTGCGGTGGCCGTAGCTCCACACGTAGTTGCCGAAGGGGTTGTCCGCCGGCACGGTGCCGTCGGGGTTGAGCCGCAGCACCTTGCCGCCCAGGTTGTTGGTGTCCTGGGCCACGTCCGGGTTCTGTCCGTCGCCGGCGGCGGCGTAGAGCTTGCCGTCGGGCCCGAAGCGCAGCCGGCCGCCGTTGTGGTACTTGTTGCGCGGGATTCCCGTGACGAGCACCTGCAGCGTGCCGGTTTGCAGCGTGCCGTCGTAGCGGATGCGCACGATCCGGTTGTCGGTCGTGGTGGTGTGGTAGATGTACAGCCACCGGTCGGTGGTGAAGTTGGCCGAGACGGCCAGCCCGAGCACGCCGCCCTCACCGTTGGTGCCGGCCACGTTCGGCACGGTGCCGATGCTGCGCTTGTCGGTGCCGTCCGGGTTCATGGCGACGATGTCGAACAGGTCGCGCCGCCCGTAGAGGACCGTGCCGTCGGGCAGCTGCACCAGGCCCCAGGGCAGGTCCTTCTCGGTGGTGACCGCCGTGGCGCCGCAGACCGGGCTCGTGCAGCCCGAGCCGGTGCGCGCGGTGACCGCGGCGCTCGCGCCCGAGACGTTGCCCTGGGCGTCCCGGGCGGTCACGGTGTACCGGTAGTCGGTGTCGGGCGTCAGCCCGGTGTCGGTGAACGTGGTCGCCGGCGGGTTGCCAGCGGTGCCGGTGGTGGAGCCGACCGCCGTACCGTTGCGCAGGATGGTGTAGCCGGTGACCGCGACGTTGTCGGCGGAGGCCGACCAGGTGAGGGTCACGGCCGTGCCGTTGACCGTCGCGGCCAGATTGGTCGGCGTGCTGGGCGGAGTCGTGTCCTGCTGGCAGAACGGCGGGGTGACCGAGAGCGTGGAGCTGGCCTGCGAGACGTTGCCGGCGGCGTCGCGGGCGTTGACGTACCAGCCCCAGGTGACACCCTGCACGACGCTGAGCGTGGCGGTCAGCGTCCGTCCCGAGACCGAGGTGACGAGCTGGCCGTCGTGGTAGATGTCGTAGAAGGCGACGCCGACGTTGTCCCGGGAGGCGTACCAGGCGAGAGTGACGGACTGGCAGGTCAGCCGGGTGCGGCGCAGGCCGGTCGGCCGGGTGGGCGGGCTGGTGTCCGCGGCGAGCTGGGCAACTTGCCGGCTCCCGGTCGCCGGTGCGGCCGCCGCGGCGGCGGGTACGCCGGTCACGATGACGCCGGCGCAGACCAGCAGGGCGAGCGGGACGCGGTGTCGGAAGTGGTGAGGATTGATCCGCACGGGTGCTTTCCTTCCCGGGGTTCTTGGTCAGTACGGGTAGCCGGGGACGTTGAGCCGCACGCTGTACAGGCCCGAGTCGTTCGTCCGGCCGGAGGTGATGTAGAGGGTCTGCCGGTCGGGTCCGCCGAACGCCACGTTGGTGGTGCCGGCGCCGCCGGAGCGGATCGTGCCGAGCTGCGCGCCGGCGGGCGAGTAGACGTGGATCAGCCCGTCCGAGCCGGAGGCCCAGTACACGTTGCCGGCGCAGTCGATGGTGACCCCGTCGGGACCGCCGAGATAGTTCACGAAGACGCTGCGGGCGCCGGTGCTGCCGTCGGGCTGGACGACGTACTTGTAGATTTTGTTCTCGGAGTAGGCGCCCACGTAGAGCGTGCCGCCGTCCGGGGAGAGCGCGATGCCGTTGGGTTGCCGCAGCCGGTCGTCCACCAGCGACACCTGGCCGCCGGAGACGCGGAAGACGCTGGTACGTCCGCTCATCTGGTCGGGGCGGTTGCCGCGCTGGAAGCTGGGGTCGGTGAAGTAGACGACGCCGTCCGAGCGGACCGTGACGTCGTTTGGTGAGTTGAACGCCCGGCCCTGGTAGTCGGCGGCGACGGTGCTGCGGATCTGGTCGCTGAGCCGGTATGCGGAGACGTTCCGCTGGTCGTGGGTGGCGGCGATGATCTGCTGGGCGTCGGGGCTGAGCGCGAGGCCGTTGCTGCCGGCGTCGGCGACGACGAAGGTGTCGAAGGTCGCCGGCGGGGTGAACCGGCGGATCGTGGAGGGCTGCACGTTGTTCGGCCCGGTGCCCGCGGCGATGTCGGACATCAGCAGGTAGCCGCCGTCGGCGATCCAGACCGGTCCTTCGAGGAACGAGAACCCGCTCTGGATCTTCGTCGCCGACACGGAGCTGGCCGGCAGCGGCGGGCCGTACCCGGTGCCGCCCGGGCAGACCCCGGGGGGTGCGCCGGGTGGGCCGGCGAGCGGGTAGGTGTGAACGTTCACATCAGCGGCCTCCCGAAATGCCGGGGGTGCGGCACCGGCGGCGCCTGGTGCGGTGGTGAGCGCCAGGCACAGGCCGGTGAGTGCGGCGATGGTTGGACGCCGGGTCATCGGGTACTCCAATCGGTGTCGGTAAATGCGAGGCCCCACGGTTGCCTGGACCGGCCCCGACCGCCGACACCTTCTATTGATCATCATCAATGTATATATGACGCAGCTTAGGCGAGGAAGCGGCGCCTCGCATCAGTTCCCCACGATTCGCTCCAGAAGTGGAACGACGCCGGCCTGACCGGGTTCGGCGCCCGCGGTTCGTGTTCACGACCGGCCGTGTGCGCTCATGCCGAGAAGCGGACGCGCGTGGACCGGGCACGAGGGCGTCATGGCGCCGGACGGGCCCTCACCCCGCGTACCGGTCGGATCGCTCCGAGGTGCGCTGTCCCTGGCGGCGGGGCGATCGGCGGGGAATGATCGGGGTACACCGCGGGCTGCCCGCAGCAGTCCACGGCGCCGCAGAAGGGCGGGTCGACGATGACTCCGACGCAGCTACGGGCCTACGTCGCTGTCGTCCGGCTGGGGTCCGTCAAGCAGGCCGCCGCGCAGCTGGAGGTCTCCGAGTCGGCGGTCTCGCTGCTCATCGGCCAGCTACGGCGGGAGTTCGGAGATCAGTTGTTCACCCGGACGGCGGCGGGGCTGGCCTTCACCCCCGGCGGGCTGCGGCTCGCCAGCCGTGCGGCCGAGATGCTGGGCCTGCAGGACCGTACGGTCCTTGAGGTCAGTTCGGCGGCACACGGCCGCCGGATGCTGCGGGTTGCCGCGTCCAGCGAGTTCGCCGAGTACGCCGCGCCGAGACTGATCGAGCTGTTCGCCAGACGCGCCGCCGACCTCGACATCGAGCTGAGCGTCTGCGACCCCGGCTCCTTCGAGTCGCTGCTGCTGACCCGGGCCGCGGACATCGCGATGGGGCCCCTGCCGCCGGTGGCCGAACCGGCGATCTCCTGTCGGCCCATGATGAACTACCGGCTCGTGACTGTCGTGGGCCCGGATCATCCGCTGGCCGGTGTGCCGGCATCACCGGGGCAGTTGCGCGACCAGACCTGGCTGCTCGGGCCGTCGGCCACCAACACCCTGGGCGCTGTCCCGGCGATGCTGCGCCGGCTCGGTGTACCCGAAGAGCGGCAGCAGATCTTCCAGAGCCACGCGGCAGCGCTGGGTGAGGCCCAGCGCGGTCGGGGGGTCGCGCCCGCGCTCTCGTTCACCGTCGCGCCGGACGTCCGTGGCGGCCAGCTCGTGGCGTTGTCCGGGCCGCACGCCACGGCCGAAGCGGTGTGGCATTCGCTGGTACTCGTCGCCCCCGGCACTCCGTCCGCGGCAGCCGAGCTGTGCCGCTTCGCGTCGACGCCCCGGGCGATTCAGGCGATGATGCGCGGCGTGGGCGTCGCGGTGAACCGTTTCCGGCCCTCGGTGCACGTGACGCTCTGGAGTTGACCGGCGGCGTCCAGCAAGTCCCGGAACGTCGCGGCCGGCAGGAGCTGGTCACAGTAGGGCAGGGCCGCGGCCATGCCCGCCACCAGTGGAGCGAAGCCGGGGGCGCCGGCCCGCGGGTTCAGCCAGACGATCCGGTGGGCGCGGCGGCTCAGCCGCGCCATCACGGCGGAGAGTTCGGCCGGCGGGTCGCTGTCCCAGCCGTCCGAGCCGATCAGCACCACCGCTCCGCGAACCGCGTCGCCGTGCGGGGACGCGAGCAGGCCCCGCAGGTTCGTCGCGATGCGCGTACCCCCGAACCGGTCGGTCACGGCGGCGCTGGCGTGCGCGATCGCCGCGGACGCCGACGTGTGTCGCAGCGCGACGGTGAGCCGGGTGAGCGTCGTGGCGAAGGCGAACACCTCCGCGTCGGTGGTCACCGCGAAGGCCCGCAGCAGGTGCAGGTACGCGTGGGCCTGGGCCCGCATCGACTCGCTGACGTCGCACAGCAGCACGACCCGGCGCGGTCGGCGTACCGGTCGCTCGCGGACGACCTCGACGGGCTCCCACGCGGTGCGACGGGCGCGGGCGATCGTCGGACGCAGCGCGACCCGCCGCCCGGCCGGGCCTGCGGCGTGCCGCCTGGTGCGCCGGGACGGCCAGCGCGCGACGGCCTCGCGCAGGGCCTCGCCGAGCAGTGCGAGCTGGGCGGCGTCGAGGTCCTCGAACGGCCGGTCGGCGAGTCCGGCGAGGGCGCTGGGCCGTCGCTCGGGCAGCCGCACCCCGGTATCGGAGGGCTCCGCCTCGGCGACGGGCGCCGGCAACGTCGCCCACGGCAGCCCGCCACCGTCGCCGGTGTCATCGGTGTCGGCGGGCACCGGCAGGTGCACGTCGTCACGAGCGGCCGGCGGGGCCGCGGACCGGGTGAGCGGCAGCGACGGCGCGTCGACGAAGACAGCGGCGAAGACGCGGTCGAAGGCGGCGAGGTCGGCGTGGCGCCGCACGAAGCTGATCCGGGCGGCCCAGTAGAGCGCGTTCGTCTCCGCGGGTGTCCACACGCCGAGCGCCCGGACGAAGTCACCGGCCTCGGTGAGCCCGGCGGGTACGCCGGCCCGCCGCAACCGGTCGGCGAACGCCGTCGCGAACGCCGCGCGGTCGACGCCGCGCAGCAGACCGCCGCTCACCGGCGGGCGACCCGCCAGGCGATCACCGCGCCGACGACGAGGATCCCGACGAGAACCGGCACGAGGCGCTTGACGACGGCCCCACCGGCGATGTCGAGCAGGTCCAGCGTCTCCGGTTCGGCGCCGGTGCCGGCATCCGGTCGACCGGTGGACGCCGAGGCGGCCACGGGGGTGCCGGCCACGGGGGTCACAGGCGGTGTGACGGACGAGGACTCGCCGCGGGGGGCGGCGACGGCCGGTGCGGGCTCGGACGCGTCAGGCGCGGTGGCCGGGGACGGGGTGCTGTCGGCGGTCTCCTCGGCCGCCAGCCTCGCCTCGAGGTTGGCGACGAACTGGGCGAGCAGCTTGCCGGACACCTCCTTGATCATGCCGCTGCCGAACTGGGCCAGCCGGCCCGAGATCTTCAGATCGGTGTCCACGCTGACGACGGTGCGCTGACCGTCCGGCCGCAGATGGGCGGTGACCAGGGCGGACGCGTTTGCCGCCGACCGCCGGTCGCGGCCCTTCGCGTCGATCACCCCCCGATAGCCACTGTCGTCCTTCTCGACGAAACGCGCGGTGCCGGCGAACTCGGAGACGACCGGACCGACCTTGACCTTCACCGTGCCCTGGTGGACGTCGCCGTCGGCGCCGGTCAGCCGGGCGCCCGGCAGGCACGGTGCGATGCCCTCCAGGTCGGTGAGGATCGCCCACGCCCGCGCGATCGGAACGTCGACGGTGAACTCGTTGGTGATCTTCATGCCGGCCTCTCCTGGTGTGCGCCGAGCGCTGCGGCGACGGCGGCGCGGTCGTCGGGGGTCTTGGCGATGGTGCCGATGGTCTGGACGACGTCGTCGGCGGAGAGGTCAGCGGCGCCGAGCACGGACAGCGCGGCGACCCAGTCGATGGCCTCGGCCATGCCGGGCGCCTTGTCCAGGCCGAGGGCGCGTACGTTGCTGACGAAGGCGGTCGCCGTGCGGATCAGCCCTTCGGTGGCGCCCGGCACGGCCCGCCGGACGATCTCGGTGGCGCGGTCCATCTGCGGGAAGTCGATCCAGTGGTACAGGCAGCGGCGGCGCAGCGCGTCGTGCAGATCGCGGCTGCGGTTGGAGGTGAGCACCACGACCGGCGGCGTGGTCGCGGTGAACGTGCCCAGCTCGGGGATGGTGATCCCGGACTCGCCGAGGAACTCGAACAGCAGTGCCTCGAACTCGTCGTCGGCCCGGTCGATCTCGTCGATCAGCAGCACCGGCGGGACCGGCCCGGGGTGGCGTACCGCCCGCAGGATCGGCCGTTCCTGCAGGAACTCCGCGGCGAACAGGTCGGCATCGGTCAGCGAGGCGTGCCGGGCCTCGGCCAGCCGGATGGCGAGCAACTGCCGCTGGTAGTTCCATTCGTACAGCGCCTCGCCGGGGGTCAGGCCCTCGTAGCACTGCAGCCGGATCAGTGTCGTGTCCAGCGCCCGCGCCAGCGCCTTCGCCGCCGCGGTCTTGCCGACGCCGGGCTCGCCCTCGAGAAGCAGCGGCTTGCCCAGCTCCAGCGCGAGGAAGACGGCCATCGCCATGCCGTCGTCGGTCAGGTAGTCGACGGCGTCGAGCCGGCGCCGCACGGCCTGCGGATCCTTCACCGCGCCTCGCCCGAGAGCAGTCGCCGGTAGTCCGCGCGGGTGTCCACGTCGATCGGCACCGGCCCGTCCACCGGTACCTCAGTGACCGGGTGCCGGCCGGAGTGCAGCAGCTTCCACACCGCCTTGTCGCCGCGCAGGACACGCAGCTCCGGCAGGACGTCACGGGCGAACCAGAACGGGTGCCCCAGGCCGTCGGCGTACCGGCACACCGCGACCGGGGTGGTCGCCGCCGCGACCCGGCGTACGTCGGCGGCCCGTACGCCGGGCTGGTCGCCGAGCAGGAGCACGAGCCCGTCGGCGCGCGGGTCCACCGCCTGCGTCGCGGCGCGGATCGACGAGCCGCAGCCCGTGCTGAACTCGGCGTTCTCGACGACCTGGACCCCGGTCAGGTCCACCCGCTCGCGGACCAGGTCGGCGGCGCCGCCGAGGGTCACCAGCACCTGATCGAAGGCGCACGAGCGAGCCAGGTCGAGGGTGGCGTCGAGCAACGTCCGCCCCCGGTACGGCAGTAGCTGCTTGGCCTCGCCGAGGCGCACCGAGGCCCCTGCGGCCAGAACCAGGCCGGTCACGAACACGGCTACGCCGCCACGTGCCGGTCGAGGCAGCCGGGGCAGCAGAACCAGTGGTCGGTGCCGTCGATCCGCACGTGCGGGGTGTCCGGCCCGATCAGGACGGTCATCCCGCACACCGGGTCGACGGCCTGCTGGGGGAGCGCGACGGGCGCTGCGGGGGAGGAGGAGAGGCCGTCCACGCGGAGCGCCCGCACCACCTCGGCCATGATCGACAGCGCGATCTCCTGCGGTGAGCGCGCGCCGATCTCCAGCCCGGCCGGGGTCCGGACCCGGGCGCGTTCGGCGTCGGACAGCGCCAGTTCGTCGAGCACCGCCGCGCCGCGGGTACGGCTGGCGACAAGCGCGATGTGCCCCACGCCGGCATCCAGCGCGGCGCGGATGGCGTCCTGCTCGCCCTTGCCGAGGCCGGCCACCACGACCGCTGTCGCGCCGGAGTAGTCACCGGACGTGGCCACCTCGAAGTCGAGGAAGGCAGCCAGGGTGGCCACCGCCGCGCTGATCGGCGTGTCGCCGACCAGACCCAGCACGGGTACGGGCAGCACCGGGCGCAGGAAGATCTCGAGCGCGCCGCCCGAGTGGCACGGGTTGACCACGACCCGTGCCCCCGGCGTGTCGGGGAAGACGGGCGCGCCGTCCGGCAGGACCCGCAGCAGCAGCGCCTTGCCGTCCTGGAGGGTGTCCAGGGCGGCCGCCCGCACCGAGTTCTCGGCGCACATCCCGCCGACGAAACCCTCGATGGTGCCGTCCGGCAGGATCACGGCGTCGTCGCCGGGCCGGGCCGACGTCGGGTCCTGCGCCCGGACCACTGTGGCGTGCACGAACGGCGCGCGCGAGACGGTCAGATCATGCGTACGGCGGGCGATCGTCGTCATGGCCACCTCCCTAGATCGGCGGGCGGGCGTTGCCGCGCATCGCGTCCCAGACGCGCGACGGCGTCAACGGCATGTCGGCATGCCGTACGCCGAAGGGTTCGAGGGCGTCGACGATCGCGTTGACGATCGCGGGTGGGGAACCGACGGTGGCCGACTCGCCCACGCCCTTCGCGCCGATCGGATGGTGCGGGGACGGGGTGACGGTGAAGCCGGTCTCCCAGTCGGGCACCTCCAGCGCAGTCGGCAGCAGGTAGTCCATCAGCGACGCGCCGAGGCAGTTGCCGTCCTCGTCGAACGCGATCATCTCCATCAGGGCCATGCCGACTCCGTCGGCCAGCCCGCCGTGCACCTGACCCTCGATGATCATCGGGTTGATCCGGGTGCCGCAGTCGTCGACGGCGATGAACCGCCGCACCTTGACCTGTGCGGTGCCGGGGTCGATGTCCACCACGCAGATGTACGCCCCGTGCGGATACGTCAGGTTCGACGGGTTGTAGCAGATCTGCGCCTCCAACCCGCCCTCGACGCCCTCGGGCAGGTCGCCGGCGCCGTGCGCCCGCATCGCGATGTCCTGGATGGTCACGCTCTTGCCCGGGTCGCCCTTGACCCGGAAGGAACCCTTGTCCCACTCCAGGTCGGCGACCGAGACCTCCAGCATGCCGGAGGCGATGATCCGGGCCTTGTCACGGACCTTGCGGGCGACCAGGGCCGCCGCGGCACCGGAGACGGGAGTGGATCGGCTGCCGTACGTGCCGAGACCGAACGGTGTGTTGTCGGTGTCGCCGTGCACCACGTCGATGTCGTCCGGCGGGATGCCGATCTCCTCGGCGATGATCTGCGCGAACGTCGTCTCGTGCCCCTGCCCCTGGGACTGCACGCTGAGCCGGACCACGGCCTTGCCGGTCGGGTGCACGCGCAACTCGCAGCCGTCGGCCATGCCCAGGCCGAGGATGTCCATGTTCTTGCGCGGGCCGGCGCCGACGGCCTCGGTGAAGAACGCGATGCCGATGCCCATCAACTCGCCCCGGGCCCGCTTCTCCTGCTGCTCGCGCCGCAGGTCGGCGTAGCCGGCCATCTCCATCGCCAGCCGCATGGTCGGCTCGTAGTCGCCGGAGTCGTACACCCAGCCGGTCTTCGTCGTGTACGGGAACTGCTCCGGCCGGATGAAGTTCTTCAGCCGCAGCTCGGCCGGGTCCATGCCCAGCTCGTCGGCGAGGCAGTCGACGATGCGTTCGACCAGGTAGACGGCCTCGGTGATGCGGAACGAACAGGCGTACGCCACGCCGCCGGGCGCCTTGTTGGTGAAGACCGCCGTCATCTTGCAGTACGCGGCCTCGATGTCGTAGCTGCCGGTGAACACCCCGAAGAAGCCGGCCGGGTACTTCACCGGTGCGGCGGTGCCGTTGAAGGCGCCGTGGTCGGCGAGGACGTTGGTGCGGATGGCCAGGATCCGGCCGTCGCGGGTCGCCGCGATCTCACCACGCATGATGTAGTCGCGGGCGAAGCCGGTGCTGATCAGGTTCTCGGAGCGGTCCTCCATCCACTTCACCGGCTTCCCGGTGACGATCGAGGCGACGATCGCGCAGACGTACCCCGGATAGATCGGCACCTTGTTGCCGAAGCCGCCGCCGATGTCCGGCGAGATCACCTGGATCTTGTGCTCGGGGATGCCCGCCACAAGGGCGTAGAGGGTGCGGTGCGCGTGCGGCGCCTGGGTGGTGGACCAGAGGCGTAGCTTGCCGTCGACCGGGTCGAAGTCGGCGACCGCCCCGCAGGTCTCCATCGGTGCCGGGTGCACCCGCGGATAGACCAGGTCCTGGCTGACCACGACGTCCGCCCGGGCGAACACCGCCGCGGTGGCCGCCTCGTCACCGGTCTCCCAGTCGAAGCAGTGGTTGTCGGTCTTGCCCTCGAGATCGTCGCGGATCACCGGGGCGCCCGGCTCCAGCGCGCGGCGGGCGTCGACGACCGGATCGAGGACGTCGTACTCGACGTCGATCAGCTCCAGCGCGTCCCGCGCCGCGTAGCCGTCCTCGGCGACGACGAACGCCACCTCCTGGCCCTGGAAGCGCACCTTGTCGGTGGCGAGCACGGCCTGCACGTCGTTGGAGAGCGTCGGCATCCAGGCCAGGCCCTGCTCGGCCAGCATCGCCCCGGTCACGACCGCCTTGACGCCGGGGGAGGCCTCGGCGGCGCTCGTGTCGATGCTCAGGATCCGCGCGTGGGCCACCGGCGAGCGGAGGACGGCCAGGTGCAGCATGCCGGGCAGCCGGACGTCGTCGACGAACCGGCCCCGGCCGCGGACGAACCGCGGATCCTCCTTCCGCAGCATGCGGCCGTATCCCACCGGCTTCTGGTCGTTGTCGTGGAAGGTGTCCACGCGCTCGTGCACAGTCGTCATACGACGCTCCCGGCGGGCTGGCCGGCGTTGTCGATCTCGCCGGCTTCGCGTGATTCGGTGGTCTCGGTGACCGCGGCGGCCGCGTTCGCCTCGTGCACGGCGGCCCAGCGCACCGAGCGCACGATGGTGGCGTAGCCCGTACAGCGGCAGATCTGGCCGGAGATCGCCTCGCGGATCTCCGCCTCGGTCGGGTCCGGGTTGCGGTTCAGCAGCGCGCGGGCCGTCATCATCATGCCGGGCGTGCAGAAGCCGCACTGCAGGCCGTGGCACTGCATGAAACCCTGCTGGACCGGGTCGAGCTCCGCGCCCTTCGCCAGGCCCTCGACGGTACGCACCTCGTGGCCGCCGGCCATCGCGGCGAGCACGGTGCACGACTTCACCGGTTCGCCGTCGAGCCAGACGACGCAGGTGCCGCAGTTGCTGGTGTCGCAGCCCGAGTGCGTGCCGGTCAGGCCCAGCACGTCGCGCAGGAAGTGCACCAGCAGCAGGCGACCCTCGATCTCCCGGGTGACCTCGACGTCGTTGACGGTCATGGTGACCTGCATGCTCAGCTCCTCGCCCGTTCCACGGCCCGGCGCAGGGTCCGTCTGGTCAGCTCGTCGGCCAGGTGCCGCTTGTAGTCCGCGCTGCCCCGCTGGTCGGTGGCCGGATCACAGCTACGGGCGGCGATCGCACCGGCCTGCTCGAAGAGGCTCTCGCTGGGCTCCTGCCCGCGCAGCGCCGCCGAGATCTCCGGGATGCCCGTGGTGTTCGGGCCCACCGCGGCCAACCCGACCCGGGCGTCGGAGATCACGCCGCCGTCGAGCCAGACCGCCGCACCGGCCGACACCACCGCCCAGTCGCCGGCCCGGCGCTCGACCTTCTCGTAGGCGCTGCCGCAGCCGGGCCGCACCGGCAGCCGGATCTCGACCAGGATCTCCCCGTCGCCGACGGCCGTCTCGTACGGCCCGACGTGGAACTCCTCCATGGACACCACCCGTTCGGCGCCGCCCGGCCCGCGGATCACGCAGCTCGCGTCGAGGGCGGTGCAGACCGCGGAGAGGTCCTCCGACGGGTCCGCCTGGCACAGGGAGCCGCCCAGTGTGCCCCGGTTGCGCACCACCGGATCGGCGATCACCCGTTCGGCGTCGGCGAAGATCGGGAAGGCCGCCGTCAGGGTGGCGGACTCCAGCAGCTCCCGATGCCGGGTCAACGCGCCGATGCGCATCTCGCCGGGGCCCGCCTCGATGTAGCCGAGCTCGTCGTGCAGGTCGTTGATGTCGATGAGATAGTCGAAGTTGGCCAGCCGCAGCTTCATCATCGGCAGCAGGCTGTGCCCGCCGGCGATCAGCCGTGACGTGCTGCCCAGCCGTTCCATCAGGCTGATGGCGTGGTCCACACTGGTGGCTCGTTCGTACTCGAACGGGGCCGGCACCTGCATATCGCACCTCCGGAAGTCGTCAATGTGGTGCCGGTGCCTGTGGAAGTCAACGCCGACCTAAGCAAGTCCTTAGGTCGGCGTTGACGGTGCCGCGACCACTCACGGATCGTGCGGCAATGCGAGACATCGTCGACGGCTTGACCGCGTGGCGTGCCGCCGGCGTCCGATTCGCCGTCGCGACGGTCGTCCGGACCTGGAAGTCGGCGCCCAGACCGCCGGGCGCGGCCATGGCCGTCTGTGCCGACGGTGAGGTCGTCGGCAGCATCTCCGGAGGATGCGTGGAGGGCGCGGTCTACGAGCTCTGCCAGGAGGCGATACGGACCGGTCAGGCCTGCACCGAGACCTACGGTGTCGGCGACGACGATGCCTTCGAGGTGGGCCTGACCTGCGGTGGCACCATCGAGGTGCTGGTCCAGCCGGACGTCGTGCTGACCGAGCCCGACGCGGTGCTCGCCGCGATCCGCGCGGGTGCGCCGGTCGCGACGGCGTCCGCCGGAATGGCCCAGATGGTGGTCTGGCCCGACCGGGTGGCCGGCACCCTCGGCGACGCCGACCTGGACCGCGCGGTGGCGCAGCAGGCCGAGGGCATGCTCGCCCTGGGCACCACCGGAACCATCCAACTCGGTACGCGCGGGCAGCAGCGGCACGACGAGGTGTCCGTCTTCGTCCAGTCGTACCTGCCGCCACCCCGGATGATCGTGTTCGGCGCGATCGACTTCGCCGTCGCGGTGGCCCGGATCGGCCGATTCCTCGGCTACCACGTCACGGTCTGCGACGCCCGCCCGGTGTTCGCCACCCGCAAACGCTTCCCCGATGCCGACGACCTCGTCGTCCAGTGGCCGCACACGTACCTGGAGTCGACAGCAGTCGACGAGCGCACGGTGCTCTGCGTCCTCACCCACGACCCGAAGTTCGACGTCCCGCTGCTGGAGGTCGCCCTGCGCACCCCGGCCCGCTACATCGGTGCGATGGGCAGCCGCCGCACCCACGCCGATCGGCTGCGCCGCCTGCGCGAGGCCGGAGTGGACGAGGCGGCCCTCGTCCGGCTCTCCTCGCCGATCGGGCTCGACCTGGGGGCGCGGACGCCGGAGGAGACCGCCGTGGCGATCGCCGCCGAGGTCGTCGCCTTGGCCGCGGGAGGCACCGGCCGGCGGCTGACGGACCTCGACACCCCGATCCATCACCGCTGACCGGGCCGGCGGCGTACTCGTCACCCCCGGGTCAGGCCGAGCGCCTCGTCCACCCGGTCCAGCACCGTCACGTCGTCGTGGCCGACACCGCGCAGCAGGTCGATCGCGGTCGCCCGGATCTGCCCGACGATCATGGTGACCGGAAGTGGCGGATCGGTCCGTAGCAGGCCCGCGGCGATCCGGACCGCCTCAAGCGCCGCCGCGTCGGCCCGCTGCGCGTGCCGGTCGGCGTCGGCACCGGTGAGGTCGTGGGCCATGGCCTCACCAGCCGACCGTACGGCGGAAGTCAGCGCGCCGATCGCGGCGGCCAGCTCCGGCGGCGTGGCGGTGTGCCGGCGGGTCAGGGTCACGCCGGCCCGGGCCAGCACGCGGATGTTGCGGGCGGCGTAGTCGAGTTGCCGCAGCGTGGCCTCCACCTCGACGAGCTTGCCCAGGTGCCGGCGGCGCAGTCCCAGCCGCAGCGTCTCGCCGGTGGCGAGCACCGCGGCCTGCATCTCGGCGACGCAGTCGTCGACCTGTCGCGCCCGGTCCAGCGCGGCGCGGGCGGCGTCCTCGTCGCAGCCGCGCAGCGCCGCGTTGACCTGGTCGAGCAGGTCGGCCAGGTCGGTGTAGCTGCGCCGGGCCTGGGCCACCAGTGGTGCCAGCGGGTCACGGGCGGCCATGAGCTGGCTGGCGGCAAGCGCCACGGCGCCGCCGATGAGCGCGTCGACGAAGCGGAACGGCATCAGCGTCCCGTTCGGGGCGGAGACCACGACCAGGTACATGGCCGAGACGCTGGCCTGCACGACCAGGGCACGGCGGGCCCCGATCACCACGAGCGTCGTGGTGGTCAGCAGCAGCACCAGCAGGACCGTCTCGGTGCCCGGGCCCAGCGCGTACACCAGCAGCTCCGCGACGAGCACGGCGGCTGCCACGGCGAGCAGGATCTCGACGGTCTGCCGTAGCCGTCGCCCGCGGGATTCGCCGAGTACGGCGAGCGCGGCGGTCGGCGCGAAGAACGGGTCCGGGTGACGGATCACCACCGCCGCCACGAACCAGGCGACCACAGCGGCGGCGGTCAGCTCGACCACTGTCATCCCGTCGCCGCGCAACCGCGCGACGGCGTCGCGTACCCAGGTCCGCACCGGTGGTGCCCCTCTCGCCGGGCGGGCCGGACCGGCCGCCGATTGATCTTCCGCGAGGAGGGCCACTACCCCGGCTGTGACCTGCTCAATCGCTCGGATGGTGGGCGGCCGCCGGTGCGTGGGCGCGACGTACGGCGCCGCGCCGCACCTGTTGCCGCGATCCGCGTATTCGAGGGCTCCGAACAGGGAACTGATGAACCCGGGCCGTAGGCTGGGACCGTGCGGACACTGCCGGCGTTCGCGGTGCGGGTGAGGCGACTGGCCGAGCTGCGGGGCATCGACGTCAGCTCCCTGGCCCGCCGCGCGGCCGTCTCGGAGCCGCTGGTCACGGCGGTGCTCGACGGCACCGAACCGGACTCGTCACTGCTGCGCCGGCTCGCCCCCGCACTCGGCCTGCACGTCGGCGACCTGTTCGTCATCGCGGGTCAGCCGGTGCCTCACGACCTCGCTCCGCTGGATCCGACCGCTGCCGACGACATCGCTTCGCTGTCCTGGTCGCTGACGTATCTGCCACGGGCCGTGCCGGAACTGCATCGGCTTGTCCGGTCGATGCCCCAGCAGTCCCGTCCAGAGCCGCCTTCGGCACCGGCGCCGCCGCATCAGCAGTACCCGGGCACTCCCGGCGGCCTGATACTGCGCCTGCTGCACAACCGCAACCTCAACTGGTTCGGCTCCGCAAAATACCTGTTCGGCATCGGCCGCCGCGACATGCTGTCGGCGTCGACCATCGGCATGATCGGACGCGGCACGAAGAGCCTGACGCCGGATCTGCTCGCCGGGTTCGCCGCGTTCCTCGACATCTCGCCCGACGACCTCAGCGCGCTGACCGGCGTCGACCTGGCCGGCGACCGTCCGCCGGTCCATCCGGACGCAGCCGAGGTCGCCCGGCTGCTCTGGAACGCCCGCCGCCTGACCGCCGGCCAACTGCGTCAGGTGGGCGATCGGGCACACGCTATCCGCCACGAACGCGCCGACGAACTCGGACCTGACCGGCGATGCACCTGCCCGGACGTCCCTGAGAGCCGGTAAGCGGGGCGAGCCCTCCGGGGCGGTGGTGGTGCCTGCTGTACCCGAACCGGGCAGCCCACTGGATGGTCGCCGTTCCCCCAGCTCAATAGCGTTTCTGGTGCGCGCAGTTCGTGCGCGGACACGGAGAGAGGCCACCAGAATGGGACAGCCCGTCGAACCGGCGGTACGCGTCGAACAACTCACCCGCGTGTACGGCGCCGGCCGCAACCAGGTGACCGCGCTCGCGGGCGTCGATGTCGGCTTCGACCGGGGTACCTTCACCGCGGTGATGGGGCCCTCAGGCTCCGGTAAGAGCACGCTGTTGCAGATCGCGGCCGGGCTCGACCGCCCCACCACCGGTCGGGTGGTCGTCGGCGGCACCGACCTGTCGGGGCTGTCCGAGACGCGCCTGACCGAGCTGCGTCGTACCCGGATCGGGTTCGTCTTCCAGGCGTTCAACCTGATCGGCGCGCTCACCGTCGAGGAGAACATCGTGCTGCCCCTGCGTCTGGCCGGCGTCCGTCCGGACCGGGCCTGGCTGGCCCACGTGGTCGAGCGGGTCGGCCTCGCCGACCGGCTGCACCACCGGCCGGCGGCGCTGTCCGGCGGCCAGCAGCAGCGGGTGGCGATCGCCCGGGCGCTGGCCACCCGCCCCGAGGTGATCTTCTCGGACGAGCCCACCGGCGCCCTCGACTCGCGGACCGCGGCGGAGGTGCTGACTCTGTTGCGCGCGGTCGTGGACGAGCACGGGCAGACGGTGGTGATGGTGACCCACGATCCGATCGCCGCGTCGTACGCGGATCGGGTGCTCGTGCTCGCCGACGGTGCGATGGTCGCGGACCTCCCGCAGCTCGGCGCCGTCCGGATCGCCGAGCACCTGGCGTCGCTGGACGGGCGGGTCCTCCGATGACCGGCCTCGCCGCCCGCCTGCTGCGGCACCGCACCGGCCCCGCCGCCGCGACCCTGCTGGCCCTGATCGTCGGCGTGCTGATCCTGGTGGCGATGGGCACGCTCGTCGAATCAGGGCTGCGTTTCCGCCCGGAGCCGCGGCTGTGGGCGACCGCCGACGTGGTCGTCGCCAACCGCACGGTCAGCCACACGTTCCGGGAGTTCGACGGCGAGACCACCACGAGCACCGTGACGCTGCCCGAGGGTGGCACTGTGGACGCCGACCTGGTGGACCGGATCCGCCGGGTGCCGGGCGTCACTGCCGTCACCGGCGACGACCGGGTTCTGATCGGCTCACCCGCCGCCGTGGGACACGGCTGGGACACGTACGTCTTCACCGGTCGTCCCCTCGCCGTCGGCGTCGCGCCGCGGACCGACGACGAGGTGGCGGTCGACACCCGGCTCGGGGTGTCGCCCGGCGACCGCATCGAGCTGGTCGTCGGCGGGATCAGCCGGTCGTACCGGGTGAGCGGGACCGCCGAGACCGGTTCGGCGGCGGTGTTCTTCACCGACGCGCAGGCCGCGCGCCTGTCCGCCCACCCGGGCCGGGTGGACGCGATCGGCGTACGGATGGCGCCCGGCGCCGACGTCGGCGCGGTGCGCGAGATCGCGACGGCGGCCGGCGCCACGACGTACGCCGGGAAGGACCGCGGGAAGGCCGAGCAGTCGGAGAACCAGGCCGCCCGGAGCTTGCTGGTCGAGGCCGGGTCGGCCTTCGGCGGCTACGTCGCCCTGCTGATCGTGTTCGTGGTGGCCGGCACCATCGGGCTGTCCGTCCGGCACCGTCGGCGTGACCTGGCGTTGCTGCGGGCGGTGGCCGCCACGCCGGGGCAGGTGCGCCGCATGCTGGTCGCCGAGGCCGCGCTGCTCGCCCTGGCCGGCTCCGCGATCGGCGGCCCGGCCGGCCTGCTGGCGGCCCGCTGGGTGCACGGCGAGCTGGTCGGCCGCGGGTTCGTTCCGGCCGGCTTCCCGATGACGGGCGGTCTGTTCGCGGTGCCGGCCGCCATCGGTACGGCGGTTCTCGTGGCGGTGGTCGCCGCGCTGATCGCCGCCCGCCGGGTCACCGCCATCAAGCCGATCGAGGCGCTCGGCGAGATCGCTGTCGAACCTCGGCGCAGCGGCCCGGTACGGCTCATCGCCGGCGTGCTGACGCTGATGGCGGCCGGCAGCTCCGGGGCGTTCACGCTCGGCGCCGCCGGGTCGGCCGGGGCGCTGGCCGGCGCGGTCGGCATGCTCTACCTGTTCGTCATCGCGGTGGCGCTGCTCGCACCGATGATCAACGCCTACGCGGCACGCCTGCTCACCCCGGTGCTGCCGCGGATCTGGCGGGCCGGCGGCTACCTGGCCGCAGCCAACCTGCGGGCCAACGCGCAGGGCATGGCCACCGTCCTGACCGCCCTCGTGCTGTCCGTCGGGTTCGGCGGCTCGGTCTGGTTCCTGCAGGACAACCTGGAACGGCAGACCGCCACGCAGAGCAGCGCCGGAACGCTCGCCGAGCGGGTGCTCGTCGCTCCGGGCGGGCTGCCCGCCGACGCGGCGCGGGAGATCCGCGAGGTGGCCGGGGTGCAGGCCGCCACCGGGGTACGCCGCACCCAGGTCGTGGTGCGGGCGCTCGGCGGCATCGAGCCGGTCGGCGCGCAGTCGGTCGACCCGGCGGGCGTCACGTCGACGATGGACCTCGCCGTGCGCAAGGGCACCCTGGCCGACCTGCGTGTCGGTACCGTCGCCCTGTCCACGATGCAGGCGTCCTCGTCCGGCTGGGACGTCGGCGACAAGGCGGAACTCTGGCTGGGCGACGGCACCCTGGTCACGTTGAAGGTCATCGCCATCTACGACCGTGGCCTCGGCTTCGGCGACGTCACAGTGGCTGCCGAGACGGTCGCCGGGCACACGGCGGCGAACACCGTCGACGAGGTGCTGGTCCGCGGCGGCCCGGACGCCGACACCGCGTTGGCCACGTGGGCGGCGGCTCGGCCCGGCACCGAGATTCTCGACGCCGCGACCCGTACGCGCCTTCTCGGCACCGATCTGGCGCTCGGCGCGTGGCTGAACCGGCTGCTGATCGGCGTGATGGTCGGGTACGCGGCGCTGGCGGCAGCCACCACGATGGTGATGGCGGCGCTGGCCCGCCGCCGCGAGCTGGCATTGCTGCAACTCGTCGGCGTCACCCGCCGTCAGATTCGCGGGATGGTCCGGGCCGAACAGGCCGGGCTGCTCGGCACCGCGGTGCTGATCGGCGCGACGATAGCGGTGCTGACGCTGAGCGCGATCGTCAACGGACTGACCGGCAGCCCGATCCCGTACGTTCCGCCGCTCGGGTGGGCGGCGGTGCTTAGCGGTACGACACTGCTGGCGTTGGTGAGCACGGTGTGGCCCGTCCGGCGGCTGCTCCGCGCTTCCCCGATCGACAACATCGGCCTGAAGGAGTAGGTGAGTGTCACCGCCTGTCGGGTTCCTCGGCCAGGATGGCGGCGCTGACCTCGTGCACGAACGCCCGGACGTCGTCGAACCTGCCGGGATCGGTGTCCTGGCCGGAGCCGTACCACCAGTCGCGCGCCCAGACGATGAGGTCCGCCCATCGCGGGAGGGCGGCGGCGGTCTGCTCGGCGGCCTGCCGTTTGGACAGTTGCCGGCCGTTGTGCAGGCGCTGGTAGGCCCGGCAGAGAGTGAGCACCGCGTACGACTGGGCCCCGGGCGGTGTCATCTCGAGCACCCAGGCCGGCCAGTCACGGACGTGGTCCCGCAGAGCCGCGCGGACGAGGCCGGGTTCGACGGCGGGCAGCAGCTCGCCGGCCGGCGGTCCCAGCAGCGTACGGCCGTGGTCGTGCACGGCGGCCCAGGTCACCACGCGGTGGGTGGTGGCGGGCAGCAGGTGCAACGACTCCCCGGGACTGATCCGGGCGATCATGTGGTCCCGGCCGGGAACGGCGCGCACCGCGTCCAGTGACACGTATTCCACCTCGAGCCGGCCGGCCCACTGCGGGTGCCGCCGGTCGAGGTCCGCGTGCAGGTCGGCGAGGACGTCGAGGAGCTTCTCGTCCGGGTCACTCGCGAGCACCGCGAGCAGGTCGAGGTCGCTGCGGTTCACGTCGAAGTCGCCCGCCACGAGCGAGCCGTGCAGGTACAGGCCGAGAAGGCTGTCCGCCAGCGTGCGGCGCCACGCCTCGCGGAGGTCGGAGAGAACCGTGTCGGGTGGGGCCACCAGGTGATCCTGCGCGGTGGGCCGCCGTGGGGCCACCGATATAGCCGACCCACGCCGCCGGCCGGCAGCGGTGTACGTGCTACCGGATCCGTCGGTCGCGCCTGGGTCGTCGTCGCGGAGGCGGTCCAGCTCGGCGAGGTACATGGCCTGCATGCGGTCGTAGTGCCGGACCAGCAGGCTGACCTCCTCGGCGCTGTAGCCCTCGACGAGCCGCTCCGCCCGCTCGGCGAAACGTTCGTACGGTCGCTCCAGGTCGGCGACCCGCTCGGGCCGCAGGGTGACGATGACCCGCCGCCGGTCTGCCGGGTCGCGCTCGGCCGTCACGTAGCCAGCCTGCTGGAGCCGCCGGAGCATGCTGGTGACCGCCCCGGTGGTGAGGTTGGTGCGCTCGGCGATCTGCCCCGCGGACGCGGAGCCGCTGTCCGCCAGGTAGTCCAGGCATTCCAGGTCGCTCACGGTGAGGCCCAGCCGATCCGCGATGGCGTACCGGAACACCATGGACAGCCGCGACATCTCCCGTCCGGCGCGCATGAGGTCGGCGATCGCGGACGTACGGGCCGTCTCGTCGGGCATGCCGGCAATCATGCCTCCGGTACGGTGACCCGGTGCAGCCGAGGTAACACGCGGGTCAGCACCCAGTGTGGTGCGGCCGCGCCCCCGGTGAGGCGGCGCATCAGCCCGGCGGCGGTGTCGACGGCGCGGAAGGCGTAGTCCGTCATCTCGTCCTGGTAGGCGGCGATCGCCTCTTCCGCCGAGGTGGCGCCCGCCCGCGCCTCGACCAGCCGGCGGCCGAGCACTGCGGCGTCGCGGAGCGCGGTGTTGCCGCCGTGGGCGCCGAACGGTGGCATGACGTGTACGGCGTCGCCCATCATCGTGGCCCGCGGCACGGCCCACCGCTGCGGGCGTCGGCCGGTGGCGAAGAGGTTGAGCACCGTGGCGTCCAGCTCGGCGGTGTCGACAAGCCGCCGGATGAGCGGGTGGAAGTCCGTGCTCAACTGGTCGGCCAGTTTCCACAGCGCCAGCAGGTTCCCGCGGACGTCGGTCGGCAGTTCCTCCTGCCGGAGCAGCAGGCCCCACATGACGTAGTCGTCGCCGGAGGGCGCGTAGTTGCCCGGGGCGAGGCGTGCGAACGCCTCCTGTGGGCTCTCGCCGAACCGCATCGAGGTGAAGAAGAAGGCGCTGCCCGGCCGGTCGGCGATGGCCAGGACCCCGCTGGTGCGCAGTGCGTCGGGGATGACGCTCTCGCCGTTGCGCAGCAGCGGCGAGCGGCCGTAGATGCCCGCCATCGAGGTGTTCGCCGGGTCCGCGTCCGGCATGAGCTGCGGGCGCAGGGCCGAGCCGACGCCGTCCGCGCCCACCACGACGGTTGCCGCGGCGGCCCCACCGTCGGAGAACCGCAGCCGCAGCCCTGCCGGGCCGCCGCTCTCCACCGCGACGGCGTCCTTGCCGTAGTGGATGCGCCCGTTCAACCCGGACTGCAGGATGGACCGCAGGGTCAGCCGGTCCACCTGGCGGGTCGCCCCCGGCTCGTCCTTGAACGTGATGGTGAAGGCGTCCCGCAGCCGGCTGTTGGTGAAGCGCAGGTGCCCGCCGGGCTCGTCGCCGGTGGCCAGCGCCAGGTGGTACAGCGAGCGGGGCAGGCTCTCGCGAAGCGCCTCCAGCCCGTACCGGTCGAGAATGATCCGGTAGCCCTGCCGCCGGATGAAGGGGCCCGGATCCCGCTCGTAGACGTGCACGTCGATGCCGGCGCGCATCAGGTACTGGGCGAGGCAGAGGCCGGAGAGGCCGGCGCCGGCGATCGCCACTGAGAAGTCCGTCGATGCACTCATGCAGTTATCTTAATCATTAAGATGATTCGGGCAAGGTTCGCTGTGGACAGTCACCTTGGACGGATACTCAAGTAGCCTGTATATTCGGCTCATGGGATCAGCTTCGCGTCCCGCGCTACGGGAACCGTCCTACTTCGTTCTTGCTGCTCTGCTCGGCGGACCGCTCCACGGTTATGCCGTGATCAAGCGGGTCAATGAGCTGTCCGACGGGCGGGTGACCCTCGCCGCCGGATCGCTGTACTCCGTGATCGACCGGCTGCTCGGCGAAGGGCTCGTCACCGCCGACGGTGAGGAGATCGTCAACGGGCGTGCCCGTCGCTACTACCGGCTCACCGACGAGGGCTGTCGCGTACTCACCGAAGAGGCCGGCCGGCTCGCCCAGGCCGCCCGGGTGGTCATGGACCGCCTGCCACGCCGGGTTGCATCGCAGGCAAGTGCCCGCCAACCTTCTACCGCGAGGATCAGACCAGCATGAGTTCCGATGTTCTGGAGAAGCGCTACCGGATGCTGCTGCGGGCCTACCCCGCCGACTACCGCCGCGAACGCGCCGACGAGCTGATCGACACGCTGATCGGCGACGAACCGACCACCCGCCGCTGGCCCAGCTTCTGGCAGGCGGCATCGCTGATCCGGGGCGCCCTACGGGTGCACGGTGGCAGCACCGCGCCCCGGCCCACCGCCGTGCTGTTCTGGCAGGGCATCCACCTGGGCGCCATGGCGGTGCTGGCGCTGGGTGCGCTCATCGGCCTGGACGACATCGTCGAGGCGTTTCAGTTCGGCGGGCTCTCGGACCCCCTGACCGTCCTGCGGAATCAGGGCGTCCACGAGGTCATGGTGATCGCCGCGCTGGTGGCGCTCGTCGCGGGCCGCGCCCGCACCGCTGCCGTTCTGGCGGTGGCTGCGGCGGTGGCGCCGACCGTGATCTCTCAGTACCTGTTCCTCAACGGCCTGCCGCAGTGGTGGGCGCCGATCGTCGCCACGCCTCTGATCATTCTGGGCCTGCGGCGTCCGGCGGATGTGCCGCCGACGCCCCGGGCCAACGCCGTTCTGGTGACCGCCGGAATCCTCGCCCTGCACCTGATCCCGGCGGGAGGCTTCCGCATGGTCGACACGAGCGCGCGGATCGCTGCCGCCGTCATGGTGATCGCCGGCGCGGCCGTCTTCCTGTGGGTGGCGACGGCCGACCAGCGGCTGCTGATCGCAGTCGTCCCCACCCTCCTGCTGGGCACGCTCTACCAACTGGACAACGGCGGGTTGACGGGCGAACTGCTGCGCCGGCCCGACGCCCTGCCGTCCCTGGTCGTCGCGGTCCTCATGGCAGTCGGCGCGGTCGTCTGGACCCGGCAGCGGCAGCGCACCCGCGCCTGACCAACTGGCGGCCAGTAGGGATCTGTAGCCGACCGTGGCACACGGCCACCGCGCGTTCATCAGTGGTCTTCAGACCATCGATGAACGTGCGGTGGCCGTCCTCATGGCTCGCCACACCCAACGTCGAAGTCGAGCGACGCCGGAGTGCTACGGCTTGCCCGTCAGTACAAGGTGCCCATCCCGGTAAGATCACCGCTTCGCTTGACTCGCTTATTCACTCCCGTGCCGAGCGTCGGAAACATCACCGGATAAGAGCTGGCCTCGTAGTGCGCCAAGCCAAAGCCGTGTCCAGCCTCATGCGTGGCAACGGAGATGAGGTCGACACGTCCCGCGGGGACAGTTCCGGAGAGGCCGGTGAACCAGTTCGTAACCCGGTTGTTGAATGCTATGTCGACCTCGACTCTGAGGCCGGCGCTGTCGACCCACGAGTAGGTGGCTCCCAAGATGTGCGAGTCAAATCCGGCCCACCCGACCACATTTCCGTTGTCCCTCGTTCCCCACGTGTAGCGGGTGGTTGACCCTCGATAGTCGGCGAAGGCGAACGTGTAGTACGTGCCGCACGCGGAAGAAGTGTCGGTTATGAACTGGAAGCCGTACTTGATGGCTTGAAGCGCGTCCGAGGCCGGCTGCGACCGACTGTTGTAGGTCCACGGAAACACAGATTGTTGCCATACGCCGCCAGAGAAGTTGTATTGGTTGGAGCTCCCACAGTAGGCAGGCACGGCTGCGAGCTCAGAGGACTGAGTCTTCGCTGCCCCAGCTGGTTCTGGGTGCTTGGCGGCTGGTTCTGCGCGCTTGGCGAGGATGCGCTTGAGAGCGTCCGCTGTGGCAGTGGATCCCAGCGCGGGCGTCTCGTCGATCTGCAACGCCAGCTGACCGTCGGTCGCCCGATAGACGGACGCAGCGCTCGGGCCCGTCGAGCCGGGCGTCCGGAGAACCTGCACCATGGCGATCATGCCTGGCTCCGGAACTGCAACCTCGAGACCCTCGGCGACTCGGACGACTGCGTCCGAAGCCAATTGGCAAGAAATGCCGACCGACTTGATCTCGCTTGGTGACAGGGTCGAGCTGCATGGAATCTCGGCAGCGAACGACGGCGTCGTCGGCATCAAAGCGACCGCAGGCATCAAAGCGGTTAATGCGATTACGGTGCCAACTGACCGACTACGGCCTTCTTTTCGAGTCATGGAACACCCAACCCCCGTTGAGAAACATGGTCTTAAATTTTTGGATGTCTGGATACTCTACGAGGCCAGGTTCCCTTAGTCAAGATTCAGGTCCTTCGCCCGTGCGCGGCCTCGAGCTCCTCGGCGTGGCGAAGGTCGGTCAGACAGCAGCAGGCTCCCGCCCGCCATTTCCGCGCGGCGACTGGATCACCGCAGCGCGCTGAAGAAGGCGCGCAGGTCGGCAGCGAGCACGTCGGGCTCTTCCTGGGCGAAGAAGTGGCCGCCGACCCCGGGCTCGCGCCAGTGGGTGAGGTTGGCGTAGGTGCGTTCGGCGAACGACCGGGGCAGGCCGGCGTCCTCCACGCTGACCGTGATACCGGCGGGCACGTCGACCATTGGCAGATGTGGGGCCAGGCGGTCGTCACGGTAGGGCCGGAAGGACGTGCCGATGCAGTTGGTGACCCAGTACAGCATCACCGTGGTCAGCAGCTCGTCGGAGCCGAACCGGCGGGAGATGTCGCCGCCGCAGTCGCTCCAGCGCTGGTACTTCTCGGTGATCCAAGCGGCCAGTCCGGCCGGCGAGTCGCTCAGCGCTGCCGCAAGGGTGTCGGGCCGTGTTTCCTGGAGGATTCCGTAGCCCCAGTCATCTTGGGCCTTCGCGTCGAGCATGGCGACGAACGCCTCCTCGGCGGGGCTGAGGTCGCCCCTGCGGTCCGCCGGCGGGAACTTGATGTGCTGCGAGAAGACCCCGATGACCCGATCCGCGTGGCGGGCGCCGAGCCACGTCGACACGCCGGACCCGATATCGCCGCCGTAGGCGCCGAAGCGGTCGTAGCCCAAACGGGTCATCAGCTCAGCCCACACGTCCGCGACAGCCGCCTCGGTCGTCGGGCCCTCGGCGAGTGGTCCGGAGAAGACGAAGCCGGGCAGGCTCGGTATGACGAGGTCGAAGTCTGCGAGCCGGGACGCCAGGGGCAGCATCTCCGTGTACGTGCTGGGCCAGCCATGGGTCAGGATCAGCGCCGTGGCGTCAGGCGATGCCGAGCGAACATGAACGAAGTGGATCGGCGTGCCTCGGACCGTGGTGACGAACTGAGGGTACCGATTGAGGGCACGCTCGACCGCACGCCAGTCGAATCCATCGAGCCAGTACCGCACGAGAGCTGCCAGGTACCCAGGGTCGGTGCCGGCGGCCCACGGCTCACCCGGGGCGGCTGGCGCGAGCCTTGTCCGCGAAAGCCGGGCCCGCAGGTCGTCCAGGACGGCTTCGGGCACATCGATGTGGAATGGCGTCACCTGATCATGATTCCATCGCGAGGAGTCACTCGGCAGCCGCCCGAACGGGCAGGCTGCAGATCCGATCTCCGCTCCCCGGAGGAGCGTGATTCAGGCCGGAACCGCTGCGAGGTGGCACTATCGTGACATTCAGGTCCGGCAGGCCGCGCCGTGCGAACCGGTCCTCCAGGGAGGGAAGTTCAGGTGCCTTCAGACGTACATCCGGGCATGGATGTCTTGATGCCCGCGGCGTTCCTGGGCCACGGCAACCCCATGAACGCTCTCGAGGTCAACCGGTACACCTCCGCGTGGAAGGCCTTCGGCGCCGCGGTACCGCGTCCCCGCGCGATCCTGGTGGTCAGCGCCCACTGGTACATCAACGCCACGGCCGTCACCGCGATGCCCCGGCCGAGGACCATTCACGACTTCTACGGGTTTCCGCAGGAGCTGTTCGAGGTGCAGTACCCGGCGCCGGGGCTGCCCGAACTGGCTGAGGAGGTCAGTGACGTCGTCCATCCGACCTGGGTCGGGGCGGACGTCGACAGTTGGGGCATCGACCACGGCACCTGGTCGGTGCTCTTGCACGCCTTTCCGGACGCGACGATTCCCGTCGTCCAGCTCAGCATCAACGCCGACAAGCCGATGGACTACCACCTTCAACTCGGCGCCCGGCTCGCTCCACTGCGCCGGCGCGGTGTGCTGATCGTGGCGAGCGGCAATGTCGTGCACAACCTGCGCGGCATGGACTGGGCGCTGACCGACGACGGCTTCGACTGGGCGCAACGCTTCGACGAGGACGCCAAGGCCCGGATGTTGACCGACCCGGGCGAGTACGCGACCCTCGACGCTCACGGGGACTTCCGCCGTGCGGTACCGACACCGGATCACTTCATCCCCGCGTTGTATCTCGCCGGTCTGGCCGCCGCCATGGACACCCCCGACACCGAGGTCCTCGTCGACGGCTACGCCTACGGCTCGTTGTCCATGACGGCCTACACCCTGGGCATGTCCTGTCCACCGGCTGACGGACGAGGCGGATCCCCGCAGCCACCGCCCGGCCTGCCGCCGGACGGCTCCAACATCTGAGCAAGCGCCGGCTGGTCGAATGCTCATGACCCAGCACCGGGGCGGGTCGGTCCGCGAGGTCCGGTGCGGCAACTCGGTTGTGCGCCGCTGCCCGGCCTGACAGCCTGGCCGCCTCGGTCTGACGAGAGGCGACCATGACGCGGACGTTTTTGCAGCCGGACGACCTGCACGGCCTGGTGTCGGAACAGTTCGGCTCCGACCGGCGACTCGCTGCCCTGGACCGGCTGACAGGCGGCACCAAGAAGGGCGTCTACCGGCTTCGGCTGGACGACGGGACAACCGTGATGCTGTACGTGTGGGCCGCGGGCGAGAACTACTGGCCACCGTCACCGACAGTCCCGGACGACCCGTTCACCGACGCGTCGGGCGCGGATCTCTTCGCCGCCAGCCACGCGGCGCTCACCGCAGTGGGAGTGCGTGTCCCGCATCTGATGATGATCGACCGGGACGGCCGTCACCTCGACGCCGACATCGCGCTTGTCGAAGACGCCGGCGCGCTGCGGCTGGACGCGTTGCTGGAACACGATCCGGCCACCGCCGCCGCGCCGCTGGCCGCGCTCGGTGACGCCCTGCGCCGGATGCACACCGCCGTCGGTCCGCACTACGGCAAGGTCGCGGCCATTACCGGGGGAGAGGCGTCCCGGGCCCGGCGCGCGGAGGACGTGATCGTCGACCGGGCGCTCGGCCACCTCGACGCGGCAGCGGCCCGCGACGCCCGGCTGGCCGATGCCCACCAACGGATCACCGCCCACGTACGCCACCTCAGGAGCGCGGTCACCCCACGCGAGGAGTACGGGCTGGTGCACGGTGAACTCGGCCCGGACCACGTTCTCGTCACACCGGCCGGTGAAGCCGTCATGATCGATTTCGAGGGGCTGGCGTACTTCGATGTCGAATGGGACCACGCCTGGCTGCAGATGCGCTTCGGCGAGTCGTATCCGGCGCTGCGCCCGGTCGATCTCGATCCCCACCGGCTGGAGTTCTACCGGTACGCGCAGACGTTGTCCTTGATCGAGGGGCCACTACGGATCGCGGACACCGACTTCCCGGACCGGCAGTGGATGCTGGACCTGGCCGAGTGGAACATCACCAAGGCGCTCGCCGCGACCTGACGGCAACCTCAGTCGGCCGGGCCGACGTGCGCCGCGAGCAGGCGCCATTCCTCGTCCTCGTCGAGGACCCATGTGCGCGTGTAGCGGACCCGGGCGAGAAACGGCTCGCCGCCCATGGTGCCTTCCAACGTGCCGAGGAACCACGTCACACCGGTGCCGCCGACCACGAGCGCCGCCAGGTCCTCCTCGTCCACCCGGGTCATCGTCTGCTGGCCGGATCGGTGCGCGTGCAGGTCGTCCTGCTTGGAGTAGAGACGGCCGTCAGGCCCGGTGAACACGAGGCGATCGTCGATCAGCCGATCCAACGCCGCGACATCTGAGGACAGCTGGGCGCGCTGAAGACGCCGCTCAGCGGCGCGCAATTCGTCGACCCTGGCGCTGTCCGCGTCGCCGGTCCCAACGGGAAATCCATCGTCCTTCACTGCAAATAAGTTAACAGCGATCTCCGGGAACCGGTATCGGGCAGATGACCGGCTGCGCAGGTCATCGGGGATGGCTAGTTTCGCCCAGTGCCCAACACGATTACTGCGGCGTCCGCAGGCACCTGGACGCTCGGCGACCTGACTGTCAATCGGATCGGATTCGGCGCGATGCGCCTGACCGGCAACGGCGGTGTGGCGAGCGACCGCGAACGCGTCATCGGCGTGCTGCGCCGAGCGGTCGAACTCGGGGTCAACCACATCGACACGGCGGCGTTCTACTTCTCGCCACTGCGGTCGGCAAACGAGATCATCAACACGGCGCTCTCGCCGTACGCCGACGAACTGGTCATCACCACGAAGGTCGGGCCGGGCCGCGACCCCTCCGGAGAGTGGCTGCCGCTGGCCCGGCCCGACCAACTGCGCGGACAGGTCGAGGAGAACCTGCGTCAGCTCGGCCGTGACCACCTCGACGTCGTCAACCTGCGCCAGAACGGGCTGGAGTCGGTCGCGGAGCACTTCGGCGCGCTGGCCGACCTGCGCGACGCCGGCCTCATCCGGCACCTCGGCCTGTCGAACATCCGCCCGCAGCACCTCGCGCAGGCACAGGCGATCGCCCCGGTGGTCTGCGTGCAGAACCCGTACGGCGTCGACACCCGGCGCGTGCACGACCAGTTCGTGCGCACCTGCGGGGAGCAGGGTGTCGCCTTCGTGCCGTTCTTCGCGGTCGCCGGCGACGGACGTGAGGCCGGTGGCGTGGCGACCAACGAGGCGGTGGCGGCCGTCGCCCGGGTCCACGGGGCGACGCCGGCGCAGGTGCGGATCGCGTGGACCCTCAGCCGCGGGCCGCACATGCTGGCCATCCCCGGCACGGGCAACCCCGACCATCTGGTCGAGAACCTGGCCGCCGGGGCGTTGCGCCTGTCTCCCGAGGAACTGGCCGGGCTCGACTAGCGGCGTCCTGCCACGGGTCCACGACTCTCGACGGAAGGTCCCACCCTGTGCGGGCAGCGGTCACGTCCCTCGCCACTCCTCCGCCGCACAGCTCATGGCTCGTGGCCCGAGGACTCGTCCCCGAGCGCGGCCCGCGGCGCGTCCTGGCCGTCGCGACCTTCGTCAACATGGTCGGAATCGGCGTCTTCATGACCAGCGCGGTGCTCTTCTTCACCCGCTCCGTCGGCCTTCCCCTGGCGCAGGTGGCCCTGGGCATGGGCATCGCGGCACTCGTCGGGATGCTCGCCGGGATTCCGACGGGGCATCTCGCCGATCGACGGGGTCCGCGCGAGATCTACCTGCTGACCCTGGTCGTCCGAGCCGTCACCACGGCCGCCCTGATCTTCGTCCACACGTTCTGGCCGTTCGTCGTCCTGGTCTGCCTCAACCAACTCGCCCAGTCGGCGGGCGGGGCGTCACGCGGCCCGCTGGTGCGCGGCTTCGGCGGCACGAACCTGGCCCGGTTCCGCGCCTATCTCCGTTCGGTCGCCAACCTCGCCGGAGCTTGCGGCGCCCTCGTCGCCGGCGCCGCCGTGCAACTGGACACCCGCGCCGCCTACCTGACCCTGATCGTCGGCAACGCCGTCAGCTTCGTGGCGTGCGCCGCCGTCATCACCCGGCTGCCGTCACTGCCGCCCATCGCGGTGCCCCACATGACCGGACGCTGGATCGCGCTGAAGGACAAGCCGTACATGGCGGTCACCGTGCTCGACGCCGTCATGGGAATTCAGGGCCAGGTACTCGTCTTCGCGCTGCCGGTGTGGATCATCTCGCGTACCGACGCGCCGCGCTGGTTCGTCGGGGCAGCCGTGCTCGTCAACACCGCGCTCGTGGCGGCGCTCCAGGTCAGGGCGAGCCGGGGGATCGACACCGGTCCGGCGGCTGGGCGGGCCATGCGTCGCTCCGGGTTGGCGTTCCTGGTGGGGATGGCCCTGATCGCCGCCACGTCGACGATGCCCGGATGGCTCGCCGTGACGGTGATGACAATGGGAGTCGCCGCGCACACGGTGGGCGAGCTGTGGCACACGGCGGGCTCGCTCGAACTGCAGTTCCTCCTCGCGCCCCCACACGCGCAGGGGCAGTACACGGGAGTCGCCGGGCTCGGCACGGGCCTGGCCAACGTCGCCGCTCCTTCCATCCTGAGCCTGCTCTGCATCGCCTGGGGCGCCCCGGGTTGGCTGCTGATGGGCGCCGTCTTCGTCGTGGTCGGTCTGGTCGCCCCGGCGGTCGTCCGATGGGGGCAGCGGACGCGTCCGGACCCGGCGGAGGCCGTCTAGCCAGGCGGCTTCGTCGCGGCATGGTGGCGGGCCCGGCTGACGCCGGCATCAACCAGGTGGTTGACCGCCGCACCCACCGCGTTCCGCAACGGTCCTCGCCGCGCAGTCGATTCGGTGTACGGGCGCCGGACGGCACGCTTCTGCCATGGCAATCATCGAGGTGGACAGCCTCGTCAAGCGCTACGGCGGGCACACCGCTGTGGACGGCGTCAGCTTCGCCGTCGAGCAGGGCGAGATATTCGGCATCCTGGGCCCGAACGGGGCCGGCAAGACCACCACTGTCGAGTGCGTCGAAGGGCTGCGTACCCCGGACGGCGGCACCGTCCGGGTCTGCGGCGTCGACCTGCAACGCGACACCGGCGAGCTGCGGCACCTGCTCGGCGCGCAGCTCCAGGCGAGCGAGCTGCCCGACAAGCTGACCGTCGGCGAGGCGATGGAGCTGTACAGCTCCTTCTACCGCCGGCCGGCCGACTGGCGGGCGCTCGTCGACACGCTGGGCCTGACCGACAAGCTCGGCACGCAGTTCCGGCGGCTCTCCGGCGGGCAGAAGCAGCGGCTGTCGATCGCGCTGGCGCTGGTCGGCGACCCGACGGTGGCGGTGCTCGACGAGCTGACCACCGGCCTCGACCCGCAGGCGCGGCGCGACACGTGGGATCTCATCGAGGGTGTCCGCGAGCGGGGGGTGACGGTCCTGCTGGTCACGCACTTCATGGCGGAGGCGGAGCGGCTCTGCGACCGGCTCGCCGTGATCGACGCCGGCCGCCTCGTCGCGCTCGACTCCCCGGCCGGGCTGGTGGCGCGCGTCGACGACCGGCAGCGGATCCGGTTCCGGCCCTCCGCGCCGCTGGACCACGCCCTGCTCACCGCGTTGCCCGAGGTCACGTCGGTCGAGCGGGCCGGCAGCCAGCTCGTGGTGACCGGTACGGGGAATCTGCTGCTCGCCGTGACCACCGTGCTCGCCCGCCACCAGGTCGTCGCGGCCGATCTGCGGGTCGAGCAGACCTCGCTGGACGACGCGTTCGTCGCGCTCACCGGCCGCCCGATCGACGCCTGAGGAGACAACGTGTCCGCGCTGTTCCGGCTCACCGCCACCGAGACCAGACTGTTCTTCCGCGAGCCGATGATCGTCTTCTTCGCGCTCGGGTTCCCGCCGCTGCTGCTCGTCATCTTCGGCGCGATCCCCGCGTTCCGGGAGCCCGACGCGGACCTCGGCGGGTTGCGGACGATCGACCTGTACGTGCCGATCATCGTCGCGCTGGGCCTCGCCATGTTCGCGCTCAACAGCCTGTGCCAGCTCCTCGCCACCTACCGGGAGAAGGGTGTGCTGCGACGGATGCGGACCACGCCGGTCCGGCCGGAGGCGATGCTCGGCGCGCAGTTGCTGATGTCCACCGCCCTGTCCGTGGTGACGATGCTGGTCGCGCTCGCAATCGGCCGGCTGGCGTTCGGCGTACGGCTGCCCCGGCACGTGCCGGCGTACCTGGCGAGTTACGTGTTGGCCGCGGTGACGATGTTCGCGATCGGGCTGCTCGTCGCCGCGCTCGCGCCCAGCGGCAAGAGTGCCGGGGCGGTCGGGACCGTACTCTTCTTCCCGGTCGTGTTCTTCGCCGGCCTGTGGCTCCCGCGCGACAGCATGCCCGGCGTGCTGCGGGCGATCAGCGACTTCACCCCGCTCGGCGCGGGCGTGCAATCATTGCAGGACGCCACCGCCGGTCAGTGGCCGCAGATGCTGCCCGTGGCCGTGATGCTGGGGTGGACGATCGTGGCCGGAGGGCTGGCCGCGCGGTACTTCCGCTGGGAGTAGGTCGTGAGCATCGAGGCCGAGCTACGGGCGGAGTTCGACCGCTGGGAGCGCAACGAGAAGGTGTTCTTCGCCGTCCTGCCGTACGCCCTCCTGTCGCTCTGCACGCTCATCACGCTGGTGCTGCCGTTCTGGGACGTGTCGCTGAACCTCCCGGTGGTGCTCGGGCTCACTGCCGCGCTCGCGCTCTGGACGGCCGGGTTCCACGCGCACCCGCGCTGGCGGCACAGCGGCCCGCTGACGGGCCTGTACTACGTGGGACTGATCGTGCTCGGGGCGAGCGTGGTGGCGCTCGCCCCCTGGTACGGCATCTTCACCTTCATCGGCTACGTCCACGCGTTCCTGTTCCTCAAGGGCGCCTGGCGGTACGCCGGGGTCGCCGCCACCGCGGTGATCCAGGCCGCGTCGTCCACCGGCGGCCTGGCCCGCGCCACAGTGGACGCGTGGCTCGTCCTGTCCCTGGTCATCATCGTGCTGGCCGGGGCGTTCTTCCGCTTCGCCGAACTGGACGACCGGCGCAACCACAGGCAGAAGCGGGCGCTCGCCGAGTTGCACGAGGCGAACGTCAAGCTGGAGGCGGCGCTCACGGAGAACGCCGGCCTGCACGCCCAACTGCTCGTGCAGGCCCGCGAGGCGGGCGTGCAGGACGAGCGGCAGCGGATGGCCCGGGAGATCCACGACACGCTCGCCCAGGGACTCGCCGGCATCCTCACCCAGCTCCAGGCCGCCGAGCAGCACGCCGACCGGGCCGAGGCGTGGCGCCGGCACGTGGACAACGCCAGGAACCTGGCCCGCGACAGCCTCACCGAGGCCCGCCGCACGGTGCACGCGGTGCAGCCGGACGTGCTCGCCGAGGCCCGGCTGCCGGAGGCGATAAGCGACGTGACCCGGCGCTGGTCGCAGGTGCACCGCATCGACGCGGTACTGACCACCACCGGCGACCCGCGGCCGATGCACGCCGACGTCGAGGTGACGCTGCTGCGGGCCGCGCAGGAGGCGCTCGCCAACGTGGCCAAGCACGCCCGCGCCAGCCGGGTCGGGCTGACCCTGTCGTACATGGAGGATCTGGTGACGCTCGACGTACGCGACGACGGGGTGGGTTTCGAGCTCGGCGCCAGGCGCGCCGGGGACGGGGGTTTCGGGCTCGCCGGCATGCGGCAGCGGGTGCAGCGACTCGCCGGGCGGCTGGACATCGAGTCGGAACCCGGCGGCGGTACGGCGATCTCGGCGACGGTGCCGGCCATCCCCGCCGGAGTCTGATCGTGATCTCCCTGTTGATCGTCGACGACCACCCCGTGGTACGCAACGGGCTACGCGGCATGTTCAGCGCCGACCCGCGCTTCGAGGTGCTCGGCGAGGCGGGTGACGGTGCGGAGGCGATCGTCGCGGGGGAGGCGCTCCGGCCGGACGTGATCCTCATGGACCTGCGGATGCCGCGCGTCGACGGTGTCACCGCCATCCGGGAGCTGGCGAGACGAGGGGTGCCGGCCCGCGTGCTGGTGCTGACCACGTACGACACGGACAGCGACGTGCTGCCCGCCATCGAGGCCGGCGCCACCGGCTACCTGCTCAAGGACGCGCCGAGCGAGGAGTTGTTCCGCGCGGTGGAGGCGGCCGCGCAGGGGCAGGCGGCGCTGTCCCCAGCGGTCGCGACGCGGCTCATGCGGCAGATGCGGCAACCGGCCTCGGAGCCGCTGTCGCAGCGGGAGCTGGAGGTCCTTGAGCTGGTCGCCCGAGGCTCGACCAACCGCGAGGCGGCGAGGCAGTTGTTCATCAGCGAGGCGACTGTCAAGACGCACCTGCTGCACGCGTACGCGAAAGTCGGCGTCAACGACCGGGCGGCGGCCGTGGCGGCGGCGTTCTCCCGCGGTTACCTGACCCCGGAGCGGTGAGCACGACGGCCGGGCGTGGTGCTCAGGACCGCGCCACCGCGGAACACCCCGGCCTACGTGCTCGGCGGATTGCGGTGCCGGTCCGCGATGCCCGACGCGGCGTGGCGCTGCGCGTCATGCCTGCTCCGGTCGGTCGCGGCCTGGCGGACCGCAGCCGAGTCCTCGTCCGGCGAGCGCCTCGCCCGGTCCCGCCGGGTCACGAAGAACACGAGCGCGGCTACCACCACCAGGGCCACCGCGAGCGACACCACAACCGTCGTCATGCCGTCGACGCTACGGCGTGCGCGCCAGCGTCGGCGGGTCGCGAAGTACGGCGCGGCGAGGGTCAGGGGCTGCTCCGTGCGCCGCCGGATGGCAAGCTCACGTGTCGTGATCGATGACTTCGCGACAGGCCGTCCGCGCGGCGGGCCCGGATCGGTTCGTCAGGCGCAGGTCCGGAAGCCCGGGGTCCGCCCGTGAGGGCGATCATCGTCGCGGCCGCCGTCGCGTTCCTCATCGCCCTGTTCGGTACGCCGGTGGCGATCCGCGTCTTCAGCGCGCTCAAGGCCGGTCAGCCGATCCGGTCCATCGGGCTCGCCAGCAACGAGGGCAAGAAGGGCACGCCCACGATGGGCGGCGTCGTCTTCATCGTGGCGACGGTCCTCGCGTACGTCGCCGGGCACCTCGCCCTGACCACCCTGCCCGAGCGGCAGATCGCGCAGGAGGGGCCGACCATGACGGCCCTGGTGCTGCTCGGGTTGTTCGTCTTCTGCGGCGCGGTCGGCTTCTTCGACGACTTCCTCAAGGTGCGCCGGCGCAACTCCGACGGGCTGTCCGCCAAGGGCAAGCTGATCGGCCAGGCGCTCGTCGGCGGCGGGTTCGGCATGGCCGCGCTCTACGTGCCCAGCACGAACGGGCAGACGGTGGCCAGCGAGCACATCTCGCTCATCCGCGACATCAGCTGGCTGGACGTCGGCAAGGTCGGCGCGGTCCTGGTCTTCGTCTTCGTGATCACGGCGATGTCGAACGGCGTGAACCTCACCGACGGCCTCGACGGTCTCGCCACCGGCGCGTCGATCCTGGTGCTCGGCGCGTACTCGCTGATCGGCTTCTGGCAGTACCGGCACTGGTGCGCCGACGACGGGTACGCCCGCGTGAACGAGTACTGCTACCAGGTCCGCGATCCCCTGGAGATCGCCATGATCGCGGCGGCGGCGGCCGGCGCCTGCGTGGGCTTCCTCTGGTGGAACACCTCCCCGGCGCGGATCTTCATGGGTGACGTGGGCGCGCTCGGGCTCGGCGGCCTGATCGGCGGGCTCGCGGTGGTGACCCGCACCACGCTGCTCTCGATCCTGATCGGCGGGCTCTTCGTCATCATCACGACGACCTGGGTGATCCAGATCGTCTCGTACCGGACCACCGGCCGACGGGTCTTCCGGATGGTGCCGTTGCACCACCACTTCGAGTTGGCCGGATGGAGCGAGTCCACCATCGTGGTCCGGTTCTGGATCGTGGCCGGTGTCTGCGTCGCGGCCGGCCTGGGCGTCTTCTACTCGGACTTCCTGGCGGCCGTCGGATGAGGGTCCCGGGATCCGGGGTCGTCAGCGCTTGGCGACGGTGAGCAGCACGGCGGAGTCTTCGAGCGCCTCCAGCGTGTGCCGGCGGTCCGGCACGATCAGCAGATCGCCGGGCGCGCCGTCCCAGGACGTCTCGCCGGCGCCGAGCCGGACCCGGCCGCGCAGGACGTGGACGGTGGCCTCGCCGGGGTTCTCGTGCTCACTGAGCATCTGGCCGGCGGTCAGCGCGATCACCGTCTGGCGGAGCTTGTGCTCGTGACCGCCGTAGACGGTGGAGCTGCTGCGACCGCTGGAGGAGGTGTGTGCGCGCTCCAACTGCTCGCGGGCCAGCGCGGTCAGGGATGACTTCTGCATCAGGTGTCCCGTCCTCTCGTCGTACCGGTTCTCCCGAGCCGCCCAACCGGCTCATGTCGACTCTGGCATACCGACGAGGGCTTCCTGCTACACGGTCGGCACCACCATCGGAGTGCCGGTGACCGGGTTCGGCATCACCACGCTGGGCAGGCCGAAGACCTCCCGCATGAGGTCGGCGTCCACCACGTCGGCCGGCGGGCCCTGCGCGACGATCCGGCCGGCCTTCATCGCCACGATGTGATCGGCGAACCGGCAGGCCTGGTTGATGTCGTGCAGCACGGCCACGACGGTGCGTCCCTCGTCGCGCAGCCGCGCGAACAGCGCCAGCAGCTCGTACTGGTGCGTGATGTCCAGGAACGTGGTGGGCTCGTCGAGCAGCAGGTACGGCGTCTCCTGCGCCAGCACCATGGCGATCCAGACCCGTTGCCGCTGCCCGCCGGAGAGTTCCTCCACGGGCCGCTCGGCCAGGTCGGTGACGCCGGCAACCGCCATGGCCGACCGGACGGCCTCCTCGTCGGCGGCCCCGCCTGCGCCGCCGAGCAGGGACTGGTGCGGGTAGCGGCCCCGGGCGACGAGCCGCCGCACGATGATGTTCTCCGGCGCGACGAGGCCCTGGGGCAGGAAGCCGACCTGGCGGGCGAACGGCTTCGGCCGGTGCTCGGCGACGTCCCGGCCGTCGAGGCGTACCGCGCCCGAGGCCGGTGTGAGCAGCCGGACGAACGCCTTCAGCAGCGTCGACTTCCCGCAGGCGTTGGGGCCGACGATCGCCGTGAACGCGCCGTCCGGCACGGCCAGGCTCACCCGCGTCGACACCACCCGCTCGCCGTAGCCGAGCGTGACGTCTTCCGCGGTCAGACGGCTGGTCACCGTCGTTTCACCTCCATGCCGAGCAGCCAGATGAGATAGCAGCCGCCGATCGCCGTGGTGACCACGCCGACCGGCAACGCGACCGGCGCGAGCAGCAGTTGCGCGACGAGGTCCGCGGCGAGCAGCAGCACCGCGCCGGTCAGCGCCGCCGGCACCAGGGGTACGCCCGCGGCCCGCGCGAGCCGCCGGCCGATCTGGGGCGCCGCGAGCGCGATGAACACGACCGGCCCGGCCACCGCTGTCACTGTCGCGGTGCAGCCCACGCCGGCCAGGACCAGCAGCAGGCGGAGCCGGCCCAGGCGTACGCCGGTGGTGCGCGCGATCTCGTCGCCCAGCGCCGCCTGGTGCATGGCGTGCGAGATCACGACGAGCAGCAGGACGAACAGGCCGATGACGGCGAACGGGAGCCGCACCTCGGCCCAGTCGACGCCGTTGAGCGAGCCGGCGTTCCAGCCGGTCGCGGCGAGCGCCACGTCGATCTCGGCCCGCAGCACGATCCAGGAGTTGAGCGCGGTCAGCATGGCGTTGACCGCGATGCCGATGACGACCAGCCGGACGCCGCTGAGCCCGGAGTCCAGCGACAGCAGGTAGATGAGCGCGGCGGCGAGCAGCCCGCCCGCCACCGACCCGGCGGCGAGCTGCCCGGCGGTGCCGTTCAGCACGGTGATCGCGGCGAGCGCGCCGGTGTACGCGCCCGCGTCGAGACCGATCACGTCGGGGCTGCCCAGCGCGTTGCGGGTCAGGTTCTGGAAGACCGCTCCGGCCAGACCCAGCGCGGCGCCGAAGACCAGCGCCGCGGCCACCCGGGGGAGCCGCCACTCCCGGATCACGAAGGCCGCGTCGCCGCCCCGGAACAAGGCGTCGAACACCTCGGCCGGTGTCGCCCACTCCGGCCCGTGGCTCAGGGTCAGCAGCGCGAGGACCGCCGCGGCCGTGACGAGCCCGGCCGAGGCGACGGCCGAGCGCCGTTCCACCTCGATCGCGAGCCGTCCCGCCCGCAGCCTCACGGTGCTCACAGCGCCGCCGCCCCGTAGCGGCGGACCGCCCAGATCAGCACCGGAGCGCCCAGGAACGCGGTGACGATCGACACCGGAACCTCGCCAGTGGGCAGCAGGACCCGCGAGCCGACGTCCGCGACGAGCAGCAGGATCGGCCCGAGCAGCATCGAGTACGCCATGATCCACGGGATCGAGTCGACGGCCAGCCGCCGCGCCAGGTGCGGAACCATCAGCCCGACGAACGCGATCGGGCCGGCGACCGCGGTGGCGACGCCGGTGAGCAGCGTGACGAGCACCAGGACGGTGACCCGGGTCCGGGTCACGTGGGCGCCGAGCGAGTGGGCGACGTCCTCGCCGAGGGCGAGCGCGTTCAACGGCCGGGTCGCGGCCATCGCGGCGGCCAGGGCGGCGACTGTCACCAGCACCGGCAGTACCAGCGGCGTCTGCTCGGCGCCGGCCAGCGCCCCGACCGACCAGAACCGGTACCTGTCGAAGACGTCCGGGAAGCCCAGCCGCAGCCCGAGCGAGACGCCCATCAGCACCCAGCTCAGCGCGACTCCGGCGAGGACCAGCCGCAGGGGTGAGGTCCGCCCGACGGCGTAGACGGCGACGGCGGCGAGCGCGGAGCCGGCCACCGCGAGCACGAGCTGCCCGGCCTGCGACCCGGCGACGCCCGCCAGCACGCCCAGGTTGATGGCGAAGCCGGCCCCGGCTGTCACGCCGAGGATGCCGGGCTCGGCCAGCGGGTTGCGGGTGAGCGTCTGGATCAGCACCCCGGCCGCGCCGAGGGCGGCGCCGACGCAGACGCCGAGGATCGTGCGGGGCAGCCGGATGTCGCGTACGACGAGGTGGTCGGTCGTGGCCGCGAAGTCGGTGAGCGCGCGCCACACCTCGACCGGCGCGACCGGTCGCGCGCCCACGGCCATGCTCGCGCCCGCCGCGACGACGAGCAGCGCGGCGGACACGAGCAGGAACGCCGCCCGGCGGGGCAGGTCAGTCTTCAAGCCCGGCGACTCCGCGCTTCCAGTACCCGGTGATCAGTGAGTCGAGGCGGCCGGCGCTCCAGGCGCGTAGCGGCCTGATGTCGTTCGCCTCGCCGGCCGCGAAGAGGAACGCCCGCCCGGCCGGCAGGCGCAGCGACCTCACCTGCTGCGCGAGCGTGGACCCGGTGGCCGCGCGCACCAGCCACGTCACCGCCACCCCGTCGCGGTGCGCGAGCGGGTATTCCCGTTCGGCCGGGTCGTCGACCTCGGCGACCACGTGCGCCGACACGTCGGCCGGGGACTCCTCCAGCCATCTGGCGACGGCCGGCAGGGCGGTGGCGTCGACGGCGAAGACGTAGTGGTCGTAGCTGTGCGGGAACGCCTTCGCGCCGGGCGGGCCCGCGATCGTCACCCCGTCGCCCACCGCCGCCGTGTCCGCCCACGCCGACGCGACACCGCCGTCGTGCAGCACGAAGTCCAGGTCGATTTCGCAGGCGGCGGGATCGTAGCGGCGCACCGTGTACTTGCGGGTGGTCGGCAGCGGGCGGGGCCAGTCGAGCATGCCCCGCCCGTCCGGGACGGGATCGCGCCGGGTGCCGTCCGGATCCGGGAAGACGAGCTTGACGTGGTCGTCCGCCTGGTAGGTGTGGAAGCCGGCGAGGGCCGGGCCGCCGAGGGTCAGCCGCACCATGCGCGGGGTCAGCCGCCGCCGGGCGACGACCCGGACCTCGCGTACGCCGATCGGGTAGCCGATCCGGACCGTGCCACTGCCCGCGCGGTGGTGGGCAACGACCCGGCCGGCCGGGTCGTGACGGTCGACTGTCATCGGGCCAACAGCGGCGCGAATGCCTTGTCGACGGAGTCGAGCGTCCGGAGGGCCGACTCGTACGTCGCCGCTTCCGTGTACTGCAACGGGAACACCCGGCCGGCCTTGACCGCGGGCAGGTTTTTCCACAGCGCGGAGTCGAGCACCTGCTTCACCGCCTCGGCGGGGGTGCCGTCGGGCTGCACCGTGTACGTGATGGCGTCGGCCTCGCCGAGGCTCGTCGGCAGTTCCTCGATCGCCGGGTACTCGGTGACGTCGAGCCCGCCACCGCCCTTCTCCTTGACCTCGCCGTAGTAGGTCACGCCCGCGTCCTGGGCGATGTTGGTGCCCCACGAGCCGGCGAACTCCCGGTGGAAGGTGCCCTTGGCGATCTCGCCGTAGCTGCCCACGTGCCCGAACTTCAGGCCCGCGAGGGCGGCGCCGTACTTGTCCTTCAGTTCCGCGGCCCTCTTCTCGTACGCCTCCTTGGCCGCCTGGAAGTTCGTGCCGCGACCGGCGGCGTCGGACTGCCGGCGGGACAGCTCGCGCCAGGCGGCGGGCGTGGTGGGGCCGATCGCGACGACCGGCGCGATGCTCTCCAGCCGCTTCATGTCGATGCTGCCGAGAGCCGGCTTCGGCACCCCGATCACGATGAGGTCCGGCTTGGCGGCGGCGACGGCCTCGTAGTTGGTCTCGGCAGCCGCCTCGCCGGCGACCTTCGGCAGCCGTTCGTAGGTGGCCCGGTCCTGCTCGGCCATCAGCGCCAGGCCGCGCTTCCAGCTCGAGATCCCCACCAGTGCGGCGTCCGCCTCGATCAGGACCGGCACCGCGTAGCCGGTGGCGACGACCCGCTGGGGGGCGACCGGGATCGTGATCTCGCCGTTGTCGGCGGCGAAGACGCGGGTCGCGGCGTCGCCGGACTTCGCGGCGGAGTCGCCGCCGTCGGATCCGCAACCGGTGACCACGGTGAGCGTCACCGCGGCGGCGGCGATCACGCGCCAGTGCTGTCGTACGGACATCTGCCAGTTCCTTCGGGGTCTCAACACAGAGGTGCAGCCCTGCTGGGCTGCAGAGCTTAGGCTAGCCTTACTTCTGTGGGCGGAATGTCGCCGAGAGGTCAACCGATGTCGGGGAGAGGTCAGAGCGTGATGGTCACCGGCCCGATCACGGCGGATCCGGTCAGCTGCGAGGAGTTCGGCTACGGCCTCGGCCGCCCCGACGGCATCCTCCTCCTGCGCTACCGGTCGGTGACCCGGCTGGCGTTCGCCGAGAACCGGGAGGACTTCCTGCACCAGCTCTACTGGTCACCCGACGGTCTGCTCTCCGCCCGCCACGGTCGGCACACCACCTTCCTCGGGCCGGACGAGGTCTTCTGGGTGCACCGGGCCGTGACCCACGAGGTGCACGCGGCGGACCGGCAGACGGTCTACCGGATCTGCCTGCGCGAGGTGCCCGGTGCCCTCGACGGGCTGGGGGCCGGCGTCGCCACCATCGACGCCGAGGCCGCTCGGCTCGTCCTCGCGCTCACCACCGCCGGCTACGACGAACGCGACGCCCTCGCCGCCCGCAGCCGCATCATGGCCGGGCTCGCCGCCCGATCCGACCCCGACGACCGGCAGGCCGGCGGTACGGGCGTCGCGCTGGCGGTCGCCACGGCCCTGGCCCGAGACCCGGGTGACACGACAGGGCTCGCCGAGTGGGCGGACCGCCTGCACGTCAGCGTCAAGACGCTGCAACGTGACTTCGACCGCGAGTTCGGCATGTCGTACTCGCAGTGGCGCACGAAGCTGCGCCTGCGTGCGTCGCTGGCGCTGCTGGAGACCCGGCCGGTCGGCGAGGTCGCCCGCCGCATCGGGTACGCCAGCCCGTCCGCGTTCATCTCCGCCTTCGCCAGGGAGTACGGCTACACGCCGGGTCGCGCCGCCGCGATGCGGCGTACCGCCGACATCCCCGCGCCCCGCGCGGCGAGGAGCTTCCGGCGCCCACCCGTCCCGTGATCAGCCCGGTCCTGCCGAAAACGGTGGCGCGGTCACCTGCTCAGCTCATGGTGGCCTTCGGGGCGCCGCTGCCCGGATCGATCCGGGTCGGACCGGAGGCCGAGGGGCGGATGTCGAAGTCGAAGATCTCGGTGGGCAGGTAGACCGTCGCGCAGGAGTTGGGGATGTCCACCACGCCGGAGAGCCGGCCCTCGATCGGTGCGGCACCGAGCAGCAGGTACGCCTGTTCCGGCTGGTAGCCGAAGCGGGTCAGGTAGTCGATGGCGTGCAGGCAGGCGCGCTGGTAGGCCAGCTGCGAGTCGAGGTACCGCTGTTCGCCGTCGAGGGTGACGGAGATCCCGGAGAAGGCCAGCCACCGGGAGAACTGCGGCGGGGTGTCGCCCGGGATGAAGATCGCGTTCTCGGCGACGCCGTACGTCTGCATGCCGTTCTTGATCAGGTCCACGTGCAGGTCGACGAAGCCGCCCATCTCGATCGCGCCGCAGAAGGTGATTTCCCCGTCGCCCTGGGAGAAGTGCAGGTCGCCGAGGGACAGGTTGGCTCCCGGCACGTACACGGGGTAGAAGACCCGGCTGCCGACTGTGAAATTCTTGATGTCCTGGTTCCCGCCGTTCTCCCGGGGCGGAGCGGTCCGCGCCGCCTCCGCGGCTACCCGGTCGAAGTCGGCGCCGGTGAGGCGGCCGAGGATCGCGTCCTGCGGCTCGGGGGGCAGGGCCAGGGGCGGCACCCGGTCGGGCGCGGTGGCGATCAGCGCACCCTCGCGCCGGTTCCACGTGGCCAGCAGCGACGCGGACGGGGCGGTGCCCATCAGCCCTGGGTGGGCGATCCCGGTGAACGAGACTCCGGGGATGTGCCGGGAGGTGGCCTTGCGGCCGGAGAAGTCCCAGACCGCCTTGTACGCGTCGGGGAACTGCTCGGTGAGAAAGCCGCCGCCGTTGCCGGTGGGGAAGATGCCCGTGTAACCCCAGCCCTGGCCGGCCAGCGGACCTGACTCCTGCGGGATGGGGCCCATGTCGAGGATGTCGACCATGAGCAGGTCGCCCGGCTCGGCGCCCTCGACCGCGAACGGGCCGCTGAGCGCGTGGACCCGGGTCAGCGGAGCGTCCCGGATGTCCTCGGCGGAGTCGTCGTTGTGGATCGCGCCGTCGAACCACTCGCGGCAGTGGACGCGGAACGACTGTCCGGGCCGTACCGTCGCCACGGGCGGGATGTCGGGATGCCAGCGGTTGTGCCCGACCTTCTCCTGGTCGGTGAACCTCTTGGCGGAGTCGAGGGAGAACAGCAGTTCAGGCACAGCGTTGAGCCCTTCTCGTGGTCACCAGCGGGGCAGACGGGCGTGGGCCGGGTTCGTCGAGCGGCGTGCCGGGCGACCGCCGGGTACCCGCCCGACCACCTCCGGCTGTTCCGCGCTGCGCTCGGTCCGGTCGATGGCCTCGCGCAGCGCCGCCGGCATGCGGGCCAGCCGTGGCGCGGAGAACACCCGTGTCGCCGGGAACCCGCACCGGGGGCAGCTCGTCGACGGTCCCGCGGTGCCGACCGGCAGTACGACATCGAAGCTGCCGTCCTGCTGGCAGCGGTACTCGAAGGTGGCCATCGCCGCTTCCCGTCCAGTCGTGCGTGCGGTGGCCGTTCCACAGCGGCTCACCCTGTATTTCCGATTGTTGCTGATTACGCAGATAGGCGGCGTAAAACGACGAATGAGGCAGAGGTCGCGCCCCGCGACGGGTTGCCGGGCCGCCGCGCCGACCGAGTCGTGGGATACGTTGGCGATCATCGATGTATCGGCGGCATCGTCGGCGTATGGCAGCCGTCTCGTCGTCCTCGTCGTTCCGCCGACTCCGGCCGGGTCTGCTGGCCGCCGTCGTGCTGTCGGCAGCGGTGCTCGCCACCGCGCTGAGCGCCGTACCGTCGGCCGACGCCGGCACCGCGTACCCCGCTGCCGCGCCGGCTCCCGGCGGCGCCGCGGCGCCCGCCGCGGATCCGACCGGGACCGTGGCGCCGCCCACGTCGACGCCCAGGACGCCCGACCCGCCCAGCACCACGCCGTTCCCGCCGAGCGCGCCCACGAACCTGACCGCCACCCAGGTACGGACCACGTCGGTCACCCTCACCTGGACGGCCGCCACGCGCGGCTGCTGCCCCGTCGTCGGGTACGACATCACCTACTACCAGGCGTTCGACGACGTGGTGTACGGCGTCAGCCTCGGCGACGTCACCACCGCCACGATCACCACCTCCATCCAGCCGGGCCGGCAGTACTCGTTCCGGGTCTCGGCCCGCGACGGCGACGGCCGCCGTTCGCCCTCCACCGACCCGCTGACGGTGGTCACCCCGGTGACGGACACCGGCCCGGACACCACCCCGCCGAGCGCACCGCAGAACCTGACAGTCGGCGAGGTGACCGCCTCGACCGCCACGCTGTCCTGGGCGCCGTCGACGGACAACGTCGGTGTGCTCGGGTACAACGTCTACCGGTTCGACGGCTGGTACACCTCGACGCTCGTCGCCACCGTGCCGGGCACGACGTACACGGCCGCGCTGCCCCCGGAGACGCCGCTGCGCACCCTGTACTACGTGCGGGCCCGGGACGCCGTCGGCAACGTGTCGATCGCCTCCAACACGGTCACCGTGCCCACGACGACCACTCCGCCGCCCCCGCCGCCCTCGACCTGCCGGGTGACCTACCGGAACCAGTCCGAGTGGGCCGGCGGCTTCGTGGCCACGGTGACGGTCCAGAACACCGGGACGGCGCCGGTCGACGGCTGGATCGTCACGTGGGGCTTCCCCGGCGACCAGCAGATCACCAACGCGTGGAACGCCACGGTCGGGCAGACCGGCGCCACAGTGACCGCCCGCAACGTCGACTGGAACCGCGTCATCGCGCCGAACGGATCCGCGACCTTCGGCTTCCAGGGGCGGTGGGGCGCCAGCGACGCGCCGCCGACCGGGTTCTCGCTGAACGGCGCTCCCTGCACCGTGGGCTGAGCGCGGCCCGCAACCCGACCCGAGAGGGAGCCCTGTGAGCACACCCCACCGCCGCCGCCGGACCCTGGCCGGGGCCGTCACGGCCGTCGTCCTCGCCGTCACCACCACGTTCGGGGGTACGCCGGCGCCCGTCTCCGCCGCGAACACGCTCAGCATGCGGGGCGCCGACGTCTCGTCGTTGCAGCGCAGCCTGGACCTGGGGGCGAAGTACTACGACGCGGGCGGGGTCGCCCGTGACCCGCTGGACATCCTCAGGTCCGCCGGCGCCAACTACGTCCGGTTGCGCGTCTGGAACAACCCGGCCAGCGGCTACAACAACAAGAGCAGGGTACTGGCCCAGGCGAGCGCGGCCAGGGCGAAGGGCCTCAAGGTCCTCATCGACTTCCACTACTCCGACACCTGGGCCGATCCCGGCAAGCAGTACAAGCCGGCCGCCTGGGCCGGGCACAGCCTCAGTCAGCTGCGCAACGACGTGTACGCCTTCACGTACGACGTCTGCGCCGCCCTGCGGGGGCAGGGCACCCTGCCGGACAGCGTGCAGATCGGTAACGAGATCAACGTCGGGATGCTGTGGAACGAGGGGAAGGTCGTCAACAACGACTTCGCCCCGCTGGCCGGCCTGCTGAAGCAGGGCTACAACGCGGTGAAGGCGTGCGGCCGCGGCATCCCCGTGATGATCCACACCGCGAACGCGGACAGCAACGCCAACGCCCGGTGGTTCTACGACGGCATCCGCGCCCAGGGCGTGCAGTGGGACATGACGGCCCTGTCGTACTACTGCATGTGGCACGGCAGCCTGGCGAACCTCTACAACAACATCGTCGACCTGCGGAACCGCTACGGGAAGCCGGTGGTGATCGTGGAGACCGCGTACCCCTTCACCCGGGACGACGCGGACGGCCAGCCGAACGTCATCGGCGACGCCACCTGCGACGGCATCAGCGCGACGTGGGCCGGGCAGGCCCAGGAGTTCGACTGGGTGCAGAACACCGCCCGCAACGCCGGCGCGATCGGGGTCTTCTACTGGGAACCCACCTGGTACGCCGTCCCTGGCAACGGCTGGGACCCGGCGAACATCAACGGCACCGGAAACGGGTGGGACAACATGGCCGTCTTCGACTGGTTCGGGCGGGTGAACCCGGGGGTGCGCTGGACGCCCTGACCGGCCGCCGGACGCACCCCCTGCGCTATCGCCTGAGGAGACGGCCGATCGAGTCGCGGCGGCCCCAGGCGATGAACACGAACAGCACGAACAGCACCACCGGTGTGAGGACCAGCGCGCCGCCGTCGAGGATGAACGCCTGGGTGACGGCGGCGCCGATCATGAGCAGCGCCAGCCCGACGAGGTAGCGGAACCAGGGCGCGGTGCCCATGTCCTCGAAGGACTGCACAGCGTTCGCCTCGCCGAACAGTTTGGGGCCGGCCGAGGCGACTATGAAGAAGACGCCGAGGAAGCCCTGGAGCACCCACAGCGTGCGGTGCAGTCCACGGGCGACGGGCGGGGGAGTGGTGTCGACAACGCTCATGGCTCTCGTCCTCCTGACGGTCGGCCGGTTCGCGCATCCGATCGGATGCACCAGCTCAGACCGGCCGGGACAGGCGAACTCATCGCTGATCCGGCGCACGGCTACCAGGCCTTGCCGCGGATCGGGGGCACGTCGAGATCGTGCTCGCCGCCCCGGTGCTCGGCGAGCAGCCGACGGCGGACCGAACGCCAGGCGACGCGTTCCTGGCGGCGGCCGAGCCTGCGGTACGCCTGAAAGGTGCAGAGCCGGCAGCCGCAGAGGTTGGGAGCCTGCGCCGTCACCTCACGGTAGCAACGGGTGCGGATCCAGTCGGGCGAGGCGAGGAACTCGGCCAGGTCGCAGGCGCCCAAGTGGTGTCGGTGGATGTCGGTGAACCAGCGGCGCAGATACGGATCCCGCTGCTGCACCCGCTCGGGTCGGTGGATGTCGGTACGGGCCATGTGACGACCGCCTTCCGGCCGCCCGCGCACATGCGCGGGACTAACGCCTCTCTGGCATGCCGATCACCTCCCATTGCCGGTGGACGCCCTCATTCTGCTGATCATGGACCGGGCCACGCATCCGATTTCAGGGGCCAGCCGATGGGCCGATCAGCCGTCGACAGGGCCCTCCCCGGCCACTACCCGGGGACGGCCGGGTTCAGCTCGGCGTCCTCCTGCAGATGGACGAGGGAGGTGGGGGAGACCACCTCCCACGGCTCGTCGACAGCGACCTCACCGTCGGGCCGGTCGTTGGCGTCCGCGATGAGGTCGTCGACCATCGGGTACCTGGTCGGCTCACCGCGCCACGGCTTCGGCCCCCAGGCGGGGACCTTGCCGGTCTGCAGGTAGCGGACGGCGGAGCGTTCGAAGCCCTCCCGTACCGGCACGACCACCCGCGCGGCGCCCGCCTGCAGGAACGCCTCGTACAACGGGTCGGTGCTGGTGCGCGCGGTGAGTTCGGCCCAGCGGTGCCGGCCGGCCCACTGGTACGGGTAGAACAGGTACGTCATGAGCGACCAGTCGAAGACGTCGGAGAAGAACGCGATCGCGTCGGCCTCGGCCCACGACTCGTCGAGGTCGATCCGGGGCGGCTCGTCCGGCGGGCTGTCAAGCGAACCGAACTGGTCGAAGTCCTGCCCGGTGAGGATGGTCTGGCAGCCGCGTGTGAGTTCGCGGACCTCGATCGCCCGGTTGACCTCCGGCGGCGCGCTCACGGCGTAGCCCTGCCGCACCTGCGCCACCGACACGGCGGTGTCGTAGGCGGACTGCAGGGACAGGAACGCCTGCTGGATGAGGTCGAACGTGGACTGCTGCCACGCCTTGAACGCCTCAGGGGTGCGGTAGGCGATCACCCGCACCGCGATCGCCTGCCCGTTCACCTGCTGCGATCCGATCGCCACCGGCAGATGTCCGGTCAGCTGCTGCTCCAGCTCGACGGTGTGGGACTCCGCGGCGTCCCCGGCCACGATCGAGATCCGCCGGCCGCCGACGGCGACGTTGACCGGAGCCTGCTTGAACGTCGACGCGGGCACGTCGTCCGGATCCGGCTTTTCGCCGACTGCCAGTTGCCCGCCGTACACCACCGACACCGTCACTCTGCCGGCCGCGTACCCGTCGGGGATGGTGACCTGCGACGTGGTGACCCCGTTGGCGAGCATCGCCGGCGGAGCCGTCTCGGGGTCGTAATGGACGGGCTCCGTCGTCATCGACGGGGCGAAGGTGAACGTCGCCGGTACGGTCACGACCTTATCCGGGGGCCGTTGCAGCCCGGTGGCGTCGTAGCGCCGGCCGAGCGCGACGAAGGTGTTCTCGGTGACGTCCTCGGGACCGAAGTCCAGCGCGCGCGGAGCCACCGGCTCGTTCGCCGACGCGGCCGCCCCGGCGAGGTGGACGTGCTGCGCGGCCGGCTCCGGCACCACGAACTCCAGCAGCAGCCGCTCGCCGTAGTTGTAGACCTGCGCGCGGTCGACCTTGTTCAGCCACCGGTAGACGCCACGGACGTGGTCGGTGCCCTCCCGGTTGTCGAAATCGTGCTTGTTGGTCTCGGTGACCTGGGTCCGGCTCGTGGTGACGGTCCGCGTGGACGCCTGGCTGCGCATGCTCTCGGTGGCCCGGTCGGTGACGTCCTTGCCGTACGTGGAGGAGGAGCTGTTGCTCTGTGTGGTGCTCGTGGAGTTGCTGGCGTTCACGTCGACCCCGACGCTGACCGGGCCGAACCCGCCGGACACGCTCACCCCCGCCGAGAGACTGGTGGTGGCCGTGTTCGTCGTGCTCGCCGCCTCCTGGAGCGCGAACCGCTCGGCGGTGGTCAGCTCCCGGCTGGTCTCGCTGGACAGGTCGGTCGTCTCGACGACCTTCTGACCCGTGGTCGTGTCGACGACTGTGGTCCGGCCGCGCACCTCGGACCGCAGCACGTTCTCGATGTAGGCGATCTCGCCGAGGTCGTAGCGCAGGTGCTCGGTCCGTACCACCATCAGGTCACCGCGGCCGAGCACGCGGGCCCGCGCCTCGAACACCGGCAGCGCGGGAGGGGGAAGCGGCACCGGCACCGGGTAAGGCGTGGGTGTCGGCGTCGGCGTGGGCGTCGTGGCGATCCTCTCGTCGGGACCGCCCTGGGCGGACGGCGGCAGGGCCGGCAACCGGAGGGTCTGACCGCGTACGAGGTGCCGCACCCGGTAACCGCCGTCGAGCGGCAGCGCCGCCAGGCGGAGCACCGTGGCGCCGCGGAGCAGGGCGGTGGCCCGGGTGGTGGCCGGGGAACCGGCCGCGCCGAGCCACCGGTTCAGCACGATCACGCTCGTCGCCCGCCGGGCCACGTCGGCAAGCGCCTCGCGGTGCGGGCCGTCGTCCGGTGCGGGCCGCAGGTCACCCAGGCTGAGCGTCTCGTCGACGGCGGCGCGGCGCCGTACCTCACGCAGCCGCTGGGCCGCTACCGCGAGCGGTGACGGCAGGTCGGTGAGCAGGCCGCGCGCCAGCCCTGCGGCGGTCTCGCGGTCGCGCTCCCGGATCGCCTGCGCGGCCACGGGCAGCAGCGCGTCGGTGTAGTCGAACGCGCGCAGCAGAACCTCCACGGACGGCGGAGGCAGTACGGGCTCGGCCGGTGCGGGCCGGCGCACCGCGACGAAGCGGAACAGGGCCTGCGGCGTGGTGTCGGTCATCGCCAACTCCCGTCTATCAGTAGCTGGGGCATGAGCTCGGGATCCATTCCGTACGCCCGCATGGCGGCGTTCAGGCAGCCGGCGAAGCCGTTGTAGGCGGCGATGCTCTCGTCGCCGTCCGACTCCCCGAACAGGTCGCCGAGCGCTCGCCGGACGTCGGCGTCGCGGAACAGGTTCGCCACCGGTTCCAGGTAGTACGGCGAGAAGCCGAAGAACCCGTTCATGGCGCGTGTGATGTCGCGATGCGAGTCGTAGTCGAGCCGGAAGGTGCGCGGCTCGACGAGGTCGCGCCGGTTCAGCCCGGCGAGCGGGGCCGGCGACGGCGGCGGCGGGCCGAACAACGCGGCGGCGCGCGCCCGGTTGGGCACCCACCGGTTTCCCCGCGCCGGCTGGAGGCCGCGCCGGGCGTCCGGGAGGTAGCCGGAGAACGCGGCGAAGAAGTCCTCGGCGGCGTGCCCCTCCGGGGTCAGCACCCGCAGGTTGTGCGGGTCGCACAGGCCGCACATGTGCCGGAGCAGGTCGGCGTCCACGACCTGGTCCAGCCGCCGGAAGAGGCGCTCCAACTGGTACACCATGCGCTGGACCCGCCGGTGCTCTACCTCGAACGCCTGGACCGCGATCGCGGGGCAGCCGTGCCGGTACAGGGCGACCGCCACCAGCTCGGCGTTGCTCAGCGTGGTGACGGGATGGTCCGGATTCCCGATCGCCGGCCGGGCCGTGTCGGCCGCGTCCGGGTGCCGCTGGACCAGCCCCTCGAACCGCGTCTCGCTGGAGGTGAGGAGGCCCGGCTCGTTCAGCCGGCCCGCGAGTTCCCAGCGGGCGTCCCAGGCGGCCCGCCCACCCGACCCGTGGGAGACGAGGAAACCCGTCGGCGGGCTCGCGCCGGGCGCCACGAGCATCGACCGGTACGCGGGCGAGCGGCCCTCGACCAGCAACTGCGCCACCTGCAGGTCGCTCATCGTCAGCACGCCCATGCCGCGGAACGGGCGTGGCGTCGGATCGTACGGCAGCCGGAGCGCGGTGAGCAGCGCCGGCCCGTTGAGGTCGAGCGGGATCGCCGTGTCGGGAAGTCGGTGCGCCAGCTCGGCGTACGCCAGGTTCTGGAACAGCCGGGTGCGGCCGGTCTCCCAGTCCGGGTAGCCCCAGCGCTCGCTGCCGGCGTGCGGCCCCCGCGTGATCCGCTTGCGCTGCGGGAAGTCCACCGGCAGCAACCCCGGCATGTCCCCGAAGACGTCGACGGTCACCGGGTCGCGCCCCCACTGCCCCCAGGCGAGCCACTGCGCGACCGCCGGCTGGTCGTAGCGCAGCGACCGCAGCAGCCGCGTACGGGCGTCGAAGTACCGCCGGCCGGACTGCTCGGTGGCGAGGATGAAGTAGTCCGGGCCGACGATGCGTTCCAGGGCCTCCCGGGCGGCGGGGTCGTCGAGCAGGAACTCCCGGAACGTCAGGTACCGGCCCGGGTCGGCGCGCCTGGCCCGCTCGAACGGCTCGTACAGGAAGCGGTGGAAGTCGACGAGCGCGTCGTGACCGTTGCGGGTGAACACCGCACCGACCTGGTCGAGGCTGTGCGCGAGGACCGGGTGCATCAGCGCCTCGCTGAGATCCCGGTGCAGCCCGCGCCGGACGACGGTGGCGAGCTCCTCGGCTCTCACGGTGCGACCTCGCGGGCGACGGCTTCCGTCGCCGCGGCCAGCCCGGCCGGTTCGACCGCCGCGAACGCGGCAGCGAGGCGGCGCGCCGGGGAGTCGCCGGCGGTGACCAGGTGGGCGACCTTGCGCGCGACGACTTCGAGCACCTCGGGCAGGAGCACGCCGCCGCAGGTCAGCGCGAGGTCGAGGCGGGTCATGTCGCGGCCGAGGAGGTCCTTGCCGTCGTACAGGTACCGCAGGATCGTGGCGTAGTCGTTCAGGTCCGCCACCACCTGCGCGGGTGGCCAGGGAAGCAACCCGATCGCCGTGACGGTGAGATCGGCGATCTCGGTGGGTGTCACCGCGCGCGGGGGCAGCGATCCCGCGCGCAGCGTCGCGCCGTGGTCCACGATCGCGACCGGAACCGCGGCGAGGTCCGCCACCTCCTGCTCACGGAAGTCGACCACCTCGCCGATCTGTGCCGACCCCTCCGGGCCGAAGAACAGCCCGGCCCGTACCGAAACCCCCGGTGTGCGGATCACGCTGAGCCGGAACCGCTTCCCGGTACGGCCCGCGAGCCAGGGACGGTCCGGCGGCTCGCCGCCGTCCAGGTAGGTCACCGAGTAGGCGAACCTGTCGTCCGGGCTCTGCGGATCGACCCGGATGTGCACCGGCACCGCCGGGTTCGGCGGCAGCGCGCCCCGGATGCCGGCGACGTACGGGGTGACATCGGCGGCCAGCGCGGCGATCGGGTCGCTGCGGGCCCGGTTCAGGTCGAGCGCCGCCTCCGGGGTGAGGAACAGCAGGTCGACGCCGTCCGGCCGGGTGATCTCCTCGATCCGCGGGCCGGCCGTCCACTCGCCGCCGGACAACTCCGCCTCGGGCGCCCCGCTGCGCCGTCTCGGCGCGCCCGGCGGCGGGAGCGCCTCGACGTTCTGGAAACGCTCGATCTGCAGGTCCAGCGCCTGCTGGCTGGTCACCACCGCCGGCGACCGGGCGCGGGTCGTGTCGTCCTGGCGGCGGGCGGCGTCCATGACGAACCACCCCCAGAACGGCGAGGACGCCAACGCGGCCACGCCACCCGAGGTGAGGTCGAGCGACAGCGGGTCGAACCCGGTGTCGACGGCCGGGAACAGCTCCGCCGGCACGATCCGGACCCCCGGCGCCGCCGAGATCCGCAGCGCCGGGGCGATCCAGTGGACCCGCTTGATGCCCGCGTATCCCTCCGGCGACCCGTCGGCCAACAGTTGCGGATCGACCCCGTCGCGCATGGTCAGGGCGCCCTGCGACGGCCGCGCGTCGTAGCTGATCTGTGGCGGGACCGCGTGGCGGACGCTGATCCCGGGCGGTGGCGCCACGCCCTCGGGGAACAGCGCGATGCGGGTGTCGGTGGCGTGTTCGACACGTACCTCGATCCGCAGCGGCACCGCCAGGTCGCGGTCACTGACCTGCGCGACGACGGTCTCGGCGCCCGGACCGGAGCGCAGCCGCGCGAGCGCCCGGGCCGGCACGGCGTCGAGGGCCGCGGCGAACCACGAGGGAAGGTACGTGATGGTGAGCCGCTCGTCGGCGAATGTGGTCGCGTCCCGGCGCACGTGCAGCACGTTGCCGAGGAAGTCGACCATGACGCATGTCGGAAGCAGGGGATTGCCCCGCCAGAACTCGAACCACTCGGAGCCCCAGTAGTCGGGGTCGTCCACTGTCAGGCGGGCGTCGTCGAGCACCTCGGCGAGGTCGTCCGCGGCCCGGGTGAGGATCTCCAGCTGGTTCACCACAGCGGATCACCTCCGCCAGAAGCGTACGGATGCGCGCCGGATGTCGCTGTCAGGTGCGTGCCAGTCGGCCGTCGGCATTCATGGGCGGCGAGGTGGCACGAGCCTGGAAGGTGCTCAGAGGACCGTGTCGGAGTAGACCTCGACGTCGTAGAGCAGTTGCACGTGGCGCCGGCCGTTCGTGATGCCGACGAAGGTCGGGTCACCGGCCGGGGTGTGGCCCCGGCGCCACACCTGTTCCCGAGCCGCCTCCCGCGACTCGTGGTGGATCTTGCCCTCCTGGTGCAGTTGCAGGACGCGACGGGCGGTGCTCCGGTCGCTGTCGAGGTGGACTCGCAGCACAGGCATGGGTGATCTCCTAGCCGACCGTCACGGTCCAGCTTCCTCCGTTCGATCAGCTTACCGATGTTAAGTTGCCTGTCCAATGACATAGAGTCGGCTGCATGACCACCGCGGAGCCGGGTGCGCCGACGACAACCTCAGCCGGGCGGGACAGCCGCGTCCCACCGCCGATATGGCTGCGTGCGGAACCCTCGCGCGCGCGACGTAAACCGCCGCTGACTCTCGGCCGCATCGTGGACACAGCGGTGACCGTGCTGGACGAGCAGAGCATCGAAGGACTGACGATGCGCTGCCTCGCCCAGCGTCTCGACGTTACGGCGACCGCGTTGTACTGGCACGTGAGGACGAAGGACGACGTCCTGGACCTGGCCGTCGACCGGATCTTCGGCGACGTGCCCGTTCCGGACGTGAGCGACGACTGGCTGGCGGACATCCGCGTCCTCGTCCGAGGATGGCGCGGCGCCATGCTGGACCATCCCTGGGCACCGGGGCTGGTCGGGCGTCCGATGCTCGGACCGAACGTCCTGGCCCGTACCGAGTTCCTGCAGTCGGCGCTGGTGCGCGGCGGCGGTAGCGGACTTCAGCTCGCGGTGGCCACGCGAATGGTGGCCAACTACGTCATCGGCGCCGCGCTCACCGAAGCCACCTGGCACCGGTTCGCGGACCCCGACGCGAGAGCCGCGGCCCGCGCCCATGTCGCCGCGAACGCCGGCGCCTATCCGACTCTCGACGCCTCCGGCCATCTCGACGGCGACCGATGGGACGACGACGTGCTGTTCGAGCAGGGCCTCAACGGCATTCTCCTGGCGGCGGCACGGGCAGGTGGCGCTGTCTCAAAACCTGTGTCGCGAAAACCTACCGAGTTTTGAGAACCCGGTAGATCGTGGCGCGCGAGACGTCGTATCGATCGGCCAGCTCGTCGACGCCGAGCCGGTCGGTCTCCCGCAGGCGGCGTACCTCCTGCGCGTCCGCGGCCGTCAACGCCGCCGGCCGGCCGCCGGCCCGGCGGGGCGTACCCGGCTCGGGAACGCCGCCCGCGGCCGGGTCCTCCGCCGCCAGCAGCGTGCGGACGCCGTCGAGGATCAGCCGCCGCAGCCGGGCAGGTGGCACGTCCCGGAACAGCACCACAGGATCGGCGAGCCCGGCGACCACCTGAGCCGCGCGTACGCGCTGGGCGAGCGCCGGCCGGGGGCCGCTGACGAGCGTGTTGGCCAGGGCGATCGCGGCCCGGAAGCGGTCGGCGACCGGCGCCTGCACGAGCAGCGTCATGTCGCGGACCAGCATGAGCAGCGTGTCCCGGTGGCGCAGGTGCACGTCGAGGAACGCCTCGATCGCACGCCAGCGCACCGTCTCCGGGTCGCCGGCGGCCTCCGCCTCGTTCAGCGCCTGCTCCAGTTCGTCGAGCACCGGGCCGGTCAGCTCGTGGAGCACGTCCTCCTTGGCGGCGAAATGGTAGTAGAGCGCGGCCTTCGTGATGCCGACCCGGTCGGCGATCTCCTGCATGGAGGTGGCCCGGTATCCGCGCTCGGCGAACAGGGCCGCCGCGACCGCCAGGATCCGCTGCCTCGTCACGCCGCTCCCTACCGCCGGTAAGTAAAGTTGCTATCATTCTGACCGTGGGTCAGGTTACTGCTGTCGACGTGTCCTTTGCGAGCAACGGTGGCCGGCGAGCCGGCCGCCTGTACCGGCCGGAGGGATCGCATCCGGCGCCGTGCGTCGTGATGTGCGCCGGCTTCGGCAGCACCGCGGACCGGCTGTCCGGCTGGGCCGAGGTCTTCGCCGCCGCCGGGCTCGCGGCGATGGTGTTCGACTACGGCAGCTTCGGGCGGAGCGACGGCGATCCGCGGCAGGTCGTCGACATCGATGGCCAGCTCGCCGATGTGCGCGCGGCGGTGGCCTGTGCCCGGGCCGACAGTGCGGTCGACGCCGACCGGGTCGTCCTGTGGGGCAACTCCCTCGGCGGCGCCCACGCGATCACCGTGGCGGCCGACGACCCGCGGATCGCCGCAGTGGTGGCGCAGATCCCGTTCAACGGGTTCCCGCGCCGCGTCGAGGGCCGGTCGACGGCGCAGAGCCTGCGGCTCACGGCCGCCATCCTGCGGGACGCGCTACGGGGCAGGCTCGGCCTGACGCCGCACTACATCCCACTCGTCGGTGAACCGGGCGAGATCGCGATCACCAACGCGGCGGAGGCCAAGGAGCACATCAGCACACTGGCCGGCGGGGACTCGCTGTGGCGCAACCAGGTGGCACCCCGCGCGACCCTGCGGATGATGCGTTACCGCCCGGCGGACGCGGCGGCGCGGCTGACCGTGCCACTGCTGGTCTGCCTCGCCGCCGACGACGCGGAGACGCCGCAGGAGCTGAGCAGCCAGCTCGCCGAGCGCGCCCCGCGCGGGCGGCTCAAGGTCTATCCGGGTACGCACTTCTCCTTCTACACCGACCCGCGGACGCGCCAAGCAGTCGCGTCGGACCAGATCGCCTTCATCCGGGAGGCGCTCGCCCTCCCGTAGAGGCCGTCGACGGAGCTGGATCACCCGTCCGACGTCGCGGCCGGCCGGACGCCGTCAGGAGCCGACGGCACGACCGGTCAGGCCCGGGACGGCGCGGTCATGCCCAGGCGCGTTCGAGGGCCAGCGCCAGCCGCCTCGTCCACTCCTCGCCGGTGCCCTCGACTCCCGGGTACTCGTCGACGAAGTTCTCCCAGTCGATGCCCCACGTCAGCACGGTCTCGGCGGTGAGGGCGTCGGCCTTGCCGGGCGCGAGGGTGCGTGTACCCCTGCCGCCGCCCGTCCGGCCGTACCATCTCCCGGTGAAGCTCCGCCGTCGGCTGGTCGCCGTGTCACTCCTCCTGGCGGTGGAGGCGATGGCGTTCGCGCTGCTCGTCACTGAGTCCGTGACGGGTGCGATCGTCGCCGCCGGCCTCACCTGCCTGTCGTTGTGGCTGCATCTCGTCCTGCACGAGTGCGGACACCTCGTCCTGGCGAAGCTGCTGGGTCTGCCGGTCATCGCGGTCCGTATCGCGCCCTTCAACGGTTGGCGCAACGAGGTGTCGGTCCGGCCTTCGCCGTCGATGACGGCGTTACCGCTGCGGATGGTGCTGTTCTACCTCGGTGGCCCGCTGACCAACCTGTGCGCCGCGGCGGCACTCGTCGTCGCGTCGGCGTCCACCGGTACGGCCTTGACGCGGTCGACGTTGCTCGGCGCCGCGTTCGTCGGGGCGCTGCTCGGCGTGGCCAACCTCGTTCCGGGGCGTTCGACCCGCAGCGACGGCCACAACCTGCTCCGCTGGCTCCGGGCTCCGGCAGCCGCCCGTGACGGGCTGCGAGCGGGTTACTACCAGGAGGAGGTGGTCAGGGCACTGCGGGCGGTTGCCCGAGCGGGTGGTGACGTCCACCGGGTCGGGATTCAGGCTCGCCCCGGCAGCGATCCGCTCCTGGCCCTCGCTGCCTACCAGCAGAGGCTGAGCACTGCGCACATGCAGCCGGCGGAACTGGTCGAGGAGGCCGAGCGGCTCGCGGCGCTGGCTCGCGCGGGCAGCACCGATCCCGCGGCGGCCGCCGCCATCGGGCAGATGCTGAGCGTCCAGTTCGGGTTGTGGTACCTGTACGCCGCGGTGGTGACCGGTTCGCCGGTGGCACGCCGGGAGGTGCGGGAGATCTCGGAACTCGCCGGGATCGCCGCCCGGACACAGCCGCGCGTGTTTTCCACCCGGATCGCGATGAGCCTGGCTCATCTGCTCAACCAGCGGCCCGAGGATGCGCGATCGTTGCTTCTCGACGTTCGCCCCGGCACCGAACCGGCCGGCCTCTGCGCCGTCGCGCTCCTGCTGCGGGCGGCCACCGAGTCGTACCTCGGCAACCACGCCGACGCGGACCATCTTCTCCGCGCGGCCCGCGGCGACTACCCGCAACTGGCGCAGCTCGTGGGCGCCATCCGGGCAGCCGATCCGGCGCCGCCCCTGTTCGCGCCGCTGCCGGTGGCTGGCGCCTGACCTGATTGCGGGCCGGCTGCTGTGGCGGATGCCGTGGCGTCGATCGCCTTGCTCACGGCCTGACCGGAATTCGCTTGAGCGGCGCCGCGACGTGAGTCAGAGTCGTTCCATGATCTCCAACCGGAAGGGCGGCGACGCCCCGGCGCGATGAGCGCCCCCGCGCGGCGCGACGGCGCCGCGAAGACCCCGCAGACCGTTCGCAGCGGCGACCCGCACGACCTGTGGCAGCAGGCCGTCCGGATCCGCCAGGAATGGCTCGACCACGCCCTGTCCACGCAGCCGGCCGACAGGCCGGCCGCCGAGCGGTGCCTGACCGCCGTCTACGCGAGGGCGTCGCGGCCGAGGCCCCGGTTCGAATGGGTCGATTCGCCGGAGAAGGCGATGCCGCTGATCAGCGGCTGGCCGAACCTCGACCACCTCTACGAACGCATCCGGGCGGCACGGCCGCCCCGGACACCCCTGCTGGCGAGCGACATCGCCATGATCGTCTCCCAGCTCCGGGGCGCGCTGGGGGCGGGCGTCGCGCACACCGATCCCGAGCTGTCACCCGCGCGTACGGGCAAGGCCAAGGTGCCGTGGCCCGAGCTGGCGCCGCTGCGGGCGCTGGACAGCGGCGTACCGCTCGCGGTCGTGCTGCACCAGGGAGTACGGACGGCGCTGCACCGGAGCCTCGCGCACGGGTACTACCTCCCGGTGCGTGCGGCGCTGGCGAGCGACGGCCCGGTGCCCGTGTGCTGGTACGGGCAGCAGGACGCATCGTGGATCGCCTACTACGACGTGCTACGCCGGCTCGGCCTCGCCCGGTACGGGCCCGGCGAGGCCGATCACCTCGACACCTGGGCCGGCCTGGCACGCTCCTGCGGCTGGTGGTGGCCGGGGGAGGACGTCTGCGTCGTCGTGGAACGACCCGAAGCGGTACGAACCGAACCGGTGCCCGGTACGGCGCACGACCAGATCCGGCTGCGACCGGGCGGGTTGCGCTACCGCGACGGCTGGCAACCGGTGACGTGACATCGACAGCCGGCGACTCACGTCCGGCGCGTCCCTATCCGAGCGGGCCGGTCACCGCGGTCACCGTGCCGCCGGGCAGGAAGCCGGACCGGCCGTGCCCGCCGTGCGCGACCGGGCCGGGCAGCGAGACCGCTGCCGCCGCGTACATCCGGGCCGGTCCGGCGGGTGAGCCACCCTGCCAGGCCAGGTAGCCGGAGACGGTGGCGGGTTCACCGGGGAAGCGGCGGGCCAGCGCCGTGACGTACCGGGACACCGGCTCCGCGCGCGGATCGAACCGGAGCGCGAGCATCTGCCCGGTGGCGGGGCGAAGCACCCCGGCGGTGAGCAGCCAGGGGGCCAGGTAGGTGCCGAGCGCCGCGCCCGGCCCGCGCGCGGCGTCGCGCAGCGCTGCCTCCGCCGCGGCCCAGCCGGTGACCACGAGCGTCGGATGCCGTCCGGTCCCCGGGGGTACGACCCGCAGCCCGGCACGCCGCGCGGCCGCGGTGACGGCGGCGACCGCCGCGACGGAGCGGGCCGAGGAGTCGCCGACGACGCTGACGGCGCCCTCGGCCCGGGGCGCGAGGAAGGCCACGGTGGCGTCGAGGTCTTCGCGGTCGCCGGGGGAGAGGGCGTCCGCCGGGCAGCGCGACAGCGGCTGCGAGCCGCCCCGGAGCAGTGCGCCGAGGGCCGCGCTGACGCACTCCGGCCCGTCCGGGCCGCGCAGGTCGGGACCGGCGCCGCCGGCCGCTCCGGCGTCCAGCCGGACGACGGCGTCGCGTCCCCCGTACGCGACGTGCAGCCGGCTCGGGCCGGGCGGAAGGTGCACGAGGGACCAGCCGTTCGTGGCGCCGGGCAGCCGGGTCACGGGGGAGAGCCGGTCCGGCCGCAGCCCGACCGAGACGCCCTCGGCGCCGACGTGCACGAGGTTCCAGCCGGGTCGCTGCGGCACCACCATCAGCGGGATGCCCCGGTCGCCGTTGTCCAACGCGACGAGCAGGGGCGCGCCGGGACGTCCGGGTGATGCGGGCAGCACCACGGCGGTCGCGGTGACGGCGAGGATGACGACAGCCGGCAGCACGACCGCCTGCCCGGGCAGCAACGTCCGGTCCGGCTGCCGTCGGCGTCGCAGGCCGGCGCCCAGGCCCACCGCCCCGGCCACGGCGACCGCGAGGCAGACCCAGCGCGCCGGGCCGGCCCATCCGGGGCCTTCCGGGCCGAGGGCGCCCTGGCCGGCGCCGAGCCGCACCGCGCCGGCCGCCGCCTCGGCGGTGACGGCGGCGAGCATCCAGGGCGCGGCCCGGTGGGCGACGCGCCGCCGGGCCGACTCCGCGCCGAGCACTGTGGCGACGCCGCCCAGCAGCAACGCGGCGGCGACCCCGTGTCCGGCGGCGGCCACCGCCTCCGCGACTGTCGCCGTGGGCAGCGCCAGCAGGCCGGCACCGGCGCACACGAGCAGGGCCAGGGGTACGGCGACCGCGCGCCGCCCCGCGTACGGCAGCAGGGCGAGGCAGGCCGCCGCGAGCGCGAGCGTCCCGGCGGCGGGCGCGTCCCCGCCCAGGCCGAGGGTGAGCAGGTGCGCGACGGCGGCGGTCACCGACGCGGCGGTCAGGTGGCGTGGCGCCGGGGCGCCGAGCGGTCGCAGCAGCACCAGCCCGGCCGCGGTGGCCGTCGCGGCGAGCGCGAGCAGGCCGGCGAACCCGGTGGCGGCCGGCGCGACGCCGCCGCCGTCCGCCGCGTGGGCCGGCCCCGCCGCGAGCAGCGTGGCCGCCACTCCGGCGAGGGCCGCGCCGGCAAGCCGTCCGGCCGCGCGGGGCACGCCCCGGCGACAGTCGGCGGTACGTGATGTCGTGGTGCGGTCGGGCACTCGTGGCTCCTCGGCTGTCACACGGATCGATCGGCCGGGGCGGCCACCCGGGGATACGTGTTCGCGGCGTACCAGTCGCCGCGACCCTGCGGCAGCAGGTCGAGCACGTTCCACACCGGAGAGAGCAGGTCGATGCCGCGCTCGGCACCGTCGACGAAGTTGGCCGGCTGGCTGTAGAAGTGCCGGACACCGTCGCCGGCACGGATCAGCACGCTGACCATCGGGCGCTGGTCGCCGTTCGGGTACTCGGCGCACAGGTCGGCGTTGAAGTCGGTGCCGTGGCTGGAGAGCATCCGCAGGCCGTCCCAGCCGCGCCGGGCGCCCCAGGCGCGCAGCTTCGCCGCCGGTGCCTTGCCGACCACCACGAACCCGGCGTGCTGCTGGATGTGGTGCGCGACGCCGTGGAACCCGTCCACCCACAGCGAGCACATCGGGCAGGCGGCGTCGGCCTCCGGGTGGAACATCAGATGGTAGACGACGAGCGTGCGGTGCGCGCCGAAGAGCGCGGAGAGCCGGACGGGACGCAGCGGGCCGGGCGCGGTCAGGTCGGCCGGTCCCTCGGTGAGCGCGACGTCGGCCACCGGCGCGCCGGGCGGCAACTCCCGCCGGGCGGCGGCGACCCGCTCGACCTCGTCACGCAGGCGGCGTTCCGCCTCGGCCAGGCGCAGCCGCGCCGCCACGTACCCGGCGTCGGCGCCGTCCGGCCACATCGGCAGCGGCGGCGGTCCGGTCCCGTCGTCGGTCATTCTCGTCGTCCTTCCTCGACCCGCACCAACGCCGGTCATTCGCTATAGAATATAGAAGTGAATTACGGGTAGGCGTCGACAAAGGGGGCATGCGTGACGGAGACGACCGCGCCAACATGGCTGCCGCAGCACGACCCGCTCGCCACTGCCGACCCCGACGCCGACATCCACGAGTGGCTCGCCGGGTGGCGCCGCCGGGCCGGGATGCGCGTGGACGTGGTGCCCCTGGCCGGCCTGCGCGGCTGGCACCAGGACGCCGACACCGGAGTCCTGGCCCACGGCAGCGGCCGGTTCTTCCGGGTGGAAGGGCTTTCCGTCGAGGTGCCGGGCGCGGCCGTGCCCCGCTGGGACCAGCCGGTGCTGCACCAGCCGGAAGTGGGCATCCTCGGTCTGCTCGCCCGCCGCGACGGCGACACGCTGCGGGTGCTGGTGCAGGCCAAGGCCGAGCCCGGCAACCAGGACGGCCACCAGATCGCGCCCACCGTCCAGGCCACCCGGAGCAACTGGACCGGTGTGCACGGCGGCCGCCCGGTGCCGTTCCTGCACCACTTCCGCGACCCGGACCCGCGCCGGGTGCTCGTGGACGTCCGCCAGTCCGAGCACGGGTCCTGGTTCCTGCGCAAACGCAACCGCAACATGGTGGTCCTCACCGACGAGGACATCGTGCCGCCGCCCGGGTTCCGCTGGCTCAGCCTCGCCCAGCTGCACCGGCTCCTCCGCCACGACGACCTGGTCAACATGGACACCCGTACCGTGCTCTCATGCCTGCCGACGGAGCTGACGGCCCGGGCGGCCGGCCCGGCACAGGACGCCTTCACGGCCGCGCTGCGCCGCTCCTGCCGGCCCGGTACGGGCAGCCGGCACCGCACCGGCGAGCTGCTGCACTGGATCACCGACGTCCGCAGCCGGACCGAGGTGGGCGCCGACCGGACGGCGCTGCGCGGACGCGCGGCGTGGCATCTCGGCGAGGTCTCCCTGCGTCACGACAGCGGACTGTTCTTCGAGGTCATCGGCGTGGACGTGGACGCCGAGGGGCGCGAGGTGGCGAGCTGGTCGCAGCCGATGCTGCGGCCCTGCGGCCAGGGGGTGGTGGCGTTCCTGGCCACCCGCCTCGACGGAGTGCTGCACGTGCTGGCGCACGCCCGGGTCGAAGCGGGCTTCGTCGACGTCGTGGAGCTGGCGCCGACGGTCCAGTGCACGCCCGCCACGCTCGACTACCTGCCCGCCGCGGCGCGTCCGCCCTTCCTGGACCAGGTGCTCGGCGCGCCGTCGGAGCGGGTCCGGTTCCGCGCGGTCCTCTCCGAGGAGGGCGGACGGCTCTACCGTGCCCGCAGCAGCTATCTCGTGGTGGCGACCGACGACGCCGACCTGGAGAGCGACCAGTACCGCTGGGTGACCCTGCACCAGGTCTCGGAGTTGCTGCGGCACAGCAACTACGTGAACGTCTCGGCCCGCAGCCTGATCGCCTGCCTGCGCGGGCTGCTGGACGCCGCCTGAGCGGGCGGACCGGGCCGCTCCCGGTCCGCCCGCCGCCACGGCGGTCAGTCGCCGAAGCCGGCCGGGTGGGCGTCGCCCACCGCGTTGAGCAGCACACCCTGCTCCAGCAGCGCCTTGCAGGCGCAGAGCACCATGGTGAACCCGCCCATGGAGTCGATCGCCTTCCCCACGGCCTGGTCGGCGGTGCCGGTGAAGCCGGTCTCGGTGATCCGGACCAGCGTCGTGTCACCCTCGCCCGGCAGGAACCGCCATTCGAGCTGGGTGGGGGACTCCGGGTCCCACTCGGCCAGGATGCGGCTGTTCTCCTCGACGTCCTTGACGGTCACCACCGTGGAGACGCCGTACATCTCCCAGTCCCAGGTGACCGTGGCGCCGGGCTCGAGCCGGCCGCTGCTCCTGGTGAACCAGAACTTCGTGGTCACCGCCGGGTCCGCGAACGCCTGGAAGACCTCGGCGACGGGCTTGCGGATGAGCATCTGCGCGGTGACGGCAGGCGGTTGGGTCAAACGGTCGCTGTCCACGGGTCAGCCGTGTTCCCTTCTCGTGTCATCGGCACTGCGTACAAACGGTGGCGGGTCAGGCCCGCCGGCGGTAAAGGAACATGGAGAGCGGCGCGAAGACGGCCACCAGCGCCGCGCAGCCGGCCAGCGCCGCGCCGACCTCACCGGCGGTCGCCGTGCCGTGGGCCAGACCGCGCGCGGCGGTGATCGTCAACGCGAACGGGTTCAGACCGACCACCGCCTGCAGCCAGCCGGGCAGCGTCTCCTGCGGCACGAAGAAGTTGCTGACGAACGACACCGGGAAGACGATCGCCTGGCAGGCGCTCAGCGCGGCGGTCGGTGACTTCAGGGCGAGCCCGAAGACCACGTACACCCAGGAGAAGGAGAAGACGAACACCAGGGTGATCAGGATCGTGGCGAGGACGCCGAGCACGCCGCCGTCGGGCCGGAAACCGACCGCGAGCCCGACCGCCACGGCGACCGCGCAGCCGACGACGTAGAGCACGTTGTTGCCGAGCAGCGTGCCGACGATCGCGGCGGGACGCCAGATGGCGAGCGCGCGGAAGCGGTCGGTCACCTCCCGGGAGTTGTCCAGGTTGACCACCGCGCCGATCCGCATGCTGATCATGATCCCGGTGAACACCACGATGCCGGGGATGTAGAACTGCATGTAGCTCGACGTCGAACCGGCCAGGGCGCCGCCGAACAGGAAGCCGAAGACGAGCGTGAACATGATCGGCACGCCGAGCGCCTCGAGGATCTGCGTCGGGTCACGGCGTACCTTCTGCACCGCCCGCCACGCGAAGGTGAGCGTGGACGACAACGCGCCGGGACGCGCCGGCCGCGCCGCGGCCAGCGCCGACACCCCACGGCCGGTGCCGGCCTCCACCACGCTGCTCACGCCGCCTCCTCGGTCTCGGTCCGCGGGCCGTCCGCCCGGTGCCCGGTGAGGGCGAGGAACACCTGGTCCAGGGTGGCGTGGCCGAAGGCGTACTCGGCCAGCCCGACGCCGGCCCCGGCGAGGGCGGCCAGCGCCCGGGTGGCCTCCTCCTCGGCCGACACCTGCGCGGTCAGCTCCAGCGGGTCGGCGCCGGCGTGCACCGGGGCGCCCAGCGCCTCGGCCAGCATCCGCTCGGCCGTCTCCCGCGCCCCGGCGTCGCGCAACCGCACCCGCAGCACGCTCGAACCGACCGATCGCTTCAGCTCCACCGGCGTGCCCTCGGCGATGACCCGGCCGTGGTCGACGACCGCGATCCGGTCGGCGAGCTGGTCGGCCTCGTCGAGGTACTGCGTGGTGAGCAGCACCGTGGCGCCCTCGCCGACCATGCCCCGGACGAGTTCCCACACCTGGTTGCGGCTGTGCGGGTCCAGCCCGGTCGTCGGCTCGTCGAGGAACATCAGGTCGGGCGTCACGACCATGCTGCTGGCGATGTCGAGCCGCCGGCGCATGCCGCCGGAGTAGGTCCGGACCAGCCGGCCGGCGGCCTCCTCCAGGTCGAACGTGGCGAGCAGCTCCTCGGCGCGGCGGCGTGCCGCGCCCCAGGAGAAGCCGCGCAGCCGGGAGAGCAGGACGAGGTTGTCCAGGCCGGACAGTTCCTCGTCGACCGACGAGTACTGCCCGGTCAGCCCGATCCGGTCGCGGATCGCCCCGGCCTCGCGCACGACGTCGTGGCCGAGCACGCGGACCTCGCCGCTGTCGGGCGGGACGAGCGTGGCGAGGGTGCGGACGATCGTCGTCTTGCCGGCGCCGTTGGGGCCGAGCACCCCGAACACGCTTCCGGCCGACACGCGCAGGTCGACTCCGTCGAGCGCGCGCACCTCACCGTAGGATTTGCGCAATCGGGTGACCTCGATGGCGGGACTGTCGGTCTGCTGTGCGGACAAGCCAGCCGTACGCGACATTGTGTTCACAAACATATAGTAGCAGGACGTTTCGCTCCGGTCACGCCCCTTGATCCGCGCGTCGCGCGTTCCTTCGCCACGTGATCCTCGCATGGACACCCGCCGGTCGATAGCTATAGCATTCTCAAGCAGCAACTTGCCGCGAGAGTGAGGAGCGGACGTGTCCACACGCGAGCTGACCGACATCGACGAGGTGGCGGAGATCTACGACGACGGCGCCTGGGCCGTCGAGGTGCTCGGCGGGAACATCCACTTCGGCTGGTGGGAGGACGACGACGACCGCACGCCCTTCCTGGAGGCCATCAACCGGTTCACCGACATCGTCGGCGACCGGCTCGCGCTGCGCCCCGGCGAGCGGCTGCTCGACGTCGGATGCGGCGCCGGTGAGCCGGCGATCCGGCTCGGCCAGCGCAGCGACGCCGACATCACCGGCATCACCAACAGCACCGAGCACCTCAAGCGGGCCCGGGAACGGGTGAACGAGTCCGGGCTGCGCGGCCAGGTCCGCTTCGAGCTGGGCGACGCCGCCGCGCTGAGCTACCCGGACGCCTCCTTCGACAAGGTGCTCGCCTTCGAGTCCCTGGTGCACGCGCAGGACCGCCGGCAGTGGCTCGCCGAGATCCGCCGCGTGCTCAAGCCGGGCGGCCGGCTCGTGCTCACCGACCTCGCCGAGGACGCCCCGCTCACCGAGCGGGACCGGCAGATCCTCACCGACTTCACACTCGCCCCGCCCGGCCCGCCGATGGCCGCGTTCGACCTGGTCCGCGACGCCGGCTTCGTGGTGGACGAGTTCCTCAGCTGCGGCGACAAGATCAGCCGCTCGTTCCCCGCGTACCACGAGCGGGTGCAGCAGCGGCGCGAGACGCTCGCCGCCGCGCACGGGGCCGAGAAGATCGACGCCTTCCTCGCCGAGATGCCGGCCGTGCTCGACGTCCTGCGCACCAAGGTCGGCTGCGTCGTCATCGCCGCACACAAGCCGCGCTGAACCGGCCGGCGGCGCACCGGTGTCCGAAGGAAACAGGCACATGACCGCCCCCGCCGTCAGCGGCTGCCGGATCTGCGGCGGCCCGGTGACCGAGATGCTCGACCTCGGCCGGCAGCCCCTCTCCGACGCGTTCCCCCGCCCGACCGACCTCGCCGGCGAGTTCTTCTACCGCCTCGCGCTGGGCCGGTGCGCAGACTGCACGATGGTCCAGCTCGTCGAGGAGGTGCCCCGCGAGCGGATGTTCCACCACGACTACCCGTACCGCTCGTCGCTGTCGTCGGTGATGCGCGCGCACTTCACCGGCACCGGCCGGGAACTGCTCGCCACCGAACTGACCCGGCCCGGCGCGTTCTGCGTCGAGCTGGGCTGCAACGACGGGGTGATGCTGCGGACCGTGGCGCAGGCCGGCGTACGCCACCTCGGCTTCGAACCGTCCGCCGGGGTGGCCGAGCTGGCCCGCCGGCAGGGAGTACGGGTACGCACCGACTTCTTCGAGGAGAAGACCGCCGCCGACGTGCTCGCCACCGACGGGCCGGCGGACGTCATCTACGCCGCCAACACGATCTGCCACCTGCCCTACCTGGACTCGGTGCTGCGCGGGGCGCGGCTGCTGCTCGCCCCCGGCGGCGTCCTCGTCTTCGAGGACCCGTACCTCGACGACATCCTCGCCCGGACCGCCTTCGACCAGATCTACGACGAGCACTTCTACTACTTCACCGCCCACTCGGTACGCGCCGCCGCGGCCCGCTTCGGGCTGGAACTCGTGGACGTACGCCGGCTACCAGTGCACGGGGGCGAGGTTCGCTACACGCTCGCCCACGCCGGTGCGCGTACCCCGTCCCCGGCCGTCGCCGACCTGCTGCGTCAGGAACGGGAGCGCGGGGTGACCGGGGCGGAGGCGCTGCGCCGGTTCGCCGCCGACGTCGCGCGTACCCGGACCGACCTGGTCGCGCTGCTGCGCTCACTGAAAAAGGAGGGCCGCACCGTCGCCGCCTACGGGGCCACCGCGAAGAGCGCCACCGTCACCAACTACTGCGGGCTCGGGCCGGAGCTGATCTCGTACGTCTGCGACACCACCCCGGCCAAGCAGGGCCGGCTGACCCCGGGCGCGCACATCCCGGTCCGCCCGCCCGCCGCCTTCGCCGACCCGTACCCGGACTACGCGGTGCTCTTCGCCTGGAACCACGCCGAGGAGATCATGGCGAAGGAGACCGGCTTCCGGGCCGCCGGAGGCCGGTGGATCCACTACGTGCCCACCGTGCGCGTACGGTGACGGCATCGGTGGCGCGCGGCTTCTACCGCGCCGGATACCCGGAGATCTACGACCTGGTGATGCGGCACCGGGGCCGCGACCACACGGCCGAGGCCGCCACGCTCGCCCGGATGGTCCGGCGCCGGAACCCGGCCGCCGCCTCGCTGCTCGACGTGGCCTGCGGCACCGGGCTGCACCTGGAACACCTACGGACCCACTTCGCCCCGGTGACCGGGGTGGACCTGTCCGCCGAGATGCTCGCCCGCGCCGGCGCCCGGGTGCCGGACGTGGCCCTGCACGAGGGCGACATGCGCGAACTGGACCTGGCCGCCGCCTTCGACGTGGTGGTCTGCCTCTTCGCGGTGCCGCACCTGCGCGGCGTCGCCGAGCTGGACCGGACCGTCGCGCGGCTGGCGGCCCACCTGACGCCGGGCGGCGTGCTGGCGGTCGAGCCCTGGTACACGCCGGAGACGTTCGTCCCCGGCTACGTGGCCCGCGACATGGTGCAGGAGCAGGACCGGGTGGTGGTGCGGCTGTCCCACTCGACGTGGCTCGACGGCGCGCGCGACCGGATCCGGATGACTGTGCACCAGGCGTACGCCGACCCGGACACGGGCATCCGGCACGACACCGCGACGACCGAACTGACGCTGTTCCGGCCGGAGCACTTCGCCGCCGCGTTCGCCCGCGCCGGGCTCGCCGCCGCGCACGTCACGGCGCCGCCGTTCCGCTGGGGCCTGTGGATCGCCCGGCACGCGGGTGCCCGGTGACCGGCGACCGGCCCCGGGCGGTCGTGCTGGGCGGCACCGGATTCGTCGGCGGTCACGTCGCGGACGCCTTCGCCGACGCCGGTCACGACGTGCTCACGGTGGCCCGCCGCGCCCCGGCCGGCCGCCGGCACCGGTTCACCGCGCTCGACCTCGGCAGCACCGACCCGGAGACGCTGGCGCGGCTCCTGGACGCCGAGGGCCCGGTCGCCGTGGTCGACGCCACCGGCAGCAGCTGGGGCCTGGACCCGGGCCGGATGGCGGAGCGCTGCACCCGGCTCAGCGGGCTGCTGCTCGACGCGCTGCGCCGCGCCGCCTGCCGGCCGCGGCTGGTCCACCTCGGCTCGGTGCTGGAGTACGGCCCACAGCCGGTCGAGCCGGCCGAGCCGCGCCGTACGCCCGCACCGGACACCGCGTACGGCCGGGCGAAGCTCGCCGCGACAGGTGCCGTGCTGGCGGCCACCGCCGCCGGTGACGTCGACGCGGTGGTGCTGCGACTGGTGAACGCGCTCGGCCCGGGGCTGCCCGTGACCAGCCTGCTGGGCCGGGTCGCCGCCGCGCTGGCGCCGGCCGCGCGGTCCGGCGTCCCCGCGCGGGTGACGCTCGCCCCGCTGGAGGCCCGGCGCGACTTCGTCGACGTCCGGGACGCCGCCGACGCCGTGCTGGCCGCCGCCGGACGCCCGGTGACCGGCCGCGTCCTCGACATCGGCCGGGGCGAGGCGGTGCCGGTGCGGTCGCTGGTACGGCTCCTGGTGGAGGTCAGCGGGGTGCCCACGACGGTGGTGGAACGGGCCGGCCCGGCCGGGTGGCGGGCCGCCACCCGTTGGTCGTGCGTCGACCCCGCGCCGGCCGCTGCCGCGCTCGGCTGGCGGCCCCGCCGCGACCTGCGAAAGGCGGTCACCGACTTCTGGCACGACGAGCTGCGCCGGCACTCCGGCGCCGGGGAGCCGGCGGCCGCGGGGAAGCCGCGACAGCGGGCGCCGTAGCGCCGGTGCGGGCGGCGAATCGACAGGTGGCGCGACCGGCGTCACCGGTTCGGCGGTACGGCGTCGGCCGTGCCGCCTCGGCGACAGGGAGGGCAGGAGTCATGCGCGTACTGTTCATGCCGGGTCCGGCCATCGGCCACGCGTTCCCGCTGGTGCCGCTCGGGTGGGCGTTCCGCGCCGCCGGGCACGAGGTCGTCTTCGTCACCGCCGGTGACGCGCTGGCGGTGGCCCGGGCCGGGCTGCCGGTCCTGGACGCCGTGCCCGGACGGACCACCTCGGACATGCAGGCCCAGTTCATCAGGGACGTGCCGCGCCTCTTCGAGCCGATCGGCGCCGACCCGATCGGGGAGATGGAGGAGCGAAAGCCGTACATCGTCGCGGCCTGGGACCCGTTCGTGGACGCCCACGTCGCGCTCGGCGAATGGGTGCAGCCGGACCTGGTGGTGTACGACCCGATCTTCGCGGTCGGCCCGGTCGTCGCCGCCCGGCTGAAGGTGCCGGCGGTGGCGCACAGCCTCGGGCTGGCTCGGTTCACCCCCGACCTGCTGCGCGAGCTGCCCGGCGCGGTGGCGATGCGCCGGCACGGGGTGACGCTGCCCGAGGGCATCCGGACCGTCGACATCGCCCCGCCCAGCCTGGTCGAGGGCGGACCGGCCGAGATCTCCATGCGCTACGTGCCGTACAACGGCGGCGGGGTGCTGCCGGACTGGCTCCGGGAGCCGGTCGACCGGCCCCGGATCGCTGTCACCTTCGGCACGCTCGGCGGGCCGGACCGGTTCGCCGCCGGCATCCAGCGGGTGCTCGCCGCGGCCTCCGGGCTGGACGCCGAGTTCGTGCTGGCGATCGGGGAGTCGGCGGTCCCGGCCGACCTGCCGGCCAACGTGCGTACCACCGGCTGGGTGCCGCTGAACCAGTTGCTGCGCGGCTGCGCCGCCGCGATCCACCACGGCGGGGACGGCACGACGCTCACCTGCGCCGCGCTCGGCGTCCGCCAGCTGGTGCTGCCCGGCTCGCCGGACGAGCTGGTCACCGGCGAGCTGCTGCGCGCCCGAGGGCTGGCGCACGTGCTGGACTCGGTGGACGAGCTGGGCGTCGCCGCGATCGACAGGCTGCTCACCGACACGGAGCTGGGCCGGGTGACAGGTGAGGTGCGGGCCGAGATCGCGGCGCTGCCGTCCCCCGCCGAGGTGGTGCCCCGGCTGGCCGCGCCGGCGTGAGCCCGGCGGCGGGCGGCTCGTCGCCGCCCGCGGCCGGTCCGTCGTGCTCAGCGCAGTTGCGCGTCGGCCACCGCGAAGAGCAGCCCGTGCGGGTTCGCCTTGCCGGTGTCGCCGTGCGGCCAGCTCGTCCGGTCGAAGCTCACGCAGCGCCGGCCGGTGTGCTCGTCGCGGAACGCGCGGTCCTCGGTGAGCCGGCCCGCCGGGTCGACCAGCGCCATGCAGATCCGGGCGTCACCGTCGAGCCCGGTGGGGGCCACGAAGTAGTTCGAGGTGACCACCCGGGAGACCTGGTCGGTCTGGCGGAAGTGCTTCCCGCCCGCCACCGGCCGGAACGTGTCCAGCGCCCCCCAGTGCGGGCCGCCGAGCGTGGTGTCCACGATCGGCAGCGCGCTGACCAGCGCGGGACAGTCCGGCTCGGCGCCGCCGCGTACGGTCTCCGTGATCGTGTCGATCTGGCACGAGGTCCGGCTTCCGGCGGCCAGGAGCCGGCGGATGTCCAGCACGTACACCATGCCGGACTCGGCGTTCACGGCCGGTGAGTTGTTGCCGCCGAACATCACCGTGTGGAACAGGAAGCGGTCGTCCGGGCTCACCATGAGCCAGCTGCCGCCGTCCGCCGCGCTGGTCGGGGTGTCGCGCGGGTAGATCCGGCGGAAGGCGGTCGCGTCGTCGAACACCTGCCGCCAGGTCAGCTCCCGCTTGGTGATGTCCGGCGTGTAGTAGACCGCGCCCATCCCGGTGGCCACGAACGCGCCCTTGTTGCGGGGCTTGTTCGTCACCGCGGGCTCCATGGCCAGCAGACCCTCCCGGCTGAACTCGTCGTCGACCCGGGGCCCGTCGGGCAGGTAGGACAGCGACAGCAGGCGGGGCCGGTTGCGGTTGCTGATGTCGTACGTGCGGACCGTGCGGCGCTGCAGGTTCGGGTCGGTCACCAGGCCGGCGACGACGTGCCGCACCTCGACGAAGTCGCTGGTGACCAGCCGGTTCAGGTCCTCGCGCAGCGCGATGCCGTGCGGGTTGGCGCAGGTCGGCACCGGCAGCGCCGGCTGGTTGGGGCAGGAGACCGGGTCCTCGGCCTCCTTCTTCGCCGCCGGCATCTCGGCCAGCACCCGGCCGTCGGCACCGAGCCGGACCACCTCGCCGGGGGAGCCGGCGAAGCCGTTGCCCACGCGGGTCTGCCCGTCGGAGTAGGTGCAGGGGCCGGCGACGTCGGGCCCGCCCATGTACGACCCGTACGCGGTGCCGTCGCGCAGGACGGTGAACGCGTCCGGCACCGAGCCGCACGGGGTGTCGTGCGGGAGCGTCACGCCGCTGAGCGAGACCCGGGGCAGCCGGCTGACGTCGAAGACGAAGACGGTGTCGCTGAGCAGGCCGCCGGCGTACACCTTGTCGCCCTTGCGCCAGGTGTACTGCATGTGGTGCGGCTCGTTGCCGAGGACCGAGTCGACGGTGACCGTGTTCGCCACCCGGCCGTAGTCGGGTGAGCCGGGGGTGGCGTCCACGACGGCGAGGAAGTCGGGGTCGGGCTTGCCGTCGGGGCCGGGGGCGGCGTCGCCGGTCCACACCAGCAGCCACTGGCGGGCGGACGCGCCCGCCCGCTCGGCGGCCTGAGCCGTGCGGGTGAGGTGATTGGTGATCCGGTACGGCTGGCCGTCGCTGCCGGTCACTGTCGAGGTGATCCGTCGCACGGACGCCCCGGCCGCGGCCGGGGGCGGCACCAGGCCGCTGCTGACTGCGACGAGCGCGATCACTCCGATGTGGGCGGCACGCCGGAGCGGGCCGCGCAGTTGTCCACGGGGCATGGACGTCCTCCTGGTCACGTGCGGGATTGAGGCCGGAACATGCCAGGCGTCGCGGTCGGAGGGAGACGGAGAAGGGCCGGAGAGCGGCGCCCGCGGCAGCGAGCCTACTATGCGAATTGCAACTGTCAATTGACGGGAAGTCGACTGCGGGGAGATCCACTCCGCGCAATTCCCACCGGTCGACGGAGGGGTCGCAGCGGTCGACGGCAGCCGATGTCGTGGCAGGTCAGGGCGGCAGTTGAGGCTTGCCGGGCAAGGGTTTTCGCGCACCTCGCCGGGCTGGTGTCAAGCCCGGAGCGGTGGCGTCGTCGAGAGGGCGATTCCGTCCGTTCGGGCCAGTGGGCGGGAGCCGGGGGTACCGACGTCGGTTGACGAACGTGTAGCTGGCCGACGCCGTGGGCGACTAGGATGCGAGGTGGTGATGCCGGGGTGAGGCACCGCGGCGACGACGCGCCCCCGGGGAGGTCCGCCGCCATGACCGTCGGAGTCTGGAACTACCTGGCCGAGTACGCCAGCGAGCGCGAGGACGTCCTCGGCGCCGTGGAACAGGTCTTCTCCTCCGGCCGGCTGGTGCTCGGCGAGAGCGTGCGCGGCTTCGAGCGGGAGTTCGCCGCCTACCACGGCGTACCGCACTGCGTCGGGGTGGCCAACGGCACTGACGCCATCTCGCTGGCCCTGTGGGCGCTGGGCGTACGCCCCGGCGACGAGGTGGTCACCGTCGCCAACACGGCCGCCCCGACAGTGCTCGCCATCGACGCGGTGGGCGCGGTGCCGGTCTTCGTCGACGTGGACGAGGCGACCTGCCTGATGCGCGTCGACCAGGTCGCCGACGCGATCACGGCGCGCACCCGGGTGCTGCTCCCGGTGCACCTCTACGGACAGTGCGTCGAGATGGCGCCGCTGCGGGCGCTCGCCGCGGAGCACGGCCTCGCGGTGCTGGAGGACTGCGCGCAGGCGCACGGCGCGCGCCACCACGGCCGCGTGGCCGGGTCGCTCGGTGACGCCGCCGCCTTCTCGTTCTACCCCACGAAGGTGCTCGGCGCGTACGGCGACGGCGGTGCGACGATCACCGCCGACCCGGACGTGGAGCGGCGCCTGCGCCGGCTGCGGTACTACGGGATGGAGGACCGCTACTACGTCGAGGAGACGCCCGGCCGCAACAGCCGCCTGGACGAGGTGCAGGCGGAGATCCTGCGCCGCAAGCTGCGGCGGCTGGACCGCTACGTCGCCGCCCGGCGCGAGATCGCCCGCCGCTACGACGAGGGGCTGGCCGGCACCGGCCTGGTCCTGCCGGTCGCCGCGCCCGGCAACGAGCACGTCTACTACCTCTACGTGGTGCGGCACCCGCGGCGCGACGAGATCCTGGCGGAGCTGCGCCCGCACGGCATCGAGCTGAACGTCAGCTACCGCTGGCCGGTGCACACCATGCGCGGCTTCGCCCACCTCGGCTACTCCGAGGGGTCACTGCCGGTCACCGAGCGGCTGGCGGGGGAGATCTTCTCGCTGCCGATGTACCCGTCCCTGGACGGGGACACCCAGGCAAGGGTGATCGACGCGCTGCGCAAGGTCCTGCGGGCCGGCTGAGGCTCCCCACCGGGGACCGCAAGAATTGAGAATCATATAGCAAACCCCGCTCCTGCGGATCTACCATCTTCGGCATGGAGCCTTCCACTTTCAGCACCCCGGTCGGCGACTTCGCCGACCTCCGTGACGACTTCCTGCGGCTCACCACCGAGATCGGCTGGTGCACGGTCGCCACTGTGGACGGACGCGACCGGCCGCGCAGCCGGATCATGCACGTCTCCTGGGAGGTCGGCGACGCCGGCCCGACCGGATGGGTCAGCACCTCCCGTACCCCGGTCAAGACCGCCCACCTCGCTCGCAACCCGTACGTCTCGTGCAGCTACTGGACACCCGCGCACGACGCCGTCTTCGTCGACTGCCGCGCCACCTGGCTGGAGCCGGGCGACACCAAGCGCCACGTCTGGGACCTGGTCGCCGCCGAGGCGACCCAGCGCGGCTTCGACCCGTACGCGGTCTGGCCCGACGGCCCCGCCGACGCCGGCTTCGAGGTGCTCCAGTTCGACCCCTGGCGGGTCCAGATCACCCTTCAGGACCTGGCCAACGGCCAGACCATCGGTTCGTCGCGGGTCTGGCACGCCGCCGGACGGCCCGCGTCCACCGGCGCGCTGCTCTCCCGCTGATCCCGACCGGGCCGCCGTCGCACCCGGGCCGGCCCGTCACCGCCGACGCGGCGAGCCGCGCGGCCCGACACCGAGGGAACGCACCATGACCAGCACCCTGCGCACACCCGCGTCGGCGCCCGGCCGCCTGCCCGTGCTCGGGCACGGCCTGCAGATGAAACGACGACCCGCCGAGTTCCTGCTCGAACTCCAGTCCGGCGAGCCGGTCGTCACCATCGCGCTCGGCAAGCGCCCGGCGTACGTGGTGAACGACCCGACCCTGATGCGCGAGCTGCTCCGCGACGGCGACACCTTCGTCCGGGGCGGGCCGATGACCGACCGCTTCCGGTCCATGTTCGGCAACGGCCTGGGCATCTCCGAGGGCGAGTTCCACCGCCGGCAGCGGGCGCTGATCCAGCCCGCCTTCCACCGCAACAAGGTCATCCACTACACGGAACTGATGAGCCGGACGGTCGCCGGCAAGCTCGACTCCTGGCGCGACGGCCAGCGCCTCGCGGTCGAGAAGGAGATGGACGAGCTGGCCCTCACCAACATCGTCGAGGTCGTCTTCGCCGGGGACCGGCGCCTCGACCGCGCCCGGTTCATGGCCGCGACCACCACCGTCCTGGGCGGACTGTTCCGCCGGATCACCGACGTGACGGGCGTGCTGACCCGGCTGCCCACCCAGGCCAACCGCGACTACGACGCCGCGGCCGAGTACCTGCGGGCCACCATCGGCCGGGTCATCGCCGAGTACCGCGCGGCCGGCACCGACCACGGTGACCTGCTGTCGATGATGCTCTTCGCCCGCGACGAGGACGGCCGGCCCGCGATGAGCGACGAGCAGGTCCACGACGAGGTGATGACGTTCTTCATCGCCGGGAGCAACACCATCGCCAACACGCTCTGCTGGGCGCTGCACCACGTCGGCGCGGACCCCGAGGTGCAGCGGCGGCTGCACGCCGAGGTCGACCGGGTGCTCGACGGACGGGCCGCCGGCTACGCCGACGTGGCGGCGCTGGAGTACACCCGCCAGGTGCTCTCCGAGACGCTGCGGCTGCGCACCCAGGGCCTGTTCAACAACCGGGTCACCGCCCGCGACGCCGAACTGGGCGGCTACCTGATCCCGGCCGGCTCGGACGTGCTCTACAGCTTCCACGCCGTACACCACAACCCGCTGATCTATCCGGAGCCCGAGCGCTTCGACCCGGACCGGTGGCTGCCGGAGCGGGCCCGGGCGCTGCCGCGCGGCGCCTTCATGCCGTTCGCCACCGGCGTGCACGGCTGCATCGGCGACCAGTTCGCCTGGACCGAGATGATCGTCTCGCTGGCCAGCATCGCCGCCCGCTGGCGGCTGGAGCCGGTGCCCGGCCACGAGCCGAAGCCCGTGCCGGCCATGACCATGCCCGTCGACGCGCTGCCGATGACCGCGCGTCTGCGTACCCGCTGACCGGCGGACGCCCGGCCACCGGCCCACACGGACCGGCGGCCGGGCGTCCGGCCGCTCAGAGCTCCCCGGCGATCACGTTGCCCGGCGCGTCCGGGTCGGCGCTGAGGTAGAACTCGTGCGCCGCCCGGCCGTACTCCTCGCTGGTGAGGTAGCCGTCCCGGTCGGTGTCGAGCCGGTCGAAGATCCGCTGCGTGTCCTCCGACCGCATGCCGCTCTTGCTCTGCGCCGCGAACATCTCCGCGTGGTTGATGCGCCCGTCACGGTCCGCGTCGGCCACGTCGAAGACGGCCAGGCTGAACGGCACCGCCGCGTTCGTCACGAACTCCGGGAACTCCGGCTTGTCGGCCCAGGCCACCCACTCGGCGACCGTCACCCGCTTCTCGCCGTCCGGCCCGTCGCTGCCGCGCATCCCGCGCCACATCCGGGCCGCCGCGCCGTGGATACGCCGCCAGCCCGGCGAGTACGGCGCGACGCCGTACGTGTCGCACCAGATCTGGGCCATCGCGGTGATGTCCAGCCCGTCGATGACGCCGTCCCCGTCGGCGTCGTACGAGGCGAAGACCTTCTCCAGCTTGCGGCGTTGCAGTTCGGTGGTCATCTCGGTCCTTCCGTCGTGATGGATGAGGGTCGGTGCGGGGCGACCGCGCGGACGGTGAGCGCGGTCGAGGTCAGGTCGACCCTGCCGTCCGGGCCGGCGCGTCCCTCGGCGGCGGCGGCCACCTCGGCCCAGAGCGCGTCCCGCCCGGCCGGGTCGAGCGCGTCGACCCGGCGGCGTACCGGTGGCGGGGCCACCGCCCGGGTGAACCGCGCGTACTCGGCCGGATCGTGGAACCGGAACGGGACCGGGTACTCCTCGACCGTCACGTCACGCAGGCCGGCGTCGGTCAGCCCGGCCGCCAGCGCCGCCGGATCGCAGAGGCGGTACGGGCCGGGGGCGTCCGGTGGCCCGGACGGCAGGTCCAGCCGTCGCGCGAGCACGCCGTACCCGAGCGACATCAGCGGCACCCGCGGTGGTGGCGCCCACACCGCCGCGGCGAGCACGCCGCCCGGGACGAGCAGCCGGGCGATCCGGCCGAACGCGGCGCCGGGGTCGACGGCGAACATCAGGCCGAGCCGGCTGAGCACCACGTCGAAGGCGTGCGGCGGCAGCTCCACCGTCTCCAGGTCGGCGACCAGGAAGTTGACGTTGCGGCGGCCCTCGGCGCGGCGGCGGGCCACGGCGAGCATGGCGGGGGAGAGGTCGACACCGGTGACCGTGCCGGCCGGACCGACCACGTCGGCGGCGCTGAGCGCCGGCTCCCCCGGACCGGTCGCGACGTCCAGGACGCGGTGCCCCGGCCGTACGCCACCCAGGGCCAGCAGCCGCGCGGTGAGCGCCGCGCCGCCCCGCTCGAACGTCTCCCACTCGCGGGTCCAGCCGTCGCTGACGGCGTCCCAGGTCCGCCGCTGTTCGGCCTTCACGGCGGCGGCATCTGTCGATACGGACATCGCTCCTCCTCCTGTGGTCCGTCAGGTCACCCGCCCGGCCGGGCCGGTTCGCGGTCGGCGGGCCGGTCGTCGGCGTCCGCCGGTTCCCGCAGCACCCAGGCCCGCCGTCGTCCGCCCGGCCCCGGATCGGCCGCCGACCCGGGCGGGCCGTCGCCGGCGGGCCGGTCACGCCGTCCACGCGCCATCAGCACGAGCAGGACCGCCCCGGTCACCACCGGCGCCAGCAACAGGGCCAACCCGGCCGCTCCGCCCGTACCACCGTGGTGGCCGCCCCCGGCGGACCCGTCCGGCGGCGCGGTGACCGGCGGGGACACGGCCGGGGCCGCCCGCGGCGGCGCGACGAGCCCGGCGGCGACGGTGAAGGGGACCACGCCGGTGGCGGTCTGCCCGGTGGCGAGCTGGGCGTGGTAGCCGACCCGGTAGCGCCCGTCAGCCGCGACCGTGACCGGCAGCTCGACGCCGTTGCCGCGATACCGGGGCGCGCCCGTCGCGGCGAACGCCCCGCCCGGGCCGACCAGCCAGACATGGGTCCGCTCGCCGTCGAGCGGACCGTTGAAGGTGAGCGTCACCGCAGCAGGGGCCGTGGTCAGCCGGGTGCCGGCCGGCGGGTCGGTGCTCACCAACCGCGCCGGCCGCAGCTGCGCCGCCAGGGTCAGCCCGGCCAGGCCGAGCGCGAGCAGCGTGAGCAGTCCCGCCGCCAGCCACCTCAGTCCCGGCCCGCGCCTCACCGGACTTCGGCCACCCGGCGGCAGCTGCACCGCATCCGGGCCAGCTCGTCGGCGAGCGGCGTGCGGTGCAGGTACATCGCCACCACCATCGGCAGGAACACCACCGCGTTGTAGAACAGGTGCAGCTCCACCCGGGGCGCCACCAGTTGCAGCAGGCTCGTCGGCACCGGCTGCCCGGCCAGGTTGCTGCCGGTCAGCGACTGCACCAGCAGCAGCAGGTGCTCAAGGTGGTGCCACACCTGGATCAGCAGCGCCGCCGTCCACCAGGTCCGGGCGCGGCCGACGAAGCCGCCGCGCAGCATCCAGAAACCGGCGAGCATGACGAGCGCGTACCCGTAGTGCAGCCACTCGCTCTCCACGAGCCACGGGAACGGCATGCCGAGCACGCCCCGGGCCTCCGGCCGGGACCAGCCGAACACCCAGATCTGGGCGGCCTGCACCAGGTGCTCGGCCCAGTGTGCGATGACGACGACGAGGAAGATCTGCAGGGCCGCCCGGTGCCGGCTGCCGTTCAGATCGAGCCCCGGAGCGCCGGCGTCGCGCTTCTCCGACAGGGTCACTGCGCCTCCTTCAGGAGCGGTTGGATGTGCCGGCGGCCGGCGGCCGGGTGGGGTTTCCCGTACCTGTCGAACCGGCCCCGCCGGAAGATCAGGGCGTCGCTGTCGGCGGCCGTGCGCGCGGCCACCAGCCGGCCCACCACGATCACGTGGTCGCCGCCGTCGTGGCAGCGCCACGGCCGGCACTCCAGCCAGGCCAGCGCCCCGTGCAGCAGCGGCGCTCCGGTCTGCTCGCCCGGCGACCAGCCGACAGTGGTGAACTGCGCCCGCCCGGGCCGCCGGCGCCGGTCGGCGAAGTGCCGGGCCAGGTGTTCCTGACCGGCCGCCAGGACGGAGATGCCGAACCCGTCCGCGTCGGCCAGGCAGGCGGACATCAGGCTGTCGCGGCTCACGCAGAGCAGCACCAGCGGCGGGTCCAGCGAGACCGAGGTGAACGAGTTCGCGGTCATCCCGTGCGGCAGCGGACCACCCACCGTCAGCACCGTCACGCCGGTGACGAACTCGCCGAGCACCGCACGCAGCGCCGCGGCGGCCGGCGGCGCGCCCACGGCCCGCTCAGGCACGGCCGGACACCCCCTCGGCCGCCCGGTACGGCGCCAGCGCCCGCACCAGCGGCGGCGGCACGCGGGTCGGCACCACCTGCCCGGCGACCTCCCGCATGCAGGCGATCCGCTGGTGACCCCGGGCCACCGGGACCAGCCCGCCCGGGCCGTCGCGCAGGTAGTCGAAGGCCAGGCCGAGCTGCGTCTGGGTCAGCTCGGTCAGGCTCATCCGGATGCGCAGCTCGTCGAACGCGTCGAGCTCGGCGAGGTACTCGCAGTCCACCCGCAGCGTGAACAGCTTCAACCCGGCGCGCAGGTCGTCGACCACCGCCGGCGCGTGCTCGCGCAGGAACATCTCCCGGCAGCGGCCCTGCCAACGCAGGTAGTTGACGTAGTAGACGTTGCCGACGAGGTTCGTCTCCTCGAACCCGACCACGTGGCGGTACTCGTACCAGGCGGACATGTCACACCCCCGTCGCGGTGAGGACGGCGACGACCACCGGCTGTGGCTCGCCGGTGAGACGGACCGGGCCGGTGGCCACCGTGACCCGGCCGCTGCGCACCAGCACCCACTCGCCGTCGGCGCCGGCCACTGTCAGCGGGGCGTCCACCGGCAGCCCCGCCTTGACCAGGCACTCCTTGGCGCACCAGACCCGGGTGGCGGCGACGTCGGCGTCCTCGCCGAGGTCGGCGGCGACCTGCCCGGCCAGCCCGGCGTGCCGGCCGAGCAGGTCGGCCCACACCTCGGCGGGCCGGGGCCGGACCACCTCCAGGTCGCAGGCGAGCGGCCCGGCGCCGGCCACCAGCAGGCTGGCGACGTCACTGTGGGCGGCGGAGACGTGCCGGCCGTTGACCTCCTCGGGCCGCCCGTCCGGCCGGTACCGCAGCCGCACCGGCCGTCCCACGGCCCGCCCGACGGCGGTGGCGGTGACCTCCCGGCGTGCCCCGCCGGTCCCGTCCGGACGCGGTTCCACCACAACCGCCAGATCGGCGTCGAGCAGCCGGCCGAGCCGCCGCTCCAGCGCCGGTCCGAGCAGCGCCGGCGGCCACGGCAGGGCGGCCGGGCGGTGACGCACCGCGCGCAGGCGCAGACCGAGCCAGCGTTCCACCACCACCCCGGCCGCGCCGAGGACCGTCACGTCGTACCGGTAGGTGTCGTCGCGGTGCTCCCGTTCCATCGCCACGAAGCGGACCTGCTCGGTGGCGGCGAGCTTCGGTCCCGCCGGCTCCACCCGGTCCACCGCGACCGGCAGCAGCGTCGCGTCCGGCACGCAGACCTGGATGCCGTGCAGGAAGGCGTCCCGGGCGCCCGCGTCGCCGAGCAGCAGCCGCTGCGGCAGGAACGCGTGGAACCAGCGCAGATCCTCGGTGGTGGCGACGTCCGCCTCGGCCCGCCGGGACGCGACCCGGTGGTAGCGCACCAGCCGGCGGAACCGGTCGCCCTGGAAGAGCAGGTCGCCGTAGAGGTCCCGGCCCGGCTCCAGCGGCACCGGCGGCAGCCCGCCGGTCACGCCCGGCGCCTCCCGGTCGCCCTCGTCCGGTTCGAAGCGGACGGTGCCCCGGAAGTGGTCGACCGCGAAGCCCGTCTCGTCGCTGCGGATCGCCACCTCCACCACGCCCGCCTCGGCCTGCACCGCAGCGATCCGGACGGTGGTGCGCCCGCCGCGGGCCACCACCACGGGCCGGGAGAAGCTGACGCCGGTCAGCACCGGCACACCGGTGGCGCCGCTGAGCGCGGAGGCCACCTGCGCCATCGCCTCCATGCCGAGCACGGCGGGCAGCAGGAGGCTGCCGTCGAGGTCGTGCTCGGCGAGGTACGGGTCGCTCTCGGCCGACAGGTCCGCCTCGACCACCAGCTCCACGCCGTCGTACTGCACCAGCGGGCGTTCCAGGAAACGCAGCAGCGGCAGCTCGCGCCGCTCGTGGCGCAGCGTGTCCAGCCCGTCGGTACGCCCGGTGACCACCACCGAGGCGGGCAGCCGGGGCAGCGTCAGCACCTGGCGCAGCAGGCGGACGCCCTCGTCCGGCGGGATCGGGGTGATCCCGGCGCGCAGCAGCGACTCGACAGCGGAGAGCCGTTCACCCATGCCGATGCCGGACCAGACCGACCACTCCAGACAGACCGCCCGGCATCCGGGGAAGCGTCGGCCGGCCTCGGCTGTGAGCCGGGCCAGCCAGTCGTTCGCCAGCGCGTAGTGCGCCTCCCCGGGCAGGCCACCGCGCCCGATCACGCTGCCGAACGTCACCAGCAGCCGCAGTTCGTCCGACTCGACCGCGGCGAGGACGTTCGCCAGGCCGTCCACCTTCGGCGCGAGCGTGGCGCGCAGGGTGTCCGGGTCCAGCGCGCCGAGGGCGGCCGGCCGGTTGACCCCGGCGCCGTGCAGGATCCCGGCGACCGGACCCAGGTGCTCGCGCACCTGCGCCACGGCGGCGCGTACCGCCTCCGGGTCGGTGACGTCGGCGCGCACGTACCGCAGGCGCACCCCCGCCTCCCGCATCCGGGTCAGGTTCGCGGCCAGCTCCGGGTCCGCGGCCGGGTCGGCCCGGCCCAGCAGCGCCAGCCGCGCGCCGGTGTCCCGGGCCAGGGCGAGCGCGCACTCGGCGGTGATGCCCTTCCCGCCGCCGGTCACCAGCAGGACGTCGTCCGGGCGCAGTGGCGGACCGGCCGGCCCCTCGCGTACCGGGCCGGGTGGCGGCAGCGGCCGGAGCAGGGGGACGCGCCGCGTGCCGTCCGCGCCGAGGTGGCACTCGGCGTACCCGTCGGTGGCGGCAACCTCGCGTACCACCCGGTGCACCAGGTCGTCGGCGGGGGCCGCCTCGACGAGCGTCACGTGCAGGCCCGTGCCCTCCAGCCGGGCGGTACGGGCCAGCCCGGCGACGCCCCGGCCGTGCTGCACGACCACCAGGCGGCTGCCCGGCGGCTGGGCCACCGCGGCCTGGACGGCGCGCAGCGCGAGGTCCAGGTCCACCTCGTCGTCCGGGCAGAGCAGCACGCCGCCGCCGACGCCCGCACCGGCGAGCGCGTCGCGCAGCGCCCCCGCGTACCGGTGGCCGGGCGGCGCGTACAGCTGCCAGCCGCCCGGTCCGGTGGGACCGGCGGTGATCCGCTCCACCGGTTCCTCGGCCAGCTCGACGGTGAAGCCGCGCACCCACGGGGCGACGCCGTCCACCCGCCGGTCGGCGGGCGCGGCGGCCGGGTCCAGCTCCCGCAGCGCGTCGGCGATCTCCCGCAGCGTGGCGGTGGCGAAGTTCGTCGGGGCCTGCACCGCCGGCAGGCCGAGTTCCCGGGCGGCCTCGTTGACCAGCTGTCCCACCGCGATCGAGCTGAGGTGCAGGCCGTCGAGGAGCCGGGTGTCCGCGCCGACGCTCTCGGCCGGCAGCTCCGCGCGGGACGCGGCGAGCCGGCGCAGCACGGCCAGCGGATCGGCGGCCGGCCCGGCCGGCGCCGTCGCGTCGCCGGTCGCGGGTCGCTCGGCGTCGCCGGCCGCCGGGGTCGTCTCGTCCCCGGCCGGGGACGCCGCCGCCGCCACGACCACCGCCGGCGCGGCTTCGCACGGGTTGGCGAAGAAGCGCCGCCGCGCGGCCAGGTCGAGCGGACGGATCGGACGGTCACTGACCAGCGCGGCATGGTCGACGGGTACGCCCAGCGTCCAGAGCGCGCCGACAGTGCCGAGGAACCCGGCGAGCGTGGGCGCGTCGGTGCCGGTGCCGAACACCGGCACGTCGACCAGTTCCCGGGCCATCCGGGCGAGCACCTGGCCGGGACCGACCTCGACCAGCGCGTCCACCCGCTTGCCGGCCTCGGTGACCGCGGCGGCGAAGCGCACCGGCTCGGTGATCTGCCGGCGCAGCAACGCCGCCAGGTCCGTGCCGGAGGGCAGTTCCGCGCCGGTGACCGTGGAGACCACCGGCCGGTGCGGCGGGGCGAGCCGGACCCCTTCCAGCCAGTCGCCGAACTCGCGGGCGGCCGACGCCATCAGGGGGGAGTGGAACGCGTGCGAGACGGCCAGGTCCGCCCAGTGCACACCGGCCTCGGTGGCCCGCTCGCACACCCGCCGGACCGCGTCGGACGGGCCGGCGACCACCGTCTGCAGCGGCCCGTTGTAACCGGCCACCACCACCGGTTCCGTGCCGATCAGCCGGGCGGTGGCGGTGTCGTCGGCGGCGATGCCGGCCATCGTGCCCGGTTCCCGGCAGCCGGCCATGACGGCGCCGCGGGCCGCGGCGATCCGCAGCAGCGCCTCCGCGTCGACGGTGCCGGCCCAGTGCAGCGCGGTGATCTCGCCGAGGCTGTGCCCGACGGCCACCCGTGCCTCGACGCCGAGTTCGGTGAGCACCCGCAGGCCGGCGAGGGAACCCGCGGCGATGCGCGGCTGGGCCACCTCGGTGGCCACCGGGTCCGCGTCGGCCGGCAGCGCCGCGAGGCGGTGCACCTCGGCGGCGGCCGGGAAACGCCGGGCCAGCGCGCCGCCGTCGACGCTGCGGCCGGAGCCCTGGCCGGGGAAGAGGAACCCGAGCCGGGCCGGCCGCAGCGTGCGCCGCAGCGCCAGCCCGTCGGCGAACAGCTCCTCCTCGCCCCGGTCGAGCGCCGCCAGGGCACGCTCGAACCGGTCCACCGCCTCGGCGGGGGAGGCGGCGACCACCGCCAGGCGCGTCGGCCGGCCGCGTACCTCACCGGCCAGCGCGCCGGCCAGGTCGGTCAGCTCGCCGTACGACAGCCGGGCCAGCGGGGGCAGCAGCGCGGCCACCCGTTCCCGCAGCGCCGCCGGGTCGGCCGCGTCGAGCAGCAGCAGCTCGGCGTCCTGGGTGTGCCGGGCCAGCCGCAGCTGCTGCCGCCGGATCCGCTCCGGCACTGCGGACGGGCCGGCCTCCAGCACCAGGTGGGTGTTGATCCCGCCGAAGCCCATCGCGGTGACCCCGGCGCGCAGCGGCGCACCGTCCGGCCAGGGCTCGGCCACCGGCGCGGCGCGCAGCGTACGGTCCGCGGCGGTCAGCTCCGCGCGGGGACGGGCGCACCCGGCGGTGGGCGGGACGATCGCGTGCCGCAGCGCCATGGTCGCCTTGATCAGCCCGGCCACGCCGGCGGCGGCCTTGGTGTGCCCGATGAGCGCCTTGATCGAGCCGATGGCGGCCGGGTCGGTGGCCCCGGCGTCGCGCCGGGCGGCGGAGAGGGCGCGCAACTCGGTGGCGTCGCCGACCGCCGTGCCGGTGCCGTGTCCCTCGAAGAGCGGGACCGTGCCGATGCCGAAGCCGGCCCGCTGGTACGCCCGGTCCAGCGCCAGCCGGTAGCCCTGCGCCTCGGGCCGGGTCATCCCGCCGCGTCCGTCGGAGGAGACACCCCAGCCGGCGATCGTCGCGTACACGGCGCGCCCCTGCGCCACCGCGTCGTCGTGGCGCATCAGCACGACCATCCCGCAGCCCTCGCCCGGCCAGAAGCCCTGCGACCGCTCGTCGTACACCCGCATCTCGTCGCGGGCCAGCGCGCCGGCCTTGGCGAAGCCGACCATCTCGAACGGGTCGATGGACAGGTCCACCCCGCCCGCCACGGCGACGTCGACCTCCCCGTCGGCCAGGGCGCGCGCGGCGGTGACCACCGACAGCAGGCTGGAGGCGCAGGCGGCGTCCACTGTCCAGCCGCCGCCGCCGAGGTCGAAGTGGTTGCAGATCCGCCCGGCGATGGTGTTGGAGAGACCACCGGCGAGCGTGTCCTCGTCGATCGGCGGGAACGGGCTCTTGTACCGCTCCTCGGTCACCGCGAGGAACTCCGCGATCCGCCGGTCGGGCCACCCCTGCTCCTGCAACCCGGCGGCCAGCACCCGGCGCACGTACGGCCAGCGCAGCCGCAGCACGTTGGCGCGGGAGAACTCGCCGGTGAGGGTGTTGCCGACCACCACGCCGGTACGTTCCCGGGGCAGTCCGGCGCCGTCCGGCCAGCCGGCGTCGGCGAGCGCCTCGCCGGCCACGTCCAGCGCCAGCCAGTGGGTGAGGTCGGTGGAGCGGTAGGTGCTGCCGGCGATCCGGTGGCGGATCCGGTCGAACGTGTACCCCTCGATGACGGCGGCGTGCCGGTTGTAGAACCGGTCCGGGGCGGCCGGGTCGGCGTCCCAGTAGTCCTCCAGGCTCATCCGCTCCGGCGGCAGCCGGCGGAACGCGCGGCGTCCGCTGAGGGCGTTGCGCCACAGGTCGGCCACCGAATCGGCTTCCGGGTAGCGGCAGCTCATGCCGACGACCGCGATTCTGCTCATGTCGTCACTCCTGGGGTTGTGCGATTCGCGGATCAGGCGGGCACGGGCCGCTTGCCGTTGTCCGCGGGAACGGGACCGGCGGTGGCCGGTGTCCCGGGCGTTGCGGGCGAGACGGGCTGGTCCTGTTCGCGGCGCCGCTGCTCGCGGCGCGAGGCGTGCAGCGACCAGAGGTAGACGCCGCGGACCAGGCAGACGATCGCGGTGGCGAAGAAGAGTCCGTACGTCACCGAGGCGCCGGTCAGCACGCCGTACACCAGCGCCACGCCGCCGCCGAACGCGAACTGGGCGGCGGGCCGGCTCGGTGTGGTGCCCGGGTCGGTGATCATGTAGTTGGTGAACAGGACGAACGCGGTGCCGGTCATGGTGGCCAGCGCGGCCGCGATCGACGTGTCCAGCACCAGGCCCCGGACCACGGACTGCACCACGAAGATCGACAGCCAGCCGGCGATCAGCCACATCCGGCGGGTGAGCTTGGCGTTGAGCATCGTGCCCAGGACGAGGATCACCGCCACGATCGCCCAGTCGGCGGGACCGGAGAGGTTCTCGGTGAAGTGGTACGGCGGCGCGATGGAGACCCACGGGAACAGCAGCAGCACGATCGCGATGCCGAAGTTCGACGGGTTCATGAAGTGCCGCAGCCGCCCGTTGACCGGCGCCCGCAGCAGCCACTTGCCGCTGATCGCCACCAGCACGCCGAAGAGCATCACCAGCAGCCGGTCGTTGGTGTAGAGCAGCATGTTCACCGCCAGCGCGGTGATGTGCGCGGGGAAGAGGAACTCGACCAGGTTGCGCACGCCACCGGCATACCGGGGGGCGCGGCCCTCACCCCGGGCGCCCACCGCCTCCAGCAGCAGCTCGGCGGCGTACGCGGTGAGCACGGCGTACACCGGCCAGAGCGCGGGCTGTTCGAAGCCGAGGACCGTGTAGCCGAGGATGTTGAGGACGCTGATCGAGATCGCGAAGCGGCGCAGCGCTGTCACTCGCGGGTCGCGTGGCTTCGTCATGAACTCGCCTCCTGTGCCTGGGTGCCGAGGGTGAGCGCGTGCCGGCCGGGGGTGAGCGTCACCGTCTGCGTGCGGGGCGCGCCGGTGCGGTCCCGCCAGGCCAGGTCGACCTGGACCGGCCCGGTGACGTCGCCGAGGCCGATGTGCACCTCGAAGCTGCGCCGGCCGGAGTGGCCGCTGCCGCCGTCGACCCGGCCGCGCAGCACACGGCCGTCGGGGGTGCGGACGGTGACGTCCGCGCCGATCACCGGGGAGCCGGTGCCGGCGTCGCCGGTCGGCGGCCGGTTCAGCTTCAGGGACAGCTGGGACCCGGTGCCGGGGCTGTCGTTGCGGTAGAACACGGGCGCGTCCCACTGCCGGGCCACCGCCATGTCCAGCCGGCCGTCGCCGTCGGCGTCGCCGAGCGCGATGCCCCGGGTCGGGATCGGCACGGCCAGGCCGAGGTGGCCGGCGATGTCGGCGTAGGCGCCGCCGGGCATCTGGGCGTGCAGGCGCAGCGGCTGGCCACCGGCGATGTCGTCGCCCTCCCGGACCCGTGGCCACGACGAGGTGTGCTCCAGCAGCGTGTCGTTGGCGGTGGCCAGCTCCTGCAGCTGCGCCCACCGGTTCACCTCGCCCTTGACGAAACCGCTGGTCTGCACGATGTCGGACCGGCCGCTGTTGGTCAGGTCGGCGATCTTGACGTCCCAGCTCCAGCCGCTCCAGGCGAGGTTGAGCGGGGCGCTGCGGTCGACGAACGGCGCCCGGCCGTCGGCGAGCCGCTGCCGCAGGTCGTCGGTGTCCCGGGCCTGGTTGACGAAGGCGAAGTTGCTCTCCTGGATGCCGAACGAGGTGGTGATGTTGCCGACGTACATGTCGTAGAGGCCGTCGCCGTCCAGGTCGCCGACGTCCACGCCCATGCCCTTGAAGGAGTCGTGCCCGAGGATTTTCGACTTGGGCACGGTGAGCCGGCTGCCCTCGCCCTCGACGAGGGCCAGGCGTATCCGGCCCGGCGTGGAGCGGTTGTGCAGCAGCCGGTCGGGGCCGAAGTCGTTCGCCACGTACAGCTCGGGCAGCAGGTCGCCGTCGAGATCGGTGGCGGTCGACGCGAGTGCCCAGCCCCGGGAGACGTCGTCGTCGAAGAGGTCCGGCACGTCGGCGAAGGTGACGGTGCCGGCGGTCGCGCCGGTCCAGCGCAGGACGTGGTCGCGCCCGCCGTTGTACGCGGCCGACATGGACCGGTTCATCGCCACGCCGCCGCTGACCGTGTGGTCGAGCACCGGGCCGTCGGGGAAGTAGTTGCCGACGAACACGTCCTCGTGACCGTCGCCGTCGAAGTCCGCCACGCTCACCGTGTTGGTGTTCCATCGCGGCCCGGTGTATCCGCCGTCGGCGGCGGCGGGCCGGGGAAGCAGCTCGACCGGCTGGAACGCCGCCGCGGACAGGCCGGTGGCGTCCGGGCGGGCCAGGAAGATCACCGGCGTCCGGCCCCACCAGTAGACCAGCAGGTCGGTACGGCCGTCCTCGTTGAAGTCGCCGGGCGCGCAGCCCATCGGCGCCATGTGCGGCCCCATCGGCAGCGGCGCCGGGTCGAGCACGAACGGCTGGTACCGCTCCTGGCGCGCGCCGGGCGTCGGGGTGACCACCACCCGGTCGATCCGCGGGTCGGTGACGCAGAGGTCGTTTGCCAGGCCGTCGCCGTCGATGTCGTTCATGGCGACCCCGGCGCCCACCGAGGAGATCCACGCGTCGATGTGCGTGTACTCCTTGTTGACCCGGCGGATGCTCTGCTGCGGCAGGCCACCCGGGATCGCGATGGACAGCGGCGTGAACCGGTAGCCCGCGGCCACCCGTCGCCGTTCCTCGTCGGTAGCAGTGGCCGGCTTGGCGATCAGGAACAGGCCGACGATCAGCAGCAGGGCGGTCAGCCCGGCGAGATGACGTCGGCCCCAACCCAGGATCATGGACACCCGGTCAGCACCTCCCCAGCAGAACGAGATGGTCGGCGATCCGCTGACGCCACACCGCGAAGGCGGGCAGCGACGCCGAGTCGGTCAGATCGGTCAGTGCGGCATCGGTGATCGCGGCGGCCTGCTCGATGCTGGTGACGCAGAACGCGCCGACCGCGACAGCGGTGTGCGTCGGCACGTGTCCGGCCCGCATCCGGGCCTTGGCCGCGAACGCGGCGCCCTGGCCGAGCGCCGCCCGGTGCTCGCCGGCCGCCTCGCGGAGCGTTCGCAGTTCCGTCAGATCGGCGCCACCGGCGTAGCTGGCGGCCAGGCCGACCCCGCTCCACAGGTCGGAGTGCCGGTCGGCGGGGAACCTGTGGAGCAGCCGGACCAGTTCGGCCGGGTCGGCGCCGGCGACGAACCACAGCGCCCGGCCGATGCCCTGGTCCACCGCGTGCGGCGCGTAGTGCCGCAGCTCCGCCGGCCAGATGTGCGCCGGGTCGCGGTGCCGCTCGTGGACGTACCGGCCGGTGTGGAAGTAGGCCTGGTGGAAGCCGTAGCCGTCGAGGGCGAGCCAGCGCAGCAGCGGGTCGGGCGGAAGGATCGCCGGCCAGCGCCAGCGGGGCAGCCGGGCCATGGCCCAGCCTGCGCCCACGTGGGCCATGTAGACGTGCGCGGCGCCGCGCCCGGCCAGGAACCGGGCCATGCCCCGGCCGCCGCCGGGGCGAAGGCCGTCCATCAGGGCGTACGCCATCGCGGCGCCCTCGTAGGCGAAGCCGCGCAGCGGCGCCGGCCGGCGCTCCAGCAGCTCCTCGGCGGCCGGGGGCGAGGGCGCCCCGGCGGCGTCACCGAAACCGCCAATGAAACTCAGCCCGGCACTTTCCAGGGCCTGCCGCGCGGCGTCGTTCTTGACATGGAAGCCGCGTATGTCAAACAACGCCTCGCGCTTATCCGGAGTCAGGATTCGTTGTCGCAGTGCCAACAATATTCGGGCCATGGGAAGTCCAATTCGCCGTGGGTGTACGCATGCGGATCCTGCCCGCCTGCGGAGAAGTTCTTCGATTGGCGTGCCCGCTCTGGCCAATACTTGCGGAACGCCTCGGGGGCTGTCTTCTCGCAGGTTGCTGTGTTGCCTCCGGCGGCCGGCGGCGCCGGTCCGGCGGGCGGGCGAGGCCGGGTGCGCGCAGGCCGGGAAGCCGGTTGCACACCCGACCCGGCCAGGACGTATCAACAGCCTACGAGGGCTCCGGAGCTGCCGAAGCGCGGCCAATCAAGACTCGTTCAAGAGCCGCACAGCACTATTGGTCACGGTTTCCGCGTAGCGATGGAGGGGCCATGGGGCAGTTTTCAGGTGCCGACTGCAAGGAACATGACGGCCGGCTGGCCGCCATTATCCGGGTGATTGAGCACATGAAAAGAGAACTTGGCAGGCCGTTGCCGCTGGAAACGCTGGCACGCCTCGCCCCGTTCAGCCCCTTCTATTTTCATCGGGTGTTCAAGCAGGCCACCTCGATGACACCGGCCCGTTTTCTGGCGGCCCTGCGGATGGCCGAGGCGCGCCGGCTGCTGCTGCGTTCCTCGCTCACCGTCACGGCGATCAGCGCCCAGGTCGGGTACTCCAGCGTCGGGACGTTCACCACCCAGTTCCGGCGCTGGGTGAGCCTGCCGCCGGAGCGGTTCCGCCAGCTCGCCCGGCAGTTGGCGGGCGTGTCGGTGGCGGCGCTGCTGCCGGTGATCCGGGGCCGCGCGATCGTCGCCGGCCAGGGGCCCCGCGCGCTGATGCACCTCGACACAGTGGACCTGCCGGGACTGCTGCTCGCCTCGGTGGCGCCGCACGACGGAGGGCGCAACGAATGGTGGACGGCCGCGCCGCGCCCACTGCCGGCCGCGCTGCCCGCCACCGTGCCGCCGGGCGAGCACCGTGCCCGAGTCGTGCTGCTGCGCCCGGACCGGGACGCCACCTCGGCGCTCGTCGACGGCGCGCCGGACAGCTTCCTGATCGGCGACGCTGACCTGCGGATACCGGCCGAGGCGGGCGACGCCCGGCGCACCGCGCGGCCCACGCTCACGGTGCCGGTGCGGCAGGTGCGGGTCACCGATCCGCCGTTGCTCTCGGCCACACCGCTGCGCTGGCTGCTGGGCGTGTCGCAGGCCGGCTGGCGGGGGCGGGCGCCGGTGACGGCTGAGCGGCGCGCGCTCCGAACCGCCTGATGCCCGTGCCGTGGTCCGGGCCGTCCCCGAAGATCGAACTGCACGTCCACTTCGAGGGGACGGTACGGCCGGAAACGCTGCTGGTCATCGCCCGGCGCAACGGGGAGCGGCTGCCCGCGGAGACGGTCGAGGGTCTGCGTCCGCTCTACGAGTTCACCGACTTCGCCCACTTCGTTCGGACCTGGGTGCTCACCACCAACTGCCTGCGTACGGCCGACGACTTCCGGCGCATCGTGGTGGCGTACGCCGCCGAGGCGGCCGCGCACGGTGCTGTCTACCTGGAGGGCATCTTCTCGCCGGCGGAGCGGGTGCGCCGGGGCGTCGGCTGGACGGACATCTTCGAGGGGTACGCCGACGGCGCGGCCGAGGCGTACGAGCGGCACGGCGTACGGGTGCTGTTGACGCCCGACGTGGACCGCGAGCTGGCGCCGGCCGACGCCGAGGAGTGCGCCCGCCAGGCCGTGCGGTACCGGGACCGGGGCGTGGTCGGGTTCGGTCTGGGCGGGCCGGAGCTGGCCGCGCCGGCGAAGGCGTTCGCCCGTGCGGTGGCGATCGCCCGCGACGGCGGCCTGGCCTTCGTCCCGCACGGCGGTGAGGCGGGCGGTCCGGATTCGGTACGCGAGCTGCTGGAGCTGGCTCCGGCCCGGATCCGGCACGGCATCCGGGCCGCCGAGGACGACGACCTGCTCGCCGAGCTGCGGGACCGGGGTGTGGTGCTGGACGTGTGCCCCACGTCGAACCTGCGGACCCGGGTGGTGGAGTCCGAGGCCGCGCATCCGTTGCCCCGCCTCGTCGCGGCCGGTCTGCGCTGCTCGGTCGGCACCGACGACCCGGCGATGTTCGGTACCGACCTGGGCCGTGAGCACGAGCTGGCGGCGCGTCTCGGGCTCGGGCCCGAGCGGGCGTACGCCGCCGGGGTGGCCGGGGCGCTCTGCGACGACGCGACGCGTGATCATTTGGTGGCGGTGGGCCGGCGGGCCTACGGCTGACTCGTCGGCACCGGCTTGCCGGCCCGGAAGACGAGTGTGGACGTGTCGGTGTCGTCGGGGTCGCCTTCGCAGTCCACGACGACGATCTGGCCGGGGGTCAGTTCGTTGAACAGGATCCGCTCGGACAGGTTGTCTTCGATGTCGCGTTGGATGGTGCGGCGCAGTGGCCGTGCGCCGAGGACGGGGTCGAAGCCCTTGACGGCGAGGTACTTCTTGGCGTTGTCGGTCAGCTCGAGACCCATGTCCTTGTTGCGGAGTTGGGTTTCGATGCGGGCGATCATGATGTCGACGATCGAGAGGATCTCGTTCTGGCGTAGCTGGTGGAAGACGATGGTGTCGTCGATGCGGTTGAGGAACTCGGGCCGGAAGTGCTGCTTGAGTTCGTCGTTGACCTTCTGCTTCATCCGGTCGTAGTTCGACTCGGAGTCCTCCGACGCCTGGAAGCCCAGCGACACCGCCTTGGCGACGTCGCGGGTGCCGAGGTTGGTGGTCAGGATGATGACGGTGTTCTTGAAGTCCACGATCCGGCCCTGACCGTCGGTGAGACGGCCGTCTTCCAGGATCTGCAGGAGCGTGTTGAACACGTCCGGGTGGGCCTTCTCGATCTCGTCGAACAGCACCACGGAGAACGGCCGGCGACGCACCTTCTCGGTCAGCTGCCCACCCTCGTCATACCCCACATACCCGGGCGGGGCGCCGACGAGGCGGGACACGGTGTACCGGTCGTGGAACTCCGACATGTCCAGCTGAATCAGCGCGTCCTCGCTGCCGAAGAGGAACTCGGCGAGCGCCTTGGACAGCTCGGTCTTACCGACGCCGGACGGGCCGGCGAAGATGAACGACCCGGACGGGCGCTTCGGGTCCTTCAACCCGGCGCGGGTACGCCGGATCGCCTTCGAGACCGCCTTGACCGCGTCTTCCTGGCCGATGACGCGCTTGTGCAGCTCGTCCTCCATGCGCAGCAGCCGGGAGGTTTCCTCCTCGGTCAGCTTGTACACCGGAATGCCGGTCCAGTTGCCGAGGACCTCGGCGATCTGCTCGTCGTCGACCTCGCTGACGACGTCGAGGTCGCCGGCCTTCCACTCCTTCTCCCGCTGCGCCTTCTGGCCCAGCAGCTGCTTCTCGGTGTCGCGCAGCTGGGCGGCCCGCTCGAAGTCCTGCGCGTCGATCGCGGACTCCTTGTCGCGGCGCACCTGGGCGATGCGCTCGTCGAAGTCGCGCAGGTCCGGCGGCGCGGTCATCCGGCGGATCCGCATCCGCGCGCCCGCCTCGTCGATCAGGTCGATCGCCTTGTCCGGCAGGAACCGATCCGAGATGTACCGGTCGGCCAGCGTCGCGGCGGCCACGAGGGCGGCGTCGGTGATGGAGACGCGGTGGTGCGCCTCGTAGCGGTCCCGCAGGCCCTTCAAAATCTCGATGGTGTGGGCCAGCGACGGCTCACCCACCTGGATCGGCTGGAAACGACGCTCCAACGCGGCGTCCTTCTCCAGGTGCTTGCGGTACTCATCCAGCGTGGTGGCGCCGATGGTCTGGAGCTCGCCGCGGGCCAGCATCGGCTTCAAAATGCTGGCGGCGTCGATCGCGCCCTCGGCCGCGCCCGCGCCGACGAGGGTGTGGATCTCGTCGATGAACAGGATGATGTCGCCGCGGGTGCGGATCTCCTTGAGCACCTTCTTCAGGCGCTCCTCGAAATCACCCCGGTAGCGGGAACCGGCGACCAGGGCACCGAGGTCGAGGGTGTAGAGCTGCTTGTCCTTCAGCGTCTCGGGCACCTCACCCTTGATGATCTTCTGGGACAGGCCTTCGACGACGGCGGTCTTGCCGACGCCGGGCTCGCCGATCAGCACCGGGTTGTTCTTGGTGCGGCGGGACAGCACCTGCATGACCCGCTCGATCTCCTTCTCGCGCCCGATGACCGGGTCGAGCTTGCCCTCGCGGGCGGCCTGGGTCAGGTTGCGGCCGAACTGGTCCAGCACGAGGCTGGTCGACGGCGCGGCCTCACCCGGCGCGGCGCCGGCGGCGGCCGGCTCCTTGCCCTGGTAGCCCGACAGCAGCTGGATCACCTGCTGGCGCACCCGGTTCAGGTCGGCGCCCAGCTTCACCAGGACCTGGGCGGCGACGCCCTCGCCCTCGCGGATCAGACCGAGCAGGATGTGCTCCGTGCCGATGTAGTTGTGCCCGAGCTGCAACGCCTCACGCAGTGACAGCTCCAGCACCTTCTTCGCCCGCGGCGTGAACGGAATATGCCCGCTCGGCGCCTGCTGGCCCTGGCCGATGATCTCCTCGACCTGCTGACGCACACCCTCCAGCGAGATGCCCAGACTCTCCAGAGCCTTCGCCGCGACACCCTCACCCTCATGGATCAGGCCCAACAGGATGTGTTCCGTACCGATGTAGTTGTGGTTGAGCATCCGGGCCTCTTCCTGGGCCAGGACGACAACCCGTCGCGCTCGGTCGGTGAACCGCTCGAACATGCCCTCGTGCTCCTCACCTGAGTCATCCGGCCACAGGAATACTAAGATTTTATATAGCATCTTGTCTATCGTGGGTGAGCGGCGCGGGCAGCCCGGCGGACGGCATCCCTTTCAGGGTGCGTCTTCATCGGGGCTGGGTCGCGCCGCCAGGCACGAACCGCAACTTCCATCAATAGCTTCGCCATATGAAAAAGAACTCTCGGCTGCCGGTGCTTCGCCCGGCGGTCTTTACGCACGTCCCAGGCGGTGATCACGCTGCTCAGGCGGGTCGGTGACCTGGCCTGCCGAGTTTCCTGGGTAATAGCTGAGTGTGGCAACGTGGTAACCGGATGTGCCAGTCTCGGGCTCACGCTGAGCCTGGGGGGGATAGATGACGGAGACTCGCGCCTGTTACCGGGTCGACCTGTTGGGTCCGCTGCACGTGCGGCGAAAAGGGCATCGATTGGAGCCCGGGCCGGCCAAGCAGCGGGCGATCCTCTCCCTTCTGGCGCTACGCCTGGGCGACAGCGTCCCGGTGGGCGAGGTGGAGGAGGCGGTCTGGGGCGGCGTGGTCCCGCCGAGCGCCCGGTCGCTCGTGCACACGTACGTGGCCCGGCTGCGCCAGGTCCTCGAACCGGAGCATCCGCCACGGCGCCGGGTACGGGTCATCGCCTCGACCGTCTCCGGGTACTCGCTGCGCGCCGAGACCGTCGAGACGGACGTCGCCCGGTTCCGGCGGTACGCCGCCGAGGCCGAGAAGCGGATCGGTGAGGGCTGCCGCGAGGAGGCGTTCCACCTGCTCGGGAAGGCGCTGGACCTGTGGCGCAGCCCGACTCTCGGTGAGTTGCGCTCACTGCTGCACGACAACATCGAGGTGGAGGCCCTGGGCGCGGCCTGGGTGGCGACCTCGCACAGCTACGTCGGTCTGGGGCTGCGGCTGGGACGCGCCGCGGCGGTGCTCGACATCGCCACCCGGCTGGCCCGGCTGGAACCCCTGCACGAGGCGATCCAGGCCGACTACCTGGCCGTGCTGGGCAGCAGCGGGCACCGGACCGTGGCCCTGCACCGGTACGCCGACATCACCGAGCGGCTCCGGACCGAGCTGGGCGTCGACCCGGGGGAGGAATTGCGGGCGGTGCACCGGGCGCTGGTGCGTCCGGCCGGCCGCCCACCGGTGCCCCGGCCGGCGCCGGCGGTTCCCGCCGCGCGGCGCAGGCCCGGCTGCGGACCCATCTCCGGGCCGCTGCACTGGCGGGCCGGCGACATCGCCGAGCTGGCGGCCCTGCTGGCGAAGTACCGTGCGGTGACTGTCACCGGCGCGCCCGGCTGCGGCAAGTCGGCGGTGACCCTGCGCGCCGCCCACCAGGCCGCCCGCGTCTTCACCGGCGGGGTCCTGACCGTTGACACGCTCGACCTCAGCGACCGGCGGCAGTTGGAGCGCCGGCTGGCCCGGATGCTCGGAGGCAACGGCGCCGAGGATCCGGTCGAACTGCTGCGCGACCAGCCGACGCTCGTGGTGCTGGACAACGCCGAGCACCTGGTCGACGCGTGCGCGGTGGTCGCCGACCGGCTGTTGCTGGCGTGCCCGGACGTGGTGGTGCTGACCGGCTCGCGCCAGCCGCTCGGGTTGCCGTACGAGCGGGTCCAGCGCCTGCATCCGCTCCCGGTGCCGCAGCCGGGCGGATGGCCGTCGGTGCTGGCCAATCCGGCGGTCGCCCTCCTCGCCGAACGGGCGGCCCAGGCTCGCCCGGGGTTCCGCCTCGACCGGCGGGACGCGGAGATCGCGGTGGAGATCTGCCGCCGGCTCGACGGCCTGCCGCTCGCCCTGGAGATGGCGGCGGCGTGCCTGTCCACCGACAGTCTGGACGGGGTGCTGCGCAAGCTGGAGGGACCGCTGGAGGGACTGCGCCCGCCCGTCGCCGGACCGGAGCCGCGCCACACGTCGCTGCGGGCGATGCTCGACCGCAGCGTCCAGCGCCTCGACGTCGTCGAACGTTGTCTCTTCCAGCGCGTCGCGCTGCTGCCGGGGGTGTTCGACCTGGCGGCCGCCCAGCGGTTCTGGCGGCCCCATCCGTCCGGTCCCACCGACGTGCGGGTGGTGCTCGCCGCCCTGGTGGACAAGTCCCTGGTGATGCCGGTCGGGACGACCGGCGGGCGGTACCGGATGCTGCGCCTGCTGCGCCGGCTGGCGTTGGAGACGGGCGCCCCGGAGGCGGCCACCAGTCCCGCCCCCGACCTGCCCCTGTCGCTGTCCCGTCCGTTGCTGCCGGCCGGTGTGGCGGCCGTGCCGGACTGACCGGCGGCCACCACGACGGCCCGCTCCCCGACGGGGGAGCGGGCCGTCGTGTTCTGCAGGGCGTGACACCTGACGATGCCTCAGGCATTGACAGCACGCTTTAAAAACACATAGCTTGAAGTTCGGCGGGACCGGTCGGGTCCGGTCCACCAGCGGCCCTCAGACCGCCGCTGACCCCTGCCGACAGACATTGGAGGTGTCTGGCTTGAGCACCAGAGAGACCTACGAGTCCCTGAACCTCGAACCCAAGCCGATCCGCCCGCACATCCTCGCCGCGGCCACCGTGGTCTTCGGCGAGGACTACTACTCGGGCCGCCGCGAGACGATCAACCTGTCCGGCTTCGTGCAGCTCAACAAGTGGCCCATGCCGGGCTTCGAGCACAAGGTCGACGAGAACGGCTACGCGCAGTTCGCCACCGAGCTGATCAGCGCGCCCGAGGTGGGCATCAAGGGGTTCAGCTACGAGTTGGACGACCGCATCCAGGTGCTGTCCAACCCGTTCCTGCCCAACAGCGGGCACGTGCGGCAGATCGTGCCGGGCAAGAACTTCCCGGCCGAGTTCTACATCCGCCGCTTCGGCATTCTGGAGTCGAGCACGCTGCGGCTCGCCCACCGCAACGTCATCGACATCTACGGCGTGGTCGACAGCGTCCCGCCGTTCAAGAAGCCGCTGACCGGCCCCTACCTGGGCAAGCCGCGCGGTGACGGTCCCTTCGACGTGATGGCCGCGCCGAACGTCGTCAAGGGCACCACGCTGCCGGAGGCGTGGTACCCGGCCAACGACGAGAACCAGCCGGTCGGCATCACGCCGAACCTGTTCTTCGCGCCCAGCGCCGGCCCGTGCATGTCCATGCTGGTGGACCCGTCCATGATCATGCAGACCTCGCTGGAGGGGCAGATCGAGGTCGAGATCAACGGCAAGACGGTGCGTGTCGACCTGGCCGGGGACTACCGCAAGGCGGCCGGCGCCGAGGTGCTGCTCTTCGGCCCGGACAAGCACGACGAGGGTCCGGGCGTGCTCGCCCAGCTGGCCCGCGTCGCGGTCGTCGGGCACAGCCCGGAGCTGGGTGGCCGGGTCATGCTGCGGGCGAGCTGGCCGCGGGTCTCCGGCGGCACGCTGGGCGAGGGCAACGAGGACAGCCTCAGCCGGCTCAAGTTCCCCGGCGACCTGCACATCGACGCCGAGTTCGAGCTGGTCACGCCGCACGAGACGCTCTACGCCGCCAACTCCGTGCACGTCAACGGCAAGATGCGCGGCATGGAGGCCACGGGCACCGAGCTCAAGCTGGACGGCTCGGACACCGCCCTGGTCACCGTGGACGAGCAGCCGAAGGCCCGCCTCACCGGCGTCAACCTGGTGATGCGGGACGCGCTGGTCGGCGAGCACGCCGCGGTGAACGCCTGACCGACGGGTCCGCTTGACGGGCCTGCCGGCCAGAGGTTCTACTAGTAAAACCAATAGCAACGTACCGTCACGATGTCCCTCCCGGCTGCTACGGCGGTCGGGAGGGACGCGCGCTCAGGGGGTACCGCGTGGACCAGCGGCTGCTGCTCATGCACCAGATGATGCTCGGCGACGCGCCCCGGCTGCGGGCGTACGACAGGGCGCTGGAGGAGGCCGTCACCCCCGGCGACGTGGTGGTGGACGTGGGCGCGGGGCTGCTCGCGCTCTCCCTGCTGGCGCTGCGGCACGGCGCCGAGCACGTGTACGCGGTCGAGGCCGACCCGGCCACCGCCGCGGCGGCGGCCCGCATCATCGAGGCCAACGACCTCAAGGGACGGCTCACCCTGGTCACCGGCGACGCCCGTACGGTCCGGCTGCCCCGCAAGGCGGACGTGCTGGTCTCGGAGATGATGGGCAACCTCGGTCCGGAGGAGGAGATGGCCGAGGTGCTGCACGTGATCGCCCGCCGCCACCTGCGCCCCGGCGGCCGGGTGGTGCCCCGGCGGCTGCGGACCTGGCTGGCCGCGGCCGAGTTCGCCGACGAGGGCTGGGGGCTGTGGGGCGCCGACTTCTACGGCTACCGGCTCGACCCGGTGCAGGAGCTGGTGGCCCCGACGGCCCAGCTGCACTTCTTCCAGCGTCCGCCGACGCTGCTGACCGAGCCCACAGTGGTGCTCGACCAGACGCTCGACGGCCGGTCACCGTCCCGGCAGACGTTGCGGCAGCGGCTGCCGGTCACCACGCCGGGCCGGCTGCACGCCGTGCTCGGCTTCTTCACCGCCGACTTCACCGACGACGTCACGCTGTCGAACTTTCCGTCGTACCCCGGATGCAACTGGGCGGTCTGGGTGTGGCCGCTGCGGCACACCGACGTGGCCGAGGGTGACGAGCTGTCCGTCGCCCTGCGCCGCCCGGCCCGGCGCGACGTCCGCGCCGTGACCGACTGGCGGCTGGAGTGCGGCCTGTCCCGGCAGAGGAGGTCCTGATGCCCTTCGCGGTAGGTACCGTCCGCGACATTCCCGTCCGTGGCGCTCTCAAGCTCTGCGGCCTGACCTGGGCCGCGGAGTGCCTCTGGTTCTCCGAGGCGGTCTCCAGCCAGATCGCCTCGCTGGACCCGATCAGCGGCAAGGTGGTCCGCCGGCTCGACTGCCCCGGCGTACGCACCGACCTGACCACGATCGGCGGGCGGCTGCTGCAGGTGGCCGGCGACGACCGCGTGCTGCGGCTTGTCGATCCCGAGGACGGCGAGCTGCTCGGCGAGTTCGGCAACCCGCGCCCCGGCAACGTGCTGTGCGGGCTGGAGGCGACCCGGCACGGGCTCTGGCTCGGCTACGAGGACCTGCGCCAGGTCGACCTGCGCGACCCGGACGGCTTCGGGCTGATCGACACGTTCCCGGTCCGGCACCCGATCGCCGGCGTGACCGTCTCCGACAGCTACCTCGTCTACTCCGACCACGACGCGGCCACCATCAACCTGTACGACGTGGCGGCCCGCCGGGAGGTGGCCGCCTACTCGGTCGCGGGCAACCCGACCGGCATCACCTGGGACGGCCGCCGCATCTGGTACTGCGACTTCACCACCCTGCAACTCCGGGCGATCGAGGTGCCGGGCATCACGAAGGGTTGACGTCCATGGTGACCACGCGCGCTCTGCTGGCCCGCTCCACCCGCATCGGCGCGGTCGGCGCCGCCCACGTGCTGCCGGCGCTGCCGCCGGCGCTGGTCAAGGCGGCCCGAGGTGACCGGGCGGCGGCCCGCCGGCTGCTGTACCGCCGCCTCACCACGCTGCTGATGCGGCTCGGCCCCACGTTCGTCAAGGCCGGGCAGGTGCTCGGCACCCGGCGCGACGTGCTGCCGGCCGCGCTCTGCGACGAGCTGTCGGTGCTCCAGGACCGGGTCGACCCGATGACACTCCAGCAGACCAGGCGGGCGCTCGCCGAGGCGTACGGCAGCGAGACGCCCGCGGAGTTCGCGGAGATCGACCCGACGCCGGTGGCCAGCGGCAGCGTGGCCTGCGTCTACCGCGGCCGGATGCCCGACGGCGCCGAGGTGGCGCTCAAGCTGCGCCGTCCCGGCATCGAGTCGACGATGGCTCTCGACCTCGCGCTGATGCGGCGCGGCGCCCGGGTGATGGCCCGGCTGCCGATGCTGCGCGGCGTCCCGGTGCGGGAGGTGGTGGAGAACATGTGCGGCGCGGTGTTCGGCCAGCTCGACTTCGCCCGGGAGGCGGAGAACCTGCGCCGGCTCAAGGAGAACCTCGCCGTGGTGCCCCGGGTCCGGGTGCCCGGCGTACGCGACGACGCCTGCCGTCCGCGCTGCCTGGTCATGGAGTTCATGCCCGACCTCGACGTGGACGTGGCGCGGTCGATGTCGGCGGCCGTGCGCAAGCGGTTCGCCGCCTCCGCGATGACGGCGATCTACCACATGCTCTTCGTGGACGGATTCGTCCACTGCGACATGCACCCGGGCAACCTCTACTTCACCCGGGGGGCCCAGGTGGTGGTGCTCGACGCCGGGTTCAGCGTGCAGCTCACCGAGGAGCTGCGCCGGCTCTTCGCCGAGTTCTTCATGAACATGTCGATCGGGCGCGGCCGGTACTGCGCCGAGATCGTGGTGCGCAGCGGCACGGGGCTGCGGCCGGACGCCGACGTGGAGACGTTCCTGGTCAAGATGGCCGACCTGGTGGGGCGCAGCCACGGGCTGCCGGCCCGTGAGTTCAGCCTGATCGCGTTCGCCGCGGAGATGTTCGACCTGCAACGCCGCTACGGCGTGCACGCCGCGCCGGAACTCATCTTCCCGCTGCTCTCGCTGCTGGTGATCGAGGGGACGGTACGCGAGCTCGACCCCGACCTCGATTTCCAGGAGCTGGCCAAGCCGGTGCTGATGCGCGGGCTCTTCGGCCGCCGGGCCGCCGCCTGAGCACCGCCTGAGCACCGCCTGTGCGCTGACCGAACGGTCGGCCGGGCCTGCCCGGTCGCTTCGACCGGGCGGCCCTACCTGCGCAAACAGCCGACTAAAATATACGATAGCGGAATGGCACAGACTGGCCTCGCCGGCAAGCGCTCCTACCACCAGTACTGCGGGCTCGCGTCCGCACTCGACGTGCTGGGTGAACGCTGGACGCTGCTGATCATCCGTGAGCTGCTGATGGGCCCCCGGCGCTACAGCGAGCTGCTCGCGGACCTGCCCGGCATCGGCACGAACCTGCTCGCCGACCGGCTCAAGTTCCTCGTCGACTCGGGCGTGCTGCGGCAGGTCGACGTGCACGGCACCGGCGGCCGGCTCTCCTACGAGCTGACCCCGACCGGGCAGGCGCTGCGGCCGATGGTGCTCGGGCTCGCGCACTGGGGTCTGGAGTTCGTCGGTGACCTGAGGGCCGAGGACACGGTCCGCCCGCACTGGGGTTTCCTCGCCGTCGAGGCGATGTTCCAGTGGGACAAGATCTCCCCGATCGACGAGAGCTACCAGTTCCAGGTCGACGACGAGGTCTTCCGCATCGACGTCGCAGGCGGGGTGCCGCGTGTGGCGAAGGGGCCGTCCGAGAACGCGGCGATGGTGGCGACCACCGACGCGGCCACGTTCGTCCGCATCGGCGCCGGCCGGGTCACGCCGCTCATGGCGATGGTCGGGGGCCAGCTCAAGCTGGAGGGCGACATCGACGCGGTGCTGCGCTGCTGCGAGCTGCTCGGCCTGGACGCCGGCGCGGCGCCCGCCGCCCAGGCGGTCTCCGGTCACTGACCCGCGCCAGGGGGTGACGGGACCCGATCACTATATTATTCTGAACTAGCCTCGGCGTTCGTCGGGGCCCGTCGTCGTCCGGCACGCCGCGCCCGTGCGGCACCTCCCGAACACTGTGGTCCCACGGGGACGACCGGTCCGCCCCCTTTCGTCGCCCGAGCGCCAGACGGCGCCGTGCGCGTCGCGGGGCGAACCCCGCGCGGCGCGTGCGCCGGCACCGACGACCGGCCGTCAAGCGACAGGAGCCGGCATGACGGACACGGTGCGACACGATCCGGAGGCGCTGCCCAGGGCGGTACGGGACGACTTCCCCCTGCTGCTCCGCCGCTCCGGCGACCTCGTCGCCTACCTGGACAACGCCGCCACCACGCAGAAGCCCCGCGTCGTCCTGGACGCGATCACCGACTACTACACCGGGGCGAACAGCAACGTCGGGCGCGGCTACCACCGGCTCGGCCTGGAGTCCACCGAGCGGTACGAGCAGGCCCGCGAGAGCGTCGCGCGGGCGATCGGCGCGGCGCAGCCGGAGGAGGTGCTCTTCACCGCCGGCACCACCGCCGCCGTCAACCTCGTCGCGGACACCGCCGGACAGCGGGTGGCCGGGCCGGGCCGGCGGGTCGTGGTGACCGGCATGGAGCACAACAGCAACCTGCTGCCCTGGCGCCGGCTCTGCGACCGTACGGGCGCCACGTTGACAGTGGTGCCGGCCGGACCCGACGGGCGGGTCGACGCCGGCCGGTTCGCCGCCGCGCTCGGCCCGGACACCGCGCTGGTGGCGGTCAGCCACGTCTCGAACGTGCTCGGCACCGTCAACCCGGTACGGGAGATGACCGCCGCCGCCCGCCGGGCCGGCGCGCTGGTGGTGGTCGACGGCGCCCAGGCCGTACCGCACCGTCCGGTCGACGTGCGCGAGATCGACGCCGACTTCTACTGCTTCTCCGGGCACAAGGCGTACGGGCCGATGGGCGTCGGCGTGCTGCACGGCCGCCGGGACCTGCTCGCCGGGCTGCCGCCGTACCAGGTGGGCGGCGGCACCGTGAAGGGCGTCGCGGCCGACCAGCCGGTCCGCTACCTGGACGGACCGGCCCGGTGGGAGGCCGGCACACCGCACGTGGCCGGCGCGGTCGGGCTGGCCGCCGCCCTGGACTACCTGCGCGACCTCGGCTGGGACGCGATCCGCCGGCACGACCGGACGCTGGTCCGGCACGCCGTGGACGTGCTCACCGCAGTCGAGGGGGTGCGGGTGGTCGGCGACCCGGCCGCCGACCCGAGCGGCATCGTCTCGTTCGTGGTCGAGGGCATCCACCCGTACGACGTCGGGGCGCACCTGGACCGGCACGGCGTGGCGGTGCGTTGCGGCGTGCACTGCGCCAGCACCTTCCTCGACGCGCTCGGGCTGCTCGGCACGGTCCGGCTCTCCTTCGGCGTCTACAACACCACCGCCGAGATCGACCTCGTCGGCGAGCTGCTCGCCGGCGTACGACCGGGGCCCTGGACCACCGACCACCCCGACGTCCGGTTCCTCTGAGCAGCGCCCGGAAGGGAGCGTCATGAGGTTCGACACCCGGCTGGTGCACGTCGGCCAGCAACCCGTGCCCGGCACCGGCGCCGTGGTGCCGCCGATCCACCTCGCCACCACCTACGACCGCACCGCCCAGGACCCGCCACGCTACTTCTACGCCCGGGGCGAGCAGCCCAACCGGGAGGCGCTGGAGGAGTGCCTCGCCGCGCTGGAGGACGCCCGGCACGCGACCGTCTACACCAGCGGGCAGGCTGCCGCGACCACAGCGCTGTCGGTGGTGCCGCCGGGCCGGCTGGTGCTCGCCTCCGACGACGTCTACGGCGGCACCCACCAGCTGCTCGTCGCCGCCGCCGAACGCGGCGTCACGGTACGGCAGGTGGACCTCGCCGACCCGGCCGAGCGGGACCGCGCGCTGTCCGAGTGCGGCCCGGAACTGGCCATGGTGTGGCTGGAGACACCCACCAACCCGCTGCTCAAGGTCGCCGACATCGCCGCGGTGTCCGACCTCGCGCACCGGCACGGCGCCCTGGTCGTGGTGGACAACACGCTGGCCGGGCCGGTGCTGCAACGACCGCTCGCGCACGGCGCGGACATCACGCTCTACAGCACCACCAAGTCCGTCGCCGGTCATCTCGACGTGCTCGGCGGCGCGCTCGTCTACCAGGACGAAGAGCTGCACCAGCGGTTCCTGGCGTACCGCACGGTGGCCGGCAACGCCCCCGGCGGCTTCGACTGCTACCTCACCCACCGGGGCCTGAAGACGCTGTCGCTGCGTACCACCCGGCAGGTGGAGAACACCCGGGCGGTGGTGGCGGCGCTGCTGGCCGAGCCGAGCGTCGACCGGGTCAGCTATCCGGGGCTGCCCGCGCATCCGCAGCACGCGGTCGCGGCCCGGCAGATGACCGCGCCCGGCGCGCTCGCCGCCTTCGAGTACCGCGGCGACCCGGCCAAGCTGCTCGACCGGGTACGCCTGTTCACCGCCGCGGTCAGCCTCGGCGGCGTCCGTTCCCTGATCGAGTGCCCGGCGCTGATGACCCACCGCCCGGTGCCGCCCGAGGTACGCCGGCGTCTCGGGCTGACCGACCGGCTGATCCGGATCTCACCCGGCATCGAGGACCCGGCCGACCTGGTCGAGGACCTGGTCACCGCGCTGCGCGACGGCGCCTGACCCGCTGACCGGCATTACCGCCCCGCGAAGGAGGAGACATGTCCGCATTCACGACCGGCGGCGCCCCGGTGGTGCTCGACGGAGGACTCGCCACCGAGTTGCAGCGCGCCGGGCTGCCCTACCAGGCCCCGTGGTGGGGCACCGCTGCGCTGTTGGCGGACAGCCGGCGGCGCGTGCTGCGCGACGTCCACGAGCGGTTCCTGACCGCCGGGGCGCAGGTGCTCACCGCGAACACGCTGCGCTGCAACCTGCGGGCGCTGCGCCGCGCCGGGCTGGAGGACGCCGGGCTCGGCTGGATGGTGCACGCCGCCGTCGGCGTCGCGCTCGCCGCCCGCAACGCGGCCGGCGCACCCGGCACCCGGATCGCCGCCTCGATGGCGCCGGTCGAGGACTGCTACCGGCCGGACCTGGTGCCGGCCGACGACGAGCTGCGCGAGGAACACCGCTGGCTGGCCGTGGAGCTGGTCCGGGCCGGTGTGGAGCTGGTGCTCGTGGAGACCATGAACACCACCCGCGAGGCCCGGATCGCGGTGGAGCAGGTGCGTGAGGTGGGCGCCCGGGCCTGGGCCGCCTTCGTCTGCGACGACCAGGCCCGGCTGCTGTCCGGCGACTCCCTGGTGGACGCCGCCCGCGCGGTGCGCGCCGCCGGGGCCGAGGTGGTGCTGGTCAACTGCACCGCCCCGGAGGCGACCGAGCGGTGCCTGCGAGCGCTGCGCGACGCCGACGACGGCCCGCTCGGCGCGTACCCGAATCTGGAGGACCGCCGCGACGGCGCGCCCGGGCCGCGACCGCTGCTCGACCCGGAGGAGTTCGGCGACCTGGTCGCCCGGTGGGCGGTGGAGTACCGGCTCGCCGTGGCCGGCGGGTGCTGCGGCGCGTCGCCGGAGCACATCGCCGCGCTGGCGGCCCGGCGCAACGCCCCGGTGGCGGCCGTCGACTGACGCCGCCCGCAGGTCCGCCGGCCCGGCGCGGGCCGGGTCAGCCAACGAAGGGAGAACGAGACGGTGAGCGGCTCCACGATCGCACCGCCCGTCGAGGTGGTGCGCAGCCTGCCCGGCCCGGCCGGTTACATGTGCGGCCTGACCTGGGACGGCACCTGGCTCTGGCACTCCGACCAGGACGCCGCGCGGATCTTCGCGATCGACCCGGCGGACGGCGCGGTACGCCGGTGGTTCGCGTATCCGGACGTGCGGGCCGACCTGGGGTACGCCGACGGGAAACTGTGCCAGATCGGCGGCCGGCCGAAGCGGATCCTGCTGATCGACCCGGCCACCGGCCAGACCGTCGGCTCGAAGCCGGTGCGGCCCTCCAACGGCCGGGTCACCGGCATGGAGACCGGGCCGGAAGGGGTGTGGCTCTGCCTGCGCGCGCCCGCGGTGATCCAGCTGCGGGACTTCGAGACCATGACGGTGCAGCGGGAGCACCCGGTCGTGGGGTCGCCCTCGGGCCTCACGTACGCCGAGGGTCATGTGCTCTACGCCGAGTTCGAGGACGGCCTGCTGCACGCGGTGGACGCGGAGTCGGGCCGGCTGGTCGCCACGGTGCGGCTGCCGGGGCATCCGACCGGGCTGGCCTGGGACGGCGAGCTGGTCTGGTACTGCGACTTCGCCGACCGGCGGTTCAAGGCGGTCCGGCTGCCGGACGTGCTCGGCGGCTGACCGGCCCCGGTGGGGGCGGTCCCGGCCGCCCCCACCCGCCGGCGTCAGGGCACCCGGTCGCGCGCGTCGAACTGGTCCTGCCTGCGGTCGCGGTCGCCGCGGGCGTCGGCCGACGGCGGCCGGCAGTGCCCGGCGCAGCCGCAGGCGCAGCCGGCAGCGGGGGCCCGCTCCGTCCGCTGTGGCCCTTCGGTGTCCGGCCAACCGCCGGTGTGGCACGCGATCATCGCTTCTCCCTGCTCTGCGGTGGGGACGCGCCGGAGCGCCCGGCGCGGTCGGACGGGGCGGGCAGCGGGACGAGTATTTACTTGAGAATCATATGGTAAGTTCGCTGGCGGGTGCCAGCTCCTGACAGGAGGGACGCCATGCGCGTCAGCGTGACCGACGACCCCGCGACCACGACGGCCTCCCGTACCGGCGGGCCGACCGCACCGGCCGACCCGCTGCGCACCGCCTCCTTCGCGGAGCTGCGGTCGCTGTTCGCAGTGGAGCCCGACGCGGTCCACCTCAACACCGGCACCATCGGCGTGATGCCGTACGAGGTGCTGGACGTCAACGACCGGGTGACCCGGGAGTGGAACGGCGGGCTGCGCAACGTCTACCCGCCCGGCATGTACCCCGAGCACCGCGCCGCCATCGGCCGGGCGTTCGGCGTCGACCAGGACGAGATGGTGATCTGCCACAACGCCACCGAGGGGGTGGCCCGGGTCATCAACGGGCTCGACCTGCACGAGGGCGACGAGGTCATCACCACCAGCCACGAGTGCTACTCGGTGCTGTCCAACTTCAACCTGCTGCGCAACCGGCACCGGATCACGCTCACCGTGCTGACCCCGCCGGTCGGGCCGGACGTCACCGCCGAGGAGATCGTCGACATGTTCGCCCGGGCGATCACGCCGCGGACGAAGGTGCTGGCGTTCGCCGCGGTCACGCTGTTCACCGGCACCCGCATGCCGGTCCGCCAGCTCTGCGACCTGGCCCAGCGGCACGGCCTGACCACGGTGGTCGACGGCGCGCTGCTGCCCGGCCTGTTCGACACCGACCTGCGCGCGCTCGGACCCGACTTCGTCACCTGCTCCGGCTCCAAGTTCCAGTGCGGGCCGCTCGGCACCGGGCTGCTGTACGTCCGCAACAAGGTCCACCCCGAGCACAACCCGTTGCCGCTGCCGACGTTCTGGCCGGTCATCTCCACCTGGTACCCGATGATGGGCGCCCCGCCGCCGCGCACCACCACCCGGGTGGAGAGCTACAACATGGGCGACTACCTGCAGAGCGCCGGCAGCGCCAGCATCGCCCGGGGCGCCGCGCTGGCGAAGGCGTGCGAGCTGTGGGACCGGATCGGCCGGGACCGCATCGAGCGGCACGCGGTGGCGCTCGGCGAGCACACCCGCGCCCGGATCGTCGAGCGGTTCGGCGTCGAGTCCCTGTACTCCCCGCTCACCGACGACCGGCTGACCGCGCCGCTGGTGGCGTTCAACCCGTTCCCCGAGCGGGCCGACGGCTGGAACATCACCAAGTTCGCCCGCCTCGTCGACGAGCTGGAGAGGCGGCACCGGATCTGGACCCGGTGGACCGAGTTCGACGTGGCCGGCTCACCGCACCAGCACTACGCCGCCCGGATCTGCACCCACCTCTACAACACCGCCGAGGAGGTCGACCTCGCCGTCGACGCCATCGCCGACCTCGTACGGGAGCTGTCATGACCGTCGCCCCGTACCGGCCGGACACCGCCGTCCCGCACCGCTGCGGCGGCGCGCTGCGGGTGGTCGCGCCCACCGCCGCCGCGCCGCTCGACCCCAGCTGCGCCCCGGCGTCGGCGGCCCCGTTCGTCCGGCTGCACACCCGGCAGCTCGTCACCTGGCAGGCCGCCCGGGACGTCCGCGACTGGCAGGCCGTCACGCCGGTGCCCGACCTCGCCCTGGAGGTCCCCTCCACCTGGAACGCCGGGCTCGGCGCCAGCCACCGCAGCTACGTGTTCCACATGCGCCCCGGCGTCCGCTGGGACACCCCCGACCGGCGCCCGGTCACCGCGCACGACGTGGTCCGCGGCTTCAAGCGGATGTGCAACCCGGTCCGGCCCTCGCCGTCGCTCGCGTACTTCGCCGGCACGGTGCGCGGCCTCGCCGAGTTCGCCGCCGCGTGGGCGGCGGAGGCCACCCACCAGGCCGGGGACGCGGCGACGCTCGCCGCGTACCAGAACGCGCACGAGATCCCCGGCGTCTTCGCGCTCGACGACGAGACGCTCGTCATCGAGCTGGCCCGGCCGGCGCTGGACTTCGTGCAGATGCTCACGCTGCCCGCGGCCTCGGCGGTGCCCGTCGAGCACGACGCGTTCGTCCCCGGCAGCCCCGAGGCCGCCGCCCACCTGCGCGCCAACGGGCCGTACCGGGTGCGGCGGCACCGGCCCGGCGAATGGGCCGAGCTGGTCCGCAACCCGGCCTGGGAGCCGGCCGCCGACCCGTACCGGCGGGCCGAGGCCGACCGGGTGGAGCTGCGCCTGAGCGACGGCGTCGGCCGCGCCGACGCGGCCGACGCCCTGGCCGAGGTGTCGGTCGCGCCCGCCGTCGGCGGGCTGCCGGCCGCCGAGCCGGTGGACGGGGACGGCGCGCTCGGCTGGGCGCTCGACCCGTACCTCGTGCTCAACCTGCGCGACCCGGTCTGGACCGACCTTCGGGTACGGCAGGCCGCGGCGCTCGCCGTGGACAAGGCGGCGGTGGCCGACCTGTACCGGCGTCACCGTCCCGGCGTGCCGGTGCGGGTGGCGGGCTCGCTGATCCCGCCGGGCAACGCCGGGCACGACACGGCCGATCCGTACCCCACCGGTGATCCGGCGCGGGCCCGCGACCTGCTCGCCTCGGCGGGCCACGCAGACGGCACGCCGCTGGTCCTGATCCACCCGCACTCCGGCCTCGGGCCCGAGGTGGCGCACGCCTGCGCGGCCGACCTCACCCGGGCCGGCCTGCCGACCCGGGCGGTCGGGCTCGCCGACGCCGCGTACACCGAGGCGCTGCGCGCCCCCGCCACCGCCGGCGGCTGGCAGCTCGCCGTGGCGGCGCGCGTGCCCGACTGGCTGGAACACAACGGGCGGGTCTTCGCGCAGGCGATGCTGCAGGCGAACCCGGTGCCCGGCGGCGCCAACCACGGCGGCTACGCCGCACCCGAGGTGGACGCGCTGATCGAGCGGGCGCTCGACGCGGCCGAGCCGTGGCGGGCCGACGCCGCCTGGCGGGCCGCGGCGGAACGCGCGGTCGCCGACGTGGCTGTGGTACCGATCCTGCACCGGGCGCCGGTGGCCGCGCCGAGGCAACCGGACCGGGTCGACGGGCTGGTGCCGCTGCCCCCGCAGGGGTACGCGGTGGACCTGACCGCCGCCCGCCCGGAGGTGGCCGGGTGAACCCCCTGGTACGCGACTACCTGCTGCTCGGCCTGCGCCTGGGCCGGCTGGTGGACGGACTCGTCGACTGCTACTACGGTGACCCGGCGCTGCGCGACCAGGTCGCCGCCGAACCGCCGCCCGATCCCCGGGAGCTGTCCCGCCAGGCCGGCCGGACGCTCGCCGCGCTCCCCGGCAGCGACCTCGAACCGGCCCGCCGGCGGCACCTCACCGCCCAGCTCACCGCGCTGCGCGCGGTCGCCGACCGGGTCGCCGGCACGCCGATGTCCTTCCAGGACGAGGTGCGCGCCTACTTCGACGTCGAGGTGACCCGCACCGCGCCCGAGCGGTACGCGGCGGTGCACGACGAGATCGACGCGCTGCTGCCCGGCCCGGGACCGCTTGTGGACCGGGTGGAGGAGTTCTACCGGCGCAACACCGTCCCGCCGGAGCGGCTGCACCGCTGCGTGCAGGCGGTCTCCGACGCGCTGCGCGAGCGGACCCGGGACCGGTTCGGCCTGCCCGGGACCGAACGCGTCGAGTACACGGTGGTCCGGGACGCGCCGTGGAACGCGTACAACCGCTACCTGGGCGGCTTCCGCTCCGCGGTGGCGCTGAACGCGGCCAGCGGCCGGTCGGTGGCCGCGCTGCCCATCATCGTGGCGCACGAGTCGTACCCCGGCCACCACACCGAGCACTGCCTGAAGGAGGCCGGCCTGGTCCGGGACGGTGGCCAGGACGAGCACACCATCGCCCTGGTCGACACGCCCCGGTGCCTGGTCACCGAGGGCCTGGCCGAGGCGGCGGTGGACGCGGTGCTCGGCCCCGGCTGGGGGGAGTGGACGGCGCGCATCCTCGCCGCGGAGGGCGTCCACGTCGAGGGCGAGCGGGTGGAACGGATGCGCGGCCTGGTCGTACGCCTCCTGCCGGCCCGGGTGGACGCCGCCCTGCTGCTGCACGACGAGGGCGGCGACCGGGCGCAGGCGCTGGCGTACCTGCGGCGGTGGATGCTGCTGCCGCCCGAGCGCGCCGAGCAGATGGTGACGTTCCTCGCCGACCCGCTGTGGCGCGCGTACTCGGTCACCTACTCCGAGGGCGGCCGGCTGGTCGACTCCTGGCTGGCCGCCCGCGAGCCCGGCGCCAGCCTCGCCGACCGCTTCACCACGCTGCTGCGGGAGCCGCTGCTGCCGTCGCAGCTGCGGGCCGACGTGGCGCGGACCGCGCTCGCGCCCACCTGAACGCCACCCGGCACCGGCAGCAGCTACCAGAGACGACGAAAGGTGTGTGTCGATGAACGGCGGCCAGCCCCGGTACGGGGGAACCCTGCGGCTCTACGGGCCCGGCAGCATGGACCATCTCGATCCGGCCTGCGCCTACTACATGCTCGGCGGGCAGATCATCCGGCTCTTCGCCCGGCAGCTCTTCACCTACCGGCCGGTCGCCGACCTGCGTGACCCGTCGGCCGTCACGCCCGTGCCCGACGTGGCCGAGGCGGTGCCGACGGTGGACAACGGCGGCATCAGCGCCGACCACACCCGCTACACGATCCGGCTGCGCCCCGGCGTGTACTGGGACACCGACCCGCCCCGGGAGGTGACCGCCGGGGACTTCGTGCGCGGCTTCAAGCGGATGACCAACCCGGTGCTGCGGGCCGGCGGGATCGGCTACTTCACCAGCACCATCCGGGGGATGGCCGAGTACTGCGACGCGTACGAGGCCGCGATCACCTCGGCCGAGCCGACCGCCGCCGAACTGGCCGCGTTCCAGAACAGCCACGAGATCGCCGGGGTGCGGGCCGTCGACGACCGGACGATCGTGTTCGACCTGATCCGCCCGGCGGTGGACTTCCTGCACATCCTGGCGCTGCACTTCGCCTCCGCCGCCCCGGTCGAGTACGACGAGGTGCTGCCGGACAGCGCGGAGTTCCGGCGGCGGGTGCGCTCCAACGGGCCGTACCGGGTCACCCACTACGTCCACGGCGAGTCGGTGCGGCTGGCGCGCAACCCGGTGTGGCGCAAGGCGTCCGACCCGGTACGCCAGCAGTACCTGGACGGCGTCGAGGTGACCATGGAGATCGCCACCCCGCAGCAGGTGGGTGAGGTGATCGACAGCGGGCGCGCCGACCTGTCCTGGGCGTCACCGATCACCGAGCCGTACGACGTGCCGCCCACCGACCCGGGCAACGACCTCGGCTACGCGCTCAACCCGTACCTGGTGTTCAACCTGCTCAGCCCGAACGCCGACCGGGCGATGAGCAAGCTCAAGGTGCGCCAGGCCATCGCGTACGCGTTGAACAAGGCCGCGATCGCCGAGATCTACCACGACCTGGAGGCCGGGACGGTGATGCTGCCCGGCCACACCGCGATCCCGCCGGGCAACGACGGGCACGTCGACTTCAACCTGTATCCCACGCCGGGCGACCGGGGCGACCCGGAGCGCTGCCGGGCGCTGCTGGCCGAGGCGGGCTACCCGGACGGGCTCACCCTCACCGCCGTGCACCGGGACGTGGACGCCAACCCGGAGGTGGCCCGCTCCTACGCCACCGACCTGGAGAAGGGCGGCATCAGCGTGCGCCTGGTCGCGCTCGGTCACGCCGAGTACTACCAGTTCCTGCGCGACCCGGCCAACGCGCGCGCCGGCGCCTGGGACATCTCCGCGCCGTCCTGGACGCCCGACTGGTTCGGCCCGAACGGGCGCACCTACGTCCAGCCGATGTTCCAGACGAACACGTCCCGCGGCACCAGCAACTACGGCGGATACAGCAACCCGGAGGTCGACCGGCTGATCGAGGAGGCGCTCGGCGCCACCGACCGGGCCCGCGCCACCGAGCTGTGGCACCAGGTCGACCTGCACGTCATGCGGGACGCCGCGATCGTGCCGATCCTCGTGCACGCCCCGACCATCCCGCACCGCAAGGGCCGGCGGGTCCGCAACGCGATCGCCATGCCCACTGTGGACCGCTGGTTCGACCTGTCCAACCTCTGGCTGGAGGAGTCCGCATGACCGCAGCAGGCACGCCGACGGCCACCGCGCACACCTCCGGCGGGGCCGGACCGCGTCGCGGCGGCACGCTCACCCTGGTCGGCGCGGGCGACGTCGACCACCTCGACCCGGCGCTGGCGTACCACACGGTGACCCGGGGGATCATCCGCGCGTACACCCGGCAGCTGGTCACCTACCCGGCGACGCGCGACCACCGGCGAGCTGGCGACCTGGTGCCGGACCTGGCCGTGGCGGCGGACGGTCCGTACGATGACGAGGGCCGCCGCTACCGGTTCACGCTGCGCGACGGGCTGCGCTGGGACCTGCCGAACGGGCCCCGGCCGCTCACCGCCGCCGACGTGGTACGCGGCATCAAGCGGCTGGCCCACCCGATGGCGCCCAGCCCCGGCCTGCCCTACTACCTGAGCACCGTCGAAGGGCTCGCCGAGTTCCGCGACGACCTGCTCACGCTGCCCCGCGACCTCAACGTGGTGGCGCCCTACCTGGAGGCCGCCGAGGTGCCCGGGCTGCGGGTGCTCGACGACCGGACGCTGGAGCTGACCACCCGCCGCCCCACCCCGGACCTCCTCAACATCCTGGCGTTGCCGTTCGCCTCCCCGGCGCCGGAGGAATACCTGTGGTTCGTGCCCGGCAGCCCCGAGCTGGACCAGCGGATCGGCTCCATCGGGCCGTACCGGATCACCGGCTACGAGCCGGACCGGCGCATCACGCTGGAGCGCAGCCGCACCTGGGACCCGGCCACCGACCCGGTCCGGGCCGCGCACGTGGACCGGATCGAGGTGCGGCAGGGGCTGGACGAGAAGACCTGCCACGACATGGTGATCGGCGGCGACGCCGACATGATGTGGGACATCCAGCCGCTGACCGAGCGGCTGCCGGAGATGTTCGCCGCCGGGGACCCCCGGCTGGAGGTCTGCCCGGCCGGCCTGTTCAGCCCGTACCTGGTGATCAACGTGCTCAGCCCCAACGAGGGCGGCGCGCTGGCCCGCCGCGAGGTCCGGGAGGCGTTGCAGTACGCGATCGACAAGACCACTGTGGCCGAGGTCTGGGGCGGGCCGCGCCTCAACGACATCGCCGAGCAGATCCTGCCGCCGCTGTGCCGCGCGCACCGGCCGTTCGCCCCGTACGCCGCGAACGACGGCGCCGGCGACCCGGAGCGGGCCCGGCGGCTGCTCGCCGACGCCGGCTACCCGGACGGGCTCACGTTGAAGCTTGTCTACCGGGACCGGGACATCCACCCGGAGACCGCGCGGGTGGTCCGCGCCGCCGCCGCCCGGGCCGGCATCACCCTCGACCTCGTCCCGGCCGGCATCACCGAGCTGTTCGGCACGTACCTCGGCCGGGCCGACGGGGCCCGCGAGGGCCGCTGGGACGTGGCGCTGTCCGGCTGGGAGCCGGACTGGCACGGCAACAACGCCCGCGTCTACCTCCAGGCGCTCTTCGACAGCTCCGGCGTCTCCGACAACGACGACTGGGGGTCGAACTTCGGCCACTACCACAACCCGGTCCTCAACGAGCACATCGACGCGGCGCTGAGCTGCGCCGACGAGACGACCGCGAACGAGCACTGGCGGGCCGCCGAGCGGGAGGTGCTGCGTGACTGCGCGGTCGTGCCGATCCTCTTCGCCCACCAGTACTGGCTGCGCGGGCACCGGGTGCGCAACTGGCTGCCGTACCCGGTGCTCAACGGCGACCTGACCAACCTGTGGCTGGGGGAGGACTGACGCCCGGGTCGATGAGCGGCGACGACCACCGGCTCACCGTACGTCTCGGCGAGCTGGCCCAGACACACGCCGACCGGGCGGCGGCGCGCGCCGGCGTGCCCGCCGTCCGGCTGGACCGGCTGGCCGCCGAGCCGCTGCGCCTGGACGAGGACTTCTGCCGGGAGGTGGCCGACCGCTACGACGCCGCCCCGATGGTCACCGCCGGCACGGAGCGCGGGTACGCCCGGCTGGCCGAGGAGAACCTGCGGCAGTTCGGGCTGATCGGCGAGGTGGGCATCCGGGTGCTGCCGTGGACCGGGCCGGGGCAGCCGTACCGGGACTCGCGGGACCTGGTCGCGCGGGTCCGCTCGACCGGCCTGCTCCACGTCTTCCTCACCCGCCACGGGCACGGGCCGGCCGGCGCGGGCGGCGACCATCCGCTGCGCGCCCCCGCCGGAGTCCGGGCCGGCGGCGAGGAGCTGCTGCACAACGACATCTTCCGGGCGGTGCACGACGTCTTCGGGCACGTCCTGTTCGGCAACACGTTCGGGCCGCGCGGGGAGTTCCGGGCCACCCGCTGCCACCTCGCGATGTACCCGGCCGACCTGCACCCGCTTGTCTTCGCCGAGCTGGTCGGCCAGCTCTGCTGGTTCTTCCACGGTCCGCACCTGCGCCGCCCGGACGGGACGCTGCCCCGGCGCGGCGAGCCCGGGTACGTGCCGCCGCCACGGCGTCCGTACCCGCCGCAGAAACAGCTCGTGTACGACAGGCGCACCCTGGACCGGTTCGCCGCGCTGTTCACGTCGCCGGGCTGACCGCCGACATCAGGAAGTCGGGCACCCGCAGCGGCGGCATCACCATCCGGGTGAAGTAGTCGCCCCACTCCCGGGGCAGCGCCGGCACCGGCTGCCCGGCCTCGGTGGCCCGGGCCAGCAGCGACAGCGGGCTTTCGTTGAACCGGAAGTTGTGCACCGTGCCGACGATCTCGCCGTCCTCCACCAGGTGCACGCCGTCGCGGGTGAGGCCGGTCAGCAGCAGCGACGCCGGGTCGACGTCGCGCAGGTACCACAGCGAGGTGAGCAGCAGGCCGCGCCGGGTGGAGCGCACCATCTCGGGCAGCGTCGGCGCGTCCGGCCCGCCCTCCAGCACCAGGTTGTCCACCATCGGGGTGAGCGGCGCGCCGGTCCGCGCGGCGGTGTGCCGGGTCTGCACGAGCGCGGTCAGCACGCCCTCGTCGATCCAGCGGGTCGGCCGCAGCGGCAGCCCGTTGTCGACCACGGCGGTCAGGTCGTCGGTGCCCCGGCTGACCGTGAACGGGGCGCAGGGCAGCAGCGGATGGTCCGGGTCGCTGCGCAGCGTCAGCGGCAGCGCGGTGAGGCGTTCGCCGATCGGCAGGCGGCCGTCCGGGCGGCTGAACGCGGTGCGCCCGTCCAGCGCGCCCCGCGCCCCGGCGGCCAGGTAGAGGTGGAGCATCAGGTCGGCCACGCAGTTCGGGGTGAGCAGCACCTCGTAGCGTCCCGGGGGCAGCTCGACCCGGCGGCCGGGCCGCGCCAGCGTGGCGGACAGCTCCGCGGCGAGCGCCGGCACGTCCAGCCCGGTCAGGTCGGGCGCCGTCACACCGGCCCAGGCCGAGTCGTCGCCGTCGCGCACGCTCAGGTCGAACAGGCCGGTGGGCTGCGAGTGCCGCAGGCGGGCGCCGGTGGACGCGGCGAGATAGGTGGTGACCACCCGGTGCTCGGTGTAGCCGTAGAGCCGCCGCCGCCCGGCTGCCGCGAACGCCTCGGCCAGGCCGGGCAGCACGTCGCGGAACGCGTCGACCGAGGTGCGGCCGGGCGGCTCCGCCCAGGACGGCGTCCGCCACGGCTCGGGCAGCGACGCCGCGTCGGCGGCGGGTGGGGCGTCGCGGGCGGCCCGCTCGGCCGCGCGGACCAGGCCGGGCAGCGCGTCGCCGAGCGCGCCGCCGTGCCCGACCAGCCCGACGTGTACGCCGGCGGCGCCGTCCCGCACCGCCACCGCCGTCACCCGGCGGGACCGGATACTGCCGTTGGTGGTGAGCGCGTTGCCCGCCCAGCGCAGGTGCGCGGCGGCCGTCTCGTCGGCGATCAGCAGCAGCTCGTCGGCGTCGCGCCGGTGCCGCAGCGCCGCTTCCAGGGCGTCCTGGATCCCGCTCACCCGTCCCGCCCTCCGGTGTCGACGACGTCGATGCCGCGGAACACGGCGGCCGGGCAGCCGTGGCTGGCCGCGCTCGCCTGCACCGGCTGACCCTTGCCGCACATGTCGGCGCCGGAGAGCAGCCAGGTGCCCTCGCCGCCCAGCCCGCACAGCGCGGCCCAGAACGCCGTGGTCTCCGCCTGGTACGCGGCGCCGGACACCTGCCCGGCCAGCCGCCCGTTGCGGATGCGGTGCCAGCGCTGGGCGGTGAACTGGAACTGCCGCCGGCGCATGTCGATCGACCAGCTGTCCGAGCCGGCCAGGTAGAAGCCGTCCGTCACGCCCGCGATCAGGGCCGCGGTGTCCGGCCCGCCTACCGCCGGGCGCAGCGACACGTTCGGCATCCGGGCCATCGGTGTGTGCCGGTACGACTCGGCGTACGCGCAGCCGGCGGAACGTGGCAGGCCGGCCTGCGCGGCCGAGGCCCGGTCGTGCTGGAAGCCGACCAGGACGCCCTCCTCGATCAGCGGCCAGGACTGCGCGGCCACGCCCTCGTCGTCGAACCCGACGGTGGCGAGTCCGTGCGCGGCCGACCGGTCGGCGTCCACGCTCATCAGCGACGAGCCGTACCGCAGCCGCCCGGCCGACTCGGGGGTGGCGAAGGTGCCGCCCGCGTACGACATCTCGTGGCCCAGCGCCCGGTCGTACTCGGTGGCGTGCCCGACCGACTCGTGGATGGTGAGCCAGAGCTGCGACGGGTCGATCACCAGGTCGTACCGGCCCGGTCGCACCGGCGGCGCCTGCGTCTTCTCGGCCAGCAGCGCCGGCAGTTCGGCCAGCTCGCCGGCCCAGTCCCAGCCCTCGCCGTGCAGGTACTCCCAGCCGCGGGCCACCGGCGGGCCGACAGTCCGCAGCGGCTGGACGCCGCCGTCGCGCGGGTGCCGGCCCACCGCCAGCACCTGCGGGTGCACCCGGACGCGCTGCTGGGTGACGGCGGTGCCGCCGAGGTCGGCGTAGTACGTGTTCTCCTGGGCGGCGCTGACGCGGGCCAGCACGTGCGCCACCGAGTCGTGCGCCAGCAGCCCGGCGCACCAGTGGCTGAGCAACTCCGCGCGTTCGCTCTCCGGCACCTCGAACGGGTTGATCCGGTACGGCGAGCGCCAGGTCGCCGCCGGGTACGCGGGCTCGGGCGCGAGCGCGACAGGCGCGCCGCCGACGTCGGCGCAGGCCCGGGCCAGCTCCAGCGCGTCGTCGCAGGCGCGTACCGCCGCCTCCGGCGTCAGCTCCGGCGTGGCGGCGAAGCCCCACGCGCCCCGGTGCAGCACCCGTACCGCCAGGCCGGTCTCGGTCTCCTCCTCGCTCGCCCGCAGCGCCCCGTCGTGCACGACGGTGCGCCCGGAGCGGACCCGCTGCACCCGCAGCGCGGCGTACCGCGCGCCCCGCTGCCGGGCCCGGGACAGGGCGGCGTCGGCGAGGCGGGCCACTGGAAGGGCGAGGAAGGAGTCGTCGATCTCGTCGGGCACACGCGCCTCCGGTCGCCGGGGGTGCCGCCGTCCGTGCCGGTGGTACGGCGGCCCGGGGGTTGCGGTGAGGAGACTAGTGCGGCGGGCCGGCGGCGCACAGGGGCCGCGTGGCGGCCGGGCGGCCGACCAGCGCCGTCGCCGCGCAACACAGCAATCGGGAAGAAGACCACGGCCGCGCCGGGGCGCTTGATTGGATCGGCGTTGCTCAATAGATTGAGGGCGGGCGCCGCCGAGGTCCGCACGATCGGGCCGTCGGCGGCTGACAGGTCCACGCCGAGCCGGGCACGTCGGTCGTCCGTACCGACTTCTCACAGTGGCGCATCGACGCGCCGCCACCGAAGCGCGTCGCCGCGCCGCCGTCCGTCCGGACGCGCGTCGTAGCGCCGCGCCGCCCGACGCAGAAGGACTTCCCATGACGATTCTCCGTACCCGTTCCGGCCCGGCCCTGGCGGCGGTGACCGCGCTGGCCGCCGTCGTGGCGGCCACCGCGACGGCACTGCTCGCCGGCCCGGCCACGGCGGCGCAGGGCTGCCGGGTCGACTACACACCCAACCAGTGGCCTGGCGGGTTCACCGCGAGCGTCAAGGTCTCACCCGGCGACTCGGCCGTCTCCGGGTGGACGGTCACCTGGACGTACGCCGGCGACGAGCGCGTCACGAACGGCTGGAACGCCACCGTCAGCCAGTCCGGCTCGACGGTCACCGCCCGCAACATGTCGTACAACGGCAGCATCCCGGCCGGCGGCTCCACCGAGTTCGGCGTGCAGGGCACGTTCAGCGCCGCCGGCGGCGCGCCGAGCGGGTTCACGCTCAACGGCGTGCCGTGCAACGGCGCCGCGCCGTCCCCGACCGTCGTGCCCACCACGGCGGTGCCGACCACGGCGCCGCCGACGAGCGCCCCGCCCACCACCGCCCCGCCGACCACCGCGCCCCCGACCAGCGCGCCGCCCACGACGGCGCCTCCGACCAGCGCGCCCCCGACGACCCCGCCGCCGAGCGGGTGCGCCGGGGCGGTGCTCTGCGACGGCTTCGAGAATCAGACCGGCTCGACGCCGTCCGGCGACTGGACGGTGGTGAGCCCGGACTGCTCCGGCGCCGGCACGGCCACGGTGGACACGACCACCACGCACAGCGGCAGCCGCGCGATCCGGATCAACGGCGCGGCCGGCTACTGCAACCACGTGTTCGTGCGGACCACGAAGAACCTCAGCGCCCTGGGCAGCGTCCGGTACGCCCGGATCTGGGTGCGGCACACCACCGCCCAGCCCACCGACCACACCACGATGATCACCATGTCCGACGCCGCAGACGGCAACCGGGACCTGCGGCTGGGCGGCCAGAACGGCGCTCTGCAGTGGAACCGCGCCTCCGACGACGCCACGCTGCCCGAGCAGAGCCCGGCCGGGGTGGCGCAGAGCGTGCCGCTGCCCACCAACCGCTGGGCCTGCCTGGAGTTCATGGTGGACGGGTCGGCCGGCCAGCTCCGTACCTGGCTGGACGGCGTCGCCGTCACCGGGCTGACCGCCGACGGCGTGCCGACGCACGACATCGACGGCCAGTGGTACAACCGCACCTGGCGGCCGCAGCTCACCGACCTGAAGCTGGGCTGGGAGAGCTACGGCGGCGGGGCCGACACCCTCTGGTACGACGACGTGGCGATGGGGTCGACCCGGATCGGCTGCTGATCCACCACCCACCACCCACCGCCCACCACCCACCTCTCGCCCCGGCGACGTCGCCGGACCGGAACGGTTCGGCAACCCGACGGCCAGATCTTGGTACGAAACGGCCCCTGTAGGGGCGCTCTCGTACCAAGATCGGCCCGTTGTCCCGGCGAGTGGAACGTCATGGGTGTCTCGGCGTCCAGTTGACACCCATGACGTTCCACCGAGCCGGTTCGGCCCGTGGACGGCCGGCTCGGCGCGGGGTCAGTGCTCGACGGTCATCCGCTGGGTGCCGATCACGGAGAGCAGGCGCAGCGCCTCCTCCGACGGGGAGCCGGGCGTGGCGGTGTAGATGACCACCTGCTGGTCGCGGTCGGTGATGTCGAGGACGTCGCAGTTGACAGTCACCGGCCCGACCAGCGGGTGCCGGAACGTCTTGCTCAGCGTGCGGGCGCCGTCCACCTCGTGGGAGGCCCACAGGCGGGCGAACTCCTCGCTGCCGGCGAGCAGGTCCCCGATCAGCGCGGCCATCTCCGGGTCGTCCGGATAGCGGGCTGCGGCGGCGCGCAGCCGCCCGACCGAGTGACGGGCGAACTCGCTCGCGTCCGACACGCCGTACATCAGGTGCGGGCCGAGGAAGGCCCGGCGGACCAGGTTGCGGTCCCGCCGGGGCACCGCGGAGAAGTCTTCCATGAGGGCTGCCGCGAGGTCGTTCCAGGCGATCACCTCGAACGTCGCCGAGGTCACGAACGCCGCCGCCTGCGGCAGCCGGTGCAGCAGGTCCAGCACGCTCTGCCGTACCTCCCGGGGTGGCCCGGGCGGCGGCGCGGGCGACTCCCCGGCCAGGTGGTGGAGGTGGTCGCGTTCGGCGTCGGACAGCCGCAACGCGCGGGCCAGCCCGGCCAGCACCTCCCGCGACGGCCGCGGCCCCCGCCCCTGCTCCAGCCGGGTGTAGTACTCGGTCGAGATGAACGCCAGCCGCGCCGCCTCCTCGCGGCGCAGCCCCGGCGTGCGGCGACGCCGCCCGGCGGGCAGGCCCACGTCGGCCGGAGTGATCCGCTCCCGCCTGCTCCGCAGGAACACTGCCAGCTCACGTCGGTCCACGACCCCAGTGTGCCCGTGCGCGGCGGCTCGTAGCCAGGTACCGCCGGTGCCTGGATGGGCTCCGCGACCGGCCGCAGGCTTGCCGCATGGACACCACACGAACCGACACGACCGGCCACCCGACCGCCGGCCTGCTGGCCGGCAAGGTCGCCTTCATCACCGGCGCCGGGCGCGGCATCGGCGCCGCGGCGGCCCGGCTGTTCGCCGCCGAGGGCGCCCGGGTGCTGCTCGCCGCCCGGACCGAGGAGCAGTTGAAGGCGGTCACCGAGCAGGTCCGGGCCGCGGGCGGCACCGCCGAGTACGTCGTCTGCGACCTGGCCGACGCGGCGAGCGTGCGCGTCGCCGTGGACCGCACGGTCGAGGTGTACGGCCGCCTCGACGTCGCCTTCAACAACGGCGCGACGAACGTGCCGCCCGGACCGATGGACCGGGTGCGCGAAGAGGACTTCGACCACGTCTACACCGTCAACCTCAAGGGGCCGTGGCTCGCCATGGTCGCCGAGGTCGCGGCGATCCGGGCCACCGCCGGCACCGGCGCGATCGTGAACAACTCCAGCGTCGGCAGCCTGATGGGCAACCCCGCACTGCCCGCGTACGGGGCGATGAAGCGCGCGGTGAACAGCCTCACCGAGTCCGCGGCGATCACCTACGGGCCGGAGGGCATCCGGGTCAACGCGATCGCCCCGGGCAGCACGCTCACCGAGATGATGCGGGCCTGGGACGCGGAGTCGCCCGGCATCATCGACCGGCTCGCGGCCGCCAGCCCGTTGCGCCGGGCCGCCGAACCCGACGAGATCGCCCAGGCCGCCGCCTGGCTGCTCAGCGACCGCGCCTCCTTCGTCACCGGGACCGTGCTGCGGGTCGACGGCGGCGCGCGGGCCTGACCCTGCTCAGACGGTGGCATCCTGGACCGGGCGGGGCCCGACCGCGCCGGCCGTGACGGGGGAGGGCCGGAAGCCCTTGACGACCAGGTAGACGCCGAGCGAGAACTCCCACACCGCGATGGGTAGCGCGGCGACCGCCGCCACCGGGGACAGCCGGTCCCAGGCGCCGAACAGCGTGCCCAGGTCGGAGGCGACGAGCAGCGGCGCTCCGGCGAGCCCGAGCATCGGCAGCCAGCGCGGCACGAGGCGGGACTGGTACAGCAGGGAGCCCAGCAGCAGGGCGTTCACGGCCGGGAGGAGCGCCTGGCTGAGCAGGAACACCGAGTCGTAGAACGCGACGAGCGTCTGGCCGGTGACGAGCGCGTCCGGCTCGGCCCCGGCCCGCCGCAGGGCGACCAGGGTGAGGATGCTCGCGACGCCGATGAAGATGCCGGCGGCCTCCAGCACCCGGGCGGCGACGAAGCCCAGCGCCCGCGCCTCACCCTGCCGCTTGAGCACCGGGTACAGCGCGATCGCGGTGCCGATGCAGGCGAGGGCGACGATCACCTCCAGGACGCCGCCGACGACGACCGGGGTGTCCGGCGTGGAGCCGAGGATGTAGTCCGCCTCGCGTATCGGGGCGTACAGCGTGAGGGTCGGGATGGAGACGAAGGTGAGCAGGTAGAACCCGCCCGCGACCAGCGACGTCTTGCGCAGTGAGTCCATCGGGGCTGCCCTCCGCCGCTCGGCCGGTGGTGGTCGTGCCCTCACTCTCACGTGGATCGGCGCGGCGGCGAATCGGCCGCTCGGTCAGTCTCCTCGCGCGATGCGCACGGGCCACCGGCAACGGATACCGGTGGCCCGTGGGCGTTCGACGGGGCGGCGACGCTAACGGCTCGTCATGAACGCCACCACTATGGCGACGAGCACCAGCGCGGCGAACACCGCCGCCGCGATCTTCGCGGCGCTGTACGGCCGCTCACCGATGACCTCACCGGTGCGCGCGTTCACCAGAACCTGGTACGAGCGGCCGGCGTGCAGGTACGCGGCGATCCACACCGGCAGCAGGATCAGCTTGTACGACACGTCGGAGTACGTGGTGTCCACTGCGGACACCCGTTGCTCGTCACCGCCGATGTCCGACCGGCAGTCCCCCTCGATGACCGGCGCCATCCGCGCCTTCGCCTCGGTCAGGCCCGCCTCGGGCTCGGTGTCGTACCGCAACGCCTGGTATCCGGCCAGGTAGTCGCCGTGGTACGCGGCCGCCTCGGTCAGCGGCCACGGCGCCAGCTTGTCCAGCTGCTCGGTGGGCAGGTGGGTGGTGGCGGGCACCAGCACGTCGTCGAAGTCCCGGCTGACGGTGCCGGCGGCCGGATGCCACCGGGTGTGCCGCACCTGCCGGGTCCGCGTCTCCTGCTTGCCGTCGACTGTGACCGTGTACGTCTCGGTGACGTAGTAGTACTCGCCCCGCTGCCCCTGGTAGTCCGACACGGTCCGCGCGTCGAACGTCCAGTGCGGCAGGTACGTGCCCTTCAGCGTCTCCGCCTCGCTGATCTTCTTCAGGCTCCCCGGCGCGAACCAGCGGCTGCGGCACCACTCGCCGAGCGCCGTCCGTACGCCGTTGCGGTCCACCGCGAACGGCAGCACCGCCTCCGGCGCGATCAGCTCGCCCGCCGCGGCGTCGGCCACCAGCGGCGTGGCGCAGAACTGGCAGCGCTGCGCCAGCACGTCGCTCTCCGTCCGGGCGCCGCAGCCCGGGCAGACGAACGTGTGCGCCCCGACGCTCGCCACCGGCTTGCGGGGCAGCGACGCCAGATCCGCGTACGCGTGCTCGCGCACCTCGCGGCCCGCGCCGGCGATCTCCTGCCGGTGCCCGCAGTACGGGCAACTGAGCGTCGTCGTGCCCGGCGCGAACTCCACCCGGGCCCCGCAACCCCCGCACCGGTACGAGGGCGGGGAGACAGTCGTGTCGCTCATGCCGGCACCTGCCCGCTGCGGGGACGACTCACCCGCTGACGCGCGCTCACTGCGGCGGCAGCGGCGGCGGGACGCTGGCGAGCACCGACGCCAGTTCCGGCACCTGTCCGGCGGGCTGCCACTGCGCCATCCCGGCACGCCAGACCAGCGTGTCCGGGCCGAGCGCGCCCGCGCCCGCCTGCTCGGCCAGCCCACCGAGGTCGTACGGGCCCTGCCGCTGGCCACCGACGCCGACGTACCACTGGGCCTGGCCCGGCAGCGGCGGCGGCTCGGCGGCGCCCGGCTGCGCGGTCGACGGCTGCGCGGTCGACGGCTGCGCGGCGGCCGGCTGCGCGGGGGCCGGCGTCGGCTGCGTGGCCCCGCCGCCGCCCATGGTGCGGGCCATCTGCTGGCCCATCGCCATGCCCAGGCCCAGGCCGATGCCCGCGCCCGCCTCGCCGCCCGGGTTGTTCGCCGCGGCCTCCATCGCGTTGGCGGCCTGGAAGCGGGTGTACCGGTCCAGGTCGCCGACCGCTCCCATGCTGGTCCGCTTGTCCAGCGCCTGCTCGACCTCCGGCGGCACCGACACGTTCTCGATGACGAACTTGGGGATCGCGATACCGACCTCGGCCAGTTCCTCGGTCAGCACGGCGGCCAGCCGCCGGCCGATCGCGTCCTGGTGCGCCGCGAGGTCCAGCAGCGGCACCCCGGTCGTGGCGAGCGCGCCGCCGAGCCGGCCCACGATCAGCTGCCGCAGGTACTCCTGCACCTCCTCGGTGCGGAACTGCGGGTCGGTGCCGACCAGCTCACGCAGCAGCTGCGCCGGGTCGACCACCCGCGCGGCGAAGGCGCCGAACGCCCGTACCCGGACCACGCCGAACTCGGCGTCGCGCAGGATCACCGGGTTCTGGGTGCCCCACTTCATGTCGGTGAACTGCCGGGTGTTGACGAAGTACACCTCGGCCTTGAACGGCGAGTTGAAGCCGTACTTCCAGCCCTTCAGGGTGGACAGGATCGGCAGGTTGCGGGTCTCCAGCGTGTACGTTCCCGGCGGGAAGACGTCGGCGATCTTCCCCTCGTTGACGAACACCGCCGTCTGGGACTCCCGGACGACCAGCTTGGCGCCCATCTTGATCTCGTTCTGATACCGGGGGAACCGCCAGACGATCGTGTCCCGGCTGTCGTCCAGCCACTCGACGATGTCGATGAGCTCGCCCCGGAGCTTGTCCATCAGCCCCATCGCAACCCTTTCCTCGGCGCCGGTCTCCGGCGTCGCGGGCGACGATAGCAACCCCCCGCCACCTGCGAAAAGAGAACGATTGTGCGCTGATCGGCGCTCACCGATCGCCGTCGTTCAGCCGGCGTCGCCGCTCATCGATTCCCCGCCGGCGGGCCGCCGGGAGGCATCTCGGGACGGATCCTCCCAAGCCGGCGCCGCGCGTGGACCCCGGTCGGTGGACCACGCCGCGCGCTGGTTCGGCAGCCGGGGCGAGCCGCCGGTCTCCGGGACCGGACGCTCGGTCTCCTGCACCAGATAGTGCGGCCGGCGTTTGGTCTCGTAGTAGATCCGGCCGATGTACTCGCCGATCACGCCCAGGATCATCATCTGGATGCCGCCGAGGCCGATCACGCTGACGATGATGGTGGTGTAACCGGGCACGTCGATGCCCTTCTCCACGGCGTCGGCGACCACCCACGCCATGTAGCCCACAGCGATGAGCGTGAGGAACAGCCCGCCGTAGATCGCCAGGCGCAGCGGCCGGTTGTTGAACGACAGCAGCCCGTCGAACGCGTAGTTGAACAGCTTGCCGAACGTCCACCGGCTCCGCCCCGCCTGCCGGCTCTCGTTACGGTGCGCCACCACCACCGTGCGGAAGCCGATCCACGAGAACAGGCCCTTGGAGAAGCGGTTGTACTCGGGCATCGCCAGGATCGCGTTCACCGCCAGCCGGGACAGCAGGCGGAAGTCACCCGCGCCGTCCAGCAGGCGGACGTCTATCCACCAGTTGACAAGGCGGTAGAACGAGCGTGAGGCGACCATCCGGATGAACCGGTCGCCGCGCCGGTCGCGGCGGGCGATCACCTGGTCGAAGCCCTGGCGGTAGAGCGCGACCATCTCGGGCAGCAGGCGCGGCGGGTGCTGCAGGTCGGCGTCCATGATGACGACCGCGTCGCCGGTGGCCCGGTGCAGCCCGGCGAGCATGGCCGCCTCCTTGCCGAAGTTGCGGCTCAGCGACGTGTAGCAGACCGTCGGGTCGGCGGCGGCGAGCCGGCGCAGCGCCGCGAGCGTGCCGTCCTCGCTGCCGTCGTCGACGTACACCACCTCGACGTCCACGTCGGGTAGCTCGGCGAGCGCGGTGCTGAGCATCTCGTGCAGCCGCTCCACCGACTCTTCCTCGTTGAAGCAGGGCACCACCACCGACAGCCGTATCGCCGTCGCCCCACCCGGCCCGGGGCCCGGGCGGGTGGCTCCGGCGCCGGCGGCGTCAGAGCCGGAAGACGAGCGTGCCATCGAGGTCCTCCCGGGTGATGCCCAGTCCGTCGACGGGCCGGTTCTCGATGCCCTCCCACGGCGTGCCCGCCGCGCGGCTCGGCACCGCGACGACCGACCGCACGCCGATCCCGCGCAGGTACGCCACGCTGCCCGAGTCGGGGAACGTCGCCGCGGCGACCCGGGTCTGCGCCTGGGTGACCGGCTCGAAACCGCCGAGCCCGTTGGTGATCCGGGGGAACCCGTCGGTGGACCAGAGCATGTAGTTGAGGTCGCCGATCCCGCCGGCGGGCAGCACCAGCATCGGTTCCGGCGCGGTCCGCATCGCCGCCGGGGGCGTCGGCACGACCGGGTGCGGCGTGCGGTTGACGCCCTCCAGCGTCACCAGCGCCAGCGGCACCAGCAGGACCAACGGCGCCACGGCCCGCGACCAGCGGTGGGCCGAGGGCCGGTGCCACGACTCGGCGAGCGCCGTGACCAGCCCGGCGGCCAGCACCGCCAGCAGCAGGCTGGTCCAGTGCATCATCCGGCCCGGCGTGCGCAGCGCGTCCCAGCCGGGCAGGAGCGTGGACAGCGTCAGATAGCCGGGGTCGCCGTCCCCGCCGAGGGTGGCGCCCAGACCGAGCAGCACCGTGCCGAGCACGCCGAGCCCCAGCGCGACCCGGTGCCGCACCGGGAACGACGAGACGAACAGCCCCGCCGCGGCCAGCCCGATCAGCGTCATCCCGGGCAGCAGCGCCATCTCCGGCGGCCAGGTCAGCTGTTCGCGGGCGGCGGCGTGCCGTTCCCCCCACAGCCACGAGTCGCCGGGCGCGGTGATGAACCCGATCAGCGGAGGGGAGAACATCTTGGTCCAGTCCAGCGAGCGGACGGCCTGCGGGTTGAGGTCGACGACGCGCAGGTAGACCAGGCCGAGCAGCAGCGTCACGCCGCCGAACACGGCGCCACCGGCCAGGTCCGCGATCAGCAGCCGGCGGCCGAACGGCGGACGCTCCCGCTTGCGCCACCAGGACCAGCCGTAGAAGCCGGCCGCCACCAGCACGGCGGCCAGCAGGAAGTAGACGAGCGGCAGCCCGATGCCGAAGCCGAGCGTGACCTGCCAGGCGGCGACGAGCCACCCGGCCACCGCCCAGCCGGGACGGCGGCGCTCCGGCCGGTAGCCGTGGCGCAGCGACCAGCCGTGACCCCGGGCCAGCATCGCCAGGGCCAGCGCGATCCCGCCGCTGGACAGGATGTTCAGGTGGCCGGAGTGCGCCAGCCGCCAGGGCGCGTACGCCCACGCGATCCCGGCGACCGCGCCGCCCCAGCGGTTCGCGCCGAGCTGCCGGGCCAGCGCGTACGCCCCGAGGAACGCCAGCGCGTGCAGCAGCACGTAGAGCACGTTGTAGCGGATCACGGCGGCCTCGAAGCCGGAGCCGACCATCCCGAACGGCGCGTAGCCGAGCAGGGTGTCGCTGTAGGCGTAGGTGTAGCGCTCCGGGAAGAACGTGTTCGAGTGCCAGAGGTTGGCCGGGTCGTTGAGCAGGGCGTGCCCCGACCAGGCGACCTGCCACGCCTGCAACGTCGGGTCGCCCAGGTCGCCGGGGATGGTGGTCGCCGGGTGCCGCATCGTCGGCCAGGTCAGCACCACCGCCAGCAGCAGGCTGCCCAGTATCGCCAGCGTCCACTCCGGGTTCGGCCGGCGCCATCGGCGCGTGCGCTCCGACGGCACGTCGTCGGGAGGCTGGGCGGAGCTGGCGTCGTCAGCGGTCGGCGGAGCGGCGGCGGACCGGATGTTCATGGGATAGATGCTTCACGATGCTGCTGGTCCTGTCGATCCACTGTCCGAAATGTGGTTGAAACTTCCGGCCGCATTACCGGAACACCGCCTACGCGAACCGGTCGGCGAGCGCCGACAGCCGGTCGACGTACGCCGGCCAGTCGTAGCCCTCGGGGACGTTCCGGTTCTCCCGCCCCAGCCCGATCGCGGCGTCGTGCTGCTCGCGCAGGATGTCGGCGTGCCCGGCGTGGCGGGCCAGGTCGACGCAGACGTGCACGATGACCTGGTGCAGCGTCACGTCATGCCGGCCGGGCTGCCACCACGGCACCCGCCCCGGCGCGTCCAGCGGCAGCGTGTCGATCGTCTGGTCCGCGAACGCCGCGACGCGGCGGTACAGGTCGATCAGCCCGTCCTTGGTCTCGTCCTCGCGGGCGTACCAGTCCGCCTGCGGGTCCGCGTCGAACGTCTCGGCGGCCACCAGCTCCTCGGGCGTGGGGAACTCACGGCCGAACGTGGGCCCGAAGTAGCCGGCCTCGACGTTCAGGGAGTGCTTGAGCAACCCCAGCAGGTTGTTGCCGGTCGCGGTGCGGGGAAGCCGGGCCTCGCGTTCGCTCAGCCCGTCGAGCTTCCAGATCAGGTTCTCCCGGATCGCGCGCAGGTAGTGGTGCAGCGCTGCCTTGGGGTCGTACGGCTCACTCATGCCCGACACTCTTCCGCATGGGTCGGACATCGTGGGGGCACCGTCAGCCGGTCTGGTCGTTGTCCTTGTGCGCGCCCCACCCGTGCCAGCGCTCGATCTCGATCCACGCGCTGACCCGCTTGCGGTCCCGCCGGGGGTACGGCCGTCCGGTGTAGTGCTGCGAGATCCGGTCGATGTCCGCCATCTCCTCGTCGTCGCGCAGCTCGACCACCCGCCCGATCAGGCTGACGTGGGTGTACCAGCCCTGCTCGTCCAGCACGGTCACGGTGACCCGGGGGTCGTGGCGCAGGTGCGCCAGCCGGCGGCGGCCCTCGTCCATGTTCACCAGGACGCGGCCGTCCTCCCACAGGTACCAGGTGGCGGCGGACACCGGCTGACCGTCGCCGCGCAGCGTGGCGATGACGGCCGGGTTCGGCTTGCGCAGCATGGCGACGGCGGGCTCGGGCAGCGGCGGCTTCGACATGGTTCGCACTCTACGTACCCGCCGGGCCCGTCGCTGGTCATGCGGCGGTTACCGGCCCGGCGGGCTCCCCGGCGGTGTGGTTCGCCGGGGAGCCCGTCGCGTGCCGGTCAGGCGCGCGCGCTCCACTGCTGGTTGGTGCCGCCGTGGCAGTCCCAGAGGTTGATCCTCGTCCCGTTGGCGGTGCCGTAGCCCGCCGCGTCCAGGCAGCGCCCGGACTGGACGCCGCTGATCGTGCCGTTGGCGTTGAGGTTCCACTGCTGGTTGGGCTGGCCGTTGCAGTCCCAGATGATCACGCTTGTGCCGTTCGCGGTGCCCCGTCCGCTGGCGTCGAGACACTTGTTGCCGAGCACCTGCAACTCCTTGGCCGAGGTGTAGGTCCAGCGCTGCATCGTGCCGCCCCAGCAGTCGTACAACTGCACGGCGGTGCCGTTGGTGGTGCTGCCGTTCGGCACGTCCAGGCACCGGCCCGAGCCGGCGCCGACGAGCTGCACGTTCTGGTACGTGCCGCCGCCGCTGCCGGGGGTGCCGATGCTGCCGGACACCGACTGCAACGCGCGGTACCAGACCGCCGCCATCTTGTCGTAGCCGGTGGCGGTCGGGTGGATTCCGTCGATCAGGTCGGCCGTGGTCAGCGCCGAGTACTGGTCGACCAGGTGGACGCGCTTGCCGGCGTTCACCTTCGACTGCACGATGCCGGGCAGCGCGGCGTTGAACGTGCGTACCGCCGCCGCCTGGCCGGAGTTGGCGAGCGGGATGATCTGCGCGACGAACACGTCCGCGTTCGGCGCCGTGGCGGTGGTGCGGTCGATGAGCGAGGAGAGCCGGTTCGGCGCGGTCGAGACGTTGTAGTTCTGCAGGATGTCGTTGGTGCCGATGTGCAGCAGCACGGTGCGCGGCTGGTAGGCGTTCAGCCAGCCGGTGATGTTGGCGTCGATCTGGTCGATGCGCCAGCCGGGGTGGCCCTCGTGGTCGTGGTCGCCGAGGTTGCCCGGCCCGTTGAACTGGGAGCCGACCAGGTCGACCCGGTAGCCGCCGCCGGCCAGCCGCTGCCACAGGCCGATCCGGTAGCCGCCCGGCACCTGGGTGCCCTCGGTGATGGAGTCACCGAGCGGCATCACCCGGGTGCCGCCGTTGGACTCGGCGGCCGCCGGTCCGGTCGCCGTCAGCACACCGGCCGCCAGCACGGCGAGCGCGGCGCCCGCGGTGAGCCATCTCCGCACAGTGGTACGCATGACTGCTCCTCTCACGGGGTGGTGCAGGTCAGGGACGGGGTGGTGGGCGAGCCGTTGGCGATGAAGCCGAACGTGGTGGAGCCGGACGCGGGCACCGAGCCGTTGTACGCGGCGTTGCTGACGGTCGCGGTGGAGCCGCTGGTGCTCAGCGTGCCGCTCCAGACCTGGTTGATGCTCTGGCCACCGGCCAGGTTCCACCGCACCGACCAGCCGTTGAGCGCCGCGGCGCCGGCCGTGACGGTCACCTCGGCCTGGAAGCCGCCCGACCAGGAGTTCGTGGTGCGGTAGGTGGCGGTGCAGGCGTCACCGCTCGGCGGCGGCGTGGTGGGCGGCTGGGTGGTCGGCGGGGGATCGATCGGCGGCGGCGTGGTGGTCGGCGGCTCGGTGGGCGGCGGCGTGCTCCCGGCGGGGGTGAACCGCCAGTGGTCGATGTTGAACAGCGAGCCGCTGCCGCCGGTGAACCGCAGGTAGAGGTCGTGGGTGCCGGTGGCGCCGCTGACCGCGCAGGTCGTGTCGGCCCAGGTCTGCCAGCCGCCGGTGCCGGACACCCGGCAGGTGCCCACCACCGGGCCGCTGGTCCCGTCCAGCCGCAGCTCGATGGTGCCGCCGCTGCCCGCGGAGGCCACCCGGGCGGTGTACGAGGTCGCGCCGGTCCCGAAGGCGACGCCCTTGATCTTCAGGTAGTCGCCGTTGTCGATGAAGCCGACGTTCATCCCGCCGCCGCTGGCCGGCTCGGTCTCCACGCCGGACGCCCAGGCGCTCGTCTCGGCCTCCTGCCGGATGTACGGGTTGAGCGTGCCGATCTGCGGCGCGCCGGTGGTGGTCATGTTGATCGTCGGGATCGAGCCGTCGGCGCCGTAGGAGAACTTCTCCACGGCCACCGACCTGGTGAAACCGCCGCCGCCGGGCAGTGCGCCGTTGTGGTAGAAGAAGTACGAGCCGCCCTTGTAGTCGGTGATCCCGGGGTGGTTGGTGAAGCTGCTGCCCTGGGTGGGCATGACGGTGCCGCGGTACGTCCACGGTCCCAGCGGCCCGGGCGCGGTCGAGTAGGCGATGAACTCCGAGCAGCACTTGGCCGCGAAGACCATGTAGTAGAGGCCGTTGCGCTTGTACACCCACGGACCCTCCTCGTAGAGGGTCGGCCGGTTCGCGTCACCGGTCCGCGCCCCGAAGCCCGCCGCGGTCAGCGGGATCTGGGTCGGGCTGCCCGAGTACGAGATCATGTCCGCGTTCAGCTTGACGTACCACAGGCGGGGGTTGCCCCAGTACAGGTACGCCTGGCCGTCGTCGTCGATGAACACGGTGGGGTCGATCTCGCCGTTGCTCACCAGCGGGCGCCCGATGGCGTCCCGGAACGGCCCGGTGGGGCTGTCCGCCACCGCCACCCCGATGCCCATCTGGCCGGTCGCCCGCACGACCATCGGCACGTACCAGTAGAACTTGCCGTTGCGGTGGACCGCCTGGCCGGCCCACGCGTCCTGCTTGGCCCAGCTGAACGTGGCGAGGCTGAGCGGCGATCCGTGGTCGGTCCAGTTCACCATGTCGTCGGACGAGTAGACCCGCCACTCCTTCATGGTGAACCAGGTCGAGTTGTCCTCGTCGTGGCCGGTGTACAGGTAGACCCGGTTGTTGTACACGAGCGGGGCCGGGTCGGCCGTGTAGATGGTCTGCACGATCGGGTTGTCCGCTCGGGCGGCGGTCGGGTTCAGCCCGCCGGCTATGGCCGGGGCCAGCCCGAGCAGGGCGAGCAGGGTCACCGCCAGTGCGAGCCATCGTCTGGTCCGGCGGTCGGTTCTCCATAGCGTTGACGTCACAGGTCTTCTCCCGGGGTAGGCCGCGCCGCGGCGGATGGGTGTGGTCGGCGAGGGTCGGGCCGTCACGCCCGGCTCCACTTCTGGCTGTTCGCGCCGGTGCAGGCGGACAGGACGATGGAGGTGCCGTTGCCGGTCCCGCCGCCGTTCGGGCTCAGGCACAGTCCGGACTGGACGCCGGTGATCGTGCCGTCGGTGTTGACGTTCCACTGCTGGTTGGTGCCGCCGTTGCAGTCCCAGATGATCACCCGGGTGCCGGACGAGGTGCCCTGCCCCTCGGCGTCGAGGCACTTGCTCCCGTACACCTGGAGTTGCCGGCCCGACGTCGCCGTCCACTGCTGGTTGGTCCCGCCGTTGCACTCCCACAACGTCACCTGCGTGCCGTTGGTCTGGGACTGGTTCGGCACGTCGAGGCACCGGCTGGAGTTGGGGTTGAGCCACGCGCCGCTCGTACCGCCGGGGTTGCCGCCCGGGCCGGCGACCACCGACAGGTTGTCGAACTGCGCGGTCTCGCCCTGGCTGGTGCCGAAGCCGACCTGGCCGGAGCCGAAGGTGGAGTCGGTGGCCGTGCCCACCGTCGTGCCGTCGATGGTGGCGGTGATGGTGGTGCCGGCGAAGCCGAGCGCGAGGCTGTGCCAGCGGTTGGTGCCCAGGGCGGCGACGTTCCCGCTGCGCAGCGTGGTGAGCTGTCCGGCGGTGTTGTTGCGCAGGATGGACCACGCGCCGGCGTCGGTGACCCGCAGGAAGTAGGCGTTGTAGCGGCCGATCGGGTCCAGGTTGGTGCTGCCGACGCGGCCCTGGATCTGGGCGTAGCCGGACTGTTCGAGCAGGATGTCGGCGGAGACCGTGTAGTTGCCCCAGCTCAGGTTCCCGCCGTAGGTCGCCGGGTCGGCGAGGGTCTTCCAGGTGATGGGCGCCTGCGCGGACATCTGGCGCAGGCACATGCCGGACCGGCCGCCGCCGCAGCCGACGATCTCGAACGCGCCCTGCATGTCCTGGAGGTACTTCGGGAACCGCCCGCTGGCGTAGCTGTCGAAGTCGTCGCGGTACGGCAGGCCCAGCGAGCCCTGGGCGGGGCTGGTGGCGGTGCCCTTGCCCTGCCCGGTCGTGGTGGTGACCGTGTAGAGGTAACCGGGCTGGGCGGTGAACGAGAACGACCCGCCCGACGGGGTGACGTCCGCGGTGCGGACGAAGAAGTCGTTCGGGTTGGTCGAGTTCAGGTTCGTGGCCCAGATGTGCGCCTGGCCGGTGGACAGCCCGCCGGTGATGTTCATGGTGACCTGCTGGGCGGCGGTGGCGTCCATGGTCTCGACGACGGTGCTGTAGTCGCCGGTGGTCGGCGAGCGCAGCGACACGTAGCTGCCGGTGTTGCGGTTGCCGCCCAGGTAGCCCGAGGCCGAGTCCAGGTAGCGCCAGCCGGGCGCGGTGAACTGGGTGGTGTGCGCCAGCGCCCAGGTGTTCTTGCCGACCGAGTACCAGCCGGACCAGGGCTGGTTGGCCAGGATCAGCCCGACAGTGGACCAGGGCAGGTTCGGCGTGATGGCGGCGATCAGGTCCCAGTTGAGGTACGCGACCATCCGGCCGTCGATGTAGCCGCGGTTGATGCCGCGGGCCAGCGGCTTGGCGCCGTCGTTGTAGTCCTGGGAGCCGCCCTCGCTGTTCCACAGCGTCTTGCCGGTGGAGGTGGCTGTCGACGACACGGTGCAGGTGGTCTGCGCGCTGAGGTAGCCGCACGGGTAGTGGCCGCTGAGCACGTCGATGCTGTTGCGCAGCGTGGCGTTGCTGGCGACGGCGTTGGCCGGGCCCCAGCTACCGGGGTAGTCGTCCCCGTAGATGATCTTCACGCCGCTGTAGCCGTTGGCGTTCAGCGCCTGGCGCAGGCTGATGGTCCAGTTCGCGTCCGTCCGCTTCTCGTTCTGGGCGGCGGTGATGTAGTCCATGGTCAGGTTGTGCTGCCGCGCGCAGCCCAGCCAGTCCACGAAGTAGTTGATCATGTCCTGGGACATGAAGTTGCCGTTGCCGATCCACCCGGGAGCGCCCCACGGCAGGGCCGCCAGCTTGATGGCGGGGTTGCGGGCCTTGGCCTGCTCCATGATCCACCACTGGTAGCCGCGGTTGCAGTTGAGATCGCCACGGACGTGCTCGTGGCTCGGCTCGGAGCCGCTGGTGGAGTTGGTGTCGCCGCCCATCTCGACCTTGAGGATCTGCAGCGCGGCGCCGTATCCGGGCTTGAACAGATAGTCCAGGATCTGCCCGCGCTGCGGCTCCGGGTAGTCGATCAGCAGTCGGCTGTTGCCGCCGCCACCGCTCACCGCGCCCACGCCGTCGAACGTCTGGCCGCCGGAGGCGCCGTTGACGGTGATCGTGGTGGCGGCCTGTGCGGGGCTCGCGGTGAGTGTCAGGCCGCCGCCGGTGGCGGCCAGGGCGAGAACCAGGGCGGGAACAGCAAGACGCGATGGCCCGGATCGGACGGGCCGGGGACGGGGGATCACCATGACGGCTCCTCGGGTACGCGCGGGCACCCGACGTCCGGACGGTGCCTCACGAGTTGTGGGTGGCCGTCGGTGTCAACGCTAACAGTGGTGGCGCAACGGCTCCGAGGTGTCGGTGGTGGTGGCCGCCGGAGTCGTTGATGTTAGCGCAAACATCGACCAGTGTTAATTAGAGCACATCCCGCCGTCCGACGGGACATCGGCTGTTCCGGCTGGTGCCGGGCCGGGGCGGCGAGATGCCACCCCGGCCCGGCTCCCCGTGCGGGGATCCGCGGGTCCGGCGGGATCAGGGACTGGTGCAGCTGACACCGCTGGGCGCGGTGGCCCCGTTTCCGGTGGCGGTGAACCCGAACGTCGTCGAGCCGTTCGCGCCGACCGTGCCGTTGTAGTCGGCGTTGCGGACCGACACCGAGCCGGAGGTGCCGGTGTTGACGCCGTTCCAGAGGCTGCTGATCGCCTGGCCGGAGGCCAGGGTCAGGCGTACGGTCCAGCCGTTGAGCGTGGTGGCGCCGTTGTTGGCCACCGTGACCTCGGCCTGGTAGCCGCCCGGCCAGGTGTTCACGGTCCGGTAGGTCGCGGTGCACGCGCCCGGCTCACCCGGCGGCGGCGTCGTGACCGGCGGAGTCGTGGGCGGCGCGGTGGTGACCGGCGGCGTGGTCGGCGGCACGGTGGTCGGCGGCACGGTGGTCGGCGGCACCGTGGTCGGCGGCGTGGTGGACGCGAACTGGCTGAAGAACCGCCAGATCTCCCCCGAGGTCCAGGTCCGGGAGTCGTTCGGGCTGGACGACCCGTCGACCGGGCTGGGGGTGTGGTCGCCGTCAAACGCGGCCCACTGCACCGGGTAGCCCTCGCGGCAGCCGGAGTACGTGGTGGTGATGTGGGTGAGGCTGCCCCGGCTCGGCTCGCGCGGGCTCTGCGCGGTGCAGCCGTTGTTGCGGACGAACGTGTCGCGCAGCGACCGGCCCATGGAGATGTTCAGGACGCTGTCGTAGATGCCGTGGATGCCGAAGTAGGCGACCGGCTGGGTGCCGCCGTTGCAGCCGCTGAGGTTGGCGCCGGAGATGACGGTGACCGCGCGGACGATGTTGGGCCGGGCGCAGGCCACCGCGTAGCTCATCGCCCCGCCGTAGCTCCAGCCGAGCGCGAACCGCTGGGACGTGTCCACACAGAGGTCGTTCTCGATCTGCCGGGAGATGTCGTCGAACAGCGTCAGGTCCCGGCCGTTGGTGTTGGCCCAGCCGTTGTCGATGCCCTGCGGCGCGACGAAGATCGTGCTGTTGTTCGACAGCGGCAGCAGGCCGTAGTAACCGGCCGAGGCGACGTTGTTGGCCGAGCCGTTCAGCCAGTGGAACCCGAAGATCAGCCGGTACTGGCGGTTGCGGTCGTACCCGTCCGGGATGCGCAGGATGTAGCTGCGGTTCTGGCCGCCGCTGGAGATGGTGCGCGTGCCGCTGGACAGCGTCGGCGCCTTGCCGCAGCCGGCGGTCGCCGCGAGCGTGCCGTTTGTCGACGCCTGCGCCGTCTCGCCGAGGTCGGCGCTGAGCGCGCCGCCGGCCGCCGCCGCGAGGAGCACGGCCGCGGCGGCGATGGATGAGAGAAGGGATGTTCGTTTCGCCATTGCTGGACTCCTTGCCCTGGGTGGTGGTGCAGGCCGAACCGTCCGTCGATGCCGACGTCGCCTGCGAAGAGGGCGCGGAGCCGCGCGTGCGGCCGGGGCCGAAGTCGTCCGTTGGCCGCCTGCGTCGGCGTGCATCGGCGGAGCGGCCCGGACTGGTCACCGATCGGCCGGACGTCGAGGAGGCCCTCGTGCGCCGTGCCGATTGCGGGGGTGACGGGGAGCGTGCCCTTCGCTCCCGTGCCGGAACATAGCAGGTTATCGATAACATGTTCAACCGGTCGGTTCCGGAGAGGGAGCGGGCCGGCCGCCGGGTGAACGCTCACAGCAGCGCCCGGCGGGGACGCTGCCGCCTGCTCAGGCGCGGTCGGCCAGGGCCGGCAGGTCGCAGCCGGCGAGGGCGTCCGGCTGGGGTACGCGGGCGAGGTCCGCCTCGGCGAGCCCGAGCCGCCGGTACGCCGTGTGCAGCGCCGCGACCACGGCGCCCAGCGCGCCGGAGAGGTCACCGAGTTCCGCGCCGTGCACCGTCGCCGCGGCGGCGGGCACGATCTCGTGCAGCCGGCCGCGCAGCCGGACCAGGTCGGGTGTGAGCGCGTGGGAGACGCCGCCGCCGAGGACGATCACCTCCGGTTCGTAGGCGACCACCGCCGCGGTGAGGACGACCAGCAGCGCCTGCTCGACGTACTGCTTGACCGGCGCCAGGCGCGGGTCGGCCGAGCGGAACACGTCAGCCGCGTTGTCGAACGACAGGCCGAGCTCGCCGGCGCGGGCGAGGATGCCGGACCCGCTGATGATCCGTTCGAGCGGCGCGCCGAGCGGGCCGGCCGGCAGGTGGCCGAACTCGCCGACCAGGCCGCTGCGGCCCCGGAACAGCCGGCGGTCGATGGCGACGCCGGCGCCGAGTCCGGCCCCGATGGTGAGCATCACCGCTGTCTGCGCGTCCCGGGCGGCGCCGAAGCGCAGCTCCCCTAGCAGCGCGTAGTTGGAGTCGTTGTCGACCTCGACCGCGGCGCCCAGGTGCTTCTCCAGCAGCCGTAGGAACAGCGGGTCCTCCACCTGGGGCAGGTTCGGGGCGTTGGAGACGGCGCGGTCGCCCTGCCGGACGGCGCCGGGCAGGCCCACCGCGACGCAGTCGAGCCGCTCCCGGTCGGCGCCGACGGTCCGCATGATCAGGTCGGCCAGCCACTGGGCCAGCCGGGGCGCGTCGTAGTGGGCGGGTGTGGGCACTGTTCGGCCGGTCAGCGGCCGGGCGGCGAGATCGGCGACCACCAGCCGGACGTTGGAGCCGCCGACGTCGACGCCGCAGACCACGCCGCGTCCGGCGGCGATCGCGACCTGGGTCGCCCGCCGTCCCCGGCTGGTGGTCGGCGCGCCGTCGGTCTCGGTCAGCAGCCCTTCGTCGAGCAGCTGCTCCACGATCCGCGACACGGTGGCGGGGGAGAGGTCGGTCTCCTGGCCGATGGCCGTGCGGCTCACCGGACCGTGGGTCAGCACGTGGGCCAGCACTGTGGACCGGTTCGCCGCCCGTGGTGCTCGAGATTCCACGCCCACCTCCGCCGATTTTCTTTCCGCCCGAATGTTAAAGCCGGACCGCCTCCCCGGCAACCACCCGGGGCGTGTCACCCGGCGTCGGTGCCTGGCGGACATCGAAACCCGTCCTCCCGCAGCCCTGTGCGGGCGTAAAAGCCCAGGTCAAGCGCTATGGAGGCGGCTCGGAGCGAGTGGGAGGAATCTCTGACCAGCACTCTTGACGGAGTGTGATGACCGCGATAATACTTTCACCCTGAACGGAAATAGAGGCCGCCGGCCCCAGGGACGGCGGCGCGTGCCCCCGTACGTGCCGTGCCGGTCGCATCGGACCCCCGTGTCAGTCCGGAATCCCGGTTCCGGACCCCGTTGCTGTGAAGGGAAGAGCAATGATTCTCAGCCGTAGACGTGGCGCCGCGCTCGGCGCGCTCTGCGCCCTGGCGCTCATGGTCGGCGCCTGCTCGAACGAGACCTCCGGGAGCGGCGGCGCGTCGAGCGGCCCGCGTACCGAACCGAGCCTGTCGTTCGTCGGTCCCGGCGGCGAGACGCCGACCGCCGCCGACCAGCTCTCGCTGACCGACGAGGAGCGGCAGAAGGTCAAGGACGGCAACTACTCCGCCGCCTTCGTCTGGCACGAGGGCTCGGCGCTGACCAAGGCCGTGGAGTCCGGCGTCCGCAAGGAGTTCGACCAGCTCGGCATCAAGGTCGTCGCCAGCACCAGCGCCGAGTTCGACGCCGCCCGGCAGGCCAACAACGTGCAGACCGTGCTGGCGCTCAAGCCCGACCTGATCGTCACCATCGCCGTCGACCCGACCGCGGCGGCCGCGGCCTTCAAGCCCGCCGTGGACGCCGGCGTCAAGCTCGTCGTGATGACCACCCCGCCGAAGGACTACAAGTCCGGGGAGCAGATCGTCGGCATCGTGACCGCCGACCTGACCGCGTTCGGCAAGGCCAACGCGGAGATGCTCGGCAAGGCGCTCGGCGGCAAGGGCAAGGTCGGCTACGTCTACCACGACGCCGACTTCTGGTTCACCAACCAGCGGGACAAGGCGTTCAAGGACTGGCTGGGCTACCTCTACCCGGACATCGAGATCGTCGAGGAGGCCGGGTTCTCCGACCCGGCGCGCACCGAGGACATCGCCACCGCGATGCTGACCCGCCACGCCGACCTCAAGGGCGTCTACGTCGCCTGGGCCACCGCCGCCGAGGGCGTGCTCGCCGCGACCCGGCAGCAGGGCCGCACCGACGTCAAGATCGTCACGAACGACCTGGAGGCGAACCTCGCCGCCGACATGGTCAAGGGCGGCAACGTCGCCGGCATCGTCGCCAACGGCTCGACCCGACTCGGCGAGAACCTGGGCGTCGTCGCCGCGTACGGCCTGCTCGGCAAGAAGGCCCCGGAGCTGGTCGTCGGATCGCCGATGGCCGCGACCAAGGACAACATCGCCGATGCCTGGCGCGACGACTACGGCCAGGAGCCCCCGGCCGAGGTGCTCGGCAACTGACGCCGGGCGGCGAGGTCCGGGGCCTCCCCGAACGGGCCCCGGACCTCGCCGGGCGCGACCCGGCCCACCGCCGGGTGCGCGAGCACCGCGAGACGAGAGGAAGAAGCACATGGGGTACGTCCAGACAGTCCTCGGACCGGTGCCTCCCGAGTCGCTCGGCCGGGTGCTGAGTCACGAGCACCTCGGTGCGCTGGTGCCCGGGCCGTGGCTGTCCGGTGGCGCCGCCGACGACCGCGCGGACCTCGCCGCCGGGGCGGTACGCGACCTGCCCGAGCTGGGCTTCGGCACGATCGTGGACCTGTCCCCGTACGAGGTGGTCGGTCACGACGTGACGCTGCTGCGTGAGGTGGCGCTGCGTACCGGCCTGCACGTGGTCGCCGGATCGGCGATCTACCTGGAGCCGTACTCGCCCGGCTGGGCGCTCTCCGCGAGCGTCGACGAGATGCGGGAACGCTTTGTCGCCGACGCCACGGTCGGCGTCGGGGACACCGGCGTCAAGGTCGGCATCTTCGGCGAGCAGGCCACCGGGCTGAACGAGATCACCGCGCACGAGGAGAAGTGCCTGCGCGCCGCCGCCCGCGCCGCCGTCGCCACCGGCCTGGCGCTGAACACGCACACCACGCACGGCACCATGGCGCTGGAGCAGGTCGAGATCCTGCGCGAGGAGAAGATGGACCCCTCCCGCGTCGTCATCGGCCACCTGGACATCAACCCCGACCCGGACTACCTGCGGGCGGTGCTGGCGACCGGCGTCAACATCGCCTTCGACACGCTCGGCAAGCAGTTCTGGGACTTCGTGCTCGCCCCGCTGCCGGAGAACCCGCCGGAGGGCGAGTTCGGCAAGCGGGCGTACCACCGGCCCGACCGCGCCCGGCTCGACATGCTGGCCGGGCTGGTCCGCGACGGGTACGCCGACCGGATCCTGCTCTCGATGGACCTGACCGGCGCGGAGGCGTACCTGAACCCGCGCACGCACGGCCGGCTCGGCTACTCGTACCTGGGCCGGGAGATCGTGCCCGGTCTCGCCCGCCTCGGTGTGCCGCCGGAGGCGATCGACCAGATGCTGGCGGCCAACCCGGCCCGACTCCTGACGGTCGGCTGATGGCCGCGCATCCGCGTCCGTCCGGCCACGTCGCCGGTGTCGACCTCGGCGGCACCAAGCTGCGGGCCGCGCTGGCGAACCTCGACGGTCTCATCGTGAACGAGCAGGTGCAGCCGACCGACCCCCGGGGCGGGGTGGCGGTGGCCGCGCAGATCGACACGCTGCTGCGCGAGCTGGCCGTCCGGGCCGGTGTCGACTGGTCCGACGTGCGGGCCAGCGCGATCGGCCTGCCCGGCGTCCCCGACCCGTCGACCGGCGCCATCGAGCTGTCGCCGAACGTCTCCGACCTCGAAGCCCTCGACGTCCGGGCCGAGCTGACGCGTCGCCTGGGGCATCCGGTCGTGCTGGACAACGACGTCAACATGGCCGCCGCCGGGGAGCGGTGGCTGGGCAGCGGGCGTACCCACCGGCACTTCGTGTTCGTGGCGGTCGGCACCGGTGTCGGCATGGGCATCGTGTCGAACGGGGAGCTGGTCCGCGGCGCGCGCGGCGCGGCGGGGGAGATCTCCTACCTGCCGCTGGGCACCGACCCGTTCGACCCGGGCAACCAGGTGAAGGGCGCGCTGGAGGAAGCAGTCGCCGGCGCCGCCCTCGCCGCCCGCTACCGGGCGGTCAGCGGCGAGCAGGCGAGCGTGCCCGACGTCTTCGACCGGGCCGCGGCCGGCGATCCGCTCGCCCTGGCGGCCATCGACGAGGAGGCCCGGCTGATCGCGCTGGCCGTCGTCGCGGTCACCGCCGTCCTGGACCCGGAGGCGGTGATCCTGGGCGGCGGCATCGGCTCCCGGATCGAACTCGTCGAGCCGGTCCGGCGCTGGGTCGCCGCGCTGAGCGCGGACGTCCCGTTGATCAAGACCAGCCAGCTCGCCGACCGGGCCGGCCTGCTCGGCGCCATCGCGGTGGCCCGCCGGGAGGCCGGCGTCCGCGACGGCGAGCCGGCGGACCGGAACACCTCTTTCCAGACAGCGGAGGGACGATAGATGACCCACACCGATGCGGCGGTGAAGACCAGCGCCGTCCCGGCCTGGCGCCGGATCAACTGGCGCGACTACGTGGTCTACATCGGCTTCGCGGTCGTGTTCCTGTTCTTCGCCATCACCCAGGGTGGCAACGGCTTCCTGACCACGAGCAACCTCACGAACATCGTCATCCAGACCGCGCCCATCACGATCATGGCGGTCGGGCTGGTCTTCGTGCTCGCCGCCGGCGAGATCGACCTGTCGATCGGCTCGGTCGTCGCGCTCTCCGCGCTGGTCGGCGCGGTGACGTTGCGCGAGACCGACAGCATGCTGCTGGGCGTGGCCGCCGGTCTCGCCGCCGGCGCGGCGGTCGGCCTGGTGAACGGCGTCTTCGTCACCCTCGTCCGGCTGCCCTCCTTCCTGGTCACGCTCGCCACCATGGGCGCGGTGGCCGGCCTGGCCCGCGAGGTCACCGGCCTGCAGTCGGTGCCGGTCAGCAACGACGCGTTCCTGTCCTTCTTCGGCCAGGGCGAGATCTTCGGCATCCCCGGGCTGGTGCTCTGGTCGGTGGCGGCGGCGGTGGTCGGGTACCTGGTGCTGCGGCAGACCCGGTACGGCGCGCACACGCTCGCCATCGGCGACAACGTGGCAGCGGCGCGGGTCAGCGGCATCAAGGTGATCCGCGTCAAGATCATGGTGCTGATGGGCAGCGCGATGTGCGCCGCCCTGGCCGGCCTGCTGTACGCCGGACGCCTCCAGGGCGCCCGCTACACCCTCGGCGAGGCCGACCTGATGTCCGTGATCGCCGCCGTGATCGTGGGCGGGACCAGCCTCTTCGGCGGCAAGGGCTCGATCATCGGCGCGGTGCTGGGCAGCCTGCTGATGGGCATGCTCAACAACGGCCTGATCCTGGCCGGACTGTCCGTGTCCCAGCAGATGATGGCGCGCGGCGTGATCATCCTGGTGGCCGTCTCCCTCTCGCTGCGCGAGCGGCGAAGCTGACCCGGAAGGAAGCAACCGCATGTTTCTGGACCTGCTGAGACGCCGCAACCCGGGCCTGCTGGCCGCCGCCGCGAGCCTGCACGCCAGTGGTGACCTGCCGGCCAACTGCTACGCGCTGGACCTGGACACGGTCGCGGCCAACGCCGCCGCCATCCGGAACGAGGCCGACCGGTTCGGGCTCTCGGTCTACGCGATGACCAAGCAGGTCGGGCGCAACCCCGACTTCTGCCGGACGGTCCGCGACGCGGGCATCACCGAGGCGGTCGGCGTCGACCTGCAGTGCGCGCTCGCCGACCGGCACGGCGGGCTCGGCATCGGTCACCTCGGCCACCTGGTGCAGATCCCCCGGCACGAGGCGGCCGTCGCCGCCGCGCTCGCGCCCGCGTACTGGACGGTCTTCAACGACACCAAGGCCGCCGAGGCGGCGGCCGCGAGCGCGGCGGCCGGTCGCGAGCAGGCGCTGCTCGCCCGGATCGCGGCGCCCGGCGACCGCTTCTACCGGGGCCACGAGGGCGGCTGGGCGGCCGACGAGATCGTCGCGGTCGCCGGCCGGCTCGACGCCCTTCCCGGCGCCCGGTTCGCCGGTGTCACCAGCTTCCCGACCCAGTTGTTCGACACGGCCGCCGGACGGGTGGTGCCGACGCCCAACCTCGGCACCCTGCAACGCGCCGCCGCCGCGCTGCGCGCCGCCGGGCGGTCCCACGTCGAGATCAACGCCCCGGGTACGACGTCGACGGCGATCCTGGCGACGCTGGCCGAGGCGGGCGTGACGCAGGTCGAGCCCGGCCACGGGCTCACCGGCACGACGCCCTGGCATGCGGTGACCGACCTGGTCGAGGAGCCCGCAGTGCTCTACGTCAGCGAGGTGTCCCATCTGTGGGACGGCCGGGCGTACGTCTTCGGCGGCGGCCTCTACGTCGACCCGGTGCTCGGCCTGGGCGGCACCCGGGCGCTGATCGTGCCCCGGGGCGGTGGTCTCGACGACGCGTACCTGGTGGACGTGGAGATGCCCGCGCCGGAGGCGATCGACTACTACGCGATGGCCGACGTCACCGCGGCGCCGGGTTGCGCTCCGGGTGACACGGTCCTGTTCGGCTTCCGGCCGCAGGCGTTCGTCACCCGGGCGCTCACCGCGGGCGTGACCGGCGTACGGTCCGGCGCTCCGGCCGTGGCCGGTGTGTACGCCGGCGACGGTTCGGCGCCGATCGGGCTGGACGACATCGCCGCGGGCGACGGCCCCGGCAACCAGGCGGCTCGCAGTGCAGGGAGGGCATGATGAGCACCGTCATCCACAAGGACGACGCGACCCGGGCGGGCGCCCCGGCGCTGCGGTTGCGCGGCATCCGCAAGCAGTTCGGCGGCGTCGTCGCGATCGAGCGCTTCGACCTGGAACTGGCCGCCGGGGAGATCACCGCCCTGGTCGGCGACAACGGCGCCGGCAAGTCGACCCTCGTGAAGATCATCTCCGGCGTGTACCAGCCCACCGAGGGTGAGCTGGAGATGCACGGGCGGCCGGTGACGTTCCGGGACGCCTCCGACGCCCGCCGGCAGGGCGTCGAGGTGGTCTACCAGGACCTGGCGCTGGCCGACTCGCAGCCGGTCTACATGAACATGTTCCTGGGCCGGGAACTCACCCGTGGCCCGCTGCGCCTGCTCGACCGGCGCCGGATGGCCCGGGAGACCCAGGATCTGGTGGACGCGCTGGACGTACGCATCCCCAGCGCGAAGGCGACGATCCGGGACCTGTCCGGCGGCCAGCGGCAGGCGGTGGCGATCTGCCGCGCCACCCACTGGGCGAGCGGCCTGGTGCTGATGGACGAACCGACGGCGGCGCTGGGCGTGGCCGAGACCGCCAAGGTGGAGCAGCTCATCATGCGGCTGCGGGAGCGGGGCGCCGCCGTGCTCGTCGTCAGCCACAACCTGGACCAGGTGTTCCGGATCGCGGACCGGGTGGCGGTGCTGCGCCGGGTCCGCCAGGTCGGCGTCCGCGGCATCACCGAGACCAGCCGCAACGAGATCGTGTCGATGATTACCGGCGCCTCCGAGGAGACCGCCCGCCCCTGAACCGCGCGGCCGGCCGCGCGCACGATGACCCCGGGTGTCCCTCCCGGGGTCATCGGCGTTCCGCGTCCGGTTCTCCGCCCGCCGATCGTGCGCTCGCGGCCCTTCCGAGGACCCGGACGTGGCTCTTGCCGGGGTCGCAACTCCATGATCAACGCCAATGGCGGACGGGCCCTGCGTAACGGTCGTGTGAACTTGTGTGAACGCCAGTTCGTGCGTTGTCCCGCAGTTCGGGAGCGTTATCAAGCCGAGTCCGTGAGGGAGCAGTGAACGACGTTCACCCTATTGTTCACTGCTGCTAAATCCGGTAGAACTCCTGGTAGGTCCGCTGCTCGGGCCATCTGCCTCGTGCTTCTAGGAGGACTTTTCATGGCTCGTTCACCCCGTCCGGGCGCCTCCTCGCCCGCGCTCTCCCGCCGCGGCGTCCTGCAGCTGGGGGGCAGCGTCGCGCTCCTCTTCGCCACCAGCGCCTGCGCCGCGGACAGCGGCAACAAGTCCACGGACGGCAAGTCCGACGGCGCCGCCGCCAAGACGCTGCGCATCGCCGTCTCCAGCTACCTGTCGAGCTGGGACCAGGACTTCGTCGGCTTCGACCTGACCGCGTTGATGCTCTACAAGAACGTGTTCCCGTACCTGATCGACTACGGCGTCACCAACGCCGGCGGCAGCCAGATCCTCGACACCCAGAACATCACCCCGACGTTCGCCGAGTCCTTCGAGCCCGACGCCGAACAGAAGGTGTGGACGCTCAAGCTGCGCCGCGGCGTGAAGTTCGCCAGCGGCAACGAGATGAAGGCCGCGGACGTGAAGTGGTCGAAGGACCGCGCGTTCGCCGCCCAGGCCAACGTCGCCGGCGTCTACCGCACCATCGGCCTGACCAGCGCCGACCAGGTCAAGGTCGTCGACGACTACACGGTGGAGTTCCACCAGGCGTTCCCGAGCGCGCTCACCCGCCAGATCCAGGCGATCTCGCTGTACGTCTTCGACTCGGTCGAGGCGAAGAAGCGCGCCAGCTCCAGCGACCCCTGGGCCAAGGAGTGGTTCGCGAAGAACCCGCCGACCGGCGGCTACTTCAACGTCGCCAAGGCCACCCAGGGCCAGGAGATCGAGCTCAGCGCGAACACCGACTACCCGGGCCCGGACCCGGCCAAGACGCCGACCATCCGGATCTCGGTCGTGCCGGCCGCCTCCAACCAGCGGCTCCAGCTCCAGGCCGGTGACATCGACATCGCGCTGGGCATCAGCCAGCGCGACATCCAGGACCTCAAGAAGACCCCGGGCATCAAGGTCATCTCGGCGGCCAGCAACCGCCAGGTCGCGATCCAGATGTCGGTCACCGCGGCGCCGTTCAACGACGTGAACGTGCGCAAGGCGCTCGCCTACGCGGTGCCCTACGAGCAGATCATCACCAACGTGTACGGCGGCGACGCCCGCGCGGCCAAGAGCCCCGTGCCGCTGGACATGCCCGGCTACGACGAGGTCGGCTACCCGTTCACCCACGACCTGGACAAGGCGAAGGCCGCGATGGCCGCCGCCGGCAAGGCGTCGCTCGACTCCGAGCTGGTCTTCGAGGCCGACAACGAGGAGCAGCAGAAGATCGCCGTCCAGGTGCAGAGCGAGGCGGCGAAGGCGGGCATCCGGCTCAAGCTGACCCCGCTGGACCCGGCCACCCTGGGCGAGCGGCGGACGAAGAAGAACATCCCGCTGCAGATCACCTCCGGGCAGCTCTGGGTGGACGACGTCGAGTACATGCTCGCCACGAGCTTCGTCAAGGGCGCCAACCTCAACTACTCCAACTACAGCAACCCGGAGATCGAGCAGATCTACGAGAAGTCGCACACCACCGTCGACACGGCCGCCCGCAACGCGCTCTGGAAGCGGGTCCAGGAGATCCTCGCCGCCGACGTGCCGTGGGTGGTCATCTGCCAGCCCAACTTCAACCTGCCCGTCCGGGAGGCCGTCGCAGGCTGGGTGCAGCCGATGGACGGCCTCGCCCGCCTGCGCTACCTGAGCGCGTCGGCCTAGGAACGTCAACCGCCCATGCGAATCTTCCGCTTCGTCGTCAGGCGACTGCTCCAGCTGATCCCCGTTCTGCTCGGAGTGGTCGTCCTGGCGTTCCTCCTGGTCCGAGTGCTGCCGGGTGATCCCGTCCGCAGCATCCTCGGGCAGAACGCCACCGAGGAGGACGCCGCCGCCGCCCGGGCCCGCTTCGGGCTCGACCAGTCACTGTGGCAGCAGTTCCTCGACTACCTCAGGGGACTGGTCACCGGTGACTTCGGGACCTCCATCCAGAGTGGCAACTCCGTGGGCTCGGAGATGGCGCTCCGGGTGGGGCCGACCCTGGAACTCGTCGTCATCTCCGTGAGCATCGCGCTCGTCGTGGCGACGGTGCTGGGCATCTGGTCGGCCAAGCGGGCCAACCGGGTCGGTGACCACAGCGTGCGGATGTTCGCCCTGGTCGGCAACTCGATCCCCGAGTTCTGGCTGGGCCTGGTGCTGGTGCTGGTCGGCTACAGCATCCTCGGCTGGTTCCCGGCGCCGAACGGGCGGGTCGACCCGGACACCGACCTGACCCCGCTCACCGGGGCCGATCTGGTCGACGGCGTGCTCACCGCGAACGGACCGGCGATCGCCTCCGCCGCGGCGTACCTGGTGCTGCCCGTGCTGACCCTCGTGGTCGGCGTGGTCGCGCCGCTGCTGCGCAGCGTCCGGGCCTCCGCGCTCGAGGTGCTGCACTCGGAGTCGTACGCCGCGGCGAAGGCGCACGGGCTGCGCGACCGGACCCTGCACTACGGCTACCTGCTGCGGGCGACGCTGGTCCGGCTGCCGTCGCTGGCGGCGCTGGTCTTCGGCACGGCGATCGGCTCCACAGTGCTCGTCGAGTACGTGTACTCGTGGCAGGGCTTCGGCCAGTGGGCCCTGCGCGGCCTGCTCTACCGGGACTACCCGGTGGTTCAGGCGTCGGTGCTGGTCATCGCGTTGTGCTACGTGCTGGTGTTCCTCATCGCCGACGTGGTCCACGCGATCCTCGACCCGAGAGTGAGGCTCTGATGGCCGAGTTGCGCGCCGCCGTCAGCGGCGACTCCGCACAGACGCCGGTGGTCGTCGCCGGCGGCGACCGGGACAGCCGGTTCGCCCGCCGAATGATCATCGTCGGTGCGACCATCCTGTCGCTGGTGGCGCTGGTGGCGGTGTTCGCGCCGCTGCTGAGCCCGTGGGGCGAGACCGAGATCGACCCGGCGAACACCCTGGTGGCGCCGGGTGGCAACCACCTGCTCGGCACCGACGGCAACGGCATGGACATCTGGAGCCGGGTGCTCTACGCCGCCCGGCTCGACCTGGGCATCGCCCTGGCCGCTGTCGCGCTCGCGGTGGTCGTGGGCACGCTGCTCGGCCTGGTCGCCGGCTACTTCGGCGGCTGGCTCGACGACGTGCTGATGCGGGTGGTCGACATCTTCCAGTCGTTCCCCACGTTCATCCTGGCGCTGGCGGTGGCCGCCCTGCTCGGCAACGGCACGATCAACCTGATCATCACGATCGCGGCGGTGAACGCGCCGGCGTACGCCCGGCTGGTCCGCGCCGAGGTGCGGACGCTGCGGGAACTGCCGTTCGTGGACGCCGCGATCACCTCCGGGGCGTCGCCGGTGGGTGTGCTCTGGCGGCACCTGCTGCCCAACAGCCTCACCCCGGTCCGGGTGATCGCGCCGCTGAACTGCGGCTGGGCGATGCTCACCCTGGCCGGGCTCTCCTTCCTCGGCCTGGGCGTCAGCATCCCCGACGCGGAGTGGGGGGCCATGATCAGCCTGGGCGCCGCGGACGTGGTCGGCGGCCGGTGGTGGACCTCGGTCCCACCCGGTCTGGCCCTGTTCGTCTGCGTCCTGGGGTTCAGCCTGCTCGGCGAAGGCCTGCAGGACCGCGCCAACGCGAAGCGGCGGTGACCATGCTGTCGATCGAGAACCTCTCGGTGAACATCCGGCGACCCGGCCGGCAGGTGGCCGCGCTCAGCGGCGTCACCTTCGCCGTACGCCCCGGCGAGGTCGTCGGCCTGGTCGGGGAGAGCGGCGGCGGCAAGAGCATGGTGGCCCGCGCCATCGTCGGGCTGCTGCCCGGCGGCTCGCACGCCACCGGCCGGGTGCTCTTCGGCGACTCCGACGTGCTGCGCATGGACGACGCCGCGCTCGCCGCGCACCGCGGGCGCGGGGTGGCGATCTGCTTCCAGAACCCGCGCGGCGCGCTCAGCCCCACCCGCACCATCGGCAAGCAGCTCGTCGACCGGCTCGCCACCCACCAGGACATGTCCGGCGACCGGGCCCGGGAGGCGGCGCGCGAGCTGTTCGAGGCGGTCGGCATCCGCAGCCCGCAGCGGCGGCTCGACGCGTACGCCCACGAGCTGTCCGGCGGCATGGCCCAGCGGGTGATGATCTCGCTGGCCACCGGCTGCGCCCCGGATCTGCTGATCGCCGACGAGCCGACCACCGGCCTGGACGTGACGCTGACCCGGGAGATCCTGCGCCAGTTCCGGCACGCCGCCGACACCGACGGCCGGGGCGTGCTGCTGATCTCGCACGACCTCGCCTCGATCGCCGAGGTCTGCGACCGGGTGGTGGTGCTCTACGCCGGCACCGTGGTGGAGAGCGGACCGGCAGCGCAGGTGCTGCGGGAGCCCGCGCACCCGTACACCCGGGCGCTGCTGCGGTCGGTGCCGGACGTCGGCGGCCGGCCGGTCGTCGCCACCCCCGGCGCCATGCCCCTGCTCACCCAGGCGCCGGAGAACTGCCCGTTCGTCGCCCGCTGCGCGCACGCCGACCGCACCTGCTCGTCCCGGCGGCCGGGCACCCAGCCGATTCCCGGCGGCCGCGACTGGTCGCTGGCCTGCTTCCACCCGCAGACCCGGCCGCTCGACGCCGACGTGCCGTCCGCGCCGCACACGCCGGACGCGGGCGGCGCCCAGCCGGCCGGCGCCGACCCGAAGCCCGCCGTGCTGGAGATCGAGGACGCGCACGTCGTCTACCGCAGCCGGTTCGGCGCCGGCGGGCACCACGCGCTGCGTGGCGTCACGCTGCGGCTCGGTCCGGGTGAGACGCTGGGCGTGGTGGGCGAGAGCGGCTGCGGCAAGAGCACGCTGGCCAAGCTCGTCATGGGCCTGGTCGCGCCCACGTCCGGCACTGTCACAGTCGCCGGTCAGGCCCTGGTCAAGCAGCCGGGCCGGTCCCGCCCACGCGGCCGGGCGCTGCGCCGGGCCCGAACCCGAGCCCAGCTGGTGTTCCAGGACCCGATCGGCTCGCTGAGCCCGCGCCGTCCCGTCGGCGACTCCATCGCCGAGCCGCTGCGGGCCGCGGGCCTGTCCCCGGCGGAACGCGCCGAGCGTGTCGCCGCCGTGCTCGACCGGATGGAGCTGGACCGCTCGATCCTGCAGCGGTACCCGCACGAGCTGTCCGGCGGCCAGGCCCAGCGCATCGGCATCGCCCGCGCGCTGGTGGGCGAGCCGGACCTGATCGTCTTCGACGAGCCGACGTCGGCCCTGGACGTGACCGTCCAGGCGCAGATCCTCGACGTGATCGCCGACGTGGCCGCCGACGCCGACCGCGCCTCGGTCTTCATCTCCCACGACCTGGCGACCGTGCGCGGCTTCGCCGACCGCGTCGTGGTGCTCTACCTCGGCCGGGTTGTCGAGGAGGGTCCGGTGGACGTCGTCTTCGACACGCCCCGGCACCCGTACACCCGCGCGCTGCTGGGCAGCGCCCCCCGCCTCGGCGGGACGGCCGGGTCCGACGGCGAGGCCGTCGAGCTGGTCAAGGACCTGGAGGAAGCCGACGCCGCAACCGGGTGCCCACTGGCCGCCCGGTGCCCGTTCGTCACCGACCGGTGCCGATCGGAGCAGCAGGAGCTTCAGTCGTACGGCGAGAGCCGGGCCGCCTGCTGGCGCGTTCCCGAGCTTCCCGCCCTCATCGGAAGGCAGGCTGTCACCCCATGACCCGTCGCCCCATCCGGCTCGCCGTCGACATCGGCGGGACCTTCGTGGACGCCATGGAACTCGACACGCGCACCAACCGGGTCCGCTTCCGCAAAGCGGCGACGACCCCGGCCCGGCCCGCGGACGGTGTCCTCAACGCGATCACCGCGCTCGGCACCGACCTGTCCGAGGTGGAGCTGTTCATCCACGGCACCACGCTCGGCCTCAACGCGGTGCTGGAACGCCGTGGTGGCCGCACCGGCATCATCACCAACGAGGGCTTCCGGGACATCTTCCTGATCGGTCGCGGCAACGTGCCGTCCGACCACATGTACGACTTCCAGTACCAGCGGCCGGAGAGCCTGGTGCAGCGCCGGTTCACCGCCGGGGTGCGGGGCCGGCTCGACTACCGGGGCCGGGTGGTGGAGCCGCTGGACCCGGACAGCGTCCGGGAAGCCGCCCGCACGCTCGTGGTGGACCAGCAGGTCACCTCGATCGCCATCTGCTTCCTGCACTCGTTCCTCGACCCGAGCCACGAGCGCGAGGCCGCGCGCCTGATCCACGAGGAGTTCCCCGAGGTCAGCCTGTCGCTGTCGACGGACATCGTGCGCGAGTACCGGGAGTACGAGCGGACCAGCACCACGGTGCTGGAGGCGTACATCCGGCCGATCTTCGAGCGGTACGTGGACGAGCTGGAGGCCGGCCTGGCCGAGCGCGGCTTCTCCGGGCGCTTCCTGATCATGCGGTCCGGCGGCGGCTCGATGACCAGCGCGGTCGCCAAGACCGCACCCACGCACACCGTGCTGTCCGGCCCGGCCGGCGGCATCGTCGGCGCCGCGTACGTCGCCTCCGAGCTGGGCCGGGACAACGTGCTCACGTTCGACATCGGCGGCACCTCGCTGGACGCCTGCGTTATCGAGCGCGGCAACCCGGTCGCCGCGTACGAGGCCCAGCTGGAGCACTTCCCGCTGCTCATCCCGACGTACGACATCCGGACCATCGGCGCCGGCGGCGGCTCGATCGCCTGGCTCGACCACGGCCTGCTCAAGGTCGGCCCGCAGAGCGCCGGGGCCGACCCCGGCCCGGTCTGCTACGGCCGGGGCGGCACCAGGCCGACGGTCACCGACGCCGCTGTGGTGCTCGGCTACATGGACCCGGAGCGCTTCCTCGCCGGCACCATGGGGCTGCGCGACGCCGAGGCGCGCGCGGCGATCGCCGAGCAGCTCGCCGAGCCGCTCGGCCTCACCGTGGAGAACGCGGCGGCCGGCGTGTTCGACGTGCTGCTGGCCCGTACCGTCGGCGCGGTCCGGCAGATCACCGTCGAACGGGGTCACGACCCCCGGCAGTTCGCGCTGCTCGCGTTCGGCGGCGCCGGGCCGCTGCTGGCCCCGCTGCTGGCCCGCGAGATGGGCATCGGCGAGGTCATCGTGCCGTTCGCGCCGTCCGGCTTCTCCGCCTGGGGCATGCTCTCGGCCGACATCGTCAACGACTTCAGCCGTACCGTGATGGCCACGCTCGACGACGCCGACCTGGCGGAGCTGGAGCAGCTGTTCAAGGCGGTCGAGGCCGAGGCGGTCGCGTCGCTGGTGGCGCAGGGCGTGCCGGCCGGCGAGGCGGTGCTGGAGCGGCAGTTCGAGCTGCGCTACCTGGGCCAGGAGCACAGCCTCATGGTCACCGTCGGACGCGAGCTGGACCGCGACGCGATCCGCGCCGCGTTCGACGAGACGCACCGCGCCCGGTACGGCCACACCATGGGCAACCCGCTGCAGATCCTCAACCTGCGGGTGCGCGGCATCGGGGGCACCGACCGGCCGGAGCTGCAGACCCGCCCGCGCGGCGACGGCGACCCGTCGCAGGCGCTGCTGACCCATCGCGACGCGTACGACTTCGGGCAGCAGTCGGTGGTGCCGTTCGCGGTCTACGACCGGGCCCGCCTGGAGCCGGGCGACACCTTCGACGGACCGGCGCTGATCGACGAGGGCACCTCCACCACCGTGGTGCCCAGCGGCCAGCGGGTCACCGTCGACGACCACGGATACCTGCTCGTCACCCTGGAGGAAGCCGCATGACCACGCTGGACGGAGCCCAGGTCGAGGTCGTCCGCAGCTATCTGCTGTCGGCCGCGGAGGAGATGCGGGCCACCCTCATCCGTACGTCGTTCAACCCGGTCATCTACGAGGTGCACGACTTCGGCCTGTCGATGTACGACGCCGACCTGCGGCTGGTCGCCGAGGCCACCGGCCTGACGTTCTTCCTCGGCGCGAACGACTTCTCGCTGCGCAAGGGCGTGGAGTACGTGGGCCGGGAGAACCTGCACCGCGGTGACGTGGTGCTGCTCAACTACCCGTACTGGAACGCGGCGCACGCGTACGACGCGACGCTGTTCGCGCCGGTGTTCCGGCCGGACGAGTCCGACCCCGACGCGGACGGCGACCTGGTCGGCTTCCTCTGCGTCCGCGCGCACTGGATGGACCTGGGCGCCAAGGACCCCGGCTACGTGCTGGACTCGACCGACATGCACCAGGAGGGGCTGATCTTCCCGGGCACCAAGGTCGTGTCCCGGGGCGAGCCGGTGCGCGAGATCCACGAGCTGATCCGCTTCAACTCGCGGATGCCCGACGCGGTGCTGGGCGACCTGCACGCGCAGATCGCCGCGCTGCGCACCGGCGAGCGCCGGATGTTGGAGATCATCGAGAAGTTCGGCCGGGACACCGTCGACCAGGCGGTCGACCGGATCATCGCCGACGGCGAGGCCCGCGCCCGCGCGGCGCTGGCGACGCTGCCGCAGGGCACCTGGACCGCCGAGGACTGGGTGGACGACGACGGCATCACCGACGACCCGGTTAAGATGCGCGTCACGGTGACCATCGCCGACGGGCGTTTCATCGTCGACTTCGCCGGTTCGGCGCCGGCCACCCGCGGCCCGATCAACATGCCGTTCGGCGCGACCGAGGCGATCTGCAAGGTCGTGCTGAAGTCGCTGACGTCGCGGGACGAGCCGTCGAACGCCGGCACCGTGGCGCCGCTGGAGGTGCGGGCCGAGCCGGGCAGCCTGTTCCACGCCGTCTACCCGCAGCCGACGTTCACGCTCTGGACCGGCATCGTCGCGGTGGAGCTGATCCTCAAGGCGCTGGCCCAGGGCATGCCGGACCTGCTGCCCGCCTCCTCCGGCGGCGACGTGCCCGGCTTCATGATGGTCGGCCTGCACCCGGACACCGGGAAGATGTTCGCGGTCAGCAACAACGACCTGGTGGGCTGGGGCGGCACCGCGCGGCACGACGGGATGGACGCCGCCACGCACGTCTCGGGCAGCACCGGCCGGGGCACCCCGATCGAGGTCATGGAGGCCAAGACCGGGATGTTCTTCGAGCGCTGGGAGATCCGCGCCGACTCCGGTGGCGCGGGCCGGTTCCGGGGCGGCTGCGGCCTGCGCCGCGACATCCGCTTCCTGACCCCGGGCGAGTTCCTCACCGTGATCAAGAAGACCAAGAGCGCGCCGTGGGCGCTGGCCGGCGGCGAGCAGCCGGAGCCGAACCAGGTGGTGGTGTTCCCGGGCACCGACCGCGAGCACCGGGTGAGCACCAAGCGCACGACGGTGGCCGCGGGCGACCGGGTCACGCTGCTGACCGCCGGTGGCGGCGGCCACGGCGACCCGCGCAGCCGCGACCCGGAGGCGGTGCGGCGGGACGTGGCCGAGGGCTACGTCTCCCGGGAGGCGGCCCGGGACGTCTACGGAGTGGACGTCGATGGGTGAGCCGACGGTCGACGGGGCAACCGTCGAGGTCGTCCGCAGCCATCTCGTCTCGGCCGCCGAGGAGATGCGGGCCGCGCTCGTGCGCACCGCGTTCAACCCGGTGATCTACGAGGTGTACGACTTCGGCATCTCCATCTACGACCGGCATCTGCGGCTGGTCGCGGAGTCGACGGGGTTGTCCCGCTTCCTCGGCGCCAACGACTACTCGCTGCGCAAGGGCGTGGAGTACGTCGGCCGGGAGAACCTGCGCCGCGGCGACGTGGTGCTGCTGAACTACCCGTACTGGAACGCGGCGCACACGTACGACGCGACGATGTTCTCGCCGGTCGTGCTGCCCGGCAGCGAGGAGCTGATCGGTTTCCTGTGCATCCGGGCGCACTGGATGGACCTGGGCGCCAAGGATCCCGGGTACGTGCTCGACTCCACGGACATGCACCAGGAGGGGATCATCTTCCCCGGCACGAAGGTGTACGACCGGGGCGAGCCGGTGCGCGAGATCCACGAGCTGATCCGGTTCAACTCGCGGATGCCGGAGCTGGTCATCGGTGACCTCAACGCGCAGATCGCCGCGCTGCGTACCGGTGAGCGGCGGGTGACCGAGCTGTACCGCGAGTACGGCACGGCCGTGGTGGACGCGGTCGTCGACCGGGTGATCGACGTCGCCGCGCAGCGCGCCGGGGAGGCGGTGGCCGCGCTGCCGCAGGGCAGCTGGACCGCCGAGGACTGGCTCGACGACGACGGCGTCACCGACGAGCCGATCCTCATGCGGGTCACAGTCACAGTCGCCGACGGCGAGTTCACAGTGGACTTCGCCGGCTCGTCGCCGGCGGTGCCCGGACCGGTGAACCTGCCGCTGGGCGCCACCATCGCCACCTGCCGGGTCGCGTTCAAGGGCGTCACCACGCCGCACGAGCAGACGAACGCCGGGCACTTCGCGCCGCTGCGGGTACGCGCCGAGCCCGGCACGCTGTTCCACGCGCAGTACCCGGCCGCCACGTTCACCCAGTGGACCGGCACCGTCGCGCTGGAGCTGATCCTCAAGGCGCTGGCGCAGGGCATGCCGGACCGGCTGGCCGCCTCCTCCGGCGGCGACGTGCCGGGGTTCATGATGGTCGGCCGGCACCCGGACACCGGCGACATGTTCGCCGTCAGCAACAACGACCCGGTCGGCTGGGGCGGCACGCCCCGGCACGACGGGATCGGACCGGCGAACCACCTGTGCCAGACCCAGGCGCGCAACACGCCCGTCGAGGTGCTGGAGTCGAAGACGGGAATGTTCTTCGAACGGGTGGAGATCCGTACCGACTCCGGTGGCGCGGGCCGCTTCCGGGGCGGCTGCGGCCTGCGGCGGGACATCCGGTTCGTGACGCCGGGTGAGTTCCTGACGGTGATCAAGAAGACGAAGAGCGCGCCGTGGGCGCTGGCCGGCGGATCGCAGCCGGAGCCGAACCAGGTGGTCGTCTTTCCGGGCACCGACCGCGAGCACCGGGTGAGCACCCGGCGTACCGCGGTGGCGGTGGGGGATCGGGTCACGCTGCTGACCGCCGGTGGCGGCGGGCACGGTGACCCGGGGAGTCGGGATCCAGAGGCGGTGCGACGGGACGTGGCCGAGGGCTACGTCTCCGCCCGGGCCGCCCGAGACGTTTATGGAGTGATCGCGTGAGTGCCGCCTATTCGCCCGAGCAGCCGAGCACGCTGCTGGGCAACTGCACAGTGCTGGACGCCCGAGTGGTGGACGGCATGGCGCCGGTGACCGGCGCCGGGGTGTGGGTCCGGGGTGACCGGATCGCCGCGGTCGGCCCGTACGCCGAGGTGGCCGCGCAGGCGCGTGCCGCCGGCCGGCTGACCGAGGTGGACCTCGACGGCGCGTACGTGACGCCCGGCCTGGTCAACATGCACACCCACTTCTCGCTGTCGCTGCCCGGCTCCGGGGGCGACAACGTCAAGGGGATGGGCCCCTACGACCTGGCGCACTACATGGCCGACGGGGCGCGGCGCACGCTGCACGCCGGCGTGACGACGGTGCGCTGCGTGGCGGAGAAGGACCACGCCGACTTCGCGTTGCGGCGGGCGGTCAACGCCGGGCGCGTGCCGGGTCCGCGCATCTACACCGCCGGCCGGGCGCTGGTGTGCACCGGTGGGCACGGGCACGAGAGCAACGACACGCTCGAGTGCGACGGCCCGGTGGGCTTCCGCCACGGCGTGCGCAGCCAGATCAAGGCCGGCGCGGACCTGATCAAGGTGATGATCTCGGGTGGCATCGCCGGTGAGCACGAGAGCATCCACACGCCGCAGTTGTTCGCCGACGAGATGACGGCGGTGATCGAGACGGCGCACGCGTGGGGCCGCAAGGTGACGGCGCACGCCGGGCCCGCCGAGGTGATCGGCGCGGCCGTGGAGCTGGGACTGGACTGCGTGGAGCACGGCTACCAGCTCACCCCGCAGGTCGCGGCGCGGATGGCCGAGCGCGGCACGGCGCTCGTACCGACGCTGCTGGTGACCCGCTGCAAGGAGTTCTTCGACGAGCTGGGCGTGCCGGAGTGGATGCAGTGCCGCTCGCTCGGCGCCGGCCCCCGGCACCTGGAGAGCTTCGACATGGCCATCGCCGCCGGGGTGGAGGTCCTGCTCGGCAGCGACATGCCCCCGTTCTGGGAGTTCGAGGGCACCACCGCCTCGATCCGGGAGCTGGAGTACATGTCCGAGCGGATCGGCGCCGCGCGGGCCATCCACGCCGGCACGCTCGGCCCGATCCGGTGGCTCGGCGCGGAGTCCGACCTCGGCACTGTCGAGGTCGGCAAGCTGGCCGACCTGATCGCGACGGACGCCGACCCGCTGGCCGACACCTCGGCCTTCCGGGACGTGTGGTGGGTGATGAAGGGCGGGCAGATCGCCCGCGACGACCGTAACCAGGAGGAGACGCGATGACCTTCGCGCAGGCAGGCGCGGCGGAGATCGCCGCCGGCATCGACGACATGTACGACGCGTTCCTCGCCGGGGACCAGCAGCGGTTCGACACGCACCTGGACCCCGAGGTGACCACCTGGGAGACGCACCTGCCGGGACCGCTGCGGACCCGGGCCGAGCTGGACGAGTACCGCGCCCAGCGGGACGCCGCCGGTCAGCGGCCCCGGCTGGCGGTGCTCGCCGCGCGGGGCAAGCGCATCGACGTCTGGGACGACTTCGGCGTGGCCCGGTACGAGCTGGTCGCGCAGCTCGGCCCGGACGACGAGCCGGAGATCACCCGGGTCACCGACGTGGTGCGCCGGGTCGACGGCCGCTGGGTGATCGTGCACCACCACGCCGAGCTGGTCCGGGAACCGGTGGGCGCGGCATGATCCGGCGGCTGGTCGCCGAGCGGACCGGTGAACCGGCGGACGTGCTGTCGGTCGCCGAGCTGCCCGACGACCCGCCGCCCGGCCCCGGCCAGGTGCGGCTCGCCGTCCGTACGGTCGGGCTGAACTTCCTGGACGTCATGCTCTGCCGGGGCGAGTACCCGGTGCGGCCGGACCCGCCGATGACGCCGGGGGTGGAGGCGGCCGGGCGGGTCGTCGCCGCCGGCGACGGGGCCGGGCACCTGCTGGGTCAGGAGGTGCTGGCCTGCCCGGCGTTGCCGCGCGGCGCGCTCGGCACGACGGTGACAGTGGACGCCGCGGTGGTGGTGCCGCGGCCGTCCACAGTCGACCCGGTGACCGCGGCGGCGCTGCCGGTCACCTACCAGACCGCGTGGTTCGCGCTGGAGCGGGCGGGCGTCACCGCCGGGCAGACGGTGCTGGTGCACGCCGGCGCGGGCGGTGTCGGCATCTCCGTCATCCAGCTCGCGGTCGCCCGCGGCGCCCGGGTCCTCGCCACCGCCGGTGGCCCGGCCAAGACCGCGATCTGCCGCGACCAGGGCGCCGAGGTGGCGATCGACTACACGGCGGAGGACTTCGTGGCCGCCGTGCGGGAGGCCACCGGCGGCCGGGGCGTGGAGGTCGTGGTGGACCCGGTGGGCGGCGACGTCTTCGCCCGTTCCTGGGAGTGCCTCGCCTTCGAGGGCCGCCTGGTCGCGGTGGGCGCGGCAGGTGGCGCGCCGCCACCCGTCGACCCGCTGCGGCTGATGGCCGCGAACGCGACGCTGGTGGGCCTGTCCTGGGGCTCGCAGTACCCGTGGCAGCGCCCGTCCGCGGTCGAGGCCGCCTACCAGGATCTGTTCGACATGTGCGCCTCCGGCGCGGTCCGGCCGCCGGTCAGCCGCGTCGTGTCGCTCGACGAGACGCCCGCGGCGCTCACCGAGCTGGCCGAACGCCGGACCACCGGCAAGATCATCGTACGGATCGACGAAGGGGAGGGGCCGTGAGCGACACCGCCGACGGCGACATGGAGATCTACGACCTGAAGGTGACAGTCGACCGGATCGAAGGCCGGTCGGTGTGCGGCATGGCCGTGGGCGACTCCTTCGAGCTGACGAACAGCGCGCACCTGCGGCTGCCCGAGGGAAAACACTTCTGCGTGTACGCGCTCGCGTCGGTGCTGCCCTTCCTCGCCGCCAAGCAGCGTGACCTGGCCCCGGGGGACTGGCTGGCCCAGGACTCCCACTTCATCTGCCCCGACCCGGAGGAGCGGCTCGTCATGAAGGTGGAACGGACCTGCCGGCGCACGATGAACTCGGCGGACCTGACATGACAGTCGAGATCGGACTCGGCCTGCAGAGCGACAAGCCGGCCGGCGCGTACGCTCGGCTGGCCCGCGCCGCCGAGGCGCACGGCTTCGACGTGCTCACCGTCTTCGGCGACCTGATGTACCAGCCGCCGATCTTCCCGCTGCTGGAGATGGCGCAGGCTACCGAACGGGTACGCCTCGGCGCGGCCTGCCTGAACCCGTACTCGATGGCCCCGTACGAGATCGCCGGTCAGCTCGCCGCCTTGGACCTGGCCTCGCACGGACGGGCCTACCTGGGGCTGGCCCGGGGGACCTGGCTCGGCGCGGTCGGCCTGCCGCAGCCGCGACCGCTGACCACCATCGAGGAAGCAGTTCAGGTCGTCTACCGCCTCCTGCGCGGCGACCGCAGCGGCTTCACCGGCCGGGTCTTCTCGCTGGAGGCCGGCACCGCGCTGCGCTACGACGTGCAGCGGCCCGACCCGCCGCTGCTGCTCGGCGCGTGGGGTCCGCAGGGCGCGGCGCTGGCCGGCCGGATCGCCGACGAGATCAAGGTGGGCGGCAGCGCCAACCCGGACATGGTGCCGGTGATCCGCGAGCGGCTGCGGGCCGGCGCGGAGAAGGCCGGACGGGAGGTCTCCGACGTCGGCATCGTGCTGGGCGCGGTGACAGTTGTCGACACCGACGGTGAGGCCGCCCGGGCCAAGGCCCGCACCGAGGTGGCGATGTACCTGGCGGTGGTGGCGGAACTGGACCCGACAGTCGTGCTCCCCGACGACCTGGTGAAGCGGGTCGGCGACCTGGTCGACGCGGGCGAGGACGAGGCCGCGGGCCGGCTGATCCCGGACGACGTGCTGGACCGGTTCGCCTTCTCCGGCACCCCGGAGCAGGTCGCCGCGCAGGCCCAGGCCCTCATCGACGCCGGTGTGCGCCGGGTGGAGTTCGGCACGCCGCACGGCCTGACCGACGAGCGCGGCGTGGACCTGCTCGGTTCCGCCGTCCTGCCCCTGCTGCGCAGGTGAGTCCGGTGCGGCTCACCGTCGTGGTCGGCCCCGGGCTGGTGGCCGACACCGAGCTGCTGGCGTCGCTCGTCGCCACCAGTTGTGCCGAGCTGGACGTCACCGGCGAGGTCGTCACCGCCGCCTCGGCCGACGAGTTGCGGTCGCTGCTCGCCGCCGCGCGGGGCCCGGCTGTGGTGCTGCCCGGCCCCACCCCACCGGCCCGCGCGCTGATCGGCGCGCAGCCGCCGCACGCGGTCTGGTACGACCTCACCGTCGAGACGCCGGCGCCCGGCGCGGTCCATCTGGCCGGCCGAGGGCTGTGGGGCGTGACCTGGGCGATCCGGCACGTCGTGCACCGCTTCCGCGCGCCGGCCGACCGGATCGCCTACGGTCCCGACCCGGAGCAGTGGGGCGACCTGCGGCTGCCGTCGGCTCCGCGCACCGGGCCGGCGCCGGTCGCGGTGCTGCTGCACGGCGGGTTCTGGCGGTCGATCTGGGGAGCGGACCTGATGGACGCCCTCGCCGTCGACCTGGCCACCCGCGGCTGGGCGTCCTGGAACCTGGAGTACCGGCGCCCGGACCGGCACGGCTGGGACGCGACCACACAGGACGTCGAAGCCGGCCTCACCGCGCTGCGGGACCTCGCCGCCGACCGGCCGCTCGACCTCGACCGGATCGTCGTCTTCGGCCACTCGGCCGGCGGGCAGCTGGCGCTGCGCGCCGCGGCGGACCTCGCCACGCGTACGGGCGGGCCGCGGGTCGCGCTCGCGGTGTCGCTGGCCGGGGTGCTCGACCTCACCGAGGGCGAGCGGCGTTACCTCGGCGACGGCGCGATCTCCGCGGCGCTGGGCGGCTCACCGGCGACAGCCCCGCGCCGGTACGCCGAGAGCGACCCGATGCTCCGGCTGCCCGTCGGTGTCCCGACCCTCCTCGTGCAGGGGACGGCGGACAGTCTCGACCTGGTCGACGCCAACCGGCGTTACGCCGTGGCGGCGGCAGCCGCGGGCGACGACATCCGCCACCTCGAACAGCCGGGGGACCACTTCGCCGTCATCGACCCGGCGTCGGTCATCTGGCGGGACACGATGACAGCAGTGGACGCTCGCCTCGGTCGCTGACACCTCGCCCTCCACCGAATCGCCCTCCGTGTTCACCTACGTGAAACCGGAGGGCGGTTCGTGGCGCCCAGGGGCACCTGTCAGAACAGGCGGGGCGTGACCACCGAGACCACTGTGGTCACCGAGTCGGTGTCGTTGTACATCTGGTGCGGCACCGACGAGCGCAGGTGCACGCTGTCGCCCGGGCACAGCCGGTGCTCCACGCCCTCGACCTCGTAGAGCAGCTCACCGGAGATGACGTAGGCGAACTCCTCGCCCCGGTGGCCGTACGCGTTCTCCCGCCGCCCGCCGGGCGCGATGTGCACGAGCATCGGCTCCAGCACCAGGTCCGGCCCCCGGTCGGAGAGCATGCGGTAGGTCTGCTGCCCCGACACGTACTGGGTGGCCGACGTCTCCGCCCTGGTCAGCGTGAAGTGCCGGGGAAGCTGCGAGACGTTGCTGTCGGACGTGCCGTTGCCGGCGTCGAAGAAGTCGGCCACCGACTTGTCGAGGGCCTTGGCGACGCTGCCCAGCGCGGTCAGGCCGATGGAGGAGATGCCACGCTCGACCTGGGACAGGAAGCCGATCGACAGGCCGGAGCGGGAGGCGAGGCCGCGTAGCGTGAGCCCGCGCTCCTTGCGGTACCGCCGGATCCGGGCGCCGACCACGCCGGCCGGGGTGCTCTCGTCCGCGGCGCCACCGGGGGCGGCCTGCTCCGACGGCGGCTGACTGTCCATGGACCGCACGAGGACCTCCTGTTGCGGTGGCGGGGGATCCGACCGGCATGTTCGATCCTATCGAACATGCCCGCACCTGTGCGAGGGGGAGCACGGGCATTTCTCGCCTGCTCCCGCCATGTCATCCCTGGTGAACGGGGGCGGCGCCAGCCCTCCGACGCCGGTGCCGTGGGCCGTCGCCGGACGGCGACGGCCCACGACACGCGGTGGTCCCGGTGGGTCAGCCGGCCCGGCGCAGCCGGCCCATCATCCCGTTGAGGTCGTCGACGAACTGCTCGTGGCGGAAGTAGTGCCCGCCGGGGACCTCCCGGCCCTCGTGCGGGATGCCCGCCCGGGCGAGCAGGCTCCGGAACTCACGCTGGCCCGCCAGCACCTGGCTCTCGTTCGCTGTGTCGAACCAGTTGATCGGGTCGGGGGACGTGCCGGCGACCAGGAAGATCCGCTTGTTGCGGTAGCTCTCGATGCGCTGCACCGGGTTGTCCATGTTCACCCGGGCCTCGTCCCACAGGGGCGCACCGTAGACGGTCCCGCCGCCGAGGTCGATCGCCGCCGAGGTGACGTTCGCCCAGTGCACCACGAGACCGAAGTCCCGCCGCAGGCTCGCCGGGCCGGAGTGGGCGCTGACCGAGCAGAAGTGGCCGTAGTACTTCGCGGCGTACTTCAGCGCGCCGAAACCACCCATCGAGAAGCCGGCGACGGCTCGGCCGTTGTACTCGGCGAAGGTGCGGAAGTTGGCGTCGATCCAGGGCAGCAACTGGGCGATGTGGAAGGTCTCCCAGTTGCGCGGTCCGGTGTTGCTGGTGACCGGGTTGCTGTACCAGCCGGTGGAGGCGTCCGGCATGACCACGATGACCTCGCGGCCGGCGGTCAGGTTGATGATGTTGTCCTGGAGGTGGAACGTGCGGAAGTCCTGTTGGCCGCCGTGCAGCAGGTACAGCACCGGGTAACGCTTGCGGCTGGTGTGGTAGCCGTCGGGCAGCAGCACGTTCACCGCCGGATCCCACTCGATCGCGTCGGTGGCGAAGCGGTAGTACTGCAACCGGCCGCCGTTCTCGTTGCGGCCGACGATGCGCAGGCCGAACCCGTCGACGGCGGCCGCGCTCGCCGCGGACGGCGCGGTGAAGGCCCCGGCCAGGGCGCCGGTCGCCGCGACCGCGGCGGCGCCGGTGAGCAGGCGGCGGCGGCTCACGGTGGGGGGAGTGGTCCGGTCGTGCGACATGAATCCTCCTGGGAGTCGATGGGGGTCAGAGTGTGGTTTCGTCGGTGAGGCCGAAGTAGTCGTGCCATTTGGTGGAGGGGCTGAAGGTGGTGCCGGTGGACAGGGCTACGTAGATGTCGTTTGTGGTGTTTTTGGTGAAGACGATGAGGTCGTCTTTGCCGTCGCCGTTGGCGTCGGCGAGGTAGGGGAATTCGCCGGGGAGGCAGAAGAAGTCGTGCCATTTGATGGTGGTGCCGGTGAAGGTGGTCCCGGTGGAGGTGGCGGCGTAGACGTCGGCGTCGGTGTTGCAGGTGAAGGTGACGATGTCGTCGCGTCCGTCGCCGTTGATGTCGCCGACGCGGGGTTGTTCGGTGCCGACGGCGAACAGGTCGTGCCATTTCTGGGGTTCCCCGAAGCCGCTGCCGGTGGACAGGGCGACGATGACGTCGGCTGCGGTGTTGGGGCCTTGGGTGAAGGTGATGATGTCGTCGCGGCCGTCGCCGTTGACGTCGCCGAGGGCGGGGAACTCACCGGCGATGGAGAAGTAGTCGTGCCATTTGATTGCGGTGCCGGTGAAGCCGGTGCCGGTGGACAGGGCGACGTAGACGTCGGCGGTGGTGTCGTGGGTGAAGGTGATGATGTCGTCGCGGCCGTCGCCGTTGACGTCGCCGACGGCGGGGATTTCGGTGCCGGGGGCGAACCAGTCGTGCCATTTCGCCGACGCCGCGAATGATGTGCCGGTGGACAGGGCGACGTGGACGTCGGCGGTGGTGCCGTGGGTGAACACGATCGCGTCGTCTCGTCCGTCGCCGTTGACGTCTCCGGTCAACGGGGTCTCCCCGGACAACGCGAACCAGTCGTGCCACTTCACCGACGTTCCCGCGAACGACGAACCGGTTGAGGTGGCCACGTAGGCGTCGGCGAGTGAGCCGTGCGTGAACGCCACCACGTCATCCCGGCCGTCACCGTTGAAATCAGTCGGCGAACCACCGAAATACCGGGGCGCGGGCGGCGGCGGTGGCGTACCGCAGTTGTCGCTGACCAGGAACCTCTGGTTGTACTGGCCGGGATACGGCGCGAGTGAGACGCCGTTTATCGAGATGACCTGGCCGACGCCGTTGTAGAGCTGCTCGTAGTGCACGTGCGCCCCGGAGGAGTTGCCGGTGCTGCCGGTGATCCCGATCTGCTGCCCCTGCTGCACGTAGGCGCCGTCGGGCACCGAATAGGCGCTGAGATGGAAGTAGTAGGTGGTCCACCCGCCGCCGTGGTCGACGACGATGTAGTTGCCGGCGCCGCTGGGCTGCGAGTAGCGGCGGGCGACTCCGGCGGCGGACGCCACCTGGGGCGTACCGCCGGTGACGCCGCCGTCGGCCCGGACGAAGTCCAGCGCCTGCCGCACCTCGGCGCTGTGGTGGCTGTACGTCCACCGCTGCCCGCACGGGAACGGCGCCTTGAAGTTCGGCGCGGCCAGCGCCGGTGACGGGGTGACCACGACCGCGGTGAGGGTGGCCGCGGCCAGTGTGAGTAGCGCGACGAGGGCGCGCCGGGCGGCACGTGTCGGGAACCTGGGCATGCGGAAACTCCTCATCGGAGGGAATGCACTGGCAGAGCGGCGCCTGGGCGCGTCAGGCCAGGGGCCGGTGTCGCCGATGGGCGGGCCCTGACAGTTCGCGTCGGAGGAGGGGCGGCTGGCGTCCCGATCGGCGGGACGGTGGCGCTGAGGAGAAGTGAAACCGCAGACTTCGGAGCCTGTCAATACCCGCCGGGGTGGTTCGTGTCGGCGGAAAACTTCCTTCAGCGCCGGTTCCGCCGGGCCTGGCTGGGCGGCTCAGGGGCCGGCGTGCCGCGAAGATTCCTGCCCGGGAGGGAAAGCCGGGCGCAAGGTATTGACAACCGTGGAAGTCGGGAAGTTAACTCGCCAGCAATCGATTTCTCGCTGATCTCACGGCGCTCGGAAGGGACACCGATGAGGCTCCGCTTCAGTCGTTGGGCCGGCGCCACAGCAGTCGCGCTGCTGGCCGTGGCCGTGCCCGCGACCTCGTCCGCCGCTCCGGCCGCCACGTCGGCGCCCGCTACCGCTCTCGCCGTCGCGGACGACAAGGGCCCGATCGGGTGGGACGCCTACCGGCGGCTCGACCGCCTGCCGGAGCTGGCCGCCGGCAGCCGTACCCACCAGTTCTCCAGCTTCGGCCGCGACGGTTCCAACGACGACGGCTTCATCGGCACCTGGTCGTGCCTGCGCCAGAGCGGCGGCTGCGTGATCGCCGAGGCGCGCGGCCCGGGCGAGGTGCAGTCGATCTGGTTCACCCGCGACGACGGCAACGTCCGCGCCACCGGCTGGATCCGCGTCGAACTCGACGGCGTCGTGGTCGTCCAGGCCGACCTCCAGGACCTGGTCGACGGGCGGCTCGGCAGCCCGTTCGTCGCGCCGCTCGTCAGCAACGCCGACCAGACGTCCGGCGGCGTCACCGTCAAGGTGCCGATGCCCTACCGGGAGTCCATGCGGATCACCACCCAGAACAACCCGCTGTTCCACCACGTGGCCTACCGCACCTTCGCCGACGCGGCAGGGGTGTCCCGGTTCGACCCGGCCGACCCGGCCACCGACGTGGTCACGCTGCTGCGCGCCGCCGGCACCCGCGACCCGAAGCCCGCCCAGGCCGGCGCCGCCACCACCCGAGCCACCGTCACCGCCCCGGCGCAGGGCCAGGTGTCGCTGGCCACGCTGACCGGGCCGCGGGCGATCACCGCGCTGCGGCTGCGCGTACCGGACGCCGCGGCGGGCGCGCCGACGCTCGCCGGGCTGCGGCTGCGGATGACGTTCGACGGGCGTGCCACGGTGGACAGCCCGGTCGGGGAGTTCTTCGGCGCCGGGCTGGGCGAGCGCACCGTCCGGTCGCTGATGTTCGCCATGGACTCCGCGCCCGGCGGCTGGTACAGCGCCTGGTGGCCGATGCCGTTCCGCACCGCCGCCGCCGTGACGCTCGTCAACACGACAGGCGCCACAGTCAGCGGCGTCGAGGTCGAGGTGACGTCGGCGCCCGGCGCCGAGTGGACGTCTCGGCTCGCCGCCGACGGCAGCGCCGGCTACTTCACCACCCAGTCACGCCGCGCGGAGACGGTCGGCGGCGCCGACTGGATCATCGCCGACCAGTCCGGCCGGGGCCGGTTCGTGGGCGTCTCGCAGACCACGCGCGGCCACATCATCGGCGGCAATACCCGCAACTACCTGGAGGGCGACGAGCGGGTGTACGTGGACGGATCGCCCACGCCGCAGATCTACGGCACCGGCACCGAGGACTTCTACGAGTCGGGCTGGTACTTCAACCGCGGCGAGTACAGCGGCGTCTTCACCGGCAACACCGCACACCTGGTCCGCGGCGGCGGATGCGCCGACGAGTGCGACGCCGCCTACCGGCTGATGATCGGCGACGCGGTGGCCTACGGCACCGCGCTGCGCTTCGGCATCGAGCACGGACCGGCCAACGACATGCCCGCCGAGTACGCCTCGACCGCGTTCCTATACACCCAGCGTACCGTCACCACGCGCCGGACCGACACCGTCGTCACCGGCGACGCCGTCAGCCGCGCCGCGCACGCGTACACCGACTCCGGGGCGACCCAGACCGCGCTCACCGCCGCGTTCGAGGGCGACGACGACAACGTCCCGCAGACCGGCCAGGTCCGCGCGACGACCGCCCCGGTCCGCTTCCGGCTGGCGATCGACCCGGCCAACCAGGGGGTACGGCTGCGCCGCCACGGCGACCAGGCCGGCGGCTACCAGCAGGCGGCCGTGTCGGTGGACGGCGCACCGGCCGGGGTGTGGCTCCAGCCGCTGGGCAACGACAGGCAGCGCTGGCTGGCCGACGAGTTCGTGCTTCCGGCGGCGCTGACGGCGGGCCGGTCGGCGGTGACCGTCCAGCTCACCCCGGCGAGCGGCGCACCCGCCTGGACCGCCTCCCGGTACCTGGCCGACAGCATGGTGGCGCCGTTCACCGACACCGTCGCCCCGGCCCCGGTCGCCGGTCTCGCCCTGACCGGCGGGCGCGTGCACGCGCTGGGCCTGACCTGGTCCCCCTCCGCCGACGACGTCGGCGTGGTCTCCTACCGCGTCTACGCGTCCCGAAGCCCCGGGGTGGTGATCACCGCCGCCAACCTGGTCGGCACGACGCGTGCCACCACGTTCCGGCACGGTCCGCTGCCCGCCGCGCAGACCCGCTACTACCGGGTCGTGGCGGTCGACGGGTCGGGCAACACCGCCGCGCCCTCGGCCGAGGTGTCGGCCACCACCCGTACCCGAAACACCAGCGACGCCGACGGCGACCGCCGCGACGACGCCGTCGACTTCACCCGCGGCGCCGCCGCCGACGTGTTCACCTCGCTCTCCGACGGCACCCGTTTCGTGCCGGACAGCCGGCCCTGGAACGACTTCTTCGCGGTCGGGGCGGAGGTGCCGCTCACCGGCGACGTCAACAGCGACGGCCGCGCGGACGTCATCACGTTCACCCGTGGCGACAGCGCGGACGTCTACGTCGGGCTCTCCACCGGCGCCGGGTACGCCGCCGGGGTCAAGTGGCACGACTTCTTCGCCGTCGGCGCCGAGATCCCGGCGGTCGGCGACGTCAACGGCGACGGCCGCGACGACATCATCACGTTCACCCGCGGCGCCGCAGCCGACGTCTACGTGGCGCTCTCCACCGGCTCCGGCTTCGGGCCCGGTGTGAAGTGGCACAACCACTTCGCGCTCGGCGACGAGTTCCCGGCGGTGGGCGACGTGGACGGTGACGGCCGGGACGACATCGTGACGTTCACCAGGGGTACGACCGGCGACGTGTTCGTGTCGCTCTCCGACGGCACCCGCTTCGTGGAGGACGGCTGGAAGTGGCACGACAGCTTCGCCGTCGGCAACGAACTGCCGGCGGTGGGCGACGTGGACGGTGACGGCCGGGACGACATCGTGACGTTCACCAGGGGTACGACCGGCGACGTGTTCGTGTCGCTCTCCGACGGCACCCGCTTCGTGGAGGACGGCTGGAAGTGGCACGACAGCTTCGCCTTCGGCGACGAGCTGCCCGGCGTGGGGGACTTCAACGGCGACGGGCGGGCCGACGTGGTCACGTTCACCAGGGGCCTGACCGCTGACGTGTTCGTCTCGCTCTCCACCGGCGGAGGATTCGGCCCACCGGGGAACCGCTGGCACGACCAGTTCGCCCCCGGCGCCGACCTGCCCCGCCCGAGCGTGTCGTGATGCGCGCCCGACGTGTCCTCGCGGCGCTCCTGCTCGGGGCGGCCCTGGCCGCCGTTCCGGCCGGACCGGCACCGGCCGACGACCCGGTCCGGTTCGAAGCCGAGTCGCTCGCCGTCGTCTCCGCCACCGCGCCGGTCGGCGCGCAGGCCGACTGCTGCGGGGTGAGCTGGTCCGGCGGACGGCAACTGTGGTTCCGGGGCGCCCGCGCCGGTGACTCGGTGACGCTCACGCTGCCGTCGGTGCCGGCCGGGCAGTACGACCTCGGCGCGGTGCTCACCCGGGCCGGCGACTACGGCACGCTGCGCTTCGCCGTCGACGGGGTCGCGGTGGGCCAGCTCTTCGACGGGTACGCGGGTGCGGTGCAGCGCTCCGGCGCGGTACCGCTGGGCTCGGCGTCGCTGGCGGCCGGCACGCACCGCCTCACCGTCACGGTGACCGGCCGGTCCGCGTCCTCCACCGGCTTCTTCGCCGGGCTCGACACGGTGACGCTGCGCCGCGTCGGCCCGCTCGCGGCGGTCACCACGACGCCGTACGAGACGCTCGGCGAGACGCCGGCGCGGGGCGCGTCCACCCGCGTCTACGACCCGAGCGCGGGGGAGTCGACGACCTGGTACTACAACGACCACACGCTGGTACGGCACCAGCAGACCGGTGTGTGGCACCTGTTCGGCATCACCCACGCCGAACCCGGCGCGCCGCAGGACGAGAAGGTCTTCGGGCACGCCACCGCGCCCACCCCGACCGGCCCGTGGACGAAACGGCCGGTGGCGCTGGCCGCCGACCCCGGGGCCGGGGAGCAGTGGATCTGGGCCCCGCACGTCGTCCACCACGACGGCGTCTACTACATGTTCTACGCGGCCGGGAACTCGGACTACGCCCGCTACCGCATGCACCTGGCCACCTCCACCGACCTGTTCACCTGGACCCGCAGCTCCGCCAACCCGCTGTTCACCGACGGGTGGGAGGGCCGCGACCCGATGGTGACCCGGGTCGGCGACCGCTGGGTCATGTACTACACGGCCACGTCGAGCCCGTCCGGCGGCAACCACGTCGTGGCGTACCGGACCAGCACCGACCTGCGCTCGTGGAGCGGCCGCGCGATCGCGTACACGTCGCCGCACACCGGGCAGGCGGGCGGGCAGACGGAGTCGCCGTTCGTGGTGCGCCGAGGAGATTGGTGGTACCTCTTCGTCTGCTGCGACGGCACCGACTACGGCGCCGCGTACCGGCGGACGGCCGTCTACCGCAGCCGCGACCTGCTGCGCTTCGACGGCGCGGAGAAGGTGACGGTGCTGGACGCGCACGCCGCCGAGGTCGTGGTGGACGGCTCCAACTGGTACCTGACCCACGCCGGTTGGGGTCAGGGCGGGCTCTGGCTGGCGCCGCTGACCTGGTCGACCGGCGTGGTGGCGCGCGGCTGGACGGTGACCACCGGTTTCCTCCGCGCCGACGTGCGCACCTGGCCCAGCGCCCGGATCGCCGAGCTGGCGGTGGACCCGGCCGGCGCCGGCAACCACCGGCCCGCGCTCGACTCGTCGCACCGGGGCACCGGCCCGTACCTCGCCGTCGGCCGGTTCGACGTGACCGACCGGGCCGGCGCCCCGGCCCGGGTCGACGTTTCGGCCGACGGCTCCCGGATCAACCTGGTCGGCATCCCGTTCGGCGACGAGCCGGTCACCGCCGACTGGCTGCTCACCGTGACGCCCCGGTGGACCGGCCCCGGGTTGCAGAGCGACGTCACCTGGTCGGTGAACGGGTGGCCGACCGCAGCGGTGTGGGAGGTGGCGTTCAACATCGACGGCGCGTCCCCGCTGGTCGGCGACCCGGCGGTGGAGGCGCGGCCGACGGGTGACGTCACCGGCATGCCCCGCTGGACGATGAGCACCGGCGACGGGCTCTCGGTGGTCGCGTCGCACCGGTGGGGGTCGGCCTGGCGCGGCGACAACACCTGGTACGACGCCGGCCACGCGATGGCCGCCTGGCAACCGCTGTGGCGCGCCGGCGGCCTGTCCTGGGCACCCGGCCAGTACGCGGGCGGCACCTGGCGCCTGACCGCGAGCGGGGTCCGGCGGGACGTGCCGTTCGCCGACGCCGCGCACGCCGCGACAAACGCGATCCCGTGACCGGCGTGGACACCCGCGACACGGCCGGCCCGAGCGGCCGGGGGGTGGTCGCGACGACCGGCGTGGCCAAGCGGTTCGGCGGCGTGACTGCCCTCGACGGCGTCGACTTCGACGTGCGCGCCGGTGAGGTGCACGCGCTGCTGGGCGAGAACGGCGCGGGCAAGTCCACCCTGATCAACATCCTCTCCGGTGTCATCACCGACTACGACGGAGAGGTCACAGTCGACGGGACGCCGGCACGGTTCACCGGCCCGGCCGCCGCCCAGGCCGCCGGCATCGCGACGATCCACCAGGAACTCGACCTGGTGCCCGCGCTGTCGGTGGCGGACAACCTGGTGCTCGGGCGGGAGCCCCGGACCCGGCTGCGCACAGTCGACCGGCGGGCCGCGGCGCGTACCGCGCGGGAGCACCTGGACCGGCTCGGCGCCGACATCGACCCGCGCCGCCCGGTGGGCTCGCTGCGCGTGGGGGAGCAGCAGCTCGTCGAGATCGCCAAGGCGCTCGCCCTGGACGCCCGCGTGCTCGTCATGGACGAGCCGACGGCCGCGCTCGCCGACGGGGAGGTGCGGCGGCTGTTCACCACTGTCGACGGCCTGCGCCGGCGGGGCGTCGGTGTCGTCTACATCTCCCACCGGATGGAGGAGATCGAGGTCGTCGCTGACCGCGCGACGGTGCTGCGCAACGGTTCGGTCGCCGGTGTCGTGCCGGCCGGCCGGATGGACCGGCGGCGGATCGTGGCGACGGTGGTCGGCGGCCGGGCCGCGTCGCTGTTCGAGCCCGCCTCGGCCGGCAGTCCCGCTCCGCATCCCGAAACGGCGGACCCGGCCGGTGCTTCCGCTCCGCGCCGCGAGACGGCCAGGACCGGTGCCGGTCCGCTGTTGCGCGTCACCGACCTGGCCGTCCGGCCCCGGGCGCCCCGGTCCGGCCGCTGCGAGCCGGACGGCGTCAGCCTGACCGTGCGCGCAGGCGAGATCGTCGGCCTGGCCGGACTGATGGGCGCCGGCCGTACCGAACTGCTGGAGACCCTCTTCGGCGCCGGGCCCGCCGGCCGCCGTACCGGCACGGTCCTGCTGGCCGGCCGCCCGTACGCGCCGCGCCGCCCTCGCGCGGCGCTGCGTGCCGGCGTCGGCTTCGTCCCCGAGGACCGGCGCCGTTCCGCGCTCGTCCTGGAACACCCGGTCGGCCGGAGCATCGTGCTGGCCGCGCTGTCCAGCGTGACCTCGGCCGGGATCGTCAGCCGACGGCGGGAACGGGCCGCCGTCGCGCGGTCGGTCACCGGCCTGGCGATCAAGACGGCGTCGGCGGCCACGCCGGTCGGCGCGCTCTCCGGCGGCAACCAGCAGAAGGTCGTCTTCGCCCGGCACCTGCTCACCGAGCCGCGGCTGCTCCTGCTGGACGAGCCGACCCGCGGCGTCGACATCGGGGCGAAGGCGGAGATCTACCGGCTGCTGCGCCGGCTCGCCGACGACGGCATGGGCATCCTGCTCGCCTCCTCGGAACTGCCCGAGCTGCTCGGCGTCTGCGACCGGGTGGTGGTGCTGCGCCGCGGCCGGGCCGTGGCCGACCTCGCCACCGACGGCTGCACCGGCGAGGACATCCTCGCGGCGGCGATGGGCGGCCCGGCCGCCGGAAGGGACGACAGATGACCGACACCCGCGTGCCGCCGCCCGAGCCGGCCGTGACCGAGGCGCCGCCCGCCGCCGGTACGGTCGGACTGCGCGGCGCCACCGCCCGCTGGTTGCGCCGCCCGCGCAGCCGCCGGGAACTCGCCGACCGGCTCTTCGCGGTGCAGAGCCTCTTCGCGCTGCTCGTGGTCTTCGTCGTGGCGATCCTCGCCTCACCGCGCCGCGACGGCGAGATCCTCTTCCTCACCGCCGGCAACCTGGGGAACATCGTCCGCGCGGTGTCGGAGATCGGCATCATCGCGATCGGGATGACATTCGTCATCCTGCTCGGCGGCATCGACCTGTCGGTCGGGGCGATCCTCGGCCTGTCGGCAGTCGGCACCGCGACGCTCATGGTCGACTCCGGGCTGGGCATCCTGCCCGCCGTCGCCGCGGTGCTCGCGATCGGCGCGCTGTTCGGCGCACTCCAGGGGTACGCCGTGGCCCGCCTCGGCATCCAGTCGTTCATCGTCACCCTGGCCGGTCTCCAGGTCGCCCGGGGCATCGCCCGGATCTGGTCCGGCGGCCTCGGCATCCCGATCGCCTACGGCGACGGACCCCAGGAGGCGCCGCCCGCCTTCGAACTGCTGAACGGCTCGATAAACGGCGTGCTCCCGGTGCCGGCGGTGCTGTTCGTCCTGATCGGGGTGGCCGCTGTCGTGGTGCTGCGGACGACAGCGTTCGCCCGGCACGTCTACGCGATCGGCGGCAACGAGATGGCTGCCCGGCTCTCGGGTGTGCCCGTGACCCGGGTCAAGGTCGCCGTGTTCGCCGTCGCCGGCCTCCTGGCGGCGGTGGCCGGCGTCGTCCACGCGGGACAGCTCAACCAGGGCAGCCCGAACGACGGCGCCGGATACGAGCTGGACGCGATCGCCGCCGTCGTCATCGGCGGCACCAGCCTGGCCGGCGGCTCCGGCTCGATGGGCGGCACCCTGGCCGGCGCGCTGCTGCTCGGCATCCTCAACAACATCCTCGCGCTCAACAACATCGACGCCAACGTCCAGCTGCTGATCAAAGGACTGGTGATCGTGCTCGCGGCGGCGTTGCAGAAGCTGCGCCGCGGCATCGCCTGACCGAACCGACTCCGAGGAGCCACCGATGGACAAGCGAACCACACTGCTCGCGCTGCTGGTCGCCGGCGCGCTGGCGGCGACGGGGTGCAGCGTCGAGAAAGCGTCCGACGACGCCGGGCAGGCCCGCGCCTGCGGCGCCGGCAAGGACTTCCTGATCGGCATGTCCCAGGCCAACAACGCCGAGCCGTACCGGCAGGTGATGAACAACGACGTGCAGACGGCGGCGAAGTCGGTTCCCGGCTTCCGCGTCGTGGTCTCCGACGCCGCGCAGGACAACAGCAAGCAGGTCGCCGACGTGGAGAACTTCCTCACCCAGAAGATCAACCTGCTGATCATCTCGCCGAACGAGGCCAAGCCGCTGACCGCTGTGGTGAAGAAGGCGTACGACCAGGGCGTGCCGGTGATCGTGCTGGACCGCAAGGTCGAGGGGGAGGCGTACACCGCGTTCATCGGCGGCGACAACGTGGCGATCGGCAAGGCGGCCGGCGAGTTCTACGCCACGACGCTGCTGCCCGACGGCGGCAAGGTGATCGAGATCGCCGGGCTGCCCGGCTCGACCCCCGCCGCCGAGCGCGCGCAGGGCTTCCGCGACGGCATCGCCGCCAACCCGAAGATCCAGATCGTCGCCTCCCAGCCCGGCGACTGGCTGCGCGAGAAGGGACAGTCGGTGGCGGACGCGCTGATCAAGGCCCACCCGGACGTGTCCGCGATCTACGCGCACAACGACCCGATGGCCGAGGGCGCCTACCTCGCCGCGAAGTCGGCGGGCATGGTGCAGCGGATCAAGTTCACCGGAATCGACGCGCTGCCGGTGCCCTCCGGCGGGATCAAGGCCGTCGAGCAGGGCCGGCTCGCCGCCACGTTCCAGTACGCCACCGGCGGCCGGGAGGCGGTCGAGCTGGCCCGGAAGATCCTCGTCGACTGCGCCGAGGACGTCCCGCGTACCACCACGCTGGGCACCATGCGGATCACCAGGGAGAACGCCGCCGAGGCGTACGCGAAGCTCGGTGGCCTCTGAACGCGGCCGCGTCCCGTCCCGCCCACCGTCCGCCCGTCGAGGGAGCCGCCCCGTGACCCGTTACATACTGCCCGCCCCGGTCGAGCGTCCGGCCGCCCCGCCCCGGACCGTCTACACAGTGGCCAGCGGCGACCTGCGGCTTAGCGCGAACGTCACCTGCTGGCCCACCCAGCGGCAGCTCGAAGCCGACCTCGCCGCCGCCGTCACCGCGCTCGGCTGGCACGTCCGGCGCGGTCACGACGTCGACCCGGTCAGAGGACACGGCTTCATCGACAGCCAGCGCGCCGGGATCGAGGTCTTCCGGAGCATCCCGGCCGACGTGCCGCTCATCGTGGTGGAGGCGGTCTGGCAGTACAGCCACCACGTGCTGGCCGGGCTGCGCGCCCACCGCGGGCCGATCCTGCTGGTGGCGAACTGGAGCGGGCAGTACCCCGGGCTGGTGGGCCTGCTCAACCTCGCCGGCAGCCTCACCAAGGCGGGCGTGCGGTACTCGACGCTGTGGAGTGAGGACTTCACCGACGAGTGGGCGCGTGACGGCCTGAAGAAGTGGCTGGAGACCGGCGAGGTGACGCACGACGAGAGCCACGTACGCCCGCTGCCGGCGCTGCGGCCGGACGAGGAGGTCGAACTCGGCGTGGCGCTGGCCCGGCAGCTCGTCTCCGAGCGGGCTGTCATCGGCGTCTTCGACGAGGGCTGCATGGGCATGTACAACGCCATCATCGACGACGAGCTGCTCAACCCGATCGGCATCTTCAAGGAACGCCTCTCGCAGAGCGCGCTCGTGGCGGAGATGGCGCGGGTGCCCGACACCGAGGCGCGGGCGGTGCTCGCATGGCTGGAGACGGCCGGGATGACGTTCCACACCGGCACCGACGAGGCCACCGAACTGACGTACGCCCAACTGCTCAGCCAGTGCCGGATGTACGTCGCCGCGCTGCGCATCGCCGACGACTTCGGCCTGGACGCGGTCGGCATCCAGTACCAGCAGGGGCTCAAGGACACCGTCCCGGCCAGCGACCTGGCCGAAGGGCTGCTGAACAACGTCGAACGCCCCCCGGTGACCAGCCGGGACGGCTCCCGGGAGCTGTACCCGGGCGCGGCGCTGCCGCACTTCAACGAGGTCGACGAGGGCGTCGCTGTGGACTCGCTTGTCACCAACCGGATCTGGACCGCGATGGGCCTGGACCCGGCGACGACGCTGCACGACATCCGCTGGGGACAGCGGTACGGCGAGCACTTCGTCTGGGTCTTCGAGATCTCCGGTTCGGTGCCCGCGTCGCACAACGGCGGCTACGACAGGTCGTACAGCATGCGTCAGCCGCCGATGTACTTCCCGCTCGGCGGCGGCACTCTCAGCGGCGTGTCGAAGCCGGGGGAGATCGTCTGGTCGCGGGTGTTCGTGATGGACGGCTGCCTGCACGTGGACCTCGGGCGCGGCACCGTGGTGGAGCTGCCCGAGGCGGAGACCCGGCGGCGGCTGGACGCCACCACACCGCAGTGGCCGATCATGCACGCCGTGCTGCACGGCGTGGGCCGCGACCAGTTGATGGCCCGGCACAAGGCCAACCACGTAAACGTGGTCTACGCGCCCGACGCCGACACCGCCGACCGCGCGCTACGGGTCAAGGCCGCCCTCTTCGCCGAGCTGGGCGTACGGGTGCACCTGTGCGGGGAGGTCACGATCTGAGCGAGCCGGCGGCAGTGCCGTGCGACGGGGTACGGCCGGCGGCTCGGCCCCGCCGGCCGGCCGACGGCGCCGAGCTCTCACGGACCCGCAGCTCGGTGTGGAGCACCACGGTCGAGGGCGCCTTGGCCGGGTCGGCGATCCGCTCGACCAGCAGCGTGGCGGCGGTACGCCCCAGGTCGTACGTGGGCTGCGCGACGGTGCTCAGCGAGGGCCGGACCAGGTGCGCCCACGGGATGTCGTCGAACCCGACGATGCCGAACGGGTCGGGTACGCCGATGCCGTTGTCCACGAGGCATTCGACGGCGCCCACTGTCATCAGGTTGTTCGCCGCGAACACCGCGTCCGGCGGCTCGGCGGTCTCCAGCAGCGAGGCCATCGCGCGGTAGCCGCCCTCCTCGCGGAAGTCGGCGTACCGGATCAGGTCCTCGGTGGCCTGGCGTCCGCTGGCCTTCAGGGCCCGCTGGTAGCCCCGCAGCCGCTGCATGGCGGTGGAGATCCGGCGTGGGCCGGTGATGCATGCGATCCGCCGGTAACCGCTGTGCACCAGGTGGGCGGTCGCCTGCTCGGCGCCGTGGGTGTTGTCCACCAGCACGGTGTCCACCTCGACGCCGCGCGGTTGCCTGTCGATCGCCACGACCGGGATGCGCGCCTGCACCAGGCGGCTGATCAGGGCGGGCTTCCCGGACGAGGAGATGATCACCCCGGCCATCCGCTCGGCCAGGGCCGCCGCCACGTAGCGGGCCTCCTTCTCCGGGTCCTCGTCGCCGTTGCAGAGCACGACGGAGAAGCCGGCCTCCTGCGCGACGTCCTCGACGCCGCGCACCATCGAGGTGAAGAACGGGTTCCCGATGTCGGAGATGATGACCGCCCAGAGGCTGGTCCGGCTGCGGCGCAGGCTGCGCGCGACGGCGTTCGGGCGGTAGTCCAGGTCCTGCGCGGCCTGCCGCACCCGGGCGGCCATCTCCGGGTCGACCGAGGCTCGCCCGTTGAGGACGCGGGAGACTGTCGCCGGTGACACTCCCGCGCGACGCGCCACGTCGTAGATGGTCGTCATCGCGCTCCCGTCGTCGTCGCCCGGGCTGCTCCGACCCGGCCCCCGTCGGATGGTGACGTGCCGGAGGGAGACCGCCACCGCGGGAGGTCGCTCGGAATCCTATACCGGCCCAGCAATCGATTTCCGGCCGGGTGGGCCGGTCCGACCGACGCTATTGACATCGACGAGGATGACTACGAGACTCGTCGGCAATCGATTTCTCGCCCGGTGCCGCCTGGTCAGCCCACACCCCCGGAGGAGCATGGTGAGACGAACCCTGCTGGCGCTGCTTGTCGCGCTCTGCACCGTCACGGCAGCCGGCGCGGTCGGCGCGCCGGCGGCCGCCGTGCCGATCGGCACGCTCGCCTGCCCGTCCGTCCCGGCCACCCACGACCCCGCCGTCACCGTGATCGTCTACCGGGTGGCCCGGTCGTACAACGTCAACGACAAGGTCATGCTCTCCACCTTCGAGACGGGGTGGGTCGAGTCCCACATGAACAACCTGCCCTGCGGCGACAAGTCGAGCCTGGGCGTGTTCCAGCAGCGCTGGGACTACGGCTGGGGCACCCCGGAGCAGATCATGGACCCGGTCTACGCCACCACGCAGTACGTCACCCGCGCGATCACCTGCGACCGCAACAACCCCGGTTACACCGCCGGGCAGGTCGCCCAGTGCGTCCAGCGGTCGGGCTTTCCCGACCGGTACGACCAGGCGGCGGCGACCGCTCGGACGCTGCTCAACCAGGCGGCGCGTACCCACGGCATGGCCGGCGGTTCGTCGACGGACGTCAACGGCGACGGCCGCGACGACGTCCTCACCTTCACCCAGAACGCCACCGCCGACGTCTACGCGAGCACGTCGACCGGTACCGGCTTCGCCGGGACGTCGGTGAAGTGGAACGACTTCTTCTCCATCGGCGGGGAGACCGCGTCGACGGGCGACGTCAACGGTGACGGCCGCGACGACATCGTCACGTTCGCGCACGGCAACACCGGCGACGTGTACGTGGCGCTGTCGAACGGGTCGGCGTTCACGTCGCCGGGCAGGTGGCACGACTGGTTCGCCCCCGGCGCGGAGATAGCCGCCGTGGGTGACGTCAACGGCGACGGCCACGACGACATCGTCGCGTTCACGCACAACGCGACGGCGGACGTCTACGTGGCGTTGTCGACCGGTTCGTCGTTCGCCGGTACGGCGGTGAAGTGGCACGACTACTTCTCCATCGCCGGTGAGTTCCCCGCCCTCGGCGACGTCAACGGCGACGGCCGCGACGACATCATCACCTTCACCCAAGGCCCCAACACCGCAGCCGACGTCATCGTCGCCCTGTCCACCGGCAGCGGCTTCGGGGAACCCCAGAAATGGCACGACCTGTTCGCCGTCGGCACCGAACAACCCCGCGTCGGCGACATCAACGGCGACGGACGCGACGACATCGTCACCTTCACCTGCAACACCGACGCCGACGTCTACGCCGCCACCTCCACCGGGACCACCTTCACCGGCACCACCATCAAATGGCACGACTTCTTCTGCCTCCCCGGCGAATTCCCCTACCTCGCCGACGCCAACGGCGACGGCAAAGACGACCTCATCGTCTTCACCAAAAACACCACAAACGACATCTACGTAGCCCTGTCCACCGGCACCACCTTCAGCCCCTCCACCAAATGGCACGACTACTTCGGCCTCACCGGTGAGGTGACGCTGTGACGCCAGGATGGGAGGCCCTCGTGGCCGGAACACGACGGAGACGGCGGCGCGTCGGCGCCGCCCTGCTGGCCGCGGCGCTCGCCGGAGCGGTCGCGGTGCAGCCCGCGTCCGCGTCCGCGACGCCGCCGGGCCGTACCGCGCTGGACGCCGCCTTCGTGCGGGCGGCGCAGGAGTACGACGTGCCCCGGGACGTCCTGGTAGCGGTCGGCTACGGCGAGTCCCGCCTGGACGGGCACGGCGGCAAGCCGAGCCAGGCGAACGGCTACGGGGTGATGCACCTGGTGAGCAACCCCGCCCAGCGCAGCCTGGAACGGGCGGCGGCGTTGACCGGCGAGCCGGTCGCGCGCCTGAAGACCGTCACGCCGGCCAACATCCGCGGCGGCGCGGCGGTGCCGCGCGAGCTGGCAGACGCCGAAGGGCTGACCGCGCGGGACCGGGACCGGGTCACCGCCTGGTATCCGGTGGTGGCGCGGTACGGCGGCGCGGCCGACGACGCCACCGCCCGCCTGTACGCGGACGGGATCTACGAGCTGGTGCAGCAGGGCATTCCGGGCGCCGTGCCGGTCCGGGCGTACCGGGTCGAGCCGGAGCGCGGCCGCTACGCCACGGTTCCGCCCGCCGGCACGGCGTCCCGTACGCTCGCCGCCGCCGTGCCGGAGTACCCGGCGGCGCGGTGGGTCGCCGCGAACGGCGCGAACTACGGCGTCGGGCGGTCCAGCCGGATCACCACCGTGATCCTCCACGTCACCCAGGGCTCATACGCCGGCACCGTCAGCTGGTTCCAGAACCCGTCGTCCGGCGTCAGCGCCCACTACGTGGTGAAGTCCAGCAACGGCGAGATCACCCAGATGGTCCGCGAGGGCGACACCGCGTACCACGCCCGGTCCGGCAACGCGTACGGCGTTGGCATCGAGCACGAGGGGTACGTGGACAACCCGGCCTGGTTCACCGACGCGATGTACCGTTCCTCGGCCGCGCTGACCCGCTACCTGTGCGACAAGTACGGCATCCCGAAGAACCGCACCGGCATCAAGGGGCACAACGAGATCCCGGGCAACGACCACACCGACCCGGGGCCGAACTGGAACTGGAACTACTACCTCTCGCTGGTGAACCAGGGCGGTGGCGGGCCGGCCGCGCCCCGGTATTTCGGTGGTTCGCCGACTGATTTCAACGGTGACGGCCGGGATGACGTGGTGGCGTTCACGCACGGCTCACTCGCCGACGCCTACGTGGCCACCTCAACCGGTTCGTCGTTCGCGGGAACGTCGGTGAAGTGGCACGACTGGTTCGCGTTGTCCGGGGAGACCCCGTTGACCGGAGACGTCAACGGCGACGGACGAGACGACGCGATCGTGTTCACCCACGGCACCACCGCCGACGTCCACGTCGCCCTGTCCACCGGCACATCATTCGCGGCGTCGGCGAAATGGCACGACTGGTTCGCCCCCGGCACCGAAATCCCCGCCGTCGGCGACGTCAACGGCGACGGCCGCGACGACATCATCACCTTCACCCACGACACCACCGCCGACGTCTACGTCGCCCTGTCCACCGGCACCGGCTTCACCGGCACCGCAATCAAATGGCACGACTACTTCTCCATCGCCGGTGAGTTCCCCGCCCTCGGCGACGTCAACGGCGACGGCCGCGACGACATCATCACCTTCACCCAAGGCCCCAACACCGCAGCCGACGTCATCGTCGCCCTGTCCACCGGCAGCGGCTTCGGGGAACCCCAGAAATGGCACGACCTGTTCGCCGTCGGCACCGAACAACCCCGCGTCGGCGACATCAACGGCGACGGACGCGACGACATCGTCACCTTCACCTGCAACACCGACGCCGACGTCTACGCCGCCACCTCCACCGGGACCACCTTCACCGGCACCACCATCAAATGGCACGACTTCTTCTGCCTCCCCGGCGAATTCCCCTACCTCGCCGACGCCAACGGCGACGGCAAAGACGACCTCATCGTCTTCACCAAAAACACCACAAACGACATCTACGTAGCCCTGTCCACCGGCACCACCTTCAGCCCCTCCACCAAATGGCACGACTACTTCGGCCTCACCGACGAAACCACACTCTGACCCCGTGATCGCCGACGACGCCGGCCCTCGATCCGGGGCCGGCGTCGTCAGCCGCTCACTTGACGGCGAGCGCGTTCGGCGGCGACCCGACGCCGCCGGGCAGGTTCAGCGGCTTGCAGGTGAGGAAGAACTCGTAGACGCCGTCGGCGGCGCAGTCGTCGGCGAGGTCGTCGAGTTTCCACAGCTCGCCCAAGGCCATCCCGAGCAGCGCGATGAGCGGCCGGTGCAGCATGCCGCTGTGGTCGACCCCGCGCTCCGGCGGGCGGTCGTGGGGCGAGCGGAAGTCCGACTCCAGCACCGGGTCCGCCTCCACGGCCAGGTTGTCGGCGGCGACGAGCGCGATCTCGTGGTCCCACAACCAGCGCAGCACCGACTCGCGCTGGGCCAGCCCGGGGGAGCGGTTGCGGGTGTTGAACTCGACCCGTTCTTCGACGGACTTGGCGAGGTAGTTCCCGGCCCACCCGGTACGCAGCAGCAGCATGTCGCCGCCACGCCAGGACACGCCCTGCGCCCGCGCGACGGCGTCCAGCACCGTCTCGTCCAGCGCGATCGTCTGCTCGCAGTCGTACGGGCGGCCCTCGCGGCCGAAGTGCCGGGGGATGTCGAGCAGCACGCCCCGTCCGGCGATCCCGGCCTCCGCCCAGTGGTGGATGCCGAGCGCGGTCGAGTCCTGGTTGTTGTCCGCGGCGGACAGCCCGCCGTAGAAGCCGTGGGCGGGGTGCCCGATGTGACGCAGCGAATCGAGCTGCGAGGTGGACTGGAGGTAGAACGAGTCGATCCAGTCGTCGCGATGCAGCGGGTTGTTGGCGAAGACGTGGTGCTCGGCGGGACGCCGGGTGCCGGTGGGATAGGGCTCGAAGGCGTTGACCGGGTAGTCGAGGTTGAACCGCTCGCCCCGGCGGACCAGGCGGGCGGCGGCGGTCACCCGCTCCGGCGTCAGCCGGTTGATGCTGCCGAGCTGGTCGCCCGGTCCGAAGACGTCCCAGGCGGCGCCGGGCACCGCGGCCGTGGAGAGCTCGTCGTAGGTCGGCACGGTGATTCCTTTCGGGCGGCTCAACGGAAGGTCAGCGGATCGCCCCGGTAGGGCGCCAGCGCATCGCGCTCGGCGGCGGTCAGCGGCCGGGGCCGGCGGTCGGCCAGGTCGCAGACCACGAGCGTGGTCTGCGCGAGCAGGTACGTCGTCGTGCGCGCCTCGTCGACGAAGCGAAAGCTCAGGTCGAGGCTGCGGGAACCGGTACGGGACAGCCAGGCGTCGGCGAGGATCGACTGCCCGTGGTAGGCGAGCTCGCCGGTGAACTCCAGCCGGGCCGCCGCCGTCATGGTGAACGTCGCGGCGCCGAGCACGGCCAGCGCCGGCGGCCGCGCCGGATCGAACGTGCCGGGCAGGTCCGGCAGCCCGAACGTGCGGATCCGCGCCTCCTCGACGTAGCGCAGCCAGGTGACGTTGTTGACGTGGCCGTAGTGGTCGGTGTCGGCCCACCGCAGGTGCAGCGCCGTCGTGAGGGGTGCCACGGCGTTCCTCAGCGCTTATGCACGGTGCGCTGCCGCCACGCAAGCGCCGGGCCGCCGCGCCGAGCAGGCTGCGTCGTCGGCTCTAGCACAGGTAGCGTGAAACCCTTCCACCGCCAAACGGTTCGCGTGCCGCCCCACGGCGTTGCCGATGGGTACGCCGGGGAGCGGGAATTCCTTATAGCAGCAGGCGGGGCCACTAACCGGGGATCGTCCTCGGTGGTGCCCTCGGACGTGGACAGATCCGCGGCCCCGACGAGCAGCGCGTCGACCCCCGGCACCGCCGCGACGGCCCCGGCGGACGAGGCGGCCCGGGCGCTCTCGATCTGGGCGACGAGCACGACCTCCTCCTGTCCGTAGCGCAGGTACTCGGCGCGGGGCATGGCGCCCCACGCGCCGGCCCGGCTCGTGCTGCCGACGCCGCGGGCGCCGAGCGGCGGGAACCGGACCGCCGCGACGGCGGCTCGCGCCTGCTCGACGGTGTCCACGTGCGGGACCATGACGCCCTCGGCGCCCGCGTCGAGGACCCGCTGCGTGATGCCCGGGTCGAGCGCCGGGATCCGGACGATCGGGGCCAGCCCGAGATGGTTGGCGGTCCCGATCAGCTGATAGGCCGTCTGCAGGTCGATCGGGGCGTGTTCCAGGTCGACGACGACGAAGTCGAATCCGGCGAGCGCGAGCAGTTCCACGCTCTCCATCACCGGCAGCTTCACCCACGTGCCCAGCGCCGGGGCGTCCGGGCGGGCGAGCGCGGCCCGGAACCGGCTGCGCCTCGGGGCGGCCACGTCGGTGCTCATGCCGGCATCGGGTAGTCGTCGGCGTTGCGCACCCACCCGGTCTTGGCGGAGAAGTCCGCGCGCGGCGGCGCGAACATGTCGATCAGCTGCTGGTGGTCGCCGACGCCCTGGGTGGTGTGCACCGTCGGCGGCGGGATGACGCAGAGCGAGGGCACGCCGAGGCGGCCGTGGTCGTCCGGGCGCCAGCGGGTGGAGTCGGGTCCCCAGGGGTAGCGGATGTGGTGGACGAACTCGCCCTTGACGCCGAACGAGAGCTGCTCGAAGTCGTCGTGCGAGTGCGGGGAGAGGCGCAGCGGGTCCCGCGGCGTCGGTTCCTCGGCCAGGAAATTGATCATCATGTTCGTGGTGCGGAAGATGCGTCCGAACCGGCCCGGCTCGATCGGGTGCTCGGCGAGCGGGTACACCCGCAGCCGGAACCCGTCCACCGGGTCGGGCCAGGCGGCGAGCGGCGCGCACCGGGGGTCGGGCTCGCGGTAGGCGGCCGCGTTGGCGGCCGCCCCGGCCAGGTCCGGGGCGAGAGTCGACAACACCCGGATCACCGGGCCGTCGGCGAGCGCCTCGACTACGCTGTCGCCGGGCGGCACCACCACGAACGCCTCCTGCGCCACCTCGGCGGAACCGCCGCCGGCACTCACCCGCACCGGGGCGCTGCCGGAGTACATCAGCACCGCGTACTCGTCCGGCTGCTCCGACCGGGCGAACCGGTCGCCGGCCACCGCCTCGGTCCACGAGAGCACGAGGTGCTGGCCGCGTACGAGCCACGTCCGGCTGCCCGCGTCGCTGACCGTCGTCGGCGCCATGTCGTACAGCGCGAGGTACTGGGCCGGCCGGACCGGCGTGGACGGGTCGACAGTCCGCGACGGGGCCGCCGCCGCCAGTTGCGACCGGATGTCGTCCTTGGCATACATGGTCATGTCATCAGTCCCTGCGAAGTGTCGGTGGCGTCAACGGCTGATGTTCTGGCCGCCCTTGAGGCCGAGGATCGCCCGGGCCTCGTCGGGCGTCGCGATCGTGCGGCCCAGGTCCTGCACGACCGACCGGACCTTGCGGACCTGCTGCGCGTTGCTGGTGGCGAGTTCGCTCTTGCCGATGTAGAGGTTGTCCTCCAGACCCACCCGGACATGCCCGCCCAGCCACGCGCTGTGGGTGCAGAACTGCATCTGATGCCGGCCCGCGGCGAACGCGGAGAAGTGGTACTCGGCGCCGAACAGCTTGTCGGCGATGGCGATCATGTGGGTCAGGTTGGCGTGGTCCGCGCCGATGCCGCCGAGGATGCCGAAGACGCCCTGGATGAACAGGGGCGGCCGGGCGAGACCGCGGTCCACGAAGTGGGCCAGGGTGTAGAGGTGCCCGATGTCGTAGCACTCGTACTCGAACCGGGTGCCGCCCTTCTCGCCGATCTCGCGCAGCGCGTACTCGATCTGGGCGAACGTGTTGACGAAGGGCTGCCGGTAGGTGTTCTCGACGTAGGGCTTCTCCCAGTCGTGCTTCCAGCGGCTGACCCGCTCCGCGATGCCGGAGTAGACGAAGTTCATCGACCCCATGTTCAGCGAGGCGAGCTCCGGGCTGAACCGGGCCGCGGCGGCGAGCCGTTCCTCGATCGTCATCGACGAGGCGCCCCCGGTGGTGATGTTGATGACCGCGTCGCACTGATCGACGATCGGCGGGATGATCTCCTCGAACGTGGCCGGTTCGAACGCGGGCCGCCCGTCCGGGTGCCGCGCGTGCAGGTGGATGACCGCGGCGCCGGCCTGAGCCGCCTCCAGCGAGGACTGCACCACCTGCTCGGGGGAGAGCGGAAGGTGGTCGCTCTGCGAGGGCACGTGCACGGACCCGGTGACCGCCGCGCTGATGATGACCCTGTCCGCCCTGATCACGACGGGCTGTCCTCCAGGCCGAGCAGATAGGCCGGGTTCCCGGCGATCATCCGCCGGACGTCCTTCTCGGACACCCCGTGGTCGAGCAGGCGCTGCACGATGTAGATGTAGCCGTCGACCGGCAGCGGGTTGCCCTGCTGTCCCAGGTCCGAGCCGATGGTGGTGCGTTCGGGCCCGACGCGTTCGATCCAGCGCACGAGCTGCTCGATCGGCCAGCCCGGCTTCGGGACGCCGGGGTGGTACATCGCGATCTCGTGCTCGACGTACGCCCCCATCCGCAGCAGTTCCTCGATGTCGCCGTCCGAGGCGCCCACGATGAAGTCGGGGTGCTGGACGAGAAGCCGGCGTACGCCCTTGTCGACGGCGACCGTGAACAGCGCCTTCATCGACTCGGCGTCGAGGTGGCCGCCGGTCAGCAGCGCGCCGGCATCCGCGACGACCTCGACGACCTGCTCGGTCTGCGCGGAGACGGACCCGGTGTCGTCGAACACCGAGACCTCGCTCTCCAGCAGGTCGAGGCCCGAGGTCGGGAATCCGTGCTCGTGGCTGTGGTGCTCGATGTGCTGGCGCGCGGACACGGTGGGCGCCCACACGCACCGGCCGCCCATCCGCAGGCTCATCGCGACAGCCGAGGGGTTGATGCCGCCGACCTCGGAGTTCAGCGCGACGCCGCCGTAGACGGGTGTCGGCGCCTCCTTCAACCACGGGCCCATGGCCAGCAGGTCCATGACGGTGTTGTGGTGGTGCGACTTCACCAGCAGCGCCCGCAGGCCGATGCGTGCGGCGTCGTACGACGCCTCGACGTGGTTGATCCGCCGCGGGAAAGGGCTCGGGCCGGAGTGGCAGTGCAGGTCAACCGTGCCGTCCAGGACCTTCAACAGCCCTGGGGGGACCGGCTGGCCATCCTTCGAGACGCCCATCGACTCCTCCTGTTCGTCCCATGAACTTGTCGTTCAGCATACGGACGAGCACTGCTCGTGTCCATGGGCCGCCGAACGGCGTAATGGCTGCGCCGGGCCCGCGAAAGGACCATTGTGTTGCGCGCGGGTTACCGGTTATCGTCCGCATACCGAAAGCGGTAGCTCGCAAAACGAACGCCCGGTCTCGGGTCAACCATCGGTCGTGCCGGATCCGCCCAGCGCTCGCGCCTCGTCGGCGTGCCCGTCGAGGCGTCGAGCGGAAGAGCCTTCGTTCGCATCGTGCATGGCTCTGCTCGCATGTGAACTTTTGCCTGCCCTGGATCGGGTCCCCGGAAGGATGCGTCCGGCAAGGAGGTGACGATGAGCGCCGATCCTGACGACCAGCGAACCGGCCCCGGACCGGCAACAGTGGACACGGATCGCACCATGATCCAGTCCATCGACCGGGCCGCGAACGTCCTCGCGCTGCTCGACGAGCACACCCGGAGTCTCGCCCCGGGCCTGGTGGCCGAGCGCCTCGGCCTCAACCGGACGACCGCGCACCGCTACCTCCAGTCCCTGCAACGGGCCGGCTTCCTGAGCGCGTCGTTCGGCCCCGGCCCGCTGCTCGACCAGCTCTTCGCCCTCGTCTCGGTCCGCCAGCAACTCCTCACGCTGGCGCCGGCGATCATGCGGCAGCTCTCGGACACGACCGGCCTCACCACAGTGCTGAGCTTCCTCGGACGCTCCGGCGCGGTGGTGACGCTCGTCGAGGAGCCGCACCAGGGCACCATCGTGCTGACCGCCCGGGTCGGGACGGTGCTGGAGCTCAAGGCCGCGCAGACCCGCGTCCTGCTCGCCTTCCAGGCCGATCCGGCCACCGTGACGCGGGCCCACGCGAGCCTCACCCCGGCCGAGGCGGCAGTGGAGCGGCAGGCGCTGGCCCGGGTACGGCGGCACCGCATCGCCTGGGCGGACCTGGACCGGGCCGGCCTGGCCTCGGTGGCGGTGCCGATCTTCGCCACCTACGACGTGCAGGCCGCGATGGGCCTGCTCGGCACGACCGAGATGCTCAACCCCGCGGACCGGCCCGCGGCGCGCGTCGCCGCGCTGGAACAGGCGGCCGAGACCCTCGGCTCCATGATCGCGACCAGCCATGCATGACAGGCGAGCCCGGGACGCCGGGCGGAAGGCGGAAACAGAAATGCCAGGTCTCCTACGGCGGCTCCGGCCGCGTCCGCAGTGGTTGCTCCTCGTGCCGGCGCTCACCCTGCTCGCCTGGATCCTGCTCGTGCCGCTCGGCAACAGCTTCCTGCGCAGCGTCGGCAACGGCGACTGGACCCTGCGGCACTACGAGTCGCTCTTCACCGACGGCGTGACGATGCGGGTGCTCGTCCGCACCGCGATGACGGCGGCGGCGGTCACCGTCATCGCCTTCCTGCTCGGCTATCCGTACGCCTACCTGATGACCCGCGTCGGTCCCCGCATGCGGGGCGTGCTGCTGGTCATCGTGCTGATCCCGTTCTGGACCTCGGTCATGGCCCGCAACTACGCCTGGATCGTCATCCTGCAACGCAACGGGCCGGTGCACTCCTTCTTCGAACTGTTCGGCCTGGACGTCGTGCTCTACGGCACGGTGGCCGGCGTGACGGTCGCGATGAGCCAGGTGCTGCTCCCGTTCATGGTGCTGCCGTTGTTCAGCGCGCTGTCCGGCATCGACCGGCGGCTCCTGCTGGCCGCGCGCGGTCTCGGCTCCCACCCGCTGGTCGCGTTCTGGAAGATCTACTGGCCGCTGTCGCGCGCCGGCGTGGTCGCGGGACTGATCCTCGTGTTCACCCTGAGCCTCGGCTTCTACGTCACGCCGGCCCTGCTCGGGTCGCCGCAGCAGTCCCTCGTCGCGCAGCTGCTCGGCCAGCGCACCACCCTGCTGCTCGACTTCTCGGGCGCCGGCGCGCTGGGGATGCTCGTGCTCGTCGTCACCCTCGTGCTCGTCGCCTGGGCGAACCGCCTCGGCGGAACCATCTCGGCGATCGGCGTCGTCGCCGCCGCCAGGACGAAGGACCAGCCATGACCGCGACGAAGACCGACCAACCTCCGCGTACGCCCCGGCGACCCGCCCCGGCCCGCCGGCGTCGCCGCGCCACCACCGTCGACCCGATCCCCTGGTGGCTCAAGCTCGTCGGCGCCCTGGTGGCGCTGTACTTCATCCTGCCGACCCTGTTCGTCATCCCGATGAGCTTCAGCACGGCGTCGACGTTCCAGTTCCCGCCCACCGGCTTCTCGCTCAAGCTGTACGAGAACTTCTTCACCGACCCGACCTGGCTCGCGTCGTTGCGTACCTCGGTGCTGGTCGGCGTGCTCGCCGCGTCGCTCGCCACGGTGGTCGGCACCGCCGCCGCCATCGGCCTGCACAGCCTGACCGGGCGGCTCGCGCGGCTCGCGCGGACGCTGCTGATGGTCTCGATCGTCACGCCGTCGATCGTGATCGCGGTCGCGGTCTACATCTCGTTCCTCAAGTGGCACCTCGTCGGGACGCTGAGCGGTTACGTGTTCGCCCACGCCGCGATCGGCGTGCCGTTCGTGCTGGTGTCGGTGACGAGCGCGCTCAGCGGCTTCGACCCGAAGCTGCTGCGGGCGTCGGCGTCGCTGGGCGCGACGCCGATGCGGACCTTTCTGTTCGTGACCATGCCGCTGATCAGCCGGGGGATCGTCACCGGCGCCATTTTCGCGTTCGTGACCTCGTTCGACGAGGTGGTGATCGCGCTGTTCCTCCGCGCTCCGACGTTCCAGACGCTGCCGGTGCAGATGTACAACAGCGTCACCGTCGAGATCGACCCCACCATCGCCGCGTCGTCCAGCCTGGTCGTCGTCGCGGTCACCGTCATCTGCCTCGTGCTGTTCGTGGGCAACCGAAAGAGCCGATAGGAGCATCATGTCCGCATCCACGTTCCGCACGGCCGCGCCCACGCCGACGTCCACGGCAGCCGGAACCCAGATCCGGCTCACCAACGTGACGAAGGACTTCGGACTGAGCCACCCGGCCGTCGACGACGTCTCACTGACCATCGAACCGGGCGAGTTCATGACCCTGCTCGGGCCGAGCGGCTCGGGCAAGACCACCACGCTCAACCTCATCGCCGGGTTCGAGACGCTCACCACCGGCGCCATCTCGTTCGACGGCGTGGACGTGAGCCGGCTGCCGCCGCACCGGCGCAACCTCGGCATGCTCTTCCAGAACTACGCGCTCTTCCCGCACATGACCGTCGCCCAGAACGTCGCCTACCCGCTGCGGGAGCGCCGCATGTCCAAGCCGGACATCGCGCGCAAGGTCGCGGAGGTGCTCGAACTCGTCCAGCTGACCGGCCGGGACGGGCACTACCCGGCGCAGCTGTCCGGGGGGCAGCAGCAGCGGGTCGCGCTGGCCCGGGCCATCGTCTTCGGCCCGACCGCGCTGCTGCTGGACGAGCCGCTCGGCGCGCTGGACCGCAACCTGCGCGCCACGCTGCAACTGGAGATCCGCCGCATCCACCGGGAGGTCGGCTCGACGTTCGTCTTCGTCACCCACGACCAGGAGGAGGCGATGAACCTGTCCGACCGGATCGCGCTCTTCAACGACGGGCGGATCGAGCAGCTGGGCCATCCCGAGGCGCTCTACCAGTCGCCCGAGACGCTGTTCACCGCGCGGTTCCTCGGCGACTCGACGGTCTTCACGCTGTCGCAGGCGACCGGTACGACGGCGGTCTGGGAGGGCGAGGTGTGGTCGGTCGACAGCCGTACCGTGTCGGCCCTGGTGCGTGAGGGCCGCCCCGCCGCCCTGGTGGTTCGGCCGGAGGACGTGCGGATCGCGGCCGACCGGGACGCGGTCCCGCCGGACGCGAACTGCGCGGCGGCGATCGTCCGCGACATCGAGTACATGGGGGCCTACCGGACCGCCATGCTGTCGCTCGGTGGAGCCGGCGACGTGATGGGCCGGGCCCGGCTGGACGCGCTGGAGAGCGACCTGCGGATCGGCCAGCCCGTGGTCGCCTGGTGGCGAGTGGACCGGCAGCGCATCGTCGCAGGCTAGCTGCGTTCACCATGCGCACATTCGACCGCACGCTTTGGTAACGAACTCGTTCCACGCTCTTGTTGGGCACGTTACGCCCTCGCTACTGTTCACTATGCGAAGCACCAATCCATATTCCGAACAGTCAGCCCGTGTTGGCGGGCCATAGCCGAAGGAAGTGACATGGTGTTGAGAACATCCCGCGTCCTCGCGGTCCTCGTGGCGACCGCAGTGGTCTCGATGACCGCCGCCTGCGGCGGAGACGAACCGGCCGCCGCGGTGGACCCCGAGGGGGACGTCAAGCTCACGTTCGTCGCCTACGGCGGCGTCGGCCAGGAAGCGATGATCAAGCACTACCAGGAGCCCTACACCAAGGCGCACCCGAACGTCACCTTCACCAACACCTCGCCGCCCGACGTGTCGCAGGTGAAGGCCCAGGTCGAGAGCGGGGCGGTGCTCTGGGACGTGGTGGCGACCGCGCCGGCCGCCGCCACCCAGAACTGCGGGACGCTCTTCGAGCCGCTCGACTTCTCCGGCGTCGACAAGAGCAACCTGGCGGAAGGCACGATCGGCAAGTGCTACATCGGCAACTTCATCAACGCCTCGCCCTTCGCCTACCGCACCGACGCGTTCCCGGACCCGAGCAAGGCGCCCAAGAGCATCAAGGACTTCTTCGACGTCCAGAATTTCCCCGGCCAGCGCGGGATCCTGACCAACCTGCAGAACGGCATCCTTGAATACCCGCTGCTCGCCGACGGTGTTGAGCCGGACGCGCTCTACCCGCTCGACGTCGACCGCTCACTGAAGAAGCTCAACACGATCCGCAAGGTGACCACGTTCGCGCCGAACGTCGGCGCGCTCCAGCAGGCGGTCGGCGCCAAGCAGGTCGACATGTTCCTGCTCGCCGACGCGCGGCTCGTGCCGTTGATGGACGAGGGCGCGGACATCACTGTGGTGTGGGACGTGACGGTGGCCTCGATCAACTGCTTCGCCGTGCCGAAGGGGTCGCCGAAGAAGGTCGCCGCGGAGCGGTTCCTGTCCACAGTGGTGAGCCCGGAGGCGGTGGCCGGCATCTCCGAGGCGCTCGGCACCGCGCCGGTGAACCTCGCCGCCAAGCCGAACCTGTCGGAGAACGCGAAGAAGGTCGAAGTCTACGGCGACGCCAACACCGGCAAGACCGTGCTGCAGGACGTCCAGTGGTACGCCGACAACTTCAACGAGGTCACCGCCAAGCTCACCAACTGGCTCGCCGGCTGACGTGACCCCCCGGTAGCGATTCGTCCGTCATGTGAACTACGCTTCGGGGGTGGCGAACTTTGATCCGAATGAAGCCTCGAACTCGGACATCCGGGCGGTCGCGCGCGTGGGCCAGATCTGCGCGCTCTTCGGGCCCCGGGTCGTCGAGCTCACGGCCGCGGACGTCGCCGAACGGACGGGTCTGAACCGCACCACCGCCTACCGATACTGCGCGTCGATGACTGCCGCCGGCATTCTCGAACGGGGGACGCGCCGCGGGACGTTCGCCCTCGGCGGACTGATGCTGGAACTGGGAATTCGGGCGCTGGGACGCCAGCGGATCGTCGAGATCGCCGGGCCCCACCTGCGGAAGCTGAGCACCGACGCGCGAATGACGGCGGTGCTCAGCGTCCGCGGCGCCCAGGGGCCGGTGGTGACCCTGGTCGAGGAGGACACCAGCCGCCAGGTCGTGGTCACCGTGCACCCCGGCACCAAGCTCGACGCGAGCGCCGCGCAGACGCACGTGTACCTCGCGTACGCCGACGCGGCCGTGATGGATCTGCTGGCAGCCGGCATGTCCCCGGCCGAGCGCGCCCGGCTGGACTCCGAGGTCTACGCCGCGCGCCGGCAGGGGTACAGCGTGGCCCGGCACAGCGGCGGCCTGTTCGCGGTGGCCGCCCCGGTCTTCGACGAGAAGGGGCTGTGCGCCACTGTCGCCCTCCTCGGCGCCGGCGACATCGCCGAGCTGTCCGCCGCCATCGAGCTGCTGGTGGCGACCGCCACGACCCTGACCAACGAACTCGGCGCCCCCGCAGACAGCGCGCCCAACGTCGACGAGTAGCGGCCCGGCCCTCCCGCGCCGCCGTCCGAGCCCGCCCGCGCCGACACGCGCGGTGATCATGAGGTTGGCCGGGAGAAAACGGGCGAAAATCGCGGTCAACTTCATGATCGACGGCATCGGGCGCGCCCGCGTCCGGCGAGAAGTTCGTATGCCGGAATGGTTCTTGCGGCAGGTGAACACGTCACGTACGTTCACCGCATCGCCCTCCGGCCGGACCTGGCGATGCCAGAGCTCTCCCTCCACCCATTCCGCGCGGGATTCCGCACGGCATCAACGGACAGGGATGTGACGATGAAACCTCTGACAAGACGGCTGACGGCAACGGTGACCGGGCTTCTGCTGGTGGCCGGCGTGAACGTCGCGGTGCGGGCGCCGCACGCGGCGGCGAGCGGGAACGCGCCGGTGAGCATCGACTCGCTCGCCCGGGACGTCGAACGGGTCGAGTCGCTGCGCGAGGTCAAGGACGTGCAGCGGTCGTACGCCCACCTGGCCCAGTTCGGGCGCTGGGCGGACATGGCGAAGCTGTTCAGCGCGAACGGCACGTTGCAGTGGGGCAGTCAGGTGGTGAGCGGCCACCACGCCATCAAGGGGTGGCTCGCGGCGGAGGCCGGGGACATGAACGGCGCGCGGCCGGGCGCGCTGCACACCACGGTGATCGACCAGCCGCTGGTGAACCTCTCGCCGGACGGCCGCACCGCGAAGGGCCGCTGGTCGGGCATCCGGTTCCTGGGTGACGGGGCCGGCGCGGCGCGCATCGACGGCGGCATCTACCAGAACGAGTACGTGCTGGAGAAGGGCGAGTGGAAGATCTCGCTGCTGCGCTACTACCCGCTCTACGAGGGGGACTACGCCACCGGCTTCCGGACCATCAACCGCCAGCCGGTGCCGGTCGTGCCGTACCACTTCACGCCCGACGTCGCCGGCGTGCCGATCCCGGCGGCGACCGGGCCGGCGCCCAAGACCCGGTTCAACGCGAAGGAGCTGGCCGACCGCATCGGCGCGCTCAACGACGAGGACTCCGTACGCAACCTGCAGCACGCGTACGGCTACTACGTCGACCGCCGGATGTGGAGCGACGTGGTCGACCTGTTCACCAACGGCGCGAAGGTCACCATCGACGGCGTCGGTGTCTTCCGCAACGCCGCCGGTGTCCGGCAGGCGATGGAGCGGATGGGGCCGGAGGGTCTGACGCAGGGGGTGCTCAACGACCGGCCGCTGTTCGACACCATCGTCGACGTGGAGGACAACGGCAAGAAGGCGACCGCCCGGGGCATCGAGGTCGGCATGCTCAACGACGCAGGTGGCGCCTCGTGGCAGTTCTCCGTCTTCACGAACCACTTCGTCAAGCAGGGCGGGCTGTGGAAGCTCAAGGAGATGCACCTGACGCCGCTGGTCACCGCGCCCTACGGCACCGGCTGGGGCGACGGCGGCACCGGCCCGGTGGCTTCCGGGAAGCCGCCGAAGTTCCTCGACGTGGCCGGCCGTACGCCCGCGCCGAAGCCCGGCAAGGCCGCCGGTGGTCCGAAGGGGCCGAAGGAGGACCTGGCCGACCTGCAGCGGAGGCTGAACCGCTCGGTCGCGTTCGACGGGGCGGAGAACGTCTCGGCGGCGTACAGCTACTACATCGACGACAGCAGGTGGCCGGAGATGGCGGCCGTGCACGCTGTGGACGGCCACAAGCTGTCGCCGTTCGCCGGCTGGAACGTGACGCGCGAGCGGATCCTCGGCTCGGTGGTGTCGACGTACGGCAACACGCCACCGCCGACGCAGAAGTCCTTCCTGGTGCTGCACTGGCGGCCGCAGCCGGTCATCGACGTCTCGCACGACGGCCGGTCGGCGTCGGTCCGGGCCCGGCTCATGCACGTCAACGCCTCGACCGTCAACGCCGGGTACATCAACGGCGCGATGTACAACGACCAGTTCGTGCTGGAGGACGGCATCTGGCGGATCTGGAGCCTGGACATCGACGAGTTCTACTGGCAGTCGCCGAACTGGGCCCAGGGCTGGGGTGGCGTGGCCCCGCGTGATCCGAGCCTGCCCGACCCGCCGCCGAGCAACCTGGTGAACACCTACCCGCCGGACGTGCTGCACAGCGCGCTGGGCGAGCGGTCCCGCGGCTTCCGCGGCGGCAGTCCCGGATACATCCATTGGCCGGACATCGTGCCGATGTGGTTCCACTACCGCAACCCGGTGAGCGGGCGGGTGCCGCCGCACTTCTGGTACGACTGCGCGCCCTGCGAGGTGCGGCCGGACTGGAGCATGACGCGGTACGGCTACCAGCTGCCGCCGACCGGACCGCAGATCGACGGGCTGGAGGTGGGCTGATCCGTCCCTGACGGCGGCCCGGCCGTCGCGCCCGTCCCGAGGCGCCTCTTCCCGCATCCCGCGGGGAGGGGCGCCTCCGCGTGCCTGCCGCACTCGGGCGTCCCCCCAGTCGATGGCGAGATGGTGCGGGTTGGGCAAAGTTCATCTGGCGTAACTGCTCTTGCGCCCTGCGAACATGTCCCGTACGTTTCCGGCAACTGCCTCCGGTCGTGAAACTCCACGGCCGCCCGCCGACCCACGGGGATTCCACATACGACAGCAACGGACAGGGATGTGAAGATGAGACGTCTGACAAGACGGCTGACCGCGACAGCCTCCGCACTGCTGCTGGTCGCCGCCGGAATGGTCGCCCTCCAGGCGCCCCCGGCCGCGGCCACCACCCCGACGATCACCCTCGACACGCTCGCCCGGGACCTCGTCCGCGTCGAGTCGCTGCGCGAGGTCAAGGACGTGCAGCGCACGTACGCGCACCTGGCGCAGTACGGCAGATGGTCGGACATGGCGGCGCTGTTCAGCACCGACGCCACGTTCCGCTGGGGCGACGAGACGGTCACCGGCCGGCCCGCGATCCGCAACTGGCTGGAGGCCGACGCCGGCGCGATGAACGGCGTCAACCCGGGCTCACTGCACACCGTCATCGTCGACCAGCCCCTGGTGAACCTCTCCGTCGACGGCTTGTCCGCGAAGGCGCGCTGGAACGGCTTCCGCTTCCTCGGCGACGGCGCGGGCGCGGCCCGGATCGAGGGCGGCATCTACGAGAACGAGTACGTGTTCGAGAACGGCCGCTGGCGGATCTCCCTGCTGCACTACTACCCGCAGTACGAGGGCGACTACGCCACCGGCTGGCGCAACAAGGACCTCGCGCTGCTGCCGATCGTCCCGTACCACTTCACCCCGGACGAGGCCGGCGTGCCGATCCCGGAGCCGGTCGGCCCGGCCCCACGGGCCGGCACGACGGTCAACAAGGTGGCGGCCCGCATCGACAAGCTCAACAGCGAGGACGCGGTCCGCAACCTGCAGCACGCGTACGGCTACTACGTCGACCGCCGGATGTGGTCCGACGTGGTCGACCTGTTCGCCAACGGCGCCACGGTGTCCATCGACAACGTGGGCACGTTCCGGGGCGCCGCCGGTGTCCGCCAGGCGATGGAGCGGATGGGTCCGGAGAACCTCAGCCAGGGCATCCTCAACGAGCGGATCCAGTTCGACACGATCGTCGACGTGCACACCAGCGGCACGCAGGCGACCGCCCGGGGCATCGAGTTCGCCATGGTCGGCGACGCCAACACCCGCGCGGCGTCGTGGGAGATCTCCGTGTTCCACAACCACTTCGTCAAGCAGGGCGGGTTGTGGAAGCTCAAGGACATGAACATCACGCCGCTGGTGATCGCCCCGTACTCCACCGGCTGGGGTGACGGCGGTATCGCGCCGGCGCCGACCCGGGTGCCGGCCTTCCTCGACGTGGAGGCGCGCAGCCAGAAGAACGCCGGCGGCGCGGCGTCGTCCAACCGGAACCTGGCCGACCTCGACCGCCGGCTGGCCCGTTCGCTGGCGTTCGACGGGGCGGAGAACGTCTCGATGGCGTACACCGCCTACCTGGACGATCTCCGGATCTACGACATGGCGCAGATCCACGCCGAGTTCGGCCACAAGCTGTCGCCGTTCGCCGGCTACTTCCAGGGCCCGGAGCGGATCCGGCAGGCCGGGGTGACGGTCTACGGAACCAACCCGTCGACGATGCGCGCCAGCATCTCGTACCACTGGCGGCCGCAACCGGTGATCCTCGTGTCGGAGGACGGACGGTCGGCGACGATGCGCGCCCGGCTGCTCCAGCCGCGGACGTCGAGGACGAACGCCGGTGCGTTCAACGGCGCGATGTACAACGACGAGTTCGTGCTCGAGAACGGCATCTGGCGCATCTGGAGCCTGACGATCGACGAGTTCTACTGGCAGTCGACCAACTGGGCGGGCGGCTGGGCCGCGGCGAACCCGCGCAACCCGGAGCTGCCGGACCCGGCACCCAGCACGCTGGTGACCCGGTACCCGCCGGACGTGCTGCTCAGCAGCATGGGTGAGCGCTCGCGCGGGTTCCAGGGCGGTTCCCCCGGTTACATCGCGTGGCCCGGGATCGTGCCGATGTGGTTCCACTACAAGAACCCGGTCAGCGGGCGCGAGCCGCAGTTCTACTGGCCGCAGTGCGCGCCGTGCGAGGTGCGGCCGGACTGGCGGATGACCGAGCACGGCTGGCAGCAGCCGCCGCTCGGCCCGCAGGTCGACGGGGTGGACCTGGGCTGACCCGGGGCGACACCGCGCCGTCAGTGGGGGGAGCGCCTCTTCCGACTCCGGTCGGGAGGGGCGCTCCGCCGTCACGGCGACTGTGGACACACGAGACCGCGCTCCGTAATATGAACTTCGGTTGCGCTATCCGAACATTGCTGCCCACCGGCAGCCGTCGAGAAGAGGGATAGAGAAGCCATGCCGGACCCGCAGAACCGCCCCCTCCCGTTGGCGGGCAAGGTCGTCCTCGTTGTCGGCGCCAGCGCGGGCATCGGCGCCGACGCCGCCCGGGTGTTCGCCGCCGACGGCGCCTCGCTGATGCTCGTCGCCCGCTCCGAGGGGCCACTGGAGAAGATCGCCCTGGAACTCGCCTCGGCCGGGCACGACGTCGACCACGTCACCGGTGACATCTCCGTCGCCCGCGACGTCGCCCGCGTCGTGGACCGGACCGTCGAGCGGTTCGGCCGGCTCGACGGCGCCTTCAACAACGCCGCGATGACGCAGGGCGGCCGGCTGGACCAGGTCCCCGAGGAGGACTTCGACCGGATCATGGCGGTGAACGTCAAGGGCACCTGGTTGTGCGTCCGCGAGCAGGTGCGGGTCATGCTCGGCCGGGGCGCCGGCTCGATCGTCAACGTGAGCAGCATCGGCGGGCTGCGCGGCAGCTCCGGCCTGGGCGCGTACCAGGCGACCAAGCACGCGGTCATCGGCCTGACCCGCACCGCCGCGCACGACTTCGGCCCGCTCGGGATCCGGGTGAACGTGATCGCGCCCGGTCCCACCGAGACGCCGATGCTGGCCCAGACCCGGCTGGCGATTCCCGGTGGGGTCGAGGCCCGCATCGCGGCGACCCCGCTGCGCAAGGCGGGCACCGGCACGGAGGTCGGCGCGACCGCGTCGTTCCTGCTGAGCGACCGGGCGAGCCACATCAGCGGGGCGGTGCTCCCGGTGGACGGTGGCTTCAGTGCCTGACGAGACCGCGGTGGCCGCGCCGACCGGCACCGGCGACGATCTCCGCTCCGCCGCCGTCGGCACGCTCCGCCTTCCCCCACGGATCCACTTCGGGTACGGCGCCCGCCGGCACCTGCCGGAGGTCGTCCGGGTGCACGGCCGGCGCGTACTCGCCGTGGTCGACCCGTTCCTGGTGCGGACGCCGATCTTCCGCGAGACGGTGGACGCCCTGACCGAGGCCCGGCTGGACGTGCTGGTCCACTCCGACATCACGCCGGAACTCCCGGTCGACACGCTCGACGCCGCGGTCGCCACCGCCCGCGACTACCGCGCGGAGGTGGTCCTGGCGATCGGCGGCGGCAGCGCGCTCGATGCCGCCAAACTGATCGCGCTGCTGTCGGCCTACGGCGGCCCGGCGCACCGCTACTACGGCGAGAACCTCGTGCCCGGGCCGATCGTGCCGCTGGTGGCGGTGCCGACGACGGCGGGCACCGGGTCGGAGGTGACACCCGTCGCGGTCGTGTCCGACCCCGGCCGCGAACTCAAGGTGGGCATCTCCAGCCCTTTCCTGGTGCCCTCGGCCGCTGTGGTCGACCCGGAGTTCACGCTCGGGACGCCCGCGACGGTGACCGCCTGGTCCGGCATCGACGCGCTGGTGCACGCGGTCGAGTCGTTCACGGCCCGGCCGTTCGACCTCGACTGGTCGGGCGTGCTCCCGGTGTTCACCGGACGCAACGTGCTGAGTGAGTCGGTCGCGTTGCAGGCGGCGGCGCGTCTGGGCCCCTGGCTGCCGGTCGCGGTCCACCAGCCCGGCGACCGGCGGGCACGGCACGAGGTGGCGCTGGGCTCGCTGCTCGGCGGGATGGCGTTCGGCGCGACCGGCACCCACCTGTGCCACGCCCTGCAGTACCCCATCGGCGCGCTCACGAAGACGCCGCACGGGCTCGGCACCGGGTTGATGCTCCCGTACGTCATCGACACGCTGACGGCGCAGCCGGCGGTCGCCGAGCGGCTCGCGACGCTCGGCGCGGCGCTCGAAGCGATCCCGGCCGCGGACGCCTCCGCGGCGCGGACGCTCGCCCGGGTGGTCGAGATCAACCGGGAGATCGGCGTGCCGCGGACGCTCGCCGAGATCGGGCTGACGCGCGGCCAGCTTCCGCAGATCGCCGAGCTGGGGCTCAGGTCCACCCGGCTGATCGCGGCCGCGCCGGTGGACCCGTCCCGCGAGCTGCTGCTCGACATCCTGGAACGCGCCCACGACGGCGCCCTGGCGAATGGGAGTCTCAGGTGAACCTGCTCGCGGACCTCTTCATCGACGGGCAGTGGCGGCCCGGCTCCGACGGCCGCCGGTTCGACGTGACCGACCCCGCCGACCTCTCCACCATCGCCCAGTTCGCCGTCGCCACGGAGCGGGACTGCATGGCCGCTGTCGACGCCGCGGCGGCGGCCCAGCCCGCCTGGGCCGCGACCGCCCCACGCGAGCGCAGCGAGCTGCTGCGCCGGGCGTACGAGATCCTCACCGACGAGGTGGAGGTCTTCGCCGAGCTGATGGTGCGCGAGAACGGCAAGTCGTGGGCGGACGCGATCGGCGAGGCCAACTACGCCAAGGAGTTCTTCCGCTGGTTCGCCGAGGAGGCCGTCCGGGTGCCGGGCGACTACCGCCTCTCCCCGGCGGGGGACAAGCGGATCGTCGTGGACCGGCAGCCCATCGGCGTGTCCCTGCTGGTCACGCCGTGGAACTTCCCGGCCGCGATGGCCACGCGCAAGCTCGGCCCGGCGCTGGCGGCCGGGTGCACGACGATTCTCAAGCCCGCCCGGGAGACGCCGCTGACCGCCGCCTACGTCGTGGAGGTCCTGCGTCGTGCCGGCGTGCCGCGTGGCGTGGTCAACCTGGTCACTCCAGTGCCCACCGGCCCGCTGGTGAAGCGGATGATCGACCGCCCCGAGGTCCGCAAGCTCTCCTTCACCGGCTCCACCGAGGTCGGCCGCGAGCTTCTGCACGCCTGCGCCGACAGCGTGGTCAGCACGTCGATGGAGCTCGGCGGCAACGCCCCGCTCGTCGTGCTGCCGGGCGCGGACCTGGACACCGCTGTGGAGGGCGCGCTGCTGGCCAAGATGCGCAACGGCGGGTCCGCCTGCACCGCGGCCAACCGCTTCTACGTCCATTCCTCCGTACATGACGAGTTCGTCGCCCGGATGGACGCCGCCCTCGCCGCGGTGTCGGTCGGGCCGGGACTCGACCGGGCGAACGACCTCGGCGCGCTCGTCTCGGTGGCTGAACGGGACAAGGTGGCGGACCTGGTCCGGACCGCTGTCGCGGAAGGGGCCTCCGTGGTACGCGGCGGGCGGTCCGCGGCCCACGGCGCGTTCTACGACGCGACGCTGCTGACCGGCGTGGCGCACGGCTCCACCATCACCACTACCGAGATCTTCGGGCCGGTCACCGCTGTGGTCCGGTTCGACCACGTCGACGACGCGGTCCGGATGGCGAACGACACCGTCTACGGCCTGATGGCGTACGTCTTCGGTGAGGAACGGGAGGCGATGGCCGTAGCCCGGCGTCTGGAAGCCGGGATGGTTGCCGTGAACCGGGGTGTCGTCAGCGACCCGGCCGCTCCGTTCGGCGGGGTCAAGCAGAGCGGCCTCGGCCGGGAGGGCGGCTCCGAGGGCATCCTGGAGTTCCTGGAGGAGAAGTACATCGCGCTCACCGCGTGACGGCCGAACCTCTCGACGAAGCGCCCGGCTCCGGCCGGGCGCTTCTCGTGTTCCGGTGACCCGCGCTGGTCCACTGTGCGCGCTCCGGCGCGGGTGGCCGTCGTGGCCGTGCCGTACTTGTCGTCCATAAGGCTCTTCTAGTGCTATGGCGGATTCGCGCCGGACCGGGCACCCTCGATCGGTTTGCTAGAGCTATTACGACGAAATTCGTCGCTTCAAAGCGATCTACCGACGAGTTGCTGAGATTTTATGGACAACAACTGGCGTGGCTCGTAGAGTCTCGGCATCTTCCGATGATCTGGAGATGACGTGAAGACTGCCGCCACCGCCCATCCCGTTCGCTCCTCCGCCGACCTGCACGCCGCCGCAACAGTGGTGGACGGAAGCACGGTGATCGAGCTGAGCGACGCCCACCTCGACCGGATCCGGCGAGGAGGCGTCACCGCGGTCAACCACACGGTCACCCGGCCGTACGCGGACACCGTCACCGCCCTGCGCGAGGTCAACCGCTGCCGCAGGTGGATCGACGCACACCCGGACGAGGTGCTGCTCGCCCTGACCGTGGACGACATCCACCGGGCCAAGGCCGAGGGCAAGGAAGCCGTCATCCTCGGCCCGCAGGACACCGAGATGATCGGGGGCGACCTCGACCTGCTCGGCACGTTCCACGACCTGGGCGTCCGCATTCTTCAGCTGACCTACCAGCGGCAGAACCTGCTCGGCGCGGGCTGCGGCGAGGACACCGACTCGGGGCTGACGCACCGGGGCCGTGCCTTCGTCAAGGCGATGAACGAGCTGGGGGTGCTGGTCGACGTCTCGCACAGCGGCGAGCGCACCGGCCTGGACGCCATGGACGCCTCGGACAAGCCGGTCGTCGTCACGCACGCCTTCTGCGACGCGCTGTCGCCGCACATCCGCGCCAAGTCGGACGGATACCTGCGGCGTCTCGCCGAGCAGGGCGGCGTCATGGGCATCACCACCCTGTCGGGGTTCCTGTACCACCCGGAGGACCCGTCCCGTCGTCCGGACCTGACCCGCTTCGTGGAGCACGTCTGCCGTGTGGTGGAGGTGGCCGGCGTCGACCACGTCGCCGTCGCCACCGACTACGACGAGACGTGGACCGAGGAGATGCGGATCGCGCAGCTCAAGAGCATCGCGCAGGCGAACTCGAAGGAGCACCAGAACCTGCTCGGTGACTTCGGATGGGAGGAGCGCCGGGCGATCGGCATGGACGACGCCGCGGACTTCCCCAACATCACCGAGGCGCTTCTGGCCGGCGGATTCTCGCCGGAGGACGTGATCAAGATCCTCGGCGGCAACTGGCTTCGGGTCTATGGGGAGGCATGGAAGCCGGCCGCGCGATGAAGCGCTAATCGTGACACTGCCAAGGAGACTGATGCGTACCCGAATTCTGATGAGAGCGCTGGCGGTGGGCGTCGTGGCGACGCTCGCGGCCGGCTGCGGAGGCGGCGAGCCGCCGTCGGGCAAGTCCGGTGGCAACGCCAGCGACGGCCTCACCAGCAACGTCAAGCTTGAGGACGAGACGCAGGCAGCCGGTACGCCGAAGTCCGGTGGCCGCCTGCGGATCATGATCCGGCTGGACGCCAACGAACTCGACCCGCACCGGATGTCGGAGACCTCGGCCTTCGTCATCAACGAGCAGATCTACGAGTCGCTCGTGCAGTCGTACCGGGGCGAGATCAAGCCGGCGATCGCCGAGTCGTGGGAGCTGAGCGCGGACGGCCTGACCGTGACGTTCAAGCTGCGCGACAACGCGTACTTCCACAGCGGCCGCAAGGTGACCGCCGCCGACGTGAAGTACTCGATCGAGCGGATCAAGGACCCGGCCACCCGGGCGCCGCGCGCCCGCAGCTACGAGGGCATCACCTCGGTCGAGGCGTCCGACGAGCGCACCGTCGTGATGAAGCTCGCCAAGCCCAACGCCGCCATCCTGACCCTGCTGTCCACCGCCGCGTCGTCGATCGTCGACCGGACCGTGGTCGAGAAGCAGGGCGACCTCAACGGCAGCGTCGACGGCGGCAGCGGGCCGTTCAAGCTGGCCGCCCGGACCACCGGCCAGGCCATCAAGCTGGACAAGCACGACAAGTACTGGGAGTCCGGGGTTCCGTACCTGGACGGGCTGGACTTCACGTTCAACCCGGACGACAACGCCCGCGCCGCCGCCGTGCGCAGCGGCACCGTCGACTTCCTGTGGCGGCCCGCCCCCGAGTTCATCGACGCGCTCAAGCGCGACGAGAAGCTCAAGTGGTACGGCGGCTCCGGCTCGCTGTCGCTGCACCTGCGGCTGAACACCTCGAAGGCGCCGTACGACAACGTCAAGGTCCGGCAGGCCATCTACCTGGCGCTGGACCGGCAGGAGATCCTGAACGTCGCCAACTCCGGCTTCGGCACCGCGCTCAACGCCGGCTACCTGCCGCCGGACCGGTTCGGCGCGCTGAAGGAGCCGGTGTACGGCAAGCCCGACATCGAGAAGGCCAAGGCGCTGCTGGCCGAGGCGGGTTTCCCGAACGGCTTCGACGCCAAGCTCATGGTGATCGCCACCTCGGCGTTCCAGGTGCGCTCGGCGGAGGTGGAGCAGCAGCAGCTCGCCAAGATCGGCATCAAGGTGACGCTGGAGTCGGTGGAGTCCACCATCGCCGACACCAAGACGAAGTCCGGGGACTTCGACATGTACCAGTCCGGCTTCGGCCTGACCTACGACCCGGACGAGCGGTTCACCGCCAGCTTCCTCAAGGGCGGCGGCCTGAACTACGGCAACTGGTCCGACCCGGAGTACGAGGACCTGATCGTCAAGGCCCGCTCCGAGATGGACAAGGACAAGCGCGCCCAGCTCTACCAGCAGGCCGAGAAGATCCTGGCCGAGCGGGGCCCGGTGGCCATGACCTTCCTGAACGCCGACTTCGACGTGGTGCAGAAGGACGTCATGGGTTACCGGGGTGACCCCACTCCGACCTACCGCTTCTACCGGCACCTCTGGCTGGACCGCTGACGAGTCGCGGAGGGGACGCCGGCGCACGGCGTCCCCTCCGCCGCACCGCGACGAAAGGCAATCCATGACGGCCGTACCCCTGACCCACCGCTACGTCATCGCCGCCCGCCTGAAGGGCTACCTCGGCAAGCACGAGGAGTCCGTGGCGCTGCTCACCGAGGCGCTCGAACTGGAACCGAACAGCCCGCGCCTGCTGCGTTTCCGCGGCCACCGGCGGATCTCCATCAGTGACTACGCCGGCGCGATCGCGGACCTGCGCGCCGCCGCCGACCAGCTCGCCGGCGTCGAGGACGAGTACGAGATGTACCAGCCGGAGGTGGAGAAGGACGTCGTCAGCCTGATCCTCGGCCGGCCCGAGGACGTGCGCCCGCAGCACCTCAGCGACACCGATGCCGCCGCGAACCCGGAGATCCTCGGCCGCTACAACACCACGTTGCACGCCTCCGTCTGGTACCACCTGGGCGTCGCGCAGTACCTCGCCGGTGACCTGGAGGGCTGCCTGCCCAGCTTCGCCGAGTCGGAGAAGGCGTCCCGGCACCAGGAGGGCCTGGTGGCGTCGCAGGACTGGCAGTACATGGCACTGCGGCGCCTCGGCCGGACCGCCGAGGCCGAGGAGGTGCTCGACCGGTTCCGCAAGGTCGACCTGGTCGACGAGCCGCACCTGGTCGGCTACGAGGGCCGGATGAGGCTCTACACCGGCCAGATCGGCCCGGACGAGCTGTGGGCGATGTGCGACGGCAACAGCCTCAAGACCGTCACCCAGGGGTACGGCCTCGGCAACTGGCACTACTACAACGGTGACGTCGAGAAGGCGCGCGAGGTCTTCGACGGGGTGCTGAAGACCCGCGTCACGCACGCCTTCGCGTACCTCGCAGTCAAGGCCGAGTACGAGCGCAACCCGGACTTCGCGACCACTAGCAGGGAGAACTGAGATGGCAATCATCCGTGCCGAGATCGGCAAGCGGGACCAGGCGACCAAGGAAGCGATGATCGCCGACCTGACCGACGTGCTGGTCAAGTACGGCTCGCCGCGCGAGAACACCCACGTCCTGCTCTACGAGGTGTCGTACGACAACTGGGCCAAGGGCGGCGTGACGTACAACAACCGGAAGCGTGCGCAGGAGTCCTCGTGACCGGCGCCGCGGCGGGACCGCACATCCTGCTCACGCCCAACCTGTCGGACCTGCTCCAGCAGCTGCGGGAGCGGTTCCCGCAGTGCCGGTTCAGCCCGGTCGGCGACGGTGAGCCGGTACGCGACGAGTGGCTCGACGCCGAGGTGATCCTGCGCAGCGCGATGAACGAGGACACCTTCGACGAGCTGCTGGCCAAGTGCGACCGGCTGCGGTGGGTGCAGATCACCGCGGCCGGGTTCGACTGGGTGGGCGGCGAGCTGATGCAGCGCCGCCTCGCCGAGGGGCTGCTCTACACCCGGTCGCCCAACTCCTACAACGTGCCGATCGCCGAGTACGCCATCGGCGCGGTGCTGATGCGCTTCCGCGCGTTCCCGGAGCACCGGGAGGCGCAGGAGCGCCGGGAGTGGGTGCGGATCACCGGCCGGGACTTCATCGGCAGCACGATGCTCGTCTTCGGCACCGGCGGCATCGGCGGCGAGGTGGCCTGGCGGGCCCGGGCCCTCGGAGTCGACGTGATCGGCGTGAACCGCTCCGGCACCGCGGCCGAGGGCTTCGACCGGGTGATCCCGTACGCCGAGCACATGGCCGTGCTGCCGGAGGCCGACTCGGTGGTCCTGGCCATGCCGCTGACCACCGAGAACCGCTACTTCTTCGACGCCGAGCACTTCGCGGCGATGAAGGAGTCGGCGGTGCTGGTGAACGTCGGGCGGGGCGCCCTCGTGGTGGAGGACGCCCTGGTCGACGCGATGCGGTCCGGCCGGATCGCCGGCGCGGTGCTGGACGTGTTCGAGGAGGAGCCGCTGCCGGCCGACCACCGGCTGTGGGACCTGCCGAACACCACGATCACCCCGCACACGTCGTTCCGTGGCACCGGCAACCTGCAGCGGCTCTACGCCGACTTCTGCGTCAACCTGGAGCGTTACCTGGCCGGCGAGCAGCTGGCCGGCCTGAAGCGGCAGCCCGACCTGGGGTACTGAGGCGGCCGAACGAGAGGCGGCCCACCGGATCGATCCGGTGGGCCGCCTTCGTCGTGCCGTGCGTCAGTCGAGCAGCGCGCGGGCGGCCGTCAGCACGTCGTGCTCACCGAGCAGGACGTGGTCGGCCGCCGGGCCCAGCGGGACGTAGCTGTCGACGCTGTTGACGCGGGAGATCCGCCCCGGGTAACCGGCGTCGACCAGGGCGGCCACCACCGCCTCGGAGACGCCGCCGCCGGCCCGGGTCTCGTCGACCACCAGCACCCGGGGTACGCCGTCGAGGGCGGCGAGCATGCTCGCGGCCGGCAGCGGCGCCAGCCACTGCAGATCCACGACCCGGGCGCGGGCGCCCCGCTCGGCGGCCAGCGTCTCGGCCACCCGCAGGCTCATCGGCACGCCGTTGCCGAACGTGACGAGCGCCAGGTCACCGCCGTCGCGTACGGTCCGGACCTGTCCGAGCGGGATCTCCGCGTCCGCCCACCCGTCCGGCGGGGCGTACCGGGCCAGCCAGCCGCCGTCGCCGTCGGTGTGCAGGTCACGCGTGTGGTAGAGCGCGATCGGCTCCAGGAACACGCAGACCCGCTTCTCCTGCTCGGCCAGCGCGAGGCACTGCCGCAGCAGCGCCGGCGCGGTGGCCGGGTGGGAGGCGACAGCCAGCGCCAGGCCGGGGATGTCCCGCAGCACGGCCACCGAGTTGTCGTTGTGGAAGTGCCCGCCGAACCCCTTCTGGTACGCCAGCCCGGCGATCCGGACCACCATGCCGTTGCCGTACTGCCCGTCGGAGAAGAACCGCAGCGAGGCGGCCTCGCCGCGCAGCTGGTCCTCGGCGTTGTGCAGGTAGGCGAGGTACTGGATCTCCGGGATCGGCAGCGTGCCGGCGAGCGCGCCGCCGAGCGCCACCCCGAGGATGGTCTGCTCGTCCAGCAGCGTGTCGAACACGCGGTTCGCGCCGAACGCCTTGCGCAGCCCGCGGGTGGCGCCGTAGACACCGCCCTTGCGTGCCACGTCCTCGCCGAACACCTGCGCCTGCGGCCAGGTGAGCAGCGCGTCGTGCAGCGCGGCGTTCACCGACTGGGCGAGCGTGAGCGGCCCGCGCGACTCGGGGAGCCGGCCGCCGAACACCTTCTCCCGCCCGGCGCCGGCCCGCGCGGCGGCCGCGGCGACCCGGTCGGTGGCGCGTTCGGTGAGCGGCCCGGTCACCGCCGCCGCGTCGGGCAGCCGTTCGACCCGCCCGAGCATCGCCTCGGCCTGGTCCATGACCAGCTTGCGGGCCTGCTCGTAGCGGGCCAGGCTCTCGGCCGGGGCGAGGATGCCGCGCCGGGCCAGCACCGCCGCCGTGGCCAGCAGCGGGTCGCGGGCGTAGTCGGCGAGGATCTCCGACCGGGACCGGTACGCCAGCTCGGCGTCGGAGCCGGCATGGCCCATGAACCGGACCGTGCGCAGGTGCAGCACGGCGGGACGGCGTCCGGCGCGTACCCGATCGGCCACCTCGCCCGCGACGGCGAGCAGCCGTGCGGGATCGGCGCCGTCGGCGGCGGTGTAGTCCAGGCCTGGTAGCGCGGACAGCATCCGGTCCACCCAGCCCTGCGGGGACCGGGTGCTGATGCCGATGCCGTTGTCCTCGCAGACGAACAGCACCGGCATCCCGAGCCCCTGGTGAGCGGCCCATCCGACGGCGTTCAGCGCGCCCGCCGCGGTGGAGTGGTTGGCCGAGGCGTCGCCGAAGCTGCACACCACCACCGCGTCGGCCGGGTAACCGGTGTCGCCGACGCGCCGGTCCAGCGCGAACGCCATGCCCATCGCGCGGGGCAGGTGCGAGGCGATCGTCGAGGTCTGCGGGATGACGTTCAGCGCCCGGTGCCCGAAGACCTTGTGCCGGCCGCCGGAGATCGGGTCCCGCCGGGACGCGGCGGCCGAGTGCAGCACGTCGGTGACCGGGGTGGAGCCGGGGACCTGGCCGGCCCGGGCGGCGTAGAAGCCGCCGGACCGGTAGTGCAGCAGCGCCGGGTCGGTCGGGCGCAGGGCCAGCGCGACAGCGGCGTTGCTCTCGTGGCCGCTGGACCCGATCGTGTAGAAGCCCTCCCGTTTCGACTGCAGCCACCGCAGCGCGAGGTCGAGGTGGCGGCTCTGGATCTGGGCGTCGAAGTAGTCCAGCAGCAGACCGGCGTCGACCTCGACGTCCGGCGACGGGTCGGCGGGCGCCGCGGCGCCCGCCGACCATTCCGACAGTTGACGAACCAGGTGTTCGTCGATGGTTTCCACGTTGCTCCTTGCCGGGGTGCGAGGGGTCAGCGGCCGGAACGGCCGCGCAGTCGCGGGTCGAGCACGTCGCGAAGGGTGTCGCCCAGCAGGTTGAAGCCCAGCACCGCGATCATGATGCAGACGCCGGGGACGACGGACGGCCAGATCGACATCTCCATGAACGCCTTGCCGCTGGAGAGCATCGACCCCCAGGACGGCTGGGGCGGCTGCACGCCGAGCCCGAGGTAGCCCAGTGACGCCTCGACCAGGATGGCGGTGGCGAGGCTCGTGGTGAACTGCACCGCGATCGGGGCGACCGAGTTGGGCAGGATGTACTTGAAGATCAGCCGGGTGTTGGTGAGCCCGACCGCCTGGCCGGACTCCACGTACGGCTCGCGGCGCACCGACATCGCCGTGCCGCGTACGACGCGGGCGAAGCTCGGGATGAACACGAGGATCAGGGCCAGGATCAGGTTCTCCGTGCCGGGGCCCCGGGCGGCGACGACCGCCAGCGCGAGCAGCAGCGTGGGGAAGGCGAACATGATGTCGGTGGCCGGGGTGATGATCGCGTCGAGGAAGCCCCGGTAGAAGCCGGCGAGCAGTCCGAGCAGGACGCCGATCGCGCCCGCGCAGGTCACCACGATCAGGCTGACGGTCAGCGAGGTGCGTGCGCCGTACAGGGCCCGGCTGAGCAGGTCGCGGCCGGCCTCGTCGGCGCCGAGCAGGAAGTCGCCGCCGGGCGCGGCGAGCCGCTGGTTGGACATGGCGGTCGGGTCGTACGGGGCGATGAGCGGGGCCAGCGCCGCCGCGGCGACCATCAGCACCACGATGACCAGGCCGATGGCGCCCACCCGGTCGCGCCAGATCAGGCGCAGCACCTCCAGGTTGCGGGAGGTCTTGCGAGTGGACGCCGCCTCGGCGGGGCGGCGGTCGGGGGCGGTGTCAGTGACCACTGCGCAACCTCGGATCCAGGTAGGTGTAGATGAGGTCTACGAGGAAGTTGACGACGACGTAGAAGAAGGCCAGGAAGAGCAGGGTGCCCTGGACGACCGGGTAGTCGCGCTGGGAGATGCCGCGGATGACCATCGTCCCCAGGCCCGGCCAGGCGAACACCTGCTCGACGATGACCGTGCCGCCCAGCAGCGCGCCGGCCTGGATGCCCAGCACCGTCACGACCGGGATCAGCGAGTTGCGCAGCGCGTGCCGGGCCATGACCACGCGCTCGGCGAGGCCCTTGGACCGGGCGGTGCGCACGTAGTCCTGGTTGAGCACCTCCAGCATGCTGGAGCGGGTCATCCGCATGCTGATCGCGGCGAGGCTGGAGCCGAGCGTCACGGCGGGGAGGATGAGGTGCTTCAGGGTGCCCCAGAAGCCCTCACCCTCACCCGCGCCCTGGGACGGCAGCCAGCCCAGCGACACCGAGAAGACGTACACCAGCAGGATGCCGAGCCAGAAGTTCGGCAGCGACAGCCCGACCAGCGAGCCGACCCGGGTGGTGGCGTCCAGCAGCCCGTTGCGCTTGGTGGCGCTGAGCACGCCGAGCGGGATGGAGATGAGGATCGAGACCAGCAGCGCCGACACGGCCAGCAGCAGCGTGGACGGAAGGCGCTGCATGATCTCTTCCAGCACCGGCTGGCCGGTGCGCATCGAGGTGCCGAAGTCGCCCTGGACGAGGGCGCCGAGCCACCTCAGGAACTGCTCGTACACGGGCATGTCGAGCCCGAAGTAGCGGCGCATCTCCGCCTCGATAGCGGGGTCGCCGAAGTCCTGACCCATGATCGAGCTGATCACGTCGCCGGGAATCATGCGGATGACCAGGAATGAGATCACCGAGATCCCGAAAAGGACTGGAATAACCGATAAGAGACGGGTCAACGTGATGCGCAGCATTGCAGGTTTCTCCGGTCGGTCAGGTGTCTGCGCCGGGTGTGCCGGGGTCGGCTTCCGCGTCCCAGCCGGCTTCCTCGTCCCCCGTGACGGCGATGTCACGCGCCCACTCGTGCGCGCGCTTGGCGACCCGTAGCACCATCACCGACCGGCTCTCCATCACCCCGTCGAGGTTGCCCAGCCGCTCCGTCCAGAACCGCCGCATGGCGTTGCTGGAGGCGAAGTAGCCGACGGCGATGATGTCGAACTGGCCGGTCACGTGGTAGACGTACGCGATCTCCGGCATCCCGGCGAGCTTGTCGATGAGCCTTTCTGTGGCACCCGGAGCGCTCTGGATCTCGAACAGCGTGTGCACCGGCCGCCCCATGAAGGCGGCGCTGGGAATCGCGGCGAACTGCAGCTGACCCTCGGTGACAAGCCGTTCCACCCGGCGTCGTACGGATCCCTCGGAGAGGCCGACCTTCGCCGCCAGTGCGACGTTCGTCTGCCGTGGATCCTGAACGAGCTCCCGGATGATGCTGCGATCTTTCTCGATCGAGCTCTTGGATGCCATCTCGCTCCAACTCTTAGTGACGGAATTCGTCGCTGCCGGGAGCCTAGACGACGAACATCGTCTGTGCAACACTCCCGGATGACGAATGGTGGCGTTCGGGAGTTTAACTCAGGGGGATCGATGGCCTTGTTGGAGGTCCGGGATCTGCGCACCGAATTCCGCGGCGCGCGGGGCTCGGTGACGGCGGTGGACGGGGTGTCGTTCACTGTCGACGCAGGGGAGATGGTCGCCCTCGTCGGCGAGTCCGGCTGCGGGAAGTCGGCGACCGCTCAGTCCATCATGGGCCTGATCGTGCCGCCGGCCGGCCAGGTGACCGGTGGCCAGGTGCTCTTCGAGGGACGGGACCTGCTGCGACTGTCCGCGCGGGACCTGCGCGCGGTGCGCGGCAAGGGCATCTCGATGATCTTCCAGGATCCGATGACCTCGCTGAACCCGGTGCTGACGGTGGGCCGGCAGATGACCGAGGCGCTGGAACTGCACCTCGGGATGAGCCGCCGGGCCGCGCGCAAGCGGGCGGTCGAGCTGCTGGACATGGTGCGCATCCCGGCGGCGGATACCCGGCTCAGCTCGTACCCGCACCAGCTCTCCGGCGGCATGCGGCAACGCGTCATGATCGCCATGGCGCTCTCCTGCCGGCCGCGACTGATCCTCGCCGACGAGATCACCACCGCGCTCGACGTCACCATCCAGGCGCAGGTGCTGGACCTGCTGCGGGAACTGGCCCTGGAGACGCGCACCGCGGTCCTGCTCATCACCCACGACCTCGGCGTGGTCGCCGGCATGGCCGAGCGCGTCAACGTCATGTACGCCGGCCAGATCGTCGAGCGCGCCGGGACCGTCGACCTGTTCCACCAGCCGCAGATGCCGTACACCTGGGGTCTGCTCGGCTCGGTGCCCCGCCTCGACCAGGCCCGGGGCGGCAAGCTGCGCCCGATCGCCGGCCGCCCGCCGGAGCTGTCGGAGATCCCGCCCGGCTGCCGCTTCGCGCCGCGTTGCGTCCACGGCCGCGACGTATGCCAGGACAAGGCGCCCGGCCTGACCACAGTGCCGGGCCGCGACCAGCTCACCCGCTGCTGGGGCATGCGCCCGGCGGACCAGGGCGGCTGGCTGACCACCGAGGACCGCTTCGCCGACCAGAGCGCGGAGGTGCGCTGATGACCCCCACCCCCGACACCGCCCCGGACCCGCTGCTGCGCGTGCGTGACCTGGCCGTCGACTTCAAGGTGCCGGTGCGCGGCTCGCTGCTGCCGGCCCGGCTGCGCGCGGTCTCCGGCGTGGACCTGGACGTCCGGCGCGGCGAGATCATCGGCGTGGTCGGCGAGTCCGGCTGCGGCAAGTCCACCACCGGCCGCGCCATTCTCCAGCTGCTCAAGCCCAGCCAGGGCACCGTCACGTTCGACGGCACCGAACTGACCACGCTGGACCGGCGGCGGATGCGGGCCATGCGCCGGCAGATGCAGATGATCTTCCAGGACCCGTTCGCCTCGCTGAACCCCCGGATGACCGTCGGCGAGCTGATCGAGGAGCCGCTGCTCGTGCACTCCGGCCTGCCGGCGGCCGGGCGGCGGACCAAGGCGCTGCAGACCATGCAGATGGTCGGGCTCAGCGAGAAGTGGCACGACAGGTACCCGCACGAGTTCTCCGGCGGCCAGCGCCAGCGCGTGGGCATCGCACGCGCCCTGGTCAGCAACCCGCAGTTCATCGTCGCCGACGAGCCGGTCTCCGCGCTCGACGTCTCGGTGCAGGCGCAGATCGTCAACCTGCTGGAGGAACTCCAGGAGGAACTGGGCCTGACCATGATGTTCATCGCCCACGACCTGGCCGTCGTACGGCACCTCTGCGACCGCATCGCGGTGATGTACCTCGGCTCGGTCGTGGAGGTGGGGGAGTGCGAGGACATGTACGACCGGCCGCGCCACCCGTACACCCAGGCCCTGCTCTCGGCGGTGCCGATCCCCGATCCCCTGGTCGAGACCGAGCGCCGGCGCGTGATCCTCAGCGGTGACGTGCCGAGCCCGCTGAACCCGCCGTCCGGCTGCCGCTTCCGGACCCGCTGCTGGAAGGCGCAGGACATCTGCGCGACCGAGACGCCGAAGCTCACCGGCGCCGGCCACCAGGTCGCCTGCCACTTCCCGGAGAACGCCGACCCGCAGGGCGAACCGGTAGCCGCCGTCGGCGCGGGGCGGTAGACGTGTCGGTTCCGTACCACCGCAACCTGGTCGACGGCGAGTGGGTCGACGGCGAACGCCGGCCGAACCTGAACCCGGCCCGCCCCGGCGAGGTCGTCAGCGAGTACACGGTGGCCGACCGGGACACCGCCCGCGCGGCGGTCGAGGCGGCCCGCCGGGCCGGTCCCGGATGGGCGGAGCTGCCCGTCGGCGACCGGATGCGGATGCTGGACCGGATCGGCGGCACCATCCTGGACCGCGCCGACGAACTCGCCGTGCTGCTCGCCCGCGAGGAGGGCAAGCTGCTCGCCGAGGCCCGCGGCGAGGTCGTCCGCGCCGGCCAGACGTTCCGCTACTACGCCCACCAGCTGCTCCAGCCCACCGGTGAGGTCTACGCCTCCACCCGGCGCAACGTGCACGCCGAGGTCCGCCGCCGTCCACTGGGCGCGGTCGGGATCATCACGCCGTGGAACTACCCGCTGGCGATCCCGGCGTGGAAGGTCGCGCCGGCGCTCGCGTACGGCAACACGGTCGTACTCAAACCCGCCGAGCTGGTTCCCGCCAGCGCCGGGGAACTCGCCCGGATCATCGCCGGCGCCGGTGTCCCGCCCGGCGTGTTCAACCTGGTCGTCGGCCCCGGCTCGGTGGTCGGGGAGGAACTGCTCACCAGCGACGGACTCGACGGCATCTCGTTCACCGGCGGCACCCGCACCGGCGCGCACGTCGCCCAGCGCTGCATCGCGCACGGCAACAAGCGGTTCCAGCTGGAGATGGGTGGCAAGAACCCGCTCGTGGTCTGCGACGACGCCGACCTGGACGTGGCGGTGCGCTGCGCGCTGGACGGCAGCTTCTTCAGCACCGGCCAGCGCTGCACCGCCTCCAGCCGGCTGATCGTGACGGCCGGCATCCACGACCGGTTCGTCGCGGCGCTGGCCGAGGCGACGCGGGCGCTGCGCGTCGGCGACCCGCTCGACCCGGACAGCCAGCTCGGCCCGGTGGTCAGCGCCGGCCAGCTCGACCAGAACCTCGACTACGTCCGGATCGGACGCGACGAGGGCGCGGCGGTGGCGGCCGGCGGTACGCACGACGGGCAGTTCATGCGGCCCACCCTGCTCGTCGGCGCGCACAACGACATGCGGGTGGCCCGGGAGGAGATCTTCGGCCCGGTGTCCTGCGTGATCCGCGCCGACGACCTCGACGAGGCGATCGAGCTGGCCAACGACACCGACTACGGGCTGTCCGCCGGGATCGTCACCACCTCCCTGTCCGCCGCCGAACGGTTCAAGCGCGACGCCCGCGCCGGCATCGTCACCGTCAACCTGCCCACCGCCGGCACCGAACTGCACCTGCCGTTCGGCGGCACCGGGGCCTCCAACCACGGCCCCCGCGAGCAGGGCGGCTACGCCCGCGACTTCTACAGCGTGCCGGTGACCTGCTACACCGGCTGGTAAGGACGGCAATGTCCCCTCAGATCCTGCTCACCGAGCCCATCGCCGAGGCCGGGATGCGGCTGCTGCACGCCGCCGGTGAGGTACGCGTCGCCCACCTCACCGACCCCGCCGCGCTCGCCGCCGGGCCGCTCGCCACCGCCGACGCGCTCGTGGTGCGCTCCTCACCGGTGACCGCCGCGATGCTGGAGGCCGCGCCCCGGCTCAAGGTCGTCGGCCGGCACGGCGCCGGGCTGGACGGCATCGACCTGGCCGCCGCGCAACGGTTCGGCGTCCCGGTGGTCGGCACGCCCGGCGCCAACGCCGAGTCGGTGGCCGAGTTCGTCGTGCTGGCCGCGCTCGCGCTCGCCCGGCAGCTCACCCCCGCCGTGGCGACGCTGGCCGCCGGCGGATTCCCGCCCGGCCGGTCACTTCCCGGTTCGGTCGTCGCCGCCGGACTGACCGGCGCCATGCTCACCGGCCGCACGCTGGGACTCGTCGGCCTCGGCGCGATCGGCCGGGGCGTCGCCGCCCGCGCCCGCGGGATGGGCATGACCGTCCTCGGGTACGACGTGGCGGTCACCGAGCCGCCGGACGGCGTACACCTGGTGGACCTGGACGGGCTGCTCGCCGAATCGGACGTGGTCAGCCTGCACGTGCCCCAGACGCCGTCGACCACCGGCCTGATCGGCGCCGCCGCGCTGGCCCGGATGCGGCCGCACGCGCTGCTCGTCAACACTGCGCGGGCCGGGGTGGTGGACGGCGCGGCGGTGCTCGCCGCGCTCGACGCCGGCCGGCTGCGCGGCTACGCGGTCGACGTGTTCGCGCCCGAACCGCCCGCCGCCGACGACCCGATGCTGCGCCACCCCCGCGTCCTCGCCACGCCGCACATGGCGGCGATGACCACCGACGCGCTCGACGCGATGGCCGTCGCCGTGGCCCGCGGCGTCCTCGCCCACCTGGAAGGAACCCGTACGTGACACTGACCGTCCCCGCGTCCGCCCTCGACTACTTCGGTGTGGACACGCTCGTCGACGACGACACCCGGGAACTCCAGGCCGCCGTGCGCGGCTTCGTGGACCGGCGGATCCGGCCCGAGGTCGCCGGCTGGTACGAGGCGGGCCGGCTGCCGGTGCGGGAGCTGGCCCGGGAACTCGGTGAGCTGGGCGTGCTCGGGATGCACCTGGAGGGCTACGGCTGCGCCGGCACCTCGGCCGTCGCGTACGGCCTCGCCTGTTTCGAGCTGGAGGCGGGCGACTCGGGCCTGCGGTCCCTGGTCTCGGTGCAGGGCTCGCTGGCCATGTACGCCATCTGGCGGTTCGGCTCCGAGGAGCAGAAGCGCGAGTGGCTGCCCCGGATGGCCGCCGGCGAGGCGATCGGCTGCTTCGGGCTGACCGAACCGGACGTCGGCTCGGACCCGGCCGGCATGCTCACCCGGGCCCGCCGCGACGGCGGCGACTGGGTGCTCAACGGCACCAAGATGTGGATCACCAACGGCTCGGTGGCCGACGTCGCCGTGGTGTGGGCCCGCACCGACGAGGGCATCCGGGGCTTCGTCGTCCCGGCCGGCACGCCCGGGTTCACCGCGCCGGAGATCACCCGCAAGCTCTCCCTGCGCGCCTCGGTGACCTCCGAGCTGGTCCTCGACGACGTCCGGCTGCCCGCCGACGCGATGCTGCCCGGCGCGGCCGGCCTGTCCGGGCCGCTGACCTGCCTCAACGAGGCCCGCTTCGGTATCGTCTTCGGCGCGCTCGGCGCCGCGCACGACTGCCTGCAGACCACAGTCGCGTACGCCCGCAGCCGGCAGATCTTCGACAAGCCGCTCGCCGCGTACCAGGCCACCCAGCTCAAGCTCGCCGACATGGCGCTGGAACTGGGCAAGGGGATGCTGCTGGCGATGCAGATCGGCGCCCTCAAGGACGCGGGCACGCTGGACCACCGGCAGATCAGCCTGGGCAAGCTCAACAGCGTGCGGGAGGCCATCGCCATCGCCCGCGAGTGCCGGACGATCCTCGGCGCGGCCGGCATCACGCTCGACTACCCGGTGCTGCGGCACGCGAACAACCTGGAGTCGGTGCTCACCTACGAGGGCACCTCCGAGGTGCACCAGCTCATCATCGGGCAGACGCTCACCGGTCACGCGGCCTTCCGCTGACCGGCCGCGCCGCCTACCGCTTGACGAGGTTGCGCAGCGCGGAGAGCAGCGACCGGTGGCTGACCTCGGCGTAGATCTTCTTGTCCGGTCCGAACAGGACCACGTACGGGCACTGCTGGTCGTCGCCGCCCATGGTCTTGTCCAGCAGTCTGCGCCCGGTCGCTACCTCGTACACCCGTAGGCGGTAGGTGGCCTTCAGCAGCGTCAGCGTGTCCGGCTTCGGGTCGTCGTAGCGGCACTTGCGGATCGTCGCGCCGGTGCTCGTCCGGTCCAGGCAGGCGACCATCTGCACGACCTTCGGGTCCTCCGACGCCCAGGTCCGTTCCACCCGCTTCGACAGGCCCTCGTCGTAGAAGTAGACCTGGTCGTGGCGGCGGCCCGTGCCCATGTCGGTGCCGACGAGCAGCGCCACCGGGTGCGGCGCCGCTCCGGCGCGCTTCGGCGACTGCGGGAAGTAGCGGACGCCGTCGCACACGTCGTTCAGGTCGGAGATCTTCGCCGCCGGGAAGTCGCTGGGCTGCGGCCCGCGCGTCGACGGCTCCACGCTCGCCGTCGAACCCGGCGTGGGCGTCGTGCCGGACGATCGCCAGGGCGCCACCGGCGGCGCGGCCGGCTCCGGCTCGGACGCCTGGCGCGGCGAGGAACCCAGCAGGAACGCGCTGCCGATCAGGCCCGAGCACGTCACCAGCAGCAGCACGCTCAGCGCCGCGACGGCAATGACCAGACCGCGGTTGCGGCCGGTCGACGGCGGACCGGGCGGTGGGTACGGCCCGTACGGCGGGGCCGACCACGCAACCACTGCGGGCGGTTCCGCGTCCCCCGCCGTTCCCTGATCGGACCCGGCCCCCGTGTCGGACATGCGTATTCCCCCGTCGAACCCCTTGCGGAGCGCGCAACTTATCAGGATCCGCCGCCCGGAGACGCCCGTACTAGGTGGTTGCGCTACCTAGATGGCGGCGCTACCGTCGTCCGGTGTAGACGTCGCGTCAGGAGCGGGATGAACCAGGAACGACGGGCGCAGTGGCTGCGCGGGGTGCTCGACCTCTGCGTGCTCGCGCTGCTGAGCCGGGGCGAGTCCTACGGCTACGAGCTGTCCCAGGCGCTGCGGGCCCACGGCCTGGGCGCCGTGCAGGGCGGCACCCTCTACCCGGTGCTGCTGCGGTTGCAGCGCTCCGGCCTGCTCACCGCGCACTGGCGGGAGGGCGGCACCGGCCCCGCGCGGAAGTACTACCGGATCAGCCCGGAAGGCAGCGCGGCGTTGCGGGCGGCCGCGATCGACTGGAGCGCCTTCGCGTCGAGCGTGGGCACGATACTGAGCGAGGAGCCGAAGCGGTGAACCACGACCTCTGGCTCGCCGCCCTCACCGGCGAGCTGCGCCGGCACGGGGTGGGGCCTGATCTGACCGGTCACGTCGTCGCCGAGGCGGCCACCCATCTGCTCGACAGCGGGGAGCCGCCGCTGCGGGTCTTCGGCGCGCCGCAGGCGTACGCCCGTGCGGTGGTCGACAGCCTCGGCGGCCCCGACGTACGGCCGCCGCGCCGCCAGCCCGGCCCGGTACGGCTCACCGCCCAGGGCATCACGAAGCGTTATCGCGGGCGGACCGTCCTGGACCGGGTCGACCTCACCGTCCGGGCGGGCGAGATCGCGGCGGTGGTCGGCGCCAACGGGGCCGGCAAGAGCACTTTCCTGCGGATCTGCGCCGGCCTGCTCAGCCCGGACACCGGCACCGTCGACGTCCACGGCACGCTCGGCTACTGCCCGCAGGACGGCGGCACCGCCGAGTTCCTCAGCCCCGACGAGCACTTCGTGCTGATCGGCGCCGGCCGAGGGCTGGGCCGGACGGCGGCGCGGCGGGCCGGGCGCGCGGAGGCGGCCGGGCTGGAGTGGACACCGCCGCGACGCACCCAGGCGCGGCACCTCTCCGGCGGCACGCGGCAGAAGCTCAACCTGGTGCTGGCCCGGCTCGGCGAGCCGGACGTGCTGCTGCTCGACGAGCCCTACCAGGGGTTCGACAGGGGCACCTACCTCGACTTCTGGCACGAGGTGTGGCGGTGGCGCGACGCCGGCAAGGCCGTCGTGGTCGTCACCCACCTGCTCAACCAGCTCGACCGCGTCGACGTCGTGCTTGATCTTTCCGGGGAGCGTGACGCGTGAGCCGGACCCTCGTGGTGGCCGAGGCCGCCCTGCGCGAGCTGCTGCGTCGCCGTACCGTGCTGGTCATCCTGCTGCTGATGCCGCTGGCCTTCTACCTGAGCCGCCGCGGCGACTTTCTCGGGCAGTCGATCCGCTTCGTCTGTCTCGGCCTGGCCTGGGCGCTCAGCACCGCCGCGCTGTTCGCGGGCAGCGCGGCGCGGGGCATGGAACCCCGCCTGCGGCTCTCCGGCTACGGCAGCCGGCATCTGGTGCTCGGCCGGCTGCTCGCGCTCTGGACCGTCGGCGTGCTGCTCTCCACCCCGTACTTCCTGCTTGTCCTGGCCGACCAGCGCGACGTGCGGTACGGCGCGGTCGCGCTGATCATGGCGCTGACCGTGTTCGTGTCGGTGCCGTTCGGCCTGCTGCTGAGCGCCGTACTGCCGCGCGAGATGGAGGGCACGCTGGTGCTGCTGACAGTGGTCGGTCTCCAGATGGTGATGGACCCGGCGGGCAGCGCCACCCGCGCGTTGCCGTTCTGGTTCAGCCGCGAGATCGCCACGTACGCCGTCGACCACACCGACGGCGGCTACCTCACCCGCGGGCTGGCACACGGGCTCTTCTTCGCGGCCGTGCTCACCCTCGCGGTCGTGGTGGCCGCCGCGGTACGACTGCGACAGCGCCGGCACCTGCGGCTGGCCACCTGACCCCGCGCCCGGCGGACGGGACCGAACCGCCGGGCGTGGCAGGATCGGCCGGGTGCAGATCGGGTTGCTCGGGCCGTTCCAGGTCACCACGGACGGCGGCGTCCCGGCCGACGTGCCGGGCGCGCGGCTGCGCGGGCTGCTGGCCGCCCTCGCGCTCCACCCCGGCCAGGTGGTCCCGAAGACGACGCTCCTCGACTGGATCTGGGGCGACCAGCCGCCCGCCGACGCGACGAACGCGCTGCAACGCCTCGTCTCGCGGCTGCGCAAGGCGCTGCCGGCGGGCACTGTCGACGGGCTGCCGGACGGCTACCGGCTCGCCGTCGAGCCCGACGCCGTCGACGCCGTACGGTTCGAACGTCTCCTGCCCCGGGCCCGCGACGGCGACCGGCCGCAGCGGGTGCGGCTGCTGCGTGAGGCGCTGGGCCTGTGGCGCGGCGACGCGTTGCGGGACGTCGGCCTGACCGGCAGCGTGGCGCTCGACGCGGCGGCCACCCGGCTGGAACGGCTGCGCCTGACCGCGACGGAGGACCGGTTCGACGCCGAGATCGGGCTCGGCGGCGACGAGACCGGCCTGATCGCGGAGCTGACCGACCTGGTGGCCGCGCATCCGGTGCGCGAGCGGCTCGCCATGGCGCTGATGCGCGCGCTCGCCGCGACCGGCCGGGACAGCGAGGCGCTGCTCGTCTACCGGCGCACCGCGGACGCGCTCGCCGACGCGCTCGGCGTCGACCCGTCACCGGAGCTGTCGGCGCTGCACGTCGCGGTGCTGCGCGGCGAGACGGGACGCCGGGACCGGACGCGCCGGACCAACCTGCGCGCCGAGCTGACCAGCTTCGTGGGCCGCGACGACGATCTCGTCGCGGTCGGGGCCCTGGTGACCGAACACCGGCTCACCACCCTGACCGGCCCGGGCGGCTCGGGAAAGACCAGGCTGGCCACCGAGACCGGGCGCCGGCTGACGGGCGACCTGCCGGACGGCGTGTGGCTGGTGGAGTTCGCCGCCGTCAGCGCCGACGGGGACGTGGTGCAGGCGACGATCTCCGGGCTCGGCCTGCGCGACGCGCTGCTCGGCGACGCGAGCAGCGTGGAGCCGGCCGACCGGCTCGTCGCGGCGATCCGGGACCGGGAGATGCTGCTGATCCTGGACAACTGCGAACACGTCGTGGAGCAGGCGGCGGCGCTGGCCCACCGGCTGCTCGGCGAGTGCCGGCGGCTGCGGATCCTGGCCACCAGCCGGGAACCGCTCGGCATCACCGGTGAGGTGTTGTGGCCGGTCGCGCCGCTGGGCCTGCCGGACGGGGACGCCGCGGTCGCCGAGGTCGAGTCGTCGCCCGCCGTCCGCCTGCTGCGGGACCGGGCCGCCGCGGTCCGCCGGGACCTCGCGTCCGATGCCCGCACGGCGACGACGATGGCGCGGATCTGCCGCGCGCTCGACGGCATGCCGCTGGCGATCGAGCTGGCCGCGGCGCGGCTGCGCACCATGTCCGTCGACCAGCTCGCCACCCGGCTCGACGACCGGTTCCGGCTGCTCACCGGCGGCAGCCGGACCGCCCTGCCCCGGCACCGGACCCTGCGCGCGATGGTCGACTGGAGCTGGGAACTGCTCACCGACGCCGAACGCGCGGCGCTGCGCCGGCTGTCGGTGTTCTCCGGCGGGGCGAGCCTGGACGCGGCCGAGCGGGTCTGCGCCGGCGGCGCCGTCGAGCCGGGCGACGTGCTCGACCTGCTCACCGCGCTGACCGAGAAGTCGCTGCTGGTCGCCGCCGGCGACGTCGCGCCGCGCTACCGCATGCTCGGCACGATCAAGGAGTACGCCGCGCAGCGGCTCGTCGAGGCCGGGGAGGAGGACCTCGCCCGCCGCGCGCACCTGGAGTACTTCACCGAGCTGGCCGAGACGGCCGAGCCGCGGCTGCGCCGCGCCGACCAGCTCACCTGGCTCGCCCGGCTCGAAGCCGAGCACGACAACATCACCGCCGCGATGCGCGGCGCGCTCGCCGCGGGTGAGGGACGCGCGGCGATGCGGCTCGCGGCCGGCGCCGGCTGGTACTGGTGGCTCGGCGGCCACCGGACCGAGGGCATGGAACTGATCATCGCGGCCACCGAGGCGCCCGGCGACGTGCCCGACCACATCCGCGCCGTGGTGTACGGACTCGTGGTGCTGTTCCTCAGCTCCGGCCCGGGCGACGCGCAGCACGCGGCGGAGTGGATCCACAAGGCGTACCGGTTGAGCGGGGAGGGCCGCGGCGGTCACCCGGAGCTGGCCCTGGTCGTGCCGATGGAGCGCATGCTGCGGGAGCCGGACGCGCTGCTGCCCGCCTGGGAGTCGCTGCTCGACCACGAGGACCCGTGGGTACGCGCGCTGGCCCGGCTGCACCTGGGCAAGCTGCGGGTCATTCTCGGTATCGAGGCGGCGCAGGCGGAGGCGTGCCTGCGGCAGGCGCTCGCCGAGTTCCGGGCGGTGGGCGAACGCTTCGGGATCTCGTTCGCGCTCAGCGAACTGGCCGAGCTGATCGCCGTGCGCGGTGACGTCGCCGCCGCCTGCGACTACTACGAGCAGGCGGTCACGGCGGTCACCGAGGTCGGTGCCGTCGAGGACGTGATCCGGATGCGGGCGCGGCTGTCCTGGCTGTACCGGCTCGGCGGCGACGAGGCGGCGAGCACCGACGCGCTGGCCGAGGCGCACCGGCTCGCCGCCGGGGTCGCCTGGCCGGGCGCGCTGGCCGAACTGGCGCTGGTCCGGGCGTACCTGGCCCGCCACGACGGCGACGCGGCCGAGGCGTACGCGCAGTTGCGGTCCGTGTCGGCGCTGCTCGGCGACGAGGCGGACCTGGCCAGTGTCCGGGCGGGCACCCAGGATCTGCTGGGCTACCTGGCCGAGGACGTCGAGCTGTCGCGTACCCATCGGGCGGCGGCGTGCCGGGCGGCGCGCGAGGGTGGCTACGCGCCGCTGACCGCGCAGGTGCTCGTCGGTGTCGCGGACCTGGCGGTGCGGCTGGACCGGCCGGACCAGGCGGCGCGGCTGCTCGGCGCCGCCACCGCGGTACGCGGGCAGCCCGACCGCACCCACCCCGACGTGCCCCGCATCGAGGCGGCGGCCCGCGACCGCCTCGGCGACGCGGGGTACGCCGAGGCGGTCGCCCAGGGCCGGGAGACCGGCTGGGAGCGGCTGGTCGAGGTCACGCTCGCTTCGTGAACGTGGACCGCGCCCACAGGTAGCCGACCACCGCGATGCCCGCGGACCAGGCGAGCGCGGGGATCACGTCGCCGGCCGACGGCGCGCCGTCGAGCAGGCCACGCAGCGTCTCGATGATCGGCGTGAACGGCTGGTACTCGGCGAACTGCCGCACTCCCGGTCCCATCTTGTCCGCGGGCACGATCGCGCTGCTGAAGAACGGCAGCAGGACCAGCGGCACGGCGGCCATGCCCGCCGACTCCGGCGACTTGGCGAACAGGCCCAGCGCGACGGTGAACCAGCTGACCGCGACGCTGAGCAGCACCACCATGCCGGCCACGCCGAGCCAGTGCAGGGGATCGGCGGCCGGGCGGAAGCCGAGCAGGAACGCCACCCCGACCAGCGCCGCGACCGCGAAGACGTTCGTCAGCACCGTGGCGACGACGTGGCCGGTCAGCACCGCGCCCCGGGAGACGTGCATGACCTTGAACCGGTTGATGATGCCCTTGGTCATGTCGGAGCTGACCGACGTCGCGGTGCCGCCGAGGCCGTAGCAGACCGCGAGCAGCATCAGGCCCGGCGTCGCGTAGTCGACGTAGTCGACGCCGACGGAGAACGCGTCGCCGAGCATGTACACGAACATCAGCATCACGATGATCGGCATCAGCACCGCGTTGAACACCGAGGTCGGGTTGCGGCGCAGGTGCGTCAGGTTGCGGCGCAGCATGACGACCGAGTGGTTCTGGCTCATTTGGCGGCCACCTCCGGGGTACGGCCCGTCAGGGCCAGGAAGACGTCGTCGAGGTCGGGGGTCTGGACGGACAGGTCGTCGGCGCTGATCGCGTGCGCGTCGAGCCGGTCGAGCAGGGCGCGCAGCGACGCGGTTCCGCCGTCGCCGGGCACCCGCAGGGCCAGCGCCTCCTCGTCGCGTACGGCGTCGGGCAGCACCCGCGCGGCCGCGTCGAGTTCGGCGACGCTGCCGAACCGCAACCGCACGTGCGTACCGGGGATCCGGCGCTTCAGCTCCTCCGGCGTGCCCTGGGCGACCAGCCGGCCCTGGTCGAGCACCGCGATCCGGTCGGCGAGGCGGTCGGCCTCGTCCAGGTACTGGGTGGTGAGGAAGACTGTCACGCCACCGGCCACCAGCTCCCTGATGATCGACCACATGGTGCGGCGGCTGCGCGGGTCCAGGCCGGTCGTCGGCTCGTCCAGGAAGATGATCCGCGGCTCGCCGACGAGCGTCATCGCCAGGTCCAGCTTGCGGCGCATGCCCCCGGAGTACGTCGACACCGGCTTGTCGGCGGCCTCGACCAGGTCGAACCGTTCCAGCAGCTCGGCGATGACCCGCTTGCCGGTCACCCGGTTGCGCGGGCCGAGGTCGACCATCAGTTGCAGGTTCTCCCGCCCGGTGAGCAGTTCGTCCACCGCCGCGAACTGTCCGGTCACGCCGATCGCCGCGCGGACCGCCCTGGCCTCGGTGACCACGTCGTGCCCGGCGACCCGCACCGATCCGGCGTCGGCGCGGATCAGCGTGGTCAGGATGTTGATGGCTGTCGTCTTGCCGGCCCCGTTCGGCCCGAGCAGGCAGAAGATCGTCCCGGCGGGGACGTCCAGGTCGATGCCGTCGAGCACCACCCGGTCCTTGTACGCCTTGCGCAGTCCGGAGACCGCTATCGCTGAACTCGTCATGCGACCACCATCGGCGGCCGCGCCGCCACCGCCCTGACACGGCGCTGACACGGCCGCTGACAGCTTGTCGGTGGGCCGGCGTACGGTCCCGCCGTGGATCGGGAGACGTTCTGGGAGATCGTGGAGCGGGCACGTCGCGCCGCAGGGCGTGAGACGGTCACCGCCGAGGGGGCCGACGCGGTGGCCCGGCACCTGGTCGCGCAGCTGTCGGTGCTGAGTCCGGCGACGATAGTGGGCTTCGAGCAGGCGTACGACGACGTGAATCTGGAGGGGTGGCGCTGGGACCTGTGGGCGGCCGCCTATCTGATGCGCGGCGGCTGCTCGGACGACGGATTCGACTACTTCCGCGGCTGGCTGGTCGCGCAGGGGCGGGCGGTCTGGGAGCGGGCCGTCGCCGATCCCGACTCACTCGCCGGGGCCGGCGTCGACCCTGACGACGACGCGGTCGAGTGTGAGGCGGTGCTGAGCGCGGCGGGCGACGCCTACGCCCAGGCGACCGGCGGCGGCACTGACGCGTTCTGGGAGGCGCTCGACGCCGCCGACCGGGCGGCTCCCGGGCGGACGCCGACCGACCCGGCCGGCGACGACTTCGACTTCGACGACGACGAGCAGATGCGCGCCCGCCTGCCGCGCCTGACCGCGATCTACCGGCCGGTGGAATGAGGCTTCACGACCTGCCGCCGACCCGATCCGGGTTAACCGCTGGTCCGCCGCGGGCCGGGTGGGCGAGCATGGTCGGCATGGCGAGGTCGACGGGCGCGAGGCTGCCGCTGCAGGGCGGGCTGCCACCCGGCGCGGCGCTGACCGGCGCGGTGCTGGAGATCGCCTGCGACGAGTCCGGCTTCTCCGGCACCAACCTGCTCGATCCGGCCACCCCGGTGATCGTCCACGCCAGTGTCGACCTGAGCCGCGACGAGGCCGCCGATCTGATCCGTACGCTGCGGTCCGGGTTCCGGTTCTCGCCCGACGAGGTCAAGTCCCGGCAGTTCCTGCGCCGCCGCGGAGCCGCCGAGGCGGTGGAGTGGTTCCTGTCGGCGCTGCGCGGCCGGGCGCACGTGCACCTGGTCGACAAGGAGTTCTTCCTCGTCACCCGGGTCGTCGACCTGCTGCTGGCCGAGCCGTCGTACGCGGCGGGCACCCGCCTCGCCGGTGACCGGCGTCCGGCCGCGATAGCGCTGCACCGGGCCGGGCGGGCGGCCGGGCCCGACTGGGCGGGCTTCCTCGCTGCCGTGGTCGAGATGCTGCGCACCAAGCGGCGGGACCGGGCGGACGACCGGAGCGTGGCACGGTTCTTCGCCGCCCGGGACGCGCTGCTGCGTCACCTCGTCGACGCGCAGGCCGGCGCGGTCCTCGACGCGCTCGACCCGGCCCGGGTAGCCGCCGTGCAGGCCCGGTTGTACGCGGGCGACCGGACGATCCCGCCGCCGCTCGAACCGCTGCTGCCGGCGCTGGCCGAGACCGTCCTGCACTGGAGCGCCGGCCGGCGGCGGGTGCTGGTGATCCACGACGAGCAGAGCGCGCTCACCGAGGACCGGCTGCGCCGCCTCCAGGCGGCGCTGGCCGCCGGCGACCCGGCCCACCCGTCACCGCTGGCCGGGCTGGTGATGACCGACTCGCGCGACGACCCGCGCGTCCAGGCCGCCGACCTGCTCGCCGGGGTGGCCCGCCGGATGCCCGGCACCCCCGGCGACGGGCCGCTGCGCCCGCTGCTGTCCCCGCCCGCCGGGCCCGACCCGGACGCCGTCGGCGTGACGACGGAACAGGAGCCCGCGTGATCCTCGACGACGTGACGCCTCGCCCCGGACTGCACTGCGAGACCACCACGCTCGGCGTGCTGACCCGGCACGCGGGCCTGGACCTGTCCGAGCCGATGCTGTTCGGCCTCGGCGAAGGGCTCGGCTTCGTCTACTGGGACGCCAGGAGCATGGACGTGCCGTTCCTCGGCGGGCGTACCAAGCCGCTGTGCGTGACCGGGGCCGCCGCCGACCGCCTCGGCCTGGACCTGCGCGTACGGGAGACGACGTCCGCGGCCAGGGCGTGGCGCGACGTCACCGAGGCGCTGGACGCCGGGCAGCCGGTCGGCCTGCAACTGGACTCGTACCACCTCGACTACTTCACCACCCGGGTCCACTTCGGCGGGCACACCGTCGCCATGTACGGCTACGACGACACCCACGCCCACCTGGTCGACACCGCCCAGCAGGGCGGCGCGGTGACCACCACGCTGGACAGCCTCGCCCGGGCGCGCGCCGCGCGGGGGCCGATGACCGCGCGCCACCTGTCGTACACGCTCACCGCGCCCGGCGGCCCGCCGGACCTGGCCGCCGCCGTCCGCGCGGCGGTACGCGCCAACGCCGGGGCGTTCCTCCACCCGCCGATCGCCAACCTCGGCCACCGGGGGATCGCCACCGCCGCCGCCCGGGTGACCCGCTGGCTGGACCGCGCCGCCGACCCGGCACGCGACCTGCCGCTCGCCGCGACGCTCATGGAACGGGGCGGCACCGGCGGCGCGCTGTTCCGCGCCATGTACCGGGACTTCCTCGCCGAGGCCGCCGCCGTCACCGGCGACGCGCGGCTGCGGCGGGCACAGCTGATGTACGCCGACATCGCGCCGCTGTGGACCGCCTTCGCCGACCACCTCGCCACCGCCGGGCGGACCGGCGACGCGGCCCACCTGACCCGCGCGTCGGCGGTCCTGGCCGACCTGGCCGTCCGCGAACGCGAGGCGATGACGGTGCTGGCCGCCGTCGACGCCGGGTAGGCGTCAGCTCATGTCGAGCGTGTACGCGGCTTCCCGCACGTCCGCGTCGGGGTGACGGCGTAGCCCGATGAGCAGGTCCCGCCACGGTGTCTTCCAGCCGAAGACCGACCCGTGTGCGACGAGCGCCACCGCGAACAGCCCACCGGCCAGGTCGCCGCGCCCGCCGAGATGGGCCACCGTGCCGGCGAGGACCGCCGGGTCGGGCCGCTGCCGCAGGTCGCGCAGCCGGTGGCCGACGTGTTCGGCGGTGCCGACCGCGATCACCGGCCGGTCCGCGCAGAGCGCGGCGACCTCGTCCAGGTTGTCCAGCCGGCCGAGGTCGACGAGCAGCCGGGTGGCCGTACCCAGGAAGCCGTCCTGACCGGCGAGCCACCGCGCGGTCGCGACCAGCCCGGCCCGGTCGGCGTCGGCGGGCCGGCCGGCGGACCACAGTGCCGCGCCGGCCGCGAGCAGGTCGACGCGCCGCCGGGCGGGCCGGTCGGCGGCTGGTCCGCCCGGGTCGTCGTCGGCCGCGTCCCGCTCCAACAGCCGCTCCAGCGCGGCCCGGAACACCTCGTCACCGCCGGCTCGCAGTAGGTTCGCCACCCCGATGCTCGGCGTCGTCTCGTCCGGGTCGGTGAGGCGGTCCACGATCAGATCGGTGACGCCGGTCAGCCACGGCCACCATTCCCCGAGCGCGGCGAACGCGGCGCGCCGGACCTCCCGGTCGTCGGCCCGGCACGCCGTCACGATCAGCGCGGCGTAGGCGCGGCGGTGGCGTTCCGAGATCCCGGACGGGTACGCGCCGAGCACCGCCCGCCGTTCCTCGCGGCTGGCGTGCACCGCCGTGCGCAGCACGGTCCAGCTCGCCTCGGGCCCGAGCCGCTGCCGCGCGGCGGAGACGATCGCGGCGCGCACGTCGCGGTGCGCCTCCGGATCGGCGTACACGTCGGCGAGCGTCGCCAGCACGTCCACCGGCGCGTAGCGGGCCAGGAGCCGGGCGGCCTCCTTGCGGCTGGTGACCTTCGCCGCGCCGGTCAGCACCCCGCCCAGCGGTTCGGCGAGCCGGGCCGGCGGGACGTGCCGGGCGGCCCGCCCGGCGGCGTACAGCGCGACGCGCGCCCGGTCGCCGTCGGCGTAGCGGAGCAGCACCGGGAACGCCTCGTCCGGCCGGTCGGTCCGGGCCAGCGCGCCGAGCGCCGCCTCGGCGACCGGCACCTGAGGCGCGTCGAGGTGGCGCAGCACCAGTTCGCGTCCGGCCGGGCCGGCTCCGGCGGCGGCCTGGATCGCCGCCGCCCGTTGCCACACCCGGTGACCGGAGTCGGCGATGACGCGGGCCTGCAGAGCCACGAAGCGTTCCTGCTGGCGGGGGAGCCACCGCTGGGCGTGCGGCGCCGGGCCGGGCACCCACCGCTTTCCCTTCTCCACGAACCGGCCGCGCGGCGGCCGGTCCAGCACCCGGTCCAGCAGGTCGGTGCGGGACGTGCAGACGATCGTCCACACCTCGTACAGCGCCACCGCCGAGGCGTCGACGTCGAGCACCTCCTCGACGCGCCGCGAGCGGGTACGCGGATCGGCGAGCCAGAGCGCGACCGCCGTGCGGGCCACCGCGGGCAGCGTGTCCGGCCCGATCGCCCGGTGCAGCAGGTCCTGGAGCTCGGGCAGGCGCCAGGCCCGCCGGCCGAGCGCGTGGGTGAGCGCGAACAGCAGCCCGTACCGGGCGCGTGCCATGCCGGCCTCGAGCCGGCCGCGCAGCCGGTCGAACACCACAGTCTCCTGGCCGCGCCGCAGCACCGTGTCGAGCCGGCGCAGGATCGGCACGTTCGCGTCGCTGCTCACCAGGTCGATCGTGAGCAGCGCCCACTCGGCCAGTTCCGGCACGTCGACGTGGTACGTGAGCGTGTCGGCCGCGAGCCGGCTCAACGCGTTGGTGGTGGCCGCCGAGGTGTCCCGGGCGTCGACCACGTCGGTGGTGAGCCCGGTCAGCCCGCCCGCGTTCGTGGCGGTGAGCAGCGGCGCCACCGTGGCGAGCGCGGTGAGCGCGGCGGCGCGTACCGGGTCCTGCTCGTTGCGCAGCCGGCCGAGCCGGACCACCACCTGGGCCACCGTGCGCGGGTCACGGGAGCGTCGCGCGGCCGCCACCAGCAGCCGCCAGCCGTCCGCCCGGTCGTCCGCGTCGCCCGAGCGCAGCGCCGCGCTGGCCGACGCGGACGCCGCCGGCCACGGCAGGTACGCGCTCCAGAACCGCACCTGCTCCTCCCGCTCGCGTACCGCCGGCAGGGTCAGCACCCGGGCCGCCTCGCGTGCCCGCACCTCCGAAGGCAGCACCTCCATCACCGCGGCGCCGGGTAGCAGCGCCGTGGTGTCGGTGTCGGCCAGCGCCCCGTCGTACAGCTCGGCGCGGCGGCTCGGCGCGACGGCGCGCAGCAACGCGGCGAGCGCGTGATCGTGCTCCCGCAGCCGGGCGGCAAGCGGGACCAGCTCGCCCGTGGGCAGCGCGGCGAGGCGGCCCAGCAGCGCCCGGGGCAGCGTGCTCCGTGCCAGCCAGGCCGCCCGGGCCGGCGGCGTGAGCAGGCGTACAACCCGGCGCGCGTCGTGCGCGGCGAGCCGCCCGTACGCGACGAGCGGGCCGGGCAGCGACTCCTCGGGCGCGTACCGGTCGAGCAGGTCCAGCGCCTGTGCCGGATCACCCCGCAGTACCGCGCCGGCAACCTCCGCCCAGATCCGCCCGCGCGACTCGGGCAAGGCCGCGGCCAGCCGCTCACCGGCGCGCGCCAGCACGATGCCGGGGTGTGCCCGCATCAGCCGTTCCGGGTTCAGCGCGTGTTCCAGGTCGGGCAGCCAGGCCCGTACCGTCTCGGGGCCGCAGGCCGGCAGCAGCGCGACGGCCTCGTGGTCGCCGAACCGGTCGCGCACCGCGGTGATCAGCGCGTCGGCGACGGCCGGCGCCGGGTTGCGGCGCAGCGCCCGGTAGACGCGCCGCCGCGCGTGCGCCGGCCGGTCGGTCAGGTCGGCGGGCGTCACGCCGGCGCGCACGGCGGCGGTCAGCGCGGTGGCGGCGATCGAGGGCTCCGGGTCGAACGTCGCGGCCAGGACGGCCGCGGTGTCCCGGGTCGCCAGCGCGGCGAGCAGCGCGAGACGCCGCTCGTAGGGCCCGTGCCGGCGCAGGTCGGCGCAGACCTGCGCACGGTCGGGCGCGGTGCGTGCCCACGCCACGAGGCGCCGCGCCCGGTCGCGGTGGGGCAGCGGGTCGAGGGCGGTGAGCAGATCGCGGGTGGCGGTGAGCACGGCGCTCATTGTGCCGGTGCGCGAGTCGCCGCGGGTGCCCGTGCCTATTCCGCAATTCCTATGGAAATTGTAGATTTTCAGCGTTCTCTCAGCCGCCCGGGATTGACATCAATCGGACCGTCGGGGATATTCCTAGCGGCGCGTCGGGGCGCGGGGCGGAGCAGGCGAGGTCTGCGGACTTCACCTGCGTGACGTGCGGAAAGGTGTTCGTGCTGCCCCTGCTCCGCGGGGTCCGGATGAGGTTGGGAAATGATTAATCGGGCCGTCGAATTCGCCAAGCACAATTCGCCGAATTCTCTGCGCGTAAAGGCCCGGCGGGCGCAGATGGAAGCGCGCAACGCCCGTATGCGACTCACCGTTCCGGTGGTGGCCCGTAGCGAGTTCGACAACATCTTCCACTGCACCGTCCGTAAGACCGGCAGCCAGTGGATCAAGGCGCTGTTCAGCGACCCGGCCGTCTACCGCCACTGCGGGCTGCTGCCCTACGACCCGCGCTTCTACTCCGGCGGGGCGACCGCGCCGGTGCCGGCCGGCCGTGTCGGCCTGGCCATCTTCCTCTCCCACACGCGGTTCGAGGCAGTGCCCAAGGCCGGCAGCTACCGCGCGTTCTTCGTGATCCGCGACCCGCGCGACGTGGTCGTGTCCAGCTACTTCTCGCTGCGCAACTCGCACGCCCCGATGGGCGACATCCCGCAGGCGCGCAAGGCCCTCCAGGAGCTGCCGAAGAAAGAGGGCATGCTCTACGTCATCGACCGGCTGCGCGACAAGAAGCAGTTCGGGCAGATGCGCTCCTGGGCGATCGCGCCGAGCGACGAGACGTTCCGGCTGTTCCGCTACGAGGACCTGACCGGCGAGCGGCAGGCCGAAGAGGTCGACCAGCTTCTGCGGCACTGCGGGATCACGCTGCCGCCGGCCGAGCTGGAGGCCCTGCTGAACCGCTACAGCTTCACGAAGATGAAGAAGTCGAAGGAGACCCCGGGGCGGATCTCCCACTACCGCAAGGGCGCGTCCGGCGACTGGCGCAACCACTTCGACGACGACATCTACGCCGCGTACACGGCCGCCGCCGGTGACCTCGCCGAGATCCTCGGCTACCCCGCCCGGGACGAGACCCCCGCCCGCTGACGATCGCCGTATGCTCCTGCCGTGGAGCTGCGGTTCACCACGCGGGCGTCGGACTCGGCCTGGATCGACACCGTGTGGACCTGCGTCAGCGACCGGGTCGACGAGATGACCTCGGTGGCGACGCCGTGCTGGGGACTCGTGTTCTGGCGGCGTGACGGGCGCTCGTACGCGGCCGTCTCGGGGCCCGAGACCGCGACCGGCACCGCGCCGGTGCCCGAGGGCGCCACATTCGTCGGCATCGAGTTCGCGGTGGGCACCTCGCTGCGGCTCGTACCCGCGCCCGAGCTTGTCGACCGCGGCGCCGAGCTGCCCGACGTGAGCCGCCGGACGTTCCGGCTCGACGGCGGGCGCTGGGAGACACCCGGCCCGGACGACGCCGAGGCCCTGGTCGAGCGGCTGGTCCGCGCCGGCGTGGTGGTCCGCGACCCGCTCGTCACCGAGACCCTGCGCGGCGGCCGTCCGCCCGCCTCACCACGGACCCTCGAACGCCGCTTCCGCGCGGCGACCGGGCTGACCCGGGGCGCGGTGCGGCAGATCGAGCGCGCGCGCCGCGCCGCCGTGCTGCTGGCCGCCGGCGGCCCGCCCGCCGACGCGGTCACCACCTTCGGGTACGTGGACGAACCGCACCTGGCCCGCGCGCTGCGCCGGTACGTCGGACGGACGGCCGGTGAGCTGCGCGCGGGCGCCGGTGGCGCGATAGCGCTGGACCCGGCTCAGCGGGTCACGTCGTAGATCAGCTTGACCACGCCGTTGGGGTAGGCGGCGCTGTCGCGCAGATGCAGCGTCTGCCGGTCCCGGTCGGCCTGGCTGAACAGGCCCTTGCCGGCGCCGAGCAGCACCGGGAAGACGAGCAGGTGGTACCTGTCGATCAGGTCCGCGTCGGCCAGACGGCGGGCGAGCTCCGCGCTGCCGTGGATGAAGATGTCGCCGCCCTCGCCCTGCTTGAGCGCGGCGACGTCGGCGGTCGAGCGCAGGATCGTCAGCGGTCCCCAGCCGTCGACCAGCGCGTCGTCGGGCAGGCTGGACGACACCACGTACTTCGGCAGGTCCCGGTAGGCGGCGTGGTCCTCGGAGTCGCGCCAGGTGGGCGCGAACGCCTCGTAGCTGCGCCGGCCGAACATCAGCGCGCCGGGCTGCGCCAGCTCCTCGCCCTTGAGTGAGAACGCCTCCGGCAGGAACTCGACGTCCTTGACGACCCAGCCGCCGCTGCGGTGCTCCTCGCCCGGGCCGCCGCCGGGGGAGTCCACCACGCCGTCGAGCGACATGAATCCGGTGTACACAAGATCACGCATGCGGCCATGCTAGGAACGCGCGCGACGTGGTGTCTTGTACGGAACCGACACGCCTCAGCAGCCGCACGACGCCCCGGCCGGCGCGGTGAGGTCGTCGGCGGGCCGCCGGATCAGCCCCGCCCCGGTGCGTACCGGGAAGCCCTCCCGCACCCAGTACTCGTATCCGCCGATCATCTCCTTGACCGGCCGCCCGAGCCGGGCGAACTCCAGCGCCGCACGGGTGGCGCCGTCGCAGCCCGGCCCCCAGCAGTAGGTGACCACTGTGGCCTCCGCCGGGACCAGCTCGGCGGCCCGCTCGGCGACCTCCGAGGTGGGCAGGTGGACGGCGCCGGGGATGTGCCCCTGCCGCCACGCCGGAAGGGAGCGGGAGTCGACCACGACCAGGCCGGTCACGCCCGCTTCCAGGTCGGCGTGCACGTCGCTGACGTCGGCCTGGAAGGAGAGCCGCGCCGCGTAGTGGGCGACGGCGTCGGCGGGGCGGGCGGCGGGGATGCGCAGGACGTTCGACATGGCACCCATCGTGCCGACCGTCGCCCGGCCGCCCCAGTGGCGTGAGCGCCGCCCTTCGCTAACATCCCGCCATGAACCGTGCCACCGTGTCGGTGCTGGCGTACGAGGGCATGTCGGTGTTCGAGACCGGGATCGTCACCGAAGTCTTCGGCCTGCCCCGCCCGGAGTTCGACGTCGGCTGGTACGAGCTGACCGTCTGCGCGGAGACGCCCGGCGCGGTGCGGCTGGTCGGCGGCGCCACGCTGCACACCGACCACGGCCTCGACGTGTTCGCCGCCGCCGACACGCTGATCGTGCCCGGCGTCGCCGACGTGCACGCCGACCCGTCACCCCGGCTGACCGGCGCGTTGCGTGCCGCCCACCGGCGTGGCGCACGGATCGTGTCGATCTGCTCGGGGGCGTTCGCCCTGGCCGGCGCGGGCCTGCTCGACGGCCGCCGCGCCACCACCCACTGGCGGTACGCCGACCTGCTCGCCCGGCGGTACCCGGCGGTCCGCGTCGACCCGGACGTGCTGTACGTGGACGCCGGTGACGTCCTCACCGGCGCGGGCAGCGCTGCCGGTCTCGACCTCTGCGTCCACCTGGTACGCCGCGACCACAGGTCGACGATCGCCAACGCGGTCGCCCGCCGGCTGGTCGTGCCGCCGCACCGCGACGGCGGCCAGGCGCAGTTCATCGAGGCGCCGGTCCCGGACGACCCCGGCGACGACCGGCTCGCCGCCAGCATGTCGTGGGCGCTGGCGAACCTGACCGCCGAGATCACCGTGGCCCGACTGGCCCGGCAGGCGCACATGTCGCCCCGCACGTACCTGCGGCACTTCGCGCGGGCCACCGGCACCACCCCGATCCGCTGGCTGATCGACCGGCGCGTCCAGGCCAGCCTTCCGTTGCTGGAGACGTCAGGCGCGCCGATCGAGGAGATCGCCGTCGCGGTGGGGTTCGAGACGGCGGTGACGTTCCGGCACCACTTCACCGCCGCGATGCGGACCTCGCCGTCGGCGTACCGCCGGGCCTTCACCGGGGCGTCAGGCGGTGCTTACGCCCCGGGCAGCGGGACGACGTAGGAGTCGACGCGGGCGATGAGCCCGTCCCGGAACGTGAACAGGTCGTTGAAGGCGAAGCGGAACGGCCCGTGCGCGACGCTGACGCCCCGGCCCTCGCCGGTGACCGCGACGACCGGCCCGTCCTCGATCACGCGCTCGACGTCGAGCCGCGGGCTGCCGGTGAAGGCCGGGTTCTCGATCTCGCCGTCGAACTCCGCCCGGCCCCGGGTGGTCCGGTGGCCGTGGATGACCCACTCCACGTCGTCGGTGAGGGTCGCGAGGATGCGCTCGTGGTCGCTCGCCCGGAAGCCGGCGAAGTACTCGGCTACCAGGTCACGCTGGGTCGTTCGGGGCACTGTCGCCTCCGTCGTCGTCGGGTCGCAGATGTGCGGCGAGCGCGTCGAGGATGGACGCGAGCCCGTCGGCTGCCTGGTCGGTACGCAGCTCCGGCGGAAGCTTGCGCTGGTGCACCGTGAGATCCGTGCCGTCGCGTGCCGGCCGGAGTGTGACTGTCGTGCGCAGGCCGGTGACCGGCTCGTCGAAGACCAGTTCGCGCGGCGGGTCCACGCTGACGTAGACGAACCGGAGTCGCCCGGTGCGGCCGTCCGGCGCGCGTGTGTCGAGAGCGAACTCCCCGCCCGGCCGCAGGTCGACGGTCACCGAGCCCGGCGGCACGCTGGCGTGCGAGCCGCCCCAGAACGCCGCGATGCTCGCCGGTGAGGTGAAGGCGGCCCAGACCCGTCCGGGCGCGGCGGGCAGGTGCCGCCGGGCGATCAGCTCGTCGCCGTGCCGCTCGGTGCGCGCCCTCACCGGGTCGCCTCCGGCCCGGCGAGGTGTTCCTCCAGCGCGTCGAGACGGTCGTCCCAGGCCCGGCGCTGCTCGTCGATCCACGTACTCAGCCGGGTGAGCCGGTCGACGCGCAGCCGGCAGGGCCGTCGCGTGCCCTCCCGCCGCTGCTCGACCAGCCCGCACCGGCGCAGGACGCCGACGTGGTGGGAGATGGCCTGCGGCGTCAGGTCGAACGGCTCACCCAGCTCGCCGACGGTGGCCTCACCACGGGCGAGCCGGGTCACCAGGGCGCGGCGGACCGGGTCGCCGAGCGCGGCGAAGGCGAGGTCGAGGTCCGGATCGGACTGCATGCCCTCACGCTACCGCAAACACCCGTTTGCGCAAACAATGCTTTGCAGATGAGCGTTCCACTGGCGGGCCGCAGCGCGGGTGGCGTCAGAGCGCGCCGATGCGGACGGCCTCGTAGATGGTGCTGATCGTCGGTGTGAAGCCGAGGCTGCGGGCGAGGCTGACGTCCATCTGCCCCCTCCACGGCTGACTGAGCGGTTCGGCGGAGGAGCCGTAGGAGTAGCCGACGAGCTGGGACACCTCGTAGATGCTCAGGGGCGACTCGTCGGCGATGTTGACAGTGCGGTTGTCGAACGCGCCCGTGAGGGCCAGTGCGAACGCCGTGGCGATGTCGGCGTGGTGGCAGACGCTCAGCCTCTGTGCCGGGTGCCACCCCATGCCGGCGGCGAGTTCGGGCAACGATTCGAGGTGCCCGTCCCGGTCTCCGTAGATGAAGGGAAGCCGCAGGATGCCCCAGGTGAGCCCGCTGGCCCGCAGCAGTTGCTCGGCTTCGATCTTGCTGGCGGGGTAGGCGAGCGTCGGCGCGACGGGGTCGTCCTCACGCCCGGGGTGCGTGCTGTCGGCGCCGTAGACGTTGGAGGTGCTGGCCAGCAGGAACCGGGCCTGGGGCGCGTGCTTCTCGACGGCGGCGATCAGGTTGCGGGTGCCGTCCCGGTTGATGGTCCAGATCTGGTCGTCGTCGCGGGTGCGGAAGACGGCGGCCAGGTGGATGATCGCGGTGATGCCTTCCACGGCTGCCGGCAGGGATTCGGGGCTGAGGACGTCACCCTCGACGCGCCGTACGCCCTGGGGCACCGCTTTTCCGGGACGGACGAGGGCGCGGCACTCGATACCCGCCGCGGTGAGTCGCCCGAGCAGGCGGGGGCCGACGAGGCCCGTTCCGCCGGTCACGAGAACGGTCATGATCCGTGCTCCTTCCGGTAGTCGATGAGTCGTCTGGTCGCGCCGCTGAGGACGCGATTCATGGTCTCGATGTCCGCGGGGTCGACTCCGCCGAAGGCGACTTCCGCGATCAACGCCATCGGATCGGGGAGCGAGTTCCACAGGTTCACGCCGGCCGGCGTGATGTGCAGCTGTTTCTGGCGCTGGTCGTCCGGGTCGGGCACCTGTTCGATCAGCCCTTTGCGTACGAGCGCTGCGATGACCGCGCTGAGGGTCGCCCGTTCGACCTCGAGTTCGCGGGTGAGGGTGCGCTGGCCGACCGGCCGGCCCTCACTGAGCCGGTACAACACGTACCACTGGGTGTTTCCGAGATCGTAGGGGCGCAGCACGGACTCCATGAGGGCCCGGCTGGCGAGGAAGTACTTCTTCGCCCAGACGCCCGGAGCGTCCAGCTCGTAGGCGTTCATTTCGTTAGGCACCTGACAACATTGTCAGGTGCCTAACGAGATGTCAAGAGGCGGTGCGCACCGAAACGCGGCAGGGTGCCCGGCAGTTGGGGGAGCAGGGGACGGGCGCGCCGTTTCGGGCGGCGTGGCATCGGGAACGTCGTCGGGACGGGCACGGGACGGAGGTCGACATGAGGACACCGAGTCGCCGTTGGCGGATGCTTGGCGTACCCCTGCTCGTCACCACGCTGCTGGCTGGCGCCTGCGGCGACGGCGGCGGGAACGACGGCGGCGCCGCGGACCCGGGCGCGACCCCGGCGACCACCCCCGCGACGCCGCAGGCGTCGCAGTCGTCCGGCGGACGCGTGACGATCCCGACGTCCGCCTTCGCCGACCTGCCGCCGGAACTGCGCAAGACCGACGCGCAGCCGATGGAGGTCACCGACGCGCTGCCCGAGTTGTGCGACCAGGAGTTCCGCAGCGGCGGCCGGTCGGTCACCGCGAGCGCCGCCATGACGAGCGCCTACAAGCAGCCGAAGGACCCGCCGGAGAACGTCCCCTACGGCACGCTGCACCAGACCGTCTTCGCCTTCGAGGGCACCGGCGCCGCCGACTACCTGCGCCGGGTCCGCGGTGCGATGGATTCCTGCCAGTCGTTCAAGGAGGCGGGCGGCACCGTCACCGTCCGGTCCGAGCCGATGGCCCGGACCGGGAGCGAGGCGCTGCTGGTGACTGTCACCCGGCCGGCGACCGGCCTCGACGGCAGCCCGGCCGAAGGGCAGGCCACCAGCCAGATCATCGTGATCCGGGTCGCCGACGCGGTCACCGTCGTGCACGACCAGGGCTGGGAGGGGACGAGCAACGACCCCGCCCTGATCGACGACATCGCCGCGGCCGCGGTCCGCGGCCTCGACTCCTGGCAGCGCTGACCGCCTGACCGCGTCGCGCCACCCGGCGTACGAGCAGGTACGCCACGCCGCCGGCCAGCAGCCACGGCGCGGCGACCACGATCGGGTCCAGCGGGTGGTGCACGCGGTCGACCCGGTTGCCGCGCCGGGACGACAGCCCGTGGTGGGTGAACTCGCTGCGTACGCCGGTCTCGGCCACCAGGTTGTCCGGGTGGCGGCGCAACAGCGACCCCAGCCTGCTCTCCGCCGTGTCGACCCGGTCGGCGGCGAGCAGCAGCAGCCAGTGCGCGGCGCGGCCCTCGCTGAACCGGCGGTACGAGTAGCGGCGGATCACACCGGAGAGCCCCTTGGGTGGGCAAGAAGTGCCGAAGACCGGGGTGAGGAACTTGTGCTCGATCGACCGCTCGCGCGGCCACTTCTCCGGCTGCCGCTCGGGGAACTCCCAGTGCGCGCCGGTGATCTCCGGTGCGTAGCGCTCCTGCGGCACGGAGGGCCGGTCCGCCGGGTCGAGGTCGGCGCCCCACCCGGGGATACGGGCCCGCAGCTCGTCCGGGGACTCGGTGAGTTTCGGCTTGTCCGGCGTGTACGGCATGGTCGGCCCCCGGTCCTCTCAGGCGGCGTTCGGGACGATGAGCGGCTTGATGCAGCCGTCGAGCTTGGCGGAGAACATGTGGTACGCCTCGGCGACGTGCTCCAGCGGGATGCGGTGGGTCACGATGTCGCTGGGCTTGAGGTAGCCGTTGCGGATGTGCTCGAACAGGCGCGGCCACTGCCGCTTCACCGGGCACTGGTTCATCCGCAGCGTCAGCCCCTTGTTCATCGCGTCACCGAACTTCACAGCGCTGAACATCGGCCCGTACGCGCCCATCACCGAGATCGTGCCGCCCTTGCGCACCGAGTCGATGGCCCAGTTCAGCGCCACCGGCGAGCCGCCCTGCAACTTCAGCTTCGCCGCGGTGACGTGCTGCAGCAGGTTGCCGTCCGCCTCCGCGCCGACCGCGTCGATGGCGACGTCCGCGCCCAGGTGGTCGGTGATCTTCTTCATGTGCACGACGATGTCGTCGTACTCGGCGAAGTTGTACGTCTCGGCGTGGGCGAAGGACGCCGCCTTCTCCAGCCGGTAGTCGAGGTGGTCGATGACCATGACCCGGCCGGCACCCATCAGCCACGCCGACTTGGCGGCGTAGAGGCCGACCGGCCCGGCACCGAAGACCACCACCACATCCCCCTCGGCGATGTCGCCGAGCTGCGCGCCGAAGTAGCCGGTGGCGAGCGCGTCGGTGAGCAGCACCGCGTCGTCGTCGTCCATCCACTCCGGAATCGGGCTCGGCCCGACGTCCGCGAACGGCACCCGCACGTACTCGGCCTGGCCGCCGTCGTAGCCGCCGCACGTGTGCGAGTAGCCGTAGATGCCGCCCACCGCCGTGGCGTTCGGGTTCACGTTGTGGCAGTTGCTGTAGAGACCCCGGGCGCAGAAGAAGCACGACCCGCAGTACACGTTGAAGGGCACCATCACCCGGTCGCCCGGCTTGACGTTGCGCACCGACGGCCCGACCTCGTCCACCACGCCGACGAACTCGTGACCGAACGTCATCCCGACGCGGGTGTCCGGCATCATGCCGTGATAGAGGTGCAGGTCGGAGCCGCAGATGGCGGCCCGCGTCACCCGCACGATCGCGTCGTTGGGGTGCTCCACGACCGGCCGGTCCTTCTCCTGCACCCGCACCCGGTAGGGACCGCGGTAGACCATTGCTCGCACTCGACGCCTCCCGGATGCCCGTGTCGTTGTTCGACTCGCCCCGGATCGTCCGGTGCACCGGAAGGGCTACCCCCGAAGATGAGGGGCAAACGGGAGCGGGATCGCCGGGCAGAATGGGCGGGCGACCGCAGCCGCGACGCGATGGGGGCCGCCATGACCGCACGTCCGGACGTCGTCGTCCTCGGAGCCGGCGTGAGCGGGCTCAGCACCGGTATCCGGCTGGCCGAGAGCGGCGCCCGGGTGCTCGTCCGCACGGCGGCGCCGCCCGCCCGGACCACCTCGGCGCTGGCGTCGGCGCTCGTCGGCCCGAACCTGTCGCCGCCCGGCGACCCGCAACGCGCCTGGACCGACGAGACGCTGCGGGTGCTCGGCGCCGAGCCGATGCCGGGCGTGACGTGGCGCGACGGCACGCTCGCCGCCCGGCCGGAAGGGGCCACGCCCCCGTACGCCGAGCAGACGCCGGGCTTCCGGCAACTGGACGACGACGAGCGGCCGGCCGGCTTCGGCACCGCGTTCACCGTCCGGCTGCCGCTGGTCGACATGCCGGTCTACCTCGCGTACCTCCTGGAACGCCTGCGGGCGGCGGGCGCCGAGGCGGGCCAGGAGCCGGTCGGCTCGCTGGACGAGGCGGCGACGCTGGCCCCGGTGGTGGTCAACTGCGCCGGGCTGGCGGCGCGGACGCTGACAGGCGACACCGGCCTGTACCCGGTGCGCGGCCCCCGGATCGTGGTGCGCAACCCCGGCCTGGAACGGTTCTTCATGGAGGCGCCGATGGCGCCGGCCTGGGCGTCGATCTTCCCGCACGGCGACCACGTGGTGCTCGGCGGCGGCCAGCGACGCAGCGACGACACCACCCCCGATTCGGCGGAGGAAGCCGACGTCCTCGCCCGGTGCGTCGCGATCGAACCCGCCCTGGCCGCCGCCGAGGTCCTCGAACACACAGTCGGGCTGCGTCCCGGCCGGGTGGCGCCCCGGGTCGCGGCCGAGCCGCGCGGCGACGCGCTCGTCGTGCACAACTACGGCCACGCGGGCAACGGCGTGATGCTGTCCTGGGGCTGCGCGCGCGCCGCCGCCGCGCTCGCCCTCGACGCCGCGCCGACCGCCTGACGGCACGGTCAGGACACGGCGGTACGCACCAGCTCGGCGACCTTCTTCTCCACCTCCGGGCTCCACCGCACCAGCGCGAACGACGCCGGCCACATGTCGCCGTCGTCGAGGTTCGCCGCCTCCTGGAAGCCCAGCGTCGAGTAGCGGTACTTGAACTTTCCCGCGTCCTGGAAGAACACGACGATCTTGCCGGCGGCGTTGGCGTACGCGGGCATGCCGTACCAGGTCTTCGGCGCCAGCTCCGGCGCGGCCGACATGATCGTCATGTGCACACGCTCGGCCAGCTCGCGGTCCTCCGGCGCCATCTGCGCGATCCGGTCGAGCACCGCCTGGAGGTCGTCGGCCTTCTTCGCGCCCTTCCTGCCCTCGGCGCGCAGCTCGGCGGCACGCTCCTTCATCGCGGCGCGCTCCTCGGCGCTGAACCCGTCGGACATCTCGATTCCCCCTCGCGACTCGCGGTCCGCGTGGTGCCGACCGCCTGGCAGCAACGCTATGGCCCGGCGGTGGGCGCCCGCTTCTCGATTCCTGATCACCTGTCGGGACCACGGCGACCCGGCGCCGCGCCTACCATCGCCGCCATGGCAACCCGGTTCGTACAGATCAACATGAAGGCCCACGACGAGGTGGCGCTCGGCGGCTTCTGGGCGAAGGTGCTCGGCTGGGAGATGTCCAGCGAGGGCCCCGGCGTGACCAACCTCGAACCCGAGGGCCTCACCTACCCGGACCCCCGCGCCCTCTACATCGACCTGGTCGTCTCCACCGAGCCCAAGACGGCGAAGAACCGGGTCCACGTCGACCTCGCGACCACCTCGCCCGCGCACCACGCGGAGCTGGTCGCGCGCCTGACCGCGCTCGGCGCCACCCCCGCCGACGTGGGCCAGGGCGACGTGCCGTGGACGGTCCTGGCGGACCCGGAGGGCAACGAGTTCTGCGTACGGGAGCCGAACCCGCTGTACGCGGACACCGGCCTCATCGGCGCCGCGGTGGTCGACTGCGCCGACCCGCGCGCCATGGCCGACTTCTGGGGCCGCGCCACCGACTGGACCGTGCACGAGGTGACCGACCAGGAGGCGGTGCTGCGCTCCGCCAAGGGCGTCGGCCCCTACCTGCGGTTCGTCCGCAGCGCCGACGCGAAGACCGGGTGGAACCGGGTCCACCTCGACGTCCGACCGTACCCGTCGGACGACCTGGACGCCGAGACCGCGCGCCTGCGGTCCCTCGGCGCCACCGACGCGGACCTGGGCGGGGCCGACATTCCGTGGCGGGTGCTGGTCGACCCGGAGGGCAACGAGTTCTGCGTCCTCACCCCGGCCTGACGGGATCACGGGCCGGCGGTCGGCCGGCCCGTCCCGTCCGGCCGGAACTCGTGGACCACCTCGATCGGTCCGACGATGTGCCGGTTGAACTCGTCCAGCTCCTCGGCCGGCACCCACAGCTCCAGGATGTCCCGGCCACCGACCTGCCGGACCGGGTAGCGGGCGGCGAAGGCCCGGTCGACGTGGAAACGGGTCACGTAGCCGACGCCGGACGCCGGCACGTTCCAGTCCCGGGCGATCATGACGGCGTACTCCTCGTTGAGCACCGGATAGAAGATCGGCTGGTCCGGCAGACGCGGTGGCCAGGCCCGCCAGCCGGAGGCGCGGACGAGGTCGAGCTCTCGGGGCCCAGTCGGGCGCCACAGCGTCGTCGTCTCCGTCATCGCGTACCCCCTTCTGCGACGGTCGTGGCACCGTACCGGCGGCGCGCCGCGACCGGCCATCGGGTTTCGGCAGCAGAATCGACAGCGGGTGCGATGAGTTCGCGAAGCCTCGGCGGTCCACCCGTCGACATCCCCAGACAGACAGGTAGGGAGCACCGCGATGGCCAAAGTCATCTCCACGCTGTTCATCTCGGCCGACGGTGTCGCCGAGATCGACCCCGACTGGCACTTCCCGTACTTCGACGACAACATGGGCCGCGCGGTCACCGAGGACTACGACACGTCCGACGTGCTGCTGATCGGCCGGGAGACGTACGACAGCTTCGCCGGCGCCTGGCCGGACCGGGAGGCCGCCGGCGGTGAGGACGCGCCGTTCGCCAAGCAGCTCGGTGACATGCGCAAGGTCGTCGTGTCCCGCCAGCCGCTGGAGTTCTCCTGGCGCAAGTCCGAGGTGATCCAGGGCGACCTGACCGACGCCGTGCGCGCGCTCAAGGCCGACGCCGGCATCAAGGGCATCCTCATCCCCGGCTCGATCTCGGTGGTGCAGCAACTGCTCGCCGCGGGCCTGGTGGACGAGCTGCGGCTGCTGGTGCACCCGGTCGCCGCCCGCAAGGGCCGCCGGCTGTTCGACGAGGGCGACGCGCCGTACCACCTGCGGGTGGCCGGGACCGAGACGTACCCGACCGGCGTGATCCGGGTGATCTACACCCCGGCGCCGGCGCCGGGCGCGGTCGGCTACGACGACGTCAAGGACCAGGTGCCGGCCGGGAGCTGACGATCACGGGGCGGCGCCGGCACCTGGTCGGCGCTCGCCCCGGCCGCGGCCGGTTGACCTCAGGCGGTCGACTCCAGCTCGTCGAAGGCCATGTTCCACCACGACTCCGGCTCGGCGAACGCGACCGGGTCGACCGGGCGCAGGTCGTCGCGGATCGCCGCCGCCCGGGCCGCGCGTTCCCGGCCGCCCGGGTCGGTGGCGACGAGCTGCCCGAGCCGGTAGAGGAACTCCACGAACGCGGCGAACGTGCTGTTCACCGTCTCCAGGTTCGGCGTCTCCAGGTCCAGCAGGATCACCGCGCCGGTGCCCGCGTCCAGGCAGAACAGCAGCGCCGCGTCCTCCGGCGAGGCGCCCAGCACGATGTACGGGCGGGGGCCCTGGTCGCCCAGCTCGATCGACAGCGTGGAGAACAGCTCGACGTCGGGCACCGTCACGTCCACGGTGAACAGGATCGGCACCTCGACCGGCAGCGCGCCGTCGGGCGGGAAGACCGCCGGCCCGAGCGGCCCGAGGATCGCGTCGAAACGCTGGTCGGGGAAGTAGATGACGCCCCGCTCACCCCAGAGCGCGGTGAGCTGTTCGCGGGTGACGGTCACGGCTGCGTCTCGTCCTCGTCCGTCTCGTCGAGCAGGCCCTGCCGGTCCAGGAACGCGTACCACCCGTCGTCGTCGGTGACCAGCTCGGCGTAGCCGGGGCCGAGCACGTAGTAGTGCACGAACGAGTCCAGGTCGGGCGCCAGCTCCTCGAACGCGTCGCCCATGAACCACTCGGTGCCGGTGGGCGGGAAGTACCACACCGCGCCGGTGGCGCGCTCCAGGAAGATCGGCTCGTCGCTGCGTGTGCCGACCACGAGCCAGCCGGTCTTGTCCTGGCCGACGGGGGAGAAGTCGGGCGCGTAGTCGAGGAAGTACTGGACCCCGGCCAGCCGGGCGGTCGAGGCCAGCTCGAACGCGCCGGCCCGCAGGCCGTCGGCGGCGAGCAGGAACTCGCGCAGGCCGGCCGGCAGCTCCGCCGGGACGTCGCCCTCGTCGGCCGGGTCGCCGATCTGCCCGTACGCGAGACTGGCCGGCTCGTCCGCGGCCAGGTCGGCGCGGAGTTCGTCGAGAAGCTGCGCGAGATCGGAAGTCAATCCACTACCTCTATTCGGATCGGGGTTCCGTCCGGCAGATTCTGGATCTGCCCCCAGATCTGGGAGCCGATGTCCGTGTTCGTTCTACCATGCAGCAGTTTGAGGTTGTCGACGGTGTCCGGCCCGCCGAGCTGCAGTTCCCACACGTGGTCGGGATGGTAGTCGCTGAGCCGTTGACTGAGCCGGTTGGCGAGATCCTTGTCGTGCGGCCAGTACTTGTCCCAGATCTTCTGCCGGATCCGCTCCTTGTACCCGTCGGTGATGCTCTTGTCGCGGGCCACCGGGTTGGTGGCCTTGTAGAGCTTGCCCTCGTCGCTGAGTTTCTTCAGCGCGGCCATCTTGCGCCGGAACTGGGCGGTGGCGTGGAAGTTTCGGCGTTCGACCCGGATCACCTTCGTGGGCAGGCTCCGGTTGGGCCCGGTGACCCGGACGATCGGCTTCTCCAGCTTCTCGACCGCCTTGCGGACGATCTTGCCGGCCGCCGGTTTCGCGGCGGCGCCGCGGCCGCGCCTCGGGCTAGGCATCGAGCAGTCTTCCGATGACCTGGTCGATGAGCGCGCCGACGATCTCCCGGGTGATGATCTGGAAGATCGGGATCTCGGCCAGCGAGGCGCCGAACGTGACCACGGCTGTGGCGATCGCCTGGGCCACCTGGAACGCCAGGATGGCCAGCTGCACGATCACCGCGATCTTCAGCGCCAGCACGATCGCCGCGCAGATGATCAGCCCGGCGCCGAGCAGCATGGCCGCGGGCATGCTGTCGTGCAGCACGAGCGGGCCGTTCTGCTCGCCGCCCCACCACTTCTGGAACGCCGCGATCGCCGGGCCGACGTTCTGCGTCCAGACCTGCGCGGCGGCCGCGTCCGCCGCACCGGCCGCCGCACCGATCCGGCCACCGAACTCGAGCCACGCCTGGCCCATCTCGAAGAGCTTCTCCTCGTCGGCCTGCGGCCAGGTGTAGCCGATCCAGCCGAGCGCGGTGATCAGCTCACCGGGTAGTTGCAGTCCCACGACTCACCCCAGCCCGCCGGCCAGCGAGCGCATCGTGCCCGCGCCGTCCTCGTCGACCCGCTCGTACGCGTCGGCCATCCCGGCGATGTCGGCGCCCGCCGAGGTGAACTCCTCGGCCGCCATGCCGACGCAGTCGAAGATGTAGTTCGCCACCTCGGTGTAGGCGATGCCGATCAGCGACCCGATGTCGTCGGTGCCCCACGGTTCGCCGTAGCCCCGCATCCGCGCCTCGAACGCCTCCAGCTCGCCGTTGAACCGCTTGGCCAGGTCGCTGACGCCGCGCCCGGCGGCCCGGATCAGCGGCGGGTGCACCTCGAAGCCGCCGCCGCTCATCGCTGCCCGCCGCGTGCCATCCGCTCCTGCGCCTCGGTCAGCGCGTCGAGGAACGACCCGAGCCGGGGTACGGCGGTGTCCCGCACCTCCTGCAACTGCTCCCGCAACTGCGCCATGTCAGCGACCTGCGGGGCCGGGCCGCTCCGCAGCCCGTCGATCGCCGCGTTGACAGCGGTCACGACGTGCGCGGTCAGCTCCTCGGAGCCGAGCCGCATCAGCCGCGGCTCGACGTGCAGCGCGTGGAGCTTGCCGTCGCGCCCCATCTCGGCGCGTACCTGCCCGTCGGCGGCCTCGCCGACCACTGGCGTCTCCGCCTCGTCGGCCGGCGGTGGACCCACCGTCCGAAGCGCCGCCATCGTCGCGTCGAGCATGCGGGTGAAGTCGCCGCTCATCGAAGGATCCGCACTCATGAGCCCTCCCCAAGGCCAAACGCCACGAGCGTAACCGAGACGGACAAAGCGATTTGTCCCGTGCGCGGCCCGATCCGTCTTGGACACCGCGCGCCCCGGCGGCCACCATCGGCAGGAACACGTCGGTACGGGTGACGGGAGCGGAACATGACCGAGGCGGACGTGGTGGTGGTCGGCGGTGGCGTCGTGGGGATGACCACGGCGCTCACCCTCCAGCGGCGTGGCGCCCGGGTCACCGTGCTGACCGCTCACGAGCCAGCCGACACGGTGTCCACGGTGGCCGCCGCGGTCTGGTACCCCAGCCACACCGAGGAGGACCCGAGGGTGCTGCGCTGGGCCCGGGACACCCACGCCGAGCTGCGCCGCCAGGCGGCCGACGGCGTGCCGGGAGTGGTCGACCGGCCCACCCGGATGTGGCTGCGCCACCGCTACGCCGGGCCGCCCTGGTGGGCCGACGCCTGCGGCGACCTGGTGGCCGAGCCGGCGGAGCCGCCGTACACCGCGCTGCTGCGGTTCACCGCCCCGGCGGCGGAGATGACCCCTTATCTCGCCTGGCTGCGGGAGCGCCTGGAGGCGGGCGGCGGCCGGGTCGTCCGCCGCACGCTGGGCGCGCTCGCCGAGGCGTACGACGTGGCGCCGGTCGTGGTGAACGCGACCGGCCTGGCCGCCGGGCGGCTCGCCGAAGACCCGGCCGTGTACCCGGCGCGCGGGCACGTCGTGCTGGTGGCGAATACCGGCCTGACCGTCTCGGTGCGCGACGAGGACCACCCGGCCGGCGTCACGTACGTGCACCCGCGCCGGCACGACGTGGTGCTCGGCGGCACCTACGAGGAAGGGGTGTGGCAGACCAGCCCCGACCCGGAGGAGGCGGCGGCGATCCGCCGCCGGTGCGTGGCGCTGGTGCCGCAGCTCGCGGACGCGCCGGTGCTGGGGGAGCGGATCGGGCTGCGGCCGGCCCGGCACGGCGGCCCCCGGGTCGAGATTGACCCGGCGGACGGGCGGCTGGTGCACGCGTACGGGCACGGCGGCGCCGGGATGACGTTGTCCTGGGGCTGTGCCGCCGAGGTCGCCGATCTCGCCTTGAGCGTCTGACCCTCCCGGCGCGGGCGAGCTGGCGGCCCACCGCCGGAGCGCGCAGCCGGTAACCTCGGCCCGGTGTCCGCCCGCCGCGCCGCGCTGTCCGCCCTCGTCGCCCTGATCACCGTCCACATCGGTTGCACGCTGGTTGCGCTCGCGGCGTACAGCCACCGGATCGGCCTGGTGACCCACGACGGCTCCGGCTTCCTGGTGGAGCTGCTCGACGCCGTGGTGCCGCTCCGTGACCTGCTGCCCGCCATGCTCTGGCTGCTGCCGGTCACGCTGCTCGTCACGTTCGCGGCCCTCGGCTGCTGGGCCGCCCGGCGGACCGTCCGTCCCGGCGACGAGCGGCTACCGAGGGCGGCCTGGACCGCCGGCATCGCCGCGGTGCTGCTCAACCCGCTCGCGGCCGTGCGCTACGCGTCCGCGACCGCGAGCGGCGGCGAGTACATGCGTACGGTGCAGGTGGAGACCACCCTCCTGGTGCTCGCCGCTGCCGCGGCCACCACGATGAGCGCGCTCGCCGTCGCCGGGTTCGTGCGGCGCTCTGAGACGGCGAGGCCGCCGTCGCGGATGCGGGTGGACGACTGGTCCGCGGGCACGGCGGGACGAGAGTGACCTGTCCGCTCAGGTCCTGACCGCCGATTGAGCGTCGTGCTCACCGCTCCAGGACGGTGAGCCATTCGGCTCCGCGGGGCCGGTATCCGTGCAGTTCGAAGAGCCCCCGCACGATCGCCGGCACGTGCCCGGCGCCGTACACGACCGCCACGTCGATGCGTTCCGCCGACCGGGTACGGATCAGCTCGGACAACGCGGCGAGCAGCCGCTCGTCGCGTTCGCCGCCGAACGCGCGCTCGGCGTGCTCGGTCAACTCGTGGTCGGCGTACCGCTCGTCGGTGGCCGACGGCAGGTCGTGCACTTCGATCTCCGGTGAGAGCAGACGCCGGGTGCCGCCGAAGAACTGCATCACCGTCACGAACGGGATCACCAGCCACATCTGGAGGCGGTACCGCAGCGGCATCGCCCGCCAGCCCTGGGCGAACTCGGCCGCCGTCACGTCCGGGTTGAGCACCTCGACGCCGAGGGACGCATACGGGATGGGGTCTGTCACCAGGCCGGAGCGCCGGTTGGCCGGCATGGCCCGGTAGGTGAGTGTCAACGCCGAGCCGACCGCCGACCGGCCGCTGACGCCCTCGACGACGAGCAGGTCGCACTCGCGCAGGCGCTTCGTCACAGCCGCGTAGAACCGCGGGCTCGCCACGTGCAGCATCGGGAACACCAGGAACTGCAACTGGCTGCCGGGACGGCGCAGGCGGAGAACGGCGGACCGGGTACCGACGACGCTGTGTTCGATGATCTGCATGCCTGCCCCCGTGGCTCGGCCGCTGTTGACGGCAGGGTAGGCGCGCCGGGCAACCCGACCGATGCCCGCGCCTGGGCCGCCGAGCGGCGGCGCGGACCGGTCAGGAATCGAGAAGCCTCGCGCGGGTGGGCGGACCTAGCGTCTGCGGTACGGGCCTCCCACCGGGGCGGCCACCGGGGAAAGGGGCACCGACCCATGGACCTCCGCATCCGCCAGCTCCACCGCTGGCTCTCCATCGCCTTCACGGTGACCGTCGTGATCACGTTCGTCGCGCTGGCGCAGAAGGACCCGATCGTGTGGATCTCCTACGTGCCGCTGCTCCCGCTCGCCCTGCTCCTGGTCAGCGGCCTCTACCTGTTCGCGCTGCCGTACCTGCGGCGCCGCCGCGCCGCCGCGCGTCCGCGCTGACCTGGGGGATTACCGGGGCCGGTCAGCGGGCAACACTGGCGGATGGACCAGAAGGTGATGGTGTTCGCCCCGGCCCCGCTGTTGACGGTGACGATCGAGCAGCAGGGCGAGGCGACCGAGCTGCATCTGCACCCGGGCGGTCAGGGGGTGTGGCAGAGCCGGATGATCGCCGCGCTCGGCGTGCCGGTGACCATGTGCGTGGGCCTCGGCGGCGAGGTCGGCGACGCGGTCCGCAAGCTGCTCGACGACGAGGACGTCACGGTACGGATGGTGCGCCGCGAGTCCGGCACCGGCTGGTACGTGCACGACCGGCGTGACGGCGAGCGGACCGAGATCGCCGAGCATCCGGGCGTGCCGATGGTGCGGCACGACATCGACGAGCTGTACACGGTGACGCTCACCGAAGGGCTGCGCGCGCCGGTGAGCGTGCTCAGCGGACCAGCCGACCCGCAGGTGGTGGACCCGGACATCTACCGCCGGCTCGCCGCCGACCTGAGCGCCAACGGCGGGACGGTGGTGGCCGACCTGTCCGGGCCGTACCTGGAGGCGGTGCTCGACGGCGGGGTGAGCGTGCTGAAGGTCAGCCACGAGGAACTGCTCGACGACGGCCTGGCCAAGGACGACAGCGTGGAGGCGCTGCGCGACGCCGGTCGCCGGTGCCAGGAGCGGGGCGCGCGGACGGTGCTGATCAGCCGCGCCGGGGAACCCGCGCTCGCGCTGCCGGAGGACGGCGAGGCGCTGCTGGTGCACGCCCCGCCGCTGGAGCTGGCCGACCACCGGGGCGCCGGTGACTCGATGACCGCCGGGGTGGCGGCGGTGCTGGCCCGGGGCGGGGACATGCGGGAGGCGCTGCACGTCGGCGCCGCCGCGGGCGCGCTCAACGTGACCCGGCACGGGCTGGGCACCGGGCGCGCCGAGGCGGTACGGGAACTCGCCGGCCGGGTCCGGCTGACCCCGCTGGACGGTGGCGACGATGACGGCTGACCGGCCACCCCGGGTGCTGGTCACAAACGACGACGGCGTGCACGCCCCCGGCATCCGCGCGCTGGCCCGGGCCGCGTACGAGCGCGGGCTGGACGTGGTGGTCGCCGCGCCGCGGCACGAGGCGAGCGGGATGAGCGCGGCGCTGTCCGCGGTGACCGACGACGGGCGGCTGGTGTTCGGTGAGACCGAGCTGGACGGGCTGCCCGGCGTGCCCGCGTACGCGGTGGCCGCCTCACCGGCGTACATCGCGATCCTGGCCGGACTCGGGGTGTTCGGGCCGGTACCGGACCTGCTGCTGTCCGGCATCAACCGGGGCGCGAACGCGGGCCACGCGGTCCTGCACTCCGGCACCGTCGGCGCGGCGCTGACCGCCGGCAACAACGGCATCCGCGCGCTCGCCGTGTCGCTCGACGTGCTCACCCCGGCGGCGGCGGCGAGCGCAGGCAGCGGCGGCGCGGCGATCGCGGTGCTGGACAGCGTGGACGACGAGTCCCGGCACTGGTCGACGGCCGCCGAGCTGGCCGGGAGGCTGCTGCCCTGGCTGGCCGGGGCGGACCCGGGCACCGTGCTCAACCTCAACGTGCCCGACCTGCCGGCCGATCAGGTGGCCGGGCTGCGCCAGGCGACGCTGGCGCCGTTCGGCCAGGTGCAGGTGTCGGTCGCCGAGCGCGGTGAGGGGTTCGTGCGTACGGCGGTGGAGGAGAACGCGGTCCGCGCGGTCCCCGGCACCGACATCGCCTGGCTGGCCGACGGGTACGCCGCGGTCACCGCGATCCGGGCGCTCGGGCACCTGCCCGACGTGGAGCTGCCGGTCGACGGCTGAGGACGGCTCCGCCCCGCCACCGTGACACGGGTGGCGGGGCGGAACCGGTCGTTCACTCGCCGGCGGCGCGCCGGCGGTCGGCCTCGGCGTCGGCGGCGCCCACCGGGGTGCCGTCGCTGTCCCGGTCGGCCCCGGACAGGTCCACGTCGGCGCCGGCCCGGGCGGCGTCCGCCGCCGCGTCGTCGGCGCCGACGACCTCACCGCCGCCGGTCTGTCCGTCGTCGGGGACCAGCTGCCCGGCGGTGGCCAGCCCGATCGGTGCGTACCTGGGGTCGGTCATCTCGTCCTCCTCACCGGTGTTCCTGACTCAGCGGTACCCCGGTACGGGAGGCGGCACACGCGCGGGTCAGCGGTCCCGGTCGAGGAAGGCCAGGGTGACCGCGGCGAACAGCGGCGACTGGTCGATGTCGTAGTGGGTCAGGCCGGGCAGGATCGCCAGCGCGTGCCCGCCCGCCGGGCGGCCCTCGCCCGTCCAGCCGCCGTCGCGCCGGCCGCCGTCGAGCAGCTCGAACACCTCCACGAAGTGGCTCGGCGGAGCCATGTCGGCGTCGGCGGCGACCACGAGCGTCGGCACCCGCAGGGCACGCACCTGGTCGGTGAAGTCGAAGTCCTTGCGCATCGCCTCGCCGATCTTGTCGAGCAGCCGGGGGAAGTCCTCCGGGCGTGGCGCGACCCGCTGGTACAGCTCGTACATCGGGGTGTCCTTCAGGTACTCGGCGGCCGCGGCGTCGACCTGGCCCTGCTGCGCCAGCAGCTCCGGGTAGACGGCGTCGCGGCGGATGTGCGCGGACGCGGCGACCAGCCGGCCGACCTTCTCCGGGTACCGGAACCCGACGTGCAGGGCGACGCCGCCGCCGAGGGAGAAGCCGACCACGTCCGGCCGGTCCAGCCCGAGGTGGTCGATCAGCGCGGCGACGTCGTCGGCCATCAACGCCATGTCGAGCGGCCGGTCCACGTCGGCGGTGCGGCCGTGGCCCTGGAGGTCCACCAGGATCACCTGGTGCTTCGCGGTCAGCGCGGGCAGGATCGGCGCGAACATCTCGCCGGAGCAGAGCCCGCCGTGCAGCAGGATCATCGGCCGTCCGCTGCCGTGCGTCTCGTGGTAGAGGCGTACGCCGTTGACGTCGGCGTACCGCCCCGGGGCGTGGGTCTCGTCGCGCTGGGCGGTGGTCATCGGTGCTCCTCTGGTGTGGTGACCTGACGACCGTTGGACCGGGCGCGCGGGGCTCACTCATCGCCGCGGGCCCGGGGTGCTCGCGTTCATGCAGCATGTGGGCTAGTTTCAGCCGGGTGAGCGAGGTGGCGAGCATTCCCGTCGAGGCGCAACTCGAGGCGTACCGGTCGGAGCTGACCGGCTACTGCTACCGGATGCTGGGTTCGGCCTTCGAGGCCGAGGACGCGGTGCAGGACACCTTCGTCCGGGCCTGGCGCAACTTCGACAAGTTCGAAGGGCGTTCCGCGCTGCGGACCTGGCTCTACCGGATCGCCACGAACGTCTGTCTCACCATGGCCACCAGCGCGCAGCGCCGGGTCCGGCCGATGGACCTCGGCCCGGCAGGGGTCGGCACCGCCACCCATCCCGGCGAGCCGCGCCCGGAGCAGATCTGGCTCGGCCCGGTGCCCGACGACCGGGTGCTGCCCGAGGCCGGTGACCCGGCCGAGGTGGTGGCCGGCCGGGAGTCGGTGCGGCTGGCGTTCGTCGCGGCGTTGCAGCACCTGCCGCCCAGGCAGCGGGCCGTGCTGATCCTGCGCGAGGTGCTCGCCTGGTCGGCCCAGGAGGTCGCCGACCTGCTCGACACGTCGGTGGCGAGCGTCAACAGCGCGCTGCAACGGGCGCGGGCCACGCTCGCCTCGGCCGACACCGAGGCAGACGCGAGCCGTCCGCTCGATTCCGAGCAGCAGGCGCTGCTCGCCCGCTACGTGCGCGCGTTCGAGGCGTACGACCTGACGGCGCTCACCGCGCTGCTGCACGAGGACGCGACGCTGTCGATGCCGCCGCTTCCGCTGTGGCTGCGCGGCCCCGAGCACATCGCGGCCTGGATGGCCGGCACCGGCAGCGGCTGCCGCGGCTCCCGGCTGGTGCCGACCGCCGCCAACGGGATGCCCGCGTTCGGGCACTACCGGCGTGACCCCGACGGCTCAGGGCACGTGCCGTGGGCGCTGATCGTGATCGGCGTCTCCGGCGGCCGGATCACGTCGCTCAACAACTTCCTCGACGTCGACCGCCTGTTCCCGCTGTTCGGGCTGCCCGCCCGGCTGGAGGAGGGCGCCGGCCAGCCCGAGCAGACCCGCGAGCTCGCGTAGGTCGTCGCCCGCGCCGCGTACCTCCAGCCGCCAGCCGAACCGCCGCGCGGTCAGGCGCAGCCGCGCCAGCACCTCGACCGTTACCAGGTCCGGCGCGGCCACAGCGGACACGTCGCAGACCACCACCCCCCGGTCGCGGCCGCGCAGCGCCTCGGCCAGTTCGGCGCAGCGGGCGGCGATGTCCGCGCGGGTCGGCGTCCCGCCGGCCAGGGAGAGCATGTGCGTGATCACACGCATTGGACCGGCGTACGTCCCGGCTCTCATCGGTACGCGCGTGCCGAAACCCGACCCTGCGCGACATGCCCCGGTCACGTTGTCGCATGCAGTTACATCGACGTTAACTGCTATACCAATCATCGGTGCTCGGCTATATGATCCCGGTAGTTCACCCCGAAGCCTCACGAAACCGCAGCTCCCGCACCCCTCGGGTCGAACTCCGCAAGCCAGGTGCCCCGCCTCGTCGTGCCTGGCGACCGCCCCGCGTTGCGGTTCAACCTGCCGGAAAGGTGGGAACGGATGACAGGGATGCCGTCCTTGGTCATCGGCGTCGCGTCCTCGTCGGCCGAGCGCCGGCAGCTCGCCCAGCTGCTCGGCGGCACCGAGGCGTTCCTGATCGTCTCCAGCGTCCACCAGGCCCGCCGCTTCCTCGATCTGGTCCGCCGTCCGGCCGGCCCGCCGGCACCCCGGCCGCAGCCCGCCGGCGAGCCGCCCGTTCCGTCGTCCGGCCCGTCGCCCGGCCCGTCGTCCGGGCTGGAGCTGGGTGTCGACTCCGACCGGCGGGTGCTGCGCTGGCGGGAGCGGGAGGTCGGGTTGACGCCGCTGGAGCACGACCTGCTGGTCTGCCTGGCCGGCACGCCCGGTCAGGTGTGGACGTACGCCCGGCTGCACCGCGAGGTCTGGGGCAACGACCACATGGGCCGGGGCTCGGACATGCACTCGGTGGTACGCCGCATCCGGCGCAAGCTGGCCCGCCTCAACGTCCCCGCGACCATCCACGCCGTCCGAGGCGTCGGCTTCCGCCTGACCCCACCCTGACCCACCCTCCCCACCCATCCCTCGCCCCGCCCTGCCTCGCGCCGCTGATCTTGCACTTGCGGCCCCTCGGGTGGGGCTTTTGTGTGCCTTGCCGGGGCGGTAAGTGCAAGATCGCGGGGGAGGGGGTGGGGAGGGAGGGCGTGGGGCGGCCCGCCCGGTGCGGAGCACCGGGCGGGCCGCCCTTGTCAGGTGCTGGGGTCAGCAGCGGGTGGGGGAGAGGGTGAAGTCCTCTACCGTGGGCGTGCTGCTGTTGATCTTCGTCTGGCGCGTCTGGGGCTTCCAGCCGTCCTTCGCGACGATCAACGTGAGCGGGTTGTTGCGCCGGTCCATCCAGTAGGCGTACCGGCCCTCGGCGTCGGTGGTGAAGGTGTAGGAGTTCGCCCAGGAGTCGACCTGCACGGTCACGCCCGCCAGCGGCGCGGTGGCGCCCTGGCAGCTCTTGCCGGAGACCGTGCCGGACAGCTTGCCCCAGGTGGTCGGCGGCTGCGCGATCATGGTCACCGCCACCGGCTCCACGGTGTACGGGGTGTCCTCCTTGATCGCCACCGACGCGGAGTACGTGCCCGGCTGGTCGACGTTCGCGGTCATCACGACAGTCACAGTGACCTTCTCACCGGGCGCCAGCGTGACCTTCGACTTGTCGACGGTCAGCCAGCTCACGTCGGCAGCGGCCTCCGAGCACTCGGAGAAGCCGGGCAGGACCTCGCTGTCCTTGGTGGCCGTGAAGCTGCCCGACGAGCCGCCGACCTTGTAGAACCCGCAGGCCGCGCCACCCCGGTAGCGGGCCGTGTTGGCGTTGGGCAGGTTCGCCCACGAGTTGGTCGCCGGGTCGAAGGCGAAGCCGGCGTTGGTGATGGCGCCGCCCTGCGACCCGCCGACGACCAGGAGCTTGCCGTTCGCCACCGCGTACGAGGAGGCCCAGCTGTCGGCCGGCGCGTCCGGGATGGCGGTCCAGGCGTTGGCGGCCGGGTCGAAGGCGTACCCGACCTTCTGCGACGTGGTGCCGTCGTTGCCGCCGGTGCAGTAGACGGTGCCGTCGATCCCGCCGCAGGACAGGAACGCCACCGACTTCGGGTACGCGGGCAGCGTCTCCCAGGTGTCCGCGCCGGGGTCGTAGCGGACCACCGAGTTGGACATCGGCGTGCAGCTGGCAGTGGTGCAGCCGCCGATCGCGTACAACTTGCCACCCGCGACCGCCTGGCCCGCCGCCGAGCGCGGCGCCGGGTTGTCGGCCTTGCGGGTCCAGGTGTTCGCCGCCGGGTCGTACGAGAAGGTGGCGACGTCCGGTCCGGCGGCGCCCCAGCCACCGGTGGCGACGATCTTCCCGTCGATCGCGCCGACCGTCATGGCGTTACGCGCGCCGGGCAGGTCGGCGATCCCGGTCCACGTCTGGGCGATCGGGTCGTACCGGTAGTTCTTGGCGCTCGACGCGGTGCCGTCGCCACCGGCGATGGAGTAGACCTTGCCGTCGACGGTGACGACCCGGTTGTCCATCACGTTCGACGGGTAGCCCGGGATAGCGGTCCACGGGTCCGCCTGCGGGGCCGCCGCCGCGATCGCGGTGGACGACTTGCCGGACGAACGGGCGGCGAACGACGTCGCGGCGGTCAGCCGCTGGACCGGCGCGCCGGTCGAGCCGAGCAGCGCCTGCTGGGACAACTGGGAACCGTCGGCCCGTTGCAGCACGAACCCGCCGTCGCGTTCGCTGAACTCCGCGGTGACCGGCGCCCCGCCGGTGTTCGTCACGGTGAAGGTCTTGCTGACCTTGCCGCTCGGCATCCGGACCGTGCCGGTGATCGAGGTCGGCTTCACCGACAGCCGGCCGGCGGCGAGCTGGAAGTTGGCCGCGGTGGCCCAGTCCTCCTCGACCGTGACCTGCTTGGTCTGGCTCACGTAGTTGCCGGCGCTGGCGGTGAACGGGTGCGTCCCGGTCAGCGACGAGAACATCCAGTAGAAGCCGTCGGGCAGCTCGGTGTCGTCCGGCGTGGCCACCGTGGTGGCCTTCTCCGCCGGGCGGTCCTTGCTGGTCACCGTGGCGCCGTTGACGTAGCCGTTGTCGTTCTTGTCACGGACGTGGCCGAGGACCAGGCCGCCGTTCACCGGCTTGCAGACGAGCTTGCTGCCGATGAGGACGTTGTCGACCTCCCACCACCACTCCCAGCTGGCCTCGTAGTAGTGGAAGCGCACCCGCACCTGCGACTGGCCGGCCGCCTGCGGGATCGGCACCTCGGTCACCCGCGGGCCGCGTACGTCGGCCGCCTGCCGCAGCACGTTGCTCCAGGTGGTGCCGCCGTCGAGGCTCAGGTCGACGTCCGCGCGGTCGCTGTTGAGCCAGTTGTAGTCCTGGTTGAACCGGATCACCGGCGCGGTCACGCCGGTCAGGTCGACGACCGGGCTGACCAGCGACGTGTCCTGCCGCCCGCCGCTGCCGTAGTTGTCGCTGTCGATGACGGCGAAGTTGCCGCTGCCGCCGGTCAGGTTGCCGCGCTCACCGGCGTCGGTGAACTCCCAGACCTGGCCGGTGCCGGCGTTGTCCACCACGGTCCAGCCGTCCGGCACGCCCGTGCCGTCGAACGTCTCGTACTCGCCGTCGGAGCTGACGGTGTAGCCGGGGGCGGTGGCGCACGCCTCCGGGTTCGCCTGCACGGCGATGTTGGCGACGGCGTTGCCCGTGCCGACGGTGACCTCCTTGGTGGTGGTCAGGTAGCCGGCGTACTGCGGCTCGACCTTGAGCCGGTAGGTCGCCCCGGACGGCAGCGACAGGCTGTAGCGGCCGGTGGTGGGCGTGGTGTAGTCGGAGATCGGCGTGCCCTCGACGCTCACCTTCGCGTACAGCGGCCAACCGTGCCCGGACCCGTCGGTGACCTGCCCGCTGACCGTCACGCTCGGCACCGCGGTGAGCGCGACGTCCAGCGTGGTGGTCGTGTTCGCGGTGACGGTCGCGGACAGCGTGCGGGTCGCGTACCCGAAGGACGAGACGACGACCTGGTAGTCGCCGGCCGGCAGGAGCGAGGAGTACGTGCCGTCGGCGCCGGTGGTCAGCGTGCGGTCCGCCGCGCCGGACAGGGTGACGGTGGCGCCGGCGATCCCCGCGCCGGTGGCGGCGTCGGTGACCTTGCCGGCCAGCGTGCCGTTGTCGCCGATCGGGGCGGCGGCGAGCAGCGCGAGCGCGTCCAGCCGGCCCTCGCCGTAGACGTTGTTGTCGTCGGTGGTGCCGCCGCACTGGGCGTCGGCCTTGTCGATCGCCGTGTCGTTCAGCAGCGCGCGGGTCGCCGTGACGTCGCCGACCAGGGTGGGCGCCGCCGACCAGAGCAGCGCGATCGCGCCGGCCAGGTGCGGCGCCGCCATCGAGGTGCCGCTGATGCTGGCGTACGAGTTGGTCGGCACGCTGGAGCGGACGTTGACGCCGGGCGCCGAGATGTTCGGCTTGATCTCGCCGTTCTGCCCGGTGCCCCGGGACGAGAAGCTGGCGATGTTGTTGTTGACGTCGTACGCGCCGGTCGAGTAGTTGCTGGCCAGGCTGCCCGGTGAGCCGCTGGTCTGGCAGGACGGGCCGTTGTTGCCGTTGGACCAGACGCCGAAGATGCCGGAGGCGGTCCAGGCGTTGGTGACGTCCTCCATGAACGGCTGGTTGGACGGCGCCGTGGTGCCCCACGAGTTGTTGATGATGTTCGGCCGCTTGCTGGCGTCCGGGTTCTGCCCGTTGAGGTCGGTGGGCTCCAGCATCCACTGGCCGGAGGAGATCAGCGCGGCGTCGGTCGGGCAGCACCCGTTCGCGGCGATCCACTTGACCTCGGGGGCGACACCGATCTGGTTGGCCCCGTCGGCGCCGGCCATGGTGCCCATGGTGTGCGTGCCGTGGCCGTCGGAGTCGCACGGCGCGGTGGCGCACTCGTCGGCGGCGTCGAACCAGTTGTAGTTGTGGTCGAAGGTGCCGTCGCCGTTGTTGCCCCGGTACGAGTTCACCAGCGCCGGGTGGTTGAACTGGACGCCGCTGTCGATGCTGGCCACCGTGATGCCGGCGCCCTTGACGCCGTACTGGGACCAGACGTCGTCGGCGTTGATGTTTGCGATGCCCCACTCCAGCGCGTTCGCCGACTTCTCGTCGGTGCCCGGGGTGGTCTCGGGGAGCTTGTACTCGACCGGCGCGTACAGCCCGTCCACCTCGGAGTGGGCGGCGAAGTTCTGCGCCATGGTGAGCGAGCCGTCGGTGACCTTGATGGCGTTGGTGGCCCAGAAGCTCTGGTACTTCGTGCCCGAGCGGTCCAGCTCGGCGCGGATCTTGGCTTGGCTCTCCGCGGCGGTCTTCTTCAGCGCCGCCGCGACGGCGGCGCCGCGCTCGTTCCAGTCCTTGGTCGCGGCGGCCTTGCCCAGGTCAGCCTTGCCCGAGAAGTGGATCCAGAAGTCGCCCTCGCTCTTGCCCTGCAGCTGCCGGGTGAGTTCGGGGCGGATCTTGTCGTCGGCCGACGCGCCGGCGCCCGTGCCGGCCTGCGCTCCCGTGCCGGTGGCGGCCAGCGCGGTCGCGGCGAGCACCAGGGCGGCGCCTGCGCTCACCAGCCGCCGGGCCGGGCCCCATCTGTGTGGACGTCTCAGCATCGGTGCTGCCTCCTACTCCGATGACCCGCGGATGATCGAGCCATGGCAGAAGGGCCAGGAGATGTGCTCTCCCGACTGGTCGCACCGGTATTACAAGAACCCCCCAGGCCCCCTAGGCGTCCGTGCGGGTCTGCGCCGGTCACCTGAATGGACACTATGATCGACATGAGGGAACGATCAATGACCGTACGTGAGCAACATGTCACCAACAGGCCCCCGGATCGGATGGCTTGTTGACAGTTTTTGTCACGGTGGGGCGCGGTGACGACTGACGGCACGAACGCGGCGAACTCCGGCACCGAGCCGCCGGAGCGGCCCTTCTCGCTCGTCATCGGAGTGACGTCGTCCCCGGCCGAGCGGCTGCGGCTGACGGAGCTGCTCGACGGCGTCGCGCCCCTGTTGATGGTCGCCGATCTGGACGAGCTGCGCGAGTTGATCACGGCGGACGCGCCGGCCCCGAACGACACGCCGGCCCCGGCCGACGCGCCGGCACCGCGGGACGCGCCGCCGTCGCCCGTACCCGGGGAGGAGCCCGCGCCGGACGGCGCCCTGGTGATCGACGCGGCCCGCTCCACCGCCCGGTGGGGCGACCGAGCGATCCCCCTGACCCGGCTGGAGCGCGACCTGCTGACCTGCCTGACCACCGAGCCGGTACGGGTGTGGAGCTACGCCGAGCTGCACCGGGCGGTCTGGCGCGACGCGCCGACGCACGGCCGGGCCGACGTGCAGTCCCTGGTGAAGCGGTTGCGACGCAAGCTCGACGAACTGGGCACCGGCGTCACCATCGCGGCGGTACGCGGTGTCGGCCTGCGGCTGACCGACCACCGTGACCCCCGGGTGCGGGGCGACTGACCGCCGCGACGGCCGGACGGCGGCGCGGGTGACCCGATCGGAGGAGCGGGGCTGCCGGTGTGGCCGAAATTGATGGCGACCGGTCGATTACCGGTGCGGCACGTATCGCGAGATGTCTTTGCCTCCTACGGTGGCGTCCGGCACGCGGACGGAGGGACCCGGGAATCACCCGAGGGGGGCCGTCCCGGCGGACAGGGAGAGTTGTCTCGATGCGAGTTTGGAGTCGCGCGGTGGCGGTGCTCGCCGCCGGCGCGGTCGTGGTGGTGGGCGTACCGGCGCTCGCCGGCACCGTCGTCGTGCGGGACGCCGGCGCAGCCGGCCGGACCGGCGCCCAGGCGACCGGCAGCAGCGCCGCGCTCGGCGCCGCGCGCACCACTGCCACCCGGGCACTGGTGACCCCCGGGGACACCCGGCTGATGCCGACCACGCCCCGCACCGACACGCCGCGGATCACCAACGGCGAGATCACCGACATCGAGGTGATCGGCAACCGAGTCTTCGTCGCCGGCACGTTCACCTCCATCTCGAACGTCGGCGGGACCGCGATCGCACAGAAGTCCCTGGCGTCGTACAACCTGGACACCGGCAAGGTGGACACCGCCTTCAAGCCGACGATCGACGGCGCGGTCGCCGCGGTGGAGGCGTCGCCGGACGGCTCGTCGCTCTACATCGCCGGCTCGTTCAACACGATCAACGGCGTCACCAAGCGCAAGATCGCCCGGCTGAACCCGGCCACCGGCGCGCCGGTCGCCGCGTTCACCGCCAGCGCGAACGCGCGGGCCACCGCGCTCGCGGTGAGCGCCAACGCGGTCTACGTCGGCGGCCAGTTCGCCACCGTCAACGGGGTCAGCCGCAGCGGCCTGGCCGCGCTCAACCCCACCACCGGCGCCGTCGACACCGGCTTCAACCTGCCGCTCACCGGCGGCATCGGCGTCGGCGGCATGCTCACCGTGCAGCAGCTCAAGCTCACCCACGACCGCAGCAAGCTGCTGGTCGTGCACACCGGCCGCCAGATCGCCGGCCAGGACCGCTACGGCGTGGCCCTGATCGGTACGGCGAGCAAGGCGCTGCTGCCGTGGCGTACCCGGCTGTGGGAGGACAACCTCTCCTTCGTCGGCGGCATCCAGCGCGTCTTCGCCGGCGACATCGCGCCCGACGACTCGTACTTCGTCGTCACCAGCGGCTCCGGCGGCGACCGCCCGCCGATCAACGACACCGCCATCGCGTACCCGCTGACCGGAAACGACAACGTCGAGCCACTCTGGATCTCCCGGCACTTCGACAGCATCTACTCGGTGGCGATCACCGACACCGCCGTCTACGTCGGCGGGCACTTCAGCTGGCAGGAGTCGCCCACCTCGAACGTGCCGTGGCCCGGCCTGGACAACGTCGGCTACGGCACCGGCCAGGGCCTCAGCGGCTACGGCCTCGGCGACCAGGTGGTCCGCCGCGACCACCTCGGCGCGCTGGACCCGCTCACCGGCACCGCGCTGGAGTGGAACCCCGGCTCCAACTCGTACGAGGGCGAGAAGGCGATGCTCGCCACCTCGCGCGGTCTGCTCGTCGGCGGTGACGGCAACGTCAAGGGCAGCAAGACCACCGGCCGGGTGGCCTTCTTCGACCTCTCCCAGCAGCCCGCGCCCGCGCCGCTGGACACCACGGTCACCACGCCGATCGAGGGCGCGGTGAAGCCGGCCGGCGAGGAGTTCACCATCAGCGGCCAGGCGCTCGCCCCGGCCGGCGTGGCCCGGGTGCAGCTGGAGATCCAGGACCGCAACAGCGGCAGGTACCTCCAGGCCGACCTGACCACCTGGGGCGCGTTCAAGGCGATCAACACGACGGTGGCCGCGCCGAACGCCACCTCCACCACGTGGAGCCTGCCGGTGACGCTGCCGGCCGGCGTCTACCAGTTGCAGGCCAAGACGTTCGATCGCAACGGCGCCGGCGACACCACCAAGGCGGTCAAGAAGATCGAGACGTTCCGCTTCGACGACCTGCCGCCGTCGACCCGGATCAGCTCACCGTCGGCCGGCCTGCTCGCCACGCAGACGTTCGTGGCCTCCGGCACCGCCACCGACGACAAGGGCGTCAACTCGCTGATCTACTCGTTCCGCACGGCGGACAACAGGTACCTCCAGGACGACGGCACCGTCGCCGCCGTCTACAACACCTTCCGCGGCGAGCCGGACGTGATCGGCGCGACGTCCGCCACCTGGCAGTACGAGGTCACGCTGCCGATCGAGGGGCAGTGGAAGATGACCGCCACCGCCGTCGACACGACCGGGCAGAGCGACCTGCGCGGCGACACCCGCGACTGGACCGTGTCCGCCAACGGCGTACCGCCGACAGTGGCGATCACCTCCCCGGTGGCGATGACCCCGCCGGGCAACCCGGCGCCGCTCACCGTCGCACCGGGCGGCACGATCACGTTCGCCGGCACGGCGAGCGACGACGACGCCCTCAAGTCGGTCGAGATCTACCTGCGCAACAACACCACCCGCGAGGCGCTCGCCACCGACGGCACCTGGGGCGCCGACTCGGTCGCCGGCTACCACCGGATCTCCCCGACCAACCTCGACGCGGCGACGTTCGACTGGTCGTTCACCACGGTGCCGCTCACCCCCGGCGTCTACGACTTCCGGGTACGCGCCACCGACAAGCTCGGCCTGACCACGTCCAGCAACAACATGGGCCGGCTCACCGTCACCGCCCAGGTGCCCGGCGACGCCTTCCCGAACGGGCTGCTCAGCTTCACCGGCACCAACCAGGACATCGACCGGCTGCACCTGGACCTGACCGGCACCGCCACCGACGACAAGGGCGTACGGGCGGTCCGGATCGCGCTGCGCGACCTGGACACCGGCCGGTACGTGCAGCCCAACGGCACCATGGCCGCCGCGTTCGCCACAGTCGACGCGACGCTCGCTTCGCCCGGCGCGACCAGCACCGGGTTCACGCTCTCGATCGACCTGCCCACCCGGGGCACGTACAGCGTCGAGGCGTGGGCCGTGGACACCGCGGGCCAGCAGGACAACTCGACCAGCGGCGCGACCGCCCGTTACCTGGTCTACCCGGGTGACACCGACCCGACGCTGGAGCCGAGCATCACGCCGGTCGAGGGACAGGCGTACACCGGCGGCCGGATCGTGGTCACCGGCCGGGCGGTGGACGACGGCGGGATGCAGAAGGTCGAGGTGCAGATCGGCAACAGCGCCGGGCAGGGCATGAACGCGGCCGGCACGTTCGGCCGGGCGGGCGCGCCGAGCAACTGGCCGTGGATCGCCACGTTCCTCACCAGCCCGGGCTCGCCGGGGTCGAACTTCGCGTACACGTCGCCGGTGATCCCGGCCGGCACGTACACGGTGACGATCCGCGGCATGGACAACCGCGGGCAGTACCAGCAGCCGCCCCGTACCGTCACGGTGACCGTCACCGACTGACCGGACGGCCTCGCGGGCCGGTCCGCGCCGGGTCTCCCGGCGCCGGGCCGGCCCGCGCCCGTTCTCAGGGCTGGATCAGGCACATCCCGGCGACGGCCGGCCGGTCCATCGTCGCCAGGGCGTCCGGCGCGGCGGCCAGGTCGACGATGCGGGTGACCAGCTCGGCGGGGCGCAGCACCCCGGCGGTGACCAGCCGCAGCATCTCCGGGTACGCGTGGGCCGGCATGCCGTGGCTGCCGAGCAGCTCCAGCTCGTACGCGATCACCAGGTCCATCGGCAGCGCCGGGCGGCCCTGCGCGGCGGGCAGCAGCCCGACCTGCACGTGCCGGCCCCGCCGGCGCAGGCCCTCGATCGACGCCACGCAGGTGGCGTGAGCGCCCAGCGCGTCCAGCGACAGGTGCGCGCCCCCGCCGGTGGCGGCCCGGACCGCGGCGGCCACCTCGCCCGGCCCGCCCAGCGCGCTGGCGTCCAGGCAGACCGCGGCGCCGCAGCGGCGGGCCAGCTCCAGCGCGCCGGGCGACACGTCCACCGCCACCACCCGCGCCCCGCTCGCCGCCGCGATCATCACGGCGGACAGGCCGACGCCGCCGCAGCCGTGCACCGCCACCCATTCGCCGGCGGCCACCCTGCCCTGCGCGATCACGGCCCGGAACGCGGTGGCGAACCGGCAGCCGAGCGCGGCGGCGGCCGTCTCGTCCAGCTCGTCCGGCAGCCGGACCAGGTTGACGTCGGCGTGCCGTACCGCGACCAGCTCGGCGAACGAGCCCCACCCGGTGAAGCCCGGCTGGGTCTGCCGCTCGCAGACCTGCTGGTCGCCCGCCAGGCACGAGGGGCACCGCCCGCAGGCGCAGACGAACGGCGCAGTCACCCGGTCGCCGGGCCGCCAGCCGCGTACGTCCGCGCCGGCCGCCACGACGACGCCGGCGAACTCGTGCCCCGGCACGTGCGGCAGGCGGATGTCCGGGTCGTGGCCCTGCCAGCCGTGCCAGTCGCTGCGGCACAGGCCGGTCGCGCCGACGCGGACGACCACTCCGTCCGGCGCCGGCGCCGGGTCGTCCACCTCCCGGACCTCCGGCCGCACCCCGAACCGCTCGAACACCACAGCACGCATGCCCCCGATCCTCACACCCCCCCCACCCGCCCTCCGCCCCACCCCCCCGCCCCTCCCGCCCCCACCCGCGCTCCGTGCCTCCCGCCCTCACCCGCCCTCCGCGATCTTGCACTTGCGGCCCCGTCGATGTCGTGAATGTCCCATCTGGCCGGTCAGAAAGCGCAAGATCGCGGAGAGCGGGCGGCGGGGTCGCCGGTGCCCGCCTCGCCTGCCCGTCTCAGGCGCCATGTCTCCCGTGACCTGAGATTCGTGGTCCGTATCCCGGGAGCTGTCGTAGATCTTGGTAGGAAAGTGCCCCTATAAGGGCCTTTTCGTACCAAGATCGGCGGGCAGCTCGGGCAGCTCGGGCAGCTCGGGCCGCCGGTGCGGGGGAGGGTGCGCGGGGCGGCTCAGAGCGGCGAATCAAGAAGTTCGGGGCGGGTTCGGCTCTCACGCCCCGCCCCCTGACGCCGGTGATCAAGGAGTTTGTGTCCTCACCAACGCGGTGTCAGCCCGCAAACTCCTTGATCACCGGGGGAGAGGCGAGGAGAAGGGGGAAAGGGGAGGGGTGCGGGCTACAGGCGGTGGCCCTGGGGGTCTCGGGCGGTGATGCCGTCGAGCGGGGTTCCCGGAGTGAGCGTCTTCGGGTCGAACCAGAAGATCACCACCTGGGGGTCCTCGCTCCACCGGGCCAGCTTCGCCTCGACCTGCCGGCCGTCGACTGTCCCGACGATGCGTGCCGCCGGGCCGACGAAGTAGCCGAACGTCGGTACCGGCGTGTCGGTGGGCGCCCGCTGCTGGTCGTACCCGATCTCGTGGAACCCGGCCCGGCGGTCGCTGCCGGAGACGTCGTTCACCAGGAAGTCGGAGGTCAGGCGGCCGTCCGGCGCGCGCCGTCCGGCGACCAGGCCGATCGTCACACGCGGCAGTTTCGGCACGTCGACCGGGACCATGAAGAACACGCGCGCGTCGGCGCCGTACCGGATGCCGCTGTCCACTACGGTCCCGAGCGGCCGCGGCGGCGACTCGGTCGGGGCCGGCGCGGCGGTCGGCGTGGGCGGGGGAGTGGCGGCGGACGCGGTGGCGCCCGGCTCCCCGGCCGGGAGGTCCGGCGGGCCGGGCCGCGTCGCCACGGCGTCGACCCCGACCGCCACCGCGACCGTCGTCACCGCCGCCGCGACCCCGGCGCCGATCCGTCGGCGACGGCGCAGCCGGCGTCCCCGGCGCATGATGTCCGCGATGTCCAGGCCGTCGGCCCGCTCGGTCACCCGCATCGCGCGGCGCAGCTCGTCCATCTCGGTCACCGGCACGTCTCCTGCGGTCGGGGCGCGGAAAGACCGGCGGTACGCAGCTTCTCCAGCGCGCGGGACGAGGTGCTCTTGACGGTGCCGACGGACACGTCGAGTTCGCGGGCCACCTGGGCCTCCGGCAGGTCGAAGTAGTGACGCAGGACGACGACGGCGCGTTCGCGCGCGGTGAGCGTGCCGAGCGCGGTGACCAGCCACCGCCGCGTCGCCACCTCCTCGGCCATGTCGCCGCCGGGCCGCTCCGGGAGGTCGTCGCTCGGGTACTCGCGGATCGGCCGCCGCCAGGTGTCGACGAGGTGGTTCACCAGCACCGACCGGGCGTAGCCGTACGGGTCGCCGTTGCGGATCCGGGACCAGGACGCGTACGTGCGCACGAGCGCGGTCTGGGCGGCGTCCTCGGCGTGATGGTGGTTGCCGGTCATGAGGAAGGCGGCGTGCGTCAGCCGCGCGGAGGACGCCCGCGCGAACTCGACGAACTCCGCGTCACCCCGGGCCATGCCGGTCCTCTGCACCTCTCACCCCGGTAGGGACGTGCGGGAAGCGGAAAAGGTTGAGTCCCGGCCGCACCAACTTTCGCCACGGGTCACCCGTCCTCATCCCCGCGCCCCCGACCGGGCGCCGAGGGGAGACGAGATGACCAGGACCGTGGACCGGACACGCGGCGGCGCGGCGGTGTTCGCGCTGGCGGTGTCGCTGGCCGGTTGCGCACCGGCGGTGGCCGACCAGCCCGCTGTCGCGCTGTCCGAACCGGCCGGGCCGTCCGCTGCCGCGCCGGTCGCGTCGGCGGCGGCGCCCGTCCGGCCCCGGCCGGCGCGGATCGGCTATCCCGCCGAGGGCGGCAACCGATGGCGGTTCGCCGCCGCCGAGCCGGCCACCACAAGGGGTACGGGCAAGCTGCTGCGCTACCGGGTGGCTGTGGAGCGCGACATCACGGGTCTGCCACCGGCCGAGTTCGGGGCGCAGGTCACCGGCATCCTCGCCGGCCCGGGTGGCTGGACGACGGACGGACGGATCGCCCTGCGCCGCGTCGGCGCCGACGGGCCCGCCGACTTCACCGTCTACCTCGCGACCCCCGGTACGCGCGACGACCTGTGCGGGGACGGGCTGGACCGGTACACGTCCTGCCGCAACGGGCACCGGGTGGTGGTGAACGTGGCCCGCTGGGTGCTCGGCGCGCCCGCGTACGGGAGCGACCTTGCCGCGTACCGCCGGTACGTGGTCAACCACGAGGTCGGCCACCGCCTGGGTCACGGGCACGAGCGCTGCCCGGGGCGGGGGCGTCCGGCGCCGGTGATGCAGCAGCAGACGCTCGGCCTGCACGGCTGCACCCCGAACCCGCTGCCGTTCCTGCGCGGCGAGCGGTACGCGGGCCGGTCCGGCGCGTACGACGACCGCCTGCCTCCGCCGGAGGGCGGCCGGCCGGGCTGAGGTCCGGCGCCGGGTCCGCGTGGCCGGGCTGCGCGGGCCGTCCGGCTGGGCGCGTGTGTGCCCGGCCGGGCGGCGATGCCACCCGGCGCTCAGCACAGCCTGGCCGGGCTGGCGATCCCGTCCGGCGCTCAGAACAGCGTGGCCGGGCCGACCGGTTCCGGCTCCGGCAGCGGCGCGAGCCCGGGCACCCGCTCGCGGACCTGGTCGTGGAAGCGACGGGCCAGCTCGGGCGCGTCCGCGTTGTCCGGCGTGTGCACGAACACCGTCGGCGAGCGGCCCTCCCGCAGCCAGCCGGTGACCACATTCAGCCACGGCTGCCAGCCCTCGACGGTGCGGGCCGGGTCGTCCCGGCCCAGGTAGCGCACGATGGGCCGGTCGGTCAGCGCCCGGGTACGCAGCGGCAGGCGCGGCTTGCGCGTCCACGCCTCCCGTTCCGCGTCGCTGGTCGGCGGCGTCCGGAAGAACGCTGTGGTGTCGAACGGGACCCACTCCGCTCCGTGCTGGTGCAGCGTGGCCTCCAGCGCGCGTACCGCGCCGGCCTCGGTGAAGAAGGCGGGGTGGCGGACCTCGACGGCGTACCGGTGACCGGCGGGCAGCGTGCGCAGGAACCGGTCGAGGTCGGGCACGTCACCGGGGCCGAACGAGCCGGGCAACTGGATCCAGAGCGCGTCCGCCCGGGGACCGAGCGGCTCCATCGCGTGCAGGAACGCCCGCAGCTCCGCCTCGCCGCCGGTGAGCCGGCGCTCGTGCGTGACCACCTTCGGCAGCTTCGGCAGGAAACGGAAACCCGGATCGGTCTGCTCGGCCCAGGACGCCACCGTCTCCCGGGCCGGGGTGGCGTAGAACGTGGTGTTGCCCTCCACGGCGTCGCACCACCCGGCGTACGCGCGCAGCCGCTCGTGCGCGGGCAGCGGGTGCGGCAGGAAGCGGCCGGACCAGGACTTGTGCGTCCACATCGCACAGCCCACGTGCAGGCGCAGCCCGGTCACCGGTAGGGCCAGCTCGTCGAGCCGCCGAGCCGCGCCGCCTCGCGGTTCCACTTCCGGGTGAAGTACAGCGCGAGGCAGCCGAGCCCGGCGAGCACCGGGGCGAGCAGCATGAGCAGCAGTCCGGCGTCGAGCCGGAACCTGTCGCTCTGGATGCCCTTGGCGGTGGTCAGCGCAAACGCCTCCGCACCGGCGCCGGTGCAGCTCACGAAGTCGGTCTCCATCCAGCCGATGCCCTCGGTGGCCAGCACCGGAGTGAACTGCCGCGAGTCGCCGCGATCGCGCATCACCGCCGCGGTCCCCTCGGGCCGGGCCCCGGTCAGATCCCTGGTCCGCTGCTCGCCGGTGGAGTAGACCCGGCTCTTCGTGGTGCACCGGACGGTGGCGGGGTCGACTGTGGCGGGGGTGGCGAGGATCAGGATGTTGCCGGGGCGTACGCCGGTGTCCCGCACCTTGATCTCGGCGCCGGGGGCGAACTCGGCGGCGGCGGAGAAGGTCGACGCGGCCGCGAACGGACCTGTCTGGGTGAGCAGTGCCAGGCCGAGGAACCCGGCCAGCAGGAACCCGCCCCCGCCGACGAAGATCCACATGGCGACCACGGCGCGGAAGCGCTGCACGAGCGGGTTCACTGGACGCGGTCCATGTCGCAGGCGCCCTCGGTGACCTGTCCGGGGTCGGCGGAGTACACGCTGCGCTTGGCGTCCGGCACGGACAGCTGCACGCAGAGCGCTGACGCGTCGTTGTTGGTGACGAACGTGACGACGCCGACGCCGTCGTAGTCCCCGACCGACAGATCGCTCACGCCCCGGGGGAACTGCCCGGTCTCCTGCTTGACGGACACGGCCTCGCGCATCGCGTCGCGAAGGTAGGTCTCGGGATCGGTGCCGGCATCGCCGCCGCAGGAGGCGAGCAAGAGAACCCCTGTCGCCAGCGCCGCCGTCAGACCGGTCCTTCTCCGTCGCATCCGTCCTCCTCGCGCGCCACGTCGGCGGGCTGGGGCCGCCCGTCCGCCGCGCCCACGGTAGCCGGACCGGTCAGCGACGGCGGATCGGGCCGCGTCAGGGCCGCTCCACCCGTACCGGGTCGCCGCGCACGAGGTCGTCGTGGATGCGCCAGCGGGCGTCGACGCCCGCGCGCCGGGCCGCCTCGTCGTCGGCGGCGACCCGCTGCCGCAGCAGCTCGACCGCGATACGGCGGTTGAGGTGCAGGTGCCGTTCGGTGTCCACCACCACGGTCCGGCCGGACGGGCGGTGCGTGGCCCGGACGGCGGTGCTGGCCTTGTTGCGGTGCTGGCCGCCCGGCCCGCCGGTGCGGCACGGCACGAACTCCACGTCCGCCTCGTGGAACGGCGTGACCACCACGTCGGTCCGGCACGGGCGCGCGGTGACGTACCAGTTCTTGCGGCCGTGGCCGGTCCGGTACGGGCTGGGCGCCTGCCAGCAGAGCGTGCCGGTCCACCCGGCCGCGAAGCCCTCCGCCCCGGCGCCGGTGATCCGGACCAGCACCGACCGGTAGGTGCCGGCCCGGTCGCCGGGCACCGTCTCGACCCGCTCGGTACGCAGACCCCGCCCGGACGCCTCGCGCTCCAGGCGGGACAGCAGCCGGGTCAGCGCCCACGCGCACTCGGCGGGTCCGCGCCCGGCGGACAGCAGCAGCTCGGTCACCGGCGGCCCTTCCGCCGCTCGTCGCGCCGGCCCACGTCCGGCGTCTTGTAGGTGACCAGCGGAACCGTTGTGGTGATCGGGGTGGCGAGGTCGTGCGCCACCAGGTCGCCGATGACCTGCTCGATGCGCTTGTACGCGGTGGGCGCCTCCTCGAACAGCAGCTGCCGGTCGCCGCACACCACGATCGAGCCGACCGGCGTACGCCGCAGTTCCTCGACGGTGTGCTTGGCCCGGCCGCGGCGCAGCGCGTCGGCGCGGGACATCTTGCGTCCGGCGCCGTGCGCCACCGAGTAGCCGGCGTCCGGCCCGGCGTGCGCGGCCACCAGGTAGGAGGGCGTGCCACGGGTGCCGGCGATCAGCACGTCCCGCCCGTCGCCCGGCGCCGCGCCCTTGCGGTGCAGGTAGTGCCCGTCGCGGATCTCGACCAGGTTGTGGCACTGGTCGACGACGGGCTCGGTCGGTTCGGCGCCGAGCGCGTACGCGACCCGTGCCGCCAGCAGCCGCCGGTTGAGCGAGCCCCAGCGCACCGCCGCGTCGTGCCGGGCCAGGTACGCGTCCGGGTCGGGCGCGGGACCGGCGCCGTGCGTCTCGGTGTGCTCGCGCAGGATGCGCTCGCCCAGCCCGCGCGACCCGGAGTGCACCACGAGCACCAGGTCACCGGTGGCCAGCCCGAGCCGCGCGGCGTGCTCCGCCGCGAGGACCGGCCCGACGCGGGCCAGCTCGACGAAGTGGTTGCCGCGCCCGACAGTGCCGAGCCCGTCGAGGTGACCGGCCGGGATCTCGCCGTCCAGCACCGACCACGCCGGGTCGTCGGCGTCCGGGTCGAGCGCCCGGTCCAGGTCGGGGAACCGGGCCGCGAGCCGTTCGGGTACGACCCGGCGCAGCGCGATCGGGAACACCGCGATGCCGCACCCGATGTCGGAGCCGACGAGGAACGGATACAGCACCGTGGAGGACATCGCTGCGCCGATCGGCGCGCCCTTGCCGGGGTGCAGGTCGGGCATGGCGGCGACGTGCGCCATGCCGTCCAGGGCGGCGACCTGACGGCACTGGTCGAGCGCGGCGGACTCGATCCAGCTGCCGGGGGAGGAGAAGACGGAGACGGTGGCGGGCACGACGGCCCGCCCGGAGGGGTACGCGGACACAGACGCTCGTTTCTGCGGAAAGAGAGGCGGGAACGGCAGGCGGCGAGGAGGGCCTGCGGGCTGGGGTGCGATCCGTCAGAACGTCATGCCGCTCACCTTCTCGGAAGCGGCGCGGGCCGGCAACCGACTTTCGACCCGCCGAGCGCCCGCGTCGACATCGGGTGACCCGATCCATAGACTCCGGTCGTTCTGGTACCACGAGTCCAGGGAGGACCACCGTGTCGAGCGAAACCCGAACGCACGCCGCCTTACCCCTGCTGGCCCGCCTCGCCGGGGTGAGCGTGGCCGCCGCGACGATCGTCGCCGCCGCCGGTGTCGCCGCCACCGCGGCACCCGCCGCCGACCCCGCGCCGACGAAGGGGCCGTGCGCGTACACGCCCACGCCGGACGAGCCCGCGGCCCGGCCGGTGTCGCTGCCGCCGGACCCGCGCCGGACGCCGGACCGCGGCACCGTGCGGGTCACGCTGCGCACCAACCAGGGGCCGATCGGGTTGACGCTGGACCGCGAGCAGGCGCCCTGCACCGTGCAGAGCTTCCTGCACCTGGTCCGCAAGCACTTCTACGACCGGACGCCCTGCCACCGGCTCACCGCGTACCCGACGCTGACGGTGTTGCAGTGCGGTGACCCGTCCGGCACCGGCGAGGGCGGCCCGGGCTACCGGTACCGCGACGAGCTGCCCACCGACCTGCCGCCCGCGCCGACCGACCCGACCGGCGTACGCCGCCTGTACGCGCGCGGCACCCTGGCCATGGCCAACGCCGGCCCGGACACCAACGGCAGCCAGTTCTTCCTGGTCCAGGCCGACTCGGCGCTGCGCCCCAACTACACCGTGTTCGGTCAGGTCGACGCGGCCGGGCTGGCCACGCTGGACCGGATCTCGGCCGGCGGCATCGCGCCCACGCCGGAGGACCCGGCTCCGGTCGACGGCGCCCCGGCGGTGCCGGTGGAGATCTGCCGCGCCAAGCAGGGCCGCTGACGCGACGGCCCGGCGGGACGGCTGACGAGGCCGCCCGCCGGGCCCGCGTCGCCGCCGGTAGCCTGCGGCGATGACGCATGAGCGGGAGATCACCGAGCCGGTGGACCTGTGCCGGCCGGACGGGCGGCTGAACCCGGCGGCGGTCGGCTGGAGCCGCCGGCCCCTGCACCGGGCGAACCTGCGCGGCTGGGGCCGGGCCAAGCGGTGGGAGCACTGGGGCGTGGTCACCCCGACGCACATCCTCGGCCTGGTCGCGTCGTCGCTGGACTACGCCGGGGTGCAGAGCCTCTACCTGCTCGACCGGCGCACCGGCCGGGAGACGACGGCGGAGGCGGTGGTGCCGTTCGCCCGGGGCACTGTGCTGCCCCCGGTCAGCGGCGACGGCCCGGTCCGGGCCCGGGGCGGGAACCTCACCATCGCCGTGGACCAGGGCCCGGACGGCAGTACGCTGCGGGCGAGCGCGCCCGGCGTCGAGGTGGACCTGACCGTGCCGCTGCGGCCGGGGCACGAGTCGCTCGGCGTGGTGGTGCCGTGGAGCACCCGCCGCTTCCAGTACACGGTCAAGGACATCGGCCGCCCGGTGCACGGCACGCTGACTGTCGACGGCACCGCGTACCCGGTGGGGGAGGGGTCGTACGCGGCGCTCGACCACGGCCGGGGCAAGTGGCGGTACGCGGTGCGGTGGAACTGGGCGGCCGGCAGCGGGCCGGGCCGGTCGATCCAGCTCGGCGGGAAGTGGACCGACGGCACCGGCTCGACCGAGAACGCGGTCTTCGTCGACGGGCGGCTGCACAAGATCGGCACCGACCTGACCTGGGAGTACGACCGCGTCGACTGGCTGCGGCCGTGGCGGATCACCGGCGACCGGGTGGACGTCACGTTCCACCCGTTCCACGAGCGGGTGGCGCGTACCAATCTGGTCGTGCTGGCCGGGGAGACGCACCAGTGCTTCGGGCACTTCACCGGCTGGGCCGCGACCGACGACGGCGAGCGCGTGGACCTGGACGGCCTGGTCGGCTGGGCCGAGGAGGCCCGCAACCGCTGGTGAGGCCGGTCCCCGCCGGGCGGGACGGCCCGGCGGGGACTCCCGGGGTCAGGCCGGCAGCCGCCAGACCTGGTTGGCGCCGCCGAAGCAGTCCCAGATCTGCAACCGGGTGCCGTTGGCGGAGCTGTTGCCGGTGGCGTCCAGGCACCGCCCCGACGCCGGGTTGCGCAGCGTGCCGTTGCTCTGGGCCGTCCAGACCTGGGCGCCGGTGCCGTTGCAGTCCCAGAGCTGGATCGTGGTGCCGTTCGCGGTGCCGGCGCTCGTCACGTCCAGGCACTTGCCCAGCGCGCGCAGCGTGCCGTCACCGGCGACGGTCCAGCTCTGCGCGGCGGTGCCGTTGCAGCCGTAGAGCTGGATCGCGGTGCCGTTGGCGGTGCTCGCGGCCGCCACGTCCACGCAGGCGCCGCCGATGCCGGTGATCGGCCCGGTGCGCCCGGACGGCGGCGGCGTGCCACCGCCGGTGACGGTGTCGTAGATCGCGCTGACCAGCGAGGTCGAACCGGTGGTGTCCTGCGACAGCTCCCAGTTCATCATCCCGCCGGCGTTCGCCATGGCCCACTGCGTCTTGCGCTTGACTGTCGGTACGCCGTTGTAGCACTGCTGCGCGCCGCCCACTGTGGTGCAGTCCCGGTTGGCGTTCGCCGGGTCCATGCCGACCAGCGCGGAGTAGGTGTAGTAGCCGGGCCGGCTGTAGAAGGGCACGCCCAGCACCGCCTTGGCGGCGGGCAGGCCGCGTGACTTCCACCTGTTGATGCTGGCGATCGACCAGTCGTAGTTGGCGTGCGGGCTGCCGCCGTCGTACGCCATGATGTTCAGCCAGTCCACCGAGCCGAAGACGGCGGTGGGCACGCCGTCGACGTAGTAGCCCTCGGAGACCACGGCGGCGGTGAGCAGCTTGCCGCGGCTGTGCAGGGCGCTGCCGAGCTGCTGCATCAGCAGCGTGTAGTTGTTCGCCGAGGCGCCCGGGTCGGGGTACTCCCAGTCCATGTCGACGCCGTCGAGGTTGTACTGGTTGACGAAGGCGATCAGGTTGTTGACGAACGCGGTGCGCGTGCCGGAGTTCGCGGCGAGCGCCTCGAACGCGGAGTCGTCGCCGTCGTTCCAGCCACCGACGGCGATGGAGACCTTGACGTTGTTGGCGTGCCCGAGCGACACCAGCGAGGAGAGCTTGCTCGGGTTCTCCACGGAGCGCAGGCTGCCGTCGCCGTTGGGGAGCACGAACGCGTAGTTGATGTGGGTGAGCTTGCCGTACTGGATGCTGTTGACGTTGCCGCTCCAGGACGGCATGTATCCGACGCTCTTGAAGTTGTTCGGCAGCACCACCGCCTCGGCGGCGGTCGGGGCGAGGGTGAGCGTCGCGGCGGTGGTGGCCAGCGCGAGCGCAGCGGCGGCCAGGCGCCGCCGGAGGTGAGGTCTGGGCATCGAGGGCCTTCCCGGGGACGGGGGCGGATGGGGGTCTTCCTCGAGGTGGCCCAAATATTAAAGAGTATTAACTAAGGCGTCAACGACACACTTCGATACGTGACACGGCATGCGCCCTCGGTCAGCGCAGCAGCACCGGCCCGGCGCCGATCGGCACCCGGAACAGCGCGTACGGCTTGCGCCGCAGATCCCGTCCACCCTGGTAGGTCGCCTGCCGGTGCAACTGGTTCGCGGTGACGTACAGGTGGCCGTCGACGGCGACCGACATGGTGTCCGGCCAGAGCAGGCGCGGATCGTGCGCCACCGTCTCGAACTCCCCGTCCGGGCGGCGCCGCAGCACCGCGTCGTGCTCGTACGCGGTCAGGTAGAGCGCTCCGGAGTCGTCGGTCTCCAGACCGTCGGAGCCGGTGCCCTTGTCGCCCTCGTCCACCACCGTGGCGGCGACCTGGTCGTCGCCGAGCGACCGGTCGGCGAGCGCGTCGGTGGCCACGCTGTACCAGCGGCGCGAGGCGAGCGGGCAGTAGTACAGCCGGGTGCCGTCGGCGGAGATCGCGATGCCGTCCGCGCCCATCGACACCGGCTTCGCCGGCCCGTCCGCCGGGCGTTGCAGGAACGGCCGCCCCTCCACCACCGGCCGGAACGCCGACAGCGGTTCGGCCTTGGTGGACGGATGCTCGTGCAGCCGGCGCCAGGACTCCCCGGTGGCGAGGTCCACCACGATGAGACCGTTCGGACCGGAGTCGGAGGAGTCGGTGATGTAGGCCAGGCCCGCCTCGCCGCGGCGCAGGTCGAACCGGACGTCGTTGAGGTACGTCGTGGGCAGCGCCACGTCGGCCGGGAAGGTGATCACCTGTCCGACGGAGTCGGTGTCCAGGTCGACGCGGACCAGCTTCAGCCCGCCCGGCTTCGTGGGCTGGAACATCGGGCTGCCGGTGTCGAGCACCCAGAGGCGGTCGGCCGGGTCGACCACGATGCTCTGCACCGAGACGAACGCGCCCGCGTCGTCGTCGCCGGACGGGTCGTTCCAGCCCTGATCGGGGAACGGCACCTCACGGCCGTCGCGCAGCTCGACCACCGTGGCCGGCACCTCGTCGCCCCACTTCGGGAAGTTGACGAAGATCCGGCCGGTGTGCGACACGCTCACCCCGGTCGGCATCGCCCCGGTGAAGGTGTGCACCAGTTCCAGCTCGCCGACCGGCTCATCGGCCACAGGCCCGTTCATCCACTGCTCGTTCCCGGGCGGGACCGCGGCAAACGTGGGCGTGGGGCGGTCCCGGATCCGGGACCGCCCCACGCACGGGACGAGATCAGGCGACCGAGGCCGGGAACCTCTCCCAGACCCGGTGCGCCGCCATCAGCCGCTGCACCTCGGTGAGCACCTCGGCGCCGGAGCCACCGGTGACCACGCCCGGCGTGCCGGCGACACCGGCCTGGCTCAGCACCTCGGCGCCCGCGCCCCAGGCGCCGATCACCTTGGCGTGCCGCCACGCCTCCTCGACCAGCAGCAGCACCCGCGGGTCGACGGTGGCCGCTCCCGGCTTGCCCGCCTTGGCGTCGCGGGCCGGCAGCGCGTCCGGCGCCGGGGCCGGGGCGCCGGCCAGCAGCACCGCGTCGAACTCGACCGAGCGGCCGGTGGCGAACGTGCGCTGCACCGGCAGCCCGTCGACGGTGCCGCCGTGCGCGGCGATCAGCAGCGGCACCATGCCGGCGGCGAACACCGCCCGGCGTACCTCGTGCACGTCGCCCAGGTCGGCCTGGGCGTCGACCACGATGCCGACCATCCGGCCGTCGGCCGGCCACTCCCGGCCCACCTGGGACAGCGCCGGGCTGGGCTGCACGTCCGCGAGCGGCGCCGTGGGCTGCGGCACGGGCAGGCCCAGGCCGATCGCCACCTGCTCGCACAGCACCGGGTCCACGTTCGCCAGGCACTGGAGCTGCCGCTCCTTGATCGCCTGGTGGTAGCACTTGCCCAGCTCGAACGTGTACGCCCGGATGATGTGCTCCTTCTCCACCGGCGACATGCTCTGCCAGAACAGGCGTACCTGGCTGTAGTGGTCGTCGAAGGAGGCGGGCGCGGCCCGCACCTTCGGCGCCTCGGCCACCGTCACCGGCGTGTCCACGAACGCGTGCTCCCGGTCGCCGGCCGGGAACGGGTTGCCGCCGTCGAGCGAGTTCGGCCGGTACGGCGCCACGCCCGCGTGCACCGCGTGCTGGTGGAAGCCGTCACGGAACATGTCGTTGACGTCGGCGTGCGGCCGGTTGATCGGGATCTGGGTGAAGTTCGGCCCGCCGAGGCGGGTGAGCTGCGTGTCCACGTACGAGAAGAAGCGGCCCTGCAACAGCGGGTCGTTCGTCACGTCGATGCCCGGCGGCAGGTGCCCGACGTGGAACGCCACCTGCTCGGTCTCGGCGAAGAAGTTGCGCGGCGTCTTGTTCAGGGTGAGCTTGCCGATCGGCTGCACCGGCGCCAGCTCCTCCGGCACGATCTTCGTCGGGTCGAGCAGGTCGATTCCGGCGAACGTCTCCTCCGGCGTGTCCGGGAAGACCTGGATGCCCAGCTCCCACTCCGGGTACGCGCCGGCCTCGATCGCGTCGTACAGGTCGCGGCGGTGGTAGTCCGGGTCGATGCCGCCGATGAGCTGCGCCTCCTCCCAGGTCAGGGAGTGCACGCCCAGCTTCGGCTTCCAGTGGAACTTGACCAGCACCGTCGCCCCGGCCTCGTTCACCAGGCGGAACGTGTGCACGCCGAAGCCCTCCATGGTCCGGTAGGACCGCGGGATGCCCCGGTCGGACATGTTCCAGATGGTGTGGTGCTGCGCCTCGGTGTGCAGCGAGACGAAGTCCCAGAACGTGTCGTGCGCGCTCTGGGCCTGCGGGATCTCCCGGTCCGGGTGCGGCTTGCCGGCGTGGATGACGTCCGGGAACTTGATCGCGTCCTGGATGAAGAACACCGGGATGTTGTTGGCGACCAGGTCGAACGTGCCCTCGTCGGTGTAGAACTTGGTGGCGAAGCCACGGGTGTCACGGACCGTGTCGGCCGACCCGCGCGAGCCGAGCACTGTGGAGAAACGGACGAAGACCGGCGTCTCGCGGCCCTTCTTCAGGAACCCGGCCCGGGTCACCTCCTCCGCGGTGCCGTACGCGACGAACGTGCCGTGCGCGCCCGCGCCCCGGGCGTGCACCACCCGCTCCGGGATCCGCTCGTGGTCGAAGTGGGTGATCTTCTCCCGCAGGTGGTGGTCCTGGAGCAGGACCGGGCCGCGCGGACCGGCCTTCAGCGAGTGGTCGGTGTCGCGCAGCCGGGCGCCGTTGGCGGTGGTGAGGTACGCGCCCTGCTGCCCCTTGGCGATCTTCGGCACGCCGGTCTCGGCGCCGGTCGGGGTCCGGGTGTCCGGCGCGCCCTGCTCGTCCTTGGGCGGCAGCGGCCCGTGCGGCGTGGTCGGCTCCTCCAGTGGCGGCGGCGCGCTGCCGGGAGCGCCCGGCACGTCCGGAGTCAGCGCGTCGCCGACCTTCTCGACGGCGGCTTCGACGACACCCTTGACGATCTGGGTGGGCTTGCTGGATTCCATCAGGACCTGTCCTCCTACAGCGAAATGTCCAGGCCCCTTCGGCCGTACCCCAGCTCAGGGCGGGCAAACCGGAACAATCGCGGAATCGCTGCTCAGGACCGGCGCGGCACGGCCACGGCGGTGAGGAGCAGCCCGCCGGCGACCAGCCAGCGGCCGTCCAGGACGTCCAGCGGCGGGCCGGGTCGGCGGCGCGCAGTGCGGCCAGCCGCTCCGGCTCGCCCGCCACGGTGACCACGCCGGCCACCCCGTCGGGCAGCGGCTCGTGCGGCTCCGCGTCGATGCCCAGACCGGCCAGCGCCCCGGCCGGCGCCACCGCAGCGATCATCCGAGGATCCGCTTCATCGGCGCCGGCTCGCCGCCGCGACGCCGCCACTCGCGCGGGTAACCCAGCGACACCTCCTCGAACCGCACCCCGTCGTAGTGCGTGGTGCGCGGGATGTGCAGGTGGCCGTAGACGGCGACCGCCGCGCGGTGCCGCACGTGCCAGTCGGCCGTCTGATCGGTGCCGCACCACTGCGCGAACTCCGGGAACCAGAGCACCTCGGTGGGCTGGCGCACCAGCGGCCAGTGGGTCACCAGCACCGTGGGCAGCGCCGGGTCGGTGGCCGCCAGCCGCCGCCGGGTCGCCTCCAGCCGCGCCCGGCACCAGGACTCCCGGTCCGGGTACGGGTCGGGGTGCAGGAGCATCTCGTCGGTGCACACCACACCGGCGTCGTACGCCGCGCGCAGCGACTCCTCCTTCGTGGTGGTGCCGGGGGCGCGGAACGAGTAGTCGTAGAGCACGAACAGCGGCGCCACGGTGACCGGGCCGCCGTCACCCCGCCACACCGCGTACTCGTCCTCCGGGGTCAGCACGCCCAGCTCGCGGCACATCGCCACGAGCGCGTCGTAGCGGGCCACGCCGCGCAGCGTCACCGGGTCGTTCGGGTGGGTCCACAGCTCGTGGTTGCCGGGCGCCCACACCACAGTGGCGAACCGGTCGCGCAGCAGCCGCAGCGTCCGCTCCACGTCGGCGAAGACCTCGCCCACGTCACCGGCCACGATCAGCCAGTCGTCCGCCGTCTCCGGCCGCAGGCCGTCCACCACCGCGCGGTTCTCCGCGTACGACACGTGGAGGTCACTGACCGCGTACAGCGCACCCGTCACCCGGCCGATCCTGCCAGCGGCGCTCCCGGATGACCAGGCTCGCCGGCCCGGCTCTCGACCCGCGCGGTCACCTCGTCCAGCGCGCGCAGCACCTCGCGGGTCACCCCCGGCTCGGCCGCCGAGTGCCCGGCGTCGGGCACGATGCGCAGCGTCGCCTCGGGCCACCGGTGGGCCAGGTCGTACGCGGACACCGGCGGACAGCACAGGTCGTAGCGGCCGTTGACGATCACGGCGGGCAGGTGCCGGATCCGGTCCACGCCGTCGAGCAGCTGGCCCTCGCCGAGGAAGCCGCCGTGCACGGCGTAGTGCGACAGGATCCGGGCCACCGGCAGCGCGTGCTCGTCGGCGGTGAAGTGGGCGAGCAGCTCCGGGTCGGGGCGCAGCGCCGAGTTGACCGCCTCCCAGCGTCCCCAGGCGCGCGCCCAGACCCGGGCCTGCGCCTCGTCCGGGCCGTGCAGCCGCCTGTGGTACGCGTCCAGCACGTCGTCGCGCTCGCCCGGCGGGACCGGGGCGACGAACCGCTCCCATTCCTCGGGCTGCAGGTGCCGCAGCCCGCCCTGGTAGAACCAGTCCCGCTCGCCGCGCCGCAGCAACAGCACGCCGCGCAGGACCAGGCCGGTCACCCGCTGCGGGTGCGCCTGCGCGTACGCCAAGCCGAGCGTGGTGCCCCACGACCCGCCGAACACCAGCCACGAGCCGATGCCCAGCCGCTGCCGGATGGTCTCCAGATCGGCCACCAGATGCCAGGTGGTGTTGGCGCGCACCTCGCCGTGCGGGGTGCTGCGGCCGGCGCCGCGCTGGTCGAACAGCACCGCCCGGTAGCGCCCCGGGTCGAAGAAGCGGCGCGCGGCCGGCACCAGCCCACCGCCGGGCCCGCCGTGCAGGAACACCACGGGTACGCCGTCCGGCCGCCCCACCTCCTCCACGTACAGGACGTGGCCGTCACCGACCGGGAGCCGGTGGGTGGCGTACGGTTCGGCGGGCGGGTGCAGGCCGGTCATGCCCGGTCATTCTGCCCGCCGCGGCCGGCGTCCGGCGGCCCGTCGTTCAGCAGGCGACGTTGCCGCCGAGGTTGTCCAGCAGCGCGTCGGCGACCCAGCCGGAAACACCCGTGGTGACATCCCGCAGGTACGTCCACGTGTAGGTGGTCTTGCCGTTGGCGGTGACCCGGTCGCCACTGGCGAAGCAGTGGAAGTCGACGTTGTGGTTGAGCTGCCCGTAACCCAGCGAGGCGCAGGTGGTGTGCGGGCCGGTGCGGATGTTGACGTTCGTCGCGTTGAACAGCTGGCCGAACTTGCTGTCGACGTTGGAGTGCGAGTGGCTGCACCCGGCGCTCGCCGGTCCGGCCGTGGCGGTCACCACGGCGCCCGCCGTGGCGACGGTCAGGACGACGGCGGCACCGATCGAGGAAATCTTCCGCATACCCGTCAACCCCCGGATAAAGATCGAGATGCACCAGCAGATCGATCCAAATATTTGCATAGAGCAAGGTCGATGGGCAAGATGCGGCGCCGCAGGCCCGGCCGGACCGGCGGCGCCGATCGCTCAGGCGGTGGCCGGCACGCCGTTGTCCGTACCCGTTGTCTCGATCTCGGGCACCCCGCGCGGAGCCGGCGTGCGGACCGCGAACGCGTCGAAGCTCGGTCCGTCCAGCCGCTCGACGATCGGCTCCACGGCGGGCGGCTCCGACCGGTCCGGCTCGCCCGCGTCCGCCTCGATCCGCCCGTCCCCGGTCCGAGCCGCCGCGTCGGCGTCGGCGGCGACCGCCGGACGCACCGACACCTGCGGGTACTCGGCGGTCTCCCCGCCGCCCGCGGCGGCCGCCATGACCGCCGCCGCGGCGAGGTCGGCGACCCGCTTGGCCTCCCGCTGCACCCGGGCCCGGGTGTCCTTGGCGTGCTGCTCGGCCAGGTCCGCCGCGCGCCGCGCCTCGTCGAGCCGCCTGGTCTCGGCGGTCAGCTCCCGGCGTACGCCGACCAGCCGCTCCTCCAGGTCCGCGCCGTTGCGCTCGATCGTGCCGATCTCCCGGCGGGTCTCCTCCAGCTTCCGGGAGACCGTCTCCAGTTCCGCCTTGAGCCCGGTGAGCGTCTCCTGCCGCTGCTGGATCTCCCGCTGCACGCCGGCGAGCTGCTCCTGGTGCGCCGCCGTCTCCTCGTCGGCCCGGTCACGGACCTCGGTGGCGTACTGCTGGGCCTCGGCGACGAGCGCGGCGATGTCCTTCTCGGCGGCCGCGGCCCGGTCGGCCAGCTCCTGCTCGGCGGCGGCCCGCCGCTCGTCCAGTTCCTTGGCCATCGTGGCCTGCCACTGGGCCAGCTCCTGCTGGGCCTTGCTGCGGTTGGCCTGGACCTCCTGCTGAATCTGCGTCCGCGCGGCCTTCACCAGCGCCTCGGACGCCGAACGCGCCTGCTCGACCTGCTGCGCGCTCTGCTCGCTGACCCGCTTCGCCTCCTGCTGGGCGCGGTCGTGCGCGGCCTGCCCCTCGACGCGCAGCTTCTCCGCCAGCTCCCGCACGGCGGTCAGCTCCGCCTGCGCGGCGGCCCGTCGCTCCTCGTCCACCCGCTCCTGCTCGGCCCGGCGCGCCGACAGCTCCTCGTCCAGCTCGCGCCGCTCCCGCGCGGCCTGCTCCTGCGCCGCGGCCAGCAGCTTCTCCGCCTGCGACTGGAACTCGTCCGCCCGCCGGGTGGCCACCTCGGTGATCTGCCCGGCCTGCTTCTCGGCCAGGTCCAGGATCTGGTCGACCATCGGGCCGAGGTCCCGGAAGGACGCCCGGTCCACCGCCGCCGCCGGACGCTCACGCAGCTCGGCCGCCTCGGCCTGCGCCCGCTGCGCCTGCGCGGTCAGCTCACGCACCTGCGCGTACGCCCGGTCCCGGGCGGTGGTGAGCGCGCTGACCTCGGCGTCGACCTGCTCGACGTACCGGTCCACCTGACGCTTGTCGTAGCCGCGCAGCGCCGGATCGAAGCGCGGGCGCGCGGACACGTCGTCGTGGGGAGCGAACGGATCGTCGCCGTTGGACATGCGCCATCCTCCGTCGGTTCGCCAGCGCCAGGCCGGCGGATGACCGCCCCGCAGGGCACGATGAGGCGCTACGGTACCGCGTCCGCGCGCGCGTCTCGCCCCGCCCCGCCCGCTGCCCGCCGACCGGCGTCGCGGTCAGACCGGGAAGTGCGGGTTCCCCGCCGTCAGACGGATGGTGAAGCCGCTCGCGTCGCGGTGGTGCGTCACGTGGTCGCAACTCTGGTGGCTGATCCAGAGACCCAGCCCGCCGTCGGAGCCGTCGCCGACGGGCAGCAGCCCGGCGTACGGGTCCTTCGGTCCGGGGCCCCGGTCGTGGACGGTGACCACGATCCGGTCGGGGGTGCGCCACAGCCGCATCCGCACCGGCGGCTCGCCGTGGCGCAGCGCGTTGCTGACCACCTCGCTCACCGCGATGACCAGCCCGTCGGCGCTGTCCGGCGGGAGCAGGCCGTTGTCGGCGGCGCGCACCTCCGCCCGGGCCCGGGCCGGCGTCGGGTCGACCAGCTCGACGAGCGGCGCCGTCCGCTGCACCGGGTCCAGCGGCGCCGGACGCGGCTCGGTCAGGTAGCTCATCGGGTCGGTGTAGAGATCGGCCGTCACGTGCCCGCCGTCCGGCCGGGCCACCCGGGGATGGGTACGCGCCACGTCGGCCAGCACGCGCGCGGGGGTGCTGCGGCGGTCGTAGGCGCAGATGCTCCAGAGCGGGAAGTCGTCGTAGGCGTGGTTGATGGCCGACTCGTAACGGGCCCACCAGTCCCAGGTCGCGCCGAGCAGCACCGGCGGCAGCTCGCCGACCACCCGGATCTGCGCCGCTCCCTCCGCCATGTACGAGGCGAGCAGTTCCCGGTAGACGCGCAGCGCGACGCTCGGTCGGGCGTAGAGGTCGCCGACCGGCAGGAACGTGACGTCGGCGCCGGCCGGCAGCGCCCGGCGCACCAGCTCGGCGTTGGGCTCGTCGAGGTTCACCGCCGTCGGTTCACCCGCGGCGAGCCCGTCCAGCAGGAACGGCACGGCCACGGCGAGCAGCTCCTCGTCGGAGTCGTAGAGGAACGCCTCGTGGAAGTAGCCCACGTGACCGGAGGCGGCGCCGGTCCTCATCGAAGCACCTCCACCCGCACCTCGGTCAGGCCAAGCAGCTCGACCAGCCGGGCCGGCGCCCGGTGCGGCGTGCGCAGCACCGCGACGGCGTCGTGGCGGCGGGCGTGGTCACGCAGGTGCAGCAGGCTGCGGTGATCCACGAAACGCAGCTCGGCGGCGTCGAACACGAGCCGGCCGGCCACCGGCCGCGGGTCGGCCCGCTCCAGCGCCACCGCGAAGCCCCGGTGGTTCGACGGGTCCAGTTCGCCGCCGAGCGCAACCACCGCGTCACCCCCGCCGGAGTGCAGCCGGAACAGCACATCGGCGTTGGTCTCCGGGTGCAGGCAGGCCAGCTCCTCGATCGCCGCGTCGCCGAGCTGCCGGCGGTCGTAGGCGCAGACCGCCGACATCGGCCGGTGCCGCATCCAGTGGTCGATGCGGTGCTCGTAGCGGGCGAAGGCGTCCCGCTGGGCGGGGGTGCGGACCAGGCTGGTCGCCTCGGCCAGCACCCGCAGGCCGGTGTGACCGGCGGCCAGCGCGTCGGTGGTGGCCCGCGCGTACGCCCGGACCTGCCGCTCCGGGTCGACGATCTCGTCGTGCCGGTACGCCTCGCCGACGGGGAGCAGGCGCAACGCGTCCCGCCGGCGTGCGGCGTCGACCCCGGGCACCGACCTCAGCCAGCCGGCCATGGTGGCGCGATCCTGCGGGCCCACCACCCATACCTGCTCCCCGGCGGCGAGGCCGGCGGTGACCTGCTCGACCGCCAGCGCGCGCAGCGTGGCCGGATCCTCGTAGGTGAGGCAGCCGTGGGAGTAACCCGGGTACGACACGCCCTCGCTGGTCACCGGCCCCGCCTCATGGGCACAGTCTATGCCGTGCCCACCTGCAGGTCCCGCCAGGCCGTGGCCTCGGGCGGCGGGTCGCCCAGCTCGAACTCGGCCCAGTTGTTCCAGTACGCGATCGCGTCCACGTCGTTCTGCTGACGCAGCCAGGTGACGTGCTCCCGGACGGTGCGCGCCCGGCCCGCGCCGGTGGTGTCGGCGGCGGTGCGGCTCAGGCCGTACTCCGGGACCAGCAACCGGATGCCCGGGTACGCGGCGCGCACCTTGCCGAAGGCCACCCCGAACATCCGCGAGGCCGGCCAGTACGCGGCGGTGTCCCGCGAGTAGCAGTCCACGCCGTAGTGGGTCATGCCCGGGTAACCCCAGTCGGTCGGGTTGCCGCGTCCCTCGTCCAGCCAGTAGCGCGTCACGATCGGGCCGTGCCCGAGCACCCAGCGCCGGTTGCGGTGCGCGGCCACGATCTGCGTCACCCGGCTCGCCGTCGCCCGGTACGTGGCCGGGGCCACGTCGCCCATCGGCTCGTGGTACCAGGTCAGGTAGATCGGGCGGTTCACGCCGTCGAGCCAGCCGGCCAGCTGCTCGACGTCGTCCTTCCAGCTCACGTGCATGACGGCCGACGGCGCGTCGGCGAACTTCCCGGTGTTGAGCGCGGGCAGCTCCGGCAGCGTGTCCGCGTCCGGACCGTCGGTGCCGAAGTCGCGCATGTAGCGGATGCCCGGGAAGTCGGCCACCGCCCGCTGCGTCCGCGCGCCCTTCTCGGCGCTCATCCCGACCAGCAGCGGCACGGTCAGCGTGGTGGTGCCCGTGCCGGTGCGGCCGGCGCCGTCACGCGCCGTCGCGGTCAGCGTCACCGTGCCCCGGCCGGCCAGCACGGTGACTGTGAAGCGGCCCGGTTCGGCGCCGGCCGGTGTGACAGTCACCCCGGGCGAGGCGCTGGCGAGCTGGACGGTCAGCGGGACGCTCAGATCCACCCGGACCGGGCTGTCCCAGGTGACGCCGGTGGGGTCGCTGACCCGGCCGGCGAGCGTCAGCAGCCGCGAGTCGGGGTGGTAGGCGTCGACCCGTACGGTGGTCGACTGCCCGGGCAGCAGGACGGTCTGGTCGGCGGTGACGGAGCGGACGACGGGTGCGGCCATGAGGATCTCCTTCGACGTGCTCGGCTGCCGCTCCAGCCGCACGTCTTCGGGTGGCCAGAATGGCTCTGACCTGCGCTTTTACCAGCTTGCGTCGGTTCGGCCGCGATCGTCAGGGCAGCCGCAGATGGCGCGAAACCCGGTCGCAGCCACGCTGTCACGCCCGCATCCTGGACCGATGTCGATCAGCGTGCGGGAACTTCGCGTGCCGGACTGGCCGGCGCTCTGGCCGATGATGCGGGACATGGGCGTCGGCGACGAGCCGCCGGAGGCGCACCGGCTCCGCTCGCCGCGCTGCTCGCCGACCCCCGCTGGGCGCTGCTCGGCGCCACCGGCGCCGACGGGTTGATCGGGTACGCCGCCGCCCAGGACCACGGCCCGCACCTGCGTTCCGGCGACGCGCACCGCACCGTACGCCTGCACGACCTGTACGTCCGTCCGGACCGTCGGCGTGACGGGGTGGGCCGGATGCTGTTCACGGCGGTCCGCCGCTGGGCGGCCGGCCGGGCGCGGCACCTGGAGTGGCAGGCCCACCACGAGCGGGCGGCGCCGTTCTACGAGCGGCTCGGCCACCGGGGCGACCCGTGCCCACAGCCGGACCACCCGACGTTCCTGCTCGACCTCACCCGCACTGACCCCACCCCGCACTGACCCTCCCAAGATCGTCACGAGTTCGGGGAGGTGGCTGCATCGGAGGGCCTCTGATGTCCCCACTTCCCCGAGCTGGCGTGGATCTTGGAGCGGGTTGGCGCCACTTCGGCGAGCTGGTGTGGGCCCTGCGGGTCGGGGGAGTTGTCGGAGGTGGGGAGAGGTGCGCGCCTCGGCTGGTTGGTGTCGTCTGGCTGGTGCCCGCGTAGCTGCGGTGGCCCGTCGCGCGCGCGGTCGACGGTCAAGATCGTCACCAGTTCGGGGAGGTGGCTGCGTCGGAGGGCCTCTGATGTCCCCGCTTCCCCGAGATGGTGTGGATCTTGGAGTGGGATGGCACCACTTCGCCAAGCTGGTGTGGATCACGGACGTCGGGGGACTTGTCGGAGGTGAGAGAGGTGCGCGCCTCGGCTGGCTGGTGTCGGCTGGCTGTTGCACGCGTAGCTGCGACGGCTGCCGCGCGGGGGCGAGCCTCAAGATCGCCACCAGTTCGCGGAGGTGGCTGCGTCGGAGGGCCTCTGATGTCCCCACTTCCCCGAGCTCGTGTTGATCATGGGCCGGGATGGCACCACTTCGGCGAGCTGGTGTGGATCACGGACGTCGGGGGAGTTGTTGGCGGTGGGAGAGGTGCGCGCCTCGGCTGGCTGGTGTCGTCTGGCTGTTGCACGCGTAGCTGCCATGGCCGCCGTGCGGGGTCGACGGTCAAGATCGTCACCAGTTCGGGGAGGTGGCTGCGTCGGAGGGGGTCCCATGCAGCCTTCTCCCCGAGCTGGTGTTGATCATGGGTCGGGATAGCACCACCTCGGCGAGATGGTGTGGATCACGGCCGCGGGCCGGGCCGGGTCACTCGGCGAGGTGGCTCGTGGTGGGCCGGGGTGGGGCCAGGCGCTCGGCGGGTGGTGGTGCGAGCGGGTCCCCGTTTCGGTGCGGGATGTCCATGATCGGCACCAGGTCGGGGAAGTAGCGCCGTCGGAGGCGGTCTGATGCAGCCACCTCCCCGAGCCGGCGTGGGAGCTGGGGGAGGGAGCTGGGGAGGGATCAGGGGAGGGGGTCAGGGGAGGGGGTGGGAGATGTCGCGGGCGTGGTCGGCCACCGCCGCGCCGACCACCGTCGCGGTCAGCGGCAGCACCTCCAGGCATCGGCGTACGGCCGCGCCCATCAGCGGGTTCGGCACCCGCATGGACAGCGTGCAGTGCGGCACCCAGCGTCCCGGCCGGTAGTGCTCCACCACCTCGACGCCGGCCCGCGCCAGCCGGTCGTGCACCTCGGCGTGGTGCGCCAGCAACTCGGGCGTCGGTGCCGGCCCGAGCCAGAGCACCCGCCCGACGAACTGCCCGGCGTGCTGGAACTCCAGCCGCAACGGCGCGGCCACCACGGTTCCGGCCAGCGCCTCGGCGACGCGGTGCGGGTCCAGGCGGGGCGCCACCGCGAGCGAGACGTGCGGGCGGTGCCGCTGCGCCAGCAGTGACCGCAGGCTCGGTACCCCGTCGGACTCCAGGAGGTCCCACAGCACCCGGATGCGCCGGGTGGCGTCGGTGTCGAGATACAGCTCCAGCGCCGCGACCACCCGATCACCCTAGATGTCGGGTCCCGCGACGAGGTTTGCCGGGCACGCTGGGCGGTACTGCCCGGGGAACGGCAGCAGACGGGCGAGGGGAGTGAGGCCGCGTGGACGCGACGGACGTGCTGATCGAGGCGTACGGCCGGTTGCCCGACCTGGTCGCCGGGGCGCTCGACGGGCTCGACGCGGCCCAGCTGCGGCGGGCGCCGGCCGAGGGGGCGAATCCGGTCGGCTGGCTGGTCTGGCACCTGACCCGGATCCAGGACGACCACGTCGCCGACGTGATGGGCGAGCCGCAGCTCTGGGCCGGCGGCGACTGGGCGGCGCGGTGCGGGCTGCGGGCCGAGCCCGCCGACACCGGCTTCGGGCACGGCCCGGAGCAGATCGCCGCGGTACGCCCGGAGAGCGGCGGCGTGCTGCTGGACTACCACCGGGCGGTGGTGGACCGGAGCCTGGGCTACCTGCGCGGGCTGCGCCCGGCCGACCTGGACCGGGTGGTGGACGAGAACTGGGATCCGCCGGTGACGCTCGGGGTGCGGCTGGTCAGCGTGCTCGACGACGACTTCCAGCACGTCGGTCAGGCCGCCTACGTGCGCGGGCTCATCCTGGGTTGAGCGCCGCCCGGCGCAGCGCGGCGTGCCCGAGCAGGTGGCACGCCTGCGCCTCGGGGGAGGTGCCCGGTCCGGCGAAGTCCGGCGCCCCGCTGACCCCGGTGACCCGGCCGTACCCGTCGACCCGCCGGCCGGCGGCGGCCAGCAGCTCCGCTCCCACGTCGAACCAGGACCGGGGCAGCCATGCGTCGGCCACTCCGGTGAGGGCCGCGTACCCGAGCAGCTGGGCCGTGTTCGCCTCGCGGAACGCGCCGGGGTCATCCAGCACGTCGGGGAAGAGGCCGTCGGCGCCCCGGTACGCGAGGCAGGCCGTCAGCACCTCCTCGACGTGCCCGGCCAGCTCGGCGCGGAGCGGGCCCGGCCAGTCCGGCGCGAGGCGCAGCGCGCGGGCGATCCCGGCGACCACCCAGCCGTTGCCGGTGCCCCAGGGTTCGGGCCGGTCCAGTTCGCCCCGGTCCTCGTCCCAGCGGGCGGCGTACAGGCCGGTGCGGCTGTCGTGCAGCCGCTCCCGGTGCCCGGCCACCTGCGCGGCGGCCGGTCCGGCGTGCCCGGTCAGCGCCAGCAGCGGGACCACCATGTAGACCGTGTCCGCCCAGACCTGGCGGCCGTCGAGCAGGTGGAACAGCGTGCCGTCGGCGGCCCGGGGCGCCCGGCGGGTCAGCCAGTCGAGCTGGGCGTCCAGCGCCACGGCGTACCTCGGGTCGCCGGTGCTCCGCGCGGCGTGCCGGACCACCTCGCCGCACGCGGCGCCGTTCACCGCGCCCACCGAGCCGGCCGTCTCGCCGAGCCGCCCGTCCGGCCGCTGCCGGGTCACCGCGGCGTCGGCGACCAGCACGGCGGCCTCGTCCAGGCCGAGGTCGAGCAGCGCGTGGCCGAGGATGCCCTGCTCCCAGGACTCGCGTTGCATCGTCAGCAGCGCGAGCAGCACCCGGTCGGCGGCGGCGTTCCCGGTCGTCACCATGGCCGGTGGTTACCCGGCGCGCCGCCGCGCCTCACCCGGACCGGGTGAGTTCGCCTCACCCGGGGCACGGGGATCCTCGCGGCACGGGCGGCGCCGTCAGGCGGGTGGCCGCGACGACCGACGAGGAGGCCCGATGAGCGTCTCGGCCGCGGAACACCTGGCCCGGGAAGCCGCCGGCCGGAACCCGGAGCTGCCCGAGACCACCTGCGGCACCATTCGGCTGGACCTGCACGACGACGGCCGCACCGAGCACTGGTACCTGACCATCGACCGTCAGGACGTCCGGGTGGACCGGCTCTCCGAGGACGCGGACCTGGTGGTCCGCGCGGACCGGGAGGTGTTCGACCGGATGGCGGCGGGCCTCCTGCATCCGGCCGCCGCGCTGCTGCGCAACGACATCGCCGTGGAGGGTGACCTCAAGCTGCTGATGGCGCTGCGCCGGATCTTCCCCGGGCACCCGGACGCCCGGCATCCCCGGGAGGCGGCCGGGCAGGCGGTGGCCCGATGAAGCAGGAGCTGGTCCACGTCCTCGCCGGAAACGCCTTCGCGGTGAGTGACGCGCAGGGCGACATGGAGATCGACCCCAGCGCTCCGATCGGCCTCTTCTCCTTCGACACCCGGTTCCTCAGCCACTGGGTGCTCACCGTCGACGGGGAGCGGCTGCACGCCTTGTCCCGCGACGACCTGACCTACTTCGAGACGCGTTTCGTGCTGGTGCCCGGCGCGGCCAGCCATTACGTGGACGCGGACGTGTCGGTGATCCGGCACCGCTTCATCGACGAGGCGTACCACGAGAGCATCACGGTGCTCAACCACTCACCCGAGCCCGCCGAGTACACGGTGCGGCTGGAGATGGGCAGCGACTTCGCCGACACCTCCGAGATCCTGCGTCCCGGCCCGCGCCGTCCGACGATCATCACCGACCCGGCCGGGCAGCGGTTGCGGATCCGGTACGAGCGCGGGCGGTTCACCCGGGAGACGTGCGTCTCCAGCTCGGCCCCGGCGCAGGTGGACCGGAACGGGATGACCTTCCGGATCCGCGTCGAGCCGCAGGACACATGGCACGTCGACCTGCACGTCGCCATGATCATCAAGGGGGCCCGGGGACGGGACCTGCGGGCGAACATCGACTCCCACCGCGAGCAGGTCCGGCAGGACATGCGCGAGGACATGCGGCGCTGGTTCGACCGGGCGCCGCACCTGGTCACCGACCGGCCGGCGCTGACCGCCGCGTACCGGCAGGCGCTGAGCGACCTGGCCGCGCTGCGGTACACGCCGCTGGCGTACGTCGACCAGGTGCCGGTCGGCGGGCTGCCCTGGGCGATGACGCTGTACGGGCGGGACGCGCTGATCACCTGCCTCCAGACCCTCCCGTTCACGCCCGAGCTGACCCCGGCCACGCTGCACATGCTGGCCATGTTGCAGGGCGGCCGGCTCGACGACCTGCGCGAGGAGGAGCCCGGCAAGATCCTCGCCGAGCTGCGGTACGGCGAGGCGGCCGCGTTCGACGAGCAGCCCACCGCGCTCTACTACGGCGCGGCGGACACCACGCCGCTGTTCGTGATCCTGCTCGACGAGTACGAGCGGTGGACCGGCGACGTCGACCTGGTCCACGAGTTGCGTCATCCGGCCCGCATGGCGCTGGACTGGCTGACCCGCTACGGCGACCTGTGCGGTGACGGCTACCTGCGCTACCACCCGCGCAACACGGCGAGCGGGGTGATCAACCAGACCTGGCGCAACTCCCCGGACTCGGTGGTCGACCGGCACGGCGTCGTGCCGCCGCACCCGCGGGCCACCTGCGAGCTTCAGGGGTACGCGTACGACGCGCGGATCCGGGGCGCCCGGCTGGCCCGGGAGTTCTGGGGCGACCCGGGCTACGCCGACCGGCTGGAGGCCGACGCGGCACGGCTGCGGGAGCGGTTCGACAGGGACTTCTGGCTGCCGAACCGGGGCTACTACGCGCTGGCCCTCACCCCGGACGGCGAGCCCGTCGACGCGCTCACCTCCCACCTCGGCCACCTGCTGTGGAGCGGCATCGTCGAGCCGGAACGCGCCGACTCGCTGGCCGGGCACCTGTGCGGACCGGACCTGTACTCCGGCTGGGGCGTACGCACCTACGCCCAGGGGCAGACGCCGTACAACCCGGTGGGCGCGCATCTCGGCGCGGTCTGGCCGTGGGACAACGCGATCGTCGCGGCGGGCCTGCGGCGGTACGGCTACGAGGCGGAGGCGGGCGACATCGCCGCCGGCATGTTCGCGGCGGCGGAGACGCTCGGCGGCTCGATCCCGGAGGCCTTCGCCGGCTACCCGCGCGGGGTCACCAAGTACCCGGTTCAGATGCCTGACGCCGGGCGGCCGCAGTCGTGGGCCGCCGGGGGCCTGCTGATGCTGCTCTCGACCATGCTGGGGCTGCGCCCCTGTGGCCCCAACCTGCTGGTGAGCCCGGCGGTCCCGGCCGGTTACGGGCGGATCGAGCTGCTGGACGTGCCGGGCCGGTGGGGACGGGCCGACGCCTACGGCCGGGAGCGCAGCAGGAGCCGGCGGCTGCGGGCGGGCGAGGACGCGCGGCGGGCCGCCTGACCCGCCCACCCCCGGGCGCGGCCGTGCCCGCGCCGCGTCCGACCGGCCGACAGCGGTCAGCCCGAGCCGGTGGGCTCCCGCGAGGCCGGCCGGATCGGCGCCGGCGAATCCGCCGGTGTGGGCGGCGGCGCGGCCGGCGGGGACTGCGGCGCCCCGGACCGGCCGGTCCGGGCGAGCAGCCGGTCCACGCCCACGAACAGCAGGCCCAGCAGCCAGAACGCCAGGGCGAACCCGACCGCGCTCACTGCCACCCCGTCGTACCCGAGGCGGCCCGCGTCCAGGAACGGGTACGGATAGCGGTCCACCACCAGGCCGCGTACCAGCGCGAACCCGAGGTACGCCAGCGGGAACGCCAGCCACCAGGCGGCGTAGCGGGGGCGCAACCGGCCGCGCCTGTCGAACAGCGCCCAGTCGGCGACCGCCAGCAGCGGCACCACTGTGTGCAGGAACTGGTTGCCCCACCACTCGCCCGGCTGCCGGTCCGGCTGCGCCATGGCGAACGGGCTGGCCGGGTTGGCCAGCACCAGGTGGTAGACCGTGCCGGTGATGGTGATGTAGAGGGTCACCGCTCCCTTGAGGACGCTCGGCGGCTCCGCCCGGCCGCGCAGCGCGCACCAGGCGGCGTAGCCGGCGAGGACGCCGACCGCCACGTTGCTCTGGATGGTGAAGTACGGCAGCAGGCCGGTCACGGTGGCCGGGCCGAGCGCGGTGAGCACGACGCCTGCCACCACGGCGAGCACCACTGCGAGGCGGAGGGGGATCGCCAGTCGGCGACGCCGGGGGGTCACGGGGGCAGAAGCTACCAGCCGGTCGTCAGCCGGTACGCCGCCCGGGCGGGGTGCCGGAGGGCCGCTTCGCCTGCCCCGGCGGGAGGACGTCCGTGCCCGGCGGGACACCGGACGGCTGGACCGGATGAACGGATCTGCCGCCGCCCCGCCCGCCGTGGGCCTTCCCCGGCGGGTCGTCGTCGCCCAGCAGCGTGGCGCAGTAGTCCGGCACGCGCTCGCGGCCCCCGGCCGCGGCGACGAGGTCGCTGAACGCGGGTGTGGCCAGGGCGCGTCCCCGGTCCGCTTCGACGAGGGCCCGGTACGCGACGCAGAGGCCGGGCGGCGCGGACTGCTGCGGCGCCCGGGTCGCCGGTGAGACGGCCGGCAGGGCCGGGCGGGCCGACGGCGCGGGCGGCGCGGTGCCGACCGGCGGCGCCGCCGGGCGCGCGGCGTGCGGCAGGTTCCCGGTCGCGGCGAGCGCGACGCCGCTGGTGAGGGATGCGGCGAGCGCGGACACGGCCACCCGGACACCGAAACGGACGCGGCGGCGACGGCGTGCGCGCCGGGCCTTCCGGAACGCCGCGACCGCTGCCGCCTCCCCGTCGAGTTCGCCCGTGCCGGGCGCGGTCCGGACGGCGGCCAGTACGGCCATCAGCCCCGGCGGAGCGGACGACGTGTCGCCGGGTCGGCCGGCGAGCAGCCGCTCGACGGTTTCCTGGTCCAGGCCGGATGCGTCCATCTCGTGACCCTCAGCGCCGCCACCCCGCCCCGCGTCACACTTCGCCCGGCGGACCGCCGGTGAGGTCGGTCACCCCGGTGCCGGTCCACGGCCCGGATCGCATCTCCGGTTGCCGATGTCCGGCGGTCGCGGTGAACTGAATTACATGGGTGTCATCAAGGTGGGCACGTCCTCGTGGGCCGACCAGATGCTGGTCCGCTCCGGGTGGTATCCGCGCGGGGTCAACACGCCCGCCGGCCGGCTGGGCTTCTACGCCGAGCGTTTCGGCCTGGTCGAGGTGGACACGTCGTACTACGCGGTGCCGGCGCCGGAGACCACGGCGGGCTGGGCGGCGGCCACCCCGCCCGGCTTCACCTTCGACGTCAAGGCGTTCCGCCTCTTCACCGGCCACCACACCCCGGTCGACGCGCTGCCCAAGGACCTGCGCCCGGCCGGCGGCCCGAACCGGGTCCGGTGGCGCGACCTGCCCGCCGGGGCGTACGACGAGCTGTGGGACCGGTTCCACGCGGCGCTGGCGCCGCTCGCGGCGGCCGACCGGCTCGGCGCCGTGCTGTTGCAGTTCCCGCCCTGGCTGGCCCGCACCGACGCGGCCCGGCGGCGGATCCTGGACGCCGCGCGGCGCTGCCGCCCCTGGCCGGTCACCGTCGAGCTGCGGCACTCCTCCTGGTTCACCGAGGACGCGATGGCCGACACCGTGACGTTCCTGCGCGAGAACGACCTCGGGTACGCCTGCGTGGACATGCCGCAGGGGCACGTCTCCTCGGTGCCGCCGATCCTGGTCGCCACCACCGACCTGGCCGTGATCCGGTTCCACGGGCACAGCACGGCCTGGGAGAGCGGGGACAAGCAGGAGCGGTTCCGCTACGCGTACGGCGAGCGGGAGCTGCGGCACTGGTCGGTGCTGCTGCGCGAACTGGCCGGCCAGTGCGCCGAGCTGCACGTGCTGATGAACAACTGCTGCGGCGACCAGGCCCAGCGCGATGCCGCGAGCCTGGCCGACCTGCTCGGCGTGGCGGCCGCCGCCGCGCGCGCCTGAGGTTTTCCCGGCTTCCTCCCGGGTACCGCCGGGTTCGTGGACGACCACGAAGGGGGATCAGTGGAGCAGCGGCGCGGCGAGGACGAGCGGGACCCGCGGGCGACCCGGGAGGCCGAGGAGGCGCACGGCGGCAGCATGGCGCCGGGCCTGGTGGACGACACCGGGCATCCGGTGGCGGAGTCGCCGGTGCCGGACAACGAGCCGTCGGCGCCGGGCCGGCCGGGCGAGGACGGCACCGGCTCCTGACGGCCGCGCTCAGGGGCGGGTCTCCGGGCGCATCCCGGTCGCCTCCTCCAGCGCGTTGTCACCGAGGTCGCCGTCGGCGCGGCCGTCCGGGAACGTCCGCGCCGACGGGGCCGGATCCGGCGGAGCGCCCGGTCCGGCCTCCGGCGTCCGGGTCGGCTCGACGGTGCCGAACCCGTGCCGGCCCGCCTTCGGCCCGCCCGGTCCGGCACCGGCCGCCCGGCGCTCACCGAGCCGCCCCTCGGGCACTGCCGTCTCCTCGCTGCCCTCGTCCATCGGGTCGTCGTCACCCGCGCCCCACGGCGCGTCGGCGTCGAAGCCGCCGGTGGTGCCCCACGGCGCGTCGGCGTCGAAGCCGCCGGTGGTGCCCCACGGCGCGGCCGACTCCGGCCCGCGCCCGTCGCCCGTACCCGTGCGGTCCCTGCTGGTCATGGTCACCTCACCTTGGCTGCTGGCCACCGGCGTGGCCGGTCCGGTCCCGGGGCACCGCGCGGCCGACGGCCCACCCCGATGTGGGCCGTCGGCCGCGCGGTGGTCAGCGGGCGGCCCCGACCAGATGACGGCCGGCCGCGCCGACGGCGGCGACCTTGCCGATGTTCTTCGGCGCGGACATGATGCCGCCCGCGCGGTCCAGCATGCCCCGGAACACCTGCCCCGGCTTCTGCTGCTCACCCATGTACGCCGACACCACGACCAGCGCGCCGGTCATCGCCGGCACCGCCCACTGGAGCAGCTTCATCTGCCGCTGGCTGGCCGCGACGTTCGCCGGTGTGTGGTGGTTCGGCTCGGTAATCCCCTCGACCGGCGGACCGCCGGCCCGTTCCAGCCGCCTGCCGACCATCCGGCTGTAACCGGTCACCGCCAGCGCGCCGAGCGTCAGCGCGGTCTTCACCGCGCTGATCTTCCCCACGCCCGCCTGGCGGGCCATCCGCGGGCTCTCGGTGACCAGCTCGCCGACCGCGCCGGCCAGGTGGGCCCCGATCGCCGCCGCGTTGACCGGCGTCCATCGTGCCCAGCCGGCCGAGGCCACCGGCAGCCGCTGGGTCGTGTCGTTGATCCGTGCCGCCGCGCCGTTGACGCCGAGCGCCCCCATCAGGGAACCGCCGAACCAGGCCGCCAGGCCCAGGTCGTGCATCGAGCGCAGCGTGGTGTGCCGTTCTGACATCAGATCCCCCTCCGCCGTGTTCGGGCGGTGCGGCATACCCACGATCGGGCGACTCACGCCCGGGCGTGGCTCAGCGGCGGGGGAGCGTGCCCGCGAACGCGGCGATCCGGGCGGCCAGCGGCGCCGACGCGCGTACCCAGGTGAAGTGGTCCAGCGGCGCGCCCGCCTCGGCGACCGTGTAGCGGTGCCGCGTCACCGGGGCCTCGGCCAGCTTCTCGCAGAGGTGGTCGAGCGTCTCGTGCGGCGTGTACTGGTCGTCGTCGACGCTGACGGCGAGCACCGGGGTGCCGATCCGCCGCACGGCGGTCTCCGTGTCCACGCCGTCCAGCGCCGGGAACCGGCCGGTGCGGGCGGTGTGCGCCCAGTCGCGGATCACGCCGGCGGCCTGCCGGCCGCCGAAACCCCAGCCGGGCCAGACGCCGAGCAGCCGCGCCGTCGCGGCGATCCCCTGGGTGTACGGCAGCACGCCCCACCCGCGCAGGCCCGGGTACCGCCGCCACCACGGCAGCCCCACCGCCACCAGGGCCAGCCCGTCCACCCGGTCGGCGTCGTGCAGCGCCTGGTGCAGCACCGCCACCTGGCCGCCGAGGGAGTGCCCGAGCAGCAGCCGGGTCCGCCCGTCCAGCCGGGGCTTGAGCGCGTCGAGCACGGCGCCGACGTCGGCGGCCATCTCCTGGTAGCCGTACCGGCAGGCGCGCGACGGCGCCGGGGTGCTCTCGCCGGTGCCGCGCAGGTCGGCCACGATCACCGCCAGCCCGGCGTCACGCAGCGCGGCGGCGAACGGCCGGTAGTAGCGGGCGCGCACGCCCATGGCCGGCCAGATCAGCACCACCGGCGCGCCGGGCGGACCGGCCGGCTCCGGGTAGATCTGCACGCCGAGGCGCGCGCCGTCGACGTCCACGAACTCCTGGGTGTAGTCCCCGCTCACCCGGATCAGGGTACGGCCCGGACCTTACCGGTGGGTAGCAAGGGTGGCCGGACCCGTTGCGCCGGCACACGTGCGCGGCCTCACGCCACCGCCGGTGCGGGCCGGGCCGCGTTCGTCAGCGCGCCGTAGACGGCGACGAGCTGCTCCGCGCAGCGCCTCCAGGAGTACCGGCTGCGGACGCGGTCGAGCGCGGCGGTGGCGTACGTGAACCGGCGCACGTTGTCGCCGAGCAGCCGGCGCAGCGCGGTGCCGAGCGCGCGGGGGTCACGCGGCGGCACCAGGTCGCCGGTGAGCCCGTCCACCACGCTGTCGGCGATGCCGCCCACGTTCGTGCCGATCACCGGCACGCCGCAGGCCATGCCCTCCAGCGGGGTGAGCCCGAACGGCTCGTACCAGGGGGCGGCCACGAGCACGTCCGCCGACCGGTACCAGGCGGCCATCTCCTCGCGCGGCACGCCGCCGAGCAGCCGTACCCGGTCGGCCACGCCGCACGAGTCGGCGAGCGCTGACAGCCGGCGGGCGAACGTGTCGGCGGGCAGCAGGTGGGCCGGTGGGCCGCCGACCACCACGCACTCCGCGTCCGGCACCGCTGGTAGCGCCCGGACCACGTCCAGGAAGCCCTTGCGTTCGACCATCCGCCCGACAGTGAGGATGCGAGGGCGGACCGGGTCGCGGGGCGCGACCGGGCCGTCCGGGCGGAACACCGCCTCGTTGACGCCGGACGGCACGAGGGCCATCCGGGACCGGGGTACGCCCATCCGGACCAGTTCGGCGACCTCGTCGGAGCACTGCACGACGATCCGGTCCGCGGCCCGGCCGAGCGCCCGCTCGTAGCCGGCGCGCCCCGGGGGACTGGTGTCCCGCACGCCCTGGTGGCGACGCTTGACCGCGCCGAGCGAGTGGTACGTCAACACGGTCGGCACGCCGGTGCGACGGCTCGCGTGCACGGTGGCCAGCCCGCTCATCCAGAAGTGCGCGTGCGCCACGTCCGGGGTCCAGCCGCCGCGCCGCCAGGTGTCGGCCAGCCGGCTCCCGAACTCGCCCGTGTACGGCAGCAGGTCGTCCTTCGGCACCCGGTGCGCGGGACCGGCCGGCACGTGGCACACCTGGTAGCCCTCCGGCGCGTCGACCGCCTCGGGCAGCGCGGGGGAGTCACGGCGGGTGTAGACGCGGACGTCGTGGCCGGCAACGGTGAGCGCGGACGCGAGTTCCGCCACGTGCGTGTTCTGGCCGCCCGTGTCCTCCCCGCCGGGGGCGGCGAGCGGGCTGGCGTGCTGGGAAATCATCGCGATGCGCATGTTCTCGTCCTCCAGGATCCGGCCCCACTCGGCGAGGAGCGGTCCGGACCGGACCGCTCCTTCGCCACCTCGCGTGCCCGTGCGCCGAGTCGGTACGCGGCGTCGGCGTCCTCGGTCAGCCGGCGCGCCGCCTCCACGGGCGTGTCGATGCGCATGGAGGACCCGTACCCTCGGCTTGCGCCCCTAACCAGGAGATCGTCGACTTCTCCGCGGGCCCGCCTCCTCCGCTGTGGAGGCTCCCGGCCCTGGCCAGGGCATCGACGCGCGTCCCGGTACCGAAAACGGTTCCGCGGAGTCCTGTTTGGCCTCGGGCCGTCAGCCCGGCAGCATCCCGGGGCCGAACACCTCGTAGGCGATCTGCTCGTCCGGCACACCCCGGCGCAGCAGGTTGGCCCGGACCAGGTTCATGAACGCGACCGGGCCGCACAGGTGCGCGGTCACCCCGGCGGGCAGCGGGACGCGGTCCGGGTCGATCAGCCCGGCGGACACCTCCGCCTTCAGGCCCGGCAGGTCGGCTCCGGCGGCGTCGAGATACCAGAGGCGGACGGCCAGGTTCGGCAGCCGCTGCTGCAGCGCGGGCAGCTCCTGGCGCAGCGCGTGCGCCTCGGCGGCGCGGTCGGCGTGCGCCAGCGTCACCCGTCGCCCGGGGTCCCGGTCGGCCAGGTGGGCCAGCGCCGCCATCGCCGGGGTGAGCCCGATGCCGGCGCTGACCAGCAGCAGCGGTCCGTCGCCGCCGGCCGCGTCCACCTCGCCGAACGCCGGGCTGAGCCGCAGCGTGTCGCCGACCGCGACCCGCTCGTGCAGGTGACCGGAGACCATCCCGTCGGGCGCGCCGCCCGCGCCGCGTACCCGCTTCACGGTGATCCGCCACTCCTGCGCGCCGGGGCGGCCGGAGAGGCTGTACTGGCGGATCTGCTGCCCCCGGCCGCCGTCCAGGTCGACAGCGACCGAGACGTACCGGCCGGGGGTGAAGCCGGGCGCGGCGCCGCCGTCGGCCGGCGCGAGGGTGAGCGAGACGACGTCGGCGCTCTCCCGGGCCCGGCCGGTCACCCGCCAGTCCCGCCACACCGGGCCGCCCTCGGGCACGCCGGCGCCGGCGTAGAGCCGCGCCTCGCGGGCGATCAGCTCGCAGGCCAGCAGCCAGTAGACCTCGTCCCAGGCGGCGGCCACCTCCGGGGTGACGGCGTCGCCGAGCACCTCGCCGACGGCGGCGAGCAGGTGCCGGCCGACGATCGGGTACTGGGTGGCGGTGATGCCGAGCGAGGCGTGCTTGTGCGCGATCCGGTCCAGGACCGGCCCCCATGGCATGCCGGTGTCGCCGGTCAGGTGGGCCGCGTACGCGACCACCGCCGAGGCGAGGGCGGCCTTCTGCGCCCCGGTGGCCTGGTTGCCCCGGTTGAACAGGTCCAGCAGGTCCGGGTGGGCGTCGAACATCCGCTGGTAGAAGCGGCCGGTGATGGCCTCGCCGTGTGCCCGTACGACGGGCAGGGTGGCGGTCACGACAGCTGCTGAGGATTCCGTGAGCACTACCGAATCTCCTTCCGGGGCTCGAACAGGTCGATCCCCACAAAACAGGATTCTTGGAGTCCTCTTTTAGGGTCGAAGGTCCCGGGAGCGCGGTGGCATGGGTCACCGTGAATCTGCTTGTGTCGCGGACGGCACCGAATGGCTAGGGTCGGTGCGTGAGGCTCAACCGGTCGACCGACATGGCGTTGCGGATCGCCATGCTCACCGCCGCGTCCCCGGTCCGGGCCACAGTCGACGAACTCGCCACCCGGCTCGCGCTGCCCCGCAGCCACGTCGCCAAGGTGGTGCAGCGGCTGCAACGCATCGGCGTCCTGGTGACCATCCGGGGCCGCTCCGGCGGCGTCGCCTTCGCCGAACACGCCGGTGACCTCACCGTCGGCCAGGTGGTCCGCGCCTTCGAGGGCGACGGCGAGGTGGTCAACTGCGCGCAGCCGGCCTGCCCGCTGATCGCCGAGTGCCGGCTGCGCGGTGAACTGCGCCGCGCGCAGGCCGCCTTCCTCGCCGTGCTCGACGGGGTACGCCTCGGTGCCCTCGTGGACGGATCCGCCGGCCCGCTCCTGCTCAGCCTCGGCGCCCCACCGGCCGGTCGCTGATGGCCGTCTCCCACCCGATCTTCGCCCGGCTCTTCGCCCGCGCCAGCGTCGCCATGGACCAGGCCGGCATGGCGGAGCACCGCCGCCGTCTGGTCGCCGGGCTGAGCGGCCGGGTGGTCGAGGTCGGCGCCGGCAACGGGCGCAACCTGACGCACTACCCGTCGGGGGTGAGCCGGGTGGTCGCCGTCGAGCCGGAACCGCGCCTGCGCGCGCTGGCCCGCGCCGCCGCGCCCACCGCCCCGGTGCCGGTCACAATCGCCGCCGGACTGGCCGAGGAACTGCCGGTCGCCGACGCCGCCGCCGACGCGGTGGTGCTGTCGCTGGTGCTCTGCTCGGTGCCGGACCAGGCGTTGGCGCTGCGCGAGGCGCGCCGGGTGCTGCGGCCCGGCGGCGAGCTGCGCTTCTACGAACACGTGGTGGCGCAGACGCCGGGCCTGCGCCGGGCCCAGCGCCTCGCCGACGCCACGCTCTGGCCGCTGTTCTGCGCCGGCTGCCACACCGCCCGGGACACGGTGGCCGCAATCGGGGCGGCCGGGTTCACGGTGACCCGGCTGGACCGGTTCCGCTTCCCGCCGACCGGGCTGCCGGCGCCGGCGTCGCCGCACGTGCTCGGCACCGCGATCCGGGCCTGACTCGGCCGGACCGGGCCCGGCCCCGCGTTCCGGCCGGGCTCGGTCCGGCGCCCCCGGGCTGCGGGGGCGCCGGACGTCGCTGTCAGCTCACCCGCACCGTGCCGTCCGACGCGCGGACGCAGGAGACCGCGCGGGCCCCGGTCGCCGCCGCGCCGGCCAGGCACCGGCCGAGCACCTTGTGTCCGGCCGCGTTCGGGTGCCACGACTCCTGGCAGGTCTGGAAGTACGTGCCGCAGGCGTTGGCGATCCGCTGGATGTCGAGCTTGTCGTACCCGGAGAGGCTGGTGACGAACGTGCCGGTCGGGCCGTCCATCAGCCGGATCGGCGTGGCCAGGGCGTTGCCCGGGCTGCCTGTCGACTCGCAGAGCCGGGCCCCGTCGAACGCGCGCTGCACGTTCAGGTAGACCAGGTCGTCCTGCGGGAACTCACCGGCGAGCGTGCCGCGCACCGAGCTGACCAGCGTGCCGAGTCCCTGCGAGAAACGGTGCCCGGGCGCCAGGCTGGCCCGGTGGATCGGGCAGCCGGCCGCGTACCGCTCGGCCCCGAGCGCGCGGAACTTGTCCCGGGTGTCGTCCCGGCTGTCCTCGGTCCAGTAGCTCTGGTCCAGCTCCGGCGGCAGCGGATTGGTGTAGTCCTGGAACACCACCCGGTGCTGGCCGTCGGCGTCGATCTCGTCGAGCGTGGTGAGCAGTTGCCGCAGCGCCGTGGTGGTCTCCGCGGTCGCGGCGGCGAACTGCGCGGCCGTGCCGAGGTCGGCGTCCGTGCACGGCTTCTGCTCCACCGGCCCGCCCAGGTACGCCCAGAACTCCCACCAGCCGGTCCAGGCGTCGGCGATGAACCGGTTGGCGCACTTCTCCGCCACGCTGCCGAAGGTGAACGAGCTGTTGTTCGAGCCGAGGCCGACGAGCACCAGGTCGATGTCGTGGGTCCGCGCCACCGTCCGGAGCTGGTCGAGCTGGGCGGCCACCTGCCGTCCCTTGGCCCGGGCGGCCGAGGCGCCGGCGATGTCGTACGGCTGCCCGCCCGAGCAGGCCAGGTTGAACCGCGCGGAGATGCCCGGCAGGTCGGCCTGGAACAGCGACGCGTTGGGCGAGCGGTGGCAGAAGTAGGCGTTGGCGTTGGCGGCGGACCAGCCAGGGAAGCCCTGGGCCACCCCGTTGACGTCCACCACCGGCGCGTACGCCCCGGCGCCCTCGCCGCTGATGAAGCTGTCACCCAGCGCCACCGCGGCGGTGGGCAGCGCGGCGGCGGCCGGCCGGGCGGGCGCCGCTGCGGCGGGTAACGCCACAGCGGCGAGCGCCAGCGCCGCCGCGAGCACGGAACGACGGAACACGGACATGCCCGACCTCCCAGACATCGAAATGTGAAAGATTCTTTGGGATGGCGATCAGATCACGCGCGTGTGACGGACGTCAATGCCCTGACACCTGGGAACCTCCGTCGGGGAAGACATCGGGTGTGCGGATCGTTGTGCCGCCTGGACGCCCCGTCCGCCCGCCGGGCCGCCGTACGCGGCGGCGGCGCGGACCCGGACGCGAGGTCGATCGCGCAACGCACCGCCCCGGTACCGCCGACCTGTCAGGGCATCCGGCTAGGCTCGCTCCGGCGCGCCGCGCCCGGCGATCATCGTGGGGGAGTCACACGGTGAACGGCACCACACCGCCGAGACCTGGGAGTACGACCAGTTGACCGCACAGCCTGAGACCCTCTACGGGGCCGACGACCTGACGCACCTGGAGGGCCTCGACGCCGTCCGCAAGCGCCCCGGCATGTACATCGGCTCGACCGACAGCCGTGGCGTGGGTCACCTCGTCAACGAGATCCTCGACAACTCGACAGACGAGGGTGTCGCGGGTCACGCCACCACTGTCGACGTGATCCTGCACGCCGACGGGTCGGTCCAGGTCGACGACGACGGCCGGGGCATCCCCACCGACGTGCACGCCAAGTCCGGCATCTCCGGCGTCGAGCTGGTGCTCACCCGCCTGCACGCGGGCGGCAAGTTCGGCGGCTCCGGCTACAAGACCTCCGGCGGCCTGCACGGCGTCGGCGCCTCCGCGGTCAACGCGCTGTCCCGCCGCTTCGACGTCACCGTGCGGCGCGGCGGCAAGATCCACGCGATGTCGTTCCGCCACGGCGTACCGGGCGTCTTCGACGCAGCCGGCCCCGACGCGGCGTTCACCCCCGGGCCCGGCCTGCAGATCGTCGGCGCCATGAAGCGCGGGCAGCGCACCGGCACCTCGATCCGCTGGTGGCACGACCCTCGCTACTTCGAGACCGGCGCCGCGCTCGACACCGAGGCGGTCCGGCTCAAGCTGCGCAACACCGCCTTCCTCGTCCCCGGCGTGGCCTACCGGCTGCTCGACGAGACCGGCGAGGAGCCCGTCGAGGAGCGCTTCCACTTCCCCAACGGCCTGACCGACATGGTGGAATACCTCGCCCCGGCCGGCGACCGGCCGGTCTCCGGCACGCTGCTGGTCACCGGCGAGGGCACCTACCGGGAGAATGCCGCCGACGCCAACGGCGTCATGCAGTCCAACGTGCAGCGCCGCGCCGAGGTCGAGGTGGCGTTCCGCTGGGGCACCGGCTACGAGCGCACCGTCGAGTGCTTCACCAACACCATCCGCAACGCCCACGGCGGCACCCACCGCAAGGGCTTCGAGCGGGCGCTGGCGCGTACCCTCGCCGACGCCGCCCGCAACGCCCGCGGTCTGCTCAAGCCCAAGGAGGACGCGCCCACCCTGGACGACGTCCTGGAGGGCATGACCGCCGTGGTGCACGTGCGCATCCCGGAGCCGCAGTTCACCTCGCAGACCAAGGACGAGCTGTCCACCGCCGGCATCACCAAGGTGCTCCAGGGCCTGGTCGAGGCGCACCTCAAGAGCTGGCTGGACGACCGGCGCACCAAGGCCGAGGCCCGTACGGTGCTCCAGAAGATCGTCGACGCCGCCCGGGTGCGCCTGACCCAGAAGCAGCAGAAGGACGCCGCCCGCCGCAAGACCGCGCTGGAGGGCGCGGCCATGCCGGCCAAGCTGGTCGACTGCCGGGCCACCGGCGTGGAGCGCAGCGAGCTGTTCATCGTGGAGGGCGACAGCGCGCTGGGAACGAGCCGCATGGCCCGCTCCTCGGAATACCAGGCGCTGCTACCGATCCGCGGCAAGATCCTCAACGTGCAGAAGGCCAACCTCCAGCAGGTGCTGGACAACGCCGAGTGCGCCGCGATCGTGCAGGTGCTCGGCGCCGGCTCCGGGCGGACGTTCGACCTGTCCGCCCTGCGGTACGGCCGGGTGCTCATCATGGCCGACGCGGACGTCGACGGCGCGCACATCCGTACGCTGCTGATCACGTTGTTCGCCCGGTACATGCGGCCGCTGATCGAGGCCGGGCGGCTCTACGCGGCGATGCCACCCCTGCACAAGATCACCACGAAGGGCCGCAACGCGCAGACCGTCTACACCTACACCCAGGCCGAGATGGAGGCGACGGTCCGCAAGCTGGAGAAGGCCGGCAAGCAGATCGTCACGCCGATCCCGCGCTTCAAGGGCCTCGGTGAGATGGACGCCGACGAGCTGTGGGAGACCACCATGAACCCGGCCACCCGGGCGGTCCGCCGCATCACGCTCGACGACGTCGACGCCGCCGAGCGGATCCTCGAACTGCTCATGGGGGAGAAGGTCGAGCCCCGCCGCAACTGGCTGATCGACTCCGCCGACCGGGTCGACCGCGACGCCATCGACGCCTGACCACCGGGTTCGTTTCGGAAGGAAACCGCACCATGGCACGCCGCAAGGACGACCGCGCGAAGGCGGATCTGGCCGCCTTCGACCAGGCCGGCGCCCGGGTCTTCGACAACCCGCTGGTCACCGAGGTCTCGGACTCCTATCTGGAGTACGCGTTCTCGGTCATCCACTCCCGAGCCCTGCCCGACGCGCGCGACGGGCTCAAGCCGGTGCACCGGCGCATCCTGTGGTCGATGTACGAGCAGGGCTACCGGCCGGACCGGGGCCACGTCAAGAGCGCCCGCATCGTCGGCGACGCAATGGGCAAGTACCACCCGCACGGCGACACCGCCATCTACGACGCGATGGTACGGCTGGCCCAGGACTTCTCGCTCAACGTCCCGCTCATCGACGGGCACGGCAACTTCGGCTCGCCGGACGACGGCCCGGCCGCGGCGCGCTACTGCGTCGTGGGTGACACCCGGATCCGCCTGGCCGATGGCAGCAGCCCACGGATCGGTGATGTGGCCGGCCTGCCGCCGAACAGCGAGGCGGAGGCCGATTTCGAAGTCCTCGACAAGGACGGCAAAGCGGTTCGCGTCAACAAGGTCTTCAACTCGGGCGTCCACCCGACGCTCCGGATCACGACTGAGACCGGATTCTCCCTCCGTGGTAGTGAGAATCATCTGGTTCTCTGCCTCGAAGCTCCGATGGGCGTCCCTGTCTTCCAGTGGCGTCGGCTCGATGAGGTGACGCCGGGCTCGGTGGTCTGTGTCGCGCGGAACGCATGGAACCAGGTCGTCCCCACCGCTCGCGAATACATGCTCGGCGTGCTCGGTGGCGCCTGGGTCTCTGAAGGCTTCGCGAGCGAGTCGCGGGCAGGATTCAGCAATACCGATGAGCATTTCTTCGGCGAGGTCCTGCATGCCTACGACCAGGTCGTGGGTGGACGACGCTACGTCAGCGACCGGCACACGCGCCGAGACCGTCGCCGCATACACGAACTTGACGTCCAGGACGTCGCCGGCGGGATGGAAGCCTTCCGGGCGAGTCCACTCGCCGAGCTGATCGGTCACCAGGCGAGGGACAAGTTCGTGCCGGAGTTCGTGTGGGCAGGGGGGTGGGGTATCAAGCGGGCCTTCCTGATGGCCCTCTTCGAAGGCGACGGCGGAGTCCGCGTCGCCAACAGCAGCTTCACCATCCAGTACACCAGCTACAGCGAGCGTCTGACTCGGGAGGTCCAAGAACTGCTCGCGGAGTTCGGCGTGATCGCCTGTCGGCGCCACTACACCCGGCCCAGTGGCTCGGTGGAGCACCGCTTGGTGGTTTCCGGGACGCGAAACATCAGGGCTTTCGCAACTCGTGTCGGCTTCCTCCGTACCAAGCAGGCGGTGCTGGCCAAGATGCTGCGGCATGCGCCGCTGCGTTCGCACCGGCTCAGTCAGGACCACGTCCCCTTTGTGGCCGACTACGTGCGCAGCAGCATCGACTTCGATCGTCGGGGCAGCGGACGCAAGTGGCTCACCAGCCACAACTTCGATCGTGTCGAGCGGTGGGAAACCGAACGACTCCGCATCATCGACCGCATCAAGGACACCGAAGTCCTCGCCACGATCCTGCCCGTGATGGATGCGGGCTATCGGTACGAGAAGGTCGTCGCGGTCTCGCCCGACGAGCCGGCGGAGGTCTATTCCGTTCGAGTGGAATCCGCCGACCACTCCTTCCTGGCCGGTGGCTTCGTCAACCACAACACCGAGGCGCGGATGTCCCGGGAGGCGATGCTGCTCACCGGCGAGCTGGGTGAGGACACAGTCGATTTCGAGCCGAACTACGACGGCTCGCTGACCCAGCCCACGGTGCTGCCGGCGGCGTTCCCGAACCTGCTGGTCAACGGCGCATCAGGCATCGCGGTCGGCATGGCCACCAACATGATCCCGCACAACCTCGGCGAGGTGGTCCAGGCCGCCCGCTGGCTGATCAACCACCCGGACGCCACGCTGGACAAGCTCATGGAGTTCGTCCCCGGCCCCGACCTGCCCACCGGCGGGCTGCTGCTCGGCCTGGACGAGGTGCGCCGCGCGTACGAGACCGGGCGCGGCGTGGTGCGCATGCGCGGGCGGGTGGAGATCGGCCCGCTGGAGGGCAGCCGCGGCCGGCAGGCCATCACCGTCACCGAGCTGCCGTACGGCGTCGGCGCCGAGAAGGTCATCGCGGCCATCACCAACGAGGTGAACAAGACCAAGCGGCTGACCGGCATCGCCGACGTCAAGGACCTCACCGACCGGGAGAACGGCACCCGCCTGGTGGTGGAGTGCAAGGTCGGCGTGAACCCGCAGGCCCTGCTGGCCGACCTCTACCGGCTCACCCCGCTGGAGCAGTCCTTCGGCGTGAACAACCTGGTGCTCGTCGACGGTCAGCCGCGCACGCTCGGGCTCAAGGAGCTGCTCGACGTGTTCCTGGCGCACCGCTACGAGGTGGTGACCCGCCGCACCGCGTACCGCAAGCGCAAGCGGGAGGAACGCCTGCACCTGGTCGACGGTCTCCTGATCGCCCTGCTCGACATCGACCGGGTGGTCAAGCTGATCCGCGCCAGCGAGGACGCCCAGGCCGCCAAGGACGGCCTGATGCAGAAGTTCAAGCTCTCCGAGATCCAGGCCGCGTACATCCTGGACACCCCGCTGCGCCGCCTGACCAAGTACGACCGGCTGGAGCTGGAGGCCGAGCAGGAGAAGCTGCGCGGCGAGATCGCCGAGCTGTCGAAGATCCTGGACGACCCCAAGGTGCTGCGGAAGGTGGTCTCCGACGAGCTGGCCGCCGTGGTGAAGCAGTTCGGCGCGCCGCGGCGCACCACGCTCGTCGACGGTGACCTCAAGGAGGTGCTCGCCGCCTCGGTGCCGGCCGGCCCGCTGGAGGTGGCCGACGACCCGTGCCAGGTGATCCTCTCCGCCACCGGGCTGGTCGCGCGGACCGCGGCCGAGTCGGAGGAGGCCGCCGAGGCGCGCCGGCGCAGCGGCCGGGTCAAGCACGACGCGGTACGCGCGGTGGTGCACTCCACCGCACGGGGACGCGTGCTGCTGGTGACCAGCGCCGGTCGCGCCTTCAAGATCGACGTGCTGCCGCTGCCGGTGCTGCCCGAGCAGTCCGGCACGGTGTCGCTGCGCGGCGGCATGTCGGCGGCGGAACTGGCGCCGCTGGAGCCGGGCGAGACAGTCGTCGGCCTGGTCCCGCTGGGGCCGTCCGCGCAGGGGTCGCCCGGGCTGGCGCTCGGTACCCGGGCGGGCGTGGTCAAGGTGTGCGCGCCGGACTGGCCGGTCCGCTCCGACGAGTTCGAGGTGATCTCGTTGCGTGACGGCGACGAGGTGATCGGCGCGACGTGGCTGACCGACGGCGCCGAGACACTGGCGTTCGTCTCCTCGGAGGCGTCGCTGCTGCGCTTCGCCGCATCGGTGGTACGCCCGCAGGGGCTCAAGGGCGGCGGCATGTCCGGCATCAACCTGCCCGCCGGGGCGCGAGCGGTGTTCTTCGGCGCGATCCGCACCGACGACGCGAAGCACGGTGAGCCGATGGTGGTCACGTCGACCGGCGCCACGGTGAAGGTGACGCCGTTCAAGGCGTACCCGGCGAAGGGGAGAGCGACCGGCGGCGTACGCGCGCAGCGGTTCCTCAAGGGTGAGCTGGAGCTGTCGGTGGCCTGGATCGGCCCGCGGCCGGTGGGCGCGACCGCGACCGGCGACCCGGTGGACCTGCCGCCTGCCGACCCGCGCCGGGACGGCTCCGGCTTCGCCGTGATGCTCGGCCCCACCGTGGTGGGCCACCACATCGACCGCGACTGACCACCGGGACGGAGGGCGGGTCCCGAGCCCGCCCTCCGCCCCTCGACTCCTTGATCAAGGAGTTTGCGGGCTTCCCACGCCCTCCACGACCCCAAACTCCTTGATCACCGAGGTGGGCGCAGGGCGCTCAGGACCCCCGGGCGGAACCTGTGCGCCCGAATGCCCGGAGGCACCCCATCGCGCGTTGACCAAGGGGTTTGTGGCCAATTCGCGCCTCCTGCCGACCCCAAACTCCTTGATCACCGCGACGAGTGTCCTGCCTGCTGGGGCGATCGGGCGTCGGGCAACCCCGTCCTGTCCCCGCGCGGTCGATCATGAGGTTGGCTGCGACAAAGCGGACAACGAGTGCCGTCAACCTCATGATCGATGCGGCTCCAGCGGTGCGTGCCGCGTAGGAACGGTGGCAGGAACCTCGGGCGTGAAGATGCCGCTGTCCGGGCAGGGCTTGATGAGGGGACCAGTGGTGCGCGATCTTGCAGGTCGGGCTCGTGCAGCCCGTTGATCATGAAGTTGGCGGGCTGGAATCGCGCAAAGTGTGCCGCCAACTTCATGATCAACGGGGCAAGGGGTGAACGGGTCAGAGTTCGGGGTCGGGGGACTGGCGGGACTCGGGCGTGGTGCCGCGCAGGCGGGCGATCAGGCGCATCCCGTGATAGATGATCAGGGCGGCCGCCGTGCCCAGCGCGATGCCGTTGAACGACAGGTCACCGGCGGTCAGCGTGTAGTTGGCGGCTCCGATGATGACGGCGACCGCCGCGGTGAACAGGTTGATCGGGTCGTGGAAGTCGACCCGGCTCTCGATCCAGATCCGGGCGCCCAGGATGGCGATCAGGCCGTACAGCGCGGTGGTGGCGCCGCCGAGCACGCCGGCCGGGACGGTCAGGATCAGCGCGCCGAACTTCGGGCAGAGTCCGAGCAGGATCGCCGTGGCGCCGGCGATCCAGTACGCGGCGGTGGAGTAGACGCGGGTCGCCGCCATCACGCCGATGTTCTCCGCGTACGTGGTGGTGCCGGAACCGCCGCCCGAGCCGGCCAGCACGGTGGCGACGCCGTCGCCGAGCAGCGCCCGGCCCATGTCGCGGTCCAGGTTGCGGCCGGTCATCGCGGCGACCGCCTTGACGTGCCCGGCGTTCTCCGCGATCAGCACGAGGATCACCGGGATGACAAGCACGACGGCGCGCGCGTCGAAGCTCGGCGTGTGGAACTCGGGGAAACCGACCCAGGCGGCCTGCCGTAGCCCGCGTACGGCCTGCTGGTCGAGGTTGCCGGTCAGCGCGGCGAGCACCCAGCCGACCACCACGCCGACGAGGATCGACAGCCGGGCCACGAAGCCGCGGAAGAGCACTGTGGTGAGCAGGATCGCGGCGAGGGTGACCACGGCGATCAGCGGCTGCGCCTTGACGCCGGTGCCGGCGCCGCCGCCGTCCCAGGCCACCGGCGCGAGGTTGAGGCCGATCAGCATGACGATCGCGCCGGTGACCACCGGCGGCATCAGCGCGTCGATCCAGCGGGAGCCGGCCACCTGCACCACCACGCCGACGATCGCCAGCGCGACGCCCGCGACGACGATGCCGCCGAGGGCCGCGCCGATGCCGCCGTCGGTCTTCGCCGCGAGCACCGGCGCGATGAACGCGAACGACGAGCCGAGGTACGAGGGCAGCCGGTTGCCGGTGATCAGCAGGAACAGCAGCGTGCCGAGCCCGGAGAAGAGCAGCGTGGTGGCGGGCGGGAATCCGGTGATCAGCGGGACGGTGAAGGTGGCGCCGAACATGGCGACCACGTGCTGCACGCCCACGCCGACGGTGCGCGGCCAGGAGAGCCGTTCGTCGGGCTGGACCACGTCGCCGGGGCTTACCTGACGGCCGTCGCCGTGCAGCGTCCACGGGGACCAGCGGGAGGAGGTGGGGGACTGGGTCATCGGTCGCCCTTCGCGTCATCGGGTGACGGGGGCGTGATCGACCCTGGGAGTTGTTTCTAGCACGTGCCCAGCGCAGATGTGGGCCCGGCCCGGGCTCAGGCGACGCCGGTGGGACGGAACTGGACGCTGACGCGGGGACCGACCGGGCGGGTGGTCTTCGGCACCGCGTGTTCCCAGGTGCGCTGGCAGGAGCCGCCCATCACCACGAGGTCGCCGTGGCCGAGCGGGAACCGCAGGCTGCCGCCGCCTCCGCCGCGGGGCCGCAGCAGCAGCGCGCGCGGGGAGCCGAACGAGACGATCGCCACCATGGTGTCGGTGTGCGCGGAGCGGCCCAGGGTGTCGCCGTGCCAGGCCACGCTGTCGCGGCCGTCGCGGTAGAGGCACATGCCGGCGGTGACGAACGGCTCGCCCAACTCGGGCGCGTAGTGCCGGGTGAGCGCGTCGCGGGCCTCGGTGAGCACCGGGTGCGGCAGCGGCCGGCCGGCGGCGTACCAGCAGAGCAGCCGGGGCACGTCGACCTCGGTGTCGTACATGGTGCGGCGCTCGGCCCGCCAGGGCACGTCGTGGCGCAGCGTGTCGAGCACCGCGTCGGAGCCCCGCACCCAGCCGGGCAGGTGGTCGACCCAGGCGCCCCGGCTCAGCTCGTGGCGGCGCACCGCCCCGGCGAGCGGGCCCAGGGTGGGGCCCTGCTCGGCCAGGTCGAGCATCGAAGGCTGGTACGCGACGTCGGGCACGCCGCCGATCGTACCCTGTTTAGAACAGGCGTGCGACTGTCAGCGCCGCAGCATCCGGCGGACCTTGCCCGGGACGGCCTGCTTGATCCGCTCGCGCAGCTGCTGCGAGCGCAGCGCGTCGATGGTCGCGGTGAGCTTGGCGTTCTCGTCGCGTAGTCGCTCGATGCGGGTCAGCAGTTCGGCCGGCGGGGTGGCGGCGGCGGGCCCGACGGCCGGCGGGAACACCGTCTCGCTGACCCGCCGGTCGAAGCGGGCGGCGCTTTCGTCGTCGTCGAACGAGATGCCGAGGTCGTGCTTGCGCAGGAACGCGGTGATGGTCTCGAAGCGGGCCTTGTGGCCGTCGGTGAGCGCGGTGTAGTCGGCCTCGGCGTAGAGGTCGGCGGCGTCGACGTCGGCCGGCACGTCGCGCATGATCCGGTGCGGGATGTCGAAGTAACGGGCCAGTTCCAGGGTGCGCGAGTCGTGCGCGAACAGGTAGCCGGGCGTGCCGGCGGCCAGCGCGGTGATGGTGCCGTGGATGCGGGTGCCGAACGCGAAGTCGTAGCCGGACAGGTGCGACATCCAGGTCCACGGGTCGACGAACATGCGCACCTTGTCCTCGGCGAACAGCGGGTGCGAGGTGTGCAGCGGGATGTCGCTGCTCTGACCCCGGTGCTCGGGCGCGTCGCCGTAGAGCAGGGTGCCGAGGGTCCGCAGGTCCTGCGGTACGTAGCACAGGTTCGGGTAGCGCTCGTGGTGGTGGCGGACCACCGAGGCCATCGAGCGGACGTACGGGGAGATGGTGAGCGCCACCTTCGACTCGGCGGTCAGCTCCGGCTGCTTCTTGGCCAGCGGGAACGTGTCGCCGTGCAGGAACATCGACGGGCAGCCGATCTGCTCCACGTCGGAGAAGCCGAGCGTGTTGAGGTAGCTCTGGGTCACCTCGCCGCGTACGCCGATGCTGTGCGACCGGTCCAGCACGGCCTTGCAGAACGCGCGCACCGGCTCGTCGATCGGCCGCAGGTACTCGCGGTCGCCGTCGACGTTGGTCTGCACGCCGACGCCGAGCACCACCACCGGGATCTTCAGCCGTTCGATCAGCCGGGTCAGCGGGGTGAGGCGGTGCACGAAGCTGCGGCGGAAGGCGTTCGCCAGCGGCACGACGAACACGTCGTACCGTTCGTTGATCTCGTCGGCGACGCGCGGATCGGCCGGGGTGCGGGTCGGTGTGATCTCCGCCGTGGAGGTGGCCAGCAGCTTGTGCGCGGCGTGGCTGAAGACCAGGTTTCCGCTGTTGTCCCCGATCCAGTTGCCGGCGAACGTCTCCTCCGGCGTGAGGACGTCGAACGGGCCCTTGCGGGCGCGGAGCAGGATCCGCTGGTGCATCCGGTTCGCTCACCTTCCGTACGGCACGGCGTGCCGGCGGGCGCCGGTCGGGCGCTCGCGCGTGCAGGAACGGAAATCCTATCCGCCGCCCCTGAGTGACCCGGCGGCCGTCGGCTCGCCGGGAACGTCCCGGTACTCCGGGGTAGGGTGCCCGGAATGACCAGCGCGCCGACCGTCACCCGTGCCCCGCGTCTGCCGTCGCTGACCGGTTTGCGGTGGGTCGCCGCGCTGCTGGTCTTCGGCTTCCACGCCGGGACCATGGGGATCGTCGCCGAGCCGCACCTCAAGGCGGTGGTGGACAAGGCGTTCAGCCTCGGCCTGTCCGGCGTCGAGTTCTTCTTCATCCTCAGCGGGTTCGTGCTGGTCTGGTCGTACCGCGACGGGGAGCGGGCGTGGACGTTCCTGCGCCGCCGGCTCGCCAAGATCTACCCCAATCACGTGGTGACGTTCGTGGCGGCGCTGGCGGTGGCGGCGTGGTTCGCCGACCCGGTGCTGCCGTGGGCGGCGATCGGCAACTTCTTCCTGGTCCAGGCGTGGATCCCGCTGAACGGCTACTTCTACAGCGTCAACAACGTGAGCTGGTCGCTCTCCTGTGAGCTGGCCTTCTACCTGTGCCTGCCGCTGGTGGTGCCGCGGCTGCGCCGGGCCCGTACCGGGGTGCTCCGGGCCGTGCTGGTCGCGGCGCCGCTGCTCATCCTGGCGCTGTGGCCGGGCCAGGAGCTGGTGCCGGAGGAGCAGCGGTGGTGGTTCACCCAGATCTTCCCGGTGACCCGGTCGCTGGAGTTCTGGATGGGAGTGGCCGCCGCCGAGCTGATGCGCCGCAACCGCTGGCGCGGACCGAACCTCGCGGTCGCCACCGGCCTGTTCGTCACCACCTGGGTGGTCGCCGCGCTGTGGATTCCGGCCGAGTTCTGGGCGGCGTTGCTCGCCGTGGCGTACCTGCTGGTCATCGCCGCGGCGGCGGACGCCGACGTGCGCGGCCGGCCCACCCCCTGGCGGTCCCGGCCGATGATCTGGCTCGGTGAGGTCTCGTTCGCCTTCTACCTGGTGCACGTGCTGGTCATGGTCACCGTGCTGCGGCTGACCGGGGACTGGGGCACCGGCCTGCCCGGCTGGCGGGGGCCGCTCGCGGTGCTCGGCTTCCTGCTGCTCACGCTCGCGCTCGCCGCCGCGCTGCACCGCTGGGTGGAGCTGCCGATGATGCGCCTGCTCGGTCCGTCCCGCCGGGCCCGCGCGGCGTCGCGCGCACCGGCCGTGCCGGCTCCGCGCGGGCCCGCCGAGGGCGCGGCCGCCGACGGCGGCGCGCCGCCCGTCGCCGGTCCGGCCGAGGGCATCGAGTACGCCGGGCGGCGTCGACCGGACTGACCGCTGCGTCCCGGTCCGGCCGATTCGCGACACGCCGGGCGGCGGTGCGTCCCCGGGGGATCGGCGGTAATTTGTACCCGTGCTTCCGATCGCGCTCACCTGCCCCGTGTGGTGGGTGGCGCGCTGGACCGCCCGGATGCTGGCCAGTCTCGCCGTGGTCGTCGCCTGTTCGTTCGGCGCGGCCACCCTGCCGGCCGGCGCCGCCCCGGCCGCCGCAGCCGGCCCGACGTACGTGAGCACGCCGGCCGCCCCACGACCGGAACCCGACCGCGCCGCCGAGCGGCAGGCCCGTCCCGCCGCCGCCCCCGCGCCCGCCGCACGGGCGACCGACACGCTCCCGGCCGGCCCACAGCCGGTCCCGGCCGGCCGGATCACCGCGCCGGTCGGCCTGCGGGCCCCGCCCGCCCGCTGATCCGCCCACGGGCGCTCGCCCGTCACCGCACCCACCGAACGTCATCCCGCACCCGCCCCTCGACGGCCCGGCGCACGCGCGCCCCGCCCCGACCGGCCGCGCGGAGTCTCCCGCCAGGTTCTTCCCGTGAGGTGCCGACCATGTCGCAGACCGCTCTCTACCACTTCCTCACCGCGGTCCCCGAGGCCGCCGCCATCTGGTCTTTCCTGATGCTGCTCGCGTTCGGCCTGCTCGCCGTGCTGGTGGCCCGGCCCGAGCGGGACGGTGCCGCCGAGGTCGCCGCCGATCCGGTGGACGCGGACGCCGCGCGCCGCGACGACCTCGTCCGGTACGCCGAGGAGGTGGCGGTGGCCGCCACCGGGGCCGCCCAGACGGCCCGTCGCCGCCGGGAACGGTGGCTGGCCGCGCAGGACGAGGCGGAGCGGGCCTGGACCGCGTACGACGAGGCGGACACCGCCGCGCGCCGCCTGGCCGGGGCCGCCGCGCTGGCCGCCCCGCGGACCCCGCGCACCCCTGCGGAGTACGCGGCCCGGGAGCGCTGGCTGCACCACGCCGCCATGACGGCGCACTGGCGTGGCGACCTGTCCGCCCGCCAGCTCGCCGACGTGCTGGCGCGCCGCAACGGGTGGGACCCGCGCCGGCACCCGGCCGAGCAGGAGATCGTGCTGGCCCGCACCATCCGGGACCGGCGCCGGGCCGGGTGGGAGAGCGCCGCCGAGCGGGAGCGGCTGGCCTGGCGGGACGCCGAACTGGCCGCCGAGGCCGCCCGGACGCTCGCCGCCGAGGCGTACGCGGCCACCCTGGCGCTGCGGCCCGCCGCGGTGTCCCGCGGCGCGGCGACGATGCCCCTGCCCGTGGGCGCGTCCGTCCGCAACGCCCGGTGGCGTCCGGCCCGGGTCGGCTGAGCCGCCGCCGTCGACCGAATTGTTACCCGGAATGTGGTGACCCCGCTCACCCGGGACGCGGAAACGGGCGTCCGGCGCAGAACAGGGCAGCCGACCGCGCAATTGCCGGTCACCCGCTCGCCGTCTGTCCCCTTTCCGCCGCCAGGTCACGCCACCACCGCTTGTCCCATTGAGTGAAGTCAGTAACCGGCTGTTCCGAAATCCGTTACCGAGGATCACGTTTACGCAGGTGGGAGCGCTTGGCAGGGGCAATACCCACCGGTAGTGTCGGCGCGTCCGGTGCGGTAACCGATCGCAGAAGGCGACGCCGCGCCGACCCGCCTAATCGTGTCAACACGAACCGGGGAACCATGAGCACCATCGGGGTGAATCCGCGGCCACTGCCGCGGTAGGGCGTACTTCCCGCCCGAATCCGTCAGCTAACCCGGTCGGCGGCCACGGAAGGAGTGCCATCCTCGTGCCCACCCCTCGATCGTCCCCCCGCCTCCACGGCTCCGCGGTGCCCGCGCTCGCCTGACGCGACCGGCAAACCGCCCCTGGGCGCCCGGCATCACGGGCGTACCGCCCCCCGGCCCATCCGGCCCTGCCAGCACGTGTGGATCCCTCCGCGTGCCGGGCCGGCGTGTGCCGATCACGCCCCCCGTGGAGGATTTCGTGAAGCACCACCTGAAGCGTCAGCTGCGGCGGATCGCCACCGAGCGCCCGTACCAGATCATCGCCGGATCGGCCGCGGCGCTCGTGCTGGCCGCCGGCGCCGGCACCGCCCTTGCCGTCGGTGACGACGCCCCGGCCCACCAGGAGAACACCGCCTCGGTCGCCGAACTCGGCGCACGCCTCGGCGAGCCCGCCAGCCGCGGCGAGGCGCGCATCGTCGTCCCGCCGGCGTCGCCGAGCGCCGAGCCCAGCAAGTCGCCCAGCGCCTCCCCGTCGGCGAAGAAGGCCGCGGCGGACCCGGACGTCACCAAGGCCGCGCCGAAGCCGCCGTCCAGCAAGACCCTGGACTACGACTACCAGGCGCAGATCAACTACTACTACTGCGGCCCGGCCGCCGTGCGCAACGCGCTCAGCGCCACCGGCATCGAGCGCAGCCAGGACGCGCTGGCCGGCCCGCTCGGCACCACCGAGATGGGCACCAACTCGGCCGAGGACACCACGCGCGTGCTCAACCAGCAGGTCAAGGGCAACCCGTACAAAACCCGGATGATTCCCGGCTCGGCCAGCCCGGCCCAGATGGACCGGCTCCAGGCCGACGTGGTCGAGGCGATCAGCAACGGCCGCGGGGTCGTCGCGAACGTCGCCGGCACCGCCACCGACACCAACGGCGGCTGGCACTCGTTCCCCGGCGGCCACTACGTCGCGGTGATCGGCTACAAGGACGACGGCCGGACCGTCCGGATCGCCGACTCGGCCGACCCGTCGCTGCCGTCGTACTGGCTCACCACGATCGACCTGGCGCACTGGATCGCCAGCCGCGGCTACTCCGCCTGACCGTCCCGCACGTCCGAAGGCCGGCACCCCTCCCGGGGCGCCGGCCTTCCCCGTCCCCACCCGCCCTCGCCCGCCGCCCTCTCGGCGCGTCGATCTTGGACTTGTGGCGCCTGGTATGCCCGGCTCGCCCGCTATGGAAGGCACCACAACTCCAAGATCGGCGGCGAGGGCGAGGGCGAGGGCGGGCGGCGTGGGTGGGGCGGGTCGGTCGGGTTTGGTCTCGCGTGTCCGGGGCGGGCGGTGGCAGACTGCGCCAATGGGTGATGCGACGGGGAACCGGCACCTGATTCTCCTGCACGGCATGGGTGCCACCGGCGAGGTGTGGCTGCCCTGGGCGCCGCTGCTGGAGCGCCGCTGGCCCGGGCGCTGGCTCGCCCCCGACCTGGCGGGCCACGGCTGGTCGCCGCCGCTCGACGGCTACTCCTTCGAGGCCCTCGCTCAGCGCGTGGCCGACGGGCTCGGCCCGGTCCGGCTGGGCCCGCACGACCGGCTGGTGCTGCTCGGGCACTCGCTCGGCGGGGTGGTGGCGCTGGCGCTCGCGGCCCGGCAGCGGGCTCTTCCGGTCGACGCGGTGGTGGGGCTCGGCATCAAGGCGGTCTGGTCCCCGGCCGAGCTGGCGAAGGCCGGCGAGCTGGCCGCCCGGCCGGTCACCTGGTTCGCCACCCGGGACGAGGCGGCCCGCCGCTACCTGCGCGTCTCCGGGCTCGCCGGGCTGTTCGCCCCGGACCACCCGGTGGTGGAGGCGGGGCTGCGGCGGGTGGACGGCCGCTGGCGGCTGGCGATGGACCCGGCCGCGTTCGCGGTCGGCGAGCCCCTGCTGCCCGCCCTGCTGGCCGCCACCGGCGTGCCGGTGCTGCTGGCCCGCGGCGAGCAGGACCCGATGGTGAGCGACGAGCAGCTCAAGGAGCTGGGCGTACCGGTCGCCACCCTGCCCGGTCTGGGCCACAACGCGCACGTCGAGGACCCGGCCGCCGTGCTCGCCCTGCTCGACACGTACCTCTGAGCGGGGTCTACACCACCGCGCGCTGCGCCGGGACCGCCCAGTCGGCCTCCAGCTCGCGGCGGGCGGCGGCGAGGAACGCCTCGGCGTAGGCGTCGGCGGGGAAGTCGCCCAGGTAGCGGGTGCGCGCCGCCCAGCGCTGCGCGGCCTTCGGGTCGGCGTCGAGCAGGTCGGTGAGCACCTCGTCCACGTTGGACATGTCGCGCCGCAGCACGTAGCCGGAGGCCGCGAGCGGGAACCGCTCGACGAAGTGCTCGCCGTCGGCGCCGGTGTCGGTGACCGCGTACGGCTTGCCGGAGTAGAGCCAGTCGGAGATGACACCGGAGACGTCGGAGACCAAGGCGTCGGCCCGGTTGACGCACTCGGTGAGCGTCAGCTCGCGGGCCGCGGCGGCGCCCCACAGGTGCGGGCGGCCGGTCTTGGCCCGGTCGGCGGCGAGCAGCTCGGTGAGCCGGGCGAGCTGGCGGGCCGAGGCCGGGTTCTTGTCGGTGTACGGGTGGGCGCGCAGGATCACCGCCGCCCCGCGGTCGATCAGCCGGCGGATCAGCGTCTCGGCCACCGGCAGCGAGCAGTAGTTGGCGTCGGCGTGGTGCCCGGTCCAGGTCGGGGTGTAGAGGACCGTCGGGTGCGCCGACGCGGCGACCGGCTCCCGGCGTACCTCGATGGCCTCGACCTGGGGCCGGCCGACCACGACGAACTTGTCGGCGGGGATCTCCACGCCGGCGCGGGCGTACCTGTCGATCGCCGCCTGCCCGGCCACGAAGATCTTGTCGAAGATGGCCGAGACCGGGTTGGCGCTCGGGGCCTTGTCGCTGTCGCCGTGGTGCAGCTGCACGTGGGTGAGCTGGTTGAACCGGATCAGGTGGGCGTTCTTCGCGCCGTGGTTGACGTAGAACGCGACGCGCAGGCTGGGCACCAGCGCCTCGTCGAGCGCCTTCAGGGTGGGGCAGAGGACCACCGGGGCGCGGGTGGCGGCGGCCACGGCGGGCAGAAGCTCCGGCTCGCGCAGCACCACCACGAACGGGCGGCCGATCCGTTCCAGGTACGGCAGCCACATGGTGACCTGGTACTCCGAGCCGGGCGGCGCGGAGAAGTGCAGCACGAACTCGGGCTGGTGGCGGCGTAGCGCGCGGCCGACCGGGCCCCCGCCGGCGGGCGGCCGGAACCGCCGCCGGGCGAGGTCGAGCGCGATCGCACCGCAGCCGGCGCCGACGAGCAGCGTGGCGGCGAGCGCCGACCAGGCGGGCAGGGTCAGGACGGCGGCGAGCGCCACCAGGGCGAGCAGCACCAGCAGCGCGTCGCCGAGCCGGGCGGCGACCAGCGGCGTCCACGTGCGGACCGGGAGGTTCGCCGCCCGGATCTCCAGCGCGCCGGCCTGCCGCAGCGGGCCGACCAGCAGTACCAGGCCGAGCAGGACGAGCGCGGTGGCCGCGAGGGCCGGGTCGAAGCCGTCGTCGAGGCGACGGGCGTAGCCGGCGAGGATGCCGGCGGCGACGAGCACCGTCTCGGCGAGCCCGTCGGCCGACGGCCGGACGCGGCGCTCCCAGGCGGTGGCGGCGAGCGCCGCGACGGCCAGGGCCAGGCCCCAGCCGGTGGCTCCGGTGAGCGCCACGACGAGGAAGGCCAGCACCGCCAGCCCGGTGGTCAGCACCCGGGCGAGCAGCTTGCGGACCAGGTCACCACGCATCTGACACGTCCCGTCGGTCTCAGGCGCCGGTGGACAGCTCGGACCGGTCGGCGCCGGGCTGCGCCGGTACGGCGGCGGCCTGCTCGGCGGGGGCCCGGCGCACGTCGACCACCTGACCGGTCAGTTCGGAGATCAGCACGTCCAGGGACGCCTGCGCGACCGCCTCGGAGGAGAGCAGCGTGTGCTCCGGCTCCTCGCCGAACGCCCGCGTCCGCATCGGGGTGGCGGTGCGCTCCGGGTTGACGCAGTTGACCCGTACGCCGAACTCGGCCCACTCGTCGGCGAGCGCCTGGGTGAGGTTGACCAGCGCGGCCTTGGTGGCGGAGTAGAGCGCGTAGCGGGCCCGGCCCCGGGTGTACGAGCTGGACGTGTAGAGCAGCAGCTGACCCTTGGTCTGCTGCAGGTACGGCAGCGACTGGCGGGCGATGGTGACCGGGCCGACGAAGTTGACGTGCAGGAGACGGTCCATCGTCTCGGAGTCCATCTCGGCGAGCGCGCCCTTCTCCAGGATGCCGGCGGTGACCACCACGTGGTCGATCCGGCCGGTGGCCTCGAACGCGGTCTTCAGGGCGGCGGTCACGTCCTCGGCGCGCTCGACGTGGGTGCCGGTGGTGGAGCGGCTGAACGGGAAGACCTGGGCGCCGTAGGAGCGGGCCAGCTCGGCGAGGTCGTGGCCGATGCCGTAGCTGCCGCCGAAGACCACGATGGTCCGGCCGGTCAGCTCCTCGGCGTAGCTGCGGCGGTCGGTCAGGCGGGGCGCCTGCGCGGCGGCGAGCTGGAACAGCTTGTCGGCCAGGTGCACGTCGACCGGGTGGGTGACCTTGATGTTCTCGTCCGAGCCGTCGATCACCTTGATCGGCGTGCCGGGCAGGTAGCGCAGCACCACGCCGCAGTCGTCGGTGGCGGCGAAGTCGGGGTCGCCCTCGGCGCGGCGGTACGCCTCGCGGATGGTGCCGGAGCGGAACGCCTGCGGGGTCTGGCCGCGGCGTAGCCGGGAGCGGACCGGGATGTCGGTGATGCACTCGTCCGCGTCGACCTGGATGATCGTGTCGGCGGACGGGATGGCCACGTCGACGGCCGAGTACGTCCAGAGCGCGTTGACGCACTCGCGCACGATCCGGGCGCTGACCAGCGGGCGCACCGCGTCGTGGAAGAGGATGTTGACGTCGCCCTCGCCGACCGCGTCGAGCGCGATCCGGGTGGTGTCGTTGCGGGTCTCGCCGCCCTCGATCACCTTGGTGACCTTGCGAAAGCCTGCGTCGGCGACGATGCGCCGCGCGTCGTCGACGTGGCCGGTGGCCATCAGCACGATGATCTCGTCGATCTCGGGCGCGCCCTCGAAGACGGCGAGGGTGTGCTCGATGATCGGCTTACCGGCGATCTTGAGGAGCTGCTTCGGGATGCCCAGCCCGAGGCGCGTGCCGGTCCCCCCGGCGAGGATCACGGCCACCGTACGCGCGGGGCGCCAGGGTGCCGGGCTCGCCGGCGCGGCGTCCGGTGCGGTGGTGTGGTCCTGCGTCATTGCCGTACCTCACTCTGGGTGAAAGGGGATGGGTCCGAAAACCTTAACGCGGACGCCGGAGCGCACCGATCCGGGCGATCCCGGGACCGGTGCGCTCCGGCGGGCTACTTCTGGCCCTCGTACGCGTCGCAGACCTCCTTGGTGGGGCCGTCCATCTTCAGGACGCCGCTCTCTAGCCAGATGGTCCGCTCACAGGTGTCCCGGATCGAGCCGATCGAGTGGCTCACCAGGAACACGGTGCCGGCGCTCTCCCGCAGCTCGCGGACCCGCTGCTCGCTGCGGGACCGGAACTTGCGGTCACCGGTGGCGAGCGCCTCGTCGATGAGCAGCACGTCGTGCTTCTTCGCGGCGGCGATGGCGAAGCGCAGCCGGGCGCCCATGCCGGAGGAGTAGGTGCGCATCGGCAGCGAGGCGAAGTCGCCGCGCTCGTTGATGCCGGAGAACTCGATGATCTCCGGGGCGAGGCGCTTGACCTCGTCCGGGTGCATGCCCATGGCGAGGCAGCCGAGCACCACGTTGCGCTCGCCGGACAGGTCGTTGAGCAGCGCGGCGTTGACGCCCAGCAGGGACGGCTGGCCCTTGGTGTAGACCGCGCCGCGGGCCGGCGGGAGCAGCCCGGCGATGGCCCGCAGCAGCGTCGACTTGCCGGAGCCGTTGCTGCCGATCAGGCCGATCGCCTCGCCCTGGTACGCGGTGAAGCTCACGCCCTTGACCGCGTGCACCTCGCGGATGTTCGGCGCCTTGGTGCGCGAGACGATCCGCTTGAGCGCGGAGACCGGTGTGGTGCCGCCGCTGGCTCCCTTGTGGATCCGGTAGATCACGTGCACGTCGTCCACCACGACGGTGGGGATGCGACCCGAGTCGGTCACCGGGCCGGCGTTCAGCGGCAGGGTCTGCTCAGCCACGGCCGTACTCCTTCTCTCCGCGCCAGAAGTAGAGGAACCCGCCGATGCCCATGACGACCGCCCAGAACAGGCCCAGCGCCCAGAGCTTCGGCGGCGAGCTGACCAGGTTGGCCTGGTGCGAGTCGAGCAGCGAGAAGCGGGCCAGCTCGATGAAGACCAGTGGCGGGTTCCACTCCAGGAGGCTCGCGGCCCAGTGCGGCAGGTGCTGGCGGAACAGCGCCACCGGGTAGAGCACGCCGGAGGCGTACAGCCAGGTGCGCATCACGAACGGCATGATCTGCTTCAGGTCGGTGACCTTGGAGCCGATCCGCGCCATGATCATGGTGAGGCCGACGTTGAAGATCGACTGGAGCAGCAGCGTCGGGGCGAGCAGGATCCAGCGCCAGGTCACCGGCTCGCCGGTGAACAGCACGATGGCGGCCAGCACCACCATCGACATGAGCAGCTGCTGGAGCTGCACCAGGGTGACGGTGATCGGCAGCGCGGCCCGGGGGAACTGGAGCGCCCGGATCAGGCCCAGGTTGCCGGTGATCGCGCTGGTGCCGTTCGACACGGCGGTCTGGGTGAACATGAAGATGAACACGCCGGTGCACAGGTACGCGATGAAGTTCGGCACGTTCCGGCTCTGCGACAGGATCACGCCGAAGATCAGGAAGTAGACCGCCGCGTTGGTGAGCGGTGTCAGCACCTGCCAGAGCTGCCCGAGCTGTGTGTTGCTCAGCGAGGAGGCGACCTTCGCCCGCGAGTACGCGGTCATGAAGTGCCGGTACGCCCACAGACGGCGGGCATACTCGCCCAGGGGCGGTCGTTCCCCGGCCACCCGCAACCCGTACCGCCGGGCCAGTTGGGCCCGGGTGAGTCCGGATTCGGGGTCGGCCACCGCGGTGTTGGCCATGATCAGGCGCTCCGATCTTTCGTGCTGATGGGGAGCAGTGCGGTGAACAGATCCAGCGTGGCCCGGCGGGGAGGAGCCGCCTCGCTGCTGCATGGAAGGTAGTCCACCGAACGTCGGGACGCAACCGTACCGTCGTTGCGCTACATTGTTCCACGTGACGACCGAGAAGAGGCGTGCCCCGGCCGGCGCGGCGGTGCTGCGCGGGGAGATCACCAGCGCCATCCGTGCCGCCGTGATGCAGGAGTTGGCCGAGGTCGGCTACGGTCGCCTCTCCATCGAGGCGGTGGCCCGCCGGGCCGGTGTGAGCAAGACCGCGATCTACCGCCGCTGGCGGTCCAAGCTCGACCTGGTGCTGGACATGGTCTCCGCCGTGGCGGGCCGCAACATCCCGCTGCTGGACACCGGCAGCCTGCTCGGTGACCTGGAGATCCTGCTGCACGTGATGGCGCGTGCGCTGCGTCACCGGCTGGCCGCGCAGATCATCCCGGACCTGCTGGCCGAGGCGGCCCGCAACCCGCAGATCGCGGAGAAGCTGCAGGCCGCCCTGGACGACTACCAGCAGGCGGTGGGCCGGATCCTGATCGGCCGGGCGGTCGAGCGCGGCGAGCTGTCCCCGGACACCGACCGGCGCGCCGCCGTCGATCTCATCGTGGGGCCGGTCTACTGGCGGATGGCGATCTCCCGGGCCCCGCTTGAGCCCGCCGAGGTGCCCCGGATGGCGGCCGCGATAGTCGCCGCCCTGCGGGTAGCATGCGTGGGGCCTGTGCGCGACGAGGTGGAAGTCTGACCCGGGTCGTCCCCGGAGGGTCGTCGTCGATCATGAACAGAAGGTCACATCCAGTCGGACAATCAGTGCAACCCGGCTGTTTTCCTGACAGAGCGGTACCATCCCCCGAAATGTCTCCCATGAATCACGCGTCGACAGGAGGAAGCCCCATGGCCGGGCCGCATCCAGAGTTCATTCCCCCCGCACGGCCGATCATCGGCGAAGCCGAGATCGAGGCGGCCGTCCGGGTGCTGCGGAGCGGCCGGGTCGTGCAGGGCCCCGAGGTCGCCGCGTTCGAGGAGGAGTTCGGTGACCTGGTCGCCGGCCGGCACTGCGTCGCCGTCAACTCCGGCACCTCCGCGCTGCAGCTCACGCTGATGGCGCTCGGCTTCGGCCCGGGCGACGAGATCATCGTCCCGTCGTTCTCCTTCGCCGCCAGCGGCAACGCGGTCCGGCTGGTCGGCGCCGAGCCGGTCTTCGTGGACATCGAGCCGGGCAGCTTCTGCGTCGACCCGGAGGCGGTCGCCGCCGCGATCACGCCGAAGACCGTCGCCATCATGCCGGTGCACCTCTACGGTCACCCCGCAGCGATGGACCGGATCATGGCGATCGCGCAGCAGCACGGCCTCGCCGTGGTCGAGGACGCCGCGCAGGCGCACGGCGCCGAGCTGAACGGCACCCCGGTCGGCGCCTTCGGCACCGCCGGCTGCTTCAGCTTCTACCCGACGAAGAACATGCACTCCCTTGAGGGCGGCATGATCACCACCGCCGACGCGGAGCTGGCACGCATCCTGCGGCTGCTGCGCAACCAGGGCATGGAGCAGCGGTACGCCAACGAGATCGTCGGCGCCAACATGCGCATGACGGACGTGGCCGCCGCCATCGGCCGGGTGCAGCTCACCCAGCTCGGCGAGTGGACCGAGCAGCGCCGCGCCAACGCCAAGTACCTCGACTCGGCGATCACCGGCATGGTCACCCCGCCGGTCGCCGACGGCGCCAAGCACGTCTACCACCAGTACACGGTGCGGGTGCGGGGCGACCGGGACGCCGCCCAGGCCCGCCTCACCGAGCTGGGCATCGGCAACGCGGTCTACTACCCGACCCCGATCCACCGGCTCAAGCCGTACCTCACCGAGGCCGGCACGCCCGGCCCGTGGGACCTGCCGGAGACCGAGCGGGCCGCCGCCGAGGTGGTCTCGCTGCCGGTGCACCCGTCGCTGAGCCAGGCCGAGCTGGAGCGGATCGCCGAGGGCGCGAACCTGGCCGGCGGTGCCCGGTGAGCGCGAAGGAGAGCCCAGTGAGCGGACGCAAGCTGCGGGCCGGTCTGATCGGCCTCGGCGCCATGGGGCGCAACCACGCCCGGGTGCTGTCCAACCTCGACGGCGTCGAGCTGGTCGGCGTGGTCGACCCGGCCGGCGACGTCACCGGGACGCTGCGCGCGCCCGTCGTACCCGAGCTGAGCGACCTGCTCGCCCTCGGCGTCGACTACGCGGTGGTGGCCTGCCCGACGGCACTGCACGAGCCGATCGGCATGGAGCTCGCCGCCAACGGCGTCTGCGCGCTGATCGAGAAGCCCCTCGCGCAGTCCGTCGATGCGGCAACCCGGCTGGTCGAGGCGTTCGAGACCGCCGGCCTGGTCGCCGGCGTCGGCCACATCGAGCGCTACAACCCGGCGCTGCAGAGCCTGCGCACCCGCCTGGAGGCCGGTGAGCTGGGCGAGGTGTTCCAGGTCGTCACCCGGCGCCAGGGCCCGTTCCCGCACCGCATCGCCGACGTCGGCGTGGTGATGGACCTGGCCACCCACGACATCGACCTCACCGCCTGGGTGACCGGCCAGGAGTACACCTCGGTCTCCGCCCGCACGGTTTCGCGCAGCGGCCGGCTGCACGAGGACATGGTCGCTGTCGTCGGTCAGCTCGCCGACGGCACGATGGTCAACCATCTGGTCAACTGGCTGAGCCCGCTCAAGGAGCGGTCCACTGTCGTCACCGGCGACAAGGGCTGCTTCGTGGCCGACACGCTCACCGCCGACCTCACGTTCTACGCCAACGCCGCCATCGACACCGAGTGGGAGGCGCTGCGCGCGTTCCGTGGCGTGGCCGAGGGCGACATGGTCCGCTACGCCATCCCGAAGCGGGAGCCGCTGCTGGTCGAGCACGAGCGGTTCCGCGACGCGGTGGAGGGCAAGCAGAGCGACATCGTCACCCTGCGGCAGGGCCTGCGTACCGTCCAGGTCGCCGCCGCCCTGCTGGAGTCCGCCTCGGACGGCCGTACCGTGGCCGTCGGCCCGGCCGCCGCCGACCGTGACGGGCGTGGCCTGCAGCCGACCCCGGCCTGACACCGGCTCCGGCCGGGCGTCACCGACGCCCGGCCGGACCCGGTCACACAGTGTCGATCCCCAGCAGACTGTCGAAGGACTGTGCGTTCACCGACCAGTCCCAGGTGGCCGCGGCGTGCTTGGCCGCGGCCTCGCCGGCGGCCCGCCAGACCTGCTCGTCCGCGGTGACCGCACGGACGCGGGCGGCGGCCTCGGCCGGCGTCCCGACCACCCAGTCGGCCGGGAAGACGGTACGCGCGCCGTGTTCCCCGCCGGCGAAGAACGGCCAGTCCCGCACCACCGGCACCGCGCCGCTGGCGGCGCCCTCCACCACGGCACAGTGGAAGCTCTCCCGCACCGAGCTGCTGAGCACCACGCCGACGCCGGTCAGCACCCCCGGCACGTCGTCGGTGTGGCCCAGCCGGGTCACCGCGCCGGAGGGCGCCAGCTCGGCCAGCTCCGCCTCCAGCTCGGCCGCGTAGTCGCGTGCCGCCCGGCTGAGCCCGGTGTCGATCCCACCGCCGACCAGCAGCAGGCGGTACCGCTCGTCGGTGGCGCGCAGCAGCCGCAGCACCTCGACCGCCCACCGCGGGTCCTTGGCGACCGCGCTGGTGCCCACCAGGCCGAGCGTGAACCGCGCCGCGGGGTCCTTCGGCCGCGCGAACGGCGCCAGGTCCATCGCGTTGCACAACACATGGGTACGCGGCGCGTGCGCGCCGGTGAGCCCGGGCGCCACCCGGAGCGTGAAGTCACGCAGGTGCTCGGAGACGAAGACGACGTCGTCCACCCGGCTGAAGTCGATCAGGTTCGGCCACCTGCCGAACGCCTCGTAGCTGTGCAGCCGGACCACCACCCGGGTGTCGCCGGGATCGACCAGGCCGACCATGACAGCGGTCGCCACTGCCCAGTCGACGAACACCGTGTCGGCCCAGTCCAGGTGCGGGCGCAGCCAGGCCTCGACCTGCCTGCCGTACTCGGTGTCGCGCAGCAGCGCCTCGGCGGTCATGCGCCTGGACGCCCGGATCAGCGGCCCGGCCACCGGGTCGTCGTCCAGCCGCACGTAGCGCAGCTCCACACCGGGGTGTGCGGCGTACCGCTCCCGGATCGCCTGCACGAAGTGGGCGCTTCCGTTGAGCAGCAGCAGCACCCGTTGCGGCCGGTCCGTCGGCGGCGGCGCGGCCGGCTGCCGGCGGCCGCGCGGCGTCAGCAGCGCCTGACCCACGGCGCTGCCGTGCAGCGGCGCGAGGAACGCCGCCGGATCGTCCACCAGCGGCGAGTCGAGCTGGTCGAAGTGGATCACCCGGTGGAACTGGGTGTGCAGCACCCGGTGCAGCCGCCGGGCCGCCGCCTCGCCGTCACCCCGGGCGTACGCCCGGTCCGCCTCGGCCAGGTCGGCCTCGACGGCGGCCGTCAGGTGGGCCGGGGTGCGTCCCTCGGCGATCTCGTCGGCGGCCTCCTGCGCGAGCAGGTCGGCGCGGGCGGCCGGGCCCACGCCGGCGGCCACCGCGGCCAGCGCGGCCCGGGACTCCGCCGCCGGCCAGCCGGCCCGGACCATTCCGGCGCGCAGGCGGCGGGCCAGCGACGACCGCGCGCCGGCCGGCAGCAGCGGCGCGGCCGCCAGGCCGTGGATCAGACGGGCCGCCGCGCGGTGACGCACCACCCGGGGGGCGGTGACGCGACGGAGCACGCCGGTTGCGAGCTTGCTGCCCATCTGGGCTGGGTCCTTCCGATCGCGGAGGCGGGCGCCGCAACGCCGACCCGCGTGGTCGGCGAGCGCGGTTCGTGCATGTTAACGTGGCGCGGTCCCTACTTGCGGCGAGGAAGGTTCGGGTGCCGGCAACTTCTGCACGGGACGTCGTCGTCATCACGCCCTGGTTCCCGACCCGCGAACTGCCCTTCCGCGGCTCGTTCGTCCAGGCGATGGTCGACGCGACCGCACCGGTTTCCGACCGGATGACCGTCTATCACTGCGACGCCTGGGTGGCCGCCCTCGATCCGGCGGCTGAGCGCCGGGTCCGCGACGCCCACCGCGTCCTGCTCGGCCACGCGCGGCACCGCACCCCGACCGTCGGCGGCGCCGACCTGGTCTACGTGCCGGTGCCGGTGCCCCGCGGGCTGGGGCACGCGGAGATCGCCGACCGGCACGACGAGGCGCTGCGCGCGGCCCTCGGCGGCCGTCCGCTCACCGCCCCGGTCGTGCACGCCCACGTCGGGCTGCCCAGCGGCTGGGCGGCCATCCGCAACGCCGGCCCGGACACCCGGGTCTACGTGACCGAGCACGCCAGCTTCCTGGACAAGGTGCTCGAGACCGCCCGCGGCCGGGAGATGTACGACGAGGTGCTCGACCGGTGCGCCGGTTTCCTCGCCGTCGGCGAGGGCGTCCGTGCCCCGCTGGTCGAGGCGTTCCCGCACCACGCGGACCGGATCGGGGCGATCGCCAACCCGATCTCCTTCGACCGGCCCCGTCCCACGCCGATCACCGCGCTGCGCCGGTGGCTGTTCGTCGGCGCGCTCTCCGAGCTCAAGGGCGTACCGCTGCTGCTGGAGGCGTTCGCGCGGTGCCGGCAGGACGACCCGGCCCTGACGCTGACGCTGGTGGGGGAGGGCGCGCTGCTGGCGAGCCTGACCGCACGGGCGGCCGAGCTCGGGGTGGCAGACGCTGTCACGTTCACCGGGGCGGTTCCGCCCGAGCGGGCGCTGGAGCTGATGCGGGAGCACGACCTGCTGGTGCACCCGAGCCGCCGCGAGACCTTCGGGGTGGCGGTCATCGAGGCGATCGCGGCCGGGTTGCCCGTCCTGGTCACCCGGTGCGGCGGTCCGGAGCGGACGCTGGCCGGCATCGAGGACGCCGCCGGTCAGATGATCGACGTGACAGACGACCCGGAGACGATCGTCGCCGGATACCGGCGGCTGCGGTCCCGGTTCCCCGACGACCTCGAACCGGCCCACGCCCGTAAGGCGCTCGCCGACCGGTACGGCTACGCCGCCGTCGCCGAGACGCACCGCCGCCTGTGGTTCTCCGACGAGGCCGACCCGGCGGGCTGACGCCGGGCGCCGCAGCTGATGGAGTGAGATGCACGTCCTTTTCCTGTCCGTCGGGTCGGTCCGGCGGCGCGCCGTCGTGGAGGAGTCCCGCCAGGTGATCGCCGACGGGGGCGCCGCCACCGTGGTGGTCGACCGGATGGGCCCCTGGAGTCGTGAGACGTTCGCCACCGGCGTGCGGGTGATCGACCTGGCCGCCCTGCAACGTCGGCTGCCGGCCGACCGGGTCGAGCAGGCGGCGCTGTACAAGGCGCCCCGCAAGCTGCTGCGGACCATCGGCCGCGGTCCGCTGCGGAAGGTGTCGAAGCGGGCCGAGCGGGCGTTCCAGCGGCGCCTCGCCGACCCGGCACACCGGGCGTTCGTGCGGATGCGCGGCGACCAGCGTGACCGGCTTCTCGCCCGCGCCTGCGCGCGCCCCGCGGTGGATGTGCTCGTCGTCACCGATCCGGTGGCGATGCCGTACGCCGTGCGCCTGCTGGAGCGCCGACCCGGTCACGCGAGCCCGAGGGTCTGCTTCAGCTACGACTACTCTGGAGTGGCGACCGATGGCCAGAACCGACCCGACCCGGATTCCGCCCAGGGGGACAATCCATGACGCGCCCGACGCGCCGACCGCGCATCCTGTACCTGTCCTTCTACTTTCCGCCGTCGCGGGCCAGCGGCGTGTACCGGGCCCGGGCCACCGCGAACTACCTCGCCGAGCACGGCTGGGATGTGACCGCCTTCGCGTCGCCGCTGTCGTTCCTGCACCGCGTGATCGGCTCGGTCGACGAGCAGCTGGCCGAGACCGTGCACCCGTCGATCCAGGTGGAGCGGCCGAACATCAGCCACTTCGCCTGGGAACGTGACCTGCACGCCTACGGCCGGTTCCGGGGCATGTCGCCGATCCTGGCCCGCAACCTCTACAACTTCGGGTTGAAGAAGTTCTTCCCCGAGCACTACCTGTCCTGGGCGCTGGCGTCGGTGCGCAAGGCGCTGCGGATGCACGCCCGGCGGCGCTTCGACGTGGTGCTCGCCACCGGTAACCCGTTCGCCTCGTTCGCCGCCGCCTGGATGATCCACAAGGCCACCGGCGTGCCGTTCGCCGTCGACTACCGCGACGCCTGGACGCTCAACATGTTCACCGAGGAGCCGGGGTACGAGCCGGGACACCCCGCCTGGCGCTGGGAGCGCCGGATCCTGCGCGACGCCTCCGCCTCGATCTTCGTCAACCAGCCGCTGCTGTCCTGGTACGCCGACCGCTACCCGAACGCCGCGGACCGGATGATGGTGGTCCCCAACGGCTGGGACCCGGACCTGCTGACCCAGCTCGACGCGCCCGCGCCGCCGTCCGAGTCGGACCGCGACCGTCCGCTGCGCTTCGGCTTCCTCGGCACGATGAACAGCACCCAGCCGGTGGAGCAGCTGGCCGAGGCGTTCCAGATCGCCCGGCGGCATCCCGACCTGGCCGACGCGGAGCTGAACATCCACGGTCACCTCGGTTACTTCAAGCAGGGCAAGACCGACCTCATCGCGCGGCTCGGGCTGGTCGAGGGCGAGCAGGGGCACGCGCTGCCCGAGTACGGCATCCACTACCGGGGCCCGGTCTCCAAGACCGAGGTCGGCCGGGTCTACCAGGAGAGCGACGTGCTGGTCTTCCTGGCCGGCGGCGCGCGGTACGTCACCTCCGGGAAGATCTTCGAGTACATGGCGAGCGGCAGCCCGATCGTCTCGGTGCACGCGCCCGGCATCGCCGCGCAGGACGTGCTGGCCGGCTACCCCCTCTGGTTCAACCCGGAGAGCCTCGACGTGCACGACATCGCCGAGTCGATGATCGCCGCCGGCAAGGCGGCCCGGGACATGTCGGCGAAGCAGCGTGCCGAGGCGCGCGCGCACGCCGACACGTTCACCCGGCAGGCGGTCACGGCACCGCTGGAGGCCAGGCTGCGCTCGATGGTCAGGCGCAAGATCGAGGCGGGAAGGATCGCATCGTGACGTTCGACGACGCAGCCGGGAACCAGCCGCCCACTGTGGGCGCGGCCCGAACGCCGCGGGCGCTGCTGCTGGCGTTCAACCACAAACCGCACGAGAAGGTCGTGGCGCTGGCCGAGCGGCTCCTCGACGAGGGCGCCCGGCTGGACGTGGTGGTCCTCAGCGACACGAACTGGGCGGACCTGGCCGGCCGGCCCAACGTGCGGCTGTTCACCCTCGGCGCCGCCGAGAAGCGGCACCCGCTGCTGCGCACCGAGCGGATCGTGGTCACCAGCGGGCCCCGGCGAGTGGCCCGCGGGCTGAGCCGGCTGACCGGCGGCGGCCCGGCGAGCGGGCTCAGCCGGCGGCAGGAGCGCCTGAGCCGGGCGTTCCACAAGCGGGTGTTCATGAAGGCGTACTCGAACGTGCGCCCGCTGGTGCTGTCCCGGCTGGCCGACAAGCGGCTGTCCGAACTGGACCTGGAGCACGACCCGGTCGACCTGATCGTGGCCTCCGACGCGCTGTCCATCACGCTCGGCTGGCGGCTGGCCCGCCGCTTCCCGAAGGTGGTCGCCACCACCTCGCTCGACCCGCCCCCGTTGGCACAGCTCACCGCGGCGGCCTGACGCCGTCCGCGGCACCATCGGAAACGGCCCGCCGGGCACCGTCGATCGCGACGGCGCCCGGCGGGCCGACCCGGTTCAGCGGACGTGCTCGGCGAGCACCCGGACCACGTTCTCGGCCGCGCGGCCGTCACCGTACGGGTTGCCCCGCGCGGCGGCCGGCCGGGCCCGGGTGGCGGTCTGCACCCAGCCGGCGGAGCCCAGCGCCGACGGGTCCGGCACCAGCCGGTTCCAGTCGTCGGCGAGCGTCTCCACCCACTCCGTCTCCGGGCGCAGCGTGGTGCAGGGCCGGTCCAGCAGGTAGGCCTCCTTCTGCAGGCCGCCCGAGTCGGTCACCACCCCGACGGAGCCGAGCACCGCGGCCACCATGCCGCCGTACGGCAGCGGCCGGCCCACGTGCAGCGCGCCGCCACCGAGCTTGATGCCGTGCTCCTCGGCCCGGGCCAGCAGGCGCGGGTGCGCCAGCAGGGCGACCGGCACCGGCAGCTCGGCGAGCGCGCCCACCAGCGCGGCCAGCCGCGCCGGGTCGTCGGTGTTCTCCGCCCGGTGCAGCGTGGCCAGCAGGTACGGCGCGTCCGGGTCGATGCCCGCCGGCAGCTCGGGGCGGGGCTGGTCACCGGCCAGCACCGCGTCGCGTACGCGCAGGCACACGTCGACCATCACGTCGCCGACCAGCACCGAACGCGCGGCCAGGCCCTCGGCCGACAGGTGGCGCACCGCCTCCTCGGTGGGCGCCAGCAGCAGGTCGGCGCAGTGGTCGGTGAGGACCCGGTTGTGCTCCTCCGGCATCCGGCGGTTGAACGAGCGCAGCCCCGCCTCCAGGTGGGCCACCGGCAGGTGCATCTTCACCGCGGACAGCGCCCCGGCGAGCGTGGAGTTGGTGTCGCCGTACACCAGCACCCAGTCGGGTCGTTCGGCCGCGAGCACCGGGTCCAGGGCGGCCAGCGTCTTGCCGGTCTGCACGCCGTGGCTGCCGGAGCCGATACCCAGGTGCACGTCCGGGTCGGGGATGCCGAGCCCGGAGAAGAAGACGTTGGAGAGGTCGGCGTCGTAGTGCTGCCCGGTGTGCACGATGACGTGCTCGTGCTCCGTGGCGGCGAACGCCGCGGCGATCGGTGCGAGTTTGACCAGCTGGGGCCGGGCGCCAACGATGCTGACGACCTTCATGTGGGTGATCCCTCCGATTGACTGTCCGTCCGACCGGGGCGGCGTCCGTGGGCGCCCCGCGGAACCGGCTGAGCCGGCCGGTGAGGGGAACCCCCACGCGGGCGATCCAGGCTAACATCGGGGCATTCCGCTTCTGGACGCCGACAAGGCCGGCACGAGCGCGAGGAAATCCCGTCATGGTCGAGTCGTCGGTCGTTCAAGAGCGCCCGCAGGAGCCGGCTGAGCCGTCCGCTGCTCGGCGGTCGCGTTCCCGGCCGCGCCCCGCGCAGCTCGTGCTCGCGGGCCTGGTCGTCGCGTTCGTCGCCGCCCGGCTGAGCATCGCCGCGCGGGCCGAGGCGTTCCGCACCTTCGACACCCGGTCGTACGCCGGGCTGCTCGACGGGCCGAACCCGACCGCGACGCTCTCCTTCACCGGGCACGCGCCGCGCCTGTGGGGCACCCCGCTGCTCTACACGCTCGCCGGCACCGATTCCGCCCGCGCGTGGGCGCAGGCCCTGATCAGCACCGCGGCGTGGGTGGTGCTCGTGCTGGCGCTGTGGACGCTGCTGCGCGGCACGACCGCCCGGGTCTGCGCCGGGGTCGCGCTGTTCGTGCTGGCGCTGACCCGGGCGGTCTACGTGTGGGACCACACGCTGACCGCCGAGTCGCTGTCCATCAGCCTCGGCCTGCTCGCGTTCGGCCTGCTGGTGCTCTGGGTGCGCCGGCGGTCGTGGCCGCTGCTCGCCGCCACGGTAGTGGTCACCGTGTGGTGGATGTTCGTCCGCCAGGACATGCTGCTGTTCATCGCGCTGGTGCCGGCGGTGCTGGCGGTGCTGGCGTGGCGCAGCCGTCCGCACCGCTGGGCGGCGGTGGTGGCGCTGGTCGCGATCGTCGCCGGGCTGGGCTGGAACGCGGCGCTGCTCGGCCCCACCGACGAGACGTTCGCCAGGTGGAGCGCCTCGGGCCGTTCGCAGACCGACGAGACGTTCCTCTACCGGCTGATGGTCGAGGTGCAGCGCGACCCGGAGATGCGCCAGGTCTACCACCGTGAGCTCGGCATGCCGCGGTGCGTGGCGATCGAGGACCCGAGCCTGGTCCGGCGGTGGAACGTCCGCAAGTTCTCCGAGGCGTACGCGAACTGCCCCGAACTGCAGCGGTGGGCAGAGGAGCACGAGATGGCCATCGGTTTCCGGTACGCGGTGGCCGAGCCGGATCACTACCGCGAGATCATGGTCGGCCGGATCCTGCCGATGGCGCTGGGCAGCACCGAGTTGCACACGTACGGCCGCCCGGTGTCGATGCTGCCGGAAGCGGTCGAGAAGGTCTGGTACCCGCGCCGGGGCCTGGTGCTGCCAGTGCTCGCCGGCGCCGTCGGGGCGATGGTGCTGGCGTGCGTGCTCACCGGCGCGGTCCGCCGGCGGCCGTGGCTCGTCCTGGCCGGCGTGCTCGGTGTGGTGGTGAGCCTGGTCAGTGTGCTCGCCAGTCTCATGCTGTCCGCCGGGGAGTACAGCCGGTTCGGCATCCAGGAGGCGATCTACCTGCGGATCAGCCTGGTGGTGCTGGCCGTGGCGGCGCTCGACGCGGCGCTGACCAGGCCGTGGAGACGCGCCGGGCGGGCGGCCCGGGGGGTGCCGGGCGACGACGCCGCGCGGCCGTAAACTCCTGCCTCATGACCGTTCCGGACACCCGTCCCACCGACCCCGCTGCGGCCACTCCCGGCGACAGTTCGCCCGGCGACACGGCGGTGAGCCGGGCGACGGAGCCGGCGGAGACCGCGACGGACGACGGCGGCCGCGCCGAGGCCGGCGACGGGGCCGGTGACCGGCCGGCCCGGCGGTGGAGCCGGTGGGACGCCGTGGTCGCGGCGATCTATCTGGCCTGGGCGCTCCTGGTGACCGCCCGCGGGTGGCGCAACCCGGACGGGCGCCTGCTCGGCAGTCGCCCGGACGACCAGGGGTTCAACGAGTGGATGCTGGCGTACGCGGCGCACGCGGTCCGGCACCTGGAGAACCCGTTCTTCACCACCGCGCAGAACGCCCCCGACGGCGTGAACCTGATGACCAACGTCGGCATGCAGCTGCCCGGGATCCTGCTGTCGCCGGTGACGCTGCTGTTCGGCGCCCCGACGGCGTACGTGCTGCTGATGACGCTCAACCTGGTCGGCACCGGCTACGCCTGGTACCACGTGCTGTCCCGGCACGTGGTGCGGTCCCGCGCCGCCGCGTTCGTCGGCGGCCTGTTCTGCGCGTTCGCGCCGGCGTTGGTGTCGCACAGCAACGGGCACCCGCACATGACCGCGCAGTGGCTGGTGCCGCTCATCGGCTGGCGGGTGCTGGCGCTGGCCCGGGGTGGTCGGGTGCTGCGGGACGGGCTGGTGCTCGGCGCGCTCATCGCGGCACAGTTCTTCATCAGCGTGGAGATCCTCTTCCTGCTCGCGCTCGGCTGCCTGCTCGCCGCGCTGGCCCATCTCGCGCTGGCGCCGAAGGTCGCGTTGCGGCGCGCCCCCCGGCTGCTGGGCGGGCTGGGGGTGGCCGGAGCGCTGGTCGCTGTGGTCACCGCGTACCCGTTGTGGATGCAGTTCTTCGGGCCGCAGCACCGGATGGGGCACCCCGGCGGCCCCGACGTCTACGCCCTGAAGCTCGGCTCCTACGTGCGCTACGCGACCGAGTCGATCGCCGGCAGCCCGACCAGCGCCGGCGGGTGGGGCCCGAACACCACCGAGCAGGTCAGCTTCTACGGCTGGTCGCTGGTGGTGGTGGCGGTCGCCGCCGCGTGGTGGCTGCGCAAGGAGATCACCGTCCGGGTGCTGACGCTGGTCGCCGTGGTGTGCGCGCTGCTGTCGATGGGCACCACTTGGACGTGGGGCACCGAGCGGACCACGATCCCGGCGCCGTTCGCGTTGCTGCAGCACCTTCCGGTCTTCGACGCCGTGGTGGTGGCCCGCTTCGGGTTCATCACCACCATGGCCGTGGGTGTCCTGCTGGCGCTGGCTCTGGACCGGGTTGCGCGTCTCGCGCGCGCCGGGGACCGGCTGCCGGCCCGGATCGCGGCCGTGGCGGTGGCTGCCGCGCTGGTGCCGATCCTGCCCACCCCGCTGCCGGCCCAGGGCCGTCCCGCGGTGCCGGACTTCGTCACCGCCGGCACCTGGCGTGACCATGTGGCTCCCGGCCGGACCCTGGTGCCGGTGCCGGTGGCGAACATGACCTCGGTCTACTGGGGTTCGGCGGCGCTGGCCGAGTTCGCGGTCCCGCAGGGCTACTTCCTCGCTCCCACGTCCAAGGACGACCCGACCGGGCGGTGGGGCGTCGAGCCGCAGCCGACGGCGAAGCTGCTCACGCTGGTCGCGGAGGGCAAGCGCGGCACCGCGGTGACGCCGGCCGAGGTCGCCCAGGCCCGCGCCGACGCCCGCTACTGGCGGGCGGACGCGGTGGCGCTGCCCAAGCACCGCCGGCAGGACGACCTGCGCGTGGTGCTCGACGCCCTGTACGGGCCGGGCCGCCAGGTCGACGACGTGTGGCTCTGGGACGTGCGGCCCTTCAGCAGCTGAGCGGAGCGGTCACGGCGACCGGTTCCAGATGATCAGGACGTAGCCGCCGAAGTAGGCGGAGAGGATCAGCAGCGGGGCCAGCACGGTGACCGCCCGGGCCCAGCCGGCCCGGGCCAGCGCGACGGCGACTGGTAGCAGGAGCGGGAACGCGGGCAGCAGGAAGCGCGCCTTCGCGTGGTAGTAGCCGGCCGCGCCGAGCGTGGTGAGCAGGATGAGGCCGCTGTAGAGCAGGAGCTGCCAGGGCTGCCGGTCGAGGGCGCTGAGCACGAACAGCGCCAGCGCGATCAGCACCACGAGCGTCACCACGTACATGGTCAGCGCCGAGGGCTGCGCCAGCACGCGCTGGGCCACCCGGACCGTGTCCGCGCCGAAGTCGAAGGTGGTGCCCCAGCCGGCGTCCTGGATGTGGAACCAGCCGTCCGGCCGCCCGGTCTGCCGGCCGACCCAGGCCAGGTACCCGACCCAGCCGGCCGGGGCGATCACCAGCGCGGCCCACGGACGCCAGCCGTCGCGGCGGCGCAGCGCCGCGATCAGCGCCGCGAGACAGACCACGGCGAGCAGCGCGCCGCCGGTCGGCCGGGTCAGACCGGCGCACAGGCTGAGCACGGCGGCGAGGAGCCACGAGCGCCGCAGCAGGGCGTACAGGGACCACGCGGCGAACGCGGTGAAGATCCCCTCGCTGTAGCTCATGTTCTGCACGATGCTGTGCGGCAGCACGCCCCACAGCACGGCGAGCAGGATGCCGACGCGACGGTCGTACAGCCACTCGCCGACGGCGAACAGGCCCCACGCGGCGGCGAGCGCGGCGAGCGCGGCGACAGCCAGCGCGGTGGCGCGCGCGCCGAGCGGGGTCAACGGCTCCAGCGCCCCGACCAGGCGGGGGTAGAGGGGGAAGAAGGCCATGTCGCTCTGGACCCGGGCGTAGCCGTCGTAGCCCTCGCGCGCGATCCGCAGGTACCACACGCCGTCGGACTCGGTGAGCAGCGCGGCCGGCCGGGCCCCGGTGGCGCGGGCCCAGAGCCAGAGCGTGACCAGCCCGACGGCCCGGACGGCGGCGTAGCCGACGAGCGCGGGCAGGGCGTTGCGGAAGGCGGTCGCCAGCCGGTGCCCGAAGGAGGCCCGGTGCTGGGAAACCGTCTCCGCGGGCGGCTGGTGGCCGCGCGTCGGTGCGGTCATGCGTGGTCCTGTCCGAGTGATCTTCGCCCCCGGCGTCGGGCGTCCGGGGCGTCGGCGACCGGCTCCGGAACCGGCGGGAGCGCCCGCCCGGAGCCGGGTGCAGGGTAGCAACGGCGACACCGGTTTCCCGGCGCGGCCGGGCATCGGCCTCCAGCGCGGCGCTTGTCGTACACTCGCTCGGGTCGCACGTGCGACAGTGGTTGACACGGAGACGGACGGGCATGGGTTCTGACGGGGCGATCTCTGCGGCGGACCTGGGGGCGGCAGCCGCGGCACGGGGCGCCGTCACGATCGACAACTCGGCCCGGACGGCGGCCGGGCGGTGAGCGGACCGGACGTCACGGTCGTCGTCGCGGTGTACAACACCATGCCGGACCTCACCACCTGCCTCGAATCGCTCGTCAACCAGACGATCGGGCACGACCGGCTGCAGATCGTCGCGGTCGACGACGGCTCCACCGACGGCAGCGGCGCGGAGCTGGACCGGTTCGCGGCGGCGTACCCCTCGGTGCTGACGGTGGTGCACCAGCCCAACTCCGGCGGGCCGGCCGCTCCGAGCAACCGGGCGCTGGACCTGGCCACCGGCCGGTACGTGTTCTTCATCGGGGCGGACGACTACCTGGGCCGCGAGGCGCTGGAGCGGCTGGTGTCGGCGGCCGACCGCTGGGGCTCGGACGTGGTGCTCGGCCGCATGGTCGGCGTGAACAAGCGCTACGTGCACCAGGAGATCTACGACCGCACCCGCTCGGACATCGACCTGTTCGACTCGCCGCTGCCGTTCTCGCTGTCGAACACGAAGCTGTTCCGGCGGGACTTGGTCGAGCGTCACCACCTGCGCTTCCCGGAGGACATGGCGGTCGGCAGCGACCAGCCGTTCACGTTGGAGGCGTGCCTGCGGGCGGCCCGCATCTCGGTGCTCGCCGACTACGACTACTACTTCGCGGTCAAGCGGCTCAACTCCACGAACATCACCTACCGCAGCGACCATCTCGCACGGCTGGAGTGCGTGGAGCGCATCGTCCGGTTCGTGGCCGACATGGTGGAGCCGGGGCAGCGGCGCGACGCGGTGCTGCGGCGGCACTTCGCCTGGGAGATCGCCAAGCTGTTCCGCCCCGACTACCTCAAGCTCGACGCCGAGACCCGGGAGCAGGTCCGGGCGCGGGTCGGCAAGCTGGTCCGGGAGTACCTCACCGACGGCATCCGCGCCCGGCTCGACGCGGCCACGCGCGTGCTCGTCGGAACTGCCGCGTACGGCCGGCCGGAGGACCTGCTGGCGATCATCCGGCTGACCGCGACGGACGGCCTGCCTTCGACAGTGGTCCGCGACCAGCGCTGGTTCGCCGCGTTCCCGGGTTTCGGCGAGGCGGGTGGCCTGAGTGACGAATGGTACGAGCTGGAGCCGGCCGCGAGCCGTTGGCTCGCCGCCCTGACCGCGGTTTCGGTACGCTCGGTGACCGGGCCCGACGGTGATCGGCGGGTCCAGATCTTCGCCCGCAGTCCCCGGCCGGATCTCGCGGACCTGGTCGGCGGGGACATGTCCGTGCGGGTGGGTGAGGCGGACGCGGTGGTGCGGCTGCTGCCCGCCGACCCGATGGGCACGACAGTGGAGGCCACGTTCCGACTCCAGGATCTGGCAGCCGACCTCGGCCCGGCGGGCACGACCCGGGCGGTCCGGGTCCGGGTGGCCGACAGCGCCGCCGTCCCGGTGCGGGGCTTCCGGCCGCCGCTGATCCACCGGGTGGTGTACCGCGACGGCACCCGACTGCATCTGGTCACGATCAACAACAACCACAAAGGTCACTTGGCGTTCACCGTCTGGCCGGTGACGCTTCGCCGGGTCGCGGCCCGTCTTCGGCGCCGGCTCCCCCGAGGAGGAAGTAGTTCATGAACATCTGCGTCGTCGCGCTCGGCAAGATCGGTCTGCCGCTGGCCGTGCAGTTCGCGTCCAAGGGGCACCGGGTGATCGGCGCCGACGTCTCCGAGCGGGTCGTCCAGCTGGTGAACGACGGTGCGGTGCCCTTCCCGGGTGAGGCGGACCTGGACGTCAAGCTGAAGGAGACGGTCGCCGCCGGCCTGCTGTCGGCCACCACCGACACCGCCGCCGCGGTCGCCGAGTCGGAGGCGGTCGTCGTGGTCGTGCCGCTGTTCGTGGACGCCGACGGCGTGCCGGACTTCGGCTGGATGGACGACGCCACCCGGGCCATCGCCCGTGGGCTGAAGCCGGGCACGCTGGTCAGCTACGAGACCACGCTGCCGGTCGGCACCACCCGCGACCGCTGGGCGCCGATGCTCGCCGAGGGTTCCGGCCTCACCGCCGGCACCGACTTCCACCTGGTGTTCAGCCCCGAGCGGGTGCTCACCGGCCGGGTCTTCGCCGACCTGCGCCGCTACCCGAAGCTGGTCGGCGGCATCGACGAGACGTCGGCCGCGCACGGCGTCCGGTTCTACGAGGCGGTGCTCGACTTCGACGAGCGGCCCGACCTGGACCGCCCCAACGGCGTGTGGGACCTCGGCTCGGCCGAGGCGTCCGAGCTGGCCAAGCTCGCCGAGACGACCTACCGGGACGTGAACATCGGCCTGGCGAACCAGTTCGCCCGCTTCGCCGACACCGTCGGTGTGGACGTCACCAAGGTCATCGAGGCGTGCAACACGCAGCCGTACAGCCACATCCACTCGCCGGGCATCGCGGTCGGCGGCCACTGCATCCCGATCTACCCGCGGATGTACCTGTGGAACGACCCGGCCGCCACTGTGGTGCGTTCGGCCCGCGAGGCCAACGCGGCCATGCCGGAGTACGCGGTCGACCTGCTCGCCGCCGCGTACGGCGACCTGACCGGGGTCGGCGTGCTGGTGCTCGGCGCCGCCTACCGTGGTGGCGTCAAGGAGACCGCGTTCTCCGGCGTCTTCCCGACCGTCGAGGCGCTGCGCCGCCGGGGCGCGGTGCCGTACGTGTCGGACCCGATGTACACGAACGAGGAGCTGGCCGCGCACGGCCTGCCCGGCTACGACGGCGAGCCGCTCGGCGCCGCGGTGATCCAGGCCGACCACGCGGAGTACCGCACGCTCTCCCCGGCCGACCTGCCCGGCGTGACGGTGCTCGTCGACGGCCGGCGGGTCACCGACCCGGCGCGCTGGACCGGCGTGCGCCGGGTGGTCATCGGGGGCTGACCGCACCGACACCCGGGCCCCGGCCGTGCTCACGGCCGGGGCCCGTCGCGTGCCGCCGTCGGGAGATCGTGGTCCGCCGTTCACCTGCCGGACACCCCGGCAATACTTGTGTCATGTGACCCGTTTAGGGTCGCAGCGGTCCGAATCGAACCTGGCCGAGGTCGGGGCAGACAGGGAGCGTGTCGTTGTTGAGCAGAATTCGCAGCCAGCAGGGTCTCGCCGCGGTGGGCGCGACGCTCCTCGGCTACGCGGTCATGGTCCTCTCCGGAGTGCTCGGCCTGGTGGTGCCGTACGCGGTGGCCGCCGTGGTCGCCATCGCCGGTGAGCTGGCCCTGGCCGGGCGGCACAGCGGGACCGCCGAACTGCTCGACAAGGCCGGTCTCGGCGAGACCTTCCGGCGGCTGGTGCGGGACCTGTCGGTGGTCCTGCTGGTGGTCGTCTCGGCCCGTCCCGGCGTGGCCGGCACGATCGCGGTGCTGCTGCTGCCCGCCGCGCTCTGGACCGTGGCGGTCGCCACGAACGCGGTGACCAAGGTGATCGACGGGCGGGTGGACCCCCCGGCGTACACCCGCAACATCGACCTCGGCGCGCTGCGCCGCGTCCCGGTGCCGCCGGGCTGGGCGCGGCGGATGGCCGGGCTGCGCATGCCGCTGCTCAGCGTGCTGCTGGTGCCGGCGGCGGTGGTCGCCGCCGCGCTCGACCGGGTCACCCCGGTGGTGGTCACCGGCCTTGTCACGCTCGCTGCCGGCCTGCTCACCGCCGCGGTGCTGGCGCTGACCGCGCTGCGCGGCCGGGGCAGCCAGCCGGGCGTGCTGCCGGCCGTGCACGACTGGCTCGCCCGGGAACGGCCCGAGGTGGCGCTCTACTTCGCCGGCCCGGCCAAGGACGTCTACCAGGCCAACATGTGGCTCGCGCCGGTCGAGGCGACCGGCCGCCGCGCGGTGGTGCTGCTGCGCGCCGCGGACGCGTTCGAGCAGCTCGCCGACACCCGGCTGCCGGTGGTCTGCGTGCCGGCCGGCGTCGACTTCATGAACCTCGACCTCAGCTCGCTGCGCGTGGCCCTGTACGCCGCGAACGTCGGCGCCAACATCCACCTGCTGCGCGAACCGGGCGTGAAGCACGTCTTCGTCGGCCACGGCGACAGCGACAAGCAGGCGAGCGTGAACCCGTACAGCAAGGTGTACGACGAGGTCTGGGTGGCCGGGCCGGCCGGGCGGGAGCGGTACGCGCGCGCCGACGTCGGGGTGCTGGACCGGGACATCGTGGAGGTCGGCCGGCCGCAGCTCGCCGGGGTGCACACGTTCGGCTCCGGCGCCGCCGACCACCGCTTCACAGCGCTCTACGCGCCGACCTGGGAGGGCTGGCTCGACGACGACCCGTACCACACCTCGCTGGTGCTGATGGGGGAGCGGATCGTCTCCGGGCTGCTCGCCGCCGGGGACGTGCGGGTGATCTACAAGCCGCACCCGCTGACCGGCAGCCGGTCGGCGAAGGCGCGGGCCGTGCACGAGCGGATCGTGGCCCGGATCAAGGCCGCCGGCGGCGACACCGATCCGTCCTCGCTGGACGGGACCGCGCACCTGGTGGTCACCGGCCGCACGCCGGGGCTGTTCGACTGCTTCAACGTCACCGACCTGCTGGTCAGCGACGTGTCCAGCGTGGTCTCCGACTTCGTGCAGAGTGAGCGGCCGTACGTGGTGGCGAACCCGGCCGGCCTGCCCGAGGACGAGTTCCGGCGGCAGTTCCCGACCGCGCGGGCGGCGTACCTGCTCTCGGCGGACTGCGGCGAGCTGGCGAAGATCCTCGACGTGACCCGGACCGGCGACGACCCGTTGACCGGGGCGCGGCGGGAGCTGAAGGAGTACCTGCTCGGCCCGGCCGGGTCGAACCCGATGGACCGCTTCCGGGACGAGATCGGCCGGCTCTGCGGCTGAGACCTACCGACGACGAGGGGCGGCGACCGGCGTGGTCGTCGCCCCTCGTCGCCTGTTCAGCCCTGGTGCGGCGGGTTGTCGACGTCGCGGGAGACGACCTCGCCCTTGGCGTCGACCCAGCCCTTCGGCCGGGCCGGGTTGCCGGCCACCAGCTGGTACGGCTTGACGTCGCGGGTCACCACCGAACCGGCCGCGATCATCGCGTACTCGCCCACCTCGATGCCGCAGACGAGCGTGGCGTTCGCGCCGATCGAGGCGCCGCGGCGGACCAGCGTCGGGGTGATCGTCCAGTCCGGATTCTGCGCGCGCGGGCGGAAGTCGTTGGTGAACACCGCGCAGGGGCCCACGAACACCTCGTCCTCGAGGGTCACGCCCTGGTAGACCGAGACGTTGTTCTGGATCTTCACCAGGTCGCCCACCGTGACGCCCGCGTCGACGTAGACGTTGCGGCCGATCACGCAGCCGGCGCCGACCTGTGCGCTCGACCGGATGTGCGCCAGGTGCCAGACCTTGGTGCCGTCGCCGACCTTGGCGCCGTCCTCCACGTCGGCCGTCGGGTGGACGAAGACGGAGGCGGACCGGTCGTTGCTGTCAGTCATCTCAACTCGCATCGTGGCAGGGCGCGTCGCGCCGTCGGGCGGGCTCGACGCAGCATAACGAGCACTCACCCGAGCAGTTCGGCCACCGCGTCGGCGGCGGGCCGGTCCGCCGGCAGCGGATGCGCGGCGACCACCGCGTCCACCGGCAGCGCGGCGTACAGGTGCGGGAACAGCGCGCCGCCGCGGGACACCTCCCAGCGCAGCGCGTCGCCGAGCCGCGCCTCGTCCACCGCGAGCAGAGTCAGGCCGGTGACCCCGGCGAAGACCCGGCGGGCCGTCTCCACCACCTGGTCGGCGGCGGAGAGATGGACGTAGCCGTCCTGCCGGTCCATCGCGGTGCCGGTGAACCGCCCGGCGGCCCGTGCCCCGGCCCACTCGTCGTCGGAGAGAATCTTGTAGATCACGGCAGCAGCCTAGAGCGCGCTCGCGTCCCGGCGGCGCGTCTGCCACCATTCGCAGGGCACTTGTCGAGCGGAGGGAGGAACGGGTGCGGATCCTCCTGGTCGAGGACGACCGTCGGGTCGCCGCCGCGCTGTCGTCCGCGCTGACCCGGCGCGGCTACCAGGTGGAACACGCGGCCACAGTCGCCGCGGCGCTCTCCGCCGCCCCCTGCGACCTGGTGCTGCTCGACCTGACGCTGCCCGACGGCGACGGCACCGAGGTGTGCCGCGAGCTGCGCAGGCGCAGCAGCCAGCTCGGCATCATCGCGGTGACCGCGCGCGGCGAGGAACGCGACCGGGTGCTGGGCCTGCGGCTGGGCGCCGACGACTACGTGGTCAAGCCGTTCTCGATGGTGGAGTTGCAGGCGCGGATCGAGGCGGTGCTGCGCCGCGCCGCGCACACCGTCCCGGAGCGTCACCTCATCGAGGCCGGGTCGGTGCGCATCGACGTCGGCGGCCGGACGGTGAGCGTGGCCGGCCGGGACGTGGCGCTGACCCGCAAGGAGTTCGACATCCTGCTCTCGCTGGCCCGCCAGCCAGGGGTGGCGGTGCCGCGCGAGCGGATCCTGCTCGACGTGTGGGGCACCACCTGGGCCGACCGGCACACGGTGGAGGTGCACGTCGGGTCGCTGCGCGGCAAGCTCGGCGACGCGACGCTCGTGGAGACCGTACGCGGGGTCGGTTACCGGCTCCGCGGCGCGTGAGGAGGGGCCCGTGCGTCGCCGGCTGGTGATCAGCTATCTGCTGCTGATGGTGCTCGTCCTGATCGCCCTGGAGACGCCGCTGGCGTTCACGCTGGCCTCCCGGGAGACCGACCGGGTACGCGCCGACCGCCTCGCCGACGCCACCCGCTTCGCCTCGCTGGCCGGCCCGGCGCTGCGCGGCGGCAGTCCCGGCCCGCTCGACGGGGAACTGGCCGCCTACGACGCCCTCTACAACATCGGCGCCGCGGTGGTGGACCGGGAGCGCCGTACCGTGGCCGCCTCGTCGGCCTGGGAGCCGGGCGCGGGCACCGGCCCGGCGCTCGACACCGCGCTGTCCGGCCAGCAGTTCAGCGGGCCGGAGTCGGTCTGGCCGTGGGGCGACGGGCCGGTGGTGACGGCCGTGCCGATCAACGACGGCGGCGAGGTGCTCGGCGCCGTGGTGACCACCAGCCCGGCGGACGGGGTACGCCGTACCGTCAGCACATGGTGGCTGCTGCTGGCCGGCATCGGCCTGCTCGCGGTGCTGGCCTGCGTCTCCACCGCGTTCGGGCTGGCCGGCTGGGTGCTGCGCCCGGTCACCGAGCTGGACGCGGTGACCCACGAGATCGCCGAGGGCCGCCGGACCGCGCGGGTACGCCCCCGGCTCGGGCCACCCGAGCTGCGCCGGCTCGCGACGAGCTTCAACGACATGGCCGACGCGGTCTCCGACGTGATGGACCGGCAGCGCGCGTTCGTCGCGCACGCCAGCCACCAGCTCCGCAACCCGCTGACCGCGTTGCGGCTGCGGGTGGAGGAACTGGGTCCCAGCCTCGGCGACGCCGACGGGCGGGCCGAGCACCGGCTCGCGCTGGAGGAGACCGACCGCCTGGCCACCGTGCTCGACGCGCTGCTGACGCTGGCCCGCGCCGAGCGGGAGGAGAATCAGCGGATCACCGTGGACGCCGCCGCCTCGGCCGCCTCCCGGGTGGCGGCCTGGCTGCCGCTGGCCCGGCACCGCGAGGTCGCGCTGCGCCTCGACGCGGACGGCACGCCGGTGTACGCCCGCACCGTGCCCACCGCCATCGACCAGGCGCTGGACGCCCTGATCGACAACGCGGTGAAGTTCAGCGGGGTCGGGGGAGAGGTGACGGTGACCGTCCGGGCCGCCGAGGGCGGTACGGCGCTCACCGTCCGGGACACCGGCCCGGGCATGACGGCCAGCCAGCTGGACCAGGCCACCGAGCGGTTCTGGCGGGCGCCGGACGTGCAGAACGTGGACGGCGCGGGACTCGGGCTGACCATCGCCGCGGTGCTCGTGGACGCCTCGGACGGCCGGCTCACCATGCGCCAGGGCGAGCCCCGGGGTCTGGTCGCCGAGTTGTGGTTCCCGGCGCCGGCCGGTGACCCGGGTGAGGCCGGCGACAAGGCCGCGGCGGACAGCCCGGCCGAGGCCGGCGGCACGGTGGGCGCCCGGCGCGACGGCGAGCCGGTCAGCCGCTGACCGCGCCCGGGCCGCAGCCCACAGCCGGGTAGCGGACCGCGCCCGGGCTCAGGGCTTGGCGGCGCGGTACCACTGCGCCGCGCCCGGGTGCAGCGGCAGCGGGGTGGTGACGATCGCCGACCGGGGGCTCATCCGTCCCGCCGCCGGGTGGGCGGCGGCCAGTTCCGCCCGGCGCTCCATCAGCAGCCGGGTCACGTCGCGCACCAGCGAGGTAGGCAGGTCGGCGCGGACGATCAGGTAGTTCGGGTTCGCCACGGTGCTGACCGGTTCCGCCTGGTACATGGAGCGGGGGATGTCCCGGGTCACGTAGACCTGCCCGTACCCGCGGCGCAGCGACTCGGTCCACTCGCCCAGGTCCACGATCCGCAGCGAGGTCCGCTCGGCCAGGTTGGCGACGCCGCGTACGGGCAGCCCGCCGGAGAAGAAGAAGGCGTCGATCCGGCCGTCCCGCAGGGCGGTCATCGAGTCGTCCAACCCGAGGTGCTCCTGGCGGATCCGGCTGCCGTCGAGCTGGGCCACCTTCAGCAGGCGAGTGGCGGTGATCTCGGTGCCGGACCCGTCGGCGCCCACCGAGACCCGGTGGCCACGCAGGTCGGCGAGCGTGCGGATCGGCCCGCCGGCGCGGGTGACCAGGTGCAGCAGGTCGTCGTAGACGCGGGCCACGGCGAGCACGGACGGGTGCTCGGGTTCACGCGGCGGGAGCACGTCGGCCTGGGTGAAGCCCAGTTCCGCCGCGCCGGAGCCGACCAGCCGGACGTTCTGCGCCGAGGCGGCGGTGACCACCACCTCGGCCCGTACCCCGGGCAGCTCCCGGTTGAGCACGGCGGCGAGCGACTGGCCGAAGGCGTGGTAGACGGCGGTCGGGCTGCCGGTGGCGATGCGGATGCGGGTCGGCTCGGCCGGCTCGTCCCGGCATCCGGCCAGGCCGGAGACGAGCAGCAGCGCCAGCACGAGCGGGGCGGCGGCGCGCACAGGCCAGTGTCGGCTCACGGGCTGCACTCTGCGCCGTGCACCCGCCGCCGCGCAAGCCCGCCGCCGCGCGAGCCGTCCCCCGTGCGAGCCCACCGTCGCGCAAGTCGCCCCTCGCGCAGGTCGCCCGCCGGGCCGGGCCCGGGCGGCCGGGCCGGTCAGCCGGCGGCGGCCAGCTCCGCGCTCTCGGTGATCCGGGTCCGGTACTCCCCGTTGGGCACGATCACCAGGAAGCAGCCCGCACCCGGCCGCAGCGCCGCCGGCACCTCCAGCAGCGCCGCGCTGCGGACCAGCACCGCCGCCAGGTCGCGGTCGGCCAGCCGGATGCCGAGGCAGTGCCGGCGTACGTGCCGGCCACCGGCGAGCAGCGCCGCCCGCCAGGCCGCCGCCGCCAGCCGGGGCCGCCAGAGCCGCCGCGCCGCCGAGGCGCCCGGGAACGGCCCGCCGAGCAGCTCCCGGCGGCCCTGCCGCCAGCCCGTGGTGAGCAGATTCGCGTACGCCGCCCGGTGCTGCGGCGGCACCGCCAGCCGGTGCAGCTCGTAGCGGCGGCGCAGGCCACCGGTGGTCAGTTCGTGCTGCACCGGCACGTCGAGCCGCCCCAGCAGCTGCCGCATCCGGTGCGACGCGTCCTCGCGGTTGAACTCGGCGATCCCGCCCCGGTGCGGTCCGGGGTCCAGGCGGCGTACGTCGGCGGCCGGCGGCGGCGTGCAGCGCACCATGCAGGCGATCTCGAAGGCGTCGGTCAGGGTCAGCCAGTCCAGCGGCGGGGACGGGCGGGGGCGGTCGAGCAGCGAGGTGGGCTCGGCGAGCATCGGCTCAGCTCCTCGGGTCAGAGTCGGGGTACCTCTACCGTCGTCGCCAACCGCCGGGCCGGGAACCGATGCGGCCGAGCCTTGAGCAAAATTTGCGGGAAGCCCGCCGTCAGAGTTCGGTGACCACCAGGTCGACCTGCCGCGGCCGCCCGGCCGACCGGGGTGCCTCCTCGACCGTGTACTTGAGGTCCCGCAGCGCGCCCACCAGCGCGTCGACGGTACGCGGCCGGGCGTCGGCGAGCAGCAGGTCCCGCACCAGGCGGCCCTTCGTCGCCTTGTTGAAGTGGCTCACCACCGAGCGGGTCGGCGTGCCGTCCACGGTCCGCTCGTGCAGCACCCGCACCGTCACCGTGCGTTCGGCGAGCGCGCCGCCCGGCGTCCACGTCGCCGCGTACGCGCCGGAGCGCAGGTCCAGCACCGGGCCGCGTCCCGCGGCGGGCTCCAGCACGGGGCCGAGCGCGGAACGCCAGTACGCCGACAGCGACCCGAGCCCGGGCAGCCGCGCCCCGATCGGGCAGCGGTACGGCGGGATCCGGTCGGCGAGGCGTACTGCGCCCCACAGCCCGGAGCTGATCAGCACCTGGCGGCGGGCCGCCCGCTGCGCGTCGGCGGGCAGCGTGTCCAGCCCGAGCGCCTCGTAGAGCACCCCGGTGTAGAGCCGCCCGGCGGGGGCCGTGGCCGCCTCCCGGAGCCGGGCGTTGCGCCGCAGTTCGCCGCGCTGCCCCTCGGTCAGGCCCAGCGCGGTCCGGGCCGCCGCCTCGTCCGGCCCGGCGCACAGGTCGACGAGCGCGGTCAGCGCCGCCTCCCGGGCCGGGTTCAGCTCGGTCAGGGACAGCCGGGACAGGTCCAGCCGGCGGCCGGTGCCGGCCTCGGCCTTCCCCTCCGACGGGGGCAGCAGGATGAGCACCGGCACAGCGTACGGGCCGGGCTCAGCGCCACGGCCGCACGGCACGGTCGGGGTGGTACACGCGACTGCCGCCCACCTCGGCCACCACCGCCGCGTCGGCGCGCTCGCCCAGCAGCCGCCGCAGCGTGCGCTCGGCGGGGGAGCCGACGTCCACCACGTACCCGGGCCGCGCCGCGCGCGCCACCCGCTGCCAGTACGCCGGATAGCGGTTCTGCCCCGGCGTCAGCGCGCCGTCGAGCACGCCGCAGGCGACAGTCTCCCCGGTGTTGAAGATCAGCCGGTTGCAGGTCCAGTAGTCCCCGTACACCTCCTGCAGGCCGGCCCGCCGGACCGTGTCCGCCAGCCGCCGGGCCGCCTGCTCCTCGGCGCGTACGCCCGGCACGCCGGCCAGGAACGCCACGGTGCCAGCGATCGTCGCGGCGGTCAGCGCGGCCAGCACTGCCGCCGTCGTGGCGCCGCCGAGGCGGGCGGCCCGTCCGGCGGTGGCCCGCAGCGCGTGCGCGGCGGCCAGCCAGAGCGGCCACAGCACGGCCGGCAGCGAGATCTGCAGCACCGACAGGTAGCGGGCGTTGCCCAGCGGGTCGGTCGCGGCGAGCGGGCTGCGCACGTACGCCAGCAGGGTCAGCGCCGCGCCCACGACCAGGGCGAGGATCGCCGCGGCCCGGACCCGCGCGGCGTGGTCGGCGGCCCTGCGGTAGGCGACCAGGCCGAGCGCGGCGGCGGCCACCAGCAGCACCGGGTAGAGCAGGCCGAACCACTGCGCCCAGCGCGCGCAGCCGTCCATCGGGCACAGGCCGGACGCCAGCGGCACCCCCTCCAGCAGTCCGCCGCGCAGCCGCTCGGCGAGCGACGGCGCGACGCCCTCCTTGGTGCTGATCTCGCGGAACACCGACAGCGAGTCCTGCCCGGGCGGCGCGACGATGTTGTCCTTGACCACCGGGGCGATCCCGGCGGCGAAGCCCGCCACCAGCAGCACGCCCGGCCAGCCGATCAGCTCCCGGGGCACCGCCAGGACCAGCACCACGCCCGCCACCGGCAGGTACGGCGTGATCAGCCAGTCCGACCAGAGCGCCAGCCCGGCGAGCAGCCCGAACGCGCCGGTGGCCAGCCAGCGGTGCCGGACCCGGTCTTCACCGAGGGCGACCGCGAGCAGCAGCATCGCCAGCACCGCCGGCTTCACCTCGGGCCGGCCCCCGACCACGGTGAGCTGGTCGCGGACCACCCGCTCCGAGCCGAGCGCCAGCAGGCCCACCACGACCACGGCGAGCCAGGGGGAGAACAGGCGGCGGGTCAGCCGGTACGCCAGCCACAGGAACACCGCGAAGAGCGCGACCAGCGGCAGCCGCAGCACCGGCCAGCTCGGGCCGGCCCAGCCGACCAGCGGCGCGGCCAGGTAGGACTCCAGCACGCCCATGTAGCGCTGGCCGTAGAGGAAGACCGGCCGTTCCCGGCCGGCGGCGATGTGCAGCGCGGCCAGTCCGAACGTGGCCTCGTCGCTGTTCGACGCGGGCACTGTGAGCAGCGTCAGCGCCAGGCGGTAGCCGACACCGGCCACGCCGAGCAGCAACGCTGCCAGCGCCGGCGCGTCCGGTCGCCGTCGTACCGGGTTCCGCTTCGCTGTCGACACGACCAACGCCCCCGTCGTCGCCCCGACCGCAGTCTGTCACGGCGCGACGCGGCTCCGAGGGCCGATCGGTGTGGATCACTCGCGTGGCCGGGCCCGGCCGGGTGTGGCAATGTTGCAGCGTGCCACCCACACCACCGGACCAGCTTGCCGTGCCGCGACTGCACCGCGCCGCGCGCTTCGAGGACGCCGTGCACGGCCTGGTGGAGCGCCGGTTGCGGCGCACCGGGTGGCAGCCCAACATCATCGCGTACGCGGGCTACGGCGCCCCGGGCTGGGCGCGCGTGCTCTGCCGGGTGCTGCTCGGCCGCCCGGACACGCGGCGGCGGGGCCGCCTGGACAAGGTGCGGGGCTGGCGCAGCTTCGCCACGCTGCCCGCGAAGCACGTGAAGGTGACCATCGAGGCCGACGGCGTGCGCCAGGAGGTGACCGCCGACCGCAGCGGCTTCGTCGACACCGTGATCGAGGCCGACTTCACCCCCGGCTGGGGCTGCGTACGCCTCAGCGTCGCCGACGCCGAGCCGGTGGAGGCGCTGGTCCGCGTGCTCGACCCGGCCGTCCGGTTCGGCATCCTCTCCGACATCGACGACACCGTCATGGTGACCGCGCTGCCCCGGCCGCTGCTGGCCGCGTGGAACACGTTCGTGCTGGACGAGCACGCCCGCACCGCAGTGCCGGGCATGGCGGTGCTGTACGAGCGGCTGGCCACCGCCCACCCGGGCGCGCCGGTCTTCTACCTGTCCACCGGCGCCTGGAACGTCGCGCCGACGCTGACCCGGTTCCTGTCCCGGCACCTCTACCCGGCCGGGCCGCTGCTGCTCACCGACTGGGGGCCGACCGCCGACAGGTGGTTCCGCAGCGGCCGGGAACACAAGCGGGCCACGCTGGCCCGGCTGGCCCGGGAGTTCCCCGAGGTGCGGTGGCTGCTGATCGGCGACGACGGGCAGCACGACCCGGAGATCTACCGGGAGTTCGCCGCCGCGCACCCGGATCACGTCGCAGGGGTGGCGATCCGGCAGCTGTCGCCGACGCAGTCGGTGCTCGCCGGCAGCCTCCCGGCACCGCCCGGACGTTCCTCGTCCGGCCCGATCGGCCAGAAGTGGCTCAGCGCCCCCGACGGCGCCGGCCTCTGGAAGCTCCTCCGCGAAGCCGACCTGGTCTGACCGCCGGCCCCTCCTCTTCGCGTCGATCATGAGGTTGACCGCCTTGTAGAGATCCACAACTGCCGTCAACCTCATGATCGGCGGCCGACTGTTACGGCGTCACCACGATCTTGCCCGTCGCCGTTCCCTTCTCCAGGTACCGGTGCGCCTCGAAGATGTCGTTCAACGTGAACACCCGGTCCACCATCGGTTGCAGCACGCCGGTGCGGACACCAGCGGCCAGGAACGCGGCGACGCGCCGGGCGGTCACCGGGTCGACCATGTCCGCAAAACTCATGTAGCGATAGATGGTCAGTGACGGGTTCGCCGGGAACGACGCCGGGCGCGGGTCCAGCCAGCCCACCGTGGCCAGGGTGCCGCCGAGCTTCGCAGCCAGCGACAGCTCGGCCAGGCCCGGGCCCATGACAGCGTCCAGGATGATGTCGGCGCCCACCCCACCGGTGTGCCGCCGGGTGGCCTCCCCGATGTCCTCCCGGTCGGTGGCGATCACCGCGGCGGCTCCGGCGGCCAACAGGCTCTCCACTTTGGCGCTCTGCCGGGTGACTGCGATCGGCACGGCGCCGATCTGGTTGGCGATCTGGATCGCGGCCCGCCCGACACCGCCCGACGCCGCGGTGATCAGGACCTGGTCCCCAGGCCGCATCCCGGCTCTGTCCACCAGCGCGCCGTAGGCGGTGAAGTACGACACCCAGAGCGCCGCCGCAGCGACGGGCTCCAGCCCGGCGGGCCGTGGCACCACCCGGTCGGCCGACAGCACGGTGTACTCGGCGTACGCGCCCCTGGTCTCGAAGTCGGGTATCGCACCGAGGATGACCGGGTCGCCGACGGCCAGCCCGGTCACCCCGGACCCGAGCGCGTCGATCACACCGGTCCCCTCGACGCCCAGCCGCGCGTGCGGCAACGGCACGGGCTGCGGGGACTGCCCGACCCGGACCATCTGGTCGAGCGGGTTGACCGCGAAGGCTTCGATCCGTACGCGTACCTCGCCGGCCGCGGGCTCGACGACCGGCTCATCGACGACGCGCAGAACGTCCGGACCGCCGGTCTCGTCGAACACGACTACTCGTGGCATGAATGGCTCCTTGTGTTCCTGAAGGGCTTCGTCGCACGACGCTACGGAGCCGATAGGAACCCGCTGGTACCTTTTGGCCTTGTGCACGACACTCCGGGCCAGGTCTTCCTCGCCGATTGCCCCACCCGCCTGGCGGTCGAGATCATCACCGAGAAGTGGGCGGTGATCGTGCTGTTCGCACTCAGCCTGCAACCACGACGCCCGGGCGAGCTGGCCCAACTCATCGGCGGCATCTCCCACAAGGTCCTCACCCAGACCCTGCGCCGCCTGCAGGCATACGGCCTGGTCGAACGCCACGCCTACGCCGAGGCGCCCCCACGCGTCGAGTACAGCCTCACCCCACTCGGGCAGACCCTGGTCGAGCCGATCAAGGTTCTGACCGACTGGGCTCGAGACAACGGCGAAGCGATCATCGACTTCCAGGAACAGAACGAGCGCTGAACCAACCCGCCCAACCGAAGACGCTGTCTCAGTGCCGGCCGCCGTGGCTGTTCTGGCGGTACTCGCACTCAGGCAGTTGCGGGTAGGAGCCAGAGCACGCCGAGCGGGGGGACGCGCAGGGATACCGAGGCGGGCAGGCCGTGCCACGGCACGTTCTCCGCGTGCACCTCGCCCAGGTTGCCCACGCCGGAACCGCCGTAGTGGTGGGCGTCGGTGTTCAGCGCCTCGGCCCACGTACCGGCCGCCGGCAGGCCGATCCGGTAGTCCTCCAGCGGCAGCGCGGAGAAGTTCGCCACACAGACCAGCGTCCGCCCGTCCGGGGCGATCCGGATGAACGACACCGCGTTGTTCGCGACGTCGTCCCCGGCGATCCAACGGAAGCCGGCCGGGTCGGTGTCCTGCGCCCAGAGCGCCGGGGTCTCCCGGTAGACCCGGTTCAGGTCGGCGACCAGCCGCTGCACGCCCGCGCGCGCCGGATCGTGGGTGAGGTACCAGTCGAGGCCGCGCTCCTCGCTCCACTCCCGGTCGTCGGCCAGCTCGCAGCCCATGAAGAGCAACTGCTTGCCCGGGTGCGCCCACATGTACGCCAGCAGCGCCCGCGTGGTGGCCAGTCGCTGCCAGGTGTCGCCGGGCATCTTGCCCGCGAGCGAGCCCTTGCCGTGCACCACCTCGTCGTGGCTGATCGGCAGCACGTAGTTCTCGCTCCACGCGTACGCCAGGGAGAACGTGAGCTGATGGTGGTGGTGCTGCCGGTAGATCGGGTCCTTCGAGGTGTAGAGCAGGGTGTCGTGCATCCAGCCCATGTTCCACTTGAACCCGAACCCGAGCCCGCCCTCGGAGGTCGGCTTGGTGACGCCCGGCCAGGCGGTGGACTCCTCGGCGATCATCAGCACGCCCGGGTGGTGCCGGTAGACGGTGGCGTTCACCTCCTGGAGAAACGCGATCGCCTCCAGATTCTCCCGGCCACCATGCACGTTCGGCGCCCACTGTCCGTCGGAGCGGGAGTAGTCCAGGTAGAGCATCGAGGCGACCGCGTCCACGCGCAGCCCGTCGATGTGGAACTCGTCCAGCCAGTACAGCGCGTTGGCGACCAGGAAGTTGCGGACCTCGTTGCGGCCGAAGTCGAAGACGTACGTGCCCCAGTCGGGGTGCTCGCCGCGACGCGGGTCGGGGTGCTCGTACAGCGGGGTGCCGTCGAAGCGCGCGAGGGCCCACTCGTCCTTCGGGAAGTGTGCCGGCACCCAGTCCAGGATCACCCCGATGCCGGCGGCGTGCAGCCGGTCCACCAGGTACCGGAAGTCGTCCGGGTCGCCGAACCGGGCGGTCGGCGCGTAGTAGCCGGTGACCTGGTAGCCCCACGAGCCGCCGAACGGGTGCTCCATCACCGGCAGGAACTCCACGTGGGTGAAGCCCATCTCCAGCACGTACGCGGTGAGCTGCTCGGCCAGCTCCCGGTAGCCGAGGCCGGGCCGCCACGAGCCCAGGTGCACCTCGTACACGCTCATCGGCTCCTGGTGCGGCGCCTGCCGCGACCGGCGCGCGAGCCAGTCCGCGTCGCCCCACTCGTACCGTGACTCGTGCACCACCGACGCGGTGGAAGGCGGCACCTCTGTGCGCGCGGCCATCGGGTCGGCCTTGTCCCGCCACCGGCCGTCCGCGCCCAGGATGCGGTACTTGTAGCGGCTGCCCACCGGCATGCCCGGCACGAAGATCTCCCACACGCCGCTGGACCCCAGCGACCGCATCGGCCAGCCGTCGTCCGGCGCCCAGCCGGTCACGTCGCCGACGAGCCGCACGGCGCGCGCGTTCGGTGCCCAGACGGTGAACGCGACGCCCTCGTCGAAGACCCGGGCGCCGAGCGCCGCCCAGAGCCGCTCGTGGCGGCCCTCGCCGATCAGGTGCAGGTCGAGTTCACCCAGCGTGGGCGGATAACGGTACGGGTCGTCGTGCGCCGTGCCGTCCACCTCGACCCGGTAGTCGAGCACCTCGCCGGGCAGTACCGCCTCGAAGACACCGGCGTCGTGCACCCGCTTCATCGGGTGCGCCTCGCCGTCGACGAGCAGCGTCACCTCACCGGCGCCCCGGCGCAGCGTCCGGATCGTGGTGCTCCCGCCGGCCGGGTGCGCGCCGAGCACGGCGTGCGGGTCGTGTACCTCGCCGGTGATCAGCTGGTCCATCGGGCGTCGTCCTTGTCGGCCGGTGCGGTCGGGGCGGTGCCGCCGGAGAGGTCGGCGGGTACGTCTTCCACTGTGAGGTCCGGCGCGGCCGGGTGCTCCGGTTCGGCGACGGTCTCCGGTGCGGCCGGGCGGCGCACGGTGAGCACGTGCGCCGGTTGCAGGTACGGGTCGAGGCGCACCGCGTTGCGCTGCCCCCAGTCGTACTCGGCGCCGGTCAGCTCGTCGCGCACGGTGAACCGCTCGTGCCAGTCCAGGCCGAGCGCCGGCATGTCGAGCGTCGTGTTGCCCCACTGCACCTCGCGGGAGTCGAACGAGCAGACCACGATCACCGTGTTGCCGCTGTCCGGGTCGTGCTTCGACCAGCACAGCAGCGCCGGGTTGTCGATGTCGTGGAACCGCAGGTTGCGCAGCTGGTGCAGGGCGGGGTTGTCCCGGCGTACCCGGTTCAGCGTGGTGATGAACGGCGCCAGCGACCGGCCCTGCGCCAGCGCGGCGTCCCAGTCCCGGGGCCGCAGCTCGTACTTCTCGTTGTCCAGGTACTCCTCGGCGCCGGGGCGGGCCACGTGCTCGAACAGCTCGAACCCGGCGTACATGCCCCAGGAGGGGGAGAGCAGCGCGGCCAGCACCGCCCGGATCTTGAACATCGGCGGCCCGCCGTGCTGCAACGACGAGTGCAGGATGTCCGGCGTGTTGGGCCAGAAGTTCGGCCGCATCCAGTCGACCGAGGCGACGAGCTCCTCGCAGTACTCCCGCATCTCGGCCGCCGTCGTGCGCCAGGTGAAATAGGTGTACGACTGGGTGAAGCCGATCTTGCCGAGCCCGTGCATGATCGCCGGCCGGGTGAACGCCTCGGCCAGGAACAGCACGTCCGGGTCCACCTTCTTGACCTCGGCGATAAGCCAGTGCCAGAAGTCGAACGGCTTGGTGTGCGGGTTGTCCACCCGGAAGATCCGGATGCCCTGGCCGACCCAGTGCAGCACCACCCGCAGCATCTCGGTCCGGATGCCCTCGGGGTCGTTGTCGAAGTTCAGCGGATAGATGTCCTGGTATTTCTTCGGCGGGTTCTCCGCGTACGCGATGCTGCCGTCGGCGCGGGTGGTGAACCACTCCGGGTGCTCGGTGACCCACGGGTGATCCGGCGCGCACTGCAACGCCAGGTCCATCGCCACCTCCAGGCCCTGCTCGGCGGCGGCGGTGACGAAGTCGCGGAAGTCCTCCGGCGTACCCAGATCGGGGTGGATGGCGTCGTGGCCGCCCTCGGCCGCGCCGATCGCCCACGGCGAGCCCACGTCGTCCGGCCCGGCGGTGAGCGCGTTGTTGCGGCCCTTGCGGTTGACCCGGCCGATCGGGTGGATCGGCGGCAGGTAGAGCACGTCGAAGCCCATCGCCGCGACACCCGGCAGCCGCTGGATCGCGGTGGCGAACGTGCCGGAACGGGCGGGGGCGTCGACTGTCGCCGGGATCGCGCCCTCGGAGCGGGGGAAGAACTCGTACCAGGCGGAGAAGAGCGCCCGCGGCCGGTCCACCCACAGCGTGTGCTCCGCGCCGGTGGTGACCAGCTCGCGCACCGGGTGCGCCCAGAGCAGGTCGGCCAGATCCAGCGCCGCGCTCACCCGCCGCGGCAGGTCCAGGTCGTCGTCGGTCAGCGCCCGCGCGGCTTCGCGTACGCGATCACGGTCGGCCTTCGGCACCAGGTCGAGCGCGGCGGTGAGCACGCGTACGCCCTCGGCCAGGTCGTTCGCCAGCTCGGCCGCGCCCTGGCCGGCGGCGATCTTCTTGGTGACCGCGTTCTGCCAGGTGAGGTACGGGTCCTGGAACGCCTCCACGGCGAAGCGCCACAGGCCCACCGCGTCCGGGCGGATGGTGGCGTGCCAGCGGTCCTGGCCGGGCTCGCCCGGGCGCATCCGGGTGAACGGGCGGGCCGCGCCGTCCGGGCCGAGCCAGACCACGTTGCACCCGAGCGCGTCGTGACCCTCGCGATAGGCCCGCGCCGACACCGGCACGACCTCGCCGACCACCGCCTTGGCCGGGTAGCGACCGCAGGAGACGACGGGGGAGACGTCTTCGATCGGGAACCGTCCAGTCACCCGCTCAACCTACTGCGCGAGATCCTTTCGCGCTCGGTTGCGCGTTGCTTCCACGGCGACGCGCCGGGCCCGGCCGCCCCGGGTGGACGGGCCTGCCGGGTCAGCGCCGGGCCCGCCACGCCTTGGCACGACGCATGTAGCGCAGCACCCCGGCCGGCCCGGTGGAGACGGGCCAGTCGTCGGTGCGGAAGTAGGCGTCCGAACCGCCGTCCAGGAAGATCACCGAACCGCAGAGGAAGTCGGCGGCCGGCGACAGCATGAACGCCACCCAATCGCCGACGTCCGCCGGCCTGCCGCGCCCGCCGATCGGCACCGGCAGCCCCTCGACCGCCTCCTTCTCGCCCCGGGCGATCTGCTCCTCCAGCAGCGGGGTGGCGATGATGCCGGGGGCCAGGACGTTCACCCGGATGCCCGCGCCGGCCCACTCCGGCGAGATCGCGGCGCGGCGTGCCCACCGCGTCACCGCCAGCTTCGAGCTCGCGTACGCGAACGGCGCCGAGCGCTTGCCGAAGCGCCCCACCACGCGCAGCGCCCGGTCCGCGTCGCGGTCGAGCAGGGCCCGTACGGCGCGCTCCGGCACCATCGGGGTGAGCGTGACGGAGTTCGAGCCGAACACTACGACCTTGCTGTTGCCGGCGGCGGCCAGCGCGGGTCGCCACGCCTCGAGCAACTCCACCACGCCGAAGAAGTTGACCTGCTGCACGAGCCGGTCCCGGCCGGGGATGCCGCCGAGCCCCGCGGCGCAGACCGCCCCGTCGAGCCGCCCTCCGGCGCGCTCCAGCACCTCGGTCGCAGCCGCCGCGCGCCCGGTCGGCGTGGAGAGGTCGGCGACGACCTCCACGTCCCGCAGGTCCACGCCGACGACAGTGTGCCCGTCGCGCCGCAGCCGCTCGGCGGACGCCCGGCCCATGCCCGAGGCCGCGCCGGTCACCGCGTACGTACCCATGTCGGTTCCTCTCCGCTTCGCCGACGGTCGGTCCGGGTCGGCCCGTGCGTCCTGCCGGATGCTGGCACGTCGGGCGGCCCCGGGTGCGACAAAACCGTGCCTAGTCCGCCGTCCGGCGGGCCGGGGCCCGGTCGGCGGCGGGGAGCTTGCCCGCCGCGTGCCGCCCGACGACGTAGCCGTAGACCAGGCCCTGGCCGATGGTCGCCCCGGCCCCCGGGTAGGTGCGGCCGAAGGCGTTGGCGGCGGCGTTGCCGATCGCGTACAACCCCGGGACCGGGTTCCCCGCGTCGGACAGCGCCCGGCCGAGGCCGTCGGCCCGGATCCCACCGCAGGTCCCGAGGTCGGACAGGACGACCCGGACGGCGTACAGGTTGCCGGCCAGGGGCCGCAGGTTCGGGTTCGGCGTCACCGTCGGGTCGCCGTAGTAGCGGTCGTACGCGCTGGCGCCACGCGCGAAGTCGTCGTCGACGCCGGCGGCGGCGAACTGGTTGAACCGCGCCAGGGTGGCGCTCAACGCGTCGGCGTCCACGCCCATCGACCGGGCGAGGTCACCCGGGGTGCCCGCGCGGTGCGCGATGCCCGCCGCGTACCAGGACTTCGGCAGCGGGGCGCGGGGGAACTGCGTGCCGGCGAAGACGTAGCTGTTGCGGTACCGCTGGTCGAAGACCAGCCACATGGCCGGCAGCGCTCCGCCCTCGTGGGCGAGGCCGAGCACCCGCTGCCCGAACGTCATGTAGTCGCAGGACTCGTTGACGAACCGGCGGCCCGTGCCGTCCACCATGAGCGACCCGGGCAGGGAACGCTCGGCGAGGAGCACCGACGGCGCGCCGTCGCCGACCGGCGCGACGGCGGGGAACCACCACGCCTGCTCCATCAGGTCGGTGCCGGCGCCCGCCTCCTGGCCGGCGCGGATCCCGTCGCCGGTGTTGCTGTCCGCGCCGAGGCTCCAGTCGCCCAGGTCACGGTGGTGGTGGGCGTGCCGCAGCGGCAGGTCGTGGTCGAAGCCGCCGGTGGCGAGCACGACACCCCGCTCGGCCCGTACGGCGAACGTCGTCTCCCCGTGGCGCAGCTCGGCCCCGACGACCCGGTCCCCCTCGACCAGGAGCCGCTCCAGCGCCGTCTCGGTCCAGACCGGGATACCGGCGCGGCGGACGCCGGCGAAGAGGCCGGCGGCGATGGCCTGGCCGCCGGCGGCGTACTCGCGTCCGAGCGCGAGGCCGCCGAGGCCCTGGGCGAGGCGGGTCACGATGCGGGGCAGCGCGCGAACCGGGGTCTTCGCCATCAGGTTGAGCCACTTGTAGTCCGCGCCGGTGACCGGCATGGGCACTGGTGCGGAGAGGACGGCGGGACGCAGCCGCGCGCGGTCGGCGCCGAGGAGCTTCAGGTCCAGCGGGCGGCACTCGCAGCTGCGGCCCTCGGCGGTGCCGCCGGGCAGCTCCGGGTGGTAGTCGGAGTAGCCACGGGCCCAGAGGAACCGCATCGGGGTGGTCCGCGTGAGCATCTCGATCGTGGCGGTGCCGTGCTCCAGGAAGCTGCGCCAGCGCTGTTCGGGCGCGGAGCCGTCCACGACGGCCTCCAGGTACGCCGCGCCGCGCTCGGGCGTGTCCCCGGAGCCCTCGGCGGCCAGCACGGGATTGGCGGGGATCCAGAAGGCGCCGCCGGAGCGCGCCGTGGAGCCGCCGACCCAGCGCGACTTCTCCACGACCACGACGGAGAGGCCGGCCTCGTGGGCGCTGAGCGCGGCGGCGAGGCCGGTGCCGGAGCCGATCACGACGAGGTCGACCGAGGTCGGACGGGGCTGCCGGGGTACGGACATCAGGAAACTCCTTGCTACGGGGCGACGACGGGGCGGGTGCCGGCGGCGACGAGCGCGGCCGTCCCCTCGGCGTCCAGGGGGCAGTGGGTGCCGGTGAAGATGCTGGCGGCGCAGAGGTTGCAGTGGGTGCAGCGCGACCGGGTGGCGGCGTCGCGGCTGATCCTGTTGATCAGGTCCGGCTCCCTGAGCAGGGCGCGGGCCATCGCGACGTACTCGAAGCCGTCGCTCATGGCCGTGCGCATCCCGTCGAGGTCGGTGACGCCGCCGAGCAGGATCAGCGGCATGGACAGCTCGCGGCGGAACTGGAGCGCGAGGTCGCGGAAGTAGAGCGGCTGGTAGGGGTAGTCGCGGAACAGGAACCGGCCGAACATCTTCATGCCGAGCCGCAGCAGCGGCGGCTGGGGCGCGGCCATCGCCGCGAGCGGGATGTCGCCCCGGAACAGGAACATCGGGTTGAGCAGCGAGGACCCGCCGGTGAGCTCCAGGGCGTCCAGGTGCCCGTCGGTCTGCAGCATCCGGGCGAACGGGATCGACTCGTCGAGATCGAAACCGCCGCGTACGCCGTCGCTCATGTTCATCTTGGCGATGACGGCCACGTCGTCGCCGACGGCCTCCTTGACGGCGGCCAGGATCCGGCGCGGGAACTCGGCCCGGTTGGCAAGCGCGCCGCCGAACTCGTCCCGGCGCCGGTTGAGCTTCGGCGACAGGAACGACCCGGCGAGGTAGGTGTGGCCCAGGTGCACCTCGACGGCGTCGAAGCCCACCTCGCGCGCCGCCGCGGCGGCGCTGCCGTGTGCGGCCACGACGCGGCGAATGTCGTCGTGCGTCGCGGCGCGGTCGAGGCCCATCGCCAGGGGGTTGAACCGCGCCGACGCGGCGAGCGAGGGCAGCCCGTTCGAACGGGAGTTCGCCACCGGCCCGGCGTGGCCGATCTGGGCGCTGACCTTGGCGCCGGTGGCGTGCACCGCCTCGGTCAGCCGCCGCAGCCCGGGCAACGCCTCGGGCCGCCAGTAGACCTGCCCCCGTTCGGTGCGCCCCTCGGGCGCGACGGCGAGGTAGGCGACAGTCGTCATGCCGACGCCGCCGCGGCCCACAGCGGTGTGGTACTCGATCAGGCGGTCGGTGACCAGGGCGTCCGGGGTCGCCCCCTCGAAGGTGGCGGACTTGATGACCCGGTTGCGCAGGCGAACCGGACCGAGGATGGCGGGGGCGAGCGGGTCGGGAATCGGGCGCGTGGTGGTCACGGGGCTTCCTCGGGTGTGGTGATGCGGATGTCCAGCAGACGCAGCAGGGCGTCGACGGCGTGGGCGGGCGAGCCGTCGGGGCCGCCGCGGGCCCAGTCGTACAGCGCGGCCTGGGCCGCCTCGCGGTACGCGGCGGCGACGGCGTGGCAGATCGCCGTCGGCGCTCCCGGTCGACGCCGGGCGATCTCCCGGGCGAGGGCCTCGGTCCAGGGCGCGTAGGCGCGGGCGGAGGCTTCCGCCAGCTCGGGTTCCTCGGCGACGACCCGCATCCAGTACCCGCCCGCGCTGAGCACGAGCGCGTCGTCGGAGACGGAGGCGACCACGGCGGCGCGCAGCGCGTCCGACAGCGGGATGTCGAGAGGCAGCGTGCGGAACGTCTCGGTCAGCCGCCGGGTGGCGGCGGGCACCCCCACCCAGGCGAGGGCGGCCTTGGACGGGAAGTGCCGCATCAGCGTGCGGGCACTGATCCCGGTGGCCGCGGAGATGTCGTCCCAGCCGGTGGCGCCGTAGCCGCGTTCGGCCCAGAGCCGCAGGGCCGCGGTGCCGACCGCTTCGGGATCGAGCACCGTGGGCCGGCCGCGTCGGCGTCGCACGGGCGGGGGGTCCGAGGCCATGTGACCAGTGAAGCATTTTTGTCAGGAAGCGTCAATAATCGGCGGCCGGCCGACGACGCGCTCCGGGTCTAGCTCGTCCGCTGCGCGACGAACACGAACTCCCGATCGGGGCGATCAGGTGCCTCCCGCACGTCGAGCACCCGGTATCCGGCGGCGGTCAGGCTCGACTCGACCTCGGCGCGCTCGCGGAACCGCAGCGTCGAGTCCGACGTGACCACTGCCCCGTCGGCCAGAAACCGGTAGGTGAAGCGGAAGGAGACGAACGGCAGGTCGATCGCGGTGACCCGGAAACGCCGTTCCACCCGTCCGACGCCCGGGACGGACCGGACGACCGGGCCGGTATCCGTCGCCCACTCCTCCCAGGCGCGATACTCGGGACGCCGGGTCTCGAAGACGAGATACCCCTCCGGCCGGAGCGCGGCGTGGATGCTCCGGAGCGTCCGTCCCCAGTCGGCGTCGGTCAGGAAGACCTGCGCCACGTTCCCGGTCATCGTGGCCAGGTCGGCGTCGAGCGCGGGCAGCGCCGTGGCGTCGCCGTGGATCCAGTGGACCGTGCCGGCCCCGTCCTTGGCCCGCGCGACGTCGAGGGACGCCTCGGCCGGGTCGACGCCGACGACCGCGTGCCCGTGCCGGGCCAGCAGGACCGCCAGCGACCCGGTCCCGCAGCCCACGTCGAGCACCGTGCGCGCGCCCAGCTCACCGACGAGCGCGAGGTAGGCGGCCAGGTCGTCCCGGTCGGAGTCGAAGGCGTCGTAGACCGGCGCGAGGCGCGGATGGGCGAAGATCGCATCGGGCATCGCGCGACCCTAACCCGGCCTGTGACGTCCGCACGTCGTAGCGCCCGGGTGCGGCGGGCCGCACCCGTTAAGAAGGGGCCCTTCCTCTACCGGAGGCGTTAAGAAGGGGCCCTTCCTTGCACCCCCACCGAGCGGTACACCTCGATCGTCTGCTCGGCGATCGCCTGCCAGGAGAAGTGCTCCACCGCCCGCCGCCGCCCCGCCGCGCCGAACGCCGCGATCCGCTCCGGGTCGGCCAGCAGCTCGTTCATGCGCGCGGCCAGGTCGGCCACGAAACGCTCCGGGTCCAGCGGGGTTCCGGACCCGTCGCCGGCCTGCTCGATCGGCACCAGCAACCCGGTCTCGCCGTCGGCGACCACCTCCGGGATGCCGCCCGTGGCGGTCGCCACCACCGCCGTCTCGCAGGCCATCGCCTCCAGGTTGACGATGCCCATCGGCTCGTACACGGACGGGCAGACGAAGATCGTGGCGTGGGAGAGCACCTGGATCACCTCGTGCTTGGGCAGCATCGCCGCCACCCAGACGACCCCCGACCGCTTCGCCCGCAGTTCGGCGGCCAGCTCCTCGACCTCGGCGGCGATTTCCTGGGTGTCCGGCGCGCCGGCCAGCAGCACCAGCTGGACGTCGGCGGGCAGTTCCCGGGCCGCGCGCAGCAGGTACGGCAGGCCCTTCTGCTTGGTGATCCGCCCGACGTAGACCACGCTGGGCCGGGACGGGTCGATGCCGAGCCGGTCGAGCACGTCGGTGTTCCGGTCCGGCGCGTACTGCGCGGTGTCGATGCCGTTGTAGACCACGCGGACCCGGTCCGGGTTCACCGCCGGGTACGCGGTGAGCACGTCGCGGCGCATCCCCGCGCTCACCGCGATGATCGCGTCGGCGGCCTCGAACGCGGTCCGCTCGCACCAGGAGGAGAGCGCGTACCCGCCGCCGAGCTGCTCGGCCTTCCACGGGCGCAGCGGCTCCAGGCTGTGCGCGGTGACCACGTGCGGCACCCCGTGCAGCAGCTTCGCGGTGTGCCCGGCCAGGTTGGCGTACCAGGTGTGGCTGTGCGCCACGTCGGTGCCGGCCGTACCGGCGGCCATCTCCAGGTCGACGCCCATGACCCGCAGCGCGGCGTTCGCGCCGGCCAGCGCGGCCGGCTCGGCGTACGCGGTCACGCCCTTCTCGTCGCGCGGCGCGCCGAAGCAGTGCACCCGCACGTCGGCGAGCCGGCGCAGCTCGCGGGCGAGGTATTCCACGTGCACTCCGGCGCCGCCGTACACCTCCGGCGGGTACTCGCGGGTGAGCAGGTCGACGCGCATCGGTGCCATGCCCGCACCCTAGTGCAGAGCGGCGTGTCGCACGCGGTGCGCAAGTGTGGGCGTCCGAGTGGTGAAGTCGGTTCCAGGTCGTTAGCGTCTGAGCATGGCTGCCAAGGTGCTCGCGATCGTCCTGGCCGGCGGGGAGGGCAAGCGCCTGATGCCCCTGACGACCGACCGGGCGAAGCCCGCCGTCCCCTTCGGCGGGATGTACCGCATGGTCGACTTCGTCCTGTCCAACCTGGCGAACGCCGGCTTCCTCAAGATCGTCGTGTTGACCCAGTACAAGTCGCACTCGCTGGACCGCCACATCACCAAGACGTGGCGGATGTCGACGCTGCTCGGCAACTACGTCACGCCGGTGCCGGCGCAGCAGCGCCGCGGCCCGTGGTGGTTCGCCGGCTCGGCCGACGCGATCTACCAGAGCTTCAACCTGATCAACGACGAGCAGCCCGACTACGTCATCGTCTTCGGCGCCGACCACATCTACCGGATGGACCCCCGGCAGATGGTCGACGACCACATCGCCTCCGGCGCCGGGGTGACAGTGGCCGGCATCCGGCAGCCGCTGTCGATGGCCGACCAGTTCGGCGTGATCGAGGTCGGCGAGGACGGCAAGCGCATCCGCGCGTTCCGGGAGAAGCCCACCGACGCGGTGGGGCTGCCCGACGCGCCGGACCAGATCTACGCCTCGATGGGCAACTACGTGTTCACCACCCGGGCGCTGTGCGAGGCCGTCGAGCGCGACGCGGCGGACAAGACCAGCAAGCACGACATGGGCGGCAGCATCATCCCGATGCTCGTCGAGCGCGGCGAGGCCAACGTCTACGACTTCAAGGACAACGAGGTGCCGGGCAGCACCGACCGCGACCGCGGCTACTGGCGGGACGTGGGGACGCTCGACTCGTTCTACGACGCGCACATGGACCTGATCAACGTGCACCCGGTGTTCAACCTCTACAACTTCGACTGGCCGATCTACACCGAGCAGCCGCCGTACCCGCCCGCCAAGTTCGTGCACGCCTGGGGCGAGCGGGTGGGCCGCGCGGTCAGCTCGATGGTGTCGCCCGGCTCGGTGATCTCCGGCTCGCTCGTGGAGAACTCGATCGTGTCGCCGAAGGTGAAGGTGCACTCCTGGGCGCACGTCGACGGCGCCGTGCTGATGGAGGGTGTCCAGATCGGCCGGCACGCCGTGGTCCGGCGCGCGATCCTGGACAAGAACGTCCACGTGCCCGAGGGCGCCGAGATCGGCGTCGACCGGGAGAAGGACCGCCAGCGCTACACCGTGTCCGACAACGGCATCGTCGTCATCGGCAAGGGCCAGCGCGTCGAGCCCTGAGCAAGCACCACCGCAACCCGAGGAGGATCCCGCAGTGGCCCACCCCCGTGCCGGCCAGCCCGCGCAGCCCGACGATCTGGTCGACGTGCCCCGGCTGGTCACCGCCTACTACGCCGAGCACCCGGACCCGAACGATCCGGCGCAGCAGGTCTCCTTCGGCACCTCCGGCCACCGCGGGTCGAGCCTGCGCCACGCGTTCAACTCCGACCACATCCTCGCCGTCACCCAGGCGCTCTGCGACTACCGGCGTGAGCAGGGCCTCGACGGGCCGCTGTTCCTCGGCCGGGACACCCACGCGCTGTCCGCGCCGGCCGAGGCCGACGCGCTGGAGGTGCTCGCCGCCAACGACGTCACGGTGCTGCGCGACAGCCGCGACGGCTACACCCCGACGCCCGCCGTCTCGCACGCCATCCTCACCCACAACCGGGGGCGGACCAGCGGCCTCGCCGACGGCATCGTGATCACCCCGTCGCACAACCCGCCGTCCGACGGCGGCTTCAAGTACAACCCCACCCACGGCGGGCCCGCCGACACCGACGCCACCAAGTGGATCCAGGACCGCGCGAACGCGATCCTCGCCGCCGGGCTCAAGGAGGTCAGACGCATCCCGTACGCGCGGGCGCGCGCCGCCGACACCACCGGCGAGTACGACTTCCTCGCCCGGTACGTCGACGTCGTGCCCGCCGCGCTGGACATCGACGCGATCCGCGACGCCGGGGTACGCATCGGCGCGGACCCGATGGGCGGGGCGAGCGTGGCGTACTGGGGCGAGATCGCCGAGCGGCACCGCCTCGACCTGACGGTGATCAACCCGCTCGTGGACCCGACCTGGCGGTTCATGACGCTCGACGGCGACGGCAAGATCCGGATGGACTGCTCGTCGCCGAACGCGATGGCGTCGCTGATCGCCGCCCGGGACGACTACGCGGTCTCCACCGGCAACGACGCCGACGCCGACCGGCACGGCATCGTCACGCCCGACGGCGGGCTGATGAACCCCAACCACTACCTGGCCGTGGCGATCGGCCACCTGTTCCGTACCCGGGAGCAGTGGGGCCCGGCCGCGGCGGTGGGCAAGACGCTCGTCTCCTCCTCGATGATCGACCGGGTCGCGGCCGACCTCGGCCGCCCGCTGCTGGAGGTCCCGGTCGGGTTCAAGTGGTTCGTGCCCGGCCTGCTCGACGGCGCCGTCGGCTTCGGCGGCGAGGAGAGCGCCGGGGCGTCGTTCCTGCGCCGCGACGGCGGCACCTGGACCACCGACAAGGACGGCATCCTGCTCTGCCTGCTCGCCGCGGAGATCATCGCCACCACCGGGCGTACGCCCAGCGAGCACTGGGCCGAGCTGGCCGACCGCTTCGGCGCGCCCGCGTACGCCCGCATCGACGCCCCGGCCGGGCGGGAGGAGAAGGCGGTCCTGGCGAAGCTCTCGCCGGAGCAGGTCACCGCCACCGAGCTGGCCGGCGAGCCGATCACCGCGATCCTCACCACCGCGCCCGGCAACGGCGCCGCGATCGGCGGCCTCAAGGTGACCACGGAGTCGGGCTGGTTCGCCGCCCGCCCGTCCGGCACCGAGGACGTCTACAAGATCTACGCCGAGTCGTTCCAGGGCCCGGAGCACCTGGCCCGGATCCAGGAGGAGGCCAAGGCGCTCGTCGACGGGGTGCTCGGGGCGTCCTGACGGTCAGCGGGGCGGGGGCAGCTCCCGGCGGTTGAACTGCTCCCGCAACCCGTCCGGCAGCAGCTCGCGGAGCTGGTCGGGCAGCAGCGGCAGGTCCAGCAGGCTCAGCTTGAGCTGGTTGCGCTCCTGGTAGCGGCGCGGGTCGAGGCGGACCACCCGGCCGGCGTCGCGGACGTACCGGATGTGCACCGAGCCTTCCGTCGCGGCCTCGCGGATCAGCAGCCCGTCCATCTCCACCGCCACCGGCGCCGAGTCCGCGCGCAGCTCCAGGTGCACCGTCTCGTGCGCGGAGAGCAGCACCGAGCGGGAGATCCCGGCCATCGGCGCCGACGGCGTCACCACCATCGCCTCCGTGGCCGGTGAGATCAGCGGGCCGCCGGCGGCGTAGCTGTACGCGGTCGATCCGGTCGGCGTGCTCACCACCAGCGCGTCGCAGCGGTAGTAGCCGTACCGCTGGCCGTCCACCGCCAGGGTCGCAGTGACGAAGCCGGCGCCGGGTTGCCGGACCAGGGCGATGTCGTTGAACGCCACCACGTCGTCACCGCAGACGTCGCAGGCCAGGCAGGCGTGCGACTCGACTGTGAAGTCGTGGTTCACCAGCCGTTCCAGGGCCCGGGGCAGGTCCGGCGGCTCCACCTCGACCAGGAAGCCCAGCCGGCCCAGGTGGACGCCGAGCACCGGCTTCGGGTCGCGGACGGCCAGGCGCAGCGCGCCGAGCATGGTGCCGTCGCCGCCGATGCTGATCAGCGCGGCGCAGCGGTCGGCCAGCTCTTCCGCGGCGATCGCCTCCACCGCGGCCGGCACGCGCGTGCGGTCCTCGGCGCGTACGGCGAGGGTGATCCGGTGCCGGGCCGCCCAGTCCACGACGATCCGCACCACCTCGGAGACGTCCCGGGTGGGGTGCAGCACCAGCCCCAGCACATCTCCCGCCACCGGTACAGCTCATCACAGCGGCGCGCGGCGCCGGGCCCACCCGCGGGCGCGAAGCCGGGGAAGTGCCCCCGAACAGGTGATTTCCGTACCCCCGTGCAGGCCCGGCTCGTTGGACGCGAGGTAGGGCGGGGACGAGCGGAGAGCCGATGCATGTCGTGATCATGGCGGGTGGCGCGGGGGTACGGCTGCGTCCCTACACCTCCACCCTGCCGAAGCCGCTCGTGCCCATCGGCGAGAGCTACGCGATCCTCGAGATCGTCCTGCGCCAGCTCGCCGATCGCGGCTTCACCCACGTCACCCTGGCGATCAACCACCTGGGCGCGTTGATCCGGGCCTTCGTCGGCGACGGCTCCCGGTTCGGCCTGGCCGTCGACTACGTCGAGGAGGACCGGCCGCTGTCGACCATCGGCCCGCTCTTCGGCATCCGGCACCGCCTGCCCGAGCACTTCCTGGTGATGAACGGCGACGTGCTCACCGACCTCGACTACGCCGACCTCCTGGCCACCCACGCGCGGTCGGGCGCGCCCCTGACGGTGGCCACCTACCGGCGTACCGTCAAGATCGACTTTGGGGTTCTGGAGCTGGCCGGCGACAAGATCACATCCTTCTCCGAGAAGCCGGTCCTGCACTACCGGGTGAGCATGGGGGTCTACGGCCTCTCCCGCAGCACCATCGCCCACTATCCGGCAGGGCAGCCGTTCGGGTTCGACCAGCTGGTGCTGGACCTGCTGGGCCGGGGCGAACCACCGGCCGGCTACGAGTTCGACGGCTACTGGCTGGACATCGGCCGCCCCGAGGACTACGACGAGGCCAACCGCTGCTTCGCCGAGGTCCGGGACCTGCTCCTGCCTGCCGGCGCCCCGGCCGGAGCATGATGCGCGTACTCCTCTTCGGCGCCGCCGGCTTCATCGGCGCTCACGTACGACGGGAGCTCGCCGCCACGGCGGACGTCGCGTGCCCGTCGCGCGACGAGTGCGACCTGGTCACCGCGGCGCCCGAGACGTTACGGGCGTTGCTCGACACGGTCCGGCCGGACGCGGTCGTCAACTGCGCCGGAGCGGTGAGCGGCGCCGCCGAGGATCTCGTCCGGGCGAACACGCTGGCGGCCGCCAGGCTGGTGGACGCGGTCGCCGACGCCGCGCCCCGCGCCCGACTGGTTCGCCTTGGCTCCGCCGCCGAGTACGGTCCCGTTCCGTTCGGCGCCGCGGCTGCCGAGGACCATCCCCCGGCGCCGGTCAGCGCCTACGGCGTGAGTCAGGCCGCGGCAACCCGCCTCGTCGAGTTGGCGGTCGCGGCCGGCCGGGTGGACGCGGTCGTGCTCCGGGTGTTCAACCCCGTCGGTCCCGGCATGCCCCGCACGACGCTGCTCGGCCGGGTGGCGGCGCTGCTGTCCCGCCTCGCGCCCGGCGAGGACCTGCGTACCGGCCCGCTGGACGCGTACCGGGACTTCGTGGACGTGCGGGACGTGGCCGCCGCGGTCCGGCGGGCGGTGACCGTCGCGGCGCCGCGGGCCCGTGTCCTCAACGTGGCGAGCGGCCGGGCGGTGCCGGTGCGCGACGCCGTCCACCTGCTGGTCTCGGCGGCCGGCCGGCCGGTCCGCGTCCGGGAGGACCGCCCACCGTCCCCCCGCTCCGCCGACGTGGGCTGGATGCGTGGCGACGTCGACCGGGCCGCCTCGGTCCTGGGGTGGACGCCCGAACACGACCTGTACGACTCGGTCGGCGCGCTGTGGAGCCAGGTGGCTCCGGCGGCGGCGCCGGCTCGTTGAGCCGACCCGGTACCGGTACGGCCGGACCGGCGAAGAGGAGGAGCGAACCATGACGGCACACTCGTCCGGCGGCCCGGTGGTGGTGACCGGGGCCGGTGGCTTCATCGGCTCCCACCTGGTCGAGGCGCTCGCCGCCGCGGGCCACCCGGTGCGCGCCCTCGTGCGCTACAACGGCGCCGGATCGCACGGCTGGCTGGACACCTTCGGCCCGGACCAGCTGGCCGGCGTCGAGGTCGTCGCGGGGGACATCCGCGACCGGGGCATGGTGCAGCGGCTGGTCGACGGCGCCCGCACCGTCTACCACCTGGCCGCGCTGGGTGGCATCCCGTACTCGTATCTCGCGCCGCAGTCCTACGTGGACACCAACATCACCGGCACGCTCAACGTGCTGGAGAGCGCGCGGACGGCCGGCGTCGGCCGGGTCGTGGTCACCTCCACGAGCGAGGTGTACGGGACGGCCACCACGGTCCCGATGACCGAGCAGCACCGGTTGCGCGGGCAGTCGCCGTACTCGGCCTCCAAGATCGGCGCGGACAAGCTGGCCGAGAGCTACCACCTCAGTTTCGGCCTGCCGGTGGTCACGCTGCGGCCGTTCAACACGTACGGCCCCCGGCAGTCCACCCGGGCGGTCATCCCCACCATCATCAGCCAGATGGCGAAGGGCGACGGGGTGGTCCGGCTGGGCGCGCTGCGTACCACCCGGGACCTCCTCTACGTGACGGACACCGTGGCCGCGTTTCAGGCCGTCGGCACGGCGCCCGACGACGCTGTGGTGGGCGGCGTGTTCCAGGCCGCGACGGGCCGGGAGACCTCGGTCGGCGACCTGGTCCGCAAGATCGCCGCGATGTTCGGCGCCCAGCCGGAGGTGGTGGTCACCGAGTCCCGGCTCCGCCCGGCGGATTCCGAGGTGGAACGCCTGCTCGGCGACGCCGGCCTGCTCCGGTCGCGGACCGGGTGGCAGCCCGTCACGAGCATCGACGAGGGGCTGAAGGCGACAGTCGAGTGGTTCCTCGATCCGGCCAATCTCGCGCGTTACCGCTCCGACCGGGCGGTGTGACGGGTTCCAAGCTCGGTGCCGCAGGAGGCTCGAACGTGATGGTGATGCAGGACAGCCGCCGGTCGTCGGCGATCGGCACGGTCCGCGGCCCCGGTGGGCCCGCCGGACCGGAGACACCGGTGCGGCGCACGGGTGGTCTCGTCTCGACGGTGCTGCGCGCCACCGCCGTGGTGCTGGTGCTCAACTTCGACCAGTTCCCGCGCATGGTCGGCCGCGGATTCCTGATCGCCGCGGTGGTGCTCGCGGTCCCGTTGCTCCTGCACGAGATCCTCCGGCCGGCCTCGCGGTCCCGGACAGTGATCTTCTGGACCCTTGTGGTCTTCGGCGTCCTCGCCTTGCCGGGGGTTCTGCACCCGCCGGAGACGGACTACGGCCGGCAGAAGTTCCTGCTGCTCATGACGCTGACCGTGTTCGCCACGGCGGCGGTGGCGGTGCTGCGCGGGCGGCGTGACGTCGAGATGTTCGCCGCCGTCTTCGTCCTGTCGGGGGTGGTGCTCGCGATCGCCACGCTCAACGGTGATCCGCAGGAGGGCCGGGCCGACGGCTTCGGCTCCAACCCGATCTGGCTGGCCCGGGCCATCGGCGGTGCGCTCGTCGCTCTCACCTGGCTCTACCTGCGCAAACGGGTGGCGGCGTGGTGGGCGGCGGGCCTGGCGGTGCTCCTCGGCCTCGGTCTCTTGGCGACCGGCTCCCGGGGACCGCTGCTGGCCACCGTGGTGGCCCTCTTCGTCCTGATGCTGGCAGGGTTCCGCCTGAAGATCCGGCGGGGCCGCCGTGAGTGGGTCGGTCTGGGCCTGATGGGCGGCCTGGTGCTCGCCGTCATCGCCCTGCCGTCGCTGCTGCCGCCCCGGTTGTACGCGCTTCTGGTCGATCCGAGCGAGGAGATGTTCGGCACTGCCCGAGCGCAGATGCGTGAGGTCAGCGTGCCGATGATCACGGAGAATCCGGGCGGGGTCGGCTACGGCAACTGGGGCGACTACTCCGGCATGCTCGTGCACAACTATCCGCACAACCTGTGGCTGGAACTGCCGGCCGAGGCGGGCTGGCTGGTCGGCGGGGCCTTCATCCTGGCCACCGTGGTCGTCGCGGCGGGGCTCTGGCGCGCGACCCGGCGTGATCCGGTCGCCGGGTTCGTCCTGGCCGTGCTGGCGTTCAACGTGGTGGCGGTGTCGACGTCCGGGGACGTGAACGCTGGGCGTCCGCTCTTCGCCGCGATGGCCCTCGGTGTGCTCGTGCTGGCCGGGGCGACGCTGCCCGCCGGGGTACGGGCTCGCGCCGGACGGGCGCGGCCGGTCGACCGCCCGGGGGTCGCTGGGTGAGGTGGCGGGCCCGGCTCGCCCTGTCGAGCGGGCGGCGCGGAGTGCTCGGCATCGCCGCCGGGTCGGCCGGCGGTCAACTGCTGGCGCTGGCTGCGGTCCCGTTACTGGCGAGGCTCTACCGTCCGGCGGACTTCGGCGTGCTCGCCGTGGTCGCCGCGCTCGTGGTCACGGTGGGCACGGTGGCCGCGCTCCGGTTCGAGATGGCCGTTCCGCTTCCCGAGCGGGAGGAGGATGCACGCACGCTGGTGCGGCTCGGCCTCGTTGCGGCCGCCGGCACGGCGATCCTGGCATCGACGGTCGTCCTGCTGGCGGGGGACCGGGCGGCGCTCTGGTTCGGTCAGCCCGAGCTGGCCCACTGGCTCTGGGTGGTGCCGCCCTCCGCCGCCGCGATGGGTGTCGTCCTCGTGCTGAACCAGTTCGCCGTGCGGCACCGTCGGTACGGCGCGATCGGCCGGCGCAACCTCTTCCAGTCCGTGGCTGTGGTGGTCACCCAGATCGTGGCCGGGGTGGCGGGGCTTCGCCCCGGTGGCCTGGCGCTCGGCTTCGGGTTCGGTCAGGTCGCGGCCGCCGCGGTCCTGCTCGGGGACGCCCGTCGGCGCGGCGCGAGTGCCCGGGCCGGTCGGCGGCCGCCACGCCTGCTGGCGGTGGCACGCCGGTACCGGCGGTTCCCGTTCCTCCTGGCCCCGTCCGGTCTGCTCAACGTCCTCGGCATGCAGTTGCCGGTGCTGCTCATCGCCTACTGGTACGGCTCGGCGGTGGCTGGCTGGCTGGGGCTGACCCAGCGGGTGCTCGCCATGCCCGCCGCGCTCGTGGCGTCCGCGGTGGCCCAGGTCTACCTGGGGGAGATCGCCCGGATCGCCAGGGAGCAGCCCCGGAGCGGCCGGCGCGCGTTTCTCGACGCCAGCCGGAAGCTGGCCCTGGTCGCGGGTCCCGGCGCGCTCCTCGTGGTGGTCGGCGCGCCCGCGGCCTTCAGCCTGGTCTTCGGCGCGCAGTGGCACAGCAGCGGCGCCTACGCCCAGGCCCTGGCCGTCTTCATGGCAGCTCAGCTCGTCGTCTCGCCGCTGTCGCAGACGCTTGTCGTGTTCGAACGCCAGGGTCTTCAACTCGCCTGGGACGCGGGCCGCGTCGCGCTTGTGGCGGGAGCCGTGTCCGTGGTGGCTCTGACGGGCGGGTCGCCGCTGACCGCGGTGTGGGCGTTCGGGGTGTCCGGCGCGCTGGCGTACGGCGTCGGGTGGCTGATGTCGCTGCGGGTCGCGACGGCGGCCGGCCGGGACCGCGGCCGTCCCCGCCCCGCGCCGCAACTCGTGTCGCAGGGCTGAGGCGTTCGACGCCTTTCGTCATTTCTTGTCTGGGAAGAAATCGTTTATCCCTGCATGATGAACGACCCACGTCCGGAGCCGGCACCGCGCCTGCTGATCGTCTCGTATCACTTCCCACCGGCGGAGACCGTCGGCGCCCGCCGTCCCGCGGCCCTCGCGGCGTTCGCGGCACGGCAGGGGTGGGACGTCCGGGTACTGACCGCGGTCGGGGCGAACCAGGGTACGGTTCCCGTCCCGGTGCCCGAGGAACAACTGATCCGGGTCGCGCCGTCACCGCGGCTGCCGCGGCCCGGCCGCAGCGGAGGCGGTACGGCGACCGGCGGCGGTGGCGGGGCCGCGTCGCGATCCCGGCTCCGGCGGATCCGCACCGGCGCCGACCGCCTCCTGGTGAAGGTCGGCATGGAGCTGTTGCTGCCGGACCCGCAGCTCAACTGGATCCGGCCGCCGGTGCGCGACTTCGACCGGGCCGCCGCCGGCTGGTGCCCGGACGTCATCCTGGCATCCGGCCCGCCCTTCTCCGGGTTCTTGGTGGCCGCGACGCTCGCCCGGCGGTTCCGGGCGCCCTGGGTCGCTGACTACCGGGATCTGTGGTCGGTCGGCAACGACCACTGGGTCCGGACGGCGCTACGTCGAGCTGTCGACAAGAGGCTTGAGCGGCGAGTGCTGCGGACGGTCGCGGCGTGCGTGACGGTCTCGGAGCCGCTGGCCGACACGATCCACCGCACGTTCGGAGTGCGGACGCATGTGGTGATGAACGGCATCGACCGCCGGCCGGTGCCGGCGGAGTCCGCCGCGACTCCCGTCGGCGTCGATGCGTCGGCGGCCACTCTGACGCTCGCGCACACCGGTTACATCTATCCGGGCAGGCGTGACCCGGGCCCGCTCGTCGACGCGATCGCCCTGCTCGGCGCGGACGCCGCACGGGTGCACGTGATCTTCGCGGGGGCGGACCACGGCATCACCCGCGCCGCCGCGGAGCGGGCCGGCGTGGCCGACTCCGTCACGCTGCTCGGCCCGGTCTCGCCGGAGAAGTCGTGGCGTATCCAGGCCGACGCGGACGCGCTGGTCCTGCTCATGTGGAACGATCCGCGGGACGCCGGCACGATGACCGGCAAGATCTTCGACTATCTCCAGGCCCGCCGCCCCGTCCTGCTGCTCGGTTACGAGAACGGCGTGGCCGCACGCCTGCTGCGCGAACGGGGCGCGGGCGTCGTGGCGAACGACCCGGTCGCGATCGCGTCCCAGTTGCGGGAATGGCTGACCGTGAAGGAGCGGACCGGGCGGGTGCCGGCCGTGCCGGCCGCCGCGATGGACGGACTGTTCCGTGAGGATCAGCTCGGCCGCTACCTCGACATCCTCCGGGAAGCCGCAGACGCGGGCGGGCCTGCTCGTCGTCTCGTCCGCTGACCGGTTCCTCCGGCGCCCCGCACCATCAGGTGCGGGGCGCCGGACGTCAGCGTCGGGACGGAAGCGGGGCCGGTGCTCTCCGGCCCACCCGGCCGGCGGCGGTCTCGGCGACGGTCCGGTAGAACGACGCCCGGCGGGCGTCCAGCGTCTCGGCGGAGAAGTCATGGGCCCGGCGCAGGTTGCGGGCCGAGGCTGCCGCGAGCCGGTCCGGGTCGGCAAGCATCGCGGTGACCGTGGTGGCGAGAGCGGCCGGGTCGTCCGGTGGGACCAGACACTCCGGTTCGAGCAGTTCCGGAATGCCACCGGCGGTCGAACCGACAGCCGGGAGCGCCCTGGCCATCGCCTCGATGAGCGCCCGGGGCAGGCCCTCGGTGCGGGACGGCATCACGAACAGGTCGGCCGCGTCCAGTTGGCGGCGGACCGCGTCGGCGTCGGGCAGCGGACCGGTGAAGCGCACCCGGTCGGCCACTCCCGACCGGTCGGCCAACTGCTCCAGCTGGGGACGGTATGCGCCCACGCCGACATGCACGAGCCGGGCCCGGGGGCCGTCGGCGGGCATCAGCGCCAACGCGGAGATGAGCGTGTCGACCCCTTTGTAGAGCTGTTCGAGCGAGCCGACCGAAACCAGTGTCGCCTCGTCCGGGAGCTGCCGGAGCGGCCGGGCCCGCGGCACGAACGCCGCCGGCGGCAGGTCGACGCTGGAGATGCCGGCCGTGGGCGTGGTCGGCAACGTGGGATACCGGAGCTGTAGGCGCCGTTCCGTCTCGTACGCCACCGCGGCGGCCTCGCGGCACTGCCGGCGCAGCGTCCTGGTGGACAGCGTGCGCAGCAGCGGCCGCAGCGGATGCCGGACGACCCCCGGGGCGAGCACGTCGTACGGATCGCCGATCACTTCGAGCGCGTACGGGAGACGGGCCCGGTTCCGTGCCCGCGCCAGCAGCGAGCCGATCGGCGAGGGCACCCGGAGCACCACCGCATCCTCAGGCTCCACCGCGGCGGTCACCGCCGCGGCGATCGCCCGCCGCCCGAGCAGGTAACCCCGTGGCCCGACGTAGTACGGCAACGCCCAGACCTCGACGCCGTCCCCGTCGACCCGGGACGCGGCCGCCGGCGGCTGTGCGACGTCCCGGACCCGGGCGGCGACGCGGACGTTGTCGAAAGCGGCCAGGTACCGCCGCCAGATCGCGTTGTCCGGGCCGGCCTCGACCCACACTGCGCCGTCCGGAGTGCGGCTGAAGCGCGACTCCGACGTCACCACGACCCGCATCAGGCTCTCCCGCCGGTCCGGCAGGCGGCCTCCACCACGTCGGCGACGTCGGCGGCCGCCACCGTGTTGTCGAAGTGCCGCAGCGCGAACCGCTGGGCCCGCTCACCCCGCAGCCGAAGCCGGCCGTCGGTGAACTCCTGGTGCGCCTGCTCCAGCCCGGCGACCAGCGCCGCCACGTCGTTGCGCGGCACCACCCAGCCGGTCGTCTCGTCGACTGTCTCGGGCAGACCGCCAGCGTCGCTGACGATGCTGGGCACCCCGGTGGCGCCCGCCTCGCAAGCGGCACCGTGTCCCTCGGACAGGGAAGGGCTGACGCTCACGTCGGCGGCGCGGTAGCAGTCGCGCACGTCCGACACCGAGGCCAACCATGTGACGCTCGGGTCCCGGTCGATCCCGAAGCGCTGGATCAACTCGCGCCGGTGCTCCTCTCCGGCCGCCGAGAAGCCGGCGCCCACCAGGAGCAGCCGGGCGTTCGGGTGGTCGGCGCGGAACTCGCGCCACGCCGCCAGCAGCACGTCGTGTCCCTTGATGCCACGGCCCTGGTGGACCAGCTTCCGGGGTGGATAGACGTAGGCGACCATGATGACGACGAACGCGTCCTCCTCGATGCCGAGTTCGGCGCGCGCCTTGGCCCGTACCTCCCGCCGGCCGGCCGAGCCCTCCAGGTCGGCGAAGTGCGCGGTCCGGGCGCCGTAGGTGACGACCGGGCGCCGGGGCGCGGGACATCCGAGCGCGCCGTAGAGGCCGGAGGTGTGGCCGGTGCCGCAGATGGTGACGTCGTCGAGCCGCCACAACGCCCGCTCGACCAGCTTGATCAGCGGAGACTCCAGGTACAGCGGCCCGGCCACCATGTGCACCCGGCGCAGCGGCAGGCGCAGGCTCGCGAAGCGGGCGGCGAGCGCTGAGGCGTACAGGTGGTACTTGAGGACGTCCGGGCGGAGCCGGCTGATGAGGCGGCGGAGCCGCCACAGGTCCCGCAGCGTCGACGGCCGCAGCCGGAAGCGGAAGTCGAACGGCGAGTCGTGCACCTCGACACCTCGCCGCCGTAGCTCCTCGGTCAGCCGCCCGGTCTCGCGCGGCAGGACCGCCACGACCTCGTGCCCACGGCGGCGGAGTTCCTCCACCTGCGGGATGATCCAGAGTCCGCCCTGGTCGGTCTTCAGCAGGACGACGATCCGCAGCGGGCTCATGCCCGCGCCGGCCGTCACCGGGCGTCCAGGAACTGCTCGACCGCGCCGACGACCCGGGCGAGGCGGTCGTCGTCCAGGGCGGAGCCGCTAGGCAGGGTGAGACCCTGGGCGAACAGGCGGTCCGAGGCGCCCGTCACGACCGCGCGGCACCCGGCGAACACCGGCTGCCGGTGCATCGGCTTCCACACGTGCCGGGTCTCGATGTCTCGCGCGGCCAGGTGCGCCCCGAGTTCCGCCGCCGACCACCCGGTCCGCTCGGGGTCGACCACGATGCTTGTCAGCCAGCAGTTGGAGCCCTCGTCCCCGTCGCCGAGCAGCCGGACCCCGGGCACGCCGGAGAACAGCTTGGCGTAGCGCTCGCGCAGCAGCCGGCGGCGGCGCATCATCCCGTCCAGCCGGTGCAGCTGGGCCCGGCCCAGCGCGGCGAGCAGGTTGCTGAGCCGGTAGTTGTAACCCACGTCGACGTGCTCGTAGTGCGGCACGGGTTCGCGTGCCTGGGTGGCCAGGTGCCGGCAGCGGGCGAGCAACACCTCGTCGTCGGAGAGCAGCATCCCCCCGCCGGACGTTGTGATGATCTTGTTGCCGTTGAACGACAGCGCGTTGAGCCGCCCGAAGGAGGCGGCGGGACGCCCGCGATAGGTGGCGCCCAGCGCCTGCGCGGCGTCCTCGACCACCGGCACACCAGCCGCCTCGCACACCGGCAGCAGCTCGTCGTAGTCGGCGCAGGTGCCGAACATGTCCGCGATGAGTACCGCAGCGACCTTCTCGCCGGCCCGGCCCAGCCGGTCGAGCATCTCGCCGAGCGCGCTCACGTCCATGTTGCCGGTCGCCGGGTCGCAGTCGACGAAAACGGGCTCGGCGCCGGTGTAGACGGCGGCGTTGGCGGTGGCCGCGAACGTCATCGTCGGCGCCACCACCACGCTCCCCGGCCCGGCACCGAGCGTGAGCAGGGCGAGGTGCAGCGCGGACGTACCGGAGTTCAGCGCCAGCGCGTGAGCCGTCCCGACGCGGTCCGCGACCTCCCGCTCGAACGCCTCCACCTCGGGGCCGAGCGGCGCGACCCAACCCGAGCGGATCGCGCGGAGCACGTAGGACTCCTCCAGGGGCCCGACATCGGGCGGGGACAGGTAGATCCGGGCGGTCATCGAGCCTCCGTCCCCGCAGCGGGATCACGGTCGTGGCAGCGAAGGGTCACGGACGGTAAAACGGGACAACCCGCCGAGGGGTGATGGCGTACGCCGTGTTCGTGCCGAAAAGCACACGATCGTGCCTCGCGACGCCGTCGAGCCGGGAACCGCTGAGCCAGGGAACGAGTAGAGTTCGGCGGCCCTGCCAGAAATCAACGATCAGGGGAGCCACGAGTGCTGCACCTGAGGGTGATCGCGCCGAGCGACCAGTCGTCGGCGGTCGTGGAGCTGCTGGCCGCCGAACCAGGCGTCACGCACCTCGTGGTGCTGCCCGGCGCCGCCCGCCAGCCCGCGGGTGACTACGTCACCTGCGACGTGGTCCGGGAGAGCGCCGACGGCGTGCTGAGCCGGCTGCAGGAACTCGGCGTCGAGGCGCACGGCGCGATCGCCGCCGCCGACGTGGAGCTGACCCTGTCCGAGGCGGCCGACCGGGCCGCCGAGGAGGCCCCCGGCCACGGCGAGGACGCCGTGGTGTGGGACGAGATCGCCGCGAAGACCGGCGAGCAGACGGTGCTCACCGGCACGTTCCTCGCCCTGATCGTGGTGGCCACCATGATCGCCGGGATCGGTGTGCTGCTCGACCAGCCGATCCTGATCGTCGGCGCGATGGTGGTCGGCCCCGAGTTCGGCCCGCTCGCCGCGCTCTGCGTGGCGCTGCTGCGGCGTCAGCCGCGCGTGGTCGGCCACTCGGTGCAGGCCCTGACCGTCGGCTTCCTCGTCGCCATGGCGGCCACCGTGCTGAGCACCTGGGCGCTCACCGCGGCCGGCCTGGTCAGCCGGGACATGCTGCTCGCGGAACGGCCGATGACCGACTTCATCTGGCGCCCGGACGCGTTGTCCTGGGTGGTGGGCCTGCTCGCCGGCGTGGCCGGCATGCTGTCGCTGACCTCGAAGAAGTCCGGGTCGCTCGTGGGTGTGCTGATCTCGGTGACCACAGTGCCGGCGGCGGCGAACGTGGCTGTGGCGTCCGCGTACGGCGTGTGGCACGAGGCGGCCGGCTCCGCCCTCCAGTTGGTGATCAACCTGGCCGCGATCGTGCTCGCCGGGCTGCTCACGCTCGTGGTCCAGATGTGCTGGTGGCGGCACGTCGCCCGGCGGGCCGCGCACGCGGTGCCCCGGCAGCGGGCGGACCGGCCGCCGTCCCCGGTCAGCGCCAGTCGTCGCCCGCGTCGAGACGACGGCTGAGCAGCGTCGCCAGCGGCACCGACTCGCCGTCACGGCCGCCCCGGCCGATGACGAGCGGCGGCGCGCTGGGCCGCGGGTCCGCCCCGAGCAGCCGGGCCCGCAGGCCCGGCGGCACGGTGAGCAGGTAGAAGCGCCCGTCGGTGTCCACCGCGCGGCTGTGCGCCCGGTCCACGTACCAGCCGGTGATCCGCGTGCGGTAGCGACCGCGCCCGTCGTGGCCGGTCGCGGTCAGCCGGTCGGCGCGCAGCCCGCGGCGCAGCGCCTCGGCGGCGAACCGGGCCACCAGCTCCGCGGCCTCCGCCTGCTCGGCCTCGCGTTCGCGGGCGGCGGCCTCCGCGTGCGCCCGCACCGCGTGGCGTCGCCGCTCCCGCCACCGCTCGTCGTCCTCGCCGCCCACGACCGCGAGGGTACGCGGAACCGGTGCCGCCCGGCGCAGAGGCCGTCGGGACCGGGGCGCGCACCGCCGAGGCTGCGGTGATCAAGGGGTTTGTGTCAGTCGAACGCCCCGAACAGCCCACAAACTCCTTGGTCAACACGCGCTTTGGTGAGTGGTGTTCGCGGCTCTGGCAGGCGTGATCCGTCCCTTTCTCGGCGCGCTGCCCCGCCGGGCGTGATCAACTCCAGTTCGCCGAAGTGGTCGTGTCGCGGAGCCTCTGATGCCACCACGTCGGCGAGATTGTGTTGATCAAAGGTGGGGATGCCGCCGGCTCGGCCCGTCCCCGCGGCCGTCGTCCTGCCGGGCCGCGTGACCGCGACACGGGCCGGCACGTCGCGGTTCACCGGCGGGCGCTGCCGGGCTGAGCGGTTCGTGACCTCAGCCCGGCAACGGGACGTGTCAGGCCAGTCCGGCGCGGCGCAGCGCCTCCGCCATGGCGTCGTTGACCGGGGCCGGACCGCCGCCACCGCGCCCCGGCCGCTGCTGCGGGCCACCGCGTGACGCGCCGCCCTGTCCGCCACCGCGCGACGCGCCGCCCTGTCCGCCACCGCGTTGCCCGCCGCCGCCCGAGCCGCCGCGTTGACCGCCTCCGCTCTGCCCGCCGCCCGAGCCGCCGCGCTGGCCAGTTCCGCCCTGGCCGCCGCCCTGTCCGCCCAGGCCCTGGCCGCCCGGCCGGGGACCGGCGCCGCCCCGGCCGCCCCGGCTCTCGCCGCCCGCCGGGCGCCCGCCGCCGGCCGGCGCCTCGTCCTCCAGGCGCAGCGTCAGCGAGATCCGCTTGCGCGGCACGTCCACGTCGAGCACCCGGACCTTCACCACGTCGCCGGACTTCACCACATCACGGGGGTCCTTGACGAAGGTGTGCGACATGGCCGAGACGTGCACCAGACCGTCCTGGTGCACGCCCACGTCGACGAACGCGCCGAACGCGGCAACGTTCGTGACCACGCCCTCCAGCACCATGCCCGGTGTCAGGTCGCTGATCTTCTCCACGCCCTCGACGAACGTGGCGGTGCGGAACTCCGGGCGCGGGTCGCGGCCCGGCTTCTCCAGCTCGGCCAGGATGTCGGTGACGGTGGGCAGGCCGAACGTGTCGTCGACGAAGTCGGTGGCGCGCAGGCCGCGCAGAATGGCGGACTTGCCGATCAGCGCGCGCAGGTCCTGCCCGGTGGAGGAGAGGATGCGGCGCACCACCGGGTACGCCTCGGGGTGCACGCTGGAGGAGTCCAGCGGGTCGTCGCCGCCGGGGATGCGCAGGAAGCCCGCGCACTGCTCGAACGCCTTCGGGCCGAGCCGCGACACCTTCTTCAACTCTGCCCGGGTGCGGAACGGCCCGTTGGCGTCGCGGTGCAGCACGATGTTCTCGGCCAGCCCGGCGCCGATGCCGGAGACCCGGGTGAGCAGCGGCGCGGAGGCGGTGTTGACGTCCACGCCGACCGCGTTGACGCAGTCCTCGACCACCGCGTCGAGCGAGCGGGACAGCTTCACCTCGGACAGGTCGTGCTGGTACTGCCCGACGCCGATCGACCGCGGGTCGATCTTCACCAGCTCGGCCAGCGGGTCCTGGAGGCGGCGGGCGATCGACACCGCGCCGCGCAGCGAGACGTCCAGGCCGGGCAGCTCCTGCGAGGCGTACGCGGAGGCGGAGTAGACCGACGCGCCGGCCTCGGAGACCACCACCTTGGTCAGCTTCAGCTCCGGGTGCCGCTTGATCAGGTCGGCGGCGAGCTTGTCGGTCTCCCGGCTGGCGGTGCCGTTGCCGATCGCGACCAGTTCGACGCCGTGCGCGGCGGCGAGCGTGGCGAGCGTGTGCACTGAGGCGTCCCACTGCCGGCGCGGCTCGTGCGGGTAGATCGTGTCGGTGGCGACCACCTTGCCGGTGGCGTCGACGACTGCGACCTTCACGCCGGTGCGCAGGCCCGGGTCCAGGCCCATGGTGGGACGCGCGCCGGCCGGCGCGGCCAGCAGCAGGTCGCGCAGGTTGGTGGCGAAGACCCGCACGGCCTCCTCCTCGGCCACCTGCCAGAGCCGCATCCGCAGGTCCGCGCCGAGGTGGATGAGGATCCGGGTACGCCAGGCCCAGCGCACTGTGTCGGCCAGCCACTTGTCGGCGGGCCGTCCCTGGTCGCTGACGCCGAAGCGTCCCGCCACGGCGGCCTCGTAGCGGCTGGGGCCGGTGGTCGCGTCGGCGTCCCCGTCGGCCTCCGGGTCCATGGTCAGCTCCAGCACGCCCTCCTTCTCGCCCCGGAACATGGCGAGGATGCGGTGCGAGGGCAGCTTCGGGTACGGCTCGGCGAAGTCGAAGTAGTCGGCGAACTTCGCCCCGGCGGCCTCCTGACCCTCGCGTACCCGGGAGACCAGACGGCCCCGCGACCACATCTGCTCGCGCAGCGTGCCGATCAGGTCGGCGTCCTCGGCGAAACGCTCGATCAGGATGGCCCGCGCCCCGTCCAGCGCGGCCGCGGCGTCCGCGACGCCCTTGTCCGGGTCGGCGAACCCGGCGGCGACGGCCTTCGGGTCCTGCGTCGGGTCGGACAGCAGCGTGTCCGCGAGCGGCTCCAGCCCGGCCTCGCGGGCGATCTGCGCGCGGGTGCGCCGCTTCGGCTTGTAGGGCAGGTAGATGTCCTCCAGGCGCGACTTCGAGTCGGCGGCGAGGATCTGCGCCTCCAGCGCCTCGTCGAGCTTGCCCTGGCTGCGGATCGACTCCAGCACCGCCGCGCGCCGCTCGTCCAGCTCGCGCAGGTAGCGCAGGCGCTCCTCCAGCGTGCGCAGCTGCGCGTCGTCGAGCAGGCCGGTGGCCTCCTTGCGGTAGCGGGCGATGAACGGCACTGTGGCGCCGCCGTCGAGCAGCTCGACTGCTGCCCGCACCTGACGTTCGGCGACGCCGAGTTCCTCGGCGATCCGCTGGTGCACTGACTGGGTCACGATCTGATCCGCCTTCTCGGGTGGGTTCCCGTGCATTCTGCCGTCCCGGTGCGACGACGGCGTCCGCGCCCGCCCTCGCCCGGCGGGGGATCCGCGACAGTCACGAATACTCATGTTATGTGCGTCTATTCCACGCATGATGAAACGAGGCTGGCAAAAGCGACAAGCGGTTGCTGGGATGGGGGGCACACTCCCGACCTTGGAGGTCCCATGAGGATCCGCCTGTCCTGGCGCGTGCCGGTGGCCGCGGTGCTCGCCCTCGGCCTGGCGGGGACGCCGGTGACCGGTGCGGCGGCCGCCCTCCCCGAGCGGAGCGCGACGCTCACCGCGTACGCCCGGGACGGCTACCTGCCGCGCCCGCTGCCCGGCTCGGTCTCACCGACCTCGCGGCAGATGACAGTCCCGCGGACCGACCCGCTGGCGCACGACGCCTCCGGGGTACGGCTCTTCAACTGGCAGGGCGTCCTCTACGACCACCCGGTGGTCCAGGCCGACTGGGGACTGGACAACCTCAACGCCTACCAGGTCACCGGTGACCGCTTCTTCCTGGACCGGGCGATCGCGCAGGCCCGGCGGAACCTGGACCGCAAGGTGGAGTCCCGCGGGGCGTGGTGGTACTCGTACCCCTTCGACCTGCCCCGGTGCACCGGGCTGGTGCTCCAGGCGCCCTGGTACAGCGCCATGGCGCAGGGGGAACTGCTCAGCCTGTTCGTCCGGCTGTACGAGGTGACCGGCGACGCCACCTGGCGTACGGCGGCGGACCGCACGTTCCTCAGCCTCACGCTCGGACCGCAGCTCGGCGTGCCCTGGGTGAGCTGGACCGACACGGACGGCTACCTGTGGCTGGAGGAGTACCCGGACAGCCCGGGGGTGCGCGGGGAACGGGTCCTCAACGGCATGATCTACGCGTTCTACGGCGTGTACGACTACTGGCGGATCACCCGGGACAGCCGGGCGGTGAGCCTGATGGACGGGACGGCCACGACGGTGCGGCGGTACGTGCCGGTCACGCTGCGCGTCCCGCAGTGGGCCAGCCGGTACTCGGTGGGCTGCGCCCGTTCCTACCCGAGCTACCACCAGGTGCACACCCAGCAGATGCTCGCGCTGCACCGGCTGACCCATGCCGGCGTGTTCGCCGCGTACGCCGACGTGCTGCGCGCCGACTATCCGTACCCGCCGGTCGACGGCATAGTGTGGTTCGGCCCCGGATCCCACGTCGCCTACCAGTTCGACGCCGCCGGCCGGATCGTCGCGCAGAAGTCGATCAATCTGATCCGGTTCTCCACCGCCACCGCCGACCAGCGCGTCCGGGTGACCGGCCGGGGCGTGTACTACCGCATGGCCAACGGAGTGTTCGCCGGCATGTTCGTCGCGGAGGACGCCCAGAACCGGTGGCTCGCCGGGAAGTTCGTCGAGCACACGTACGCGCCCACCCGGCTGCTGACCGTCGAGCCCGGCACCTACACCGGCTACGCCTACGACAGCAGGTGGCAGGTCGTCGGGTCCAAGACCGTCACCTTCCCGCGCACCTCTGGCGCGCCACTCGGCGCCAGCGCCTGGGTGAACGGCCGCCTGAGTTACCAGGTCACCGCCGGCACCTATCTGGGTTACTGGCTGCCGGCGGCTCCCGGTCTGGTGCTGGGGGACGCGCCCTTGCTGCCCTAGGCACAGGTCGTGGCGCGCCCGACGCGTCGCTGCGCTAGCGTGGCGATCATGGAGGCACCTGCGGACCCGCGGGCCCGGCGGCTCTTCGGGGGCAGCGCCCGGGCGCTCGGCGACCTGGCCGCCGGCCCGTTCCGGGCCGACCGGGACCGGATCGTCGGCTCGCCGTTCTTCGCCCGGCTGAACGGTGTCACCCAGGTGATCAGTCCCGGCGGATCGGGGCTGCTGGTGCACAACCGGCTCACCCACAGCCTGAAGGTCGCCCAGGTGGCCCGGGCGATCGCGGAGCGGCTGACGGCCGATCCGGCGTACCGGGACCTGCTGGACAAGCTCGGCGGCTGCGACCCGGAGGTGGTGGAGGCGGCCGCGCTCGCGCACGACCTCGGCCACCCGCCGTTCGGGCACCTGGGGGAGCGGGTGCTGGACCGGCTGGCCCGGCAGCGGCTCGGGCTGGCCGACGGCTTCGAGGGCAACGCCCAGTCGTACCGGATCGTCACCAGCACCGAGATCCGCGGCGCGGCGACCACCGGGCTGGACCTGACCGCCGCGGTCCGGGCCGCGATGCTGAAGTACCCGTGGACCCGGCTGGACCACCCCGACCCGCACCCGCGGCACCTCGAGCCGGCGCCCCGGGGCGCGGCGGCGCCGCCGGAGGACCCGGAGAGCGGGTCGGTGAAGTTCGGCGCGTACCGCACCGAGCTGGACGACCTGCGCCAGGCGCGGGAGCCGTTCGCCGGGCGGATCCCGGACTGGCAGCAGACCCCCGAGGCGTCGGTGATGGACACCGCCGACGACATCGCGTACGCGATCCATGACGTGGAGGACTTCTACCGCGTCGGGGTGCTCCAGCAGGGCGCGGTGGCGGCCGAGCTGATGGCCTGGCAGCGCGAGTACGGGCACCTGCGGTCGATCACCGCGCCGGCGCTGGAGGGGGCGGGCCGGCGGCCGGGAGCCGCGATCGAGCGGTTGCGCCGGCAACTGCACCGCAAGGACGGCTGGATCGCCGACGACGAGGCGTTCGCCGCGGCCGTCGAGCACGTCCGCGAGGAACTGGTGGAGGGTCTGCTGGCGCTGCCGTTCGACGGCTCGATCGAGGCGGAGCAGTACGTCGCCCGGTTCTCCGCCCGCTGGACCACCCGCTTCGTGGACGCCATCACGGTGACGCCGGAGCCGCACGTCCGCTCCGGCTACGTGCTGCTGACCAAGGCGCAGTGGCACGAGGTGCAGGTGCTCAAGTTCGTCCACCACCGGTTCGTGCTGGCCCGCCCGGACCTGGCGCTGCACCAGCGCGGCCAGGCCCGGCTGCTGGGCACGCTGGTGGAGGCGCTCTGGGAGTGGCTGCTGGACCCGGACGAGGAGTCCCGGCTGCCGCGCCGGCTGCACGACCTGGTCGAGCTGGCCGAGGCGGAGCTGCACCCGCGTACCCCGGACCGGATCGGCCGGGCCCGGGGCCGGGCGATCATCGACTTCGTCGCGCAGCTCACCGACGGCCAGGCGGTGGCCATGCTGGACGCGCTGTCGGGCCGCTCGGGCGCGCTCTGGACGGACGCCTTCGTGCTCTGAGGACCGCTCAGCGGGCCGGCACTCCCTTGACCACGCTCTCCGGCGGCACGTCGCGCACCACGCACGCCCCGGCGCCGACCGTCGCGCCGGCGCCGACCCGCAGGCCGGGGAGCACCACCGCGCCCGCTCCGATCAGCGCGGCGCTGCCGAGGCGGCAGTCGCCCGACACCGCCGCGAGCGGATGCAGGGAGACGTGGTCGCCGACCACGCAGTCGTGCGCGAGCGTGGCGTTCTGGTTGACGTGCAGGTGCCGTCCGGCGGTGACGTTCGTGGTGATCCGGCCACCGGCGAACACCACGAGGCCCTCGGCCGACACCAGGTCCGGGCCGACGGTGGCGTCCGGGTGGACGAGGCTCGCCACCGGCCTGCCGTACGTGTCGACCCGCGCGCCCACCTTCTGCCGGACGCGCGGGTCGCCCAGGCCGAGGACGACGTGGGTCTGCGGCGGTAGTTGCCCGAGCGCCGCCACGGTCCCCAGGTAGGGCGCGCCGCACGACTCGGCGCGCTTGCGGTTCCGCTCGGAGGGGTTGTCGTCGACGAAACCGGCCAGCCGCCACGGCGGCCGCGCGGAGGACTCGTTGACCGCCGCCACGATCTGGGCGATCTCCCGGCCGTGGCCGCCGCACCCGACGACGACGAGGTCGAGGGTCACCGGGAACCGCTTCCCGCGGTCGCCGCCACCGCCTCTTCCGCGGCGGTGCCACGGAACTCGTGCGCGGTGGCGGCGCCGGGCGCGCTGATGCCCTGTCGCCGCAGCACCGCGACCGCGGTCCGGGCCAGGATGCGGGCGTCCAGCCGCAGGCTCCAGTGCTCCACGTAGCGCAGGTCGTAGGCGAAACGCTCCGCCCAGCCCAGTTCGTTGCGGCCGTTGACCTGCGCGAGCCCGGTGAGGCCGGGCCGGACGTCGTGCCGGCGGAACTGCTCCGGCGTGTAGAGGTCGCGGTAGCTGGTCGGGAACGGGCGCGGGCCGACCAGGCTCATGTCGCCGCGCAGGATGTTCCAGAGGCTGGGCAGCTCGTCCAGGCTGGTGGCCCGCAGCCACCGCCCCAGGGGCGTCAGCCGTGCCTGGTCGTCGCCGGGGGAGAAGCCCTCGCCGCCGCCCGCCATGGACCGGAACTTCAGAATGGTGAACTCTCGGCCGTACCGGCCGATCCGTCGTTGGCGGAAGAGGACCGGTCGGCCCATGCCGAGCAGCACCGCGACCGCGACCACGGCCAGGATCGGCGCCGTCACCAGCAGGGCCGTCGCCGAGACGGCGACGTCGACGCCCCGTTTGGCGGCGGCGGCGACGCCCGTCGGCGGGGTGGGTGTGCGGGGGTCTTCCACGCCTGGGGAGAGGCGAACCTGCATGCTGTCCTCCGGCCGCTGACTCGTCAGCGAACAGAGTACGCAAATATGCGCAGAAGAATGCCTTGTCCGATTTTTTCGGCGTGGCTCAGGCGACCGACTGCCACCAGCCGTCGACCGCCGGCGGCTCGTCGACCACCACCCGCTCGCCGGGACGCGGCACGGCGAGCCGGACGTCGCGCGCCTTCGCCTCGGCCCAGAGCCGGTTCACCGGCTCGGACCAGTCGTGCAGGGCCAGGTTGAACGTGCCCCAGTGCACCGGCACCAGCAGTCCGCCGCGTACGTCGAGGTGGGCGGCGACCGCCTCCTCCGGGAACATGTGGATGTGCGGCCACGCCCTGTCGTACGCGCCGATCTGCATCAGCGTCACGTCGAACGGCCCGTGCTCGGCGCCGATCGCGGCGTACCCGTCGAAGTAGCCGGAGTCGCCGGTGTAGAAGACCTTCCGGTGCGTGCCGGTGATCGTCCAGGAGCTCCAGAGCGTGCCGTCGCGGCGCAGCCCGCGCCCGGAGAAGTGCTGCGCGGCGGTGGCGGTGAGCGTCAGCCCGCCGACCCGGTGGCTCTCCGACCAGTCCAGCTCGACGATGCGGTGCTCGGGCACGCCCCAGCGGGCCAGGTGGGCGCCGACGCCGAGCGGCACCACGAACGGCGCGGACTGGAGATCGGCCAGCGTGCGGACGGTGTCCATGTCGAGGTGGTCGTAGTGGTCGTGCGAGATCAGCACCGCGTCCAGCGGAGGCAGGTCGGTCAGGCGGACCGGCGGCTCGTGGATGCGCCGCGGGCCGACCAGCCCGGACGGGGAGCACCTGTCGCTCCACACCGGGTCGAGCAGCACCCGCTGCCCCTCGATCTCGACGAGCGTGGAGGCGTGGCCGTACCAGATCACGTTCAGTTCGCGGGCCGGGTCGGCGGCGGGCGCGGCGCCGGGGCGCAGCAGCGGCACCGGGCTGCCCGGCCGCCGCTTCTGCTTGCCGAAGACCAGTTCCCGGAGCAGGTTGCGGCCCGGGTCGGCGACCATGGTGGCGCTGGCGCCGGCCGGGTTGTGGAACGTGCCGTCGCGGAAGCGCGGTGACCGGGCCGCCCGTTCCGCCCGGGCGCCGGTGAGCCGGCCGCCGAGCTGGGCCGGTACGTCCCGTGCCGCCCAGGCCAGCCCGGCCACGGCGGCCAGCCCGGCGAGCTTCCACACCCGCCCGCCGCGCGTCCGGTCCGGCCCCTGCCCCGTTGCCTGCCGCATGCTCGTCCCTCCGCCGTGTCCCGCCGTACACGGTAACCACCCCTGGCGCGCTCCGCCGCTCCGACCGGCACGGCGGCGGTCAGGGCAGCCGGCGCCGCACCGCCGACGCCACGCCGGCCGCGCGCCCGCCGGCCGCGCGTACCAGTTGTGACACGTCGGGCACCCATCCGCCCCGGACCGCCTCGCCGGCCGGGTTCGGCGTGAACACGATGCCCCGGTGGGCGGCGACCGGCTGCCGGGTCAGTCCGGCCAGGCGCATCAGCGGCCCGACCAGCACGTCGTACACCCCGGGCAGGGCGGTGAAGCCGACGCGCATGATCACGTTGAGCCGTCCCACCGAGACCTCGCGGCGGGGCCGGTCGAGGCATCCGGCGATGGCCCGGGCCACCCGTTCGGGTGCGGCGACCGGTGGTGGCGGCCGGCCGATCCGGCCCAGGTAGTTGGCCGCCTGCCGGTAGACGGGTGTGTCGACGCTGCCCGGGTTGACCAGGCAGATCGCGATGCCCGGTGTCTCCCGCGCCTCCTGCTGGAGCGTGCGGGCCAGCCCTTGCAGGCCCCACTTCGCCGCCACGTAGCCGCTCATGTAGGGCGCGGTGATGTGCCCGAGCACCGAGCCGGTGAGCACGAGCGTGCCACCGCCGGCGGCCCGGAACCGGAGCAGCGCCTCCCGGGCCACGGCCGCGGCGGCCAGCAGGTCGGTGCGGACCACCTGCTCGAACACCTCGGCCGGGGTCTCGTCGAAGCGGCCGTAGGACATCACCGCGGCGGTGTGCACCCAGGCGTCGACGCCGCCGTACTCGGCCTGCGCCGCGTCGGCGAGCGCGGCCACCGCGCCGGGCTCGGTCACGTCCATCGGTACGGTGATCGCCGCCGCGCCCGCGGCCCGGCACTCCTCGCGCACCTCGGCGAGCGTGGTGGGGGAGCGAGCCGCGAGGACCAGCCGGTCCCCGCGGCGCGCCAGTTCCCTGGCGGTCGCCCGGCCGATCCCGCTGGTCGCGCCGGTGACGACCACCGTCCGGGTCACGGCGCGAGCACGACCTTGACGCAGCCGTCCTCCTTCTTCTGGAACATCTCGTACGCCCGCGGCGCGTCGGTCAGCGGCAGCCGGTGGGTGCGAAGGTCCTCGACGCCCAGCGGGTCGTCGTCGCGCTCCAGCAGCGGGATGATGTCGTCGACCCAGCGCCGCACGTGGCACTGGCCCATGCGCAGCTGAATGCCCCTGTCGAACATCTCCATCAGCGGCATCGGGTCCTGCTCGCCGCCGTACACGCCGGCGATGGACACGGTGCCGCCGCGCCGGACGGCCTTGAGCGCGGCGTGCAGCACCACGAGCCGGTCCACGCCGGCCTTGTCGGTCATGGCCTGGGCCAGCTTGTCCGGCAGCAGCCCGGCGGCGGTCTGGGCCATCTTGCCCAGCGGCGCGCCGTGCGCCTCCATGCCGACGGCGTCGATCACCGCGTCCGGGCCGCGCCCGTCGACCAGGTCGATGAGCGTGCCCGGTACGTCGTCGAGCTGGCTGACGTCGAGCACCTCGATGCCGTGGCGCCGGGCCATCTCCAGCCGCTCCGGCACCAGGTCCAGCCCGATCACGCGGCCGGCGCCCAGGTGGCGGCCGATCCGGGCGCTGAACTGCCCGACCGGGCCGAGCCCGAACACGGCGAGCGTGCCGCCGGGCGGGGTGTCCGCGTACTTCACGGCCTGCCAGGCGGTGGGCAGGATGTCGGAGAGGTAGAGCCAGCGCTCGTCCGGGCCGCTGTCCGGGATCGTGATCGGGCCGAACTGGGCCTGCGGCACGCGCAGGTACTCGGCCTGGCCGCCGGGGATCGAGCCGTACAGCGAGGTGTAGCCGAACAGGGACGCGCCCTTGCCCTGGCTCTTGACCTGCGTGGTCTCGCACTGGGCGTAGAGCTGCCGCTCGCACATCCAGCACGAGCCGCAGGAGATGTTGAACGGGACGACCACCCGGTCGCCCTTCCTGAGCCGGGTCACGCCGGATCCGACCTCCTCGACGATGCCCATCGGCTCGTGCCCGAGGACGTCGCCGGGCTTCAGGTACGGCCCGAGCACCTCGTACAGGTGCAGGTCGGAACCGCAGATGGCGGTCGAGGTGATCCGGACGATCGCGTCGGTCGGCTCCTCGATCCGGGGGTCCGGGACGTCCTCGACGCGAACGTCCCGCTTGCCGTGCCAGGTCAATGCCTTCATGCCCGTATGTCCCCTCTCCGGTGCCGTCCATGGGACTGCTACCCGGCAGGGGACCGTTGAATCGGCTGCCGATCATCGTGACGCGACGTCGACGGCCACGGCGATCGTCCTGGTGGTGGCCGCCGTGACGGCGAGGGCGCCGATGTCGAGGCGGCGGCCGGCGCCGTCGGTGACGGCACCGGCAGCGAGCCGCAGGCCGGCGACGGGCGCGCCGAGCGTCGCCGACGCGGCCTCCAGCAGCCGGCGGCGGGCCACGGCCGCGGCGACCCGCACGGGGGTACGGATGGCCACGGCCGGCCCCGGTCCGGCGCGCCCCCCACCGGCCGCCGGTCGTGGGCGCGCGTCGGCCGGTGGGACGCGCACGCGGCGGCGCGGCAGGGACAGCTCCTCGGCGATCAGCTCGGCGGCCGAGCCGTCGCCGCCGTGCCCGATCCGGCCCGGCGGCAACGTGAGCGACACGGTTCCGTCCGGGCCGACCTCGACGGAGATCAGTTCCGCCGCCGGCAGCGCCGTCGCGGTCAGGACGTGGCCGAGGCCGAGCAGGCCGGTCACGTCCGGCGACGGCAGCCGGGCGGCCCTCGGGTACGCCGCCGCGAGTTCGGCCGCGGTGACGAGGACCGGCGCGGCCAGCACGTACCCGAGGAACCGGGGGACGGATGCGCTCGTCGTGGCCCGCGCGGTGCGCAGGTGAGCCGGGGACACGGTGCTCAGAACTCGCGGTTGCCCAGCGGGATCTCGATGTTGATGGACTGCCCCTCGGACAGGAACAGCAGGGCCAGCTTGCGCAGGAACTCGTCGAAGAGCCAGTAGCACTCCGGCGCGAGCGGGAACGGCAGCAGTGCCTCCCGGACCGCGATGAACGGGCCCCAGCTCGTCCGCAGCAGCGTGTCCCAGAGCAGGTCGCGGGGGATCTGCAGCCAGTTGGCGATCTGGTTGCCGAGCATGAACCGGGTGAACGAGCCGAGGATCGGCTTGCTCAGCAGCCCGGCGTCGATCTCCTTGCCGAGGCCGAGCAGGATGTCCGCCAGCGCGTTGCCCTCGCGGGTGGGCGCCAGCACCGGGTCGAGGACCTCGGCGGCCTGGGCGTTCGCCTCGCTCCAGGAGGCGGGAATGTACTCGTCCTTGATGCCGAGCATGTGGGCGGCGACCTGCCACAGGTGCAGGAACGCGGCCGACTCGGCGGCGGGGATCGGGACGCGCCAGTCGGTCAGCTTCCGCATGACCGTGGTGGGCAGGCTGTGCCAGGTGACCATGAGGTCCCGCTGGCTGATCGGGATGTCCTCCGGCGCGACCTCGGCCCAGTCCGGCGACTGCGGCAGGAGGTGACGGACGCCCGCGTGGGCCAGCCGGGTCTTGACGGCGGTCACGATCATCGAGCCGTCGGGCTGGTAGGCGTTGGCGGTGCCGATGTCGTACCCGAGCTTGGCGGTCTTGGAGATGCGGTCCTTCATGTCCGCGCCGCCCTTGGAGTAGTAGACGGCGCGGGCCTCCTTCGGGATGACGGTGCTCATCATGCCGCTGGCCAGGCCGTACAGCACGCCGAGGTAGAGCCCGCGCTTCTCGTTGAAGCGCACGGCGGTGGCCAGCTTGCCCTGGTCCACCCAGGACGGCAGCACGCGCGCGCGTTCGATGAACTGGCGTACGTCCGCCGGAAGGCCGGCCGGCAGCGGCTGACCGTTCTTCGTCCACGTCCGCAGCAACTGGTTGACCAGTGGCGCGTCGCCCCGGTCGAGGAGCGAGGCGACGAGCGGGTCGGCCTCCTCGTCCCACACCCACCGCGGGTCGACGCCCGCTCCGGCTCCGGCCACCGAGCCCTGGGGCGACCAGGTCCACGCCGACCTGGCCTGGGCCGGCGCGGCGACGCTCAACGCGCCGAGCGCGCCCAGCGCCCCACCGGCTTTCAACATCTTGCGCCTGCTGACTGGTTCCACGTCCACTCACTCCTCGGGGGTCGAGGCCGCTGATACGGTGAAACAAATGTTGCGCCCGTGTATCACATGAGAGCACGCCGTAACGGTGTCCACAAGGCTCACGGTGACAACTGTCGATGGATCAAGTAGAGGGGAGTCCACCGTGGCGGTGGTCGGAGAAGCGCTGTCGGGCAAGGTCGCGTGGGTGACCGGGGCGAGTCAGGGCGTCGGCGCGGCGATCGCCGAAGGGCTGGCGCGGGCCGGCGCGTCGGTGATCCTCCAGTCCCGGCGCGCGGACGCGCTGGCCGCGGTGCGGGACCGGATCGTGGCCGCCGGCGGCACGGCCGAGGTGGTCGCCGGGGACGTCGCCGACGAGTCCGCCGCCGACGCGGTCGTGGCCGTGGCGCGGCAGCGGTGGGGGCGCCTGGACGTCCTGGTCAACAACGCCGGCATCAGCCCGGCGCTGCACCGCAGCGAGCGGCTGAACCTCGCGGACTGGCAGCAGGTGATCGACACCAACCTGTCCGGGGTGTTCGTCTGCGCCCGCGCGGCCGGCGCCGTCATGATCGAGCAGGGCGCGGGCAGCATCGTCAACATGTCCTCGGTGCACGGTCAGGTCGGCTTCCCGCGCCTGGCCGCGTACAGCGCCAGCAAGGGCGGGGTCGAGCAGCTCACCCGGACGCTGGCGTTGGAGTGGGCGGCGGCCGGCGTACGCGTCAACGCCGTCGCGCCCGGCTACCTGGAGACTCCGATGACGGAAGGGCTGCGCGGCCACGAGCAGTGGTCGAAGCGGCTGCGCGAGCGCATCCCGATGGGCCGGTTCGGCCGGCCCGAGGAGGTCGTCGGAGCGGTGCTGTTCCTGGCCTCGGACGCGGCCGGCTACGTCACCGGCAGCGTGTTGCACGTGGACGGTGGCTGGACCGCGCAGTGACCGAGGGCGCCGCCCGCGTGGTTAGCCGGCGTTCTCCCCGTGGGCGCGCATCCGGTCGCGATGAGCACGTATCGACCGCTGCTTCTTCCCAGGAAGTTAACCCTCGTTTACAGTGCTGCCATCGGCTGCGGAGCCCCGCGGCACCACGGCGAGGGGTGCGGCCAGCCCTGCCACCACCAGGCCCGGTTGCGTGCGAAGGAGAACTCCATGGACCCCGCCGACGTCCTTGCCGACCAATGCGCCAAGAAAGCCGCCGACCTGACCGTCCCGGCGCTGCTGCACCGCAACGCCACCGAGTTCGCCGACCTGCCGGCGCTGACCACGCTCGGCCGCGACGACACCCGCACCTGGGCGCAACTGCGCGACGAGGTCGCCGAGCTGTCCGGCGGGCTGGCCGAGATCGGCCTGGAGGCCGGACGGCACATGCTGATCATGATGTCCAGCCGTGCCGAGCACTGGCTGGTCGACCTCGCCGCGGTTCACCTGGGCGCGGTGCCGTCCACGATCTACCCGACGCTCAGCGCCGAGCAGATGCGCTACCTGGCACGGCACAGCGCCGCCCAGGTGCTCGTGCTGGAAGGGCCGGCCGAGCTGGAACGCTGGCGGCCGATCCTGGCCGACCTGCCGGACCTGCTCCGGGTGGTGCTTGTGGACGAGCCGGGCGAACCGGCCGCCGACGCGGTGCCGCTGTCGCGCGTGCGTACCCTCGGCCGGGCCGCGCGCGAGGCGGACCCGGACGCCTTCGAGCGGCGCTGGCGCACGATTCGCCCCGAGCAGCCGGTGACGCTGCTCTACACGTCCGGGACGACTGGTAACCCGAAGGGCGTCGTGCTCAGCCACCACAACGTGATCTACCAGGCGGTGGCGCTGGACGCGATGGTGTCCGTCCCCGACCACGCGCCGACGGTGGCCTACCTGCCGCTCGCGCACATCGCCGAACGGTTCCTCGGCATCTACAACGCGATCTACCGCGCCGGGCACGTGACCATCTGCCCCGACGCCACGCAACTCGTCGCGGCGCTGCGCGCTGTCGGTCCCGCCTCGTTCTTCGGGGTGCCGCGGGTCTGGGAGAAGATGGCCGCCGGCGTGCAGGCCCACCTGGCCGGCGCGGAGCCCGCGGTACGCGCCGCCGTCGCCGCCGCGAGCGCGGTGACGCTGGAGGCGTACGAGCTGCGCGCGGCCGGAAAGCCGGTGCCCGACGAGCTGGCCGCCCGGGTGGAGCAGGCCCGGGCCACTGTGCTCCGGCCCCTGCAGTCCACGCTCGGCCTGCAGAACATGGTCTGGCCCGGCAGCGGCGCCGCCCCGATCCCGGTGGACGTGCTGCGGTTCCTCGCCGGGCTCGGCGTCGACGTGCTGGAGGTGTGGGGCCTGACCGAGACCACCGGCACCGCCACCCTCAACACCCCCGACCGCTTCCGCACCGGGACGGTCGGCCGGCCCAACGTGGGCATGGAGGTACGCCTCGCCGACGACGGCGAGATCCTCGTCCGGGGTCCGCTGGTGTGCTCCGGCTATCTGCGGGAGGACGGCGGCGTCGAGCCGGTCGTCGACGCCGACGGCTGGCTGGCCACCGGCGACGTCGGCACGCTCGACGACGACGGCTTTCTCACCATCACCGACCGCAAGAAGGAACTCATCATCACCTCCAGCGGGAAGAACATCTCTCCGGCGCAGATCGAGAACCTGCTGCGGGCGCACCCGCTCATCGGTCAGGCGGTGGCGATCGGCGACCGCCGGCCGTACGTCACGGCGCTGATCGTGCTGGACGAGGAGGTGGCGCCCCAGTGGGCGCGGGCGAACGGCATCAGCGACCCGCAGATGCCCGGCCTGGCCTCGGATCCGGTGCTGCTGGCCGAGATCCAGTCCGCCGTGGACGCGGCGAACGCCCGGCTCGCCCGTCCCGAGCAGGTCAAGTCCTTCCAGGTGCTGCCGTCGGCCTGGACGCCGGAGTCCGGCGAGCTGACCCCGACGCTGAAGCTACGGCGCCGGATCATCGTCGACCGGTACGGCGACCGGATCGACTCCCTCTACGCCGCCGCCGGGGCGGCGGCGGAGCCCGTCACGCAGTAGCGCCGGGTCGATGCCGGGCGGGGGTGGCGGCGCGCCGAGGTCGGTGGGCCGGTACCCCCGCGGGTAGCCGGGATAGGTGCGGTTGCGCGGCGCGCGGGTCAGCCGGCTCGTGGTCCGCGCGGGCAGCAGCCGCACCACCGCCGCCCGAGCGCGCAGCCCGGCGGTGAGCGCTCCGGACAGCCAGCGTGGCGCGGCCGGGAAGCCGAACGCGGCCCGCAGGTCGGCGGGAAGCAGCGCGAGGACGCCGAGCCGGGCCGCGCGGCGCAGCGGCGCCGGGTACCAGGACGCGAACAGGTCGAGCGTGGACGCGCCGACGCGCTCGTTGCTCGGGGCGTAGCGGAAGTTCGCGCGCTCGTACTCGCGCTTGAAGTCGCGGAAGGCGTCGAAGTCCGCCGGGACGTCCCGGATGCCCATCCGCTCGCCGACCGCGCGGTAGTAGTGGAACGCGGCCAGTCGTTCGTGCTCGTGCAGCGGGCGCCAGCCGTACCGGTCCAGCCAGTCGATCGGCTCGTAGACGAACGTGGACAGCACGTACCGCATGTCGTCGTCGGAGATCGCGTACCGGCCGTGCGCCCGGTTGATCACGCGCAGCGCCTCCCGGCCGCGCGGTGAGTCGTACCCGTGCTCGACCATCTCCGCCATCAGCAGCGCGGTGTCGTCGTAGCGCTGCTGTGCCCGCACGCGGAACTCGCCGGTCGCGTCGAGCAGCGCGGAGATGCTCGGGACGCAGTACGTGCGCAGCAGCGCCAGTTCCAGCGCGCGCTGGTAGTCAAAGGGGAATTCGTACCCGGCCGAGAGCCGGTAGATCTCGTGATGGTCGCGTACCGGATCGAGCTGCTCGATCCGTCGCAACCAGCGGTACCGCCCGCCACCAGCCATTCCGACCACCTCACCACCCACCCTTGCCGACGAAGTCAAGCTCCTCTATGTTAATAGAAAATCACATCCCCGGATAACTCGAAACCTGCTTGTGCGCACCTCACGGGCCGGTTTTCAGGGCGATGTCCGGTCGAACCGGGAAGTGGTGCGAATGGAGAATCTCAGTAGACGCAGCCTCCTGACCCTCGGTGCCGCGCTGGGACTGGTCGCCGTGACCGACACCCCCGAGGCGTGGGCGTGGTCGTCGTCCGGCTCGATCGCCGGGACCGACACGGTCACCGACCCGTGGGACGTCTGGGACGACGACACCGACCCGCTCGTCGCCTCGCTGCTGGACGCCGGTCAGATCCCGGCGGTGAACACCGCGTTCGCTTCCTGGATCCGCAACGGCGACGCGCTGCCTGCCGGCCTGCCCCCGGCGCTGTCGACCTACCTGCGGCGGGTCAACACGCTGCCGTCCTGGGCCGACCCGGCCAAGCTGGACCGCGCCGCCCAGTTCAACAAGCGCATGAGCATGTACCTGTTCCTGCTCTACGGCCTGGGCAGCGGGATCATGAGCACGGTGATCCCGCGCGAGGCCCGCAACGTGTACTGGTCCGAGGGCGGCGCGGACATGAAGTCGCGCGCCGCGAAGACCTTCACCTACGGCTACGACCTGAGCGCCCCCGACGCGTTCAAGGCCACCGGCAGCTTCGTCGTCACCTCACACAAGACCCGACTGACCCACGCGGCGGTGCGGCACCTGCTGCCACAGTCCGCGCCGTGGCGCGGCGTCACCGACCACCCGATCCCGATCAGCAACGGCGACATCCTCATCACCTTCCACAGCCTCGGCACGTACGTGCACCGCAAGCTGCTCGACTGGCGCCGCTGGGGGCTGCGGATGTCGGCCGCGGAGGAGGAGGCCTACCTGCACATGTGGCAGGTCGCGCTGCACCTGCTCGGGGTGCGCGACGAGTTCATCCCGAACAGCTGGGCCGCCGCCGAGGAGCAGTCCCGGTACGCGCTGACGCCGCTCCTCGCGCCGACGCCCGAGGGCATCGACCTGGCCGACGTCCTGCTGAACCTGACGTCCTCGGTGGACCTGGGCGTCACCCGGGGATTCCAGCGGGAGTTCGCGCGCTACGTGCTCACCGACCGGATCGGCGACTGGCTGCGGCTGCCCCGCGACTACATCTCCCGGGGCGTGATCGAGGCCGGCTGGCCGACGTACGTCATGTTCCGCGAAGGGCTCTCGCCGCTCGTGCCGGAGACGTTCGGCCTGTTCGACAGGTTCATCCGCGGGCTGGCGATGCTGTTCCTCAACAACGGCTCGTCCGCGACGCACACCCCGATCACCATCCCGGTCATGAACCGGCCGGGCACCTGAGCCGGTGCCGGTTCACCGGGTCAGGGCGCCGGTGACCAGCGCGGTGACGGCGTCCCGGTGGCCGGGCGAGTCCTGCCAGCGCAGGGCGCGCCCGGCCTCCACCGCCACCCCGAATCCGGCGTGCACCAGCAGCCGGGCCTGCCGCCGGTCCAGGTCCGGGCGGACCGCCCGCAACTGCTGCTCCCAGACCGCGATGTGCTCACGCTGGGCGAGGATCAGCGGGCGCCGCACGTCGGCCGGGAGGCCGGCCACCTCGGCCTCGGCGACACTGTTGAGGGCGTTGTGCTCGAAGCAGTAGGCCACGTACGCCGCCGCCAGCGCGACCACCGCCTGCCGGGGGTCGGACGCCCGCTGGAGGCTGCGGTCCACCGCCTGGGCGAGCAGTTCCGCCGCCTGGAGGCAGGCGGCCACCAGGATGTCCACCTTGCCGGGGTAGTGGCGGTAGAGGGCGGACGGCGCGAGCCCGACGGCCTGGGCGATCTGCGCGTTCGTGACGGTGGCGAACCCGTCGCGGGCGAACAGCGGGACGGCGGCGGCCAGGATCTGCGCGCGCCGGGTCCGGGGCACCGGCTGGGCGGGCAGCTCGACCAGCCGCGCGGTGCCGGCGGCCGTCGTGGGGTCGGTGGCCGCCACGCGCATCGCGGACCGGAGCACCAGATCCTCGATCCGGCGCTGCGCGATCGAGGTGTGATGCATCGTCACCGAGCCGATCACACCGAGGGCCGCCACGGCGCGCAGGCGCTCGTCGGGCAGCGGGTACTCCCGCCGTACCGTCTCGGTGACCCGGCCCACGACGCGGTCGAACTTCGTGCGGAGCAGGCGGCGGTCCTCGCGGCCGAGGTAGCGGGCCTCCCACCGGTACAGGCCGCCGGAGGCGCGGTGCGCCACGGTGACCCGGGTGAGGGCGAGGAGCACGTCGGCCAGCGCCGCGTCGGGCGGCCACTCGTCGACGACCTCGACGAGGTTGTCCACCATGACGTTGGCGCACGCTGCGAACAGCGCGTACTTGTTCGGGAAGTGCCGGTAGAGCGCGGGCGCGCTGATCCCGACGGCGGCCGCGATCTCCTCCATGGACGCGCCGTGGTAGCCGCGCTCGCTGAACACCTGCCCGGCCGACTCGACGATGACCTGCCTGCGGTTGCGTGGCCGGGTGGCAGCGGCCGGCCCGGTGGTCACCGGGCCGGCCGATCGGCCGCGGGCGGGCACAGTACCATGCGTGTCAGTCAATCACAGCGCCTCACGCCGCCCGCGTGGTCGCCGCGGCCCGGCGGCGCCGGTCAGGCGTGCAGCACCGTGAGCGCGAGCCGGGCGGTCTGGGTGTCGTAGCCCTCGGTGCGGTCGAAGCGGCCGATCCGCCCGACGTCGGTGACGACGTTCAGCGCGGCGTGCACGAGGACGCGGGCGTCCCCGGCGGGCAGGTCCGGTCGCACGGCGCGGACCAGGCCCACCCACTCCTCGACGTGCAGGCGCTGCGCGCCGCGCAACTGGTGCCGGTCCCGGTCGGGCAGGTTGTTGTTCTCCGCCAGGTAGACCGCGACGAGGTCGCTCTGGGTGAACGTGAAGTCGACGTAGGCCCGCACCACCCGGCGCAGCGCGTCGGCCCTGTCGCCCGCCTCGGCGATCGCGGCGGTGGTGGCCCCGGTCAGGCGGTCGGTGGCGCGGTAGTAGGCGGCCGCGAGCAGGTCGGCCTTGCTCGGGAAGTACCGGTACACGCTGGATGCCTGCATGCCTGCCGCGCGCCCGATGTCCTCGACGGCGACGGCGTGGTAGCCGTGGCGGTGGAACAGGCGGATCGCCTCGACCAGCAGCAGCTCACGGCGCGACGCCGGACGCACCGGCCCGGTGACCGGCGTGTCCTCCGACGCGGGACGCCGCCGGGGCGGCACCGAGGGAGCGTCGGTCCGCAGCAGGGTCCAGGCGACGCGGGTGAGCAGGCGTTCGGTGTCGGCGCCGGTGGCCGCGGCCCGGTAGGTGGTCACGCTGCCGAAGGCGCTCAGGGCCGCGTTCGTCAGCAGGTCCGCCTGTCCGGCGGTCAGCTCGGGGCGCAGCTCGCGCAGCGGCCCGGCCAGGCGGCCGACGAGCGTGGTCATGCTCGCGGCGAACTCCTGCCGGTGCTCGGCGGTGAGATACCGGCCCTCCCACTGGTACAGCCCGGCCACCCGTCGCCGGCTCACCGCGGCCCCGGCGAGCGCGTGCAGCAGTTCGTCGAGCCGCGCCCGCGGGTCGGTCGCGGACGGCTCCTCGGTGGCGGCGAGCAGCGCGCCGACGACCTCCCGGGTGGCGTGCACGAGGATCGCGTACTTGTTCGGGAAGTGCCGGTAGACGGCCGGGCCGCTGATGCCGACGGCGGCGGCGATCTCGTCCACCGACACCCCGTGGTAGCCCCGCTCGCAGAACAGCTCGGCGCCGGCCAGCGCGATGCGGGCCTTGCGGTCCTTGGGCCGTCTGGCAGGTGCCGGCGCGGTGTCGCTCGCTGCTTGTCGCACCCCTACACGTTAGCGCCACCTCGCGGCATCTCCGCGTCACCCCGGCGCCTCAACGGCCGCCGAATCCGGGCCGGGTCGATGGCGGCCAGCGCTCTTCGGGCGTCGACGCTTCTTGACAAGCTGCGGTGGGCTCAAGAAAAGTTAGGCGAAATTCGCATGCGGGTGAGCAATGAGGAGCTTGGCATGACGACCGAGGCGTTCATCTACGACGCGTTGCGCACACCGCGCGGGCGAGGCAAGCCCACCGGAGCCCTGTACGGGGTCAAGCCGATTTCGCTCGTCACCGGCCTGATCGAGGAGACCCTGCGGCGGATGCCCGGCCTGGACCCGGCGCTGATCGACGACATCGTGCTCGGCGTGGTGTCCCCGCTCGGCGACCAGGGCGCCGACATCGCCCGCGCCGCTGCCGTCGCCGCCGGCCTGCCCGACATCGTGGCCGGCGTCCAGCTCAACCGCTTCTGCGCCTCCGGGCTGGAGGCGGTCAACATCGCCGCGCAGAAGGTGCGCTCCGGCTGGGAGGATCTCGTCCTCGCCGGTGGCGTCGAGTCGATGTCCCGGATCCCGATGGGCTCCGACGGGGGAGCGTGGGCGCTGGACCCGGAGACCAACTACACCACCGGCTTCGTGCCGCAGGGCATCAGCGCCGACCTCATCGCCACGATCGCCGGCTTCGACCGCGAGACCGTCGACGCGTACGCGCTCCAGTCGCAGGCGCGGGCCGCGAAGGCGTGGGCGAACGGCTACTTCACCCGTTCCGTGGTGCCGGTGCGCGACCGCAACGGGCTCACCGTCCTGGACCGCGACGAGCACATCCGGGCCGACTCGACGGCGGAGAGTCTCGCCGCCCTGCGCCCCTCGTTCGCCGGGATCGGCGAGCAGGCGGGCTTCGACGCGGTCGCGTTGCAGAAGTACCACTGGGTCGAGCGCATCGAGCACGTCCACACGGCGGGCAACTCCTCCGGCATCGTGGACGGCGCCGCGCTCGTCACGATCGGCAGCGAGGCGGCCGGCGCCGCCGCCGGGCTCACGCCCCGGGCCCGCGTCGTGGCGACAGCGCTCAGCGGCGCCGACCCCACCATCATGCTCACCGGCCCGGCCCCGGCCGCCCACAAGGCGCTGGCCAAGGCGGGTCTCGGCGTCGAGGACCTCGACCTGGTCGAGATCAACGAGGCGTTCGCCGCCGTGGTCCTGCGGTTCGTCGCCGACCTCGGAGTCAGCCCGGAGATCGTCAACGTCAACGGCGGCGCGATCGCGATGGGGCACCCGCTCGGCGCCACCGGCGCCATGATCCTCGGCACGCTCGTCGACGAGCTGGAACGGCGCGGCGGCCGCTACGGGCTGGCCACGCTCTGCGCCGGCGGCGGCATGGGCATCGCCACAGTCATCGAACGAATCTGAGGAGCACGAATGGCAAACACCATCCGGTGGGAGCACGGCGACGACGGCATCGTGCTGCTCACCCTCGACCAGCCCGGCCGCTCGGCGAACGTGATGAACGCGGAGTTCGGCGCGAGCCTCACGGCCACTGTGGACCGGCTCGAAGCCGCACGCGACCGGATCACCGGCGTGATCGTCACCTCGGCCAAGAAGACGTTCTTCGCCGGCGGCGACCTGGAGACCCTGGTGCGGCTGACCCCCGCCGACGCCGAGACGTCAGCCGCCGGTGCGGCCGCGCTCAAGCACGCCGTACGCCGGCTGGAGACGCTCGGCCGTCCGGTCGTCGCCGCGATCAACGGATCGGCCCTCGGCGGCGGGCTGGAACTGGCACTGGGCTGCCACCACCGCGTCGTCCTCGACGACCCCGCCATCGAGATCGGCTTCCCCGAGGTCACGCTCGGCCTGCTGCCCGGCTGCGGCGGCGTGGTGCGTACCGTCCGGCTGCTGGGCGTGGTCGACGCGCTCACCAACTGGCTGCTGCGCGGCCAGCGCCACCGGCCGCAGGACGCGCTCGCGCACGGGCTGGTCGACGAGATCGCCGCCGACCGGGACGCCCTCATGGCCGCCGCCCGCGCCTGGATCGCCGCGAACCCGGACGCGACCCAGCCGTACGACCGCAAGGGCTACCGGATGCCCGGCGGCACGCCGTCCACCCCGGCGCTCGCGGCCCAGTTGCCGGCCATGCCGGCCCTGCTGCGCAAGCAGCTCAAGGGCGCGCCCTACCCGGCGCCCCGCAACATCCTCGCCGCCGCCGTCGAGGGCGCCCAGGTCGACCTGGACACCGCGTTCGCGATCGAGGGGCGGTACTTCACCGAGCTGGCCACCGGCCGGATCGCCAAGAACATGATCAAGGCGCTCTTCTTCGACCTCCAGACCGCCCGGTCCCGGGCCGCCGGCGGGGACCACGAGCCGGTGCGCAGCGTCGCGGTCGTCGGCGCGGGCATGATGGGCGCGGCCATCGCGTACGTCTGCGCCCGCGCCGGCATGCGCGTCGTGCTCAAGGACGTGACGGCAGAGGGGGCGCTGCGGGGCAAGGCGTACTCGGCCGGTCTGCTCGACAAGGCGGTCGCCCGGGGCCGGTCCACGCCGCAGAAGCGCGACGAGATCCTGGGCCGGATCCAGGCCACCGGTGACGTCGCCGACCTCGCCGGCGTCGACCTCGTCATCGAGGCGGTCTTCGAGGACCCGGCGCTCAAGCACAAGGTGTACGCCGAGATCGAGCAGGTCGCGCCGGACGCGCTGCTCGCCTCCAACACGTCCACGCTGCCCATCACGCTGCTCGCCGAGGGCGTCAGCAAGCCGGAAGAGTTCGTCGGGCTGCACTTCTTCTCCCCGGTGGACAAGATGCCGCTGGTCGAGGTGATCCGTGGGGAGCGGACCAGCGAGGCCACGCTGGGGCGCGCCCTCGGGGTCGTCCGCGCGCTGCGCAAGACGCCGATCGTCGTCAACGACAGCCGGGGCTTCTTCACCAGCCGCGTGATCAGTACGTTCACCAACGAGGGCGTGGCGATGCTCGCCGAGGGCATCCCGGCGGCGACCATCGAGCAGGCCAGCAGCCAGGCCGGGTACCCCGCGCCGGTCCTCGCGCTGATGGACGAGCTGACCCTCACGCTGCCCCGCAGGATCCGGCAGGAGACGGCCGCGGCCACAGTCGCCGCGGGCGGCACCTGGCATCCGCACGCCGCCGACGCGGTCATCGACCGGATGATCGACGACTGCGGCCGGACCGGACGCTCCGGCGGCGCCGGCTTCTACGACTACCGCGACGGGAAGAGAGCCGGGCTCTGGCCAGGGCTGCGGGAGCAGTTCGGCGGCACCAACCTGGACACGCCCTTCGAGGACCTCAAGGAGCGGATGCTCTTCATCGAGGCGATCGAGTCGGTGCGGTGCCTGGACGAGGGCGTGCTGACCTCCGTGGCCGACGCCAACGTCGGCTCGATCCTGGGCATCGGCTATCCGAGCTGGACCGGCGGCGTCCTGCAGTACGTCAACCAGTACGACGGCGGGCTGCCGGGCTTCGTCGCCCGCGCCCGCGTGCTCGCCGAGCGCTACGGCGAGCGCTTCGACCCGCCGCCGCTGCTGTGCGGGATGGCCGAGCGGGGCGAGCGGTTCGAGTAGGCGACGAAGCGGCCCGGTCGGTGGGGCTCACCCTCCGGCCGGGCCGTCGCACGTCAGAGCATCCGGTCGGACAGTCCGTACGTCTTCGCGATGATCTCGCGCTGGATCTCGCTCGCGCCGCCGTAGACGGTGGACACGATCGACGAGCGCACCAGGCGCTCCATGTCGAACTCGGTGGTGTAGCCGTAGCCGCCCATCATCTGCATCGCGTCGAGGGCGACCCGGCGGGCGGTCTCGGTGGCCTTGAGTTTCGCCATCGAGCTCTCCCGGGGCAGCATCGTGTCCGGGGACCTGTCGACAGCGGCGGCGGTGTCGTAGACCAGCAGCCGGGCGCACTCGATCTCGGTGGCCAGGTCGGCGAGGCGGTGCCGGATCACCTGGAACGACCCGATCGGCCGGCGGAACTGCCGCCGGTTCTTGACGTACTCCACGACGTCGTCGAACGCCCGCTGCGCGGTGCCGAGCATGATGCTGGCGAGGATCAGCCGTTCCATGTTGAGCCCGGCCATCAGTTGCCGCCAGCCGTTGTCGACCTCGCCGACCACGGCGTCGGCGGGCAGCACGCAGTCGGTGAAGTAGAGGTCGTTCACCTCCCGGCCGCCCATGGTGTCGATGCCGGAGACGGTCAGGCCGGGCGCCGTGGCGGGGACCAGGAACATGGTCAGGCCGTGGTGGTCGCCGGCCCGGCCGGAGGTACGGGCAACCAGCAGGATGTGTTCGGCCAGGTGGGCGTTCGAACACCACGTCTTCTGGCCGTTGACGACGTACCCGTCACCGCGGCGCTCGGCGCGGCAGCTCAGGTTCGCCACGTCCGAGCCGGCCTCGGGCTCGGACATCGCCACCGCCTCGATGACGCCACGGGCCACCCCGGACAGGATCAGCTTCTTCTGCGCCGGTGTGCCGAACCGCTGGTAGGTGGCGGCCACGATGATCGAGGTGGTGAAGCCGCCGATCGGGGCCATCGCGCGGGCCGTCTCCTCCAGGAACAGGCACAGCTCCGTGATGCCGGCGCCGCCGCCGTCGAACTCCTCCGGCAGGGACAGGCCCAGCCAGCCGAGGTCGGCCATCCTGCGGTACAGCTCCGGGCTGTGCGGTTCCCGGCCGCCGTTCGTGAGGTTCTGCCGCTGCTCGCGGGTGCCCACCTCGCGGCGGCAGAAGTCCCGCACCGCCTCGACCAGGGATCGTTGCTCGTCGCTCCACTCCACTGCGGTACCTCCAGCGCGTCAGCAGGGATTGACAGCAAGGCTAGACTATCGAATATCAAATGTCAGGAGGCTGCCGATGACGTCCCTCGTTGAGCGCCCTCGCCGGTTGCGCGTCGTCGACCCGGTCACCGGGGAGCACCGTGCCGACTACGAGATGGCCGACGACGAAGCCGTACGCGCCGCCGTCGGGCGGGCCCGCGAAGCGGCCGGCTGGTGGGCGGGCCTGGACGCCCGGCAGCGCCGCCGGCACCTGCTCGCGTACAAGGCGTCAATCGCCGGCGGCATCGACGAGCTGGCCGGCATCATCCGGAGCGAGACCGGCAAGTCCCTCGCCGGAGCCCAGCTCGAGGTGATGCTCGCCGTCGAGCACCTGGACTGGGCGGCGCGCCACGCCCGGCGGGTGCTGCGGCGGCGGTCGGTCTCCTCCGGCCTGCTCGCGTTCAACCAGGCCGCCTCCGTCGAGTACGTGCCGTACGGCGTGGTCGGCGTGATCGGCCCGTGGAACTACCCCGTCTACACGCCGCTGGGCGCGGTGTCGCACGCGCTCGCGGCCGGCAACGCGGTGGTGTTCAAGCCCAGCGAGTTCACCCCGGGCGTCGGCGTGTGGCTGGCCGAGCGCTGGCGTGCGCTGTTCCCCGACCACCCGGTGCTGCAGGTCGTCACCGGCGACGGCTCGACCGGCGCCGCGCTGTGTCGCGCGGGGGTCGACAAGGTCGCGTTCACCGGGTCGGCCGCGACGGCGCGCGTGGTGATGGCCGCCTGCGCCGAGAGCCTGACGCCGGTGGTGATCGAGGGCGGCGGCAAGGACGCGCTCATCGTCACCGCCGACGCCGACCTCGACGCCGCCGCCCGGGCGGCGGTCTTCGGCGGCCTCGGCAACGCCGGGCAGACCTGCGCCGGCGTCGAGCGCGTCTACGTCGAACAGCCGGTGTACGAGCCGTTCCTGGCCAGGCTGACCGAGCTGGCGCGGGAGGTCCGCCCGGGCGCCGAGCCGGACGCGCCGTACGGGCCGATGACCACGCCCACCCAGCCGGACGTCGTACGGCGCCACGTCACCGACGCGCTGGAGCGGGGCGGCCGGGCGGTAATCGGTGACGCGACCTCGGTACGGCCCCCGTTCGTGGAGCCGGTCGTGCTGGCCGAGGTGCCGGAGGACAGCACGGCGGTCACCGAGGAGACGTTCGGACCGGTGCTCGTGGTCAACCCGGTGGCCGACGCCGACGAGGCGGTACGCCGGACGAACGCGACGACCTACGGGCTGTCCGGCTCGATCTTCACCCGCGACCGCCGCCGTGGCCTGGCGCTCGCCGGGCGGCTGCGGGCCGGCGCGGTGTCGGTCAATTCGGTGCTGGGGTACGCCGGCGTGCCGTCACTGCCCTTCGGCGGTGTGGGCGACTCGGGGTTCGGCCGGGTCCACGGCGCGGACGGACTGCGCGAGTTCAGCCGGGCGCGGTCGGTCACGTGGCAGCGGTTCCGGCCCGCGATCGACGTGATGACGCTGCAGCCGTCCGCCGCCGCCATGCGCCGGTCGCTGGCGATGTTCGCCAGGCGTCATGGCCGCCGGTGACTCACTCGTTCCACACGCCGAGGCCGTCGAGGTGCTTGACCAGCCGCTCGGCGCCGTCGGTGAAGTGGCGGGCCATGACCGGCCGGACGGTCTCCGGGTCCCGGGCTTCGAGCGCGTCGAGCAGGGCCTCGTGATCGGCGACCATGCCGGCCCGCCACCCCGGGTCGGCGGCGTAGAAGCGCGAGGGCGTGTAGCGGGTCACGGTCCGCAGCAGCCAGGACAGCTTGCGCGCGTCGGCGAGCCGGTTGATCCGACGGTGGAACTCGTACTCCAGTTGCTCGACCCGGCTGACCTGCCGGGCCTGGGCGGCCCGGCGCAGGCGCTCGTGCTGCTGCCGCAGGTCGTCGAGCTGGTCGGGCGTGATGCTGAGGGCGACCCGGGCGGCCAGCTCGCCGGCGATGTGGCCCTGGAGGCCGAACACGTCGATGATGTCCTGCCGGGACAGCGGCGCGACCACGTGCCCGCGGCGCGGTTGCAGCTCGACCATGTCCTCCGCGCGCAACATCAGCAGCGCCTCACGCACCGGCGTGATGCTCAGCCCGGTCTCCTGGGCGACCTCCTCCAGCCGGATCCGTTCGCCGGGGCGCAGCTGGCCGGACATGATCCGGTCACGCAGCAGGCCCGCCACCGTCTCGGAGAGCTGGGGCTGGGACACGCTCGGGGTCTTGCCACGTTCCGCCACCGGACAAGGGTATCAAATGTCAAATGTCACAAAAACCGAGCTGGCCGGTGACGGCCTGCGGGCTGCCACCGCCGGTGGCGTCCGCACCATCTGGTTCGACCGGCCCGACCGGCGCAACGCGATGTCACTGGAGATGTTCCGCGGCTACTACGCCGCGCTGGTGGCCGCCGACGCCGACCCGCAGGTACGGGCGATAGTGGTGACCGGCGCCGGCGACTGGTTCTGCGCCGGCGCCGACCCGGAGGCGCTCGTCGCGCTGCTCGACGGGCGCAACCGTGACCTGCTGGCAGACGAGTTCGGCTTCCCACCGCACCTGCCGTCGACGCTCGGCACGCCGATCGTCGCGGCGGTGAACGGCGGAGCGGCCGGCCTGGGCCTGGTCCACGCGCTCTACGCCGACGTGCGGTTCCTGTCCGAGCGGGCGCGCCTGGCCACCTCGTTCAGCCGGCTCGGCCTTGTCGGCGAGTACGGCAGCGCCTGGCTGCTGCCCCGGCTGATCGGCGTCGGCAACGCGCTCGACCTGTTGCTGTCCGGCCGCAAGGTCGACGCGGCGGAGGCGTACCGGATCGGGCTGGTACAACGTGTGCTCCCGCGCGACGAGGTGCTGGCCGAGGCGCAAGCCTATGCGGCGGACCTCGCCGAGCACTGCTCACCGGCCTCCATGGCGGTGATCCGGCAGCAGGTCTGGTCGGGCCTGGAGACCGGGGCGGCCGAGGCGGCCGCCGACGCCGTCCGGCTCATGACCGCCTCCCTCGCCGGGGCCGACTTCGGCGAGGCCCTGCTCAGCCGGGCCCAGGGACGCGCGCCCCGCTTCGCCCCGCGGGCCGGCGCGTGAGCGGCCCGCTCGCCGGGGTCCGGGTCGTGGAACTGGCCGGGATCGGGCCCGGCCCGTTCGCCGCCATGCTGCTCGCCGACCTGGGCGCCGACGTGGTGCGCGTCGACCGGCCGGAGCCCGGCGCGTTCGCCGCCGGCGAGCCCGGGCGGAACCTGCTCAACCGGGGCAAGCGCTCGGTGGTGGTGGACCTGAAGCACCCCGACGGCGCCGAGGTGGTCCTCGAACTCGCCGGCCGGGCCGCGATCCTGATCGAGGGCTGGCGTCCCGGCGTGGCCGAGCGGCTCGGCGTCGGACCGGAGGCCGCGCTGGCCCGCAACCCCGCCCTGGTCTACGGACGGATGACCGGGTGGGGGCAGGACGGGCCGCTGGCCCGCGCCGCCGGCCACGACATCGGCTACATCGCCGTGGCCGGGGCGCTGCACCCGATCGGCCGCGCCGGCGGGCCGCCGCAGATCCCGCTCAACCTGGTCGGCGACTTCGGCGGCGGCTCGCTCTACCTGGTCGTCGGCATCCTGGCGGCGCTGCACGTCGCCGGCGCCACCGGGCGCGGGCAGGTCGTCGACGCCGCCATCGTGGACGGCGCGGCCCACCTCACCACCCCGTTCGCCGGGCTGCTCGCGCAGGGCGCCTGGCGACCCGAGCGGGGCCGCAACCTGCTCGACGGCGGCGCGCCGTTCTACGACGTGTACGCCACCGCCGACGGCGGTCACATGGCCGTGGGCGCGCTGGAACCCCAGTTCTACGCCGAACTGCTGCGCCTGCTCGGGCTCGCCGACGCGGACCTGCCGGACCGGCACGACGTGACCGGGTGGCCGATGCTGCGGGCCCGCTTCGCCGAGGTGTTCGCCGGCCGTACCCGCGACGAGTGGACAGCGGTGTTCGACGGCACCGACGCGTGCGTCGCGCCGGTGCTGTCGCTCACCGAGGCGCCGGGCCACCCGCACCTGCTCGCGCGCGGCACGTACGAGGAGCACTTCGGCGTCCGGCAACCCGCCGTGGCGCCCCGCCTGTCCGAGACACCCGGCCGGGTCGGCGGCCCGCCGCCCGCGCCGGGCGCGGACACCGAGCCCGTCCTCACCGACTGGGGACTGGGCGCACACCTACGACGGTGGCGGGACGGCGGCGCCGTCCGCCAGGGACAGGGAGTTCGCTGATGCGTATCGGGACGACGCTTGCCTACGCCGCCGACCCCCGCGGTGGGGCCGACGACGTGGCCGCCTGGGAACAGGACGGCCTGGACGTGGTCTGGGTGTCCGAGGCGTACGGCTTCGACGCGCCGACGGTGATGGGTTACCTCGCCGCCCGGACGAGCCGGGTGCACATCGGCTCCGCCATCCTGCCGATCTACTCGCGTACCCCGGCGTTGCTGGCGCAGACCGCGGCGGGCCTGGACGCGATGTCCGGTGGCCGCGCCATCCTCGGCCTGGGCGCGTCCGGGCCGCAGGTGATCGAGGGCTGGCACGGCGTGGCGTACGACCGGCCGCTGGCCCGCACCCGGGAGGTGATCGACATCTGCCGGCGGGTGTGGCGGCGCGAGACGCTGACGAACGACGGGCTCTACCGGTTGCCGCTGCCGCCCGGTGAGGGCACCGGGCTGGGCAAGCCGCTGAAGATCCTCACCCACCCGGTCCGCGACCGCATCCCGATCCACGTGGCCAGCCTGGGCGACCGGAACGTGCGGATGACCGCCGAGATCGCCGACGGGTGGCTGCCGTTCCTCTACGACCCGCAGCGCGCCGGCGACGTCTGGGGTGACGCGCTGGCGGCCGGCCTGGCCAAGCGGCCCGCCGATCTCGGGCCGCTGGAGGTGGTGGCCGGTGGCCCGCTGGCCATCGGTCCGGACGTGACCGGGCTGCGCGACCTCGCGCGGCCACTGATCGCGCTGTACGTGGGCGGGATGGGCGCCAAGGGCCGCAACTTCTACCACGACCTGCTGTGCCGCTACGGCTACCCGGCCGAGGCGGACCGCATCCAGGACCTCTACCTGGCCGGCCGCAAGGCCGAGGCCGCCGCCGCGGTGCCGGCGGAACTGCTGGAACGCACCAGCCTGATCGGGCCGGAGAGCTACGTGCGCGACCGGGTGCAGGAATTCCGCGACGCGGGCGTGACCGTCCTCAACGTCGCGCCGCTGGGCGACGATCCCCGGCGTCTCGTCGCCGCCGTCGCGGACATGGCCCGCTAGCGCAGGGTAGGAGCTGACACATGGACCGCGCGATCTTCACCGCCGACCACCTCGCGTTCGCCGAACTGGTGCGCGCGTTCATCGACAAGGAGATCTCCCCGCACCACGAGCGCTGGGAGGCCGACGGCATCGTCGACCGCGCCGTGTGGCGGGCCGCCGGGGCCGCCGGCCTGCTCGGCTTCTTCGTCGACGAACGGTACGGCGGCGCCGGGGTGACCGACCGGCGCTTCCACGCCGTCCTGACCGAGGAACTGGCCCGGGCCGGCGCCAGCGGCCCGGCGTTCGGCCTGCACAACGACATCATCGGGCCGTACCTGACCGACCTGACCACCGAGGAGCAGAAGCAGCGTTGGCTGCCCGGCTTCTGCTCCGGCGAGATCGTCACCGCCATCGCCATGTCCGAGCCGGGCGCCGGCAGCGATCTGCAGGGCATCACCACCACGGCGGTACGCGACGGCGACGACTGGGTCCTCAACGGGCAGAAGACGTTCATCAGCAACGGCATCCTGGCCGACCTGGTCATCGTGGTCGCCCGTACCGACCCGGACGCCGGGCGGCGGGGGATCAGCCTGCTGGTGGTCGAGCGCGGCATGCCGGGCTTCGAGCGGGGCCGCAACCTCGACAAGCTCGGTCAGAAGGCGCAGGACACCGCCGAGCTGTTCTTCGCCGACGTCCGCGTACCAGCGGCCAACCTGCTCGGCGCGAAGGGGGAGGGCTTCGCCTACCTGATGCGCAACCTGCCGTTGGAACGGCTGTCGATAGCCGTCGCGGCGCTCGCCGGCGCCGAGACGGTGTTCGCGCAGACGCTGGAGTACTGCAAGCAGCGTCAGGCGTTCGGCCGTCCCATCGGTAGCTTCCAGCACAACCGGTTCGTGCTCGCCGAACTCGCCACCGAGCTGCGACTGGGCCGGGTCTTCGTCGACGACTGCCTGGTGGCGCCGGACCTCGGCGCGGAGACGGCGGCGATGGCGAAGTGGTGGTGCACCGAGTTGCAGAAGCGCACCGTCGACAGGTGCCTGCAGTTGCACGGCGGCTACGGCTACATGCGCGAGTACCCGGTGGCCCGCGCCTACCTGGACGCCCGTGTCCAGACCATCTACGGCGGCACCACCGAGATCATGAAGGAGGTGATCGGCCGGTCACTGGGCCTGTGAGCCGGTCTCCAGCATGGGTACGAGGAACCGGCGGGCCATCTCCCGCAGCGCGTCGTCGTCGTCCAGGTCGATGACGTGGCTCGGGGTGAGCAGGAAGGAGCAGGACAGCCGCGTCATCAGCTCGGCCACCACCTCGACGTCCACGGCGCCGGAGATGGTGCCGGCGCGTTGCTCGCGGCGCAGCTGCCCGGCGACGAACCGCTGCACGGTGGCCAGCGTCCGCCCGCCGTCGCTGATCATCGAGGGGATGAGCACGTCCGGCTCGACGCTCATCAGCCCACCGATCAGCGGGTTGCGGCGGATCGCGCCCAGCGCGCTGACGAAGCCCAGCACCACCCGGTCACCGACGGTCTCCGCCCGCTGGATGTCGAGGAGGAACTGGTCGAAGTAGCGGCGGAACTCCCGGCGTACCACCTGCTCGACCAGCCGGTCCTTGGTGGCGAACCGGCGGTACGCGGTGATCCGGGAGACGCCGGCCCGCCGGGCCACGTCCTCCATCGTGGAGCGCCGGATCCCCATGCGGCAGAACTGCTCGTAGGCGGCGTCGAGGATCCGGGTGGCCACCTCGTCGGTCTCGTCGGCGCTCTGCAGTGCCTCGGTGAACGCGCGTTCCAGCAGCGACTCCGGCGGGCCGGCCGGTCCGTCGTGACCCGCCCGGGGGGAGGACGCCTGCGCGGGAGCGGTCCCGGTCATGTTGCCCTCCCGGGAGAGACGGTGACGCGACTGGCGCTTCACCGTACCAATCGCCGGGGCGTACCCCGGGAAAGCGCGACCGCCGCGCTCCGGGTGCGGGGCGCGGCGGTCGCGGTTGTCGTGCGGTGGTCAGGAGCCGGCGCGCTTGGCCGTCGCCTTCAGGTAGTCCCGGTTGAGCCGGCCGATGGTGTTCAGCGGGATGCCCTTCGGGCAGGCCGTCGCGCACTCGCCGATGTTCGTGCAGCCGCCGAAGCCGGCCTCGTCGTGCGCGTCCACCATGCCGATCACCCGGGTGTAGCGCTCGGGCTGGCCCTGCGGCAGCAGCGAGAGCTGGGTGATCTTCGCGGCGGTGAACAGCATGCCGGAGCCGTTCGGGCCGGCCGCCACGCAGGCGCCGCAGCCGATGCAGGCCGCCGACTCGAACGCGGCGTCCGCGTCGGCCTTCGGCACCGGGGTGGCGTGCGCCTCGGGGGCGCTGCCGGTGGGCGCGGTGACGTAGCCGCCGGCGGCGATGATCTGGTCGAACGCGTTGCGGTTGACCACCAGGTCCTTGACGACCGGGAAGGCCCGGGCCCGCCACGGCTCGATGTCGATCGTGTCGCCGTCGGAGAACTGCCGCATGTGCAGCTGGCAGGCGGTGGTGCCGCGCTGCGGGCCGTGCGCCTCACCGTTGATCATGAGGCTGCACATGCCGCAGATGCCCTCGCGGCAGTCGTGGTCGAACGCGACCGGCTCCTCGCCGTCGAGGATCAGCTGCTCGTTGAGCACGTCGAGCATCTCCAGGAAGGACATGTCCGGCGACACGTCCTGCACCGGGTAGGTCACCATCCGACCCTTGTCCTCGGGGCCGTGCTGGCGCCAGATGCGCAGGGTCAGGTTCACTTGTAGCTCCGCTGCGTGGGGTGGACGTATTCGAAGGTCAGGTCTTCCTTGTGCAGCACGGGCTCACCGGTGCCGGTGTACTCCCAGGCCGCCACGTACGCGAACCGGTCGTCGTCGCGCTGCGCCTCGCCGTCCGGGGTCTGGTGCTCGGCCCGGAAGTGGCCGCCGCAGGACTCCTCGCGGTGCAGCGCGTCGATGCACATCAGCTCGGCCAGCTCGAAGAAGTCGGCGACCCGGCCGGCCTTCTCCAGCGACTGGTTGAGCCCCTCGCCGTCGCCCGGCACGCGCACCCGCTGCCAGAACTGCTCGCGCAGCGCGCGGATCTCGTCGATCGCCTTGCGCAGCCCGGCCTCGGAGCGCTCCATGCCGCAGTGCTCCCACATGATCTGGCCCAGCTCACGGTGGAACGAGTCCACCGTGCGGTCGCCGTTGATGGCGAGCAGCCGCTTGATCCGGTCCTCGACGTCGGTACGCGCCGCGACCGCCTCGGGGTGGCTCGCGTCGACCTTGTCCAGCGGGCCGGTGGAGGCCAGGTAGTTGGCAAGCGTGTTCGGCAGCACGAAGTAGCCGTCGGCCAGGCCCTGCATCAGCGCCGAGGCGCCGAGCCGGTTCGCGCCGTGGTCGGAGAAGTTGGCCTCACCGATCACGAACAGGCCGGGGATGCTCGACTGCAGGTCGTAGTCGACCCAGAGGCCGCCCATCGTGTAGTGCACGGCGGGATAGATCCGCATCGGGACCTCGTACGGGTCCTCGCCGGTGATCCGCTCGTACATCTCGAAGAGGTTGCCGTACTTGGCCTCGATGGCCTTGCGGCCGAGCCGGTCGATCGCGTCGGCGAAGTCGAGGTAGACGCCGAGGCCGCTCGGACCGACGCCACGGCCCTCGTCGCAGACGTTCTTCGCCGCGCGGGAGGCGATGTCGCGGGGGACCAGGTTGCCGAAGGAGGGGTAGATCCGCTCCAGGTAGTAGTCCCGCTCGTCCTCGGGGATCTCCCGGGGGCTGCGCTGGTCGCCCTTGGCCTTGGGCACCCACACCCGGCCGTCGTTACGCAGCGACTCGCTCATCAGGGTCAGCTTCGACTGGTGGTCGCCGGAGACCGGGATGCAGGTCGGGTGGATCTGCGTGTAGCAGGGGTTGGCGAAGTACGCGCCCTTGCGGTGCGCCCGCCAGGAGGCGGTGACGTTGCAGCCCTTGGCGTTGGTGGAGAGGTAGAAGACGTTGCCGTAGCCGCCGGTGGCGAGCACGACGGCGTCGGCCATCTCGGTGCTGATCTCGCCGGTGACCATGTCGCGGACCACGATGCCCCGCGCCCGGCCGTCGACGATGACCAGTTCGAGCATCTCGTGGCGGGCGTTCATCTCCACGTTGCCCAGGCCGATCTGCCGCTCCAGGGCCTGGTACGCGCCGAGCAGCAGCTGCTGGCCCGTCTGGCCCCGGGCGTAGAAGGTGCGCTGCACCTGCGCGCCGCCGAAGGAGCGGGTGTCCAGCAGGCCGCCGTACTCGCGGGCGAACGGCACGCCCTGGGCGACGCACTGGTCGATGATGTTGACCGACACCTCGGCCAGCCGGTGCACGTTCGACTCGCGGGAGCGGAAGTCGCCGCCCTTGACCGTGTCGTAGAACAGGCGGTGCACGGAGTCGCCGTCGTTGCGGTAGTTCTTGGCGGCGTTGATGCCGCCCTGCGCGGCGATCGAGTGGGCCCGGCGCGGGCTGTCCTGGTAGCAGTAGGACCGCACCTGGTAGCCCTGCTCGGCCAGTGTGGCGGCGGCGGAGCCGCCGGCCAGGCCGGTGCCGACCACGATCACCGTCATCTTGCGGCGGTTGGCCGGGTTGACCAGCTTCATCTCGAAGCGGTGGCGCTCCCACCGCGTCTCGATCGGGCCGTCCGGGGCCCGGGTGTCGGCGATCGGGTCGCCTTCGCTGTAGAGATCCATGTCAGGACACCAATCCGGTGATCACGGCGAACGGGACCAGCAGGTAGCCGCCGACGAGCGCGACGGCGAAGACGAGCGCGGCGATCTTGGCCCGGCGCTCGCCCTTCGGGGTCTGCTGGCCGAGGCTGCGGAACGCGCTGAACGCGCCGTGGCGCAGGTGGAAGCCGAGGGTCACCAGCGCGAGGGTGTAGAAGAGCGTGACGTACCAGCGCTCCGGCGCGAAGCCGGCGACCACGTTGCCGTACGGGTTGGCCGGGTCGCCCTGCGGGTTCAGGTGGCCCGTGGTCAGGTCGAGGATGTGGTAGATCACGAAGAGCAGGATGATCACACCACCCCAGCGCATCGTGCGGGCCGCGTAGTTCACGTGGATCTTGCGGCGGTGCGCGTACTTCACCGGCCGGGCGGCGCGGGACCGCATCGCGAGCAGGGTGGCCGCGCCGATGTGCCCGAGGACGGCCACGGTGAGCACCGTGCGCTGGATCCACAGGAACCACGTCGTCGGCAGCAGCGGCGTGCCGATGTCGCGCAGCCAGTGCGCGTAGTGGTCGAACGACGTCTCGCCCGTGAAGATCTTCAGGTTCCCGAGCATGTGCAGGATCAGGAACAGCACAAGGATGATGCCCGTCACCGCCATGACGGCCTTGAGGCCGACGTTCGAGCGGATGGGCGACCGAGTTTTCGTGATTACCACGCGAACGACGCTAGGAGCACTTCGATCAGGCGTCCAATGCATCGAAATCGCAGCGTTGATAGCCGTAGGCTATGTAGATGCAGCTCCATCAGCTTCGCTACTTCGTAGCGGTCGCCGAAGTACGACATTTCACCCAGGCGGCCGATCTTGTCGGCATAACCCAGCCCTCGTTGAGTAAGCAAATTCACGCGCTGGAGACCGACCTGGGGGCCCCGTTGTTCGAGCGGGTAAGGGGCAACATCACACTCACCGCGGCCGGCGAGGTGCTGCTGCCACTGGCCAAGCGGATCCTGGCCGACGTCGACACCGCGACCCGCGAGGTGCAGGAGCTGGTCGGGCTGCGCCGCGGCCGGGTCCGGCTCGGCGCGACGCCCAGTCTGGCCACCTCGCTCGCGCCGCCGGTGCTGCGCCGGTTCCGCGACGCGCACCCCACGATCGACCTGCGTGTGGAGGAGGGCGGCTCGCAGGACCTCGTCCGGGACCTGCTCCGCGGCGGCCTCGACCTCGCCCTGATCATCATGCCGTCGGCCGGCACCGACCCGGGGCTGCGCGCCGACCCGATCCTGCGGGAGAGCCTGGTGGTCGCCTCCGTCGACCCGCTCCCCGGCGCCTCGGCTACCGGCGAGCTGTCCATCACCGACCTGCGCGACCAGCCGCTGGTCATGTTCCGCGAGGGCTACGACCTGCGCGACGCCACGCTCCAGGCGTGCCGGGCGGCCGGGTTCGAGCCGACCCTGTCCGTCGACGGCGGCGAGATGGACGCGGTGCTCAGCTTCGTCGAGGCCGGGCTCGGCGTCGCGCTGGTGCCGGGCATCGTGGTGGCCCGCCGCGCCGGCATCCGGGTCACCCGGCTCGTGCCGCCCGGAGTCCGCCGGACCATCGCGGTGGCCCGCCGCCGCGACGTGGTCCCCACCCATGCCGGGCGCGAGCTGCGCCGCATCCTCCTGGAGTACGTCCACGACGCCACCGCCGCCGAACAGCTCCCGCCCGGTGTGGAGCCGTTACCGGCTGTTTGACGGATCTCCGACATGTCGGAACGAATGTCCTTGCTCGTCCCGGTCGACGGGAACAGCATGGGAAGGCTGATGCCCAGCATGTGAAGACACGGGAGGTTCGCATGCGCCATCAAGACCCGTCCGAGACCGCCGGCCCGACACCCGCGCTGAGCCGGCGCGCCGTCGTCGCCGGCTCCCTGGCCGCCGCCTCGGTCCCGCTGCTCGGCGGCGGCCCCGCCTGGGCCGCGGCGTCCCCGACGACCTCGCTCCTGGTGCCGGCGGACCCGGTCATCGACCCGGCCCTGGAGATCGGCCCGCCGGGGCCGGTCGAGCCACTGCCGGAGGTGTCCGCGATCCCGGCCCGGGACGTGCCCCGGCTCGCCCCGCGCGCGGCGTCCACGCCGGGCGCCGGCCGCGTCGGCGGACCGACCCGCCGGTACGCCGCCACCGCGTCGGTGCCGTTCCAGTTCCGGTACGACGACTTCGAGATCCGGGAACTGCCGATCGGCATCGAGCCCTACCACATGACCTCGCCGGTCCCGCTCGTCGATCCCGGCGTGCACGACTCCACCGGGGTGCGCATGGTGCGCCTCGGCGGCCGGCTCTACGATCACCCGGTCGCGCAGGCGCAGTACGGCCTGCACCTGATGGAGGCCCACCGGATCACCGGCAACCAGGCGTACCTGGACCGGGCGAAGCGGCAGGCGCAGCGCCTGATCGACCGCCGCACCCTGCGCTCCGGCGCGTGGTTCTATCCGTACCCGTTCGACCACCGGCTGCACGGTGGCCCCGACCTCTACCCGGCGCCCTGGTACTCGATGATGGCCCAGGGGCAGGCGCTGAGCCTGTTCACCCGGCTCTACCAGCGCACCGGCGAGACGAAGTGGAAGGGCGCCGCGGACGCCACCTTCGCCTCGTACCTGCTGCCCGCGGCGGCCGGCCAGCCGTGGGGCGTGTACGTGGTCGACGGTCTGCTGTGGCTGGAGGAGTACCCGCACCCGAAGGCGGTCCGCGGCGACCGCACCTACAACGGGCACATGTTCTCCGCGTACGGCCTCTACGACTACTGGGTGCTCACCCGCAACGCCGACGCCAAGCTCATGCTGCAGGGCGCGATCACCACCTACCGGGACGTGTGGGAGCAGGCCCGGGTGCGGCACTGGCGCAGCCGCTACTGCCTGACCCACGGCATCGACGCCGGCCAGTACCACTCCACCCACATGTTCCAGTTCGTCCAGCAGTACGCCATCACCGGTGACACGTACCTGGCCCAGCTCGCCGACCTCTGGTACACCGACTACCCGCCCTACGGCGTGAAGGGCAACATCCGGTTCTCCAACGGCACGCACACGGCGTACAAGTTCAACAGCGCCGGCACGGTGACCGCGCGGACGAAGATGACGCTGGCCCGCGCCAGCGCCGCGCCGTCCGGCGACCGCGTGAAGATCATGCGTCAGACCGGGATCTGGTACGCGATCACCGCCGGCACCCTGACCGGCTACTACGTGCAGGAGTACTCGCCCTACCGGTACCAGGTCGGCATCTGCGCCGGGTTCGGCTACAAGCTGCACCGGCCCGGCACGATAGCCGTCGACGCCCCACCGGCGTACTCGATCGACGCCGCCGGGCTGATGAAGTCGGTGCCCACCACCTACCGGGTCGGTGACCCGGTAGCCATCGACGGCCGCTCGGTGCTCAACGGCCGCGAGCACGTCCGCCTCGTCGAAGGTCCGTACGCCGGACGCTGGCTCGGCTTCGGCGCGGTGATCCGCCGCTGACCGGACCGCCGCGCCGGCGTCGGCCGGCGCGGCGGATCAGCGGCCCTCGGCGTCGTCCATGGCCCGGTAGATGCGCTGCTCGGAGACCGGATACGGGGTGCCGAGGGCCTGCGCGAACACGTTCACCCGCAGCTCCTCGATCATCCAGCGGATCTGCCGGACCGCTGTCTCCTGGCGGCGGGCCGGCGGCAGCGCGGCGAGCATGTCCTGGTACTCCTTCTGCACCACGGCGATCCGGTCCTGCTGTTGCTTGTCCCGCTGCGGGTTGCCGGGCAGCCGGTCCAGCCGCCGCTCGATCGCGGTCAGGTAGCGCAGCAGGTCGGGCAGGCGCGCGTAGCCGGCCTCGGTGATGAAGCCCTTGTGCACCAGGCCGGTGAGCTGGTTACGGATGTCGGCCAGCGCGGCCACCACCGCGAGGTTCCGGGTCGCGCCGAGCCGCTGCTCCACCGCGTACCCGGCGGCCAGCACCCGCCGGACCCGATCCATCACCTCGACGACCGTGTCCACCAGGTCGGCCCGCACCCTGTCGCGCAGCGCGGCGAAGCCCTCGGCGTCCCAGGCCGGGCCGCCCGCGTCGCCGATCAGCTTGTCGATCGCCGCCCCGGCCGCGTCCTCGATCAGCTCCGGCACGCTGCCGTGCGGGTTGCGGGACAGCGCCAGCTTCGCCTCGTTGCTCAGCCGCCCCTGAAGGAACTTCGCCGGCGACGGCAGCGTCAGGCGCAGCAGCCGCCGGGTGCCCGCCCAGTGCGCGGCCTCCTGCTCGGCGGCGGAGTCGAACACCTTCACCCCGACCGTCGTGCCCTCGTCCACCAGCGCTGGGTACGCGGTCACCGCGAAGCCGGCGCGTACCTGCTCGATGCTGCGCGGCAGCGCGCCGATCGACCACTCGGTCAGCCCGGTACGGGCCACGTCCGGCGCGGCGGCGGCCACGACCTGGCGTACCTCCTGGCGCAGCTCGCGTTGCAGCGCCGGCAGGTCCTTGCCCTCGGCGACCGGCTTGTCGTCGTCGCCGAGCACCCGGAATGTGACCCGCAGGTGCGGCGGCAGCCGACCCAGGTCCCACGCGTCCGCCGGTACGGTCACGCCGGTCATCCGGCGCAACTGCCGGGTCAGCGCGGCGGGCAGCGGCTCCTCGCCCGGCGTGATCGCGGCCAGCGCGGCGCGGGCGTAGTCGGGTACCGGCACGAAGTTGCGCCGCACCGGCTTGGGCAGCGACCGGATCAGCGCGATCACCAGTTCCTCGCGCAGCCCCGGCACCTGCCAGTCGAAGCTCTCCGCCGGCACCTGGTTGAGCAGCGGCAGCGGGATGTCCACCGTCACGCCGTCGGTGGGCGCGGTCGGGTCGAACGTGTACGTCAGCGGCAGCGTCACGCCGTCGGCCCGCCACTCGTCCGGGAAGTCCTCCTCGTCCACCCCGCTCCGGCCGTCGTTGACGAGCAGTTCGCGGGTGAACGTGAGCAGGTCGGGCCGTTCCCGGCGGGTCTTCTTCCACCAGGAGTCGAAGTGCCGGCCGGAGACCACGTCGGCGGGGATCCGCTGGTCGTAGAAGGCGAAGATGGTCTCGTCGTCGACCAGGATGTCGCGGCGTCGGGCCCGGTTCTCCAGCTCCTCGATCTCGGTCAGGAGCTTCTGGTTGTCCCGCCAGAACTGGTGGTGCGTCTGCCAGTCGCCCTCCACCAGGGCGTGCCGGATGAACAGCTCCCGGCTCAGCTCCGGGTCGATCCGCCCGAAGTTCACCTTGCGGGAGGTGACGAGTGGGATGCCGTACAGCGTGACCTTCTCGTAGGCCATCACCGCGGCCTGCTTCTTCTCCCAGTGCGGCTCGCTGTAGCTGCGCTTGACCAGGTGCTGGGCCAGCGGCTCGACCCACTCCGGCTCGACCCGCCCGGCCACCCGGCCCCACAGGCGGGACGTCTCCACCAGCTCGGCGGCCATCACCCAGCGCGGCGGCTTCTTGAACAACGCCGACCCGGGGAAGACGGCGAACTTCGCGCCCCGCGCGCCCAGGTATTCGTGCTTCTGCGCGTCCTTGAGGCCGAGGTGCGACAGCAGGCCGGGCAGCAGCGACTGGTGCACCTTCGGGGTGTCGATCTCCTCCGGCAGGTCGGCGCCGGCGCCGCGCCGGCCCTCACCCTTGTCCGAGGTACGCAGGACCTGGCGCAACTGGCTGACGATGTCCTGCCACTCGCGTACCCGCAGGTAGTTGAGGTATTCGGCCTTGCACATCCGGCGGAACGCGCTGGAGGACAGATCCCGCTGCTTCTCCCGCAGGTAGCGCCACAGGTTCAGGTACGCGACGAAGTCCGACTCTTTGTCGGCGAACCGGGCGTGCGCCTGGTCGGCCTGGGCCTGCTTGTCGGCCGGGCGTTCGCGCGGGTCCTGGATGGACAGCGCGGCGGCGATCACCACCACCTCGGTGGCGCAGCCGTTGCGTTCGCCTTCCAGGACCATCCGGGCCAGCCGGGGGTCGACCGGGAGCTGCGCCAGCCGGCGGCCCAGCGCGGTGAGCCGCTTCGCCGGGTCGGTCTCGGCCGGGTCGAGCGCGCCCAGCTCGTGCAGCAGGTTGACGCCGTCGGTGATGTTGCGCCGGTCCGGCGGGTCGATGAACGGGAACGCGGCCACGTCGCCGAGCCCGATCGCCGTCATCTGGAGGATGACCGAGGCCAGGTTGGTGCGCAGGATCTCCGGGTCGGTGAACTCGGGCCGGGAGTCGAAGTCCTGCTCGTCGTAGAGGCGGATGCAGATGCCGTCCGAGGTACGCCCGCAGCGGCCCTTGCGCTGGTTGGCGCTGGCCTGCGAGACCGGCTCGATCGGCAGCCGCTGCACCTTCAGCCGGCTGGAGTAGCGGGAGATCCGGGCGGTGCCCGGGTCCACCACGTACTTGATGCCCGGCACCGTCAGCGAGGTCTCCGCGACGTTCGTGGCCAGCACCACCCGGCGGTTGCTGTGCGCGGCGAAGACCCGGTGCTGCTCGGCGGTGGAGAGCCGGGCGTACAGCGGCAGGATCTCGGTGCCGAGCAGGGACCGCTTGGACTGCACCAGCTTGCCCAGCGCGTCGGCGGTGTCCCGGATCTCCCGCTCGCCGCTGAGGAACACCAGGATGTCGCCCGGTCCCTCGGCGGCCAGCTCCTCGACCGCGTCGCCGATGGCCTGGATCTGGTCGCGGACGTTCTCCTCGTCGGCCTCGTCCTCCTCGTCGGCCTCGGTGACCTCGACCAGCGGCCGGTAGCGGACCTCCACCGGGTACGTGCGCCCGGACACCTCGACCACCGGCGCCGGGTTGCCCTCGGCGTCGGCGAAGTGCTTCGCGAACCGGTCGGTCTCGATGGTCGCCGAGGTGATGACCACCTTGAGGTCGGGCCGGCGGGGCAGGAGCTGCCTGAGGTAGCCGAGGATGAAGTCGATGTTGAGGCTGCGCTCGTGCGCCTCGTCGATGATCAGCGTGTCGTACTGCCGCAGCATCCGGTCGGTCTGCAACTCGGCCAGCAGGATGCCGTCGGTCATCAGCTTGACCAGGCTGTTCTCGCCCACCTGGTCGGTGAAGCGCACCTTGTAGCCGACCACGTCGCCCAGCTCTGTGCCGAGCTCGTCGGCGATCCGGTCGGCGACGGTGCGGGCCGCCAGCCGGCGGGGCTGGGTGTGCCCGATCAGGCCGGTGATCCCGCGCCCCAGCTCCAGGCAGATCTTGGGCAGCTGGGTGGTCTTGCCGGAGCCGGTCTCACCCGCCACGATCACCACCTGGTGGTCGCGGATCGCGGCGGCGATGTCGTCCTTGCGATCGCTCACCGGCAACTGCGGCGGATAGGCGATCGCCGGCACGGCCGCGCGGCGCGCCTCCAGGCGCGCCTCCGCGCGGGTCACCTCGGCCGTGATCTCGGCCAGCGCCGCCTCCCGCCGCTGCGGGTCACGCAGCCGCCGCACGCCGTCGAGCCGCCGCTGGAGGCGGCGCTGGTCGCGGAACATCAGCGGGGCGAGGCGGCGGTGCAGGTCGCGGGCGGTGTCAGGGGCGGCGGGTACGGCTGGATTCTGCATGTCGTCGCCAAGGATAGGCAGCCGCGCGGCGGACCGCCCCCGGGTTACCGGCGACGGGCGCGCCGTCACCGGCGGGCCGCCCCACGGGGATAAAGTTGCCGCCGACGGGGGCCGACGGGGCCGACGAGGGGCGGGGATGATCATGCGGGACACCGACCGGGCGCTCGTGCAGGCCGCCACCGCCGTCGCGAAGCTGCGCTGCCGCAGCGACAACCACACAGTCGCCGCCGCCGTACGCAGCACCGACGGCCGGGTGTTCAGCGGCGTCAACGTCTACCACTTCACCGGCGGCCCGTGCGCCGAGGTGGTGGCGATCGGCGCCGCCGCCACACAGGGCGCCGGCGAGCTGGAGACGATCGTCGCGGTGGGGGACCGGGGCCGCGGCGTCATCCCGCCGTGCGGGCGCTGCCGCCAGGTGCTGCTCGACTACTTCCCGTCGATCAAGGTGATCGTCGGGCCGCCGGACGGGCTGCGCGCCGTGCCGGTGACCGACCTGCTGCCCGAGACGTACGTCTGGTCCGACCAGCAGGTCGAGGTGCCGGCCGGGCCGCGCGCCCCGCTGTGGCCGACACCGGTGGTGCCGGGCGTCCGGCAGGCCGCCGAGGACTGACCCGCGCTCCGGCCGAGCCGCGACGCTCAGTCGCCGGCGGCGGCCTCCAGCATCGAGCGGGGCACCGGCACCTGCTCGAAGCGGACCTGACCCTCCGGCACCATCCAGCTGCTCACCTGCGCGACCAGATGGCCCGCGCGTACCGCCGGGTCGTTCGCGTAGAGCTCACGGGCCATCTGCGGGTCCACCGACAGCACCACGAAACCGCGGACCCGCTCGTCGTCGCCGTCCAGGAACGGCCCGGCCGCGAGCACTGCGCCCTGCTCCACCAGCCCGGCCTGGTGCGCCAGGTGGGCGTCCTGGATCCGGTCGAGGGCGTCGGGCGGCAGGTCCGGCGCGTCGTCCGGACGGACCAGGAGCACCACCGTGTGCCTGTCGAATCGCATGTCCTCAGGCTAGGTGCTGCCGGGCGTGCAGTGCCCGGATCGACCAGTCCAGCACCGGCGCCAGGCTCTCGGGCGGTGGCCAGCCGTTGACCACGGAGAGCAGCTCCAGGTACCGCTCCCGGCGAGGGTCGCGCGCGGTCCGCAACCGGTCCAGCATCCGCCGGCGCAGGTCGGCGTCGTCCGGCCGGCCGCAGAGCCGCGCGTACCGGTCCGCCGCCCTGTCCAGGACGGGGTCGGCCCCGGGTGAGGCCGGCTCGACACCGGCGGCCAGCGCCGGGGCCACCTCCTCCCGGACCACGGCTACCACGTCCCGGCGTACGCCCTCGGCGCCGGCCCGGTCCGCCGCGTGCTGCTCGGCCAGCCGGCGCAGCCCGGCCCGGAACTCCGGGTCCTGAGCCAGCTCGGCCAGCTCCACCCACGCCTCGATCTGGCAGTCGTCCGGATCGTCCGGCAGCTCCGGCGTGAGCGACCGGCGGATGCCCGCGAACCCCGGATCGGTCAGGCCGCCGAACGCCGCGTCGAGGAACTCGTCGGCCAGCCGCCGTCGTTCCCGCGTGGCCAGGCCGGCCAGCCGGTGCAGCAGGTCGGCCTGCGACGGGGTGGCCCCGCGCCGGGCGATCACAGTGAGCACCGCGCGGCGCGTCCGCAGCAGCCGGATCTGCGCGGTCAGCGCGTCCGCGTGCGCCGAGGCGACCTCGGCCAGGGTGATCTCCCGGCTCACCACCCGGTGCACGGTGGGCAGGTCCACGCCCAGCTCGCGCAACGTCCGTACCAGGTCGAGCCGGGCCACCGCGGCCGCGTCGTAGCGGCGGGGGCCCGCCGGTCCCCGGTCGGTGGGCGGCACGATGCCGCGGTCGGACCAGAACCTGATCGTCTTCACCGGCAACCCGGTCCGCCGGGCCAGGTCACCGATCGAGTAGCGCTCCGCACCGTCCATGCGCCCACCATCGCGCCTCCCCCTGGTGGAGGCGCAACCCGCTCAGGTACGCCTTACCAGGTCAGCTAAGGTAAGGCGCACCTAACCGGAAGGCCAAGATCCCTCGTGACGACCGTCGCCGTCCGGCCCGCGCGGGCCGGGGCTCCCGTCCGCCGCGGCGCCGTCCGCCGCGTCGCGGTCACCGTGGCGGCGGCGCTCCTGCTCCTGCTGGCGCTGCTGGCCAGCCTGGCGCTCGGCAGCCGGCATTTCCCCGTCGACCAGGTGTGGCACGCGCTGGTGTCCCCGGACGGCGGCGACGCGACCACGGTCGTCCGGGACATGCGGCTGCCGCGTACCGTCCTCGGGCTGGTCGTCGGCCTCGCGCTGGCGCTGGCCGGGGTGCTGTTCCAGGCGGTCACCCGCAACCCGCTGGCCGAGCCGCGCATCCTCGGCATCAGCGCCGGGGCCTCGTTCGGCGTGGTGCTGGCCATCGCCGTGTTCGGAGTCGGCACGCTCGCCGGGTACGTCTGGTTCGGCATCGCCGGCGCGCTGCTCACCGGGCTGCTCGTGTTCGCCGTGGCCAACCGCGCCCGCGACGGCGCCAGCCCGGTCACCCTCGCGCTCGTCGGTGCGGCCCTCGACGCCGGTCTCGGCGCCATCGTGTACGCGCTGCTCAGCATCGACGCCCGCACGTTCGAGGAGTACCGCTTCTGGGTGGTCGGCGGGCTGACCGGCCGGGGCGTCGGCGTGGCCGGCCAGGTGCTCCCGTTCGTGGCGGCCGGGGTGGTGCTGGCCCTGCTGGCCGCCCGCGGCCTGGACGCGCTCGCCCTCGGTGACGACGTGGCCCGGGGACTCGGCCACCGGGTCGCCCTGGTCCGGCTCGCCGCCGGTGGCGGTGGCGTGCTGCTCACCGGCGCCGCGGTGGCCGCCGCCGGGCCGATCGCCTTCGTCGGGCTCGCGGTGCCGCACCTGGCCCGGGCGCTCGTGGGCGCCGACCACAGGTGGACGCTGCTGGTCGCCGCGCTGCTCGGCCCCGCGCTGGTGCTCACTGCCGACGTGGCCGGCCGCCTGGTCGCCCCGCCCGGCGAGATCCCCGCCGGCATCATCACGGCCCTGCTCGGCGCCCCCCTCCTGGCCTACCTGGTCCACCGAGCCAAATCGGTGACGACATGACCACCCCGGCCCCGAGCCCGGCCCCCCGCGATCTTGCACTTGCTGCCCCGGCGAAAGGGGCGATCCCGGCGCCGTCGGGGCAGCAAGTGCAAGATCAACGACGCGGGCCTCGGGGGACCGGGCGCGGGGTTCTGCGGGTCGGGGCGATGGTGGTGGTGCCGTTCCGGTGGCGGCCCGTCGTTCTGGCAGTGGTGCTGTTCGTGTTGCTCTGCCTCGCGGTGGTGGTCAGCCTGTCGCTGGGGACGCCGTACGTGGCCCCCGTCGACGTGCTGCGCTCGCTCTCCGGCGCGGGCACCCCGTACGACCTCGTGGTGCGCGACCTGCGACTGCCCCGCGCCGTCCTCGCGGCGGTCGCCGGGGCGGCCTTCGGCGTGGCCGGCACGCTGATCCAGAGCGTCGCCCGCAACCCACTGGCCAGCCCCGACGTCATCGGCGTCACCCAGGGCGCCGGACTGGCCGCCACCATCGCGCTGACCAGCGGGGCGGCGGCGGTGCTGGTGGCGCCGGCAGCGCTGCTCGGCGGCCTGGCCGCGGCGGTGCTGGTGTTCGCGCTGGGCGCCCGGCACGGCCTGGCCGCCCAGCGGTTCGTGCTGGCAGGCGTGGCGGTGGCGTTCGCGTTCCGGGCGCTGATCGAGGTCGTCATGCTCACCGCCGACCCGATCGACGGGCTGCGCGCGCAGATCTGGCTGATCGGCACGCTCGCCGGCAAGGGGTGGAGCGAGGCGGCCTGGATCGCTGGCACGCTCGCCGTGCTGCTGCCGGTGCTCCTCTGGGCCGGCTGGGCGCTGCGCAGCAGCACGCTCGACGACGACACCGCGCGGGGGATCGGCCTGCGGCCGGTGGCCCGGCGCGTGGGCCTGGCCGGCACCGGCGTGCTGGCCGCCGCCATGGTCAACGCCCAGGTGGGCGCGGTGGACTTCGTGGCGCTCGTCGCCCCGCAGGTGGCTCGCCGGCTGGCCCGGACCGAGCGCCCGCCGCTGCTCTGCGCCGCGCTGCTGGGCGCGTTGCTGCTGGTGCTCGCCGATCTGGGCGCCCGCCGGCTGCTGGCGCCCACCCAACTGCCGGCCGGCGTGCTCACCGCGGCGATCGGCGGCCCGTACCTGATCTTCGTGCTGCTGCGCACCCGAGGGAGGCGCTCGTGACCGCGCTGCTGTCCACCCGCGACCTGGTCGTCGGGTACGAGGGCCGGACCGTGCTGGACGGACTGGACCTCGACCTGCCGGCCGACACGTTCACCGTGATCGTCGGCCCGAACGCCTGCGGCAAGTCGACGCTGCTGCGCACCATGGCCCGCCTGCTCACCCCCCGGCGGGGCGCGGTGCTGCTCGACGGCGCGGCGATCCGGGACCTGCCCACCCGGGACGTGGCCCGGCGGCTCGGCGTGCTGCCGCAGAGCCCGCTGGTGCCCGAGGGGATCACCGTGGCCGACCTGGTCGGGCGGGGCCGGCAGCCCTACCAGCGCTGGTGGCGGCAGTGGTCGGCCGAGGACGGGCGGGCGGTCGATGAGGCCATGCGGCTGGCCGACGTCGCGGGGCTGGCCGACCGGGCGGTGGACACGCTCTCCGGCGGCCAGCGCCAGCGGGTGTGGATCGCCATGACACTGGCCCAGGACACCGACGCGCTGCTGCTGGACGAGCCCACCACGTATCTCGACCTGGCCCACCAGGTGGAGGTGCTGGACCTGCTGCACCGGCTGCGCGCCGAGCGGGGCCGGACCGTGGTGGCCGTGCTGCACGACCTCAACCAGGCGGCCCGGTACGCCGGCCACCTGATCGCCATGCGCGACGGCGCGGTGGTCGCCGCCGGCCCGCCGCGCGAGATCCTCACCGCGGACCTGGTCCGGGGCGTGTTCGGGCTGGACTGCGTGGTCGTGCCCTGCCCGGTCAGCGGCGCGCCGCTGGTGGTGCCCGCCCTCACCCAGAGCGCCCGCGCCGAAAGAGCAGCCACCCAGACCTCGGCCGTTCCGGCCGCCACGTCGGCCACTGCCGGCGTCCCCGTCGGCGACGCCTGAGCGCGCCGACCCGCACCACCGAAAGGAACACCATGCGTCGTCTCGCCGTCGCACTCACCGCCGCGCTCGCCCTCGGCGTCGGTCTCACCGCATGCGGGGAGAGCGATCCCGTCGGCGGCGCCGGCACCGGGGAGACCCGGGAGATCACCCACGCCATGGGCACCACGAAGGTGCCCGCCGAGCCGAAGCGCGTGGTCGTGCTCGACACCGACAAGATCGACACCGCGTTGTCGCTCGGCGTCACCCCGGTCGGCGCCGCCACCGCCGGTGAGGCGAAGAGCTGGCCCACCTACTTCGGCGCGGAGAAGCTCGCCGGCATCACCGAGGTCGGCGTGCTCACCGAGCCGGACCTGGAGGCGATCAACGCGCTCAACCCGGACCTGATCCTGGGCAGCAAGTTCCGGCAGGAGAAGTTCTACGACGAGCTTTCCAAGATCGCGCCGACCGTGTTCACGGAGAAGGTCGGCATCACCTGGAAGGAGAACTTCCTCCTCGACGGCGCGGCGCTGGGCAAGGAGCAGCAGGCCAAGGACCTGCTGGCCGGGTACGAGAAGCGGGCGGAGGACTTCGGCGCGAAGCTCGGCGACGCGGCGTCCCGCAAGGTCTCCATCGTGCGCTTCATGCCGACCGAGATCCGCCTGTACGGGCCGGACTCGTTCTCCGGCATCGTCGTCGGCGACACCGGCCTGGGCCGCCCCGAGCGGCAGCTGCTCGCCGGCAAGGAGGACAAGCGGATGGACCGGGTCAGCCCGGAGCGCATCGCCGAGGCCGACGGCGACGTGGTGTTCGTGACCGCGTACGGCGAGAAGGCCGCCGCCGAGCAGGCGAAGGTCACCGGCGGCACGCTGTGGAAGGGCCTGTCGGCGGTCAAGGCGGGCAAGGCGCACGTGGTCTCCGACGAGATCTGGATGACCGGCATCGGCGTCGGCGCCGCCAACAAGATCCTGGACGACCTGGAGAAGTACCTGGCCGCCTGAGCCCCGGCACACCCGCGCCCGTCCAGCCGCACGAGGCTGGACGGGCGCTGGTGTGTTTCAGGCGGCCAGCTGCGAGAGCAGGAACGCGTTGAGCGCCACCACGAACGCGGTGATCGCCACCGCCGCCGCGGTGGTGGCCCGGCGGTTGACCAGGTTGCCCATCAGGTCCCGGCGGCGGGTGAACATCACCACCGGGATCAGCGCGAACGGGATGCCGAAGCTCAGCACCACCTGGGACAGCACCAGCGCCCGGGTCGGGTCGACGCCGATCGCGAGCACGGCCAGCGCGGGCAGCAGCGTGATCATCCGGCGGGCCAGCAGCGGAATCCGGCGGCGCAGGAAGCCCTGCATGATGACCTCGCCGGCGTACGTGCCGACGCTGGTGGAGGCGAGGCCGGACAGGAGCAGCGCGACCGCGAAGCCGACCGCCGCTGCCGTGCCGAGCGTGGTGGCGAGCCCGGCGTGCACACCTTCGAGGGTGTCGGTGCCGGGGATCGACGTGCCGTGGAAGCTGCTCGCCGCCACCAGCAGCATGGCCAGGTTGACCGCCCCGGCGACGCCGAGCGCGATCAGCACGTCGACGCGTAGCCCTTTGGCGACCACCCGCCGCTGCGCCTCGCCCTCGGTGGGCAGGCGGTTCGGGGTCAGCGCCGAGTGCACGTAGATGACGTGCGGCATCACCGTCGCGCCCAGGATGCCGGCGGCGAGCAGCATGCTGTCGGTGCCCTGCATCCGGGGCAGCAGCCCGGCCGCGGCGTCGGACACGTCCGGCTGCGCGGTGACCAGGTTGACCGCGAACGCCAGCACGATCACGCCGAGCAGCACCGCGATGGCGATCTCGAACGGCCGGAAGCCTCTGGAGCGCAGCGCCAGGATGGCGAACGAGGCGGCGCCGACGATCAGGCCGCCGGGCAGCAGCGGGACGCCGAACAGCAGGTACAGGGCGACCGCCCCGCCGATCACCTCGGCCAGGTCGGTGGCCATGGCGACCAGCTCGGCCTGCGCCCACATGAAGCGGTTGAGCGGCCGGGGCAGGTGCTCCCGGCACAGCTCGGGCAGGCTGCGCCCGGTGGCCAGGCCGAGCTTGGCGGTGAGCGTCTGCACCAGCATGGCGGCCAGGTTCGCCGCCACCACCACCCAGACCAGTAGGTACCCGTACCGGGCGCCGGCGGTGGAGTTGGTGGCGAAGTTGCCGGGGTCGACGTAGGCCACCGCGGCCACGAACGCCGGTCCGAGCAGGATGAGGCGGCCGCGTGCCGGGCGCGGGGCGCGGGCGGTCCGCAGCGGGGGTACGACGGGCGAGTCGTTTGTTACCACTGGTGCTCCTCGACGGACGACGGGTGGCGGGACGAGACGACGATCGGCGGGGGCGAGGCGGAGTCAGGCGGGTTCGTGCCGGGCCGCCGCCGGGTTGCGCTCCAGCGCGTCCGCGAACGGGACCAGCGCGACGAGGTCATGGAGGCCACGGCCATGCCGGGTTGTTCCCGACTATTACTCACATATGCCACTAACCTGAGCCCGGAGGGGAAAGCGCACATGAGGGACGGTGCCGCCCGGCTCGCGGTGATTGCCCGCCGGGCGGTGACGACCGCCGCCCTGCTGCGGCGGCTCCTCCGGCCCGGCGGGTCGCCCCGGGCGCAGCACGCCGAACGGCCGTCCCGGGAGCGGGACGGCCGTTCGGTCAGGCGGCGGTGAGTCGGTGCCGGTCGGATCGGTCGGTCAGGCGGCGGTGGACCAGATGGCGCGGAACGCGGCCGCCTCACCGGCCAGCCACTGCTCGATCTGCCCGGGCTTGACGTCGGGGGGCATCCGGTGCGCCTCGCCGCGCCGCACGTCGACCAAAACCGGCTCGGCGTGCGGCAGCACCGCGTCCATGTGCCGGGCCATCAGGTGCAGCGTGGCGAGCGTGGCCTCCTCGCTCGGCGGCGTCTCGTCGAAGTGCAACCGGATCGCCTCGGCCCGGCCGTCGGCGTACCGGACGCCGAACTGTGGGTTGATCTTCACGGGCAGGTCACCCAGCATCGCCAGGGCGTCGCGGGTCTGCGCCAGGTCGACCCCGGCCGGCTCGCCCAGCGAGTGCAGCCAGCGGGTCGCGCCCGGCACGAGCGCCTCGTAGAGCGGCCGCCAGCGCGGCTTGACCAGGTCGGCGACCTGCGCGAGGTGCGTGCCGCCGGTGTGGAACGCGACGTCGGCCTTGAGCGCCTTGACGAACTGGCCGTGCGGGTTGAAGCCGTGCCGGCTGGCCCGCTGCCGGCGCAGCCCGCCGACGAAGGTGGCCTTGGTGGGCCCGGTGCGGTCGACGTACCGGGTGAAGCCGAGGAGGGTGGCGTAGGGGGTGACAGGGGCGGCGGAGGTGGGCGCGGTCACTGGCGTCCTCCCAGGTCAACGACTGGATTAGTACATACATTCTAATCGACGGGTCTGACATCGCCCAGGGCTTCGGCGGACGTTCTCGGCCTGCCCACCGGTGGTCGGCCGGGCCGGTCGGCGCAGGACTCCGGCATCGACGCCGGCCGCCCCCTATACTCGCCGCATGGCGGCGTCACCTGCTGTCGTCGCAGACCTCGGCGACGAGCTGAGAGGGCTGGGCTGGGTCAGCGACCTGATGGTGGCGGGTTCACTTGCCACCGGCGACTACGTGCCGGGCGTCAGCGACCTCGACCTGGTCGCGCTCGTCGACGGACCGGTCGACGCCGGCCGGCGGGACGCACTCGTCGCGATTCATCGTCGCCTCGACGGCGGCAGCGGCGAGGGACTCAAGCTCGGCTGCGTGTACGTCGAGGGCGCCACCGTTCCCGACCTCGGCCTGCGGCATCCGACCTGGACCCACGGCCGGCTCGTCCACCGCGTCCTCTCCCGGGTCACCAGAGCGGAGCTGGCCCGGCACGGATACGCGGTCCTCGGGCGCTCGCCGGGTGACGTCTTCCCCGAGGTCTCCGCCGACGACATACGAGCGGCGGCCCGCGCCGAACTGACCGGCTACTGGGCCTGGGCCGCCCGACGTCCATGGCTGTGGCTGGACCCCACCGTCGCCGAGCTCGGTCTCACCTCGATGGCACGGGGCCGGCACGCGCTCCGCGAGGGCGCGCTGCTCACCAAGACGCAGGCGATCAGCCAGGCGCACGCCCCCGCCTGGCTGATCGACCGGCTCGCTGCCAGACGGCGGGGCGAGGACGTCTCCCCGCCCCGGATACGGACGGCCTTCGTCGCCTGGCGCGACGCCCGCCGAACGGTCGCCCACGCACGGCGCGTCCGCTGAGCGGCGGGCCGCCTCAGCGCGCCGCCGCTACAACTGGCCGACGTCGGTGATCCGGACCGCCGCCGCGCCGATCTCGTCCGAGGCGGCGAGGTCGATCTCGGCGCTGATGCCCCAGTCGTGGTCGCCGTCCGGGTCGTCCAGGATCTGCCGTACGGTCCACTTCTCGCGGCCCTGCTCGATCATCAGCAGCGCCGGCCCGCGCGCGTCCGGACCCACCCCGATCGCGTCGTACGTCTCGAAGTACGGCTCCAGCGCGTCGGCCCAGGCGTCGGCGTTCCACCCGTCGCCGGCGTCCAGCTCGCCGAGCAGGTCCCAGCGGCGCAGCGCGGCCAGCTCGACGCGGCGGAACATCGCGTTGCGCACCAGCACCCGGAACGCCCGCGCGTTGCGGGTGACAGCCGGCGGCCGGTCGTCCAGCGAGGCGGCCACCTCGGCCACGTCCGACGGGTTGCGCAGCCGCTCCCACTCGTCGATCAGGCTGGAGTCGACCTGGCGGACCAGCTCGCCCAGCCACTCGATGAGGTCGACCAGCTCCTCGGTCTTCGCGTCCTCGGGGACGGTCTGGCGCAGCGTCTTGTACGCGTCGGCGAGGTAGCGCAGCACCAGCCCCTCGGACCGGGACAGCCCGTAGAACTGGACGTACTCGGGGAACGTCATGGCCCGCTCGTACATGTCGCGGACCACGGACTTGGGGGAGAGCTGGTGGTCGGCGACCCACGGGTGGCCCTGCCGGTACATCTCGTACGCGGACTCCAGCAGCTCGGCGAGCGGCTTGGGCCAGGTCACCTCGTCGAGCAGTTCGAGGCGTGCCTCGTACTCGATGCCCTCGGCCTTCATCGCGGCGACCGCCTCGCCGCGCGCCTTGAACTGCTGCGCGGAGAGCACCTGGCGCGGGTCGTCCAGGATCGACTCGATGACGCTGAGCACGTCGAGCGCGTACGACGGCGACTCCCGGTCGAGCAGCTCGACGGTGGCCAGCGCCAGCGGCGACAGCGGCTGGTTGAGCGCGAAGTCGAGCTGGAGGTCGACGGTGAGGCGTACCCGGCGGCCGGTCTCGTCCGGCTCGGGCAGCTCCTCGACCACGCCGCCGGCCCGCAGCGCCCGGTAGATGGCGATGGCCCGGCGGATGTGCCGGCGCTGCGCGGCCGGGTCCTCGTGGTTGTCGGTGAGCAGGTGCCGCATCGAGGCGAACGCGTCACCGGGGCGGCCGATCACGTTGAGCAGCATCGAGTGGCTGACCTGGAAGCTGGACGTGAGCGGCTCCGGCTCGGCCTCGACCAGGCGCTGGAACGTCGGCTCACCCCAGCCGATCGAGCCCTCCGGCGGCTTCTTCTTCACCACCTTGCGGCGCTTCTTCGGGTCGTCACCGGCCTTCGCGAGCGCCTTCTCGTTCTCGATCACGTGCTCCGGCGCCTGCACCACGACCCGGCCCAGCGTGTCGAACCCGGCCCGCCCGGCCCGGCCGGCGATCTGGTGGAACTCGCGGGCCTTGAGCAGCCGGGTACGGGTGCCGTCGTACTTGCTCAGACCGGTGAACAGCACGGTACGGATCGGCACGTTGATGCCGACGCCGAGCGTGTCCGTGCCGCAGATGACCTTGAGCAGGCCGGCCTGGGCGAGCGTCTCGACCAGGCGGCGGTACTTCGGGAGCATGCCCGCGTGGTGCACGCCGATGCCGTGCCGGACCAGCCGGGACAGCGTCTTGCCGAAGCCCGAGGTGAACCGGAAGTTCCCGATCGCCTGGGCGATCATGTCCTTCTCGGCGCGGGTGCAGACGTTCACGCTCATCAGCGCCTGGGCGCGTTCCAGCGCGGCGGCCTGGGTGAAGTGCACGACGTACACCGGGGCCTGCTTGGTCTGCAGCAGTTCCTCCAGGGTCTCGTGCATCGGCGTGGTCGCGTACGAGAAGAGGAGCGGGACCGGCCGCTCGGCCGAGCGGACGACGGCGGTCGGCCGGCTCGTGCGCCGGCTCAGGTCGTCGACGAAGCGGGTGGTGTCGCCGAGCGTGGCCGACATCAGCACGAACTGGGCCTGCGGCAGCTCGATCAGCGGCACCTGCCAGGCCCAGCCGCGGTCCGGCTCGGCGTAGAAGTGGAACTCGTCCATGACCACCTGGCCGACGTCGGCGCGGGTGCCCTCGCGCAGCGCCAGGTTGGCCAGGATCTCCGCCGTGCAGCAGATGATCGGCGCGTCCGCGTTGACGCTGGCGTCGCCGGTGAGCATGCCGACGTTCTCGGCGCCGAAGACCTCGCAGAGCGCGAAGAACTTCTCCGAGACCAGCGCCTTGATCGGCGCGGTGTAGAAGGTGGTGCGGTCGTCGGCGAGCGCCGCGAAGTGCGCCGCGATCGCCACCAGGCTCTTGCCCGAGCCGGTGGGCGTATTCATGATCACGTTCGCGCCGGAGACGATCTCGATGACCGCCTCCTCCTGGTGGGGATAGAGGCTCAGGCCGCGCTCGGACGCCCAGGAGGCGAACGCGTCGTAGAGGGTGTCGGGGTCGGCGGTCTTCGGCAGCGCGGCGGTGAGAGTCATGGCGCTCCCATCGTGCCTGGATCACACCACGCCGCGCCAACCGGGTTCAGCGCACCGGGTTCAGCGCACCGGCTTCAGCGCCGCCGGTGGATCAGGTCGAAGACCTCCCGGCCGGCGGTCAGCGCGCGGCGTTCGAACTTCGTCACCGGCCGGTGCCCGGGCCGGGGCGCGTAGCCGCCGTGCACGTCGACCAGCTCCGGGTCGGCGGTGAGCGTCTCGCGCATCGACTCGGCGTACTCGGCCCAGTCCGTCGCGCAGTGCAACGTGCCGCCGGGCGCCAGCCGGGAGCGCAGCAGCGCCACGTGCGCCGGCGCGATGATCCGCCGCTTGTGGTGGCGGGTCTTCGGCCACGGGTCGGGGAAGTAGACGTGCACTGCGTCCAGGCAGCCCTCCGGCATGGCCCGGACCAGGTCCAGCGCGTCCCCCTCGGCCACCCGCACGTTGTCCAGACCGTGCCGTTCGACCAGCTCAAGCAGGTTGGCGATTCCCGGCGTGTGGACCTCGACCGCCAGATAGTGTCGGTCCCGGTCGGCCGCCGCCATGGCGGCGGTGGCGTCGCCCATGCCGGAGCCGATCTCCAGCACCAGCGGCGCCCGCCGTCCGAACAGCGCCGCCGGATCGTACGGCCCGTCGAGGGTGGCGATCCTGAGGCCGTACGCGGGCCAGAGCCGGTCCAGCGCGTCGCGCTGCCGCTCGCTCATCCGCCCGCGACGCGGATGGAAGGTGCGGATGCGGGCGGCGGGGAGGTCGGTGAGGGTCACAACGACCCGAGCCTACGCCACCCGGATCGGATGTGATGTGCGGCCGGGGGTGAGAGGATTCATCCCGTACGCCGGGAGGGGTCATGGGGTCGTTCAGGGTACGTGAGGCGCTGCTGGTCGCGGTCGCCGCGTGCGCCGCCCCGCTGGTCGGCGCGGTGCCCGCCCAGGCCGCGCCGCGCGCCGCCGAGCCGGTGCCGGAACAGCCCCCGGCCGACGTGATCTTCGTGGAGGTCACCCCGGGCACCGTGTCGCCCGGCTACCTGGTCGGCATCCGGGCGAGCTGCCGGAACAACACGGTGCCGGCGATCGTCACCTCGGACGCGTTCGGCAAGATCCAGGTGCAGCCGCAGCGCGGCCTGCTCACCGCCTCGCCGATGGTGCACGAGCGCACCCGGCCCGGCAACTACCGGGTCAAGCTGGAGTGCCCCGGCGGGGAGACCGCCTCCACCATGCTCCAGGTGGTCAAGCAGGGGCAGCCCACCCGGCAGCCGACCCACAGGCCCAGTCACCTGCCCAGCCGTGGCCCGGCGACCGGGTTCGGCGGCACCGCCGGTCCCGGCCTCGGTGGCCTGCTGGTGCCGGTCGGGCTGGCGGTGACCATGGTCGGCGCCGGGCTCGGTGTGGCCGCGTCCCGCCGCCACGCCCGCGGCGCCGCCGGACGCTGAGGCCCGCCATGGCCGAGCACTTCGTTCCGCCGCCCGCCGGGTCCCGGCGTTCCGGCTGGCCGTTCCTTGCCCTGCCCCCTCCGGCCGCGCCGCCGACCACCGCGGCCCGCCCGTCCCGGACCGGTCCTCCCGCCGCGCCGTCCACCGACGCGGCCCGGCTGTCCCGGACCGGCCCTTCCGCACCGTCCACCGATGCGGCCCGGCTGTCCCGGGCTGATCCGGCCGCCGCTCCCCGCGCCGGCTCGCGCTCGGGGGACGTGCCTGCCGCCGGAACGGGATCGTCCGTCGTACCGGTCTCCGGCTCGCGGCCGGGCGGCGCCCCGGCCTCCGGCACGGATCCGGCGCCCGGGACGGGATCGTCCGTCGTACCGGTCTCCGGGTCGCGGCCGTGGCTGCCTCCGCCCGCCGCGTCGCGCCCATGGGATCCGCCGTCGGCCGATGCGCGGGCCCTGCGTCCGCGGCCCGCCGGGCCGCCACCGGTCCAGCCGCCACCGGCGTCGCCGGCCGAACGGGGCCGGGGCTCGTGGACGAAGCCGCTGGCCGTGGTGCTGGTGCTGATCGGTGTGTTCGCCACCGGGGCCGGGCTCGGGCGTACGGCGGGGCCGTTCGACTTCGCCGACGCGTCGACCGAGTCGAGCGGGTCGAGTGCGGCGGCCCCGGCGGGCGCTGCCGCCCCGGCCCGGAAACCGGCCAGCCGGCCGGTACGCCTGTCGGTGCCGGCCATCAAGGTCACCGCTCCGGTCACCCCGGTGGGGCAGGCGAAGGACGGCTCGGTGGACGTGCCGCCGCTGACCGAGCACAACCAGACCGGCTGGTACGACAGGGGAGCGGTGCCCGGCGACCCCGGACGGGCGATCATCGTGGGCCACGTCGACACCAAGAGCGGGCCGGCCGTCTTCTACAGGTTGCGTTCGCTGAAGCCGGGCGCCCGGATCACGGTGACCCGCGCGGACCGCAGCGTGGTCACGTTCAAGGTGGACAGCGTCGAGTACTTCGACAAGGCGAACCTGCCCGCGGCGCGGGTCTACGGCGACTCCGGCCCGGCCGAGCTGCGCCTGATCACCTGCGGCGGCGAGTGGGTCGGCGGCCGCACCGGCTACCAGGACAACGTGATCGTCTTCGCGTCCCTCACTCGCTGACCGCTCCCGCGCCGGAGCGCCAGGCCCGTGGGAGATCTTGGTACGAAACGGCCCCTATGGGGGCGCGAATCTTCCAAGATCTCCGCGAGGCCGGGCCTTGCGCGCGTTGATCATGAGGTTGGCGGGGACAAAAGGGACGGCGGGTGCCGCCAACCTCATGATCAACCGGGAGGGCGGGTCAGGGCTTGGCGGGGACCTGCTGGACGACCTCGAACTCCAGCAGGTTCGCGCCGGTGGCGACCGGCTTGCGCGGCTCGCCGCCCTCGGCGTGCGCGGCCCGGGACGGGCCCTGCGCCCAAGCCTGATACGCCTCCTCGCTCTCCCAGCGGGTGTAGACGAAGTAGCGGCTCTCCCCGGCGACCGGGCGCAGCAACTCGAAGCCGAGGAAACCGGGGGAGTTCTCCACCGCGCCGGCCCGGGCCGCGAACCGCTTCTCCAACTCCTCGCCGGCGTCGGGCGGGACGTCGATCGCGTTGATCTTCACGACTGCCATGTGTCCACCCTAGCGAGCGCCGCCGCGCGGCAGCGGGCGGTCAGAACGTCTCGACGGCCGGGGCCAGGTCGGCGTCCACCACGACCGGGGCGTGGTCGGAGGGGCCCTTGCCCTTGCGGGCCTCCCGGTCCACGTACGCGGAGCGGACCGCGCGGGCGAACGACGCGCTCGCGTACACCAGGTCGATCCGCATTCCCTTGTTCTGATGGAACATCCCGGCCCGGTAGTCCCAGTACGTGTACGGGTGCGGCCCCTTCATCGGCGTCGGCACCACGTCCTCCAGCCCCAGGTCACGCAGCGCGGCCAGGGCGGCCCGTTCGGCCGGCGTGACGTGGGTGGACGTGACGAACAGCGCCGGGTCCCAGACGTCGGCGTCGGTGGGCGCGACGTTGAAGTCGCCGCAGACGGCCACCGGCAGGGGCCCGGCCACCTCCGGTTCCAGGGCGTCGCGCAACGCCGCGAACCAGGCCAGCTTGTACGCGTAGTGCGGGTCGTCCGGCGTGCGGCCGTTCGGCACGTACACCGACCAGACCCGCAGCCCGTCGCAGGTGGCCGAGATGGCGCGGGCCTCGGGCTCGGGGAAGCCGGGCTCACCCGGGAAGCCGACCGCCACGTCGGCGAGCCCGACCCGGGACAGGACGGCGACGCCGTTCCACCGGCCGTCGCTGTGGCTGGCCACCTCGTAGCCCAGCTCGCCGACCTCGGCGACCGGGAACGCCCCGTCCGGGCACTTGGTCTCCTGCAGGCACACGACGTCGGGCTTCGTGGTGGCCAGCCACTCGAGCAGCCGGGGCAGGCGGGCCTTCACCGAGTTGACGTTCCAGGTCGCCAGGCGCATGTGACCAGCCTGCCGCATCCCCGGCCGCCTTGCCCGCCCGGCCCGCCGGTCAGGTACCGCGCGGAGCCGGGCACGCCGCGGAGCCGGTCGGGCGGCGCCGGGCCTAGCGCTCCGGGGTGTCGCCGGGGCGGGTCTGCTCGGCCAGGAAGCGTTCCAGCTCGGCGCCGAGCTCGTCGGCGGTGGGCAGCGGCCCGGTCTCGCCGGCGAGCAGGCTCTTCTCGCCCCGGCCGCGGGCGAACGTGTCGTACTGCTCCTCCAGCGCCTGCACGAGCGTGGCCGCCTCCTCGGTCTGGGTGACCTGGCGGTCGATCTCGACCCGGACCGCCTCGGCGGCGGTGCGCAGGTCCTCGACCGGCAGCAGCAGGCCCGTGCTGCGGGACACGGCCGACAGCAGCGCCTCGGCTGCGGCCGGGTACTCGGTCTGGGCCACGTAGTGCGGCACGTGCGCGGCGAACCCGAGGGCGTCGCGGCCCTGCTCGCCGAGGCGGTACTCCAGGAGGTGACCGACGCTGGCCGGCACCTGCACCTTCTGCAGCCACGGCTCGTGGCCGGCGATCAGCTCCTTGCGGGTGGCGTGCGCGGTGACGCCGCTGGGCCGGGTGTGCGGCACCGCCATCGGGATCGAGTTGAGACCGACGGTGAGCCGGACGTCGAGGCGCGCGCAGAGCCCGGCGACGGCTGCTACGAAACGCTCCCACTGCAGGTCCGGCTCGGGGCCGGTGAGCAGCAGGAACGGCGTCTCGTCGTCGTCGCGCAGGGCGTGCAGCTCCAGGGCCGGGGCGTCGTAGTCGGCCCAGTGGTCCTCGACGAACGTCATCACCGGGCGGCGGGAGCGGTAGTCGAAGACCTGGTCGATGTCGAAGCGGGCGATCGTCCGGGCGTCGAGCGAGGTGAGCAGCTGCTCGCGGGCGAGCCGGGTGGCGTTGCCGGCGTCGACGAAGCCGGTGAGCGCCTGGATCAGCACCGGCTGGCCGAGCTCGGGCAGCTCGTCGGTGAGTTCGTAGAGCTCGTGTGGATCGAGCACCGGTGGGGTCCTCCCTGTCGACGCGTACGGGGGAGCGCCGAACGTGCGGTCTCCCCGGTTCGGCCAACGTACCGGGGGGTGTGGTCCATTCCGTTACGGACACCTCCGATGCCCGGATGGTGATCACGATTCGGCTACGCCCCGGTCCGGCGGCGGACATCCGGATCGTCCGAACGGACGAGTTAGTCGATCATCGGGCGGGAGCGGGAGACCTGCGAGGTTCGTGCCGGGGGAGATTCGACCCATGGCGGGCGGGCGATTCGCCCGGTTCCCGAGGTCCGTCGCCAGCTGGGCGCGGCAGGCCGCGAGTGCCCGGCCCGGGCCGCACAAAGTGTGACGAGGGCCACCCTTCTGGCCTGGATGATCCCGGTTTGTGCTGCCTAGCCTCGTCGGATGCGTAGCGACGGCACCCTCGACGACCCGAACGGCCCCGGCCGCCCGGCTGACCGTTCGGACGATACCCCCTCCACCAACCGGTCGGCCAGGCTTCGGGACCTGATCCGGCGTACCCGCTTCTGGGCGCCGATGAACGCGCCGATGAACCCCCGGCCCGGCCGGACGAAGCTCGCGGTCGCCACCGGCGCGGCCTGCTGCCTCGGCCTGGTCGGCGTCAGCCAGGCCGGCTTCGGCGCGCCGGAGCGCGCGGCCGCCCCGGCGCCCTCGGCGGATGTCGCCGAGCGCGCGGAGGCCGACGTCGCCTCCCGCGCGAGCGCCCGCCCGAGCACCGCGCCGTCCACCGCCGCCCCGTCCGCGACGGCGAGCCCGAAGGCGACCGCCAAGCCCAAGCCGAAGCCCACGAAGACGGCCCGGCAGATCGTTCCGGTCGCCGGCCTGGACCGTACCCAGATGAACAACGCCAAGAAGATCGTGCAGGCCGGCAAGGAGATGGGCGTGCCGCGCCGGGCCCTGGTCATCGCGGTGGCGACCGCGATGCAGGAGAGCACGCTGCTCAACTACGCCAGCGGGGTGCTGCCCGAGTCGCAGAACTACCCGCACCAGGCCATCGGCTGGGACCACGACTCGGTCGGGCTGTTCCAGCAGCGCCCGAGCAGCGGCTGGGGCACCGTCGAGCAGCTCATGGACCCCGAGTACGCGACGAAGGCGTTCCTGTCCGCGCTCGACGAGATCCCCGGCTGGCAGGACCTGCCGCTGTCCGTGGCCGCCCAGGCGGTGCAGATCTCGGCGTTCCCGGACGCGTACGCCCAGCACGAGTGGCGGGCCGGCGAGGTGGTGGCCGAGATCCTGGGCTGACCCGCGAGGGGTGGTTGCCGAAGCGGTGATTCGGGTATCAAGGGCTTGCCGGTCCCAGGTACACATGAAGGGGACCGCGGGACGGAGGACACCATGTCGCTGATGCAACGGATCACCGCCTTCCTGCGGTCGCCGCGGGGCCAGCAGTTGGTCGACCGCGGCCGGCGTGAGATGTCCAAGCCGGAGAACCAGGCCCGGCTGCGGCAGATCGCGACCCGGCTGCAGTCGCGCCGGCGCTGACCCGCGTCACCCCCGCCGCACGAGCCCTCGGAGCCCTTCGTGACCGACCCCGCCGCCCCCGTTCCGCCGGTGGAGGTGCCCGAGGGGCCTCCGGCCAAGCTCTGGGACCGCATGCGGGAGGACCCGCAGTACGCGCCGGAGCACCTGGCCCTGGAGGCGGTACGCCGGCTCGGGCCGGAGGCCGCGCAGTGGGCCGCCCGGGAGCGGGCCCTGCGGCCGGACGCCCCGCCCGAGCAACTGGCCGACCAGGCGGTCCGCAAGTTCGTCAACCACGCCCGGCTCTCCGGCGCGGTGTCCGGCGCGGCCGGGCTGCCCGGCGCGGTGATCGACGTGGGCGTGCTGGCCTGGACCCAGGCCCGGCTGGTGCTGCACGTGGCCGCCGCGTACGGCGCCGACCCGACGCACGTCGACCGGGCCACCGACCTGCTGGTGCTCCAGCGCGTGCACAAGGCCGCCCAGACCGCCCGCCTGGCGCTCGGGGTGGCCGCCGGCCGTGAGCGGGCCGGCGCGTTGTTCGGCTCCGCCGCCGACCGGGCGCTGGGCCGGGTGATGCTCCAGCTCGGCGTCCGGCTGGCCCGGATGGCCGGGGTGCGCGCCGCCAAGCGGATGTTCGCCAAGGTCGTGCCGGGCGCCGCGATCGTGCTCGGCACCTGGGCCAACTCGTCGGCCACGAAGGAGCTGGCCGACCGTACGCGCGCCCTCTACCGGGCCGGCGGTCCCCGGCCGCTTCCCGGTCCGCGTCAGCCCTGACCAGCAATTGCGCCGGCCCCCCGGGGGCGGCCGGTCAGCTCGCCCAGCCGGAGGCGTTCCAGGCCACCTCGGCCAGCCGGCCCTGCCCGGCCGCGTTCGGGTGGAACCAGTCCAGCGCGTTCACCTGGTCCAGGGTGAAACGGTGGCGGTGCACCGCGCCACCGTCCCAGCGGCAGCGTGACCCGTACGCCCGGCAGGCGGCACGCAGTTGCCCGTCGTACGCCTCGATCCGGTCCCTGACGCGGGCCCGGCGGGCCACCGCGGCGGGCGCGGTCGACGTGGCGTCGGCCAGCAGCGCCGGGCAGACGCCCCGCGACCAGGCCCGCACGGCGCGGGGCTCGGTGTGCCCGATCTGCCAGAGGCGGTGCAGGTCCGGGATGCTGACCACCAGCACCCGGGCCTTCGGCCGGCCCTCGCGCAGCACGCCCAGGGCCGCGTCGACCTGTTCCCGGAAGGTCGCCACGGCGGTCATGTCGTCGACGTCGCCCCGGCAGGCGTCGTTCGCCCCGACCAGCACGGTGACCAGGTCGGCCTTGTCGCGTACCGCCGACCGGGCCTGGCCGGCCAGCCCGGCCGCGCGGGCCCCCGGCACCGCCCGGTTGTACGCCCGCAGCCCCGGCGCGTCGGCGCGCAGCCGCCGGTAGAGGCTCTCCACCCGCAGGCCGTCCCCGGTCGACCAGGAGTTGCGCTCGCAGCTCACCAGCACCAGGCAGGAGCCGTAGCCGGTGCTCACCGAGTCGCCGAGCGCGACCAGCACCCGGGGCTCGCCGGGCCGGGGCGTGCCGGACGGCCGGGGCGACGCCTCGCCGGAGCCGTCACAGGCCAGCGCGACGAGCGCCGCCAGGCAGGCCAGCGCGGCGATCCAGCGTCGAGGCATCGGTTCCCCCGTCCGGCGGCGGCAACGGGCGCGTCGACCCTATGCCCCGGCGGGGCCCCGGAAGCGGTTCTGTCGGCTATCGGGCATCGACCACTGTCGTTCACATCTGTCGGGTCGGCGCAGGTCGGCCGTGCAGCCACCGGTGCAGCGCGCGGGTGATCCGGGGCAGTACCAGGTAGGTCATCAGCGGGGTGAGCACGAGCGTCATCAGCAGCGTCCGCCCGGCCAGCGGCACGTCGGCGAGGAACCGGGTGGTCAGCAGCGTGGCGGCCAGGCTGAGCGGGAAGAACGCCAGCCAGATCGTGACCGCCTGCTTCCAGCGCGGCGGCGCGGCCGGCTCCGGCTCGCCGAACGTCTCGACCACGTGGTCCACCGGCGGGTCGAACCAGCCCTCGATGCCGGTGCGCCGCTCCACCCGGGTGTGCTCGACGATGCCCTGCGCCGAGCTGAGCCACCAGCGCCGCTGCGGCGAGTCCTCCCAGCCGCGCAGCGTGTCCGCGTCGGCGAAGCGGTACATCACGTGCCACTCGCCGGAACCGGGCGCGCTGCGGACGAAACCGGCGCCGAGGAAGCCCGGGAAGCTCTCCGCGAGCGCCGTCCCGGCCCGCATCCACGCCACCACCTCGTCGGTACGCGCGGGGTCGGCGCGCCGGGACACGGCGACGGTCACGGGTACGGCCTGCGTCGTGGTCATGCCATCCTCTCCACCGGCCCGCGGGATCTCCGCCGGAACCGGCACCCGAAGTAACGCACCCGCCCGCCGGCCGCATCCGGCGACCGCCCGCCGGGTGTCCCGCATCACCGGTACGGCCCGGGCCGTACCGGTAGTGGCCGGTTAGCCCGCCCGTTCCGGGGTAGGCCCCAGGAATGACCCGATCACAACCCCGGCGCGCCCGTGGCACGGTCGGCCACGCGAACAGCGCCCTGAACCTGCGGCTCGTGCTGGCGACGTTCGGTCTGGTCGTGATGACCGTCTTCGCGGTGCTCGCGTTCGCCGCCGGCATCGCCTGGCTGGGCGTGGTCTGCGCGCTCCTCGCCGTCGTGGCGGTGGTCGACCTGGTCGTGATCCAGCGCCGCCGGGCCGCGCGCCGCCGGGAGGAGCCGGGCGTACGGCACTCGCTGTTCGAGTGACAGGAGGACGACATGCCCATCGCCACCACCAATCCCGCCACCGGACAGGTGCTCAAGACGTACGACGCGATGTCGGACGAGCAGATCGACGCCGCGATCGAGCGGGCCGACCTGGCCTTCCGGCAGTTGCGTGAGACCACCATCGCGCAGCGGGCCCGCTGGCTCACCGCCGCCGCCGACCGCCTCGACGCCGAGCGCGACGAGACGGCCCGGCTGATGACCACCGAGATGGGCAAGACGTACGCGGCCGCGAAGGCGGAGGTCACCAAGTGCGCCACCGCCTGCCGCTTCTACGCCGACAACGCACCGGCGATGCTCGCCGACGAGCCGGCCGACGCCGCCGCGGTCAAGGCGAAGCGGGCGTACGTGCGCTACCAGCCGATCGGCCCGGTGCTCGCGGTGATGCCGTGGAACTTCCCGCTCTGGCAGGTCATGCGCTTCGCCGCCCCGGCCCTGATGGCCGGCAACACCGGCCTGCTCAAGCACGCCTCGAACGTGCCGCAGACCGCGCTCTACCTGGAGGACCTGTTCCGCCGGGCCGGCTTCCCCGAGGGCGCGTTCACCACGCTGCTGGTCGGCTCCGACGCGGTCGACCGGATCCTCAGCGACCCCCGCGTCCGCGCCGCCACGCTCACCGGCAGCGAGCCGGCCGGGCGTTCCATCGCGCAGATCGCCGGCCGGGAGATCAAGAAGACGGTGCTGGAGTTGGGCGGCAGCGACCCGTTCGTGGTGATGCCCTCGGCCGACCTGGACACCGCCGCCGAGGTGGCCACCACCGCCCGTTGCCAGAACAACGGCCAGTCCTGCATTGCCGCGAAGCGGTTCATCGTGCACACCGACGTCTTCGACGCGTTCGCCGAGAAGTTCGCCGCCCGGATGGCGGCGCTGCGCGTCGGCGACCCGATGGACGACGGCACAGACGTCGGCCCGCTCGCCAGCGAACGCGGCCGCGACGAGGTGCACGCCCAGGTCACCGACGCGGTGGACCAGGGTGCGACGGTGCTCTGCGGCGGCGAGAAGCCGTCCGGCGACGGCTGGTACTACCCGCCGACAGTGGTCACCGACCTGCGCCCGGAGATGCGCATGTGGAGCGAGGAGGTGTTCGGGCCGGTCGCCGGGCTCTTCCGGGTCGGCTCGTACGACGAGGCGATCGAGGTCGCCAACGGCACCAGCTTCGGCCTCGGCTCCAACGCCTGGACCAACGACCCGGCCGAGCAGGAGCGCTTCGCCGTGGACCTGGACGCCGGCAACGTGTTCATCAACGGGATGACCACCTCGTACCCGGAGTTGCCGTTCGGCGGCGTGAAGAACTCCGGGTACGGCCGTGAGTTGTCCGCCGCCGGCATGCGCGAGTTCTGCAACACCAAGACCGTGTGGATCGGCGAGGGCGAGGCGGGCGCGGGCGCCGGCGCGCACTCCGAGTAGACGCGATTGGCCGGACGCCGTCACGGGTAGGAGTGCCCACCATGACGGCGTTCGGCTTCCACGCATCCCACGAGCAGATCCATCCGGCCCGGCTGCTGGAGGCGGTGATCCACGCCGAGCGCGCCGGCTTCGACGCGGCCATGTGCTCCGACCACTTTTCGCCGTGGAGCGAGCGGCAGGGCCACTCCGGGTTCGCCTGGTCCTGGCTCGGGTCCGCGCTCCAGGCCACGAACCTGTCCTTCGGCGTGGTGAACGCGCCCGGCCAGCGCTACCACCCGGCGATCATCGCGCAGGCCATCGGCACGCTCGGCGCCATGTACCCGGGCCGGTTCTGGGCCGCGCTGGGCAGCGGCGAGGCGGCCAACGAGCACATCACCGGCGAGGTGTGGCCGCGCAAGGACGTCCGCAACGCCCGGCTGCGCGAGTGCGTCGACGTGATCCGGGCGCTGCTGGCCGGCGAGGAGGTCAGCCACGACGGCCTCGTCACCGTGGACCGGGCGAAGCTGTGGACCCGGCCGGAGGAGCCGCCCGCACTGGTCGGCGCCGCGGTCAGCGTCGCCACCGCGCGGTGGTGCGCCGAGTGGGCGGACGGGCTGATCACCGTCAACGCGCCGGTCGAGCACCTGCGCCGGATGATCGACGCCTACCGGGACGCGGGCGGACGCGGCCCGCTGCACCTGCAGGTGCACGTCAGTTGGGCGCCCGAGCAGGAGCAGGCCGAGGCGATCGCGTACGACCAGTGGCGCAGCAACGTCTTCGCCCCGCCGGTCTGCTGGGACCTGGACACCCCCGAGCACTTCGACGTGGTCAGCGCCGACGTGCCGATGTCCAAGGTCGCCGAGACCGTGAACGTCTCCGCCGACCTGGGCCGGCACATCGGCTGGCTGGAGGAGTACGTGGCGCTGGGCTTCGACCAGATCGCGCTGCACCACGTCGGGCAGGAGCAGCGCGCGTTCATCGACACGTTCGGCGCGGAGGTGCTGCCGAAGCTGCGCTCCGCCGCCTGAATCACACATCGACGCCGCGGCGCATAGGCTCGACGCTCGTGGATGCTCTGTTCGAGGTGGTGGTCTTCCTGGCCATCGCCACCTTCGGCGCGGCGCTGGCCCGCAAGCTCGGCCTGCTCGCGCCGATCCTGCTCGTGGTGCTCGGTCTCGCGCTGTCCTTCCTGCCGTTCTTCCCGCACGTGCGGCTGGAACCGGACCTGGTGCTGGTGGGCATCCTGCCGCCGCTGCTGTACGTGGCGGCGGTGGAGACGTCGGTGCCGGCGTTCCGGCTCAACCTGCGGCCGATCCTGCTACTCGCGGTCGGGCTGGTCATCTTCACCGCGTTCGTGGTGGGCACCGTCGTGCACTGGTTCCTGCCCCACCTGCCGTACGCGATCTGCCTGGCCCTCGGCGCGGTGGTGGCGCCGCCGGACGCGGTCGCCGCCACCGCGGTGGCCCGCCGGGTCGGCCTGCCCCGGCGGATCGTCACGATCCTGGAGGGCGAGAGCCTGGTCAACGACGCCACCGCGCTGGTGCTGCTGCGGGTCGCGATCGTCGCGGCGACCGCCACCACCGGCGGCGTCAGCGCCGGCGACGTGGCCCGGGAGGTGGTGGTCGCGGCCGGCGGCGGCATCCTGGTCGGCCTGCTCGGCGTGGTGGTCTTCGGCTACCTGCACAAGCGCGCCACCGACCCGGTGCTGGACAACGCGCTGTCGCTGATCGTGCCGTTCGCCGTGGTCTTCGCCGCCGAGGAGATCCACGCCTCCGGGGTGGTCGCGGTGGTGGTGACCGGCCTCGGCATCGGACACAAGCTGCCCACGCTCATGTCCGCCGCCTCCCGCCTGCAGGTGACAGCGTTCTGGCGGCTGATCCGGTTCCTCCTCGAAGGACTGGTGTTCCTGCTGGTCGGCCTGCAACTGCCGGAGGTGGTACGCGACCTGGAGGAGCCGTTCGGCTCGCTCGTCGCGATCACCGCGGCGGTGCTTGCGGCCGTCTTCCTGGCCCGGTTCGTCTGGGTGTTCCCGGCGACCTACCTGGGCCGGCTCGTGCCCCGGATCCGTCACCGTGACGCGGCGCCGCCGGTGCAGTACCCGGTCGTCATCGGCTGGGCCGGCATGCGGGGCGTGGTGACGCTCGCCGCCGCGCTGGGCCTGCCGCTCACCCTCGCCGACGACGCGCCGTACCCGCGCGCGCTGCTGATCTGGCTGGCGTTCGCAGTGATCGTGGCGACGCTGGTCGGGCAGGGCGCCACGCTGCCGTGGCTGGCCCGGCGGCTGCGGCTGCCCCCGGACGACCCGGTGCAGGACGCGCTGTCCGCCGCCGGGGTGCAGCAGCGGGCCAGCCGGGCGGCCCGGGAACGCCTCGACGAACTGGCCGGGACCGCGCCGGAGGCCGTCGTGGAACGCCTGCGCGGGCTGGTCACCTCCCGCGCGAACCTGGCCTGGGAGCGGCTCGGCGGCACCGAACGGGAAACGCCCTCCCAGGCGTACGCGCGCCTGCGGCAGGAGATGATCGACGCCGAGCGGGAGGTCTTCCGGGCCGCCCGTGACTCCGGCCAGATCCCGGAGGAGGTGCTCACCCGCGCCTATCGTGACCTGGATCTGGAGGAGTCACTGCTGCGACAGGAGGTCGTCGAATGAGTTGCCAGCACCTGACCGGGGCGGGCACTGCCGAGCCCGCCACCACGACCGAGTGCCCGGACTGCGTGGCCATCGGCAACCCGGACTGGGTGCACCTGCGCGCCTGCCTGACCTGCGGGCACGTGGGCTGCTGCGACTCCTCGCCGTACCAGCACGCCACGAAGCACTTCGAGTCGGACGGGCATCCGGTAATGCGGTCGGTCCAGCCGGGGGAGTCGTGGCGCTGGTGCTTCGTGGACGAGGAGATCGGCTGACTCAGCCGATCTTGCGCTCCAGCACCTGCCCGGTCCACGGCTCCCGGCCCGTCCGCTCCACGACGAACGTTTCGGTGGCGGTGAACCCGCAGCTCTCGTAGAACCGGACGAGCGCCCGGTCCGGGCTGCGGAAGCAGTCCACCCGCAGCAGGCCGACGCCGCGTTCGCGGGCCCGCTCCGCCGCGTACTCCAGCAGCCGCGCACCGACCCCACGCCCCGCGTACGCCCGGTCGGTGACCAGCAGGTTCACGTACAGCTCCGGTTCGGTGGCCGGCGGCACGTAGTCCGTCGCCGCGCCCACCACCAGCGCGCCCACCACCGTCGCGTCGATCTCGGCGAGGTACAGGCCGTCCCCGGCCGCCCACGCGTCGGCCTGGGCGATGCGGCGCGGGTCGATCGACGCCGGCTCGGCGCCCCACTGGTCGGTGCGCCCGCGCTCGGCCAGCCAGGCGGTGGCGCTGTCGAGCAGCCGGAGCAGGGTGGGCGCGTCGCCGGGTCCACCGGGGCGGATGGTGAGGGAGGACTGGTCGGTCATCCCGCCATGCTGCTACACCGCGCTCAGCCGGGCACGCCGGCGGGTCGTGCCTGCGGCGCCGGCCGGTTCGCCACCGCGCGGCGGGTCAGCGCCGGGGCGGCCAGCCCGGCGGCGGCGAAGACCCCGCCGAGCACCAGCCAGCCGACCGGACCGCCGCCGAGCACCAGCAGCGTGAGCAGGCCCCGGCCGAGCGCCTGGGCCGACCCGGCCAGCAGGCCGTCCGCGCCCTGGTAGGCCCCGATCGCGCCGGGTGGGGCCAGGTCGTAGGCGAGGCCCGCCCCGGCCGCGCAGTGCCACAGGTCGCCGACCGTCCACACCGCTGTGGCGACGAGCAGCAGCACGACCGCCGGAAGCACCGGCAGGACGCCGGTCACGGCGTACAGGGGTGTCGCCGCCGCGAGCACCAGCCCGGCCCGGCGCAGCTTCCGGGCGGCCGGCGCGGCTCGCTCCGCGCCCCGGCTCAGCCGGACCGCGAGCAGCACGGTGAGCACCGTGTTCGCGAGCAGCACCGCCGACACCACAGGCGGCGGGGCGCCGGCCCGGTCCACCGTCCACAGCGGCACGACGAGCACGAGCACCGTCACGTGCGTGCTCAGCACCGCCGACGCGCCGCTCACCGCGAGGAACCAGCCGTCCCGCAGCGGCCCGCCGCGCCGCAGCGCGCCCGGCCTGGTCGCCGCTGGGGGTGCCCCGTCCGTGCCGGGTCTCCGCCGCACGCCACCGCCGGCCGGCTGCGGTGGCAGGCGCAGCAGCAGCGCCGCCGAGAGCAGGTAGCTGGCCGCGTTGCCGACGACGAGCACCTGGTACGCCCGGTGCGTGTCCACCGCGAGCGCGATCCCGGCCAGCGCGGTGCCGACGCTGATGCCCAGGTTCGCCACCGCGCGCAGCGTGGCGAAGGCGTGCACCCGGCCGTCCGGGCCGCCCACCGCCGCGACGAGCGCCGCCCGCACCGCCAGGTTGCCGGCCGCGAGCAGCGCCTCCGGCACCGCCACCGCCAGGAACGCCGGGAACGAGCCGACCAGCAGGTACGCCAGCGCGGCGACCGCCTGCCCCACCTGGAGGACGGCCCGGAGCGTACGCGGATCCCACCTGTCGGCCAGCGCGCCCAGCGGCACGCTCGCGGTCAGCCCGACCAGCCCGGCGACTGTGAGCCCGGCGCCCACCGAGGTGGCGGAGACGCCCACGTCCCGGGTCAGGTAGAGCGCCCCGCCGGCCAGCCACAGCCCCGCGCCGACGCTGTTGACCAGCGTGGCGTAGGCCAGCGTGCGCAGCGGCCCGGGCGGTGGGAGCGGCGAGACGCGTCCCATCAGCGGGGTCCGGCGAGGGCCATGCGATCGACGCTAGATGTGGGCCGGCGGTAGCGATGCCCCGGAATCGGCGACGCCCGTCACAGGATGCCTCAGGGAGCCGCCACCTCGGCGAGGCGTTCCGTGGCCAGGCAGGAGATGAGGCAGCGCTCCTTGGCGTCGCCGAGCAGCCGCGCGGTCCAGTCGGTGAAACCGCCGTCACCGATCTCCCATTCACCGTCGCGGACCGTGACCCGCAGCGCCGCACCTCGGTAGTAGCCGCGACCGCGTTGCCGCTCGGGCTCGTCATGCAGGGGAACCGGGCCGTCACCGAGCATCGGACGGACCGTGTCGGCGAGCCGGTCGCCGACGATCTCGTCCAGGGCCGTGACGTGCAGCCGAGGTGTTGCCGCCGGAACCAGGTCGGCCAGCACCGCACGCCAGAAGGCGAGATGCCGGACGAGCATCCGAGCTTCGGAGCGTCCCGACCCGGTGTCCCGGGCGGTGGAGACGAGCGCGCAGAGCCGGAAGTGGGCCGAGGCGCCAGGCCCGAAGTCCTGCGCCCGCAGCACCCTGTGCATCGCGGCCAGGTGCACCTCATCGGCCTGCCTGCGGCGCACCGCAGCTTCCACCGCCAGAGCGTTCGTCGGGTCGCTGACCACCTCCGTGCCGCGCATCGTGGAGACGATGCGGTGCTGGCTGACCGGTGCGACGGCGGCGCAGGTGCCGAGTGGCGCCACCGGCGACAACTCCACCCCGGCCACATCCGGCGGCAACAACGACCAGATCCGCCCTTCCACCCGGGACAGCGCACGGGGGTCGGCCGCGGACGGCCGGACGAACCGGTCCTCATTCCAGCGCCGCAGCACCTGCGCCGGACGGACGGCCCCGGCGCGGTCACGGGCGACGCCGAGAAGCAGCGTTCGCAGGTCCGCCGACGGGAGCGCAGCGAGCGCGTCGCGGCTACCGTCTGGCATTGCCGCCCACACCCGACGTTCCGCGTCGCCGCCCACGAGGGTCACGATCGCGCACGTGCCTGTGCGAGTCCACCGGATTCTCGGCAGGCCGGGGTGATATGGCGGCACCGAAGTGACGCTCGGTCCAGCCTGGCTGCGCTAATCGCGGCAGCAGCTCCCGCGGGAACGATGAGCTTCCGAGCGTTATGCCTGTCGGTCATATTTATGACTCAGAGGCATAACGTCCGAGGAGTAACTCTTCTGTTTTGAGGCGACACGCCGGGAGGGCGGTTAACCGGTCGACCGGGGGCGCGGGCCGTGCCACGATCGCGCGATGCCTGCCTCCGTGACCGGCGTGCTGCGCTGGCAGTTCGACCTGACCTGGGCGCTCGCCGAGTACCACCTCGACCGGCTGGAGCCGGCGGACTTCCTCTGGGAGCCGACCGAGCTGTGCTGGACCATGCGTCCCGGCCCGGCCGGCGGGTGGCGTCCCGACTGGGCCGACAGCGAGCCGGACCCGGTTCCGGTGCCCACCGTCGCTTGGCTGACCTGGCACATCGGCTGGTGGTGGTCGGTCGCGGCCGACCACGTGCGGCAGCGCCCGGCGCGGGGACGCGACGACATCCGCTGGCCCGGGCCGGGCGCGGAGACGGTCGCCTGGCTGCGGGAGCTGCGAGCGGAGTGGACGGACGCGCTGGACGGTCTGACAGTGGCCGACCTGGACCGGCCGTCCGCGTACCCCTGGCCGCCCGACGCGGGGCTCACCGTGGCGCACCTGGTTGCGTGGGTGAACGCCGAGCTGATGAAGAACGTGGCCGAGATCGGGCAGCTGCGGCTGCTGCGCGCGGCGGGGCGGCCGGTCTGAGCCGGGCCGTGCTCAGTGGGCGCCGCCGAGGTTGAGCACCACCACCCCGGCGATGACCAGTCCCGCGCCGACCACCTTCGCCACGCTCAGCGGCTCGCCCAGGAACGCCGCGCCGATCGCCATGATGGCGGCGGTGCCGAGGCCGGACCAGACCGCGTACGCGACGCCGACCGGAATGTCCTTCACCGCCAGCGAGAGCAGCCCGAACGCGGACAGGTACGCCACCGCCAGGCCCAGTGTGGGCCAGAGCCGGGTGAAACCGTCTGTGGCCTTGAGCAGGCTGGTGCCGATCACCTCGGCGGTGATCGCGCCGAGCAGGAAGAGGTACGCCATCGCAGGACCGTACCCGGTCCTGCGATGGCGGCCGGTCAGCTCGGTCAGGAGACCGTGCAGGCCTTTCCGTTCAGGGTGACCAGCCCCGGATCCGGGTTGGGGAAGCGGGACGCGGTGCCGTTGAAGCCGAACGTGGTGGACGCGCCCGGCGCCAGCTTCGCGTTCCAGGACAGGTTCTTCGCGGTGACAGTGGCGCCGCTCTGGCCGAGCTGCGCCGACCACGCCTGGCTCACCTTCTGGTCGCCGAGGAACGCCCACCGCAGGCTCCACCCGTTCACCGCCGTCGTGCCGGTGTTGCGCACCGTCACCTGGGTGGTGAAGCCGGACGGCCAGCTCCCGTGCGTGGTGTACGTGACCGCGCAGGACGGCGCCGGCACCGCGCGGGCGTCACCCTGGTCGGCCAGGAACGACGCGAGCCAGGCCAGCGCCGAGTTCCAGTTGATCGCCACCTCGTTCGTCGCGTACGAGTTGATGTCGTCGACGAAGCAGAACATCGGCGCGCAACCGGCGAGCAGGTTCGCCGCGAACGGGTCCTGCAGCGCGGCGTTCGGACCACCGGCGAGCGAGCCGGCCGGCGGGCGCGGCAGGTCCGGGTTCAGCTGGTGGCCGAAGATCCGGCTGTGCTGGTTGCGGGCGTGCTGCTCACCCCACCCGGTCACGTACGACATGTTCAGCGCGTTGCGGCCGAACAGGTAGTCGGCGGCCTGCACCGCGCCGTCGCGGTACTTCGCGTCCCGGCTCAGGTCGAACGCGGTGGCCAGCACGATCGCGTTGTTCACCAGGTTGCTGTTGCTGCCCCAGACGTACGCGTCGGCGCTGCCCGGGAACGGCAGCCCGTACGCCTGGCCGGCGATCGTGGCCAGGTAGCTGTCGGCGGCGGCGGTGATCGACTCGCGGATGCGGGTCTTCTCCGCCGCGGGCAGCGTGTTCGGCACGGTGGCCAGGTCCATGCGGCCCAGCGCGGCGACGCTCTGCCAGCCGAACGCGCCGTTCGGGGCGAACACGTCGGCGGTGTGCAGCGGCGAGCCGGTGACGTCGGCCAGGTACGCCTTGTCGCCGGTGGTCAGCCACAGCTCGGCCGCGGCCCAGTAGAACTCGTCGCTGACGTTGGTGTCGTCGTACGCGCCGCCGCCGGTGCTGTCGCTGGCCGGGGCGTAGATCGCCGGGTTCGCCTTGGCCGCCGCGTACGCGGTCTTCCCGGCGGTGCCGCAGCGCGCGGCGAACGCGGCGTCGTACGGGGCGTACAGCCGCTGGCACTGCGCGGCGACGGCGGCCAGGTTCAGCGTGGCGGCGGTGGACGGCGCGTGCAGCTCACGCGGCTGCGGGTCGTCCTGGGGTGAGAGCGGCAGGCCGGTCCAGTTCCGGTCGTGGATCTTGTGGTGGACCATCCCGGCCAGCGGCTTGCCGGCCGGCACCTGCATGCGCAGCAGGAACTCCAGCTCCCAGCGGGCCTCGTCGAGCACGTCCGGCACGTCGTTGCCGCGCTCGGGCAGCCGCAGCGTGGAGTCGCCCAGGGCGGCGCCGCCGTCAGCGGTCTCGGCGGTCTTGGTCCGCTCGAAGGTGCTCAGGAGCTGGTAGGTGGCGATGCCGCCGTTGACCACGTACTTGCCGTGGTCGCCCGCGTCGTACCAGCCGCCGCGCACGTCCAGCGAGTAGTCGCAGACGCCGGCCTGGCACGGCACGTCGGTGTCGCCCTGGTTCGGCGCGACGCCGAGGTGGCCGGCCGGGCGGGCGTACTCCTCGCCGATCAGGTCGCCGTCGATCTCGATGCCGCTGCGCTGGGCGTAGAAGAACTGCAGCGAGTCGGCGCGCAGCCGGTCGTAGAGCGCGCCGGAGATGTCGAACGGGTGGCTGGTCTCGCCGTCGACGGTGAGCGTGTAGCCGGTGCCCGGCTTGCGGTACGCGGAGAAGTCGACGGTCTGCACGTTCTGCGCCGAGGCGGCGTCGGTGCCGCGCGGCGTGGTCTGCCCGCTGGCGACCACCGCGCCGCTGCCCGACTTCAGCTGCCACGGCAGCGCCTCGGTGGCCTCGGTGACCACAGTCGCGTGCTTCGGCCCGCCGGGCAGGTAGCCGACCTGGTTGACCCGGACCCGGGGCCCGGTGTCCGGCTCGTACGGCGGCGCCGGCTCCCCGCCACGCAGCGACACGTTGTCCAGGCAGAACGTCTGCGCCTCGGCGCTGCCGCCGACCTGGAAGATCAGCTGGGCGGTGGGGTTGTCGGCCGGGGAGGTGAACGTGGTGGTGACGCGCTTCGCCGTACCGGTGGCGGTCGCGTCGACGCTCGCGTACGTGGTGTAGGGGGCGCTGCCGAGCTGGAGCACCGCCTTGACGGCCGCGCCGGGGGTGGCGGAGACGTCGAAGGACAGCTCGTACTCGGCGCCCTGCGTCAGCGGCACCGCGTCCTGGCCGATGCCGGCGTCCCAGGGGTTGGCGGTGCCCGCCGCGACTGTGGTGCAGAGCCGGCCGTCGACGACAGCGAGGTCGCCCGTGCCGTAGGAGAACCAGGGGGAGACACCGGCGCTGAAGTCGCCGTTACGGAGTTGTTCGGGGGCGTCCGGCGGCACCTCGGCAAGGGCCGGGCCGGCGGAGAGGCCGGTGAGCGCCAGCGTGGTGGCCGCGAGCGCGGCGAGCCGACGACGGGATCGGGTCACGGAGGTTCCTTCCGTGCTCGGGGGTGGTGGGGGACCACGGGAGCTGGGAGCGCTCCCAATATCAGGGCGATGTTTCCACCGCGTTCCGTCGCTGTCAATCGATCTGGCCCGATGCTCGGCCGAACGCCCGCTCGCGGAGGGATCCGGCGCGCCACGTACGATGTCGGTGATCTCCTACAGACAACCGAGCCCTCGACCTGGCAGGCTGCGACCCATGACCCTGAAGCTTCGTTCCGTCGGAGCGAGCGACCGTGGGCTGATTCGTAGCGGCAACCAGGACGCGCAGCACGCGGGCCCCTGGCTGGTCGCGGTCGCCGACGGCATGGGCGGCATGGCGGCCGGCGACCTGGCCAGCCGCATCGCGATCGACGCGATCGCCCCGCTGGACGTGGAGACGCCGGAGGACGCACTAGTCGCCGCGCTGCAGGGCGCGATCGAGCTGGCCACCGCGCGGATCCGCCAGGCGGTGGAGGAGGACCCGGAGCGTCAGGGCATGGGGACCACGCTCACCGCGCTGCTGTTCGCCCGTACCGGCAGCTGCCTGGCGCTGGCGCACGTCGGCGACTCCCGCGCCTACCTGTTCCGCGAGGGCGTGCTCAAGCAGGTCACCCGCGACGACACGTTCGTGCAGATGCTCGTCGACCAGGGCGTGATCACCGCCGAGCAGGCCAGCAGCCACCCCCGGCGGGCGGTGGTCACCCAGGCGTTGCAGGGCGACCAGGTCTCCCCGTCGTACGCGACGATGGTGCCCCGCGCCGGCGACCGCTGGCTGCTGTGCAGCGACGGCCTCTCCAACGTGGTCCGCGCGGACACGCTCACCGAGGTGCTCAACGAGCAGCTGGAGCGGGACGCCTGCGCGGCCCGGCTGATCGACTTGGCGCTGCGGGCCGGTGGCCCGGACAACATCACCGTCGTGATCGCCGACGTCGTCGAGGAGTAGCCCTCACCGTCGGCGCGGGGCGGCCCGGCGGGTCGGCTCGGCAGTGGTCGGGTCCTCCGGCCACGGGTGACGCGGGTAGCGGCCACGCAGCTCCGCCCGTACCTGCGGATAGCCGGTTCGCCAGAACGACGCCAGGTCGGCGGTGACCGCCACCGGCCGCCCGGCGGGGGAGAGCAGGTGCAGCAGCACCGGCACCCGCCCGTCGGCGATCCGCGGCACGTCCCGCCAGCCGAACGTCTCCTGGAGCTTCACCGCCAGCACCGGCGCGGCCGGATCGGCGTAGTCGATACGTACCCGCGACCCGCTCGGCACCGCGAGCCGCTCTGGGGCCAGCTCGTCCAGCCGGGCGGCCTGCCGCCAGTCCAGCAGCCGGCGCAGCGCCGCCGCCACGTCCGCCCGGCCCAGGTCGGCCCGGCGGCGGGCGCGGACCAGCTCCGGCCCGAGCCACTCGGGCGCGCGGTCGAGCAGCGTCGCGTCGGAGACGTCCGGCCAGTCCTCGCCGAGCGCGTGGCGGCAGAACGCCATCCGGCGGCGCAGCCCGGTCGCCTCCGGCGTCCAGCGCAGCAGTCCCGGCCCCTCCTGCCGCAGCCCGTCCAGCAGCGCCGCCGCGACCAGGTCCGGCGCCGGAGTGGTCAGTTGCCGCTCGACCAGCTCGATCGCGCCGAGCCGGACCACCTCCCGGGCCACCACGTCCCCGCCGGCCCAGGCCACCTCGCGCCCGGAGCGCAGCAGCGCCGCCCCGGCCTCCCGGGCGGTCGCCTCGTCGATCGGCGCGGCCAGCCGCACCCGGGCGGCCGGAGCGCCGGGGGAGCGGTCGGCCACCGCGACGGCCAGCCACGCCGACCCGGACAGCCCGGACCCGGGCGCCAGCTCCGCTGCGGTCCCGCCGGCCATCAGGTACGCGGACCCGCCCGGCCGCCGCACCCGGGCCAGCCGCTCCGGGTACGCGAGTCCGGCGAGCAGTCCCGCGGCCAGATCGTCGGGCAGGCGCTCCCGCCGGTCTCCCACCGGCTGTCCGCTGTCGCCACGGTGCGGCGCCGGACCGGTGGGCAGGGCGGCACGCAGCCGGCGTACCTCGGCGCGCCAGCGTGCGGTGGCGGCCGGGTCGGCGCCGGAGCGCAGGCGGCGCCAGCGGGCCGGCAGGTCGTCCCCCGACCCGCCCAGCGTGTCGTCGGAGAGCACCGCCACCACCTCGGCGGCCCGGTCCGCGTCGACCCGGAGCGCGCCGTCCAGCAGGGCCCGCGCCAGCCGGGGATGGGTGCCCGCCGCCGCGACCGCCCGGCCCCGCGCGGTGATCCGGCCGTCGTCGTCCACCGCGCCGAGCGTGCGCAGGGTCTCCCTTGCCACGGCCAGCGCGGCCGGTGGCGGCGGATCGGGCAGCGCCAGACCGGCGCCGTCCGGCGTACCCCAGGCCGCCAGCTCCAGCGCGAACCCGGTCAGGTCGGCGGTGGCGATCTCCGGCTCGGGTTGCGGGGCGAGCCGCTCGTGTGTCGCCTGCGACCAGCAGCGGTAGACCGCGCCCGGCGCCTCCCGTCCGGCCCGGCCGGCCCGCTGGGTGGCCGCCGCCCGGGACACCGGCACCGTGACCAGCGCGCCCAGCCCTCGGGCCAGGTCGGTGCGGGGCACGCGGCTCAGGCCGGCGTCGACCACCACCCGCACGCCCGGCACGGTCAGGCTGCTCTCCGCCACCGCGGTCGCCAGCACCACGCGCCGCCCGGCGGCCGGTGTCAGGGCCGCGTCCTGGGCGGCGGCGGGCAGCCGGCCGTGCAGCGGCAGGACGGCGACGTGCTCACGCAGGTCGGCCAGCCGGCCCGCGACCGCGGCGATCTCGCCCGCCCCGGGCAGGAAGACCAGCACGTCGCCGTCGCGTTCGCGCAGCGCCCGGCGGACCGTGGCGGCCACGTGGTCCAGCAGCGCCGGATCGACCCGGCCGCTGCCGGGCGGCGTCACCGGGCGCGGCGTCGGTGCCCACACCCGATCGACCGGGTGCAGGGCGGCCTCGGCGCGTACCACTGGCGCGGGGTCGCCCGCGCCGAGCAGCGCGGCGAACCGGTCCGCCTGCGGGGTGGCCGACATGGCCAGCAGCCAGAGGTCCGGGCGCAGCGTGCCGCGCGCCTCGACGCTGAACGCCAGCGCCAGGTCGGCGTCGAGCTGCCGCTCGTGGCACTCGTCGAGCAGCACCGCGTCCACGCCGGGCAGCTCCGGGTCGTGGTGCAGCCGCCGCACCAGCAGGCCGGTGGTGACGACCTCGATCCGGGTACGTGGCCCGGACCGCCGCTCGCCGCGTACCGCGTAGCCGATCCGGTCGCCGACCCGGCCGCCGAGCAGCGCGGCCATCCGGTGCGCGGCGGCACGGGCGGCGACCCGCCGGGGCTGGGCGATCACCACCCGCCCGGCGACGGCGTCGGCGACCGCGAGCGGCGCGGTGGTGGTCTTGCCGGTGCCCGGGGGCGCCACCAGCACGGCGGCGCCCCGGGCGCGCAGCGCCTCGACGAGCGCCGGCAGCACCGGCCGGACCGGCAGGTCGAGGGCGACGTCGGCGAGCACGGACCCACTCTCGCACCGCGCCGCCGGACGGTCCGCGCTGCCCCCGGAACACGGAACGGCCCGGCCGGCGCACCGCCGACCGGGCCGGGTGGACCGCTGCGCCGGGTCCGCCGACCCGGCCGCCGCCACCTGCTAGTACGTTCCGTCGAGCTGCCCGCGCAGCTTGGTCAGGGCCCGGGCCAGCAGCCGGGACACGTGCATCTGCGAGACGCCGATCTGCTCGGCGATCTGCGACTGAGTCAGGTTGCCGTAGAAGCGCAGCGTGAGGATCTTCTGCTCGCGCTGGTCGAGCGTGGCCAGCGCCGGGCCGAGGGCCACCCGCATCTCGGCCAGCTCGAACTCGCCGTCCTCGCCGCCGATCAGGTCGCCGAGCTCGGTGGCGCGCTCGCCGTCACCGGTCGGGGTGGACAGCGACACCGCGTTGTACGCGCGGGCGCCCTCCAGGCCCTCCAGCACCTCTTCCTCGGTGAGCTTGAGGTGGGCGGCGATGTCGGCGACCGTCGGCGAGCGGCCGAGCGTCTGCAGCAGCGTGCTGTTGGCGTCGGAGATGGCCAGGCGCAGCTCCTGCAGCCGGCGGGGGACGCGGATGTCCCAGGTGCGGTCGCGGAAGTGGCGCTTCAGCTCGCCGATGATGGTGGGGATCGCGTAGCCGGCGAAGTCGACGCCGCGCGACGGGTCGAACTTGTCGATCGCCTTGATCAGGCCGATCGCGGCGGTCTGCGCCAGGTCGTCGTTCGGCTCGCCGCGACCGCTGTAGCGGTGGGCCAGGTGGTTCGCCAGCGGCAGCCAGGCCTCGATGGCGCGGTCGCGCAGCGCGGGCCGCGACGGGTGGTCGGCCGGCAGCGCGGCCATCGCGTCGAGCAGGTCGGCGGCGCTGTCGGTGAGCGAGCGGGGGTCGAGCTTCGCGGAGCCGGCCGGCGTGGTCGCCGGGGCGCTGATCGTGGGAGCGGTCATGGGTGGTTCCTCCCTGCACCTCGTCCACGGAAGAAAAAAGACGTGACGCTTAGGTTTAGGTGACGGTAGTACGTTCGGAAGCCACCATAGCCCGATCGTGCTGCGGAAATCTAGCCGAAAGTACGATGTACTTAAGGTGTAAGCGGCCATGAAAGGCATGAGCCGGTTGATATCGCGCTCGGCATGGCGGCGCGCCGCGTTGACCGGTCGGCCCCGCTCCTACCCCGACCGGTCAACGCGGAATCCGACAGGTGGGCGAAGTGTCGTCTTTCTGTCGTTGTCCCGCCGACGGGACCGCCCGTACCGTCCGTAGCGACACGTCAACGGAGGCACCGTGCTGGATCCCGCCGCGCCGCAACTCGTCATCAACGCCCGGACGCTGCTGTTCAGCTGGCTCCCGGCGGATCCCGGCGCGGTCGAGACGCTGGTTCCGGCCGGGCTGCGCCCGCACCCGCAGCGCCAGGTCTTCGTCAACCAGTACGTGGTCGACGACGAGACGCAGACCTCCGGCTTCGGCGCGTACTCACTCACCTACATCGGTGTCTCGCTCGCGGACATGGACCCGCCCGACGGCGGGACGCCCGGGGGCTGGTGGACGCACTACCTCGCCTCCAGCGAACGGGTCCGGCAGTACGCCGCCGCGCGCGGCGCGCCGGCCGTCGAGGGGCAGACCCGGGTGGACGTGCGGGGCGACCGGCTCACCTCCGAGACCCGGGCCGCGGACGGCACGCCGCTGATCCGGGTCACCGCCCGGGTCGGGCACACCGGCACCGAGGCGCACAACGGCCACCACCGCTACCTCACCCGTCTCGACGGCGAGCTGATCGTCACCGACTACCCGTACGTGGCCGAGCCGGTGTCACCGTTCGAGGTCGAGTCGGTGGAGTTCCCGGCGCCGGAGCACCCGGTCCACGCGCTGCGGCCGGCCAACCCGCTGCACGTGTGCTGGGGCTTCTACTCGCCGCGCGTGTCGTTCGCGTACCCGGCCCGCCCGAACGTGCCCGACGAGGTGACCGGCCTTCACCAGGTGCCGGCCCGCCGGGCCCGCAGCGGCCTGCCGTCCGGGTCGTAGACCAGCCGGTACGCCGGCAGCGCCCAGAGCCGCGTACGCCAGGGCAGCCGCTCCGGGCGGTGCGGCCGCAACCGGCCCCGCGGACGGGGACCGGCCCGGCCCCCGGCGTGCCAGCGGTCCAGTTCCTCCGCCGCCGCGGTGATCGCCGCCACCGCGTCCGCCGGATCGATCAGGTCGTCGTCCTGCGCGCCGCCGGGATCGCGGTCCAGGTGCTCGCGCCACAACCGCAGCCGCAGGTCGCGGGCGAACACCCGGGCGCTGTCGCCCAACCCGGCCGGGTCGGCCGGGGCCCGCTCGTCCCGCGTGTCGTCGAGCACCGCGCAGGACAGTTCGCTGTCGTGCGTCCAGGACCGGCGGTTGAAGTTGTCGCTGCCCACGCTGGCCCACACGTCGTCCACCACGCAGACCTTCGCGTGCACGTAGACGGGCGTGCCGTCGTGGTTCTCCACGTCGAACACGTGCACCCGCTGCGGCGCGGCCCGGTGGCACAGCGACAGCGCCTGCTCCCGGCCCACCATGTTCGGCGGCAGCGCGAGCCGGCCGTCCACGTCCGGGTGCCGGGGCACGACCGCCACCAGGTGCAGGTCCTGGTGCTCGTGCAGCGCCTGCGCGAACAGCTCGGCCACCTCTGTCGACCAGAGGTACTGGTCCTCCAGGTAGATCAGCCGCCGCGCCCGGCGTACCGCCTTGGTGTAGCCGCGGGCCACGGTGCGCTCGCCGTCCGGGGCGAACGAGTAGCGGGGCCGCACCGCCGGGTAGGTGCGCAGCACCTGCACGTGGTGCGGCCCGCAGGGCGGCGGGTCGGCGGGCTGCTCGGGCAGCGGGTCCGGGCGCAGGTCGGAGCCGCGCATCCGGTCCCGCAGGTACGCCATCGGGTTCTCCGAGTCCAGCGGCATCGGGTCGGTCCACCGCTCCCGGAACGTCGTGTCGAGCGCGCCGACCACCGGCCCGCGCACCGCGAGCTGCACGTCGTGCCAGGGCGGTGTGGGGCCGTACCGGGGGGACATGCCGATCGGCTGCGGGTCGCCGGCGTGGGCGGCGTCGTCGCGGCGGCTGTGGCACAGGTCGATGCCGCCGGCGAACGCGATGTCGCGGCTCGGGTCGCCGGGCCGGCGCAGCACCACGAGCTTCTGGTGGTGCGAGCCGCCGCGCCGGACCCGCTGGTCGAGCAGCACCTCGCCGCCGGCCGCGCGGATCGCCTCGCTGAGGTCGCGGTTCTCCGCCTCGCTGTAGGACAGCGCGTCGAGGTGGGAACGCCAGACCAGGCCCTTGACGATCACGCCGCGCTGGGCGGCCCGGGCGAACAACTGCGCCACGGTCGGGCCGTCCGGGCGCATCCGCTCGTCCGGGTCGCCACGCCAGTCGGTGAAGAACAGGTGGTCGCCCGCCGACAGCGCCTCCACCTCGCTGACCAGGCGGTCGAAGTACGCGGCACCGTGAATCAGCGGCTCGGCGAGGTTTCCATCGGTCCAGACGGGTAATTCAGAGCCCGGGTTGGCGCGTTCCTGTGCGGTGAGGAACCAGTCCCGCAGAGTCACGTTCCACCCCCCGAGGTCGACGACGTCCTCACACGGTAGGACCCCCGGCAGGGCCCCGCACGTCGAGCAGCAGGTCGGCGTCGGTGCGCGCGTCAGGGGTGCGCCGGACCCCTGGACCGCGAAACCGAGGAGGCACCGACATGCCCGCCGAGACGACGAACACCGTGACCGACGACCGCGACCAGGCGGTGGAGGGGGAGCGGGGTGCGCTGGTGGCGGTCCTGTTGATGGTGATCCTCGGGGTGGCCGGGATCTTCGCCGTCTCCTGAGACCGCGGCCGGGCGCCCCGGCGAACCGGGGCGCCCGTGGCAGGTCAGGGCCGGTCGCCCTGGCCGTCGCTGTGCGGCACCCGCCCGGTCGGGATCACCCCGAGCCGGCCGGCCTGGAAGTCCTCGACCGCCTTGATCAGCTCGGCGCGGGTGTTCATCACGAACGGGCCGTAGTGCGCCACCGGCTCGCGGATCGGCTGGCCGCCCATCAGGTACAGCTCCAGCGCCGGGGCGTTGGAGTCCTGCGTCCGGTCGGCGGTGATCCGCAGCGCCTCACCGGGCCCGTGCACGGCGAGCTGGCCGAGGTGGATCGGCCGCCGGTCGGTGCCGACGGTGCCGCGGCCGGCCAGCACGTACACCAGCGCGTTGAAGTCCGACCGCCACGGCAGGCTCAGCTCGGCGCCGGGCTGCAACGTGACGTGCGCGATGGTGATCGGCGTGTGCGTCGAGCCCGGGCCCTGGTGCCCGGCGATCTCGCCGGCGATGACGCGGATCAGGCCGCCGCCGTCGGGCGTGGTCAGCAGCGCCGCTTCCCGGCCGCGGATGTCCTGGTAGCGGGGCGCGCTCATCTTGGCCACCCGGGGCAGGTTGACCCAGAGCTGAAGGCCGTGGAACAGCCCGCCGCTCATCACCAGGTGCTCCGGCGGCGCCTCGATGTGCAACAGGCCACTACCTGCTGTCATCCACTGGGTGTCGCCGTCGGTGATGGTGCCGCCGCCACCTGTCGAGTCCTGGTGGTCCATGATCCCGTCGATCATGTAGGTCACCGTCTCGAAGCCGCGGTGCGGGTGCCAGGAGGTGCCCTTCGGCTCGCCCGGCGCGTAGTCGACCTCGCCCATCTGGTCGAGGTGGATGAACGGGTCCAGCTCGGTCATCGGCACGCCGGCGAAGGCCCGGCGGACCGGGAAGCCCTCGCCCTCGTACCCGCTGGGGGCGGTGGTGACCCGGCGGACCGAGCGGTATTCGGTGGCCTCCCCGAGCTTCGGCAGGCGGGGCAGGACGAGGACGTCGTCGACGGTGATCGCGGGCATCGCGGGGCTCCTTACTTGTCGGCCGGGGTGGACGACGCGGTGCGGTCGGCGCGCAGGCGCCGGCCGAGCCGCTCGAAGACCCGGGTGAGGCAGGCGACCTCGGCGTCGTCGAGGTCGTCGATCAGGTGGGCGCGCACGGAGCGCAGGTGGTGCGGCGCGGCCTCGCGCAGGGCGAGCAGGCCGGCCGCGGTGAGCACGGCTTCGCTGCCGCGCCGGTCCGCCGGACACGCCTCCTTCGCCACCAGGCCGCGCTTCTGCATCGTGGTGACCTGGTAGGTCAGCCGGCTCGGCGAGAACACCAGCCGGTCGGCCAGCTCACCCATGCGCAGCCGCTGGCCGGGCGCCTCGGAGAGCAGCACCAGCACGTGGTAGTCGGCGAAGCTCAGGTCGCTGTCGGCGCGCAGGTCGTCCTCGAGCCGGGTGAACAGCCGCTGGCTCGACTCGATGTACGCGCGCCAGCAGGCCATCCGCTCCGCGTCCAGGCTCTCCGTCATGGCTCTGAGGGTAGCACTATTTAAAATTTAAACAAGTGGCCCTGCTGCGTGCGGTGCGGCCCGGTCGCGGCTCTTCTTGAAAACTGAAGATAAGGTCGGGGGATGGATGATCTCGACCTGCTCGACTGGCGGGAGCGGGTGGCCCGGCTCTACCTGTCCGACCTCGACCTGACCGGCTTCCGGGCCGCCCGCGACGAGCTGTTCCGCACCCACCCCAGCAGCCCGGTGCCGCCCGCCGACCGGCCCGGCTTCACCGGGCTGCGGTGGTACCCGCCCGACCTGGCGGCAGTGGTCGAGGCGCCGCTGCGGCCCGCCTCCGGTGAGCTGCGCATCGACACCGGCGGCCCGGACGGCGTGGTCGCGTACCGGCGGGTGGCCGTCGCCGAGACGCCGTGGGGACCGCTGACGCTCTGGTGGATCGAGGCGTACGGGGGCGGGCTGTTCCTGCCCCTGCGCGACGCCACCTGCGGCGACGGCTCGTACGGCGGAGGCCGGTATCTCACCGACACGGTGAAGGGCACGTTCGGCCGCGGCCTGACCGTGCTGCCCGGTGACCGGGTACGCCTGGACGCCAACTACCTCTACAACCCCAGCTGCGCCTACGACGACAGGTGGGCCTGCCCGCTGGCCCCGCCGGAGAACCGGGTGGACGTGCCCCTGCGCGCCGGTGAGCGGGCGTACCACTGACGCGGCGAGGGAGGACCCCGGCGGGGCCCTCCCTCGATGTCGCGTACCGCCGGTCAGCGGGCGGTGGCGCCGGTCGGTGTCAGGTGCATCCGGCTGAGCAGCTGCTGGGCCTGACCGGCCAGCTCCGCGTCCACGGTGACCGCGTACTGGGCGGCCCGCAGCGAACTGGCCGACGTGAAGTCACGCTGACCGCCGCTCATCGCGTGCGCGACAGCGCCGAACACCGCACCCCAGATCGCGCCGATCACCAGGCCGACCAGGATCACCGCGAGCCAGTTGCCGGCGGTGAAGATGCCGAAGAGCAACCCGATGAACAAACCGAACCAGGCGCCGGTGCCGGCCCCGAGCAGGGCCGCCCGGCCCGTGGTGAGCCGTCCCATTACGGTCTCCACGAGCGTGAGGTCCGTACCGACGATCGAGGTACGTTCCACCGGGAACCGGTTGTCGGCCAGATAGTCCACCACGCGCTGGGCGGACGGATAGTCCGGGTACGAGCCGATTGTGACGGTCGCCGAACCGGCCTGCGGTCCGTGCCCGTCCCCGCTCGGCGGCGTCGGGCGACCGCCCGGGCCGGACGGGAGGTTGTCGCTGCCCGGCATTCCGGGTTGCCAGGCCGCGGTCGGAGTCGAGGGTCTGGTCATGAGCATCCTCCTTCGTCAACCCGCCGCGTTCCCACCCCCGGCGAGCGGTAACGCGGCGACCGCCACCGATGCGGCCAGGCATGGCGGCGCCCGTGCCGGGTAGCCACAGTCGTGCGTACCGGACGGATCAGCGAGCACGGCTTCCTCGCCGACGGGCGCAGCGCGGCGCTTGTCGACCGGGAGGGCGCCGTCAACTGGTGGTGCCCGGCCCGCTTCGACTCGCCGTCGGTGTTCGGGCGGCTCCTCGACTCCGACGCCGGGCACTGGAGCATCCGCCCCGAGGGCGAGGCCACCAGCACGCGCTCCTACCTGGACGACACGCTCGTGCTGCGTACCGTCTTCGCCACCGGGACCGGCACGGTGGCCGTCACCGACGCGCTGGCGCTGGAGTCCGGCGCGCGCGGGCACGAGATCGGGTTGCGCTCGCCGCGGGTGCTCGTCCGGGTGGTGGAGGGGCTCACCGGCGAGGTGCCGATGCGCGTCGACTACGCGCCGCGCTTCGAGTACGGCCGCGTCGGCGCCTACCTCACCGAACGCGACGGGGTGGTGGGCGCCACCGCCGGGGCGTGCCACCTGGAGTTGCGCTGCGACGTCCCGCTGAGCTTCGACGGCGGGACCGCCGTCGGGCGGTTCACCGCCCGCGCCGGCAGCAGGCACCGCTTCACCCTCGGGTACGCCCCGACGTACGACGGCGCCGCCCCGGCGCTGCCCGACGCCGCCGACGTGGTGGCCGAGACGGTGGCGGGCTGGCGCTCCTGGTCCGGCCTGCACGACTACCAGGGCGAGTTCCGCGACGAGGTGCGGCGCAGCGCGCTCGCCGTGCAGGGCATGACGTACGGGCCCAGCGGCGCTGTCGTCGCCGCGGCCACCGCCTCGCTGCCGGAGAAGCCCGGCGGTGACCGCAACTACGACTACCGCTTCGTCTGGCTGCGCGACTTCAGCCTCACCCTCCAGGCGCTCTGGCGTGCCGCCTGCCCGGACGAGGCGGACCGGCAGTTCACCTGGGTGGCGCGGGCGATGGGGCTGATCGGCGACGAGCCGGTGCCGATCATGTACGGCGTCGAGGGTGAGCGGGACCTGACCGAGCACGACCTCGACCACCTCGCCGGGTACGCCGGCAGCCGGCCGGTGGTCGTCGGCAACGACGCCTGGCGGCAGCGGCAGAACGACGTGCTGGGCGAGGTGCTCGACGCGGCCTGGCTGCTGCGCTACTACCTCGATCCGATGTCACCCGAGGTGCGTGACCTGCTGCGGATGCTCGCCGACCAGGCCGTGCGCGGCTGGCGCCTGCCCGACTCCGGGATGTGGGAGGGGCGCGGCCCGGAGCGGCACTACGTCTCCTCCAAGGTGGAGTGCTGGACCGCGCTGGACCGGGCGGTCCGGTTCGGCTCGCGTATCGGCGAGCCGGCCGACGTGGCCCGCTGGGCGGCAGCCCGCGACGAGGTACGGGCGGCGGTGCTCACCCGGGGCTGGAACGAGCGGGTCGGCGCGTACACCGGGGTCTTCGGCTCCGACGACCTGGACGCCTCGGTGCTGCTCATGCCGCTCGTCGGTTTCCTGCCCGCGAGCGATCCGCGGATGCGGGCCACGATGGACGTCATCGAGCGCCGGCTGTCCCGGGGTGGGCTGCTGCGGCGCTGGGACGGCGACCCGGCCGGGTTCGTGATCTGCTCGTTCTGGCTGGCCGCCTGCCTGGCCGAAGCGGGCGAGCTGGACCGGGCCCGGCGGCTGTTCGGGCAGGTGGCCGCTCGCACCAACGACCTCGGGCTCTACGCCGAGCAGATCGACCAGGACACCGGCGAGCAGGTCGGCAACTTCCCGCAGGCGTACTCGCACATCGGCCTGATCATCGCCGCCGGCCGCATCACCGACGCCGCCGCCCGCGCCGAGGCCCCCGCCCCCACCGCCGCGTCTTCGCGTCGATCATGAAGTTGACGGCGTAGTCGATCTCCCTGAGTGCCGCCAACCTCATGATCGACGCGGGAGAAGAGGTGGGTTGGGGGAGGATGAGGGGGTGGATCTCGTGATCATGGCGGACACGCATGTGCCGAAGCGGGCCCGGGACCTGCCCGCGCCGCTGTGGGCGGCGGTGGAGGCCGCGGACGTGGTGGTGCACGCCGGGGACTGGGTGGACGTGGCGCTGCTGGACGCGCTGGAGGAGCGGTCGCGCCGGCTGGTCGGGGTGTACGGCAACAACGACGGCCCTGCGCTGCGCGCCCGGCTGCCCGAGGTGGCCCGGGTCGAGCTGGACGGCCTGCGGGTCGCCGTGGTGCACGAGACCGGCCCGAAGACCCGCCGCGAGGAGCGCTGCGCCACCGCGTACGGCGACTGCGACCTGCTCGTCTTCGGGCACTCGCACATCCCCTGGGACAGCGTCGCGCCGGGCGGCCTGCGGCTGCTCAACCCCGGCTCACCGACCGACCGGCGGGCGCAGCCGCACGCCACGTACCTGACCGCGCGGGTGGCGGCGGGGCGGCTCGACCGGGTCGAGCTGCACCGCCTGCCCCCGCGCTGACCGCTCAGCGGCCCCGGCCGGTCTCCGCCTGCAACTCGTCGATCCGCCGGGACGCCTCGGCCTTGGTCAGGCCCTCCGGCACCGGCTCGCCCGCCTCCTGGGCCAGCGTGTGCAGGTACGACTCCTGGGCGGCGGTGGGCGGCTCGTCGCCGGTGACCCAGTCGTCCGGGTCCTTGACGGCGGCGTCCGGGTTCACGCTCCTGCCGTTGGTGTTGGCGCGGTCGGCCATGCTCATCACCTCTCCTCGAACAGGTGTTCCACTACCCCCGGCCCGCCGGGTTCATGCCGGCCGCCGCCTACGATCACCTGGTGACGACGGACCGGGCGGGCGTGGTGGTGGTCGGCGCGGGCATCGCCGGAGTGGCGTGCGCGACCGAGCTGGCGCGGGCCGGGATCCCGGTACGGCTGCGCGAGCGCGCCCGGGTCACCGGCGGGCGGATGGCCAGCAAGCGTTTCGACGGCCGCCCGGCCGACCTCGGCGCCGCGTACTTCACAGTTGACGACCCGGACTTCGCCGCCGTGGTGGACCGGTGGCGGGCGGCCGGGCTGGCGCGGGAGTGGACCGACACGCTCGTCGCGTACGGGCCGCGCGGCCGCGAGCAGGTCAGCGGCCCGATGCGCTGGGCCGCCCCGCGCGGGCTGCGCTCGCTCGTCGAACATCTGGCCGGCGACCTGCCGGTGACCCACAACCGGCTGGTGATGAGCGTCGAGCCGGGCCCCCGGGTGGACGGCGCCGAGGCCGAGGCGGTCGTGCTCGCCATGCCCGGCCCGCAGGCCGCGCTGCTGCTGGACCCGGCGCTGGCCGAGGCGACCCGGGCGGTGGCCGCGCAGCGGTGGTCGTCCGCGCTGACCGGGGTGCTGCACTTCCCGGCCCGCCGCTGGGCGGACTTCCGGGGCGCGTTCGTCAACGACCACCCCGTACTCAGCCTGGTCTGCGACGACGGCGACCGGCGCGGCGACGGCGCGCCGGTGCTCGTCGCGCACACCACCGCCGGGTTCGCCGCCGGGCACCTGCTCCAGCCCACCGGGGCCCGAGCGGCCGTCGAGCAGGCGGTCCGCGACCTGCTCGGGCTGCCCGAGCAGGCGCTGTCGACCCACGTGCACCGCTGGACGTACGCGACGCCGGCGGCCCGCGCCGACGGCGCGACCTTCCACCTGGACGACGACGGGATCGGCCTGGCCGGCGACGCGTTCGGTCGCCCGCGCGTGCAGACCGCCTGGCGCTCCGGCCGGGACCTCGGCCGCGCGCTCGCCGCCCGGCTGGCCTGAGGCGCGCCGGCCCGGGCCCGGGGCGTTCAGCCCGTGGCGCCGACCGGTTGCGCCGCCCGCCCGGCCTCGGCGCCCTCGCCGGTGCGCTGGCCCGCCCGGTCGAGCAGCTGCATGACAGGGGTCGCGGCGATGCCGTGCGCCACCACCGACACCACCACCACGAGACCGACAGTGGCCCAGACCAGATCCGCCTGCGGGAAGTCGGTCTTGCTGGTGGCGTACGCCAGGTAGTAGAACGAGCCGACGCCGCGGATGCCGAACAGCGAGATCACCCAGTGCTCGGCCGGCTTGCCGGGCGCTCCGCGCAGCGACAGCCACCCGGCCAGCGGCCGGATCACCAGCACCAGGGCCAGTCCGGCCAGCGCCGCCGGCCAGGTGAGCGGGGCGAGCAGCCCGCCGATGACCGCGCCGCCGAACAGCAGCAGCAACAGCACGGTGAGCAGCCGCTCCACCTGCTCGGCGAAGTCGTGCAGCACGGAGTGGAACTCGTGGGTGCGCTCGGCGGCGCGGATCGCGCGGGCGGCCACGAACACGGCCAGGAATCCGTACCCGCCGATCACCTCGACCAGCCCGTACGCGAGGAACGTCGCGGCCAGCGCGAGGAACCCCTCGGAGTGCCGGGCCAGCCGCAGCTTGCTCGGGGCGCGGAAGAACAGCTTGCCGAGCAGCCAGCCGACGAGCAGCCCGCCGCCCACCCCGGCGGCGAGCTTGTAGAGCACGTCCACCGCGAACCACTCGCCGAGCCAGCCGGACGGGGCGAGACCGGTGGTGGCGATCGCGATGGCCGCGTACACGAACGGGAAGGCCAGCCCGTCGTTCAGGCCCGCCTCGGAGGTGAGCGCGAAGCGCACCTCGTCCTCCGAGTCCTCCACATCGGTCGGTTCGCCCACCTGCACGTCGGAGGCGAGCACCGGGTCGGTGGGCGCGAGCGCCGCGCCGAGCAGCAGCGCCGCGGCCGGCACCAGGCCGGCCCACCACCAGCCGAGCAGCGCCACCGCGGCGATGCACAACGGCATGGCGATGGCCAGCAGCCGCCACGTCGACGACCAGCGGGCCCAGCTCAACGGGCGGTCGATCTTCAGGCCGGCGCCCATCAACGCGACGATCACCCCGACCTCGGTGAGGTGGGTGGTCAACTCCGGCCAGCGCAGCGGGTCCGGTGTGGGCAGACCGGTGGGCAGCAGGAAGACGAGCATGCCGAGCCCGAGGAACGCGATCGGCATCGACAGCGGCCGTCTCTCCAGCACCCGGGGGAGCACCCCGGCCAGCAGCGCACCGACGCCCAGCAGAGCGAACGCGACATCGACCGGTTCCACGGCACCACCCTTCCGACGCCCGTCGCCCGGGCGGTGGAGTCCAGCAGTGCCCCGAAGCGGGCCCGGTTAAGCCTGCGCGTGCCCGCCGGTCGAGGCCGGTCAGCCGAGCGACGCGATGGCGCTGTCCGACAGGGCGTCCCGCAGCGCGGCCGGGTCGTCGTACACCGCCACCGCGCCCGCGCCGGCCAGCTCCGCGCGGCCGGTGCCGCCGCAGGTCAGCCCGATGCAGGGGATGTCCAGCTTGCCGGCGGCGGCGACGTCCCAGACGGAGTCGCCGACGAACACCACCCGCTCGGCGGCCAGTCCCGACTGCTCCAGCGCGGCGACCAGGATGTCCGGCGCCGGCTTGCTCTCCTGCGCGTCGGCCGACGAGGTGACCGAGTCGATCACGTCGTCCGCGTCCAGCGCGGCCCGCAGCGCGGTCACCTCGTGCTCGGCGGCCGAGGTCGCGAGCACCACCCGCAGCCCGCGCTCCGCGCAGGCGCGCAGCAGCTCCCGCGCCCCGGGCAGCGGCGTGAGCCGCTCCCAGTACTCGCCGTAGAGCGCGTCGTGCGCGTCGCGCAGCCGGCCGTCGGCGTCCCGGTCGCGCTCCGCGCCGAGCAGGTGGTCGAGGAGCTTGTCCGAGCCCATGCCGATGGACCTGTGGATCCGCGCCATCGGCACCCGGTGGTCGGCCTGGCGCAGCGCCTCCCACCAGCTCACCGTGTGCAGGTACGTCGTGTCGACCAGGGTGCCGTCCGCGTCGAAGAGGACACCGCGGCGCTTGTCGTCGGTCATGGTCGGCTCCTACCCGGCCGGGGCGTCGCCGACGCGCGACCCGTCCGACGGAATGAGGATCTCGAACCACACAGTCGAGCCGCGTACGGTCGGGTCGGTGCCCCAGGCGTCGCTCAGCTCCTCGATCAGGCCCAGCCCGCGGCCCCGGCTGCTGAGCGTGTCGGTCTGGGCACGGGTGACCTGACCCCGGGTGCCCGAGTCGGCCACGGACACCAGCAGCCGCTCCGCGGACAGGTCCACCTCGACCCGGGCGGCGGTGCCGGCGTGCAGCAGCGCGTTCGTGGTCAGCTCGCTCGTGCACAGCACCGCCGCGCCGATCACCGCCTCGGGCACCTGCCACTCGGTGAGCTGCGCGGTCATCCAGTGCCGGACCCGGCTCGGCGCGGTCGGCTCGGCCGGCACCTCCATGCTCGCCGACCGGCTCGGCCGGACCGCGTACTCCACCGCGAGCACCGCCACGTCGTCTTCGGTGGCGCCCGGCACGGCGGCGGTCGCGACCGCGCACAGCGCACGCGGGTCCCCGCTGGCCGCCCCGGTGACCGCCGCGCCCAGCCCGGCCAGCCCGGCAGCCAGATCCTGCCAGCGCCGCTCCACCACGCCGTCGCTGTAGAGCAGCAGGGTGTCGCCGGGGTGGAACGGCACGCTCGCGGTACGCGCGCGCCCGCCGAGACCCAGCGGCGGCGCGGGCGGCACCTGCACGAACTCGGCGACCGCCGTCGCGCCGGGCCCGGCGCGGCGGATCAGTGGCGCGGGATGCCCGGCGCTGGCGAGCGTGACCCGCTCCCGGTCCGCCTCGACCACGCCGAACACCACCGTGACGAACAGTTCCTGCGTGCCGCCCTCCACGCCGAGGCTGGCCACCAGCCGGTCCAGGCCGTCGAGCACGGCGTCCGGGCGGGGGTCGACCAGGGCGAGCGCGCGCAGCGCGGCGCGCACCTGACCCATCCGGGCGGCGGCCTGCACGTCGTGCCCGGCCACGTCGCCCAGCACCACCCCGAGCGCCCCGGTGGGCAGCAGGAACGCGTCGTAGAAGTCGCCGCCGGCGGCGTTGCCGTCCACGCCCGGGTCGTACCGGGCGGCGATGCGCAGCCGGGGCAGGTCCGGCAGCCGCTCCGGCAGCATGCTGCGTTGCAGCATCTGGGCGGTGCCGTGCTGGGTCTCGAAGCGGCGGGCCCGCTCGGCGGCCTGGCCGACCAGCTCCGCCGACGCGGCGAGCAGCGCCCGTTCCGCGGGGGACCAGGGACGCGGCTCCCGGTATCCGATGGTGAGCGAGCCACGGACCACACTCGTGCGCAGCGGCAGCGCCGCGAGCGCGCGGATCTTCTCGTCGTGCCGGTCCGCCGCGACGCCGCGCAGCGGCTGCCCGTCGGCGGTGAACGAGGCCACGCCGCTGCGCGCGGACACCACCGCCGGCAGCGCCGACTCGGCGGACATCCGCCGCCACAGCGGGGGCAGCCGCTCGTCGGCCTCGTCGAGCAGCTCGCCGCGGATGCGGCGGACCAGCCGCCAGGCGCTGCCCTCGTCCACCGCGAACGACACCCGGTCCGCGTCGAAGGAGTGCAGGCAGTAGCGCAGCGTCACCCGGGCCACGTCGTCCAGGGTGAGCGTGCCGGACAGCGCCGCCGCGAAGTCGCTCAGGCTCTGCAACTGCTGGGTCAGCTGGGTGGTCTGCGCCGAGACGGTGAGCACGCCGACGATACGGCCGTTCGAGTCGCGTACCGCGCAGTGCCCACGGGTGAACACGGCCGGCTCGGCCGGGCCCTGCCGGTCGGCGGGCAGCACCGCCTCCCGCTGCAGGAACGGCTCGCCGTGCCGGTAGACGCGCTCCAGCGCCTCGCCGGCGCCGGGATCACGCCACACCTCGGCGAACGCCTCGGCCGCCGGCCGGCCGAGCGCGTGCGGGTGCCGGTCGCCGATCAGCTCGGCGTACCCGTCGTTGTAGAAGACGACGAGGTCGTCGCCGAGAAGCAGCGCCATCGGCACCGGGGAGGCGAGCACCACGTCCATCACGGCGCGTACCGCCGGATCCCAGCCCTGCGGGGCGCCCAGCGGCGTGCCGGCCCACGGATGATCGGTCTGCGCGGGCGGCCCGTGGACGACGGGATCGGCGGGCGCTCCCGGTGCGGGGGCGGGCGGTGTGGGAACCCGACCGACGGTGCCTGGCATGACCGCAGCCTAACCGGAGCGTGGCGGGCTGGTTCCGATCATGCGTTCGTGGCGGGTCCCGGCTTGCGGTCGCGTGGACGTTCGGGCAGGTCAGGGCCGGTTCGATCACCCATGTCGGGAAATTGGCCCGGTCCGGCCCGGAGTGCTGCCCTGGTCACCGGGTATGCGGGCGGCGCAGTTCACGCGACAGGAGGGACATCATGCCGAAAACCCTCGCGGTCGGGCAGGTCGACATCGGTGCGGCCTGGACCGACTTCTGGAGGTCGGTGCTGCTCTTCGTACCGCGGGCGATCGCGTTCATCGCGATTCTCGTCGTGGGTTGGCTCATCGCCCGAGCCGTACTCAAAATCGTGGACGCGGCACTGGAACGGGTGGGGTTCGACCGCGCCGTGGAACGCGGCGGCATCAAACGAGCCCTGGAACGCACCAAGTACGACGCCAGCGACATCCTGGCCAAACTGGCCTACTACGCGGTCCTGCTGTTCACCCTGCAGTTCGCCTTCGGGGTATGGGGACCGAACGCGATCAGCGACCTGATCCGCGGGGTGGTGTCCTGGCTTCCGCGAGCCTTCGTGGCGATCGTGATCGTGGTGATCGCCGCCGCCATCGGCAACGCTGTCCGGGACCTGGTCTCCGGGGCGCTCGGCGGGCTCTCGTACGGCCGGGTGCTGGCCGACGTGACGGCGATCTTCATCCTGGCGCTCGGCGTGATCGCCGCGCTGAACCAGGTGGGTATCGCCACCACGGTGACCACACCGGTGCTCGTGGCCTTCCTCGCCACAGTGGCCGGCATCCTGATCGTCGGTGTCGGTGGTGGTCTGATCAAGCCGATGCAGGACCGCTGGGACGGGTGGCTGCACCGGGCCGCCGAGGAGTCCCGGGCGTTCCGGGAGCAGCGGCAGGCGCAGCAGGCCGGCCGGGGCGACTACGAACGCAAGATGGCCGACCGGGGCGGGCAACCGACGCCGGCCGCGCCGCAGTCGTCGATGTCGGGCGCGGGCACGTACCGCTCCGGCGAGATGGGCGACGAGACGCAACAGTTCCGCCGGCCGGGAGGCTGACGGCAACGGGTGACGGGGTGTCCGCGGGGTGATCGCGGGCACCCCGAAGCCGTGTCCGGAGCAGCCCGGCCGTCGAGGTCGGCCGGGTGTACGGATCAGGCCAGGTGACGCGGGTCGAGCGCGCGGGCCAGCAGGCAGACCGCCAGGAGGCGGGTGAGCACCCAGTCCGGCGAGGACCAGTCCACCGGCTCGGCCGGCGGCGTCCAGCCGTGCTCCGCCGCCGCTTCGCGCAGCCCCTCGGCGTATCCGGCGAGCGTGGCCACGGTCAGCGGGTGGCGGTCGCCGTCGAGGCTGTCGCGTACCCCCGCGGCGTGCTGGTCGACCTCGGCGAGCAGCCCGGGGTTCGCGTGGGCCGCGGCGAGGCCGGCGGTGCCGACGGCGGTGGTCAGCGTGGTGAGGGTCGACCGCGCGGCCACTGCCGCGGAGCGGGTCGCGACCCGGTTGTTCGGCACGCGCATGGTGTCCGAGGCTAACGCCGCCCGGCGCGGGCCGACCTCGGCCGACCGGCGGATTGCCGGGTCGTCCGGGGGACCGGCCACCCCGTCCGCGGGGATTGAGTCGCCCGTGCGGGGGCAGAAGTCCGGCATGAGGACCACGCAGCAGGCCCACGGAGGGACATCATGGGACACCAGGCCGACGGACCGGACCGGGCACACCGGCGCCCGGAGGGAGTGAGTGACGCCACGGTCGAGGCGCTGGGCAAGCTCAGCGAGGCCCTGGAGTGCGTTGAACGGGCACGTGGGCACCTCTACGAGCTGCACCAGCTGATCGGCCACGCCGACCTGATGCTCGACGACGCCGTGGAGATGTTCCGCTCCGCCGGGCACCCGGCCCTGGCCGAGCGCGTCGACCGGGAGCTGCTCGGACGCAATGTCATCGCCGGGCGGTGGACGTTCCAGATCGTCGAGGACTTCGACGACGGGTACTACGCGCTCTTCCGGGAGCTGGACCGGCAGGCCCGCGACGAGCTGGTCGAGGGGCGGCGGCACCTCTACGAGGCGGAGATGAAGGAACGCCGCCGCAGCCGGGGTGTGCCGGGGCACGAGGCGCGTCCCGGCACGAGCTGAGTCAGTCGGAGGGGCGGGCGTTGGCCGGGCGGCGGCGTGCGCCGTCGTCGGCGATGATCACGGTCGCGACCATCAGCGCCACCACCAGGCTGAACAGCCAGGAGCTGTCCTCGGTGAACCGGGCGGAGACCGGAGCCTGGATCGCGGCGAGCAGGAAGCCCAGCCAGGCGAGCTTGCGCTGACGGTTGGAGAGGAAACCGGAGCCCTGTTGCATTCCGAAAGTCTTGCGCGCGACAGGGGGAGTGCCGTCAGCCGTTCGGCCGATTCTGGATGGGCTGTCCGTTTTCCTGGCTGTCCGTACCGCACTTTTTGTCGCATCGGTCGAGCATGAATCCGGCGGCTACGGGCATCGGCACCGGTGCCCGCAGCCGCCCGGGATCAACCGCTGTCCGGGCCGGTCCGCCCGATCGTCGACGGCCGGTACGCCCGGTCCGCATCGGTCATCTCGCGCCGCTCGGCCTCCGGACCGGCGCCCCGGTCCACCGCCTCCGGGCCGTGGCCGAACGCGGCCTCCTCGCCGGCGTCGTTGGCCGTGACGTCGTCGCCCTGGCCGTCCATCGCCGACCGGGCGACGGCCTGGTCCAGCTCGTGCAGGGGAGTACGGTCCTCGTCGCGCCACACGTGGCGGTCGTTGTCGGTCATTCCCCTGCGGTACCCGGACCGGATGATCGCAAACGGCCGGACACGGCGATGGCCGCCGACAGTGCCGGCGGCCATCGAGGCTCGGGTACGGGGGAGGTGGCTCAGGGGACGGGCCGGTCGACCGAACCGCGCCAGGCGCCGGTCTCCTGGCCGCGCCGCTCGATGAACTGCTTGAACCGCTCCAGGTCGCCCTTGGCGCGCCGGTCGACCACGCCGAGCTTGTCGCCGGCCTTCTCGACCGCGCCGTGCGGCTCGAACTCCATCTGCAGCGTGACCCGGGTGTGCCCCTCGTCGAGGCGGTGGAACGTCACCACGCCGGCCTGCTGCGTGCCGCCGGTGGAGCGCCAGGCCACCCGCTCGTCCGGCAACTGCTCGGTGATCTCGGCGTCGAACTCGCGCTTCACGCCCGCGATCTCGACGGTCCAGTGGGTCATCGTGTCCGAGAGCTGCCGGACCTCCTGCACGCCCTCCATGAAGTGCGGGAACTCCTCGAACTGGGTCCACTGGTCGTACGCGGTCCGGATCGGGACGTCCACGTCCACATGCTCGGTAACACCACTCATGTCGGGGTTCCTCCTGTTCCGCTGGTACGTCTCGTGCGGGCCGTGGGCCGGCCCGCTCACCAGCGCGTCGTCTCGTTCTTGTGCCCGAGCGCGGCCCACACCTCGGAGATCGTGCGGTAACGGGTGCCCTCGGGCAGGGTCTCCAGGGCGGCGACGAGGTCCGCCGGCGCCTCGTTCTCCCGCGCGTTGGCGACCAGCGTCTCCCGGTCGCCCGGCAGCGCGGCCATGCCGATGAAACGGCCGAGACGGCTGCGCTCCTCCACGTCCGCCGAGCTCATGCCCTGGGGAGCGCCGGTACGCAGCTCACCGGCCGGAGCCGTGGTCGCCTCGGGCTGGTCCTCGCCGGACGGCTCGGGCTGGCGGAACTCGTCGACCCGCGCGCCGCCGGTCCCCGGGCCCTGGACGAGCCCCTTGACCTCGCTGCTCATCTGGTCGTCGACCCTGGGCGAGTGCTTGCTGCTGCCTCGTTCCATGCCTTGGGAGATGCCCCGGGGGACCGCCGGTAAACCGGGGCCGGCCGGGGGAGGCGGTCATCCGGGCGGCAACCGGTCGGCCGTCTTGTCCGCATCGGTCTGGTCCGTGTCGGTCTGGTCCGTGTCGGTCTTGTCCTCGTCGGCCGGGGCGCGTGGCGGCAGCACCGGGTCGTCCGGCTCCTCGACCCCGGCCTGCATCACCCTCCCGCGTTGCAGCTCGGCGTTGACCTGCACGCCGAGCATCAGCGCGCAGTTGGACAGGTAGAGCCAGACCAGGAACGCGATGACCGCGCCGAGACTGCCGTAGGTGACGTCGTACGAGCCGAAGTTGGCCACGTAGAGGCCGAAGCCGAAGGACGCGAGCACCCAGGCCACGAGCGCCAGCGCGCCGCCCGGGGTGAGCCAGCGGAACCGCGGCTGCCGGACGTTCGGCGCGATCCAGAACAGCAGCGACAGCAGCGTCATCGCGACCACGGCGAGCAGCGGCCACTTCGCCACCGACCACGTGGTGCGGGCCACCGCCCCGGCGTGCAGCAGGTCGCCCACCGCGTCGGTGACCGGGCCGCTGACGATCAGCCCGGTGGCCACCACGGCGAGCAGCACGATCGTCACCGCGGCCATGCCGATCTGCAACGGGCGCAGCCGGTAGAACGGCCGGCCTTCCCGCACCCCGTAGATCGCGTTGGAGGCGCGGGTGAACGCGCCGATGAACCCGGAGGCGGACCAGAGCGCGCCGAGCAGACCAAAGCTCAGCAGCACCTTCGCCGAACCCTGCTGCTCCACGACGTTGCGTACCACGCCCACGAACGCGTCGTTGCCGACCACCGAGCCGGCGCCGATCTCCCGGGCCAGGTCGATCACCGTGTCGACGGTGCGCGGGCCGTCGGAGACCAGGCCGACCAGCGCCACCACCACGATCGTGGACGGGAACAGCGCCAGCACCCCGTAGTAGGTGAGCGCCGCCGCCCAGTCGGCGCAGTTGTCGGTGACGAAACCCTTGCCGCTGCGCACCAGCACGCCCCGCCAGGTGCGCCAGTTCAGCTGCCGGATCCGGCGGGGGAGACGGGACCGCGTCCGGCCGCCGACCACCTGTGGTGCCGTCACGGTCATGTCCGCCTCCTTCACCGCCCCGCTGCCGGGCGTGGCCGGGCGGTACCCCCCGGGGGAAATCGACAAACCGGGGCGCCGGTTTGCCCGCCGTGCGGCAGGGAACCAGGCAAGACAGACGATCGAGACTCCAGGAGGACGAGATGCCCGGGCGCGAGGTACTGCCCAGCACGCTGCGGCGCTCGCCGGCGAAGGCGCAGCGGACCTGGGAGAAGACGCACGACTCGGCGGTCGAGACCTACGGCGAGGGGGAGCGGGCGCACCGCACCGCCTTCGCCGCCGTCAAGCACGAGTTCGAGAAGGTGGGCGACCACTGGGAGCCCAAGGGCCGCAAGGGTCCCAGCGACAAGCAGGCCGAAGGCGGCGGCCCGGCCCGGCGCGCGAACACGGCCGGCGGGGTGGACGCCAACGCCACCAAGGACCACCTCATGGAGGTGGCGAAGAAACTGGACGTGCGCGGCCGGTCCCGGATGACCAAGCCGGAACTGGTCAAGGCGATCGAGAAGGCCAACAACAACGCGACCCGCAAGGCCCGCGGCGGTCGCTGACCCCTGGGGGTACGCGTCGAGCCCGGGACCGCCTCGGTCCCGGGCTCGCTTCGTGCCGTCTCACCAGTGGCCGCCGCCCGGCGCCTGAAGGTGCACCGCCTTCACGGTGCTGAACTCGTCGAGCAGCTCCGGGCCGTACCCGAAGCCGTGGCCGCTGCCCCGGCGCCGCTGCGCGGCGCCGCCCGGCGCCCCGCCGAAGACCGCGTTCACCTTGACGGTGCCCACCGGCAGCTCCCGCCAGGCGCGCTGGGCGTGGCTCATCGAGCCGGTCAGCACGGTGGCGGCCAGGCCGTACGGGGAGTCGGCCGCGCAGCGCAGCCCCTCGCTGAACGAGTCGACCACCACCACCGGGGCGACCGGCCCGAACGTCTCCTCGCGGACCAGAGCCATGTCGTGGCGGCAGCCCTCGACCACGGTGGCCGGATAGAACGCGCCCGGCCCGTCCGGCAGCGTGCCCCCGGCGCGTACCCGGGCGCCGGCGGCCACCGCGGCGGTGACCTGCCCGTGCACGTGGTCCCGGTGCCGCCGGTCGACCAGCGGGCCGAGCTGCGTGCCCGGGTCACGGCCGGGGCCCACGGTGAGCGCCTCGGCGCGCGCCACGAGTGCGTCCAGGAAGCCCTCGGCGACGTCCCGGTGCACGTAGATCCGCTCGACCGCCACGCAGATCTGACCGGCGTTGGCGAAGCAACCGAGCGCCGCCTGCTCGGCCGCCCAGACCGGGTCGACGTCCGCGTCCACCACCAGCGGGTCGCTGCCGCCGTTCTCCAGCAACACCTTCGCGCCGGTCCGCGCGCCCGCCGCGGCGATCGCCCGGCCGGTGGCTGTGGAACCGACGTGGGCGACGACGTCGACGTCCTGCCCGGACAGCGCGGCGCCCACCTCGCCGCCGCCGGTGAGCAGCGACAGCACCCCGGCCGGCAACGCCGAGTCCAGCGCCCGGGCCAGCAGCCAGCCGGTCGCCGGGGTTCGCTCGCTCGGCTTGTGCAGCACCACGTTGCCGGTGACCAGTGCCGCGCCGAGCAGGCCGCAGGACACCGCCACCGGATCGTTCCACGGGGTGATGGCCGCGACCACGCCGCGCGGCTCGGGGGCCATGAAGTCCAGCGCGTCGTGCCCGCCGTGCAGCGTCCGGCCGCCCCGCACCGGCGCCAGCTCGGCGTACTGTCGCAGCGTGCCGATGCCCGCCGCCACTCCACCCCGCGCGTCGTCGAGGGGCTTGCCCATCTCCGCGGTGGTGGCCTGGGCCAGATCCTCGGCCGCCGCCTCGACCGCGTCCGCCGCCCGGTGCAGCGCCGCGGCCCGGTCCGCGGGCGAGGTCGCCGCCCATTCCGCCGCGACGCCCCGGGCCGCCTCCACCGCCTTGGCCACCTCGTCGGCGGTCGCCACCGGCGCCCGGCTCACCGGCGACCCGTCCGCCGGATCGTGGACGACGAGTTCGCCGCCCTCGCCACCGGCGCCCCACACTCCACCTATGAGCTGCGCAACCGTGTACATGCGGCCGTGCTTGCCCCGGCCTGGGCGGGACAAACGCGTTTCGCCCGGTGACCGGCCGGGTAGGCGGATCCGATGACCTCCACCGCCGACGCCGTCGTCATCGGAGCCGGGCACAACGGCCTGGTGGCCGCGAACCTGCTGGTGGACGCCGGCTGGGACGTCACCGTCCTGGAGGCCACCGAGGCGCCCGGCGGGGCCGTGCGGTCCGGGTACGTGACAGCGCCCGGTTACCTCAGCGACCTCTACAGCTCCTTCTACCCGCTCGGCTACGCGTCCCCCGTGCTGGACGGGCTGGGCCTGGAACGGCACGGCCTTTCCTGGACGCACGCCCCGGACGTGCTGGCGCACCTGCTCCCGGACGGGCGGGCCGCGGTGGTCAACCGCGACCTGGACACCACAGCCGCGTCGCTGGAGGCGTTCGCGCCCGGCGACGGGGAGCGCTGGCGGCACGCGTACGCCGACTGGCGTCAGGTCGCCGAGCCGATGCTGCAGAGCATCACCACCCCGTTCCCGCCGGTACGCGGCGGGCTGGGCCTGCTGCGGCAGCTCCGGATCGGCGGCGCGCTCCGGCTCGCCCGCCGCCTCGTGCTGCCGGTACGCAAGCTCGGCGCGGAGCTGTTCGAGGGCGAGGGCGGGCCCGTGCTGCTGGCCGGCTGCGCCCTGCACACCGACCTGTCCCCGGAGGAGGCCGGCTCCGGGGTGTACGGCTGGCTGCTCGCCATGCTCGGCCAGCAGGTGGGCTGGCCGGTGCCGGTCGGCGGCGCGCAGCGGATCACCGACGCGCTGGTGGCCCGGCTGGTCGAGCGGGGCGGGCGGATCGAGTACAGCGCCCGGGTCGAGCGGGTGCTCACCGCCCGGGGCCGCGCGATGGGCGTACGCACCGCCGGGGGAACCGACTGGCGGGCGCGCCGCGCGGTGCTCGCCGACGTGCCCGCGCCGGCGCTCTTCCTCGACCTGGTCGGCGCCGCGGCGCTGCCGCCCCGGATGGTCGAGGACCTGGCGCACTTCAAGTGGGACGGCTCCACGCTCAAGGTCGACTGGGCGCTGTCCGCGCCGGTGCCGTGGAAGAACCGGGAACTGGCCGGCGCCGGCACCGTGCACCTGGGCGCCGACATGGACGGCCTGACCACGTACGCGGCCGAGCTGGCCCGCGGCGAGCTGCCCCGGGACCCGTTCCTGCTGGTCGGGCAGATGTCGGTGGCCGACCCGAGCCACTCCCCGCCGGGCACCGAGTCGCTCTGGTCCTACACGCACCTGCCGTTCCGCCGGGACTGGCGGGCCGAGGACGTGGCGGGGCACGTGGAGCGGATGGAGGAGGTGCTGGAGGCGGCGGCACCCGGGTTCCGGGCGTCGGTCGTCGGGCGGCACGTGGCCGGCCCGGCCGACCTGGAGGCCGCCCAGCCCAGCCTGGTGGGCGGCGCGCTCGGCGGTGGCACCGCTGCCGCGTACCAGCAGTTGTTCCTGCGGCCGATCCCCGGCCTGGGCCGCGCGGACACTCCGGTGGACCGGCTCTACCTGGCCAGCGCCTCCGCCCACCCCGGCGGCGGCGTCCACGGCGCGCCGGGGGCGAACGCGGCGCGGGCCGCGCTGGCCCGCGACCGGGCCGTCACCGGCGCGGTGTACGCCCGCACGATCGCCGCCGCCCACCGCGCCGTCTACCGCTGACCGCGACGCACCCTCCGCGCGCTCACGGCGGCTGTCGGCCGATCCCGCACCCATTACGGCTGAGCATCTGATTCGCCAACTGCGGAACACCTGGCAAACCGGTTCACCGGAAGCTCGCCTTACCGTCGGCCGCGTTGGAACCTGCCGCCCGTCTCGACAATGAGATAAATAGCCCACATCCCGGGAGATAGCGTAGGTCAGGTCGCCACTTCCCCGATGTGGCGGCAACGAAGGGCCCTGGATTCAGCCACCTCGCCGAGCTGGCGGACCGGGCCACCACCACGGCGAAGTGGCGGCAACGGAGCGCCCGGCATCCAGCCACCTCCCCGAACTGGCGGGCCGGCCCGACCACCACACCGTCCCGGGCGGGCCCTACCACCACACTGTCCCGGGCCGGCCCGACCACCGCACCGCCCTGGGCCGGGCTGGTTGACGGTCAGGCGGTTGGTCGCCACACGCTCTGCGGCCGACAGTGTCGAGGTGAGTCCCGGGGGAGTGCTCGGCGCCGCCCCGGCGCGCCTTTCGCGCCGCCGCCTTTGCATGCGTCGCGGTGTTCCGAGGGCGAAATCGCCAATCCACCCGCGCCAGCCGCCACGGCTGGGCCCAAGTCCCACGCGATCTTGCAGTTAGTGCCCCAGGGATGCCTGCTTCGCGGTGTTTGCCGGGGACCAAACTGCAAGATCGCGCCTGCGTCGGGGTGGGGCTGAGGGCTGTGAGGCATGGAGGGCTGGTTACACGGCGTGGTTGATGTGCGGGGGCGAGGGAACGGTTACCCGGGGAGAGTGCCCAGCTCAAGGCGGTGTTGCGCCGGTGGCGGCAGAGCAAAGGCGCGGGGCGGGGGATGTGGCGGTGCCAGCGCGCCCTCACGCGGGGTGACAGCGGCGTGAGGGCGCGTTGCGGCGTGCGAGTAGGTCAGGAGTCGAGGTTGCGGTGCCGGCTGCGCAGTTTGAACGGCATCAACGCGCTCTCGATCTTCGTGGCGGTGGTCATCTTCGAGTCGCCGTCACGGCGCTCCTCGAAGCGGATCGGCACCTCCAGGATGGTGTGCCCCAGCTTGGTGGCGAGGTAGTGCATCTCCACCTGGAAGCTGTAGCCGTTCGACTGGACCCGGTCCAGCCCGATCTCGCGCAGCGCCTCGGCCCGCCAGATCTTGAAACCGGCGGTCAGGTCACGGATGCGCACCCGCAGCAGCGTGTGCACGTACAGGTTGGCCCAGCCGCTGAGCGCGCGCCGGTAGAGCGGCCAGTTCTCGTCCAGCTCACCGCCGGGCACGTACCGCGAGCCGATGACCACCGACGCCTGCGTGGAGAGCAGCGCGCCGAGCATGCCGGGCAGCGCCTCCGGCGGGTGCGACAGGTCGGCGTCCATCTGGGCGACGAAGTCCGCGCCGTCGTCGAGCGCCCGGCCGATGCCGTCCACGTACGCCCGGCCGAGACCCTCCTTGCCCGGGCGGTGCACCACCATCACCCGCTCCGGGTGCTCGATGGCCAGCTTGTCGGCGACCTCACCGGTGCCGTCCGGGGAGTTGTCGTCCGCGACCAGCACCTTCAGCCCCGGCAGAGGCAGCGCGAGCAGGCGCTCGACCAGCACCGGGAGGTTGCCCGCCTCGTTGTAGGTCGGAACGACGACGGTCAGGCGCGCATCCCCCCACGGGGAGGGTAACTGCACGGGTTCGATCATCACGGACATCCTCGGTCAGCGGACAGGTTCATCTGAGAGGGTATCCAGTGGGCCGTGCGGCGGCCGCACAGACGCCCCGCCGAGGGATCGATCACCGCTCCGGCTTCTGCCGCGTCGCGATGTCGGACAGCCGGGCCAGCGTCTCCCGGTTGCGCAGATGCAGCACCAGGTCGTTGAGCTTGGTCCGGACCCACCGCAGCGGCCCGGCGGCGAAGTCCTCGCCGATGGTCACCCGGGTCCGGCCGTCCTCCAGCGGTTCCAGGGCGAACGCCACGATCGCCTCGCCGGCTGGCCACAACCCGGCGCGCAGCACGAGCCGGTGCGGCGCCTGGCACTCCAGCACCGTGGATTTGTCCTGGAGCGAGAACGGCCAGGGCCCGGCCCGATGGTGCAGGTTGCTGCCGACGCGGGGCCACGCGTCGTCCACGTCCCGCACGTGCGCGGTGCCCACCACCCAGTCGCTGTAGGTCCACCCGTCCGCGAGCACCTCGAAGACCTGCTCCGGGGGCGCGTCGATCACCTTCTCCACAACCGCCATCACCAACCGGTACCCCGGCGCGGGCCGCCGCTAACGGGGATGCGGGTTAGCTTCTCCGGGGCGGCGGGTATCGCCGGACCGGGCCGGTCGTGGCAAGTGTGCGCCGGCCGTGCGGCACCGGCGGGGCGCGCCTGGCGCCGACGTCGACGTTTACTCCTCGGGGGCTCGGGAACCCGCCGCCCGTGCGACGGGACCAGGAGCGGGATCAGTGCAGGTCAGCCCGGGTTGACCCGGGTGCTGACCGGTTCCCGTCCGGCCTGTACGACGCGGTGCTGCTGGACCGGGACGGCACGCTGGTCGAGGACGTGCCGTACAACGGCGATCCGGAGAAGGTACGCCCGGTGCCGGGTGCCCGGGAGGCGCTGGACCGGTTGCGGGCGGCCGGGTTGCGGCTCGCCGTCGTCACGAACCAGTCCGGCCTGGCCCGCGGCTGCTTCACCGCGGACAAACTGCGCCTGGTCAACGCCCGGGTGGAGGAACTGCTCGGGCCCTTCGACCACTGGGCGATCTGCCCGCACGCGGAAGCCGACGGGTGCGCCTGCCGCAAGCCCGCGCCCGGCCTCGTGCACGAGGCCGCTGCCGCGCTCGGCACCACACCCACCCGGTGCGTGCTGATCGGGGACATCGGCGCGGACACGGCTGCTGCCGCCGCCGCGGGGGCGGCCGCGATCATGGTGCCCACGCCGGCCACCCGGGCCGCCGAGGTGGCCGCCGCGCCGACGGTCGCCGCCGACCTGCCGGACGCGGTGAGCACCGTGCTGGCAAGGATGCGCCTGACGGCCGCGCCGGAACGCGCGCGCCGCAGCCGCCGGGGCACTGTCCTCGTCGTGCGCAGCGACGCCGCCGGGGACGTGCTGGTGACCGGTCCGGGCATCCGGGCGGTCGCGGCGGGAGCGGACCGGGTCGTGCTGCTGTGCGGGCCACGCGGCCGGGCGGCGGCCGAACTGCTGCCCGGCGTGGACGAGATCGTCGAAGCGCCGCTGCCCTGGATCGACGCGCCCGCCCCACCCGTCGACCCCGCCGCCATGCGCGCGCTCACCGACCGGCTCGCGGCCGTACGCGCCGACGAAGCGGTCGTGTTCACCTCCTTCCACCAGTCACCCCTGCCCCTGGCCCTGCTCCTGCGCCTGGCCGGCGTACCCCGGATCAGCGCCATCAGCGACGACTACCCCGGCAGCCTCCTCGACGTGCGCCACCGCGTCCCCGCCGGCGTACCCGAACCCGAACGTGCCCTGTCCCTCGCCGCCGCCGCCGGCTACGCGCTGCCCGACCACGACGAACCGGCGCTGCGCATCCGCACCGACCGCCTTCCGCCGCCCGCGGCCGAGGCCGGGGCGGCCGGCTACGTGGTGCTGCACCCCGGCTCGTCGGTGGAGACCCGCGCCTGCCCGGAGGAACTGGCCACCCGCGTGGTCCGGGTGCTCGGCGCGGCCGGTCACCGGGTGGTGGTCACCGGCGGGCCGGACGAGCGAGGGCTGACCGCGCGGGTCGCCGCGGCGGGCGGCGTCGACCTGGGTGGGCGTGCCGGGCTGGCGGAGCTGGCCGCTGTGGTCGCCGGAGCCGGCGCGCTGGTGGTCGGCAACACCGGGCCCGCGCACCTGGCCGCGGCGCTCGGCGTGCCGGTGGTGAGCCTGTTCGCGCCGACGGTGCCGTTCGGACAGTGGGGGCCCTACCGGGTGCCGACAGTGCGCCTCGGCGACGCGGCGGCGCCCTGCCGGGACACCCGCGCCACCGTCTGCCCGGTCCCCGGGCACCCGTGCCTGTCGGCTGTCGAGCCGGGCCGGGTGCTCAAGGCGTTGCGGCTGCTCGGCGTGCCGGCGCCGGTCCCGGGCGGGGTGGTCGGATGAACATCCTGCTGTGGCACGTGCACGGCTCCTGGACGACGTCCTTCGTGCACGGCAAGCACCGCTACCTCGTGCCGGTGACCCCCGACCGGGGCCCCTACGGCCTCGGCCGGGCGCGCACCTACCCGTGGCCGGACACGGCCGTCGAGGTCACTCCCGAGGACCTGCGGGACACCGACGTCGACCTGGTCGTCCTCCAGCGCCCCGAGGAGCTCGACCTCGCCGCCGAGTGGCTCGGCCGCCGCCCCGGCCGCGACCTTCCGGCGATCTACGTCGAGCACAACACGCCGAAAGGCGACGTGCCGAACACCCGGCACCCGATGGCCGACCGCGACGACCTGCTCCTGACGCACGTCACGGCCTTCAACGAGCTGTTCTGGGACAACGGGACGACCCGCACCACGGTGGTCGACCACGGTGTCGTACCGCCCGCCGTCGAATGGACCGGGGAGCTCGACCGCCTCGCCGTCGTCATCAACGAGCCGGTACGCCGCTGGCGGGTCACCGGCACCGACCTGCTCGCCCGGTTCGCCGCCGTCGCCCCGCTCGACGTCTACGGCATGAAGGTGGCCGGCCTCGCCGCCCACCTCGGGCTGCCCGAGGACCGGCTGACCAGCCACGACGACGTACCCCAGCACGCCATGCACGCCGAACTCGCCAAGCGGCGCGCCTACCTGCACCTGTGCCGCTGGACCTCACTGGGCCTCAGCCTCGTCGAGGCCATGACCATGGGCATGCCCGTGGTGGCGCTGGCCGCCACGGAAGCGGTGGAAGCCGTGCCCCCGGAGGCGGGCGCGCTCTCCACCCGGGTCGACACGCTCGTCGACGCCGCCCGTGGCCTGCTGGACGACAGGGAGTCCGCCCGCCGGGCGGGCGCCGCGGCGCGGGCCGCCGCCCGGAGCCGCTACGGCCTGGAGCGTTTCCTCGCCGACTGGGACCGGCTGCTGGAGGAGGAAGTATGCGCATCGCGATGATCTCGGAGCACGCCAGCCCGCTCGCCGTCCTCGGCGGGGAGGACGCCGGTGGCCAGAACACGCATGTCGCGGAGCTCTCCGCCGCGCTCGCGGCCGCCGGTCACGACGTGCGGGTCTACACCCGGCTCGACGCGGTGGACCTGCCGGTGAGCGTCCGCGCCCCGGACGGGTACGAGGTGGTGCACGTACCGGCCGGGCCGGCCGAGCCGGTGGCCAAGGACGATCTGCTGCCGTACATGCCGGCGTTCGGGGACTGGCTGGCCGACCGGTGGCGCGCCGGCGACTGGCAGCCCGAGGTGGTGCACGCGCATTTCTGGATGAGCGGGCTGGCCGGGCTCGCCGCGGCCCGTCGCGCGGGCGTGCCGGTGGTGCAGACCTACCACGCGCTCGGCACCGTCAAGCGCCGCCACCAGGGCGTGCAGGACACCAGCCCGCCGGGCCGGGTCGAGCACGAGCGGAAGCTGGGCCGCTCGGTGGACCGGGTGGTCGCCCAGTGCCAGGACGAGGTCGCCGAGCTGGTCCGGATGGGTGTGCCTCGCTCCCGGATGACGGTCGTGCCGTCGGGGGTGAACCTGTCCACGTTCTCCCCGCTCGGCCCGGTCGCCGAGCGTGACGGCGGCCGGGCCCGCATCCTCACCGTCGGCCGGCTGGTCGAGCGCAAGGGCTTCCAGGACGTCATCCGGGCCGTCGCCGAGGTGCCGGACGCGGAGTGCGTCGTGGTCGGCGGCCCGCCGGCCGGGCTGCTGGAGACCGACCCGTACGCGCTGCGCCTGCGGACGCTGGCCCGCTCTCTCGGCGTCGCCGACCGGGTACGGCTGGTCGGCGCGGTGCCCCGGGAGGAGATGGGCCGCTGGTACCGGTCGGCGGACGTGCTCGTCGCCGCCCCCTGGTACGAGCCGTTCGGGCTCACCCCGCTGGAAGCGATGGCGTGCGGCGTACCGGTGGTCGGAACCGCCGTCGGCGGGCTCATCGACACGGTGGTGCCCGGCCGCACCGGCGACCTGGTGCCGGCCCGCGATCCGGCCGCCCTCGCCGCGGCGATCCGGGGCCTGCTCGGCGACCGGATCCGCCGGTTCGCCTACGCCACCGCGGCGCTGGAACGGGCCCGCACCCGCTACTCGTGGGCCACCGCCGCGGACCGCCTCACCGAGCTGTACGGCGAGGTGGCCACCGTCGGCCGCCCCACCCGGGTGGTCGCCTGATGGCGGCGACCCCGCCGGCCGCCGGCGGCACGCTGCTGGAGGACCACCTGGCGCTGCTGGCCGCCGCGCTGCTGCCGCTGCGGGAGTCGGAGCGGACGCTGGCCCGCTGGGGTGAGGAACTGGCGCACCGGCTCGCCGCCGGCGGGCGGCTGCTGGTGGCCGGCAACGGCGGCAGCGCCGCCGAAGCCCAACACCTCACTGCCGAACTCGTCGGCAAACTCCGCCACGACCGCCAACCCCTGTCCGCCATCGCACTGCACGCCGAAACCAGCGCCCTCACCGCCATCGCCAACGACTACGGATACGACGAAACCTTCGCCCGACAAGTCCGCGCCCACGGCCGACCCCACGACATCCTCCTGCTCCTCACCACCAGCGGCACCAGCACCAACCTCCTCACCGCCGCCCACGCCGCCCACCAGGCCGGCCTGCGCAGCTGGGCCTTCACCGGACCCGCACCCAACCCCCTCGCCGACCTCTGCCACGAGCACCTGGCGATCGACTCGCCGGACGGGCAGGTGGTGCAGGAACTGCACCTGGTGGCCTCGCACGTGCTCTGCGAGTACATGGAACGGGCGCTGCCCGCGGCGCTCGCCGCCCCGGCGCCGGCCGAACCGGTGCGTACCGGCGTCGAGGTGGTGCTCGGCGACCCGGACCCGGCGGCGCCCGCCGGACCGGGAGGCCGGGCATGACGGGGCCGGTGGTGGTGCTCGGGGACACGCTGCTGGACCGCGACGTCGAAGGGCTGGTGAACCGGCTCTGCCCGGACTCCCCGGTGCCGGTGCTGGACGAGACGTCCTCCGTCGACCGTCCCGGCGGCGCCGGCCTGGCCGCGGTCTTCGCCGCCGCCCAGGGCGCCGAGGTCGCGCTGGTCACCGCCGTCGCCGACGACGCCGGCGGGGCCCGGATCGGCACGCTGCTCGCCGCCGCGGGGGTGCGGTTGTACGCGCTGCCGCTGGCCGGCGCCACGCCGGAGAAGGTCCGGCTGCGGGTACGGGGCCGGGTGCTGCTGCGTCACGACCGGGGCGGGGCGGCCGGCGTGCCCGGTCAGCCGAGCGACGCCGTGCTGCGGCTGATCGCCGACGCGTCCGCCGTGCTGGTGAGCGACTACGGCCGGGGCGTGGCCGGGCATCCCGCGCTGCGCGCCGCGCTGGCCGCCACCCGGGCGCCGGTGGTCTGGGATCCGCATCCGCGCGGACCGGCCGCGGTGCCCGGGGTGCACCTGGCCACCCCGAACGAGCCGGAGGCCCGCGACCTGGCCAAGACGCCGCCGGGCGGGTCGCGCCTGGCGGCCGCGTCCCGCAGCGCGCAGGCGCTGCGCCGCCGCTGGCAGGCGCGCGCGGTGGCGGTGACGCTCGGCGGGGACGGCGCGCTGCTCTGTCACGCCGGATCCACGCCCCTGGTGGTGCCGGCGCCACCGGCCGAGGGGGACACCTGCGGGGCGGGGGACCGGTTCGCGTCCACGGCGACGCTGGCCCTGGCCCGGGGCGCGCTGGTCTCCGAGGCGGTGCAGGAGGCGGTGGCGGAAGCGTCCGCGTACGTGGCCGGGGGCGGGGTGGCCGCCGCGCTGCCGGCCCCGGTACGGGCGGTGGCCCCGGCGGTGGTCACCGGCGGCAGCGACCGGATCGGCGCCGGCGCGGCCGGTGAGGTGGTGGCCCGGGTACGCGCGGCCGGCGGCACCGTGGTGGCCACCGGCGGATGCTTCGACCTGCTGCACGCCGGGCACGTGGCGACGCTCCAGGCGGCCCGGCAACTCGGCGACTGCCTGGTGGTCTGCCTCAACTCCGACGCCAGCGTCTCCGGGCTGAAGGGGCCGGAGCGCCCGGTCGTGCCGCAGGGCGACCGGGGGCGGCTGCTCGCCGCGCTCGGCTGCGTCGACGCGGTGCTGATCTTCGACGAGCCGACCCCGGAGGCGGCGCTGTCCTGGCTGCGCCCGGACATCTGGGTCAAGGGCGGCGACTACGCCAGCGGCGGCGGCGCGGAGACGCTGCCCGAGTCGGAGATCCTGGCCCGTTGGGGCGGGCACACGGTGGTCGTGCCGTACCTCGACGGGCGCTCGACCACCGACATGATCGCGGCGGCGCGGGCGGGGCGGGGCGGCACCGGCTGGCCGGCCGCGGCTGTCGACCCGGCGGAGGCCGTCGCGCAGGCGGTGGTCCGGTCCACGGCGAAGGGAGCACGATGAACGAGCGACGCATCCGTTCCGGCGCGGTCGCGCGGGCGGCGGCATGAGCGCCCCCGCTCCCGGAGCCGGGCCCTCGGTCCTGGTCACCGGCGGGTCGAGCGGGCTCGGCGCGGCGGTGGTCGCCGCGGTGGCCCGCTCCGGTGGACGCCCGCTGGTGCTGGACCGGCAGCGTCCCGCCGACGGGGTGCCCTGGGCCGAGTGCGACCTGGCCGACACCCGGGCCGCCGAGGCCGCCACCCGCGATCTCGCGGAACGCTCCGGCGGGCTGGACGCCGTGGTCACCGCCGCCGGCATGGACGTGCCGGGGAAGCTGGCCGACATCCCGGCGGAGACCTGGGAACGGATCGTCACCGTGGACCTGCTCGCCACGGCCGCGGTGATCCGGGCCGCGCTGCCCTGGTTGGAGGCGTCCCGCGGCAACATCGTCACTGTGGCCTCGACGCTGGGCGTGAAGGCGGTGAGCGACGCGACGGCGTACTGCGCGGCGAAGTTCGGGGTGGTCGGCTTCACCCGGGCGCTCGCCGCCGAGCTGGCCGGCGCGGTCGGCGTGACGCTGCTGATCCCGGGCGGCATGCGCACCGCGTTCTTCGACGAGCGGGACGCGCAGTACCGCCCCGGCCCGGACGCGGTGCTCAACGAGCCGTCCGACACCGCCGCCGCGGTCATGTTCGCGCTGTCCCAGCCGGCCGGTTGCGCGGTACGCGAGATGGTCGTCTGCGCCGCGCAGGAGTCCTCGTACCCGTGATCCTGGTGCTGCGGGCGCTCGGCGTCGGCGACCTGGTCACCGCCGTGCCGGCGCTGCGCGGCCTGCGCGCCGGCCTGCCGGGCCGGGAACTGGTGCTCGCCGCCCCGGACTGGCTGGCGCCGCTGGCGCGGCTGACCGGGGCGGTCGACCGGGTCCTGCCGACCACCGGGCCGGACCGGATCGGGTGGACCGGGCCACCGCCGGAGGTGGCGGTCAACCTGCACGGGCGGGGACCGCAGTCGCACCGGGCGCTGGCCGCCGTCCGGCCCGCCCGGACGTTCGCCTACCGCAATCCGGCGGCCGGTCATCCGGACGGCCCGGCCTGGGACGACGACGAGCACGAGGTCCGCCGGTGGTGCCGGCTGCTGCACGCGTACGGCCTGCCGGCCGACCCGGGCGACCTGGCGCTGCGCCGTCCGGCGGCGGTCGGCGTACCGGCCGGGATGACGCTGCTGCACCCGGGCGGCAAGATCGCGGCGAAGCGCTGGCCGGCGGAGCGGTTCGCCGGGCTGGCCCGGGAGCTGACCGCGCGGGGCCACCGGGTGGCGGTCACCGGGTCGGCCGGCGAGCGGGCGCTGGCCGAGCGGGTCGCCCGCGACGGCGGGCTGCCGCCGGAGGCGGTGCTGGCCGGCCGGACCGGGCTGGCCGAGCTGGCCGCGCTCGTCGCGGGCGCACGGCTGGTGGTCAGCGGGGACACCGGCGTGGCGCACCTCGCCACCGGCTACGGCACCGCCTCGGTGGTGCTGTTCGGGCCGGTGCCGGCCGCGCACTGGGGTCCACCGGCGGACCGGCCACGGCACCGCGCGCTGGGTGCGATAGAGGCCACCAGCGTCAACCGGGATTTGACCGGGTCACACGGGGTAGGAAGCCACCCGACATTGAATGCCATCGGGATCGACGAGGTGGTGGCTGCGGTGGCCGCTGTGGAACGGGTATCCGGTGCGGTTGCGGCGTAGCGATCCGGGCCGGCCGGGGTACGCGCGCCGGCGGCGGGGCAAGGGCTGGCTGTTCCTCGACCCGGCCGGCGAGCCGGTGCGCGACGCCGGGGAGCTGGCCCGGCTGCGGGAGCTGGTCATCCCGCCGGCCTGGCAGGACGTGTGGATCTCGCCGTACCCGAACGGCCACATCCAGGCCATCGGCATCGACGCGGCGGGCCGCAAGCAGTACCTCTACCACCCGCACTGGCGGCGCAAGCGCGACGAGGCGAAGTTCGACCACGTGCTGGAGGTGGCGCACCGGCTGCCCGCGCTGCGGGACCGGGTCACGCACGACCTGACGCTGCGCGGCCTGCGCCGGGAGCGGGTGCTGGCCACCGTCGCCCGGCTGCTCGACATGGGCGCCTTCCGGGTCGGCAGCGACCAGTACGCCACCGGCGACGACCCGACCTTCGGGGTGGCCACGCTGCGCCCCGAGCACACCCGCCCCCGGGGCGGGTGCGTGGTCCTGGAGTTCCCCGCCAAGGGCGGCATCGAGCAGGTCCGCCGGATCGAGGACGCGGAGCTGTGCCGGGTGCTGCTCAACCTGCGCCGGCGACGGCGGGCCCAGGAGCGGCTGTTCGGCTACTGGGACGGCCGGTCCTGGCGCGACGTGCGCAGCGACGAGGTGAACGACTACCTCCGCGACGCCAGCGGCGGGGAGATGACCGCGAAGGACTTCCGCACCTGGCACGCCACGGTGCTGGCCGCGGCCGAACTGGCCACTGTGGGCCCGCAGCGCTCCGCCACCGCCCGCAGGCGCGCGGTGGCGGCGGTGATGCGTTCGGTGGCCGAGCTGCTCGGCAACACCCCGACGGTGGCGCGGGCCTCCTACGTGGACCCGCGGGTGGTGGACCTCTACCACGGCGGGGTGCTGGCGCCGGTGCAGCCGGAGATGCCGCGCGAGGCGGTGGAGAAGTCCGTGCTGGCGCTGCTGGAGGAGGAGGCCGGCTGACCGCTGACCGGCCCCGTCGGTCCTGGGGGGAAGCGCGACGGGGCCGGAAACCTCGGCGGGCGCGGATGCGGGAGACCGCCGGGTGGCGGCCGCCCGCGGCCGGGCCGCCGCGGACGCCGCGCCACGGCCCCCCGTTACCCGTGGGCTGCCGCCATGAGCGGTGTCAGCCCTGCGTCAAGTATGTCCGCGCCGAGTTGACTGCGGATGCCGTGGTGTTGACGATCCGTGCCGGTTCCAGGTGACGGGTCCGGTATGCCTGCGGCGTCTCCGCGTGCGCGGCCCGGAACGCGCGGCTGAAGTGGGCCTTGTCCCGGAAGCCCCAGCGGGCGGCGATGAGCTGGATCGAGCGGTCGCTCAGGCCCGGGTCGGCGAGGTCGCGGCGGCACCGGGCCAGCCGCTCGTCACGGATGTACGCCGCGACCGTGGTCTCCTCGTCCTCGAAGAGCCGGTGCAGCGAGCGCACCGAGATGTGGTGCGCGTCGGCGATCCGGCCCGGGTCCAGCGTGGCGTCGCCGAGGTGCTGCTCCACGTACGAGCGCACCTGGGCGAGCAGGGCGCGCCGCCGGATCTCGGTGGGTACCGCCTCCTCGGAGACCAGGTTGCGGCCGAGCAGCGTGGCGATCAGGTCCAGGCCGATCCCGCCCAGCCGCTCGGCGTCGGCCGCGTGGTACTGCTCGGGGTGACCGGTGACCCGGATGAGGAAGTCGGCGAGCAGGCCGCCGACGCCCTCGGAGCCGGACATCCGCCCGGCGAACAGGGGAGCGAGGCGGCGGCGCGGCAGCGGCAGCGCGTCGTACGGCATCAGGGCCACGATCGAGCGGGCGTACGCGGGCCCGGCCGGGTCGGCGTGGTGGCTGACCTCGTGCGGGCGGGAACAGTCGTAGAAGGTGAGGTCGCCGGGGCGGCAGCGGGCCCGCTGTCCCGCCTGGTCGGCCTGGCTGGTCCCGGTGAGCGTGAGCGCGAGCAGGTAGTAGTCCGGGTCGGAGCGCTGGATCAGTTTCGAGGTGCGGACGCAGTCCACCGACGGGTAGCGGTAGCGGATGAGCCGCAGCCGGCCCAGCTCGACGAACTCGGCCCGCGCGACGAAGTCGTCGGCGTGCGCGGTGTGCATCCGCAGCGGCGTCGGGCTGCTGGCCATCATGTCCAGCCACGTGCCGAAGCGCTCCCGTGGTGGCAGATCTTCCGTGTCGAGCACCTGCCGGCGCAGCCTGCCGTCCATCAACCCACCCCCGTGGTTTTGTCACACCTGTTAAAACCAGGACGCCCCACGGGGCCGGAAAGCGACACCCGTGGGGCCGTGACGTCCGTCATTGACGGACGGGGGAGCCTTCTGTTAGCAGTCCGTTCAGTCGTTCAGCACCTGGGCCAGCCGGTCGCGGAACCGGCGCTCGGAGTCGGTCACCGTGTCGCCGCCGAGGCCCAGGAGGCCGCCGCTGGACGCCGCGCCCACCACCTGCTCGGCGATGTCCACCAGCCAGTGCCGGTACGCCCCGGCCTGGCCCTCGTCCACCCGCGCGGCGAGCAGGGCGGCGGCCTGACCGGCCCGGGCCAGCACGTCCTCGATCATCGCCTTCGGGTCCTGCGGCGTGAGCACCGGAAGCTCCGCGCCGGTCTCCGGGTCGCCGACCCGGGACACGATCTCGCCGGCCACCGCGGCGACGAGAGGGCTCGCCGACTCGCGGCCGGCGGCGATGGTCTCCAGCCCGGCGGCGTTCTCGGCCATGGTGCGGCGGGTGCCGTCGGACTCGGCGGCGGCCGCCGCGGTGAGCACCGACTGCGGCAGTCCCACCAGCAGCCCCCACTCCTCGTCGGAGACGCCGAACCGGGTGTACGCCGGCTGCTCGATCACGATCAGGCCCCTTTCGCCGTGGTCGTCGTTGTCGACGGGCGCCGCCGCGGCGCCCGGGTCAGGCTAGTCGAGTTCCAGCAGTCCCTGTTCGGACACCACTGGCACGGAGAGCGTCTTGTAGCCGACCTCGTCGAAGAGCACCGTCATCCGGTCCTCCTCGTAGCTGAGCACCAGGCCGGCGCCCCACTCCGGGTGGCGCACCTGGCTGTGCACGGGGAACGGACCGACCGCGCCGTCGGCGGCCACGCTGGTGCCGGCGTGGCAGTTGTCGCAGTGCCCGCAGACCTTCTGCATCTGCTCGCCGAAGTACGCCAGCAGGGCCTGGCCGCGGCAGCCGGTGGTCTCGGCGAAGGCGCGCATCATGTCGGTACGCGAGCGGGTCACTGTCTGCTGCCGTTCCGCCTCGGCGAGCGCCGCGCGGCCCGACTCGGCGGCCTCCGGCGCGTACCGGGGCGCGCCGATGCGCTGCCCGGCCCGCGGCTCGGCGGCGCCGATCTGCTCCAGCAGGGACAGGTACTGGCCCAGCTTGCGCGGACCGAGGCCGGTCAGCTCGCGCAGCTCCTTGCGGTTGCGGGCCTTGCCGCGCAGCACCGCGGCCAGTTCGGCCAGTTCCTTCTCGTCCGGCAGTCCGCCGCTGAAGTAGCGCTGCAGGCCGACGTCCTCGGCGCGCCACAGCAGCAGCACCCGGGCCGGCGACCCGTCGCGCCCGGCGCGGCCGATCTCCTGGAAGTAGCTGTCCGGCGAGTCGGGCAGCGCCATGTGCACCACCCAGGCGATGTTCGGCTTGTCGATGCCCATGCCGAACGCCGACGTGGCCACCATGATCGGCACCCGGTCGGCGAGGAACGCCTCGTGCAGCTCGTGCCGGGCCGCCGTGGGCATGCCGCCGTGGTAGAACTCGGCCGGGAAACCGGCGCCGGTGAGCCGCTCGGCCAGCTCCTCGGCCGCCCGGCGGGTCGGCACGTAGATGATGCCGGGCCGCTCGTCGTCACGCAGCAGCGCGATCAGCCGCCGCCACCGGTAGTCGTCGGTGGGGCAGTGGGCCACCTCCAGGAAGAGGTTCGGCCGGTCCAGCCCGGAGACCACCACCTCGGGCTCGCGCAGCCGCAGCCGGGCGATGATGTCGTCGCGTACCGGCGGGGAGGCGGTGGCGGTGAGCGCCACCACCGGCGGTCGGCCCAGGCCGTCGATCAGGTGGCCCAGCGCCAGGTAGTCCGGCCGGAAGTCGTGGCCCCAGGCGGAGATGCAGTGCGCCTCGTCGATCGCCACCAGCGCCGGCTTCAGCTCACGGACCTCGGCGAGCCGGTCCGGGTTGCTCAGCGCCTCCGGCGTGATGAACAGGAACTCCGCGCGCCCGGCCCGGATGTCCTCGATCGCCTCGGCCTGCTGGGCGGCGCTCTCGTCCGAGCTGATCCGCACCGCGCGCAGCTCCGGACGCTGCCGTTCGTTGAGCGCGGCGATCTGGTCCTGCTGCAACGCCAGCAGCGGGGAGATCACCACCGTCGGGCCCGGGATCAGGCTGGCCGGGATCTGGTAGATCGCCGACTTGCCGGCGCCGGTGGGCAGCACCACCAGGGCGTCGCGGCGCTTCATGACGGCGCGCATGGCGGCGAGCTGGTTGGGCCGCAGCGCGGTCCAGCCGAACAGGTTCCGCGCCGCCCGGCGCAGGCTGGAGGAGTGCGTGGTCAGTTTCATCAAGCGCCTCAGCTACCCCCGGCGATCCCGCGCGAAACCGTTCTCCCGCTCACCGCAGCCGGGGCAGGATCTCGTGCCGGTACAGGTCGAACAGGCCTCCACTGTGCCCGGACGTCCGGACCGGGCAAGCCCTACCCCCGGCGGCGGGCGCCAACCCGGCCGGCGCGGGCTCAGCGGCGGAACATGGCCCGGATCGCGATCAGCAGGAACAGGCCGCCGACGATCAGGCCGAGCAGGCGTACGCCGGGGATGTCGGCGGCGCTCGTGGCGTCGGCGAGCGGCAGGGCGGGCATGTGGGAACTCTCCCACGGGTGGTCGCGGGGCGCCAGCGGCTAACAGTAAGGATTGTTGACTATTTAGCTGCGCGGTGTGACCATGGCAGCACCCGCCGGCCCCGGCGGGTCCGTGGGGGAGACGGGGGTACGACAGCACATGAGCGAGCGGACCGAGGGATCGACCGGAGACCTGGCGGCGCTCGCCGCCGCCGTCCTGCAACCGGGGTTCGTCGGCACCACGCCGCCGCCGTGGGTGTGCCGCTGGCTCGGCGAAGGGCTCGGCTCGGTCGTCCTGTTCGCCCGCAACGTCGTCGACCACGAGCAGGTCGCCACGCTCACCGAGACCCTGCGCGCCGAACGGCCGGACGTCATCGTCGCGATCGACGAGGAAGCCGGCGACGTCACCCGGATCGAGTCCGCCCGGGGCAGCTCGCGACCCGGCAACTACGCGCTCGGCGCGGTCGACGACCCGGCGCTGACCGAGGAGGTCGCCCGGGACCTCGGCGCCGAACTGGCAGCCGTCGGCGTCACGCTCAACTACGCCCCGGACGCCGACGTCAACTCCAACCCGGCCAACCCCGTCATCGGGGTACGCGCGTTCGGCGCCGACCCCGACCTGGTCGCCCGGCACACCGCCGCCTGGGTACGCGGCCTGCAGTCCGGCGGCGTCGCCGCCTGCGCCAAGCACTTCCCCGGACACGGCGACACCCGGGTCGACTCGCACCACGACCTGCCCCGCATCGGCGGCGACCGGGCCCGCCTCGACGCGGTCGAGCTGGCCCCGTTCCGGGCCGCTGTGGCAGCCGGGACACAGGCGGTGATGACCGGCCACCTGCTGGTGCCGGCGCTGGACCCGGAGCTGCCCGCCACGCTCAGCCCGCGCGTGCTGGGCGGCCTGCTGCGCGAGGAGATGGGCTTCGGCGGCGTGGTGGTCACCGACGCGGTGGAGATGCGCGCGGTGTCCGACCGGTACGGCTTCACCGGCGCGTCGGTGCGCGCGCTCGTCGCCGGCGCCGACGCGATCTGCGTCGGCGGGGAACGGGCCACCGAGGCCGACGCCCGCGAGCTGCGCGACGCGATCGTCGCCGCGGTGATCAGCGGGGAGCTGCCCGAGGAACGGCTCGCCGAGGCGGCCAAGCGCGTCGGTCAGCTCGCCGCCTGGAGCGTCGCCGCCCGCGCCCGCCGGGTCGCCGGCACGCCACCGGCCGACGGCTCACCGATCGGGCTGGCCGCCGCCCGCCGGGCGGTACGGGTCAGCGGCGACGCCGCGCTGCTGCCGCTGGCCGGGCCGGCGCACGTGGTGGAGTTCGCGCCGCCGCGCAACATCGCCATCGGCGAGGAGACGCCGTGGGGGATCGCCGCGCCCCTGACCCACCTGGCGCCGGGCACCACCACCGCCCGCTACGCCGCCGACGCCGTACCGGCCGACCCGGGCGACGTGCCGGCCGGACGGCCGCTCGTGCTGGTGGTGCGCGACCTGCACCGGCACGACTGGATGCGGGACGCGGTGCGCCGGGCGCTCGCCGCGCGCCCGGACGCGGTGGTCGTCGAACTGGGCGTGCCCGAGCTGGTCACCGGCGCGGTGCACCTGGCCACCCACGGCGCCACCGCCGCCGCGGCCAGAGCCGCCGCCGAAGTGCTCACCGGCACCCGCTGACTCCCGGGCCGGCCGGGTGGGGAGGTCCCCCGGCCGTCCCGGGCCTCACTCCGGGTCGACCACCAGGTCGGCGTACTCGGGGTGACGCTTGACGAACGCGGCCACGAACGGGCAGCTCGGCACGATCCGGCCGCCCCGGGCGCGGACCTCGTCCAGCGCGCCCCGGACCAGCGCCGCGCCGACGCCCTGACCCTGGAACCGGTTGTCGACCTCGGTGTGGGTGAAGACCAGCACCCCGTCGCCGGGGGTGTACGCGGCGAACCCGGCCAGCGCGTCGTCCACCAGGATCTCGAAGCGCCGCTTGGCGGGGTTGTCCTCGACCTGAAAGCTCACCGGATCATTCTCCCTCCGGGGCCGGCCAGCCGGTCCAGTTCGGCCAGCAGCCGGTCCACCTCCTCGACGGTGTTGTAGTGGTAGACGCTGGCCCGGACCGCGCCGCCGTCCGCGCGCAGGCCCATGGTGCGGAAGTACTCGTAGGCGTAGTAGTCGCCGTGCGACAGGCACAGGCCCGCCTCGCCCAACGCCGCCGCCGTCTCGGCCGGGGATCGGCCGGCCACCCGGAACGACACCGTCGGGCAGCGCCGGGCCGGCGTCCCGTAGACGGTCACGAACGACCGGCCGGTCAGCCCGGCGAGCAGCCGGTCGAAGACCGCCTCCTCGTGCGCCTGCGCGGCGGCCAGCCCGGCGCGTACCCGCTCCCGGCGGTCGCCGGTCGCGGACGGATCCAGGCCGGCCAGGTGATCCACCGCTGCGGTCACCCCGGCCAGCAGCGGGAAGCTCGGCGTGCCGTACTCGAACCGGTCCGGGACCGCGTCGGCGGAGGGGATCAGCTTCGCCGGGCGCAGCTGCTCCCACCGCGCCGGGTCGGCGGCCATCGCCGCCAGGTGCGGCCCGGACCACTTGTACGCGCTGGTCACCAGGAAGTCCGCGCCGACCGTGGCCAGGTCGGTCGGGCCGTGCGGCACCGAGTGCACGCCGTCGACGCAGACCAGCGCGCCGGCCGCGTGCGCGGTCTTGGCGATCGCCGCCACGTCCGGCACCGTGCCGATCGCGTTGCTGCCGGCGGTCACCGCGACCAGCCGGGTGCGCTCGGTGACCAGATCGGCGTACTGGCCGGTGGGCAGGTCGCCGGTCACCGGGTCGAACTCGGCCCAGCGCACCGTGGCGCCGGCCGCCTGCGCGGCCTGCACCCAGGGCCGGACGTTCGCGTCGTGGTCCAGCCGGGAGACCACCACCTCGTCGCCCGGCCGCCAGCCGGCGCCGAGCGTCCGCGCCAGGGTGTACGTCAGCGCGGTGGCGCTCGGACCGAGCACCACGCCCGACGGCTGCGCGCCGAGCAGGTCGGCGACCGCGGCCCGCGCCCCGGCGACCAGCTCCAGGGCCCGGCGGCCGGGCACGAAGGCAGTGCTGCGGTTGCCGGTGGCGGCGCGCATGGCGCCGGTCACCGCCTCGATCACGCCGGCAGCGGTCTGGGTGCCCCCGGCGCCGTCGAAGTGGACGAAGCCCTCGCCCAGAGCGGGATAGGCGGCCCGGACCCGGGCGACGTCGAAAGCCATTCCGGCACCCTAGCGCGCACCTCGCAGACACCGCCCGGCGTGGCCGTCGCGGGCCCCGGGCGCGACGGCACGGTGGCGCATGCCGCCTATCCTTGGACGGGTGACCCTCCGACGCGCCACCTCCGCCCCCGCCCGCCGCGCCGCCGGTCTGCTCGCCGGGCTCGCGCTCGGCGCCGCACTGCTCGCCGGATGCAGCTCCGAGGGCGCCGAGACCGACTGCGGCCTCGACGCCTGCACGATCACCTTCGACCGCGGCGTGGAGGCCAGCGCCCGCATCCTCGGCGTCGAGGCGAAGCTGGTCAGCGCCCAGGGCGACCAGGTCACCGTCGAGGTCGCCGGGGAACAGCTCTCCCTGACCGTCGGCCAGCAGGCCACCGAGGTCGCCGGCTTCCAGGTCAGCCTGGACAGCGTCACCGACCAGCAGGTGGTGCTGCGGGTCGCCCGCGACCTCAACGGCTGATCCGTTTCGGCCGCTCCCGGCGGGGGAGACGTTTGGAAAATCGCCCGCCGGGAGATTGAGGGCTCATGTCTCTCACCCGGAATGCCGGAGCCACCGCCTCCCAGGCTCGAAACAGCCGGTGGCTCGAACTGTTGACCCGTGCCGGATTCATCGGATACGGGGTGGTGCACCTCCTCTTCGCCTGGCTGGCGCTGCAGATCGCCTTCGGTAACTCGGGCGAGGAGGGAAACCAGAACGGCGCGCTGCGCACCCTCGGTGAACAGCCGCTCGGGAAATTCCTCCTGATCGCCGTCGCTGTCGGCCTGTTCGCCATGGCGATCTGGCAGGCCTTCGAAGCGATCTCCGGCCACGTCTCCAAGACCGGCAAGGAACGACTGTTCGAACGGATCGCCTCGGCGGCCCGGGTCGTCGTCTTCGTCTGGCTGGGCTGGACCGCGATCCAGGTCTTCAAGGACGCCAGCTCCAACGCCTCGGACCAGCAGCAGCAGCTCTCCGAGAAGCTGATGGCCTCCGACGGCGGCCGGTGGCTGGTCGGGCTGGCCGGCCTGGCGCTCGCCGCGCTCGGCGTCGGCATGGTGATCTACGGCCTGAAGAAGAAGTTCGAGCGCAACCTCAAGACCGGCGAGATGAGCCCGAAGACCCGTCAGCTCACCCGCCGCCTCGGCATGGCCGGGTACGCCGCCCGGGGTGGCGTGTTCGCCATCGCCGGCGTGCTGGTCGTCGTCGCCGCGGTGAACTACGACCCGGAGAAGGCGCGCGGCCTGGACGCCGCCCTGCGGACGCTGCGCGACCAGTCGTACGGGCCGTGGCTGCTGGCGCTCATGGCGCTCGGCATCGCCGCGTTCGGCGTCTACTGCTTCTTCCAGTCCCGGTACCGCAAGGTCTGATCCTGGTCGATACCCGGGCCGCCGGGCACCATTGGGTCTTTGCGCCCGATTCCGCCCGGTCGGAGGGAGAGAGAGTTAGTGCAGAGTTACGTCGTGACCATCGCCGCCGCGCTCGCCGCGGCGGCGATCGCGTTGGTGCTGGCCCAGGTGGTGCACCGGGTCACCCGCCGGCTCGGCCGCCGCTCGCTGCTGATGACCGAGCTGACCGAGCACTCGCACCGCGCGTTCCAGGTGGCCGCCACAGTGGTCGCGGTGCAGATCGCGGTGCGGTTCACCACCCTGTACGCGGTCGGCAGCCCGTGGCGGCAGTTCGTCCTGCACACGCTCGTGCTGGCGATGATCGCCGCGACCGCCTGGCTGGTGGCCTCGCTGCTGGTGGTGGCGGAGGACACCGCGCTGGCCCGGTTCCGGGTGGACGTGCCGAACAACCGGCACGCGCGCCGGGTGCGTACCCAGGTGGTGCTGCTGCGCCGGCTGACCATCGCGGTGATCGTGATCCTCACCGTCGGCGTCATGCTGATGACGTTCCCGGCCGTACGCGGCGTCGGCGCCGGTGTGCTGACCTCCGCCGGTGTGATCGCCGCCGTCGCCGCGCTGGCCGCGCAGAGCCTGCTCGGCAACGTCTTCGCCGGTCTCCAGCTCGCGTTCAGCGACGCGGTGCGGCTCGACGACGTGGTGGTGGTCGAGGGGGAGTGGGGCCGGATCGAGGAGCTGACGCTCAGCTACGTGGTGGTGCAGGTCTGGGACGACCGCCGGCTGATCCTGCCCACCTCGTACTTCACCAGCCGGCCGTTCCAGAACTGGACCCGCACCGAGGCGGCGGTGCTCGGCACCGCCGAGTTCGACCTGGACTGGGCCATCCCGGTGCAGGCGATGCGGGAGGAGCTGCGCCGCCTGTGCGAGGGCACCGAGCTGTGGGACGGGCGGGTCTGCGTGCTCCAGGTGACCGACGCCACCGGCGGCATGGTCAAGGTCCGCGCGCTGGTCAGCGCCGCCGACGCGGGCAGCCTGTGGGACCTGCGCTGCCTGGTCCGCGAGCACCTGGTGACCTGGGTACGCGACCAGCGCCCGACCGCCCTGCCCCGGCTGCGTGCCGAGGTGGGCGACGCCACCGGCCCGCTGCCCTGGCAGGCGGCGCAGCCGCGCCGCCCGGTCCGCCGCCCGGCCGGCACCGAGGCGCCCGACGACGCGCGGGTCTTCGGCGGCAGCGACGACGGCGAGGCCCGCAGCGAGGTGTTCGTGGGCAGCCGGGAGGAGCACGCCGAGGCGCGTCGCTGACCCGCGTACCCCGATCGGAGCCCTCGGCCGCCCACCGGCGCCGAGGGCTCCCCGCGTGCGGAGGGGGAGCTTTCGGGGACTTTCGGGCCGGCCGGGTTTGCCCGGCCCGTTGCGGGGGACGTGGTGCGCACGCCCCGGATCCGGTGCTCGTGAGCACAGGGCTCCGGCGGCGCGCGGCCGGGCGGACCGGCCGCGCCGCGCAGGATTGACGGGCGGCGACTCCGGGCATACAGCGCGGTGATGACGAAAGGAGGACAGCATGGCTGACGTCGCGAGTCGCAGCACGTCCCGGACCGGGCACGAGCCGTCCACCGCGGAACTGGTCCAGCGCGCCACCGAGCAGGTCACCCGTCTGGTGCGGGACGAGCTGGCGCTGGCCCGCGCGGAACTGACCCAGAAGGGCAAGCACGCCGGGATCGGGATCGGTCTGTTCGGCGGCGGCGGGGTGATGGCGCTCTACGGCGCCGGCGCCCTGGTCGCCACCGTGATCCTGCTGCTGGCGCTGGTCATGCCGGCGTGGCTGGCGGCCCTGATCGTGGCGGTGGCGTTGTTCCTGCTCGCCGGGATTCTGGCGCTGGTGGGCAAGAAGCAGGTCAGCCGTGCCGTCCCGCCGGTGCCCGAGGCGGCCGTCCGCAGCGTGCGGGCGGACGTCGACACGGTCACCGCCGCGGTGAAGGACGGGAGACGGGCATGACCGGCAACGGAACCGGGGATGTGGCGGCGCTCCGGGAGGAGATCCGCCGGACCCGGGTGGAACTCGGTGAGACGGTGGAGCTGCTCGCGGCCAGGGCCGACCCGAAGGCGCTGGTGCGGCACTCCGCGGAGCAGGCGAAGGCGCGGATGCGCGAGCAGGCGTCGCTGACCGCGGCCCGGGTGCGCGGTCGCGCGGCGGAGCGGGCCCGGCTGGTCCGGGCGCAGGCGTACGAGAAGGGTGAGGCGGTCGGGCGCAATCCGTTGCCGTGGGCGGCCATCGCGGCCGGCGCCCTGGTGACAGTGGTGGTGCTGGCGATCGTCCGAGGGAGGCGCAGGTGAGCGGGAAGGTCGGCAAGGCGGCGTACAAGCCGGTGGGGGTACTGCTCGGCCTGGCCGCCGGTACCGTCGCCGGCATGATCTTCCGCCAGGTCTGGAAGTTGACGGCGGGCGACGGCGAGGCGCCGAGTGCCACCGACGAGGAGCGCCGCTGGGGCGAGGTGCTCGCCGCCGCGGCCCTGCAGGGGGCGATCTTCTCGGTGGTGCGGGCCGCCGTCGACAGGGGTGGAGCGGTCGGCGTACGCCGGCTCACCGGTCGCTGGCCGGACTGAGAAAAAGGCCGGAAAGGCCCCTTTCCCGAGCGCGGGGAAGGGGCCTTTCGCATGGCTCCGGCGGGGCCGCGCAGCGCTGTCGGCGCGACCTTCAGGTCACATGTCGGAGAATTTCGTCGGCTAGGCTGTGCGAAGTTTTTGCGTACGTGGTTTGCTTTCTCACGCTGTTGCGAGACGCGTGGGTTGAGCGAAGTCTCCGGTACTGGGGGCTGTCTCAGGCGCCGCTGCTCGAAAACGGCCAATCGGCCGCACGGCGTGCTCGGCCGCCAGTTTTAGAAGGAGATAGACATGGCGCAGGGAACCGTGAAGTGGTTCAACGCTGACAAGGGCTTCGGCTTCATCACCGTCGACGGCGGGGGTGCTGACGTGTTCGTCCACTTCTCGGCCATCCAGACCAGCGGCTACCGCACGCTGGAGGAGAACCAGCGGGTGGAGTTCGAGATCGCCCAGGGTCAGAAGGGTCCGCAGGCCGAGCAGGTCCGCCCCATCTGAGCTGACGCAGCGCCGGTCACGCCGGCTGGAGCGTCGTGAAGCCCCGCGTCCCGCACGGGAGGCGGGGCTTCGCCGTGCCCGGCCGCGCCGCCTCAGCGACGTCGGGCCCGCATGCCCCACCACAGCCCGGCGAGTCCGATCAGGATCAGCGCCACGCCCACGTACACCCAGTTCCGCTCGTCGCTCAGGACGCTGCCCTCGACGTACCCGAGCCCGAGCACCGTCCACAGCGCGCCCAGCACCACGGCGAGCAGCCCCAGGGTGAGCCGGAACCAACCCCTCATCGTTCCCCCTCCGACGACGACAGTTCCGCTCCAGCATGCCCGGCGGCGCGGGCGGCCGGCGACGCCGCGCCGGCCGTCCGGCTCACCACCGGTCGTGCACCTGCGGGCGGATCAGCTCGTCGTAGGCGGCCCGCACCGCGGCCAGCTCCACTTCGGTCAGTGCCGGCTGGCCGGCCGCCTCGGCGTTGCGCCGTGCCTGTTCGGGCGAGCGGGCGCCGGGGATCACCACTGTCACGCCGGGCTGGTCGAGGATCCAGCGCAGCGCGAACTGCGCCATCGTGCGGTCGTCGCCGACGAGCGGCGCGAGCCGGCGCACCGCGGCCAGGCCCAGGTCGTAGTCGACGCCGGAGAACGTCTCGCCGACGTCGAACGACTCGCCGTGCCGGTTGAACGTGCGGTGGTCGTTCGCCGGGAACGTGGTGTTCTCGTCGTAGCGGCCGGAGAGCAGGCCGCTGGCGAGCGGCACCCGGGCGATGATGCCCACCCCGGCGGCAGCGGCGGCCGGCAGCACCTGCTCCAGCGGCTTGTGCCGGACCGCGTTGAGGATGATCTGCACACTCGCCACGCCGGGCCGGGCGATGGCGGTGAGCGCCTGGTCGCAGGTCTCCACGCTGACGCCGTACCCGGCCACGCGACCCTCGTCGACGAGCGTGTCCAGCGCGTCGAAGACCCGGTCGTCGGCGAAGACCGCGGTGGGCGGGCAGTGCAGCTGCACCAGGTCGAGCGTGTCGACGCCGAGGTTGGCCCGGGACCGGTCGGTCCAGGCCCGGAAGTTGTCGAGCGTGTACGCCTCTTGCGTCTGCTCCACCCGGCGGCCCATCTTGGTGGCCACCGTGAGCCCGTGCCCGGGGCGGGAGCGCAGGAACCGGCCGATCAGCGCCTCGCTGCGTCCGTCGCCGTACACGTCGGCGGTGTCCAGGAAGGTGACGCCGGCGTCGACGGCGGCGGCCAGCACGGCGAGCGCCGCGTCCTCGCTGACCTCGCCCCAGTCCGCGCCGAGCTGCCACGCGCCGAGTCCGATGATGCCGACGTGCCGGCCGAGCCGGTCGAAGCTGCGCTGTTCCACCCGGCCGAGCCTAGTGAGCCGCTTGCCGTCGCGCGCGGCGGGCCGTACGGTCCAACAAGACGTACGTACGGTTTGGAGGCTGCCATGTGGGATCCAGACACCTACCTGCGCTACGGAGACGAGCGCTCCCGGCCCTTCCACGACCTGCTGGCCCGGGTCGGCGCCGATCAGCCACGCGCCGTGGTCGACCTCGGCTGTGGTCCCGGCACGCTCACCGCCACGCTCGCCCACCGCTGGCCCGGCAGCCGCGTCACCGGCCTCGACTCCTCCCCGGAGATGGTCGCGCGGGCGAACGCCGAGGGCGGCCCGGTCGGCTACGCCGTCGCCGACCTCCGCGACTGGCGGCCCGAGCCGGACGTGGACGTGCTGGTCGGCAACGCGGTGCTCCAGTGGGTGCCGGAACACCGCGACCTGCTCCGCCGCTGGGCCGCCGAGCTGCCGGCCGGCGCCTGGCTGGCGTTCCAGGTACCGGGCAACTTCGACGCGCCCTCGCACCGGCTGCTGCGCTCGGTCGCCGCCCAGGACCGGTGGCGGGACGCGCTCGCCGCCAAACTGCGCGAGGCGCCCGTCGACGAGCCTGTCGGCTACGCCACGCTGCTCGCCGACGCCGGCTGCGCGGCCGACACCTGGGAGACTACGTACGTGCACCTGCTGCCCGCCGCCGGCGCCGACCACCCGGTGCTGGCCTGGATGGAGGGCACGGCGCTGCGCCCGGTCCGCGCCGCGCTGGACCCCGCCGGCTGGGACGCCTTCCGCGCCGAGCTGGGGGTACGGCTCGCGCAGGCGTACCCGGTGCGGCAGGGTCTGGTGTACTTCCCGTTCCGCCGGGTCTTCATGGTGGCCCGCACCGGCGCCCGCGCAGAGGAGAACTCGTGACCGACCTGCCCACCTTCATCGCCGGACTGCCCAAGGTGGAGCTGCACGTGCACCACGTCGGCTCCGCCTCGCCCCGGATCGTCGCCGAGCTGGCGGCCCGGCACGAGGGGCGCAGCCCGGTGCCGGCCGACCCGGAGGCGCTCGCCGACTACTTCGCGTTCCGCGACTTCGCCCACTTCATCGAGGTCTACCTCAGCGTCGTCGACCTGATCCGCGACGCCGACGACGTCTGGCTGCTCACCCACGAGGTCGCCCGGGAACTGGCCCGCCAGCAGGTCCGGTACGCCGAGCTGACGGTCACGCCGTACTCGCACGTCAACCGGGGCATCCCGGCGCCGGCGTTCTGCGAGGCCATCGAGGACGCCCGCAAGCGCGCCGAGGCCGACTTCGGCATCGCGCTGCGGTGGTGCTTCGACATCCCCGGCGAGGCCGGCCTGCCCGCCGCCGAGCAGACGCTGCGGATCGCGCTCGACGAACGACCCGACGGGCTGATCAGCTTCGGCCTCGGCGGCCCCGAGATCGGCGTGCCCCGGCCGCAGTTCAAGCCCTGGTTCGACCAGGCCCGCGCGGCCGGGCTGCGCTCGGTGCCGCACGCCGGCGAGACCACCGGCCCGGAAACCGTCTGGGACGCGCTGCGCGAACTGGGCGCCGAGCGGATCGGCCACGGCATCTCCGCCGCGCAGGACCCCGCGCTGCTCACCTACCTGGCCGAGCGGCGGATCCCGCTGGAGATCTCCCCGACCTCCAACGTGCGGACCCGGGCCGTGCCCAGCCTCGACGCGCACCCGCTGCCCCGGATCGTGGAGGCCGGCGTGCCGGTCAGCATCAACTCCGACGACCCGCCGATGTTCGGCACCACCCTCAACGACGAGTACGCGGTGGCCGCCCGGCTGCTGCGACTCGGCCCGGACGGCGTCGCCGAGCTGGCCCGCGACGCGGTCGCCGCGGCGTTCCTGGCCCCGGCCGAGCAGGCCCGGATCAGCGCCGAGATCGACGCGTACCGGGCGAGCGCGGCACGCTGAGCGGCCGTACGGGCGTCGGTCGCCGGGATCCCCGCGGCGGCCGGCGCCGCGCGGTCAGCATCACCCCGGCCAGGGCCAGCGCGGACAGCGCGGCGGCGGGGCCGGACGCGACAGCCGTGGGCCGGACCGGGCCGTGGGCGAGCACCGGGTCCTGCCAGAAGGCGAGCGTGAGGGCGACGCCCAGGCCGATCACGGCGGCCCAGCGGAGCAGACGGCCGACAGTCGGCGTCATGACGGTCACCTCGCCCGGAGCGACGGGAGAGCGCGCGACGGGAGCGAGGTGTGGGGGGACCGAACTCCCGTCGCGCGCACCGATCCGTCGGCCGAAAGGTGTTACGGGGCGTCCCGGCCGACGGAACTGATGGGTTCTGTCGGTAATCCTGGCAGTTCACGGCGGTTTCCCGGCCGTCGTTAAACCACCTTTAAGGAGAACTTGCGCCGCCCCACAGCCAGGGTGTCAGCGCGGGCGCGGCCAGCGCCGTCCGGCACGCGGCTCGCGGGCGTCCCGGGCCATCCGGCCGACCAGCCCGAACCGGTTCACCGGCCGGGGCGCCGCGTCCGGATCGGCCAGCAGCATCACCACGCTGGCCCCGCCGAGCCGGGCCCGGTCGATGCTCACCGAACCGTTCGCCTGCAACGCGACCCGCTTGGCGATGTCCAGCCCGAGCCCGGTGGAGCCCTGGTCGCTCTCGCCCCGGCGCAGCGCCCGGTCCGGGTTCGGGATGCCCGGCCCGGCGTCGTCGATCCGGATCGCCACCCAGCCGTCCCGGCGGCTCACCGCCACCTCGAACGCGGTGCCCTGCGGCGTGTACCGGAACACGTTGCCGATCACCGCGTCCAGCGCGGCGGCCAACTCGGCGCGGGGCACCGGCGCCGGGATGCGCAACTGCGCCCCGACCACCCGGTGCGGCCGGTTCTGGTCCCCGGCCAGCGCCGACCAGAACACCATCCGGTCCCGCACCACCTCGCTGACGTCGCACGACGCCGGAGCCGACTCCTGACTCACCGCCTTGCGGGTCGTCTTGATCAGCTGGTCGACCTCGCCCTCCAGCGTGACGATCGCCTGCCGGATGCGCCGGATGCCACGCCGCCGGTCCAGCTCCGCCTCACTGAACGTGCCGATGCTCGTGTCGTCGGACTCCAGCGCCTCGGCGTCCAGCCGCAGCGCGGTCAGCGGCGTACGCAGCCGGTGCGACAGGTCGGCGACCAGCTCGTGCTCGTCGGCGCGCAACGCCACCAGCCGTTCCGTCATCCGGTTGAACGCGTGCCCGGCCTCGGCCAGCTCGCGCGGGCCGGTCGGCTCGACCCGTACCCCCAGCTCGCCGTCGCCGACCGCGAGCGCCGCCTTGACCAGGTCGCCGGTGGCGTCCACGGCCCGGGCCGCCACCCGGTCGACCACTACCACCGCCGCGCCGACCAGCGCCAGCGCCACCGCGAGCAGCAGCAGCCAGCGTCCGCCGCCGTCGTCGAGCACCTCGTCGGGTACGAAGACCTCCACCACAGCGACCCGCTCACCGAGCACCACCGGGTCCAGCCGCAGCACCCCGCCGTCCACCTCGGTCACCACCGAACGGCGCTGCTCGGCGGCGTCGGCGAGCGCTGCCGCGTCGGCCCGGCCGGCGGACTCGTCCGCCCCGATGCCGTGCACGACAGGGCGAAGCGTCGGGTCGCCGCCGGCCGCGGCCACCACTGCCCGTTCGACAGCCGCCGTGTCGGTGCTGACCGCCAGCGCGCCGGTCACCAGCGCGGCGCGGCGCGCGGCGTCGGCCAGCTCCGCCTCCCGGGACCGGTCGGCGAGGGTGAGCCCGAGCGGAATGAGGAAGGCGAGCGCGACCAGGCTGCACATGCCGGCCGTGAGCGCGGCCAGCGACAGCCTCAGTCCGGCGCCACCAGCCGGAAGCCGACCCCCCGCACGGTGCGCAGGTAGCGCGGCTTCGCCGCGGACTCGCCCATTTTGCGGCGGAGCCAGTACAGGTGCACGTCGATGGTCTGGTCCTCGCCGACCGATGGCTGCCGCCATACCTCCTCCAAGAGTTCCCGCCGGGACACTACCCGGCCGGGGCGCGCGGCGAGATACGCCAGCAGGTCGAATTCCTTGCGGGTCAGTGCCAGCGGCTCGCCGTCCAGCACCGCGCTGCGCTCACCCACGTCGACCCGCAGGCCGCCGACCGTGTGCACGGCCGGCGCGACGGTACGGCTGGCCCGGCCGGCCCGGCGCAGCACAGTGGTGATCCGGGCGTCCAGATGCGCGCCGGTGAACGGCTTGACCATGTAGTCGTCCGCGCCGGCCCGCAGCAGCCGCACCACCGACTGCTCGTCGTCGCGGGCGGTGGCGATGATGATCGGCACGTCGGTGATGCCGCGCAGCATGCGCAGCGCGTCCGAGCCGTCCAGATCGGGCAGGCCGAGATCGAGCACCACGAGATCGGGTGCCTCCGCGGCGACCCGGCGCAGCGCGTCGAGCGCGGTGCCGACGGCGTGCACCGCGTGCCCCCGGTCGGTGAGCGACCGCAGCATGGCGCCGCGCACGACGTGGTCGTCTTCGACCAGCAGGACGGTTGCCACGTCAGCACCGTACAAGGTGTGGCAAGCCGGTCGCGTTGCGGCGGTCCGGCGAAGCGGGCAAGCTGGGACGGCGATGACGTTCACGCTCTTCCCCGACACCCGCCTCACGCTCGCCCGCGACGCGCTGGCCGGGCTGTCGGTGGGCGACGCCCTCGGCTCCCAGTTCTTCGTCCCCGGCCGGCACCCGGACGACCTCGCCGCCGGCCGGCTGCCCGCGCCGCCGTGGGAGTGGACCGACGACACCGAGATGGCCTGCTCCGTCGTGGCCGAGCTGGCCGCCGCCGGGCGGATCGACCCCGACCGGCTGGCGTTGGCGTTCGCGCAGCGCTGCGAGCCCTACCGGGGGTACGGGCCCGGAGCGGTGACGATCCTGCGGCTGATCCGCACCGGCACGCCGTGGCCGGTGGCCGCCGCGTCCGCGTTCGACGGGCAGGGCTCCTGCGGCAACGGCGCGGCCATGCGCGTCGCGCCGCTCGGCGCCTGGTACGCCGACTCCACCCGGCGCGCCGCCGAGCAGGCCCGCGCCTCGGCCGAGGTGACCCACGCCCACCCGGAGGGCGTCGCCGGCGCGGTGGCGGTCGCGGTGGCCGCCTCGCTGGCCGCCCGCGCCCGCCTCGACGGCGACCGCCCCGAGCCGGCCCGGCTGCTCACCGCCGTCGCCGGGGCGCTCGACCCGGCCGGTGAGGTGCACCGGGGGGTACGCCGGGCCGCCACGCTGCTCGGTCATCCGGCCGCCGAGGTCGCCGACGCGCTCGGCAACGGTTCCCGGGTCACCGCGCAGGACACCGTCCCGTTCACGCTCTGGGTCGCCGCCACGCTGCTGCACGACTACCCCGCCGCGATCCGCGCCTGCGTGGAGGCGGGCGGCGACGTGGACACCACGGCCGCGATCGTGGGCGGGACCGTGGCCGCGTACACCGGGGTCGGCGGGCCCGGCGGCGTCCCGGAGGACTGGCTGACCGCGCGCGAGCCGCTTCCCGGCTGGGTCACCACCCCCGCCTGACCGCCCGCCTTTCCGTTCGTCCTGACCGGGAATGCGGGCCACTTCGGCGAGGTGGCGGGGTTGAGGGGTGCGTGATGTCGCAACTCCCCCGAGCTGGTGTGGATCACTGCTGGTGGTGGCCGGGGCACGTGCGCCACTTCGGCGAGGTGGCGGGGTCAAGGGGAGCGTGATGCGGCAACCTCCCCGAACTGGTGTGGATCACGGTCGGTGGTGGCCGGGGCACGTGCGCCACTTCGGGGAGGTGGCGGGGTCAACGGGGGCGCGATGCGGCAATCTCCCCGAACAGGTGTGGGTCACGGTCGGTGATGACCGGGGGACGCGCGCCACTTCGGGGAGGTGGCGGGGTCGACGGGGGTGGGATGCAGCCACCTCGGCGACGTGGAGTCGATCATGCGTTCCGGCGCGCACCACCAGCGGGCACGGGCTCGCCGAGCGGGTGCGCGGCGCTCCCCGAATCGGGCGAATCCGGTGCCGGGTCGCCGACGGGCGAATGCGGTTCCGAGCCGCCGTGGGGTGAATCGGGTGCCGGGTCGCCGACGGGCGAGTCCGGTGACGGGCCGCTGCGGGGCGAGTCCGGTGACGGGCCGCTGGAGGGCGAGTCGTGCGCTGGGGGGTCGGCGGCTGGGGCGGGGGCGACGGCACGCTCGGGGGAGTCGGAGCGGTTGTCCTCGTCCGGGCGCTCGGTCGCGGCGGGCGCGTCGGGGGAAAGGCTGTCGTCCGGGGTAGGGCTGTCGTCGGGCGGCAGGGTCATGGTGTCGCGCCGGCGGCGGCTGAGCAGCCAGCCGATCGCCGCCCCGCCGGCCAGTCCGGCGAGCAGGCCGCCGCCGAGCAGCAGGTCCGCGCTCGGCCCGTCGTCTGCCGCGCCGGCTGCCGGCGCCGCGCCGTTCGGAGCGCCGTTCTGAACACCGCCGGGAACACCGCCCTGGGCGCCGCCCGCCGCGCCGTGACCGCTGTGCGCGCCGCCGTTCGTACCGGGGTCGCCGTTGTGCGCCATGGTGCCCGGCAGCGGCGGCAGCAGTTCGACAGTCGGCGCCGGGTGCTTGCCGCCGGCCGGTTCGGCCCACCGCACGACGGTGCCGTCGGCGTACGTCTGGACCACTGTGAACGTGAGCCGGTCGGTGGCGGGCATCGGACCCATGCCGAGTGGCAGCTGGGCCGCTCCGCCGCCGGTGCCGGGCACCCGCAGCCAGGTCACGGCATGGGTCACCTGGTTCAGTTCGGCCGCGTGCATGCCGGGGACCGGCTGGTCCAGGGTGCGGGTGGTGATGGTGGGCGCCCAGTCCGGCACGGACAGCGGGTACACCTCGCCGATCGGGGCGTCCGGGGGCATGGTCAGCTCGATCTTGGTGGTGCGGCTGCCGGGCCGGTCCGCCGGCACCACCACCGACAACTGGATCGCGTCGCCCTGGCGTACCTCGGCGGGTGAGGTCGTGACGGTCACCCCGGCCGCGCTCGCCGCGCCCGGCCAGCTCACCGCTCCGGCGAGCACCGCAGCCAGCAGCGCAGCGCCCCACCGGCCCTGACGGGTCATCCTCATCGTCGCCCCCATCCGTCTCGACCGGGGCCGGTACCGGCTCCGGCCCCACCTGGTAGTTCGGGCGGCGGGGCGAAAAGGTTCAACGCGGACCGAACTCGTTGCCGGCGGGCAGCGGCGTCGGCGACGGCCCGCGCCGGGGCGACCGATAGCATCGCAGGGGCCGGTCACCGGCCCATCCGTACCGTCGACGACTAGGAGTCACCGTGTCCGCACCCCGTACCCCCGTCGTGGCCGACCCCGTCGTCGTCGCCGCCGGGACGACGGCGGCCGACGCGGTGGCCGCGGCCGGCCTGCCGATGAGCGGGCCGAAGGCGATCGTGGTGGTCCGCGACCCGCAGGGCCAGCTGCGCGACCTGGACTGGCGTCCGGCCGAGGAGGTCGCTGTCGAGCCGGTCGCGCTGGACAGCCCGGACGGGCTGAACGTGCTGCGCCACTCCACCGCGCACGTGCTGGCCCAGGCGGTGCAGGACGTCTTCCCGGAGGCGAAGCTCGGCATCGGCCCGCCGATCGAGAACGGCTTCTACTACGACTTCGGCGTCGACAAGCCGTTCCAGCCGGAGGACCTGACCAAGCTCGAGAAGCGCATGCAGGAGATCGTCAAGTCCGGCCAGCGGTTCCGCCGCCGCCGGTTCGCCGACCTGGACGAGGCGCGGGCCGAGCTGGCCGCCGAGCCGTACAAGCTGGAGCTGATCGACGTCAAGGGGGAGGGGCTGGACTCCTCCGAGGTGATGGAGGTGGGCGGCGGTGAGCTGACCATCTACGACAACCTCGCCGCGAACGAGGACAAGGTCTGCTGGTCCGACCTGTGCCGGGGTCCGCACCTGCCGAACACCCGGCTGATCGGCGCGTTCAAGCTGATGCGCTCGGCCGCCGCGTACTGGCGCGGGTCGGAGAAGAACCCGCAGCTGCAGCGCGTCTACGGCACCGCGTGGCCGACCCGCGACGAGCTCAAGGCGTACCTGAAGCTCCTGGAGGAGGCCGCGCGCCGCGACCACCGCAAGCTCGGCGCGGACCTCGACCTGTTCAGCTTCCCCGACGAGATCGGCTCCGGCCTGCCGGTCTTCCACCCCAAGGGCGGCGTGCTCAAGCGGGTGATGGAGGACTACGTCCGGGCGCGCCACATCGAGGAGGGCTTCGACTACGTCGGCACGCCGCACATCTCCAAGGAAGGTCTCTTCCACACCTCGGGACACCTGCCCTACTACAAGGACACGATGTTCCCGCCCATGGAGATGGAGGGCAGCGACTACTACCTCAAGGCCATGAACTGCCCGATGCACAACCTGATCTACCGGTCTCGCGGGCGGTCCTACCGGCAGCTGCCGCTGCGGCTGTTCGAGTTCGGGTCGGTCTACCGGTACGAGAAGTCGGGCGTGATCCACGGCCTGACCCGGGTACGCGGCTTCACCCAGGACGACTCGCACTCCTACTGCACCCAGGAGCAGGCGCCGGCCGAGATCAAGCACCTGCTCGGCTTCGTGCTCAGCCTGCTGCGCGACTTCGGCATCGACGACTTCTACCTGGAGCTGTCGACCCGCGACGACTCCCGGCCGGACAAGTTCGTCGGCTCCGACTCCGACTGGGCGACGGCCACCGCCGTGCTGGAGCAGTGCGCGCTGGAGACCGGCCTGGAGCTGGTGCCGGACCCGGGCGGCGCGGCGTTCTACGGCCCGAAGATCTCCGTGCAGGCCAAGGACGCGATCGGCCGCACCTGGCAGATGTCGACCATCCAGTACGACTTCAACCAGCCGAAGGGCTTCGGGCTGGAGTACCAGGCCGCCGACGGCACCCGGCAGCAGCCGGTGATGATCCACTGCGCCAAGTTCGGGTCGATCGAGCGGTTCATCGGCGTGCTCACCGAGCACTACGCGGGCGCGTTCCCGGCCTGGCTGGCGCCGGTGCAGGTGGTCGGCATCCCGATCCGCGAGGAGCACGGCGACTACCTGGCCGACTTCACCGCGACGCTGCGCCGGCACGGCATCCGCGCCGACGTCGACCTGGGCGACGACCGGATGCAGAAGAAGATCCGCAACGCGCAGCAGCAGAAGATCCCGTTCATGGTGATCGCCGGGGACGACGACGTGGCCGCCGGCACCGTCTCGTTCCGCTACCGCGACGGCTCGCAGCGCAACGGCGTACCGGTCGACGAAGCGGTCGCGCACGTGCGCGAGGTGGTGGAGTCGCGTACCAACGCCGGCCCCACCGCCACCGCCGCCGAGTAGACGCTCCGCCGAACCGCGCCGCCGCCCGGCGGCGGCGCGGTTCGGCGCGGGTCCGGGCCGGATCGTAGGATCGCCGGTGTGACAGGGGCGGAGCGGGACACCGGATACGGCGGCGACAACGGTCTGGCTGACGGGCTGGACCGGCTCTGGACGCCGCACCGGATGACCTACATCTCCGGCGAGGACCGGCCCGAGGGCGGGTACGAGAAGCCGGCCGGCTGCCCGTTCTGCCTGGCGCCCGGGCTGCCCGCCGAGGAGAGCCTGGTGGTGGCGCGCGGTGAGCACGTCTTCGCGGTGCTCAACCTCTACCCGTACAACCCCGGCCACCTGCTGGTCTGCCCCTACCGGCACGTGGCCGACTACACCGAGCTGGACGAGCCGGAGACGGTCGAGCTGGCCGCGTTCACCAAGGCCGCCATGCGGGTCGTCCGGCACGTCTCCAGCGCGCACGGCTTCAACCTCGGCATGAACCAGGGCGGCGTGGCCGGCGCGGGCATCGCCGCGCACCTGCACCAGCACGTGGTGCCGCGCTGGGGCGGCGACGCCAACTTCATGCCGGTGATCGGCCGCACCAAGGTGCTGCCCCAGCTCCTCGCCGACACCCGGGAGTTGCTGGCGAAGGCGTGGGCGGCGGCCTGACGGCGGCCCGCCCCGACAGTACGATCTCGCGCATGGCTCTCCTGCACCGCGCGGAACTGCGCCCCTCGAAACTGGAACTGCTCGCCGGCTGGCTGCCCGGGCGGCAGTGGTTCGCCGGCGAGGCGGGCGCGCCGGTCAGCCGCGTCGCGGCGTACCGGTTCGACGACCCGGCCGGCGAGGTGGGCGTCGAGACGCTGCTCGTCCGCGCCGGTGACGGCTCGGTGCTCCAGGTGCCGCTGACCTACCGGGGCGCGCCGCTGGCCGGGGCGGACGAGCACCTGGTGGGCGTCATCGAGCACTCGGTGCTCGGCCGCCGCTGGGCGTACGACGCCTGCGGTGACCCGGTGTACCCGCCGCTGCTGGCCGCCGCCGTGCTCGCCGACGCCGGGCAGGCCGAGGAGTACTTCGAGGTCGACGGGAAGCGGGAGGCGCGCCCGGCGAGCATGACGCTGACCGGCAGCCGTACCGGCCGTCCGGTGCCGACGGGTCCGGTTTCGGCCGACCCGGGTGACGGCGGCGTGACGGTGGTCCGGGTGGGGGACGTCGAGCTGGCGGTGGTCCGGCGGCCCGTACCGGCCGACGTTCCGGCGGCGGGCGGCCTCGCCGGCACCTGGCCGGGCCAGGACGTGCCGGTACTGCTGGCCTACGCGCGCTGACGGCTCGCCGGGCGGCGGCGTTCACCGCGACCGTCCGCCGCCTGTCGTCACGCCGCGTGACCGTGACCGTACTCAGGAGCCAGGAACCGGCCCGCGGCCGCCCGGAAGATGACAGGATGCGGCGGTGGCAGTCGACAAGCGACAGTTGGGGCGCAGCGGCATCGAGGTGAGCGCCCTCGGCATGGGGTGCTGGGCGATCGGCGGCCCCTGGGCCGAGGGCGCCCGCCCGCTGGGCTGGGGTCAGGTCGACGACGACGAGTCGGTACGTGCCGTCCGCCGCGCGCTCGACCTCGGCGTCACGCTGTTCGACACCGCCGACACGTACGGCGCCGGGCACGGCGAGCGGGTGCTCGGCCGGGCGCTCGCCGGGCGGCGCGACGAGGCCGTGATCGCCACGAAGTTCGGCTACACGTTCGACGAGAGCGCCCGGCAGGCAACCGGGGAGAACGCCTCGCCGCACTACCTGCGCCGGGCGGTGACCGACTCACTGCGCCGGCTCGGCACCGGCCACATCGACCTCTACCAACTGCACCTCGGCGACCTGCCGCTGCCCCGGGCCGAGGCGCTCATCGGCACGCTCGACGACCTGATGGACGACGGCCTGATCCGGGCGTACGGATGGAGCACCGACCGGGCCGACCGGGCCGCCGCGTTCGCGCAGGTCGCCCGGGGCGCCGCCGCCGTGCAGCACGCGCTGTCGGTGCTCCGGGACGCCCCCGCCATGCTGGACGCCTGCGACAAGCACGACCTGGCCAGCCTGGCCCGGGGGCCGCTCGGGATGGGACTGCTCACCGGCAAGTACACGCCGGAGTCGACGCTTCCCCGCGACGACGTACGCGGACTCGGGCCGACCTGGCTGGAGTGGTTCCGCAGCGGCCGGCCCGCGCCGGAGTGGCTGCGCCGGGTCGCCGCCGTCCGCGACGCGCTGACGGCCGACGGCCGTACGCTCGCGCAGGGGGCGATCGGGTGGATCTGGGCGCGCAGCGACCGCGCCGTGCCGATCCCCGGGGCCCGTACCGTCGCCCAGGTCGAGGAGAACGCGGCAGCGCTGGCTTGGGGACCGCTCGCCCCGGATCACTTCGCCGAGGTGGAGCGGCAGTTGGCGGCGGTACGCTCGGCCGCCCTCCGGGACGCCGACCGCCCGTACTGGCCGATGCCCCCGGTCCCCGCCGTCCGCCCCTGACCCCCGCCCTCTCGGCGCCGATCTTGCGGTTGTGGCCCCTGACATGACCGGAATGCCCACCTTGCGAGCGCCGCAAGTGCAAGATCGCCGCAAAGAGGGCAGGGCGAGGGGCGAGTGTCAGCGGGTGGTGGACTCCTTGCGGGCCTGGTCGGCCAGGTGGGCGGGCATCGGCTCGTGGCGGGCGAACTCGCGGCGGAACGTGCCGGTGCCGGCGGTCATCGAGCGCAGCTCTACCGCGTATCGCAGCAACTCCGTCGCGGGCACCTCGGCGCGGACCAGCGTGCGGCCCTCGGCCTCCGGGTCCGGCTCGGTGCCGAGCACCCGGCCACGCCGCCCGGACAGGTCGCCCATCACCGCGCCGACCGACGAGTCCGGCACCCGCACGGTGATCTCGTCCACCGGCTCCAGCAGCGTGGGCTGGCCCTTCTCGGCGGCGTCGCGCAGCGCCAGCGCGCCGGCGGTCTGGAACGCCGCGTCGGAGGAGTCGACGCTGTGCGCCTTCCCGTCGACGAGCGTCACCCGCAGGTCCACCACCGGGCAGCCGGCGACCAGGCCGCGTTCCATCTGCGCCCGTACACCCTTCTCCACCGACGGGATGTAGTTGTGCGGGACCGCGCCGCCGACCACCCGGTCGACGAACTCGAAGCCGGCGCCCCGGGGCAACGGCTCCACCTCGATGTCGCAGACCGCGTACTGGCCGTGGCCGCCGGACTGCTTGACGTGCCGCCCGTGCCCGCGCGCGGCGGCGGTGAACGTCTCGCGCAGCGGCACCCGGACCGGCTCGGTGTCCAGCTCGACCCCGCCGCCGCGCAGCCGGTCCAGCACCACGTCGGCGTGCGCCTCACCCATGCACCAGAGCACCAGCTGGTGGGTCTCCGCGTTGCGTTCCAGCCGCAGCGTCGGGTCACCGGCGACCAGCCGGGACAGGTTGCGGGCCAGCGCGTCCTCGTCGGCCCGGCTGCGCGCCACGATCGCCACCGGCAGCAGCGGCTCCGGCATCTCCCAGGGCGCGATCAGCAGCGGGTCGTCCTTGGCGGAGATGGTGTCGCCGGTCTCCGCGCTGCCCGATTTGGTGATCGCGCACAGGTCGCCCGCGACACAGGCGGCCACCTCGCGCAGCGTCGCGCCCAGCGGGGTGTAGACGTGACCGACCCGCTCGTCGGCGTCGTGGTCGGGGTGGCCGCGCTCGGCCATGCCGTGACCTGACACGTGGATCACCTGGTCGGGGCGGAGCGTGCCGGAGAAGACCCGGACCAGCGAGACCCGCCCGACGTGCCGGTCGACCGTCGTCTTGACCACCTCGGCGACGAGCGGGCCGTCCGGGTCGCAGGTCAGCGGCGGACGGGGCGAGCCGTCCACCCCGGTGACCGCCGGCAGGTCGTGCTCCAGCGGGGACGGGAACGCCGCGACCAGGCCGTCGAGCAGCGCGTCCAGGCCGACGCCGGTCTCCGCGCAGACCGGCACCACCGGGTAGAAGTGGCCGCGGGCGACAGCCGTCTCCAGGTCGGTGATGAGCACCTCGGGGTCGATCTCCTCACCGCCGAGGTAGCGGTCCATCAGGGTCTCGTCCTCGCTCTCCGCGATGATCCCCTCGATCAGCTCGTCGCGGGACTCCTGGATGGCCGGCAGGTGCTGCGGGTCCGGCTCGCGCACCTCCGGCGGCAGCCCGGCGGAGTAGTCGTACACCCGGCGGGTGATCAGGCCCATCAGGCCGGCCACCGACTCGCCGTCGTCGCCGAGCATGGGCAGGTAGAGCGGGAGTACGTTGTCGCCGAAGACCCGCTGGCACAGCGCCACCGCCTCGTCGAAGTCGGCGCGCGGGTGGTCCAGCCGGGAGACCGCGACCGCGCGCGGCATGTCGACGGCGGCGCACTCCTCCCAGAGGGCGGCGGTGGCGGCGTCCATGCCGTCGACGGCGGAGACCACGAACAGCGCCGCGTCGGCGGCGCGCAGCCCGGCGCGCAGCTCGCCGACGAAGTCGCCGTAGCCCGGCGTGTCCAGCAGGTTGACCTTGACGTCGCGGTGCGTCAACGGCGCGCAGGCCAGGCTCACCGAGCGCTGCTGCCGTACGGCGGCGGGGTCGTGGTCGCAGACCGTGGTGCCCTCGGTGACCGCGCCGGCCCGGCTGATCGTGCCGCTGGCCGCCAGCAGCGCCTCGACGAGAGTCGTCTTGCCGGCGCCGGAGTGCCCGACGAGCACCACGTTGCGAACCCTGCCGGGCTCGGTCACCACCGGCGCGCCGCCGGTGACACCCTTCTCGTTCTTCTGCGCCATCGCGGCGCACCTCCCTCAACCGGTGGTGGTGGCGACCGCCGCGGGCGACGGGGGAGCGGACCCGGGACGGGCGCCGCGGCGATATCTTCCGGTGATCTCATGCTGGCCGGGAACGCGGACCGGTGATCCGGTGATCCGGCTCACCTCCTGGCTCGATCTCACACCCGCGCGGGTGCGGGCACAAGGGCCGTCGGGCGGGTCGTGCGCCCGGCTGTGTCCCCGGCGGTTGCGGGCCGTTATCGTGGGACCGCCATGGCGAAGATCTTCCAAGTGACGGCCCGCGCGGGCATGACCCGCGTCGTGGAGCCGATCGCCCGTACGCTGTTGCGTGCGGGCGTGTCCCCCAACGCGGTCACCGTGACCGGCACCGTCGGCGTGCTCATCGGCGCGCTCGGCTTCGGCGCGCGCGGCCATCTGGTCGCCGGCGCGCTGATCGTCACGGTCTTCGCCCTCACCGACCTGCTCGACGGCACGATGGCGCGGATGAGCGGCGGGTCCACCCGGTTCGGGGCGTTCCTCGACTCGAGCATGGACCGGGTCGCCGACAGCGCCGTGTTCGGCGCCGTCGCGTACTGGCTGGCCACCCAGCACGACTACTCGGGCGTGGCGGCGGCGCTGATCTGCCTGGCCGCGGGCGGGCTGGTCTCCTACGTCAAGGCCCGCGCCGAGGGCCTCGGGATGACCTGCAACGTGGGCATCGCCGAACGCACGGAGCGCCTGCTCATCGTCGGGGTGGGCGGCATCCTCACCGGCGTCGGCGTACCGCTCGCGCTGGAGATCGCGCTCTGGCTGCTCGCCGCCGTCTCGATCTTCACCGTCGGGCAGCGGATGGCCCACGTGTACCGCCAGGCCCAGCGGGTCGGCGTCGAGTGAACCTCACCGAGGCGGGCTTCGTCGCGGGTTGGCGCCTGATCCGCGCGCTGCCCCGGCCCGTCGCGGCCGCGGCCTTCCGGGCGGGCGCCGACCGCGCCCACCGCAAGGACGGCGGGGGTACGCGCCGGTTGCGCGCCAACCTGCGCCGGGTGGTCGGCCCGGAGCTACCGGACGCGGAGCTGGACGCGCTGGTGCGCGCCGGGCTGCGCTCGTACGCCCGCTACTGGATGGAGGCGTTCCGGCTTCCCGGCCTGAGTCGGGCGGAGATCCTCGCCGGGTTCCGCCTGGACGGGCAGGAGATGCTCGCCGCCGACGTGGCGGCCGGGCGGGGCGCCGTGGTGGCGCTGCCGCACGCCGGGAACTGGGACGCGGCCGGCGCCTGGGTGGCGGCCACCGGCTGGCCGATGACCACTGTGGCGGAGCGGCTCCCGAAGGGCGTCTACGAGCGGTTCGTGACGTTCCGGGAGGGGCTGGGGATGGAGATCCTGCCCAACACCGGCGGCCCGCGGCCCGCGTTCGACGTGCTGGTGGACCGGCTGCGCGCCGGTTACGTGGTGCCGCTGCTCGCCGACCGGGACCTGTCGGCCCGGGGCGTGGAGGTCGACTTCTTCGGCGCGCGGACCCGGATGCCGGCCGGCCCGGCGCTGCTCGCCATCCGCACCGGCGCGCCGCTCTACGTGGCCTCGATGTGGTACGAGCCGGACGCGGCGTGCGCCTCGCTCGAAGGCCCGCTGCCGCTGCCGGACCCGGACAGCGCCCCGCTGGACGCGCGGGTGCGCGTGGTGACCCAGCGGATTGCCGACGGTCTGGCGGCGGGCATCGCCCGGCATCCGCAAGACTGGCACATGTTGCAGCGGATGTGGCTGGACCAGGGCCGGGACGGTGCGCCCACGCCGGCGCAGCCGCCGGCCACCACCGGGACGGTCTAGGGGGAGGGCGCAGTGCGTATCGGCATCGTGTGCCCGTACTCGTTCGACGTGCCGGGCGGGGTGCAGAACCACGTCATGGACCTGGCCGAGGCGCTGCTCGGGCTCGGCCACGAGGTGAGCGTGCTGGCGCCGGCCGACGAGGACTCGGCGCTGCCGCCGTACGTGGTGTCGGCCGGGCGGGCGGTGCCGCTGCCGTACAACGGGTCGGTGGCCCGGATCGCGTTCGGCCCGGTCTCCACGGCCCGGGTGCGGCGCTGGATCACCCGGGGCGACTTCGACGTGCTGCACGTGCACGAGCCGCTCACCCCGAGCCTGTCGATGCTGGCGGTGCTCTGCGCCCGCGGTCCGGTGGTGGCGACCTTCCACACCGCGATGACCCGTTCCCGGGTGCTGTCGGCCGCGCAGGGCGCGCTCCAGATCGTGCTGGAGCGGATCACCGCCCGGATCGCGGTGAGCGCGCTGGCCCGCAAGGTGCAGGTTGAGCACATGGACGGCGGCGCGGTGGAGATCCCCAACGGGGTGGCGGTGGCGAAGTTCGCCGGGGTGCCGCCGCTGCCGGGCTGGCCCGGGGAGTGCGCCCCGGGCACGGGCGGCACGCTCGGCTTCCTCGGCCGGTTCACCGAGCCGCGCAAGGGCTTCCCGATCCTGCGCGACGCGTTCGTCGCGCTCGCCCCGCGCCGTCCCGGGCTGCGGCTGCTGGTCGCCGGCCCAGGCGACGCCGACGAGCTGTACGGGCGGTTCCCGGCCGACCTGCGGGACCGGGTCACGTTCCTCGGCCTGGTCTCCGAGGCGGACAAGGCACGCATGCTGCGCAGCGCGCACCTCTACGTCGCACCGAACACCGGCGGGGAATCATTCGGGATGATCCTCACCGAGGCGCTCGCCGCCGGGACGACAGTGGTCGCGAGCGACCTGGACGCGTTCCGCCGGGTGCTCGACGGCGGGCGGGCCGGGCGGCTGTTCCCGACCGGCGACGCGGCCGCGCTGGGCGCCGCGGTGTCCGAGCTGCTGGACGACGCCGGCCTGCGGGCCGGGCTGACCGCCTGCGGCGACCAGGTGGTGGCGAATTTCGACTGGCCCGTGGTTGCCCGCCGCGTTCTGGAGGTATACGCAGCCGCGATCGAGGCCACCGACGGCCGGGTCATGGACCAGGAGTGGGCGGGACTGGGCTGACTTCGGTGGCCGGTGCGGCCGCTGTGACGAGCGCGTCGACCGGTGCCCCGCGCCGGCCGGGCGGGATGAGGAGCAGCACTACGATGCCGGGCATGTGGTGGGTGGTGGGCGCCGTCCTGGTAGTCGGGGTGGTCTCGGCGTACCTGATCTGGACCTCCGGCCGGGTGCAGCGGCTGCAGGTCCGCGCGGACTCGGCGGCCCGCGCGCTGGAGGCGCACCTGCTGCGCCGCGCGGCCGCCGCCGCGGTCCTGGCCGAGCAGCGGTACGGCGTGGAGCTGTACGCCGCCGCCCGGATCGCGCTCGACGCCGCCCCGGAGGAGCGGGAGGCGGCCGAGAACGACCTGACCCGGCAGTTGCGGGCGGTGCGGCTGGACCCGGACGACCCGGGCTGCGCGGCGGTGATCGCGGCGAGCCGCCGGCTGGCGCTGGCCCGGCAGGTGCACACCGACCTGGTCCGCGACGCCCGCTCGGCGCGAGGGCGTCCGGTGGTGCGGCTGTTCCGGATGGGGCGGGGCCGGGAGTGGCCCCGCTACTTCGACATCGACGACCCGACGCTGGCCTCCCCGGCGGACGTGACCACCGGCTGACCGGCGGTCGTGACGGGGGCCACACGGCAGGCCACCGGGGGTTCGATTGGCGCTCGGAGCGGCGCCGGGACGGTCGTAGCATTCCTGCGCAGTCACCTCCCGAGCACGCCGAGGAGCGATGTCCCGTGTCTGAGTCCGCAGCCCCGACCCCCGCCACAGCCGTCGGCACCGCCCGCGTCAAGCGCGGCATGGCCGAGATGCTCAAGGGTGGTGTGATCATGGACGTGGTCACCGCCGAGCAGGCGAAGATCGCCGAGGACGCCGGCGCGGTGGCGGTGATGGCGCTGGAGCGGGTGCCGGCCGACATCCGCGCGCAGGGCGGCGTGTCCCGGATGAGCGACCCGGACATGATCGACGGCATCATCCAGGCCGTCTCGATCCCGGTGATGGCCAAGGCCCGCATCGGTCACTTCGTGGAGGCGCAGATCCTCCAGGCGCTCGGCGTCGACTACGTCGACGAGTCCGAGGTGCTGACCCCGGCCGACTACGCCAACCACATCGACAAGTGGGCGTTCACCGTCCCGTTCGTGTGCGGGGCGACGAACCTGGGCGAGGCGCTGCGCCGGATCACCGAGGGCGCCGCCATGATCCGGTCGAAGGGTGAGGCGGGCACCGGGGACGTCTCCAACGCCACCACCCACATGCGCAAGATCCGGCAGGAGATCCGCCGGCTCCAGTCGCTGCCCGACGACGAGCTGTACGTCGCGGCCAAGGAGCTGCAGGCCCCGTACGAGCTGGTCAAGGAGATCGCCGAGCAGGGCAAGCTGCCGGTCGTGCTGTTCACCGCGGGCGGCATCGCGACCCCCGCCGACGCGGCCATGATGATGCAGCTCGGCGCCGAGGGCGTCTTCGTCGGCTCGGGCATCTTCAAGTCCGGCAACCCGGCGCAGCGGGCCGCCGCGATCGTCAAGGCGACCACATTCCACGACGACCCGGACGTGCTGGCCAAGGTGTCGCGCGGGCTGGGCGAGGCGATGGTCGGCATCAACGTCGACGAGATCCCCCAGCCGCACCGCCTCGCCGAGCGCGGCTGGTGAGTGCAAGGAAGGGCCCCCTGTTAACGCCTCCGGTAGAGGCGGGGCCCCTTGTTAACACCCCGGAAGGAACATCGTGGCCGGACCGGTGATCGGCGTGCTCGCGCTTCAGGGCGACGTACGCGAGCACGTCGCGGCGCTGACCGGCGCGGGCGCCGACGCCCGGCCGGTGCGGCGCCCCGGCGAGCTGGACGCGGTCGACGCGCTGGTGGTGCCCGGCGGCGAGTCGACCACGATCAGCAAGCTGGTGGACATCTTCGAGATGCGCGAGCCGATCGACAAGCGGATCGCCGCCGGCATGCCGGTCTACGGCTCCTGCGCCGGCATGATCATGCTGGCCGCGCAGGTGCTGGACGGACGCCCCGACCAGCGCGGCTTCGCCGGGGTCGACATGACGGTGCGGCGCAACGCGTTCGGCCGTCAGGTCGACTCGTTCGAGGCGCCGGTGACGCTCACCGGCGTCGACGGCGGCCCGTTCCACGCCGTGTTCATCCGCGCGCCCTGGGTCGAGCGGGTCGGCCCGGACGTCGAGGTGCTCGGCCGGGTGACCGACGGCCCGGCCGCGGGCCGGATCGTCGCGGTACGGCAGGGCAACCTGCTGGCCACCTCGTTCCATCCGGAGCTGACCGGCGACCTGCGGCTGCACCGCCACTTCGTGGAGCTGGTCCGGGCAAGCCGCTGAGTGACCGGTCCGTCCCTGGTTGTGCCGGTTCGGGGGGCCTCGGGCGGGCCGCTGCCGTGCGGCGCGTGACAGCCGACCGCCCGCCGCCGGTAGGATTGCCGAGATTCGGCAGGGCCATCAGCCCGCCGCGGCTCCCAGCGAAGATCACAGCACCTCGACGTGCGCCGGCGGGGGAGCGGGGCGTGTGCGGTGCGGTCGATGCAGACGGCGGGTAGCAACGGAGGTAACAGATGTCCGGCCACTCAAAGTGGGCGACGACCAAGCACAAGAAGGCGGTCATCGACGCCAAGCGCGGCAAGATGTTCGCCAAGCTGATCAAGAACGTCGAGGTGGCCGCACGTACCGGCGGCGGCGACCCGGCCGGCAACCCGACTCTCTACGACGCCATCCAGAAGGCGAAGAAGAACTCGGTCCCGAACGACAACATCGACCGCGCGGTCAAGCGCGGCTCCGGCCTGGAGGCCGGCGGCGCCGACTGGCAGACGATCATGTACGAGGGTTACGGCCCGAACGGCGTGGCGATGCTGATCGAGTGCCTCACCGACAACCGCAACCGTGCCGCCACCGAGGTGCGTACCGCGCTGACCCGCAACGGCGGCTCGCTGGCCGACGCGGGCTCGGTGTCGTACATGTTCTCCCGCAAGGGCGTGGTGATCGTCCCCAAGGGCGGCACGACCGAGGACGACGTGATGATGGCAGTGCTCGACGCGGGCGCCGAGGAGGTCAACGACCTCGGTGAGGCGTACGAGGTGGTCTCCGAGCCGGGTGACTTGATCGCGGTCCGCACCGCGCTGCAGGACGCCGGCATCGAGTACGAGTCGGCCGAGTCCTCCCTCATCCCCAGCGTGAACGTGCCGCTGGACGAGGAGGGCGCGCGCAAGATCTTCAAGCTGATCGACGTGCTGGAGGACTGCGACGACGTGCAGAACGTCTTCGCCAACTTCGACGTGTCCGACGAGGTGATGGCCGCGGTCGGCTGACCCCGGCCCGACGTGCCGAGCGCCGGCCCCCCGCTGCGGGGGCCGGCGCTCGGCGTTGCGGGCGGTCAGCCGATCGGCTCGCGTTGCCGCCACGCCGCCCGCACCGAGGTCCGCCCGTTGGTGCGCAGCAGCGAGCCCTCGTAGACCCGGGCCCCGGCGAGCAGGAACCCGGCCGCCGCGAGCAGCAGCAGCGCCAGCGACACGAACGGCTCCCACGTCGCCGCGTCGCCGGTGAACAGCCGTACCGGCATCGCGGTCGGCGAGGAGATCGGCAGGTACGACAGGACCCGCATCGCTGTGGCGTTGTCGTTGAGGAACACCACGGCGAAGAACGGCGCCATCACCGCGAGCTGCACCGGGGTGGACGCGCCCGCGATGTCCTCCTGCCGGTTCACCAGCGCCCCGGCGGCCGCCCACATCGCCGCCAGCAGCAGGAAGCCGCACAGGAAGAACGGCACGAACCAGCCGACCGCGGGCGCGACCAGGCTCAGCAGGTCACCGCCGCCGGTCAGGCGCATCCCGATCAGCGCGGCGGCCGCGATCAGGGTGATCTGCCCCAGCGCCAGCGCGCCCGCGGCGAGGATCTTGCCGGCCAGCAGCGCCCGGGCCGGCACTGCGGCCACCAGGATCTCCACGATCCGGGTCTGCTTCTCCTCGGTGACGCTCTGCGCGATCTGCAACCCGAACGTCTGGGACATGAAGAAGAAGACGAACGCGAACGCGAACGGCACCAGGTACGCGACGAGCGGGTCCACCGCGTCCGGGTCCAGCAGCCGTACCTGCGGCGCCGCGCTGAGCGCGGAGACCACGTCGTCCGGGGCCCGCTCGTCGGCGACCACGACCGGACCGGTGACCACCGCGGCGTCCGCGTCGCCGTCGCGTACCGCCTGCTCGGCGGCGCCGTCGTCGGCGACCACGAGGACGTCCAGCCCGGCCGCGCGCAGCGGTTCGGCGCCGGCCGCGGTGACCGCCACCGTGGACGGGCCGCTGCTCAGCATCGCGGGCACCACGGTGGCGACGACGGCGAGCAGCAGGAAGATCAGCGTGCTGTAGAGGAACGTCTTGTCGCGGACCTTGACCTTGATCTCGCGGGCCGCGACCAGCCGGGTGGCCTGGAACGTGTTCACTGGTTGACCTCTCGGAAGATCTCGGCGAGGGACGGGGTGACCGGGCCGAACGCGCGCACCGGGCCGCGGTCCAGCGCCGCGCGCAGCACGGCCTGGTCGTCGGTGGGCGGGTCCACCTCGAACACGGCGCGCGCGCCGTCGAGGTCGACCAGCCGCACGCCGGGCTGGTCGCGCAGCCAGCCGGCGTCGCCGTCGACCACGAGCGAGAACCGGGGCAGGGTGTACGCGGCGCGCAGCTCCTCGCGGGCGCCGGCGGCCCGGATCGTCCCGCCGGCGATGAGCACCAGGTCGTCGCAGAGCCGCTCCACCACGTCGAGCTGGTGGCTGGAGAACAGCACCGGCGCTCCGGCGGCGGCGCGTTCCCGCAGCACCGCCACCACCATGTCGACGGCGAGCGGGTCGAGCCCGGAGAACGGCTCGTCCAGGATCAGCACCTCCGGGTCGTGCACCAGCGCGGCGGCGATCTGCGCGCGCTGCTGGTTGCCCAGCGACAGCGTCTCCAGCAGGTCGTCGGCCCGCTCACCGAGACCGACCCGCTCCAGCAGCGCGTCGGTGCGGCGGCGGGCCCCGGCGGCGTCCAGCCCGTACAGGCGGCCGAGGTGGACCACCTGCTCGCGGGGCGTCATCTTGGGATAGAGGCCGCGTTCCTCGGGCATGTAGCCGAACCGGCTCCGGTCCTCCCGGGTGAGCCGGTGTCCCCGCCACGTGACCTGCCCGGCGTCCGGGGCGAGGACACCGAGGATGATGCGCATGGTGGTGGTCTTGCCGGCGCCGTTGCCGCCGACGAATCCGGTCATGCGCCCGGCGGTCACGTCGAAGGAGACGTCTTTGAGCACCTGACGGCCGCCGAAGCTGCGGTCGACGCCGTCGAGGCGGAGCACGCTGGTCATGATCCCGACGCTACGGCCGGCGCCCGCTCCCGTCGTCCCACCGCGGGACGATCACGTGGTCCGCCCTGCGACGGACCGGCGTCATCCGCCGGGCCGGACCACCCCGTGCTCGTACGCGAACACCACGGCCTGCACCCGGTCGCGCAGCCCGAGCTTGGCCAGCACGCGGCTGACGTGGGTCTTCACCGTCGCCTCGCCGACACGCAGGACATCCGCGATCTCGGCGTTGCTGGCCCCGCTCGCGACCAGCTCCAGCACCTCCCGCTCGCGCGGCGTCAGGTCCGCCGTCGCCGCGTCGTGCCGGGGGTCCGGCGGCGCCGCGCCGGGCCGGGCGAACGTGGAGATCACCCGCCGGGTGAGCGCCGGCGCGATCAGCCCTTCGCCCCGCGCCACCACCCGTACCGCCTCGACCAGGTCCTCCGGCGTGCCGTTCTTCAGCAGGAAGCCGCTCGCCCCGGCGCGCAGCGCGGCGAACAGGTAGTCGTCCCTGTCGAACGTGGTGAGGATGAGCACCGCCGGGCCGCCCGGCGTCGTGTCGCCGGTGATCCGGCGGGTGGCCTCCAGCCCGTCGAGGACGGGCATCTCCACGTCCATCAGCACCACGTCCGGCCGCAGCGCGGACGCCATCGACACGGCGCGCTGCCCGTCGGCGGCCTCGCCGACCACCTCGATGTCGTCCTCGACTTCGAGGATGACCCGGAAACCGGTCCGGACCAGGTGCTGGTCGTCGACGAGCAGCACCCTTACCGGCGCGCTCACGCCGCCCGCCCGGCGGCCTCGACCGGCAGCGGCATGCGGGCCCGGACCCGGAACCCGCCGCCGGGGCGCGGCCCGGCCTCCACCTCACCGCCGTGCGCGACGACCCGCTCCCGCATGCCGATCAGGCCGAGCCCGGTCCCGGCCGCCGGCGCGCCGCCCTGTCCGTCGTCGCTCACGTCGATCTCCAACTCCCTCGCCAGATAGCGGACGCGCACGTCGAGCGTGGTGGCGTGGGCGTGCTTGACCACGTTCGTCACCGCCTCCTGGACGATCCGGTACGCCGCCTGCGACACCGAGCGGGGCAGCGGCACGGGCTCCCCGTACACCCCGAGGTCGGCCCGCAGCCCGGTCTCCCGGGCCCGGTCGACGAGCGCGCGGACCTGGTCGATGCCGGCGGTGTCCTCCGGCGCGGCGACCGTACCGGCCGCGGCGTCCGGGTCGCGCAGCACGCCGAGCATCCGGCGCAGCTCGTCGACCGACGTGCGGGCCGTCTCCTCGATGGCGGCCAGGGCGGTACGCGCCTTGTCCCGGTCGCGGTCGAACACGCGCCGGCACGCGGCGGCCTGCACGCCCATCACCGACACGTGGTGGGCGACCACGTCGTGCAGCTCACGGGCGATGCGGACCCGCTCGCCCATCACCGCGCGCTCGCGCGCCTCCGCCTGGGACCGGCGCAGTTGCTCGGCCTGCTCGCGTAGCTCGTGCCGGCGGCGCGCGGCCACCCAGGCGGTCTGCCCGGCGTAGTAGGCGAACCCGAAGAACAGCACGTTGTAGAGCACGCCGTTTACCACGGCGGCGAGCACCGGCGGCACCGGGCCGGCGGCGTCGGCGAAGGAGGCCGCCGAGATCTGGTCGGCCCGCAGCGCGAGGGACAGCGCGAGCCAGCCGAACATCGCCACGATGATGCCGGCCCGCAGCCGCCCGGCCAGCCGCCGGTCGGCGCCCCACGCGCCGAGCGTGAACAGGGCGGCGAACAGCGCGCCCGACGGGAGCTGCGCCAGCGGGACCGCACGCGCCTGCCCGGCGACGAAGGCGACGGCGACGATCACCGCGACGGTGGCGGGCCACCGCCGCCGTACCGCCAGCGGGGCGGTCACCGCGACGGTCCACCAGATCTGCTCGGCGACGCTCGGCGGCGGCCCGAGCAGGAACGCCCCGGTGCTGTACGCCAGGGTCAGCTCGAACAGGGCCAGCACGGTGACCGCGAGCCCGACCCAGAGGTCGGCGCGGAACTGCGCGGCCGTGGGAGCCGGCCGGCGCCAGGCGGTGGTGGGTGCGGTGCTCACCGTACGACCATGCCACCGACCGGGCCGCCGTGGTGGCCGGGGCGTAATCGGGTGGGCCGGACGACAGTGCCGACGTAACCTGCCGGGGTGTTCGTGCCCGATCTGCCGTTGCGTACCGAGCGTCTGCTGCTGCGCGCCTTCACCGCCGCCGACCTCGCCGTGGTCCGGGACTACCGGGGCCGCCCGGAGGTCACCCGCTACCTCTACCACGAGCCGTACGACGACGCCGCCGCCCGAGCCGCGATCGAGCGGCTGGTCCGGCGGACCGCGCTGCGTGCCCCCGGCGACGTGCTCAACCTCGCGGTGACGCTCGCGGACACCGGCGAGTTCGTCGGCGACGTGCTGCTGAGCTGGACCAGCGGCGAGCACCGGCAGGGCGAGATCGGGTACGTGGCGCACCCCGCGCACACCGGCCGGGGCTACGTCACCGAGGCGGCCCGGGAACTGCTGCGGATCGGCTTCGACGGGCTGGGCCTGCACCGGATCGTCGGCCGACTGGATGCCCGCAACACCGCCTCGGCCCGGGTCCTGGAGCGGCTCGGCATGCGCCGGGAGGCGCACCTGCGGGAGAACGAGTTCGTCAAGGGGGAGTGGGCCGACGAGGTGGTCTACGCGCTGCTGGCCCGCGAGTGGCGGGCGGCGGCCTGAGCGCGGGCCCGGCGTGACGGCCGGGCCCGCGTCCGGCGGGTTCCCGGTGACTCAGCAGCAGCAGCCCCGCCGGAACGACCGCTCGACGTACGACGCCAGACCGGCCTCGTAGAAGCCGACCCCGGGCCGGATCGGGTGGTCGCTGAACAGCTCGACCCGCGACCCGAACCGGACCAGGTAGGCGTCGGCGTCCCCCGCGTCGTTGCGGATCATGCGGCCGCGCGGCCCGTAGATGCGCTCCAGCTCGGCGAAGGACATCCCGACCGACCCGCCGGCCGGGGAGCGCGGCGGGGCGGTGGCAGTGCCCACCGAGACGAGCCGGCCGTCCCGGAAGGTCAGCATGATCGCCCCGGCCCAGGAGCCGGTGACGCCGGCGTGCACGATTCCGGGACAGCCCGGGGCGGTCCAGTCGATCAGCCCGGCCGCGACGAGCCGGTCCAGCCGGGCCCCGATCCGGAACGGGCCGGCGCCGCGGACGCTGAGCACCTCGTTCTGCGCGACAGCCGGCCGGACGGGCGCGGCGTCGGCGGCGGTGCGCGCGGGCGCGGCGGAGGCGGCCGGCGCGGCGGCGGTGACCGGCACGACACCGGCCAGCGCCAGCAGGCCGGCGAGGACTGTGGACGGGATTCGGTTCATGGCGGTTCTCCTTCGGTCGGGTTCTCCTGTCCTGTTGGTCTCCGGCCGGTCCGGTTCGGTTCGGGATCGTCTACCGTCGACGTGACGGTGATCGTGGCGGCGGTCCCGGAGGTGATGCCGATGACCACGCCGACGCGGATCGGGGCGTTCCGGGTGGAGCGTCTGCTCGGGGCGGGGTCCTTCGCCACGGTCTGGCTGGCCTACGACCCGGCCCTCGCCGACCGGGTCGCGGTCAAGGTGCTGGCCGAGAACTGGAGCCACGACCTGCGGGTGCGGGAACGGTTCCTCGACGAGGCCCGGCTGCTGCGGCGGCTGGACGACGACCACCTGGTCCGGGTGCACGGCGTCGGGGAACTGCCGGACGGGCGCCCGTACGCGGTGCTGGCCTGGGCGGACGGCGGCAGTCTCCGGGATCGGCTGGCCCACGGTCCGCTGCCGGTGGGCCGGGCGCTGACGGTGCTCGACGAGATCGCGGCGGGCGTGGCGGTGCTGCACCGGCATCGGGTGGTGCACCGCGACCTGACGCCGAGCAATGTCCTGTTCCACTCCGGGCCGGACGGCGAGCGGGTCCTCATCGCCGACCTGGGGCTGGCCAAGGCGCTCGCCTCCGCCTCCGGGCTGACCGCGCGGGCCGGCACGCCCGGCTACATGGCGCCCGAGCAGAACGAGCCGCTGGCGGTGGTCGACACCCGGGCCGACGTGTTCGGGCTGGGCCGCCTGGGACTGCGGCTGCTCGGCCGGTGCAGCCGGGCCGACGCAGAACCGGCCGCCTCGCGGCTGCGTGCCGGCGTGCCGGCCGGTGTGGACCCGGTGCTGCGGCGGGCCACCGCCGTACGCCCGGCCGACCGCTACCCGGACGCGGACGCGTTCCGGCAGGCGCTGCGGCGCGCGGTGGCGGGCGGGCCCGCGCTCGTGCGGGCGCGGCGGGCGCCGCGTCCGGGCCGGCTGGTCGCCGGGGTCGCGGTGGCGCTCGCCGTCGCCGGTACGGGCGCGGGGGACACGGCCCGTCCGCACCCGGCCGGCGCGCTGGGGCGCAGCGGCCCGCTGACGGTGGTCCTGCCGGCCGGCTGGCGGGCCGAGGGCACCGGCTGGGCCGGCCAGTACGGCGACGACGGTGACCTCGAACCGGCGCTGGTGATCTCCCCGGATCCGGGGAGCTGGGCGGTCGACCCGGGCCTGCCCGGGGCCTTCGTCGGCCTCTCCGCCGGTACGGCGCGTCGTACCGGCCCGGCGGGTTTCCTCGCCGAACGGCCGCACGCGGACTGCGCCGGGGCGCCGTCGCGGCACAGCCGGCAGGGCGGCGTCGAGTGGACTGTCGTCACGTTCACCTGTCCCACCGGCCGCCCCGTGATCGTCGAGGCCGCCGGGCTGGCCCCCGGCCGCGCCGGTCTGCTCTACGTCCAGCTCGTCCCGCCGGCGGGCGCGGGCGCGGACTTCGTCGACGGTGTGCTCGCCGGGGTGCGCGCCGGATAGCCGGCGCGGTCAGACCACCACGACCGTGATCGGGTACGCGCGGCCGTCCTGCGGAATGGTGACCACCACGGTCCCGGTACGCACGAACCGGATGTCGACCACACCGGCCTCGTAGTTGCGCGAGACGAGGTCCTCCCGGTCCACAGTGACCTCACCCGGCCCGATCCCCTGGATGCGCAGCACCCCGCCGGCGGCGAAGCAGAGGGACTTCAGCAGCGCCAGTTCGGTCTCGGCGAGGACCAGGTCGTAGCGGACCGGCCCGAGACAGGCGGCCGGTGGCGTGGTGCGTACCGGCGGGGTGGGTCTCGTGGTCCGGGGCGCGGCCGGTGGCCGTGACCGGGCCGGCGAGTTCGCTGGCGTGGCGCGCGACGGCGCCGCGACCCCGCTGACGCCGGGCGCCGGGGTGAGGGCGGCCGGGGTCGTCGCGGCGGACGGCGCGGCGGCGCTGGTGACCGGCGGGCGTACCGGCAGAGGCGAGACCGGGCGGTCGGCGCATGCGGGCGTCCCGGCGAGGACGGCGAGCGCGGCGACCACCGCGGCGCGGCGGCGGGGTGGCTCACGCATCGGACATCCGCCGCCGCAGCTGCCGGCGGGCCTCGTGGACGCGGGACTTCACGGTGCCCTCGGGCACGTCGAGCAGGCCGGCGATCTCCCGGTAGCTCATCCCGAGCACGTCGCGCAGGGTGACCGTCTCGGCGAGGTCCGGCGGGACGGCGTCGAGCGCGTCCAGCAGGTCGAGCCGGGTGCCGGCCACCACGCTGGTCCGGCGGGGGTCGGGCGGGTCCGGCAGCGGGACGCCGCCGGCCTCCCGCTGCCACCGTCGCCGCAGCGCCCGGTAGGTGGACCGGGCCCGGTTGGCGGTGATCCGGTACAGCCAGGTGTCGAAGGACGAGCGTCCCTCGAATCCGGCGATGCCGCGGGCGAGCGCGAGCAGCGTGTCCTGGCACGCCTCCTCGGCGTCCTGCCGGTGGGGCAGCAGGCGGGCGCACTGGCGCAGCACGTCCGGCCGGACGGCGGCCAGCAGGGCGTCGAGTGCCCGCCGGTCTCCGCGTGCGGCCGAGCGGGCCAGCTCGTCCGTGCCGTCGGGGAGGGGCATCAGAGGTCCAGTGCTCGCCGGTGGTGCGGGAGACCAGGCTATGCCCGGGGTGACCGTGCCGCCGCCGCTGAGTCGGGCAGCCGACGGCTGGCCGCCCCGGCACCGAGGGGTGCCGGGGCGGCCGGAGGATCGGCCGGCTTCAGCGGGTGGCGCGGCCGGCCTTGACCGCGCTGTCGATCACGTCCCAGATGGCGACCAGCACGACCACCGCGCCCGCCACCCGGGCGAACTCGACGGTCCCGCCGTCCCGCAGCCAGGCGAACCGCTCGACCAGCTCCGGGTTGAGCAGCCGGTCGGTGGCGAGCAGCCAGAGCACCGGGGCGGCGAAGGCGACGTTGAGCACCGCGTTGACCGCCACCAGCGGCCAGGTCCACCGGCCGGACCGGTACTTGGCGATCTCCAGGCCGACGGTCGCCAGCAGCACCACGATCAGGGCCGGCAGCCAGAAGCTCCAGAGCGCCGGGTCGAGCGCCGGCAGCCGGGTGCCGTCGTCGGTGGTCCAGCGCTGGAAGTGCTGGCCGATCAGGAGGCCGATGGTGGCGAGCAGGAACACCACCGAGGCGATGCTGTCGGAGTGGCTGATCTGCCGTTCCCGGGCCTCCTCGGGGAGCTGGTCGACCGTCCACTCGGGCAGCCCGAGCGGCGTGCGGGTGCGTTCCAGCACGGCGAACACCAGCGTGACCCAGAACGCGATCTGCACCGCGGTCTGCATGGCGGCGACGACGGCCGCCCCGATCGCCGCGCCCGGCTCGCCGTCGACGAGCGCCTTGGTGAGGCCGGTGAGCACGCCGACGATCGCCGGAATCCAGGTGAGCAGCAGCCGCAGCAGCCGCCACCAGGTCAGGTAGTAGCGCGGGCCGATGAGTTGCAGCGTGCGGTCGCTGTAGCGGGCCGCGAGCTTCTCGGGGTGGCCCAGCTCGGTGAGCACCTCGCGTTCGGCCGAGGCGTGGTCCTGCCCGCCGGAGGTCCGGTCGTCGATCATGTCGGCGATGGAGCCGCGCAGCTCCTCGGCGAGTTCCAGGCGGCGTTGCGCGGGCACGGCCCGCATGGTGGCGGCGACGTAACGGTCGGTCAGGGAACTCATCGTTCCGCTCCTTCGATCAGTTCGGTGACGGACGTCCGCACCGCGGTCATGTCGTCGAGCAGCCGGTTCAGGACGGTCTCGCCGTCGTCGCTGGTCCGGTAGAACTTGCGCGGCCGGCTCTCCTCGGTGTTCCACTCGCTGGTCAGCAGGCCCTGGTCCTCCAGCCGGCGCAGCAGCGGGTAGAGCGTGTTCGCGTCGACCGCGAAGCCGTGGGTGGCCAGCCGTTGCAGCAGTGCGTAGCCGTAGTCGGGGCGGCGCAGGGCGACCAGGCTGGCCACCACGACAGTGCCGCGTCGTAGCTCCTGGAGGTGGGTCCGGAGGACCTCTTCGCTGACCATGTGCAACACGATACTGTGTGCCACACACCATTGCAATAGAGAAGAACATCGCGTGCCACACACCGGCCGGTCGGAGAGACCCGGACCACCCTCGGCGCGGACGGTGGAGCCCGCACGATCACCTCGGTAGGGTGGGTCGGTCGACTCCGACGCATTGATCCACAACCCGGGGGGCGCCACGCATGGGCGATTCGTTCGCGCATCTGCACGTACACACCGAGTACTCGATGCTCGACGGGGCGGCCCGGCTCAAGGACCTCTTCGCCGAGGCGGCGCGGCTCGGCATGCCGGCGGTGGCGATCACCGACCACGGCAACATGCACGGCGCGAACGACTTCTACAAGCAGGCGATGGACGCCGGGGTCAAGCCCATCCTCGGCGTCGAGGCGTACGTGGCGCCGGAGTCGCGCTTCCACAAGGCCCGGGTCAAGTGGGGGCGCCCCGAGCAGAAGAGCGACGACGTCTCCGGCAACGGCGCGATCACCCACATGACCATGTGGGCGAAGAACCGCGACGGCCTGCACAACCTGTTCAAGCTCAACTCCCGCGCCTCCATGGAGGGCCACTACGTGAAGTGGCCCCGGATGGACATGGAGCTGATCGCCGAGCACGCCGAGGGCATCATGGCCACCACCGGCTGCCCGTCCGGCGCGGTGCAGACCCGGCTGCGGCTCGGCCAGTTCGACGAGGCGCTCAAGGTCGCCGCCGCGTACCAGGACATCTTCGGCAAGGACAACTACTTCCTGGAGATCATGGACCACGGCCTCGACATCGAGCGCCGGGTCCGCGAAGGGCTCACGGAGATCGCCCGCAAGCTCGACATCCCGCCGGTGGTCACGAACGACTCGCACTACACCCACGAGGCGCAGGCCGAGGCGCACGACGTGCTGCTCTGCGTACAGACCGGCAGCAACGTCGCCGACCCCAACCGGTTCCGCTTCGAGGGCGGAGGCTACTTCGTCAAGTCCGCCGACCAGATGCGCGCGGTCGACTCCTCCGAGTTGTGGCAGCAGGGCTGCCGCAACACGCTGCTGGTGGCCGAGAAGGTCGACCCGGCCGGCATGTTCACGTTCCACAACCTGATGCCGCGGTTCCCGATCCCCGAGGGCGAGACCGAGGAGTCCTGGTTCCGCAAGGAGACGTTCGCCGGGCTGAAGCGCCGCTTCCCCAACGGCATCCCCGAGGGCCACGTCGTCCAGGCCGAGTACGAGCTGGGCGTCATCATCCAGATGGGCTTCCCGTCGTACTTCCTCGTGGTCGCCGACTTCATCCAGTGGGCCAAGAGCCAGGGCATCGCGGTCGGCCCCGGGCGAGGCTCGGCGGCCGGCTCGCTCGTGGCGTACGCGCTGGGCATCACCGACCTCGACCCGATCCCGCACGGCCTGATCTTCGAGCGGTTCCTCAACCCCGAGCGCGTCTCCATGCCGGATGTCGACATCGACTTCGACGAGCGCCGGCGCGGTGAGGTCATCAAGTACGTGACCGACAAGTGGGGCGAGGACAAGGTCGCGCAGATCGCCACGTTCGGCACGATCAAGGCGAAGGCCGCGATCAAGGACTCGGCCCGGGTGCTCGGCTTCCCGTACGCGGTCGGCGACCGGATCACCAAGGCCATGCCCCCGGCGGTGATGGGCAAGGACATCCCGCTGTCCGGCATCTTCGACCCGAAGCACCCCCGCTACGCCGAAGCCGGCGAGATCCGCGGCCTCTACGAGTCGGACCCGGACGTCAAGAAGGTCATCGAGACCGCCAAGGGCATCGAGGGCCTGATCCGGCAGACCGGTGTGCACGCCGCGGGCGTCATCATGTCCGCCGAGCCGATCATCGAGCACATCCCGCTTATGCGGCGCGACTCCGACGGCGTCATCATCACGCAGTTCGACTACCCGACCTGCGAGTCGCTCGGGCTGCTGAAGATGGACTTCCTCGGCCTGCGCAACCTGACGATCATCGACGACGCGGTGAAGAACATCCAGCTCAACCACGGCCGGGAGATGGACCTGCTCGGCCTGCCGCTGGACGACAAGGCGGCGTACGAGCTGCTGGCCCGCGGTGACACGCTCGGCGTGTTCCAGCTCGACGGCGGGCCGATGCGCTCGCTGCTGCGGCTGATGAAGCCGGACAACTTCGAGGACATCTCCGCCGTCCTGGCGCTCTACCGGCCCGGCCCGATGGGCGTGGACTCGCACACCAACTACGCGCTGCGCAAGAACGGCCTCCAGGAGATCACCCCGATCCACCCGGAGCTGGAGGAGCCGCTGCGCGAGATCCTCGCGCCCACGTACGGCCTGATCGTCTACCAGGAGCAGGTGCAGCGCGCCGCGCAGATCCTCGCCGGCTACACGCTCGGCCAGGCCGACCTGCTGCGCCGGGCGATGGGCAAGAAGAAGAAGGAGATCCTGGACAAGGAGTTCATCCCGTTCCGGGACGGCTGCCGCGAGCGCGGCTACTCCGACCAGGCCATCCAGGCCGTGTGGGACGTGCTGGTGCCGTTCGCCGGCTACGCGTTCAACAAGGCCCACTCCGCCGCGTACGGCCTGGTCTCCTACTGGACCGCGTACCTGAAGGCGCACTACCCCGCCGAGTACATGGCCGCCCTGCTCACCTCCGTCGGTGACGACAAGGACAAGATGGCCCTGTACCTGTCCGAGTGCCGCCGGATGCGCATCCAGGTGCTCCCGCCGGACGTGAACACCTCCGCCGGCCCGTTCACCCCGGTCGGCAAGGAGATCCGCTTCGGTCTCGGCGCGGTGCGCAACGTCGGCGCGAACGTGGTCTCCTCGATCATGCGGTGCCGCGAGGAGAAGGGCGACTACACCGACTTCTACGACTTCCTGTCCAAGGTCGACGCCGTCGTCTGCAACAAGAAGACCATCGAATCGCTGATCAAGGCCGGGGCGTTCGACTCGCTCGGCCACCCCCGCAAGGGCCTGCTGGCAGTGCACGCCGACGCCATCGACGCGTACGCCGACGTCAAGCGCAAGGAGGCGGTCGGCCAGTACGACCTGTTCGGCGCCGGCTTCGGCGAGGCGGAGACCGGCGGCACCACCACCGTCATGCCGGTCATCGGCGAGGGGGAGTGGGACAAGCGCGACAAGCTCGCGTTCGAGCGCGAGATGCTCGGCCTGTACGTCTCCGACCACCCGCTGTTCGGCCTGGAACACGTGCTCGGCGCCGCCGCGGACACCACCATCGCTGCGCTGTCGGAGGAGGGCACAGTGCCCGACGGCGCGGTGGTCACCCTGGCCGGCATCCTCTCCGGCGTGCAGCGCCGGGTCACCAAGCAGGGCCGGGCCTGGGCGTCGGCCACCCTGGAGGACCTCGCCGGTGGCGTGGAGACGCTGTTCTTCCCGAACACGTACGAGGTGATCGGCCAGTACATCGCCGAGGACGCCATCGTGGTGGTCAAGGGCCGGGTGGACCGGCGCGACGACACCCCGCGCATCATGGCGATGGACATGTCCATGCCCGACGTCACCAGCAACCCGGCGAACAAGCCGGTCACCCTGAGCATCCCGGTGCACCGCTGCACGCCGCCGCTGGTGGAACGGCTCAAGGAGACGCTGGTGCTGCACCCCGGCGACACCGAGGTGCACGTCAAGCTGCTCAACGGCGGCAAGGTCACCACGCTGCGCCTCGGCCCGTTCCGGGTCGCGCCCACCACCGCGCTGATGGGTGACCTGAAGAGCGTGCTCGGCCCGGCCAACGTGAGCTGACCGGGCCGAGCGCCCGCGGGACGTACCGCTAGACGCGGGTGACGCGGATGGCGTCGGCGATCACGTACCCGGTGCTGCCGGACCACCTGCTGACACCGACCTTGTTGGCGTCCCCGGCGGCCAGGGTGAACGTGCCCAGCGAGCGCCACGCACCGCCGTTGGCGCTCTGGTTCACCGAGACCGTCTGGTTGCCGCTCGTCGTCGCGACGATGTACGGCGTGGAGGTGTTGTAGCCGGCGACGGCCGGATACCAGACCTCCACCCGGTAGGTGGCTGTCGCCGGGATGTTCACCTTGTACCAGGCGGTGTCGCTGGCCGCGACGGGGTTGGCGTACCGGTAGTCGGCGCCGTAGCGCTGCGCCGAGTACGTCGAGGTGCCCCAGTTGGCGCTCGCGGTGAACCGGCCGGCCGTGGTGTTGTCCACGATGGTGGACCAGGCAGTCGGCGGCGGCGTGGTGTCGCCGGTGACGAGCTGCATGTAGTAGGTCCAGTTCCAGTTCGAACCCGGGTCGGTGTGCGTGGCGCCCGGCACCTGGTTGTGCCCGATGATGTTGTTACGGGTCTTCGGGATGCCGTACTTGTCGCACAGGAACCGGGTCAGCGCCGCCGACGACCGGTACATCGCGTCGGTGTACCAGGAGGCGTTGTCGACGTACCCCTCGTGCTCGATGCCGATCGACTGGGTGTTGTAGGTCCAGTTGCCGGCGTGCCAGGCGATGTCCTTGTCCCGCACCATCTGGGTCACCGCGCCGTCGGAGGAGCGGAGCAGGTAGTGCGCGCTGGTGCCGGCGGCGGCGTTCTGGAACCAGCTGATCGAGCCGGCGTAGCTGCCCTGCATGGTGTGGATGACGATGTAGTTGATCGGGTACGCCGACTCGCGGCTGGAGACCGTGTAGTTGGACGAGTTGGCCGGCACCCAGGCCGCCGGGCCGTAGTCGGTGCTCAGCGTGCCGAAGTCGCCGGTGCCCAGCGGCGCCACGTCGGCGTACCGGCCCCGCTGCGGCGCGACCGGACGGCCGTCCACGCTGACCTCGCCGCCTGCGGTGGTCGCGATGAAGCCCCGGGCGAGCAGGTCGTACACGGAGTCGGCGTACAGCCGGGCGGTGGACTCGTCCGTCGAGCCGCCGTAGCGGGCGATCGGGCCGTACCACTGGTTGACGTCGTCGCGCTGCGCCGCGGTCAGCCCGGCCTCGTCGGCGTAGGAGCGCAGCACCGCCGCCGCGCCGGCCACGTTCGCCGCGTCCCGGGTACGCAGTTCGGCGCGGTCCAGCCGGGTCCGGCGCGCGGCCTCGTCGAGGGTCCGCACCTTCGGGTTGCTGGTCAGGTGCATCACGCCGTACCCGCCGGAGGCGCTGGGCTGCCCGCCGTGGCCGTCCAGACGTGTCTCGGCGTACCCGAGCGCGGCGAGCAGGTCGCGTGGCACGTCGGAATCGGCCGCGGCCTGCGTGAAGGCGGCGGCGAGCGGCTGCGCGCGGTGCTGAGGCGCGGCCTGGGCCGGCTGGCCGGTCAGGCCGATCGTGAGGATCATGGCGCCGCCGAGCAGGGTGCTCACCCGACGCGAGGGTCTCCGAATTGTCACGTCACTCCTCGTCGACTACTTGGGGCGACTGGCTCCCGTCGCCGGTTCGCCGCACCTTATAGCGTGACGTTCGTCTATGTCGATACCTTGCAAAGTAAGCTTTCTTGATGAAGACTTCCTTCAGGACTGTGGCATGTGCGGCAGCCGCGCCGCCCGCCCTCCGCTGCGCCCCGGCCAGGTCGGCGCGAGCTGTCCCCGTACCGTCGCGGTCTTGCCCGGCGTGCCACGGCCGGGCAGCATCGTGCGGATGCCGCCCACCGGCCTGCTGCGCGTCCGTGACCTGGTGCCCGACTTCCTGGCCTGCGCCGAGGCCGGCCCGCCGCAGCCGTGGACCTCTCGCTACCTGGCCGGGCATCCGGACGTGGTGCGGGCGCTGCGCCGCGACGGCGACTGGTCCGACGCCGCCGGCGTGGCCGCCGCCCTGGACAGGCTCCGCGACCGGGCCGCCGACCTGGCGGCACGAGCCGAGACGGTACGCGCGGCGCTGCCGGACGGCGTCGCGGCGGTGGCCGGGGCGCTGGGCTGGTCCGGCGACGGCGGGCCGGTCGAGTGCGTGGTGCTGGTCGGGCTGAACCAGGCCAACGGCTGGGCCGGTGAGCTGAACGGCAGGTACGCGCTCTTCCTCGCCGTGGAACAACTCGGGCCACCGGAGGACCTCGACCTGCTGGTCCGGCACGAGGCCGCGCACGTGGTGCACGACCGCGGCGCCGCGATCCGCGACTGGCCCGAGTACGGGGTGGCGAACGCGCTGTTCACCGAAGGGCTCGCCACCCAGGTCACGGCGGAACTTGACCCCGGCCGGCCGGACGAGGAGTACCTCTGGTTCGGCCGGCCCGGGCACCGGCAGTGGCTCGACGAGTGCCGCCGCCGGTGGCCGGAGATCCTGCGCCGGGTACGCGCCGACCTCGACGCCACCGACGCCGAGCACCACGCCCCGTACTTCCTGATGCGGGACTCGCCGCTGGCCGGCGGCCTGCCCAAGCGGTGCGGCTACCTGGTCGGCCTGACCGCGGTCCGGCACCTGCGCCGCCACCACTCCCTGCGCGACCTGGCCACCTGGCCCCTGCCCCGAGTCCGCACGGAGCTGGCCGTCGCGCTCCCCGACCTCCCCCCACCGCCCTGACCCCCGCCCCCACCCCCGCCCCCACCGCGACGATCATGAAGTTGGCGGCACCTGCGGTCCGATTTGTCGCCGTCAACTTCATGATCGACGGCGCGAGGAGTTCGTGCGTTCGCGCCCCGCCCGACCCCGCGATCTTGCACATTCCGCCCCACGCCCCTCGTTTCGCCGCGCGATCTTGCAGCTTCGGCCCTCCGGGGCGCGTGTTTGCCCCGATTCGCCGGGGCCGAAAGTGCAAGATCGCCGAGAGCAGGGGCGCGGGCGCGGGGGGCCACGGGGGTGGGATTGGCGGTGTCTAGGGGGCGGTGGGGGTGGTTAGCGTCGGAGGTATGGAGCTGGAGCAGGCACGGAAGTTGTGGCAGCCGGAACCGGGCTGGTTGAACACCGCCACCTACGGGCTGCCGCCCGAGCCGGTGTGGGACGCCGTGCAGCGGGTGCTCGCCGACTGGCGGGGCGGGCGGGTGTCGTTCGAGGTGTGGGACGAGTCGGTCGGGCGGTCCCGGGCCGCGTTCGCCCGGCTGGCCGGTGTGGACGTCGCCGACGTGAGCATCGGCTCCGCCGTGTCGCAGATGGTCGCGCCGATCGCGGCCAGCCTGCCGGCGGGGGCCACTGTGGTGGTGCCCGAGGTCGAGTTCACCTCGAACCTGTTCCCGTGGCTGGTCCAGCAGGAGCGCGGTGTGCGGGTACGCACCGTCCCGCCGGCCGGCCTGGTGGACGCGATCGACGCCGACACCGACCTGGTGGCGTTCAGCGTGGTGCAGTCCGCCGACGGCACGGTGGCCCCGTACGACGAGATCGTCGCGGCGGCCCGCGCGCACGGCGCGTTCGTGGTGGTCGACGCCACGCAGGCGTGCGGGTGGCTGCCGTTCGCCGCGGACCGGGCCGACGCGGTGGTGGTGGGGGCGTACAAGTGGCTGATGGCGCCGCGGGGCGCGGCCTTCGCCTACCTGGCGCCGGAACTGCGCGAGCGGATTCGCCCGGACGCGGCCGGGTGGTACGCCGGCAAGGACCCGCACGCCTCCTACTACGGCCTGCCGCTGCGCCTGGCCGACGACGCCCGGCGCTTCGACATCTCCCCGTCCTGGCTGTGCTACGTCGGAGCGGCGCCGGCGCTGGAACTGCTCGCCGACCTCGACCCGGAGGCGGTGCGCGCGTACGACGTGGGGCTGGCCAACCGGTTCCTGGCCGGGCTGGGCCGCCCGCCCGGCGACAGCGCGATCGTCTCCGTCGACGTGCCGGACGCGCACGAGCGGCTGGCCCGCGCCGGGGTGCGCGCGGCGGTCCGGGCCGGCCGGGTCCGCGCCTCGTTCCACCTGTACACGACCGAGGAGGACGTGGACCGGGCGGTCGAGGCGCTGACCGGCTGACGGCTGCGGCCAGCTGACCGCTCAGGCCAGGTGGCCGCCGATCTTCGTGTAGCCGCGCAGCAGGTCCCGGGAGATGATCAGTCGCTGCATCTCGTCGGTGCCCTCGAAGATCCGGTACAGCCGGACCTGCCGGTACCAGCGCTCGATCGGCAGCTCACGGGTGTAGCCCATGCCGCCGTGGATCTGGAGCACCCGGTCCACCACCCGGTTGACCATGCCGGCGCCGTAGAGCTTGCCCATCGAGGAGGCATGCCGGGGGTCGAGGCCCTGGTCGACCGTCCAGGCCGAGCGCAGGATCAGCCAGCGGGCGGCCTCCAGCTCGGTCTCCGAGTCGGCGATCATCCACTGGATGGCCTGGTTGGTGGCGATCGGCGCGCCGAACGTCTCCCGGGTGTTGGCGTAGTCGATCGCCATCTGGAGGGCGCGTTCGGCGATGCCGATGGCGTGCGAGGGGATGGTGTAGCGGCCCTTGCCGATCCACTCCATGCCGAGCGTGAAGCCCTGCCCGATCTCGCCGAGGATGTTGCGGTGCGGCACGCGTACGCCGTCGAAGATCAGCGAGGCGGGACCGCCCTCGCCCATGGTCTGGATGAACTCCGACCGCCAGCCCATGTCGCGGTCCACCAGGAACGCCGTGGCGCCGCCGCGGCGGGCGCCCTTCTCCGGGTCGGTCACCGCGACCACGATGGCGAAGTCGGCGTCGTTGCCGTTGGTGATGAACGTCTTCTCGCCGTCGAGGACCCAGTCGTCGCCGTCGCGGCGGGCCCGCAGCCTGATGTTGGCCGCGTCGGAGCCCGCGCCCGGCTCGGTGATGGCGAAGCAGGAGATCCGTTCCCCCTCGATGGTGGGGATCAGGAACTCGCGCTTCTGCTCCTCGGTGGCGTGGAACAGGATGTTGTCGGCCTCGCCGCCGAAGCGGAACGGCACGAAGCTGCGGCCCAGCTCGGTCCAGATCAGCGACTGCATGACCGCAGGCAGGGCCATGCCGCCGTACTCCTCCGGGGTGGCCAGCCCCCAGAAGCCGAACTTCTTCGCCTTGAGCTGGAGTTCGCGCAGCTCGGAGCGGTCGAGGCCGGGCTGGTGGGCGCGCTCGCGGCGCAGCACCTCCGCCTCCAGCGGCATCACCTCGCGGGTGACGAACGTGCGAACGGTGTCCCGGATCGCGCGTTCCTCGTCGGACAGTGCGAAGTCCACGGTGCCCCCTCAGGTCGACTGGCTATAAACTAGCGCTGGAAGTTTTCCCGCGTCCAGACCCGATGTCGAAAGGAGGATGATGATCAGGTGCCCCGACCCCGACAAGCCCTGCTCACACGCGACCGGATCGTCGAGACCGCGCTGGCGCTGATCGACGCCGACGGGCTGGACGCGCTCTCCACCCGGCGGCTCGCCGCCGCCCTGGGCGTACGCGGCCCCTCGCTCTACAACCACTTCGCCACCAAGGAGGAGATCCTCGACGCGGTGGCCGACAGCGTCGCGGCAACCGTCGACATCGACGTCTTCGACGAGTACGAGTGGCTCGACGCGCTCGGCCGCTGGGCGCGCTCGTACCGTGCCGCGCTGGCCGCGCACCCGAACATCGTGCCGTACCTGGCGCAGGGGCCGGGCCGCCGTCCGGCCGCGCTCGCCATGGCCGACGCGGTCTACGGCGCGCTGGTCCGGGCCGGCTGGCCGCCCGCGCGGGCCACCCACATCGGCGCCGCGATGCGCTACTTCGTGGCCGGGTCAGCGCTCGGCTCGTTCGCCCGCGGCTTCGTCGAGGACCCCTCGCTCTACGCCGCGCACCCGCACCTCAACCAGGCGCACCGCCTCGCCGGCCACCAGCGCAGCGTGGACGAGGGGGCGTTCGCGCTCGGCCTGGACGCGCTGCTGCACGGCCTCGCCGCCGAGTACGCCGCCACCGTCGCCCCGCTGGAACGGGCCGGCGGTCCGGAGTAGCGTCCAAACTCCCACCGCTAGTTTCCGCCGCCCCCGAAGGACGCCATGGATCTCGCCGCCGCCCCGCCCGCCCTGCTGACGCGCCGCCACCTGCACATCGCCGGTGACTGGGCCGACCCGTCGTCGGACGACACCATCCCGGTGGAGAACCCGGCCACCGCGAGCATCATCGGCGAAGTGCCGGCCGGTACGCCGGCCGACGTGGACCGGGCGGTCGCCGCCGCCCGCGCCGCGTTCCCCGGCTGGGCCGCCACCGCCCCCGAGCAGCGGGCCGCGCACCTGGACCGGCTGCACACCGCGCTCGCCGCCCGCGCCGACGAGATCGCCCGCACCGTGGCGACCGAGCTGGGCACCCCGCTCAAGCTCGCCACCCGCGTCCAGACCGGGCTGCCGCTGACAGTGCTGCGGAGCATGGTCGACCTGGCCGCTCGCCCGGCCGCCGAGCAGACGGTCGGCAACTCGCTCGTGGTCCGGGAGCCGGTCGGCGTGGTCGGCGCCATCACCCCGTGGAACTACCCGCTGCACCAGGTGGTCGCCAAGGTCGCGCCCGCGCTCGCCGCCGGGTGCACAGTCGTGCTCAAGCCCAGCGAGCTGACGCCGCTGACCGCGTACCTGCTGTTCGACGCGATCACCGACGCCGGCCTGCCGCCCGGCGTGGTGAACCTGGTGCCCGGCACCGGCCCGGTGGTCGGCGAGGCGCTCGCCGCGCACCCCGACGTCGACCTGGTCTCGTTCACCGGTTCCACCGCCACCGGCCGGCGCATCGCCCGCCTGGCCGCCGAGCGGATCGCCCGGGTGTCGCTGGAACTCGGCGGCAAGTCCGCGAACGTCGTCCTGGCCGACGCCGACCTGCCCACAGCGGTCAAGGTCGGTGTCGGCAACGCGCTGCTGAACTCCGGGCAGACCTGCACCGCCTGGACCCGGATGCTCGTGCACCGCGACCGCTACGACGAGGCCCTGGACCTGGTCGCGGCGGCGGTGGCCGGCTACCGGCTCGGCGACCCCTTCGACCCGGCCACCCGGCTGGGCCCGCTCGCCTCCGCCGCGCAGGCCCAGCGGGTACGCGACCACGTCGACCGGGCGCTCGCCGACGGCGCCCGGCTCGTCGCCGGCGACCCGGACGCGCCGCTGCCGCCGCAGGGCCACTTCGTGGCGCCCACCGTCTTCGCCGACGTGCACCCCGACAGCGCGCTGGCCCAGGAGGAGGTGTTCGGGCCCGTGCTCGCGGTGATCCCGTTCGCCGACACCGACGAGGCGGTCGCCATCGCCAACAACTCCCGGTACGGCCTCGCCGGCGCGGTCTGGTCCGCCGACTCCGACGCGGCGCTGGCAGTGGCCCGGCGGATGCGTACCGGCCAGGTGGACGTCAACGGCGGCGCGTTCAACCCGCTCGCCCCGTTCGGCGGCTACAAGCAGTCCGGCCTCGGCCGGGAACTGGGCGCGTACGGCGTGGAGGAGTTCACCGAGCTGAAGGCGATCCAGCGGTGAAGGCGCTCGTGGTGCGCGGCCGGGGCGAAACCCCGGCGGTCGAGGACGTACGCCTGCCCGCGCCCGGCCCGGGTGAGCTGCGGGTACGCATCCGCGCCGCCGGCATCTGCCACTCCGACCTGGCCATGGTGGACGGCACGCTGGCGCCCGCGTACCCGCTGGTGCTGGGCCACGAGGCGACCGGCGTGGTGGCCGAGGCCGGGCCGGGCACGACGATCGCCGTCGGCACGCCAGTGGTGCTCAACTGGGCGCCGGCCTGCCGGGAGTGCTGGCACTGCCGGCACGGTGAGCCGTGGCTCTGCGCGGCCAATCCCAACCCGTCCACGCCCCGGGGTGAGACGGCCGCCGGTGAGCCCCTTCAGGTCACGCTCGGGCTCGGCGCGCTCGCCGAGGAGGTGGTGGTGCCGCAGCGCGCCGCCGTACCGGTGCCGGCCGGACTGCCGCCGGAGCAGGCCGCGGTGCTGGGCTGCGCGGTGCTCACCGGCGTCGGCGCGGTCCGCAACACCGCACGGGTCGCGCCCGGCGAGTCGGTCGCGGTGATCGGGCTCGGCGGGGTCGGCCTGGCCGTGCTGACCGCCGCCCGGCGGGCGGGCGCGTCGCCGATCCTCGCCGTCGACGTGGTGGAGGCCAAGCGGGACCTGGCGCTCGCGGCCGGCGCCACCGACTTCCTGCGCTCCGACGACACGCTCGGAAAGCAGATCCGGGTCCGCACCGACGGGCGCGGGGTGGACCACGCCTTCGAGTGCGTCGGCCGCTCCGCCACCATCCGCGCCGCCTGGCGGGCGACGCGGCGCGGGGGAGCGGTCACAGTGGTCGGCATGGGCGCCCGCGACGACATGCTCAGCCTCTCCGCGCTGGACATCTTCCACTCCGCCCGCACGTTGCGCTCCTCGGTGTACGGCTCGACCGACCCGGACCGGGAGGTGCCGGAGCTGGCCGCCGCGCTCGCCGCCGGTGACCTGGACCTCGGGCCGCTGGTGAGCGGCACGGTGCCGCTGTCGGAGGCGCCCGCGGCGCTTTCCCGGCTGGCCCGTGGTGAGGGCGCCCGCTGGGTGGTGACCTTCCCGGACTGACCCGGCGGCGGCCGGATTCGCCGTCCGCGCATCCGGATCGGCGGGTGCGAGCGAACCCTGGGTAGGAGAGCTACCCGGGGGTACGTCCGTTGCTGACCGAGAACATGCCGGCCGGGGCCGCCGAGACGGCCCGCAAACGGCTGACCGCCGCCGCCGAGGATCTGGACGACAACCAGGTCGCCGGGCTGCTGCTCGACCTGGCCGCCGAGGCCGGGGTGGTGCCCGTCTGGGAACAGGTCTGCCTGCCGCTGCTGGGTGCGCTGCGCGGCGACGGCGCCGCCGAGATCGCGATGGAGCACGCCCTCTCCGAGGGGCTGCGGGTCGGGCTGGACGTGTTCGGCCGAGAGCCGACCCGGCCGTTGCCCGCCCAGGGCGTGCTGCTGGCCGGTGCCGAGCACGAGACGCACTGCCTCGGGCTGCACGCGCTCGCCGCGGCGCTGCGCGAGCGCGGGCGCGGCGCCCTGTACCTCGGCCCGGCCCTGCCCTGGTCCGCGCTGACCAGCGCGGCGGAGCGGGTCCGGCCGCGGGTGGTGGTGGTCTGGTCGCAGACCCCGGTGACCGGCCGCGCGTACCGCCTGGTCCGCCTGCGTCGCGACCTGCCCGGGGTACGGGTGCTCGCCGCCGGTCCGGGGTGGATCGAGCCGTTCCCGCCCACGTCGGCGGTGCCGCAGCGCCTCACCACGCTCGGCGAGGCCACGCTGGCCTGCCTGCGCGGCGTGAGCCCTGCCTGACGCCCGGCGCGCTCAGGCGGCGCGCTCAGGCGGCGCGTTCAGGCGGCGCGTTCAGGCGGCGCGGAAGCCGCGCAGCAGCACGGCGACCGCGGACTCCGGGTCGAAGTCGTCCTCCGGGCAGGCGAGCTGGTTGCTCAGCAGCCCTTCGATCAGCGCCAGCAGCATCCGGAAGTGGGCCGGCGGATCGGTCGAGCCGAGCGCGGCGAGCAGCGGCTCTCCCCGTTCGGCCAGCCGCGCCCGCCCGGCCTCGATCGCCGGGCGCAGGTCGGGCCGCACGGCCGCCTCGACGAACAGCGCGTACCGGGCCAGCGTGACCACCCGCCGCTGATCGGTGAACTCCCGGATCAGCTCGCCGAGCACCCGGGCGAACGCGGCGACGTCGCCGGGTGGCAGGTCCACGGCGAGCCGCTGCCAGGCCAGCGTCTCCACCTCGACCAGCCGGTCGAACACGCCGGTGACCAACGCCTCCCGGGTGCGGAACCGGTTGGACGCGGAGCCCTCGGGCAGGCCCGCCTCGGCGTCCACGGCCCGGTGGGTGAGCTGCCGCGGCCCGCCGGTGCCGAGCACCCGGATGGCGGCGTCGAGCAGGAGTTGCCGGCGATCGGTCACCCGGCCAGACTACAGCCGTAGTGCGGCCGACTACATCTGTAGTACGGTGGCGGCATGGGCGGACGAGCGGTCGTGGTCGGGGGCGGGATCGGCGGGCTCGCGGCGGGCATCGGCCTGCGGGCGGCCGGCTGGGAGGTGTCAGTCCTGGAACGGTCCGCCGCGTTGCCGGACAGCGGCACCGGGCTCGGCATCTGGCCCGGCGCGATGCGCGCCCTGGACGCGCTCGGCGTCGGCGACGAGGTGCGCCGCCGGGGCCGCCGCCAGTCCGGCGGATCGATCCGGCGCCCGGACGGCAGCCGGATCGCCACCATCGACGTCGACCGGCTGGAACGCCGGCGCGGCGAGCCCGTTCACCTGGTCACCCGGCCGGTGCTGCTCACCGCCCTGGCCGGTGCGCTGCCCGCAGCGGCGCTGCGCCTCGGCGAGCCGGTGACCGACCCGGGGTCGCTGCTCGACGCGTACGACCTGGTGGTCGGCGCGGACGGGATCAACAGCGTGGTGCGCGCCGCGATGCACGGCGGGCGCTACCCGCTGCGCTACGCGGGCGCGGTGGCCTGGCGCGGTGTTGTCGACCTCGACCTCGATCCGGGCGAGGGCGGTGAGACCTGGGGGCGGGGGCGCAAGTTCGGGCTCACGCCGGCCGGGCCGGGCCGCACCAACTGGTACGCGGCGGTGCGGCTGCCCGAGGGGCATCCGGCGCCCCCTGACGACCGCGCCGAGTTGCGCCGCCTCTTCGGCGACTGGCACCGGCCGGTGCCGCAGGTGCTGGACGCGCTCACTCCGGAGGGGATCCTGCGGCACGAGATCCGTGACCTGACGCCGCTGCCCTCCTACGTGGCCGGCCGGACCGCGTTGCTCGGCGACGCCGCGCACGCCATGACGCCGGACCTGGGGCAGGGCGCCTGTCAGGCGCTCGTCGACGCGGTCGCGCTCGCCGACTGCGTACGCGAGGCCGGCGACCTGCACGCCGCGCTGCTGGCGTACGACAGGTGCCGGCGGCGGCCCACGCAGCGGATCGCGGCGGGCGCGCGCTGGGCGGGGCGGCTCTCCGGGGTGCGGCGGCTGCTGCCGGTGCGCGACGCGCTGCTGCGGGTGGCGCTGGCCACCGGTCCGCCGGCCTGACGCGGGGCGCGGTCGCGGGCCCGCGAGTCCGGCCGTGACCTGGCTCACATCCGATACGAAACCGTTCCGTATCGAAATCGGTTCACCTACGCTCGGCTGCGTTACGAGTCTGACCCGTATCGTATTTTGACTCGGGTGAAGCGGGGGGAGAACCGCAGTGGAACCGCACGAGAACACCGGACACCCGAGGAGGTGGGCGATCCTCGGGGTGCTGGTGATCAGCCTCCTCGTCGTCGTCCTCGACAACACCATCCTCAACGTCGCGCTGCGCACCCTGGCCGACCCGGTGCACGGCCTCGGCGCCACCCAGGGCGAGCTGGAATGGGCGATCAACTCCTACACGCTCGTCTTCGCCGGGCTGCTGTTCACCTTCGGCGTGCTCGGCGACCGGCTCGGCCGCCGCCGCTTCCTGATCCTCGGGCTGGCGCTGTTCGGGCTGGCCTCGCTGCTGTCGGCGTACGCGCAGGACCCGGCCCAGCTCATCGCGGCCCGCGCGCTCATGGGCGTCGGCGGCGCGGCCATCATGCCGGTGACGCTCTCGATCATCTCCAACGTCTTCGACCCGCGCGAGCGGGCCAAGGCGATCGGCGTCTGGGCCGGCGCGGTCGGCCTCGGCGTGGCGATCGGCCCGGTGCTCGGCGGCGCGCTGCTGGAGCACTTCTGGTGGGGCTCGGTCTTCCTGATCAACGTGCCGGTGGTGGCGCTCGGCGTGGTGCTGGTCGCGGCCCTGGTGCCGGAGTCCCGCGACCCGAAGCCCGGCCGGGTCGACGTGCCCGGCGTGCTGCTGTCGGTGGTCGGCCTGGTCGCGCTCACCTACGGCATCATCGACGGCGGCGAGCACGGCTTCGACCGGCCACAGGTGTGGGTCGCGGTGCTGGGCGGCCTCGCGGTGCTCGGCTTGTTCATCGTCCACGAGCTGCGCACCGACCACCCGTCGCTGGACGTACGGCTGTTCCGGGTGCCCCGCTTCGCCGCCCCGGTGGCGCTGGTCGGGCTGGTCTTCTTCGCCGCCATGGGCGTGATGTTCTTCGGCGCGTTCTACCTGCAGCTCGTGCGCGGCTACAGCCCGCTGGAGAGCGGCCTGCTGTTCCTGCCGTTCGCGGTGGCCCAGCTGTTCTTCGCCCCGCGCAGCGCGGCGATGGTCCGCCGCTACGGCGGCCGGTCGGTGGCGGCGGTCGGACTGCTGCTCACCGCCACCGCGCTCGGCGGCTTCGTCTTCATCGACGCGGACACCCCGATCTGGATCTTCTCGGCGCTCGGGTTCCTCCAGGGCGCCGGGATGGCCAACATCATGCCCCCGGCCACCGAGTCCATCATGTCGTCGCTGCCCCGGGAGAAGGCCGGCGTCGGGTCGGCGGTCAGCAACACCGTGCGGCAGGTGGCCGGCGCGCTCGGCGTGGCGGTGCTCGGCTCGGTGCTCAGCGCGGTCTACCGCGACCATGTCGCCCCGGCGGTGGCCGCGCTTCCCGCCCCGGTACGCGACGCGGCCCGCGAGTCGGTCTCCGGGGCGTACGCCGTCGCCGACCGGCTCGGCCCCGCCGCGCCGCGGCTCATCGACGCGGCCAACGACTCGTTCGTCTCGGCCATGCACTGGGCCGCCGGCGTCTCGGCGGTGGTGGCCGCGCTCGGCCTCGTCATCGTGCTGCGGTGGATGCCGGGCCGGCCGGCCGCCGCCCCCGGCGCGACCCCCGCCACGGACCGGGAGCTGGCCGGGGCCGCATAGGTTCGTGGACAATGTCTGACATGACTTCCACGGCGGATGCTCCGCGGTCGCCCGGGCGACCGCGGAGCACCCGCGCGGACGAGGCGATCGTCGACGCGACCCTCGACCTGCTGGCCGAGGGCAACAGCATCGAGGCGCTGACCATCGAGGCGATCGCGACCCGCGCCGGAGTCGGCAAGGCCACCATCTACCGCCGCTGGCCGGGCAAGGACGCGCTGCTGCTGGACGCGCTGCGCACGCTCAAGGGGCCCGCGCCGCACTGCGCCGGACGCTCCGTCCGCGACGACCTGGTGCTGCTCGTCGGCGCCGTCGGCCAGCACGCCGACCCCCGGGCCCGCAAGATCATGCCGTGCCTGGTGCCCGAGGTGAACCGCAGCTCGGCCCACCGGCAGGCGTACGAGGCGATCGTCGAGCCCCGCCGCGAGGCGTTGCGCGAGGTGCTTCGCCGCGCGATCGACCGCGGCGAACTCCGCGCCGACATCGACATCGAGGTGACCATGGCGCTGCTCACCGCGCCGATGCTCACCCAGCGGATGCTGCAGTGGTACGCCGGGGACGAGCGGATGCTGCCCGAGCGGATCGTGGACACCGTCCTGGACGGCCTGCGCGTCCGCTGAGACCGGGTCGCCCTGCCCGGCCGCCCAGCGGGCGGGCGTGCGCAGCCGGTGCAGGCGCAACGCGAGCTGCACCTCCAGCGCCCGCTCCGGCCGCTGCCAGTCCGCGCCGAGCAGCTGCCCGACCCGTTCCAGCCGCTGGGTGACAGTGTTGACGTGCACGTGCAGCTGCTCGGCGGCCCGGGCCAGGCTGCCGCCCACCCCGAAGTACGCCTCCAGCGTCTTCACAAGCGCGGTGCCCCGCCGCGCGTCGTAGTCCACCACCGGACCCACTGTCGCGGTGAGGAACCGGGACACGTCCCGGTCCCCGGCGTCGCCGACCGCGCCCAGCAGCAGCCCGACGAAGCCCAGCTCGGCGGTGCTCGCCCCCTGCCCGGCCCGGCCCAGCGCGCCGAGCGCGGACAGGCAGCGCTCCGCCTCGGCGAACGTGACGGCCAGCGACGCCGGCCCGGTCGACGGGCCGCTCGCCCCGGCGGTCACCGGCCGGCCGGTCAGCCGCGACAGGTCCCGGGCCACCGCCCGGGCCGCGCCGCCCGCGTCCTGGCCGGGCAGCATCAGCACCACCCGCCCGTCGCGCGCCGCCGCCAGGCCGCCGCGGGTCGAGGCGTACGTGGTGGCCCAGGACAGCACGCGCTGCCGGGCCGAGCCGGTCTCGGCGAACGCGTCGTCGCCGACCGCCACCAGCACGTGCGGCGCGTCCAGGTCCACCCCGATGCGGCGGGCCCGCGCCCGCAGCGCGTCGGCGTCGCGCAGCGGCCGGGCGATCAGGTCGTCCAGCAGCTCGCCGCGGACCCGCCCCTCCGCCTCGGCCACCGTGCGGCGGAACAACAGCAGCAACGCGGTCACCAGCGCGGCGCGCTCCAGGATGCGCTGGTCGGCGTCGACCAGCTCGTCGTCCGGGCGCAGCACCAGCGCGCCCAGGTTCTCCGCGCCGGCCACCACCGCGGCGTACCAGAGCGGACCCCGGCGCACGCTGCGTCCCTCGGTACGCGACGCGGCGACCGCCTCCACGATGTCCGCCCGGTCCGGCTCCTCGATCTCGCCGACCCGGGCCAGCCGCCGGCCCTCGGCGTCCAGCGCCAGCAGCGCCCCGCCGAGCACCTCGGTGACCGCCGCGGCCACGTCCTCCATCCCGCCGCCGCGCACCACCAGCGCGGTCATCCGGTCGTGCGCGGCGGCGGCGCGCTCCACCGAGCTGCTGTGCGCCCGGATCGTGCTGTTCGCCGCCGACAGCTCCGCCAGCGCCGCCCGCGTCTCGGCGAGCAGTCGCGCGGTGTCGATCGCCACCGCCGCGTGCGCCGCGAGCGACACCAGCAGCGACACCTCCTCCCGGGCGAACGGCCGGGCCGAGCGGTTCGCCGCGTACAGCACGCCGATCACGCTGGAGCCCAGCCGCAGCGGCACGCCCAGGATGGCCACCAGGCCCTCCTCGCCCACCCCGCCGTCGATCTCCCCGGTGTGCCGGAACCGCTCGTCCTCCTGGTAGTTCGAGGTGACGTACGGCGTGCCGGTCTGCGCGACCAGGCCGCCCAGTCCGTCGCCCAGCTCCAGCCGCAGCCGCTGGAACCGGGCCGAGATCGAGCCGTCGGTCACCCGCATGTAGGTGTCGCCGCGCTCCTCGTCGTTGAGCGTCATGTACGCCACGTCGGTGCCGAGCAGGATCCGCGCCCGGTGCACGATCGCGCGCAGCACGTCGTCCAGGTCGCGCAGCCCGGCCAGGTCGCTCGCGGTGTCGTACAGGCCGGACAGCTCGGTCTCCCGGCGGCGCCGGCGGGCCAGCAGCGCCCGCACCCGCAGCGCCACCACCTTCGCCTGCTCCAGCTCGGCCAGCCGCTCGGCGGGCAGCCCGGCGGCGCGCGCGGCGACGAGCGGGCCCTCGAACTCGACCGCGGCTGCCTCGCGCGCCAGCAACTCCAGGAACTCGACCGGCGACGACATGACCGACATTGTGCGGGGCGCCACTAGTTCGCCGTCCAGCCCCCGTCGAGGGCGATCGAGGCGCCGGTGAGGAACGCGGCGGGCGGGGAGCACAGGTACGCCAGCAGCTCGGCCACCTCCTCCGGCTCGATCAGCCGCTTGATCGCCGCCCGGGCCAGCATGATCTTCTCGACCACCTCGTCCTCGCCGATGCCGTGCGTGGCCGCCTGGTCGGCGATCTGGCTCTCCACCAGCGCGGTGCGCACGTACGCGGGGTTGATGCAGTTGGCGGTGACACCGTGCGCGGCGCCCTCCAGCGCGACCACCTTGGACAGGCCCTCCAGGGCGTGCTTGGCCGAGACGTACGCGGCCTTGAACGGCGAGGCGCGCAGCCCGTGCACCGAGGAGATGTTGACGATCCGGCCCCAGCCGTTCGCGTACATCCGGGGCAGCGCCCGGCGCACCAGCAGGAACGGCGCCTCGACCATCACCCGCTGGATGTACTCGAAGCGCTCGACCGGGAAGTCCTGCACCGGCGAGACGTGCTGGAGGCCGGCGTTGTTGACCACGATGTCGGCGTCGACGTCGAGCCGGTCCACCGCCGCCGGGTCGGCCAGGTCGATCCCCACCGCCCGGCCACCGGCCTCGGCGGCCACCGCCTCGGCCGCAGCCGTGTCGCGGTCCAGCACCACCACTGTCGCGCCGGCCGCCGCCAGGCGCAGGGCGCAGGCGCGTCCGATGCCGCTGCCGCCGCCGGTGACCAGCGCGGTGCGGCCGGTCAGGTCGACGTGTACGACGTGGGGGACCACCACGGGTTCTGCCGTCATGGCGCATGAACGTACGAGCCGGGTGCCGCCGGGCACATGGGGCGGCGACACATACTCCACCGCCTGCGTGTGTGGTGCGCCGCGTCACCACCCGCGCCCGGCGTGTCCGGCCGACCCGCCGTCGGCGGGCACCAGTAGGGTGTGTCGAACACACGTACTGCTGGCGGCTTGGGGAGGAGGCGGCGTGCGGGTGCTGGGCGTCGACCCGGGGCTGACCCGGTGCGGGGCCGGCGTGGTCGAGGGTGTGCCGGGCCGCCCCTGCACGCTCGTGGCCTACTACGTGGTCTACACCGACCCGGCCGACGACCTGCCGCTGCGCCTGCTGCACCTGGACCGTTCGCTCACCGACCTGGTCGCCGAGCACCGTCCCGACGCGGTCGCCGTGGAGCGCGTGTTCAGCCAGCACAACGTCCGCACCGTGATGGGCACCGCGCAGGCCAGCGGCGTCGCGGTGCTCGCCGGGGCCCGGGCCGGGCTGCCGGTGACGACGTACACGCCGAGCGAGGTGAAGGCGGCGGTGACCGGCTCCGGCCAGGCCGACAAGGCGCAGATGACCGCGATGGTCACCCGGCTGCTGCGGCTGCCCGAGCCGCCGAAGCCGGCCGACGCCGCCGACGCCCTGGCGCTGGCCATCTGTCACGTGTGGCGCGGCGGCACCCGGTCCAAGCTGGCTGCGGCCGCGCAACGGGCCCGACGAGGAGGGACGCGATGATCGCGAGCGTACGCGGCACGGTGACCGCCACCGGCCCGGATCACGCGGTGGTGGAGGTGGGCGGCATCGGCCTGGCCGTGCAGTGCGCCCCCGGCACCCTCGCCGAGCTGCGCGTGGGCCAGCCGGCCCGGCTGGCCACCAGCCTGGTGGTCCGGGAGGACTCGCTCACGCTCTACGGCTTCGCCGACGACGACGCCAAGCAGCTGTTCGAGCTGCTCCAGACCGCCAGCGGGGTCGGTCCCCGGCTGGCCCAGGCGGTGCTCGCCGTGCACACGCCGGACGCGGTCCGCAAGGCCGTCGCCAACGCCGACACCGCGGCGCTGACGCGGGTGCCGGGTATCGGCAAGAAGGGCGCCGAGCGGCTGGTGCTGGAGCTGCGCGACCGGATCGGCCCGGTGCCGGTGGGCGCCGACGGCGCGGCCGGGGTGACCGGCGGCGCCTGGCCGGATCAGGTGCGCCAGGCGCTGGTCGGGCTGGGCTGGACGGCCGCCCAGGCCGAGCAGGCGGTGGCCGCGGTGGCGGAGACCGTCGACGGTGAGACGCCGCCGGTGCCGGTCCTGCTCAAGCAGGCGATCCGCCTCCTGGGCCGGACCCGATGACGGGCCCGCGCGGATGACCGGCGAGAACCTGGTCTCGGCGTACGTCAGCGACGCCGAGCGGGACGCGGAGGCGAGCGTCCGCCCGAAGCGGCTCGACGAGTTCATCGCCCAGCACCGCGTCCGCGACCAGCTCGACCTGCTGTTGCAGGGCGCGATGCGGCGTGGCTCGCCGCCCGACCACATCCTGCTGTCCGGGCCGCCCGGCCTCGGCAAGACGACACTGGCCAACATCGTCGCCGCCGAGCTGGGAGCGGGGATCCGGGTGACCAGTGGCCCGGCCATCGAGCGCTCCGGCGACCTGGCCGCGATCCTGACCAGCCTCGCCGAGGGCGACGTGCTGTTCATCGACGAGATCCACCGGATCGCCAAGCCGGCCGAGGAACTGCTCTACAGCGCCATGGAGGACTTCCGCGTCGACGTGGTGGTGGGCAAGGGGCCGGGCGCGACAGCCATCCCGCTCGACGTGGAGCCGTTCACGCTCGTCGGCGCCACCACCCGCTCCGGCCTGCTGACCGGGCCGATGCGCGACCGCTTCGGCTTCGTCGCGCATCTCGACTTCTACGCGCCGGCCGACCTGGAGACGCTGCTGCACCGGTCGGCCCGGATCCTCGGTGTGCCGATCACGGCCGACGGCGCGGCGGAGATCGCCGGCCGGTCCCGGGGCACCCCGCGCATCGCCAACCGGCTGCTGCGCCGGGTGCGCGACTACGCCGAGGTGCGGGCCGAGGGCGTGGTCACGCTGGAGACCGCGCGGGCGGCGCTGACCGTCTACGACGTGGACGCGCTCGGCCTGGACCGGCTCGACCGGGCGGTGCTCACCGCGCTCGTCGACTCGTTCCGGGGCGGCCCGGTGGGCCTGTCCACGCTGGCGGTCGCGGTGGGGGAGCAGCCGGACACGGTCGAGGAGGTCTGCGAGCCGTTCCTGGTGCGGGCCGGCCTGCTGGCGCGTACGCCGCGCGGGCGGGTGGCGACGGAGGCCGCTTGGCACCATCTGGGTCGCAACCCGCCGAATGGTACATTTGGTGCGGATACCTCTCCGGGGCCCGATCTCTTCTCGGTGCAGACCGACCAGCCGTGATCCGTTCGTGATCTGTGCCGCATTCGGTCTTCTCAGGAGCAGGGACTAGACTTCGCCGCGGTTTGTACAGGACGTGAGAATCTGCTTCCGCTGCGGCGCCCTCCGGCGCCGGGACGGAGGCCAACCGGAAGGTCTACACCGTGCTTTACGCAGCAGCGAGTGGCGGGGGAGCCGGCGGTCTGACGCCGATCCTGATGATCGCTCTGCTCTTCGTCGTCATGTACTTCATGATGATCCGACCGCAGCAGAAGCGCCGCCGCGAGGCCGAGCAGATGCAGTCCGCCCTGGCCCCGGGCGACGAGGTGGTCACCATCGGCGGCCTGCACGGCACTGTCACCGCGGTCGAGGACGAGACCGTCCTGCTGGAGGTTGCCCCGGGCGTGCAGACCCGGTACGCGCGCCCGGCCGTCGCCCGCGTGATCAAGCGCGCCGAGGCGCCGGCCGCCGAGACGATCACCGAGGAAGCCGAGCCGGTCAAGGAGTGACTGCCGCCCCGGACGGGGCAGCGGAATCATCGGTACAAGTGGATAGTTGGGGTCGGCGTCCGGCGCCGGCACCCGGCCAGGCCGTGCGGCGCCCCCGTGCCGCGCCCCGGTCGGCGTGCCGTCAGCCGGTGCCGACCCGCCGGAGCAGTCGGGCGGACACCCCCGGCCCGACAGTTGTCGCCGCCGCGAAAGCGGCGCGACCGTACAGGGAGACAGGACAGCCGTGGCACCACCTCAGGGACAGATGCGGCCCGGGCGGCAGCTCGCCGTGCTCGGGCTCATCTTCGTCGTCCTCTATCTTTTGGTGTTCTTCTCGGGCGGCGCCAGCGGTGGCTGGAAGGACCGGCTGGAGCCCCGGCTCGGCCTGGACCTCGTCGGCGGCACCCGGCTGACGCTCGAGGCCACAAACACCGTGGACGGCAAGCCGCCGACCGCCGGCAACCTCGAGGAGGCGCGCCAGATCATCGAGAGCCGGGTCAACGCGTACGGCGTGGCCGAGGCCGAGGTGGTCACCGAGGGCAACCGCAACATCGTCATCTCCCTGCCCGGCCAGAACCGGGACCTGACCGACGTCGGCAGCGCCGCCGAGCTGCGCTTCCGCAAGGTCCTCAAGGCCACCGACGGCAGCGGCGCCGCCGCCGCGCCCGCGCCGACCCCGAGCGCCGCTCCGTCCGGGACCGCCAGCCCGGCGCCGTCGGGCAGCGCGTCGCCGCAGGCGACCACGAGCCCCAAGGTCAGCGGGTCGCCGAGCGCCGGCGGACAGGGCGGCATGGCCCCGACCCCGAGCGCCAGCGCCCCGGCCACCCCGTCGGCCACGCCGAGCGCCGCTTCCCCGAGCGCCAGCGCCGAGCCGGTGCCGCAGAGCATCGAGCAGCAGCGCAAGGCCGTCGAGCAGAAGGTCGGCGCGGCCGCCTGGGCCGCGGCCTCGGGCCTGCAGGCCCCGGCCGACCTCACCACGGACCCGACGCTCGCCGACAAGCTCAAGCCGTTCGGCACGCTCACCCCGCAGGAGGTCGCGGTCCTGCCGGTCGAGATGCAGTTCAACGTCCCGACCATCACCTGCGCACAGCTCGACAAGCGCCCGGCCGCCTCGATCAAGGACGAGAAGCAGAAGGCGGTCGCCTGCGAGTCCGGCGCGAAGTACCTGCTCGACGTGGCGAAGGTGCTGGGCACCGACGTCAAGAACGCCTCCGCCCAGCTCGACCAGACCAGCTCCTGGGTGGTCAGCCTCAACTTCACCGGCAAGGGCCAGGAGAAGTGGACCGCGCTGACCCGCGAGGCGTTCAACAACGAGGGCCAGGCCTGCGACCAGACCGCGCTCGGCCAGGACGGCAAGTGCCGGGTCGCCGTGGTGCTGGACAACGCGATCGTCTCGTCCCCGGAGATCCAGGGCGTGCTGACCGGTGACTCGCAGATCACCGGCAGCTTCGACAACAAGACCGCGAACGCGCTCGCCAGCCAGCTCCGCTACGGCGCGCTGCCGGTGACGTTCGAGCCGCAGGAGCAGCAGAACGTCACCGCGACGCTCGGCGACAGCCACCTCAAGGCGGGTCTGCTGGCGGCCGGCATCGGCATGCTGCTGGTCATCATCTACTCGTTCTTCTACTACCGGCTGCTCGGCTCGGTCATCTTCCTGAGCCTGGTGCTCTCCGCGCTGCTCGTCTTCGGCGCGCTCGTGGTGCTCGGCCGCTCGATCGGCTTCACGCTCACCCTCGCCGGCATCGCCGGCATGATCGTCTCGCTCGGTGTGGCGGCGGACTCGTTCGTCATCTACTTCGAACGATTGAAGGACGAGATCCGGGAGGGCCGCAGTCCACGCAGCGCGGTGCCGCGCGCCTGGATCCGGGCCCGCCGGACGATCATCTCGGCGAACGCGATCACGCTGATGTCGGCAGTGGTGCTCTACATCGTGTCGGTCGGCGCGGTGAAGGGCTTCGCCTTCGCGCTCGGCCTGGCGACAGTGCTCGACCTGGTCGTCGTGTTCCTCTTCCGCCACCCGATCATGACGATGTTCGCCCGGACCCGGGCGTTCCTGTCGCCGCGGGTCAGCGGTCTGGGTCGGGCGCTGCCGGCCCGGTCGGCCGAGTCGGGCACCGCCCGCAACCCGCGTGTCAAGGAGGCCTGAGATGGCTAAGAACGGTCTGGCCGCCCGGCTCTACCGGGGCGAGGCGGATCTCAACATCGTCGGCCGCCGGAACCTGTGGTTCGGCGTGGCGGGCGTCCTGGTCCTGATCGCGGTGCTCAGCTTCGCGATCAGCGGCTTCAAGCTCGGCATCGAGTTCGCCGGCGGCAACACGTTCCAGGTGCCGGCCAGCGTCGGCACGCTGGACCGGGCCGAGCAGACCGTCGACGAGGTGCTGGCCGACGAGGCGCCCGGCGTCGAGGTGGTGAGCGCGCAGAAGGTCGGCAGCACCAGCGGCGAGTTCTACGAGATGCGCACCGGGCAGCTCAGCGCCGAGCAGGCCAACGCGGCCAAGGCCGCGATGGCGCAGGAGTTCGGCATCCAGGCCGACCAGATCAGCGGCAGCCAGGTCTCCGAGGCGTGGGGCAGCCAGGTCACCTCCCGCGCCTTCCTCGGTCTGCTGATCTTCATCGCGGTGGTGTCGATCTACCTGGTGCTGCGCTTCGAGTGGCGGATGGCGGTCGCGGCGATCATCTCGCTGCTGACCAACCTGGCCCTCACCGCCGGCATCTACTCGCTGGTCGGCTTCGAGGTCACCCCGTCGACGATCATCGGCTTCCTCACGATCCTGGGCTTCGCGCTCTACGACGTGGTGGTGGTCTTCGACAAGGTGCAGGAGAACACACGCGGCATCACCGCGAACAACAACGTCACCTACGGCGAGGCGTCCAACCTGGCGCTCAACCAGAGCCTCATGCGGTCGCTGAACACCTCGGTCGTGGCGCTGCTGCCGGTCGGCGGCCTGCTCTTCATCGGTGCCGGGCTGCTCGGCGCGGGCACGCTGAAGGACCTCGGCCTGGTGCTGTTCGTCGGTATGGCGGTGGCGTTCCTGACCTCGATCCTGCTGGCCACCCCGCTGCTGGTGCTGCTGAAGAACATGGACCCGCGGATCAGCGCGCACAACAAGCGGGTGCAGTCCCGCCGGGCCGCCCTGGCCCGGGGCGAGATCACCCCGAAGGGCGCCCCGCGCGCCGCCCCGGCCGCCGACGCCGACGCGCCGATCGACCCGGAGGCCGCCGCGCTCGCCGGCGCCGCCCCCAAGGTCGGCGCCCGCCCGGCCGGCAAGCGTCCCAGCGGCGCCCGCGGCGGCCGGCCCGCGGGCGGTGGCGGCAACCGGCCCGGCGGCAAGCGCCGCTGACCGTAGGGCCGGACGCAATCGCGACGACGGCGTCCGTCATGCTGATGTCACGGCATGACGGACGCCGTCGTCGTTTCGAGAGGACATGGGACGCACTGTGACGGAGACCCACACCACGGGCGTACGCGGAGACAGCGGCCCGGAGGCCGCCCAGCTCGTCGCCAGCCGGTTGCTGGACGTGCCGGACTTCCCCAAGCCGGGTGTCATGTTCAAGGACCTGATGCCGCTGTTCGCCGACGGCGCGGCGTTCCGTGAGGTGATCGACGGCATCATCGCGTACCACGGGCGCGACTCGTTCGACACCGTCGCCGGCATCGAGGCGCGCGGGTTCGTGCTCGCCGCGGCCGTCGCGTACGCCACCGGGGTCGGCGTGGTGCCGGTGCGCAAGGCCGGCAAGCTGCCCCGGGCCACGCACTCCGCCTCCTACGCGCTGGAGTACGGCGAGGCGACGCTGGAGGTGCACCAGGACGCCTTCACCGCCGGCCACCGCGTGCTGGTGCTCGACGACGTGCTGGCCACCGGCGGGACCGCCGAGGCCACGCTGGACCTGGTGGAACGCGCCGGCGGGACGGTGGCCGGGTTCACCGTGCTGCTGGAGCTGGGCTTCCTCGAAGGCCGCAAGCGGCTCGCGCCGCGCCCGGTGCACGCCCTGTTGACCGTTTGATCCCGACCGGCCGTCGGGCCGGTCGGCGCCGACCGTCCGGGGGAGCGGTGGCGTACCCTGCGTACGGGTAGCATTGCGCTTTGCCCGACCCGGCCGAGGTGTCCGGGGCGGCGCAGGCGCCGGGGCCCGGCCCCGGAGCCGCGGAACAACACCGGCCCCCGGGCCGGTTGAACGAGACGTCGGCCGAACGGCCGGCGCATCCCGGCGAGCGGTGAGGAGGCCGGTGTCCCACGATGTCGTCCCTCCGGTGGAGGGCACGGTGCACCCGACAGGCGACGCGGACGGCTCGGTGACCGAGCGCAGCGGCAACCCGCAGGCCCGGGCGACCGGCGCCACCGGCGGCGCGCCCGACGCGACTGCCGACGGCGGGGCGGTCGTGGTGCCGTTCCCGACCGAGAGTTCCGGTGACCCGTCGACCAGCGGCGGGTTCGCGCTCTCCAACGCGCCCACCGGCCGGCGGGTACGCGCCCGGCTGGCCCGGTTCAACGCGCCCTGGCAGACCTCGCAGGTCAGCGAGGTGCTGGAACCGCTGATCGCCACCCACCGGGAGAACCACCCCAAGGCCGACGCCCGGCTGCTGCAGCGCGCCTTCGACACGGCCGCGCGGTGGCACTCGGGGCAGTACCGCAAGTCTGGTGACCCCTACATCACGCACCCGCTCGCGGTGGCGACCATCCTGGCGAACCTGGGCATGGACACCACCACGCTGGTCGCGGCGCTGTTGCACGACACCATCGAGGACACCGAGTACACGCTCGACCAGATGCGCGCCGACTTCGGCGGCGAGGTCGCGCTGCTCGTGGACGGCGTCACCAAGCTCGACAAGGTCAAGCTCGGCGACGCGGCCAAGGCGGAGACCATCCGCAAGATGGTCGTCGCGATGGCGAAGGACCCCCGGGTCCTGGTGATCAAGCTGGCCGACCGGCTGCACAACATGCGGACCCTGACCTTCCTGCCGCGCCCGAAGCAGGAGCAGAAGGCCAAGGAGACGCTGGAGATCCTGGCGCCGCTGGCCCACCGCCTCGGTATGAACACGATCAAGTGGGAGCTGGAGGATCTCGCCTTCGGCACGCTGTTCCCGAAGCGGTTCGAGGAGATCAACCGGCTGATCGGGGAGCACCAGCCGCAGCGTGAGGCGCTGCTGCGCCAGGTGACCCAGAAGGTGTCCACCGACCTGAAGGCCGCCAAGATCAAGGCGGAGACGACCGGGCGGCCGAAGCACCTCTACTCGATCTACCAGAAGATGATCGTGCGGGGGCGCGACTTCAACGACATCTACGACCTGGTCGGTGTGCGGATCCTGGTCGACACGGTGCGCGACTGCTACGCGGCGCTGGGGGTCATCCACGCCAACTGGCAGCCGGTGCCGGGCCGGTTCAAGGACTACATCGCCATGCCCAAGTTCAACATGTACCAGTCCTTGCACACGACTGTCATCGGGCCCACCGGCAAGCCGGTGGAGATGCAGATCCGCACGTACGCGATGCACCGCACCGCCGAGTTCGGCATCGCCGCGCACTGGAAGTACAAGGAGCACAAGGGCACCCCGGTGGTGGGCCCGCCGGCGCACATCGACGAGATGACCTGGCTGCGGCAGCTGCTGGACTGGCAGCGTGAGGCGGCGGACCCGAGCGAGTTCCTGGACGCGCTGCGGTTCGACCTGTCCAGCCAGGAGGTGTACGTCTTCACGCCCAAGGGCGACGTCATCCCGCTGCCGACCGGGTCGACGCCGGTGGACTTCGCGTACGCGGTGCACACCGAGGTCGGGCACAAGTGCATCGGCGCGCGGGTCAACGGCAAGCTGGTGCCGCTGGAGTCGACGCTCTCAAACGGCGACGTGATCGAGATCTTCACGTCGAAGTCCGACACGGCCGGCCCGACGCAGGACTGGCTCGGCTTCGTCAAGAGCCCGCGCGCGCGTACGAAGATCCGCCAGTACTTCAACAAGGAGCGGCGCGAGGAGGCGATCGAGGCCGGCAAGGACGCGATCGTCAAGGCCATGCGCAAGCAGGGCATGCCGTTGCAGCGGATGCTCACCTCGGACGCGCTGATGGCGATCGCCCGGGACCTGCACCTGGCCGACGTGGCCTCGCTGTACGCGGCGGTCGGCGACAGCCAGGTCTCCGCGCAGTCGGTGGTGCAGAAGCTGATGGCCTCCTACGGCGGCGAGGAGGGCGCGGCGGAAGACATCGCCGAGACCGCCGTCGCCACCCGGCCGCCGCGCAGCCGGCAGAGCAGCGCCGACCCGGGCGTGGTGGTGCGTGGCGTCAGCGACGTCTGGATCAAGCTGGCCCGCTGCTGCACGCCGGTGCCGCCGGACTCGGTGTTCGGCTTCGTCACCCGCTCCGGCGGGGTGAGCGTGCACCGGGACGACTGCGCCAACGCCGAGGACCTGCGCGCCCAGCCCGAGCGGGTGGTGGAGGTCAGCTGGAAGCTCACCTCCGCCTCCACGTTCCTGGTCGCCATCCAGGTCGAGGCGCTGGACCGGCACAAGCTGCTCGCCGACGTGACGAGGGTGCTGTCCGAGGAGCGGGTGAACATCCTCTCCGCGACCGTGACCACCACCCGCGACCGGGTGGCGGTCAGCCGGTTCAGCTTCGAGATGGCCGACCCGAAGCACCTCGGGCACCTGCTGGCCGCCGTCCGGAAGGTCGACGGCGTGTTCGACGCGTACCGGGTCACCTCCGGGGCCTGAGCCACCCCACGCACGCGAAAGCGCCCGCCGGCTGGGATCAGCCGGCGGGCGCTTCGTCGTCGTACCCCGGAGGGCTCAGCCGCCCTGGATCGGGCTCATGGTCACCTTGGTCATGGTGATCTCCTTCTTCGGGTGACCACCGCCGGCCTGCTTGGCGAACGCGCCGTCGTCACCGGCCGCGGCGACCTGCTTCACCACGTCCATGCCACCGGTGATGGTGCCCAGCACCGTGTAGTTCGGGTCGAGCGACGAGTCGCCGTACACGATGAAGAACTGGCTGCCGGTGCTGCCCGGCTGCCCGGAGTTGGCCATCGCGATGACACCCTCCGGGTACGGCGGGCGCTTGTTGGTGGGGAGGTTCTCCTCGGCCAGGTTGTAGCTCGGCCCGCCGGTGCCGTCGGTGTCCCGCCAGCCCTTGCCGGTGGCGCTCGGGTCGCCGCACTGGAGGACCTGGATGCCCTGGGTCACCAGCCGGTGGCACTTGGTGTTGTCGAAGAAGCCCTTCTCCGCCAGGTGGGTGAAGCTGCCAGCGGTGCAGGGCACGGCGGCGCGGTCGATCTTGGCGGTGATCGGGCCCAGGTTGGTGTCGATCGTCATCGTCTGGGAGCCCTTGCCGGCCTGCTGGGTCGGCGGCAGCCCGACGTCCTTGATCTGCGGCGGCCGGCCCTCCTTGGGCACCTCCGTGTACGCGCACTGCACGGCGTCGGCGGCGGTGGCGCCGCCCGTCTGCTCGTCGTCGTCGCCGCCGAGCGAGGTGGCCAGCCACACCGTGCCGGCCACGACGAGCACCAGCACGGCCGCGGCGCCGACGATCGCCTGGGTCTGCCGGCGCTTGCGGGCCTTACCGGCCCGCTCCGCCATCTCCCGTTCGAGCTTGGCTCGCGCCGCCGCGCGCTGGCGGTCTCTGGTGGACGTCACGGTCACTCCTCACCTGCTGCGTATGGGGTCGGCGCGCGCGCCGGGTCACGTCTGGATCGCACCGGCGGCACGCCGCCGGCTCGCCTGTGTTCTCAGCCCGCGCTGGCGCTCGGCGAGGGCGCGGGGCTGCCGGCCGGAGCCGCGCCGGGCTCGCCGACGGTGACGCTCTGCACAAGGACCTGCGTCTTGGGCTTGACCTTGTCGCCGTTGCCATTGTCCACCGTCGGCATGGCGCCGATCTTCTCCACCACGTCGAGACCGCCGGTGACCTTGCCGACCACCGAGTAGGCCGGCTTGGCCGGGCTGGCGTCCTTGAAGAAGATCAGGAACTGGCTGCCGTTGCTGCCCGGCGGGTTGCCGATCATGGCGACCGTGCCCTTCGGGTACGTCGCCGGCTGCCCGGGGGCCGGGGAGGCCGACGGGCTGGGCTCCGGCGCGCTCGGGACGTTCTCGTCGAAGAACGAGTAGGTCGGGCCGCCGAGCCCGGTGCCGGTCGGGTCGCCGCAGCGCAGCGCGCCCTCGGCGGTGATCTCGTGGCACGTGGTGTTGTCGAAGAACGAGCGGCCGGCCAGGTAGCTCAGGCTCGCCGCGCCGCACGGCGCGTCGGTCTGGTCCAGCTCGACCGTGATCGGCCCACCCTGGTTGGTGGTGATCGTCATCGGGCGGGTGCCCGAGGTGGGCAGGCCCGTGGTGGGCGGCTCGCCGACGTCCTTGAGGTTGGTGTTGACGGCGCCGTCCTGCGCGGTCCAGAGGCAGACGTCCTCGGCGGCCTGCTTCTTCGGCTCCGAGTCGAACGCGCCGAGCGCCCAGGCGGAACCGGCCACGATCAGCACGAGCACCACCGCCGCGCCCACACCGGCCCGGATCTGCCGGCGGCGCTTCGCGACCGCCGCCCGCCGGGCGAGCTGCCGGTCAAGCTTGGCCCGCGCCAGTTTGCGCTGCCGGTCCCTGCTGGAAGCCACGTGCGCTCCCCTTCCTCTGCCTGAATCGCCGCCGGCGCCGGGCGCCGGCCGCCGTTCCGGTCGGGGTGCGCCACGCCACACGCCCGCCAGAGTGTACGGGTAGCGACTGTGAATGTCGTGTACGAGGTCCCGCCGTCTCAGCCGGGACCGGCTGGGCGGTGGCGGTGGCGGACGGAACTCGCTGGCCGCTACGACTAGGCTGAACGGGACGACGACCGGACGGAAAGGGGAGCGACGTGCTCGTGGCCGGCTTTCCCGCGGACGCCTTCGGCACCAACTGCTACGTGGTGGCGATCGCTCCGGGGGAGCAGTGCGTGGTGGTCGACCCCGGCATCGGGGTGCTCGACCGGCTCGACGCCGTGCTCGCCGAGCACCGCCTGCACCCGGCCGCCGTGCTGCTCACCCACGGCCACCTGGACCACACCTTCTCCGTCGCCCCGGTCTGCGGGGCGCGGGGCATTCCCGCCTACGTCCACCCGGACGACCGGGAGCTGCTGGCCGACCCGAGCAAGGCGCTGTCGATGGACCTGACCCAGTTGTTCGGTGGCCGGCTGCCGTACGCCGAGCCGGACGACGTGGCCGAGCTGACCGACGGCGCGACGCTGTCGCTCGCCGGGTTGGAGATCACCGTCGACCACGCCCCCGGCCATACCGGCGGGTCGGTGCTGTTCCGGTTGCCCGGCGCCGGCTCGCCCTGGGAGGCCGAGCAGATCTGCCTCTCCGGTGACGTGCTGTTCGCCGGCTCGATCGGCCGTACCGACCTGCCGGGCGGCAGCATGCCCCGGATGCTGTCGAGCCTGCGGGACAAGGTGCTCCCACTGGCCGACGACACAGTCGTCCTGCCCGGCCACGGCCCCGCGACCACTATCGGCCGCGAGCGCGCGACCAACCCGTACCTCGTCGAGGTGGCGGGCGTCGGCGGCGCGCGCCCGGCCGCGCCCACCCGCGGCCTCTGACCGCCGCGACCACGACGTTTCGCCCGCGCGCCGCGCGGGATCGAGGAGTACGCCCATGAGCAAGCCCACGCCCATTTCCGGCTTCCCCGAGTGGACGCCGGCGCAGCGGATGATCGAGCAGTTCGTGCTCGATCGCATTCGCACCACGTTCGAGCTGTACGGCTTCGCGCCACTGGAGACCCGCTCGGTGGAGCCGCTGGACCAGTTGCTGCGGAAGGGGGATACCGCAAAGGAGGTCTACCTGCTGCGCCGGTTGCAGGCCGACGCCGACGGGCCGGCCGGTGACGACGCGCTCGGCCTGCACTTCGACCTGACCGTGCCGTTCGCCCGCTACGTGCTGGAGAACGCCGGCAAACTCCAGTTCCCGTTCCGCCGCTACCAGATCCAGAAGGTGTGGCGGGGCGAGCGCCCGCAGGAGGGCCGGTACCGGGAGTTCCTCCAGGCCGACATCGACATCGTCGACCGGGACACGCTGCCGGCGCACTACGAGGCGGAGATGCCGCTGGTCATCGGCGACGCGCTGCGGTCGCTGGCGATCCCGCCGGTGCGCATCCAGGTCAACAACCGCAAGATCTGCGAGGGCTTCTACCGGGGCATCGGGCTGACCGACACGGAGGCGGCGCTGCGCGCCGTCGACAAGCTCGACAAGATCGGCCCGGCGAAGGTGACGGAGCTGCTGGCCGAGACCGCCGGGGCGAGCGAGGCGCAGGCCAAGGCCGTGCTGTCGCTGGCCGAGATCTCCGCGCCGGACGCCTCCTTCGCCGACGCGGTGCGCGCGCTCGGGGTGAGCGACCCGCTGCTGGACGAGGGCGTCGCGGAGCTGACCGCCGTGGTGGAGACCGCGGCCGCGCACGCGCCCGGCCTCTGCGTGGCCGACCTGCGCATCGCGCGGGGCCTGGACTACTACACCGGTACGGTCTACGAGACGCAGATGATCGGCTACGAGCGGTTCGGCTCGATCTGCTCCGGCGGCCGGTACGACAACCTGGCCAGCTCCGGCAACGTCCGGTTCCCCGGGGTGGGCATCTCGATCGGGGTGACCCGGCTGCTCGGCCTGCTGTTCGGCGCCGAGGCGCTGTCGGTGTCCCGTTCGGTGCCGACCTGTGTGCTGGTGGCGGTCACCGCCGAGGAGGACCGGGCGGCCAGCGACGCGGTCGCGGCGGCGCTGCGCTCGCGGGGTGTGCCCACCGAGGTGTCCCCGTCGGCGGCCAAGTTCGGCAAGCAGATCCGGTACGCCGAGCGGCGCGGTATCCCGTACGTCTGGTTCCCCGGCGCGGACGGCGACGAGGTCAAGGACATCCGTTCCGGCGAGCAGGTGGCCGCCTCGGCGGGGGAGTGGAGGCCGCCCCGGGCGGACCTGAAGCCGCTGGTCGGCCCGGCCGGCACTGGCGCCTGAAGGCGTTTCGACCTACGGTGGCGTAAGTTACGCCACCGTAGGGAGAACGTCGTGACCGTGCTCAGCCAGACCGCTCTGCTCACCGAACTCGAGCCGGTGGTCGAGAAGAACCTCGACCGCCATCTGTCGCTGGCCAAGGAGTGGTTCCCGCACGAGTACGTGCCGTGGAGCGAGGGCCGCACCTTCGACGGCCCGCTGGGCGGCGAGGCCTGGTCGCCGGAGGACTCGACGCTGCCCGAGGTGGCCCGGACGGCGCTGATCGTCAACCTGCTCACCGAGGACAACCTGCCCTCGTACCACCACGAGATCGCCACCCTGTTCGGGCGCGACGGCGCGTGGGGCACCTGGGTGCATCGGTGGACCGCCGAGGAGGGGCGGCACGGCACGGCGATTCGCGACTACCTCACCGTGACCCGGGCGGTGGACCCGGTGGCGCTGGAGCGGGCCCGCATGGTGCACATGTCGGCGGGCTACCAGAACGTGCACGACCAGGAGATGCTGCACTCGCTGGCGTACGTGTCGTTCCAGGAGCTGGCCACCCGCATCTCGCACCGCAACACCGGCCGGGCCACCGGCGACCCGACGTGCGAGGCGCTGCTGGCCCGGGTCGCCGCGGACGAGAACCTGCACATGGTCTTCTACCGCAACCTGCTCGGCGCGGCGTTCGAGCTGGCGCCGTCGCAGGCCATGCGCGCGGTCGCCGACGTGCTGACCAACTTCCAAATGCCGGGCGTGGGCATCGACGGCTTCGCCCGCAAGTCGGTGGCGATCGCGCTTGCCGGCATCTACGACCTGCGCCAGCACCGCGACGACGTGGTGATGCCGGTGCTGCGCCAGTGGAACCTGTTCGAGGTGACCGGTCTGAACGCCGACGGCGAGGCCGCCCGCGACCAGATCGCCGCCCACATCGACACCCTGGAGACCCAGGCGTCCCGCTTCGAGGAGCGCCGAGCCGCCCGCGCCGCCCGAGTAGCCGCCACCACCCCCCAGCCCTGACCCCGCCCCTCTCCCGCGCGATCTTGCACTTACGGCCCCCACGGCGCCCGTTTCACGGCGTTTGCGGGGGCCGTAACTGCAAGATCGCCGAGGAGAGGGTGGGCAGGGGCGGGTCAGGGGAGGGGGAAGATCAGGCAAGTTGAGGTGGCGTGGGCTACCAGGCGGTTCGCCGGGTCGGTCAGGCGGGCCTCGGCCAGGGCGGTACGGCGGCCCCGCTGGAGCACGGTGCCCTCGCAGCGCAGCGTGCCGGTGTCGACGGTGACCGGGCGCAGGAGCTTCACGTTGAGGTCCAGCGACGTGTAGCCGACGCCGGCCGGCAGCGTGGTGTGCACGGCGCACGCCGCGGCGGTGTCCAGCAGCGTGGAGAGGACGCCGCCGTGCACGGTGCCGAGCGGGTTGTAGTGGAACTCCTGCGGCAGCAGTTCGACCGCGACGCGCCCCTCCTCGGCCTCCATCCGGGACATGTCGATGAGGTGCATGATCGGCGGCGCGGCCAGCTCGCCGGCGATCATCGCCCGCATCAGCTCCAGGCCGCTTCGCCGGCCCAGGTGAGCGGCCCCAGCGGCCGGGTCGGACCAGGTGAACGTGCGGGAGCGTTCCTGCGTCTGCGTCATGGACTCAGCCTCGCAGCGCGTTGCTGAGTCTGTCAATGAGACCTAGCCTGGTCGGATGAGACCCGCGGCACTGGACTGGTCGGTGGAGAACTGCACCATCGCGCGCGCCATGGAGATCCTCGGCGAGCGGTGGACCCTGGTCGTGCTGCGCGAGGTCTTCAACGGCGTACGCCGGTTCGACGACATGCGGGTGCGCACCGGCATCCCGCGCCAGGTGCTGACCAACCGGCTCGCCATGCTCGTCGAGCGGGGCGTGCTGCGCCGCGAGCCGTACCGGGAGCCGGGCAGCCGGCCGCGCCACGAGTACCGGCTCACCGAGATGGGCCTGGACCTGTGGCCGGTGCTCGTCGCCGTGCTCGGGTGGGGCGACCGCTACCTGGCCGATCCGCAGGGCTCGCCGCTGAGCGTGGCGCACCGCGACTGTGGCGCCGAGGTCCGGGTCGAGTTGCGCTGCGCCGAGGGGCACGAGATCACCGAGGCGCGCGACGTGCTGGCCCGTCCCGGCCCCGGCGCCCGCCGTCGCTTCTGACCGTTCGGCACGTCGACGCGGGTCGATCGCAGGCTCTGACACCTTGAGTCGATGTTGTTGCTCAGGCGTTACATCGGGCGCGGGTGCGAATTAGGGCAAAGCCATGTCTTGCTTACGATCTTAAATGTGTGAATACTTTGGGCACTCGGGCGGTTTCCCCAGGTCGCCCGGGTTGCCCTCGGGCGCGCCCCCATGACAGCGCCCGTTCACCCCCATTCGGAGGTTGTTACATGCGACCCACGAGGTCCACGCTCCGCCGCGCCGCCGCAGTCGCCGTCGCCGGCACCCTGGTCACCGGCTCGCTGCTCAGCGCCCCCGCGCAGGCCGCCCCCGCGGCCCTCTCGCCGGACGCCGCCGCCACCCTCGTCGAGAAGCTCGGCGCCCGCGCCGCCGGCACGTACGCCGACGCCAGCGGGAAGATGATCGTCACGGTGACCGACACCGCGACCGCCCGCCAGGTGCGCGCCGCCGGCGCCATCGCAAAGATCGTGACGCGCGGCGCGGACAAGCTCAACGCCGCCACCGGCGAGCTGGAGCGCTCCGCCAAGATCCCCGGCACCGCCTGGTGGACCGACCCGGCCACGAACCAGGTCGTCGTCTCCGTCGACAGCACCGTCACCGGCGCGAAGCTGGAGCGGGTCAAGGCCGCCGCCGCCCGTCACAACGGCGCGATCCGCATCGAGGCCGAGGCCGGCGTGCTGAGCACCCGGATCTCCGGCGGTCAGGCGATCTACGCCGGCGGCGGTGGCCGCTGCTCGCTCGGGTTCAACGTCCGCAGCGGCTCGACCTACTACTTCCTCACCGCGGGCCACTGCACCAACATCTCGTCGAGCTGGTACAGCAACTCCGGGCAGACCAGCCTGCTCGGCACCCGGACCGGCACCAGCTTCCCGGGCAACGACTACGGCATCGTCCGGCACAACAACTCGGCCAACGCGGCCGGCAACGTGTCGCTGTACAACGGCAGCTTCCAGGACATCACCTCGGCCGGCAACGCGTACGTCGGCCAGTCCGTCCGCCGTTCCGGCAGCACCACCGGCCTGCGCAGCGGCAGCGTCAGCGCGCTGAACGCGACCGTGAACTACGCCGAGGGCAGCGTCTCCGGCCTCATCCGCACCAACGTCTGCGCCGAGCCGGGCGACAGCGGCGGCTCGCTGTTCGCCGGCACCACCGCGCTGGGCCTCACCTCCGGTGGTAGCGGCAACTGCCGCACCGGTGGCACCACCTACTTCCAGCCGGTCACCGAGGCCCTCAGCCGCTACGGCGTGAGCGTCTTCTGATCCGCGCAACGCAGTGAACGGGCCGCCGGGTGACCGGTGGCCCGTTCCGCGTACCCGGTCAGGCGCCCGCCTCCCGGCGGCCCGGGCTGACCGGCGGCCCGTCCGGGCGCGGCGGCCGGGCCGTCCAGTGCCGGTGGGCCCGCCGCGCGGACAGCACCGCCGCCAGCGGCCAGAGCGTCACCGCGAGCGCTGCCACCCGCTCGGCCAGCCCGGTCCGGGAGCCGCCCGTCACCTCCACCACCGACCAGCCGAACAGCGCCAGCAGCACCGCTGTCGCGGCCAGCGCCACCGGCCGGCGGAACGCCCACGGCGGCCGGCCCGCCGGGGAAGCGGCCACCGCACGCGGCACTCTCCGGGGCAGGCGCAGCGCCGACCCGGCCGGCCAGAGCGACAACGCGAGCACCGCCACTGTGGCGGTCACGCCGTGCGCCGGGGAGCCACCCACCTGCGGGCGGGGGAACGCGATGAGCGCGACGGTGGCCAGCCCGCCGAGCGCGAGCAGGAAACGGCTCGACAGCCCGGCGGCGTGCAGCGCGGCGGCGGTGGCGGCGTAGCAGCAGCCGAGCAGCACCAGCGCGACGCCCATCAACCACGGATCGGTGGCGCCCTCGCCGGCCAGCTCGCTGATCGTGTCCCGCACCGGGTCGTACTCCGGCCCCTGGCGGGCGCCCGCGACCGTCCAGCCCGCCACCAGCAGCGCGGGCGCGGCGGCCGCGGTGGCCACGGCCCAGCTGGGTACGGCACGCACCCGGCCACGGTAAACCGCCGGACCGGGCCCTCGACCCGCTTTCGCCGCGTCCCCGGGACGGGCCGGGCTCGACGGGTGCCCGGGAGCGGGCCCGCCCGCCCTGACAGAATGCGGGAAGCAGTCGTGGACCAGATTGAGGAGACGCCAGCCGTGATCCGTACCCACAATGCCGGAAGCCTGCGCGCCGCGGACGCCGGCTCGACGGTGACGCTCGCCGGGTGGGTGGCCCGCCGGCGCGACCACGGCGGTGTCATCTTCGTCGACCTGCGCGACGCCTCCGGCGTCGTGCAGGTGGTCTTCCGCGAGGAGGACGCGCACGCGTTGCGCAACGAGTTCTGCGTCAAGGTCACCGGCGAGGTGACCCGCCGCCCCGAGGGCAACGAGAACCCGGACCTGCCGACCGGCGAGATCGAGGTGACCGCGTCCGCGCTGGAGGTGCTCTCCGAGGCCGCGCCGCTGCCGCTGCCGGTGGACGACCAGATCGAGGCCGGTGACGACATCCGGCTCAAGTACCGCTACCTGGACCTGCGCCGGGGCGGCCCGGCCAAGGCCATGCGGCTGCGCTCGCGGGCCAACCAGATCGCCCGCGGCGTGCTGCACGAGCGGGACTTCCTGGAGATCGAGACGCCGACGCTGACCCGCTCCACCCCGGAGGGCGCCCGCGACTTCCTGGTGCCGGTGCGCCTGCAGCCGGGCAGCTGGTACGCGCTGCCGCAGTCGCCGCAGCTGTTCAAGCAGCTGCTGATGGTCGGCGGCATGGAGCGGTACTACCAGATCGCCCGCTGCTACCGCGACGAGGACTTCCGCGCCGACCGGCAGCCGGAGTTCACCCAGCTCGACATCGAGATGTCGTTCGTCACCGAGGACGACGTGATCGACCTCGGCGAGGCGATCGTCTCGGCGCTGTGGAAGGACCTCGCCGGCTACGAGATCACCCGGCCGATCCCGCGCATCACCTGGCACGACGCGATGTCCCGGTACGGCTCGGACAAGCCGGACCTGCGCTACGGCGTGGAGCTGACCGAGCTGACCGACTACCTGCGCGGCACCGAGTTCCGGGTGTTCGCCGGCGCGATCGACGCGGGCGGCTACGTCGGCGCCGTGGTCATGCCCGGTGGCGCGGCGCAGACCCGCAAGGAACTGGACGGCTGGCAGGACTGGGCCAAGGCGCGCGGCGCGCGCGGCCTGGCGTACGTGGTGCTGGACGCCGAGACCGGCGAGCCGCGCGGCCCGGTGGCGAAGAACCTGTCCGAGGCGCACCTGTCCGGCCTGGCCGACGCGGTCGGCGCGAAGCCCGGCGACGCGATCTTCTTCGCCGCCAGCACCAACACCCGCGAGGCGCAGGAGCTGCTCGGCGCGGCCCGCATCGAGATCGCCAAGCGGTCGAACCTGGTCGACGAGAGCGCCTGGGCGTTCTGCTGGGTCGTGGACGCGCCGATGTTCGAGCCGACCTCCGACCAGGAGAACGGCGGAGCGGGCGGCTGGACCGCCGTGCACCACCCGTTCACCTCGCCGAACGCCGAGTGGGTGGACCGGTTCGAGTCCGCTCCGGACCGGGCGCTGGCGTACGCGTACGACATCGTCTGCAACGGCAACGAGATCGGCGGCGGCTCGATCCGTATCCACCGCGGCGACGTGCAGCAGCGGGTGTTCGACCTGCTCGGCATCACCGCCGACGAGGCGCAGGACAAGTTCGGCTTCCTGCTGGAGGCGTTCAAGTACGGCGCCCCGCCGCACGGCGGCATCGCGTTCGGCTGGGACCGGGTCTGCATGCTGCTGGCCGGCGCGGACTCGATCCGCGAGGTGATCGCGTTCCCGAAGACCCGGGGCGGCTTCGACCCGCTGACCGGCGCGCCCACCCCGATCACCGGGCAGCAGCGCGCCGAGGCCGGCATCGACGCCAAGCCGAAGGCCCCGGCCGGTCCGCACGCCGGCACCGCGGGCCCGGCCGCCCCGGTGGCCGACCCCACCTGATCCAGCCCTGTCGAAAGGCCCGCGTCATGATGACGCGGGCCTTTTCGATCTCCAGGGGGACAGATGCACCTGCTCGTGGTGGGAGCCAGCGGCTTCCTCGGCGCCGAGGTGTGCCGGCAGGCGGTCGCCGCCGGGCACCGGGTCGCCGGCACGTACCACTGCGCCGCCGTCACGGTGCCGGGCGTCGCGCCGCACCGGCTCGACGTGACCGACCGCGCCGCCGTGCGTGAGCTGCTGACCCGGGTACGCCCCGACGCGGTCGTCGCCACCCCCTACCGGTACGACGACTGGGCGGTCACGGCGGACGGGGCGGCCCACATCGCGGTAGCCGCCGCCGAGGTGGGCGCCCGGCTGGTGCACCTGTCCAGCGACGCGCTGCACGCCGGGCGGCCGAAGGCGTACGCGGACGAGGACGTGCCCACGCCGCTGCACCCGTACGGGGCGGCGAAGGCGGCGGCGGAGACTGCCGTGCGGGCGGTCGATCCGGGCGCGGCGCTGGTGCGCACGTCGCTGATCGTGGGGGAGGGCAGCAAGCAGATCCAGCTCTGCCGGGACGCGCTGGCCGGGCGGGCCGTGTTGTTCACCGACGAGCTGCGCTGCCCGGTGCACGTGGCCGACCTCGCCGCCGCGGCGCTGGAGCTGGTGCCGGGCGACTACGCCGGGCTGCTCAACGTGGCCGGGCCGGACGCGGTGAGCCGGGCCGAGCTGGGGCTGCTGGTGGCCCGGCACGACGGCGTGGACGCGGGCGGGCTGCGGACGACCACGATCGCCGCCGCCGGGCTGCACCGCCCGGGTGAGGTGGTGCTGGACTCCGCCCGCGCCGCCGGGCTGCTGCGGACCTGCCTGCGGGGGATCACCGAGCTGTACGGCTAGTTGCACAGATTCTTTGCAAGTAGCTTGTGCACAGGAAGTGTGCACAGATATTGTGCATCACATGGAAGGGAAGACGGAGCGCACCGTACACATCGACCACCGCCAGGTTCGCGCGCTGGCCCAGCCGCTGCGCATGCGGCTGGTCGGGGCGCTGCGCGTGGGCGGCCCGGCCACCGCCACCGCCCTCGCCGAGGCGCTCGGCACCAACAGCGGCGCGACCAGTTACCACCTGCGCCAACTCGCCGAGGTGGGCCTCGTGGTGGAGGACCCGAGCCTCGGCACCGGCCGCCAGCGCTACTGGCGGGCCGCGCACGACGTCACCAACTGGGAATCCAGCGACTTCGACGACGACCCCGACGCGCGGGCGGCCATCGAGTGGATCGAGGCGGACTACGTCCGCTTCTTCGCCCAGCACGCCGAACGCTGGTTCGCCCAGAGGCACCGGTGGTCGCCGGCCTGGCGCGACGCGTTCGGCATGGGCGACTTCTTCATGCGGATTCCGGTCGACCGCCTCAAGGCGATCCAGGAGGAGGTCTTCGCGGTCTTCGAGCGGCACCGTGACGCCACCGACCCCGACGACCCCGACGCCGAGACCGTCCAGCTCTACCTCGCCGCCCTCCCGATGGACGCGGCCTACCCGCGGTCCACCCCGCCACCCGCCGAGGAGAAGCCGTGACCGCGCTGTCCGTACGCCAGATCCGGATCCGCTACCTCACGCTGTACGGCCTGCGCTGGCTACCAAGCGGCCTGCTCATGCCGGTGATGATCCTGCTGATGCAGGAGCGCGGCCTCACGCTGTCCCAGATCGGCCTGGTCGCCACCGCGCAGGGCCTCGTCGTGCTGGCGCTGGAACTGCCCACCGGCGGCTTCGCCGACGCGCTCGGCCGCAAGCCGGTGCTTGTCGCCGCCTGGGCCATCGGCCTCGGCTCGCTGGCGCTCATGGCGGTGGCCGACTCGTTCTGGATGTTCTTCCTGGTCTGGGCGTTGCAGGGCATCTACCGGGCGCTCGACAGCGGCCCGATGGAATCCTGGTACGTCGACGCCACGCTCGCCGCCGACCCGAAGGCCGAGTACGAGCGCGGCCTCGGCTGGGCCGGCACCGTGATCGGCGTCGCCATCGGCGCCGGCGCCCTGCTCAGCGGCGGCCTCGTCGCGCTCGGCCCGGTCGGCCCGGTCAGCGCGCTGGCCCTGCCGGTGATCGTCGCCGCCGTGCTCCAGGCCGTCTCCATCGTGGCGCTGCTGGCGCTGATGGCCGAGCGGCGGCCCGCGTCCGGCCCGGCCGCGCTGCGCGCCTCGGTGGTCGACGCGCCCCGCATGGTCGGGCAGGCCGTCGGGCTGCTGCGCCGCAACCGGGTACTGCTGGCCCTGGTCGCCGTCGAACTGTTCTGGGGCTTCGGCATGGTCACCTTCGAGTCGTTGCTCCCGGTACGCCTCGCCGAGGTGCTCGACAACCCGGACCGCGCGGCGGCGCTGCTCGGCCCCGCCGGCACGGCGGCCTGGCTCGCCAACGCCGCCGGCGCCGCGCTCACCCCGTTCCTGCTGCGCCGCCTCGGCGCCGCCCCGGCCGCCGCGCTGATGCGGATCCTCCAGGGCGTGACGGTGGTCGGCATGGGCCTGCTGGCCGGTCCGGTCGGCATCCTCATCGCGTACCTGGCCTGCTACACCGTGCACGGCGCGTCGAACCCGCTGCACATGGGACTGCTGCACCGGCAGGTCGACGGCCCGTACCGCACCAGCGTGCTCTCGCTGAACTCGATGGCCGCCCAGCCGGCCGGCGCGCTCGGCGCGGTCACCCTCACCGCGCTGGCCGACGCCACGAGCGTCGGTGTCGCCATGATCGTCGGCGGAGTGGTGCTCGCCGTGGCCGCGCCGCTCTACCTGCCGGCCTGGCGCGCGGCCCGCCGTACCTCTGCCGAGGCCGAGGTGGCACCGGAGGTGACGGGCGGCGGACCCGGCCAGGCCGGCCTGGCGTCCGAGCCGCCCTTCGACCCGGCCGACCGTGGCGCCGTCGTCGGCGCGGACGGGGCTGCCGTCACGGGCGGGCCCGGGCCGGTGGTCGTGCCGGCGTCGCCTGGCCGCGACTGAGTTCTGCGGGCGTTGTCCGGCGGCGGTTGGGGCGTCCCGGCGTCCCCGGCGGCTGGCGGCGTCCGGCGGCGGCCGCGTGGTGCCGGCGTTGTCCGGCGGCTGGCGTCCGTCCGGCGGCGGCCGCGTGGTGCTGACGTTGTCCGGCGGCGGCGGCGGTGCTGGCGTCGCCCAGCCAACTGAGTGGTGCTCGCTCGCACCCTGCGGCGCGGTGCCGGGTGCGAGCCGCAGCTGCTTCGGCAGCAACTTCCCGGCATCGCCGTGCGGGTCACCGCCCGCCGTGGGCGGAACGTCATGGGTGTCTCGGCTCCCGTTTGACACCCATGACGTTCCACTCACCGGTTCGACGCGCCCGCTACGGCGGGCGCGTTCGTTTCTGGGAGGCGGCGTCCGCGACGTGGGACGCGGGGAGATCTTGGTGAGCGGGCGCCCCGGCAGAGGCCGTTTCGTACCAAGATCTCGTGCGGCGTGCGGCGTGCGGCGTGCGGCGTGCGGCGTGCGGCGGGCGTCGCGCGACAGGACGGCAGTCCGATACCCGGTCGGCAGCGTGGGCGAGTTCGGGCGGCGGCCGGTCGAGCCATGGCGGGTGCCGGCAGCGTCAGGCCAGCTTGATCGAGGTGCGGCGTTCGGTGGCGGTGAAGCCGAGCCGCCGGTAGAGCCGCAGCGCGCCCACGTTGTCCGGGTAGACGCCCAGCGCCACCGTGTCGTACCGGGCGAACAGGGCGCCCGTCATTCCGGCGGTCAGCACCGCGCCCAGCCCTCGGCCGCGAAGCCCAGGCGCGACTGTCAGCCCGGCCAGGAAGCCGATGTCGCCGCGGCTGCGATCCGCGCCGCAGGCGAGCAGACGGTCACCGTCGCGGATGCCGTACCAGTCGACGATGCCCGGCTCGCCCGGCCGGGAGGTGGTGCTCGGGAACGCCTCCTCGATCAGCGCGGCCAGCGCGGGATGGTCGGCCTCGGTGAGCCGCTCCACCCGCTCCTGTTCCGGCCGGCGCGGTACCGGGCCGGTGGTCCAGAGGAAGTCCCACTCGACCAGCCGGGCCACCGGCAGCCGCGCGGTCACCTCGGCCGGCTCGGCGCGGGACACGTTGATCGACTGGCCGGCCTGTAGCGTGCCGTCCGCCCGCTGGGCGGCGAAGACGTCGAGCGCCGGGCCGGGTACGCCGACCGCGCCGCCGGCCGACCACTCGCCCGGCGGGAGCAGCCACCCGACCGTGCCGTCGTGCCGCCATCCCCGTACGGCCTCGTCGCGCCGGAGCGCGTGCCGGGCGAACGGGTGGTGGCCGGCCGCGGCGAGCAGCGCCTCGCGCCCGGTCAGCGCCTCGTCGACAGTGATCACGCCGCCAGCCTACGAGCGCCGGCGCGCCCGATCCGCCCCGGTGTGGCCCGACTGCCGGCACGTGTTCCACGGTGGAGATTGACGAACAGACCGATTGGGTACATCCGTCGCCGACCTGCTGGGAACCCCCACCGGAGGAACGACATGCTCGCCATTCTCGCGGCCATCGTGTTCGGTTTCGCGCTGCTGCTCGACTTCATGAACACCGACCTCGGCGCGCCCGATCTGTTCAGCACCACGACGCTCATGCTCATCGGATTCCTGCTGCTCTCGCTCTACCTGGCCGGCGTCGGATCCGGCCCGCGCGGCGGCGGTGGCGGCCGGTGGTACCGGGGCCGGCGGCCGGGTCGCGGCTGACCGGAAAAGACCACCCGGGTCGGGTCGGCGGCGCGATTCCGGCGCCGTCGGCCCGGCCCGGTACTGTTCTCGTGATGGAATCGGACGCCCTCTTCACCCTCGGCGAGCCCGCCGGCGCACCCGCGGGCGCGGGCGGCGCCGACGGCTTCACCGACGCCCGGGCGGACTCGCCCCTGCCGGTGCGGATGCGGCCGGCCGGCATCGACGAGCTGGTCGGGCAGGAGCACCTGCTCGCGCCGGGCGCGCCGCTGCGTCAGCTGGTCGAGGGCGCGGCGCCGATGTCGGTGATCCTCTGGGGGCCGCCGGGCAGCGGCAAGACCACCATCGCCCACCTCGTGGCCCGGGCCACCGACCGGCGCTTCGTGGCGATGTCCGCGCTGACCGCCGGTGTGAAGGACGTGCGCGCGGTGATCGAGACCGCGCGGCGGCAGCGGCGTTCCGGCGGCCCGCCGACGGTGCTGTTCATCGACGAGGTGCACCGGTTCAGCAAGACCCAGCAGGACTCGCTTCTCGCCGCCGTCGAGGACCGTACTGTCACGCTGCTGGCGGCGACCACCGAGAACCCGTACTTCTCGGTCATCTCGCCCTTGCTGTCGCGCTGCGTGCTGCTCACCCTGCAGGCCCTCGACGACGACGACGTACGCGGGCTGCTGCGCCGCGCGGTCGCCGACGAGCGCGGCCTCGGCGGCGCGCTGGTGCTGGCGCAGGAGGCGGAGGACCACCTGGTCCGGCTCGCCGGGGGCGACGTGCGCAAGGCGCTCACCGCGCTGGAGGCGGCGGCGGCCACCGCGACCGCGATCGGCGCCGAACGGATCGACCTGGCCGTGGCCGAGCAGGCGGTCGACGTGGCGGCGGTGCGCTACGACCGCGACGGCGACGCCCACTACGACGTGACCAGCGCTTTCATCAAGAGCATGCGCGGCTCCGACGTGGACGCGGCACTGCACTGGCTGGCCCGGATGCTGGTGGCCGGGGAGGACGCCCGGTTCATCGCCCGCCGGCTGGTCATCTTCGCCAGCGAGGACGTCGGCATGGCCGATCCCACCGCGCTGACGGTGGCCACCGCCGCCGCCCACGCGGTGGAGTACGTGGGCCTGCCGGAGGCGCAGCTCAACCTGGCCCAGGCGGTCATCCACCTGGCCACCGCGCCGAAGTCGAACTCGGCCACCGCCGCCATCGGCGCCGCTGTCGCCGACGTACGCGCCGGTCGCGGTGGCCCGGTGCCGCGCGGACTGCGCGACGCCCACTACTCCGGCGCGCGCGGGCTCGGCCACGGGGCCGGCTACCGCTACCCGCACGACGACCACCGGGGGGTGGTCACCCAGCAGTACGCTCCGGACGACCTCGTCGGAACCGACTACTACCAGCCCAGCGGGCACGGCGCGGAGCGGGCGGTGGCCACCCGGCTGCCGCTGCTGCGCCGGATCGTCCGTGGGCTGCCGGCACCCACGACCCGGGAGGCCGGCGCCCCGGCCGCCGTGAACGGGGCCCGGGTGGGGGGCGGCGAGCAGGCCAGCGGGGCGAGTGAGGGCGGCAGCGACGCCGCCGAGGGGGGTCAGTAGTGATGGCGCGTGGTCCGGAGCGACCGGCGGACGGCCCCGACGAGCGGCGCGATCCGCGGGCAAAGGGCCGCCGGTGGGGACGCGGCCGGCCCGAGCCCGAGCTGGACCCGACGGTCGTCGGCGAGGAACTCGGCTGGATCGACGACCTGCGCACCGCCAAGCAGCAGGGCGGCGAACTCGGACCGGAGGGGGAGTCCGCCGCGCCCGCGCCGGGCCGGCCGGGCGCCGCAACCGGCCCGGCCCCCGGGCCGGGGGCGCCTTCTTCCGCCGCGCCGGGGATGCCGCCACCCGCCGCGCGGCCCGCCCCGCGTTCCCCGGCGCGGGGCCCGCAGCCACCCGTGTCCGGTCACCCGGGCCCGCAACCACCCACCTCCGGTCACCCGGGTCCGCAGCCACCTGTTTCGGGTCGTCCCAGCCCGGCGGCGCCGCCGTCGGCGGGCAGGCCCGGTGCGCCGTCTCCCGCTGCCGCGCCCCCGTCCCCCGGCCGGTCCCAACCCACCGGGCCCGCGCCGGACGGCCGCACCGACCCGACGCTCCCGCCCGTTTCCGGTCGTCCCGGCCCGGCGTCGCCTCCGGGCGTGGGCCGCGGGGGACCGGCCGCGCCCGGTCGCGGCCGGCCCGGCGTGGACGTACCCCCGGTCGCCGGACGTCCCGGTGGGGACGCGGGCGCCGCCCGGCGCGGCCCGGAGATGCCGCCCGGCGGCTCGGCTGACGCGCCGCACCCGATGCCCGGTGGCCGGCCCGGTCCGCGTCCTCCGGTGACCCGGCGCGGTCCCGACCAGCCCGGCCCGGCCGCGCCGCCGGTGCGCCCCGGCCCCGAGGCCGGCGCACCGCGGCCGCCTGCCGACGGCCCCTGGCCCGGCGTGCCCGAGGCCCGTCGTCCGGCGGGACCACCCGTCCGCCGGAGCCCGGACGGCCCCACGGGCCAGCAGCCGCCGGTCACCGGCGTCACGCCGCCGCCCGGTCCGCCCGCCGGGCCGCCTGCGCACGGCCGGGTACCTGCCGATCCGGGCCGGCCGCCCGTCGACGGCGAGCACCGGCCGCCGACACCTCGCGGCCGGCACGGCGTCGGCGCGCCTGAGGGTGCGCACCAGGCCGCCGTCGCCCCGCCTGTCACTCCGTCGCCCGGCGGTCGCCGGGCCCGGCCCGACGACACCGCCGGCGTCCAGCCGGTTTCCGGCGGGCCCCGCCGTGCGCGGCCGGACGACGTTCCGCCCGGCGTGCGGCCCGTGTCGGGCGCGGGCCGCCGTGCGCGGCCGGACGACGTCCCGCCCGGCACGCGTCCCGTCTCCGGCGCCGGCCGCCGCGCCGCCGCGGAGGGCGTCGTCCCCGGCGGGCCTGCCGGGCGGGCCGTCCCCGACGCCACCCCTGCCCCCGGTGAGGGGCGACGATCCCGGCACGAGGAGCCCACCGGCGGCCACCGCGCCGCCGTCCCCGGTGCGGCGTCCGCTGCGGTGTCCCCGCCGGGTGGCCGCCGGGCCGCCCCGGAGCCGGACCGCCCGCCGGTGGTGCCGCGGAGCGGAAACGCGCCGGACCTGCCCGGCGCGCCCGTGTCCGGCGCCCCGGCGAACGGCCCGCGCCGCGCCGCGCCGGACGGCCGCAGGGCCGTACCCGACGGCGCGGCCGACACCGGCCCCGGCGACGCGGCGCGGCCCGGGCGTCGCGCGGCCCCCGACGACACCGGCGATCCGCGCCCTCAGCGGCCCGCCGACTGGCTGCGGCAGGCGGGTCGCACGCCACACACCGACCCCGCCATGCCGGTGACCCGCCGCCCGGCCGACGAGCAGACCGGCCGGCCCGGCGCCCCCGGCGGCCGTACCGGCGCCGCCGTCCCACCGGTCCGTCCCGAACCGGCTGATCCGGGTGTGCCGTCCCGGCGGCCCGGGCAGGCCGGACCGGGCGTGCCCGGGCGTGGCGCGGCGGCCGGCCACCCGGCTCCGCCGGCCCGGCCCGACCAGTCCGGCCAGGTCATGCCTCCGGCGGGCCCTCCGATGCCCGCCCCGCCCGCGAAGCCCGGCCGCCCCGGCCCGGCCCGGGGGGCCGCCCGCCCCGGCGTACCGCCGGGACCCGGTGGCGGCCCGCCCGGCCCGCCCGGCGCCGGCCCGCAGGGCGACGTCGAGCGCACCGGTGGTGTGCCGATCGGCGGTGGCCGTCCCGGTGGTGGCCCGGCGCGTCCGGCAGGTCCGCCCGGTGCCGGCCAGCAGGGCGACGTCGAGCGCACCGGTGGTGTGCCGATCGGTGGCGGCCGTCCCGGCGGTCGCGCCGACGAGGCCGTCCGCGCTCCGGGCCGTCCGCCCAGCGGCGACGGCGGGCGTACCGGTCCCGGCCCGCATCCGCCCCGGCAGGTGCCCGGCGGTTCCGGCCCGGCCCGGCCCGGTGAGGCACCTCCGCCCGGTGGCGCACCCCGTCCGCCGATGGCGCCCGGCGTCCGGGGCGCGGCCGCCGGACCGGCGCCTGCCGCCCGCGCGGCGGCGGGTGTGGCGCGGCCGGTCGGACCGGACGAGCGGACCACCGGACGGGCGGCCGGCCCCGGACCGGAGCCGGACCGCAGTGGACCGGGCAACCCGGCCGGCATGGCGCCGCCTCCGGGCGCTCCGGCGGTGGCGCGGGCGGCTGCTGTCGTACCCCAGGGGGAGCCTTCGGGGCCACGGCCCGGCGCGGACGGCATGCCGGCGCCGCGACCGGCCGGTCCCGGGGTGGACGAGGCCGACGCGGAGGCCGGTGGCCTGCGCGGCGCCCGGTCCGAGCTGCGGCGGCAGATGCGCGAGCGGCGCCGCCTGCGGATGGGCGTGCTCGCGCTGGTGAGTCTCGTGCTGCTGGGCGCGGTGCCGCTCTACTTCGGCATGCGGACGCTCAGCCGCGATCCGGTCTTCGACACCCTCGACGCGCTCGACGTGCCCGCCTGGGCCGAGACCAAGACCGTCGACAACGTCAGCGGCAGCCGCTGGTGCCTGCAGGACTGCCGGCTGCGCGAACGCGCGGTCGAGTCGGAGCAGGGGTGGGAGCAGACGGTCGCCGTCTACGAGCAGGCGCTGGCCAAGGACGGCTGGCGGCGGTGGAGCGTCGAACGCTGCCCGGAGGAGAAGGTCGAGGGCAGCTACACCTGCTGGCGCCGCGACGAACTCACGCTGGACCTGTGGGTACGCGACCCGGCCTGCACGCCGCCGCCGATCGACGGCGCGCCCGCGCCGTCGGCCCCGCCCGCGCCCGCAGCGGCGGCGTGCACCGGCTCGTTGGTGTCGGTGAAGGTGCGCAACGCGATCGACGACGAGCGCACCGGGCCGACGCCGACCACCGATCCGTCACTCACCGGTGAGGACCCGTTCCCGACGCTGACCGACGACCCGCTGGGCGAGGCGACTCCCTCACCGTCGTGAGCCGACTTTCATCACGGACGGTAGGGTCTGGGGCTGGCACGCCCGTCCGCGCCCGGTGACCGGGTCGGCGTGGCGCGAAGTGGGTAGGTACGGTCGCGCGTTCCGGGGCGTCGGGTCCCGGGACACTGCTTGAGGAGGACATGCGCGTGAGTGGTGGAGAAATCGCTGCGCTGATCGCGGCCGGCGCGTTCCTGATGCTGGTGCTCGTGCTGGCGGTGCCGATCCTGCGGCTGCGGCACACCGTGGACGCGACGACCCGCATGATCACCGAGGTGAACGAGCGCACCGCGCCGCTGCTCGGTGACGTGAACACCACGGTGAAGAACGTCAACGTGGCGCTGGAGCAGGTGCAGACCTCGCTGGACGGGGTGAACCTGCAGCTCGCCAAGGTGGACACCATGACCAGCCACGCGCAGAACGTCACCGCGAACGTGGCGAACCTGGCCACCGTGGTCTCGGCCGCCGCCGCGAACCCGCTGGTCAAGGTGGCCGCGTTCGGGTACGGCGTGCGCCGGGCCGCGTCCGCGCGCCGGCACGCCGAGACCGAGCGCGAGGTGCGCGACACCATCAAGCAGCAGCGCCGGGCCGCCAAGCGCGGCAACCGCTGACCTCGACCGGCGTACGCGGGAGGATGAGAGCATGAGGCGGTTGTTCTGGCTGGGCATCGGGCTGGCCGTGGGCGTCCTGGTGGTGCGCAAGGCCACCCGGACGGCGCAGGCGTACACCCCGGCGGGCATCGCGAGCGGGCTGTCCGAGTCCGCCGGCGGCCTGGTCGAGTCGCTGCGGGCGTTCGTGGACGACGTCCGGGTCGGCATGGCCGAGCGTGAGCAGGAGATCCACGAGGCCTTCGCGCGCGGCGAGGCGTACGACGACCAGTTCGCCGAGCTGCGGGAGGACCCGCGGATCGGCGATCGAGAGATTTTCCCGGAGGACCACCAGCGATGAAGACGGCGGAGATCAAGCGGCGGTTCCTCGCCCACTTCGAGGCGAACGGGCACACCGTGGTGCCGTCCGCTCCGCTGCCCGCCATCAGCGACCCGAACCTGCTGTTCATCAACGCGGGCATGGTGCAGTTCGTGCCCTACTTCCTGGGCCAGCAGACCCCGCCGTACGCGCGGGCGACGAGCGTGCAGAAGTGCATCCGGACGCCGGACATCGACGAGGTCGGCAAGACCAGCCGGCACGGCACGTTCTTCCAGATGAACGGCAACTTCTCCTTCGGTGACTACTTCAAGTCCGGGGCGATCCCGCTCGCCTGGGACCTGGCCACGAAGTCGGTCGAGGCGGGCGGTTTCGGGCTGGACCCGGAGCGGATCTGGGCCACCGTCTACCTGGACGACGACGAGGCGTACGACATCTGGCGCGCCACCGGCGTGCCGGCCGACCGGATCGTGCGCCGCGGCAAGGCCGACAACTTCTGGTCGATGGGCATCCCCGGCCCGTGCGGTCCGTGCTCCGAGCTGTACTACGACCGCGGCCCGGCCTACGGCCGTGAGGGCGGCCCGGAGGTCGACGAGGACCGCTACCTGGAGTTCTGGAACCTCGTCTTCATGCAGTTCGAGCGCGGTCCGGGCGCCGGTAAGGAGGACTTCCCGATCCTCGGTGACCTGCCGGCGAAGAACATCGACACCGGCATGGGCCTGGAGCGGATGGCCTCGCTGCTGCAGGGCGTGGACAACCTCTACGAGATCGACGAGGTCCGGCCGATCCTGGACAGGGCCGCCGAGCTGACCGGCAAGCGCTACGGCGTGCACTCCGGCCACGCGGCGAACGAGTCGCACCCGGACGACGTGCGGCTGCGGGTGATCGCCGACCACGTCCGGACCTCGCTGATGCTGATCGGCGACGGCGTGACCCCGTCGAACGAGGGCCGGGGCTACGTGCTGCGCCGGATCATGCGCCGCGCGATCCGGGCGGTGCGGCTGCTCGGCTACCAGGACCGGGCCCTGCCGGAGCTGCTGCCGGTGGCCCGCGACTGCATGGCGCCGTCGTACCCGGAGCTGGCCGAGGACTTCGGCCGGATCTCCCAGTACGCGTACGCCGAGGAGGACGCGTTCCTGGCCACGCTGCGCGCCGGCACCACGATCCTGGACACCGCCATCGCGGAGACCAAGTCGGCCGGCAAGGCGGCGCTCTCCGGTGACAAGGCGTTCCAGCTGCACGACACGTACGGCTTCCCGATCGATCTGACCCTGGAGATCGCCGCCGAGCAGGGCTTGCAGGTCGACGCGGAGGGCTTCCGCCGGCTGATGGCCGACCAGCGCAGCCGGGCCAAGGCCGACGCGCAGGCGCGCAAGACCGGGCACACCGACGTGTCGGCGTACCGATCGGTGCTCGACGGCGGCGGTCCGGTGGAGTTCACCGGCTACACGGAGCTGAGCCGCGAGTCCCGGGTGCGCGCGTTGCTGTCCGGCGGCGCCGCGGTCTCCGCCGCGGTCGAGGGCGACACGATCGAGCTGGTGCTCGACACCACCCCGTTCTACGCCGAGGGCGGCGGGCAGCAGCCCGACCAGGGCCTCATCACCGTCGGCGGCGGCCAGGTCGAGGTCTTCGACGTGCAGCAGCCGGTGCCCGGCCTGATCGTGCACCGCGCCAAGGTGGTGCGCGGCGAGGTCCGTTCCGGGGAGACCGGGTACGCCGAGATCGACGTGTCCCGCCGCCGGGCGATCTCCCGCTCGCACACCGCGACGCACCTGGTGCACCAGACGATGCGCAACTTCCTCGGCGAGTCGGCCACCCAGGCGGGTTCGCTGAACGCGCCGGGCCGGCTGCGGTTCGACTTCAACACTCCGACGGGTGTGGCGCCGAGCGTGCTGCACGACGTGGAGCAGCAGGTGAACGAGGTGCTGCTGGCCGACCTGGAGGTGCACGCCTTCGTCACCAGCCAGGAGGAGGCGCGCCGGATCGGGGCGATGGCCCTGTTCGGCGAGAAGTACGGCGAGCGGGTCCGGGTCGTCGAGGTCGGCGACTACGCCCGGGAGCTGTGCGGCGGCACGCACGTGGCCCGCTCCGCCCAGCTCGGCCTGGTGAAGATCCTTTCCGAGGCGTCGGTGGGCTCCGGGGTACGCCGGATCGAGGCGCTCGTCGGCATGGACGCGTTCGGCTTCCTGGCCCGCGAGCACCTGCTGGTGTCTCGGCTGGCGGAGCTGTTCCGGGTGCCGGGGGAGCAGGTCGCCGACCGGGTGGAGCAGACCGTCACCCAGCTGCGCGACGCGGAGAAGGAGCTGGAGAAGCTGCGCGCCCAGCTCGTGCTCGGCGGGGCCGGCGCCCTGGCCGCGCAGGCGAAGGACGTGCGCGGCGTCGCCTACGTCGGCACCGAGGCGCCCGAGGGCGCGGCGGCGAACGACGTGCGGACGCTCGCCCAGGAGATTCGGGGCCGGATCGACCCGGCCCGTCCGGCGGTGGTCGCGGTGGCAGCCCGGGCCAACCGCAAGGCGTCCCTGGTGGTGGCCGTCAACCAGGCCGCCCGGGGCCGGGGCCTGAGCGCGAAGGACCTCGTGAAGGCGGCGTTCTCCGGCCGGGGCGGCGGCAGCGACGACCTCGCCCAGGGCGGCGGGCTGCCCGCGGCGGAGGCGCCGAAGCTGCTGGTCACCGTCGAGCAGGCGGTCGCCGGCACGGCATGAGCGAACGCACCGAGCGGAGCGAGGGCCGTGAGCGCATGCGCGGTCGGCACGGCATGAGCGCACCGATCGACGCCAGGGCGGACCACCAGGTCCGCCCTGGCCCGTACCGGCGGGGAGGTGCCCGATAGTGGCCGAGCTGTCCCGTGGCGTCCGGCTGGGCGTCGACGTGGGCCAGGTCCGGGTGGGGGTGGCCCGTTGTGATCCGCACGGCATCCTCGCCACGCCCCTGGTCACGCTGGCCCGTGACCTGACCGCCGAACCGGACGCGGTGCCCGCCGACATGGCCGAGCTGGTCCGGCTCGCCGCCGAGCACGAGGCGGTGGGGATCGTGGTCGGGTTGCCGATCAACCTCGCCGGAAAGCACGGGCCGGCGGCGGCGAACGTATCGGCATATGCCAGCCGATTGGCTGATGTAATGAGGCCGATTCCGGTGACGCTGACGGACGAGAGGATGTCTACCGTCGTCGCGAGTCGTAGGCTGGCCGAACGGGGCGTCCGGGGAAAGCGCCAACGGGCGGTGGTCGACCAGGCCGCCGCGGTGGAGATTCTGCAGAGCTGGCTGGACGCACAGCGGAGGCGGACGCGATGATCGACGACCTTGACCTGGGCTTCGACGAGCAGGACAGGGGGGAGAAGGGCCGGCACCGGCGCGGCGCGGTACGCCGACGGCAGGGCAAGTCCGGCGGCGGCCGGGGCAAGACCCTGCTCGCCCTGGCGCTCGCCCTGGTTCTGCTGGGCGGCATCGGCGGCGGCGCGTTCTACGGCTTCGACCGGGTCCAGAACTACTTCGTCACCCCCGACTACGACGGCTCCGGCACCGGCGAGGTGACCGTCGAGATCAAGCAGGGCGCGCTGCTCGCCGACATGGCCGACGCGCTGGTTGCCGCCGACGTGGTGAAGAGCACCAAGGCGTTCATCGAGGCCGCCGAGGAGAACTCGCGCAGCAAGAACATCCAGCCCGGCACGTACAAGCTGCGCAAGCAGATGAGCGGCGACGCGGCGATCGCGGCGATGCTGGACCTCAAGAACCGGATCGTGAACGGGATCACCATCCCCGAGGGGCTCACCGCGAAGACGGTCTACAAGCGGCTCTCCGAGAAGACCGACATCCCGGTCAAGGACTTCGAGGCGGCGGCGAAGGACCCGATCGCGCTCGGCGTACCGGACTGGTGGTTCAAGCGTTCCGACGGCAAAACGGTCAAGCCGTCGATCGAGGGCTTCCTGTTCCCCGACACGTACGAGATCCCGCCGAAGGCCACCGCCGAGACGGTGCTCAAGCTGATGGTGAACAACTTCCTCACCGTCACCTCGAACATGCAGTACGCCGAGAAGGTGCAGAAGGAACGCGGCGGCATCACCCCGTACGAGGCGCTGATCGTCGCCTCGCTGGCCCAAGCGGAGGCCGGAAACAAGGCCGACCTGGGCAAGGTCGCCCGGGTGGCCTACAACCGGGTCTACGGCGAGTTCCCCTGCAACTGCCTGGAGATGGACGTCACCGTCAACTACTACTTCGAGCTGACCGGGCAGAAGACCAAGGCGTCGAAGGACATGACGGCCGCCGAGCTGGACAACCCGAGGAACCCGTACAACCGCAAGCTGCGCGGGCTGGTCCCGTCGCCGATCAACAACCCGGGCAAGGAGGCGCTCGAGGGCGCGCTGGCCCCGCCGCCGGGCAAGTGGCTCTACTTCGTGGCGATCAGCAAGGACGGCCGCTCCGCGTTCGCCGAGACCTACGACGAGCAACTGCGCAACGAGCGGAAGGCCAAGGAGGCCGGGATCATCTGATGGCCGATCCCCGCCGCGCCGCGCTGGTCGGCAAGCCGATCGCCCACTCGCTCTCCCCGGTGATCCACACCGCCGGGTACGCGGCGGCCGGGCTGACCGGCTGGTCGTACACCCTGATCGAAGCCGGCGCCGACGAGCTGCCCGGCCTGGTCGCGGGCCTCGGCCCGGAGTGGGCCGGGCTGTCGGTGACCATGCCGGGCAAGGAGGCGGCGCTCGCGCTGGCCGACGAGGTCTCGCCGGTCGCCGCCGCCGTCGGCGCCGCCAACACGCTGGTACGCCGCCCCGACGGCACCTGGTACGCGGACAACACCGACGTCACCGGCATGGTCGAGGTGCTCACCGGCGCGGGCTGCGTGGCCGGGGCGGTGGTCACCGTGCTCGGCGCGGGCGGCACCGCCCGGGCGGCGATCGCGGCGGCGGCCCGGATCGGGGCGGCCGAGGTGACAGTGGTGGCCCGCCGCCCGGAGGCGGTCGACGAGCTGCGTCCGGTCGCGGCGGCGGCCGGCGTGCCGCTGGCCGGGGCCGAGTGGGACGGCGCGCCCGCGCACGCCCGCGCCGACCTGGTGATCTCCACGGTGCCGAAGGGCGTGGCCGACCCGCTCGCGGACAACTTCGACTGGCGGCCGGAGTCCGTGTTCTTCGACGTCGTCTACGACCCGTGGCCCACGCCGCTCGCGGCGGCGGCGCTGACTGCCGGGTGCCGGGTGGTCTCCGGGCTGGACCTGCTGCTGGCGCAGGCGTTCGGCCAGTTCGAGCAGTTCACCGGCGTTTCCGCCCCACGCGAGGCGATGCGAGCCGCCCTGCCGGTGTAAGGAAGGGCCCCTTCTTAACGCCTCCGGTAGAGGAAGGGCCCCCTGTTAACACCTCACCCGCCGGGGCGGCAGATCAGCGCGGAGGCGGCCTGTCCGGTGGGCGGGATGCGGCGGGCGGCGTACGCCGGTGACCACCGGGCGTGACACACTGACCGTCGTGTTGCGCTGGCTGACTGCAGGTGAATCGCACGGACCCGCCCTCGTCGCGATGCTGGAGGGCGTACCCGCCGGCATCGAGGTGACCACCGGGGAGATCTCCGGCGAACTGGCCCGGCGCCGGCTCGGCTACGGCCGGGGCGCCCGGATGGCGTTCGAGCAGGACGAGATCGAGATCATCGGCGGGCTCCGGCACGGGGTGACGCTCGGCAGCCCGGTGGCGATCCGGGTCGGGAACTCCGAGTGGCCCAAGTGGCGCACCGTGATGGCCGCCGACCCGGTCGACCCGGAGGAGCTGGCGAGCCAGGCCCGCAACGCGCCGCTGACCCGTCCCCGCCCGGGTCACGCCGACCTGGCCGGCATGCAGAAGTACGGCCACACCGACGCCCGGCCGATCCTGGAGCGCGCCAGCGCCCGGGAGACCGCCGCCCGGGTCGCGGTGGGCACCGTCGCCAAGGCGCTCGTGCGTCAGGCACTCGGCATCGAGATCGTCTCCCACGTGGTCGAGCTGGGCCCGGTGGCGGCCAAGCCGGGCCTGCGGCCCACGCCGGAGGACGCCGCGCGCATCGACGCCGACCCGCTGCGCTGCCTCGACGCCGAGGCCAGCGCCCGGATGGTCGCCGAGGTCGACGCCGCGAAGAAGGCCGCCGACACGCTCGGCGGCGTGGTCGAGGTGCTCGCGTACGGGGTGCCGCCGGGACTGGGCAGCCACGTGCAGTGGGACCGCAAGCTCGACGCCCGCCTCGCCACCGCGCTCATGTCGATCCAGGCGATCAAGGGCGTGGAGATCGGCGACGGCTGGCAGCAGGCCCGATCGCGCGGCTCGGAGGCGCACGACGAGATCGTGCCCACCGCCACCGGCGTGCGGCGGATCACCGACCGGGCCGGTGGCCTGGAGGGCGGCATCACCACGGGGGAGCCGCTGCGGGTGAAGGCGGCCATGAAGCCCATCTCCTCGCTGAACCGGGCCCTCGCGACGATCGACGTGACCACCGGCGAGCCGGCGACCGCGATCAACCAGCGCTCCGACGTGTGCGCGGTGCCGGCGGCGGCGGTGGTGGCCGAGGCGATGGTGGCGCTGGTGCTGGCCGAGGCGGCGGTGGAGAAGTTCGGCGGCGACTCGGTCGCCGAGATGCGCCGCAACCTGACCGGTTACCTCGACAGCCTGGTGATCAAGTGAGCACCCGGCCGGTCTGCGTGCTGGTCGGTGCGCCCGGCTCCGGCAAGACCACTGTCGGCACGGCGCTCGCCGAGGCGCTCGGCGTCGACTTCCGGGACACCGACGCCGACATCGAGAACCTCGCCGGCAAGCCCATCCCGGAGATCTTCGTGGACGAGGGGGAGGAGCACTTCCGTACCCTCGAACGGGCCGCCGTGGCGGCGGCGCTCGCGTCGCACGCGGGCGTGCTCGCGCTCGGCGGCGGCGCGGTCCTGGCCGAGGAGAACCGGGCCGCGCTGATCGGCCACACCGTGGTGCACCTGTCGGTGGAGCTGCCGGACGCGGTCAAGCGGATCGGTCTGGGCGCCGGGCGGCCGCTGCTCGCGCTGAACCCGCGCGCCACGCTCAAGCACCTGATGGACCAGCGCCGCCCGCTCTACGCCGAGGTGGCGACCGCGACCGTGGTGACGGACGGGCGTACCCCGGAAGAGCTGGCTGCGGAGATCGCCGCGCTGCTCAAGCCCTGACAACCGCCCGCCCCGCCGTGTCCGGCTCCCTCGGTGGAACGCCGTGGGTGTCTCCCGAGCGTTTTGGCACCCGTGGCGTTCCACTCGGCGTGCATGACGCCGGTGGGTGGAACGCCGTGGGTGTCTCCTCGGCGTTTTGGCACCCGTGGTGTTCCAGTCGGCGTGGATGACGTCGGTGGGTGGAACTTCATGGGCGGGTGAGAAGGCGTGCCGGCGCAAGGTGGACGGTCAGGCGTTGGCCGCAACGGCCCCGGCCGCCCGGCGTCGAGGGCTCCGCTCCGGTCGCCAGGTGGCGAGCAGCGCGAGCGCCAGCGCGATCTCGGCCAGGTCGCCGAGGTAGTACATGAGCGTGGCCCCGGCCCGCAGCTCGGCGGCGGTCGCCGGCACGTCCACGAACAGCCCGGCGTAGAGCAGTTGGGCGATGGTGGCGTGCGCGGCCACCCCGAACCCGATCACCACCAGCCGCACCGGTACGCGCGGACGGTGCGGGCCCGGGTCCGGTCCGGCGATCGACCAGGCGAACAGGCAGCCGCTGAGCAGGAAGTGCGCGTTCACCAGCGTGTGCAGGGCCGGGCTGTCCAGCGTGGCCCGGTACAGCGGGGTGAGGTAGAGCAGCCAGAGTCCGCCCGCGGTCAGCAGCAGGCCGGTCACCGGGTGGCCGAGCACCCGCGCGACGGGATGCCGCAGCAGGTGGACCAGGGCCCGGCCGGTACGCCGGTCCAGCGTGCGCAGCAGCAGCGTGACCGGCGCGCCGAGCACCAGCGCCAGCGGCGCCAGCATGCCGATCAGCAGGTGCTGCCACATGTGCCCGACGAAGTCGCCGGCGGGCCACAGCAGCCCCGCCGCCAGCAGCAGCGCGCCCAGCCCGAAGCTCGCCGTCCGGGCGTGCGGCCAGCCCGGCCCGCCCGGGTCACGCAGCCGCAGCGCGGCGGCCAGGTACGCCCAGAACAGTGCCGCCGGGACCAGCGCGGTCGCCGGGAAGCCACCGTCGACGTGCCCGGCGTGAGCCAGGCTCACCGGCGCTCCGGCGCGCAGAGGTCGACCGCCCGGGCCCGGCGCTGGATCGCCCAGCCCACAGCGATCAGCACCACGCCGAGGGCGAGGAACCCGAGGTCCCACCAGAGCTGGTTCGGGCCGCTGCGGACGTGGTGGATGCCGAGCAGGTGGTGGTCGATGACGCCCTCGACCAGGTTGAACAGGCCCCAGCCGATCAGCGCCCAGCCCCACAGCATCGGCGAGCGCCACAGCCGGCCCCGCGAGTGGGTCACCCGGGAGTAGAGCAGAGCCAGGCCGGTCAGCACCGCCACCCAGGTGACCACGTGGAACAGGCCGTCCCAGAGCGTGTTCATCTGCAACCCGGGCACGGTGTCCACCGGGTACTCGCGGATGCCGACCCGGTCGCTGCCGGTGCTGCTGAGCAGGTGGTGCCACTGGAGGACCTGGTGCAGGACGATGCCGTCGACGAAGCCGCCCAGCCCGACGCCGAGGATCGTGGCGGGCAGCCGGATGCTCGTCGCGGACTCCGGTCGGGTCGCGTGTGCCGTCGTCTCGCTCATTCCGGCCGCCCTACCCGGTGCGCGACCGGTCAAACACCCAGGGAGTGGACAGTGGCCCCGCGAGGGCGCCGTCCTGCACTAGGCTGCCCGCGATGGACGAGGTGACCCGGATCCCGGTCGGCGGCGAGCGGCCGTACGACGTGCTGGTGGGACGTGACCTGCTGGGCCCGCCGCCCCGGCTGCTGCCGGGCGCCGAGCGGGTGGCCTTCCTGCACGCGCCGCCACTCAAGGCGCTCGCCGACCGGCTCGCCGACGCGGTCCGCGAGGGCGGGGTGACGCCGCTGCTGATCGAGGTGCCGGACGCCGAGGCGGGCAAGCACGTCGACGTGGCGGCGGCCTGCTGGGACCGGCTCGGCGACGCCGGGTTCACCCGTACCGACGCGGTGGTCGGGGTGGGCGGCGGCGCGGTCACCGACCTGGCCGGTTTCGTCGCCGCTACCTGGCTGCGCGGCGTGCGCTGGGTGCCGGTCGCCACGTCGCTGCTCGGCATGGTCGACGCGGCGGTGGGCGGCAAGACCGGCATCAACACGGCCGCCGGCAAGAACCTGGTCGGCGCGTTCCACCCGCCGGCCGGCGTGCTGGCCGACCTGGCGACGCTGGACAGCCTGCCCGCGGCCGACCTGGCCGCCGGCATGGCCGAGGTGGTCAAGTGCGGGTTCATCGCCGACCCGGTGATCCTCGACCTGGTCGAGCGGGACCCGGCCGCCGCGCTGGACCCGGCCGGGCCGGTGCTGCGGGAACTGGTCGAGCGCGCGGTCCGCGTGAAGGCCGCCGTGGTCGCCGGGGACCTGCGCGAGTCCGGGGTACGCGAGGTGCTCAACTACGGGCACACGCTCGCGCACGCGATCGAGAAGGTGGAGGGCTACCGCTGGCGGCACGGCCACGCGGTGTCGGTGGGCCTGGTCTACGCGGCCACGCTGGCCCGGCTCGCCGGCCGCCTCGACGCGGCCGACGCCGAGCGGCACCGCCGCGTGCTGACCGCGCTCGACCTGCCCACCGGCTACCGGGCCGACGCCTGGCCGGAGCTGCTGGCGGCGATGCGGGTGGACAAGAAGGCCCGGGGTAGCCGGTTGCGCTTCGTGGTGCTCGACGGCCTCGCCCGCCCGGCGATCCTGGAGGCCCCGCCGGACGACCTGCTGGCCGCCGCGTACGAGGAGGTCAGCTCGTGAGGGTGTACGTGCTGAACGGGCCGAACCTGGGCCGGCTCGGCACCCGCCAGGTCGACGTGTACGGGGTGACCAGCTACGCGCAGCTGGTGGCCGACTGCGAGCGGCACGGCCGGGAGCTGGGGCTGGACGTGGTGGTCCGGCAGACCGACGCCGAGCACGAGATGCTGGCCTGGCTGCACGCGGCGGCCGACGAGGAAGCGGCTGTGGTGCTCAACCCGGCGGCCTGGACGCACTACTCGGTCGCGGTGCGGGACGCCTGCGCCATGCTGCGTGGTCCGCTGGTCGAGGTGCACATCTCCAACATCCACGCCCGGGAGGAGTTCCGGCGCCACTCGGTGATCTCGGCGGTGGCGACCGGGGTGATCTGCGGGCTGGGCGTGGACGGCTACCGGCTGGCCCTGCACCACCTGGCCGCCCGGCTCGCCGCGGGCGCCTGAGCCGGCCCGTTCCGCGGCGCGAGTCCGATTCGACAGGGCGAGTAGACTTGGACGGTCTGTCCGCCAATTGATGATCAAGGCAGGAAATGGCCACCACCAACGACCTGAAGAACGGCCTGGTACTCAACCTGGACGGCGAGCTGTGGGCCGTCGTCGAGTTCCAGCACGTCAAGCCCGGTAAGGGTGGTGCCTTCGTGCGCACCACGCTGAAGAACGTGCTGTCCGGCAAGGTGGTCGACAAGACCTTCAACGCGGGCACCAAGGTCGAGACCGCGACCGTGGACAAGCGCACCATGCAGTACCTGTACGCCGACGGCGAGGACTACGTCTTCATGGATCTGGAGACGTTCGACCAGATCACCGTCCCCGGCGCCACCGTCGGCGAGGCCGCCAACTACCTCCTCCCCGAGGCCGAGGCGACTGTCGCCACCCACGAGAGCGTGCCGCTGTACATCGAGCTGCCGACCTCGGTCGTGCTCGAGGTCACCTACACCGAGCCGGGCCTGCAGGGCGACCGGTCGACCGGCGGCAACAAGCCGGCCACCGTCGAGACCGGCGCCACAGTGCAGGTGCCGCTGTTCATCACCACCGGTGAGAAGATCAAGGTCGACACCCGCGACGGCCGTTACCTCGGCCGAGCCTGATGGCTGAGGGCCCCAAGCAGCAGATGCCGGCGCGTCGCAAGGCGCGCAAGCGGGCGCTGGACGTGCTCTTCGAGGCCGACCTGCGGGACCGCCCGCCGGTCGAGGTGCTCGCCGGCTACCTGGAGCGGATCGAGCAGCCGCGCCCTGACCACCTCGGCTACGCGGTCGGGCTGGTCGAGGGCGTGGCGGCGCACCTCGACCGGATCGACGAGACGATCGCCAGCTACGCCGAGGGGTGGACGCTGGACCGGATGCCGGTGGTCGACCGCAACCTGGCCCGCATCGCCGTGTACGAGTTGCTCTACGTCGACGAGATCGACGACGCGGTGGCGATCAGCGAGGCGGTGGAGCTGGCCCGGCAGATGTCGACGGACGACTCGCCCCGGTTCCTCAACGGCATCCTCGGCCGGATCGCCGAGTACGCCTCCCGCTGAGCCCCGCGCTCCGCGCCGCGACGACGAAAGGGCCCGTGCCGGACGGCACGGGCCCTTCTCGTACGGGATGTCAGGACGCGAAGAACGCCCGGGGGTCGGCAACCAGCACACCGTGCTCGGTCAGCCGCTCGATCAGCCCCGACGGTGAGGCGTCGTAGACGATCGCGAGGGCGCGCAGGTCGTCGGCGCGGATGGAGAGCACCCGGCCGTTGTAGTCGCCGCGCTGCTGCTGGATGGCGCGCGCGTAGCGGGCGACGTAGGCCAGGTCCTCGGAGGCCTCGTCGTAGAGCCGCTCCAGGTCCAGCACGATCTTGCTGGTGGGCTCGTGACGCACCCCGCTGCCGTCGGGCAGCAGCTCCGAGACGGGAACACGGTAGAAGTCGGCCAGTTCCGCCAGGCGGGACACGGTGACGGCGCGGTCGCCGCGCTCGTACGAGCCGACCACCACGGCCTTCCACCGCCCGTTCGACTTCTCCTCCACCCCCTGCAGGGACAGACCCTGCTGCTGGCGGATGGAGCGCAGGCGGGCGCCCAGCGACTTGGCGTATTCAGAGGGCATTCGGACACTCCCAGTGCTGCTCGGGGTTCTCCCAGCTATCGCTACGGAGCGTGACGGTACGGGGATTGCGACACGTGGTCAAGTGGTGGTGTCCACCGGGTCCGGGGCGCTCGTGTGGCTTGTCCGCATTTCTCCGGGCTGACCAGCAGGTCAGGACCGGCGGCGGGCGGCCCGGTGACCGCTGGTAACGTGGCGTGAAGCCCCGGTCCGGGCCCCGCGCGGGCCCCCGGAGCCGACCCAGACGTCCTTTAACGACCCGTCCCGTGAGGCGGGGAAGGAGGTCCGCCGTGGCCTACCCACCGGCTGCCCATTCGTCACCGCCGCGACAACCCTCGGTGAAGGTGATCCTCGCCGCTGCCGACGTCTCGCGGGTGGTCGACCGCATCGCCCACCAGATCCTGGAGAAGACCCAGGGCGCCGCCGACACCGTGCTGCTCGGCATCCCCACCCGGGGTGTGCCGCTGTCCCGGCGCCTCGCGGACCGGATCAGCACCTTCGAGGACGTGACCGTCCCGGTCGGCGTGCTCGACATCACGCTCTACCGCGACGACCTGCGCCGGCACGCCACCCGCGCGGTCGGGCCGACCGACCTGCCGTCCGGCGGGATCGACGGCAAGCGGGTGATCCTCGTCGACGACGTGCTGTTCTCCGGCCGCACCGTACGGGCCGCGCTCGACGCGCTCAGCGACGTCGGCCGCCCGGCCTCGGTGCAACTCGCCGTCCTGGTCGACCGCGGTCACCGTCAGCTCCCGATCCGCGCCGACTACGTCGGCAAGAACATCCCCACCGCGCTGGCCGAGAACGTGAAGGTCACCCTCGCCGAGACCGACGGCACGGACGAGGTACGGCTGTACGGAGGCTCTCCCGCATGATCCGGCACCTGCTCTCCGGCGCCGACCTGGACGCCGCCACCGCCACCCTGGTCCTGGACACCGCCGCGGAGATGGCGACGGTGGCCGGGCGTGAGGTCAAGAAGCTGCCCGCGCTGCGCGGGCGCACCGTGGTCAACCTCTTCTACGAGGACTCCACCCGGACCCGGATCTCGTTCGAGGCGGCCGCGAAGCGGCTCAGCGCCGACGTGATCAACTTCTCTGCCAAGGGCTCCAGCGTGACCAAGGGGGAGAGCCTGAAGGACACCGCGCTGACGCTCCAGGCGATGGGCGCGGACGCGGTGGTCGTCCGGCACCCCGCCTCCGGCGCGCCGCACCGGCTCGCCGAGTGGGTGGACGGGTCGGTCGTCAACGCCGGTGACGGCACCCACGAGCACCCCACCCAGGCGCTGCTCGACGCGTACACGATGCGGTCCCGGCTGGGCCGGCTCGACGGCCTGCACGTGGCGATCGTCGGCGACGTGCTGCACTCCCGGGTGGCCCGCTCCAACGTGCTGCTGCTGTCCACGCTCGGCGCGAAGGTCACCCTGATCGGCCCGCCCACGCTCATCCCGGTCGACATCGCCGCCGCCCTGGCCCCCGGCACCGACGTCTGTTACGACCTCGACGCCGTTCTCCCAGATGTGGACGTGGTGATGATGCTGCGGGTGCAGCGGGAACGAATGGGTGACTCCTACTTCCCGTCGGCCCGCGAGTACGCCCGCCGCTACGGGCTCGACGGGCCGCGCATGCGCCGGCTGCCCGAGCACGCGATCGTCATGCACCCCGGGCCGATGAACCGGGGGATGGAGATCACGCCCGAGGTGGCCGACTCGCCCCGCTCCACCATCGTCGAACAGGTCGCCAACGGGGTCTCCGTGCGGATGGCCGTGCTCTACCTGCTGCTCGGAGGGAACAACCGGTGACCGCGTACCTCATCACCAACGTCAGTGTGGTCGGCGGCGAGCCGACCGACCTGCTCATCCGCGACGGCGTGGTGGCCGCCGTCGGCGGTGGCCTCGCCGCCGACGACGCCACAGTCATCGACGCGACCGGCCTGGTCGCGCTGCCGGGCCTGGTCGACCTGCACACCCACCTGCGCGAGCCCGGCCGGGAGGACGCCGAGACCGTCGAGTCCGGCTCCCGGGCCGCGGCGCTCGGCGGCTACACAGCTGTGTGCGCGATGGCGAACACCTCGCCGGTCGCCGACACCGCGGGCGTGGTCGAGCAGGTGTGGCGGCTCGGCCGGGAGGCCGGCCTGGTCGACGTGCAGCCGATCGGCGCGGTCACCATCGGGCTGGCCGGCGAGCGCCTGGCCGAGCTGGGCGCGATGGCCGACTCGGCCGCCGGGGTGCGGATCTTCTCCGACGACGGGCACTGCGTGGCCGACCCGCGGCTCATGCGCCGGGCGCTGGAGTACGTCAAGGCGTTCGACGGCGTGATCGCCCAGCACGCCGAGGAGCCACGGCTCACCGAGGGCGCGCAGATGCACGAGGGCGAGGTGTCCACCCGCCTCGGCCTGACCGGCTGGCCGGCCGTCGCCGAGGAGGCGATCATCGCCCGGGACGTGCTGCTGGCCGAGCACGTCGGCAGCCGCCTGCACGTCTGCCACGTCTCCACCGCCGGCAGCGTCGAGGTGCTGCGCCAGGCCAAGGCGCGCGGGGTACGGGTCACCGCCGAGGTGACCCCGCACCACCTGCTGCTGACCGACGCCAAGGCGGAGAGCTACGACCCGGTCTTCAAGGTCAACCCGCCGCTGCGCACCGCCGCCGACATCGCCGCGCTGCGGGAGGCGCTGGCCGAGGGCGTGATCGACATCATCGCCACCGACCACGCGCCGCACGCTGTGGAGGACAAGGAGTGCGAGTGGGCGTACGCCCGGCCGGGCATGCTCGGTCTGGAGACGGCGCTGTCCATCGCGCTCGACGTGTTCGGCCCCCGCTGGGACCTGATCGCCGAGCGGATGTCCCGCACGCCGGCCCGCATCGCCGGGCTGGCCGGGCACGGCCTCGACCCGGCGCCCGGCGTGCCGGCCAACCTGACCCTGGTCGACCCGGCCGCCCGCCGCCTCATCGAGCCGGCGGAGATGGCCAGCCGCAGTCGCAACACCCCGTACGCCCGCATGACGCTGCCGGGTCGCATCGTGGCGACCTTCCTGCGCGGCGAGCCGACGGTTCTGGACGGAAAGGCTGTCAAGTGAAGAGACGTCCTGCGATTCTCGTCCTGGAGGACGGGCGCACGTTCCACGGCGAGGCGTACGGCAGCGTCGGGGAGACCTTCGGCGAGGCGGTCTTCAACACCGGCATGACCGGCTACCAGGAGACGCTCACCGACCCCTCCTACCACCGGCAGGTGGTGGTGCAGACCGCGCCGCACATCGGCAACACCGGCGTCAACGGCGAGGACGACGAGTCCGACCGGATCTGGGTGGCCGGGTACGTGGTGCGCGACCCGGCCCGGATCAGCTCCAACTGGCGGGCCGACGGCGGGCTGGAGGACCGGCTCGCCGCCGAGGGCGTGGTCGGCATCAGCGGCGTGGACACCCGGGCGCTGACCCGGCACCTGCGCGAGCGCGGCGCGATGCGGGTCGGCATCTCCAGCGTCGAGGACGACCCGGCCGCCCTGCTGGAGCGGGTGCGCCGCTCGCCGCAGATGGTCGGCGCGAACCTGTCCGACGAGGTGACCACCGCCAAGCCGTACGTCGTCGAGGCGCAGGGCGAGCACCGGTTCACGGTGGCCGCCGTGGACCTGGGCATCAAGCGCAACGTGCCGCGCCGGCTCGCCGCCCGCGGCGTCACCACCCACGTGCTTCCCGCCGGGTCGACGATCGAGGACCTGCTCGCCACCGGCGCGGACGCGGTCTTCTTCTCGCCCGGCCCGGGCGACCCTTCGACCGCCGACGGCCCGGTGGCGCTGGCCCGGGAGGTGCTGGCCCGGCGGATCCCGCTGTTCGGCATCTGCTTCGGCAGCCAGATCCTCGGCCGGGCGCTCGGCTTCGGCACCTACAAGCTCGGGTACGGCCACCGCGGCATCAACCAGCCGGTGCTCGACCGGGCCACCGGCAAGGTCGAGGTGACCAGCCACAACCACGGTTTCGCGGTGCAGGTGCCGGGCACCGGGGACGGCGCCGTGGTGCCGGATCAGGTGATCCAGACCGAGTTCGGCGGTGTCCAGGTGTCACACGTCTGCCTCAATGACAACGTGGTCGAGGGGCTGCGGGCTATTGACGTCCCCGCTTTCACCGTCCAGTACCACCCGGAGGCGGCGGCCGGCCCGCACGACGCGGACTACCTCTTCGACCGTTTCGCCGAGTTGATCGAAGGCCGTGGCTTCGACCGGCAGCAGAGTGAAGGCGGCAGGAATGCCTAAGCGGACCGACCTCAAGCACGTCATGGTGATCGGCTCCGGGCCGATCGTGATCGGACAGGCCTGCGAGTTCGACTACTCCGGCACCCAGGCCTGCCGGGTGCTGCGCAGCGAGGGGATCCGGGTCAGCCTGGTCAACTCCAACCCGGCGACGATCATGACGGACCCGGAGTTCGCCGACGCCACGTACGTCGAGCCGATCACCCCGGAGTTCGTCGAGCTGGTCATCGCCAAGGAGCGTCCCGACGCGCTGCTGCCGACGCTCGGCGGGCAGACCGCGCTGAACACCGCTGTCGCGCTGCACGAGGCGGGTGTGCTGGAGAAGTACGGCGTCGAGCTGATCGGCGCGAACATCGAGGCGATCAACCGGGGCGAGGACCGGCAGCTGTTCAAGGAGATCGTCGCGAAGGCCGGCGTACGGCTGGGCCTGGCGGATCCCTCCGCGCTGGTGCCGCGTTCGCGGGTCTGCCACTCGATGGACGAGGTCCGCGAGACGGTCGCCGACCTGGGCCTGCCGGTGGTCATCCGGCCGTCGTTCACCATGGGCGGCCTCGGTTCCGGCATGGCGCACACCGACGAGGACCTGGAGCGCATCGCCGGTTCGGGCCTGGCGGCCAGCCCGGTGCACGAGGTGCTCATCGAGGAGAGCGTGCTCGGCTGGAAGGAGTACGAGCTCGAACTGATGCGCGACCGCCACGACAACGTGGTGGTGGTCTGCTCGATCGAGAACGTCGACCCGATGGGCGTGCACACCGGCGACAGCGTCACCGTCGCGCCGTCGATGACGCTCACCGACCGGGAGTACCAGCGGCTGCGTGACCTCGGCATCGCGGTGCTGCGCGAGGTCGGGGTGGACACCGGCGGCTGCAACATCCAGTTCGCGGTCAACCCGGCCGACGGCCGGATCGTCGTGATCGAGATGAATCCCCGGGTGTCGCGTTCCTCGGCGCTGGCGTCGAAGGCGACCGGTTTCCCGATCGCGAAGATCGCCGCGAAGCTCGCCATCGGCTACACGCTGGACGAGATCCCGAACGACATCACGCTCAAGACGCCGGCCGCGTTCGAGCCGACGCTCGACTACGTGGTGGTGAAGATCCCCCGGTTCGCGTTCGAGAAGTTCCCCGGCGCCGACCCGGAGCTGACCACCACCATGAAGTCGGTGGGCGAGGCGATGAGCCTGGGCCGCAACTTCACCGAGGCGCTGAACAAGGCGATGCGCTCGATGGAGACCAAGGCATCCGGTTTCTGGACCACTCCGGACCCCGACGGCGCCACGAAGGAGAACACCCTCGCGGCGCTGCGGACGCCGCACGACGGCCGGCTCTACACCGTCGAGCGGGCGCTGCGCCTGGGCGCGTCGATCGCCGAGGTGTCCGAGGCGTCCGGCGGCATGGACCCGTGGTTCCTGGACCAGATCGCCTCGCTGGTCGAGCTGCGCGCCGAGATCGTCGACGCGCCGGTGCTCGACGCCGGCCTGCTGCGCCGGGCCAAGCGCGCCGGCCTGTCCGACCGGCAGCTCGCCGCGCTGCGTCCCGAGCTGGCCGCCGAGGACGGCGTACGCACGCTGCGCCACCGGCTCGGCGTCCGGCCGGTCTACAAGACTGTGGACACCTGCGCGGCCGAGTTCGAGGCGACCACGCCGTACCACTACTCGACCTACGACTCGGAGACCGAGGTGGCGCCCTCGGCGCGGCCGAAGGTGCTCATCCTGGGCTCCGGGCCGAACCGGATCGGTCAGGGCATCGAGTTCGACTACTCGTGCGTGCACGCGGTCCAGGCGCTCCGGGCCGTCGACTACGAGACCGTCATGGTCAATTGCAACCCGGAGACCGTCTCCACCGACTACGACACCGCCGACCGGCTCTACTTCGAGCCGCTGACGTTCGAGGACGTGCTGGAGGTCTGGCACGCCGAGGACTCCTCCGGCAAGGCCGCCGGCGGGCCCGGCGTCATCGGGGTGATCGTCCAGCTCGGCGGGCAGACGCCGCTCGGCCTGGCCCAGCGGCTCAAGAACGCCGGGGTGCCGATCGTCGGGACCTCCCCGGAGTCGATCCACCTGGCCGAGGAGCGCGGCGCGTTCGGCGCGGTGCTGTCCCGGGCCGGGCTGCGCGCGCCGGCGCACGGCATGGCCACGTCGTACGACGAGGCGAAGGCGATCGCCGACGAGATCGGGTACCCGGTCCTGGTCCGCCCCTCGTACGTGCTCGGCGGGCGGGGCATGGAGATCGTGTACGACGACGCCACGCTGCGCGACTACATCGGCCGGGCCACCGCCATCTCGCCGGACCGCCCGGTGCTGGTGGACCGGTTCCTGGACGACGCCATCGAGATCGACGTGGACGCGCTGGTGGACGCCGAGGGCGACGTCTACCTGGGCGGTGTGATGGAGCACATCGAGGAGGCCGGCATCCACTCCGGCGACTCGTCGTGCGCGCTGCCGCCGATCACCCTGGCCGGCTCCCACCTGGCCCAGGTGCGCCGCTACACCGAGGAGATCGCCCGCGGCGTCGGGGTGCGCGGCCTGCTCAACGTCCAGTACGCGCTGCAGGGCGACATGCTCTACGTGCTGGAGGCCAACCCGCGTGCCTCCCGTACCGTGCCGTTCGTCTCCAAGGCCACGGCGGTGCCGCTGGCCAAGGCGGCGGCCCGGATCGCGCTCGGCGCCACCATCGCGCAGCTACGTGCCGAGGGGATGCTTCCGCCCACCGGTGACGGCGGCACCATGCCGGCCGACGCGCCGATCGCGGTCAAGGAGGCGGTGCTGCCGTTCAAGCGGTTCCGCACCCCCTCCGGCAAGGGCATCGACGTGCTGCTCGGCCCGGAGATGAAGTCCACCGGCGAGGTGATGGGCATCGACACCGGCTTCGGGCAGGCGTTCGCCAAGTCCCAGGCCGCCGCGTACGGGTCGCTGCCCACCGCCGGGAAGATCTTCGTCTCGGTCGCCAACCGGGACAAGCGCGGCATGATCTTCCCGATCAAGCGCCTGGCCGACCTGGGCTTCGAGATCGTGGCCACCACCGGCACGGCCGAGGTGCTGCGCCGGCACGGCATCGCCTGCGAGCAGATCCGCAAGCACTACGAGTCGGGTGAGGGCGCGGACGCGGTCTCGCTGATCCTCGGCGGGGACGTGGCGCTGGTGGTGAACACGCCGCAGGGCTCCGGCGCGAGCGCCCGCTCGGACGGGTACGAGATCCGCAGCGCGGCGGTGAGCGTGGACATCCCGTGCGTGACCACTGTGCCCGGCGCGGCCGCCGCGGTCATGGGCATCGAGGCCCGCATCCGGGGCGACCTGAAGGTCCGCCCGCTGCAGGACCTGCACGCCGCCCTCCGGGCGGGCGAGTGACAGCGCGCCTCCACGCGCCGATCATGAGGTTGGCGGCGGAATCGGAGATCCACTTCGCCGCCAACCTCATGATCACCGGGCCGGGGGTCGGGGCGTGATCTTCGAGAAGGTGGTGCGGCCCCGGCTGTTCTCGCTCGCGGGCGGGGACGCCGAGGGGGCGCACGAGTGGACACTGGCGCGGCTCGCGGCGGTGTCGCGGCGGCCCGCGCTCTTGGCGGCGCTGCGGGCGGCGTACTTCCGGTCGGACCCGCGCACCGTGTTCGGGGTGCGGTTCCCCAACCCGGTCGGGCTGGCCGCCGGGATGGACAAGAACGGACTCGCGTTGCCCGCGTGGCCGGCGCTGGGCTTCGGCTTCGTCGAGGTCGGCACCGTGACCGCGCACGCCCAGCCGGGCAACCCCCGGCCCCGGCTGTTCCGGCTGCGCGACAGCGAAGCGGTGGTCAACCGGATGGGCTTCAACAACGCGGGCGCGGCGGCGCTCGCCGACCGGCTGGCGGCGCTGCCACGCCCGCTCGGCGTGCCGCTGGGCATCTCGCTCGGCAAGTCCAAGGTGACCCCGTTGGATCAGGCCGTCGAGGACTACCTCGACTCCTACCGGGCGCTCAAGGGACACGGCGACTACTTCGCCGTGAACGTGTCCTCACCGAACACCCCCGGGCTGCGGTCGCTTCAGGACCGGTCCCATCTGGACGCGCTGCTCGCCGCGCTGGTGGGGGAGAAGCCGGTGCTGGTGAAGATCGCCCCGGACCTCACCGAGCCGGCCGTGGCCGAGCTGCTGGAGGTCTGCCTCGACCGCGGCGCCGCAGGGGTCATCGCCACCAACACCACGCTCGCCCGTGACGGGCTGGCCCCGGCCGACCGGGCGCGGGGCGCGGAGGCGGGCGGCCTGTCCGGCCGGCCGCTCACCGTACGGGCCCGGGAGATGGTCGCCTTCGTGCACCGGGAGACCGGCGGTCGGCTGCCGGTGATCGGCGTCGGCGGCATCCTCGACCCGGACGACGCCACCCGCATGTTCGACGCCGGCGCCTCCCTGGTCCAGCTCTACACCGGCTTCATCTACCGCGGCCCCGCCCTCACGAGAGCCATAACCCGAACCACCCACCCCTGACCCACCCCGCCACCTCCTCTCCCGCGCGATCTTGCACTTTCCGCCCCGGCATACCACCCGTTCCAGGCGCGGCAGGGGCAGCAACCGCAAGATCGCGGGGGAGAGAGGGGGAGGGGCGGCGGGGGTGGGGTGGGGACGGAGGAGGAGTCATGACGCCTGAGGAGATCCTGGAAGCCGATCGGCGGCACGTGTGGCATCCGTACGCCGCGATGCCGCCCGCGAGCTCGCCGTACGTGGTGGACAGCGCGGAAGGGGTACGGCTGCGGCTCGCGGACGGGCGGGAGCTGGTCGACGGCATGTCGTCGTGGTGGGCGGCGATCCACGGCTACCGGCACCCGGTGCTCGACGCCGCGGTGACCGACCAGCTCGGGCGGATGAGCCACGTGATGTTCGGCGGCCTCACCCACGAGCCCGCGGTACGCCTGGCGCGCACCCTCGTCGAGCTGACCCCGGACGGCCTGGAACACGTCTTCCTGGCCGACTCCGGCTCGGTGAGCGTCGAGGTCGCGGTGAAGATGTGCCTGCAGTACCAGCGGGCGCTGGGACGCCCGCAGCGCCGCCGGCTGGGCACCTGGCGGGGCGGCTACCACGGCGACACGTTCCACCCGATGAGCGTCTGCGACCCGGAGGGCGGCATGCACCACCTCTGGGGCGACGTGCTGCCCCGGCAGGTCTTCGCGCCGGCGCCGCCGCCCGGCTTCGACGCGCCGCCGAACCCGGCGTACGAGGCGGCGCTGGTGGACGCGGTGGAGCGGCACGCCGACGAGCTGGCCGCGGTGATCGTCGAGCCCGTGGTCCAGGGCGCCGGGGGCATGCGGTTCCATCACCCGCACTATCTGCGGGTGCTGCGCGAGGTGACCCGCAGGCACGGCATCCTGCTGGTCTTCGACGAGATCGCCACCGGCTTCGGCCGGACCGGGAAGATGTTCGCCGCCGAGCACGCCGGGGTCGCCCCGGACGTGCTCTGCGTGGGCAAGGCGCTCACCGGCGGCTACCTGACGCTGGCCGCTGCGCTGTGCACGCCCGAGGTGGCGCGGGCGATCTCCGCCGACGGGGTGCTGGCGCACGGACCGACGTTCATGGGCAACCCGCTCGCCTGCGCGGTCGCCAACGCCTCCCTGGACCTGCTGCGGGCCGGGGACTGGGCCGGCCGGGTGGCGGGGATCGCCGAGGGCCTGCGGGCCGGCCTGGCGCCGTTGCGTGGCGCGCCCGGCGTGGCCGACGTACGCGTGCTCGGCGCGATCGGGGTGGTGCAGCTCGACCACGACGTGGACCTGCCGCGCGCCACTGCCGCAGCGGCGGCGCAGGGGGTGTGGCTGCGGCCGTTCCGGGATCTCGTCTACACCATGCCGCCGTACGTCTGCGACGCCGCGGACGTGGCCCGGATCGCGGCCGGGGTCGCCGCGGCGGTGAAGGCCGGCTGAGCCCGGCCGAGTTCGACAGGGCGCGACGGGAAGGCCGTCGCCGGACACGCCCAGGCGGCCCGGGGCCGCGGGGAGAGGAGAGACGCGATGGAGACGTTCGGCGCCCGACTGCACCGGGCCGTGGCGGACCGGGGACCGCTCTGCGTGGGTATCGACCCGCACCCCGGGCTGCTGGCCGACTGGGGGCTGCCCGACGACGTCGACGGACTCGACCGGTTCTGCCGCACGGTGGTGGAGGCGATCGGGGACCGGGTGGCGGTGGTCAAGCCGCAGTCGGCGTTCTTCGAGCGCTTCGGCTCGCGAGGGGTCGGGGTGCTTGAGTCAACTATCCGACAGTTGCGAGATTTGGGAGCGCTCGTTCTGCTTGACGTCAAGCGCGGCGACATCGGATCGACGGTTGCCGCGTACGCCTCGGCGTACCTCGATCCATCCAGCCCGATGTATGTCGATGCGGTGACCGCGAGCCCCTACCTGGGAGTAGGTTCACTCGCGCCGATGTTCTCCACCGCCGCCGAGCACGGTGGCGGGGTCTTCGTCCTGGCCCTCACCTCGAACCCGGAGGGTGCCTCCGTGCAGCGGGCCGTCGGGGCCGACGGGCGCACCGTCGCGCAGACCGTGATCGACGAGATTTCCCAGCTCAACCGGGGTGCCGAGCCGCTCGGCAGCTTCGGTCTGGTGGTCGGCGCGACGGTCGGTGAGACCGGTCACGACCTCGGCTCGGTGAACGGTCCGCTGCTCGCGCCGGGCCTGCGCGCGCAGGGTGGCACGCCCGCCGGGTTGCGTACCGTCTTCGGCGCCGCGCTGCCGTCGGTGCTTCCGTCGTACTCCCGGGAGGTGCTCGGCGCGGGACCGGACCCGGCCGGTCTGCGCGCCGCCGCCGAGCGGGCGCTGGCGGAGTGCCGGACCGCCCTGAACGCCGTAGGCTGACTGACGGCTCGGTCACTTTCCGTTGATCATCGCGCGCCCACGTTGCCGAAATCTCCGTTGACCGCTAGTTTTCCCCGCGCTGGGAACCACGGACCCCTTTGGTTGCCAGCGACACCACGTTTCACAGATGCGGTGGGGCACTCCGCCCGCCGTACTAGGGACCTGAGGAGAACTGGTGCCGCTCCCGTCACTGACCCCCGAACAGCGCGCTGCCGCGCTGGAGAAGGCCGCGGAGATCCGCAAGGCCCGCGCTGAGCTGAAGGAGCAGCTCAAGCAGGGCAAGACCACCCTCGCCACCGTCCTCGAGCGGGCCGAGTCCGACGACGTCGTGGGCAAGCTGAAGGTTTCGGCCGTGCTCCAGGCGATGCCGGGCATCGGCAAGATCCGGGCCACCCAGATCATGGAGAAGCTCAAGATCGCGGACAGCCGTCGCCTGCGCGGCCTCGGCGAGCAGCAGCGCAAGGCTCTGCTCGGAGAGTTCGCCGCGAACTGAACGGCCCGCCGTGTAGAAACAAGCGGTGAGCACGGATGACGAGGCGCGCTCGGCGGCTCGGCTCACTGTCCTGTCCGGTCCCTCCGGGGCCGGCCGGAGCAGTGTGGTCGAGGCGGTCCGGGCGCGCCTTGCGTCTGTCTGGGTGCCGGTGGTCGCCACCACCCGGCCGCCGCGCCCGGACGAGCGGGACGGCGTGGACCGCGTCTTCCTCGACCCGGGCGGCTTCGACCGCCTGATCGCCGCGGGCGAGCTGCTGGAGTGGTGCCGCATCGGCCCGTACCGCCGGGGGGTGCCCCGCGCGCCGGTGCGGGCCCGGCTCGCCGGCGGATCTCCGGTGCTGCTGCCGCTGGACCTGGCCGGCGCGCTGACGGTCCGGGCGGCGGCGCCGGACGCCCGGCTGGTGCTGCTCGCGCCGCCGGCGTACCGGGCCGACCCGGACGTCGCGGCGGCCTTCGCCCACGCCGTGGCGCACGACCGCACCGAGCGCGCCGCGGCGGAACTGGTAGGATTGCTCGGTTCGTCCTTCCTGGCTCCGGCCCGACCGCCCGCGGGCGGCGCACGAGACGCAGAGGTTTAATTCGTGGGATCCATCGCCACCAACCCCGAGGGCATCACCAACCCGCCGATCGACGAGCTGCTCGAGAAGACCACCTCGAAGTACGCGCTGGTCATCTTCGCCGCCAAGCGCGCCCGTCAGGTCAACGCCTACTACAGCCAGCTCGGTGAGGGCCTGCTGGAGTACGTCGGCCCGCTGGTGGAGACCACCCCCCAGGAGAAGCCGCTCTCCATCGCCATGCGTGAGATCAACTCGGGCCTGCTCACCGCTGAGCCCACCGACCAGCCGTAACCGCGCCCGCGCCGATGCCCGCCGAGATCGTCCTCGGGGTCGGCGGCGGCATCGCCGCCTACAAGGCGTGTGAGCTGCTCCGGCTCTTCACCGAGTCGGGTCACCGGGTCCGGGTGGTGCCGACCGCCTCGGCGCTCCGCTTCGTCGGGGCGCCGACCTGGGCGGCCCTGTCCGGCCAGCCGGTGGCCGACGACGTCTGGTCCGATGTGCACGAGGTCCCGCACGTGCGGCTCGGGCAGCACGCCGACCTGGTCGTGGTCGCCCCGGCCACCGCCGACCTGATCGCCAAGGCCGCCCACGGCCTCGCCGACGACCTGCTCACGAACACGCTGCTGACCGCGCGCTGCCCGGTGCTGCTGGCGCCGGCCATGCACACCGAGATGTGGGAGCACCCGGCGACCGTGGCCAACGTGGCCACGCTGCGCTCGCGCGGCGTCCGGGTGATCGAGCCGGCCGTGGGCCGGCTCACCGGGCGGGACACCGGCAAGGGCCGGCTGCCCGACCCGGCGGAGATCTTCGCGGTCGCCCGCCGGGCCCTGGCGCGCGGCGCCGGCGCCGAGGCCGACCTGGCGGGCCGGCACGTCGTGGTCACCGCCGGCGGCACCCGGGAGCCGCTGGACCCGGTCCGTTTCCTGGGCAACCGGTCGTCCGGCAAGCAGGGGTACGCGTTCGCCCGCGCCGCCGTGGCCCGGGGCGCCCGGGTCACGCTTGTCGCGGCGAACGTGGCGCTGCCCGACCCGGCCGGGGTGGACCTGGTCCGGGTGGGCACCACCGAGGAGCTGCGCACGGCGACGCTGGCGGCCGCCGCCGACGCGGACGCCGTGGTGATGGCCGCCGCGCCCGCCGACTTCCGGCCGGCCAGCTACGCCACCGGGAAGATCAAGAAGTCCGACGACGGTGTCGCGCCGACCATCGAGCTGGTCACCAACCCGGACATCGCCGCCGAGTTGGGGCGCGTCCGCCGCCCCGGGCAGGTGCTGGTGATCTTCGCCGCGGAGACCGACGACGCGGAGGCCAACGGCCGGGCCAAGCTGGCCCGCAAGCGGGCTGACATGATCGTCGTCAACGAGGTCGGCGTGGACAAGGTCTTCGGCGCCGACACCAACGCGGCCACCGTGATCGCCGCCGACGGCGCCGTTCACCGGCTGGCCGAGCAGCCCAAGGAGGCCCTGGCCGACGCCGTCTGGGACCTCGTCTGTCCGCGGCTGCCGTCACGTTCCTGACGGTTGGTCGGCCCGCGATCAGGGGGTCACGGCGGAACGGGGATGGCTAAACTGCCGCCGAGCGACCTTTAAAAGTCTTCACATGCTTAGGAGTGCCGTGACACGTCTCTTCACGTCCGAATCGGTCACGGAGGGCCACCCGGACAAGATCGCCGACCAGATCAGTGACGGCATTCTCGACGCGCTGCTCGCCCAGGACCCGCACAGCCGGGTCGCGGTGGAGACGTTGATCACCACCGGCCAGGTGCACGTGGCCGGCGAGGTGACCACGAAGGCGTACGCCGACATCCCGACCATCGTCCGGGAGACCATCCTCGGCATCGGGTACGACTCGTCGAAGAAGGGCTTCGACGGCGCGTCCTGCGGCGTCAGCGTGTCCATCGGCGCCCAGTCGCCGGACATCGCCCAGGGCGTCGACAACGCCTTCGAACTGCGTACCGGCGGGTCGGAGAGCGCGCTGGACGCGCAGGGCGCCGGTGACCAGGGCATGATGTTCGGCTTCGCCTGCTCCGAGACGCCGGAGCTGATGCCGCTGCCGATCGCGTTGGCGCACCGGCTGGCGCGCCGGCTCGCCACGGTCCGCAAGGACGGCACCATCCCCTACCTGCGGCCGGACGGCAAGACCCAGGTCACCATCGAGTACGACGGGCTGCGCCCGGTCCGGCTCGACACCGTTGTCGTGTCCAGCCAGCACGCGGCCGACATCTCGCTGGAGTCGCTGCTCACCCCGGACATCCGGGACCACGTCATCAACCCGGAGCTGGAGGGCCTCGGCCTGGAGACCGAGGGCTACCGGCTGCTGGTCAACCCGACCGGGCGCTTCGAGATCGGCGGCCCGATGGGTGACGCCGGCCTGACCGGCCGGAAGATCATCGTGGACACCTACGGCGGGTACGCGCGCCACGGCGGCGGCGCGTTCTCCGGCAAGGACCCGTCGAAGGTGGACCGCTCGGCCGCGTACGCGATGCGCTGGGTGGCCAAGAACGTGGTCGCCGCCGGGCTGGCCGAGCGGTGCGAGGCCCAGGTCGCGTACGCGATCGGCAAGGCCCACCCGGTGAGCCTGTTCATCGAGACGTTCGGCACCGAGACCGTGTCGGTGGCCTCGATCGAGAAGGCCGTCGCCGAGGTGTTCGACCTGCGCCCGGCCGCCATCATCCGGGACCTGCACCTGCTCCGCCCGATCTACCAGCAGACCGCCGCGTACGGCCACTTCGGCCGGGAGCTGCCGGACCTGACCTGGGAGGGCACCGACCGGGCCGCCGACCTCAAGTCGGCCGCGGGAGCCTGACCGCCGCCACGCGCCGCGACCGGCGACCCGCGCAGGGGTCGCCGGTCGCGCGCGTCTGCGTGGACGTGCCCCTGCCGCACCTGGACCGCCCGTTCGACTACCTGGTGCCGGAGGCGCTCGACGCCGAGGCGCAGCCCGGGGTACGGGTGAAGGTGCGCTTCGCCGGGCAGCTCGTCGACGGCTGGCTGCTGGAGCGCGCCGAGTCCTCCGAGCACCCGAAGCTGGCGTACCTGGAGAAGGTCGTCTCGCCGGTGCCGGTGCTCTCCCCGGAGGTGGCCCGGCTGGCCCGCGCGGTCGCCGACCGGTACGCGGGCAGCCTCGCCGACGTGCTCCGGCTGGCCGTGCCGCCCCGGCACGCCCGCGCCGAGAAGGCCGTCACCGCCGAGGCGCCGTCCGCCGACGCGACCACCGACGCCCCCGCACCTGACGGCAGCTCCGCCCCCGCGCCGTCCGCCGAGGGCCCCGCGTCCGCCGACGCGGACGCCCGGGCGGAGGTGGATCCGCGTGGCTGGCGGGACTATCCGGCCGGACCGGCGCTGCTGCGGGCCCTCACCGACGGCCGGCCCGCGCGCGCGGTGTGGTCGGCGCTGCCGGGGGAGGACTGGGCCGACCGGTACGCCGACGCGGTGGCCGCCACGGTGGCCGGCGGCCGGGGCGCCGTGGTCGTGGTGGCCGACGCACGTGACCTGGACCGGCTCGACGCCGCCCTGACCGCGGTGCTCGGCGCGGGGCGGCACGTGCGTCTCACCGCCGCCGACGGCCCGGCCCGCCGCTACCGGGCCTTCCTGGCCGCCCGGCGCGGCGGCGTGGCAGTGGTGATCGGCACCCGCGCGGCCATGTTCGCCCCGGTGGACCGGCTCGGCCTGGTGGCGATCTGGGACGACGGCGACGATCTGCACGCCGAGCCCCGCGCGCCCTACCCGCACGCCCGGGACGTGCTGCTCACCCGGGCGCACCTCGGCGACGCCGCCGCCCTGGTCGGCGGGTACGCCCGCAGCGCCGAGGCGCAACTGCTGGTGGAGACGTCCTGGGCCCGGGAGGTGGTGGCCGACCGGGCGGTGGTGCGCGCGCGTACCCCGGCCATGGCGCCCACCGGCGACGACCCGCAGCTCGCCCGCGATCCCGGCGCGGCCTCGGCGCGGCTGCCGAGCCTGGCCTGGACCAGCGCCCGGGACGCGCTGCGCGCGGACCTGCCGGTGCTGGTGCAGGTGCCGCGCCGGGGTTACGTGCCGTCGGTGGCCTGCGCGGACTGCCGGGCCCCGGCCCGCTGCCCGCACTGCGCCGGGCCGCTGGCGCTGCCCTCGGCGCAGGGCACGCCCGCCTGCCGCTGGTGCGGCCGGGTGACCGCCGCGTACGCCTGCCCGGAGTGCGGCGGGCGGCGGCTGCGTGCCTCGGTCACCGGCGCCCGGCGCACGGCCGAGGAGCTGGGCCGGGCGTTCCCGGGCGTGCCGGTGCGCACCTCGGGGCGGGAGGAGGTGCTCGCCACGGTGCCGGGCGGGGCCGGGCTGGTGATCGCCACGCCGGGCGCCGAGCCGGTGGCCGACGGCGGCTACGGCGCGGTGCTGCTGCTCGACTCGTGGGCGCTGCTGACCCGGGCCGACCTGCGGGCCGGTGAGGAGGCGCTGCGGCGGTGGATGGCCGCCGCGGCGCTGGCCCGGCCGGGTACGGCCGGTGGCCGGGTGGTGGTGGTCGCCGACGGCGCGCTCGCGCCGGTGCAGGCGCTGCTGCGCTGGGACTCGGCCTGGTTCGCCGCGCGCGAACTGGCCGAGCGGCGCGAGCTGGGCTTCCCCCCGGCGGTCCGGATGGCGAGCGTCACCGGCGTCGCCGAGGCGGTGGCCGACCTGCTCGCCGGCGCCCGGCTGCCGGGTGACGCCGAGGTGCTCGGTCCGGTGCCGGCCGACGAGGGCCGGGAGCGGATGCTCGTGCGGGTGCCGCGGTCCCGGGCCGCCGCGCTGGCCGAGGCGCTGCACGCCGCCGCCGGGCAGCGCAGCGCCCGCAAGGCCGCCGATCCGGTACGCCTGCAGGTCGATCCGCTCGTCCTGTTCTGACCGCCGGCAGCCGCGTGACACTGCGCACGCGGCCCCTCGCGCACGGTCGTGAGCTGGGGTTTGCCGCACACCTGGTCCGGCAATTGGGTAGCGGGCGGTGATAGCATCGCCCGTCATGCCAGGCGCGCGGTTTTCCCCGTGCGGGACGCGGCGCGGCGGGTGCCAGAGCACGTCGGGCCGACACGGATTCGATGTCGTCAGTCAGCCGGTGAGCAGGGGTGGACCAGTCGTGACCGTTCGTCAGTCGATCGTCTTCAACGGTGACCTCGGCAGTGGCAAGAGCACCGTCTCGGTCGAGATCGCCAAGCGGCTGGGGCTGCGCCGGGTCAGCGTCGGCGACCTCTACCGCCAGATGGCCCAGGAGCGGCAGATGACCGCCCTGCAGCTCAACCTGCACGCCGAGCTGGACCAGGCCGTCGACGGCTACGTCGACCAGCTTCAGCGCGACATCGCCGCCTCCGGTGAGTCGCTGGTCATGGACTCCCGCCTGGCCTGGCACTTCTTCACCGACGCGCTCAAGGTGCACATGATCACCGAGCCGACCGAGGCGGCCCGGCGGGTGCTGGCCCGCCCGTCCGGCCCGGCTGAGAGCTACACCTCGCTGGAGGAGGCGCGGGCCAAGCTGCGTGAGCGCAGCGAGAGCGAGCGTGGCCGGTTCATCGTCCGCTACGGCGTCGACAAGGCCCGCCTGCGCAACTACGACCTGATCTGCGACACCACCCGGGCCAACCCGGAGCAGGTCATCCAGCACGTGATCGACGTCTACGAGGGCCGGCTCGGCGCGGACGTGCTGCGCGCCGGTCAGCCGTTGCTGCTGCTCGACCCGAACCGGGTCTACCCGACCGAGGACGTGTCGGCGCTGCGGGGCCTCTGGGACGCCGACCTCGCCGCCGAGCTGGCCGAGAGCGGTGAGGAGCCGGAGCCGTTGAGCATCGGCTACACCGGCGAGTACTTCTTCGTGGTCGACGGGCACCGGCGGCTCAGCGCGGCGGTGCGCGCCGGCCTGCCGATGGTCACCGCCCGGCTGGTCGCCGAGGTGGACGAGCCGGTGGTCGGCGGGATGAGCGCTGTCGACTTCTTCACCGCCCAGACCCGGCCGGGGCTGATCCGCGACTGGGAGGACGCCCACGGAATCGCGCTGCCGCTGCCCGAGCACGCGCTGCTCGACGGCGGTCCGGTGCTGGCCGGGGAGCCGGGCGCGGGCGCCTGAGCGCCGGGGGCACCGCCACCTCGCCGTGACGGGTTGACCACGGTCGGGCGGCACGGAGCATGATGAGGGTCTCCGATGCCTGGGGAGGCGGATCGTGGACCCTGCCGACGCGCTCGCACTGCTGATGTCCCCCGAGGGTCGCGTAGACCCCTATCCGACGTACGAGCGGCTGCGCGCCCACGGCCCGGTGGTCCAGGCCGGCCCGGTCTTCTTCGTGGTCACCGGGTACGCCGAGGCCGACGCGATCCTGCGCGACGCCCGGTTCGGGGTGATGGACGACGCCCTGCGCGACCAGTTCATGCCCGGCTGGCGGGAGAGCCCGGCGATTCTGTCGATCTCCCGGTCGATGCTGCGCACCAACCCGCCCGACCACAGCCGGATGCGCCGGCTGGCGGCGGGCGCGTTCACCCCGCGCCGGATCGCCGCCATGCGCGACGTGGTGCAGGCGCAGGCCGACGAGCTGATCGACGCGATGCTCGCCGCCGAAGGGCCGGTCGACTTCATGGCCGCGTTCGCGTACCCCCTGCCGGTCGGGGTGATCTGCGCGCTGCTCGGCGTGCCGGCGGCGGACCGGCCGCTGTTCCGCCGCTGGGCCACCGACCTGACCGGCGTGCTCGAACCGGAGATCACCGAAGAGGAGCTGGCGGTGGCCGACCGGGGCGCGGCGGAGCTGCGCGCCTACTTCACCGAGCTGGTGGCGACCCGACGCCGGGCACCGGCCGACGACCTGACCACCGCGCTGGTGCAGGCGCACGACGGCGGTGACCGGCTCTCCGGCGACGAGTTGCTGGCCAACCTCATCGTGCTGCTGGTGGCCGGTTTCGAGACCACCACCAATCTGCTCGGCAACGGCCTGGTGGCGCTGCTGGAGCATCCGCGCGCCGCGGCGGCGCTGGCCGAGCACCCGGAGTTCGCCCCCGGCTACGTCGACGAGCTGCTGCGCTACGACTCGCCGGTGCAGCTCACCTCCCGGATGAGCACCGCGCCGGCCCGGTACGGCGACGTCGACCTGCCGCCGGAGAGCTGGGTGATCGTGATGCTCGGCGCGGCGAACCGTGATCCGCGCCGCTATCCGGACCCGGCCCGCTTCGACCCGTGGCGTCCGCAGGTGCACCCGCTGTCCTTCGGCGCGGGGCCGCACTACTGCCTCGGCGCGGCGCTGGCCCGGCTGGAGGCGCAGGTGGCGTTTCCGCTGCTGCTGCGCCGGCTGCCCGGGCTCGCCGTGGCCGGCCGGCCCGAGCGGCGGGTGCGGCTCACGCTGCGTGGTCACGCCACGCTGCCGGTGCGCGTGGGCCGGGAGGCGTCCCCGGTCACCGTTCCCGGTACGCCACCCGGGGCGGCCGGGCCGACTCCGTAGACTGGACGCGCATCGTTCGACCCAGACAAGGAGCCACGCCGAGTGACCGTCCAGCCCATCCGTCTGTTCGGCGATCCGGTGCTGCGCACGCCGGCCGACCCGGTCGTCGACTTCGACGCCGAGCTGCGCAAGCTGATCGCCGACCTGACCGACACGATGCGCGAGCAGAGCGGCGCCGGCCTCGCCGCGCCGCAGCTCGGGGTGGGCCTGCGGGTGTTCACCTTCGACGTCGACGACGTCCTCGGCCACCTGGTCAACCCGGTGCTGGAGTTCCCGGACGAGGAGGAACAGGACGGCCCGGAGGGCTGCCTGTCCATCCCCGGGCTCTACTTCGACACCAAGCGCCGGCAGAACGTGATCGCCAAGGGCTTCAACGGCTACGGCGACCCGTTGCAGATCGTCGGCACCGGCCTGATGGCCCGCTGCGTGCAGCACGAGACCGACCACCTCGACGGCGTGCTCTTCGTCGACCGGCTCGACCCGGCCGGCCGCAAGGAGGCCATGAAGGCGATCCGCCAGGCCGAGTGGTACGACCAGGCCGCCCCGCCCACTGTCAAGCTCAGCCCGCACGCCGCCGGCAACCCGTTCGGCCTGGGGCGGTGACCCGGATGCGCCTGGTCTTCGCCGGCACGCCGGCGGTCGCCGTACCGGCCCTGGACGCGATCGCCGCCTCCGGCCACGAGCTGCTCGCCGTGGTCACCCGTCCCGACGCCCCGGCCGGTCGTGGCCGGGGACTGGTCCGCTCGCCGGTCGGCGCGTGGGCCGACGCGCACGGCGTCGAGGTGCTCACCCCGGCCCGCCCGCGCGAGCCGGAGTTCCTCGACCGGCTGCGCGAGCTGGCGCCGGACTGCGTACCGGTGGTCGCCTACGGCGCGCTGGTGCCGCCGGTGGCGCTGGAGATCCCCGCGCACGGCTGGATCAACCTGCACTTCTCGCTGCTGCCCGCCTGGCGGGGCGCCGCGCCCGTGCAGCACGCGGTGCTGCACGGCGACGAGCTGACCGGGGCCAGTGTCTTCGAGCTGGAGGAAGGGCTGGACACCGGCCCGGTCTACGGCACGGTCACCGACGAGATCCGCCCGGCCGACACCTCCGGCGACCTGCTGGAGCGGCTCGCGCACTCCGGTGCCGGGCTGCTGGTGGCGGTGCTCGACGCGATCGGTGCCGGCACCGCCCGCGCCGTGCCGCAGCCCGCCGACGGCGTCTCGCTCGCGCCGAAGCTGACGGTGGAGGACGCCCGGGTCCGCTGGGGCGACCCCGCGTTCTCGGTGGACCGGCGCATCCGCGCCTGCACGCCCGCGCCCGGCCCGTGGACCACGTTCCGCGACGACCGGGTCAAGCTCGGCCCGGTCACTCCGGTGGCAGACGGCCCGGAGCTGAAGCCCGGGGAGCTGCACGTGGCGAAGTCCGGTGTGCTCGTCGGCACCGCCACCACGCCGGTGCGCCTCGGCGAGGTGCGCGCCGCCGGTAAGAAGGCCATGCCCGCCGGCGACTGGGCGCGCGGCGCCCGGGTCACCGCCGGCGAGGTGTTCGCGTGACGGGGCCGTCGCGCCCGGACCGGCCCGCCGAGGGGGAGCGCCCTCGCGGGTACGCGCGTGAGCACGGCGATCGTGAGCGCGGTGACCGCCAGCGCGGCGACCGGCCCGGTGCGGACCGGCGTGGCGGTGACCGGTTCGGCGGCGACCGGCGGGGTCCGCGTCGTCCGGCCCGTCCGGCCGTGGACCTGCCCCGGCAGGTCGCGTACGAGGCGATCGCCGCTGTGCACCGCGACGACGCGTACGCCAACCTGGTGCTCCCGGCGATGCTGCGCGAGGCCGGGCTGAGCGGCCGGGACGCCGCGTTCGCCACCGAGCTGACCTACGGCACGCTGCGGCACACCGGCACGCTCGACGCGATCGTCACCGACGCGGCCGGGCGGGACGTGCAGCGCATCGACCCGCCGGTGCGTGACGCGCTGCGGCTCGGGGCGTACCAGATCCTGCACACCCGGGTGCCCGCGCACGCCGCGGTGTCGTCCACTGTCGACCTGGTCCGGTCCGTCGGGCCGGGCGCCACCGGGTTCGCCAACGCGGTGCTGCGGGAGATCACCAGCCGGGACGCCGACGCCTGGGTGGCGAAGCTCGCCCCGGCGCAGGAGACCGACCCGGTCGGGCACCTCGCGCTGGCGTACAGCCATCCGCAGTGGATCGTGCGGTCGTTCGCCGAGGCGCTCGGCGGCGACATGGGGGAGACGGCCCGGCTGCTCATCGAGGACAACGAGCGCCCGCCGGTGCACCTGTGCGCCCGGCCGGGCCTGGCCGATCCGGTGGCGCTGGCCGACGAGGTGGGCGGCGCGCCCGGCGCGTTCTCGCCGTACGCGGTCTACCTGCCCGGCGGCGCGCCGGGTGACCTGCGGGCGGTGGCCGACGGCCGCGCGCACGTGCAGGACGAGGGTTCCCAGCTGGTGGCGGACGCGCTCGCGGCGGCTCCGCTGGACGGCCCGGACGGCCGCTGGCTGGATCTGTGCGCCGGTCCGGGCGGCAAGTCCGGCCTGCTCGGCGCGCTGGCCGCGACCCGGGGGGCGCGGCTCACCGCGGTCGAGGTGGCCGAGCACCGGGCGCGGCTGGTGGAGCAGGCCACTCGCGGGCTGCCGGTGACGGTGCTGCACGCCGACGGGCGTGACGTGGGCAGCGACCCGAAGCTGCCGGAGGGGCACTTCGACCGGGTCCTGGTCGACGCGCCGTGCACCGGGCTGGGCGCGCTGCGCCGCCGGCCGGAGGCGCGCTGGCGCCGCCAGCCGTCGGACCTGCCGCCGCTGACCCGGTTGCAGCGTGAGCTGCTCACCGCCGCGTTGCGGGCGGCCCGGCCCGGTGGCCTGGTCGCGTACGTGACGTGCTCGCCGCACGTGGTGGAGACCCACGTGACGGTGACCGAGGCGGCGCGGCGCTGCGGCTTCGCCGTCGACTTCGTCGACGCGCGGCCGATGCTGCCGGCCGGCATGCCGGGTCTGGGTGACGGGCCCACGGTGCAGCTCTGGCCGCACCGCCACGGCACCGACGCCATGTTCCTGGCGCTCCTGCGCAGGAACTGACCCGGCGCCGAGGCAAGGGGAGGGGCGCGGGCGGCATCCCTGTGGGGGGAGGGGGTCGGTGGGATGTGACAGCCCGTTGACTGTGCGATCGATACATGTAACTGTTCCGATCACCGGTCCCGGCACCCCGCCCGCCGAACCCCCACGAGGAGTCTCCATGAGACGCAGAACGCCGACCACGAGCCTCGCGCTCGCCCTCGTCGCCACCCTGACGACGGCGAGCCTGGCCGGCACCGCCTCCGCCGCTCCCGCGCCGGCCGCCGCCCCCGCCCCGGCCGTCGCCGCGCTCGCCGCCCCCGACGTCTCCCTGAGCAACATCCAGGCCCACCTCAGCCAGTTCAACTCCATCGCCACCAGCAACGGGGGCAACCGGCGCTCCGGCTCGGCCGGCTACACGGCGTCGGTCAACTACGTGAAGGGCAAGCTCCAGGCCGCCGGCTACACGGTCACCGAGCAGAACTGCTCCACCTGCACCTACCCGGGCAACAACCTGATCGCCGAGTGGCCGCAGGGCCCGTCGGACCAGGTCGTCATGTTCGGCGCCCACCTGGACGGCGTGGCCGCCGGGCCGGGCATCAACGACAACGCCTCCGGCTCGTCGGCGCTGCTGGAGAACGCGCTGGTGCTGGCCGCGCAGAACCCGACCATGACCAAGCGGGTCCGGTTCGCCTGGTGGAACGGCGAGGAGCAGGGCCTGCAGGGCTCCAAGCACTACGTCAACCAGCTCAGCTCCACCCAGCGGGGCTACATCAAGGGCTACTACAACTTCGACATGGTCGGCTCGCCCAACGGCGGCTACTTCATCAACCGGATCACCTCGGCCACCGCCGCGCCGCTGAAGGCGTACTGGGACTCGTTCGGCATCTCGCCGGAGGAGAACACCGAGGGCCAGGGCCGCTCCGACGACTACTCGTTCGCCAACGCCGGCATCCAGACCTCCGGCTACGCGGCGGGCGCCAGCTACACCAAGACCTCGGCGCAGGCCAGCAAGTGGGGCGGCACCGCGGGCGCGGCGTACGACGGCTGCTACCACCGTTCCTGCGACAACACCAGCAACATCAACACGACGATCCTCAACCGGGCCGCGGACGGCGTGGCGTACACGATCTGGGCGCTCGCGGTCGGCGGCGGCACCCCGGCCAACGACTTCTCCGTCTCGGTGAGCCCCACCTCCGGCAGCGTCGCCCGGGGCGGCTCCACCACCGCCACCGTCAGCACCGCCACCACCTCCGGAAGCGCGCAGACCGTGGCGTTGTCCGCCAGCGGCGCCCCGAGCGGCGTGTCGGTGAGCTTCAGCCCGTCGTCGGTCACCTCGGGCGGCTCGTCCACGATGACGGTCAGCGCCTCGTCGTCGGCCACCACCGGCACGTTCACGCTCACCGTGACCGGCACCGGCTCGGCCACCCGCACCGCCAGCTACACGATCACCGTGAGCGGCGGCAGCGGCGGCTGCACCGGCGGGCAGCTCATCGGCAACAGCAGCTTCGAGTCCGGCACCACGCCGTGGACGGCCAGCTCCGGCGTGATCACCAACAGCTCCAGCCAGGCGGCCCGCACCGGGTCGTACAAGGCGTGGATGAACGGGTACGGCTCCTCGCGTACCGACACGCTGTCGCAGTCGGTCACGCTGCCGGCCGGGTGCAGCAGCTACACGTTCTCGTTCTGGCTGCACATCGACACGGCCGAGACCACCAGCTCGACCGCTTACGACAAGCTGACCGTGCAGGTCGGCTCGACCACGCTGGCCACGTACTCCAACCTGAACAAGGCCACCGGCTACACCCAGCGCACCTTCAACCTGGCCGCGTACGCGGGGCAGACGGTCACGCTGAAGTGGACCGGGGTCGAGGACTCCTCGTTGCAGACCAGCTTCGTCGTGGACGACGTGACGCTGCAGGTCGGCTGAGCGGACACGGGCGGGGTCGGCGAACGCCGCCCCGCCCGTGGCTCAGGTGATCGGCAGCGACTTGGCGCCCGCGCCCTTCACCGAGCGGGTCAGCGCCCGCTCGGAGACCCAGAGGAAGCACTGCACGCCCCGGTCGCCGTCGCGCCACTGCTCCTCGTACGGGTGGTAGATGATGGTGCCGGCCCGGTACTGCATGTTGCCGTCGTTGGGCAGCTTCGCGTACTTGGCGATGAGCCCGCGGCACGCCTTGTGCGTGCGCAGCGGCGTGCGCTCGAACTCGGCGTAGCTGATGTCCGGCGCCTGGTAGACGCCGACGAACTCGGCGTGGTGCTTCGCGGTGCAGGACACCGGCCGCATCGCCTGCACGTCGTTCTTGCTCATCTTCGGGTTGAAGCAGCCCAGCGCCAGCTTCGAGCCGGGCTTCAGCGAGCCCCGCAGGCTGCCGGTGCGCTCGGCGACGTCGCCCTGGTCCAGGTCGGTCACCTCGGCGACGTCGCAGCGATACCAGCGGGCCCCGCCGGACCAGGCCAGCGCGGAGGGGAAGACCACGGACAGCCGCAGCCGCCCGGAGCGCCAGTCCCCGCCGAGGGCCCGGGTGACCTGCCGGGCGCAGTCGCCGTGCGCGACGCGCATCCCGGCCGAGCCGGCCGGCGGCGGAGCGGAACGTTCCGCCTCCGGGCCGCTCATCGTGCCGACGTGCAGCGTCTCGGCGCGGTGCGTGGCGGCACAGTCGACCGGCTGGTAGCCGCTGAGGTAGCCGACGTCGGCGACGGTGGGGTGACAGGCGCCGCTCTGCGGCACGAAGCCGACCGGTGCGGCGAACGCGGGCCAGTCGTCGGTCAGGTCGCGGTCCACCCCGGCCGGCGCGGCGCACCCGCCGAGCGCCAGCGCCGCCACCGTTGACACGGTGACCGCCACCCACCAACGCCGCATCGCGACCGACCTCCCCCGCGCGTCCGGAGCCGACCGGTACGCCTCGGCGGTGCAGCATACGGCAGTCGATCAGGTCACCGGGAGTCCCTCGGGACCGGCGCCGCGTACCGAGCGGTTGAGCTTGCGGTCGTCGCTCCACAGGAAACAGCGCACGCCCCGGTCGCCCTCCTCCCACTCCCGTTGCGAGGGCGGGTAGAAGATGGACCCGGCCCGGTACGGAAGCTCCGCGTTGTCCGGCACGTCGGCGAACGCGGCGATCAGTGTCATGCAGCGCCGGTGCGTGGAGGGCGCGCCCTTGGTGAACTCCGCCCAGCTCATGTCCTGTTCCTCGTACACGCCGACGAACTCCGCGCGGTGCGGTTCGGTGCAGAGCACCGGGGCCATGTAGTTGAGGTTCTGGCCGATCAGCTTCGGGTCGAAGCACCTGTGCACGAGCGGGTTGTCGCCGACCAGCGCGCCGCGCAGGCTGCCCACCCGGTTGACCGGGCGGGTGTTGTCGATGCTGTCGGTCTCGGCCAGGTCGCAGCGGAACCAGCGCGCGCCGGCGCCCCAGGCGGCGACGGTCGGCAGTGCGATGTTCAGCGTGAGCCGGGCGGCGTGCCAGTCCCCGCCGATCATCTCGCGGGCCCGCTGGTCGCACTCGGCGCGCGCGGTCCGCAGCGCCGGGGTGCCTGGCTCCGGGCGGGCGCCGAGCGCGGCCGGCCCGGTGAACGTGCCGACGTGCACCGTCTCGGCCAGGTGGCTGCCCGCGCAGTCGACAGTCTCGTACGTGGCGGCGGCCACCACTGTGGTGAGGCGGGGCAGGCACGCGTCGGTGGCCGGGACGAACAGTCGTGGCGCCGGCAGCGCCGCCCAGTCGTCGATCAGATCCCCGTCGGCCCGGTGCGCCTGCACACAGCCGGCGAGCACCGCCGTCGCGGCGCCGGCCAGCGCGAGCACGTGGAGCCACCGTCGCATCGTCCGCCCCTTCCGGGAGAGATGACAGCCGGTCGCCACAGGCCCGACCGGTGTCCCCCGCGCCCGGGCGTGCAGCATACGTGACCGTCCCTGTAGGAGTTTCGTCATCTTTCAATCGATCGGCCAGTCACCGGCGACTATTCGTGCCGATTTTTGCTCCGGACGGCCGGATGGTGCACCGGGGGTGACGGAAGGATCACCGCTTGTCGTTCCGGGAGCCGTGCCGCGACCTCCGGATCACCGCGTTCGTACACTGGCCCGGTGACCGTACCGCCGCCCATCGTCGCGCCGAGCATCCTGGCCGCCGATTTCGCCCGCCTCGCCGACGAGGTCCGTGCCGTGGAGTCCGCCGCCGACTGGCTGCACGTCGACGTCATGGACAACCACTTCGTGCCCAACCTGACCATCGGGCTGCCGGTGGTGCAGAGCCTGCGCGCCGTGACCGAGATCCCGTTCGACGTGCACCTCATGATCACCGATCCGCGTCGCTGGGCGCCCGGGTACGCCGACGCCGGGGCGTACAACGTCACGTTCCACGCCGAGGCGTGCGACGACCCGGTGGCGCTCGCGAAGGATCTGCGCTCGGCCGGTGCGAAGGCGGGCCTGGCGATCGACCGGGACACCGCGATCGAGCCGTACCTGGAGCTGCTGCCGAGCTTCGACACGCTGCTGATCATGACGATCAAGGCCGGTTTCGGCGGCCAGCGTTTCCTGCCGCAGCTGCTGGACAAGGTGCGCGCCGCCCGCCGGCACGTCGACAGCGGCCACCTGGAGCTGCGCATCGAGGTCGACGGCGGCATCGCCGCGGACACCATCGAGCAGGCCGCCGCGGCCGGCGCCGACGCGTTCGTCGCCGGCACCGCCGTCTACGGCGCCGACGATCCCGCGGAGGCGGTACGCCGCCTGCGTGGCCTGGCGGAACGTGCGATGACCGGGGCCTGAGGTGGACGCGGCCGACGAGCGACCCGACGTCATCCTGGTCGTCGACGACGACGAGGACATCGCCCGCTTCGTCGAGTTCAACCTGCGCCTGCACGGTTTCGAGGTGCTGCACGCCAGCGACGGCCAGGAGGCGCTGGAGATCATCGAGCGGCAGCGGCCCGACCTCGCGGTGGTGGACCTGATGATGCCGCGCGTCGACGGCCTGGAGCTGACCCGGCGGCTGCGCGCCGACCCGATGACCTCCGCGCTGCCGGTGATCATGCTGACCGCCAAGGGGATGACCCAGGACAAGGTCAACGGGCTGAGCGTCGGCGCCGACGACTACCTGGTCAAGCCGTTCGACACGCTGGAGCTGGTGGCCCGGGTCAACTCCACGCTGCGGCGCAACAAGGAGTTCCGGGAGGTCTCGCCGCTGACCGGCCTGCCCGGCAACAGCCGCATCCGGCGGGAGATCAGCGACCGGGTCCGCAACGGCGTCGACTACGCCGTCGGTTACATCGACATCGACCGGTTCAAGAGCGTCAACGACCGGTACGGCTTCGTGCGCGGCGACGAGTTCATCTCGGCGCTGGCCCGCAGCCTGCACCGGGCGGTGGTGTCGATCGGGCTGCCGCCGGCCTTTCTGGGGCACGTCGGCGGCGACGACTTCGTCATCGTCTGCACCCCCAGCCAGGTGCGGCCACTGACCAGCCGGGCCGTCGTCGACTTCGAGAAGGCCGCGGACGCCCTCTACGACGCCACCGACCGGGAACGTGGCTTCGTCGAGCTGAAGGACCGGCGCGGCAACATCCGCCGCGCCGCGCTGGTGACGCTCTCCATCGGCGTGTCGTTGTCGGATTCCGGCAAGCGCTTCACCGACCCGCTGGAGGCCATCGCGGTGGCCTCGGAGATGAAGACGGTGGCCAAGAGCCAGCCCGGGTCGTACGTGGCGGTGGACCGCCGCCGCGGCGTCACCTGAGCGCGCCTGTGAGGTAGCTCGCCTCTGTGGCGCGCACCCGGGCGGAACGTGTAAGACTTCCCGTGTACCCACCACGCGCTGGCGGGGCTCGGTGAAATTCCGAACCGGCGGTGATCCACGGTCCGACCGTGGTAAGCCCGCGACCCGGACGGCTTCGGCCGGACGGTGGACCTGGTGAGAATCCGGGGCCGACGGTTGGGGTGCGGCTCGTCCGCCCCCAGACAGTCCGGATGGGAGACAGCGCGCGGAACGGGGGAGGCCCCTGCCGGCCGCTGAGCACCCTCAGCCGCCGCGTGGGCTCCCCGGGGTCGGCGTCGCCGTCCCCGGGTTCTCCGCCGCCGCGTGTCCGCGGCTTTCGTGGCCGTTCCTCCCGAACCCGCCCGCGCGCGACCGGCGAGCGGGAGGACAGGCGGCCATGGCGAGCGTCTCCGTCGACGAGGCGATGCGTCGTGCCATCGAACTGGCCGCGCGCGGCCTCGGTGCCACCAGCCCCAACCCGGTCGTCGGCTGCGTGCTGCTCGACGCCGACGGCGAGGTCGTCGGCGAGGGCTTCCACGCGTACGCCGGCGGCCCGCACGCCGAGATCGTCGCGCTGGCCCAGGCCGGCACCCGCGCCCGCGGCGGCACCGCAGTCGTCACGCTCGAACCCTGCGACCACACCGGCCGCACCGGCCCCTGCAGCCACGCGCTCATCGCCGCCGGGGTGGCCCGCGTCGTGGTCGCCGTGCCCGACCCCAATCCGGTCGCCTCCGGCGGCGCCGCCACGCTGCGCGCCGCCGGGGTCCAGGTGACCCTCGGGGTACGCACCCAGGAGGCCGAGGCCGGCAACGTCGCCTGGCTCACCTCGATGCGCCGCGGCTGGCCGTACCTGATCTGGAAGTACGCGGCGACGCTCGACGGGCGCTCCGCCGCCGCCGACGGGACCAGCATGTGGATCACCTCCGAGGCGGCCCGGATGGACGTGCACGCCCTGCGCGGCACCGTCGACGCGGTGCTCGCCGGGGTGGGCACCGTGCTCGCCGACGATCCCCGTCTCACCGCCCGCAACCTGCGCGACGGCACCATGGCCATCCGGCAGCCGCTGCGGGTGGTGGTGGACAGCTCGGGGCGTACCCCGGCCGACGCCCGGGTCCGCGACGGCGCCGCACGCACGTGGGTGGCCACGGCCGCGGAGGTCGGCGCCGGGCCGGACGGCCGGGTCGACCTGGCGGCGCTGCTCGCGGAGCTGCACCACCGGGGCGTGCGGGCCGCGCTGCTGGAGGGCGGCCCCACGCTGGCCGGCGCGTTCCTCGCCGCCGGCCTGGTCGACCGGATCGTCGGGTACGTCGCGCCGAAGCTGCTCGGCGCCGGTCCCACCGCGCTGCTCGACGCCGGCGTGAGCACCATCGCCGACGCCATCGACCTGGAGATCACCGACGTTACGCGGGTCGGTCCCGACCTGCGGATCACCGCGCTGCCCCGGAAGAGGGAGGCCTGACATGTTCACCGGCATCGTCGAGGAGCTGGGCGAGATCGTCCGGAGCACCGAGACCGGCGACGACTCCGCGCTGGTCGCGATCCGCGGCCCGCTCGTCACCTCGGACGCCCGGCACGGCGACTCCATCGCGGTGAACGGCGTCTGCCTCACCGTTGTCGACGTCGACGGCGGGGTGTTCACCGCCGACGTGATGGGCGAGACGCTGCGCCGCACCGCGCTCGGGGCGCTGCGCCCCGGCGACCCGGTCAACCTGGAACGCGCCGCCGCGCTCAACAGCCGCCTCGGCGGGCACCTGGTGCAGGGCCACGTCGACGGCGTCGGCGAGGTCGTCGCCCGGGAACCGGCCGCGCAGTGGGAGACCGTCCGGTTCCGCCTGCCCGCCGGCCTGGCCCGGTACGTGGTGGAGAAGGGCTCGATCACCGTCGACGGCGTGTCGCTGACCGTGGCGGAGGCCGGCGACGACTGGTTCTCCGTCGGGCTGATCCCCACCACGCTGAAGCTCACCGTGCTCGGCACGAAGCAGGTCGGCGACCCGGTCAACCTGGAGGTCGACGTGCTGGCCAAGTACGTCGAACGGCTGCTCGGCGACCGCGGCGCGGGGAGTGTGCGGTGATGGGCCCGCTCGGCTGGCTGCTCGACGCCCAGGTGCACGTGGCCGGTTCGCCGGTGCTGGTCCGGGAGATCGTCGGCAACGGCTTCGGGCTCGCCTCGGCGCTGCTCGGGCTGCGCCGCGTGGTCTGGGCCTGGCCGGTCGGCATGATCGGCAACGCGCTGCTGCTCACCGTGTTCCTCGGCGGCGTCTTCGTCACCCCGCAGGCGCACGACCTCTACGGCCAGGCCGGCCGGCAGGTCTTCTTCTTCGCCGTCAGCGTGTACGGCTGGTGGCGCTGGTCGCGCAACCGGCGCGCGGGCGGCGGGGACGAGCCGGCCGTGGTGCCGCGCTGGGCCACCTGGCGGGAGCGGCTCGGACTGCTCGTCGCGGCCGTCGTCGGCACCGCCGCCGCGTACCCGGTGCTGGCCGCGCTGGGCTCGTGGGGGCCGCTGCCGGACGCCTGGATCCTGGTCGGCAGCCTGCTCGCCACCTACGGCATGGCCCGCGGGTGGGTCGAGTTCTGGCTGATCTGGATCGCCGTCGACGCGGTCGGCGTGCCGCTGCTGCTGCGCGGCGGCTTCTACCCGTCGGCCGCCATGTACCTGGTCTACGGCGCGTTCTGCGCCGCCGGCCTGTACAGCTGGTGGCGCACCTCCCGGGCCGTCGCGACCGCGCCCGCCCCGATCCCGGCGACGTACTCGGAGGCAGTGGCATGACCACTTTCGGTTCGATCGAGCAGGCGGTGGCGGACATCGCCGCCGGGCGCCCCGTGGTCGTGGTCGACGACGAGGACCGCGAGAACGAGGGCGACCTGATCTTCGCGGCCGAGCTGGCCACGCCGGAGCTGGTCGCGTTCATGGTCCGCTACACCTCCGGCTACATCTGCGTGCCGCTGACCGAGGACGAGTGCGACCGGCTGGACCTGCCGCCGATGCACCACACCAACCAGGACCGGCGCGGCACCGCGTACACGGTGACGGTGGACGCCCGGGAGGGCGTCAGCACCGGCATCTCGGCCGCCGACCGGTCGCACACCATCCGGCTGCTCGCCGACGCCGCCACCGGCCCGACCGACCTGGCCCGGCCCGGTCACGTGGTGCCGCTGCGCGCCCGCGCCGGCGGGGTGCTGCGCCGCCCCGGGCACACCGAGGCGGCGGTGGACCTGACCCGGCTGGCCGGGCTGCGCCCGGCCGGGGTGCTCTGCGAGCTGGTCAACGACGACGGCACCATGATGCGCCTGCCGGACCTGGAGAAGTTCTGCGCCGAGCACGGCCTGACGCTGGTCACCATCGCGGACCTGATCGCCTACCGGCGGCGTACCGAGAAGCAGGTCGAGCTGGCCGCCGAGGCCCGGATGCCCACCCCGTACGGCGTGTTCCGGGCGCTGGGCTACCGCGCCGAGCACGACCCGGCCGAGCACGTCGCGCTGGTCATGGGCGACCTCGGCGACGGGCGGGACGTGCTGGTGCGGGTGCACTCGGAGTGCCTCACCGGCGACGTGTTCGGCTCGCTGCGCTGCGACTGCGGGCCGCAGTTGCAGGCCGCGCTGGCCCGGGTCGCCGCGGAGGGCCGCGGCGTGGTCCTCTACGTGCGCGGTCACGAGGGCCGGGGCATCGGCCTGCTGCACAAGCTGCAGGCGTACCAGCTCCAGGACCAGGGCCGCGACACCGTGGACGCGAACCTCGACCTGGGCCTGCCGGCCGACGCGCGCGACTACGGCACCGGCGCGCAGATCCTCTACGACCTGGGCGTCCGCTCGATGCGGCTGCTGACCAACAACCCGGCCAAGCGGGCCGGGCTGGAGGGGTACGGGCTCACCGTGACCGGGCGGGAGGGGCTGCCCGTGCGGTCCAACCCGGAGAACGTGCGGTACCTGCGCACTAAGCGGGACCGGATGGGGCACCTGCTGGACGGACTGGACGAGGTGACCGAGGCGCCGATGGGCCGCCCGGTCGCCGGTGACGAGATCGGAGCGTAGGGCGATGGCGGGTTTCGGTGAGCCGGGCGTGACCGCGGTGGACGCGGCCGGGATGACTGTCGGCGTGGTGGCCGCCCGGTGGCACGGCGAGCTGACCGACCACATGACCGAGCGTGCGGTGGCCGCCGCGCAGGCGTGCGGGGCGCGGGCCGTGGTGGCCCGGGTGGCCGGTTCGGTGGAGCTGCCGGTGGTGGCCCAGGCGATGGCGCGCCGCTTCGACGTGGTCGTCGCGCTCGGCGTGGTGGTACGCGGCGCGACAGCGCACTTCGACTACGTCTGCCAGTCGGTCACCGAGGGGCTGACCCGGGTGGCGCTGGACGAGGGCAAGCCGGTGGCGCACGGGGTGCTCACTGTCGACACCATCGAGCAGGCCCGGGACCGGGCCGGGCTGCCCGGCTCGGCCGAGGACAAGGGCTGGTCGGCGACGGTGGCCGCGCTGGACGCCGCGCTGGCCGTCCGCGCCCTGGACGCCCAGTCCGCCCACCGGGTCGGCTTCGCCTGACCCACCCGGCCCGTCACCGGGGGCGGCTGGAAGAATCGCCTTCCGTGAAGACGTTCGAGGAGTTGTTCGCCGAGCTGCAGGCCAAGGCCGCTGCCGGCACCCCGGGCTCGGGCACCGTCGAGGCGCTCGCCAAGGGCGTGCACTTCATCGGCAAGAAGGTCGTCGAGGAGGCGGCCGAGTCGTGGATGGCCGCCGAGCACGAGGGCCCGGAGCGGGCCGCCGAGGAGATCTCCCAGCTGCTCTACCAGGCGCAGGTGCTGATGCTCGCCACCGGCCTGGAACTGAAGGACGTCTACCGACATCTGTGAGTGCCCGTCCGCTGATCACCCGATCGAACGAAGGAGCACTCCCATGCTGCGTGTCGCAGTACCCAACAAGGGCGCCCTGGCCGAGTCGGCCGCCGGGATGCTGCGCGAGGCGGGCTACCGCCAGCGCACCGACCCGAAGGACCTGGTCTGCCGGGACGAGCAGAACGACATCGAGTTCTTCTACCTGCGCCCCAAGGACATCGCCACCTACGTCGGCTCCGGTGACCTGGACGTCGGCATCACCGGCCGCGACCTGCTGATCGACTCCGGCGCGCCGGCCGAGGAGATCGTCGACCTCAACTTCGGGCGGGCCACGTTCCGGTTCGCCGCCCGGCCCGACGACGTCGCCTCGGTCCAGCAGCTCGGCGGGCACCGCATCGCCACCGCGTACCCCGGCCTGGTCGAGCGGCACCTGGCCGAGCTGGGCGTCAAGGCCGACGTGATCCGCCTCGACGGCGCGGTGGAGAACGCCATCCGCCTCGGCGTGGCCGACGTGGTCGCCGACGTGGTGGAGACCGGCGCGACGCTGCGCCAGGCCGGCCTGGTGGTCTTCGGCGAGCCGCTGCTGCGCTCCTCGGCGGTGCTGGTCCGCCGCGCCGGCGCGCCCGCCGGCGCCCAGCAGGAGCAGCTGCAGCGCCGGCTGCACGGCGTCCTGGTGGCCCGGCGCTACGTGATGCTCGCCTACGACGTGCCGGCCGGACTGCTCGACCGGGCCAGCTCGCTGACCCCGGGCATCGAGTCGCCCACCGTCTCGCCGCTGCACCGGGAGGGCTGGGTCGCGGTGCAGGCGATGGTGCTCCGCGACGACGTGCACCGGATCATGGACGAGCTGTACGAGCTGGGTGCCCGCGCGATCCTGGTCACCAACATCCACGCCTGCCGGCTGTGAGGCCGCTGCCGCTCCCGGCCGCGCTGGGCGTTGTCGTCCTGGGTGGCATGGCCTCGGCCGCCCAGGGCGTGGTCAACGCCGAGCTGGGGGAGCGGACCGGCGATCCGGTCCTCGGCGCGGTGGTCAACAACCTCGGCGGCTGCCTGCTGGTGCTGGCCGGGATCGTGGCGCTGCCCTCGATGCGCGCCGGGCTGGCCGCGTTGCGCCGCTCCGGGCTGCCCTGGTGGACCTACCTGGGCGGCGTGGGCGGCGCGGTGATCGTGCTGGTCGCGCCGGTGGTGGTGCCGGTGCTCGGGGTGGCGGTGTTCACGATCGCCCAGGTGGCCGGCGGCAGTCTCGGTGGCCTGGCGGTGGACCGGGCCGGGCTGGCCGCCACCGGCCGGATGCCGCTCACAGTGCCCCGCGTCGGCGGGGCGCTGCTCGGCGTCGGCGCGGTGGCCCTCGCCCAGCTCGGCCGCCCGGTCGGTGACCTGGCGATCGGGCTGGTGCTGCTCTGCGTCCTGGGCGGGCTGGCGGTGGCGACGCAGTCCGCGCTCAACGGCCGGGTCGCCGCCTCGGTCGGCCCGGCCGCCGGCCTCGCCGTCAACTTCGCGGTCAGCACCGTGGTGATCGGCGCGGTCGCGGCGCTGACCGGCGCGCTCGTCACCGCGCCCCGCTGGCCCGGCCAGTGGTGGCTCTACGTCGGCGGCCTGCTCGGCGTCGGCATCGTGCTCTCGCTGCTGGTCGGGGTACGCGCCGCCGGGGTGCTGCGCACCGGCCTGGCGCTGGTGGCCGGGCAGCTCGGCGGCGCGCTGCTGCTGGACCTGGTTCTGCCCGGCGGCCCCGGCGTCCGGCTGCCGGTGCTGGCCGGCGCCCTGCTCACGCTGCTCGCCGTGGTGGTCACCGGGCTGCGCCGGCGCGGCCCGGACCGTGTGGCGGCCGAAGGCGCGCGCCAACCGGATGGCAGACTGGTCGGGTGAGCGATTCCGTGGTGACCGTGCGACCCCGCCGCGTCCGGGTCGTCTGCTGGGTGTCGGCCGTCACGTTGTTCGTCGTGTTCAGCCTCGTCGCGACGTCGCTGACCGGCGCCACCGGCAACGGCTACGGCACGTTCCAGCGCGGCGACCAGTTCGCCATGATCGGCCTGGGCGTCTTCGGCGCGCTCGGCTTCCTGCTGTTCACCCGCCCCCGCGTGACCGCCGACGCCAAGGGCGTTCGGGTCCGCAACGTGATCAGCTCGTACGACCTGCCCTGGGAGGTAATCCGCGGGGTCCGGTTCGACAGGGGCGCCCCGTGGGCCAGCCTGGAGCTGCACGACGACGACCTGCTGCCGATGGTCGCGTTGCAGGCCGCCGACAAGGAGAGCGCGGTCGAGGCGGTCCGCGCGCTGCGCCGCCTGCACCAGGCGCACCTGGCGGCGCTGTCCGCCGGCCAGTCGACACCCCGCTGACCAGGGAGCCCGGTTTGGGCGGGCCTGGGCCGAGGGTGTAGTGTTGCGGAGTCGACCAGACTGCCCCCGTCCCTGACGCGTGGGCGGTCTTGAAGCGGAGCGCCCGCTCCCACCCGAGTCGCCGCCACGGTGGCCGGGTCCGGTCCCCGGTTTCGGGCACGTCCCGACGCCGGATGCGCGATCCTGTGATCGTGCCGACCGGTCGAGTGGGCCCTGGCATATGCCGGGGCCTTCTGCTTTCCGGGTCGGCTCCCGCCCGGGAGCCCGCGGAGTCGGCACGGAGAAGACTCGACTCGAGGAGGCCCCATCAGCGTCGAACCACGCGTGAACGAGCAGATCCGGGCACGTGAGGTCCGACTGGTCGGTCCTGAGGGTGAGCAGGTGGGCATCGTCCCGCTGGAGCGCGCCCTGCAGCTGGCCGCGGACGTCGACCTGGACCTGGTCGAGGTTGCGCCGATGGCGCGCCCGCCGGTGTGCAAGCTCATGGACTTCGGCAAGTTCAAGTACGAGAGCGCACTCAAGGCGCGCGAAGCGCGGCGTAACCAGCAGCAGACCGTCATCAAGGAGATGAAGCTCCGGCCGAAGATCGACCCGCACGACTACGAGACCAAGAAGGGTCACGTGGTGCGGTTCCTCAAGGCGGGCGACAAGGTCAAGGTGACGATCATGTTCCGCGGCCGGGAGCAGAGCCGCCCGGAGCTGGGTTACCGGCTCCTGCGCCGGCTCGAGTCCGAGATCACGGAACTGGGATACGTCGAGGCCGCGCCGAAGCAGGACGGCCGAAACATGATCATGGTTCTCGCTCCGCACCGGGCCGTGAAGGCCTCCGCGGTCGCCGCCACGGCGTCCCGCGGTGGACCGCGCGACCGGGCTGCGGAGGAATCGGGCGCTCCGGCGACCGGCGAGACCCCGGCGGGCGAGACCGCAGCAGCCGGCGAGACCGGCACGACCGCTGAGACCAGCGGCCAGTAACAGGGGAGAAGACGTTCCAATGCCGAAGATGAAGAGCCACACGGGTATGGGCAAGCGGGTCAAGGTGACCGGCAAGGGCAAGATCGTTGCCCAGCAGGCCGGCCTTCGCCACAACCTGGAGAAGAAGCCCAGCACCCAGACCCGTCGGCTGACCGGCACCGTCGAGCTGGCCAAGGCCGACGTCAAGCGCATCAAGAAGCTGCTCGGCCGCTGACGCGAGCCACCTGAACCGAAGAAGGAGTTGAGATGGCACGCGTCAAGCGGGCTGTGAACGCCCAGAAGAAGCGTCGTACCCTGCTGGAGACCGCGAGCGGTTACCGCGGTCAGCGCTCCCGGCTCTACCGCAAGGCCAAGGAGCAGGTGCTGCACTCGATGCAGTACTCCTACCGGGACCGTCGCGACCGCAAGGGCGACTTCCGGCAGCTCTGGATCCAGCGGATCAACGCCGGCGCCCGGGCCAACGGCCTGACCTACAACCGGCTGATCCAGGGCCTGCGCCTGGCCGGCATCGAGGTCGACCGGAAGATCCTGGCCGACATGGCCGTCAACGACGCCGCCTCGTTCGCGGCGATCGTCGAGCTGGCCCGCGCCGCCGTGGCGGCCGAGGGCACCGGTGGCGCCGCGGCTCAGGCCGCCTGACCCACCTCGTACGGCAGATCGAGGCGTCTCCCATGCAGTCACAGTCGCAGGGGAGGCGCCTCGACGCCGTTCCCGGCCCGTTCACCACGCGTACCCCCAGGGTCGCGGCGGCCCGCCGGCTGCACCGCCGACGCGACCGCGAGCAGGCCGGCCGGTTCCTGGCCGAAGGGCCGCAGGCGGTCCGGGAGGCGCTCGCCCGCGCCGGCACCGTGGTCGAGCTGTTCGGCACCCCGGCGGCGCTCGACAGGTACGCCGACCTCGCCGCCACCGCCGCCCGGGCCGACGTGCCGGTCTCCGAGGTGACCGACGACGCGCTGGCCGCGCTCGCCGAGACCGTCGCGCCGCAGGGCCTGGTGGCGCTCTGCCGGCACCTCGACGTACCCCTGGACGAGGCCGTGGCGCGCGGGCCGCGCCTGGTCGCGGTGCTCGCCGGTATCCGCGACCCGGGCAACGCCGGCACCGTGCTGCGCACCGCCGACGCGGCGGGCGCGGGCGCGGTGATCTTCGCGGGCGAGGCAGTCGACCCCTACAACGGCAAGTGCGTGCGGGCCTCCGCCGGCAGCCTCTTCCACGTCGACGTGGTGCGCGCCGCCGACCCGCTCGCGGCCGTCGAGGCGCTGCGGGCCGCCGGCCTGGAGATCTTCGCCACCACCGGGTACGGCGACAGCGACCTGGACGACCTCGCCGACGCAGGAAGGCTGTCCGCCCCGACCGCCTGGCTGTTCGGCTCCGAGGCGCACGGCCTGCCCGACGAGCTGACCGCCGCCGCCGACGCCCGCGTCCGGGTGCCGCTGCACGGGCGGGCGGAGAGCCTGAACCTGGCTGCGGCGGCGGCCGTGTGCCTGTATTCTTCCGCCAGAGCACTGCGTGTCCCCCGGGGCACGCGAGACACAGCAGGGGAGTCCGCCTCGTCATGAACGCGCCACGGCGTTCGTTTAGCCAGCCCGCCGGTGTCGGCGGGCGGCGGGCCTGACCTTCCCCCTGCACGACTCCCCACCGGCGGGCTGCGGCGAAGCCGCGCGTCCGTAGACTCGCCTAGCCACCCGTGAGGGTCGGCGCCGCCGTGAGGGAGTGCCCGTTCACCATGAGCTACCGCAACGATCCGTACGACCCGAAGCAGGTCGCCCTGCTCGACCCGGACGCCCTGGCCGGAGCAGTGGCCGACGCCGAGAAGGCGTTCGCCGAGGCCGCCGACCCGGACGCGCTCACCGCGCTGCGCCCCGCGCACCTCGGTGACCGGTCCCCGGTGTCGCTGGCCCGCCGGGAGATCGGCGCGCTGCCGCCGGCCGCGAAGGCCGACGCCGGCAAGCGGGTCAACGAGGCCCGCCGGGCGATCGAGTCCGCGTACGCCGCCCGGCAGGAGATCCTGGACCGGGAACGGGCCGCGCGGGTGCTGGTCGAGGAACGCGTCGACGTGACCCTGCCCTACGACCGCCGGCCGCGTGGCGCCCGCCACCCGTTGAGCGTGCTGATGGAGCAGATCAGCGATCTGTTCATCGGCATGGGCTACGAGGTGGCCGAGGGCCCCGAGGTCGAGCTGGAGTGGACCAACTTCGACGCGCTCAACATCCCGGCCGACCACCCGGCGCGCGGTCTGATGGACACGTTCCACATCGCACCCGAGGGAAGTGGCCTGGTGCTGCGCACCCACACGTCGCCGGTGCAGGCGCGCACCATGCTCAGCCGCAAGCCGCCGATCTACGTGGTGGTGCCCGGCCGGGTCTACCGCACCGACGAGCTGGACGCCACCCACGCGCCGGTGTTCCACCAGGTCGAGGGCCTGGTGGTGGACAAGGGCATCACCATGGCGCACCTGCGCGGCACGCTCGACCACTTCGCCCGGGCCATGTTCGGCGAGGGGGCGAAGACGCGCTGGCGGCCGCACTACTTCCCGTTCACCGAGCCGTCGGCGGAGTTCGACGTCTGGTTCCCGGAGCACCGGGACGGTCCGCAGTGGGTCGAGTGGGGCGGCTGCGGCATGGTCAACCCGCGGGTGCTGCGCGCCTGCGGCATCGACCCGGAGGTCTACTCCGGATTCGCGTTCGGCATGGGCATCGACCGGACCGTGATGGTCCGGCACGGCGTCAGCGACATGCGGGACATGGCCGAGGGCGACGTGCGGTTCACCCGCGCGTTCGGCGCCTGAGCTACGGGAACGGTGGTTTAACAGTCATGCGAGTTTCTGTCAGTTGGCTGCGGGAGTACGTGGACCTGCCGGCCGACCTGCCCACCGGCGACCTGGAGCAGGCGCTGGTCGACCTCGGCATCGAGGTCGAGTCCGTGGTGGACCTGCGCGAGTCGGTCACCGGCCCGCTGGTGGTGGGTGAGGTCCTGGAGATCGAGGAGCTGACCGGCTTCAAGAAGCCGATCCGTTTCTGCCGGGTGGACGTCGGCGCCGCGAACGGCACCGGTGAGCCGCAGGAGATCGTCTGCGGGGCGCGCAACTTCGCCCAGGGCGACAAGGTCGTGGTGATCCTCCCCGGTGGGGTGCTGCCGGGCGGGTTCGCGATCGGCGCGCGCAAGACGTACGGGCGCAACTCCCACGGCATGATCTGCTCGGCGCAGGAGCTGGGGCTCGGCGACGACCACTCCGGCATCGTCGTGCTGCCCGAGGACGTCAAGGCCCAGCCCGGCGACGACGCGCGGCCCGTCGTCGGCCTGGACGACGTCGTGGTCGAGATGGAGATCACCCCGGACCGCGGGTACGCGCTGAGCGTGCGCGGCATCGCCCGGGAGCTGTCGCACGCGCTCGGCGTGCCGTTCCGCGACCCGGCCGACGCGCCCGCGCCCGGCGCGACCGCCGAGCCGGCGTACCCGGTGGAGGTCCGTGACCCGGTCGGCTGCGACCGGTTCGCGGCGCGGATGGTGCGCGGCGTCGACCCGACCGTCGAGACGCCGGGCTGGATGCGGCAGCGGCTCACCGCGGCCGGGGTGCGCAGCATCTCGCTGGCGGTCGACATCACCAACTACCTGATGCTCGAACTCGGCCAGCCGATGCACGCCTTCGACGCGGACCGGATCGCCGGGCCGCTCGTGGTGCGCCGCGCCGAGGCGGGGGAGAAGCTGACCACGCTGGACGGCGTGAGCCGCACCCTGTCCGCGGAGGACCTGGTCATCTGCGACGACACGGGTCCGATCTCGCTGGCGGCGGTGATGGGCGGCGAGACCAGCGAGGTGCTCGCCTCCACCACGAACGTGCTGTTCGAGGCGGCGCACTGGGACCCGGCCACGGTCGGGCGTACCGCGCGGCGGCACAAGCTGTTCAGCGAGGCGGCGAAGCGGTGGGAGCGGGGCGTGGACCCGGCGCTGCCGCTGGTCGCGCTGGACAAGGCGGTCCGGCTGCTCACCGACCTGGCCGGTGGCACGGCCGGCGCGGAGGTGCTCGACATCGACCACGTCGCGCCGCGTACGCCGGTGACGCTGCCGGTGGACCTGCCGTCGCGGCGCGTCGGCGTGGCCTACTCGCCGGACCGGGTGGTCGAGCTGCTGGAGCAGGTCGGTTGCACGGTCACCCGCGGCGCGGACCGGCTCGCCGAGGACCCGGGCACTGTCGGCGCGGCCGCCGGAGGCGGTGCGGTGCTGACCGTGACGCCGCCGAGCTGGCGGCCCGACCTGACCGACCCGGCCGACCTGGTGGAGGAGGTGGTACGCCTCGACGGCTACGACCGCGTGCCGTCGGTGCTGCCCACCGCGCCGCCCGGCCGGGGCCTGACCTGGCAGCAGCAGCGCCGCCGCGCCGTCGCCCGCTCCCTCGCGGAGCGCGGCTACGTCGAGGTGCTGGCGCAGCCGTTCGTCGCGCCGGAACTGGTCGACCAGCTCGGCCTGCCCGCCGACGACCCGCGCCGCCCGGCGGTACGGCTGGCGAACCCGCTGTCGGAGGAGGAGCCGCTGCTGCGCACCACGCTGCTCGGCCCGCTGCTCGGCATCGTCAAGCGCAACGTCGGCCGCGGTCAGCGGGACGTGGCGATCTACGAGATCGGCACCGTCTTCCACCCGCGTCCCGGCGCGGGCGCCCCGCCCGCCATGGGCGTGGACCGGCGGCCCACCGACGAGGAGTTCGCCGCCGCCGACGCGGTGGTGCCCGCCCAGCCGCGGCACGTCGCGGTCGCGCTCACCGGCGAGATCGAGTCGGCCGGCTGGTGGGGCGCGGGCCGCACGGCCGGCTGGGCGGACGCGATCGAGGCGGGCCGGGCCGTGCTCGACGCCGCCGGGATCCCCGCCGACCGGGTGACGGTACGGTCCGGCGAGCGGGCGCCCTGGCATCCGGGCCGCTGCGCCGAGCTGGTGGTGGACGACGTGGTCGTCGGCCACGCCGGTGAGCTGCACCCGGCCGTGCTGGCCGCGCTGGAGCTGCCCCGGCGGACCAGCGCCATGGAGCTGGACCTGGACGCGCTGCCCGCCGCGCCGCTGGCCGCCGGGCCGACCATCTCCACGTTCCCACCGGCCCTGATCGACGTGGCGCTTGTGGTGGACGACTCGGTGCCGGCCGCCGAGGTGCGGGCGGCACTGGTCGAGGGCGCGGGCCCGCTGCTGGAGGACGTCCGGCTGTTCGACGTCTACACCTCCCAGCAGCTCGGCGAGGGGCGTAAGTCGTTGGCGTACAAGCTGACGTTCCGGGCCCCGGACCGGACCCTCGCGGGCGAGGAGGCGGTGGCCGCGCGGGACGCGGCGGTAGCTGTCGCCGCCGAGCGCTTCGGCGCCACCCTGCGCGGGGCCTGACCGGCCCGCCGCCCGCAGGTCGCGGGCAACCGGCTTCCCGGAGCTGGTTGCCCGCCGGCGCGGTCAGATCCAGCCGCGTAGAGCCGCTTCCACACCGGCCTGGAAGCGGCTCTCGGCGTCGAGGCGCTTCATGATGTCGGCGACCGTACGGCGCACGGTGCGCTCGGACAGGCCGAGCTGGCGGCCGATCGCCTCGTCGGTACGCCCGCAGCGCAGCAGCCGCAGGATGGCGCTCGCCTGCTTGGTCAGCCCGTCCATGCTGCTGCCGGCCCACCGGGAGAACGGGACGCCCTTCTCCCACAACAGGTCGAACAACAGGCAGAGCGCGGAAACCAGGCGCACGCTGCGGATTTCCACCGCACCCCGGCCGAGGTGCGATTCAATCGGCAGGAGAGCGATTCTGCGATCCACGAGCGTCATCCGCACCGGGGACCCCGGCAGGACCCGGCTGTCCTCCCCGCATTTGGCCATCTCCTCGGCATAGGCGCAGGAGGCCGGGTCCTGAAGAACGGTCTCCTGGTAGATGTGCCGGATGGTGATGCCGCGATCCAGTGCCATCCGGCTCAGCGCCCCGCCACTTTCCCTGATCTGCGGCGGAATTGCCGGGCCACCGGTCAGCATCATGACGCTCCCGGTGGCGGTGCGGGCGTGCTCGGACAGCCGGTCCCGCAGCTCGTCGACCCCCTTCAGGCGGACGATCTCCTCCCGTTCGTTGTCGTCCCGGCTGGCCGCGCGGGCCAGCACCGAAGCGCGGGTCGCCTGGATCCTGGCCTGCTCAGCGACCGTCCGCCGCTCCGCCTGGTCGAGCAGGACGAGCAGGCCGAGCTGCGGGCTCACCGCGCGCAGGCTGCCCGGCCGGTTCGACGAGGGCAGGATCATCGCGTGGTCGGCAAGCGCGGCGAGGGCGTCGTGGACCGCGGTCTCCGGCATGTCCAGGCCGGTGACGAGGTCCTCGACATCCCATGCCGGATTGTCAACCATCGCCCAGTAGACGGCCTCGTCGGTGGCCGACAGCCCCAATCTCTCGATCACGTTCCCTCCCCCCGGAGTCGATGGTCACACTAATGGAGGCCGAGCCTCGGGATAGATAACAGATTGATGTACGTGACATTAACTCCAGTGACGGTCGCCATTAGACAGGGGCATCTACAAGGCCGGACAGAAAATGCCGGATTTATGCGGCTGACTGCGCGGCGGAACCGGCCACGGCCGGTTCCGCCGGTACGCGGGGACGTGACGCGCCGGTTGCCAGGTACCACTCTCGATGCAACACCCGCCGGCCGGCGGGGCGATGCGGAAGGGGCGGCGATGCGGACATGCCGACGATGGGCGACGTCGAGGCGCGAACCCGGGCGGTCCGGCTCACCGGAGGCTTGCCGTGCTGCTCACCCGGCTCGCGCTGCGGCCGCCGGATGACGACCGCGGCCTCTCCGCCGGCGAGCTGACGGACTTGTTGTGGCTCAACGCCACGGTGGCCGACGGCATCCGCCACATCCACGCCCGTGAGATCGCCGGACGGCTCGCCGTAGCGGTCTTCACCGTCGCCTCCGAACAGGCGATCTCCGACTACATCGTGCAGCGCGTCTGTGAGCGCGCGATCCGGAGCGTACCCGCGTTACGCGGGTGGACGGTCACCTGATCGGTGCTCCTCGGATGAACCCGAAGGGAGGATCACGGTGGAAGCGCAAGTGGTGAGTCCGCCCCGGTGTGATCCGGAGCCGGCGGCGTCCACGCCGGCCGTCGCCTTCCGCGTCCTCGGCCCGCTGACCCTGACCACGGACGCCGACGCGCTGGTGCTGCCGCCGTCGAAGGTGGCCTGTCTGCTGGCGGCGCTGCTGTTGCACCCCGACGAGGTGGTGTCCGTGGCCATGCTGCAGCAGGCGATCTGGGGCGACGACCCGCCGGTCTCGGCCCGGGCCGCGTTGCAGACCTGCGCGTTGCGGTTGCGTCAACTGTTCCAGCGGCACGGGCTGACGGCGAACGCGATCAGGACGGTGCCCGGCGGCTACCGGATCACCGCCGGTCCGCAGAGCGTCGACCTGATGCGGTTCCGTGAGCTGACCGGCCGGACCCGCGCCGAGACGGATCCGGAGACGGAACTGGCGACGCTGGAGGAGGCGCTCGCCCTGTGGAGCGAGCCGATGCTGGCGAACGTGCCGTCGGAGGCGCTGCACCGCGACGTCGTACCCCGGCTGAACGAGGAACGCGTGCGGGTCATCGAACGACTCTGCGACCTCAAGATCGGGCTGGGTCGTGACCGGTCGGTGCTGGTGGACCTGTGGACCGCGACCCGCCTCTATCCGGCGAACGAGCGCTTCTCCGCGAGGCTCGTCGAGGTGCTGTACCGCACCGGCCGGCAGGCCGACGCGCTCGCCGAGGTGCGCCGGATCAAGGCGCACCTCGACCACGAACTGGGCGTCGGCCCGGGCGCGGGGCTGCGGCGGCTGGAGCTGACCATCCTGCGCGGAGAGGCGCCGGCGCCGGTGGTCACGGTGACGCCCCGGCCCATGCCGGCGGTATCCGTTCGTCCGCCCGCCTCCGTCGCGGGTTTCGTCGGCCGGGCGGCGCTGTGCGGCACCCTCGCCGACCGGCTGCGCGGGGGAACCCGCATCGTGGTGCTCAGTGGGCTGCCGGGCGTCGGCAAGACCGCCCTCGCCCAGCACGTCGCCGGCCTCGTCGCCGAGGACTTCCCCGGCGGCGTGCGGCAGGTGGAGCCGAGCGACCCGGACGCCGCCGCTCCCGCGGTCTCCTCCACCGGCCGCCGGCTGCTGCTGGCCGACGACGTCGCCGACGCGACGCTGGCCCGGCGGTTGCCGGAGGCGCTGGGGCCGGACGACGTGCTGCTGGTGACCAGCCGGCCCAGCCTGTCCGCCCTGGTCGCCCGGCTCGGCGGCTGGCTGCACCGGGTCGAGCCGCTCGACCGGCCGGAGGCACTGGACCTGCTCGGGGTCGTGCTGGGAGCGGAACGGGTGCAGGCCGAGTCATCGGCCGCGGCCGAGCTCGCGGCGCTCTGCGAACACCTGCCGCTGGCGCTGCGGATCGCCGCCACCCGCGTCCTGCTGCGTGCCCGGATGAGCCTCGACGAGGCCGTCGGGTGGCTGAGCGCCGATCCGATCGGACGGCTGAGCCTGCCCGGCGACCCGGAGATGTCCCTGGCCGGCCGCCTCGACGAGGCGCTGACCCGGGCCGGCGACGTGCTCGCCGACGTCTTCCTCCGGCTGGCCGAAGCGCCGGGGACGATCACCGTCCCGGCCGCCGCCGGGCTGCTCGACGTCGACCAGGTCCGCGCCGGTGAGCTGCTCGACGACCTCGTCGACCAGAGCCTGATGGAAGAGGCCGCGGACCAGTACCGGATCCGTGGCCTGCTGCGGCGGCACGCGCTCGGCGTGGCCGGCCGGAGAACGACCCCCGATCGAGTGAAGAAGGGAACCCACGGATGAGCACTGCCTACGAGACGGTGGCTCAGACCCGGCCGCGGATGCGACACGACGTGCTGTTCACCCGCACCGAGGACGGAGTGCTGTTCCACAACGCCAGCAGCGGCTTCCGGCTGTCCTCCGGCACCGCCTACCGGTTGGCGGCGCTGCTCGTGCCGCACCTCAACGGGCGCAACCGGGTCGCCGACATCTGCCGACCGCTGCCGCCCGCGCAACGCGACATGATCGGCGAGCTGGTCGACGCGCTCTACGGGCGCGGCTTCGCCCGGGACGTACCGGTCGAGGAGGATCCGGAGACGGTTCTCGACCCGGCAGTGGCCGCGGCGTTCGCCGCCCAGGTCGCCTACGTCGACCACTACGTCGACCGGCCCGCGCACCGCTTCGCCGCCTTCCGCGACACCCGGGTGGCGGTGCTCGGCGACGGTCCCGTCGCCCGGTCCTGCGCCACCGCCCTGCTGCGCAACGGCGCCGCCGGGGTGACAGTGCGGACCACTGTCGCGCCCGGCCTCGCCGACGAGCTGGCCGCGCTGACCGAGGCGGGATGTCCGGCCACCGTCGACGAACTGCCCGACGGCGACGTCGGCTGGGCCGACCTCGACGCCGACCTCGTGGTGGTGGCAGCCGGTGACGGGGCGCCCCGCGACACGCTGCGGCTGCTCGCGGCGGGGATCCCGGCCGGTCGGCTGCTCCTGCCGGCCTGGGTCTGCGGGGAACGGATGCTCGTCGGCCCGGTGCAGGGCGCAGGACACCCGGGGTGCTGGTGCTGCGCGATGAACCGGCTCACCGACAACGACGACACCGGCGCGGCGGCTGCGGTGTGGCGGGCCGCCGCCCTGCCCGCCGGGTCCGCGCCGGTGGCCGCCGAGCCGGACGGGCCGCTGGCCGCGATGGTCGGCAACCTGCTCGCGTACGAGGTCTTCCGGCTCACCACCGGCGCGCTGCCCGGGGAGACCGACGGCGCGGTGATCGTGCAGCACCTGGCCTCGCTCGACGTGCTGACCGAGCCGCTGCTCACCCACCCGCGCTGCGCCTTCTGCCGGCCGGAGTCGCCGGAGCCGTCCACTGTAGATCTCGTGCTGGACGAGCCGGCCGCCGACGCCGCCGACGAGTCGGCGCGGGCCGAGGCGGCAGTGGCGCGGCTCGCCGCCCACCAGCCGCTGCTCCAGCCGCACGTGGGCGTGTTCCGTCGCTACGACGACGAACGCTGGGACCAGACCCCGCTCAAGATCGGCGCGGTCGACCTCACCGATCCGGGCGGTCGCCGCCGTACCGTCCACGCGTTCGACGTGCACCACGTCGCCGCGGCCCGGCTGCGGGCGCTGCGGGCCGCCGCGGTGACTGTCACCGGGCAGGCGGCCGTCCTCCGGCCGCCCGCCGCCGACGCGCCGCGCCTGGACGCCGCCCGGCTCGGCCTCGACTCCGGCTGGGCCGAGCCGGACGGGGGCGGCTGGGCGGCGGCCCGCTCACTGCTGACCGGCGCGGCGGCGGCGGTGCCGGCCGCGGTGCTGGAGCCGTTCGGCGCGGCCAACCGTGCCCGCGGCGCGGAGCCGACCCGTGCCGGCGGCGGCGCCGGCGGTGACCTCGCCGAGGCGGTGCGGTGCGGTCTGGCCTCGGCGCTGGCGTACCGCGCGTTGCGTGCGGTCGTCGAGGGCCGGTCCGCCGCGCGGCAGGTACGCCTGGACACCCGTGGAGCCGACCCGGAACTGGTCTTCCTGAGCAAGTCGGCGGCGAACCTGGGGATCGCCGTGGAACTGCTCGACCTCTCCGGCGCGGCGGAGGGCGGGCTGAGTGTGCTCCTGGCCCGCTACCCCGACCAGACCGACGGCCGCTGGCGGTACGCCGTGGCGGGTGACCCGGTCCACGCGGTCGCGGCCGGAGCGGCGCTGCGGGACGTGCTGGGCCAGGCGGCGCTGCGCGCACAGGATCCGGCGATCACCCCGGACACCGGTGACGCGCTGCTGGACGAGTTCGACGCGGGCACCCTCGCGGTGGGAGACCCGGCGCCGGCCGACGGCGCCGCGCTGAGCTGGTCACAGGTGCGCCAGGGGTTGCGCGAGCGGGGACACGACGTGCTGGTGGCGTCGGTGGGCGGCGCGGACCTGGCCGCCGGCGGGCTGGTCGCGGTCAAGGTGCTGCTGACCGCCCAGGAGGGCCGGTGAGCCACACCGCCGAGACCGACGAGCTGGTCTGCGCCGGGCTGGCGCGGCTGCTGGCCGAGCGCGGCTGCCCCGCCGAGGTGGTCGCGCTGGGCGTACGGGACGAGCTGGCCGCGCCGGCGGGCTCTGCCGGTGGGCCCCGCCTGCTGGTCTACGGGCATGTGGTCCTGCTCGGCCCGGCGGCGTCCTCGGGCGCCTGCGCGACCTGCCTGGCGCGGCGCTGGCAGGCGGTGCGGCACAGTGACCTGCGGGACGCTGTCGAGTTGGGCGGTGACACCCGGGCGGCCGGTCCGTGGCCGTACGCGATCGCGCTCGTCGCGGACCTCCTGGCCGCCCTGGTCGCGGCCCACCACGGCGGCGCCCCGGCGGCGGGCGACCCGGCCGTGGTGTTCCAGGTCGACCTGCAGACCCTGCGGGTGCGCCGGGTTCCGTTGGTCGCGGACCCGCAGTGCCCGGCCTGCGGCGGCGCCGTCCCGGACACCCGCGATCTCGCCCCGATCGAGCTGGCGTCCACCGCCAAGAGCGACCCGGCCGGTTTCCGGGGCCGGAACCTCGACGACTACCCGCTGGACGTGGAGGCCTTCGCCAACCCGGTGTGCGGGGCGCTCGGCTCGACGCTGTGGCAGGACCTGACCTCGCTGTCCACCGCGCCGGCGATCGGCTCGTTCACCCTGCGCAGCGGCCGGTACCTGCGTGAGACGCTCTACGGTGGACACACCGACGGCTTCCGTCGCAGCGCCCGCGTCGCCGTGCTGGAGGGACTGGAACGCGCCGCCGGGCTGCGCCCGCGACGTAAGCGCACGGTGGTCACCGCGACCCTGCGGGAGCTGGGCGACGACGCCCTCGACCCGCGCGAGTGCGGCGTCTACGCCGACGACTTCTACCGGGCCAACCCGTACGTGCACCGCTTCGACCCGGACCGGCCGATCAGCTGGGTCTGGGGTTGGTCGCTGCGCGACCAGCGGGCCGTGCTGGTGCCCGAGGTCCTGGTCTACTACCACGCCGCCAGCGTCGAGGAACGCTTCGTCCAGGAGACCTCGAACGGGTGCGCGTCGGGCGGCTCTCTGGTGGAGGCCGTCTACCACGGCCTGATGGAGGCGATCGAACGCGACGCGTTCCTGCTGGCCTGGTACGGCGGGCGGGCCCTGCCGGAGATCGACACGGCCACCATCGACCGGCGGCAGACCCGGCTGATGATCGACCGGCTGGCCATGTACGGCTACCGGGCCCGGTTCTTCGACGCCCGGATGACCTTCGACATCCCGGTGGTGACAGCGGTCGCCGTGCGGGAGGACCGCGGCCTCGGCGCGCTCGCCTTCGGCGGCGGCGCGAGCCTCGACCCGCAGGCCGCCGTCACCGCGGCGCTGTGCGAGATCGCCACCGACTCGGTGATGGTGCGGCTGCGCGCGGGCGCCGACGAACCGCGGCTGCGGACCATGGTGGACGACTTCTCCCAGGTGCGCGGCCTGCACGACCATCCGCTGCTGTACGGGCTGCCGGAGATGCGACGGCACGCCGGGTTCCTGCTGGACAACGGCCGCCCGCCGGTCGCGATGACAGAACTGTACGGGCCGGACCGTCCCGCCCCGCCGGTCTCCGCCGACCTGCGCGACGACCTGGAGTACTGCCTCGAGGCGGTCACCGGGCACGGGTTCGACGTGATCGCCGTCGACCAGACCACACCCGAGCAGCACGACCTGGGGCTGGCCACGGCGAGCGTGCTGGTGCCGGGCCTGCTGCCCATCGACTTCGGCTGGATGCGCCAGCGCGCGCCCCACGCGCCCCGGCTGCGTACCGCCTTCCGCGCCGCCGGACTCCTCGACCGCGACCTGCGCGACGACGAGATCCACTCCGTTCCCCACCCGTTCCCGTGAGGTGCGCCATGACGTCCGAACCCGCCGGCTACGCCCACGCGTACGCGACGGCGATCCTGCGCCGCGGCCGGGAGCCGATGCCCCCGGCCGACTTCACCCCCGACTGGGCGGACGCGCCCCGCCGCGGCAAGTACTACCCGGACGCGGCAGCCTTTCCGTTGCCGGAACCGGCGTCGGCGGACGCCCCGCTGGATGCGGCGCTGCGGCCGGACGGCGACGCCGACGAGCCGTTCACCACGCGCCTGCTCGCCGGCATGCTGCGTGACTCCTACGGGCTGCTCGGCCGGCGGCTGGGCGTGCAGGCCAACACCGACCTGGCCGGGCTTCCCTCGTACGCGCACGCCAACTGGCACCGGGGCACCGCCTCGGGCGGCGGTCTCTACCCGTGCAGTGTCTACTGGATCGCCGGGCCGGGGGCGGGTGTCGTCCCCGGCGTCTACTACTACGCGCACGCCCGGCAGGCCATGCAACGGCTGCTGGCCGGGGACGTCACCGATCGGCTCAACGCGGCGGTCGGCCGGCCGGAGCCGGCCACCCAGTTCCTGGTGATCGGCGTCAAGTTCTGGCAGAACGCGTTCAAGTACAACAACTTCTCGTACCACGCCGTGTCGATGGACGTGGGCACCGTGTTGCAGACCTGGCGGTTGTGGGCCGGGGGCCAGGGCCGGCGGATCCGGCCGGTCCTCTGGTTCGACCAGGCCGCCGTCGCCGACCTGCTCGGCCTGGACCCCGACGCCGAGGCGCTGTTCGCCGTCGTGCCGCTCACCTGGGCGGATCACGACCGTGCCGACCGGGTCGAGGGGGCGCCACCGGGCCCGGTCCGGGTCCGGCACACCGACCGGGAACGCTCGCGTACCCGGCTCGACTTCGACATCCTGCGACGGATCAACCGCAGCACCGCCGCCGCGGCGGTGCGGCGACCGCCGGCGGGCGCGCTCGCCGACGCCGCCGCGCATCCGGCGCCCACCCGCGCCGGACGTCTCGCGCTGCCGCCCGCGGCGCCCATGGATATGCCGGTCGGCGCGGCCCTGGCCCGTCGGCGCAGCAGCTTCGGCCGGTTCCTGGCCGGCCGGCGGATCTCCGCCGGACAGCTCGCCGCGCTTCTGAGCGCGACCGCCGCCACCACGGTGCCCAGTGAGATCGACGGCCCGGCGGACCGGCCGCTGGCGAAGCTCTACGCGTTCGTCAACCACGTCGACGGCGTGCCCGCCGGTGGCTACGAGTACGACCCGGGCAGCCACGCCCTGCTCCCGGTCACCGAGGGGCCACCCGGCCGGTTCCTGCAGCGCAACTACTTCCTGGCCAACTACAACCTGGAGCAGGCCGCTGTCGTCCTGGTGCCCACCGTCCGCACCCACGCGGTGCTGGACGCCACCGGCGACCGTGGCTACAACCTCGTCAACGCCACCGTCGGGGCGATCTCGCAGACCTTCTACACGACGGCCGCCGCGCTGCACCTCGGCGCCGGGGTGGCGCTGGGCTTCGACAGCGTCTCCTACGTGGAGGAACTGGCGCTCGAGGACACCGGTGAGTTCCCGCTGCTGATCATGTTGGCCGGGCACGACCGGCCGGGGCTCGGCGACTACCGTTACGAGCTGTCATGACGGCGTCCGTGCCCGCGCCGAGCGCGCGGACGTCCGCCGCGACCAGTGACTGGCGCACCGGCGACTGGTTCATCGCCCGGATCGCCGGGTTGCCGCTGTCCACAGTCGAGGGCCTGCGGTGCCCCCGCGCGGCCGACTGGGCCGAGGAGGTCCTCGCGCTGCGGGACCGGCTCGCCGCCGACGGCGCCCGGGTCGGCGACCTGCTGCACGACCTGATCAAGGGCAACGACGACGAGGAGGCCCGCCGCCGGCTGCTGGGCCTGCGCCGGCAGGTGCACAACAACGTGCTGCCCGCCGACCCCGGGCCGGCCCTCGCCGTGGTCGAGCGCCTCCGCCCCGGGTCGGCGTCGGACCTGCGGCGGTGGCTGGCCGGCCGGCAGCGGCTGGCCCGGCTGGAACACGACGGCACCGCCGTGTTCGCCGCCGACGTCGCCCGGTCCCGCCGGCGACTGTGGGAGCTGGCCGACGAGCCCCGGCTGCGCGGAGGGCTCCAGCTCGCCTCACCCACCCTGGACCAGCAGCTCGCCACGGGGGTCCCGCCGGATCCGGCCCGCCCGGCGAACAAGCGCGCCCGCCGCGTCGAGCGCTCACTGCTGTCCTACCTCTATCGCACCGCCTGCAAGACCAGCCCGTTCAGCACCTTCACCGCTGTCGCGCTCGGCCGGTTCGACGACGACGCCGAGGGTCTCGGGCTGACGGTGGGGGAGCGGTGGCAGCGGCACGTGCGGCTCAACGTCGTGCTGGTCGGCCGGATCGCCGAGCTGATCAGCGTCGACCCGGGGCGGCGCGGCGACCTGCCGGTGGCGCTGAGCCCGGGCTGGCGGCGTGACGCCGAGCGGATCCGCTACGTGCGGCACTGGGTGACCGCCGGCGACGACAGCGTGGCGGTCAGCTTCGACTCGGTCCGGGACGGGTTGTTCTTCCTGCGGCGCAGCGGGGTCCTCGACGAGCTGACCGCGCTGTTGCAGCGACGGGGCACGATTCGCGGGGGCGAACTGGTCGACCGGCTGTGCGAGCTGACCGGTGCGGACCGGGCCGACGGGCAGGCGTACCTGTCCACCCTGCTGCGCCTGGGCATGCTGCGCCTGGTCGGCCTGGACGTCGACGTGCACCGCGCCGACCCGGTCCGGGCGCTGGCCGGCGTGCTGTCCGGCCTGGACCGTCAGTGGGCGGCCCGGACCGCCGCCCGTCTCACCGCGATCGGCGATCTGGTGGACGCCTACCGGGACGGGGACCTGGCCCGGCGCCGGCAGGTGACGCACGAGCTGCGCTCGGCGGTGCGGGCTATCATGGTGGACCTCGGCGAACCGGACCCGCAGCTGCCGCAGACCCTGCTCTACGAGGACAGCCGGATCGGCGGCGCGCCGCTGCCGGTGAGCACGTCCGCCTGGCGGCGGCTGGTCGGCGACGGGCTGGCCGCGGTGGAGCGGGTGCTGCCCGCCTTCGACCAGAACCTGCCGCACCGGATCATGTTCCACGGCTTCTTCCTGGCCCGGTTCGGCGTCGGCGGCCGGTGCGACGACCTGCTGCGTCTGGTGGAGGACTTCCACGACGACCTCTACGACCAGTACTCCTCCTACGTCTCCGGCCGCCGGTCGTTCGCCGAGGACGGCAGCTACACGCCGGAGGAGAACTGGCTGGGCCGGCCCGAGATGACCGTGCTGGACGCGGCCCGGCAGGCGTTCGCCGACCGGCTGCGCCGGCTGGTCGCGGCGGAACCGGGACGGACCGAGCTGCCGCTGCCGGACGCGCTGCTCGACGAGGTGGGTGAACTGCTCGGTGGCGCCGCCGGCGGTTTCCGCCCGCAGGGGCACTTCGTGCAGGTGGCGGCGCGCGGATCGGAGCCGCTGCTGGTGCTCAACCAGTCCTTCGGCGGGCTGTCCTTCCCGTTCAGCCGGTTCACCCACTGTTTCGCCGGGGACGCGCCGAGTCTCGCCGAGCGGCTGCGCGCGCAGGCCCGGTCCGTCGCACCGCCGGGCGCGGTCTTCGCCGAGCTGACCGGCGGGGCGGCCACCACCAACCTCAACCTGCACGACCGGCTCACCGACCACGTCATCGTCTGCCCGGGGGAGACCAGCGACGTCGAGCCGGACCGGCAGCTCACCCTCGACGACCTGCACCTGGTGCACGACCCCGACACGGACCGGGTGGTGCTGCGCTCCACCCGCCTCGACCGCGAGGTGATCCCGGTCTATCTCGGCTATCTGGTGCCGATGGCGCTGCCGCAGATCCCGCGTACCCTGCTGCTGCTCTCGCCGGCGTCGATGGTGCGGCTGGACCCGTGGCGGGGCGTGCCCGCCGGACCCGCCCGCGACGGCGTGACGACCCGGCCCCGGCTGCGCGCAGGCAACGTGGTGCTCAGCCGCCGCAGCTGGTCGGCGCGCTCCGGCGACCTGCCGCAGACCGACGACCCGGGCGCCGACGCCGAGGCGTTCCTGCGCTGGCGGCGGTGGCGGGCCGAGCACGACGTGCCGGCCCGGGTCTTCGCCACCGTCCACCCGGCCGGCGCGGCCCGCGCCGGGACCAACCCGAAACCGCAGTACGTGGACTTCGACAGCCCGCTGTCGCTGCAGGCGCTGCGGGCCTCGCTCGACGCCCCCGACGACCGGGTGGTGCTGCGCGAGATGCTGCCGGCCGCCGACGAGTTGACGGCCCGCGGCGAGCACGGCGGCCACGTCTGTGAGCTGGCCGTGGAGACCTTCCGCACCGACCCTGGGAGGATCCGATGACCGTGTCGGCCGCCGCGCCCACCGACCCCCGCGGGGACTGGCTGGCGCTGCACGTGTTCTACGCCGCCAACCCGCAGCCGCTGCTCGTGGAGTGCGTGGCGCCACTGATCCGCGAGCTCACCGACCGGAACCTGCTCGCCGGGCACTTCTTCATCAACTACTGGCTGGAGGGGCCGCACGTGCGGCTGCGCCTGCGGCCCCGTACCCCGTCGGACGAGCCGGCGGTGCGGGCGCTGGCCGAGGCGGCGATCCACCGGTTCCTCAGCACCCGCCCCGCCCTGTACGCCATGGGCACCGGCTATCTGCGCGAGCTCTACGACATCCTGTTCGCCCTGGAGTTCCCGGGCGGACGGCCGGCGGAACTGGTCGACGACAACGGCCAGATGCTGCTGCAACCCAACAACTCGGTCAGCTACCGGTCCTACGAGCCGGAGTACGGAAAGTACGGCGGGCCGGACGGCATCGAGGTCGCCGAGTGGCACTTCCGGCACTCCAGCGACGTCGTGCTGCGAGCCCTCGCGACGATGAACCTGCACCTGCGACCGGTGCTGCTGGGTACTGCCGCCCAGTTGATGACGGTGCTGGCCGGCACGTTCCTGCCGGACCGGGCGGAGCTGGTCGACTTCCTCGACCGCTACCACCACTTCTGGCACCGGGCCTTCGCCGGCACCGAGCTGATCGGGGCCGAGGAGTATCGCCGGATGTACGACGGGGTCGCGCCGGAGCTGGGACCGCGGGTCGAACGCATCCTCGACCTCGTGGCGCGGGGGGATGTCGCGCACCTGCCCGACTTCCTGCGCGGCTGGGCCGAGCACGCCGGGGAGCTTCGGAAGCGGGTGCTGGCGCTGGCCGCGTCCGGCCGGCTGACGCTCCGGTCATGGGACGGCAGCGGGGAGCGGGTGGTCACCGACCCGGCCGAGGCGCTGGCCGCGCTGCTCTCGCCGTACCTGCACATGACGAACAACCGGCTGCACGCCACCATCCGCGACGAGGCGTACCTGTCCTACCTGCTTGCCCGGGTGCTGCGGGAGCCGGCGGTGGCGGCGTGACCAGCCCGGCGCTGCTCGGCAAGCGTCCCCGCCTCCGCGACGACCTGCTCTTCTCCCGACCCTTGAACCGGGGCCCGGCCACCGTCCACCTGGTCAAGGACCGTCGCAACGGCCGGGCGTTCGAGCTGTCGGACAAGGAACGGTTCCTGGTGCGCCGGCTGGACGGGGTCCGTTCCCTGGGGGAGGTGGGCGACGAGTACGCGGCCGCGTACGGCCGCCGGCTCGGCGACGACCACTGGGTGCGGCTGTTGTGGCTGCTGCACCACGGGGGCCTGCTCGTCGGCGGACCCGGTGAGCCGGAGGCGGCGCCGGTGGCGCGTCACGACCGGCTCGACAGGTCGGCCCGGCTGCTGGGCCGGCTGCTGAGCCCCGCGTCGGTCGCCGGGTGGGGCCTGCTGGTGGCGGCGCTGCTGGTGGCCGTCGCCTGGTATGCCGGCCCGCTGTGGCAGGCGGCCCGCCCGGCGTTCACGGACCCGCTCAGCCTGCTCCTGCTCGGGCTGCTCGCCTGGGCGGGCGCGGCCGTCCACGAGTTCGCGCACGCGCTGACCGCGGTCCGTCTCGGCGCCACCGTCAAGCGGATCAACCTGGTCACGCTCACCTGCCAGATCGAGGACTACGCCTTCCTGCCGAGGCGGCGGGACCAGGCGGTGATCGCCGCCGCCGGCGGGGTGGCGAACGGGATGGTGCTGCTGCTCGCCGGCGCGCTCCTCGCCGCCCTGCCGGGCGCTTTCGCCGACCGGCTGTTCAGCGCGTACGTGCTGGTCGCCGCCGTGCAGACCGTGGTCAACTTCGTTCCGCTCCCGCCGTTGGACGGCTACAAGATGGCCAGCCACCTCCTGGACACGCTGGACCTGGCGCCGGAGAGCCGCCGCTACCTGTACACCGCCCTCGGCCGGTTGCCCCGCCGCGGCCGTGTCCGCTACCCGAGGCGGGCCGCCGTACGCCTCGGTCTGTACGGCCTGTGGTGGCTGTTCGCCGCCGCGTCGGTGGCCGCCTGTGTGGTCGCCTTCGCCGGCGCGCTCCTGGAGTCCACACTGGGCGTGTTCGGACATGTCCTGCCCGCCGCGGTCGTCGCGCTGACGCTCGCCGGCTGGCTGGCGCGGCCCCGGCGTGCCGGCCCCGCGGGTCGCTCCTCCCCGTCACAGCAGCAGAACATCGAAGCCCACAAGCGAAAGGCGTGACCATGCCAGCCACCGACGATCCGGCCATCGTGCTGGACTCCGTGAGCAAGTCGTACGGCGAGGTGAGAGCGGTGGACGACGTCACCGTCTCGATCGGCCGCGGCGAGTTCTTCGGCATGCTCGGGCCCAACGGCGCGGGCAAGACGACTCTCATCGAGATGATCGAAGGTCTGCGGACCCCGGACAGCGGCACCGTGCGGGTGCTCGGCATGTCGCCGACGCCGCGCAACCTCGACCTGCTGCCGAAGATCGGCGTGCAGACCCAGCGGTCGGCGTTCTTCACCCGGCTGACCGCCCGGGAGCACCTGGTGACCGTCGCCGCGCTCTACGGCCTGCCCCCCTCCGCCGCGGACCGGGCGCTGAAGCTGGTCGGGCTGACCGACTCGGCCGACATCCGGGTCACGAACGTCTCCGGTGGACAGCGCCAGCGCCTCGCCATCGCCTCGGCGATCGTGCACGACCCCCAGGTGATCTTCCTGGACGAGCCGACCGCCGCCCTCGACCCGCAGGCCCGACGTGATCTCGGGCAGTTGCTGCGGGAGCTGAAGGCGGGCGGCAAGACCATCGTCTACACCACCCATCACCTGGACGAGGCGCAGGCGCTGTGCGACCGGGTCGCCATCCTCGCCACCGGGCGCGTGCTGGCCCTGGACAGCCCACGGGAGCTGATCGCGCGATCCGGCGTCGGCACCCGTCTCGTCGTACCCGCCAGCCGGCTCAGCGCGGAGCAGGCCGGCCGGATCGACGGCGTCGACGGGATCGACTTCGAGGACGGCGCTGTCGTCCTGCGTACCACCCAGACGGCCCGGGTGCTGGCCGCCCTCGGCGCCGAGGGCGGCCTCGACGAGGTGGAGACCCGCCCGGCCACCCTGGAAGACGTCTACCTGCAACTGATGGGAGCGCCGCAGGCATGAGCGCATACACCGCACTGGCCCGGGCCAGCTACAAGGCGAGCGTCCGGGACGCCACGACGCTGTTCTTCACGTTCGCGTTCCCGCTGGTCTTCCTGGTCATCTTCGGACTGATCTTCCGCAACCAGGAGGTCGCCGAGACCGGCCACGGATACATCGACTTCATCGCGCCGGGCGTGCTGTCGTGGGGCCTGGCCAGCGCCGCGCTGTTCGGCGTCTCGTTCACGCTGATGCAGTGGCGCAACGACGACCTGCTGCGCATCATCCGGCTGTCGCCGACGAGCATCTGGTCCGTGGTCGGCTCCCGCTACGCGGTCGCGCTCGGCATCGGCGTCGCGCAGAGCCTGCTCTTCGTCGGCGTGGCCATGCTGCCCTTCCTGGGCATGCGTCCGGACGGGAAGTGGCCGCTGGCCCTGCCGATGATGCTGCTGGCGGTGACCACGTTCCTGGCGCTGGGCCTGATCGTCGGCTCGCGTGCGGACACCGCCGAGGCGGTGGCCGCGATCGCCAACTGCATCGTGGTGCCGATGGCCTTCCTGTCGGGGTCGTTCTATCCCCTGGAGCTGATGCCCGGGTGGTTGCAGGGCATCTCCCGGGCGCTGCCGCTGCGCTACGTCAACGACGGCATGGCGTACGCCTTCACCGGGTTCGGCTCCATGACCGACTATCTGGTGGCGTGCGGCGCGCTGGTCGGCTTCGCTGTCGTGTTCGCGGTCATCGGCGTGCGTACCTTCCGGTGGAGCCACAGCTCGTGACCGCACCCGCGGCGTCGGCGCCCCCGGTCCCGCTGTCCGCCGCCGCGGCCCGGCTCGACGCGCACCTGCGCCGGCGGTGGACGGCGCGGCCGGTGGGCCCGGCGCCCCGGGTGGTCACACTGGGCGCCGGCGACGCGCTGGCCGGTGCGGCGCCGCACCGGCGGCACGCCACTGTGCACCTGAGCGCGGACGCGGTGCTGGTCGGCCCGGTCGCCGGCGCCCCCGCGGGGGCCGCCTGCGGGCACTGCCTGGCCATCCGATGGCAGCGGCTGCGCGGCCGCAGCGAACGCGACGCGCTGGAGACCGGCGGCGTTCCGACAGCTGTCGGGCCGTGGCCCAGGCTCACCGCCTACCAGCTCGACGCGGTGTGGGACCTGTACCGCGCGGTGCACGCCACGCCGGCCCGGCCCGCGCCGCCGACGTGGGACGACCCGGACCGCCGGCTGGCCCGGGTCAGCCGGCTGGAGCTGAACACGCTGCGGGTACGCACCCACCCGGTGCTGGCGGAGGCGCGCTGCCCGACGTGCTCGACGGCGCGTCCCGACTCGCCGGCCGAGGTGCCGGAGCTCGACCGGCCGGCGCCGAAACCGGCCGCCGACGCCTACCGGCTGCGCGCCCCCGGGGACTACCCGCTGCCCCGCGCCGCCCTGGTCAACCCGGTCTGCGGGGCGCTCGGCGCGGGCACCCAGCTCACCATCACCTCACCCACCACCGCCCCGGTCACCGGCAGCGTCTTCATCCGGGGCTACGGCGGGCTGCTCGACGTCTCCTTCAGCGGCCAGTCCACCGGCTACGACGCCAGCCACGCGCTGGCGTACCTGGAAGGGCTGGAGCGGCACGCGGGCACTCACCGGCGGCGCAACCTCGCCCCCGTCGTCGCCGCGTACGCGGACGTCGCCGAGCACGCCCTGCACCCGGACGAGTGCGGCAGCTATCCGGACGAGGTGTACGCCCACGACCCGATCCTGCGCCGCTTCGATGCGGACCGGTCGATCCCCTGGGTGTGGGGGCGGGACCTGCGCACCGGCCGGCCGGTGCTGGTGCCTCGGCGGCTCTGCTTCTACAGCTCCCCGGCGGCCGGGGACACGTTCGTGCTCTCGTCCTCCAGCGGCTGCGCCACCGGCAGCTGCCTGGCCGAGGCGGCCCTGTTCGGCTTGCTGGAGCTGATCGAGCGGGACGCCTTCCTGCTCGGCTGGTACGGCAACCTGACGCTGCCGAGGATCGACCTGGCGAGCTGTTCGCCGGCGGTACGGGCGATGGCCGACCGTGCCGAGTTGCAGGGCTACGCGCTGCACGCCTTCGACAACCGCATCGACCTGGACGTGCCGGTGGTGACCAGCCTGGCGGTCCGCCACGACGGCGGGCCCGGACTGCTCTCGTTCGCGGCAGCCGCACACGTCGACCCGGAGCAGGCGGTGGCTGGCGCGGTCGCCGAGGCGCTCACCTACATTCCGCACCAGCCGGCCACGGTGCGCCGGCGACGGGGCGAGCTGGAGCGGATGGCCGACGACTACGGCCTGGTCCGCCGGCTGCCGGACCACTCCGCCCTGTTCGGCCTGCCCCGGATGGCCCGGCACGCCGCGACGTACCTGCGCGACGCGGTGGCGCGGGACGTCGCGAGCGTCTTCGCCGGTCACCGGGAGGCCGGCGCCCGGGACCTCCTCGACGACCTGGGCCGGGTCCTGGACACCCTGCACCGGCGCGGTCACCGGGCGATCCTGGTCGACCAGACGAGCCCGGAGCAGGAGGCGGCCGGGCTGCGGTCGGTGTGCGTGGTGGTGCCCGGCCTGCTGCCGATCGACTTCGGCTGGTTGCGTCAGCGGGCGCTGCACCTGCCGCGCCTGCGCACCGCTCCGTACGCGGCGGGGCTGGCCGGGGCGGTGCTCACCGACGACGACCTGCGCCGCGTTCCCCACCCGTTCCCCTGAGCCGACCGCCGCGCCGGCGGCCGCACACGCGCACGTAGGGTCGCCCCGGTAGGTGGGGCGGCCCTACGTCGTGACCGGTCCGCTCAGGCGCTGCAGCTGGTGGTCGAGGTGGTGCTGCTGCAGGTCGAGGTGGTGCCCGACGAGGAGCAGGAGGCCAGGATCGCCTCGGAGGCGTCGGCGTAGTCGGAGATCGCGAAGGTCTCGGACTCCAGCTCGAGGATTTCCTCGGCGAGGGCGTTGAGGTCGGTTTCGGGCGCCATGGTGACTCCAAGGGGTTCGGGTCCGGCCGGTTCCTCCGGCCTGGGACAAGCAGACCGCACGGCGCTCACCGATCGCCGTCGTCCGGACCCCGGATCGCTGTCACCGGCGGTGAGCGGTGTGACAGCGGCTTGCGGTTGGCTCAGCGGCATGGTGTCACCCGGCCCGCTCGCGACCGCCCGCGCTCCGGGCCCGGCCCTCGACGCGGGTGTCCTGGCCCGGGCCGGCTCGCTCTACCGCGACCTGCACGCCCACCCGGAGCTGTCGGGGCGGGAGGAGCGCACCGCGGCCCGGTTCGCGGCCGCGCTGCGCGAGGCCGGCTGCGCGGTCACCACCGGCATCGGCGGGCACGGCGTCGTCGGTGTCCTGGCCAACGGCGCCGGTCCGGCGGTGATGCTCCGCGCCGAACTCGACGCGCTGCCGGTCGCGGAGCGGACCGGGTTGCCGTACGCGAGCACGGCCGGCGCCCTCGACGGCGAGGGGCGCCGGGTGCCGGTGATGCACGCCTGCGGGCACGATCTGCACCTGGCCGCGGCGGTGGGCGCCGCGGCTCACCTGGACCGCGTCCGGGACCGCTGGCGGGGGACGCTGCTCGTGCTCGGGCAGCCGGCCGAGGAGACGCTGACCGGCGCGGCGGCGCTGATCGCGGACGGGCTGTACGAGCGGTTCGGCCGGCCGGACCTCCTGCTGGCGCAGCACGCGGCGCCGCTGCCCGCGGGCATGGTCGCGCACGGGTCCGGTCCGATGACGGCGGGCTGCCTCACCCTGGAGGTGACAGTGACCGGCCGCGGTGGGCACGCCGCCACCCCGCACCTGTGTGTCGACCCGGTGGTGCTCGCCGCCACCGTCGTCGTCCAGTTGCAGACCGTCGTGGCCCGGCAGGTGGGGCCGGCCGAGCAGGTGACCCTGACGGTGGGTTCGCTGCGGGCGGGCCACCATCCGGGGGTGATCCCGGAGGAGGCCACGCTGGGCGTCACGATCCGGGCGTTGTCCGACCGGGTGCTGGACGACGTGCGGGACCGGGTGGTCCGGACGGTGCGGGGCTGTTGCGAGGCCGCGGGGAGCCCGGTGGAGCCGGTGCTGCGGGTGGTGTCGCGGACCCCGGCCTACCGGGGCGATCCGGAGGTGGCCGCGCGGTTGCGCGCGGCCCACGAGCGGACGTTCGGCGCCGACCGGGTGGCCTGGTGGCCGTCGTCGCTGGCGGCCGAGGACTTCCCGCTGCTGGCCGACGGGATCCCCAGCGGGTACTGGATGCTCGGTGTCGTCGGCCCGCGCCAGTGGCGGGCGGCGCCCGGTGGCAGCGCCGCCGAGAAGCTCGCCGCCCTGCCGGGCAACCACAGCCCGTCCTTCGCGCCGTACGCGGGGCTGGCGCTGCCCGCCGGGGTCGAGGCGCTCGCGTCCGGCGCGCTCACCGCGCTGGCGCCGGAGTGACCGGCCGAAGCATCATGCAACGGACCGTATGAACTTGCATCCGGTCCGCGTTCGCTGGTAATCTCTCCGCATATTCATGCGGAGGTTAGTATGGGCATTCGAACTGCGGTGGCCGGGGCGAGCGGGTACGCCGGAGGCGAACTGCTGCGCCTGCTCGCCGGCCACCCCGAGTTCGAGCTGATCACCGCCACCGCGCACAGCCAGGCCGGTCAACCGGTCACCGCCGTACACCCGCAGCTCGCCGGCCTGGACCTGGTGTTCGCCGCGACCGACCCGGCGACCCTGGCCGACGCGGACCTGGTCTTCCTGGCCCTGCCGCACGGGCAGTCCGCGGCGCTCGCCGCGGCGCTGCCCGAAACGGTCAAGGTGGTCGACCTGGGCGCGGACCACCGGCTGCGTGACGCCGACGCCTGGTCCCGCTACTACGGCGGCGAGCACGCCGGCGCCTGGACCTACGGGCTGCCCGAGCTGCCCGGCCGGCGGGCCGGGATCGCCGCCGCGACGCGGGTCGCCAGCACCGGCTGCTACGCGGTGGCGACCACGCTGGCGCTGGCGCCGCTGATCGCGGCCGGCGCGGTACGCCCCGACGACGTGGTGGTGGTCGCCGCCTCCGGCACCTCCGGCGCGGGCCGGGCCGCCAAGGCCCACCTGCTCGGCAGCGAGGTGATGGGTGACCTGTCGCCCTACAAGGTGGGCGCGCACCAGCACGTGCCGGAGATCAAGCAGGCCACCGGCGCGACCGGCCTGTCCTTCACGCCGGTGCTCGCGCCGATGCCCCGGGGCATCCTGGCCACCGTCACCGCCGTGCCCACCGGCGACGCCGATCCGCGCGCGGTGCTGGCCGCCGCGTACGCCGACGAGCTGTTCGTGCACGTGCTGCCCGAGGGGGCGTGGCCGCACACCGCAGCCACCGCCGCCTCGAACTCCTGTCACCTGCAGGCGACTGTGGACGTCGACTCGGGGCGGGTGATCGTGGTCAGCGCGATCGACAACCTGGGCAAGGGCGCGGCCGGCCAGGCCGTGCAGAACGCCAACCTGATGGTGGGTCTCCCGGAGACCACCGGTCTGTCCGTGTTTGGAGTGGCCCCATGAGCGTCACCGTCCCCCGTGGCTTCCGCGCCGCAGGCGTCGCCGCCGGACTGAAGTCCTCCGGCGCCGCCGACGTCGCCCTCGTGCTCAACGACGGCCCGGACGCCGGTGTCGCCGGTGTCTTCACCGCCAACCGGGTAAAGGCCGCGCCGGTGCTGTGGAGCCAGCAGGTCGTGCACGGCGGCGTCGTGCGCGCCGTGGTGCTCAACTCCGGCGGCGCGAACGCCTGCACCGGCCCGGCCGGCTTCCAGGACACCCACGCCACCGCCGAGCACACCGCCGCCGCGCTCACCGCGGCCAACGCCCGGCTCATCATCGGCGCCGGCGAGGTCGCGGTGTGCTCGACCGGCCTGATCGGCGAGCGGCTGCCGATGGACAAGCTGCTTCCCGGCGTACGCGAGGCCGTGCGCGGCCTGTCCCGCGACGGCGGCCCGGCGGCCGCCGAGGCCATCATGACCACCGACACCCGGCCCAAGACGACTGTGGCGCGGGGTACGGGCTGGACCGTCGGCGGCATGGCCAAGGGCGCGGGCATGCTCGCCCCGGCCATGGCCACCATGCTCTGCGTGCTCACCACCGACGCGGTGGCCGGGCCGGACGCCCTGGACGCCGCGCTGCGCGCCGCGACCCGGATCACGTTCGACCGGATCGACTCCGACGGCTGCATGTCCACGAACGACACAGTGCTGCTGCTGGCCAGCGGCGCGTCCGGCATCGAGCCGACCGCCGAGGAGCTGACCGCCGCGGTCACCGCCGCCTGCCACGACCTGGCCCAGCAGCTCCTGGCCGACGCGGAGGGCGCGACCAAGGAGGTCGCGATCGAGGTGGTCGGCGCGGCCAGCGAGGACGACGCGGTCGAGGTGGGCCGCGTGGTGGCCCGCAACAACCTGGTGAAGACCGCCCTGTTCGGCAACGACCCGAACTGGGGTCGCATCCTCGCCGCCGTGGGCACCACCGCCGCCGTGTTCGAGCCGGACGGCGTCGACGTCGCGGTGAACGGTATCTGGGTGTGCCGGGGTGGGGCCGCCGCCGAGGACCGCGCCAAGGTGGACCTCACCGGCCGCGGCGTCACCGTCCGGATCGACCTGCACGCCGGCGCCGACGCCGCGACCATCTGGACGAACGACCTGTCCCACGCGTACGTACACGAGAATTCGGCCTACTCGACGTGAGCGCGAGGAACGCAGCGAAGCGGAGTCCCGCAGTCGCGAACGAAAGGCGGGCTCGGCATGAACCTCTCCGCTGACCTCACCCGGGCCCAGACCAAGGCCGCCACGCTGATCGAGGCGCTGCCCTGGCTGGCCCGTTTCTCCGGCGCGACGGTCGTGGTCAAGTACGGCGGCAACGCGATGGTCGAACCGGAACTGCAGCGGGCGTTCGCCGCCGACATGGTGTTCCTGCGCTACGCCGGCCTGAAGCCGGTGGTGGTGCACGGCGGCGGCCCGCAGATCTCGGCGATGCTCGGCCGGCTCGGCATCACCAGCGAGTTCCGGGGCGGCCTGCGGGTCACCACGCCGGAGGCGATGGACGTGGTCCGGATGGTCCTGGTCGGCCAGGTCGGCCGGGAACTGGTCGGGCTGATCAACACGCACGGACCGTTCGCGGTCGGCCTCTCCGGCGAGGACGGCGGGCTGTTCACGGCGGTGCGCCGCCCCGCGTACGTGGACGGGGAAGCCGTCGACGTGGGCCAGGTGGGTGACGTGGAGTCGGTGAACGTCTCGGCGGTCACCGACCTGATCGCGGCGGGCCGGATCCCGGTCATCTCGACAGTCGCGCCGGACGCCGACGGGGTGCTGCACAACCTCAACGCGGACACCGCCGCCGCCGCGCTCGCGGTGGCGCTGGACGCCCGCAAGCTGGTCGTGCTGACCGACGTGCCGGGCCTGTACGCCGACTGGCCGGACACGTCCAGCCTGGTCAGCGAGATCACCGCGGACGACCTGGCGAAGCTGCTGCCGTCCCTGGAGTCGGGCATGGTCCCGAAGATGGAGGCCTGCCTGCGGGCGGTGCGCGGGGGAGTACCCGCCGCGCACGTCGTCGACGGCCGGGTCGCCCACTCCACGCTGCTGGAAGTGTTCACGTCGGAGGGCTTCGGAACCATGGTGATCGACTCATGAGCACGCTGGTGCAGCGGTGGCACGCCACCATGATGGACAACTACGGCACGCCGCCGCTGGCGCTCGTCTCCGGCTCCGGCGCCGTCGTGGTCGACGAGACCGGCCGGGAGTACGTCGACCTGCTCGGCGGCATCGCCGTCAACGCGCTCGGCCACGCCCACCCGGCAGTGGTGGCCGCCGTCAGCAAGCAGGTCGCGACGCTCGGGCACGTGTCCAACCTGTTCGTCGCCGAGCCGCCGGTGGCGCTGGCCGCGCTGCTGCTGGCGCTGGCCGGCCGGCCCGGCCGGGTGTTCTTCGCCAACTCCGGCGCGGAGGCCAACGAGGCCGCGTTCAAGCTCTCCCGGCTCACCGGCCGCCGGCACGTGGTCGCCACCCACGGCGGCTTCCACGGCCGGACCATGGGCGCGCTCGCGCTGACCGGACAGCCGGCGAAGGCCGACCCGTTCCGTCCGCTGCCCGGCGACGTGACCCACGTGCCGTTCGGCGACGCGGACGCGCTGGCCGAGGCGGTCACCGACGACACCGCCATGCTGATCATCGAGCCGATCCAGGGCGAGAACGGCGTGGTCGTCCCGCCGCCCGGCTACCTGGCCGCGGCCCGGCGGATCACCGCCGCGCACGGCGCGCTGCTGGTGCTGGACGAGGTGCAGACCGGCATCGGGCGTACCGGCCACTGGTTCGCCCACCAGGCCGAGGGCGTCGAGCCGGACGTGATCACGCTCGCCAAGGGCCTCGGCGGCGGGCTGCCGCTGGGCGCCTGCCTGGCCTTCGGCCGGGCCGCCGACCTGCTCACCCCCGGCTCGCACGGCACCACGTTCGGCGGGAACCCGATCAGCTGCGCCGCCGCGCTCGCCGTCGTCTCCACGATCGCGCACGAGGGTCTGCTCGACCACGTCAAGCGGGTCGGCGAGCGGCTGCGGCGCGGCGTCGAGGCGCTCGGTCACCCGCTGGTACGCGAGGTACGCGGCGCCGGCCTGCTGCTCGGCATCGTGCTCGACCAGCCGGTGTCCGCCCCGGTCACGGCCGCGCTGCGGGAGGCGGGTTTCCTGGTGAACCCGGTGCAGCCGGACGTGGTCCGGCTCGCCCCGCCGCTGATCCTCACCGTGGCGCAGGCTGACGCCTTCGTCGCCGCCCTGCCCGCCGCGCTGTCCGCCGCCGCACCCGCCGCCACCCCTGCCGACGCTGTCGCGCCCGCCGCCACCACTCCGACGGAGGCTCCCGCATGATCCGCCACTTCCTGCGTGACGACGACCTGACGCCCGCCGAGCAGGCCGCCGTGCTCGACCTCGCCGCCCGGATGAAGTCCGACCGGTACGGCCACCAGCCGCTGGCCGGGCCGAAGTCGGTGGCGGTGCTGTTCGACAAGCAGAGCCTGCGGACCCGGATCTCGTTCGACGTCGGCATCGCCGAGCTGGGCGGGCACCCGCTGGTGGTGGACACCCAGGTCACCCACTTCGGGCGGGGCGAGACGCTCGCCGACGCCGGCCGGGTGCTGTCCCGCTACGTCGCCGCGATCGTGCTGCGCACCCACGGCGACGACCGGATCGCCGAGGTCGCCGCGCACGCCACGGTGCCGGTGGTGAACGCGCTCACCGACACGTACCACCCCTGCCAGCTGCTGGCCGACCTGCTCACCGTGCGCGAGCGCTTCGGCGGCACCGCCGGGCGGACCCTCGCGTACGTGGGCGACGCGGCGAACAACATGGCCCACTCGTACCTGCTGGCCGGCACGACCGCCGGGATGCACGTGCGGACCGCCGGCCCGGCCGGGTTCCAGCCGGACCCGGAGATCGTGGCCCGCGCCGAGAAGATCGCCGCCACCACCGGCGGCTCGGTCAAGCTGCTCACCGACCCGGCCGAGGCGGTACGCGGCGCGCACGTCATCGCCACCGACACCTGGACGTCGATGGGGCAGGAGTCCGACGGGCTGGACCGGATCACGCCGTTCCTGCCGTACCAGGTCAACGCCGAGCTGCTCGGCCACGCCGACACCGACGTGATCGTGCTGCACTGCCTGCCCGCCCACCGGGGCGAGGAGATCACCGACGAGGCGCTCGACGGCCCGCACAGCGCGGTGTTCGACCAGGCGGAGAATCGGCTGCACGCCCAGAAGGCGCTGCTGACGTTTCTCCTGGAGGAATCCGCATGACCGCTCCGCTGACCCGCGCCGCGCGGCACGCCCGCATCGTCGAGCTGATCCGCGACACCCCGATCCACTCGCAGACCGAGCTGGCCGACCTGCTCTCCGGGGACGGCATCCAGGTCACCCAGGCCACGCTGTCGCGGGACCTGAAGGAACTGGGGGCGGTGACCGCGCGCGGCGGTGACGGGCGGGGCGTCTACCTGATCCCGGAGGACGGGCACCGGCCGCTGCGCGACGCCGAGGGCGCGCCGGCCCGGCTGGTCCGGCTGCTGCGCGAGCTGCTCAACGGCGTCGACTCCAGCGGCAACATCGCGGTGCTGCGCACCCCGCCGGGCGCGGCCCAGTACCTCGCCAGCGCGCTGGACCGGGCCGGACTGACCGAGATCGTCGGCACCATCGCCGGCGACGACACCATCCTCGTCGTGGCCCGCGAGGCCGACGGCGGGGCGGCGCTGGGTGAGCGGCTCGCCGCCTGGGCCCGCCGGGACGACAACGCAGAAGGGAGCACCACGTGACCGAGCGGGTCGTGCTGGCGTACTCGGGGGGCCTGGACACCTCGGTCGCCATTCCGTACCTGGCCGAGCAGACCGGCGCGGAGGTGATCGCGGTCGCTGTCGACGTCGGCCAGGGCGGCGAGGACATGGCCGTGATCCGGCAGCGCGCGCTCGACTGCGGCGCCGTCGAGTCCGAGGTGGTCGACGCGCGCGACGAGTTCGCCGCCGACTACTGCCTGCCGGCCATCCGGGCCAACGCCCTCTACATGGACCGCTACCCGCTGGTCTCGGCGCTGTCCCGGCCGCTGATCGTCAAGCACCTGGTGGCCGCGGCCCGCGCCCACGGCGGCACGATCGTGTCGCACGGCTGCACCGGCAAGGGCAACGACCAGGTCCGCTTCGAGGTCGGCCTGGGCGCGCTCGCGCCCGACCTGAAGGTGATCGCCCCGGCCCGGGACTTCGCCTGGACCCGGGACAAGGCGATCGCCTTCGCCGAGGAGAAGGGACTGCCGATCGACGTGTCGGCGAAGTCGCCGTACTCGATCGACCAGAACCTGTGGGGCCGCGCGGTGGAGACCGGGTTCCTGGAGGACATCTGGAACGCCCCGGTCGAGGACCTCTACTCGTACACCGTCGACCCGGCGTCGGAGCGCGACCCGGACGACGTGGTGATCACGTTCGACGCCGGCGTCCCGGTCGCGATCGACGGCGAGACGGTCACCCCGTACGAGGCGATCCGGGAACTGAACCGGCGCGCCGGGGCGCACGGCGTGGGCCGGCTCGACATGGTCGAGGACCGGCTGGTCGGCATCAAGAGCCGCGAGGTGTACGAGGCGCCCGGCGCGGTCGCCCTGATCACCGCCCACCAGGAGCTGGAGGCGGTGACAGTCGAGCGGGACCTGGCCCGGTTCAAGCGCGGCGTCGACCAGCGCTGGGGTGAGCTGGTCTACGACGGGCTCTGGTTCTCGCCGCTGAAGCGGTCGCTGGACGCGTTCATCGACGACGCCCAGCGCCACGTCTGCGGCGAGGTGCGGCTGCGGCTGCACGGCGGCCGGGCCGTGGTGACCGGCCGGCGCTCGGAGGCGAGCCTCTACGACTTCGGCCTCGCCACGTACGACACCGGCGACACGTTCGACCAGTCGCTGGCGAAGGGTTTCGTGCAGTTGTGGGGCCTGCCCAGCCGGATGGCCGCGGCGCGGGACGCCCGGATGGGAGGAGCCTGATGGGGGGCACCACAATGGGTGGGGTGGACGACAAGAGCCTGACCGAGAACAGCGCCCCCGCCAACCGGACGAGCCTCTGGGGCGGCCGATTCGCCGGCGGCCCCGCGGAGGCGCTCGCGCGGCTGTCGGTGAGCGTCCAGTTCGACTGGCGCCTCGCCCCGTACGACATCGCCGGTTCCCGCGCGCACGCCCGGGTCCTCGCCGGCGCCGGCCTGCTCGACCCGGACGAACTGGGCCGGATGCTGGCCGCGCTGGACGACCTGGAGGCCGCGTGCGCCTCCGGCGCGTTCCGCCCGACCGTGGACGACGAGGACGTGCACACCGCGCTGGAGCGCGGCCTGCTGGAGCGCCTCGGCAGCCTCGGCGGCAAGCTGCGCGCCGGCCGCTCCCGCAACGACCAGGTCGCCACCGACCTGCGGCTCTACCTGCGCGACCACGCCCGCGGCGTGGCGGCCCGGCTGGTCGAGCTGGCCGATGCCCTCGTCGAGCAGGCGGAGCGGCACGTGGACACCGCCGCGCCGGGCATGACGCACCTGCAGCACGCCCAGCCGGTGACCTTCGGGCACTGGCTGCTGGCCCACGTGCAGCCGCTGCTGCGCGACCTGGAGCGGATGCGCGACTGGGACGAGCGGACCGCGATCAGCCCGCTCGGCGCGGGCGCGCTGGCCGGCTCGGGCCTGCCGCTGGACCCGGTGGCGGTCGCCAAGGAGCTGGGTTTCCGCACCTCGTTCGCCAACTCGATGGACGCGGTCGCGGACCGCGACTTCGTCGCCGAGTTCCTGTTCGTCACCGCCATGATCGGCGTGCACCTGTCCCGCCTCGGCGAGGAGGTGGTGCTCTGGACGTCGCAGGAGTTCGGCTGGGTCGAGCTGGACGACGCCTTCGCCACCGGCTCGTCGATCATGCCGCAGAAGAAGAACGCGGACATCGCCGAGCTGGCCCGGGGCAAGTCCGGCCGCCTGGTCGGCGGCCTGATGAGCGTGCTCACCATGCTCAAGGGCCTGCCCATGACGTACGACCGGGACATGCAGGAGGACAAGGAGCCGGCGTTCGACGCGGTCGACACGCTGGAGCTGCTGCTGCCCGCGCTGGCCGGGATGATCTCCACGATGACCGTCCGGGTGGACCGCCTGGTCGCCAGCGCGCCGTCGGGCTTCTCGCTGGCCACCGAGGTCGCCGACTGGCTGGTCCGGCGCAACGTGCCGTTCCGCGACGCGCACGAGATCACCGGCAAGCTGGTGGCGCTCTGCGCGGTCCGTGACTGCGCGCTGGACGAGGTGTCCGACGACGACCTGGCCGCGGTGAGCGAGCACCTGGACCCGTCGGTGCGCGACGTGCTGTCGGTGCGTTCGGCGCTGGCCGCGCGCATCACTCCCGGCTCCACCGGCCCGGGACCGGTCGCCGACCAGCTCGCCGCCGCGGCGGACAAGCTGACCGGCTGGCGGGAGTGGGCCGCCGAGCGGGTCGTCCCCCGCTGAGCTTCACGGCTGGCCCGGGGCGGGCGTTCGCCCGCCCCGGACCGCGCCGAGATCTTGGTACGAAATGGCCCTCATAGGGGCGCTAAGCCTCCAAGATCTACAAGAGTCCTGCTTTGTGGAACGCGGATCCCGCCATTGCTCGGATCTGCCGCACGATCGGCGGCGCCAGTCGGTCTGCGCGAGTTCGCTCGGTCAGCCTGTGGGGCGCTCGCGTTTCGGCAGCTTCGCCACGACCGCGTCGTACGACCCGTCGACCGCCTCGATCAGTTCGTCGTCGGGGATGCCGCCCGCGAGCCTCAGCGTGTTCCAACCTGACCGGCCGATGTAGGGGGAGGGGCGCGCGTCGGCCGGGAACCGGTGCAGCCACTCGTCGGCCACCTCCCGGGACGCCCCGCACTTCACCCCGACCCGCGCCTCACCCTCGGGCGAGCCGAGGAACGCGAAGATCCGGCTGCCCACCTTCACCACCTCGTCGCCCTCCCATGGCCGGTCGAGCCAGGCTCCCGGCTTGGCCAGGCAGTAGGCGAGCATCTCCTCGCGCGTCATCGCGTCCTCCCGTGCCGTTGTCCGGCACAGTCTCGCCCGCCGCTGTGACAATCCGCGGGCCCGGCGCCGACGCGCCTCTCAGTCGCCGGTGCCGGTGCGGACGGTGAGCCGCTCGTAGCGCTGCCGGGCCGCCTGTGCGCTGCCCAGCCCCAGCCCGAAGGCGATCGCCTGCCAGGTCATGCCCCGCCCGCGGGCCACCTGCAACAGGCCGGCCTCCAGCGCGTCCACCTCGGCCCGCACGTGCGGGATGAGCGTCAGCGCCGCCATCAGGTCGGCCTGGTCGACCGGCTCCTCACCCTCGTCCAGCTCGGCGCCACCGGCGAGCGCCATCACCAGCGTGGCCGCCTCGTAGGCGTCGGGCACGTCGGGGTGGGCGTAGCGCCGGCGGCGGGAGCTGCTGCCGGCGTGCCGCTCGGCGATCCGCAGCAGGGCCGCGTAGTTGCGGTGCGCCCGGGCCTGAGCAGCATCCGGAGCGGTGAACGGGTCGTTGTCCACGGTGACCATGTCGTCCATCCCACACCCAAGAATGGCTTGTTGTCAACACCCTGTTGAAAGTCATTCGTGCAAGACGCCATGGCCTCGGCACGTGGTGAGAAGACGACGCGCGTCATGCACCGCAGACGCCCGACGGGGTGGTCCGGGTTGCCCGGACCGGCCGATTCAGGCCGGTGAATTGCGCACGGGGGTGGCCGGAGCGGGCCGGCGACGCGGGGTGTGCCGCCGGTAGACGCTCACGCTCGGCTCGTCCGCCAGCCAGAACCGCCACGGCAGGTCGTGCGCGGCGGCGACCCCGACACGGGGCCCGGCGACGATGCGCGCGGGGTCGACCGGGCTTGCCGGTGGCGTCAGCAGCAGCGGGCCGCTGCCGTCGATCGCCGAGGTGCCGTTGGCCTCGCGCTCGATCCCGAGCGCGGTGACCAGCCGGGCCGGCCCGCGGGCCAGATCCCGGTCGGGGGCGCGCGGCCGGCGCTCGCGGGCGGTCTCGACGCCGTCGACCACCTCGCCCGCGCGCAGCAGCACCGCCGCCGCCTCGCCGTCGCGTCCGCAGACGATGTTCGCGCACCAGTGCATGCCGAACACGAAGTACACGTACACGTGCCCGGCGGGCCCGAACATGACCTGGTTGCGCGGCGTGGGACCGCGGTGGGCGTGCGACGCCGGGTCCTCGCCGGTGCCCGCGTACGCTTCGACCTCGGTGAGGCGGACGGCGACGCCGTTTGCCGACACGGTCCAGCCGAGCAGCGTCCGTGCGGTGTTCGCGATCTGCGCGGCGGGCGCCTGGAGCCAGGGGTACGTCATCGCGGCAAGGGTAGTCGGTGGGTGGCGCGTGATCCGGGCCACGCCGGGGCGGGTGAGCACCGGAATAGTTGACTCGTCAAATATGTTGTGAGGAGCGATCCCGGGCCGACCGGTCCGGACCCCACGCGAGGAGCTGGTCATGCAGTTCGGAGTCTTCACCGTCGGTGACGTCACCCTCGACCCGACAAACGGGCGACTGCCGTCCGAGCATGAGCGGATCAAGGCCATGACCGCCATCGCGCTCAAGGCCGAGGAGGTCGGCCTGGACGTCTTCGCCACCGGCGAGCACCACAACCCGCCGTTCGTGCCGTCGTCGCCGACCACCATGCTCGGCTGGATCGCCGCGCGCACCGAACGGCTGCTGCTGTCGACCTCGACCACGCTGATCACCACCAACGACCCGGTGAAGATCGCCGAGGACTACGCGATGCTCCAGCACCTGGCCGACGGCCGGGTGGACCTGATGATGGGGCGTGGCAACACCGGGCCCGTCTACCCGTGGTTCGGCCAGGACATCCGCAACGGCATCCCGCTGGCCATCGAGAACTACGACCTGCTGCGCCGGCTCTGGCGCGAGGACGTCGTCGACTGGAAGGGCCGCTTCCGTACGCCGTTGCAGGCGTTCACGTCGACCCCGCGCCCGCTCGACGGCGTGCCGCCGTTCGTCTGGCACGGCTCGATCCGCAGCCCGGAGATCGCCGAACAGGCCGCGTACTACGGCGACGGCTTCTTCGCCAACCACATCTTCTGGCCCAAGGAGCACACCCAGCGGATGGTCGGCCTCTACCGGGAGCGTTTCGCGCACTACGGCCACGGCTCGCCCGACCAGGCCATCGTCGGCCTCGGCGGGCAGGTCTTCATGCGCCGCAACTCCCAGGACGCGGTACGCGAGTTCCGCCCCTACTTCGACAACGCCCCCGTCTACGGGCACGGCCCGTCGATGGAGGAGTTCACCCGCGAGACGCCGCTGACGGTGGGCAGCCCGCAGCAGGTCATCGACCGCACGCTGGGCTTCCGCGACTACGTCGGCGACTACCAGCGGCAGCTCTTCCTGATCGACCACGCCGGCCTGCCGCTGAAGACGGTGCTGGAGCAGCTCGACCTGCTGGGCGAGGAGGTGGTCCCGGTGCTGCGCAAGGAGTTCGACTCGATGCGTCCCGCGCACGTGCCCGAGGCGCCCACCCACGCCGGCCTGCTGGCCGCCCGCGACGCCGCGCCGGCCGACGGGGAGCAGCGATGACCAGCCGTACCCTGGCGGTCGTCTCGGCCGGGCTCGCCCAGCCGTCGTCCACCCGCCTGCTCGCCGACCAGCTCGCCGCGGCCGCCCGCGACGAGCTGGCCGGCCGCGGCGCGACAGTCGAGCTGCGCGCCGTGGAGCTGCGCGAGCACGCCCACGACGTGGTGAACCACCTGCTCACCGGCTTCGCGCCGGCCGCGCTGCGGCGCACGCTCGACGCCGTGGCGGCCGCCGACGCGCTGATCGCGGTGACGCCGATCTTCAACGCGTCCTACAACGGGCTGTTCAAGTCGTTCTTCGACGTCATCGACCGGGACACGCTCGCGGGCAAGCCGGTGCTGATCGGGGCGACCGGCGGCACCGCCCGGCACTCCCTCGCGCTGGAGCACGCGGTCCGGCCGATGTTCACGTACCTGCGGGCGGCGACACTGCCCACGGCGGTGTTCGCCGCGCCCGAGGACTGGGCCGGCGACGACGGCGACAGCGCGCTGCGGTCCCGGATCCGCCGGGCCGCCGCCGAGCTGGCCGAGCAGGTGGACCGCCGGCCGCCCGCGACCGGCCCGGCCGACCCGTTCGCGCTCACCACCGACTTCGCCGACCTGCTCGCCGGCCGCGACCCGGCCTGACCCCGGGGCGGTTCGGAGCGGAGCCGACCGCTACCCGGCGGCCCGGCGGCCAGGGCCGGCGCGGGTCGAGGCGGCTCAGTCGTCGGCCGGCTCGGGCCGGTGGGCGACGAGCACCGGGCAGTGGGAGTGCTGCACCATGGCCTGACTGACCGAGCCGAGCAGCAGCCCGGCGAAGCCGCCCCGGCCCCGGGAGCCGACCACCACGAGTGACGCCTCGCCGCTGGCCTCCCGCAGCGCGGTCTCCGGCGAGGGGGAGGTGACGGACCGCTCCGTCACCCGCAGGCCCGGGTGCGCCGCCCGGACCCGGTCCGCGGCCTCGGCCAGCAGCCCGGCGGCCTCGGCCCGCTCGGCGGTGGACGCCTCCGCCGCGACCTCGGGCGCCACCGCGCCGCGTTCCGGCGACCGGACGTGCATCAGCACCAGCTCCGCGTCGCGCCGCTCGGCCTCGGCGGCGGCCAGCTCGATGGCGTACGCGGCCGAGTCGGAGCCGTCCACGCCGACCAGGACCGGCCCGTCCACCGGGATCGGCTGTTCCTCCGGGCGGACGATCAGCACCGGACAGTGCCCGTGCTGCGCGAGCTGCCCGCCGACCGAGCCGAGCAGCAGGCCGGCGAAGCCGCCCACGCCCCGGCTGCCCACCACCACCAGCTCGGCGCGGCGGGACTCCTCGACCATCGTCGCGCCCGGACCGCCGGCCACCTGGCGCACCTGCACGCGCAGGCCCGGGTGCCGCTCGGCCAGGTCGGCGGCGACCGACTCCAGCATCTTCTCCGACTCCGCGGTGGGCGCCGGCACCCCCAGGTCGTACGGATTGAGGGGCACGCCGTAGCCGAGCGGGTGCAGGTAGCCGTGCACCAGCACCAGCGGCCGGGAACGCGCCACGGCGGTCGCGGCGGCCAGGTCGGCGGCGGCCAGGCTGGACGGCGATCCGTCCACTCCCACCACGACGGGTCGGTTCATCAGGTCTGTTCCCTCCGGTCGGCTCAGGCCATTGTGGCGGTCCCGGCCGCGCCGGGACCGCCGAACCGGGTCAGCGGTCCCGGCCCCCGCGGTGCCGGACGATGGCCAGCGGGCTGTGGCAGTGGTGCAGCACGGCGTGGCTGACCGAGCCGAGCAGCAGCGAGCCGAGGCTACCCCGCCCGTGCGCGCCGACCACCGTCAGCTGCGCCCCGACGGACTCCTCGACCAGCACCCGGGCGGGCGTGGCGGCGGCGACCAGCTTCGGCCGCACCGTGACCTCCGGGTAGCGCTCGGTCCAGCCGGCGACCGCCTCGGCCAGCACCCGCTGCTCGTCGGCGCGCAACTGCTCCGGCTCGTACGCCAGCGGCAGGACGTCGCCGAACGCCTCGCGGTAGCTCACCGGCTGGGGGTAGAGCCAGGTGTGCACCACCACCAGTTCGGCGCCGCGCGCCGCGGCCTCGGCGAACGCGAACCCGACCGCCTCGTCGGACAGCGCCGAGCCGTCCACGCCGACCACCACCGGGCCGTCGGCGCGGGCCTCGCCCCGGGCGACGAGCACCGGGCAGTCCGCGCGGGCGGAGAGCTGCACCGCCGCCGAGCCGACCAGGAGTTCGGTGAAGCCACCCAGGCCACGGTGGCCCAGCACGAGCAGCGCGGCGTCGTGGCTCTCCCGCAGCAGCACCGCCACCGGCCCGCCGTCGACCACCGCGCCGGTCACCGCCAGCTCCGCGTCGACCTTGCGGGCCTCGTCCACCGCCTCCTCGACCAGCTTCTCGGCCTCCTGGCGCAGCTCGATGTCGGGCAGCACCGGGGCGACCATGCCCAGCGGCGTGCCGACCAGCGGCCACAGGAAGGCGTTCACCACCCGCAGCGGCCGGTGCCGCAGCACCGCCTCGCGTGCGGCCAGCCGTACCGCGTCCAGCGCGGACGGGGAACCGTCCACGCCCACCACGACGGGGGCACCGGTCCTGTCGGTCATCACGTCCTCCTTGGGTCCCCCTCAGCCTGCGCCGACCGCTCCCACCTGGGCAGAGGCGATCCGCCCGCCCTGACCGGGACCATCGGCCCCTACCGGCCGGGCCGATCGCGAGGTGGAATGGAACGACTGCTCCCTCCTGCCGATCCTGGAGGCGCGATGACCCCGCTGGAGATGCTCCGCGTCCATCCGTTCCTGGCCGGGCTGCCCGACGAGTGGCTGCCCCGGCTCACCGGCTACGCGCGCCCGGTGGTCTGGCACCCCGGGCACCGGCTGTTCCGCTCCGGCCAGCCGGCCGACCGCTTCTGGCTGGTCCGCGGCGGCCAGGTGGCGCTGGACTTCCCGGTGCCGGGCCGCGGTGACGTGGGCATCGAGACGATCGGCCCGGGCGGGGTGCTCGGCTGGTCCTGGCTGTTCCCGCCGTACCGCTGGCAGTTCGGCGCGGTCGCCACCCAGCGCAGCACCGCCGTGGAACTCGACGCGGACGGGGTACGCCGGCTGATGGAGTCCGACGACACGCTGGGCCGCCAGCTCACCACCCGGTTCATGAGCGTGGTGGTGGACCGCCTCCAGGCGTCCCGGGTCCGGCTGCTCGACCTGTACGGCTATCCGACGGCGGCGGCGAGCTAGGGCTCAGCGGTCGCGGACGACCAGCTCGTCCACCTCGAGCCGGCCGATGCGCAGCTCGCGGATCACCGCGCGGCGCACTGCGAGCCGGCCGATCACGAGCGAGCCCACCGCCACCGCGCCGAGCGCGAACGCGCCGAAGGCGATCGCGCCGACGGCCGTGGCGCCCAGCGCCCGCGCGCCGGTCGCGCCCGCGCCGGTGGCCTGCGCGCCGACGGCCCGCGCTCCGGTCGCCTGTGCGCCGGTCGCGACCAGGGCGCGGAAACGGGAAGGCGGGCGAAGACGAGACATGCGCCGATCGTAGTGCGCCGTGGGGCGCGCCGCTCAGGTGACGGTGAGGCCGCGCGCGGTGAACTGGCCGCGTACCCGGGCCAGCAGGCCGGCGTCCGGCGGCTCGGTGTCCGCCAGCGGGAAGGTCAGCCCCAGCTCGGCGTACTTGTGCGCGCCGAGCCGGTGGAACGGCAGCACCTCCACGCGCTGCACGGTGGCCAGCCCGGCCGCGATGTCGGCCACCCGCTCCACCTCGTCGACCGCGTCGGTCAGACCGGGCACCAGCACGTATCGGATCCACATCGGCTTACCCCTCTCGGCCAGACGCTGCGCGAACCGCAGCGTCGGCGCGAGCCGGCCGGTGCCGGTGACCCGGCGGTACGTCTGCGGGTTGCCCGCCTTGACGTCGAGCAGCACCAGATCGGTGGCGTCCAGCAACGCGTCGTCGGCGCGCACGCCGAGGAAGCCGGAGGTGTCCAGCGCGGTGTGCAGGCCGAGGTCGTGGCAGCGGCGCAGCAGCTCGCCGGTGACCGCCGGTTGCAGCAGCGGCTCCCCGCCGCTCACAGTCACGCCGCCACCCGCGACCTGGATGAACCGGCGGTACCGGGTGGCGAGCGTGACCATCTCGTCCACCGTGCGGCGCCGGCCGCTGCGGCCGTACCAGGTGTCCGGGCTGTGGCAGTAGCGGCAGCGCAGCGGGCAGCCGGCCAGGAAGACCACGAACCGGGTGCCCGGCCCGTCCACCCCGACCGACGTGTCCCAGGAGTGCACCGCGCCGGTGACGCACCCCGGCGCCGCCGGAGCAACCTCCGGCGGCGCGGGCGGGCGGCCGTTCACAGCGACCCGTGGAAGGTCCGCGACACCACGTCGCGCTGCTGCTCCGCGGTGAGCCGGACGAAGTTCACCGCGTACCCGGAGACCCGGACGGTGAGCTGCGGGTACCGCTCCGGGTGCGCCATCGCGTCCAGCAGCGTGGCCCGGTCCAGCACGTTGACGTTGAGGTGGAACCCGCCGGCGTCGGTGTAGCCGTCGAGCACCCCGGCCAGGTTGGCGATCCGCTCGTCGCGGGTGTGGCCCAGGCCGTCCGGCGTGACGGTGCCGGTCAGCGAGATGCCGTCGCGGGCCGCGTCGTACGGCAGCTTCGCCACCGACAGCGCGGACGCGACCAGGCCGTGCGTGTCCCGGCCGTTCATCGGGTTCGCCCCGGGCGCGAACGGCTCACCGGCGCGCCGGCCGTCCGGCGTGTTGCCGGTGTGCTTGCCGTACACCACGTTCGAGGTGATGGTGAGCACCGACATGGTCAGCTCCGCGTCGCGGTACGTGCGCTGGCGGCGCAGCTTCTCCGCGAACGTCTCGACCAGCCACACCGCGATCTCGTCGGCCCGGTCGTCGTCGTTGCCGTACGTCGGGAACTCGCCCTCGACCGCGTAGTCGACGGCCAGCCCGGTCTCGTCGCGCAGCACCTTGACCCGGCCGTACCGGATGGCCGACAGGCTGTCCACGGCTACCGACAGGCCGGCGATGCCGGTGGCCATGAACCGGCGCACCGGGTGGTCGTGCAGCGCCATCTCCAGCCGCTCGTACGCGTACCTGTCGTGCTGGTGGTGGATCACGTTCAGCGCGTCCACGTACGTCTGCGCGAGCCAGTCCAGCGTCCGGTCGTACGCGGCCAGCACCTCGTCGTAGTCGAGCGTCTCGCTCCCGACCGGCGCGGCCGGCGGGGCGACCTGCGCGCCGGACAGCTCGTCCCGGCCGCCGTTGATCGCGTACAGCAGCGCCTTCGCCAGGTTCGCCCGGGCGCCGAAGAACTGCATGTCCCGGCCGACCCGCATGGCCGACACGCAGCAGGCGATGGCGGTGTCGTCGTCGTACGCCGGGCGGATCAGCTCGTCGTTCTCGTACTGGATGGCGCTGGTGTCCAGCGACACCTGGGCGCAGAACCGCTTGAACCCCTCGGGCAGCCGCGGCGACCAGAGCACCGTCAGGTTCGGCTCCGGGGCCGGGCCGAGGTTGTAGAGCGTCTGCAGGTAGCGGAACGTGGTGCGGGTGACCAGCGGCCGGCCGTCCGCGCCCATTCCGCCGAGCGACTCGGTGACCCAGGTGGGGTCGCCGGAGAACAACTGGTCGTACTCGGGGGTGCGCAGGAAGCGGATGATCCGCAGCTTGATCACGAAGTCGTCGATCAGCTCCTGCGCGCCGCTCTCGTCCAGCCGTCCCTCGGCGATGTCCCGCCGCAGGTAGGCGTCGACGAACCCGGCGGTGCGGCCGAGCGACATCGCCGCGCCGTTCTGCTCCTTCGTGGCGGCCAGGTAGGCGAAGTAGAGCCACTGGATCGCCTGCGCGCCGGTGACGGCCGGTCGGGAGATGTCGAAGCCGTACCCGGCGGCCATCTCCTTCAGCTCGCCGAGCGCGCGGATCTGCTCGGCCAGTTCCTCCCGGTCGCGGATCACGTCGTCGGTGCTGCGCCGGCCGTCCAGCGCCGCCTTGAGCGTCCGGCGCTCCTCGATCAGCCGGTCCACGCCGTACAGCGCGACCCGGCGGTAGTCGCCGATGATCCGCCCGCGCCCGTACGCGTCGGGCAGCCCGGTGATGACGTGCGAGCGCCGCGCGGCCAGCACGTCCTCCGGGTACGCGTCGAAGACCGCGTCGTTGTGCGTGCGGCGGTACCGGGTGAAGATCTCGTGCACGCGCGGGTCCGGTTCGCGCCCGTACGCGCGCAGCGCGGTCTCCACCATCCGCAGCCCGCCGGCCGGCATGATCGCCCGCCGCAGCGGCGCGTCGGTCTGCAACCCGACGATCAGCTCCCGCTCCCGGTCGATGTAGCCGGGCGCGTGCGAGGTGATAGTGGACGGGGTGGCCGCGTCGACGTCGTACACGCCGCGGCGCCGCTCCTCCGGGAACATTTCCCGCAGCCGGTCCCACACCGCGAGGGTGCGCGGCGTCGGCCCGGCGAGGAACGACGCGTCCCCGGTGTACGGCTCGTGGTTGTGGCGGACGAAGTCGGCCACGTCGACTGTCTCCTGCCACGCGCCGGCGTGGAATCCGCGCCAGGGGGCCAGGGCTTCGGTGACGGTCATGTCGGTCCCTCTCCGGGCGTCGGCGGGCCCGGTCCCCGCGGGGGCGGGGACCGGGGGCGGGGGTCAGGGCTGGAGCACGAGCCGGGCGGCGACCCGGCCGGCGAGGACGTCGTCCACCGCGTCGTTGATGTCGTCCAGCTTGCGGGTCTCGTAGACGACCCGGGTGCGGCCGGCGGCGTGCAGCGCGAAGACCTCGGCCAGGTCGGCGCGGGTGCCGACGATCGAGCCGAGCACCGTGATGCCCTTGAGCACCGTCTCGAAGACGGGCAGGGTGACCGCGTTGTCGGCTGGTAGCGACACGAGCACCAGCCGGCCGCCGCGGCGCAGCGAGCGGTGGGCCTGCTCGATCACCCGGGGGCTGGCGGCCAGCACGATCGCCACGTCCACGCCGCCCAGCGCGGTGATCCGCTCGACCGGGTCGGTGGAGGCGGCGTCGACCGTGTGCGCCGCGCCCAGCGACGTGGCCAGGGCCAGCTTCTCGGCCGTCACGTCGACCGCGACCGTCTCGGCGCCGAAGATCTGCGCGTACTGCTGGGCGAGGTGGCCGAGGCCGCCGATGCCGAAGATCGCGACCCGCTCGCCCGGCCGTACGCCGGCGACCTTGACCGCCTTGTACGTGGTGACGCCGGCGCAGGTCAGCGGCGCGGCCTCGAACGGGTCCACGCCGTCGGGCACGCGGACCGCGTAGCGGGCCGACGCCACGGCGTACTCGGCGTGCGCGCCGTCGATGCTGTAACCGGTGTTGCGCTGCGACTCGCACAGCGTCTCCCAGCCGGTCACGCAGTACGAGCAGGTGCCGCAGGCCCAGCCGAGCCAGGGCAGCGCGACCCGGTCGCCGACGGCGTGCTCGGTGACGCCGGGACCGACCTGCTCGACCAGGCCGACGCCCTCGTGACCGGGTACGAACGGCGGGGTGGGCTTCACCGGCCACTCGCCGCGGGCGGCGTGGATGTCGGTGTGGCAGAGTCCGCTGGCCTCGATGCGGACCAGGATCTCGCCCGGGCCGGCCTCCGGCACGGGACGCTCGGTGATCTCCATCGGACGGTCGAACGCGGTGACGACACTGGCGCGCATCGGGGGCCTCCCTCGGTCTCGTTCTCACCTTCAGCGTCGTCCGTCCGGGCGCTGCCGGGCAGGGGCGCAGGACCGCCGTGACCCGGGACCAACGGCCCCTCTGCCACGGGCCGACGGGAGAACGGCGGTACGGCCGCCGGTGACGTGCCGGCGGCCGTACCCCGGGGGTGGTCAGCGGTCGACGACCAGGCGGCGGGCCCGCAGCAGGCGCGCCCACCAGGGCCTGTGGTCCGGGCGCAGCCGGGGCGCCGGCACGCCGCGCAGGCTGACCCAGCCGCCCGGCCCCATGGTGACGGTGCCGACCGACGGCGGGCGGCGCCGCGACCACAGCGCCACGGCGGCGGTGAGCGCGGCGACCGCGAACGCGCCGGTGGCCGCCGCGACGATCTGGTCGGGTTCGACCACGCGCCGGTAGCGGACCCGGCCACCGGCCGCGACGAACACGCCGACCGGGCGGCCGTCGCGGTTCACCGGCACCAGCGCGGCGTCCCCGGGCAGCTCCAGCACCGGGCCGACCGCCCCGGCCGGGGTGAGGGTGGGCGTCACGGCCGGTGGCGGGGCGGACTGCGGCGGCGCCGGGCGGGGGATCGGCGCGACAGCCGGTCCGGTCGGGTTGAAGATGGCGGTCATGACACTGCCCTCCTAGCGGGAGTCGGACTTCTCGGTGCGGGCCTCGACGGCGGCCCGGCCGGCGGCCAGCCGCGCCACCGGCACCCGGTACGGCGAGCAGGAGACGTAGTCGAGCCCGGCCGCGGCGAAGAACCCGATCGAGTCCGGGTCGCCGCCGTGCTCGCCGCACACCCCGACGGTCAGGTCCGGCCGGGCCGCCCGCCCCTCGGCGACGGCGAGGCGGACCAGCCGGCCCACCCCGGTGGCGTCGATGCTCTCGAACGGCGACACCGGGAAGATCCCCCGTTCCAGGTACGTGGAGAAGAACGCCCCCTCCACGTCGTCGCGGGAGAACGCCCAGGTCATCTGCGTCAGGTCGTTGGTGCCGAAGGAGAAGAAGCGCGCCTCGGCGGCGATGTCCCCGGCGGTCAGCGCCGCCCGGGGCGTCTCGATCATGGTGCCGATCGGGATCTCCGGCGCGCCCGGCACCCCGGCCAGCACCCGCCGCGCCTCGTCCGCCACCGCGGCGAGTTCCCGCACGTCACCGACCAGCGGCACCATGATCTCCGGGCGCGGGTCACCGCCGGCCCGGACCCGCTGCGCGGCCGCCTCGGCCAGCGCCCGCACCTGCATCGCGAACAGGCCCGGCACCACCAGCCCGAGCCGTACGCCGCGCAGCCCCAGCATCGGGTTGGTCTCGTGCATCCGGCGCACCGCCGCGAGCAGCACGCCGTCGTGGCCCGGCTCCTCGCCGCGCGCCTGCGCGCCCGCCACCCGGGCGGTCAGCTCGGCCAGGGGAGGCAGGAACTCGTGCAGCGGCGGGTCGAGCAGCCGGACGGTGACCGGTAGCCCGTCCATCGCGGTGAGCAGCCCGAGGAAGTCGGCCCGCTGCAACGGCAGCAGCGCGTCCAGCGCCGCGCCGACCTCGGCCGGGCCGTCGGCCAGGATCAGCCGCTCGACCAGTTCCCGGCGCTCGCCGAGGAACATGTGCTCGGTGCGGCACAGCCCGATCCCGGCGGCGCCCAGCGCGCGGGCCCGCCGCGCGTCGTCCGGCGTGTCGGCGTTGGCGTGGACGCCGAGCGTGCGCACCGCGTCGGCGTGCCCGAGCAGCCGGTGCACGGCGGCGACCAGCGGGTCGGCCTCCGGCCGCAGCTCACCGGTCAGGTACCGGGCCACCGGGGACGGCTGCACCGGCACCTCGCCGAGCCAGATCCGGCCGCTGGTGCCGTCGATGGAGATCACCTCGCCGGCGCGCACCACGTGCTCGCCCACCGTGAACTCGCCGCGCTCCACGTCGATGGTCAGCGCCTCGGCACCGCACACGCAGGTCCGGCCCATGCCCCGGGCCACCACGGCGGCGTGCGACGTCTTCCCGCCGCGCGAGGTGAGCACCCCGGCCGCGGCGATCATGCCGGGCAGGTCGTCCGGGTTGGTCTCCGGCCGGACCAGGATCACCGGGCCGGTGGACGCCGCCGCGGCGGCCGAGTCGAAGACCACCCGCCCGACCGCGGCGCCGGGGGAGGCGCCGACGCCGACGGCGAGCGGCTCGGGCGCGCCGGCGGCGTCGAAGGCCGGGAACATCAGCTGGGCGAGCTGCGCCCCGGTGACCCGGGTGAGCGCCTCGTCGGCAGTGATCAGCCCCTCCTCGGCCAGCTGCGCGGCGATCACGAACGCCGCGGCCGCGGTGCGCTTGCCGACCCGGGTCTGCAGCATCCACAGCTTCCCGCGCTCGATGGTGAACTCGACGTCGCACAGGTCGCGGTAGTGCCGCTCCAGCGTCGCCATGATCTCCCGCAGCCGGTGGAAGCTCTCCGGGTCCAGCCGGGCCAGCTCGGTCAGCGGCACGGTGTTGCGGATGCCCGCCACCACGTCCTCGCCCTGCGCGTCGCTCAGGTAGTCGCCGTACACGCCGGGGGCGCCGGTGGCCGGGTCACGGGTGAACGCCACCCCGGTGCCGGAGTCCGGGCCGAGGTTGCCGAACACCATCGCCATCACGTTGACAGCGGTGCCCAGGTTGTCCGGGATGCGCTCCTGCCGCCGGTAGATCCGGGCCCGCTCCGAGTGCCAGGACTCGAACACCGCGCGCACGGCCAGGAACAGCTGCTCGTGCGGAGCCTGCGGGAAGTCGTGCCCGACGTGCCGGGCGAAGATCTTCTTGTACGTGTCGACCAGGTCGCGCAACTGCCCGGCGCTCGGCCCGTCCGGTCCGGCGGTGGCCCGCAGCGCGGCCAGCTCGTGCTCGAACTCGTCGGCCGGGATGCCGTGCACGGTGCGGCCGAACATCTGGATCAGCCGCCGGTACGAGTCCCACGCGAACCGCTCGTCGCCGGTGCGGGCGACCAGCCCCGCCACAGTGGTGTCGTTGAGCCCGATGTCGAGGATCGTCTCCATCATCCCCGGCATCGAGTACCGCCCGCCGGAACGGACCGCCAGCAGCAGCGGGTCCCGCGGGTCGCCCAGCCACCGGTCCAGCCGCGCCTCCACCTCCCGCAGATGGGCGTTGATCTCCTCGTACAGGCCGTCCGGCGGCGCCCCGGTGGCCAGGTACGCCCGGCACGCGTCGGTGGTGACGGTGAACCCGGGCGGCACCGGCAACCCGAGCCGGGTCATCTCGGCGAGGTTGGCGCCCTTGCCGCCGAGCAGGTCGGCCTGGCTGCGGTCACCCTCGATGAAGTCGTAGACGTACTTCGACATGGTCCGGCCTCCTCGACTGCGTCGTTCCACCTCCTTGGTAGCCGGGCCGGCCGGCGGCGCGGCAGGGCCGGACGGGACACACACCGGGCCGGAGGTCCCGAGGGTGTCGGTGGGGCCACGTATGGTTCCGGCCGTGACAAACGAGGTGCTGCTCCGTCCGGTGCGCGACGACGACCTGCCCGCCTTCTTCGCCCACGAGCAGGACCCGCAGGCCAACTGGATGGCCGCGTTCGGCCCGAAGGACCCGTCCGACCGGGCCGCGTTCGACGCGCACTGGGCGCGGATCCGCGCCGACGAGCGCATCGTCAACCGCACGGTCACCGCCGACGGCGAGGTGGTCGGGCATGTGGCGGCGTTCCCGGTCGACGACCGGACCGAGGTGAGCTACTGGATCGACCCGGGGCGCTGGGGGCGCGGCTACGCCACCGCAGGGCTCGCCGCGCTGTTGCGGGAGCTGCCGCAGCGGCCGGTGCGCGCCCGCGCCGCGAAGGACAACGCCGCGTCCCTGGCGGTGCTGCGCAAGTGCGGCTTCGTCGTGGTCGGCGAGGACTCCGGGTACTCCCCGAGCCGCGGCACCGAGGTCGAGGAGTACGTGCTGGAGCTGCCCGCCGAGGGGTCTGACCAGGGCGACCGCTAGTCTCCCCGGGTGAACTGGCTGGAACTCGTCGGCTGGGCCGGCTCCGCGCTGCTGGTCTGGTCCCTGCTGCAGACCCGGATCCTGCGGCTGCGCGCGCTCAACCTGGTCGGCTGCCTCATCCTGATCGGCTACAACGCCGCCGTGCAGGTCTGGCCGATGGTGGGCCTGAACGTCGTGCTCACCGTGATCAACGTCTGGTACCTGCGCAAGCTGCTGGCCACCCGGCACGACGAGCAGACCTACCAGGTGGTCGAGGTGGGCACCGGCGACGCGTTCCTGGCACACACGCTGCGCGTGCACGCCGCCGACATCGCCCGCTTCAACCCCGGCTTCCGCTGGGACGCCGACGCCGACGACCGCTCGGCGTTCCTCGTGGTACGCGCCGACGAGGTGGTCGGCGTGATGCTCTCGCACGCCGAACCGGGCGGGGTGGCCCAGATCGACCTGGACTACGTGACCCCGCCGTTCCGCGACTTCACCCCAGGCGAGTTCGTCTACCGGCGCAGCCGGCTGTTCACCGACCGGGGCTTCCGCCGGGTGGTCAGCCCGCCCGGCATGGTCGCCCCCTACTACCACCGGCTCGGATTCCGGCCCGAGGACGGCGCGTACGTGCTCGACCTGCCCGTACCGGCCTGACCCGGCCCCCGGCGGGTGACACCGGCGGCCGGTCATGATTCAGCGGCGGGCCCGCGGGGCACAGAGGGGCCACGCCGACCGGATCTGCCGGCCGGCGAGTCGGCCATCGGCCGACCCGGATCGGGTCGAGGGAGATAACCGGTCGTGCAGAGCTACTGGAGCCAGCTTGCCCTGGTCGGTGTGCTGGTGATCCTCAACGCGGCGTTCGCCGGCAGCGAGATGGCGCTGGTGTCCCTGCGGGACAGCCAGGTGCAGCGGCTGGAGCGCAGCGGCCGGGGCGGACGGACACTGGCCCGCCTCGCGAAGGACCCGAACCGGTTCCTGGCCACGATCCAGATCGGCATCACCCTCGCCGGGTTCCTCGCCTCCGCCGCCGCCGCGGTCTCGCTGGCCCGGCCGCTGGTGCCGATGCTCAGCGCGTTCGGCAACGCCGCCGAGACCGTCGCCATCGTCGCGGTGACGCTGGTGCTCACGTTCGTCACGCTGGTCTTCGGCGAACTGGCGCCGAAGCGGATCGCGATGCAGTCCGCCGAGCGGTGGGCGCTGCTGGTGGCCCGCCCGCTGGACCTGCTCTCCAGCATCACCCGGCCCGCCGTCTGGTTGCTGGGCGCCACCACCGACCTGGTGGTACGCCTGTTCGGCCTGGACCCGAAGGCCGAACCGGACGAGATCGGCCCGGACGAGCTGCGCGACATCGTGGCCGGCAACCACGGCTTCACCAAGGAACAGCGCATGATCATCGCGGGCGCGGTAGAGATCGCCGACCGGCAGTTGCGCGCGGTGCTCGTACCCCGGTTGCAGGTCTTCACGCTCGACAGCGGCACCACGGCGGAGGCCGCGCGGCTGGTCCTGGCGGCGACCGGCCACTCCCGGGCGCCGGTGGTCCGCCACGGCGGCCTGGACGACGCGGTCGGCGTCATCCACCTGCGTGACCTGGTCGGCGTCTCCGACGACCGGCCGGTCGACGAGATCGCCCGCCCGCCCATGCTGCTGCCCGACTCGCTGCCGGTGGTCGACGCGCTGCGCCAGTTCAAGGCCGAACGCCAGCACATCGCGCTCGTGGTGGACGAGCGCGGCGCGGTCGACGGGATCGTCACGCTGGAGGACATCCTGGAGGAGATCGTCGGCGAGATCTACGACGAGACCGACCGGGACCTGCGTTCCGTGCGCACCGAGCCCGACGGCACGCTTGTGCTGCCCGGCACGTTCCCGGTGCACGACCTGACCGACCTCGGCGTGGAGCTGCCGAACCGGCCGGCGGGCGACTACACCACGGTCGCCGGGCTGGTGCTGAGCTGCCTCGGGCACATCCCGACGGTGGCGGGGGAGCAGGTGACCGTGGACCGCTGGGAGCTGACGGTGGCCGACGTCGACCAGCGGGCCATCACCGAGGTGCACGTCCGCCGCCGCGGCCGCGGCGACGGCGCACCGGACGACGACACCGCGGACGACGCCGGCGACCCGGCCGACGCGCCGGAACTCGACGAGGCACGCCGCTGAGCGGCGCCCGCCCGCGCGCTGTCCCGGCCGGCGGCGGCCGGCCCGGCGGGCGGCGCCTCAGTGGCGTCCGGCCGGCGGGCCGAACGGGAAGCCGGGCACCGGCGGGAGCAGTTGCACCGCGTCGGCCGGCAACTGGTGGGTGCTGCGCCCGACCAGCCGGGCCACCACCCGCAGCAGCCAAGGACCGGACGGGTGCAGCTCCGGGCCGATCAGCCGGCTGATCACCCGGGTCCACCAGTGCCCGGCGACGATCACGTCGGTGACCCGCAGCCGGTCCGGCGGCCACCCGCCGCGCACCACCACGTCCACCACCCGGCCGAGCCGCCGGCCGTGCAGGTCGTACGCGGTACGGCCGAGCAGCTCACCCGCTCGCACGGCCGGACCCCGGTATCCGCTCGATCAGGTGCCGGCGCAGCCACGCCTCCACCGGCGACGGCGGCAGGTCCGCCGCCGGGCAGCGCAGCCGCACCGCGCTGTCCACCCGGGCGACCTGGGCCAGCGGTACGCGCAGCGGCGGCACCGGCGGGTCCTCGGTGAACCGGTCGGCCACCGCCACCAGCAGCCGCCCGATCCGGCCGCCGATCCGCGCGCCGAGCGCGCCCTGCCCGGTGAGCAGGCTGTCCACGTACGGGAAGCCCTCGTCGTCGACAGCGAACGCGATGTCGTCGACCCGCCCGACCAGCAGCCCGTCCACGTCGACGATCTGCCGGTCGAGCAGCCGCCTGGCCAGCTGAACCCTCATGGCCCCATCCCCGTCATGATCGCCAGTGGGATCGCGGCCACCGAGGCCGCGACGATGAGCAGCAGGAACACCGCGCCGAGCAGGTTCATCCACCGCCCGTTGACCCGGTCGCCGAGGTACCCCCTGTCGTTCGCGACCACCAGGATCGGCAGGTACGTCAGCGGCAGCACCACGGCGCTCAGCACCAGCATGTACTCGGTCAGCCGCACCGGGTCCACAGTCGTCATCAGCATCACCACGCCGAGCAGCAACCCGACCAGCAGGACGCTGTGGAACCGGGCCGCCTCCCGGGGGCGGACCCGCTTGCCCCACTGCCACCCGAAGTACTGCGCCGCCGCGTACGCCGCCGACAGCCCGGTCTCCAGCGCCGCGCCGAACGTCACAGCGAAGAACGCCAGCACGGCCGTGGCCAGGCCGGCGCCGCCCAGCGCCGTGGCCACCGGCCGCGCCACCTCGTCGAGCGTACTAAGCGACACCCCGGACGGGTGGTAGGCCACCGTCGCGACAGCCACCAGCGACAACGCCAGGAAACCGCCCACCGGGAAGCCGATCAGCACGTTCGAACGGGCCCGCGCCAGGTCCGCCGCTCCCCACCGCTCCTCGACGCCGCCGGAGGAGAAGAAGAACACCTCGTACGGGCTGACAGTCGAGGCGAACAGCGCCACCGCCACGAACCAGTACAGCGGCCAGCCGTGCCCCGCCGCGCTGATCTGCCATGCGCCCTGCCCGAGTTCCGGCCAGTCGGTCGGCAGCGCCACCAGCGCGACCGCGAAGACCAGCAGCGACAGCCCGGCCAGGCCGAAGATCCGCTCCATCAGCTCGAACCGCAGCCGCCACAGCACCAGCCAGACCGCCAGCGCGGCCAGCGGCACCCAGAACAGGTGACTCACCCGGGTCGCCAGTTGCAGCGCCAGCGCCACCCCGCCCAGCTCCGCGGCGAGCGTGACCACCGTGACCAGCCACGACGCGACCAGGTTGAGCAGCGCCACCCGGGGCCCGAGGCGCTCCCGGACCAGGTCGAAGACCGCCCGGCCGCTCACCGCCGCGATCCGGCCGGCCATTTCCGCGTACGCGCAGATGCCGACCACCCCGATCAGCAGCACCCAGGTGTGGGCCATGCCGAACAGCGCGCCGGCCTGACTGGCCGCCACCAGGTCGCCGATGTCGACGAAGCCGCCGACGGCCGACAGCACGCCGAGCGTGGCGGCGAACAGCTTCCTCACGTCGGGTCGGGAGCGGACGATCTCACCGAGGCGACGATATCGGCGTCAGTGCCCGGTTTCGGGCGAATGCCTCAGGAGGTGGTCAGGTTCTGCAGCCGCACCTGGCCGCGGGCCACCAGCCGGCCGTCGGCGTCGGTGATCTCCACGAGCCAGAGCTGCTGGCTGCGGCCCCGGTGCACGGGCGTGCCGACGGCGGTCAGCTCGCCGTCGCGCACCGCGCGCAGGAAGTCGGTCTGGTTCGACACCCCGACGACGTTGCCCTTGTCGCCCAGCCAGAGCGCGCCGCCGATGCTGGCCGCCGTCTCCACCACCGAGCAGTAGACGCCGCCGTGCTGGATCCCGTACGGCTGGTGCAGCTCCGGGCGGACCTTCCAGCGGATCACCACCCGGTCCCCGCTGACCTCGTCGAACGTCAGGCCCAGCAGGGCCACGAAGCCACCGGTCAGGTTCGGCATGTCCACCGCGGTTCCTCCTCGCGTTCGACGGAGCCGCCAGCCTAGTCGCCACCACGTCGGCAAACCCGGTACGGGCCGGGGGTGCGGATGGGGGACAATCGGTGACCGTGACCGACAGCAACCTCCCGCAGGGGCGGGACTCCCTGACCGACGACCTGCTGTGGCGGGGCCTGATCCAGGACTCGACCGGCCTTGACGAGCTGCGTGAGCTGCTCGACGGCGGGAGCACCACCTTCTACGTGGGCTTCGACCCCACCGCGCCGAGCCTGCACATCGGCAACCTGATGCAGGTCGTCATGGCCCGCCGGCTCCAGCAGGCCGGGCACCGGCCGCTGCTGCTGGTCGGTGGCGCCACCGGGCAGATCGGCGACCCGAAGGAGAGCGCCGAGCGCACGCTGAACCCGCCCGAGGTGATCGCCGGCTGGGTGGAGCGCATCCGCGAGCAGCTCTCGCCGTTCGTCACGTACTCCGGGGAGAACGCGGCGCAACTCGTCAACAACCTGGACTGGACCGGCGAGATGTCGGTGGTGGAGTTCCTCCGGGACGTCGGCAAGCACTTCCCGGTGAACAAGATGCTCGCCCGCGAGGTGGTCAAGGCGCGGCTGGAGACGGGCATCAGCTACACCGAGTTCAGCTACCAGCTCCTCCAGGCCAACGACTACTTCGAGCTGCACCGCCGGCACGGCTGCCGGCTCCAGTACGGCGGCTCCGACCAGTGGGGCAACATCACCGCCGGGGTGGACTACATCCGGCGGCGCGGCGCCGGGCCGGTGGAGGCGTTCACCACTCCGCTGGTGACGAAGTCCGACGGCACCAAGTTCGGCAAGAGCGAGACCGGCACGGTCTGGCTCGACCCGCAGATGACCAGCCCGTACGCGTTCTACCAGTTCTGGGTCAACGCCGACGACCGGGACGTCAGCCGCTACCTGCGGTACTTCAGCTTCCGCTCCCGCGAGGAGCTGGAGGAGCTGGAGAAGGCCACCGCGGAACGCCCGCAGGCGCGCCTGGCCCAGCGGGCACTCGCCGAGGAGCTGACCACGCTGGTGCACGGCGAGCGGGAGATGGCCCAGGCGGTGGCGGCCAGCCAGGCGCTGTTCGGGCGCGGCTCGCTCGACGAGCTGGCGCCGGAGACGCTGCGCGCCGCGCTGACCGAGGCCGGTCTGGTGCACCTCGACGAGCTGCCGGACGTCGCCGGCCTGCTCAAGGAGTCGGGTCTGGTGCCGAGCATGAAGGAGGCCCGCCGGGTGATCGCCGAGGGGGGCGCGTACGTCAACAACACGCGTGTCTCCGAGGTGGACGCCACGGTCTCCGAAGCGGACCTGCTGCACGGCCGGTACCTGGTGCTGCGCCGGGGCAAGCGCTCCTTCGCCGGTGTCGAGCTGCGCGGATAGTCCGCCGTC
>NZ_CP030865.1:6092500-7040153 GCF_003408515.1 Micromonospora sp. B006
AAGGGCGAACGGTGGATGCCTTGGCACCAGGAGCCGATGAAGGACGTGGGAGGCCGCGATAGGCCTGGGGGAGCTGTCAACCAAGCTGTGATCCCAGGGTGTCCGAATGGGGAAACCCGGCATCAGTCATGTGATGTCACCCGCACCTGAACACATAGGGTGTGTGGGGGGAACGCGGGGAAGTGAAACATCTCAGTACCCGTAGGAAGAGAAAACAAATAGTGATTCCGTGAGTAGTGGCGAGCGAAAGCGGATTGAGGCTAAACCGGCTGCGTGTGATACCTGTCAGGGGTTGCGTGGTCGGGGTTGTGGGACCCTGCTCAACAGACTGACATCTGTTGGAGAAGTTACAAAGCCAGTGGTTAGTCGAACAGTCTGGAATGGCTGACCGTAGACGGTGATAGTCCGGTAGGTGAAAGCTGCTGGTCTTCTGTGGGTGTTCCCGAGTAGCGGCGGACTCCTGAAATCTGCCGTGAATCTGCCAGGACCACCTGGTAAGCCTAAATACTTCCTGGTGACCGATAGCGGACAAGTACCGTGAGGGAATGGTGAAAAGTACCCCGGGAGGGGAGTGAAATAGTACCTGAAACCGTTCGCCTACAATCCGTCGGAGCCTTGCGGGGTGACGGCGTGCCTTTTGAAGAATGAGCCTGCGAGTTAGTGGCATGTGGCGAGGTTAACCCGTGTGGGGGAGCCGTAGCGAAAGCGAGTCTGAATAGGGCGTTTTTAGTCGCATGCTCTAGACCCGAAGCGGAGTGATCTAGCCATGGGCAGGCTGAAGCGCGGGTAAGACCGCGTGGAGGGCCGAACCCACCAACGTTGAAAAGTTGGGGGATGACCTGTGGTTAGGGGTGAAAGGCCAATCAAACTCCGTGATAGCTGGTTCTCCCCGAAATGCATTTAGGTGCAGCGTCGCGTGTTTCTTGCCGGAGGTAGAGCACTGGATGGTCTAGGGGGCCCACAAGCTTACCGAAATCAGCCAAACTCCGAATGCCGGTAAGTGAGAGCGCGGCAGTGAGACTGCGGGGGATAAGCTTCGTAGTCGAGAGGGAAACAGCCCAGATCACCAGCTAAGGCCCCTAAGCGTGTGCTAAGTGGAAAAGGATGTGGGGTCGCATAGACAACCAGGAGGTTGGCTTAGAAGCAGCCACCCTTTAAAGAGTGCGTAATAGCTCACTGGTCAAGTGGTTCCGCGCCGACAATGTAGCGGGGCTCAAGCACACCGCCGAAGCTGTGGCATTCACATTTTAACTTCGTGCCTCCTTGATGGGGTATGCAGGTGTGTGGATGGGTAGGGGAGCGTCGTGCCGGGGGTGAAGCAGCGGGGTGACCCAGTTGTGGACGCGGCACGAGTGAGAATGCAGGCATGAGTAGCGAAAGAAGGGTGAGAAACCCTTCCGCCGGATGACCAAGGGTTCCAGGGCCAGGCTAATCCGCCCTGGGTGAGTCGGGACCTAAGGCGAGGCCGAGAGGCGTAGTCGATGGACAACGGGTTGATATTCCCGTACCCGCGAAAGAGCGACCCTGACGAACCTCGTTGTGCTAACCACCCGAACCGCCGGCGGTCTTCGGACCAATGGTGGGGAGCGTGGGAACCTGGCGGGTAGTAGTCAAGCGATGGGGTGACGCAGGAAGGTAGCTGAGCCCGGCCGGTGGTTGTGCCGGGGTAAGCGTGTAGGCCGGTGTGTAGGCAAATCCGCACACCATTGAGGCTGAGACGTGATGCCGAGCCGATTCAGGTGAAGTCAGTGATCCTATGCTGCCGAGAAAAGCCTCTAGCGAGTTCTTAGCGGCCCGTACCCCAAACCGACACAGGTGGTCAGGTAGAGAATACCGAGGCGATCGGGCGAACTGTGGTTAAGGAACTCGGCAAATTGCCCCCGTAACTTAGGGAGAAGGGGGGCCGGAGACGTGAAGCCCCGCGCGGGTGGAGCGTTGTATGGCCGCAGAGAGCAGGGGGAAGCGACTGTTTACTAAAAACACAGGTCCATGCGAAGAAGTAATTCGATGTATATGGACTGACGCCTGCCCGGTGCTGGAACGTTAAGGGGACCTGTTAGCTCTTCGGGGCGAAGCGGAGAACTTAAGCGCCAGTAAACGGCGGTGGTAACTATAACCATCCTAAGGTAGCGAAATTCCTTGTCGGGTAAGTTCCGACCTGCACGAATGGCGTAACGACTTCCCCACTGTCTCAACCACAGGCCCGGCGAAATTGCATTACGAGTAAAGATGCTCGTTACGCGCGGCAGGACGGAAAGACCCCGGGACCTTTACTATAGCTTGACATTGGTATCTGAATTAGCTTGTGTAGGATAGGTGGGAGCCGGTGAAGTCCATACGCCAGTATGGGTGGAGGCAATCTTGAAATACCACTCTGGTTGATTTGGGTATCTAACTTCGGACCGTTATCCGGTTCAGGGACAGTGTCTGGTGGGTAGTTTAACTGGGGCGGTTGCCTCCTAAAGGGTAACGGAGGCGCCCAAAGGTTCCCTCAGCCTGGTTGGCAATCAGGTGTTGAGTGCAAGTGCACAAGGGAGCTTGACTGTGAGACTGACAGGTCGAGCAGGGACGAAAGTCGGGACTAGTGATCCGGCACTGGCATGTGGAAGCGGTGTCGCTCAACGGATAAAAGGTACCCCGGGGATAACAGGCTGATCTTCCCCAAGAGTCCATATCGACGGGATGGTTTGGCACCTCGATGTCGGCTCGTCGCATCCTGGGGCTGTAGCAGGTCCCAAGGGTTGGGCTGTTCGCCCATTAAAGCGGTACGCGAGCTGGGTTTAGAACGTCGTGAGACAGTTCGGTCCCTATCCGCCGTGCGCGTAGGATACTTGAGAAGGGCTGTCCCTAGTACGAGAGGACCGGGACGGACGAACCTCTGGTGTGCCAGTTGTCCCGCCAGGGGCACGGCTGGTTAGCTACGTTCGGAAGGGATAACCGCTGAAAGCATCTAAGCGGGAAGCTCGCTTCAAGATGAGGTATCCCACCCACTTTGTGGGGTAAGGCCCCCAGCTAGACGACTGGGTTGATAGGCCGGAAATGTAAGCCCGGTAACGGGTTCAGTTGACCGGTACTAATAGGCCGAGGACTTGACTACTAAGCTGCTACGCGTCCACTGTGCAACTCTGAACACACAACAACCCGTGGTTGGTTGTTTGATATGTTCATAGAGTTACGGCGGTCATGGCGGAGGGGAAACGCCCGGTAACATTCCGAACCCGGAAGCTAAGCCCTCCAGCGCCGATGGTACTGCACTCGGGAGGGTGTGGGAGAGTAGGACACCGCCGGACAAACTTCCAGTCGAGGGCCGCCCCAGCAGGGGCGGCCCTCGACTGCGTTAGCGTTCTCGGCGGAAACGCCATCAGGAAGGATGTACCTGTGAGTTCAGGACCCCAGGGCGGGGACCGCCCCCGTCGTTACGAGGATCGCGCCGACCGTGGCCAGGGGCGTGGTGACGCCGGCCGCGACGGCCGTCGCGATGACCGTCCCTCGTACCGGGGCGGCCGCGACGACCGCCCGGGCGGCTTCCGTGGTGGCGACCGTGACAGTGGTGCCCGGAGCGGTGACCGCCGTGAGGGCGGTTTCCGTGGTGGCGACCGTGAGGGTGGGTTCCGGAGTGGGAACCGCCCGGGCGGCGACCGTCGCGAAGGCGGGTTCCGTGGAGGCGACCGTGACGGTGGCTTCCGTGGCGGTGAGCGTCGCGAGGGTGGCTTCCGTGGCGGCGACCGTCGCGAGGGAGGCAGCCGCGACGGCGGCTTCCGCGGTGGCGACCGCCGTGAAGGCGGCTCCGGCGGCGGTGACCGTCGTGAAGGTGGCTTCCGTGGCGGTGACCGTCGTGAGGGCGGTTTCCGTGGTGGTGACCGTGAGGGTGGGTTCCGGAGTGGGAGCCGCCCGGGCGGTGACCGTCGCGAAGGCGGGTTCCGGGGGGGCGACCGTGACGGTGGCTTCCGCGGTGGTGAGCGTCGCGAGGGTGGCTCCGGCGGCGGTGACCGTCGTGAAGGTGGCTTCCGTGGCGGTGACCGTCGCGAGGGCGGCTTCGGCGGTGGCGACCGCCGTGAGGGCGGTTTCCGCGGTGGCGACCGTGAGGGCGGGTTCCGGAGTGGAAACCGCCCGGGCGGCGACCGTCGCGAAGGCGGGTTCCGGGGCGGCGACCGTGACGGTGGCTTCCGTGGCGGTGAGCGTCGCGAGGGCGGCTTCCGCGGTGGCGACCGTCGCGAGGGCGGCGCCCGCGACGGCGGCTTCCGTGGCGGTGACCGCCGTGAAGGTGGCTTCGCCGGTGGTGACCGTCGTGAGGGTGGCTTCCGTGGCGGCGACCGCCGTGAGGGTGGCTTCCGGGGCGGCGACCGCCGTGAAGGTGGCTTCGCCGGTGGTGACCGTCGTGAGGGCGGCTTCCGCGGTGGCGAGCGCCGTGAGGGCGGTTTCCGTGGTGGCGACCGTGAGGGTGGCTTCCGCGGCGGGGAGCGCCGTGAAGGCGGCTTCGGCGGTGGCGACCGGCGCGACGGTGGTTTCCGTGGTGGTGACCGCCGCGAGGGTGGCGCCCGCGAGGGCGGTTTCCGTGGCGGTGAGCGTCGCGAGGGCGGCTTCCGGGGCGGTGACCGTGAGGGCGGTTTCCGTGGTGGGGACCGTCGTGAAGGTGGCTTCGCCGGTGGTGACCGTCGTGAGGGCGGCTTCCGCGGTGGCGAGCGCCGTGAGGGCGGTTTCCGTGGTGGCGAGCGCCGCGAGGGCGGCTTCCGCGGTGGTGACCGTGACGGTGGTTTCCGTGGTGGCGACCGTCGTGAAGGCGGTGCCCGCGAGGGCGGTTTCCGTGGTGGTGACCGTCGCGAAGGTGGCTACCAGGGCGGCGACCGCCGGGAGAGCTACGCCGGTGGCGACCGCCGCGAGGGCGGTTCCCGGGGCGGTGACCGCGACCGTGGCTTCCAGCGCGACGACCGGGGGCCGGGCGGTTTCCGGGGTGAGCGGGACGGCGAGCGCCGTGGCTACGGTGACCGGCCGGGTGGCGACGACCGCCGTGGCAACTACGGTCCGCAGCGCGAGCGCCGGGACGAGCGTGGCGAGGGGCGTACCGGTGAGGCGCCGGAGCTGCCGGACGAGGTCGTCGCAAGCGACCTCGACTCGCCCGTCCGGGCGGAGCTGCTCTCCCTCGCCAAGCCGGTCGCGGAGACTGTCGCCCGGCACCTGGTCGCGCCCGGGCTGCTGATCGACGAGGACCCGTCGCTGGCGCTGGCGCACGCCATGGCGGCCCGCCGGCTCGCCTCGCGGATCGCCGCTGTGCGGGAGGCCGTCGGGCTTGCCGCGTACCACGCGGGTGAGTGGCAGACGGCCATTGCCGAGCTGCGGACGTACCACCGGATGAGCGGCCTGCAGAGCCACCTGGCCGTACTGGCCGACTGCGAGCGGGCCCTGGGCCGGCCGGAGCGGGCGATCGACCTGTTCCGCGGGGCCGACCGGGACAAGCTCGACCAGGCCGTCGCGATCGAGCTGCTCATCGTGGCCGCCGGCGCGCGCGGCGACCTCGGGCAGAAGGACGCGGCCGTGGCGATGCTGCAGGTCCGCGAACTGACCGGCGACTCGGCCGAGCCGTGGGCCGCGCGACTGCGCTACGCGTACGCGGACGCCCTGCTGGCGGTGGACCGGCGCGAGGAGGCGCGGGAGTGGTTCTCCCGGGCTGCCGACGTCGACTCCGAGGGGGAGACCGACGCCGCCGAGCGGCTGCTGGAGCTGGACGGCGTGGTCATCGAGGGCGACGACGAGCCGGAGGACGACGCGGACGCGTCCGAGCCCTCGGCCGAGGACACCCGCGACGAGGACGACGACGAGGACGACCTCGACGACGACGATGACGACGATGATGACGATGATGACGATGATGACGATGATGACGACGACGATGACGACCTCGACGATGACGACGACCGCGAGGATGACGCGCGTCTGAGCGGCGGCGACGACATCACGTCGGGTGCCGGCGGGGACGCGGCACGGGCCGGCTACCGGGACCGTGACGCCGGCGATCTGGACGACGACGAGCTGACCGACACCGAGGCCGGCTCCCTCGCCACCAGCACCGCCACCACCCCGACCTTCGTCGCGGCGGCCGACGAGCCGACCACCACCGCTCCGGACGCCGACGACACCACGGCGGACAAGGCCGACGCCGACCGGCCCGCGCCGGGCGACGCCGCGGCCGGCGAGGGCGAGGCGGCGGAGCGCCGGTGACCGGGTACGGCGGGGACACCGCTACCGGCGCGGACCAGGGGCGACCCGGCCGCGCCGGTGCGGGCGGCCGGCTGGTCGACGCGTACTCGCTTGTCGTCTTCGACCTGGACGGCGTCATCTACCTGATCGACCGGCCCATCCCCGGCGCGGTCGAGGCGGTCGGCCGGCTGCACGCCGAGGGGCGCGCCGTCGCGTACGCGACGAACAACGCCTCCCGGCGCTCCAGCGAGGTGGCGGACCTGCTCACCGGCATGGGCGTCCCGGCGCAGCCGGCGGAGGTGCTCACCTCCGCGGCGGCCACGGCCGAGCTGCTCCGGGACCGGCTGCCCGAGGGCGCGCCGGTGCTCGTGGTCGGCGCGGAGGCGCTGCGGGCCGAGCTGCGCGCGGTGGGCCTGCGGCCGGTGTCCACCGCCGACGAGGAGCCCGCCGCCGTGGCCCAGGGCTACGGTCCGCAGGTCGGCTGGTCCGACCTGGCCGAGGCGTCCCTGGCGGTACGCGCGGGCGCGCCCTGGTACGCCACGAACACCGACCGCACCCTGCCCAGCCCGCGCGGCCCGCTGCCGGCGAACGGCTCACTGGTCGCGGTGCTGCGTACCGCGTTGGGTCGTGACCCCGACGTGGTGGTGGGCAAGCCGGAGCCGGCGCTGTTCGCCACCGCCGCGCGCCGGGCCGGGAGCGGGCGCACGCTCGTGGTGGGGGACCGGCTGGACACCGACATCGAGGGCGCGCGCCGGGCCGGGCTGGACAGCCTGCTGGTGCTCACCGGGGTCAGCGACGCTGCCGAGCTGCTGGCCGCGCCCGAGGAGCGCCGCCCCACGTACGTCTCGTTCGACCTGGCGGGGCTGTTCGACCCGGCCGCGGTGGTGGCGGTGCCGGGCCGGGCGACCGCAGGCGGCTGGTCGGTGACGGAGGCCGGCGCGGACCTCGTGCTCGACGGCGCGGGACCGCCGCTGGAGGCCCTCGCTGCGCTCTGCGCGGTGGCCTGGACGGCGTCGGCCGGGCCGCGCGTGCGGGCGCAGTCCCCGGCGGCGGCGGAGGCGCTCGCCGCGTTCGGCCTCGACGGCTGAGCGGCGAACCGGCCCGACGGCTGAGCGGCGGGCGGCCTGCGCGGCGGATCGACTAGAGCAGCTTGCGGAGCTTCATCAGGTCGAACGGGTTCGCCTTGATCGAGACCCGCCGGGAGGCGACCGCCGACATCACGTCGAGGCGGCCGTGCACCAGCGCGACCAGGTCGTCGCTGCCCGCGCTCAGGGCGATCTTCGCCTTCGGATCGTCGCCGTCGGCCAGGTCAACCAGCCGTCCGCCCTCCAGCCGCCCGTGAAAAGCCGTGTCGAGATCGGTGATCCGGCAGGCCAGGGTGCGGTCGAGGTCGATGCGTCCCTGCGCCTCGGCGTTGCGGTCCAGCCGCGCGGCCAGGTCGTGCAACGCCTGCCGGCACTCGTCCACGCTGGCCACATCGTCTCCTCACCACGAACCACGCCGTTTCCCGGCACCGTACCGCAATGGGGCGTCCGGGGTGCCCGGTAGCGTGGCACCTGCACACCTCGCCCCGCGGAAGGACTCAGGCATGCAGGACGCGTGGCGCGCCTACCTCGAGCTGGCCATGGGCCTGACGGAGGCGCCCCGGAAGAAGGCACAGGACGCGGTCATGCGCGTCGTCGGCCAGGGTGGCGCGACCGCCGCCCAGATCCAGACGCTCGCCGAGGAACTGGTCGCCACCGGCCTGGCGAACCGGGAGTCGCTGACGAAGCTCGTCCGCTTCGAGGTGGACCGGGCGCTGGGCGCGGTCGGGCTGGCCACCGCCGACGAGGTCGCCGAGCTGACCCGCCGGGTGCACGACCTGGAGCGGCAGTTGCGCGAGGCGCGCGGCAACCTCGGGCCCGGCGAGACGCCGCCCGCCGGAGCGTCCGAGCCCGCCGCCCCGACCCGGGCCGCCGCGGCGCCGTCCGGCGCGGCCGCTCCGGAGACCGAGCCGTCCAGCGCCGAGCCGTCACCGGCAGCGCCGTCCGGGGCCGGGCAGCCGAAGGCCGCCGCCGGGACCCCGGCGACGACGCCGACGAAGGCGGTGGCGAAGAAGACGGTGGCCAAGAAGGCGATCGCGAAGAAGCCGCCCGCCACCATGGCCCGTACCCCTGCCGACGGCTCGCCCGCCGCGCCCGCCCGGCCGGCGAAGAAGGCCACCGGGCGCCGGGCGGACGGCTCGTGACCGCGCCCCGGCCCGGTCCGCCGCCGGGCCCGCGGCCCGGACCGCCCCCTGGGGTACGCCCCGCGCCGGTCGAGGAGTTCGGCGAGGCGCGGCACCCGGCGGTGGACGCCGCCGTGCTCGGCATGGCCAACGCCGAGGCGCTCGCCCCGGCCGACCAGATCGCCCAGTACGAGGCGGCGTACGAGACGCTGCGCGAGACCCTCGCCACCATCGACCAGGCCTGAGCAGAGGCGGAGACACACCTGATGGCTCGTCGTACCCGGCTGGACGCCGAACTGGTCCGGCGCGGCCTGGCCCGTTCCCGGGAACAGGCCGCCGCGCTCGTGGAGGCCGGTCGCGTCCAGCTGCGTGGAGTGCCGGCGCGAAAGGCCGCGGCGATGGTCGACCCGGCCGACCCGCTGCTGGTCACCGGCGAGGATCCGGCGCAGGAGTACGTCTCCCGGGGCGGCCACAAGCTGGCCGGCGCGCTCGCCGCGTTCGCCCCCGGCGGGCTGACCGTCACGGGCCGGCGCTGCCTGGACGCCGGCGCGTCGACTGGTGGTTTCACCGACGTGCTGCTGCGCGGCGGCGCCGCAGAGGTGGTCGCCGTGGACGTCGGCTACGGGCAGCTCGCCTGGTCGCTGCGCACCGACGAGCGGGTCCGGGTGTTCGAGCGCACGAACGTGCGTACGCTCACGCCGGAGGCGATCGGCGGCCCGGTCGACCTGACGGTGGCCGACCTGTCGTTCATCTCACTGCGCCTGGTGCTGCCCGCGCTGGCCGCGTGCACCGGCCCCGGCGGCGACCTGGCGCTGATGGTCAAGCCGCAGTTCGAGGTCGGCAAGGAGCGGGTCGGCGCCGGCGGTGTGGTCCGCGATCCGGCGCTGCGCGCGGAGGCGGTGCTGGACGTGGCCGCGGCGGCCGCCGGGCTCGGTCTCGGGCTCGCCGGTGTGGCGGCCAGCCCGCTGCCCGGGCCGAGCGGCAACGTCGAGTTCTTCGTATGGTTGCGCGGGGACGCGCCCGCCGCGGACCCGGAGCGGGTCCGCGCGGTGGTGGCCGCCGGTCCGCAGGGCGCCGCCACCACGGCGGCCACGACCGAGGAGGTGTCCGGGTGAGCCGCACCGCGCTGCTGGTGACGCACACCGGCCGTCGACGCAGCACCGAGCACGCCCGCGCGGTGGCCGCCGACCTGATCGCCGCCGGTTTCGAGGTGCGGGTGGTGGCCGAGGAGGCCGACGACCTGGACCTGCCCGGAGTGGTGCCGGTGACCGGTCCGGAGGCGGCCGAGGGCGCCGAGATCGTCTTCGCGCTCGGCGGGGACGGCACGTTCCTGCGCGCGGCCGAGCTGGCCCGTCCGACGAAGGTCCCGTTGCTGGGCATCAATCTCGGCAAGGTCGGCTTCCTCGCCGAGGCGGAGATCGACGACCTGGACACCGCGGTACGGGACGTGGTCGAGCGCAACTACAGCGTGGACGAACGGCTCACGCTGGACGTCACCGCCGAGTTCGAGGGCGGGCCGACCATCGAGTCGTGGGCGCTCAACGAGATCAGCGTGGAGAAGGGCGAGCGCGCCCAGATGCTGGAGCTGCTCGTCGACGTGGACGGCCGGCCGCTGTCCCGGTACGGCTGCGACGGCGTGATCTGCGCGACCCCGACCGGCTCCACGGCGTACGCGTTCTCCGGCGGTGGGCCGGTGGTCTGGCCCGAGGTGGAGGCGCTGCTGCTGGTGCCGATCAGCGCGCACGCGCTGTTCAGCCGCCCGCTGGTGACCGCGCCGACGTCGACGTTCGTCATCACCGTCGACCCGTTCACCACCCTGGCCGTGCTCTGCTGCGACGGCCGGCGCGTCTACGACCTGCCGCCCGGCGCCCGGGTCACGGTACGCCGGGGCACGTTGCCGGTGCGCATCGTGCGGTTGCGGGCGCGCCCGTTCACCGACCGGCTGGTGGCCAAGTTCGACCTGCCCGTCCAGGGCTGGCGGGGCAACCGTCGCTGACCGACGGATCAGCGGAAACCTCCGTTCGGACCACCGGTCCGGGCCGCCGCGCGCGTTACGGTGGGCGTACGGGCCGCGATGAGGTGAGTCCGGGCGCGGCGGTGAGGCCCGCCGCTTCCGGATGCGTGGCCCCGATGTCGCGGGCTCGGCCAGGGGGTGGTCGGGGCCGCGACGGTCGGGACGCCGGAGCGTCGAAGCCGGCCGCGGCGGGCGGACCGGCGCGCCGCGTCCGATCGGGTGTCGACCCCGTCGGGCGGACAGGTCGCGGAGCCGCCGCCGGAGGAAGCGGCGGCGCGCGAGCTGGGCGACGCGATCTCCGGCGTCCCGGCCCTCCACCGCGCTGTGCTCGTGTCCACCGGCGACATGCCGCCGGTGCGGCGGCCGTCAGGTCGGCCAGCCGCCGTGGTCGGACACCAGCGGGCAGATCGCGGTGCGACCGTCCGCCACGGCCAGTCGGCGGCCCAGCCGCTGCGCGAGCTCACCGACCCGGGCCGTGTCCGCCCGTACCAGGCTGCGGTGGAGCTCCTCCTCGTCCGGGTCAGGCCTCCAGCACGGGGCTGAACCGTACGGATGCCCGCGGCTCGACCTGCCGGCTGGTCAACTGTCACACGGCGGGGCTACTGTCGGGTGCTGTGCTGGAAGAGCTGCGCATCACCGGACTGGGCGTCATCGAGGACACCACGCTGCCGCTGGCCGCGGGGATGAACGTCATCACCGGCGAGACCGGCGCCGGGAAGACCATGGTGGTGACCGGCCTCGGCCTGCTCTTCGGCGGCCGCGCCGACGCCGGCCGGGTGCGCGCCCAGCCGGGCCGCGCGGTGGTGGAGGGCCGGCTGCGCCTGGGCGGGCGGGTCGCCGAGTCGGTGCACGCCCGCATCGTCGACGCCGGCGGTGAGCCCGACGAGGACGGCTCGCTGCTGCTCAGCCGCACCGTCACCATCGAAGGGCGCTCCCGCGCGCACCTGGGCGGCCGGGCCATGCCGGTGTCCACGCTCGGCGAGGTCGGCGAGCAGGCGCTCGCCGTGCACGGCCAGTCCGACCAGCTGCGGCTGCTGCGCCCGGCCGAGCAGCGGGCCTCGCTCGACCGGTTCGCCGGCCCGGAGCACGAGAAGCTGCTCGAGGCGCTGCGCGAGACGTACGCCCGGTGGCGCACCGTCGTCGACGACCTGGCCGACCGGCGGCGCAACGCGCGCGAGCGCAACCAGGAGGCCGATCTGCTGCGGCTGGGCCTGGACGAGATCACCCGGGTCGACCCCCAGCCGGGGGAGGACGACGAGCTGAAGGCGGAGGCGCAGCGGCTGGAGCACGCCGAAGGGCTGCGCACCGCGGCGCAGGTCGCGCAGCAGTGCGTGGCCGGCGGCGTCGAGGCGGCCGACGAGACGCCGGACGCGGCGACGCTGCTCGGTACCGCGCGGCGCACGCTGGAGGCGCAGGCCGGCACCGACCCGGCGCTGGGCGAGCTGGCGGCCCGGCTGGAGGAGGCCGCCACGCTGGTCACCGACGTGGCCGCGGAGCTGTCCACCTACCTGGCCGCGCTGGACGCCGACCCGGCCCGCCTGCAGACCATCTACGAGCGGCGGGCCGCGTTGCGCGGGCTCACCCGCAAGTACGCCGACGACGTCGACGGCGTGGTCGCCTGGGCCGAGCGGGCCCGGACCCGGCTGTCCGATCTGGACACCTCCGACGAGCTGCTGGACGAGCTGGACCGCGAGGCGACCCGGCTCGCCGGTGAGGTGGCCGACCTCGCCGGCCGGGTGTCGGCGTCCCGGCGGGAGGCCGCGGTCCGCTTCGCCGAGCAGGTGACTGTCGAGCTGGCCGGGCTGGCCATGCCGCACGCCCGCATCGAGGTGGCGGTGCTGCCCCGCCCGGCGGGCCGGTCCGAGCCGAGCCTGCCGGTCAACGGCGTCGAGACCGGCGTCGGCGCGGACGGCGCCGACGAGGTGGAGCTGCGGCTGCTGGCCCACCCGGGCGCGCCGGCGCTGCCGCTGCAGAAGGGCGCCTCCGGCGGCGAGCTGTCCCGGGTGATGCTCGCCATCGAGGTGGTCTTCGCCGGTTCCGGCGGCCCGCCCACGCTGGTGTTTGACGAGGTCGACGCGGGTGTTGGCGGCCAGGCCGCGGTGGAGATCGGCCGCCGGCTGGCCCGGCTGGCCCGCAGCCACCAGGTGCTCGTGGTCACTCACCTGCCGCAGGTCGCCGCGTTCGCCGACCGGCACCTGGTGGTGGCCAAGGACACCGGGGGAGCGGTCACCACGAGCGGGGTGCGCGTGGTGGAGGACACCGAGCGCGCCCGGGAACTCGCCCGGATGCTCGCCGGTTTGCCGGACTCGGATCTGGGTATCGCCCATGCCGAGGAGCTCCTGGCCGTGGCGGCCAAGGAAAGGCGTCCGTGATACCCCGATTGTGAGCGCAAGCACACCGGGGCGGGTTCCGGTGTGCTTCCCTGGGTAGGCGGCCCTGCTCAGGCATGTCGCGACAGCAAAACCTGCCTCACATGCCAGGATGGTCACGATGCGTCTACCCATACTGCGCCGGAGCCGGAACCCGGAGCCGGGCTCCATCGTCGGCACCGCGCGCCTCGACCGCCGGACGAAACGGCTGGTCGGGCGGCTGCGCCCCGGCGACATCGCGGTCATCGACCACGTCGACCTGGACCGGGTGGCGGCCGACTCGCTCGTCGCGGTGGGCGTGGCGGCGGTGCTCAACGCCAAGCCGTCGGTCTCCGGGCGCTATCCCAACCTCGGTCCGGAGGTGCTGATCTCCGCGGGCATCCCGCTGCTGGACGACCTCGGTGAGAGTGTCTTCGAGCAGGTCCGCGAGGGCGACCGGGTCCGCATCGAGGGCAACACGGTCTTCGTGGGCGACGAGCCGGTCGCGCACGGCACGTTGCAGGACGCCGAGACCGTGGCCAAGTCGATGGCCGACGCCCGGGAGGGCCTGTCGGTGCAGTTGGAGGCGTTCGCCGCCAACACGATGGACTACCTGCGCCAGGAACGTGACCTGCTGCTCGACGGCGTCGGCGTACCGGAGATCCAGACCCAGATCCAGGGCCGGCACTGCCTGATCGTGGTGCGCGGCTACGACTACAAGGCCGACCTGGACGTGCTGCGCCCGTACATCCGGGAGTTCAAGCCGGTGCTGATCGGCGTCGACGGCGGGGCCGACGCGCTCGTCGAGGCGGGCTACACCCCGGACATGATCATCGGGGACATGGACTCGGTCACCGACGACGTGCTGCGCTGCGGCGCCGAGGTGATCGTGCACGCCTACCCGGACGGGCGGGCCCCGGGCCTGGCCCGGGTCAACGGCCTCGGCGTACCGGCCATCACCTTCCCGGCGGCGGCCACCAGCGAGGATCTCGCCATGCTGCTGGCCGACGAGAAGGGCGCCTCCCTGCTGGTTGCCGTCGGCACCCACGCCACCCTGGTGGAGTTCCTGGACAAGGGCCGCGGCGGCATGGCGTCGACGTTCCTGACCCGCCTGAAGGTGGGCGGCAAGCTGGTCGACGCCAAGGGCGTCAGCCGGCTCTACCGGCAGAGCATCTCCGGGTCATCGCTGCTGCTGCTGGTCCTGTCGGCGGTGGCCGCGATGGCCTCCGCGGTGGCGGTCTCCACCGTCGGGAAGGCGTATTTGGGCGTGGTCTCCGAATGGTGGGACAATTTCGTGTTCCAGCTCGGCCAGCTCTTCTAGCTCCCCCGACGATCAAGAGGCTGCAAGCGTGATCAACTTTCGCTACCACGTGGTGTCCCTGACCGCGGTCTTCCTGGCGCTGGCGATCGGCCTGGTGGTCGGCACCGCCGCGCTCAACGGGCCGGTCGCCGACTCGCTGCGGGAGAACGTCAACGGTCTGCGCAAGGACAACTCGCTGATGCGCCAGACAGTCAACAGCATGCAGAAGCAGCTGGAGACCGAGGAGGACTTCGCCGCCGAGATGGCCCAGCTCGTCCTGCCCGGCAAGCTGACCGGCCGCCGGGTGCTGGTGCTCACCCTGCCCAGCGGCCGCGACCAGGCCGAGGGCGTGACGAAGATGCTCCAGACCGCCGGGGCCGACGTCACCGGCCGCATCGACGTCCAGGACAAGTTCGTCAACCCGGACAGCAACAACAACCTGCTGGAGCTGGCCGTCACCGCCGCCCGGCCGAACAGCGCCCCCACCGCCAACCTGCCCGGCAACGGGCACGGCGTGGAGACCTCCAGCGCGCTGCTGGCGAACGTCCTGGTGGACCGCCCCGCGGGCAGCCCGGCGGTCAGCGAGGCCGACCGGCGCACCGTGCTGGAGCACTACGCCACCGCCGGCTACCTCACCCCGGCGGACAAGATCTCCACCGCCGCAGAGGCGGTGGTGATGGTCACCGGCCAGCCGTACGTGGACAAGGACTCGGCGAAGAAGGACGAGTCGGTGGTGAAGATCGCCGAGCAGTTCGACCATGCCGGGGCGCTCGTGGTCGCCGGCATGGGCTCGACCGGCGGGAACCTGGTCTCCGTGGTGCGGGGCGACCCGGTGCTGGCGCAGACCATCTCCACCGTCGACAACGCCAACACCGTGCAGGGCCAGCTGGGCACCAGCCTCGCCCTGGCACAGCAGCTCACCGAGAAGAAGACCGGCCAGTACGGCGTGGGCGACAACGCCACCTCCCGGGTGCCTACACTGCCCCGGTGACCGCTGCGGGCCGCCCGGTCCGTGCCGCGTCGCGTTCGAAGTCCGGATCGAGGAGGTCCCGTGAGACTGGGTCGGCTGCTCGCCGTGGGCGCGGGGGTGCTGGCCGCCCGCTACGCGCTGCGCCAGACGCGCACGTCGCCGGGCGGGCCGGCGCTGGAGCGCACCAACTACCGGGGCCGCACCGTGACCCTGGCCGCCGGACCGGCCCTCGCAGTGGGCGCGGCGACCGGGGCCGCGCTGGGCGCCGGCAGCGCCCCGGCCGGCGCCGCCGCGCTCGTCGCCGGGCTCGGCGCGGGCGCTGTCGGCCTCTACGACGACGTGGTCGGCGCACGCCCCGAACAGAAGGCCGCCAAGGGCTTCGCCGGGCACCTCGCCGCGCTGCGCGAGGGCCAGGTCACCGCCGGGATGGTGAAGGTCGCCGGGGTGGGTGTGGCCGGGCTCGGCGCCGCGGCGCTGCTCGCCGCCGACCGGCGGGTCGCCGCACACCCGCGCCGCCAGCGGGCCGGCGCCTTCGGCCGAGGGCTCGACGTGCTGCTCGGCGCCGGCGTGGTGGCCGGCACCGCCAACCTGGTCAACCTGCTCGACCTGCGGCCCGGCCGGGCGCTGAAGTCCGGCATGCTGCTCGGCGTGCCGCTGACCGCCGGCCAGTACGGCGGCATCGCGGCGGGCGCCGTGGGCGCGTCGGCCGCGCTGGTCGGGGACGACCTGGGCGAACGGGTGATGGTCGGGGACAGCGGCGCCAACGCGCTCGGTGCGCTGCTCGGCGTGAGCCTGGCCGCGCGTACCGGGCCGCTGGGCCGCGCCGGCGTGCTGGCCGTGCTCGCCGCGCTCACCGCCGCCAGCGAGAAGGTCAGCTTCACCCAGGTCATCGCGTCCACGCCGGGGCTGCGGCACCTCGACGAGCTGGGCCGGCTCCCGGACTGACGTGACGAAACCGGCTCCTCTCGCCGCCGCCGGCCGGGTCGCCGGGGCGGCCGCCCTCATCGCCGTCCTCACCGTCCTCAGCCGGCTCGCCGGCTTCGGCCGTACCGCCGTGTTCACCTGGATGCTGTCCACCAGCGACCTCGGCGGCGCCTACCTGGTGGCGAACTACGTCCCGAACTTCATCTTCGAGATCGTCGCGGGCGGGGCGCTCGCCAGTCTCGTCGTACCGCTGCTGGCCGGCGCCGTCGAGGCGGGTGACCGGCGCGCGGTGGCCGCCACCACCGGCGCGCTGCTGACCTGGACGCTGAGCCTGCTGGTTCCGCTGGCGGTGCTGGTGGCGGTCTTCGCCGACCCGCTGCCGGGCCTGATCGGCGACGGCCTCAGTGAGGCGCAGCAGGCGTCCGGGGCCCGGATGCTGCGCGTCTTCGCGCCGCAGCTGCCGCTCTACGGCGTGGGCATCGTGCTCACCGGGGTGCTCCAGGCGCACCGCCGGTTCGCCTGGCCGGTCATCGCGCCGCTGCTGTCGAGCATCACCGTCATCGGCGTCTACCTCGCCTTCACCGCGACCGAGGGACGGCTGGCCACGATCGGCGAGGCCGGGCGCGGCGGTGAGCTGCTGCTGTCCGCCGGCACCACGCTCGGCGTGGTGGTGCTCTCGCTGTCGCTGCTGATCCCGCTGCGCCGGCTGAGGCTACGGATCCGGCCGGGCTACCGGTTCCCGGCCGACGCCCGGGCCCGGGTCGGCGGCCTGGCCGTCGCCGGGGTGGTCACCGTCGCCGCCCAGCAGATCGCCCTGGTCGTCGCGCTCAACCAGGTCACCTACGGCCGGACCGCCGACGTCGGCGTCTACAACCTGGCCCAGACCGTCTACTTCCTGCCCTGGGCGGTGCTGGCGGTGCCGCTGGCGGTGGCGGCGTACCCGACGCTCGTGGCGGCCCGGGCCGGCGGCGACGAACGGGCCTACCGGGAGACGCTCGCCCCGGCGGTACGCGGCGTGGTGCTGTTCAGCCTGCTCGGCGCCGCCGCGCTCGTCGGCACCGCGATCCCGGTCGGGCACTTCTTCTTCGCCGACCCGCTCGACGCGCGCACCGCAGCGGCCGGGATCGCCGGATTCGCGCCCGGCCTGCTCGGCTACGGCCTGTTCGCGGTGCTGACCCGCGCCCTGTATGCGCGCGGCGAGACCCGCTCGGCCACCGTCGCCACCGCGCTCGGCTGGCTCAGCGTGCCCGCGTTCGCTGTCCTGTTCGCCCAGGCGCTGCCGCTGGCCGACCGGGTCCTCGCGGTGACGCTGGCGACCTCCGCCGGCATGGTGCTGCTCGGCGCGCTGCTGCTCGCCGCCGTACGGCGTGCCGCCGGGGGTGAGGCGCTCGCCGGGATCGGCCGGGCCGGCGCCGCCGGGCTGCTCGCCGCAGTGGTCGCCGGAGCGGGCGGGGCGGCCGTCGCGGCGGGACTCGCCGCGCTGGGTGACGGCACCCCGACGACACCGCAGGCCCTCGCGCAGGGCATGCTGTCCGGGGTCGTGGTCGGTGTCCTGTTCCTCGCCGTCGCCTGGCTGACCGACGCCCGCGACCTGCGGCCGCTGCTCGCGGCCGTGACCCGCCGGCTGGGCCGGCGACGCCCGTCCGGCGGGGACGACGGCCCGCCGGCGCAGCAGCACCCCGGCGAGCGGGGCGACGGAAAGGAGACCGTTTCCTCATGACGGACGCCTCGCCCGCACCGCGCTGGCCCGGGTCGGTGGCCCTGGTGCTGGCCTCCAGCACCGGCGGGGTCGGGCAGCACGTGCGCTCGATCGTCGGAGGACTCACCGAGGCCGGAGCGTCGGTGCTGGTGTGCGGCCCGGCCGCCACCGAGGAGCAGTTCGGCTTCACCGGCGCCGGCGCCCGGTTCACCCCCGTCGAGATCCCGGCCAGCCCCACACCGGGCGACGCGCGCGCGGTCACCGCGCTGCGCCGCGCGCTCGCGGACACACCCGTCGACGTGGTGCACGCGCACGGGCTGCGCGCCGGCCTGGTCGCCGCGCTCGCCCGACCCACCGCACCGCTCGTCGTCACCTGGCACAACGCGGTCCTCGCCACCGGGCTGCGCGGCGTGGCGTCCCGGCTGGTCGAGCGGATCGTCGCCCGCGCCGCCCGGGTCGCCCTGGGCGCCTCCGCCGACCTGGTCGAGCGCGCCGCCGCGCTGGGCGCCGCCGACGCGCGCCTGGCCCCGGTCGCCGCGCCCACCCTGCCCGCGCCGCGCCGCCGCCGCGCCGCCGTCCGCGCCGAGTTCGGCGTCACCGCCGACCGTCCGCTGATCCTCTCGGTGGGCCGGCTGCACCCGCAGAAGCGGTACGACCTGCTCATCGACGCCGCCGCCCGCTGGCGAACCCGTACCCCCGCCCCGGCCGTGGTGATCGCCGGCAGCGGACCCGCGTACCTGCCGCTGGCCGCCCGGATCTCGGCCGCCCGCGCGCCGGTCACGCTGCTCGGGCACCGCACCGACGTGGCGGACCTGCTGGCCGGCGCCGACCTCGCGGTGGTGACCAGCGACTGGGAGGCCCGCCAGCTGTTCGCGCAGGAAGCGCTGCGCGCCGGCGTACCGCTCGTCGCGACCGCCGTCGGCGGGCTGCCGGAGCTGGTCGGCGACGGGGCCGTGCTGGTGCCACCCGGGGACGTGGACGCCGTCGACGCGGCCGTGCGCGACCTGCTCGACGACCCGGCCCGCCGGGCCGAGCTGGGCCGCCGGGGCGCCGCCCGCGCCGCGACCTGGCCCACCGAGGCGGACACCGTGGCCGCCCTCGCCGACCTCTACGCCGAGCTGACACCCCAGCACTCCGCCGGGAACCGCTGATGCTGCGCCGACTGACCCCGGTCCTGCTGACCCTGGTCGTGGTGGCGCTGGGCATCACCGCGCTGGCCGCCCGGCCGGACGACGGCGCGCACCGGCCCGGCGCCGACTTCGTGGTGCTCGTCGGCGCGGCCGGCCTGCGCTGGGACGACGTCGACCCGGAGAACACGCCGACGCTGTGGCGGATGGCCGAGCAGGGCGCGATCGGCTCCCTGTCGGTGCGTTCCGCGCACCGGCCAACCTGCCCGGTCGACGGCTGGCTCACCCTCGGCGCCGGGAACTTCGCCGCCTGGCCCGGCGCCCGCCCGGGCGGTGGCTGCCCGGCCGCCGGCGTCACTGTCGAACGGCCCGACGGCATCGGCGCGAACCTGCCCGACCAGCCGAGCGTCGTGGCGCACAACCAGGAGCAGCTCGCCTGGGGCGCCAAGCCCGGCGCGCTGGCCGAGTCGGTGCGTTGCTCGGTTGCGGTGGGGCCGGGCGCCGCGGTGGCTGCCGCCCGTCCGTTCGGCCGGGTCGACAGGTACGCGCCCACGCTGCCCGAGAACCCGGCGGACCTGCTCGGCTCCTGCGTGCTGAGCATCGTCGACGTCGGCACCGTCGACGACGACGACCCGGCCGTACGGGCGGCTCAGGCGCGGCAGGCCGACGCCCGGCTGGCCCGGGTGCTCGCCGCCCGTCCGCCGCGCTCGCTGGTGCTGGTAGCGGGCGTCTCGGACACCGACTCCCCGGCGCGGCTGCACGTCGCGATCGCCGACGGCCCCGGCTGGGACGGTGGCTGGCTGACCTCGCCGAGCACCGCCCGCTCCGGCTACCTGCAACTCGTCGACCTGGCCCCGACGGTGCTCGCCGTGCTGGACCGACCCGCCCCGGATCGGGCCTTCGTCGGCCGGCCCGCTGTCACAGTCGACGACCGGCCCGACGACCTGCGGGCCGCCATCGAGGCGCCGGCCGACGCGGACCGGGAGGCCGCCGCCCAACGGCGCGTCGCCGGCTGGTTCTTCACCCTGCTCGCCGCCGCCCAGCTGGCCCTCGCGGTGGCGGTGCTGCCGCTGTTGCGCCGGGCCCGCCGGCACGCCGGACCGCACGGCCCCGAACCGGTGTCCCGGCGCGTCGTGGCGGTGGTGGAGCTGCTGCTGATCGCCGCCGCCCTCGCCGTGCCCGCGGCGCTGCTGGCCGACGCCGTGCCCTGGTGGCGCGGCAGCCACGCCGGCCTGTGGTACGCCTCGGTGACCGCGCTGCTCGTCGTCGGCGGCACCGCCCTCGTCCGGTTCAGCCCCGGGCACGAGCGGACGCTCGGCCCGCTCGGCGCGGTCGCCGGGCTGGCCGCGCTCGTGGTCGGCGTGGACGTGCTCACCGGCTCCCGGTTGCAGCTCAACGGCGTGGTCGGCTACTCCGCGCTGGAGGGCGGCCGGTACGCCGGGCTGGGCACCGTCGGGCTGGGCGTGTTCGTCGCCGGGTCACTGCTGTGCGGCGGCTGGCTCGCCCAGCGGTTCCGCAAGGGCTGGCGGCCGATGGTGATGGTCGCCGTCGGAGGACTGGCCGTGGTGATAGTGGGCAGCCCGTACCTGGGCGCCGACTCGATCGGCGCGATCGCGCTCACCGCCGGGGTCAGCGTGGCGGCCGCCATCTGCACCGGCGGCTGGCTCACCGTGAGCCGGCTGGCCTGGGCCACCATGGCCGCGCTCGCGGTCACCATCGGCTTCGCCCTGGTCGACCTGGGCCGACCCGCCGAGGAGCGGGGGAGCCTGGGCCGGTTCCTGGCCGCGCTCGGCGACGGCACCGGCGGGCTCACCGTGCACCGCTCCGGCGACTCCAACATCCAGACGCTGGTGAACAGCCCGCTCACCGTGCTGGCCCTGGCCTGTGCGGCGCTGGTCTGGCTGGCGTTGCTCCAGCCGTGGGGCGGGCTGATGCGGCTGTTCGGCATCTACCCGGCGATCCGGGCGGCGATCGCCGGCACCGCCGTGGCCGTCGGGCTGGGCGGTGTGCTGGGCGGCTCGGCGTTGGACGTGGCCGGTGCGGCGGCGGCGCTCGTGGTGCCCATGGCGGCGCTGTCGGCGCTGCGGGTGCTCGACCACTCCACCGACCGCACGTTGCCCGACAGCGGCCGTCCCGGCGGCGAGAGGGATGCGGTCCCACCGGGCGGCCCGGACAGCCCTTCCCGAGGCGGCCCGGCTGGCGACGGCCCGGCTGGCGACGGCCCGGCTGGCGACGGTGCGGGTGGCGACGGTGCGGGTGTTGGCCGGCCGGCGGGCGACGGGCTGGCCGATGGCGGTGCGGATGGTGGTGGCCGGCCGGCTGCCGACAGGCTGGGCGGTGGCGATGGGTCGGCGGGTGACCGCCCAGTCGGCGACGGTGCGGGTGGTGGTCGGCTGGATGATGCCGGCCCGGTCGGTGACGGTGCCGGCGATCCGGGGGAGGCCGGAGAACCGGCCGAACCCGATCGGCAGGGCCATGTCGGCAGTGAGGCGCCGAACGGGCCGCCCGTCGCAGGGGCGCGGGTCCCCGCACAGCCGACCCCGGCGTCCTCGGAGATCCCCGCCGGCTGACCCGTCCCGCGGCCCTCCGGGTCGGTGTGCCGCCCCCGCCCCGCCCGCCAGTTCGGGGAGGTGGTGGGGTCGAGGCCCTGCGGAAGGCACCACACCGGCGATGTGGTGTTGATCAAGGGCCCGGACCGGGCTGGACCCGGGCCGGAGGAGCGCCCTACGAGCGCCGGGGGAGGGCCGGCACCGGCCTCACGTGCGCCGACAGCGGGTGCGACGCCGGCTCACGGTCCGGATGGTGTTACCGTGGAATCCCGTGGATCGCGTGATCACTTGTCTGATCGGCACGGCGGTTCGCACGACCGCTACGGACGACACGGGAGCAGGCCTTGGCCCCTACAGCACGGACGACCAGGCACATTTTCGTCACCGGGGGCGTCGCCTCCTCGCTGGGTAAGGGCCTCACCGCCTCCAGCCTCGGCAGTCTGCTGACCGCGCGCGGACTGCGCGTGGTGATGCAGAAGCTCGACCCGTACCTGAACGTCGACCCCGGCACGATGAACCCGTTCCAGCACGGCGAGGTCTTCATCACCGAGGACGGCGCCGAGACCGACCTCGACGTCGGCCACTACGAGCGGTTCCTCGACCGGGACCTCTCCGGCAAGGCGAACGTCACCACCGGGCAGATCTACTCGGCGGTGATCGCCAAGGAGCGGCGCGGGGAGTACCTCGGCGACACGGTGCAGGTCATCCCGCACATCACCAACGAGATCAAGGCCCGGATCCGCGGCATGGCCGACCCGGACGCCGACGGCCAGGTGCCCGACGTGGTGATCACCGAGGTCGGCGGCACGGTCGGCGACATCGAGTCGCTGCCGTTCCTGGAGTCGATCCGGCAGATCCGCCACGACCTGGGCCGGGACAACTGCTTCTACCTGCACGTGTCGCTGGTGCCGTACCTGGCGCCGTCGGGCGAGCTGAAGACCAAGCCGACCCAGCACTCGGTGGCGCAGCTGCGCAGCATCGGCATCCAGCCCGACGCGCTGGTGCTGCGTTGCGACCGGGAGATCCCGGACAAGGTCAAGGAGAAGCTGTCGCTGTACTGCGACGTCGACCGGGAGGCGGTCACCGCCGCCCCGGACGCGCCGAGCATCTACGACATCCCGAAGGTGCTGCACCGCGAGGGCCTCGACGCGTACGTGGTGCGCCGGCTCGGTCTGTCGTTCCGCGACGTCGACTGGACCCGCTGGGACGACCTGCTGGAGCGGGTGCACCAGCCGCGGCACACGATCACCGTCGCGCTCGTCGGCAAGTACGTCGACCTGCCCGACGCGTACCTGTCGGTCAGCGAGGCGGTCCGGGCGGCCGGGTTCGGCCACCGCGCCCGGGTGAAGCTCAAGTGGGTGCCGAGCGACGACTGCGTCACAGCGGCCGGCGCGGCCGCCGCGCTGTCCGGCGTCGACGGCATCGTGATTCCCGGCGGCTTCGGCGTCCGCGGCATCGAGGGCAAGGTCGGCACCGCCCGGTACGCGCGGGAGAACGGCATCCCGCTGCTCGGCCTCTGCCTCGGCCTGCAGTGCATGACCATCGAGGTGGCCCGTCACCTGGCCAACCTCGACGGGGCGAACTCCCTGGAGTTCGACGAGGAGGCCGTGCACCCGGTCATCGCCACCATGGCCGACCAGGAGGACATCGTGGCCGGCCGCGGCGACCTGGGCGGCACCATGCGGCTCGGGGCGTACCCGGCGAAGCTGGCCGAGGGGTCGATCGTCGCCGAGGCGTACGGCAGTACCGAGGTCAGCGAGCGGCACCGCCACCGGTACGAGGTGAACAACGCCTACCGCGACCAGCTCACCAAGGCCGGGCTGACCATCTCCGGCACCTCGCCGGACGGGCGGCTCGTGGAGTTCGTCGAGCTGGACCGCAACCTGCACCCGTTCTTCGTGGCCACCCAGGCGCACCCGGAGCTCAAGAGCCGCCCCACCCGCCCGCACCCGCTGTTCGCCGCGTTCGTCGGCGCCGCCGTGGCGTACTCGCAGGCCGACCAGCTGCCGGTGGACCTGGACGGCGCGTCGAAGAAGGCCGGCCGCGGCGGTGGCGCGAAGGCCTCGGCCAAGTGAGCGGGCGGTCCGCGCGGGCGTGCGGGGAGGCGGCGTGAGCGGCGTCGAGCACCGGTACGAGGTGACCGCGCGCCGCCAGATCTGGTCCGGCCGGATCTTCTCCGTGGTCAGCGACGACGTCACCATGCCCGGTGGCGGCGAGGCGACCCGGGACTACGTGCGGCACGTCGGCGCGGTCGCCGTGGTGGCGCTCGACGACGCCGGTCAGGTGGTGCTGATCCGCCAGTACCGGCACCCGGTCGGCCGGCACCTGTGGGAGCTGCCCGCCGGGCTGATGGACGTCGGCGGCGAGGACCTGGCCGCCGCGGCGCTGCGTGAGCTGGCCGAGGAGGCGGACCTGACCGCCGGGCGCGTGGACGTCCTTGTGGACCTGCACAGCTCGCCCGGCTTCGCCGACGAGGTGGTCCGGGTGTTCCTGGCCCGTGAGCTGGCCGAGGTGCCGGCGGAGCAGCGGCACGACCGGCACGACGAGGAGGCCGACCTCCAGGTGGTGCGCGTCGACCTGGACGAGGCGGTGCGGATGGTGCTGGCCGGTGAGATCACCAACGCGTCCTGCGTGGCCGGGCTGCTCGCCGCGGCCCGCGCCCGCGAGACCGGCTTCACCGAGCTGCGCCGGCCGGAGGCGCCGCTGCCGCGCTGATCGGGAACCGACGACGAAGGGGCCGCGCGGCGCTGTGCGCCGGGCGGCCCCTTTCCGTTCCGGTGGTCAGTCGCGCAGCGGGCGGCCCTGCCCGTCGACACCGCCGTTGACGAGGATCAGGATGCCGTCGACGAGGCCCCAGATCGCGCCGATACCGCACGTCACGAGCGTGACGATGAGCTGGATGACACCGGTCTTGGTGTCGCCCATGTAGAACCGGCCGATGCCGAAGCCGCCGAGGAGGATCTGGAGCACACCCGCGACGACCTTGCTCTTGTCCGAGACGCCCTGCGGGTACTGCTGGTAAGGAGTGGTCATGAGCGGACACAATAGTGATCGACTCGCGTCCTGTCGGCCCCGGCACCCCGTTCGTGGAAGGATATTTACCGAACTCTGTCCTGTCGGCTGATGACGTCTCCACCGGCCAGCCTGGCCCACGCCTGACACACCGTCAGCACCAGCGGGCACCGGATGTCACAGTGTCGCCGTCCGTGGGCTTCCCACGGCTCTAGACTGCCGCCGGCGGGACCGGTGTACCGCGCCGGCAACGGAGCCGGCGCGGCGCCGCGCAGTCGGGGGTGAGCAGCCCCGGAGGAAGGTGTCTGCATCGTGAAGGTCGGAATCCCCCGCGAGGTCAAGAACCACGAGTACCGGGTGGCGATCACGCCCGCGGGCGTCAACGAGTTCACCCGCCACGGCCACGAGGTCTTTGTCGAGGCCGGCGCCGGCGTCGGCTCCAGCATCACCGACGACGAGTTCGCCGCCGCCGGCGCGAAGATCCTGGCCACCGCCGACGAGGTGTGGGACACCGCCGAGCTGGTCCTCAAGGTCAAGGAGCCGATCGCCGAGGAGTACCACCGGATGCGCGAGGGACAGGTGCTCTTCACGTACCTGCACCTGGCCGCCTCCCGCGAGTGCACCGACGCGCTGGTCGACCGCAAGGTCACCGGCATCGCGTACGAGACCGTCGAGCTGCCCGACCGGTCGCTGCCGCTGCTCGCCCCGATGTCCGAGGTGGCCGGCCGGCTCGCCCCCCAGGTGGGCGCCTTCTACATGATGCGCACCGGCGGCGGGCGGGGCGTGCTGCCCGGCGGCGTCTCCGGCGTGTACGCCGCAAAGACCGTTGTCATCGGCGCGGGCGTGTCCGGCCTCAACGCCGCCGCCATCGCGCTGGGCCTGCAGTCCGAGGTGCTGCTGCTGGACAAGAACGTGGCCCGGCTGCGCCAGGCCGACGCCATCTACCGGGGTCACCTGCAGACCGTCGCCTCCAACGCGTACGAGATCGAGCGGGCCGTGCTCGACGCGGACCTGGTCATCGGCGCGGTGCTGGTGCCCGGCGCGAAGGCCCCGAAGCTCATCTCCAACGAGCTGGTCTCCCGGATGAAGCCGGGCAGCGTGCTCGTCGACATCGCCATCGACCAGGGCGGCTGCTTCGAGGACTCGCGCCCGACCACGCACGCCGACCCGACCTACAAGGTGCACGACTCGATCTTCTACTGCGTGGCGAACATGCCCGGCGCGGTGCCGAACACCAGCACCTACGCGCTGACGAACGTCACCCTGCCGTACGCCCTCGAACTGGCCAACCAGGGCTGGCAGCAGGCGCTGCGCAACGACCCGGCGCTGGCGCTGGGCCTCAACACCCATGCCGGCAAGGTCGTCTACGGCCCGGTCGCCGAGGCGCACGGCATGGACGTGCTGCCGCTGGACGAGGTGCTGAACTGACCGACACCGTGGTGCGCAGGGCCGGCGCGGAACCCGCGCCGGCCCTGCGCCGCGCGGTCCGCACGTACCTGGACCACCTCACCGTCGAGCGTGGGCTGTCCGCGAACACGCTCGCCTCGTACCGCCGGGACCTGGACCGCTACCTGGCCACGCTGGCCGCGGCCGGGGTGACCGACCTGGCCGCCGCCGGGCCCGCGCAGGTCGAGGCCCACCTGGCCCGGCTGCGCGCCGGCGACGACGACCACCCGCCGCTCGCCGTCTCCTCCGCCGCCCGCGCCGCCAGCGCGGTACGCGGCCTGCACCGCTTCGCGCTGCGCGAAGGGCTCGCCGCCGCCGACCCCAGCCGCGACGTCCGCCCGCCCGCGCCGCCGCGCCGGCTGCCCCGGGCGCTGCCCGTGGACGCGGTCCTGCGGCTGCTGGAGGCCGCCGACCTGCCCGGCGCCACCGGCGACGCCGCCGCCCGCGCGCTGCGCGACCGCGCGCTGCTGGAATTCCTGTACGGCACCGGCGCGCGCATCTCCGAGGCGCTCGGCGCCGCCGTCGACGACCTGGACCTCGACGCCGGCGCCGTGCTGCTGCGCGGCAAGGGCGGCCGGACCCGGCTGGTCCCGGTCGGCGGGTACGCGGCCGACGCGCTGCGCGCCTGGCTGGTCCGGGGCCGCCCGGCGCTGCTCGCTGCCGGACGCGGCACCCACGCGGTCTTCGTCAACGCCCGCGGCGGCCCGCTCACCCGGCAGGGCGCCTGGGCCGTGCTGCGCGCCGCCGCCGGCCGGGCCGGCCTGCCGGTCGACGGCCCGGACGCGATCTCCCCGCACACACTGCGCCACTCGTACGCCACGCACCTGCTCGACGGCGGCGCGGACGTGCGCGTCGTGCAGGAGCTGCTCGGCCACGCCTCGGTGACCACCACCCAGGTCTACACGCTGGTGACTGTGGAACGGCTGCGCGAGGTGTACGCCACCGCCCACCCCCGCGCCCGCTGAGCGCTCCGGGCTCGCGGCCCCGGGGTCTGTGATCGGGCCGCGCCCGCGGCTGACGGGCGGCCGACACGCCGACCCGCTACCGAACGTGCTGCTGGCCGGTGGCGTACAGTCGGCATCGGCGCGGGCCTCCAGGTACGACGGACCGGGGGTGCGCAGCGGCGCCGCGAGGGACGTCGGACGGCTCCGACGCCGGGTGGTCGTCGGGAGGGGGCAACGAGGACATGGCAGGAAACGGTGACCGTGCCGAGACCTGGACGTCGGAGCTCCGTGAGCAGCAGGCGACGCTGGGTGCCGATCTCGGCCCCGCCGACCCGGCCACCGCCACCATGCGCAAGCCGATCCCCGAACCCATGCCGACCGACCGGCACGGCCCGGCGCGGATCATCGCGATGGCCAACCAGAAGGGCGGCGTCGGCAAGACCACGACGACCATCAACCTGGGCGCGGCCCTGGCCGAGTACGGCCGCAAGGTGCTGCTCGTCGACTTCGACCCGCAGGGTGCCCTCTCGGTCGGGCTGGGCGTCAACCCGCACAACCTGGACCTGTCGGTCTACAACCTGCTCATGCAGGACGACGTCACCGCCGAGGACGTCCTGATCAAGACCGACGTGGCCGGCCTGCACCTGCTACCAGCCAACATCGACCTCTCCGCCGCCGAGATCCAGCTGGTGAACGAGGTCGCCCGGGAGATGGCCCTGGCGCGGGTGCTGCGCACCATCCGCAAGGAGTACGACTTCATCCTGATCGACTGCCAGCCCTCACTGGGACTGCTGGCGATCAACGCGCTCACCGTCGCGCACGGCGTGCTCATCCCGCTGGAGTGCGAGTTCTTCAGCCTGCGCGGTGTCGCGCTGCTGCTGGACACCATCGACAAGGTGCGCGAGCGGCTCAACTTCGACCTGGAACTCGAAGGCATCCTCGCCACCATGTACGACAGCCGCACCACCCACTGCCGCCAGGTGCTGCAGCGGGTGGTCGAGGCGTTCGGCGACAAGGTCTACCAGACCGTCATCACCAAGACGGTGAAGTTCCCCGAGTCCACGGTGGCCGGCGCCCCGATCACCACCCTCGACCCGGCCTCCTCCGGCGCGCGCAACTACCGGCAGCTGGCCCGGGAGGTCATCGCCGCCCAGGCGGACCGGTAGGGCGCACGCCGGCCGCCCGCCGCGTCGTCTACGGTTTCCCGGTGACCGCACCGCCCCTCGACCCGCCACACGGCACCGGTGACCCCGCCGTAGCCGCGGAGTTGGCCGCCGAGGTCGACGGTGTGGTGCCCGCCGACGCGGGCACCGGCGAGCAGACCAGTGGCTTCACGGTCCGGCTGGACAACTTCACCGGCCCGTTCGACCTGCTGCTCCAGCTGATCAGCAAGCACAAGCTGGACGTCACCGAGGTCGCGCTGCACAAGGTCACCGACGAGTTCATCGCGTATCTGCGGGCGATGGGCGACCAGTGGGACCTGGACGAGACCAGCGAGTTCCTGCTCGTCGCCGCCACCCTGCTCGACCTCAAGGCGGCCCGGCTGCTGCCCTCGGCCGAGGTCGAGGACGAGGAGGACCTGGCGCTGCTGGAGGCGCGGGACCTGCTGTTCGCGCGGCTGTTGCAGTACAAGGCGTACAAGGAGGCCGCCGCGCACATCGCCGAGCTGGAGGCGGTCGGCGGCCGCCGCTACCCGAGGGCGGTCACGCTCGAACCGCGGTACGCCGAGGCGCTGCCCGACCTGGTGCTCGGTATCGGTCCCGAGCGGCTGCGCAAGCTCGCGGTCAAGGCGATGAGCCCGAAACCGGTGCCCGAGGTGTCGATCGCGCACGTGCACATGGTCCGGGTCAGCGTCCGCGAACACGCCGGCATCATCGCCGACCGGCTGCGCCGCGCCGGCATCGCCACGTTCTCGCTGCTCTGCGCCGACTGCGAGATGACGCTCGAGGTGGTGGCCCGGTTCCTGGCGCTGCTCGAGCTGTACCGGCAGGGTCTCGTGGCGTTCGTGCAGGAGCAGGCGCTGGAGGAGCTGACCGTTCGGTGGACCGGCCCGGCCGACGGCGAGGCCGAGCTGACAGTCGACGAGTACGCCGGCAACCCCGAGCCCACCCCCGCCGCCGTGCCCGGCGACGGCACATCGGCCGACGCTGCCGCATCCGCTGACGCCGCCGTGCCCACCGAGGCGGCGGACGAACCCGCACCGACGCAGGAGTGAACGGATGAGCGACGAGGAACGCCGCGACTCGCTGGCCGACCAGGCCGCCGCCTGGATCCCCCCGTGGCAGCGCCCGTCCGCGCCCAGTCCCGAGGCTGAGCCGGACGACTCCAGCTCTGCGCCCGAGCCGCTCACAGATCTTGGAAGCCAAGGGCCCCTGGAGGGGCCAGATTCTTCCAAGATCGCTGAAACCACGGCGGATCTTGGTACGGAGGCGCCCCTTGAGGGGCGGGACCGTACCAAGATCTCGGGTGGAAGCCCGGCGGCGGGCGCCGACGGGCGCATCGAGCCCTCGGCCGACGCCGGCACCGACCCGGCCGCCTCCGCCGACACAGCCGGCGACGCGAACGCGCAGGAGCCGCGGGACCGGGCGGGTGGGGGAGCGGCGGGCGGCGTACCCCAGAAGCGGGGACGTCGGCGGGCCGCGCCGGAACCGCCGCCCGCGCCCGTCCTGGACGACGCGGAGCTGCGCGGCGCCCTGGAGGCGATCCTGCTGGTGGTGGACCAGCCGGTCAGCGAGCTGACGCTGGCCGAGGTCCTGGAACAGTCCCCGGAGCGGGTCGGCGCGATGCTCGACGAGATCGCCGCCGGGTACACCGCTGCCGGGCACGGGTTCGACCTGCGCCGGGCTGCGGGTGGCTGGCGTCTCTACACCCGGCCGGAATACGCCACCTACGTCGAGCGGTTTGTGCTGGACGGGCAGTCCGTGCGGCTGACCCAGGCCGCGCTGGAGACGCTCGCCGTGGTCGCCTACCGGCAGCCGGTGACCCGTTCGCGCATCTCGGCCATCCGGGGTGTCAACTGCGACGGGGTGCTCCGTACCCTGGTGGGTCGCGGCCTGGTCGAGGAGTGCGGCACCGAAGCGGACAGCGGCGCCTACCTCTACCGGACCACCACCATGTTCCTGGAGAAGCTGGGGCTCAACTCGGTGGACGACCTGCCGCCCCTGGCCCCGTTCCTTCCCGACGACGTAGAAGAGCTTGCCGATGCGACGCGATGACCGTGCCCCGAAGCCCGACGCCCCCGTGTACGAGGGCGCCGAGCGCCTGCAGAAGGTGCTCGCCGCCGCGGGGGTGGGTTCCCGGCGCGCCTGTGAAGACCTGATCTTCCGGCGGCGGGTGACAGTGAACGGGCGGGTGGCGCAGCTCGGCGACAAGGCCGACCCGGCCCGCGACGTGATCGTCGTCGACGGGGAGCGGCTGCAGGCCGACGTCCGCCTGGTCTACGTGGCGATGAACAAGCCGCGCGGTGTGGTCACCACCATGGCTGACGAGAAGGGCCGCACCGAGCTCGCCGACTTCATCGGCGCGCGGCTGGAGCAGCGGGTCTACCACGTCGGGCGACTGGACGCCGACAGCGAGGGCCTGCTGCTGCTCACCAACGACGGCACCCTCGCCCACAAGCTCATGCACCCGTCGTACGAGGTACTCAAGACCTACCTCGCCGAGGTGGCCGGGCCGATCCCGCGCAACCTGGGCAAGCGGCTGACCGCCGGCGTCGAGCTGGAGGACGGGCCGGTGAAGGTCGACGGGTTCAGGCTGGTCGACACGCTTGGCAAAACCGCCCAGGTGGAGCTGACCCTGCACGAGGGTCGCAAACACATCGTCCGGCGCCTGATGGCCGAGGTGGGACACCCGGTGTCCCGTCTGATCCGTACCTCGATCGGTCCGATCAAGCTCGGTGACCTGCGCACCGGGCGGCTGCGGCGGCTCACCAACGCGGAGGTCGCCGCCCTGTTCAAGGCCGTGGGTGACTGACCCCGACGATCGGGGTACGGCTCCCGGTAGGCTTCGACGCGGTCCGCGGGCCGGCGCGTGCCGCCCGGCGGGACGCCCGCGCGGCGCGGGCATGATTGACGACAGAACCATCCGCTCAACGGCGCCCGATAATCCGGGCGACCCGCGAGGTACGGGCTGAGGAGGACAACGGTGGAGGAGAACGTACCGGCCGGGCGATGCGTGGTCGCTGTGGACGGGCCGTCCGGTTCGGGGAAGTCCACCGTGTCGCGGCGACTCGCGGCGGGCCTCGGCGCCCGCTACCTCGACACCGGCGCCATGTACCGGGCGCTGACCTGGGCGGTCCTGCGCTCCGGCGTGGAACTCACCGACGCCGAGTCGGTGGCCAAGGTCGCCGCCGAGGCCGACCTGCGCATCGGCACCGACCCCCAGGGGTACGCCGTGACTGTCGACGGCACCGACGTGTCCACCGCCATCCGCGGCGCCGAGGTGACCGCCGCGGTGTCAGCGGTTGCCGCCGTCGCCGCCGTACGCGAGCTGCTGGTGGACCGGCAGCGGCGGGTGATCGCCGACGCGGGCCGGATCGTGGTCGAAGGCCGGGACATCGGCTCGGTGGTCGCGCCGGACGCGGAGCTGAAGGTGTACCTGACCGCCTCCGAGGCGGCGCGCGCGAAGCGGCGCAGCGCGGAGGACGCCGCCGACGTCGCGGCGACCGCCGCGGACCTGGCCCGCCGGGACCGCCTCGACTCGACCCGCAAGGTCAACCCGCTGCAGCAGGCCCCCGACGCGGTGGTGCTGGACACCACCGAGCTGGGCATCGACGAGGTAGTGGCGCGGCTGCGGGACATGCTCACGGAGCGGGGTGCCGCGTGAGCGACGATTTCGGTGGCTGGGTGGAGCTGCGCGAGCCGGAAATCGACTCCGGTGAGCCGACCGGCCCGCAGCCCGTCGTAGCGGTGGTCGGCCGGCCCAATGTCGGCAAGTCCACGCTCGTCAACCGCATCATCGGCCGCCGGCAGGCGGTCGTGGAGGACATCCCCGGCGTGACCCGGGACCGCGTGCCCTACGACGCGCAGTGGAACGGCCGGGCGTTCACGGTGGTGGACACCGGCGGCTGGGAGCCCGACGCCAAGGACCGGGCGGCGGCCATCGCCGCCCAGGCCGAGACCGCGGTGGCGACCGCCGACGTGGTGCTGTTCGTGGTGGACGCCATGGTCGGCGCCACCGACGTGGACGAGGCCGCGGTGAAGATGCTGCGCCGCAGCGCCAAGCCGGTGATCCTCATCGCCAACAAGGCCGACAACACCACCATCGAGATGGAGGCGACCTCGCTGTGGTCGCTCGGCCTCGGTGAGCCGTTCCCGATCTCGGCGCTGCACGGCCGCGGTTCCGGCGACCTGCTCGACGCCATCCTGGACGCGCTGCCCGAGGCACCGGCGATCGTGGAGAACCGCCCGCGCGGCCCGCGACGGGTGGCACTGGTGGGCCGCCCCAACGTCGGCAAGTCCAGCCTGCTGAACCGCTTCTCCGGTGAGGAGCGGGCAGTGGTCGACTCGGTGGCCGGCACCACAGTGGACCCGGTCGACAGCCTGGTGGAGATCGGCGGCGAGACCTGGCAGCTGGTCGACACGGCCGGTCTGCGCAAGCGGGTGGGCAAGGCCAGCGGCACCGAGTACTACGCCAGCCTGCGTACCGCCTCGGCGATCGAGGCGGCCGAGGTCGCCGTGGTGCTGATCGACTCCAGCGAGGTGATCAGCGAGCAGGACCAGCGGATCCTCACCATGGTCGTGGAGTCCGGCCGGGCGCTTGTCATCGCGTTCAACAAGTGGGACCTGGTCGACGGCGACCGCCGCTACTACCTGGACAAGGAGATCGACCGCGAGCTGCGGCGCATCCCCTGGGCGATCCGACTGAACCTGTCCGCCAAGACCGGCCGCGCCGTCGACAAGCTCGCGCCCGCGCTGCGCAAGGCCCTGGCCAGCTGGGAGACGCGCATCCCGACCGCGCAGCTCAACCAGTGGCTCACCGCGCTGGTCCAGGCCACCCCGCACCCGGTACGCGGCGGACGCGCCCCGCGCATCCTGTTCGCCACCCAGGCCGGGGCGGCGCCGCCGCGCTTCGTGCTGTTCACCACCGGCCCGTTGGACGCCGGCTACCAGCGCTTCGTCGAGCGCAAGCTCCGCGAGGAGTTCGGCTTCGAGGGCAGCCCGATCGAGATCTCGGTACGCCCGCGCAAGAAGCTCGGCCCCGGCGGCCGGGGCAAGGCCCACGGCTGACCCGCTCCCTGCTCTGCTGCACGCCACCCTCCTAGGACGCTCTAGGGGGTGTGGCGTGCGGCGCGGGAGGGCCCTCTGCGCACGGTGCGAAGATCCTGCGCTAAGCTGTACCGGCTGCCGCGGGGGAGACCTGGCGGGGGCATCGGGACGTGGCGCAGCTTGGTAGCGCACTTGACTGGGGGTCAAGGGGTCGTCGGTTCGAATCCGGCCGTCCCGACGCAGGTAGAAGGGCATTTCTCGCGATCATGCGATGCCCCGCGGGGGACCATTTGGGGACCTCAGGCCGGTGAGATGCGAAGACAGCGCCTCACCGGCGGCCCGGATCGACTGACGATCCGGATGCAGATATCGCTGAGTCGTCATCAACGAGCCGTGCCCGGCGATCTTCCGTAGAACGTGCACCGGCACGCCGGCATCCGCCATCCACGTCAGCCCGGTGTGCCGTAGGTCGTGCCGCCGCAGGTACTCGAAGCCCAGCGAGCCGACCACCTCGTCCCAGTGCGTCGCGTCGCGCAGCACCGCCGTGCTGATCCGCCCGCCGCGAGGACCGACGAAGAGCCGGCCGTCATCCTCGGTGAGCCGGTCGAGCTTCGCGGCCACCATCGGCCGCAGCTCCTCAATGATGGGCACCTGCCGCGCCCGCTTGCCCTTGGTGCCCTTGTCGACCAGGCCGCCGGGCCCGGTGGTGGTCTGCCGACGCACCGTCCACAGCCAGGTGTCACGGTCGATGTCGCCCTTGCGCACGCCGGACACCTCGCCGATGCGGGCCGCCGTGCCGGCCGCGAACATCACCACCTCGCCCCAGCCCGGATAGCGGCCGTGCGAGCGCCCCACCAACGCCGCCGCCAGGGTGGCCAGCGCGGTCCAGTCCGGCAGCGCCAGGGAACGCGGGTTGTCCAACTCGTCCTCCGCCCGCTGGTACTCCCGCTGCCACCCGGTCAGCCGCGCCGGATTCCGGTCGATCAGGCCGTCCCGCACCGCCTGCTCCAGGACCCGCACCAGGACGGCAAGGCTGTTCTTCACCGTCGACCGTCCGCAGCCCTCGGCGATCCAGCCGTGCGCGGCCCGATCCACCGCACCGTTTGTGATCAGCCGGACCGGCAGGTGGCCGAGCGTCGGCACCACCCGCCTACGCCACCCTGCCAAGTACGGGTCGAGCGTCTTGCCCTCCAGGCCGCGCAGCGCCAGGCGCATCACGCTCTCGCCGTACTGCGCCAACCGCATCGACGCCGCGTCGGGGTCGACGCCGCCCTTGGCCGCGCGCTGCATGGTGCCGAGCCAGGCTTGTGCCTGCTCGGCGTCCGCGAACGCCTGCGACTTGGAGCGGCGTCGGCCCGACGCCGGATCGACCCACCGGACCCGGGCACGGTACGGGTTCGGCCGGCCGGGCCGGTGCTCGACGTCGGTGGAGACGGCGACGCCGATCGGGAGCAGGGGAGTGGTCACCGAGCCGATTCCTCGGGATCGGTGCGGTGCCGCCCCAGCCACGCCCGCACGTCCTCCGGGTCGTACTTGACGACCCGGGCGGACAGCCGGATGAACGCCGGCCCCTGGACCGGGTCGGCGGTGCGCCACCGTCGCACGGTGGACGGGTCGACCTTCACGAGCCGGGCAAGCTCCTCTGTGGTCATCAGGACGCCCGGTGCTGCCAGTGCATCGGTACTCATCGGATCCCCAATGTTGTCGGTTCTACTGTCAAGGTGGGCTTGACGCTGAATCGCGCGTCAGGCGACGAGGGTCTGTAGGTACTCGCGTGCCGCGTCCTGCTGCTCTCGGGCCATCGCGGCGGAGGCGTTGGCGAGCAGCGCGTCGGCGGTGGTGTGCCAGCCGGCGCCCACGAATTGCAGGAAGTTGACCACCAATGTGGTCGGCTCGGTGCCGGCCGCGGCTTCCTCCGGCCCGCTGCTCTGCGCGCGACGGAACACGACGCGTTGGTTGCGCAGCAGGGCGAAGGTCACCGAGTAGCGGCGAGACTTGGTGAGGAAGTGGCCACCGAACCCGAGCATGTGCGCCCAGCGCCGCAGCCGCCGCCAGTCGCGGAGACGCCCGAGCATCCAGCAGGCGTCGATCAGCCGCTCGGTGTGGCTACCGGCCGGGTCGGCGTAGATATCGATGCTGTCGGCGGTGAGCCGGTTGGAGGCGTGGCCGGTGGCCTCGGTCGACTTGGTGGCGTACTTGGCCAGGTACGCCGCCACCTGGGCGTCGGTCACCTCACCCCGCCCGGCCACGGTGATTACCTTGGTGAGCACCTGCGTGCCCCAGGCGATCGGCCAGCCGCCCGGGTGGGCGGGGTGGTCGGCGGTGGTGAAGCCGACGGTGGCGGCGGCGTGGTCGACGGCGTCGACCAGGTCGGCGGCGTCGAGCTGCGGCGGGGCCGGCGCGATGGCGTCCGGGTCGGCGGGGTCGCGGCCGTCGAGTCGGATGATGGCGTGGAAGTGCACGACGCCGCGTCGCTGCATCTCGGCGGCTTTGCCGAACGACAGTCGCACCGGCGACACCCAGCGGGTCTTGCCGGTACGTGGCGAGGTCACCGGCACGTCCGGGATGCCGCGCGCCGTGGCTAGGCGGTGCATGTAGCGGTTGATGGCGATGGTGGTGCGCCGCCACAGCTCTCCGGCCGAGAGGTTCCAGACCGCTTGCGCGTCGTGGTCGTAGCAGTCCAGGCACAGCGGGGTGCCCAACCGGGCGTCGGTGTCCTCGTGGCGGGCGAAGCAGACCAGCCGCACCCCGTGCGGGCAGACGGTCGAGTCCCGGCGGGCGTGGCAGGGCTCGGCGCGGCAGTCGCAGGCAGTGCGGCGGGTGCAGGTGTGCCGCTTGACATAGCGGGTGTGGACCTCGCCGAAGGACGGGGCGGTGAAGGTGGGGAACACCGCCGGATGGTGGGCGACCTGCTCGGGCACGCCCTTGCCGCCGACGAGGCCGGCGCGGACCACCTGGTAGGCGTCGCGCTGGTAGAGCTTGGAGCAGGTGGGGCATACCGAAGCCCGGCGGTTGCCGCACGGCTTGTAGATGACGCCGTCGGGCATGTCGGCTGTCGATCGCTCCGACAGGAGGCGGCCGGTCGCGGCTTCGACGGTGGCCATGGTGCCGGCCAGGCGGACGGGCCGGGTGCAGCCGGCGGCCGGGCGGACGTGGCGCAGCCAGCCGGGCAGGTCCGGTTGGGTGAGCCGGGCGGCGGCTTGCAGCCGGATGTCGGAGGACGTGGCGTACCAGGGTGGCGCGGTCGGCTCGGCGCACGGGGCCGTACCCGAAGCGGAAGCTTCGGGTACGACGGTCAGCGTCGAGACGGTCAACGGGTCGCCTTCACGGGGCGGCCGTTGGCGGATCGGACGGGTCGGTTGTCGGTGTTGGGGTCGAGGTCCAGGACCGCGAGGGCTTGCGTGGCCTCCTCGGAGGTCACCTTGAGGCGGACGGCCAGTTGGCCCGGGGTGATCGGCGTGCCGTGCTCGATGCGGTACTGCTTCGCGACGCGGGTCGCTCGGGCGAGCAGGTCCGGGGCCACGATCGGCAGCGGAAGTTGGGCAGCGTCAGACTCGGTGACAGGAGTGTCGGTGGTGGACGGTGCCAACGTCGGTGCCGGGGTGACATCGGGCTTGCTCGGACGGGGACGGGCGGGGCGGGCAGTCGCATCGGGCCGGGGCGTCGACGGCTCCGGGGTCGGGGCCGGTCGCGGTGCGGTGATCCGGGTGGCGAGCTGGGCCGGGGTCGGGATCTCGGGCTGAGCCGGCGTCGGTGCCGGTTCGGCCGTGTCGATGGTCGGGATGATGGGTAGCTCGGGCCGGCCGGGCGTCGGTGCCGGGACGGCGGGAACGGTCATGGTCGGGGTTGGCGTCTCGGCGGGTGCCGGGAACGTCGGTGCGGTGCCGGTGGTGGCGGTCAGGGTTCGGCCGCTTTCCCGGCGGATCAGGGCGCGCATGTGCACGGCCAGGCCGGCGACGGCCGGCGGCAGTGCGCCGACGATCGCGGCCATGGCCACGCGCCAGGTTTCGTCGGTGTTGGCGTTGGTCTGGAGCAGGTGGTACGCCGACTGGGCAGCGATGCCGATGCCGGCCGCACCGTAGGTGTTCTTCTTGGCGAACGCGGCGACCCGTGCGGGCACGGGAGCCATCCACAGCACCAGGGCGACGACCACGTAGCCGTCGACCGCGATGGGCATCAGCCAGGCCAGGGCGAGGCTGACCGAGGTGCCGGGGATCGTGATGTGAGCGGTGAAGCCGGCGAGTTCGGCCAGCGCGATCCAGGTGGAGGCGGACAGGCCGAACGACGCGACCAGCACCGCCCACGAGGCGATCGACGCCAACCGGGGCTCACCGGCGTTGACGGGTGCAGTGTTGACGCGGATCACCGGCGTGCCCCCGTTCCGGAGATCAGAACGAGACGCGGCCGGCCACCCGGCTGCCCGGGGTGAGCTGCGGTGGAACGCTCGGCGGCGCAGGCCGCACAGTGGCGCTCCCGCAGCCGCACCGTCACGCCGGTCATCGAGCCGGTCACCGTGACGCCGCAGATGTGCGGGTACGGCTCGCCGGTGCTGACCGGCCGTCCGAGGGCGTAGCTCGCACCGATCCACTGACCGGTGCCGGGCGGGTTGGATGCGATGTTCACGCCGAAGCCCTCCCGTCGCTGAGGCCGAACAGGGTCGGCTCCGGACGGGAAGCCGGGGGCGTGGGTTGGGCCGCCCTGCGGGTGGCCGTCCGGTTGGTCCGGGCGGCCTTCGGGTTGTGCAGGTCGGCGAGCTGGTCAGGCGTTAGCACGGACAGCGCCTGCTTGTCCTCGCCACGTCGCCGGTACAGCAGCGGACGAACCGTGGCGTTGGTGGGGCAGTCCGTCACCCCGTCGGGGTAGCGGAAGCCGCAGCCCGGGCACACCGAAGCGGCCGGGCTACCGGGGTGGTGATCGGCGAACACCTGAGCGAGGGTCGCCACCGTGACGCCGAGGCCGGCTCGGGTGAGCCGCTCGTCCAGGGCGATGCGGTCGGCGCGGTCGCCGTAGCGCATCTGCACCGCCTGCCGGGACACGCCCAGCCGGTCGGCGATCTCCGACCACGAGTAGCGGTACGGAGGCTGTCGCAGACCGGTGACAGCGAGCCGGGTCATGGCGTCCACGTCGGTGGACAGCGCCGCGAGTGACTGCAGCGCCTCGATGTCGCCGGCCGCGACCCGACGGGCGTACGCCCGCAGGATGCGGCGTGCGAACGCGTCGAACTCGGTGGTTTCCACCTGCCGCTTGGCGCGCTTGGTGCGGGTGCGCGTCAAGCCGGGCTTGACGGTGTTCTTGCTCATGCCGCACCACCGTTGGTGCGGTCCCACGCGTTGGCCGCTGCGTTGAGAACGGCGATGACAGCGTCGGCGGTCTGGCCCTTGGCGTCGTTGAAGTCGTAGGCGGTGTCGAGCCTCTCGTAGTACTGGCTGTCGGCGAACCGGAGGGCCAAGTACCAGTCGAGGTAGGTCAACGCGGCGTTGAAGTCAGCGAACTCCGGGGCGTCGAACATCTGGGCCGGGGCGTCGACCGGGCCGCCGTAGCAGACCATGCCGACCGCGCCGACCAGACAGGCCGGGGGAGTGAACGACCCCGACGTGGCGTCGTAGTAGGCGCCCTGCGTCCAGCCGTGGCGGGACAGGTACAGGGCGGCGTCCCGCAGCGTGCGGGCCGGGGTGGTCACCTGCTCGGCGACCGTGTTTTGGGTAGCGTGCATGACGGCAGCTCCTTCCGGGCTGTTGATGGGGCGGGTCGGCGGCGTCGGGGTGCTTTCCTAGGGCGAACCCGTTGCTGCCGGCCCGTTTCTATGGCGTTCGGCGCTGAGGGCGGACCATCCGCCGCAGGGCCGAGTCGAACTCGGTGACGATCCGCATCAGGTGCGCCCGAGCGCTGATGTCGCCGGGAGCGAGGCTGATGCGGGTGCGGATCTCGGCGTGCTGGCTGCCGTCGGCGGCCAGCACCCGGGTCAGGACCACCACACCGCGCCCGGGAACCCGCAGGGTCACCGGCTGAGCCCGGTGCTCGCCCAGGCCGCAGGCGTGCCCCCGGGCGCACCAGTCCGGGTGCGACAGGTGGTCGTCGGTGCCGGGCCAGGTCGGCGACGTCGCCGGCCGGGGTCGGATACGGATACTCATGCCGCACGCTCCTTGCGGTCAGCCCGCAGACGGGCGGCGTGAATGGCGATGCGAGCGCAGGCCGCGTCATCCAGGTACGCGGCTTTGATCAGTTGCGGGGTACCGCCCTCGGCGATGAGCAGGCCCACGCCGGGGTTGGTCGGGCTGATCGTGTTGGCCGACCAACCCCGGTCCGCCCACCCGTGCCCCAGGACGATGTCCGAGGACACGTTGGTGGTGCACCGGAACGCGCACCGCCAGGCGAACAGGTCCCGCAGCGACGTCGGGATGATGTCCGACGACGGTCGCTGCGTCGCCGCGACGACGATGATCCCGACCGCCCGGCCCCGCGCCACCAGGTCACGCAGCAGACCCGCGAAGTCCTCCCGGGTCTTCTTGTCCCCGACGGTGGCCGAGAAGTAGGCGATCTCATCGACGGCGACGAGGATCGGACTGAACACGTCATCGCGCTGGGTCTTCCGGCGGCCCGCCACTTCCAGGTAGGCGTACCGGTTGTCCATCACGATCTGCATCCGCCGCAGCGTGGCCAGGGCATGCGTGATGTCCGGGCCGACGAACACGTCAGCGCAGCTCTTCCACTGACCCAACTCGACCTGCTTGCCGTCGAGCAGGCACAGCCGGCAGTCGAGCGACAGGGCGGCGTGAGCCACGATCAGATTCAGCAGGGTCGACTTGCCGCCGCCCGGTTCCCCACCGATCAACAAGTTGCGGTAGATCAGCGGGACCCGCACCGGGTGGCCGAACTCGTCCACCCCGACATGCACCGGGTCGAAGATCGACACGGGCGGGTCGGCAGGCGTGCCACCCGGTACGGCGGGAACGGTCAGCGTCGACATCAGCCCGTCTCCGCTCAGGCCACCGACGCCGGCGCGGCGGTCGACCACGGGTCATCCGCCGACGTCTCCGGAGTGAACCCGTCCCCGTTACGGGACCGGGCCATCTTCTTCACCGTCGCCGTGGCGAACCGCAGCGACGGGCCGACCTCGTCGACGTCCAGGCCGTACGCAGAGCGCTTCTCGCCCTGCTCGTTCTCCCACCGCGACAGCCGCAGCCGCCCGGCTACCACCACGCGGGTGCCCTTGGCGAGGGACTCGGCGATGTGCTCGGCCAGGTCCCGCCACGCGGTGCAGGTCAGGAACAGCGGATCACCGTCGCGGTACTCACCCGCGTTCCGGTCGAACACCCGAGGCGTCGACGCCACGGTGAACTTCACCAGCGCCACCCCGGCCGGGGTAAACCGCAGTTCCGGGTCGGCGGTCAGGTTGCCCACCACCGTCACGGTCGTGTCGTTTGCCATTACAGATCCTCCCTGGATCGGTTTCCGAGGTGAGCCGCCAGACGCGGCACCACCTAGCACACGTCGCACGACGTGTGCGAGTTTTCGAGGTCAGCGGCGCGGACTGCGCTGCTGCGGCGGTGCGGGCTCCGGCACGTCCAGCAGGTCCAGGCCCACCGGCGGCACAGCCGGCGACACCGGGGCGTCCTCGTCGCGCATCCACGCCACCCAGGCCGACAGCGGCGACGCCACCAGGCCGGTCAACGGGTCACGACGGGTGATGTCGACCCGCACCAACGCGGCATGCCGGGCCGACGCGCGGACCATCCGCGCCTCACCCGCCCAGCAGGCCACCGCGAGCTTGTCCGCCTTGCCGTCCAGGTCCGTCAGGTCCAGGCCCGGCCGCAGCCACACCCACACCCGCTCCCCGGCCGGCGTCGGCCTCGCCCACAGGATCAGCGGCAACCGACCCGGGTGCAGCCGCGACGCGGACCGGATGAACTCCGTGAAGCAGAGCCGCAGCCGATGCCGCACCACCACGCACCACACCCACGCCGACACCCGCCGACGAAGCCGACCGACACCGAAAAGCACACCCAGCACCACGGCCAGGAGCACCAGCGGCACCGCCGGATGCGTCGCCCGAGACAGGTACGCCATGCCCACGAACACCGTGACCGCAGCGACGATCTCGACCGCCCACCACCACAGCACCCGCAGCGCCGGCCACACCCGGACCACGCACGCGACGACCAGGCCGCACACCCCGCCGGACACCAGACCGACCACTACCGCCAGCGGCAGCGACAGCGCCACCGATGCGGTGGCCGCCACCACCAGGGCGACAGACGCCGCCACGACGAGGAACGCCACCCGAGCCTTCTGCGCGTACGACCGCGACACCGGCGTCTCCACCAGCGTCACCGCGCCCACCGGGCGCTCCCCGAACATCCTTCCGGCCATGCTTCGACTCCCCTCGGTGGTCCAAATTACTAACCGAGTTAGTACTCTGGACGCTACGACACCGCGCCGTTGATCGCCAGCCCCAGCGGGCAAGTGATCTTCCGGCAACGGAACTTGTAGATATGACGATCGCTCAGCTACTCAGTCAACGACAGGTGTCACTGCGGGGTCAGGCCGCTGTCCCCTTCCCTGTCACCCCCCTAGCGGGGCCATACTGGGCTCATGGGAGACACGGGCAGCGCGGGCGAGAGCCGGCCTCTGTGGGCTCGGCGCATCCGAAACGAACGGGCCGCCCGAGGGTGGTCGCAAGCCGGGGCGGTTGAAGCCCTCCGGGCGCACGCCTCATCCGAGCTGCCGTCGAACGGCAGCCTGCTCCGCAACTGGAAGCGCTGGGAGGCGGGGGACGCTGAACCGGATGACTTCTACAAGGGCCTCATCGCGGCTACGTTCGGCACCGTCACCGCTGCATTCTTCCCACGACCTGGCCGCGAGGACATCGACAAGACCTTGATGGCCGGCGCTGGCCTGGACACCCTCGAAATCGTGACCCGCATGCGCGCGTCGGACGTATCCCAAGCGACCCTCGAAGGGCTGAGGATCACCGCCGACAGGCTGTGCAGCGAGTACCCCTACGCCGACTCGGCCGACCTCCGCGTCGAGGGACATGCGTGGCTGCGACGCATGACGGCACTGCTCGACGCTCGCCTCACGCTCGCCCAGCACCGGGAGTTGCTGACGTTGGCGGGAACAGTGGCCCTCCTGGTGGGTTGCGTCGAGTACGACATGGGTCGACGCACCGAAGCCGAGGCGACCCGCAGGGCAGCCTTGCAGCTCGGCGAAGAGTCCGGGGACGTGAACGTCGTCGGTTGGGCACAGGAGATGCGGGCGTGGTACGCGCTGACCGCAGGTGACTTTCGTGGCGTGGTTGCCGCCGCTGAGGCAGGCGAGGCAGCCGCGCCGCACCAGAGCGTGGCAGTTCAACTGGCCGCCCAGCGTGCGAAGGCGTGGGCGCGCATGGGAGACCGGCGTCAAGTTGAGCTTGCTCTGGACCAGGGCCGCCGCATCCTTGAAGGACTGCCCTACCCGGAGAACCTGGATCACCACTTCGTGGTCGACCCGGCCAAGTTCGACTTCTACGCGATGGACTGCTACCGGATCGTCGGGGAGAACGGGCTCGCCGAGGTCTACGCAGACGAGGTGATCCGCTCATCCACGGACAGCAGCGGCATCGTACGCAAGCCGATGCGGGTGGCGGAAGCGCAGATCACCCTTGGTGTGGTGGCTGCACGAGCAGGCGACTTGGACCGCGCCGTCGACCTCGGCCGCCAGGCGCTCAGTGGCAACCGCCGGTCGCTGCCGTCGCTCGCCATGGTGGCCACGGACCTGTCGTCAGTGCTGGCGAAGCAGTACCCAGACGCGCCAGAGACGCGGGACTTCGCGGACGAGCTACGGGCAGTCAAGGCCGGCCCGAGCGCCTAGCGATCAGCCTCCTCGACTGACGGCGGTTGTGCATCTGCTCGCATCCTGCCGCCGACGCCGGGCCTAGGTCGCGCCGCATGCCAGCTGACGATATGCGCCGGCCGCCACACATGCGTCCGTCCAAGGGTCAGGTCCGGCGCAGGCATCTGCCCTCGCTTCCGGTATGTCGCCACCGTGCCGACCCGCACCCCGAGGTACGCGGCGACGTCCGAGGTCGTCCACCACTCTGCGTCAGGGTCAGGTCTCGTCACTCCCGCCATTCTGCCTGGGTTAGGCGATCAACGCACCCATGCACCGGATCAATGCGAGCCACTATCCGTCTAAGACCCCCGCCCAGCGGTGGGCCACGCTGGCCCCCTTACTGAAGTTGCGTGGCGTGGCCCACCGCAATGAGCGGCAGCCGCCGTTGGGGTGTCGGTGGCGAGGGTGTGGTGGCATGGCTACAGCGGAGAAGTCCGGCGTAGGATGTCCATGTAGGAGGGGTTTGTGTCCTTATTTTGCCAAGCGCCAATTACGTGTTCAGTAAGGCGCGGGACGTCTTTTTCGACCGCGCTCTTCCACAAGGTGGAGTTGTAATCCCAGACGCGTAACGCATTGTCCACATCGAAAATCGGTCCAGTGCCGCGTGAGCGCACTAACACAACAGGCTTATTTACTGCCATTCGAATGCCGAGTTCGAACAGCACGTTCGGGTTGTGCTCTGACAAGTCGGCAAGCACTAGGTCGGCATTTATGAGCTCATTCAAAAGGGTGTGGTGAATCAAGTCAGAGCCGTACTGGATTGCCGTCTTCACCTTAAACCCTGCATCTTGCAGGGCTGGCGTGAAAAGGTTCTCCAGCACCTCTGTAAAGTACCCCGGGGGGTGGTCTTCATGCCGCTCGGTGAACGGCATCGCAATGAAGCAAGTGAGCTCAGGCGTGGGACCTCCAGCGGGCGACGCCAAAGTGATCAATGCCGGCGGGGTGGCTGCAGCCTTGGGCGAACTCTTTGAAGAAGCTACGTCGAATTCCTCGCCGACACCGACATATCGGCAATTCTTCTCGAACAAGTCGATGAATTCGGCGTGGATTCGTGGGTCAATCTTCAGAGTATTTTGCAGCACGTTCGACAAGAAGCGTTCTTCAGGGAGTTTGCTGCCCTTATAATATTCTACGAGTTGACGGAAAGTGGCGACACTAAAGAATGCATCTAAAAGTGCTTGCCGTTCTTCGTCCTGATTCTCCGGATATACGACTCGCCTACCCAGACTCGTGAGCTTGATTGCGGGCGAATCTCGATTACCTTCAGTCAAGCCGAAGTCGCGAGACGCGTTCGTTAGATAGTAGTAATTTCCAGACTTGGGACCCAGGTTGAGTGCGGCAGCGATTTCCGCTGGGTCCCACGGGTTGCCGGCGTTGTGGTCTTTGATGGCATTCGGGATGCGCAGAGCTTGTTCAAGAGACCGACGAGGATAGGAACGGAAGATGTTGCCTTGGCCTCCCTTGGATCGTGATGGTGGCGACCCCCCCACTTCCCCATCCGCTTCGAATTGCTCGCTGCCTACAGGCTCATCCTCTGGCACACTGACCCCCTTGGCCCTTAGGTCGACGTCGCGGTCGTCGCATCTAGGTCTGCCAGCCGCGAGCTTACGAGCAGGCGTCCGCAACTTGAAGTCTCCTGTCGGCATGTCGTCACCACGCCATGGCACTTGCGGTCCTAGGCCACGATCATGTCGTGATGTGCTACAGCAACTAACCGCAGTTGCTGCGAGCTGTACCTATGTCGGCCGCAATGATCGGAGCGTTTCATGGATCGAACGGTGCCACCAATATCGGACAGCTCTCCGGTCGTTGCGCAAGGGTTGTGGAACGAGCCCGACGGACCAACGGCGGAGCAACCTGCGAGAATTCCCTATGTCGACATAGTGTTCGAACAGTACAAAGTGTTCGTGGAGATGGCGGACCGCCTGAGTTCCCGGCGAAACTTGACCAACACATTCTTTCTTGGACTCAACACCACGGCGATTACCGTTCTAGGGATCTTCTGGCAGAAGCAGCCGCTCGTTTCAGCCTGGTGGCTGCTCGCGCCACTGATTGCGCTACTTGTGCAGTGCGTCGCCTGGTATTGGCTAATGAGGTCCTATCGTCAGCTTAACTCGGCGAAGTTTGCGGTAATAGTACTGCTAGAAGAGAGGCTTCCGGCGGCTCCATTCCGAGCCGAATGGGAGTTGCTGGATAAGGGAGTGAATTGGAAGAGCTATCTCTCGCTAACCCATCTGGAGCAGGTAGTGCCCGTCGCCTTAGGCTTGACCTACATTGCGGCGTTTGTTCTGGCACTGTCTACCAATTAGTGGAGCGTTGAGCAGTAGCGCTGCCGCGTCTGCAGTGGCCGATGCTCTTTAGGTGGCCAGGGCAGGATGACAAGGTGGAGCACTCCTGTCGGACGTCCGGCACCCAGAGTGGGCATGCCACCTGGACGCCACTGGTGAGAACTTTCCATACGTCTTCAAGGCGGCCCTTCGGGCCGCGTCGTCCGGCCCCTGCCGGTTCCGCCTTATGCCTGCGGCAACGGCGGACCGGCAGTCGGACGCAAAGATGCCCTGCGCCGTTTGGAACTCGGCGCAGGGCATCGAGGATCGGTTGGGTCAGCCCGGCTCAGGCGCACCCGGCTCAGTGCGGTGTCGACTCATCTCGGCGAAGGCCAGTCGCTCAAGGCGTCGCTGGATCGCGCTTGGCTGCCGCTCGAAGGACGCGGCCAGCTCGTCAATGCTGCGGCCAGCCAGGTAGCCCTTCACCAGCGCCGAGTCAGCCTGACGTGTCCACTGGTCGTACGCCTGCGGGTGACGCTGCCGGATCGCGGCGATCCCAGACGGTTGACCCTTGGGGCCGGCGCCCGTGTCGGCCAGGTCGTAACCGTCCTCCTCGGCCGGCGGGTCGTAGACCCACTCGGGCTCGCCCCGCTCCTGCTCGTTCCAGTCCGGTTCATCCATGACTATCAAGGTAACGACCTGAACGTGAGCATGGAAGCACAGATCGTGACGAGGACTCACCTGGGCGGCCGGACCGGCAAGAGCCTCGCCTCCGGCGGGCAGGGCCTCCGGCCCTACGACCCGGGGATGGCCTCCGGCGGCCGGGGCTACTCGCCCCGAACCCTCGGCGACTCTGGGATGCCTCGGCCGCGACCGGGGGCCCGTCGCCCACCAGAGGCCACCAGACCGCGCCGACCTGGTCCAGGTCGTACGTCCAGTGGGGCGCTCCACCTGGACCAGGTCGGCGCGGCCCGGCAGGGCGGAGCCTGCGCGACGGGATGCCGGTACCGGCTTGTAGCGGAGTACTGGGGACTTACAGTCCATACAGGACGGCCTGCTCTCTGAGCGACAGCCCGTCGCGCCGGTCACCCGTAGAATCCACACCCAGTAAGCAGCGGCATGCCGACCCGTGAAGTTGAACCGGAGGAGGACGAGGCGTGAGCTACGAGGACGACGGCTGCGTGGCGTACGTACCCGTGAAGGTCTACGACAGCGGACTAGCAGTCCCGTCAGGGACCAAGTTCTACACTGACCGGGAACAGACGCAGGCGTACGTCGACTGCTTGAACGCGAAGGCAAAGGCAGAAGGTGACGACGCCAGTTTCCGCGTTGGAGGTCTCGCGCCGCTTCGCGACGTCCCGATCGGCCGCGACTACACCGGACCGTTTCACTCCATGACCGACGACTGCTCCGAGGGTGACCAGTAGGTAGGAACCGGTCGGGGACCAGCCGGGGACCACACGTCTGCCCCGGACCGCAACGGACAGCCCAACCGCCGACGATGTGCCGTCGGGCAGACCGTTGCTGACGTGTGTGGATGCGTACCGCGACGTCCTGGGGGTCAAGGGGTCGTCGGTTCGAATCCGGCCGTCCCGACAAAGAAAAAGCCCTGACCAGCGGGAACACTGGTCAGGGCTTTGATCTTCTTCGATGGAGATTTGAACCGCCCCCCGAAAACCCCCCGTTTACGCGGTGCGGCAACCAAGTTCGTCACCGGTGTGCATCGTTCTCTCCTGGCGACGATCCTTGGCTGCTCGGGTGGCTGCCGAGCCGTTCGAGGATGCCGGACACGTCTGGGGCTTGTACCGGCTTGGCGATGTAGTAGGTGTCGGTGACCTCCTCGCTGGAGTGCCCGAGTTGCGCTGCCGCGCTCTTGGTATCGATCTCCTCCTTGATCAGGGTGGCGACGGTCTTTCGGAAGGTGTGCGGGGTGACCCAGTCGAGGTCGGCTTCGGCGCGGGCCTGGCGCCACTGACGGCGGACGTTGTTGGGTGAGAGCCAGGTGCCTCGTCGGGAGGCGAAGATCGCGTCGTGGGGGTTGTCCGCGGCGGTGAGTTTGCGGGCCATGAGCATGCCGACCGCGAACCGGGGGAGGACGACCCTCCGGTAGCCGGCGTCGCTCTTGGTCCAGGGCTGTCGGAAGAAGCCCTGGCTCTTGATGAAGACCAGCGTTCCGCAGATCGTCAGGGTTGGTCGTTCGGCGGCGAGGTCCAGGTCCTCCCAGCGGAGGGCCAGGATCTCGCCGATACGGGCGCCGGTGGCGAGCATGAGGTCGACGACGTCGGCCAGGTCGCCGCTGTGCCGAGGCCCGGGCTTACCAGGGATCGGTCGCTGCCATTCGCGGATGGCCGTGCGGACGGCTTGGAGTTGCTCAGGCGAGAGGACGACGACGGTGCGGCGGGGTTTACGGAGCCGGCCGGTGTCGCGGACCGGGTTGGTGGGGATGGCGCCGTGGCGTACGGCCAGAGCGAACATCTGACTGAGTACGACCTTCACGCCTTTGGCGGCTGAAGGGCGGTCCTTGGCGATGTCGCGCAGGAACCGGTCGAGGCGTCCGACGCTGGCTTCCCGGATTCGGAGGTTGCCGAGGGCTGGCAGGATCGAGGTGCGGACGCTGGTCGCGTATCGGTGGATGGTTTGTGGCGCGATGCGTTCCTCGGCGGTGATCTCTTCGACCCACAGTTCGGCGAGGGCGCTGATGCGGGTTTCGCGGGTGATCTCGTCGTCGGTGGGGGTGGCGCGGTCGCGGAGTTTGACCTTCAAGGCCCGTTCGGCGGCGGGCCCGGTGGTGTCGGTGGCTTCGATGTCGCGGGTGATGCCGTCGTAGTCGCGGAACCGGGCGCGTGCCCGGAATCTCTTCGGACCGAGTTTCTCGATCCGGATTTTTCCGGAGGTGCCGATGGCCAGTTCAGGTCGGGCCATGGTTCACCGCTCCGCGTCGGTGTGGTCTTCGAGCCAGCGCTCGACCTCGTTGCGCCGGTAGCGCAGGGTGTTGCCGACGCGGATGGCGCGAGGGCCCTTGCCTCGGCTGTGCCAGGCGTAGAGGGTGTTCTTGGGCTTGCCCAACCAGGCCGCGAGGTCGTCGATGGTCAGGAGTGGGTCTGGTCGCCATTCGGAGGCGGCGGGGCCGTTCATCGCCGGTCCAGGACGTCGGTCGAACCGGGCTGCCAGCGGCGCGTCGTGCGGTTGGCAGTTGGCCTGCGTGCGTCGGCACGTGGTCTGAATTCCGGGCCGGTTCGGGGTCGGGGCGGGCATGGATCGTGCTTCCTTTCGTTGGCCCGGCGTTGTTGGGGCCGGGGGTGAACGGGGTCGTCGCTACGACCCGCGGGTGCGGCATCTGACAGCTGTGGCCGTCTATCCATCCGTTGTGTCCCCCAGGGGTCAAGCCAAGGGCTGGGCTCGTCTTCGAAGAGGCATTGCAGGCTCGGTGTCGATCGCGGACGGACGGCGTCCCCCTGGTCCTGCGGACGGCTGGATGGCGGGCAGAGGGCGTCAGTCGAGCCCTCGCTCGCCAGTTGCGAGACGCGGTGCGTCCCCGTACCGAGCTGGGTGTGGAAACGTGCGATCCGGGGCGCGGTGCTTTTGCGCCCGGTCATCTCGATGCAGATTGGGAAGTTCTGGAGTGTTCTCATCGTCAGTTGCCTTTCGGTCAGGCTGATGTGTGGGTTGGTGCTGGTCGTGGTCTGGGATATCCGGGCGCGTGGAACCGGTGACCTCCTTGCGTCAGAGGGCATGCGTGGCTGGCCCGCCGAGCAGAGAGGCTCGGCAGGCTGGCTGGATTGAATGGACGGCCCGCCGAGATCGGCGGGCCGTCATCTGTTGGAGCGCTGCCTGGTGCTCACGCCGGTGGCGCCGTCATTGGCCGGACAGCGGTGAGTCCCGAGGGTTGGCGCCGTTGTTTGCTCTGACGACTCGTCAGGCTGTGTGGCTGCTGCCCGCGAGTCGGCGCAATGCCTGCCCGGCGCCGGGGTAGGCGAGCCGCAATGTGTAAGCGGCGAGTTGGACGGCCCACCAGGTGAGGGCGACGAGGTAACCGACCAGCAGGGCGCTGCTGGTGTCGCTGGTGAAGACGATGGCGTAGCCGATGGCGAGGCCGGGGACCGTGATGGTGCGGGTGGTGCGGCTTCGGCTGGTGGTCAGGGCGGTGGCGATGCCGAGCAGTGCTGCTCCGGCGCTGCCGATGAGGCCGGGCATGCCGGTCAGGTCGACCGGTGGGGTGAGGGTGATCGCCGCGCGCATGAGGCAGATGCCGGTGGCGGCTACGGCGGCGGGCAGGGCCGCCGGAGGGGTGCGCGCGAGCCAGTTGGACAGTTGCGGAGCCGCGATGCGGGGAGCTGTGGCGGCGATGATCGCCGCGCAGGCGGCGAGGGGGAGCGCGGAGCCGAGGGTCCATTTCAGGTATGGCTCGTAGCCGAACTGGACGGCGGTGCCGGTGGCGAGGCCGTAGAGGGCGGCGGCGGTTGATCCGCCGACGGCGGCGGCGAGGTATCCGCGTCTGATGAGGTGGCCGGTGGTGGGTCTAGTGGTGGCTGCGTCGGTGGTGCCGGCGAGCCAGGTGGTGGGGGCGAGGTGCGCCACGGCGAATGCGGTGAGCATGGTGAGGGCACCGGCGATGCCCAGTTGAGGCAGGGAGAGGCGGACGCCGACGACCTGGACGGAGTAGGTCGTGACGATGTCCGCGGTGAGGATGGTCTGTAGGAGCACGGTGAGCGAGCAGACGCCGAGGATGATGGCGCTGGTCAGGTCACGGACGCGGAGCCGAACTCGTGGCAGTGCGGTGTCGTTGGCGGTGCTTGTTGTCTGGTGATGGGCTGCGGTGAGCGCGAGGGCGCCGTCAGCGAGGGCGTGGGAGTGACCGTCGAGGGCGATCGGAGTGTGCCCGGTGACGGCCACGAGGCGTTCCTGAAGGCCCGGGATTGCTCTGGCTTCCCGGTGGATCACGTGGCTGAGGTGCTGCTGGCCGATGTCGGCGGCGTCGAGGATGCCTTGGACGGCATTGGCGGCATCGTCGAGGAGGGGCTGCGCTGCGACGGTGACGTCGTCGCGGGTCAGAACGGCCGGTGGGCGGGGCGAGGGCAGGAGAACGGGTGCGCATTCCTGAGTTGAGAGGGCGGTCCTGGCCTGGCGGATGGACTCCAGCAGTGCCGCGTCGGCTGGCTCGGGTGCGGCCTCTCTTTCGGTGCGGTGTGAGGGATCGTCCGCGATGTTGCGGGTCAAGAGGTGCTGCGCGAGGTCTCGGTCCAGGTCGCGGCTCGGGCTCACCTGGCGGGTGGCGAGTTCCTGGTACCCGTCGCGGCTGGCTTGCAGGACGGTCAGCGTGATTGGACGCCGCTCGGCATCGCAGATCAGCAGACATGTGCCATCCGGGACGTGGCCGGCGGTCGCGTAAGCGGCGAGTGCTGCTGGCGCGGTGACCATGGCCGGTGCGGGCAGGCCCGCCCGGGCTGCCGCGTCGGTGAGATGCCCCCGTCGGCGTGGTCCCCAAGCGGATGGGATGGTCACGGTCAGAGCGGCGACCGGTACGGCGACTTGGCGGACTGCCTGGTCAGCCACATGCCACAGCTGCCCGGCGAGCAGCTGTACGGCGTCCACCGGCGGCTCGGCGTCAGCCGCGTGCAGGAGGTCCACCGGGTCTCGGATGAACTGGTGACCTACCGAGGGCTCCGGCAGCCCGTTGACGCCGGGGTGTAGTTGACCGGCGGGGTCGATCACGATGCCGTGCGGCATGACGATGCGGCCGTTGAGCAGGACGGGGATCCGGGTGCCATCGCGGTCGACGGTGGCGGCGATTGCCGACGACGTGAGATCGATCGATAGTCGCGTGCCCCCGCTTGGCATGCGAGGCAGTCTCTCCCGACCGGGGAGTGGATCGTCAACCACGTTCTCGTCCCGTGATCGATTGTGCGCGCATGGTGAGAATCCTTCCTGAAGAGATGGCCCTCGATGGGTATCGCCGTGTATGCGAGAGGAAAGGGATCTACCAAGCGGGGGGACGGACAGGATGTCGCAGCAATCCCCGGACAGCGGCAACCGGCTAGCCGAATACGCGCGTCCCACGGTGTACGTCCCGCCCGTGTCGACACCGCCGCGCCACACAGCGGGGCGGGTGTCCTCCGTGATCCGACCAGTCCGGGCCACCGTGTCCACAGCCGTGTTCCTGGCCGGGGTACCGACGTTGCTGGTGTCCCTTGACGGGAACCCCTTGCGGAGGTGGCCGTCGTGGACGCAGGTGGTGGCATGGTTCGATCAGCCGAACGAACGGTTCACCTCGACCGTCCTGGCCGGCGCGGCTGTGTGGGCGGTGTGGCTGTTGTGGGCCGTGCTCGCGCTGCTGCTGATCGCCGAGCTGATCGCGCTGGCGACCCGATGGCGGATCCCGGTGCTACGGCTTCCCGCACCACTGCACCGGCTCGTGTTCGGCCTGGCCGGCACCGCGGCGATCGCCGTCACCTCCGTCGGCCAACTGAACACCGGCGGCGTTCGACCACCGGCGGCCATCGACGCGGCCGAGGCAGTGGCTGTTCCTCAGCAAGCTCTCGCGCAGGGGCCGGCGCTGATTCAGGTCGGCAACACCCGTTACCTGTACACCGTCGAGCGACACGACACCCTGTCGAAAATCGCCAAGCAGTGGCTCGGTGACGCCGGCCGCTGGCCGGAAATCTGCCGCATGAACAAACACCGCCACTTTCCCCAGGTCGGCGGCACCCTGCGCGACTGCGACTTGATCTACCCGGGCTGGGAACTGCGCCTACCCGCCGATGCCCAACCCCCACAGACCGCCATCCCGGACCGCCGCCCGCCCTCACCGCGACCCGGCACCGTCGCCCCCTCCCCACCGCCGAGCAACCCGCCGGAAGCCCCGCAGACCACCGATCCACCCACACCGGACAACCACGAGACGGCCGCCACGCCCAGGAGCTCTTCGCCAACCACACCCACCGCACCGGATCCCGGGTCACCCACCGACGCTCCCACGCGGCCTTCGTCCTCGCCGGAAGCCGACGGCGCGCAACGCCCGCAGGACACCGACCACCAGCGGGGTCTGCAGCTGACCTCCGCGGAGTGGCTGCCCTGGTCCCTCGCCGCCGCCATCAGCGCGGCAGCTGCCCTGGTGTGGCGACAACGCCGGCGCCGCTACACCGGCGACCCCCACGACGATCCACCCACTCACCTGCCGCCTTCGGTGGCCGAGCTACGCCGTGCCGTGGCCCGGAACCCCGAACTCCCGCACTCCGACGACGGGGCACCACTGGCCGCCCTTGTCCCGCTGCCGCCCGGTGGCGTCGGCCTCGTCGGCGACGGCGCAGCTCCCGCCGCACGCGCCACCCTCGTAGCAGCGCTGGCTTCCGGCGACCCGCAACACCCCAACGCGCATGGCGAGGTCGTCATCGACGCCGCCACCCTCACCACGCTGCTCGGCACCGAAATGACGACCGTCAGCTCATGGCCGCGCCTGCATATCACCGACACCCTCGACGACGCACTCACCACGATCGAGACCCTGCTGCTGCACCGCAGCCGCCTTCTCGACGAACAGACGCTGACCGACCCCGACGAGCAGCAACAACCCAAGGCTCCGGAAGTAGAGGTTCTGTCTCCGGTCGTCCTCATCACAGAGACACCAGCCGCAGCAGCCGCAGCCCGCGTCAAAGCGGCTCTGGCCGCGGGCGCCAGCAGGCAGGTATTCGCGGTACTGCTTGGTGAGTGGCCCCCCGGCGTCACCATTGACGTAGCCCCAGACGGACGGGCCACCCTCATATCCGGTCGGCCAACCGAACCGCTACCGCCGCGCCTACCCGTGCTCGAACCCACCACAGCGATCCAGACCTTGACCACGCTGCGCGAAGCACAAACCGGCGAACCTCCAGCGACAACCTCGCCAGGCGTACCGGCCACGGTCATTGCCCTGCACGCCAGCCGGAACGACGCGGCATCTCAGGATCAGCCCGCGGCAACTGCAACTCCCTCCGCCGCTGTCGTCGGGAAGGCCCGACTTCGGGTGCTCGGCCCGCCGCGGATCGAGGACATCACCAAACCGGGACGGCCCCTGCGCGCCAAAGCCCTCGAACTCGCCGTCTTCCTGGCCTGCCACCCCGACGGCGTCACCACCCGCGACATCGGCGAATACCTCGAACCCGACGCCCGCCTCAGCCAAGCAGACCAACGCGTACACACCAACGCTTCGAACCTGCGACACGTCCTCGGCCGTGCCGGCACCGCCGAGACCAAAAACGCCTACATCATCAAAACCGCCGGCCGGTACCGACTCGACCCGACGACGGTCGACGTCGACGTGTGGACTCTCCGCGACCTCATGCGTCGCGCCACCATCGCCACCGGACTGCGCCGCCACGAACTGTTGACCGCCGCCTGCGAGCTCTACGACGCGCCACTGGCCGAGGGGCAGGACTACGAGTGGCTCCAACCCCACCGCGAGACGGTGCGCCGCTGGGGCACCGAAGCCCACCTACTCCTCGCCGAAGACCTGCTTAACCAAGACCCGCAGACCGCATCAGACCTGCTGAACAAAGCCATCGTCCTAGACCGGTACAACGAAGCCCTCTACACCAAGGCTATGCACGCCCGGCACGCCCTCGGCGATGCCGACGGCATTCGTACGCTTCTGCGCGCCCTGACGAGAGTGCTCGCCGACCTCGACGCCCAACCGAGCGAAGACACCATCGCCCTAGGGCCTGTGTCGAAGTCGGTGCCAGGGCTTGAGCCGGCTTGAGGATCTTCGGCGTGTCGGAGATCGAAAGTAGGCGAGGTCTCCGGTAGATGGTTCAGCGACCAAGCAGAACCTGAAAACCGGAGACCTCGTGGACACCCTAGCGGTGACGAGGCGGTTCGACCTGACCGACGTGCAGTGGGCGGTGCTGGAGCCGTTGCTGCCGACGCCGAAGCGGCCGGGTCGACCGTCGTCGTGGAGTAGGCGGCAGTTGATCGATGGGATCCGGTGGCGGATCCGGGTGGGTGCCCCGTGGCGGGACGTGCCACCGCAGTACGGGTCCTGGTCGGCGGTGTATGCCCTGTTCCGACGGTGGCAGCGCGATGGGACCTGGAAGAAGCTGCTCACCGCGTTGCAGACCCTCGCTGATGCGGCCGGGCGGATCACCTGGGACGTGTCCGTGGACTCCACCATCGCTCGGGCCCATCAGCACGCTGCCGGAGCGCGGAAAAGGGGGATCTGCAGGTCGAACCGCCTGGCGGGGTCAGCGTCGAGCCGGCAGACCACGCGCTCGGACGGTCCCGCGGTGGGTTGACCACGAAGCTGCATCTGGGCTGCGAGCAGGGACAGAAACCCCTCGCCATCGTGCTGACTGCCGGGCAGCGCGGCGACAGCCCGCAGTTCATCCCGGTCCTGACCGCCATCCGCGTTCCCCGCCTGATCCCCGGCCGGCCGAGAACACGACCGGACCGGGTCCTGGCCGACAAGGCGTACACCTCGAAGGCCAACCGGGCTTACCTGCGCCGGCGGGGCATCGCCGCGACCATCCCGAGCAAGGCCGACCAGGACGCGAACCGGCGGGCAAAGGGATCCAAAGGCGGCCGGCCACCGGCCTTCGACCCGCACATCTACCAGCAACGACACGCCGTGGAGTGCGGCATCAACCGCCTCAAACGCAACCGAGCCGTGGCCACCCGCTTCGACAAACTCGCCGTCCGCTACGAAGCCACCATCCACCTCGCCGCCATCAACGAGTGGCTGTGACCGACTTCGACACAGGCCCTAGGGCGTGTCCTGTCGATCATGGGAGCCAGATGACGGCAGCGATCAGGACGAGGCCGGCTCGGTAGAGGGATGCGCGTTTGGCGTATCGCGTTGCCAGGTCACGCCACTGCTTGAGCCGGTTGAAGCAGCGTTCCACGACGTTGCGCTTCTTGTAGATCACCTTGTCGAAGGCCGGTGGTCGCCCGCCGTGGCTGCCCTTGGCGGCCCGGCGAGCGACCTGGTCGCTGCGTTCCGGGATGACGTGCCGGATCCCGCGTTGTCGCAGGGCTCGCCGGGTCAAGTCATGTGCATAGCCCTTGTCCGCGATCAGCACCTCCGGTCGCTTGCGGGGCCGACCCGGCCCGGGTTCGTTGACGCGGATCGCGTCCAGCAGCGCCAACAGCTGCGGGTTGTCGCCGGCTTGGCCGGGGGTGAGCAAGATCGACAGCGGCCGTCCGCGTCCGTCGACCGCGAGGTGCATCTTCGTGCTCAACCCGCCGCGGGACCGGCCGATGGCCTCGCCATCTTGCGCACCAGGCGTCGCCGCACTTGCCTGGGCGCCCCCTTTTTGCGGGCGCCAGCGGCATGCTGGTGCGCCCGCACGATCGACGAGTCGATGCTGATCGTCCACTGCACCGGTGTGCCGTCATCGTGCACCTGCGCCGCCGCGAGGATCCGATCCCATGTCCCGTCAGCGGTCCAGCGGCGTAGCCGTTCGTGGCAGGTCTTCCACGGCCCGAAGCGTTCCGGCAGGTCACGCCACGGCGCACCCGTACGCAGCTTCCACAAGATCCCGTTGATGACCTGACGGTGATCCCGCCACCGCCCCCGAGCTCCGCCAGGTTCCGGTAGCAGCGGCGCGATCACCGCCCACGCCTCATCGGTCAACTCACCACGACGCACCACCGGCACATCGTCAACGATCAACCACTACATGATCGGCAGGACACGCCCTAGGCGGCGGGCACGCGCAACTCGTCCCGTCCTGCGGCCTGTTCCTCCCTTGTCCGGTCTGTGACTCCGTGCCCGGCGAACGGTGCATCAACGTGCCCGGTCATCCGCTGGCCAACACCACCCTCCACCCCCAGCGCGTCCAGTTGGCGGAGCGGGCGCTGCGGGGAGAGGTGCCACTGCCCTCGTCCCTCGCCTGACCGGCCAGCCTCACTCGCCGGCGTCGGCGCCGGGCCGGGGTCTGACGGGCGCAGTCGGGACGCCGCGGTCACCGCGTCGGTCATCGTCGACAGGTCCACAGTGCAGAGACTCGACGCGTCGGGGGATGGAAGGTCGAGTCCCGCGTGCACTAGCCTGCGGCGCATGCGGACCGAGCGCGGGGTACGTCGATCTCTGCTGGCCGCCCTTGTCCTCACGGTGACCAGCATCGTCGTGAACTACTCGACGTCCCAGGTGCCCACCTTCCTGGCCGGCAACCTGTGGCTGGCGTGGGCGCTGACCGTCCTGTGCGTGGTCGCCTACCTGGTGCTGGAGTTCCGGCCCACCGCGGATCCGGCGGAGCTGGGACACGTCAGCCTGCGGGTGAGGCGACGTCACCTGCGTCCCGCCCTCGAACTGGACGCGATCCCGGTCGCCTCGAACGTCCGGATCAGCGCGGTCGAGTACGGCGAGGGCCCGCAGAAGCGGGTGCTGGTCCCGGGCCGCGACCTGTACGTCCTACCGGCCGACTGGTCGCTTGCCGCAGCGGAGGGGGCGAACCCCCGCAGGGTCGACCTGCGCACCGCCTTGACCGGGGCGGACCTCGCCCGGGCCACGCCGCTGCCCCATCGATTCGTGGTGCGCGGCACGTGTCGCGCGGCGGCCGGTGTCGTCCTGCACATCATCACGGACCTCGCCTACCTGCAAGCCGTCTCCGGACGGCCCCCGCACCGTCGCTTCGCCGCGGTCGGGCTGCTCGACCGCGGCGGCATACTGCCGTACGTCGACGGAGCGGCCCTGCACGCCGGGCAGGTCGAGGTGGCGCGATCGACGGGTACGCCGGGACTGGTCGTCGCGGTCGAGTGCATCGGCGGCCGGCCGGTGTCCCGTACGCCCTACCTTCTGGTCGTCCGTGCCGGGATCCGCTATCCCGAGGACGTCTGGCGCTCACCGGCGACCGGTCGCCCGCTCCTGTCGGATCCGGACCCGGAACGTGCCCGGGTGGCGTTCGAGTCGCCGCAGCCGAACGGGCTGGCGACCGACATGTTCGCCTGTGACCTCGACGGCCGAAGGATGAACAACCTGACCCGCAAGAGCGTCGACAGCTACGACGGTTTCGGGGACGGCACGCAGGTGACGTGGGTGGACCAGAAGCACCTGCGGGTGTTCTCGGAACTGGCTCCCGACCAGAGCACGCGCATCGTCCAGGACCGGGTCGAGGGGCGGCGTCGCCACGGCGACGAGGCGCGGTAGTCCGCCGGATCGGCGCACCCTCCGGCCACTGCCCTTCGAGGGTCGATCGATCAAGGAGTTCGTGTCAGGATCCATCGCGCGCTTGCGGCAGGCCCGCGTATCGTCCCGGTCGAGTGCAGTCAGGAGCATCACGGCCCCACTGAGCCATTTTCATCGTGATCGAGGGCTCCTGAGCAGGCGCGTAGCGGAGTGTCGCTGCTCCAGATAGGACGAAGCTCCCGGTAGGACAGCAGTCGACCAAGGCGCACTGCCCAGCACAGGAGCTTCGTTGCTGACCTATCCTGCCAGCATCCCGCTGTCCACGCCTGGGTCGCGCCAGGACGTGGTGGTGGTGCCGGTCAGCCGGCGGATGAGGTTCGCCGTCGAGGCCCACCAGGTGCGTGACACCGCGGAGGCGGGTCGGCTCTCGTATTCACGGACCAGACGGCGGTGCAGCATCAGGGTGCCGTTGGTCTGCTCCACTACCCACCGGCGGGCGATCGGCACGAACCCGGCCGTGGTGTCGGAGCGTTTGACCTGCTCGACGTCGATGCCGTTCACGGCGCCGTGGATCTGCACGTCGTCTTTGAACCCGGCGTCGACCCATGCCTTGGTCACCGTCGGGGTGTGAGCCACGACGTTGTCCAGCAGTCGCACGCCGATCGCGTTGTCGGTGACCGACGCCGCGGTGACCACGACCGCGATGATCAAACCGAGGGCGTCGACGGCCAGGCCCCGCTTGCGGCCCGGGACCTTCTTGCCGGCGTCCTTGCCGGTCGTCGCTGCCGGGACGTGGTTGGCGGCCCGGATCGACTGTGTGTCCAACACCACCGCGGTCGGGTCCTCTGCCCGGCCGGCCTTCTCCCGCGCCTGGCAGCGCAGCAGATCGTGGATCACCTGGTCGGTGCCGTCATCACGCCACAGAGCGAAGTAGTAGTAGGTGGCCGACTTTGGCGGCAGGTCGTGCGGCAGGTACGCCCACTGACAGCCGGTCCGGTTCTGGTAGAAGATCGCGTTCACGATCTCCCGCAGCTCGTAGCGGCCCTGATGCCCCGACACCGACGGATGCCGGTCCTTCCACGCCTGCAGGAACGGACCGACCACCGCCCACTGCTCGTCGGTCAGGTCACTCGGATACGCCGCTCGCTCGCCCATGATCGGCCCAACGCGACCGGGACCTCACCGGTTACGACCATCGCTCGCATTCACATCCCGAGCCAAGCCCACAATGGGCAAAGGCTACCGAACCGCCCTCTCAGGCAGCGTCCTCCAAGCCAGCGGCCTTGCGTAGCGCGACAATCAGATTTTTAACGGCGGTGTTGAATGCGACCAAATATGGATCGTCGGGCTCCACTTCCGGCTGGCCATGCTCGTCTACTGGGGCTTCCTCGAGCGCGTGCCAGCGTAGCGCCGAGTCCGCATCTTGGAACGCATCCCACTTCTTGATGAGGTCGCCCGTGCCGAGTAAGTGGAGTCGACCGCCGATCGTGGCTGCTGTCGTCCAGTCCGGGCTCGCTCGGTTCGTCTCGTACGGATCATCCGGATCACCTGACATTTCCAGCTGCTGCTTGCGCGCGTAGGCGAACTGCATCGCGTCGGCGTAGACGCTCAGTTGCTGGTCGTAGCGCCTGGCTTGGGCCGCGTTCCGTGCTGCGAATCGGCCCTGCAGAACCGGGGAGAGGACCCCTACGGTGGTGGTAGCGATGAGTCCGGCGATCGAGACAACGACGGTGGCGTTCACGGCGCTGCAGCCTACGCGGTGATGTGCTGCCGCGGGAACGAGACGTTGGTGCAAGCCGAGATAGTCCCGGCAGCACCGCGACCTGCAGACGAGTCGTTGAGGGGCCAAGATCGGATGCACGGTTCTGCCGCGATCCGCGCGCCAATCCGCGTCTACCGACCCTTCGTCGTGGGTGTCTAGACTGGATCGTCGAGTCGCACTTCAGTCGATGGTTGAGCAGATGCGAGGGCCAAGGCACCCGGCAAGCGGCATCTGGCGGCATCGACTGTCCCGAACCCAGGAACGTGCCCTTCTCAAGCCGGCTCCTTGACAATCCGTCGGATCTTGGCGATCTGGTCGTTCCAGCTGCTCAGTTGAGTGATCTTGACGACGTCGCCGGTCTGCGGGGCTTGGATGATGAGTCCTTCGCCGAGGTACATGCCGACGTGGCGTGGGTGGGCCAGGGTGCCGTTGCTGCCGGGGATCAGGATGAGGTCGCCGGGTAGCAGGCGCGTCGGGCTAGCTACTGGTGTGCCGGCATTGGCTTGGTCGGTGGTGATGCGGGGGATGGAGATGCCGGCTGCTCGGTAGGCGGCTTGCATCAGGGATGAGCAGTCGCACTGTTTGTGGGGTTCGTTGGCGTGGGGGTCGGTGCACGTGCCGCCGAAGTGGTAGGGCGTGCCGAGTTGGGCAGCGGCCCAGAACACTGCGGTTGTCACGGCTGGCGGGGTGTCGGAGGGCAGCGTGAATCCGGCCGGTAGGGCGGCCAGTGCGTCGGGGGTGCAGTCAGGGAGGGTGCTGGTGAGCTGCTCCACTAGGCGGAGGGCATCGTTGGTCCATGTGGCGTACGCGTTGGGGTAGGCCGAGGCTTGGACCGCCTGGGCGGCCTCAGTAAGCGGCATCGATTCCCAGCCGGAAATTGTGAGGAGCTTGTCGAAGAACTTGCCTGCTTGATAGGCGGGTTCAGACAGTTGCGCGACGGTGCCCCATCCCTGGCTGGGGCGTTGTTGGAACACCCCGATGGAGTCGTGGTCGTTGCGGGTGCTTAGATGCGGCAGGTTGCGGAGGCGGGATTCCTGCATGGCGGCGGCGACAGCGATGACCCAGCCCCATCGAGGGACGCCTTTGGTGACGCCGATGTCGATGATGATCGCGGCTACGTCAACTTGCTCGACATCCCAGGCACCGACGGTAGGCGGTCGCCCGGAGGGATGCATGTTGGGTAGAGCGGCGGCGCCGCACCCTTTGGAGCCGCCGCCCATGACGGCCGTCAGCAGGAGCATGGGCAGGCCGAGGCAGGCAACGACGACGAGGCTGACAATGCCGGTGATGGCTCTGGTCATGGCGGCGGCCTTTCAATACGGCTGGGGATAGCTGATCGGACAGGGACAGCCGGGAGCTGTCGGTGTACGGGTTCCGGTGCAGAGCCAGGTACGCCAAATGTGCAGGCATGGGCGAGTGGCGCTGGGGACCTTGGGGTGCCGGTCCGCCCCGGCGACGCACGTCCGTTGCTTACGATGAGTAACCGGCGGAGGTGGGCCTTCGCCCGAATCGCGGCATAACGGGGAGTTGTCATGGCGCCCTGCCAGCATGCTCCGAACCCGTTCAGAACCGTCCCTGTCCGATCGGGCGCGTCAATTGGTCTGGCGAAGGAGACCGCTTCGCACCGTGTCAAAGGGCTGTCGCTCGATGGCATGATGCAGCGGTGCTCCTCACGCGACGTTCCCGCCATGACGGCGTCGCGGCGCTGCTGGCCGGGTGCACCGATGGTGAACTGGCAGCGTTGTTGCGGGCCGCGTCACTCGACGGCGTGGGCGTGGGCGGCAGCTCTTCGATCGCCGATGTCGACGGCGTGCCCGTGTTCGTCAAGCGGGTCCCGATCACCGACCGGGAGCTGGCTCATCCGCACAGCACGGCGAACCTGTTCGGCATGCCAGTCCGTTGGCAATACGGCATGTACCGCCTGGCTGGTCCGGGCTTCGGCGCGTGGCGCGAGCTGGCCGCGAACCAGAGCGTCACTGAGGGCGTCCTCGCTGGCGAGTCGGAATCGTTCCCGTTGCTGCACCATTGGCGGGTGCTGCCCGGCCGCCCGCCGGTCGCGGCCGAGCACCTCGACATCGACGCCGTCGTCGCCCAGTTCGGCGGTAACCAGGCCGTGCGTGCGCGGTTCGAAGCGCTGGCGGGCGCCACCGCGAGCCTGGTGCTGTTCCTCGAACATCTCCCCGACGAGCTGCCTCGCTGGTTGAGCGACCCGGTCGGCAGAGCCGCGGCGGTCGAGCGGCAGCTGTTCGAGATGGTGGCGTTTCTACGTAACCGCGAGATGCTGCACTTGGACGGACACTTCGGCAATATCCGGGCCGACGAAGAGCGGCTCTACCTCGTCGACTTCGGGCTCGCCACCTCACCGCGCTTCGACCTGTCGGACGCCGAGCGCCACTTCGCTGCCCGCAATGCCGGTCACGATGCCGACTATGCTTCCATGCGGCTGGTGAACTGGCTGGCCACCTCGGTATGCGGGGTGCCCGGGCCGGTCGGCGGCGGTCCCGTCGCACGCGACCAGTTTGTGCGCCGATGTGCGGCCGGCGATATCCCACCGGACCTGCCGCCGCCCGTAGGGGAAATCATCGCCAGACACGCCCCCGCCGCTGCCCGGATGAACGACTTCTGCTGGCGCTTGTTCGACGGCGACCTTCAGGCCGAGTATCCCGGCAACGGGAATACAGTCCAGATCGTTGCGGATCGGGCGAGTTGAGCAATGGAACTATGCACTCACATCGGCAGATCCGCGCACTGCCGGGTCGACCAACATTGCTGGCTGTAGTTGATCGTTGCAGAGCAAGCTCGGCCGCGAGCCGCAGCCGCACTTGCAGACGTCGATAGCTGCTGCGTACCCGGTGCCGTACCTGGCTCTGCACTCGAAGCCGTACGCCGACAGGAGCGCGCTCACCGGCGGCGGAGCGGACAGGTGCGCGGAGGGCTTCCAAGGTGGTGAAGCGGAGAATGACCGTGGGCCGCCCACGTGGGCGGCCACCTCAAATTGCTCGATCAGCCGATGAACGTGAGGCGTGTCAACACCGGCTGACCTCACACCCCTGTACCTCGGTCGTGCCTGGACCGGTCCTTAGTTGTCTGGTCCCTCGTGATGTGGCTGTAGATCGCGATGCATCGGAGGATCAGCTCGTGTGATGGCAGGGTCAGTAGCCGCTGCCGTTTGTCCTCGCGAAGCTTGTCCCAGATGAGGACAGTGACGCTGGCGGACCACACGTCCACAAGCACGCCGTCGATCTTGGCGTACTGCCGGGCGGTGACGATGCGTCGCAGCGTGTCGATGAGCGTGGCGTCGCCCGGCGGATGGTTGGCGTCGTCGGGTCGGGCGGCCTCGGGCAGCAGGGTGTGGCTGTTTCGCAGGTGTAGTCGATGCGCGGCGGGTTGTCGGTTTCCCACCGCTGCACGTCGGTGGCGGGTAGGCCACATACCGACTGCCGTAGATCGCGGGGGTGGCGGAGGTGGCCGGTCATCGGCGGATCCTTTGGTATGCATCGAGCCTTCGGGTGCTGGGCGGCGTCACGTGAGGTGTCCGTTCCTATGGGCCGGGGCAGCGGCGCGGGTGACCGCTGCCCCGGCGGCTATGGGTGTGGCGGTCAGATCTTCAGTAGGTCGAAGGCGGCGACTTTCAGGTCGCCGGTGTTGCCGGTCAGCACCCGGTTGGCGCGGACGAGGTCGTTCTTGGCGGGCTGGTAGTGGTCGAGGTATTCGGTGATGGCCTGGTATCCGGCCCACCGGCTGCCGGTGATGGCTTTCTGGGTGTCGGCCTCGCGGATCAGGTACTTGAGGGTGCCGAGGCGTTGTTTGGCGTTGTTCTTGGCCTGCTCGGACGCGGTGTCCTTGACCGGCCATACCTGCGCGACGACGTTTTCGAACTCGCGGATGGTCAGCTCCGCGTTGAGCATCCGTTCGGCGGCTTTCTCGAAGGTCTCCATGTAGGTCCACATCAGGCCGAGGGCTTCGCGGGCCTGGCTGATCTGGGAGTTGACGTTGGAGGTGTGCCGGAAGGTGTAGTGGCCGACGGCGTGCTGGAAGGCGGCGCGTAGGGTGTTGGCGCAGACCACCCGGATTGGGCTGGCGTCTACCCGCAGGGCGGCGCTGCCGTCGTGGGAGGTGGTGCCGATGAGGTACAGGTCGAGGCGGTCTACCCCGGCGATCTCCATCGCGTCGGGCAGCTTCATCGTGACGAACACGCTCTTGCCGCGGCGCAGGCTGCCGGCGGTTTCGAAGTGGGCGCCGCCGACCTGATCGACGAGGCGGTCGAGCATCTCGGCGCACTGTTCGTTCTGGACGACCGTGTAGTCGGTACCGACGATGCCCAGGTATTCGGTCTGGCCGGTGACCGGGTTGCGGCGTACGGTCATTCGCTTGTCGTCGGCGGGGACCTGTACCTCGACGCCGTTGACGATGTCGATGCCGACGGTGCGGATGGTGCGGACGCCCCAGTCGCCGAGGCGGGCGGCGGTCATGATCTTTTCGGCCTTCATCGTTTCCTGGGTGACGGTGCCGAGCTGGTGCCAGGCCGACAGGCGTGCGCTGGCAAAGGCAGTTGTTCCGTCGGTGTAGGTCTCGAGTTCGTGCGGCACGGATTCTCCTCTCGATGTGCTGGCGGGGCCGAGCACGCGGCTCGGCCCCCGCAGGGGAGTGGCGTTGGTCAGGACTGGTCGGTGCTGCCCGCGTCGGTCTCGACGGGGTTGTCGCTGTCGGGTTGCGCCGGGTGGACGAAGGTCAGCGGCGCGTCGGAGACCAGGACGATTCGGCCGCTGGCGGCGGCCTTGGTGCAGTTGTTCCGTACGGCCCCGGAGCTGATCGCGCGGCCGAGTTGGCCGGCGAGCACGGTGGCGATGTCCTGCGGGGTCATCTGCTGGCCGGGGTTGGCGGCCAGGACGTCGAGGGTGAGTCTTTCCAGTTCGCCTCGGCTGAACGGTGGGCTGCCGTCGGCGTTGACGGTCCCGTCACCGCGCGGGCCCGTGCTGCGGGCGACGCGCGGCGTGCGGCCGGGTGCGCGCAGCGGCATGGCGACGACGTGGGTCTCGCCGTCTGCGTCGACGACGTGCAGCGTGCCGTCCGGTCGGATCAGGGGCAGCACCGCCGCTGCGGCGATCGGCATGCTCGTTTGGCCGCGGATGACCTGGGAGCACAGCGGGCAGCGGGGCGGCTCCGGGTTCGGGTCCACCTCACTGGCTCTGGTCGGGCCGGCGACCCACCGCTCGGGTAGGCCGGGCAGTCGACGGGCGGCGTCGGCCTGCTCCATCGCGGTCAGCAGCCGGGACGCGGTGGCGTGTCCGATGCCGCTCTCGACCACGATCAGGTCGATGGTGGCGCCAGCGTCGCCGTAGTCGGCCAGGACTCCCTTGATGGCCATGACCTTGCGGTCACCGGGCCGCGCTGGCTGCACCGCAACGACGGCGGAACTCTCACCGGCCTCGCTGCTGTCGTCGTCGCGTCCGCGGCTGTCGTCGTGATCGGTCTCGTCTCCCGCCTCATCCGGCGCCTTGTTCGCGTGGTCGTCGCGGGATGGATCAGCTGCGCCGACGTTGGCAGGTTCGCTCGCCGAAGTGTCGAGATTCGATCCGATGAGCTGCTCGCTCTCGTCCGCGGCGGCGGTCTGCTGGTCGCCGAGATCGACGGCAGCGTCCGGTTCCGCAGCGGCGGCGCCGTCCGGGGCGGGCAGGGCCCACCGGGTGGACGCGCCGTCGGCCGCATCGGCGTCCGTGTCCACCGGCACGATCAAGCCGGCGTCGGCCAGGGTCTTGAGTGCCTTGTCGGTGGTCGAGCGAGCCTTTCCGGCGCGGTCGGCCAACTCGTGCACGTCACCCTGACCGAGATCGGTCAGGGCGTCGAGGACAGCCTGCGCTGCAGGCGTCAGGGACAGGTCTTTCATGGGGTTCCTCTCTTGGGGACGTAGTTCGGATAGCGGCGCGAGTGAGGCCGCCCGGATGGTGAGCCGGGGTCGCGGGTGATAACCGGGGCGGCCGGCGCGCGTCGGGAGCGCCGTGCCGTGCGAGGTGTGCCATTCGTCGCCGGTGAAGGGCGCCGCGATGAGACCGGTCGATTACCGGCCTGAGGTGGCGGGCGCGCCTGCTGCGAGCTGCAGCATGTAGAGGCGGCCCTCGGTGCGGTCCCGGTAGATGCCGGCGTCGCTGTGGGACAGCCGCACCGCGCTGACGCTGCCGGGCGGCCGAAACCTGGCGTCGGAGCTGCCCACCCTGACGTGGGCGGTCTGTCCCGCGAGGTTGAGCGCGCGGCAGGAGTCGGTGTGCGGCAGAACGACCAGCACGGTGTCGCCGGGGTCGACGTAGCGCCGACGTACCTGCTGCCCAGGGTGGGTCAGCGCGTAGGCGGTCCGCGTCTCGTCGCCGATGAGGGCGTCGATCCGAGCGCGAGTGTTGCCGTACTCGCCGGCCAGGTTCTGGATCGTCTTCGCCGATCCCGTGATGGCGGCGGCGGATGCATGTAGGTCGTCTTCGTTGAGGAGTCTGGTGCGCAGGTGGTCGACGGCGAGCAGCAGCTCGTCGCGTAGGTGTCGGAGATCGTCGGCGGCCTCGGGCAGGTGCGCGGCGGCCGGGATGGGGTCGACGGCGTGTTGGTCGAGGGTGCGGCCGGTCGCCGCGGTGATCCACCGCTCGACCAGGTTGAGGTGCGGCATCACGCTGCCCCGCGTCAGTCGGTGAGGTGGGCGAGTTCGGCGGGGGTGAGCTGTGCGGGAGTGCGGTTGTGCCAGGCGTCGGAGTGGCGCAGGTTCCACCAGCGCAGCAGCGTCCGGCAGGCCGAGGTGAGCTCACCCCGGATCGGCAGGGAATACACCGTGGCGAGCGGAACCTGATGCGCACGGGCGACGTAGGCAGTCGGCGCCCATCCCCGTTCGGTGCGGGTGACCTCGCCGACGATGCGCTCCGGGTAGGGGATGTCGAAGACGGCGGCGGCTTCGGCGTCGGGTATCACCAGCCACGTGTCCGGATCCTTGCGCTGCAGGGTCGCCACGCCACGCGACGGGTCGCAACGCCGCAGAAGCACGTGTCGCTCGTCGCCTTCGTTCATCGGCCGGTGGTTGCGCCAGGCTCGGTAGCAGGCAGTGAGCGTGACGCCGAGGACGGCGTGCCGCTCGCGGGCGGCGAGAGCATCGGTTACAACCTGGTGGTGACCGGGGACGGAGAGGCCAGCGTGCGCAGCCAGTCCTCGTCGGCCTGTTTCGGCGAGTGCACCCAGCCTGGTGAGGGCCTGGTCGAAGTTGGTGGTGCTCTCGGTGAAGTCAAGCGCGGCCTTGTGCAGGAGGCGGGCGAGGTCGCCGATCGGTTCGTCGGTGGCGGTGTCGTGGCGCCACTGTTGCTCGGGCAGGACGTCGTTGGTGTCGGCGGCGATACGCCGCAGCACCGGATCGGTCAGGAACATCAGGGGTCTCCTTCCAACGGTGGGACATGGCGAAGGCCGGTCGCAGCAGGGCTGCGACCGGCCGTGGTGTTTCGGGTCGAGGGGTGTCAGGCGATGGTGACGGCGCACAGCCGCGCGCGTGGGTCGAGGCTGCGCAGGTACGCGCAGGCGTCGTTGAGGAAGCGGAACCGGTCGGCGACGGAGCCGCCTGCCGGGGTGAGGAGGCGACCGTCGGTGGTGATCAGCGCATCGCCGACCAGGGCGATGCGCCAGTGCAGGCCGGTGTAGGTGGCTTCGCCGGCTTGGTATGCGGGCAGCTCGTACGGGTCGAGGTGGTGGGCGAGCATCGCCAGGACGCGGGGTTGCTGCTCGAAGCGTCGGCGGGCCTCGTGGGCGCTGACCTTGGCGGGGTCGGTGTGGTGCTGGGCGAGGTAGTCCTCGAAAGGCCGGGCCGGGGGAGTGGTCGCGGCGACGTGGGTGTGCCAGGTGCGCCAGCGCAGGGCGGCGTTGTGTGCGGCGGTGGCGGCGGTGCCGGTCAGGTCGAGGCGGCTCTTGCGGCCGCCGGCGGCGATGGTGATCGCGCCGAAGCGGCGGGCGGCGTCGAGCAGGTAGTAGCCGATGAAGCGGGTCAGCCAGCCGATGAGGCGGCGGTGTCGGACGCGGTAGCGGCGCGACGGCGTGCCGTTGGCTTGCAGGAGGTCGTGGACCTTTTCTGAGGCGGCGAACCAGTCGGCGTCCTGGCCGGGGGCGAAGCAGACGGTGATGACCTGGTCGGTGAGGGATGTGTTGGTGGGTGCGGGCATGACGGGGTGCTCCCTTCGCGAAGGCGCGGTTCGACTGCGGGTGTGGTGGTGCCACCGGGATGCGGCGTCTGTGGCGGAGTACTGCCGGGAATGGCGCGGGGCGGGGTCACGGGGCCGACCGGATGGTGGGCTGAGGGGTGACCCGCTGGCGGGCAGATCCGGGGAGAACAGACGTGCTGCGGTGCGAACAAAAGAGAAGAAGCTGCACCGTAGCGCCGTGACCTGACAGCACGCCCTCGACCAGTAATCGTGATCATGTGCTTCACCTGCGGTGACAGGTTCCGGCTGGTCGGCTGACAGGTCGTGTCAGAGGACGAAGACTCCGTCGTCGAAGTTGGGGTTGTCCGCCACCGGCTGACCGTGGTCGGTGGGTAGCTGCGCGAGCCCGACTCGGCCGGTGGCGCCGACCGGCAGCCACACCGCTTCGGCTGGGTCCGTCTCGTGGGTGGCGGTGGCGACGAGTACGTCGCCGCGTCGCCCGCGTAGGAGCCGGTGCAGGTGTTCCTCCCGGGCGGCGCTGCCGAGCCAGAACAGCACCGGGTACCGGATGCCGACGCGTCGGGTCAGGGTGGCGTAGCGGTCGAGTTTGCCGATCAGCCGGCCCAGCGGCTCGGTGCCGGTGTCGGCCTCCAGCCAGAACCCGACGCTGGCGCCGGCGGCGGTCCAGATGCCGTGGCCGTCGGCGGTGATGGTGCGGAACTGCCGGGTGGTGGTGCGCTCCGACCACCACCGGTCCAGACGCGCCTCGGGATGGCGCCGGGTGTGGGTCTTGAGCCGGACGAAGAACTCGTTGACGGTGAGCAGGTGGGTCAGGGTCGGGCTGGCCGACACCCGTTGCACGGCTTGCCGGCTCGCCCGGGCGGTCGGCTCGGGTCGTTCGTGGGCGGCGGCCTGGAACCGGTGTCCGTTGTGGCCGAGGGTCCAGTGCCACGGCTGGCTGCCGCCGCCGGTGCGCGCGAACCGGAACCGGTCCAGCAGGTCCAGCCCGTACAGCTCGCTGAGGCGGATCTGGCAGGTACGTCGGGCCAGGAAGAACAGCTGGTGGATCTGATCGGTGGTCAGGACGTGATGGTCGTCGAGGAGTTGGAGCAGCTGCCGGTCCCGGCTGGTGATGTGCGGGTAGATGGCCAGCAGGTCAGCAGAGCGTGATTGCGGCATGGGTACCCCTGCGGAGAGAGTCCCGGTAGGGAGTCTGGACGAGTTGATCTCGCGGACAGGCTGACGGCGGGCCGGGTATGGGCAGTTCAGGTGCCTGACAGGTCGGCGGGGGAGGGCTCGGGTGAGGTCTCGTCTCGCCGACACCCCCAAGCGAGCCCTCACCGCAGCACCCGGACGAGGCCCGAAACGAGCAGGCCTTTGCTCAGCGCTCGCGGCCGGCCATGCGCCGTTTCATCGTCGATCGGGCGATCTGCTGCATCGGCGGCTCACCGTCGGCGCGGCGGTGGGCTGCGGCGCACTCCTGACGGATCGCGGTCGCCTCACCCACCACGTCCGCCGGCGGGTTGGTGGTGAACGTGAACGACGGCAGCTCCCGGTTGCCGACCAGCAGCCGCGCGGTGGCGGTGTAGACGTCGAGGTGGGCGAGGTCGTGTTCGTCGAGCTCCGGTTTGGTGTGGCGCGACAGTTCCCGGGCGTCGGCCGGGTCGACGTTGAAGAACAGCTTCGACCGGGCGTTGGCGGACACTGCTGCGGCGACATCCTTCGGGAGCTGCGCCAGGTCCTGGTGCGCCAGCACCAGACCCAGCCGGAACCCTCGTGCCTCGGCCAGCATGTCCCCGACCGAGCCGGGCAGGGTCAGGAAGTTCTGACACTCGTCGATGTACAGCACGGCGTCGCGGCGCTGGTCCTCCGGGATGCTGGCGCGGGCGATGGCGGCCTGCCAGACGCGGGCGACAATCAGCGAGCCCAGGATCCGCGTCGTCTCCTCCCCGAGCACCCCCTTGGGCAGCCGGCACAGCAGCACCCCGCCGTCGAGGACCCGGCCCATGTCGAAGGAGCTGTGCGCGTTGCCGATGACCGACTTGACGAAGTCGCGCAGGAGAAACGCGCGTAGCCGGGCGAGGACGGGGGCGATGACCTGCCCGCGGAACTGCTCGTTGATGCCGTCGTACCAGACCCAGAACCCGCCGAGACCGTCCGGGTCGTCCAGGCCGTGGGTGAACCGGGCCCGGAAGTCCTTGTCCTGCAACAGCGACGGCACGAGGCTCAGCGTCGGTTTGGCGTGGCGCATCAGCGTCAGGCACGCCACCCGCATCGTGTCGTCCATCCGCGGCCCCCACTGCCCTTGGAAGATCTTCGCGAAGATCCCCACCAGGTTGTCCACCGCCAGGTGCGGGTCGCCCCGGTCATCGAGCGGGTTGAAGCAGCCCGGGTTCTCCTGGTCCGGGTCGATGATCACGATCTTGTCTGCGGAGGTGGCGGGGAGCCGGTCGAGGATGTCGGTGATCAGGTCTCCGCGCGGGTCGATGACCACCGTGCCGCGGCCGGCTTTGATGTCGCCGAGAATCATGTTCAGCAGCAGCGTGGACTTCCCGACGCCGGTCTTGCCGACCACGTGCAGATGCTGGCGGGCGTCGGTGACGGTCAACCCGACCTTGTGGCGGCCGATCTGCGCGCGGCCGAGCATCTTGACGCCACGCCCACCGCCGGGAACCTGCACGGGCGCCGGAACAGCCTTCGCTCGGGCGCGGTCCAGGCCGGGCACGGCGAGGTCTTGCGGCAGCGCGGCGAGGGCCGCGAGTTCCGCCACGGTGGCCAGGAACCCTCGCCGTAACCGGCGCCCGGCGAGGGTGGAGACCGGGTGGGGCATCTTCATGCGCCGTAGCCGGTTCGGTCCGGTGTACGTGGCGGCGGCCGAGGCGATGGTTTGTCCCAGCCCGATCAGCCGCTGACGGGTCTGCCGGGCCCGCCCCGCATCCGGTGATGTGGTGGCCGGGTCGCGGGCGACGGCGAACCGAACCGCGATCTCGAAGTGCGGCACCCGCACCGCCTTCTCCACGACCGTGCGGGCCTCGGCAGTGGCCACCGGATCCCGCTCGGCCACCCGACCCGCCGCAGCCGAGCCGCGCGACGGCCTGGACGGGCCGGGCGTGAACACGTCGAGCAGCCACAGCAGCGGCTCGACGGCCAGCCTCGCCGCACCCGACACCGCCCGCGCGGCCAGATCCGGCCGCCCGTGCGGGTGGGTGGCGGCGGTTGCCGCCGCCCTTCGGGCGGCGCGGACGCGGCGGGCTCGCGCTGGCCGGGCGAGGACCTGCACGCAGGCGTGCTCGCGGGGGCCGACCTCGGCGCCGGCGGCGAGCAGCGCCCGCAGCGGATCGGTGTCGTGGTCGCTGCGCAGCGGCAGCCCATCGGGGTGCTGCGGCCAGTGCGCCCCACCCACCCCCTCACCGACCTGCGGCGGGATCGGCGCGGCGGCATCTGTGGTGGTGATGGTGGCGGCGGGCCAGGCCGCGCGGACTGCGGCCTCGACCGCTCCGGGCGGCACCGTGCCGGGCACCCAGACCCGGATGGTCAGCGCGCGGCCGGTCCACGTGTACTCCCAGCCGACATGCGGGTAGCCGAACACCCGGCGGCGCCACACCGACGGCGTGAGGACGCCGGTGAGGGTGGTCCAGAACGCTGCAGCGGCCTCGGCGGTGACCTGCGGTGGGGCAGCGATGGTCAGCCATCGCGCGCCAGCGGTGAACCGCCGATGCCGCCAGGCGAGCACCTGGTCATGCCCGAACACCGCCGCGACAACGATCGCGGCAGCGACGAAGGCCAGCCACGGCCGGGCGAGCACCCAATGCCCTATCTCGGCGGGCCAGCCCGGGGTGGCGGTCACTCGGTCTCCCCGATGCCCGTGACGGCGATCGTGTGCTCCGCGGCCGACCCGACGGCACGGAACGGGATCCGCGACCGGCCCGCGACGAGCAACCCCTCGCCCCGGGGCGCGGCCAGCAGCAGCCGCGCCTCACCCGCAGTGAGGTTGAACGCCTCCACGACAGCGTCGATCGACTGGGTGCTCTGGCGCATCAGCACCTGCGTCGCGGCGTTGGACACCACGGCGAGCCCCAGGTCGGTCGACAGCACATCAGCCGCGTCCTGCGTGACGACGCACAACCCCGCCGACCGCTTGCGGGCCGCCTTCGCCATCCGGAACAGGAACCGCGCGCCTTCACCGTCGCGCATCAGCAGCCAGGCCTCATCCACCACCACCAGATGCCGACCCCGGCTAGTGCCGGCTGGCGGGGTGTCGATGCCCGACCAGATCGAGTCGAGCGCCAGCAGCGTGCCGATGGTCCGCAGCTCGTCGGGCAGGTGCCGCAGCGACCAGACCACCAGGTGCCCGTGCGGGACGGTGGTGGTAGGCCCGTCGAACAGCCCGGCGAAGTTCCCCACCGTCCAGGGAGCAAGCCGGGCGGCCAGCTGCCCCGCGGCCGGATCATCGTCCCCGGCGAGCACCTCGGCCAGGTCGCGCAGCAGGGGAGCGGGCTTCGTCCAGGTGCCCGGGTCGGCGTTGATGCCGGCGCGGACGTAGGTCGCGGTGATGGCCCGGTCCAGGGCGGCGCGCTCGGCCGGCGGCGGCGCCGCGCCCAGCATGACCGCGATCAGCGTATGCAGGTACAGACCACGTCGAGTGAGCGTGTCCGGCCGCCGGTCGTCGGGCAGGTCAAGCGGGTTGATGCGCACCCCGGGCACGCCCAGCTGCACGACCGTGCCGCCGACGTGCTCGGCCAGCGGCGTGTACTCGTCCTCGGGGTCGATGACGCTGACGGTCGTGCCCTGATACAGGTTGCGCAGGACATCGAGCTTGACGAAGTAACTCTTGCCCGCCCCGGAGCGGGCGAGGACGACCGAGTTGTGGTTGTCCTGCCCCCACCGGTTCCACACCAACACCCCGTTGGAGGTCGTGTTGACCCCGTACAACACCCCCTCCGCAGGGGCTATGTCGCCGGGGGTGGGGGCGGGGAGATCCGGCGAGGCGAGAGGAAACGCCGCCGCGAGAGCGGTGGTGTCCAGCACGCGGCGCATCCGCAGCGGATCCACACCGACCGGCAGCGTCGAGAGCCAGCCCTGCTGATGGCGGAACGTCGCCGGCTGCAGGTCCAGCAGCACACTCGCCGCCGCCGACTTCACCCCAGCGGTGAGGGTGGCGAGGTCGTCGAGGGTGCGGGCGTGGAGGGTGACGTAGATGCCGACCTCGAACAGCTTCGCCGCCCCGCGGGCGACACGCTCGGCCAGGTCCGCGGCGTCGGCTGCGGCGGCGTCGACCATCGGGTCGCCCAGCCGGCCGGCGTCGGCGTCGAGGCGGCGGGAGGATTCGAGGCGGGCGCGTTGCCGCTTCAGCATCGGCGCGGCCAACTGCGGCACCACCGGGTCCAGGTGCACGGCGACGTCGACGCGTCCTGGGTAGGACAGCAGCGGGTCCAGCCACGCCGGGCCGACCTCCGCCGGGTAGCCACACACTACGTAGGTGGCGGCGTACCCGTCACCAACCCGCACATGCGACGGAGTGACCGACAACGCGGCCGGTCCCGGCATACCCTCGGTGCCTCGGACACTGATCTTGGGGGTTTTCAACAGGTTCATGTGCTGCTCCGCAAGGTGATGGGGACGCCGGGCACCGCGCGGGGGCCGGGTGCCGGTGGGGAGAACGGGTCGACCGCGCCCGCGAGCGCGGCGCACACCGCAGGCCCGTCCAACACGGAGGCGTGCACGCCGAGCCCGGACAACGCCCGCACCGCGGTGTCGCCCGCTCGCGCGCCGGTGACGACCGCGAGGACCTGCCGGCGCAACGGATCCCGGTCGCCGTCGAGCTTCAGCAAGAACTGGGCGTGGTCCTCGGCGGCGGCCTGCAGCGCCCGGTGCGGCAGGCGCCGGGCGTGATCGGCGACGGCCTGCGCGTGTGCGGCCAGGTCGTGGCGCTGCGCGGCCACGATGATCTGCGCCGGCCCGGTCAGGCCGTTGAGGAACCGGCCGAAGCCGTCCAGCAACGCGCCCTGCTCACCGCCGGTGCGCAGGTGAATGTTGGTGGTGCCGCAGGCGATCACCACCTTGTCGCTGCCCCCGCTGGTGAGCACACCAGCGGGGCTGACCGCCGTCACCGGCGACCGCAACAGCGCCGGCACGATCGGCTTCGCCTCCACCGCCGCGACCGGGACCGCGCGAGCCGTCCCGGGTGTCAGCATGCGAGGGCTGTGAGAGAGCGTGAAGGCGTGCCGCAGCCACACGTCCAACGGCAGGCCGTCGCGGCGGCCGAGCGCCACCACGACCGCGACAGCGAACACGACAGCACCAACGATGAGCCACACGGGCCGCGGCAGCAGATGCCCGAACGAGCGGTAGACACCGGCAGCGGCCAAGCCGACGCCGCCGATGATGCCGAGCTGACGGAAGGTGAGCCCGAACGCGACCCGGTCCGGCTCGTTGACGTTGGCCGGCACCACCGCACGCGGCACCGCATCATCCAGACTGTTCATTGATCACTCCGGGCTGGGGTAGACGCCGGGCATGTGGCGGTAGGGCGGGCGGATGGGGTTGCTCGACGCCAGCGGCGTGCGCCGGACCGGGGCGGCTCTGAGTCGGCCCAGGTTGCGGGTCATTCCCTGCAGGGCCACCGTTCGCAGGACGACGCCGCCGATGCCGACGCTGCGGCCCTGCTGGCCGGAGAACCGCCGCACCAGGCTCGGAACCTTGACCGTCATCCACAGCACGACGACCACGAGCAGCAGGTTCAGGGTGTCGGAGCCAGGCAGGCCGAGCAGGACCGGCAGGTTCCCCCGCGGATCGATCACCAGGTTGACGCCGGCCGAGAAGGTGACCGCCTGGATCGTCGGGGTGGCCAGACAGCCCAGCACCGACCGCCACCACAACTGCGCGACCCGCTCTGTCCAAGGGGTCGCGTGGCACGCCAAGGCCACCGGCGCGACACCGGCCAACACGACCAGCGCCGCGATGCGGGTCAGCCAGCCGCCGACGAGCAGGAACATCAGCACCACGATCAGCAGCCCGATGATCAGCATCAGCAGGCCTGAACTCGGGTCACCCACCGCGGAAGCGAGCCGCGCCTTGACGAACGTGACCGCCTCGGTCGTCGGGGCGTCCACGCCGGCAAGCGACGTGGTCAACGCGTTCGCCACCTCGATGAGCACGCCGGTCAACGGAACCGCGAACGCCGACAGCACGAACCCGACCACGAGCCGCGGCACGAGCTGCTTGACCGTGTAGCGGGTCTCGACGGTGTCGCCCAGCATGACCGCGGCGCCCGCGGCGATGATCGCGAGGATGAAGCAGGCGTCGACCACGAGGGCGCTTTTCCCGGCGATCGACTGCACCTGCGGCAGCCCTGTCACATCCGGCGCCACGAAGATCGAGGACGTCAGGAAGGCCAGCAGGCCACCGAGAAGATCGATTACTCGCTCGGCGAGCCAGCGGACCAGATCGTTCATCACCCAGGTGGTCATCCTCAGCCGCCGAGGATGCCCTGCAACACCTGCAGGATCACCGGGGCCAACACCGCCAAGGCGTAGCCGACCAACGCAGATTTGAAGTTGCCCTTGGCCTGCTCGACCTGGGCCGGGTCACCGCCGGCGGCCATGTAACGCAGACCTCCGATGACCAGGAACATCGTCGCGACCAGTGCGATGATGCCCATGATCCAGCCGGTGATGTTGGAGATGACCTGATTGATGGAATTGACCGCTACCGGCTGTGGCGCGGCGGCGATCTCCGACAGGACAGACAGCTTCAGGTGCATGACGGCACTCCAGAACGGTTCTGTGTGCCGCCCGGCGGGGACCTCGGGGAGGGACCGGTGTGGGTCGGTGGGGGCGCTCCTCCCTCGCGGTCTAGCGCAGGGATCGCGGTGTCAGTACGCCGCGCCGGCCATGCCGAACTCACCTCAGACCCGCCACGCGAACGACCTCCGCCGGGCGGACATGCCATGGAAGGCATGCATCGCCCAGAACTGCGCTGTTAGACAGATCGAACCCGGCTGCCGCCTGTCACGCCCTGACACGACCAGTCAGTGAGCGGACGACGACTCGATCCTTGGCCCTGCTCGGGCCAGCCGGGGCGGCACCTCGAAGCTCAGCCACAGGCACGGCGCAACACACTTCGGCCATCCCCACTCCCGGCCTGCAGGCGCGGCAGCACCAGTCCTCTGCCGCACCCGTCGTCGGGCGTCTCGACCCGATGTCCGTCCCCGGGGAGCACCAGCTCCCTCCGTCCAGCGGAGAAGGAGCACGGTGACTGTGGCACGGGTTCACCCCACGATGCCGACGGGAGACCGCGCGGGACCGGGACGCAGTGACCGCCAGGTCGGCAGTGCGCTCGCCAGCACCGCCAGGAGCAGGCAGAGGCCCACCACCCCGCCGACCACGAACCACGGCAGCACCAGGTCGACCGGTACGCCGGCCTGCTCGGCGAGGCCGGCACGGATGCTCAGCAGACCGACGAACGCGACAGCCCCTCCGAGCAGTGCACCGATCAGCACCACCAGGGCGGACTCGGCCGTGACCAGCCAGATGACCTGCCTTCGGGTCGCACCGGCCAACCGGATCAGCCGCAGGTCCGCCACCCGGCCGGCGGCGGCCATCAGCAACGTGTTCGCCACCGCGACAGCCCCGTAGCCGGCCGAGACACCGATCAGTAGCAGCGTGAAGAGCCAGACGAGGCGGTCCTCGGCGCGGTCCGCCTCGGCCGCCCACCCGGGCACGTCGACGATCCGTGCTCCGATTGGAGGATCGATCCGGTCCTCAACGTACACCGTGGAGGTGAGCGCCGAGGGGTCGTGTGCCCGCACCACGGATCGGGGCAGTAGCAGGTCGCCGGGGATCGAGTCGTCGGTGACGACCGCGACGACGCGCAGCGACACCAGCTCCCCATCGGCGAAGACCAGCGCGTACGGCTCGGCCGGCTGCCGGTTCGCCGAGGCGGGGAGCACCACCGTGTCGTCGCCGCTCAGGTCGTTCAGTGAACCGGCGACGACGGTGAGCGCCCGGTTCGCGGCGGCGAAGCCCGCCGGGTCCACGCCGAGCGCGGTCAGTGGCCGGTTCGCCGGCGGCGAGTTCGGGTCGCTCTCGTAGACCGTCGTCGGGAGGAGGGCGGTGCCCCGGGTTGCCGCAACGGCCTGGTCCGACAGGCCTGGTGCGCGGTCGGGCACGACGATCCAGCCGGCGTTGACGTTGTCGGCCCGGCCCGCCGCGTAGGCAGCCGTGGTGGTCCGCACCATTCCGGCGACAAGCACCGCGAACGCAACAGTGAGCAGCACCGGGGCGGCGATCGAAGCGGTCCGCCGGGTCGCGGTCGACACCCCGGCCCGGACCAGCATCCCGATCGCGCCACCCGGTCGGCGCACCGGCCACCGCAACATCCGCACCAGCGGGCCGACGACCGCCGGAGCAAGCACTGTGGCACCGGCCACCAGGGCCATCACCGCGTACAGGGCGTACTGCGCCGCGACGCGGGCCTCGCCGGCGGTCGCCGTCCCGACGCTGAGAGCGCCCCCCACCGCGACGAGCAGCGCGCCGGTGGCGATGCGCAGCCGCCCGATCGGTCGCTGCTCGACCGCGGCATCGCGCAACGCCTCAAGCGGTCGGACCCGGGCCGCCCGGCGCGAGGCCGACCAGACTGCCAGCAGCGAGATCACCGGCCCGGCGACGAGCGAGAGCGCGACCGGCCAGTGCTCGTACCCGACCTTGAAGGTCGACGGTTCGAAGCCGGTGTCGACGAGGAGCCGACCCAGCAGCGGTGCGAGCCCGCCGCCCACCAGCAGGCCGGCGATCCCGCCCGCGGCGCCGACGACGAGCGCCTCGCCGTACACCATGCGGCGGACCTGACGCCCGGTGGCGCCGACGGCGCGCAGCAGGCCCAGCTCACGGCGGCGCTGCGCGACGGTGAACGCGAAGGTGGAGGCGACCACGAACACCGTGACGAAGCCGGCGAGGGCTGCCGTGGCGGTGAGCACCTGCATGCCGATCCAGCGGGTGCGGGCGTCGTTGCGGGGCTCCAGGGCGCCACGCGCGTCGCCGGTCAGAACCGATCCGTCCGCGCCGACGATTCCGCGAGCCGCCGTGGCGACCCGCTCGGGGTCCGCGCCCGCCGCGAGCACCAGCCCGATGGCCCGGACGCCGGGCGCGAGCGTGGCGGCCACCTCGTCGGCGACATGGACGCCGGGCCCGTCGACCAGGCCGGTAACGGTGTACGGCTGCGGGCCTGCCGCCGTCAGCAGGGTCACCGGCACGCCGGGGCGCAGCCCGAGTGCACGGTCCACCACCACCTCGCCGGGCCTGCGGGGCGGCTCGCCGGCGGTGAGGCGCAGTCCACCGAGTCGGGCGCTGGCCCAGCCGTGCCCCTGGTGGGCGTCCTCCCGCCGTCCATCGGTGCCCGAGGGGCGACCGTCGACGAGCGGCTGCGCGTAGAAGGTCCGGTCCGGCACGGCCGCCGCGACACCGGGCAGGGCGGCCAGCCGGCCGACGAGCTTCGCCGTCGTGGTGGCGGACCAGGGCCGCGTCGGCACGAACGAGTCCGGCGATGCGCCCGCTTCGGGGCTCTGCACGACGACCGCCGCCCGCGCGAGCCGATCCGGCACCTGCGGGCGCCCGGAGGCGAGAAGCAGGGTGGCCGCCGCGACCAGCGTGACCCCGATGGCCACGGCCACGAACGCGCTGACCGACCGCCTGATGCTCAACACGACGGCCCCGCAGACGCGGCCGCGTGCTCGGACGGGCGGGCTTCCCGCTCGGCGATCCGCGCGGCGACCACCGCCGCGGTGATCTCGCCGTCCATCTCGTCGACGACGCGGCCGTCGGCGAGCAGCAGGACCCGATCGGCGTACGCGGCGGCGGCGGGATCGTGGGTCACCATCACGACGGTCTGCCCCTGGTCGTCGACCAGTGCGCGCAGCAGTCGGAGCACCTGCCGGGACGCCGCGCTGTCCAGCGCGCCGGTCGGCTCGTCGGCGAAGACCACCGCCGGGCGGGTGATCAACGCCCGGGCCACCGCGACGCGCTGCTGCTCGCCACCGGACAGCTCACCCGGCCGGTGCCCGGCCCGGTCAGCCAGCCCCACGGCGTCGAGCGCGGCGGCGACGTCCCGGGCCGGCGGGCGGCGGCCGGCCAGGCGCAGCGGCAACTCGACGTTCTGCGCCGTGGTCAGGGTGGTCACCAGGTTGAACGCCTGGAACACGAATCCGATCCGATCGCGGCGCAGCCGGGTCAGCTCGTCCTCACCCAGGTCGTCGAGGCGGGTGCCGTCGATGGTGACGGTCCCCTCGGCCGGGCGGTCCAGCCCTGCCGCGCAGTGCAGCAGGGTGGACTTGCCCGAGCCCGAGGGGCCCATCACCGCCGTGAACGTGCCGCTCGCGAAGCCGGTCGTCACGCCGTCGAGCGCCGTCACCCGCCGGGTCCCGGTGCCGTACACCGCGCGTAGCCCCGTCAGGGTCACCGTGTGTGTGGTCATGGCCGCCACGGTGCCCGGTGTGCGGGGTGCGCGCGTCGTGCCGGCGTGGACACTTTCCGGCCCTCCGCCGGGTGGAGGCGGAGAGCCGGAATCACCGGTACGTCGTCCTCCGGGATGACCGCCCGCAGGTGGACGCATCGGACCCGGCCGGCCGATACCGTCGTGCGGGTGACAGCTCCCCTGCTGACCCGGCGGCTGCGGCCGGTGGACCTGTACGTCGTGGACGCCGTGCTCGCCGTGGCGGTCGGCGGGCTGCTCTGCCCGTACGCGGCCCTGGAATCACCGCTGCACGGTGGCGTACGCGAGCCGCTCTGGGTGTCCGTGCTCGTCGGGACGTCTCTCGGGCTGCCGTTGGCCGTCCGGCGACGGTGGCCGGTCCCCGTCGCCGTCATGATCAGCGGCAGCACCGCAGCCGCCCTAGTCACCGGCGTGATCCCCAACTTCGCCGCTGCCGCGCCGGCGGTCGCCGTCGGTCTGTCCTTCTACACGGTGGGCGCGTCGACAGCCACCCGCCGGTCGCTGCTCAGCGCCGCCGGTTGTCTCGCTCTGGTGAGCGTCGCGCTGGCGCTGACCGCTGGTGATCTCTGGTCGCGGACCGGTGCCGTCGTCTACGCCGCCGTCATGATCGCGCCCGCCTGGGCGATCGGCTGGTTGGTCCGTGAGCGACGCGCCCTCGCCGCCCGGCAGGGTGAGCATGTGGTCCGGCAGGCCGTCGCCGAGGAGCGGTTACGGGTGGCGAGGGAACTGCACGACGTGGTCGCCCACACCTTGAGCCTCATCGTGGTGAAGGCGGCAGTCGCCAACCACGTCGCCGAGACCGACCCCCGCGAGGCGGGGGCCGCACTGCGGGTGATCGAGGAGACCGGCCGCAACGCGCTCACCGATGTACGCCGGGTGCTCGGCATACTGCGTGAGGACACCCCGTACGCCCCGGTGCCCGGGCTGGACGAGCTGCCCGTGCTCGCCCGGCAGGCGGCGATCGGTGGGGTGGACGTTCGGCTCGACGTACGGCGGGAGGAACCGGCCGGCGCGGTGCCAAAGTCGGTGGGACTGACGGTGTACCGGATCGTGCAGGAGGCGGTGACCAACGTGGTGAAACACGCGGCGCCGGCCGCCTGCCGGGCGACGGTGACCGTCACGCCTCGCGAGGTCCGGGTCGAGGTGACCGACGACGGCCGCCGGCCTGTGCTGTCCGGCGGGACGGGGCACGGGCTGATCGGCATGCGGGAACGGGTGACGTCGCACGGAGGTGAGTTCCACGCCGGGCCACGCTCCGGCGGCGGCTACGCGGTGACGGCGCGCGTGCCCTATCGGGTGGCCGCGTGATCCGGGTGCTGATCGCCGACGACCAGGCGCTGCTGCGCGGCAGTTTCCGGCTGTTGGTCGATTCGACGCCGGACTTCACCACTGTCGGCGAGGCGGGCACCGGCGTGGAAGCTGTGGCGCTGGCCGCCGAGCACCGGCCGGACGTGGTGCTGATGGACGTGCGGATGCCGGAGATGGACGGCATCGAGGCGACCCGGCGGATCTGCGGCGACCCCGCCATCGCCGGCACCCGAGTCGTCATCCTGACCACGTTCGACCTGGACGAGTACGTCTACGGGGCACTGCGGGCCGGAGCCAGCGGGTTCCTGCTCAAGGACACCCCGCCGGCGGAACTACTGGCCGGCATCCGGGTGGTGGCCGCCGGAGAAGGGCTGCTCGCGCCGACGGTGACCCGGCGGCTCATCGACGAGTTCGCCCGTCGGCCCGAACCGGCCCGGCCGCTGCCACCACGGCTGGACGGGGTGACCGAGCGGGAACGTGAGGTGCTCACGCTGATCGGCCGGGGCCTGTCCAACGCGGAGTTGGCCACGCACCTCGGTCTCAGCCTGGCCACCGTGAAGACGCACGTCGGGCGCTTGCTGACCAAACTGGCGGTACGCGATCGGGCGCAACTGGTCATCGTCGCCTACGAAACGGGTCTGGTCGAGCCTGGCCGCCTGCGCTGAGAGCATCGCCCCTCTGCACCGGCCCGAGTACGGAGACCGACGGGGACGGAACGAGGAGCAGGTGCGCGGATCCGCCTACCGTGCCGAAGAGGCGCGCCTCGGTTCCTTGCGGTTTTCACGCCGTGGCGCTCCGCCCCCGGAGGGTTCGACGGCCATGGTCAGTGCTTCTGAGCTCGGTACCCGGAAGGAATCGGGCCGGACAGGTCGCCCCGGCTGACAGCGGCGGCCACGAGGTGCTCGGCACGACGCCGGCGCATCCGCAGTGCAGGTGCGGTCACCCCTTGCTCGCCGGCCAAGTGCTCGATCAGGGCGTCGCCGAAACGGGTCGCGCTGATCAGCTCGGCGGTGTCGGGGGTGATCAGGCCAGCGGCAGCTGCCCGGCCGAGCAGCAGGTCAGGATGCCCATAGGGCATTCTGGGTGTCCGCGAGCCGGTAGCGAGGTCGGGTGGCAATTCCTCACCATCGTCGACCTTGACGACCGCGACTGCGGCGCGCCAGGCAGCCCAGCACAACCGGAGCCATAACCGAGGCGGCGCCAGGTCTGCGGTGCGGAGAGCGTCAAGGAAACCAGCGAGGACTTCGGAGTCCACATCGTCGGCGTGCCTCCGACTGCCGCGGCTGATCCTTGCCGCAAGGTGCGTCAGCGCCGGGAGCGCGACGCCGATCGCGCCTACGACCCAGGCCGGCCCCCACTCGCGGGCGTGGTGGGCCAACTGTCGCCACAGCACGTCGGTGGTGTCGCTGCTGTGATGCTCGCCCAGCAGCAACGTGCGTAGCTCGTCCAGCGGCAGTGGCCGGTCCGGCAGGCCCGGTACCGGACGGGCGTCGAACATCAGCGGTGCGGGTTCGCAGGTCAGCAGCTCGAACGCCTTCTCGGCGGTGCTCAACGCCGTGTGGGTCGGCATTGCATGCGTCGTTGGTGCCACGGTGAGGTCCCCTCGACCGGAGGACGTCGCCTGGTGCGACGTTCCCGAGGCCCTCGATTGGGACAGCTCAGCCTGACACCAGAGTCGGTTGTCAGGGTCGGACGGGTCGTGTCCGACCCTGTCAGGCCCACACCGGTCAGAGCGGGTCGACCTGCTGACCTGGCGCCGCTTGCCGCCGGGGTGATGGGTCCTGTCAGACCGGGGGTGGTTCGATCGGCCTGTCAGCGCGGCCCTGGGAATCGTCAGTACGTCCGCCGGTCTGGGGGCCACCGTGCCTATGACCGACAAGAATCCACGTCGCGCACCCGATCCTGTAGGGGATGTGGTGCCCGGCGACCCGCCCGTGCCGATCACCGTGTGGCCGGTCCCCGCGCCGCAGGCGGGGGAGACCATGTCCAACGCGATGGGCGTGCGGCTGGTCCACAATCTCAGCCACTCATCCGATCTGATCATCGACTTGACGGTGGGGCCGCAGTTGGCCCGCGCGATTATCGGCACGCAGCGCCGTGCCCATCTGACCCTGGCGGGTCCTGGAGAGCGGGGCCCGGAACCGGCGACGCTGATCGTGTCCGGCTGGCCGCCCCACGAGGCCGCCGCGCCGGAAGAGTTCTTCACCCGCTGCCGTGCGAGTTTGCTGCCTGGTGGCTGTGTCGCGGTGCTGCTGCCGCACGACGACGTTGCCCTGCCTGTCGACGTGGTCGTCGCCGCCAAGCGGAGCGGACTGATGTATCTGCAGCACGTCGTGGCGGCTGACCGACCGCCCCGGCGTGGCCTGCGCACGCACCTCGACATCCACACCGACGTGCTGATCCTGACCCGAGGCACCACGCAGCGCGGCGACGGCCATGGGTGACTCGCTTCCGATCACCTCGGTGTGGCTGACCTGCCAGATACCCGCCCGTGACCAGCGGCGCGGCCGGTACATTCCGACGACGTCGAGCCATCCGGCCAAGATGCTGCCCCACGCGGCTGCTCATGCCATCGCCACCTACAGCCGGCCGGGGGATCTGGTTTTCGACCCGATGTGCGGGGTCGGGACCACCCTGGTCGAGGCCATGCACCTCGGCCGTCATGGACTCGGCATCGACATCGAACCCCGCTACACCGCCATCGCCGAGGCCAACATCGCTCTTGCCACGGGGCAAAACGCCCCCGGAACCGCGCGGGTGTTCACCGGCGACGCCACCGGACTGCTCGACCTGGTGCCCGCAACCATCGTCGGCCAAGTTTCGCTCGTGCTCACCTCGCCGCCCTACGGACGCGGCACTCACGGACTGGTCCAGACGACGAGCGCCGGCGTGCGCAAGCGACACCACCACTACGGGGACCGGCACAGCGGCAACCTCGCCTACGGTGGTTGGTCGCGTCTGCTCGATGGGTTCGCCACGATCCTCGCCGCCAGCTACCGGCTTCTGCGCCCCGGCGGGATCGTCGTGATCACCTGCCGGCCGGTGCGCCGCCAGCGCGACGACCTGATAGATCTGCCTGGCGAGCTGCTCGCCGTCGCCCGGTCGGTCGGGCTGATCCCGGTGCAGCGGTGCGCGGCGATGCTCGCCGCTGTCCGCGACGGGCAGATCGTCCACCGGGCCAACATGTTCGTGCTGTTGGCTGTGCGCCGCGCCCGCGACGACGGCATTCCCATGCACTTGATCGCGCACGAGGACGTCCTCGTGCTACGGCGTCCATAGACGCCTTTGTTGGCGCTGCCGCCGAGCTGCCGGCACCGCGGCGGCTGGGCTGTCAGGACCTGACAGATAGCCAGGTCTGACACGTCGGGCCCTGTCTCCGGGAGCCCGAATAGCCTCAGGGCTCCTTCTCTTCTCTTCCTCTCGCGCTCGTCTGACGCGTCCGCGACGGCATCGCGCCCACCGCTCCCGGTCGGCCGCCACCGCCAGCCTCAGAACGCCGCAATCCGTCAAGCCCGCTCGTGTCTTCGGCGATCAGGCGCTCCATCCATCGGTCAGGCGGCCACCACTCGGGTGGCCGCCGCTGCCGTCTGTCACGAGCCGGACGCCGACGCCGGCACCACCTGTCAGCAGGGCTACGCACCCCGCTCGCCCGCATGCCGTCGGCAATCCCATCCCCTCGAACCGAGTCACATCGTGGAGGTCATCGTGTCGTCACCCGAGAACAAAGTGACAGTCCGCTCGCCGGCCGATCTGGCCGCTGCAGTGCCCTATCTCATCGGCTTTCATCCCAGCGAAGGCAGCGTCGTCGTCATCGCCTGCGACGACCGACGGATCGTCTTCGCCGCTCGCGGTGACCTGCCGACCGGTGCAGAGCACGCACACCAGCTGGACGCCCTCGCCGATCAGTTCATCCCCGTCGTGCAGCGGCAACAACCGCTCACCCACGTGGTGATCATCGGCTACGGTACGCCGGACCCCATCGACCCGGCGCTGCGCGCCCTCAGCGACGCCTTCGCCGCCGCCGGACTGCCCGTCGTCGACTTGCTGCGGATCGCTGGGGATCGCCTGTTCAGCCTTATCTGCGCTAATCCTGCCTGCTGCCCGCCCCAGGGAACCCCGTTCGACCCCATCGCATCAACGGTTGCGGTCCGGGCGACCATCGCGGGCGTCGTGGTTCGACCCGACCGGGCGTCGGTCGCTGGCCAGATCACGCCGGTGCGCGGCGCCGCGCGCGACGCCATCCAACGGGCCAGCCGCGAGGCGCGCATCCGACTGGAGGCATTGCACGTGGTCGGCGGCACCGCGATGTATGAGGCCGGTGAGCGGGCAGTCCGCGACGCGCTACGTCGACACGACGCGGGAGCGCGACTCACCGATGACGAGGTGGCGTGGCTGACCACATTGCTGGTCGACCGGGATATCCGGGACGTCGCCGTCGGCCTCACCGAGCCACACAGCCGGCACGTCGACTTCTGGGCTGACATCACCCGCCGCGCCGACGAGCCGCTCGTACCGGCACCGGCCACCCTGCTCGCCGTCACCGCCTGGCGCTGCGGCGACGGCGTCCTCGCCGCCATGGCCGCCGAACACGCCCTCCACATCGACAGCACCTACCAGTTCGCCGAGACGGTCCTTCACGCCCTACAGGCCGGGGTGCCCCCGACCGTCATCGAGGAGGCCCTCGCCGACGCCGACTCCGAACCGCTCGCCCTGCCCGACGACCCGATGGAACAGGAGTAACGATCATGGATCCCGTTCGCGCCATCCTGCTGGCCCTCGCCCGCCGAGCAGAAGAAGCCCGGCTGTCCTGGAATGCCGAGCGTGCTGCTCTGCGCGCCCGCGGCGAAACACCCACCCACGGCAACTCGTGGCCTTACAGCGTCCAAGCCGACCTCTGCCTGATCACCGCCATCACCGCAGCCGACCTGCCCGCGAACTTCCGTCTCTACGACACCTCGCTGTCCCGAGACCCCCTCGCCGCAGCCGCGCAACTCCGCGAGGTTGCCTCCGCCTACGACCACAGCGGCCCGATCGAGGCCGAACACGAAGCAGCCCGGCTGGCGTACAAGCAGGCCTTCGCCGAACCGCTCACCCCACAGGAACAGCACTACGTCGAACTGCTCGCCGATCTTCCCGCCGCACGCCGAGACAAGGTCATCGAGGCGGCGGAGGAACGTCTCCGACACCGTCCGGCTTGAGCCCCAGCTCGCCGCGACGCCTGCCGCCCGGGAGGTCAGTCTCCCGTCGCGCCTATCGCAGTACGCGCGTGACAGGCCCGAGCAGCGCCAGCCTTTCCGCAGGGGTCAAGAGCGGGGGAGCGCGGCACCGGAGAACTAGTGCCGCTGGCGGTCTCCGGGTGAGCCTTTGCGGCTTGCGGGTCGTCGTAGGCGTGGACTCGGCAACGTCGCGAGATCTCCGCGAAAGGAACCCATGAGCCTCTACACCCTGATACCCAAGCCGGGCTTTGACCGGTACACGATCCAGGTCGGCTGGAGCCCACACCGCACCTACGTCGCCACCCTCGTCGACTTCACCTGGGACCCGGTGACCGAACCCGATCGGCAACCCGCCGTCATCCACCTCGGCCGGGTCGAGACCATTCTCGACCCGGCCGAAGTGCTCTCGGCCTTTGAGCCCTACGCCGACATCCCCGCCGAGCTCCCGGCCAGGCTCCGCGCCGACCAGGCCAAACACCCGGTACGCCGCTGACACCATCTCGCGACCAGTCACGAGGTGACTGGCTGCTGTCGTATCTGCAGTGCGGTTCGACGTGCCGCTGTCCGGCGCCGCCGGCCTGGCCCTGGCCCGAACGCTCTCGGCACCAGTGCCGCGATTCCTGCAGCAAGAACCGAAACTGGCCCGCCACTGGCGGGCCGTCGTCGTATCAGGATCCGGGACGCGCCGCCTACGAAACGTCCGCGTCCCGGGTTCTCCCGAAAGGAGGACCCCAGTGTCCCGACCACTGCTCATGATCGCCACCGCCGTGGTGGCCTACGTCCTGGGCCGGCTCACCGCCTGGCCGACCATCCACCGCCTACGCCACCAACTCGCCGACACCCACCGCTCGATGCTCTACGACCCGCTCACCGGCATGCTCAACCGCGCCGGCCTCCGCGCCGTCCACGCCGCCCTCGCCGACGAGCCCTCCGCCCAGCCGATCATCGTCGCCCTGATCGACCTCGACGACTTCAAGCACGTCAACGACACCCACGGTCACGACCACGGCGATGAACTCCTCATTGCCATCGGCGACCGCATCGCCGACCTCGCCGCCGTCCACGGGGGCGCCGCCGCACGGCTCGCCGGCGACGAATACGCCGTCCTCCTACCCACCCGCGCTGGCGAACCGGACCGCATCGCCGACGCGCTCGCGACGATCATCGCCGAGCCCGTCGCCCTCGGCACCGACGAGCACTCTGTCACCGCCAGCATCGGCCTGGCCCTCGTCGAAGCCACCGATCCGCTCACCGACGTCGCGCTCCACCGGGCCGACGTCGCCATGTACCACGCCAAACGCAACGGGCGGAACCGATACGCCACCTACCAGCCAGGCATGACCATGCCACCCGCGCCCCACCGCCGCGGACCACGCCTGCGCGACCGCCGACGCCCGATCGACGGAGCCCCAGCATGACCACCCCACTCGAAGAGATGGCCTGCCGCACCTGCCTGGTCCCGCTCAACACCCTCGGCACACCACCCACCCACGTCCACCCGGTCCACCTCGCCACCGACGGACACACCCCCGAGCCCGTCCCGGTCAGCCAACTCGCCACCGTCCGCCGGACCTGCGACTTCTGCGGCGACCCCTACCCGATCTGGACGCTGCACGGCGCAAACGTCACCGCCGTCGCCATCGGCTCCACCGCCACCGTCGTGCAGAACTTCGGCGAGACGTGGGCAGCATGCGCCACCTGCCAAACCCACATCGACGACAGCCGCCCAGACCTGGTCGTCGACCGCGCCGTCCAAGCCCTCGACGTCCGCACCAACCCGGAAGTACGAGGGCGCATCCAGGAACTGCACCTGGCATTCCTCGACGCCCGCCTCCCCGACCGCACGCTCCTCACCACAACCCCCTGGCCAGCGGCATCCATCGCAGCGAAGGACCTGCCCAAGGTGCGCGACCGGCTCACCCACCTCTACCGAGGCAACGACCACCTGCCCGCTGCGCTCGGACTTACCGAAACACGCGCCCAGGTCGCTGACGGACTCGACCAGTCGCGCCTGTACTGGATCGACGACGACTTCACCGACCTCGCCGAACACGCCGCCACGCAGCTCACCGCCCTCACCATCGGCCACGACCTCGGCCCGCCGGCCAACGTACTCATCACCTGGTCGCGGCCCGTGACCCAACACCAGATCACCGCCGCCTCCTGGACCTTGGCCAACGACGGCTGGCAGGTGGTCCTCTACCGCGCCATCGGGGCCGGACTCGACGGCAAACCTCTGCAACGGCTCCGGGAGCAAGTCGGCTGGCTCGTACCCATGACGGCCGCCCACCTCACCGAGCAACATCTGATCGATGCCGACCACCCCGCAGCCGCCCTGTTCGCTACATGGCTGCTGATCACTCAGAAGGCCGCAGAGGTCGACGTCGCGAGAGTCGACAAAACCATCGCCAAGGCCTATGCCCGTACGAAGCGGGACCAACCAGAGGTGCGCATCGTGCGGATCCGCGGCCGCCGCAGCCCGAGCGACGCAGCAGAGACGACGCCGGGGGAGCAAGGGCGGCGTCAGAGTAGCCGGTTCTGGGTTTCCGGCCACTGGCGCAACCAAGCCCACGGCCCAGGCCGATCGCTTCGCCGCCCGGTCTACATCAATCCATTCCTGAAGGGGCCAGCCGAGTCGCCGGTGAAGAGCAGTACCACCGTTCGCATGCTCAGCAGCCACAAACCGCAGGGTGAGGAGGGGACACCACGACCAGCGTGACCTGATGCCAGTGGTGACAGGGGCCTCGTCCCCTGTCACCACTATCAGCAAGAGCTCAGCTCTGCGTACAGTCGCCTCCACGGAGACCATCGGCCGACACTCACCATGCACTGAGCCGGCGAAAAGCCAAGGACGCGCGCCGGTTGCCTGCCGGTGCAGCAAACCCTCCCTCACCTTGCAACCGAGCGGCGGATCAACTCATTGGCGCTCTCATCAGCTTCTGCCGCCCACTTCGTGCCGCCACCGAACGGTTGGTAGGCGAGCTTTGCTGGCAGGGTCGTGCGGAGGTTGACGCCTTCGACAACGGAGATCTGCCACTCGCCGCGTGTGTCGCCTGGCCGGGCGGTCATCCACGGACCGACTGGCACCCACGAACCTGTGCTGGGGTTGTACAGGCCGACCGAGTTCTCAGCTAGAGGGATGTCGCTGGTTATCTCGGTACTCGGCAGCACCGGACCGGTACCAGTCACGTGGAACGCGGTAACCCGATACCGTTTGGCGTCGAAGCGCAGGCCCTGAGCGATCATCACGGTGCGGTCCGGGATATGACGTAAGGCTGTCGCGAACTGCTCCAGCAATGGATCCACTTCGTCGAGCATGCGGGTCACCTCGTCGTTGGGGCGCTCGGAGTTGTGACTGACCACGTTGCGACCGGTTTTCACGACGGCGAGCGCGTCCAGATCCAGACTGCGGATGACCTGCCCCGCATAAGAGTCCTGTGCCAGCCGCGATTCGAGCACCTTCAGCAGTTCAACACGTTTGCCCAGCATCATCTGAGATGCGAGTGCCGGCCGTGGCACTCGTGCGTCCGGGTGGCCGCCCACGAGTTCGCCGATCCCTACCGCGCTGATGAAGCGGAGTGCGTCCTCCAAGGCCGCATGGCCTGCCCGCACTCGCAGGTTGGCCACCATCTCCGACTCGTAACGCTGCAGGCCGAGTGCCACCGGTAGTGGTAGATGCTGAAGGTCGCTGCGGCTGTGCCGGCGGAGATGAGACAGGACCTCCTCGACGACGGCAGCAAGTTTCTCTGCCGCGTCCGCCTTGGTCACGTACTTGAAGGCGCCCGCATTGAGTGCATCGATTGCCTGGTCGAAGCTGCCCTCACCGGAAAGCACAACAACCGGCACTCGGCGGCCTTCATCCTTCATACGCCCAAGCAGCCACAGCCCACCCCAGGGCTCGGGTGGCATCTGCAGGTCGGTGACCACGATGTCGTAGTGCTCGGTGCTGAGCCTGGTCAGGGCGCTTTCACCATCGTGCGCGATCTCTACCCGGGCGATTGACTCAAGGTGCCCGGCCATCGTTCGAGCGACGTTCTCTTGGTCATCCACGAGCAACACCCTGACCGTGCGGCGGGACGCAGCCCTCACCTGCGGGCTCGTCGCCGATCGTCGCTCCGGTAGGCCGCCTATAACCTCCTCGCGCGGCAGGTCGATGACCCACCGTTGGCCATGCGCGGCCGGGTCGTCGGAGATCGTGGCACCCAGCCGACGTAGGTCCATGCGGACCAGCCACAGCCCCATGCCTGAGCCGTGTTCCTTGGTGGTTGTGACCGTTTCGTCACGCCAGAATGTCTCGCGAATCTCGGCGGGCAGCCCTGGGCCGTCGTCGTGAACGATGAGGAATACATGACCTGGCTCGGTGTACCAGTCGACGATGATCTGGCCACCATTCGGCATCGCCTCGACGGCATTCTTGACGAGATTGTCTAGAACCCCCCGCAGCAGCGACGCCGAGAACGCCACCTCACACTGGCCGGAGTTGGCGGGCGCGATCAGGCGTACATTGGCCCTGTCTCTGAGCTCTAGGACCTTGGCGGCGCAGTACTCATCAAGCCAGCGGCCCAACTCGACTGTCTCTTCGTCGGCATCCGCCAGCGCTCGGTTGGTGCGATCCAGGTGGTTGGCCAATTGGAGGGCCGCTTCGTGGTGCCGGGCGGCATCGGCGAGCCGGTGGAAGCGGGTCACCCGTTCGGTGGCCAGCGCAGCCTTCTGCGCGACGTCCTCCATGCCGATCAGCTCATTTTTCAGCCTGTGCAGGACGTTCGCCAAGATCTCGATGCCGTCCTGGTCCTGGCAGCCGTCCGCGAGGCTGCCGGCGGCAGCAAAGGACCGGTCGGCAGGCCCAGGGGAGTAGGCGGCGCTGATCGTGTGCGTGTCGGGTCCAGCAACCACCTCAAGGCCAGGCGCCGTCTCGGCGAGTAGGCCGACCAAGGTACGGACACGGTGGGCTGCGTCCGGGGCTGTCGTGACACATTCAAGCTGCACGCCGTCGGAAGCCCGCCGGAAATCGACCGTTCCGACGGAGGCGTTGGAGAATTCGCGGAGCAGCTCACTGATGGCAGCAGCATCAACCGCGGAGAGGAGTGAAGTCGACTCGGGGCCCTGCACTGGCCACGAGCCGGACAGCTGATTCACCGTCTTCTGCTCCCGGGCGGCACCAGCCCGTAGCGCTCCGGCCACCGCCAGGAGGAGCTCCCACTGGGGTGCCCCGCGAACCACGACGTTGCCTTCCGGGTCGAGATTCCGTACCCAGGCCGCTAAGTCCCGCAAGGCGTCCTCTAGCCTCGGCCGCGATCGTGCCTTGACCACGCTCCCGTAAGCGGCCACCAGATCGTTGAAGACCTCGTCGTCCATCGGGCCGACAAGCGAGTCAACTTCCTTCGCCCAGTTGAGGAAGTCGCGGAGGCTGCCGTCCGAGGCGGCCAGCAGGCCCAATCCCAGAACTCCGTCTTCTACACAGCGTCGAAGGTCACGGCCACGAAGCATCGACAGGCGCCGAGCCAGGTGGCGCAGAAGTAGCATGCTCTCCTCACGCTCCGCGGCTGTTCCGCCAGACGCCGGAAAGTCTGATCTCAGGGTGAAGAGCTGGTACAACTGCTCTGCGGCCAGCCGTGTGGCCTCCTTCCTCCCGGGAGTCGGAGGACCGGTGCGAACGATCTCGATCTCGCCGATACGAAGAGTCAGGGTCGCGGTGAAGCGCGAGTCGTGCGCCGGGCCGGCGGAGGTATAGCTCGGGGAGATTTCGCCGCCGAAGGCGGTACAGAGGCGCTGCAGCCGGCTCAGCTCGTCGAGTTCCCGCGCGCGGGTCTCCCGCAATATCCAACCTCGCAGCGTCTCCGGGAGGCCGGCTTCACCGAAGCGCCAGGCGACCGCCACGATCGCCTGGAAGGCTTCCGCCTTCATTCGGGGTTTGCATTCGGCCTCGCCGCGCCCGCGAAGCACGGCCGACTCCGCCACGAGGCGGTCGAACATGTCGACATAACAACGCTCCGGAAGCGAATGGATCGCACCGTCCTCCGGTTCGGGCTTGAGCGTGCGGCGCAGCAGGTCGCGGGTGAACTCCGCCGCCGACACCGCCCTGACGACGAAGGACCCGTGGTTGGCCAAGAGCTCATAGTCTCTCTGCCGGGCCTGGCGGACCAACGGCTGATTCTCGTAAGTCCATGACTTATGCGTGAGAGCTTGCTGCAAGTAGGCCTTGTGCTCTGCAGCGAGCCGGAGTGTGGCGGCTAGTTCTGTGATTGTGCGTTCCTGTAGGCCATCCGCTGATGCGAAGCGACGGGGCGCCTCGGTGAGCCGCGAGATTGAGCGGTCACCGAGGCGCGCGACGACCTCGCCGTAGAGGCCCACGTTGCGCAAGTAATCCTGGGCCGCTAGGTGCCTCGCGCCGGTTCGTTTCGGGGAGTCACCACGCCCACGTCGTCCCCGGTTGTCGACGATTTCCCGTGTGAACGTCCGGTCGTGGTCCGGGCCCTCTTCATCGTCCCGAATTCTGAGCTGTTGAACGGGCACGAGCCGGGCCAGCTCACCCCACCAGTCGATGCCTTCCGTGAGCACCTGCTGGAGTGCCTGCTCGTAGACCTCCGTCACCAGCCGCCTGACGGTGGTGTAGCCGCCGAGGAGCACCACCACGCCGAGGGCTTGGTGCATGACGTCCTCAGCCAGGCGCGACGTGGTCCGGCGATTAGGCTCTTCGCCTCTGCCCAGGTTCATGGACTCGGCGACGGCCAGGCTGTCGGCGACCTGCTTGGCAATGCAGCCGGGCATGTGTGCAACGAGATGGTTCTGCTTGCCGACCTTGTCGGGACGAGTGCGCTCCACCACCAGGTCGGCTCCCGCGAGCGCCAGATGGGTGGCCCCTACCTTGCCTAGCAAAGCCAGTGCAGCAACCGAGATCGGCGGCCGGTCGAACTCGTACAGGTAGGTGGAGTGACAGGCCGCGAGCCGTAACCACCGTGCCCGCAGCGGGTCATCGCCTACCCGCCAGCTGCGCTTGCCGAGTTCGGCCACGAGCGGGCTACCGAGCGGCACGTCATCCGCCGTAGCGGGCAGGCTGGGAAGAGAGGCGAGGGCGGATCGGGGCATGCCGGCGGTGTCCTCCAGGTAACGAAAAGTTCGGGCAACTCTAGCCGGACCGCATGACACAAGGGACGGTCGTAAGTCGTTGAGCCGTGCGTAAGCTGGTCGACAACGGCGCAGGGTGAAGCTGCCAGTCAAGTTGTACGCGCATATTTCCAGGAACCGGGGCCGCGCCGTGCGAGGCGGAGTTGGCGTCGTGAGTTCGGGGGGCCACGGCCGAGGGCGAGACCTGCGACCTATTCGTCACAGCCGTAGCCGTCATTGTTCCGATCAAGCTTGTAGATGTCATAGCCGATCACCTTCACCGGACCCTTCACGTAGGCAGGTCCGTTGCCGCTGCCCCCCGCGCAGTCCACGTCGCTCGCGATCGGTACGCAGCCCTGGTAGTTCAAGTCGCAGTTCTTCGTCCCGACTGCAACGACCTCGGTAACTGGCTTCGTCGTGACCTGCGTCTTGACCACCTTCCTTGCTGTCTCTACCCCGTCGATGACAGTTACCTGGTACCTGAGTGTCCTGGTGCCTTCCACGCCGCGTGTCCGTAACTTCGTGATGCCTTTCGGCATCGACGAATCCTTGACCTTCTTGGTCCGGTATGGGACTGGCTCAGTAGCGGTGACGGTCAAGGTTTCCACCACGGCGCGGCTTGGTGTGACGGCGGGCGACGACTTGGCGGCATCCGTCGCAGCGATCCTGGTTGCGCCACTCGTAGTGGATGCCGGTGCGGGCGCCGGTCCTCTTGCTATCTCGCCGTCGGTGACCGCGTCTACGGCTACTGCGCCGAACCCGAGCACCGCCAAGATCGTGGCGCTGACAATGATTGACCTTAGATTCCCGCCGCGCTGTTGATGGTCGTGGGTGCTCACGTTGGTTAGTGTGGCGGACCACCGCCAGAAGCGTCCGGCCTCGGCGAGCATAATGGGACGCGTTCGTCCGGTGATATGATCATGGCCGCCCCGGCGGGCGGTCGCTTTCAAAGGTCGAGTGGCACAAGGCAAGAAAATTCGAGAGGCGCTTCTCTGCCCAGCTTGGGAGCCGGCCACGGCCGAGGCCGCTGTTCAGCACGAATTCCGCGAGCTGCACTGCCTGGCGGTGGCTAATGCCTGCCGCCATACCCTGGTGGCGGAGGATCTCCCGAGCGACTCGAGCATCGCCCCAGGCGGCGCAGTTTGCGACCAGAGTCGAAGCGAGACGTAGCAGTGGCGCATCCGCTGTTCCGCCGGCCGCGTCGATTAGCGTCATACCGAGGCGAGCCTGGAAGATGGCGAGAGGCTTCGCTGGCTGCATTCTGAGGTAACCGTCCACCGCAAGCCTCAGCTGTCCCTCGGAAGACCTGTCACACAGGTAGGCCAGGCATGCGGTGACCGCGTCCTCCCAGGGTTCGCCAGGGGCGGTCTCCGCGACCATCGAGCGGGCCAACACGATGTGGCCAGCCGCCAGGTGGGCGATCATCGCTACCTGGCGCCCATCGAGCATCCGTTGGCCGATGCCGTGATGTCGCTTGAGATGTTCATGCGCCTCGCTCCACCGGCCCGCGCTGGCCAGCGCACGGGCACCCTCTGCGACGAGCACGCTCCACAGCCATCGCCTGACCTCGCGGTGGTCGTCCTCACCGCGAGTCAGCCGGCTCGCCGGCAGGGCCTGGCCGTCGATCATCGCGTCCGTCCGTGACGACACTGCCTCGAAGAGACTCGTGAGGAGTCGAAGGGCGGCGTCGCCGTCGCGGTCGCGAATATGCAGCCGAGCGAGATTGACCAAGGGCTCCAGCGCGTGGCGTGCCGCCTGCGCGTCCAGAGGAACGGCCCGCAGGTACGGGGCGGCATGCTCGTGGCACCACCGACGGGCCAGATCCGGCTGGCCGCAGTCCGAGGCGAGGAGAGCGGCCTGGTTGTAGGCGGCCGAGGCCGCGGCTCGGTCGTCCTCTCGGGCGGCGCGTTCCGCCAACGCGCACAGATCGTCGATGCGGGCGGCCAACGGTCCGGCGATGGGCCGTGGTCGCGCGACCAGTGGGAAGCGCCGAAACAGCGCGCTGTCCGACTCCACGGTCACTGCCAGGTGACGGTGATGGGGTGCTGCGGCCGGGGAAGGAAGAAGCGTCCGGCCGAGGGGTCCGCCTCGACGGGAGCGTCGGGGATCTCGAAGCGGACCCGCCGGGAGCGATAGGTGGCATTCCAGACGCGGATCTCCTCGCTGACGAGAGCCGCGAGACCTGCGCCGTCCGGGCCGTGACCGATGACGCCTACCTCGTACAGTCTGCTGTCGCCGGGTCTGGTCGGCGTTGGCCTGATGGTGAGGTAGGCGAGGTCGGCGCCGCGGGTGGTAGCCATCGCGCCCCACGGGAACATCGGGGTGACGGCGCCGCGTTCGATGGCTGCGGGTTGGACGTTCATGCGCATGATGGCGTTGTCGAGCCGGCAGGCCAGCCAGAGGTCCATCCACTCGTACGGCACCATCGGCGGGAAGAACACGTTGGTCCAGATCCTGCGCCGCTCGGTGTCCAGCACGCCGGCCAGTGCCGCGGCGTCGACGTCCTGTTCCTTGTGCACCTGCAGGATCACGTCCTGCTCCAGTGCGATCGGCACCTGCCGGCGGGCGTCGCCGCCGATGCCGCGCAGCGGCATGAAGACGGCCAGCTCGCTGCCCTGGTCGCGCCACCCGCCGTCGTACCGCTCGAAGATGATCGAGCGGGAGGCGGCGCCACGCAGGCGCAGCGGTACGACGAGTCGCCCGTCCGGGGCGAGCTGCTCCAGCCAGGCAGTCGGGGTTTCGTAGGCGCCGACGGTGGCGATGATCCGGTCGTAGGGTGCGCCGTCGGGGCAGCCGAGCGCTCCGTCGCCGAGGATGACGTCCACGTTCGTGACGCCCACAGTGGCAAGGTGTTTGCGGGCCCCGTCGACGAGGTCCTCGTCGACGTCGAGGGTGACGACGCGTCCGTTGTCGCCGGTGAGGGCGGCGAGCAGGGCGGCGTTGTAGCCGGTGCCGGCGCCGGCTTCCATGACCCGGTGGCCGGGTCGTACGTCGAGTTGTTCGAGCATCATTGCCACGATCCGTGGCTGTGAGGCGGCGCTGATGGAGGCGCCTCGGCCGTCGGTCTTGGTGTAGACGGGAGCATCGGCGTACGCCTGCTTCAGCGGTACGCCGGGTAGGAACAGGTGCCGCGGGGTGGCGCGGATGGCGGCCTCGACGCCGGGCGTGCGGATGATGTTTTCGGCGCGCAGTCCGTCGGTGAGCGCGGCGCGCAGGTCGGCGGGGTCGCTGGTCACTCGATCGACGCTAGTGCTCGTGGGCGTGGGTTCTGCGATCGACACGGTGCTCCTCGTGGTGTGGTGGAAGACGTTGCGGACCGCGAGCGCGGCGAGGGTGGACTGGTCCTGAACGGACAGGCCAAGTCGGTTGGCGTGGAAGATGACGTGGTGTGCGATGACGGCGCGCAGCCCTCGTCGAAGGCGGCCGTGTCGGGCGAGGTCGGCGAGCGCCTGCCCGGCGGTTGCGAAGGCGTCGAGCCATGGGCTGAGCCCTACGAGCGGTCCGTCTGTCTTCGCGAGGCTGTGGGCGTCGACGGTCATGAGCCGGTTGATCGCTCGGGCCAGTTCGGCGGCGGCCTGCTCTGGCACTGCGAGGCCGGGGGAGGGCCGCAGGTCGGCGACCTTCGCCCAGGTGTCGCCCTGCTCGTACCAGTCCAGACCGGCGCCGCGCATCAGGACGCTGCACAGCAGCACGGCGAGCTCTCGCCTTCCCAGCGTGGTGGCGGGAGGAAGTCCGAGTAGCACGTGTCGGCTGTCCTGATGAAACAGCTCGTGGGCTACCTGCATGCCGGCCGACCCGCCGAAGGCCAGGGTCTCCGGTTCGTAGACGCCTCGGGTCCAGTTGGTGATTCGGTCCTGGCCCGCGAGTGTCTCCAGCAGATCCTCCACGCGGTGGGAGGTCGGGTCGTCGGCAAGGTAGCGCCACCGCCAGGTGGGGTACTTCCGGACGTACCACCAGCCGTGCAGCACGCTCTCGTTCTGTGCGGCGGCCAGCGCCGGGGCCAGGACGGAGGCGGCGACGTCCTCGGCTGCGGTGGGGTCGGGGAACTCGACGGTGTACTGCCGCCAGCCGGGCATTGGCATTCGACGTCCTCACGTCAGGGGATGGGCGATGGGGGCGGTGAGCAGGCAGGCGTCCCAGGAGCTGGTGTGCGCGCCCGCGCTGCTGCAGCTGAGGGCGGCCAGCGCGACGCCGGCGGCGCCTTCGAGCAGGCCGGGGCTCGCGGCGACCAGGGCAACTGCGGTACGCCGAGGCCCGGCGCCGTCCGGGTCGAGCGCGCCGAGGAGCCGAGAAACCAGCGGGCCGAGCGTCCCGGCGGTATCGGGCAGGGCGTCGGCGGCCATCCGGTGCGCGATCTGGGCCAGGCCGGCGTGGCCGTGGCAGAGCGACGGGTCGGTGGTCGCCGCGAGCTGGCACGGGTCAGCGAGAGCGCGTACGAGTGTGCCTTCGGCCGTGGCGCGGCGGACGTGATCGTTCAGGGCCAGGGCGGCGAGTTGCTGGGCGCGCGCCAGCCCGGCGGTGCCGTAGCACCAGGACGGCCGCTGCACGCGGTGGGTCGCGGCGCGGTCCGCCCGGAGTTGCGGTCTGGTGATCCAGTACGGCCAGAGCGCACCGGCCATGGAGTCGTGGCGCCATCGGTCGAGCCAGGTGCAGATTCTCGCGATGGCAGCGGTCTGACCGTCGACGACAATGCCGTGCAGGGCCGCGAGCGCCAGTAGCGCCAAGGGTCCGGCGATGCCGTGGGCCATGCCGTGGTTGCCGTGTCCGCCGGGGAAGCGGGAGTCGACGTGGCCGGAAGGCCCGCTGCCGGTCCACCAGCCTGGTAACACCTCGCTGCCGACGGGTAGGGGTCGCGTCAGCCGGACCAGATACCCGAGCACCGCGGGCAGTTCCTCGCCGTCGGGTGCTCGGCGGAGCAGGTACGCCCCGACCCCGGTCAATCCTCGGATGGCGTCGAACTCGGCGAGCGCCGGTAGTTCCCCGACGTCGATGCGGGCGTGCGCGGCGGCCACGCGGCGTCGCGCATCGGCAGTGATCACCTGGTCGAGCTCCTCGAGTGCGTGCGCATAGGCGCCGGGCCGGTGGGTGGCGGCGCAGGCGAGGACGTAAGCGAGCGCGGGTGCGCCGTGGAAGGGGTGGCTGTCGGGGCCCGCCGTTACCGGTCGGCTGGTAGCGGCGGCGAGCCAGTGGTGGGGGCGTTGCCAGGGTCTTAGCCCTGCCGCTGCCAGCTCGACGTGGAGCAGGGCGATGCCGGGTACGCCGAGGGCGAGCGACTGCCGCCACCAGGGTTGCTGGATCGGCAGCCGGGGGTCGTCGGGATGGGCGAGCAGATCGGCGACCGCGACAGCGAGGTCGTGGCTCTCGTACGGAAGGGTCATGGCCGGCTCCGGGCGAAGTAGGCCAGGGCGGCGGCGCGGGCGAGGTAGCGGCACCGGTCCTCGTCGTCGAAGTCGATGCCGACCGCGCGGATGTAGTGGGCGTGCATGAGGGAGCCGAGGAGGTCGTCGCTGTTGATGCCGTCGGTGTGCGGTCCGGGTAGGTGGGTCCGGTAGACGGCGAGGGCGATGTCGCGGTTCTTCCAGGCGTCGACGATGGCGGTGCCGCCGGGGACAGCGCGCAGTGCGGCCCAGTCGTCGCCGGGGTGGGCGAGTCGTACGGCTTCGTGGAACAGCGGCCGCTCGACCGGCTGCGGCGCGGTCGGGGGTACGTGGTCGATGAGCCAGCGCATGCCGGCGTCGACGTTGCCGGTGTAGGCAACGGCGATAGCGGCGATCTGCGCGGCGACGAGTGCCTGTCGGCGCGGGCGGACGGGCTGGCGTAGCTGCGTGAGGACGGCGTGGGAGTCGGCGATGAAGACCGCCTCGGCGGCCTGCATGGCCGCACCGGATCCCCACCGCCCGGTCTCGGGGTAGGAGGTGGCGTACTGGATCTCCCGCAGCAGGCCACGTCGGCGTAGATCGTCGGCCCATGCGCTGACACGTCCGGCGGCCGGTCCGAATGCCGACGGGTCGGGCAGGGCGATGCGGAGGCGGAGATGCTGGTCGGGGTCGCGGAACCGGAGGAACCACCAGTCCGGCGGCACCTCCCACTCAGTGAGCAGTCGGGGCAGGTGCTCGGCGAGGAGGAGGTCTTGTCGGCGGATGTCTCCGTAGAGTTTCGCGAGCAGCAGCGGAGAAGCGGCAGGGCTCAGGCACTGGTCTCGTCCGATGACGCGGGCCGGCGTCGGTGTGGGCAGGGGTGGCCAGGGTGGTCGCTCAGTGGCGTGCAGCGTCAGGATGACCTCATGCGGACGGCCGCGACACCAGCCGAGGTCCTGCGGGGTTGGTGCTTCCACGAGGACCGCTCGCGGTGCGGTGAGCAGGTGGGTGCGCAGCAGGACGCGGTGCGCGGACTCGTCGAGGTCCAGCGGCAGACGCCGGTCGGCTTCGACCAGCTGCACCAGGCGGGGCAGGCGCCGGCGGGCCCGCCACTGGTCGAGGGCGTCGTCCCAGGCGTACCAGGGCTGCCGCCGGTCGGGCAGCTCGGTAGCTTCCGGCCGCCAGGTGGCGGGGGCGAGGATCGCGCGTCCGTAGCGGATGCGGGGAAGGAACGGCAGCTTGGCCCGGGCGGCGGCGCCCCAGTCGAAAGCGGTGACCTGGGCGCACTGGGCGCGGCCGAGTTCGATGAGGAACCGGGCCAGTGGTGGGGTGTGGGTGCGCAGGTTGAGCGCGTGCATGCCGACGGCTTCGAAGCGGTGGCCCTGGTCGGGTGCAGCGAGGTACATGCGTCGGCCGTCGCAGCCGACCGCCAGGTCGTCGACGGTGAGTACCGACCGGTTCGGGCGCCGGTGCTCGGCCAGGCTGATGACAGTGGGCAGGATCTGCATGGCGCGGGTGACGTGGGTGGTCGCGGGATCCAGCGGCGGGAACGACATCTGGGCGGGCACCGTGTCGTGATCGGCGGTGGGCAGGTCGGTCAGGCCGGCGGCCAGCTTCGCCGCGTCGACCGCCCGCAACACGCTGAGGAACCGGCCGGTGAGTCCCCCGGCGCCCCGCGACACGGAGGTGACCTCGACGGTGAACCTGCCGCGCGCCAGGGCGGCTTCGCCGGCGGCGTGCACGCGGACGCTCGTCTCCAGGTGTGCCGGTAGCCGCAGCCGTGGCGGCCCCAGCTCCAGTTCTGCGATCAGCTCCTCGTCGAGCAGCACCTCGTCCGCGCCGTCCAGGGCGGCGCGCTGGGCGAGGGCGAGGAGCAGCTCGTCGCGGCGGGACAGGGGTGATCGTGGCTCGTCTGCTGGGGTGCCGGGGTATCCGTCGGGGAAGCCGATGCCGCTGTCCGGGTCGACGACGTCGCGTACCGGCACCAGCGAGCCGATCCCGTACCGTTCGTAGAAGCGCTGGTGGTAGGCGCGCCACGCCGCGGTGCCGTAGGGGTGGGCGCTGAGCCGGGTCAACGCCAGGGCGGCGCGTTCCACCTCCCGCGCCACCTGATCGGGCAGCGTGACCGACGCGTCCAGCCGGAGATCCACCGCGAGAGGCTCGTGGACGGAGATGCCGAGGGCACGCATCCGGGAGGTCACCTGGGCGCGGGCCTGGCGACCGTCTGCGCCGTGGGCGGTGCGGTGGCGTCGTAGCGCGGTGTGGATGTCGCGCAGGGCGCGGACCAGGTCGGCGACCGCCGCGATGCCGCCGGCATCGACGTCGTCGAGCTGGAGCAGCAGGTACGCCAGGGCGTCGGGTTCCGTGCCGGGCGCGTGCAGGCTGGTGATCAGTGCGCCGCGGGTGATCAGCTCGGCGAGCATCCCCTCAACGGTCGCCGGTGCAGCGCGCGGGAACGCGGCACACAGCTGCGCGGACAGTGCTTCCACCCGGATCGGGGCGTGGGCGGCGGTGATCGCGGCGCGGACCGGCGCGGTGTACCGCAGCGACACCTCCACGGCCGTCGTGCCCTGCGGTCGGGCGTGCGGCTGGTAGGGCAGGACGAGCCGGTCGTCGCGTACCGTCATGGTGTTGTTCGCGACCACCGAAAGCCGGGCGACCAGGTCCGGGCATCGTTCCAGGTGGCTGATCATGTCGGCGAGCCACGCGGCGCCCGCCCGGGCGACGGCCTGGTGTGCGGTGCCCCATCGGGTGGGCGAGCGTGATCCGAACACGGCGGGTGCCACCCCGGCGAGGAGACCGAACGGGGTCGGCCGGCCGCGTAGGCGCTGCGTGTATCGGGCGACGGCCTGGATCACCCGCCGGGTTTCCCGGACGGTGAGGGCGTCGCCGGCGCACAGCCTGGCGACCTGCGCGGCGAGTACCGGGCTGGCGTGGCTGATCGCGTCGACGAGGGTTTCGTTCGTCCACACCTGCCGCAGCCATGCCACCCAGCCGGGGACGAGGGCGTGGCGTGGTTCGGTCAGGTCGGGCCACGGCGGCAGGTCGATGTGGGGGTGGGCGGCCGCGCGGACGAGCGCGGCCCCGGTCGACCGGTATGCTGGAGAGCCTGTGGGAGAGCGCACGCTGCACCTCGGGTGGATGTCGGTTCGGGTGCCGGCCGGCGCGGAAGATGGGGGCGTGTTGCCGCGCCGGCCGGCCTTTCCGGGGAAGGGTTCGTCGGTCAGGCGACGTTCGTGGTGCAGGCGGTGCAGGTGCTGCCGCAGCCGTCGTCGGTCAGGTTGACCAGGCCGGCCACGTCCGCCACCTCCAGCAGGCTGACGTCCAGGTCGAAGTCCCCGCCGTCGGCGGTCGTGCTCTGCTCCGCGGTGCTGGTGGACATGTCTTCCTCCGATCTTGAGATCCCTTCGGGCCGAGGTGACCCGAGGTGGTGCCGGGTGGCCGCGTCCCGGTGACGCGTCACCCCTACCGCCCGATGCGGACGGAGCTTGAAGCGGCAGTCGGCCGGGTTCGCCGACGTGGTCGTTGCTCGGTGTCGGGAAACGCGGCCGTGCCTGCGGCGCCGGCCGGCCCGCGCCACATCCGCCAGATCGTGGGTCCGCTGATGGGCAGGATCAGCGGCGGCCCGGCCCGGTAGCCGAGCCGCAGGTACAGCCTGCGGTTGCGCATGTTGCTGGCCTCCAGGTAGGCGGGCAGACCCAGCGCGTCGAGCCGGCGGTGGTAGCTGTCGAGCAGGGCGGTTCCGACGCCGGAGCTCTGTTCGTCGGGGCTGACCGCCACGTACGCGAGGTAGTGGTGCGGTTCGCGGGGGTGGAACACGTCGAACATGGCCTCGAGGAGGGTGAACTTCGGGGCGTACGGTCCGGTGGCGGCTTCCACCGCCGCCTGGTGCTCCGGCGGCGCCGCGGGTGGAGGTACGGGCCGGGCGTACCAGATCGCGACGGCGGACCGGTCGGTGGTGGTGTCGACGTGGCCGTGGGTGAGACCGTGACGCAGGACGAGGGTGAAGTACCGGCGGTAGACGGCGCGACGGTCGTCGTGGTCGGGGACCAGCCAGTCGGCGACCGGCCCGTCGAAGAACGCGTCGACGAGTACGGAGACCAAGGGGTCGATGTCGGCGGGAGTGGCGCGACGGATGCTCACGCCGGTGCTGGGGACGGTCATGGTGAGCTCCTTGTTCAGACCGGCAGGCGGAAGCTGTCGGTGCGGCGCAGGGGCGCGGTGGCGCTGTCGGCGCCGAGTCCGATGGCGTCATAGACCTGCGGCCGCGTTGCGCGCAGGACCAACGCCCAGGCGATGCCGGCGAGGGCGGCAATGGCGTAGGTGGCCGGGAAGAGCCAGCGCAGCGGTGAGTGCGCGCTGACGCCGAGGAGGATGTCGAACTCCCGTAGCGTGGCGGCGAGGAACCCGGTCAGCGTGAGCGTGGCGAGCAGCGGCGCGACGAACGCCGGCCACCAGCCCTCGCCGTGGGCGATGCGGGCGAAGAAGCCGATCACGGCGGCGGAGGTGACGGTCATCAGGATCAGGACGCCGAGGCCACCGGTCACCGTGACCCAGAAGAACAGGTGCACGATCGGGTCCGCGCCGGCAGTGGCGTAGGCGATGAGGACGACCACCGCGAGAATGCTCTGCAGGATCGATCCGACCTTCGGGGCGCCGGTGCGGCGGCTGGTCCGGCCCAGTACGCCGGGCAGGACCCGCTCCCGGCCGAGCGCGAACAGGTACCGGGCCACGGTGTGGTGGAAGCTCAGCAGCGCGGCGAACAGGCTGGTGATGAACAGGACCCGCCCGACGGTCACGATGCTGGACCCGAGGTGCGGTGAGACGAGGTTGAAGATGAGGTCGGTGCCGTCGGTGCGGGCCGCGTCGACGATCCTGTCCGGGCCGGTGGCGACGGACATCGCCCAGGCGGACAGGCCGTAGAGCAGGCCGGTGGCGGCCACCGCGATGTAGGTGGCCCGCGCGACCGTCCGACGTGGGTCACGGGTCTCCTCGGAGAACACCACCGTGCCCTCGAAGCCGACGAAACCCGTGATGGCCGTGACCAGTGCGGCACCGATACCCGCGGCGAGGATGTGCGACGGGGCGAGGGTGTCGAAGGTGACCGTCCCGCCGGCGGGGTGCCCGACCATCACCGCGTCGAAGACCAGCGCGACCGCGCACTCGGCGACGAGCATGACCGCCAGGACCCTGCCGTTGAGGTCGATGCGCAGCACGCCGAGCACGGCCACCACGGCCCACCCGATCAGCGCCGGCACCCACCAGGTGAGGTTCAGGCCGTACTGATCGCGCAGGAACGTCGCGAGGACCGCGCCGAACCCGCCGTACAGGCCGATCTGCATCGCGTTGTACGCCACCAGCGCGACCATCGCCGCGCCGACACCGGCCGGACGGCCGAGCCCTCGGGTGACGTAGGTGTAGAACGCGCCGGCGTTGACGATCCGCCGGGACATGGCCACGAACCCGACCGAGAACAGCGCCAGCACGGCGGCGACGACAAGGTACGCCACCGGAATACCCGCCACGCCGGTGACCGCGTAGCCGGTGGTCGCACCGCCGGCGACCACCGTCAGCGGCGCGGCGGCGGCGATGACGAAGAACACCACCGAGGGGATCCCGAGCCGGCCGCGCGCCAGAACCTCGGAAACAGTGTCAGTAGTCGAATGCGACATCAGGTCTCTTTCACGAAGAGTGGATGGGTGTTGCCGTCAGGAGGTGCGGTGGCTCAGGACCGCGCCGCCGACGACGCTGCCGAGATCGGCGAGCAGATCCCGCAACGGCGGCCACGACTGCTCGACCAACCGCCGCAGATGCGAGCGCGTCGCCAGCGAGGCCCCGTCGAGCAGCGTCGTGTCCAGCTGGGTGTGCAGCGCCAGGCCGGCCAGCGCGAGGTCCACGCCGTTCAAGCTCCGGCCGTTGCGCAGGTGCTGGGACAGCCGCGCCCACGACCATGCCGCGGTGTTGATGTCGGTCGGCACGTACAGGGTGCGTTGCCGCCAGAACGGGCCCGCCTGCTGCGGCCGCACCAGACCCGACTGCCACATCCGCTGGGCGACCTGCTCGTAGGCGGACGCGCCGAGGAAGGCCAGCCACACCCGGGTCGCGGTGTGCTGCTGCTCGGCCGCGATCCGGTCCAGGACCAGGTGCTGGAGCCAGTCCTGCGGCGGCCGGATGTCCTTGACGCGCACGTGCCCGCGCTCGAACGTGATCCGCCCGCCGTAGTAGAGCTCGACGAGCAGCCCAGCGGCCAGGCCGTGCGACAGCGCCGAGTCGAACAGCCGAGGTCGGCCGGTCCGGTCGTCGTGGCACATGAAGAAGAACTCGTCCGCGATCCGGCCGGTCGGCGCGGAGGCGGCGCCGGCGGGCGCCGGACGGGGGACCGGGACAGGCTCGGAACGGACATACGAGGCGGCGTGCTCGTCAGCGGCGCCGAGGGCTGGATTCACCGCGGCCGTCCTTCCTGAATCGTGTCGTCTGCGGAGTCGAGAAGCTGGAGCTGTACGAGGAGGCGAGGGCCACCGGGATGACGGGACAGCTCCTCCAGCGCCCACTCGTTCTGGCGACATACGCCGTCGTGGCACTGAAAGCAGGCTCCGCCCTCCTTGTGGGCGAGCACGGTCCGGCGAGCCGCGTCGAAGCGGTCGACGGGACGGTCGCTCTCCTCGACCCCAGTCACGGCGCGGGAGTGTGGACTGGCCGTTGCGGCGGCGATCCCCGGCGCGGCCGGAATAGGATGTGAGTCACCGCCTTTACAGTCACTCCGGCGGACGATGCTCCGCCGCCGCGGCTCCTGATCGGCTCGTACGACTGGCAGTGCTTCGGAGGGGCGGGCCATGCGAAGCGGGTCATCCGGACACCTCCTCATCAAGGTGCGCGGCCGGGCCCTACCCGACATCGACCGCGTACCCGGCTCATGTGCATGAGCAGTCTCGGATTCGGAGCACGCGCGTAGGCCGTCGTGGGCGCGCGCTCGGCCGATGCTGCTCCGTGCAGCCCTCACCCCAAGCCGGCGCCCATCTACGACCTGAGAAACCACGTCGGCGACGAGGCCCAGTGTCGGAACCTGCCCGCCGTCGGCGACGGATCCCGGACTGAGGACCCTCGGATCGGGGTGGCGTCTGGCTTGCACAGCATGACCTTGGTCGATGCTGTGATCGCTCAGCTAGCCAACGGTGAGCGCCCCACGGTGGGGCTCTCACCGTGAGACGACGGCCAGCGTCAACTGCGGCAGGCCGGACATCTCACCCGCGGGCGACTACTGTGCGCAGTAGTCGCGGTCGGAGGGAGTGACCATCCATGCAGCGGGTCGTCAGGCCGCAGTGGTGGCACGAGGGCACGTTTCGCGGCGCGGCCATACGCGTACACCTCGCGCGTCACGACATGGCGGCGGCCTTCGGCTTCCTCAAGGAACGGGGCTTCAGTTGGTCTGCGATCGCGACGGCGACCGGGCTGGGCGCCAGCCGGGTCTCAGAGATCGCAGCTGGGCGCCGCGTCGTCACCGACTACGCGGTGCTGGAGCGGATCGCCGAGGGGTTGTCCATCCCGCGTCACTTCATGGGGCTTGCTCTCGACGAACAGGCACTCCACCATCGGCGGGGTGACGCTCCTGAGCCGGCCCGAAGCGCTGGGCCCCTCGACCCCCACGAGTTGCTCGGGGTCGTCGCCAGCATCGCGGTAGGAGCGATACCCGAAGGCGTGGAACGCTGGCTGCCCAACTCCCAGAAGACCGCCCTCCCGGCCACTGTCGGTCCGGACGAGGTAGCCACCGTTCGCGCCGTTACCGCCTTCCACCGCCGGCTCGATGCCGCCGCCGGAGGCGGCCGGTGCCTGCAATCCGCGTGCGGCTACGTGGCATGGGCGACTCAGCTCCTGCAGGTGAAGTGCGCCGATACCGTCGCTGTCGACCTCCGTACAGCGCTTGCCGAACTGCACAACCTCGTCGGCTGGGTGGCGCACGACTTCGACGATCACGACATGGCCCGCCGGCACCTCACCCAGAGCCTCGTCCTCGCGCGACAGACCGACTCGCTCCCGCTGCTGGCCAACACGCTGTACCGCCTGGGTAGGGTCAGTCTCCACCAAGGGCAACCGGCGGAGGCGCTCCAGCTGTTCGGCCTCGGTCAGCTCGCCGCACAGCAGGCCGGGTGCCATGCCAGCGTCGGCATACTGCACGCCAACTCCGCCTGGGCCTACGCCCTCCTCGGAGCCGACCACCAGGTCGTCGACAGCCTTTCCCGGGCACGGCGGGAGCTCGACCGGGCCGACCCGGACACGGCGCCCGCCTGGACCCACTTCGCGCTCACCGAAGCCGACGGACACGGGATCTCGGCCGTCGTCTACTCCGCCCTCGCCCGTCACCCGGAACACCTTCGATACGTGGAACGGGCTGCCGAGCACTCCCATCAGGCTGTGCAGCTTCGCCGGCCCCAGGACCGACGATCGTTCATCTTCGACACGATCTCCGTCGCCACAGCGAGTATCCTTGCCGGTGATCTCGCAACCGCTGGCGAGTACGGCACGAAGGCGGTGGGGCTGGTGGTGGACGGGGGAATGCGGTCGGCCCGTGTCAACGATCGTCTGGATGCGCTCTGGGCGCTTGCCGCGCCCAAGGCCGAGCGGGAGCCGGCGCTCGCCGCTCTCGGCAGCCGGCTCGCGGAGCTGCGGGCGGTCTGATGACCACCGCTCTCAGCGACGCTGTCGCCTCGGAGCTCCGTGCTCATCTGGGCGAGGTCTGTGCGGAGCTCGGTATTGAGCCGGATAGCGCCAGGCTCGTGAAGTACACGATGAATGCAGTTTTCGAGGCGCCGCCGTTCGTGATCCGACTTGCTGCCGGCCCCCACGCCTTCACGCTGGCGGAACGCGTGGTCCCGGTCGCTCAGTGCTTGGAGAAGGCGGGGATGCCGACTGTGCGGATCTCCTCCGGCGTCGCCTGCCGACCGATCTTCAGCGGGGAGTGGGTCGCGACGGCCTGGCAGTACGTTCCCACGGTTCGCGATGAGCCCAGGCCTGTCGACCTGGCCATGCCGTTGCGCGCCCTACACGGTCTTGAACAGCTCAATGTGCCGTTGCCGCGCTGGTCGCCGATCCCGAAGTTCCGCCGCCGTCTGGACGCCGCCGCATCGCTACCGCCACGCGAGGCTGACGACCTGGAGGGATGGTCGAGGACTGAGTTGGGGCTCAGCACCCAGGATCTGTTGCGTGATCTCCGCTGGCGCTGCGACCGTGCCGAAGAGGATCTCGATCGGGTGGCTTGGCAGTTGCCTCCGGGTGTGATCCACGGCGATGCTCACACCGGGAACATCCTCCTGCCTCTGCCGGGCCAAGGGGCGAGCAGTCCAACACCTCTGCTCTGCGACCTGGACGGGGTGTGCCTCGGTCCGCGGGAATGGGATCTCGTGCCCACCGCCCATGGCGCCACCCGGTTCGGGCGATCCCGGATCGACTACGAGGATTTCGTCGATGCCTACGGGGTGGACGTCACCACCTGGACGGGCTGGCCGGTCCTACGAGGCGTTCGGGAGCTGCAACTTGTCACGAGCACGATTGATGCTCTCGCTGGCCGCCCAGACGTGGCCAAGCAGCTTGCCCACCGACTCAGGTCACTCTTTTCCGGTGATCTGGAGGCGACCTGGTGTCGTTACCGGTAAGGGCCCGACCCTACCGGTGCCCGTGCAGGCGGCACCCGCGTCGACAGGGCCGTCGGAACATCAGCCGTTACAGACTGGCCCCTGACCTCGCCCGCACCTGCTCCGGCAGATCGTGGTCGGGCGTGCTCCCAGTTGTCTTCGCCTGCAATTGCTCGATGGCCTCTTTCGTGTAGTCGTCCACCAGCTTTGAGAGTTGTACATCGTCGAGCGATTCGAGGCTGACCAATACCGCAAGTCGCCGGAGTCTGCGCGCGGTGATCCGCAGGATGTCGGTCCTTGCGGCGCCGGCCTCACCGGCTACGGTCAGGTGGCCATGGGCAATGGCGCGGGCGACGCGTGGATGCGCACCGAGCGTCGGGCGCTCGAGGATCGCGACGGCCTCGTCCTCGTAGAGTCGGGCGCCGAGGTCCTCGCCCAAGCTGTGGACACGGGTCCAGAGGCGTCGGAACACGTTGCGCGGACGGCCGATGATGCGTTCGTAGCCTGGCCGCCGTAGTGGATTGGGCCACCGCCAGAGCGCGATGTCCGGCAACAGGACCAGGCTGAGAAATGACCAGACCTCTTCGCTCGCCGCGTCGGCGGGCACGATGGTCATCTGCCGGTACAGGGCCGGTGCCAGTAGCCGGTCGAAGGCTGTGCCGTTCGTCTTGCCCAGAGGTGCCGGCCAGTTGGCTTCCGCGGCGATCCCGCGGACGGTCTGCTGCAGGGCACGGAGGTCGTCCTCCGCTACGCGGTGGGGTGCCGTCGGGTACCAGGTGGTGCGCGCATCGGCAGTGGCCGACAGCCTGCGCAGTTCGACGAGGTCCCGGCCGGTGTGGAGGGTCAGCAGCCGTTCCGCGACGTGGGCAGGTAGACGCGGGTAGACGTACAGCCGGTTCATGCGAGGACCCGGTCGAGACCTTGGATGACCGCCTCCAGTTCGCTCGGGTCGTTGCGGTGTTGACTACGTAGGTCGGAGAGCGACCGGTCGGGGAAGTACCTGCGTATCAGGTTGATGAACAGCTCGCCGAGTGTGCCTTCGCCGTGGTCGTGCTCGTCCTGGAGGTCCTCGCAGCGTAGCGCCGTCTGAATGAGCTGACGGACGACATCGTGCCGGAGCACCTCGGCGAGTGTCCTGGAGGCTTCCGCTTCCGGCTGGTTGAGCATCGTGGTGACGGCGGGGTGGTCCGAGTTGAGGTACAGCCGGATGCTGCCGGTGTCCGACCCGTCGAGATCCGGGGCGCAGGAGAGGTACCACAGCGAGCGGCGTCCCTCGGCGAGCCCACTTTCGGCGAAGCTCGTGGCCACCACGGGGAACCGGCTGCCGCTGCCTTCCAGGGTGAAGCGCCGCCGGGCCTGCCAGAGGATGGCGCCGGGTCGGAAGGCTGCCAGCGGCGAGATCGGTGTCGGGTCAGGTGCAGCCAGGACCATCCGGGCGGTCAGGGTGAGGTTTCCGCCGATCTCGGTGCCCGGGATCGCAACCGTCAGTCGGTTTTCACCGTCAACCAGTCTGGCCGGGGTGGAATTGTCGCGGCGGTTGGTGCTGCTGCTGTGCCAGGTGACCAGACAGTGCACGGCTGCGGCGGGCGACAGGCCGCAGTCCTGCAGTACCCCGGGCAGGTCGACATGCAGGGGCCAGTTCGCGGTGAGATCGGTGAAGTAGTCCCAGTCAGGCACCGGCTCCCCCTCGGGGACGGGTGTGCCCTGAGGACCGGTGACCGTCACGGTTCCGGATTGGATGCGCTCCTCGGCCGGGGTCAGGTGGCCCGCACTGATCGGGGCGCTCACGTCGGTGTCACCTCCTCCTGGCGTATCCGCACGGTGACGGCTGCATCAGCCGGTTGGGTGAGAGTGACGGTCCAGTGTTCCGACGTCTCGGTGGTCAGGGTCAGTTGCGGACCGGGCGTGAGGTCTCCGTTGTCCCGGTCACGCCAGTGCAGTACTTCGACCGGAGTGGTCTCGTCGGCGGGCTCCGGTGCTCCGTCAGCGATCGCGACCAGTGGCTGGGCGATGAGGGTCAGCGACGCACCGGAGGCTCCGGTGAGGTCGATGTCGAATTCAACCGCACGGCCGCCGTCCCTCAACACGATCTGGCGGGGACGGGGGTGGAAACGCAGTGTCGGACCGGTCGTGGAGCGCGACCCCCGCCCGTGGTGCCTCTGCTGGCGTCCTTTGCCTCCGTTGTGCACTGTCGGTGTGTCGTTGTGGCCTGCCGGTGCTCCCGACGAAGTGGTCGGTGGATCGTGCACCGGGTTGTCCGACCCGGCCGGGATGCGGATGTCCGTGCCACCCGCCTGTGTGTCGAGGAGTGTGCCGAGGACGTTCGCCAGCCGTGAAACCCCCGTCGCGGCCTCGGTGGTGGGGGTCGTCGCGTTGTCCGTACGGCGTTCCTTGAAAATCCGGTCGATGCGGTTGAGTGCCTGGCTGACCGGGTTACGGGCGTACCGCTGCCGTTGCGCCAGCCTCGGCTGCCACCTGTCGTGCGTCGGTGGTTCGGCGCGGGCGAAATCCCCGTCGAGTTCGGGATCGGCGATGAACACGCCGCTGATGGCGTGCCCGAACGGATCCGGAGTGACGTTGCGGTACTCGACAACGAGGCCCGGTCGGCGCATGAGGGCGATCTCCGCGGGTGGCCGGGCATGGCTGCCTGAGGCGGCCGCCCTGTACGTCCGCCATGCCAGTACGCCGAGACGTTGCTCCGGACGGCTGCCGACGATCTCCTGGACAGCCCAGGGCCATGGATGGTCTCCTGCTGCGCCGTCGAAGACCGAGCGGCAGCGCCGGTGCGCCTCGACGAAGTACCGCAGCCGGGCATCGGTCGCCGGGTCGGGAAGATCTATCCGTGACCCGTCGCAGGTGAACCGCAACGTGAGCCCGGGAGGTGACCCCACTTGCCCGACGGTGTTGGCCCACGCGTACCTCGTGGCGGTGTCGGCCATCACGGCGACCACGTCGGACAGGTGCTCCTCTCCGGTCCGGGGAGCGATGACCATGACCGAGGTGCCGGTTGCGTCTCCGGACAGGTGCGTCAGTCCGATGGCCCGGGCCATGTGCTCCGCCGCCGGGCCGGTCACCGGTTCCACGCCGACGTCGCTGTGTGGAACTCCCCACCAGTGGCGTCCGGTGTACTGATGTCGCCCGACCCGGTAGGGATCGGTGAGTGACATGCCGATCAGTCGGCACTCGGTACCGGCGCTGGTCCTGATGCGGGTGAATATCACCACGGTGTCGATGCTGCTCGCCTCGAACAGCACGGCCTTGCCGTAGCCGTAGGTTCCGCCACCGAACCCCTTGTCGGGGTGTCGGCCGATGTTCCGGACGAGGTCGACGAAATTCCGTGGATCATCCTCACCCACCCGGTCCGCCCTGGTGGGACCGGTGAGCCCTTTCGTACCGGTGTCGGTGACCGTGAGGACCTTGAGGCCCGGGTTGTCCAGGTCGGCCCCGGGTAGAAGACGACGCAGGCTCTGCAGTTGCCCGGGATCGAGGGGCCAGCCGTCCACGGAGAACTCGGCGGGTCGGCCCTCTGTGGCGGCGTCCCAGCTGTTCTGCAGTGTCTCGCGCAGGAACAGCTCCCAGAAGTCCATGGAGTAGGTGCCGAGTGTCCGGCGTACCGACCGCGCGTCGATCCCTCCTGATGGTGGGAGCGGCTCGGCGTACATGGCGATGCGCGTCATGGCTGTTCCATAAGCGCGGCGGCTGCCGCGGAGGGGTCGGTGAGATGATGATCGAAAGCTGACAGATCGATACTGTAGTTCAGGCGGACCAGGTGCTGCTGCAGTGACGCATCGAGCTGCCCGGACGTCACCCGGGGGAAACCCGGGCTGTTGACGTGGTACGAGGCGGCGCGTTTCACCCGGTGCCGGTCCCGGCGGTACGCATCGGCGTCGTCGTTGCGGTAACCGATTGTGGCCAGGGCGTCCAGCAGGATACGCCTGTCCAGTCCCGTACCGAGGAGCCTGTCGACGACGTCGGGGACGCTGTCGCCGGCGCTGTCACGTTCGAACTGCTCGACGTACAGGTAGAGATCGGTGCCTGGGCGTTCCTCCAGTTGGTCGGCGCCGTGTACGCCGACGACCAGACGGTCGCGGTGCGTTGTGGCCTTGACTTCAACGGCAGCGGTGACGGAGGTGAAGTCCGCGCGTGCCTTGTGGGGACCGGTCCAGAGCTGGAGCGGCTCGGGGCCACCGAGCCCGCAGATCCGTTCGAGGAAGTGCAGCTCGGCGAGCAGGCCGAGCAGCGCCTCCGGTCCGAGTATCGGACCGGGTGCGGGGGAGAGCAGCTCGCGCCACCGGTGCAGGAGCTCCAGGCAGACCCGTCCGGGATCGCCGGGGCGGCGCTGCAACTGTCGGCTCAGGTCGTCGGTGAATGCCGTGAAGATGTCGTTGAGCTCAGGTAGCTGGCAGACCACATCCGCGTACCGTCCCGGGTGACCGGAGTCGTCCTCCAGGCTCCGGGTGGTGACGGTGACGCCGCGGCTGGTGGTGTCCTGCACGGTGGGGTGCCGGTCGGTCAGCGGGATGAGCAGATGTCGGCGCCCGGAGGCGTCGACGCCGACAGCGACCGGCCCCGCGGCCACCTCGACCGCACTGTCCAGCACGCGCATCTCCCGTGGCGGATCGGTCGCCTCCAGTCGGCGGAACATCTCCTCGGCGCTGCCTGTCATGACGCGGCACCGTCGGTCAAGGCTTCACCCGCCCGTTCGTCGGCGGCGTCGATCTCGTCGATGTCGACGGTCTCGAGCTCCTCGTCGACCGGCGCGAGGCTGGACAGGTCGACCGAGACGTAGTCACGGTCCTCGGGTCCCCGGGCCTCGGGAAAGAACAGACCCACGCCGAGTATGTCCTCCACGGCCGCGAGCTCGGTTCTCGGATAACCGCGTTTGCCACTGCTGCGCTCGACCGTGGACCTCCTGCTCACGGGATAGAGACACAGGAGCCCGGTGCCCCCCAGCTGCCCGTCACGCAGCTCCCGTAACCTCCGGTCGGTGGGGTCTCCGTCGATCATGTCGCTGATTCTGATGGAGGCCGGTAGGTCGGCGACGCGGTCCAGGGTCGAAACCAGTGCCTTGATGTCGGCATAGTCCTCCGGCACCTTGAGCCGGCTGCGGTTGATCATGTGGTACTTGCGGCCCGCCAGGGCCATCCCGCCCAGGCGGTCGCTGCCCTGGTCGATCACGACGATGTTCCAGGTGCGCAATGCGTCGTAGTCGTTCTGCTTGGCGATGTACTCGCACAGGGCTTCCGGGCGGAGGCTGGGGCTGCGCTCATGGAAGCGGTAGTCGCGCAGGAAGGCCATCACTCTCGCGGCCGGCACCCCGGTCAATGCGGTGCGGCCGGCCCGCACGGGAACCTCCCGTACTCCGGGAAGCTTAAGGGCGGCGGTGAGGAGACGGTCGCCGGCGTCGATGTTGTGTCGCAGCCACCCCTCGTCCCGATGGTGGAATTTGATCGTCTGCATGACCTGGGAGCCGAAGCTGTAGCGGACCGTGACGCCCGCGCGCATCTTGGCGGCCGACGTCACTGCCATGGCCGGGTGTTTACGGATCATCACCGCCAACTCTCGTGGCGTCTTGTGCTCCGTCTCGTAGCGGCGGATCTGCTGCCGGATCTCGGCCTCCACGGTCGCCAGGTCCACGAACCATGCTGCGAGCTCGCCTGTCATCCATATCCGGGGCAGGTCCTCGTAGCCGTGGCGGTAGCCGAACCAGCGACCCATCTGCAGCAACGTGTCGTAGGCGGAGGCCGCCCGGACGAAATAGCTGCACACCAGGCCGGCGAGGGTCAACCCACGGGAGAGGGTGTTGCCCCCGATCGCAATGGCGGTGACCGGCTCCTCTCCGTAGCTGAGCCGGACGTCGGACTGGTAGTTGTCGACCACCACCCGGACGTCGGCCATGACGCCGGGGATCCGGTCGTAGACCTGCGGCCACGGTACGGCCGGAAGTCCGAGATCGGCGGCGGGCACCCGGCCCGTCTCCCGTTCCCACTGCTGGTGGAACAGGTCGCGGAGGGTGGCGGTCGACCAGCCGCCACGGAGCGTTTCCAGGTACGCCTGCACGACCTCGGCCGTCCGCTGGTGTGCGACGGCGCGCATCGACGTGTGGATCAGCATGGTCGAATCGGCCGGTGCACCGTCGCGGCAGCGGCGGGCGGCGGTGGCCAGGATGAACCAGCGGACAGCGTCGCCGAGGCTGCCGGTGACGGTCGGCCTCCAGTCGCCGAAGCCGGCACGGGCGCCGGGTGGCCGGACCGAGGGGACCTCGTCGTCAGGGACCGTCCGTACGACATCCAGGCCCCGGTCGACCGGCCCGGCCTCGTAGGTCAGCAGGTCGCGTCCGAAGATCCGCTCGGCACCGAAGTAGTCGTCGGAAGGGGGAAGGTCGACGATGAAGTCGGCGGGGTAGAGGTCGTCGGGCACGGTCGGATCCACGAGCAGGTTCGCGAACGGTGTCGCGGTGTAGGCGACGTAGGCGACCTTCGGTTTGCTCAGGATGCGGCGGATCAGGGAGTTGATGGTCGACTGCCGCCCCCTGTTGCCCACGTCGATGCTCGCCTGGTCGGCCTCGTCGTCGATGACGAGGATGGGACAGTCCTGCAGGATGGTGCCGGCGGCCTCCAGGAAACGGGCCAGTTTACGGAGGCGGTACGGGTTCTTCTTGACCACAGCGAGGAGCCGCTGGTCGGGATTGCTGAGCAGGTTGGCGGCATTGCGGGCCTGCCTGTCGTCGAAGTCCGTTTCGCCATCGGTCAGCAGATGCCAACGGCCGCGGTCGTCACCGACGAGAATCTGTTCCAGCCGCTGCTGCGTCTGTGACCGCAGGTTGTCGGTGATGCCGGACAGCACCACGACCAACCGGTAGCGTGCGTCGCACAGCTTCGCCGCCACGGACATGAAGTTGGTCGTCTTGCCGCTCTGGACGTGTCCGAGAACCAGGCCGCGACTGCTGAACCGCTCGGTCCCGGGTGGTGGAACAAACGAGACGATCTTGCTCGACGAGTCGTTGATACGTTTGATCGGCTCGTCGTCGAGACCCGTGCCCTCCAGACGGCGCCTCACCGACGGCCAGAAGACGTCGTCGGACCGGGGGATGTACCAGGGTTCCAGTTGTGTCAATGGATCCGTCAGGGAGCGGGGCTCGTGCAGGTCACGGGGGCGCCCGGCCCGGGCCTGGTACTCCGTGATGGCGGCGTCGAGGATATCGGCCGGAACGAATTTACCCAATTGGCGACGGATCGCCGGGATCGTGCTGTTGCCGTACACGGCACTGGCGATCTGTTCGACCAGATCGTTGAGGTCCTCGTCGCTGATCCGGTGCATCCGTGCCCTTCCGTCTTCGTGGTGCCGATGGGGTGGTTCCAGTGGGGACACCCGGCGGAGCATTGTCCGGTAACCACGTATACAGCATGCGTGGCGCAGGTCACCCTCCTCCGGGACCGTCCGATTGTCCGGCCGGCCAGCAGGATCGCGCCGAAGCGATCCGATCCCACACCGGTCGTCGGTTCCGCGCTGTCCGAGCCAGGGAAAGAGCCGCATTCCGGCGCAGGCGTCCGCGCCGGGGCATGCTGGGCTGCGGGCGCCGTCACCGGTAACGTTCGTGCACGTGACCGACCGCGCCGCCGAGCCCAACGCACCCGATCCCACCGCCCGTCGCGGTAAGTACAAGGTCAGACTGGTACGTGGGCCGTTCGTGCAGCTGGCGCCCCACCCCGACGCCGTCACCGACAGCGACCAGCTCCTGCGGTACGCACAGGCGTCCCTTAGGGGAGGGCACCGGTTGGCGGTCGACCTGTTCAGCGGAGCGGGTGGTCTGAGTCTCGGTATGCAGAACGCCGGCTACCGCGTGGTCCTTGCGGTGGACCACTACCCGGAGGCGGTCGAGACCCACCGCCACCACCACGGTGGTCTGAGCGTGGACTGGGACCTGGGTGACCCCGCGCGCATCCGGGAGGTCGCCGAGCTCGTCCGGCATGCAGGCGTCGAGTTGCTGGCCGGCGGGCCTCCCTGTCAGCCGTTCTCCAAGGCCGGCCGGTCGATGATCCGCCACAAGGTGCGCCACGGTCTGCGTGATCCCTATGACGAACGGCGCGATCTGTGGCGATCGTTCCTCGAGGTCATCCGGCTTGCCCGTCCCCCGGCGGTGCTGATGGAGAACGTGACGGACATGGCTCTCGACAAGGAGATGTTCATCCTCCGGACGATGGTGCACGAGCTGGAATCGCTCGGTTACGCGGTGGAGGAGAAGGCGGTCGACACCTTCCGGTACGGCGTTCCGCAGTTCCGTCAACGGCTCATTCTGGTCGGCCTGCGGGACGGTCTGGCGTTCGACTGGCCAGGGGAGCAGCCGGAGCGGGTCACCGTGTGGAACGCGATCGGCGACCTACCGGAGGTGGAGGGGGGCTGGCGTCCGGAAGGGGGTGCCGAGGGCTGGGCCCCCTACGACGTGCCCTTGACAACTTTCCAGAAGCGCATGCGGGAGGGTGTGGCTGAACCGGATACGCACAAGGTCTTCGACCACATCACCCGCCCGGTACGTGAGGACGACCTGCGTGCGTTCGAGATGATGGATCCGTCGACCCGGTATTCCGATCTACCGGACGAGGTAAAGCGGTACCGCGACGACATCTTCGACGACAAGTACAAGCGCCTTGGCGAGAACGAACTGTCACGGACCATCACGGCGCACATCGCGAAGGACGGCTACTGGTACATCCACCCGCGGCAGAACCGCACCATCACCGTTCGTGAGGCAGCCCGTCTGCAGACCTTCCCCGACTGGTTCCGCTTCGCCGGCCCGCCGTCGGCCGCGTTCAAGCAGATCGGCAACGCTGTACCCCCGCTGCTCGGTGAGCACCTGTCCCGGGCCGTGCGCGGTGCGCTCGACAACCCCCGGCCGGCACACGTGTCGACGCGGGAGGTCGCCTCGACGCTCGCAACCTGGTTCGCCTCCGGTCAGGTGAGCGGCATTCCATGGCTGCGTGCGGAGACACGGTGGCAGGTCATCCAGGCGGAGATACTGCTCGACCGTGCCCACCCGGACGTGATGCGCCAGGTGTGGACCCTGCTACGGACATGGCGCCAGCCACAGGACACGGTGGCGGCGGAGGAGAATCTCCGTCGCACCGGCGGATTCATCTCGAGGGCGAACCGGGCCGGGACGGTGGTGGAGCTCGCCCAGCGACTCGCCGATGATCCCCGGGCACTGCGGGACGACGATGAACTGCGGCGGGTTCCCGGTCTCAACGAGTCCATCGCTGACCTGGCCGTGCTGGTCGTTCCCGCGGGCGCTGAGGATGAATCGGAGGAGCCGGTACTCGTCACGAAGGGTGTGTTGCGGGTGGCAGCCCGCTTCAGTGGCCATCCCGTCGACCGACGCAACCGCCTGACGGACGGCCGGCTGGAAGTCGCCCGCATGATCGGGATCGACAGCGATGCGCGCGCCGCGCATCTGGGCCTGATCGAACTCGCGAACACATTGTGCCGGCCGGTCGAGCCGCTGTGCCAGGAATGCCCGTTGGTGAAGAAGTGCGCCGGTGCGCGGATCGACCGACCTCAGCTGTTCTGACTTCCGGTCCGGGTCAGCGGTCCAGCCCGAGGAGCTGGGCCACCTCCGGCGACTGGGTGCGGAGGGTCTCCTCGATGCGCTGCCATGCTCCCCACTGATCCGCCTGCATGGCGGCCATCCGCAGAGCGAGGCCGGCGGTCGTGGCCGCTTGGGTGGCTGCACGCACCTCAGGTGATACATCCACATCCGTCGGGAACGGTCGTCCCTGTCGCCGCGAGGTTCTGCGGTAGGCATCGTTTGCGAGGACGCACAGTTCGTTGACCGGTGCCTCCAGGATGTGGCGCAACTGGGCCGGCAGGCTGACGCGCATCTTGGCGACGTTGATGTTGAATGCGCTGTCGAGGTCGTTGTCAAAATCCAGCGCCGCCCTGGCCAATTTGGTGTGCTCGTCGATACCGCGGATCCCTCCCCACCCGCCCCACTGCACCAGTCGGTTGGCCCGGTACACGTACAGGCCCTGCTGCCGGTTCCAGTTCAGAGGGCCGGAATGCCGTTCGAATTCTGCGGCTGAGGTGAAGCAGTCACGCGGCGGTAGAACGAAGCGTCGGAGTTGAACCAGTCCCGCTGTGCCCGCCATCTCGATCTCGAACTGCTGCCGGGGCAGCTCGGAGGTGTGCGGCTCCTGCAGAGCGAACGGGTTCCACGGGCGCAGTTTCTGTCCATTGACCGAGATCACGATCGGGGCGAGTCCGTCGGACCCCTCCAGGAAGCGGTGGAAGACCATGCTCAGGTGGTCCGACGTGCGCGCTGCCAGGGATTCCAGACGCCGTCGGGCCCAGCCGCCCGCCGGGCGCTTCTCGGGCAGTACGCGATCGAGCGCCTGCCAGACGATCACGGTGCCGGTTCCCTCGGCCAGCCATTGCCGGGCTCTGCCGACCACCGGATCCTGCGGGGACGGGTCCACGACGACCCACTGGTCCCATTCCTCCACAAGGTCGAGGTCCAACTGCCGTGCGCTCGTCCGCGCAACCGTTCGGCTGCTGCGACTGATCACGGTGAGTGTCCGGCACTGGGAGAGCGACGCGGTCTTGAGGCCGAGGCCGTACCGCCCCAGCTCGCCGCGACGGTACGAACGTCTGGTGCCGAACCGGAGAGCCTCCGTGAGCTGGCCGGCTGACATCCCGTGGCCGTCGTCGGCGATAACGACACGGGAGTCCTCCCCGTCGAACTCGACCGTGACGTCGATGCGGGTGGCCCCGGCAGCGACGCTGTTGTCGACGATGTCCGCCACAGCGGTCGGGAACTCGTACCCGATGTCCCGCAGCGACCCGGTCAGTCGTGCGGCCGAGGGCGCCACGTCGTACCACGCTCTACCCGGCATCGGCACCTCCGCTCACGTCGTCCGTGAGGACCAGGATGCCACACCCACCCTGCCTCACCCGACCGCCCACGCTGTGGTCCCGGATCGGCACCGTTCCCGCCAGAGCTGCTCGACGACATCCGCAACGGCCACGGGATCCTCGTGCTCCCAGAAGTGCAGCACCGTCCAGCCGAGTGCTGTCAGGGCCTCGTCCTTCTCGCGGTCACGCAGCACGTTACGTTCCAGTTTCTCCCGCCACCACGTGGCGTTGTTCTTCGGCAGCACCGCATGCTCGGGGCACAGGTGCCAGAAGCATCCGTCGACGAACACGGCCAGACGTGCCCGTGTGAAGGCGATGTCCGGTCGGCCGGGCAGACCGGGATGGTTCGCCCTGAACCGTAGCCCCCGTCGGTGCAGCTCACGTCGTACCGACATCTCAGGCTTCGTCCGCGACCGCGGCATCCGGCTCATCTGCGCCGACACGGCGGCGTTGAGAGCGGTGGGACGTCCCGTCATTGCCGACAACCTACCCCACGCGGCACGCCCGCCGCCGGTGGTTCCCGGGCCGGAGGGCCTTCACGGTGGTACCGCCGCGTTCGGATGTTCCGGGTCCGGGCTTACTGCCCGTCCCGTTCCGCCCAAATGAATGCCTGCGGCGGACGGCGGTGGGGCGCCGGGCCCCGGGGGATCGACCGACGAGATGGTGTCGAACCCACGGCGAGGTGCCGGGGCGCTGTCTCCCGCCTCGGATGTGTGGCAGAACGGACATCAGTTCATCAGATCGTCGGCATCCGGCGCTGCGCCACCCAGGCGTGCCCTCATCCGCTCACGGAGCTGTGGCAGTGCCTTCTGCTCCAACTGGCGGACACGCTCGCGGGTGATTCCGAGTCGGCGTCCGATCTCGTCGAGGGTCATGGGGACGCCGGTTCCGACACCGGCCCGCCAGGCCAGGATTGCCGCCGAGCGTTCGGGGAGGTCCGCCAGCGAAGCCCGGAGAAGAGTAAGCGTCTCCTGACGCTGTGCAACCAGATCGGGTCGCAGTGTGTCGCGGTCCGGAGTCACGAATTCGGCCAGCGACGCATTGCCGTCCCCGATCAGCAGATCCAGCGACACAACTCCGGCATGCAGCCTGAGGCATTCGATTACCGTGCCCGGTTCCAGGCCGAGCTCGTGACAGATTTCCGACACCGTCGCCCTGCCGGAATGCGTCAAAAGCCGGTTCCGGATCGCCACCACCCGACGTACCTGGTCGGACTTGTAGACCGGAAGGCGGATCAACCGGCTCTCGTTCGCGACTGCTCTCGTCACGGCCTGGCGGATCCACCAGACCGCATAGGTGGAGAACTTCAGACCGCGGGTGGGATCGAACCTCTCGACCGCCCGCATCAGGCCGACAACGCCGTGCTGGTCCAGGTCCTCGCTCTCCATTCCCTGTCCCAGAAAGCTGCCGGCGACCGAAGCAACGAGCCGCCGATTGTGCAGCACCATGGCGTCGAATGCCTGCGCCCGCTCGTCCGGGAGCTGGAGACCTGCGCGGTAGCCGTGCGGAACCTCTTCGTCCGGCCGGTACTGTTCCCCGCGCAGCAGCAGCGCCAGGCCGACCTCCTCGGAGGCCGTGAGCAGGCGGTCCCATGGCCGGGACGACGCCCTGTCCCTATGCAGGAGCCTCCGGGCGTCGGCAAGGAAGCGTTCCGTGTGGGACGGGTCGACCAGTCGAGCCGGCCCACGGCCATCGAGCTCGTCGCCATCCGGTGGGACGACGGCGACACCGAGCTTGACCAGCCTCTCAAAGACCTGCTGCCGCACCGTCGCCCGTGGGTCGCCGACCAGCTCGAGAACGCTGTCGACCTCCCAGTCCCCGACCGACCTGTCCCGTACGTGCGCCAATATCAGCTGTACGCACGTGTCGACAACCTCCTGATCGGCCGAACAAGTCACACCGGCCATTGTGGCCCCCACCGACAACAGCGAGGTTCGGCGGGAGGCTCCCTCATCGTGCACAATCCTGCGGGTGCGGATGGTTCCTGAGCCGATCTCCCCGTCGATGAAGAGTGCCGCCGAGGCCGAGATCTACAGACGTCTCAAACTTGTGGATGCTGGATGGAGCTTCGCTCTGCACAGCCTCAATCTCCCCGAGCACGGATGGAAGCGCGTCAGCGAGATCGACTTCGTGGTGGCGGGACGACGGGGTGTGTACGTAATCGAGGTCAAGGGCGGCTACGTCGGCTGCGCCAACGGTGTCTGGACCTACCGCGACCGCACCGGCACGGAGCGGCGGCGCAGGGAGAGCCCTTTCGCGCAGGCGACAGGCGCCATGTTCACCCTGCAGCGCCGTCTCGAGGACCGCCTCGGCCGCGAGACGATGCGTGATATCCCCATCGGGTTCGCCGTGGTCTGCCCGGACTGCCGGCTGCCCGAGCAGACCTCGGTCGAGTGGGACGAAGAGACCCTGATCGACCGTCGGCAGCTCGACCGCACCGACGGCCTGCAACGCAGCCTGGGCCGGATGGCGGACTACTGGCGGGCCAAGCCCGGAGGACGTCGGGCCCTGCTCGGGGAACCTCTCCTGCGGGAGGTACTGCAGGCCCTGCGGCCGGACTTCGACGCCGTTCCCACGCTGCGCCAGATCGTCACCGACGCGGAGGCCGACCTCGTCGCCCTGACCGCCAGCCAGTACCGCACGCTCGACTACGTGGGAGACAACCCGCGGCTACTGGTCGAGGGTGGCGCGGGCACGGGTAAGACGATGCTCGCAGCCGAGATGTCCCGCAGATCGGCTGCGAGCGGCAAACGGACCCTGTTCACCTGCCGCAGCCAGGTGGTCGCCGGGTTCGTGCGGCACCAACCCGGAATGCAGGACGTCCATGTCGTGCCCTTCGCCAACCTCGCGGCCGGCAGTGAGGGGACCTTCGATACCGTCGTCGTCGACGAGGCACAGGACCTGATCAACTTCGCCGACCTGTCGTACCTGGACAGCAGGCTTGCTGGCGGCCTCACCGACGGCAGCTGGTACATGCTGCTCGACAGCAACAACCAGCGTGGTCTCGTCGGTTCCTGCGACGACGAGGCACTGGAATATCTCAGATCCCTACGGCCCACGCAGGTGCGGCTGCAGGACAACTGCCGCAACACCCGGCAGATCGTCACGTCGACCCAGCAGATGACCGGAGCGGACACCGGTGTCTCATCGGCCGGGGAAGGGCCCGCGGTGGTGGTGGTCGAGGAGCCGGACCGCTCCCGTCGCGCCGCGGCAGCCGCCGCCGAGCTCGACCGGCTCCACGACAACGGGATCCCGAACACGGACATCATCCTGTTGTCACCGCTGCCCCTGGCGGATTCCCTGTTCGCCGACCTGCCGGCCCGCTGGCGACACCGCATCGACGTGCTGGATCTGCACACGCTGCGGAAACCTGGACGGGGCCGAATCGCCTTCGCCAGGGTCGAGGACTTCAAGGGACTGGAGAGCCGGTTCATCCTCCTGGCCGACATCGGCCCGGTCGATCCCCGTCGGATCAGCAACCTCTATGTAGGAATGACACGCGCGAGAGTGGGACTCTGGATGGCTGCCGGTGGGCAGGAGCAGGGGCAGGAGGACAACCGGTGACATCGTCGCCCGTTCAGAGTGGCTCCGAGGACCGGGCTTCGGTCCTGGACTACCTCCGCCGGCAGCTTGTCGGTCCCTGGTACGGCGAGGACGAGGTTCTCGCCGAGCGACCCGACCGCCGTTACCTGGCCGGCATTCTCTTTCCCGGTGAAGTACCCCTCGACACGCACGATGACGACATCGTGGACGACAATCCAGCCGTCGGATCGAACGACGAGGCCGAGAGCGACGAGGATCCCGTGGCGCTGGCCGGGCAACTGATGCCGAGCTCGGTAGGACTGAGCTTCGTCATCTCCAGGAGGTCGACCCTCCGGATCGAGGTGACAGCCGCCCGCTACCTGCGCGAGGACCGGCAGACGTGGCGACGTCAGCCGATGGCTGCAACCGGCAGCGCCGCCCTGTACGTCGAGCCGCCGGGGTCAAGGGGACGGCGGACCGAGCACCACCTGTTCGACGGGGACGCCTCCGTTGTGGTCGTCTGGCGGGAGTTCGGCGACGGCGTACTGGTCACGGTATCGCTCGTCAATGAACGGAAGCTGTCGGAGCAGGGGAAACTCGACCCCGCTGACTGTCTGCTGCAGGTGACGCTACGGTGCAGCCCGGTCGAGGGCGCCATAACCCCGTATCCGTCCACACTGCGACTCCATTCGGACCCTGAGGAGGAGGAACTCGCGCTCCTCTACCGCAAGGTTCCTGTGTTCGCCCTGGGCCACGGCGCCGCCGCCAGTTGGCAGGCGGAAGGTGACCTCGCCACGTCGGTGCAGACGACCTTCGTGCCCAGCCACGTCGTCCCCGATGTCGCGTTCGAACTGCCGGGTGACCAGGAGGTACTGAGTCTGAATCTCCTCACCAGGCTCGAACGGGATACGGAAGGAATCATCAGCAGGCTGTTCAACTTCGTGGACAGCTACGACAACTGGGCCCGGAGCAACCACACGCGACGGGATAAGCTCACGCAGCCCCTCGTTGCGGCGGCTGACCGGCTCCTCGAACGCGTCGATCGCGCCCGTGCACGGATGCGGGAGGGTGTGGAGCTGCTCCAGCTTGACCCCACCGCCCGGCGTGCCTTCGTCCTTGCGAACAGGGCCATGCTGATGCAGATGATCCGGAGCGCGCCCGAATTCGCCGGCACGGGTCGCGCCTGGAACGACCGCCTTCCCGCCGCGCCCGACTACAACGACCCGCAGCGCCGCTGGCGACCGTTCCAGCTGGCTTTCGTCCTTCTGTCCTTACCTTCGATCGTCGACCCACAGCACAACGACCGTGACCTCGTCGACCTGATCTGGTTTCCTACGGGCGGCGGAAAGACCGAGGCGTATCTCGGACTGGTCGCCTTCACCGTCTTCCACCGGCGCCTGACGGGCGGTGACGCCGGCGCCGGGACCACTGTCATCACCCGTTACACACTGCGACTACTGACGGCCCAGCAGTTCCAGAGGGCAGCCACCCTGATCTGTGCCTGTGAGCTGATCCGGCAGGAGCGCGTCGAAGAACTGGGGACCCGGCCGGTCTCTATCGGGATCTGGGTCGGCGGTAACAACAGTCCAAACAGTTTCGCCGACGCGGCCGACCTGCTGCAGACCGTGAGGAATCGCGAGCCGACGACCAAAAGCTTCCAGGTCGAACGCTGTCCCTGGTGCGGCACCCAGATCCTTCCGACCGGTGACGCCCCAGAGGACGCATGGGGAGTGCACGCCGACAACAACAGCTTCCGGATCAACTGCCCCAACGTCGACTGCGACTTCCACAGATCGCTGCCGGTCTCGTCCGTCGATGACGCGCTCTACGCGGATCCGCCGACGCTGCTCGTCGCCACCGTGGACAAGTTCGCCCGGTTCACCCGCGAACCGCGGGCGGGCGTGTTCATCGGCGCCGGCGCCGATCCCGGTCCGGCGCTGATAATCCAGGACGAGTTCCATCTCATCTCCGGGCCGCTCGGCACCATCGTCGGGCTCTACGAGGCTGCCTTCGACGTGGCGATGACCCGTCACGGTGCCCGCCCCAAGATCGTCGCCTCCACTGCCACCATCCGTCGCGCCGATGCCCAGTCCCGCGGCGTCTTCGGACGCCCCATCGCTCTGTTTCCGCCCTCCGGCCTCGACGCGGAGGACTCGTACTTCGTCCGATCGGACCATGGCCGACCCGGCCGGCTCTACGCCGGGGTCATGCCCCAGGGGCACACACCTCTGACCGCGATGGTCCACCTCTCGGCGGCGATGCTCAACGCTCCCATCGAACTACCGCTCGGACCGCAGTCCGCGGATGCCTACTGGACCCTTGTCGCCTATCACAACAGCCTCCGTGAACTCGGCAAGACGGTCACCCTGGCGCACGACGACATCCCCGCGCGGCTCGGCGTCATCGCACCTGCCGAGGACGACCGACGTGACCTCGACGACGCCGAGATCATGGAACTGACCAGCAACATTCCCCCGGCGGACATCCCGCGTCACCTTCAGCGGCTGTTCCTGGAGCGCGGACAGCCAGGTGCGGTGTCATTCGTGCCCAGCACGAACATGATCTCCGTCGGTGTCGACGTCCCGCGACTGGGCCTCATGCTGGTCGTCGGGCAGCCGAAGACGACCGCCGAGTACATCCAGGCCACGAGCCGGGTCGGGCGTCGCCACCCCGGCCTGGTGGTCACCCTCTACTCGCCGTCCAAACCCCGCGACCGCTCACACTACGAGTCGTTCATCCCGTACCACACCTCCCTCTACCGGGTGGTCGAACCCACCTCGGTGACACCGTTCTCGGTGCCGGCCCGCACCCGCGCGTTGCATGCGGGACTTGTGATCCTGGCCCGTCATGTGCACATCTGGCGTGACGACCGCTCTGCTGCCGCCTTCGACCCGGAGGATCCCGCCTGGCGGGCCCTGGTGGAGGAGTTCATCGCGCGCGCGGAGGCAGCGGATCCGGACGAGGCCGCCGACGTCGCCCGACACGTGGAACAGCTCGAGGAACACTGGGCCGGCCTCGTCGACCGGGCACATCCGCTGGGAGGGCTCAGATATACCGACGGCGGGCGTGAACGTATCCAGCTGTTGAGGCAGTTCGACAAGCCCGGGCCGGGATGGCCGACACTCGATTCCATGCGCAACGTCGACACGGACGCCCGGGTGCTGGTGCGGGGGGAGGGACAGTGACGGACCGTCGGCTGCGGCGCATGCAGGCCCTCTCGCCGTTCGGCGTCGGCGCCATCGTGGACATGTTGGGTGAATCCTTCGTCGCGGAGGACGTAACCCGTTGGAAGGGGCGGCGGATGACTCTGGCCGCCCCACGCATCGCGGCACACTTCGGCGTCGAGGAGCTACGCCTTCCCCCGGCGCCGCGTGACGGTAGATTGCCCTACTACCGCTTCCCGCAGTGGCTGTTCTGCGGCACGTGCCGCACGATGACGCAGTGGAGCGTCCGCCGGGAGCAGCCGGGGAGAATACCCCGCTGCCAGCACTGCAGTCGTAATCCCCAGCTGGTACCTATGAGGTTTGTGGCGGTGTGCGGCAACGGCCATCTCGACGACGTCCCCTGGGTGCGGTGGGCCCACTCCGGGGGCGGCCGGGGACGCGAGCAACGCCAGTGCGGACGCGCCGAGCTGCAGTTCGATCACCTGACGACCGTGGGCGGCGGACTGGAGTCACTCCGGGTCCGGTGCCGGACCTGCCGGGCCGACAGGAACCTCGCGGACCTCACGTCGCCCGGCGCCCTCGGACGCATCAGCATCCAGTGCCGCGGGCGGCAGCCCTGGCAGCGTGATACCGAGGCGGTGACCTGCGATCAGACACCCGTGGTCCTGCAGCGGGGTGCATCGAGCGTCTACTTCCCGGATACCGGATCCGCGATAGACCTCCCACCTGATTCCGACTGGGTCACCTGGGGCGGCACGGCTGCGCGGGTCGAACAGAACCAGTACTTCCTTCTACTCCACAAGGAACCCGAGAGCGGCATCCGTGAACACCTGATCCGCATGATCGCCGAGCAGGAAAACGTCAAGGAGCAACAGGTCATCGCCATCCTGAACGACCGACTCGGCGTCGCCGGCGCCCAGGCCGGCTCGGGCACCTCCGAGGAGCTGGCGGAGCGCGAGTGGCATGCGTTGACCAACCCCAGGGGCGGACACCACCCAGACGACCGCTTCATCACGCGGCGCACCCCGTTCCCGGCGTCGGAGGGGCACGGCCGGTTGGACCCCGTCGTCGATCAGATGAAGGCGGCCATCTCCGACATCGTTCTCGTCGACCGCCTGCGCGAGGTCAGGGTTCTGAAGGGCTTCCGCCGTCACACCATGGATGTCCGTATTCCGGCCGACCTCGGAACACGCAGTGCGTCCCTACCCGCCGTAGAGGTGTACGGCGAGGGCATCTTCATCGTCTTCGACGAGGAAAACCTCCGGCGGTGGGAACTGCAGACCCCGGTGGTGCGGAACGCGGCCACACTCCACAAGCGGTTCGCCGGCAGCATGCACGCCAGGTGGATCGAGAGCACACCCACACCGCGACTCATCCTTCTGCACACCATCGCCCACCTTCTGATGCGGCAACTGACGTTCGACGCGGGCTACCCCTCCTCGTCGCTGCGCGAACGCATCTACGCGAGCACTCCGGATGCCGACACACCGATGGCCGGAGTACTGATCTACACCGCTGCCGGCGATGCCGAAGGCACTCTCGGTGGGCTCGCCCGATCCGGCCAGGCCGAGCGGCTCGTCAGCACCCTCGCCGCCACCCTCGCCGCCGCCCGATGGTGCTCGCTGGATCCGGTGTGTCGGGAGTCGAAAGCCCAGGGCCCGGCCGGACTCTCGATGGCGGCCTGCCACGCCTGCGCGCTTGTCCCGGAGACCAGTTGCACCATGGGCAACGTGCTCCTGGACCGGACTCTCGTGATCGACGACGAATACGGGTTCATGCGTGACCCCCTCGCCGAGCTCATCGCCGTGCAGGCGGCCACGACGTGACTCTGCTACTGCCGCCGCTGCTGGACCTTAGTCCCGCTCAACGGGAGGTTCTCGCTCTGCCGTTCGAGGAGTCACACCTCGTCACCGGTGGTCCCGGGGCCGGCAAGACCATCACGGCGATCTACCGGGCAGCGGCCCTGCACCGATCGGGCAGACCGACCGTCATGCTTATGTACAGCAAGGTGCTGTCCGCCTACACGCGCGCCGCAGTGGCACAGATCGGAGCGGCTGATGTCGCGACGACCTACCACAAATGGCTCCACGCCTTCTGGCAGCAGCACTACCGCCGGAGCCCGCCGAAGCTCGATCGGTACGACATCGACTGGATGGCCTGCCTGACGAAAATTATCAGCGATCCGCCGGTCATGGAGCAACGACCGTACCTCGTCGTCGACGAGGGTCAGGACATGCCGGCCGACTTCTACCTCGCCCTCGGAGCTCTGGCCTCGTCCGTGACCGTGTTCGCCGACGAGAACCAACGCATCGGGCCCCGTCAGAGCACCCTCCGGGAGATCGCCGCCGCGGCAGGAACCAAGCCGCCTGTGGCGCTCCAACGCACCATGCGCAACAGCCGTCCTATCCGCGACCTCGCTGACCACTTCTGCCCCGGCGGCAGCAGCACGGACCTGCTGCCGGACGGTCCTGCACCTCGCCTGATAAGGGTGCCGCACAAGGCCGACGTGGCTGACCACCTCCTCCTACACGAGAAGCAGCACCCGAACGAGACCATCGGCGTGCTGTCCCACCGCAGCAGGGACCTGTTCTACTACCACCATCAGTTGAACCATCGAACCGTAAATCCTTTGCAGGGTTACGTCAGTGGACGCAGTGCCGGAACCCTGTCCGATCCCGCCTTCGAAGGTCCCGGGATAAAACTGATCACCTGGCAGAGCGTGAAGGGTCTCGAATTCGACTCGGTGGTGGTCCCGGAACTCCAGACCGTCCCCGGCGACGTCGGCAGTGACAGCATGCGGATGAACCTCTACGTACTCGTCACACGGGCGCGGCGTCACCTCACCTTCATGTATTCGGGAGTGGGTGAGCCGGCACTCGTGGACGCTTTACCGAAGCATCTGCTGGACCTGTCGCAATACAGGCCCTGAGTGCTGGTGGTCGTGACCTGACTGCATGGGCGGAGGCAGCCTCGACCCACCCTGTGATGGCTGCGCTCGTTCAGGGCAGGTCGGACCGGTGCTGCCGCCAGTGTTTCTCTATCCAGCCGATCTGCCCGCGATCCAACCTGATCGTGAGCGGCTGGCCCTGCAGAGGCGTGTAGGCCGGGTACCTGGCCAGTTCATCCCTCAGGCTGATGGTGAGGGTGCCCGGATCTACAGCAATGTCCCCCTGATCGAAGAGCCGGTGAATATCCCGTCTCAGGAGCAGCCCGCCATCGTCGTGGTGCTGGCCGACTGCTGCGTAGCTGTACAGGTGCGCCGCTTCCAGCGCCGCAACGGGGCCGGGACCGGTGAAAGCGCATACCGGTCCGAAGGACGCAAGTAGGCGTTGCCTGAACCCACGCTGACCCACACGGACGCGCACTCTCGCCGGTCTGTGGCCTTCCGGGCGTGACTGGACCCACCGGGTTGCGTCCTCGAGGAACGTTGCACCCCTTCCCCTGCCGGCACTGCGCAGTGCCTCGACAAAAGCGTCCCAGACGAGCGGACGCATGCTCAGCTGGGATTTCGGAGAGACACAGAGGCTGCGCAGAGTCCTTCCGTCCATGCAGCGGCCGAGGTCGAGCCAGTTGGCATCGTGGCGCGACCTGAAAGTCTCGACACGTTCCACGCGGGTGGTGGCAACGTCAAAGGTGTCCGAGCACGGGAAGCACCTGAACTGCGGTGATTGACGCTTGCGCCTCTTGATGTCCGCCCTGTTGCAGCGGGGGCACCGGTAAAGGATCTTCTCAGCGTGGCCGGTCTCGATCTCCTCGATCAGGGAGGCGCCGATGACCGCCTCCCTGTCCCACAGGACGATCCGGTCACCTACAGCCACAGTCCGGGCGTTCGGAACCGTGTCGTCCCAGCTGTAGTGGACGTCCGGGTCGTCGTCGTAGCCGTCGTTCCCGCCGTGCTGTCGATCCGTGCCGACAGCAAGCATCAGCCATGCTCTGGGCAGACCAGCATCCACCGCCACAGTCGCCTTCCTTTCCTGCGCGGGAGAGAACCTATCTGAGGGTTGCGACACGAGCCGGCCCGCCGAAGACGGTCGGAGCAATGATCGGAGTCGAGCAGCCGTAGTGATCATGAGTATGGATGAGATAGTCGGTGTCCCCACATGCTGAAGAAAATTGGGTGACACGAGTAAGGTCTCGCTGTGCAATCGCCAGCGCGCATTGGCGTTTAATAGTAGATGGTTTCCTTGGAGGGGGTTGCCGCCGCTCACTCATAGTTCGCTCTTTGCGCTTCGTGCGTTCTTGGGGCGTCCATGAGAAGTGACACGAGGTCTTCGAGGATAATGAGGTCGCAGTGACGTGCGCCAGAGTCAGGGTCTTGAAGAACGTGGGTTACTCCATGGTACTCGCGCTGAGATACGTTTTCCGGCAGTAGAAGAGAAGTGACTGCGAATCTCTCCCGCCACTGCTCGCCCATCTTCCATGCCACACACAGATCGATGTCCTTGAGATTCTTTTCCTGTGAATCTAGGTCGTTGAGTAGGCCATCGACAGAATACTTGTATTCTAATACCTTGGGCTGAGTAACCTTTCCTTGAAGTCCATCAAGCACCTGTGCGTCGATGCCCAGTGGATTGCTGTCCTCGTCGAATTCAAGTAATTCGCGATCGTGCTGAAAATTGATCCGGAAGAGGCTGTCGTACTTGAATCTCTCGTTCGTCGACATGATGGATAGGCCGCGCACCACCCCGCCGGAAATGATCTCATGAAACAGGGCGATTGCATCTTGTTCGCGCGTAGGGGTGGAGGTGATGCTAATCCGCCTCGTTGGGGCGAAGAAGTGTTCAGAAGAAAGAAGGAGGGGTGAGGTGGCTTCATGTTTGATCATTTCCTCCTTCCAGTCGTCAAGCTTGAGCTCCCGATCAAGATCGGGTGCGATGCCGGAGTCGCGCTTCATGCTGGAGCGTAGCCGCGTGATTGGCCCTTGGACAATTGCAACAGCGACATCGGTGGCGAAGTCGACAAGCGGCTTTGCGAAGCCTTTTCTGCCAAGGTCCGGGGTGTAGTTCTGGAAGTGGATGAGGAGGTGGACCTGATTTTGTCGACCGGTATACCTGGTTAACGGAACCTGAATTACATCGCCCTGCGGCATCCCGTTCGCAGCAAGCTGAATTCCTGCCCTCAGTACCTGCATGTTGCCTCGGACGCCCAGCTTCTCGTTGAACACCTTCCAGAGTTTGGTGGTGTAGCCATACTCCACCCGAATGGTCGGCTTGTGTGCTTCGACTATTTCTTGGTGCTCTGCAAATACGTCAGGGGCCAAAATTCTCTTGCAGTCGATTGGGTGATACTCCTCGAATATGAAGTCAAGCTGCCGATAGGCGTTCGGCAACGGCTTTAAGGGCCCATACTTTTCGAAGAACTCAGATGCCTTCTGCTCTACATCTCTGATGCGAGCGGACTTGCTCTTCCCCTCGTGCAGCCAGAGATAAGAAATGCCGTCAGTGGTTGAAGTCGAGGTTTCCCCGCCGGCGATGCAAACCACTTCGATCTTCTTGTCCGACGCCGGTTCTACGGAGCCGATCCCAGTCTTCACTCTCAGGATGGTAAGCCATGTTTCGGCGCTTCTGGCAGACAGCCAACTTAGTTTTCTCGGCTGCGTTTGCCCGTCGAAGCGAACCGTTACAGATGTGCCTCGATCCATCTCTCTGAATTTGTCATCAATGTCGGGATTTGGATCGGGTTCTACGAGCGGAGCATCGCTGCCCCCTGGCCCTTTCAGCCATGCGCGGCCGCCTAGGATTCGTCCGCAAGACTCATTTCCGAGCCCCCGGGTGTGCACTCGGAGATAATTGAAACCGTAGGCAAGGTATGTCGCTCCAACGCCTTTATGGCCACGCGACGTGGCTTCCTCTTTGAATGAGAAGTTCGGCGCTAGGAAGCGCTGAAACTCTTCATAGGTCATGCCGCATCCGTTGTCGGAGACAGTCAACTGGTTCTCGTCCAGGTCAACAATAACGCGCAGCTGTTGCGAGTATTTGCCGCTTGTTCCCGCCAACTCTTCGTCGCGTGCCCGTTTCTCCAGAGCGTCTAGCCCATTTTGGACCAGCTCGCAGAAAGGGTCGTACCATCCGACGTACGAGCTCAAAATGTTCTCGATCTCGCGCCTCAAGGCCCGCTGCGCTGCCAGGCTGTTTTCTAGCCGACCCTTTACCTGCAGCGGATCGAAGGCGGTGAAGGGCTGATTGACGGCCACAGTGTAGGTCACGACCGTAGGATAGTGGTTCCGTCGATGCGCATGCATCAGACGCTCGGAGACATGCGTTGACCGACACGCCGCATGGCGGGAAATGCCGCGTGGCACGCCGAGTCGACACGACGTGCAGAAATGCGTGACTTCCGCCCAGGTTCACGGTTGCTGAGGGGTCACGACGACACCGTGCCCTGACGCGTCAGCCAGAGCCTGCAAGACGGTCAGGATCTCGAGCTCGCAGCGACACCGGTGGGCCGGTGCTCAGCCTGCGACTGGGATTGGGAACCGGCGGGTGCTGCGTTCCCGGGCGGCCTGGAAGAGCCTGGAGCGTAGCCGGCCACGGGCGCCGTCGGGAAGCTGCTCGGTGAGGCCGAGTATCCACGGGGCCACTACCTGCTCCCGGGTTACCGCAGCCTCCAGCGCGTCGGCCACTAGGTACGGGTCGCGGCCTAGCAGGTGCTCGGCCAGCTTTCGGCGGTCGTCGGCGGGCAGCCTCTCGACCAGTGCCGTCACGGTGTAACGCCACTTGACCGCGAGCGTCTGCCGCCAGTGCACCGGCCCGGGATGCAGGGCGTGCAGCCTGTCGACGATGTCGAGCAGCACCTGCGCGGCCTGACGCTGGTCGACTAGGAGCAGGCGGTCGACCAAGCGGCCGAGCAGCGTCACACACGGAGTGAAATCGTGCAGGCCCTGCGTGGTCCGTACGTTGTAACCGGCGGCGAAGACGTAGTCGATGGCCTGCGTCGCGTGCTGCTGCCGCGCTGTCCGGTCTGCTGGCAGTGAAGCCGTCCGGGCAAGCAGCCCGACAAGGATCTGGCGGGCCTGGGCGGCACCGCCGTCAAGGCACCGGGACACCGCCGTGAGCAGGTCGGAGACGTCCTGCTCCGGCCAGGCGTCCTGCTCGATCGCCTCAATCGCCAGGCCCAACAGGGCTCTGCGCAGCCGGTCGGCCCGGGTAGCCAGCAGGTCGGCGAGCCGACCGGGCTCGGGCGGTGCGTCCAAGCCGTTGCGCACCAGCGTCCGCCACAGTACGTATCCCTGGGCGCTGGCGGCCGGTTCCCGCTGGGCCACCAGATCGTCGCGGAGCGCGCGCACGTCGGCGAGCACGTCCGGCTGGTCGGCCGACACGTCTGCCGGCAGTCGGTCCAAGGCGAAGACGAGCGACGCCGGGTTACGGGTTGTCCTTACCAGCCTGACCAGGTGGGTCAGCAGACGTGGCGCGTTCTCGACAAGATGCTGTAGGCGAGTGCCGAGATCACGCAGCTGCTTCGCGGAGACCACCGACGCCGCTGCCGGGGTGCCCGCCCAACTCAGTGCCGCCTCGGCTCCGCCGCCGCCGACCGACGCGGCGTCCACCAGGAGCGGGTGCAATGGCCCGAACCAGGCCTGCGGGTCGCCGTCGGCGTCGGGCAGGATCCGGGCGAGCACTGCGGCGTCGAGCCCGGCGTACCGGATCCCGGCGACGAAGAACTCGACCTCGGCGGCCCGCGCCGCCGCGGAGGCGAGGACGGCCCGGCTCGCGGCCCGCACCAGCCGGGTGGCCGGCGGCTCGGCGGCGCTCCGCCGGTGACCGCTCAGCAACTCGGCGAGCACCGTCGCCCGGTGGTTGGTCTCGGCCGGATTGCCGGTGTCGAGTAGCGCCGCCAGGAACGCGGTTGGCTCCGGCAGGTCGAGCGCGGCCCGGCCGACCACGCGCAGGCGGGCCCGGCGCCAGGTTTCCCCGCCGTCGCCGTCGCGCAATGCCTCGCGTAGCGCCTCCTGCGGGTCAACCGGCAGGTCACCGGCGGCGGCCACCAGATCGGCGTACGCCACCTGCAGCTGCACCGCCGACTCGTCGCCCGGTGTCGCGCGCAGCCCGGCGGCGATCACATGGCGATGCTCCTGGCCGGGCGTGCCACCGGCCGGGTCGTGGCGGGCCACGAAGGCGACGATGTCGGCGAGCCCGCCCACGATCCCCTCGGCTGCGAGCGGTTGCCAGAAGCGCATTGCCTGCTCGGCGGCCCATCCGGGATCCACCACGGCGACGGCGGAGAGCAGGCGTAGGTGAGGACTGTCGTGGTCGCGCCACCGCTGCACCGGCCGGATCTTAGTGTCAAGCAGCCACTCGACGCAGTCGTGCTCGATCGCGAAACGCCGGGCGGCGACGGAATCGGCGGCCGCCAGCCGGATCAGCGCGTCGAGCACGACCAGGCGCACTGTGCTCCGTTCCCAGGCAACGGCTAGGTCAGCGGACCAGCGCTCTGCGTCGGGGTGGCTGACCGAGGGCAGCAGCCGTAGGAAGTCCTTGGTCACCCGGTCGTCGGCCGCGCGCAGCGCGCGGGCGGCGTTGGCCCGCAGCCCTGCCGACGGCTCCCGAAATCGGGCGTACGTGCGGAGGGCTAGCGCCGGCATTCCCGAGGTGTCGTCGGCGAGCCACGCGCCGAGCAGCCGCTCCGCCAACTCCTGCGCCACCAGCGGGGTACGCCCGGCGAGCAGCACCAGCTGGCTGGCGACCTCCCCGAAGAACAGGTCGTACGGCTCCTCGGCGACGAACCGTCCTAGCTGCGTTGCGGGCGTCTCGCCCCGCCGGGCGACGGCCCGGGCAGCGGTGTACTCGAACCAGGTCTGATGCCAGAACCAGAGCCACGGCGACTCGGGACGTCGGGTCACGAGCGCGCGGGCGACCAGCAGGGCCAACGCCTCGTCGACCGGGCGGACACCGTCCAGCCAAGCGGTGAGCTCACTACGCCGCAGCGCGATCCGACCGGCGCCGAGCATGGCGAGCGCGGTCTGCTCGACGTCGCGGCTCAGGTCGGGGCCGCCGTCGGGGGTGGCACGGTCCCGTCGGTCCGTCACCACCCGGCGCTGCCACATCAGGGTGTAGAGGCCGATGCTGTCGATGTCGCTGTCCGGGCGCTCGCCGTCGCCAGCGTACAGCTCGAACAGCATGCGCAACGTCAGCGGGTTCGCCACCACCTCGCGCAGCGGACGGCCCCGGACCTGGGCGTCCTGCACCACAGCGAGCACCTCGTCGCCGTCGTCCGGGTAGGCGGCCCAGGCGTACGACTCGATCGCCTCGCGGCGCTCCCGCTCGTTGAACGCGGCCAGGTACATCGGGCGGATCGGCACGCCGTAAGACTCGTCGCCGTCCTGGTCCAGGTGCAGCAGGGCCGCTTCGGCTGGCCGGCACGCGACCACCATCGGCACCCGGCACTCGACCGCGGTGCGCATCAGCCGCCGTACATCGACCCGGGTCTGCTCGCTGTGGGTGAGCAGGTCGATGGTGTCGACCAGCAGCACCGGGTCGCGGCGCTGCCGGACCGCCGCGCGCAGCGCGGTCCACAGCTCATCGACGGTGACCGCGCCCGCGTCCCGGTCGCCGCGGCTGCCGCGCAGCAGCGCCGTCGCCGGGATGAGCAGGGCCAGCCGGCCGGCCTGGCCGAGGCGTTGATGGAGGTGCCACAACACGGCGGTTTTGCCGTAGCCGGCCTCGCCGCGCAGCGCGGTCAGCGACCGCGGCCGGATCGACTCGGCGATCGTCTGCTCCACGTCGCGCCGTACGTAGACGTCGCTCAGCCGGAGCCGGTCGGCGATGACGTCGCAGTCCTCGGCGGCGGCCGAGCTGAGCGCCAGCACCCGGTCGAGCACCGCGCGATCGGCCGTTGTCAGGTCGACCTCGACGGCCCGGGTCGCCGTGAGTAGGGCGGTCAACGTCCGATCCGAGTAAAGCGGGAACCCGCTGTTACGGTCGGTGCATTGGCAGCGGACGACGTCGCGCAGCGCCATCAGTGCCTGCGGCACAGGTCGCTGCCGGCCCTTCTTCCAGGCGCTCAGGGCCTTCGCGCTTCGTCCGCCCGGAATCCCGTGCCGATCTAGCAGGGGAACCAGGTTCTCCATTAGGGACTTCTCGGTTCGCGGCCGCCAGTGCCCGATGAAGTGGTGCACAGCGTCGCCCACCGGGTCAAGGCCAGTCATCTCGCCTCGTCTCGTGCCGTCTCGTGCCGTCTCGTGGCGGAGATGCTATCGCCACCGCCCGGACGGGCGAGGACACCGGTTTCGGCGTCTCGCGCTTCGGCGAGACGGTCGGCGGCGGTCGCATAGTGCCCAGGTCGAACCGAGACGAGGAGGCCGAGATGGACACCGCAGGGCACCAAGACAGCGTTGGTCAGGTCCTAGCACGGGCGTACGCCGCCACTGACCTGAGCCGGTTGCGCGCGCTGGCCGAGCAGACGCGGCACCTGCCGTTGCCGCCGGCCGACCTCCGCGACGCCTTAGCGGAGTGCCTGACCGGCCTGGTGAATGACTTCCGCGGCGAGGAGGAGCACATCGTCGCGTACGTGCTGGCGGTGCTCGCCGAGCTCGCAGGGGAGGAGACATTCGACGTCGAGCTGTTCCGCCGGCACTACGGCGCCGGCCGTTCCATCCCGGGACGGTCGATGCCCACGCTCTTCGAGGCAACCGTGGAGTCCGTTCGGCGCCTACGCGACACGGGGCGGCTTGAGGAGGTCCTGGCTGGCAGCGGCACATCGGGCATCCTCTGCGGATCCACCAGCTACGGACCGTTCTACAACGTACGCTCGGCCTCCGACCTGGATGTCGTCATCGTGATCGAGACCGCTTCAGCCGCGGCTGCCGTAGCGGACCGGCTGCGCCACCTTGCGGGCGTCAATCCGGAGTCGGTCGCGCTGCTGCGGGCTCGGGCCGATCTGTTCCGCGACCGGTACGACGACGGCCGTACCACGCTAAGCCACAAAGTGCGGCTCTGGACCGGTCCCGATGACCCGATGCTTGCGGAGACAGGGCTCCCCGGTGACTACCAGCTTAGCCTGCACCTGGTCACCGACCGGGTGCTCGGCTACGCCCTCGTGGAATCGACGCCTGTGCTGGAACGCAGAACGGTCGGCGGAGTCCGTACGGTACGCGACTACCGGGACACTGCGACCACCCGGCCCGACCTGCCGTGCACCTTCGCCGGACGCGAGCATCCTGTCCTCGCGCGAGTCGAACCGGTCATTTTGGGCTGGCTCCGATCAACCACCGCCTGCCAGTTCGACGACGCGGACTGCTACTGCCCGGGTTTCCTGCAGACGCTCCTGCTGCCCTTGCTCGACGTACGTTGGGACGAGCGGAACTGCCGCCCCCGTCTGCGCGCCTTTGAGCGCAAGTTCCGGGACCGCTACATGCTCGAACGCGCCCGTTCACCACACGCCTTGCTTCGACCCAGTTTCACCCACCTCCGGCGGGCGGTCTTCGCCCCGCACGTCATCCGCGCCTTCGACGGGGATTGATGACAGCTCCTGGGCCGAGATGCTCGGTCTGCCCCCACCCCTCAGGAGACAAACGCGGAGGGCAGGCCGAGATCGGCCCGGGCCGTCTCGATGAATCGGCGCTCGGCCTCCCAGAGCGCGTCGAACCGGTCAGCTTGTAACGCCTCCACGCCGCTGTCCGCTCGCGCGGCCGCCAGGAGACGGGCCTGGCGGACCAACTCTGCCGAGACGCTCACCACCTCGGGCCGACCGGCCACCAGCCGGAGCGCGGTTTTGGTGCTCTCCAGCCGCTCCCTGTAGCGGCTACCCACGTCATCGAAGAACGGCATCAGGTCACCAGGATCGCGAGGGCGCGGCACCACGGTGATGCGGGCCGCCGGATTGAGGATGAAGGCCACGTATTCCCGGACCGCTCCGATGAAGTCGGTGTACGCGTTCAGCCGGATGTCCCGCCACTGTCTTTCCTGATCGCGCCGCCACAACCGGTCCTGAGTCCTGACGGTGAGCCACCCGCCGATCAAGACTGCCAGCAACGTCGTCGCCGCGGTGACACACGCCTGGATCAGGCTCACTGGCACCACCGATACTGTTGAGTCGACACTCAGCATACCGTCGGTTGTCGCGTACGCCGCTAATCGCATCCGCTGACTGCGGCTCACCGCCCGGTGCCACCATGACCGGCCACACGGACTCCACGAAAGATGTAGTGCGCTGACTTAGTTTTCAACTTGTTCGGCATGGCCTCGGGTCATTTGAAGTCTTCGTTCTCTTCGTGCCGTCCTTCGGGTTGGTGCTGGTGCCGGCCGTGACGATGTGGACGTAGTGGCAGGCTGCCATGTGGCGGTTGGGTAATCCGGGTGGTCGGCCGGGTTCTGGCCGGGAGGGTTTCGGTGCGCAGGCGGGGTTACCGGCTTTGTTGCACAGGCGTCGAAACCCTCGCCAGACGCGGGCCGGGGCGAGCCGCTCGGGCGGTGCTGGGCGTTCCCACGGTCGGCGCAGGTCGGCAACGGCGCCTCGGGCGAGGCGTAGCTGGGCCGGGAGATTTTATACAAGCGAGACAGCCCAGGTGCGGTACCGCCCTGGGCGCGACACGCACTCCCTGCGCAACGGCGACGTGGGCAGCCATTACGTCCGCCGCTCCGCCGGCGCGATCGGGTGGCGGGTCGCGTCACAGCGAGAATCAGCCGGCGCGCGCCCGGCTGCACTACTGGCGTCCCCAGGACGGCCCACGAGTTCGCCCGCGTCGCCCTAAACGATGACTAGCGTCCCGGACTATCGAGTGGTACGCCACGTCCCTGGCGGCTGGTTACTCTGGGTCAAGCTTCAGGAGTTCAGGCACGCTGATCTCGCTGTATGGCGACGGCCCTGTATCCCCCTGGCTGCCATCCTGACCGGACGCGACCTGCGCCGCCGGGCGCAGCGCCGACCTGGCCCAGGCCGCCTTCCACTCCGGTGTGCTGGTGCGGGGCAGGCCGCCGGCGATGCCCAGGTCCAGCCGAGCGGCCTGGTAGTAGCCCGCGCGGGCCGCGCCGAACTCGCGGACCGCGGCCTCCCACTCGACGCGACCGCTGACCAGGCCGCGGGCGAAGCACTCAAGGTGCCAGACGGACTGGTGCCATCGGCGGGCGGCGGCGATTGTCCGCGGGTTGCCGATCAGCAGCACCGCCTCGAAACGGGCCGCGCGATCCGCCTCCGCCTCCGTCAGAGCCGTGTCGGCGTCCGGAACGACCGATCGCAACGGGCCCTGACCGTAACCGTGCCGCATCGCCACAGCCAGTACGACCTGGTACATCTGGCGCACCGCGAACCCGTACTCGGCGTAGACCGACATCCGCTGCGGATCCCAGCGGACGGCCACGTCACGCCGCCAACGGGCACGGTCGGCGACGGCGGAGAGCGTGAACGAAAGGAGCGCACCCACCGCGACCCCGATGAACGCCCCCGCCTGCCCCCACACGTGGCTCATCGGGGCGCCGACGGGGGCCAACTGTCCGACACCCAGTCCCCGGCCCCTGCGACGAGTTGTTCCAGCGAAATGTGGCGGTAGCCGTCCAGCCGGGGCGTTGCCGGCCCCGGGGGCACCGCCACCGTGCACCCCGAGATAGTGATCAGATGGATGTGGCCGTCGGCGAGCCACACCACTTGCAGGTGAACGGCGGGGAACGGCTCGTGCGGGTCCGGCACCGCACGTAGCCAGCCGTCCTCGCCAGTAGGCCCGGAAAGTTCGGCAATCACGTCGGCGAGCAGTTCGGCCGGGATCCACTCGCCGAGCCCTGGATGCTCGGGCCAGGCCGGGAACTCCAATTCGTTCATCGCGCACCGGCCTCCGGTCGTACGGCGAGGATCTGATCCACGCCCATCCGCCCCTCCTCGAATGCCTGTGCACCGCCGGCGAGATAGAGCCGCCAGATCCGGGCCCGCTGCGCGCCGATCAGGCCGACCGCCACCGGCCACTGCGCGTCGAGGCGTGTCAGCCAGGCACGAATGGTGCGGCCGTAGTGCCTTCGCATCGCCTCGACGCCGTAAATCTCCAGCCCGGCCCCGTTCAGCATCGACACGGTGGCCGCTAGCGGCCGCATGTGCATGTCGGGGGCGATGTACGCCTCGATGAACGCACCGCCGCCGGGCCGGGCGGCTCCCCGGGACATCTGTTGAACCAGCACCCGCCCGCCCGGGCGCACAAGGTCGTGGAGGCGGGCCGCGAAGGTCGGATACTCGTCGGCGCCGACGTGCTCGCCCATCTCCACGGTGGCGACGGCGTCGTAGCTGTCACCGGCCGGGTCGCGGTAGTCCTGGAGCCGTAGGTCGATCAGGTCGCCGAGGCCTTCGGCGGCGATCCGCCCGGCAACGAAGTCGTACTGCATGCGCGAAACGGTGATCGCGGTGATCCGGGCGCCGTAGTAGCGTGCCGCGTGGCACGTCAGTGACCCCCACCCGCAGCCGATGTCGAGCAGCCGGTGTCCGGGAAGCAGACCCAGCTTGCCGCAGATCAGATCGAGCTTGGCGCGCTGCGCCGCCGCGAGGTCCGTCGATCCGTCCTCCGGCCAGTAGGCACAGGAGTACGCCATCGACGGGTCGAGGATGAGCCGGTAGAACTCGTTGGACAGGTCGTAGTGGAAAGCGACGGCAGCCCGGTCGCGGCCACGGCTGTGCCGGCGGCCGGCCAGCACCGCCTCCGCCTCGGGCCGGGCCGGCGGGCGGCCGAGCATGCCGTGCCGTATCCCGAGGGCGGCGGCCCGAACGCCTACCCCGGTCCGGATGCGCCATGGTGCACGACGGGCTGCGACCACCTCGGCACGCGCGCGTCGCAACGCCTCCGCGAGATCACCATCGACATCGATCTCACCGGTAGCCCACGCCCGGGCCAGGCTCAACTCGCCGGGACGCCAGAACAGACGCCGCAACACCGCGCGGTCGGTCAGCACCAGCGCCGGTGCGTCCGCTGGGCCGGCCTCGCTGCCGTCCCAGGCCCGGAGCCGTATGGCCGGGGGCCGCCCGGTAACGGCGCGCGCCAGGTCCAGCATCCGGCCCGCCACGCCGGCGTCGGAATTCGGCCGCATCGTCATGGCGGTCATTGCGCCCGGTCCAGCAGGAGGTGTTCGACGTCCAGGTAGCCGGCGGCGAAGCCGGCCTCGGAGTACGCCAGATAGAGGTTCCAGGTGCGTCGGAACTCCCGGTCGAGGCCGAGAGCGGCGACCTCTCCGGCATGTCGGTCGAACCGCTCCCGCCACAGCCGCAGTGTGGCGGCGTAGTGCGGACCGTACGAGCCGACCTGCTGGACACGCAGCCCGGTGTGCCGCCGGCAGGCCTCCTCGATCGCGGGGACCGAGGGGATCAGGCCGCCCGGGAAGATGTAGCGGTGGATCCACGTGTCCTTGCCGCGGGTCGCGAGCATGTCGTCATGACGCATGGTGATGGTCTGGATCGCCACCCGGCCGCCCGGCGCCAGCAGCCGGTCGAGGGTGGTGAAGTAGTGGGGCCAGAACTCGTACCCGACGCCCTCCAGCATCTCGGCGCTGACAATGGCGTCGTAACCGCCGGCCTCCCGGGGACGGATGTCGCGGTAGTCGCAGAGCTCAACGGATTGGGTCCCCCTATGCCCCTCCGGCGGGCCCGCCAGCGCACTGGTTGACAGAAGCGTGACGGTGGGAAGCAGCGCCACGTCTGGCGGCGGTCCATGCGAGCCGATCGGTGCCGGTCTCCCAACAGCCGGGTGCCGCTCCCAGACGCCGAGGTCGGCATCCGACGTAATTGCGAGCCTGCGCCTCGGCTGAGCGTCTCGTCCGCCTGCGGCTGTCCTTTGCGGAATCGTGTGGGAAAGATCGCCGCGGTACGTCATTGTCTCGTCCAGGAACAGCGCGAACAGTTCGTTCGGCAGGTCATAGTGGTGCCGGACGTTGCGGGCTGCGGCGTGGTGGGTGTTGCGGGTCTCCGGCGAGCGGCGCCGGTCTGCCTGGACGCGGGTCAGCCACAGCACCGGCCGCGGGGCCATCCTCCGCAGGTGTCCGGCCACGGTGGTCAGAAGGGCGGGCAGGTCGTCGGCGTCCCACTCACCGGCCTGATAGGACTCTCCGAATCCGATCGGTCCGAGCGCCCCGAAACGGCGGTAGAGCGACTCCGGGTCGTGCAGTCGCATCAGCGGCGCCCGTGGGTCACCGCCTCCGAGGGTCCGCCCGTCGGGCAGCGCGACCCGGACGCCGAGCCGGCGGGCCATGGGCGCGACCGCGAGGCGCGTCAAGTGACCTCGGACCCGGGCGGCGGGGATCGTGCCCGGAGGCCGCCACCAGGCGGTGTCGTCCCGGATGACGGGCAGGGATTGTCGGATGCTCACTGCTCCTCCTTGTCGCCACGGGCGGTCGTGGCGTGTGGATGGGTCGGTAGGCCGAGAAGGAAGAGACGGATGCCGTGGAATCGGATCCCGGCGCTGACCGCGACGGTGGCGAGCGGATGGCGGGCGGCCAGGCGCAGCAGCGAGCCCGTGGTGCCCGGGTGGCGCCGGCCGGTGATGTCGGCGACGAACGCGGCGGCACCGTCACGGCGAAGGGTGACGCCGACGGCGAGCCGTTCACCGGGCGGCGGGACCCGGATCAGATAGGAGCCGTCGACCGGGAAGAACGGAGAGACCGGGAAGCTCTTGGCCACCTCGGCACGCCAGCGGGCGTCCGGATACAGCACATACCGGTGCCACCCGCCGTAGGTGTTGCGGACCTCGGCGATCACGGCGGCCGGGGTCCCGTCCGCATACCAGCACCAGTAGAGGGTGAGGGGGTTGAAGACGTGACCGGCCACGCGGGCCTGGGTCAGCATGTGGATCCGTCCGCCACGCAGGTCGATCCCGTGTGCTGCCAGGTTTTCGTCGACGCCGGTGCGCAGCGGACCGCCGGCCGGGCCCAGGTGGTCGTCGGCGCGGAAGCCGGCGATCGGGCGTAACCACCACGGCAGCACCGGCAGGTCGTCGAGGTCGACCAACCACAGGTAAGTGCGGTGCCGGAAGCCGTAGCGGACCGGTGTGAGCCGCCGGTGGCGCACCACACACTCGTACAGGCAGGCCGCGCTCACCGCACCGCTCCCCCGCGCGCGGCCGCGGCGGCCCCGGACCGGCAGCCGTCCTCGTGAAAGCCCCAGCCGTGGTAGGCACCAGCGAAGACGACGCCGCCCTCGTTCAGCTCGGCCAGCCCGCGTTGGGCCTCGACCGCCCGCCGGGTGTAGATCGGATGCTCGTACGTCATGCGGGCGAGCACGCGCTCGGGTGCGATGTGGCCGTCGCCGTTGAGGGTCACCACCACCGGCGTGCGGGTCGGCAGTGATTGCAGCGTGTTCATGCAGTAGCTGATCCGGACCCCGCCGTTGGCCGGTCGGCAGTTCGGCTGGGTGTAGTTCCACGCGGCGCGCACGCCTGGGCGGTCGGGTAGGACCGATCCGTCGGTGTGCAGCACCGCCTCGTTACGGGCGTAGGCGAAGGCGCCCAGCAGCTCGCGCTCGCGCCGGGTCGGCCGCTCCAGCAGGCGCAGCGCCTGGTCGGCGTGCGTCGCGACGACCACGCCCTCGAAATCGCTGGCGTCACCGGTGACGTCATGGACGGTCACGCCGCGGCCGTGCCGCCGTACGGCACGGACGGCGGCACCGGGGCGTACGGCGCTGAGCTTGGCCGCGACGGCCCGGACGTACGTCCGGGATCCGCCCCGCACCGTGCGCCACCCCGGCGAGCGGCGCACCTGGAGCATGGTGTGGTTGTCCAGGAAGGCGAACAGGTGACGGGCCGGGTAGTCGGCCGCCAGATGCGGGCCGCAACTCCACACGGCCGCCACGAGCGGGGCGACGAAATGGTCGACGAAGTATCGGGAGTACCGGCCGGCGGCCAGGAACTCACCGAGGGTCGGTTCGGGCGCACCAGTCACGGGCGGCTCGGCGAGCAGGTGTCGTGCCCGGCGGTAGAACAGCGGCACCTGACCGAGCAGGGCCAGGTAGCGGCCCCGGTCCCCGCGCGGCAGCAGCCCGACCGGCCCGCGCGAGCCGGCGTAGGCCAGCCCGCAGCCGTCGCACCGGACCGACATGCTCATCGCGGCCGGCTGGGTCTCCACACCGAGCTCAGCGAGGAGCCGACCGAGGAGCGGGTAGGTCCGCTCGTTGTGAACGATGAAGCCGGAGTCGACCGGCAGCACGCCGTCGGCAGTTCTCACGTCGTGGGTGTGCGCATGGCCGCCGAGTCGGTCATCGGCCTCGTAGAGCGTCACCTCGGCGACCCGTTGCAGCAGGTGGGCAGCGGTGAGCCCGGCGATGCCGGCTCCGATTACGGCGATGCGGCGAGGGGAATCGGGCATCGGGCTCACCCGACCAGGGCGGTCGAGAGGTCCGCCAGGCCGTACGCCTGGCTGATCTGCCGGTAGGCGGCGAGCGCTGTCCTGGCCGCGCCCTCACCGGAGTCGACCGGATAGCTGTTCCGCAGGTAGGAGCCGGCCAGGAACAGGCCCGGCACCGGGCGGGTGAGGACGGTATCCGGGCGCAGGTAGCTGGCCGCGTACACCGCCTCGTGGGGCAACTGGTTGGCGCGTACGCGGACCGCCCGGAACGGATGTCGGAGGCCGAGATATTCGCGCACCTTGCCGAGGACGAAGTCGTCGGCGGTGCTTGCCGCCCGGGTCACCAGGATGATGCCGCGTCGGTGGCTGGAATGCAGCACTATGTTGATGCCGTCGCGGCAGTACATCGCCGGTCCGGCGGTGGCGAGGACCGGCTCGGCGGGGTCCAGCTCGACGGTGAATGCCTTGCAGTGCGTGTGGTTGAGGTGGCGGGCCGCCGATGGCAGGCCGGAGGCGGCCAGCAACGGGATGACGTCCGGGATGAACGCGGTGATCACGACAGCGTCGAAGACCTCGAAGCCGCCGCCCGACCGTACGGTGATCCGGCCCGACCCCGGCGTCAGCTTCGTCACCGGGCAGCTCGACCGGAACGTGACACCTCGCGCGGTCAGGTGCCGGACCCAGGGCTCCACCAGGTAGGTGTGCGTCGGACCGTCGAACGTGTAGGCGGTCCGGGACCGCAGCAGGCTCAACGCCATGCGCAACAGCGCGGGCCCGGAGTAGTTCTTCAGCGAGCCGTAGCGGTTGGCGTTGGCACCCGGGTGCTGCTCCGCGACCAGCGGCGAGCGTGGCCGCCGGATCATCCGGATCCGCTGGCCCAGGGGGATCTCCCTGGCGAACACGCGGTACAGGTGGGACGTCTCGACCCAGCCGTGGCCCGGGGCGTAGCTGAACCGGCGCAGTCGTCGCAGGTGATCGTGCACGGTGCGCCCGTCCGGACCGACGATACGACGCAGGATGCCGGAGAGGGTGTGGTAGTCGCTGAGGAAGATGCGCGGGCAGTGCTCGCCGTCCGCATCGGTGTTGGCGCGGCCACCGAGCACGTCGTCGCGCTCGTACACCACGATCTCGACGCCGGGGTGTTCGGCCAGATAGAAGGCGCAGCTGAGGCCGGAGATTCCGGATCCGATGACGGCGACGCGCACGCCTGCCTCCCGCTCGGTCGGGCCCTGCCGGACTGGCCGGGCCGTGGACCTCCGCAGGAAACCGCGGGGAGCCAGGTGGGTACCAGGGGATGATCCTGGTCCGGATGGGGTCCGTACAGGTCCGTACGGCGGTCACGTGCCCTTGCGCAGGTCCGCGATCAGCCGCCGCCCGGCCTCCGGCTCGAGCCCGGCGAGCAGGGCCGGAAGCTCGCCCGCGCGCAGGTCGAACGCCGCCTCGACTAGGTCGGCCCGGTAGGCGATGGTGGCCCGCCCCCGCAACCAGCCGGCGACGGCCAGGGTCGCCGCGACGACGAGCAGCGGCCACCACACCAGGCCGATGGCGCCGAAGGGGATGGCCCACGCAGCCAGGTGGGTGCTGCGGTCCCAGTCCGCCTTCGCGGTCCGCAGTTCGGCGCGGGTCGGCTCGGGTAGGGCCAGCCACAGCCGCGGCCAGGCGGTGACCAGGTCCAAGCCGTACGCCTCGTCGATCCGCGGCTCGACCGCGGACCACCGATCCCCGATCCACGTCGGGCGGCACGGACGGGACGGGGCGATCCGCGTCCGTCGGGCCAGCGCGTGGGCCTGCGATTCGTCCGGCGCACCCCGATTGGCTAGCTCCTCGACCAGTTGATGGGCCCGATCCCAGCGGGCCTGCCGCCGCGCTGTGAGCGCGCCCGCCCCGATCGGCCACCGGCCGAGCCACAGGGCCGCGACCGTCGCCGCGAGCAGCGGGACCAGCAGGCCGATCGAGGCCCACACCAGCACGAAGCCGGCTGCCGTGACGGGCGCCTCCGGGATGTCGAGCCGACGCGGGTCGTGGCCGGGCGCGGCGGCGACGGCCGCGGCGGCCACCCAGACGGCGGACAGTGGCCCGAGCGCCTGCCGCCAGCGGTCGGGCCGCACGCCGTACGCGTCGTCGCCGGTCACGTGTCTACCGCATATCCTGGGTCATGGCCGTGCCCAGCAGCGGGCACCGCGGCCGTCCACCGCCCGGCGCACGTCGCGTCTCCCGCCCGCAGGACCGTTGCAGCGGGCAGGTGAAGACCTCGCCGACAACCGGGCGTCCGCCGCCGAACCCGGTGAGGCCGTGGCGCACGTCCTCGTCGTCATCCGACAGGAGCCGGAGGAGGGCTTCGTAGTCGGCGGCGACGTCGACGCCGAGGCGGGCCCTGGCAACCAGGGACTCCACCTCGCCGCTCAGCCCGCGCGGCCCGGCGGTCGCCCGCAGGGCCGGCAGGTTCACGCACAGCATCGCGACCTGGCCGCCGTCGGCCGTGGCGTGGGAGGTGATGCTTCCGGTATCCGCCCGGTCCGTCGTGAAGGCGGTGCCGTCCACATCGCCGAGGTAGGCGGCGGCCGCCCGCGCGGCCAGCCGCAGGTACCACTGCCGGTGGATCGGTGCGGTCGTGGGACGGCCCAGGAACATGAGCGCGCAGGCGGACAGCGACAGCAGCGTCTGCTGCCGCCATTCGTCGATGAGGCCGAGGTCACGCACCCAGTCGAGTTGGACGTCGCGCACCTGGTCGACGAAGTCGGGCAGCCATCGCGGCAGCATGTCGCGCCCGTCGGTGGCCCCGTGGACGAGCAGGTCGAGCAGCAGTTCGCGTTGCTCGTCGGTGCGCTCGTCCATGGTGCGGTCCAGGATGGTCAGGACGAGCTGGACCGGGTCCCGGGTCAGCGGCCCGGCGTGCTCGTAGCGGGAGAGATCGATCAGGAAGTAGTCGCCGGGACTGATCTCCGTGCGGACCAGGATGTTCTCCGGGTGCAGGTCGCCGTGTGCCCGCCCGACCAGCAGCGGGACCGGTGCCCGTCGCGCGGTGGACTCCGGGTCGCCGGCCAGGGCGAACGGGTTCGGCAGTCGGTGCGCCTCGCCGGGCAGCGTCAGCCAGGGTTCGGTCCACCGGGCCGCCTCGGCGTGCAGGGGCTGCCCCGGCTCCAGCCGGTGCTGGAGATGCCGGCGCATCACGTCGGCGACCGGCGACTCCACCATCGTGGGCTTGCCGGCCCAGTCGGCGAGCAGCCCGTGCACGACTGCGGTGCAGACGGCGGCGAAACTGGCCCGGTCGCAGAGGCTCACCAGGCTGCGGTCGACCCCTGCAACCTTCGCCTGCGGCACACCGGCCAGTAGGGCCGACAGCACCCGGTAGTCCTTGAAGCTGCCGCCGGCGACTTCCTGGAAGGTGATCCATGAGCCGTCGCCGACCCGGATCGGCTCGCCGACCGGGGCGATCAGGTGCCGCTTGGCGAAGTCCGCCGCGTCGGTCACCGCGACGTGGTGCCGGGCGTACTCGGCGAGGTCGAGCCGGCTGCTGTCGGCCATGTCGTGCTTGAGGATGAGCTTGCGGGTCGATCCGCCGCCGACCGCGTAGACGGCCGCGACGTTCGCGGTCGAGCGGCCGTTCACGAACCAGCCGGCGTAGCGGTACCGCGTGCCGCGCAGTGCCGCCGACTCGGCCAGCGCGTCCGCGGCCGGTGCGCCGAGCTCCTTGCGCAGATTGGGGTCGATCCAGTTGTCGTCCATATTCCACTTCCTCGTGGGTCTCGTACGGCCCGTCAGCGGGCCGGGCGCAGGCGTAGCGCGTCAAGGTCGGCGCGGCTGGCGGCGGTGTCGCGATGCCGCGGGCCGAGCACCCGGCGCCGGCCGTCGAGAGCGGCGCTGAGTTCTTGGTCAGCCGCCTCGAAATTCCCGCGGCGGGCCAGGATCTGTCCGAGCCGGTGCCGGGTCGCGAAGGTGGCCGGGTGGTCGTCACCGAGAGTGCGCCGGCGTACGTCGAGTAGCGATCGCACGGCCGTCTCGGCTTCGGCGAGGGCGCCGAGTTCGTACCGGACGTCGATGAGGGCCTGCAACGCGGTCAGCGTGCGCGGGTGCTCGGCGCCGAGCACCCGGCGGCTGATGTCGACGAGCCCGGCCAGGCCGTCGGCGGCGGCCGGCAGATCGCCGCAGTCGCGCCACAGCAACGCCTGGTGGTAGCGGGTGACCAGGGCCGCCGGGTGGTCGAGGCCGAGCACCCGGCCCTGGGCCGTCAGAACCGCGTCCAGCTCCGGACCGGCCAGGTCGGCCCGGCCCCGCGCGCGCAGCAGGTCGGCGGCCACGTTGCGGGTGGTGAGCGTGTCCGGATGCTCCTCGCCGAGGACCACCCGGCGGCGCTCCAGCGTGTGGCTCAGCAGGCGTTCCGATCGACCGAGATCGCCTTGGTCGCGCAGCACCCGGGCCAGGTAGTGCTGGGTGGTCAGGGTGTCCGGGTCGTCCGGGCCGAGCACCCGCTGCCTGGCGGCGAGAACGGTTCGCAACTCGCGCAGCGCGGTGTCGAGGCGGCCGAGGCCGTACTGGATCCGGCCGTGTTCGTGGGCGACCCCGAGCATCTGTGGATGATCGGGATCGAAGACCCGCTTGCCGATGCGCAGCAGGCGTTGCTGCGCGGCCTCGGCGCGGTGGAGCTGCCCGGTGGCCCGGAGGAACCGGGTGGCCTGGATGGCCGGGGTGAGCAGGTCCGGCGGAACGTCGTGGGAGCCGATCCGGTGCTCCTCGACCAGGCTGAGCGGGCTCTGGCAGTGCTCGGCGAGCGCCTGCCAGCGTTCCCAGGTGCTCAGGTCGCGCGGGTCCAGCGGTCCCGTCACCTCATTCAGCAGGCGGGTGAGTAGCGCGAGGTAGCGGTGCACGTCGGCGTGGAGGTCCGGCTGCTGCCGGGACGTCTCGCGGACCAACGGATGGATGGCGATCGTGGTCGCCAGCGTGGGGTCGGCCGATTCGGTCCGGGCGATCTCCACGAGCCCGAATCCCGTCAGGGCGCGCAGCGCTTCCCACACCTGGTATCGGTCGGTGCCGGCGAAGAGCGCCGAACCGGCGAGCACCTTCGATTCCAGAACCAGACCGTGCGGTATCCGTCCGGGCTCGAAGCAGGCGAGCAGGCGCAGCATCGTACGGGTGTGGGCGACACGCTGCCGACCGAGCAGCTCCAGCGACGGCTCCCAGGCCCGCCCGATCAGGTCGCGGGCGCGGCGGTCGGCGGGACCGGCTGCCTCCGACGAGTTGATGAACAGCTCGTCGTGGCGGCCGTCTGCGAGCGCCTCAGCGAACGCGCGATACGTGCGCACCGGACCCGGCCCGGCGATGGCCGGTGGCAGACGACCGGCCTGGGCGAGGTACTGCCCGGTCAGGCGCAATGCCAGCGGCAGGCCACCGAGCTGGTCGGCCAGGTGCTCGGCGTCCTCCCGGCTGCCCGCGACCGGTCCGGCGAGGCCGGTCAGGAGCGCCGCGCCGTCGGCGTCGGACAGCGGGCCGACCGGCAGTAGCCGCAGCCAGGGGGGTGGCGGGTCGCCCCAGGTGACGTCCCGGCCGTCGCGGGTGGTCAGCAGGACCATGCCGTACCGTCCGTTGATCGGGCGCAGCCAGCCGGTGCCGTCGGTCAGCTCGCTGTCCGGCAGGGCGAGGCCACCACGGGGATCGTCGACGTTGTCGATGATCAGCAGCCACGGCTCGTCCTGCTCGTCGAGCAGGCGCCAGAGCAGGTCGGGGGAGCTGCCGAGGCTCAGCTGCTCGGTGCTCGCGCCCAGTTCGGCGGCGAGCGCGAGCATGCCCGCCCAGACGCTCTCCGTGCCGCCGGCGAAGACCCACCAGGTCCGGATGCCGCACGCCATCGCCTGCCGCGCGACCGCCAGGGCGATGGTGGTCTTGCCGCAGCCGCCGAGACCGTGGAGCACGTATGCCGGGCGGGGCCCGGTGGTGTCGCCGGCCCGCAGGTCGGAGACCAGTCCGGCCACGAGGTCGTCGCGTCCCCGCAGCTCCGGTTCCACGGTGAGCCGGTCCACGGGTGGGCGGGTGGAGACGAGTGCGGTCCGTCGCAGCCATCCCGCGCCGGCCGGCCCGGAAGGCGGGCCGGTGCGCTGCCGCGGCACTTGCGGTGGCTCCGGAACATCGGCGGCGCCGACACTGTCGCTCACCGGTCCCGCGGCGTTCCGGCCGTCCCGGACCCGGCGTAGAGCCTCCTCCCACTCGGCGAGCGTCCGCTCGTCGGTGACGCCGCACGCCCGCAGCAGCCGGCGCAGGGTGTCAGGCGGGTTGCGGGCCGGCAGGTGCTTGCCGCCGAAGTACCCGCCAACCGTGCTCGACGGCAGCCCGATCTCGTCCGCTACCTCACGGACGGTCCGGCCGGAGGCCGCCCGGAGCCGGCCCAGGCCGGACGAGAACTGCATACGCGTGTTGATGGCGACCGCGTCGACCGGTGTCGTCACTTCGTGCTCCGTGGCGTGGCGTGCCGGGTCGGCGCCGCCGGTACGGCCGGGTCGGCCGTTGCGCCCGGGTCCGGCAGTGGCGCGTGCTGAAGCAGCACCAGGGTGATCGCGAGCAGGCCGCCGCCGACGAGGAGCCGGGCCGGCCAGGGCGCTGCCGGCGGTGCCGTCGAGCGGGGGGTGCCGCTGAGCGGTCGGACGAGACCCGCCACCACGATGACGAAGGTGCCGGCCAGCCACGGGGACGTGGCGGTGAGGCCGTTCGCCACCGGACCGAACGACAGCACGGCCAGGTGCAGCAGGCACACGGCCATGACGAGGCGGCCGGTCAGCGCCGCGAGCACCCGGGTCAGCCGGGCCCCACCGGTCCGGCCGGTGGTCTTGCGGGCGAGCGCCAGGCACGCGACGACGATCCCGGCTACGACCGCCGGGCCGACCCAGCGCGTGGTGTCCGGCGACAGCGTGGACTGCCAGGCGCCGAGCGGGTCGGTGGCGCCGGTGACGAAGTCCGGTGTGTTCGATCGCAGCCAGGTGACGCCCTGCCGGATCGATCCGTTGATCTCCGGGTCGGAAGCCGCCCACGTGCGGACCGTCGGCGACAGCCCGAACGCCTCGACGGCGGCGAAGACCACCACCAGGACCCACGGCCAGGTGCGCTGCCCCGCCCGCTCGTCGAGACGGTTCGCCAGCCGGTCGACCCGTGCCCACAACCTGGTGCTCGACCGGGCGCCGGTCTGGTCACCGGCCACCCGGCGCGCCTTGGACAGTGCCTGCTGGTACGCCCGGGCGAAGGGGCGCAGAGTCTCGGCGACGACCAGGGCGGCGAGCCCTTCGGCGTTGTCCGGCTCTGCGGCGAGTGCGGCCCGTCGGCGCAGCTGCCACCACGGCTCGTCGGGGCCCCGGGTGAACCGGAGCGTGAGCTGGCGGCCCCTGGGCGGTTCCGGCTCGGTCGCGAGCAGCACCGCCGCCGCGCACACGTCCCGCTCGACCACTGGCGTCAGTACCCGTCCGGCGGCCGGGTCGATCGACGCGGCCTGTTGCGCGTCCTTGTCGCCGAACTCGCCGGGCAGCGCCGCCAGGCTGTTAATTGCGATCGCGACGGCGCGTGGGAGCAACTGGCCGAGCCGGGCCAGCCGCAGGCAGCCGTCGTCCCCGGCCGTGGTGACGCAGTCGAGGTGGTCGCAGCGATGGCGCGCGGCGTACGGGAGCACCCCTCGCCGAATCACCTCGACAAGGGTCTGGTGGCGGGCCGGGTCGGCCGCCAGGACACCGAGTCGCTCCGCCGTCATCGCCGCACCTCGGTACCGGGGCGGCAGGTTCGGAAGGTAGGTGGCGGCGAAGGCAGCTACGACGACATGCGCGGAAACCGTCTCGCCGCTGATGTCGGCCAGCAGGCGGCGGTCGAAGCGGTGGTCTCTCAGATCCTCGCCGAGCCACTGGCCGAGGCGGGCCGCGCCGGAGCCGCAGAGCCAGTCCGCGGCTTCCTCGCTGTTGTCGACCATGGCCGCGGCCAGTGCGATCGGATCGTTGTACGGGGTACTCGCGAATGTCACCGGCATGTGGGCCGCACCCTTCGCCCCGCGCCGGACCGGCACCTTGCGCCCTGCCAGCCAGTCGCGTACCTCCCCGGCACCCCACCGGTCCTCCAGCCGCCGCGTCAGCAGCCCCGCCGCCAGGTCCCGCCACTGCTCGGGCAGGTCGTCAACGTCGGGCTCGTCGAAGATCAGCGCGACCCGGACGGTGTCCTCGGTGAGATCGTCACCGAACACCCGCTGGCCGCTGAGCAGTTCGTAACAGATCGCGCCCAGGCTCCAGTAAGGCCCGAGCGGATCGTTCAGCCCGGCTAGCGACTCCGGTGACATGTAGGGGGCTTTCGCCATCAGATCGCCGAAGCGCTTGCTCCTGCCGGTGCCGACGATCCCGCCGAAGTCGCCCGTCACGAACTCGGGGCGGGGGCCGTCCGCGCGCACCAGGATGTTGCCGGGCGACACGTCGGTCTGCCGGCTCCTGACCGTGTTCTCCCAGAATTCGAACGAGTCGACCAGTTCGGCCACGATCGCCCGCAGCCGGTTGTCCGGCAATGTCCCGCCCGACCGCGTCTCCCGGGTGACCAGGTCGGTGAGCGTGCCGAGCGGGAAGTACTCCATCGCCTCCCAGCCGACCTCGATGCTCTCGGCCAGGCGAGCCATGCCGTACGCGTGGAGCTCCGGAACGTGGCGCCGCCAGTCCGGCCGGTCGAGCCGACGACGCAGGTCCAGGTCGAACGGTGCACCGTGCCGGTATACCTTGAGCGCCATCGGGTTGCCTGGCTCGCCGGCGGGGTGGGCGAGCCAGACGGTGGCCTCGCCGCCGGAGCCGAGCTGCTTGCCGACGACGAACCGGTCCCGAAGTTCGGCCGGGACGACCTGGACCGGATCCCGGCCGGTCGCGTCGGTCGGCCGCGGGGCGTTCTGGATCCGGGTGGCGGCGGGCTGCTGCCGTGGCGTGTTCTGGATCCGGGTCGCGACAGGCTCCGGCTCTGTGTGTCGATCGGCCGAGGCACGCCGGGGTCCCTGGAGTCGGGTGGGCGGGTCGGCCGGTCGGGCCTCGGATGCTCTCTCCTCTGGGGTCACATCGGTTCTCCGAACTCATTGAGCTGCACGATCTTGCATGGCACGTCTTCCGCGAGGCGCAGTTCCTGTCCGGCGGCGAGGGCCATCGGCTCGCCCGGGTTGACCCGGACGCCGTCGACGAAGGTGCCGTTGGCGGACTCGGTGTCGTCGACCAGAAGCCGACCGTCGACCCAGAACAGTCGGGCGTGGTGGCGGGACACCTGGTCGTAGGGATCGATGCCGCCGCCTCGGAACGCCGGGGCCGACCGGCCGATCGCCAGCCCGCAGGCCGGGATGTCGACAATCTGGCCCCACAGGCAGTCGATGGCGAGGGTGGCCGGGGGCGCCGCTTCCGGCTCCGGCTCCCGTCGCGGCTCGGGCCCGCTCTCCTCGACGACGAGCTGCACGAGGTCGTCCGGGCAGCTACCCGGACGGTCCCGCCGTACCGGGCAGCCTCCGACCGGGCACACCCAGCTCAGGGCCGCCACGACGACCGTCCCAGGTGGACGTCGGCGGCACGCAGGCTGCGCTCCATCCGGGGCAGCGCTCCGGTCCGCGGCACCCCGACGTAGGAGACCTTGTCGTCGTCGACGACGAACTGCATCGGTGGCTGCTCGGGTCGATACTGCTCGTAGTCCGCGTACCGCTCCCGGCCGAGGTCGCTGAGCAGGTGCAGCCGCTGGTTGGCCGAGCCGCGCCAGATCAGGTCGGTCGGCTCGCTCACCCGGTACGGGCCGGTGACGAGCGCGTCGGCCAGGTCGGCGCCGCCCGGTACGAGTGTGGCGAACTCCGTACGGCTGCGGCCGGTGTACACCAGCACGTCGGCGGGTTCCGTCCCGTGCGGGGCGGGCGCCGACCGCACCGCGCGCAGCAGGGCGAGCAGGGACTGCGGCTGCTCGGTCGGTTCCCCGCCGCTGACCGTGAGCCCGGTGGCGCCGCGGGCCAGCGCCGTCGCCCAGGCGCCGGCGAACCAGTCGTCCGGCACCACGGTGCCACCGTCGGCCGCCCAGGTGTCCCGCGACATGCAGCCGGGACAGGCGATCGGGCACCCCTGGAACCAGACACCGAGCCGACGGCCGGGGCCGAGCGCCGTGACCGGAAAGTAGACGCGTGCCAGCCGGGCCATCAGTTGACCTCCACGCGCCAGTCGCCGTCAGAGCCGGCGATCGACGTGAGCGTGACGACCGAGCCGGGCGCGGGCGCCTGGTCGAAGATCCAGCGACTGAGTGGGTTGACCACCACGGTCTCGACCAGAGTGCCGATGGCGCGGCCACCGTCCTCGAGGCGCTCCAACATGATGTCGCCGAGCTTGGTCTCGACGTCGGGCCGAACATCCAGCCGCAGGTCGTGGACCCGGGAGACACGGGCGGCGACCGACTCCACCGCCTTTGTCAAGATGCGCGGCGCGACGTGCGGGCGGATGTAGTCGAGGACGACGTAACTGTCGCCGAACCGGTTGCGCAGCTCGGGGCGACCGAGCGTCTGGTTGAAGAAGTGGGTGAACGCGTCCCGCAACATTCGTTCGACCTGGGCCGGCTGAGTGTGGTAGCTGACGGTAGGCGTTACCGCGGCGGGGGCGGGCCCACCATCGGGGGCCTTCGCCTCGCTGACCCCGAGGTTGGACGTGAAGATCAGGAAGCACTCGGTGAAGTACACGGTCGCGCCGCGGCCGTCGGTGAGCCGCCCGTCCTCGAGGATCTGCAGGAACAGGTCGAAGATGCGTGGATGGGCCTTGTCGATCTCGTCGAAGAGCAGGACGCTGACCGGGTTGGCGCGTACGAGGTTGGTGAGCTCTCCGCCCGCGGCGTATCCGACGTAACCGGGCGGCGCGCCGATCAGCCGCTGGTGGGCCTCGTCCGCCCGGAACTCGCTCATGTCGAAGCGGTGCGGCTCGGCGTCCCCGCCCAGAACCAGGGAGGCGATCGCCTTGGCCAGCTCGGTCTTGCCGACGCCTGTCGGGCCGGCCAGGAACAGCACGCCCCGGGGCCGGTTGGGCGAGCTGGACGTGTGCGCGCCGTTGAGGCCGACGGCCGAGCGGACCAGGATGTCGACGGCCTTGCGCACCGCCCGCTCTTGGCCGAGCACACGCGCGTTGAGGTAGTCCTCGGCCTTTTTGATCTTCTCGCGGAGTCGCGTGGCCGACCACGGGTCGTCGGTGATGCCGACCTGGAGCAGCCGCGCGGCGTCGGCGTAACGGTCGGCCGGCAGGCCGCGGTCGCGAGCCAGCTTGCCGCAGGCGATCACGTCGCGGACCGTCATGTCGTGGGTGACCTCGCCGATCGCGTGCGCCCGGGCCTTGCGTTGGTCGGACGACGAGTCCTTGAACAGGAACTGCGCTGCGGTAGCCCGGACGTCCAGGGTCGGCCGGGGGACCGGTATCACCCGCAGCATCGGGCTGCCGATCGGGAACAGCGCGTGCAGTTCCTCCTGTCGCTCGCACGCCCAGACGATCGTGTTGAACGGTGCCATGGTGCCCGCCGCTCCGGCGCCGCGAGTCGGCGTGGCCTGATGGCCGAGCACCTCGGCGCGCGTCAGCAGAGCCCGGTCGGCCGGTTCGAGCAGGCCTTCGGCCGGGGCGAGCCGAGCGGTGTACGGCAGGGCGAGCGCGACCGGTGCCTCCCGGTTCTGCACCACCTGGACGAGTAGGCCACTGATCGCCGCCGGGGTGTCGTAGACGGTGCTCAGCAGCGGCGCCGTCCACTCCGGCGGCTTGTCGGCCGATCGCACGTCGACTCTGGCGGTGACCGGGTTCAGCACCAGCATCGCGGCATAGCCACGTCGGGACACCACCGTCCACACCATCTCCGGCAGGTCGACCAGGTCGACCTCGTCGTCGCCCGCGGTGACCAGCGGATACAGATCGCGCACGTTGCCGCTGAGCAGGATCTGCGGGTGCAGTGGCAGCGACAGCTCGACCTCCCGCGCCCATGCCGGCAGCGTCCGAGCATTCTCCGGGGTTGTCATGACGTCCGTCCCTTCGTCCGCCGGCCGGCTTGCCGTTGCCGCTGGTACTCGGCCTGCTGCGCCCTGGTGGTGGAGGCGGCGGTGGCCGGCCAGTGGTGGGCGGGCATCGTCGCGACCCGGTCCTGGACCGGTCGGCGCAGCACCCGGTGCAGGCTGAGCCCGCCGGTCGCGAGGTCTGCCTCAATCTCGTCTAGGGCCTCGCACAGACCCTCCTGGGCCTCCTGATCCCGGCTGGTGTCGCTGGCTCCCTCACGCCGCACGGTGGTGGCCTGGAACCGGTTGTGTTCCGGGTCGAGCAGCAGGCGTACCCCGTGGTCCGGAGTCTCCGTCGAGGTCAGCACCGTCACCCGGGGGCCGTCGGTGAGCAGGTCGTCGAAGGGCTCGCCGAGCTCGTACCCCCGTTCGCGCAGGGCGGCCAGCACCCGCGCGGTCACCTCGGCGCGGGCCTGGCGGTGGTGGTGTCGCTCCACGACGGCCCGTACCTCGTCGCGCAGACCGGCCAACTCGGTGGCCGGCGTCCCGTCTATTCGCCGGCGCAGCGCCGTGCGCTGCTCCGTCGGTAGCTCGCCGACCAGGGTGAGCAGTTCGATGCGGGTCTGTTCGGCGTGATCGGAGTCGCGACGGCGGCGGATCGACGACGCCACCCGCGACTCGATGTCGACCAGCGCTCGGCGGGCGCGCACCGGGTCCAAGCCGCCGACTCTCTCGGCTCGCCGTCGCAGGTCGGCGAGCTGGTCGTCGGCGCAGCGGGTGGCCTCGAACGCGACCAGTTCCTCGGCGGCCCGGGCCAGCGTCGCCACCACGGCGGCCTCTGCCCGGGCCCGTTCCTCGGCGAGAGCCGTCCCGAGCGACGGCTCCGATGGAAGCTCGACCGCCGCGACCGGGGTCGCCATCCATCTCGCCGTCCGTTCCCGCGTGCGCTGGGCCACCTCCTCCTCCAGGCGGCTCTCCAGCGCGTCGAGGCTGGTGCGTGCCTCGGTCACGGCGATGCTCAGTTGGGCCGAGCCGGCCTGCGTGTCAACCTCGGCCACCTCAGCCGAGGCGGTCCGGATGCCCTGGGTGGCGAGCGCCACCTGGAGCCGCCGGAGTTGTCGCTGCCGTACGCGCAGCCGTTCCAGCTCAGCGCGCAGCTCGGCCTGGCGTTGCCGTTCACGCTCCTGTTCGTAGGCCCAGTCGTAAGACGTTCCGGAACTCAAAGCAGAACCCCCGGGTAGGGAACGGAGTCCAAGCGGCGCCTCATCCCAGATGGGCGAAGCCGGCCCAGCGGTACGGCTCGCCGAGCCGCTCCGGGTCGACCTGGCGCGCGAGGTCGGCGGCACCGGCTGGCACCGGCCGTCGCGGATTGAGCATCCACAGTTGCGCCAGGCGCAAGGCCTCGCCCGGATCACCGGGCGTGTCGCGCAGGAAGTGGTGAAACATGAACATGAGCAGCGCCGTGCTGGCACTCGGCACTGCCCACAGCGATCCGACGACCGAGTCGGCGCCGGCGATGAGGAACGCGGTGGAGAGAGTGAGCGCCTCGTCGTACTCGTCGCCGGCGACGTTCGTGGTGCAGGCGGCCAGCACCACCGTGCCGATCCGGCGATGAGCGACGGCGAGCCGGACAAGGTCGTCGGCGCGCAACGGGCCGCCGTCCAGCCGCAGATGGGACTGGCTGGGTCGGTCCGGCTCGACGACGCCGTGACAGGCGGCGTGCAGGACTGCGGCGGGCGGTGCGTCGGCGGCGGCGAGCCAGCCCAGGACCTCGGCGGGCGTACCGGTCCCGGCCGCCGAGGATGCCGGCCGGCCGAGGTAGGTGGCATCCGGGTAGAACGAGCGGCGGATGCCGCCGGCCTCGTCCGCGGCGCTGGGTAGGGTGCCGGTCGGATCGGCGATGATCAGCACCGGGCCCTCGCCGGGCGGGGTCACCGGGGGCCGAGTGACAGCATCGCTCCAGGTCCGGGCGGACGCGGCGTAGGAGATCGTCACGTCCTGGATCGCGTAGCGGCGCTCGGCCCCGTCGACCAGCCTCCAGGCCGCGTGCCAGGGCACCGCGGCGAGCGCACCGGTCGGGACCAGAACCAGCTTGGGCCGGTCGTCCGGGGCGATGGTGCGGCAGTGGTCGACGAGTGTGCCCATCCCGGCCTTCCACGCCCACGACGACAGTTGGCTCAGCGACCATCGCCAGGCCTCGACGTCGCCGCCGGTGAGAACCTGCACGCCGTGGTAGGTGTGCAGGTACCAGCCAAGCGGGGAGCCGTCGATCCGCAGCGCGGGCAGGGGGAGCAGGTCGATGTCGCCGCTGGCGCCGACGACCACGGCGTAGCCGGGTGCGGTGGTGTCGCTCGCCACGAGGTAGACCAGCGCGTCCCGGTCCGCGGTCACCAGGGCGGCGCGGATCTCGTCGGCGGTCACCGGCGCGAACAGGTCCGCCTCGGCGTCCCGGGCCAGCGCCTCCACCACCCGATGCCGCAGGTCTGCCGGGTCGAACTGCGGATGGGGATGGTCGAACCGCTCCCCGGCCAGCCATAGCTCGGCGAGCGCGACCTCACCGCCGGCAACGAGCGCCTCGTGTACGGCACCGGCCGCCGCGGCGACACCGAGGACCAGGCCGCGGCCGGCGTCGAGCGCCTGAACCAGTTCGGCGAGGATCGACTGGCGCGCGAGGGGCTCGGCCATCTCGACGTCCTCGCGGCACCACCGGGCCGCGAGCCGTACGTCACCGGCCCGTCGCCGGGCCGCGATCAGGCCGTAGTCGACATCGTGTTGGAGGACGATCTGCCAGGTCCGGCCGCGCAGGGCGGACAGCGCGTATGCCCGGCTGCGAACCAGGTCGTCGGGATGGCTCCTGCGCCGCAGCATCCGGGCGAGGTTCAGCCACGCCGACGCCCAGGCCTGGTCGCTGGGGTGCGCGCAGTTGGTCACATTCTCTTCCGCCCAGCGAAGCGCGGCCTCGGCGACCGCCGGGTCGGAGTGCCGGTCGAGCAGGTCGAGCGCCTGGCTCACGGCGATGTTCAGCGTGCGCGTGCGGACCGGCCGACCGGCATTCACCCCGTCCACCGCCTGGACGAAGGCCTGCCCGGCGGCCGACATCTCGGCTGGCTTGCCGTGGTTGTAGGCCGCGACCACGCTGGCGGTGGCTTTCACGAACCGGATCATCTGTCCGACGCGGTATCCGGACAGGCCGCCGGACATGCTCTCACCGGACGGCAGCGAGTCGACGAACTTGGCCAGCTCGGCGGGACCGGCTCCGTCGCGGATCATGCGCGGCACCCGGAGCGCGGTGCTCAGGAGTGTCTCCAGCGGGCCGGCAGGGCCGGCATCAGTGTTGATGACGGTCATCAGCCTGTCGGCGCGGTCCAGTTCGGCCTGCGATGCGATCGGATCGTCTCCGGCGTCGGCGCGGATGAGTGACGTGAAGGTCAGGAACAACTTCAGATGTCGGCTGCGCGCCGGATCGGAGGTGGCGTCGCGATGGGCGTGGTACAGCCCGCTCATGGCACTGTCCAGGTCACGCATGTCGCCGGTCCGCGAGCCACGCACAAACTTCGCGACCGACATCATCTGCCGCAGTTCACTGGTCGTCGACGTGTCGAACTCCGGCATCTCCAGAGCCTCGGCGAGCGATTTCATGCCATAGCCGCCGCCGTCGTCGTCCGCCCGGTGGATCTCGACGGTGCTCTCCACGATCGACAACAGCTGCTGCCGATGCTGGTCGGGCGCATGGCGCCGAGCGATTGTCAGCAGCTCGCGGAGGCGTTCCATGTCCGGTTCCAACACGCCCTCGCCGACCAGGGCGACCATCTGCGCGGCGAGCAAGGCGGCCAGATCGGACCGCACGTCGTCCCTGCCGCCGGGCTCGAGGCGCAACTGCTCGTCCGCGGCCAGCACCAACGGCACCCGGGCGGCGGCCGCCTCCCTTTCGCCGACCTCGCCGGCCGCCACCCGCCGCTGATCGAGGTCGTGCCGTCCCTTGAGCCGGTCGCGGTGCGCCGTCAGGCGCATGTCCGGATCCGGCAGGCCGGCGTCGATCGCGCCACTCAGCGCGTCGAGCAGGTGTGCGAGGTCGTCGACGTCACCGCGCTGGGCCCAAAGCGCGAGGTAACAGTCCGCCTGCCACAGCCGGGGGTACCAATTGGCCTTCGGATCGGTCCCGGCGTTCGCGGCCACGCCCGCCCATACTGCCGAGGACGCCATGTCCTCGGCGTTCTCGTACAGCTCGCCGCGATCGCCCAGCAGCTCGGCGAGGGCCATCGCGAGCTCGGGGTCCGGCTCCGCGGACAACTCCACCGCGTGCCGCAGGCAACGGATCGCCTCGTCGCGGTCGAGATGGTCGTCGGCGCGCTCCAGCCGCTGACAGAGGAACAGGTACTGCACCCAGCGTAGGTTGATCACCCGCGGCTCCTCGGCCGGTTCGAGCCGGGCGGCGGTCCGATCGGCCAGCTGGATAGCGAGGTCCCAGTCGGTGAAGCGCTCGTCCTGCTCACTGCGTGCCCGGTATGAGGAGCACAGGAGCAGAGCGCCCGTGGCCACCTCGGGGGCGTCGGCGGGCAGGTCATCGACCGATGCCTCCAGCAGCGTGATAGCAGCGTCCAGATCGGACCTCCCGCCGGAACGCTGGAACCGCTCCGCGTGCGCCGCCCCGAGCATCAGCCGCAGCTGCGCCGTGGCGAGCGGATCCGGACCGTCTAGCTGCATCGCCGTGAGGGCCTCGATGTGCGTGTCGAGATGACGGTCCACCTCGGGAGCTTCGCGGTACTGGGCATACCGTGACCAGTAGAGCTCGCCGAGGAACACAGCGAACGGCGGGCGGTCGATCTCCGCCGCGTCCGTGAACGCCCGCTCGCCCCACGCGATCGCTACTGCCAGTTCGTCGCCCGCACCGTCGTCGAAGCGGTACGCGTGTGCCACTGCCCGGCAGTAGCACCAGAAGGAACGCTGCGGATGGTCGTCGGCGTGCTCGGTCGCGAACGTCAGTTCCTCGATCGCGGCGCCCAGGTCGGCCCCGTCTAGACCGAACTCGTACGACTCCAGCCGCCAGATGCCTCGCCGAGCATGTTCCGCCGCCGATGCCGCTGAGATGGACGAGATGGTCACCCTCCCAAGGTCACTCTGCGTCATGCGAAGCGTCACCGTATCCACACTCGAAGATCGAGACAATGGTCCGATCCGGCTCGCCCGGAGCGATGACCTGGCACCGTGCGACGACCCAAGAGTCTGTCTCCACGAGGGTCCGTCCTTTGTCTATCGTCGATCCCTACTCCCAGGGCCGGATCCAAGGACAGTTGAGGGTCAGCCTTCCGGATAGGGGCGTTGCGGGGTCCGGACAAGGTCCGTACAGGCTGTGCGAGCCCTTCGGACACCGGCCTAGGGCCGTGTTTCGTAGGGCGCGGAGCCATTGGTTGATGGCGGCGATGGTGAGGGTGGCTTCGTAGCGCACGGCGAGTTTGATGCCCCTATGGATGTCAAGCGGTCGATGGCACGCTCGTCTGCTGCGGTGTCCGGGCGATGAGTTCGTAGAGCTCGCGTGCGACGTAGCGTTTCAGGCAGCGGATCGCTTCGCGTCTGGTTTTGCCTTCGCTGACGCGGCGGTCGATGTAGGCGCGGGTGCGCAGGTCCCAGCGGAGTCGCGCGATGACGATCATGTAGAGGGCTGAGTTGGCTTGGCGGTCGCCGCCGCGGTTGAGCCGGCGTCGTTGGGTCTTGCCAGAGGACATTTCGATGGGGCTGACTCCGCAGAGGGCCGCGAAGGACGCTTCGCTGGTGAGCCGTTGCGGGTTGTCGCCGGCGGCCAGGAGCAGAGCTGCTGCGGTGTCGGGGCCGACGCCGTAACGCTGCAGCAGTTGGGGCGTGTGGGCGTTGATGGCCTCGGTGATCCGCTGGTTGAGGTCCTCGACTTCGCGGGTGAGTTCGATGATCCGGCGAGCCAGCAGGCGCAGGGTGTAGGCGGCGGCTGCCGCCGGTGTGTCCGGCTGACCCGGGTCCAGGTCGGCGCATCGGCGGATGAGCTTGGGGTTACTGAGCCCGGTCATCGAGTCGCGCAGCGCCGGGTCGGCGCCGACGAGGATGGCTTTGAGCTGGTTGATCGCCTGCGCTCGCGACTTGGTGGCCGAGGCTTTGGCCAGCTTGAACAGCCGTATCCGCTCGACATGGCCGTCGCCTGCCTTGGCGAGGGCGGTAGCTGTGCCCGACAGGACTGCTCGAGCTGCTGCTTCGGCGTCGATGGCGTCGGTCTTGCCGCGGCGGCGCCGGTGGGCCTTGTCCGGCTGGTTGACCTCGATGACGCTGATTCCTGCGGCTAGTAGGTGGCGAGTCAGCGCCGCGCCGTAGGAATGCGTGCCCTCCACCCCGGCTCGTCGAATCGGGCCGAGCGCAAGGGCCCAGTTCACCATCGCCTGGTAGCCCTCGGCGGTGGTGGGGAAACTACGGCTGTCGAGCAGAGCACCGTGGATGTTGACGGCCGCCGCGACGTGGACGTCCTTGTGCGTGTCGACGCCAAGGATCACCTCATCGGCGGTGTCATGCTGTTGGGCCAATGGCGGGTGGGACATGCTGGTCACGGTTGTTCGGCTCCTGATGGCTCGGGAACGGATGGCCGTCGCCGGGCCGGCAAGGGGGCGGTCAGGACTGTGAAGGCGCCTTGTTAGCGGCAAGGCCCCTATCGGGACACGTCCCGCCGGTCCGGCGGCAGCAAGCACCACCCGGGACCCGAGCCGGCAGATCAAACTCAAGGCACCGAAGGCCGGTCGTAACGCGGGTCAGACCCGAGCCCCGGGCGGCACCCGATCATCCTCACAGTCGTAGCGGGTGGCCATGGCGCGGTGTTGTTTGAGCTGGTTGATGCCGCACTCCACGGCGTGGCGTAGGCGGTAGAGGTCGGGGTCGAAGGCGGGTGGGCGTCCGCCTTGGGATCCTTTGGCCTTGCGGTGCGCGTCCTGGTCGGCCTTGCTCGGGATGCACGCGCGGATGCCCCGGGATCGCAGGTGGGCGCGGTTGGCCTTGGACGTGTACGCCTTGTCGGCCAACACGGTGTCGGGGCGGGTCCGTGGTCGGCCACCACCGGCTCGCCGGATGCGGATCTTGGCCAGCACGGGGATGAACTGTGGGCTGTCGCCGCGCTGTCCGGCGGTCACGACCAGGGCCATCAGTTTGCGGCCCTGCTCGCAGGCCAGATGGGTTTTGGTGGTCCAGCCGCCCCTCGATCGGCCGAGCCCATGATCTGCCGGCTCGGCCTGCACACCACCAGCAGGCTCCTTCTGCGCCTGGCCGTCGCGGCGGGCTCCCGCAGCGTGCTGGTGGGCGCGGCTGATGGTCGAGTCCACGCTCACCGTCCAGCCAATCAACCCCGCCTCGTCCGCTCGGGCCTGCAACGAGGTGAGAATCCGGGCCCAGACACCGTCACGCTGCCACCGCCGAAACCATCGATACAAGGTCTGCCACGGCGGATACTCCGCAGGCACATCGCGCCACGGCGATCCGGTCCGGACCCGCCACCGGATCCCGTCGATGATCATTCTCATGGTCCATCTGCGCGGCCGAGCATGACCCATTCCGGCAGGCAGCAACGGCTCCAGCGCCGCCCACTGCACATCGGTCAGGTCATGTCGCCTCACTGCCGTTACGCTCGGCACGAGGTCTCCGGTGTGAAGTTCTAGCTTGGTCGCTGAACCAACTACCGGAGACCTCTCCCATTAGCGACCACCGCCACGCCCAACAACGACGCCCTACGAAACACGGCCTAGACCTCGGACATGTCGGCCGGGTCGGCGTCGTGGGCTTGGGCGATCCGGGGTGTGGCAACCTCGAGGTCAGCCGGCGCCGATGGCGGCGCGGTAGCGCTCCAGTTTGGCGTCGCACTCGGTGGTGACCGCCTGGGCTGCGGTGTCCGTTGTGGGCGGACGGTTGAGGGGTTGGGCGTCGGCCATCGCGGTGATCGTTTTCGATGCGGTGGCGCGCGAAGCCGGAGGCCAGCCAGGTGTCGAGCGGGAACCTGGTTGGTGAGGGCGTACTCCTGCGGAAGCGGCAGCGGTAATAGGCGTGGTTGTACTGGCCCTGCATGCGTCGGTCGCGGGCCGCGGAGTAGATGGGGCCGCGGAGCACGTACGGGATGCGGGTGCGCTGCCGGACGTGTTGTCCACCGGTTCCGGTCGGCATCCGGACGGACCCGTGCGGCGCTCCGGGGTCGATGCCGGGCCGGCCGTCGGTACCGCATCTCGCCCTCAATCGATACCCTTCTATAAAGGTTCGTGCGAGGAAGCCCATCGGGACGGCATTCGCCGTTCCTCGGAAAGGAGTGCGGATGAGAGACATGTTGCGGCGCGGTCCGCGATACGCGGCGGTAGTGCTCGGCGTGTGGGCGCTCGGGGTGAGCATGCTGCCCGCGTCCGCCTCCGGGGCGAATCCGACCCGGCCGGTTGCTCCGGCGTCGGTCCGGGCGCCGGAGGCGGCACAGTTCTCCGCCGAAGGCGTCACCACTGTGGGTGAACTGCGCACACTCGACACCACCCGCACCGCCGACCGGCCGGGTGCGCGTCAGCTCATCCGGCATCCCGGCGCCACGTACGTCAAGGTCCACTTCAGCGCCCTGCGGCTGAACGATGGGGACTACGTCACGGTGTCCAGCCCGGATGGCCGGGAGACCTACCGGTACGACCGGAGCCTCGACCGGACGACCGGCTCGGACTACACCACCGACGGCGGGCCGGGCTTCTGGGCGATGTCCGTGACCGGGGATACCGCCGTGGTGACGCTGCACAGCGCGCGGCCCGCTCGCGCGGTCGTCGACATCGACCGGTTCTGGCGAGGGTACGACCAGGCCGAGATCGCCCAGCACAACTTCTCGACCACGTCCGTCTGTAGCACCGACGCCCGCCGGGACGTGGTCTGCTACCAGAGCACACACCCCACCGAGTACGCCCGGGGCCGGGCGGTGGCACGGTTGCTCATCGGTGGCGGCGGACTGTGCACCACCTGGCGGGTCGGCAACACCAACCGGATGCTGACCAACAAGCACTGCTTCTCGACCCAGTCAACGGTCAGCGCCAGCGAGGCGCAGTTCAACTACCAGTGCGCCACCTGCGGTGGCAGCAACCCCGGCCCGGGCACGAAGGTGAGCGGTGCGACCCTCTACCGAGTGAGCAGCGGTGGCTCGGGTGAACTGGACTACGCGCTCTACTCGGTGAACAATTTCGCCGCGATCCAGGGGTTCGGCACGCTCTACCTGAGGACGACCGCGACCAGCACCGGCACCCGGATGTACGTGCCCGGGCACGGTGATGGCAGCCCGAAGCGACTGTCGATCTACGAGGACACGCAGAACGGTGGTGTCTGCACGGTGCGCAACGCGAACTACAACACCTGGAACATCAGTTACAGCTGCGACACCTCGGGCGGCAACTCGGGCTCCCCGGTACTCGACGCCAATCACCGCGTCATCGCCCTGCACCACCTCGGTGGGTGCCCGTCCAACCAGGGGGCGAAGGCACACCTGATCTACAACGAGATCGCCGGTCTGATCGACAACGGCTGACGGGCGCTTGCCGGTGGCTCGCCGACCGCACCCGGCGGCCGGGCCACCGGCGCGTCGCGGTCGCCACGCGCCGGCCGACGGTCGGTCCGTTGCCCCCACCCGCACCCGATCCGAGTCGTTGGTTGACACGACGAGCGTCGATTGGTCAGTCTGGGAGAGCGCTCTTACGCGCCGGGAGGTCAGCCGCCTCTCGACTCTAGCGGGAACCGGACGATGCCATGAGACGGCAGCGGATGCTCGGCAAGCTCCTCGTCGCCGTTCTGCTCGCCGCGGCCGGCTTGTGGCAGGTGGGGTTCGTCTACTCGCCGGCCGAAGCCGCGCAGAGCATCCGTGCGGCGGATCCCAGTGTCATCCGGGTCGGCGGCACCTACATCTCCACCCAGTCGGTCGGTGACGGCATCGCCGTTCGTCAAGCCTCGTCACCCGACCAGTTGAGCGGGGCGGTTCAGCGCCAGGTGTGGACGGACACCCGGGGCCGCGGCGGCGTCTGGGCACCGGAGATCGTCCTCGACGGTGGACGCTATTACATCTACTTCGCGCTGGGCGCGGGCAGCAGTCGCCGCACGTTCGTGATCAGCTCGACGTCGCCGGACGGTGGGTACACTGCCGAGCAGAAACTGGCATTGCCGGACGACAAGTGGGCGATCGACGGGTCGTTGTTCACGTTCAACGGACAGCGCTGGTTCGTCTGGTCCGGATGGGCCGGTGACACCAACGTCGAGCAGAACATCTACCTCGCCAGGATGAGCAGCCCGACGACGCCGGTCGGGGCGCGCTACGTCATCTCCCAACCCCGGGAGCCGTGGGAGCGGGTGGTCGGCAACCCATTCATCAACGAGGGGCCGGAGCCGATCCGAGACCCGAACGGCCAGTTGCACATCGTCTACTCCGCCAACGGCAGCTGGAGCGACCAGTACTGTCTCGCGGACCTGCGGCTGCGGGCCGGAGGCGACCCGACGTACGTGTGGGACTGGTACAAGTCCAACGGCTGCCTTTTCGGCTCGAACCGGTCCACCATGATGTCCGGCTGGGATCCGACCCTCTACGTCAACGGCCCCGGGCATCACTCCTTCGTGCTGCTGCATGGCGACATCGCCACGAGCCCACCGGCCGGGCCGCGATTCCCGCTGATGTTCCACGCGGTGCCGAAGGGAACGCCCTACACCTGGAGCAACCGGTTCTGGTACACCGGCACGTTCTGCTGGTGGGGCAACACCACCTACCGGCGGGCTAACGTCCCCGGCCCGAACACCGACACCGGCTGGAGCCTGAAGTTCTTCGAGTAGCGGCCGGTAGGGGGACCGCACGGGCGGCGGACAGCGCGGACGCCACTCGTGCCCGCGTGTCGGCATCCGGGCCCGCCCGGTGGCGTGCAACAGGAGCTTGCTGGGGCAGGAGGGAACGGGCCATGGCCTGCCGGAAGGCCGCCGCCACGTGGCCAAGCTCCACCTCGCCCAGCGGCGAGTCGGTTTCGGCTGCGGTGAGGATGTCGAGGGCACGTGTGCCGGCTCGTGTGAGCCATCGTCCCTCTTCGAGGGCGGGCGCCGGTGCCGGGGCCCACCGCGTGCGGAACTGGCGTCGCGCGTGTGTCCGGTCCACCCCGCGCAGGGTCAGCCGGCGATCTGGTCGAGCAGTTGCAGCAGGTCGTGCGCGGCCAGTTCGACGTCTTTGTGCCGCCACTCCGAGGCGCGGTAGACGCACGCGACCAGACCGGACCGGTGGACGCGGCGGAAGTCGCCGTAGGCGAAGGCGTACCGGGCCTTCGTCTCCTCGTTCGCACCCTCGGTACGGCCGAGGAACCATTCGCCATACTCGCGCCACGAGTGCTTGTCGAGGTAGCCGTTCTCGTCGGTGGCCCGGGGCTGGACAACGCCCCAGTCACTGTCGAGCACGTACTGGCGTGCTTCGATGAGCCGCCGGGCGCGGACGACAGCCGCCTGATCCACCGAGTACGAGGCCATGCCCGGCAGTATTCCCCGGCGAACGATCCGCCATGCCTACCGAGGTGGCCTCCAGGGTTCGGTCCGGCCATCCTGACTGGCGGAGTAGCGGGTCCGCCTCGGCGGGCTCGTCGGTCCGCCGGGGGCCGTCGGTCACCATGGGCGCAGCGCGGAACCGGCTCGCCAGCACCCGCGACGAGGGTGATCGGCGCAACCGTTCGACACCGGTCACTGCGCGGTGACGGCCGCACCTGAGCTGGCACGTCCCGGGGCGACACGGCGTGCCGCCGTCGGCCCACCTCGGACCGCCCCGGGCGGGACGCCGTGTCAGGCCTCGGATCAGCCGGAGCGCCACTTCTGGTTGGCGGTGCCGGCGCACTCCCAGAGTTGCAACCGCGCACCGTCGTTGCCGTTCCAGTCCTTGATGTCGACGCACTTGTTGGCCGGCGGGTTGACCAGGTCGCCGGCGGCGGACAGCACGAACTGCTGGGCCGGGTTGCCGCTGCAGGTGGCGATCTGGATGACCGCTCCGTTGTCCCGGGAGCCCCAGGCGACATCCATGCACATGTTGTTCTGCGTGCGCAAGCTGCCGCCGGTGAACGTCCACGCCTGCGCGGCCGTGCCGTTGCAGTTCCACGCCTGCAGCGGGACTCCGTCGGAGAAGTTCGAGTTCGGCACATCGACGCACTTGTTGTTCCAGTTGCTGATGATCCGGGTGCCGGAGCCGCCCCCGCCGGTGGTGACCAGACTGAGTCCGAAGACACCGAGGATCTCGTTGACCGGCTGGAACCACATGGTGCCGCCGGTGGTGCAGTTGCCGGATCCGCCGGAGGTGACTCCCTGGGCCTGGTCGCCGGAGAGCCAGGCGCCGCCGGAGTCGCCGCCCTCGGCGCAGGCGTTGCTGCGGCTGAGCCCGTAGACCGCGCCCTGCGCGTAGTTGACCGTTTCCTCCCGGCCCAGCAGTACGCCGCACCGCCAGCCGGTCGTGCGTCCCGACCGGCACACGGAACTGCCGATCACCGCGTCCCGGGATCCGGCGACGGGAGCGTTGCCGCCGGCGTAGTTGTTCACCCACGGCCGCGGCGTCCAGTCGGCGTTGGTGCGGACCCAGGCCCGGGAACGACGAGCCGGCGAAGGTGCCCTGGGCTGCGTTATTGAAGCCGCGGGTGGGGCTGCCGGCGGCTCCGCAGTGCCCTGCGGTGACGAATCCGCCGACCACGGCGAAGCCGACGGAGCAGAGTACGTTGCCGTTGATGACGAACTGGTCGCCGCCGCGGATGTCGTACATCGGGCGCGGCGCGTCGGGCGCAGGCGCGTAGCGAACGAGCGCGTCGGCGAGGCCGGCGCCGCGCACGAACGCTCGGCCGGTGCGTTCCTGTCCCGGTGCCACCCGCACCACCACCTGGTTGGCGGCGACGTCCACGTACCAGCCGCGGACGGCGGCCCCGGGCGGTTGACCGGCGGCCCTCCGGTCCAGGGCCGTACGCGTCGATGTCAGGCTCGTGAGCGTCCGAGGGACGAACCTGGGCCGGGCTCCCTCGGCGCGCACCGCGTCGGCCGCGGAGGCGTCGGTGACGGCGACCGTGAGCGGGCCGTCCGTCTCCAGCCACGAGCCGGCGTACCCGGTGCCGAGGCGCCCGCGCAGCCGTCGGTCGACCAACGCCGCGGCGGCCTCGGCCGCGAGCCGGGCGGTGAGTTGATCGTCGGTCAGGTGCAGGTCGCGGCGCATCGCGGCGGCCATGCCGAGCGGCAGGCCCGCCACGGCCGGCCGTGCTTCGGAATGGTGGGCGATGTGAGCCGCCGCTGGGACGGCCGGGACAGACAGGCCGAGCATCGCAGCGGTGAGCAGCGCAGTTGTCTTGATCATCGAACTCCTTCCGGGTTGTTCGTGACGCACCGGAGGCGATGCGGGAGAGCGCTCTCAGCCTGAAACCGTAAAGAATCCTTATCAATAGATTAAACTCGATGTGCGCCCAGTGGAGCGGCCGTCGCGCCCGTCTCGGCGGATCGACGGGACGAGCGCCGGTCGCCACCCGGACGTCAGCGGAAGCTCCACGTCTGGTCGGACTGGCGGTTGCCGGAGTCCATATGGTCGACCGGGGTGCCGTCCACCGTGACGCACTGGTGCGGGCCGTCCAGGTCGTGTTTCCTAGGCGACATTGCGTCGTGGCGCCTGTGCGGGCACCGCTCGGAGCGGTGGTCATCTGCACCTAGACTGCGCCGATGGATGCTGAATTCGCGGCCAACGCCGCGGCCACCGCCGCGATTTTCGGGGTCTTCGGGATCGTCTGGTTCGGCTGGGCGCAGGAGGCACCGCCCAAGGCGTGGCGTCCGTGGCTCGGCATCGGTTCGGTGTTGTCTCTGGTCGCAGCGATCATCGGTGGCATCGTCACCGCACGCACCTGGGACAAGGGCAGTTCCGTGGACGAGAGGACGGGGCCGGTCTTCGGGGTGATCGTCCTGATCGAGGTGGTCCTCTGTGCCGTCGGCGCGATCTGGCTCCGGCGCGCCGGCCGCACCTCCCTGGTTCCGGTTTGGATCGCCCTGATAGTCGGCCTGCACTTCTTCCCCCTAGCGCCGCTTCTGGGGTATCCGGCCCTCGCGATCTGGGCCGCGCTCGTCACCCTGGTCGCGCTCGTCAGCGTCCCTGTCGCCCGACGGTGCGACTTCACCCCCAGCGCCGTCGTCGGTGCCGGCACGGGTGTGGCCCTCCTGGCCGGAGCGGCGACCGCACTGGTGCACGCGCTCACCTAGGTGTATTGCCGGAGTCGCTTGTGCCGCACAGCGCTTGGACGTGTCTGACCGACGGCGAAACGGTGGGCGGCCCGCTACGCCGAGCTCCGCACCGATGCGCCGGACGGATCGGCCGTGACGGCCGCAGGGACAGGCGCGCCGGCCGGCAACGGTGAGCCCGGGACGACTTGCGGCGGGTGCGGCCACGCCCGCACCGTCACGCCGGCTGGGCGGATCACGCTTCGGCCACCGGTTTGTGCCCGCAGGCCAGCTCCCAGCCGCCGGGCAGCACGGCCACCCGGTCGAAGCCGACCTCCTTGAGCAGGCTGGTGTAGAACTCCACCTCCCGCAGCCGACTGACGCAACTGTCGACCCCGATGAGGAAGTAGCTCCAGAAGAACTGCATCGCTAGGCGGTCCGGGGTGCGGAACTCCTCGCAGATCACCAGCAGCCCGCCCGGTTCGAGGGCCGCGTACGCCTTCTCGACCAGCCGGCGGGCGACGTCGTTCGGCCAATCGTGCAGCACCCGGACGAACGCCATGGCGTCGTAGCCCGAGGGCAGCGGCTCGGCGAAGAAGTCGCCACCGACGAAACCCAGCCTGTCGACATGCCCGGTGCGGCTCCGGGTCGCCTCCACCAGCGGAGCCACGGCCGGCAGGTTGTACACGTCGACCCGTAGCCCAGGCACGTCGTCGAGGATGTGCGCGGCGAGCGTGCCGTCACCCCCGCCGATGTCCAGCAGACGGCGCCGGTCCGACCACAGCCGGCTGGCGTTGCGATGCATCGTCTCGATCACCGGACCGAGACCGACGGCCATGCTGCGCTCGAAGTCGGCAGTCTGTTCGTCGGTCTTCGGGGGCCAGGCGAAGTCGTCGTCGCTCATGCTCACCTCGCCACGCAGGCTCTCGGCCAGCCGGCCGTGCAGCAACCGCCAGGGGTAACGGTCCCGGTCACGTTCGACAGCACCGGGGCCGACGACCGCCATGACGGCATCCCGGAGGCCGGGTACCGCACGGTACGTTGCCATCGCGATGTCGTCACCTGGCTCGCTGCGCTCAACGACACCGAGGCTTTCCAAGCAGTCGAGGAACTTGTAGAGCCGCAGGGGCCGCACGTCGAAACGGGCGGCCAGCTCACCGAGGCTCGCCGGCCCGGGCTCCAAGGCGTCGAGCAGACCCGTGCCGAGCGCGGTCTCCAGCACGTCCATGGCCTTCGGCCCGTTGGCGAGCAGACTCATCAGCGCGCGTGAGGACAGCGTGACCTTCACCGTTTCAGCTCCTCTTCCAGGGCGTCCATGAACGTGTCGATCTCGTCGAGGGTGTTGTAGACGTGCGGGCCGACCCGCAGGTAGCCCCGCCAGCTGCAGACCATGTCGCGAGCGACCAACCGCCGCTTGACCGCCTCGCCGTCGGCGACGTCCAGGCACACGACGCCACCGCGCCGGTGCGGCTCGGTCGGGCTGACCACGTCGATGCCAGCCTCCGCGGCCCGCTCCAGGATCCGCTGGGTGCAGGCGAGCGAGTGCCGCCGAATCGGGCCGGCACCCACCCCGGCCAGCAGATCCAGGCCGACCTGGGAGATCAACGAGGTCAGGGGGAACGGCGTCCCGCCGGCGAACCGTCGGGCCCCACCGGCCCAGCCTGTCGACGGCTGGAATGTGAACGCCCGGTCACCGGCCTGCCAGCCGGTCGCCGCTGGCTCCAGCTGCGGCACCAGACCCGGGCGCACGTGGAGGAAGGCAGTGCCGACTCCGCAGAGCCACTTGTGCGCGCCGCCGAGAACCACGTCGACGCCAAGCGCCGTCACGTCCATCGGCATGACCCCTACGCTCTGGAAGGCATCAACGACCACCAGCGCGCCGACGTCGTGGGCGCGCTGCACCAGCCGGGGCAGGTCGACGGTGGCCCCCGAGGAGAAGCTGGCGTGCGGGACGCACACCAACAGCGTGCGTTCGTCGATCCGTGCCTCGACGGCGTCCTCGTCGAACCGCGGGCCGCCCGAGCCGACCACGTCGAGCCGGGCGCCGTACCGACGGAACGCGTTCCAGATGAACGGCACCGTCGGATACTCCAGATCGGTGGTGACGATCCGGTTCCGCGGCGGACGATAGTCGAAACAGGACGCTACCCGGGCGAGCAGCGTGCTCAGGTTCGCGTCGGTGACCACGCTGCCCGCCGGTGCGCCGATGAACGCGGCGACGGAGTCGGCGTACCGGTCGAGGCCGGCGTGCCAGTCCTGCCAGACCTCGTCCCGCCAGTTCCGCAGCGTCCGCCAGTAGCGGGTGAGCACCTGTTCCGCGCCCCGCGGCACCGCGCCCGTCGAGTTGTTGTTCAGGTAGACGCCGGTGCTCAGCAGGGGGAACTCGGCGCGCAGCGCGGCGTGCGCGCTGGCGTCGAGGCACTCGGGCGTATCGAGGTCGGAGTTCCGGTGCGGTGGGCTCACTCAGGGCTGCCTCTGGTCGGCTCGATGGGGGACGGGGGGCGGGGGCTCGCAGGCGACGGAGGTGAAGACCGGGATGGATCGGACGGCGGCTAGATAGGGCGTGCCCTCCGTGTAGCCGGTGCCGGCCCGCGGGCCGAGCATCCGGGTCGCGAGCCGGTAGTGCGTGCGCCGCCACTGGAATACCGCGGCGGCGAACGACCGCATCTCCTCCTCGACCCGCCCGCCGTCGGGCGCGGCGAGCAGGCCGTCACGCACCGCCGCCCGGAACGCGTCGTCGATCGACGGCTGGCCGGCGTGCACCAGCTCGCGCACCTCCGGGACCTGGTGGTACGCGGCCGAATCCAACCGCGACCCCTCGGGTGTGCGGCACAGCGACTCCATGAGCTTGTAGGAGCGGGACTGGATGGCGCTGGCCCCCGCGGTGTACTCCCGGAACGTCCGGAACGCCTCCGGCTGCATCGTCGCCAGCAGCGCGAACAGCGGCCCGGCGGCGGTGAGCTGCTGTCGGGCGTACACCAGCCGTGCGGCCGCCCGCCCCGCCTGGCCGGCGGTCAGGGCGGCGACGGTGGCGCGCAACTCCTCGGCGACCCCCGCGAAGAGACATTCGTACGACTGGAGCACCCGGATGAACAGGTACTCGTCGTGCGACACATGGACCGGCAGCATGCTCAGCCGCAGGACCAACTCGCCGGCGGGATCAGCGTCGGCGGCGACGGCCCGCAGCTCATCCGGGGTCGCCACAGCTTCCCGCCCGGGGACCATCCCGGCGATGCCCAGTCGGGCGAGAGCGGGTGACACGGCCCGCACGCCGAGCCGGTAGCGCTTGGACACCACGTCCCGGCTCGGGCGCCGCTCGGGCAGCAGGTCGGTGGCACCGGAGGCGGCGGTCAACTCGAAGGCCAGCACGTCGGCGACCAGGCGAACGAGGAGCCGGTCCCGGTCCCGTCGGGCACCGAACGGGCCGGCGACGTCGTCCCCGCCGGGCAGCCGGAGCAGTCGCAGCGCGAGATAGCTGCGGTAGTCGTACCGGCCGTCCCACTTGTCGAGTGCGACGTCGAGGAAGTCACCCAGCAGCCGGGCCTGCGGCTCCCGCGTGGTCGCCGGCACCGTCAGCTGCGTACGGGCCTGGTCGAGCAAAGCCAGCACTTCCTTTTCGACGAAGTGTTTACCGACCCGGTGAAACTCCGCTAGCACGGCGGAGTACGGAAAACGGCAGGTCTGACCGCCGCCGGACAGCCAACTCGTCAGTTCATGCACGAAACCGCACCTCGACATTTCGGTCGCTACGCAGGTGGGTGAGGAGGAATTGACAATTACTGGTGAACGAGGATTGTCAACGTTGGTCGGTCTGTGATTCGTTAGCGGATCCGTCGGAGGGCTTCAGGCGGGCCCGCCACAGTGCAGGGAAGAACCGGTGCCCGACGAGCTTGGCGAGCATCGTCGCCTCGGCGCCGCCGGGATCGTGGCCCCCGACGCGCAGGGCGACCCGGTAGTGCCGCATACGCCACAGCGACACCCGCTCGTCCCACTCTATGAGCGCCTCGGCGAGCCGCTGGACGGGGTCGGCGGGATCCGGCCGACCCAGTGCGGCCGGTTCAATTCCTCGGACTTCGAGGTGCTCGGCGAACGCCCGGCCGAGCTGCCGGCTCATAGCGTGGACCTGCCGCCATCCGGGTGACTCGGCCCCGGATCCCTTACCCAGCGCCGGTTGCATGGCCTGGAAGTCGGCCGGGGACAGGTGCCGGAACATCTCCAGCTGGTCGGTGACCAGCCGGATTCCCAACGTCGCCCGAGTTAGCAGCGACTCGGTCACCGCCAGCTCGCCGACGCGCAGCCGGGTGACCGCCTCGGCCAACTCGGCGGCGACGAGCTTCAGCCACAACTCGGTGGATTGGTGCACCACCTGGAAGAGCAACTCGTCGCGGTGCATCATCTCGTCCGGCCGCCGTTGCAGGGCGAGCAGCGTGTTCAGTCGCATGTAGCGCGCATAGTCCGTGGCGCCGTCGCCAGGCAGCACAGGTGAGTGGTCCTGCTTCACGGAATTGGTTCCCTTCGGTCGACGTCGCTGCATCGGAAACCGATGGTGCGACCATGCGTGCAGCGGACATTATGCAACCACAAACGACAATGTGCTATACCTGTGTCCGGGCCGATTTGAGGGCGGAAATCGGGCGCCTTCCGCTGCCTGGAACGGTCAGGCCGGGCAAAGTGGGATTCGGCCGCCCGTGGACCCGGCGGTCGGGCGGCGGCCGGTACTGGGTGTTCTCCTCAACGGTCGGCCACTCGGCGCTCACCGCGAGCATCCCGGCTACGTTCCTGACAGCGCGGTCGTGACCCGGGACCGGGGCCTGCGGCTGACGTGCCGGACGCCGCCGCGCACCGCCACTCCGCCAGCCCACCTGCTTCAAGGAGCCATTCGTGAACACCTCACGCACCGACCGCTGCCTCCGGCGGTGACATCGGCTCCGCCTCCTCGCCGCCGCCGCGGTGATCGTGACCCTGATCAGTGGGCCCCCCCGCGACGGCATGGCCCGACGAGCCGGCACATCCCGCCGCCGGGGGGAGCCGGAGCGGACCACGACGGTCTGCGAGAGGTCTCCCGCCCGGGCTCACCCGAAGACCCGGGTCACCCTGATCGCCGGCGCGGACCGGGCGGCACCGACGCTCGCCTGCACGCTGCCCATACCTGCCCGCTGACGTTCCTGGTCTCAGGGGCGGAACCGGACCACGCCATCGGGGCGTACGTGTTCGAGCCCGAGAACCGGCACCTGTACGCCGGCGGTCCCGGCGCTGCCGGCTGCCGGCCGAGAACGGCACGACCACGACGGCGTGGATCTTCACGTCCGGAGCCGTCGCCCGCGACGAGTCGCTGAAGGCTTCCTGTACCCCGGGGATCGGGCAGCCCATGGCGCGCCGCCCGGTCCGGTCGCTGAACAGCACTCACGCAACAAGACGCCCTCGACCACGTGCGCTTGTCGGGGCGACCGTAAGTCTGGGCGTGGACGTTGCATGGCGGACCCCCGGATCCGGGCGACTGGCTGTCCGGGCCCGATAAGTCGTCCGGCCGGGCGGTATAGGCCTCGCCAGACTTCCCGGGTGCCAGGCAAACCCGCCCTGGTCGCCCGGGCGCCGGGATCAGGCCGGCTGGTGATGCGCCTCGAACCGCTCGCGGGTCAGGAACGCCAGCTGTGCCCGCTTGTCCGGCATGTCGATCTCGGAGGCGAATGTGAAGCCCTCGGTTCGCAGCCGTCGCAGCGCGGCCTCGTTGCGCACGTCCGGCTCGACCACGATGCGCCGCGCGGCGACGTCCCGTGGGAGTAAGAGGCCGTTATCGGTGGGGAGCACGGTCTCTGCCGAAGCACCGCAGCTGCCGGCGCCTGCTCCCGCTGCCGGCTCAAGCGTCGTGATCCCGCTCGGTGTAGCCGTGTGCGAGTAGCGCGGCTAGGAGTTGCGTGTTCCATGTCCGCTCATCGGCGTCGTGCCATCGGTGTTGCCGTGGGCACTGCCAGTTCGGTACCGGTTCTTCGGGGATGAAGCATCCGCCGAGCGCAAGCTCGCCTGCGGCTGCGGCCTTCCTGGCTTCCGGCGCCGGGAGGCCGAAGAGCAGAGGGACGTCCGCGGCGTGGCAGTCGGGACAACTCGGAATCACCTCGTCACGGTAGCGAGCCCACCTCATCTCGACCCTCGCAGCGCTCGCCTCCTCTGCCCCGTCCCGTGGGTTGTCGTCGATCTCTACGGTGTGGTTACGGGGGTACGGCAGGGGAGGTGCGGCCATGGGCATCTGCGTCGTGTGCCGGGCGGATCAGCGCACGGTGGTGCTCATCAGCAGTTGGGGCGTTCCGCACGGTGCCTCGGGGCACGAGGGCAACTATCGCTGGAGCAGCGTGGTGGCCTGCCCGGAGTGTGGTGCTGGACTTCTGGTGCGCTTTGATCACGATTGCTTCCACCCGCCGTGGGAGGAGCCGTGGGACATGGACTGGTCGTGGCCGGTCGACGACGACGGGGTCCAGCGGCTGATGTCTGCCCTCGTCGGGTGCCCTGACCCGCTGCAGCCATCGTGCGACTGTCCCGCGCACCGCAGCTTGCGGGATACCACCGAAAGACCACCACCGCGTGAGGTCCCGGTGACGATCGTGTTGACCAAGGACGGGCTGCCGCAAGTCCGGTCGGTACACGACCTATGAAGCTGGCAGGACCGATTGATAGACGGCCAGACGTGACGACGTTCAACCGTGCCCCCGTTACGACGTTCAACCTTGCCCCCGTTTACCCCCCGAAAACCCAAGCCAAATATCGGCGAAGAGTGACAAGAGTCGGTGACGGCTCAGTGACGTCCTTGCAGCTCAGCGACCACTTCAGGCAAGTAGTGACAAGCCCGTTTCGGCTACTTTCCGTTACAAGGGGTCGTCGGTTCGAATCCGGCCGTCCCGACGCAGGTCAGAGGGCTGATCCGGATGACGGGTCGGCCCTTCTTGGCGTTCTGGGGACCAAGATCAGTCAAGTTGGAGCGTGCGTGGCGCTGCTTGACCGACGGTCAAGTTTGAAGTGTCCAGCCGGGATGGCTGCCGAATCGCTCGTTCTCTGGATCAAGGCGGCCCGCAAGCGGGCCGCGCCGGCCCGGCCTCGGCCTGCTGGCGACCTTGGGCCGGCATCGGCCGGGCCAGCCGTCCACGCTGAGGGGTGTTGGTCTTCTCTTGGACTGGCGTGTGCTGGGGCCAGTTGGCGCGCTGACGTTCTGCCTGGGCTTTCGGCGATCCAACCGGCGACGACGGGCGGGTCGACGCCAGCATCGAGTACCGCCCGGTAGCGGGCCAGTTGACGTCGTACTCGGCGATTGTGGTTCCGTAGGGCCGCGTCCTTGGCGGCCGCGGTGGGCGTGCCGGTGGGCCTGGTCGAGGAGCGTCAGGCCGTACCTTGGCGGTTGACCCGCCCCTCCCGGGCCACCTTCGACCGGCTATGGTCGCGCTCGGTGCCGGCTGATCCGGTCGCGGTGCGCTCGTGCCGCTGATTCGGGGAGTGCTCCACAGTGGCCCCCTGCCGGCCCCGTGCCCCGCTGCCCGGGTGCCGGCGGCCCCGCGCCGACTCGCCACCGCTGTCATGCTTGTTGCGCTGTTGGCTTCCCATGCCCGGGGATACCCGGTGCCTGGGAGCCCATGCTTTCGCGCGACGGCTCGTGAAGGATGCCGACCTTTTCGAGGTCGACGAGAGCCAGGCCGCCCATCGACTGCGCCGGCTAGGGCGTCCGCAGGCCGATTGTGCGGTGCGTGGCGATCCGTCGATCGTGTCCGGCTCGCCAAGTGACGTGGGAGTTCCAGGGTCGGGTCGAAGCCACTGGCCGGCCGGAGGCGGGCCCAGACGACGACCGCCATCGGGGTTGATTTCCGACTTGCTCGGCGGAGGACTTGACACAGACTCATGCGCCACGGCCGATGTCGGTCAGCCCTGCTGCTGTTGCCCCTGCGGTCCTACCAGGCGCGCCGTGATCTGCCTCAGTGGCTGGCTGCTGTTGACAATCCTCTTCATCCGTTGCCAGGCTGCTCGGGCAGGAGTTCCGCCCAGGCCACCAGCTGACACCCCCTGGTTCTGAGCCAGTTGTCGGGTGGTCTGTTGCAGCGTTTGCGATAGCGGTCCTTCAGGACCCAGTGCCTCCTGCGCCGTCTGCCCTACATGGTCGAGTGTCCGAGCTAGTGGCCCCTGTGGCCCGAGCGCCTGCTGAGCTGTCTGTCCGACCTGGTTCGCGGCGGTGTCCACGGTCTTGACCAGCGACTCGATGATCTGAGGGTTGCGTTCGATGGTGTGGAGGGCGCTGTCGAGGATGCCGCGGAGTTCGTCGAGTCGAACCTCGAGCATCGCCTCCGCCTCGACGCCCTTAATGTCGATCTTCACCGTGCCGAGCTGCGCCTGGACGCCCACGTCGAGCTGCAGCAGGCTACCCAGTCGGGCTCGTAGGGAGACGGAGGCGTCGAGGTTGTCGACCTCGACGTGGATCTGATCGATTTTGGCCTGCGGGATCTGGAGGACGACGTCCGGGTCCGACATCGTCTTGCTGCTGCGTCCGCCGGTCGGCCGGGGCAGGTCGTGTTCACCACGCTGTGCGGCGGAGTATCTGCTCGGCCCTGCATTCGTTGGCCCGTCGGTGGCACCGAGGTCTTGGCCCCGAACCGAGACTTCCGCGCCCTCCTCGGCGTCGCGCTGCGGATCGATGTGGTCGCACGGTTGCGCGGGCGAATCCCGTGCGTTGCTGTCCCGGCTCTCCGGTTCGGCCATCCCGCACCCCTCGGACCTCGCCTGCATGCGGACCGGACGAAGCCACCATCTGTGGCTCCGATCCTCGGCCCACCCCTCGGACCGGGTCGCGGTCTACCCGTGTGCCGAAGGCCCACCCCTCGGACCGGGTCGCGGTCTACCCGTGTGCCGAAGCGTCAAACGGCTCAGCGGTCGGTCGACGAGACAGCGGATCAGCTGTGTTCCGGGGTGCCGCTGGTCGAGTAGACCTCCGGACGGCGCCTGCTGTGCGATCTAGGCAAGCGACCGATTGGCAGGGGTTCAGGTGGTCCGTGGGGGGTATGCCGGCCCCGCTGGTCCGCCGCCCCGGTTCGCGAGGGATCGGGGATGTTCGGCCAGGCACGATCGGATAGGGAGGCCACCCGTGACTCGACTGGCAGTCCGAGAGGCAGCGAAGGCCAGGCAGGAGGAGGCGCAGCGGCGGGGGCGCGGGCTCGGCTGGATGAGTGTCGGTCTGGGCGTCGCGCAGTTGGCGGCGCCGGACACGGTGCGCCGGATCAGTGGCGTTGACGACTCCCCAGCGTCTCGAGTAATGGTGCCGCTCGTCGGGGCGCGGGAGCTTGTACACGCGGCCGGGCTCCTGACGAGCCGGCGGAAGGGCGTCTGGGCGTGGACCCGGGTCGTGGGCGACGCGATGGACCTGGCCTCGCTCGGAATGGCCCTCGCTCGCCGGGGCGGGCGCCGCCGGCGGCGGCTTGTCGGTGTCACCGGAGCCGTCCTCGGGATCACGATGCTGGATCTCCTGACCGCTGTGCACGCCAGCCGGGCGAAGCAGGCCGGCTCCGGGCCGACGATAGAGGGCGCCCGCAGAGGAGGACCCATGGAGCTCACAGCCACGACAACGGTTCGCAAGCCCCCGTCGGAGGTTTACGCATTCTGGCGTGACCTGGGCAGACTGCCGACGTTCATGGCTCATCTCGAAGAGGTTCGGCCCACCGGTGACCGGACGAGCCACTGGTCCGCCAGTGCTCCGTTCGGCAAGAACGTCGAGTGGGACGCCGAGATCATCGGCGACGTGCCCGGCGAGAAGATCGCGTGGCGGTCGACCGGGAATGCGGACGTGCCGAACGCCGGTACGGTTCGGTTCGTGCCCGCCCCGGACGGTGTGAGCACCGAAGTGCACGTCCTCCTGACCTACGACATCCCGGGCGGCGCGGCCGGCAAGGCGGTCGCCAAGTATTTCGGCGAGGAGCCGCACCAGCAGCTCGACGACGATCTGCGCCGGCTCAAGCAGGTGCTCGAGACCGGCGAGGTGGTCCGTTCCGACGGTGCCCCGTGGGGCAAGCGGGCCCGTAAGGAGTTCCCGCAGCGTCCAGCGCAACCGCTGTCGGATTCCGAGCTAGCGAAGGGAGCGGGCGCGTGAGGGCGAACACCTGGGCGGGCCGGAACAAGGTCAAGGTCCGTGACGTACCGGACCCGAAGATCCTGAACAAGCGCGACGCGATCGTGAAGATCACCTCGACCGCGATCTGTGGCTCCGACCTGCACCTGGTGGATGGATATGTGCCCACCATGCAGGACGGCGACGTCATGGGTCACGAGTTCATGGGCGAGGTGATCGAGGTCGGCTCGGGAGTACCCTCGGACAAGCTCCGGGTCGGCGACCGGGTCGTCGTGCCGTTCCCGATCGCCTGCGGTAACTGTGGTGCCTGCGCCGCCGAGCTGTACTCGTGTTGCGAGAACTCCAACCCCAACGCGGGGATCGCCGAGAAGATGTTCGGCCATCCGGTCGGCGGGATTTTCGGCTATTCGCATCTGACGGGTGGCTTCGCGGGCGGTCAGGCGCAGTACGCGCGGGTGCCGTTCGCCGACGTCGGTCCGTTGAGGATCGAGTCTGACCTGACCGACGAGCAGGTGCTGTTCCTCTCCGACATCCTGCCCACCGGCTTCATGGGTGCCGACCTGTGCGACATCCAGAAGACCGACGTGGTAGCGGTGTGGGGCGCCGGCCCGGTCGGCCAGTTCGCCATGGACAGCGCCCGGGTGCTCGGCGCCGCGAAGGTCGTCGCTATCGACAAGGAGCCGTACCGGCTGCAGATGGCGGAGCGGGCGGGCCACACCACGATCAATTTCGAAGATGTCGACGTGCGGTCCCGGCTGCTGGAACTGACCGGCGGGCGAGGACCGGACAAGTGCATCGACGCCGTCGGCATGGAGGCCAGCCACGGTGCCGCGCACGTCCACGCCTACGACCGGGTCAAGCAGGCGGTCCGCTCCGAGACCGAGCGCCCACACGCGCTGCGCCAGGCGATCATGTCGTGCCGCAGCGGCGGCATCGTATCGGTGATCGGCGTATACGGCGGCTTCCTCGACAAGTTCCCCGCCGGCGCATGGATGAACCGGGCGCTGACCCTGCGTACGGGGCAATGCCACGTGCAGCGCTACATGAAGCCGCTACTGCAGCGAATCGAGCGCGGCGAGATCGATCCGACCCGGGTGATCACCCACACGCTGCCCCTCGAGGAGGCGGAACGGGGCTTCGATATCTTCAAGAACAAGCAGGACCACTGCGAGAAGGTGGTGCTCAAAGCCTGACGAGCGGCCACCGGTGGGCGCGGCGGCCGGAGGCGGCGGCTACGGGGGAGGGTTGGCCGTACTGGTTCGCATGACGGTCCGCGGCTGAACGGGCGTTTGCCGCCGACGCCCGATACCAGCCCTGTGAGGCTCAGGGGCGACCACTACACAACTCGGTCCTCGGAGCCTCCGCGATTTGGGGACTCACGCCCAATCCGGTGATAGCTCCAGATTTCCCGTGCCCCATCCGGCCTAGCCGGAACGCTCGACGGATGGAGCAGGGATCGGGAGGTCGGGATCTGGGGCGTCTGCTGTCGGTCAGGCGTGTCCTGTGGTCGCTGGTCGTCGGTGTTGTCGCCGGGACGGTCACCGCACTGATTGGGGCGCCGGAATTGACGCCGCTGGTGATCTGGACAATCGCGGCGGGCACAATCCTCGTGTGGGTGTGGCGGTCCTGCTGGCCGGCGAGCCCGCAGCGTACCGAGCAGCTTGCCGAGGCGGAGCAGCGCTCCCGTTCCACCGACTCGGCGATCCTGATCGCGTCCGTTGTCAGTCTCGCCGCCGTGGCCGAGGCGCTCGTCCGCGCCCCGGACCAGCAGGACGTGGTGGCTGTCACGCTGGTGATCCTCAGCGTCGTCGCGGTGGTGCTGGCGTGGACGCTGGTGAACACAGTCTTCGCGTTCAAGTACGCCCGGATGTATTACTGCGACGACGGCCGTGGCATGGACTTCAAGCGGGACGATCCTCCCGCGTACGCCGACTTCGCATACGCCGCCTTCACGGTTGGCATGTCCTACGCTCCGGGAGAGAACGAACCGACCAGCAACCGCATGCGCCGGGTGGCGCTCGGACACGCGCTGCTTTCGTACACCTTCGGAACTGGCATCCTGGCCGTCGCCGTCAACCTCGTCACCAACCTGGGCCAGTCGTGACACGGGGAATGCCCTGCGCGCGCTGCGGCAACGGATCCGAGTGGGCGAAATCGACCCGAGCGTCGTCCTCATCCTCACGATGCCGCGCGACGCGCGCGGTGGACATCCGCGCGGGCCGCACCAGGAGGCGGCGAACGGCGGCGATCGGATCGAGACTCCGACCGCTTGGGCGCGCCGCGTGACCGCGAGCGTGACGGCTGGGAGTGCCTCGATGAGGGTTGCCGGTAGCAGGAAAGCTGGTTGATGACCACGAGGACCGTCCTGGTGGTCGCGGTGGCCGTGGTTGTCGCAGCGGGCCTGCTGGTCGGCGTGCAGGTCCAGCGTCGCGCCGCTGATCACAGGTACCGTTGGCTGCTCGCGCCGCTGTACCGCGCGTCCCGACGCCCCGCCGTCGCCGTGCTGCTCCTCACGGCACTCTATGTCGGGATCCGCGCGTACCCCGGCCCAGGGCCCCGTGCCGTCCAGCGCGTCGTCGTGGTGCTGTTGATCGCGAGCATGACGTGGCTGGTGCTTCGCGCCCCGCACATCGCCGAGAGGGCCGCGTTCAGCCGGCTGCCGGGCGAGACACGGGCCGACCGCCGGGCCCGCCGCGCCCGCACCCAGATCCGACCGGTACGGCGCCTCACCTCGGTCGTGGTGACCGTCGTGGCGATCGGCCTGGTCCTGATCACGTTCCCTCCGCTGCGCACAATCGGGCTGTCCGTGCTCACCTCGGCGGGTGTCGTGGGCGCGCTGCTCGGACTGTCCGCACGCACCGCGCTCGGCAACGCCTTCGCCGGCATCCAGGTCGCGTTCGCCGACGGACTCCACGTGGGGGACGTGATCGTGGTCGACGGGCAGTGGGGGCGCGTCGAGGAGGTGAAGCTGACGAACGTGGTCATCCGGCTCTGGGACGACCGGATGCTCATCCTGCCCACCACCTGGTTCACCGAGCACCCCTTCCAGAACTGGACCCGGCATGAGACGCGGGTGATCGGCGAGACACGGCTCCACATCGATCACACCGCCGAGCTGGACGACCTCCGCGCCGAGACGAGGCGGATCATCGAATCGTCACCGCTGTGGGATCGGCACCAGTGGGTGCTGCAGATGGTGGATGCAACGCCTCAGACCGTCGTCGTCCAGGTCCAGGCATCGGCGGCCGACGGACCGAGCGCGTGGGACCTTCGCTGCGACGTGCGTGAAGGGCTCGTCCGGTACCTGCGCGACCACCACCCCGAGTGGCTGCCCCGCACCCGCGGCGAGTTCCACCCCTGAGCGCGCACAACAGCCGTCGAGGTCCCGAGCCCGCTTCTCGGTTTTCCGGCCGGGTCCTCCATGTGCTGTTCCGTCAGCTCTCGACGGCGATGGAACGATGGGCGCTCGCGCGGGATCTGTGCCGAGGTGGGCCTCGCGCCGTACTCGGGCTGGTAGCCCTCGGTTGGCCAACCACTGCGCGCGGCGAGGCAGGCACGCGTCACGTGGCCGACGAAGCCGATCTCGCCTGGCTTCCCGAGGCGGCCGCGTGGGCTGGCCGAACCGGACGCTACCGAAGGCCCGGCGCTCACCGCGCTCCACCGCCGAATCTCCCGGACGCTACAACATCTCCAGCGGTTGCGGGCCGGCCGGCGGCGGGAACGCCGCGTCGAGTGCCGCCACATCCTCCGCAGCCAGATACAGGTCGCGCGCTTCCGCGTTCTCCCGTGTGTGTTCGGGGTTGGACGACCGGGGGATTGCCGCTATCGCCCCCTGCCTCAGCAGCCAGGCCAGCGCGACCTGAGCAGCGGTGGCCTCGTGCCGGGCGGCGACCTCCGCGACCTGGGGGTGCCCGAGCAGCCTGCCCTGCTCGATCGGCGAGTACGCCATCACCGGGATCTGGTGCTCGCGTAGCCACGGCAGCAGATCGTACTCCGGACCGCGGCGGGTGAGGTTGTACAGAATCTGGTTGGTCGCACAGGCGCCCCCGCCCGCCTCCAGGAGGTCCTGCATGTCCGAAAGGTCGAAGTTGCTCACGCCCCACTGCCCGATGTCACCGGCCTCGACGAGTTCGCCGAAGGCTTCGATGGTCTCGGCGAGCGGATGCGTGCCGCGCCAATGCAGCAGATAGAGGTCGATGTGGTCGACGCCGAGCCGTTGCAGGCTGTGCCGGCAGGCCCGCACGGTTTCCCGTCGGCTCGCATTGGATGGCAGCACCTTGTCGACCAGAAACACGTCGGCGCGTCGTCCGACGATCGCCTCGCCGACGAGTTCCTCGGAAGCGCCGTCACCGTACATCTCGGCAGTGTCGATCATGGTCATATCCAGGTCGAGCCCGGTGCGTAGGGCGGCTAGCTCATCCCGTCGCCTCGCGGGGCGCTCACCCAAGTACCACGTGCCCTGACCGAGCACGGGCATCGTCTGGCCGGACGGCAGTTCGATCGCGTCGGCGGCGAGGGTCATATCGTGACCTTTCCCGAGCCTGGGTACCAGTGGGTTGTTGAGTGCCTTCCCGCTGCGACAGGAAGCACTCTCGAACGGCTGTTTTAGGGCGCCGACACCGGGAACGCGGCCACCGTCCAGGCGGTGTCCGCCCGACCGTCGGACAGGATCCGCAGCGCCCCGCTGCACATGCCGGGCCTGCAACTCGCCGTCAACGGCGAGGACCGCGACGTGGCTGCGCCGGCCGTTCGCCGCAGGCGTACGGATGATCCAGCCACGCGACTGCGCTTCCTCGGCCAGCTCGAAGACAATCCCGAAGCGCTTGGCCAGCAGCCAGGCGCGAACGTCGTCGCTCAGCCGGTCGAGCTGGGTCTGCGCGCCGCGGGCCGGCTCAAGCCGCTGGCGCCGGGCCTCCTCGGCCTCGCGCACAGCCCGGACCTGCTCGGACACCGCATCCACCTTCTGCACGAGCTTGATCTCGTGCGGCGTCCGCCCTGCCGCGATCGTCTTCAGGAACGCCTCAATGAACCCGTCTTCGATCGCGCGCACATCGAGGCTAGACAGACGGCTGAACTCGCCGGTCTCCCGGCCGCGCTCGGCCGTGTTCACCAGCTCGACCCGCCACCCCTTTCAATCTCCGCCATCGAAGCCAGCGAGGAACGCCTCCTGCGCGAACCGATCGCCGAGCAGCAGCTCGACCGAGTGCGACCGGCCTTCGGCGAAGGTGACCACGGCCCGGCATAAACCGCGCCGGGATCGGTCTCCGCTCGCGGCAGCGCCCGCACCTTCTGCAGCGCAACACCACCGAGCATGGTGAACACCGGACGCAGCAGATTCAGCAACGGCACAGTTGGACTTTGCCCGCTGCCGCCACATGACAGCCAGACCCGGACGGCGGCCCGTTATTGCCACCTGATGAGGTAGATGCCTTGCCCGTGGGTGGTGAAGTGCCCGTCCACGGGGTGCACTGTCGCGGAGTGGTAGGTGCCGGGATGGCTGGGGTCGGGCCGCCGGAGCGCCATGTCGAGGACGTACCGGGCTGTGCGCCGGAACGCGACCGCGTTGCCGGCCATGAACAGGGTGTGAGCGTGCAGGCGTTGGTGGAACCTGTCCCTGTGACCGGAACGCCGACGGGCTTGGCGATTGAGTTCGTGGACCTCGTCCCAGGCGGGAACGTCGTTCGGGTTCCAGGAAATGGTGTGCGGAGCCCCGGCTCCCAGGCGGTGACGTAGCTGCTTCCACCGGTTCGGGGCGAACTGCAGGTCGTGGTGACTGAGTACCAGATCGAGCTCACCGACGGTCACGGTGGCGAGGGAGGGCTCCGGTGGCGGCTTGCCCCGTAGCGGTAGGTGGATCAGTGTGTGGCGTGACCGGGCTGCCAGCATCCACAGGCCCGTGATGGTGAACGCGGTCTCGGCGTTGAGTTCCAGGACGAACCAGGGGTTGTTGTCGACCAGCACCGCGCCGGTCACCGGTTCGGCTGGGCGGACGACGCGGTACTGATCGGCGCCGAGCCGTCCCTGATGTACGCGGATGTTGAGGTTCATGCGGTGGCGAGCTGCGCGCGGGCGTGCATCAGCGCGAACCCGAGGAGGTTGCGGCCGCGCCATTGGGTCGGATCGTGGGCGCGTGGGTCCGTCGCGGAAAGACCGATGCCCCAGACCCGATCCATCGGGCTGGCTTCTACCAGTACCCGACTGCCCGTACGAGACAGGTACCGCCCGAGGTCAGGGTGCTGGCTGAACTTGGCCACGATGCCGGCGGCGACCAGGTCGAAGGCTGTACGCATCCCAGGCGGCCTGGTCGAAGTCGTGGACCCGCCGGCCAGGGCCTTAACCGCGCCCGGGTGCGGCGCCGTGAGCATTTGCGCGGCGATCGCTTCGTCGCCGAGCTGGTGCCCCCAGAAGAACAGGTACGTGACCTGCCCGCCCGCAGCTCGGGCAGGCTGCGCGGCGAGGAGGTGGTGTCGGGCATGTTCGGCAGGGTGCCAGAACCGTATGGTCACGCGCCATCGGGTTTGCTCCGCCGGTCGCAGGTTTGCCGGCCGTCCTCCCCGGGGTTGAGCGGGCCGAGAGCGACCTTGCTGCCCTTCGGTTTGAGGCGAGCCGCCTCGGCCTTGCGAGGCGCGGAGATTTTTATTGCTGAGTCAAAAATTCGACGTTCATCTCTGGCATTGGGAGTGGTCGTGCGTTCATGATGTTGGCGGTACGGCTGCCCGGAGATCCGCCCACCCTGTTGGATGACGCGCTCGGCAGGGCCGGCCGGTCCCCGGGCGCGTCGCTTTTCGACTGGGAGGTAGTCATGACACCGACGGGACCACGCAGGCCCGCCCTGCTCCGGTCCGGCATCGCGGCCGCAGTAACCGTGCTGGCTCTTGCCGCGAGCACCGTGTCCGCGACGGCTGCCCCAGCCGAAGGTGACATCCTCGCCGCGGGCGGCCCGACCGCCGTGGCTGGCTCCTACATCGTCGTGTTGCGGGACTCCGCGGTCAGAGCCACCGCCGTGGACACCACTGCCCGTGACCTCACCGCACAGCAGGGCGGCGGCGTCGGCCCGGTCTACCGGCACGCCCTGCGAGGCTTCGAGGCCCGACTCTCCGAGCGCGGCGCCCGCCGCCTCGCCGCCCATCCGGCCGTCGCCTCCGTTACGCAGAACCACACGGTGTCCGTGGCAGGCGTGCAGAGCCCGACGCCGTCCTGGGGCCTGGACCGGATCGACCAGCGTGCGTTGCCGTTGGACAACTCGTTCACCTATCCTCGCGTGTCGCCGGGCGTGCGTGCGTATGTCATCGACTCCGGGATCAACCTGACCCACACCGAGTTCGCCGGGCGGGCGGTGTCCGGCTGGGACTTCATCGACAACGATGCCGACGCCACCGACTGTATGGGGCACGGTACCCACGTCGCCGGCACGGTCGGCGGCACCACCTACGGGGTGGCCAAGAACGTGCAGTTGGTGGCCGTACGCGTCTTCAACTGCGACGGCCGCGGCACCACCTCGAACGTTCTTGCCGGGGTCGACTGGGTGACCGGCGACCATGATCCGGGTGAGTTGGCCGTGGCGAACATGAGCCTCGGCGGCCCGCCGTACGCGCCCATGGTCGACGCCGTGCGACGGTCGATCGCAGACGGCGTCACCTACGTGGCGGCTGCGGGCAACGAGAGTGGCGCCGACGCGTGTTCCTACAGCCCGGCCTCCGTCCCGGAGGCGATCACCGTCGCCGCCACCGACGCCACCGACGCCCGCGCATCGTTTTCCAACATCGGTACGTGCGTGGACCTGTTCGCGCCCGGCGCCGAGATCACCTCGGCCTACATCGGCAGCAGCACCGCAACCCGCACCGCCTCCGGAACCTCGATGGCCACCCCGCACGTCACCGGGGCGGCGGCGTTGATCCTGGCCGACAACCCCACCTATACCCCGGCGCAGGTGGCCCAGGCACTTCTGGCCGACACCACTCCCGGCGTGGTGACCAATCCGGGTGTCGGCTCGCCGAACCGGCTGCTCTACGTCAGCGCCACCACCCCGGCCAACGACTTCGCACTGACCGCTACCCCCGCCAGCGGCACCGTCACTGCCGGCGGCACCATCTCCACCACGATCACCGCGACCGTCACAAACGGTGCGGCCCAACCGGTCTCCCTGGTGGCCCGCGGCCTACCCGGAGGCGCCGACGCCACATTCCAGCCCGCGAGCGTTCCCTCCAATGGCAGCACCACCCTGACCATCAACACAGCGTCGACAACCATGGCCGGCGACTACACCATCACGGTGATCGGCACCGGGACCGGTGCAACCCGCGCGACGGCATTCCAGCTACACGTCAACGACCCGGCCGGCTGCGTCGGCTCGAACGGCACAGACACGGCGATCACCCAGAGCACGAGCGCCCTGGTCCCCATCGCGATCACCGATTGCCCCGCCGCCGCCGCTCGCAACAGCACCATCGAACTGCACATCGACCATTCTGGCATCGGTGACCTCGACATACGGCTGCTCTCACCCGACGGCACCTGGTACTACCTGCTGGACCGCACCGGCGGCCACAGCGAGGACATCGACTACACCTTCACCCACGACCTGTCGTCCGAGACCGCGAACGGCACCTGGACGCTGTGGCTCAACGACCTCCTGCACTCGGGCACCGGGTTCCTCGACTCGTGGCGCATCAACCTCGCGGGCGCCGACCTGCCGGCACCAGCATGCGGTGGCCGCACCACCACCAACCTACGGATACCGGCCGGCGGCACGGTCGAATCGTCAATCAGCGTGGCCGACTGCGGCCTGGCGCCGTCGACCAAGAGCTACATCGAGCCCAACATCCGTCACCAGTACGGCCGAGACCTTCGAGTCTCCCTCATCGCGCCGGACGGGCAGGAAATCCTGCTCAAGGATGCCTACGTGGGGTCGTACCGAGCAAACGTCCGCGAAACCTTCATCACCGATCTGTCGAGCAAGCCCACAGCTGGCATCTGGAAACTGCGGGTCGAGAACGTCGCCAACTATGAAGGCATGTTCGAAGGCTGGAAGCTGACCCTCGATGGCGGCACCACACCGCCGCCCACCACGCCGCCGCCGACGACGCCTCCCCCCACCACGCCGCCGACGACGCCACCGCCCACCACCCCGCCTCCGACCACCCCGCCTCCGACCACCCCGCCCCCCGGTGGGAGCCCCGCCTGCACCGCCGTCTACTCCGTGCAGGACCAGTGGAACGGTGGGTTCGTCGCCAACGTCAACGTCACGGCAGGAGTCACCCCGCTCACCGGCTGGCGGGTCACCCTCAACCTGCCGGGCGGTGCCTCGGTCACCTCGCTCTGGAACGGTGTCAACAGCGGTACCAGCGGGACCATCACCGTCGCGAACCAGAGCTACAACGGACGGCTGGCCGCAGGCCAGCCCACCAGTTTCGGATTCCAGGGCACCGGAAACGGCAACGGCGCCACCGCCACCTGCACCGGAAGCTTGAGCTAAGAGCGACCGGCAATAGGTAGGGCGTCTGGACGGAGGGGACCCCGAGGCAGCAAGCGGGCACGGGCCCATTGATCACGATACTTCTCTACGCTTCGTGACCGATGGAGTCCCGTGCCTGCATAGATCGGGTGCCGTCGGCGACGGTGAGCTGGTCGATCCGCCGCCGAAGCGCCGGCACCAGAGCCAGCAGTGGGGCCGAGGGTGTCGATGACCCTCTCCGCCGCCGAGTGCGACCCCCCGAACAGTGGGCCCACCCCTGGAAGGCCGTCGAGATCACCTGCACCCATCGGCGTCCACGATGGACGCAGAACGAGGTACGCGAGAAATGCCCTCAGCGGGCGCGTTGACCACTTCGCCGAGCTGCACCCAATCTGCTCTCCCCAACCGGGCTCGCACCGGGGAGCATGCCCACGATCGCCGCGCCGTGTCAGCGGCATGAGCGCACACCTGATCAAACGGTCCTGGCGACCGCGTCGCGCCTGATTGGCGGTAGATGTGCGCACTGTCCCCAACTCTGTGGCCGTGCGTTACGGGTCGAGTGGTTCGATGACCTGCTTTCGGGCGTGTTGGTAGATGACGGAGCTGCGGAACCCGACGATCTCGCGGCGTCCGCTGAACTTGTCCATGAGGAAGGAGTGCAGGCCGTCGACGCTGGGTACGGCGACGTGGACGAGGAAGTCGTCGCCGCCGGCCACGACGTACACCGACAGCACCTCGGGCAGCTCCATCGCATATTTCTTGAAGCCGTCGATGACGGTGCGGCTCAGGGGCCGGACCTGCACGTGCAGCAATGCTTGGACGCCGCGGTTGAGAGCGGCCAGGCTGATCTCGGCGTGATAGCCGGTGATCACGCCGCGTTCCCGCAGTGCGCGCACGCGTTCCAGGCAGGTGGACGGCGCGATGCCGACCGCGCGGGCCAGTTCGCGGTTGGTCTGCCGCGCATGTGTCTGCAGGTGCTCGATGATCGCCGTATCAAGTTCGTCCACGACCGGGATCTTGTCATCTTCTCCGAACGATGTTCGCTTCGAGCTGGTCGGCGCCAACCACCTGCCTACTGTCGATCCCGTTCCGGCGAGCGCACGACAGGAGCCATCATGGTCGCGACCCACCTCGACACCGAGTCGATGCACGAACACGTCGTCATCAGGCGGGGCATACGGTCCGGCCTGCCGATCGTGGTCGCGGTGCACTCCACCGCGCTCGGTCAGGCCATCGGCGGCTGCCGGCTCGCGCACTACCCGCACTGGCGTGACGGGCTCACCGACGCGCTGCGGCTGTCAGCCGCGATGTCGGACAAGTGCGCGCTGGCCGGCCTGCCCAACGGCGGCGGCAAGACCGTCGTCGCCCTGCCCCCGGGCAGGACACTCGACACGGCCGCCCGTCGGGCGGTGCTGCACGACGCGGGCGACGCGATCGCCGGGCTGGACGGCGCCTATGCCACCGGACCGGACGTGGGAACCGGACCGGACGACATGGTCACGATCGCCGAGCGGACCCCGCATGCGTTCTGCCGACCGGTGCACGCCGGTGGCAGCGGCGACTCCTCCGGACACACCGCCGTCGGCGTCCTCGCCGCGCTGCATGCCCTGTGCGCCGAGCGATTCGGGTCAGCCGATCTGTCCGCGCGCAGCTTCGCCGTGCTCGGCCTCGGCCGCGTCGGCGGGCACGTACTGCGCATGCTCGCCGACGCCGGCGCGACCCTGGTGGCCGCCGACATCGGCGAGGGTAGACGAATGCTCGCCGACACCGCGGGTGCCGCCTGGACCAGCCCGCAGGACTGCCTGACCGCCGACGTGGACGTGCTCGTCCCCGCCGCCCTCGGCGGTCTGCTCACCCCCCACACAGTGCCGACACTGCGCTGCGCCGCGATCGCCGGACCGGCCAACAACCAACTCGACACCCCGGCCACCGCCGACCTGCTGCACCAGCACGGCATCCTCTGGGCACCGGACATCATCGTCAGCGCCGGCGGCATCATCCACGCCACCGCCGTCGAGCTACACCGGCAAACGTCCGCCCAGGCCACCGCCCGGGTCCACGGCATCGCCGACACCCTCACTGACATCCTGCGCACCGCCCGCGCCACCGGCTCGACCCCGGCCGCCGCCGCCCGCTCCCGCGCTCGCCACCGCATCGAAAGCGGCCGCCGCTGACCCTGCCGCCACCCGACCGCAAGACAACGGCCAACCGCCACCGTTCCCGACGCAGCCGCACCATCGATACCCGGCCGACTGAGACAGCGACCGAAACGCATCTACGCCGACCCTGGCTAACGGTGACTGGGGCGGACGGGTTCGGCCTGAGCTGGCGCCAGGTGGTGACCCGGGCGCGGTGGTGGCGGGTCGTCGGCTGAGCGCGATAGCCGCTCACCTTGAGCTCTCGCCCGATATACGACCGGGTGGTGGCGTGCCGCGCACAGGGACCTGAGCGAGAATGGTCCAGTTCGAACTCTACGCAACCCCGGAAGGACCCTCCCTTGGCCAGTGGACTCGTAGCCCTGCTGGATGACGTGGCGGTGCTGGCCCGAGCCGCTGCCGCGTCGATCGATGACATCGGGGCGGGCGCCGCGAAGGCCGGCGCCAAGGCTGCGGGGGTCGTCGTCGACGATGCTGCCGTCACGCCGCAGTACGTGCGGAACCTGGCGGCCGAGCGCGAGGTGCCGATTATCAAGCGCATTGCCCTGGGGTCGCTGCGCAACAAGTTCTTCATCATCCTGCCGGCGGTGCTGCTGCTCAGTCAGTTCGTGCCCTGGCTGCTCACTCCGATCCTCATGCTCGGCGGCGCCTACCTCTGTTACGAAGGCGCGGAGAAGGTGTGGGCCAAGATCGCCCATCACGATGCCTCCGGCGCGGGCGAGGAAGAGGTGCAGGACGAGACGACGCTGGTGTCCGGGGCGGTACGAACCGACCTGATCCTCTCGGCGGAGATCATGGTCATCACCCTCAACGAGGTGATCGATGAGGCGTTCTGGTCCCGCCTGGCGATCCTGGCTGTCGTCGCCGTCGTCATAACCGTCCTGGTGTACGGCGTGGTGGCCCTGATCGTAAAGATGGACGACGCCGGGCTGCGCCTGTCGCAACGTTCCGGCGCCGTCGCCACGTTCGGCCGCGGTCTGGTGAGGGCGATGCCGGTAGTCCTCACCGTGCTGACGGTAGTCGGCACCGCGGCGATGCTGTGGGTGGGCGGGCACATCCTGCTGCTGGGCACGAACGAGCTGAACCTGCACTTCCTGTACGAGGCAGTGCACCACGTGGAGGTCGCCGCCCACGACGCCACGGGTGTTCTCGGCGGGCTCGTCGGCTGGCTCGTCAACACGGTGGCCAGCGCGATCCTCGGGCTGATCGTCGGAGCGCTGGTCGTGCTGGTCATGACTCTCACGCTCCACCGCCGCAAATCCAAGCCTGCGGCTGCGACTGCGGCGGCCACGACTCGTACTGACGCCACCATCCCCGCGCAGCCGAGCCGTGCAGCTCGGCGTCGCGACGCTCCTGCGGACCGAGCGCCGCGTGGTTGACCGCAAAATCATCGCAACTCGACCACGGGGTCAGGCGTTCTGGTGCTGAACCGCGCTTGGTATTCCAGCCGCACCTGGCTGAGTCGGAGTCTTCGCTGGTAGTAGGCCGCTTTGGCGCGGTATTGGTGTCGTCGTCGCCATCGTGACCTACCGACTCAGAGACCGCGACCTCGGCCGCGTCCCCGCAGCCACCAAGTCCAATGACTAAAGATCAACCAAACCAAGGTGGTCCAGTTTCAGCCGGACCACGGTGGACGGACTGACCATCCCGCGCGGTCCGCGGGCCAGCGGCCGCACCGCTCGATGCCAGACCGCCTGTCGGCTCCGCCTGAAAGGCTGGGGTTGGGCGGCGTTGACAGGAGCCCACCGGCCGTACCGTCCGTCGCTGGAACTGACCGTGGCCGCGGTCGGGGGCGGTGTCGGTCACCTTGGCGGAGGCTAGGGTGGTGGGAGCGCCCCCGCAGCGGGCCGTCCGTCCCTCGTTCACGCCACGGGAGAGACACCATGACCTCCACGTTCGCACGACGGTTGACGGGCGCGGTCGGCCAGGTCGCGTTGGGCGCGATGCTGCTCGTTGCCGGCATCGCCCATCTGACAGTCGCGCGCCAGGAGTTCTTGGCGCAGGTGCCCTCCTGGCTCCCGCTCGACGCCGATCTCGTCGTCGTCGCCTCCGGAGTGGTCGAGATCTGTCTCGGGCTGGCACTGCTCGCGGCTTGGAGACAGCCCGTACGCGGCCTCACCGGAGCGGTCGTAGCGGCCTTCTTCGTCGCGGTCTTCCCGGGCAACATCGCTCAGTTCACCGAAGGGCGTGACGGATTCGGCCTGGATACCGACGCGGCACGGGCGGTCCGCCTGCTCTTCCAGCCGCTGCTCGTACTCTGGGCGCTCGCCGCCACCGACGCGGTTCCCGCGCTCCGCTCACTGCGCCGTCGCCCCTGACACACGAACCGAATCCAACGACATCGTCAGCCCGTTTGCCGCTCGCTACCTGGGTGCCAGTTGCAGATCATCTCTGATGGCGACCGCTTGGGCGACGAGATCGATCGCTGCGTCGAGGTCGGCCGCATCGACCGCGGCGAAGGCGCTAGGTCCCTGCCCGGCGCCAAGCTCGTCGAACCACTCGACGTTGCCCAACGCTCGCCCTTGTCGTGCGTCACTCAACGCCTCGGCAGCAGGACGAACAGCCACTGGGCCGACCTTCCAGTCGGCTAACACTGTCAGCCCTTGATTGGTACGAGGAACGTCGTCATTTCAACGGTCACCAATGACGGCAAGATCATCCCGCCACAGACATCAACCCTCGGCCTGCGGTGAGGCAAGGTGCACGACCTCCCGTCGTGCCCGTCAAGTAAACACCTCAGTCCGCCGGGCTGTCATCGGCAGAGTCGCTCGTGGTGGCGGGCCCTGGGACCATTCCTGCTTCGCGGTCGGCGTGGTGTCCTTGCGGCATGAGAGTGCACCGCCGACCAGTGAGTGCGAGAGCCGTGGTGCGCTGCGTCGCGTAGCCGCTGCTAGGTTCGCCGGCATGACGGTGCGGATCACGGCAGGGCAGTTCCACGCGGCCGACGGTGTCGAGGACTGGCGCTGCCTCTACCACGTGGTCTCGGCGTATTTCCGCACCGGCTCGCTGGCCAAGGGCATAGCGTTCGTCGATGAGGTCGGCCGGCTGGTCGGTGGCGCGGAGCAGCAGTACGTCAACATCGATCTGCGTCACGTCGGCGTAACGGTGTCCCTGTTGTCGCGCGACGTTGCGCTGGCCCGGCGGATCTCGGCTGCCGCCAGGGAGCTCGGCATCCCCGCCGACCCGACCGCCGTGCAGCTCATCAACGTCACCCTCGATGCCCTGGTGGGCGCGGAGGTGCTGCCGTTCTGGCGGGCGCTGCTGGGTTACCGCCAGATCGACGACGACTATCTGGCCGACCCGGCGCGCCGGGGCCCGGGCTTCGGGGTGCAGCCAATGGATGCTCGGCGTCCACAACGCAACCGCATGCACCTTGATGTCGCCGTCCCACATGATCAGGCCGAAGCCCGCATCGCCGCCGCATTGGCTGCGGGTGGCCAGCTGGTTTCCGACATGCACGCACCAAAGTGGTGGGTCTTGGCCGACGCCGAGGGCAACGAGGCGTGCGTCGCCACCTGGGTCGGCCGATAACAGCGGACAACTTCAAGGTTCACGGCCGCAACCGACCGTATCGACGTCGCTCGCCGACGTGGTCCGGCATCAACAGACACACTGGCTTGACCGTCGACCACACTTACGGCATGACGACGATCGTGCCGATAGCCCCCGCCCATCCGGCGTTCGATCAGGTAGCTGCTCTATTCGACGACTACCGGGCCCACTACGGCCAACCGTCAACCCCAGAGCTCACCCGCTCCTGGCTGCACGACCAGATCGCACAACACCGGATCTCCGTCGCTGCCGCCATCCGAGCTGATCACGTTCGCGGCTTCATCACGGTCACGATCACGCCGGCATCGCTCATGCTGGGCACCTCATGGTCGATCCGCGATCTCTACGTGGCCCCGCTCCATCGCCGTAGCGGTACCGCGAACGCCCTGCTCCAGCACGTCATCCGCGACGCCCGTGCCGCTGGCGCGCATCGCGTTTCACTCCAGACCGAGACCGACAACATTCCCGCCCTGACGCTCTACACCGACATCGGCTTCCAGCCCGTCACCGGCCTGGAACTACTCAACCTCACTCTCGTTTCCATCCGCCAAGATCCAGGAGACACAGAGAGGTGCCGTTAGCGAGAAAGGCCCGAGGCCGCTGATGCGCCTCGGGGCCTGCCTCATGTGGAGTGGCTCACGTCAGTAGACGTTGAAGCGCTGGTTCCATTTGTTGTTGCACGTGAAGACCTGGAGCCTCGCGCCGTCGCTGTACTGAGCGTTGAGGACGTCGAGGCACAGCTCCTTGTTCCGCATGTTGTGGAGCGGACGCCAGTTCGCGTTCTCCTGGACGGGCTCCGCGTACCACCTCTGGTTGGACGCGTGGCTGCACGACCAAGTCTGCACGCGGGTGCCATTGCCCACGGTGCCGTCGACGGCCATGTCGAGGCATTTGTCGGCGATGTTGCTGTGGAACTCGTAGACATCGAAGCCGTTGTAGTAGCCGACGTGGTGGATGGTCCAGTACTGCTGGGTGTTGTAGTTCAGTCGCCACAACTGGACCGGGGTCCCGTTCGCGGCATTGCCGTTCAGCACGTCGAGCACCATCTTGGGGCTGTCCTGCGGCAGCACGCTGATGTACGTGTTGACCGCTGCGCTGGCGGGCGTGGGCATGGCGAACACGGTCGCCAACACGACGAGGCAGGCGGCGATGGCTTTGAAAACCTTTCGGGTGCGCATCTTCGGCACTCCATCTCGGGTCGGGGCGGTGCGGGCCTCGGCACCGCGTCTGACGCCATCCTGAGACGGCCCGGCAGACGCCGGCCAGACGTTTCAGGCTTGCCTTCAAGGTGTGACCGGCACGGCCGTCGGGTCACGACGATCGCACCGACGGACTCGACGATCCAAGCAAGCCGGAAACGAGCTTGAATATGCGTACGCGTAGGAGTGTGGTGGGGATCCCGCGTACCTTGCTCGTCGCCGACACCGGCCCTCAGGCCGTCCGTACCGCGTGTCGGGTCTGGGTTCACCCGGCTTGGGTGGACCGAGGCTGCCGGTGCCCTTGCCGAGGATTCGGAGTTGCGAGGGCGGATGAGCCGATGCCGATGCCGATGTGCCGGGCGACGGTGCGGCCGCTGGCGCCAACCGATGGATCCTCGCGCGCGATGATGACCGCCGCGGATGCACGACTTGATGGCAGCTCACGGAGCGGGTCCTGGATCGGCGCTCGAGGGTGTGATCATTGATCACCAAGGCTATGGCAGGGGCCACCCGGCGAGTGAGAACGGTGGAAGCTCCCGCAATGGTGTGCGGGCCAAGACGGTGCTGACGGATGAGCCGGTGGGATGGGCCCCGGCCACCTGACGGCGGCCGGGGCCTCGGTTCAGCAGACGTACATGGTTTTCTGGCCCACGAACGCCGCTTCGTCGGTCAGCGGTACGGTCAGATATTCCGTGCCGCTGGTCAGCAACTGGTTCTGATAGCCGGGGCTACCGATGATGTCTTCGTAGGTGCCGGTCTGCATCCGGCAGTCCTGGTGGCTGTACATCGCACCGACCATGCTGCCCTCCGCCCGGTTCTCGGTCGCGGGGATCATCAGCAGCCGGGTGCTCAGCGGAGAATTCTCCCCGCCGGTGAAGAAGTCCCAGGCGCCACCCTCCTCGGAGGTGTAGAACGGATACTCGTCGCACTGGTCCTCGGGGCGCGTCGTCGGGCAGGAGGTCTGGCCGTACGGTGCGTTCATGAACCAGCTACGGGACTTGAGCACCTTGGGCTTCTCCGTCGAGCCGTTGACGTAGCGCAGCTGCACCCAGGGCGGGTTGGCGTCGATCGCGGCGTCGTCGTTGCGGGCGGCTCCGCGGGCGTCGAAGGCGGTGGGGAACAAGATCGGTTTGGACAGGCAGGGGTTGCCGACGATCCCGCCGCGCCGGGTCAGGTCGAGGCAGCGTTCGGCGGCGAGTTTCGCCTGTTGGTCGGTGACGATCCACCTGCCCTTGTCGTCGGTCGGCGCGCGCTTCGCCGAGTAGTCGAGGATGCGTTTCTTGATCGCCGCCACGTCGTCCGCCCGCGGGCGCCGGGCGTCCGCGAAGGCCGCGGTGAGCAGGTCGGCGAAGCCCTGCTGGCCGCGGGCGGTCGGGTGGAAGGTGCCGGTGCCCGGCGTCTTCTCCCCGCTGCCGTCGGTGGACGTCGAGGTGACCGCGTTCAGCCACCGGTAGCCGTCGTCGCCACCGCACGCCCACTTCTTCTGTCCGCTGTTGCCGACGCTGATCGCCGCAGTGGTGTGGATGTAGCGGATGTCCACGCCTTCGGCGCGCAGGTCGTCGACGACCCGCGCGATGGCGATGGAGATGCGACCGGCCATCGCGTTGAGGAACAGCCGGGCCTGCGAGCTGATGTTGTAGCAGGCGTTGTTGCCTTCCTCGTTGGGGAACATCTGCGGGTAGCCCACGACGAAGATCTGGGCGTTCGGGGCGGCAGTGTGGATCGCCCGGTAGGTGGCCTTGAGCTTTGCCGGCAGCCAGTCCCGAATGATCTTCGTTTGGTAGTCGCGCAGCGGTTCGGGGTCGACGACGCCGTTCGACCGGGTCAGCCGGTAGTTCGGCCCAGAGCAGTCGTTGAGAGTGGCGATGCAACCGGTGAGCACGTCGGAGAACCGGGCGTCGTTGCCGCCGATCGAGATCGACACGTGCGTGGTCTCCGGGTCCAGCCAGCCCTGCTCCACCTGGGTCAGCTCGCCCCAGCGGTCGACCGCCTGTCCCCAGTCGGTGTGTCCCGCCGTGTCGGATCCGGCCGGCGGAACGTTGACCGCGTCGCGGGTGACGGCCGTGGTCGTCGCGCCCGAGCAGGCGAGGAAGCCGAAGCTGCCCCAGCTGTACTTCGTCGACATCTGTTCGATGGTGTAGTGGTCGTTCGGGAAGTCCCGGACGGAGTCGCGGCCGGGATCATGCACCAGGCGGGGGTACGCGCCGGCCGTCGACCGGTGGCAGGCGTCGACGTTGGAGCCCTTCGTGCCGTTGGTTCGCCTGAGGTCGCTGTTGCGGTCGTACGGCGCCACGCCCTCGCCCGACGAGTAGGAGTCGCCCAGCGCGACGTATCGGGGCATGCCGCCGACCTCTTCGGGCACGCCCGGCGGCGACGGGCTGGGCCAGCTGAACGCCACCGCGTCGAAGATGATGCTGTCGTCTCCGGTGCCGTCCTTGGTCACGGTGGTCAGCGAGACCGAGGGCTGGCCCCGGAAGTTGAAGGTGCCCAGGTCGACCCACTTGTTCTGCTGCCAGGTCTGGTTGATCACCCGGTACCGGGTTTCGCCGTTGCCCAGATCGATCGTGTACTTCGCCTGTTGCGTCCAGGCGCCGAACTCGGGCACGAACACCTGGACCCGCCGCCAGCCGGTGCCGGTGTCGTTGAGCCGCCAGGTGCCAGTGACCTTGAGGTTTCCGCCCTGGGCCGCCTGGGTCCGGGTGCTGGCCCGCCAGTAGTGGCCGCCGTAACCTCCGCCGACCTGGTGGAAATCGATCTTGGACGGGTAGGTGCCGTTGGCCACCCCCGTGAAGGAGAGCTGGAACGTACCCTGGTTCTGCAGCTGTCTGGGGCACGACCGCGGCGAGGGCGAGCCGAGCGGAACGTTGTCGACCACCTTGGCGCCGGCGGCGAGGTCACCGCCGCTGTCCTGGCAGTGCGACGGGTAGCTGATGCCGTCGCTCTCGCAGGCCGTCTGGCCGGCTGTCGTGCACCACGGGTAGCCCGGGTCGAACCGGATCTGCTCGTGGCCGCACGTGTCGCAGACGACTCCCGGCGGCGCCTTCCACCCGACCGCGGAGTGGGCCCAGCACCTCAGGTCGTACAGGCCCGTGGTGTTCTTGTGCAGACACGGACCGGGCTTCTCGCTGCTGACGTCCGGATCGTTCGGCTGCACGGAGGCGTACGGATCGCACTGGTTGGTGCTGTCACAGAAGGTCTTCAGCGGGGGCTTGACCTTGGGCTTGTCCTCGCTCAGGTTCCACCAGGCGTAGTTGAAGCCGGGCCGCTCGACGCCCGGCGACTCGGTCGCGGAGATCGGATTGCCGGCCCAGCCGAGCACCTTCTCCGGGTACGGCCAGTTCTGTGGCGTGCGAGCGTCGTCGTACGAGGTCATGAACGGGTGCCGGAGCGGGTCGTACCTGGGGTTGATCGGGTTGTTGAGCCACCCGACGCCCCACGGGTCGGTCTCGTTCCTCTTCGGGTAGAAGCCCGAGTTGTACGCCCACACCGCGTAGAACCAGTTCTCCAGCGCGGACGGATCGGCGTTGTGCACCCGCAGCCCTGCCGCGTAGGTCTGGTTCCACTTCTCCTGCAAGATCTTCAACCCGTACGCGATGTTCGCAGTGAAGTCGAGCGCGACCGCCCGCTGGGTCTGGAACGGCAGCGAGACCTCGACCTTGTTGCCGTTGGCGTCGGTCTTCTCGTGGCCCGCCAGGCGCATGCCGTCGGTCGCCTGGGTGAGCCCGTAGCCGCAGTCGGCCTTCGTCCAGTCGATGTCCCAGTCGTCCAGCGAGGTGGCGTTGTAGATGTCGCGCCCGTAGTAGTTGCCCATCAACGGGTTCGCCGGCACGCCGGGCAGCGCGAACTTCGACGCCTGCCACATGTTGGATTCCTGGGTGATGATGCCCAGCATGATCTGCGCCGGCACCCGGCCGCCGCCGGCCAGTGGTGGCGCCGGGAACAGCGTCTGCGGCTCGTACGCCGGCATGCCGTAGCCCTTCCAGTTCGCCGGGCGCGAGGCCGCGTCATTGAGCCGGCCGAAGACCGCCTGGTCGACCGCCCACTCGACGTTGCGCGGCTTCGGCTGCACGGTCTGGTTCGCCGGGTCGTTGCGCGGCACCGAGCAGTAGCGGTCCGCCTCGACCGGTTCGGCCGAGGCGTCGGCCGCGATCCGGGAGCGGGGCGTGGTGGCCGTGGCCGCGGCGCCGAGCTTCGGATGGGTGGCTCGGCCGGCGATCGCCTCGGGTCCGGCCACCTCGGGGCTCACCTCGAAGGTGAGCGATTTGCCGGTCCTGGTCACCGTCGCCGTGACGGCGACGTTGCGGGCCACGCTCGGGTCGCCGCCCTGGGTTCGCGGGTCGCCCGTGCCGGCCGCCTTGACCTGGGTGAGCGCCAGTTCGCCGCGGGTGGACAGCTCACTGTCGCGGGGAACGGCGATCCGGCGCACGGCGGCGGGCAGCGCGGACATGTGCGCCGGCCGGCCGGTGATGAAGGTCCGGCCGCCGTCACCGCGGGCCAGGCCGACATCGGCCGAGCGGCCGCGCGCGAGCTCCCGCACGGACCGGCCGACCGCCCGCTTCACCCGGGTCTGCTGGCCGTCGGAGTCCATGAAGATGACGCCGCCGGCTGCGTCGGGCGCCAGCCGGAACGGCACCCCGGTCGCCGCGACGGACCGGGTCACCTTGCCGGTCCTCGCCACCGAGACCAGCCCGCCGGCGGCCGCCGCCACGATGCCGTCCTTGACCGGTACGGGGGAGCTCAGCTCGGTATTCAGCAGGATCGGCTTGGACAGCGTGCGTGCCGCTGCATCCACGGTGAACAGCCGGCTCCGCGGCGCGGTGGGCGTCGGGTCCTCGCGGTTCTCACCGCCGAGCTGGGAGAGCACCGCCTCCTCGCCCGCGCCACAACCGGGGTTGAAGTAGGCGAGCGACGACTGCACCGGCAGCTTGGTCACCTGGCGCGTCTTCAGGTCGACGACCGCGGTGAACCCGCCGCGGTCGAACAGCTCCGCCTTGTTGGTGAAGGTGCGGGGTGCGTACACCACGACCAGCCGGCGACCCGAGCCGGTCACGCAGGCGTTGCCGATCCACAGGTCGACGTCGAAGCCCGGCTCGGCGAGGCTGGCCGCGGTCTCCCAGGTGTAGCCGGTGGCCGCCGTGGCGGTGAGAATGTGGAAGCCGTTGGCGTCGCCGGAGGTCGTCCAGATCCGGTCCGCGGAGCCGCGCCACCCCTTCGGCAGGACCCTGTCCCGGTCGCCGGGTGCGACGCGATCGGCGGGCCCGGCCGGGCCCGCCGGTGCCGCCGGCGCGGATGGCGGGGTCGCCGCCGGTTCGGCCCGGGCCACTGCCGACAGTGCCGGGCCGGAAAGCAGCGCAACGGCGGCCACGGCGGCCCCCACCGCCTTGCCAGGCGTCAATAACGTTCCTATCTTCACGGGTCTCCGTCCATTTACGGGCGTAGTGGAAACAATGGAGGGACCATGTTCTGGCTGCATGCCGACGGCAGACCACACCTTTAACCCGAGCGCGAAAGGTATGCGCGGCGAGTCTCGGACGCGTAAGGCGGCAAGGTTAATTGCATTCTCGAGTAACTGTGGCGCCGGCACCGAGTACAGCCGGCCTTGGCCAGCAGACCGCTCGCCACGCCGCCGCCCGTCGCGGCCGCGCACAGTTGCGGGGGCAGCATGACCAGGAAACCGAAGTCGACCAGGTCCCGGACCGGGCCGACGGTACCGATCACCGCCTCAACGACGGGGTAGGTCCGCAGCGTGACCAGGCGTGACCGGTCCGTGGCCGCCGGCCGGCCTGGCCTGCTTCACGAGCCCTTCGTCAACCGGTGATCCCCCTGCCGCTCGACCCAGAAGTGGACCTGTGCCTCATTGACCGCCCAAACGATCCGGCACCGGGGGCTGTACCGGAGGAGGACGCCGTAGCCCAGTGAAGGTTCGAGACGATGCCCTGGTCTCGGTGCCGTAGCCGGCGCTGCCACCGGCACCGTCCCAGTTCCGCCACGACGACAAGCGCCTTCGTGGCCCGGCCGACCAGCTTCCCGGTCGGGCGGCGCCGGCACCGTCCGACGACGGACGTCCACGCCCGGTGACCGGCGGGGGCGGAGCCTACGCCGCAGGACCCGCGGCGACGTCGATCGGCGCGCTTCGACGCGGGGTGTCGTCGAGCATCGCCGCGCCGAGTGGGGTGATCGTGTGCAGCACCGCCTTGCCGATGCGGGTGGTCCTGATCAGCCGGGCGTCGCGCAGCACGGCGGTGTGCTGGCTGATCGACGCCGCGCTCACTCCGACGCGTCCGGCCAGCTCCGAGGTGGTCTGGCCATCGCCTATTGCCTCCAGCACGTCCGCCCGGGTCGGTCCGATGAGGGCGGCGAGGGCGCCCGGCCCGGAAGGCCGCGTCGCGTCCAGGTGCCGGGTCAGGTCGTGCTCGACCGGATACACCAGCACCGGCGTGAGGGTCGGGTCCCGCAGCGTGTCGGGAGTCTTCCAGGACAGGTAGGACGGCACGAGCAGCAGCCCGCGGCCGTTGAGATGGATCGACTGGGTGGACGGCACATCGACCACGAGCGCCGGAGGCTCCCAGCGCATCATCGGCCGGAAGCTCTTCAGCAGCCCTTCACCGCCGTGCTCCAGCAGCACCCGCGCCCGCCGTGCCCGGTCGGCGTCCACGTGCGCCCGTGCCTCCGCCCAGAACGGGGCGACCGCGACCGCGAACTGTGACCGCATCGCGCCGGCCAGGCGGCCCAGCACGTCGCCGTCGCCGTCGGCGAGGCGCCGCATCCAGGACGGCAGTGGCCCACCGAGGCGGGCGAGCTGCTCCATTTCGGCGCGGAGCCGGGCCGTCGGAGTGCGTAGCAGGGCCTCGATCGCGTGCGGCAGACCGAGCCCACCCTCGGCCGGGGTCAGGAAATCCGGATAATAGGCACCGTTCACCAAGGGCCGGAGCATTTCCAGATCGGCGGGTCGCATGGCTGGCACGGCCCGCCGGCGCCACCGCCCGAAGATCGCCGCCGGCCCCGGGCGGTTGAGGCGGAACACGCTGAAGACCGTCTCCCACATCGGATCGGGTGCTGCGGCCACGCGGACCCGCCCGATATCCTCCGCCGTGAAATAGATGCGCAACGAGGCTCCCGAAGACGCATGTAAATGCCGTGAGCTCGCGGCAGTCTAGCCTTGGAATATCGGAGCGCGCCACTATCGTACGCAGGTGCGATTCGCGCTTCGTTACCTTCGAGGTGATTGTGTCGGTACCGTGCCACGAAACGTCACCTCGGGCGCGTCTCCGGTTCGCCGGCGTTGCCGCACGGCGGTCGCTGCCACCGCCGTCAGCCGACGAACGCGGAGCGACGCGGGTCGGCCAGCACGGCCGCGATCTCCTGGCGCAGGCCACCCAGCATCCCGCTGAGCACCCCGCCCGGGCACTCCGTCGGCCCCCAGTCTTGATGCCCCGCGATCGCGGGTACGCTGCGGCGGAGGCCGCTTATCGGATTGACGTAGGTCACGCTGGCCAGCGGATCGACGTGGCACCAACCGGTCAGGGCGGCGAGCAACAGGGTGAGGCTGCGCCGCGCAGCCGCCGTCGGTTCGCGCGCCACGAAGGTCCCGAGCAGGACGACACCCACGTTCCCCGCGTTGTAGCCGCCCACGTGCGAGCCGTTCACCATCCAACCGGCCGGGTCGAAACCGGGCAGCACGTCCCCGCCGGAGCGCCGGCCCTCGTAGACCCGGCCCGCCTCGTCGACGAGGAAGTGGTAGCCGAAGTCGCCGTAGCCAAGGTCGATCGCCTGGTAGCGGTAGATGGCGCGCATCCGCGCGGCCGGATCAGGATCGTCGTTGCCGGTGGCGGTGTGGTGAACGGTGAACGTCTGCACCGGCCAGAACGTGGGTGGGTACTTTTCCACGCCGGCGGCGTCGAACCGCAGGGACTCGTCGGCGCCCCAGGCGGCACGGCTCAGGAAGGGCAGCCCCGCCAGCCGGGAGCGTTCTGACACCTCGGCGGACGCGGGCCGCAGGGCCGGTCCGTCGGTGCCGTTGAGGACGACCGCCCGGCTGCCGGTCGGCAGGTCGAGGTCGACGGCCGGAGCGTTGGGTACGGTGACGAAGGCCAGTTGCTCGGTCGCGGGCGCGGCATCGCCCGCGCCGGCCGGGCAGCCGCCGGGCGCCGGGGCCCACCGGCTCCACGACCCCGACCGGTCGGCGGAGCGCCACCGTGCCGGCGCCGAGCCGGCCGGCGACCGCAGGGCAACGACCTGGGCGTCGAATCCAGGCCGAACGGTCCCGCTCCGCAACGGCCTTGTCGCCAGCGTCCGTGGAGCCGGGACACGGTCGGACGTCGGGGCGCCAGCCCGTGCGGGTCGTGGCGTGGCCAGGACGGTTGCCGCCCCAACACCGGCGCCGAGCGCGCCGAGGAGGGTTCGCCGGTCGAGGCCACCGACTGCTGGCGTCTCGACGTCAGGACGATCGGTATGCACGATTCCTTCCCTTCGCCCGCAGTGCACATGCGTACGACAGGCATCGTGAATTCCGTCGACGCGCCGCGGCAATTCCTTTCAGCGCAGCCTTAAAGGATCGGGACAGCGCCGCCCGAATTGTTGCCTGAGGTACGCGCCGGCGGCACGGGATGCCGGTCAAGTGCTGGTCGGATGTCTCGATCGAGCCGGTCCCGGATGTCATCGTGCTTGCTTATGCAACAATTTCCGGCGAGAGATCAGGATTTTCATGGGTTTTGCGAGGCGTTCACCGGCTGCGGTGGAGTCGGTGCTCCGGAGCCGAAGGTCGAGGTGGCGGGCCGCCTGCGAACGCTTTGTACGCGCGGATGGGCGTTGCGATTGCGTTGAATGTCGTTATATCGGCGTCTTCGCAGAACTTCATGGCATCCGCAAGACCGTATCGACCTTCTTTAACTTTCCTCTGGCTGCTGGTAGAAGTGCGACATGCCCGCACGGCGTGTCACATCACTGTTGGATGAGAGCGGATCGCGACGTGCTGGCTCGCGGCTGTTGCACGGGGCGGGCCTCGCCGGGGCGGGCGCCTCGGGTTTCATGATCGGTCGACTGCTGCTCGCGGTGCTTGCTGCGGGCGCCGATTCGGGGGAAGGGCGCTTTTCGCAGCTGGTCAGGGCAACTCGTCGTACAGCACCGGAGGTGGCTAGAGGTGTCGATGATCGAACTAGCGCAGTGCGTGAGCCGGCAGTTGCCGTTGCCGACGGTGTGACTCCAGACGTGTGATGAGCACACCTGCCGAGGTCGACCGCCTGCTCACCGTCGCCGACGAGATCACCGCGCGGGCCGGTCTCGGCCCGGACACCCGGGCGGCCGTTGAGCGGGCCGTTGCCGCTGCCCGCAGTCTCGGCGATCCGGGGCGTCTGCTGCATGCTCTCGGCCGCGCCACCCTGAACCTCTCTCAGGAACGGCTCGCCGATGGCGGTGACGTCACTGAGCTGCGGGAACAGGCCGAGGAGGTCGTCGCGCTCGCCGGCGATCTGCTCTCCGATCCGGACTGGCATGCCGACGCCGTGGTCCGCACCGTGCAGGCAGGCCAGATCCTGGCCGGCAGCGGGCTCGTCGATCGCGGGCGCGATGTCGTCGAACGGGTGTGGCGGTTGGTCGCGCCCCGGCCCGCCGACGGCCTCGACGCCCGCCGCGCTCGGACCGCGGCACTGACTGGGCTGGTCACCCTGCGACTCGAGACGGACCCCTCCGTCCTGGGACCGTTGGCCGCCGAGATGGTCGACCTCCAGCGTGGGCTCGCCCGCGACACCGGCGAGGCGGCCGCCGCGATCGACCTGGCGGACGCCCTTGGAATCTTCGCGCGGTTAGCCAGCAGTCTGGGGCGGCCGGACCTGACGCGGGTGGCGCTGACCGAACAGTACTCGCTGGAACAGATGTTCCAGGGCTCCGGAGCGCAGAAGCGACTAGAGCGGATCGAGGCGTCGCTGGCGCAGCTGCAACAAGCCGCGCCGGAAAACCTGGTGGTGCCCGACTCGGGCGCATGGCGGATACGCCGCTCCTACCTGGATCTGCTGGCCCAGCCCTCACCATCCGGCGTTACCGCCGGCGGGTTCGCGGCGCGGCTGGCGGCGGAGTCGCGGGTGACCGGCCTCGCACCCGGCAACCGCCCGCCCGCTGACCCGTTGGTGATCGCCGATTGTGCCGCCCGGCTCGACCAAGGAATCGCTCTGGCCGACGCGGACCAGATCATCGAGGCCGACCGCGTCCTCGCCGAGCTCGCCGACGAGTTGAGCCTGTACGACGGGGCGACGTCGGACCCGACCCGGCGGGACGTCGGGCGCCTCTGGTCCGCCGCCCTCTACCAGCGGGCGATGCTCCGGCACCGGATCGGCCACTGCGACGACGCCTGGGACCTTGCCTGGCTGTCCGTGGTCGTTGCCGTCCGGCGGCACGAGGGCCTGCTACGCGGGACCGCCACCGAGCGGGAGGCGCTGGCCGACGCGGTCACCCACATGGTCGACGCCGCCGTGGTCGCGGAAGCCACCGGACGTCACGAAGACCAGATCATGCTGCTGTCCGAGGTCATCGACCGCTGCGCGGACGCGGACGCGGCCTACCCACGGCTGCGTCGGATCCTCGGCACGGCCCTGCACAATCTCGCCGCCGCGCTGCTCGAACGCCGGCAGACGGCGACCGCGGCGCCCTTGGCCGAACATGCCTACGCCATCCGTCATGAGCTGGCCGCGCTGGACCAGCGCGCAGCCTGGGAGTACGCGAACACACTGCTGCTCACCGCCGCCCTCGCCGTCGACCGTCAGGACTGGCGAACCGCCGTCGAACGTCTCAGCGCAGTGGGGCGGCTGCTGGTTGCCTTACGGACGTACCCGGAAGCGATGGCCGGATATGCAGGACAGCTCGTCATCGAGGTCACCGCCCAGGCACCCGAGCTGGTGGACCGGGCCCGTGCCGCCGGCACCTGGCCATATCAGACTTGGACCCCTGAGGCGTAGCGTCCACACGTTCCGGGCTCGGCCGGCCGCTTTGGGAGCCCGCTCAACATCAGCGGGTGCGAGCGCGAGCCCGAGCCCGAGCGCCCAGCCCGAAGCCTTGATGCGCCAGTACATGACCTGGCGGCCGTCAGCCCGCACCCGCTGCTGGATTCCGTGTTCTGCGGGGAGCCCTCGCCTCTTGAAGTCGGCAGTGTCGTAGACCCCGCCCACCAGGTCGGCGCGGAAGCCTCCTTGCACGCGGGTGTCGTAGGCGAGCTCCCGGCCCCGGTGACGCCGATTACGGTGCCCTCCAGGTGCGCCTGGAGCAAAGGGATCGAGGCGTCGTACCGGCCCGCCAGGTGGTGCTTTCTGGCCAGCCCGAGAAGCCGGGCGCGCTCGCCGAACAGACGGTGAAGTTCAGGATCAGTGGCACCCATGACTGCGACGCGATCGCAGACCCGGTTCAAGCGCCACGCCCCGTCGCCCTCCCACTGGTCAGCCGGCAGATCGTCGGCGTCATCGCCCCTCGTCTCTTGTCTTGTCGGGTCCCGGGCACTCCTGTTTCCGCGACTCGCGTATGCGGGCGCCGGTCAGGTGCCGACGCGGTGTGTCTCGTAGGCCCACATCACGATCTCGACGCGGTTGCGGGCGTTGAGCTTGCGCATCAGGGCGGCGATGTGGGTCTTGACGGTGCTGAGGCTGATGGACAGCTCATCGCCGATCTCGCTGTTGGTCCGGCCGCGAGCGGCAGCCAGCAGGACCTGTTCCTCGCGAGCGGTCAGCGGCTCGACGGGCTCAGCGCTCCTTGAATGGGCGGTCTCGTAGTTGCGCGACGCGGGTGAGAGCGGGCTCCGAGCCCGTAGGTGCAGCTCGCCGTCGATGTCGAGCGGCACGAGACGGGAGGTTCAGGGCTTGGTGGAACTGCTCAGGCTTGCCGTCGGCCCGGAAAACCGGGTTCGATCGCCATGGGTGGCGAGGCAGGATGTCGCGGTGATCTGGGGCAGACGTGACGGGCAGGCCCTTCCGGCTTCGCCGGTGGAGGAGGACGGGCTGCTTTCGGTGGTCCGAGTTGCGGTCGAGGACGCCGGGGCCGGTCGATGGGAGGCGCTGGACCGGTTGGTCGACGTGCTGCTTGAGGTCGATGCTCATGGCGACGAGGTGGCGGCGCGGTCGGCGTTGGCGCTGGTGACGGCTGTGCCGGGGCTGGTGGTTCGGCTTGACGAGCACGCGCGGTCGGCGCCCTGGTACGGCCGGCACCGGGAACCCGCATGGCGGCGGGTCGCGGGACGGTCTTCTGCGATGCCGTCGGGGCCCGTGGCGACGGCGCTGGCGAGCATGCATGGCGATGGGCGGGTCCGGGAGCGTGCGGTGGCGGCGATGATCGCCCGCCCGTACGCGGAGGTGATGCCGTTTCTGGTGGTGCGTACCGCCGACTGGGTGGCCCCGGTGCGGGATCGGGCGCGGGCCGGGCTCGCGGTGTTGCTCGCTGACGATGCTGATGTCTACCTGCCTGCTGTCCTGCCGATGGCGCTGCGCCTTGAGGCGTGGGCTCGCGCCGGCTTCGCGGTCGCTCAGGTGCGGGTGGCGGTGCTGGTGGCGCCGGAGCAGTTGTGGCGCGGCCTGTTCGCCTCGGCTGGCGGCCGGGAGCGGCGGTTCGTCCTCGACACCGTGCTGGCGCGCGGTGGGCTGCGTACGCCGGATCTGGTGACCGTGGCCGAGTCGGATCCGGACGTGCGGGTGCGAGCGCGGGCGGCGGAGGCGGCGTGCCGCGACGCGGTCTGGACCCGGCGGCATGATCTCCTGCGTCGGCTCGCTCGCTCGGCTCGGGCGGAGGTGCGGGTGGTGGCGTTGACCGGGCTGGCTCGGGCCGGTCAGGACGCCGACGTCGCCGGACACCTGGACGACGAGGCGCCGTTGGTGCGGGCCGTGGCCCGCGACGCGGCCCGCCGACTCGGTAGGGATGCGCGGGAGCACTACCGCGCGGGCGTTGACGCCGACGAGCCGGTCGTGGGGGCGATCGCCGGATTGGCCGAGACCGGCTCGGTGGCGGACGCCCCGCTGTTGCTTCGACTGCTCGGCCACGAGAAGCCGGAGGTCCGGGCTCAGGCGGTACGAGGTCTGCGGCTGCTGGACGCGGTCGTGGTGGGGGAGTTGGTGGCGTTGGTGCGGGATCCGTCGCCGGCGGTGGTGCGGGAGGTGGCACTGGCGCTGCGCCCGGTTGCCGGCGCGTTGCCGCCGGCCCTGCTGTGGGAGCTGCTGCGCGACGGCCGGGTGGAACTGCGGCGCGCCGGCTACAAACTCCTGCGCGGTCGTGGCGCCGGCGTGGAGCTGCAGGCGGCGTTGATCCTGGTCGCTGACATGGATAAGCGCCTGGCCGAACGGGGCAAGGCCGATGCGATCCGCCTCGCCAGGGACGCGGCGAGCACGACCTGGCGCCGTTCCCCGCGACCGGAGTTGCGGGTCACCGAGGCAGAGCGGGTGGAGCTGCTCGCATTGGCGGCCCGAGCGGCGGCGAGGCTCGGAGACGAGACCAGCCAGCAGCTCGCCGGTTGGGTTGCGGATAGCCACCCTGTCGAGTGACGGAGCGTCACACACTGGAGGTCCTCAGCAACCCCGACGCTGGCAGGGCAACACCCTCGCGTCGTCCCGTGAGCCGGTCACCGGCCCGAATGAGCACGATGACCGGCGCGGCTTCGCCTGGCGAGGAGACACGTCGCCCCTGACACCCGCCGTCCGGTAGCGCTCCTTGACCGCTGATCAAGGACGCTGGCCTTGCGCTATCTAAAGCCCGGACGACTGCGCGCTGGGAACAGCTCGCATCCGGCGCGGTCTGTGCTCAAGGGAGCGTCCCCGACGAGGTCTCGGAATCGACGGCCGAGGTCAGTCGCTCCGCTCCTGCCGCGCAATAGCGGTGGCGCTGGCGGCGGGCAGGGCGCCTTCGGGTCCCGACCATCTCCTCTCGTGCTAACCTACCAATCGCTTGGTTGGTTGATTCGGACGTCATGCCGGCTCCCAGCTTCACGCGGGGGAGCCGCCTCACTACGCAAGGAGACCTCGCGATGGAGGTACTCGTGGTCGGTGGAACCGGCATGATCGGTGTCCACACCGCCCTTCACCTGCGCGACCGGGGCGACAACGTCACCGTCGCCGCCCGAGGGGCGGTCGATGCGGCCTCGCCCGTCGCCGACCTGCCGGTCCTCCGCGGGGACTACACCCGCCAGACCTTCACCCGGGAGGACCTGGCCCCCTTCGACGCTGTCGTCTTCGCTGCGGGGCAGGACGTGCGTCACCTGCCCCGCGACGCGGACGAGACGGAGTTCTGGAAGGAGACCCAGAGCGCGGGAGTGCCGGCCTTCGCCGCGCTCGCCAAGAGCGCGGGTGTCTCCCGCTTCGTCCAGGTCGGCAGCTACTACCACCACCTGCGACCGGCCCTGGCCGACACCAGCGCCTACGTCGCCGCCCGCCGGGACGCCGACGAGGGCGCCCGGGCGCTGGCTGACGACTCCTTCACGGTCTGCACCCTCAACCCGCCCTCGATCATCGGTGCCATCCCCGGCATCACGGCCAAGCGCTACCGCCGCATGGTGTCCTGGGCGGCCGGCAACGAGCCGCAGATCCCCGACCACGCGCCGGCCGGCGGCACGAACTACATGTCGGCCCGGTCCCTGGCCGAGGCGATCGGCGGCGCGCTCGACCGCGGCACGGCGGGCGCGGCGTACCTCGTCGGTGACGCCAACCTCACGTTCACGCAGTTCTTCCAGTTGCTCGTCGACGCGGCCGGGGGCAGCCGCACCATCGCCGAGCTCGACGAGCCGCACCCCTTCATGCCCGACTCGATGATCGTCCAGGGTCGCGGGAACGTCCTCGCCTATGAACCGGATCCGGCCGAGACCGCACTGCTCGGCTACACCCGCGGTGACTGCGAGCGGGCCGTCGCCGAGCTCGTCCAGGTCGTACGCGCGGCGACCGCTCGCGCGGCGTGACCGGCCTCGACGCGGCCGACCTCACCGCGCTGCGCGCACTCTCCGAGACGTACGCCGCGGCGGCCGACGACCGTGACGCGGCAGCGATCGGCGCGCTGTTCGTTCCGGACGGCGTCCTCGTGGTTCCCGAGCCGCCGGCGCACCTCGACCCGCACGTGTCCCACGTCGGCCGCTCCGCTGTCGTGGCCGCGCTCGGGGCACTCGCCGGCACCCTGGCGACGACTCACGTCGTGGCCGGGACGCGCTACCTGCCGACGCCGACCGGGGCCCGTGGCCGGGTCCGCGGTACGGCCCACCACCTGGTCCCCGGTCGCGACGGGCCCTCGGACCTCGTCTGGTTCCTGCACTACGACGACGAGTACGCGCGTACCGCCGAAGGATGGGCCTTCACACGTCGCGCGGTGACCATCAACTGGATCGAACGCCACCGCGTCTCCGTGACCAGGGCCGACGAGGAAGGAACCGGCAGATGAGCGCCACCCGCAGGCTCGAGGGCCGGATCGCTGTCGTCACCGGCGGCGCCCTCGGGATCGGCGGCGGCATCTCCCGCCGTCTCGCCGCCGCTGGCGCCCACGTCGTCCTCGTCGACATCGACGGGGAGGCCGCCGCCGGCACCGCCGCGGACATCCGGAGCGCCGGCGGCGAGGTCGAGGTCGTCCTCGCCGACGTACGCAACGCCGACGGTGTCGCCGTCGCGGTCGCCGTCGCGGCGGCCGTCGACTCGGGGCGGGTCGACGTGCTCGTCAACAACGTCGGCGACTTCCGCCCGGCCTCCAAGACCTTCCTGCACTCGACACCCCAGCAGTGGCAGGCGCTCTACGAGATCAACCTGTGGCACGTGCTCGCGATGACCCATGCGCTGCTGCCCGGCATGGTCGACCGAGGCCGTGGCGCCATCGTCAACAACTCGACAGTCGAGGCCTTCCGGGGTATCCCGGCGTGCGCCCCGTACTCCGCCTACAACGCCGGCGTCAGCGCCTTCACCAAGAGCCTCGCCGTCGAGGTCGCCGGCCACGGGGTCCGGGTCAACGCGATCGCGCCCGACCTCGCCGACACGCCCCAGACGCCGGCCGCGGCGATGCTGCGCGGACGCGACCCGGAGCTGATCCGTACGTGGATCCCCGTCGGCCGCTTCGGCGAGCCCGACGACTACGCCGCCGTCGTCGAGTTCCTCGCCAGCGACGACGCCCGTTTCGTCACCGGGCACACGATCCCCGTCGACGGAGGGACTCTGGCCGCCTCGGGCTGGTACGCGCGTACCGACCGCAAGGGCTGGTCGAACATGCCGAACGAGGCCTGACCGTGGACGCCGGATCCCGGCGTCCACGGCCGTGCTCAGCCGCGGCGGTCGAGACCGAAGAGCTCGGCTGCCGCCGCGAGCTGGTCGAGGTATTCGGCCAGGTCACGGTGCCGTACGACGAGGTTGACCACGGTGCCCCCCGCCTCGCCGATCCGGCCGACGAGGTCCAGCGCGGCCTCGGGGGCGCCCGTCGGGTCGAGGCGGGCCGGAGGCGTGATGACGACGTCGAACCCCTCCGGCAGGTCGTGCTCGGCGAGCATCCGCGGCAGGGTCTCCAGGTCCGGCCCGCGATACGTGACGGGGGCCGGCGCCCACCCGTTGCCCAGGGTGACCGCGCGCCGGAGGGCACGCCTGCTGTGGCCACCGACCCAGATCGGGACCTTCTCCTGAACCGCGTGTGGGCTGATCACCTGCTCGGTGAAGTGGTAGTACTCCCCGTGGTAGGTCGCGAGCCGTACCGACAGGGACGCCCGCAGGGCCCGCAGGGCGTCGTCGGCCCGTGGCCCGCGGTCGGCGAACGGACGTCCGAGCAGCGCGAACTCTTCTTCCAGGTTGCCGACGTCGACGCCGAGGACGACCCGTCCGCCGCTGAGGTGGTCGAGGGTGCCGTACCGCTTGGCCAACTCGAGCGGATGGTGCAGTCCGAGCACGAGCACGTACGGCAGGAAGCGGATCCGCTCGGTGATCGCCGCGAGGTACGAGAACGTCGCGACCGGGTCGTAGAAGCGTTCACCGCGCGCCAGACCCGGTGACACGCTGACGTGCTCCGGGCAGGTGAAGAACTCGTACCCGAGCCGGTCGGCGGTCGTGAAGACCGTCCGCAACTCGGCGACCCCGGCCTCGGCCTCCCACGGGGGCCGGGGCCCGGAGTCGGCCAGGACGGGGGAGCTGAGGCCGATGCGCACGACCTCAGGCCTCGGGTTCGACGGCGCGGGCGAGGATGTCGCGGCCCTCGTCGGTGCCGTCGAGCTGGCGGTTCCAGCGGTGGGTCACCTTCCAGCCCTCGTCGGTGCGGGTGAACTCCCACCGGTTGGACCCGGTACGCCAGATCCGGTAGCCGTTCTGGTCGGGGGCGCTGAGCACGAGCTGCGAGTAGTTCGTCACGACGGCCCGGTCGCCGTCGACGACGATGTGCGGCAGCCCCATGAGGTGGGCGGCTCCGGAGTGGATCAGGGCCTGGTGCCGCTCACCGTTGACCATGCCGCGCAGCGCGTCCCGGCCGTTGAGCACGACCGGGTAGGTGTCGTACACGCCCTCCTCGGTCCACAACTGGGCGGTGATCTCGGCCGAGCCGCTGTCCACGGCGGGGCCGTAGCTGGCGACGATCCGCCAGAGGGCGATCTGGTCCTCGGCTGCGGCGAGGCGCCCTTCGGCCTGTTCGAGGCGCGCCTCGAGCAGGGCCAGCCGGTCGGGCTGCGAGTCGGTCATGGTGGTTCCTTTCGATCGGGCCTCGCCGGCCGGGCCGGTCGACGGCCGGTCAGGTCGTGGACGCGTTCGCCTCGAAGCGTTCCGGGGCGAGCTCGCGCAGCGCGGCCATCTGCTCGAGGTGATGCGCCGCCGAGGTGGCCACGAGGCTCGCGTTGACAGCGGTCGCCCCGACGGCGTCGGCCGTGCGCAGGTGCTCGCGGGAGCCGTCCGGGTCCCCGAGCGGGTCCAGCGGCGGGATCTGCAGTACGAGGTCGAAGCCGTCGGGGCGTTCCACGGAGTTCCACATGCGGGTCAGCTCCCGCGGCCCGAGGCCGAACGGCGCCCATCCGGTGCCGTACTCCACGGCGCGGCGCAGTGAGCGGCGGGTGCGCCCACCGATCCACAGCGGCACCGTGGTGCGCGGCGCGTGCGGTTCGACGACGAAGTCGGTGAACGTGAAGTGGGGTCCCTCGTGGTGCGGCACGGCCCTGCCCCACGCCGCGCGCAGGGCCGTGATCGCCTCGTCCGCGATCGCGCCGCGCCCGGCGAACTCGGCGCCGAGCAGGTCGAACTCCTCTTCGAGGCTGCCGACCCCGATCCCGAGGACGACGCGTCCGCCGCTGAGCAGGTCGAGGGTGCCGTAGGTCTTGGCGAGGGCGAGCGGATGGTGGTAGCCGATGACCACGACGTTCGTCGCGAGCCGGACGCGGCGCGTCGCCGAGGCGAGGAACGACAGCGTGGCCACGGGGTCGAAGTACGTCGCGCCCCGCTCGACGGCGATCGGGGCGGGCACGGCGACGTGCTCGCTGCATGTCAGATGGTGGTAGCCCAGGTCGTCGGCGGCGCGGGCGACGGCGAGCAGCGCACCGCCGACGTCCGGGCCGGACAGGACGTCCCGTTCCCAGGCGGCCGCGGTGCGCGGATGTTGGACGACGACCGGGGTGAGCAGCCCGACGCGTGCGGTCATGACAGGGTCTCCGATCCGGCGACGCCGCGCGTCGCGCTGGTGGGTCCGCCGGTCGCGGGCGGGGTGCTGGAGGCGGCGCTCGTCGGGATGAGCCGGAGGCGTTCGAGCAACGCGCCGAAGTCCTCGTCGTCGTCCGGGTCGAGCGGCAGCCCGAGCCCGAGCCCGTCGGCGATCCCGCCGTAGGCCTGCCCGAGTACGTCCGGCAGTTCGGCGTAGGTGCCGTGCGGGATGAGCGTGGCCAGGGTCTCGTCGTCGAGGGTGCCGGCGAGTCCCGTCCAGCGCCCGGAGGCGGCCATCGCGGCGAGCCGTTCGCCGACCCGGCCCAGGCCGAGCCGGTCCAGGGTGGTGCGGTAGGCGGGTGTGGAGAAGAGGAACGCCAGCTCCTGGCGCGCGGAGTCGCGGGTCGCGGCGAGCGCGGCCGGCGTCGGACCGGTGATCGACTTGGACACCACGACGACCCGGGGGAGACCCGCGCGTCCGGCCCGCTCGGCCCCGGCGCGCAGCGCGGGGAGCACGACTGTGCGCAGGTGACTCGGGTGTGAGTTCGTCGCGTGGGTGACGAAGCCGTCGGCGAGTTCGCCGGCCACCTCGCAGACGCGGCGGTTGACGCCGCCGGTGTAGAGCGCCGGGGCGGCGGTCGACAGCGGGCCGGGATTGAAGTACGGCTGGAGCCGGGTGAAGCGGTAGTGGCTGCCCTCGTGCTCCAGGGGCTCACCGGTGCTGAACGAGGCGAAGATCGCCCGGATCGAGGCGAGGTAGTCGCGCAGGTTCTCGACCGGCCGCTCCCACGGCACCGAGAAGCGGCCGACGATGTTGCCCCGCACCTGGGTGGCCAGACCGAGCTGGAAGCGGCCCTCGGAGAACCGCGCGAGGTCCCACGCGGCGTACGCGGTCACCATCGGGCTGCGGGGGAAGGCCAGCGTCATGCTGGTGCGTACGGTGATCCGGCTGGTGTGCTCGGCGGCGAGCAGCGCGACCGCCAGGGAGTCGTGCGTCGTCTCGGGGATGTGCACGGTGTCGAAGCCGAGCCGTTCGATGCGTGCCACGACCGCGGGCACCTCGCGCAGCGCCGTCGTCGGCGGCAGCGTCGTGGTCAGCTCCATCCGGGCGGCGGGTGTCTGTGGTGTCGTCACGGGATGCGGCCCTCCAGGGTGGCGTCGACGACCTCGTCGCCGTTGACGATCCGGGCGAGTTTCTCCAGCCGGGGCGCGCGCCGCAGGTGGGCCCCGCCCTCGACGGGCAGGCAGGCGCCGGTGATCCATGAGGAGCCGGGACCGCACAGGAAGCGGACCGCGGCGGCGACGTCCTCGGCGCGCCCGATCCGCGACAGGGGCTTCTCGGCGACGGTCGCGGCGGCCAGCTCGGGGTCGGCCAGCAGCAGGCCCGGGTTGGCCCCGTCGGTGGCGACGATGCCGGGGCGTACGACGTTGACCCGTACCGCGAGGTGGCCGAGTTCGTCGGCGGCGACCCGGACGAGTGCCTCGAGCGCGGCCTTGCTCACCGAGTACGACGGCATGAACGGGAAGGAGTGCCCGCCGGCGCTCGACGAGGTGCACACGATCGCGCCGCCACCGTGCGCGGCCAGGGCCTGTCCGCCGTGCCGGATGGCGTGCAGCGCGGTGGTGACGTTGCGCCGGAAGTCGTGTTCGAGGGTCTCGGCGTCGAGGGCGAGCACGGGACGGAAGGTGCCGCCGCCGACAGTGGTGACGACGGCCGCGAGCGGGGTCTCGTCGGCGGCGCGTACCGCGACTGCCACGTCCTGCTCCTGGGTGGAGTCGCCGGCGCTGATCCGTACCGGTAAAGCTCCGGGGGCGTCCGCGGCGATCGTCTCGGCCGCCGCCCGCAGCGTCGCCTCGGTCCGTCCCATGATCGTCACGGCGGCCCCGTCGGCGGCCAGCGCGGCGGCGATGGCGCGGCCGAAGCCGCCGCCTCCGCCGATGACGAGCGCGCCGCGGCCGGCGAGCGGGCCGGGTGCGGCGGTGCTCGGGTGGGGATCCGTGCTCATGCCTGCTCCCTCGACGGCCGGCGGAACTTCTCCCGCGTGGACGGGTCGTCCATGAGGACGAAGGTGCCCGTGGCCGTGACGCACGTGAGGTCCCCGACGCGCAGCTCGCCGGAGCTGCGCACCTTGCGTCCGTCGCGCCCGTCGTGCCGGGCCAGGATCGTGATCGTCGAGCCGATCGGGATGGCCGCGCGGAAGGAGATGTCGAGCCCGACGGTCACCGCGGCGTATCCGGCGCGGGCGTTGGCGATGCCGAGGGCGTGGTCCATGAGCATGGCCGAGGTGCCGCCGTGCACGTGCCCGGGTGGCCCCTGAAAGGCAAGCCTCAGGGTGACTTCCCCGCGTAGTGAGCCGTCCGGTTCGACCCAGAGGGCCACCGGCGGCGACAGCGGGTTCTCGGTGCCGCCGGCGGGGTCGAAGCGGCCCGGGCCGGGCTGGCGCCACATTGTCGCGATCCGCTCGGAGAGGTCCGGGGCGTGGGCGTCGATCCGGGCGGTGAGCGCGTCGAGGTCGGCCACGATCCGGTTGGCGTCGGCGTCGACGGCTCCGCCCGCGCGCGTGATCGCGTCGATGAGCCGGCGGGTGGCCGAGGCGACCGCGTCGATGCCGGTGTCGCGGGGCTGTGCCGTGGCGAGGGGGGCTTCCACAGTGCGGACTCCTTTGGCGCGCATCAAGCAATCAAGCGCTTGCTTGATGCGCACCTTAGCGACCTGATCGCGAGCTGGCAACGGTTGCGCGCCGCGTGCCGCCCCTTGTCGATCATGCTGCCGTTCGCCTATTGACGTGCCCGCACGCTGCCCCTACGGTTCCCAATCGAGCGCTTGTTTGGATCGCGAACGGCCGCAACACCGCCAGCCTCGGGGCGCGGATGCCGATCAGTTCCGGGCAGGCGCTCCACATCAGCGCCGCCACCCATCACCTCCATGACCGTCGCGCCCGCACGGCCGCCGCCGAACGACCTCGGCGGCAAACCCGGCGCCCTCCGGGGCACCCGGGAACCCGCCGGTGACCCGCGGAGCCGCTCCCGCTCCCGGGCCGAAGGTCAGGAAAGGAACACTGTGTCTCGCCTCCCGCGCCGCCGACGCCTCGCCGTCGCCGCGAGCCTGCTCGCCGCCACCCTCGTCGTCGGAGCCTGCTCCGCCACCCCGACCAGCGACCCCGGTGCCACCACGGGTGAGATCGACCCCAACGCCGTCCTGCGGGTGAGCGCCTCGTCGCCGTTCCAGAACCTCGACCCGGCGCAGCCGGCCCCCGGCGGCTACCCCTACCTGACGCTGATCTACGACCGGCTCACCATGGTCGACTCCACGGACCAGGTCGTCCCCGGCCTGGCCAAGAAGTGGACCTACGCCGAGGACGGCTCCTACCTCGAACTCGCCCTGCGCGACGACGTCAAGTTCCACGACGGGACGCCCTTCGACGCCAACGCCGTCAAGGTCAACATCGAGCGCGGCCAGACGCTGCCCACGAGCACCATCAAGCAGGATCTCGCCAGCATCACCGGCGTCACAGTCGTCGACGCGCACACCGTGCGCCTCGACCTCAAGCCGGGCACCGGCGCCGTGCTCCCCTCGGCCCTGGCCACCGCCGCCGGGATGATGGTCTCGCCCAAGGCGATCGCCGACGGCGTCGACCTCAAGCGCGCCCCCGGCAACGCCGGCTCGGGCCCGTACGTCGCCACCGAGTTCGTCCCCAATGAGAAGTACGTCGTCAAGCGCGCCGAGGGCACCTACTGGGACCCCAACGCCGGACGCCTCGCCGGCATGGAGATCACCCGGGTCCCCGAGGGCGCCACCCGGCTCAACGGCGTCATCAGCGGTCAGACCGACCTCAGCTTCGTCTCCTCGGCCAACGAGATCACCCAGGCCCGCCAGCTCGGCGAGACCGGCCAGCTCAAGGTGACCACCCGCCCGTTCCGCAACGTCCTCGGCATCCTGCTGCGCGCCAACATGGGCGACCTCAAGGACAAGCGGGTCCGTGAGGCCATCGCGCGTTCGGTCGACCCGGCCGCCATCCGCGCGCTCTTCGCCGACACCTGCACACCCACCCGCAGCATCTACCCGAACAGCCCGTGGGAGGACCCGGCGGCGACCTACCCGTACGAGTTCGACCTGGCCAAGGCCAAGGCGCTGATCGCCGAGGCCGGCGGGGCCAAGGTGACGATCAGCTTCTCCGCCGGCACCAACACCGAGCAGCCCGCCACCGCCATCCAGGCCGCCATGTCCCAGGCCGGCATCGACGCGAAGCTCAACCCGACGCCGAACTCCGAGACCGAGGCCCGCTTCATCGCCGGCGACTTCGAGCTCGAGGTGTCCAACACCTTCAACCCGCGTCTCGACCCGGCGGGCACTGTCGACAACTACCTCACCGGCAACTACAAGCTCGCCACCGACCCCGAGGTCATCGGCCCGATCGCGGCCAAGGCCGCCGACCCCCGCTCCAGCGCCGAGGAGCGTGCCAAGCAGTACCACCAGCTGTGGGAGCGGCTGTTCACCGAGGCGTGGTTCATCCCGATCTGCAACCTCACCAGCGCCACCATCGCCTCCCCGAAGGTCGTCGGGGCCGAGCAGCTGCCGTGGACCAACCTCGGCCTGTTCGACCTGCGGACCGTGGCGATGACGAAGGGCTGAGTGTCAGGCGCCCGCCGTCCGCCACCGCGAGCGGCCGACCCGAAGAAAGGTAGCCAGAGCCAGTGAACCGTCCCACCGCAGCCACCCCGCTCCTGCCCGCCCTGTCCCGCCTGCTCGACGAGCAGCCGGACCTCACCCTCACCCTCGCCGGCGCCCCGTTCACAGTGGCCGATCTCGATGCCGCGTCGCGTCGCCTCGCCGGGTTCCTCGCCGACCGCGTCGCTCCCGGCGACCGGGTCGTCGTCCTCGCCCGCAACGGCCGCCTGGCCCTGCTCTCCTGGTGGGCGACGACGCTCTGTGGCGGTTTCGTCGTTCCGCTGAACACGAGCAACCGTGGCCCCGTACTGGCCCACCAGGTGCTCGACGCCGACCCGGTCGCGATGATCGTCGAGGACGAGTTCGTGCCCGTCCTGGACGACGCCCTCATCGGCACGGAGCTACGGGTGCCGGTCCTCGTCGGCGCCCCCATCCGGCCCGCCTCGGGCCCGGCGCCCGCCTGGGCCACCGAGGTCGTCGACTTCGACGCCGCCGTCGCTGAGGGATCGGCGGTGACGACCACCCCGGACCTCGACGCGTACGCCACCAGCCACCTCATCTACACGGCCGGCACGACCGGGCCGTCCAAGGCGTGCATGGTCAGCCACGGCTACGTGGCGAACATGGCCCGCCAGATGCACGAGAACCTCGAACGCCACTCCGGCGACGTCCTGTGGACGGCGATGCCGCTGTTCCACATGGCCGCCGTCGGGCACGTCATGGGTTCGCTCCAGCTCGGCTCGGCCATCGACCTCGCGTCGCGCTTCTCGGTCCGGGGCTTCTGGGACGAGATCCTGCGCAGCCGCGCGACAATGGCCGCGCTCATGGGCTCGATGCTGCCGATGATCGCCGGTGCCCCCGACTCCGAGGCCGCCCGCGAGGCCTTCGGCCGGCTGCGCGTCGTGTCCGGCTCGCCGGTCACCGCCGAGCTCGCCGCTCGCTGGGCGGAGCGCTTCGGCGTCGAACGGGTCGGCTCGGGCGCCTACGGCCTGACCGAGGCCTGCCTGATCACCCTCACCCCACCCGGGGGTTACCGCGCCGGGAGCGCGGGCAAGATCAACGACTCCTTCGAGGTACGCATCGTCGACGAGCACGACAACCCGCTGCCCGTCGGCGAGGTCGGCGAGATCGTCGCCCGTCCCAACCGTCCGGCGATCATGTTCAACGGCTACTGGCGTGAGCCGGAGAAGACGCTGGAGGTCTTCCGGGGCCTGTGGTTCCACTGCGGTGACTACGGCCGTCTCGACGAGGACGGCTACCTCTACTTCGTCGACCGTGGCAAGGACTACCTGCGCCGCGGCGGCGAGAACATCTCCAGCTTCGAGATCGAGGGCATCGTCGCGACCCACCCGGCCGTCGGCGAGGTCGCCGTCCACGCGGTCCCCTCCCCGCTGGCCGAGGACGACCTCAAGGTGACTGTCGTGCCCGCGCCCGGTGCGGAGATCGACCCGGCGGAGCTCTTCGAGTGGCTGCACCCGCGGATCCCGCGGTACGCCGTCCCCTCCCACATCGAGGTCCGCACCGAACTGCCCAAGAACGCCGTCGGGCGGGTCCTCAAGCGGGTCCTGCGCGAGGAGGGCGTGACCGCGCGGACGTGGAGCACGGACCCCCGTGCCGTGACCGGCCTCCCGGTCCCGGCCGGCACCCGGGAACAGGCGTGAGCGGCGCCCCCGGCCGGCGGTTCGAGGGACCGCTGGCCGGCCTGCGCCTGCTCGAACTCGGTGGGCAGGGGCCGGTGCCGTTCGCGACGATGATGCTCGCCGACCTGGGCGCCCAGGTGGTCCGGGTCGACCCGCCGGGTGAGCCCGACCGGCGCGAGCGCGCGCAGGTCAACGCGATCGACAGGGGCCGTACGACAGTCACGCTCGACCTGAAGTCCGAGGCCGACCGGGCGCTCGTGCACCGGCTGCTCGCCGACGCGGACGTGCTGCTCGACCCGTTCCGGCCCGGGGTGCTCGAACGTCTCGGCCTGGCCCCGGCCGAACTCACCGAGCGGTACCCGCGCCTGGTCGTGGCGCGGATGACCGGCTGGGGCCAGGACGGCCCCCTCGCCGCGGCCGCCGGACACGACCTCAACTACATCGCCGTCTCCGGGGTGCTCGACACGATCGGCCTGCCCGACACCGGCCCCGTCGTGCCGCCGATGTATCTGGCCGACTTCGCCGGCGGCGGCATGGTGCTGGCCTTCGGTGTGCTGGCGGCCCTGCAGGAGCGTGTCTCCTCCGGGCGTGGGCAGGTCGTGGACGCCTCGATGCTCGAGGGCAGCGCGCTGCTCACCGTCGTCATCCACTCGATGCACGCGCGGGGCGCCTGGAACCTCACCCGTGGCACGAACTACCTCGACGGCGGGGCGCACTTCTACCGGGTGTACCGCACCGCCGATGACAAGTTCATGTCCGTGGCGGCCATCGAGGCGAAGTTCTACCGCGCGTTCCTGCGCACCCTCGGCCTCGATCCGGAGGGCGGGCCGGGGCAGTTCGACGAGTCGGGGTGGGCCGGCTGGGCCGAGCGGATCGCGTCGGTCTTCGCCGGACGCACCCGGCAGGAGTGGACCAGCGTCTTCGAGAGCGTCGACGCGTGCGTGCACCCGGTGCTGGACATCGCCGAGTCGGCCGAGCACCCGCAGGTGCGTGCCCGGGGCGGCGTGGTCGAGGTCGAGGGGGTCGCCCAGCCGGCCCCCACGCCCCGGTTCTCGCGTACGCCCGCGGGCGTCCCACGGGCCCCGCGCCGGCGTGGTGAGGACACCGACCGGGTGCGCTCGGCGCTCGCCGCGAGCAGCCCGTGGGAAGCGTTGTCAAGGTCTTGACCTGCGGCAAGCCTCACTCTACGCTTCGACCAAGCGCTTGCTTGATTGCTGCCTCGCATTCGCCGACGGACGAGACGGAGCAAACGTCAATGACGACACAGGCCCCGGTGGCCCGGAACTCGGGACCCGCCGTCTTCGCCGACATCGTGCGCGCCCGCACGGGTGACGACCATCCCGGCCTGCTCTTCGAAGGCCGCACCATCACCTGGGGCCGGATCGTGCAGGAAGCAGCCGACCGGGCCGCCGCACTGAACGACGTGCCCCGGCCCGACGGCAGGCCACTGCACATCGGACTGCTCCTGGAGAACACCCCCGACTACGTGTACTGGATCTGTGCGGCCGCACTGGCCGGCGCCACAGTGGTCGGGATCAACCCGACCCGGCGTGGCGCCGAGCTGGCCCACGACGTGCGGCACACCGACACCGACCTGCTCCTCACCGAGGACCGCCTCGCCGGCCTCGTCGACGGGCTCGACCTGGGCATCCCCGCCGGGCAGGTGCGCAACATCGACTCCCCGGAGTACGCCGCCTGGCTGGCCCGGCACGCCGGCGCGCCGGTACCCACCGCCGAGGTCGACCCGCGCGCCAACCTGCTGCTCATGTTCTCCTCGGGCTCGACCGGGGCGCCCAAGGCGGTCATCTGCTCCCACGGGCGCCTCGCCGCGGTCTCCGAGGCGCTGCTGACCCGCACCGAGCTGACCCGCGACTCGATCAGCTACATGTCGATGCCGTTGTTCCACGGCAACGCCGTCATGCTCAACCTCGGCCCCGCCATGGTCTGCGGCGCGACCATCTGCATGGTTCGCAAGTTCTCCGCGTCCGGCTTCGTACGCGACGTGCACGAGCACGGCGTGACCTACTTCAACTACGTCGGCCGAGCCCTCGCCTACATCCTGGCCCAGCCGGTCGACCCTCGCGACGCGACGAGCACGCTGCGGCGCGCCGTCGGCACCGAGGCCTCGGCCGCCGACATCGCCCGCTTCGCCGAGCGCTTCGGTGTCGTCATCTCCGAAGGCTACGGCTCCAGCGAGGGCGTCATGCGGATCAACCGCACCCCCGAGACGCCGGCCGAGGCGCTCGGCGTGGCCGTCGCCGGCGCCGAGATCAAGGTCATGAACGAGGAGACCGGGCTGGAGTGCCCCCCGGCCGTGCTCGATGGGACCGGGCGGCTCCTCAACGCCGACGAGGCCATCGGCCAGCTCGTCGGCGTCGGCATGGCTGCCCGGTTCGAGGGCTACTACAAGAACCCCGAGGCCGCCGCCGAGCGGATCCGCGGCGAGGACTTCTGGTCCGGCGACCTGGCCTACCGCGACGCCGACGGCTACTTCTACTTCGCCGGCCGCTCCTCGGACTGGATCCGCGTCGACAGCGAGAACTTCGCGGCCGGGCCCGCCGAGCGGATCATCGAGCGCTGGGACCGGGTGGCGGTCGCCCCCGTCTTCGCCGTGCCCGACCCGCGTACCGGCGACCAGGTCATGTGCGCGATCCAACTGCGTGGCGGCGCCACCTTCGACCCGGAGGCGTTCACCGCCTTCCTCGACGAGCAGGCCGACCTCGGCACCAAGTGGCGGCCCCGCTTCGTGCGGATCGTCGACCAGATCCCGAGCACGGGCAACGGCAAGGTCGCCAAGCAGGTCCTACGCCGTACCGCCTGGGTCACGACCGACCCCGTCTACGTCCGCGACGGCGCGTCCACCGCGTACCGCCCGCTGACCGAGGCGGACGTCCGGGACCTCGAGAAGCAGTTCGCCGACAACGGACGTGCCGCGCTCCTGCCGGCCACCTGACCTGCCGGTCCGCCCGGCACACCGACTGGCGCCCACGCCCCGAGAATGAGGAACATCCATGTACCTGGAGTACACCCCCGAGCAGCGAGAGCTGAGCAGGGAGCTGCGAGCCTACTTCGCGCGCCTGCTCACGCCTGAGGTCCGCGAGGCGCTCGGCGGCACCAACGAGGACCGCCCGGCCTACCGCGAGATCATCCGTCAGATCGGCAAGGACGGCCTGCTCGGGCTCGGCTGGCCCACGGAGTACGGCGGCCAGGGCCGCCCGGCGATCGACCAGTACATCCTCTTCGACGAGATCAACCGGGCCCAGGCGCCGTTCCCCTTCGTCACCATCAACAACATCGGCCCGATGCTGATGCGCTACGGCACCGAGGAGCAGAAGCGCGCGTACCTGCCGGGCATGCTGACCGGCGACGTCATCTTCGCCATCGGCTACAGCGAGCCGGGCTCCGGCACCGACCTCGCCTCGCTGAGCGCCAGGGCCGAGGCCACGCCCGACGGTGGCTGGGTCGTCAACGGCCAGAAGGTGTTCACCAGCGGTGTCAGCCAGGCCGACTTCGTCTGGATGGCCGTGCGCACCGACCCCGCCGCCCCGAAGCACAAGGGCATCACCATCCTCATCGTGCCGACGTCGGACCCGGGCTTCAGCTGCACGCCGATCGCCACCAGCGGCATCACCCACACCAACGCCTCCTACTACGAGGACGTACGCGTCGGCCCGGAGGCCCTCGTGGGCGAGGTCAACGGCGGCTGGCGCCTCATCACCGGCCAGCTCGGTCACGAGCGGGTGGGCCTGGCCGCGATGGGCGGGCGCACCGAGCAGCTGTGGACCGACGTCGCCGCGTGGGCCGCCGAGCCCGACGCCGACGGCAACCGCGTCCTCGACAAGCCGTGGGTACGCACGGAGCTGGCCCGCGACTACGCGGAGCTGACCGCGATGCGCCTGCTCAACTGGAAGATCGCCGTAGTGGGGGAGGGCCAGAACCCGGCGCCCGCCGCCGCGTCGGTCGCCAAGGTCTACGGCACGGAGACCCACGACCGGGTCTGCCGCAACCTCGTCTCCGTCGTCGGGCCCCGCGCGACCCGGCGGCCCGGCGCGCCGGACGCCGTCCTCGGCGGGCAGCTGGAGGCGTACACCCGCGGCTCCTACATCAACACCTTCGGCGGCGGCACCAACGAGGTGCTGCGCGACATGATCGCGGTCGCCGGTCTCGGCATGCCGAGGAAGGGACGTTCCGCATGAGCACCACGACGCAGGCCCCCGCCCTCGACGCCACCGACCAGGACGCCTTCCTCGCCCGCCTGCGCGAGTTCGTCGGCCTCGAGGCCACGCCCACCCGCTACGCCCAGGACGCCGTCAACCAGGCGATGATCCGCCACTTCGTCGAGGCGATGGGCGACGAGAACCCCGTCTACGTCGACGACCAGGCCGCGCGTGACACCGGCCGCGAGGGTGTCGTCGCCCCGCCGCCGATGCTGTCCACCTGGCTCATGGTCGGCTACAAGGCCCACACGGCCGCCGCCGCGGGCGCCGCGCCGGACACCCCGATGGCCCGGCTGCTCGCGCTCCTCGCTGACGCCGGCTTCGTCGGGGTCGTCGCGACCAACGACGAGCACGAGTACGTGCGCGAGCTGCGTCTGGGCGACGAGATCAAGATGACGACTGTCATCGAGGACGTCTCCCCGCGCAAGACCACGGGGCTGGGCACCGGCCACTTCATCACGACGCTGCGCACCTACACCGACCAGAACGACGAGGTCGTGGCTCGCCAGCGCTTCCGCATCCTGCGCTTCGACCCGTCCCGTGCCAAGCCCGCGGCGCCGGCCGCCGCCGACCCGGCGCTGCGGCACAAGCCGTTCATCCTGCGCGACAACGCGTTCTGGTTCGAGGCCGCCGCACAGCGTCGCCTCGTCATCCAGGCCTGCACCGACTGCGGCACGCTGCGCCACCCGCCCGGCCCGATCTGCCCCTCCTGCCACTCGTACGCGTGGCACGAGGTCGAGGCGAGCGGCCGGGGCACTGTGCACAGCTACGTCGTCAGCCACCACCCGAAGGCTCCCGGGTACGACTACCCGCTCACCGTCGTGCTCGTCGACCTCGAAGAGGGCACCCGCCTCGTCGCCGACTTCGCCGGGGAGGCCGAGGAGGTCGAGATCGGCATGCCCGTGCAGGTCGACTGGCTCGACTACGACGAGAACCTCACGCTGCCGCGTTTCCGGGCCGCGACCTCCGCACCGGAGCCCACAGAAGAGGAAGGGAACTGATGGACTTCCAGCTCGCCGAGGAGCAGGTCACTGTCAACGACCTGGCGCGCGACGTGTTCTCGCGCAACGGCGACCCGCAGCGGCTCTTCGACATCGAGGCCGGCCCGGACCGCTTCGACCGCGTCCTGTACCGCGACCTGGCCGAGTCCGGCATCCTCGGGCTGCCCGTGCCCGAGGAGCACGGCGGCGCCGGGCTGGGCCTGTGGGAGATCGCCGGGGTCTTCGTCGAACAGGGCCGCACGCTGGGCACCGTCCCGCTGTGGGAGACCCTCGTCGGCGGCGTCCTGCCGCTGCTGCGCTACGGCAACGCCAAGCAGCAGGCCGAGTGGCTGCCCCGTGTCGCCGCCGGGGACGCAGTCCTCACCGTCGCCGTCGACGACCTGACCGACGCCCGGCCGTACGGCGCCCACGTCCGCGCGCGGTCCGGCGCCGAGCCAGGCGGTGACGGGGTCACCCTGAGCGGCACCGCGGTCGGCGTCCGTTCGGCGCACCTCGCCGACGCGATCATCGTCCCGGCCGCCGACGAGGCGGGCGCGGTCGGGCTCTACCTCGTGCCGACCGCCGGCGCCGGGGTACGCCGGGACACCTTCGAGCGCACCGACCGCGGACTCGCCTCCGACGTGCGCTTCGACGGCGCCGCCGCGGGGCTGCTCGCCGAGGGCCCCGAGGAGGACCGGCTCGACTGGCTGCTGCGCCAGGTCTGGACCGCCGTGGCGGCTCTGCAGAGCGGCATCAGTCAGGCCGCCGTACGCCAGGCCGCCGACTACACCTCGGGCCGTGAGCAGTTCGGGGTGCCGATCGCGACCTTCCAGGCCGTCGCCCACCAGCTCGCCGACTGCCACATCGACACCGAGGCGATGGAGGTCACCTACCTCAACGCGCTCTGGCGCGAGACCACCGGGCGGCCGTCCCGTGCGGCAGTGCACGTCGCGAAGTACTGGGCCGCCGAGGCGGGCGACCGCGTCGCGCGCACCGTGCAGCACGTGCACGGCGGCATGGGCGCCGACGTCACCTATCCGGTCCACCGCTACATGCTCTGGACCACGCAGCTGGCCAACACCGCCGGCTCGGGGGCCTGGCACCTGCAGCAGCTCGCGGACCTCGTCGGCGAGGGGGAGCAGCTGTGAGCGGCACGCAGATCACCATCGAGCAGGTGAGCCTCGGCGACACGCTGCCGGAGCTCGAGATCCCGCTGACCCGGACCGTCATCGTCGCCGGCGCCCTCGCGACCCGCGACTACGAGGACGTGCACCACGACCCGGCCCAGGCCGAGCGTCGCGGCACCCCCGACACGTACATGAGCATCAACCACACCAACGGGCTCGTCGGCCGCTACATCACCGACTGGGCCGGCCCCGCCGCGCGCATGGTGCGCCTGAGCACCCGCCTCGGGGTGCCGAACTTCCCGGGTGACGTGATGCGGCTGACCGGCGAGGTCGTCGGCGTCGAGGAGGACACCGTGCGCGTCGCGGTGCGTGGCATGAACAGCAAGGGTGGGCACGCCATCTCCGAGGTGACGGTGCGCCTGCCCCGTGGATCGGAGCAGTGACGTGACGTCCAACTTCCTGTCGGGTCGCACCGCGGTCGTCGGCATCGGCACGACGGAGTTCTCGAAGGACTCCGGCCGCAGCGAGCTGCAACTGGCCGTCGAGGCCGTCACGGCCGCCCTGGCCGACGCGGGCCTGAGCCCCGCCGATGTCGACGGCATGACGACCTTCACCATGGAGACCAACCCGGAGAACATGGTCGCCCGCAGCCTGGGCATCCCCGAGCTGAAGTTTTTCTCCCGGATCCCCTACGGCGGCGGCGGCGCCTGCGCCCCCGTCCAGCAGGCCGCCATGGCCGTCGCGAGCGGGATCGCCGACGTCGTCGTGGCGTACCGCGCCTTCAACGAGCGCTCCGGCGTCCGCTTCGGGCAGGGACCTCCGCCGGCGAAGACCCAGGCCACCTCGGACAACGAGTACCGCTCCTGGGTCAACCCGTACGGCCTGCTCACTCCGGCCCAGCACACCGCGATGTTCGCCCGTCGCTACATGCACACCTACGGCGCGACCAGCGAGGACTACGGCCGGGTGGCGGTGCTCGCCCGCAAGCACGCCGCGAACAACCCCAAGGCGTGGTTCTACGGCAAGCCGCTCACGCTCGAGGAGCACCAGGCTTCCCGCTGGATCGCCGAGCCGCTGCATCTGTTCGACTGCTGCCAGGAGACCGACGGCGGCCAGGCGATGGTCGTCGTCAGCGCCGAGCGCGCCAAGGACCTGCCCGTCACTCCGGTCTACATCCGGGGGGCGGCCCAGGGCCTGGGGCCGGACCAATACCAGATGGTCAGCTACTACCGGGAGGACCTGACCCGGATCCCCGAGGTCGAGCTCTGCGCCCGGCAGTTGTGGGCCCAGTCGGGGCTCGGTCCCGCCGACATGGACGCGGCGATCCTCTACGACCACTTCACGCCGTATGTGCTCAACCAGTTGGAGGAGTACGGCTTCTGCGGCCGCGGCGAGGCCCGGGACTTCATCGCCGACGGCAACCTGGAGGTCACCGGCTCGCTGCCGACGAACACCCACGGCGGCCAGATCGGCGAGGCGTACCTGCACGGCACGAACGGTGTCGCGGAGGGCGTCCGCCTCGTCCGGGGGACCTCGACCAACCAGCCCGACGGCGTACGCAACGTCCTCGTGACAGCCGGCGTCGGTGTTCCCACCAGTGCACTGATCCTCTCCGCGGAGGGCTGAGACGCCGGCCACCACCACAGATCTGAAGGCCGTCAGCGACCCACGGATCCCGCCCGGCAGCCGCCGGACGGGACAACACCACCTCTTATCAGCCGGAACGATTCGGCTCTTGTTTGGGAAGGATGAGAATGGGCGTCAACATAACGGCCCGCAAACGTGTGGTCGCGTTGATCTGCGTCGGGGCTCTCGCCATGGCCGGCTGCAGCTCGTCGGAAAACTCCGGCGGCGGCAGCAGCGCCGGGCAGGGCGAGATCGACACTTCGGCCGTGCTCAAGTTCGCGTCGGCGGGTCCGTTGCGTGACCTCGACCCGGCCCTCCAGACGAGCTACGGCGCCTGGGGCTACCTGTTCCTCGTGTGGGACCGGCTGACCATGCTGGACAAGGACGACAAGATCGTCCCGGGCCTGGCCAAGGAGTGGAACTTCGTCGAGGACGGCGGCGTCCTGGAACTCAAGCTCCGGGACGACGTGAAGTTCCACGACGGCACGCCGTTCGACGCCGAGGCCGTCAAGGTCAACATCGAGCGCGGCAAGACCCTCGAGGGCTCGACCCTCAAGAGCGACCTCGCCGACATCGAGTCGGTCGAGGTCGTCGACGCGACGACCGCGCGGCTCAAGCTGGTCAAGGGCAAGGGCGTCCAGTTGCCCGCGTCGTTCACCGGCACGGCCGGCATGATGGTCAGCCCGAAGGCGATCAAGGACGGCGCCGACCTCAAGAACAATCCCGGGAACGCCGGTTCCGGCCCGTACATCGCCACCCAGCTCGTCCCCCAGGAGAAGCTCGTCCTCAAGCGGGCCGACAACTACTGGGACCCGAACGTCGGCCGTCTCGGCGGCATCGAGCTGCAGCGCGTGCCCGACGCCGCCGCCCGCCTCAACGGCCTGCAGAGCGGCCAGGTCGACCTGGCCCCGCTCAGCTCGGCCGGCGAGATCGCCACGGTGGAGAAGATCGTCACCCCGGGCAGCGGTCTCCAGCAGAACCAGGTGAAGTTCAAGAACGTCGTCGGCGTCTACATGCGCGCCAACAAGGGCGACGTCGCCAAGCCCGAGATCCGCCAGGCGATCGCCCACGCGGTCGACCCGGAGGCGATCAGCGCGCTCTTCAGCGGCTACTGCACGCCGACCCGCCAGGTCGTGCCCGAGACGGACCCGAGCCGCATCCCGAACTACACCTACCCGTACGAGTTCAGCGTGGACAAGGCCAAGGCCCTGGTGCAGCAGGCCGGCGGCGCCAAGGTGTCCGTCACCTTCGCCGCGGGCACGAACGCCGAACAGCCGGCCAACGTCGTGCAGGCGTCCCTGCGGGCCGTCGGCGTCGACGCGACGCTCAACCCCGTGCCCAACACCGAGAACGAGCCGCGCTTCATCGCCGGCGACTTCGAGCTGATGGTCGGCACGTCGTGGAGCCCGAAGGCCGACCCGGCGGCGACGGTGAACACCTACCTGCTGAACACGTACAAGCTCGCCGCGGACCCCTCGCTCATCGCGGACAAGGCGGCCGAGGCCGCCAACCCCACGCTGCCGATGGACAAGCGCGCCCCGCTCTACCAGGACATCTGGAAGACGACGCTCGAGCAGGCCTGGTTCCTGCCGCTGTGCAACCAGACCAACGCGAACGTCTCGAAGGCGAACATCGTCGGCACCGACAACATCCCGATGTCGAACATCGGCATCTGGGACCTGCGCCACATCGCCGTCAAGAAGTAACCGGTCGCTCCTGACCACCGGTGGCGTCGCCGCCGGACCCGCCCGCTGCGGCGGGGGCCGGCGGCGACACCACCGGCCTTGCCGGCACCAGGCCGTGCGAGGCGCAGTCCCAGGCACACGCTCAGAGTCGAGGTAGGACATGATCCGCTACGCCAGCAGGCGCTTACTCGCGGCAATACCCCTGCTGTTCGTCGTCCCGCTGCTCGTCTTCGCCCTGATCGAGCTCGCCCCGGGCGACCCGGCCGTCGTGCTGGCCGGTGACGAACCGACCCCGGACCGTGTCGAGGCGATCCGCGAGGAGCTCAACCTCAACGCTCCGGTCCTGGTGCGATACGCCATGTGGGTCGGCGACGTCCTCCGTGGCGACCTCGGCACGTCCTTCCTCTCCGACCAGACCGTCATCGAGCTGCTGACGCGGCGAATGGCCACGACGATGTCGCTGGTGCTCGTCGCGATGATCTTCGCCGTCGTGCTCGGGGCCACCCTCGCCCTCGTGGCCACGCTGCGCTCCGGCGGCATCGTCGACCGGATCGTCAACGGGCTCGCCTCGATCGCGATCGCCATCCCGGGCTTCTGGTTCGGCCTCGTGCTCGCCTCGGTCTTCGCGGTGGGGCTGCAGATGTTTCCGGCGTTCGGCTACCAACCGCTGGCCGACGGCTTCTGGCCGTGGCTCTCGCACCTCGTCCTGCCGGGCATCGCCCTGGGTCTGCTTCCCGCGGCCGAGGTGACCCTGCAACTGCGCTCGGCGCTCGGGCAGGTCATGAAGACCGACTACGTCCTCAACGCCGAGGCCAAGGGACTGTCGCGCTCCAGCGTCGTGTTCAAGCACTCCCTGAAGAACGCGTGCATCCCCGTCGTCACCGTCCTCGGCTTCCGCGTCGCGGAGGTCCTCGCCGGATCGGTGACCATCGAGATGATCTACAACATGCCGGGCCTCGGTCGTACCGCCATCGAGGCGGTGCAGGGGCGTGACATCCCGGTGCTGCTCGGCTTCGTCCTGTTCAGCACGACTGTCGTCGTGCTGGTCAACCTCATCGTCGACATCTCCTACGGCTACTTCAACCCGAAGGTGCGGTCATGAGCGCGAACCAGACCCCCTCGGCTCCGGCGCCGGGGAACGACTCGCACGACTCCGGCGGCGGCCTCGCCGAGACCGTCCGCGCCGAGGTGCCGGCGGCGGCAGTCGGCACGGGCGACCCGGAGCCGGTCGCCGCCCCCGGCATCCTCAAGAGCATCGTGCGTCGCCCCGCGACGATCGTGGCCGGCGTCTTCCTGCTCGTGCTGACCTTCATCGCGATCTTCGCCCCGGCCCTGGCGCCGTACGACCCCGACGTGCAGAACCTGTTGCTGCGGCTCAGGCCACCGAACGCCGAGCACTGGCTGGGGACCGACGACTACGGCCGGGACGTGCTGAGCCGGCTCATCTTCGGGGCGCGGGTCTCGCTGTGGGCGGCGTTGCAGGCCGCGGCCGTCGCGCTCGTGCTCGGTCTGCCGTTCGGCATGATCGCGGGCTACCGCGGTGGCTGGGTCGACGCGATCCTGACCCGCGTCATGGACGCGCTCATGAGCGCCCCGTCGCTCGTGCTGGCCATCACCATCGTCGCGGTCCTCGGCGCCGGCATCACCAACGCGATGCTCGCCATCGGCCTGGTCATGGCCCCGCGCTTCTTCCGGGTGGCCCGCGCCGGCACGATGGACGTGCGGCACGAGACCTACATCGAGGCCTCGATCGCCCTGGGTTGCAGCACCGTGCGTACCGCGGTGCGGCACGTGCTGCCCAACGTGCTGCCGCCGATCATCCTCGTCATCTCGGTGTCGCTGGGTACCGCGGTCGCGGCCGAGGCGAGCCTGAGCTTCCTCGGGCTGGGCGTCCAGGCCCCCGCGGCCAGTTGGGGTTCGATGCTCTCGACGGCCTCGTCGAACATGCGCCTCGCGCCGTACCTCGTGTGGCCGCCCGGCGTGATGATCTTCCTCGCCGTCCTCGCCTTCACCTACGTCGGTGACGGCGTCCGCCGCGCCCTCGTTCGCACCCGCTCGGGCAATTGACCGCCCGGCAACCACCAGGAGCTGACATGGCACGTGAAACGGCGTCCGGCGGGACCGCCGGCACCAGGACCGACGCCACCGGCGGGGCGGCGGACCTGCTGCGCGTGGAGAACCTCAACGTCGAGTTCCCCTCGCCCTCGGGTGGGTGGCAGACGACCGTCCAGGACGTCTCGTTCTCGCTCAAGCCGGGCGGGTCGATGGCCCTGGTCGGCGAGTCCGGGTCGGGCAAGACGGTGACCTCCATCGCGGTGATGGGCCTGACCGGGGCGACCGGAGGGCGGATCGCCTCGGGCCGGATCGTCTTCGACGGCGTGGACCTCACCGCGGGCACCCAGAAGCAGTGGCGGGACCTGCGCGGCCCGGGCATGGGCATGATCTTCCAACAGCCGATCCGCAGCCTGAACCCGGCATACACAGTCGGGGACCAGATCGCGGAGTCGGTGCGCAAGCACCTGGGCATGAGCCGCAAGCAGGCCCGGGCCCGCGCCGTCGAGATGCTCGAGATGGTGCAGATCCCACGGGCGGCGCAGCGGGTCGACGACTACCCGCACGCGTTCTCCGGCGGCATGTGCCAGCGCGTCATGATCGCGATGGTCATGGCGTGCAACCCGCGTCTGCTCATCGCCGACGAGCCGACGACGGCGCTCGACGTGACGGTGCAGGAACGGATCCTCGAGCTGCTGCGCGACCTGCAGGAGCAGACCGGGGTGGCGCTTCTGTTCGTCAGCCACGACCTCGCGGTGGTGGCCGAGCTGTGCCGGGAGGTCGTGGTCATGTACGCCGGCGAGGTGGCCGAGAACGCGCCCTCGGAGCAGCTGTTCTTCAACCCGCGGCACCCCTACACGTCCGGCCTGATCGGCTCGATCCCGAAGCCGGGCCTGAGCACCGACCGGCGGCTGCGCGCGATCCCCGGTGGCATCCCGGCCCCGGGCACCTGGCCGCACGGGTGCCGGTTCACCAGCCGGTGCGAGTTCGCCGTGCCGGGGCGGTGCGACGTGGCCCACCCCGGCCTGGTCCGGCTCGACGGCTCCGCCGAGCACCACGCGCGGTGCGTGCGGGCCGCGGAGCTCTCCCTGGATGGAGTGACGGTCTGATGAGCCTGCTCGAAGTCGAGAACCTCACGAAGTCGTTCAGTTCCGGTCGGGACTGGCTCGGCCGGCGTACGAAAACGGTGCACGCCGTCAAGGGGGTGAGCTTCACCCTCGAGCGCGGTGAGTGCCTCGCGGTCGTCGGCGAGTCCGGCGCGGGCAAGTCGACTGTCGGGCGCATGGTGCTGCGCCTCATCGAGCCGAACTCCGGCTCGGTGACCTTCGACGGGATCGACGTGCTGGCCACGAAGCCGAAGCAGCTGCGCGCGCTGCGCCAGCGGATGCAGATGATCTTCCAGGACCCGTACAGCTCGCTCGACCCGCGGATGACGATCAAGGACGCGGTCGCCGAGCCTCTCCTCGTGCACACCGACAAGGGCCGGGCCACGCGGGAGAAGGAGGCCGTCGAGCTGCTCGACAAGGTCGGCATCGGTTCGCGCTACCTGGAGCGCTATCCGGCCGAGCTGTCCGGCGGTCAGCTGCAGCGCGTCGCGATCGCCCGGGCGCTGACGATGAAGCCGAGCCTCATCGTGTGCGACGAGCCGGTCGCGGCGCTTGACGTGTCGGTGCGGGCGCAGGTGCTCAACCTGCTCCGCGACCTGCAGGAGGAGCTGGGTCTGGCGTACCTGTTCGTCTGTCACGACCTGGCCCTCGTCGAGGTCATCGCCGACCGGGTCATGGTGATGGCCTCCGGTGAGGTCGTGGAGACGGACACGACGGACCAGATCTTCGCCAACCCGCGGCAGGAGTACACGAAGAAGCTGCTCGCGGCGATCCCCGTGCCGCTGCCGCGCGACGCGCACGGCAACCGGCTCGTCGCGCCGGGAAAGGTGGGCTGAACGGTGACCGGTACGACGGGACCGACCCGGACGCAGCTGCTGGCGCAGTTCGCGACGACGCGCGACGAGGAGATCCCCGAGTCGGTACGCGACTACGGCAAGCTCGTCCTGCTCGACTCGCTCGTCTGCGGGCTGGCGGCGGTGCGGCTGCGGCGCAGCCGCATGGTCCAGCAGGTCGCCGCCCGGTTCGGCGGCCCCGCCGAGGCGACAGTGTTCGGGCTGGGGCAGCGGGTCGCGGCGATCAACGCCGCGCACGCCAACGCGGACATGATGAACGCGCTGGACGCGGACGACACCTTCTTCAACTCGGCGCACTTCGCGGTGTTCGGCGTCGCGGCCGGGCTGGCGGAGGCCGAGCGGCTGCACGCCGACGGAGCGAGCCTGCTGCGCGCGAGCATCATCGCCTTCGAGATCAACGCGCGGCTGAACCTGTCGACCTCGCTCATGGCCTTCGAGGACGGCCAGTTCCGCTGGTCGCCGCTGTCGTCGCACGGGTACGCCTCGATGGGCGCGGCAGCGGCATGCGCGGTCGTCGGCGGCTGGGAGCCGGAGCGGCTGGCCCACGCGCTCGGCCTGGTGGCCTGGCTGGCCCCGCCGGCGAAGAACTCCTACATGGCCGAGCGGCGCTCGTTCAACGCGTTCAAGTACGGCCCGTACGGCGCGATCGCGCACGCCGGGATGCTCGGCGCGGCGCTGGCCGAGGAGGGCTACACCGGCGACCTGGACGTGCTGGACCGCACCCCGGGCTTCATCGAGGCGATGGGCTTCCTCGGCGGCGAGCGGCACGAGATGGTCGCCGGCCTGGGGTCGAAGTGGTGGATCAGCGAGACGTCGCTCAAGCCGTACCCGACGTGCCGTTTCACCCACGCGGCGCTCGACGCGGTCCGCGCGTTCCCGAGCACCCACGGCGTGCCGGTGTCGCAGATCGAGTCCATGGAGATCCGGCTGAGCCCGGCGGCCTACCGGACGTTGCAGTTCCGGGAGCCGGCCCCGCAGATCCCGGACACCGTCGTCGCGCCGTTGGACGGCGCCTTCAACATGCCGTACGCCGCGGCGCTGGCGTTGCTCGGGCACGCCCCGGGTCCGCAGTGGTACGACCCCGAGCGGCTGGCCGACCCGGCGGTGTGGGACCTGGCGCGCCGGATCACCACGGCGCCCGACCCGGTGCTCGACGCGGAGTGGGAGGCCGACCTCAGGGAACATCCGGGCGGCCAGATCCGCCGGACGCGCGGCGCGCTGACGATCCGGGCCGGTGGCCGGGAGTACGTCGTCGAGTCGGACTTCGCCCAGGGCGACCCGTGGGACGACACGACGCGGGCGGACTGGGACTTCGTGACCGGCAAGCTGGCCTCGTTCTGCGACGGGATCCTCGACGCGGGCGCGCAGGAGCGGCTCGTCGAGGTGGTCCGGGGCATCGACGACGTCGCCGACGTCGCCGAGTCGCTGTCACCGCTGCTGGCGCGGGCGCGATGAGCCGACGGGACCGGATCGGCGCGGACACGAGGTCGTTCGCCTCGTACGGCCGGTCGTGGCTGATCGTCATCCGCGGGCCGCGCGGGATGGCGTTCGACCGGTTCCTCGTGCGACGGACCGGGTTCTCGCTCGTGTCGTTGCAGTACGCGCTGGCGGGCAGGTTTCCTTACCACCCCACGCTGCTGCTGACGACTGTGGGCCGTCGCTCCGGGGAGCTGCGCGACGCGGCGCTGCCCTACGTGCCGTACGGAAATGATCTGGTGGTCGTCGGCTCCAAGGGGGGCGGCCCCAAGGACCCGGCCTGGGTGGTCAACGCGCATCATCACGAACTCTGCTGGATCGTCCTGCGGCGCAGGACGATCCCGGTCCGGGCGCGGGTGACCGACGGCGAGCGCGACCCGGAGCTGTTCGCGCACGTCGTGGCGCGCAAGCCGAACGTGGGACGCTACGCCGAACGGGCTGCGGGCTTCGGGCGGCAGATCCCGCTCGTCGTCCTGACCGCCGTCTCGGGGGAGTCGCTCACCTGAGCGGCTCAGCCGGTCGTGAGGACGATCCGCCCGACGAACTCGGAGGCCTCCAGCCGGTCGTGCGCGACAGTGGCCTGCTCGAGCGGGTACGTCGCGGCGATCGCGGGGGCGGCGGTGACGGCCGAGAGGGTGAGGGCCTCGCGTAGCTGGCAGGCCACCGCCTCGGGCCCGGGCCGGCCGATCCCGCGCAGCGTCCAGCCCTTGACCATGAGGCGACCCAGGTGCAGGTGGGCGTGGCTGTCGGCGGTGACGCCACAGGTGACCAGCCGACCGCCGGGGGCGAGGACCTTGAGCACGTCGGACCAGAGGGTGCCGCCGACCGACTCGACGATGACGTCCACCTCGCCGCCGGGCAGGGCGGCACGCAGGGACTCGACGACGTCGGGACGGTAGTGGTCCACGACGTCGACAGCGCCGAGGGCGCGTACCGCGTCGGCCTTCGCCGGGGCGCTCGTGCCGAAGACGCGCGCGCCCAGGTGGTGGGCGTACTGGACGGCGAAGGTGCCGACGGCGCCCGCGGCGGCGACGACGAGGACCCGTTCGCCGGGGCGTACGCCGGCGAGGTTGACGACCGCGTCGTAGGCGGTGCGTCCGGCGGTGGGCACCGCCGCGGCGTGGACCGCGTCGAGCGCGGCCGGTCGCGGGAAGCAGTGCGTGGCCGGGACGACGGCGTACTCGGCGTGGGTGCCGGTGGTCAGCCCGACGACCGCGTCGCCGGGAGTGAAGCCGGTGACGCCGGGACCGGTCCGCACGACGGTGCCGGCGACGTCCCGGCCGAGGATCGTCGGGCCGGTGACCGCCATCCCGTGGGTGCCGCGACGGATGTAGGTGTCGACCCGGTCCAGGCTGGCCGCCTGGACCCGCACGAGCACGTGACCGGGGCCGGGCGTCGGGGCCTCTAGTTGGCCGAGACGCAAGCTGTCGGGGGAGCCGGAGTCGACGACGTAGCTGGCGAGCACGCGATTCCTCTCAGGGCAGGGCGATGGTGGCGGAGGCGATGACGTGGTCGCCGAGGCTGTTGGTGCCGCGGACGTCGACGGTGACCTGCGTGCCCCCGTCCGCCGGCTGCAGGCCGGTGACGACGCCGTCGAGGGTGCAGGTGTCGCCGGGGTGGTTCTGCGCGGCGAGGCGGGTGCGGAAGTCGACGACGCGAGCCTCCGGTCCGGCCCAGTCGGTGAGGTAGCAGTTGACCAGGGCACTGGAGCCGAGGATGTTCATGTAGACGTCGCGGGCGCCTCGTTCGTGGGCCGCGTCGCGGTCGAGGTGCACGTCGTTGAAGTCGAAGGTCGCGGTCGCCAGCGCCGCGATGGACAGTTGGGTGACGGGGACCGGCCAGGGGGCGAGGCGTTGCCCGACGCTCACGTCGGCCCCGGTGCGGGTGCTCGTGCGGCGTTCGGGCCGGGGGGCGGTGAGCACCGGCAGGATCTGGCCGTCGCGGGTGCGTCGGTGCGCCACGACGACCGGCATGCCGTCGTGCACGAGGTCGGGGCGCAGGTACGCGACGTCTCCGCTGAAGCGGGTCCCGTCGGCGAGTTGGGCGCTGCCGACGAGGTAGGGGCGCTCGTCGAGGGGGGCGGCGGCGTAGCCGGGTTGCAGGTGCGCGGTCAGGGTGCCGGTGGTGCCGGCGGGCGGCAGGTCGATCGGGGTGGCGGCGGCCGGGCGTACGGGGCGGGCGAGGCGGTCCCCGGGCGTCGCCGGGACCTCGGTCCGGGTCGCCGGGTTCCAGCGCAGCATCCGCAGGACGACGCGCCCGACCGGCTCGCCCTCGACGGTGCGGTAGTCGCTGACGAGGTCGACGAAGTGGCCCCGGCCGAGCCGGGTGGACTTCTCGGGGGAGACCGCGCCGATGGAGGGGAACTGCTCCAGGTGGTCGCCGGGGCGCAGCGGGCGTACGTAGGTGTGCTCCGTCTGCACCGCGGCCACCGAGGTGAACCCGCGCGTGGCGAGGACCTCGTTGACCCGGTCGAGGCTCTCGGCGTGGCGGTGACTGCGCCTGTTGCCCGGCAGGGTCCACATGTTCAGCGAGGTCGCCGGGGCCACGATGCCGCCCCAGACGGAGCGGGCGGCCCACTGGGGATCCTGGTACGCGGGGTTGTCGTCGCCGACGGCGTCGCACCAGATGCGGATGGCTGCTTCGGTGATCGCGTCCTTGGCCCGGCGTGGCGGGTCGGTGAGGCCGATCAGAGCGTCGAGTCGGGCGCGGAAATCCGCGTCACTGCCGGTCATGGGGCTCCTCTTGCGGACAACGGTGTCAACCAAGCGCTTGCTTGACCATAGGAGGGGCGCTGCCCTAGGGTCAAGAGCCAGAACACCGGCCGCGCCCGGCGGCGACACCGGACCGATCGTGCGTCACCAGCGCCCCGACCCGCGAAGAGGGCCGAGATGCTCCCGAGCACCCCAGCGACCGCCACCCGAGCCTTCTTCTCGTTCCCGAAGGTGACCGACCCCGCCCGCCATCGCGACTACAACGCGTGGCATCAACTCGACCACCGCCCCGAGAACCTCGCCCTGCCCGGTGTCGTGCACGGCGACCGCTGGGTGCGTACCCCCGCGTGCGAGCGGCTCGGCAGCTACCCCGACCCCGCCCTCGCGGGCAGCCAGTACATGGCGATGTACTGGTTCGCCGAGCCGGCCGCGGACGCGGTCTCCGAGTGGAAGGACCTCGGCGACCGGGCGATCCACCAGGGTCGGCGTCCGGAGCTGGCCTGGACCGAACGGCCGATGACCCGGATGTTCCGGCCCGTCCAGGGCCACGTCGCACCCCGGGCCCTGGTCACCCTCGCCGCGCTGCCGTTCCGGCCCCACCGCGGGGTGTACGTCGAGGTGAGCCAGGTCGAGACGTCCCTGCGCCCGGACGTGGCCGACCTGTCCCGGTTCGAGCACGAGAACCAGGTGCCCGACCTGCTCGCGCGCGACGGCGTCGCGGGCGTGTGGACCTTCCGCAGCGCCCCGAGCCGCAGCCGTCCCGACGGACCCGTCGTGCGGATCCGGCTCACCTACCTCGAAGCCGACCCGGTCGAGTTCGCGCGGGCCCTGGCCGCGGACCCGCCGGCGGCCCCGCCCGCGGCGCTCGCCGGCACGGCCACCCCGCTGTTCACCGGGCCCCTGGACACCATCACACCCTGGGAGTGGGACTGGTTCGACGAGCCCGCCACGGCGACGGACAGCGTGGCATGAGCGAGGCCACCGCCGGCCTGTTCGAGCGCTACGGCCCCTGGGCCCTGGTCGTCGGCGGTTCCGAGGGGGTCGGCGCCGCGTTCGCCGAGCAGCTGGCCCGGGCCGGCCTCGGCATCGTGCTCGTCGCCCGCAAACCGGTTCCCCTCGGGGAGGCCGCCGACCGGGTCCGGGCGCACGGGGTCCCGTGCCGCGTGCTCGCCCTGGACCTGCTCGACGCGGACGCGACCGCTCGGATCGTCGAGGCCGTCGCCGACCTCGACCTCGGCCTGCTCGTCCTCAACGCCGGCGCGAACACCTACCGCAGCCGCTTCGTGGAGGCGGACCTCGCCCGGGTCCAGGCCGTCATCGATCTCAACATCACCCGCCCGCTGGAGCTCTGCCGGGAGTTCGGCGCCCGGTTCGCCGCACGCGGCCGGGGCGGCATCCTCGTCGTCGGCTCCTCGGCCGGCTACCTCGGCCACGCCGACATCGGCGTCTACGCCGCCGCCAAGGCCTTCACCCGGATCTTCACCGAGGGCCTGTGGCTCGAGCTGGGGCAGGTGGGTGTCGACGTGCTGCACCTGGTGCTCGGGCTCACGGCCACCCCCGCCATGGCGCGTGCCGGCCTCGACCTGACCGGCGCGGCCGACCCGGCCGACGTCGCCGCCCAAGGGCTGGCGGCCCTGGGCTCCGGCCCGGTGCACGTGGTGCGCCAGCAGGCCGAGGTCGCCGCGTGGCGCTCCGGCCCGGACCGGGCCGCCCTCGTCGCCGGCAACCACGGCGGGATGCGGGCGATGCTCGCCGGGCCGGGTCCCGACCCGAGTTGACCGCCCGCGGGCGGCGCTCACTGCGTGACGGTCCACCCGCCGTCGACGACGAGCAACGCCCCGTTGACGTACGAGGCCAGCGGCGAGAGCAGGAAGAGGATCGGCCAGGCGATCTCGTCCGGCGTGGCCATCCGGTGGCTCGGCACCCGGGCCAGCACGGACTGCCCTGTCGGGGACCCGGCGAAGCCCTGCAGCCTCGGAGTGTCCACCATGCCGGGGGCGACCGCGTTGGCCCGTACGGCGTCGGCCCGGTGCGCGGCCAGGTGCCGGGTGTAGCCGACGATCGCGGCCTTCGCCGCGCTGTACCAGTCGGAGGCGGTGCCCACGACGGTGCCGGCGACCGAGGCGGTGTTCACGAGGGTCGCCCCGGGCGGGGCCTGTTCGAGCCAGACCTGGGTCACCGATCGCACGCTGCCGACACACAGCCGCACGGCGTGGTCGAAGTCGAGCTCGGTCGCCGAGGACGGGCCGGCGTTGTTGACGAGGTGGCGCACCGGCCCGTACGCCGAGCAGGTCGCGGCGAGGGCCGCGCGCACGGCCGAGGCGTCGGCGACGTCGACCACGTGGGGGTCGACCACCCCGCCCGCCGCGCGGACGGTGGCGCTCACCGCCGTGAGGGCCGCGGCGTCGAGGTCCCACGCGGACACCACGAGTCCCTGCGCGGCGGCGGCCGCCGCGGTCGCCGCTCCGATCCCGCTGCCGGCCCCGGTCACGACGACGACGTCGCCCGTGCGGAAGCCGAGCCGTGGCGCACCGCTGTCGGCCCCCGGCCTCCGGTCGCCCGCCTCCTGCGCCTCGTGTGCAGGGGTCCGCGGGTCACTCATGAGAGTGCCCGGGATCGCTGTCCGGGGCCGGGCCGTCGGGCGGCCACGGGCGGCTGATCGGGTCGGAGGCGTCGCGGGCTCCCCGCAGCGACGCCTCGGGGATCGGCCACTGGCCGGCGAGGTCGTCGACCCGTTGCCACTCCGAGACGGTGAGACGTTCCTGCACCCGCCACTCGCCCGCGCGCCGGGTGACGAGGTCGACGTAGCGGAATCCGCTGATGATGTTGCCGCGCGGCGGCTCGGACGTGCTGCGCTGCAACGCGATGCCGTACGTCTCGGCCCGGGCGCGGTCCGGGTCGGCCGGGTCGAGTTCGACCAGGATGTTCGTCAGGTAGTGCATCGTCATGGTGCGCCGCGCCACGAGCGCGAAGACCATGTCCAGCGTCGTGTCCCGTTCGGCCACGGTCCCGCCGAGGGTGATCCGGGCGTCCGGGTGGAAGGCGCTCGCGGCCAGGTCCCGGTCCATCCGGTCGATCCCGCGCGCATAGCGCAGCAGGGCCCGCTCGACGGCCCGCTCGGCGAGCAGCGTGTCCAGCTCGACCGGGCCGGCCGGGAGGGACCGCGACGGTTCAGACACCGAAGCCTCCGTCGACGTCGAGCTTCTGCCCGGAGATGAAGCCGGCCCGGTCGCTGGCCAGGAAGCAGGCGGCCTCGGCGATGTCGAGGGCGCTGCCGAACCGCCGCAGCGGAGTCGAGGACCGGGCGACGGCCAGGGCGCGTTCGTCGAGGTCTCCCGAGGAGATCAGCCGCTCGGCCATCCCGTCGGTGAGCATGCCCGGCCCGACGCAGTTGAACCGGATGCCGAAGCGGCCCTCCTCGTTGGCGAAGGCCCGTACGAGCGCCTCGACCGCCGCCTTCGGCGCGGCGGAGAGACCGTCCCGGGCCGGGTAGCGCGTCGTCGCCGCGGTCGTGATCGCCACGACGTTGCCACGGCTCTGACGCAGGGCCGGGAGGCAGGCCGAGACCAGCGTGAAGAAGGCCGTCGTGTCGTTTGCGACCTGCGTGGCGAACTGCTCGGGACGCACTGTGGACAGGTGCCGCATCGGCACGTGCGGCCCGGCCGCGTGCACGATCGTGTGCAGCGGCCCGTGGCTTCCGGTGAGCTCCGCCACGAGCGCGGCGGTGGCCTCGGCGTCGGTGAGATCGAGGTGGTGCGCCGAGTGCATGCCGGACGCGACGGACGGCAGCTCGTCGAGCACCTGCCGGGCGGCGTCGGCGTCACTGCGGTAGGTGATCGCCACCGCGGACCCCCGGCGCGCCAGTTCGCGGGCGACGACCCGGCCGAGGCCGCCGGTGCCGCCGGTGACGAGCGCGACACCGGCGCGGTGGACGAAGTCGGCGGGCACGGGCAGCGCCGCCGCGGGTGCGGTCGGGGAGGACTGGTCGGTCACGACGAACTCCTGGAAGAGCGGGGTGGACAACGGGACGGGCCGAGGTGGGTCACGTCGCGGGAAGGGGATCGGCGCGTCCGCGACGCAACCACACGAGCACCGTGGCGGCCGTGGCCAGGCACGCGGCGGCGTACAGCATGAAGGCGGTCGTGGAGCCGAACCACGTGCTCAGCCCGCCGAGCAGGAGGGCGCCGAACGGCATGCCACCCCAGCCGAGGAAGTAGAGGCTCATCACCCGGCCGCGCTGCGCGTCGTCGACGACCTTCTGGACCACCGTCTGAAGGGTCACCATGGCGCCGATGCTGAACGTGCCGCACAGCAGCGCGGCCGCCGCGAGCACGGGCACCGTCGTGGCGGCCCCGAGCAGGGCGTTGCTCAGGCCGAGCAGGACGAGGGTGACAGCGGCATGCCACACGGTGGCGATGCGCTCGGAGAGGCGGGCCACGACGAGGATTCCGAGGAGCGAGCCCAGCCCGGTCAGGGCCACGAGCATGGGGAAGACCGGGTCCGGGTTGTCCGAGGTCGCGGCCGCCCGGACGGGGAGCTGGGTGGTGAAGGCGCACCCGAAGAACGCGTTGACCGCGACGATGACGAGGCAGAGCGCGGCCGGGGGCCGCTCGCGGGCGTGCCGGATCCCCGCGCGGACCTGCGCGACCAGGCTCTCCCGGGCGACCGGGACGGCCGGCGGGACGCGACGGGTGCGGACCGCGACCGCGGCGGCGGCCGCGGCGAGGGTGAGCGTCGCGTACATCACGAACGTGCCCAGCGGTCCCCAGGCCACGAGGATCAGCCCGGCGACCGCGGGGCCGATCGAGCGGGCGAGGTTGAGCCCGGCAGCCTGGATCGGTACGGCGTGGCCGAGCGCCTCGGCCGGGACGGTGTTGGCCACGAGGGCCTGGGTCACGGGGGACAGGAAGCTGATTCCGGTGCCGGCGAGGAAGGCGAGCCCGAGCATCACGGGCAGGGCGACGATGCTGGCCGCGATCGTCGCCGCACAGACTCCGGCCAGGACGGTGGTCGCCAGGAGCACGCCGATCTGCAGGCGGCGCCGGTCGACGGCGTCGGCCAGCACCCCGGCCGGGATGGAGAAGAGCGTGAACGGCACGAGCAGGCAGAAGAAGAGCGCCCCCATCGTCGCCGGGGTGGCGTCGCTCTCGATGAGCACCGACTGGAAGGCGATGTTGCAGCCCCAGTAGCCGGCCTGGGACAAGACCAGGGTCAGGAGTACGAAGCGGAAGTCTCGGAATTGCAGGGCCGAGAACATTTTCACGTCTTTCGCCATCCTTCTGTCGTTTCCGGGACCCTACCAAGCGCTTGCTTGCATCGCTAGTGTCGGGTGTGGTTTTCTTCCCGTACCTCGAGTGAAAGGGCGTGCCGTGAGCGGCTTCTGCGCAGGACGAACGGTGATCGTGACCGGAGCCGGACAGGGGCTGGGCCGGGTCCACGCCCTCGAGTTCGCCCGGCAGGGCGCCGACGTCGTCGTCAACGACATCGAGAGCAGCCGGGAGGCGGCCCAGGCCGTCGTCGACGAGATCCGCGCACTGGGCGGTCGCGCGGCCGTCAGCACCGGCGACGTCAGCGACTGGGCCTACGGTGAGCGGCTCGTACGCGAGACGGTCGAGACCTTCGGCGGGCTGCACACCCTCGTCAACAACGCCGGCATCAACCGCGACCGGATGCTGGTCAACATGAGCGAGCAGGAGTGGGACCTGGTCCTGCGGGTCGACCTCAAGGGACACTTCGTCCCGATGCGCCACGCCGCCGCCTACTGGCGGGACGAGGCCAAGGCCGGCCGCCGGATCGCCGCGCGCGTCGTCAACACGTCCTCCGGCGCGGGGCTCATGGGCAGCGTCGGACAGGGCAACTACGGCGCCGCCAAAGCCGGGATCGCCGCCCTGACCCAGATCGCCGCCGCCGAGTGGGCCCGCTACGGCATCGTCGTCAACGCGATCGCCCCCTCGGCCCGTACCCCGATGACCGAGGCCGTCTTCGCCGAGGCGATGGCCGCCCCCGCGACGGGCTTCGACGCGATGGACCCGGCCAACGTCTCCCCGCTCGTGGTCTGGCTCGGCTCCGACGCCGCGCAGGCCGTCAGCGGCGCCGTCTTCGAGGTCGCCGGCGGCGAGGTATCGCTCGCCGACGGCTGGCGCCACGGGCCGGCCGCCAGCAAGGGCGCGCGGTGGGAGCCGGAGGAGCTCACCGACGTGGTCGCCGACCTCATCGCCCGCTCCGAGCCGCCGACCCCCGTCTACGGTGCCTGACATGGGTGCTGACGCAGTACGGGCCACCGGTGCGCAGGTGAGCGACGAGCAGTTCCGGGCCGAGATCCGCGGCTGGCTCCAGGAGGCCCTCACCGGGCCGTTCGCCGAGGCGGTCGGCACCGGCGGCGAGGGACGCGAGCATGAGGCGCACGAGCTGCGCCGCGAGTGGGAGCGCCACCTGGGCCGGGCCGGCTGGATCGGTCTCTCCTGGCCCACCGAGTACGGCGGTCGTCCCGCTACCCTCGCCCAGCAGGTCATCTTCCACGAGGAGTACGCCCGCGCCGGCGCACCCGGCCGGCTCGGGCACATGTCCGAGCAGCTGCTCGGCCCCACCCTGCTCGCATTCGGCACACCGGAGCAGAAGGCGCGGTTCCTGCCCCGCATCACCAGCGGCGAGGACATCTGGTGCCAGGGCTACTCCGAGCCCGGCGCGGGCTCGGACCTCGCCGGGGTGCGCACCCGCGCCGAGCGCCGGGGCGACCACTACGTCATCACCGGGCAGAAGGTGTGGACCTCGCTGGCGCACCTGGCCGACTGGTGCTTCGTGCTGTGCCGCACCGATCCCGGCTCGACCCGCCACGTGGGCCTGTCGTACCTGCTGGTGCCGATGGACCAGCCCGGCGTGACGGTGCGCCCGATCACCCAGCTGACCGGCACGAGCGAGTTCAACGAGGTCTTCTTCGACGAGGCGGTCGCCGCCGTCGAGCACCGCGTCGGCGCCGAGGGCGAGGGCTGGAAGGTCGCCATGGGCACCCTGGGCTTCGAGCGCGGCGTGTCCACCCTCGGCCAGCAGATCGGCTTCCGCCGGCGCCTCGACGCCGTCATCACCCGGGCCCGCGCCAACGGCGCCTGGCAGGAGCCGGCGCTGCGTGACCGCCTCGTCGACGCCTACATCGGGCTCGAGGTGATGCGGCACTCGGCGGTGCGGCTGCTCGCGTCCGCCGGTGAGGGGCTGTCCGGTCTGGAGGCGTCGATCTCCAAGCTCCAGTGGGCCACGTGGAACCGCTCGCTGGGCGAGCTCGCGGTCGACGTCGAGGGGGCCGGGGCGCTGCTCACCGGGCCCGGGTACGAGCTGGACGACGCCCAGACCCACTTCCTCTTCAGCCGCGCCAACACCATCTACGGCGGCTCCAACGAGATCCAGCGCAACATCATCGCCGAGCGCCTGCTCGGCCTGCCCCGATGAGGTGGAGACGATGACCGGATCGCACGCCGACCCTCGTGCCGTGGCCGAGACGTCGCACACGGAGGGGGCCGAGGACCTCGCCGAGATCCGTGCCTCCGTGGCCGAGGTGCTCGACGGGCAGGCCGACCTGCGCCGAACCCACGAGGTCATGGTCGGGGAGCAGGGCTACGACCCGCTGCTGCACGAGTTGCTCACGGCCGAGCTGGGCCTGCTCGGCCTCGTCGTACCGGAGCACCTCGGCGGGCTCGGCCTGGACGTGCCCGCCGCGACCGCCGTGATCGAGGAGCTCGGGGCCCGGCTCGTGCCGGGCGCGCTCGCGACGAGCCTCACCGCGATCCTCGCCGCCCGCGCCCTCGGCCCGAGCGCCGAGCCTCTGCTGGCACGCGTCGTGGACGAGCAGCTGACCCTGGCCGTTGCGCTCGCCGAGGACGGCGCGGGCTGGGATCTCGAACAGACCGCCACCCGGGCCACCGGCGCCGGGGACGAGTGGGCGCTGACCGGGACGAAGACCCTCGTCGCCGGGGCCGAAGCCGCCCGGGTCGTTCTCGTCACCGCCCGGAACCCCGGTGGTGAGCTCGGCGTCTACGCCGTGGACCGGGCCGCCGACGGGGTGGACGTGCGGACGCACATGACGCTCGACCAGACCCGGCGGCTGAGCACCGTGCACCTGCGCGGGGCCGCCGCCACCCGGGTCGACGCCCCCGGCGGCGACGGTGCCCGGCTGCTGCTGGACCACGTACGCGCCATGCTCGCGCTGGAATCGGCGGCCGCCGCCCGCGCCTGCCTCGACATCACAGTCGACTACCTCAAGGTGCGGGAACAGTTCGGCCGACCGATCGGGTCGTTCCAGGCCCTCAAGCACCGCTGCGCCGACCTCGCCGTCGCGGTCGCCGGGGCGCGGGCCACTGCTGACCACCTCGTCACGACGCTGCGCACCGGGGCCGCCACCCGCTCGCACGACGCGGCGCTGGCCAAGCTCGTGTGCGCCGACACGCTGATGACCGTCGCAGCCGAGGCGATCCAGTTGCACGGCGGCATCGGGTTCACCTTCGAGCACCACGCGCACCTGTTCTTCAAGCGCGGCAAGTCGGCCCAGCTGCTGGCCGGTTCTCCGACGGCGGTTCGCGCCGAGGTGGCAGCGCTCGCCGGCCTCTGAGCGAGCCGCCGAACTCCACGGCAGGCAGGGACGGAGGGCCGCACCGAACCGGTGCGGCCCTCCGTCGTACGTGCGCCGCGGCGCTCAGCCGAGCGGACCGGTGCCGGGCGGCTGGGCGGCCAGGTGCCGCGACGGGATCTCCCCACCACCGTCGATGACGATCTCCGTGCCGGTGACGTAACCGGACAGCGGCGAGACGAGCAGCAGGCAGGCCGCGGCGATGTCGGCCGGGGTGGCCATCCGACCCATGGGGATCGTCCGCGCCACGCGATCCTGCCCCGCCTCGTCGCCGTAGTAGAGGTGCGAGAGCTCGGTCTGTACGAGCCCCACAGTCACCTGGTTGACCCGTACGGCGGGGGCGAAGTCGAGCCCGAGGCACCGGGTCAGCATCGTCAGGCCCGCCTTGGCCGCGGCGTACGCGGCGGTGGCCGGGGCCGGGTTGGCTCCGGCGACCGAGCCGATGTTGATAATCGTCCCGCTGCCCTGACGCTGCATGACCTCGTTGGCCTGCTGCGCGACGTAGAACGGGGCGAGCAGGTTGAGCGTGACGACCGCCGAGACGAAGCGGGGGGAAACCGTGGCGGTGTCGGCGCTCGGTGCGCCACCGGCGTTGTTGACCAGGATGTCGAGCCGGCCGAACCGGTCCACCGCCGCGGCGACGAGGGCCTTGGCCTGCTCCGGATCGCGGACGTCCGACTGGACGAAGACGGGCGTGAGTCCGTCGATGCCGGGCAGTTGCTCGGGCTCGCTGCGGCCGCACACGAGCACCCGCGCCCCGGCCTTGAGGAAGGCGCGGGTGATCTCGGCGCCGATGCCACGGGTGCCTCCGGTGACGATGGCGACCTGGCCGGTCAGGTCGACGCCGCCGGGCGTCGCGGGGGAGTGGGTCATCAGAGCCTCTCGATGATCGTGACGTTGGCCTGGCCGCCGCCCTCACACATCACCTGCAGGCCGTAGCGGCCGCCGGTGCGCTCGAGCTCGTGCAGGAGGGTGGTCATCAGCCGGGCGCCGGTGGCGCCGAGCGGGTGGCCCAGGGCGATCGCGCCGCCGTTGACGTTGACCCGCTCCGGGTCGGCCCCCGTCTCCTTGAGCCAGGCGAGCACTACCGAGGCGAACGCCTCGTTGATCTCGAACAGATCGATGTCGTCGATCGACATCCCGGTGCGCTCGAGCGCGTGGGCGGTGGCGGGGATCGGGGCGGTGAGCATCAGCACCGGGTCGTCGGCGCGTACCGACAGGTGGTGGATCCGGGCGCGCGGGGTCACCCCGTGCTCGGCCAGTGCCCGCTCGCTCATGACGAGCAGCGCCGCCGCGCCGTCGCAGATCTGGCTCGCCACGGCGGCGGTGACCCGGCCGCCCGGGGTCAGCGGGTCGAGGCCGGCCATCTTCTCCAGGCTCGTGTCGGCGCGCGGACAGGTGTCGGTGTCGACGTCGCCGACGGCCCGGATCTCGCGGCTGAAGCGGCCCTCGGCGATGGCCCGCAGGGCCCGCTCGTGGCTGCGCAGGGCGAAGCGCTCCATGTCCGCTCGGCTGACGCCCCACTTCTCGGCGATCATCTCGGCCGAGCGGAACTGCGAGATCTGCTCGTCGCCGTAGCGCTTGCGCCAGCCGACGGACCCGGAGAAGGGGTCGGCGAAGCCGTACTGCTGACCGGTGAGCATCGCGGCCGAGATGGGGATGGCGCTCATGTTCTGCACACCCCCGGCGACGACGACGTCGTTGACTCCGGCCATGACGGCCTGGGCGGCGAAGTGCACGGCCTGCTGGCTCGAGCCGCACTGCCGGTCCACTGTGACGCCGGGTACGTGCTGCGGGAGGCCGGCGGCGAGCCAGGCGGTGCGGGCGATGTCCCCGGCCTGGGAGCCGATGGTGTCGACGCAGCCGAACACGACGTCCTCGACGGCGTCGGGGTCGACCCCCGACGAACTCATGAGGCTGGTGAGCGCGGCGGCGCCCAGGTCGGCGGAGTGGATGTCGGCGAGCGCGCCGCCGCGTCGTGTGACGGGGGTGCGGACGGCGTCCACGATGTATGCCTCTGCCACCGGGTTTCCTTCCTTCACATGCCTCACCGGTCGGTGCCGGAGGTCGGATCGGTTGAGTCGGCGTGGCTCACTGACGCTGGTCGCCGCCGTCGCCAACGCTAGTCTAGCAAGCGCTTGGTTGGTAGTCTGTGCTTCGTTTCCGACAAGTGACCGGCTCCGCGTGAGGAGATGTGCGTGAGTGACGTGTTGACCACGATCCCCGCCCTGCTGCGGCAGGCCGCGCAGGACGCCGCCGAAGTCGAGGCGCTCGTTGACGGGGACGTGCGGATGACCTTCGCCGAGCTCGACGCCGCCGTCAACAGGTTCGCGCGGGCCGCTGTCGCGCACGGTCTCGAGCCGGGGGACCGCGTCATCGTCTGGGCCCCGAACAGCGCCGACTGGGTCGTCAGCGCCCTCGGCGTGCTGGCGGCGGGGGGCGTGTTGTGCCCCGTCAACACCCGCTTCCGCGGTGCGGAGGCGCGGTCCGTCATCGCCAAGGTCCGGGCCACGATGGTCGTCCTCGACGACGCCTTCCTGGACGCCCACTACCTGGCCGCGCTGCGCGGCGACGGGCCGCCGCCGGCCGCCGGCCGCCCGGTGCCGCTGCTGCCCTCGGTGCGTACCGTCGTCGACCTGTCCGCCACCGGCCGCGAGCAGACCGATGACGGCGTGTGGTCCCTGGCGGCCTTCACCGCGCTGGCCGACCAGGTCGAGCCCGGGGTCGTCGACGAACGGATCGCCGCCCTTTCCCCGGAGAGCGTGGCCGACATCCTGTTCACCTCGGGCACCACCGGCTACCCCAAGGGCGCGATGGTCTCGCACGCCTCGAACCTTCGCGTCGACAGGGAGTGGGCCCGCCTCGTCGGGCTGCGGCGGGGCGACCGCTATCTCATGGTCAACCCGTTCTTCCACAGCTTCGGCTACCGGGCGGGCATCCTGGCCTGCCTCCTCATGCGTGCCACGATCATCCCGGTCGCCGTGTTCGCCGTCGAGACCGTGCTGCGTCTCATCGAGCAGGAACGGGTCACGGTCTTCCCCGGCGCACCAACCGTCTACACGTCCCTGCTCGAACACCCCGACCTCGGCCGGTACGACCTCAGCTCGGTACGCCTGGCCGTCACCGGGGCCACGATCGTGCCGGTGCCGCTGCTGCGCCGGATGCGCGAGGAACTCGGCTTCCGCGACGTCATCACCGCCTACGGCCTGACCGAGACGTGCGGCACCGCGACCGTGTGCCCGCCCGACGCCGGCCTCGAACGGATCTCGACCAGCTGCGGGCGGGCGATCCCGGGCACCGAGTTGCGGATCGCCGGCCTCGACGGACAGGCGCTGCCGGCCGGGGAGTCGGGCGAGGTGCTCGTGCGCGGCTACAACGTGATGGCGGGCTACTTCGAGGACCCGGACGCCACGGCGCAGGCCATCGACGAGGACGGCTGGCTGCACACCGGTGACGTCGGCTGGGTCGACGAGGACGGCTACCTGCGGATCACCGACCGGATCAAGGACGTCTACATGGTCGGGGGCTTCAACGTCTACCCGGCCGAGGTCGAGCGTGTGCTGTCCGAACATCCCGCCGTCTTCGACGTCGCGGTCGTCGGGGTCCCGGACGCGCGGATGGGCGAGGTCGGCAGCGCCTTCGTGCAGACCGTTCCCGCCTGGAGCGGGGACGAGTCGGCGCTCGTCGACGAGCTCGATGCGTGGTGCCGGGAGCGGCTGGCCAACTTCAAGCGCCCGCGCAGCTTCACAGTCGTCCCGGCGCTGCCGCGAACCGCGAGCGGAAAGATCCAGAAGTTCAAGCTCACCGGGTGAGCCCGGCGTTGCGCTTCGTGCGGACGCACCGGCCCCGGTGCCCTGCCCGCCGGCAGGCCCGACGCCCCGACCAGACCTGACACCGACGGCACCGCCGTCACGGGCGCCAGCCCGAGAACCGGAGGACACCATGCAGGACGCAGTCATCGTCGCCGCGGCGCGCTCGCCGATCGGCCGGGCCTTCAAGGGGTCGTTGGCCTCGATGCGGGCCGACGACCTGGCCACCCAGATGATCCAGGCGGCCCTGGCCCAGGTGCCGGCGCTCGACCCGGCCCAGATCGACGACCTCATGCTCGGCTGCGCGCAGCCGGCCGGCGAGCAGGGCTGGGGCCTCGGGCGCGTCGTCGCGGTCGAGCTCGGGCTCGACCGGGTCCCCGGGACGACAGTGCAGCGGTACTGCGCATCCAGCTTGCAGACGACCAGGATGGCGCTGCACGCCATCCGCTCCGGTGAGGCGGACGTGCTCGTCTCCGCCGGGGTCGAGGCCGTCTCGCGCTTCGCCGCCGGCAAGTCCGACGGCATGCCGGACACGAAGAACCCGATCTTCGCCGCGGCGGGGGAGCGCACCGCCACCCGCGGACGGGGTGGCGCCGGCCCGTGGACCGACCCACGCGACGCGAATGAACTGCCCGACGTCTACATCGCGATGGGCGAGACCGCCGAGAACGTCGCGAGCCACCGCGGTGTGAGCCGCGCCGAGCAGGACGAGTGGGCCGCCACGAGCCAGCAGCGGGCCCAGGCCGCGATCGAGTCGGGCTTCTTCGCCACCGACATCACGCCGGTGACCCTCGTCGACGGCACCGTCGTGGCCACCGACGACAGCCCTCGCGCCGGGGTGACGGCCGACTCGCTGTCCGGCCTCAAACCGGCCTTCCGGCCCGACGGTACGGTGACCGCGGGCAACTGCTGCCCGCTCAACGACGGCGCGGCCGCCCTCATCATCATGTCCAGCCGCAAGGCCGCCGAACTCGGCGTCACGCCGCTGGCCCGGATCCTGTCCACTGGTGTCTCGGCGATCTCGCCGGAGATCATGGGTCTCGGCCCGGTCGAGGCGTCGAGGCGGGCCCTCGCGCTGGCCGGGCTCTCGATGGCCGACATCGATCTCGTCGAGCTCAACGAGGCGTTCGCCGCTCAGGTCGTCCCCTCCATCTCGGACCTCAAGGCCAACCCCGAGCGGGTCAACGTCCACGGCGGCGCGATCGCCCTGGGCCACCCGTTCGGTCAGACCGGAGCGCGGATGACGACGACGCTCATCAACGGGCTGCGGGCCCGGGACGGCCAGTTCGGTCTCGAGACGATGTGCACCGCCGGTGGCCAGGGCATGGCGATGGTCATCGAGCGGCTCTCCTAGACCAGGTGTGTCGAAGTCCCCGGTCGACCGGGGACTTCGACGCCCGGCTCATGCCATCACGCCGGGTGGGTGGGTGCGTGCGCGGTCGGGCGAGGATCAGTGCCGGTGCAGCGCCGCCGCGAGGGTCGCCGCCCGGCCGGCGACAGCGGCCGACTGCTCGGCGAACGAGGCCGCGGTGCGGTCGCCACCGCTCATCGCGCCCTGCGCGATCCTGGTGTACACGCCCTCGACGATGCACGCGGTCTTCCACCAGTTGTAGGCGACGAAGTAGTCGATCCGCGCCGGGTCGGTGTCGGTGGCGAGGCAGTACCGGGAGAGCAGTTCGTCCCGGGTCGAGAAGCCGGGCAGGACCGTGGCCGGGTCGTGCAGCGCGCGGGCCGGGTCGTCGGCCTGCGCCCAGTAGACGAGCAGTTGACCGACGTCGGCCAACGGGTCTCCGACAGTGGTCAGCTCCCAGTCGAGCACGCCCTGAACCCGCCATCGAGAGTCGAGCATGCAGTTGTCGAGGCGGAAGTCGCCGTGCACGATCCCCGAGCGGGACTGCTCGGGCGCCGCGGCCACGAGGTGCTCGTGCGCGGTCTGCAGATCGGGCAGGTCGCGGATCCTGCTCCGGTGCCAGTTCTCGTGCCAGCGCCGAAGCTGCCGGGTGAGGTAGTCACGGCGACCGGCCAGACCCCCCAGCCCGACGACCTCCGGGGCGAGTCGGTGCAGGGCCACGAGAGCGTCGACGAGCGTGGGGCCGATGAGCGCGCGGTCGGCTTCGGTGGTGAGCCGCCCGACGTCGGCGGGGCTGCGCAGGATCACGCCGTCGAGGTGCTCGAGTACGACGAGAGGGGCGCCGGCCACCTCGCCCGTCTCCTCGACGGCGAGCACTCGCGGCACCGGGAGGTGGCCGTGCAGACCGCGCAGGATCCGCGCCTCGCGCAGTACGTCGTGTGCGGTGGCCGGGTGGTTTCCGAGCGGTGGACGGCGCAGCACGACGACGTGGCCGGCCGCGTCGGTGGTCCGGTAGGTCAGGTTGGAGCGGCCGCCGGCGATGACCTCGTGTCGGAGGTTCCCCTGCAACTCGGGCACCGCGCTGCCGAGCCAGGCGTCGACCCCCGCCGGGAGCCCGGGGTGCCGGGTGGTGTCGATCGGGGCCGGGCCTGTTCGGGCGTGACCTGCTGCCGTCATGGGTGCGCCTCCTCGTCAGGCACGACCCTAGCAAGCGCTTGGTTTGTCCGGGGTGTCGTGTCGGACACCCCGGGTGGGCATCCGGATCCGGGCGGCCCGCGCTCAGTCGCTCGCGAGAATTCCGTCGAGGAACACCGAGACGAAGTCGTCGGCGAATTTCGCCATGGAGTACGACGGGGTCGGCTTGAACCAGCGGACCGAGAGCCACAGCGAGTCACGCAGCATGCCGTGCAGCACGCGTACCGGGATGTCGTTGCGGAAGTCGCCCGTGGCGATTCCCGCCTCGAGCACCTGGATCCAGGCCCGCTGGATCGTGGTGGCCGCGTCGCGGATGTGCTCGTAGCCGTCGATCTTGGGCAGGTAGTTGCTCGAGTTCTGGTATATCTCGGTCGCGTGCGGGTGGGCCTCGATGTTGGCCAGCGAGCTCGTGACGAGCTTGCGCAGTTGGATCGCCGGCTTCTCCTCGGACTCCAGCACCTGGGCGTAGCGGTAGGTCAGGTCGGTCAGATAGTCCGAGATGATCGCGTTGACCATCTCGTCCTTGGACTTGAAGTGGTGGTAGAGGCTGCCCGAGAGGATGCCGACCGAGTCGGCGATCTCGCGGACGGTCGTGGCATCGATTCCTTTGGCCGCGAAAAGGTGCGCGGCGTTGTCGAGGATGACCGAGCGCCGGTCCTGGGTCGTCGACATGGGGGTGCTCCCGGTTCCTCGAGCATATGTGTTGGTCAAGCGCTTGCTTTATATCACTTCGATGCCTTCAGCATGATAAAGGCAGCCCTCCTTGACCGGGGTCCTCGCAACGCCTAGGGTCCAGCCAACCAAGCGCTCGTTCGGTAGCCGCACTGCGGATCCCGATCAGCCGAGAGGGGCTGCCCGATGTCCGACCCGGTCCCCGCCGTCCCGTCCGGGCGTTCGCCCGCCACCAGGTCTACCGGCCTGCTCGCCGGTCGCGTCGTCCTCGTCACCGGCGCCGCCAACGGGTTGGGGGCGGCGTACGCGCGCGGCATCGCCGCGGCCGGGGCCCACGTGGTCGCCGTCGACGTCGACGCGGACGGACTCCAGCGGCTCGGCGGGCAGCTCGCGGCGGCTGACGGCCAGGGCTCGATCCGGGTCGCCGACGTCGCGGACTGGGCGGGCGCGCACGACGTCGTGCGTGACTGCCTCGCCGAGCACGGCAGGCTCGACGGCCTCGTCAACAACGCCGGCGTCTTCGCCATGGCCCGCGCCGGCGCCGAGTCCGAGGCCACGGTGCGCCGGATGCTCGAGGTAAACGTGCTCGGCGCCGTCGCCTGGGGAGACGCCGCCATCGCGGCGATGCGTACCCAGGGTCACGGGGTCCTGGTCAACGTCACCTCGGGCGAGCAGATGGGCCGTGCCGAGACGGCCGTGTACGGGGCGACGAAGGCCGCGATCGCCACGCTCACCTACGCGTGGGCGGCCGAACTCGCCGACGTCGGGATCCGCGTCAACGCGATCTCCCCGAACGCGCAGACCCGGATGGCCGAGGTGCTCGAGCAGTTCCGCGGCGTACCGAGCGGGCAGAACGCGGGCATCGCGCCCGAGGCCAACGTGCCGCTGCTGCTCTACCTGCTCTCCGACCTCAGCGTCGGGCTGACCGGCCAGGTGCTGCGCTCCTACGGTCCCGAACTCATGCTGACGACCCACCCGGCGCTCGCCGAGCCCGTGCTGCGGCACACGGCGTGGACCCCGGAGCGCATCGCCGAGGCCGTCACGACGCGGCTGCTGCCGCACCTGGCACCCCTCGGGATGCGCCGGGCGCGCGTCGAATACCTCGACTGACTGTGAGCATGGCGGGGTCGGTTCAGCGGTGGTGAGCTGATGGCTGGCAGCAGTGGGTGTGACTCTTCGTCTGACTGGCTTCGTGCCTTTGACGGGACTTGTCCGTCCGCTGCTGCCGGCGCCGGCCCGGCGGGAGACGTTTGGCCTGATCAGGAGCTTGACCGCCAGTTAGCGGCTGGCGTGTCTCATCACAGTCCTGCCATCTCCGCACCGGACCGGACCCGTGCGTCCCCATGGTGAGGAGAGAACGCATGTCCATGCTGGCAGATCTGGTCGAGGTCGTCATCGGCGTCGACACCCACAAACACACCCACACCGCCGCGGTCCTCGATGCCCGCACCGGTGCCGTGTTGGACCGTATGACCGTCACCGCCGATCCGGACGGCTACGCGCAACTGCTGGCCCTGGCCGGGCAGCGCTCGGGATTGCGGGCCTGGGCGATGGAAGGCACCGGCGGCTACGGCGCGGGACTTCACCGCCACCTGGCTGCCGCCGGCGAGTTGGTCGTCGAGCTGGACCGCCCCAAGCGACCAACTCGCCGGGCCGGAGCGAAGTCCGACCCGATCGATGCCGAACGCGCCGCCCGCGACGCTCTGGCCCGCACCCAGTTGGCGCAGCCCAAGACCGGCCCCGAACGGGCAGCGCTACAGATGCGACTGACCGCCCGCCGCGCAGCCGTCGAGGCCGCCACCACCGCCCAACGGCAACTACACGCCCTGATCATCACCGCCCCGGAGACAGTCCGATCCCGCTTCCGTGGACAGAACACCCGCGCGATGATCACCACCGCCGTCCGACTGCGAACCACCACGATCAGCGGCGATGTCGAGATCATCACCGCGTTGACGGTGCTACGTGACCTCGCCCGCCGCATCCGCGCCCTCGAAACCGAGGCCACCAGCCACGAAAGGGCAATCCTCACCATCGTCCGGTCCTGGCGTCCCGACCTGCTCACCCTCACCGGCGTCGGACCCATCGTCGCCGCCACCGTCCTGACCGCCTGGTCCCACCCCGGCCGCTGCCGCAACGACGCCGCCTTCGCCATGCTCGCCGGCGTCGCCCCTATCCCCGCCTCGTCCGGCAAAACCGTCCGCTACCGCCTCAACCGCTCAGGCGACCGCCAACTCAACCGCGCCCTACACACCATCACCCTGTCCCGCCTGCGCTACGACGAACCCACCCGCGCCTACGCCGACCGCCGCCGCGCCCAAGGCAAAACCGACCGCGAGATCAAACGCTGCCTCAAGCGCTACATCGCCCGAGACCTCTACCGACGCCTCGAAGCCCCGCCCCAACCACTTGACGCGCCATAGGAGCGTCCCGACGTCCGAGACCGACCCGACGTCCGGCACCCGGACGACCGCCGAGCCGACAGGAGCCCGATGTCCGTCACGACCAACCCGGTCTGCGTCAGCGGAATGGCCGCGATGTCCTGGGACCTGCCCGAGGAGATCGCGATGTACCGGCGTACCGGTACCGACCTCGTCGGCCTGCAGCGCAGCAAGGTGGCCTCCTTCGGCGTGGCGGCTCTCGGAGACCTGCTCGCCCGGCACGAGGTACGGCTCGGATACCTCGTGCACAGCTTCACCGCCCACCCGGACGACGAGTCGGGCTGGGCGCAGCAGGTCGCGGCGTTGCAGGACGGCGTCGTCGACGCCGGTCGGCTCGGGGCCGACCTCGTCTACCTCACCTCGGGCCCCTCGGCGCACCTGACGTGGGAGGAGGCGGCCGGCCGGTTCGCCGAGCGGATCGCTCCGGTCGTGGCCACCGCCCGAGAGCACGGGTGCGACTGGGTGTGGAGAACACCCTGCCGGTCAAGTGCGACCTCAGCTTCACCCACACCGCGCGGGACGCGCTCGCCCTGGCCGACCTCTGCGGCATCGGCATCTGCCTCGACCTCTACTGCTGCTGGCAGGAGCGGGGCCTGACCGGCCTCATCCGTGACCGGGTCGGTCAGGTCGAGTTGCTGCAGGTGTCCGACTTCCGGGTCGGCACCTCGACCTTCCCGAACCGGTGGGTGCCCGGGGACGGTGATCTGCCGATGGCCGGTCTGTTGGCGAGCGTGCTGCGGGCCGGCTACACCGGCATCGTCGACGTCGAGTTGATCGGCCCGGCCATCGAGGCCGAGGGCGCCGAGCCGGCGGTGACCCGCTCGATCGCGTGGACGCGCGAGCAGATCGCGGTGGCGCGTCCCTGAGCGCTCAGGGCGCGTCCGCCCATCGCGGCGCGCGCTTGGCGACGAACGCGGCCGCGCCCTCGGCGGCATCCGGCCCGGCGAGCAGTTCGAGGGTCGCGAGCCGGTTGACCGCACCGAGGTCGCCGACGCGGGGGTCCAGGCTCAGGTGCATGAGCCGCTTGGTCGCCCGCACCGCCGCGGGGGAGTGGGTCGCGATCCGGGCGCCCAGCTGGAGCGCGCGCGCAAGGACCTCGTCGGCGGGGACCACGGCGTTGACCAGGCCCAGCTCGTGGGCCCGGGCCGCGGGAAGCGGTTCGGCGGTCAGCCCGAGTTCCAGGGCTACGGCGACCGGCACGCGACGGGGCAGGTCGGTGCCGCCCTCGGTGGCGGCGATGCCGCGCCCCACCTCGGGCAGCGCGAAGTAGGCGTGTTCGGCCGCGACGACGAGGTCGCAGGCGAGGGCGAGTTCGAAGCCGCCGCCGACGGCGGGCCCGTTGACCGCGGCGATGACCGGCTTGCGGTAGCCGCCGCGCAGCAGCGTCAGCGGGCTGCGGGCCACGTCGACCAGGCGCCCCTCGGCCGCGGCGCGCAGGTCCATCCCCGCGCTGAAGGACAACTCGCCGGTGCCGGTCAGCACGACCGCGTGTACGCCCGCGTCCGCGTCGTACCCGAGCAGTGCGTCGGTCATCGCCAGGAGGGTGTCGGGATCGAGGGCGTTGCGTACCTGCGGCCGATTGATCCTGATGACTCCCACCGCGCCGACGCGCTCGCGCACCACGGTTTCCATCTTTCGTCCTCCTTCGCAACAGGGTCTTGACCCTCCCCCTGGGGCTGTTAGGGTACCAACCAAGCGCTTGCTACATGGCGAGCCGGCCGTGGAGGCCCGGCACGCGACTCGCCCTTCGCGCTGCTCACCACCCGTCGGGCAGTGCTCCGACAGACGCAATGATGAGGGACACATGGCCGACAAGACTCTGACAGCCCGCGACGTCGTGTCGCGGCTCGAATCCGGGATGATCATCGGCATCGGGGGCTGGGGCTCACGCCGCAAGCCCATGGCCCTCGTGCGCGAGATCCTGCGTTCCGACCTCAAGGACCTGACCGTCGTCAGCTACGGCGGGCCGGACGTCGGGCTGCTCTGCGCCGCGGGCAAGGTCAAGAAGGTCGTCTTCGGTTTCGTCTCCCTCGACAGCATCGCCCTCGACCCGCACTTCCGCGCCGCGCGGCAGAAGGGCGCCGTCGAGATCGCCGAGTACGACGAGGGCATGCTCCAGTGGGGCCTGTACGCCGCCGGCATCCGCCTGCCCTTCCTGCCGACCCGCGCCGGGCTCGGGTCGGACGTCCTGAAGCACAACCCCGACCTCAAACTCGTCCAGGACCCGTACGGCACCGAGCAGCTCGTGGCGATGCCGCCGCTGCGCCTCGACGCGGCCCTCGTGCACATGAACCGCGCCGACGCCCAGGGCAACGGCCAGTTCCTCGGGCCCGACCCGTACTTCGACGACCTCTACTGCCTCGCCGCCGACCAGGCCTTCATGTCCTGCGAGCGGATCGTGCCCACGGCCGAGCTGAGTGCCGCCGGGCACTCGGCGACCATCAAGATCAACCGCCAGCTCGTCGCCGGCGTCGTCGAGACCCCGAACGGCGCCCACTTCACCTCCTGCGCCCCCGACTACGAGCGCGACGAGGCCTTCCAGCGTGAGTACGTCAAGGCCGCCGGCGACCCGCAGGCCTGGGCCAGTTTCGAGAAGCGGTACCTGTCCGGCACCGAAGATGACTACCAGGCGGCCGTCGCCGCCCGAGCCGAGGAGGTCGCATGAGCAGCGCCGCCACCGAGCAGCCCACGGGCAGCGCCACCACTGCCGACGCGCCGGTGACCCGTGCCGAGTACTGCGCGGTCGCCGTGGCGGACACGTTCGCCGGCGACGGCGAGTCCATCGCCAGCGCCTTCGGCACGATCCCGGCCATCGGCGTCCGCCTCGCCCGGCTTACCGTCGCCCCCGACCTGCTGCTCACCGACGGTGAGGCCCACTTCGTCACCGGCTCCTGGGAGATCGGCGCGGACCCGCACGCCACCGAGGGCGTCGTCATCGAGGGCTGGAGCCCGTTCCGCACGATCTTCGACCTCGTCTGGCACGGCAAGCGGCACGTCATGATGATCCCGGTCCAGATCGACGGGCACGGCAACACCAACATCTCGGCCATCGGCGACTACGCCCGGCCCAAGGTCCAGTTGCTCGGAGTGCGCGGCGCCCCCGGCAACAGCATCTACCACCCGACCAGCTACTGGGTGCCCAACCACTCCACGCGCAGCTTCGTCCGGGCTGTCGACATGATCTCCGGCGTCGGCACCGACAGCGCCCGCGCCGCCGGCCCGGCCGGGAGCGCGCACCACGATCTGCGGCGCGTCGTCACCAACCTCGCGGTCCTCGACTTCGGCGGCCCCGACGGCACGATGCGGCTGCTCAGCCTGCACCCCGGCGTCACGCTCGACGAGTTCCACGCCGCCACCGGCTGTGCCGTGCACGTCGAGGGTGAGGTCCCGGCCACCCGCGAGCCGAGCGCCGAGGAACTGCGCCTCATCCGCGAGGTCATCGACCCCCGCTCGCTGCGCGACCGCGAGATCCCGGCATGAGCCAGGGCCGCGGGCTGCCCCCGACACTGCGTACCCGGGCGACCGACCTGTTCGGGGTGCGGTACCCGATCGTCCAGACCGGCATGGGCTACGTCTCCGACGTGCGCCTGACCACCGCGACGGCCAACGCCGGTGGACTGGGCATCCTCGCGGCCGGCCTGCTCTCCTACGACGAGCTCGTGGAGGCCGTCGAGCAGATCCAGGCCGGCACGGACGCGCCGTTCGGCGTCAACATCCGTGCCGACCAGACGGACGTCGTCAAGCGCATCGACCTGCTCATCTCGGCCGGCGTCAAGGTCGCCTCCTTCGCGCTGGCACCCAAGCAGGAACTCATCGCCAGGTGCAAGGACGCCGGCCTCGTCGTCGTTCCGTCGATCGGCGCGCGCCGCCACGCCGAGAAGGTCGCCGCGTGGGGCGCCGACGCCGTCATCGTGCAGGGTGGCGAGGGCGGCGGCCACACCGGCGCGGTGCCCACCAGCCTGCTGCTGCCCCAGGTCGTCGACGCCGTCGACATCCCGGTCATCGGCGCCGGTGGCTTCTTCGACGGCCGCGGCCTCGTCGCCGCGCTCGCCTACGGCGCCGAGGGCATCGCCATGGGCACCCGCTTCCTGCTCACCAGCGACTCGCCGGTCCAGCCGTCGGTCAAGGACGTCTACCTGTCCAGGACGGTCAACGACACCGTGCTGACCCTGCAGGTCGACGGCGTTCCGCAGCGCGTGCTGCGCGCCGGCACGATCGAGGAGCTGGAGCGGACCTCCGCCGCCGGCCGGCTGCTGCGGGCCGTACGCAACGCCTTCGCCTTCCAGAAGCTGTCCGGCACGCCGTGGGGCGACATGGTCCGCGAGGGCCTGGCCATGCGCAAGGCCCACGACCTGACGTGGAGCCAGGTCGTCATGGCGGCCAACGCTCCGATGCTCTACCGGTCGGCCCTGCTGGAGGGCAGGACCGACCTCGGCGTCATGGCCACCGGCCAGGTCGTCGGACTGATCGACGACGTCCCGAGCGTCGCCGAGCTCATCGACCGCATCATCGACGAGGCCACCCGGACGCTCGACCGGCTCGGCGTGCCCGCGCCGGTCGCGTCGGCCCCGGCCGGGCACAAGGAGGACTAGTCATGGGAGCACTGCAGGGACGCGTCGTCGTCGTCACCGGTGCCGGCCGCGGCCTCGGCCGTGAGCACGCCCTGCTCGCCGCCGCCGAAGGCGCCTCGGTCGTCGTCGCCGACACCGGCGCCGCCGCCGACGGCACCGGCAGCGACCCGTCGGTCGTCGAGGCCGTCGCCGCCGAGATCACGAACGCCGGCGGACGGGCCGTGGCCAGCACCGCGGACGTCGCCACCACCGAGGGCGCCCGCGAGCTGCTCGCGCTCGCCCGCGACACCTACGGACGCGTCGACGGCCTCGTCAACAACGCCGGCATCCTGCGGGACCGGATGTTCGTCAACATGAGCGAGGACGACTGGGACGCGGTGATCCGTGGCCAGCTGCGCTCGACGTTCGCGCCGTGCCGGGTGTTCGCCGACCACTGGCGCACCGAGTCCAAGGCCGGCAACCAGCCGATCGCCTCGATCGTCAACGTCTCCTCGACCTCCGGCATCATCGGCGCCGTCGGGCAGACGAACTACGGCGCGGGCAAGGCCGCCATCGCCGCCCTCACCGTCATCCTCGCCCAGGAGATCGGCCGCTACGGCGTACGCGTCAACGCGATCGTCCCGGTCGCGCGTACCCGGATGACCCAGGACCTGCCCGGCATCGGCGAGATGGTCGCCGCCCCGGCCGACCCCGCCGCGTTCGACGTCTACCACCCGGGCAACGTCTCCCCGCTCGTCGCCTGGCTGCTCACCGCCGACGTGCCGGTGACCGGCGAGGTGTACTACGCCAAGGGCGGCGAGATCCGTCGCTGCGCGCCGTGGAGCTACGACTGGACCATCGACAAGGGCGCCCGCTGGACCGTCGAGGAGATCGCGAAGGAGATGGCCGCCCGTGTCTGACACCGGTCACACCGACGTCGCCGACTGGGCCGGCCCCGCCCACGGGCTGCTCTCCGGGCGCTCGGTGCTCGTCACCGCCGCGGCCGGCACCGGCATCGGCTTCTCGACGGCACGCCGCGCCGCGGAGGAAGGCGCGCGTGTCGCCATCAGCGACCGCCACGAGCGCCGCCTCGCCGCGTCCGCCGACGAAATCGAGCGCCGCACCGGGACCCGGCCGCTCGCGGTGCCCTGCGACGTCACCGACCAGGCGCAGCTCGACCACCTCATGGACACCGTCGCCGCCGAGTTCGGCGGCATCGACGTACTCGTCAACAACGCCGGCCTCGGCGGCACCGCGGCGGTGCAGGACATGACCGACGAACAATGGGACTCCGTCCTGTCGGTGACCCTGACCTCGACGTTCAAGGCGACCCGGTCGGTGCTGCGGCACATGATCCCGGCCGGCAGGGGGGTCATCGTCAACAACGCCTCCGTCATCGGCTGGCGCGCGCAGAAGGGGCAGGCGCACTACGCCGCGGCCAAGGCCGGAGTCATGGCGCTGACCCGCTGCGCGGCCCTCGACGTCGCCGAGCACGGCATCCGGGTCAACGCGGTGTCCCCGAGCATCGCGATGCACGCCCATCTGGCCAAGGTGACAAGCGACGAGCTGCTCGCACAGCTCTCGGGCCAGGAGGCGTTCGGCCGGGCCGCGGCGCCGTGGGAGGTCGCCAACGTCATCGTCTTCCTCGCCAGTGACTACTCGTCGTACATGACCGGCGAGGTCGTGTCCGTCTCGAGCCAGCACCCGTGACCACCCGCTGCGTGCCGGCGAACCGTGCCGACACGCGCGGACCAACGAAAGGAGCTCGTCGTGGCCAATCCCGACGCGCAGGGCGTCACCGGCGCCCCCTTCCGGCTCGACGTCGAACGCGGCAAGATCCGCGAGTTCGCGCTGGCCACCGGAGCGGCTGACGCGGACTACCTGCGGGAGGAGAACCCGGTCGTACAGCCGACGTTCCTCACGACGACCTTCTTCTGGCAGGGCGAGGACTCCAACCCGTGGTCCGCGGTCGAGCTCGACCAGCAGCGCGGCCTGCACGCCGAGCAGCAGTACACCTTCTTCGGCGAGCCGCCCCGCGCCGGCACCAGGCTCACCTGCCAGTCGCGCATCGGCGAGATCTACACCAAGGTGGGGCGTCGCGGCGGGGAGATGACCTTCGCCGTGATGTACACCGACTTCCACGACGAGACCGGGCGTCTCGTCGCCCGCGCCAAGCTCACCGGTGTCGAGACGGCCCGCCCGCCCGTCACCGGGGACGGAGCGTCCGCATGAGCGACACGACGGCCACCGCCCAGCCCCGTACGACAGAGGTCGTCCTGCCCGTCCCGGCGACGCCTCCGGCGCGCGCCTACGGCCCGGTGACCCGCACCGACTTCGTCCGCTACCAGGGCGCCTCGGGCGACATGAACCCGATCCACCACGACGAGGTCTTCGCCAGGGCGGCAGGGTTCCCGAGCCCCTTCTCGGTGGGCATGTGGCAGGCCAGCCTGCTCGGCACCTACGCCACCGACTGGCTCGGCGGCCCCAACGTGCGCGACTTCCGCATCCGGTTCCTGGCCCAGGTGTGGCCCGGCGACGTCCTCACTCTCGAAGGCGTTCCGCTGCGCACCTACGTGCTCGAAAGCGCGGACGGCCGTGAGGCCCGCGTCGACATCGAGCTGACCTGCCGGCGGCAGACCGGCGACACGGCCGTCACCGCGTGGGCGACGTTCGTGCTGCCCCTCGCCGCCGCCGGGGACGCGACACCCGAGGCCGGCGAGCAGCCCGAGACCACCGAGGAGCAGGCATGAGTCCCACGAGCCACGCGTCGGTGACGACGACGGTGCACCCCGACGGGATCGCCGAGATCGTCGTGGACAACCCGCCGGTCAACGCGCTGCCGGTGGCCGGCTGGTTCGCGCTCGCCGCCGCCCTCGACGCCGCCGGCGCCGACGAGTCGGTGCGTGTCGTCCTGCTGCGCGCCGAGGGCCGCGGCTTCAACGCCGGCGTCGACATCAAGGAGATGCAGCACACCGACGGCTTCACCGCGCTGCTCGGCGCCAACCGCGGCTGCTTCGCCGCGTTCAAGGCCGTCTACGAGTGCCCCGTCCCGGTCGTCACCGCCGTCCACGGCTTCTGCCTCGGGGGCGGCATCGGCCTGGTCGGCAACTCCGACGTCATCGTCGCCTCCGACGACGCCACCTTCGGCCTGCCAGAGGTCGACCGCGGCGCCCTCGGCGCGGCCACCCACCTGTCCCGGATGGTGCCCCAGCACCGGATGCGCGCCATGGTCTACACCTCGGCCACCGCCACCGCCCAGGAGCTGCACGCGTACGGCTCGGTGCACAGTGTCGTACCCCGGGAGCAGTTGCGTGCGACGGCGCTCGCCGTCGCGACCAGCATCGCCGAGAAGGACCCCACCGTGATCCGGGCCGCCAAGGCCTCGCTCAACGGCATCGACCTGTGGGACGTCAACCGCAGCTACCGCTTCGAGCAGGGCTTCACCTTCGAGCTCAACCTCAGCGGGGTCGCCGACCGGATCCGCGACGAGTTCGCCGGCACCGACAAGGCGGCGCGCCCGGGCAGCGAGGGCTGAGCCGTGCGGTCGATGGTGGTCCGCGAGCTCGGGGGTCCCGAGGTGCTCACGGTCTCGGACGGGCCGCAGCCGCAGCCCGGACCGGGGCAGGTACTCGTCGACGTCGTCGCCGCCGGGGTGAACTTTCCCGACGGCCTCATCGTCGCCGGCACCTACCAGACCAAGCCGGAGCTGCCGTTCGTGCCCGGCTGCGAGGTCGCCGGCACGGTCGCGGCGCTCGGCGACGGGGTGACCGGCCCACCCGTCGGCACCCGCGTCATCGGCTTCTGCGGCATCGGCGGCTACGCCACCCAGGTGCTCGTCGACGCCCGCATGGTCCACCCGTTGCCCGAGGGCGTCGACCTCGTCGAGGCCAGCACGATCCCCGTCGTCTACGGCACGTCCTACCACGGCCTCGTCGACCGGGCCGGCCTCGCCGCCGGCGAGACGCTGCTCGTGCTCGGCGCCTCCGGCGGCGTCGGCCTCACCGCCGTGCAGATCGGCAAGGCCCTCGGCGCGACGGTGATCGCTGCCGCGTCGAGCGAGGACAAGCGTGAGCTGTGCCTGGCGCACGGGGCCGACCACGCCATCGGCTACGACCACCTGACAGCGACGGTGCGCACGCTGACCGGCGACGCCGGCGCCGACGTCGTCTACGACCCGGTCGGTGGCGACGCCGCCGCCGCGGCGCTGCGTGCCCTCGCGTGGGCCGGGAGGTTCCTCACCGTCGGCTACGCGGCGGGCGTGATCCCGCAGGTCAAGCTCAACCGGCTGCTGCTCACCGAGGGCGCGGTGCTGGGGGTCCTCTGGGGCGCCTGGGCCAGGCGCGACCCGGCGGCGAACGCCGCCAACATGACGACGGTGCTGGAGTGGATCGCCGCCGGCCGGCTGAGGCCGCACGTCAGCGAGGTCTTCCCGCTGGAGGAGGCCGCCCGCGCGCTCGGCACGGTGCTGAACCGCGGCGCTCGCGGCAAGATCGCCCTCCGCACGAGCACAGGCAAGGAGTGACGGTGGCTGACGCGACCGACCTGACCCGGATGGACCTCGGCCCCGGCCCGCGCGCGAGCGAGCTGCTCGCGACGTTGCGTACGTTCATGGCCGAGCACGTCTACCCCGCCGAGAAGGTGTACGCCACCGAGCTCGCCGCCGCGGCCCGCGAGAACGGCGGGGTGTCCCACGTCCTGCCGCCGGTCGTCGAGGAGCTGAAGGCGACGGCGCGCGAGCTGGGGCTGTGGAACCTCTTCCTGCCTGACCTGTCGGGCCTCACCAACGTCGAGTACGCCTACCTGGCCGAGGAGACCGGCCGCTCGCCCTACCTCGCCCCCGAGGCGATCAACTGTGCCGCGCCCGACACCGGCAACATGGAGCTGCTGCACATGTTCGGCACGCCCGAGCAGAAGCAGCGGTGGCTGACCCCGTTGCTCGAAGGCACGATGCGCTCCGGCTTCTCGATGACCGAGCCGGACGTGGCCTCCTCCGACGCGCGCAACATCGCCACCTCGATCGTGCGTGACGGCGACGAGTACGTCATCAACGGACGCAAGTGGTGGACGACAGGCGCCGCCGACCCACGCTGCGCCATCCTCGTGCTGATGGGCAAGACGGACCCGCAGGCGGCCGTCTACCGGCAGCAGTCCATGATCCTCGTGCCGGTCGACACCCCCGGGGTGACGATTCTGCGTTCGCTGCCGATCTTCGGTTACCACGACCAGCACGGCCACTGCGAGATCCGGTTCGACGACGTACGGGTGCCGGTGACGAACCTGCTCGGCGCCGAGGGCGACGGTTTCGCGATCGCCCAGGCCCGCCTCGGCCCGGGCCGCATCCACCACGCGATGCGCTGTCTCGGCATGGCCGAGCGGGGCCTCGAGCTGATGGTGCGCCGGACGATGGCCCGCGAGGCGTTCGGCGGTCCGATCTCCGATCAGGGCGTGGTGCGGAACTGGATCGCCGAGTCCCGCATGGAGATCGAGCAGGCCCGCCTGCTCGTGCTCAAGGCGGCGTGGCTCATCGACCAGGTCGGCATCCAGGGCGCCGCGACCGAGATCGCCGCGATCAAGGTCGTCGCGCCCCGGGTCGCCCGCAACGTGCTGGACCGTTCGATCCAGGCGCACGGCGGTGGTGGGGTCACCGACGACTTCCCGATCGCCCGGATGTGGGCGAGCGCCCGCATCCTCGGCATCGCCGACGGCCCCGACGAGGTGCACCTGCGGACTGTGGCGCGTACGCAACTACGCCGCTACCGCGACACGCCGCCGACGGTTTCCGCCGGGACGGGACGGGATTGAGATGGATCTGACCTGGTCGGCGCAGGACGAGCAGTTCCGTGCGGAGGCCCGCGACTGGCTCGCCGCGAACGTGCCGCGGCAGCCGCTGCCCTCCGGGGACACCGCGGCGGGCTTCGCCGCCCACCTGGAGTGGGAGCGGGCACTGCACGCGGACCGGTGGTCGGTCGTGTCGTGGCCCGAGGAGTACGGCGGCCGTGCGGCCTCGATATGGCAGTGGCTCATCTTCGAGGAGGAGTACTACCGGGCCGGCGCGCCGCAGCGGGTGACGCAGAACGGCATCTTCCTGCTGGCCCCGACGATCTTCGAGTTCGGCACGAAGCAGCAGCAGGACGAACTGCTGCCCCGGATGGCAGCCGCGCAGGACCTGTGGGCCCAGGGCTGGTCGGAGCCGGGCGCGGGCAGCGACCTGGCGGGGATCAGCTCCCGGGCGGTGCGGGACGAGCAGGCCGGCGGGTGGCGCCTGAGCGGGCAGAAGACCTGGTCGACCCGGGGCGCGTTCTGCACCCACCTGTTCGGGCTGTTCCGCACCGATCCACAGGCGCAGCGGCACCGGGGACTGACGTACTTCCTCGTGCCGCTGGACGCCCCGGGCGTGACGGTGCGCGGGTTCGACCGGCTCGACGGTGACGAGGGCTTCGCCGACGTGTTCTTCGAGGACGCGTTCGTACCCGACTCGGCGGTCCTCGGCGGCGTCGACCAGGGCTGGTCGGTCGCGATGTCGACGACCGGTTCGGAGCGGGGACTGACGCTGCGCTCACCGGGGCGTTTCCTCAAGGCGGCAGCCGCGCTCGTGGCGCTCGCGGGCGAGCGGGGCGAGGCGGCGACCGACCTGCTCCGCGACCGGGTGGCGCGCTCGTGGATGCAAGCGCACGCCTACCAGCAGTTCACGTTGGCTCAGGTCACCGACATCGTCGAGGGTCGCCCGGCCGGTGCGCGTTCGAGCCTCAACAAGGTCTTCTGGTCCGAGCTGGACATCGCGTTGCACGAGACCGCGCTGGAACTGCTCGGCCCGGACGCGCTCGTCGACGGCCCGTGGACCCGCGGCTACCAGTTCTCGCTGTCGGGTCCGATCTACGCGGGCACCAACGAGATCCAGCGCAACATCATCGCCGAGCGCCTGCTCGGTCTGCCGAGGAGGTGATCAGGCGTGCGTTTCGCTCCGAGTGACGAGCAGCGGGAGCTGGAAGCGGTCGTCCGTCAGGTGCTCAGCGACCGGTGCCCGCCGCAGACGGTACGCGCCGGAGCCGGATCGGCGCAGGTGGCCGCACTGGCCGAGAGCCTGGCCGGCCTCGGTGTGGCGGGGCTGCTCGTGGCCGAGAACGACGGCGGGCTGGGCCTGGACGAGAACCACCTCGTGTCGGTCTTCGAGCAGATCGGGTACGCCGCCGCCCCGCTGCCGCTCACGGCGACCCTCGCGGTCGCTCCGGCGGTGCTCGCCTCGGGCGCCCCGGACCCGCTGGCGAAGCTTGTCGAGGGGGGCCTCACGGTCGGTGCCGACCCCGCGGAGACCGGGCACGTCGCGTTCGGTTCCGGTGTCGACCTGGTGCTGCGCGGCGGCTTCGGTGGGACGGGGCGCATCGAGATTCTCGACGTGTCCGACGCGGCGGCCTCGACGTCGCCGTCGGTGGACGTCGCGCTGGACCTGACCGGCTACGCCGGCGCGCGGCTCGTGGCGACAGTGGACGACCCGCAGGTGGTGCGGCTGGCCTGGGAGCGGGGGGTGCTGGCGACCTCGGCCGAACTCATCGGGCTGTCCCGACGGATGCTCGAACTCACGGTCGAGCACGTCCGCACCAGGGAGCAGTTCGGGGTGCCGATCGGCAGCTTCCAAGCGGTCAAGCACCACCTCGCCACGGCGCTGCTGCACCTGGAGTTCGCCGCGCCGATGGTGGCGACGGCCGGGTTCGAGCTGGCCGCGGGCGTCCCGGGCCGACTGCGCTCCCTGGCGACGGCCAAGGCCCTGGCGTCCGAGGCGGCGCACGTCGTGGGCCGGGCCGCTCTGCAGTGCCACGGCGCGATCGGTTACACGACCGAGTACGACCTGCACCTGTTCCTCAAGCGGTCGTGGGCTCTGGAGTCGTCGTGGGGCAGCGCCGCCTGGCACCGGTCGGCTCTGCTGGACGACCTCGGTGTCGGCCTGACCGGCGTGCGCCCCGCGTCCTGACCGCCGGCCCCGCACGACGTACACCCGACCCGCGAGAAGGAGATCCAAAGTGAGCGAGACCAGCGGCGTGGACCCGCAGGCGGAGGTCGTCCGGTACGAGACGCGGGGGCCGGTGGCCGTCGTGACGATGAACCGGCCGGAGTACCGCAACGCGCAGAATTCGGCGATGACCTACGCGCTCGACGACGCGTTCTACCGCGCGGCCGCGGACGACGAGGTGAAGGTCATCGTCCTGGCGGGGGCGGGGAAGCACTTCTCGGCCGGCCACGACATCGGCACGCCGGGCCGGGACATCGACTCGTCGTTCGACAGGCGTGCCGGCCTGTGGTGGGACCATGTGGGCAAGGCCGGGGCCGACAGCCGGTTCGCCCGGGAGTCCGAGGTGTACCTCGGGATGTGCCGCCGCTGGCGTGAGCTGCCCAAGCCGATGATCGCGATGGTGCAGGGAGCGTGTATCGCCGGGGGCCTCATGCTCGCCTGGTCGTGTGACCTGATCGTCGCCGCGGACGACGCGTTCTTCGCCGACCCGGTCGTCCGCATGGGAATCCCCGGCGTCGAGTACTTCGCCCACCCGTGGGTGATGGGTCCGCGCTTCGCCAAGGAGTTCCTCTTCACCGGCGACCGGATGCCGGCAGCGCGCGCCGCCGAGCTGGGCATGGTCAACCGGGTGGTCGCCCGAGACGAGCTCGAGGCGGAGGTCATGGGGCTCGCCGCACGCATCGCGCAGATGCCGCGCCTGGGTCTCGCGCTGACCAAGAAGGCGGTCAACCAGGCCGAGGACCTCATGGGCCTGCGGGACGGGATGGATTCGGTGTTCGGGCTGCACCACGTGGCCCACGCGCACAACGCCGAGGTGGGCAACGACTCCCTCGGTGGCCAGGACGCCCGGAGCATGCGTGACGCCGCGAGACAGGAAGGGTGATCGAAGCGATGAATATCGTCGTACTCGTCAAGCAGGTGCCTGATTCGGGCGCGGACCGCAGCCTGCGTGCTGACGACAACACCGTCGACCGCGGTTCGGCGAACAACGTCATCAATGAGATGGACGAGTACGCCATCGAAGAGGCGTTGAAGATCAAGGAAGCGCACGGTGGTGAGGTCACGATCCTGACGATGGGTCCGGACCGGGCGACCGAGTCGATCCGTAAGGCGCTGTCGATGGGCCCGGACAAGGCCGTGCACGTCGTGGACGACGCTCTGCACGGTTCCTGCGCGGTGGCCACCTCCAAGGTTCTCGCCGCTGCCCTCGGGCAGTTGAATGCCGACCTGGTCCTGTGCGGTGCGGAGTCGACCGACGGTCGGGTGCAGGTGATGCCGCACATGATCGCCGAGCGGCTGGGTGTGGCCGCGCTGACCGGTGCGCGCAAGCTCACCGTGGACGGGTCGACCCTGACGGTGGAGCGGCAGACGGAGGAGGGCTACGAGGTGGTGACCGCCTCGACCCCGGCCGTGGTGTCGGTGTGGGACACCATCAACGAGCCGCGGTATCCGTCGTTCAAGGGGATCATGGCGGCGAAGAAGAAGCCGGTGCAGACGCTGTCCCTGGGCGACCTGGGCGTGGCTGCGGCCGAGGTGGGCTTCGACGGTGCCACCAGCGCGGTGGTGGAGCACTCGAAGCGGCCGCCGCGTTCGGGCGGCGAGAAGATCACCGATGAGGGCGAGGGCGGCGTGAAGCTGGTCGAGTTCCTCGCTGCCGAGAAGTTCGTGTGAGGGGTCTGGTCATGTCTGAGGTTCTCGTCGTCGTCGAAGCCACGCGTGAGTTCGGCGTCAAGAAGGTCACCCTGGAGATGCTCACCCTGGCCCGCGAGCTGGGCACCCCGAGCGCTGTCGTTCTCGGTGGCGCCGGCGCCGCGCAGGCGTTGAGCGCGAAGCTGGGTGAGTACGGGGCGGAGAAGATCTACGCCGCTGAGGGTGAGGAGATCGACGGCTACCTGGTGGCCCCCAAGGCGACTGTGGTCGCCGACCTGATTAAGCGGGTGCAGCCGGCGGCCGTGCTGCTGGCCTCGTCGCAGGAGGGCAAGGAGATCGCCGCGCGGCTGGCGGTGAAGCTGGACAACGGCATCCTGACCGACGTGGTCGCCCTCGCGGCGGACGGCACCGCGACGCAGGTGGCGTTCGCCGGTTCCACGATCGTCAAGGCGAAGGTCACCAAGGGCCTGCCGCTGGTCACCGTCCGGCCGAACTCCCTCGCCCCGGTCCCGGCCGCGGCCACCCCGGCGGTGGAGCAGCTGTCGGTGTCGGTGACCGACGCGGACAAGCTCGCGAAGGTCGTCGAGCGGGTCGCGGAGCAGAAGGGCTCCCGCCCGGAGCTGACCGAGGCCTCGGTGGTGGTCTCCGGTGGTCGTGGTGTCGGTAACGCCGACAACTTCAAGCTGGTCGAGGAGATCGCCGACCTGCTCGGCGGCGCGGTCGGCGCGTCCCGCGCGGCCGTGGACTCCGGTTACTACCCGCACCAGTTCCAGGTCGGCCAGACCGGCAAGACCGTCTCCCCGCAGCTGTATGTCGCGTTGGGTATCTCCGGGGCGATCCAGCACCGCGCCGGCATGCAGACCTCGAAGACGATCGTCGCGGTCAACAAGGACGCCGAAGCGCCGATCTTCGAACTCGCCGACTACGGCGTGGTCGGCGACCTGTTCAAGGTCGTCCCCCAGGCCGCCGAGGAGATCCGCAAACGCAAGTGACACAGTCGTGTCGGTCATGCTGTGGATGGAGGACGGCGGATGGTGGGTGCAGCAGCGATGCGGGTCGAGCCCGATGACGTGACGGCGGACTGGACGCGTCCGGGCGTGTTCGAGGTGGCCACCGGGGTGTATCGCATCCCGCTGCCGTTGCCGCAGGACGGTCTGCGATCGGTGAACGTGTACGCCCTGGCGGGTGACGACGGCCTCGTGCTGGTCGACTCGGGCTGGGCCATCACGGCGGCCCGGCAGACATTGGATGCGGCCCTGGCTGCCCTGGGCGCGGGCCTCGCAGATGTCCGTCGGTTCCTGGTGACGCACGTGCACCGCGACCACTACGCGATGGCGGTGGCCGTACGGCGCGAGTTCGGCACCACGGTGAGCCTCGGCGAGGGCGAGGAACCCGCCATCCGCGAGCTGTCGGCTCCCGATCGTCGACCGATGTCCGAACACTGGCAGGCGCTGGTGCGATGCGGTGCGGGCGAGATCGTCGGAGCGCTGCGCGCGCGGGCCGAGTCGGCGCCGCATGACCCGACGGACTGGGCGGCGCCGGACGACTGGTTGACCGGGGGGACCGATGTCGTCCTGCCGACCAGGACCCTGCGGGTGGTGGCGACCCCTGGACACACCCGTGGCCACGTCGTCTTCGTCGACCGCGACGCGCAGCTGATGTTCACCGGCGACCACGTTCTTCCGCACATCACACCGTCCATCGGCTTCGAGGCGGTGGCCGCGACGCTGCCACTCGGGGACTACCTGGATTCGTTGCGGCTGGTCCGGTCTCTGCCCGACCAGCGGCTGCTGCCGGCGCACGGCCCGGTCGGCCCGAGTGTCCACGCGCGCGTCGACGAGCTTCTGCACCATCATGCGAAGCGACTCGACCAGGCGTGCGGGGTCGTGCGTGACGCGACGACGGCTTACGAGGCGGCGGGTCAACTGACCTGGACCAGGCGTGAGCGTGCCTTTGCCGACCTGGACCTGTTCAACCAGATGCTCGCCGTCACCGAGACGGCCGCCCACCTCGACCTGCTCGTGGCGCAGGGGCGGCTGAAGGCTGCCGACGTCGATGGAGTGCGCCGCTACGCCCCGGCGTGACCGCCACCTGGGCGCCAGTTGCAGTCCGTCATTGCTGACGACCATGGACCTCTGCTCTGCCATCGGCCACGTCGATGTCCAGGGGAGCCGGGACGATCTCCGTCGAGCTGTTCTCGGCGAATTTCCTGCGTCCGCGCAGGGTTTCCGTCCTACTGGTGGCAGCGCCAATCAGCCAGCGCCGACCAGGGAGGGGCTCGATCATGAAGGTCGTCGTCATCGGTGGCAGTGGGCTCATCGGCTCCAAGCTTGTGAAGATCCTCGATGCCCAGGGCCACGAGGCGGTGGCGGCGTCGCCGAAGACCGGCGTGAACACGCTGACCGGCGAAGGAGTGGTGGGGGCGCTGGCCGGCGCCGGCGCGGTCGTCGACGTGTCGAACTCGCCGTCGCTGGAGGGCAGCGCCGCGTTGGAGTTCTTCGAGACGTCCACGCGGAACCTCCTCGCCGCCGCCGCGGACGCCGGGGTGGGTCACTACGTGGCGCTGTCCGTCGTTGGCTCCGAACGGCTTTCGGACAGCGGATACATGCGGGCGAAGGTCGCCCAGGAGAAGCTCATCACGGCGTCCGGGCTTCCGTATTCGCTGGTGCACGCCACCCAGTTCTTCGAGTTCGTACAAGGGATCATCGACGCCGCCACGGACGGCGACGCCGTGCACCTCGCGCCGGTGCTCATCCAGCCGATGGCAGCGGACGACGTCGCCGCCGCGGTGGCCGAGGTCGTGGTCGGCGCGCCGACGTACGCCGTGGTCGAGGTCGGTGGCCCGGAGCAGTTCCGCCTCGACGAACTGGGACGATCCGTCCTCGAGGCGCAGCGCGATCCTCGTTCGGTGGTGGGTGACTCCGGCGCCCGGTATTTCGGTGCCGCGGTGGCCGAACGCTCGCTGGTTCCCGCCGACGGCGCCCGCATAGCCGGCACGCGCCTGGACGAGTGGCGAACGCGGGCGGCCCAGCGGCAGTGAGCCGGCGCGCTACGTGGGACTGAGGGTGCGTTCACGTGGGTGCGGAGGTCCGGCGCGTTGACAGCGGTGGGACCGGCTCAACGCGGTGAGTTCCAGTGCCGGAACAGCTTCTGCACCTCTGCGTGCCAGCGGACCGCACCGTCGACCCAGCCGGCGCCTGGTTGACCAGTGGTGGCATTGACGACCAGCGCAGGCAGGGAAGGCTCTCCAGTGGCGATGCACTCCTCGGCCACCTGGGCCAGAACGTGGCGCATCTGGTTGCGGAGATCGACGCCGGCCATGCCGATGGCTTGGCCCAGCTCGCCGTAGGTCAGCAGCGACCGTCGCATCGCGGCGATGATCAGCGCGGTACGTGCCATCCGGACCCACTGTTCCCGTTGCTCGCTCGGCATGCCCGCCAGCGTGGCACCCGCACATATAGTGATCGACCCTCGAACGGGCCGCCGTGGGCGGCCGTACGGGCAGATCGGCGATCGTCCGTGACGTGCCACGGACGTCGCCGATCCGCTACCGGGCGTCGTCCGGCCAAACGCCGATGAGCCCTTCGGCCGAGCTGACCAGATGGTCGGTCATCATGTGCTCGACCCGCTACCCGTCGCCGGACCGTATCGCTGTGAGAATTCCCTCGTGGTCGGCGTTGGAGCGTTTTGTCCACTGCGGCATCTCGAGCTACCTCTACCTGGTCGACCGGCGCGACGACATGATCATCTCGGGCCGGTCACCCTGTTCCCGACCGAGGTCGAGCACGTGCTCGGCGAGCACCCGAGCGTGCGCGAGGTGGCGGTGTTCGGCGCGCCCGACGGACGGTGGGGCGAGGCGGTGGTCGCCGCGGTGGCGCTGCGGCAGCCCGCGCCCGCCGACCCGCCGGCCGCGCTGATCGCCCACTGCCGCGACCACCTGCCGCGCTACAAGGTGCCGAAGCGGATCGTGGTGCTCGACGATCTGCCCAAGTCGGGGCACGGCAAACTCTCCCGCCGCCTGACCCGACAGCGTGTCGTCGGTGACAGCGCGGTCGTCCACGGCGCGGAGTGAGGTGTCGCGTTCCGCAGCCGGGAGTGCGGCCCGTCATCCGCCTGCCAGGGCAACGCCGTCGGGTGGCGGGTCGGTGAACAGCTCGGCGAGCCGGGCCTTGGTCCGGTCGGTGAGGATCTTGGTGGCGTCTTCTCCGAGTGGTGTCAGCGCATGCTGCCGTACCGCTGGGTGTTGTGCCGGCGCGGGGCAGATGAACACCGCGAGGATCCGCAGGGCCCGCAAGGCTTCTTCGTTGGAGATGAGGTCGAGCAACGGTACGCCGGAGAATGCCGCTACCTGGAACCCGCGCCACGCCTTGTCGACGAGCAGACCGACGACGGCTTCCGTGACGTTCGGCCGGCCGGCTTGCAACGGCGAGCGCAGGATCATGCCCTTCACCTGACCGGGGATGCTGTCGAAGCCGCGCCGGGTCACCTCGATGACCCGGGCCATGGCGATGAAGAGGTCGCACCAGCCGTGATGCCTGAGGTCGCGCCTGATGCCCTGGGCATCTGCGGCGGCGCGATCGAGCTCCGGTGTGATCTCCCGCCATGCTCCGCGCGCCATCTCTTCGGCGAGCGCGGTCACCTGCTCGGCCGGGGACGGGTAAGCCTCGGTCTCGCCCTCGGCGTGCGGTGGCGGGGCGGTGGCGAGCCAGTCTGCGATGTCGACGCGGGCGAGGTCGGTGGCGACCTCCCTGTTGACACGGTCGTTCTGCGCGCGCTGTGACCGATCCTGCGTCCAGGACAGCTTGTTCTCGAAGAACTCCCGTCGTCCGCGACGGCCTGCATCGTCGTGGTTGACGAGGTCGAGCCATCCCCGCACGCCGTGCTGAGAGCCGCCGCACTCGCTGCAGACGCAGCGATGTTTTTCAGCCTTCGCGCAACGAGGGTTGTGCCTGTCGGCGTCCATGTCGGGGCCACCTCGCTCATCCGGCAGGCCCGGGTCGCGGCGCGGCCGGAACGTTACTCAATGCAATTTGGTCGATACTTCACGTTACTTGTCGACCGACGTCAATGGAAGCCGGAACGGTCGGGCACCTCGAACCGTCCGGACGGTGTCGGAACGACGCGACCCGGTGGATGTCGGTCAGGGGCGCAGGGTGAGGCCCCGGTCTCCGGACGGCGACTGCCCGCAACGCCGCCGACCGAGCCGCGCCGGTCCCCACCGGAGAATCAAAGCGCCTGGATGTACGGTCCTTCGTCATGAGCTATGACCTGATCTTCGTACCCCGAGGCGACGACCAGTCCTGGGAGGACGCCCTGAGGGCGGCGGCGGAGGCCGACAGCGACGAGCGTCCAAATGCCGAGGCGTGGGACGGGATCGTGGCGGCGGCGCGGCAGGTGCTCGGTGAGGTCTCCGTGTTCGAGGGGGCCGACAATTACGAGATGACGCATGAGCCGACCGGCGTCCAGGTCAGCTACTACGCGGACGAGGTCAGTGTCACCGTGCCGTACTGGTACCGGGGCGGTGACGCCCGGGCCGTTGTCGCGGCGGTGTACCGGCTCGGCGCGGCCGTCGAGGCGGTCGCCGGCCTGTCCGGCTACGACCCTCAGGTGGAGCTGCCGTTGGCCGACGCCGCCGCGCGGCCGGAGTTGGCCGTCGCGGCCTTCGACGAGGTCGCCGAGTCCTTCGCAAGGCGCGGGGTCTCCAGTCCCAGCAACGGCTGAGCGCCTGCCCGGACGCCGGCAGGTCGCAGCGGCGGGGGACGCCCACGGTCGGGAGAGAGCGGTCGGATCGGCTGCGGCGTGCGACGCTCGTGGCGTGCGTAGCGTCTTTGTCTTCCCGGCCGTGCCGCAGGCCGCCGTCGTCGCCCTGCTCGACCGGCTGTCGCCGGATCAGAGACATCCGTGGCTGGTGGACGGATGCCTGTACCCGGATCTGACCGACGAGGACGAGCACCTGTACGCGGACTGGGAGCCGGCGGCGGTGCGGGCCCTGAGCCGCGCCCGCGGTGACCGGCCCAGGTGGGCGGTGCAGGTCGACGTCTCGGGCCGGGTCGACGGGACGGTGGAGGTCCGTCGCCTCACGTTGGCGCTGCTCGGTCGGGGCGGCGTCGCGATGGACGACTACTCCGACCATGTCTGGACGGCGGAACAGATCGCTGCCGACGTGACTGTGGACGGGCTGCGCTTCTTCGACTTCAGAGGCCACTACGAGCGGAGCCGGCTCGCCCGGTAGCCGGCCGACCGGGCAGGCCCCCGCCGCGCTCAACCGCCGACGCAACTCGTCTCCGCCCGGCACGTCGGTGCCACGAGGAACATTGGTGGTGGACGATGACCTCCCAATGGACCGGATGATTCTCGTCCGGATATTCCGTCGCCGCATTGAGAAAAGCGCAGCCCCGAAAACCGGAGGACTGGATTGTGGCGGCCGAATGGATGCCCTCGGTGCAGAAGCGAACGTTCGGTCCCGGCGACGACCGTCCGCCTCGCCGCACTCTCAGCTTCTTCTCAGGCGAAGAATTGTGGGAACCGGTTGCGCGGAGCCGGTTCCTCGCATAGCGGCGGGAGGACGCGCAGCCGTTGCGGCGGCGTTTTCCGAATCCCGCTGACAGGCGTTCCGCCAGTGCCGGATATTGGGTTTCGCAAACGTCGAACCGGCGTCGCCGGCCGGTCGCCCTGTGCTGTCCGGCTCTCCGTGGCAGATCACCCGAAAGGAATGTCAGATGAACGCTGCGCCTGACACGACCGGAATGCCCACCGTCGTACTCGTTCACGGGGCGTTCGTGGACGGGTCCAGCTGGAACGGGGTGATCGCCGATCTACAGCGCCGTGGCTACCCGGTCATCGCGGTCGCGAATCCGCTGCGCAGCGTGCAGGGGGACGCCGCCTACCTGCGCGCGCTCGTGGACAGCCTGCCCGGACCGGTCGTGCTCGCCGCCCACTCGTACGGCGGCGCGATCATCACCGAGGCCGCGGACGGCGCGGCCAACGTCCGGGCGCTGGTGTACGTCGCCAGCTTCAGCCCGGACGTCGGCGAGTCGGTGGCCGACCTGAACGCCCGGTTCCCCGGCAGCCAGCTCGCCGACAACATCCACGCGGTGCCGATCCCCGCTCAGGACGGCAGCGCGGACATGGACCAGTACGTCAAGCAGGAGACCTACCCGGACTTCTTCGCCCCCGACGTCCCCCGGGACGCCGCCGCGGTGATGGCGGCCACGCAGCGGCCGGCCGCGGCGAACACGCTGACCGACAGCGTGACGCGGGCTGCCTGGCGGAGCATCCCGTCCTGGACGCTGATCACCGCCCAGGACCTGGCGATCCCGCCGGATCTGCAGCGCTTCCTCGCCGAGCGGGCCGGATCCACGACGATCGAGGTCGCCGCCTCGCACGCGGTGACGGTCTCCCAGCCGGGCGCCGTCGCGGACCTCATCGACACCGCCGCCGGCGCCACGTCGATGTGACGTCACCCGGTCGGCAACCCGGTGTCGGTCGCGGGCGCTGGTCAGAGCAGCACGAGTTCCTGGGCCAGCATGTCGGTCCAGGTGCGGCGGGTGAAGTTGCAGCCGGTGTGTGCCACGAACTGCCGCAGCGTGCGTACCGGGCCGATGCCGAGCCGGTCGACCGGCGGCGTGTGCAGCATGTAGAGCACCCGCCGGCGGCTCAGCTCCTCGTAGCGGGCCCAGTCGGACTCGACGTGGTCGCTCCAGTGCCGCGGCTTGTCCTGGCGGATGTAGTAGTGCCAGGCCAGCACCTCGGTGGGGTGGAACAGGTCGTAGCCCCACGTGTAGGCGCGCAACGCCAGGGTGATCTCCTCGCCGTGGAAGTAGATGCCCGGGTCGTACGGCACCTCGACCGCGAACGAGCCGGGCGCGAAGAGGAAACCGGCGGCCAGGAACAGCGCCGGCTTGGGCGGTACGCCGGGCGCAGCGCCCTCGATGGGACGCTGACCGAAGATCGGTATGCCGAACGCCGTCCAGTCGCTGACGACGATCTCGGCCGGCACGCCCTCGCCGGTGAACTCCCGCTCGGGCTCGTAACTCGCCGGGTACGCGGTCAGGATCGGCTTCTCCGCGCCGGTCTCCCGCGCCATCCGGATCAGCCGCGCGTCCCAGTCCGGCGCGAACCGGGTGTGACTGTCGACCTGCAACAGCCAGTCCTCACCGCGATACCGCCGGAACGTCTGGTCGCGGGCCCAGCAGGCGCCCCGGCTGTCGCGGGCGTCGTGCTCCTGCACGTCCACCCCCGGCAGGTCCCGGATGGCGGAGATGTCCTCGTCGCCGAGGTGCTGCCAGCAGACCGCGACGCGGACGTCCTGTGGGCGCGCCGCCTTCGCCAGGCAGTCCAGCACCGTCGGCACCAGCTCCCGGTCCCGGTACGACGCGATCGCCACGAAGATCGTCATGCGTCCGGCGCCGCCGGCACGAGGGCGTACGACTGGAACAGCAGGGCCAGCGCGCGGTGCTCGTCGGCGGGGTCGGTGACCGGGAGCAGGTCACCGTGCGAGCGGATGTGGGCCAGCAGGTCCGGCTCCGGCGCCAGCCCGTACGCCTGCAGGTAGTAGGCGACCGACTCGGGCCAGAGCCAGCGGCCGTCCGTGCGATAGGTCATCGGCACGACCCGGCCGCGTTCGGGCCGGACCACGTCCGGTCCCCGCGCGGTGGTGGCCAGCACCGGCGTGCCCGCGTCGAGGTACGCCGCCACCCGGGCCAGTTCCGGGCCCGACAGCCGCTCCCGGCCGGGCGCGAAGCGTGCCCCGTCGTCGTCCACCTCGTCGTGGACCCGGGCGATCCGCAGCGGCTCGGCGTCCCGGTCGGCCCAGAGCAGCGCCCCGGAGGCGCGGGCCGCCGCCGCGTACGGCGGAAGCTTGTCACCGGAGCGGTACACCTCGACCAGCGGAGCGGTGAGCCCGGCCCCGGCCAGCGCCCGCATCACGTTCGCCGCCGTCGCGGCCTGCGGCCCGTTCGCCTCGAGCACGTAGACCGGCGCGGGCGGGATCACCGAGGCCGCCCACTCCGGGGCGATCCGCCAGGCGCGCCACAGCGCTACTGCTTCGGGTTGCCGCCGTACCGCCGCGACGGCGACCCGGTCGGTGTCGTCCATCAGGCCCTCGCGGCCGGTGAGGTCCGCCAGCGGCGGCACCCGCCCGCCGAAGACCCGGGGATTCGGTACGGCGGAGGCGAACGTGAACGCCAGATCGAGGGCGCCGGGCGGCTCGGGCAGGGACACCGTGCCGGTGTCGGCGAGCCGCAGCCGCGCCTCGGCCAGCATCGCGTCGGGCACCTGCCCGCCGAGCCGCAGCAGCGCGACGTGCAGCTGGTCCTGCTCCGTCATTCCCGGGCCTCCTCGCGTCCTCGTCGGCGGCGCTCGGCGCATTCGACCACGCCGGGCGCCGCGAGCGCCGGTCCCGCCGTACGGTCGTGCCCTAAGGACACCCCGACCGAAGCCGTTCGTGCATCAGCGCGGCAGGTCGGCCCGTACCAGCGCGGCGAGCGCCCGGTGCACGGCGACCGCGTCGGCCGGCGGCCCCGGCTCGGCCCGGCGCAGCCGCAGGTGCCGGCGCAGTCCCTCGTCGGCCAGCGCGCCGTCGTCGAGCACCCGGTCGGCCAGGTCGGCCGGCCAGATCCAGGCGCCGTCGGTGCGCAGGCGCTCGGTCAGCGCGGGGGCGGACCGCAGGTAGGTGACGAACGGCGCGACCTCGTCGTCGTCCAGCGGGAACCGTCCGTCCCCGTCGGCGGCCACCCGGACCTCGCCGGGTGGGCGCGGGGCCCAGATCAGCGCCGACCGGGACCGGGCCGCCCACTGGTACGCGGGCAGCGGCAGGCCGGGCCGGTAGACCTCGACCGGCCCGGCGTGACCGGCGGCGGCGAGCGCCCGCTGCCCCCGGTCGGCGACGCCGGGCAGCTCGTCGTCGGGCAGCGTCGCCTCGACCAGGTAGACCCGCACGGCGCTCGCCGTGTCGTCCGGCCCGGCGGTGATCCGCCAGCAGCGCCACACCCCGGCGGTGTGCGCCGGGTCCAGCACGTCGAGCAGGGCCCGGTCGAGGTCGTCCACGGCGCCGCCCGCGGTCTCGTCCACGACGAGCGGCGCGGCGGTCGCGTACAGCGGCAGGTCGGCCGGCGGGAACGGGACGAACGGGGTGCGCGGCTCGGTGTCCACATCGTCGTCGGCCGCCGGGCCGGGCGGCAGTGGCGTCTCCGGGGGCAGCAGCGCGGCCAGCGCCGCGATCTCCGCCGCGGACTGCGGGAACGCGCCGAGCAGCCGGGCCGCGCAGGGGCCCCGGTCGCCGTCGGCGAGCAGCGCGCGCAGGCGGAAGAGGTCGTCGTCCGGGATGCGGCCCGCGGCGCGCAGCAGGAGCAGGTGCAGCGTCCCGGCGCTCACGGCGCCGTCTCGCGCAGGAAGGCGGCGGACAGGCGGGCCGGCGCCGGGCCGCCCGGGTTGACGATCGTGTCGTACGCGCCGGCCACGGTGGCCAGTTCCGCCAGGTCGAGCAGCCGCCATCCGGGGGCCGGCACCCGATCCCGGTGCGCCGTGCTCGTGGTGACCACCACGCAGTTCCCGTCCTCGGGGTCGGGCAGGACGAGTGGCCGCCCGTCACCGTTCGTCGCCAGGTGGAACGTGGAGTCCCGCAGGACCGCGAGCAGGTCCGCCGGCTCGGCCTCGCCGGCCGCGGTCAGGCGCAGCAGCGCGTCGGCCGGGTCGGTGGGGGATTCCGGGAAGCGGGGACGGTACTCCGGGTTGCTCCGGAACCGGCCGACCTCACCGTCCGGGCCGACCGGCCACATCCCGACGACCGCCTCGAACGGCGGTTCGTCGTCCTCGCCGCCGGTCCACTCCGGGTCGAGCAGCAGGAGGAACTCGTCGTCGCTCATCCGGTGCCCTCCTCGTCGGCGGGCAGCAGGGCGTGCCAGACGATCGCGGCGGCCAGCCGTACCGGCTCGGGACCGTCCGGGTCGACGAGCAGGTCGATGCCGTCGGGCAGCAGTTCGGCGAGTTCGGCCAGCTCGACCGGGCGCCACCCGGGGGCGAACGTGGCTGCGCGGGTGGCCGCCGAGGTGGCCACCACCACGCAGGGCATGTCGTCGAAGGAGCGCACGACCAGCGGCCGGCCGTCGCCGTTCATCGCGAGGTCGAGCCGGGCGTCGCGCAGCGACGAACCGATCCGCTCCACCGGTTCGTCGCCGCGCATCATCCGGCGCAGCAGATCGGCCAGCGGCGGTCCGGGCGGGAAGGGGCGGTCCGTCATGGTCCCTCCAGGTGGCGGGTGGTCCGCCGCGACCGTGGCGCCGGTCGCGGCGGACCGTCCGGGCTCAGGCGAACGGGTCCGGTGCGGCCGGAACCGGCACCGCTGGCAGTCCCTCGCGTGCGGCGTACTCGTTGAGCCAGCGCTCCAGCGGGGGGCCGGACGGGGCCACCCAGGGCTCGGCGCCGTTCTTCGGCACGACGAGCGGGCCCACCGCGAGCGTGTCCATGATGCTGCCGGTCTCGGTGGCCCGGACCGTGTTGAACGGGTAGACCCAGCACCAGGCGTACTCGGCCGGGGCGTCCGGGGCGAGCAGCGTCAGCGGCTGCGCCGGGTTCTCCAGCCGGCGCAGCGCGTCCTGCGCCCGGGTGCGGGCGTCGTCGGCGTCCATCAGGTTGTCCTTGTCTGTCGATGGTGGTCGGGCGGTGGGTCAGCGCCGGGGTACGGGCGCGATGCGCGGCTCCGGCTGGAGACCGCCGGACGAGGTGGACGCGGTGGCGCCGTTCACCGGCCCGGCGACCACCCGGGCGGCGGCGTCGCGCTCCGGCCGGATCTGCGAGTCGTCGCCCTCGGCGGAGACGGCCCGCCCCGCCGCGTCGTACGCGAAGCGCGTCACCGCCTCGCCGGTGCGCCGCTCCACGACCCGGCCGAGCAGGTCGTACGCGTAGTGCGTGACAGCGCCGGCCGCGTCGGTGCGCTCGACGAGCTGCCCGGCGGCGTCGTAGACGTACCGCTGGGTGCGGCCGTCGAAGTCGGTCTCGGAGGTCATCCGGCCGTTCGGGTCGTACGTGTAGCTCCACGTCGCGCCCGCCGGGTTGGTGACCCGGACCAGCCGCAGCTCGGTGTCGTACGCGTACTCGGTGCGGTTGCCCTCGTCGTCGATCTCGGCCGTGACCAGGTCGAACGCGCCGTACTCGCGGATCGTCCGGCGGCCGGTGGCGTCGACCCACTCGACCAGGTTGCCCTCGCCGTCGTAGCGGAACTCCTCGAGGGAGCCGTCCGGGTTCTCCCGCCAGGCCAGGTCACCCTCCAGCGTCCAGCCGAACTCGGTGAGACCGGTGTCGTCCCGCATGCTGAACAGGCGGCCGAGCGCGTCGTAGACGTACTCCGTCTCGCCCTGCCCGGTGCTCACCGAGGTGATCTGCCCGGCCGGGTCGCGCACGACGGCGGTCGGGCCGACGTGCGTGGTCGTGCCCCGGCCGTCGGCGGCCGGCTGCTCGTACCGGACCACCTCGCCGGAGGCGTCCACCTCGGCGACCATCAGGCCGTCCGGGCCGAACTGGCGGTTGCGGGTGCTCCCGTCGAAGTCGGTCCAGGACACCGCGCGACCGAGTTCGTCGTACGTGGTGGTGGACCGGCTGCCGTCCGGCCGGGTGACCGCGACCAGCCGCCCGAGCGCGTCGTACTCGCTGGAGGTGGTGCGGCCCAGCGGGTCGGTCGTGGACCGCAGGCGGTACGCCTCGTCCCAGACGTTGCGCGTGGTCGCGCCGAGCGCGTCGGTCTCGGCGACCACCTGGAAGCGGTCGTTGAGGTCGTAGACGCGCACCGCGCCGAGCGAGTCGGTCACCACCGTGCGGCCCGGCTGGTAGTCGAACCGGTAACGCAGGTAGCCGCCCTTGCCGTCGGTGGCGACGCACCGGCCGGCCACGTCGTAGGTGTACGTGTACCACTCGCCGTTGCGGTCCTCCCAGCGCACCAGCCGCCCGTCGGCGTACGTGAAGCGCTCGGGGTCGCCCGAGGAGTTCGTCACCTCGATCAGGTTGAGGTCGGCGTCGTAGCCGAACTGCGACGCCACCATCAGGTCACCCGCCGCGTTCGGCAGGGAGACCATCGTGATCAGCCCGGCGGACGAGGTGAGCGCGATCACGGCACCGGTGGACGACAGCAGCCGCGTCGGCGTACCCCGGCGGTCGCGGTGGATCGTCCAGCGGACGCCGCCGCCGGTGACGTCGGTCAGCAGCGACTCGGTGTCCGACGCCGCGGCGAACAGCAGGCTGCGGCCGGACGTCGGATCGGTCAGCAGCCAGCCGCCGCCCACCAGCCGGTGCAGCGGCAGCGTGCGGCCGGTCTCCGGCTGCGCCACCTCGCCCTCGGCGGGCAGCGGGTACGTGAGCAGCGAGCCGTCGGCGGCCAGGTAGCGGACCTCCTCGCCGTCGACGATGATCCGCTGGTCGAGCGTCGAGGCCCAGGCCCGGCCGAACGACCGGCCCCACCGGTAGTCGGAGCGGTAGGTCCGCTCCAGCGTGAGCCCCGGCATGACCGCGTCGGTGTGGGTGAGGATCATCCGGCCGGTGGTGACGTCGATCGGGTCACCCACAGTCGGCGTCTGCGCGGTGGTCTTCGCCACCGCCTCGGGCGCCACACCGGCGAACGTCTCCGTGGTCGGCGAGAAGTCCGCCATGTCGACGTCGCTGTCGGCGTCGCGGACGGAGGCCATGTCCGTGTCGGAGTCGCTGTCGCGGACCGAGGCCATGTCGACGTCGCTGTCGGGAGCCGGGTCGCTGGTCCGGATGACGACGACCGAGCCGTCGGGGGAGATCGCCGGGAGCGTGGCGAGCCCGGGAACCTGGGCGTCCTCGAAGGTGACCCGGCCCTGACCGTCCTTCGACACGTTGATGACGTGTCCGACGGTCCCCGGACCCCCGGGCCGCAGGCCGACGATCGCGGTCGTGCCGTTCGGCATGGCGCCGAGGGCCTCCATCAGGCCGCGGATGCTGCCGACCTCGTCCACGCTCCGGCCCGGGTACCGCTTCATGACCTCGCCGATCTCCATCGGCTGGGTCTGCGCCGGCACCTGGGTGACCGCGCCGGTCTGCCGGTACGCGTCGACGGCCAGGGTGAGCGGCACACAGTCGACGTTGGCGGTGACGCTGCCGGAATCCCGGCTGTCGTTGATCCGGCGCAGGTGGTCGCGGTCGAGGGCGTTGAGCGTGCCGAGGTCGGCGTCCGTGTCGGCGGTGTCGCCGTGCAGGTTGGCGGCCAGCACCCGCAGCGTCGAACCGTCGTTCAACGTGTACTCGTACGACAGTTGGTCCCGGAACGAGTCGAGGATCCGGTCCTGCGCGCTCGGGTCGCCCTGCGCCGCCGTCAACTGGTCGGCGAGCGGCGTACGGAACGGGTCGGTGAGCGGCGCGGCGGCACCCCGGACGTCGGTGGTGCCGGTCTGCGGGCCCTGGAAGCCGTATCGGGGATCGCCGTGGCGCCCGCGACGGCTGCTGCCGCCCCGGCGCTCCGGGCTGCGCGACCTGTCGCTGCGCGGCGAGACGGTCACGATCCGGGCGGTCGACGAACTCGCCACCGGCGCGGGCGCGCCGGTGAACTCGGTCTCGGTGTAATACGGGGCGGTGTCGGTGATCGCGTTGGGCCGCTGACGCGGCATGATGCTCGCCACCGGGGGCCGGCTCTCGCGTGGCACGAACTCGTCGCTGGCGTATCCCTGCGCCGCCGGGGGGAACCACGACTGGATGTCGCGCCACCGGTCGGCGGCGTCCTGCCCCCGCTCGGCGTGCGCGATGTAGTCCAGCGCGACGGGCAGCGAGTTGACTTCCGACTCGTAGCCGCGGGCGTTCTCCGCGAAGCTCACGATCCGGGCGAAGTCCCGCCCGGCCGCGGACTCGATCTGGTCCAGCCTGATCCGGCCGCGCAGATACTTGGCGATCTGGCTCGCGGTCCGCCGTCCGCCGCCGCGCTCGTCGGCGATCAGGTCACCGAGACCGGTGTGCGTCCGCGGCTCGCCCCGGCGCGTGGTCGTGGTGGTGTTGTAGTAGTTGAGCGCGCCGACCAGCGGGTCGTTCTGGTGGCCGATCGCGTCCGACCGGACACCCGTGCGGGGCCGCGTCCCGATGTGCGGGAACACCGCTTCGCGGATCTCCTGGTAGGTCTGGGACGCGACGGAGTTCGGGTCCTGGAGGTCGGTCCGCGATGCCGGCGCGACGTGCTCGAACCACTGGCGGGCGTGATATCCGACGGCGCCGGCCGGGGTGGAGACCGGCGGCGGCGACGGCGTGTCGCGCAGCCGGGTCTCGTACCGCAGAACCTGCCCGTGCTCGTCCAGGATGGCGACCTGCACCTGGAACGGCATGCCGTAGAGCGCGCTCGGCGGCGGCGGCGCCGCGTTCGTAGGCAGGCTGCTGGGCGTCTGGTCGGTGGGCGCGGCGAGCGCCGGTTCCACGGTGGCCAGCGGGTGCGGCGTCGTCGGGGCGGGCGTGCAACTGGTCAGGCCCAGCGGGTCGGCGACGGTGAGCGGGTCGGCGACGTACGCGGTCGGGTTCGGGCCGCCGGTCAGGCCGAGCGGGTCGGGGCTGACGTACCGGCCGGTCGCCGGGTCGTAGTAGCGGAACCGGTTGTAGTGCAGGCCGGTCTCGGCGTCGACGTACTGGCCGGGGAAGGCCAGCGGCGTCGCGGTGCGGTCGGCGCCGCGTCCCCACAGGTCGCCCCGCGACCACCAGCGCAGCCCGCCGCCCGGCTCGACCAGGTGGGTCGGGGTGCCGATGGTGTCGGTGATCACCGCGCGGAGCGTGCCGTCGTCGGTCTGCGCGACCGGCACCGGCGCGTCCGGGCGGTAGTCCCACGTGGTCGTGGTGGTCACGCCGGTGGCGTCGCGGTGCGTCTGCTCCAGCATCAGGTCGCCTGACCAGGCGAAGGACACCTCCTCCAGCACCCGGTCGCCGTCGCCGAGGCGCTGCTTGGCGATGCGCCGGCCGAAGCCGTCGTAGCGGTAGCGCCAGCGGTCGCCGCCGGGCGTCACGGCCAGCACCAGCCGGTCCTCGGCGTCCCACTCGAAGCGCCACGCGCCCGCGGCGTCGACCCGGCCGGTGAGGCGGCCCTTCGCGTCGTAGGAGAACGTCGCGTCGTCGGAGCGCACCAGCATCGTGCCGGTGAACTCCCAGCGTCCGCCGCCGGCGCCAACCAGGTTGCCGGCCTCGTCGTAGTCGTACCGCTGCGGGACGTCCCCGTCGACGGCCCGGATGCGGCCGGTGTCGTCGGCGGTGAAGGACTGGTCACCGGCGAGCGAGTCGGCGATCGCGGTGACCCGGTCGGCGGCGTCGTAGCTGTAGCGGCGCTCGGCGGTGCCGGCGATGTGCTGCCCGGTGAGCCGGCCCGCCGCGTCGAAGGTCTGCCGCAGCGCGACCAGGCCGCCGATGGTCCGGCCGATCTCGCGGCCCGCGTCGTCGTGCGTGAAACCGAGCAGGTGCTCCCCGGCGGTCAGGCGCTCCGGGCGTCCGTCGGCGTCGAACGTCCACCGGCTCGACCGGCCCGACGGCGTGGTGCGCGTCGCGACCGCCCCGGAGTCGGTGTACGAGGTGTGCACCGTCCGGCCGTTGATCGTCTCGGACAGCACCCGGCCCTCGGCGTCGCGGGTGAACCGCACCTGCGCGTCCGGGCTGGTCACGGTTGCGACGTGGCCGTCGGCGTCGTACTCGACGCGGGTGACGGCGTCACCGACGCGGCGTTCGACGACCCGGCCCAGCGCGTCCCACAGGTAGTGGGTGACGGTGCCGGCGGCGTCGGTGTGCGCGATCAGCTGTCCCGCGTCGTCGTGCTCGTAGCGCTGGGTACGGCCGTCGAAGTCGGTCTGCCCGCACAGGCGGCCGGCCGCGTCGTACTCGTAGCGCCACGTCCGGCCCGCCGGGTTCGTCACGGCGGTCAGCCGCAGTTCCGTGTCGTACGTGAACTCGGTGCGGTTCCCCGCCTGATCCACCCGTGCCGTGGGCAGATCGAAGGGGCCGTACTCGAAGCTCACCGCCCTTCCTGATGCGTCGATGACGTCCACCAGATTCCCTTCACCGTCGTAGAACCACCGTTGCGTGGAGCCGTCCGGGCGGACCCGCCACGCGAGGTCCCCCTCGGCGGTCCAGCCGTACGTCGTGACCGCCCCGTCCGGGGTCCGGGTCGCCCGGACCTGTCCGAGCGCGTCGAACTCGATGCCGCTCGCGGGCGCGGGCCGGCGCGGCGGGACCCGGTGGGTCGAGCCGTCCGGCAGGGTGAGCGTGCGCGCGTCGTGGTCGAACCGGGTGACGCGCCCGAGCGGGTCGGTACGCGACAGCAGCCGGTTCGCCGTGTCCCACTCCTGCCGGGTGGTCGCGCCCAGCGGATCGACGATCGCGGTGACCTGGCGGCGTTCGTTGATCTCGTACCGGGTCACCTGGCCCAGCGAGTTCGTCACGGACGTGACGCCGTCGTCGTACCGCAGGCGGTAGCGCAGCCAGTCACCGGCGCCGCCGGCCCGGACGCAGCGGCCCGCGTCGTCGTAGTCGTAGCCGAACCACTCGCCGTTGCGGTCCTGCCAGCGCACCAGCCGGCCCGCCTCGTCGTAGCGCAGCCGCGTGGCGTGGCCGGAGGAGTTGCGTACCTCGACCAGGTGCCGCCTGTCGTCGTAGGTGAAGGTGGGCAGGTGGACCGCCTCGGCGGTGGTGTCGCCGGGTGCCCGTACGTGCGCGCCGACGACCAGGCCGCCGGCCAGGTGCGGGACCACGACCACGCCGGAGGTCGAGGTCAGCAGCTCGGGCGTGCCGTCGGCGGCGCGCTCGATGTGCCAGCCGACGTCGTCGGTGACCACGTCGCTGAGCCAGGAGTCGTCGTGCCCGGCGGCCGGGGCGAACAGCAGCCGCCGGTCCGGCCCGGTGAGCAGCCAGCCGCCGCCGGTCAGCCGGCGCAGCGGCCCGCCGGGGCCCAGGACGGGCCGGGCCTCGTCGCCCTCGGCGGGCAGCGGGTACGTGTGGACGGAGCCGTCGGCGGCCAGGAACCGCGCGTGCGTGGCGTCGGTGACGACGCGCTGGTCCAGCGTGGAGGCCCAGGCCGGGCCGAAGCAGCGGCCCCAGCGGTAGTCGGAGCGGTGGGTCCGCTCCAGGGTGAGCCCGGGGAGCCGGGCGTCCACCTCGGTGTAGATCACCCGGCCGGTGGCGACGTCGACCGGGTCGCCGACGAGCGGGGTCTGCGCGGTCGGGGTGGCGACGGCGGCGGCCGGCACGGCAGCGGGCGGGACCGGGACCGGCGGCCGGGTCACCTCGGTCTCGTGCGCGTGGTAAGCGTCCCACCAGGTCTTCTCGGCGTCCGCCACGGCCCGTTCGGCCCCGGCTACCTCCTCCGGGTCCGCGTCCGCCCGGGACGTCAGGCCGTCCAGGCGGGCCGTCGCCTCGGACAGCGTCTTCGCCGCGTCGGCGACGGCGAGCGCGGACGCGCGCAGCCCCGGGGAGAGGTCCCGGCCGGTGACGGCCCGGGCCGCCTCCTCGTCCAGCCGGACCACGTAGCCGCCCGGCACCCGGACCTCGGCGCCGCCCCGGTGCTTGCCGGCGGTGTCGCGGGAACGCGCGACGAAGCGGAACTCGACGTCGTACTCCACCGCGGCGGTGAGCTTGTCGTCCGGATCGGTGCGCCGGGTCGGCTTGCCGGTCGTGCTGACGGCGACCTTGCCCTCGTCCTTCACCTGGGCGGCCGGGTCGGTGCGGTAGAGCTGATGCTCGACGAGGGTCGCGGCGTTCACCGCGTTGAAGGCCTCCCGCTCGCCCACCCGGCTCGCGCCGCCCGGATGACCGACGCCGCCGACGACCAGCGGCCCGGCCGTCCTCAGCGCGAACGAATGGCCGCTGGTCTGCTCGAACTCGGTGTCGGCGTTCCGCTTCGCCGAGCCGCCGATCTTCACTGTGGCGTCCGCGCGCAGCAGCTTCGGGCGGGCCACCAGGCGGGCGTCGAGGTACAGGTCGCGGCCCAGCCGGGCCGGCATCGGCAGCGGGAACGCGCCGGCCAGCATGGCCGGCAGCGCCTTCATCCGGGTGACGGTCAGTGTGTCGCGCAGCGCCGCGGTGACGTCGCGGCCGGGTTCGACGCCCGACGCGACAAGCGCCTGCCGGGCCGCCTCGTGCAGGTCGGGCAGGTGGACCAGGACGTCCTCGACGGCGAAGCGGCCCGGCTCGGGCAGCGGATCGAAGCCGGTGGCGCCGCGCCACAGTTGCCGCCCCGCATCGGTGGTCTGCGCGGCGGGCACCGGAGTGACCGGCCCGGAGACGGCCTGCGGCCGGCCCTGTGTGGCCGAGTACGTGGTGACGTCGCGGACGGCCTGGATCGACACGCCGTCCTCGGGCAGCCCCTTGCCGGTGACGGTCATGGTCAGGCGGACCGCCCCGCGGTACGTCGGCACCGGCCCGGAGACGGTGAGCGTCTGCTCGTACGTGCGGCCGGTGCGTTCGGTCGCCTTGGTGGCCCGGTTGTCGAGGGCGGCGGTGCCGGTGAGGCCGGCGGCGACGGTGCCGGAGGCCGGGCCGTGCCCGGTGGTCCGGGTGGCGTCGTCCTCGACCCGTTCGGTCTCGGTGCCCTGCGCCCGCGCGGTCAGCGTCACCTGTGCCGCCGTCCGGGAGGTGGTGCGGGTGTGCGCCTCGCCGACGACCGAGCGGTCGGTGACCGACATCTCGTCGACCAGCTCGATGCCGGTGAAGCTCGGCTCGCCGACCGGCTCGGCGGTCAGCGTGACGTGGTAGGTGGAGCCCCGGAAGCGCCGCTCCACGCGGATCGGCTCGCTCCGGCCGCCGTTGAGCGCGTCCGCCAGGTGCAGGTGGGCGGCGCCGAGGAAACCGGAGCTGCCGAGCCCGCGTACCGGGTCGAAGGGGCTGCGGTCCTGGTCGGACGGCAGGATCGCCTGGGCGAGTTCCTCGCTCGACGCCCGGGCCAGGGCCCGCCGCAGGTGCGGGATGCGATCGGTGAGGTCGACGTGGGTGGTGACGCCGCCGATGCCGAACGACCGCTGCGGTCCGGGCCGGAACGCGGGTTGTTCCCTGTCGTCCGGGGTGCCGGGGTCGGCCGCGGCCTCGTCCTGCCGCTGCTGTTCCTGCCGGACGATGTCGCGTTCGCGCTGCTGGTGCTCGGCCTGCGCGGCCCGCTGGCGTTCCTGCGCCTGAAGCAGCGCCCGGGTGGCCTCGTCGTGCGTCGCGGTCAGCTCCGCGAGCTCGCGCCGGTGCCGCTCCTCCTGCGCGGCGAAGGACTGGTCGACGAGCCGCCGCTCCGCCTCGCCGACGGCGCGGCGGCGGCGTACCCGGTCGACGTAGTCGGAGGCGTCGCGGCGCTCGGTGTGCTGCCGCCGCAGCAGTTCCCCACGCTCAGCGGCCTGTGCCCGCGCCATGCGGGCGCGCTGCTCGCGCTGGTCGGCGCGTACCGTCTCGGCGTTCTCGGCGTGTCGCAGCTGCAGCCGTACGTCGGCGCTCTGGTGCCGGCGGGCCCGGTCGCGGTCCTGGAGCCGCTTCAGCTCCGTCGGCGTCATCCGCATGACCACAGCGCCCGGCAGGGTGAGCCGCCGGCCGGCGCGGCGGGCCGGGGAGGCGGGCCAGAGGCCCAGCGGAAGCAGGTTGGTGTCGTGCCGTGCCTCGGCGACCACCTCCGCCTCCACGTCGACCCGCACCAGCAGCTCGCGTTCGGGCCGGCCGCCGACGCGCAGCTTGGAGATGCCCGAGACGCTGCGCTCGCTGATCCGGCCCCAGGCGCGCCGCCACGGCGTGACGGACAGGACGACGGCGCCCGCCGGCCGGCCGGTGCTGCCGCCGTGGTCGGCGGCCGGGCCGCTCACCGTGGCGACACCGGTCGCGGAGAGGCTCAGCTCGATCGAGCGTCCGTGCGCGGTCTTGCGCGCGGTGCCGCTGGCGAAGGTCCGCTTGATCCGGGCGAACTCGTCCGCGTCGTCGAGCACCACCGGGTTCGTCGGCCGCAGCCGTACCCGCACGTCGGCGCGGGCGTCGGCGGCCCGGCGGCCGTGCCACAGGTTGCTCAGCGCCAGCGGGCGGCTGAACAGCTCGGCGTCACCGGTGAGGCGCTCCGGCGACAGCTCGTCGGCGACGACAGTGGAGATCCGGCCGTCCTCGACGGTGTAGATGTCGTCGCCGCCGGCCTCGTGGAGCGTGTCGACCACGGCTTCCTGCAGCCGGCCGGCGCCGACGAAGGACTCCACCCGGCGCCCGTCGAGGTCGTGCGGGCCGCCGGTCATCCGGCTCAGCGGGGGCGGGTACGCGATGGTCTGCTCGTCCCGTGCGGCGGGGCCGGGATCGGGAGCGGGGCGCTGCCGGGAGACCCGCGTCTCGGGGACGAGCATGCGCACGTCGAGGCGGTGGGTGCGGGGGCGCTGCTCGGACGTCGCGACGACGGTGGGCACGTCCCGGCCGTACGCGCCGACGGACAGCTGCCGGCCCGCCTGGTTGACCCGCACGCTCGACCGGGCCGTGACGGTGAGGTCGAGGGTGGCGGCGAACTCGCGCAGCCGTACGCCGGTGGGCTTGCCCTCGTCGTCGAGCGCCGGTCCGTGGCTGCTCTCGGCGGCCTGCCGGCCGGTGATCGCGCTCTCGTCGGTGGCGCTCCAGGTGACGGCGGCGCGGGGGCCGCCGAGCATCGCCGAGGCGGCCTGGCCGAGCGGGCCGAGGATGCGGGGCTCCAGGCTGATCTCGGCCGATGTGCTGCGGTCACGCCCGCTGGTCACTGTGGACCGGGCGTCCCGTTTGGCGTCGGTGCCGATCTTCTCGCGGTCGAGCAGGTCGCCGTCGGACACGTCGCGCAGGGTGCCCCGGATGGTCACCACTGTGACGTGGTCGTGGAACGTGCCGGTGCGGATCAGCGGGATCTTCAGCCCGGGCCCGACGATCCGGTCCGCCAGGTGGCGCAGCTGGTCGGGGGAGAGCTGGGTACGCAGGTCCGCGTCGCGGCTCAGCGCCGCCTGCAGTTGCGGGGTCAGCCCGTCGGCGAGCCGCGGGTCGTCGAAGTGCCGCAGCATCTCGTCCCGGGTGGCCAGGCGGAACCGGTCGTGACCGGGCACCGACCGCACCGCCTCGGCGACCGTCTCGTAGAGCCCCCGGTCGCCGAACCGGGTCAGGTGCGCGCCGCCGAACGACTCGCCCCGCTCGATGCGGGCCGGCGCGAAGTGGGTCCGGGCGGCGCCGCGCCGTCCGTGCCATTCCCGGCCGCCCGGGTCGAGGGCGGTGCCCGGCAGCCGGTCCCGGGTGGTCCACTGGAGAGCCTCGACGGAACCGGCCAGCATCCGCGGCTCGCGGCCCAGGACGCGCACCTGGACGCCGTACTCGACGCGGTACCGGATGCCGGGGGCGGTGCCCGTCACGGTCTGCTTGGCGCCGGTCCGCTCGGTGACCGTCCGGCTGACGCCGGCCTCCCGGCTGCCGCCGACCCGGGGCGCGACGACCAGGCTGAGCGGCCCAGCGTCCACGCCGGGGCCGGCGGTGGCCCAGCCGCCCCACAGCCGCTTGGCGGTGGCGCCGCCGCTGCTCTCGGCCGCGAGCGCGGACGTGTCGACGTGGGCGGTCCCGTCGACGCTCTCCACCTGCTCGATGCGGCGGGCGACCAGGCGGACCTCGACCTGCTGGCTGCGGCCCGGGAAGAAGCGCCGCCAGCCCGTGCGCGCGCCGCGCGGCAGCGAACCGGACCGGACCCAGCCGTCGTGCCGGTTCGCCGGGTCGGTGACGACCGTCGTCGGCAACGTGCCGGCGAACGCCGCGTCGCTGAGCAGCTTCTGCACGGCCGGCCGGCCGGGCGCGCCGATGCGGACCACGTCAGCCATGCCGTCCTCGGCGAGGATTGCCTCGACCTGCTCGAAAAACGTGGCGCCCGGATCGGCCGGGCGGCTGCGTACGCTCTCCACCGCGAACCGGGCCGGGACCGGTCCGTCGAGCGCCGGGTCCGCGGCGGACGTCGCGGTCGTACCGACCGGACGCAACCCGGTCGGTACGGCGAGAGCGACGGTGCCGGCGGCCTGGACCGGTCCGGTGTCGGGACGGCCGGGCCGGACGAGCCGGGCGACGAAGCGGACCGGCACGCTCACCTCGGCCATGTCGGTGACCTTGACAGTGGTGGTGGACGTGTAGGTGCCCTTGTGGGCGGTGGAGTGTTCGGTGGTGGGCGCCGTCGGCACCGAGCCGCCCACGCCGACGACGACGCCCGGCAGCGCGGTCACAGTCACCTTCGGCTCGACGTGCCGGTCACGGTTGTGCCGCAACGTGTGGGTGAGGTTCTCCCGGGTCCTGGTGGTGACCTTGCGCGGATCGTCGTGGAGCCGGTCGACTGTCAGCCGGTCCCAGTCGAGGACGGCGGTCACCACCAGTTCGGCGGGGCGGCCGCCGACGGTGACCGGGTAGGGGCGGCCCGCGCCGAGGAACTGGTCGATGTCGTCGCGGCTGTCGGCCTCCACCGCGGCGACGACGTCGGCCGGCAGGCGGGGGTCGAGGGTCCGCAGCGCCGCGCCGAGCGCCGCGTCCCGGGTGGCCCGTAGCTGCTCGGCGATGCCGAGCGTGTGGCTGTCCCGCAGGTAGGTGGGCAGGCGACGGCGTACCGCCTCGGGTGACGGCAGCGCCACCTCGCCCTCGGTGGTCAGCGCCGTGCCGATCTCCTCGGCGGCGGCCTCGCCCGGGGCCGCCTCGCCCGCTGTGGTCTCGTCGCTGCGGGTCTCGGGCGGCGAGAACGGCGCCAGGCCCGCCGGTCCGGTCTCCACCAGCAGGTCGGCCGGCGGCTCCAGGTCGGAGTCGGCGTCGTCCTGCGGCGTCGTCGCATCCGGCGCGTCGGCCGGCGCGGGCGACGGGGCCCGGGGCGGCACGCCGAGCCGCTCGGCCAGGTCGTAGACGTCGTTCAGTCGTTCCTCCGACTCGGTCAGCGAGTCGTGGGCGTCGTCCATGTGCGACAACGCGGCCGTGTGCGCGGCGTACGCGCTGGACGCCCGGGACGTCACGTCGGCGACCAGGCGGTCGGCGTGGGCGGCGGCGTCGCGCCGGTCCCGCACCGCGGTCGGCAGGTCACCGAGCGGGGCCAGCTCGGCGGTGAGCCGGTCGAGGTCGGCCCGCCGTCGCGCGGTCGCGTTCACCGCCGGGTACGCCCGCAGCAGCGCGTCCGCGAGCGCCAGGTCCCGCTGCGGGCCGGGCGGCAGGCCGAGCGCCGCGGTGGCGTCGGTAGCCGCCCGGGCGGCCTGGTCCGCCCAGTGCCGGGTCTCCGCCCGCAGGGCGGCGAGCCGGTCGTGCCGCTCCCGCAGGAACCGCAGGTCCTCGTCCGCGCGCGCCGCCGTCGTCTCGGCCCACGCGGCGTCGTCGCGCAGGTCGCGTACGGTGGCCACCTCGGCGGCCGAGGCGGCGAGCGACGCGCGTACCCCGTCGTCCCGGTCGCGGATGTGCTCCTCGGTCCGTCCGGCGATCTCGCGCAGCCGCCGCGCGTCGGCCGTGTCCCCGGCGCGGGCCGCCGCGTCGACGCCGGCCCGCGCCAGCTTCGGCGCCTCGTCGGCGCGCTGATCGAGCTGGAGCCGGCTCGCCGACAGGTCGGCCAGCCGGTTCGCCGCGTCGCGGTGCAGCCCGGCGGCGCGCCGGTGCGTGGCGTCGGCCCGGGTGGCGTCGCCGAGCGCGGGCGTGAGAGCGTCGAGCGCCGGCCCGGTCCGGGCCTCGACCTCGGTGACGTCGGACTGCGCCCAGGCGGAGAGCTGCGCGACGGACCGGGCCGTCCGGTCGGCGTCGACCTGACCGACCGGGGTGTACGCGTCGAGGACGTGGGAGAGCTCGGTGACGGTGAGCCGGCCGGGGTCGGTGGGCGACGCCTCGAACTCGACGAACCGGGTGTCCCCGGTCGGTGGGGTGAGAGCCTCGCCGTCCGGGCCGCGCCTGTCGCTCCCGGTGACGATCGCGTGTCCGGTCGGCCCGGCCCACACCACGCCGCCGGGCGCGATGATCCTCGTGCCCGGCAGCTCCCGGGCGAGCTGCGCGGCGAAGCCGTTGCTGCGGTCGGTGCCGCTGTCGCAGACGATCAGGACGATCGGGCGTCCCTGCCAGCGGTCGCGGTCCTCGCGGATCCGCGCGGCGAGCTGAGCCGGGGTGATCCGGGTGTCGCCGACCCGGATCGCGTCCGTCTCGCCGTGTCCGAACACGTGGTAGCGGTCGGGCCGGTCCGGGAAGTCCCGGGCGGTGGACCTGGTGGCGCGGTCGCCGGGCGCGGCGAACACCAGGCCGGAGTCGACGGCGCCGGCCACCGGCGGCGAGGCGGCGCCGCTTGTCGTGGCGCTCGTGGTCGCGGTGCCGGCCGGCTCGGTGGCGGTCGGCGCGAACGTGGCGAGCCCGTCGTCGCCGAACATCCCGAAGTCACCGGACTCGCTGTCGCTGCCGTCGCTGTCGCCGGTGTCACTCGCCGGGGGCGGCGGTGGCACGTACGGCGCGTAGGTGACCCGGCCCCACTCATCGATCGTGCGGACCAGCGCCAGCCGGCCCTGCGGCCTGGCGCCGCGCACCGGGTACTCCCGGACCGGGCCGCCCGCACCGTCGTGCACGGTGAGGTGCACCCGGCTGCCCCGGGCGGCGGCGAACTCGACCACGTCGTGCGCGTTGCCGGTCCGCTGCCGTTCGGCGTCGTCGATCGGGGTGCCGCGGCGCCGCGTGCCGGGGTCGGGTGCGAGGGCCGCCTTCACGAAGTGCCCGTTGTCGTACGGGCGCTGCTGCCGCATCGCGGCGGCGTCGTCCAGCACGATCGTGTCCCGGCCGGCCCGCAGGGTGTCGATCCGCAGGGTGTTCGCGTCGGCGCCCGGCAGCCCGGCGGCGATCGCGTCGTAGAGGGAGTCCGGCTGCCGGCTGAGCCCGCCACGATCGGCGATGGCGGTGGCGGCGGCGAACTCCTGCTGGATGGTCCCGGAGTCGTTGGACGTGGCGACCAGGTGCGCTGCGACGAGGCGCTGGCTGGTCGGCAGGCCCATGGTCCGGGCCGGCTTCGACGGGTCCAGGTCGGGGTCGACCGTGACCTCGCCGCTGGGCTCCGGCGCGGGACCCGCCCCGGGCGGCGGCAGCGAGACGGTGGTGACGAGCCGGTTGTGCGGCTGCGCGCCGAGCTGCTGGAGCTGCTCCGGCGTCAGCGACTCCTGCCACGTCCTCGGCGGCTCGCCCGGGGCGCGCGTCACCCCCGCGCGGCGGGGCACCACGTCGGTGGGGGCGGCGAACGGCTTGCCGGCGGCGATGCCGGGCTTGCGCAGCTCGGCCCGGTACTCCTTGAAGCCGGTGCCCTCGGTGTAGAACAGCTGCCGGTTGGCGTTCGTGGGCACGGCGTGCGACTGGGGCAGGAAGTTGCCGGCGGCGAAGTCGGCCGCCAGCCGGGACAGGTCGGTGGGCGTGGCGGCGCCCACGAAGTCCGTCATGAACCCCAGGTCGCGGTCGGGGTGCCTGTTGTTCTGCGACTCGACCTGGACGTCTGTGGTGAGGACGTCCGGGGGCAGGTCGGCCGGCGTCGCCGCGCCGTGGGCGACGGCCAGCTCGTCGCCGTACGCCTGGTGCAGGCTCTCGGCCAGCAGGAGGAACTCGGCGCCCGCGTCACCGAACCGGACCTCGGGCCGGCCGAGGACGAGCAGGCCGTCGACGAAGAGGTTCGGCTCCGGCGAGTACGGCAGCATGGGGTGGACGGTGGCCTGCCGGTCCCGGGAGCGCATGTCCTCGTCCACGGCCGTGGCGAAGTCCCGGACGAACGTGTCCTGCCCGGTTCGGGTGGCGAGCTTGCCGAGCCCGCCGTGGACGGCGGCCAGCTTCTGTCGCTCGATCCCGAGTTCCCTGCGCGCGTCCTTGTCGTCGCGCGTGGCGAGTTCGGCGATCCTCGCCTCGTGGTCGCGGGCGCGTCGTTCCAGCCGCTCCCGGGTACGCCGGACCAGGTCCGCGGCGTCGCCGACGCGGTAGCCGCCGGAGATCATCAAGGGCCGGGCCGGGGAGTCGGTCTGCGGCCCGGTCGCCTCCGGATCGAACCGGGTCGCCCGGTTGATGCGGTCGAAGACGTGGGTGCCGTCGGCGATCGTACGGGCGCCCCGGTCGAAGTCCTGGATCGAGACGTACGGGTAGCGGCGGTCCGCGCCGTCCGGACCGCCCTGCGCGAGGCCCTGGATCGCGGCCACCGTGTCGCTGTCGCGCAGCACCTGGTTGCGGGTGCGGCCGTACGGGAACTTGTCGTTCTTCGTGCCGACCGCGTAGCCGTTCACCGCCACCGGCACGTCGAGGCTCTCGGCGAGCCGGGCGGCCCGGGCGACCGCGTCCCGGAACGCCAGGTCCGGCACCTCGGCGGTGGTGTTGACGCCGAAGACGAACGCGACCCGGGTGCCCGGGGCGAGGCCTTCGGTGACGGCCCGGACCACCTCGGGGATCTGGTCGACGTCGGCGGCCGGGAGCATCGAGTTGACGACGAACCCGATCGGCGCCGCCTCGTTCTTGAGGTCGATCGTCGCCTGCCGGTAGGTGCCCGGGTTGACGTCGCGGGTGTGCCCGGTCAGCTCGTCGAACCGCGCGTTGCGGCCGCCGGCCACCCGTACCGGCTCGAACCGGGACGGCCGCGTCCGTGGCGGCAACGCGCCGCGATCGGGCGAGAGCACGTCGTGCCGCAGGCCGGCGATCTGCTCGACGCCACGGGCCAGCAGCCGCGGCTCGTTGCCGGGCTGCGGGGTGGTGGTCGCCATCAGCGAGTTGTCGTCGCGGACCAGCGCGCGCTCCAGGGCCCGGCCCGGTACCGCGTACTCGTCGCGCAGGCCCAGGAAGTGCCCGATCTCGTGCGCCAGGTCAAGGTCGGACGAATGCGTCGACCAGGCGGTCTGCGTGGCCGGCGACGGGGTGCCGTGCAGCGCGACGACGGCGTGCGCCTCGCCGGGGCGGGTCACGAACTCGACGGTGACGTTCAGTTGGTCGCGGTCTCCGATGCGGAAGCCCTGGTTGTAGATCCGGTCGACCGCCTCGGTCACCCGGGCCTCGACGTCGCCCCGGGCGGCCTCGGCCGTGGCGTCGCGCGGGTCCAGGAAGACCTTGACCGTGAAGTCCTGCACGTTCCGGTCGCCGAGGTCGAGCACCCGGTGGTCGTACGCGATCCGGTTGTCGACCGCGTCGAGGCGCAGGCGGGGCCGGCCGGCCGGCGGGAGGGCCAGGCCGGCCCGCTCGTAGGAGCGCGCGACCACGTCCGGAACCCGGGTGTCCGGACTCGGGTCGCGGACGATGACGTCGTACGCGCTGGTGTTCGCGATCCGGCGCGGCGCGGTGTCGCGCTGCTCGTGGCGCGCCCGGGTGATCTCGTCGCGGGTCTTGGGTACGTCGAGCCGGGTCGGCGGGGTCCCGGCCGTGCGCTCGGTGGTGTCCATCGGGGGCGCGCCCGGCGCGGCCTCGGCACGCTGGCGGGCCTCCGGGTCCAACGGCAGGCCGGTGACCGTGGCGAGAGCCTGGTCGACCTGGTCGGAGCCGACATGATCGAGAGCCTGCTGCCACCGGTCGAAGTACGCGCGGACGCTGCCGTCGTCGTCCCGCACGAAGCCTCGCACCGTGTCGGGGTCACCGCCGAGCCGTAGGTACTCCGACGCCGCCAACAGCCGGTCGCGGCCTGCGGTGGAGCCGGAGGCCGCGACCGACGCGGGCTCGTGCTTCCACGGCTGGGTGTCACCCGCGGACGCCGTCACCGAGAGCGTGGGCCTGCCCGCCGCGAGGGACTCCTGCCAGGTGTTGGCGCCCTCGGTGACCACGAGCGTGGCGCGGTCGCGGAGCCCGGCCATCTGCTCCGGCGAGATGCGGGGCAGCGGCGCGACGTGGACGTCGGGGTTGCTTGTCGTGAAGCTCCGGTCGGCGTCGCCGACCACCAGGACGACAGTCGGCCGCTCGGGCCGGGCGGCGGCGGCCAGCCGGCCGACCACGTCGCTGTGCTCAGGAGTGACCTCGGTCCTGCCGTAGTAGACGAGCACCACGTCGGTGTCCGGGTCGTCGACCAGATTCGCGAGAGCGTCGGCCTCGGGAACGCGGTTGGCCCTGATGACCTCGGCGGCGGTCGGCGGCGGGGTGGCCGGTGGCCGGCCACGGTAGGACGGAACACCGGTCAGGATCTCGTCCAGATTCTTGACCGTCCCGTTTGTGCTGCGGAACTGGCGGGGGAACTTGTCCCACAGGAACGGCTGGAGCGTGAGCACGTCATGGTTGCCGTTGTGGGCGGCGCGCAGCCAGCGCTCCCAGTTCTTCTGGAACCACTCCTCCTTCTTCTCCCCGGGCACCTCCGAGCCGTCGTCGTTCTTCGCGTCGACGGCCGGCAGGACGATCAGGGCAGCGCCCGGAGGTGGAGTTTCGGTGCGGACCAGGTCGATGCGCAGACCCTGGCCAACTTCCTGAGCGCTGGTCTCCGCCTCTTTCCGGAACGACGGCTGCAGCTTCCGTCGCCAGTCGGGCAGATCGCTGCCGCCGGCACCGGGCCACTGCCTCTCCTTCCAGTCCCGCTCCTTGCGTTGGTCGTCGGCGGGCGTCTGTTTCCGCCCCTCGCCCGGGTCGACGGGCTTCTGCTGCGGTCGCATGACGACGTCCATCCCGCCCCGGCGCCCGGTCCACTCGCTGTGGAACAGGTCGTACGAGCCCACCGGGCTGTCGAAGTCGGCCTGCCGGCCGAGCTGCCCGGCGTAGTACGGCGTCTTGTTGCTGGGATAGGTCAGGACCACGGTGCCCTGGTAGCCGGTCGCGGCCAGCCCGTCGAGCATGGCGACCGTCGCCGCCTGGTGGCCCAGGCCCGGGGAGCCCTGGTCGATGACGTGCACCATCTCGTACTTGTCGGTGAGCGCTCGCCCGATCGCCGTCGGCACGGGCTGCTGCCGGGGCGGCAGCGTGGCAGCGGAGAGGTCCGCCCGCTGCGGGACGCTATTCCGGATCGGCGCCCCGGCCGGCCCCGGCGGGCGACCGGGCGCGGCCGGTGGTGGTGGCGGCGGAGGGCCGGGCACCCCGGGGGGAGGCGGCGGGGCCGGCGCACGCGACGGGACCTGCGGGTTCGGGTACGGGTCCGGCGCCTGCTCGCGCGTCGCCGGCGGGATCGGAAGCTCGCGCACCGGTCCCGCGGTCAGCGCGGCGTCGTGGATCGTCGCCAGATCCACAGCCGTGAGATAGTCGACCGGCCCGGTCGAGGACGCAGCCTGCTTCGACGACGTCGGCAGGGTGTCGACCTCGAGGCCCATCACCCCCGGACGCTCGCGGGTGGTGAACAGGTGATCGACGGCCTGGTGACCCTCCTTGGCGCCGAGGTAGTGCATCACCTCGTGCACCATCACCGAGAGGCGGTCGCCGGTGTTCCACCGGTGCTGGTCGGTTCTCACCCCGGTCTCCGAGGTCACCTCGACCGGCGGGTTGCGGCGCGGATCAGCCTGCCAGTCGCGGGTCATGCCGTCGCGCCACGGCGACGTGTCGACGACCAGGTCGATGTGGAGCAGCCGGCCGTCGGGCAGCGTGTACCTGTCGTTGACCATCTCGTCGACGGTGCGCTGCACCGCGTCGGCGAAGTCCCGCAGCTCATGCGGGGACATCTGGTCGTTCTTCGAGACCAGATCCAGGTGTACGTCGAACGACCGGTAGTCGCGCCCGTCGGCGGTGAACTCCCGCGTGGTGAAGTCGATGGTCGTGATCTCGCCGCGCAGCAGGTGCGTGCCGGGGACGACGGTGTCCTTCCACGGGACGTACCGCTCGGTGCGCAGCCGTTTCGGTTCCGCGTCCGACTTCGCCCGCTGGAACTGCGGGCTCGGCGCGGCCCGGACGGGTGTTCCGGCGGCCGGGGTGACGGGTTGAGTCGTTCCCGGGTCGCCGGACCGGTCCGGGCCGGGGTGGGCACCGGCCTGCGCGAGGTCGTTCCGGGGGCCGGTGCCGTCCGCGTCCACCGGGGCGTGGGCGGTCCTCGCACCGTCCACGGGGACGGCCGGCCCGGGGGTCGGGCCGTCAGCGGTGACGACCGGGCCGGTCGGTGTGGACGCCGCAGTCGCCGGTGCCGGGGTGACCGGCGCGTCGATGCCCACTGCGGGACCGGCCGCCGGCGGCACGCCGACCGCAGCGACCTCCACCGAGACGCCGCCCGCCTGCTCCCGTGCCGGTGGCAGCACAGGCGTGGCACCGGTGCTGTCGGCTCGCCCTGCCGCGGGCGTGGCCGCCGACGGCGAGTTCGGCGAGGACGTACCGGTGGCGGGTGCGGCTGCTGCGGGCGTAGCCGGGGAGGGCGCCGAGGCGGACGGCGTGCCGATCGACGGCGCGGCCGGTGCGGGCGTGGCGGCCGACGGCGCGGCCGGGGAGGGCGTAGCGGGGGACGGCGCGGTCGTGGACGGCGCCGCCGGTCCGGCCTGGGCGCCCGGTGGTGAGCCGGAGGCGGTGGGCGGCTGCGTCGCCGACGCCAACGGCGTGGTGGTGTCGAACCCCGGCAGCCCACCACCCGACGTCGAGCCGTCCGGTCCGGCCAGGGCGCCGCCGCGCGTCGTCGTGGCGTCGGTGACCACTGTCGCGGAGGCGGCCGAGGGCGCGCCGGTGGCGATCGGCGGGCTTCCGGCCGCAGTACCCGTCGAGTCCCCGCGCGCGGACCCGTCCCCGGTGGAGACCGGGGCGTCCGTCCCGACGGCCGTGTTGCCGGCCCCGGCCATGTTGCCGCTCCCGGCGGGGTTGCCGGCGCCCTGGCTCCCGGTGCCGTCGCGACCCGCGCCTTGGCCACTAGAGACCGGGCCGTCGGCGCCGTTCTGTCCACCGGCCGTCGCGCTTCCAGCGCCGGTCTGCCCGCCGGTCGTGGAACCCCCGCCCGCCTGGACGCCCGGGCTTCCCGCGCCCTGCTGCCCGGCGCCCTGGCCCGGTGGAACCTGGCCTCCCGCGCCCTGCTGCCCCGGCCCCTGACTGCCTGGACCCTGACCGGCACTGCCCTGGCCGGCACTGCCCTGACTCCCGGAGTCCTGGCTGCCGGAGCCCGACCGGCCCGGGCCCGGGCCGCCGACGGCGCCACCCGCGGTGCCGGAGCCGTCCGAAGGCCGGCCACCGGCGCCCTGGTTCCCGGCATCGCCGTGACCTGCGGGGCCGCCCGTCCCGGTGGGGGAGCCGACGGGCGGGGGAACCGGTGGTCCGTCCACGCTCGTCGTCGGCGGCGGCGCGGACGGCGTGGTGGTGAGGCTGTTCGTCTCGATCTTCGGCGGCGCCTTGGCGCCGGCGCCGGGACCGTAGCTGTTGCCGACCACTGTGGCGTAGTGGTGCGCCATCCCGCCGATCAGCGAGGAGGACATGGTGGCCCACGGGTTGAATCCGCCGCCGCCGACCATCATGGTGAACAGGCCCTCGAACAGCGTCTCGGCGAGCGCCGACAACCCTTCCCGGGACAGGACGCTGTCGTTGATCTTCGGGAAGAACTTGCCGCCGATCATCTGCACGCCGCTGACGCCCGCGCCGATGAAGGCGCCACCGGCGAACGCGATCGCCAGGTCCTTGTAGTCCAGGGACTTGCGGTTGCCCTCGATGATCTGGGTCACCTGGGCGGCGGCGCTCTGCCAGAGTTCCTCCAGGCCCTCCTGGAACGCCTCCCAGGCCAGCCGCATCAGCATGTGCCGCAGGCGCTGCCGGAACAGGTCGATCAGGGCCTTGACGATTTCCTGACCGATCTTGATCAGCGCGGGAACCGCTGCGGCGCCGAAGCCGGAGGCCAGCGCGATGGCGATCTCGACGACCTGGGTGAAGGCCGCGATGACGATGTTGTACTGGGTGTTCTCCGAGTCCAGCGCGAAGTTGTAGGCCGAGCCGCCCAGCGCCAGCGCGATGTTGCCGCCGGCCGGCACGTTCCTGGTGATGCCGACCTGGTACTGCTGGAACGCGTCCATCGCCGGGCCGGACAGGCTCCCGGCCAGCCCGTAGCCGAGGTTGGCGGTGGCGCCCATCCCGTTGAGAATGGTGCTGCTGAGCGCGTACAACTCGTCGCCCATGGCCCGCAGGGCGGTGGGGTCGGCCTTCGGGTACTCCTCGCCGACGGCGACGAGGATGAGGTCGTACGCCCACTGCCACTGCGGGTCGTTGGGGATGTGGAAGTCGGGCATGTCCTACCGGCGGCGGGTGGTGGTGGCTCAGACGCCGGGGATGATCGGTGTCGGCGTGCCGTCCGGCGCGTAGCTCAGGTACAGCGGCTGGTAGCCGGGGACGGTGGGGTCGGCGGCCGGGTTCTCCTTGACGACGAAGAACCGGCCCTGTCCGGGATTGATCGCCCTGCCGTCCGGGGTGGTGACGGGCGTGCCGGCCAGCGGGGTGATCGAGTCGTAGAGGTTCGCGTCCACCCGGGTGCTGCCGTCCTCGAACGGGTTGAGCGCGATCAGCCGGTACCCGTCGGGCAGCGGCCGGCCGCCGACGTGCGCGGTCGCGTACTCCGGCCTGGAGAAGTAGGACGAGATGGCCGGCTGGGCGGCGGTGAGCGGGATCAGCGGCTCGGCGGGCTCCACCGGCAGCAGCGGCGTGCCCTGCTGCCGCGGAAGGAGCCTGGCCTGCTCGGCGACCGGCTCGCCGACCGCCCGGCGGCGGGACAGCAGATGAGGCCGGCGCGGCTCACCCTCCGCGGCAGGCTCCGGCCCGTCGCCGGAGACCGTCGCCCGGGTCGGGTACGCGGGGCGCCGCAGGCCGTCGAAGTCCTTGGCCAGCATCCGGCTGACGTCGGCGGCGTCCTCGTCGGCCTCGCGGTACGCCCGGCCGCTCTCCTTCAGGCCCTCGGCGGTGTAGTGCAGGGTGCCCTTGACGCCGCCGATGATCGCTTCGAGGTTGTCCATGCCCTGCAGGAACTTCTCCGAGAACTCCTTGCCCATGTCGTCGTCGCCCCAGGCGTTGGAGTACCGGGCGCGCAGCGCGGTCACCTGGGCGAGGTAGCTCTCGTAGAGCCGGACGTGCGACTCGTACGCCTTGCCGAGCCCTTCCACACCGTCCGGGTCGACCCACAGCCGGCCGCCGGGATTGTTGCTGGTCATTCGGGTCCCCGGGTCAGGAGTTCCCGCACGCTCGTCACCATGCGCGGCTCCTTCGGCAGGAACGCCTCGGCGCCGGCCTGGCCCCGGACCAGCTTGTGGGCGTCGAGACCGTCCGGGAGCATCGGCGCCAGCAGGTCGGCCGCCTGGTTCATGACCTGTTCCTTGGCGTCGGCGTAGGTGTCGAGGATGAGGCGGGTCAGGTCGGCGGTGGTGAGCCGCTTGTGGGCGCCCGAGGGGAACTGGATGTCGGTGAGCACGCCGTTCTGGCCCACTGTGACGCTCACCTCGCGCCGCGGCGACGACGCGGTGGCCGAGAGCGCGCTCATCCGGGCCTGCATCTCCGTGAGGCTGTTGCGCTGCCGCTCGTACTCCTGGAACAGGCCTTCGATGCGCTCGCTGTAGTTCAAGCCGGACCACTCCCTCGACGTCGCGCGCTCCAGTGAAGACGCGCCGGTCCGGCGGCCGGAACTCGGATCGGGGATCAGTGCATGAAAGTGCAACCACTTTTCCCGGCCTCCCGGCCGTGGCCGCCGGGCGCGGGGGCGCTGCCGTGCAATGTTGGGTGACGTTCGGACATGGCGGCGCGACGGAGTTGCGCCCGCACGGGGCGGCGGATCAACACTCTTCCCTGCCACCTTTCCCTGACACGAGGAGTCCGGCCGTGACGATGCCGACCGTCAGCACCACCGAAGCGGGTATGCAGCGGGCTGCCCAGGAGTTCTCCGACAAGGCCACCGAATTCACCGGCCAGCTGCGCGCGGTCAACGGGCAGATGGCCGTCCTGATCTCCTCCTGGACCGGCCAGGCGTCGCAGGGCTTCAACCAGGCCATGGACAACTGGGAGAACGCGTTCCAGCGGGTGATCAACGAGCTGCTGAACATGCTGGAGGTCATGGGCGTGACCACCAAGGGCTACCAGGCGGCCGAGGACGAGGCGTCGAGCGTGGCCAACTCCTTCGGCGCGGCCCTGCCGGGCATCTGAGCCGTACCCCCGAACCCCTGATCTCCCGAGAGGACTGACGTGTCCAACTACACCTTCGACTTCGTGCAGGCAGACGCCGTGCTGACCGACATGCACCGCATCAACGGCCAGATCCAGACGTCGCTGGAGGAGATGGAGCGCACGGTCGAGGCGAGCCTCGCCGAGTGGACCGGCGCCGCCCAGCAGCAGTACCACGTCTCGAAGGCGGCCTGGAACCAGGCGGCCGACTCGATGGTGGGCTACCTGGAGCAGGCCCGGCAAACGCTGCTGCGCATCTCGGACAACTACGGCACCACCGAGCAGCGCCACGCCATGATCTGGAACGACGTCCGCGGCGGTTGATCCGCCGGGCGGCTGCCGCGGACGCGGTGCGGCAGTCCCGTCGTCCGTCCCCGGCCCGGTGAGCTAGACGACCCGGGCCGTTGGGGTCTGCGCCTTCGTCCCGCCGTCGACAACCGAGTGGAGTGAGTTCCTTGGCCCGCATTGACTGGGGATACGCCAGCCCCGAAGCCATCGCCGCGATGAACGCCTACGGCATGGGCGACGCCGCCATCGGGAAGCCGGAAGGCACCACTCAGGCGGCGTACGACTCCTGGATGGCCTTCTACAACAAGCACCAGAACCGGCGTACCGGTGTCGATTTCGACAGGTGGAAGGACGAGGTCCGCGCCGAGCACCCGGAGTGGATCGAGGCCCGCGAGTGGTACGACAAGAACGTCCTCGACATCGACGGCTGGCGGAACCTCGTCAAGGAGTACAAGGCCAACATCACCGACCCGTCGAACGTGAAGCCGCCCGCGTTCACGGACAAGCCCGACTGGATCGACGAGACGAAGACGCCGACGAACTCGGGCTTCACCCCGCCGGGCATCAATCCGACGTTCAAGGGCGACACCGCCTCGACCAGTGGCGTGGCCGTGAACACCGCCGCGCTGGAGTGGTTCGCCAACGAGGTGCTGGGCCGGATCACCGGTCCCGGGAACGTCCTTCTCACCACTGTGGACCAGTTGAACGCGGTCGACCCGCGGCCCGGCGCATTCGCCCGCGCGGAGGTGCTGCGGCAGGCGGTGGTCGGGGCGACCGCCCAGGACGGCGGCGTCAAGGGCGACACGAAGGACATGCTCGTCGACATGAACACGGCCCTCCTCGCCGTGCAGCACGCCCTGCTGAAGATGGCCGCCCAGTACAAGAACCTCGAAGAGCTGAACTCGCTGACCACGGAGAAGCTCACCGAGGTCATGGGTGACTCCTTCAAGGGCCTCGACAACCTGAGCACGTACGGCCAGAAGATCATCAAGACCGACGGCAACTAGCGCGGGCGAGCGGCTCTCGCCGCTCGCGAAGAGGGACGGGGCATGGGCAACGGTCTCGGTGAGAGCAAACTCGACGGGTGGAACGACCCGGCGGAGGAGGCAGGAACCTTCCCGCCGAAGGTGATTCCCGTCGGTGACCTGTACGACTACCGGACCTGGGCGACCGAGACCCGGGGCTGGCGCAAGCTCGAGGCCGCGGTCAACGGCGGCGCCGCGGTGTTCAGCGAGGCGGGACTGCAGTACGCCGCCTCGCGCGTCAACGTCGCGTCGGTGGTCGAGGCGGCCCGGGCCTTCCAGGCGACGCAGGACCTGCTGATCTGGCTGGAACAGACCCTCCGTACCGCTGTCGCCTCCATGGTCGGCGACGAGAAGGCGTGGAAGGGACCCGCCGCCAGCGCGTTCCGCGACAAGATGAACTTCTACGCGGACCTGCTCGGCAAGCAGGCCGAGCACCTCGCCGGCGGCAAGGTTCCGGACTCCACCACCGCGGCGAACGCCATCAACTCCTCGCCGAACCTCACGTCGCTGCCGTCGCAGCTCTACGACGCCGCCAACCACCTCTCCTGGGCCCAGCAGACGATCGCCTACCTCGACGGCGCCTGGGCGACGATCGCCTCCCAGAACGGCGTCGGCAGCGGCAGCGGCCCGGTGCCGATCAGTGGCACCGAGTACGAGAAGCCGATGGCGCAGCAGATGGCCGAGGTCGTCCACACGGTCGCCGAGCAGTACCGGATCACCACCGACAAGGCGAAGACGGCCGGGGTCACCATGCCGACGACCGGCATCAGCATGCCGACGACGTCGCCGTTCCCGACGCAGAACATCACCACGATGAACCTGTCGGCGCCCCCGACGCTCACCCCGCCGGTGTTCACCACGCCCCCCATCGGCGGCATCACCACCGCGCCCTTCACCGCGCCGCCGAACATCACGGTTCCCACGATCACGCCGCCGAACCTCAGCGGCATCGGCGGCCCGGGCCCCGGCCAGGGTCCGGGGAACCTCACCCCACCGTCGTTCTCGGGCCCGGGTGAGATCGGTGGCCCCACCCCGGGCGGAGGTGGCGCCGGCGGCGGGCTGCCCGGATTCGACGCCCCGGTGTTCAACGGCCCGGGCGGCATCGGCGCGGGCGGCGGTGGTCTCGGCGGTGGCGGCGTCCCGGGCGGGTTGCCCGCGGTCGTGCCGCCGGGCATCAAGCCACCCGGCTCGGCCAACCTCGGCGGCGGCTCGGCCGGCGGCGGTTCGGTGAAGCCGCCGTCGTTCTCCGGTCCGGGCGAGGTCGGCGGTCCGAAGCTCGGGGGCGGAGTCGGCGGGGGCACCGCCGGCGGTGGGTTCACCTCGCCCGGCGTGCCGGGACTCGGCTCACCCGGCGGCGTCGGCAACGGCGCCGGCGGCAGCCCTGGCCTGCCGGAGAAACCGGACGCGAACGGGCTGCTGGGCAACGGCAAGGACTTCACTCCCGGCGCGATCAGCGGCGTGGACATCCCGGCCGCCCCCGGTGGCGCGGTGCCCGGTGGTGGCGGTTTCCAGTCGCCGATGATGCCGGGCATGCCCGGCGCCGGTGCTCCCGGCGCCGGTGGCGGTGGCGCCCCCGGTGCTCCCGAGGCGCCGGACGCCAAGGGCCTGGTGCAAGGGGACGCGGCCGACTGGCAGTCGCCCGGGTTCGACGGCGTGCAGGTTCCCGGCGCCCCGGCCGGTGTGTCGTCCGGCGGCGCCGGGCTGGGCGCGCCGATGCCGGCCATGCCCGGCATGCCGGGCCCGGCGGGAGGCGCGAACGGTTCCGGCGCGACCGAGTCGCCCGACGCCCGAGGGCTGGTCAGCGGCGACGCCGACGACTGGCGGCCCGCCGTCGACGCCGGTGTGCCGGACGGGTCCGGCGGCGCGCCGGCCGGTGGCGACGGGCTCGGCGGCGTCGACGGGCCTCAGCTTCCCCCGGGCGTCGGCATCGACTCGCCGGTGGCGACGACGCCGGCGGGCATGCCGATGATGCCCGGAGCGCCAGGCGCTCCCGGTGCGGGTACTCCCGGTGGCGGCGCGCCGGACGCGCCGGACGCCTCCGGGTTGATCGAGGCGGATCCCGGCGACTGGAGCCCGCCGGCCCCGGACACCGGAGCGCCGTACGCGCCGTCGGGCGCGGGAGCGGGCGGCACGGGACTGGAGACGCCGGTGCGGTCCGCGCCGGATGTGCCGCCGCCGGTCGCCGGTGACTCGTCCACCGGCGGGGTCGCCGTACCCGAGGCGGCGGTTCTGCCCGGTGGGACGGAGACGACGCCGGTGGGCATCGGGGCGCTGCCGCCGCTGCCCGGCCCGCCGGGCGGCCAGGCGACCGCACCGCCGGCCAGGCCCGATACGTCCGGCCCGGTCCGCCCGGACGGGGTCGACCGGACCCCGTCCGGACCCGGGGACGGCTCGCCGGACGCGGACGGCGCAGCGGCGGACTGTGGCACGGCCCCCGGCGGCTCCACGCCGGACGGCGACGTGTCCGGCCCGGCACCGGAGCCCACGCCTGTCGTCCGTCCGGACGCGGATGTCCCGGATGCCGTCGCCGAGAACCCGGCCGCGCCCGCCGGCCCTCCGGCCGTGCCGGACGTCGCGGTGGGGGAGCCGCGCGACACCGACGGCGTCGAGCCGCCCGGCGCGTCCGTACCCGAGGTGGTCGCGCCGCCGACGGCGGCGGAGCTGCCGACTGTGGTCGACCTGTCCCCGGCGGCTCCGGTGATCGTCGGCCGGCCAGCGCCGGCCGGATCGGGGCCGCTGACGGGACCGGGGAACGCGCCCAGCCCGGCGACGCCGGGCAGCCCACCCACCCCTACCACCCAGCCGGTCCCGCCGAACCCGCCCGGCCAGGCGGGGCAGCCCGGCCAGGCGGGTGCCGCGGGTCCGGACGAGGCGCGCCGGAGGACCGGCGTCGCCGTACCCGTGGTGGACGTCGAGACCGTCGTGCTCCCCGGCGCGCTCGGGCTGGCCGCCGTCGGCGTCGGTGTCGCCGGCCGGAACCCTCAGGCGGGCGGCGCCGCGACGCCGTCCACCGACCCCGACGACCCGGCCCGGGCCGGTGCGCTGCGGCGCCGCTCCGGACGCGACGGTGACCGGGAGCCCGCGGACGGCGCCGACAGCACCGTCGAGCTGCGTGAGGACGACGCCGTCTGGGGCGGCGACGGCGACACCCGCCACCGCCCCGCCGACGACCACGTCCCGCTGGTCCGGCCGGACGAGGACCCGGACGACAAGGCCGGGTGGGACGACCTCAGCGACGCCGACTGGCTGACCGGCGCGCCCGCCGACCAGGGCCCGGAAAGGTGACCATGTCCGAGACACCGGGGCCGCGGCGTGCCGTGTGGCGGCGGGTCGCGCCCGCGAAGGCGCCCCGGCCGGCCGACGGCACGTTCGACTTCTTCGGCGCCGACCTGGACAAGATGCGCCGGTGCGGCGAGCCCGGGGCCGGCGACGCGGAGTTCATGGAGGCGCTCGCCACGGCGGAGAAGGAGGAGGCCGAACGCGCCGAGGCGTTCTGGGCCGAGCAGGACCGCCGCCGCAAGGAGGAGCAGGAGCGGGCGGAGAAGGAGAAGAAGCGCCAGGCCGACGAGGACGACGACGTCAAGGTGGCCGAGCGTTACCGCAACGACCGGTACGCCGTGAAGCTGCTGCGCCAGGAGAACGCCGCCTGGGGCGGCGACGATACCGGGGTGGGGAGGCTCGGATGAGTACGGTCACCGTCAAGCGCCCGCCCCGCGCCACCGGTCCGGAGGCTCCGGAGGGCTCGATCGAGCTCCAGGAGCCGCCGCTGATGGCCGAGGAGGCCCCGCTCGACTTCCGCTCCTTCGCGATGGTCGTGCCGATGGGCCTCGGCATGGGCGCGATGCTCGCCATGTTCGGCCTCTACAACCGCGCCCCGATCATGTACGTGATGGGCGGCGCGATGGCCGGCGGCATGCTGCTCATGGGCGTCATGCAGATCGGCCGGGCGGCCTCCGAGCGCAAGCGCAAGATGCGCGGCGAGCGGCGCGACTTCCTGCGCTACATCGGGCAGCTGCGCAAGCAGGCCCGCGACGCGGCCGACCAGCAGCGCCGGCACGTCCTGTGGAACAACCCGCAGCCGGGCTGGCTCTGGTCGATCGCGATGGGCAGCCGGCTGTGGGAGCGGCGGCCCAGCCACGACGACTTCGGCCGGGTCCGCATCGGTCTCGGCCGGCAGGCCGCGATGCTCAAGTTCAACCCGCCGTCCACCAAGCCGATCGAGGATCTGGAACCGCTGTCGTCGATCTCGCTGCGGCGCTTCTCCGAGGCGTACCGGACGGTGTCGGGCATCCCGACCTCCGTCGGCCTGCCGAGCTTCACCAGCGTCGAGTTCGAGGGGGCCATCGACCCGGCCATCGACCTGGCCCGCGCCATGGTGGCGCAGCTCGCCACCTTCCACGCCCCGGACGAACTGCGGATCGCCGTGCTCGCAGCCGAGGTGCACCGGGGCCCCTGGGAGTGGGTCAAGTGGCTGCCGCACAACGCGCACCCGACGGCGTACGACGCGGCGGGCCCGGTCCGGATGTTCGCCGGCAGCCACGACGCGCTGATGGACATGCTCGGCCCCGAGATCACCGACCGGGGCGACCACGACCGGGCCGTGAAGCCGACCACGAGCGAGCCGTTCCTGGTGATCGTCGCGCACCTGGTGGACCTGCCGGACAGCTCCCGCCTGCTCGGCGCGGGCATCCGCAACGTGGTGCTGCTGGACCTGACCGGCGCGATGCCCGGCGGCCCCAAGGTGCTGCGGCTCACCGTCACCGACGACGTGGTGGAGTTCCCGGCCGGCGCGACGACCGGCACGGCCAAGCGCGACGGGCTCGACGAGACCCAGTGCGAGGCGCTCGCGCGGATCATCGCGCCGAAGCGGACCAGCGGCACCCTGGACGTCTCCGACGAGCCGCTGGACACCAGCTTCGAGCTGACCACGCTGCTCGGCATCCGCGACGCGATGACCTTCGACGTGCAGGCGCTGTGGCGCACCCGGACCCCGCAGCGCAACCGCCTCATGGTGCCGATCGGCGTCACCGAGGAGGGCGAGGTCATCGAGCTGGACCTGAAGGAGTCCGCGCAGGGCGGCATGGGACCGCACGGGCTGCTCATCGGCGCCACCGGCTCGGGCAAGTCGGAGCTGCTGCGTACCCTCGTCTGCGGCCTGGCCGCGACGCACAGCTCGGAGATCCTCAACCTGGTGCTCGTCGACTTCAAGGGCGGCGCCACGTTCCTCGGCATGGACAAGCTGCCGCACACCTCGGCGGTGATCACCAACCTGGCCGACGAGCTGCCGCTTGTCGACCGGATGCAGGACGCGCTCAACGGCGAGATGACCCGGCGGCAGGAGATGCTGCGCGCCAGCGGCTACGCCTCGCTGTTCGACTACGAGAAGGCGCGCGGCAACGGCGCGCAGCTCGTGCCGTTCCCGGTGCTGCTGATCATCGTGGACGAGTTCAGCGAGCTGCTGTCCAGCAAGAGCGAGTTCATGGACCTGTTCGTCTCCATCGGCCGCCTCGGCCGGTCGCTCGGCGTGCACCTGCTGCTCGCCTCGCAGCGCCTGGACGAGGGGCGGATCAACCGGGTCGAGGGACACCTGTCGTACCGACTGGCACTGCGCACGTTCTCCTCGATGGAGTCCCGGTCGGTCATCGGCGTGGGCGCGGCGTACGAGCTGCCGCCCGAGCCCGGCAACGGCTACCTGAAGGTCGACACCACGAACCTGGTGCGCTTCAAGGCGGCGTACGTGTCCGGCGCGTACACCGGAAGCGGCCGCCTCAGTGGCGTCGTCGACGCCGACGACGAGCTGACCGCCGACGTGGTGCCGTTCACCACCCGGCAGGTCGCCGCGCGCCACGACCCCGGCCGGGACCGCCCGGTCGAGCAGGCCGAGGAGCCCGCCGTGGACGCGGGCGGGCCGAGCCTGGTCGAGGTGCTGCTGGACCGGCTCGCCGGCTCCGGCCCGCCGGCCCGCCAGGTCTGGTTGCCGCCGTTGTCCAGCGCGCCCAGCCTGGACTCGCTGATGCCGAGCGTGCTGCCCGACCCGGTCCGCGGCATGACCATCGACGACCTGCAGGTCCAGGGCGGTCTGCGGGTGCCGGTCGGCGTGGTGGACCGGCCTGCCGAGCAGTTGCGCGAGCTGCTGGTGGTGGACCTCAACGGCGCGGACGGCCATGTCGGCATCGCCGGCGCGCCGCAGAGCGGCAAGTCGACGCTGCTGCGCAGCCTGATCCTCGCGCTGTCGCTGGCGAACACGCCCCGGGAGGTGCAGTTCTACGGCCTCGACTTCGGCGGTGGCGGTCTCGCCTCGATCTCCGGCCTGCCGCACGTCGGCTCAATCGCGACGCGGATGGAACGCGACCGCGTCGTCCGGACCGTCGAAGAGGTCCTCCAGGTCATGGAGAAGCGGGAGGCCGAGTTCGCCCGGCACGGGCTCGACTCCATGTCCAGCTACCTCGCGAAGGTCACCGAGGGAGCGATCGAGGACAGCTTCGGGCACGTCTTCCTGGTCATCGACGGCTGGTACACGATGAAGCAGGACTTCCAGGAACTGGAGCAGAAGTTCCAGGAGCTCGCCTCGCGCGGCCTGTCGTTCGGCGTGCACGTGATCGTCACCGCGACCCGCTGGTCGGAGCTGCGCACCTGGATGCGGGACCTGCTCGGCACCAAGCTGGAGCTGCGGCTCGGCGACGCGATGGAGTCCGAGCACGGCTCCCGCAAGGCGGCCACGGTGCCGAACCAGGTCGGCCGCGGCCTGACCGAGGGCGCGCTGCACTTCCTGGCCGCGCTGCCCCGGATGGACGGCAGCTCCGCGGTGGGCGACCTGGCCGAGGCGACCAAGTCGGTGGTCGAGGAGATCAGCACGTTCTGGCCCGGTCCGACCGCCCCGCCGGTACGGATGCTCCCGGCGCACCTGATGGTCGAGACGCTGCCGCCGCCCGAGTCCGAGTTCAAGGTGGTCATCGGCCAGGACGAGCAGCGTCTCGCCCCGGTCTGGCACGACTTCATGGCCACCCCGCACATGCTGGTGTTCGGCGACAGCGAGACCGGCAAGACCAACATGCTCCGGCTCGTGCTGCGGGCCATCCAGCAGCACTACCCGCCGGAGCGGGCGAAGGTCGTGCTCGGCGACTCCCGCCGCGACCTGGACACCGCGATCGGCGCCGCGTACCAGGTGGGCTTCGCGTTCACCGGCGACAAGATGTTCGAGCTGGCCGGCCAGACGTCGGTCTCGATGAACCGGCGGCTGCCGGGGGCGGACGTCTCGTCGGAGCGGATGCGCAAGCGCGACTGGTGGGAGGGGCCGGAGCTGTTCGTCATCGTGGACGACTACGACCTGATGACAAAGGGCACCGGGATGGGCTCGACGCTCGACCCGCTCCTGCCGTTGCTGGCCCAGGGCACCTTCATCGGCCTGCACGTGATCGTGGCCCGGAGCACCTCCGGCGCGATGCGGGCCATGATGGACCCGGTGATCCGGCGGATGTGGGAGCTGGGTACGCCCGCGACGCTCTTCTCCTACCCGAAGGAGGAGGGCAAGTTCCTCGGTGAGGCGAAGGCCCGCCAACTGCCGCCCGGGCGCGCCCAGCTCGTCACCCGGCGCGGCGTACGTCTGATGCAGACCGGTTTCGTGTCGGACACGGCCCGATGAGAGAGGCTCGCTGGTGAGCGCAGCGCTTGACGACCAACTGTGCCGGATCACCGTGGTCGGACCGGCCCGCCGGGCCGACCTGGCCGTGCCGGCCCGGATGCCGGTGGCGAACCTGATGCCGCTGCTCGTGCGGCACACCACCGACCTGGCCCGGGTACCGGACGGCGACGTGCCGGACGAGTCGTGGGTGCTGCAACGTCTCGGCCAGGCGCCGTTCGAGCTGTCCGGCACGCCGGAGAGCCTGGACTGGCTGGAGGGCGAGGAGCTGCACCTGCGCCCGGCCGAGGATCCGCTGCCCGAACTCGACTTCGACGATCTCGCCGAGGGTGTCGCCACCGTGGTGAACCGGCGCGCGGACCGGTGGCAGCCGGAGTACCGCCGGGTGCTGTTCCTGGTGCTCTCCCTGGTGGCGATGGGGCTGCTCGCCGCCGTACTCGTCGATCGTGGTCCGGTGCTGCCCCAGGTGATCGGCGGCGCGGTGCTCGCGGCCGGTCTGTTCACCGCCGCGATGGTCAGCGCGCGCCAGCAGACCGACGGCGCGTTCCCGCTGCTGTTCGGCGGCGGCGCGGCGTTCTTCGCGGCGGTCGCCGCGTCCAGCGCCGTGGACGGCGACCCCGACGGCGTCGCCTGGAACGCCGACGCCGCGCTGGCCTCGGCCGTCGCGATCGTCGCGGTCACCGCGATCCTGCTCGTCGCGCAGCGTACGGTCACGCCGGTCATGCCGTTCGCCCCGCTGCTGATCGTCGCGCTGACCGCCGCGATGGTGGTGCTCGTGCTGCTGTCCGGCGCCGGCTTCCAGCTCACCGCGCCGGAGGTCTCCGCCGTCGCCGTCTCGGTGATCCTCGTGCTGATCGTGATCGCGCCCCGGGCGGCGGTGAAGCTGGCCCGGCTGCGCGGACCGCAGTTGCCCAAGACCGGCGCCGACATGTCCTACGACATCGAGCCGGAGGACTCCGACCTGGTCAAGGCGCGGGCCGACGAGGCGGACACCTACCTGACCGCCTGCATGACCGCTTCCGCGCTGGTCCTGCCGGTGTTGCTGCACCACACCATGCAGGTCCCGGGCTGGTCCGGCTGGACGCTGGTGCTCGTGACATCGAGTGCAATCCTGTTGCGCTCGCGTACCTTCTTCGGTTTCTGGCAGCGGATCGCCCTGGTGGCGGCCGGTACCGTCGGCTACCTCATGGTGGCCCTGATGTTCTCCGACACGCTCGCCCCGGCCGGCCGGTACGTCCTGCTCGGCGGGCTCGTCGCCCTCCTGGTCCCGCTGGTGATGGCCGCGCTGCGGCCGTGGCCGCGGCGCATGCTGCCGTTCTGGGAGTACACCGCGGGCGGGCTGGACGTCGCCACCGGGCTGGCCGTGCTGCCGGTGCTGGCCCAGGTGCTGGGGCTCTACGCCTGGGCCCGCGGACTGTTCGGGTAGCCGACCGTGCAGACCCAGCGCGACCATGTGCACGCCCACCAGTTCATGATGGGCCGGCTGAGTTCCGCCCTGGTGCAGGGCGACCCGTCGACGGCGGAGATCCCCGGCCGGCGTGCCGTCACCGGCCTGGCCTTCGGCGTGCTCATCAGCGTGCTGGTCGTGGCCGGGTTCGCCGTCTACGGCTGGATCGTGCCCGGCGGCAGCAAGGCGTACACCAAGGCCGGCGTGATCCTGGTGGAGAAGGAGAGCGGCACCAGGTACGTCTACCTCGACGGGATGCTGCGGCCGACGCCGAACCTCACCTCGGCCATGCTGATCCAGGGCGGCGCGGCCACCGTGAAGCTGATCTCCCAGGAGTCGATCAAGGACGTGCCGCGCGGACCGTCGATCGGCATCGACGGCGCGCCGCAGTCGATCGCCACCGGCTCGATGGTCGCCGGGCCGTGGCTGGCCTGCCTGCCCGGCTCGGTCGCCGACACCCCCGGCGACCGGCTCGGCCTCAATCTCGACCCGCGCGCGGAAGCCACTGCGGTACCCGCCGACCGGTTCGTGGTGGTGCGCGGCGCCGACGGGCCGACCTACCTGGTGACCGCCGAGCGCAAGTACCGGGTCGGCGACCCGGCAGTGCTCGTCGCGCTCGGCGCCACCACGACCCGCCGGGTGCCCGCGCCGGAGAACTGGCTCGCCTTCCTGCCCGACGGGCCGGCCCTGGAGCCGGCCACGATCCCCGGCGAAGGCCAGTCCGGCCGCGTCGGCGACCGCACGTACCCGGTCGGCACGCTGTTCCGCCAGCAGCCCGACACCGGCGCGGAGCAGCTGCTGGTGCTGCGCCGCGACGGCCTGGCGCCGCTGAGCCGCACCGAGTTCCTGCTCGCCACGGCCACCACCGGCGCGAAGGCGGTCGAGCTGATCGCCGCCGACCTCGCCGCGGCGCGGATGTCGACCGACCGGTCGCTGCTGACCCGGCTGCCCGACCTGACCGGCCTGACCCCGCAGGAGCCCGCCCCGAACGCGCTGTGCCTGCGGCAGAGCGCCGTGGACGGCACGCGGTTCGCCAGCACCGCCGTCCTCGCCCCGCTGGACCGCTCCGGCGTCGGCCCCGCCGGGCAGACCTCGGTACGCACCCGGCCGGGCAGCGGTATGGCAGTGCTCCCGGCGCCGTTCGACTCGGACACGGTGCCGCCCCTGCCCACGTACATCGCGGACGACGGAAAGGCGTACCCGGTCGGCGACCAGGACTCGGCGAAGGCGCTGAAGCTCGACCGGGTCACGCACGTGCCCTTCCCGAAGGAGTTGCTCGCGTTGCTGCCGCAGGGCCCGGCGCTGAGCCTGAGGGCCATCGCGGCCGCGGAAGTGGGGTAGGTCGACCATGGCGACCCGGATCCGGGACCTGTTCGGCGGCGGCAAGGACCGCCCCGGCGGCGTCGTGCAGCACACGGTCGGCAACGCCCTCGTGGTGCACGTCGAGGACGCGATCAGCCCCGAGGCGCAGTCGCTGGCGCTGTCCATGATCGAGGACGCGGAGAACGACGTCGTCGTGCTCGACCTCGGCGACGGCATGCCGATCAGCGCGTGGGAGTCGATGGCGGGAGTGCTGCCGCGCCGCCGCCGGGGCATCCGCCTAGTCGCCTGCGGCCGGCACGGCAACTCCGCGGCGATGGCCGGCCAGTGGCTCTCCGAGCGGCTCAACCGCACCGTCATCGCCCCGGACGGCGACCTGGTACGCGGCTCGTCCGGCACGCTGTTCGTCCACTCCGCCCCGGGTAGCGGCTGGGTGCGGTTCCGGCCCGGCCGCCCGCCGGCCTGGGACGCCAAGCGCTACCCGACGCCGGCGTGGGACCGGGCCGCTGTCGACACCCGGCCGTCCAGTGCCGTCGCCGAGATCGAGCCGATCCCGGCCGGGGTCTGGATCCACAGCAACCGCGACCCGCAGGTGGTCGACCCGCAGCGGCGGCGGCTGACCGCGTACGTGCCGTGCCAGGCGGAAACCATGTCGGTGCTGCTGGGCTGCCCCGGCACACCGCCGCTGTCACTCGACGACGTGGTGCGCTTCTGGCGCGGGCTCGACGAGGAGCACCGGCAGCGGGTGCGCTTCGTGCAGTTCGGCGAGGTCCGCATGCCGGAGGGCGAGGCGTTCGGCCAGGCGATCGCCGACCTGCTCAACACCGAGGTCACCTGCTACACCGGCGTGCCGATCGGCAGCCCGCAGAAGTACGAGATCCGCACCGTGCTGCCGGACGGCGCGTTCGGCTGGGCCCCGTACGCGCTGGAACTGTCCTACTCGCCCCGGGCGCACCCCAACTCGCGGGCCCGCCGTCCCACCGTGCTGCGCCACCGCCCGCCGCTGACCGGCGCCGAGGAGCTCGCGCCCCGCGTCTACTGGTTCGCCCCGGGCGCGGTGGTCGAGGTGGTGCAGAGCGGGCTCTGGGTACGGGCCACCGCCGAGCCGAAGAACGCCGAGCAGGTCCGGGCCGCGATGCTCGACGCCCGCAGCGGCACGCTCGTCTTCGACGACACCGTCCACGCCGCCGCCGAGCGGATGCGGGAACTGGCCGCAGACCTGGCCGCACGGGTGGACGGCATGGCGGGCACGGGCCGCACGCTGATGCCGGCGTCGGTGCTCGTACCCGGCGCGAAGCCGTCCAGCCCGGCGCAGGTGGTCGTCGACCTGGAGGCCGGGACGCGCGTGGTGGGCGCTCCCGCTCCGATGCCGGCGTACGTGGATGTGGCCCCGCCCGCGCCGCTCGCCCCGGTGTCGGCGGACAGCGTGGTGGTAGCCGTTCCCGCGCCGGCCGCCGGGCACGAGGTCGCCGCGCCGGAGCTGCTCGCGAACACGCCCACGTTGCCGCCACCGCCTGTGGTGCCGCGTCCGGTCGCACCCGCGCTGCCACCTCCACCCGTGCTGCCGTTGGCGTCCGAGCTGCCGGCCCCTCCCGTGGTGCCGTTGGCGTCCGAGTTGCCGGCGCCGCCGTCGGCGACCTCCACGTCCGATCTGCCGGCGCCGCCTGTGGTGCCGTTCGCATCGAACCTGCCGTCGCCGCCCGTGGTGCCGCTCGTGTCGGAGCTGCCGTCGCCGCCGGTGGTGCCGCCGTCGGTCGAGCCGGTGCTGCCGGCCGCCCCGGCCGGGCCGGACACTCCGGGCCGGTCGGTCACCTCCGGCGGATCGGGGGAGTCGGCCGGCCAGGACGGGCGGCCCGCGCTGCCCGAGCCGCCCGCCATGGTCGAGCCCGTCACGCCGGTCGGGCCGCCCGGACCGGTCAAGCCGCCCGAGTCGGGCCCGGCCGGGCGAGCAGGGCGGCCTGAGCTGACGGAGCACACTGAGCCGGTGGTCCGTGCCGAGCCTGCGGAGCACACCGCGCGCACCGAGGGAGGGCCGACGGCGGCAAGGGGCCAGGACGCCGCGTACCCGGTCCCCGGGCCGCCCACCATGCCCGCCGGCTTCGGCGAGCCGGAGCCGCCTACCATGCCGGCCGGTTTCGGCCAGGCGCTCGCGACGCCGCCACCGGTCGCGCCCGCTGTGCCGTCGCTGACGGTCCACGCCGTCGACCCGATCCCCACCCCGACGGCTGCTCCGGCCCCCGTACCGGCTCCGGCCACTGCGGCGGAGGAGGCCGAGCCGTCGGCGGAGGCCGTGCCGGCCGACGGAGCCGAGCCGGCCGACCGGGTCGAGGACAGCGCCGAGGCCCGGGTGCAACCGGTGCCCTCCGCCGGCGCGGGCGCGCTGCTGTCGGAGAAGAAAGGGCTCGCCGACGAGCGGGCCTGGCTGCGCCGTACGCTCAGCCGCGAGTTCGACGTGATGGCCAGCTCGGTGTCGCGGATCATGTCGCAGCACCCGGGCATGCAGGGGTCCGGCGTGTCCAAGGAGGACGTGCTCGCCGACTCGGTCGCGCTTCGGCTCTACCTGACCGGCCGGGGCCCGGGCGTCGACGCCGGCCTGCGTTCCGGCCGCAAGGGACCCCACGTGCCGTTCGCGCGTTGCGTGGTCGCCGGGGTCTCCCGGATGCCGTCCTTCCGGGGAACCACCGTCTACCGGCTGTCCCCGACCGACCGGGAGTGGGAGCTCTACCGGGACCGCCGGCTGGTCACCGACTGGAGCTTCGTCAACGCGCTCACCCAGCCGTGCGCGACCGAGGACGGCGACACCGACGTGCTGATCTGGTCGATGACGGCCCGCCGGACCAGCCTGCTGGAACCGGAGGGGGACGAGCACGTCGAGGACCGGGTGCTGTTCCTGCCGGGCACGAACTTCAAGGTGCTGGACCTGCGCCGGCCCTCGGAGGGCGAGCGCGGCGCGGTCCTGCTGCGGGAGATCGGCGCCAACGAGATCGACGACACCGGCCGGGTCGACTCCAACCGGGTGTCGCTCGACGAGCTGGCGGTCACGTCGCTGCGACGCAGCCTGGACCGGTGGGCCACGGCCGAGCCCCGGGAGCGGATCGGCGCCGGGGCCCGTGGCCGCCTCCGGGTGCTGCCCGGACTGGACCGGAAGGGGTGACGCCGTGAGTCGGCAGGTTCTCGTGGTGGGAGACCGCAAGGCGGGCTCCTATCCGACCATCGGCTCGGCGCTGTCCCGGGCCGAGCCCGGCGCCACCATCAACGTCCACCCCGGCCGGTACGTCGAGAAGCTGGTGGTCGGCGACCGGGTGACGATCAGCGCGGTCCAGCCCGGCACCGTCGAGGTGCACGTGGAGGAGGGCAGCGTCCTCGTCGTCCGCGGGGAGGGTGCCCAGTTGCGCGGCATCACGCTGGGCAGCGCCGACGCCACGCTGGCCGCCGTCGACGTGTACGCGGGCGAGGTGGCGCTGGACGACTGCCGGGTCAGCGGCGCCTCCTGGGTCACGCTGCTGGCGCGTATGCAGGGCACTGTGGCCCTGCGCGGCTGCGACGTGACCAGCTCGGCCGGCGCGGGCGTGGTGGTGATGTCGGCCGGGTCCAGCACGATCGAGGACACTGTCGTCCACGACGTCGCCACGAGCAGCGTCGTGGCGGGGGAGAGCAGCGCCCTGACCCTGCGCCGCTGCCGCCTGCGGACGGCCGGCGCGAACAGCGTCTGCGTGGGCGGCGACGCCCGGCTCACCGTCGAGCAGTGCGAGATCGCCGGGGCGGGCAAGCCGGCTCTCGTGGTCGAGCAGCGGGCCTGGGCCCGCATCCGCGGCCTGACCGTCACCGGAAGCGGGAACGTCGACGTCTTCGTCCGTGGCGAGGCCGACGTGCAGATCAGCGACTCGACGTTCACCGGCGCCGCGGTGCAGTCGGCGCACATCGCCGAGGGCGCGTCGCCGTCGTTCCGGAACTGCACGTTCGGCGGGGCCGGGCACACCGCCGTGCAGGTGCTCGGCGCCGGGCGGCCGACCTTCACCGACTGCACCGTCCTGGACTCGCCGGTCGGCGTCGCGGTCAGCGGCGGCGCTCCGCGCTTCCTCGGGCTGACGGTCCGGGGCACGCGGGAGCACGTCGCCGTGCTCACCGGTGAGTCGACGGTTGTCATGCAGCGGCTGCGGGCCGAGATCACCGCGGGCGCCGGGGTCCTGGTCCAGGACGGCGCCGCGCTGGAGGGCGCCGACCTGGCCGTCGACGCCGGGGACGCGACAGCGCTCATGCTGACCGGCCCCGCGCGGGCCGTCGTGCGGGAGGCCCGCTTCATCGGTACGGGGGCCGCCTGCGTGCGGGTGGGCCCCGGCGCCGACCTGACGCTGCGCGCGGCCCTGCTGCGGGGCTCCGGCGTACTCGTCGAGGGTGCTCTCCAGTTGGGCGACAGCGAGATCGCCGACGCGGCCCGGGACGGCCTGCGGGTGACCGGCTCGGCGACAGTCACCCAGGTCCGGGTGCGCGACGCCCGGGCGGACGGTGTGGTCTTCGAGGCGGGGTCCCGCGGGTCCGTCACCGACGGCGAAGTGCTCGGCAGTGGCGCGGCCGGCATCGGCGTGGACACCGAGGAGCCGGTCGCGCTCACCCGTTGCGTGGTGCGCGACAGCGGCGGCGAGGACGTGCGCCGGGCGCCCGGCGCCACGGTGACCGCCGAGGCGCTGACCGTGGGCCGTCAGCAGGCCACGCCGCCGCCGGTCCCCGGCCCGGTGCCCGTCCCGCCGGCCGGCGACGGCGGTACGGCGGAGGAGAGCGGCGGCGACGAGCTGAGCGAGCCGTTGCGCGAGTTGAACGGGCTGATCGGTCTGCGCGGGGTGAAGCAGGAGGTCACCGCGCTGATCAACCTGATCAAGATGTCGCAGGTGCGGCTCCAGATGGGCCTGCCGATGCCGCCGATGAGCCGGCACCTGGTCTTCGCCGGTCCGCCCGGTACGGGCAAGACCACAGTGGCCCGCCTCTACGGCTCCGTGCTCAAGGAACTGGGGATCCTGTCCAAGGGCCACATGGTCGAGGCGGCGCGGGCCGACCTGGTCGGCCAGTACATCGGCTCCACGGCTATCAAGACCACCGAGCTGGTGACCAAGGCGCTCGGCGGCGTGCTGTTCATCGACGAGGCGTACACGCTGTCCAGCGGCTCGGGCGGCTCGGGCCCGGACTTCGGGCAGGAGGCCATCGACGCGCTGATGAAGATGATGGAGGACCACCGCGACGAACTGGTGGTCATCGTCGCCGGGTACTCCGAGCTGATGGAGCAGTTCCTCGCCTCCAACCCCGGTATGGCGTCCCGCTTCACGCGCACCATCGAGTTCCCGAACTACTCGGTCGAGGAGCTCGTCACCATCACCTCGAACCTGGTCAGCAAGCACTACTACGAGCTGACCGACGACGCGGTGGACGCGCTGACCGCGTACTTCACCCGGGTGCCGAGGAACGCGACGTTCGGCAACGGCCGGGTCGCCCGCAAGCTGTTCGAGGCGCTGATCAACAATCAGGCGTCCCGGCTGGCGGCCAACCCGCCGACGAAGGACAACGAGCTGAACCGGCTCACCGCCGCCGATGTCGAGCCCGAGCTGGCGCTGCTGGAGGACCTGCCGGTCGAGCCCGGTGAGCAGCCGGACGCGGCGACCGACCCCACCGGCGCCATAAACGCGGCCCGTAGTTGGAAGCGGATCTGCGGGCTGGTCGGCGGGCAGCGGGTGAAGGAGGCGGCCGGGCAGACGCTGTTGCGGCTCTGCGAGGGACGCAACCGCCGGCGTGGCCCCGGCCGTACCGGAAACGTGCTGATCGGCGGCGCGGCCGGCAGCGGCCGGAGCGAGTACGCCCGGCTCTACGCGGCCTGCCTGTCGGAGCTGGGCCTGGTGCCGGTCGGCCAGCTGGTGCGGGTGAGCACGCGCCGGGAGCTGGCGCCGCAGTGGCCCGGCCAGGCGGCCAGCCTGGTGGCCGCGGTCCTCGACGACGCGGCCGGGGGTGTGCTCCAGCTCGACTACGTCGACGACGGGTCCGGTGCGGCGCCGGAGATCGCCGAGGCGCTCGTCACGCAGATGCGCTCCCGGCTCGGCGACCCGGTGGTGGTGCTGACCGGCGAGGAGCCGGCGCTGGCGAGCCTGCGGGCCGCGGTGCCCGCGGTGAACGAGGTGTTCGGCCAGCAGTGGTCGGTGCCCGAGTTCAGCACCGACGAGCTGGCCGAGATCGTGCTGCGGCATCTGGTGCGGCGGGGCCACGAGGTCCCGGACGACGTCCGGGAGGCGTTGGCCCGGTTGGCCGGTCAGCTGCCCGAGCGCACCGTCCACGCCGCACACCAGTTCTCGCTCACCCTGACCCGCCGCACCGGCTCCCGCACGCTCGCGCTCGCCGACCTGGCCGCGCCGCCGCCCCCGGTCGGCGAGCGTCTCGGTGGCCTGGCCGCCGTCGGCTGACCCCCCGCCCGTCGCAGACAGAAAGGCCCGGCATGCAGCCCGAATCCAAGCCGATCCCACCCTCGTTCCAGGAGTTCATGGCGAACGCGCAGCGGCTCGAGGACCAGATGCGCGCCGCGCAGACGGAGCTGGAGAAGGCGATCGTCACCGGCCGTTCCCAGGACGCGACGGTCGTGGTGATGGCCAGTGGCCTGGGCAAGGTCCAGGCCGTCCGGGTCGATCCCCGGGTATACGAGCAGCGTGACGCGGCGTCACTTCAAGCGGCGATCATGGAGGCGATCCAGGCCGCCGCCGCGAATGCCGGGAAGCTCGCCACGGAGAAGATGGGTCCCGTCGAAATCAATCTTCACTGACTGAAAAAAGTCTGACCAGCGCTTACGTGCCCATCTTCACGGGTTGCCGCGTCCTGCGGCGCCACTGTGGAGATTTCCTGAAGGGGTCTCCACGAGACTGTCAGCCCCTACTGACAGTGATGGAGATGGCTGTGGAGCAAGTTGCCGTCTTTGTGCACGCGCCGGACCCGCTGACCCACACCGGGCTGACCGCCCACCTCCGGTCGCGGTCGGACGTCACGCTGCTGGACAGCGCGGACCGGACCCGCGCGCAGGTGCTGATCGTCGCGGCGGACCGCCTCACCACCGACGTGATCGCCATGCTGCGCCTCGCCGCGACCGAGATCGGCGCGCCCGTCGTGCTGGTCACCACCGACATCAGCGAGCAGGAACTGCTGACCGCTGTGGAGTGCCGGGTGGTGGCGGTCCTGCCACGGGCGGCGGTCACCGCCGAACGCCTCGCGCACAGCGTGCTGGCGGCGGCCTCCGGCGGCGGGGTGCTGCCCCCGAACCTGGTGGGCGAGCTGCTCAAGCACATCGAACGGCTCCAGCGCGACGTGCTCAACCCGAACGGGCTGAACGCCTCGGGCCTCACCGCGCGCGAGATCGACGTGCTCCGGCTGATGGCCGAGGGCTTCGACACCAACGAGATCGCCGACGAGCTGCGCTACTCCGAACGTACGGTGAAGAACGTCATCTACGGCCTCAACCACCGCCTGAAGCTGCGCAACCGCTCACACGCGGTCGCCTACGCCCTGCGCTCCGGCATGATCTGAGGTGATCACCCGCCACACCGTCGGGAACGCTCTGGTGCTGCATCCCCGGGAGCGGATCAGCCCGGAGGCCCGTACGGTCGCGCTGTCGGTGGACCCGGATCCGGACAACGACATCGTGATCCTCGACCTGCAGCACGAGCTGCCCTTCGACGTCTGGGACACGGTCGCTACCGAGTTGCGCCGGCAGCGCCTGCGCCGGGGCATCCGGCTGGTGGTCTGCGGCGCGCGCCCGGAGACCGGGGCGCTCGCCGGCCAGTGGCTCTCCGACCGGCTGGGCCGGCCGGTGATCGCGCCGTTCGGGCGGATGATCCCGGGTGCTGCCGGGCTGCTCTTCGTGCACGGCACGGACCTCGGCGGCTGGGTCTGCTACCGGCGCGGCCGGGCGCCGGCCTGGCAGTCGAAGCGCTATCCGGCGCCGGCCTGGGACGGCGCCGCCACCGACCACCTCACCATCAGCTCCACCTGCGCCGCGGAGCCGCTGCCGGGTGGCGTCTGGCTGCGGGAGAGCCGCGACGACGCCGCGATCGCCGGGCACGGCAGCCGCCTGACCTCGGCCATGGCGTGCCTGCCGCACGCGATGCCGGTCCTGGTGGGCTGTCCCGGCACGGCCCCGCTGCGGCTCGACGACGTCGCCCGGTTCTGGCGTGGGCTCGCGCCGGAGGGCCGCGAGCACGCCCGCTTCATCCAGTACGGCCCGGTCGCGCTGCCCGACGGCGAGCAGTTCGGCCAGGCGCTCGCCGACGCGCTGGGCTGCTCGGTACGAGTCTTCACCGGGGTGCCCACCGGCCGGCCGGACGCCCCGGCCATGTTCACAGTCACCGCCGACGGCGAACCCGGCTGGCAGGTGTTCGCACAGGAACTGGCGTACGGTCCCCGGGCGGCGCTCGGGGCGGCGGCGACGCCGCGCATCCTCAGCCACCGCGCGCCCCCGGAACTCGGCGAGCCGGTCGGCCCCGGCGTCTACCAGTACGCCCACGACGCGGTGGTCGAGGTGATCCCGTCCGGCCTCTGGCTGCGTGGCCCGCAGCCGTCGCGTGACGCAGACCGGATCCGCGCCGTCCCGCTGGACCCGGCACAGGCCTGGCTGGTCGTGGACGACCCGGCGCCGGCGGTGGCCGACCGCCACCGGGAACTGGCCGGTGACCTGGCCGCGCGGCTCGACCCGGCCACCCGCGGGCGTACGGCGGTGCGGCCGTCCTCGCTCGTGGCGCCGGCACGCCCGCCGGCCCCGGCGTCCGCGACGCGGCGGCACGCGCCGGATCAGGTCCCCGTGCCCCCGGTTCCCGCCCCGCCGCCTGTCGACCTCACCGTGCCCGGTCCGGTCGCCGCGCCGGTGACCGCCGAGGTGCTCCTCCCCGCCGTGGCCGGAGCCCACGTGGCCCTTCCCGCAGTGGCCGGAGCGGACGCGAACTTCCCCGCCGTGGCCGGGGCGGGCGGCCGCGCGGGCAGTGGTGACGCGACCTGGGCGAGCGCTCCGACGATGGCGCTGCCGGTGTACCGCGCCACGGCGGCCCCCGCCCGCTTCCAGCGCACTCCCGTCGACGAGGCGAGGGGCGTGCGCCCCGGTCCCGACCTGGACGAGGAGCGGGCCTGGTTCCGCCGCGCGTTCCGGCACCAGATCGCCGCGCTCGCCGCCGACGTCGCCCGCGTGCTCGCGGCGCACCCGGCCCTGCCGGACGACGCGGACGCGGTGGAGTACGCGACAGCGGTCCGCCTCTACCTCACCTCGGCGGGGGACGGCGTCGACCAGGCACTGCGGTCAGCCGAGCCGGGTGGTCACGTGCCGTTCGCCAGGTGCGTGGCCGCCGGGACGCGCCCGCTGCCCGTGCACACCGGCGTCACGTACGCCACCGCCGCCGTGGCCGCGGCGGACCTGCGCCGGATCGCGCAGCGCCGGGTGCTGACCGACTGGGGGTTCACCAACGCGCTCGCCGAACCGCCGGCCGACCTGCCGGGCGACGTCGAGGTGCTGATCTGGTCGGCCACCGGGCGGCGCACGGGCGCGCTGGAGACCGGCGACGGCGTGCCCGGCCGCGTCCTCTTCCTGCCCGGCACGGCTTTCGCGGTGCTCCACGTGCGGGAGCCGGCCGCCGGTGCTCCCGGCCGGCTGCTGCTGCGTGAGCTGGCCGCCGGCGATGCGACGGCCGACGAGCGGGCGCGGCACGACGCCCTGGCCCTCGCCGCCCTGGACCGGCACGTCACGGGCGGCGCCGGCCCGGGTACGCCGGTCCCGCCGGCCGCGGCGCGCCGCTTCGTCGGCGTGCCCGGGCTGCGCTGAGCCGCCACCCGCGCGCGCCGCTACCCGCGCCCATCGCCGGCCGGGCAGGCCGCTGTCCGGGCATGCCGCCGCCACCCGCTCGGCGCTGCGCGGGCGTGCCGGGCGGCGTTGCGCGCTACCCGCCGAGGCCGTCCAGGAGGGCCGCGAGCGTCTCCCGCTGCTCCGGCGGGCACCGGCCGCTCGCCAGGGCCCGGCGGAACAGCTCGCGGGCCGGCTCCGGCGCCTGCCGGGACACCTCGTCGCCGTGCGCGACCAGCCAGCCCACCTGCCAGTCGTCGACCTCGGGTGGCCCGGCGAGGAGGTGTTCGGCGACTCGGACGGCGGCGCTGCCGTTGTCCGCGAGCGCCTGCGCCGCGTACCGGTGCAGGGTCGGCCGCAGCGCGGCGGGGATGCTCCCGGCGAGCGCCCGCCGCAGCACCGGCTGCCGGAACGCCAGCTCGCTGCCCGCCCCCACGAGGACGGTCGCGGCAACCGCCTCCTCCAGGTCGGCCATCAGGTCGAACGGCGTCCGCCCGGTGACCGCGGCGAGGTCGGCGACGGCGAACTCGTCGCCGAGCAGGGCCGCGTACCGCAGTGCCTCCCGGGTGCCGGGGGAGAGATGGTCGAGGCTGGCCCGCACGGTGTCCACGAGTGAGCGCGGCATGCCGTCGGCCCGCGCGTCGACCTCGGCGAACCCGTCGACCACCCGGACCCCGTCCTCCGCCACCAGACCGCTCACCAGCTCCCGCGCGTACAGCGGGTTGCCCCCGGTCAACGGCGCCAGCGACCGCAGCGTGGCGCCGGGCGGGACGCCCACCGCCGTGCCGAAGATCTGCTCGATGTCCGACCGCGGCAGGGGAGCGAGCCGCATCAGGTGCCCGTCGCGTGTCGCCACGCCCCGCCGCAGCCGGGCCAGGTCGCGGCGGCTGGGCTCGGGCCGGGTCGTCGCGACGAGCAGCAGCGGCAGCCACCGGGTCAGCGCGGCCAGCCGTTCCCAGGCCAGCAGGCTCGCCTCGTCGGCCCACTGGAGGCGCTCGACGGCCAGCACCAGCGGGCCGGCGGCGGTCAGCTGACGGACGTGCGCGAGCACCCGGTCGACGGCGGAGTCCGGGTCGTCGTGCGGCGCCGCCTCCTCGCCCAGCGCCGCGCGCATCACGTGCAGCGGGATGCGGCTGCTGAGTTCCTCGGCGACGCCGTGCACGACCCGCAGGCCGAGGGCCCGCGCCTCGTGCAGCGCCGTGTCCAGCAGCGCGGACTTGCCGATGCCGGGCTCGCCCTCGATCCACACGATCGCGCTGCGTCCCGCGCGCGCCTCACCGAGCAGGCCGCGCAGCAGCGCCAGCTCGCCGTCGCGTCCGACGAGGCGGCGACGCCCCCTTACGGCCGGCCGGGCGATCACGGCGGCGGCCGGGGTCGTGGGCGGCCCCGACTCGGTGAGAATCCGGCTCTGCAGCTCACGCATCGCCGTGCCGGGCTCGACGCCCAGTTCGTCGGCCAGCACCCGGCGCGCCGCGTGGTAGACGTCGAGCGCCTCGGTGCCGCGACCGGCCCGGTGCAACGCGCGCATCAGCAACTCGTGGAACGGCTCGTGCAGCGGGTGGTCGCGGACCAGGGCGGTCAGGTCGGCGATCGGGCTCTCGTCGCATCCACCGTCGAGGATCAGCCGGGCCCGCCGTTCCGCCGCGGCGATCCGCAGCTCCGCCAGGCGGTGCCGGTCGAGCTCCGCGAACAGCGCGGCCACGTTGGCGTACGCGTCGCCGTGCCACAGCGCGAGCGCCTCGTCGAGCAGCGCCACGGCCTCGCCGGGCCGGCCCGCGGCGGCCGGCGCCTCGGCCGCCTCGCACAGCGACACGAACCGGTCGGCGTCGAGCGCGCCCGGGTCGAGGCGCAGCGTGTAACCGGCCCGGCCGGACAGCAGCCGTCCGCCGGCCCGGCCCAGGCTGCGCCGCAGGCCGGAGACGTACGTGTAGACGTTGCCCGCCGCGGCGCCGGGCGCGGAGCCGCCCCACAGCGCCCGGATCAGCTCGCCACGGGTGACCGGCCGGTTGGCGTTCGCGGCGAGCATCGCGAACAGGGCACGCCGCCGGGCCGGTCCCAGGTCGATCTCGGCTTCGCCGTTCCAGGCGCGTACCGGCCCCAGAACGTTTACCCGCAGTTGCGTCACGAGCGGCCGACGACCGCCGGCCCGGCGCTGCGGGGCGGGCTGGAGCCGGCGATCCGGCTCATCTCGGCGCGCGTCGCGGCGTCCGCGGTGTGCGCCGACACCCAGGTCGCCTCGGCCCGGGCCGGAAGGCCGCAGCGGTGCAGCACCCGGGCCAGCTGCGCGGTGAGCACCTCGCGGGACGACGCGGAGAGGCCGGGCGAGGCGACGGCGTGCCGCAGCACCGCGATGGCGGGCGCGGGAGCGGCGTCGCTCAGCTGCGCGGCGTGGGCGGTCAGCCAACCCTGCACCCAGGCGTCGACCGGCACCGGCCCGGCCAGCAGCTGGCCGGCGACCCGGCCGAGGTCGCCGCCGGCCTCGGCGATCCGCTGCGCGAACTGCCTGTGCATCAGCACCCGCAGCGCGGTCGGGATCGCGCCGCGCAGCACCCGGCGGATCACCGGGTGCCGGAACCGCAGGCGACGGCCGTCCTCGACGAGCACCCCGGCGGCGAGCGCCTCCTCCACAGCCGGAACGAGCTGCGGCGCCGACCTGCCGGTGACCGCGGCGAGGTCGGTGACCAGGTAGTTGTTTCCCAGGAACGCGATCGCCCGCAGCAGCTGCCGGGTGTCGTCGGCAAGCGGTTGCAGGTGCCGGTTGACGGCTTCGGTCAGCTCGGGCCCGGGCGTGTCGGCGGTCCGGCCGTCGCGGTCGGCGAGCACGAGCTGGCGGAGGTAGAACGGATTGCCGGCGGCGGCCGCGACGAGCGCGCGTACGGTGTCCGCACCCGGGCCGGGCGGACGGGCCCAGGAACGCGCCAGTCGGGTCGCCGTGTCGTCGTCCAGCGGCCCGAGTTCGACGAGCGCGGTGCCGTTGCGGGGCAGCACCCTGCGCAGGAGACGCACCTCGTACCCGGCGGGCACCGGGCGGCAGGCGGAGACGAGCAGCAACGGCAGCCGCTCGGTGAGGTTGTGCAGCGCGTGCCAGACGAGCAGCGACATGTCGTCGGCCCACTGGAGGTCGTCCAGGACCAGCAGCAGTGGCCGCTCGGCGCAGCGCGCCACCACGAACCGCTGGACCGTGTCGACGACAGTCATGGTCGGTGGCGCCCCGCCGGAGCAGGCGTGCAGCGAGGCGGGCAGGCCGCCGTCGTCGCCCAGCGACAGGCACTCCAGCACGATGCTCAGCGGCATCCGGTACGCCAGCTCGTCGCCGACGCCCCAGCCGACCTGGACGCCGAGCGGAGCCGCGTCGCGCAGTCCCTCGGCGAGTAGCGCCGACTTGCCGATGCCCGCCTCGCCGCTGATCCAGAGGCTGCCCCCGCGCCCGGCCGTGAGCGCGGTGACAGCCTGCCGCAGCCGGGCCAGCGCAGCCCTACGCCCCTGGAAGCCGGGATGCGGGGGCGGCGCCGGGCTGTGTCCGCGCGTCACCGTGGGATTCGTGCCGAGTATCTGTTCGTGGATCCGGCGGACGGCGGCGCCGGGCTCGGTGCCCGACTCCTCCACCAGACGGTCCCGCAGCGTGGCGTAGAGCGCGCGGGCGTCGGCGGTGCGGCCCTGCGCGGCGAGCGCCCGCATGGCCACCGCGTACAGGCTCTCCCGGCCGGGGTGGCGGTCGGCGAGCGCGAGCAGGCGGTCGACGACCTCGGCGGCGCGCCCGAGGCCCAGCAGCAACTCCGCGCGCCGCTCCACCGACGTCAGGTACAGCTCGCCGAGCCGGATCCGCTGGCTGGCCGCCCGGGGCCCGGGCACGCCCACCAGCGCCTCGTCGCCCCGCCACTGGGCGAGCGCGGCGTCGAGCGCGGCCAGCTCGCCGGCCACGTCACCGGCGGCGCGCGGCGTGCGGGCGCGTTCGCGCAGCCGCTCGAAACGGTGGACGTCGACGGTGTCCGCCGCGACGTGCAGGCGGTAACTGCCACCCTCGGACGTGAGCACGCCGCCGGAGGACCAGCGGCCGCGATCGGGTTCGAGCACCCGGCGCAGCGCGGAGACGTACGTGTAGAGGTTGCCCTGCGCGCTGGCCGGCGGCCGGTCGCCCCAGACGGCGGCGATCAGCTCGTCCTTGGACAGGCCGCGCTGCGGGGTGAGGGCCAGCGCGGTGAAGACGGCCCGGCGCTGGGCCGACCGCATCGTCAGTTCCTGCCCGGCGAACGTGACCCGGAGGGGGCCCAGCAAGCGGATGTCGAAGCCACTGCACTGTGCCGTCATGCCGTCCTCGTGGTGACCCTGTCCCGGTGACAACCATCCGGGCGGAACCCTAGCTCACCCATCCATTATGTCAACTTCGTCGGCATGGCCTGAAGCCTTGCCGCACATGGCTTTCCGGTGCGCTCACCGGTCGGTGAAGGCCCCTGCAGATCGCGCTAGCAGGGGCCTTCCGGCGGTGGGCTCGCACCGGCTGCGACGGCGGCCCGGCGACCGCTCGGTGCCCGGCGAGACGTTCCTCACCTCCCGGCGGGCGGACGCGGCCGGTCGCCGCCGTGTCAGTCGTGTCTCAGCTTCCGGCGCACGTGACGGTGGCGCCGCTGCCGTTGCCGGCGCCCTGGAATCCGAAGGTGGTGCTCTGGCCCGCGCCGACTCGCCCGTTGTAGCTCTGGTTCGCCACGGTGACGGTTCCGCTGGTTCCGCTGGGCACGCCGTTCCACAGCGAGCTGATCGATGCTCCGCCCGGCAGGGTGAGCGTCACGCGCCAGCCGGTCAGCGCCGTGTTGCCCGCGGTGACGGTGACGGTGGCGACGAACCCGCCGTTCCACTGGTCCTGGACCACGTAGGCGGCCGAACAGGACGGGCCGCCGCCGGGCGGCGGCGTGGTGGGCGGGGGAGTCGTGGGTGGCGGCGTCGTGGGCGGAGGGGTGGTGGGCGGAGGGGTGGTGGGCGGCGGGTCGCCGTCGAGCGTCAGGTTCTTCTGCTGGACCGTCCACTGGGTACGGCACAGGCCGCAGTCCGGGCCGACGAAGTTGGCTCCGGCGCTCACGTCGCCCTTCAGGCGCCATTTCAGGTAGAGCACCGCCACCCGGCCGAACTCGCCGCCGTTGGGCTGGTCGTAGGTGCCGCCGTGCCCGACGTTGAGGTTGCCCATGAACGCGGGCAGCCCGGACGGCAGCTTGCCCCAGTCGTCCATGGCGTTGGGGTAGGCGATGTCGCTGGGCCCGCCGACGAAGTAGGCGATGGGCTTGGTCAGCCTGCGCAACTGGTAGTCGTCGGCGTCGTTGAGCAGCCCGCTGCTGAAGATGCCGGTCGTGGTGACGCGCGGGTCGTTGGAGACGGCGTACGCCTCCAGGCCGCCGCAGGAGAAGCCGGCGACGGCGATCTTCGTGGTGTCGAGCCGGTTGTAGTACTTGCTGCCCGACCGGGAGTTCTCCGCCACCGCCCAGTCGATGGACTGGGTGAGCATCTGGGCGTTTGTGGAGCCGGAGCCGTTCGGCGCGCCGTTGGCGATGGCGAGGAAGCCGTGGGAGGCGATCTCGCGGAGGAAGTTGCCCTGGGACAGGCCGTTGGCCGAGCACGCGCCGTTGCCCCACACCAGGACGGGTAGGCGTTCGGACGGGAGTGTCTGGGGCCGGAAGATGGTGTGGTTGGCCAGGGTGGACGAGGTTTCGTAGTCGGCGGGGTAGGGGCCGGAGCCGCCGATCGCGGCGCCGGCGGGCGTCGCGCCGAACGCCATGATCACGGAAGCGGCCGAAACGACGGCGGCCGCCAGTCCCGCGTAGATGCTCGATCTCCTTCGCATGGGTCCTCCAGCGGCGGACGCGACGGCGCCCTTGGTGGTGACGGTGTGCGGTTACTATCACCGGCGTAACGAAAAGTGTCAATGTAAGGTCCGCTGTGTGGACGCGACTTCGCGCTGGTCGGCCGGGGGTGGCGGCCTGGGTGATGCGTGCCGCCGTCCGCTCCGCGAGGCGGGGATCTCTCGACTCGCCTCGCCTTTCCGGGCGCCTCGGCGCATATCGAGAAACGCCTAATTTTTCAAGGTCCACCCGGCTCATTTGCTGAATTGTCGGTCTTCTGGATCCCGTTCGCCCGCTCGGTGGCCGTGCCGGTGTTGCCCGCCCCTCCGCGCCGCAACAGACGAATCCGGACCGGCCGCTGCAACTCGTCGCAATCGCCTGAAGCGCTCAAATCCATTCGCGCGGTCGCCTTGCCTTCGTGCGCCCGGTGGTATAACGAAAAGTTTTCATTGACGTCAATTTCCTGTGCGCCGTACTGTTCGCCTTTCCATAGGCCGTCTAACACGGGGGAGGGCCAGTAGTGGCTCCTGCGCGCGTGCCGAAATCCGGTGCAGTCAAGGACTGCGCCAACCCGAGAAGTGCCCGATGGGGCCGCCTGACGACCTTCGCCATGGTGGCCGTATTGACCGTCACCATGAGCGATGTCCCCGCCGGACGGGCCGAGGCGGCTCCGTCGCCGAAGGCGCCAACCGAGGTGCTGGAACGACCGGACGAGATGGCTGCCCTGGTCACCGCACGGATGACGGGCCAGCAGGTCCGCGTCACCGGCATGACCACGGAGACCGCCGAGTACGTCGCCCATCCCGACGGCCATGTCGAGGCCACGGTTCACGCCGGCCCGGTGCGGATCCGGCAGAACGACACGTGGGTTCCGGTCGACCTCACACTCCAGACGGCGGCGGATGGCTCCGTGCGGCCCCGGGCACACCCCGCGGATCTGCGGATCTCCGGTGCCCGCAAGGACGGTGGTGAACTGGCCGCGGTCGGCGTCGGCGACGGCCGGTTGACCATGGGCTGGTCGGGTGCGCTGCCGGCGCCGATGCTGACCGGCAACCGCGCCACCTATCCGGAGGTGGCCGCCGGTGTCGATCTGGTGGTCGAGGCGACCCGGACCGGCTTCGCCCAGTTCCTCACGGTGAAGAACCGGGAGGCCGTGGACCGGCTGCCCGCGCTGACGTTTCCGCTGACCGGCAAGGGATTCTCCTCGTTCACCCAGGACACCTCGGGTGGACTGGTTCTCAAGGACGCCAGAGGCCGGGCGGTCGCCGCCGTACCGGCGCCGGAGATGTGGGACGCCCGGCGGACTCCCGGCACGGACGAACCGGTCCGGCGGGCGGTCGTGGCGGCCAAGTCGGAGCGGCCCGCCAGCCGCCTGGCCCGTGCGACCGGCGGTCTGGTCATGCGGCTGAACCCGGACCTGGCATGGCTGAAGGATCCGGCCACCCAGTACCCGGTGACGATCGACCCGCAGATCAACCCGCTCTACACGACGTTCGACACGTATGTGAAGGAGGGCGACAACGTCGACCGGGGCGGAGCGAACGATCTTCAGCTCGGTCTGCTCTCCGGCTCGCCCAACGTCAAGGCCCGGTCGTTCGTCCACTGGGGTGTGTCCGCCCTGAAGGGCAAGCAGATCACCTCGGCCACGGTGAACTTCTGGAACTTCTGGTCGCACACCTGCACCGCCACCTCGTGGGAGATCTGGACCACGGGTGCCGCCTCCTCGGCGACCCGGTGGGGATCCCAGCCGACCTGGGTGCAGCAGGAGGCCACATCCAACCAGACCAAGGGCGGCACGGCATGTGCCGACGGCTGGGTGAGCATCAGCGGCACGTCCTTCTTCCAGCGGGCGGCCAACGCCAACCAGTCCACCGCCTACATGGGCGTCCGCGGTACCGACGAGACCAGCCTCAACAGCTTCAAGCAGTTCCGCTCCCGTAACGCCACCGACAGCAGCCAGGTGCCGTACGCGGTGGTGAACTACAACTCGTACCCGACCGTCGGCACCCGTTCCACGGTGCCGGCCACCGCCTGCGTGACCGGCGCCTCCCGGCCGAAGGTCAACACCGCGACTCCGCAGCTGAGGTCGGTCGTCGCCGACGCCGAGGGGTCGACGGTCAAGGCCGAGTTCGAGTGGTGGACGCTGACCGGCACCACCAAGCTCGGCAGCGCGATCACCGGTACCGCCGCCTCCGGCTCGACGTTCGCCACCACCGTGCCGTCCGCCGCCCTGACCCACAACACCTCGTACAAGTGGCGGGTTCGTGGCAACGACGGGACGGTCAACGGCGCCTGGTCGGCATTCTGCGAGTTCACCGTCGACACCTCGGTCGGCAGCCCGCCGATCGTCAGCTCGACCACGTACCCGGAGAACCAGTGGGGCGGTGACGCGAACGTCGCCGGCAGCTTCACCTTCGACGCCAACGGCGTCGCCGACGCGGCGGCCTACGAGTACAGCCTCGACCTGCAGACCCTGAACAAGGTCGTCAACACCGCGACCCCGGGCGCCAGCGCGACGGTCAGTATCACCCCGTTGACGCCGGGCTGGCACAACGTGTGGGCGCGTACCCGCGACTCGGCCAACAACGTGACCGAGGTGCGCAGCTACCCGTTCAAGGTGGGCAACGGCGCGGTCACCTCGCCGAAGGTCGGCGACGTCACAGGGGCCAAGGTGGCGCTCGGCTCGACCGCCGCGCCGTCGTTCGGGGACGCCACGTACCAGTGGCGGCGTGCCGGCTCGGACGCCTGGGTCGCCATCCCCGCCGCCCACGTGACCTACGCCGCCGGCGGTGGCGCCGTCACCTGGCCCGTCGCCCTCTCCGCAGGGGTGGCACCCAAACTGAACTGGGACGTCGCCGCCACCCTTGCCTCGGTCGACCCGGCGAGCATCCCGCGGGACGGGCCGGTACAGGTGCGCGCCTACTTCAATCTGAGCAGCAACGGGGCGCCGGCCGACAACGTGAAGTTCCGGTTCGACCGGAACCTCGCCTCCGCCGACACCGCTCAGGTCGGTCCGGGTTCGGTCAACCTGGTCACCGGCAACTACCAGATCAGCCAGCAGGACGCCTCGGTGAACGATCTCTCGGTCACCCGCACCTACAACAGCCGCCAGCCGGGCGGGGTGGATCCGATGTTCGGCCCCGGCTGGGTCTCCAGCACGGCGGTCTCGACCTCCGAGGCGCCGTACACCCGGCTGACGGTGTACGGCAGCATCGTCCAGGTCGGGATGCCCGACGGTTCGACGATCGGCTTCGCCAAGGCGACGAGCGCCGGCACCACCTTCGAGCCGCAGATCGGCGCCGAGTCCTACAAGCTGACCTACAGCACGACGGGTAACGTCTACACGCTGACCGACGGCAACGGGAACGTGGTGACCTTCGGGCGGAGCTCGACCGACCCGGCCGGCGTGTTCACCCCGACCGCCTCCCGGTCGCCCGGGTCGGGGACCACCACCACGTACTCGTGGCAGAAGGTCACCGTCGGCGGGCAGGACGTCATGCGGCCGACCCGGGTGCTCGCCCCCGTGGCCGACGGCGTCACCTGTACCACCCTCGTGCGTGGCTGCCGGGCGCTGAACTTCACCTATGCCACCGGTACGACCGCCACGGGAACGGCCGACGGCGCCTGGGGCGACTACACCGGACGGGTGACGCAGGTCAGCCTCACCGCGTGGGATCCGGACCTCGCCACTCCTGCGATGCGCACGGTGACCCTCGCGCGTTACTCCTACGACAGCGCCGGGCGTCTTCGTGCCGCGTGGGACCCCCGCGTGGACTGGACCGACGGCAGTGGCGCCCACTCACTGCGCACCACGTACGCCTACGACTCGAACGGGGTCATCACCTCACTGGCGCCGCCGGCGCTGGAACCCTGGCAGTTCACCTACACGACCCTGCCGGACGACCCGGGAGCGGGCCGGCTGTCGAAGGTCACTCGTTCGGCCCTGACGGCGGGAACGGCGGTCGAGACGGTCGTCTACCGAGTGCCGGTCTCCGGCAGCGGAGCGCCGTACGACCTGTCGCCCACCCAGACCAACCGGTGGGGCCAGACCGAGCAACCCACGGATGCCACAGCGGTGTTCCCACCCACCCAACTGCCGACGGGTAACCCGGTGACCGGCACGCTACCCAGCTCCTACGAGCGCGCCTCGGTGACGTACCTCGACGCCAACGCCCGCATGGTGAACGTCGCGCAGCCGGGTGGACACCTGACCACCACCTGGTACGACGACTACGGCAACACGGTACGTCAACTCAGTGCCGGCAACCGCCGCCGTGCCCTCGACGCCTCGGCGTCCGACACCGCCACGGTGGAGGCGGCGACAGCCGCCTCGCTCTCGTCCGTCAGCGTCTACTCCGAGGACGGACAGCAACTCGTCGAGACGTTCGGACCTGAGCACGACGTGCTGCTGTCGTCGAACGTCGTCGTCCGGGGCCGGGCACACAGCCGGCACACGTACGACGAGGGCGCCCCCGCCACCGACATCCCCTTCAACCTGACCACCACCACGAGCTCCTCCGTCAGCTACGTCAACGCCGGCCAGACCGTCGACGCCGACGTGCGCACCACCACCACGCAGTACGACTGGGACATGCGGAAGGCGATCGGATCGACCGTCGACCCGGACGGTCTGGATCTGACGACATGGACCCGATACGACGCCGCGGGAAGGGTGACGTCGAGCACCATGCCGTCAGGCGGAAGCGTCGACACCACCGCGGCCACCAAGACCAGCACGTACTACACCTCGGCGGCCAACTCGACGTACCCGGAATGCGGGAACCGTGCCGAATGGGCGGGGTTGCTGTGCCGGACGGAGCACGCCGGCACGTCGCCGGCCTCGGCTGCGCTGCGGGTGACGGTCCGCACCTACGACCTGTACCAGCAGGTCCGCACCCTGGTCGAGAAGACCAAGGCGGGGGCCCAGCTCCGCACCACGACGGTGACGTACGACGCCGCGGGGCGGGTGCGGGGCACGACGGTCACGACCGCGGCGGGCCTCGGTACGACGGTGGACACGTCCCGGCTGGAGTACCACCAGCAGAGCGGTCTGCTGGCGCGTACCCAGTCGATGTCGGGGTCCACCGTCCTCGCGGAGGTGGTCCGCGGCTATGACAACCTCGGCCGGGAGACCTCCTACCAGGACAGCGACGGCAACGTGTCCACCAGGACGTACGACGTGATGTCGCGGGTGGCCGTCGCCAACGACGGCAAGGCCACTCAGACGTTCGAGTACGGCACGGCCGGCGAGGCTCGCGGCCTGGCGACGAAGCTGATCGACAGCCAGGCGGGGACGTTCACCGGTCAGTACGACCCGGACGGCGAGCTGATCAGCGAGACGTGGCCGAACGGCATCGTCGCGGAGACGGCCGGCGACGAGGCCGGTAACACCGTGGAGGTCTCCTACCGCCGCCCCGGCTGCGGGCAGGCCGACTGCACCGTCTACCGGGAGACGGCGGCGTTCAGTCCGCACAAGCAGCAGCGGAGAAGCACGTCGACGTTCTCCCAACAGCATTACGACTACGACCAGGCAAGCCGGTTGTCGACCGTCCGCGACACCGTCTCGGGCGCCTGTTCCACCCGGGTCTACCAGTTCGACAACGCCAGTAACCGGACCCAGCGGGACAACTACGCCGCCGGTGGCGGTGGAGTGTGCCAGAGCAGCACGGCACCGTCGACCCGGACCTGGGAGTACGACGACGCGGACCGGCTGATCTCCTCGGGCACGTCGTACGACCTGCTGGGTCGTACGACAGCGGTGGCAGCCGCCGACACCACCACCGGCACCGCCGCGACGGTCGGCTACTACACGAACGACATGGTGCGGCAGATCGTCGCGGGTACCACGCAGGCGGAGTACACCCTCGACGTCATGCTGACGAGGTTCCGCAGGGTCCAGACCACGTCAGGTGCGGTCGTGACGGTGCAGACGCATCACTACGCCGACGACAGCGACGCTCCGAGCTGGACTTCCGAGGGCACGTCGTACACGCGCAACCTCTCCGGTCTCGGTGATGCCGTCGGCATCTATCTCGGTGCCTCGGGCACTGTCGACTGGAAGTTGCGCAACCTGCACGGCGATTTCGTCGCCACCATCCAGGGCGCCGCGACAGGCATCTCCGCGGTGCACGAGACCGACGAGTTCGGGATGACGCGCACCGGCAGCGTGTCAGCGGGCCGCTACGGCTGGCTGGGGGCCGCCTTCCGGGACGGGGGGAACCCGGCGGGCCTCGTGCTCATGGGCGTGCGGCTGTTCAACCCGGCGACCGGGCGCTTCCTGACGGCCGACCGTGTCTACGCGGGGTCGGCGAATGCGTACGAGTACGCGAATCAGGATCCGGTCAACGAGTCGGACACCTCCGGGCTGGCCGTGTGCCGTTGCTACATCCCCGGCTGGGCCTGGACGGGATACCGTGCGTCGTACATCCGGTGGTCGAGGGTCCTGTACACGTCTCCCTGGTACGAGAGCCAGCTGAACTGGCTCGGTCGTGCGCTCATGGACGTCATCGGCGACGAGGCGTGGCTGGACTTCCACCGGATGCAGATGCAGTACCGGACCCGCGACGTGGAGCGGGTGAACTGCGTCGTGGTCAAGAGGTACGGCTGGGGCGATTTCAAGGTGTATTCCGTGCGCTTCACCTACACCGACTATCAGTATCGGGCACGGATCAAGTACCGGTACAAGTACACGAAGTGGATCACGCCGTGGTTCTACGGCTGGTGGCTGAGCTACCGGTCGAATCACTATCGCAATTACCACACTGGATACTATTGGACGTGATGATGGCCAGGAGGACGACCGCGACGGGTTCGCCGACGGTTCAGGGTGACGCTCCTGAGCCTCGACGCCCTCGCTCGCCGAGGGCCCGTGTGGCCCTGACCGGAGTGGTGCTGATTCTGGTGCTCCTCGCGTACGTGTCGCTGGAGGCCCTGATCTACGATCCGGTGTTCGGCAGCGGCCCGTTGAGCGACGTGCTGGGAGTGGTTGTTCCGTCCCTGTTCGTCGTCGCGGTCGCCCCGCTGGTCTCCTACCGTCGTCGTGACGCTGTCGCCTGGTTGTTACCGCCGCTGGGTCTGCTCCTGACCGCACGGCTGGCGTGGCGTCTGACCCTGCTGCCCTACCGGGACTGGCCGCCACGCCCGGAAGAAGCTCGCCGGTGCCGCCGGGCGCCGGTGGGTGCTGACGAGGGAACCACCCTGTACCAGCTCGAGGGGTAACGGGGAGGGCAGAGGCAGTGGCGCGGGTGCGGTCGTCGACCGCACCCGCGTCGCGTCTCGGCCGGCACCCGCGCACTCAGGATCGACGTTCCGCCCGGCGCCGTCAGGCGTCCGTCGCGTCGAGGCGCTTCTGCAGCCGGTCGAGGCGGTCGAGGACGTCGTGCATCATCACGCGCAGGACCGTCGTGTCGGCGTCGCGTCCGGGCAGCATCCGCCCGAACGCGACGCCGTGGTAGAGAGCGGAGAGCGCGGCGGGCGTGACGACAGCTGTCACCCCGGTGCGGCGCAGCGCGTCGCCCGCCTCGCCGTCGTCGCGCAACAGCCCGAGCAGCAGGTGGCTGCCGGTGGTGACGGCCGAGGCGTGCGCGGTGGCCTGCTCGGCGGCGGCCGCCAGCACCGCCAGGGCGGTCGGCGACGTGACGGGATCGGTCGGTGTCGCCGTGGCGGCGGGGGTCTCGCCCAGGGCCGCGCGGATCGTGGCGGCGGGGAAGCCCAGCAGTTCGACGGTGTTCAGCACCAGGCTCTCGCCCTCGTCGAGGAAGGCCCGCAGCAGGTGGACCGGCTCCACCGTGCCCGCGCCGGCGGCGGACGCGAGGGCGTACGCCTGGTGCAGGATCGCCGCCACGTGGTGGTTGGCGGGCGGGGTCAGGGTGAGCCCGGCGGGCAGCGCCCGGGTGGTGGGTGTCTCGTGAGTCGCGCCCACGGCGCCGTCCAGCGCCTGGGTCAGCGCGGTCTGGCAGATCCGGGAGACCGGCAGCCGGGCGTCGCGGACGCGGTCGGCGAGGGCGTCGGGCAGATAAACGTTGACCTTGGGCACCTGACCGATCCTGTCACGCGAGAGCTGAGCAGGTCACCCCTTGATCGCCTACATTTCCTAGGGTTATAGTAGGGTTATGCCCGCGCTGCTGACCACCCGACGAGCCCTCGACCAGGGCCGTACGTCCAGCGCGCTCTGTTGCCGCTGAGCCCTACCGGCTCGCTTCGCACACGTCGCCTCGTCGTGCCCCCTGGGCACGGCCGACTCCTTAAGGCCCGACACGCCATGACTCAGCACGACCCTGTCCAGAAAGCCCGCGCCGACCTGACCGCCGGCATCAACAAGCTCTTCGCCGCCTCGGCCATGTCGGCCAGCGGACACGGCAACATCAGCGTCCGGATCCCCGGCCACGACGACCGCCTGCTCGTCAACGCCGGCGAGCTGCTGCGCCCGTGGCCCGCCGACGACCTGCGGGTCGCGGCGCCCGCGCTGCGCACCGTCAACGACGACGTCGTCGTGGTCGGTCTCGACGGGACCATCCACGAGGGAACTCCCAGCCCGTCGGTGGCCGCGATCCTGAAGATGCACATCGGCGTCTACCAGGCCCGGCCCGACGTCAACGCCGTCATCCACACCCATTCGCCGTACGCCACCAGCTACGCCCTCGCCGGTGTGTCGCTGCCGGCCCGGTACGAGGCCCTGCTGGTGCACGGCCAGCCGGTCGACATCCCGGTCGCGCCGTGGGCGCCCCGCGGCACCGAGGCGGCGGTGCGGTCGATCGCCGAGACGTTCGCGGCGCACCCCCGCACGTACGCGATCCTGCTCGGCAACCACGGCCTGCTCGTCGCCGGCGACTCCGCCCGGCACGCCGCGAGCCTCGTCGTGGCGATCGAGGAGGCGGCCGTCTCCAGCATCGGCGCGGAGCCGCTCGGCGGCCCGGTGCCGTTCCCCGACCACGTCCACGAACTCGACCTGCGCCTGCGCTTTGAGGAGCCGACCGCATGACCACCCGTAGCCGCCGGATCGCCGGCGCCCTCGCCGCCGTCCTGCTCACCACGTCGCTCGCCGCCTGCGGTCAGGACGACGCGCCCGCCGCGGCGAGTGCCGACGGCCTCACCACCGTCCGGCTCGCCTCGTCGCCGCTGGGCCACCTCGCGCCCATCTACCTGGCCCAGGAGCGGGGCATCTTCGCCAAGCACGGCCTCAAGGTCGAGGTCGACACCGAGACCTCCGACCTGACCTCCGTGCCGGCCGTGCTGGCCGGCAAGGTCGACTTCGCCACCGGCGACCTCACCACGCTGATCGTGGCCCGGTCCAAGGGCCTCGACGTCAAGGCCGTGGTGCCGGCGTCCGCGTCCACCGGCAAGGAGGGTGCCGACTACGGCGCCCTGGTGGTCAAGGGCGACTCCGGCATCACCGGCGCCAAGCAGCTCGAAGGCAAGACCGTCTCGGTCAACGTCCTTACCAACATCGCCGCCGCGGCGGCCCGCGAGGCGGTCCGCGCCGACGGCGGCGACCCGGCGAAGGTCAAGCTCGTCGAGATCCCGTTCCCGCAGGCGCCCGCCGCGGTCAGCACGGGCCGGGTGGACGGCGCCTGGGTGGTCGAGCCGTTCCTGTCGGCGGCCAAGGCGCAGGGCGCGGTGCCGGTCGGCTGGGGCTTCACCGACCTGGCGCCCGACCTCACGGTCTCCGCCTGGTACGCGGCCGGCTCCTACACCTCGAAGAACGCGAAGATCGTCACCGCGTTCCGGGACGCGGTGCGGGAGGCGTACGCGTACGCCCGCGACCACGAGGACGAGGTGCGCGCGAAGATCCCCACGTTCACCGAGATCAAGCCGGAGGTGGCCGCGAAGATCACCCTGACCGGCCTGCGTGACGAGGTCAGCCGGCAGGCGGCCGAGAAGCTCGCCGGCTACGCCCAGCGCGACGGGCTCATCACCACCACACCCGACCTCGACGAACTGATCCTCAAGTGAGAAGGGGGTGGCTCGGCGCCGTGGGCCTGGCGGGCGCGGCAACGGGCTACGAGATCCTCGCCCGCCTGTTCTTCGACCCGGCGTACGTGCCGCCGCTGAGCGCCGTGGTGCCCGAGGCGCTGCGCCTGCTCACCGGGGAACGGTTCTGGACGGCGACCGGTCGTACGCTGACGGCGGTGGCGATCGGCCTGGTCATCGCGCTGGTCGCCGGCATCCTGGCCGGGTTCGCGCTCGGCTCGGTGCCGCAGGTGCGCCGGGCCACCTCCTCCACTCTCGACTTCCTGCGGCCGGTCCCGTCGATCGTGCTCATCCCGGTGCTGGTGCTCGTGCTCGACGTCCGGCAGATCACGGTGCTGCTGGTCGCCGTCTCGTGCTTCTGGATAGTCGTGTTCCAGGTGCTCTACGGCCTGCGCGACGTGGACCGGGTGGCGGTCGAGACCGCCCGCGCCTTCCGGCTCGGCCGGCTGGCCCGGATCGTGCACGTCACCTGGCCCACGGTGCTGCCGTACCTGGGCACGGCGCTGCGCCTGATCGTCTCGGTCGCGCTGGCGCTGGCCCTGACCGGCGGGCTGGTGATGGGCGCCGCCGGGCTCGGCGAGATGATCTGGAGCAGCCAGGAGTCCGGCGAGTCCACCGGCATGTACGCGCTGGTGCTGCTCACCGGCGGGCTCGGCATCGGCCTCGACCAGCTCGCCCGGCTGGCCGAGCGGCGGCTGCTGCACTGGCACGTGGCGACCCGCCGGGAGGCCGTGGCGTGAAGGCCCTCGGTTACGCGCTCGGCCTGCCCGCGGCGCTCGTGGCCGCCTGGTGGGTGGCCAGCGACGGCAGCACCAACGTGTTCCTGCCGCCGCTGCGCACGATCGTCGAGGCGTTCCGGGACGTGTGGTTCTCCGACACGTTCGTCCGCGACGTGGTGCCCAGTCTGTGGCGCCTCGCCGCCGGCTACACGATCGCGCTCGCCGCGGGCGTCGTCCTCGGCTTCGTGATCGGGCGGTGGGCGGTGCCCCGCGCGCTGACCGGCCCGCTGCTGGCGTACTTCCGGGTGCTGCCCGCCCCGGTGCTGATCCCGGTGCTGCTGGTGGCGGTCGGCATCGGAGACACGACCAAGCTGGTCGTCATCACTGTGGGCGCGGTCTGGCCGATCCTGCTCAACACCGCCGACGGTGTCCGCGCCGCCGACGAGGTCGGGCTGGAGACCGCCGCGGCGTACCGGCTGCCGCGCCGCACCCGGCACCTGCTGGTGCTGCGCGGCGCGAGCCCGCAGATCTTCGCCGGCGCCCGGCAGGCCCTCGGCCTGTCGATCATCCTGATGGTGGTCAGCGAGATGCTGATGAGCACCGACGGGCTGGGCTTCACTGTGGTGCAGTTCCAGCGCAGCTTCGCCATCCCGCAGATGTGGAGCGGGGTGCTGCTGATCGGCCTGCTCGGATTCGGGCTCGCCAAACTCTTCGAGCTCGTCGAGCGGCGCGCGTTGCGCTGGCATCGCGGCCACACCGGACAACTCACGGAGCGACCATGACCTCCCTGCTCGAGATCGCCGGGATCGGCAAGACCTACCGGGCCCGGGAACGCACCGTCGAGGTGCTGACCGCGATCGACCTGACCGTGTCCGAGGGCGAATTCGTCGCGCTCGTCGGCCCGTCCGGCTGCGGCAAGACCACCCTGCTCAAGATCGTCGCCGGGCTGCTGCCGGCCACGGCGGGACAGGTCCGGTTCGGCGGCCGTCCGGTCACCGAACCGCCGCCCGGCCTCGGCGTCGTCTTCCAGGAGTACGGCCGCAGCCTGTACGCCTGGAAGACGGTCCGGCAGAACGTCGAGCTGCCGCTGCGGCACCTGGACCTGAGCCGGGCGCGGCGGCGGGAACTCGTCGCCGACGCGCTCGACGCGGTCGGACTCGGCGCGGCCGGCGACGCGTACCCCTGGCAGCTCTCCGGCGGCATGCAGCAGCGCGTCGCGATCGCCCGTGCGGTCGCCTACCGGCCCCGGCTGCTGCTGATGGACGAGCCGTTCTCCGCCGTCGACGCGCAGACCCGCGCCGACCTGGAGGACCTGGTGGCCGCGCTGTGGAAGCGCTACGGCATGACCATCGTCTTCGTCACCCACGACATCGACGAGGCGGTCTACCTCAGTCAGCGTGTCGTGGTGCTCGGCACCGGCGTCTCCGGAGTCCAGGCCGACATCCCGGTCGACCTGCCCGCCGACCGGGAACAGATCGGCACCCGTTCCTCCGCCCGCTTCGGCGAGCTGCGCACCCGAGTGTGGACGCAGGTACGCCGTACCCCCGACGGCGAGCCGCACGCTCGCCGCACACCCGAGAGCGAGATGGTATGAGCAACGCCCGCTGGACCGACACCGGCGGCGGCGAGGGCCCGCTGTGGTCCTTCCGAGTCGGTGAGGTCGAGGTCTTCCCGATCCGCGAGGTCGACTACTTCGTGGACCCGGCCGAGTTCTTCCCGCAGATGGAGACCGAGTCGTGGACCGACGGCGCGTTCTACACCCGGGAACCGTTCACCCACGACGGCCGGATCCTGCTCAACCAGGAGGCCCACCTGCTGCGTACGCCCGACCGGCTGATCCTGGTCGACGCGGGCGGCGGCAACGGCAAGCCGCGTAACGGCGGCGTGTTCGACCGGGCGGACCGGCCGTTCCTGGAACAGTTCGCCCGCGCCGGGGTGTCGCTCGGCGACATCGACACCGTCGTCTTCACCCACCTGCACGTCGACCACGTCGGGTTCGCCACCAGCGCGGACGGCCGCGGCGGCTGGGAGCCGACCTTCCCGAACGCCCGGTACCTGGTGGTCCGGGAGGAGTTCGACTGGTGGACCGGCCCGGACGGCGCACGAGCGATGCAACGGACCGGCGACTACATCGCCGACAGCATCCTGCCGCTGCGCGACGCCGGAGTGCTCGACCTGATCGAGGCCGACCACGTGCTGTCCCCGCAGGTGCACCTGGTGCCGGCGTTCGGCCACACGCCGGGCAACGTCTACCTGGTCGTCGAGTCGGCCGGGCAGCGGGCGCTGTTCGCCGGCGACATGCTGCACCACGGCGTCCAACTGGAACGGCCGGAGTGGAGCATCCGCTACTGCGTGGTGCCGGGCGACTCCGCCGACCAGCGCCGCCGGCTGCTCGAACGGGCCGCCGACTCGGGTGACCTGCTCGTCCCGGCGCACTTCCCGTTCCCGGCGGCCGGATACGTGCGCCGGGCCGAGCGCGGCTTCACCTACACGTTCCTCGACGTCTGATGTTCATCGCCGACTTCCACACCCACCACGCCTGTCCGGACTATCCCGCGGTGCTGCCGCACAACGCCACCGGCGTGCTCGCCGCCCGCTGGGCCGACACGGCCCGGCGGGTCGCCGACCTCGACGGCCTGCTCGCCGAGTCCGGCCGGCACGGCGTGGACCTGCGCGTCCTCAGCGCCCCGCCGGCGATGGTCACACCGCACGGTGAACGGACGCGGCCGGACGACCAGCGGCGGCTCAACGACCATCTGGCCACCGTGGTCGCCGGGGATCCGGGCCGCCTCGCCGGGCTCGCCACGATCGACGCCTTCGGCGGCGACGTGGCCGCCGGGGAGGTGGTCCGGGCCGTCCGCGAGCTGGGCCTGCCGGGCATCGTCGTCGACTGCGCCGCCGCGGACGGGCGGCTGCTCGGCGACCCGGCCGCCCGTCCGACCCTGTCCGCCGCGGCCGAGCTGGGCGTGCCGGTCTTCGCGCATCCGATCAGCAGGTCCACGCTGACCGCCGAGTTCGCGGGCCTGGGCCGGCTCGGCACGTCGCTGGCCCGCGGCACGATCAACGCCGCCGCGCTGCTGTCCCTGCTCACCGGCGGCGTCCTGGCCGCGCTGCCCGGCCTGCACGTGGTCTTCCCGATGCTCGGAGTGGCCGGCCTGGCGCTGGCCGCCGCCACCGACGAGGGCGCGTTGCTCAGCGCGCCCGACCGCCGCGCCCACGTGTACGCCGACACCATGGGGTTCGCGCCGTCGGCGATCCGGTTCGCCACCGACCTGCTCGGCGCCGACCACGTGGTCGTCGGCGGGGACTGGCCGGTCGCCGAACGGGACACCACCCGGGAGCGGGTCGATGCGGCGCTGCGCGGCGCGGGCCTCGACCCGGACGAGCGCGCCCTGGTGGCCGGCGGCAACACGCTGCGCCTGCTGGGGCGCGGCTGAGACGCCGATCAGGCCGGCGCCGATCCCGTCCCCGCCGCGGCCAGCGGGGCCGCGCCGAACGACACCGCGAACCGCTTGCACCAGATGGCCACGCTGCGCAGCCCGTCCAGGTCCACCGACGCCGGGATGTCGTACGCCTGGTCGCCGATGTTGCCCTTGAGACGGCCCAGTTCCACCCAGCGGCCGTCGTCGAACACCTGCCAGCCCGCGCGGCCGGACAGCACCTTCCGGTCGGTGAGCCAGACCCGCAGGTCGGGACCGTCCGAGGTGTTCAGGCCCCGCAGCAGCAACTGGCGGCGGCCGTCGGCGAGACGGACCAGCTGCGCCCGGCCGGACGTGTCGTGCTCGTGGGTGACGAAGTCACCGGCGGCCAGGACCACGTCGGCGGGCGCCCCGCCGGTGACCTGCGCGCCGCTCGTGCCGGCCGTCGGCGGCTCCGTCACCGACGGCAGCGCCTCGCGCACCTCGCGGTCGGTCACCAGCCGCCACGGCTGGAACAGGTACAGGCTCACCCCGAGGCCGACGACGACCACGACGGCGAGCACCGACAACACCACACGTCTTCTGCCCATGTCGTGAACCGTAGGGCCGTACCCGGCCGGCGGATCTTTCCGTCCGCTTACGGCCCGATCGCGGGCCGCCGCACCGGGACGCCGGTGGGTAGCGTCAGGCCCATGGAGCGCTACGTGCTCGTCGTCGACGACGACCGGACGGTGAGCGACGTCGTCCGGCGCTATCTCGAACAGGACGGCTACCGGGTCCGGCTGTCCTTCGACGGGGCGGACGCGCTCGTCGCGGCCGGGGAACAGCCGCCCGACCTCGTGGTCCTCGACCTGATGATGCCGGGCCTCGACGGCATCGAGGTGTGCCGTCGGCTGCGTCGCCGGTTGCCGGGCCTGCCGGTCGTCATGCTCACCGCGCTCGGCGACGAGGCCGACCGGGTCGCCGGGCTGGAGGTCGGCGCGGACGACTACGTGACGAAGCCGTTCTCCCCACGGGAACTGGTGCTGCGCATCCGGTCGGTGCTGCGGCGCACGGCCCGCGACGACCGGGGACCGGCCGGGGTGCTGCGTGACGGCGACCTGACCGTCGACGCCGACCGGCGGGTCGCCGTGCGCGGCGACGACCCGCTGGCGCTGACCGTGCGGGAGTTCGACCTGCTCGCGTTCCTGCTGGCGAACCCGGGGCGCGCGTGGTCCCGGGCCGAACTGCTGGACCGGGTGTGGGGCTGGCGCTTCGGCGACCAGTCGACAGTCACCGTCCACGTCCGGCGGTTGCGGGAGAAGATCGAGGACCGTCCCGCGCAGCCGTGCCGCATCGTCACCGTGTGGGGCGTCGGCTACCGCTACGAGCCGCTGGAGTCCCGGTGAACGAGCTGCTGGTCATCGGGTTCTACGCCCTGCTGGCCGGCGCGGTCGTGGGCGCGCTCGGCGTGGGCGCGCTGCGGCTGGTGCGCCGCCGGTCGATCCTCGCGCACATCGCGGTGCTGCTCGCGGTCACGATCGCTTCGGTGACGGCGGGCGTCACCGCTGTCGCGCAGGCCATGTTCCTGTCCGCGCACGATCTGCAGGTCGTCCTCGTGACGGTCGCGGCGTCCGCGGCGGTCAGCCTGGCCGTCGGCGTGGCGTTCGCCCGCCGGCTGGCGCGGGCGGCCGTCTGGGCCGACCAGGCCCGGCAGCGGGAGCGGCAGTTGGAGGCCGGCCGTCGCGAGCTGGTCGCCTGGGTCTCCCACGACCTGCGGACGCCGCTGGCCGGTCTGCGGGCGATGGCGGAGGCGCTGGAGGACCGGGTGGTCGACGACCCGGCGACGGTGGCCGAGTACCACCACCGGATCCGGGTCGAGACCGACCGGATGACGCGCCTGGTCGACGACCTGTTCGAGCTGTCCCGGATCAACGCCGGCGCGCTGCGGCCCGCGCTGTCCCCGGTGCCGCTCGGCGACGTCGTGTCCGACGCGATCGCCGCCACCGCGCCGCTGGCCGCCGACCGGGGGGTGCGCGTGCTCGCCCCGGAGGCCGGCTGGCCCACGGTCCGGGCCGCCGAGGCCGAACTCGCCCGTGTCGTCACGAACCTGCTCGTCAACTCGGTGCGGTACACGCCGCCGGACGGCACCGTGCGTGTCGACGCCGGCCACGACGAGGGCGACGTGTGGTTCGCCGTCTCCGACACCTGCGGCGGCATCCCCGAGGCGGACCTGCCCCGGGTGTTCGACGTGGCGTTCCGGGGGACACGGGCCCGCACCCCCGCCGGCGCCGACCAGCCCGCGCCGGCCGGTGGCGGGCTGGGCCTGGCCATCGTGCGCGGCCTGGTCGAGGCGCACGGCGGGCGGGTGCACGCGCACAACGTCACCGGCGGCTGCCGGTTCGTCGTCCGCCTCCCGCCCGCCTGACCGACCGCTGCGCCGGTCAGGCGGCGTCCGGGGGACCGGTCTCCACCAGGCGCCCGTCGGCGAGCCGCAGCCAGCGCTCGACCCCGATCGCGGCGAGGAACCGCTCGTCGTGGCTGACCACGAGCAGCGCACCCCGGTACGCGTTGAGCGCGCTCTCCAACTGGGCGACGCTCACCAGGTCGAGGTTGTTCGTCGGCTCGTCGAGCAGCAGGAGCTGCGGCGCCGGTTCGGCGCCCAGGACGCAGGCCAGCGTCGCCCGCAGTCGCTCGCCGCCGGAGAGCACCCCGGCCGGCAGGTGCGCCCGCGGGCCGCGGAACAGGAAGCGGGCCAGCAGGTTCATCCGCTGCGCGTCCGGGGCCTGCGGCGCGAACGCGGCCAGGTTCTCCGCCACCGTACGGTCGGAGTCCAGCAGGTCGAGGCGCTGCGACAGGTACGCGATGCGGCCGTCGGCCCGGGTGATCCGGCCCTGCTCGGGTTCCAGGTCGCCGTTGATCAGGCGCAGCAGCGTGGACTTGCCCGCGCCGTTGCCGCCGAGCAGGGCGATCCGCTCCGGTCCCCGGATCGTCAGGTCGACGCCACCGGCGGCGAACAGCTGCCGGTCGCCGTACCGGATCTGCGCTCCTTCGGCGGCGAGCAGTGTGCGTCCGGCCGGCACCTCGGTGGCGGGCAGCTCCACCGAGATCTTCCGCTCGTTGCGCAGCGCCCGCTCGGCCTCGTCGAGCCGGGCCCGGGCGTCGTCGACCCGCCCGGAGTGCATCTCGTTCGCCTTGCCGGCGGCCACCTGCGCGTCCCGCTTCATGCCGCCGGCGACGATCCTCGGCAGCCCCGCGTTCTTCAGGTTGCGGGCGGCGTTGCCGGCCCGGCGGGCCGCCCGCTCGCGGGCCTCCTGCAACTCCCGCTTCTCCCGCTTGAGGTCCTGCTCGGCGTTGCGGACGTTCTTCTGCGCCACCTCCCGCGCGGCGCGCGCCGCCTCCTCGTACGCGGTGAAGTTCCCGCCGTGGAACCGCATCTCGCCGCGGTCCAGTTCGGCGATGCGATCCATCCGGTCCAGCAGCGCCCGGTCGTGACTGACCAGCAGCAGGCAGCCGGTCCACTGCTCCAGCACGTCGTACAGCCGATGCCGGGCGTCGAGGTCGAGGTTGTTCGTGGGCTCGTCCAGCAGCAGCACGTCGGGCTGCTTCAGCAATTGCGCCGCCAGGCCGAGCGAGACGACCTGCCCACCGCTGAGGGTGTCCAGCCGCCGGTCGAGCGCGAGGTCGCCGAGGCCGAGCCGGTCCAGCTCGGCGCGGGTGCGCTCCTCGATGTCCCAGTCGTTGCCGATGGTGGTGAAGTGCCGCTCGTCGGCGTCCCCGGCCTCGATGGCGTGCAGCGCCGCGATCAGCGGGGCGATCTCCAGCACCTGCGCCACTGTCAGGTCGCCGGACAGCGGCAGGCTCTGCGGGAGGTAGCCGGGCACGCCGTCGACGGTGACCGACCCGGCGGCGGGCCGGAGCTCACCGGCGATCAGCTTGAGCAGCGTGCTCTTGCCGGCCCCGTTCGGCGCGACCAGGCCGGTCCGGCCCGCGCCGAGGGTGAAGGAGAGGTCCTGGAAGACCGGGGTGTCGTCCGGCCAGGAGAAGGTCAGGTTCGAGCAGACGACGAAGGACTGGGACATCGGGAAGACGACCTCGGAGTGAGGGCAGGCGGAACGGAGCCACCTGGCGGAGGACATGGTCTCGGGGAACGACGCGGCGACCACGGCGTACGGCGCTGATCCGCGCGTGCCGGTGGTCTGTCGCATCTGCCGGGCTCACCCGGAGATGTCGTCGTCGCCCGCCATGTCTGGTCTCCCTGCTTCTCGGACCGTCCGAGCCTAGATCGCGCCGGTACGCCGTGCAACGACATTGGGCGGCGGCCGGTCGTGCCGGAAACCGCGTCGCAGCGGCGTGACCTGCGTTACCTCTCGCCGATGCGGGAATGTGATCACCGGAGACGCATTTGACTCAGGGTGTGAGTGCCGCACCCTCTTCCGCCCGGCCGCACGTCGACCGGGCGGAAGTTCCCCAGACGACCGATGTCACCCCGACGCCCACCCCGGGTGACCTGATGAGCCGAGGTCAGCGGGTGAGGCTCGTGCTCGTCCTCGGCTCGCTGATCGCGGTGGGCCCGCTGACCATCGACATGTACCTGCCCGCGCTGCCCGCGATCGTGGCGGACTTCGCGACCACGTCGGCGGCGGTGCAGTTGACGCTCACCGGGACGCTCGCCGGGCTCGCCGTCGGGCAGTTGCTGATCGGGCCGTTGTCGGACGCGGTCGGGCGGCGCCGTCCGCTGATCGCCGGTCTGCTGCTGCACATCGTGGCGTCGGCGCTGTGCGTGATCGCCCCGAACGTCGCCGTCCTGGGCGTGCTGCGGGTCGTGCAGGGCCTCGGCGTCGCCGCGACCGCCGTCGTCGCGATGGCTGTGGTGCGTGACCTGTTCAGCGGGTCGGCATTCGCCACCATGCTGTCCCGGCTGCTGCTGGTGATGGGCGCGGCGCCGGTCCTCGCCCCGACGCTCGGCGGCGGTGTGCTGCGGTGGACGGACTGGCGCGGCGTGTTCGTGGTCCTCGCCGTCTTCGGGGTGCTGCTCGTCGTGCTGGCCACGCTCGCCCTGCCGGAGACGCTGCCGCCCGCGCGCCGTCAGCGCGGTGGTGTCGTGGCGACAGTGATGAACTACGGCGGGCTGTTGCGCGACCGGGTCTTCGTCGGCCTGGTCCTGGTCGCCGGCCTGGCCATGGCGGCGCTGTTCGCGTACGTGGCCGGCTCGTCGTTCGTCCTGCAGGACGGGTACGGCCTCGACGAGCAGGAGTTCGGGCTGGCGTTCGGGGCGGGCGCGGTGGGCCTGATCGGCGCGACCCAGTACAACGTGCGGCTGCTGCGCCGCTACTCGTCCCAGTGGATCCTGGTGGCCTCGCTGGCGGGGGGCACGGTGGCCGGGCTGGCGCTGGTGGTGTTCGCCGCGACCGGTTTCGGCGGGCTGCCCGCCCTGCTGGTGTCGCTGTGGGTGGTGCTGGCGGCGGCGGGCCTGGCCATGCCGAACGCCCCGGCGCTGGCCCTGTCCCGCCACGGCGAGGCGGCCGGCACCGCGTCCGCTCTGCTCGGTGCGGTGCAGTTCGGCGTGGGCGCGGTGGCGGCGCCGCTGGTCGGCGTGCTCGGCACCGGCGCGGTGGCGATGGCGCTGGTGGTGGCCGGCGGGATGGTGGCCGCCCTGGCGGTGCTGCTGGTCGTCGTGCGGCCGTCCCAGCTCGCCGGCCTGGAGGCGGATCCGGCGGTAGCGGTCGCGCACTGACGGACCGCCCGGCGGCGCGGGTGCGCGCGGCGCCTAGGCTGCTGCCATGACCGCCCCGGCCCGCATCCTGGTCGAGGGGATCCACGGGTCCGGCAAGTCGACGCTTGCCGCACGGCTGGCGCAGCGCTTCGACCTGCCCTGGTATCCGGTCGACGACCTGCTGTGGGAACCGGGCTGGGTGGAGGTGCCGGTCGCCGAGCAGCGGCGGCGGATCGAGGAGATCTGCCGGCGCGACCGATGGATCCTCGACGGCGCCTACCACGGCTGGCGGGACGTGGTGCTCGGCCGCGCCGACCTGGTGATCGGGCTGGACTATCCGCGCGGGGTCTCGTTCCGGCGGCTGCTGCGGCGTACGCGGCAACGGCTGGCCAGTGGCGAGGTGATCTGCAACGGCAACCGGGAGTCGTGGGGAAGCGTGCTGTCCCTCGACTCGGTGGTGGTCTGGCACGTCACCGGGTTCGGCCGGGCGCGCCGGCGCCTGCGGGCCTGGGCGGCCGACCCGGCCGGACCGCCGGTGCTGCTGTTCACCGACCCGGCCGCCCTCGACGACTGGCTGGCGAGCGGCTCGCCGACGCCGGGCCGGCGCCGGACGTGACTACATCGGGAAGCGGCCGCGGCGCCACTGCCAGTGGCGGCCGGCCCGCAGGTGGTCGATGACGGCGCGTTGCAGCGCGGTGCGGCGGGGCAGCCGGTCCAGCGGCGTGTTCAGGCTGCGGAAGACGAAGCGCAGCACCTCGACGTCGCCGTCCAGCCCGTCCATCTGCTGGTAGGGCTCCAGCGTGAACCGCCGCTGGAACCGGACGATGTTGGAGTCCTCCGGCAGGTATTCGCTCAGCTGCGGGTCGAGCAGCCAGGAGCCGCAGGAGAAGGCGGTGTAGCTCTCGTCGGGAAAGTGGCGCGGGAAGAACGCCCGGGCCCGCTCCAGCGACGCGTCGACCGCCTCCGGGGTCAGCGGCCCCGAGTCGGGGATGTGCAGGTCGATGGTGCCGGCGTCGCCGCGCTGGTGCTGCAGGCGGCCCAGTTCGTAGATGCCGCCCCGCGCGTGCAGCGTCAGCCATGCCTGCATGACCGGCCAGCCCTCACCGTGCATCCGCCGGTCGACGGTGAGGTTGTTGCCCAGGTCGGCGAGCGTCGCCCAGGAAACCTCGTCGGGCACGCCGTGGTCGGCGTGGTACGCCCGGACGACGTCGACCAGTGCCAGGTACGCGTAGGCGTAGAGGTGCCGCCAGGCCGGTCCCCGGTCGCGGGGCAGCGACGGGCCCGGCGGCAGCCAGCCGAAGCCGCCGAGGTCGGCCCGGACCAGGGCGATCGAGCGGTCGAGCAGCCAGCGCAGCTCCGGTGTCCACAGTGGGGACTCCGGCTCCGGCCAGGCCGCCATGATCTCGGCGGCGTCGTCGGGGCGGACCGCGAGCCGCTCCAGCAGCGCGGGCGCGTCCGCCCGGGCGGGCAGCGGCGCGGACGGCCGGTCGCCGGCGAGCCGGCGCACCCGGTCGATCTCCTCGGCGGGCACGCCGAGCCGGCCGGCGACGTCGTCCACATCCATGGGGACGACGCTACCGGCCGGCGTCCGCGCCGACAGCCCCGTGCGGTGTCAGCGCCGTTGCTGGCACGGCACGCAGAAGCGGGCCGAGGGGCGGATCTCCAGGCGGGCGGTCGGGATGTCCTGGCCGCAGCGCTCGCACACGCCGTACGTGCCCTCGGACATGCGCTTGAGCGCCTGGGCGGTGTCCGCGATGCCCTGGCGCGCGGCCTCGATCAGCCGGCGCAGGGTGTCCGGGTCGTGGCCGCCGTGGTCGGGCTGCCGCGTGTGCAGCGTCAGCTCGGTGAGCTGGTCGGTGTACTCGTTGAACTGCCGGTCCAGCAGTTCCCGCAGGGTGTCGGTGCGGTCGTTCAGGGCGTGCGTCATGATCAGGCGCTCCTTTCCGGGCGGCGCTGGGTGTCGTGCGGGTGGCGCAGGGCCGAGATGGCGGCCATGCCGGCGCCGGTCAGGGCGGCGGTCCGGGGTGAGGCGGCGCGGTGGACGGCGGCGCCGAGTGTCGCGACCATGCGGGCGGTCACGTCGGGCCGGGTCGCGCCGTCGCCGATGACGATCACGCCGCGGGCCAGAGCCGTGCGGACCAGGGGCCGCAACGCCGGATCCTGGCGCAGCTCACGGACCAGTCGCGCGGCGGCGTCGGCGAGCATGCCGGCGGTCGTCGCGTGGTTCAGGTCGCGGGTACCGACCTCGGCGCGGCGGGCGGCCACGACGCGGCCGTCCTCCAGCAACGCCACCTCGGTGAGCTGCGCGCCGATGTCGGCGAGCAGCAGGGTGCCGGCGGCGGCGCCGGCGCCGATGGCGCCCGCCCGGACGCTGTCGAGGAACAGCAGCCGGGACGGCGCGAGGACGGCGGCGAGCACGCGGCGCGTCGCCTCCTGGTCGGCCGGCGCGGCCAGCACCGGCCGGCAGGCCACCACGAGCGCGCCGACCGGCACCGACGCGCGGTGGTCTCGCAGGACGCGTCGCAGCTCGGTGACACAGGCCGGGCCGTCCACGATCCGCCCGCGCCGTACGACCGGGCTGCGCAGGCCGTGACCGAGCGGGACGCTGAGTGTCCGGCCCGGCCCCAGCCAGATCCGCAGCAGGCTGCTGCCGAGGTCCACGGCGATCGGCGCCGCGTCGACGGCCAGCGGCGGGCGGGTGGTGTGGGAGCGGCCGATCAGCAGACCGGTACGCGCCGGAGAGCGGACGGTGGTGACGGGATGCGGCATACCGACCTCTTTCGGATCAGGCGCCCAACCGGGCGGTGGACGGTGCGGGGAAGGGTGTGGCCGAGGGCCGGGGCCGGACGCCGGATTCGCTCGACGGCGCCGGGGGCCAGGGCTCAGGCGCGCTGCTGGTCGCCGCTTGCGGACCGGGACGCGCCGAAGCCGGCGAACACCGGTGGTGAAGCCATCGACGTGCGGGTCATGGTCACCACCTCCTCGCTGCTCGGGTACCGCCTGGGACCTCCAGCTTCGCCCGGAAAGCCGCGCTCGGCATTGCCTGCCACCGGCCAACAAAGGGCCGAATGATTGCCGGTCACTGGACAACCGATCCGGGCACCCCCCGGAGCTATGGTTGACGTGAGGAGGTTCCCGTGATCATCGAACGCACGTTCCTCCCCGGCATCGGGGTCCGGCACACGCTGACCACCGAAGAGGGCCGCCGCATCGGAGTGATCGACTACCACACCGGCGGCCGGCGCGACGTCGTCCACGACGACCCGGACGACCCGGACCGCATGGTGACGCTCAGCCTCACCCGCGACGAGGCGTCGGCCCTGGCGAACCTGCTCGGCTTCCCGGAACTGGTCGCCGTTCCCGCCTGAGCGTCACGGCGGCGACGGCCCGGGTGTCAGGCCGGCAGCGGCTTGCGTGGCCAGTCCAGCGCCCGCGCGCCGAGGACGGCGGCGTGCAGCGTGAACCGGTCCCGCGTGTCGGCGGGGTCGTAACCGCTCAGCGCCCGGACGCGGGCCAGCCGGTAGGTGACGGTGCGGACGGACACGTGCAGCCGGCGGGCCGCCTCGGTGCCGACCTCGCCGCAGGCGAAGTACTCGTTCAGAGTGTCCAGCAGCGGCTCGGCGCCGCCGCGCGCCTGGGCCAGCGGTGTGAGCACCGCCCGGACGAGGTCGACCATGGCGGGCTGGTCGCGCAGCAGGACGCGGTAGATGAGCAGGTCGTGCGCGTCGATCACGGACGTGTCGGAGTGCAGCCGCCGCGCCGTGGTCAGCGCCTCCCGCGCCTCCTCGTAGGAGCGGGCGATGCCGTACACGCCGGGGTGCGGGCGGCCCACCGCCACCTGCCACGGCCGGCCCCGCACCAGGCGGTCCAGCTCGCCGTGCATCAGCGTGCCCAGATTCCCGGCCGGCCCGCGGCCCCGGTCGCCGGCCACCGGATCGGCCGGGGCGATCACCACGAGCAGCCCTTCCTTCGTGGCCACCAGGACGTCCCGGTCGCCCAGCCGGTCGAAGACGGCCCGTTCCAGCGCGCTGATCGCCGCCTCCGTGTCCGGCAGCCGGCGGCCGGGCGCGGCGAGCGCGACCTGGTGTACGCGGGCCAGGTCCAGCCCGAACGGCTCGGCCCGTTCCACCAGCCCGCCGAGGTCGGAGTCCCCGCGCAGCAGGTCGTCGACGAGTTCCCGGCGCAGCGACTCCTCGCGCCGGACCAGTTCCCGCCGGGCCACCGCGTAGCCCTCGGCGAGCGTGGCGACGGCGGTGTCGACCACGTGCAGCACGGCGTCGGCGGCGGCGCGGACCGCCTCGCTGTCGTCGGAGCGGTCCAGGTGCGGAAGCTGCCGCCACACCCGCCGCGCCGCGGACAGGTAGAGGCGTACCGCGCGTCCGGCGGAAACCCCCTGCTCGGCCGCGCGCCGGCCGAGGGCGCCCACCGCGTCGAGTTCGGCGCGGCGCGGACGGCGGCCGGTCACCGCCGCGTCGGTCAGCAGCCGCAGGTAGTCGCCGAGCAGTTCCACAGGCACGCCACCGGCGTCGGCGCTCGCCTCGCGGGCCACCTCGGCCAGCCACTGCTCGTCCTCGCCGCCCGCGGCCGGCGCCGGCCGGCGGACGTTGTCGGTCATCGCGGTCTCCCCGTGCCGGGCCGGCATCCGATGCCGGCCCACCGCGCCCAGCGTAGGCCGCGGGTCCGGCGCCGGCGGGCGCGACCGGCCCGCGCGGTCGGTCCGGGCGCGCCCGGTGTCATGCCCGCGACGGCGGACCCGGGTCGACCACGAGCGCCGGACCGATCCGCCGCCCACCCCGGGGACCGCGGGTCAGCCGCCGCGCCGCCCCCGCCGGGTCGTCGTCGGCCGCCACCTGATCGAGTACGCGAACCCAGCGCTCGCCGTGCGCGTCGGCGAACGCGGCGCCGACCACGGCGACCCGCCGGCCGGTGACCGGCGACGGCGTCGCGTCCCCGCCCGGTGAAGTGGACCCGGCCCGGGCGGTGGACCCGGCCGGTCGAGTGGATCCGAGCGCCGGCCCGGCCGGCACCTCGGCGAGATCGCTGCGGTCTCCGCTGACGGTGATCAGGTCGGGCGAGCCGCAGCGCACCGCCTCCACCGCGCCGGACCGGTCCACCCGCACGATCGTGGCGCGCAGGTGACCCGCCGGCGCGAGGTCGCGTACCGCCTGGTCGAGCACGCCGGCGAGGCGCTGCGGCGACGCTGCCAGCCCTGCGTGCCGGCGGAACGTCTGCTCGACCGCCCGCCGTCCGGCGGGCGTGTCCAGCGCGGCGCCGGTGACCGTGCCGATCAGGGCGAGGAGCCCGCCGCCGCGCAGCGGAACGGCGGCGCCGATCTCACCGGGCGAGCCGCAGACCGCCAGCGCCGCGCTTCCCGGCCCGGCCGGCACGGTGAAGACCGCGACGTCCGGCGGCCCGGCGGCGCGCGTCACCGACGCGGTCCGCGTCCGTCGGCGGGCCCACGCCAGCAGGGGCACCGCGGACAGGCTGACCGCGGAGGCGAGCAGCGCCTGCGGGTCGGTGCGATGACCGGGGATCACCGGTAGGAGGACCGACGCCACCACCAGCACGCCCGCCCACGCCGACACCAGCGCCGCCGCCCGGGGCCGGGCCGAGACGCCGAGCAGGCCGGGCAGCAGCACCCAGCCGATCGGGGTGCCGACCTCGGCGACACCCATCAGCACCGCGTTCCCGGTGGTGCCCGCCAGGGCGGCTCGCATCGGCAGCACGCCCACCACCCTATCGGGGGTACCCGCCGGGCGGCGACGGCGTACCGGCCGAGACCCAACCTCACTCCTTACCCTGAGCCGGGCCCGGGTGACACGACACGAGCGCGTGATTCTCTCGACATTTTGTCTCGCCGAATCGCCAGTTAGGGTTGACGTACCGGGCGTCGATCTTGAGGAGTGTGTGTGCTGGTTCTGGTGGCGGTCCATGCGCTCGCAGCCGTGATCGCCCCCGTGCTGGTACGCCTACTCGGTCGACGCGCTCTCTACCTGCTGGCCGCCGTTCCCGCCGCGGCGCTGGTCTGGGCTCTGACCCGGACCGGGCAGGTGCGCTCGGGCCGGCCGGTCGTCGAGACGGTCACCTGGGTGCCGCAGCTCGGCCTCGACCTCGCGCTGCGGATGGGCACGCTGTCCTGGCTGCTGGTGCTGCTCGTCGGTGGCGTCGGCGCCCTCGTGCTGATCTACAGCGCGCGCTACTTCCACTCCGACGACCCGAGCCTCGGCCGGTTCGCCGCGGTGTTCGTCGCGTTCGCCGGCGCGATGCTCGGCCTGGTGGTCTCCGACGACCTGCTGCTGCTGTACGTGTTCTGGGAACTGACCACCGTCTTCTCGTACCTGCTGATCGGCAGCGACCCCACCAAGCGGGCCAGCCGGCGCGCCGCGATGCAGGCGCTGCTCGTGACCACGCTGGGCGGCCTGGCGATGCTCGCCGGGTTCGTGATGCTCGGTCAGCACGCCGGCTCGTACCGGTGGTCCGAGATCGCCGGGAACCTGCCGGAGGGCGGGTACCTCACCGCCGCGCTGGTGCTCGTCCTGCTCGGCGTGACGAGCAAGTCGGCGATCTTCCCGTTCAGCTTCTGGCTGCCGCGCGCGATGGCCGCGCCCACGCCGGTCAGCGCCTACCTGCACGCCGCCGCCATGGTCAAGGCGGGCGTGTTCCTGGCCGCGCTGATGGGCCCCGCGGTCGGCCAGGCCACCGTGTGGCGCGCCATCCTGCTCGGCGGCGGCCTGATCACGCTGTTCCTCGGCGGCTGGACGGCGCTGCGGCAGGTCGACCTCAAGCTGCTGCTGGCGTACGGCACGGTCAGCCAGCTCGGCCTGCTGATGGTGATCCTCGGCGCGGGCACCCGCGACACCGCGCTGGCCGGCGCCGCGATGCTGCTGGCGCACGCCCTGTTCAAAGCCACCCTCTTCCTCGTCGTCGGCGTCGTCGACCACGTCACCGGCACCCGCGACCTGCGCGAGCTCAGCGGGCTGGGCCGCCGCGCGCCGGTGCTGGCGGCCGTCGCCGGGCTCGCGGCCGCCTCCATGGCCGGCCTGCCGCCGCTGTTCGGCTTCGTGGCCAAAGAGGCGGCGCTGGAGGCGTTCCTGCACGGCGGGCCCGTCGAGTTGCTGGTGCTCGCCGGGGTGGTGGCCGGCTCGGCGCTCACCGTCGCGTACACGTTGCGTTTCCTCTGGGGCGCGTTCGCCGCCAAGCCCGACGTGCCCGAGACCCGGCCCGAGCGGATCGAGCCGGCCTTCCTCGGCCCGGCGGCGGTGCTCGCCCTCGCCGGCCTCGTGGTCGGGATCGCCGCCCCGGCGGTGGACCGGGTCCTCGCCCCGTACGCCGACCAGTTCCCGACCGCCGACCCCGGCTACCACCTCGCGCTCTGGCACGGCCTGACGCCGGCCCTCGGCCTGTCGGCGCTGGCCGTCACCGGCGGCGTCGCGCTGTTCCTGCTGCTGCAGCGCCGCCGCCCGTACCTCGCCCGGCTGCCGTTCGACGGCGCCACCGGCTACGACAAGCTGGCGAGCGCCGTCGACCGTGCGGCGGTGGAGCTCACCGGCGCCACCCAGCGCGGATCGCTGCCGTTCTACCTCGGCGTCATCCTGCTGGTGCTGGTGATCCTGCCGGGTGGGGCGGTGCTGGCCGGCATTCCCTGGGCGCAGCGGTTCCAGCTGTGGGACACGCCGTTGCAGGCGGTCGCGGGCGCTGTCGTCGTGGTCGCCGCGCTGGTGGCCGCGCGCGCCCGCCGCCGGCTGACCGCGATGATCCTGGTCGGGGTGACCGGCTACGGCACGGCGCTGCTGTTCATCCTGCACGGCGCGCCGGACCTGGCACTCACCCAGTTCCTGGTGGAGACCGTCACGATCGTGATGTTCGTGCTGGTGCTGCGCCGCCTTCCGCGCCGGTTCTCGGCCCGCCCGATCCGCGCCACCCGGCAGTTCCGCGTCGCGCTCGGCGTGGCCGTCGGCGTGGTCACCGCCGGCATGGCGTACGTCGCGGCGGGCAGCCGCGTGGCCACGCCGATCTCGGTCGACTTCCCGGACGAGGCCGTGTCCTACGGCGGCGGCAAGAACGTGGTCAACGTGACGCTCGTCGACATCCGGGCCTGGGACACGATGGGCGAGATCGCGGTGCTGGTGGTGGCCGCCACCGGTGTGGCCAGCCTGATCTTCCGCGGCACCCGCGCCCTGGACCTGCGCAGCGGCATCCCCGGCGCCGGCCGGCAGCAGTCGTCGCGCCCGCGCTGGCTCACCGGCGGCGCGACCTCCCGGCAGCAGTCGGTGATCCTCCAGGTCGTCACCCGGCTGCTCTTCCACGCCATCCTGCTGTTCTCCATCTACCTGCTCTTCTCCGGCCACAACGCGCCGGGTGGCGGGTTCGCCGCCGGGCTGGTCGCCGGCCTCGGGCTGGCGGTGCGGTACCTGGCGGGCGGGCGTACCGAACTCAACGGCGCCGCGCCGGTGGACGCCGGTTTCGTGCTCGGCGCGGGACTGTTCGTGGCGGTCGGCACCGGCGTCGCCGCGATGCTGCTGGGCGGCGAGTTCCTGCAGAGCGCGACGCTCGACTTCCACCTGCCGCTGCTGGGCCATGTCCACTTCGTCACGTCCGTCTTCTTCGACGTGGGCGTCTACCTCATCGTGGTCGGCCTGGTGCTGGACATCCTGCGCAGCCTGGGCGCGGAGATGGACCGCCAGGAGGAGGACGACGAGCAGGAGACCGCGCCGGCCGGCGTACGGGAAGAGGAGCTGGTATGAGCCCGAACATTCCCAACCTGGTCTACATCCTGGTGATCGGCGTCCTGTTCGCCACCGGGGTCACGCTGCTGCTGGAACGCAGCCTCACCCGCGTCCTGATGGGGGTCATCCTGCTCGGCAACGGCGCCAATCTGCTGCTGCTCACCGGCGGCCGGGCCGGCGGCCCGCCGATCGTCGGCACCACCGACCAGGAGGACATGGCCGACCCGCTGCCGCAGGCGATGGTGCTGACCGCGATCGTCATCACCCTCGGCATGACCGCGTTCCTGCTCGCCCTGGCCTACCGCAGCTGGCACCTCAACGGCCACGACGAGGTGCAGGACGACGTCGAGGACCGCCGGATCATGGAACTCGCCGACCGGGACGAGGGCCCCGGCACCTCCGACGCCGACACCGCGGACGGCGGCCCCGCCGACGGCAGCCCCGAGGCGCGGGTCCTGGCTGAGGCGGAGGGCGGCCGATGACCTGGCTCGTTCCGCTGCCGGTGGTGATGCCGCTGCTCGGCGCGGCCCTCACGCTGCTGCTCGCCCGGCGGGCCCGCGCCCAGCGCTGGGTCAGCATCATCGTGCTCGCCGCCACCGTCGCCGTGGCGGCACTGCTCCTGGTCCAGTCGTCGCTGGACGGCCCGCTCGTGGTGGAGGTGGGCGGCTGGGCCGCGCCGATGGGCATCGTGCTCGTCGCCGACCAGCTCGCCGCGTTGATGCTCGTGGTCTCCGCCTCGGTGACCCTGTGCGTGCTCGTCTACTCCATCGGGCAGGGCATGGCCGACGGCAACGAGGAGACGCCGCTGTCGGTCTACCACCCGACCTATCTCGTGCTGACCGCCGGCGTGTGCAACGCCTTCCTCTCCGGCGACCTGTTCAACCTCTACGTCGGCTTCGAGATCCTGCTGGTGGCCAGCTACGTGCTGTTGACGCTCGGCAGCACCGAGACGCGGATCCGGGCCGGCACCACGTACGTCGTGGTCAGCCTGCTCTCGTCGTTGATCTTCCTGGTGGCGATCGGCCTGGTCTACTCGGCCACCGGCACGCTGAACCTGGCCCAGCTCGCCGACCGCCTGGACGCGCTGCCCGACGACATGCGCCTGGTGCTGCAGGGCATGCTGCTGCTCGCGTTCGGGATCAAGGCGGCGGTGTTCCCGCTGTCGGCGTGGCTGCCGGACAGCTACCCGACCGCGCCCGCGCCGGTGACAGCGGTCTTCGCGGGCCTGCTCACCAAGGTCGGCGTGTACGCGATCATCCGCACCGAGACGCTGCTGTTCCCCGGCGGTCGCACCGCCGACCTGCTCATGGTGATAGCGGCGCTGACCATGGTGGTCGGCATCCTGGGCGCGGTGGCCCAGTCGGACATCAAACGACTGCTGTCGTTCACGCTCGTCAGCCACATCGGCTACATGCTGTTCGGGGTCGGCCTGACGACCCCGCTCGGCCTGTCCGCGGCGATCTTCTACGTGGTGCACCACATCACCATCCAGACCACGCTGTTCCTCGCCGCCGGCCTGGTCGAACGACGCGGCGGCAGCACCGCGCTGGATCGTCTCGGCGGGCTGGCCCGGCTGTCGCCACTGCTGGCGCTGCTGTTCTTCGTACCGGCGCTCAACCTGGCCGGCATCCCACCGTTCTCCGGGTTCCTCGGCAAGCTCGGGCTCGTGCAGGCCGGGGTGGACGACGGCGGGTTCCTGGCCTGGGTGCTCGTCGGCGGTGGGCTGCTGACCAGCCTGCTCACCCTCTACGCCATCGCCCGGGTGTGGAACCTGGCGTTCTGGCGGGCGCCGCACCCGGACATGCCGGAGCCCGGTGACGCCGACCGGGCGGCCCGGACCGACGGCGCCGAGCAGCCGCACGAGGGCGCGTCGCCGGCCGGGGCCGTGCTGCCCCGGCTGATGACGGTGCCGACCGCCGCCCTGGTGGTGCTCGGTCTGGCGCTGACCGTGGTGGCCGGTCCGCTGTTCGAGATCAGCACCGATGCCGCCGACGACCTGCTGCGCCGTGCCCCGTACGTGGAGGCCGTGTTCCCGGAGGGACCGCCGTGACAAGTCAGCCGAAGGCGCCGCTGACCCCCCGCGACCGCTGGCGCAACCGCGCGATCGCCGTGACCGGCCTGGTCACCGTCTGGGTGCTGCTGTGGGGCACCTTCAGCTGGGCGAACGTGATCAGCGGACTGGTGGTCGCCGCCGTGTTGCTCGTGGTCTTCCCGCTGCCCCCGGTGACGTTCGCCGGCCGGATCCGGCCGGTGCCGCTGCTGAGATTCCTGGCCCGCTTCCTGCGCGACCTGGTGGTGGCGTCCGTCCAGATCGCCTGGCTGGCCGTCCGGTCCAAACACCCGCACTCGGCCATCATCGCGGTGCCGCTGCGGGTGAACACCGACCTCAACCTCACCCTCAACGCCGAGGCCCTGTCGCTGGTGCCGGGCAGCCTGATCCTGGAGGCCGACCGGAACACCGGCACGCTCTACGTGCACGTCATCGGCATCCGCAGCCTCGACGAGGTGGAGCGCTTCCGGCGCGACGTGCTGGAACTGGAGGGGCGCATCGTCGCCGCCGTCGGCTCGGCCGAGGAACTGGACCTGATCCGTCGATCCGCACCCACCGGCCCGTCCGGGTCGGTCGAGCTGGAAGGAGCACCGACGTGACCGTCGTCGCCGTGATCGTCACCGCGCTGCTCGTCGCGGCCGGTGGGCTCACCCTCGTCCGCATCATCCGTGGGCCGTCGATCCTCGACCGGGCCGTGGCCACCGACGTGCTGCTCGCCGTCGCGGTCGCGGCCATCGCCACCGAGGCCGCCTACAGCCGGGACGCCACCGCGCTGCCGGTGCTCGTGGTCCTCGCCCTCGTCGGGTTCGTCGGCTCGGTGAGCGTCGCCCGCTTCGCGTCCCGGAGAAACCCGAAATGACGCTCGACACGATCCTGGACACCGTCGCCGGCGTCTGCCTGATCGCGGGTGCCCTGCTCTCCCTGGCCGCCGGCATCGCGCTGATCCGTTTCCCGGACGTGCTGTCGCGGATGCACGCGGCGGCCAAGCCGCAGGTGCTCGGGCTGCTGCTGGTGCTGCTCGGCTGCGCGTTGCGGCTGCGTACCGGGGTGGACATCACCACGCTGGTCCTGGTGGGCCTGTTCCAGCTCGCCACCGCCCCGGTCGCCGCGCACATGGTCGGGCGGACCGCGTACCCGCACGACGACATCCGGCGGGACCTGCTGATCACCGACGAGCTGTCCGGTGACATCGACCGGATCCGGGCGGACCGGGCCGGTGAGCCGCAGGAGACGTCGCCGGCCCGCACGTCCTGAGACCACGCGCGAGCGCCGAGGCAGGGAGCCCCATGAGCGGCACGGTCTACGAGAACGCCCGCATCCACACGCTCGACCCGGCCCGCCCGTACGCCGAGGCGATGCTGGTCCGCGGCGAGCGGATCGTCGCCGTCGGTGACCTCGCCGAGTGCCGGGACCGGGCCGGCGGCGGCGCGCGCCGGGTCGACCTCGACGGGATGGCGGTGCTGCCCGGGCTGATCGACAGTCACATCCACGCCGCGTCCTACGTGCGCGGGCTGGACCAGGTGGACCTGCGCGGCACGGCGAGCCTCGACGAGGCGCTGGCCCGGATCGCGCGGCACGCCGCCACGCTGCCGCCGGACGCCTGGCTGCTCGGCGGCGGGGGGGACAGCAACAGGTGGACCCGGCCGGTGCAGCCGAGCCGTACCGACCTGGACCGGGTCTGCCCGGACCGCCCGGCCGCGCTGCCCAGCATCGACGGTCACACCATCTGGGTGAACAGCGCGGCGCTGGCCCGGCTCGGCATCGACGCCGCCACCCCCGACCCGCCCGGCGGGCAGATCGCGCGCGACGAGCACGGCGAGCCGACCGGCATCCTGCGCGAGGCGGCGGCCGACGCGGCGTACGCGGTGGTGCGTTCCCCGCACGCCGGTGACCTGGTCGCCCAGTTGCGCGCCCACCTGCCCCGGCTGCTCGCCGCCGGGCTGACCGGCATCCACGACCTGGACGGGCAGGACGCCCGCGCCGCCTACGAGACGCTGTACGCCCGGGGCGAGCTGCCGCTGCGGGTGCACAAGACGATCCCCGCCACGGCGCTGGACGAGGCGATCGACAGCGGCTGGGCCACCGGCGACGGGGACCGGTGGCTGAGCACCGGACCGGTGAAGATCTTCACCGACGGCGCGCTCGGCTCGCACACCTGCCTGATGACCGAGCCCTACGACGGCGAGCCCGGCTACCACGGCATCGCCGTCACCCCGGCCGAGGAATTCGAGCGGCTGGTGGCCACTGCCGCCGGGGCCGGCATCGCGGTGGCGGCGCACGCCATCGGCGACGCGGCGAACCGGATGGTGCTGCGGGCGTACGCGCGCTGGCGCGACTCGGCGGGGCCCGGCCCGGCGGCGCGGCTGCGGCACCGGATCGAGCACACCCAGCACCTGCTGCCGGACGACGTGCCGCTGCTCGCCCGCTGCGGCGTGATCGCCTCGATGCAGCCCACCCACTGCACCAGCGACATCCCGCTGACCAGCCGGATGCTCGCCGGCCGGGGCCTCGCCTCGTACGCCTGGCGCAGCCTGCTCGACGCCGGGGCCGTCGTGGCGTTCGGGTCGGACGCCCCGGTGGAGGACCCCGACCCGTTCTTCGGCATCCACGCCGCGGTGACCCGCCAGCAGCCCGACGGGACCCCGCCCGGGGGTGTCGACCCGCACGAGCGGCTCGACCTGGACGCGGCGCTGCGCTGCTTCACCGAGGCCGGCGCGTACGCCTCCTACGAGGAGCACCTGAAGGGCCGGCTGCGCCCCGGCATGCTCGCCGACTTCATCGCGCTGCCCACCGACCCGTACCGGGTGGAACCGGCGGAGCTGCGCGACCTGACGGTGGCGCTGACTGTGGTCGGCGGCGTGGTGCGCTGGCAGCGCTGACCGTGCCCCGCCCGGACGCCGCTGTCCGGGCGGGACACGGCGGTCAGGCGCCCTTCACCCAGCCGAGGCTGAACCGGGCGAAGTAGATGCCGCCGGTGTCGCCGACCTCGTACAGGTTGCCGACAGTGCCGTCGGCCAGCACCGCCATCGTCGAGTAGCCGGCGCCGCCGGGCTTGACCAGCGCCCGCGCCGGCCAGCTCGCGCCGTCGTCGGTGGACAGCCGTACGGTGAGGTCGTTGCGCGCGCTCGGGTGCGCGTTGTTGCTGAACAGCGCCGTGCGGGTCCGCACCGGCGCCCCGTTCGCGCCGACCTCGGCGGGCCGCAGGTAGGACATCTCGTCGGCGTTGCAGAGCGGGTCGGTCAGCAGCGGGCTGGCCGTCGCCGCGCCGAACGTCGCGCCCCCGTCGGTGGACGTGGCGTAGAAGCGGCTGCGGGTCGAGTTGTGCCGCATGTTCTGCACGACCGCGCCGGTGCCGCGCTCGATGGCCTTGCTCTCGTTGATGGTCCCGCCGGCGGATCCGCCGCGCCGCCACGTCGCGCCGTGGTCGTCGCTGTAGATGTTCGCGGCGTGGCTGGTGCCCGCCGAGTCCCGGTAGGCGATCGGCTGGATCAGGCGGCCGGTGCTGGTCTGGATGCCGTGGCCGGAGGAGAAGAACACCTGCCGCCAGGTCGGGTCCTTGACCGCGGGGTTCAGTTCCACCGGCGCGCTCCAGGTGGCGCCGTTGTCCCGGCTGGTGATGTAGCGCAGGTGCATGCTGTTCGGGTCGTCGGCGGTGTTCAGGCCGGAGCCGCCGGACCAGAAGCTGATGCCGGGCCGGGGGGAGTAGGTGAAGAAGCAGTAGACGACGCCGGTGGCGCGGTCCACGAGCAGGCTGGGGTCGCCGACGCCCTCGCTGGTGGTGGGCGGGGCGTGGATGACCCGCGGCTGCTCGAAGGTACGGCCGCCGTCGGTGCTGCGGATCATCACGATCTGGATGTTGTTGGTGCCGCCGCCGAGGTCGTACGAGCCGTTCACCCGGGCGTCGGCCACGGCGATGACGGTGCCGTTGTTGGTGACCGCCAGGCCGGGGATGCGGACCGAGGCGACGGTGCCGTTGTACCGGCCGCCCGTTCCGTTGAGGTCGCGGATGACTGTCTGCGTGGTCAGCAGCGTCGTGCTCGTCATCTGCGGGGCGCCGGGGGCCAGGTCGCAGGAGGTGGTGCCGCGCAGCGTGGTGTCGAAGCCGGGAGCGGTGACCCGCAGCGTGTACGGGGCGCCGGCGCCGACGGTCCAGTAGTGCAGGTAGTTGCCGCCGGCGGCGACCGTCCGGGTCCACGGCGAGCCGGTGCGTCCGGGCCACGTGACGGTGAAGTCCCGCGCGGTGGTGGTGCGGTTCTCCAGCGCGAGCTGGAGGCGACCGGTGGTGCAGTCGAAGCTGGTGAGCGCGGACATGCCGGTGCCGCAGTGGAAGAGGCCGGAGGTGGTCTCGTCCAGGCCCGTCGGGGTCGTCGTCCGCAGCGTGTACGCGGTGCCGGGCGCGAGCGTCCAGTACAGCTCGGCGCTGCTGCCGGCGCCGACCGTGCGGGTCCACGGCGAGCCGGACCGTCCGGGCCAGGTGACGGTGTAGGTCTGGGCCGCGGTGCTGCGGTTGTCCAGGAGCAGGAGCAGCCGGCTGGTGGTGCAGTCGGCGCCGACGGTGGCGCTCACGCCGGCGGGCGCGGCGTGGGCCGGGGTGGCGGGGAGCACCGTGAGCAGGCCGAGGAGGGCGGCCGCGAGGACTGTTGCTCGGCGCGATATGGCGCGGAGAGGGGACACGGGGTTCCTTCCAGGACGGGGGAGGGGGAAGACGGACAGCGATACGACGTCAGATGTCCGATGTCTGCACGCTAGGCGGATTCACCCCGGGCCGTCAAGGATCGGTTCCGGTCGACGCCTCGGGCCGTCAGCGGTCGTGCCCGGGCGTCTCGCCGAGCAGTGCCTCGCCCATCGCGGTGAGCCGGTGCAGCACGAGGTTGCCGTGCCGCTGGCTGGTGATCAGCCCGGCCTCGCGCAGGATCGTGGTGTGATGGCTGGTGGTGGCCGGCGAGATGCTGGCCCGCCGGGCCAGTTCGCCGGTGGTCGCGCCGCCCACGGCGGCGCGCAGGACGGCCACGCGGGTGTGGCCGAGCAGCGGGCCGAGCCGGCGTTGCGGGCTCCCGGTCGCCGGGTCCGGTCGCTGCCGCCGGGCCGGGTAGACGAGCGTCGGGGGCAGGTCGGGATCGGCCAGTGTGATCGGCGTGTGCCAGCAGAAGTACGAGGGGACCAACGTGATCCCGCGACCGTCGAGGTGCATGTCCCGGTCCTCCGGGTAGCCGCTCACGGACAGCACCGGCGGATCCCAGCGCGCCTCAGAGAGTGTTGGGTAACCCGGTGACTACTTCTGGTTGAGTTCGTCATCGAGACGTCGGGCTGCCTCGGTCTCGATCGGACCCTGCGGTTCGATGTCCTCGCCGGCGAGGCGGGCGGCCATCAGCCGGATCATGGCGACTTTGATCATCGCTTCGGCGTGCGCGGGCTTGCGTTCGTAGTCGCGGGCCAACCGTCTGCACCGTCCCAACCAGGCAAAGGTTCGTTCCACCACCCACCTGCGGGGTAGCACCTGGAAGCCTTTCACGTCGGCGTTGCGGGCCACGATCTGCAGGTCGACACCGGCGTGCGTGCGCGCCCAGGCCAGCAGCCCCGCATCGACACGGTTGACGTAACCGGCGTCGGCCCAGACCAGACCCAGTAGCGGGAACGTCTCGGTGATCCCCGCCAGGACCAGCTTGGCTCCGGCACGCTCCTGGATCGACGCGGAATGCACGACCGCCCGCAGGAGCAGCCCGCAGGTGTCGACCAGGACATGCCGCTTACGACCCCGCGTGCGTTTACCGGCGTCGTAGCCGATCGCCTCACCACCCTGATGGCTGTGCGCGGTCTGCGAGTCCAACACCGCCGCCGACGGCTGCGGATCACGCCCCTCAGCCACCCGCACCGCGTCTCGCAGCCGGTCATGCACCCGGTCCCAGGTTCCGTCGGCACTCCAGCACCGGAACCACCGGTAGGCCACGTCCCACGGCGCCAGATCGTGCGGCACGTGTCGCCACGCAGTACCGGTACGCAGCACGTACAGAATCGTGTCGATGACCAACCGGCGCGGATACCGCAACGGCCGACCACCCCGACGCGGATCCCGCACCGGCAACAACGGCTCGATCACCGCCCACTGCCCATCCGTCAGCGACGAGTCGTAGGCCGGTTTACAGACACAGCGACACAGACGTGATCTTCGCCGACACCGTCAGCAAAGATCACGTCCAGGTATCACAACACTCTCTCAGGGCTCAGGTCGGCGAGGATCTGCCCGGCGCCGGTGTCGAGGACCCGGGCCCCGCGCAGGGCCCGGTCGCCGGAGACGGCGGAGACGATGTCCGTCCAGTGCGGAGCGACGGCGACCCGGAAGTAGGCGCGCAGCGCGTCGCCGAGGCCGTGCAGGGCGGCGAGCCGGCCGGCAGCCAGGTCGCCCAGCCAGGCGCCGCCGAGCGGGGTCACCATCCGGCCCATCTCGGCGCGGATCCGCCAGGTCGGGGTGCCGAGCATCCGGTCGATCCCGTCGTCGAGGTCGCTGACCAGGCTGGGTGTCAGGAAGTCCGGGAAGTACCGATTGCGGGGCGCGACGGGCAGCAGTCGCTCACGTACCGCCGGGACCAGGCCGGCTCGTTGCAGATCCGCGCGCACCTGCCGGTGCCAGCGGTCGTAACCCGCGTACCCGGCGCGGGTCTGCAGGCGGTGCAGGCTACAGACGATCTCCCACAGTGGATCGGGCCGGGTCGCCAGCCGCGTGCGGCTGAGGTCCCCGGCCGTGAAGTGGATGCGTAGCGTCCCCATGACGCTCAGTGTTCCGAGGTGGCCCGCCGCGCTCAGTCTCATCCATGACATTGACGTATATCGCTGTAGCTGGATCCCGGGCAGCCGGACGGGGCGGCAGCCGTCCGGCTGCCGCCCCCTCGTGGTCGTGGTCTCAGCCGGCGCTGCAGCTCGTCCGCCACCGGTGGGAGGCGATGTTGTCGTTCGTGTTCGCCATGTAGCCGTCGCGGTTGGAGCCCCAGGTGAACCAGGCCCCGGTGAGGTCGTCCCACGCGTCACCCGCGCCGAGGCAGGCGTACGCGCCGGTGTAGTCGGGGTGGATGTAGAGGGCGACCGGGCGGCCGCTGTTCGAGTCGTTCCACGCCGAGGACGCCAGGTTGCGCATGCTGGCCCTGTTGTTGTTGTCGCAGTTGGCGTTCTCGGCCACGTTGATCGTGTCCCAGTTGGTGTCGGCGTTGTACCACCAGCACCACCGGCCAGACCAGTAGGCGTCCTGGCTGACGTACAGGTAGCCGCTGCCGGCCACCGCGCGCTGGGTGTCGGCGTGCGGGGTCGGCCGGGGCGCGGCCTGGGCGGCGGTGGCGGTGAAGGCCAGCGCGGCTGCCGCCGCGACCACTGTGGCCAGCACGGCACGTACTGCTCTCATGGGATGTCCCTCCGGTCGGGTCCTGCCGTGGCCGTCCGCCACGGACGTCGTGGGGTGGGTCAGCCGGCGGCCAGCGCGGCGCGGGCCCGCGGCAGCGCGGCGGTTTCGAGGCGCAGCCGGTCGGCCACCTCGGTGCGGAACCGCCGTTCGACGGCGCGGCGGTGCTCGGCGTCGAGCCGCCGGGCGAGCCGGCCGAGCCCGGTGCGCGTGGCGCAGGTCGCCTCGCTCACCGCCAGCCCGACCTCGCCGGCCGTGACTGAGCCGGACGCCGGTTCGGGCACCGACGCGCGGGCCGCGGCCGGGTCGGCGACGTCGTGCCCGGCGGCGCGCATGCACCGCCGCCACGCCGTCACGCCGTCGGCGTAGCGGGGGTCGGCGAGCACCCGGCCGACGCGCAGCCCGGCGAGGTTGTCGGTGATTTTGACGACGCGATACCAGCCGGGCAGGTCGAGATAGAGCCGGCGTTCCGCCTCCGAGGTGCAGCTGTGACTGCTGCGGCGCAGCACGCCGCCGGCCGGCAGCGTCGCGCGCAGGGCGTCCGGCTCGCCGGGGTCGCCGTTGACCGCGCGTACGGCGGCGGCGCCGCGCTCCGGCGGCAGCTCGCGGACGTACCGCGCGTTCGGGTCGGCTGCCATCGCCTCCTGGAGCCGGCGTTCCAGGACGCCGCCGTATCCGTGGCGGCGGGCGTAGGACACGTCGTCGAGGACGTACGGGAACTCACGCAGCTCCGGCACCGGACGCCGGGGCACCGGCCAGTAACGGAACCCGCGACGCTGCATGCAGTCGCGGATCAGCAGCTGCGTGGCGGCGTACAGCACCTCCGCGGGCGGGGCGGACGGAGGTGGGGCGGACACGGCCGGCGCGCTCGCGACAGGTGGCCCGGCCGCGCCGCGCTCGTCGGGCGGCGGTGTGGTGTCCCGGCCCGCGCCCATCGCCCCGGCGACCGTCGCCGCGAGGACGGCCGGAACCGCGACGGCGTACCACAGTGACCGCGACCGCCACGCCTTCGCCATGAGACCCACCTCGGCCGTCCGGGGCGCCCGACGCGCCCGTCACCAGACAGCTTCGGCGCGGGGCGCGCCCCGGGACAGAGGACTTCGAGCAGGCTCGAACGACAGGTCCCCGGCGGGTCAGGGCTGGGCGGCGCGGGCGATGCTCGCCCGGATGGGCGCGTAGTGCTCGGCGATGGCCGAGCGCAGCGCCGCCGCGTCCCCGGCGGTGAGGGCGGCCACGATGGCCTGGTGCCTCTGGGCGGTGATGACCCGGTCCTCCGGCTCGGTGCGCAGGGTGGGCGCGACGATGGCCTGCACCTGCCAGAACGCCTCGGTCAGCTGGACCAGCAGGTCGTTGCCGAGCGGCTCCATCAGCTTCAGGTGGAAGGCCCGGTCGACGTCGAGGAAGTCTTCGCCCTGTGCCGCCCGGCTGTGCATCTCGTCGGCGAGCGCGGACAGCTCCGACCGGTGCTCCTCGTCCAGGGCGTCGATGACCGTGGCCGCCAGTCCCTGCTCCAGCGTCTGGCGGATGTCGACGACCTGGGCCAGTACGTGGTGGTCGTCCTCGCCGCTGAGCAGGCCGCGGAACGTCAGGCTCTCCACCAGGGCGTTGAGGGACATCCGGCCGACGAACGTGCCGTGACCGTGGCGCACCTCGACGATGTCCAGCGCGGAGAGGATCTTGACGGCTTCGCGGACGCTGGAGCGGCTGGCGCCGACCGCCTCGCACAGCTCCGTCTCGGTGGGCAGGAGATTGCCCGGCTTGAGGCGGTTGCGCAGGATGTATTCCTTGATCCTGGTGGCGACCTCCTGCCGGCGAGGGCTCGGCCGCTCGGCGCCGCGTAGCGGACTGGCGTCAATGGTCGTCATCTGCCCCTTGCCCTTCGTTTCCGAATCTGACACTCTCACCCTACCGGCATCAGACGTCAGACGTCATACACCTTACACTTCACATCCCCCAGCGTGAGCGGCGACGCGAGCGCATGAAGAGCCTATGGAGGCATCTACGTGAGCACCACCGGTAAGTCGCGGAGCTGGCGCGTTCCGCGCCGCCGCGTCCGCCCCCTGGCCGTCGCCTCCCTCGGCGCGACCCTCGCCCTCGGGCTGGTGGCCTGTAGCGGCGGTCCCGCCTCGACCAACGCGGTCAGCGGTGGGAAGGCGGGCACGTCGATCGAGGCCACCCTGGCGTTCACGCTCTCCAGCGGTTTCGACCCGGGCAACGCCTCCTCGGCCGTGGCGACCGCTGTCAACCAGCACGTCTTCGAGGGTCTCGTGGACCTCGACCCGATCACGCGGGAACCCTACAACGCCCTGGCCAAGAGCGACCCGACGCCCGGCGCCGGCGGGCTCACGTACACCGTGACGCTGCGCGACGGCGCGAAGTTCTCCGACGGCACCCCCGTCACCGCCGAGGACGTCGCCTGGTCGTTCACCCGCGTGCTCAAGCCGGCGGACCCGAAGGCGCCGCCGCTGATGCAGGGGTTCGTGTCGTTCCTCGACACCGTCACCGCCAAGGACGCGGCCACCGTCGAGTTCAAGCTGAAGTACCCGTTCGCGCTGTTCAGCGAGCGGATCTCGGTCATCAAGGTGGTGCCCAAGGCCAAGACCGGTGACGCGGCGGCGGCCAAGGCGTTCGACACCGCGCCGATCGGTTCCGGCCCGTTCAAGGTGGACAGCGCGTCCAAGGAATCCGGCATCAAGCTGAGCAAGAACGAGACCTACAACGGCCCGCGTCCGGCCAAGGTCGAGACGATGACGTGGAACACCACCACCGAGGCGTCGGCCCGCGTGTCGGACCTGCAGGGCGGCCGGGTGCAGGCCATCGAGGCCGTGCCGTACCTGAACGTGGACTCGCTCAAGGACAAGTACACGATCGACGTGAAGCAGGCCTTCAACCAGGTCTTCCTCATGTTCAACAACGCCGCCGCGCCGTTCAGCGACAAGCGCGTCCGCCAGGCCCTGCACTACGCCATCGACAGGGACGCCGTCATCAAGACCGCGCTCAACGGCTACGGCAGCCCGGCGACCAGCTACCTCGACGAGGGCAACAAGGCGTACCAGAAGGCCGGCACCGTCTACGACTACAACCCGGACAAGGCCAAGGCCCTGCTCCAGGAGGCGGGCGTCACCAACCTGTCGTTCCGGCTCGACACCACCGACAACTCGGTGGTCAAGGACGTCGCCCCGCTGGTCATCGAGCAGTGGAAGAAGATCGGCGTCAACGCCACGCTCAACACCGTGCCGTCCTCGGCCATCTACGGCGACATCGTCCCCAAGGACACGTTCCGGGTGCTCATGGCCACCGGCGACCCGAGCGTCTTCGGCGTCGACACCGACCTGCTGATGCGCTGGTACTACTTCGGCGAGACCTGGCCGGGCCAGCGTTACCGCTGGAGCGACGCCAACCGCAAGACCATGAGCGACCTGCTGGACAAGGCCGCGCAGACCTCGGACGAGGCGGCCCGCAAGGCGCTGTGGAAGCAGGCCCTGGACATGGTGGCGGACGAGGCCCCGCTCTACCCGATCCTGCACACCAAGGTCGTCACCGCGTACGACCCGGCCAAGCTCGACGGCTTCTCGGGCGCGTCGACCACCGGCCTGTACTTCATGGGCACCGGCCGGACCGGCTGAGCCCACACTCGGGGCTCCGCCCCCGCCTCCGTCCCGTCCGGCCCACGTGACCCGTGCGGCCGGACGGGACGCCCCGGCGCCCCGCCACGAGAAAGAGAATCCATGCTGACCGTCCTGAACCTGGTCGCACGACGATTCCTGACGCTGATCCCCCTGGTGCTGGGCATCACGCTCTTCGTCTTCGTGATCATGCAGTTCTCCCCGATCGACCCGGCGCTCTCAGTCCTCGGCGACCAGGCCACGCCGGCGCAGGTCGAGGCGTTCCGCGCCGCGAACGGCCTCAACGACCCGTTGCCGCTGCGCTACCTGCACTTCCTCGGCGACCTCGTGCGCGGCGACCTCGGCATGACGTTCCCGCCGTCGGTCCCGGTCGCCGAGAAGATCGCCCTGGCGTTGCCGCTGACCATCCAGCTCACCGCGCTCGGCGTCGTCGGCGCGCTCGTGATCGCGCTGGCCCTCGGCATCCCGGCCGCCCTGTACCGCGACCGCTGGCCCGACCAGGTCATCCGGATCGTCTCCATGGCCGGCATCGCCACGCCGTCGTTCTGGCTGGCCCTGCTGTTCATCCAGGAGTTCTCGGTCCGCCGCCCGATCTTCCCGACCGGCGGATACGTCAACCCCGCCGACTCGGTCGGGCTCTGGCTGCAGTCCCTCGCCCTGCCCGCGCTGGCGCTCGCCGTCCCGGTCGGCTGCTCGCTGGCCCGCATCGTCCGCACGTCGATGGTCGAGGAACTCGACAAGGACTACGTCCGCACCGCCGTCGGCGCCGGGCTCCCGCCCCGCGTGGTGATCGGCCGCAACGTGCTGCGCAACGCGCTGGTCAACCCGCTCACCGCGCTCGGCCTGCGCATCGGCTACCTCATCGGCGGCACCGTCGTCATCGAGGCGATCTTCTCGCTGCCCGGCATGGGCACCCAGATCATGAGCGCGGTCCAGCAGAACGACACCGCGCTCGCCCAGGGCACCGTCCTGACCATCGCCATCGGCTTCGTCGTGGTGAACCTGGTCGTCGACATCCTCTACCTCTTCGCCAACCCCCGACTGCGCGGAGGCCACTGATGCGCCGGTCCCTCACCACCCGGCTCTCCCGCCCCGGGATGGCCTTCGCCCGCCTCGGCCTCGCGGCCCGGTTCGCGCTCGGCTTCGTCGTCCTGATCGTCCTGGTGGGCGTGCTCGCCCCGCTGCTGCTGCGGCACGACCCCACCCAGACCGGCCTCGGCCCGGCGCTCACCGGTCCGAACGGCGACTTCTGGTTCGGCCTGGACAAGCTCGGCCGGGACGTCTTCTCCCGGCTGGTGGCCGGCACCCGGCGGTCGCTGATCGTCGGCTTCGGCGCGGCCGGCATCGCGCTGGTGCTCGGCGCGATCCTCGGCGCCCTCGCCGGGAGCAGCCGCACCGCCGTCGACGAGGTCGTCATGCGCTGCCTCGACGTGGTGATGGCGTTCCCCGCGATCGTGCTCTCCGCGCTGCTGATCATCTCGTTCGGCAAGAACAGCCTGCTGGTCCTCGTCATCGCGATCGGTTTCGTGTTCACCCCGTCGGTCGCGCGCATCGTCCGCGCCAACGTGCTGTCCCAGTACGGCGAGGACTACGTGGCCGCCGAGCGCATCATCGGCGCCCGCCGACCGCACATCCTCTGGCGGCACGTCCTGCGCAACTGCGCCGCCCCGATCCTCGTCTTCGTCACCGTCATGGTGGCCGACGCGATCGTGTTCGAGGCGTCCCTGTCCTTCATCGGCGGCGGCCTCGCCCCGCAGGAGGCGGCCTCCTCGTGGGGCTCGGTCATCGCCTTCGGCAAGGAGATGGTCCAGATCGGCGGCTGGTGGGCCACGTTCTTTCCCGGCCTGCTGATCCTGCTCACCGTGCTGGCGCTCAACGTGCTCTCCGAGGGCATGTCCGACGCGTGGGCCGCCCCGGCCGCGCGCCGCGCCACGTCCACCACCAGCGGCGACGCGCTGGAGCAGGCGCAGCCCGGCACCGGCGAGGTGGTCGAGCTGCCCGGTCTCGCCGAGGCGGCGCAGCGGCTGCGTGAGCGCGCCCGCCCGCTGCCGCAGGGCAAGCCGGTCCTTCAGGTCAGCGACCTGTCCATCGGCTTCGAGGGCCGCCACCGCGGCGTCGACATCGTCGACGGGCTCACCTTCGACGTACGCCCCGGCGAGGTCGTCGGCCTGGTGGGGGAGTCCGGCTCCGGCAAGTCGCTGAGCGTCCTCGCGGTGATGGGCCTGCTGCCCCAGGGCGCCCGGGTACGCGGCGAGATCCGCTTCCAGGACACGGACCTGCTGAAGCTGAACGCCAAGGGCCGCCGCGCCCTGATGGGCCGCGAGATCGCCATGGTCTACCAGGACGCGCTGTCGGCGCTGAACCCGGCGCTGCGCGTCGGCGCCCAGCTCGCCCAGATGATCCGCCGCGGCGGCACCCGCTCGGCCGAGGAACTGATGCGGCTGGTCGGGCTGGACCCGCGGCGCACGCTGGCCGCGTACCCGCACGAGCTCTCCGGCGGGCAGCGGCAGCGCGTCGTGATCGCCATGGCGCTGTCCCGCGACCCGAAGCTGATCATCGCGGACGAGCCGACCACCGCCCTCGACGTCACCGTGCAGGCCCAGGTGATGGCGCTGCTGCTGGAGCTGCGCGAGCGGCTCGGCTTCGCCCTCATCCTGGTCAGCCACGACCTCGCCCTGGTCAGCGACGTCTGCGACCGGGTCGTGGTGATGTACGGCGGGCAGATCGTGGAGACCGGCGTGACCGCCGACGTGATGGAGGCGCCCGCCCACCACTACGCCCGTGGGCTGCTCGGCTCCGTCCTGTCCCTGGAGACCGGCGCGGAGCGGCTCACCCAGATCCGCGGCGTGGTGCCGTCACCCGCCGACTTCCCGAAGGGCTGCCGGTTCTCCGACCGCTGTCCGATGGCGACCGAGATCTGCCGGGACACCGCGCCCGCCCTGGCGGGCACGGACGGCCACGGGTACGCCTGCCACCACCCCGCCGTCACCGTCAGCGAGAAGGAGCCGGCCCGATGAGCGCCACCGCCGAGCACCGGCCGATCGCCGAGCTGAGCGACGTGCACGTGGTGCACGCCTCGCGCGGCGGCGGCATGTTCAGCCGGGAGAAGGTCTACGCGCTCACCGGCGCCGACCTGGTCATCCGGGCCGGCGAGACGGTCGGCATCGTCGGCGAGTCCGGCTGCGGCAAGTCCACCCTCGCGAAGGTGCTCGTCGGCCTGCAACGGCCGACCGCCGGCACGGTGTCCTTCGCCGGCAAGGACGTGTGGTCGATGAGCGCCGCCGAGCGGCGCGAGCACATCGGCGCCGGCGTCGGCATGATCTTCCAGGACCCGGCCACGTCGCTGAACCGCCGCATGCCGGTACGCGACATCCTGCGCGACCCGCTCGACGTGCACCGCCGGGGCACCCGGGAGCAGCGCGAGAAGCGGGTGACCGAGCTGATGGCCCTGGTCGGCCTCCCCCGCTCGGTGGCCGACGTGCTGCCCAGCCAGCTCTCCGGCGGCCAGCGCCAGCGGGTGTCCATCGCCCGTGCGCTGGCCCTGGAACCGGGGCTGGTGATCGCCGACGAGCCCACGAGCGCCCTGGACGTGTCGGTACGCGCGCAGATCCTCAACCTGCTGCTCGACCTCAAGGACCGGCTCGGACTGGCCATGGTGCTGGTGTCGCACGACATCCAGACCGTCAAGCGGGTCAGCGACCGGGTCGTCACCATGTACCTGGGCCGCATCGTCGAGCAGACGCCCGCCGACCTGCTGCCCGAGGGCGGCCGGCACCCGTACACCCGGGCGCTGTTCTCGGCCACGCCGGGCCTGCTCTCGCCGATCGAGCCCATTCCGCTGGTCGGCCCGGTCCCGTCGGCGACCCGGCCGCCGAGCGGCTGCCCGTTCCGGACCCGCTGCTGGGCCGCCACCGACGGCTGCGCCGTGGACATGCCGGCGCCGCGCCCCGCCGAGGGCACGGGCCACGAGTTCCGCTGCCACCACCCGGTGCCCGCCGGCACCGCCAACACCGAACTGGTCGCGCTCGCCACCTCGGCGACCGGCCGCACCACAACTGAGTCTGTCGAGGAGAACCTGTGACCACCCCCGCCCCGCGGTTCGCCGGAGTCGTGCCGCCGGCCGTCACCCCCCTGACCGAGGAGGGCGAGGTCGACGTCCGCTCCCTGGAACGGCTGGTCGAAAGGCTGCTCGACGCCGGCGTCGACGGCATCTTCGCGCTCGGCAGCTCCGGCGAGACGGTCTTCCTCACCGACCGGCAGCGGGACCTGGCGCTGGAGACCATCGTCAAGACCGCCGGTGGCGCCGTGCCGGTCCTCGCCGGCTGCATCGAGCCGACCACCCGCCGGGTCGTGGAACGGGCCGAGGCGTCCACCCGGCTGGGCGCGGACGGGCTGGTCGTGACCGCCCCGTTCTACGCCATCGTCGGCCCGCACGAGATCGAGCGGCACTTCCGCGCCGTCGCCGCGGCGGCCGAGCTTCCGCTGCTGGCGTACGACATCCCGGTCTGCGTGCACAGCAAGCTCTCCGTCGACCTGCTGACCCGGCTCGCCGTCGACGGCGTGCTGGCCGGCGTCAAGGACTCCAGCGGCGACGACGTCGCGTTCCGCCAGCTCGCGCTGGCCGTCGCCGAGCACGCGCCGGACCGCGACTTCAGCCTGCTCACCGGCCACGAGGTGGTGGTCGACGCGATGATGCTCGCGGGCGGCTCCGGCTCGGTGCCGGGACTGGGCAACGTGGACCCGGCCGGCTACGTGCGGCTGCACCGCGCCTGCGTGTCCGGCGACTGGACCGCCGCCCGCCGGGAGCAGGACCGCCTGACCCGGCTGTTCCGCATCGTCGACGCCGCCGACCCGGCCACCTCGGCGGGCGCCACCCGGGGCGTCGGCGCGTTCAAGACCGCCCTGGCGCTGCTCGGCGTCATCGCCGGCAACGCGGTGTCGCTGCCGCTGAGGCCGCTGGACGCCGCCGAGACGGGCCGGGTTCGTACCCAGCTGGAACTGGCCGGGCTGCTCTGACCATGCCTGAGGTGAGCACGACCGGTCTGGTCGCCGCGCTCGACATCGGCGGCACCAAGACCACCGCCGCGCTGGTCACCGCCTCCGGGGAGGTCGTCGGCCGGCGCACCGCGCCGACGCCGGGCCGCCTCGGGGCCGCCGCGGTGCTCGACACCGCGGCGGGCCTGGTCGAGAAGCTGCGGGCGGACGCGCCGGGCGTCGTACGGGCACTCGGCGTGGGCAGCGCCGGCGTCATCGACAGCGGTTCCGGCCTGGTGCTGTCCGCCACCGACGTGCTGACCGGCTGGGCCGGCACGGACCTGCGGGGCGACCTGCGCCGGCGCCTGGGCGTGCCGGTCACCGTGATCAACGATGTGCACGCCCACGCGCTGGGCGAGGCACGCCACGGCGTCGCGGCCGGACACGACACGGTGCTCTACGTCGCCGTGGGCACGGGCGTCGGCGCGTCGTTCGTCCTCGGGGACACGGTGCTCGCCGGTGCGCACAGCGCGGCCGGGCACGCCGGGCACCAGCCGTCGGCGTACGCCGGAACGCTGCCGTGCACCTGCGGCGGGCGCGGGCACCTGGAGGCGATCGCCGCCGGGCCCGCGCTCACCGCCGAGTACGTCCGGCGTACCGGCCGGCCCGTGGCCGACCTGCGGGCCGTCGCCGCGCTCGCCGCGGACGGCGACGAGACGGCCCGCGATGTCGTCCGGCTGGGCGGCGCGGCGATCGGATCCGCCGTCGGCGGCCTGGTCAACGTGCTCGACCCCGCCGCCGTGGTGGTCGGCGGTGGCGTCACCGGGCTCGGCGAGCCGTGGTGGCGCGCGCTGCGCGACGCGGTGCCCGCCGAGACGCTGCCCGCCCTGGCCGGCGTCCCGGTCCTCGCCTCCACCCTCGGCCCCGACGCGCCGCTGCTCGGCGCCGCCTCGCTCGCCTGGAAGGTCTCATGAACGCGCTCGTCGACCAGCTCCGTGACCGCCTGGTGGTCTCCTGTCAGGCGTACCCGGGTGAGCCGATGCGTGACCCGGACACCATGCGCCGGGTCGCGCTCGCCACCGCCCGGGGTGGCGCCGCGGGCATCCGCGCCCAGGGACTGGCGGACATCGCGGCCATCCGCGCCGCGGTGGACCTGCCGCTGATCGGGCTCTGGAAGGACGGCGACGACGACGTCTTCATCACCCCGACGCTGGAGCACGCGCTCGCCGTCGCCGACGCCGGGGCGCACGTCGTCGCGCTCGACGGCACGTCCCGCCCCCGGCCCGACGGCCGTACGCTCGCCGAGACGATCGCGGCCGTGCACGAGCGCACCGGCGCGCTGGTGATGGCCGACTGCTCCACGTTCGACGAGGGCGTGGCCGCCGCCGCTGCCGGCGCCGACCTGGTCGGCACCACGCTCTCCGGGTACACCGCGTACACCACCAAGGGCGACGGGCCGGACCTGGACCTGGTCGCCCGGCTCGCCGCCGCGGTCGACGTCCCGGTGGTCGCCGAGGGACGCATCCACACCCCGGAGCAGGCCGCGCAGGCGCTGCGGGCGGGCGCGTGGACGGTGGTGGTCGGCACCGCCATCACCCACCCCAGCACGATCACCGGCTGGTTCGCCGCCGCCGTACAGGAGGCCGCGTCGTGCCGCTGACCGACCTCGACCTGGCCGGCTGCATGGCGTACCGGCCGGAGCTGGACGTGCCGGCGGACCTGGACGCGTTCTGGGCGCGCACGCTCGACGGCGGCGGCGACCCGGAGGCGGCGGTCTACGAGCCGGTCGACACCGGCCTGACCCAGATCCGCACGTACGCCGCCACGATCCCCGGTTTCAGTGGCGAGCCGGTACGCGGATGGCTGCACCTGCCGGCCAATGCCGACAGGCCGCTGCCCTGCGTGGTCGAGTACCTCGGCTACGGCCGAGGCCGCGGCCTGGCGCACGAGAAGCTGTTCTGGGCGGCGGCCGGCTTCGCGCACCTGATCATGGACAGTCGTGGTCAGGGCTGGAGCGCCGCCACCGGCGGCACGCCCGACCCGCACCCCTACCCGGCCGGCACCGTGCCCGGCTTCCTCACCCGGGGCGTCGCCGACCCGGCCGACCACTACTACCGGCGGCTGATCACCGACGCGGTGCGCTTCGCCGAGGCCGCCCGGCGGCACCCGGCCGTCGACCCGGACCGGGTGGCGGTGACCGGATTCAGCCAGGGCGGCGGCCTCGCCCTCGCCGCCGGCGCGCTGTGCCCGGGCGTCGTGGCCGTCATGCCGGACGTGCCGTTCCTGTGCGACATCCGCCGGGGCGTGCGCGTCGCCGGCCCGGACAGCCCGTACGCCGAGGTCGTGGAATATCTCGCGCTGCACCGCGACCGCGCCGACCAGGTGTTCCGCACGCTGTCCTACCTGGACGCCGCCGTGCTCGCGCCGCGCGCCACCGCGCCGGCACTGTTCTCCATCGCGCTGCGGGACCAGGTCTGCCCGCCGTCGACCTGCTTCGCCGCCTACCACCGCTACGGCGGCGACAAGGACGTGCGGGTGTACGAGTTCAACGACCACGAGGGCGGCGAGGCGGCGCACCAGCGCGAACAGCTCACCTGGCTGCGCGGGATCCTGGGCGGCTAACGGGCGCGTTCCACCACGTAGTCGGTCAGCTCCAGCAGGAAACGTCCGTCCTCGGTGTCGGCAGCGGCGCCCAGCGCCCGCTCGCCCTCACGCCGGGCCGCGAGCGCGAGGTCCCGGGCGCTGCGCCGCGCCGCCTCCACGCAGTCGTACGCGAGCAGCCGCCCGTGCAGCCAGCGCACCTCGGCGTCGGTGCGCTGCGCGCGGGTCCGGCTCAGCAGCCGCACGAGCCGTTCGCGTTCCTCCGGTGTGCACCGCCGCATGAAGTCGATCAGGATCAGCGTGCGTTTGCCCTCCCACAGGTCACCGGCGATCTCCTTGCCGTACCGGGCGTAGTCGCCGGTGAGGTTCAGCGCGTCGTCCTGGATCTGGAACGCCGCGCCCAGGTACCAGCCGTAGCGGTCCAGCACGTCGACAGCGTTCTCCCGGCCGGTCGCCACGAGGACGCCGGTGCGACACGGGTAGATGCAGGTGTACCAGGACGTCTTCTTCAAGCACATCCGGTAGTAGTCGTCCGCGTCCAGATCGCACACGTTGTCGCGGATCCAGCCGATCTCGATCGCCTGCCCCTCCAGCGAGTGGCGCATCATCAGCTCGGTCTCGGTGAACAGCCGCCAGGCGATGCCGGAGCCGAGCGCCGCCCGGTTCGCGGCCAGCCGCCGCAACGCCAGCAGGTTCGTCATGTTGCCGACGTTCAGCGCCACGCCGACGCCGTACTCGGCGTGCAGCGTCTGCCCGCCGCGTCGCTGTTCGCTGGAGTCCTGGATGTCGTCGTGGATGAGGAAGGCGTTGTGGAACAGCTCCACCGTCACCGCGGCGTTGAGGCCCACCGCGTCGCCGCCGCCGAACGCCCGGCACGTCGCCAGGCACAACGCGGCGCGCAGCCCCTTGCCCCACCGGCGCGGATACTCCGCGACCAGGTCGTAGAGGTAGCGCGGGCCGCCGTCGGGCACGTCGTCGAGCAGCGCGCCGAGGGCGAGCCCGCGATAGCGCTCCAACATCCGTTCCACGTGCCCGCCGGCCACCCCGGCGGTCGGCGCCATCGCGCCGCTACCGGTCCGTCGGCCGCTTCGGGGCCGGCGACGCCAGCCGGTCCGCGAGCCCGTTGGCCACCTCGGGGGCCAGCCGCGCCAGATTGAGTACGGTGTCCAGCGCGTCGTGCGCGTCCGACGTGTACCGCCGGATCACCTCACCGCGCTGGTCGTCGGCCATCTTCAGCTGCCCGACCACGGTGTCGATGAGGGCGTGTCCGTCGGTGCGGACCCGGGCGACGAGTTCGTCGAACGCCTCCGGGTCCACGCGCCGGCTCTCGGTCAGCTTCTCCTCGAGCCGCCGGGCGCCGGCCAGCCCCGCCGCGAGTTCCTCCTCCAGCACCGTGGCCGCGTGGGTCACTGTCTCCGAGGTCTCCTCGGCCACCTTCTCGAAGCGCTCGTTGCTGCGCTCACGCTCCACGTTCTCCATGCGGCGGAGTCTCCACCCGGCTCCGCGCGGCGGGCTAGCCATGTGTCGCGATAGTGACTGACGGTAATGACCGCAGGTAGTGGTCAGGGGTGTCGGCGCGAGCGCCGGGTCAGGACCAGGCCGGCGACCAGCAGTACGCCGAGGTTCGCCTGGGTAGGGATACTCAGCGGATCACCGTCTCGTGGCTCAGGCGGCAGCGCCGGGGCGTCGACAGGATTCTTGTCATGGCCGAGACGCTGCACCGACACGCCGCTGCACGTACCGTCGACACGCCGCTGCCCGCCGAGGCCGCGCTGGCCCCCGCCGGCCGCGCGGTCGCCGCGATGGCCCGGCTCATCGCCCACCACCCCGCCGGCTGGCGGTGGCTGGCCCGGCGCCACCACCCGGTCCTGGACCGGCTCGCCGCCGCGAACGCGCGGTCTACCTGCGTGCGGGCCGCCCGCCGGGTGCCCGCCTACCAGGCGTTCCTGCGGGCCCGCCCGGGCGGCCTGCGCCGCCGGCTGCGGGACTTCCCGGAGACCGACAAGCGCGGGTACGTGATGGCGTACGACTCCTCGGCCCGGTGCCGGGACGGGCGGCTGCCGGAGCGGGGCGTGGTGGTCGACGAGTCGGCCGGCTCGTCCGGGCGGCCGTTCAACTGGCCGCGCGGCGAGCGCGAGCTGCTGGCGGTGCACCGCGACATCGCCGGGTACACCGGGCTGGCGTTCCCGATGCGCCGCCCGTTCGTCATCAACGCGTACTCGATGGGCGCCTGGGCCACCGGCACCACGACCGGCGCGGCGATGGCCCGGATCGCGACGGTGAAGAACACGGGCCCCGACCTGGGGAAGATCGTCGACACGCTGCGCGAGTTCGGCCCCGGCCACGACTACCTGGTGACCGCGTACCCGCCGTTCCTCAAGCACCTGCGGGACCGCCTCGACGCCGAGGACTTTCAGTGGTCGCGGTACCGGATCTTCGCCAGTTGCGGCGGCGAGGGGATGACCGAGGCGCTGCGCGACTACCTGGAACAGCGGTTCGTACGGGTGCGCTCGGCGTACGGGGCGTCGGACCTGACCATCGGCATCGGCGCGGAGACCCGGCTCACGGTGTGGCTGCGGCGGCGGCTGCGCACCGACGCGGGACTGCGCGCGGAACTGCTCGGCCGCGACGAGCAGCGGCTGCCGATGGTGTTCCAGTACAACCCGTTCGCCACCTACCTGGAGACCAACGAGCGGCGGGAACTGCTCTGCACTGTCACCGGCCCGCACGTGCTCCAGCCCCGGCTGCGCTACAACGTCGGTGACGAGGCGCTGCTGGTGCCGTACCGGCGGATCGTGGAACTGGCGCACGCCGACCCGGTGCGCCGCGCCGAGTTCCGTACCGCGGTGTCCGAGGAGCGGATGACGCTGCCGCTGCTGCTGTTGTTCGGCCGCAGCGACTCCACGGTGTCCTACCTGGGCGCGAACCTCTACCCGCAGGACGTGGAGTACGGCCTCTACACCGGCAACCCGCACGCCGCCGAGATCAACAGGTTCTGCCTCACGCTGCACGAGGACGCCGAGCTGGAGACCCGGCCGGTGATCCACGTCGAGCTGCGCCGTCCGCTGGACGCCGCGGCACGCGCGGCGCTCGCCGACGCCTGCCGCGACGGGGTACGTGCGCACCTGACCTCGGTGTCGCGGGACTTCGCGCAGTCCCTGGTGGAGGACCCGACCGCCGGTGACCTGCGGGTGGAGCTGCACGAGCCAGGCGGCGGCCCGTTCGCCGGCATGGAAAAGCTGAAGAACGTCTACCTGGTGAGGTGAGCGATGCGTACCCGTGACTTCTCCCGCGCCCCGGCCCAGGCCCGCGCCGGCGCCATGTTCATCGGCGGCACCCGGTACGCGAACCCGCTGGTGCTGCTGCGCCTGGCGCCGGACTGGATCCGGATGGTGCGGGACATGCGCCGGATGTCCGGCTACTGCTGGCACACCGTCTACTGGCAGTTCCCGCTGACGCTCGGCACCATCGCGTTCTTCACCGACCGGGACGCGCTGCTGCGCTTCGCCCGGACCCGGCACCACCGCAAGCTGATGATGTGGCTGACCGACGGCAACCGCAACGCCACCGCCGGGTTCATCCGGCTCTACACCGCCTCGCCGGACGGCTACTCCAACGGCGCGTGGCGGGCCGAGGACGGCGCGATGGGCCATATCGAGCAGTTCACCCCGCTGGGCGCGGAGACGACCGGGCCGGCGGTGCGCCGGTGACCGGCCACCGGTTCGAGCGCGTCACCGGCCGGCGCGGCCTGCGCGACTTCCTCACGCTCACCGACCGGCTGTACGCCGACGAGCCCCGGTACGTGCCGACGCCCCGGCAGCAGATCCGCCGCTGGTGGCGCGACGGCGTGCCGATGTACGTGCTGCGCGACGCCGCCGGCGCCGTGGTCGGGCGGACCACGCTGCACACCGACGCCGACCTCGACGCCAAGCTGGGCCGCCGGTGCCAGCTGTTCGGGTTGACCGAGTTCACCGCGGAGGCCGCCCGGCCGCTGTTCGACGCGATCGCCGCGCACGCGACGCCGGGCCGGCACCTGCTGTTCGGGCCGGTGGCGCTGCTGCCCAACCAGGCCGGCGGAGTGATCACCGCCGGGTACGCCGACCGGGGCTTCGTGGACAGCGCCTGGAACCCGCCGCACTACCCGGACGCCTACGAGGAGAACGGGTTCACCAGGCGGTTCGTCTCCGACACCTGGATCTGCCCGGTGCCGCCACCGGCCGGACCGCCGCCCGCGCTCGGCGTCCAACCGGACGGCGCGCGGCTGGAACTGCACAGGGGGGACACCCGGCGGCTCGACGCGCAGCTCGACCTGCTGCGCGGGATGCTCAACGACTCCTTCGCCCAGCTCGGCTACTACACGCCGATCTCGGCGGCGCAGCTGCGGCGGCAGACCGACGGGCTGGCGTACCTGCTGGACGAATCGCTGCTGCTCTACCTGACCCGCGACGGGAACCCGGTGGCGTTCGTGCTCTGCGTACCGGACATCAGCGACTTCCTGGTAGCTGTGCGCGGCGACCTGAACCCGGTCAACCAGCTGCGGCTGCTGGCCACCCGGCGCCGGTACCGGCGGGAGGCGGTGCTGATCGTCAAGGGCGTGGTGCCGCGGTACCAGGGGCGCGGCTACCAGCGGCTGCTGTCGGCGCACCTGCACCACAACCTGCACGACGGCGGCTACACGGCGCTGCGCAGCACGTACGTCGGGCGGGACAACCCGGCGTCGGCGGCCCAGTACCGGCGCCTCGGCGGACGCCCGCTGCACGGCTACACGTTCTACGCCAAGGAGCGGTGAGCATGGACCTCGCCGCGTTCCGCGCGCTGGAGCCGCTGTGCTGGCGGGCCCCGAGCGCGCACAACACGCAGCCGTGGCGGCTGCGCTACGAGCACTGGGCGGTCACCGTCGGCTGGGACCCGGCCGACACGCTGCCGGCGGGCGACCCGACCAGCCGGGACCTGCGGCTGTCGCTGGGCGCGTTCGTGGAGACCTGCCTGATCGTCGCCGCCGACGCGGGGCTGCGGCTGGACTGGGCCGCCGACCATGACGAGGCGGACCGGCGGGTGGGGCGGCTGCGACCTGCGCGGCAGCCGTACCGGACGCCGTTCCGCGCCGCCGACGTGCGGGACCGGCGTACCCACCGGGGCCGGTTCACCGGCGGCCCGGACGCCGAGGTGGTCGCTGCGGTGGACGCGGTCGTCCGGCGGGCCGGTGGCGCGGCCCGCGTCGTGCCGGCGGCCGGGCGGCTGCGCGCGCTGCTGCGCACGGCCGACCGGCGGGTGTACGCCGAGCCGGCGGTGGTCGCGGAGCTGCGCCGCTGGCTGCGCCTGGACCGGGCGTGCCCGCGCTACCGGAGCGACGGGCTCAGTGACAGCTGCCTCGGGCTGGGCCGGGCGGCGGCCACCGGGCTGCGGGCGGCGCTCGCGGCGTACCCGGCGTTGCGCCCCCTGGGGCTGCCGCGCCTGCTCGCCGCCGGTGACGATCCGCTCGCGCGCGGCGGCGGGGTGCTGGCGCTGATCGCGCCGCCGGACCTGGACGCGGCCGGGCAGGTCGAGTTCGGACGGGTGCTGATGCGGGCGTGGCTGACGTTGCACAGGGCCGGACTGGCAGCGCACCCGCTCAGTCAGCTCGTCGACGTGGCCGACACCCGGGACGCGCTCGGGACGCTGCTGGACGTGGCGCCGGAGCGGATCGTGCACGTGACCCGCGTGGGCCGGCCGGCCGCTCCGGCGCCACGCTCGGCCCGTCGGGTGCAGCACGGATCACCTCTGTTAGCGGTAACACCCCTTGACGCGGTGTCACTTCATCCATGAGAGTCCATGTTGGCTCACGTGTCGCCCGGTCGGGAGCCCCTGGGCGCGGAGTGGCAGGAAACGGCGTCCGGGCGCATGAGGCAGCTCTGTTAGCGATAACAGGATTGGTTCACGCGCCCGGGCCCGCCACTGATCCGCGTGGTTGGGAGAAGAACCATGTCTGAAGTGACACGACGAAACGTCATCAAGGCCACAGCGGCAGGCGCCGGCGTCGCGCTGGTGCCGGCCGCCTGGAGCGCCGCCGCCCGCGCCGGCTCGGCAGCGCCGGCGCAGGTGCTCGCCGCGAACGACCTGGCACTCTGGTACGACGAACCGGCCGGCACCGACTGGCTGCGCGCCCTGCCGATCGGCAACGGGCGGCTCGGCGCGATGGTGTTCGGCAACATGGACACCGAACGGCTCCAGCTCAACGAGGACACCGTCTGGGCCGGCGGCCCGTACGACTCGGCGAACACCCGGGGCGCGGCCAACCTGGCCGAGATCCGCCGCCGCGTCTTCGCCGACCAGTGGACCTCGGCCCAGGACCTGATCAACCAGACCATGATGGGCAGCCCCGGCGGTCAGCTCGCCTACCAGACCGTGGGCGACCTCCGGCTCTCCTTCGGATCGGCGAGCGGGGCGACGCAGTACAACCGGACGCTCGACCTCACCACCGCCACCGTCACCACCACGTACGTGCTCAACGGTGTACGGCACCAGCGGGAGGTGTTCGCCAGCGCCCCCGACCAGGTGATAGTGCTCCGGCTGACCGCCGACCGGGCGAACGCGATCACGTTCTCCGCAGCCTTCGACAGCCCGCAGCGGACCACCGTGTCCAGCCCGGACGGCGCGACAGTCGCGCTCGACGGCATCTCCGGCTCGATGGAGGGAGTAAACGGCTCGGTGCGGTTCCTCGCCCTGGCCAACGCCGCCGTCACCGGTGGCACGGTCAGCAGCTCCGGCGGCACGCTGCGGGTCTCCGGCGCGACCAGCGTGACGGTCCTGATCTCGATCGGCACCAGCTACGTCAACTACCGCACCGTCAACGGCGACTACCAGGGCATCGCCCGCAACCGGCTGAACGCCGCCAGGAGCGTGGGCGTCGACCAGCTCCGCAGCCGCCACCGCGCCGACTACCAGGCGCTGTTCGACCGGGTCACGATCGACCTGGGCCGCACCGCCGCCGCCGACCAGCCCACCGACGTACGGATCGCGCAGCACGCGAGCACCGACGACCCGCAGTTCGCCGCGCTGCTGTTCCAGTTCGGGCGGTACCTGCTGATCTCCTCGTCGCGGCCGGGCACCCAGCCGGCGAACCTCCAGGGCATCTGGAACGACTCGCTGACGCCGTCCTGGGACTCGAAGTACACGGTCAACGCCAACCTGCCGATGAACTACTGGCCGGCCGACACCACGAACCTGTCCGAGTGCTTCCTGCCGGTCTTCGACATGGTCAAGGACCTCACCGTCACCGGCGCGCGGGTCGCCCAGGCGCAGTACGGCGCCGGCGGCTGGGTCACCCACCACAACACCGACGCCTGGCGGGGCGCGTCGGTCGTGGACGGCGCGTTCTGGGGCATGTGGCAGACCGGCGGGGCCTGGCTGAGCACGCTCATCTGGGACCACTACCTGTTCACCGGCGACCTCGGATTCCTCCAGGCCAACTACCCGGCCCTCAAGGGCGCCGCCCAGTTCTTCCTCGACACCCTGGTCGCCCACCCGACGCTCGGCTACCTGGTGACGAACCCGTCGAACTCGCCGGAGCTGGCCCACCACGCGAACGCCAGCGTCTGCGCGGGGCCCACGATGGACAACCAGATCCTGCGTGACCTGTTCGACGCCGCGGCCCGGGCCAGCGAGGTGCTCGGCGTCGACACCACGTTCCGGTCCCAGGTGCGCACGGCCAAGGACCGGCTGCCGCCGAGCCGCGTCGGCTCCCGGGGCAACGTGCAGGAGTGGCTGGCCGACTGGGTGGAGACCGAGCGCACCCACCGGCACGTCTCGCACCTGTACGGGCTGCATCCCAGCAACCAGATCACCAGGCGGGGCACCCCGGCGCTGTACGAGGCCGCCCGCAAGACGCTGGAGCTGCGCGGCGACGACGGGACCGGCTGGTCCCTCGCCTGGAAGATCAATTTCTGGGCCCGGCTGGAGGACGGCGCCCGCGCCCACAAGCTCCTGCGCGACCTGGTCCGCACCGACCGGCTCGCGCCGAACATGTTCGACCTGCACCCGCCGTTCCAGATCGACGGCAACTTCGGGGCCACCTCGGGCATCGCCGAGATGCTGCTGCACAGCCACACCGGCGAGCTGCACCTGCTGCCCGCGCTACCCACCGCCTGGCCCGCCGGGCAGGTGGCGGGGCTGCGCGGCCGGGGCGGCTACACGGTGGCGCTGGCCTGGAGCAACAGCCAGGCCGACGAGATCAGCGTCCGCGCCGACCGCGACGGCACGCTGCGACTGCGGTCCCGGCTGTTCACCGGCAGCTTCACCCTCACCGACGTCACCGACGGCAGCACACCCGCCACCACCCGGCCGGAGTCCGACGTCGTCGCGCTCACCGTCCGCGCCGGCCACACCTACCGGGCGGCCCGGCCGGGCGTGACACAGTCGCCGACGGCGACGCCGACGTCCACGCCGTCACCGACCCCGACCCCGACTCCGACCCCGACCACCAGCTCGCCGGCGCCGTCCGGCGCGCGTGCCACGTACGCGATCACCGGCTCCTGGTCCGGCGGCTTCCAGGCCGAGGTCACGGTGACCGCCGGCGCCACCGCGATCCGTGGCTGGACGGTGTCCTGGACGTTCCCGAACGGTCAGGTGATCAACCAGATCTGGAGCGGCACGCACACCCAGAACGGCGCGAACGTGACGGTACGCAACGTCGACTACAACGGATCCCTGCCGGCCGGCGGCTCCACCACGTTCGGCTTCATCGGCACGGTCGGCGGCACGAACAACCCGCCGACGAATCTCACCTGCACGACCACCTGACCGCCCGGACGGCACGCCGCGCCGCCGCCACCCGGCGAGGGCGGGGCGTGCCGCCGATCAGGCCAGCAGCGTCTCGCGCAGCCGCGCGCCCAGATTGAACTCGCCGACCACCCGGGGACCGGCCGGGTCGTACACGGCGATGCGGTGGTTGCGGCGCATCATCTCCCGCACCGCCGGCGGCAGCCGGGGCGGGTCGTCCATCGTCGCGAGCACCCGCGCGCCGGTGCCCATCAGCCGCTCCACGAGCGACGCGCCGTCGGTGTCCACCCGCACCCGGCCGAACTCCCAGCCGACGGTGGTCAGGTCGAGCACCTCGAACAGCCGCGTCACGAACGGCTGCGGATCGGTCACCTTGTCCAGCCGGTCCGCCTGCCCGCCGACCGCCGCCACGGCGCCGGCCACCTGCGCGTACGGGTGCAGCCCGCTGGGCAGCGCGCCGAGCGGCCAGCGCAGCGCGGGCCCGGCCTCCTTCCACAGGGGCCGGTAGTTGCGGCGGTGCACCAGCAGCCGCCTTCCGGTACGCCGGAACACCTCCTGCGCCTGGCACTGCAGGTCGGCGTGGGCCTGATCGGCGGCCTCGCAGACGATGCCGGCGGCCACCACGAGACCGTCGTCATCGGACAGCAGCCGGGTGATCGCGTCCACCTGGTCCGGGAACCGGAGGCGGGCGTGCGCCCCGTAGGACTGCCGGACGTCCCGCAGCAGCTCCTGCTGGCGTGTGGGGTCCAGTTCGACCCGTCCGCCACCGAGCAACCGCTGGAGCCAACCCATCGCGCCTCGCTTCCGTCGCGGTCTGCGGACCGGGCAATGCTAGTTCGTCGGCCGTTGCTCGTATGGTGACGGGGTGACCGATCGATCCCTGACCCTGATGGCGGTGCACGCGCACCCTGACGACGAGGCGACGAGCACCGGCGGCGTCCTGGCCCGCTACGCGGCCGAGGGCGTCACCACTGTGCTCGTGACGTGCACCGACGGGGGGTGCGGCGACGGTCCCGGCGGGATCAAGCCGGGCGACCCCGGGCACGACCCGCAGGCCGTGGTCCAGATGCGCCGCGCCGAGCTGGCCGCCAGTTGCGAGGCGCTCAAGGTGACCCACCTGGAGACGCTCGACTACGGCGACTCCGGGATGATGGGCTGGGCGACGAACGACGCGCCCGGCGCGTTCTGGAACACGCCGGTGGCCGAGGCGGCCGGCCGGCTGGCCGAGCTGATCCGGCGCTACCGCCCGGACGTCGTGGTCACCTACGACGAGAACGGCTTCTACGGCCACCCGGACCACATCCAGGCGCACCGGGTCACGATGGCCGCTGTCGAGCAGACCGGCATCCCGTCCAAGGTCTACTGGACCACCGTGCCGCGCAGCGCGTTCCAGCAGTTCGGCACCGTCATGCGCGAGATCGGGGTGGAGTTCCCCGAGCCGGAGGCGACCGACGAGATGCCGGCGCTGGGCCTGCCGGACGACGAGATCACCACCTGGGTCGACACCAGCGGGTACGGCGGGCAGAAGTTCGCCTCGCTGGCCGCGCACGCCAGCCAGGCGGAGAACATCTTCTTCCTGCGGCTGGGGCAGGAGCGGTTCACCGAGCTGATGGGCATGGAGACGTTCGTGCGCGTGCGGGACACCACCGGCGCCCCGACACCGGAGGACGACCTGTTCGCCGGGCTGCGCTGACCGGCCGCCGGCCCGGTCCGGCGTGTCGTCGGCCGGGCCGCCCATCTCAGGCCGCAATGGTCTGCGCGGCCAGGTGCGCGAGCACCACGCGGACGTCGCCGCCGGTGTCGGCCATGACCTGACGCTGCCGGGTGGCGCCGGTGCCCTCCTGGCGCACCCGGTCCATCTGCCGCCGCACCAGGTCCAGGTCGCCGTGGCGGGTCAGCGAGGGCGTGACGATGTCGAGCATGTCGTCGACGAGGTCCCAGGCGGGCCGGGGCCGCCCGGTGCGCAGGTCGACCAGGTCACCGTCCACACCGTCGTGTGCGGCCCGCCAGTGCGCGGCGGCGACCAGGCAGGCGCGGATGCGCTGGGCGGGCACGCCGTCGCGTATGTCGCCGATCGCGGTGGCGACCAGCGCCCGGACCAGCCCGGCGATCAGGACCGTGTCGTCGACTGTGGGGCAGACGTCGCCGACGCGGATCTCCACTGTGGGGTACGACGCCGACGGCCGGGCGTACCAGTAGACCATCGCGGCGTCGAGCATGACGCCGGCGGTGATCAGGTCCCGGACCGTGGCGTCGTAGTCGGCGGCGGAGTGGAAGTGCGGCGTCGGTCCGATGCTCGGCCACCGTTCCAGCTGCATCGAGCGCCAGCTGGCGTGCCCGGTGTCCCGCCCGTCGTGCAGCGGCGAGTTGGTGGTGAGCGCCTGCACCACCGGCAGCCACGGACGCAGGTGGTTGCAGACCTGCACGGCCAGCTCCCGGTCGGGCACGCCGACGTGCACGTGGCAGCCGCAGACCGCGGGGTCGTGGGCCACCGGGCCGAACCGGCGGGACATGTCGTGGTAGCGCTGCTCGTCGGGCACGGTGCGGTGGGCCTCGCAGACCGGCGTGGCGCCGACCGCGACCAGTCGCGCCCCGGCCGCCTCGGCCGCCCGGGCGGCGGCCCGGCGCAGCGTGACCAGGTGCTCGCGGAGCTGACCGAGGTCAGGGCTGACCGGGGTCACCATCTCCACCATGCTGTGCCGGAACTCCTGCCGGCTCTGCTCGCGTGCGGTTCCGGAGAGGGCGTCGCGGACCCGGTCGGCGACCGGCATGCTCTCGCCGGTGACCGGGTCCAGCAGCAGGAACTCCTCTTCCACCCCGAGGGTCAGGACGGTGGGGATCTCCGGTGTCGGGGTGGTGGCGGTGGTGGTGGGCCGCGGCCTCACCGACGGCTCCACCGGCACGGAACGGTCGGCGTGTCGTCGTGAGGCGGAGTCATGTCTCGACGGTACGAGGCCGAGGCCTGTCCCGAGGCCGTTTCCGCCGACCACCGCCCCCGCGGGTGGCGCGGGGGCGGTGGGGTCGCTCAGCGGTCGTCGTACGTCGATCAGCAGTCGTAGTACATGGCGAACTCGTGCGGGGTCGGGCGCAGGCGCACCGGGTCGACCTCGTTGGCCCGCTTCCAGTCGACCCAGGTGGAGATCAGGTCGTCGGTGAAGACGTTTCCGTCGAGCAGGTAGTCGTGGTCGGCCTCCAACGACGCCAGCGCCTCGGACAGCGAGCCCGGGACCTGCTTGACGTCGCCCCACTCCTCCGGGGGCAGGTCGTAGAGGTCCTTGTCGATCGGCGCCGGCGGCTCGATCTTGCTCTTGATGCCGTCCAGGCCGGCCATGAGCATCGCGGAGAAGGCGAGGTAGACGTTCGCCGACGGGTCGGGGACCCGGAACTCGACGCGCTTGGCCTTGGGGTTGCTGCCGGTGACCGGGATGCGGGTGCAGGCGGAGCGGTTGCGCTGGGAGTAGACCAGGTTGACCGGGGCCTCGAAGCCCGGCACCAGGCGGCGGTAGGAGTTGATGGTCGGGTTGGTGAAGGCGAGCAGTGAGGGGGCGTGGTGCAGGAGGCCGCCGATGTACCAGCGGGCGGTGTCGGACAGGCCGGCGTAGCCGGTCTCGTCGTAGAACAGGGGTTCGCCGCCGCGCCAGAGGCTCTGGTGGGTGTGCATGCCGGAGCCGTTGTCACCGAAGAGCGGCTTGGGCATGAACGTGGCGGTCTTGCCGTGCGCCCACGCCTCGTTCTTGATCAGGTACTTGAAGAGCTGGAGCTGGTCGGCCGAGTGCAGCAACGTCGAGAACCTGTAATTGATCTCGGACTGGCCACCCGTGCCGACCTCGTGGTGTGACCGTTCCACAGTGAACCCGGCGTCGACCATCCGGCGGACCATGCTGTCGCGCAGGTCGGCGTAGTGGTCGACCGGCGGCACCGGGAAGTAGCCGCCCTTGTAGGCGGTCTTGTAGCCGCGGTTGCCGCCCTCTTCGATGCGGCCGCTGTTCCAGGCGCCTTCGATCGAGTCGATGTAGTAGAACGACTGGTGGGCGGAGGTTTCGTGGCGGATGGAGTCGAAGATGTAGAACTCCGCCTCGGCGCCGAAGTAGGCGGTGTCGGCGATGCCGCTGGCGGCGAGGTAGGCCTCGGCCTTCTTGGCGACGTTGCGGGGGTCGCGGGAGTAGGCCTCGCGGGTGAACGGGTCGTGGATGAAGAAGTTCAGCGCGAGGGTCTTCTGCGTGCGGAACGGGTCGATGAAGGCGGTGGCGACGTCCGGCAGCAGGAGCATGTCGGACTCGTGGATGGCCTGGAACCCGCGGATCGAGGAGCCGTCGAAGGCGAGGCCGTCGGTGAACACGCTGTCGTCGAACGACTCGACCGGCAGGTTGAAGTGCTGCATCACGCCGGGCAGGTCACAGAAACGTACGTCGACGAACTTCACGTCCTCGTTGGCGAGGTATCGCAGGAGTTCCTCGGAATTGGCGAACACACGTCCTCCTGGCAGGCGTCGTTGATCCTGGCCACGTCCCGTGGCCGGACCGCCCGGGGACATGGCCCGTACCGCCACCGTACGACGGCTCGCCGTGCCCGGCTCGGCAACCGCCCATCCGGGTTTCCTTCGCCACATGCCGGGTAGTCGCCGTACCCGGCGGACCGCCCGGGGGAGACGACGCGGCGGGAGGTTGGCATGGTGAGTGCTCCGCGACTGACCGGTGGGCGCTGAGATGTGCGGGATCAGCGGTGAGGCCAGGTTCGACGGGGCCACCCCCGACACCGACGCGGTGAACCGGATGACAGCGGCCATGCGCTCCCGCGGCCCGGACGGTGAGGGCGCGTGGAGCGACGGCTGGATCACTCTCGGGCACCGCCGGCTCACAGTCATCGACCTGTCCGAGGCCGGCGCGCAGCCGATGGTCCGCGACGACCTCGGGCTGGCGCTCGTGTTCAACGGCTGCGTCTACAACTACCCGCAGCTGCGCGACGAACTGCGCGCCGCGGGGCACACGTTCCACAGCACCAGCGACACCGAGGTGATCCTGGTCGCGTACGCGCAGTGGGGGGAGCGGTTCGTCGACCACCTGGTCGGCATGTTCGCCGTGGCGCTCGTGGACCGGCGTTGCCGCCGCCTCGTGCTGGCCCGCGACCGGCTCGGCATCAAACCGCTGTACCTCGCCGAGTCCCCGGGCCGGCTCCGGTTCGCCTCCACGCTGCCGGCGCTGCTGGCCGGGGGCGACGTCGACACCGGCATCGACCCGGTCGCGCTGCACCACTACCTGTCCTGGCACTCGATCGTGCCGGCGCCGCGCACGATCCTGCGCGGGATACGCAAGCTGCCCCCGGCCACCGTCCGGGTGGTGGACGCCGACGGGAACAGCAGCGAGCGCGTCTACTGGCGGCCCGAGTACCGGCGCGACCGGGCCCACGACGGCATGGACGCCGCCGACTGGCGGGCCGCCGTCGGGGACGCGCTGCGCACCGCCGTACGCCGCCGCCTGGTCGCCGACGTGCCGGTCGGGGTGCTGCTCTCCGGCGGCCTCGACTCCAGCATGATCGTCGCGTTGCTCGACGGCGCCGGCCAGCACCACCTGCAGACGTTCAGCATCGGCTTCGACAGCCGCGGGGACGAGGCCGGCGACGAGTTCCACTACTCCGGCCTGGTCGCCCGCGCGTTCGGCACCGACCACCACCGCATCCAGCTCGCCGACGACGACCTCGGCCCGGCCGTACGCGCCACCGTGGCGGCCATGACCGAACCGATGGGCAGCCACGACGTGGTGGCGTTCCACCTGCTCTCCGAGCAGGTCGCCCGGCACGTGAAGGTGGCGCAGTCGGGCCAGGGCGCCGACGAGGTGTTCGCCGGCTACGGCTACCACCACCGGCTGGCCGACGCGGCGCGGGCGAACGCCGCGGCCGAGTTCACCGCCGCGTTCTTCGACCGCGACCACGCCGAGCTGAACCGGGTGGTCGACCCCGCGTACACCTGCGAGCACGACGCCAGCGGCGAGCTGGTCGCCGCGGACCTGGCCGCGCCCGGCGCGCAGACCGCCGTGGACGCGGTGCTGCGCCTGGACACGCACCTGATGCTGCCCGACGACCCGGTCAAACGGGTCGACAGCATGAGCATGGCCTGGGGGCTGGAGGTGCGGACGCCCTTCCTCGACCAGGACCTGGTGACGCTCGCCGCGGCCTGCCCGCCCGAGCACAAGCTGGCCCAGGGCGGCAAGGGCGTCCTCAAGGAGGTGGCCCGGGAGGTGCTGCCGGCCGAGGTCATCGACCGGCCCAAGGGCTACTTCCCGGTGCCGGCGCTGCGCAACGTCGACGGGCCCGTGCGAGAGTTGGTGGTCGAGGCGCTCAGCGCGCCCGAGGCACGCCGGCGCGGGTTGTTCCGCCGGGAGTACGTCGACGAGCTGCTGGCCGAGCCGGACCGGGCGCAGGCCGCCGCCGGCAGCAACAAGCTGTGGCAACTGGGCCTGCTGGAGTTGTGGTTGCAGTCGCACGGCGTGAGCTGAGTGGCCGCCCGGCCCGGGACGGCGAGAGGAGCATGGTGAAGTTCGTCATCGAGAGCGAAGCCGACGGCACCGTGGGGTTCACCGTGGTGGGCGGCGACGGACGGGTGCTCGCCACCGGACAGCCCTGCCCGGACAAGGGCGCGGCGCTCGCCGCGGTGGGGGAGATGATGCACGCGCTGGGTGACGCCTGCATCGAGGACCGAACCGGGGCGGGCGCCGGGCCGGTCGCCGGCACCCGCACCGAGATCGGCGACGACATGTCGGACATCGGCCGCTCCGGCATCCCGCCGGTCTGAGGCTGCCTCCGTGGCTGGAACCCGCCCGGTCGGCCGGGCGGGTTCGGTGCGCTCACTGCTCGTCGTCGAGCACTTCGGTGTGGCCGTCGCGGGTGACGGTCGGCGGGAGGTGTTCGTCCGGCTGTGGCGCCTCCGCCAGCGTGTGGTGCGGGTCGCCGTCGGGCGAGAACAGCACCCGATCGGTCTTGCGGGTCTTCTCCTGCTCCTCCTCCGGCTCCGTCACCACGTTCTCCCTCCGCTCACCGGCGCCCCGGGCAGGCCACCTCGCCCCACGCTATGCGCCGGACGGGTCCCGGGAGCGGGTTTCCGCCGACGGCCCCCCGCGGTCACCGGTCCGGCCGGTCGCCGTCCCCACTGACGGCGGCCGCTGGGGTGGGGCTGACGCATTTCGGCGTGCCGATGTCAGGTACCGGTCCCCTGATCGGCCCGCCGCGTCGACCCTCGCCGTCACGGACGGTAGCGCCGGAGCTGTCCGCACGGTTCACCTCGCGGCTCCTTTGCTCTGCAGCCATCGGCGCGGCGGTGACTCACGGCTACCGCTGCGTATGCGGCTGCAGAGCAAAGGGCGGCGAAGGGGCAACAGCACCGCCGACGACCCATCGAGCATCTCGGCTGCTCACGGGCATTGTTCGCGGAAATCGCCGCAACTCGACAGAGGAAGCGCCCCTCACCCTCCGTGGCGATCTGCTGGATCGGGGTCGAGGTGACGGACAGTCACACCCCGGGCCGCAGGCGGATCGCCGAAGGGCGGCAGCAGGGTCAGGCGACCCGCCAGTCGCGCACCAGGGCGGCCACGGTGCCGTGCCGCGCCGCCGGGTCGCGCCGGGTGGCCCGGTCGACGACAGCGCGTTCCGCGGTGGTGCCGCGCCAGCCGGACGGACCGTCGAGCAGGTGGTGCAGCGTGCGGCCGAGCGCGTGGACGGTGGTGCGCTCGTCGATTGTCGCGCCCCAGGTCAGCTCCTCCGGCGACAGGTAGCGGCGGGACCCGGGCAGCCGGTCGGAGTCGAGCACGAACGCCCCCGGCCGGTACTCGTCCAGGTCGATCAGCCACATCCGGCGGGCGTCGAAGTCGTAGAGGAAGCAGCCGTCGTACAGGTCTACAGCGACGTACCCGGCCGCGCTCACCGCCACGTGCGCATCGAGGATCGCGTCCAGCGCCGCGCGTACCTCGGCGACCGGGAGCCGCTGGAAGCGGGCCAGCCCGCTCCGGTCGCTGCCGTGGACGGTGGCGTGGTTGAGCACGACGCCGTCGCGCCACGGGTACACGATCGTCGGGCCGTCGGCGCCGTCGCGTACCAGCTCGGGCCGCACGAGCGCGGAGTGCCGGACCGCCGCGTGCAGGCCCAGGGCGCGCGTGAGCGATTCGCGCGCCCGCGGTGTCCCGGCCCGCTTGACGAACCAGCGCCTGCCCGCCGACTCCACGCCGTAGGAGACGCACCCGGAGTCCTGGTCCCCGAAGACCACGAACGCGGCGGCCGGGTCCAGGTTCAGCATCGGTCGAGGTTACGACGACTAGCCGGCCGGCGAGGGCCCCGTCCGGGTCACCGCGGCGGATCCACCACCTCGATGACGTCCGCCGGCGCGCGGCGGGGCGCGGGCGGCAGCTCGGCCTCCGGACCCCAGCCGACGCGCACGATCAGGTACGGGTCGCCGATGCCGGCGAGCAGCTCACGCATCATCCGGCGCGGCCAGGTCAGCTCGACGGCGTCGCTGAGCGGCGCGCTGGCCAGCCCGTCGGCGGTGGCGGTGAGCAGCAGCGCCGACAGCGCCTCACCGCCGCGCAACCAGGCGGCCGGCTCGTCGCCCTCGCCGAACAGGATCAGGTACGCCGCGCCGCGGTCGAAGTCCGTGCCCGCGGTGAGCCCCGCCGCCCCGCCGGGCGCGTAGTCACGCAGCGGCACCCGTCGTGGGGAGGGCCGCACGGCGGTGGCGGAGGGCACACCGTCGCCGCTGGCCGGCGGCCGGTTGGTCCACCGGTTCAGCTCCTCCCGGTACGCGGGGTCGGCCAGTTCCGCCTCGGCGGCACGACCGGTGGACACGGCGAGCATCGGCATCTGGTCCGGCCGGACCACGTGCAGGTGCGCGCCCTCGGCTTCGACGGCGTCCCCGAGGCGGGCCAGCACCGCCTCCGGCACCGGCCGGTCGCCGTACGCCCGCCGGTCGGTGCGGCGGCGCGGGATCGCGTCGACCAGCCTGCCCGCCGGCACGTCCAGGTCGGCCGGGCCGGTCGTGCGCAGCCGGGCCAGCAACGACGGGTCGGCCGGATCGGGCAGCCGCTCGACCACCGCCGCCCAGCCGAACGCCGCCAGCGACACGCGCGCGTGGTGCAGGGCGGCGCCGCAGCTCAGCATCAGCAGCCGGCCGTCCGGGTCGGTGTGGGTGAGCTGCCGGTCCGGCTCGGCGCGCAGCTCCAGCGTGTCGCCGGTGATCCGCCAGCGCCAGGGCTGGGTGTTGAACACCGACGGGGCGTGCAGGGACTGCCGGGCGGCCGCCTCCAGCACGCGTACCCTCGGGTCCTGCTCGACGCGGGTCGATGCGCTGTTCATGGCGGCCCTCCCTGCTTGCTCGTCCCCTTCCGAGCCTGCCCGCCGCCCTCGCGGGCGGACAGGGCCGGAGGTCCCGGCCGCACCGGGCCGTGCGCCCCGGCGCGGCGTCAGGCGTCGTCCGGCTCCGGGGGTACGGCCAGCGCGATGGTGAGGTCGAGGACCGTGGCGGGGTCGTGCAGCCGGTCGCCGAACAGCTCGCGGAGCTTGCCCATCCGGTAGCGGACGGTCTGCGGGTGCACGAACAGGTCGGCTGCCACCTCATCGCGGCGTCCCTGGTGCAGCAGCCACGACCGCAGCGTCTCGGCCAGCCGGTGCGCGGTGGCCGGAGGCAGCGCGGCCAGCGGCGCGAGGGCCTGCGCACGCAGGTCGGCCAGCGCCTCCGGGTCCATGCTGAGCAACAGCGTGGCCAGGTGACGCTCCGTGTCCACCGGCCCGGCGTCCGCCTCGCCGAGGCCGAGCGCGAGCGCCCGGGTGGCCCGCTGGTACGACGCGGCGACACGGTGCCAGGGGCGGGCCGGGCCGAGCACCGCCCGGTGCCCGTGCAGCAGCCGGGTGAGCTGGCGACGCCGGCCGCCGTGCATGTCCGGCACCAGTAGTACGGCCAGCTCCTCGACCGGGTTCATGCCGGGCAGGTCCTCGCCGCTCTCCAGCGTGTGCGGGCTGAGCAGCGCCAGCACCGCGCGCAGGTGCCGGCGGGGCAGCAGCACCACTGTGAGCGTCTGCGGCGGCGGCCAGTCGGCTCGCTCCGCGCTGCGCCGCAGCGACTCCTCCGGCTCGCCGGCCAGCAACTGCCGGGTGAGCCGTTCCATGCTGCGGCGGCGCATCCGGCCGGCGCTGGCCAGCTCGTCGGCGTGCCCGGCCACGCTCGCGGCCGACAGCTCGTCAATGTACGCGAACATCAGCTCGGCGAACTCGGCCACCGTCGCGGCTGCCAGCCCGCTGCGTACCGTCGTGGTGGACACCTCGCGCCAGGCCACCCGGGCGCCCACCCGGTACGCGGCCAGCAGCGCGTCCATGCTCCGCCCCGAGCGGGCCTCGCCGCTGCCCAGCGCGTACGCGGCTTCCAGCGCCGGGGCCAGGGGAGTGCTCGGGTCGAACGCCTGGGTACCCTCTATGAGCTGGAGGAACGTGCCGAGCGCGATGCGTACCGCGTTTTCGATCTTCGCCCGCATGGCGCCGGTGAGCGCGCCGGAGTAGTCCGGCACCTCGGCGGTGATCGCGGAGACGGTCCGCTCGGCGACCATCGGCAGCCGTTCGCGCAGGGTCTCGGCCATCCCGGCCTCGAGGTTGAGGTGCGCGGCGCGCTGCCCGGTGCCGGCCTCCAACGTCATGTTGTTCCCTCCGAACAAAAACCTGCGACCGTTTCACCTTTGTCGGTCAAGATGTTATGCGATCGGGCGGTCACGCTGGTCATATGACCACAACTGCCTCCCGCCGCCCTCAGAAGGTCACCTTCCGGGACAGGCTGCTGCGGTTGGCCGGAGCGGTCACCACGCCGGTGCTTCCCGACGACTATCTCGACCTGATCGCGCCGCTGCGCGCGGGCGCCCCGCTGCGCGGCCGGATCGTCGCGGTCCGCCCGGAGACCCGGGACGCGGCCACGCTGGTGATCCAGCCCGGCCGTGCCTGGCAGGGGCACCTGCCCGGGCAGTACATCCGCCTCGGCGTCGACGTCGACGGCGTGCGCCAGTGGCGCGCGTACTCGGTCACCTCGGCGCCGGACGCCGCGGACGGCCGGATCAGCGTCACGGTGAAGGCCATCCCCGACGGCAAGGTCAGCAACCACCTGGTCCGCCGGATCCGGCCCGGCACGCTGATCCACCTCGACCAGGCCCAGGGCGACTTCGTGCTCCCGAGCGCGACGCCCGAGCGGGTCCTGTTCGTCACCGCCGGCAGCGGCATCACCCCGGTCATGGGGATGCTGCGCTCCGGTCTGGCCGACCGGGCCGACGTGGTGCTCGTGCACTCGGCGCCCACCCGCGACGACGTCATCTTCGGCGCGGAGCTGCGCGCGCTCGCGGAACGCGGCACGTTGCGGCTGGTCGAGCGGCACACCGACACCGACGGCCTGCTCGACGTCGCCGAACTGGCCGGCCTGGTGCCCGACCACCTCGACCGGGAGGCGTGGGCGTGCGGGCCGATCGGCATGCTCGACGCGGTTGAGGGGTACTGGTCCTCGAACGGCCTCGTCGAGCGGTTGCACACCGAGCGGTTCCGCCCGACGGTGATCACGCCGGGCGAGGGAGGCACTGTGACGTTCACCGGAGCAGGGGTGACCGTCGAGTCCGACGGTGCCACCACCCTGCTCGACGCGGGGGAGAACGCCGGAGTGCTGATGCCTTCCGGGTGCCGGATGGGCATCTGCTTCGGCTGCGTCGTACCGCTGCGCCAGGGCGCCGTCCGCGACCTGCGCAACGGCGACGTCACCACGGCCGTACCGGGGGACGGCGTGCTCGTCCAGACGTGCGTGTCGGCCGCCGCCGGTACTTGCGACATCGATCTCTGAACAGGAGCCACCCACGTGACCGTCATCCAGAAGAAGGCCGTCAACCCGATCGCCCACCTGAGCGCCGAAGACATCGAGATCATCGGCAAGGAACTGGACGCGATCCGGGACCGGGTCCTCGCCGACCGGGGGGAGCGGGACGCCCGCTACATCCGCAAGGTGGTCAAGACCCAGCGGACACTGGAGATGAGCAGTCGCGCGGTGCTGCTGTTCTCGCTGTTCCCGCCGGCCTGGATCGTCGGCACGGCCGGCCTCACGGTCGCCAAGATCCTGGAGAACATGGAGATCGGGCACAACGTCCTGCACGGTCAGTGGGACTGGATGCGCGACCCGAAGATCCACTCCACCACCTGGGAGTGGGACCACGTCTCCCCGGCCGACCAGTGGAAGCAGTCGCACAACGAGCTGCACCACCGCTACACCAACGTCGTCGGCAAGGACAACGACCTCGGGTACGGCATCATGCGCGTCGACGAGGACCAGCCGTGGCACCCCATGCACCTCGGGCAGCCGCTCTGGAACCTGATCAACGCCATGTTCTTCGAGTACGGCATCGCCGCGTACGACATGGAGCTGGGTGACCACCTCAAGCAGCGCAACCTCAAGGACCCGAAGTTCCGGGCCAAGGCCCGGGCGGTCGGCCGCAAGATCCGCCGCCAGGTGCTCAAGGACTACGTGGTGCACCCGCTGCTGTCCGGCCCGTCGTTCCTGACCACGCTCGCCGCCACGTTCACCGCGAACCTGCTGCGCAACGTGTGGAGCCATTCGGTGATCATGTGCGGGCACTTCCCCAACGGCGTGGAGACGTTCGAGAAGACCTCCATCGAGGGCGAGACGCGCGGCGAGTGGTACCTGCGCCAGATGCTCGGCTCGGCCAACATCAGCGGCAGCCGGCTGCTGCACATCATGACCGGCAACCTGTCGTACCAGATCGAGCACCACCTCTTCCCCGACCTGCCCAGCAACCGCTACCAGGAGATCGCGCCGCAGGTGCGGGCGCTGTTCGACAGGTACGGCCTGCACTACACCACCGGCCCGCTGCCCAAGCAGGTTGCCTCCGCGTGGTGGAAGGTCATCCGCCTGTCGCTGCCCAACCGCACCGACAGCCCGCAGCCGGTCGCCCCGGCCGCGCTGGCCTCCTCCGGCACGGCCTGACCCGACCGTTCGGTGCACGGCCGGTGAACTTCCACCGGCCGGCACCTGACCGTCCGCTGCACTTTTAGCGTCTTCGCAGCTCAGACCGCATTTCGTGGCCGCCGCGCCGGTCCCGTGCCCCCGTACACTCGCGCCCGTCGGGGCGTACGGGTGAAGGGGTGTTCGACGATGCGGCTTCGCCGGCGCGTGGTCATGCTCGTCGACAACGCGGTCGAGGGTGACTCGCGGGTGCAGAAGACGGCCCGCTCGGCCGCCGACGCCGGCTGGGACGTCACGCTGATCGGATGCGCCCACGTCGACGCCGAACGCCGCTGGCGGCTCGGCGACGCCGAGGTACGCGTCCTGCCGCTCGCCGCAGCTCGCGCTACTCCACCCGCCACCGCATCGGCTGTCGTCTCCCGCCCGGGCGGCGGTGTCCCCGGCCCCGGCGTCTCCGCCGGCCTCGGTCCCGGCGACGTCTCCGCTTCGGGCCGTGATGCTGGTTCGCGCGACGGCTCCGGCCTGCGTGGCGTGTCCAGCTTGCGTGACGGCTCCGGCCTGCGTGACGGCTCCGGCCTGCGCGACGGCTCCCGCCTGCGTGGCGTGTCCGGGCTGCGGGCTCGGCTGGTGGCTCGGGGCGGGCTGCCGTTGCGCGCGGCGCGGCTGGCCCGCCGGCCCGTCGAGCACGCCGAGGTCCGCTACTGGCGGGCCCGGCTGCGCGACGGGGCCTGGCGGCGGCTGGAGCCGGGGCTCTGGGACTACGAACGGGTCGCCGGATCGGTCGTCGACGACCTGCGCCCCGACCTGATCCACGCGCACGACTTCCGGATGCTCGGCGTGGCCGCCCGCGCCGTGGACCGCGCCCGCGCTGCCGGTCGCGACGTCAAGCTGGTGTGGGACGCGCACGAGTGGCTGCCCGGCGCGCGGCCCCGCCGCGACAATGCCCGCTGGCTGCCCGCCCACCTCGGCTACGTCCGCGAGTACGTCGGTCACGCCGACGCGGTCGTCACCGTTTCCGACACCCTCGCCGACCTGCTGGTACGCGACCACGACCTGCCCGACCGCCCGACAGTGGTGCTGAACGCCCCGGTCACCGCCGCCCCCGAGCCGACCGCCTCCGAGCCGACCGCCTCCGAGCCGACTGTCTCCGAGCCGACTGTCTCCGAGCCGACTGTCTCCGAGCCGACTGTCTCCGAGCCGACTGTCTCCGAGCCGACTGTCTCCGAGCCGACTGTCTCCGGGCCGACTGTCTCCGGGCCGACTGTCTCCGGGCCGACTGTCTCCGGGCCGACTGTCTCCGGGCCGACTGTCTCCGGGCCGGCCGCCTCCGGGCCGGCCGCTCCCGGGCCGGCCGCTCCCGGGCCGGCCGCTCCCGAGCCGATCGCCTCCGACCCGCCCGTCCCCGAGCCGGCCGCTCCCGAGCCCGCCGACCTGCCCGCTCCTGACCTGCGGGAGCGGTGCGGTCTGCGTCCGGGCACGCCGCTGCTGGTCTACAGCGGGGCGATGGCCGTCCAGCGCGGCGTGGACACGGTGGTCGAGGCGTTGCCGCTGCTGCCCGGCGTGCACCTGGCGCTTGTCGTAGCCGACCCGGCCGCCGCCTACGTCCGCCAGGTCGTCGCCCGCGCGGCCCGGCACGGGGTGGGCGACCGGGTGCACGTGCTGCCGTACGTGCCGCACCGCCAGCTCGTGGCGTTCCTCGCCACGGCCGACATCGGGCTGATCCCGCTGCACCACTGGCCGAATCACGAGATCGCGCTGATCACCAAGTTCTTCGAGTACGCGCACGCGCGGCTGCCGATCGTGGTCAGCGACGTCCGCACCATGGCCGAGACGGTGCGCGCCACCGGTCAGGGTGAGGTGTTCCGCGCCCGCGACGCCGCCGACCTGGCCCGCGCGGTCCGCACGGTGCTCGCCGATCCGGCCCGGTACCGCGCCGCCTACGAGGGCCCGGACTCGCCACTGCCTGGATGGACGTGGGAGGCGCAGGCCGAACGCCTCGACGCCCTCTACCGCCGCCTGCTCACCCCCACCCGCTGACGCCCGCCGCCCACCACCCGGCCGGGTGGAACATCATGGGTGTCTCCGGCCCGTTTTGGCACCCATGGCGTTCCACTCGCGTCTTGGGGCGGCATGGTCAACTCCAGCTCGGCGAGGTGGCGGCATCCGAGTGCCGGTGACCCCGCCATTTCGGGGGAGTGGTGTCGATCTTGCGGGTGCGGGTGCGGGTGCGGGTGCGGGTGCGAGCGCGGGTGCGGGTGCGAGCGCGAGGGCGAGGGCGAGGGCGCGCGCGGGGGCGCGCGGGAAAAGGGCTGGGCGGGACGGTGTGGACCGGGCTACCGTCCAAGGTATGCAGAGCAGGCGCACCCTTACCGCCGCGGCCGCGCGAGCTTCCCGCTCGCCGGTTGCCGCCGCCTGAACCTGTCCCACACCCACGCCGGCGACCGGAAACGGTCCGCCGGCGTCGTCGTGTCCACGCCGTGAAACGCGCGCGGCGGGCCGTCCGGTCACCCGTACCCGGAAGGCACCCGCCATGACGCCCGACGACATCACCCAGACGTTTCTCGACCACTACCACCGGCACGACCATCAGCGTGCGCCGGAGAGTTCCCTCGTTCCGCCACCCGGCGACCCTGTGCTGTTCACCACGTCCGGCATGCACCCGCTCACGCCGTACCTGCTGGGGCGCCCGCACCCGGGCGGACGGCGACTGGCGAACGTGCAGCGGTGCCTGCGCACCACGGACCTGGACGAGGTTGGCGACGACACCCACCTGACCGTGTTCCAGATGCTCGGCTCGTGGTCGCTCGGCGACTACGACATCGCGACCAGCCTGCGGTGGGGCTTCGACCTGCTCACCGACGGGTTCGGCATCCCGGTGGAGAGGCTGCACGCCACGGTCTTCGGCGGCGGCAGCGGAGAAGGGCCGGACGACACCGCGCGGGACACGTGGACCGGGCTCGGCGTGCCGGTGGAGGCGCTGGGCGAGGACAACTGGTGGTCCAACGGCCCGACCGGCCCCTGCGGACCGGACTCGGAGATCTTCGTGTGGACCGGCGACGGCCCGCCGACCGGCACGCCCAGCACCGACGCGCGCTGGGTGGAGGTGTGGAACCACGTGCAGATGCGCTACCACCGGCACCCCGACGGGCGGCTCACGCCGCTGCCGCACTCCAGCATCGACACCGGCATGGGCCTGGAACGGCTGGAGATGGTGCTGCGCGGCGACCGCTCCGTGTTCACCGGCGACGGGCTGCGCCAGTGGGTGGACGAGGTAGGCGACTGGGGCCTGCGCGGCACGGACCTGCGCGTGGTTGCGGACCACCTGCGGTCCGCGGTGGTCGTGCTCGGTGACGGGGTACGCCCCGGCAACACCGGCCGCGGGTACGTGCTGCGCCGCCTCCTGCGCCGCGCGCTCACGGTGCTGTGGCGCGACGACCCGGCGCGCAGCCTGGACGGGCTGCCACCCGAGCTGTACGCGGACACGCTGCGCCGCTTCCGTCAGCCGGTCGATCCGGGGACGCCGGGCGCGCAGCCCGTCGACGTCGGCTCGCTGCACGCGACGCTGGTCGAAGAGGAACGCCGCTTCCGCGGGCTGCTGCGACGCGGACGGCCGCTCGTGGATCGGGTACGGGAGCGTGGCCCGCTGACCGAACGCGACTACCACTGGCTGCACGACACCCACGGGCTGCCCCGCGACCTGGTCGACGGCCTGCTCGCTGAGACGAGCTGAGCTGCGTCGGGGCGAGCAGTGGCCGGGCGAGCAGCGGGTGGCTGAGGGGCGGCCGGGCGAGCGAGAGCCGGGCGAGCGAATGCCGGGTGAGCGGGACCCGGGCGGGGGGCGGTGAGCAGCGGCCCGGGGAGCAGCGGTCAGGTCAGCGGCGACGGCTCAGCGGTGGCCGCCCGGCCGGGCCGGTGCCAGACTCGGAGGCGGACGCCACGCGAGGGAAGCGGACGCCGCCGTGAGGAGAGGGCTGCCGATGACCGAGGTACGGCCGGACGAGGAGAGGGTGCCGCTGCTCGGCGCCGAGGTGCGCATCGCCGACGCGGCGGGGCTGCTCGCCGCCGCCGTCGACGGGCCGGTGGAGCTGCTGGTCGACGGCGACTTCCCGGCCCCGGTGCGGGAGGTGCTCTGCACCGTGCGCGCCGACACCGCAGACGGGCAGCCGGCGCACCGCTTCGAGGCGTACCTGCGGGTGGAGAGCAGCCCGGCGGGCCTGCTCGCTCTCGGTCTGGCCGGGCCGGTCGGCGTGCTGCTCGCCGAGCGGCTGGCCGCCCGCGGCGGTGACGGCCCGGCCGCCGCGGTGGGCCGGATGGCCGCGGAGGCCGGACGGCGGATCTGGCCGCGACCGGTCGCCACGCTCGCCGCGCCGCCCGGCGACGAGGCCGGCCGGGAGGTGCTGCGCGTGGCCCGGGAAGCCGGGCTGCGGCCCCGCGTCGACCAGGACAACGGCACGGTACGCATCCGCGCAGACGTGCCCAGCGCCGAGGTGGATGCGGCGCACCTGCGGGCGATGGTCGGCCTGCTGCTCCAGGCCGTACGCGAGTTGTCCGGCGACAGCGACGAGCCGACGGTGCTGCGCGGACGGACGTACCTCGTGGGGCGGCGACCGGTGACGGCGGCCGGGCCGCGCAGCGCGGCGGTGACCCTCGACCAGGTCGGCGGTCTGTCCGGCGTGGTCGCGCAGTTCCGCGAGGTGGCGGTGTCGTTCCGGCACCCGGCGGCGATGGCCCGCTGGGGCGCGCGCCGGCCGCAGGGCATCCTGATGTACGGGCCGCCCGGCACCGGCAAGACCATGCTGGCCCGGGCGCTGGCGAACGAGATCGGCGCGGACTTCGTGGAGATCCGCACCCCGGAGATCCTGGACAAGTACCTCGGCGGCTCGGAACGCAACATCAAGCGCATCTTCCGGGAGGCACGCCGCTACCGCCGGCCCACTGTCATGCTGTTCGACGAGTTCGACTCGATCATCAGCTACGCCGGGGCCGGTGGGGACGCGGCCAGCCAGGCCGTCAACGCCGTCGCGGGCATCTTCAAGCAGGAGATGAACACGCTGTTCGAGGAGAACCCCGACGTCATCGTGGTGGCCACCACGAACTTCCCGCAGCGCGTCGACGCCTCGCTGATCCGCTCCGGTCGCTTCGACCTGAAGATCGCCATTCCGGCGCCGGACGAGACCGGACGCGCCGAGATCCTCACCAAGATGGTCCGCGAGCTGATCGACCGGCACGAGCGGCCGGGTTTCAAGATGTTCGCCGACGACCTCGACCCGGCCGCCCTGGCGGCCGACACGGCCGGGCTGACCGGCGCGGACCTCCGGGAGGCGCTGCGCCGGGTGCAACTCGCCAAGGCGCTCCGGGAGGCGGCGGAGGGTGCGCCGCCGGCTCCGATCGGTCAGGATGACCTGCGGGAGGCCGTCGCCGGGTTGCGCCGCGGCTGACCGGAAGGAGTCCACGTTGTCCTCGTCCGATCTGCTGCTGTCCCGCCGTGACCTCGCGTTCCTGCTGCACGACTGGCTGGACGTGACCCGGCTGACCGAGCGGCCCCGCTACGCCGAGCACACCCGCGAGACCGTCGACGAGGTGCTGGACCTCGCCGCGCGGGTCGCCGCCGAGCGCTTCGCCCCGCACAACCGGGCCGCCGACACCGGTGAGCCCACGTTCGACGGGCAGCGCGTGCGGACCATCCCGCAGGTCAAGGCCGCCCTGGAGGCGTTCGCCGAGACCGGGCTGCTCGCCGCCACCATGGACGAGTCGGTCGGCGGGCTGCAACTGCCGCACGTGGTGGCCGCCGCCGCGTTCGCCTGGTTCCAGGCCGCCAACGTCGGCACGTCCGCGTACCCGATGCTCACCCTCGGCAACGCCAACCTGCTGCTCGCCCACGGCAGCGCCGAGCAGATCGACACCTGGGTACGCCCCATGGTCGAGGGCCGGTTCTTCGGCACCATGTGCCTGTCCGAACCGCAGGCCGGCAGTTCCCTGACCGACCTCACCACGCGGGCCGAGCCGCAGGACGACGGCACGTACCGGATCGTCGGCACCAAGATGTGGATCTCCGGCGGCGACCACGAGCTGGCCGAGAACATCGTCCACCTGGTCCTGGCCCGCATCCCCGGCGCGCCGGCCGGCGTGAAGGGCCTGTCGCTGTTCATCGTGCCGAAGGTGCTGCTCGACGACGACGGCAACCTCGGGCCGCGCAACGACGTGGTGCTGGTCGGGCTCAACCACAAGCTCGGCTACCGGGGCACCACCAACACGCTGCTGAACTTCGGCGAGGGCGTGCACCGGCCGTACGGGCGGGCCGGGGCGGTCGGCTACCTGGTGGGCCAACCGCACCAGGGGCTCGCGGTGATGTTCCACATGATGAACGAGGCGCGCATCGGCATCGGAGCCGGCGCCACGGCGCTCGGCTACACCGCGTACCTGAAGTCCGTCGCGTACGCCCGGCAGCGCCCGCAGGGCCGGCCGGTCGCCGACAAGGACCCCACCACGCCGCAGGTGCCGATTGTGGCCCACCCCGACGTACGCCGGATGCTGCTGGCCCAGAAGAGTTATGTGGAGGGCGCGCTCGCGCTGGTGCTCTACTGCGGACGGCTGCTCGACGAACAGAAGACCGCGCCTGCCGAGGCCGACCGCGAACGGGCGCAACTGCTGCTCGACCTGCTCACCCCGATCACCAAGAGCTGGCCGGCCCAGTGGTGCCTGGCCGCCAACGACCTGGCCATCCAGGTGCACGGCGGGTACGGCTACACCCGCGACTACGACGTCGAGCAGCACTGGCGGGACAACCGGCTCAACGCCATCCACGAGGGCACCCACGGCATCCAGGCGCTCGACCTGCTCGGCCGCAAGGTCACCATGCGCGACGGCGCCGCACTGGAACTGCTGCTGGAGACGATCCGCGGCACCGTCAGCCGGGCGTGGAAGGCCGACGGGTTCGCCTCCGAGCTGGCCGGTCAGCTCGCCGCCGCGGTGGACCGGATCGCCGTGGTGACGCGGCGGCTGTGGGCACCGGGCGATCCGGAGCTGGCGCTGGCGAACGCCTCGGTGTACCTGGAGGCGGTCGGGCACGTGGTGATCGCGTGGATGTGGCTGGAACAGGTGCTGGCGGTGGAGGCGCTGGGGTCGCCGGACGGGGGCGAGGGGGAGTTCCTGGCGGGAAAGCGGCAGGCGGCGCGGTACTTCTACCGGTGGGAGCTGCCGAAGGTGGGTGCGCAGTTCGACCTGCTGGAAGGGCTGGACCGGACGACGCTGGACATGCGCGAGAGCTGGTTCTAGCTCTCTTGCTTGGGGACCTCAGCTAGCGAGGTCCCCATCGCCGCATCAGCAAATCGCGCAGCACGTACGGATGTTCAGCCCACGGCCTCACACGCCCACGCGTCGAACCCAAGCATAAGTCGGTAGGTCGCCGCGTAGAGGCTCAGCCGCACCACGCTCGTGAAGAGCTGCGCTCAGAATGTAGGAGTCTGAGACTCTGGCACCTCCGGCACGGCGGGCCTCAGTGTTGGTGCTGGTACCTCGTTCGGCCTTGCGCCAAGCGCTCTCCGCGACTCGGCGAAAGGCGGCATTGCTTGGCTTGGCTCTGGTAGCTGCGGGAGCCCAGGGTCGTACTCGTGGTAGTGATGAGGGCACACCCACAGCAATTCCCCAGACGGAGCTTGTACCCGCCGCAGATCACCGAAAATTCGGTTCTCGTCGTATTTAAAGAGCAAGGCGCGAAGGCTGCGGAGGGCTTGGCCCTCCGCCTTGGTAAGTTCGTTTTTGGGCGTTCCCTCCAACCGCTCTTGGCGCTCCACCTCTGCCGGGAGACGCTCGGTAATCACCTTCATGAGCTCAATTCTCTTGGACAGATCCTCGGCTTGTTGCTTAGGCAGAGAGACGCCCGATACTGCAGCAACAATCGGAACGACGAGCCTGAGTGTTTTGAGCACGAAATTTGCGTAAGGTGTCAATCTCGCAACCCACTCACGCTCTTGTTTCAGTTCGTAGGTTGCCGGTTGCCAGGGGTGCCATTCCCCTGGATGCTCACACCAGAGAGTGAGGTAAACCAGTTGGAATGTGATTCTGCGCTGCCTGACCAATCCTGACGGGCTGAGTGGCTCGGTGTTCCGAGGTGGTGGCGCAAGAGTGAACATCCGGGGGCAATCGATTACCTCGGTCGAGACAACCTTCAGCACGCGACGGAGCGAATCAGCGCTTTGTGCGGCGAATACTTCGACCCGCTTCACTCCCCCTTCGATGCGCTCTATGCCGCCCGAAAGCGCACCAAGTTCGTCGTGCAGGGCCTCCAACTGCGCGCGAATCTCAGCCTGGGAAGAGGTGAAGCCGGTAAGCAAGATGGAGATGTCGTGATCAACGTCGCAGTTGAGGCAATCCCGAACAGTCTTTCCTCGTTCGCGCCTACGCAGCAGGCCGTTTAGTGGAAATTCCCCGCCGCAGCCAGGAGTGGGGCAGGGAATCAAAAACTCGTACTGCAAACCCGGCCAACGTCGCCGAAGCAAATGCTCCATGCTGTCGCGGAGTACATTAAAGAAAAGGTCGGGCGAGGGGGCCCGAACCTGCAACATTAGCCTTCCGTCCTGCTGTAGCTCAATCAGAGCTTCGGATGCATATGCGGTGGTCGGGTGGCGGAGGAAGACGCCGTTACGCCAGTGCTTTCCTACGGATGCGTTATGATGCCGAACGGTCATCCAGGCGATGAGGCCCGGTGCGGGCTCCTGCAATTTGCAAATGAGCGTCACAATTCGGACACTTGGTGGCGCTGGGGTCTTGAATATCCAGGGAAGTACCGGTCTCGAATGCGGGACGAGCTGGGCGATCAGGCTCTTCTTCTCATTATCATCCAGGCGATAAGAGATGTCGAACTTCTCCATGAGGCGCAAGAAGTAAGGATGATGGCGAGCCGGATATGGTACCCCTCGTGCATGCTCTTGCCATATCAGGCGTAGTCGTGCATGGTCGAGCACGCCGTTTGATGCTCTCGTCACGGGATCTTCCAGAACGAAGGCGATTGCCTTTGTTAGCCATTCGGGGTTCAGGACGACAATATCTTTCAGGCCCTCATCGTCGCCATAGTAAATAATGTGCCCGAGGTCATGTAGCAATTCTGCCAGAGTGGTGGTTTCCTCCTCGTTGAGGTGCTGGTGACTGCAGGCCTTCACGAAGTCTGTCCACGAGATCTGCGGCTCACTCTGATAACGTGAAAGGATGTCGTCCCTCGCGGCGATCCAGCGCGGGCTTAACATTCGTCCCATTTGCGGAAGCGCGGCAGCTTCCTGAGCAATCTGGTCTCGCAACTCAGCTATTCCACTGCCGCTTTGATTGTCGACGCTGAACTGGCCGGCAAGCATGTTGGGAAAGACCTGCTTGAGCTGCTCAAAATCAATCTCAGGGTTGCGCTCATCGCAATGGGTTGATACAAGAATCGCTCGCGCATCGAGACCTACCCGTAGTCGTATACGACCTAGCCAACCCTCAACCTCCCCCTGCTCTTGGCCCCTTCGGGCATTCCAGACGAGGATGTAAAGGGCGCGACGGCTAAAGAAAAACTGGTGTGTTATGCGGTAAACCTCTTGGCCGCCGAAGTCCCATGCCCTCACCGTCATCGGAAGGTCCAAGTCCGGATGCGGCAGTACAAGAGGGTGGATCTCTAGGCCGTGGGTAGTGTCGCGGTTAAGCACGAAAGGCTCGCCGCGAAGTGACGCTAGTAGGGAGCTCTTCCCGACGGCTCCCTCGCCGACGATGAGAACCTTGGCTTCGTAGTGAGGTACCGCGTCTTCCAAGCTTCGCAAATATGCTGCCAGTGCGTCCAGGCCACGAGTTAGCAGATCTGGTAGAGGGTCGGCAAGGGGATTCCGAGAAACAGACAGTGAGATTGACCGCCCGAGTAGTTGAACCATTTCGCGCGGAAGCTCACGGATTTGATTGCCGTCGAGTTCCAGTTTGTCTAGCTTGGTGAGTTGGCCAAGCTCTGGCGGCAGTTCCGTTATCAGGTTGTTGCTGAGATAGAGTCGGCGCAGGTTGGCGAGTTTGCAAATATCGGCGGGAATTTCCGTTAGGCGATTGTTCCTTAGGTCGAGCTGTTCTAGGTTGCGGAGCCGGAACAGTTCGGCGGGTAGGTGCGACAGTCTATTGCCGTCTAGGTCTAATTCGCGTAGCTCTGACAGCTTCCCAATCTCGGCCGGTAGTGTTTGCAGCCGGTTGTCATCCAAGTACAGCTCTTCGAGTCTCCGGAGTTCGCCTATCTCTTTGGGTAAAGATGATAGTCGATTACTGCGCACATCCAGTTCGGTCAGGTTGATTAGGTGACCGATGCCCGCGGGCAGGGACTCGAGTTCGTTATGGATGAGATAGAGTCGATCGAGGTTGCCGAGTTCGCTGATCTCGGCGGGTAGACTTTTGAGGCCCCAGCCGGAGAACCGCGCAAAGCCTTCTTTTCGAGCGCGGTCCGCGTCCTCGGCTGTGAACCTGCGTTCGGTCTGGTTCGCCCTATTGATGGCTCCCCCTTATTCAGAAATATGCGCGGGTCGTCACGACTTCGGCTGGCGTCGGGTCGTGGCGGCCCATGTTGTATGTGAATCGGATTTCGACCGTAACGAATAAGGGTGATGGATTGCGACCCACGAAGCGTGAAGACTTTGTCATCTTTCCGACAGTGGTGTCAGGGTGAGGTTAGCTGGTCGCGGAGATACTGCACCTGGTGTGCTTTTGCCTATGTCTTGAGTGGCAGGTCCGGACCGTCGGGCCAAGATCAAATTCGTGTTCGGTTGAATTCGTCAGGGTGGTTCGAAACTGCCGACGCTGCCAGGCTAGGGCGATTGCTTGTCCTCGGGCTTCGGAGAGCCGGTAAGCCATGCCTGCGCCGAAAGGCTTAGGGCAGCCTCGCAAAGACGGTGGGCGGAAGCGGTCTTTAGCGCCCCCCGCGAGCTGTCGATCCAGCGCTGAACGTCGGCGACGCCCTGCTGCCGGTACTCGACCGCTTGGACAAGGCACTCCAACTTGTCCGCGTCGCGGGCCACCACCGCCTCCAAGGTTTCGCCGGCCTCGTACTCGGCGACGGCGGCGTTGATCACATCAGCAACAGCCGGCGGGCAGTCGGCGACCTGGTCGGCGGTGACGGCGGTGTTGGGCGCGGCGGTGATGTAGCGCTTGGCGATGTGCGGGATGTCGGTGATCCGGGTTTCCTGCGTGTCGTGCAGGACGCACAGCATCGAGACCCGAGCCGGGTCGGCGCCCTCCATGGCCGCGAGCATCATGCCGATGAGCGCCGTGCGGAACGAGTGTTCGGCGATCGACTCGGGATGCTTTACACCGGCGAACCACCAACCGGTACGGGCAGCGCGTTTGAGCACGCCGGCCTCGAAGATGAAGCTCATGGCTCCGGCGGCGTCCTGGTCCTCGCTCATCTGCCCGTCCCTGTACCGGTGACTCCGTCAGCGCGGAGGCTGTAGAGGATAGACGTTAGTTCTTGTCGCGACTGCCTGGATAGCTGGTCGCTCTCGAGCAGCATGGCGCATCGGTCGGCCAGCGTTTGCCCGGTCGCGAGGTCGTCGTGAGTGAGGCCGCGCCTCGCCATGAGCAGAGCCCAGAGGTTGTGCACGTTGAGGTCGACAAACGGATGGCCGATGGTGAGGCGCTCAACCAGGTGCCGGAACAGCACGACTCCTCGCCAGTCTCCTAGAGCGGCGGGCATGAACGAGTCGTCGCGATGCCGGTACGGGATCTCACCGACCCAGTAGGCGGAGTAGTTGAGCGCGGCGCGCTCGCAGGCATCGTCCGGGTGGGCGCGGGTGATGAAGTCTCTCAGCGGTTCCGGGTTTCCCTGGTTAGCCAAGGAGGTCACCATCGACCGCATGTCGGGCCACAGCGGTGACCAGGTGTGGAAGCAGGTGATCTGACGAGCCGTCCGGGTGGTGCCTTCGGCTAGCCATGACGCGGACGCGCCTGTGGGATCCATGCCGGCAAGGAAGCAGGCTTGCCGGTGCAGCAGAACATCGCGCTCGCGCTCGGTGGTCGAGCGTTCGGCGAGCACGCGAAGGCGTACGAAGAAGGCCCGTCTTTCATCGACGGACAGGAGCGGGGCGGTCGCCACGGGGCCGCGTCGGCGGGGTGTGGGGATGCCCCTGATGAAGGTCGGCGTCTGCCCGAGAACGCTCCAGAGGATCAGGTCGGTCAGACGGTGCGTCAGCACCGACCAGCCGAGGGGTTGCTCGGCGATGGGGGATCGGTCCGCCTCGTCCCGGAGGAGCGCCGCAAGGATGAGGTCTGCCTCGGCGGCATCGTCGAGAGCGGCCAGCAGCTTCGTGTTCGCTCCGAGCCGTCCGAGCCGCTGGCGAATCGCAACGGCCTGACCGAATGGCACGGCGGTGAACGGTCTGCGCCCCGACTCCCAGCTCTGAACGGTCACCCGGTCCACGTCCAGATGCGCGGCGAGTTGCTCTTGGGTCAGCGGGACGGATTCCCGAACGAGCTTCAGGAGATAGCCCGTCACCTCGCCTCGATGGGGCGTGGAACTGCGGTGACCTGCCAACTGACATCCCTACGTTGACCGGTGGTCGACGTTTCGCCGGACGCGGACCGCGAGGTGGCGTTCCTGATCGGCTCACTCGTACCGCTGGTGAGTCCAGTGATCGACGCCGTGATCGTAGCGTCGCAGTTACCGAACGTTCCAGATCCGGTCCGCGATTCGTGGCCGGTCGAATTCCGCTGCCCTGCGGAGGAAACGGCGATGCGGGAGAGGACACCACCGTGGAGACGAGTCACCTACGACCAGTACGTGATCGCTGCTGCTTTGACGCTCGCACGTCGGCATCGCCCCAAGTGGTCGTGGCGGAAGTGGCGGTGGGTATGCCGGTGTGGTGCGGACCTGCCGTGCCGGAACCGCCACCGCGTACCGATCAATCGCGGTCACTGGCCGCCGCAGGAGGACCAGTGAGGACTGCGGAACAGGCGATCCTGGCTGTGCACGTACGGGGTCTGGACGGCATGTGCGTGGGTTGCCGGCTGTGGTGGGCGCGGCTGACTCCGTACCCCTGCTGGCAGGTCGCGTGGGCGACCAGCCGGCAGGCGCGCGCGAGCGTCGCCCGCTTCCTGGGGGTGCGCGGGTGAGCACCCACGGGCCGGTGCTGCCGGTCTGGACGTGCGGTGGGTGCGGTGCGCCGTGGCCGTGCGCGACGCGGCGGCGGGAGCTGCTTGCGGAGTACGAGGGCGCGCCGGTGTCGCTGGCGGTGTACCTGGGTGCGCAGCTTGTGCGGGCCACGGCGGATCTGAGCTGGGCGCCGGCGGGGACGTTGCACCGGCGGTTCCTGGGGTGGCTGCGGTGAGCGTGCTGCGGGCAGGGGACGAGAAGTTCCACTACAGCGACGGGTCGCACCGGTGGACGGCGCCGGATCCGGAGTGCGACCAGGAGGTCTGGGAGGAGCAGGTCCGCCAGCACAAGCTGGGTCACCTGCGCAACGAGCGCCCGAGGGTACGCATCCGACGGATCGGGTGATGCCAGCAGCGTGCCGGGCGTCAGGGCTCGACCGGGCCGCTGCTGACGTTGTACGCGTTCTTGGCGGCGACCACTGCCGCCTGGATGTGCTCGGGGTCGACGCCGTGGACGTTGAGCGGCGGGTGCAGACGCCGGACGAGTTCGGCCTCGATGACCGCCGGCTCGGGGTCCTCCGCCCAGGTCAGGCGCAGGTGCTCGTGCATCCATGCGGTCAGCCGTGTCTCGTCCTCGGGGACCAGGACGACGCGGTCGGTCCAGGTCGTCCGGTAGCCCTCGGACACGAGAAGCCCGGCCAGCGTGCGGCGCAGCGTCGAGCTGCCCGACCGTCGCAGATGGTTGCGCAGGATCCGGCCCCGCAGGCTGGTCGCCCGGCCGAGATAGAGCAACCGCCGCGACGGGTCGCTGTCGTTCGGCGGCCCGGGGAGGTCGGGAAGGACCGAGGGCAGGGCCCACCAGGCGTAGACGCCGCTGCCACGGGCGAGCCGCTTGACGGCGACGTCGAGCGCGACCGGCGGGCCGGAGAGCAACCGCAGGGCCTCGTCGACCCGTTCTTCGTCGGTCGGGACGTCGGCGGATCGCCGTTCGGGGAAGGTCACCGGGACCATCCTAGGCGGTTGGCGGGTTCCCTTGACTCTCGACCCGGTCGAGGGCCGACCCTTCCCGGGTGACGTTTGAGAAGCAAGACCAACTATCAGTCCCGCTCGCGATCGACCTGGAGATGCTGCGTCCGGCACTGCGCGCCGGCTGGGGAGCGGACACCTGCGACCCGCACGACCTGGAGGATTGGCACGCCGGCAACCCGGCCCGTGGGCAGTGCGGGGTGACCGCACTGATCATCCAGGACCTGCTCGGCGGAGAGCTGATCCTCAGCGAGGTCCACGCCGGAGACGCCAAGGTCGGCCACCACTACTGGAACCGGCTGGCCGACGGTCGCGAGGTGGACCTGACCGCTGACCAGTTCCGGCCATCGGAAGTCGTTGTCGGCGGTCAGGTTCAGCATCGGCCGCCGGGACCACCCGTCCGGTGCCGCCGACAGTACGAGATCCTGCGAGACCGCGTCCTCGTAGCTCTCTACGGCGGCAGGACGGTCAACGACTCTTGATGTCAACGTCGGTTGAGGTTGCAGGATGGCAGCAGCCTGCCCCGCATGATGAGGAGTGCGTACGTGAGCGCCGATGCCAGCTTCCACTCGATCATCGACTACACGGTTGACGGCCCCGACACCCAACAGGAGTTCGTAGCGGCCTTCGCGGAGATCCAGGAGCGCTGGGTGCGCTTCTATCCTGGCTACCAGTCGGCCCGCTTCTACCTGAGCACCGACGGCACCCGGGTGTACACCATCGTGCGTTGGGCCAGCGAGGCGGACTACCGCAATTTCGTGGAAACCTCAGACACCGAAGGTCGAATGGCCGCCATCTCTCAGGCCCTGGCGGGCCTGTCCGGCAGGGCCGAAGCGCGCATGACCGGCATTCCCACGTACACCGTCGCTCGTGAGGTCGGCCCCGGGCCACAGCGTCTCGACGTCTGACCGGACGGTGGGGGAGGAGCGGGCCTCCGACGGGCGATCAGGTCAGGGCCTTGCTCGGCACGGACGAGATGCGAGGCTGAGCGCGATGAGCTTGGTGTCGGCGTTCGTACCGATCTGGATCCTCACCGCGGTCGGCTACGCGGCCTGTCGCTGGGGACTGCTGGGCGAGGCGGCGGCGTCGGTGCTCGGCCGGTTCGTGTTCCACCTCGCGATGCCGTCCGCCCTGTTCCTGGCCCTGTCCCGGATGCCGCTGTCCGGGTTCGCTGGCCGCTCGCTGCTCGCCTTCGGGGTGAGCACCGCCGCGGTGGTCGGGCTCGGGTGGGTCGGCGCGAACCGGCTGTTCGGTCGCGAGCCCGGCGAACGGCCGATCTGGGGCATGGCCGCCGGGTACGTGAACTCGGCGAACCTCGGCATCCCGATCGCGACGCAGGTTCTCGGCAGCGTGTCGTTCCTGGCCGAGGTGGTGCTGCTGCAGGTGCTGGTGGTGACGCCGGTGATCCTGGTCGCGCTGGACCGGCACCGCGACCCGCACGGGCGGGTGAGGGTGCGCCGGATCGCCTCCCTGCCCGTACGCAACCCGGTGATCCTTGCGTCGCTGCTCGGTGTCGCGTGCTCGGCTGCCGGCGTGCGCCTGCCGTCGGTGGCCGCCGCGCCGCTGGCCCTGCTGGCGGGCGCCGCGGTTCCGGCCGCGCTGGTCGCGCTCGGCGCGTCGCTGCACCGTACGGCGCCGTCGCGGGCCGAGCCGGTCGAGCCCGCCGCGCTCGCCGTGATCACCGCGCTGAAGCTGGTCGCGCAGCCGGTCATCGCGTACGCGGCCGGGCTGGGCCTGCACCTGCCCGCGCCGCAGTTGCTCGCTGTGGTGGTGTGCGCGGGCCTGCCGACGGCGCAGAACACGTTCATCTTCGCCCAGGAGTACGGCGTCGGCGAGACGGTGGCCAACCGGGCGGTGGTGGTGACCACGACGCTGTCGCTGGTCACAGTGGCCGCGGCGGCGGCGCTGCTCGGGTAGCTATAGCTCGGAGGCGAACCGCCTCCACTGCCCCTCGGAGACGACCTCGACGGCGCCGTCGACCACAGTGATGGCCGTCTGGTCGTCGATCGCGTACGCCGGACCCGCGATCTCGGCCACCCACTTCTCGGCGGCGGCCATGGTGTTGTCCGGTTCGAGGCCGAGGTGCGGGAAGATCGAGAAGTCGACGAGCCCCAGCGTGCGGTCGTCGGGCGCGGACTGCCACTCGACGAAGTCCTTCCCGACGCGGGGGGTCAGCACCATGCTCCCCGCGCTCAGCCCGACCCAGACGGTGTCCCGCAGCGACGGCAGCAGGTCTGCCAGCCCGGACTGCCGCATCCAGTGGCACAGGTACGTCGCGTCGCCGCCGTGCACCAGGATGACGTCCGCCTCCCGTACCCAGGGGACCCACCGTTCCTCGCCGATGCTGGGCAGCGCGGTCAGCTCCAGGACGCCCAGCGACTTCCAGCCCAGGCCGGTCATGGGCAGCGGTGTCTGACCGGTGATGAAACGCCAGGCCGAGGCCGGCCCGCCCATCGGGTAGGCGGCCGTGGGGATGCAGAGGGCGGTGGACTCGGCGATCGGCTTGCCCAGCAGGCCGACAAGCGCATCGTGGATGCTCGGGTTCTGGACGCCCGCGGATGTGAGAAGAAGCTTCACGCCTACCTCCGGTGCGTAGCGGTTGGGTGCACGGGAATGCAGACCGGGCACCGTATCGAAACTCATCGCCACGCCTCGCGTCACTCGCGGATCTCCATCTCTGCCACCAGGCCGTTGCCGAGGCGGTAGACGTGCGTGACGGTGTGGTCGGCGAGCTTCGCTCCGGCTTTGTCGTGGACGACCTGATGAACGGTGACGGCGATGCGGTCGTCGGCCTCCGTGCTGAACGCGGTCGGCGTGACAACAGGTTCGAGCTGGTCCCACTGCCGGCGCCAGTAGGCACTCACCTGGTCCCGGCCGCGAAGGACGCCTCCCTCCCAGCCGTTGGGCCACGAGACATCGGGCGTCATGGCGGCCAGCAGCGTGGGGATGTCACGCCTGTTGAAGGCCGCGTAGAGGTTCGTGAGCAGGGCCTGGGAGGTAGGGCGTCGCGGCGGATCCACCGAGCCAGCATGGCGGGTGGGTGAGACCTCGTGCAGACGTCTTAGCGGTCAGCAGAACGCGAGCAGACCCGGACGGTAGGGACGCAGCCCGCAGCGGGCCACGACCGTCCCGTTGTGTTCTCCGCCCACCTGCCGGCGCGTGCCCGCATCTGCTCCTCGAAGGCGCTGCGGCCGGCCGTCTCGCACCATGTGCTCACCGTCTTGTGCGGATGCGTCGTACCTCGACGTAGCGGCGGATCTTCTCTGCGGTTCCGCAGTCGTCCATGCTGCACCAGCGACGGCTGCGGTTCTTGCTCTCGTCGATGAACAGGAAGCGGCAGCCCGCGCATCGCTTTATCCGGTCGAGCGCACCCGTGGTGAGAAGCTGGACCGCCGCATGGACCACCGGCCGTAAGGGCCGGGCGAGCGTGTGGTCGTCTCGCCAGGACCATGCGAATGTCGTCCCGCGCATGAGCTGTGCGTGGGCGAGCGCGTCGGCTTCGTCGTCGCGCAGCCGGGTCAGCGCCGCTACGCCCGGGTCCTCGCCGACGGCCAGTGGCCGGAACACCTCGTCCAGGTAGTCACGGGTGCGCAGTGCCTGAGCGAAGGCGGTGCGGGTGCTGTCCGGACTGCCGTGGGACAGCCGGCGCAACGCCGCCGCGTCCGTTTCGGTGAGGGCGCCCGCGTACACGCTCCAGGCGATCAGCTCGGCGTAGCCGGTGAGCACGTCATCGTCCGGAGGTCCGACGGGTGGGCCGGCGCGGGTGTTGAGGAAGTCCAGCGCGAGGTCGCCGCCGACCAGGCGCATCCGCGTAACCCCTGCTGTTTCCATCAAAACCGACTTTACCAGTTGCCCCGCGGCGGGAACGTTCCTAGAGTGTTTCCGTCATAGCCGGTTTAGGGGGTAACGATGGGCCAGGCGCATGCACACCGGCGGGCAGTGGGCGCGCTGATCGGCCTCGCCGGCGGCACGTTCCTCTACACCGCAGCCGAGGCGCTGCCGATCGGGCTGCTGTTGCCGATGGCCGTGGACCTGGCCGTTCCGCCGTCCCAAGTGGGCATGCTCGTCACCGTGTACGGCGCAGTGGTGATGGTCGCCTCGGTCCCGTTGACGGCGCTGGTGCGCAGAGTTCCTCGCCGACGGCTGCTGTCGGCGCTCCTGGCCGGCTTCGTCGTCAGCAACGCGATCACGGTGTTCGCGAGTACGTTCGCCATGCTGATGGCAGCCAGGGTCGCCACCGCGGCCACTCATGCGTTGTTCTGGGCGGTCGTCGTGCCGACCGCGGCTGAGCTGTTCCGGCCCGGACTGCACGGACGGGTGGTCGCGATCGTGTTCGCCGGCGGCAACGTCGCTCTGGTCCTGGGCGTGCCCGCGGGCACCTGGCTGGGTGAACGTGCCGGCTGGCGGGCATCGTTCCTGGCGGTGGCCGGGCTCGGTGTGCTCGTCTTCGCCGTGGTGGCCTGGTTGCTGCCGTCGACAGGGCCGGCACAGGGGCACGCCGACCGGGGCAGAACCCCCGACTCCCGCCGATTCTGGCTCCTGGTCGTCGTGGCCGTCCTGTCGACCGCCGGTGCCATCGCCGCCTACACCTACATCGCCCTGTTCGTCACCGAGGTCACCGGACTGCCCGCCGCGTCGATCGCGACCATCCTGCTGGCGCGCGGCGTCGCCAGCGTCGTCGGCATCCTCGCCGCCGGAGCGATGGTCGACCGCAGCCCGTGGTCCGCCCTGGTGGCGACGGTCGCACTGCAGTGCGTGGCGCTGCTCGGCCTGTACGCGTTCGGCCACCACCCGGCGGTTGCCGTCGTCCTGATCGCAATCGCCGGACTGGGGTTCGCCGCGTTCACCGCGGCGCTCGGCGGCCTCGTCCTTCAGGTAGCGCCCGGCCGCTCCGATCTCGCCGCCGCGACGCTGTCCGCCGCCGTCAACGTCGGCATCACCGGCGGCGCCTTTTTCGGGGCCCTCGTACTGGAAAGCCACGGTGCCGCCGGCACGATGTTGATCGGCGCCCTGCTCGGCGCTGTCGCCCTCGCGCTTGCCCTCGGCGAACGACTCATTCCGCCGCCGCACAGCAAGGGCGGCGCGGCCTTTCGTGAATCGATCCCGGCGGGGCGTCGGTGATGACGGCGGGCCGTCCGCGATGCTGTGGACGTGGAGTACGTGTCCAGGGTGCCGCGACCGCCGCTGGACGGGCTGATCGACGACCTCTACTACCTGGCGGGCACGCCGCCGTACCCCCGGCTGACGCTGCCGCCGATGCCGGCGGCGCTGCTCATCGTCAACCTCGGCCCGCCGTTCCGCGTCCGTGGCGGCACCGACATCGAAACCACCGGGTACGCCGACGGCTGCGTGATCACCACGCCCACCCGCGCGTTCGAGTTCGGCTACCCGCGCCCGACCAGGTCCGTCGGCGTACACGTCAAGCCGTGGGGCCTGGCGCCGTTCCTGCGGATGCCCGCAGCCGAGCTGTGCGACCGGCCGGTGACGCTGGAGCAGGTCTGGGGCCGGCCCGCCGTCGCCCAGCTGCGCGACCGGCTGGCCACGGCCGACGGACCGCACGAAGCGCTGACGCTGCTCGAGGAGGAGCTGAGGCGACGGCTGTCCGAGAGCACCGGCCTGGGGCTGGTCCGGCACACGAGCGGCGTCATCGCGGCGACCAGCGGCGCGGTGCCGATCGGCGACCTGAGGACGGCGGCCGGTGTCAGCAGCACCCATCTGACGCAGCGGTTCAAGGAACTCGTCGGCGTCACGCCGAAGCGGCTGGCCCGCACCTACCGCTTCGCCGCCGCCGTGTTCGCGATCGACCCCGCCCGGCCGGTCGACTGGGGCGCGCTCGCCAGTGGGGCGGGCTACTTCGACCAGGCCCACTTCGGTCACGAGTTCCGGGCGTTCACCGGGCTCACGCCGACCCGGTACGTCGAGGTCCGGCGGCGGTTCCTGCGCGAACACCCCGGCCACGTGATCGACGGCTGGCCGCTGCCGGCCGATTGATTTCCTACAAGAACAGCGGTCCACGGCCCGCTAGCTTGGGGGCAGCCGAGGCAGAGGAGAGCGGGCGTGGGCACTGTGGTCCTGTACAGCTCGGTGTCGGTGGACGGCTTCGTCGCGGACGACAACGACCAGCCCGGGCCGCTGTTCGACTGGTTGACCAGCGGGGACGTTCCGCTGGACGACAGCGGCGCGTTGCGGGTGTCGCAGACGTCCCACGACTACGTCCGGCCGTACTGGGACCAGATCGGTGTGACTGTCGTCGGACGGCGCGTCTTCGACCTGACCGACGGCTGGGACGGGACGCCGCCGAGCGGGATCGACCACGTGGTCGTCGTGACGCACCGGCCGGCGCCGGAAAGCTGGGACCACGGGGCGCCGTTCCACTTCGTCGACGGCGTCGAGGCGGCCGTGGCCAGGGCGCAGGAACTCGCGGGCGACCGCATCGTCGAGGTCGCGGCCGGTGACGTCGGAGGCCAGGCGCTCGCCGCGGGCCTGGTCGACGAGGTACGGATGGACGTCGTACCCGTGGTGTTCGGGTCCGGGAAGCGCTTCTTCGGGTCGGTCGACGCGCAGCACCTGCTGGAGGATCCGGACGTGGTGCTTCCGGGCGAGCGGGTGCTGCACCTGCGCTACCGCGTACGCCGCTGACCGGCCCGGCGGTACCGCGCTCGGTTCAGCGTGGCCCCCGCCGATTGACGCGACGCCGCGCCCTCTCCTTCTCGTCCACCGCACGAGGATGCGCGCCACGATCTCCATCCACAAGCGGGTCGGGTCGAGGCGCCCGGTCAATGCGATTGACACGTCCAGGCCGGAAGAGCAAGGTTGCCGTCGGCCACGCGCACCGCGTGGGCAACTCCGCATGAAGGAACGACGCCTGTGATCCGGGTAGGCCGAGCGGCCGCCTGAGTGTCGACCGCGCGACGGATGACCGTCGCGTGCCTGCGACACGGCGGGGCGGCCCGACGTTTCCTCCGTCCGTCGCAGTTCTTCTCATGCATCGAGGTTTCCCGTTGAGCATGGATGCCCGCATCCAACAATCAGTCGTCGTCAACCTGTCGCGCCGGCCCGCGCCCGTCGAGGTGGGGCCGTTCGTGGTCGGGCTGGACCCGACGACGACCAGCCCGTACATCAACTACGCGACGCCGCGCCCCGGCGCCGCCGTCACCGCGGCCGACGTCGCCGCCCTGGTCGCGGCGTTCCGCGCCGCGGACCGGAGACCCCGTCTGGAGTACGTCAACAGTTGCGCCCCCGACCTGGAGGCGCTGCTGACCGCCGCCGGCTTCACAGTGGAAGCCCGGCACAGCTACCTGGTCTGCGTGCCGGACGCGTTGGCGTCGCCGCCCGTGCCGGACCACCTGAGCCTGTGCGAACCGGGTGCCGACTGGCAGCGCGCCGCGTTGATCAGCGTGCAGAACGAGGCCTTCGGCGGCGATCCGGTCGCCTCGGAGGCTGACGTGGCCCGCCTACGGCGTCAGCAGGACGCCGGAGGCGTGGCCGTCATGGCCGTCAGCGAGGGCGGTGGCTGCGCGGGCGGCGGCGGTGCGGCTGCGCCTGTCAGTGCGGTCAGCGAGGTGGCCGGCATCGCCGTTCGCGCGCCCTACCGCCGCCGGGGACTGGCGTCCGCGATCACCGCCGACGTCACCCGGCGACTGTTCAGCGCTGGTACGGAGGTCGCCTGGCTGGAGGCCGGCGGCGAGGACTCGTGGCGCGTCTACCAGCGCGTCGGCTACCGGCCCGCCGGTCAGCGGCTCTACACCGCCATGAGCTGAGGACGGAGGGGAGCCAGGGTCGGGTGGTCCTCGTCAGTCAGGCGGCGGCACCGTAAATGCCGCGCTCGTCGCGGGGGTTCCGGGTACACCTGGACGGTGTGATCCTCATTCAACGGGTCCGCGTCCGGTGGACCGCCGCCGCCCGGGGCGCGCCCGCGGCGAACGCCCGCCGCGGGCTCGTCCGGGCGATGCCGCTGCCCGGCCCGCTGCCGGCCGCCGAGGTGGTCGTCCACGACGTGCTCGCCGACCAGGAGGTCGGCTACCAGCACCGAGAGGGGTCGCGCGCCGGAGGCGTCGCCTTGGCCCGCGAGGTCGGACTGTGGCTCGGGCACGACCGGGCGTCGGTCGTCGTGGACCGGCTACCCGGGTACGCGGCATACCCGCGCCCGTCGGCGTCGGCGCGACTGTTCACGCTCGCGCCGGGGCAGGTCGGCCGCTACCGGGCCAACTTCCGGTTCACCGGGTGCGCGTGCAGCCCGAGCTGGTACTACGAGGAATGGCTGGTGCACGTCGGTCACGGCACGGGGGCGCCTTTCGGGTACGGCGAGCCGGACCACGACGCCGACCACCGTGTCCGGTTGTACGGCGGTGCGGTCGCGCGGCGTGCGAGACCGGCCAGATGACTCACCGAACCAGGGGATCGTCGGCGGACGCCAGTGCCTCCACCTCGTGGAAGAACAGCGGGTCGTGGAAATGACGGACCAGGCCCGCGTACATCCAGTCCTTGCACCCAGCGGGAGACGCACGCGAACGCGGCGTCCGATCCCCGCCGGACAGACGGCCCGTCGTCGACCAGGCTTGCTCCCATGAACAACGCACTCGACGGCAAGGTAGCTCTCGTCACCGGTGGTGGCCGTGGCATCGGCGCGGCGGTGGCCCTGCGCCTGGCCGAGGACGGCGCCGACGTGGCGCTGACGTTCCAGCAGAATCAACGGCGCGCCGACGACGTGGTGGGCCAGATCAAGGCCGCGGGGCGGCGGGCGATCGCCGTGCGGGCCGACAGCGCCGACCCGGCGGCGGTGATCGCGGCGGTGGACCGGGCGGCCGGTGAGCTGGGCCGGTTGGACATCCTGGTCAACAACGCGGGCGCGTTCCTGCTCGGACAACTGGAGCAGCTGAGTCTCGACGAGTTCGAGCAGACGGTCGCGGTGAACGTCCGGGCACCGTTCGTCGCCTCGCAGGCCGCGGTGCGCCACATGTCGGCGGGCGGGCGGATCGTCAACATCGGCAGCAACGTGGCCGAGCGGGCGGTCTTTCCGGGCTTCTCGCTCTACGCGATGAGCAAGACCGCTCTGATCGGTCTGACCAAGGCGCTCGGGCGCGAACTCGGCGGTCGAGCGATCACCGTGAACCTGGTGAACCCCGGTGCCACGGACACCGAGCTGAACCCGGCCGACGGCCCGAACGCGGGCACGATCAACGGGTTCACCGCCCTCGGCCACTACGCGCAGCCGGCCGACGTGGCCGCCGCGGTGGCGTTCCTCGCCGGCCCGGACGGGCGTTACGTCACAGGCGCGACTGTGAACGTCGACGGCGGATTCACCATCTGACCATCGGGAACGGCCAGGGTCGTGACCGGAAGGACGGTTGATGGCCCGCCACCGTACGGCAGCGGGGCGGCTACGCTGTGCCGGTGTGGAAGGCGGTGTCCCGGGGTGACCGTCATGGTTGACGCGGACGACGTCCGCCGGCTGGCGTTGTCGCTGCCCCACGTGGTCGAGATCGACAGTGACGGCTTCGACTTCCGGGTCGCCGGCAAGGGGTTCGTCTGGTCCTATCCCGAGCGTACGCCCGGGAAGCCTCGGCGCATCCGCACCGACATCGCCGTGCTGTACGTGGGCGACGAGGCGGAGAAGCAGGCGTTGCTCCTCGGCGAGCCCGACCTCTTCTTCACCACGCCCGCGTACGACGGGTTGCCCCTGGTCATGCTGCGGCTGGCGCACGTAGGCGTGGAGCGCCTGACGGAACTGGTCACCGACGCGTGGCGGATGCGCGTCCCCGACTCGCTCACCGGTGAACCCGGCGAGGGCGCCGGCGCGTGACCCCGCACGCTATCCGTCGAGGATCTGCTCCCGGAGGATGTCCGCGTGCCCGCAGTGCTGGGCGAGCTCGCGCAGGACGTGCAGATACACCCAGCGCAGCGGAAGCGGGCCTCGCCGGTGGCCGGTGAGGATGTCGTCCAGACCTCGCGTGGAGGTCGCCCGGCGTGACGCGTCGAGGGCGTCGCGGTAGGCCTGCCGGACGCCGGCGATCGTGTCGCCGGCGTCGAGGAGGAATGAGTCCTCCGACCGTTCGGGGATGCCGAGCTCGGCACGTGACCGGCCCGTGACGGCCTCGTCGAACCAGACCTTCTCGACGAAGGTCGCGTGCTTCACCAGACCCAGCAGCGTGGTCCGGGATGCCACCAACGATCGGCGCGCCTGCTCCTCGGTCAGTCCGTCCAGGCAGCGGTCGAGCGCGTCGCGGTGCTCGTCGAGAAACGCCTCGAGCTGGGCCTGGATCGGCTGCGCGACGACTTCGGCGGAGAAGGTGGGCGGGAAGGACGGCATGGACGAAGCATTCCAGATCGGCGCCCGCCGCCCGGCGGGACGGCCGACGGACGCAGCATCCGTACCTCGTGCGGCCGGATGAGCGCGGGGTGTCTCAGGCGGGTCGCTGGCGAGCCGCGACGATCTCGGCATGGTGAGCGACCGCCCAGTCGGCCAGCGCGGAAAGCGGCTCCAGAAGGCTGACACCGAGTGGCGTCAGCCGGTACTCGACGCTCGGCGGCACCGTCGGAAACACCTCACGCTCGACCAGGCCGTCGCTTTCCAGCGCGCGCAACGTCCGGGTGAGCATGCGCGGGCTGATGCCCTCCACGGCGCGGTGCAACTCGTTGAACCGGTACGGATGCCGGCCGAGCAGGGTGATCAGCAACAGCGTCCACTTGTCGCTCACCCGCCGCAGCAGGTCGGTCACCGGACAGCGATCGTACTCACCGGCCGGAACCGGCACCGGCAGCCGATGATCGTGCAGCGAGGCACTCACATCGGTGTTAGCTGTGGACATGAAAGTGCCTTCTTTCGCCTCCGCCGACCTGCTGCCCAGGATGAGGCAGGTCGATGAGCAGACGATAAGGGGGCGATGTGGGCGTCGTGGTGGTCAGTGGCGGCACGAACGGGATGGGGCGCGCGTTCGCCCTGGGGCGGGCCGAACGTGGCGACCGTGTCCTGGTGCTCGGCCGCAACCGTGAACGCGGCGAGGCGATGGCCGGCGGCCTGATCGCCTTCCTTCCCGCCGATCTGTCCAGCATGGCGGAGACGCGGCAGGTCATCGAGCACATCCTCGGCGAGCACCAGGTCGTGGACGCGTTGGCGCTGTTCGCCAATGCGGTGGCGCCGCGTCGCATCGAGACGGTGGAGGGCCTGGAACGCACGTTCGCGCTCTACTACGTCAGTCGCTACCTGCTCAGTTTCGGTCTGCGTCCGGCCCTGGACCGGGCGACCAAACCGGTGATCGTGAACGTCGCCGGTGTCGGGGTCACGAAAGGCGAGGTGCGCTGGGCCGACCCACAGATGACGGGAAGCTACTCGGCCGTCGCCGCGCAGCTGCAGGCCGGGCGGGCCAACGACCTGCTCGGCGTGGGCTTCGCTCAGCGATCCGGTAGCCGCGCCCGATACGTGCTCTACCATCCCGGGTTCACCAGGAGCGGTGACCGTAGCGAGCTCCCGCTCGTGGTGCGGGGGCTGCTCGCGGTGGCGGCGGCGGTCGCCGCCCGGTCCGTCGTGGACGCGGTGGCGCCGATTCATCAGTTCCTGGACGCGCCGCCGACCGCGCCGCTGACCGCCGTCGACCGGGGGAAGCGACTTCCGCCCGGTTTCCCGACCCTCGACCCCCATGACGCCGGGCGGTTGATGGACCTCACGGAGAGGCTGCTGCCGCGCCGACGCTATGTTCGGAAGTAGTCGGACATCATGCCGCTGACCCAGTCCGGCTGCCGGACGTCGGCGGGAACGAACTCCTTCAGCACCGGCTTCAGGTCGATGACCGGCGTGCCGGACACCGCGTCGAGGCCCACCACCGTCAGCTCGCGGCCGTCGACCGACTCGATGCGGCAGCACGTCACGCCGATGCGGTTCGGCCGGCGAGGACCGCGGCCCGCGAAGACGCCCATCGGCGGCAGGTCGGCCCGGCCCCGGTAGGGACGGGGCGCGCGGTGGTCGCCGCCGTCCGGGAACCGGTCGAAGACGAACACGACCTCCACGTGGGAGAACTCCTCCAGGCCCTGCAGGCACGCCTCGCCGAAGCGTTCGTCGACGACGATCGTGCTGCGGACGGCGCCCCAGTTGTCGCTGTGCTGGATGTCCGTCCGGTCGTTGCGGACGGTGCCGACCGGAGTGATCTCGAAGGCGCTCATGACCGGAGACTAGTTCCGCGTCGATCGCCCCGGTGTCCCTGTGCGCGCCGAGAGCCGGTCACGGGGCAGACGAGCCGGACCGCCGCCGCTAGGCTCATGATCATGGACATTCTCCGATACGCCGCGTTCACCGCCGACCCCGCCGGCGGCAACCCGGCCGGTGTCGTCCTGGACGCCACCGGGGCGGGCGACGCGGAGATGCAGCGGGTGGCGGCGCAGGTCGGCTACTCCGAGACGGCCTTCCTCGTGCCCGGCGAGGGCGGGCGGTTCACGGTGCGCTACTTCAGCCCGAAGGCGGAGGTGCCGTTCTGCGGCCACGCGACCATCGCTTCGGCGGTCGCCTACGCCGAGCGGCACGGCCCCGGCGTGCTGCACCTGGAAACCCGCGCCGGGCTGGTCGCGGTCGCCACGAGCGTGCAGGCGGACGGCATCACCACGGCCACGCTGACCAGCGTCGCGCCGCGCAGTGTACCCCTTGCCGTGGGCGACCTCGCGGCGCTGCTCGCCGCGTTGCGCTGGTCGCCGGACGATCTCGACGCGACGCTGCCGCCCCGTGTCGCGTACGCCGGGGCCTGGCATCCGATCGTGGCGGCCGCGAGCCGGCAGCGCCTGGCGGAGCTGGACTACGACATGGCGGCGCTGAGCGCGCTCATGGCCGAGCGGGACTGGACGACCATCGACCTGGTGCACCGCGAGTCCGAGCTGGTGTTCCACGCGCGTAACCCGTTCCCGCCCGGCGGTGTGGTCGAGGACGCCGCGACCGGCGCGGCGGCCGCCGCGTTCGGTGGTTACCTGCGCGAGCTTGGCCTGGTGCGGCCCTCCGCGACGGTCACCGTGCGGCAAGGGGAGGACATGGGCCGCCCGAGCCTGCTCACCGTCGGCATCCCCGCCGATCCCGGCGCCGGGATCGCGGTGACCGGCACCGCCGTTCCCATCCCGGCGGATGACGTCGGATCCGGGGCGGCTCGTTCGTAGTACGGGTGAGAGGCGGCCGGACCGGGCCGCCCGGACAAGGGAGTCATGGCATGCCGCGGTACCTGATCTCGTTCAACGACGGCGCGATGGACCACATCCCCGCGGAGGAGATCCCCCAGGTGGGCAAGGACGCGCACGCGGTCATCCAGGAGGCCGTGAACGCGGGCGTGTTCGTGTACGGCACCGGGCTCGAACGCCAGCAGGCGAGCATCGTGGGTACGGACGGGGTGGTCACCGACGGGCCGTTCCCGGAGACCAAGGAGGTCATCGGCGGGTTCGTGGTCCTCGACGTGGCCTCACGCGACGAGGCGCTGAAGTGGGCCGCCAAGATCGCCGTCTCGTGCCGCTGCGCCCAGGAGGTCCGGGAGATCATGCCCGACCCCGAGACGGAGGCAATGCTCCGCGCGGCGGGCCGCTGACAGGTCCGAAGTCGACGCGATGACGGGAGGTCACGCCCACCGTGATCGCCAGCCTCGTGCGGAGACGCCCCTGCGGCCGCATGCTCATGCCTGTCCGGCGGCCTGAGCGATGGCGAGGGTGTGCTGATATTCGCGCCAGTGGGCCAGCTTGCCGTCCCGGGTCCGCAACACCCCGATGAACGGCGCGGAGGCGGTCACCCCGGTCACCGTGTGCGTGCCGACGAGTTCGTACTCGACCACGATCACTTCGGGATCGGCGGTCTCGTGCACGACCACGCCGCGACATTCGTCGAACCGCACCGGGAACGACGCCCGGCCCAATCGCGTGTACGCGAGAACGGGTTGCTTCCCCTCGGTGCGCGTCGAGTGGCCGGGCGCGGCGAAGGGCGTCTCGATCACCACGTCGTCGGTCAGCGAGTCCGCCTCGAAGGTGGGCAGGTTCGCCAGCCACCTGGCGCGCATGCTCTCGAAGATCTGCTGTGGTGTCACGCCGGCCTCCGCGATAATGAGTCGTGACTCAACTTGTGCCACAGAGAATAATGAGTGGAGACTCACTTTGGTAGAGGGTCCGCCCCTGCGCGCCGACGCGCAACGCAACCGGGCACGCATCCTGGACGCCGCCGAGGCGGTCTTCGCCGAGTTCGGCGCCCGCGCCTCCACCGAGGAGGTGGCCCGCCGGGCCGGCGTCGCCATCGGCACGGTCTTCCGTCATTTCCCCACCAAGGAGGACCTGCTCGCCGCGCTCATGAAGCGACTGCTCGCGCAGCTCGTCGAGGAGGCGGGACGACACGACCTCTTCGGGTTCTTCCGACACACGGTGGCGCAGGCCGCCGCGAAGAAGACGGCAGTCGAACTGCTCGCCGGATCCGGGGTGGACATCCGGCTTCCGGACGCGGTAGCTCACCTGGAGGAGGCCGTGGGCAGCCTGCTGGAACAGGCCCAGGCCGCCGGAACCGTCGCCGACTCGGTACGGCTGCCCGAGGTGATGGCGCTGCTCGCCTCCATGTGCCAGGGCGCGCTGCACGGTGGATGGGACGAGCATCTGCAAGCCCGGACGCTGGCGGTCGTCTTCGCCGGATTCGAGCGCGGCTGACGGGCCGGGGCGGACCACGCCGCGATAAACCGGTTGGCCCGCCCCGGCGAGCGCTGCTAGCTTGCGGTGGCCGTGCCGGAGGACGAGGGAGGTGGTACCCGTGACCGCAGTATCGACATGGGTGCTCCCCTCGGGGGTCACGGCCGGGCGATAGGTCGTCCGGGAGCGCCGTCGCACTCCCGAAAGGCACGACCATGCGCTTCACCTCCGAACAGCGCCTCGCCGACGGCGTCCGCGAACGCGAATTCACCCTCGGCGGCATCCCCGGCCTCCTGTGGACGCCCGCGTCCGCGACCGAGCCGGTCCCGCTGATCCTGCTCGGCCACCCCGGCGGACTGCGCCGGATGTATCCCCGCCTGGTGGCCCGGGCGCAGGGCTGCGTCGAGCAGGGCTTCGCCGCCGCCACCATCGAACTGCCCGGCAGCGGCGACCGGCCCGCGTCCGCCGCCGCCGAGCAGGCCCGCGCCGACCTGCGCCGGGCACTCGCGGCCGGTGAGCCGGTCGCCGACGAGGTGGTCGACCGGCTCGTCCTGCCGCTGGTGGAGAAGGCGGTCCCGGAGTGCCGGGCCGCGCTGGACGCGCTCCTCGCGTTGCCCGAGGTCAGCGGCCCGGCCGGGTACGCCGGTGGGGTGATCTCGATCGGCGTACGGCTGGCGGTGGTCGAGCCGCGCATCGTGGCCGCGCTCCTGTTCGCCGGGAGCTTCGTGCCGCGCGCCATCATCGAGGAAGCGCGGCGGGTCACCATACCGCTGCACGTCCTGCTGCAGTGGGACGACGAGGGCAACGACCGGCAGATGGCCCTGAACCTGTTCGACGCCTTCGGCTCGGCGGAGAAGACGCTGCACGCCAACATGGGCGGGCACACCGGCGTCCCGTGGTTCGAGGGGGAGGCCGCGAACCGGTTCTTCGCCCGGCACCTGAAGGCGGGCCCACCGGCGGCGGCCTCGGCGGATCCGGGGGAGCGGACGTCGCCTGGCCAATAGGGTGATCGCATGGCGCCCGTGACCGGACTGGACCACGTCGTCATCGCCGTGTCCGACTGGCGGACCGCCACCGACTTCTATCGCGACGTCGTCGGCGCCGAGGTGATCGGCGTCGGCGGCGATCGCGTCGCGTTCCGGGTCGGCCCCAATCAGCTGAGCGTGCACGGGCCGGGTCTCGACCTCGGCGGCAACGTCGCCCGCGTCCCGGTCCGCCCGGGCAACAGCGACATCTGCTTCGTCTGGGCGGGTCCGATCGAGGAGGCGGTGGCGCACCTGCGGCGGCACGGCGTCGAGGTGGAAACCGGGCCGGTCCGGCGGGTCGGCGCCGGTGGCGCCGGGACCAGCGTCTACTTCCGCGACCCGGACGGAAGCCTGCTGGAGTTCATCTCCTACCAGGAGACGCCGTGACGGTGGCCGGTCAGAGCGGTGACACCACCAGCTCGACGTGGCGGGCCTCCGTCGCGTCGTCCACGGCGAACTGCAGCAGCCAGCGGCCCGGCGCCAACTCGATCTCGTCGTTGTCGTCGGCGTCGCCGACGTAAAGCCGTCCGGAGGGGACGTCCAGGGTCACCTCGTACGGGTGCCCCGTGACGCGCTGCGACGTCACCCGGATGTCGAGGGTGACATCTGCCTCTCCCTCGTCCGCCACGGCGGCGGAGGCGACCAGGACCGCGACGTGGTGCGTCGTGGCGAGCACCGGCGCGTCAGCGGCGTGGAAGTCGATGTCGAAATCGGCCTCGCAGTGAGCGTCGCTGAGGTAGACGGCACCCCAGTGGTAAGGGCGGACCCGGCGTACAGGTGGATTCACGTGGACCTGCTCACCGGCGACGCCCAGGTGGGACGCCGGATGAGGCAGAACGGGTGACCGGCCGGGTCGGCGTACACGTGGTCGCCCGGCAGCCGCCGCGCCCCCAGCGCGAGCACCGCCGCGCCCGCCGCGTCCTGGTCGTCGACCATCACGTCCAGGTGCATCTGCTGCGGCACCGCCGGATCCGGCCACGTCGGCGCAACCATGTCGGGGGCGCGCTGGAACGCCAGGCCGGACGCCGCCGTACTGGCCGAGACGACGGCGAAGTCGTCGTCCGCGTACGTGACCGGGTCGCCGAGGACCGCGCTCCAGAACCGTGCCTCGGCCATCGGATCCGGGCAGTCGACGATCAGATGGTGGAGCCGCCCGAGCGGCATCGCGATCACCTCGTCAGCTCAGACGCAGATCGTGTTCGGCGAGGGCGGCCTCGATGACGTCCAGCGCCTTCGGCCCCATGCCGTGCAAGCGGGCCAGCTCCGCTCGCGGCACCCCGGCGAGCTGGCGCAACGTGGTGTAGCCGGCGGCGGTCAGCGCTCTCGTGGCCGGTGCGCTGATCTTCGGCAGGCGGTCCAGGGACGACGTCATCGCCCGATGCTAGACCGCCGACACCCGGCCCGATGCCCCGGCGAGCGCCCGGCCGCCCCGGACGCGAACTCGTCCCCTTCATGCGGCCCTCAGGGCGGACTCGGGGAGAAGACCCGACGGGCATATCGGGGCGCTTCCGTATAGGACTCGGGTGGGACGCCGCTGAAGAATCGACGAGCATCCACACACCGGGAGGCACTGTGTTCCGACGTACCATGGCCGTCGCTCTGGCCGCGCTCACCGTCCTGGCGGGACTGCCCGGCGCGGCGCGCGCCGATGGTCCGCCGCAGCGGCTCGTCTGGGGCGAGTGCGCCGACGATCTGCCGAACGTCCCGCCGGACGAGCGCGTGCGATGCGCCCGGCTCCGCGTGCCGGTGGACTGGAACCGGCCGAACGGCCCGACGTTCGAACTCGCCGTGGCACGCCGGCTCGCGGGAGCGCCGGAGCGGCGGGTGGGCACGCTGGTCTTCGGGCCGGGAGGCCCCGGCGACTCGGGGGTGGAACGCATCCGTAAGGGCGACCGGTTCAGCGGCGAGTTGCTGGACCGGTTCGACCTCGTCAGCTTCGACCCGCGCTCCGTGGCCCGCACCGCCGCGCCCGTCTGCGCGCCGGATCCGGCGCTCCGCAAGCCGCCCGTCCCGCTGACCGGTCAGGCCGACTTCGACGCCGCGGTGGCGTACAACCAGGCACTGTGGGGCAGGTGCCGCCCGACCAGCCCGGTGTTCGACCACGCCGACACGCTCAGCACAGTTCGTGACGTCGACGCGTTGCGGCGGGCGCTGGGGGAGCGGCGGCTGTCCTTCCACGGCAGCTCGTACGGCACATTGCTGGGCCAGCAGTACGCCGAGCGGTATCCCGGCCGCGTGCGGGCGGTCGTGCTGGAGGGCGTGTTCGACCACAGCCTCGACGTGCGGTCCTTCGTGCGGACGCAGGCCGCCACGTTGCAGGACTCGTTCGACGAGTTCGTCTCCTGGTGCGACAGGTCGGCGGACTGTGCGCTCCACGAACGGGACGTGCGGTCGGTGTGGGCGCGGGTGCTGGCCCGCGCGGACCGTGGCGAGTACACCCCTCGTACCGCCTTCGACGTCACCGCCGTGGCACTCGGCCTGCTCGCCGGCCCTCGCTGGCCGCAACTCGCGGTGATCGTGCGGGACATGGACGCCGGCACGCCGCCACCGGAGGTGAACCTTCCGATCTCGGTCGCGGCGTTCTGCGCGGACTGGCCGGCGCAGGTGCGCGACTACGCCGAATACGCCGGCCTGGTCCGGGACGCCGCAGCCGTCGCCCCGGACGTCCGGTACGGCGCCGGTCTGCTGGCCGTGCAGACCTGCCTGGGCTGGCCGTCCCCGGTCCGCAACCCGCCACACGCGCTGAATGTGCACACCCGCACGCCGCTGCTGCTGCTCAACGCCCGGCACGATCCCCGCACCGGCTACGCCTGGGCGGTGAACGTCGCCCGGCAACTCGGCCGGCACGGACGTCTGGTCACCTACGAGGGCTGGGGCCACGGCACCTACCAGCGCAACGACTGCACGGAAGCGGTGGTGGACAGGTACCTCGTCGACCTGACGTTGCCCGCCCCCGGCGCGCGATGCCCGGCGGGCTGACCCGGCGCGTTGCTAGCCGGCCGGGCTCGGCGCCCCGGCGAGCGTAGGGTCGGCCGGGCGCCGGTGCGGCAGCGCCGCCAGGCCCAGCACGAGCAGCAGCAGGACCGCGCCGAGCAGGAACGGCAGCGACATGGTGGGCTGGCCGAGCCACTCCCACGGCACGTGCCAGCGGGGATGCGGCTCGTCCAGGTGGTGCGTGAGCATCAGTGGCGCGCTCAGCAGGATCGGCGCGGCCCAGAACACCATCGCGACGCCGTACAGGAGCTTCGTCGGCCCCTGCACCAGCGGGCGTCGTCCCTCGGTGCGCCGGCTGGCCCAGCCGAACAGCACCCAGCCGCCGACAGCGCCCAGTGCGAAGGCGAGCAGTCCGGCGGGGTAGGCGGCGCCGGGGGTGGCACGGCTGAGGGTGAGGCTCATCGAGCCCTCGGCGTCGAGTTGCACAGCGAGGATGTGGTCGCCGCGTTCGGCGTACACGGTGGTGTCGGAGTGGACGGGCTCGCTCTGCTCCCACCCGGCGGTGTCCAGGCGCTGCCGCAGCTCGACGAGGGCGGCGGCCGGCAGCTGGTCGAACGACGCGGTCAGCTCGGCCAGCGCGTACTCGCCGCCGTCGCCGAGCAGCAGCTCGGACAGGAGATCCTGGTTCAGCGGGTGGCCGTAGATGAGGAACACGGCGGACGGGTCGTCCTGGTCGATGTGGCTGACCTGCCGGTCCGGGTAGAGCTGGCCGACCACGGCGGCGAGGTCCCGGTGGTCGAGCGGACGGGAGCCGAGCCAGGCGAGCCAGGTGCCGAACGACGCGGCGAACAAGCCGCAGACCACCGCGAAGACCGACGCCCAGGCCACCACGGAACGGCTCGCCGGCCGTCCCAGCCGGGCACGCAGGCCATGGCGTACGAGATTCGCCGCCACCCGGGTACGGCGGTGTGCCGGGCCGACGTCCCGTACCGTCTCCAGGATCTCGGCCCCGCGCGCGCGGCGGTAGTCACGGGGGTAGGCAAGCAGCAGCCAGCGGTGCATGGGTTCTCCCTACGGGGCCGCGACGGTGGGGGTCAGGCGGGGCGGGGCCGCAGGGCGCGCAGCCGGGTCTCGGCGGCGGACGCGAGCTGCCGCAGCCGCTCGGTCTGGCGTGCCAGCTCGGCCTGGCCGTCGCCGCGCAGCCGGTAGTAGCGGCGCAGCCTGCCGTCGACCACCTCTTCGTGACTGAGTTCGACGAGGCCCTGTGCGACGAGCCGGTCCAGTGCGGCGTAGAGGGTGCCCGGCAGCAGGTTGACGCGACCGCCGGACAGGCCGGCGACCTCCTGGATGATCCCATAGCCGTGGCGCGGCTCGTCGGCCAGCGCGGTCAGGATCAGGAAGGTCGCCTCGCGCATCTCACTCACCGAGGCAACATATACAGCCGATCAATACATCGTCAATGGCCGCCGAGCAGTCCGCGTTCGGTCATGAAGGCGCGCAGCGTCCCGGCGTCCTCGGCGGACATCAGCCAACGGGGAATCACCGTGGCCGGCATGCGTCCCACGTACACGATCCAGAAGTCCGGGGTCTCGGTGACCCGCTCGACGCCGTCCCAGGCGATGCCGCCGGACTCCGAACCGCTGCGCATCATGATGTTGCGGTCGTCGATGTCGTAGCCGCCCTCGACGGCGTAGCCGCCGGAGCGGCGCCGGGCCCGCCACCGCACCCACGGCGCGTAGAGCATCGACAGCACGCCGGCCACGATGAACGCGGTCCACAGCGAAGCGAACCGGCCACCTCGGTCCGACGCCTGCGAGGCGACCCAGCCGATCACCCCGATCGCGGCGAGGACCGCGCCGATGTAGCCGAACCGGCGCAGCCGGGCGGCGGCGAGCGCGGCGGCCACGCGGGCCGGATAGGCGGGGTCGGCCGGTACGGCGAAACGGATCTGCACGCCCGAACGATAGTGCCCCGGCCGCCTGTCCCGAGCCGGACCCGCGCCGGCGGCGGGTCAGAGCCGGCGCAGCACGAACGTCACGAAGCCCAGCATGTTCCGGTACCCGCGCAGCCACTGGTCACGGTGCTCGCGGGCGGCCGTCAGCGCCCCGGCGGCGTCCGGGTGACCGGGGTTGTCCAGCGCCCACTCGGTGAGCGAGCCGGTCCACGACCACTCGTAGTCGTCCCACTCGGCGGTGTCGCTGACGTGCGCGTACACCGGGGTCCAGCCCGCCTGCTCGGCGGCGTCGACCAGGCCGGCGAGGTCGGCGTGGTCGTCCGGTTTCGCGCCCAGCGCCGCCAGCGCCCCCGGTGTCGGCGGCACCTGCCAGAACCCCTCGCCGACCATCAGGATGCCGTCTGCCTTCACATGCCGGCCGGCCAGCCTCAGCGTCTCGCCGAAGCCGCCGAGCGCGTGCGTCGACCCGACGCACAGCACCAGGTCGTAGTCGCCGTCCGGCACGTACGCGCGGGCGTCGCGCTCGTGCAGGGTGAGCCGTTCGGCGAGGCCGCGTTCGGCGGCGGCGTCCGCTGCGCGTTCGAGCGCGTACGGGCTGAGGTCCACGCCGTCGGCGTGCCCGTCCGGGTAGTGCGCGAGGGCCTGCAACGCCCAGGCGGCCTCGCCGCAGCCGAGATCGAGGATCCGGGCCTCCGGCCGCCGGCCCGCCCGGCGCAGCAGCCGGTTGAGGCTGAGGCCGGAGATCGGGGCCGCGATCGGGTGGTGCGAGTGCGCGATGCTGCTCAGGCGTTGACGGTCCATCGCCGCAGTCAACACGAGGACGGCGGGCCCGCGCACACGGGTGGCCGCGGCGGTCAGTGCCGCCAGACGATCGTGGCGTCGTCGGCGCCGACGCCGTCGCGTGCCTCGGCCTCGCGGACCCGGCGGATGACCTCGGCGGGGCCGTCGGTCTCCAGCAGGCGCAGCAGCCCTGCCCAGTCGGAGAGCCCGAACGTGTCCACGAGACGGCTCGCGCCGTTGCTGAGCAGCGCCGCCACTGTCACGTCGTCCGCCGGGCTGCTGCCGGTGACCGCCTCGTCCACCACCCGCGGGTCGTCCTTGGCGACCCAGAACCCACCCGGGCTGTTCCGCCGGGCCCGCAGCTGCATGAACAGCCGCCGGTACTCGTCGCCGTCCTCGGGCACGTCCTTCAGCCGCTCCTCGAAGGACCGGGCGATCACCACCTCGCGCGGATCGTGGGCGACGACGGGCTCACCCGCCGCCCGGCCGACGACAGCCACCGCGTCGCCGAGGACCAGGTGCTCGACGGTCCCGCCGGAGAACCGGAGCATCGCCACAGCCGCGAACGGGCTGATCGGATGGGTGACGTCGCACGTGTCGCGGTGCGCGTCGGTGACCCACTCGATGCCCTCGGCCAGCACGTCGCGCAGGCTGCGCTCCTGGTCCAGCGCGCCGAGGAGGGCACCACCGAGCCGGGTCGCGTACCAGGCGACGCCGTGGCGGCAGACCTTCTCCACACCGGAGATGCCGCCGGCGCCGTCGACCAGGACCATGCCGCACGGTACGGCGCCGGCGAAGTCCTCGTTGCTGCGCCCGGGATGTCCCGCGTCGGTGGCCATCGTTACCCGCATCGGCCCATCATGCCGTCGTCGGCAGGTACGCGATGCCCCGCACGGCTTGATCTGAAGCGTGGTTGAGGTCCTAGCGTCGTGCTCACCCGATCACTGCCGGAGGTAGGTCACCATGACGACGCCGCACCTGTCCGACGCCGAACTCGCGGGCCAGCCGGCCGCCTACTGGACGGGCGTCGCGTACGAGTCGCTGATCGCCTTCACCCGGGCCCAGCAGGCCGTGCACGGCTTCACCCAGCCACAGTTCTGGCTCCTGCGGAACCTGTCCACGAACGACCTTCTGCCCGGCGGTGGCGGGCTGACCGTTCCCGAGCTGCGGCAGGCGATGCGCTCGTACCTGCGCGCCGAGGACGATCTGGAGGCCGAGGCGGAGGTGTTGCTGGAGCGCGGCTGGCTGACCCGCGACGCGGACGGCAGGCTGCGGATCACCGAGGCGGGGGAGGACGCCCGGCTCCGCCTCAAGCAGCACGCGCCGGGGATCCGGGCCCGCATCCACGACGGCGTCGACGACGCCGACTACCTCACCACCCTCAAAGTGCTCCGGCGGATGATCCGGAACACCGGCGGCACCGTGTAGCGCACGGGCCCGCCTCAGGACGCCCGAAGCCGCCGGACCGCCAAGCGGGCTCCCTGGTGGAGCAGCACGCCGGCACCGGTGTTGGCGACGGCGAGCACGGCCGCGCCGAGCAGCCCGACGCCGACGTCCATCACGTCGGTCGCGACCAGCAGGACCGGCCAGCCCAGCGCGGCGGCGACGAGCGACGACCGCCACCAGCGCCCGAGGAGAGCCCCGAACAGGATCAGCACCGGGATCATCGCGGGCGACCTCCTGCCGTCGGCTCGTTCGAGCGTACGCCCAGCTCACCCCCGCCGGTCGTGGCGGCTGCCGGAATCGACCGTACGGGCGCGGCCGGCCCGCCAGGATGAGGTGATGCGCGCCAGTCAGAAGATCCGCCACCGGCACGCCGACGTCGACGGGCTGGAGGTGTTCCGCCGCGAGACGCACACATCCTCGACGGCGGCCATCTGCTGCTGGAGACGCACGTGGCCGAGTGCGCCGCGCTCATGCGCGCGTTCGTCCGGGACCACTCATGAGCCGGGTCACGGCGTGGCCGGCGGCTTCGCCTTCTGCGGATAGAACGTCTCGTGGCGGGCCAGCATGGCGACGAACTCGCCGATCTTGCGCGTGCGGGTCTCCGCGCGTTTGACCGCGTTGAGCCGGTGGATGAGCGCGAACCTGTTGGCGCTGGTGAGGACGTCGAACATGGCCTGGGCGGCGGGCTCGGCGGCGACGGCTGCGAGCAGGTCGGCCGGCACCTCGGCCTCCGACGGTGGCGCATAGGCCGCCGCCCACCGGCCGTCCGCCTTCGCGGCCTCCACCGCGGCCCGGCCCGCCGGTGTCATCCGCCCCTGCTCCTCCAGCCGGGCCACGTTGGCGACGTTGCGTTGAGACCAGGCACTGCGTGCCCGTCGCGGGGTGAGCCGGACCCAGGAGCTCTCGTGGTCGCGCTTGCGGGCCTGCCCGTCGATCCAGCCGAAGCACAACGCCTCGTCGACCGCCTGCTGCCAGGTCAGCGTGGTGAGCGTGCCGCCCTTCTTCGTGAGGGCGAGCCAGACGCCGGGCGACGCGTCGTGGTGGGCGGACAGCCACGCGCGCAGCGCGTCCGCGTCGGCCACGATCAGCTCGTCCAGCTCGGCGGTTCCCATGACCGGCAGACTATGCCGGGGGTACGACATCGGCGCCGGCCCGCCGCTCGTGCGACTTCCGGGCCGCCAGCAACTCGTCCAGGTGCTCCTCGCTCCACGACCGGGCGGCCGCGACCAGCGTCAGCAGGCTGCGGCCCAGCGGCGTCAGCGCGTACTCCACGCGCGGCGGGTTCTCGTCGTAGGCGGTCCGCGTGACCAGCCCGTCGCGTTCCATCGCCCGCAACGTCTCGGCCAGCACCTTCGGCGTGATCGTGCGCAGCGGCGCGCGCAGCTCGGTGAACCGGCGCGGTCCGTGCTCCAGGCACAGCACCACCATCGCGGTCCACTTGTCGCCGATCCGCAGCGGCATCATCCGCGACGGACACGCGGGATGGAACATGTCCGGATCGAGCGGCGTCACCGCCCGAGCGTAACGCCGGTACCGTTGCGGTAACCGGCACCCGGCGCTCTAGCGTCGCGCCATGACCAGCATCGCCGTCTTCGGCGCGGGCGGCCGGGCCGGCCGCGCGATCACCGCCGAGGCCCACCGTCGCGGCCACCGAGTCACCGCCGTCGTCCGCGATCCGGCCCGCCATCGCGACCTCACCTCCGCGGTACGCGGTGACGTCACCGACCCGGAGGCCGTCACCTCCATCGGGCACGGGCACGATGTCGTCGTGCACGCGGTCAGCCCGGCCTCCGGGCCGGAGGCGCTCGCCGCCGCCGGCCTCGATCCGGAGTTCTTCGTCCGGGCAGCCGACGCGCTGCTGCACGGACTGACCCGCGCAGGCGTGCCCCGGCTCGTGGCGATCGGGCTGTTCGCCACGCTCACCGACGCGCGCGGCCGGCCCCTCCACGACGACCCGGCCGTCCTGCCCGCCGAGCTGCGGCCGTTCGCGCTCAGCCATGCCGCCGGCCTGGACCGGCTCCGCGCGACGGACACCACAGTCGACTGGCTCGTGCTCACCCCGCCCGCAGCGCTGAACGTGGACGGTCCCCGCACCGGCCGGTACCGCCTCGGCGGAGAGCGCGCCCCGGCGTCGGCGCACCTGTCGTACGCCGATCTGGCGGTCGCGGTGGTCGACGAGATCGAGTCGCCGCGCCACCACCGCACCCGGGTCTCGGTCTTCGCCGACGCCCCGGGCTAGCCGCCCGCCGCGTTGTGCCGCCGCACCAGGCCCGGCAACTCGTCCAGGGAGCCGATGCGGAACAGGCACCGGTCGGCCACGTCCGGCATGTCGAGGATGTGCCCCCACGGGCCGCGCCGGATCAGGCACGCCGACATGCCGGCGGCCATCGCCGGTGCGGCGTCGTTGTCCGGCCGGTCACCGACGTACAGGATGGTGGACGCGTCGCCGCCGCTCTCCTGGACGACCCGGGCGAAGAACTCCGGCGCCGGTTTCGTCACGCCCCAGGCCGCCGACGTGCCGATCACGTCCACCGACAGGTCCAGGGCCCGCAGCGTCGCCTCGGCGTGCTCCGGCTGGTTGCCGGCCAGACCGACGCGCAGACCCTGGTCCTTCAGGGCGGTCAGGCAGGCCCGCGCGTCCGGGTAGAGGTCCTGCTCGCCGAACGACTCCGGGTCACCGGCCGCGACCCGGCGGGCGAGTTCGGCGGTGAGGTCGAAGTCCGGCCGGAACGCCCGGAACACCTCCTGGTAGTCCAGGCCCCGGGCGATCACCGCGCCGAAGACCGCGGAGAACGTGTGCCGGGGTACGCCCAGCCAGTCCGCCCAGGTCGCGAACTCGCGGGTCTCGTCGAGGATCGTTCCGCCCACGTCGAAGAAGACCGCCTGGATCATCAGCGGATCGTACTGTCGTTGATCCGTCTGTGGGGGGCGACCGGGTGGCGCAGACTGCCCGCATGAATTCCGCCTTCCTTCCCGAACCACCGCAGAGCCCGGCGGCGAAAGCCGCGTACGAGGACGACCTCGCCGCCGACGGCTACGTCAACAACCTCACCCGCGTCTGGTGCTGGCGACCCGACGTGCTGATGTCGTTCCAGAACACGCGCACCGAGTTGCTGTCGGAGTCCACGTTGTCCGCGCGGGAGGTGGCGGTGCTGGTCGCCGCCACGGCCGCGGCCCGGGGTGACTCGTACTGCGCGCTGGCCTGGGGCGCGCGGCTGGCCGGGATGAGCGACGAGGCAACCGCCGCCGGGGTGCTGCGCGGCGCCGAGGCGGACCTGTCCGAGCGGGAGACGGCGCTGGCCGACTGGTCCCGCCGGGTCGTGGCGGACCCGAACGCCACCACCGAGGCCGACACGCAACGCCTGCGCGACGTCGGCCTGAACGACCGCGAGATCTTCGAGGCCACCACGCTGATCGCGTTCCGGCTGGCCTTCTCCACAGTGAACGACGCGCTCGGCGCCCGGCCGGATGCGCAACTGGCGGAGAAGGCCCCGAAGCTGGTCCGGGAGGCGGTCACGTTCGGCCGCCCGGTCTGAGCGAGCGGGTCCCGCCCCCGGGCCGCGCCTCGACCGGGCGGCCACGGGGGCAGCGGCCCGCCACGCGAGCGGAGATCATCATCTGGTGACCGACACCGCCGCGTACACGTTGGCCGTTCCGCCGTTGTTCGCCGCCCTGGCTCCGGCACGCGACGTCCTGATCGCCGGCGCCGGTGGCGGCTTCGACGTCTACGCCGGCCTGCCGCTGGCGCTCGCGCTGTGGCAGGCCGGCAAGCGGGTACACCTGGCCAGCCTCTCCTTCTCGGAGCTGGAACTGCTCGACCGGCAGGTGTGGGTGGACGAGCACGTCGCGGCGATCCGGCCGGACACCCTCAGCCCGGACTGGTACTTCCCGGAGGGGATCCTGGCCCGCTGGCTCGCGGGCCGGGACCTTCCGTCGACCGTGTACGCCTTCCCGCCGCTGGGCGTGCAGCCGCTGCGCGAGGCGTACCGGCACCTGGTCGACCGGCTCGACGTCGACGCGATAGTGCTCGTCGACGGCGGCACCGACATCCTGTTACGCGGCGACGAGAGCGGCCTGGGCACCCCGGTGGAGGACATCACCAGCCTGGCCGCCGTGGCCGGGCTGGACGTGCCGGTCCGGTTGGTGAGCAGCCTCGGTTTCGGCATCGACGCGCACGACGGCGTCAACCACGTCGAGGTGCTGGAGAACCTGGCCGCGCTCGACCGGGAGGGCGGCTACCTCGGCGCGCTGTCCATTCCGGGCTCCAGCCGTGAGGCGGTGCTCTACCGCGAGGCGGTCGCGCAGGCCCAGGCCGCCACCCCGCACCGGCAGAGCATCGTCCAGGGGCAGATCGCCGCTGCCACCGGTGGCGCGTGCGGAGACGTACGGTTCAGCCGGCGCACCGGCCACGGCGACCTGTTCGTCAACCCCCTCATGGCGATCTACTTCTCCGTGGACCTGGCCCGGCTCGCCGCCCGCTGCCTCTACCTCGACCGGATCGAGAACACGATGGGGCGGCGTCAGGTCATCACCCGCATCGAGGCGTTCCGCGACGAGCTGCGGGCCACCCGGGTCCCCCGGGCGTATCCGCACTGACGGCCACGGCATGTCGTACCGGTGTGGGAGGGTCCGGGCATGACGACGTTCGTGCTCATCCACGGTGGCGGGGGCAGCGCGTGGGACTGGCATCTGCTGGTTCCCGAGCTGGCCGCGCGGGGTCACGACGCGGTGGCGCCGGAGCTGCCGATCGGGGACCGGTCGGCGGGGTTCGCCGACTTCCGCCAGGCGGTGATCGACGCTGCCGGCGACCGCGACGACCTCGTGGTGGTCGGGCACTCGTACGGCGCGTTCACCGCGCCGCTGGTCGCCGACCGGCTGCCGGTGCGCCTGCTGGTCCTGCTCACCCCGATGATCCCGCGGCCCGGTGAGAAGCCGGGGGACTGGTGGGGCAACACCGGCTACCGCGAGCCGGACGGGCTCAGCGAGGAGCAGCAGTTCTACAACGGCGTGCCGGCCGAGATCGTCGCCGAGGCGCCGGCGCACGGCCGGGAACAGGTCAGCGCGGAGTGGGACGAGCCGTGGCCACTCGCCGCCTGGCCGGCCGTGCCGACGAGGGTGCTGATCGGCCGCGACGACCGGTTCTTCCCCGCCGACTTCCAACGCCGGGTGGCCGCCGACCGGCTCGGCATGGTGCCGGACGAGATCGACGGTGGCCACGCAGTGGCGCTCAGTCGTCCGGGTCCGCTCGCCGACCGGCTGACCGCCTACCTGGCGCCCTGACCCCGCGCTCGTCGCGTCCCTCCGCTCGGCCACCGACGTTCCGCCGCCCGATCCCGGGACCGCCGGGCCGGGCCCGACCTCGCCGGCCGGGCGGGCCCGGCGGCCCTCCTGGGCAAGTGATCAGGGTTGTGACGTCCGCCGGGCCAGGTGGACGGTGACGTCGGCGGTGACCTCGACCGCGTCGGGCAGGACGTCCCGTACGCGACGGAACACCTGCTCGCGTACGTGCGGCGGCAGTTCGAGATAGGCCGAGACGGTCGACAGGAGACCGACGTAGTCGCCCGCGCTCATCGTGATCCGCCGCTCGATCTCCGACTGGCGCACGTCGGTGAACCACTCGGACGCGCGCAGCTCGGTGCCGGGCCACTGCATGCCAGCCGACGGCGGCGTCCCGTCCGGCGACGGGATCTCGTCGTCGGCGAGGTACTCGGCGCGGGCCGCGGCGACCGCGTCGCGCAGGGCCGGGTCCGCCAGCCGCAGCGGCCCGCCGAACGAGGCGAAGACGCCACCGGGCGTCAGCAGCCCGGCCACCCGCTCCCATCGTCGGTGCGGGGCCGTCCAGTGCAGCGCCGCCGCCGCGTACACCAGGTCGTGGCGCTCGTCGGCGGGCAACTCCTCGAACGCGGCCTGCCGGACCCGCACGTCGGCGGGCACGTGCCGGCGCAGTTCGGCGAGCATCGCCGGGTCCGGGTCGGTGGCGGTGACGGTGATGCCGCGCCGGGCGAACAGCCGGGTGGCCTTGCCGGTCCCGGCGCCGATCTCCAGCGCGGTCCGGACGGGCCTGCCCGCGTACGCCAGAACCAGATCGGCCAGCTCCTCGGGATAGCCGGGCCGGAACCGCTCGTACGCCTGCGCGGCCGCTCCGAAGCTCAACGCACGACCCGGCATGCCGGCCATCCTCCCACGGTCAGGCCGCCGTCCCTACGCGTCCGGGTCCCACGCCGCGATCCGGTCGAGTACCTGCCGGTCCCCCTCAATGCCGAGCGCGTCCAGCGGGATCCGGCCGTAGAGGGCCAGGACCAGGTCACCGGCGGTGGAACGGGCGGCGGTGTCGGCCGGGCCCGCATCGGCTCCGGCGGGCAGGCAGGTGACCTGTACGCCGTCGGGGGAGAGCCGCACGCGCCACCATCCGCCCTCGGTGAGGTGGTAGTCGAGGACGGCGGGCTCGTACGGCCACGGCACAGTGGTCGCGCAGCAGGTGAACAGGAAGTCCTCCACACCGTCGAGGGCCACCTCGACCGGCAACGGCTGCGGTGCGCCCACTGTGAGCTGGGCGTCGTAGGTGTGCACCGCGATCTCCTGGAGCTGGTGCCGGGCGACGGCGCCGCAGTTCTGCGGCGACTGCGACGTGTCCCACCACGTCCAGCAGCCACGATCGGGCCCGGCGTCGCGCAGCGCGGCCAGCAGCTGCTCGGTGGACTCGGCGAGCCAGTCGCGCAGCGCCGTACGCTCCCGTGGCGCGCCCGGACCGCCGGGTGCGGCCCGCCCGGACGCCTCGGGGCCGGCGGCGACGGTGGCCGCCCACGAGCGGCGCCCCTGGCCGATGTGCCGGGCCAGGTCGAACAGCGTCCACCCGGGACAGGTCGGCACCGGCGCGTCGAGGTCCGGCGCGGCGGCGACCGCTTCCCGGAACGCGGCCGACCGGTCGTCGATCAGCCGCAGTCGATCGGAAAACGTCAGGGGTTCGGTCACTCCGGCTGTCTACCACCGTGCCCGGAGGCCGGACAGCGAGTTTCGGCGCGCACGTGCGCGGCGACGGCGTCGGCGACCTGCTCGGGCGGGGCGGAGGCGTCGATCAGACGGGCGTCGGTCACCGACGCGAGCGTGGCGAGCGCCCGCTCGACATGGTCGTGCCGCCAGCCGCGTGCGCCGGCCTCGACCTGGTCGGCGTCGATGCGCTCGCGCAACCGGTCCTCGGGGAGCGTGAGAACCACCTCGCGGACGTCGACGCCCGCGGCACGGACGCCGCCGAGGATCTCCGCGCGGTACGCCGGATCGAGCAGGCTCATCGGCACGATCCAGACGCCCCCGTGGTGCCGGTCCAGGCCGGTGACGGTCTGCACGACGAGGTGACGCCACAGCGGCAGATCCTGGAAGTCGCCGGTCGGCGGGGTGACGAACGCGGTGAGCATCGAGCCGAGGAACTCGGGGTCGAACAGCCTCGCATCCGGTAGCGCGCCCGTGAGCAGGCGCGCCGTAGTCGTCTTGCCGACACCGAACGCGCCGTTGATCCAGACAATCATGAGCAGGATCATGACACCGGCGGCGGCCGGTGGCCGGTGGAGGTGCCGGCCTCGGCCTGGACGGCGATCGGCCGGACGCGGTAGGCGGTCAGTCGGCGAAGTCGACACCGGCCAGCGACACGCCCCGGTACGCGGCGAGGCGCTCGGCCTCCGCGACCACCGCGTCGCGGGTGCTGCCGGTGAGCTTGCGCCACGGCTGGACAGCGACGGTGAACGTCCGGCCGGACTTGCGGGGACGCCAGGCGCCGGCCAGCTCACCGTCGGCGAGCACCGCTCCGGGGCGGCCCAGCACCGGCCACAGTTCCTTGGCGCGGGCCGCGTCCGGCACCAGCGTCGCCCGGTCCTTCGCCTGGAGGAACAGGTCGAACGGGCCGAGCAGGCGGGTCGTCGTGGCGTCCGCCGACGCCAGCGCCGCCTCGTCGGCGGCGAGCAGCCAGCGCGTCTCACCGTCGACGCTCACCTCGACCGCGTCGCGCGGCCAGCGGGCCTTGACCTCCTTGACCGTGGCGTCGAGGTAGTCGGCGACGTGCTTCGGGGTGGCCGGGCCGAGCAGCCGCAGGTAGGCGCGGATGAGATCGAACCGGTCGCCGGGCGTGGCTGCCGGACGGAACCCGCGGATGAGATCGAACCGGTCGGCGGGCGTGGCTGCCGGACGGAACCCGCGGATGCGTTCCAGCACCGGCGGTGACGTGTCGAGCCGCAGCTCCAGCCCGGCGCGTACGGCGGCCAGCCGGAACGGCATCTCGTAGAGGTGGGTCGCGTCGCAGGGACGGCAATGCCGCAGGTAGGGCTCGGGCATCAGCTCGGCGAGCCGCCCGGAGACCTCGCCCTTGACCGTCGGCTCGCGGACGATCTCCCGCATGCGCGTGGCCACCTCGTCCAGCGCGGCGAGGATGCCGATGCCGGCCGCCTTCAACGGCTTCGCCGCGTCGTAGATGCGCTTGCCCGCGTCGGCGTCGGAGAACGGCTCGACCGCGGCGGCCACCGCGCCCACGTCGGCGCGTCGGTAGAGGTGCGGGGCGCCGCGTACGGTCCAGAGCATGACCACGTCGTCGCCGGTCAGCGGGCCCACGTCGACCCCGCGCGTGGCCAGCGCCCAGCGCCCGCCGTCGGGGCCGGTGTCCTGCACGCCGATGTCGAGTACCGCGGTGTCGGCGAGCGGGCCCTGCGCCCGGTCGAGTTGCTGAGCGCGTACGCGGAAGGCCATGACCTGACGCCTGTCGACCACCGACACAGCGTAGGCGGCGGCACCGACATCTCCGGGCCAGCGCGCGGCCCGGCGCGGCGGGTGCCGTCAGCGAGCGGCGCGCGGCACGGAATCCGTCCGCCGGTCGCCGCCGGAGCGCTTGAGCAGGAACACCCCGCCGCCGATGAGAACGAGGCTGAACACGATTCCGAACAGATTGCCCTCGGCGAGCGTGCCGAAGATGCCGAGCAGGCCGAAGATGACGGCCACACCCCCGACGAGACGCATGACGTAACGACCGACCGACTTGCCCCGTGAATCCACCATGGACGGTGGCCTACCCCGGCCGCTGCGCCGGCAAACTGGAGACCGGCGCGGCGGATACCCGTGCAGTAGTGTCGCGCGGTGACCGCCTACGACATCGCCGCGAAGCTGCCCGGCATCGATCTGCTCAGGCAGCGGTGCCGGGCGCTGGCCGTCCTGGAACGTCTTCTCGACGAAGGCCACCCGTACTATGCCTACGACCCGGCCTGGGGAGCGGACGAGGCGGCGTTGATGAGCAACGGCGGCGGGGACGAGTGGGCTGTCGTCTTCACCCCGGAAGGCGCCTTCATCCGGGTCTTCGACCATGAGTCGTCCATGTCGCCGTACGCCGACGACGACATCGAACTGTGGCCGGGCCTGCTCGACGGCCTGCCGGCGGAGTTCCGCGGGCTGGTGGACGAGCCCGCGTTCGGCGACGAGGGACGGTTCGTCGCCACTGCTGTCCTGTGGCGGCTGACGGGCGACGACCGCTGGCACGCCGGTCAGGGAATCGACTTCCCGCCGTTGCGTGGGCCGTACGACCACACCGGGCCGGACGGGTCGCCGATGCTGGAGATTCTCTGCGACGACGTCGTGGACGAGTTCGTGGAGTTCGCCGGCGACTACCACGAGGTGGCGCTGGATCGGGAGGCGGTCGCGGCGGTGGTCGCCCACCGGCCGCTCACGGAGGCGCTGGTGCGGGCCGTGAACCCGGAGGCGTCGCTCGCCGCGGTCCGCGCCGATGTCGAGGCCATGGGTTACCCGGTCGTCTGAGAACGACGGGTCAGCGGTCGGCGAGCAGCCGTTCCCGGACCTCGCGGCGCAGGATCTTGCCGATCTGGGAGTACGGCAGCTCGTCGACGATCACGACCCGGCGCGGCACCTTGTAACCGGCCAGGCGGGTGCGGCACGAGGTCCGGATCGCCTCCGGGTCGCCGGCCACCGCCGGGTCGACCACCACCGCGGCGACGACCTCCTCGCCGTCGTCGGTGGGCATCCCCACGGCGGCGGCCTCGCGTACGCCGGGGACGCGGCGCAGCGCCTCCTCCACCTCGGACGGGTAGACGTTGAAGCCGCCGGTGATGATCAGCTCCTTGATCCGGTCGACCACCGTGACGAAGCCGTCGGCGTCCATGGTGACGATGTCGCCGGTGCGCATCCAGCCGCCGGGCAGCAGCACCTTCGCGGTCTCCTCCGGCCGGTGCCAGTAGCCGGAGAACACCTGCGGGCCGCGGACCAGCAGCTCACCGGCCTCGCCCGGGGCGCGGTCGCGGGACGGGTCCTCCGGGTCGACGATGCGTACGTCGGTGGAGGGGAACGGCACGCCGACGGTGCCGGGCCGGCGGGTCGGCGCGACCGGGTTGCCGACGGTGATCGGGGACGTCTCGGTCATCCCGTACCCCTCGACCAGCAGGCCGCCGGTCACCTGTTCCCACAGCTCCACGGTGGCCGGTGGCAGCGACATCGCGCCGGACAGCGCGTACCGGATGGAGGTGAGGTCGACGCCGCGTTCGCGGGCGACGGTGGCGAGCTTCGCGTAGACCGGCGGCACCGCGGGCAGGAACGTCGGCGGGCGGCGGCGGACCGCGTCGAGCACCTGGTCGGCGTCGAAGCGGGGGAACAGCACCAGCGTGGCCCCGATGCTGACGGCGAAGGTCAGGCAGAGCGTCAGCCCGTAGGCGTGGAACAGCGGCAGCACCGCGTACACGATTTCCTCGCCGTCACGCAGGCCGGGCACCCAGGCCCGGCCCTGCGCGGCATTGGCCCGCAGGTTGCGGTGGGTCAGCACCGCGCCCTTGGGCTCGCCGGTGGTGCCGCCGGTGTACTGGAGCAGCGCGACGTCGCCGGCCTCCGGCGCGGGATGCCCGGCGGGCAGCGGCCCGGCAGCGGCGACCAGGTCCGACCAGGCCAGGGCGCCGGGCGCGGGGGCGGTCATCGCGGCGCGGGCGGCGCGGACCTTCGGCAGCGGCGCCCGCAGCGCCCACCGCTTGAGCCGCGGCAGCGCCGCGGTCAGGTCGACCGCCACCACGGTACGCACGGCGCCGCGTCCCGCCACCAGCGGCGCGACCTTGTCCCACGCGATCGCGACAGTGGCGCCGTGGTCGGTGAGCTGCCGGTCCAGCTCGTCGGCGGTGTAGAGCGGGTTGTGCTCGACCACGACCGCGCCGAGGCGGAGCACGGCGTAGAAGGCGACCACGTGCTGCGGGCAGTTCGGCAGCACCAGCGCCACCCGGTCGCCCGGGCCGACGCCGAGGCCGCGCAACGCCTCGGCGGCGCGGGCCACCTGCTCGGCCAGCTCGGTGAACGTGGTGGTGGCACCGTAGAAGTCGAGCGCGACCCGGGGGCCGAACCGTCCGGCCGCCTCGGTGAGCAGGTCGACGAGCGAGCCGTCCGGCTCGGTGATCTCGGCCGGTACCCCCGGCGCGTAGCTACGGGTCCAGGGTCGCTGGGCGGTCGCGTCCATCGCCGTTACTCCTCGTCGCGCGGATGACGACCCCAGCCTAACGTGACCGGGCGGTAACCTACGCTGACGTAGGTTGCCGGGTAGGTCACACCTGCGCAGGTCAGCGTCGGCGTGTCGAATGCTGGTGCACCACCCGCCGGCCCTTCACGATGCCGACGATGATCACCGCGGCGAGCGCGATCACGCCGATGATCACGAGCCAGCGGACCGCCTCCAGCAGCAGCCCGAGCAGGATGATCACACCGGCGACCACGCCGACCACCCAGAGCAACGCGCGCATGTCCCAGCCTCCCGTCTTACGGTCGGCCGCCCGCTTTCCCGCTGGTCCTGCGGCCATGCGCCGCCGGGTGGGTCAGTGCCGGGCCACGTACACGGTGTTCGCCGCCTCCCGGCCCTGCAACGGGTTCGGGAACCGGACGACGTGCGCCACCGAGGTCGGGAACACAGCGGTGAGCGTGCGCTGGAACGCCGTGTCCGGCGGGTCGTTCGACCAGAGCGCGAAGACCCCGTCCGGGTGCAGCAGCGCGGCCAGCCGGCGCAGCCCGTCGACCGTGTAGAACGCGGCGTGGCTCGGGTGCAGCACCTGGCGAGGGGAGTGGTCCACGTCCAGCAGCACCGCGTGGAAGCGACGACCCGGCTCGTCCGGGTCGAAACCGCCGTCGGCGACAGCGGCGAAGAAATCCGCCCGGACGAACCGGGTACGCGGATCGGTGGCCAGGCCGGCGGTGAACGGCAGCAGGTCCCGGCGGTGCCAGTCGATCACGTCCTCGATCGCCTCGACCACCAGCAGCGAACGCACCCGGGGATCCTCCAGCGCGGTACGCGCGGTGTAGCCGAGGCCGAGCCCGCCGACCACCACGTCCAGCTCCGTGCCGGTGAGCGAGGCCAGCCCGAGCCGGGCCAGTTCGATCTCCGCCACCGGGAAGGCGCTGGACATGAGGTACTCGTCGTCGAGCTTCACCTCGTACACCTCGGAGCCCAGCGCCGGGTCGCGCCGCCGCCGCAGGCTGATCTCGCCGATCGGCGTCTCCCGCCAGGCCAGTTCCTCGAAGCGCGCGCCCACCCGGTGTCCTCTCCGCCGATCCGTCCCCGGATGCTACCGGCCGGTCCCGGCCCGGCCCGGCGAAACCCCGGGCGTCGCGGCGCTCAGTCGGCGGGGCGAGTGGCCACCACGACCGTGTCCAGCGCGTCGACGGCGCCGCCGTCGCTCGTCGGGACCGGCCGGCGCGTGGTCTCGGCCCGCTGGACCCGCAGCCCGGCCAGCCCGTCGACCACCGCCTCAGGCGTGAGCAGCACGGCGGGGTCCTGCGGACCGCCGGTGCCACCGGTGAGGTTGGCCAGGTCGTGCCCGACCACCACGAGCGTGCCCCCGGGACGCAGCGCCGACTTCGCCGCGGCGAGCACGCCGGCGAACTCGGCGGCGGGCAGGTGCAGGTAACTGATCAGCACCAGGTCGTAGCTGTTCGGCACCGGCCGGTACGCGGTCACGTCCGCGACCCGCCACTCGACGGTCACGCCCCGCGCGGCGGCCATCTGCCGCCCCCGCTCGACGGCCACGGTGGAGAAGTCCACCGCGTTCACCCGCCAGCCCTGACCGGCCAGCCAGACCGCGTTGCGTCCCTCGCCGGCCGCGATGTCCAGCGCCGACCCGGGGGTCAGCCCGGCGACCGACTCGACCACGAAACGGTTGGGCTCAGCGCTCCACACCAGTCCGGGCGTGTCGGCGTACCGGCTGTCCCAGGCGCTGCTGTCCACTGTGTCCCCTTCCTCGGCGGCCCCACACCGCCATGGTGACCGTACCGGCCACGGCAACCGCTCCCACGGCGAGTCCCCAGACCGGCGGCAGCTGCTGTGCGAGCACGAACACGCCCATCACCACGACGAACCAGCCGAACCCGCGGCGCAGCAGATCTGCCGGGATCCGCCCGGCGAGCCGGCCACCGAGCAGGCTGCCGACGACCGCGGCGACCGTGACCGCGCCGGCCAGCCCCCAGTGGATCTGCACGCTGGACAGGTAGCCGGCCAGGCCGGCGAACGACTTCATCGCGATGACGACGAGCGAGGTGCCGACCGCCACCGGCATCGGCAACCCACCCAGCAGGGCGAGAGCCGGTACGACCAGGAAGCCGCCGCCCGCGCCGACCAGACCGGTGACCAGGCCGACGACCACGCCGTCCCCGACCACCCGCAGCATCGGCAGCTCGTGCGGCTTCGACCGGCCCTCGGCGGACCGACGGCCCCGGAGCATCGCGACCGCGGTGGCCAGCATCATCAGCGCGAACCCGGTGAGCAGGACACCGGCCGGGACGAACTCGGCCAGCCGGCCGCCCGCGTACGCGCCGGTCATGCCGGCCACGCCGAACACGAGCCCGGTACGCCAGCGGACCCGGTTCGCCCAGGCGTGCGGCAACACGCCCACCGCGCTGGTCACGCCGACGACGAGCAGCGAGGTGGCGATGGCCTCCTTCGCGGGCAGGTCGGCGACGTAGACCAGCAGCGGCACGGCGAGGATCGACCCGCCGCCGCCGAGCAGACCCAGCGTCACGCCGATCAGCACCGCGCCGGCCAGCGTCAGCGCGAGAGTGGTCACCTACGGCCCCCGTCGCGCAACTGCCCGACGATCGTGTCGAGGTCGCAGCTCGCGCCACGGTTGTACGGCAGCTTGCTCAGCAGCATGCCCATCGCGCAGGTGTTGGTGAGCGCGGCGAACGTGAGGCCCGCGCCGATGAACGCGGCGACCCACTTCAGGCCGGGCACGAACACCGAGCCGAGCACGGCGGCGAGCACGATCGCGCCGGCCACGAGGCGTACCTGGCGCTCCAGGTCCCAGCGCGACCGGCCCTGGTTGACCGGGGCGTTGGTGGCCTGCCAGGCCAGCATGCCGCCGTCGAGCACCTTGACGTTGGGCAGGCCGACGGCGCCGAGCGCCTGGCCGGCCTGACTCGCCCGGACGCCGGAGCGGCAGACGAGCACCACGTCCTCGTCCAGGTGGCTGCGCAGCTCGGCGCGGTGCTCGCGGAGCAGGTCCAGCGGCACGTTGTACGCGCCGGGGATGTGCGCCGCCTCGAACTCGCCGGGCGTACGCACGTCCAGTACCCGGGGCGGACGGCCGGCGGCGATCAGCTCACGCAGGGTGGCCGCGTCGATGGTGGTGGTGGGGGTGGTCGTGGTCATGCTCTGTCTCCTTGGGCTGTTTTCGGGCAGGATCCGTCGCCGGCCGGCGTGTCGGCACGCCGGCCGGGCGTCGGGGGAGAGGGTCAGGCGGCGGGCGCCATCCGTACGCCGGCCTCCGCGGCCCGGGCGTACGCGTCGTCGATCAGCACCACATCGCGGCCGGCGTTGGCGAGCAGGGACGCGGCGGCGGTGGCCCGGTAGCCGGAGCCGCAGTGCACCCAGATCGTCCCGGCGGGGATGTCGGCGAGCCGCTTCGGCACGTCCGGCAGCGGCACGTGCACCGCGCCGTCGATGTGCCCGGCCTTCCACTCGTTCGTCATCCGCACGTCGAGGACGACCTGCGGCTCGGGCAGCCCGGCCGGGGTCTTCCCGGCCTGCGCGGCGGCGAGCGCGCCGAAGTCGGCCACTGCCATCTCGCGCAGCTGCGCCGGGTCGCCGGCCCACTGCTCGGGTTCGCCGGTGGCCTGTGCGGCCGGGCGGTCGATGCCGATGCGGACCAGTTCCCGCTGGGCGTCGGCGACCTGCTCCGGGGTCTGCGCCAGGAACGTCACCGGCACGCCCCAGTCGATCAGCCAGCCGAGCCACGTCGACATCGGCCCGTCGAGGCCGAGGCTGACGGTGCCGGCCAGGTGCGAGGTCGCGTACGCCTTGCGGTGACGCAGGTCGACCACCCACTCGCCGGCGGCGATGCGACGGCGCAGCTCGTCGGCGTCGGCGCGGGCCACCGGCGTGAGGTCGACCGGGGCGGGCCCGGCCGCGTTCGCCACGCCCATGTGGGCGTAGTACGCCGGGTAGGCGTCCAGCCCGGCCAGCGTCTCGGTGACGAACCGGTCGGCGGCCAGCCGCAGCACCGGGTTGGCCTCCTTCTCCCGGCCGATCGTCGACTCGGGGGCGTCGGCCTGGCTGGCCGAGCAGAAGCTGCCGAAGCCGTGCGTGGGCCACACCTGCGCGCCGTCGGGCAGCAGGTCGGCGAGCTTGCGGGCCGAGGCGTGCTGGTGGTGCGCCAGTTCGTGCGCGTACTGCTGGCCGAGCAGGTCGGTACGGCCGGTGGTGCCGAACAGCAGCGACCCGCCGGTGAACACGCCGGCCGGAGTCCAGCCGCCATCGTGCTCGTCGAGCACGTACGACAGGTGGTGGAACGTGTGGCCCGGCGTGCCGAGCACCCGCAGCCGCATCGTGTCCGAGACCGGCACGGTGTCGCCGTCGGAGACCGGCGTGCGGTCGAACTCGACGGTGTCGGCGGCGGCCACCAGGTACTGCGCGCCGGTGATCCGGGCCAGCTCCAGACCGCCGGAGACGTAGTCGTTGTGGATGTGCGTCTCCACCACGTGGGTGATCCGTACGCCCTTGGCGCCGGCCAGGTACAGGACTCGGTCGATGTCGCGCTGCGGGTCGACCACGATCGCCACCCGACCGTCGGAGGCCAGGTAGCTGCGGTCGCCGAGCGAGGAGGTCGCGATGACGGACACGTCGATAGTCATGCCGTTTCCTCTCTTTGCCTATATACCCCGGGGGGTATGTGCGGGACAGTCTGCGGCCCGGGTTCTCCGGGCAGTGGTTTTACCCACCCGCGCCATGGTCACACGGCGCGGGTGGGACTCAGCTGGTCAGGCGGGCACCGTCAGGGGGCGCCGTCAGGCGAGGGACAGGAAGAGCTTCTCCAGCTCCTCCTCGGTCATCTCCGGCTCCTCGCCGGCCTGGCGGGCGGCGTCGCAGTAGCGCATGCCGGAGGCGATGATCTTGAAGCCGGCCCGGTCGATGGCCTTCGAGACCGCGGCGAGCTGGGTCAGCGCGGCGCGGCAGTCCTCGCCGTTCTCCATCATCTCGATGACGGCGTTGAGCTGCCCCCGGGCCCGCTTGAGCCGGGTAAGCGCCTCGCCGGTCATCTCGGGTCGAAGATTCACGTCCCACCTCCTGTGCTCGAAGATACCCCAGGGGGTACCCCTGTCGCCACCCCGATCAGACGCCGGCCTGAGCCCGGACCTCGTTCATGTCGAGGTCGCGCACGGCTCGGATCAGCTCCTCCAGCCCGGCCGTCGGCAGGGCGCCCGGCTGGGCGAACACCAGCACGCCGTCCCGGAACGCCATGAGTGTCGGGATCGACCGGATCTGGGCCGCGGCCGCGAGGGCCGGCTCGGCCTCGGTGTCGACCTTGCCGAAGACGATGTCCGGATGCTGCTCGGCGGCCTTCTCGTAGACCGGCGCGAACGCCCGGCAGGGGCCGCACCAGCCGGCCCAGAAGTCGGCCAGGACGATGCCGTCCCGGTTGACGGTGTCCGCGAAGTCGGTGGTGGTCAACGCCACGCTGGCCATCAGTACCTCCGTTGGTTCGGTTCCGGCATGTGTAACACACCCCCGGGGGTATCCATTCCGGGCGGGTGCTCCGGCCGCCTTGATCGACTCCACTTCGGGGAGGTGGTTAGGTCCGGGCCGGTGTGATGCGGTCACCTCGGGGGAGGTGGCGGGCGAGTGCATCGGCGTGGCGAACGCACTGTCCCGGTGGGGCAGGGTTCCTGTGGGGGAGCTGCACAGGGCTCGGGCCTCGGCTGGCCTGGAGGTCGTCGTCGGTGGCCTGGTCGACCGGAGCCAGGGCTGGGCTGTCTGTGCCGTGGTGTGATCGACTCCAGTTCGGCGAGGTGGTGGGGTCCGGGCGGGTGTGATGCAGCCACTTCGGCGTACTTGCGCTGGGGCCTGGGGTGGGCGTGCTTTGTGCCGGTGCTCGGGCGAATTGGGGCGGATGGGCGTCCGCGTGCGCCCGTGGCGTGATCGACTCCAGTTCGGGGAGGTGGTGTGGTCCGGCCGGGTGTGATGCAGCCACTTCGGCGTACTTGCGCTGGGGCCGGGCACGGGCGCGCCCGTGTCGGTGTTCGGGCGAACTGGGGCGGGTGTGCACCCGTGCTTGATCGACTCCACCTCGGGGAGGTGGTCGGGTCCGGGTGGATGTGATGCAGCCACTTCGCCGTGCTTGCGCTGGGGCCGGGCGCCCCCGTGCCGGTGTTCGGGCGAAGTGGGGTGGGCGCACACCCTGTGGCTTGATCGACTCCAGTTCGGGGAAGTGGTCGGGTCCGGGTGGGTGAGATGCAGCCACGTCGGCGTACTGGCGGAACGGGCCGACAACCAAGGGCCGGTGAGGGACACGCAGGGTCGCCGGGGCATCGACGGAGCGCTTATCCTGTGCGCCGACCATCCCGGCGGGAAGGGACCCGATGGCGTCGCGGCAGGACCAGCTGCACTCGTACCAGTTCACCGTCCAGCGGGCGGTCGCCGCGCTCGTCATGCGGGAGACCGACCCGCCGCAGTCCCCGTTCCGCCGGCTGGCCGGCGCCGGTCTGGCCAGCGTCCTGGTCGCCGCGATCGCGCTCGGCGGCGTCGCGCTCTACGGCCTGTTCACCGGCGGCGGTGACTCGTGGCGCGAGACCGGCGCGGTGATCGTGGAGAAGGAGTCGGGCGCGCGGTTCGTCTACCGCGACGAGAAGCTGCACCCGGTGTTGAACTACGCCTCCGCGCTGCTGATCATCGGGGCGGAGCAGCCGAAGACGGTGCTGGTCAGCCGCCGCGCCATCGAGGGGGTGCCGCGCGGTCTGCCGCTGGGCATCGCCGACGCGCCGGACTCGCTGCCCGCGCCGAATCGGCTGGTCCGCGACGCGTGGACGCTCTGCTCCATGGAGGGGGACGAGAGCGGGCGCGGCGAGGCCCGGTCGGTGCTGCTGATCGGGCGGGAGGCCACCGGAGGCCGGGCGCTCGGCGATCAGGGCCTGCTGGCACGCCACCCGGACGGCGCCCTGCACCTGGTCTGGCGCGACCGGCGCTACCTGCTGCGCGACACCGACCGGGTGCTGGCCGCGCTGGCCGCCACCCGGGAACGGGCGGTGCCGGTCGCGGCGGCGCTGCTCAACTCGTTGCCGGCCGGCGTCGACCTGGCCCCGCCGCCGGTCGGCGACCTCGGTGAGCCGTCCGAGCGGGTCACCGGCGCGAGCGTGGGTGACGTCTACCTGGTGCGTAACTCCGGTGGCGGACGGCAGTACGCGGTGGCGCAGCGCGGCGGGCTGGCCGGCATCACCGAGTTGCAGGCGGCGCTGCTGCTGGCCCGCACCGGCCAGGGCGAGCCGGAACCGATCACGCTCGGCCGGTTCGCCGCGCTGCCGAAGCTGCCCGGTCTGGTGCCCGGCGGGCCGACCGCGCCGCCCGCGGTACCCGCCCGGCTGGCCGCCGCCGAGGGCGGTGCGCTCTGCGCGCGGGCCGGTGACGACACCGGGGTACGCGAGCTTCGCGTCGGCGTCACCGCGCCGGACCTCGCCGCCCCCACGCGGACGCCCGCCGGCCGGGCCGGGCTCGCCGACGAGGTGGTGGTGGAGCCGGGACGCGGCGCGCTCGTGGAGGCGGTGTCCGCACCGGGCGCTACCGGCGGCGCGATCTGCGTGGTCACCGACCTGGGACGGCGGTACGCGCTGACCGGCGCGGTGGTGGCCGGCATGCTCGGGTACGCGGGCGTGCGCCCGGCGCGGCTGCCGGCGGGCCTGGTGGACCTGCTGCCGGCGGGCAGCCCGCTCGACCCGGAGGCCGCCCGCACCGTGGCCGCACCCGCCTGACCGCCAGGAGCACGGGCGCAGGCCGGGCGAGAAAGGAGCGGGTCAGTCGGCGGGGCGGCGCAGCACGCTCACCGCGAAGTCGGCGTCGTCGCGCCAGGGACGCAGGTCCCAGGTGGCGAAGCGGTGCTCGGGGCGCAGCCCGGCGGCGATCGCGTCGGCGTCCAGGTCGGCCACCGGGTAACCGCGGTCGGTGGCGAAGCCGACCACGACCAGGCCGTCCGGGCGCACATGCGCGGCGACCCGGCCCAGCACGTCGCGTTCGGTGCCGGGGGCGACGAAGACCATCACGTTGCCGGCCAGCACGGCGGCGTCGAACGGCTCGGGCTCACCCTGGGCGGCCAGGTCCAGCTCGGCCAGGTCGGCGACCAGGAAGCGGGGCCCGGGGTGGTCGGCGCGGGCCGCCTCGACGAGTGTCGGGTCGGCGTCCACGCCCACGGCGTCGTGCCCGCGCGCGGCGAGCACGGCGGCGACCCGGCCGGTGCCGCAGCCGGCGTCCAGCACGCGCGCGCCGGGCGGTACGAGCGCGTCCAGCAGCCGCGCCTCACCGGCCAGGTCGGCGCCCTCGGAGGCGAGCTGGCGGAAGCGGTCCACGTACCACTGGGAGTGGCCGGGCTTCGTGTCGGTCACCCAGCGGGTCGGCTTGCCCATGAGGCCACCGTAGCTGATCTTGTGGGCCCGGGTCAGGCGAGCGCCAGGAACGTGCCGGCGGCCAGCGGCCCGCCCAGCGCGACGCCGGCCAGCACCTGCGGCCAGGTGTGGTCGCGCAGCCGTACCCGGGACCAGCCGACCGCCGCCACGAGCGGCCAGCCGAGGTGTGCGACCGGGCCGACCAGCGGCACCAGCACGGCGACGGTGGCGGCGACCACCGCCGCGTGGATGCTGAGCTTCCACCAGTGGTTCACCAGCGCGCACGCCGCGCCGACCACGAAGACCACGACGATGACGGCGAACAGTTCGGCGGGCGCGCGTACCGCCGCCAGCAGCAGCAACCCGGCCGCCACCGAGGCGAGCCCGATCGACAGCGGCCGGGCCCGCTGGGTGCGGTCGCCGACGTGCCGGTCGGTGAGCCGCCCCCGGCGTACGCCGTGCACGAGCACGCCGATCGGGATGACGGCGCAGAACGCCAGCGCGATGCCGCCCCAGAGCAGGAACTGGCCTGCCGAGCGGCTGACCCGGGCGGCGGCGATCAGCGGCAGCGCCGTGACCAGGACGGTCGGGGCGAGCGCCTCGGTGAGCAGCCGGGCCGCCCGCGCGCCGGCCGGCTGCTCCTCCCGTGATGCTCGCACCCGATCATCCTGGCACGGACGCTCAGCCCTTCTCGGCTCCGCTGGTGAGTCCCTCGGTCAACAGCCGCTCACCGGCGAAGAAGAGCACCACGATCGGCAGCGTGAGGATGACCGAGCCGGCCATCAGCACGGTCTTGGGCACCTCGACGCCGTCGGCGAGCAGCGACAGCCCCAGCGACACGGTCCACCGGTCGGGCCGGTCGACCAGGAACAGCAGCGCGAACAGGTACTCGTTCCAGGCGATCATGAAGTCGTACAGCGCGACAGCCATCACCGACGGCGCAGCGAGGGGCAGGCTGACCCGGCGGATGATGCCCAGGCGGCCCGCGCCGTCGATCGCCGCCGACTCCTCCAGGCTGACCGGGATGGTCTCGAAGTAGTTCTTCAGCATGTAGACCGAGACGGGCAGCGTCTGCGAGATGTAGACGAGCACGAGCCCGGTCAGCGACCCGCGCAGCCCGGCCCGGCTGAAGACCACGAACAGCGGGATCGCGATGACGATCGACGGGAACAGGTAGACCGCCAGGAACAGCGCGCTGACCTGCCGGCGGCCGAAGAACCGCAGGCGGGACACCGCGTACGCGCCGGGAATGGCGATCACCAGGGTGAGCGCGGTCGCGGCGAGCGCCACCAGGCCGCTGTTGCGGATGAACGTGAGGAAGCCCTGGCCACCGTCGGAGACGGACTTGAGGACCTCGGCGTACGTGGCGACGGTCAGCTCGCCGAACGGCACCCAGAGCGAGCCGGGTTCGAGCAGCAGGCGTTCGATCGGGCGCACCGAGAGCACCAGCATGTACCAGAACGGCAGCAGCGTGACCACCAGGAAGCCGGCGATCACCAGCCGGCGCAGCCAGCGCAGGCTCACCGTCTCGATCCGGTCCCGGTCCATCACGCCTCCCGTCGCGCGCCGAAGAAGCGCAGGTAGATCGCCACGAACACGAGCAGCACCACGGCGAGCACTACCGCCTGGGCGGCGGCCGCGCCGATGTCGGTACGGGCGGTGAGGAACTGGTAGACGCGGACGCTCACCACCTCGGTGCCGGCCGAGCCGCCGGTGAGCAGGTAGACGTCGTCGAACTTGTTGAACGTCATGATGAAACGCAGCACGCCGATCAGCGCGATCACCGGCATGAGCTGCGGCAGGATGATGTGCCGGAACCGCTGGGTGGGTGTCGCCCCGTCGACCCGGGCGGCCTCCTCCAGTTCGCCGGGCACCGCTTGGAGCCGCGCGAGCAGGAACAGGAACGCGAACGGGAAGTAGCGCCACGCCTCGAACGCGATCACCGTCCACAGCGCGGTGGACTCCTGGGACAGGAACGGCACCGGCTGATCCCAGCCCAGGAAGCGCTTCCCCCAGTCGTTGACGATGCCGAGCTGCGGGTCGAGCATGACCTGCCAGACGAACGTCATGGCGACCACCGGCGCCACGTACGGCAGCAGCATCGACGCGCGTACCAGGGTGCGGCCCCGGAACGGCCCGCGGACGGCCAGCGCCGCCACCAGGCCGACCAGAATCGAGCCGGCGGTGCCGCCGACGCTGTAGAGCACCGTGGTCCAGAGCGTGTCGGCGAATCCGGGGGTGTGCAGGACCCGGTCGATGTTGTCCAGCGTCAGCTCGCCGAACAGGCCGGTCTTGCGCAGTGTCGCCAGGCGTACCCGCTGGAAGGCCAGCACCACCGTCCAGACGATGGGTATGCCGATCACCGCGAGCACGACGAGCAGGGTCGGGGCGACGAGCGCGAGCCCGGCGCGGGACTCGCGGCGGCGCAGCGTCAGCGGGCGGCGGCCGGGTCGGCGGGGTCGCTCCGGTGCGGGGGAGCGGCCGGCCTCCGGCGCGGTGGTGGTCAATTGACGCCCTTGGCTATCGCCTCGACGTCCTTGCGGGCGCGTTCGGCGGCGGCGCGGGCGTCGGACTTGCCACCGACGACGTCGGCGAGCGCCTTGGGCACTGGTAGTTCACCCAGGATCGCGCCGACCAGCTTGCCCTGGTTCTCGGTCAGGCCCCAGCGCTGGAACGTGTCGGGGCTGCGCCGCAGCGTGGCGAGCACGTCCTCGCCGTAGACCTCGGACAGCGGCTTCTTGGTGTCCACCCCGGCGGGGCTGGTGTTCCAGGCGGTGCGGAACTTCTGCTTGTCCTCCGGCGTGCCGGTGCGCACCGGGAAGCGCCCCTCGGGGGACATGCCGAACCAGCGGGGGTAGCCGTCGGAGAGCATGTACTCCACGAACGACTTCGCCGGGTCGGCCGCGCCGTCGAGCACCGACCAGGAGCTGACCTCGCCGTACTGGGCCGGCTCGGTGCCGTTCGGGCCCTTGATCGCGGTGACGAAGCCGCTGTTCTTCGCGAGCCACGCCGCGTCGGACTGGCACTGGGGGCAGGTGGGGCGGGCGTCGGCGCGCAGGCCGGCCAGCTCGTCGAGGATGAACGGCGACCAGATCAGCATGGCTGCCTTGCCGGCGAAGTAGGTGGCGCGGGTGGTGTCCACGTCCTGGGCGCCCTTGACCGAGTTGTTCCGCATCAGGTCGCCGTAGAAGCGGAACGCCTCGACGCACTCGGGGGAGTCGAGGGTGATCTTGCCGGCGTCGTCGGTGAGCCGGCAGTTGTTCGCCAGCGCCAGGTGTTCGAACGTCTGCTGGGTGAACACGTCGCCGGGCGCGGTGGCCGCGGTGATGCCGGCGACGCCGCCGGTGTTCAGCTTCGCCGCCGCGGCGGCGATCTTCTCGTACGTGTCGGGCACGGGCAGGCCGGCGGCGGCGAACAGGTCCTTGCGGTAGACGAGCAGCTGGCCCCACCCGTCGCTGGGTACGGCGAGCTGCTTGCCGCCGTCGCTGGTGAGTTCCAGCGCGCGGGGCGTGAACGTGTCTTTGCCGAGCCGGTCGACGACCGTGCCGTTGGCGTCGGCGTCGACCAGTTCGTTGGCGGACAGCGTGCGCACCCCGGCCAGGGAGACGGAGCCGACCACGTCGGGCAGGTCGCCGGCGGCGGCGCTGGAGGCGATCAGGGACGGGAACTGGTCCTCGTTGACGGTGACGAGGTTGACCTTGACGCCGGTCTTCGCGGTGTAGTCGGCGATGATCGCCTTGGTGGCGGCGACCCGGTCCGCCACGTCTTCCAGGCTCCAGACGGTGATCCGGGAACTGTCGGATTTCTGCCCGTCGTCGCTGCATGCGGCCACGCCGGTCCCGGCCAGTGCCAGGATCAGGCCTAGTGCGAGCCGCCGCGTTGAGGGTGATGACATCGGTGGCACTCCTCTCGAAAGAGTACGGCTTGCCGCTAATACCCATCGATTCATCAATGTAATCACATATGCCCATTTTTTGGGTTAGAATCGAGGTCGGCACTTTCTTCGGAGCGACGCCATGAGCAACTGGGTTGTCTCTCTGGCCGGGCCCCGGCACGTACGCCTGGAGCCCTGCCCCGCGGACCGGCTCGGTCCGGGCCAGGTCCGCGTCCGCACCCGCTACTCGGGCATCTCCGCCGGCACCGAACTGACCCTCTACCGGGGCAGCAACCCGCGCCTGCGGAAAGACTGGGACGCCGGCAGCCGCATGTTCGTGCCCCGGCAGGCCGGCCCCGCGTACCCGGTGGTGGGTTTCGGCTACGAGGAGGTCGGCGAGATCGTCGAGGCCGCTCCGGACGTCGCCGACCGGCGGCCCGGCCAGCTCGTCTGGGGCATCTGGGGGCACCGCGCCGAAGCGGTGCTGCCCGCCGCGGCGGCGCATCCGCTGCCGCCCGGCATCGACCCGCTCGCCGCCGTCTTCGCCCGACCCGGCGCCATCGCGCTGACCGCGGTGCTCGCTGGTGACCTGCACCTGGGCGACTGGGTGGGCGTGTTCGGGCAGGGCGTGATCGGGCTGCTCGGCACCCGGCTCGCGGTGCTCTCCGGCGCCCGCGTGGTAGCCGTCGACCGGATGCCCGGGCGGCTCGCGCACGCCACCGGGCTCGGCGCCCGCCGGGTCGTCGACGCCGCCGAGTCGCCCGCCGCCGCGCTGCGCACGGCCACCGGCGGCCGGGGCGCCGACGTGTGCCTGGAGCTGTCCGGGTCGTACCCGGCGCTGCACGAGGCGATCCGGGCCACCGCGCACGCCGGCCGCGTCGTCGCCGCCGGCTTCTACCAGGGGTACGCCCACGGGCTGGAACTCGGCGAGGAGTTCCACCACAACCGGATCCAGCTGGTGGCCGCCCAGGTCTCCGGGCCGGACCCGGCACCCGGCACGGCCGGCCGGTGGTCCGGGACCCGGATCGCGGACACGTTCATGGACCTGGTGGCCGAGGGCAGCGTCGACCCGCTGCCGCTGGTGAGCCACGTCGTCGACGCGGGCGCGGTGGCCGACGCCCTGGCGTTGCTCGACCGCGGTGACGGTGACGTCCTCCAAGTGGTGCTGAGGTTCTGATGGACATTCCGCTCGCCTGCCAGGAGCAACTGCTCCCCGGCGCCGACCTGACCCGGAAGTACGCCCTCGCCGTCTCCCTCGGCTACCAGGGCATCGAACTGCGCGGCCGGGGTGACCACGCGCTGGCCGGACGGCTGCCGGAGCTGCGCCGCGCCCGCGCCGCAGGTGTGGTCATGCCGACCGTCTGCGTCGAGATGGACCACTTCATCGGCGACTTCGACCCGGTCCGCTCCCGCGACGCGGTGGACAACCTGCGCTCCCAGCTCTCCGTGATCGCCGAGCTGGGCGGCGTCGGCGCGATGACGCCGGCCGCGTGGGGCATGTTCTCCCGCCGGCTGCCGCCGTTCGAACCGCCACGCTCGGCCGACGGTGACCGGCGGGTGCTCGTCGACGCCCTGGGCGAGCTGGCCGGGCACGCCCGCGCCGAGGGGGTCACGCTGTTCCTGGAACCGCTCAACCGGTACGAGGACCACATGGTCAACCGGCTCGACCAGGCCGTGGAGCTGTGCCGCGCGGTCGGGTCACCGGCGCTGCGGGTGGCCGCCGACACCTACCACATGAACATCGAGGAGGACGACCCGAACGCCGCGCTGCGCGCCGCCGCGCCGTACCTCGGGCACGTGCAGGTCAGCGACTCCAACCGGCACCAGCCCGGCGCCGGGCACCTGGACTGGGCCGCGCTGCTGGCCACGCTCGACGCGATCGGCTATACCGGCTGGCTCGCGCTGGAGTGCCGGCTGCGCGGCGAGCCGGTCGCCGCGCTGCGCCAGGCCGCCGACGCGCTGGCCCAGGCCCGTCCCCGGCGGGCCGCCGCATGACGCTGACCACCGGGGTACGCGCCGACGCCGACCGTCACGCCCGGCTGCGCCGCCTCGCGCTGGCCACCCTGGACGCCAACTGGGAACACGACCACACGGTGCCCTCGCGCACGCTCTACCCGCACCAGTGGAGCTGGGACTCGGCGTTCATCGCGATCGGCCTGGCCCACGTCCGTCCCGACCGGGCCTGGCGGGAGCTGCGCACGCTGTTCGCCGCGCAGTGGGTCGACGGGCGGGTGCCGCACATCGTGTTCAACCCGGCCTCGCGCGCCGGGCCGTACTTCCCCGGGCCGCAGTTCTGGGACTCCGCGCGCGCCGACGGCGCCCCGGCCCGGGCCACCTCCGGGATCGTCCAGCCGCCGGTGCACGCCCCGGCCGCCTGGCTGGTGCACCGCCGGGCGCCCGGCGAGGCGTCGGTGGCCGCGCTGCGACGGCTCTACCCGAGGCTGGTCGCGCAGCAGCGCTACCTGACCGGTCGACGCGACGCCGGCGGCGCCGGGCTGGCGTCGATCGTGCACCCGTGGGAGTCCGGGCTGGACAACAGCCCCGCCTGGGACGCGCCGCTGGCCGCGGTGCCGGCCGACGAGGCGGTGATGCGCGCGTACCGCCGGCACGACACCGCGCACGCCGACGCGTCGCAGCGCCCCACCGACCTGGACTACGCGCGCTACGTCGCGCTCGTGGAGTCGTACCGCGCCGGCCGCTACCGGGACGAAGGGCTGCTCGGACGGCACCCGTTCCTGGTGGAGTGCCCCCTGGTGAACGCCGCGCTCGGCGTCTCCGAGTACGCCCTCGCGCGCATCGCCACCGTGATCGGCGCCGACCCGGGACCGCACCGCGACCGGGGCGCCCGGATCACCGAGGCGATCGTCACCCGCCTCTGGGACCCGGTCACCGGCACGTTCCGCCCCCGCGACGTACGCGCCGACCGGCTCGTGCCGGCCCGCACCGTGCTCGGGCTGATGCCGCTGGCGCTGCCCGAGCTGCCGTCGGCGCAGGTGAGCGCGGTGCTGGCCGAGGCGTGCTCGCCGCGCTTCGGGCTGGCCGCCCGGATGGACCGGCCGCTGCCCACGTACGACCGCACCGCGCCGGACTTCGAGCCGCTGCGCTACTGGCGCGGCCCGAGCTGGATCAACACCGGCTGGCTGCTCTGGCAGGGCCTGCGTACCCACCGCCGGGCCGACCTGGCCGCCGGGCTGCGCGAGTCCCTGCTCGACCTGGTCGACCGGGCCGGCTGCCACGAGTACTTCCACCCGGACACCGGCGCCGGACTCGGCTCACCGGCGTTCAGCTGGACCGCCGCGCTGGTGCTGGACGCGCTCGCCCAGGAGTGACACCGGTGGGCGCCGGACACCGGCGCCCACCGGATCCGTACCGGGTCAGACGAGGCCGGCCGGGGCGCCGCCGCCGATGCGCAGGGCCGCCATCGGGGCGTCGTCGATCGCGTAGCCGAGCGCGTCGACCACCTCGACCACGCCGCTGACCTGCCGGGCCAGCCGCACCGCGAGCTGAGCCGTGGAACGGCGCTCCACCTGCCCGGTCAGCGTCACCACGCCCCGCTGCACGGTCACGTCGACCACGCCGTCGCGGACGCCGAGGCTGCGCCACAGCACCTCCTCGACCACGTCGCGCCGGATGCCGGCGTCCGGGCGCAGGTGCACCTTGAGCAGGTCACCCCGGGTGACGATGCCGACGAGACGGCCGAGGTCGTCGACCACCGGCAGCCGCTTCACGCCGCGCGCGTCCATCAGCCGGGCCGCCTCGACGAGCGTCGCATCCGGCGTGACGGTGACCGGCGGAGCGGTCATCAGGTCCGCGGCGAGCGTCGCGCCCGCCTTCGCCCGCGCCTCGCGGCGGTGCCGGTCGGGCAGGATCCGCCGCTCCCGGGGCTGCCCCAGCAGCTCCACCTTGTACATCAGGTCCGCCTCGGACACCACGCCGAGCACCCGCCGGGTCTCGTCCACCACCGGCGCCGCCGTGACGTGCCGGTCGGCCAGCACGTCGACGATCTCCCGGTACGCCGTGCCCTCCCGTACCGACGCCACGTCCCTGGTCATCACGTCCTGCACCTGCCACGTACGCATGGCGAACCTCCCTGTGTCCGCCTCCGACGCTAGGCGGCGGCGACGGGGCCGGAGCAGGGGCGCAAAGACCAGGTCAGGGGGCCGGAGGTCCCGAATCACCCAGCCGTGACGGGCTCGGCGACCTCGTCGGCGGGCGGCTCGACGATCAACAGGCCGGCCGGCGCCGGCTCGACCTCCACCCGGCAGTCGTGGAACGTCGGCGCCTCGCCCAGGTCCGTGTCGCGGACCCCGGTGACGGCGTTGACGGTGGAGCGCCCCGGGCTGCGCCGCGCCCAGTACGCCTTGTACGTGAACGCGCACCCCGGCCGGGTCGCCTCGTCCACCGCCACCGCGGCGAGGAACGCGCCCCTGTCGTTGTGCACGCGTACCGCGTCGCCGTCGGCGAGCCCGCGCGCCGCCGCGTCGGCCGGGTGCAGGTGCACCCTGGGCGGCCCGGCCCGGCGGGCGTGCCAGGGCAGCGAGGCGAACGTGGAGTTCATCAGGTAGCGGTTGGCCGGGGTGAGCAGCGTCAGCGGGAACCGGCGGGCCAGTTCCGGGTCGGCCGCCTCGGCCGGCGGCGTGTACCCGGGCAGCGGGTCCACGCCGAGCGCTGCGAGCGCCGGGTCGTGCAGCCGGGCGCGGCCGTCCGGCGTGGGGAAACCGCCCTCGGCGTACGGCGCGGAACCGACCGGCACGCCGGTGAGCCGGGCGTACGTGCGCTCGCGCAGCTCCTCGAACGTGATCGGCGCGCCGGCCAGCAACTGCCGGGCCAGGTCCTCGTCGCTGTCCGAGAACGCCGGATGGTCCACGCCCAGCGCGGCGGCGATCCGGCGGAAGATCTCGGTGTTCGGCAGCGCCTCCCCGGGCGCCCGGGGGACCGGCAGGTTCAGCGTCGTGTAGTGGTGCCCGTACGACGTCTGCAGGTCCAGGTGCTCGGGCTGCATGGTGGCCGGGAGCACCACGTCGGCGTAGTCACACGTGTCGGTCCAGCGCTGCTCCAGCACCACTGTGAACAGGTCCGCGCGGCCGAGCCCGGTCAGCAGCCGGGCCTGGTCCGGCGCGGTCGCCGCCGGGTTGGCGTTGAACACCACGAGCGAGGTGACCGGCGGGTCCGCCTCCCCGGTGAGCACGGCGGCCAGCCGGCTCATGTTCAGCGTCCGGGCCGGCGGGGCCGGCATACCGGCGGGCCGGATCACCGGGCCGTTGTCGACCGGGTGGTGGCCGCTGGTGGTCACCAGGGCCCCGCCGCCGGGGTACCGGAAGTCGCCGGTGACCAGCGGCAACGCGCAGATGGCCCGGATCGCCTGCCCGGCGCCGTGGTGCCGTTGCAGGCCCAGCCCGACCCGTATCGCGGTGGGCCGGGTGGTGGCGATCCGCTCGCCGAGCCGGCGTACCGTCCCGGGCGGCAGGCCGCACTCGGCGGCGGCCCGCTCGACCGGCCACTCGTCGAGCCGGGCGGCCAGCTCCGGCCAGCCGGTGGTGTGCGCGGCCAGCCACGCCTCGTCGGCCGCCCCGGCGTCGCGGACGTGGCGCATCAACCCGAGCGCGAGCGCCGCGTCGGTGCCGGGCAGCGGCGCGACGTGCTCGTCGCTGCGGGCCGCCGTGTCGGTACGCAGCGGGTCGATGGTCACCACGTACGCGCCGCGCTCGCGGGCCTGCTGCACGAACGGCCACAGGTGCAGGTTGGTCACCAGCGGGTTGGCGCCCCAGAGCACGATCAGGCCCGCCTCCACGATCGACTCCGGCTCGAAGCCGACCGAGCTGCCGTAGAGCGAGCGCAGCGCCGCCCGTGCCGCCGCCGTGCAGATGGTGGTGTCCAGCCGGGACGCGCCCAGGTGGGCGAAGAGCCGGGGGCCCATGGTCCAGCCCTGGACCAGGCCCATGGTGCCGGCGAAGTAGTAGGGCAGCACCGATTCCGGGCCGTGGAGTTCGATGCTCGCGCGCAGTCCGGCGGCCACCCGGTCGACTGCTTCGTCCCAGCTCGCCGGCCGGTACGCGACCCGGCCGGCCCCCTTCGGGCCGGTGCGGACCCAGGGCGTGGTGAGCCGGTCCGGCCCGTTCACCGCGTCCAGGTAGCGGTTGACCTTCCCGCAGAGCGCGCCCCGGGTGAACGGATGGTCGCGGTCGCCGCGCAGCGCGACCGCCCGGCCGTCGGAGACGGTGAGCTGCCAGACGCAGGTGTCGGGGCAGTCCAGCGGGCAGGCGCCGGGATGGGTGGTGACGGGGGCCATGGGGCGGATGCTACCGACGCGGCCGGCCGGGTGCCCTGCGGCTTTCCCACCTGCCGGCGGGTGGGGGAGTTTGGCCGGGGTGGGGGCGGGTACCCGCCGGGGCCGACCGGGGCGGGCGTGGTGCCCGCCGTCGGCGAGGGGAGGGTGGGATGCGGTTCCCCCTGTTCGTCGAGGCGGTGGCGCGACGGTCCGAGTTGCCGTCCGACGAGGCCGCGACCATCTCCCGGGCGGTGTTGCAGACCCTCGCCGAGCGGATCACCGCGGACGAGGCGGCCGACCTGGCGGCGCAGTTGCCGGACGACGTCGGCGGCTACCTGGAGCCGGGCGGGACCGCGACGACCGGCGGCGCGGTGGACTTCCTGTACCGGGTGGCAGAACGCGCGGCGGTGGACCCGGCGGTCGCCGAGGTGGGTGCCGCGGCGGTGCTCGCCACGCTGCGCGACACGGTGACGGTGGGGGAGTTCCAGGACCTCGTGGCGCAGCTTCCGAAGGGCTTCGACGCGATGGTGGACCCGATCCCGCGCCCACCCTACGATGTCTGAGCAGGCTCCCCGCGATCCGGGTTGAGCCGCGGCACCGGGGCCGCCGTGACGAAGATTCGACGGCCAGAAAGTATTTTCACCGTAAAATAACCCGTCGATGATCACCTACGCTGTAAAACGTCTACGCGCTAGAGGGATGATCGGACGAATTCCTCCAGCCGAGGTTCCAGGACGTCTTCCTCCCTTCGGGTCAAGCCGCATCGATGCTCTTCCGGTGCGGAGATTGAGCAATATTCTGCTTCCAATGTGAAGTCCTGGGGGGGATCAATGATCACATTCGTCGATCGCTGCGTGCCTGTCCTCTGTGGAGCGTATCCCGCTTCCTGATATGGCAGAGCCGATGATTATCAATCGTTTCGGCGCGATCACGGCGGTACACGGCGGACGTCCGGCCCTGCTCGGTGAGACCCACGAGGTCACCTACACCGAGTTGGCCGAGGCGGCCGGCGGGCACGCTGCCGTGTTCGCCGCCGCGGGCCTGCGCCCCGGAGACCGGGTCGCGCTGCTCACCGCGCACGGCGCACCGACCGTCGCGGCGCTGCTCGGCGCCCTGGCCGCCGGGTGCGCGTACGTGCCACTGGACCCGGGCTTCCCGGTCGCGCGGCTGCGCCACATGGTCGGCGCCGCCGGGGTCACCGCCGTGGCGTGCGCCGCCGAGCACCGCGACCTGGCCACGGCGCTGGCCGGTGAGCGTCCGGTCGTGCCGCTGGACGAGGTGCCGCCGGCCCCGCTGCGCCCGGTCGCCGACGACCCGGACGCGCTGGCGTACGTGCTGTTCACCTCCGGCTCCACCGGCGTGCCCAAGGCGGTCGGGCAGACCCACCGCAACCTGGCCCACGTCGTCGACAACCAGATCGCCGCGCTGGCCGTCGGCCCGGACGACCGGCTCAGCCTGCTCGCGTCGTTCAGCTTCGACGCCGCCATCCCCGACCTCTACCCGGCGCTGCTCACCGGCGCCGCCGTCGTCCCGGTCGACCTGCGCCGCCAGGGGCTGGCCCACGCCGTCGAGCAACTCGACCGGCGCCGCGCCACGGTGCTGCACTGCACGCCCACCGTCTACCGCTTCCTGCTCGACACGCTCGGCGCGCGCCGGCTGCCCACCGTGCGGGCCGTGCTGCTCGGCGGCGAGCAGGCCACCTGGACCGACGCGGCACGCGGCCGGGACCGGTTCGCCGCCGGGTGCGTGCTGGTGAACGGCTACGGCGCCACCGAGATGACGTTCGCGGCCCGGCACGTGCAGCGGCTGTCCGGGGTGGAGCCCGACGCCCGCGGGCCGCTGCCGGTCGGCACCGCGTTCCCCGGCTACCGGCTCGACCTCGCCCCGGACACCGGCGAGATCGTCGTCCACAGCCGGCACCTCGCCCCCGGCTACCTCAACCAGGACAGCGACCGGTTCGGCGTCGACGCCGACGGGGTGCCGTCGTACCGCACCGGTGACCTGGGCCGGCTGCTGCCCGGCGGGGAACTGGTCTGCCTCGGCCGGCTCGACCGCCAGGTCAAGGTACGCGGGCACCGGGTCGAGCTGACCGAGATCGAAGCGGTGCTGTCCGCCCAGCCCGGCGTCGCGGGCGTCCGCGCCGTCGTCCGCGACGGCGAGCTGCTCGCGTACGCCCGGCCGGCCGGCGCCCGCCCCGACCCGGCGGCGCTGCGCGCTGCCCTGACCGCGGCGCTGCCCGACTACGCGGTGCCCCGCGCGGTGGTGGTGGTCGACGAGTTCCCGCTCACCGTCACCGGCAAGATCGACGAGCGGGCGCTGCCCGATCCGGTGGCCGAGGTGCCGGCCGAGGCGGCGCCGGCCAGCGGGACCGAGCGGGTTGTGCACGACATCTGGTGCGCGGTGCTCGGCCGCGACGCGGTCGGCCGCACCGACAGCTTCTTCGACGTGGGCGGGCAGTCGCTGCTGCTGGGCCAGGTGCAGCAGCGCCTCGCCGAGCGGTTCGGCGTCCGCCTGCCGATGCTGCGCCTGTTCGACCACCCGACCGTCGCCGCCCAGGCCGCGCTGCTCGACGCCCCGTCCGAGGCGGTCCGCGCGCCGGTGCTGCCCGCGCCCGCCGCGCCGCTGCGCGCCGCCCGGGAGTACACCGGCGACGAGATCGCCGTGGTCGGCGTCGCCGGGCGGTTCCCCGGCGCGCCCGACGTGGCGACGTTCTGGTGGAACCTGTGCACCGGCGTCGACTCGGTGCACGACCACACCGACGAGGAGCTGACCGCGCTCGGCGTCGGCCCCGGCCTGCTCGCCGACCCCCGGCACGTACGCGCCACCGGCCGGCTCGACGGGGTGGCCGACTTCGACGCCGAGTTCTTCGGCTTCGGCGCCGACGAGGCCGCCCGCACCGACCCGCAGCACCGGCTGTTCCTGGAGACCGCCTGGGAGGCGCTGGAGGACGCCGGGCACGACCCGTCGCGCTTCCCCGGCCTGGTCGGCGTCTACTCCGCCACCTCGGCCAACCGCTACTTCCTGTTCCACCTCATGGACAACCCGGCGGTGGTCGGCGACGTCGACCCGGACGACTGGGAGGCCCGGCTCGTCGGCCGCCAGTTCACCGACCACCTGCCCGGGCAGGTGGCCTACCGGCTCGGCCTGACCGGCCCGGCGATGGCCGTACAGTCCGCCTGCTCCAGCTCGCTCGTCGCGGTCTGCCTGGCCGCGCAGAGCCTCGCCGACTACCAGTGCGACCTGGCCCTGGCCGGCGGGTCCACAGTGACGTGGCCGCGGCACCGGGCGGGCGGGCTCACCTCGCCCGACGGGCGGTGCCGCGCCTTCGACGAGGCCGCCGCCGGCTCCGGGTTCGGCTCCGGCGCCGGGGTGGTCGCCCTGCGCCGGCTCGCCGACGCGCAGGCCGACGGCGACCGCATCTACGCGATCCTGCCCGGCTGGGCGGTCACCAACGACGGCCCGGACCGGGCCGGATTCGCGGTGCCCGGCCCGGCCGGGCAGGCCGCCGCCGTCGCGGGCGCGCTCGCCACCGCCGAGGTCGCGCCGGGCGAGGTCCGCTTCGTCGAGGGCCACGGCAGCGGCACGCCGCTCGGCGACGCCATCGAGGTCGCGGCGCTGCACGAGGTGTACGCGGGCGCCGCGCCCGCCGAGTCGACAGCGCTCGGCTCGGTGAAGACCAACATCGGCCACCTCGACGCCGCCGCCGGCATCGCCGGGCTGATCAAGGCGGTGCTCGCCGTCCGGCACGGGGTGATCCCGCCGAACCTGCACTTCACCCGCCCGCACCCGGAGATCGACCTGGCGGCCGGACCGTTCTACGTGCCCACCAAGGCGCGGGACTGGCCGGACGGCGCGCGCCGGGTCGCCGGGGTGAGCGCGTTCGGCCTCGGCGGCACCAACGCGCACGTGGTGGTGGAGCAGCCGCCGCCGGCAGAGCCGGCCGACCCGCCCGGCGAGGGGCCGTGGCTGCTGCCGGTCTCCGCGCGCACCCCGGCGGCGCTGCGGGCGGCCCTGGCCCGCCTGCGGACCCACCTGGCCGGCGCCGCGCCGGCGCTGCCCGACGTGGCCGCCACGCTGGCGCTCGGCCGGCGGGCGTTCGCCCACCGGGCGGCGGTGGTCGCCGCCGACCTGCCGGCCGCGCTGTCCGCTCTGGACGTGCTGCTGGACACCGACGCCCGCATCGCCGGTGACGGCGGGCCGCTGCGCGAGACGGCCGCCGACTGGGTCGCCGGGCGCGACGTCGACTGGCACGAGCTGCACCCCGACGGCACGGTGCGACGCACCGGACTGCCCACCTACCCGTTCCAGCGCCGCCGGCACTGGATCGACCCCGTGCAGAAAGGTCCGCGGTGAACTGGTTCGTCTCCGCCGGAAGCCGTCCCGAGGCCCCGGTGCGACTGTTCTGCCTGCCCTACGCGGGGGCCGGCGCCAGCGCGTTCCGGCGCTGGGCGGCCGAGTTCGGCCCGGGCGTCGACGTGACGCCTGTGCAACTGCCCGGCCGGGAGAACCGGATCACCGAGGACCCGCGCTTCAGCGTCGCCGACGTGGCCGACGCCATCGCCTCCCGGGCCGACCGCCCGTACGCGATCTACGGCCACTCGATGGGCGGGCGGCTCGGCTTCGACGTGGTCCGCGAGCTGCGCCGCCCGGGCCGGCCGCTGCCGCTGCGGCTCTACGTCGGCGGCGCCCGCGCCCCGCACGTGCGTACCCCCGGCCCGTTCGACGGCCTGTCCCGGGCCGGCGACGACGAGCTGCTGCGCCGCCTCGGCGAGGGCGGCGGCCTCCCCGCCGAACTGCTCGACCACCCGGAGCTGGTGGAGCTGCTGCTGCCGCTGCTGCGGGCCGACTTCGGCCGCGTCGACGACTACCGCCACGTGCCCGGCGAGCCGCTGCCGGTGCCGATCGTCGTGTTCGCCGGGCGTACCGACCGGGCGGTCACCCGGGACCAGAGCGCGGCCTGGGCCGAGCACACCGCGGCCGGGTTCACCCTGCACGAGCTGGACGGCGGGCACTTCTTCCTGCACGACCGGCTGCCCGAACTGGCCGCGCTGATCCGCGCCGACCTGACCGCCGCGTCCACTGACACCCGCGCCGGCACGCCGGACGCGGGTCCGGACCCGGTGCGCGCCGCCGGCCGCGGGACCGCCGGCGCCGCGCACCGGGTCCCCCTCGGCGACACCGGCTGGTCGGTGTGGCGCGACGCGGTGCTGCGGACCACCGGGTTCCCGGCCGACGGGCTGGAGCTGTTCACCGCGTCCCGGGCCGCCACGGCCGCCGACGAGCTGCTCGCCACCGGCGCGGGTGAGGACCGGTTCGACAAGGAGTTCGAGGAGGCGCTGCGCGCCGGCGCGCGGCGGTTCAGCGAGCTGGCCGCCGACCCGCTGCTGCGCGAGGCGGTCACCTGGCAGAACCGGGGCGCGCTCGTCGCGTTCGACGGGCTGGTGCGCGGCGGCGCCGACGCGGTCCGCAACGTCCGCCGCCGCGACCGGGAACGGGCGCTGCTGAAGTACTGGCAGCGCTACTGCGGCAAGAACGAGACGGTCGGCTTCTTCGGGCCCAGCTGCTGGGTCACAGTCGATCCGGCACAGCCGGAAGTTGCCCGAGTCAACCCCGGCGCCGGGCTGACCCGCCGCCGCTGGGTGTGGTTCGAGTCGTGGGCGCTGACCGCGTACGCCGAACGGATCGGCGCGGACCTGGCGGTCCGCCGCTGGTGGCCGCCGATGCTCCGCCCCCACCTGGCGGTCCGGGACCGGGCCGTGCTGCGGCCCGGACGGCCGCCGCTGACGCTGAGCCCGGTCGAGGCCGAGCTGCTGCGCGCGGCCGACGGGCGGCGCCCCGCCGCCGACCTGGTCAGCGACCCGGCGATCGGGCTGCGCCGCCCCGAGGACGGCTACGCGCTGCTCGACCGCCTGGTGGAGCGGGAGCTGATCACCTGGGACGCGGCCCTGCCGGTGAGCCCGGACGCCGAGCGGGTGCTGGCCGACCGGATCGAGGCGATCGGCGACGAGCCGGCCCGCGCCGCCGCGCGGGCCGGGTTCGACCGGCTGCGCGCCGCCCGTGACGATGTCGCCGCGGCGGCCGGGGACGCGGGCCGGCTGCGCGTCGTCCTGGACGCGCTGGACGCCACGTTCACCGAGCTGACCGGCGTCCCGGCGGCACGCCGGGCCGGACAGATGTACGCCGGACGCACGCTCTGCTACGAGGACAGCGCCCGGGACCTGGACGTGGTGTTCGGCGCGCCGCTGCTGGCCGAGCTGGCCGCCCCGCTCGACGTGCTGCTGCGCGCCGCCCGCTGGCTGGCGAACGCGCTCGCCCGCGCCTATCTCGACGTGCTGCGCGGCCTGTACGAGGAGCTGCGCGCCGAGTCCGGCGCCCCGGTGCCCCTGGCCGACCTGTGGTTCCTGGCCCAGGGCATGTTCTGGGGCGACGGCGAGCGGCCCGTCGACGCGGTGGCGGCGGAGTTCGCCGCCCGCTGGTCCGGGCTGTTCGGCCTGGACACCCTGCCCGCCGGCGCCACCGACGTACGGCTGCGCGCGGCGGATCTCGCCGACCGGGTCGACGAGGTGTTCCCCGGCGCCGGCCCGGAGTGGTCGAACGCCGCCATCCACAGCCCCGACCTGCAGATCTGCGCCACCGACGCGGACGCGCTGCGGCGCGGCGAGTACACGGTGGTGCTCGGCGAGCTGCACGCCGCCTGGTCGTCCTTCGACTGCGCGGTGTTCACGCCGTCGCACCCGGACGTGGAACGGCTGCGCGAGGCGCTGGCCGCGGACCTCGGGCAGCGGCGGGTCCGGCTGCTGTTCCCGGCCGACTGGCCGCGGCGCACCAGCCGTACCGCCGAGTCGCTGACCGGCCCCACCGACCGGCACCTGGCGTTCCTCGACGCGCCGGGCGCCGACCCGGCCCGCGTGCTGCCCACAGTGGACCTGGTCGTCGACGACGTCGACGGCGAGCTGGTCGCCACCGCCTCGGACGGGCAGCGCTGGCCGCTCACCGAGATCTTCGCCGAGCCGTTCAGCGCGCACGCCGTGGACGGCTTCAAGCTGGTCGCCGCCGCGCCGTACACGCCCCGGATCACCGTGGACCGGCTGGTGCTGGCCCGGCAGACGTGGCGGACCACTGTGGGCGAGAGCGGCCTGGCCGTCCCGAACGGCGAGCGTGAGCGCTTCCTCGCCGTCCGGGACTGGCGCCGCCGCCTCGGCCTGCCCGAGCAGGTGTACGTCAAGTTCGGCACCGAGACCAAGCCCTGCTTCGTCGACCTCGCCGCGCCGGCGTTCGCGACCACGCTCTGCGCGATGGCGCGCGCCGCCCGGGTCGACGGCGGCGACGACGTCTCGTTCACGGTGAGCGAGATGCTGCCCGCCCCGGAGCAGGCGTGGGTGCCCGACGGGCAGGGCCGCCGGTACTTCAGCGAGCTGCGCCTGCACATCACCGACGCCCGGCGGGAGGACCACCGGTGAGCCACCTGGTGCCCCTGGGCGACACCGGCTGGTCGGTGTGGCGCGACGTGGTCCTGCGGACCGCCGGTTTCCCGGCCGCCGGGCTGGACCGGTTCGCCGCGCCGGACTGCGCCGCCACCGCGGACGCGCTGCTCGCCGGCGACACCGGCCCCGAGGTGTTCGACAAGACGCTGCGCGAGGCGTTCGCCGAGTCCTCCGCGGTGGCCGGCGAGCTGGCCGCCGACCCGCTGCTGCGCGAGGCGGTGACCTGGCAGAACCCGGACATGCTGATCGCGCTGGACGGGCTGCTGCGCACCGACCCGCAGGTCCGCAACGTGCGCCGCCGCAAGCGCGAGCTGAGCCTGCTGCGCTACTGGCAGCGGTACTGCGGGAAGGCCGAGACCATCGGCTTCTTCGGCCCGGTCTGCTGGGGCACGTTCGACACCACCCGGCCCGGCGTGCGCACGGTGCCCGGTGACGCGCTGGTGCACCGGCGGCGGGTGTACTTCGAGGCGTGGGCGCTCATCGCGTACGCCGACCGGCTCGCCGACGACCTGGCGGTGCGCCGCTGGTGGGCGCCCGCGCTGCAACCGCACCTGACCGTCGCCGGCCGGGAGCTGCGCTGGCCGCTGCACCCGCCGATCGCGCTGACCCCGGTCGAGGCGCTGGTGCTCGGCGCCTGCGACGGCCGCACGCCCGCGCTGGAGCTGGCGCAGCGGCTGTGCGACGCCGGTGAGGTGCACAGCGCCGACGACGTCTACCTGCTGCTGGACCGGTGGGTCGAGCGCGGCCAGCTCAGCTGGGGCGGGAACCTGCCGATCGCGCCCGACGCCGAACTGGTGCTCGAAGCGCGGATCGCCGCGATCGGCGACGAACCGGTCCGCGCCGCGACGGCGGCCGAGTTCGGCCGGCTGCGCGCCGCCCGCGACGAGGTGGCCGCCGCGGCCGGCGACCCGGAGCGGCTCGGCGCCGCGCTCGCCGCGCTCAACGCCGGGTTCACCGCCGTCACCGGGCGCCCCGCCACCCGGCACAGCGGCCAGATGTACGCCGCCCGCACCGTCTGCTACGAGGAGACCGCCCGCGACCTGGAGTTCCAGATCGGCGCGGCAGTCGTCGACGCGCTCGCCGAGCCGCTAGCGGTGGTGCTGCGTACCGCCCGCTGGTTCACAGGCGAGGTGGCCGCCCGCTGCGACGACCTCTTCGTCGAGCTGCACGAGGAGCTGGCCGCCGACGGGAGACCGGTGCGGCTGGCCGACCTGTGGCTGCTGGCCCAGGGCACGCTCGTCTCCCCGGACGGCCCGATCGGCCGGGCCGGCGCGACGCTCACCGCACGCTGGGCCGAGCTGTTCGGCCTGGCCGACCTGCCGGAGGGGCAGGCGGAGCTGCGGCTGCGCGCGGCGGACCTCACCGACCGGGTCCGGGAGCTGTTCCCGGCGACGCGGCCCGGCTGGCCGTCGGCCCGGCTGCACAACCCGGACGTGCAGCTGTGCGCCGACTCGCCGGAGGCCGTCGAGCGCGGCGACTTCCAGCTCGTGCTCGGCGAGCTGCACCCGGCGTCGGTCGCCTTCGACAGCGCGGTGCTCAGCCCGTTCCACCCGGACCCGGCGGCGTTGCGCGCCGACCTCGACGCCGACCTGGGCCCGGTCCGGCTGCGGGTGCTGTGGCCGGACAGCTTCCCCCGCCGCACCACCCGCACCACGTACGCGCTGACCGGCCCGGCGGACCTGCAGCTCGGCATCGACACCGCACACGGCGCGGACGTCGACCGCCTGGTCCCGGCCACCGGCGTGGTGGTCGAGCGGACCGGCGACACGCTCACCGCGGTCTTTCCCGACGGGGCCCGCTGGCCGCTGATGGAGGTCTTCGCCACGCTGCTCGGCGCGCTGCTGCTCGACGCGTTCAAGCTGCTCGGCGCGGCCGCGCACACGCCCCGGATCACCATCGACCGGCTGGTGGTGGCGCGGCGCACCTGGCGCACCACGGCCGGGGCGTGCGGGCTGGGCGGCCACTCCGACGAGTCCGCCCGCTACCTGGCGGTACGCCGCTGGCGCGCCGAGACCGGCCTGCCCGAGCAGGTCTTCGTCAAGGTCGGCACCGAGATCAAACCCTGCTACGTGGACCTGACCGGGCCGCTGTACGCGCAGTCGCTGTGCGCCATGGTCGACGCCGCGCTGCGGACCGGCCCGGACGTGCCCGTCGTGGTCTCCGAACTGCTGCCCGCCCCCGCCGATGCCTGGGTGCCCGACGCCCGGGGCCGCGGCTACGTCAGCGAACTGCGCCTCCAGATCACCGACCCGGCCGAGCACCTTGGAGCACTCCGGTGACCGACACCCTGACCGTCAGCGCCGTCCACGGCACGGACCTGCCGTGGCCGGACGCCACCCTCGTCGACCTGATCACCGCGCAGGCCGCCCGGACCCCGGACGCGGTGGCGGTACGCCAGTGGGACACCCGGCTCACCTACCGGCAGCTCGTCGACCGGGCCGCCGGGGTGGCCGCCGCGCTGCGTGGGCACGGCGTCGGCCGGGGCGACCGGGTCGGCGTGTGCGGCGCGCGTACCCCCGACCTGGTGGTGAGCGTGGTCGGCGTGCTGCTGGCCGGCGCGGCGTACGTGCCGCTGGAGCCGGGCGGTCCCCGGGCCCGGCTGCGCGGCATCGCCCGCGACGCGGGCGTGCGGGTGGTGGTCGGTGACGCGGCGGTGGCCGAGTTCGGCGACGAGCCCGGCGTGGTGGCGCTCGCGCTGCCCGGCCCGGCCCCGCTCGCGCCGTGCCCGGCCCGGCCCGGTGACCCGGCGTACGTGCTGTTCACCTCCGGCTCCACCGGCCGCCCCAAGGGCGTGCTGACCACCCACCGCAACGCCGTCGAGTTCGTCACCGGGGTGAGCGCGCTGACCGGCGCCGACGCCTCGGTACGCAGCCTCGGCATCGCCTCGCTCGGCTTCGACGCGGCCACCATGGACCTGTTCGTGCCGCTCACGCTCGGCGGCGCGGTGCAGCTGCTCGGCGCCGACGACCGGGCCGACCCGGTACGGCTGGCCCGGTTCGTCGCCGAGCACGAGGTCACCTGGGGCTTCATCACCCCGACCGTGCTGTCGCTGCTGGACCCGGCCGGGTTCCCGTCGTGGCGGGTGCTGCTCTGCGGCGGCGAGGCGGTACCGGCTGAGCTGGTCGCCCGCTGGGCGCCGGGCCGGCGGTTCCTCAACGGCTACGGCCCGACCGAGACCACGGTGCTGGCGGTCACCTGCGACCTCACCCCGGCCGACACCGACCCGATGCCGATCGGCCGGCCGCTGCCCAACCACCGGGCGTACGTGGTCGACGCCGACCTGCGCCCGGTGCCGGCGGGGGAGACCGGCGAGCTGCTGATCGGCGGGCCGGGCCTGGCCGACGGCTACCTGAACCGGCCCGGCCTGACCGCCGAGCGGTTCGTGCCCGACCCGTTCGGCGACGTCCCCGGCGAGCGGCTCTACCGCACCGGCGACCTGGTCCGGCAGGGCCCGGACGGCCGGATCGTCTACCTCGGCCGCGCCGACCGGCAGGTGAAGGTGCGCGGCCAGCGCATCGAGCTGGGCGAGATCGAGGCGGTGCTGGCCGCCTGCCCGGGCGTCGAGCGCGTCGCGGTGGAGGCGGTGCCCGGCCCGGCCGACGCCGAGCTGGTCGCGTTCCTCGCGCCGGCCGGCGCGCCCGGCGACGACGAGCTGCGCGCGTACGCGCAGACGCGGCTGACCACCGCGATGCTGCCGGCCCGGACGGTGCGGCTGGACGCGCTGCCGGTCAGCCCGGTCACCGGCAAGCTGGACCGGCCGGCGCTGCGCGAGCTGGCCGCGGCCGCCCCGGCCGGCGTGGACGACGCGCCCACCGACGGCGACCCGGTGACGGTGGCGGTCCGGCGGATCTGGACCCGGCTGCTCGGCGCCGCGCCCGCCCCGGACAGCGACTTCCTCGCCGCTGGTGGCAACTCCATCGCCGCGATGCGGCTGGTCGCGGCGCTGCGCGCGGATCTGGGCCGGCAGGTGGACACGCGGGTGCTGTTCGCCGACCGCACGTTCGCCGCGCTGGTGGACCGGGTCCGCGCCGCCGACCCGGCCGACGCCGACGTGCTGACCACCGGCAACCCGCCCACGCTGTCCCCGCCGCAGCGGCGGTTGTGGTTCATGGACCAGCTCGCCCCGTCCAGCGCGCCCTACAACATCGCCGTCGCGCACCGGCTGCGCGGGCCGCTGGACGTCGCCGCGCTCGGCGCGGCGCTGCGCGCCGTGGCCGAACGGCACGACGTGCTGCGCTGGCGGATCCCGCAGAACGGCGGCGTGCCGTACGCGGTCCGCGAGGAACCGACCGACGTGGCGGTGCCGGTGGTCGACCTGACCGGCGGCGCCGACCCCGACACCGAACTGGCCGGCATGCTCGCGGCCGGCGCCGGGCACGCGTTCGACCTGGCCACCGGCCCGCCCTGGCAGGTGACCGTGTACCGGCTCGCCGCCGAGGAGCACGTGCTCGCGGTCACCGTGCACCACGCGGTCTTCGACGGCTGGTCCGAGGCGCTGCTCTACGACGAGCTGGCGCTCGCGTACGCCCGCGCGCTCGGCCGGTCCGTGCCGGGCCGCCCGCCGCTGCCCGCCACGTACGCCGACTACGCGGTGTGGCGCGCCGACCGGGACCGGCGTCGCGGCGAGGCGGACCTGGCCTGGTGGACCGCGCACCTGGCCGGCGCGCCGACGGTGCTGGACCTGCCCCGCGACCGGCCCCGCCCCGCCGTGCAGACGTACGCCGGCGCGGAGGCCGCGGTACGGCTGGACGCCACCGCCGACCGGGACGTGCGCGACCTTGCCGCCCGGCGCGGCACCACAGTCGCGGCGGTGCTGCTGGCCGCGTTCGGCGAGCTGCTGCGCCGGGTCACCGGCGGCGACGAGCACGTGCTCGGCGCGATCGTCGCCGACCGGCGGCTGGCCGCGTTCGACGAGGTGATCGGCTTCTTCATCGACACCGTGCCGGTGCGGGTCCGTTCCGGCGGCGCGAGCTTCGCCGAACAGGTCGACCGGGCCGCCGCCGAGCTGCACGAGGTCACCGCCCACCCGGGCGCGCCGCTGGAACGCATCGTGGAGTCGCTCGGCGTGGGCCGGGACACCTCACGTGCCCCGTTGGTGCAGGTGCTGTTCAACGTGCTCAACTTCGCCCCGCCCCGGCTGACGCTGACCGGTCTCACGGCCGAGCCGCTGCCGGTGCCCAAGCCCGGCTCACCGTTCGACCTGACCGTCTACGTGGTGGAGCGCGACGGGCGGGCCGGCGTCGAGGTGGTGCACAACCCGGACCTGTTCGAGGCCGAGCGGATCAGCGCGCTCCTGGCCGACCTGGCCGCCCTGGTCGGCGCGCTCGCCGCCGACCCGCACACGCCGGCCGCCGAGGTGGCGCCCGAGCTGCCCCGCCCGGCGGTGCGCGTCGCCGCGCTCGGCGCGATGACTGTCGCCACCGCCGAACCGGCCCGCGCGCCGCTGCCCACCGGCTCGGACGCGCTCACCGGCACCGAGGAGCTGATCGCCGGGATCTGGCGCGACGTGCTCGGCCGGGACACCGTCGGCGTCACCGACAACTTCTTCGACATCGGCGGCCACTCGATGGCCCTCGCCGCCGTGTACGCCCGCCTCACCGAGGCCACCGGCCGCTCGATCACCATGCTCGACCTGTTCCGCCACCCGACCGTGCGGGCGCTCGCCGCCAGCCTCGACGGGGCCGCCGACCGGCCGGAGCTGGCCCGCGCCGCGCTGCGCGCCGCCGCCCGGCGGGGCCGCGCCCGCCGTACCCCGCCACCACGCCGACCTCACCCGTGACGCGATCCCTTGTGAACTGAAGGAACCCCCATGCAGAACGACATTCCCGCCGACGACGGCCTCGAGCCCATCGCCATCGTCGGGCTCGCCGCCCGCCTGCCCGGCGCGGCCGACGTCGACGAGTTCTGGCGCAACCTGGTCGACGGCGTGGAGTCGACGACCGAGCTGACCCGCGAGGAGCAGCTCGCCCGCGGCGCCCGGCCGGAGGAGGTCGACGACCCGGGCTGGGTCAACCGCGCGCCGCTGGTGGACGGCTACGACGAGTTCGACGCCGGCCTGTTCGGGATGACCGCCCGCGAGGCCGAGATCACCGACCCGCAGCACCGGCTGTTCCTGGAGACCTGCTACACCGCGTTGCAGGACGCCGGCTACGACCCGGGCCGCTACGACGGCGCGGTCGGCGTGTACGCCGGCACCGGCGGCAACACGTACCTGCAACGCAACGTGTACCGCAACAAGCGGGTCGGTGGAAACCCGCACGGCGCGGTGTCGCTTGCCACCGGCAACTCGCCGAACTACGTGGCCACGAACGTGTCGTACCGGCTGGACCTGCGCGGCCCGAGCATGACAGTGCACACCGCCTGCTCCACCTCACTGGTCGCGTTCCACCTGGCCTGCGAGGCGCTGCGCAACGGCGAGTGCGACATGGCCCTGGCCGGCGGCGTCAACATCGAGCTGCCGCACGTCGGCTACCTCGGCATGGACGGCTTCACCTCGCCGGACGGGCGGTGCCGGCCGTTCGACGCCGGAGCGAACGGCACGGTGTGGGGCAGCGGCGTCGGCGTGACGCTGCTCAAGCGGCTCTCCGACGCGATCGCCGACGGCGACCACATCCGCGCGGTCGTGCTCGGCAACGCCATCAACAACGACGGCGCCGGGAAGGTCGGCTTCACCGCCCCCAGCATCGACGGGCAGACGGAGGCCATCGCCCAGGCCGTCGCGCTCGCCGGCGTCGACCCGCGCAGCATCAGCTACGTCGAGGCGCACGGCACCGGCACCGCGCTCGGCGACCCGATCGAGATCGCCGCGCTGTCCGCCGTCTACACCAGGGACACCGACGAGCGCGGCTGGTGCGGCATCGGGTCGGTGAAGTCGAACATCGGCCACCTCAGCCAGCCCTCCGGCATCGTCAGTGTGATCAAGACGGTGCTGGCGATGGAGCACGGGCTGATCCCGCCGACCATCAACTACGAGACGCCGAACCCGGCCATCGACTTCGCCGACACCCCGTTCTACGTGGCGAACACGCTGACCAAGTGGGACACCGACGGCGGGCCGCGCCGGGCCGGGGTCAGCTCCTTCGGCATCGGCGGCACCAATGCCCACGTGGTGCTCCAGGAGGCCCCCGCCGCGGAGCGGGACGAGCCGCCGGCCCGCCCGGCGCACCTGCTCCAGGTGTCGGCGAAGACCCCGGCCGCGCTGGACGTCGCCGTGCGGCGGCTCGCCGAGCACCTGGAGGGCGGCAGCGACGTGGCGCTCGCCGACGTGGCGCACACGCTGCGCGTCGGCCGCCAGACGTACGCCCACCGCGCCGCCGTCGTGGCCGGCGACCCGGGCAGCGCCGCCGCCGCACTGCGCGAGCGGCGCAAGGGCCACCGGGGCGTCGCCGACGGACCCGCGCCCCGGGTGGCGTTCCTGTTCAGCGGTCAGGGCTCGCAGTACGCCGGGATGGGCGCCGAACTGTACGCCCAGGACCGGGCGTTCGCCGCCGCCGTGGACGAGTGCGCCGACCTGCTCCGGCCCGAACTGGGCCTGGACATCCGGGACCTGATCCTCGGCCGCGACCCGGACGCGGCGGACAAGCTCACCGAGACCCGCTGGACGCAGCCCGCGCTGTTCACAGTCGAGTACGCCCTCGCCGTCGCGTGGCGGGCCGCCGGGGTCGTCCCGGCCGCGATGATCGGCCACTCCATCGGCGAGTACGTGGCCGCCGCGCTCGCCGGGGTGCTCGACCTCGCGGACGCGCTGCGGGTGGTGGCCGCCCGGGGCCGGCTGATGCACTCCCTGCCGGCCGGTTCGATGCTGGCGGTCACGCTCGACGAGTCGGCGGTGACCGACCGGCTGCCCGCGGGCCTGTCGGTGGCGACGGTCAACGGCCCCGGCACCTGCGTGGTGGCCGGTGAGACCGCCCTGGTGGAGGAGTTCGCCGCGAGCCTGGGCGGCAAGAACAAGTCGAAGCTGCTGCGCACCTCGCACGCGTTCCACTCGCCGATGATGGACCCGATCCTGGACGAGTTCACCGCGCTGATGGCCACCGTGCCGCTGCGCGCCCCGGCGGTGCCGTTCGTGTCGAACGTGACAGGCACCTGGATCACCGAGGCGCAGGCCACCGACCCGGCGTACTGGGCCGCGCACCTGCGCCGCCCGGTCCGCTTCGGCGCGTGCGTGGCCACACTGCTCGCCGAGGGCACCTGGGCGCTCGTCGAGTGCGGCCCCGGCCGGCAACTGGCCAACCTGGCCCGGATGCAGGTCGCCAAGGCCGCCGAGGCGCAGCGCGCCCTCACCCCGCTGGGCAGCCTGCCCGGTCCGGGCGAGCAGACCGGTGACCTGGCCGCGCTGCTCGGCACGGCTGGCGCACTGTGGTGCGGGGGCGTGCCGGTGCGGCTCCCGGCCGACCCGGACGCGCGGCGGGTGCCGCTGCCCACGTACCCGTTCGAGCGGCGCCGCTACTGGATCGACCCGGACCCGGAGCAGGAGGTCGCCGCGGCGCCCGCCGAGACCGGTCCCCGTCCGCTGCCGGAGTGGTTCGCGGTGCCGGTGTGGCGCCAGGCCGCCCCGGCCCGCACGGTCGAGCCGCTGGGCCGCTGCCTGGTGCTGGCCGACGGCCCGCGCGGCGAGGCGCTCGTGGCCGCGTTGCGCGCCGCCGGCGACGACCCGGTCGAGGTACGCGCCGGTGAGGCGTTCTCCGCCGGCCCCACCGGTTTCCGGCTGCGCCCTGGCGTACGCGCCGACGCGGAGGCGCTGGTCGCCGCGCTCGGCGCCGACCTGCCACGCCGGGTCGTGCACGCGTTCGCCCTCGACGGCGAGCCGGCCGGCATCGACCCGGCGGCCGCCTGGACGGCGCAGGAGCGCGGCTTCTTCGGCGCGCTGCACCTGGTGCAGGCGCTCGCCGGTGCCGGTGTGACGGCCGACGAGACGGGCGTACGCCTGGACCTGGTCACCGCCGGCATCGGCGACGTACGCGGCGACGACCTCGTCCGCCCCGAGCACGCCACGCTCGCCGGCCTGGCCCGGGTCCTCCCGGCCGAGCTGCCCGGCCTCACCGTTCGGCTGCTCGACACCGACCCGGCCGCGCGCGGCGTGGCCGCCCTGGTGGCCGAGCTGCGCAGCCCGGTCGACGCCGAGCACCCGGAGGTGGCGCTGCGCGGCGACCGCCGCTGGCTCGGCGGCTACGAGCAGGTGAGCGTGGCCGCCGAGGACGAGCCGGGCGTACTGCGCGAGGAGGGCCGCTACCTGATCACCGGCGGTCTCGGCGGCATCGGCGTCACCCTGGCCGAGGACTTCGCCCGCCGGGCCCGCGCCAAGCTGGTGCTGCTGGCCCGCTCCGGGCTGCCCGAGCGGGACGACTGGGACGCGCACCTGGCGGTGCACGGCGGCGCCGACCGGGCCGGGCGCGCCATCGCGGCGATCCGCCGGATGGAGGCGGCCGGCGCCGACGTGCTGGTGCTGGCCGCCGACGTCACCGACCCGGACGACCTGCGCCGGGTCCGCGACGAGGCCGAGCGCCGGTTCGGCGGGCTCGACGGCATCGTGCACGCCGCCGGCCTGCCCGGCGGCGGCATGGCCGAGGTCAAGGAGCGCGACGAGGCGCAGCGCGTGCTGGCCCCGAAGCTGGCCGGCACGCTCGCGCTGGCCCAAGTCTTCGGCGACCTGCCGCTCGACTTCGTCGTCCTCTGCTCCTCGATCACCGCCGTGATCGGCGGTTTCGGCCAGGTCGACTACTGCGCCGCGAACAACTTCCTGGACGCCTTCGCGCGTTCCGGGGCCGGGTTCCGCGCCCCCGTGGTGTCGCAGAACTGGGGCGGCTGGGCCGAGGTCGGCATGGCGGTCGAGACCGCCGCGCCGGCCGCGTTCCGGGCCGCCGGGCGGGACACCGTGACCACCGCGCTCACGCACCCGGTGCTGACCACCATGGTCGCCGGGCCGGACGGCACGGTGCTGCACGGCCTGGTCGCGGCCGACACCCACTGGCTGCTCGACGAGCACCGGATCGGCGGGGTGCCGGTGGTGCCGGGCACCGCCCACCTGGAGTCGGTGCGCGCCGCGATGGCCGCCGCGCTGCCCGCGCCGGGCCCGGACGCCGCTGTCGAACTGCGCGACGTGGTCTTCCTGGAGCCGTTCTCGGTGCCGGACGGCACTGTGGCCCAGTACCGGGTCGAGCTGACCCCGGCCGAGGACGGCACCGACTTCACTGTCGCCAGCCTCGCCGCCGGCCAGGCGCGTACCCACGTGCGCGGCACCGCCGGGTGGACCACCGAGGCGGCCCCGCCGGCAGCCGTGCCCGCCGTCGCCGGGCGGCGGGTCGACGACGACGCCTCGTTCGGCCGGGGACGCACCAGCATGCTGACGTTCGGCCCGCGCTGGGCGGCGCTGGCCGAGCACCACCTCGCCGACGGCGAGGAGCTGGCCCGCGTGCAGGCGCCCGCCGCCGCGCTCGGCGATCTGCCCTCGTGGGGGCTGCACCCGGCGCTGCTGGACGTGGCCACCGCGTTCGGCCGCGGCCAGGGCTCCGGCACCTACCTGCCGCTGTCGTACGGCCGGATCGTGGTGCGCGGCGCGCTGCCGGCGACGTTCCACAGTCACCTGCGGCACCGGCCCGCCGCCACCGACGAGGTGGTCGCCGCCGACCTGTCGCTGCGCGACCCGGACGGGCGCGAGCTGGTCGCGATCAGCGACTTCGTGCTGCGCCGGGTCGACCAGGGCGCGTTCACCGGCAACCTGGCCGAGGCCCCGGCGGCGGACGCTGACGCCCCGGCGCCGGTGACCGAGGACATCCGCCCGGTCGACGGCGCGGAGGCGTTCCGGCGCAGCCTCGCCGCCGGACTCGGCGCCCAGGTGGTGATCGCCACCCGCACCGTCGCCGACATCCGGCGCCGGGCCGCCCGGGTCACCACCGACAGCATCGCCGAGGAGACCGGCGCGCCGTCCGGCACGTCGGACGGCGCCGGCGGCGGTTCGGCCGCCCCGAGCACCGAGCTGGAGAGGACCATCGCCCAGGTGTGGCGCGACGGCCTCGGCGTCACCGACGTCGGCGTGGACGACGACTTCTTCGCCCTCGGCGGCAACTCGCTGGTCGCCGTGCAGCTGATCGCCGCCATGCGCAAGGCGACCGGGGTGCGGCTGCCGATGCGCAGCCTCTTCGAGACCCCCACGGTGGCCGGCCTGGCCGCCCGGATCGAGGAGCTGCGCGCCGAGGCGCCCGCCGACCAACCGGCCGCCCCGGCGGCGATCCCGGCCATCCCGCGGCTGCCCCGCGGCTGACACCCCGACGCAAACAAGGAGACACCGCACCATGAGCGAGACAACCGCGACGCTGCCGGTGGTCGTCGAGAGCGACGGCCGGGCGCTGACCGACCTGATCACCGCCCGGCGCGCCGAGCTGCGGGACACCCTCGTCGTCAGCGGAGGGCTGCTGTTCCGCGGCTTCGACGTGGGCGGCGTGGACGGCTTCGACCAGGCCGTACGGGCCCTGGCCGGCGAGCCGCTGACCTACACCGAGCGCTCCTCGCCCCGGCACTCCATCAAGGGCCGGGTCTACACCTCGACCGACTACCCGCCGGACGAGGAGATCTTCCTGCACAACGAGAACTCGTACCAGGCGCGCTGGCCGCTGACGCTGTTCTTCTACTGCGTCACGCCGCCGGACAGCCAGGGCGCCACGCCGCTGGCCGACGTGCGCCGGGTGTACGAGCTGATCGACCCGGCGGTACGCGAGGAGTTCGTCCGCCGCCGCTGGATGCTGGTGCGCAACTTCCACGGCGACTTCGGCACCCGCTGGCAGGAGGTGTTCAACACCGAGAACCGCGCCGAGGTCGAGGCGTACGCGGCGGCGAACGGGATCACAGTGGAGTGGGTCGGCAAGGACGGCCTGCGTACCCGCGCGGTCCGCGACGTGGTGCACCACCGGCCGGGATCGGACACCCCGCGCTGGTTCAACCACGCCACCTTCTTCCACCTCAGCACCCTGCCGAAGGACTACCAGGAGGGCCTGCTGGCCATGTTCGGCGCCGACGGGCTGCCGTCGAACACCTACTACGGCGACGGCGGCGAGATCCCCGCCGACGTCATGGACCACCTGCGCGCCGCCTACCGGGCGGCCACGGTCCGCTTCGACTACCAGCGCGACGACGTGCTGGTGGTGGACAACATGACCGCCGCGCACGGCCGGGAGCCGTTCACCGGCCCCCGGAAGATCGCCGTGGCGATGGCCGAGCCGCACACCCCCGAGAACGCAGGAGCGAACTGACATGGCCGAATCCCGATTCCTTGTCGTCCGCAACGACGAGGAGCAGTACTCGATCTGGTCGGCCGACCGCGAGCTGCCCGCCGGCTGGCACGGCACCGGCTTCGCCGGCAGCCGCGAGGAGTGCCTGGCCCACGTGGACGAGGTCTGGACCGACATGCGTCCCCGCTCGGTGCGCGAGGCCCTCTCATGACGCAGGAGTGGACCTTCCCGGCCTCCTACGCCCAGGAGCGGGTGTGGATGGCCAACCAGCTCGACGCCGGGTCGCCGGTGTTCAACGTCTCCTTCCCGTGGCTGTTCCCGGCCGGCGTGGACGCCGACACGGCAAGCGACGTGGTCAACCGGGTTGTCGCCCGGCACGAGGCGCTGCGTACCCACCTGCGTGTGGACGACGGCGCGCTGGTGCAGGTCGTGCGCGCCCACGAGCCGGCGCCGCTGCCCGTCACCGACGTCACCCACCTGCCCGCCGGTGAGCAGCGAGGCGAGTTCGAGCGGATTCGCGGCGAGATGGCGCGGATGCCGATCCCGCTGGACGCGGCGCCGCTGTGGCGGGCCCGGCTGATCCGCATGGATGAAGGGCTGGCGCTGGCATTCGTGGCGCACCACGCCGTCTTCGACAGCCACTCGGCGGTGCTGTTCCACGGCGAGCTGGTCGCGTTCTGCGCGGCCGCGCGCACCGGCGCCGAGCCCGCCGTGCCCGAGCTGCCCATCCAGTACGCCGACTTCGCGGTCTGGCAGCGCCAGCAGCTCACCGGTGCGGAACTGGACCGGCAGCTCGCGTTCTGGACCGGCCACCTGGCCGGCGCGCCGCCGGTCACCAATCTGCCGCTGGACCGGCCCCGTCCGGCCCAGCTCGGCTTCGCCGGTGACGAGGTGCGCTTCACGCTGCCCGACGGGCTGCTGGACCGCGTCGGCACGCTGGCCACCGGCGCGCAGGCCACCCCGTACATGGTGCTGCTGGCCGGTTTCGCGGCGCTGCTGTCGCGGGTCTCCGGCGACGCCGACGTGGTGGTCGGCGTCTCCACCGCGGGCCGGGACAACCCGGAGCTGACGCCGCTGATCGGCATGTTCGTCAACCCGGTGGCGCTGCGCTGCGACGTCTCCGGCGACCCGACGTTCGCGACGCTGCTCGGCCGGATCCGCAACGGCCTGATCGACGCCATGGAGCACGGGCAGGCGCCGTTCCAGAAGATCGTCGAGGCGGTCGACCCGCAGCGGGACCCGTCGGTGCAGCCGATCTTCCAGACCGCCCTGAACTGGATCCCGGACTCCGGCCTCGACCCGGTGGAGCTCGGCACCACGAAGGACGACCTGGCCTTCGACATCACCACCGGCGACTGCCGCCTGGTCTACCGCACCGACCTGTTCGACCGGTCCACGGCCGAGACGGTGGTCAGCCGCTACGTGCGGCTGCTCGCCGCCGCCGTTGCCGAGCCGGAGCGGACCGTGGCCGCGCTGCCGCTGCTCACCGACGACGAGCGTGACATGGTGCTCGGCGCCTGGAACGACACCGCCCGCGACGTGCCGGCGACCACAGTGGTCGACGAGGTGCAGCGGCAGGCCGCCGCCACCCCGGACGCGGCGGCGCTGGTCAGCGACGGCGTGACGCTGCGCTACGCCGAGCTGAACACCGCCGCGAACCGGCTGGCCCGGCTGCTGGTGGCGCGCGGGGCCGGCCCGGAGACCCGGGTCGCGCTGGCCCTGCCCCGCTCCTGCGACCTCGTCGTGGCGATGCTCGCCGTGCTGAAGGCGGGCGCCGCGTACGTGCCGGTGGACACCACGTACCCGGCCGGGCGGATCGCGTACCTGCTCGAGGACGCCGCGCCCGCGCTGGTGGTGGCCGACCCGGACACCGCCGCCCTGGTGCCCGGCGACGCGCTGGTGCTCGACGGCGAGGTCGGCTCCGACCAGCCCGGCGACGACCTCACCGACGCCGACCGGGTCGCCCCGCTGCGCCCCGAGCACCCGGCGTACGTGCTCTACACCTCCGGCTCCACCGGCCGCCCGAAGGGCGTGGTGGTCGAGCACCGGGCGGTGACCGCGTACCTGGCGTGGGCCCGCGCCACCTACCCGGGGCTTTCCGGGGTGGCGCTGCTGCACTCGCCGGTCTCGTTCGACCTCACCGTCACCGGCCTGCTCGGCACGCTCACCGCCGGCGGCACGGTGCGGCTGGCCGCGATCGACGAGCCCGCCGCCCGCGCCGGCGGCCGGCCGGCCTTCCTCAAGGTCACGCCGAGCCACCTGCCGCTGCTCGACGCCGAGCTGTCACCGACGACCGACCTGGTGATCGGCGGCGAGGCGCTGACCGGGGAACAGCTCGCCGCCTGGCGGACCGCGCACCCCGACGTGGCCGTGATCAACGAGTACGGCCCGACCGAGGCCACAGTGGGCTGCGTCGCGGCCCGCATCGCCCCCGGCGCGCCGGTCCCGGGCGGTCCGGTGCCGATCGGCACGCCCACCTGGAACACCCGGGCGCTGCTGCTCGACGCCGCCCTGCGCCCGGTGCCCCCGGGCGTGGTGGGGGAGCTGTACGTCACCGGCACGCAGCTCGCCCGTGGCTACCACGACCGGCCCGGGCTGACCGCCGAGCGGTTCCTGCCCTGCCCGTACGGTCCGCCCGGCGCCCGGATGTACGCCACCGGCGACCTGGCCCGCTGGCGCGCCGACGGCACGCTGGACTACCTGGGCCGCCGCGACGACCAGGTCAAGGTGCGCGGCATGCGCATCGAGCTGGGCGAGGTCGAGGCGGCGCTGCTGGCCCACCCGGACGTGCGCGCCGCCGCCGCGGCGGTACGCGCCGACGGCGGCGAGCCGATGCTCGTCGGCTACCTGGTGGGCCCGGCCCACGAGGACTCGGTCCGCGCCGAACTGGCCCGCGAGCTGCCCGCGCACCTGGTGCCGGCCGCCCTGGTCCGGCTGGACACGCTGCCGCTGACCCCGAACGGCAAGCTGGACCGCGCCGCGCTGCCCGCCCCGGCGGCGGCCGAGCCGGCCCAGGACAGCTACGTCGCGCCCCGCAGCGAGGCCGAGGCCCTGGTCGCCGAGGTGTACGCCGACATCCTCCAGGTGGAGAAGGTCGGCGCGCACGACGACTTCTTCGCCCTCGGCGGCAACTCGCTGCGCGGCATGCGGGCGATGGCCCGGATCCGCGCCGAGGTGGACGTCGAGCTGCCCATGCGGGCGCTGTTCAGCAGCCCCGTGGTGGCGGACCTGGCCGCCCAGATCGAACAGCGGATCGCCGCCGAGCTCGACGGGCTCTCCGACACCGAGGTCGCCGCGCTGCTCGCGGCGGAAGAGGGAACCAACTGATGACCGACCTGAAGGATCCGGCCCGCGAGGCGGCCCGGCAGGCGCTGATCGCCCGACGGCTACGCGCCCGCCAGACCGCCCCAGCGGCCCGGATCACCCCTCGCCCGGCCGGCGCCCAGGTGCCGCTGTCCTACGCCCAGGAGCGGGTCTGGTTCATGGACCAGCTCGCCCCGGGCGAGGCGGCCTACCACATCGCGGTGCCGCTGCGGGTGCGCGGGCCGCTCGACGTGGACGCGCTGCGCGCCGCCCTGACCGGGCTCGCCGAGCGGCACGAGTCGCAGCGCACCCGCTTCCCGGCCGACGCCGACGGCCGTCCCACTGTGGTGATCGCGGACACCGCGGACGTGCCGCTGACGGTGGTGGACGCGCCCGACGAGGCCGCCGCGCAGGCGCTGGTCGACGCGGCGGCGGCCGAGCCGTTCGACCTCGCCGACGGGCCGCTGCTGCGGGCGCTGCTGATCCGGCTCGCCGCCGAGGAGCACGTGCTGTTCCTCGCCCAGCACCACATCGTCGGCGACGGCTGGTCGGTGGACGTGCTGCTGCGTGACCTGATCACGCTCTACCGGGGCGGCGAGCCGCCCGCCCTGCCGGTCCAGTACGGCGACTTCGCCGTCTGGGAGGCCCAGGAGCTGGACGGCCCGCAGGCGCGGGCGCACATCGACTACTGGAAGCAGCGGCTGGCCGGCATCACCCCGCTGGAACTGCCGCTGGACCGGCCGCGCCCGGCCACCCAGACCTACCGGGGTGACTTCGTCGAGTTCCAGCTCGACCCGGCCGCCACCGAGGCGCTCAACGCGCTCACCCGCGACAGCGGCGGCACGCTGTTCATGACGCTGCTCGCCGCGTACGAGGTGCTGCTGGCCCGGCTCTCCGGCCAGGACGACTTCGCGATCGGCGCCTCGGTCGCCGGCCGGTCCGCGCCGGAGCTGGAGAACCTCGTCGGCATGTTCATCAACATGCTGCCGCTGCGCGCCGACCTGGACGGCGACCCGACGTTCACCGAACTGCTGGAGCGCACCCGCCGCACCGTGCTGGACGGGTTCGAGCACGCCGAGGTGCCGTTCGCCAAGGTGGTGCACGAGCTGGGCCTGCCGCGCGACGTCAGCCGCTCCCCGGTGTTCCAGGCCATGTTCGTGCTGCAGAACTACGAGATGGGCCGGTTCACCGGCGTGTCCCGCACCGACGAGGTCACGTTCACCTGGACGCCGATGGAGTTGCGGGCCACCCGCTTCGACTTCGAGCTGCACGCGGTCGAGACCGTCGACGGGCTCTGGGGCAAGCTGGTCTTCAACACCGACCTGTTCGACCGGGCCACCGTCGAGCGGATGGCCCAGCGGTGGACCGCGCTGCTGGACGCGCTCGTCGCCGCGCCGGACACCCCGGTGTCCCGGTTGCCGCTGCTGCCCGCCGCCGAGCGGGAACTGCTGGCCGCCTGGAACGACACCACAGCCGACTTCCCGCGCGCGCAGACGCTGCACGGCCCGATCGAGGAGCGCGCCGCCGCCACCCCGGACGCGGTGGCGGTCACCATCGACGGGCACAGCCGCACGTACGCGCAGCTCAACGCGCAGGCCAACCGCGTCGCGCACCGGCTGCGCGCGGCCGGCGTCGGCCCGGAGACCCTCGTCGGGGTCTGCGCGGAACGTTCCGTGGAACTGGTCGCCGGGCTGCTCGGCGTGCTCAAGGCCGGCGGCGCGTACCTGCCGCTGGACCCGGAGTACCCGGCCGACCGGCTCGCATTCATGGTCGGCGACGCGGACGCGCCGGTGGTGCTGGTCCAGTCGCACCTGCGCGACGTGCTGCCGGACACCGGCGCCACGGTGCTCGAACTGGACGACGCCGCGGTCTGGGCCGGCCAGCCCGAGACCGACCCGGTGCCCGCCGCCGGGCCGGAGCACCTGGCGTACGTCATCTACACCTCCGGGTCCACCGGCCGCCCGAAGGGCGTGCCGAACACCCACCGGGGCATCGTCAACCGGCTCGACTGGATGCAGAAGACGTACCGGCTCGGCGCCGACGACGCGGTGCTGCAGAAGACGCCTGCCAGCTTCGACGTGTCGGTGTGGGAGTTCTTCTGGCCGCTGCGCGCCGGCGCCCGCCTCGTGCTGGCCAAGCCCGGCGGCCACAAGGACGCCGGCTACCTGCGTGACCTGCTGGTGTCCGAGCGGGTCACCACCGCCCACTTCGTACCGTCGATGCTGACGGTCTTCCTCGCCGAGGACGGGGTGGAGGCGGCGACCGCGCTGCGCCGGGTGATCTGCTCCGGCGAGGAGCTGCCGCTGGCCTCGGCTGTCGACTTCACCGCCCGGCTGCCCTGGTGCGGCCTGCACAACCTGTACGGCCCGACCGAGGCGGCGATCGACGTGACCGCCTGGGCATGCGAGCCGGACCGGCTCGCGGAGGTGACGAGCGTGCCGATCGGCGCGCCGATCGCCAACCTGCGGCTGCACGTGCTCGACCCATCCGGTGCGCAGTGCCCGGTCGGCGTGGCCGGTGAGCTGCACATCGGCGGTGTCGGGCTGGCCCGCGGCTACCACCGCCGGCCGGCGCTGACGGCGGAGAAGTTCGTCCCCGACCCGTTCTCCGGCGAGCCGGGCGCCCGCCTCTACCGCACCGGCGACCTGGCCCGCTGGGTGATCGGCCCGGACGGCGCCGGAGTGATCGAGTTCCTGGGCCGCATCGACCACCAGGTCAAGCTGCGCGGCCTGCGCATCGAGCTGGGCGAGATCGAGAGCGCGCTGCGCGAGCAGCCGGGCGTCACCGAGGCCACGGTGATCGTCCGCGAGGACAGCCCGGGCGACAAGCGGCTCACCGCGTACCTGGTGGGGGCGGCCGAGCACACCGCGTTGAAGGCGGCGCTGAAGGACACGCTGCCCGAGTACATGGTGCCGGCCGCGTTCGTCACGCTCGACGCGCTGCCGCTGACCCCCAACGGCAAGCTGGACCGCAAGGCGCTACCGGCGCCGGTGGTCACCCGCGAGGCGTCGGTGGCGCTCGTCGAGCCGCGCGACGACACCGAGCGGGCGCTCGCCGCGATCTGGTCCGAGGTGCTCGGCGTGGACACGCTCGGCATCGACGACGACTTCTTCGACCTGGGCGGGCACTCGATGCTCGCCACCCAGGTGGTCGCGAAGATCCGCAAGGCGGAGCTGGGCGGCCGGGCGGTCGGCGTGATGGACCTGTTCCAGCAGCGCACCATCCGCGACCTGGCCGCGTTCATCTCCGGAGACGCCGCCCAGGAGGGGCCGCGCCGGCTGCTCTACGAGCTGACCAAGCCGATCCCGGCGGCGAAGCGGGTGCTGACGTACGTCTGCGTGCCGTACGGCGGCGGCAGCGCCATCGTCTACCAGCCGCTGGCCGACGCGCTGCCCGCCGGGCACGCGCTGTGGTCGCTGGCCATCCCCGGCCACGACGTCGGCCTCACCGAGGACGCGCTGCCGTTCGAGGAACTGACCAGCCGGGTCGCCGACGAGATCCTGGAACGGGTCGAGGGGCCGATCGCCCTGTACGGCCACTGCGGCGTGGGCAGCGCGATCGTCGCCGAGGTGGCCCGCAAGGTCGAGGCGGCCGGCCGGGATCTGGAGGCCGTCTACATCGGCGCGATGTTCCCGTTCGCCCGCCCCAAGGGCGTCTTCTCGGCCGCCCGCAACAGGCTGGAGCAGCTGCGCAGCAACAAGCACTACGCGAGCTGGCTCAAGTCGATGGGCGTGGACACCGACGAGCTGGACCCGGAGCAGGCCGACCGGATCATCAGCAACATGCGGGCCGACTCCCGCGCCTCGGAGGAGTACTTCACCCGGCTGCTGGACCAGCAGGCGACGAAGCTGCGCGCGCCGATCGTCTCGGTGGTCGGCTCGGAGGACCCGGTCACCGACTACTACCGCGAGCGGTACACCGAGTGGCAGTTCCTCAGCGACACGCTCGGGCTGGTCGTGCTCGACCAGGCCGGCCACTTCTTCCTCAAGTACCGCGCCGAGGAACTGGCCGAGATCGTCAGCCGGACACATCCCGCCGTGGCGGCCGGCGACGTCAGCGCGCTGACGCCGCCGGCCCGGGGTGAGGATGCCGGCTGGGCGGTGGCGGACACGCTGCGCGTGGGCGTGACCCGCAAGGTCAGCACCGCGGTCAAGCCGAGCATGGGCCGCTTCCTGGCCATCACGGTCGGGCAGCTCGTCTCCAGCACCGGATCGGCGCTCACCGCGTTCGCGCTGCCGATCTGGCTGTTCAACCGCACCGGCTCGGTGGCGAACCTCGGCCTGCTCTGGGCGCTCGCGCTGATCTGCGGCGTGCTCATGCTGCCGGTGGCCGGCGCGCTGGTCGACCGGGTCAGCCGGCGGCGGATCATGATGACGGCCAGCTGCTTCGCCGGATCCGTCCAGCTGGTGCTGGCCGCCCTGCTGTGGACCGACAACCTGGTGCTCTGGCACATCTACATGCTGGTGGCGCTGAGTTCGGTGGCCGGGTCGTTCCAGCGGATCGCGTTCCAGTCGGCGGTGCCGCAACTGGTGCCCAAGCGCTACCTCGGGCACGCCATGGGCATCACCCAGCTGTCCACCGGCGTGGCCACGCTGCTCATGCCGGCGTTCGCGGCCGGCCTGCTCGCCACCATCGACCTCAAGGGCATCCTGCTCGTCGACGTGGCCAGCTACGTGCTCGCGGTGCTCACCCTCGCCGTGGTCCGCTTCCCGGACATGCTCGGCTGGCGGCCCCGGGAACGGCTGCTCGTGGCCATCGCCAACGGGATGCGCTACTCCTGGCGGCACCGCGGGTTCCGGCTGATGCTCGGCTACTTCGCGCTGGGCAACATCTTCCTGGCGCCCGCGCTGGTGCTCATCACCCCGCTCGTGCTGTCGTTCGGCAGCCCCACCCAGGTCGCCCAGGTCGCGCTGGCCGAGGCGGTCGGCGCGGTGCTCGGCGGCGTGCTGATGTCGCTGTGGGGCGGTCCGCGCAAGCGCCGGATGATCGGCGTGCTGATCGGCAACCTGGGCACCGCCATCGGCTGCATCCTGATCGGCCTGGACGCGTCGGTGGCGATGATCTGCGTCGGCTTCTGCTGGCTGGCCATGTCGATGACCACCGCGCAGTCCATCTACGCGACGATCGTGCAGGTGAAGGTGCCGCAGCGCTTCCACGGCCGGGTGTTCAGCCTGAACCAGACCATCTCCTGGTCCACGCTGCCGATCGGGTTCGCGCTGCTCGCGCCGGGCGCCACCGCGCTGTTCGAGCCGATGCTCGCGCCGGGCGGGTCGCTGGCCGGCACTGTGGGCGCGGTGATCGGCACCGGACCGGGCCGGGGCATCGGCTTCGCGTACATCTGTTTCGGCGCGGCGCTGGTCCTGGTCACGCTCGGCGGGTTCGCGATCCGCCTGCTGCGCCGCTTCGACATCGAGGTGGAGGACTCCCTGCCGGACGACCTGATCGGTGCCCAGGAGCGTGAGAAGCGCCTGGCCGCCAAGGCGGAGGAGAAGGAACTCGTCTCGGTCTGACCGTGTCGATCAAGGAGTTCGTGTCGGTTCCGGGCCGCCTCCCGGCCGGCACGAACTCCTTGATCACGGGCTAGCATCGGCGACGTGATCGACGAGTTCACCGACGGGTTGCTGGGGGAGGTGACCCGCCTCGATCCGTGTGTGGCGGTGGTCGAGGCCGGTGAGCAGGACGTCGACGGGCTCACCGACTACAGCCCGGAGGGTCACCAGGCCCGCGCCGATCTCGCCGCTCGCGCCCTGCGCCGGATCGAGGCGCTGCCCGCCACGAGCCCGCTGCACGAGCACCTCGCCGAACGGCTGCGCGCCCGGATCGCCTTCCACACCGCCGGGGAGGACCTGCGGGAACTGCACGTCGCGGCCACCGGCCCGCTCCAGCTCATCCGCCAGTGCGTCGAGTCCACGGTGCCGGGCCGCGACGCCGGGCGCGCGGCCTACGAGGACGGCTGGGCCCGCGTGGGCGCGCGCCAGGCCGCGATCCCGGCATCCCTGGACGGGTACGCCAGCAGTCTGCTGGTCGCCGTCGAACGCGGTCACCTGCCCACGCGACGCCAGGTGGACCTGGTGACGCAGCGCTGCCGCAACTGGATCGACGACGACACGGCGCTCGTGGAGCGCTACGGCGACGGCCCGCAGCGCCCGTCGTTGCAGGCGGCGGCGCGGGACGCGCGGGAGGCGTACCGGAGGTTCGCGACGACGCTCACCGCGGACCTGGCGCCGCTCGCGTGCGACGACGAGGCGTTCGGCCCGGCGCGGTACGCCCTCTGGGTGCGGACCTTCCTCGGCATGGAACCGGACCTGCGCGAGCTGTACGAGTGGGGCTGGGACGAGTTCGCCGCGACCGAGGCGCAACTGGTCGCGGAGGCGAAGACCCTGGGCGGGACCGTGCCCGAGGCGCTGGACCGGCTCGGCCGTCCCGACGCGCCCGGCACCCTGCACAGCCGGGCCGCGTTCGGCGCGTGGTTGCAGGAGCTGCTGGAGGCCACCACCGAGCGGCTGCACGGCACGCACTTCGACATCCCCGCGCCGCTGCGCCGCGTCGAGTCGCGCATCACCGCGTCAGGCGGCACCGCCTACACCGCGCCGTCGCGGGACCTGACGCGGCCGGGCCGGGTCTCGTGGCTGCTGCCCGCGGGCCAGGAGAGCTTCCCCACCTGGTGGGCCTACAGCACCGCGTACCACGAGGCCGTTCCCGGCCACCACCTGCAACTCGGCGCCGAGGCGTGCCGGGGCGGCCCCGGGCAGCGGCTGAACCTGCTCGGCGGGCTCTCCGGCGCCCAGGAGGGCTGGGCGCTGTACGCCGAGCGGTTCATGGACGAGCTCGGGCTCTACGAGCAACCCGGCGCCAGGCTGGGACACCTGTTCATGCAGTTGCTGCGGGCGGCGCGGGTCGTGCTCGACATCGGACTGCACCTGAAGCTGCCGATGCCGTCCGCCGACGGCGCGCCGTGGACGCCGGAGTCCGCGCTGGACCTGCTGCGCGACCGCTGCCACCAGGGGCCGTACGCGCCCCTGGAACTGGCCCGCTACCTGGGCCGCCCCGGGCAGGCGCTCACCTACAAGGTGGGGGAGCGGGTGTGGCGGGACGGCGGCGCGGCGTTCCCCGGCGACCGGCGGGCGTTCCACAGCCACGCCCTGGCGCTCGGCTCGCTGGGACTGGACCAGCTCACGAGCGCGCTCGCCGCCTACCCGGCCTCGTCGGCGGGCAGCTCCTCCGGGTCGGTGACCCAGGCGGAGTAGACGGGCAGGGCGTGCCAGGGGCCACCGGCCGGGTCGGTGGTCACCGCGACCACCGCGTACGGGTTACCGAACCGCAGCTCGGCGACGCGGGCGACACCCTCCGGCGGCAGCGCTGTCGCCCGGCCGAACGCGGTCACCGCGGCGGCCTCGAAGCCGTAGCGGCCGAACCGGGCAACCGCCGACTGCGCGGCGTCGAACCCCGGCCCGGCCAGTCCCAGCAGCCGGCCCAGCGCCCGCGCCGCCGCCTCGAAGCCGAACCCGGCCCCGGTCAGGTCGTGCCGGCTCTGCGCCGACCAGCACGGCAGCACCGCCGTCGCGCGTTCCTCCCGGCCGTCGTCCGCGTACGTCCGGGTCGGCTCCTCCCGCAGCGTCCACAGCGGCGTCTCGCCCAGCGGCAGGTCGAACAGCGAGCGGCGCCCCGGGTCCGACGCCGTGGCGGCGGCCACGGCCAGCTCCTGCGCGGCGGCCAGCACGTCGGCGGCCGGAACCTGCGGCGCGGCGGCCACCGACACCACGAGCATCCCGGCGCCGTCGTCGCCCTCGGCAGCCGGGACCGCGTGCACCGCCACCTCGCCGGCCCGGTCGGTGGCCGCCACCCAGCAGCGGTGCCCGAACGGCGGCGTGCGCAGCACCCGGCTCAGGCGGCCCGACCAGGCGCTGCCCGCGCCCAGTTCCGTGCCCGGGGCGGTGTCGAACGGGTCGGCCCACGACACCCGGGTGGCCAGCGCGTTCGCCAGGACCAGCAGCGTGTCCGGGCTGACGTCGAGCGGGAACCGCTCGATCAGCCCGCCGGTACGCTCCCGCGCCCAGGCGTCCAGCGCCGCCTGGTCGGGCAGCACGCCGCGTTCGGTGTCCTCCGGCAGGGCGGCCCGCCACGCGGCCAGCTCCGCCATCGGCGTGCGCTCCCACAGCGCGGTGGCCGCGGCGACCATCGGGTGCGGCGCGGCGAGCAGCGCCCGCGCCTCGGCGGCGGCGTCGTCCGGGTCGAGGCCGAGCGCCCCGGTCAGCGCCGCACGGTCCTCCCCGGTGGCGGTCGGGCCGGTCAGCGCCAGCAGCAGCCATGCGCCGAGCGGCGAGGCGACGTGGTGGGTGTCACCGGCGGCGCGGTGCAGCCGCTCGGCGTAACGGGCCAGGGGTGCGCGCAGGGGAGTCACGGCTCCACTCTGCCCGCTCGCGCGCCGCGTGGCACGCCCGCGCTCAGGACCACAGTTCGAACGGCTCGTCGATCTCCTCGCCGGCCAGGAACGCCGGCAGCAGCTCCGGCAGCCGCCCGGGGTAGCAGCGCGGCCGCGCGGCGAGCACCTCGGCCAGCGGCCACCAGCGGAACCCGAAGTAGTCCTCCACCTCGTAGTCCAGCCGCAACGCCTCGTCCACGTCCGGCCCGGGGCCGGGCAGCCGTACCGCCACGATCACCTCGTCCTGGAGGTGGCGGCGCTGCCGGTGCCGGAAGCTGGCCCGCCGCCGCCACGTCGGCGCGCCCACCTCGTCCGGGCCGATGGCGATGCCGGTTTCCTCACGCAGTTCGCGTACCGCTGCCTCCCGGTACGTCTCGCCCGGGTCCAGGCCGCCGCCGGGCAGCTCCCACCACACGCCGAGGTCGGGGTGGTCCGGGTCGCGGGTGTGGAACAGCAGCAGGCGGTCGGTGGCGTCGAGCACCACCAGCCGCACCGCGCTGCGCTCGAACACCGGCAGATCGTCGGGTAGCTGCACGCCCCCAGCGTAAGGAAGGGCCCCTTGTTAACGCCTCCGGTAGTAGAAGGGCCCCTTATTAACAGCGCGCCTCGCGGCGCCCTCGCCTCGCGGCGTCGCGCCGCGCGACGCCCGCCCGTCCGGCGTCGCGCGTGCCGGTGCCGCTCAGCCGGCGTCGACGATCCGGGCCACGTCGGCCGGCAGCGGGTACGGCCGTTCCACCGGCAACAGCGCCGCCGCGCCGGCCTCGTCGCCGTCGGTGAGTCGATCGTGCACGGACCGGGCCAGCCCGGTGACGTCGGTCAGCCCGAGGACCCACTCGTCGACGTACCGGTGGACCGCCTCGCCGGACAGCCCGACCTGCAGTGAGCGGTACGGCAGCGGCGCCAGCCGCAGCGAGCGTTCCGGGTCCCACTGCACCCGCACCGGGCTGACCCGCAGGCCGCGCCGCCACGCCTCCCGGTCCGGGTGCAGGCGGGGGTCGTGGCTGCTGAGGCAGGCGTGCCGCAGTGCCCACTCGAAGCCGGCCCGGCTGATGTCGACCGCCAGCACCCGTTCCTGCCCCGGCTTGAGCGCCCAGCCGCAGCGGTACATCATCCAGCGGAACGACGGCTTGATCCAGGTCATCCGTTCCCGTTTGAACGGCGGCACGAACCGGCCCGCGCGTAGCGCGGCGTCGGCGATCTCCGGCGGGTACGCCTGGTAGACGGTGACGGCGTCCGGGGTGAACGCGGCGCGGATCTGGTGGCGGGGCACTGTCACCGGCGCATGATGGCACCGCGTACCCGACCCGGCGACCCGATTCCCGGGCGGTCGCACCCCGGCCGATAGGCTGCCCGCCGTGGCAGGTCTGTTGAAGAACGTGGCGTCGCGGCTCGGCCGGATCACCCGGGGCGTGCCCGCCCCGCCCCGCACGGGCGGGCCGATCCCGGCCCAGGTCGCACGCCGCCGCCAGGTCAGCGCGCTGCAGCGCCGCGAGTTGTCGTACGCGCCGGAGCCGGACGGCCAGGCCGACCCGGGCGAGATCGTCTGGACCTGGGTGCCCTACGAGGACGACCCCCGCCAGGGCAAGGACCGCCCGGTGCTGGTGGTGGGACGGCACAGCCGCACGTTGTTCGGGCTGATGCTGTCCAGCCAGAGCGACCGGGACGGTCAGCGGCACTGGCTGGCGCTCGGCCCGGGGGAGTGGGACCGGGACAACCGGCCCTCCTGGGTGCGCCTGGACCGGGTGCTCACCATGCGCGAGGACAGCATCCGCCGCGAGGGCGCGGTGCTGGACCGGCCGCGGTTCGACCGGGTCGGGCAGGCGCTGCGCGCCGGCTACGGCTGGCGCTGACCGAGCGCCCGGGACACGCGCCGAGCGGAAACGCGGACCGGCCGAACACGCGGACCGGCGGGCCACGCGGACCGGCCGAACACGCGGACCGGCGGGCCACGCGGACACGGGGTACGCGGGCCGACCGGGCACACGGACTGATCGAGCAGGGGGCGCGCCGGACCGGGCCGGTCAGTACTCGGCGACGAGCTGCCGAGTCGGCCGGGCCGCGCCGAGTGTCTTCGCCTCGTACATGGCGGCGTCGGCGCGGCACAGCGCGTCGGTGAGCTGCTTCGGGCAATGGACCGGCGCCAGCCCGACCGAGGCGGTGACCTGGATGCTGCGCGCGCCCAGCGGGATCGGCGCGGCGAGCGCCTCGCAGAGCCGCCGGGTGGCGTGCTCGATCCACCGGCGGTCCGCCGTGGGGCTGGCCAGCAGGCCGGCGAACTCGTCGCCGCCGAGGCGGGCCACCAGGTTGTTGCCGGCGAACGCGGCGAGCCGCTGCGCGACGGCGATCAACACCTGGTCGCCGGCGGCGTGCCCGTAGCGGTCGTTCACCTGCTTGAAGTTGTCGAGGTCGAGGACGACAGCGACCAGTGGCTGGCCGGCCGGGTCGGTGAGCAGGGTGGCGGCCAGCCGGAAGAACGCGCGGCGGTTGGGCAGCCCGGTGAGCGGGTCGTGGCTGGCCGCGTGCCGTTCGGCGGCCAGTTCGGCCTGGAGCAGCTCGATTTCGGCCTCGGCGCGTACGGCGCGACGGCGCAACTGCCAGGCCGAGATCAGGGCGCCGGCGGCGGATATGCCGGAGGCGACGGTCATCGGATCCGGCACGCGCGTCCTCCTCACCGCAGTCCCCTAGCCGCGCGCGGCGGCATCCGGAGGCCGGGTTCGGGTCACCGAATGTGAGCGACCCGGCACACCGTACGTTTCGGCTATCATGCTCTCCGTCCATTGCAGATGCAATAGCAGATGCACGTGCATCTCACTCCTCAGTCGACAGACGTCGCCACCCACCGCTCCTCCCCGCGGCCTCGGCTGGCTCATCCCGAAGGACGCTCATGCAACAACCCCCGAACGGTGTGCCCGTACCCGAGCTGCCCCCGATGCGCTGGTCGAAGAGTCGTCGCAGCAACCCCAGCGGCAACTGCGTCGAGTTGGCCGAGCTGCCCGGCGGCACCGGAATCGCGGTCCGAAACTCCCGGCACCCGGAGGGTCCGGCGTTGATCTACACAGTGGACGAGATCGCCGCCTTCGTGCTCGGCGCGCGCGACGGCGACTTCGACCACCTGATCCCGCCGTCCCGCACACGGGACTGATTCGTCGCTCCGGAGGAGTTCACCTCACTGTCAGTTCATGGCATGCTTACTCGTCGGCCGGGACGGCACCCGGCCGGGGCAGTCGGGATGCGAGGGCGGTCAGGTGGCGACGGTGCCCGTCGAGGGTGGTCCGACAAGCGGGCCCACCGTGCTGCGCATGTTGCTCGGTGGGCAGCTGCGACGGCTGCGTGAGGGGGCGGGGGTCAGCCGGGAGACGGCCGGCTGGGAGATCCGCTCCTCCGAGTCGAAGATCAGCCGGATGGAGCTGGGCCGGGTCGGCTTCAAGGAGCGCGACGTGGCCGACCTGCTCACGCTCTACGGCGTCACCGACGCCGACGAGCGCGAGGCGCTGCTCAAGCTCGCCCGGGACGCGAACAGCCCGGGCTGGTGGCACCGCTACGGCGACGTGCTCCCCGCGTGGTTCCAGGCGTACCTGGGCCTGGAGGCCGCCGCCGCGCTGATCCGCACGTACGAGGTGCAGTTCGTGCCCGGCCTGCTGCAGACCGCCGCGTACGCCCGGGAGGTGATCCTGCTCGGGCACCGCAGCGCGTCGGCGGCGGAGCTGGACCGGCGGGTGGAGCTGCGGATGCAGCGCAAGGAGCTGCTGCGCCGCAGCAACCCGCCGCAGTTGTGGGCGGTGCTCGACGAGGCGGCGCTGCGCCGCCCGATCGGCGGAACCGCGGTGATGCGCGAGCAGTTGGACGCGCTGATCGAGGCGACCGCCGCGCCGCACGTACGGCTGCAGATCGTCCCGTTCTCCGCCGGCGGGCACGCCGCGGCCAGCGGCGCCTTCAGCATCCTGCGCTTCGGCGACGCCGACCTGCCGGACATCGTCTACATCGAGCAGCTGACCAGCGCCATCTACCTGGACAAGCGCGACGACCTCGACTTCTACGCCGAGGCGATGGAACGGCTGTGCGTGGAGGCCGCACCGCCGGAGCGCACCCGTGAGATGCTGGCCCGCCTCCGCGACGAGCTGTACCCCGCCTGACCGGCCCGGCGCCGGGCAGTAGCATGATCCGCACCGGAGACAGTGGACTGTGGCATCCGAGTCGTGGAGGCGGCCTTGACCAGCGACGCACCAGGGACGGCGCCCGGTCCGGGGCCGCTCGGCGACCGGATCGACACGACAGTGGCGCACCCCGCCCGCCGGTACAACTACTGGCTCGGCGGCAAGGACAACTTCCAGGCCGACCGTGACTCCGGCGACGCCATGGCCGCCCGCTTCCCGACCATCCGGATCAGCGCGCTGGAGAACCGGCGGTTCCTGCGCCGCGCGGTGCGTCACCTGGCCGGTGAGGCGGGCATCCGGCAGTTCCTGGACATCGGCACCGGCATCCCCACCGCCGACAACACCCACGAGGTGGCGCAGGCGATCGACCCGCGCGCCCGGGTGGTGTACGTCGACAACGATCCGATCGTGCTGGCCCACGCCCGCGCGCTGCTCACCAGCTCGGCCGACGGCGTCACCGCCTACCTCGACGCGGACCTGCGTGACCCGGAGCGGATCCTGGCCCATCCCGACCTGCGCCGCACGCTCGACCTGTCGCAGCCGGTGGCGTTGATGCTGCTGGCGGTGCTGCACTTCGTGCCCGACGGCGAGGACCCGTACACGATAGTCGACACCCTTCTCGACGCGCTGCCGGCCGGCAGTTACCTGGCCGCCTCGCACGCCACCCACGACTACCTTCCGGCGGAGGTGGCCGCCGAGGCGAAGGCGGCGGCCCGGGGCGGTGGCCCGCACGGCGTGATCAACCTGCGCAGCCGGGAGGAGGTCGTGCGCTTCTTCGACGGCCTCGAACTGGTCGAGCCGGGCGTGTGCTCGGTGGCCGAATGGCGCGCCGACGGCGAGCCGGAGCCGCGGCCGTCGGTGGTCGACGTCAGCATGTACGGCGGGGTCGCCCGCAAGCCCTGACGCGGGCGGAAGAACGCCGGAACGGTACGAAACGGGGGCGCGGGTTGGTGCGGCCGGTGCCGCACGTGGCAGCCTGGTGAATTATGTCGCCGTTCACGCCCGCACTGCGCCTGCACGACCGCTACGTCCTGCGTGAGCGCATCGGCCTCGGCGGGATGTCCGAGGTGTGGCGCGCCGACGACGAGGTGCTGCACCGTTCCGTCGCGGTCAAGGCCCTCGCCGGGCAGCTCGCCGCCGACCCGCAACTGCGGGCGGTGATCCAGCGCGAGGCCCGCGCGGCGGCGCGGCTCACCCACCCGCACGTGACCCAGGTGTACGACTACGGCGAGGCGACGCTGGACAGCGGCGTCGTGGTCCCGTACCTGGTGATGGAGCTGGTGGAGGGGCAGACGCTCGCCGACCGGCTGGCCGGCGGGCCGCTGGCCTGGCCGGACGCGGTCCGCACGGCCGGGCAGGTCGCCGGGGCGCTGGCCGCGGCGCACCGCATCGGCGTGGTGCACCGCGACATCAAGCCGGCGAACGTGATGCTCACCGAGACCGGCGCGAAGGTGCTCGACTTCGGCATCGCCGCGCCCGCCGGCCCGCACCCGGTCACCGGGCAGACCGGTGCGCTGCTGATGGGCACCCCCGCCTACTTCGCCCCGGAACGTCTCGACCCGGGCCCGGCGCACCCGGCCGGCGACGTGTACGCGCTCGGCGTGCTGCTGTACCGCAGCCTCACCGGCCGGGCCCCGCTGCCGGTGCGCAGCTGGGACGACGTGCTGGAGGTGCGGCGCAACCGGCCGCCGGTGCCGCCGCCGCGGGTGTCCGGCCTGCCGCCGGAGATCGCCGATCTGGTGCTGGCCTGCCTCGCGGCGGACCCGGAGCGGCGACCCACAGCGGCCCGGCTAGCCGAGCGTCTCGGCGCGGGCCGGCCGGCGGATCCGCCGACCGCGATCCTGCCCACCGTGGCGCCGGTGGCGCATTCGCCCACTCTGGTCGAGCGGGTTCCGGCCGCCACGGCCCGCCCGGTAGCGCGGCAGCGTCCCGTCGCGCCGCCGCGCCCGGCGGTCTCCTCGAACCGGCTGTTCGGGCTGCTCGTCGCCGGCGCCGTGGTGCTGCTGCTCGCGGTGGTCGGCTCGCTGCTGTGGGGCGACGGCTCCGGCACCCCGCCGGCCGCCGCGCCCACGGCCGGCCCGTCGACGCGGGCCGCCGAGCCGCCCGCGCCCGAGCCGAGCAGCGCGGCGCCGCCGTCGACGGCGCCCGAGCCGGTGACGCTGCGGCAGCTCGGCGACCGGTTCGACGAGTTGCTCGACCGGGCCGAGTCGATCGGGCTGATCGACCGCAAGGTCGCCGACGACCTGCGCAAGAAGGCCGCCGAGCTGGAGCGGGGCAAGCCGAAGGACCGGGAGAAGCGGGTCGAGGACCTGCGCGAGAAGATCGAGGACGCCGCCGAGGACGACAAGATCGATCGCGTCACCGCCGCCGGGCTGCGCAAGCTGCTCGACGGCTACGAGCGGCTGCGCGGCGGGGACGAGGGCTGAGGCGCCCGGCGGTCTCTCGTCCTCAGTGCAGGGTTCCGGTGACCACCTCACCGGCGCCCGTGCCGGCGCGGACCACCGGCTCACCCGCCGGTGACCAGATGCCCGAACCACCCGCGGCACGCGCGTACCCGCCTCCGGTCGAGCCGGCGAAGCTGGCCGTCACCACCCACACGCCGTGCGCGGCGGCGACCCGGCGGGCGCGTTCGTCCGGCACCGCCGCGTCGTCGGCGGACTCCAGCACCCCGGCCAGGTAGGCGTCCGCGCCCAGGGCCACCGTCGCCGCCGCGTGCTCCGGCGTGCCGGTGTCCTTGCAGACCGCCAGGCCCAGCCGCCAGCCGTCCACATCGAGCACCGCCGGCTCCCGGCCCGGCCGCATGTGCCGCGGCTCCGCGCCGCCCAGGCACATCTTCCGGTACGCCACCCGCACGCCCTCGACGTCGACCGCGAGCACCCCGATGTGCGGCCCGGGCACCGGCGCGCCGGCCAGCGCCAGCGTCCCGGTCTCGGCGCACGCCGCGCGCAGCGGCGCGAGCCGGGGATCGTCCGGGTCCAGCGGCGCGGCCGTCAGCTCGTACCCGGTCAGTGACATCTCCGGGAAGACCACCACCCGGGCCGACGCGGCGCGCACGGCGTCGGCGTGCCGTGCCGCGTTGCCCTCGACGTCGTCGGAGAGGGTGAGCGGCTGGGCGACCGCGATCCGCAACGGCGTACGCATGCCGCACACGATAATGGTTCCCATCACGCGTGGCCGTCCACGGCTTCGCCCCGTAACGTTGGTCGGATGATCGGAAACGCACAGCTGCTCGCCGGCCCCCGGGTGAGCGCCGCGCGGGCGGCAGAGCCGTCCGGTGACGGGGTGACCGGGTGGGTCACCGGCCTGATGGAACGGCTCGGCGGTCCCGGCGCCGGGCTCGCGGTGGCGCTGGAGAACCTGTTCCCGCCCATCCCCAGCGAGGTGATCCTGCCGCTGGCCGGCTTCACCGCGAGCCAGGGCCGGATGAGCCTGGTCGGCGCGATCGTCTGGACCACACTCGGGTCGATCGTGGGCGCGCTGGCGCTCTACTACATCGGCGCGGCGCTGGGGCGGGACCGGATGCGCGCCCTCGCCGCGCGGCTGCCGCTGATCAAGCTGGAGGACGTGGACCGCACCGAGGCGTGGTTCCTGCGCCACGGTGTCAAGGCGGTGTTCTTCGGCCGGATGATTCCGATCTTCCGCAGTCTCATCTCCATCCCGGCCGGGGTGGAACGGATGCCGGTGCCGGTGTTCCTGCTCTACACCGCGCTGGGCAGCCTGATCTGGAACACCACGTTCGTGCTGGCCGGGTATCTGCTCGGTGAGCAGTGGCACGTGGTCGAGGCGTACGCCGGCACGTTCCAGAAGATCGTGATCGTGGCGGTGGTCGCCGGGTTCTGCTGGTTCGTGGTCAGCCGGGTCCGCCGCTCGCGCCGGACCGCCATCGCGCCGGACCCGGCGCCGGCACCGGAGTCGGCACCGGCGCCGGAGTCGGAGTCGGCCCGGCAGGGCACTGTCTACCGGGGCGGCTGGTACGGCCGCGAGGAGGGCTGAGCCGGGCAGGCCGGATAGAGCGGGCGGGTGCCGGCGCCGACGGCCCGGGCGGCGTGGTCGCTGAACCGGCAGCCGAAGTCCGGCGCCGCCACCGCTCGCGCGTCGGTGACCGGGTCACCGGCCGGGCGCTTTCCGGTGCGTACCCAGCGGGTCAGGTCGTCCCAGGCGGCGCCGGCCTCGGCCGGGCTGAACTCGCAGTGCTGCGCGGTACGGACGGCCCGCTGCACCAGCAGCCGGGACCGGCCGTGCCGGGCCACGTCCCGGGCGTACGCCTGCTCCATGCCGAACGGCACGAACAGGTCGCCGAGGCCGTGCAGGCTCAGCACCGGCGCGGTGGGCCGCCCGGCGATCCGGGGCACCTCGGTCAGGGTCGGCGAGAGCCGCTGGCGCAGGTTCTCCGGCGCGACCCGCTGCACCGTGGCGTTGAGGTTCACCGGCTGGTTCGGGGTGTACCTGGTGAACAGGTTCGTGGCGAGCTGACCGGGGCGCCGGGCGGGGGAGCCGTCCGCCTCGCTGACCGCGATGCCGAACAGGAAGTCCTTCCACACGGCGAAAGCGGCGTCGGCGCCCGGCCGGGGCCCGCCGGAGCGCGCCACGGTGACCTCGCGCAGCTGCTTGCCGAGCGCGTTGGTGGTGTCCGGGCCGCCCGGGCTCAGCCCGGCCAGGCCGAGCGTGACCTGGATCCGGGGCACCGCCGAGGTCAGGTAGTCCGGCGGCGTCGGGTACGCGCGCACCCCGCCCAGCGCCTGCGCCACCAGGTTGTAGTCCAGGAAGAAGTCGAACAACTCCTGGTCGCCGAGCACCCCGCACATCGGCAGCGCCCCGGCGTAGTAGCCCGGGTACTGCTCGAGCGAGCGGCCGATGACGTGACCGCCCATCGACACCCCGGCGATCAGCACCCGGTGCGGGCGGCGGACGGTACGGCTGAACAGGTCTGCGAGGGCGCGGGTGCTGCGCACCCCGGAGCGCACGTCGTAGCCGTTGCGGTCGTACGATGACGACGCCCACGCGTACCCCTGCGCCACCAGGCGCTGCCGCAGGTCGAAGCCGGGCGGCTCCGGCGACAGCTCGGTGCCCTGGCCGCGGTAGCCGTGTGCCCACATCACCAGCTCGCCGTTCCAGCGCGCGGGGATCTCGATGACGTACCCGGCGTTGGCGTGCACGCCCTGCCGCACGGTGGTGGCGGCCCCGCCGACGACGAGCGGCGGCAGCGGCGGGTTGACGATGGTGTAGCCGGGCAGCGGACCGCTGCCGTCGTCGCGGCCGGTGGCGGCGGCGGGGGTTGCGCCGGTGAGGCCGAGCGTCAGGGCGAGGGCCATGCCGACGGCGAGCAGCCGGCGGCGGACGGGTGAGGGCTGCATCGCTGCTCCCCGGGGGACGGGTGCCACCCCGGGACGGGGGCGACGACGCGGGACGGATGCCTACCGACCGGTAGCGCCCTGAACCTAGGCCGGGCTTCGAGAGCTGTCAATCAGTGACTGAGCGCGCCGTCAGCGTCCGTCCCGCCGTCCGCTCACACCAGGCCGTGCGCCAGCATCGCCTCGGCCACCCGCCGGAACCCCTGGATGTTCGCGCCGGCCACGTAGTCGCCCGGCAGGCCGAACTCCTCCGCGGTCGCCCAGCACCGGTCGTGCACGTCCCGCATGATCTCGCGCAGCCGCTGCTCCGACTCGCCGAACGTCCACGTGTCGCGGCTGGCGTTCTGCTGCATCTCCAGCCCGCTCACCGCCACGCCGCCGGCGTTGGCCGCCTTGCCCGGCGCGAACCGCACCCCGGCCCGGCCGAGGATCCGCACCGCCTCCGGCGTGGTGGGCATGTTCGCCCCCTCCACCACCGCGACGCAGCCGCCCGCGACCAGCGCGGCGGCCTCCGCGCCGCCGATCTCGTTCTGCGTGGCGCAGGGCAGCGCCAGGTCGCAGGGCACCTCCCAGACGTTGCGGTCCGGGACCGCGACGGCGTTGCGCGCGTGCTCGGCGTACTCGGCCAGCCGCCCCCGGCGCTGCTCCTTCAGCTCCCGCAGCAGCGCCAGGTCGATGCCCTTCTCGTCGACCACGTAGCCGCCGGAGTCGGAGCACGCCACCACCGTGCCGCCGAGCTGGTGCACCTTCTCGATCGCGTAGATGGCGACGTTGCCGGAGCCGGACACCACCACCCGCTTGCCCTCCAGGCTGTCACCCGCCTGCCGGAGCATCTCGTCGGCGAAGAACACCGCGCCGTACCCGGTCGCCTCCCGGCGCGCCTGCGCGCCCCCGTACGCCAGGCCCTTGCCGGTGAGCACGCCCGCGTCGTACCGGTTGGTGATCCGCTTGTACTGCCCGAACAGGTAGCCGATCTCCCGGCCGCCCACCCCGATGTCACCGGCCGGCACGTCGGTCTGCGGGCCGATGTGCCGGTACAGCTCGGTCATGAAGCTCTGGCAGAACCGCATCACCTCGCGGTCGGAGCGACCCTTCGGGTCGAAGTCCGCGCCGCCCTTGCCGCCGCCGATCGCCAGACCGGTCAGCGCGTTCTTGAAGATCTGCTCGAATCCGAGGAACTTCACGATGCCCAGGTAGACCGACGGGTGGAAGCGCAGGCCGCCCTTGAACGGGCCGAGCGCGCTGTTGAACTCCACCCGGAAGCCGCGGTTCACCCGTACCCGGCCCTGGTCGTCCTCCCATGGCACCCGGAAGATGACCTGCCGCTCGGGCTCGCAGACCCGCTCGACCACCTCGGCGTACTCGGGATGCCGGGCCAGGGCCGGACCGATGCTCTCCAGCACCTCACGGACCGCCTGGTGGAACTCGGGCTCTCCCGGGTTCCGGGCGACCACGTCGGCGAACACCGACTCGACGGTCTCCGGCATCACGGGCACCTCCTCTCGCCTCGCACACCGGCCCTGCGACCGGCGTCGCCCCAGGATACGAACGGTTTGAGCGGTCAGGTTCACTGGTTGCCGTGGACGCCACCATCTGGACAACGGCGCGGGACGCGCGCGCCTGGCTGGACGCCGCGAACGGCCGCGGCGACACCGAACTGACCTGTCGCATCCTCAAGATCGGCGAAGAGGCCGGCGAGGTCGCCGCGGCCTGGATCGGCCTGCTCGGCCAGAACCCGCGCAAGGGCGTGACGCACACCCGCGAGGAGGTGGCCGCCGAACTCGCCGACGTGGCGTTCACCGCGCTCGTCGCCATCGAGAGCCTCGGCCTGGACGCCCACGCCGTGCTGACCGCGTGCGCCGCCAAGGTGCGCTCCCGTACCGCTGCCGCCCAAGGGGAATGAACCGAGTGGGAAACGGACACGTATGACCCGGTGGGGACCGGCGAGAGGGGACGACCATGACCGCATCCGAGGATGAGCCCGGCCTGACCCGACCCCGCTGGTCCGGCGCGGCCCGCCTGCTGGCCGCCGCCGCCGCGCTGGTGGTCGTGCTCGGCGGGGTGGCCGTGGCGGTGACCCTGTCCAACCCGGGCCGGCTCGGCGTGGTCTTCTCCGGCGGCGCGCCCCCGTCGCCGGCCACCGGCGCCGGAGGTGTGGGCGCGGCCGAGGCCGCCGGGGCGCAGACGCTCGCCGCGCCCCGGGCCGGCCGGCAGCGCGCCGAGTTCGAGCTGACCGACGGCCTGACCCGGTTCACCCTGCGGACCGCCGACCTCGGCGCCGACCTGTACCGCATCGACGTGCCCGAGGACGCCGGGGTCACGCCGCGCCCGCTGATGGTCGGGGACCGGGTCCGCCTGCGGATCGAGGAGAACGGCCGCCGGGGGCCGGCCGCCGTCGACGTGGTGCTCAACTCCCGGGTCACCTGGCGGCTGCGGCTCGTCGGCGGCGTCAGCGAGCAGCGGCTCGACCTGGGCGAAGCCCGGCTCGCCGGGATCGACCTGGTCGGCGGCGCCTCGCGTACCCGGCTGCTGCTGCCCCGGCTGAACGGCTCGCTCACCGTCCGGATGACCGGCGGGGTCAGCGAGCTGACCGTCACCGTGCCCGGCGCGCCGCCGGTCCGGGTGCGGGTCGCCGCCGGGGCCGGTTCCCTGACCGTCTACGAGGAGCGGCACGGCGGGATCGCCGCCGGGGACCTGGTCAGCTCACCGGGCTGGGACCGGGCGGCCGACCGGCTCTACCTCGACCTGGCCGCGGGCGCGAACGCGGTGAGCGTCACGGCGGACTGAGCGTACAGTCGGGGTGGTGGACCGCACCGAATCCCTGCCTGCCCAGACGCTTCCGCCCGGCGTCGGCCCGACCGACCCGGGCAGCGTGCTGCTGCCGGGGCACGACGTACCCCTCGGCCGCTACACCACGGTGCGCCGGCTGCTGCCCCAGCGGCAGCGCCGGATGGTGGGCGCCTGGTGCTTCGTCGACCACTTCGGGCCCGACGACGTCGCCGACCGGCCCGGCATGGAGGTGCCGCCGCACCCGCACACCGGGCTGCAGACCGTCACCTGGCTGCTCGACGGGGAGATCCTGCACCGCGACAGCCTCGGCAACGTCCAGCCCATCCGTCCCGGCCAGCTCAACGTGATGACCTCCGGGCGCGGCATCGCGCACTCCGAGCGCTCCCCGCTGGTGCACCCGCCGCTGATGCACGGCGTACAACTCTGGGTGGCGCTGCCCGACCCCGCGCGCGCCGGCGACCCGGACTTCGCCCACCACGCCGACCTGCCCCGCTGGCGCGACGGCGACCTGGAGGTCACGTTGCTCGTCGGCGAGTTCGGCGGGCATCGCTCGCCCGCCGTCGTGCACACCCCGCTGGTCGGCGCGCAGCTCGAGGTCCGCGGCGCGGCGCCGGCCACGCTGCCGCTGCGTCCGGACTTCGAGTACGTGCTGCTGGCCATGTCCGGCGCCGCAGACTGTGACGGCACGGCGCTGGCTCCCGGCGCGCTGCTCTACCTGGGCCGCGGCCGGAGCGCGCTGACGCTGAGCGCCGAACCGGGCACCCGGCTGCTGCTGCTCGGCGGCACCCCGTTCGACGAGCCGCTGGTGATGTGGTGGAACTTCGTGGGCCGCTCGCACGAGGAGGTCGTGGCCGCCCGGGAGGACTGGATGGCCGGTCGCCGCTTCGGCGTGGTCGCCGACGACGCGGCGCCGCCGCTGCCCGCGCCCGCGCTGCCCACCACCCGGCTCAAGGCTCGCGACCGCAGTGGCGGCGTACGCGGCTGACCGTCGTACCCGAATGCCGGGCCGTCGCCTGGGTAGTCGGCGGTATGCCGACAAAATCCGCCGTCCGCGACGTCGCGGACAAGAAGCGGCTCGCCCGCCGGCTCGCCGGGGACGGCCGCGGGTTCGCCGAGAGCTTCGGGTTCCGGGTGACGAACAACCCGGCCCAGTTGTTCCAGGTCCTCTACCTGTCCGTCCTGCTGGCCCGCCGGGGCGACTTCCACCGCGCGGTCGACGCGGCCACGGCGCTGCGGGACGCCGGCTGGGACACGGCGGCGCGGATGGCCCGGTCCCGCCACGAGGACCGGGTACGCGTGCTGCGCGCCGCCGGTCTCCGCGGCGACCTGGCCGGGCTCGCCGACACGCTCGGGGACCTGGCCCGCACGCTCGTCGACACGTACCGGGGCGACCTGCGTCGGCTGCGTACCGCCGCGCGCCAGGACCCGGCGGGGGAGCGGCGGTTGCTGATCGCTCTGCCCGGAGTGGACGACGAGGTGTGCGACCTGTTCCTGCGCGAGGCGCAGGCGCTGTGGCGCGAGGCGGCGCCGGTGGCCGACCGGCGAGCGCTCGCGGCGGCCCGCCGGCTCGGCCTGGGCCGCACCGCCGGCGACCTCGCGGGGTTGGCCGGCAGCGGCGAGTCGGAACGACTGTCGTGGCTGGTCGGAGCGCTGGCGCGAGTGGACCTGGAGCGCCGGTACGCCGAGGTGACCGCCTGAGCGCGGGCGTGCGCCCGGCCACAGTTTCGCGATTCTCACCCGTTCGGCTGATGTTGCGTCGTATGATGATCGTGGCAGCGATGCCCGCCCGGTTCGGGCGAACATCTCACCGCTCTGCGGTCGCGACCCGGTTCGGGCGTGAACCGCTGGGGAAAGGTGCTGCGTGGCGCCCCAGGTCGCGGTTCGTGACTTGGGGCGCTCGCCTGTCCCGGGCCTGCCGCACCACCGCGCACGAACGAACCGGTCGCGCGACCGCCCACCTGCGACGTCACGCGCCACCGTCCGCGTGCGACGGTCGCGCTCGGGCCGGGCACGCCGAGGCCGGCGGCCGTGTCGCCCGCCGGCTCTCCCCGCGGTGCTCAGATGCCGCGCAGGTGCTGCGAGACGCGCGGGTGGTCGTCCCGGGCCTGCGCCGCGCGCTGCGAGCGGCTCACCTCGGGCGCCGCGTCGATGCCGGCCGAGCGGGCCACCTCGGTGCCGTTGGCGTAGTCCACCGGGGGCAGCGCGCGCAACGCCCGCAACACGTCCGGCGGCGCGCCCTCCCGCTCCGCCTCGCGGATGACGTCGTCCTTCCCGGCCGGATAGTCCAGCGCGGACAGGTACTCCAGGACGTCCGAGTAACTCGCCATCAGTCGGGCTCCTCGCGGCAGTAGTTGGGGTCACGACCGGGCGGCGGTTACCCGTCGCGCCGCCGCTCACGCCCGCCGCCGCGGAAAACGTGCCGCCCGTGGCGGAGCCGTTTCCGCGGCGCCGTGGCGGGTAGCCGCGCTGGGCGCACCGAAGGGGGTACCACCGATGCACTACCTGACCTTCGTGGGCCGGGTCGCCCGGCTCACCGGCACCAGCGAGGACCGGGCCGCCACGCTCATCGCGGCCACGCTGGAGACGTTCGCGCAGCGGCTGACCGGTGGCGAGGTGCTGGACCTGGCCGCGCAACTGCCGAAACCGCTGCAGGGGTTGCTCAGCCCGTACCCGCGTGACGAGGCGGCCGACCGGTTCGGCGCCGCCGAGTTCGTCGCCCGGGTCGCCCGCCGCGCCGACTGCGACGAGAACACCGCCCGGGACGCGGTCCGCGCGGTGTTCACCACGCTGCGCGAGGCGATCGGCGGCGGCGAGTTCCAGGACGTCGTGGTCCAGTTTCCCCGCGACTACCGCGACATGGTGGAACCGGCGCTCGCTCCGGCGGCCACGCACCGGCGCTGACCCGGCCGGCAGCGATCAGGCGATCACACCGGCGGCGCGCAGCGCGGCGATCCGGCCGGCGTCCACCCCGGCGGCCTCGGCGAGCACCTCGTCGGTGTGCTCGCCCGGCCTCGGCGGCGGCCGCCGCACACTGGTCGGGGTGGCCGAGAAGCGCGGCGCGGGCGCGGGCTGGGTGACCCCGTCCGGCGCGACGAAGGCGTCCCGGGCGCGCAGGTGCGGATGATCCGGCGCCTCGGCCCAGTCGAGCACCGGCGCCACGCAGGCGTCCGTGCCGGCCAGCAGCTCCGTCCACTCGTCGCGGGTGCGGGTGCGGAACAGCCGCGCCCAGGCAGCCCGCAACGCCGGCCAGTTCGCCGGGTCGTCCCGGTCCAGCGCGCCGCCGTCCGGCGCGTCGTCGCCGTTCAGCGGGAAACCGGTGAGCCGGACCAGTTCGGCGTAGAACTGCGGCTCCAGCGCGCCGACCGCCACGTACCGCCCGTCGGCGCACTCGTACGTGTCGTAGAAGGGCGCGCCGCCGTCGAGCAGGTTCACCCCGCGCGGGTCCTGCCACAGTCCGATGCCACGCAGCGCGTGGATCTGGGTCGCCAGCACCGACACGCCGTCCACGATGGCGGCGTCGACGACCTGGCCGGGCGCGCCGCCGCGCACCGCGTGCAGCGCCGCGACCACGCCGAGGGCCAGCATCATGCCGCCGCCGCCGAAGTCGCCGAGCAGGTTCATCGGCGGCACCGGACGCTCACCGGCCCGGCCCACCCCGTGCAGCGCGCCGGTCAGCGCCAGGTAGTCGATGTCGTGCCCGGCGCTGTGGGCGAGCGGGCCGTCCTGCCCCCAGCCGGTCATCCGCCCGTACACCAGCTTGGGGTTGACGGCGAGGCAGTCGTCCGGGCCGAGGCCGAGCCGCTCGGTGACCCCGGGGCGGAAGCCCTCCACCAGCGCGTCCGCCCCGGCGACGAGCGCCAGCACCAGGTCGCGGCCCGCGGGCTGCTTCAGGTCCACCGCGACCGAGCGGCGGTTGCGGTTCAGCAGGTCGCCCGGGAAGGCGCCGAAGCCGCCGCCGCCGAGCCGGTCGACCCGCACCACGTCCGCGCCGAGGTCGGCCAGCATCATCGCCGCGAACGGCCCGGGCCCGATCCCGGCCAGCTCGATCACCCGTACGCCGGTCAGCGGTCCCTGATTGGTCACCCGCGTCACCCTAGGGGCCGCGATGACCTGGCGCCATGCCCGTCGTCCCCGGCACAGCTGTTGACCAGGGCAAGCATCTGTGTCCCGACTTGGCGTCCGGTCCGGCGGTGACCTAGCCTTGTGCAGGCGAGGGGAGTACTTCCCACGAATCATTCCGGTCAGTACGGCAAGCCGCCGAGGCGAGCCCCGGGTGGTTGCCCACGAAAACGTGGGTGAAGGAGACCTCGAACATGACACGGTGTTCGAGGAGGTTCCATGCCCGAATTGTCCCCCCTGGCTGCGTCCGAGCTGTCGTCGGTCGGTACGCCCACGCTCTGGGCGGTGACGATCGTCGGCGTGCTCGCGCTGCTGGTGCTGGATTTCCTGGTCACCCGCAAGCCGCACGAGGTCTCCATGCGCGAGGCCCTCGGCTGGTCGGCCTTCTACATCGCGCTGCCCCTGGCCTTCGGCGCCTGGATCTGGTCGCGCTGGGGCAGCCAGCAGGGCATCGAGTACCTCACCGGTTACCTGGTCGAGAAGTCGCTGTCGGTCGACAACCTGTTCGTCTTCATGCTGCTGCTCGCCGCGTTCGCCGTGCCCTCCGTGCTGGCCCAGCGGGTGCTGCTCTACGGCATCGCGGGCGCCCTGGTGCTGCGCGGCGTGTTCATCGCGCTCGGCGCCGCCGCGCTCAAGACGCTCGACTTCGCCTTCCTGCTCTTCGCGCTCATCCTCATCGCCACCGCGGTGAAGCTGCTGCGCGACGCCCTCAGCGGGCACGAGCAGGAGGTCGACATCAACAAGATGCGGTCGGTGCGACTGCTGCGCAAGGTCATGCCGGTGGTCGACGACTACCACGGCACCCGCATGACGATCACGCAGAACGGCCGCCGGGCGCTCACCCCGTTCGCGCTCGTCGTCGTCGCGGTGCTGGCCACCGACATCGTGTTCGCCGTCGACTCGGTGCCCGCCGTCTACGGCATCACCGAGGACCCGTACCTGGTCTTCGCCACGAACGCCTTCGCGCTGCTGGGCCTGCGGGCGCTCTACTTCGTGCTGCACGCCGCGCTGAGCCGGCTCGTGCACCTCAGCTACGGCCTGGCCGTCATCCTGGCGTTCATCGGCCTCAAGCTCGGCCTGCACTGGGCGCACGGCATCTGGGAGGGCGTGCCGGAGATCCCGACGCTCGCCTCGCTCGGCGTGATCATCGGCGTCCTGGTGATCGTCACCATCACCAGCCTCCGGGCCACCCGGGACAGCGGCGACGGCAAGCGCACAGTCGTGCACGAGGTGCAGGGCGGAGGCGGCGCCTGACTCGGTGGGAACCGCTGCCCCGGCACGGCCGGCGGTGGTACGACTGACGGGTGGGAATCGTCTCGCCGGGCTTTCAGGGCCGGCCCCGTTCGTCCGCCTCCGACCTGCCGCCGGGGCAGTACCTCACCGAGGACTTTCCCGTGCTCTCCGCCGGCCCGACGCCGCGGGTGCCGCTGGACACCTGGGAGTTCGTGCTGACCAGTGAGACCGGCGCCGAGTACCGCTGGTCCTGGGACGAGATGATGAGCCTGCCGCAGGACACGCCGACTGTGGACCTGCACTGCGTCACCCGCTGGTCCAAGCTCGGCACCGCCTGGCAGGGCGTCTCCCTGGACACGCTGCTCGACGGCGTCGACACCACCGCCCGGTACGCGCTCGCGCACTCCTACGGCGGCTACACCACGAACCTGCCGCTGGACGACCTGCGCGGCGGGCGCGCCTGGGTGGTGCACACGTACGACGGGGGGCCGCTGCCGGCCGAGCACGGCGGCCCGGCGCGGCTGCTCGTGCCGCACCTGTACCTGTGGAAGTCGGCGAAGTGGGTGCACGGCATCCGGCTGCTCGTCGACGACCGGCCCGGCTTCTGGGAGACCGCCGGCTACCACGACTACGGCGACCCGTGGCGCGAGCAGCGCTACCAGGGCGACTGAGTTGACGGCGCAGGCGCAGGGCCGCCGCGTCGCGCCGCTGATGTGGCGGGTGGCCCGGCTCGCCGAGCGGCGGATCGAGACGCCCACCGCGCAGACGCTGGTGCTGGACGTGCCCGGCTGGCCCGGGCACCTGCCCGGACAGCACGTCGACCTGCGCCTGACCGCCGAGGACGGCTACCAGGCCGCCCGGTCGTACTCGCTGGCCGGTCCCGCCGACGGCGAGCGGATCGAGGTCACAGTGCAGCGGGTGCCCGACGGGGAGGTGTCGCCGTACCTGACCGACACCTACGCCGAGGGCGACCCGATCGAGGTCCGCGGGCCGGTCGGCGGCTGGTTCGTCTGGCGTACCGACGAGACCGCGCCGGTGCTGCTGGTCGGCGGCGGCTCCGGCGTCGTGCCGCTGATGGCGATGATCCGCGCGCGCCGGGCCGCCGGCAGCCGCACCCCGTTCCGGCTCGTCTACTCGGTGCGCACCCCGGACGACGTGATCTACGCCGACGAGCTGCGCCGCCGCGCCCGCGACGACCAGGGTCTGGACGTCGCGTACGTCTACACCCGCACCGCGCCCGACGGCTGGCGCGGCGAGCCGCACCGGATCGGCCTGGCCGACGTGAACAGCCACGGCTGGCCGCCCGACCTGGAGCCGCTCTGCTACGTCTGCGGCCCCACCGGATTCGTGGAGACCGTGGCCGACCTGCTGGTGGGGCTCGGTCACCCGACCCGGCGCGTGCGGACCGAACGGTTCGGCCCGACCGGCTGACGACCCGAGGAGAGCGGATGACCGACCTGTCCTACCTGGATGGCAACATGCTCGACGGGCCGTTGCGCGAGTTGTTCGCCGTCGACCTGAGCGCCACCACCGGGCGCTGCGACAACTGCGGCATGACCGGCCCGATGGCCGGGCTGCACGTCTACTCGCACGCCCCGGGCCTGGTCGGGCGCTGTCCCACCTGCTCCGGAGTGATGGTGCGCCTGGTTCGCGCGCCGCAGCGGGCCTGGCTGGACCTGCGCGGCACCACGTACCTCCAGGTGCCCATGCCGGCCGAGCCGGGCTTCCGCGCCGCGCCCTGACGTCTGCGTCGTGGCCGGGCCACACCCCGACTCCTGCGCTGCGCTCGGGCTGCGCCCCGACTCCTGCGCCGCGGCCGGGCCGCGCCGCCGCAGCCGCCCGACGAGCTGCCCGACGGTCACCGGCACCACGGACAGGACGAGCTGACCGTTGCGCGCGTCGACGGTTGCCGCCACCGCGTACAGCCGGGCGCCGTGCCGCAGCAGGCGGGGCCGTCCGAGGGCGAGCCCCGGCGCGCGCACCGCGGCGCCGCCGCGCCCGTGGTCGCCGTCCACCTCGGCGCGTACCGGATGACGCCGGCCCCCGGCGGAGCTCGCGGCCAGGAGCCGATCGAGGGGGAACTCCGTGCGGACCGTGCGGCCGGTCGGGTCGCCGGCGTCGACCCGGGTGGCGCCCACGACCGGACCGGCCAGCAGCCGCACCGGCCCGGCCTCCGCGGCGAACCGGGGGTACGGGCTGCGCGCCGTCACCGCGAGAGTGTGCCCGTCGGCCCAGCTCACGTCGACGGCGTCCAGTCGTGCCAGCCAGTCTGCGCGTACGTCGGTGACGTCGGTCCAGCCGGCCGGCGCGCCCGGGTAGCCGGCGTGCCACCGGTCCCCGTCGAACACCGTCGCCGGCACCCCCCGGTCGGTGTCCTGCGCGATGACGGCCAGCAGCTCGTCGACCCCGCCCGCGGTCACCGCGCCCAGGCGCAGCCGGGCCTCGATGCCGAGCCGGTCCCGCAGGCCGCCGGTGACGTGCCGCCGCACCAGCCGGGCGACAGTGTCGTGCACCCGCTCCTGCGCCGCCCGGTCCAGGTGCCGGAAGTCGTCGCCGACCAGGTTCGCCAGCTCCAGCCCGACGTGGCGGCACAGCACCGCGTCCCGGCGCGGGCCGGCGGGGATCAGGTCGGCGACGAACGCGAACAGCCGCTCCACGCTGACCAGGCGCTGCTCGACCCGGCTGTGGTAGGTGATGTTGCGGGCGTCCAGGCGGCGTACCGCGTGGTAGTAGTCGTAGTCGCCCAGCACCGAGACCCGCCGGGCGTGGTAGCAGGCGGCCAGCGTGAACGGCTGGTCGCTGAGGACCGGCATGTCCTCCGGGAAGCGCAGCCCGAGCCGGTCGACCAGTTCGCGGCGGAACAGCTTCGTGTTCGCCAGCGACCAGGGCAGCGCCGAGTCGAACAGGCTCACGTCGACCGCGTTGCCGCCGGCGAACACGTCCGAGAAGACGTGCCGGCCGTTGACGCCCACCACCTTGCCGAGCACCACGTCCGAGCCGTACCGGTCGGCGGCGGCGACCAGACGTTCGAGGGCCTCCGGGCCGAGCCGGTCGTCGGAGCCGAGGAAGAAGACGTACCGGCCGGTGGCCAGGTCCAGTCCCCGGTTGCAGGGCGCGGCCGGTCCACCGGAGTTGGCCTGGTGCGCCACCCGTACCGTGCCCGGGTAGCGCGCGGCGTACCGGTCCAGCAGGCGGCCGCTGCCGTCGGTGGAGCCGTCGTCCACCGCCACGATCTCCATCCGGTCCGGCCCGATCGTCTGCCGCAGCAGCGAGTCGAGGCACTGGCGCAGGTAGCGCAGCGTGTTGTAGACCGGCACGACGACGCTCACGTCGGGGCGGCTCGTCGCGGGTGGGCGGTGCGTGGTCGGTGGGCGGTGCGTCGCCTCCTCGGCTGCCACTGCTGCTCCTTCGCGCTCGCTCGGACGATCCCGGCGCGACCCAGCGTGGTGGAGCGACCCGTCCGAGTGACGACACCCGCGTGACGGCGAGGTGGCCGGAAGGCAGCCGTTGGATACGCGCGAAAGGGCCCGACCCCGTGGTGGGGGTCGGGCCCTTCGTCATCGGGTCAGGAGCTGTAGCCGCGGCTGGCGATCCAGCGGGCGAGCTCGTCGACGTCCATCCGGTAGGAGGCCTGGGTCGGGTTGGCCGAGTCGGCGATCGTCACGATCTTCCCGCCGTCGCGGTAGCCCACCACGCTGATGTAGTGGCCGCCCTCGAAGGAGTGGGCGTTGCCGTCGGTGTCGGTGGCGGTGCCGGCGATGTTGGCCACCACGGCACGGCCGTCGTCGACGGTCTTGACCACGTCGGCGCGCAGCTTGTCGACCTTGTCGCGGTCGCGGGCCTTGTCCACGGGGATCTCGGTGGACTTGTAGACGTCCTTGCCGGTCTCCTTGTTCAGGATCGGGGTGATGTCGTTGATGGAGTTGGTGCCGGCCTCGGTGGTGCCCATCTCCTTGGCCATGGCGTGCACGTCGATGTTCTTGCCCTGCACGCTCAGCGCGTTACGGGCGGCGGCGGGGCCGCAGAAGTAGAAGTTGGGCTGCGCCTCGTAGCGCACGTCCAGCTCCCGCTCGCCGTGGCCGCTCTTGCGGTCAGCCACCAGGCTCGTGGTGCCGGTGGTGGGGGCGGCGTGGGCGGCGATGGCGGGGCCGGCGATGCCACCGGCGGTGGCGGCGATACCGGCAGCGGTCAGGACGGTCTTGCGCAGCAGAGTGGTAGCCATGATGGTTGCCTCCCTGAAGTGGGGGATACGCGGCGGGGGTGCCTCCGCGAGGGGGGAAAGTTTTGGGGGTGCCCGTGGAAGGGCTGGCACGCGGGCGGCCCGGAAGGGGCCTGCTCTGCGCGGCTCGGGGGATGTAACGACCCGCGGCCGGGGATGATTCCCACCGGCCGTGGCTGCCAGCCGGGGCGACCGGCGGCGTGGGCCTGGGGGATGTAACGATGTCCGGGCCGGGGCCATTCCCGGGGACGGCGGCGTGCCCGTCGCTCGGGGGGTGTAACGACGTCCGGGCCGGGCCGATTCCCTGACCTGGCGACCCGCTCGCGCGGGCTGGTGTTCGGCGCTCGTCCCGGTGCCCCGGGGGTCAGCCATGTACAACGCCCCGCGCCCGCCACCGATTCCACCCTGACGGTGGCACCGACCACAGCCCCGCCACCACAGCGAACCAGACAGCGACCGCCAAACGACCCGCCCCGCACATCGCGGACGGGTCCGCTAGCTTCGACCGCCTGCAAGATCGACCACACGCGCGATCTTGCACCTTGTTGCCCGACAAGCCTCGCAAAAGGTGCAGGTCTCGGGCACTAACTGCAAGATCGCGTGGGCGTGGGCGTGGGCGTGGGCGTGGGCGTGGGCGTGGGCGTGGGCGTGGCGGCTTGGGCCTGGCGGCTTGGGCGTGGGCCTGTCGGCCTGGGCTTGGGCGTTGGCGAGGCCGCGGCGTGGATGTGGGCGAGGGTCAGGGGCGCGGCCGGATGGGCGTGTGGGTCGGAGTGGGTGCTTGGCCGAGCGCGTAGGCGTGGGTGTGAGTGTTGGCGGGCGCCCTGGCGGCCCGTCGTGCCGATGGGGTGGACTGGCGGTCTTGCTGATCGGGACGAGACCGTGGTGGGGGCGAGATCTTGGTACGAAATGGCCCCTATGGGGGCGCTTTCCTTCCAAGATCTCTCGGGGTCCTGAAAAGTGGGACGGTGCTCCCGGTGAGTAGGACGGCGGGCGGCGGGACCGACCCGGATGGGGCGGGGTGGGGGCGGTGGCCGAGAGTGGAGCGGTGCGATATCTGCGCAGCGACGGCCGCGTCGCCATCCGCCGTCCCCGCCCCGCCGACGAGGCGGAATTCGTCGCCGCCGCCCGGCGCAGCCGCGACCTGCACCATCCGTGGCTGTCTGCGCCGGACGACGCGCAGCGGTACGCGGCGTACCTGCGCAAGATCCGGCGGCGGGACAGCTCCGGGTTCCTGTTCTGCGACCGGGAGAGCGGTGAGATCGCCGGGTACGCGAACATCAGCGGCATCGTGCTGGGCGCGCTGCGCGGCGGCTACCTCGGGTACGCGGCGTTCCGGCCGTACGCCGGGACCGGACACGCCTCGGCCGGAGTGCGGCTGGTGGTCGGGTACGCGTTCGGGCCGCTGGGGCTGCACCGGCTGGAGGCGAACATCCAGCCCGGCAACGAGCCGTCGAAGCGGCTGGCGCGCCGGCTCGGCTTCCGGCTGGAGGGCTTCTCCCCGGACTACCTGTTCATCGACGGCGCGTGGCGCGACCACGAACGCTGGGCGATCACCGCCTGACGACCGAGCCGCCGGACGCCGGACCCGCGAGGGCCCGGCGCCCGGGAGCATGACCGGGCAGCTCAGCTACCCGGCTTCGGGAACGCGACCGGGCTGCGGTGCCCGGCCCGGTCCACCGCCCGTACGCCGAAGAACACGTTGTCCTTGGACAGGTCGATGGTCACCTCGGTGACGTCGCCGACCGGCAGCACCTTCTGCCACTGGTCGGCGGTGGTCTCGCGCCACACCACCTCGTACCCGGCCAGGTCCGGCTCCGCGCCGCGCTGCCACCGCAGTGTGGTGTCGTTTGTCAGGTTCGTGGTCACCACCGTCACGTTCTTCGGCGTGCCCGGCGCCTGGGCCAGTGACCACAGCGTCGCGGCGTTCACCCGGGCCACCCGGGTGATGTAGTCGAAGTCGCAGAACTCCGGCAGGTCGCCGTACTGCACGCCGTCGACGACGCGCACGTCCTGGTGCTGGTGGGCGAAGTCTTCGTTGGGCTCGGTGAACCGGCCGGCCGGCCATCCCTCGCGCAGGAACGAGATGTGGTCGCTGCCGCGCAGGTAGCGGTCCCGCCGGTAGATGACCCGCACGTCCATGCCGGTGGCGGAGTTCTCGGCGACGTCGGTGACGAACCGGGCGAGCTGCCGGGACGGGGAGTCGTTCTCGCCGCCGACGGACTGCCGCACGCTCGCCTCGGCGGGGGTCTCGGCGGTCGGCACGCCCTCGGCGAACAACCGCACGGTACGCGGGTCGCGGGTGCCGTCGTCGGCGGTGCTGCTGCCGACGATGTCGTTGCTGAACATGGCCTGTACGTCGACGCCGGCCGCCTTCAACTGCGACGCCAGGTACGCCGAGCCGTACAGGCCCTGCTCCTCGGCGGCGACGGCGGCGAGCACGATGGTGGCCTCGGTGCGCCGGGTGGACAGCACCCGGGCCAGTTCCATCACCACCGCCACGCCGGAGGCGTCGTCGTCGGCGCCGGGCGCGTCGCTGACCGCGTCCATCACGTCGGTGGCCCGGGAGTCGTAGTGGCCGGTGATGACGTACACCCGCTCGGGCGTGACGTCGCCGCGCAGGGTGGCCACCACGTTGGTGATGGTGGTCGCGGTGGGGATGCGGGAGGCGGGTTGCTGCACGTACGACTGCAGTTCGACGCTCATCCGGCCGCCCGACGCGGCGGCGTACCCGGACAGTTGGGCGTAAATCCAGTCGCGGGCGGCGCCGATGCCGCGTACCGGATCGGTCTGGCTGGACAGGGTGTGGCGGGTGCCGAACGCGGCGAGCCGGCGCACGGTGGCCTCGATCCGGCGTCTGTCGATCTCGCGCAGCAGCGCGGTCAGCTCGCGGCCCGGCCGCTGCGGGCGGGCCGGGCGGCCCGGGCCCGGGGGAGCGCCGGTCGCGGCGGCGGCCGGGGCGGCGGCCAGCGGGGTGGTGACGGCGGCGGCGGTGGCCGCGGCGGAGGCGGTGAGGAAGGTACGCCGGCTTGACCTCGTGGGCCTGTCCTCGGCGTTCTCGTGGTTTCCCATCCCGGCATCCTCGCGCCGATCACGAGGAATGTCCATATAGTCGCCGATGGATGGATCATGGGTACGTTTGTCGCAGGTCTGCCCGGGAACGGCAGCAGGCATGACGAAACCACGGGTGGTGATCGTGGGGGCCGGGTTCGCCGGGTACCACGCGGCCAAGACGTTGCGCCGACTGGCCCGCGACCGGGCCGAGATCGTCCTGCTGAACACGACCGACTACTTCCTCTACCTGCCGCTGCTGCCCGAGGTGGCGGCCGGCGTGGTGGAGCCGACCCGGATCGCCGTCCCGCTGACCGGCACGCTCGACGGCGTCCGCGTGGTGATCGGCGAAGCGGACCGGGTCGACCTGCAGAACCGGTGGGTCGGTTACCGCTCCGTCGAGGGCGACCACGGGCAGATCGCGTACGACCGGCTGGTGCTCAGCGTCGGCAGCGTCAATAAGCTGCTGCCGATCCCCGGCGTGACCGAGTACGCCCACGGCTTCCGCGGGCTGCCCGAGGCGCTGTTCCTGCACGACCACGTGGTCCGGCAGATCGAGCTGGCCGAGCTGACCGACGACCCGGCCGAGCAGCGGGCCCGCTCCACGTTCGTGGTGGTCGGTGCCGGCTACACCGGTACGGAGGTGGCCGCGCACGGGCAGCTGTTCACCGACCGGCTGATGGCGCAGCGGCCGCACCTGAAGGTCCGGCCGCGCTGGATGCTGCTCGACGTCGCGCCCCGGGTGCTGCCCGAACTGGACCGGCGGATGTCGGCCGCCGCCGACCGGGTGCTGCGCAAGCGCGGCGTTGACGTGCGGATGGGCACCTCGGTCGCCGAGGCCACCCCGGACGGGGTGATGCTCACCGACGGCGAGTACGTCCCGACGTGCAGCCTCGTCTGGTGCGTCGGCGTACGCCCCGACCCGTTCGTGGCCGACCTGGGGCTGCGCACCGAGAAGGGCCGGCTGGTGGTCGACGAGTACCTCAACGTGCCCGGCTTCCCGGAGGTGTTCGCCTGCGGCGACGCCGCCGCCGTGCCCGACCCGACCCGCCCGGGACAGGTGTGCGCGATGACCGCGCAGCACGCCCAGCGGCAGGGCAAGCTGGCCGCGCACAACATCGCCGCGTCCTACGGGCAGGGCGCGCGCAAGTCGTACAAGCACCACGACCTGGGCTGGGTCGTCGACCTGGGCGGCAAGGACGCGGCGGCGAACCCGCTGAAGGTGCCGCTGGCAGGGCTGCCCGCAAAGGCCGTTACCCGGGGCTACCACCTGCTGGCGATGCCGGGTAACCGGCCCCGGGTCGCGGCGGACTGGGCGCTCGACGCGACGCTGCCCCGCCCGGCCGTGCAGCTGGGCCTGGTGCCGGCCAACGCGGTGCCGCTGGAGAGCGAGTCCCCGGAACTGGCCCGCCGCCGCTGAGCGCCGCACGCACCCGCCGGCCGGCCCTCACCCGCCGGCCGGCGGCCGTTCCGCCGGTTCGCCGTCGGCGGGCTGCGGCAGGGCCTGCCGCCCGGCCGGCACGAACTCGCGCAGCAGCACCTGCACGATGCCGGCCGCCGGGATCGCCAGCAGCGCGCCCACCAGCCCGGCCAGCTCGACCGCCAGCAGGACGCTGACCAGCACCGTCAACGGGTTCAGCCGGACCGCGCGGGCCATGATGACCGGCTGCAGCAGATGGTTCTCCACCTGCTGGTAGACCACGAAGAAGACCAGCACCACGACGCCGGCGGTGGGGGAGTGCAGGAACCCCGCGCCGGTCGCGGCGATCGCACCGAGCGTGGCGCCGACGAGCGGGATCAGGTCGAACACGGCGACCGTCAGCGCGATCACCGCGGCGAACGGCACACCGAGCAGGAACAGCACGAGGAACGTCAGAAGGCCGCAGATCACGCTGATCAGCAGGTTGCCGCTCAGGTAGCCGGTGACGATCCGGGACGAGTCGCGCCCGATGCGCCGCAGCCGCGCCGCCGGGCCGCCGCCGGTCAGCCGCAGCGTGGCGGCCACGATCCTCGGCGCCTCCAGGACCATCAGGTACGCCAACACCACCACGGTGACCAGGGCGGCGACCGCCTGGACGACGCTGCGGACCACCCCGACTGTCGGGTCGCCGAGCCGGGCGCCGAACCGGCGGAGCTGACCGGGTTCGGCGTACCGGAGCAGGTGGAAGCGCTCCAGCAGCCGCCCGAGCGGCCCCTGCCCGGCCTGCGCCTCGCGTACCAGCTCCGGCGCCCGGTCGGCGAACCGGCCCACCTCGTCCACCAGCGGCACCACGATCAGCGCGCCCATGGCGGCGAACAGCGCGAACGCGGCCAGGAAGACCAGCAGCGTGGCGAGCGCGCGGCGGCGTACCCGACGTTCCAGACGGTCCACGAGCGGTTTGAGGGCGACCGCGAAGAACACCGCCACCAGCCCCCACACCAGCACCCGCCGGGTGGCCCAGACCAGCGCCAGCCCGACCACTGTGGCGAGGACCAGACCGATCACGATCAGCGTCCGGCGCGCGGTGGACCGGTCCGTGGCGGCGCTCATCCGGCGCGGCTACCCGCGACGCCGGTGCGGAAACCCGGCTCAGCCCAGGTCGGCGTCGGTGACCGGGAGGGCGCCGGCGGCGAACTCGTCGAGAGTCGCGGCGTGCAGCACGGTTCCGGGCACCGGATCGGCGGCGACGCGGTTGGCGAGCCGGACCACCGGCAGCCGCCCGGCGGCGGGCGACGCGGCCAGCACCACGTTGCCGTACCGCCGTCCGCGCAGCATGCGCCGGTCGGCCACCAGGCAGACGTCGGCGAACACCGCCCGCAGCGTGGCCACCTGTCCCCGGGTGTGCGCCAGCGGCGGCAGGTCGGTGAGGTTGATCAGATAGAGGCCGTCCGGGCGCAGCACCCGGGCCACCTGCGCCGCGAACTCGAGCGCCGCCACCTGCGGTGGCATCCGGGCCGCCCGGTACACGTCGGCCACCACCACGTCGTACGCCCCGGACGGCGCCTCGGTGACCGCCTCCCGGGCGTCGCCGACCGCCACCACCACCTCCGGCGGCAGCGGCGGCAGCTTGCGCCGGACCAGCTCGACCACGCCCGGGTCCCGCTCGATCACCCGCTGCGCCGTGCCGGGCCGGGTGGCGGCGAGCCAGCGCGGCAGCGTGAGCGCGCCCCCGCCGAGGTGCAGCGCGGTCAGCGCCACGCCCCGAGGGGCGGCCAGGTCGATCCCGGCGGCGATCCGCCGCACGTACTCGAAGTGCAGGTACCGGGCGTCGGCGACGTCCACGTACGACTGCTCGACGCCGTCGGCCAGCAGCGTGCGCCCGGACGGGCGGGCCGGGTCCACCACGATCTCCAGCGCCTCGGCGTCGCGTTCCACGGCGGGACACGCTACCTCGCGGCCACGGGCGGCCCCGGCCCGCATGGGACCGGGGCCGTTCCGCCGCCGGGTCAGCCGGCCGCCATTCCGGCGCCGGCCTCGTCGATCGCCGCGTCCACCCGGTGCGCGAGGTCCACGTCCGCCGCGGTCACGCCGTCTACCTGCTGCGTGCGGACCGTGAGCACGGCGTTGTCCGGGTCCGGCCGCCCGATCTGCGGCGCCCGTCCGGCCTCGGCCTTGAGCTGGTCCAGCCGGTCGAGCACCCGGTCCAGGTTGCCGCCGGGCAACTCGATCGTGCGCACCAGCGACCGCCGATCGCTGGACCAGTAGGGCAGCGAGGCCAGCGCGTCACGCAGCTCCGCCTCGGTCAGCGGCGCGGTGGCCGAGGACGCGCCCACCAGGCCGCCGCCGAAGTCGGTCGGCCCGAGCAGGTCGCGCAACTCGTCCGGTACGCGCAGCGACTCGACCAGCTCCGCGTCGGCCTCGGCGAGCGCGGCGAGCGTCGCCTCGGCCTGGTAACGCGCCTGCTCCGGAGTGAGGCGGCTGTAGCGGCCGACCTCGGCCAGGAAGCCGGGCAGGTCGCGGCGGGGTTCCATGCCGTAGACCGGCACCACGTCGTGCAGGGTCAGCGGCACCGCCTCCAGCAGCCGCTCCCGTTCCGCCTCGTCCAGCGCCTGGGCCAGGGCCAGCACGGTGCCCTCCGCCGCGACCTTGGCCGTGGTGAAGTCCACCCCCGCGCGTCGGCTCACGTCGTCGACGAGGTCCCGGTAGCTCATCGAGATCCCGGGTGACGGCGCCGGGTCCGGCAGCGGGCGCTGCTGCTCCGCGACGGCGACCGGCGGCGGCGCGGGACCGCCGCGCGTGGTGTCCGGCTTGTGCCGTCCGGCCGGCGGCGGACCGGACCGGTCGTGCTGGTCCAGCGAGGTGACCTGCTTGGACGCGCTCAGGCTGGCGCCGGTCTGGCTGGGCCGTAGCCCTCGTTCGCGGGCCTGACGGGCCAGGGCCCGGCGGCGCTGGTTGTCGCCCTCCATCTGCTTGCGCATCGTCGCACCTCGTTCCTGGTCGGTTGCGCTTGCGCCGACCGCGTTCCCGGCGCTGCCGGGAAGCTAACGGGGGCCGACCCGGGCGGAGGCTTCACTCGCTGCGGGTGAGGAGCGCTCACCCCGGCGGGCGGCAGGATCGGATGGACCGGACAACTTCCGACGCACGCGGAAGGGCAGGTCGACATGAAACGGATCGTGGAGATCGTCCCCGCCCGCCCCGGGTGGTACGCCCGCTGGCGGATCGGCCCGGACGTCACCCGCTGCTACCCGGTGACCCTCTGGGCGCTGCTGGAGCACCACGACGGCACCGGGCGTGAGGTGATCGGCGTCGACTGCGTCGGGCAGTGGCCCGGCGCGGACGACGACGGGGATACCGGAGACTTCGTCCGTTACCTGTTCCAGACGCCCGATTCCGGCGCGCCGGAGGACGCCGAGGCCCCGCTCGCGGAGCCGCGCGACAGCGGTCCGCATCGGCAGGCCGCGCCCGCCGCCTGAGCCATCCTCCCGGCCCCCGGCCCCTGGTCCCAGGGCCGGGGGCCACCCCTTCCCGGAACGCCGCGCGGGCGGTCAGCCCACCTCGCGGGCGCTGCCGGTGACGCCGCGAGGCGGGGCGGCCAGCAGCTCGGCCAGGCCGGTGCGGTCCAGCAGATGCCGGATCTGGGCGTTCGTGTTCCGCAGGTGGACCGCGCCGGTGCCGGAGCGGTGGATCACCACGAGCGCGCTCAGCCCGGAGGAGTCGCAGAGGACCACGCCGGCGAAGTCGAGCTCCACCTCCTGGTAGCCGTCGCGGCGAAGCTGCGCCACCGCCTCGACGAGTTCCGGGGCGGTGTCGAAGTCCAGCTCACCGGCCAGCCGCACCCGGGCGGCGCCGGCGTCGAGCCGGTCCGCCTCGATGGTCAGCATCTGCGAGGGCACGCGTCCATGTTCCCAGCCGGGCACCGGCGGGAAACCCCCGGGGTCACGCGGAGGCGGCCGAATCCACGGCCGGCCACCCGGGCTGGTCGTCCACCGGGGAACGGTCGAGCAGGCCGGTGACGCCGGTCAGGTCGAGAATGGTCTCCAGGAACCGCGGCACCGCGCGAAGCTCGATGCGGGTGCCGGCCTGCTGGCCCTCCCGCCAGGCGTGCACGATCACGGACAGGCCGGTGCTGTCCAGGAACAGCAGGTCGGCGAAGTCGAACACGAGCGTCGCGGGACGCCCGGCGAGCAGCCGGTCGACCTCCGCGCGCAGCGGCGCCGCCGTGGCGTAGGCCAGGTCGCCGCCGACGCCGAGCACCGGGACGGCGGGGTCGGAACGATCCACGGAGATGCTCAGCGGGGTCGCCTCGGGCCGTCTGCGTTGAGGAACCACCATCACGCCTTTCCGCACGCTGCCGGTCGGGCAGGGATGCCTGGATCGTAACAACAGCGGCACCGCTCCGCTGGGCGTGCGCGAGCCGCCCGAGCAGCGTCGGTGGGGTGGCGGTCGTGGCATACCGGCGTAGTGTGGGGTGAAGCGATATGGCTACAGGCGCCGTGCGGGCGCCCCGGGGGTGCCGACGAGGAGAGTGGGGCTCAGCTGGTGACTGCTGCCGACGTCAGGGGTACCGACCCGGGCGACGGACGGATCTCCACGCCGAGTGCCGCACGGGCTCCGGCATGGTCCGCCGCCGCTGCGGCGACGACCGCCCTGCCGCCGCTGGCAGCCGACCGCGGCCCCGCCGTCCCGGACTGGTCCGAGGTCGTCGAGCACTTCCGGGAGGGCCTTGTCGTCTGCGACGCCGACGGCGTCGTGCGGCACGTCAGCCCGGTCGCGGAGCGCCTGGTCCCCGAGGTGAGCGCCGGCGAGCTGCTCGTCGCGGCGGGGGTGGACGCGCTGCGCGGCGACGGACCGGCCGAGTTCACCCACCATGGGCGGCGGCTGCGCGTACGGCCGGTCGCGCTGTCCGGTCACCGGCGCTGCTGGTACGTCGAGGACGTCACCGAGAGCGTCAGCCGGGCCGACGCGCTGCTCGCCGAGCGGGCCCGCTCGGCGTTCCTCGCCGTGGTCGGCGAGAAGCTCGGCAACCCGCTGCACCCCGACCGGGCGGCCGCCGCGGTGGTCCGCCTCGCCGTGCCGACGACGGCCGACGTGGCGGTCCTGGTGCTCGCTCCCCGCTCCGGCCGGTCCCGGTGGTGGCGGGCGGTACGCGCGGACGACCAGGCGCCAGTGGTGGACAGCGGCATGCTGCCCGCCCCGGCGCTGCCCGCGGCCATCGAGGCCGGCCTGTCCGGCGCCGAGCCGCACGAGATGGACTGGCTGGTCGAGCAGGCGGCCGAGGCGGGCTGGCTGCCCGGTCTGGACACCGCCGGCGCCGTCGCCCGGGTGGTGCCGCTGCCCGGCCGGGAGGCGCCGGCCGGCGCGCTGCTGGTGGCCCGTCGCGCGGACCGCTGGTACGACGAGGCCGACGTGGACCTGATCCGCGCGTTCGCGGCACGGGCCGGCGCGGCGCTGACCACCGCCCTGCTCTACCGCGACCAGGCCGAGGTCGCCGACACGCTGCAGGCCAGCCTGCTGCCGGTCGAGCCGGCACCCGCGGCCGGCGTGCAGTGGGGCACCGCGTACCGGCCCGCGCAGGCCGGTCTGCGCATCGGCGGCGACTTCTACGGTTCGCACCAGCTCACCGACGGCGGGTCGGTCTTCTTCCTCGGTGACGTGTCGGGCAAGGGCGTGGAGGCGGCCGTCTTCACCGGCCAGCTGCGCCAGTGCCTGCAGGCGCTGCACCGGGTCGAGACCCAGCCCGGGCGGCTGCTGAAGCTGCTCAACGACGCTCTGCTGGAGACCACCCAGGCGCACGGGCAGGGCCGGTTCGCCACCATGGTGCTCGGCGTGGCGCGCCCGCACCGCGACGGCGGCCAGACCCTGACCCTGGCCGGTGGCGGGCACCTGCCACCGCTGGTGCTGCGGGAGTCCGGTGACGTCGAGGTGGTGCCGTTGCGCGGCATGCTGATCGGCGTGGTGCCCGATCCCCGCATCGGCGAGGTCACCGTGCGCCTGGCGCCGGGGGAGACTTGCCTGTTCTACAGCGACGGGGTGACCGAGGCGCGGGGCGGCCTGCGCGGCGACGAGCAGTTCGGCGCCGAGCGGCTGTTCAACGCCGTGGCCGGCTGCCACCGGATGCCGGCGCCCGCGCTGGCCGAGCGGGTCGAGCAGGTGACCTGCGACTGGCTCGGGCACGGCGACCACGACGACATCGCGGTGCTGGCGCTGCGGGCGACCGGCCCGGCCGGGCGTACGCCCCGGCACCTGCACGCGGTGCCGGAACCGGCCGCGGCCGAGCGAACGAGGGAGGGGTCCGCGTGACAGTGCCGGTTGTCGAGGCCGATCCGGGTCACGCCTTCGCCCGTTACCTGCAGTGCCTGGCCGAGGCCGACGAGGCCGCCGCCGTGGCGGTGGCCAGAGAGCTGCTGGACGCCGGTGTGCCCGCCGAGCGGGTGCTGCTCGATCTGGTCGCCCCGGCGCAGGCCGAGGTGGGCGAACTGTGGGCGCGCAACGAGTGGAGCGTCGCCGAGGAGCACGCCGCCACGCACATCAGCGAGCGGGTGGTGGCGGCGGTGGCCGCGTACGCCGATCCCCGGCCGACCCGCGGACGGATCGTGATGGCCTGCATGGACGGCGAGTGGCACGCGCTGCCGGCCCGGCTGGTGGCCGAGGTGCTGCGGCTGCGCGGCTGGCAGGTCGTCTTCCTCGGCGCGAGTGTGCCCGCCGCCCACCTGGTCTCCTACCTGCACCGCTACGACGCGGAGGCGGTGGCGCTCGCCTGTGCCCTGCCGATGCGGCTGCCGCACGCGCATCGGATGGTGGAGGCGTGCCGCCGCTCCGACGTGCCGGTGGTGGTGGGTGGCCGGGGCTTCGGCGAGGACGGCCGCTGGGCGCGCGTGCTGGGTGTGCCGTGGGCACCGGACGCGCCGGCCGCGGCCGACCTGGTCGCCGACGAGCGGGCGCTGCGCGAGGTGCCGCCTGCCCGGCTGGACCACCTGGCCGACGACGAGTACGCCAGCCTGGTCAAGCGGCGCGGTGAGCTGATCGACAGCGCCCTGGCCGACCTGCGGGAGCGGGTGCCGTCGCTGGCTGGCTACACCCCGGCGCAGCTCGACTCCACGATCAGCGACCTGGGCTACATCGTGGACTTCCTGGCCGCCGCGCTCTATGTGGACGACGGGACGCTGTTCACCGCGTTCGTCGAGTGGCTGGTGGAGATCCTGGTCAGCCGCGGGGTGCCGGCCGGGGCGGTGGGTCTGACCCTGGAGCACTATGGACAGCAGCTGCGCGACTTCCCGCGCGCGGCCGGTTTCCTCGACCGGTCCCGGGCTCTGGTCGGCGGCCTGTCGGCGGCGGGCCGCTGACGGCGTCCGGGTGGGCCGTCCCATATACTTGCACTACTGCAAGGGTTTGCCTGCGGTGGGAGCGAGGGGGACCGTTGTGACGTTCACCGTCACGTACGCCCGGCGGGACGAGGGCGACGCCTGCCTCCGGCTGGCCGGTGAGCTCGACCTGAGCACGGCCCCCGAGCTGAACTCGGCGATCGACCGGCTGGTCGCCGAGGGGCGGCGTGAGCTGCTGCTCGACCTCGCCGAGCTGACGTTCTGCGACTCGACAGGCATCGCCGCCTTCGTCCGCGGGGACAACATCGTCGCCGCCGACGGCGGCTGGCTGCGCCTGACCGGGGCGACCGGCCGGGTGGCCCGGGTGCTCCAGGTGACCGGGCTGGCCGAGGTGCTCCGACACCCCCGTGACACCGTCGACCCGGCCGCGCCGGTCGCCTCCTGATCCGATACATTTCCCCGCCAGCAACCGGCCGCCCGGCCGGCCGCCCTCCTCGAGACAAGCAGGTAGAACGCATGGGTCAGACCAGCCCGAGCCCGGTTCGCATCCTGGTCGTGGACGACGATCCGGGTGACGTCCTGATGATCGAGGAGGCGCTCGCCGACTCCGACGTCGACAAGGTCATCGACGTGGTCGCCGACGGCCAGGAGGCGATGGAGTTCCTCCGTCGCGAGGGCCGGCACGCCGAGGCGCAGCGCCCGGACGTGATCCTGCTCGACCTGAACATGCCCCGGATGGACGGGCGGCAGGTGCTCGGCGAGGTCAAGGGTGACGAGAGCCTGCGGACCATCCCGATCGTGGTGCTCACCACCTCCAACGCCGACACCGACGTGGTCAGCAGTTACACGTTGCAGGCCAACGCGTACGTGACCAAGCCGATCGACCTGGACGACTTCAACGACGTGGTACGCCGCATCGACGAGTTCTTCGGACGGGTGGTCGTGCTCCCGAAGCACCCGTAGGGGCGGGAAGTCCGGGCGTCCGCAATCTGAACATTTTGCGCGAATGGCCGCCCTCGGCGGTGCCCGGACCGCAGGATCGGCAGTGGGGACGAACACCGGCTGCCTGGGGGGCGACGCATGAGGTTCTCGGTGGTGGAGACCGGATACGACAGGCGTCAGGTGGATTCCTGCCTCGACGAGCTCAGCCTCCGGCTGGGGCGGCTGGCGGCGCGGGCGGAGGGCGCCGCCGGGGCCGGCCGGGAGTGGGACCAGATCCGGTCGGACGCCCTGCACCTGTGCGACTTCCTGCACCGGCGGGCCGCGGCGATCGAGGGCCCGGGGACGGCCGGACCGTCGGCGGCCGAGCGGGAGGCCGCCGAGCTGCTGGCCACGGCCCGCGCCGAGCTGGAGGCCGCGCGCCAGGAGGCCCGCCGGTTGCGGGAGGAGGCGTACGCCGAGGCCCTGCGGGCCCGCCGCGAGTTCGAGGCGGCCCTGCTGGCACGACGTCGCCGCGAGTCCCGGGTCGACGAGATCCTGGCCGGCGCGCGCGGGGAGCGGGTGCCGGTGGACACCCCGACCGCCGCCGCGGCCGTGCGGCCCGGTGCCGCCTGACCGGTCCGGGTCAGGTCAGCGCCGCCACCACTGTCGCGGCCCGGTCCTCGTGCCGGGCGTACGCGTCCGGGAACGCGGACACCTGCACCGCCTGGGCGGCGGCGGTGACGCTCATGTCCGCCCAGCCGGGCACCTCGCGCAGGGCGGTGTAGAAGGCGCGGGCCGCGTACGCCGGCCGCATGAGCTGGGCGACGGTGCCCCAGCCGCTGCTGGGACGCTGCTGGAACAGCCCGACCGAGTCGTGGTCGGAGCCGCTGCCCTGGTGCGGGTGGTCGAAGGATGCCGGGAGCACGTTGCTGGCCAGGTTGTACAGGTTGCTCTCCTGCATCGCGGTGGCCACGGCCACGACGAGCGCCCGGCGGGGCATCTTCATGTCCCGCCCCACGTCCACGATGACCTTCGCGTTGTTCATCTGCCGCTGATCCAGCCCGGCGACCGGCCGCGGGTTCTTCGGGCGGGCGGGCTTGCGCGGCGGCTTCTTGGCCGACGCCGTCGGGCTCGGCGTGACGGCCGGGGCGGGCAGCGCCGGTGCGGCGACGGCCGGTGGCGCGAGGCGGGTGAAGTCGCGGGAGGCCCGCAGGTCGGCGGCGGCCCGGTCGGCGACCGCCTCGTGCACGTCCAGCCGCGCGGGCCCGGTCTCGCCGACGCCTGCCACGCCGATCAGGCCGAGGCAGCAGGTGACGCCGGTGGCCACGGCGATCCGGCCCGGTACGGAGCGGGCCGGGCCGCGCCGGGGCGGCTCCGGGGCGCGGTGACGCCCCACTCTCCGTTCGGCTGATGCCGGGTCAATCGTTCGGCGAACCGGGCGGTTGGCGGGCAACGGCTGATGATCGGGGTGGTCGGGATGCACCCGCCGAGGCTAGAAAGCTTCCGGGCCTTTGCCATCGGGGTGATTGGTGGCATGCGCCACAATCTGCCGGATTCGTGGTCGGCATTCCACGCGGTGGATCAGGAAAGGAGTGAACCGCGCGTACCCGGAAGATGCCTCATGTCGGTTTAAGCCGTGGGAACCGGTCGAAGGTGCGGGCGTGCGACGCCGCGACCCGGCCTCCACCGTTCGGCGGACGGTGGGCTGGTCGACCGGCCCGCCCGGCGCGGCGGTCCACCGACGGGCGGCATCGACCACGCCTGATGACGCGGTTGTCGTGGATCATGGCGAGGCCCCGGCGCGGTGACCCGGGCGCTCGATACGATCTCCACGGTGACCGAGCAGCAGGCCGACGAGCGCGCCCCCGGAGAGCCGCCCGGCTCCCGGAGACGGCGCGGCCTCGTCGTCATCGCCTGCGCCGTGCTGCTCGCGGCGCTCCTCGGCGGGCACCGGGCGGTGCCGAACGTGCGTGGGCTGGGCAGCCTGCTGGACAGCGCCGTCCCGCTGCTCGGCCTCGGCGTACCCCTGCTCGCGCTCGTGGCGCTGCTGCGCCGCTCCCGCCCGGCGCTGCTGGCGGTGCTGCTGCCGGCGCTGGTCTGGGCCGGCCTGTACGGGCGCGCCTGGCTGCCCCCGGCGGCCGGCGCGGCCGGTGCCTCGGTGCGGGTGGTCAGCCAGAACCTGCGCGTGGGCAACCCCGACCCGGCCGCCAGCGTGGGCGCGCTCGCGGGTGACGGTCCGGACCTGATCGGGCTCCAGGAGGTCGCCGACGGCGACCGCGTGGCGTCGGTCCTCACCGACCGGTACCCGCACCGCGCGGTGGTGTCGACGGTGGCGCTGTGGAGCCGGTGGCCGATCCGGGAGGCGCACGGCGTCGACACCGGGCTGGGCTGGGAGCGCGCGCTGCGCGCCGTGGTGGCCGCCCCCCCGGGGCGACCTGACCGTGTACGTCGTCCACCTCGGCTCCGCGCGCGCCGGGCACACCGCCACCCGGGACCAGACCGTCGCCGCGCTGGCCGACGCCGTGCGCGCCGACCCCGCCGAGCGGCTGGTGGTGCTCGGCGACCTGAACACCGCCACCACCGACCGGGTCTTCGACCCGCTGACCCGGCTGCTGCGCGACGCGCAGGCCGAGGCCGGGCAGGGATTCGGCTTCACCTGGCCGGCGGAGCTGCCGGTGACCCGCCCGGACCACGTCCTCTACCGGGGACTCACCCCCACCACGGCCGGGGTGCTGCGCACCCCCGACAGCGACCACCGGGCGGTGACCGCCGGCTTCCAGTGGTGAGCGCTCAGTGCCGGCCGTTCTCCGCCGGGGTCACAGTGAGCCGGTGCCGGCTCGGATCGCCGCTGGAGAACGGCCAGAGCCGGTCGGCGTACGCGACCAGGTCGGCCAGCTGATCCCGGGTCAGTCCCGCCGAGGAGATCTCGGCGTGCACGTCGGCCCGGTAACGGCCGTCGTCGTCCCGGCCCAGCTTCGCCTCGGCGGTCACCTGCACTGTGTGCGCCTCGTCGGTGATCTCCCCGGCCGCCTCCACCGCCGCGTGGTGCAGGCAGGAGGCGAACGCCGCGGCCAGGAGCTGCTCCGGCGTCAGACCGGTGCAGTGCGGCGCCAGCGGGGACGCCAGGGCGGAGGAGAGCCCGCCGTCATCGGTGCGTACGTGACCGCCCGCCGCGGTCGCCGTGGCCGTCTCGGCCAGCCAGGAACTCGGATCCGGCATCGCGTTCCTCCCGTCACTCACCGGACCGCGTTCCCGGACCCCGAGCAGCGAAACCGCGCCCGGTCAGGCAGTACGCGCGCTCAGCGGATCCGGCCGCTGGTCGCGGCGTCGACGGCCATCGCCTCGGCGGCCTCGGCGGCCGCCCGGCTGGTCCACGGCGACACCGGCTCCGTGCGCTGCCGGGGCAGCATCGCGCTCATCGGCACGTACACCCGGGCGTCCACCGCCTCGGCCAGCAGCAGCGCGGCCATCGGGCTGGTCGGCCGGGCCGCCGGGTCGGCGTCGAGGCAGGTGCGGCACAGCTCGGCCACCTCGGGCGGCAACCCGGGCACGTCGGGCAGCGGCCGGGGCGTCCGGCGACCCGGCGACCCGAGCAGCTGGGTGGTGCTGTCCGCCTCGTACGGCAGGTGACCGGTGAGGCAGTAGTAGAGCAGCACGCCGAGGGCGTACATGTCGGCGGCCGGGGTGGCGGGCTGCCGGTCGAGCTGCTCCGGCGCCAGATAGGCGGGCGTGCCCACGACGACGCCGTCCGGAGTGTGGTCCGGCGCGCCGGCCGCGGTGGCGATGCCGAAGTCGAGCACCTTCACCCCGCACGGGGTGAGGATCACGTTCGCGGGCTTCACGTCCCGGTGCACGATGCCGTGCGCGTGCGCGGCCGCGAGCGCGGCGCACACCTCGGCGCAGACCCGCACCGCGATCCGCCAGTCCAGCGGCCCGGAGCGCAGGTGCGCGGCGAGCGTCTCGCCCTCGGCCAGCTCCATCACGATGTACGGCACCGGCCGGCCGTCCGGCAGCGTGGCGGTGCCGAAGTCGTGCACGCTCGCCACGTTCGGGTGCACCAGCCGTGCCGCCGAGCGCGCTTCGGCCCGGATCCGCTCCACCGAGCCGGCCTCGCCGTCGAGCCGGGGCGAGATCAACTTCACCGCGACGGTCCGGTCCAGCACGCGGTCGTGCGCCCGCCAGACCTCCGACATGCCACCCAGGCCGGCTCGCTGTTCGAGCTCGTACCGCCCGCCCAGCGTCCGCATCGTCCACTCCTCGCCTCGTCCGGTGTGCCCTCCGGTCCCGCTACCCGGCCCCAGAGCTGTGCAAACCGCCGGGGGTTCCCGTCCCGGCGGGGTAGCTTCGCGGCGGGGGGTCGACACAGGGAGGGCGGCGGTGGCTTCGGTGCGCGTACGGTTCGTCGGCGGTCCGGCCGACGAGCTGACCCGGGATCTGCCCGCGGGGCCGGACGGCGGGCCGCCGCCACGGTGGGTGATGCGTCATCCCGAGGAGCCGGCCGAGGGGGTGGCCGACCACCTCTACGAACGCGACGAGCACGCCGCGCCGGGCGGCTGGACGATGCGCTACGTGCACACGTTCCCGTTCGGCGCGACCGAGTGAGGCTCAGTCCGGGCGGGCGCCTGTGGTGCCGAGGATGACCGAGGCGACCAGCTCCGGGTCGTCGTGCATCGGCACGTGCCCGCAGCCGGGCAGGTCCAGGTGCCGCGCGCCGGGCAGCCGGGTACGCGCCAGCGCGGCCTGCCGGTAGGGCAGGATCCGGTCCCGCGTACCCCAGGCGATGGTCACCGGCACTGTCGGCGCGCCCGCGTAGGCGTACCCACGCCCGGCGCGGGCGACGGCGCGGAACGCCCGCGCCTGGCGCAGCGCGCGGGCGTCGGCGAGCGCGTCGTCGAGCGCCATCCGGTTGGGCCGGGCCAGGATCATGCCCATCGCCAGCATCCGCCCCGCGGGCGCGGCGAACAGGCGGCGCAGCACCGGTTCGGGCAGCCGGGCGGCGTTGCGGTGCAGGGTGAGCACGGTCAGCGCCCAGCGCAGCTCGCGCGCGGTGCAGAAGCCGGCCGGCGACAGCGCGGTGGCGGAGGAGACCGCGCCGAGAGCGGCCAGCTCCAGCGCGATCGCCCCGCCGAGGCTGTTGCCCGCGACGTGCGGGCGCTCCAGCCCGAACCCGGCGAACAGCTCGATCATGGCGGTGGCCAGCCCGCGCATGTCGGCGGGCAGCCCGGCGGCGGGCACCGGCGAGCGGCCGAAGCCCGGCAGGTCGACGGCTATCACGTCGTGCGCCTCGGCGAGCCGGTCCAGCACCGGCCGCCAGGCGCCGCCGTGGTGACCGATGCCGTGCAGCAGCACCAGCGTGGGCCCGGCGCCGCGCCGCTCGTAGACGACCTCCACCGGCGCGGTCACGGCCGCCCCTGCGGCGTGCTGGGGCCGAAGCCCCGGCCCAGCGCCCGGGCCTGCTCCTCGATCAGCGGCACGGTGGCCCGGGCGGTGCGGCCCACCAGGCGGTCGGCAAGCGGGCTGACCAGCACCGACCGCACCGCCTGCACGCCGGCCACGGCGCGCGGCACGTACACCCGGCGGCTGCGGCGCTCGATCGCCCGCACGAACGCCTCGGCGCACTCGATGACAGTGGTGGTGCGCCGCAGCGGCCACGGCAGTTTCGCCAGCGCCGTTTCGAAGGCCGGCAGGTCGGCACGCGCCTCGCGGACCAGGTCGGTGTCCACCCACGACGGGTGGGCGGTGCCGACCGCCACGCCCCGGTGCGCCAGTTCGAGGCGGACCGCGTTGCCGAACTGCTCGACGCCCGCCTTGGAGGCGCAGTAGGCGGCCATGCCGGGCAGCGCGGCGAACGCCGCGGCCGAGGAGACGATGAGCAGGTAGCCGCCCCGGTCGACGAGCGCCGGCACGGTCGCCGCGGCGGTGCGCATCACCCCGATCAGGTTGACCTCGACGGTACGCACCAGCGCCTCGACGTCGCCGACGGCGATCGTGCCGCGGTTGGCCACGCCCGCGTTCGCGACCACCGCGTCGATTCCGCCCAGCGTCTCGACCGTCCCGTCGACCGCCGCGGCGAGGGCGGCCTGGTCGGTGACGTCGGCGGCGAACCAGACGTGCCCGGGGCCCAGCTCGGCGGCGAGCGCGGCGAGCCGGGCGGGTTCCAGCCCGACCAGTGCCAGCCGGGCGCCGCGGGCGGCCGCGAGGCGGGCGGTGTGGGCGCCGATGCCGCGGGCCGCCCCGGTCACGAGCACCACCTTGCCGGCCAGCCGGCCGGAAAAACGACCGTCGATGGACATGCCGGCAAGTTACCACCGGGTAGCCTGCGTGCGGAAGACCCGGCCGGCCCAGCCCGGATTGCCGTCGCGTGGCGCGCACAGCTGGTACACAGGATCGGGACAGCCCGGCGACAGCCGGTCCGCCCACGATGGGGGCATGGTCATGAACGCGCAGTCCGCGCAGGGTCGGATCGAGCTGCGCCGACCGGACGGCGAGCCGGTGCGGGTGCTCGTGGTCGACGACGAGCCGACGCTCACCGACCTGCTCTCCATGGCCCTGCGGTACGAGGGCTGGCAGGTCGCCACGGCCGGCAACGGGATGGCGGCGATCAGCACGGCCCGCCAGTTCCGCCCGGACGCCGTGGTGCTCGACGTGATGCTGCCCGACCTGGACGGCTTCCAGGTGCTGCGCCGCCTGCGGGAGGAGTCGCCGAGCGTGCCGGTGCTGTTCCTGACCGCCAAGGACGCCGTGGAGGAGCGCGTCGCCGGGCTCACCGTCGGCGGCGACGACTACGTCACCAAACCGTTCAGCCTGGAGGAGGTGATCGCCCGGCTGCGCGCGCTGCTGCGCCGCTCCGGCTTCGCGGTCGCCGCCCGCCAGGAGGCGGTGCTCACCGTCGGCGACCTCACCCTCGACGAGGACAGCCACGAGGTACGCCGCGGCGACGACCTGATCACGCTCACCGCCACCGAGTTCGAGCTGCTGCGCTATCTCATGCGCAACCCGCGCCGCGTGCTCAGCAAGGCGCAGATCCTCGACCGGGTCTGGAACTACGACTTCGGCGGCCAGGCCAACGTGGTCGAGCTGTACATCTCGTACCTGCGCAAGAAGATCGACGCGGGCCGGGCGCCCATGATCCACACGTTGCGTGGGGCGGGCTATGTCCTCAAGCCCGCCGAGTGACGGCCGTGGCCGGCTGCGCCGCCGCCTGGCCGGCTGGTCGCTACGCCGCCGGCTGGTGCTCTCCGTGGTGGCGCTGCTGGCGCTGGTCAGCGTCGGCATCGGCGGCCTGACCACCGTCGCGCTGCGGCACTTCCTGATCGACCAGATCGACAACCAGCTCAGCTTCGGCGACCGCCGCCCGGACGACCTCGAACGCTGGGCCCGGCGGGGCATGGATCCGCCGCGCCCGGACCAGCAGCCCACCCCGCCGGACTCCGACGAGGTGGCGCCCGCGCCCCCGGGCGGTTTCCCGCCGGGTTCGATCGCGGTCCGGGTGCCCGCCACCGCCGAACCCGTCGGCCGGATCCGGTCCGGCGACGGTGACAGCGAGGAGGTGCCCGCCGCGGACCTGACCGCGCTGGCCCGCGTACCCGCCGGTGAACGCCCGCGCACCGTCGTCGTCGGTGACCGGGGCGAGTACCGGGCGGTCGCGATGCGGTCGCCGCGCGGCGACGGCGACGTCCTGGTCCTCGCGATCCCGATGGCCCAGGTGGACGACACCGTCATGTGGATGGTCGTCGCCCAGGCCGGGGTGATCGGTGCCGGGCTGGTCATCGCCGGCGCCCTCGGCACGCTCGTCGTGCGGGCCACGCTGCGCCCGCTCAACCGCGTCGCCGCCACCGCCGCCCGGGTCACCGAACTGCCGCTGGACCGCGGCGAGGTGGCCCTGTCGGTGCGGGTGCCGGCCGCCGACACCGACCCCCGCACCGAGGTCGGGCAGGTCGGCGGCGCGCTCAACCGGATGCTCGGCCACGTCGCCGCCGCGCTCGCCGCCCGGCAGGCCAGCGAGACCCGGGTACGCCAGTTCGTCGCCGACGCCAGCCACGAGCTGCGCACCCCCCTGGCCGCCATCCGCGGGTACGCCGAGGTGGCCCGCCGGGGCCGCCAGGAGGTCCCGCCCGACGTGGCGCACGCGCTGCGCCGCGTCGAGTCGGAGAGCACCCGGATGACCAGCCTCGTCGACGACCTGCTGCTGCTGGCCCGGCTGGACTCCGGCCGCCCGCTCGCCGCCGAGCCGGTCGACCTGACCGCCATGGCGGTGAACGCGGTCAGCGACGCGCACGTCGCCGGCCCGGACCACCGCTGGCAACTCGACCTGCCCGACGAACCGCTCACCGTCACCGGCGACGCCCACCGGCTGCACCAGGTGCTGGCGAACCTGCTCGCCAACGCGCGGGTGCACACCCCGGCCGGCACCACTGTGACCGTACGGCTCGCACCCGTGCCCGGCGGCGTCGAGATGGGCGTCACCGACGACGGGCCGGGCATCCCGGAGCAGTTGCAGCCGGAGGTCTTCGAGCGCTTCGCGCGCGGCGACAGCTCCCGCTCCCGCGCGCAGGGCAGCACCGGCCTCGGCCTCGCCATCGTCGCCGCCGTGGTGGAGGCCCACCACGGCCGGGTCGACGTGGTCAGCCGGCCCGGCCACACCGCGTTCACTGTCTGGCTGCCCGGATCCACAGCCGACGCATAGGCTGCTCACGGCAGCGGGTCAGCGGGCGCTCCGAGGCTTGCCGGCATGGACAGAACCGAGAGCCTGCCGACCGCGCCCGCGGCCGGACCACCCGGAACCGTGCCCGTACCCCTGGAGAACCGCACCGGCTCCGGTCCGCGCTGGGCCCGCCCGGCCCTGCTCGGTCTGCTGGCCGCCACCGGGCTGCTCTACCTGTGGGGACTGGGCGCCTCCGGCTGGGCCAACGCGTTCTACTCGGCAGCGGTGCAGGCCGGCTCGCAGAACTGGACCGCGTTCCTGTACGGCTCGTCCGACGCGGCCAACTCGATCACGGTGGACAAGACCCCCGCCTCGCTCTGGCTGATGGCGCTGTCGGTCCGGATCTTCGGCTTGAGCAGCTGGTCGATCCTGGTGCCGCAGGCGCTGCTCGGCGTCGCCTCGGTCGGCGTGCTGTACGCGACGGTGCGCCGCTGGTACGGCCCGGCCGCCGGCCTGCTCGCCGGCGCGGTGCTCGCGCTCACCCCGGTGGCGACGCTGATGTTCCGGTTCAACAACCCGGACGCGCTGCTGGTCTTCCTGCTGGTCGCCGCCGCGTACGCGACTGTGCGCGCGGTCGAGACGGCGAGCACCCGGTGGATCGCGCTGACCGGCGTGCTCGTCGGCTTCGGCTTCCTCACCAAGATGCTCCAGGCGTTCCTGGTGATCCCGGTCTTCGCCGGGGTCTACCTGCTGACCGCGCCGACCGGCCTGGGACGGCGCATCCGCCAGCTCCTGCTGGCCGGGCTCGCCGTCGTCGTCTCGGCCGGCTGGTGGGTGGCGATCGTGGAACTGGTGCCGTCCGGCGCCCGCCCCTACGTCGGCGGCTCGCAGAACAACAGCATCCTGGAGTTGACGCTCGGCTACAACGGCCTGGGCCGGATCACCGGCGACGAGGTGGGCAGCGTCGGCGGTGGCGGCGGACGCCCCGGCGGCGGACCGTTCTCCGGACAGGCCGGTCTGCTGCGGATGTTCGACACCGAGGTGGGCGGGCAGATCTCCTGGCTGCTGCCGGCCGCGTTGATCCTGCTGGTCGCCGGGCTGTGGCTGGCCGGGCGGGCGCCGCGTACCGACCGGACCCGGGCCGGTCTGCTGCTCTGGGGCGGCTGGTTGCTGGTCACCGGCCTGATCTTCAGCTTCATGTCCGGCATCTTCCACGCGTACTACACGGTCGCCTTGGCCCCGGCGGTCGGCGCGCTGGTCGGCATCGGCGTCACAGTGCTCTGGCGGGCCCGTTCCGCCGAGGCGATGGCGCCCGCCCCGCAGGGTTCGGCTGCATCTGGCTCGGCAGCGCCGGCTCGGTGGCGTGGGTTCGCCGCCACGCTGGCCCTGGCCGCCACGCTCGCGGTCACCGCCTGGTGGTCCTGGCGGCTGCTCGGCCGCACCCCCGACTGGCACCCCTGGCTGCGCCCCACGGTCCTCGCAGTGGGCCTGACCACAGCCGTCCTCCTGGCCGCATCGGCGTTCCTCACCCGCCCCCGCCGGGCCGCCCCACCCTCTCCCGGCTCCCCACCCCCTCCCGGCTCCCTGCCCACCGCGGGCTCCCAGCCCACCCCGGTGATCAAGGGGTTTGTGTCCGGGAACGGCGTTCAGGATGACGCAAACCCCTTGGTCAACTCCGAGACGGGGGCGGCGGCGGGGCACCGGGCCGGGTTTGCCGGGCGGGTTGTGCGGTGGGTGGTGCCGGTGGTGTCCGTCGCCGGGATCGCGGTGGCGCTGGCCGGGCCGGCCGCGTACGCGATGCAGACCGCTGCCACCCCGCACAGCGGCGCCATTCCGAGCGCGGGACCGGCCGGAGCGCGCGGCTTCGGGGGGCCGGGTGGTGGACCGGGCGGGCGGATGCCGGGCGGCGGGGACGGGCAGTTCCCCGGTGGCCCGGGCGGCGGGAACGGGCAGTTCCCGGGCTTCCCGGGCGGCACCGGCTCCAACGGCACGGGTCCGGACGGCACCGGGCCGGGCGGCGGGGCGAACGCCGGTGGATTCCCCGGCTTCCCGGGCGGTGGTTCGGCCCCGGGCGCGCCCGGCGGCACCGGTCCGGAGGGGGGCATGGGACCGGACGGCCGGGGCCAGCGCGGCGGGGGCATGGGCGGCCTGCTCGACGCCCGCGAGCCGAGCGCCGAGATGACCGCTCTGCTCACCGCCGACGCCGACGACTACACCTGGGTCGCCGCCACGATCGGCTCGAACAACGCCTCCGGCTACCAGCTGGCCACCGGCCGGCCGGTCATGCCGATCGGCGGCTTCAACGGCAGCGACCCGTCGCCGACGCTCGCCGAGTTCCAGCGGTACGTCGCCGACGGGCGGATCCACTACTTCCTCGGCGGCGGCGGGTTCCGGGCCAACGGCGGCAGCAACGCCTCGGCCGAGATCGCCGCCTGGGTCGCCGGAACCTTCACCGCGAGCACCGTCGACGGCGTGACCGTGTACGACCTGAGCAGCGGAAAGCAGGGCTGAGCGGTGACCGGCACGTACGCGCCCCGGGCCGCTGTGCGGGCCCGGCCCGCCACCGGCAGCGCGGTGCTCGACGTGGTGGTCCCGGTCTACAACGAGGAGGCCGACCTGGGCCCCTGCGTCCGGCGGCTGCACGAGCACCTGACCGCGCACTTCCCGTACCCGTTCCGGATCACGGTGGCCGACAACGCCAGCGTGGACGGCACCCCGGCGGTGGCGCGGGCGCTCGCCGACGAACTGTCCGAGGTGGGGGTGCTGCGCCTGGACGAGAAGGGACGCGGGCGGGCGCTTCGCGCCGCGTGGTCGGCCTCGCCCGCGCCGGTGCTCGCGTACATGGACGTGGACCTCTCCACCGACCTGGCGGCGTTGCTGCCGCTCGTGGCGCCGCTCATCTCCGGGCACTCGGACGTGGCCATCGGCACCCGGCTGGCGCGGACCAGCCGGGTGGTCCGGGGCGCCAAGCGGGAGGTGATCTCGCGGGGCTACAACCTGCTGCTGCGCGGCACGCTCGCGGCGCGTTTCTCCGACGCGCAGTGCGGCTTCAAGGCGATCCGCGCCGACGTGGCGGCCGGGCTGCTGCCGCTGGTACGCGACACCGGCTGGTTCTTCGACACCGAGCTGCTGGTCCTGGCGCAGCGGGCCGGGCTGCGCATCCACGAGGTGCCGGTGGACTGGGTGGACGACCCGGACAGCCGCGTCGACATCGTCGCCACCGCGCTGGCCGACCTGCGGGGCATCGGGCGGCTGGGCCGCGCGCTGGTCACCGGAGCGCTGCCGCTGGCACAGTTGCGCGCCCAGCTCGGCCGCGGCCCGTTGCCGGCCCCGCCGGCGCGGGTTCCGGCCGGCCTGCCGCGTCAGCTCGCCCGGTTCGCCGCGGTGGGCGTGGCGAGCACGCTCGCGTACCTGCTGTTGTTCCTGCTGGCCCGCGGACCGCTCGGGGCGCAGCCGGCGAACCTGCTGGCACTGCTGCTCACAGCGGTGGCGAACACGGCGGCCAACCGGCGGCTCACGTTCGGTGTCAGCGGACGCCGGCACGCCGGACGGCACCATCTGCAGGGGCTGCTCGCGTTCGCGCTCGGCCTGGCCCTGACCAGCGGCTCGCTCGCCGCGCTGCACGCCACCACCGCCCCGAACCGCAGCCTGGAGCTGGTGGTGCTGGTGGCGGCGAACCTGGCCGCGACGGCCCTGCGCTTCCTCCTGCTCCGCCTGGCGATGCACCACCGCCAGTGAGCCCCCCCACCCCGTCGATCATGAGGTTGGCGGCGCGACACGCCGGACGCCGGTGGCGTCAACTTCATGATCGACGGGGAGGGCGGCAGGGTTGAGGGCGTGTACCGGGAGTGGAGGACGCCGGGGGTTCCGGGCGCGGTCCTGTGGAGCAGCGTGTCCGGCGGGAGCGAGACGCGGGTGCTGCCGGACGGGTGCGTCGACCTGCTCTGGTCCAGCCGGAGCGGGCCGCTGGTGGCCGGTCCGGACCGCACCGCGCACCTGTCGCGGTCCGCGCCGGGGGACCGGTGGATCGGACTGCGCCTGCCGCCGGGGACCGGCCCGGCCGTGTTCGGCGTGCCCGCCGAGGAGCTGCGGGACCGCCGCGTACCGCTCGCCGACCTGTGGGGCCGCGCCGCCGCCGAGGTGGCCGAGCGGGTCGAGACCGCGCTGTCCGCGCCGACCGGCAGCGACGGGACTGACGCCGCCGCTGCCGTGCTGACGCGGGTGGCCCGGGATCGGCTGCGCGAGGCCGGCGGCCCCGACCCGCTCGGCGCGCGGATCGCCGGACGCCTGTCCGCCGGGGCCACTGTCGCCGCGACCGCCGCCGAGGTCGGCCTCGGCGCGCGTGCTCTGCACCGGCGCAGCCGGACCCTGTTCGGGTACGGCCCGAAGACGCTGGCCCGCATCCTGCGGATGCGCCGCGCGCTGGACCTGGCCCGTAGCGGCGCGCCGCTCGCCGAGGTGGCGGTGCGCAGCGGGTACGCCGATCAGGCCCACCTCACCCGCGAGGTGCGGGAGCTGGCCGGGGTGCCCCCGACGCGGCTGCTCACCCCGGCCACCGCCTGACCGGCCTCCGGTCAGTCGCCCGCCGGCAGCGGGGCGAACAGGTCCACGCCGTTGCCGTCCGGGTCGTGCAGGGACCGCGTACCGCTGGCCCCAGAACGCGTCCCACGGGGGCAGCTCACCGTGGTGGCCGGCGGCGGTCAGCTCGGCGTACCAGCGGTCCACCTCGGCCGGGTCGGCGCACCGGAAGGCCAGGCTCATCCGGTTGTTGCCGCCGGACGGGTCGAAGTCGGGGTGGAAGCTGCGGATCATCTCGACCGTGTCCCAGGCCAGCCGTACGCCGTTCGGCAGCGTGACCTCCACGTGCCCTTCCGTCTCGGCGCCGGCCGGGATCGGCAGCCCCAGCCGCCGGTAGAAGTCGAGCGTGCGTGCCATGTCGGTGACCACGGCCCCGACCAGATCGAACTGCGGTGTCATGCCGCCACGGTAGGCGCGAGGGGGACCGCCCGTCTTGAACGGATCGGACGGGGGACGAGTGGCCGGTGTGGCCGCGCGTGCGGCGCCCGAGGCGTTACGGTGGGGAACAAGTCCGGCTTTGAGCATTAAAGCTCGCATACCGGGCGCGCACCGACGACCGGCGACGGAAGGAAAGCAGCCGTGAACCACCTGGCCTACCTGGACGCGGGATCGGGCAGTCTCATCGTGCAGGCGGTGGTCGGCGGCGTGGCCGGAGTGGCCGTGGCCGCCAAGCTCTACTGGCGGCGCCTGGTGTCCCGGTTCCGCCGCCAGCCCAGCGACCAGGGCCCCGCGGCGTGACGGTCCCCGACACCGGCGTCCGCGTCGAACCCGGCTCCTTCCGCGACCCCGGCAACCGGGTGTTCCACCGGGGCGAAGAGGTGCTGCGCGGGCTTGACGAGCGTTCCGCCCGCGACTGGCGGGCGCTGTCCGTCACCGACTTCTTCCGCCGCGCGGCCGAGCAGGGGCAGATCGTCGCCACCGAGGAGCTGACCCCGGTCCCTGTCGACACGTCATGGGCGGCGGTGCTGCGGCACGAACGGATCCCGTTCGTCTCGCACCCCTACGAGTGGTCGTCCGCGATGCTGCGCGACGCGGCGCTGCTGCACCTCGACGTGCTGCGCGCCGCCCTGGAGGCCGGCTTCACCACGAAGGACGGCTCGGCGTACAACGTGCAGTGGCGCGGCGCGCGACCCGTCTTCATCGACGTCGGCTCGTTCGAGGCGCTGCGCGACGGCGAGCCCTGGGCCGGCTACCGGCAGTTCTGCCAGACGCTGCTCTACCCGCTGCTGATCCAGGCCCACCTCGGGCTGGACTTCCAGCCGTTCCTGCGGGCCCGCGTCGACGGCGTCGAGGCGGACCAGATGCGCCGGCTGTTCGGCGGCGCCCGGCGCTGGCGGGCCGGTGTGCCCACTCACGTGCACCTGCACGGCGCGATGCAGGCCCGCAACTCCGCCGCGAGCACCACCGACGTCCGCGCCCAGTTGCGCGCCGCCGGCTTCTCCCGCGAGCTGGCGCTGGCCACGGTACGCGGACTGACGAAACTGGTCCGCCGCCTCGACCACCGGCCGGGTGGCAGCCACTGGTCGGACTACCAGCGCACGTGCGCGTACTCGGTGCCGGACCGGCAGGCCAAGGAGGAGTTCGTCGACCGCGCGGTGGCCGCCACCGGCGGCGGCTCGGCGCTGGACCTGGGCGCCAACGACGGCCGGTACGCCCGTATCGCCGCCCGCCACGCCGCGCACGTCGTCGCGGTCGAGCAGGACCCGGCGGTGGTCGACACGCTCTACCGCGCGCTGCGCGACGAGGGCGAGACGCGGATCCTGCCGCTGGTGATGGACCTGGCCGACCCGTCGCCCGGCGGCGGCTGGCGCGGCGTCGAGCGGGCCGCGTTCGCCGACCGGGCCCGCGCCGACGTGGTGCTGGCCCTGGCCGTCGTGCACCACCTGGCGATCGGACGCAACGTGCCGCTGCCCGAGGTGCTGAACCAGCTCACCGCGCTCACCGCCACCGGCGGCAGCCTGGTGGTCGAGTTCGTCCACCCGGACGACCCGATGGCCCGCCGCCTGCTCGCCAACAAGCCCGACGGCCTGTTCCCGAACTACCGGCGCGACGCCTTCGAGGCGTTGCTGGCCCGCCGGGGCCGGGTGGTCGCCCGCACCAAACTGCCGTCCGGCACCCGCACGCTCTACCAGGTGGTGGTGGGTGGCTGAGCGCACCCTCGCGCCACCCCGGGACCACGCGGCCGGCCCGGACCGGCGGGAACGCCCGCCCTGGTGGCGGTCCGAGGCGGCGCGGCTGGCGGAGGTGACGGCGCTGGTCGGGCTGGTGGTCACCCAGCCGCTGCTCGACGTGCTCGGCCGCAGCCCCGACTTCTTCCTGTTCCACCGCGCCTCCCGGGGCGACGTGCTGCTCCTGGTCGCCCTGATCGCGCTCGCGCCGACAGCGCTGTTCGCCCTACTGGGCGCGTTCGCGCTGCTCGGCGCGCTTGCGGTGCCCGCCGGACGCCTCGTCCGGGCCGCCGTGCACACCGCGTTCGTCGGCCTGCTGCTCGCCGCGCTGGCGGTCCAGGTCGGCCGGCACGTCACGCCGCTTCGGGGCGTACCCCTGCTTGTGGTCGCCGGTGTGGCCGGAGCCGCCGGGGCGGCCGCGCACCGGCGGTGGCGGGCGCCCCGGCGGGTGCTGCGGGTGGCCGCCGCCGGGCCGCTGGTGTTCGTCGGGTTGTTCCTGTTCGCCTCGCCGGCCTCGGCGGTGGTGCTGCCGCGCGGCGAGGGTGGCGCGGCCGGGGTGGCCGGCGCGGGCGCGCACCCGCCGGTGGTCATGATCGTGCTGGACGAGCTGCCGCTGGTGTCGCTGCTCGGCCCGGACGGCCGGATCGACGCCGCCCGCTATCCGAACTTCGCCGCGCTCGCGGCCGGGTCGACCTGGTACCGCAACGCCACCGGCGTCAGCGGCTGGACGCCCTACGCGCTGCCCGCGATGCTCACCGGGCGCTACCCCGAGCGGGGCGTGGCGCCGCACTACTCGCAGTACCCGGACAACCTGTTCACCGCGCTCGGCGGCCTGTACCGGGTCAAGGCCGAAGAGAGCATCACCCGGCTCTGCCCGCCGAGCCGCTGCGAGCAGGCCACGACCCCGGAACAAGGGCTCGGGGTGCTGGTCCGGGAGAGCGGAAAGCTGCTGGGCCGGATCGCCGCGCCGGTGGACAGCCGCGTCGACCCGGAGGACTCCTACCGCGAGCGGACCGCCGCCGAGGCCGGGCTGGACGCCGCCGAGCCGGTGCCGGACGACCCCAAGTTCCGCTGGGACACCCTCGACGACAACCAGCCGGCCCGGTTCACCTCGTTCCTGGCCGGGCTGCGCCCCGACCCCCGGCCCACGCTGCACTTCCTGCACCTGCTGATGCCGCACTCGCCGTGGGCGTACCTGCCGTCCGGGGCGCACTACGCCGCGCCCGAGGACCTGCCCAACGACGGCGCCGGCTGGGTCGACCTGGCCCGCGCCCGGCACCTGGCCCAGCTCGGCTACACCGACCGGCTGATCGGCGAGACGCTCCGGACGCTGCGCGCCACCGGCCTCTACGACCAGGCGCTGGTGGTGGTCACCGCCGACCACGGGGTGAGCTTCCGGCGGGACTGGCAGGGGCGCGGGATGGACGCCATCGACCACGCCGCGAACGAGGTGGCCTGGGTACCGATGTTCGTCAAGAAACCCGGCCAGCGCGCCGGCCGGGTGGACGACCGCAACTGGGAGCACGTGGACCTGCTGCCCACGATCGCCGACGAGACCCACATGCGGGTGCCCTGGCAGATGGACGGCCGGTCGGCCGCGGCGGCCCCGCGCGAGCGCAGCGACAAGCACTTCTACGACCACCCAGGCCAGCCGGTGACGATCACCGGCGGGGTGCCCGCCCCGCTCCCGCCCGTACCCGTCGACCCGCTCGTCGGCACCCGGGTCCCCGACATGCCGGTGGGCGGGTCCGCCACGGTGGCGAACCGGGACGCCTTCGACGCGGTCGACCCTGCGCGCGGCGGCCTGCCCGCGCTGGTCTGGGGGACGGTCCCGGACGACGTGCCCGACGGGACGCGGCTCGCCGTCGCGGTGAACGGCACGGTCGGCGCGGTGGTGCCCGTGGTGCCCCCCGACGCCGGAGGCCGGCGGTTCGCGGCGTTCCTCCCCGACGACCGGCTCTTCGCCGCCGGCCCCAACCGGCTCGACCTCTACCGGGTCGGCGACGACGGGTCGCTGCGCCGGCTCACGCTGTCGTGACGGGCCCTCCGCCGGCGCCCATGGTCGCGCTCCCAACCGGTTTCCGGACCGCCTGGCCGGGAAACAGGTGACGCACACCTCACCCCGAAACCATGACGAGCGGTGTTCTCCGCGCCGTGATTACGGTAGAAGCGAAGGCAATTCAACGAAGATCTTGCCGGCGAAGCGAGGAACAGATGACGGAAGTCAAGCTCGACCACCCCGGTGGGCAGCTGTCGATGCCGGTGCAGTCCGCGGTTGAGGGCCCCGCCGGGATCGGGGTGAGCAAGCTGCTCAAGGAAACCGGGATGACCACGTACGACCCCGGTTTCGTGAACACCGCGTCCTGCTCGTCCGCCATCACCTACATCGACGGTGATGCCGGCATCCTGCGGTACCGGGGTTACCCGATCGACCAGCTGGCCGAGAAGTCCTCCTTCCTGGAGGTCTCCTACCTGCTGATCTACGGCGAGCTGCCGACCCAGACGCAGCTCACCGAGTTCAGCGAGCGGATCCGGCGGCACTCGCTGCTGCACGAGGAGATGCGCCGGTTCTTCGACGGCTTCCCCCGTGACGCGCACCCGATGGCCGTGCTCTCCTCGGCCGTCAGCGCCATCTCCACCTTCTACCAGGACAGCCTGGACCCGTTCGACTCCGAGCACGTGGAGATGTCCACCGTGCGGCTGATGGCGAAGGTCCCGACCATCGCCTCGTACGCGTACAAGAAGTCGATCGGTCAGCCGCTGCTGTACCCGGACAACTCGCTCGGCTACGTCGAGAACTTCCTGCGGATGACCTTCGGCGTGCCGGCCGAGCCGTACGAGGTCGACCCGGTGGTGGCCCGGGTGCTGGACATGCTGTTCGTCCTGCACGCCGACCACGAGCAGAACTGCTCCACCTCCACCGTGCGGCTGGTCGGCTCCAGCAACGCCAACCTGTTCGCCTCGGTCTCCGCCGGGGTGAACGCGCTGTTCGGCCCGCTGCACGGCGGCGCCAACCAGGCCGTGCTGGAGATGCTCCAGAAGATCCAGGCCGACGGCGGCGACGTCCGCTCCTTCGTGCGGAAGGTGAAGGACAAGCAGGACGGCGTGAAGCTGATGGGCTTCGGGCACCGGGTCTACAAGAACTACGACCCGCGCGCCGCCATCGTGAAGAAGGCCGCCCAGGACGTGCTCGGCCGGATGTCCAAGCCGGACCCGCTGCTGGACCTCGCGGTGCAGCTGGAGGAGATCGCGCTCGCCGACGACTTCTTCGTGTCCCGCCGGCTCTACCCGAACGTGGACTTCTACACCGGCCTGATCTACAAGGCCATGGGCTTCCCGACCAAGATGTTCACGGTGCTGTTCGCGCTGGGCCGCCTGCCCGGCTGGATCGCGCAGTGGCGCGAGATGATCAACGACCCGGAGACCAAGATCGGTCGCCCGCGGCAGATCTACACCGGCGCCGTCGAGCGGGACTACGTCCCCGCCGACAAGCGCTGAGCGTGTAAGGAAGGGCCCCCTATTAACGCCTCCGGTAGAGGAGGGGCCCCCTTTTAACACGCGGACGACGAAGGCCGCCGACCCTGCTCGGGTCGGCGGCCCTCGTCGCGTGCACCGGGGTGGAGGGCGTTAACAAGGGGCCCTTCCTCTACCGGAGGCGTTAAGAAGGGGCCCTTCCTTACCGCAGGCCGGCGGCGGTGAGGAGGTTGCCCTCGGGGACTCGCGGGGTGGGGTGGCCGTGGGCCATGCGGTGCTGGGCCCGGGCGGCGGTGAACGCGGGGTCGCCGGCGATGGCGGCCACGTACGCGGCGGCGGTGCGGGACGCGATGGCGGCCCAGCCGTACCGCTCGTGGACCATGGCGCGGGCCCGCCGGGCGAGCGCACGGGCCCGGTCCCGGTCGGACAGCAGCGCGTGCACCGCCTCGGCGAGCCCGTCCGGGTCGTGCGGGGCGAACGTCATCCCGGTGACGCCTGGCTCGACGATCTCGGCCAGCCCGCCGGTACGGGCCACTGCCAGCGGCGCGCCCGCGGCGGCCCCCTCCAGCGCCACCATGCCGAACGGCTCGTAGATGCTCGGCACCGCGAAGCAGTCCGAGGCGGCCATCACGGCGGGCAGGTCGGTGCCGCCGAGGAAGCCGGGCATGCTGACAGTTGCGCCCAGCCCGAGGCGGTGCACCTCGGCCTCCAGTTCGGCCCGGTACGGCCCGTCGCCGACGATCACCGCGCGCAGGCCGGGGTGCCGATCGCGCAGCCGGGGCAGCCCGGCCAGCAGGTGCTGCACGCCCTTCTCGTACACCAGCCGGCCGGCGAACGTGACCAGCGGGCCGTCGGCGGCGAACCGGGCGCGGGCGGCGGCGACCGCCGACGCGGGCACCCGCCAGCGGTGCGGCTCGACACCGTTGGGCACCACGTCGACGCGGGCCGCGTCGACGCCGAACAGCGCGCCCACCTCGTCGCGCATGTAGCCGGAGCAGACGATCACCCGGCCGGACTCGCCGGCGAGCCAGTGCTCGACGCCGTGGATGGTGCGGTTCATCTCCTCCGGCAGCCAGCCCTGGTGCCGGCCCGCCTCGGTGGCGTGGATCGTGCTGACCAGCGGTACGTCCAGGTGCTCGCGCAGCGTCATCGCGGTGTGCGCGACAAGCCAGTCGTGAGCGTGGATCACGTCGTAGGCGCCGGACGAGGCGGCGCGCAGCGCGGCCCGGGTCAGCGTGTGGTTGAACGCCATGGTCCAGGCCAGCAGCGATCCGGTGGCCAGGGGGAAGGTGACCGGGTCCTCGGCGGCGCGGACGATGCGCACGCCGTCGGCGTACTCCTCCAGGGGAGCGCCCTCGGCGTGGCGGGTGACGACTGTGACCTCGTGCCCGGCGGCGGCCAGCGCGACGGACAGCGCGTGGACGTGGCGGCCGAGCCCGCCGACGAGCACCGGCGGGTACTCCCACGACAGCATCAGGATGCGCCGGGTCCGGGGCGCGGCCCCGGCCGGTGACGGCGGGGCCGGGCGGGAGGTGAGAGTGGGCCGGTGGAGCCGGTCCGTCGCGGTGGCGGGCTGAGCGCCGACCCGCAGAGTGGTCACGTCGATCTCCGTCCATGCATGGTGAGGCACGCCGGCATCGATGGCGGCGACGAGCGGTGGTCAGGAGCGACCGGACGGCCGGCCGGGCGTCGGCACCAGCTCGCCGACGACCGCCTGGGCCGGATACCGATCGCGGGCCACCGGGAGGGTGCTGACGTCGATCGGGAACCGGAACCGTCCAGTCACCCTGCCAACCTACTGCGCCGGATCCTCCCGCGCGCGGTGAGCGATCCTCGTCACTCTCCGGCGCCTCCGTACACATAAGACGGTCACGGGAACGGGTGCGGATGCGGGTTGATCTCCTCTGGGGTGAGCGGTTCGGCCCGGTGTCCGAGCCGGACCGGCAGGTCGCGCAGCCGGGGCAGGTCGACGCGCCGGTTGCGGTGACCGAACGTCATCGGCAGCAGCCCCGGGATCAGCACCTTCACGCTGGTGAGGCCGACGGCCGCCTGCTCGCGGGCGGTCTGGTCGACGACCACCACGTCCAGGCCCTCGTCGAGGTAGCGTCCGGTCACGTGCCGCAGGTCGTCGAGCAGGTCCATGGCCGGGCGGTAGCGCGCCGCCGGCGGGAACGCCTCCGCCATGGACAGGATCTCGTCGCGCTCGTACAGGAACGCGAACCGCGGCCAGGCTTCCGGACTGGCCGCCGCCAGCAGGTGGTCCTCCATGGCCCGGACCAGGTCGGGGTCGGCGACCAGGCCGGGGGCTGTGGTGTCCTCGGCGACCATCTCCCGGGTGGCCTCGGCGACGCTGGCGAGCTCCACCAGCGCGGACCACAGGGCACGCTCCGGGTCCAGGTGCGCCCCCGCACCGCAGAACGCCCGGGGACGTCCCGGCCGCACCTCGTCGTCGACGAGCATCAGCCACACCGCCGGGACGCCTTCGGGCATGGTGATGTCGAAGACGTCCAGGCGGCTGCCGGTGGTCCGCTGGATCCAGTCGACGAGCACGCGGGTCATCGGGTCGGCGGACGTCATCGGGTCCACGCGCGGCACTGGTAGCCGGGCGTACCAGGTGGACAGGAACGCGTCCCGTTCGGCGACCTCGAAGATGCCGTGCAGGATCGCCTCTTCGAGGTTCGCGCCCAGCGCGCAGCCGTTGGAACACTCCGGACCGAAACCCGTGCCGTGCGAGCCGTAGTAGGCGAAGGTCTCCGGCACCAGCACCGGGCCGTCGCGCCGGAACGAGTAGGCGTACACCCATTCCACGGGCCGGTCCGGGTCGTACGCGACCGCGTGGTCGTCGGGCGGCGCGGGCGGCAGCCCGAACTCCGTCGGCTCGACGGCCCGCCGCGGTCCGAGCTCGCGGAACGAGGCGCGGGTGACGGTACGGCGGGCGCGTGGCACGTTGCCGCCGAGCCGTTCCAGCGCCTCGGCGACGGCGACGGCCACGCTCGCCGGGTAGGTGAAGGTCCGGCCGTAGCCGGCCAGTTCACCACAGCACAACGGGCCCCCGATCGCGCCGGCGAGGACCATCGGGTGGTTGTGGTGGACGGTGATCGACGACAGCAGCCCGGTCTCCTCGTCGTGCAGCGCCGCCAGCAGCGCGAGGTGCTCGTCGGGAAGGCTGCGGGCCCGGTAGTCGCCGGGTGCCCGCTTCGGCCGGGACGTCAGCGTGAAGGTGCCGGCGGCCGGGCCGTCGTCCGGCAACGGGCCGCACACCGGGCAGCCGGGTTCGGGGACGAACCGGTGCCGCTTGACGGCCATCGAGGCCGTGATGACCTCCAGCACCGCTTCCGCGCACCGGCCGTCGCCGCCCTGCGCGACCCGGCGCAGCTCGTCGGCCACGAGCGCGGCCACAGTGGCGCGTACCGGCGGGCCGAGGACGGGCCGGGCGGGCTGCACGCTGCCGTCGTAGAGCCCCTGCCACAGCGCGGACCGGTGCGGCGTCCCGGTGGTCCGCGCCCGGCGTTGCCGCACCTGGAGGCAGTGGTGGCAGCCCGGCCGTCCGGGCCTGACGAAGGGGCCGATTCGTACGCCGCGCGGCGTGGTGTACACCGGCAGGAAGGCCCGGCCGGCGTCGGCAGCCGCCCGGGCGGCCACCTCGACGTCCTCCGGTGGCCCGTCGACGACGAAGACGTCGACGTCGGCGACCGGGGCGGCGCCCAGCGCCTGTTCCACCGCCCGGCGCAGGGCGCCGGCACCGAGGATCCGCAGGCCGTGACGCGGCGTCACGTCGGGCGAGGCGGGGACGGCCGGTGTGGTCGTGACGTCGGTCATGCCCTGCTCCCCGCTCGTGGCGACCACGCCGCCCTGATCATGAACGGCATCACCCGCTGCGCCCCGGGCAGCGAGTCGGCCGGCCGCACCAGCAGCGACCGCCCGTCCCGTGCCAGCTCGCGCAGCAGCAGCGGCAGCGCCGTGTCCCAGTCGCCGCCGCCCACGTCCGGTCCGATCTCGGCGCCGTCCGGGCGGCGTCCGGTCAGGACGGCGACCGCCGCCTGCATCGCGTTCGCCAGGGCGGTGTCCGTGTCGGTGGCGCAGCTGTGGGCGACCCATCTGTCGCCGGCGGCGACGAACACGGTCGGGGTGCTCGATCCGTCGTGCCACGCCCGCGGCTCGTGGCCGAGGAGTGCCAGTTCGTGTGCCATGACGCGGGTCGGCTCCGGCCACCGCGTCCGGTCGAGCCAGCCGCCGGGCGGTCCGCCGTCGGCAGTGGTGACCTCCGGCGGGGTCGCGGCCGCACGTCGCAGTTTCAGGATCGCCCGGCCGCGCGCCTCCGCCCAGGTGTGACCGCCCGCGACCACCACGCCGTCCGGCTGCGCGTCGACGAGAGCGCCGCGCCCGGCGTCCCACCACACCGTGGCGGCGTCGTCGGCGCAGGCCCGCGCCGCGAGCGTCTCCAGTGCCGCCGTAGCGGCGCGCAGCAGCGCCTGCTCCCGGCTGCCGCCGACGGCGGTGAGCAGCCGCGGGGCGCCGCCGGCCAGGTCCACGACCGTCGCCTCGACGCAGCTGACCGAGATCTGCGAGTGAGCGCCGGTGTCGATGGCCAGCAGCGGGCCCAGGCGCGCGTCGACCAGGAACGGCATCCGGGCGACGAACTCCTCGACGTCCACGGGCGTGCGGGCGGCCATCGCGTCGACGTGCGCGGCGAGATCGGCGTACGCAACCGGGGGCCGGCAGGAGCGGCAGCGGGGGTGCACGTCGAGCAGATGCTCGCTGGTGACAGCGGTTTCCAGGTCCACGCGGGTCATCCGGTTCGTGGCGGTGGTCTCGGCTCCCATCCGGTGGCGCAGGTACGCGAACCCGAGCGCCGCGCCGATCAGGCCGCAGACCGGCGCCGACAGCCACTCGGACGTCGTGTCCGGCTCGTCGCCGTCACCCGGGGGGAGTCCGGCGCCCTGCCGGCTGAGCAGGCCGCACTCCCAGCAGCCGCCGGTGACGCCGCCGCCGGTCGGGCCGATCCACGCCTCCTCGCCGCCGGGTACCGCGTGCAGGACGGGCACCCCGATCGCCCGGGCCGCCCGGTTCAGCCGCGTCGCCCGCCCGGCCATCGGACGGGCGGCGCAGTGCAGCACCGCGTCGTACCCCGCCAGCAGGCCGGCGAGACCTTCGTCGGTGTCGAGGGCGGCGGCCGCGTCCAGCAGCGTCAGCCCGGTCGTCGGATCCTCGGCACGACGCCGCTGCACGATCCGCCGGAAGCCGTCGCGTTCGGTGCCGGTCTCGGCGGTCTCGACCAGCGAGGCCGTACGCAGCCCGAGTTCGAACAGCGTCTGGACGAGCGCGAGCATGCCGGCGCCGGCGCCGACGAGCAGCACCCGTCCGTTGCGGAACGCCTCGAAGCGGCTCAGCGGCGCGTCGGTGACGTGCTCGGCGAACGCGATCGAGTCCCGGTAGCAGGCGAGCTCCCAGTCCCGCAACGTGTGCGGCGGCTCGCTGTCGAGGTCGCGGGCGATGCCGCGCCGCACCAGCATCCCGACCAGGTCGGTGACGAGCTGCCGCTGTGCCGCGGGGAGACCGTCGGTCAGCTCCTGCACCGTGCGGGTGCCGTCCAGGTGCGGGGCGAGCCGCTGCACGAGGCCGTACGCCGACGCGCCCGCCAGGTGCGTACTGGCGAGCCCTGTCTCCAGGTACACGCCGTCGTCGACCGGCACGTACATCAGGTCGTCGCGGAGCTTGACCCTCACGCGGCCACCTCCTTCCGCAGGTGTCCCATCCGCACCGCGACCGCGCGTCCGGCGTCGGTGAACGCCTGCCGGCCGTGCAGGTACCGGGAGTTGTCCACGACCAGCACGTCACCGGACCGCCACGGCACCGCCACAGTCAGCCGCGCGGCGACGTCAGCGGCGGTGGCCACGAGGTCCTCGGGCACCGGTGCGCCGGTGCCGGAGCGCACCCGCAGCCGCCGGTCGTGGTACTCGCCGGGCTGCGGGCGGCTGATGAACAGCGAGTTGCAGAACGCCGGCACGCCCTCGAAGAGGGTCGGTGGCGTGCACCGGGTGCCGAAGCCGACAGTCATCGCGTCCTCGTCCACGTCGATGTGGATCGACTCCCACGGCCGCAGGTACGGCTCCCACTGCCGCAGCATCCGCTCCGCCGCCGCCGGGTCGGTCGTGCCGCACATCCGCTGCCACACCGGTGTGGGCAGCGCGCTCTCCCAGCGCAGCGTCAACTCCTCGCAGGCGGCGCGGACCGCGGCGGGCAGGGCGGCCAGCAGCGCGAGACCGTCGCACAGCGTCGTGGCCCCGCCGTCGGCGGCGGGCCGCTCGCACCGGAACATCAGCAGGTCCGGGGCGCCGGGCGCGTACGACGCCTCCCGGTGCAGCGGCATGCCCTGCGTTCCCCGGGTGACTGTGGTCGTCGTCGGGTCACCGCCGATCACGTCCCGCTCGTCGTGGAACCCGCCCTGGTACGGCGACGCGGTCATCAGCGCGTCGCCGAGCGCGACGTAGTCCTCGTGCCGCCACCCGCCGCGCAGCAGCACCGCGCCGTGCTCGGCGACCGCCGCGAGCACCGTGTCCGGCGTGGGGGTGCCGACGAGCGCCGGAACGTCCTGTTCAGCCATGAGGGTTCCCTTCGGTGAGATGGGCCGCCAGCACCCCGGGACGCGGCGCGGGGGTGCCGACCAGCAGTTGCGTCAGCGGCGACGCCCCGTCCGGCAGGCCGAGCCGGGCGGCGACCGCGTCGGCGGTGAGGCCGCCCAGCGCGCGGCTCGCCGCGCCGGTCGCGGCGGCGGCGAGCCCGGCCAGGTGAAGGGCCACGCCGGCGAGCAGGTGCAGCCGGTGGAACGAGGCCGGGGAGAGCTGGTCGACGGGCCGGCTCCCGGCGTGGACCAGGTAGAGGGTCGCGCCGCGGGTGACCATCCGGCGGTCGACCCGGTGCGGGTACGCCGCCGTGTCGTCGGCCGCTCCCGGCGGCCCGGTCGGCACCAGCCGGTGGTGGTACGGCCGGTAGCGGTACGCGTCCGCCGGGATGCCGTCGACGGTCCGGGCGAGGCACCAGATCTCCGGGTACAGCGGCTGCCGGGCCAGCGCCGCCAGGGCCGGCGACCCGGCCCGGCCGGCGGCGCAGGCCAGGATGTCGGCGACCTGCCCGGCGGTCAGCCCCGGGCCGAGGTTCGCGGCGGAGGCGCGGCGGGCGGCGACCGCGACCAGGTCGAGCGGCCGGGCTGGCGGCAGGTCGAGCGCCCGGCCCGCCACCGGGCCCATCGGGAGGCGGTCCGCCGGGAGGCGCTGGGCCGGGGAGCCGTCGGCCGGGACGGGGTCGGCAGGGAGACAGCCGGCCGGGAGGCGGTCGGCCGAAGGCGGCTGGGCGGCGGCGTCCCGGTCGTACGTCGCCCGGTGCAGCGCCACCGCGCTCGGGTGGGCGGCGTCGTGGCCGAGCCGGTCGTGGTCCAGCCCGGTCGCCGGGGGCGGCCCGCCGGATGCAGGCGGTGTCCAGGGGACGTCCGCGTCCGCGGGGAACTCGATCACCGCGTAGGTGGCCTCCAACTCGGCGTCGAGTCCGAGCAGCTCACCGGCGAGCACCGGATCGAGGTCCAGGCGCGGTGTCGCGTCCACCGGCGACGTGAGCATCTGGGCCAGCAGGACACCGGAGTCGACGATGCCCAGCCGGTAGCCGAACGCTCCGTACTTGCTGGTGTTCTTCCACGGCCGGTGGGTCAGCAGCAGCGCGTGCCGGGGCGCCGCCGCGACCCCGAGGAGCCGGTCGAGCCGGGCGGCCGGGCTGCCCGGGCGCAGCAGTTCCAGGCAGTGGTGCGGCGGGTCGTAGTGGTAGACGCCGGCCGCCAGGTCGGGGGAGCCGGCCCAGGCGAGGTAGATCTCGTTGGGGTGGAACGCCCCGCCGGAGGGCACCGAGCGGCGCAGCGTGTGCCAGCCGGGCAGCAGCCGCGACGGCGTGGGCGTGTCCAGCGGGGCGCCGGTCAACGCGGACAGCCCGGCCAGCGTGATCGTCTCCGCCCGGCGTGGCGCGTACCCGAGAAGCATCGCGCTGAGCCGGTCGAGGCAGCCGTCGCCGAGCGGCACGGACCCCGGGCCGGGCCACCGCAGCGGCCGGCGGGCCACGCCCGGGTACCGCTTGCCGCGGGGCGGCAGGTACGCCGTCGGCTGCCCGGTGTCGGCCTGCACCGCCGCCAGGTACCGGCCGGCGACGCCGGCTCGCGAGGCTCCCATCTCAGCTGCCCGCGCTCTCGTACCGGCGCAACCCGGCCCGGAAGACCGCCCACGCCCCGGCCGCGCACGCCGCCGCGACGACCGGGGTGAGCGCGCCCGCCGTGGTCGAGGCGCCCTTGTCCAGCAGCGCGGCCGTCGGGAAGTAGCCGACGAACGCGACGGGTACGAGCGTCAGCAGCGAGCGCAGGCCGGTGCCGTACAGGGTCAGCGGATAGCGGGCCAGATCGCCGAGGGTGTGCACGCTCGCCGCGAGCGAACTGGACGGGCTCAGCAGCCAGAAGACGACAGCGTTGGTGGCCAGGTTGACCGCCAGCTTGACCAGCACCCCGCTGACGAGCAGCAGCGCCGCCCAGAGCACCGTCAGCGGCGTCCAGGCCAGGTCGAGGTGGACGGCCGCGGCGCCGAGCAGCGCCGCGCCGAACCCGACGTTGCCGAGACCGTTGAACCCGACCGCGTTGCCGGTGACCTGGAGCACCACCGGGTAGGGCCGGACCAGCAGGTAGTCCAGCAGGCCGAGGTTGACCAGGCCGCCGAGATGCCACGTCCCCTCGAACAGCAGGGAGCCGACGCCCTCGGCGAGCATCACCATGGCGCAGACGTACAGCACCTCCCAGCGGGTCCACCCGCCGAGCGCCGTCACCTGCCGGAACACCATGACCACGAAGACCAGCCCGGCGAGCTGACCGAGCAGTGTCGCCCCGATCGTCAGGAGCGCGTCGGCCCGGTACTCGAGCACCGCCCGCAGGTGCGCGCCGAGCAACCGGCGGTAGATCCGTGCCTCGTGCATCATCGGCCGGTCACCCGCCGTGCGCGGTGAGCCGCCGCACGCCCGCGGACCACAGCAGCCGGGCCGCGCCCCACAACACCACGACCCAGAGCAGTTGTACGCCGATCAGCGTCACCGCCTCGGCGCCACGTATCTGCCCCAGGTAGATCAGCGCCGGAGTGGAGACGATGCCGGGGAACGGGGAGAGCTGGCAGACGACCTGGAGCCAGCCCGGGAACAACGCGATCGGCACCAGCGCCCCGGAGAGGATGTTGGTGATCGCCACCCGCGACAGGCTCAGCCCGTGGAAGTTGCCGGTCCAGAAGCACAGCAGCCCGACGAGGTAGACCAGGCCGAACTTCAGCGGCACCACCGCCAGCAGGCTGAGCAGGAACAGTCCGGCCTGCCCGGCGGCGGGCAGCGCGGCGCCGCCGAACGCCGACACCAGCGTCGCCGCCATCACCGCCACCGTCAGCACCTCACCGACGACGTATCCGAGCGACAGCGCGAAACGCGAGAGCTGGTAGTCGATCGGCCGGACCAGGTCGAGCGCCACGGTGCCGTGCAGCACCGGGCCGGCGATCTGCGCGTCGGTGAAGCTCGACAGCAGCGCCCCGGTCAGGAACGCCACGACCAGGTAGCCCTTCATCTGCTCCCAGGACAACCCGCCCACCTCGCCGCCGGCCGCGCCGGCGAAGACCGCCTGCCAGACCGCGAACAGCGCCACTGTCTGCACCACGACCCCGGTGAGCTGGAGGAGGAACTCGCCCCGGTAGATCAGCAGCGTCGACCAGGACATCCGCGCCAGCGTCAGGTACGCCCTCATGCCGGCACCGACGGGCTCAGCTCGCCGGCGTACGCCCGGCGCACCACGTCCTCGATGGACGGCTCGTCGATCCGGATGTCCACCACCGGCGCCTGGCGGGCGACCACCGAGACGATCTCGCCCGCGCCGTACGCGCCGTGGTCGAACGTGACAGCGATCTGCCGCGCCGACCCGTCGTGGACCAGCCGGACGCCCGGCAGGTCGGCGTCGAGGTCGCCGTGCCAGTCGGCGCCGAGCGTCAGGTGCACGGTCCGCTGGTCGGCGACCAGCCGGCGGACGGCGTCGATCGAGCCGTCGAAGATGATCCGGCCCCCGTCGATGATCACGAGCCGGCGGCAGACCTGCTCGATGTCACCGATGTCGTGCGTGGTCATCAGCACCGTGGTCCCGCTGGCGCGCTGGGCCCGCAGGAAGTCCCGGACGGCCTGCCGGGCGACGATGTCCAGCCCGATGGTCGGCTCGTCGAGGAACACCACGGGCGGCGAGTGCAGCAGCGCGGCGGCCAGGTCGGCTCGCATCCGCTGGCCGAGCGAGAGCTGCCGGGCGACCACCGGCAGCAGCCGGCCGAGCCCGAGCAGCGCGTCGAACTCCTCCAGGCGTGCCGCGTACCGGGCCCGGGGGATGCGGTGGATGTCGCGCAGCAGGGCGAGGGAGTCGCGGACCTGCAGGTCCCACCAGAGCTGGCTGCGCTGGCCGAACAGCACGCCGATGTTGCGGGCGTTGGCGTGCCGGTCGCGGTGCGGGTCGAGGCCGCAGACGCGTACCCGCCCGGCGGTGGGGTGCAGGATGCCGGTGAGCAGCTTGACAGTCGTCGACTTCCCGGCGCCGTTGGGCCCGACGTACGCGACCGCCTCGCCGGTGGAGATCGACAGGTCGACGCCGTCGACCGCCACGTGCTCGACGTGTCGTGGCCGTACGAGATGGCGCAGCGAGCCGCGCAGGCCCGGCTGCTTGTCGGCGATCCGGAACCGCTTGGTCAGGCCACTGGCCTCGATCACTGGCATCGGTGGTGCCGTTCCCGGTCAGCCGGCCGCGACGGCGGCACGGTGGTGCGGGCGCAGCCGCAGCACCGAACCGAGGCCGTCGACCTCGGTCAGGGTGGTCTCGAACGCCGCGCCCATGACCCGGCCGAGGTAGCCCAGGCTCGCCGGATCCGGGTCGAACCGCGCCGAGAGCTCCGCGCCGGTGGAGACCAGGTGCACCTCGTCGGCGAGGCCACCGGCGACGTTGACGAACTGGCACAGGTCCTCCCAGTAGAGGTACCGCCAGAAGTCGACGCTGACCACGGCGTCCAGGCTGTCCGCGGCGACCGGCGGCCTGATCCCGACCAGGTGGAAGTTGGCCGGACCCGCCGGCGCCCCGTAGTCGTAGGTCAACGCGCCGTCGGGCAGCCCGGCCTCGGCGCTGCCGGTGCCGACCCACAGCACCCGGTCGCCGGGCAGGCGACCGGCGAGCCGCTGCACCGCCGGGCCGATCCGGCACCAGGAACGGCGTACGCAGTCGTCCATCGCCCGGCGGTAGTGCACCACCCGCTCGGCCGCGCGGGCCACGTCCACCGGCCCGGCGAACTCCCACTCCACGACCGGGTACTTGAGCGCGACCCGATCCAGGTTGTCCATGAAGTCGTTCCAGTTCTGGATGACGTTGCGGTGGTGCGGCAGGTGGTAGACGGCGGCCAGGTCGTCGTAGGCGAAGTTGTGGTTGAGCACGCCGAGGTGCGCGTGCACCCGGTAGAACAGCTCCATGTCCTCCAGGCCCCAGCGCAGGCCGAAGCCCTCGTCGAAGCCGCCCACCGCCTCGAACACGTCCCGGCGTACCGACGCGTTGTGGGTGAAGCAGAACAGCCAGCCGGCCAGCAGCCAGTCGTCGCCGGACGGTCCCTCCTCGGTTCCGAACCGCATGTCGCCGCCACCGCGCCCGCGGAGCCGGGGTACGGGCATCGTCGGCTGGTCGGCCAGCGCCGCGTGCACGTGCTCGATGCCGGTCTCGTCGCGCCGGCCCATCAGCACCGCCGGCGCGGACGGGTCGCGGTGGTGGTCGAGGTGGCGGCGCAGCAGGTCCGGCGTGGCGTACGAGTCGGCGTCGAGGAACAGCAGCAGCGGCGCGGTCGCCCGTCGCGCGGCCTCGTTGCGGGCCGCCGCCCGCCCGCCGCGCTCGGGCCGTTCGACGAAGTGCAGGCGCAGCCCCTTGCCGGCGTCGGCGATGCCGGAGTACTGGCTGCCGTCCCCACCGTCGCGGACCACGATGACCTCGAAGCGGTCCGGGTCCAGCGTCTGGCGCCGCAGCGACCGCAGCGTGAGCTCCAGGCAGGGGGCGTCCGCGTGGGTGGGGATCACCACGCTCAGCTCGACGGCTCGACCGGGTTCAACGCTCATCTGACGTACCTCTCCGCTTGTCCCACGAGCCGGGCCACCGGCCGCGCTGACGATGGGACGGAGCCGCCGGCGATCGCCGGCGGCTCCGCGATGATCAGTGGCAGTTGACGCAGCACCACTGGATCGGCCGGCCCTGGCACGCGGCGCCGCCGCAGGAGCCCTTGCCCATGGCGGACGGGTCGGTCAGCGTGATCCCGCCGGCCGTCGGCATGGCGTAGAGCCCTGCCGACGCCTCGTCACCGGCGCCCGACCAGGAGACCGCAGTGGTGTCCAGGTCGGACAGGTCGATCGACGCGTTCCTGCTTTCACCCATCGATTCATCCTCTTTTCGGATCGATGTGGACAGTGGAACGAAGCGTAGGCCGGACATGGCGGGATTGGCGCCGCGCTGATGTAACGGGGAGATAAAGCGAGGCGGAACCGTCAATTCGCGCAGGTGACGGCCGGTCAGGAACGGAAAGGTTGCGGGCGGTGACGCGGCGTAGTTCCGGATCCACTATTCGAGAAGCCCCAGTTCAGGCGGGGTCGAGCAATGAATCGCTGCATCAATTGCCCCCTTTTCTGATCGTGTGAAGTCGATGTAACGAGAAGATAAAGTGGGGGAGGGGCGTCTATGAATGCGGGTGACCCTCTATTGTGAAGTGACCTGCCTATTCCGTCGGGCCCGGCCATGAAATGCCGGGACGGGTGAGCCCGACCGTCGCAGGGTGCCCGAAACGTGACACCCGGCCCCACGAGGGCGGATTTCGGTTACCGTCCGAACGGGTGGATTGACGAGGCGTACGACGGGGCATCACCGGCGTGCGCATCGGCGGCCCCTGTCCGCTGCGCTCACGATCATGGGCCGAAGGAGCGACATGCAGGTCTGGCCGGGCGAGAGCTACCCCCTCGGCGCCACGTACGACGGGATGGGGACCAACTTCGCGATCTTCTCCGAGGTGGCGGAGAAGGTCGAGCTCTGCCTGTTCGACGAGTGGGACATCGGCACCGAGCGCCGGGTGGAGCTGCGCGAGGTCGACGCGTACGTCTGGCACGCCTACATCGGCGGCGTCGAGCCCGGCCAGCGGTACGGCTACCGGGTGCACGGCCCGTGGAACCCGGCCGAGGGGCTGCGCTGCAACCCGCACAAGCTGCTGCTCGACCCGTACGCGAAGGCGGTCGACGGGGAGGTCACCTGGCACCCGTCGGTCTACGACTACGAGGTCGGCGGCGACCCGGACCGGATGAACACCGAGGACTCGGCGCCGTACATGCCGAAGTCGGTGGTGGTGAACCCGTACTTCGACTGGGGCAACGACCGGCCGCCGCGCACCCCGTACCACCACTCGGTGATTTACGAGGCCCACGTGCGCGGGCTGACCATGCGCCATCCGGGCATCCCGGAGGAGCTGCGCGGCACATACGCGGCGATCGCCTCGCCGGTGATGATCGAGCACTTCAAGCGGCTCGGCGTGACGGCGGTGGAGCTGATGCCGGTGCACGAGTTCGTGCACGACCACCGCCTGGCCGACCTGGGGCTGCGCAACTACTGGGGCTACAACTCCATCGGTTTCTTCGCCCCGCACCACGGCTACTCCGCGCTGGGCCGCCTGGGCCAGCAGGTGCAGGAGTTCCGGGGCATGGTCAAGGCGCTGCACGCCGCCGGCATCGAGGTCATCCTCGACGTGGTCTACAACCACACCGCCGAGGGCAACCACCTCGGGCCGTCGCTGAGCTTCAAGGGCATCGACACCCCGAGCTACTACCGGCTCTCCGAGGAGGATCGGCGGTACTTCGTCGACTACACCGGCACCGGCAACAGCCTCAACGTGCGCAGCCCGCACTCACTCCAACTGATCATGGATTCGCTGCGTTACTGGGTCACCGAGATGCACGTCGACGGCTTCCGGTTCGACCTGGCGGCCACGCTGGCCCGCGAGTTCTACGAGGTGGACCGCCTGTCCACGTTCTTCGAGGTGGTGCAGCAGGACCCGGTGGTGGGCCGGGTGAAGCTCATCGCCGAGCCGTGGGACGTCGGCCCGGGCGGCTACCAGGTCGGCAACTTCCCGCCGCAGTGGACCGAGTGGAACGGCAAGTACCGCGACACCGTACGCGACTTCTGGCGCGGCGAGCCGGCCACGCTCGCCGAGTTCGCCTCCCGCATCTCCGGCTCGGCCGACCTCTACCAGGACGACGGCCGCCGCCCGTTCCACAGCATCAACTTCGTCACCTGCCACGACGGGTTCACGCTCACCGACCTGGTCTCCTACAACGACAAGCACAACGACGCGAACGGCGAGGACAACCGGGACGGGGAGAGCCACAACCGGTCCTGGAACTGCGGCGTCGAGGGGGAGACCGACGACCCGGGCGTACGCGCGCTGCGGGCCCGGCAGCGGCGCAACTTCCTGGCGACGCTGATGCTGTCCCAGGGCGTGCCGATGCTCGGCCACGGCGACGAGCTGGGCCGCACCCAGCGCGGCAACAACAACGCCTACTGCCAGGACAGCGAACTCGCCTGGGTCGACTGGGACCGGGCCGACACCGAGCTGCTGGACTTCGTCCGCCGGCTCACCGAGTTCCGCAACCGGCACCAGGTGTTCCGCCGCCGCCGGTTCTTCACCGGCCTGCCGGTGGGCGGCCGGGCCGCCGGCTCCGGGCTGCCGGACCTGGCCTGGTACACCCCGGACGGCCGGGAGATGACCGGCGAGGACTGGGGCAACGACTTCGGCCGCTCGGTGGCCCTGTTCGTCAACGGCGACGGCATCGGGGAACGCGGCCAGTACGGCCAGCGCCACCGGGACGACTCGTTCCTGCTGCTGTTCAACGCGCACGACGCGCCGCTGGACTTCACGCTGCCCGGCGAGGAGTTCGGCAGCCGGTGGGAGCTGGTGATCAGCACCGCGGAACCCGACCCGGAGAAGACGACACTGGTCGAGGCGGGCGGCACGGTCTGCGTACCGGACCGCTCGCTGCTGGTCCTGGAGAGGACGGCCTGACCCATGCCCGACACCCCCCGCTCGACCTACCGGGTCCAGGTGCGGCCCGGCTTCGACCTGGACGCCACGGCCGAGCTGGCGGGCTACCTCGCCGCGCTCGGCGTCACCCACCTCTACACCGCGCCCCTGCTCACCGCCACGCCCGGCTCCGCGCACGGCTACGACGTGGTCGACCACCGCGCGGTCAACCCGCAGCTCGGCGGCGAGGCCGCCCGGGCGCGGCTGGTCCGGGCGCTGCGCGCGGCCCGGCTGGGCCTGGTCGTGGACATCGTGCCGAACCACGCCGGCGTCGCCCGGCCGGAGGCCAACCCGGCCTGGTGGGACGTGCTGCGGCGGGGACGCGAGTCGGCGTACGCGCGCTGGTTCGACATCGACTGGGACCGGGGGCGGCTGCTGCTGCCGGTGCTCGCCGACAGCGCCGACGCGCTCGACGACCTGAAGCTCGTCGACGGGGAGCTGCGCTACCACGAGCACCGGTTCCCGGTCGCCGACGGCACCGGCGACGGGACGCCCCGCCAGGTGCACGACCGGCAGCACTACGAACTGGTGAACTGGCGGCGCGGCGACGCCGAGCTGACGTACCGCCGGTTCTTCGCCGTCTCGGACCTGGCCGGCCTGCGGGTGGAGGACCCGGAGGTCTTCGACGCCACCCACGCGGAGATCCTGCGCTGGGTCGACGCGGGGGAGGTCGACGGCATCCGGGTCGACCACCCGGACGGCCTGCGCGACCCGGCGGGCTACCTGGCCCGGTTGCGCGCCGCCGCGCCGGAGCACTGGCTCGTGGTGGAGAAGATCCTGGAGTACGGCGAGGATCTGCCGGACTGGCCGGTCGACGGCACCACCGGCTACGACGCGCTGGCCGCCGTGTCCGGGCTGTTCGTCGACCCGGACGCCGAACCGGAGTTCACCACGCTGGACGGCCGGCTCACCGGGCGGCACACGTCCTGGGAGGACCTGACGCACACCACCAAGCTGGAGGCCGCCACCCGGCTGCTCGCCGCCGAGCTGACCCGGCTGTCCACGCTCGTGCCCGAGCTGCCCGGCGAGCAGGTCCGCGCCGCCCTGGCCGAGCTGGCCGCGTGCTTCCCGGTCTACCGCGGCTATCCGCCCTCCGGCGCCCGGCACCTGGCCGCCGCCCGCGCCGAGGCCGGCCGCCGCCGTCCCGACCTGACCGGCGTGCTCGACCAGGTCACCGCGAGGCTGCGCGATCCCGGCCACGAGCTGGCCGCCCGGTTCCCGCAGCTGACCGGCGCGGTGATGGCCAAGGGCGTGGAGGACACCGCGTACTACAGGTGGAGCCGGTTCGTCGCGCTCAACGAGGTCGGCGGCAGCCCGGCCCACTTCGGCGTGCCCCCGGCCGAGCTGCACCGCTTCGCCGCCGCCCGGCAGGTGCGCTGGCCGGCGAGCATGACCGCGCTGTCCACCCACGACACCAAGCGCGGCGAGGACGTCCGCGCCCGGCTCGCGGTGCTGTCCGAGCTGCCCGGCCGCTGGGCCGAGCGGGTCGCCGACTGGATGTCCCGCGCGCCGCTGGCCGACCCCGCGCTGGCCCACCTGCTCTGGCAGACCGCCGTCGGGGCCTGGCCGATCGAACGGGAGAGACTGCACGGGTACGCCGAGAAGGCCGCCCGGGAGGCGTCGGTCACCACCAGCTGGGCCGACCCGGACCCGGGCTTCGAGCACGAGCTGCACGCCCTGGTCGACCGGATGTACGACGACCCGGAGCTGCACGCGCAGATCACCGCGTTCGCCGCCGAGATCACCCCGCCCGGCTGGTCCAACGCGCTCGGGCAGAAGCTGGTGCAGCTCGCCATGCCCGGCGTGCCCGACGTCTACCAGGGCACCGAGCTGTGGGAGAACTCGCTCGTCGACCCGGACAACCGGCGGCCTGTCGACTTCGCCGTACGCCGGGACCTGCTGGCCCGGCTCGACGCCGGCTGGCGGCCCGCGGTGGCCGACGACGGCGCGGCCAAGCTGCTCGTGGTGTCCCGGACGCTGCGGTTGCGCCGTGACCGCCCGGACCTGTTCGGCGGCTACCGGCCGGTGCCGGCGCGCGGCCCGGCCGCCGCGCACGCGGTGGCCTTCGACAGGGGTGGCGCGGTGGCGGTGGCGACCCGGCTGCCGCTGCGGCTGGCCCGCTCCGGCGGCTGGCGGGACACGGCGCTGTCACTTCCCGTTCACGAGCGCACCGACTTGTTCACCGGGCGGGTCTACAGTGGTTCTGAGCTGCTCCTCGATGATCTGCTGAGCACCTATCCCGTCGCCCTCCTCGCACCCACCGACTCTGTGGAGGCCGCCGCATGACCGAGTTCACGGTGTGGGCGCCCGAGGCCGCCCGGGTGCGGCTGCGCCTGCCCGGCGCCGACGACCACGCGATGCGTCAGGGCCCGGACGGCTGGTGGCGGGTCGAGGTGCCCGGCACCGGGCCGGGCACCGACTACGCGTTCCTGCTCGACGACGACGAGCAGGCCCTGCCCGACCCCCGCTCGGCCTGGCAGCCGGCCGGGGTGCACGGGCCCAGCCGGCTCTACGACCACGCCGCGTTCGGCTGGACCGACTCCGCGTGGACCGGCCGGCAGCTGCCCGGCAGCGTGCTGTACGAGCTGCACATCGGCACGTTCACCCCGGAAGGCACGTTCGACGGGGCGATCGCCCGGCTCGACCACCTGGTCGACCTCGGCGTGGACATGGTCGAGCTGCTGCCTGTGAACGCGTTCAACGGCGAGTACAACTGGGGCTACGACGGCGTCTGCTGGTTCGCCCCGCACGAGCCGTACGGCGGCCCGGACGGCCTGAAACGGTTCGTCGACGCCGCCCACGCCAAGGGCCTGGGGGTGATCCTCGACGTCGTCTACAACCATTTCGGGCCCTCCGGGGCCTACGCGCCGCGGTTCGCGCCGTACCTCACCGAGCAGAGCAACACCTGGGGCCGCACCGTCAACCTGGACGGCCCGCACTCCGACGGGGTACGCCGCTACATCGCCGACAGCGTGCTGGGCTGGCTGCGTGACTACCACGTCGACGGGCTGCGGCTGGACGCCGTGCACGCCATGCCGGACAGCCGGGCCGTGCACTGGCTGGAGGAGGTCGCCGCCGAGGTGGAGGCGCTGTCCACGCACCTGGGCCGCCCGCTGTCGCTGATCGCCGAGAGCGACCTCAACGACCCGCGCCTGATCACGCCGCGGGAGGCGGGCGGCTACGGCCTGCACGCGCAGTGGAACGACGACGCCCACCACGCGCTGCACACGCTGCTCACCGGCGAGCGGCAGGGCTACTACGGCGACTTCGGCTCGCTGGAGTGCCTCACCGACGTGCTGACCGGCGGGTTCTTCCACGCCGGCACCTGGTCCAGCTTCCGCGGCCGCAGCCACGGCCGCCCGGTCGACAGGCAGCGCACGCCCGGCCACCGTTTCGTGGCGTACCTGCAGAACCACGACCAGATCGGCAACCGGGCCACCGGCGACCGGATCTCCGCCACGCTGTCGCCCGGGCTGCTGCGGGTCGGCGCGACGCTGCTGATGACAGCGCCGTTCACGCCGATGCTGTTCATGGGGGAGGAGTGGGCGGCCACCACGCCGTGGCAGTTCTTCACCAGCCATCCCGAGCCGGAACTGGCGACGGCTGTCGCCACCGGCCGCAGACGGGAGTTCGCCGACCACGGCTGGGCCACCGACGACGTACCGGACCCGCAGGACCCGCAGACGTTCCTGCGGTCCCGGCTGGACTGGGCCGAGCTGGACAAGCCCGAGCACCGCGAGACGTACGACCTCTACCGGCGGCTGATCGCGCTGCGCCGCTCCCGGGCCGACCTGTCCGACCCCCGGCTGGACCGGGTCGACGTCCGCCACGGCGACCGGTTCCTGGTGATGCGGCGCGGGGACACGCTCGTGGTGGCGAACCTGGCCGACCGGGCGCAGCGGATCAACCTGCCCGGGGTGGTACGCCGGGTGCTGCTCGCCACGTCCGAGGGCGTCACGGTGATGCGCGACGGCATCGAGCTGCCGCCGGAGTCGGCCGCGATCGCGGCGCTCTGACCGCTCACCGGTGAAGTTTGCGCCGTACCGCCTCGGCGTCGGCGTGACCGAGCTCCTCGTACAGCGCGAGTGACCGCCGCCAGGCCTCCCGGGCCGCGTCCGCCCGCCCGGCCGCGGCCCACGTGTCGCCGAGGTGGTCCAGCACGATGCCTTCCGCGTGCCGGTCACCGATCTCGGCGAACAGGGCGAGGGCCTGCCGGTAGCAGTCGACGGCCTGCTCGTACTCGCCGAGGTGGTGGTGGGCGAAGCCGATGCTGTCCCACGTGTTCGCCTGCCCGTACGCGCTCCCGGCCTGCTCGGACAGGGCGAGCGCGCGGCGGCAGAAGGTGATCGCGTCGTGGTGCTCGCCGAGTTGCGAGTGGTACCAGCCGATCGCGTTGAGCGCGACCGCCTGCTTGAGCGGGCTCCCGACCCGTTCGTAGAGGGCGAGACTGCGCCGCGCGTGCGGCAGTGCCTCCCGGGGCTGCCGCTGCCGGTCGTGCAGCATGCTGAGGTCGAAGTGGGTGTGCGCCCGCCCCTCGTCGTCGCCCAGCGCGGCGAACAGGTCCAGCGCGGCGAGCAGGTTGCGCTGCGCCTCGGCGTGCCGGCCGAGGTTGGAGCAGGCCCCGGCCAGGAGCCGGTGCGCCTGCGCCTGCGCCGGGCGGTCGCCCGAGCGCCCGGTCGCCTCGACCGCCCGGCGGGCCACAGCGGCCCAGTCGTGCCAGTGGCCCTGCCTGTCGAAGTACGTGGCCAGGGTCCACGAGAGCTGCCCGGTGGCGACGTCGAGGCCGTTGCCGGCGGCGTACTCGATGATCGCGAGGAGCACCTGGTGCTCGCCGGTGAACCAGGCCAGCGCCGCCGCCAGGTCGTCGAGCCGTTCGGCTGTCACCCCCGGCGCGGCGGGCGCCAGGGTCAGCGGGTCGCGCTGCGGGGACAGCAGCAGCGCGGCCGCGTGCGCGGTGTGCAGGTGGTGGTCGACCAGCCGGCGCAACGCGGACCGGGAACCGGCCGGGTCGCCGCTCGCCCGCTCGACAGCGAAGCTGCGGACCAGGTCGTGCATGCGGTACCGGCCCGCGACGTGCTGCTGCACCAGGTGCGCGTCGACCAGTTCGCGCAGCGGCGGGCGCAGCTCGGCCGGCGTACGGGCGGTCAGGCTGGCGGCCGCTGCCCGGCCGATGTCCGGGCCCGGGGCGAGGCCGAGCAGCGCGAACACCTCCGCCGCGGCCGGGGTGAGCGCCGCCAGCGAGCGGGACAGCACCACCCGCAGGTTCGTCGTCACCTCGTCGGCGGCCAGCGCGTCCAGCGGGCTGACCGCTGAGGTCAGCTCGGCCGCGACGGACGACAGGGCGAGTTCGGGGTTGAGCGCGGCGCGGGCCGCCACGATCCCGAGGGCCAGCGGCAGGCCCCCGCAGAACCGCAGGATGGCCGCGACGGCGTCGGGCTGTCCCGCCACCCGCGCGGCGCCCACCTGCCGGACGATCAGCTCGCGGGCCTCGTCGTCGGGCAGCACATCCAGCGGCAGCGGCCGCGCGCCGTGGGTGGTGACGAGGTCGGCCAGCTGCCGTCGGCTGGTCACCAGGACCGCGCTGGTGGGGGTGCCGGGCAGCAGCGGGACCACTGTGGCGGCGTCGCGGGCGTCGTCGAGGACCACCAGCAGCCGGCGGCCGGCGACGAGCGTGCGGTACAGCGACGCCTGGGCCTCCGGGTCGGCCGGTACGCGCGCCGGTTCGACGCCGAGCGCCTCGAGGAAGCCGCGCACCGCGACCGGCCATTTCACCGGGTCCGAGGCCGGGTCGAAGCCGCGCAGGTTGACGTAGAGCTGCCCGTCGGGGAAGCGATCGGCGTTGGCGTGCGCCCACCGTAGAGCGAGCCACGTCTTGCCGACGCCACCGCCGCCACCGATGGACGAGATCACCACCGGCGACCCGGCGCCGTCCGGGCGTCCCGCGTCGCCGAGTTGTTCGTCGAGGCGCGCGAGCTGGGCGGTCCGGCCGGCGAAGACGCCCGGCGACGCGGGCAGTTGCCGGGGCACGGTGCCCGCGTCCCGTACCCCGCCCGGCGACGGGCCGGTGGCCGTCGCTGCCGGTTCCTCCTCCTCCGGGAACTGCGGCGGCGCGACCGCCGCGTCGGCGGTGAGGATCTGCTGGTAGAGCTGCGCCAGCGGCGGGCTGGGGTCGGTGCCGATCTCGGCGGCCAGCCGGTGGCGCATCCGGTGGAAGTGCTCAAGGGCGTCGGCCTGCCGTCCGCACCGGTACAGGGCGAGCATCGCCTGCGCCGCCAGGCGCTCGTCCCACGGGTGCCGGCCGCTCAGATCCAGGACGTCGGGGAGGAGGCGGGCGTGCGCGCCCCGGCGCAGCGCGATCTCGTTGCGGTCCAGCGCGGCCGCGAGCCGCTGCCGGTCGAGGGTCTGCCGGTAGGCCGCCAGCCACGGCGTGGCCAGCCCGTCGAACGCGTCGCCGCGCCAGAGCCCCAGCGCCCGCTCCAGGCAGCCGATCGCCGTCGCGTCGTCCCCGGTGCGCCGGGCCTGCTCGGTCAGCGCGCGGAAGCGGTGCAGGTCGACGCGGTCCGGGTCGACGGCGAGCAGGTAGCCGGGATGGCGCCGGACGATGCGGACGTCGTCCGTGCCGGCCAGCGCGTGCCGCAGCCGCGACAGGTAGCCACGCAGGGTGGCGGCGGCCCCGTCCGGCACCTCGTCGCCCCAGACCCGGCTGATCAGCTGCCCGGTCGCGACGACCCGGTTGGGCTCGACCAGCAGAGCGGCGAGGACGCACTGTTGACGGGCGTGACCGATCCGGACCGCCCGGCCGTCGATCCGGACGTCCAGGTCGCCGAGCACCCGGAACTCCACCGCCACGGACTGTCACGGTAGCCGTGTGCGGTGATGGTCGGACCGGGCGTGACGACGATCCGACAGGCGACGACGCGACGGTCCGCGGGGCCCGTTGCCCGAGCCCCGCGGACCGCCGTGCCGACCGGGTCACGGGCAGTTGACCACGATTTCCACGCTGGAACGACAGTCGTCGGCCACCACGTCCGGGCCTCCGTCACCGTCGTCGAAGCCGGGACCGCCGACCAGGGTGTCCGCGCCCTTGTCGCCGAAGAGGTGGTCGTCGTTGCTGCCGCCGTCCACGCGGTCGTTGCCGTCCAGGGCACTCGGTCCGATGAAGCGGTCACCGTGGATGGTGTCGGCGCCGCCGTCGCCGTGGAGGTTGTCGTTGCCCAGGTCGCCCCAGATGTCGTCGCCGTTCAGCCCGCCGTAGACGATGTCGTCGCCACTGTTGGCCTGGATGTCGTCGTTGCCGGGGAGGCCGCAGATGACGTCGTCGTAGACGCTCCCGACGATCACGTCGCGAACGGCCGTGCCGACGATGAACTCCGGACCGTTGGCGTTGGTGCTGACGTAGGCCGCGATGGCGAACCTCAGGGTGTATCCGGCCGGCACCGGCGCCCCGGAGTAGGGGCCGCAGTCGGCGGGGACGATGTAGGCCGCCGACGCCGGGGCGGCGCCGCCGGCCAGGCCCGCGGCGGCCAGGACGAGTGCCCCGACCACCGAGGCGGTGGTACGGGCGGTGGAAAGGAACTTGTGTGACATGACGCTTCTCCCTTGCGGTTGATGTGTGCGAGAAGCGTCACCGGCGAGCGTTCAGCGGACGTGCAGCAAACGTGCAGCCCCGCCCTCAGCGCCGATCTTGGAGTTGTGGCGCCTCGAAGGTCGCTCATGTCCGGTTCGCGAACCACCACAACTCCAAGATCGGCGGGCGGGGAGCGGTGAGTTCGTCCAGGCAGCGCGGTCCTACCTCCGACGACCCGACCCTGGAGGTTTCATGTCCGACACGCTGAACCGCCGCGAGCTGTGGGCGCTCGCGCACGCCGAGCGCGCCGCCCTGGCCGACGATCTCGCCGGCCTCGACGCGGCGCAGTGGGCGCGGCGCTCGCTGTGCGGCCGGTGGACGGTGCAGGAGGTGGTCGCGCACCTCACTGCGGCGGCGAGCGTCGGCCGCGCCCGCTGGGTCGCCAGCGTGCTCGGCGCCCGGTTCGACTTCGACCTGCACAACGACCGCCGGCTGGCCGAGCACCGGGGCGCCGACCCGGGGGAGACGCTCGACCGGTTCCGCCGGATCATCGGCAGCACCACGTCGACGTTCGGGCCGACCGAGGCGTGGCTCGGTGAGGTGGTCGTGCACGCACAGGACATCCGGCGTCCGCTCGGCCTGACACGGACGCCCGCGGTCGAGGCGGTGACACCGGTCGCCCGGTTCTACGCCGGGCGGGACTTCACGGTCGCCGGGCGCAGCGCCATCGAGGGCCTGCGGGTGGAGGCGACCGACGGGCCGTTCACCGCCGGCGACGGTCCACTGGTCAGCGGCACCACTGTGGCGCTGATGATGGTGATGGCCGGGCGGGCCGCGTACTGCGACGACCTCACCGGGCCCGGCGTCCCCACGCTGCGGGAGCGGTGCGCGCCCGCGTGACCAGGGCCGGTGACCGGGGCCGGGCCCGGGTCATGACCTCGGCAGCGTCAGGATCTCCGCGCCGTCGTCGGTGATGGCGATGGTGTGCTCGCTGTGCGCGGTACGGCAGCCCGTCGCGCTGCGCAGCGTCCACCCGTCGGCGTCGGTGACCAGCGTGGCCGTGTCCGCCATCACCCACGGCTCCAGCGCCAGCAGCAGCCCAGGGCGCAACTTGTACCCGCGCCCGGGCCGCCCGGTGTTCGACACGTGCGGGTCCTGGTGCATCGTCGACCCGACGCCGTGCCCGCCGAACTCGGTGTTCACCGAGTATCCGGCCGCGGTGAGGACCGATCCGATGGCGTGCGAGAGGTCGCCGACCCGGGCGCCGGGACCGGCGGCGGCGATCCCGGCCCGCAGCGCGCGCTCCGTCGCGTCGATCAGCGCGACGCTCTCCGCGGGCCGGGTGTCGCCGACGAGGAAGCTGATCGCGGAGTCGGCCACCACTCCGCCGAGGCTGACGGCCAGGTCGAGGCTCAGCAGGTCGCCGTCGGCGAGCGCGTAGTCGTGCGGCAGCCCGTGCAGCACCGCGTCGTTGACCGAGGTGCAGATGTAGTGGCCGAACGGCCCGCGCCCGAAGGACGGCTCGTAGTCGACGTAGCAGGACTGCGCCCCGGCCTCGACGATCATGCGCTGGGCCTGCCTGTCGATCTCGAGCAGGTTGGTGCCGACAGTGGTGCGGCTGCGCAGCGTCTGAAGGATGTGGGCGACCAGGGCGCCGGTGTCCCGCGCCCGCCGTACGTCGGTGGGGCTCAGGATTTCGATCATGCAGGCGCCTTCCTCGCGCGACCAATAAGTATCCCGGTCATGTTATCCCGGTATTAGAATCTCGGCATGGTCCGGTTGCCCCTCACCCCCGCCGAGGTCGAGCGCGGGCAGCGCCTCGGCGCGCTCCTGCGCCGCGCCCGGGGCGAGCGATCCATGCTGCTCACCGCGCTCGACGCCGGTGTCTCCCCGGAGACGCTCCGGAAGATCGAGTCCGGCCGGGTGGCCACCCCCGCGTTCCCCACCATCGCAGCGATCGCCGACGTCCTCGGCCTCTCCCTCGACGCGGTGTGGTCGGAGATCAACCACTCCGACGACGCGGTGCGTCTCGCGCCGTCCGAGCGGCGCCTCGCCTCGTAGGGCCGCCCTGTCGGCGAGGAGAGCATACCGAGTATGTAAGCTCGCATGCATGCCACCCTCGCGTCGCGCCGTCGCGTTTGTCGTACCCGTCGCCGGATTCCTGCTCGGCTTCCTGGACTTCGTCTGGATCAAGCGGGTGCCGTTCCCGTTCGCCGAACTGGGCAACTCCACAGCCACCTGGGCGGTGGCCGCGTTCGCGCTGGGCTGGTGGATCCGGTCGGGCACGGGGCGCGCCGCCGTGGCCGCCAGCGTGCTGCTGATCGTCGCGGTGCCCAGCTACTACCTGGCGGCCACGCTGCTCCAGGGCGACGACCTCGCCGTGATCTGGGCGGTCACCTCGTTCATCTGGATGGCGTTCGGCGTGGTGGCGGGCGTGGTGTTCGGTGTCGCCGGAATCTGGGCGCGGACCGACGGATGGCGGCGCGTCGTGGGGACCACGCTGCCGGTGGCCGTGTTCGTCGAGGAGGCGCTGCGGTTCGCGCTGAAGTCGCGGTCGGACTATCCCGGCGTGTGGTGGAACGTCGCCATCGACCTCGGGCTCGCCGCGCTGCTCGTGGTGCTGATCGGCCGGTCCGCCCGGGTGCGGCTGCTGGCCGCCGCGGTGGCGCTGCCGCTGGCCGCGGCGGGCGCTGTCACGTTCGCCGCCGTCGCGGGCTGACCTGCCCCGCCGGCCGGCGGGCCACCGGCCGAGGCGGCGGCCGCAGGGGCGGCCAAGGCGGCGCGCCGCAGCGCCGGCCACAGCGGCGAGCCGCAGCGCCGCCGAGGCGGCGGACCACCGGCCCGACGGGATCGGCGACAATGATCCGAGAACGGCGTGGTCCGGACGACGGGGGAGGAAACGGGTGATCCGACGGCAGGTGCTCGCGGCGGCGATGCTCACGGCGACGGCCCTGGTGGCCGGCTGCACAAAGGACCAGCCCGAAGCCGCACCGTCCACCAGCGCCCCGACCGCAGCCACACCGAACGCCACACCGAGCGCCGAGCCGGTACCCGCGCCGGCCGAGCTGGCGGCGCTGGAGCGGCGCTTCGGCGCCCGCATCGGCGTCTACGCCGTCGACACCGGCACCGGGCGCACCCTCGCCCACCGGGCCGACGAGCGGTTCGCGTACGCCTCGACGTGCAAGGCGCTCGCCGCCGGCGCGATGCTGGCCGCCACGTCCGACGCCGACCGGGACCGGGTGCTCCGGTACCGGCGCGCCGACCTGGTGGCGCACTCACCGGTGACCGAACGGCACGTGGACACCGGGATCACGCTGCGGGACGCCGCCGAGGCGGCGGTGCGGCACAGCGACAACACCGCCGGCAACCTGCTGTTCGACGCGCTCGGCGGCCCGGCCGGCTTCGCACGGGCACTCCGGGACGTCGGTGACCGGGTCACCCGGCCGGTCCGCACCGAGCCGGAACTCAACGCGGCCACACCCGGCGACACGCGCGACACCAGCACGCCCCGCGCGCTCGTCGGCTCGCTGCGGGCGTACACGCTGGGTGAGGCCCTGCCGCCCGCGGACCGTGACCTGCTGCTGGGCTGGATGCGCGCGAGCACCACCGGCAGCGCCCTGGTCCGGGCCGGCACGCTGGCCGGCTGGCAGGTGGCCGACAAGTCCGGCACCGGCGGGTACGGCACCCGCAACGACATCGCCGTGGTGTGGCCCCCGGACCGGGCGCCGATCGTGCTCGCGGTCCTGACCAGCCACGACAGCCGCGGCGCGAAGCCCGACGACGCGCTGGTCGCCCAGGCCGCGCGGGCGACGGTGACCGCGTTGCGCTGACGGGACGCCCGGCTCAGGGGATGGGCCACTCGTGCACGGGCCGGTTGCTGTGCATCAGATCGACGTAGTGGCGGACCACCTCGCGCAGCGCCGCCGGCCGGTCCAGGTGGTCGGCCGACTCCAGCCGGTGCAGCGTCTCCACCTGCCAGGTCGCGCCGTTACGGCCGGTCAGGCAGCGCTGCTCGACGATGCCGAGCAGCCGGTCCCGTTCCGCCGGGTCCAGGCCCCACCGGTCCAGCCCGTGGTGGGCCAGCGGCAGCAGCCGGCGCAGCACCAGCTCGGTCACCGGCAGGTAGCCCAGCCCGGGCCAGTACACCTGGGCGTCGATGCCGTGCCGGGCGCAGGCGTTGAAGTTCTCCTCGGCCGCGCTGAACGACATCTGCGACCACAGCGGACGGTCGGACTCGGCGAGCGCCCGTACCAGGCCGAAGTAGAACGCGCCGTTGGCGACCGTGTCCAGCACCGTCGGCCCGGCCGGCAGCACCCGGTTCTCCACCCGCAGGTGCGGGCGACCCTTCAGCACGTCGTAAACCGGCCGGTTCCACCGGTAGATGGTGCCGTTGTGCAGCCGCAGTTCGGCCAGCTTCGGCACCCCGCCGCTGTGCAGCGTGGTCGCCGGGTCCTCCGGGTCGCAGACCGGCAGCAGCGCCGGGAAGTAGCGCACGTTCTCCTCGAACAGGTCGAACACCGAGGTGATCCAGCGTTCCCCGAACCACACCCGCGGGCGTACCCCCTGGGCCTTGATCTCCTCCGCCCGGGTGTCGGTGGCCTGCTGGAACAGCGGCACCCGGGTCTCGCGCCACAGCTCCCGGCCGAAGAACAGCGGCGAGTTCGCGCCGAGCGCCACCTGGATGCCGGCGATCGCCTGGGCGGAGTTCCAGTAGTCGGCGAACTGTGCCGGGCTGACCTGGAGGTGGAACTGGGTGCTGGTGCAGGCCGCCTCCGGCGTGATGGTGTCGGCGGTGGTGGCCAGCCGCTCCACGCCGCTGATCGCGATCGGCAGATCCTCGCCCCGGGCGGCGAAGATCTGCTCGTTGAGCAGCGCGTACCGGGGATTGGCCGACAGCGTCTCGGCGGTCAGGTGCTCCGGGCGCAGCGTCGGCAGGATGCCGACCATCACCATGTGCGCGCCCACCGTGCGGGCCTTCTCCTCGGCGGCGTTCAGGCTCGCCCGCACGTGCTCCTCGAACGCGGCGGTGCCGGTGCCGGCCAGCCGGCGCGGCTCGACGTTGATCTCCACGTTGAACTGGCCCAGCTCGGTCTGGAACGCCGGGTCGGCGATCGCCTCCAGCACGTCGGCGTTACGCATGGCCGGGTCGAAGGCGTCGTCGACCAGGTTCAGCTCGATCTCCAGGCCGGTCATCGGCCGCTCCACGTCGAACCGGGACTCGCGCAGCATCTCGGCGAAGACGTCCAGGCACCGCCGGACCTTCTCGCGATAGCGGGCCCGGTCCTCCCGGCTGAAGGTACGCACGCCGACGTCCTCGCCCATGGTCACCACCCTGTCACAGTTGGTTCTTCCCAACCTCGCACGGAGTGGCGGATCAGGAAAGGTCCGCCAGACCCTTTCTGTACCCCGTGGCGGCCCCGGTGATCCCCGTCGCGGCCCCGCGGGTTCCGTCCGGGCAGCCCGGACGCGGCGGCTAGCATGGCCGCCGACGGCGCGAAGGGGAGTGGCTGATGCGCGACGGGTGGATCCGGGCGTTCGTGGTGGCGGCGTTCGCCGAGGGATGCTCGTGGGCGGCGCTGCTGGCCGGCATGGCGGTCAAGTACGGTCCGCCCGGAAACGAGATCGGCGTGAAGATCTTCGGCCCGATCCACGGCGCGTTGTTCGTGGTCTACGGCCTGCTCACGCTCGTGGTGGCCCTGCGGCGTCGCTGGACGCTCGTGCAGACCGGGCTGGCCCTGGTCAGCGCGGTGCCGCCGTTCGCCACGGTGCTGTTCGAGCGCTGGGCGCGCCGCCGCGGCCTGCTCGACGAGCCGCCTGTCGTCGAACGGCCGCTCACCCCCGCCGGTCGCTGACCGCGGGGAGGTCCTCCGCGAGGAACCCCGCCAGCACGTCGGTCAGCTCGTGCGGCGCCTCCTCGGCCATGTGGTGCCCGGACGGGATCGAGGCGGTCCGCACGTCGTCGGCCCAGTCCCGCCAGATGGCGGCCGGGTCGCCGTACAGGTCGATCATGTCGTCACGCTCGGACCAGGCGAACAGCACCGGGCAGCCGATCCGGCGCCCGGCGGCGCGGTCCGCGTCGTCCGCCGCCCGGTCCGGCCCGAGCCCGGCCCGGTAGTCCTCGCACATGGCGTGCACTGTCGCCGGATCACCGATGGCGCGCCGGTAGTCGGCGTACGCCTGCTCGCCCATCTCCTGCGGTGAGCCGCCGTACCAGGCGTCCGGATCGGCGTTGATCACCCGCTCGGCCGGCTTGGCGAGCTGACCGAGGAAGAACCAGTGCCACCAGCGGGCCGCGAACCGGGCGTCGCAGCGGGCCAGCGCCTCGCCGATCGGCACCCCGTCCAGCACCCCGAGGCGGCTCACCCGGTCCGGGTGGTCCAGGGCGGTCCGCATGGCCACGTACGCCCCGCGGTCGTGACCGATCACGGCGGCCCGGCGGTGGCCGAGCGCGTCGAGCAGCGCCACCACGTCGGCGGCCATCGCCCGCTTCGAGTAGACCGTGTGCTCCGGGTCGCTCGGCGGCTTCGACGAGCCGCCTTAACCGCGCAGGTCCGGGCAGATCACCGTGTGCCGTGCGGCCAGCCGCGGCGCCACCCGGTGCCAGGTCGCATGGGTACGCGGGTGCCCGTGCAGCAGCACCACCGGTGGCCCGGAGCCGCCGTGGCGCACGCGCAGGCGTACCGGCCCCACGTCGATCTCGCTGAGCGTGAATCCTGCGAACATGGCCGCAGCGGTGCCCACCTCCGACGACGGGGAAACCTAGGTCAGCGCCGAGCAGGCGGCCACGCCGAACAGCAGCACGGCGCCCAGCATGGCCTGCAACAGCAGCGCCGGACCCAGGTGCGACCAGAGTGTGGCGGTACGCGGGCGCAGCAGCTGACCGGTGGTCAGGTTGACGATCCGCTCGATGCGGGGCGCCAGGTCCGCGTCGCGCTGGGCCCGCAGCGTGAGCTGGACGTGGTCGCCGGGGTGCAGCGCGCTCTGCGGCAGGTGGCCGTGCAGCTCGACCTCGACCAGCCGGCCGCTCGCCTCGCGTACCCGGACCGGGGTGACCAGGAACTCCGGGCCCTTCTTCAGCTCCTTGAAGCTGCGCCGGGCCCCGCCGCCACCGCTGCTGAGCAACGCGCGCACCACCTTGAGCAGCAGCCCCACCACCCCCGCGGCGGTCAGCACCGCGACCAGCGCCGGTTGCGCCACCCGTACCTCCCGGGCGTAGCCCTCCATCAACCGGACCAGACGGCCGGTGACGACGCGCTCCGCCGGGTGGACGACGCGTCGGGTGTGCAGCTCCGTGTCCATGTTCACCACCGAGAGTTCCGATCCGTGCACAGATGGTATCGACCCGTGGAGTTGAACGACGTGAATGAACACTGGTCACGCCCGGGAAGCCGGCAGGTGAACTCCGCCGGGGCGCGGGTATGCGTGCGGCCGAGCCGGAAAGGGGTCGAGCATGCAGCTGTCCTTCCTGCGCCCGCTCTACAACCGTCCCGGGCCCTGGTGCTCGGTGTACATGGACGCCTCCCGCGACACCCAGGACGCGCGAGCGCAGGTCGACCTGCGCTGGCGGGCCCTCAAGGGCGACCTGCTGAGCCAGGGCGCCGACCCGGTCACCGTCGAGGCGGTGGAGGAGGTCGTCCGCCGGCACCAGCCGATGCCCGGTGACTACGGCATCGCCGTATTCGCCACCCGGGGCCGCGTGGTGCTCACCGAGTACCTGTCCGCGCCGCCGCTGCGTGACCTGGCGAGCTGGTCGGCGCTGCCGCACACCATGCCCCTCGTCGCCCAGCGCGGCGAGCAGGTGGCCTGGGTGCGGGTGCTCGCCGACCGCACCGGCGCGGACGCGATGGCGGTGAGCGCCGGCGGCGTGCCCCGCCGCGCCCACGTCACCGGCGCGCAGAGCCGGCAGCTGCGGCGCGTGCAGCCGGGCGGCTGGTCGCAGTCGCGCTACCAGCGCGCCGCCATGGAGGCGTGGCACCAGAACGCCGGTGACGCCGCCGCGGCCACCGCCGACCTCGCCGAGCGGGTCGGCGCGGACGTGGTGGTGGTGGCCGGGGACATCCGGGCCACCGGGATGATCGCCGCCCAGCTGCCGGAACGGTGGCAGGACGTGCTGGTCCGCACCGACGCCGGCTCCCGCGACGTCGGCGCGGACGACACGCTGATGGACGACATCACGGCGCAGACCGTCGCCGAGGTCGCCGACCAGCGCGTCACCGCCGCCCTGGACCGGTTCGGCGTGCAGGAGGACGTCGGCGCCGGCCTCGACGCCGTGGTCTCCGCGCTGCAGCGCAACCAGGTCGACACCATGCTCATCGTGGACGATCCGTCCGCCGACGGCGAGCTGTGGGTGGGCCCCGAGCCGACCGAGATCGCCACCGACCCGGGCCAGCTGGCGGACATGTCCGTGGCCGACCCGCAACGGGTACGCGCCGACGCCGCGCTGCTGCGCGCGCTGATCGGCACCGACGCGGACCTGACAGTGCTCGCGCCGGAGGAGGCGCCGGAGCTGACCGACGGGGTCGGCGCGGTGCTGCGCTACGTCGACGCGAGCACGCCGGGGCGGGGTAATGGCTGAGCGCATCGTCGCCGACCTGGTGGTCGAACGCCTGCGGGCCTGGCGGGTGCCGCGGGTGTTCGGCTGTCCGGGCGCGGCGATCGCCCCGCTGGTGGGCGCGCTCGACGACGCGGGCGGGGACCCGGCGTTCGTCCCCGCCCGGCACGAGGAGACCGCCTCGTACATGGCCACCGGGCACGCGAAGTTCACCGGCGGCGTCGGGGTGTGCCTGGCGACCCAGGGGCCCAGCGCGGTGCACCTGCTCAACGGCCTCTACGACGCCAAGCTGGACAGCAAGGCGGTGGTCGCGATCATCGGCGAGGACGTCACCGGCCCGCTCGGCGGCGCGCACGAGGAGATCGGGCTGAGCCGGCTGTTCGGCGACGTGTGCAACCAGTTCGTCCGCTACGGCCGCCGGCCCGAGCAGGTGCCGGCGCTGCTGGACCAGGCGTTCCGCACCGCCGCCGCGACCCGCAGCCCGACCTGCGTCGTGCTGCCGCGCGGGTTGCAGGTCACCGCCGTACCGGACCTGCTGCCGCAGACCGCCGGGGTGGTCACCGCGACGCCCGGCGAGCCGCTGGCCCGGGTGCTGCCGCACGACGCCGACCTGGACGCCGCCGCCTCGCTGCTCGGCAACGGGCGGCGGGTGGCGGTGCTGGTCGGTCAGGGCGCGCACGGCGCGGCCGAGGAGATCGTCGCGCTGGCCGACCGGCTCGGCGCGGGCGTCGCCACGTCGCTGCTCGGCAAGCCGGTGCTCGACGAGCGGCTGCCGTTCCACACCGGCGTGCTCGGCGAGGTCGGCACCACCGCCGCCGCGCAGCTCATGGGCGGCTGCGACACGCTGCTGATGATCGGCACCAACGACCCGTGGACCGACTGGTTCCCGATGCCGGGACAGGTGCGCACCATCCAGATCGACATCGACGGCCGGCGCATCGGCACCCGCTACCCGGTGGACGTGCCGCTGGTCGGCGACGCCGCCGAGACGCTGCGGGCGCTGCTGACCCGGGTACCCGACCAGCCCCAGCGCGAGTGGCGCGGCATGGTGGAGAAGATGGTGGACCGGTGGCGGGAGACCGCCGCCGAGCGCGCCGCCGCCCCGGCCGAGCCGGTCAACCCGCAGCTCGTGCTCCGCGAGCTGTCCGCCCGGCTGCCCCGGCACGCCGGGGTCGCCGTCGACGTCGGCTCGGTCATCTACTGGTACGCCCGGCACCTGGAGCTGCCGCCGGGGGTGCAGGCGCAGCTGTGCGGCACGCTCGGCTCGATGGGCTGCGCGCTGCCGTACGCGGTCGCGCCCAAGCTGGCCCGCCCGGACGAGCCGGTGCTCGCGCTGCTCGGCGACGGCGCGATGCAGCTCAACGGCCTGGCCGAGCTGATCACGGTGGCCCACCACTGGACGCGGTGGCGCGATCCCCGCCTGGTCGTGCTGGTGCTGAACAACCGGGACCACTCCGGCGTGGGCGCCGGGCGGACGCCCGGGGGGCGGCGCTCCGACGTGCCGTACGCCGGGTGGGCCCGCCTGCTCGGGTTGCACGGCGTCCGGGTGGATCGGCCCGACCTGGTCGGACCCGCCTGGGACGAGGTGCTCGCGGCCGACCGGCCGGCCGTCCTGGAGGCGGTGGTGGACCCGGCCGTGCCGCTGGAGGCGCCCGAACCGGCGCTTGCCGACCTGCGTGGCCTGGTGACCGACGGGGACGCCGCCCGCCGGGTGCGGGAGCGGGTGATCCAGACCGAGGCCATCGCGGCTGACGAGGTCGTTTAGCCGGATTACGCCGGGGCACTGCGACCAGGCACAACAGTCCCGGGAGGTCCCATGTCCGTCGCCGCCGTCCGTCGCTACGGCCCCGCCCCGCTGCCGGCCGCCCGCGGCCCGGTCTCCGCCGCGCTGCTCACCGCGTTGAGCGGGACGCCCGGCGAGCTGCCCGCCGGGCTGGGCGCCGAATTCGGCGCGGTGGCCGCGCCGCTGACCGACGAGGACCTCCAGCTCACCCTGTTCCTCTGCTACGAGCTGCACTACCGGGGCTGGTCCGGCGTCGACGAGGCGTGGGAGTGGGAGCCGTCGCTGCTGGCGCTGCGCGCCCGCGCCGAGCAGCCGTTCGAGGCCGCGCTGAGGCGACTGGCCGGCCCGCCGCCGGCGGTGCTGCCGGCCGCCCTGCCGGCGGCGCTCGCCGACGTGGTGACCGCCGACGACGGCCCGCCGCTGGCGGCCACGCTGCAACGCCGGGCCGACCTCGGCCAGTTCCGCGAGTTCGTGACGCACCGCTCGATCTACCACCTGCGCGAGGCCGACCCGCACAGCTGGGCGCTGCCCCGCCTCGGCGGTCCGGCGAAGGCGGCGCTCGTGGAGATCCAGACCGACGAGTACGGCAACGGCCGGCTGGACCGGATGCACGCCGAGCTGTTCCGCGTCACGATGGACCGCCTCGGCCTGGACACCGGCTACGCCGCCCACCTGGACCGGGTCCCGGCGGTGACGCTGGCGACGAACAACCTGATGTCGCTGTTCGGCCTGCACCGGCGGCTGCGCGGGGCGCTGCTCGGGCACCTGGCCGCGTACGAGATGACCTCGTCGCTGCCGAACCGCCGCTACGGCAACGGGCTGCGCCGGCTCGGCTTCGACGCGGTGGCCACGCGCTTCTACGACGAACACGTCGAGGCCGACGCCGTGCACGAGCAGATCGCCGCGCACGACATGTGCGGCGGGCTGGTCCGGGCCGAGCCGGCGCTCGCGTCCGACGTGCTGTTCGGCGCCGCCGCCGCGCTGGCCGTGGATGCCCTGTTCGCCGCGCATCTCCTCGACGCCTGGTCGTCCGGGCAGTCCTCGCTGCGCCCACCCGCCCACGCCCTCGCCGCAGCCTGACCCCCGCGCCCCCTGCCCCCGCGCCCCCTACTCCCGCGCCCCCTACTCCCGCGATCTTGCAGTTCGGGCCCCATGATTGCCCGGTTCGGGAGGGTTTTCCGGGTCCCGAAGTGCAAGATCGGCGAGGCGAGGCGAGGCGAGGCGAGGCGAGGCGAGGCAGGGCGGGGCGAGGCGAGGCAGGGCGGGGCGAGGCGAGGCGAGGCAGGGGGGGGCGGGCGGGGGTCAGGCTTCGCGGTCGCTGCCGGCTCGGAAGCCCGCGACCTTGTGTGTGCCGTCGCAGAACGGCTTGATCGCGCTCTTGCCGCACCGGCACAGCGCCACCGTGCCCCGGCGCGTCTCGATCGGCGTCCCGTCGGGCGTGACGAGCGCGAAGTCGCCGCGCACCAGCAGTGGTCCGTCCCGGTACGGGGTGATGGTCGCCGCCGGGGTGCTCTCGTCGTCGGGCATGCGCCGTGCAGTGCCCGTCCCGCTCCGGCCCAAACCCGCATCCGAGCGCCGTTGCGCCCGCGAGGGCGGGCGCGCGGCGCGACGGCGTACCTGGGTGCCGCGGGCGGTGCGGCCATGGGGCGGGCCTTGGTCCTCACCAGTGGGGAGATGCCCCGTTTAGACCCCAGAGGGACGGGAAGCCGGGCCGCGTGGTGAGCGAACGAGTCGAACGGACGCCGGTCAGCGGCGCTGGGCTGCCCGCGGAGCGGGTGGTGGCGGCCGGCAGCGCCGCCCGGACCCTGGTCGCCGTGACCGCCCGGGCGCTGCGCGGCGACGACTGCGGCGACCTCGGCCACCCGCGTGCGCTGTCCCGCCTCACCGGCGCGCCCGAGCCGGTACGCCGCGCCGCCGCCGTCCGGGCCGCCGGGCGTGCCGCGCTCACCGCCGCCCAGGTCGCCGCCGTGGACGCCGAGCGGGTGGCCGGATGGTTCGCCGGGCAGTACCCGGACCGGCGCTGGCCCGGCGTGGTGCTCGGTTCGCCGCATGGCGCCGCCGCCCACCTCGCGGTGGCGTTGGGCGTGCCCTGGCTGCCGGCGGGCTTCGAGATCGCCGCCCAGTGGAGCCGGGGCGCGGTGGACCGCCCGGACGCGGCGTTCGACCACGGGGTCCCGCTGGCCGACCGGCTGCTCACCGGCAACCCGAGGGTGCACGTACGGCAGGTGCACTGCCCGGCCAGCCGGGGCGCGGCGGCCGGCGCGGTGGTGACGTTCGCGGTCCGCTGGCGCGCGCTGCCCCGGGCGTACGCGCGTTTCCTGGCCGACCGGCTGGAACCGGCGGCGCCGGTGCTGCTGCTGCACGACGCCCGGACCTGGCCGGTGCGCGACGGCGGCGACGGGCACAGCTTCCAGGCCGGCTGCCCGGCCGGCGGGCTGGACCCGGTCGACTTCCACCCCGACGCCCGCGCGCTGGGCCAGGTGCTGCGCGCGGCCGGCGGGGACGAGGCGCGCTGGGCGGCGCCGGAGGTGACGGTGGCGGGCGCGTTCGCCGAACACGGCGTGGAGTCCGGTTTCGAGCACGACGCCCGCTCCTGGGGCGATCGGCACGGGCATCCGCTGCACCGGGTGGTCGTGCCGCAGCCGGACGCGCTGAGCGCGGTGACCGCCGACATGTACCGGCGCTGGCTGCGGCGGGCCGGCAAGACCGGGGACCGGCTGGTGGTGGAGTGCGGGCGGCTGCTCGATCCGGGACAGGTGCTGCGGGCCGGTCTGGTGCCCTACTGGTGCGAGAACGCCACCGCGCGCCGGGTGGCGGGCGTCGAGTGGTGGCTGGCCGGCAGCGAGCCGTTCAGCTCGGTGGACGTGCTGGCCGAGCCGCCCGGCCTGCGCTCGCCCGCGCACGCGGGGCTGCCGCAGTGGCTCGCCGTGGCGGGGTTCGGGCGCCGCCGGCGGGCGCTGGACCGGGGTGCCGCGCGCGGGTATCCGGTCGCCTCGGTACCCACCCGACGTGCCACGGAGGTGTTGCGCAACCAGCCCTGCGACCTGCCCGCGCCGCCGCCGCTGCGGATGGCCGACGCCCTCGCCGCGCTCCGCGACGCCGGTGCCCACCAGGGCCTGCTGGTCTGCTGACGCGCCTGTCGGTGACGGCGCGCCGGGCATCCTGGCGAAACATCCTCGCGATCCTGCGGTCCGTGATTGAGTACCTACGGAGCGGGAAGAACGCTCGCCGCGGAACGGCCCACGACGCCGTGCGGCGAACGGCCACCGCTTTCGACGTACTCCGTCACGTAACCCAACTTCCTCACCCGGTGCGTGGTCCGACCACGCGCACGACCGGTTACGACCGGGCGGGGACCTTCGGCGAGGGGGGCGCGGATGTTCGGACAGACCACCACACCCACACCACCGACCACCGACCGGGGCCTGGAGGACCTGGACGCCGCGGCGCTCGCGTACGCGGCCCGGATCGAGGGACTGCCACCGGAACGGCGGCAGGAGGCGCGGGACGACCTGGTCCGGTTCGCGTTGCCGTTCGCCGGCCGGCTGGCCCGGCGCTACCGGGGACGCGGCGAACCGCTGGAGGACCTGGAGCAGGTGGCCCGCCTCGGGCTGGTCAACGCCGTCGACAGGTACGACCCGGAACGGGGATCGTTCACCGCGTACGCGGCGATCACCATCGTCGGCGAGATCAAACGGCACTTCCGCGACCGCACCTGGGGCGTGCACGTGCCACGCCGGCTGCGGGACCTGATCCTGGAGGTCGGGCAGGCGACGGCGACGCTCACCAGCGAGCTGTCCCGCGCCCCCACGGTGGCGGAGCTGTCCGCCCGGCTGGAGACGCCGGAGGAGGAGATCCTGGCCGCGCTGGAGTCGGCCGCCGGCTACAGCCCGGCGTCGCTCAACGCGCCCGTCGGCGGGGAGAGCTCCGCCGAGTTCGGTGACCTGGTCGGCGAGTCCGACCACGCGCTGGAGTCGGTGGACGACCGGGTGACTGTGAGCGGCCTGCTGCACCGGCTGCCCTGGCGGGAACGCCGCATCCTGGCGATGCGCTTCTACGGCAACCAGACCCAGGCGGAGATCGCCGCCCGGTTCGGCATCTCGCAGATGCACGTGTCCCGGCTGCTGTCGCGGGCGCTGACCTGGCTGCGCCAGGCGATGCTGGCCGAAGCGCCGCCGCCCTGGCAGAACGGCGCCGCCGAGGCCGAGCCGGCGAAGGCCCGCATCTCGGTGAAGCAGAACGGCGACCGGGTGGTCGTCGAGGTCGGCGGCGAGGTCGACCGGGCCGGCGCGGACCAGCTGCGCCGGGCCGTGCTCAAGGCGGTCACCGGGCAGCCACGCGAGGTCGTGGTGGACCTGGTCGGGGCGGGCGGCTTCGACGCCGGCGGGATCGCCGCGCTGATGGCCGGCCGGGACGCCGCCGCGCGTACCGGGGTGCCGCTGCGGCTGACCCGGGTGCAGCCGGCGGTGCGCCGCTCGCTGACCGCTGCCGGACTGCCGGCCGCCGACTGACCCGCCGCACGCACGTGTCGCGCCGGCTCCCCACGACGGGGAGCCGGCGCGTGGCGTACGCGTGTGAGACGGTGCTGCCCTGCGGCTATGGGAAAGGTGCCTGGCGGTGACAGGTCCCGCCCCTCCACAGCAAGTCCGGCGTCGTCAGGGGCCGCCGTCACCAACATGTCGGCGAGACGCGCGACAACGACCGACAACCGCTGCACGGGACGAATGTCTCTCCCACTCCAGCGTCAACGGGTTCTTCGAAAGTTGGGAGAGGCTGAGGTGTTTGCGGTGGCGTGGGTGGTGGCGAGCCGGTGGAGTTCGGTTTCTGATCAAGAGCGGTCTACCCGATGTCGACGGTGGAGCGCTGTCGCGGGGCTGAGTGCTGCCGTAGGGCGGAGCGTAGGCCCACGTAGGCGACCGCACCGGAGGCCAGGTAGAGCGCGGCCTGTACGTTGAGGACGAGCACGACGCTGAGGGCGTCGCCGAGCAGGCCGGCGGCCGCCATGCCCAGTCCTTGTGATGCGTTGAAGATGGCGTAGTAGCCGCCGAAGGCTCGGCCGAGGTCGGTGTCGGGCACGCTTTGTTGGATTTGCGCGAAGGCTCCGCTGTTGTAGGCGATGCCGGGTGCGCCGACCAGGATGAACAGCAGGATGTACCACTCGGGCTGGCGAGTGACCGCCGGTCCGTTCCAGATGACCAGGCTGATCAGGGCGAACGTGGTGGCGCCGAGGCTCATCAGCAGCCGGGGACTGAGCCGCGCGCCCAGTATGCCGACGATGAGCCCGCCCGCCACGCCGCCGATCGCCTGCACGCCCCGCAGCACGCCGGTGAGTGTGCCGTCGGCGTGCAGCGCGCGGCTGACGAAGACCACGAAGAGCACCACGAACAGGCCCTGCGCGATGCCGCCCAGCGCGACGCTCAGGAACGTCACGCGCACGCTGCGGTTGCGCAGCATCGCCGCGAGGCCGGACCGCCAGGCGGTGAAGAACGACGACGTACGCTCCGGCGCCCTCGGCTGGGTGGCGTCGTGGTGCGCGGCCCGGCGGGCGACTGCGATCAGCGCCGCCGCGACCACGAAGGCCGCGGCGGCGCCGATCGCCAGCTAACGGGTGCCTTCGCGGGTGATCGCGAACCCGCCGAGCGAGCCGCCGATGAGCCGTCCCACGCTCATGTTGAGCGCCACCATGCTGTTGGCGCGCACCAGGTGCGCGGCCTCGACGATGCCCGGCAACGCGGCGTTGCGGGCGGAGTCGAACGTCTGGGTCAGCACTGCCTGGGCCCCGGCGACCAGCGAGATGATCCACAGATGGTGCTCAGGTTGACCCAGCAGGGGGATCACCGCCACCGCCTGCAGCACGGCGACGCAGCTCATGAGCCGGAATCTGTCGAAGCGATCGGCCAAGGCGCCGGCGAATGATCCCAGCGTGATGCCGCACAGCAGCTCGACGAGGAAGACCGCGGAGGTGATGAACGCCGAGCCGGTCACCCCGAACACGTAGATCGGCAGCCCGGTGAGCAGCAGCCAACTCGCCACGCTCGAGGAAAGCCCGGCAACCAGGAGCAGCACGAATTCACGGTGACGCAGCAGCGTGAACATCTCAGATGAACTCAGGAGTGGGGTATGCCTGCAGACTGAGACTGACCGGCCGCGCTTCCTCGGGGGGCGCGTTGCGTATCGGACGCAGATAGGGCCGGATGACGGCGTCGAGGGTCAGCGTGAGGTGCCGCAGCTCTTCGGGGGTCACCGAGAGCGTGTAGTTGTGGAAGGTCGCGCTCTCCCGCCACTCGTCGGTCAGCTTGTGCTGCTGGTGCTGGTAGCGCTGCAGCGCCCGGAAGACTTCCTCAAGCTCGAGCGCGGTCAGCGCCTCGTTGACCTGCTGCCCGTCAACATCACCCGGCTCAGGCAGGAATTCGAACCCGACGGAGGCGGCACGCCAGGGCCGATCACGCCGGTTGGCCCCCTCGGCGGGAACCCGTTCGATGAGGCCGTGACGGCCGAGTTGATGCAGGTGGTAGCTGCAGTTCGACCCGGTGTCGCCGAGAGCCTCGGCGCACTGCGCGGCGGTTCTCGGGCCGGCGGCCAGCAGGTAGCGCAACAGCCGCAGGCGCAGCGGATGCGCGAGCGCGCGCAGCATGGTCGCGTCCTGCACACGCACCCGGCGTTCCGGCTCCTGCTGCTCCATCGACGCTCCTAAACGAAAGACTTCTTTCGTTTATACGCTACGGTGGCAGTGACTCACAAGGACTGTTTCGTTTAGGCCTCGTCTCACCGAATCTTCCGAGAATTGAGCAGGTTCGCTGTGAGCAGGCATGATGCTGCCAGCTGTGCGGGCAGCGAGCAGGTCACTCGGATACGCCGCCTGTTCACTCACGAGCGCCCCAACACGACATCACCCCATTGGGACGGGCCCGCAAAGATCAGCCAACCGCAAAGCGGATCGAAGGTCAGACCCGCCCCTCAGTTCTCCGGGGTGTCCCCGTGCCCGCGTGGGTGCCGCCACCTGTCGTTGGGCTGCTCGTCGCGCTCGGCGTTGAGCGCGCTGCCTTCCGGCTCGTCGGTCTCCTCGAAGCTGGGCCGGCGCACCTCCTCCGGCGCCGGTACCTCCACCGGCCGGGCGCCGGACTGCGGCGCGGGCTGGTAGTCCACCGCCTCGGGCGCGCCGTACGCGCCGCCGGCCGACGGCGACTCCGGCACGTGGTGCTCGTGGTGCAACTCCTCCCGGAACGTCTGCGGCGGCTTCGTGGTGCGCTGCGGCAGGTCCCGGCCCAGGTCGGAGACGAGCGGACCGTACTTGAGGTCGAACGCCGGCCGCTCGGAGCGGATGCGCGGCATCCGGTCGAAGTTGCGCAGCGGCGGCGGGCACGTGGTGGCCCACTCCAGCGAGTTGCCGAAGCCCCACGGGTCGTCCACGGTGACCAGCGCGCCGTACCGCCACGACTTCCAGATGTTCCAGATCACGAACAGGGTGGACGCGCCGAGCACGAACGAGCCGATGCTGGAGATCGTGTTCAGCATGGTGAAGCCGTCGCCGGGCAGGTAGTCGGCGTACCGGCGCGGCATGCCCTCGTTGCCCAGCCAGTGCTGCACCAGGAACGTGGCGTGGAAGCCGATGAACATGGTCCAGAAGTGCATCTTGCCCAGCCGCTCGTCGAGCAGCCGACCGGTCATCTTCGGGAACCAGAAGTAGAGCCCGCCGAACGCGGCGAACACGATGGTCCCGAACATCACGTAGTGGAAGTGCGCCACCACGAAGTAGCTGTCGGTGACGTGGAAGTCCAGCGGCGGGCTGGCCAGCAGCACCCCGGTCAGGCCGCCGAGCAGGAACGTCACCAGGAAGCCGACGGCGAACAGCATCGGCGTCTCGAACGTGATCTGGCCCTTCCACATGGTGCCGATCCAGTTGAAGAACTTCACCCCGGTGGGCACCGCGATCAGGAAGCTCAGGATGCTGAAGAACGGCAGCAGCACCTGTCCGGTGGCGAACATGTGGTGCGCCCAGACCGTCATCGACAGCACGGTGATGGCGATGGTGGCCAGCACCAGGCCGGTGTAGCCGAAGATCGGCTTGCGGGAGAACACCGGGATGATCTCGGTGATGATGCCGAAGAACGGCAGCGCGATGATGTACACCTCGGGGTGGCCGAAGAACCAGAACAGGTGCTGCCAGAGCATCGGTCCGCCGGTCGTCGCGTCGTACACGTGCGAGTGCAGCAGCCGGTCCGAGGCCAGTGCCAGCAGCGCGGCGGCCAGCAGTGGGAACACGAAGATCACCAGGACGCTGGTGAGCAGCGCGTTCCAGGTGAAGATCGGCATCCGGAACATCGTCATGCCGGGCGCGCGCAGCGTCACGATCGTGGTGATCAGGTTGACCGCGCCGAGGATCGTGCCCAGGCCGGACACGGCCAGGCCGACCACCCACAGGTTCGCGCCGACGCCGGGGGAGTGCTGCGCGGTGCTCAACGGCGTGTACGCGGTCCAGCCGAAGTCCGCCGCGCCGGCCGGGGTGGCGAAGCCGCCCACCACCATCAGCGCGCCCAGGAAGTAGAGCCAGTACGCGAACGCGTTCAGCCGGGGGAACGCCACGTCGGCGGCGCCGATCTGCAGCGGCACCAGGTAGTTGGCGAACCCGAAGAACAGCGGGGTGGCGAACAGCAGCAGCATCACCGTGCCGTGCATGGTGAACATCTGGTTGTACTGCTCGGGGGAGACGATCTGCATCCCCGGCCGGGCCAGCTCCGCCCGGATGACCAGCGCCAGGATCCCGCCGACGATGAAGTACGCGAACGACGTGATCAGATAGAGCAGGCCGATCTGCTTGGCGTCGGTGGTGCGCAGCAACCGCCACAGCGCGTTGCCCTTCACCGCTTCCCGTACGGGCCCGGGGAAGCCCCCGAACCGGGCCGGCGCGAGGATCGCGGGCCCCCGGTCTCGTGCCGGTTCCGTGACTACCCGCTTGGGCATGGCATCTCACCCCGTGTGACGACAGACAGGACGGGCGGGCGTACCCGGCCCCCTGCCCATGTAACCAGGCGAGAGCGGAGAATTCGGTCAATTAGCTGGGAGCATGGCCCAGACGACCTTGCCGGCGCCGACCGGGGTGCTGCCCCAGCGCTGGGTCAGCTCCCGCACCAGCATCAGCCCGCGGCCCCCCTCCTCGCGCGGGTCGCGGCTGCTCGCGGCGCGGGCGTCGGCCGGGCTGCCGTCCATCACCGCCACCCGCAGGTACGGCCGGCGCAGCGTCAGCGTCACCTGCATCGGTGTGCCGGCGTGTCGCACCACGTTGCCGACCAGCTCGCTGAGCACCAGCGAGGCCGGGCCGGCCAGCTCCGGCACGTTCCACCTGCCGCACGCCTCGGTGACCAGCTCCCGGGCCCGCCGGCAGGCGCCGGCCACCGGCTCCAGCCGGGCCCGCAGCCGGGGCGTCGAGTCCTCGCCGGCCAGCGCCGCCGCCTCGGCGCAGTCCCGCCGTACCGGCACCACCCGGCAGGCGGTGGTCTCGTTCAGCCAGGCCGCCGTCTCGGCCGGTGGCGCGGCCAGCACCATCGGCACCGCCGGCCAGTCGGCCGCCCGGCGCGCCGCGGCGGCGAAGACGGACAGCGCCAGCGGCTCGCCGACCTCGATCTCCTCCAGGTCGACCACCAGGGCGTCCGGCTGCGCGGCGAGGCACCGGTCCAGCACCTCGTGCACCGCGCGCATCGTGGCCAGGTCGAGCGCGCCGGCCAGCCGTACGACAGTGACCGGCGACTCGTCGCGGACCTCGCACCTGATCCGGGTCACCATCGCCGTCCTCGTTTCCGTTTCGTCGGGGAGGGTCGCCCGGCTGCGGCGGTCGCCGCCTCCCGCAGCCGGAGGACTACGGACGTACCCGGGCCCCCGGCCCTCGAAACCGGGCATCCGGGTCACCGGAGCGCAGGTCAGCGGCGGTCGCCGCGCCGCGCCGCGAGCAGGCCCAGGACCAGCATGGCGGCGCCCAGCAGCAGGTGCAGCCAGGCGTCGGCGCGGTTGACCGCCAGCACGTTCGCCGCGTCGCGCCGGTCGACTCCCAGACCGGCCAGCCACAGCACCAGGTAGATCGCCCCGGCGCCGATCAGGAACGCGCGGGCCCCGGCGACGCTGCGCGCCAGCGCCAGCCCGGCCACCCCGAGGACCAGGTGGACCAGGTTGTGCACGACCGAGACCTGGAACAGCCCCAGCAGCCGGGCGCCCGACCCCGGGCCGGCGAAGCGCAGGTCCGCGTAGTCGCTGGTGATGCCGGGCACGAAGCCCAGCGCGCCGAGCAGCAGCAGGAGCACGGCGAACCCCGAGGCGATCCGGCGCACCGGCGCCCCGCCGTCGGCCGGGTTGCGGCGCGCCCGGGAGTGCGCCATCGAGTTCGTCACGCCGGCCTCCTCGCCACGCGGGGCAGCGACGGTTTCCCGGGCCGGGCGCGGACAAACGCCGGCCCGGCCACGCGGGGTGGCCGGGCCGGCGCCGGGTTCGCGACCGGATCAGGCGGGCTGCAACGGCTGCGCCGCGCCCTGGCGGACCCGCTCGTACAGCTCCAGGTAGCGCTGCGCCATCCGGGCCGGGGTGAACCGGCGGGCCGCCTCGCGCCGGCACTCGTCCGGCTCCAGGCCGCCGGCGGCGAGGACCATCTCGCCCAGTTCCTCCTCGTCGCCGGTGAGCAGGCCGGTGCGGCCGTGCTCGATCAGCTCCGGCAGGCAGCCCCGGGCCGTCGCCACCACCGGCGTGCCCAGCGACAGCGACTCGACCACCGCGGTGCCGCCCGGCTCCTCCCAGCGCAGCGGGAACAGCGAGGCCCGGGCCGAGGCCACCAGGTCGTCGCGGTCCCGCCCGGCCACCGTGCCGACCCAGCGCACCCGGTCCCCGTCGACGTACGGCGCGACGTGCTCGTGGAAGAAGCGCACGTCCGGGTTCTGCCGGGCCTCGCCGCCGGCCGCGGCGAGATCCTCCGGCCGGTGGTACGGGCCGACCGGCCCGGCCAGCACCAGCGGGAAACCGGCCTTGTGGGCGAGCCGCGCGCCCAGGTCCTGCCCCTTGCCCGGGTTGATCCGGCCGAGGATCACCACGTGGTCGCCCTTGGGCACGGGCGCGTGCCGGTCCGCGCCCACCGCGAGCGGGGTGGACAGGTGCACGTGACCCACCGAGTGCGCCCGCAGCGCCTCCGGCGCCCGGGCCAGTTGCGACGCGGACACCCCGTTGACCCGTACCCGGTCGCCGCCGTCGAGGTTGCCGTACAGCTCGGGGTGCTTGGCCAGGTCCCAGTGCAGCGTGTGCAGCACCGGCGGGGCGTCCGGGCCCATCGCCGCGAGCGTGGCCAGCCCGACCGCCTCCACGTGGTCGTGCACCAGGTCGATGTCGTCGCGGGCGTGCAGCGCCCGCACCACCCCGGCCAGGTGCGCCTGGGACACGCCGCACACCTGGTTGTACGGCCGTTGCAGCGCGTGGAACTGGCCGTCCGGGAAGACCGCGATCTTCTCGTCCACCGGCAGCGTGCTGCTCTCCACCGAGGCCAGCACCACCCGTACGCCCAGCCGGCGCAGCTCCGGCACCAGCGTGGCCACCACGTTCTCGATCCCGCCGTAGCCGGGCGGCGGCACGGACAGCCACGGACCGGCGTTCATCAGCACGGTGAGCGTCATGTGTTGGTCCTCCTCGCGCTCACGCGGCCGCGACCCGGCGGCGGCGCGGGATGCGGTGCCGCAACTGGGCCAACGGCGGGCGCTCCTGCACCGACACGTCGTTGACCACGATCTCGCGGTCCAGGTTGGGCAGCGCCTCCGAGCCGCCGCGGCGGAACTGGGTCAGCAGCGCGCCCGGCGATACGCCGGGCGCCGCCCAGCCGCGCCGTTGCAGCCGTGACCAGGCGGTCAGCATGATCTGCGCCGACATCCGGCCCAGCGCCGCGGTGTCCTGGTGCCGGTGCTTGCGCTCGCCCAGGTCGACCTGGGCCAGCGCGTCCAGCCCGACCATCTCCAGCAGGTCGATGAGCATGGCCGTCTCCACCCCGTACCCGGTGACGAACGGCACCCGTTCCAGCACCTGGCGGCGGCCGGCGTACTCGCCCGCGAGCGGCTGCACGAAGCCGGCCAGCTCCGGCCAGAACAGGTTGAGCAGCGGCCGGGCCATCAGCTCGGTCACCCGCCCGCCGCCGTCGGGCTCCACGCTCGTCGCGCCGACCAGCGGCCGGTGGTAGAAGCCCTTCACGAAGTCCACGCCCGGATCGGTGAGCAACGGCCCGAGCAGCCCGGTGACGAAGTGCGGCCGGAACTCGCGCAGGTCGGCGTCGATGAACGCGACCACGTCCCCCTCGGCCGCGGCCAGCCCGGCCCAGAGCGCGTCGCCCTTGCCGGTCAGCCGGGGCAGCCCGCGCGTCATGGCGTCCTGGCTGACCACCTCGGCGCCGGCCGCGCGCGCCACCTGCGCGGTCCGGTCGGTGGAGCGGGAGTCGACCACGATCAGTTCGTCGACCAGCGGCACCCGGTCCATCAGGTGCTCCCGGACCGTCGACACGATCGCGCCGACCGTCGCCTCCTCGTCGCGCGCCGGCAGCACCACGCTGACCCGGCTGTTTCCCTTGGCACGCACCAGTCGCTGCGCCGGCCAGTCGGCGGCGGTGCTGGTGCGGTACGTGGCCCACGCCTCAACCACTGGTGAGACGGTCGAATCTGCTTCCCGCACAGGCACCCCCATCGACGGTGGATAAGCGGATCTGGTTTTCCCAATCCCGCATCCGCGCTAACCGGATCTTGCCCAACATCCTGATCACCTGCCGCGTACCGGGAGGTTCCGGGCGCATGAACGTTGCGTTGCGCACCTCGGCGGAGTTTGGCGCGACGCCGCCGGGGGGAGTGGTGTCCGCAGTTTCTCCAGTCGTGGTGAGAGGGTTGGTCGGATGCGTGCCTGCCGGGTGGGACTTGTCGGAGCCGGCGGGGTGGCGCAACGCCACGCCCGGGTGCTCACGGACTTCGAGGATGTGGAACTGCTCGGCGTGACAGACGTCGCGCCGGACGCGGCGGGCGCGCTCGCCGGCACGTACGGCGGCCGGGTGTTCCGTGACGTGGACGAGCTGCTCGGGGCCGGCCCGGACGCGGTGTACGTCTGCGTGCCGCCGTTCGCGCACGGCCCGGTCGAGGAGGCGGTGGTCGCCGCCGGGGTGCCGATGTTCGTGGAGAAGCCGGTGGCGCTGGACCTGGAGACCGCCGAGCGGGTCGCGGCGCTGGTGCAGCGGCGCGGGCTGCTCACCGGCGTCGGGCACCACTGGCGCTACCTGCACGTGGTCGAGGAGGCCCGGCGGCTGCTCGCCGACCGTCCGGTGCGGATGGTCAACGGCGCCTGGCTGGACAAGGTGCCGCCGGTGGCCTGGTGGGCACGGCGGGACCGCTCCGGTGGTCCGGTGGTCGAGCAGGCCGCGCACGTGCTCGACCTGGTGCGGCTGCTGGCCGGCGAGGCGGTCGAGGTGAGCGCGTACGGCGACGGCAGCCCGCCGCCGGTGGACGGCGCCGACATCGACTCGGTGACCGCGGCGACGCTGCGCTTCGGCTCCGGCGCGGTGGGCACGCTCGCCGCGTCGTGCGTGCTGGGCTGGAAGCACCGGGCCGGCGTGGAGATCCTCGCCGACGGGCTGGCGTTGTGGCTGGCCGAGGACGGCCTGACGATCCGCGACGGCGACGGCGAGCGGCACCTGTCCGCCGACCCGGATGCCGCGCGGGTCGCCGTCGACCGGGCTTTCGTCGACGCCGTGTGCGGCCTCGGCGACGACGTCCGGGTGCCGTACGCCGAGGCGCTGCGCACCCACCGGCTCGCGCTCGCGGTGGCCGAGTCGGCGCGGACCGGCCGGCCGGTGGCGCTGCCGACCGGTCCGGCGTCACGGCTCACCGTGCCGGTCGCGGACGCGGGGGTGAGCGTCGATGCGTGACCGCGTGGTGGTTGTTACCGGACCCGGCCGGGTCGAGCTGACCGAACTGGACGCGCCGGAGCTGCGCGAGGGCACGTTCCGGGTGGAGACGCTCTACAGCGGCGTCTCGGCCGGCACCGAGCTGAGCTTCGTCAAGGGCACCAATCCCTACCTGCACGTCACCTGGGACGCCGGGCTCGGGCTGTTCCGGCCCGGTGGGGCGAGCACGCCGTACCCGGTGACCCGGCTCGGCTACATGCAGGTCGGGCGCGTGGTGGAGACCCGCACCCCGGCCGTCGCGGTGGGCGAGGTCGGCGCCATGACGTACGGGCACCGCAGCGGCTGGGTCGCCGACCCGCTGACCGAGCGGTTCGTGCCGCTGCCCGACGACCTCGACCCGCTGCTCGGCGTCTACGTCGCGCACATGGGCCCGATCTGCGCCAACGGGCTGCTGCACGCCGCCGCCGACCTGTGCGGCGCCGACGTGCGCACGCTCGGCGACGGCGTACGCGGGCGCCGGGTGGCGGTGGTGGGTGGCGGCGTGGTCGCGTTGCTCACCGCGCTGTTCGCCCGCCGCCACGGCGCCGCCTCGGTGGTGGTGGTCGATCCGACGCCGGCGCGCCGGCAGGTGGCCGAGGCGCTCGGGCTGGACACGCTCGACCCGGACGCGGACGACCCGGCCGTGCTGCTCAAGACCCGGTGGAACCACGCGGCGGGGGACCGGGGCGCCGACGTGGTCTTCCAGTGCCGCGGCCAGGACTGGGCGTTGCAGCTCGCGCTGCGCCTGCTGCGCCCCCAGGGCACGGTGATCGACCTGGCGTTCTACCAGGCCGGCGCGGACGCGGTCCGGCTCGGCGAGGAGTTCCACCACAACGGGCTGTCGCTGCGCTGCGCGCAGATCGGCCGGGTGCCGCGCGGCCTGACCCCGACCTGGGACCGCGAGCGGCTGTCCGCGGAGACGGTGGAGCTGCTGCGCCAGTACGGCGACGTGATCCGCAAGCACCTGATCTCGGCCGTGGTCCCCCTCGACGAGGCCCCGGCCCTGCTGACCGACCTGGCCGAGCGCCGCCGCTCCGAACTCCAGGCGATCCTCACCCCCTGACCCGCCCCCCTTCCAGGGCGTCGATCATGAGGTTGGCGGCGACAAAACGGACGCCGGACGCCGCCAACCTCATGATCGACCGAAGCGGACGCGACGGGCGGAACCCGGCGCGCGGCGGGCGGGGGTCACAATCGGCTCCGGTTCGCGTACCGTTGCCGCTCATGGGTGTGTCGCAACGGTTGAAGACCAGGTTCCGCCGGTTCCTCCAGCGCCCGGGGACGACTGTCGAACTGGCTCCGCTGGAGAAGCTGCTGCCGGCGATCGAGGCGCGCGAGGCTGACCTGGAGAATCTCTCCGACGCCGAGCTGACCGAGGCCGCCGGTCAGGCGTCGGGATACGAGGAGATCTGCGCGATCGGTCGCGAGGCGGCCCGGCGCGGGCTCGACCAGCGCCCCTACGACGTGCAGCTGCTCGGCGCGATGGCGCTGCTGTCCGGCAAGGTCGCCGAGATGGCCACCGGTGAGGGCAAGACGCTCACCGCGACCGTCGCCGCGTACGGGCACGTGCGGCTGGGCAACGGCCCGGTGCACGTGCTCACCGTCAACGACTACCTGGCCCGCCGCGACGCCGAGTGGATGACGCCGGTCTACGACCTGCTCGGGCTGACCGTCGGCTGGGTCAACGAAGCGTCCACGCCCGACGAGCGGCGCGCCGCGTACGCCTGCGACGTCACCTACGTCTCGGTCAGCGAGGCCGGCTTCGACTTCCTGCGCGACCAGCTCGTCACCGACCTGGCCGACCGGGTGCAGCCGCCGCTGAAGACCGCGATCGTGGACGAGGCCGACTCGATCCTGATCGACGAGGCCCGGGTGCCGATGGTGCTGGCCGGCGCGGTCGGCGGCGAGCAGGACCCGGTGCACGCCGCCGCCGCGCTCGTGCGCGGGCTGCGCAAGGGCAAGCACTACACGGTCGCCGAGGACGGCCGCAGCGTCGCCTTCACCTCGATCGGCCTGGCCACCGTCGAGGCCAAGCTCGGCGGCATCGACCTGTACGACGAGGAGCACGTCGGGCAGCTCTCCGCGGTGAACGTGGCGCTGCACGCGCACGCCCTGCTGCACCGCGACGTGGACTACATCGTCCGGGACGACTCGGTCGAGCTGATCGACGAGATGCGCGGCCGGGTCGCGCAGCGCCGCCGCTGGCCCGACGGGTTGCAGGCCGCGGTCGAGGCGAAGGAGGGGCTGGACGCCACCGCCGAGGGCGAGGTGCTGGGCACGGTCACCGTGCAGGCGTACATCGCGCTCTACCCGACGGTCTGCGGGATGACAGCGACCGCGGTGCTGGTCGGCGACCAGCTCCGTGAGTTCTTCGGCCTCGAGGTGGCGGTGATCCCGCCGAACACCCCGTGCGTGCGCGAGGACGAGTCGGACCGCATCTACGCCACCCGCGCCGAGAAGGAGGAGGCGCTGGTCGACGAGATCACGCGCTGCCACCAGGCGGGGCGGCCGGTGCTCGTCGGCACGCTCGACGTCAAGGAGTCCGAGGGACTGGCCGCCGCGCTGAACGCCGCGGGCGTGTCGTGCGTGGTGCTCAACGCCAAGAACGACGACGAGGAGGCCGGCATCATCGCGGAGGCCGGCGCGTACGGCGCGGTGACGGTCTCCACGCAGATGGCCGGCCGGGGCGTCGACATCCGGCTGGGCGGCAGCGACCAGGCCGACCGCGACCGGGTGGCGGAGCTGGGCGGCCTGTACGTGATCGGCAGCGGCCGGCACGACAGCCGCCGGGTCGACGACCAGCTCCGCGGCCGGGCCGGCCGGCAGGGCGACCCGGGCGGGTCGGTGTTCTTCGTCAGCCTGGAGGACGACCTGGTCGTCCGGCACGCCGGCGACACCGTCCCGGCCTCGCCCCGGATGAACGCCGACGGCCTGGTCACCGACCCGCAGGTCGACTACGCGGTCGAGCACGCCCAGCGCGTCGCCGAGGGCGTCAACCACGAGATCCACCGCAACACGTGGCGCTACAGCCAGGTGATCGAGCAGCAGCGCAAGGCGCTCGCCGAGCGCCGGGAGCGGCTGCTGACCAGCGACATCGCCGCGCTGATGCTGCTGGAGCGGGTGCCGGAGAAGGCCGGCGAGATGGACGAGGACCTGCTCGCCGACGTGGCCCGCAAGATCGCCCTCTATCACCTGGACCGGCTCTGGGCCGACCACCTGGCCGAGCTGTCCGAGGTGCGCGAGGGCGTGCACCTGCGGGCGCTGGGCCGGCTCGACCCGCTCGACGAGTTCCACCGCAGCGCGGTGCCGGCGTTCAACGCGCTGGTGCCCGAGATCGAGACGCGGACCGTGGCCACGTTCGAGGAGACCGAGTTCGACGAGGGCTGGGAGCCGGACTCGTCGAAGCTGGTGCGGCCGAGCGCCACCTGGACGTACCTCGTGCACGACAACCCGTTCGGCTCGGAGCTGGACCGGCTGATCGCCTCGGTGGGGCGGCGGCTCATCTCCGGGTCGCGCTGACCCGCGCGGAAAGGCCCCTTCCGGCGCGACCGGGAGAGGCCCTTTTTGCGCGGTTTCGCCCGCGGTCTGGGAGGGTAGTAGGCCGAGGCCCGGCCACAGGAGGGACGGACATGGGACAGGCAACGACGCCGAGCGGGAACATCGGGTGGACGGTGGAGGCCACGGCCCGGTGAACCTCGACACGCGTCAACCCATGATCGACAACCTTGGTGTGCTGGAGACCGCCGCGTTGCTGCGCGAGCTGACCGCCGGACTGATCGGCGCGGCCGGGTTCGACGAGGCGCTCGACCGCCTGGTCCGCATCGCCCGCGACGCCGTGCCGGCCGTGGACTGCTGCGGCTTCACCGTGCTGCGCGCCGGTGAGCCCGCCGGCGTGGCCGCCTCCGACCCGGACCGGGCCGAGCTGGACGACCTGCGGCACGGCCCGGACACGCCGGCGATGACAGCGATCCGCCGCCGGGAGATGATCACCGCGGGCGGGCTGTCCGGCGACACGCGCTGGCCGGTCTGGAGCGAGCGGGCCCGCGCCCTGGGGGTGCACGGGGTGATCTCCGCGCCGGTCGACATCGACGAGCAGGTCATCGGCGCGATCAACCTCTACGCCGACTCGCCCGATGCGCTGACGCCCCGGCACCAGCTCACCGCGATGCTCCTGGCCGAGCACGCCGGGCTGCTGCTCGCCGCCGCGCGCGACCGCGAGCGGGCGGCCACCCGGGCCGGTCAGCTCGACGACGCGCTGCTGGCCGAGGGGGTGGTCGGACAGGCCGTCGGCGTGATCATGACACAGCGCGGCTGCCCCGCCCCGGAGGCGCTGCGGGTGCTGCGCAGCGCGGCCTCCTCGTTGGACATCCCGCTGCGCGAGGTGGCCGAGCGGCTCGTGCTGACCGTCTCGCGGCCCCGGGACAACTGAGCGACAGTCGTTTCGCCTCGCGACGCCTCGGGTAGCACTCTGGACTGGTGAGCTGCGCGGACCTGGGGAGGAAGCGATGCAGAGCCGTCTACGGGTGCAGGGGCACCCCATCCAACCGATGCTGGTGACGTTCCCGTTCGGCCTGTTCGTCTGTGCCGCGGTCTTCGACCTGGCCGACGTGGCGGGTGGTCCGGCGTTCCTCGGTGAGGTGGGCTACTGGACGGCGGTGGCCGCGCTCGTCGCGGCCGGGCTCACCACTGTCGCCGGGATGGTCGACCTGTGGGACGTGCGGGCCGGCCGGACCAGCCGTACGGTGCTGATGTTCAACCTCGTCAACGCCGTGATGGCGGCGCTGTTCCTGCTCTCCTGCCTGATCCGGGCGAGCGCGCCGCAGCGGGGCGCGACCGGTGTCCTGCTCGCCGCCGAACTCGTCGCGCTCGTCGTCGGTGCGGTCGGCGTGGCCCTGGGCGCGCGGCTGATGCAGCAGTTCGAGCGGGCCACCGAGCCGAGGGGCTTCGAGACGTTCGCCGACGTGCCCGCCGGGTCCACCGTCGAGATCGCCCGTCCGCGCCCCTTCTGACCCCGGCCGAAATGCGTTGCCGTGGCCGCCGACGGGCGGCAGGCTCGCGGGCATGGTCGGCACGTTCGAGGAACTGGTAGCCGAAGCCGAGGCGGCGCCGGTCGAGGGCTGGGGCTTCGACTGGCTGCGCGGCCGCGCCACCGAGGAGCGCCCGCCCTGGGGGTACGCGCGACTGGTCGGCGAGCGGATGGCCGCCGTGAGGGCGGCGCTGGACATCGACACCGGCGGGGGAGAGGTGCTGGCCGAGGTGCCCGTGCCGCCGCCGCTGCTGGTCGCCACCGAGGCGTGGCCGCCGAACGTGCCGGTGGCCCGGCGCCACCTGCGCCCGCTCGGCGCGTCCGTGGTGCGGGTGGGCGACCGCCCGCCGCTGCCGTTCCGGGACGCCGCCTTCGACCTGGTCGTGAGCCGTCATCCGGTGCACACCTGGTGGGACGAGGTGGCCCGGGTGCTGCGACCCGGCGGCGCCTACCTGTCCCAGCAGATCGGCCCCGGCACGATGCGGGAGCTCAGCGAGGCCGTCCTCGGGCCGCTGCCGCCGCCGGAGCACCGCCACCCGGAGGCGGCGGTCGCCGACGCGCGGGCCGCCGGGCTGACGGTGGTCGACCTGCGTGAGGCCACGCTGCGTGCCGTCTTCCACGACATCGGCGCGGTGGTCTGGTTCCTGCGCAAGGTGGTCTGGACGGTGCCCGGCTTCACTGTGGACCGCTACCGGGACGAGTTGCGCCGCCTGGACGAGCGGATCCGGTCCGAGGGGCCGTTCGTCGCGTACGCCCGCCGTTTCCTCATCGAGGCGCGCCGGGACTGAGCGGGCCGGGCCGGTGCGCGGCGGCGTGGTGCGCGGCCAGCACGTCGGCGCCGAAGTCCCCGGCCGGGCGGCGCAGCACGGTGTGCGCGTGGTTGCCGTCGTCGGCGGTGTTGTCGTACTCGATGAGCAGGTCCTCGCCCTGCACCCGGTAGTAGTGCCGCCGGCCCGGCTCGACCGGGCCGGCCCAGGCGAAGTGCAGCTCGCCGCCGTCGAGCCGGGCGGCCTCCCGGGCCGCCAGCTCCGGCGGGAGCCGATCCAGGTAGAGGGCGACCAGCCGGTCGAGCAGCGCCCGGCCGGTCGGTCCGAGCCGCCCCCGGGGTACGCCGAGCGGGTCGAGCCGTCCCGGCGCGGTGGCCCGGGTGGCGCTGATGATGTCGGCGGGCGCCTCGTCGGCGACGATCGCGGCGGACCGGCCGCCCGGACCGAGCGCGTCGAGCAGCTCCCGGGCCAGGTCCTCCTCCGGGCCGAGCGGCCGGGTCACCGGGCGGCCGGCGTGCCGGACGGTGGCCGGGTTGGCGCCGAGGAAGACCGGCGCGGGGGAGACCTGGTCGTCGGCGACTGTCATGCTCACCGACAGGTGGTGTCCCTCGAACCGCCAGGCCCAGCTGTCGTCGCGGTCCGGGTCGCCGAAGACGGCCACCCAGTAGTCGTCGCTGTGCCGCCCGCGCCGCCATCCCTCGGCCCGGTCGAGCACCTCTGCCAGGGCCATCACGGTCATGGCCTGCGCGTACGCGGCCGGGCTGAGCGCGGTGGCGAGCAGCCGGTGTGCGGCCTTGCGCGCGGTGACGTCCAGGCCGTCGAGCGCGACGCCGGGCCGCGGCCGCGGCCGGTACTCCAGCCACCGCCGGGCCGGCTCGTCGTCGAAGGCGTGCCGGGCGGCGTCGCGGGCGGGCTCGTCCAGCGCGGCCAGGAACGCCGCCGCGGCCGTGCGCATCCGCTCGGGTACGGGATCCTCCACCGTCTCTGTATACCGCCTGGGGCTCACTCGCGGCCGAGCAGCGCCAGCATGTCGGGCAGTTCGAAGAACCGGGCGGTCTCGACAGCCGACGGGCCGCCGTGGTCCGGGTCGGCGCCGGCGTGCAGCAGCGCGCGGACCGCCGCCTCCTGGCGCCGGAACACCGCCGCGGCGAGCGCGGTCTGCCCCCTGTCGTTCACCCGGGCGGGGTCGGCGCCCCGGGCGAGCAGCGCGGTCACGGTGTCCGGGTGGGCGTGGTACGCGGCGAGGATCAGCAGCGTGTCGCCCTTGGCGTTGGTGAGGTTGACCGGCAGCCCGGCGTCCACGTTGGCCGCCAGCTCCTCGGTGGCGCCGGCCCGGGCCAGGTCGAACATCCGGTGGGCGAAGGCGATGGTCTCGTCGTCGAGTTCGTCGGGCATCCGCCCAGGCTATGGCGTCGTGGCCGGACGTGCCTGGTAGCTTGCGCAGCCGGGCACGGGAGGCGCGCACATGGACGATCGGGTGTACGTCGGCAACGCGGCGGTGGACGGCGCGACCGACGCGGGCTGGCTGCTGGGCCACTTCAAGCCGGCCGGCGACGTGCGGCACAGCACCGACGTGGAGGTCAAGTGGGGCGTGCACCCGGCGGGGGAGAGCCGGTCCCGGTGGGCCACCGGTGAGCGGCGTACCGCCCTGCTGGTGCTGATCAGCGGGGCGTTCCGGATCGAGCTGCCGGATCGCACGGTGGTGCTGCGCGCGCCCGGCGACTACGTGGTGTGGGGCCGGGGCGTGGACCACTCCTGGTACGCGGAGCGGGAGTCCACGGTGCTCACCGTCCGCTGGCCGTCGGTACCCGGGTACCGGGTGGACCCGCCGGTCCGCCGCTGAGCCGCGCCCCGCGTCCCAGCATCTGGTATTACCTACTAAACCTATAGGCTTTACCGTCTAGGCTGGTGGGGCACATCCGCTCCGCACCGTGAGGACGCCCCGCCGATGACCAGCACCGTTCCCGCCGATCTGCTTGCCGTTGCCGCCCGCTGGGCCGACCCCGCCCGCTGGCCGGTGCCGCTGCGCTTCGACGCGTCCGAGCGGTGGTACGCCCGCCTGGACGCCGGCGACGAGCACGAGGTGTGGGCGCTGAGCTGGCTGCCCGGACAGGGCACCGGCCTGCACGACCACGGCGGCTGCGCCGGCGCCTTCCTGGTCGTGGCCGGCGTGCTCACCGAGGAGACGGTCAGCGGCGCGCGGCTGCGCCCGCACCGCCTCGCCGCCGGGACCGGCCGGCGCTTCGGCGCCCGGCACGTGCACCAGGTCACCAACCACGGCGACGAGCCCGCCGTGAGCGTGCACGTGTACCGGCCGGCGCTGACCCGGATGACCCGCTACCACCTCGTCGCCGGCCGGCTCCAGGTCGCCGAGGTGGCCGAAGCCGGCGTGGCCTGGTGACCCGCCCCCGCAACCCCGACGAACGGAAGGACGCCACGATGGCGCAGACCCCCACCACCGCGACCGAGCGCTGTCCGGTCCCGCCACCCGGCTCGCGGGGCATCGACGAGATCCTCGCCGCCGTCCGGGCCCGCCTGCGCCGCCTCGACCCGGAACAGGCGCACCTGGCGTGCCGGACCGGCGCGCTGCTGGTGGACATCCGCCCGGCCGCCCAGCGTGCCGCACAGGGCACGGTGCCCGGCGCGCTCGTCGTCGAGCGCAACGTGCTGGAGTGGCGCTTCGACCCGCGCTGCGCCGCCCGCCTGCCGCAGGCGGTCGACTACGACGTCCCGGTGATCGTGCTCTGCCAGGAGGGCTACACCTCGTCGCTGGCCGCTGCCGCGCTCCAGGACATCGGCCTGCGCCGCGCCACCGACGTCGTCGGCGGCTTCGCCGCCTGGCACATCGCCGGCCTGCCCACGCTCGGTCCCACCCCGCCGACCCGACCCTCGTCCGCCGCGCCCCCGGTCACCGCCGGAGGGGCGCTCCGCTGACCGTCCCGCCACGACCGGCGGGGCGGGGCGACCGCCCGCACAGGAGGCTCCCATGTCCGTCGTCGCCCTCACCACCCGTCCGGCCCGATCGGGCCGCCCCGACCGGGCGGCGCCGCCCCGGCCGCGTACCGCGCCGACCGTGACCATCACCCTCGACCTGGGCAGCGGCCCGCTGACGCCGGGCCTGGCCCGCCTGGCCGAGCTGCTGGACGAACTGGCCGCCTCCGGCGAGGCGGTGGTCGGCCCGGACGAGCACCGGGCCGCCCGTACCGTGTTCGACCTGCGCCGCCCCGCCACCGCGCCGCCGCCGGCCGCCGGCGGCCTGCGCATCCTCACCGGCACCCGCCGGGTCCGGCTCGGCGACACCGAGATCACGCTCACCCGGATCGAGTACGACCTGCTGCTCTTCCTCGCCGAGCACCCCCGCCGGGTGTTCACCCGGCTGCAACTGCTCGCCAACGTCTGGGGCTACGAGCACGCGGTGGCGCGCACTGTCGACGTCCACGTCCGCCGGCTGCGGGCCAAGTTCGGGCCGGACACACCGCTGGTCACCACCGTCTACGGCGTCGGCTACCGCCTCGCCGACGACGCCGCGATCACCGTGGACCGCGACGCCTGACCTGCCCCGGCCCGCACGCGGCGCACCCGACGACGGGTGCGCCGCGTTCACGTTCAGGACGCATCCGCCATTGTGAACCGCCGGGGAGACCCCCCGTACCGTCCCGAAACGGCGCTCTGCTGTAATCAACGGGCCTCGCACGCAGAGCGAGCGCACGGCTCCGATGTGTTCGTCAAATGTCACATTCATGCAACGCAGCCGCCTCTTGACCCTCGCAGAGACGCCGGGAAGCATCGATGAGGCGGCGTCCCGGGCCGTGGGGAGATACCCGGACCAGCCCAAGGAGGACCATGTCGGTCAGCCCCGCCTCGTCGCGCGCCGGATGGCATACGTCCCAACCCGCGGTCCCCGGTCGTCCCCCCGGTGGCCAGCGTCGTCCCGCCAACACCGCCGCGCCCATGCTCACCGTCACGCTGACCATCCCACTGGCCTGTGAGGAGTCGCTCACCCCGGCCGCGCGCCGGCTGCTCGACGCCGCCCGCGAGATGCTCGAACGCGGCGACGCGGTGGTCACCGCCGCCGTGCCGGGCGAGCGCCGGCCCGACGCCGTGCCGTCCGGCCGCGCGCCGTCCCGGCCGCTGGCCCCGACCATCACGACCCTGCACATCCTGGCCGCGTCCCGGTCGGTGCTGCGCGACGGCGAGCCGCTGCCGCTGACCCGCCTGGAGTTCGACCTGCTGCTGCACCTGGTCGCCCACCCGCGCCGGGTGTTCACCCGGCTGCAACTGCTCAACGCCGTCTGGGGGTACGAGCACGCCGGCGTCCGCACCGTCGACGTGCACGTCCGCCGGCTGCGCGGCAAGGTCGGCGTGGACGTACCGCTGGTCACCACCGTCTACGGCGTCGGCTACCGGCTCGCCGACGACGCCCGCGTGACCATCGACCGCACCGGCTGACCCGGGCCACCACGCGCCGATCGCCGCCGGACGGAGCCCCGACCGCCCGGACGATCCATGTGGTGACCCGCCCGCCCGCGCGGCACGATGGTCCGATGCGTGTCCGCCCGATCAGCCCCGACCGGCTCGTCACGGAGCTGGCCGGGCGTCTCGTCAGCACCGGGACGCCCGGCCGGCTGCGGGTCGCCGTCGACGGCCCGCCCGCCGCCGGCCCGGACGCGCTCGCCGAAGCCCTCGTCGATCCGCTGCGCGCCGCCGGCCGGCCGGTGCTGCACGTACGCGCCGACGACTTCCTCCGCCCCGCCTCGGTCCGGCTGGAGCACGGCCGCACCAACCCCGACGCGTACTACGAAGGCTGGCTCGACGAGCCCGGGCTGCGCCGCGAGGTGCTCGACCCGGCCGGCCCGGACGGCTCGGGCCGGCTGCTGCCGTCGCTCTGGGACGCCGCCGCCGACCGGGCCAGCCGGGCCGCGTACGTGGATCTGCCGCCCGGCGGGGTGGTCCTGGTCAGCGGCGCGCTGCTGCTCGGCGGCGCGTTGCCGTTCGACGTCACGGTCCATCTCGTGCTGTCCCCGGCGGCGCTGGCGCGGCGTACCGACCCGGCGCTGCGCTGGACGCTGCCCGCCTTCGCCCGCTACGCCGACGAGGTGGTCCCCACGTCCTTCGCCGACGTGGTGGTCCGGGCCGACGACCCCCGCCGCCCGGCGCTCGTCGAGGCGGCCTGACCAGCGGTTCCGGACTCACCGGAAACACTCAGGAAACAGCCGGTTTGGCCTGCGGTGGGCGGGGGTAATCGCCCGGCTCACAGAGCACGGGTGATCTCGTCGCCCGCGCTTTCACAGTCGGACCGGGGTCCGGGGCGCCGGCCGCCCCGTTCCGGTATGAGGACGTAGGAAAGGCAGGCAGCGATGCTCGTCCACGACACGACAGCCACCGGCCGCTACCAGGCGGAGGCCGACCAGATCCGGCAGTCCCTGCGGTCGCGGTACGACGAGCTGACCGCCGAGTACGAGCACACGCTGGCGCAGAGCCACGTGCTGCGGCTGGTCGAGGTCGGCGACACCGCCGGCGACGACCAGGCCGACAGCGGCACCAAGACCGCCGAGCGCGACACGGCGCAGTCCCTGCTGCGCACCATCCTGGAGCGGCGGGCGCAGTTCGAGCACGCGCTGACCCGCCTGGACGAGGGCACCTACGGCTTCTGCGAGGGCTGCACCGCCCCGATCCCGGTGGAGCGGCTGGAGATCTTCCCGTCCGCCACCTCCTGCGTGGCCTGCAAGCAGACCCGGGAGCGGCGGGCGGCCTGAACGCCGTCCGGGTTGCCGGTCGGTCCGCCGACGCGATGAACTCCCACCATGGGTGAGATCAAGGTGGGCACCGCCTCGTGGACCGACCGGACCCTGCTGGACTCCGGCTGGTATCCGGACAGCGCCGACACGCCGGAGCGCCGGCTGTCCTACTACGCCCGGCAGTTCCCGCTGGTCGAGGTGGACGCCACCTACTACTCGCCGCCGGCCGAGCGCACCGCCCGGCTGTGGGCCGAGCGGACACCGGCCGGGTTCACGTTCAACGTCAAGGCGTTCAGCCTGCTGACCGGCCATCCCACCCGCGTCTCCGCGCTCTACAAGGACCTGCGCCCGGACACGGACAAGCGCAACGTCTACCCGGACGACCTGCCCGCGCAGGCGTACGAGGAGGTCTGGACGCGGTTCCTGTCCGCCCTGGACCCGCTCGTCGAGGCGGGCAAGCTGGGCGCGCTGCTGTTCCAGTTCCCGCCCTGGTTCACCATCAAGCGGGACAACAAGCAGTATCTGCTGGAGGTGGCACGCCGGTGCGCGCCGCTGCGCCCGGTCTTCGAGTTCCGGCACGCCTCCTGGTTCGACGGTGACAACGCCGAGGAGACACTGGGTTTCCTGCGCGAGCACGCGCTGCCGTTCGTGTGCGTGGACATGCCGCAGGGGCACAAGTCGTCCATCCCCCCGGTGCTGGCGGCCACCGCGGACCTCGCGGTGGTGCGCTTCCACGGGCACAGCGACAAGTGGACGAGCAAGGACATCCACGAGAAGTTCGGCTACGACTATTCCAAGCGCGAACTGCGCGACTGGGCGCCGAAACTGCGCGAGCTGGCCGGCGAGGCCGAACAGACCCACGTCCTGATGAACAACTGCTACCGGGACTACGCCCAGCGCAACGCCCGTACGCTCGTCGACCTGCTGGACGCCTGAGCGGCTCACCCTCTCAGGGTGAGGCCGGCTCACCCGCCCGCGGCACAGCATGAGTGTGGACGCGCTCCGCCGGCCGGGCGGAGGCGCCGCGACGAGGAGGTGGGTCATGACGGTACGGGTGGTGGCGGATCGACGCCGCGGTGGCGTACTGCACGTGGTCGGCAGCTCCGAGGCGCCTCGGCGGGCCGAACGGCCCGGCCGGTTCAGTCCGACCCGGTTGTGGCGGGGACCCAGCGGACCGCCGCGCCGTGCCGAAGACCGACGCTGGGAGACCGAAACCCGGGGGTGATCCCGATGGCCGAACAGCTGTTGTCCGCGTTCGAGTCCTCGCTGGACAAGACGAACGTGATCCTCAAGGAGATCGAGTCCGCGTACGGCTGGCCGAAGGACCAGCGCAACCAGTCCTACGCCGCGCTGCGTACGGTGCTGCACCTGCTGCGGGACCGGATGCCGGTGCAGGAGAGCGTCGAGTTCGCCCAGCAGTTGCCGGTGCTGGTGCGCGGCATCTACTTCGACGGCTGGCAGCCGGAGAACGTGCCGATCAAGCTGAACCGGGACGACTTCCTCTACGAGGTGCGCCAGGGCTTCCCGTACGACGTCGAAGGCGGCGCGCAGCGGGTGGTGCAGGTCGTGCTGGACACGTTGCGCCGGCACGTCACCCAGGGTGAGTGGCAGGACGTGAAGTCCACCATGCCGAAGGATCTGCGTCAGCTCATTCCCTGACCCGGCCCGGACCGGTCCGTCCCGCCCCCTCGGCGGGGCGGGCCGTCGGCGTCCGGGACACCGGCAGCCCGGCCCGCCGGGCCAGCCCGGCGAACGCGACGGCGTCGACGATCGCCGCGCCGCCCGGGTCGTTGTTGAAGTACACGTACGCCGGCTCGCCGTCGCCGAACGCCTCGGCGAGCCGGCGCGTCCAGCCGGCCAGCGCGGCCCGGCCGTAGCGGGGCCACGGGCGCGCCCGGCCCTCGTGCAGCCGCAGGTAGCCGAAGTCGGCGGTGCGCCACAGCGGCGTGATCGGCCGGCTGAGCCGGTCGGCCCAGACCAGCGCGGCCCGGTGCCGTTCCAGCACCCGCCTCGTGTCGTCGGTCCACCACGACGGATGCCGCGGCTCGACCGCCACCCGGACGTCGGCCGGGAAGCGGCGCAGCACGTCGGCCAGCGCGTCCGGGTCGGCGCGCAGCGTCGGCGGCAGCTGCACCAGCACCGGCCCGAGCCGGTCGCCCAGTCCGGCCGCCCGGTCCAGGAACCGGGCCACCGGCTCGGCCGGGTCGCGCAGTCGCTTGACGTGGGTCAGGTAGCGGCTCATCTTCACCGCCACACAGAAGTCCTCGGGCGTACGTTCCCGCCACGCGACGAACGTGACCCGCTCGGGCAGCCGGTAGAACGCGTTGTTCACCTCGACCGTGGCGAACCGCGAGGCGAAGTGCTCCAGCCAGCGCCGCTGCGGCAGCCCGGCCGGGTAGAACCGCTCCCGCCAGTCCCGGTACTGCCAGCCCGACGTGCCGACCAGAATCATCGCCGCGCCCTACTGAGGTCTTTCCATGTTGCGAAGCGGCGGTCTTGATGGCATGCAGACGAGGACGGCCCGGAGGATCGAGGTCGTTCGCCGGGGGAGCAACGCAGTCTGGCCAGGATCCTCCAGGCCTTGAGGTGATGATCGCGCGTTCGCCGCGGGCGCGGTTTACGGCCTTCTGCCGGTGTGACAGCTTGGACCGGGCGGGACCGCTTGAACAGAGTGCGTACGCTGCCGCGAGGCACTTGATACCCCTCATCAGCGAAGGTCATCTCGCCTGCCATGGTCACCTGTCAATGATGCCGTGGATCCTGGCCGCGGTCAGGTCATGGGTAGAACCGGGCAGCGCAGGTAACGCTCAGACGAGCTGGCCCAGGCATCGGCGATGACTTGCCCGTTCACGCCGCGGTGCTTGCTTTCCCAGACTGCGGCCGCTGGGCCAGCAACCCGGTCGATCGGAATCGGGGTGTCGTTCAGATCGCGTACCCCAGCCGGCGGATCCGTTCCATGGCGGTGGCCAGGTCCTTGACGGCTGCCGACTCTCAAATACGGCCGATCAGGCCAAAATCGTTCCGGCGCGGTCTCGTCGACAGGGTCAGAACCGGCTGTTGTCGACCCGGTTTCGATTGGCTAGGCTCCACACCTGGGGCACCGCGCTAGCTATTGGTCAATAAACGTTGGGGGAACGCATGAGTAGTCCTGACGTCTGGGGTCAAGGGCTGGCCAAGCTTGAAAAGCGAGCCTATGAAACCTATAAATCTCGGCTTGAGGCATGTAAGCGTCTAGAGGCCAGGTCGAGGGCAGTGAATGGTCTTGTTGTAGCGCTATCATTGTCAAGCCTGATTGCGGCAGGTGGCATGCTAAGGGACAGGGACCTCTATGGGCCTAACGGCGACGTCCTCTGGCTGTTCATTGCAATGCTAACTTTTGCTGGGTCGGTAACATCATCATCCATGGGGTATGCTGCTCGAAGTCGAAATATGTTTCAGAATTACCGCAAGGTGCAACGTCTCTCGGCGCGTGCGGAGAGGGTGGCAAGTGACCCTACTCGACGCACCTGGGAAACACTGGAGAAGTTGAGCTCGGAGTACGATGACCTGCTTGATGAAAGCGAGAACCATACCACCGCTGATTACTTACGCGCTCGATCACAATTCGCTCCAACGACTAGGCCGAGCGTAATCGAGCGTTGCCACATTCTTGCATCTGTCGCCCTAACCTGGATGCCTTGGCTCGCAGTCCTCGCCCCCGTAGCACTTGCGGCGCAGGCCGTCGTTGCTTTCTGGCCCTAGGCTTTGCAATAAGGGGTAGACCTTGTGAATCTCATCCGGTATGCTAGGCGTCATCGCTCAAGAGAGCGTAGGCCTTGGCCCGGAGCTGGACGGCGCAACCGTCCTTTAGATCATTGGTGAACGCCATCTCTGATCTGCATGCGAATGCAACTCTTTCAGGGTTCGACCAGCCACACACCAGGGCGCTCTGTTGTTCGGCGAGGTGGAGATTTTGCAACCATGCGCAATTACGCATTCAGGTCATTGTCGTTCGAGCGGGCTGCCAAAAGGCACTACGACGAAGTGCAACGCGAAGCGCGTAGAACGAACGTTGCCGTGCCAAGAACCTCATACTCGAAGCCCACATCCTGGTCGTTCCGGAAAGATTTCGACCCTTTCGTAGTCAGATCTCGCGCAGATGTTTATGCTCATGGAATCAGTCAATCACTCAAAGGCAAGAGGTACGAGGTAGCTGCCCCTTACGTCTTTGAGGTCATAAAGCCACACGGTGGATCAAGGAAGATAACGTCGTTTGGTATTCCCGATGAAGCTCTTTCGCGACGAGCATACAGGTCGCTGATGAGCAAGAACATGGGCGCGCTAAGCGGTCGATCGTACGCATACCGTGCAGACATAAATGTTTTCGATGCTATCTCTTACATCTCAGGTGAGTGGCGTGACCATCCTCGCCTGTTTGTGGCTGAATTTGACCTACAAGATTACTTTGGGTCGGTAGGGCATCGGTACCTCTTCTCGCAAATGCAGGTGCTGAATTTGCGCATGACGCCGCGGGAGCGGCTAATAATCGAGGCGTTCCTGCAGGCTGCCAACACTGGTCACCCCAGCGGATTTCCTCAAGGAACCTCTATAAGCCTCTTTTTGTCTGGCATAGCGCTGTCACCCCTAGACCGATCTCTCGAGCGACTAAACGTTGGATTCGCAAGGTTCTCTGATGACATCCTGCTCTGGGGCGCCGACTACGCGGCCGTCAGGGCCGGGGTGGACATGCTCTTCGAATGGTCAAATGACTCTGGAGTCGGCATCAGTAAGTCCAAGAGTAGAGGACTGCAAATTCTATCTCCGCGAGGCGTAATCGGCAGGTCGGAAATTCGAGATGTAGACTCGGTCGAATTCCTTAGTCATCGAATCTCGCTGCGAAGTGTAGGGCTCGCAAGGCGACCCGAGCGCGAAATTCGGCGACGAGTCTCGGAGCTAATCTATGCAAATCTTTTAAGGCAACCACTATCCGGAACGCAAGATCTAGCACGGCTGGCCGATGGCTTGGACCGGGACTATCTGACCTTGCTATCGCAGCTGCGACGCCTCTTTTACGGTGGCCTGAGCGAGTCACAGGTTCACCGATTTTCTCGTTCGGGTTACGTGCCTCTTACCCACTTGACAGGATTCGTAGCTAGGCATCCTGTCGTGACTGATGACGAAAACTGGCAAGCTCTGGACAAGTGGCTTCGCCGACAGATTTGGTTTGCGCTGAGACGTCGCGCCTTTCTTCTGCGAAAGGCTGGCTATGTGGGGCCGTGTACTCCGTGGGACATCCCTGTTCACGAGCTTAGCAGTCAAGTTGTTTACTCCAAGCGCACATCTGCCCGTCTGAACATGAGTGTTCCGAGCGCGACCCGGATGGCGCGCGTGGTTCGCAGGGCGACGGAGCTGCATGGAACGCGGGTCACCGAACGGCCGCGGGGAATCTATTAGCACTCCGCAGATTTAGGTCGTCGAAGAAATTAACTCTACGAGCTCGGCGATTATCTCGAAGGGCTTGTTCCCGTTATGGGATTGCAGGTTGGGCAGTTGTCGGGACGATACCTTTGAGCCGTTTCCATCCTGAGTAGCGGCTAGCCTCGACATGGTGCAGGACGAGGATGGCGTGCACGATCGCAGTCGCGCGGCGGGGACAGTAGCGCAGGAGCCTCCAGGTCTTGAGCGTGGCGTGGCGCGCTCCTCGCGGGCTCAGACATGGGCATGTGTGCGTTTGACGGCCTTCTGCCAATGGGCAGCTTCGACCGGCAGTGATGACGTTTGAACGGTGCGCGCAGACTCCCGTCGGATTCTTGGTAGCCCTTGTCCGGGAGCGTCATCAGATCGCCGGTACTCGGCGCGTGATTATGCCGCATATGCGGGCGGCGCTCAGGTCATGAATGGCGTGCCAGGCAGCGCCGATGCCCGCCAGGCGACGGCAGCGTCCGCGATGACCTGCAGTCTACGCCGTGCCGCTTTGCTCGCGGCCGGAGTAGTAGGGCCTTGGTAGGCGACCCAGTCGATCGGGATCAGCCTGCCGTCGAGGAGCGCGTATGCCAGCTTGCGGATGCAATCCGTCGCGGTAGCCAGTATCGTCGGCCGGTGCGGTGAGCAGGTCGATAGCTCGCGGACGTAGCGCCAAGCGGTGGCGACCGCCAACGTCGAATCCGGCGGCGGCGCGTGTAGGTGTCCGCCGCTGGGCAAGTGGGCGAGGGTGAGCAGGGCCCTGATCAGGGTGAAGGCGCCGCCATCGGGATCGACGCTGCCGACGGTGGCCGCGCATGCACTCGGCGAGGTGGCTCGGGGTTCGACCGGACAGCGGAATCGTGGAGTGTAAGACAACAGGGCCAGTCTCCCGGTTGGGGCATCGGATCTTGATCGGCTGCTGTTCACCTGGAGCCTCGACCTTCATCGATCTCCGGTAACTCACACTTGCCGTGAGCTGCACGATTACGACGAAATGGGTTCACTGGAGGTTGATCTGGAACACCTCGAACGTGGCACCGAACCGCGAGCCGAGCCGGCTCCCGGCCGGGCGGGCCATGCCCTCCAGGAACTCCTCGGCGTCGAAACCGCCGTCGCCGAGCCCGCTCAGGTACGCCCCGTGCGCCCGCAGCGACGCCACGCCCTTGTCGAACGTGTCGGTCACGTCCACCCCGTGCCGGGCTGCCGGCGACCCGGCCGCCCACACCTCGCGGACCCGCGACCACGGCTGCGTGCCGTCGGTGAGCTGCTCCGGGAAGATCCACCGGTTGCCGGCGTCGCGGACCGCGTCCAGCGTGGCCCGGCCGCAGGCGATGTGGTCGGCCTGGTTCAGCGCGTACGCCCCGTCCCAGGTCTCCCGGAAGTTGTTCGTCAGCACCACGTCCGGCCGGTGCCGGCGCACCACGGCGGCGATGGCCCGGCGCAGCGGCACGCCGTACTCCAGCAGCCCGTCGGGCAGGCCGAGGAACTCGACCACGGGCACCCCGACCACGGCGGCGGAGGCGCGTTGCTCCTCCTCGCGCACCACCCGGGCGCGCTCCGGCGCCATCCCGTCGATGCCCGCCTCACCGCTGGTCAGCAGGCAGTACACCACCTCCTTGCCCTGGGCGGTCCAGCGCGCCACCGCGGCGGCGGCGCCGAACTCCAGGTCGTCGGGGTGCGCCACCACTGCGAGCGCCCGCTGCCAGTCCTCGGCCAGTGGGGTGAGCGGCTCCGGCTGCGTCACGTGCGCCTCCTCGCGTCGTCCTCCCGCCATCCTGGCACCCACCCGTCCCGGCCGCTTGCCCCGCGAACCGTCCGTACGGCGGCGTCCGGGCGTCTACCGTGTGGTTAGAGACGATCGGGCGTGGGGTACCACCCGCTGCACACGGACCCCGGCACCACGCGGGGCGGCACACCGAGGGAGCACCCATGGCATTGAACGACGACGACATCCAGAGCAGCGGCGGCAGCGGCCTGGAGGGCCCCGCCGACGGCGGTGCCACCCCGGGTCAGCACGACGGTGGCGCGGACGGCGGCGCGGACGGCGGCGCGGAGGGCCCCGCTGACGGCGGCGCGACCCCGGGTCAGCACGACGGTGGCGCGGACGGCGGCGCGGAGGGCCCGGCCGACGGCGGCGCGACCCCGGGTCAGCACGACGGCGGCGCCGACGGCAGCGCCTGACACATGAGCACGCACGTCGACCCGCCGGGTGGCCACGGCCGCCCGGCGGTTCCGCTTTCCGCCACCGAGGCGCTGGCCCGGTGCGTGGCAGTGGAGCCGGCCAAGTTCGCCGCCGACCACTGGGGGCGCAGCCCGCTGCTGTCCCGCGCCGCGGAGCTGCCCAACGCGTACGGCTTCACCGACCTGCTCAGCCCCGCCGACGCCGACGAGCTGCTCAGCCGCCGCGGTCTGCGTACCCCGTTCCTGCGGGTCGCGAAGGACGGCCAGCTCGTGCCGGCGGCGCGCTACACCGGCGGCGGTGGCGCGGGCGCCGAGATCGGCGACCAGGTGCTCGACGACAAGGTGCTGGCGCTCTACGCCGACGGCGCCACGCTCGTGTTGCAGGGCCTGCACCGCACCTGGCCGGCGCTCGTCGACTTCGCCCGCGACCTGGGCGTGGCGCTGGCCCAGCCGTTGCAGGTGAACGCCTACCTGACCCCGGCCGGCAGCCAGGGCTTCGCCACCCACTACGACACCCACGACGTGTTCGTGCTCCAGGTCGACGGGCGCAAGCACTGGCGCATCCACCCGCCGGTGCTGGCCGACCCGCTGGAGCGCCAGCCCTGGGGCGGCCGGGCCGACGAGGTGTCCGCCACCGCCGACGGTCGCCCCGAGCTGGACGTGGTGCTCGAACCGGGCGACGCGCTCTACCTGCCGCGCGGCTGGCTGCACAGCGCCCAGGCCCAGGAGTCCAGCTCACTGCACCTGACAGTGGGCATCCGGGCGCTGACCCGGTACGCGGTGGTCGAGGAACTGCTCGCGCTCGCCGCCGAGGACGCGCGGCTGCGCGCGAGCCTGCCGTTCGGGCTGGACCTGGCCGACCCGGACGCGATCGAGCCGGAGCTGACCGAGACGGTCGAGGCGCTGCGCGACTGGCTGCTGCGCGCCGACCCGGCGGCGGTGGCCGACCGGCTGCGCGCGCGGGTCTGGCCGGCCGCCCGGCCGGCGCCGATCCGGCCGCTGGCCCAGGCGCAGGCGCTGGCCCGGCTGAGCCCGGACAGCGAGGTCGCGGTGCGCGGCGGGCTGCGCTGGCAGCTCGTCCCGGCCGCCGACGGACGGGTGACGCTGCGGGTGCCCGACCGGACGCTCACCCTGCCCGGCACCTGCGAGGCGGCGCTGCGCGCCCTGCTCACCGGCGAGGTGACGAGGGTCGGTGACCTGCCCGGCCTCGACGACGACGACGACCGCCTGGTGCTGGCCCGCCGCCTCCTCAAGGAGGCGGTCCTCGTCCCCGCCTGACCGGCGCGATCATGAGGCGGACCGGCGGCGCGACGGCGTGTCGCGCCGCCGACGGTCAGCGGGTGTAGGTCACCGTGAGCAGCAGGACGGTCGTGACCAGGCCGGAGACGGCCACCAGGATCATCGGGCGCGGTGTCAGCACCGCGTGCCGCCGGTCGGCCAGCAGGCGGGCCGGCGCCAGCCCGATCACCGGGCCGAGCAGCGTCACCACGAGCGCCAGCACCGGCAGGCCCACCGCCAGGTCACCGCTGGAACCGGCCGCGAGGGCCCGCGCCGCCACCCCCAGCGCGTACGCCACCAGCGCGCCGCCGATCCCGCACGCGACGAGCAGCGGGTTCACCGAACCGGGCAGCTCGCCCGGCGCCCCGGTGCGCTCCAGCAGCTCTCGGACCGCGCGCAGCAGCGGCACCGGGTCACCGGCGGCGCCGCGTACCGGGCCGGGCGGGTCACCCAGCCGCCGGGCGCCGACACCGAGCCGGGCCCGCAACTGCGTCCACAGGTGAGTGGCCTCGCCGTCGACGCGCTCCACCATCCGGGACGCCTCGGCCACCTCGGCCTCGGCCTGCCGGACCTGCTCGGCCGCCTCGGCCACCGCCCGGTCGGCGGCGGCCACCTGCTGCGCGTACCAGGTGTGCGCCTCGGCCCGCTGGGCGGACACCCGGGCGGTCAGCTCGGCGAGCCGCCGGATGTGCGCGTGGTACGTCTCACTGGTAACCGGTTCGTTCATCGGGAGGGACCATAAGGGATGATCACCTGTCCGGTGCGGTGCACCGCCCGGTCGAAGTAGAGACCGCGCCACGGCCGGGGATACCAGTCCGGCCCGCCGCTGCCCGGATACAGCGAGGAGCCCAGCTCACCGCCCTGCACGTCGAGCGCCACCCAGGCGCCGATCTGGTCCGTGCGCGCGCCCGCGCCGCCCAGGTCGACGCGCATCCGGGCCACGCCCCGCCACCAGGCCAGCACGTGCGTGCGCCGTTCCGGCCCGTCGTGCAGGATCCGGCGCAGCTGCTCCAGCCCGGTCCGCGTACCGGCCTTGCCGGCCAGCGCCGCCGCGGCCGCGTCCACCGCGTACAGCAGCAGGAAGTGCGGGGTACGCGACGCGCCCGGCGCGCCCAGTCCGTCGCCCACCTCGGACATCAGCTCCGGCACGGTCTCCTCGTCGTACCAGGAGGCGTCCCCGGCCAGGTCCTCGTACAGGGCACGGGCGGCCGGGTCGGCGTCCGGGTCCAGGCAGGCGATGGAGAAGCGGGCCGCGCCGGGCTGGTACTGCCGGGCCAGCGAGCGGGCGGCGGCGTCGAGCACCGCGCACGCCTCGTCCACCCGGGTGCCCAGCACCGCCAGGTTGCGGCCCGGGGCCCGGGGCAGCCGCAGCGCCGCCGAACGGGACTGCACGTCGATGATCTCGCCGAGCAGCGCCACCGGGTTGCGTGGGACGCCCTGCTCCGGCGCGGTCAGCGAGCGGAAGTCCGGCGCGTCGGCCAGCTTCGGGATCGCGTCGCCGTCGAAGAGCCGGGCCGGCGCGGCGTCCTGCGGGCGCATCCGCCACAACCGGTGCTGAAGCTCGCTCCACGTCTCCCAGTCGCTGGCCGACGGGATGCGGGCCACCTCGTTCCCCTCGGCCAGGCCCGACTCGGCGTTGATGACCGCGTGGTGCCGGGGCAGCGACTGGGCCGCGTCGTTGCGTTCGGCCAGGATGCGCAGCGCCTTCGGCAGCGCGATCCGCAGCGTGAACTGGGCGACCAGCGCGGGCCGCCCCCACAGCGCCTCGATGCCGCGCACGTCCTGCGAGGCGAGCACCAGGTGGATGCCCTGCGACCGGCCCCGCCGGGCCAGGTCCTCCAGCAGGTCGGCGGCCTCCCGGGCGACCACGTCCCGGCCGGCGAGCAGCGCCTGGAACTCGTCCACCACCGCCACGATGCGCGGCCAGTGCCCGTCCGGGTCCACCGCACGCAGCTCGGCGAGCTTCGTGACCTCGTGCTTCTTCGCCGCGTCGGCGCGCCGGCGCAGCTCCTCGGCGAGGAAGCGCAGCAGCGCCAGGCCGAACTCCCGGTCGGTGTTGACGTTGATGCCGACCAGCCGCATGTGCGGCAGCCAGCTCGGATCGCGGCGGCCCTGCGCGAACCGGGCGAAGGAGACGCCCTCCTTGAAGTCCAGCAGATAGAACTCCAGCTCGGCGGGGGAGTAGCGGGCCGCGAGCGCGCCGATCCAGGCGAAGATCAGATTGGTCTTGCCGGTGCCGGACGGGCCGCCGATCAACGCGTGCGGCGGGTAGTCGCCGAGCGTGAGCAGCACCTGCCGCCCGTGCGGGCCCTCGCCGACCGGCGCGCTGAGCCCGTGCGCCGAGTCCTCCCGCCAGTACTCGTCCGGCGGCGGCAGCAGGTCGGTGAAGGGCGTCGGGGGCGGGCCGGCGGCGACCCGGGAGGCGACAGTACGGCAGGTCTCGGTGACCAGCGCGGGCGGCGGCGGCGCGTCGAGCACCACCGGCAGCCCGGCCACCCGGGCGTCGTCCGGCTCCACCACGATCCGGACGACTGTCGGGTCGTCGGGCAGCTCGATGCCGCGGACCACCAGGTGCACGCCGCATGCCGCGCCGGTGCGTACCACCCGGTCGAGCTGGCCGCGCTCGTGCCGGGACAGCTCGTCGCCGCCGAGCAGCACCGCCACCCGCCACGGTTCCGGGCGGCGTCCGGTCGCGGCGGCCAGCGCGCGCAGCGAGCCGTACTCGCCGGCGAGCACAGTGGCGTTGATCCGGCGGATCTGCTCCACCAGGTCGTCCAGCAGCCGGCCGAGGCCACCCGGCCCGACGAACGTGAGCAGGCCGGCGGTGCCGAGCGGGGCGAACCCGGCCAGACCGCCGCCCAGGTGCTCCGGGTCGTACCCGTACAGCCGCACCGCGCCCGGGTCGGCGCGGCCGACCGAGCGCAGCAGCAGCGCGGGCACCACGGTGGCCAGCCCGGCACGGTCGCCGCCGGCCAGATGCGCGTGCCCGGCGTCCAGGAGCGGGACCAGCGCCGGCACCGGCTCGGCGCCGTCCAGGCGTACCGTGCCCACGCGCAACGCGCCGGGCGGCTCGGCCCGGCCGGCGGGCGTAGCCTGCCAGCGGTCCCAGGGCGCGGACGCCGCGCCGGGCGCCTCCCGCTGCGCCGCGGCGGCGGCCCGGCGGGCCAGCTCCGCCAGACGGGCGGTGTGCCGGGCGTCGATCTCGGCCAGGCGGCGGTCGCGGGCCGCGCCCACCCGGGCGGGCACTGCGGCGGCGGCCCGGCGGGTACGCGCCAGCCGCTCCCGGCTCGCGGTCAGCTCCGCCTCGGCGGCGGCGAGCCGGGTACGGGTGGCGCCCAGGGCCTCGGAGAGCATCCCCCGGACCCGCGTCACCAGTTGCGTGCGGACGTCAGCCACGGGACGTCTCCCGTTCGTCGGTGTCCTTCGGCAGGTCCCGGCCGAGCCGGTCGAGCAGCACCCCGGTGAGCACCCCGGCGGTGACCGCCGGGTCGGCCGCGTGCGGCTGCTCCGCGTCGTCGTCGCGGCGCGGCGGGGGCATCCGGCACACCCGGGTCAGCAGCGTGTCCAGCACCGGCCGCGGCAGCCCGGGCAGCAGGTCACGGACCCGGGAGTCCAGCGCGCCGCGCAGCCGGGGCAGGTCGTCCGCGCGGGGCGGATGGCCGAGCAGCTCACCGGCCAGCTCGCGCAGCAGCGGCGGGGCGATCGCGGCCAGCCCCAGCCCCACGTCGGCGTGCGCGGCGCGCAGCTCGCGGTGCAGCCGGTCCCGGTCACCGGAGCGGACCCCGGCGACCACCCGGCGCAGCAGCTCACGGGAGTCCCCGACGCGCTCGTCCGGCTCGTCCGGCGTCCCCTCCCGGCCGCCGGTCAGCTCCGCCACCCGCACCGCCCACCAGCGCCGTACCGCGGGCTGCTCGCCCGGCTCGGGGGCCGCGCCGGGGGCGGGCGGGTCGTCGCCGCGCGGCGTGTCGTGCCGGGGCCGCCGCTCGCCCGGCGGGGGTGGTGGCGCGCCGTCGGGGGCCAGCCCGATCGCGGCCAGGTACGCGGCGAGCTGCTCCTGCGCCACGCGCAGCGCGTAGCCGGCGGTCTCGGCGTGCTCGGTGGCCGAGGACAGCTCCGGCACCCCCATCGGGTCGGCCGACTCCTGACGCACCCAGCGCAGCCGCTCCTGCGCCTGGCCGAGCTTCTCCAGCGCGGCGGCGAGCTGCGCCAGCGGCAGGTCCTCGGCGGCGGCGCGGACCTGCGCGCCGATGTCCTCGACGATGGACACGGCCGGCCTCAGAGCGTCGCGACGTAGAGCTGTGCCTGCTCGCCCGCGACGAGTGTCGCGGCGAGGCACTCCTCCAGCTCCTGGCTGGCCTGTGTCAGCGAGGCCTGGGCCGCCTCGACGGTCTCGTGGCCGCTGCCCTCCAGCGCGCCGGCCAGGGTCTGCTGTGCCTCGGCCAGCTTCTCGCCCGCTGCCTGCACCGCTGTCTGGCCGTCACCGATCTGCTGGAGAGCGACATCGATGGCGGCCTTCAGCTCGGCGACGCTCGCCACGGAACCTCCTGGGGGCAAAAGAGATCTCCATTACAACCCATCGGAACGAGTGGACGAACATCCACCCTCGACCCGTTGCGACCCGCGTGTCCGGTTCCCGCCCTGACGTGCGCGAAGACCTCGCCGCCGGTCCCGCCGGCGGTCCTGCCGGTCCCGTGGACGGAACCGGATGATCTAGCGGCCCAGCCAGCGCGGGCCGCGTACCTCCGCGCCGAGCGCGGTCACCCGCTCGCGCAGCTCCCGGTCGGCGGTGACCACCACCCGCCGACGCTGCGGCGCGGCGGCGACAAGATCGACCACCGTGTCGTCGCCGGAGCCGGGCGCGGACACCACCTCCACCCCGGGCACCGAGGTGACATGCCGGGCCGCGCCCTCCACCACCAGCACCACCCGCACCGGCGGGGGCAGCTCCGGCGGCACGCCCGCCTCCCCGACGGACGCCAGCGCGTCGCGCAGCCGCGCCGCCGCGCCGGCCCGGTCCCGCCACCAGCCGTCCGGGCGCGAGCCCACCACGTTCGCGCCGTCGACGACCAGCAGCGGCCTGCTCTCCATGCCCCCAGCCTGCCATCCGGTCGCGTTTGTCGCGCCGACCGCCGGGTAGCCACCGCCGACCGTGCCGCGCGTGCCGGATACCGGTCGTGCCGACCGACTGCGGAGGACGATGATGATGGGACCGGGTGACTTCGGCAACGACCCCTGGGACGAGTTCCTGGCCCGATACTTCGGCCGGGGCGAGGGGGGACGCCGACCGGCGCACCGGGTCGACATCACCCGACTGATGACCGCCGACGCCCGGGAGATGCTCGCCGACGCGGCCCGCCGGGCCGCCCAGAAGCACAGCAACGACCTGGACACCGACCATCTGCTCTGGGCGGCGTTGCAGCGCGAGCCGCTGCGGGACCTGGTACGCCGGGCCGGCGCCGACCCCGACACGCTCGTCAACGCGCTCGGCGGGCGGGGGGAGGGCGCGCCCCGGGGCGAGGTGCCGCCGAACCTGTCGCTGACCCCGGCCGCGAAGCGGGCGCTGCTGGACGCGCACCAGCTGTCCCGCGCGATGGGCGCCAACTACATCGGCCCCGAGCACATCCTGATGGCGCTGCCGCTGAACCCGGAGTCGCCGGCCGGCCGGATGCTCGCCGCCGGCCGGATCCAGCCGGAGTCGTTGCAGGCGGCCAGCGCCGAGCGGGGCGCGGCCGGCCAGCCGCGCCCGGACCGCGGCACCCCCACCCTCGACCAGTACGGCCAGGACCTCACCGAGCTGGCCCGGATGGACCAGATCGACCCGGTGATCGGCCGCGCCGACGAGATCGAGCAGGCGGTGGAGATCCTGTCCCGGCGGACCAAGAACAACCCGGTGCTGATCGGCGAGGCCGGTGTCGGCAAGACCGCGATCGTGGAGGGCCTGGCGGAGCGGATCTGCGACGGCGACGTGCCGCAGACGCTCATCGGCAAGCGGGTGATCCAGCTCGACCTGTCCGGCCTGGTCGCCGGCACCCGCTACCGGGGCGACTTCGAGGAACGCCTGAAGAAGGTGATCGACGAGATCCGCGCCCACCGCGACGAGCTGATCATCTTCCTGGACGAGATCCACACGCTGGTCGGGGCGGGCGGCGCCGGCAGCGAGGGCGGGATGGACGCGTCGAACATGCTCAAGCCGGCCCTGGCGCGCGGCGAGCTGCGGGTCATCGGCGCGACCACGCTCGACGAGTACCGGCGCAGCATCGAGAAGGACGCCGCGCTGGCCCGCCGGTTCCAGCCGGTGCTGGTGCCCGAGCCGAGCGTGGAGGACACCGTCGCGATCCTGCGCGGGCTGCGCGACCGCTACGAGGCGCACCACCAGGTCCGGTTCACCGACGAGGCGCTGATCGCCGCCGGTGAGCTGTCCGACCGGTACGTCACCGACCGGTTCCTGCCGGACAAGGCGATCGACCTGATCGACCAGGCCGGGGCGCGGGTCCGGCTGCGCACGCGTACCCCGGCTGAGGACGTGCGCGAGCTGGAGCAGCAGCTCGAGGACACGCGCCGGGACAAGGAGCAGGCGGTCTCCGACGAGCAGTACGAGCGGGCCTCCGCGCTGCGTGACCGGCTCGCCGAACTGGAGGACCAGGTGCGCCGCGCCCGCGGCGACGAGGCACCCAACCACGTGCCCGAGGTGGGGCCGACGGAGATCGCCGAGGTGGTCTCGCGGGCCACCGGCATCCCGGTCACCCAGCTCACCGAGGAGGAACGCGACCGGCTGCTGCGCCTGGAGGGGCACCTGCACGAGAAGATCATCGGCCAGGACGACGCGGTCAGCGCCGTCTCCGAGGCGGTGCGCCGCTCCCGTACCGGGCTGGCCGACCCGAACCGGCCGATGGGCAGCTTCCTGTTCCTCGGCCCGACCGGCGTCGGCAAGACCGAGCTGGCCCGCGCGCTGGCCGAGGCGCTGTTCGGCGAGGCGGACCGGATGGTCCGGGTGGACATGAGCGAGTTCCAGGAGCGGCACACGGTCAGCCGGCTGGTGGGCGCGCCGCCCGGGTACGTCGGCTACGAGGAGGCCGGCCAGCTCACCGAGGCGGTCCGCCGCCGCCCGTACGCGGTCGTGCTGCTGGACGAGATCGAGAAGGCGCACCCGGACGTGTTCAACATCCTGCTCCAGGTGCTCGACGACGGCCGGCTCACCGACAGCCAGGGCCGGACGGTGAACTTCAAGAACACCGTGCTGATCATGACGAGCAACCTCGGCTCGGAGCTGATCACCGGCACCCAGCGCACCGTCGGCTTCGCCAGCGGCGCGCCCGGCGAGCAGGAGAACGACGAGCTGCGGGAGCGGCTGATGCGCCGGCTCCAGGAGAACTTCCGCCCGGAGTTCCTCAACCGCATCGACGAGGTGATCATCTTCCAGCGGCTGGAGGCCGAGCAGCTGCGCCAGATCACCGGTCTGCTGCTGGAGGAGACCCGCCGCCGCATGCACGCCCAGGACATCCAGGTCGAGTTCAGCACCGCCGGGGTGGACTGGCTCGCCGAGCACGGCTACCAGCCGGAGTTCGGCGCCCGCCCGCTGCGCCGGGTGATCCAGCGCGAGGTCGACAACCGGCTGTCCCGGATGCTGCTGGAGAACGAGATCTCCCCGGGGCAGAAGGTCACCGTCGACACCCGCGACGGCCAGCTGGTCTTCGACGTCACCGCCGGTGAACGCGGGCACGCGGCGGCCACCACGTCTCATCCCCGATGACCGGCGACGGTCCGTCCCGCACGGGACGGACCGCCTCGGCACCGAAGGATCGGAGGACGGGCATGACCGAACCTGACGAATCCCGCGACGACACCGCCGCCGGTGAACCGATCGAGGCGGCCCCGACGGCGAACCCGTCCCGGGTCCGGGTACCGCCGGAGGGCGTGCGGCAGCAGACACCGAACGAGGGCGAGGCGGCACCCGGGCCGCCGCCGGCAGAGGAGGCGTGATGGCACGCGAGGCGCGACTCGACCCCGAGGTCGAGGTGATCTGGGACGACTTCCACGCCGAGGTGAACGTCGAGTCCGAGACGCTGCGGCAGTGGTTGCTGACCCGCGGGTCGGGCGAGGAGGCGTTCGGCCCCAATCCGGACCTCGACCTGCCCGAACCCGGGCGGCAGATCCTCGCCGTGCTGCGCAAGCGCAAGGTGGACCTCACGCCGGAGGACATCGAGGTGATGCAGGAGGCGATCACCCGGATCCGGGAGCTGACCGCCGAGCGGCCACGCCGGGGCAACGCCGACGACGAGTGGCGGCACGCCCTGCTCGACCTCGGTCACGACGTGCTGATCGAACGCTGAGCCGGTACGCCGGCGCCCGGGCGGGTGACCCCGCCCGGGCGCCGGCGTCTACTCCGACTCCAGGCTGGGCAGTCGCAGCCCGGCCGCGTCCGCCGCGGCCAGCAGGTCGTCCCGGGCCCGCTCCGCACGGCTGAGCAGGTTGGCGTACTCGGTGACGTCGGCCGGGTCCGGCACCTCCGGCAGCCGCCGCAGGAACGCCTCCACCTCGGCGGCGGCGGTGGTGTGCGCGGTGGCCGCCTGACGCAGCAGCTCCCGCTGGTCGGCGGCCGGGTACAGATCAGTCATGTCGCCGGTGTTACCCGGGTTCAGGCGATTCGCACCCCGCCGGTGCCGTTCGGCTGCACGCCGAACTCCGGGTGCGCCAGCAGCCAGCCCAGATAGTCGGGGTGGTTGGCCAGCGCGTCCGTGTACGCCGCGACCGCCGCCGCCAGCACCGGGTCGGCCACCCCGGCGGCCGGCACGTCCGGATGCCAGCCGAGCAGCAGCCGCCAGCGCAGCGGCGAACCGGCCAGCCGCCGCGTGACCAGCCCGGCGACCGGCCGGAACGTGGCCTGGCACAACGCCACCGCCTCGCCCGCGTCCACCAGCTCCAGGGCGGCCCGCACGTCCGCCTCGTACACCTTCTTGGGGGTGAACCCGGCGCGGGCGCACGCGGCGGCGAAGCAGTCGCCGAAGCAGCCGTCGCCCGGCGCGGCCACCCACCGCTCGTGGCCGAGGTCGACCAGGTCGATCTCGGCGCGACCGGCCAGCGGGTGGGTCTGCGGCAGCAGCACGCAGATCGGCTCCACGGCCACCTCCCGCCAGCTCAGCCCGAACCCCGCCGACGGCGTCGAGTCGCCGCACACCCCGGTGAGGGCGAAGTCGAGCCGGCCGCCGGCCACCATCTGCGCCAGCTCGTCCACCGACCACGAGGAGTACGTGGTGATCTGCGCGTCCGGCCGCTCGGCGGCGAGCCGGTGCACCAGCCGGCCCATGATCGGGCTGTTCACCCCGCCGAAGCGGTACCGGCGCAGCGGGTCGCCCGCGCCGGCCATCCGGGCCGCCTCGTCCCGCAGGCCCTTCATCGCCGGCAGCAGCACCCGCGCCCGGTCCAGCACCAGCTCACCCAGCGCGGTCGGGCGGGCGCCGCGGCGGTCCCGTTCGAACAGTGGCCCGCCCAGCGCCCGTTCGATCCGCTGAAGCTGGGCTGTCAACGCCGGCTGGGCCAGGCCGAGCGCCGAGGCGGCCTTGGTCACGCTTCCCGTCTCCGCGATCGCGCAGACCACACGCAGGTGTCGCAGCTCCAGATCCATACCGTGACGGTAGGACCACGAACCGATACGCGAAAGGGGCGATCGGCTCATGCCTCGCGGCGGTGTTCCAGGTCACTCAGCCGGGTACGCCGTCCGGAGACCACGTCGCGCACCTTGTCCAGCACCCCGACCGCCGGTTCGACGATCTTGTTCCAGGGCGGGGTGGCCGGGGTTCCGGGGTGCGGACGCGTCGGCGCCGCCTCCTCCGCGATCTCCCACCGGTTGCCCAGCCGGATCAACTCGGCGTCGCTGGCCACCTCCCGCAACGGCGTGACCAGCGCCGCGACACGACTGACGTGCCGGCGCACCCGCTCGGCCACGTCCGCGACCGCCGGGTCGTCCGCGCCGGACAGCCCCTTGAGCGCGGTCAGCAGCCCGGCGTCGGCCTCGATCTCGCGTTCGACCAGCTCGACGGCGTCCGGCATGGCGGCCCGGGCCGCCGGGAACAGGTACTGCTCCTCGGCCGACAGGTGCCGGGACACCGCGGCGGTCAGCACGTCCAGCACGTCGCGCCGCTCGGCCGCCGCCAGCGCCGGGTCGGTGACCCGGTCGGCCAGCCCCAGCAGCGCCCGGTGCTCGGTGTCCACGAGGTCGGCGACGCTGCGGCCCCCGGGCCGGTACGCGTCGTCGGCGGCGGGCGGCAGCGGCGGCAGCGGGACGGTCATGGGGCCCTCCTCGTGACGGCCGGGGTCGATGTCCCGGGCGCCTCCGCCGGTACCCGGCCGGGAGATCCACGAAACCGCGGCGCGCACCGACGGCCGCGACGACCCCGCCTGCTGATATAAGGAAGCGATGACGAGCGACGCCCTCCCCGCCCGGCCCGACGCCACCGACGAGGTCGTGGACCTCTGCCGCGACCTGCTGCGCATCGACACCACGAACACCGGCGACAACGACACGAGCGTGGGGGAGCGGCGCGCCGCCGAGTACGTGGCGGAGAAGCTCGCCGAGGTCGGTGTCGACGCCGAGATCCACGAGTCCGCCCCCGGCCGGGCGAACCTCGTCGCCCGCATCCCCGGCACCGAGCCGGGCCGCGACGCGCTGCTCGTGCACGGCCACCTCGACGTCGTCCCCGCCGACCCGGACGAGTGGTCGGTGCACCCGTTCTCCGGCGAGATCCGCGACGGCTACCTGTGGGGCCGCGGCGCGATCGACATGAAGGACTTCGACGCCATGGTGCTCGCCGTGGTGCGCGGCTGGCAGCGCGCCGGCGTCCGCCCCCGGCGCGACATCGTGCTCGCGTTCACCGCCGACGAGGAAGCCGGCAGCGACTACGGCGCGCACTTCCTCACCCAGCGGCACCGCGACCTGTTCGACGGCTGCACCGAGGCGATCGGCGAGGTGGGCGGCTTCTCCTACTCGGTGGACGAGCAGCGCCGGCTCTACCTGATCGAGACCGCCGAGAAGGGCATCGACTGGCTGCGCCTGCACGCCAAGGGCCGGCCCGGCCACGGCTCGATGATGCACGACGACAACGCGGTCACCGCCCTGGCCGAGGCGGTCGCCCGGATCGGCCGGCACCGCTTCCCGGTGGTGATGACCGACACCGTCCGCGCCTTCCTGGCCGAGGTCTCCGACGTGCTCGGCATCGAGATCGACCCGGACGACCCGGAGACCGCGATCGCCAAGCTCGGCCCGATCGCCAACATCATCGGCGCGACCATCCGCAACACCGCCAACCCGACCCGGCTGGCCGCCGGCTACAAGGACAACGTCATCCCCGGCCGGGCCACCGCCACCATCGACTGCCGCAGCCTGCCCGGGCAGAGCGAGGAGCTGGAGCGGCAGCTGCGCGAGCTGGTCGGCCCGGACATCGCCATCGAGTACGTCCAGCGCCAGCCGGCCCTGGAGACCACCTTCGACGGTGACCTGGTGGCGGGCATGTCGGCCGCGCTGCGCGCCGAGGACCCGGGCGCGCACCCGGTGCCGTACATGCTCTCCGGCGGCACCGACGCCAAGGCGTTCTCCCAACTCGGCATCCGCTGCTTCGGTTTCGCGCCGCTGCGGCTGCCCGCCGACCTCAATTTCTCCGGCCTGTTCCACGGCATCGACGAGCGGGTTCCGCTGGACGGACTACAGTTCGGCGTGCGGGTTCTGGACCGCTTCCTGCGTACCTGCTGACCGCGCCCACAGCGGCGCCGTCGGCGCGGAACCCTCCCCCCATCGCGAAGGGACTGCCACACATGACCGACCAGCACGGTGAGCTGGATGCCGCCCTCGAGCGGGTGATCGACGCCGCTCGCGCCCACCTGGCCGCCGTCCGGGCCGCCCAGGGCCGGATCGACGACGACGCCGTCTGGCAGGCGTACGTCGGGTTGAACAACGCCTCGTTCGCCTACGACGAGCAACTGCTCGACGCGTTCGGCGAGGTGACGCCCTGGGACGTGGAGTCGATCGACCCGGACGAGGCCGACGAGCGCTTCGGCGCCGTCGAGGGCGGCGAGCCCACCGACCCGCACCCGCGGGTCATCTCGGTGCGGCAGCGGCGCGACTACCGGGTGCCCAGCGTCGCCGCGCTGCTGCGCGCGGCCGAGGCGGCCCGCCGCGACGGCACCCCGGAGGACGACGAGCCGGCCCCGGTGGAGGGGGTCGGCGAGGCGGTGCTGGAGCTGCTGCAGAGCGGCGACGGCTCGCTGTCCGCGCTGGACGTGCCGGAGCTGGAACCGCTCGACGGCGTGGTCATGGTCAGCGAGGTCGGCACCCCTGTCGACCTGGAGTCGTTCGACGACGACGACCCGGTCGGGCCGTTCCAGCCCGCCGCCGACGACCGGCTGGTCGGCCGGCTCGACGAGCACCCGTTCATGGAGCTCGACGAGGAGCACGACCACGCGCACTAGGCCGTGCGCGTCCCCGGGGCCGTGCCGCGTCGCGCGGCCCCGGGGACGGGCCCGTCAGTACGACAGGCCCGGCTGCGACTGGTTCACCAGGCGGCGCCGCAGCACCACCTGCCGCGTGCCGTCGCGGTAGAGCCGCACCCGGGCCAGCTCCCAGCCGGAGAACTCGGCCTGGATCGCCAGCTGCGCCGCGGCGGTCAGCCGATCGACGTTCGAGGGCAACCGCAGCGGCGCGTATTCGTAGTCCATGCCCCTATGCTGCCCAGGTCGGGGGCCCTCCGCCACCCCCTGACGGTGACCCGGATCGCCCCGCCGCGGCTCAGCCGTCGCGCTCCGGATAGCCCACCGGCACCGCCGACACGTCGTCGAGCGCCGTGACGATCTCCGCCGGCAGCGTCATCCGCTCCACCTGCAACGCGCCGAGCAGTTGCCCGACGGTGCGGGCGCCGAGGATCGGCGCGGTCACGCCGGGCCGGTCCCGGACCCAGGCCAGCGCCACCTCCAGCGGCGACACGCCGAGCCCGCCGGCCGCGATGGCGACCGCCTCCACGATGCTGGAGCAGCGCGGCTCCAGGTAGGTGGCGACGAACCGCTCGAAGTGCGGCGACACCGCCCGTGAGTCGGCCGGGCGGCCGTTGCGGTACTTGCCGGTGAGCACGCCCCGGCCCAGCGGCGACCAGGGCAGCACGCCCAGCCCCATCCCGGCGCAGGCGGGCAGCACCTCCCGTTCCACGCCGCGCTCCAGCAGCGAGTACTCCACCTGCGCGGCGACCACCGGCGCCCGCCCCGGCCAGGCGGCCTGCCAGGCGGCGGCGCGGGCGGTCTGCCAGCCGGAGAAGTTCGACACGCCGACATAGCGGGCCTTCCCGCTGGACACGGCGTGGTCCAGGGCCGAGAGCGTCTCCTCCAGCGGGGTGTCCGGGTCGTACCCGTGCACCTGCCAGAGGTCGACGTGGTCGGTGCCGAGCCGGCGCAGCGAGGCGTCGAGCGTACGCAGCAAATGCCCGCGCGAGCCGTCTCGGCGCCGGCCGCTGCCCGGCCGCAGCCCCGCCTTGGTGGCGATCAGCAGCTCGTCGCGGTCCACCAGGCTGCCCAGCAGCGAGCCGATCACCGACTCGGCGTCACCGTCGGCGTACACGTCGGCGGTGTCCACGAGGTTGCCGCCCGCGTCGAGGAAACTCTTCAGCTGGGCGGCCGCGTCGTCGGCGTCGGTGTCCCGTCCCCAGGTCATGGTGCCGAGCGCGAGCCGCGATACCGCCAGCCCGCTTCGGCCGAGCGGTCGCTGTTGCATGCGTGAACCTTATTTCGAACCCGGCGTCACGGATATCCTCGCCGCAGTCAAGTTCCCGCGCGACATCAGACCGGTGTGACATGTTCGGGTGAGCCGGACGTCGAGTACGCCACGCTCATTGCGTAACCTGATGCGACCTGTGGTGCGGATGGCGGGAGGATCAGTGCGACTCGGGCTCAACCTCGGATACCAGACGGCGTGGAGCACGCCGTTCGACCACCTGGCATTGGCCCAGGAGGCGGACCGGCTCGGCTACTCGGTCGTGTGGGCCGCGGAGGCGTACGGCTCGGACTCGCCGAGCATCCTGTCCTGGATCGCCGGTCAGACGGAGCGGATCGACGTCGGGTCGGCGGTCATGCAGATCCCGGCCCGCTCGCCGGCCATGACCGCGATGACCGCCGCGACCATCGACGCGATCTCCGGCGGCCGGTTCCGGCTCGGCCTGGGCGTGTCCGGCCCGCAGGTCTCGGAGGGCTGGCACGGCGTCCGGTTCGCCAAGCCGCTGGCCCGCACCCGCGAGTACGTCGACATCGTCAAGCTGGCGGTGGCCCGCAAGGAGGTCGCGTACGACGGCGAGCACTACACGCTGCCGCTGCCGGACGGCCCGGGCAAGGCGCTGCGGCTGGGCTTCCACCCGCCGCGCGAGCACATCCCGATCTACCTGGCCGCCGTCGGCCCGAAGAACCTGGAGCTGGCCGGCGAGATCGCCGACGGCTGGCTCGCCGTCTTCTACTCCCCAGAGTTCGCCGAGGAGCACCTCGCCTCGGTCCGGACCGGCCGCGCCGCCGCCGGCAAGGAACTGGACGGCTTCGACGTGGTGCCGTCCGTGCCGGTCGTGGTCGGCGACGACGTCGCCACCTGCGCCGAGCTGGTCCGCTGGTACGCCGCCCTGTACGTCGGCGGCATGGGCAGCCGCAAGCAGAACTTCTACAACCAGCTCGCCACCCGGATGGGCTACGGCGACGCGGCCCGCGAGGTCCAGGACCTCTACCTGGCCAAGCGGCAGCGCGACGCCGCCGCCGCCGTACCCATGGAGTTCATCGACCGCACCTCGCTGCTCGGCTCGAAGGAGCGCATCGCCGAGCGCATGCGGGAGTACGCCGCCGCCGGCGTGACCACGCTGTCGGTGTCGCTGTTCGTGGCCGACCGGGAGAGCGGGGTGCAGACGCTGCGGACCGTGGCCGAGGCGCTGGAGCTGTCCGGAGTCGGCGAGTGACCTGGCTCGAAGCCATCGTCCTGGGCCTCGTCCAGGGACTGACCGAGTTCCTCCCGGTGTCCTCGTCGGGCCACCTGCGGATCACCTCGGCCATCTTCTTCGGCCGGGACGCGGGCGCCTCGTTCACCGCGGTCACCCAACTCGGCACCGAGGCCGCCGTCCTGATCTACTTCGCCAAGGACATCTGGCGGATCGTCCGGACCTGGTGCGTGGGCCTGGTCGACCGCTCGGTGCGCTCCAGCCTCGACTACCGCATGGGCTGGTACGTCATCGTCGGCACCATCCCGATCGGCATCTTCGGACTGATCTTCAAGGACCAGATCCGCACCGCCGGCCGCAACCTCTGGCTGATCTCCTGCACACTGATCATCGGCGCGGTGCTGCTCGCCTTCGCCGAGTACTGGGGCCGCCAGACCCGTACGCTGGAGAACTTCCGGATGCGCGACGGCGTGGTCATGGGCTTCGCCCAGGCCGCGGCGCTGGTGCCCGGCGTGTCCCGCTCCGGCGGCACGCTGACCGCGGGCCTGCTGCTCAACCTGACCCGGGAGACCGCGGCCCGCTACTCGTTCCTGCTGGCCATCCCGGCCGTGGTGATCTCCGGCGTGTTCAGCCTTCCGGACGTCTTCGAGCCGTCCGCGCCCGGCACCGCCGCGCCGAGCGTCGCGCAGATGGTGGTGGCGACGCTCATCGCGTTCGTCGTCGGGTACGCCGCCATCGCCTGGCTGCTGCGCTACGTCGCACACCACACGCTGTACGTCTTCGTGCTCTACCGGGTCGCGCTCGGCAGCCTGGTCATCTGCCTGCTGGCCACGGGCACGCTCAGCGCGACCTGACGCTGCCCTGGCACGCGAAAGGCCGGCACCCCGTCTCGGGGTGCCGGCCTTTCGCTCTGTCTTACTTGTTCCAGTGCTGGGCGACGAGGTCGGCGGCCTGCTGTTCCCACTGGGCGTAGTGGTCCGGGTAGGCGCTCACCTGGACGGTCTGGGCGGCGACGGTCAGCGGCATGTCCTGCCAGCCGTCGACCTGCTTCAGACCCTTCAGGAACGCGGTCGTGGAGTATTCGGGGTCGGTGATCTGCTCGACCGTGCCCCAGCCGGAGGAGGGGCGCTGCTGGAACAGGCCCTGCGAGTCGTGGTCGTTGCGGTCACCGAGGTGGCCGAGGTTCTCCAGCTTCGACTCCTGCAGCGCGGTGGCGATGGACACGACGGCGGCGCGTTCGTCCATGCCGGCCTTCTTGGTGGCGGCGATGATGGCCTTGACGTTGGCGGTCTGCTCGTCGTTGAGGTCGATGTGGGACTGCTCGCCCTGTACGCCGTGCGGGATCAGCGTGGCGGTGTCGAGCTTCGCGGCCTGGGTGGTGGTGACCGCGGTGTCCCGCGCGGTGGGGGCGCTGTCGTGGTTGAGGGGGCCGGCGGCCAGGCCACCGGCGACGGTCAGACCGGCGATACCGAGGATGCTCTTACGCAGAATGCTGTTCATGGGGGCTCCATTCGGGGGTCGACGCACCCAGGGGGTGGGGGCGTGGGCACCGTCAGGCGCTCAAGAAGTCTTCGGGGGGATCCGGCGTCTGCTCACGCGGGCCGCGGACGCCGGGGGTGGCGTGCGGGGCTCGCTGGTCGCGCCGGAGACATGTCCAACGACCGCCGGCCCGGCATCATTCCCGGACGCTGCCGCCCGCCTTCTCGGCTGCGGGGGCGCTGCTGCGGTCGTTCACCAGGTATAACGCCCAGGCCCCGCATCCGATTCCGCCACCCGCGTGTCCCCGACCACCCCCGAACCGGACACCCCGCCACCCCGGCTCACCCCTCCGTCGCCCGGAAGCGTCGATCATGAGGTTGACGGCACGTCGTGTCCGGTTTGTCACCGCCGAGCTCATGATCGTGTGGAAGGTCGGGTCGCCCACGGCAGATCCCAAGCGCATGTCGCCGCTCTAGAAAGGGCTCACCGGAGATCTTGGTACGGAACGGCCCCCATAAGGGCGGGAACGTACCAAGATCCTTGGCGTGCGCCACCACCGCCGGAGATCTTGGAAGGGAATGGCCCTCAGGGGGGCCCAGATCTTCCAAGATCTCCGGCGGATTGCCGCGCGAGACGAACAAGCCGCGCGATGCGATGTGCGATCACGAGGTTGGCGGCGCGAGTCGACCGTTTTGTCTGGTCCAGCTTCATGATCGACGCCGACGGGGGTGCGAGGGCGGGGACGGTGTGTGGGGGCGGCGATATGGCGGGGGTCGTGGCGGGACGATCACCTTTGGGGCGTACCGCCTAGGGTGGTCAGCGTGGCGACCCTTCTGCTTCTGCGACACGGCCGGACCACCGCGAACGCCGACGGCGGCCTGGCCGGGCGGCAGCCGGTCGAGCTGGACGACACCGGCCGCGCGCAGGCGACGGCGGTGGGCGCAGTGCTCGCCGGGCTGCCGCTCGCGGCGGTGGTGACCAGCCCGCTGATCCGCTGCCGGCAGACCCTGGAACTGGCTCTGCCGGACGCCGAGCCGGTGGTCGACGAAGGGCTGATCGAGTGCGGGTACGGCGACTGGGAGGGGCAGTCGCTGAAGAAGCTGGCGAAGGAGCCGCTGTGGCCGGTGGTGCAGCAGCACCCGAGCGCCGCCGCGTTCCCGCAGGGGGAGTCGATGGCGGCGATGTCCGCTCGCGCGGTGGCGGCCGTACGGGCTTGGGACGCGCGGGTCACCGCCGAGCACGGGCCGGAGGCGGTCTGGCTGGCCTGCAGCCACGGCGACGTGATCAAGGCGATCGTGGCGGACGCGCTCGGCGTACACCTTGATCTTTTCCAGCGGATCGTGGCCGACCCGGCGTCGGTGACGGCGATCCGTTACACCCCGTTGCGGCCGTTCCTGGTCCGGCTCAACGACACCGGCGGCGACCTGTCGGCGCTGGTCCCGCCGCCGCGCAAGCGGCGCCGCCGCTCGGCGCGGCCGGCCGAGTCGGACGCGGCGGTCGGCGGGGGCGCGGGCGCGGCCGGATAGCCGGCCCGGCGCGGCGCGTTCGCTCTGGGCGGATTCGGCGTCGGTGGGCTGCGCGGCACTTCCACGCGCCGGATAGGGTCGTGGGTATGACGCACCAGGTGCACGCCTTCGAGCCGCCCGAGCGGTTCGTCGCCGGTACGGTCGGCCCGCCGGGGGAGCGTACGTTCTTCCTCCAGGCGCGCGGCGGCGGCCGGCTGGTCAGCGTGTCGCTGGAGAAGGTCCAGGTGTCGTTGCTCGCCGAGAAGCTCGAAGAGCTGCTCGCCGAGGCGCAGCGCCGCTTCGGCGTGCAGCTGCCGGAGGCCGCGCCGACGACGGGCGGCGACAACGAGCCGCTCGACACCCCGGTGGACGAGGAGTTCCGCGTCGGCACGCTGGGCCTGGCCTTCGACGTGGACACCGCGACAGTGGTGATCGAGGCGATCGCCGTGGGTGAGGCGGAGGTCGAGGTCGAGCTGGGCGGCGCGGACGACGACGCCGACGAGGAACCGGAGGAGCCGGACGACGACCTCGACCGGCTCCGGGTACGGCTGACCCCGGAAGCGACCCGCGAGTTCATCGAGCGGGCCAAGCGCGTCGTCAACGCCGGCCGTCCCCCCTGCCCGCTGTGCGGGCAGCCGCTGGACCCGGCCGGTCACCTCTGCCCCCGGAACAACGGCTATCACCGGTGACGTCGTCGGAACTGCAGCCCCGACAGGACGGCGCCGAGGCGCTGCGGCTGCTCGCCGACGGTGAGCTGACCCTGGAGGGGCGGCTGGTCGACGCCTCCAACGCCACGCTGCGCGGCGTCGTCGCGCTCGGCGACGTCACCGCCCACTGTGTCTACAAGCCGGTACGCGGCGAGCGCCCGCTGTGGGACTTCCCGGACGGCACGCTCGCCGGCCGGGAGGTGGCCGCCTACCTGGTGTCCCGTGCCACCGGCTGGGACCTGGTGCCGCCGACGGTGCTGCGCGACGGCGCGTTCGGTCCCGGCTCCTGCCAGCTCTGGATCGACGAGCCGGACGACGCCGAGCCGCTCGTCGGGTTCGTGCCGGCGCGCGAGATCCCGCCGCGCTGGTTTCCGGTCGCGGCGGCCCGCGACGACGACGGCGCGGCGTATGCGCTGGCGCACGCCGACGACCCGCGCCTGGCCCGGCTCGTCGTGCTCGACGCGGTCATCAACAACGCCGACCGCAAGGGCGGGCACGTGCTCGTCGGCCCGGACGACCGGATCTACGGCGTCGACCACGGCGTCAGCTTCCACGTCGAGGAGAAGCTGCGTACGGTGCTGTGGGGCTGGGCCGGCCGCGAGCTGCCACCGGACGCGGTGGAGATGCTCGACGGCCTGGCCGGTCAGCTTCGCGGCCCGCTCGGCGACGAACTGGCCGAGCACCTGACGATCGGCGAGACCGCTGCGCTGGCGACCCGGGTACGGCGGCTGCGCGAGACCGGCCGGTTTCCGCTGCCCCCCGAGGAGTGGCCCGCGATGCCCTGGCCACCGATGTGAGCCGCTGTCGCGTTGATCACCCGTAGGGCGGCACCCGAGCGTCTGACGGATCGTTAGGCTGGCGGTCATGGAGTCTTGGGCGGGACACGAGGTGCCACGGCTGCCCGGCGAGGGCGTGCCGCTGAGGTTGTACGACTCGGCGCGGCAGGGCGCCCACCCCAGCCGGCCCGAGGGCGCGGCCTCGATGTACGTCTGCGGCATCACCCCGTACGACGCCACGCACCTGGGGCACGCCGCCACCATGATCGCGTTCGATCTGGTGCAGCGGATGTGGCGCGACGCCGGCCTGGACGTGCGCTACGTGCAGAACGTCACCGACATCGACGACCCGCTGCTGGAACGCGCCGAGCGCGACGGCGAGGACTGGAAGGTCCTGGCCATGCGCGAGACCGCGTTGTTCCGCGAGGACATGGAGGCGCTGCGGATGATCCCGCCGGCGCACTACGTCGGCGCTGTCGAGTCGATCCCGGAGATCGCCGAGAAGGTGCTGGTGCTGCTCAAGGACGGCGCGGCGTACCGGCTCGACGACGGCACCGGCGACGTCTACTTCGACGTCTCCGCCGCCCCGCGCTTCGGATACGAGTCGAACCTGTCCCGCGAGCAGATGCTGGAGTTGTTCGCCGAGCGCGGCGGCGACCCGGAGCGTGCCGGCAAGCGCGACCCGCTCGACCCGCTGCTGTGGCGCGGCGCCCGCGAGGGCGAGCCGTCCTGGCCCGGCGGCGAACTCGGCGCGGGCCGTCCCGGCTGGCACATCGAGTGCACAGTCATCGCGTTGAACCTGCTCGGCGACCGCATCGACGTGCAGGGCGGCGGCAACGACCTGATCTTCCCGCACCACGAGTGCTCCGCCGCGCACGCCGAGCGGCTCACCGGCGAGGCGCCGTTCGCCGACCACTACGTACACGCCGGCATGATCGGCCTGGACGGCGAGAAGATGTCGAAGTCCCAGGGCAACCTGGTCTTCGTGTCCCGGCTGCGGGCCGACAAGGTCGACCCGATGGCGGTGCGGCTGGCTTTGATGAGCGGGCACTACCGCACCGACCGCTCCTGGACCGACGAGCTGCTCACCGAGGCGCACGAGCGGCTGGACCGCTGGCGGCGGGCCGCCGCCGCGCCGGCCGGGCCGTCGGGGGCGGCGTTGCTGGCCGAGGTACGCGAGCGCCTGGCCGACGACCTGGACACGCCGGGCGCGCTGGCGGCGGCTGACCGCTGGGCCGACGGAGCCCTGAACGGCGCCTCGGACGACCCGGAGGCCCCGGCCCTGTTCACCGACACGGTCGACGCCCTCCTCGGCATCGCCCTGTAGCCGTTCGGCCCTCTCTGCCCGCTCGCCCGTCCCGCGCCACCCCGTCGTGCCTCTTGCACCTTCACCTTCGCCGCGCCCTGCCCGCGCCCGTCCCCGAGCCGCCCTCTGGCTCCGTGCCGCGCCCTGCCCTGAGCTCGTCCCCGAGCCGCCCCTCTTGCCCCGTGCCGCGCCCTGCTCGCTCGCCCATCCCCGAGCCGCCCTCCCGTGCCGCCCTCTCCCTCTCCCGCTCCCTCGCCTCGCCTCGCCTCGCCTCGCCTCGCCTCGCCGATCTTGCACTTGCGGCCCGTGTTCTCGCCTTTTCGTCCGATTTTGCGGGGGCCGCAACTGCAAGATCGCGTCGCTCGACGGGTGGGTGGAACGTGATGGGTGCGTCGAGGGCGGTTTGACACCCATGGTGTTCCACCCAGCATGGCCCGGCCTGGAGACTCCGCCCCGGCGTGGCCGTTCTGGGAGCTGCGCCCGTGTGCCCCGGCCCGGGAGTTCCGCCTGGGCGTGGCCCTTCCGGGAGCCTGCGTGCGTGCTGCGTCGGCCCTGCCGGTGCGCCTCAGCGATCTTGCACTTGTGGCCCTCGGGGCGTCGTAAATGCCCCATCTGCATCTGCCGGGGCACGAAGTGCAAGATCGCCGAGGCGTGCGCATGATCGCCGGGGCGCGGGGCGCGGGGCGCGGGGCGCGGGGCGCGGGGCGCGGGGCGCGGGGCGGTCAGCCCAGGACCAGGCCGGGGTCGGGGTCCTGGTCGGGGGTGGGGGCGGGGATCTTGTACTCCTCGGTGAGCGTGGTCATCGGGCCGGGCCAGGTGGCCTGCGCGACCTCGATCGGCTTGTGCCGCTCGTCGTAGGCCACGTGCAGCAGGTGCAGCACCGGTGTGTCCGGGCGGATCTGGAGGATTTCCGCCTCCTCCCGGCTGGGCTGGCGCGCGCTGATCGTGTCGGTGGCGGTGACGTACCGACGGCCGGTGACCTCCTCGGCCTCCTGATAGAGCGGGCGGCCGAACGCCTCGGCGCGCTCCAGTGAGGTGCCTGCGGTGTCGGCGGGCAGGAACCACGACGCGCCGACCTCGACCGGGGAGTCGTCGGTGCGTACCAGGTGTCGCCGGCAGAGCAGTTCGGTGCCGTCGGCGACGCCGAACGCGTCGGCCACCTCGGCGGGGGCGCGGGAGCGGCCGACCGAGACGAGCTGCTGGCGGTACCGGGCGGCCAGGTCGGTGTGGTAGCCGCGGAAGCCGCCGTACCGGCCCCGGGACAGGCGGTTGAGGCGGCGCCGGGTGCCCCGCACGTACGTACCGGAGCCGGGTTTGGTGATCAGGATGCCCTCGACCCGCAGCTGGTCGACGGCGCGCTGGACGGTCTGCTTCGCGACGCCGAACATCTCGGCGATGGCCGGGATGGACGGCAGCCGCTCGCCGGGGCCCCAGTCGCCGCGGCGCACCTGGGCCTTGAGCTGCGCGGCGATCTGCCGGTGCGGGAACTCGGCCGCGCCGGGGTTGATCTGCATCCGGGCCTCCTCAGAACAGCTAGGTTCCTAGGATGCCCTAGCGGGTGTGACGTCGCCACCCCGGACACGAAGAAACCGGGTCCCAACCAGGGGACCCGGCTTCGACGGAAAACGGCTACCAGGAACCGGCTGTCGGTCCGGCGGAACCGCCGCGGCGGCGCAGGTACTTCTCGAACTCCTGGGCGATCTCGTCCCCGGTCAACGGGGTGATGCCGGCGTCGCCGACCCGTTCCTCCAGCTCACGCACGTACTCGCCGAGTTCGGCGTCCTGCTCGGCGGCGCTGCGCACCCGCTGCTCCCACTCGGCGGCCTCCTCGGCCAGGTCGGCCATCGGCACCGGCAGGTCGAGCACCTCCTCGACGCGGTGCAGCAGCGCCAGGGTGGCCTTCGGGCAGGGCGGGTTGTTCGCGTAGTGCGGCACGTGCACCCAGAACGACACCGCGTCGACCTCGGCGCGGGTGCAGGCGTCGTGCAGCACGCCGACGATGCCGGTCGGCCCGTCGTACCGGGTGGGGGTGAGCTGGTAGCGCTTGGCCGCGTCGGCGTCCGACGCGCTGCCGCTGATCGGCAGCGGCCGGGTGTACGGCACGTCGGCGAGCAACGCGCCGAGCAGCACCACCCGCTCGACCTCCAGGCTGTGGCAGATCTCCAGCACCTGCTCGCAGAAAGTACGCCAGCGCATGCTCGGCTCGATGCCGCGGATCAGCACCACGTCCCGCTCGGTGCCCTCCGGGCTGGCCACCATGAACCGCGTGGTGGGCCACTCGACGCGCCGGGTCTCGCCGTCGGCCATGGTGATCGTCGGACGGCTCACCTGGAAGTCGTAGAAGTCCTCCGGGTCCAGCTCGGTCACCTGCCGGGCCTGCCAGACCTGCTCCAGGTGTTCCACGGCGGCGGTGGAGGCGTCGGCGGCGTCGTTCCAGCCCTCGAAGGCCGCGATGGCGACCGGCGAGCGCAGTACCGGCAGCCCGTCGAACTCGGTCACGCCGTCACCTCACCCTGCTCGTCGGGCGCGGCGTCGCCCCGTCGCACTGTCGCACCCCTGTTGTCCTTCACGTCCGCCAGCCTACGTGCCGCCGCCGGAGCGGGCCCGTCGGCCGCGCCGGTCGCCGAGCCCGACCACCCGGGCGAACCGGCGCAAAGACGTACGCGGTCCGCCGGGCAGTATGTGGGAAGGCCCGGTTCGGGTGAGTCTGCCGTACTCGGGCGCACTAACCTGGGCCATGTGCCTATTTCGTTGCGTGACCTCCTGGCGGATCGGATCCTGATCGCGGACGGCGCGATGGGGACGATGCTCCAGGCGGCCGACCTCACCCTTGACGACTTCGACGGCCTCGAAGGCTGCAACGAGATCCTCAACGTGACCCGGCCGGACGTGGTCCGCGGCGTGCACGACGCCTACCTCGCCGCCGGCGCGGACTGCGTGGAGACCAACACGTTCGGCGCGAACCTGCCCAACCTCGCCGAGTACGGCATCCCCGGCCGCATCCGGGAGCTGTCCGAGGCGGGCGCGCGGATCGCGCGGGAGGCCGCCGACGCGTACGCGACGCCGGAGCACCCCCGGTTCGTGCTCGGCTCGATGGGCCCGGGCACCAAGCTGCCCACGCTCGGTCACGCGAGCTACGCCTCGCTGCGCGACGCGTACCAGGAGAACGCCGCCGGCCTGATCGCCGGTGGGGCGGACGGGCTGATCATCGAGACCTGCCAGGACCTGCTCCAGGTCAAGGCGGCGGTGGTCGGGTCGAAGCGGGCCCGCGCCGAGGCGGGCCGGGACGTGCCGATCATCTGCCAGGTGGCCGTGGAGACCACCGGCACCATGCTGCTGGGCAGCGAGATCGGCGCCGCGCTGACCGCGATCGAGCCGCTCGGCGTCGACCTGATCGGGCTGAACTGCTCGACCGGTCCGGCGGAGATGGGCGAGCACCTGCGCTACCTGGCGCAGCACTCGCGTATCCCGATCTCGGTGATGCCGAACGCGGGCCTGCCGGTGCTGACTGCCGACGGGGCGTACTTCCCGCTGAGCCCGGACGAGCTGGCCGACGCGCTGGAGCAGTTCGTCACCGACTACGGCGTGGCGCTAATCGGCGGCTGCTGCGGCACCACCCCGGAGCACATCCGGGTGCTGGTGGAGCGGCTGGGCGGGCGGGCGCCGGTGGCGCGGGAGCCGAAGCCGGAGGCCGGGGTCTCCTCGATCTACCACCACGTTCCGTTCGCCCAGGACGCCAGCATCCTGATGGTGGGGGAGCGGACCAACGCCAACGGCTCGAAGGCGTTCCGCGAGTCGATGCTCGCCGGGGACTGGCAGGCCTGCGTGGAGGTCGCGCGCAGCCAGGCCCGGGACGGCTCGCACCTGCTCGACCTCTGCGTCGACTACGTGGGCCGCGACGGCACGCAGGACATGCGGGAGCTGGCCGGCCGCTTCGCCACCGCCTCGACGCTGCCGATCGTGCTGGACTCCACCGAGCCGGCGGTGATCGAGGCCGGGCTGGAGATGCTCGGCGGCCGGTGCGTGGTCAACTCGGTCAACTTCGAGGACGGCGACGGCCCCGAGTCCCGCTACGCGCGGATCATGCCGGTGGTCCGGGAGCACGGCGCCGCCGTCGTGGCGCTGCTCATCGACGAGGAGGGCCAGGCCCGCACCCGCGAGTGGAAGGTACGGGTGGCCTCCCGGCTGATCGACGACCTGACCGGCCGGTGGGGGATGCGCCGGGAGGACATCCTCATCGACGCGCTGACGTTCCCGATCGCCACCGGGCAGGAGGAGACCCGCCGCGACGGCATCGAGACGATCGAGGCGATCCGGGAGATCGCGGCGCGCTACCCGGGCGTCAACTTCACCGCCGGCATCTCCAACGTGTCGTTCGGCCTCAACCCGGCGGCCCGGCAGGTGCTCAACTCGGTGTTCCTGCACGAGTGCGCCCAGGCCGGGCTGACCTCGGCGATCGTGCACGCCAGCAAGATCCTGCCCATGTCGCGGATCCCGGACGAGCAGCGCGAGGTGGCGCTCGACCTGGTGTACGACCGCCGCCGCGAGGGCTACGACCCGGTGCAGCGGTTCATCGAGGCGTTCGAGGGCGTGGACGCGGCGTCGGCGCGCGCCACCCGGGCCGAGGAACTGGCCGCGCTGCCGCTGGACGAGCGGCTCAAGCGGCGGATCATCGACGGCGAGCGCAACGGCCTGGAGGCCGACCTGGACACCGCGATGGCGCAGGGGCGTACGCCGCTGTCCATCATCAACGACCTGCTGCTGGACGGCATGAAGGTGGTCGGCGAGCTGTTCGGCTCCGGCCAGATGCAGTTGCCGTTCGTGCTCCAGTCCGCCGAGGTGATGAAGACCGCGGTGGCCTACCTGGAGCCGCACATGGAGAAGACCGACGACGACGGCAAGGGCCGCATCGTGCTCGCCACCGTCAAGGGCGACGTGCACGACATCGGCAAGAACCTGGTCGACATCATCCTGTCCAACAACGGCTACGACGTGGTCAACATCGGCATCAAGCAGCCGATCAACGCGATCCTCGACGCCGCCGAGGAGCACCGGGCCGACGCGATCGGCATGTCCGGCCTGCTGGTCAAGAGCACCGTGATCATGAAGGAGAACCTGGCCGAGATGGCCTCCCGGGGCGTGGCCAAGCGCTGGCCGGTGCTGCTCGGCGGCGCGGCGCTGACCCGCGCGTACGTGGAAGACGACCTGCGGTCGATCTACCCGGGTCAGGTGCACTACGCCCGCGACGCGTTCGAAGGGCTGTCCCTGATGGACCGGGTGATGGCAGCCAAGCGCGGCGGCGCGCCGGTGATCGACCCGGAGCGCGAGGCGGCACTGGCGGCCCGCCGGGAGCGCCGCGAGCGGCAGCGGGCGCAGGTCCGCGAGGCGTTGCCCGAACTGGACGACGCGTCGGTCCGCTCCGACGTGGCGGCGGACGTGGCGGTGCCGAAGCCGCCGTTCTTCGGCACCCGCGTCGTCAAGGGCGTGCCGCTGGCCGACTACGCGGCGCTGCTCGACGAGCGGGCTACGTTCCTGGGCCAGTGGGGGCTGCGCGGCGCCCGCGACGGCAAGGGCCCGTCGTACGAGGAACTGGTCGAGACCGAGGGCCGGCCCCGGCTGCGGTACTGGCTGGACCGCCTGATCTCCGACCAGGTGCTGGAGGCGGCCGTGGTGTACGGCTACTTCCCGGCGTACTCCGAGGGCAACGACCTGGTGGTGCTGGACGAGAACGGGCACAGCGAGCGGGCCCGGTTCTCCTTCCCCCGGCAGCGGCAGGAGCGGCGGCTGTGCCTGGCCGACTTCTTCCGGCCCAAGGGCGACCAGCTCGACGTGGTGGCGCTGCAACTGGTCACCGTCGGGCAGCCGATCAGCGAGTACACGGCGAAGATGTTCGCCGGCAACGAGTACCGCGACTACCTGGAGGTGCACGGCCTGTCGGTGCAGCTCACCGAGGCGCTGGCGGAGTACTGGCACCGGCGGATCCGGGCCGAGCTGGTGCTGCCCGGCGGCGGCACCGTCGCCGACGACGACCCGGCGGACCTGGCCGGTCTGCTGCGCACCGACTACCGGGGCTGCCGGTACGCGTTCGGCTACCCGGCCTGTCCGGACCTGGAGGACCGGGCGAAGATCGTGGAGCTGCTGGGCGCGGAGCGCATCGGGGTGCAGTTGTCGGAGGAGTTCCAGTTGGTGCCGGAGCAGGCCACCGACGCGATCGTGGTGCACCACCCGGAGGCGAACTACTTCAACGCCAAGTGACGCCGTCACCCTTCCTGAGCTGGGCAAACACTCTTCCGGTACCCGGCTAGGCCGTCGCCAGGCCGTCAGGGTCAGTTGGGCCGTGCCCGAACGCAGTGTCGATCGCCCGGCGGGTGCGGTCCTCGCTGGTCGGCAGGAGGTGGGTGTAGACGCGCAGCGTGAAGCCCGGGTCGGCGTGGCCGAGGTACAGGGACAGCGCCTTGATGTTCTCGCCCGCGTCGAGCAGGACCGAGGCGTACGTGTGGCGCAGGACGTGCATCCCGTTCTGCCGGGTGTCCTCGATGCCGGCTGCCCGGATAGCTGGCTTCCACACGTTGGCGTTGAAGGACGGCCGGCTGATCGGGCTGCCGTTGGCGGTGCTCAGGTAGACCGTGACGGTTCGAGGTTCGCCGTCGGGGGTGCCCCACGGCAGGGTCACCACAACCACCCCAGCGCCGGACAGGACTATCAAGGCATGATTGACGAGGTGGGTACAGGGGTCCATGACCAGCCGAAGGATCACTAGAACCGCTCCGGCCTGCGTTGCCTCATTCCGGCGGTCCTAGTAGCGCGTGTCACGCCGGAAAAGTATGGTGCTACGAGTAACTTGGTAGATGTCAACATGAGTGAGGTTGGCAAGAAGGACGCCGCTGGTTGCGACGCCCTTCCACCTCCCACGGGTCCTACAGCTTGCTATCAGCCTGGCAGCAGATACCAGCAAGCCGCAGGGTGAGGGCGAGGAGTTGCGCCAGTCCGGCCGGCTCCTCGTCACCCGTCATCGCCAACAAGATGGCGACAACATCGCAGGCAGTAGCCAGTCGTTCAAAGACGCGGGCACGCTCTCCCTCGTCGGGTGGCTCGGACATTGTTCTCCCTTACTCGGCGACCACCTACGGGGACCCGCAGGGGGTGCACCGCCATCCGGGACGCCCATAGCCGCCGCCGAAGGAGAGCGATGTCAAACCACACCAATGAGAAGAGTATGCGGTCGAGCCGACAAAGCTCCCGCCGCCACGCCGACACGCACCGCGCGCGGCATGCGAGGCCGCCCGCCTGAGTGACTATCTGGGTGACGATGGCGACGGACCTCGCCGGACGAGTGTGGACGGTAAGGGCTGGTCCTAGCCGCCGGGGGTGCTTTCTGCCCCAGGTCAAAGCCCGGTGCTGGTTCCTTCGGGACGAAGAGGTCAAGCCGTAGGGTCAGCGCCTACGTTCGGGCCGAGTGGCCCATACCGCAGCGACGGCGCAGAGCATGAGGCAGACGAATAGGCAACTCAGCGCGCCACACAGCAACATGACCAGAGCCCCGATGCCTTCCACGGGCATCAGCGTAGGCGCTCAGCCAGCCGTGCCCGTAGCGTGCCCGATGTAGCGGTCAGCACCGGTAGGGTTCGGCGCACTCGACGGGCCGAACAGACACTCTCCGTCTAGCATGCACGGAGGCATCACTACCCATCGTGCAAATCAATCCGATTCCCAAGCTGACAGTGTCCGACCCAGCGTTAGATCCGGTTGTAAGAGAGCGGGATCATGAATAACTGCTGGCTGCGGCGGCGATCGTGCCATCGCACGAGGGCCTGTCGGGCGTCCCTGGTCGAGAGCGACCGATTGAACGTCAGATACAGCGGCTGGTTTGGCTGTAGCTCCCCTACCGGCATCTTGGGCCATAACGCGGAGATATCGGGCTCGGCCAGCTCCAGAGAGTTTCCGTCTTCGTCGAACACCTGAACGTCGACCTGCTTCATAGTGGCCGGTCCTTGGTTCGTGACCAGGAGTCGAACTTCGTTGGTCGGACCTGACTTCAGCTGAGCGAGAATCAGATCGAGCTGTACCCGGGGAGTGGCCGCTTGATCCTTCAACCAGGTACGAACCACGCCAAGCCAGAGGCTGAGGATGCTGACCGCAAGTCCCAGCCACGCCGCCACGGTTGTCGCCGTCATGCGTGGCATGCTAGAGGACAGCCACCACCAGAGATGGGTGATTAAGTGGGTGACGACCGGGGCGTCCGTGGTCCGACTTCCATGGACGCCGGTGGACTGTTCTGGCAGCTCCCCCACCGCTTCCGCTGATCGCGTGCGGCCAGCTCGTCGACGGATTGCTCTAGGCACGCGCCGCCGTGGTGGACGGCCCACGGGACCCAACACGCAGAGGGCGCGACCACGACGGTCACGCCCTCTGTCAGCGCTGTGGTGCTGGTTACCGGCGTCCGAGCCATGACCCGAGCAGGCAGGCCAGGAGCATGAAGAACAGGATGCGTCCGACGGGGCGCTGAGGCTTGCGCGGTCCCCAGTTCTTGGGGTTGCTGTAGCGGCTGTGGTTCATCGAACGATCCTCGCACCGCCAGAGTGGCGGTGTTTACCCGTGGACTGGGCAGGGTGTCCGCGAGGACTGGCCGAGCATGGTGGCGACGGTCACTTCTTGGCGATGCGCTCGGCCCACTCGCTGATGGCTCGCAGGTGGTCGGGCGAGCTGTACCCGCCTTGGTCCAAGGCCGACCTGCGGAGCTTGCCGACTGCCTCCCGCAGCGCGGCGAGCTCTTTGGCCACGGCGATCGCGGCGTGCGCCTGGGCCATCTGAGCGAATGCTGCCAAGCCGGCGATTGAGTTTTGCTGCGGGGTCGCGCGGGGACGTGGTGCCGTCCCGGTGACCGGCAACAGACAGCCGCAGCGTTCCGGCGCCCGAGCCCGCCGATGTGAAGGCGGCTACGTGCTCCGCGGCTTGTGATGATGCCCCACAATCCGGGCGATGGCGTGGTGGCGGCGGGTGGAGTGCCCGGTACGGCCGATCGAACAGGAATGGATCGATCGGTCGATGGACTGGTTCGTGGCGCAGTTCGGCACCGACCGGCTGCACGGCGAGGTGATGCTGCCGACCGACGACTATTTCCCCGGCGTCTACCGGGGCACCCGCGACGACATCCGATCAGTGCTCAATCGGCTCTGCGCTCAGATGGGCATCGACCCCGCCCGAGTGGAACTCGAGCACGACGCGGCCGACGACAACCCGGAGTTGTCCGCGCACGTCCCGATCCACGCGCAGTCGAAGGGCGCGGCCGGGCATCACCGCATCCGCGATGGCCGTTCCGTCATCGGGATCCGCGACGATCAGGCGGCTCGTCCGATGGCGCTGGTGGCGACCATCGCTCACGAGTTGGGCCATGTCTTGCTGTTGGGCGACGGCCGGATCTCGGCGCAGCAGCGGGATCAGGAAGCACTCACGGACCTGTTGACCGTGTTCTTCGGCCTTGGCATCTTCAGTGCCAACGCCGCGTTCGAGCACTCCCGAGAAGCCCGGGGTGAGTATGTCTACGCCCGCACCGACCAGCTCGGCTATCTGACCGAGCCCATGTACGGCTACGCGTTGGCCCGGTACGGGTGGCTGCGCGGCGAGGCGGACCCGGGATGGGCGAGGTACGTCGACACCAATCCCCGCAGCTTCCTCAAGCGCGGCCTGCGCTACCTCGCCCACCTGGACCGAACCGGGTAACGGCGGCGTCCCTCATTCGCCGGAGACCGCGCGTCGTCCGGCGCTGGAGTGGCTCTGAACGGGCCGCACGCGTCGAGCGGCCACGTTCGCGGCACCCTGCTGGCCCGCCACCGGGCCGCCGGGTCGGTCGAGCTCGTGCGCCGAGCCGTACCGAGGCAGTCCGGCTACGGGTGCCCTCGGCCGTGGGCGCGGCCCGCCGGCCGTCACGTGTCGTAGAGCCCGTCCCACGGCTCGTGGAATCCGAGGCGATCCGGATACAGCTCGACCCAGTCGACGTGGCTGCCGTCGCCCGCCCGGTCGCCGGACTCGTCGATCAGACCGAACACGACGCCGTCCTGACGGGTCTGGAACAGTCGTACGGCGATGTCGCCGTACGACTTGCCGGGCAGGCTCGCGAGCAGCCCGTCGAGCGCCTCGCTCAGCGCGCCTCGATCCGGAACCCGCGCGATGATCGAGCTCCGGTAGGCCCCGTCGTGGTCGAAGAGGTGCACGTACGCGTGGTGGTCCCACGCCGAGGCGAGGAACAGCCCTTCGTCGTAGCGGCCGATCGTGTCCGTCCGGTGGCCGGGCTCGTGCGCGATGGGAATCAGCCGGGGTACGGGCACTCGATCAACGTAGCGTACGAGCGCGGGGCGCCCGCCGTGACGGCGGACGCCCCGAAGCGTCGACGTGCCGGTCAGCCGATCAGCGTGACCGAGTAGTCGTACGTCGTCCCGGTCACCGAGTACGTCGCGGTCTGCCCGTTCTCGCAGTACGACACGAAGCTGCTCGGCGTGCGCTGCGCGCCGGCCACCGCGTCCACCACCGGCCGGACATCGGCGCCGACCGGCAGCGCGGTGGTGGTGAGATCGATCGTCCGCGACTGGTTGATCGGGTAGGTGTCGGTGTTCGCCGTCTCCAGACCGTTGCTCGCCTGAACACTGAAGGACATCACGAAGGCGGCGTTGTTCACCACGGCGATGCGCTGAACGCAGGGTTCGGCCTGCGCGCTGGCCGCGGAGGCCCCAGCCAGTGCTGATGCACCGGCGGCGAGCGTCCCGACGAGTGCGGCTCCGACGAGCCTGGCGCGGAAGGTCATGGTGTCACCTCTCGGTCGTACGTGGCGCCGGGCGCCGACTGGCGGCGCCCGGCGTTCGGTCCGTATCGAAGTGCCCGAACCTTTCTGATCGAACCCTGTAGATCGCATCATTTTGTGGCGTGCCCACGACTGCCGGTCGGTCCGGCGGCTTGACCGGTGCCAGACTGAGGGATCGAACCCGCTGGCGTGCGAGCGTCCCGGCGCGAGGAGTCCGAAGTGGTGAACTCCGCCCTTTCCGCTGTCGTCCACACGGTCGGAGCCGACCCGACACCGTTGGCGGACTCGGGTCTCGGCCCCGGCGCGACGTACTACACCTTTGTCGTCCTGTCCGGGCTGTTGTTCGCCCCCATTGTCATGTCCGGGCTTGGGTTCCTCTGCGCCGCGGGCATCGGGCTCAGCCGCCGGATCGGTACGGCTGCTGCGATCGTGGTCGTCCTGTTCTATGCGTTGTCGCTGCTCGGCAGTGCCTTCACGTGGCCCGAACTGGAGCACCAGGGAAAGCCGAGTGAGACCCTGTGGCTGATCGTGATCGGTTGCGGCGGCTTCCTGGTGCTGCCCTGGCTGGTCGCGTTCGGCGGCACCAAGCTGGCCATCCGCCCTCGCGGAGTCACGGCCGAGTAGCAGTCAGGCTTCTCGCGGAGGGCTTGGCCGCAGGCTCCGGGCCAGGGCGGGGATCATCACCGCCGCCGCGACCAGGTGCAGCCCGACCAGCGTGACGCTCGTCGTGGCGGCGGCCCCGACGAGGAACGGCGGCGCCAGCGACAGCGCGGTCAGCGCCACCGCCGTCCACACGAACCGCGACGCGGGACGCGCGCTGAACCGCAGCAGCACGGCGGCGATGACGACCCCGACCAGCGAGAAGAAGCCGGTGACCACTGTGAATCCGCCCAGCGGGATCGCCTCGTCACCGCCGTCCGGGACGGCGAAGTCCACGCCGGCGGCCCGCGCGAGCGCCGCGCCGAGCGTGGTGGCCGTCATCGCGGCGAGTGTGGCGACGACGCCGGTGACGGCGAGCCGCCGGAAGCCGTGCGGGCGACTCACCGTGACGGCGGTGTCGGTGCTGCTGCTCATGTCGTTCCTCCAGGGGCTGTGGTGAGGCGTGAGGATCCGCACCGTCGCGGTACGACGGCCGGGGTTGCGCAGCGCGCGTACGCCGGTGCCGCGCACCCAGAAACCGGCGTCGCGGCCGAGGACCGGCCCGGGCGCGCCGTCGCGCAGCTCCAGCTGCACCCGTCCGCGTGTGACCACGCCGTACGCGTGCTGCCACTGGGCCGCGACCACCGCGACGCGCGCGCCGCCGGGCAGCGCGAGCGTCCGCACCGGCACTACGGCGTACGGTGGGCCGGCAGGCGCTCGGGCAGCCCGAGGCGCGGGAACTGGTCGGCGTGGAACGTGACGATCTCGGTGATCGCCCCGCCGGTGACGCGCAGGGCGTCGACGGTGAGCGGCAGGTACGCGGCGTCGCTCTCCTGCCACAGGTAGAACGCGACGGCGGGCTGCCGGTTCACGGCGGTGGGCAGGGCCCGCATGCTGCCCAGGCTCTCGAAGCCGTCCGCGACCCAGTCGGCGACCACCGCGTCCCGGCCGATCTGCAGCCCCGGGGTGGGGGGCATCGAGCAGCGCACGTCGTCGCGCAGCATGGCGGCGAGCGCGCCGACGTCCTTGGCGACGGCGGCGTCGGTGAAGCGGCGTACCAGCTCGCGGGTCCGGGTGTCCGTCTCGTCGCCGGTCCAGTCCTGCCGCTGCGCGGGCAGGTGTTCCCGCATGCCGGCGCGGGCGCGCTGCAACGCGCTGTTCACCGAGTTGACCGAGTCGCCGAGCAGTTCCGCGACGTCCTTCGCCGGCCAGCCGAGCACGTCGCGCAGGATCAGCACGGCACGCGGGCGTGGCGCGAGGTGCTGCACCGCGACCAGGTACGCCAGCTCGATCGTCTCCCGCGCCACCGCGACGGTCTCCGGCTCGTCCGCGCCGGCCGCGGGCAGCTCGTCGAGCAGCCGGTCGGGGTAGGGCTGCAGCCACCGCACCTCGCCGCCGCTCGCCGGCTCGGGACGGCACTTGGCCAGCAGGTCCAGGCAGGCGTTCGTGGCGATCCGGTACAGCCAGGCCCGGAACGTCGAACGGCCGGCGAACGTCTCGCGCCGCCGCCAGGCCCGCAGGAACGTCTCCTGGACGGTGTCCTCGGCGTCCTCGAACGACCCGAGCATCCGGTAGCAGTGCACGTGCAGCTCCCGCCGGTGCCGCTGCGCCAGCCCGGCGAACGCCGGCTCGTCGACCTCACCCAGGTCGCGTACGTCCAGCTCCGCCTGCCGTGTCTCCGCACCCATCACGTCATCCTTCCGCCTCGTCGTGGCCTGTCCCAGGTGTGACGGGTACGGGCGGGAAAACTCATCACCGCCGCCCGCTCCCGGGGGTGACGGGCGGTACTACCGTTCGCGCCATGCAGTTCTCGATCGACCGGGATTCCGTGTGCATGGGCGACGACATCGATGCGCATCGCGTGACTCTCGACGTGCGCCCGAGTCGGACCCTCGGCTCGCTTCTGGCGCAGGCCCTGCGCGAGTACCGCCTGGCCGCCGTCGGCGGCGAGATCTCCTGGATCGCCGAGGTCACCTACGGCGGCTACCGGCGCGACGAGCGCGGCCTCGTGCACCCGCCGATGAGTCACGCGCTCGCGCTGCTGCACGTGCCGTATCCGGAGGGCGAGTCGACGATCATCCCGTTGAGCAACTACTTCCTCGGCATGCCGTTGCGTCAGATGGCGGAGCGGGCCGGCGGGGCCGAGGTGACCCTCAACTTCCACTACCTCAGCGAGGGGGCCCGCTGGCGTCCGGAGGACTTCATCGCCCGGTTCAAGTGATGGCGAACGGTCAGCCCGTCCGCGGGGCGTACATGATGACGGCGACGCCGACCAGGCAGATGGCCGCGCCGACGAGGTCGTAGCGGTCGGGCCGGAACTTGTCGACCACCATGCCCCAGGCGAGCGACCCGGCGACGAACACGCCGCCGTAGGCGGCGAGGATGCGGCCGAAGTTCGCGTCCGGCTGGAACGTGGCGACGAACCCGTAGGCGCCGAGCGCGATCACCCCGGCGGCGATCCAGAGCAGCCCGCGGTTCTCCCGCCAGCCCTGCCACACCAGCCAGGCGCCGCCGATCTCGGCGAGCGCGGCGAGCAGGAACAGCAGGATCGACCGTACGACCGTCATGCGTCAGACCGTAGCCGGGTCGTGGTCGGCGAAGGGCAGGGGACAGCGAGGGCTGTCGGCGCAGGTGATCAGGTCGTCGCAGCCGGCCGAGATCGCGGCCCGGAGCGTGTCGCGGACGACGGTGAGGTCCGCCAGCCGCCGCTCCACCTCGGCGAGCTTGTCGCGGGCCCGGGTCCGCATGCCGATGTCCTGCCGTCCGGCCGCGAGCAGGTCGGCGACCTCGGCGAGCGTGAAGCCGAGACGTTGCGCGGCCTTCACCACCCGCAGCAGGGTGACCGCCTCGGCCGGGTAGAGGCGGTGTCCGCCCGGCGACCGCCGGGGCGCGGGGAGCAGTCCGCGTCGCTCGTAGTAGCGCAGCGTCTGCACGGTGACCCCGGCCGCGTCGGCGAGCCGGCCGCTGCGCAGCTCCGCCTCGCCCATCACCGGCCCCGCGCGGCCGTGACCCGCAGGGCCAGGGCGTCGAGTACGCCGACACGGGCGTCCGGGACCCGGATGTCGAGCGTCAACGTGTCGCCGTCCGGGCGGGCGAGGTCGAACGTGAAGAAGGAACAGCAGGCCGACTCGCGGTCGATCAGGTCTCGGGCCAGCGGTTCGGCGCGGCAGTCGAGGCGCAGCCGCAGGTGCCGGGCGGTCAGCCGGTCGGCGCCGCGCAGCGCGTCGTGGAACAGCCCGTCGAACTCGGCCAGCCGCAGCGGCCGTTCGGCGGTGGGCAGCGTGCAGGCGTCGGGCACCCAGGAATCGTCGGTCACCTCTCGACGGTAAGCCCGTACCGGGGTACCGGATGCAAGCCCGGCGCCGCGCAGCGGCGCGCCGCCCGTGAACCGGGCTCCCGGTCGGCGGTGGCCGACTCGAAGCAGACGTTGCTGTGCACGTACCTCTCGGTGGTCCTGCTCGTCGGCCTGGCCCTCAACGGCCTGTTCAGTTGGACCGGCGAGACCTGCTGCGCCGCCTGCGGCCCGCCGGGCCCGCAGGCGTGATCACCGGCCGCTACCTGCGGCGACGTCGGGAATACGGCTGTGCTCGACGGCCCGGCGGGCTACCGTCACCGGAGTACGGGCCGACGCCGGATCAGGCGCCGCGTCCACGCCCCCGCCGTCGGCGTTGACGTGGCGGAAACGCCCGAGGGCGAGCATGGGTACGACGAAAGGGGCGGACATGACCGACGAGGTGACGTCGCAGGTCCCGCCGGACCCGGCTCCCGTGCTCAGCGCGCCCGCCGGTACCGGGCCGGTCGGACCGCCGAGCAGCCTGGACCTGTGGGCGCGGGCCCAGGTGCTGCACCGCTGCTTCGGCGACGACGACGGCGAGCCGCACATCATGCGCGGCCTGGACTGACCGCCGCAGCTCAGCGCACCGTCACGCCGGCCCGCGCCAGCGTCTCCCACCAGGACGCGAGATCGGGAACCGGCTCGGCGTGGGCGGTGAGTTCGTCCAGCCGCCGCAGTTGTTCCCTGCTCGGGGCCGGTGAGACGGTGGCGCCCACGCCGACCAGGGCGTACCGGCGGCCGCCGACGGTGAGCAGCATCGTGCCGAAGATCGTTCCCCGGGCCTCGACCTGCCCGGCGGGCGCGGCGAACACCTCCGCGCCGCGCCGGTCGCCGGCCCGCAGCCAGCCCTCGTCGAGCGTCATCAGCACCGGCACGCACCGCCGGCCGTTCCAGAGGCTGCGTCGCCAGTAGACAATTCCGGCGTACGACGGGCGCGGCTCCACCCCGGCGACGGTACCCGGGCCGATCCAGGGTGACCGGCGCGGACGCCCGGGACGCCGTCGCTCGGCACCCGGTGAACGTTTCCCGGCGGCGGTGCGTGTGAGCCGGTGAGCATCACCGGCGTCCGCCGGGGGTACTGCTGCGGGACACGGGCACGACAGCCGGGAGGTCATGGTGGGGGACAGGGCGGTACGTCAGGGGCGCGGGCCGATCGCCGGACTGGTGGTGGCCGCGCTGGTGGCAGCCGGCTGCATGGCCGGCGGCGTCGACCAGGGCGAGCCGCAGCAGCCCGCACCCCGCAGCAGCGGGCAGCCCGAGTCGCAGACCACCCGGGCGGACGGCACCACGAGCGTCGCCGAGTTCAAGCAGGACATCGAGGACGCGGTCCGGCTGGCCGAACGCTACTGGGCGCAGCAGTTCCGCGCCTCCGGTCAGCGTTTCACCCCGATCCGGCGGGTGGTGCCCTACAGCCGCGAGGGCGAGGTGGCCTGCGCCGGGCAGGCGCTGCCGCGCAACAACGCGGTGTACTGCTCGGCCGGCGACTTCATCGCCTACGACGTGAACTGGTCGGTGGCGGCGTTCCGGCAGATCGGCGACGCGTTCCTGTTCTATCTGCTCGGCCACGAGTACGCCCACGGCATGCAGGTGCGGCTGGGCATCCGCTACAACTTCACCATCCAGCAGGAGTTGCAGGCGGACTGCATGGCCGGGGCGTACCTCGGTGACAGCGTGCGTTCCGGGGCGCTGGAGCTGGAGGACGGTGACCTGGAGGAGTTCCGGGAAGGGCTGCTGGCGGTTGGTGACGACCCCGACCAGCCGTGGTTCGCCGAGGGCTCGCACGGCACCGCCGAGCAGCGCAGCGACTCGTTCTTCCGGGGGTACGAGAAGCCGCTGGGCGCGTGCGGCCTCGGGTGATGCCGCGCGTCACCCCGGTCGGGGACGGTGGTGGGCGGGCCCGGCGCGGCTGGCAGGATCGGCGGGGTACGCGTACCGAAGGAGGCCCCCGCTGATCAGCAAGCACCCCGCCGCCGTGCTCTTCGACATGGACGGCACCCTGGTCGACAGCGAGAAACTGTGGGACGTCGCGTTGCAGGAGCTGGCCGCCGTGTACGGCGGTGTCCTGTCCGACGACGCCCGCCGCGCGATCGTCGGCACCGGGATGGCCGACGCGATGCGGATCGTGCACGACGACCTGGGCCAGCCGCAACGGGACGTACAGGAGAGCGCCGACTGGATCAGCGCCCGGATCCTGGACCTGTTCCGCACCGGGCTGCGGTGGCGTCCGGGCGCGCTGGCGCTGCTGCGGGCGGTACGCGACGCCGGCATCCCCACCGCGCTGGTCACCTCCAGCGGCCGGTCCCTGGTCGAGGTGGCCCTGGACACGCTGGGCCGGGACAGCTTCGACGCGGTGGTCTGCGGCGACGAGGTGGACGCGGCCAAGCCGCACCCCGAGCCGTACCTGACCGCCGCGCGCCTGCTGGGCGTGCCGGTCGAGCGGTGCGTGGCGATCGAGGACTCACCGACCGGAGTGGCGAGCGCCCTCGCAGCCGGCGCGGCGGTGCTGGCCGTACCGGCCGAGGTGCCGCTCGCGCCCGCCGACGGCGTACATCAGGTGGAGAGCCTGCTCGGGGCGGACCTGGAGCTGCTCGCGGCGCTGCTCAACCGTTAGGAAGGGCCCCTTCTTATGCACGAGGCGTTAAGAAGGGGCCCTTCCTTTCACCTCAGTCGTGGGCGATGGCGCCCAGGACGTTGATCCGCGCGGCGCGGATCGCCGGCAGCACCGCCGCGACCACGCCGATGATCGCGGCGAGGATCAGGAACGTCACCATCTGACCCCACGGCAGGACCAGGTCGGTGATGCCCTCGTCCTTGAGCGCCTCGACCACCGCCGCGCCGAGACCGGTGCCGACCACCACGCCCAGCAGCGCGCCGAAGATGGAGATCACCACCGCCTCGACCGTGATCATGCGCATGGTCTGGGCGCGGCGCAGGCCGATCGCCCGCAGCAGACCCAGCTCCCGGGTCCGTTCCAGCACCGACAGCGCGAGCGTGTTGATGATGCCCAGCACCGCGATGACGATGGCCAGCGCCAGCAGGATCTGGATCATCTGGAGCAGGGAGTCCAGCTGGCCGGTCTGCTGCTTGATGAACGCGGCCCGGTCGGCCACCGACACCTCCGGGCTGTCCGCCAGCAGCCGCTCGACCTGCGGCTGCACCGCGCCCACCGACGTGCCGGGGGCGAGCTGGAGGAAGCCCTGGATGGGCTGCGGGATGGCGAAGTCCGCTGTTGCCTGCGGCGGCAGCGTCACCGGGTTGGTCAGCTGCGAGCTCTCGTAGATGCCGCTGACCGTGTAGGTGCGGGCCTCCCCGCGGGACAGCTGCACCGGCACCGTCGAGCCGACGGTGAGGTTGCGTGCCTTCGCGGTGTCCGAGCTGACCAGCATCTGGTCCGCCGCCAGTTTGCTGATGTCACCGGCGGCGGCCTTCGCCCCGAAGATCTGCTGGAGCGCGGCCACGTTGCTCGTCGCGGCCACCCAGGTCCGCTCGCCGCCGACCACCGCCATGTCGCCGTACTCGCCGGAGACCATCCGCACGCCCGGGATCGCGGCGGCCTTCTCCAGCACTGCCGGGTCGAAGCTCGCCGGACGCGGCCCGGTCGTGGACCCGGAGATCACCAGTTCCGCCTTGATGGTGTCCTCGGCCAGCTTGCCGATGCTGCCCTTGGCCGAGTCCAGGATCACCGTCACGCCGGTGACCAGGGCGATGCCCACCATCAGCGCGGCCGCGGTGATCGCGGTGCGGCGCGGGTTGCGGCCCGAGTTGAGCCGGCCCAGCTTGCCCGGCACCGACCAGGAGAACATCGCGCCCAGCAGCGAGACCACCGGCCGGCTGATCACCGGCGTCAGCAGGGCCACCCCGATGAACGCGAACAGCACGCCGCCGAGGATGGTCGCCAGGGTGCTGCCGCCGGCGTGCCCGCCGAGGCCGAGGAACAGCAGCACCGCGCCGATGCCGGTGACCACGGCGCCGCCGATGGTGACCTTGGTCAGCGGACGGTCCGGCGTGGCGACGTCCTGCATCGCGGCGATCGGCGGGATGCGCGAGGCGCGCAGCGCCGGCAGCAGCGCGGCGATCACAGTGATGAGCATGCCGACCGCGAACGCGCCGATCACCGCCGAGGCCGGCACGCCCAGCCCGGCCAGGGTCAGACCCCCGGCGAGCTGACCGAACAGGTACGCCAGCAGCGCGCCCACGCCGATGCCGGCGGCGAGCCCCAGCACCGAGGCGATCAGGCCGACCGCGAGCGCTTCCAGCACCACCGAGCCGATGACCTGCTTGCCGCTGGCCCCGATCGCGCGCATCAGGGCCAGCTCACGGGTGCGCTGCGCCACGATGATCGAGAACGTGTTGAGGATCAGGAACGTGCCGACCAGCAGCGCCACCGCGGCGAACCCGAGGAGGATCTTGTTGAAGAACGACAGTCCTTCCTTGAGGCCGGCCGAGGCGTCGGCGGCGAGCTGCTCGCCGGTCTTGACCTGGTAGTCGGCGCCCAGTGTGCGGGCCAGCTCGTCGCGCAGCGCGGCCGGCGTGGTGCCGTCGGCGGCCTGGACGCTGAGGCTGCTGAACACGTCCGGCTTGCCCAGCATCAGCTGCTGCGCCACCGGGGTGGTGAAGTAGACCTCGTTGGCGCCACCGATCGAGTCCCGGCCGCCGCTGTAGCCGAACACGCCGACGAGCGTGAACTCCTTCTTCGGCGCCAGCGTCAGCACGCCGACCCGGTCGCCGACCTTGACCTTGCCCGCCTCGGCCAGCGCGGTGTTGATCACGATCTCGTCGTCGGCCTGCGGCGCGCGGCCCTCGCGCAGCTCCACCAGGTCGCTCTCACCGAGCCAGTTCTGGCCCAGCTGCGGCGGGCCGAACGAGGTGACCACCTTGCCGTTGCTGCCGATCATGCGGGCGCCCTCGGCGGCCACCACGCCCTCGACGTCGGCGACGCCCGGCACCGCCTTGACCCGGTCGAGCACCGACGCCGGCATCGGGGTGCTCAGCGGCATCCCCTCGGCCGTCGACACGTCGATCTTCGGCTTCGCCTCGACGCTCACGTCGACCTCGGCGTACGCGTCGGCGAAGACCGCGTCGAAGGATCGCCCGAGCGTGTCGGTGAGCACGAACGCGCCGGAGACGAACATGACGCCGAGCACCACCGCCAGGCCGGACAGCAGCAGGCGCAGCTTGCGCGCCAGCAGGCTCTTGAGCGTTGCCCGCAGCATCAGTTGCCCACCTCGACCGGGGCGTCCAGCTTCTTCATCGTGTCCAGCACCGTCTCGGCGGTCGGCTCGATCAGCTCCGAGACGATCTGCCCGTCGGCGAGGAAGACCACCCGGTCGGCGTACGCGGCGGCGGTCGGGTCGTGCGTGACCATGACGATGGTCTGGCCGTGTTCGCGTACCGAGTTGCGCAGGAACTTGAGCACCTCGGCGCCGGAGCGGGAGTCCAGGTTGCCGGTCGGCTCGTCCGCGAAGATCACCTCGGGGCGCGCCACGAGCGCCCGGGCGCACGCCACGCGCTGCTGCTGGCCGCCGGAGAGCTGCGCCGGGCGGTGCCCGAGCCGATCCCGCAGACCGACGGTGTCGATCACCGTGTCGTACCAGGCCTGGTCTGGCTTGCGCCCGGCGATCGACAGCGGCAGCAGGATGTTCTCCTGCGCGGTGAGCGTCGGCAAGAGGTTGAACTGCTGGAAGATGAAGCCCACCTTGTCGCGGCGCAGCTTCGTCAGACCCGCGTCGTTGAGACCGGTCACAGTGGTGTCGCCGATCATCACGGTGCCCTTGGTCACCGTGTCCAGACCCGCGAGGCAGTGCATCAGCGTGGACTTCCCGGAGCCGGACGGCCCCATGATCGCCGTGAACCGGCCGCGTTCGAACTCGGCGCTCACCCCTCGCAGCGCGGCGACCTGTGCCTCGCCGCTGCCGTACACCTTCCACACATCGTTCGCCCGGGCCGCGGCCTGCTCTCGGCCTACCGTCGCGGTCACGTCATCTACCTCTTCCGTATGTCGTTCTCATGCCGCACCGCCCCCGCTGGCCGGTGCGGCGTGATCCATCCTCGGGGCCGCGAGGTCGAAAACCCTCCGACCTGGGGTGGAATCCGCGCCGATCTTCTGGTGAGGGTCGCCCCCTATCCGGGCTCAGGGTGACCCCTGACCGGCCGGCGGCGCCGACGTTAGGGCCTTACCTGGCGTGATGGTCAACACATCAGCCCCGCCGCTGGTCACGGTAGGTGACACGCGCCACCTCACCGGCCCGGACGGACCAGACCCGTCTCGTACGCGAGCACGACCGCCTGCACCCGATCGCGCAACCGTAGCTTCGTCAGCACATGCCCGACATGGGTTTTCACAGTGGTCTCGCTGACCGACAGCACCCGGGCGATCTCCGCGTTGGACAGACCGCGCGCCATGTGGACGAGCACCTCACGCTCCCGGTCGGTCAGCGGGTCCAGCGCCCGCGCCGGCGCGGCCGCCGGGTCGGGCAGCAGCTCGGCGAAGCGGTCCAGCAGCCGGCGCAGGATGCGCGGCGACATCACCGCGTCCCCGGCTGCGACCGTACGGATCGCGGCGACCAGGTCCTCGGCCGGCACGTCCTTGGTCAGAAACCCGCTGGCCCCGGCCCGCAGCGATCCGACGACGTGTTCGTCATGCTCGAACGTGGTGAGCACGAGCACCCGCACCGGCAGCCGGGCGGACACGATCGCGCGCGTAGCGGCCACCCCGTCCATCCGCGGCATCCGGATGTCCATCAGCACCACGTCGGGCAGCAGCCGCCGGGCCAGCTCCACCGCCTCCGCGCCGTCGCCGGCCTCACCCACCACGTCCAGGTCGTCCTCCGCGCCCAGGACCATCCGGAATCCGGTACGCAGCAGCGGCTGGTCGTCGGCGAGCAGGACCCGCACCGGCCGGGACACGGCGCCGTCGGTCATGCGTCCCCCTCCTCGTCCGGGCGGCGGTCCGGCCGGGACCGGTCGGCGCCGGCACGCGCCCGCGATCCGCCCGGCGTGCAACCGGGCCGCGTCAACCACCGTAGAGGGCGCCGACCGCCCGGTCGTCGGTCAGGCCGCCCCGATCCCGCAGGTTGGCCGGGCTCCGCGCGCCTGGCCGGCGGGATCGTGGGCGATCTGTGTGCCGGGTCCGCGCGGGGTCGCGGGCGGTCTGCGTGCCGGGTCCGCGCGGGGTCGCGGACGGTCTGTGTGCCGGGTCCGCGTGGGCTCTGTGTGCCGGGCCCGCGTGGGACGTGGGCGGTCTGTGTGCCGGGCCTGCGCTGGAGCGCGGGCGCCCACGGTGGGCCGGCGCCGCAGGCGTCCGAGGGTGACCCGGAACCCGATTTGCCGCGCGGCGACCTGGCGCCGGACTCGCCCGGCTCGGGGAGCGCTACGCGCCCGCTCGGCGAGCCCGTTCCAGCTGGTGGTGCACGCCCGCACGCATGATCGACTCCACCTCGCCGAGGTGGCTACATCCCACCTCCATCCACCCCGCCACCTCCCCGATGTGGCTCGCGTGCCTGGTCGCCACTGACGGTGTGATCGACATTTGTTGGGGAAAGTTGCGGCATCGTGCACCCGTTGACCCCGTCACCTCCCCGATGTGGCTCGCGTGCCTGGTCGCCACTGACGGTGGTCGACACCTGTTCGGGGAAGTTGCGGCATCGTGCACCCGTTGACCCCGTCACCTCCCCGATGTGGCTCGCGCGCCTGGTCGCCACTGACGGTGATCGACACCTGTTCGGGGAAGTTGCGGCATCCCACCCCCGTCGACCCCGCCACCTCCCCGAAGTGGCCCCCGTGCCTGGTCGCCACTGACCGTGATCCACACCTGTTCGGGGAAGTTGCGGCATCACGCACCCCTTGACCCCGCCACCTCCCCGAAGTGGCCGGCGTGCCCCCCAAGGGCGGGAAGCGGGCGGTCAGAGGGCCAGCCGCAGGAGCTCTGCCGGTCGAACGCGGAGGCGGCGGCCACGGCGTGCCGGTGTGGATCAGCCTCAGGACCGTGACCGTGACCGGGCCCGGCCCGTACCCCCGGTACGGCTCGCAGCGCTGGGCGAACGCCAATGCCAACCGCGGTCCCGGGGCGGACCCAGCGCGCAGAGCACCGTGGGAGTGGACCGACGACACCGAAATGGCCTGCTCCGTGGGTGACCGAGCAGGCCGCCGCAGGGCGGATCGACCGGGATATCGGTCACGGGCCGCGCGCGGGATCGCGGGCGCTCTGCGCACCGGCCCTGCGCCGTATCTCCCGCCGGTCCGGGGCGGTCCGGTCGGGCGTCGGCCGGGCACCGTCCGGCGGGAGCGGAGGCTACTCGTCGGCGCCGGGCGCCACCGGGCGGGAGCGGGCGTCCACCAGCGGGTCGGGCGCGGCGGCGGCCACCGGGAACGGTGGCGGCGTGCCGCCGTAGCTCGGGCAGAGCGCCTGGTGGCTGCACCAGTCGCACAGGCGGCTGGGCCGGGGACGGAAGTCCTGCCGGGCGGTGGCCTGCTCGATCGCCCGCCACAGCGCCACCACCGTGCGCTCGAAGCGCACCAGCTCGTCGGCGTCGGGCGCGTAGTCGCAGACCTCGGCGTCCTTGAGGTAGAGCAGGCGCAGCACCCGCGGCACCACGCCCCGGGTGCGCCACAGCACCAGGGCGTAGAACTTGAGCTGGAACAGCGCCCGCGCCTCGAACGCCTCGCGCGGCGCGCCGCCGGTCTTGTAGTCGACCACCCGCAGCGCGCCGTCGGGCGCGACGTCGAGCCGGTCGAGGTAGCCCCGGATGAGCAGCTCGTCGTCGACCACCGCGGAGATCAGCGCCTCGCGCTCGGCCGGCTCCAGCCGGCGCGGGTCCTCCACCGCGAAGTAGCCGTCGAGCAGCGCCGTCGCCGACCGGAGGAACTCCTGCGGACCGGCGGTGTCACCGTCGGCGAACAGCGAGGCCAGCTCCGGCTCCTCGGTGACCAGGCGGTCCCACTGCGGCGCGACCAGATCACCGGCCGACTCCGGGGTGCGCGCCGACGCCGGCAGGTCGAACAGCCGCTCCAGCACGGCGTGCACCAGCGTGCCCCGGGCCTGCTCGACCGTCGGGCGCTCGGGCAGCCGGTCGATGCTGCGGAACCGGTAGAGCAGCGGGCAGGTCTTGAAGTCGGCCGCCCGGGACGGCGACAGCGACGCCCGCACCGTGACCGGCGCCGGTGCCGCCGTCTGGTCGCCGTGGCTGTCGATCATCGGTTCCGCCGTCATGCCCGGAAGGTTAGGCCACGCCTGTGACAACCCCACCGTCGCCGCACCGGAGCATGATCGGAACCCCCTCTCAGCGACCCCGGCGGCCCACCGCGCGCGCTCACGTAGCATCGGGCCGGTGCAGCAGCGGAGCCGAGGACCCCGCCGGCCGGGGCTCAGCCTCGGCCGGGTGCTCGGGGTGCCGCTGCGCGTCGACGCCTCGATGCTGCTGCTCACCGTCGTCGTCACAGTGCTGTACGCGGCGCTGGCCCGCCGCCAGCTCGACCTCGGCCCGCTCGGCGGATACCTGGTCGGGTTCGGCTTCGTGATCTCGCTGCTCGGCTCGGTGCTGCTGCACGAACTGGGGCACGCCCTGACCGCCCGCAGGTACGGCATCGGTGTGCGCGGGATCACGCTGGAACTGCTCGGCGGATACACCGAGATGGACCGCGACGCCCCCAGCCCTCGAACCGAGCTGCTGATCTCCCTGGCCGGCCCGGCCGTCTCCGCCGTGCTCGGCGTCGGCGCGGTCGCGGCGACCCTCGCGCTGCCCGCCGGCACGCTCGGCCACCAGCTCGCCTTCCAGCTCGCGGTCAGCAACGTCGTGGTGGCGATCTTCAACAGCCTGCCCGGCCTGCCGCTGGACGGCGGGCGGGCGCTGCGCGCCGCGGTGTGGGCGCTCACCCGCGACCGGCACCGCGGCACCGAGGTGGCCGGCTGGGTCGGCCGGGCCGTCGCGCTGGGCACGCTGGCGCTGGTCGTGGTGCTCACCATGCGCCGGGCGCTGGCCCCGCTGGCCCTGCCGCTGCTGCTGCTCGTCGCGCTGACGCTGTGGCGCGGCGCCGGCCAGTCGATCCGGATGGCACGCATCGGCCGCCGGCTGCACCTGGTCGACCTGGCCCGGCTGGCCCGCCCGCTGCTGCCGGTGCCCACCGGCACGCCGCTGGCCGAGGCCCAGCGCCGCCGCGCCGAGGCGGCCACCCCGGACGCCGCACTCGGCGTCGTCGACTCCGCCGGCCGTACCGTCGCGCTGGTCGACCCGGCCCGCGCCGCCGCCGTACCCCCGGAGCGGCGGCCGTGGCTCGCGGTGGACGAGGTGGCCCGCGACCTGTCCGCCGTGCCGGCCCTGCCGGTCGGCGCGGACGGTGAGCGGGTCCTGGAGACCGTGCGCACCCACCCGGGCGCGCAGTACGTCGTGACGGCAGGCGAAGATGTGGTCGGCGTGCTGCACATCGCGGATCTCGCCCAGCTCCTGGAACCCAAACGGAAGACGAACACGTGACCGTAGAGATCTCCACCGTCCCGGCGTTGCCCCCGGTCCACCGCGGGCCGTTCCGGCCGGGCGACCGGGTCCAGCTGACCGACCCGAAGGGCCGGATGCACACCGTGACGCTGGAGCCCGGCAAGGAGTTCCACACCCACCGGGGGATCCTCAAGCACGACACCCTGATCGGCCTGCCCGACGGCAGCGTGGTCACCACCGCCGGCGGGGGCACCGCGTTCCTGGCGCTGCGGCCGCTGCTGTCGGACTACGTGCTCTCCATGCCGCGCGGCGCCCAGGTGATCTACCCGAAGGACTCGGCGCAGATCGTCGCCATGGGCGACATCTTCCCCGGCGCCAAGGTCCTGGAGGCCGGCGCCGGGTCCGGCGCGCTGTCCTGCTCGCTGTTGCGGGCCGTCGGCACCGAGGGCGAGCTGCACTCCTTCGAGCTGCGCGACGACTTCGCCCAGATCGCCCGCCGCAACGTGGAGGCGTTCTTCAACGGCCCGCACCCGGCTTGGAACCTGCACGTCGGCGACGTCGCCGACTGCGCCGAGACCGGCTTCGACCGCATCATCCTGGACATGCTGACCCCCTGGGAGATGCTCGACATGGTCGAGCGGGCGCTGGTGCCCGGCGGCGTGCTGATCGGCTACGTGGCCACCACGCCGCAGCTGTCCGAGCTGGTCGAGGCGCTGCGCGAGCGTGGCGGCTGGACCGAGCCGCGCGCCTGGGAGTCGCTGGTGCGCGACTGGCACGCCGAAGGGCTGGCGGTCCGCCCGGACCACCGGATGATCGCCCACACCGCGTTCCTGGTCTCCGCCCGCAAGCTCGCCCCCGGGGTCACCGCGCCGCCGCGCCGCCGCAAGCCCAGCAAGGGCGCCGAGGCGTACGCGCAGCGCCGCGACGCCCTGCGCGCCGCCGCGGCCGCCCGCGCCGCGGAGGAGCCGGAGCAGTCCTGACCCCCGACGCGCGGGCGCGCGCGTACGGGCGGATCATGTGTGCCGGTGGGGACGACACCTGAGCGGGTGGAGACGGTGGCATGAGCGAGCGGATCGGGGCGCGCGTCGGGCGGCGCGCCCGTGCCGGTGACCTGGACCGGTGGCAGCACGGCGGCGCGGCCCGGTGGGAGGCGGCGTGAGCAACCCCGGCTACGGCAACGGTGACCTGCCCGCGGTCTTCCCGGACTGGTCGCCCTACACCGACCTGGAGTCGGCCGCCCGCGCGTACCTGCGCGACCCGGACATCGCGCTGGAGGCGCTCGACGGCGTGCTGCGCGGCGCGTCCGTGCTCGGCTTCACGCTGGAACGGTTCGTCAACGAGGTGAACGGCGTGTGGCAGGAGGTCGTCGTCTGCGACGGCAGCCGGCTGGTGCTCTGGCACGGTGAGGACGTGCCGCCGGGGGAGGGGCCGCCCGGCGCGATGACCTCGTCGCTGCGGGTGGTGCCGCTGTCCACCGTCACCGAGGTCGGCTGCCGACGGCGGCTCATGCGGGCCGACAACGGCACCGTACGGGTCGACAGCATCGACGTGTACCTGCTGCTCAGCTCGCTGGACGAGGCGCCGCCCAGCGACGAGGTGGCGGGCGCTCCCCGGCACGACGCGTTGCGCTTCGGCAAGACCCTCGACGACGGCGGGGCGGGGCAGATCGCCCGGCTGGAGGAGTTCGCCCGGCTGGTCGCCTCGGTGGTCGGCCGGCCCCTGCTCTGAGGCGGACGAACGACGGGCCGGGGACGTATGGTCCCCGGCCCGTCGTGCATCTGTCTCTGCTCAGTCCTCGGCCTCCGGGCCGGCCACCTCGACGCCGTCGCTGCCGCGCACGACGTGGATGCATTCGCCCGGGCACTCCTTCGCCGAGTCGATCACCTCGAGGCGCAGGTGCTCCGGCACGTCCACCCGGGCGCCCGGGGCCTGCCGCAGCTCGCCGTCGGGGCCCTTGACGTACGCCAGGCCGTCGACGTCGAATTCGAAGACCTCCGGCGCGTACTGCACGCAGAGCCCGTCACCGGTGCAGAGGTCCTGGTCGACCCAGACCTGCAACTGGTCGGTCGCGACGTCGGTCACGAAGCACCCCCCATGTTCTCCCGTCCCACGCTCCGACGGTACCCGAACGCCCGTACCCACTCCGCGACCAGCCCTTCGCGATCAAGCTTCGGTGACGAGCGCGTTGCTGTGGACCGAATCGGGCTCATAGCGGCTAGTGTTAGGTCAGAACGTTCAAGCCCCCCGGGGAGGTGGGACGTGGCACGCAGCGACGACGCGGACTCGCGCGCCGCACGGTGGGAAAAGGAAGCCCACGATCTCTCCACGCAGGTCGCGTTCCTGCAAGAGGAACTCGCTCTGGTGCGGCGCAAGTTGACCGAAAGCCCCCGACACGTCAGGCAGCTCGAAGAGCGGCTGGCGGCCACCCAGGCCCAGTTGGCGCGGCTGACCGAGAACAACGAACGGCTCGTGAGCACCCTCAAGGAGGCTCGCGCGCAGATCGTGACGCTCAAGGAGGAGATCGACCGGCTCGCCCAGCCACCGAGTGGCTACGGCGTCTTCCTGGCCAAGCACGACGACGGCACGGTGGACGTGTTCACCGGCGGGCGCAAGCTCCGGGTGGCCGTCTCGCCCTCGCTGGAGGTCGACGAGCTGCGCCGTGGCCAGGAGGTTCTGCTCAACGACGCGCTCAACATCGTCGACGCGTTCGGCTACGAGCGGGTCGGCGAGGTCGTGATGCTCAAGGAGATCCTGGCGGGCCCGGACGGCGCGCCGGGTGACCGGGCGCTCGTGGTCTCGCACTCCGACGAGGAGCGGATCGTGCACCTCGCCGAGACCCTGATCGGCAGCGCGATCCGGGCCGGCGACTCGCTCATGATCGAGCCCCGCTCGGCGTACGCCTACGAGCGGATCCCGAAGAGCGAGGTCGAGGAACTGGTCCTGGAGGAGGTGCCCGACGTCAACTACGAGGACATCGGCGGCCTCCAGGCGCAGATCGAGCAGATCCGCGACGCGGTGGAGCTGCCCTTCCTGCACTCCGACCTGTTCCGCGAGCACCAGCTCCGGCCGCCGAAGGGCATCCTGCTCTACGGCCCGCCCGGCTGCGGCAAGACGCTGATCGCCAAGGCGGTGGCCAACTCGCTGGCCAAGAAGATCGCCGAGCGCGAGGGCAAGGACCGGCACACCAGCTTCTTCCTGAACATCAAGGGCCCCGAGCTGCTCAACAAGTACGTCGGCGAGACCGAGCGGCACATCCGGCTGATCTTCCAGCGGGCACGGGAGAAGGCCGGCGAGGGCACTCCGGTGATCGTGTTCTTCGACGAGATGGACTCCGTGTTCCGCACCCGCGGCTCCGGCGTCTCCTCGGACGTGGAGAACACCATCGTCCCGCAGCTGCTCAGCGAGATCGACGGCGTGGAGGGCCTGGAGAACGTCATCGTCATCGGCGCCTCCAACCGGGAAGACATGATCGACCCGGCGATCCTGCGCCCGGGCCGGCTCGACGTGAAGATCAAGATCGAGCGTCCGGACGCCGAGGCGGCCAAGGACATCTTCTCCAAGTACATCCTCGCCGGCCTGCCGCTGCACGCCGACGACCTGGCCGAACACGGCAGCGACGCCCAGGCCACAGTCGCGGCGATGATCGACGCGGTGGTCCTGCGGATGTACTCCGAGACCGAGGAGAACCGCTTCCTCGAGGTCACCTACGCCAACGGCGACAAGGAAGTCCTCTACTTCAAGGACTTCAACTCCGGCGCGATGATCCAGAACATCGTCGACCGGGGCAAGAAGATGGCCATCAAGGAGTTCCTCACCTCCGGCCGCAAGGGGCTGCGCCTGCAGCACCTGCTCGACGCCTGCGTCGACGAGTTCCGGGAGAACGAGGACCTGCCCAACACCACCAACCCCGACGACTGGGCCCGCATCTCCGGCAAGAAGGGCGAGCGGATCGTCTACATCCGCACGCTCGTCTCCGGCGGCAAGGGCGCCGAGGCCGGACGGTCCATCGAGACCGCCAGCAACACCGGCCAGTACCTGTAGTCCGAACCTCCGACGAAGGCCCGTGGCGTACGCGCCACGGGCCTTCGCGCGTACCCGGGTGGGCCGCCACACCGGACCGGCACGTCCGCCGCGCCCCCTCGGCGCGTCACGCCGACTACGCTCGACTTGACGGGGACCGGGACGGCGAGCGGAGCGGGCAGGTCGATGAGCGTCAGAAGGATCATGGGCACCGAAGTCGAATACGGCATCTCCGTGCCCGGCCAGGCCGGAGCCAACCCGATGGTCACCTCCTCCCAGGTGGTGAACGCCTACGGGGCGCGGCCGGAACTCACCCGGGGCGGCCGGGCCCGCTGGGACTACGAGGAGGAGTCGCCGCTGCGTGACGCCCGCGGGTTCACCTACTCCGGCGCGGCGTACGACCCGGCCGAGGCGCTCGCCGACGAGGACCTCGGCCTCGCCAACGTCATACTCACCAACGGCGCGCGGCTCTACGTCGACCACGCTCACCCCGAGTACTCCACGCCCGAGGTGACCAACCCGCTTGACGTGGTCCGGTGGGACAAGGCGGGGGAGCGGGTCATGGCCGAGGCAGCCCGGCGGGCCGCGACCATCCCGGGCACCCAGCCGATCCACCTGTACAAGAACAACACCGACAACAAGGGCGCGAGCTACGGCGCACACGAGAACTACCTGATGCGCCGGCAGACGCCGTTCGCCGACATCGTGGCGTACCTGACGCCGTTCTTCGTCACCCGGCAGATCGTCTGCGGCGCCGGGCGGGTCGGCATCGGCCAGGACGGCGGCCAGAGCGGCTTCCAGATCTCCCAGCGGGCCGACTTCTTCGAGGTCGAGGTGGGGCTGGAGACGACGCTCAAGCGGCCCATCATCAACACCCGCGACGAGCCGCATGCCGACGCCGACAAGTACCGGCGGCTGCACGTCATCATCGGCGACGCCAACCTCTCCGAGATCTCCACGTTCCTCAAGGTCGGCACGACCGCGCTGATCCTCACCATGATCGAGGAGAAGGCGCTCGGCGCGGACCTGGGCATCGCCGACCCGGTGGGAGAGCTGCGCGCGGTCAGCCACGACCCGTCGCTGAAGCACCTGATGCGGATGCGCGACGGCCGCAAGCTCACCGCCCTGGACGTGCAGTGGGCGTACCTGGAGCGGGTCAGCTCCTTCGTGGACGACCGCTACGGCCAGGACGTGGACGCGCAGACCGCCGACGTGCTGCGCCGCTGGGAGAGCGTGCTGGACCGGCTCGGCCGGGACGCGTTCGAGTGCGCCGACGAGCTGGACTGGGTGGCGAAGCTGCGGGTGCTGGAGGGCTACCGGGAGCGGGAGAAGCTCGGCTGGGGCTCGCACAAGCTGCAACTGGTCGACCTGCAGTACTCCGACGTGCGGCCGGAGAAGGGCCTGTACCACCGCCTGGTGCAGCGTGGCTCGATGAAGACGCTGCTCAGCGACGAGCAGACCCGCACCGCGATGACCGAGCCGCCGGAGGACACCCGGGCCTACTTCCGGGGCCGCTGCCTGGCGCAGTACGCCTCCGAGGTGGTCGCCGCGAGCTGGGACTCGGTCATCTTCGACGTGGGCCGGGAGTCGCTGGTCCGGGTGCCGATGATGGAGCCCGAGCGGGGCACCCGGGCGCACGTCGGTGAGCTGTTCGACCGCTGCGCGAGCGCCAAGGACCTGCTGGAGACGCTCACCGGCGGCTGACCCGGATGCCGGAAGGCCCGCCGGGCGTCGGAACCGGGTGCGCGACGGGCTTTTCGTCGCTCCCGCGAGGTAAGTTGATCGCAGGCGATCGTGGAGGAGGCACCACCATGGCGACCCAAGAGGGTGGGCAGACCCAGTCCGGCAAGTCCCGCGAGGAGGTCGACGAGGTCACCGCGGAGGCGAACCCCGAGGTGGCCGAGCGGCACGCCGAGATCACCGAGGACGTGGACGACCTGCTCGACGAGATCGACTCCGTCCTGGAGGAGAACGCAGAGGAATTCGTGAGGGGATATGTGCAGAAGGGGGGTCAATGAGGCTTATGTCCGATTTGCCGGAGGCGTCGGACAAGCTTTGCCCCCAGTGCCGCCAATCGCTGCCGGCGTCGGCGTTCCACCGTAATCGCCGTCGTCCGGATGGGCTGGCGTTCTACTGCAAGACATGTGCCGCTGCCCGCTCGGAGGCGAGCCGCCGCAAGCGCGGGATAGCCCCGCAGCGAAGGGCAGCGGTGCCGGTCGCGGACGGCCTCAAGTGGTGCCCCGACTGCGAGCAGATCAAGCCCGTCGACGACTTCCCGCGAACGACCAACGCCAGCGGCCGGCACAGCTACTGCAAACCGTGCCATGTGGCCCGCGGCAACGAGTCCAAGCAGCGGCTCTACGGCGGCAATCGCGAGTACCACCTGCGTCGCCGCTACGGGGTCGGGGAGAAGGAGTTCCAGGAGCTCCTGGCCGAGCAGGGCGGCGTGTGCGCGATCTGCCGGCGCCCCGATCCGGAACATCTGGACCACGATCATCGCACCGGATGGGTGCGCGGGATACTCTGCTTCAACTGCAACGGTGGTCTTGGCCAGTTCAAGGACAACGCCGACGTCCTGGCCAGGGCGATCACGTACCTGAGAGGAACCACGTGGCAGCGGGTTTTGATCCATCCGGGCGTCTTCCAGATGTGTTCACCAACGCGGGGACGTCCTCCTTCACAGCGTTCCTGAGCAAGGTGGCCCCCGAGATGCTGCCCGGCCGTCGGCCGCTGCCGCCCGGCATGGCCGCCGACATGGCGCCGCACGCGACCACCATCGTGGCCCTCTCAGCCGCCGGTGGCGTGGTCATGGCCGGCGACCGGCGCGCCACGATGGGCAACCTGATCGCCCAGCGCGACATCGAGAAGGTGCACCCGGCCGACGCGTACTCGCTGGTCGGCATCGCGGGCACCGCCGGCATCGGCATCGAGCTGATGCGACTGTTCCAGGTGGAGCTGGAGCACTACGAGAAGATCGAGGGCGCGATGCTCTCGCTCGACGGCAAGGCCAACCGGCTCGCCTCGATGATCCGCGGCAACCTGGGCGCGGCCATGCAGGGCCTGGCCGTGGTCCCGCTGTTCGCCGGCTTCGACCTGGCCGCGAGCGACCCGGCGCGGGCCGGGCGGATCTTCAGCTTCGACGTGACCGGCGGCCCGTACGAGGAGACCGGCTACGACGCGATCGGCTCCGGCTCGCTGTTCGCCAAGTCCGCGCTGAAGAAGCGATACCGGACCGGCCTGTCGGTCGAGGACGCGACGCGGCTGGCGGTCGAGGCGCTCTACGACGCGGCGGACGACGACACCGCCACCGGCGGCCCGGACCTGACCCGGCGGATCTACCCGGTCGTGATGACCGCTACCGCCGAGGGCACCCACCGGCTCACCGACGCCGAGACGGCGGCGATCGCGGAGAGTGTGGTGGCCGGCCGGATGGAGAACCCCGGCGGCTGATCCCGCTTCCCGTCCACCGACTCAGCAGTCCCGCACCATCAGGTCCGAAGGAGAACCGCCGCCGTGGCCATGCAGTTCTACGCCTCGCCCGAGCAGATCATGCGCGACCGCTCCGAGCTGGCCCGCAAGGGCATCGCCCGGGGCCGCAGCGCGGTGGTCCTGAGCTACGCCGGCGGGGTGCTCTTCGTCGCCGAGAACCTGTCCAGCACGCTGCACAAGGTCAGCGAGATCTACGACCGGATCGGCTTCGCCGCCGTCGGCCGGTACAACGAGTTCGAGAACCTGCGCCGCGCGGGCGTGCGGATGGCCGACCTCAACGGCCTGAGCTACGACCGGCGGGACGTGACCGGCCTGGCGCTCGCAAACGCGTACGCGCAGACGCTCGGTGCGATCTTCACCGAGCAGTCGAAGCCGTTCGAGGTGGAGATCTGCGTGGCCGAGGTGGGCGCCACGCCCGAGGACGACTCGCTCTACCGGGTGACCTACGACGGCTCGGTGAACGACGAGCCGGGCCGGATGGCGATGGGTGGTCAGGCCGAGGCGATCAGCGGCGTGCTGAAGAACGAGCACCGGCCGGAGATGTCGCTGTCCGAGGCGATCCGCGCCGCGGTGAAGGCGCTGGCCAGCGTCGGTGGCGAGGGCGGCGCGGCCCGGAGCATCGCGGCGCACCAGATGGAGGTGGCGGTCCTGGACCGGGGCCGGGTGGGCCGTACGTTCCGGCGGGTCACCGGCGCGGCGCTGACCGCGCTGCTGGACGGCGACGCGGAGGCCGACACCGCGCCTGCGCCGGGCCGGGCGAAGACGCCGACGGCACCGACGGAGGAGGCGAAGAAGCCGACCACGTCGGCCGGTTCCGCCGACCTGGAGGGCAACGCGGAGGACAAGCCCGCCGAGTGACACCTGCGCACGGACCCCGCCACCGCGCCGCGCGGTGGCGGGGTCTTTTCGCGTACGGATGCCGCCGGTTGGACGATCCGCCGGGGGAGATCGCAAGCGGCGAGCGGCGGCGCTGCCCATCGAGGGCTCCGGGCGGCTAATGTCTCATCATGGAGCGGCGAATCTTCGGCCTCGAGACCGAGTACGGCGTCACCTGCACCTATCGCGGGCAGCGCCGACTGTCCCCCGACGAGGTCGCGCGGTACCTGTTCCGGCGGGTGGTGTCGTGGGGCCGGTCGAGCAACGTGTTCCTGCGCAACGGCGCCCGCCTCTATCTGGACGTGGGCTCGCACCCGGAGTACGCGACTCCGGAGTGCGACTCGGTGACCGACCTGGTGGCCCACGACCGCGCCGGTGAGCGGATCCTGGAGGGGCTGCTCATCGACGCGGAGAAGCGGCTGCACGACGAGGGCATCGCGGGTGAGATCTACCTGTTCAAGAACAACACCGACTCGGCCGGCAACTCGTACGGCTGCCACGAGAACTACCTGGTGTCGCGGCACGGCGAGTTCGGCCGGCTGGCCGACGTGCTCATCCCGTTCCTGGTCACCCGGCAGTTGATCTGCGGCGCGGGCAAGGTGCTGCAGACACCGCGCGGCGCGGTCTACTGCCTGTCGCAGCGGGCCGAGCACATCTGGGAGGGCGTCTCCTCGGCGACCACCCGCAGCCGGCCGATCATCAACACCCGGGACGAGCCGCACGCGGACGCGGAGCGGTACCGGCGGCTGCACGTGATCGTCGGCGACTCGAACATGAACGAGGTCACCACGCTGCTGAAGGTCGGCACTGCCGACATCGTGCTGCGGATGATCGAGGCGGGCGTGGTGATGCGGGACCTCACGCTGGAGAACCCGATCCGGGCGATCCGCGAGGTGTCGCACGACATCACCGGCCGGCGCAAGGTGCGGCTGGCCGCCGGCAAGGAGGTCTCGGCGCTGGAGATCCAGCAGGAGTACCTGGCCAAGGCGACGGAGTTCGTGGAGCGCCGGGGCGGTGACCAGACCGCGAAGCGGGTGGTCGACCTGTGGGGGCGGGTGCTGCGCGCGGTCGAGACCGGCGACCTGGACCCGGTGGCCCGGGAGATCGACTGGGTCACCAAGCTGAAGCTGATCGAGCGCTACCAGCGCAAGCACGACCTGCCGTTGTCGCACCCGCGGGTGGCGCAGATGGATCTGGCCTACCACGACCTGCGGCGTGGCCGTGGCCTGTACGGGCTGCTGGAACGCCGCCGGGAGGTGGACCGGGTGGCAAACGACCCGGAGATCTTCGAGGCGAAGGAGACGCCGCCGCAGACGACCCGGGCGCGGCTGCGCGGGGAGTTCATCCGGCACGCCCAGGAGAAGCGGCGCGACTTCACGGTGGACTGGGTGCACCTGAAGCTGAACGATCAGGCGCAGCGCACGGTGCTGTGCAAGGACCCGTTCCGGGCGTACGACGAGCGGGTGGAGCGCCTGATCGCGAGCATGTGATCGCCACGGGCGGCCGGTGCCCGGCACCGGCCGCCCGCCCACGGGTACTCTGGCGTTGCGATGAACACTTCCGAACCCGCCGGTCGCCCCGGCCGTGAGACGCCCTCCGGCCGTGACGGCGCCGAGAAGCTCAACTGGATCGATCGCCGCCGGGAGAAGATCCGCGCCGAGATCGAGCGCAACCGGCGCGGCGACCACAAGGTCCCGACGTGGGTGCTGGCGGCGGCGCTGGTGCTGATCGTCGGCGGCTGGCTGGCGTTGGTCCTGCTGCTCGGCTGAGTTCCGGGCGGCTCAGTTGTACGGCATCCGGGGGAACCAGCCGAAGCCGAACATGGCCGGCACCCGGATGTCCCAGTAGATGACTGTGAAGACGCCGAGCGCGACGAGCAGCGCTCCGGTGACGGCGGCGGCGCGGCGGGGGTCGGCCATCCAGGCGAGGAAGCGTCCCCGGCTGATCGCCACGGCGAGGGCGAAGACGGCCGTGACGAGCACGATGTTTCCGAGGGACTGCAGCGTGAACGCGAGCGCCCCGTAGAGGGGGTTGCCGGTGTCGACGGCCCAGTGGAACAGCTTGTTGAACATCGGGTAGGGGCGGCCGACGAGGAACCCGCCGACGAGCGCGCCGATGGTGATCACCCGGGCGACGGGCCGGTGCGCGAAGACGTCCGGCACGAGCTTGAGGGCGGCGAGCCCGAGGTAGGTGAGGGCGAGTCCGATGACGCCGAAGACGACCGAGGACTGGATGAGGCGTACCGGGACGCCGCCGACGGCCTCGGTGGACAGTTGGGGCAGCCGGTCGCCGAGCAGCACGCCGATGATGCCGTAGGCGGCCGAGACGACGACCATGCCGAGGGCGAGCCAGCCGACCGGGCGCAGCAGGGCGCGCAGCGCGGACCGGGTGCCGCCGGCGGGGTCGGCGCCGGAGACCTGGCTCATCGGCCCGACCGAGGCCGCCACCGCGATGTTGCATGCGGTGAAGGTGCCGGCGAAGCCGGAGACGAAGGCGAAGAGCAGTCCGGCGACGGTGCCGGTGATGGCGGTCTCCTTGGCGTCGTGGCCGAGCACGGTGTTCGCGACGTTGTCGCCGATGACCTTGTCGACGAGCTCGAAGGACCACAGGACGGCCAGCAGCACGCCGGCTGCCGCGCTGATCAGGGCGAGTCGGAGGGGATGCGGCGGGCGGTGGGTGGAGATCCCGGCGTCGGGGGTCGCGTTCGGGAGCTGTCGCAGTGCCATGGGGGTCGCCTCCTAAACGGCGGCCAGCCGCGTTTCCCGCGCGGCTGCCTGGCGCGGACGGCGGTGACGGGGTGGCCGGAGTCGATTTCCCGGACAGTATGGGGAGGCCGCGTGGGGCCCTGGTTCTTCGATCATGCTGACCTGTCTCCGGCTTCTGGCCGGGGCGCGGGGGAGGACGGCACTCTGGACGGCGGGCCGCCGGCGTGACCGGGCCGGCACGGACAGGGGAGCGTGACGTCATCGCACACATCGATCTCGGGCTGGACGAGAAGGCATATCCGGGCATCCAGGGGCCGCTGCGGTTCCGTCCGGAGACGGCGAGGCCGCTGGGCGAGCTGGCGGAGGTGTTGTTGCGGGCTCCGCATCCCACCTTGTCGCCGGGGGAGCGGGAGCTGATCGCGGCGTACGTCTCCGGTCTCAACGACTGCGACTTCTGCTGTTCGTCGCACGCGGCGTTCGCCGCCGCGCAGCTGCCCACGGGGATGGAGTTCGTCGACCAGGTGCGCGCGGACGTGACGACCGCGCCGGTCGACGCGAAGCTGCGGGCCCTGCTGCACATCGCCGCCGCGGTCCGGCGCAGCGGCCGGGAGGTCACCACCGAGCTGGTCGAGGCGGCCCGCGCGGAGGGCGCCACGGACCTGGAGATCCACGACACGGTGCTGATCGCGGCGGCGTTCTGCATGTTCAACCGCTACGTCGACGGGCTGGGCACGTGGACGCCGCAGGATCCCGAGGCGTACGCGCGGGCCGCCGACCACCTGGTGGCGAACGGCTACCTGGCGATCTGAGGGCGGCGGCTCAGCCGAGCAGGCGGGCCGCGTGGCGCCCGGCGGCCGCCGCGGCCAGGAAGTAGGCGTGGTCGGCGTCCAGGCCGCGGCCCATCGTGGACAGGCCGACCGGGCTGGCCCGCAGCGCCGCGTCGAGGCCGTCGGCGGGCACTGTGACGATGGTGTGCCGGTCGGCCAGCGGCGCCAGCGCCGCGGCGACCTCCGCCGCCAGGGCGGGGTCGAGGCCGTCCGGCACGACCAGCTCCGCGGGGGCCAGCGCGACCCGGCCGTACGCGGTGAGGCTGTGGTGGGAGAGGCCCCGGTGCCGAGGGCGGGCGTCGGCGTCGGAGATGCGCAGCGAGCCGACCGGGCGTCCGCCCAGCGTGGCGACCGCGTTGACCGCCTCGCCGACGGCGACGCCGGAGAAGCCCCAGCGGGTGCCGGTGCCGAGGTTGCCGGGGCCCTGGGCGACGATCGTCAGGTCCGCGCCGAGCACGTGCCGGGCGGCGAGCAGGCCGCTGTGCAGCGTGGTGGCCTCCAGGTCGCCGCCGAACGCCTGGCCCACGCTGACCGTGCCCACGAGGTGCCCGGACAGGCCGGCCAGGGTGCGGGAGAACCAGGCGGGCAGCGCGCCGCCGTCGGTGAGCACGTACGCGACCCGGGCGCCGGGGGCGTCGGCGCGTACGCCGGCCAGGATCGCCGGCAGCGCGGAGTGCAGGTCGGCGGTGACCACCGGCATGCCGTCGACCGAGTCGGCGGCGGCCAGCGTGTCGTGGTGCGGCGACGCCTCCTCGTCCACCCCGAGCAGGATCGGTTGCAGCGGCGTGTAGCGGGCCTTGACCAGGTGCCCGGCGTCGCGGCTGTCGCCGGCCTGCGGCGGGTCGGCGGGCAGCCGGTCGGGCAGCGCCACGACCAGGGCGTAGCCGCCGGTGCCGAGGCCCATCAGCAGCGCCCCGGCGTTGAGCAGCACCCGGTCGCCGGGCTCCGGCTCGCCGACCAGCGCCGGGTACGCCAGGGCGCGCATCCGGGCGCCGTCGGGCAGGTCGACGTCGAGTTCGACGGCGCCGGTCCACCGTCGCCGTACCGCCGTGACCGTGCCGGACCGCCATCGCACCATGCGGTGCACGCTATCGGCCGCCGCCGGAACGGCCCCCGGGCGGGTCAGGGGTTGTCGCCGTCGAGCGGGCGGCCCGTCTCGTCCTGGGTGGTGCGGGCGGGCCGGCCGGCCGGGCGGGAGCGGGTGGGGTCGAGGAACACGTACGCGATCTCCGGGAAATGCCCGGTGAGGCGGCGTTCGGCCTCGTCGGCGGCGGCTTCGATGTCGGCGCCGGTGGCGTCGTCGCGGAAGTCGACCTTGGCGGCGACGAGGATGTCGTCGGGGCCGAGGAACATGGTCATCAGGGTGTCGATCCGGTCGACAGTCGGCACGTCCGCGAGTTCCCGTTCGATGCGCCGGTGCAGCCGGTCGGAGACGGAGCGGCCGACCAGCAGCGAGATGTTGCTGCGGGCCAGCACGACGGCGACCACCAGCAGCAGCACGCCGATGAGGATCGAGGCGATCCCGTCGTACAGCTCGTCGCCGGTGAGGTGGGACAGGGTGAGCCCGCCGGCGGCGATCAGCAGGCCGACCAGCGCGGCGCTGTCCTCCAGGAAGACGGCCTTCACCGTGGTGTCGGCGGTCAGGCGCAGGTAGCGGCGCGGCGTGGTGCCCCAGCGGCGCGACTCGCCGCGCACCTGCCGCACCGCCCGGGCCAGCGACACCGACTCGATCGCGAACGAGACCGCCAGCACGACGTACGCGACGAGGTACTCGCCGCTGTGCTCGTGCACCAGGATGGTGGTGACGCCGTGGGTGATGGCGAAGCCGGCCCCGGCGACGAAGGTGAACAGCGCGGCGAGGAACGCCCAGACGTAGCTCTCCTTGCCGTACCCGAAGGGGTGCCGGGTGTCGGCGGGCCGCGCGCCGCGGCGCAGCGCCAGGTAGAGCAGCACCTCGGTGGTGGTGTCGGCGAGCGAGTGGGCGGCCTCGGAGAGCATCGCCGCGGAGCCGGAGATGAGGCCGGCGATCAGCTTGGCGACGGCGATGGCGAGGTTTGCCGCGCCGGCCACCACGACGGTGCCGACGCTCTCGGTCTTGACCTCCGGTTCCGCCATGCGATCACCCTATGACCGGTCGATGTCCGCCGCCGGGTGGGAAGGTCCCCGCGCCGCGCCGCGCGGGTGCCCGCGGCGGACGCGCGGGCTGCTAGCGTTTGGGCGTGTCCCGGACCCGTACCGAACGCCTGGTCAACCTGGTGATCTGCCTGCTGTCGACGCGGCGCTTCCTGACCGCCGCGCAGATCGCCGCGACCGTGCCCGGCTACGAGCACGACCCGGACGACGCCAAGGACCACGAGGCGTTCCAGCGCAAGTTCGAGCGCGACAAGGCCGAGCTGCGTGAGCTGGGGGTGCCGTTGGAGACCGGCACGGCCAGTGTCTTCGACGCCGAGCCGGGCTACCGGATCGCGCCGCGCGCGTACGCGCTGCCCGACATCCCGCTCGAACCGGACGAGGCCGCGGCGGTGGGCATCGCCGCGCGGCTGTGGCAGCACGCCGGGCTGGCCGCCGCCGCGTCGTCCGGGCTGGCGAAGCTGCGCGCCGCCGGCATCGACGTGGACCCGCACGCCACGCTGGGCCTGGAGCCGATGGTCACCGTCGACCCGGCGTTCGCGCCGCTGACGGCCGCCGCCCGGGACCGCCGGGAGGTCAGCTTCGACTACCGGGTGCCGGACCGGGACGCGCCGACCCGCCGCCGCCTGCAGCCGTGGGGCGTGGTCTGCTGGCGCGGCCGGTGGTACGTGGTCGGCCACGACCTGGACCGCGCCGCGACCCGCTGCTTCCGGCTGTCCCGGGTGGTCGGCGCGGTGCGGGCGACCGGCGAGGCGGACGCCTACGAGCCGCCCGCCGGGGTCGACCTGATCAGTCACGTGGCCCGCTGGTCGGGGCCGGTGGAGCACACCGGCCGGGCCACGGTGCTGGCCGCGCCGGGCCGCGCCGCCGGGCTGCGCCGCTGGGCGGTGGATTGCCAGGCCGGTCCCGACGGCGACCGGCTGGTGCTGCCGTACGCCGACGCCGACTACCTGGCCGGCCAGATCGTCGGGTACGGCCCGGACGTCCGCGTCCTGGAACCACCGGAGGTGCGGGAGGCGGTCATCCAGCGGCTCAAGGAGGTCGCCGCCCGGCACGACGAGCTGGCGACCGCCGGGGGTGCCCGGTGACCCGCCCGGCGGCCCGCGCGGGCCGTGCCTCCGCCGACCGGCTGGCCCGGCTGCTCAACCTGGTGCCCTACCTGCTGGCCCGCCCCGGCATCGAGATCGCCGAGGCGGCGCACGACCTCGGGGTGACCGAGAAGCAGCTCCGGGAGGACCTGGAACTGCTCTGGGTGTGCGGGCTGCCTGGCTACGGCCCCGGTGACCTGATCGACATGGCGTTCGACGGCGACCGGGTCACCATCACCTACGACGCCGGCATCGACCGGCCGCTGCGGCTCACCCCCGACGAGGCACTGGCCCTGGTGGTGGCGCTGCGGATGCTCGCCGAGACTCCCGGGGTGGCCAACCGGGAGGCGGTCGAGCGGGCGCTCGCCAAGATCGAGAACGCGGCCGGTGACCTGGCCGGCGCGCCGGTGGAGGTCCGCCTGCCCGGCGACACCGCCCGGGTACGCGAGTTGCGCGCCGCCGTCGAGCGGGGCCGGGCGCTGCGGATCACCTACTACACCCCGGCGCGGGACGAGACCACCGAGCGCACCATCGACCCGCTGCGGATGCTGATGGTGGGCGGCCGGGCGTACGTGGAGGCGTGGTGCCGCCGTGCCGAGGCGGTGCGGCTGTTCCGGGCCGACCGCATCGACGCGGTGGCCGAGTTGCCGGAGCAGGCGGTCGTGCCGCCGCAGGCCCGCCCGCACGATCTCAGCGACGGCGTGTTCCGCCCGTCGGCGGACCTGCCGCTGATCACGCTGCGGATCGGCCGGGGCGAGAGGTGGATCACCGAATACTATCCGTGCGAGCGCGTCGAGGCCGACGGCGAGCAGTGGCTGGTGTCGCTGCGGGTCACCGACCTCGGGTGGGCCCGGCGGTTCGTGCTCGGGCTGGGCCCGGAGGTGACAGTGGTCGCCCCGGCCGAGCTGGCCGAGCAGGTACGCGCCCAGGCCGTGGCCGCGCTCGACGCGTACGCCACCCCCGCCGGCAGCGCCGACCCGGCGGCCGCCGGCGTCACCCGATAGGCTGACCGCCGTGGTGATGTGGATCGTGCTCGGGGTCGTGCTGTTCGCGCTGGTCGTTCTCGCTCTGGCGGTCCGTCCGGTGGTGAGCCGCCTGTCCGGGCTGCGCCGTTCCGCGCTGGCGTTGCAGCGCCGGGCGACCGAAGCGGAGTCGCTGCGTACCGCCGCCGAGGAGTTGCAGGCGCGGGCCGAGTCGCTCCAGGAGCGGATCGTCGTCGCGCAGGAGCGGATGACGCTGATCAAGGCCAAGCGCGGCGACTGATCGACGGCCCGCGGCCCGGTGAGCGTCGTTTGCGCGTTCCCGGGCGGTTGCGCGCACAATTGTGCGGACCTGGACGGTTGACGGGACACTTCGGGTTGGTCGAAACTTCACCGATCGGGCCCGCACCAGCAGGCCCACCGGGGTGGCAAGCCGCTGCGACGCACGTACGATGGGCGGCGACCCACCCTCACCGACACAGAGCGACTGGAGCTTCCCATGGGTGCCCTCAAGCCGTGGCACATCGCCGTACTCGTGGTCGTGCTGATCCTGCTGTTCGGCGCGAAGCGGCTCCCCGACGCGGCCCGCTCGCTGGGCCGATCCCTGCGGATCATCAAGGCCGAGACGAAGAGCCTGCAGGACGACGACCGTGACCTCGCCGAGAAGGCGGACGCGCAGGCCGGCTACCAGCCGCTCCCGCCGCAGCAGCCGGTGCAGGGGCAGCCGTACGCGCAGCAGCAGCCGTACACCCAGCAGCCGTACGCGCCGCAGCCGCAGCAGCCGGTCGCTCCGCCGGCCGACCCGGTGCAGCGCGTCCGCGAGAACTGATCCGAGAGGGCCTCAACCACCGTGGCCTTCGGGTTGAAGAAGCGCGGGCCGAGCTCGTTCGCCCGTGCGGCAGAGGGCTCGATGACGCTCATCGAGCACATCCGGGAGCTGCGCAACCGGCTGTTCCGCGCCTCACTGGCGATCCTTGTCGGTTTCGGCTTCGGCGTGTGGCTGTCCGGGCCGGTGCTGCACATCCTGCAGAAGCCCTACTGCGACCTGCCCAAGGCGCGGTTGATCGACGGCAACTGCAACTTCGTCCAGCTCGGTCCCGCCGACCTGTTCCTGCTGCAGATGAAGGTGGCCCTCTGGGTCGGTCTGATCATCGCCGCGCCGATCTGGCTCTACCAGCTCTGGGCGTTCATCGCGCCGGGCCTGCACCGGCACGAGCGGCGGTACGCATACTTCTTCACCGCGCTGGCGGCCCCGCTGTTCGCCGCCGGCGCGGTCCTGGCGTACTTCGTCACGTCCAAGGGGCTGGAGTTCCTGCTCAACGTCTCCGGCGGCGGCGACGTGACCACCACGCTCGACATCACCCGCTACGTCGGGTTCGTCACGAACCTGATCCTGCTGTTCGGGGTGGCGTTCGAGTTCCCGTTGATCGTGCTGATGCTCAACTTCGTCGGCATGGCCAGCGCCAAGCGGCTGCTCAGCTGGTGGCGGGTGGCGGTGTTCGTGTTCTTCGCGTTCTCCGCCGTGGTCACGCCGACGCCCGACCCGTTCGGCATGACCGCGCTGGCGATCTGCCTCTGCGCGCTCTACTTCGCCGCGGTGGGGGTGGCGTTCCTCAACGACAGGCGACGCGGGCGCGGGCGTGAGGTCTACGCCGGCATCGCCGACGACGAGGTGTCACCGCTGGACCTGTCGACCGAGCCGGTGCCCGCCGGCGGCCGGATCGAGGCGTCCGATCCGATCGGGGCGCCCGAGCCGGTCGCCGCGCCGAAGCCGATCGAGCGGCGCTACGACGACATGACCTGACCGACCCGCTCACCCGGACGCCGTCCCCGCCTTACGGGGACGGCGTCCGCGTTTCCGCAGCCGCCCTTGGACATGGTGCCCGGCGCGGACGACCCGCCCCCTACGTTGATCATGCACTTGGTGCCCCTCGGGTGCCCGATATCCACACTTTGCCCGGGCACAAAGTGCAAGATCGCCGGGGCTGGGCTGAGGACGGCGGCGGGGCGGGGGCGAGGGCGGGGGCGGGGGCGGGGTCAGGTGATGCGGCGGGCTGCCTGGGGGTGTGGCGGAGGGACCGCGTCGGGGTGGAGGATCGCGGCGGTCGCCTCGGCGCCGTCGACCAGGCGCGGGCCGGCGCGCACGATCAGCCCGTCCGCGTCCAGTGCCCACACCTGCGCGCCGGGGAAGTGCCCGGCCACGCCGGCGGCCTGCTCGGCCGCGCCGTCGAGGTGGAAGCCGCACGGCGCGACCAGCACCACGTCGGGGCGGGTGGCCCGCAGCGCGTCCCAGGTGGTCGGGCCGGACCGGGCGCCGGGATGGGTGCCCACCGGCTCGCCGCCGGCCACGTCGACCAGATCGGGGATCCAGTGCCCGGCGCCGAACGGCGGGTCCACCCATTCGACCACCGCGACCCGCGGCCGGGGCCGGCCGGCCACCGCCGCGCGGATCGCCGCGAGCCGGGCGCGCAGTCCGTCGACAAGGGCCTCGGCACGGTCCGGCACCCGGGCCGCCGCGCCCACCGCGCGGATCGACTCCAGCACGTCGTCCAGGGTGTACGGGTCCAGCGACAGCACCTCCGCCCGGCACCCGAGGTGGTCCACGGCGTCGGCGACCCGGCCCGAGGGCAGCGCGCAGACACGGCACAGGTCCTGGGTGAGGATCAGGTCCGGGTCGAGCCCGGCCAGCGCCCCGGCGTGCAGCGTGTAGAGGTCGGCACCGGCCGCGATCTGCGCCTTGACGTACGCGTCGATCTCGCCGGGGCTCATGCCCCGGGTGTCCCGGCCGCCCACGACCACAGTGGTGCCGGACCGGTACGACGCGGGCACCTCGCATTCGAAGGTGACGCCGACCAGATCGTCACCGAGACCCAGCGCGTACACGATCTCGGTGGCGGAGGGAAGCAGGGAGACCAGCCGCATGCCGCCATCATGCCGGTCGCGCCGATCACCCGGTGCGCGGGCACATCGGGTCGCCCTCGGGCCTTGCCGCGACGCCGTACCCGCTTAGACTCTGCTGACTCCGCCGAGCCCCCCGGGCGGTGTGCCGGGGTGCGTCGGCGCCCCGTTCCGGTCAGCACGCTGACCTGCGCTCCGGAGATCCCGATGAAGAGCCGTACCGCCGCCGTCCTGACCGTCCTCTGCGCGGCCACCGCGCTCACCGCCTGCGGTGACGACGAGCCCGCGCCGAAGGGCCAGCAGGTGCCGGTGACCGCCACCGACACCAGTTGTGAGGTCACCACCACGCTGTTCACCCCGGGCACCGTCACCTTCACCGTCACCAACCGGGGCCAGCAGGCCACCGGGGTCTACGTCTACGGCCGCGAGGGTGACGCCTTCACCAAGGTGATCGCCGAGGTGGCGGACGTGCCGGCGGGCCGCACCGGCGACCTGCGTGCCTCGCTGCAGACCGGCACGTACGAGGTGGCCTGCAAGCCCGGCCGGCAGGGCGACGGCGTGCGCACGAAGATCACCGTGTCCGACGACGGCAACCTGGCCAGCGCCGCCGCCGAGGTGGCCTACGACCGGTCGGTGACGATCGAGCTGACCGCCGACGCGATGACCGGGGCGGACGCCCTGATCGCCGAGCCCGGCGAGAAGCTGGCGTTCAAGGTGACGAACAAGACCGCCGGGGCCCGGACGCTGTACGTGCTCAACCCCGACGGCAAGCGGGTCGCCGAGATGAAGGCGGAGGCGAACGGCACCGCCGAGACGGTGGTGACGCTGGGCGCGGCGGGGGACTGGTCGCTGAAGGTCAAGGGCGACGGCGTGCCGTCGGTGAGCAAGCGGCTGGTGGTGCGCTGAGGCGGCAGCGAAAACGGATCGATCCGGCTGCATCCACCGGGGACGGCGCGGGCGAAGCAATGGTCGTGACGACAGTCACGGACCTGGTCGCTTCGACGAAAGGCTCCCCGATGAACATCGCTCGTCTCGCCGCCCGGCTGGCCGTGGGCGCCACGGCTGCGGCGGTGGCCACCACCGCCGTCGCCGTGCCCGCCCAGGCCGGCGCCAAGCAGCCGGGCACCCGGTCGCTGGCCGCCGTGCTCACCGCCGACAAGAGCGGCTTCGACCGCAACGCGCGGGACTTCGACGTGCTCACGAAGGCGGTCCTGACGGTGTTGCAGGCCAAGCCGGACTCGCCGGTGAAGGTGCTCACCGACGGCACTGTCGCGCTCACCGCGTTCGTGCCGAACGACTACGCGTTCCGGGAGCTGGTCCGGGACATCACCGCCGCGAAGAAGCTGCCGGGGGAGAAGGCGGCGTTCGACGCGGTCGCCGGCCTCGGCGTGGACACCGTGGAGGACGTCCTGCTCTACCACGTGGTGCCGGGCGCGACGATCGACCGGAAGGCGGCGCTGAAGGCGGACGGGGCGGACCTGACCACCGCCCTCGGCGCCACCGTCGAGGTGGACGTGAAGCGCTGCTGGTACGGCCGCGAGGTGCGCCTGGTTGACGCCGACACCAGCGACCGCGACGCGCGTGTGGTGCGGTACGACATCAACAAGGGCAACAAGCAGATCGCGCACGCCGTGGACCGCGTGCTGCGCCCGATCGACCTGCCCTGAACCACCCCCGCGACGGCGCCCGGCACCCCCTGCCGGGCGCCGTCGGCGTGCGCCGTCCGTTCGCGGCGTGACCTGGCTCTGGTGGCCCGCGCGACCCGTGTCGTACGGTGCTCGCCGTGACCGCGCACGATCATGTCCCGCCCGGCCCCGTCGCCGTGCTCGCCAACCCGAGCGCCGGCCGGGGACGGCACCGCGGGCTGCTGCCCCGCATCCTGGAGCGCCTGGGCGCCGCCGGTCGGCCGGTCGAGCTGCTGCGCGCGCGTACCCCCGCCGAGGCGGAGGCGGCGTGCCACGCCGCGGTGGCGGACGGCGCCGGGGCGCTGGTCACTGTGGGTGGCGACGGCACCGTGCACCGCGCGTTGCAGGCGGTCGCCGGCACGGCCGTGCCGTTCGGGCCGGTCCCGGCGGGCACCGGCAACGACTTCGCGGTGGAGATCGGCTTCCCGGCCGACCCGGCAGCGGCGGTCGAGGTGATCGCCGCCGCGCTCGCCGCCGGCCGGACCCGCCCGGTCGACCTGGCCCGGCTGTCCCGGCCCGGCGTACCCGACCGCTGGTACGGCGCGGTGCTCGCCGCCGGGTTCGACGCCATCGTCAACGAGCGGGCCAACCGGATGCGCTGGCCGCGCGGTCCCCGCCGGTACGACCTGGCGATCGTGGTCGAGCTGGCCAAGCTGCGGCCACGCCGCTACCGCCTGTCACTGGACGGGGTGCCGCAGGAGGTGGACGCGGTGCTGATCGCGGTCGGCAACGTGGCCAGCTACGGCGGTGGCATGCGGATCTGCCCGGACGCGGACCCGCACGACGGCCTGCTGGACGTGGTGGTCGGTGGCCGGTTCGACAGGCGCACGCTGATGCGGGTCAAGCCGCAGATCTACCGGGGCACGCACGTCACGCATCCGCTGGTGCGCGCGTACCGGGCACGGACCGTGGAGCTGGCCACCGACGGCATCACCACCTACGCCGACGGTGAACGCTCCCTCGACCTGCCGGTGACCGTCACCGCCGCGCCGGCGGCGCTACGGCTGCTGCGCTGACCGGCGGGTCCACGGCCGAGGGCGGCGCCGGGACGGCCGGCGGCGGCGCGGCGGACGGGGCGGGTCCGGTGGGGGAGGCGGCGGCGCGGACCGCGCCGGCGCTCGCGGCGACCACCAGCACGATCGCGAGCACCTCGACCGGGTGCAGCGCCTGGCCGAGCACCAGCCAGCCGGCCACCGCGGCGATCGCCGGGCCGAGGCTCATCATGACCGCGAACGTCGCGGTGGGCAGCCGCCGCAGCGCCGCCAGCTCCAGGCTGTACGGCAGCACCGAGGCGAGCAGCGCCAGCGCGGTCCCGAGCCCCAGCACCGCCGGGTCGGCGAGCCGCCCGCCCGCGTCGGCCAGCCCGAACGGCAGCGTGAGGAGGGCGGCGAAGGTCAGCGCGAGGGCCAGCCCGTCGGCGCCGGGGAACCGCGCGCCGATCCGCGCCGAGCAGACGATGTACGCGGCCCACATGGCCCCCGCCGTCAGCGCCAGCGCCGCGCCGACCGGGTCGAGCCGGTCGAACCCGCCCTGCCCGAGCAGGGCCACCCCGCCCAGCGCCAGCGCGGCCCAGAACCAGGCCGCCGCCCGGCGCGCGCCGAACACCGACAGCGCCAGCGGGCCGAGCACCTCCAGCGTCACGGCCGGACCGAGCGGGATCCGCTCGATCGCCTGGTAGAAGATCGAGTTCATGCCGGCCAGGGCCAGCCCGAACGCGACAACGGCGGCCCAGTCGCGGCGCCCGTACCCGCGTACCCGGGGCCGGCACACCACGAGCATCAGCAGCGCGCCGATGGTCAGCCGCAGCGTCACCGCCCCGGCCACCCCGGTACGCGGGAACAGCAGCGCCGCCAGCGCGGAGCCGAACTGCACCGACAGCGCCCCGCCGAGCACCAGCGCGACCCCACCGAGCCGGCCCGGCGCACGTGGCGGCAAGGGGTGGGCACCGGTCATGCCCCTGACGTTAGCCGGTGCTCCCGGACGAGTTTGCGCCGCTCACCCCGCCTGGCCGGGGGTGAGCGCTCAGCCGACCCCGGCCAGGTCGAGCACCGCGCCGAGCCCGTTCGGGCGGCCGGCGTCGGCGCACGGCAGCACCAGCACCCCGCACCCGGCCGCGACCGCGCCCGCGTCGGCCGGGGTGTCGCCCACCATCAGGGTGCGCTCCGGGTCGACGCCGAGCATCCCGCAGGCACGCAGGAAGATGCCCGGGTCCGGCTTGCAGCGCCCCACCTCGTACGACAGCGCGTACGCGTCGACCAGCGCGTCGAGATCCCAGGCGGCGAACAGCGGCCGCAGGTCGAAGCCGATGTTGCTGACCACCGCCACCTTCACCCCGGCGGTCCGCAGCGCGCCGAGCACCGGCGCGGTGTCCGGGTACGGCACCCAGCCCTCGGGCACCAGCACCCGCTCGTAGAGCGCGTCGGCGAACCCGTCGATGCCGGTGTCCACGGTCTCGGCCAGCCCGGTGTACGCGCCCCGGTGGGCGTGCGGGTAGAGATCGCGGTCGGCCCACAACTCGGCCAGCCGGGGCGGTACCCGGGCCGGCAGCGGGCCGCCCGCGCGCCCGGCGGTGAGCAGCCGGTCGGCGAGCGACGTGGCCCGGATCCGGTCCAGCTCGACCCCGCAGGCGTCCGCGGCGGCGAGCACCCAGGCCAGCGGCTCCTCGACCTGGGCGAGGGTGCCGTGGAAGTCGAAGAGCACCGCCTCCACGGGCCGGCGGGACGGGCGCGGGCCCACGACGTCGTCGGCGCCGCTGGCGGCATGGGGCAGTTCGGTACGGTCCGGCACGTCGTGCACCCTACCGACCCGCTCCGACCGTCCTGCCGGATGGCCTTGACCGGTACTCGTCGGCCGTACCGATTAATCTTGGATCCATGTCGAGCCCCGCCGAGCGGTACGCCGCGGCGCGCCGCCGGGCCGCGCAGGCCTCCGCCTTCCCGGCCCTGGACGAATTCTCCCTGGATCTCGGGTTCGATCTCGACGACTTCCAGCGCGAGGCGTGCGAGGCGCTGGAGCGGGGCAGCGGTGTGCTGGTCTGCGCGCCCACCGGCGCCGGCAAGACCGTGGTGGGGGAGTTCGCGGTGCACCTGGCGCTGCGCGGGCGGCCCGGCGGCGACGCGCCGGCGGCCCGGCGCAAGTGCTTCTACACCACGCCGATCAAGGCGCTGTCGAACCAGAAGTACCACGACCTGGTGGACCGCTACGGCGCCGAGCAGGTCGGCCTGCTCACCGGCGACAACGCGATCAACGGCGACGCGCCGGTGGTGGTGATGACCACCGAGGTGCTGCGCAACATGCTCTACGCCGGCTCGGCGACCCTGGAGGGCCTGGCGTACGTGGTGATGGACGAGGTCCACTACCTGGCCGACCGGTTCCGCGGTGGGGTCTGGGAAGAGGTGATCATCCACCTGCCCGAGTCGGTCACGCTGGTATCGCTGTCGGCGACCGTCTCCAACGCGGAGGAGTTCGCCGACTGGCTGGTCACCGTACGCGGCGAGACCGCCGTGGTGGTCTCCGAGCACCGCCCGGTGCCGCTGTGGCAGCACATGCTCGTCGGCAAGCGGATGTTCGACCTGTTCCACGACGCCGACGCCGCCCGCAAGCACGACGTGCACCCGGAGCTGCTGCGCTACACCCGGGACACGATGCGCCGGCTGGAGCTGGGCGAGGGCCGCAGCGCCGGCCCCGGCGGCGGGCGGCGCGGCCCGCGCTGGCGTGGCCCGATGCGCCCGGACATCGTCGACCGGCTCGACCGGGAGGGGCTGCTCCCGGCGATCCTGTTCATCTTCAGCCGGGCCGGCTGCGACGCCGCCGTGCAGCAGTGTCTCGCCGCCGGCCTGCGGCTGACCTCCCCGGAGGAACGCGCCGAGATCCGCCGGGTGGTCGAGTCCCGGGTCACCGCCATCCCCGGCGAGGACCTGTCCGTGCTCGGCTACTGGGAGTGGCTCGACGGGCTGGAGCGCGGGCTGGCCGCGCACCACGCCGGCATGCTCCCGGCGTTCAAGGAGGTCGTCGAGGAGCTGTTCGTCCGCGGGCTGGTCAAGGCCGTCTTCGCCACCGAGACGCTCGCGCTGGGCATCAACATGCCGGCCCGCTGCGTAGTGCTGGAACGCCTGGTCAAGTTCAACGGCGAGGCCCACGTCGACCTCACCCCGGGCGAGTACACCCAGCTCACCGGCCGGGCCGGCCGCCGGGGCATCGACGTCGAGGGCCACGCGGTCGTGGTCTGGTCGCCGGAGACCGACCCCCGGCACGTCGCCGGGCTCGCCTCCACCCGCACCTATCCGCTGCGCTCCAGCTTCCGGCCGTCGTACAACATGGCCGTCAACCTTGTCGGCAGCGTCGGCGCGGCGCCGGCCCGGGAGCTGCTGGAGTCCTCGTTCGCGCAGTTCCAGGCGGACCGGTCGGTGGTCGGCCTGGCGCGGCAGGTGCAGCGCAACACCGAGACCATCGAGGCGTACGGCGCGGAGGCCGCCTGCCACCACGGCGACTTCGACGAGTACTTCGCGCTGCGGGTGGCGATCGCCGACCGGGAACGGGCCATCGCCCGGCAGGGGCAGACCCAGCGCAAGGCGGCGGCCGTCGCCTCGCTGGAGCGGCTGCGGGTCGGCGACGTGATCCGGGTGCCGTCCGGGCGGCGGGCCGGCCTGGCAGTGGTGCTGGACCCGGCCACCGGCGGGTTCGGCGAGCCCCGGCCGCTGGTGCTCACCCAGGACCGCTGGGCCGGGCGGGTCACCCCGGGTGACTTCACCACCCCGGCGGAGGTGCTGACCCGCATCCGGGTGCCGAAGCACTTCAACCACCGCTCGCCCGCGGCCCGGCGGGACCTGGCCGCGGCGGTCAGCGGCACCGGGCTGGACCGGCACGGCGGCCGGCGCGGTGGCCGGTCCCGCCAGGCGGCGGGGGAGGACCACCGGCTCAGCCAGCTCCGGGTGGAGCTGCGCGCGCATCCCTGTCACGCCTGCCCGGACCGGGAGGAGCACGCCCGCTGGGCGGAGCGGCGACGCCGGCTGGAACGCGACACCGAGGAGCTGCGTGAGCGGGTGTCCGGGCGGACCGGTTCGCTGGCCCGTACCTTCGACCGGATCGTGGCGTTGCTGACCGCGCGCGGCTACCTGGCCGCCGACGGCGAGGTCACCGACGCCGGCCGGACGCTGGCCCGGATCTGGACCGAGGCCGACCTGCTGGTGGCCGAGTGCCTGCGCCGCCGGGTGTGGGACGGCCTGTCCCCGGCGGAGCTGGCCGCCGCCGTGTCGGTGGTGGTCTTCGAGGCCCGGCGCGACGTCGACGAGCGGGCGTCGTTGCCGCGCGGCGGGGTCGCCGACGCGGTCGACGAGACGCTCAAGCTGTGGAGCGACATCGAGGCCGACGAGGCCGCGCGCGGCCTGGCGGTGACTCGCGAGCCGGATCTCGGGTTCGCCTGGCCGATCTACCGGTGGGCGCGCGGCGAGGCGCTGGCCAAGGTGCTCGCCAGCGGGCACCAGATCGACGGGGAGATGCCGGCCGGCGACTTCGTCAGGTGGGCGCGCCAGGTGGTCGACCTGCTCGGCCAGGTCGCCGATTCCGGCGGCGCCTCCGCCGAGCTGCGCGGCACCGCGCGGCAGGCAATCGCGGCAGTCAACCGGGGCGTGCTGGCCTACCACGCCTCAGCCTGATGGTCACTTCCGGTCACTCGTAGGCGGGAATCGACGCATCGCTGCGTCACTGCGACAACACCCGGCGAACATCCGGGGGGCCGATGTAACAGCAGGTCAGGGGCTGCCCGATCATTGCCCGGGGCGCCGTGCTTCGCGCTCGGCCGATGTGAGGGAAGGGCGTCGTGGGCGAGATCAATCACTTCGAGTACGGGTGGATCACACCCGCGCTCAGCTACGCGTTGTCAGTGCTCGGCTCGGCGCTCGGGCTGGTCTGCGCCGGACGGATCCGGACCGCCACGAGCGGCGGCCAGCGCGTCTGGTGGGGCCTGCTCGCCGCGTGGGCGCTGGGCGGCACCGCCATCTGGGCGATGCACTTCATGGCGATGCTCGGGTTCGCCGTCGCCGGCACCCGCATCCGCTACGACGTGCCGCTGACGGCGGCCAGCACCGCGATCGCGGTGGCGGCGGTCGGCATCGGGCTGGCGATCGTGGGCACCGGCCGGCTCGCCGCGCCCCGGCTGCTGGCCGGCGGGTTCTTCACCGGCGGCGGCGTGGCCGCCATGCACTACACCGGCATGGCCGCGATGCGCCTGGACGGCTCGTTCGGCTACGACCCGCTGCGGGTGACGCTGTCGGTGGTCATCGCGGTCGTGGCGGCCACGGTGGCGCTCTGGCTGGCGATGACCGTCCGGCGGGCGCTCGCCATCGGCGCGTCGGCGCTGGTCATGGGCGTCGCCGTCAACGGCATGCACTTCACCGGCATGAGCGCGCTGTCGGTGCACCTGCACGAGAGCCGCGGCCCGGCGTCCGGCGCCGAGGTGAGCGGACTGCTGGTGCCGATCGTGCTCGCAGTGATCTTCGGCGTGGTGGGGCTCGTCTACGCGCTGCTCGCCGCGCCGTCGGACGACGACCGGGCCGGGGCCGCGTACGTCAGCTCGCGGCTCGGTGAGGCGCCGCAGACAGTCGCCGCCGAGCCCGCGCCGGACCCGGTCGGCCTGCGTGCCCGGTCGACGCTGGCGCAGCCCGGCACCCAGTTCCCGTCCCGCCGCAACACCGACCGCCGCCCGTGATCAACTGACCACTTTCGGTCACCCGGGCGGCCGTCAGTCCCGGGACGTGGCCAACGCGTCGACCAGGCGGCGGCACGAGCCGGCCAGGTTCCACCGCTGCGCCAGCTCCAGCAGCCGGTCCGGGTCGGCGGGGGACGTCGGCAGCGCCGGGTCCAGCTCGGGCAGCGGCACGTCGGTGGCGACCCGGACCACCTTCGGCGCCACCGCCAGGTAGTCGCGGGCGGCGTCGAGCTTGGCGCGCAGCCCGGGGGCGAAGCCGGAGCGGGGATCGTCGAGCGCGGCCAGGATGCCGTCGAGCCCGCCGTAGCGGTCGATCAGCCGGGCGGCGGTCTTCTCGCCCACCCCGCTCACGCCGGGCAGCCCGTCGCTGGGGTCGCCCCGCAGCGCCGCGAAGTCGGCGTACCGGTCGGCGGGCACGCCGTAGCGGGCCCGCACCGCCGCGTCGTCGCAGTCGTCCAGCTTGGCCACGCCCCGCCCGACGTAGAGCAGCCGCACCGGGCGCGCGTCGTCGACGAGCTGGAACAGGTCGCGGTCGCCGGAGACCACCTCGACCGGGCCGGGCTGGGTCACCGAGAGCGTGCCGAGCACGTCGTCGGCCTCGTAGCCGGTGGCGCCCACGGCGGGGATGCCGAGCGCGTCGAGGACCTCCAGGATCATCGGCACCTGCGGGGACAGCGTGTCCGGCACGACCTCGCCGCCCTCGGGCGCGACCCGGTGCGCCTTGTACGACGGCAGCAGCTCCACCCGCCACGCCGGCCGCCAGTCGTGGTCCATCGCGCAGATCATCCGGTCGGGCCGGCGGGTGCGCACCAGCTGGGCGAGCATGTCGAGGAAGCCGCGCACGGCGTTCACCGGCTGGCCGTCGCCGGTCTTCGCCGCCGACTCGGGAATGCCGAAGTAGGCGCGGAAGTAGAGGCTGGGGGAGTCGATCAGGAGGATCGGCTGTCGGTGTGCCACGGCGGCAAGCCTTCCACAGCCCTGTGACGAGATGGGGGAGGCGGCCGCCGGGCCGCAAACCCGGACGCGCGCGGGGCCCCGGATGCGCAGACTGGCGGGGTGAGCTTCGTACCCGGCCTGACCCTGGCCCGCCGGTTCCACGACGAGGTGGTGGGTCCCCTGCTGGCCCGGCGTCTGCCCGGCCTGCGCTACGCCGCCGGCCTGCTCGACGGCGGCTCCGAGCTGCTCGGCCTCGACACGCCCCGCTCCACCGACCACGACTGGGGTCCGCGTACCCAGGTCTTCGTGGGCAGCGCCCACGACGTGGCGCCGGTACGGGCGGCGCTGGACGCGGAGTTGCCGGCGCGCTTCCTCGACTGGCCGACCCGGTACGCCGGTGGCCCGGCGGCACGGCTCGGCACGGTCCACGCCGACGGCGACCGGCACGGCGTGACAGTGGACGAGCTGGGCGCGTGGTGGCGTGACCGGCTGGGCGCCGACCCGCGGCCCGGCATGTCGGTGGCGGACTGGCTGGCGACGCCGACGCAGCGGCTGGCGGAGCTGACCGGGGGAGCGGTGTTCCACGACGGGCTCGACGGGGCGCTCACCGCCGCCCGTGCCGCGCTGGCCTGGTATCCGGACGACGTGTGGCGGCACGTGCTGGCGTCCGGGTGGCAGCGGGTCGCGCAGGCCGAGCACCTGGCGGGCCGGTGCGCCGAGGTCGGCGACGAGCTGGGCAGCCGGGTGGTGGCGGCCGGGCTGGCCCGGGATCTGATGCGCCTCGGGTTGCTGCTGCGCCGCCGCTGGCCCCCGTACGCGAAATGGCTCGGTACGGTGTTCGCGACGCTGCCGGACGCGGCGCCGGTGGTGGACGGGCTCGCCGCCGCGCTCGGTCCGGGCGACTGGGCGGCCCGCGAGCCGGGCCTGGTGCCGGCGCTGGAGACGGTGGCCGGGTGGACCAACGACGCCGCTCTGGCTCCGCCGGTGGACCCGGCCGCCCGGCCCTTCCACGACCGGCCGCTCCTGGTGCTCGACGCGGGCCGGTTCGCCGAGGCGCTGCGCGCCACGATCACCGATCCGCGGTTGCGTGGCCGGCCGCCGGTCGGCGCGGTGGACCAGTACGTCGACAACGTGGACGTGCTCACCCATCCGGAGCGGGCCCGCCGGGTGGCCGCGGCGGTTGTCGGCCCGCCGGGCCGGGCCTAGACTGCGATCGGGTCGCAACGATCAGCGACCGTCTATCTCGTCTCCGAGGGTCCGGGCCGCCCTTCGCAGGCGCCTCGCCGGCGAGAACGCCGCTGCGCGCGGCGTTCCACCACCCGAGGAGAACCGCATGCTGTCCAGAAGAAGCAGACTCCGGCTGCTCGGCGCGGCGCTGGCCGCCGCCGGGGTCGCCGTGGCGGCGGCGCTCGCCGTGCCCGGCCCCGCCTCGGCGGCGTCGCTGACCGAGGTGACGAACTTCGGCGCGAACCCGAGCAACCTGCGCATGTACCTGTACGTCCCGGACACCGTCGCGGCCCGTCCCGGGCTGCTGGTGGTGAACCACTACTGCACCGGCAGCGGCCCGGCCATGTACTCGGGCACCCAGTTCGCGGCGCTCGCCGACCGGTACGGCTACATCGTGGTCTACCCGTCCGTCACGCGCAGCAGCAAGTGCTTCGACGTCTCGTCGCCGCAGGCGCTGCGCCGCGACGGCGGCAGCGACCCGGTGGGCATCAAGTCCATGGTGGACTACGTGCGGCAGCGCTACCCGGTCGACTCGCAGCGGATCTTCACCACCGGCACCTCGTCCGGCGCGATGATGACCAACGTGCTGCTCGGGGACTACCCGGACGTGTTCCGCGCCGGCGCGGCCTTCGCCGGGGTGCCGTTCGGCTGCTTCGCCACCACGAACGGCTCGGAGTGGAACAGCGAGTGCGCCAACGGCCAGGTGCTGAAGACCCCGCAGCAGTGGGGCGACCTGGTCCGCAACGCCTACCCGGGCTACACCGGCCCGCGTCCGCGCATGCAGATCTGGCACGGCACCAACGACGAGACGCTCCGCTATCCGAACTTCGGCGAGCAGATCGACCAGTGGACGAACGTGAACGGGCTGAGCCAGACGCCCGCGTACACGGACAGCCCGCAGTCCGGCTACACGCGCACCCGCTACGGCGGCACCGGCGGCACCGCGACCGTCGAGGCGATCAGCATGCAGGGCGTCACGCACAACCTGCCGGTGGACGCGGCCCAGGCCATCCGCTTCTTCGGCCTGGACACCGCGCCGCCGACCAGCCCCCCGCCCACCACGTCCGTCCCCACCACGCCGCCGCCCACGACGCCGCCGCCGACCACACCTCCGCCGACGACGCCCCCGCCCACCACGCCCCCGCCCACCACGGCGCCCCCGCCCACGACGCCGCCGCCGTCGGGGGCCTGCCGGGTCGGGTACGTGGTGAACGCCTGGAACAACGGCCTCACCGCCTCGGTGACCATCACCAACACGTCCACCACGGCGATCAACGGCTGGAACCTCGCGTTCACGCTGCCGAGCGGCCAGACGATCACCGGCGGCTGGAACGCCACGTACAGCCCCACCAGCGGCGCGGTGACCGCCCGCAACGTCTCCTACAACCCGGTGATCGGACCGGGCGGCTCGGTGGACATCGGCTTCCAGGCCACCCACACCGGCAACTCCGGTAAACCCGGCTCGTTCACGCTCAACGGAAGCCCCTGCACGGCCGCCTGACCGGCGCGCCGCCGTCGTGGCGGCATCACCGGTCCGGGTGATGCCGCCACCCGGCCGCGTCCACGCCGGTGGGGCGGGCGCGGCCGGGCATGACCGTCCCGGCGGCGGGTACCCGTACCGGACGGACACCGGCGGGAACCGAAGGAGCGGATATGAAGGTCCGAAGCTCCCTGCGCGGGCTCAAGCGCAAGGCCAACTCGATAGTGGTCCGGCGCCGGGGCAAGCTGTTCGTGCTGAACAAGTCCGACCGGCGGCAGAAGGCCCGGCAGGGCTGAGCCCGATGGCGGACATCCTGATCACCGGGGCCGGCAGCGGGCTCGGCCGGGGCACGGCGCTCGGGCTGGCCCGCGCCGGCCACCACGTGATCGCCGCCGCCCAGGTCTGGCCGCAGGTCCGTGAGCTGCGCGCCGAGGCCGAACGGGCCGGCGTCGCGCTGGACGCGATCAAACTGGACGTCACCGACCCGGCCGACCGGGACGCGGCCGCCCGCCACCGGGTCGACATCCTGGTGCTCAACGCGGGCGTGCAGGAGGCCGGCGCGGTGGTGGAGATCCCGATGGACCGGGTCCGCCGCTCGTTCGACGTGAACGTCTTCGGCCACCTGCACCTGGCGCAGGACCTGGTGCCGCCGATGCTGGCCCGGGGCGCCGGCAAGGTGATCTGGGTGTCCTCGGCGGTCGGCGTACGGACCCGGCCGTTCATCGGCGTCTACGCCGCCACCAAGCACGCGATCGAGGCGCTCGCCTGGGCCATGAAGGGCGAGCTGGAACCGCGCGGCGTGCGCGTCGCGGTGATCAACCCGGGCCCGTACCGGACCGGCTACAACGACACCGGCGTGGAGACCATGTCCCAGTGGTGGGACGAGTCGACCGCCCTGCTGCCGCGCCCCGACTTCGGCGACTACCTGAGCCATCAGCGCGATCCACAGGAGATGATCGACGAGATGGTCCGGGCGGTGCCCGCCGACGGGCACCCGTACCGCACCACGTGCCCGCCGTCGTTGCGCGACCAGCTCAGGGAGTTCGAGTCGCAGGTGTGGGAGGCGACGTCGTGACGTCGGCGTCCGGGACCCGCCCGGGGTGGGCACGGCCGGCCAGCCGGGCCGCGGCGAAGCCGACCAGCGGGCGGTAGATCCGCACCGAGTCGGCGAGCGCGGAGAAGTGCGAACCCGCGTTGTCCGCGTGGTAGCGGGTGGCGATGTCCACCTGCTCGATCGGCAGCCCGGCGCCCACCGCGCGCAGCAGCACGTCCATCTCGTACTCGAAGCGGTCACCGGGGATCGTGACCAGCCAGTCCAGCAACCCGGCCGGGTACGCCCGCAGGCCGGTCTGGGTGTCCCGCACGTCGCGCCCGGTCGCCAGGCGGAACGCGACCCGGGTCGCGGCGTTGCCGAACCGGCTGCGCGCCGGCACCTCGCCGTCGAAGCGGCGGACGCCGAGCGTCGTCGCTCCGGTGGCGCGCATCCGCTCGGCCACCCGGCACACGTCCTCCACGCGATGCTGACCGTCGGCGTCCACACAGACCACGTCGTGTCCCGGGTGCTTCGCTGCGGCGTACCGGAAGCCGGTGCGCAGCACCACGCCCTTGCCCCGGTTGACCCGGCGGCGCAGCACCTCCGCGCCCCGGTCGCGGGCCGCGCCGAGCACCCCGGCGGCGGCCGGGCCGCTGCCGTCGTCCACGACCAGCACCCGCGCCCCGGGCAGCGCGGCCCGCAGGTCGGTGACCAGCGGCGGAAGCCGGTCACCCGGTCGGTACACCGGCACGAGCACGATCACGGAACCTCCCCGGTCTCCTCGCCCGCCGGCACGCTCCGCCGGGTCGATCGGGGAGCGTCGTACCCCCGGCGGGCGGCGGCGAATCACCGGCCGGGAGTGAGGCGTCCGATCCGGTCGGCCGCGCGGGCCAGCGCGCGTTCGCGGCGCAGCGACGCCTCCGGGGTACGCACACCGAGATAGCCGAGCCGGCTGAGCGCCCGGACGGCCCGCTCGCGCCGGGCCGGCACCGGGTCGGGCGCGGTCACCGGCACGTCGGCCAGCGCCGGGCCGGACAGGCCGAGCACGCGCGCGGCGAGCAGCCGGACGCGGGGCAGGTGCCACGGGTGCGTGACCAGCCCGAGCGGGCGCCGCGCGGTGAACTCGGCCGCGCCGAGCAGCCCGTCCTGCAGCGAGTGCGCCAGGTTCTGCAGCGTGGTGCGGGACCGGGTCTCGGCCGCCGACCGGGCGTACGCGTCGAGGCCGGCGTCGCGGGCCAGCGCCCGCATCAGCTCGCCCTCCCGGAATTCGGGCGGCGGGCCGGGCGCGCCGCCCGGGCCGTGCGGCCAGCCGCCGGTGAACACCACCCGCGCTCCGGGCGTGCGGCGGAACTCCTCGGCGTGCGCCCGGACGTACGCCACGGCGGCCTCGGTGCGCGCGACGCTCTCGGCGGTCAGCCGGTAGCCGTCGTCGCCGGCCACCACGCCGCGCCCGAAGACCAGCAGGACGGTGGCGGTCGGCGTCATCCCCTCACGGTACGTGTCACTCCTCCTCCGGCGGCCAGGGCGGCGCACCGACGCCGGTGATGCGTACCCCGCCCCACGGGTCCACCTCGGTCAGCCGGGCCCGGGTGACCCGCTCGCCGATGCGGACCTCCACGTCTCGGCGGCCGGAGCGCAGCAGCCGCACCAGGCGTGGCTCCGGCTCGACCCGCCCGGCCCAGTGGTAGCGCCCGTCGACCGGCTCCCACCGGCCGCCGGCGTGCAGCCGCACCGCGGTGCCGGCCACCTCGGCCGTGCCCTGCCAGGTCACCTGTCGATCCGCTCGTGCGCGCGGGTCAGTTCCGGCGGCAGGTCCGCGCCGCGCCGTACCCCCTCGATGCCGCTCCACAGCAGCGTGGTCAGGTACTCGGTGAGCGCGGACCGGTGGATCGGCTGCCCGTGCGTGGTCCACCAGTCGCCGACCGCCTGCACGAACCCGACCAGCCCGTACGCCCACGGCTCGGCCGGCCCGGCGTCGAGACCGAGCGCGCGCAGCCGGTCGCCGATGACCCGGGCCAGTCCGGTGGCGACCTGCCGGCTGGTGCCGGTGACCACCTGCTGGATGCCGGGGTGGCCGGACTCGTGCACCAGGAAGCGGTAGAGCGAGGGCTCGAACTCCACCACGCTCAGGTACGCGTCGATCGTCGCCTCGACCAGCGCCCGCTCCTCGCGGACCTGCTCCACGGCGGGCGCCACAGCGGCCACCACGCGCTCGGCGACCACCTCGCTGACCGCCAGCCAGAGCTGCGCCTTGTCGGCGAAGTAGCGGTAGAGCACCGGTTTGCTGACCCCGGCCGTGGCCGCGACCTGGTCCATGTCGACGCTCGGGCCGTGCCGCAGCAGCGCCTGCACGGCGGCGGCGATCAGCTCCTGACGGCGCTGTTCGCGGTGCTCCGCCCAGCGGTCGCGCCGCCCACCGGAGCGGGGCGGGGACGGCTCCCGGGGGGCGTCGGGGCCATTGACATCGGTGGTGGTGCGTCGCATGCTACCACTCGTAACAGTTACTGGAAGTTACGTCAACTGTGGAGGGGTCATGGAGCGGACGACTGCCGGATTCCCGCGCGAGGCGGTCGCCGATCGCCTCCTCACCGCCTCCGTACGCACCAGCTACGACCCCATGGTGGACATCGACTGGTCGGCGCCGCCCGCGCCCGGCGCGTACTGGATGCCGCCGCGGCGCAGCAGCCTCTACGGCACGCCCCTGTGGGAGGCGATGAGCGAGGAGCAGCGGATCGAGCTGACCAAGCACGAGGTCGCCAGCGCGGCCAGCGCCGGGATCTGGTTCGAGACGATCCTCATGCAGATGCTGATCCGGCAGTACTACGACGCGGATCCGACCAGCCGGCACGCCCAGTACGCGCTCACCGAGGTCGCCGACGAGTGCCGGCACTCCATCATGTTCGGCCGGCTCATCGAGGCCACCGGCGCGCCGGTCTACCGCGCCGAGCCCGTCGACCACCTGCTCGGGCGCTGGCTCAAGGCCACGGCGACCGGCCCGCAGATGTACGCGGCCATCCTCATCGCCGAGGAGATCCTCGACGCGTTCCAGCGCGAGATCATGGCCGACGAGTCGCTGCAGCCGCTGATCCGGATGGTGTCCCGCATCCACGTGGTCGAGGAGGCCCGGCACGTGCGCTTCGCCCGCGACGAGCTGGCCCGGCAGGTGGAGGCGTCCGGGCCGGTCGCGCTCGCGTACGCGCGGCTGGTGATCGGGCGGGCCGCGTACTCGATCACGCGGCGGCTGGTGCACCCCCGGGCGTACGCGGCGGTCGGGATCGACCCGGCGGCCGGTCACGCCGCGGCGCGGGCCAACCCGCACTGGCGGGCCACGCTGCGCTGGTCGGCCCAGCGGATCGCCGACCACCTGACCGAGCTGGGCCTGGTGGACGGGCCGGGCCGGCTGCTGTGGCGCCGGGCCGGGCTGATCGAGGGCTGACCGGCGGCGACCCGAAGGGGAAAAGGATCGCCGCCGGTCGCCCGGTCAGGAGGTCGGGAAGTTGTCGGGGGTACGGATGCGGTCGCGCATGTACGCGCCGGACTGCGTCAGCACCGACGTCCCGCTGAACGAGCCGGACGCGCACGTGCCCGGCCGCAGCGCGGCTGAGCCCTCGGGGGCGTCGGAGAACGTCCAGTTGGCGTAGCTGATCTTCAGACGGTCGAGCAGATCGAGCCAGGCGTTGCTGCTGGCGGTGTCGACAGCGCCGTCGCCGGTGTAGGTGACGGTGCCGAACTCGGTGACGAACAGCGGCAGCCGGGAGGCGGCCCGCTGCACCTCGTTGCGGTAGTTGTCCTGGTGCGAGGCGGCGTAGAAGTGGAACGTGTACATGATGTTCTGCGCCCGCACCGGGTTGTTCACGATCTCGTCGGAGTTGCTGCCGTCGGACACGCCCAGCGAGGACCAGCCGCGGGTGCCGACGATGACCACCGCGTCCGGGTCGTTGGCCCGGATCACCGGGATGACCTGCTCGGCGTAGTTGCGGATGGTCGACCAGCTGACCCCGTTGGGCTCGTTGGTGATCTCGTAGATCACGTTCTTCTTGGCCGCGTTGCGCGCCGACACGTTGGCGAAGAACGTCTTGGCCCGGTCCAGGTTGTACATCGGGTCACCGGGAGTCAGCGTGTGGAAGTCGATGAGCGCGTACATGCCGCGAGCCTCGGCCTTGTCCACGAGCGTGTTCACCTGGGCGGTGAAGGCGGCCGGGTTGGTCTCGTAGCCCTGCTCCTGCACGTACATCGAGATGCGCAGCAGGTCCGACTGCCACTCGTCGGCCAGCACGTTCAGTGAGGTGTCGGTGTAGCAGTTGGCGAACCACTGCAGGCCGTGGGTGCTCATGCCGCGCAGCTGGATCGGCCGTCCGTACTGGTTGCAGAGGTTGACCCCGCAGACCTGGAGCTGGCCGTTGATGGCGACCGGGGTGGTGCCGGTCGGCGGCGGCGTCGTGGGCGGGGGAGTGGTCGGCGGTGGGGGCGTGCTGGGCGGCGGAGTGCTCGGCGGCGGCGTGGAGGTGCCGCCGGTGCAGACCGTGCCGTTGAGCGTGAACGAGGTGGGGCTCGGGTTCGACCCGGTCCAGGAGCCGTTGAAGCCCACTGTGGTGCTCGCGCCGGTGCCGAGCGCGCCGTTGTAGTCGGCGCTGCGCGCGGTGACCGAGGAGCCGCTCTGCTGCCAGGTGGCCGACCAGCCCTGCACCACGCGCTGGCCCCCGTCGGGGAAGGTGAAGCCCAGCGTCCAGTTGCTCACCGGGTCGCCGAGGTTCCTCACCGCGACGGTGGCGGTGAAACCGCCGGGCCACGAGTTGGTGGTGTAGGTGACGGCACAGCCGGTCGCGGCCATCGCGTTCGCCGACGGCAGGACGGCCGTCGCCGCCAGGGCGAGCGCGCCGACCGCGCCGCCGACGAGCAGGTGCCGCCGCGACGGCCGGGGAATTGAGAACATGCGGGAAGGTCCCATCTGGTGGATGGTGATCGGACGATGCCCGTCGTGAACCTGCCCGGAAAGTCCGACGCGGCGACCTGGGGGAGCGCTCCCACGGCCGAGCGTAGAGGCGGACGCCGATGCGTGCAACAGCCGGCGGCTCAGCGGCCGCCGCGCCGCCCGCCGGAGAGCCGCAGCGCGTTGCAGACGTCGAACACGCCCGGCACGTCCCAGGCCAGCTCGGCGGCGACCAGGCGGGTCTCCGCGTCGGCCACCAGGCCGGCGAGGATCACCACGCGGTTCTGCACGGTGACGGTGATCTGCTGCCGCCGGGTGGTCCAGTCGGCGCTGAGCCGCTGGGCGACGAGGGAGGCGAGCCGGGTGTCCGCGTCGTCGGGCTCGGGTCCGCGGCCGGTGTACGGGAACTCGGGGTACGGCCAGGGCATCACCACGGGGAGGGCTCCTTCTGTTCGGTCATGACCGCGCGCCGGACGCGGATCGCGGCGCCGGGACGCGGCCGTCGACGACTGTGAAGACGCCGTCGAGCCGCATGGTGTGCAGCACGGTGAGCACGAAGCGCGACGGCGACAGCAGGCACAGCCGGCGACCGTCGCGCCGGGCGTCCTGGTGCGCGCGCACCAGCAGGCCGAGACCGGCCGAGTCGATCACCTCGAGCGCGGACAGGCGGACCAGCTCGCGGTCGCCGCGTACGGAGCGCTCCGCGAGCGCGCGGCGTACCGCCTCGGCGGGGTCGACGTCGGCGACGGCCGGGGCGCCGCCCACCTGCTCCAGGTCCTCCGTGCCGAGGCCGTCCTCGGCGACCGTGGCCCGGACGCTGCACCGGGGGCAGTGGTGCGGGCCGGACGCGAAGGGCGAGCCGACCCAGTCGTGCTCGAACACGAGCGTCCACACCACCTCGGCGTCGGGCAACGTGGCGCCCGCGCCGGTGACGCTGTCGCCGCAACCGTCGCAGATGAGCATCATCAGGTGGTCCGCGGGGACGACTGTCACACCTCCTCCTTCCGTCGGGCGCCCGGATCGGGCGCCTGCCCGTCGGTCTCCGTGCGGCCCGCCGCCACCACGGCCAGCACGACCGCCACGGCGGCGAACGCGGTCTGCGTCATCAGGGACAGCAGCGGCGAGGTGTCGGGACGGCGGTCCACCAGGCCGACCACGATCGCGCCGAGCAGCGCGGCGGCCACGCCGAGCGCCAGCGTCAGCCAGACCGGGACGGCCTTGCGTCCCGGCACGACGAGACGGCCCACGCCGCCGACGGCGAGGCCCACCACGAGCGCTCCGACAAGCGTGCTTCCGGTCACGGCCCCTCCTCAGCGGGGTGCGGACGCGACCCGGGCCCGGCCGCGCGCGGCCGGACGGGGCGTGTCGACGACGGGTACGGCGCCCAGCCCGGAGGTCTGCAGGATGCGCCGGATCCGTGGGTGCGGGTTGCTCAGCGTGAGCACGCCGTCCTGCCGCGCCAGCCGCCGGTGCACGTCCAGCAGCAGCGCGACCGCGGCGGCGTCCACATGTCGGCACTCGGCGAGATCGATCGTCAGCTCGCGGGGACGGAGCGCGAGGATGCGGTCCAGCACGTGCGCGACCTCGGGCAGCCCGGCGAGGTCCAGCTCGTCGGTGATGTCCACCCGCACGTGCGGCACGGCGGACTCCGGCGGGGACGGCGGGGTTGCGGGCATCAGGTCGCTTCCGTGGTGGGATCAGTGTCGATCCCCACTCTGCGCAGCGATCTTGGAGGTCGCCGGACGGTTGTATGACGGTTCGATGACAAAAACCACGAACGGCCCACGCGATTGGGCGACCCGTGGCCCGCCGGTCATGATGCCCATATGACGGCCGTACTGGTGATCGAGGACGACGACCGCATCCGGCTCGCGCTGCAGCTCGCCCTGGAGGAGGAGGGCTACGAGGCGTACGGCGCCCCGACCGCGGAGGACGGGCTGCGACGGCAGCGGGAGAAGCCGTCGGACTACGTGCTCGTCGACCTGATGCTGCCCGGCATGAACGGGTTCGACTGCATCCGTCAACTGCGCCGCGACGACGACGTGCCGGTCGTGGTGATCAGCGCGCGGGACGACACCCACGACATCGTCGCCGCGCTTGAGGCGGGCGCCGACGACTACGTGGTCAAGCCGGTCGCGATCAAGGAGCTGTCCGCCCGGCTGCGGGCGCTGCGTCGGCGGGTACGCACCGTGTCCGGGCCCGCGCCCGCCCAGTTCTTCGGCGATCTGGAGATCAGCGCCGAGGCCGGCGAGGTGCGCCGCTCCGGACGGCCGGTGCCGGTCACCCGGACCGAGTTCCGGCTGCTCTGCGAGCTGGCCGAGCACGCCGGCCGGGTGCTGTCCCGCCAGCAGCTGCTCAGCCGGGTCTGGGGCTACGAGACCGGCGACGAGCGGCTCGTCGACGTGCACGTCGGCCGGCTGCGGCAGAAGATCGAGTCGGACCCGGCGAACCCCCGCCACCTGGTCACCCTCCGCGGCCTCGGCTACAAGCTGCAGCGATGACCCGTCCCGGACTGCGCGCCCGCGTCACCGCGGCGTTCGCCGTCGGCGCGCTGCTGCTGTCGGCGCTGATGGCCCTCTTCTCGTACGACCTGACCCGGCGCTCGCTGCTCGACGAGCGGGAGCGCACCGCGATCCGGGCCGCCTACTACGACGCGGCGGTGGTCCGCTCCGGGCTGGACACCGGCACCCCGGACGTGGTGGCGGTGCTGCGCTCGCTCGACACCGGCAGCGCCCGGCGCCCGCTGCTGCACCTGCCCGACGGCTGGTACGCCCGCACCGCCGACGTGGGCGCCAGCTCGGTGCCGGTGGAGTTGCAGCGCATGGTCGCCGACGGCAAGCCCGCGGTGCAGCGGATCCGCCTCGACGGGCAGCCCGCGCTGCTGGTCGGCGTGCCGCTGCCCGGCGCGCTCGGCTACTACGAGCTGACCTCGCTGCGGGAGGTGGAGGAGACCTTCCAGGTGGTGGGACTGGCGCTGATCGCCGTGGCGATCATGGTCGCCGGGGCCGGCGCGGCGCTCGGCTGGTACGCCACCCGGCACAGCCTGCGGCCACTGACAGCGGTCGCCGACGCGGCGGAACGGATCGCGGGCGGGGACTTCGCCACCCGGCTCGATCCGACCACCGACCCCGACCTCACCCGCCTGTCCAGCTCGTTCAACGAGATGGTCGACAAGCTCGTGCACCGCATCGACCGGGACCGGCGCTTCGCCGCCGACGTGAGCCACGAGCTGCGCTCGCCGCTGCAGACGCTGGCCGCGGCGGCGAGCGTGCTGCACCGCCGCCGCGAGCACCAGGACGAGCGCACCGCGACCGCCGCCGGCCTGGTGGCCGACGAGGTGACCCGGTTCCAGCGGCTGGTCGACGACCTGATCCAGTTGGCCCGCACCGAGCAGCCCGCCCACCGCGAGACCGTCGACGTGGTCGAGCTGGCCCGGGCCACCTGCCGGGAGCGGTCGCTGCCGGAGAGCCTGGTGCAGGTGGCCGACGGCGTCCCGCACGAGTGGTGGATCGACCGGCGCCGGTTCGCGCAGACGCTGTTGAACCTGGTGGAGAACGCCGAGCGCTACGGCGGCGGTCCGGTCGCCGTACGCCTGGGCGGGCGCGACGGCGTGGGCGTGCTGGAGGTCGACGACGACGGACCCGGAGTGCCGCCGGGCGACCGGGAGATCATCTTCGACCGGTTCGTGCGGGGCCGGGCCGCGCACGACCGGGCCGGCACCGACGGCACCGGTCTCGGCCTCGCCCTGGTGGCGCAGCACGCCGACGCGCACGGCGGGTCGGCGCGGGTGCTGGACCGCCGGCCCGGCGCCCGCTTCCGGGTCGAGTTGCCCGGAGCGCTCCGGTGAGCCGGCGGCGGCTCCTGCCCGGCCTGCTCGCCGTGGCGCTGCTCGCCGGCTGCGGGGTGCCGGTGGACGACGAGCCCCGGCTCGTGCAGACGCCGCCCGGGGCCTTCCCGACGCCGGCGGTGTCCTCGACCGCCGACGGGGACGGGCGGGTGGACGAGCCGTTCTGCTTCGTCCGCGACGACGGGCTGGTCGTGGCGAACCGCCGGGTGGACGGGCTGCCCGGGGTGGACACGCACCTGCAGCACCTGCTGGCCGGGCCCGGCCCCGGGGAGCGCCGTCAGGGGTTGTCCACGGCGCTGCCGGGCACGGTGGCGGTGGCCGGGGCCACACTGGCCGGCACCGTGGCGACAGTCGACGTGCGCCAGGCCGGGGAGGAGACCGGCCGCAACGACGAGGTGCTGGCCTTCGGGCAGATCGTGTGCAGCCTCACGCAGCGGCCGGACGTGTACAGCGTCGCGTTCCGCCGGGGCGGGCAGCCGCTCGAGGTGCCGCGCGCGGACGGAAGCCTCTCGGTGTTGCCGCTCACCGCTGCCGACTATCGGCCGTTGATGCCACGCTGATCGCCGTTGCTCGCCTCAATGTCCGGGTATGAGACAAAATCTCCATCGTCCGTTCGGTTGATTTGGCCATGGCCTTTGGTCTAGTGTGGCTGGCACGACCGGTGTGGGAGGCCACCCGTTCTCCGAGGACAGGAAGGGCAGCATGACCACGATGACCATGGCATCGACCGCGACCGAGGTGCAGCGCGCGCCGCAGACCGGTGAGGAGTCCCGTGCCAGCGAGCTGATCGCGGCGCTCGCCGCGCTGCCCGCCGACCACCCGCAGCGGGCCGCCCTGCGCAACCAGGTCATCGAGGCGTGGCTGCCGCTGGCGAACCACCTGGCCGCCCGCTACAGCGGGCGCGGCGAGCCGGCCGGTGACCTGGCGCAGACCGCGGCGCTGGGCCTGATCAAGGCGGTGGACCGGTTCGACGCCTCGCGCGGCGTCGACTTCGCCGGGTTCGCCATCCCGACCATCCTCGGTGAGATCAAGCGGCACTTCCGCGACCGCACCTGGAACATCCGGGTTCCGCGCCGCCTCCAGGAGCTGCGGCTGCGCATCTCCGAGGCGAACAGCACGCTGACCCAGACGCTCAACCGGGCCCCGACCGTCGCCGACATCGCCGCCCACCTCGACGTCACCGAGGAAGAGGTGCTGGAGGGCCTGGAGGGCGCCCGCGCGTACAACGCGGTCTCGCTGTCCACCCCGATCGGCGACGGCGACAGCGCCACCGAGCTGGGCGACACGCTCGGCACCGAGGACAACGAGTACGAGCTGGCCGACCTGCGCGCCTCCCTGGGCCCGGCGCTGGCCACGCTCGACGAGCGCGAGCAGAAGATCCTCACGCTGCGCTTCTACGGCAACCTGACCCAGAGCGAGATCGCCGCCCGGGTCGGTGTCTCCCAGATGCACGTGTCCCGGCTGCTCGCCCGCGCCCTGACCAAGCTGCGCGGCCAGCTCACCGAGGCCTGAGCCACACGCACCGCGACCCCCGCCGGCCCGTGCCGGCGGGGGTCGCGTCGTCCGTCACCAGGGCGAAGGCGGTGGTGGCGGCACCACCGGCGGGCGGTCGTCGCACGTGATGGTGTTCGGCAGCACCCACGGGGCCAGCCAGCCGCCGTCGTTGCCGCCGAGGTCGGTCAGAGTGAACTCCGACCCGGCCGGGGTGAAGTGGAACGACCCGCAGTTGTTCACGCCGACCGCGCCCACGTTGCGGGCGTCGACGTCGGCGAAGCTCGCCCCGCCGGCCGTGCGCGCGCTGACCACCGACGTCCCGGCGCCGTCGACCCGGACGCCGCGGAAGCGGACGTTGTCGATACGGACGCGGTCCTTCACCGGCCAGTCGCTGACCAGCATGATTGCGTTGTACGTGCTGTCCAGGTACGCGTCGCCGCTGACCAGGATGTCCGCGTCGATGCTGCGGTCCAGCGCGTAGAACCAGATCGCGCCGAGACCGATGTTCCAGTTCAGGTCGTACGTGCCGGCCCGGACCGTGGTGTTGCCGGTGATCCGCAGCCGGCCGGTGAACGGCTCCGCGCCGAACCGGGCACCCACCTGGATCGCGCTGCCCTCGCGGACCGGGTCGGCGATCAGGTTGTGCGCGACCGTCAGGTCCGTGCCGCCGTACAGCGCGATGCCGTTGGCGAGCACCGGTGACTGCACGGTGTTGTACGCGAACGTGTTCGACGCGTTCGCCGTCCCCTCCGACCACATCGCCAGCGCGTCGTCGCCGCTGTTGCGGACCACCGAGTTCGTCACCGAGGAGTGGGTGACGCCGGTGTGGAAGTTCAACCCGTCCGCGATCTGGTCCGCGATCACGGTGTTCGTGACCCGCAGCCCGGTCATCGGCCCGTCGAACCACATGCCGACCTTCGTGTGGTGCAGGTAGAGGCCGTCGATCGTGCTGTGGCTGAGCGCCCCGCCGACGGCGTTGACCTGGTCGGTGTCGATCCGCTCGCGGACGTCGCCCTCGATCGCGAAACCGGACAGGTGCACGTCGCGGCTGCCGCCGTCGGCGGCGTCGCGGCCGTAGAAGCCGACGCCCGTGTGCCGGGAGCCGTCGGGCGCGGGCGTGTCCAGCGCGACCTCACGCCCCCGCACGATCGTGTACCAGCTGCCCGCCCCGGCGATCGTCACGTCGTCGACGACGAGGTGCCGGTTGACCTGGTAGGTACCCGGCGGCAGGTAGAGCGGGCGGTCCACCCGCCGGGCGTAGGCGATCGCCCGGTCGAACGCGTCGGCGGACTCCCGCCGGCCGGTCGGGTCGGCGCCGAACGACAGCGCGTTCACCGCGCGGGGGACCACCCGGGGCGGCGCGACCAGATGCGCGTCCACCAGGTCGATCACCGTCCAGGCGGCGGCCGTGCCGCGCGGCGCGGTCAACCGCACCACCTCACCGGCCCGGTGGGTACGGCCGAGCAGCAGCCGCTGCTCGTCGTAGAAGTGGTGCGGCCGGAACGGCTTGGTGATCACCGGCGCGGGCGTGGTGGCCGCCGGGACGCAGGAGCACTCGGTGATCCACCAGTCCGGGTGCAGCAGGTCGGCGCCGGGGTCGTTGGTGAACGGGTACTGGTTGTAGAGCCAGGCGTACTGCGAGGTCAGCGTCATGGTGCGGGCGGGCGCGCGCCCGACGGTGATCCGCAGCGGCGCGGTGATGCCGCCGCCGCCCGGCGCGTCCGGGATGCTGTACCGCACGGTGAGCGCGTTCGTCGGCCGGGGGAGCGTGAGTTCGACGTACTGGCCGGGCAGCAGGCGCACGGCCCGGCGGCCGGACGCCTCACCTGCGAGTGTGTACGCCGACCGGTCCGGCCCGATCACGACGCCGGTGGTCCGGCCGTGCTCGGCCTCCTGCTCGACGTAGTCCACTGTGGCGCCGCGACCGGCCACGAGCGCGGGATCGAGCCCGGCGCGCGTCACCACCGGGGCCGGTCCGCGCGGCGGGCCCGCCGCGGCGGCGCCGGGCGGGACGAGCAGGGCGGCGGTGACCAGCGCCGCCGCGAGGATCCTCGGCACGCTCCGCGACATCGGAGCACCCACTTTCTCGGGGGACGGGTGGCCTCGGCGGCGCAGGCCATCGACAAGGGTCCTCATGTTATTCCGGCCTTCTGTTCCCTTTCAAGCATCAATCTGCTCGCATCCTTCGGACAGGTTGGCGCCCTCGGCGGCAAGAAGTGACCCATTCGGTTGTTCATTTCTTGCAAGAATCCGACGTACGATTGCCGCCGTGACGAAGCGCCTGACCGAGGTCGCCCGCAAGGCGGGTGTCAGCGAGGCCACCGTGAGCCGCGTACTGAACGGCCGCGGCGGCGTGTCCGAGGCGACCCGGACCGCCGTGCTGACCGCCCTCGACGTGCTCGGCTACGAACGCCCGAGCAAGCTGCGCGGCGAACGCGCCCGCCTGGTCGGCCTGGTGCTTCCGGAGTTGCAGAACCCGATCTTCCCGGCGCTGGCCGAGGTGGTCACCGGATCCCTCGCCCAGCGCGGCTTCACCCCGGCGCTGTGCGCCCGCACCATCGGCGGCGTGCCCGAGTCCGGGTACGTGGAGATGCTGCTCGACCACCAGGTCAGCGGCGTCATCTTCGCCGGCGGCTCGTACGCGCTCGCCGACGCCTCGCACGAGCACTACCGGCGCCTCACCGACCGGGGCCTGCCGGTGGTGCTGGTCAACGCCGGCGTCGAGGAGCTGGGCTTCCCGCGCGTGTCCACCGACGACGCGGTCGCCGTCGAGCAGGCGTACGGGCACCTGCGCTCGCTCGGCCACGACCGGATCGGCCTGGTGCTCGGCCCGGCCGACCACGTGCCCTCGCGCCGCAAGCTCGACGCGATGGTCCGGGCCGCCGGCTGGGGAGACGACCGCTCCCTCGTGGAGCGGTCGAGCTTCTCGATGGAGGGGGCGCGGGTCGCCGCCACGAAGCTGATCGAGCGCGGCGTGACCGGCATCGTCTGCGCCAGCGACGTGCTCGCGCTGGGCACCATCCGGGCCGCCCGGCGCCTGGGCTGCGCGGTGCCGGCCGACGTCTCGGTGGTCGGCTTCGACGACTCGGCGTTCATGACCTGCACCGACCCGCCGCTGACCACTGTGCGGCAGCCGATCGAGACCATGGGGCAGGCCGCTGTGGACCTGCTGGTGACCCAGATCGAGGGCGCCGGGGTGCTGCACGACGAGCTGCTGTTCGAGCCCGAGCTGGTGGTACGCGGCTCCACCGCCCCCGCCCCCCGCCGCTGACCCCGGGCCTACTCACTCACCCACCTCGGCCGGCTAAGCCCCGTCGGGCGGTGCCCGACACTGCCGCCCCGGCGCCGCATCCGTCGATCTTGGAGTTGTGGCGCCCGGAATGCGGCCCTAATCCCGGTATCTGAGGTGCCACAACTCCAAGATCGACGATCTGCTGGCGGCGACCGCGTCTGGTCAGGGTGGTTCCGCGTCCAGGGGGCCGGATGGCCGCGCTCCCACGGCGGCAGCCGGCAGCCTCCCGACTTCCGTCGGCAAGTTCAGTTCTTGCATTCGATCGTCCGCATCTTGCTGGCTCCGGTTCGCGTCGCTACAGTGACTCCACTCACACCTGACCCGGGGCGCGGTTTCCGGAGGCAGGGCGCGTGCCGGCTGCCGTTCCACCACCAGAGGCAGCCGCGCGGTCACCGCACATCAGTGAAGGCCATGGATACACCCGTTCCCGAAGGGATGGACAGATGTCCGTACCGCAGTATCGGAAGGTCGCGGCGCTCGCGCTCGCGACCGGCCTCGGGCTCAGCCTTGCGGCGTGCTCCACCAAGAGCGACGACAGCAGCGACGCCGGCGGCAAGGTCACCATCACCGTCGACTGCCAGCCGGTCGGCGCGCAGAAGGAGCTGCTGAAGAACTGGAACGACGACGTCGCCGAGTTCCAGCGGCAGAACCCGGACATCGTCGTCAAGAGCGTCAGCGTCGGCGAGCAGTGCAACAACCCGCCGGACTTCACCGCCCGCCTCGCCGGCGGCACCGTCACCGACGTGTTCTACGGCTACATGACCGACCTGCAGCAGGTGCTGGACTCCGGCCAGGCGATGGACATCGGCCAGTACACCACCAAGGACACCATCCCCACCTGGGACAGCGTCGACCCGGCGCTCAAGGAGGTCTTCACTGACGGCGGCAAGCTGTACGCCGTACCGGTGAAGAACTACTCGATGGGCCTGATCTACAACAAGGCGCTGTTCCAGCGGGCCGGGCTCGACGTCGACAACCCGCCGAAGACGTGGCCGGAGGTGCGGGCCGCGGCCAAGAAGATCGCCGCGCTCGGCGACGGCATCGCCGGGTACTCCGAGTACAGCGCGGGCAACACCGGCGGCTGGCACTTCACCTCGCTGCTCTACTCGCAGGGTGGCCAGGTGCTCAGCGCCGACGGCAAGAAGGCCGACTTCAACAACGCGATGGGCAAGCAGGTCCTGCAGAACCTCAAGGACATGCGGTACGGCGACAACAGCATGGGCGCCCGGCAGCTGCTCCAGTGGGGTGACCTGCTCACCAACGCCGGCGCCGGCAAGGTCGGCATGTTCATCGGCGCGCCGGACGCGACCCAGGCGATCGTCAGCCAGTTCCAGGGCAAGTACCAGGACTGGGCGATGGGCCCGCTGCCCGGCCAGGACGGGCAGGCCAAGGCCACCCTCGGCGGCGGCGAGGGCTACTTCTTCAAGAAGGGCCTGAGCCCGGAGCAGGTCAAGGCCGGCCTGAAGTGGCTCGCCTACCAGAAGCTCACCCCGGGCAAGGGCCAGTTCGACTACGTGCGTGCCAAGCCGCAGAACTACCCGGTCGGCCTGCCCCAGCCGCTGCTGTTCACGAACGGCAGCGACGCGCAGAAGCAGGAACTGGAGCTGCGCAAGGCCAACGCCAACGTGGACACCACGAACTTCGCGGTCTTCGAAGCCAACCCGGTGCCGATCAAGGGTGAGCCGCGTAACGCGCAGGCCATCTACGCGGTGCTCGACGCGGCGATGTCCGGGGTGCTGACCAACCCGAACGCGAACATCGACGCGTTGCTCAAGACCGCCGAGGACAAGGTCAACCAGCTGCTGGCCGCCGGCAGCTGACCCGACCGGAGGTGGGGCCGGCGCACCGGCCCCACCTCCCCGAGCACCGCAGGAGTCGCCTTGGCGCTCACCACCGCCCCCGGCGCCACCCGCCGTACCGGCCCGGTCGCGCCGCGGCCGTCGCGTACCGCCGGACGCCGCGCCGGCCTCGGCCGCAAGGTGCGGGACAACCTCACCGGGCACACGTTCCTCATCGGCGCTGTCGCCTGCTTCGCCGTCTTCTCCTGGTACCCGATGGTCCGCGGCGTCGTGATGAGCTTCCAGCGCACCCGGCGCGGCGAGACCACCTGGGTCGGCTGGGACAACTACAGCCGGATCATCGCCGATCCGAGCTTCTGGACCGCCTGGAAGAACACGTTCGTCTTCACCGGCCTGGCGCTGGTGCTCGGCTACGCCGTGCCGTTCCTCGTGGCGATCCTGCTCAACGAGCTGCGCCACGCCAAGGGCTACCTGCGGGTGCTGGTCTACCTGCCGGTGATGCTGCCGCCGGCGTCCGCGCTGTTCCTGTTCAAGTTCTACGCGTACGACCCGAGCGAGGCGGGGCTGTTCAACGCGGTCCTCACCGCGCTGGGACTGCCCACGTCGGAGTGGATGCAGTCGCCCACGATGACCATGCCGGCCATGGTGATCGCGTCGAGCTGGATGAACATGGGCGGCGCTGTGCTGATCTACCTGGCGGCGTTGCAGAACATCCCCGGCGAGCTGTACGAGGCCGCCGAGATCGACGGAGCCGGGGTGTGGCGGCGCATCCTGCACGTGACGATCCCGCAGACCCGGCTGATCCTGGCGCTGCTGGCGATGCTCCAGATCGTCGCGACCATGCAGTTGTTCATCGAGCCGCTGATCCTCGCCAACGGCGCCGGCACGCAGGACTCGGCGACCTCCGTGGCGTACCTGATCTATCAGCACGGGTTCTTCCAGAACGACCTCAACGGCGCCGCCGCGCTCGGCGTGATCATGCTGGTGGTGCTGGCCGGGTTCTCCGCCGTCTACCTGCGACTGACCGCGAGACAGGACTAGGACATGGCCGCCGACAGCACCACCCGTACCCTCGTCTCCCACGCCCAGCTACGCCGTGGTCGCGGTCGCGTCCTCTACTGGGCCGTGCTCTCCGTGGTCGTGGCCGGGTTCACGCTGGTCTTCCTCGGCCCGCTGTACTGGATGGTCACCGGCGCGCTGAAGTCCGGCCAGGAGATCGCCCAGACCCCGCCGACGTTGTTCCCGCGCGACCCGCAGCCGGGCAACTACGTGGACGCCTGGACCAACCTGGACCTGGCGAAGCTGCTGTTCAACACGTTCTACTACGCCACCGGCGCGGTGCTGTTCCAGCTCGTGTTCGACACCGCCGCGGCGTACGCGCTGTCGAAGCTGCGTCCGGTGCTGGGCAAGCTGATCCTCGGCATGATGCTGGCGACGCTGATGATCCCGGCCATGGTGCTCATCGTCCCGCAGTACGTCACGGTGATCGACCTGCCGATCGTGCACGTCAACCTGCTCGACTCGCCGTTCGCGATCTGGCTGCCGCTGGTGGCGAACGCGTTCAACATCTTCCTGCTGAAACGGTTCTTCGACTCGATCCCGGAGGACCTGATGGCCGCCGCCGTGATGGACGGCGCCACCCCGCTGCGCACGCTCTGGTCCATCGTCCTGCCGATGTCCCGCCCGATCCTCGGCGTGGTGGCGATCTTCGCGGTGACGGCGGTCTGGAAGGACTTCCTCTGGCCGAAGCTGGTCATGCCGTCGCCGGAGACGCGGACCGTCAGCGTCGGCATCTACGCCTTCGCCGGCGGCACCCCGATGAACGTGGTCATCGCCGCGTCGGTGATCGCCGCGATTCCCACAGTCGTGCTGTTCCTGATCTTCCAGCGCAACATCATGTCCGGCCTGACCACCGGCGGCCTCAAGGGCTGACCGGGCGCCGCCGCAAGCCCGCCGCATGCCCGCCGCCCCCGTACCGACCCCGCAGAAAGCAGGTGCCCGTGTCCATGGCCGACAACAGCCCGTGGTGGCGCTCCGCGGTGATCTACCAGGTCTATCCGCGCAGTTTCGCCGACGGCAACGGCGACGGGATCGGCGACGTCGCCGGCATCCGGTCCCGCCTGGACCACCTCGCCGCGCTCGGCGTCGACGCCATCTGGTTCAGCCCCTGGTACCCGTCGCCGATGGCCGACGCCGGCTACGACGTGTCCGACTACCGCGACATCGACCCGGTCTTCGGCACGCTCGCCGAGGTGGAGGCGCTGATCGCCGAGGCGCACGCGCTCGGCGTCCGCAGCATCGTCGACGTGGTGCCCAACCACTGCTCCGACGCGCACCAGTGGTTCCGGGCCGCACTGGCCGGCGGGCCGGGCGCGCCCGAGCGGGACCTGTTCTGGTTCCGCCCCGGCCGGGGACCGGGCGGTGACCTGCCGCCCACCGACTGGACCGGCGAGTTCGGCGGACCGACCTGGACCCGCACCACCGACCCGGACGGCACGCCCGGCGACTGGTACCTGCACCTGTTCGCCCCGCAGCAACCCGACTTCAACTGGGACCACCCCCGGGTCCGCGCCGAGTTCGAGGACATCCTGCGGTTCTGGTTCGACAGGGGTGTGGACGGCATCCGTATCGACTCGGCCGGGCTGCTGGTCAAGGACGGCGCGCTGCCGGAGGTCCACCCGGACCGGCCACACCCGTTCCGCGACCAGGACGGCGTGCACGACGTGTACCGCGCCTGGCGGCGCATCGCCGACTCCTACCCGGGCGGGCGGGCGCTGGTCGGCGAGGTGTGGCTGCCCGACCGGCAGCGGTTCGCGAACTACCTGCGCCCGGACGAGCTGCACACCGCGTTCAACTTCGACTTCCTCGGCTGCGCCTGGGACGCCACGGCGCTGCGGGACAGCATCGACGGCACGCTCGGCGCGCACGCCCCGGTCGGCGCCCCGGCCACCTGGGTGCTGTCCAACCACGACGTCACCCGGCACGTGACCCGGTACGGCCGCGCCGACACCCGGTTCAGCTTCGCCGCCAAGCGCGAGGGCATCCCCACCGACCTGGAGCTGGGCACCCGCCGGGCCCGCGCCGCCGCGCTGCTGTCCCTCGCGCTGCCCGGCGCCGCCTACGTCTACCAGGGTGAGGAGCTGGGCCTCTGGGAGGTCGAGGACATCCCGTACGAGCTGCGGCAGGACCCGATGTGGGAGCGGTCCGGACGGGTCGACCCGGGCCGCGACGGCTGCCGGGTGCCGCTGCCCTGGCAGGGCGACACCCCGCCGTTCGGGTTCAGCCCCGACGGCGCGTCCGCCGCGCCGTGGCTGCCGCAGCCGGCCGACTGGAAGGACCGCACGGTCCGCGCCCAGACCGGCGACCCGCACTCGATGCTGGAGCTGTACCGGGCCGCGCTGGCGCTGCGCCGCGCCGAACCCGCGCTCGGCGACGGCACGCTGACCTGGCTGCCCGCACCGGACGGCGTGCTCGCGTTCGCCCGCGAGCCCGGCTTCACCTGCCTGGTCAACCTCGGCGGGGCGGCGGTGCCGCTGCCCGCGCACGACGAGCTGCTGCTGGCCAGCGGGCCACTCGACGACGACCGGCTGCCACCGGACACCGCGGTCTGGCTGCGTACCCGATCGGCCTGACGGCGGCGCCGGCGGCCCCGTCCCGCCGCCGGCGCCGCAACGACACCCGGCGGCCCGTCCCGGCCGCCGCGCCGCACACCTGGGGAGGAGGAAGGAGAGGCAACGCCGCACGGGGGATCTGGCCACCGACGAAAGGGAGCACACCCCGCATGGCCGAGCACCGCACCGCGCACCGCCACCGCACCACAGGCGTGGCCGCCCTGGCCGCCGCCGCGCTCGCCGCCTCGACACTCGTCGTCGTGGCGCTGACCACGACCGCCACCCCGGCGTCCGCCGCCGGACTGTCCCCGTTCGACATCGCCGGCCGCGGTGCCACCGTGCCGTTCCGGGAGCAGGAGGCCGAGCAGGCCGCCCACACCGGCACGAAGATCGGCCCCGACCGGCGCTACGGCACGCTGCCGTCCGAGGCGTCCGGCCGCGAGGCGGTCACCCTCGACGCCGTCGGCGAGTACGTCGAGTTCACGCTCAGCGCCCCGGCGAACGCTGTCACGTTCCGGTACAGCCTGCCGGACAACGCCGCCGGCACCGGCCGGGACGCCACCATCGACCTGCGCGCCAACGGCACGCTGGTCAAGGCGGTGCCGGTCACCTCCCGGTACGGCTGGTACTACGGCGGCTACCCGTTCAACAACAACCCGGGCGACACCAACCCGCACCACTTCTACGACGAGACCCGGACCATGTTCGGCACCACGTACCCGGCCGGTACGAAGATCCGCCTCCAGGTCTCCTCGACCGCCCAGTCGCCCACGTTCACCATCGACCTGGCCGACTTCGAGCTGGTCGGGGCGCAGATCACCAAGCCGTCCGGCGTGCTGGACGTGGTGACCGACTTCGGCGCCGACCCGACCGGCGCCACCGACTCGACGGCGAAGTTCCAGGCCGCCGTGGACGCCGGCAAGGCGCAGGGCCGGGCGGTGTGGATCCCGGCCGGCACGTTCACGCTCTGGGACCACGTGGTGGTCGACGGCGTGACGCTGCGCGGCGCGGGCCCGTGGTACTCGGTGCTCGGCGGCCGGCACCCCACCGACCGCAAACGTGCCGCCGGCATCTACGGCAAGTACGTGCCGGGCGGCGGCTACTCCGGCGAGATCCGGTCGCACGAGGCCGGTGGACCCAGCCGCAACGTCACGCTGCGGGACTTCGCCATCATCGGCGACATCCGGGAACGGGTGGACGAGGACCAGGTCAACGCCATCGGCGGCGCGATGACGAACTCGGTGGTGGACAACCTGTGGTTGCAGCACACCAAGGTCGGCGCCTGGATGGACGGCCCGATGGACAACTTCACCATCCGCAACAGCCGCATCCTCGACCAGACCGCCGACGGGGTGAACTTCCACTGGGGCGTCACCAACTCGACTGTGACGAACACGTTCGTCCGCAACACCGGTGACGACGCGCTGGCCATGTGGGCGCAGAGCGTGCCGAACGTCGGCAACTCCTTCACCCGCAACACGATCGGCGTCACGATCCTGGCCAACCACCTGGTCACGTACGGCGGGCGGGACATCACCATCGCCGACAACGTCACCGCCGACTCGGTCACCAACGGCGGCGGCATCCACGTGGCGAACCGCTACCCGGGCGTCACCGGGCCGACGGCCGTGGCCGGCACGATCACGGTGGCCCGCAACACGCTGATCCGCAACGGCAACTCCGACTACAACTGGCAGTTCGGCGTGGGCGCGATCTGGTTCTCCGCGCTCAACGAGCCGATCCAGGGCGCCACGATCGCCGTCACCGACACCGACATCCTGGACAGCTCGTACGCGGCGCTGCACTGGATCGAGGGGCAGACCAGCGGCATCTCGTTCGACAACGTGCGTATCGACGGCGCGGGCACGTACGCGCTCCAGGTGCAGGCGCCCAGCCAGGTCCGGTTCACGAACGTGCGGGCCACCGGCATCGCGCAGTCCAACCCGATCCACAACTGCGTCGGCAGCGGCTTCCAGATCACCCAGGGCACCGGCAACTCCGGCTGGTACACGTCCACCCCGTACTGCGGGCCGTGGCCGCAGCCGCAGTGGGGCAACGGCCCGTCCAGCCCGCCGCCGACCAGCCCGGCGCCGACCACGGCAGCGCCGACGACGGCCCCGCCGACCACCGCCCCGCCGACCACGCCACCGCCGGCCGGCGGGAACCTGGCCCTGGGCCGCCCGGCGACGGCCACCAGCACCACCCAGACGTACGCCGCCGGCAACGCCGTCGACGGCAACGCCGCCAGCTACTGGGAGAGCGTCAACAACGCGTTCCCGCAGTCGCTCACCGTCGACCTCGGCGCGTCCCGCACCGTCGACCGGGTGGTGCTCAAGCTCCCGCCGGGCTGGGAACGGCGTACCCAGACGCTGTCCGTGCTCGGCTCCACCGACGGCTCCTCGTACACCACGCTGGCCGCGTCGGCGGGGCGCGTCTTCGACCCGGCGGCCGGCAACAGCGTGTCGGTCGCGCTGCCGTCCGGCGACCGGCGGTTCGTCCGGGTCACCGTCACCGGCAACACCGGCTGGCCGGCGGGCCAGCTCAGCGAGCTGGAGGTGTACGGCGGCGGCACCACACCGCCGCCCACCACGACTCCGCCGCCCACCACCGCGCCGCCGAGCGGGAACCTGGCGGCGGGCCGGCCCGTCGCGGAGACCAGCCACGCCGACGTGTACGGCGCCGCCAACACCGTCGACGGCAACGCCAACACCTACTGGGAGAGCGCCAACAACGCCTTCCCCCAGTCGGTGACGGTCGACCTGGGCAGCGCCCGGCCGGTGGCCCGGGTGGTGCTGAAGCTGCCCCCGTCGGCGGCCTGGCAGACCCGTACCCAGACCGTGTCGGTGCTCGGCTCCACCGACGGCTCGTCGTTCTCGACGCTCAAGGCGGCGGCGGGCTACACGTTCGACCCGGCGGGCGGCAACAGCGTGTCGATCGCGCTGCCCGCCGGTGACCGCCGCTTCGTGCGGCTGACAGTCACCGGCAACACCGGCTGGCCGGCCGGCCAGCTGTCCGAGTTCGAGGTGTACGCCTCCTGACCCGGCGCGGCGGGGACCACCGCCGGTCCCCGCCGCGCCACCGCACCCCCACCCCGAACGCCTCTCCACCTCCCCCGGGAAGAAGGTGTCCGTCCACCATGTCCAGACTCCGTACCGGAATCGTCGCGGTGCTCGCCGCGGTCGGCCTGGTCGTCACCGCTGCGCCGGCCCCACCGGCCCTCGCGGCCGGCGGCCCGAACCTCGCCGCCGGGCGCACCGCCACCGCCAGCAGCGTCAACGGCCCCTACATCGCGGCCAACCTGACCGACGGCAACCAGGGCAGCTACTGGGAGAGCAGCGGCGCGCTGCCCCAGTGGGCGCAGGTCGACCTCGGCACCAGCCGCGCCGTCGACCAGGTCGTGCTCAAACTCCCGGCCGCCTGGGAGGCCCGCAACCAGACGCTGTCCGTGCAGGCCAGCGCCGACGGCAGCGGCTTCACCACCGTCGTCGCGTCCGCCGCCCGCACGTTCAGCCCGGCCGCCGCCAACACCGTGACGCTCGGCTTCACCGCCACGAACGCCCGCTACCTGCGGGTGGTGATCACCGCGAACACCGGCTGGGCCGCCGCGCAGCTCGCCGACCTGGAGGTGTACGGCGCGGCCACCTCCTCGACCAACCTGGCTCTCGGCCGGACCATGACCGAGAGCGGCCACGCCGACGTGTACGGCGCGGGCAACGCCAACGACGGCAACGCGGCCACCTACTGGGAGAGCCCGAACAACGCGTTCCCGCAGTGGATCCAGGCCGACCTGGGCGCCGCCACCAGCGTCAACCGGCTGGTGCTGCGGCTGCCGTCCGGCTGGGGCGCGCGCACCCAGACGATCACCGTGCAGGGCAGCACGAACGGCTCCACCTTCGGCACGCTCGTCGGCTCCGCCGCGTACGCGTTCGACCCGGGCGGCGGCAACACCGTGACCGTCACCGTGCCCACCGCCTCGACTCGGTACGTGCGGCTGCTGTTCACCGCGAACAGCGCCTGGCCCGCCGGGCAGCTCGCCGAGCTGGAGGTCTACGGCCCGGTCACCGGCGACACCCAGGCGCCGAGCGCGCCCGGCAGTCTCGCGTTCACCGAGCCCGCCACCGACCAGGTGCGGCTGTCCTGGGCCGCGTCCACCGACAACGTGGGCGTCACCGGCTACGACGTGTACGCCAACGGCGTGCTGCGCACCACTGTCGGCGGCTCCACGCTGACGTACACCGACACCCAGCCGGCCGGGACCACCGTCGCCTACTACGTGCGGGCGCGGGACGCGGCCGGGAACGTGTCGGCGAACAGCAACACGGTGACCCGTACCGGCAACACCGGTGACACCGTCGCCCCGACCGCGCCCGGCAACCTGGCCTTCACCCAGCCGGCGAGCGGGCAGATCCGGCTGACCTGGACCGCGTCGAGCGACAACGTCGGCGTCACCGGCTACGAGGTGTACGCCAACGGGACGCTGCGCACCACGGTGAGCGGGTCCACGCTGACGTACACCGACAGCCAGCCGGACAGCGCCACCGTCTCGTACCACGTGCGGGCCCGCGACGCGGCCGGGAACGTGTCCGCGAACAGCAACACGGTGACCCGTACCGGCAGCACGTCCGGCGGCACCAACCTGGCGGTCGGCAAGCCCGCCACCGCGTCGTCGACGGTGCACGTGTTCGCCGCCGCCAACGCCGTCGACAACGACGTCACCACGTACTGGGAGGGCGCGCCCGGCGCGTATCCGAGCACGTTGACCGTCGCGCTCGGCGCCAACGCGAGCATCAGCGCCGTCGTGGTGAAGCTGAACCCGGACCCGGCGTGGGGCGCGCGCACGCAGACGTTCCAGGTGCTCGGCCGTGAGCAGTCCGCGTCCGGGTTCACCAGCCTGGTCGGCTCCGCGACGTACTCCTTCAACCCGAACAGCGCCAACACGGTGACCGTCCCGGTCTCCGCGACCGCCGCCGATGTCCGGCTCCAGTTCACCGCGAACTCCGGCTCCTCCAACGGCCAGGTCGCCGAACTCCAGGTCATCGGCGTTCCGGCGCCGAACCCGGACCTCACCGTCACGGCCGTCACCGCGTCGCCGTCCGCGCCGGTGGAGACGGACACGATCACGCTGTCCGCCACAGTGCGCAACGCCGGCACCGCGGCCTCCGCCGCCACCACTGTCAACCTCTACCTGGGTACGACGAAGGTCGGCACCGCCGCCGTCGGCGCGCTCGCCGCGGGCGCGTCGAGCACCGTCTCGGCGAGCATCGGCGTACGCGACGCCGGCAGCTACCAGGTCACCGCCACTGTCGACGAGTCGAACGCGGTGATCGAGCAGAACGAGGCGAACAACTCCTACACCAGCCCGACCTCGCTTACCGTCAGCCCGGTCGCCAGCTCCGACCTGGTCGCCTCCGCCGTCACCTGGTCACCCGGCACGCCGAGCGCCGGCGCCACCGTTTCCTTCGCGGTGACGCTGCGCAACCAGGGCACCATCGCGTCGGCGAGCGGCGCGCACGGCATCACGCTGACGGTGCGCGACCAGTCCGGCGCGGTGGTCCGCACGTTCACCGGCTCGTACAGCGGCACCATCGCCGCCGGGGCCACCGCCGGCCCGGTGTCGCTCGGTACCTGGACCGCCGCCAACGGCCGGTACACCGTGCGGGTGGTGCTCGCCGACGACGGCAACGAACTGCCGGTGAAGCGGCAGAACAACACCAGCGACCGGGCGCTGTTCGTCGGTCGCGGGGCGAACCTGCCGTACGACGCGTACGAGGCCGAGGACGGCACGACCGGCGGCGGCGCGCAGGTGATCGGCCCGAACCGCACCATCGGCGACCTCGCCGGGGAGGCGTCCGGCCGCCGCGCGGTCACGCTCAACACCACCGGCGCGTACGTCGAGTGGACCACCCGCTCGGCGGCGAACGCGCTGGTCGCCCGTTTCTCCATCCCGGACGCGCCGGGCGGCGGCGGGATCGACTCGACAATCAACGTCTACGTCAACGGCGTGCTGCACAAGCCGATGAGCCTCACCTCGAAGCACACCTGGCTGTACGGCGCCGAGGCCGGCCCCAGCGACTCGCCGAGCGCGGGCGCGCCCCGGCACCTGTACGACGAGGCGAACGTGCTGCTCGACGCCACGGTCCCGGCGGGCAGCCGGATCCGGCTCCAGAAGGACCCGGCGAACAGCACCACGTACGCGATCGACTTCGTCAACACCGAACTGGCGTCGCCGCGCGCCAACCCCGACCCGGCCCGCTACAAGGTGCCCACCGGGTTCAGCCACGCCGACGTGCAGAACGCGCTCGACGCGGTACGGATGGACACCACCGGCACGCTGATCGGCGTCTACCTGCCCGCCGGCACGTACGAGACGGCGCAAAAGCTCCAGGTGTACGGCAAGGCGGTGCAGGTCGTCGGCGCCGGCATGTGGTTCACCCGGTTCCAGACGCCACGCAACCAGCAGAACACCGACGCCGGTTTCCGGGTCGAGTCCTCGGCAAGCGGGTCGACCTTCGCCCACCTGGCGTTCTTCGGCAACTACACCAACCGGATCGACGGCCCCGGCAAGGTGTGGGGAGAGCTGAAGGACGTGGACGACCTGACGCTGGACAGCGTCTGGGTGGAGCACACCGTCTGCGCGTACTGGGGGGTGAGCGTGGACGGGCTGACCATCCGGGACAGCCGGTTCCGCAACACCTTCGCCGACGCGGTGAACATGACGAACGGCAGCACGAACAACCTGGTTACCAACTCGGAGGGCCGCTCCAACGGCGACGACGCGTTCGCGTTGTTCTCCGCGACCGACCAGGGTGGCTCCGGCGGCAACCACGGCAACGTGTTCGAGAACCTGACCGCCACGCTGACCTGGCGGGCGGCCGGGCTGGCGGTGTACGGCGGGTACGACAACGTGTTCCGCAACCTGTACATCGCCGACCAGCTCACGTACTCGGGCATCACGATCAGCTCGCTGGACTTCGGCTACCCGTTCGTCGGGTTCGGCGCCAGCCCGCCGACCCGGTTCGAGAACATCTCGCTGATCCGCTCCGGCGGGCACTTCTGGGGCGCGCAGACGTTCCCGGCGATGTGGTTGTTCTCCGCGTCGAAGGAGTTCCGCGGCATCCGGGTGAGCGATGTGGACATCGTCGATCCGACGTACTCGGGGATCATGTTCCAGACCAACTACAACGGCAGCCAGCCGGAGAACCCGATCACCGACACGGTGCTGACGAACGTGTCGATCTCCGGGGCGCGGCGCAGCGGCGACGCGTTCGACGCGAAGTCCGGCTTCGGCATCTGGGCAAACGAGATGCCCGAGGCGGGCCAGGGCCCCGCAGTCGGCGCGGCGACGTTCACTAACCTCCGCCTGACCGACAACGCCCAGGACATCAAGAACACCACCACAACCTTCACCATCACCCGCAACTAACCCCCGCCCCCGCCCCCTCCGCCCCCGCGATCTTGCACTTCCGGTCCCTCCGATGCCGGATTACTCCCGGTATGAGGGGCACCAAACTGCAAGATCGTGGGGATGGGGCGGGGTGGGCGTGAGGGCCCGGGCCGAACGGCGATCTTGGAGTTGTGGCGCCTCTGATAGCGGGGCGAAGCCGACAAGACGTGGCACCACAAGTCCAAGATCGACGGAGGGCGTAGGGCCGCGCGGTCAGTGGGGGAGGGCGGTGGACAGGCGGCGGATCGCCTCGTCCATCTGCTCGGGTGGGGCAGCGGCGTACGTCAGGCGCAGGTGCGGGGCGGGGGGTTCTGCCGCGTACCAGGGGCGGCCGGGGAAGACGGTGACGCCCGCCGCGGCGGCCGCCGTTGTCACCGCCACGTCGTCGGCGCCGTCGGGCAGCCGTACCCAGAGGTGCAGCCCACCGCGCGGGACGGCGCGTGGGGCCAGCGACGGCAGATGTCGGTCCAGCGCGGCGAGCAGCGCCTCCCGGCGGGCCCGCAGCTGTACGCGCAGGCTGCGGCGGTGCCGGTCCCAGGCCGGCGCGGTGAGGAACTCGACTGTGGCCTGTTGCAGCGGTCCGGCGACGAAGAGGTCGTCGAGCAGGCGGGCGGCGCGCAGCCGCGCCCCTGCTGGCCCGCGCGCGCCGATCGCGGCGATGCGCAGGCCGGGCGCTGTGGACTTGGTCAGCGAACGCAGGTGGACGACGTGCCCGTCCGGGTCGTCGGCGGCCAGCGGTGGCGGGGCCTCCCCGTCGATGGTCAGGTCACGTGCGTAGTCGTCCTCCACCAGGAACGCTCCGGCGGCGCGTACCGCCTCGGCGACCTGGGTGCGCCGGGCGGGGGAGAGCGTCGCGCCGTGCGGGTTGGCGTGCAAGGGCTGGCAGTAGAAGAGGCGCGCGCCGGTGCGGGCGAACGCGGCGGCGAGCTGGTCGGGGCGTACCCCGTCGGCGTCGGCGGGCACGGGCACCACCCGCAGCCCGGCGGCGCGCGCGGCGGCGAGCGCGCCCAGGTAGGTGGGGGACTCGACCAGCACCGTGTCGCCGGGAGTGGTGAGCGCCCGCAGCGTCGAGGAGAGCGCGGCCTGCCCGCCCGGGCAGATCACCATGTCCTCGGCGCGCAGGCCGCCGCCCGCCTCGCGGGCGAACCAGGCGCGCAGGTCGGCGCGTCCCTCGACCGGGCCGCGCTGCCACGCGGCCGGCTGCCGGGCCGCGCGGGCGAGCGCCGCGCCGAGCGCGGCAGCCGGCTGGAGATCCGGGTCGAGGTAGCCGCCGGTCAGCGGGATGGCACCCGACGGTGGTAACGCGAGCAGCGCCTGCATCTCGTCCTCGCCGCCCCGCCGCGAGCCCAGCGCGACGGTCTGCCACGACAGGTCCGCCCGTGGCGGGTCGGCGCGGCGGTTCGCCACGTACGCGCCACGGCCCGGCCGCGTCTCGACCAGGCCGTCGGCGACGAGCCGCCGGGTCGCCTCGGCGACGGTGACGGGGGAGACGTGATGGTGTGCGGTCAGCTCCCGTACCGACGGCAGCCGCGTGCCGGGGACGGCATCCGAGGCCAGCGCACCCAGATGCCGGACGACACGATCGATAGCGCTACCATCATTCATGACGGCACAGAGTAGCGCTACTGCACCAACGACGGTAACGGTGAGGCCGGGCGCCGGGGTCGCTCTCGGCGCGCTGGGTGTGCTGGCCTTCAGCATGTCGCTGCCGGCCACCCGCGTCGCGGTGCACACGCTCGACCCCTGGTTCGTCGCGTTCGGACGGGCGGTGGGCGCGGCGCTGCTCGCCTGGGCCTACCTGCGGCTCACCGGCGCCCCACACCCCACCCGGGACCAGTGGCGACGGCTGTCGATAGTCGCGCTCGGCGTCGTGGTCGGCTTCCCGCTGTTCACCTCGCTGGCGCTCACCACACAGACGTCCGCGCACGGCGCGGTGGTGGTCACCGTGCTGCCCGCCATGACCGCGGTGTTCGCGGTGCTGCGGGCCGGGGAGCGGCCGCCGTCGCTGTTCTGGATCGCCAGCGCCGCCGGACTGGCGCTGGTGCTCGCGTTCCTCGCCGCCGGCGGCTCGATCCGCGGGACGCTGTCGGCCGCCGACCTGTTCCTGCTCGCCGCCGTGGTGCTCTGCGGACTCGGGTACGCCGAGGGCGGCCGGCTGGCCCGCGAACTCGGTGGCGCCCGGACGATCTGCTGGGCGTTGCTGCTGTCGCTCCCGGTCACCGTGCCGGTCACGGCGGTTGCCGCGCTCGTCCACCCGCCGCAGGGCGGCGTCGCCGCCTGGACCGGGTTCGGCTACCTCACAGTGGTCTCGATGTTCCTCGGCTTCTTCGCCTGGTACGCCGGGCTGGCCCGGGGCGGCATCGCCAAGGTCGGTCAGATCCAGCTCGCCCAGCCGGTGCTCACGCTGATCTGGTCGGCAGTGCTGCTCGGTGAGGCGGTCACGCCCGGCGCGCTCGTGGTGGCGGGCGCGGTGCTCGCCTGCGTCGTGCTCATCCAGCGCACCCGCAGCGGCGCGACGCCGGAGTCGTCCCGCAGGCGAGCCGTCCCGCTCTGACACCCGCCGGTCCGACCGGCCCGGTCGGACCGGCGGGCCCTTATCCGGCGTCTCTGAACAGGCCGGCGTACCGGGTCAGGTACAGCGGCCAGCCCTCGTCATGAGCGACGCCGTCCCGGACCGACTCCCAGCCCGGACCGTGCCGGTCCAGGTTGCGGTGCTCCAACTCGACTCGGGTCCGCTGCGGCGTCTCGGCGACGAACCGGACCTCGACCTCGCTGGCGTTGTCCTGATCCTGTTCGAGCTGCCACGCCGGGCTGATGTCCCAGCTGAACACCACCCGGTCCGGCGGCTCGAAGACGAGGATCCGCGCCCAGGCGCACTCGCTGCCGTCCTCGCCGCGGTCGTAGATGTGCCCGCCGACCTTCGGCTCGAACACGGTCTCGACGATCGGTGACCCCAGCAGGTTGTGCTCCCTCGGCTTGAAGTCGCCGAACCGCTGCGTGAACACCGCGAACGCCCGTTCGACCGGTGCGTCCACCACGATCTGCCGACTCACCACCGCATCCCTGCCACTCATGATTCCTCCTCGTCAGGACGTTCGGCGACGTCCCGGAAGCTCTCCAACGCCCGGCTCCAGTAGGTGTCGAGCTGATCTCGTAACGCCGCCACCCCGGCCGGATTGAGCCGGTAGACGCGCCGGGTGCCCGCCGCCCGGTCCGTCACCAGGCCGGCGTCCTTCAGCACCCGCAGATGCTGCGACACCGCCGGCCGGCTGATCGGCAGCACCGCGGCCAGCTCGCCGACCGCCCTCGGCCGCTCCGCGAGACTCGCGATGATGGCCCGCCGTGTCGGGTCACCCAGGGCGTCCCATCCGTCCTCAGCTTTGTAAGTGGGCACGAACGGTAAGCTACGGCTTACCATGGAGAGCCGTCAAGCCCTGCGAACGGCGCGCGCCCCGGGCGGACCGTCCTCAGCAGGGCGCGATGGTGCCGGTCACGCTGGAGACGTACGCGTGGCTGACGAAGTGTCCTGACGCGAGGCGGTTCCACTGGGTGGTGGTCCGGTACGGGCCGCTCACCGACTGGCCGGTGACGGAGCACTCGATCGGCACGTTGGCGTACGTGGCGGCCAGGCCGACGACGGGGTTGCCCGTGCCGGGGCCGGAGCGGATGTTGAGCGGGCCGCTGCCGATGCGGCCCCGGGTGCCGGTGCCGGTCCAGAGGTAGGCGACGTCGACCCAGGCGTTGTCGGTCAGCAGCAGACCGTCCCAGAACGTGCCGTCGGCGAGGTCGATGCCGGCCGGGCTGCCCACCACGCGTCCGAACTGGTCCCGGCCGCCGTTGTAGCCGCTCTGGTACGCCGCCTGCGCCTCGGGCCGGCCCTGCGGCAGGTCCTTCCACATCTCCCGCACACCGCTCGGGTTCCAGTAGTCGTCCTTGGTGTTCCACGGCCCCATGTCCCAGACCGGCGCGTACTCGCAGCGGCTGCGGGTCGTGGTGCAGACCCGCACGGTGTAGTCGCCGGTGTTCTTCGGCGCGAGTCCGCGGGCCGAGGGCAGGGCGACGAAGTGGTCCCGGGAGACGATCACGTGCCCGTTGGCGGTGGTCCCGCCGACCAGCCCTTCGCGGGTGGCGTACACCCGGTAGGTGAGGCCGGGCGTGGCGGCCGTGACGGCGGCGACCGAGTCGGCGGTGAGCCGGACCGTGCGCAGGCTGGGCGTGGCGGCCGTTCGGTCGGCGGTGAGGACCACCCGGATCTGCACCCGGGTGACCGGCTGGTCGAACACGGCCGCGCCGGTCACGGCCCGCCATTCGGTCCACGCGCCCGATCGCCAGCCGCGCGCCGCCACCTCGACGGCGCTGTCGCGGGCGGGACCTGCGACGACGTCGGCCCGGACCCGGTTGGCGGGTGCGGCGAGTGAATGCGGCGCGACGAGGAGCGTGCCCTCGGCCGCGATGCCGCGCCGGGCCGTGGGCCGGTGTGCCGCATCGGCGAGGCGGAGTTCCGTGCCCGTCCAGCGGACGTTGACGTCGTCGGAGTCGATTCCGGCCAGGTCGGCGCTCCAGGTGTTGCCGGTGGCCGCCGGTGTCTCCAGGGGCGTGGCGAGGGCCGGCGCGGCGGCCAGGACGGCGGCGACGACCGCGCCGGCGACTGCGGCCGACGTACGGGTCCTGCGGGGTCGGGACATGGCGCTCCTTGTGGGGGCAGGGTTAGACAGATGTCGATGCGAGGGTGAGGTGCAGGCAACCATCGATCTCGCTGCCCGTCAAGGTGGCGCCTCTGGCGTGCGGCCGCCCTGAGCAGTGCAAAAAACCTGCAAACGCTACCTCTTGCCCTGAGCGAAAGCGCTTTCATACGATCGCGTTACATCGATGTTTCGTTTGCGGCCCGGGCATCGCAGATGACAACATCCGCCGGCGACGCGCCTGATCGCGTCGCGGCTCCTCACTACTCCCATTCGGTGACTGGCCGCTGCTCGGCGGCAATTCCCGCATGCTCGAAAAAGGAATGAGGCGACATGAGAAGACCAGTCGCGCTGCGACTCCACGCGGCACTGGCCACGGCGGTCGTGGGGATCGCCGTCGCCGTGGCGCTCCCGTCCCCGCAGGCGTCGGCGGCGGCCGGCAGCGCCACCGGCTACGCCACCCAGAACGGCGGCGCCACCGGCGGCGCGGGCGGGCAGACGGTACGCGCCACCACCGGCACCGCCATCCACGCCGCGCTGTGCGGGCGGGCCAGCAGCAGCACCCCGATCATCATCGAGGTGACCGGGACCATCAACCACGGCAACACCAGCAAGGTCTCCGGATCGAGCTGCAACACCGCCGACGGCGTGATCGAGCTGAAGCAGATCAGCAACGTCACCATCATCGGCGTGGGCAGCGGCGCCGTCTTCGACCAGCTCGGCATCCACATCCGCGACTCGCGCAACATCATCATCCGCAACGTGACGGTGCGCAACGTCAAGAAGTCCGGCTCGCCCACCTCCAACGGCGGTGACGCGATCGGCATGGAGAGCAGCGTCCGCAACGTCTGGGTCGACCACGTGACGCTGGAGGCGTCCGGCGGGGAGTCGGAGGGCTACGACGGCCTGTTCGACATGAAGGACGACACTCAGTACGTGACGCTGTCGTACAGCATCCTGCGCAACTCCGGCCGGGGCGGCCTCATCGGGTCCAGCGAGAGCGACCGCGGCAACGGCTACATCACGTTCGAGCACAACCTGTACGAGAACATCGACTCCCGTACGCCGCTGTTGCGTGGCGGCATCGCCCACATGTTCAACAACCACTACACCGGGCTGCACGAGTCGGGCATCAACTCCCGGGCCGGCGCGCGGGCCAAGGTGGACAACAACTACTTCCGCAACTCCAAGGACGTGCTCGGCACGTTCTACACCAGCGAGCGCGGCACCTGGCAGGTCAGCGGCAACATCTTCGACAACGTGACCTGGTCCTCGCCCGGGAGCGACAACTACCCGGCGGGGCCGAACGTGACGTCCACGACCACCGTCAGCGTGCCGTACTCGTACCGTCTGGACGCGGCGAGCTGCGTGCCGGACGTCGTGCGGCAGACGGCGGGCCCGAACACCGGCCTGCGCGTCTCCGACGGCAACTGCACGCCGCAGTCCCCGACCCCGACCACTCCCGCACCCACCACGCCCGCACCCACCACGCCGCCGCCCGGGACGACCACCCCGCCCCCGTCCGGCGGGACCAACCTGAGCCTCCTCTCCGGGGCCGGCGCCGACGGGTCCAGCAAGGCCGACGGCACCAGCTACGGCAACGTGCGCGACGGCAGCCTGAGCACCTACTGGTCGCCGTCCGGATCCACCGGCACCGTCTCGATCAAGTGGGGGTCGGCCACCACCGTGTCCCGCGTGGTCATCCGCGAGCCGTCCGGCACCTCGGGCTCGATCGGGTCCTGGCAGCTCGTCAACAACGACACCGGCGCGGTGCTGGCCTCCGGCAGCGGGGCTGGCCAGATCACCTTCGGCGCGACTTCGCTGAAGAAGATCAACTTCAAGATCAACAGCTCCAGCGGTACGCCGAGAGTCGGCGAGTTCGAGACGTACGCCAGTTAGCGGTCACACACGAGCGGGGGCGGCCGATCCGGCCGCCCCCGCCCTTGTTTCGTGTCCCCGGTCAGAGGGTGAGCACGACGGTGGAGATGCTTCGCGCGCCGACGTTCACAGTGACCTGGTTGCCGTTCACGCCGACCGGCTGGCTCGCCGCGCTGGCGTTCTGCGACGTGGCCACGTACTCCGCCCGGCTGACGTTCTGCGGCGCCTGGATGATCGCGTTGTTCACCGCGCTGGTGGACCGGTTGAGGATCACCAGCGTGACCTTCCCGTCACCGGAATAGGCGGTCACCTCCAGCGGCGACGCCTTGGAGCTCTTGGTCAGGGCGACCCGCTGGTAGCCGGGCCGCACGTACTTCGAGTACTGCGAGAACGCGTACCCGCGCTTGAGCGGCGCGCCCGCCACGGTGCCGTACGCGGACTCGCCGTCACCGATGAACGAGTAGTAGCGCTTGCCGTACCACCAGACGTACGCGCTCCAGTTCGACTCCATCGACTTGTGCACGGTGCGCATGATGTCGTCGAGCGTCTCGTTCCAGGCCGCGGCGTTGGCCGGGTTGCCCCAGATGTTGGAGCCGCCGCCGTCGGCCTCGTGCAGGTTCCACTCGGTCATCCACACCGGCTTGTTGTACTGCTGCGCCAGCGTGTACGGCTTCAGCCGGCCGGACGCCTCGGTGCCGTACAGGTGACCGCCGATGTACCCGATGTTGTTGCGGGCCGCCGCGTCGTTGAGCGTCGGGTCGGTGTAGCTGTAGTTCAGGTTCACCGCCTCGGCGACCATCAGCTTGGTGTTCTGCACCTTGGCGCCCTGTTCCCGGACGAAGGTCTGCAGCTCGGTGCCGCTCCAGTCCATCGAGTCGTAGTCCGGGTGCCAGTCCGGCTCGTTCTGCACGGACGTGACGTCGACCGTTACGCCCTGGTTGCGCATGTACTGGACGTAGCTGTTGAGGTGGTTGGCGTAGTCGTCGTAGTAGTCGGTGCGCAGCTTGCCGCCGTTGATCCGGCTGTTGTTCGTCTTCCAGGCCGCCGGAGCGGTCCACGGCGACGCCATGATCTTCACGTTCGACCCGTACGATTTCGCCGTGCGCAGCGCGCTGACCTGGGTTCCCCACTCGCCGGACACCGGCGAGATGCCGGTACGCACGATGGACAGGCCGAGCTGGTTGGGGCCGAGCCCGACGAGCGTCTGCGTCTCGGCCGTCGACCAGGCGCCGCCCCAGATCGACACGGCGGCGCCGAACCCGTCGATCGTCTGGTAGCGGCTGGCGGTGTTGACGGTGATGTCCGCCGCCCCGGTGGGCGGCGGGCTGCTCGGCGAGGTGGTCGGCGAACTCGTCGGCGACGTGGACGGCGAGGTGGACGGCGACGTCGGCGTCGTGCCGCCGGTGCAGGTCACGCCGTTGAGCGCGAAGCTGGTCGGCGCGGGGTTGCTGCTGGTCCAGGACCCGTTGAACCCGAACGACGTGCTGCCGTTCGTCGGGATGGACCCGTTGTAGTCGACGTTGCGGGCGCTGACCGCCGCCCCGCTCTGGGTGACTGTGGCGTTCCACGCCTGGGTGACGGTCTGGCCGGCGGCGTAGGACCAGGTGAGCGTCCAGCCGTTGACCGGGTCACCGAGGTTGGTGACCGTGACGTTCGCGCCGAAGCCGCCCTGCCACTGCGACGACACGGCGTAGGTCACCGCGCATCCGGCGGCCGCCGCCCCGGCCGGTAGCGCCGCGGCCATCGCGGTGGACGCCAGCAGGACCGCGCCGGCCGACAACACCGCGGTACGGGTCGTTCTGTGCCTTTTCATGCGACCTTCTCTCCTCGACGGCCCGGCTCAGCGCTGGAGGGTGAGCAGTCCGGGGCGGTAGGGCAGGAGGCCGTAGTCGCCGCCGGAGCTGGGGGAACGGCCCTGGTAGAGCAGTTGGAGGTTGCAGGGGTCGACGGTGAAGGTCTGGTCGGCGGTGGTGCGGATCAACTCACCGTGGCTGATGTCGTTGGTCCAGGTGGCGCCGCTGTTGGCCTTGCCGGCGAAGGGGTTGGACTCGGTGGCGGCCTGCGGGGTCCAGGAGCCGCCCAGGCTGGTGGCGGTGAACGACCGGAAGTAGCGGCCCTGCGAGCCGATCGCCTCGACGATCATCAGGTAGCGGGTCTGGCCCTGCAGCTTGTAGACCTGCACGGCTTCGAACAGGTTGTTCGTCGAGTCCGACATGATCGTGGTGTAGTTCGAGCCGAAGCTGCCGGGGAAGTTCCCGATCGGCATGCTGGAGCGGTAGATCTTGCCGTTGTCACCGGCGAAGAACAGGTACATGTTCTGGTCGTCGGCGATCAGGGTCTGGTCGATCGGGCCGGTGCCGGAGCCGGAGATGCTGCCGGTGAACAGCGGCTGCGCCGAGGACCATCCGTTGGGGTTGGTGGGGTCGTTGGAGGTGCGGTAGGAGAACGCGGTGGGTCCCCACTGGTAGGCCAGGACCCAGATGTTGCGCGGCGCGAAGTAGAACAGCGTCGGCGCGACAGTGCCGGAGGACATCGCGTTCTGCGAGGCGGAGGCCATCTGCGACCAGTTGGAGAACAGACCGAAGTTCATCGACCCCCACGACGACCCGGTGTCGTGCGTGGTGGCGTAGACGAGGTGCTGCCCGTTGTAGGGCACCACTGTGAAGTCCTTGAGCGACACCCAGCCCGAGCGCGGCTGCGCCAACACGCCCGTGGACGACCACCGGTACGACGACGGCAGGTTGCACGTACCACCCGGCGGCGGAGTGGTGGGCGGCGCCGTGGTGGGGTTGCCACCGCCGCCGTCGACGCGGACGAGCTGCCACTGCTGGTTGGCGCCGTTCCAGTCGTCGTACTGGACGATGTTTCCGCCGTCGGCGGTCGAGGCGCCCTGCACCTCCACCACCTTGTTGCTGTTGCGGTTGATCAGGCGGATGTACCCGCTGTCGGAGTCGGCCAGCCGGAACTGCTGGTTGGTCCCGTTGGTGTCGGACCACTGCACGATGCTGCCGCCGTTTGCGGTCGACCAGTTGTAGACGTCGAGCACCTTGCCGGACAGCCGGGACTTCAGCCGGTAGTAGCCGCCGCCGGAGTCGACGAACTGCCACTGCTGCTGGTTGCCGTTGTTGCGCGACCACTGCACGATTCGCGCGCCGTCGTTCGTGGCCAGGTTGTAGACGTCGAGCGCCTTGCCGCTGTTGCGGTTGACCAGGACGTACCAGGCACTCGTGTCGACGCTCGCGGCGGCGGCGGGCGCGGACACGACCGCCACGGCGCCGGCGCCGACGAGGAGCGCCGCGGCGCCTGTCGCGACGACTCGCGGCAGCCATCCGCGCCGTCGTGGCGGCGACACCGTCGATGGGGATCTACCAAAAGCAAACATGTTCCTCCCTCAGATCACATTTGTGAGCGCTAACAATTAGCGCTGGCGCACTGACCCCACACCCGGCCTGCCACCCGGCCGCCCGCGCCCGCTCGGCGACCCGTCGCTGCCGCCGCGCTGTGCCATCGACTGTGAGCGATAACACGTCGTTCGTCAAGTCGTAACAGTCGATGGATGCCGGGCCCGACGGCCACGGAGGTCATGTCGGCTTGTCGACCCAGCACTAGCGACGCCCGTATCGCGGCCCGACAGTGCACACGGCTGGAGGGCGGTGGGGGATTTGGGGCAGCCGGCGGACGAATCCGTCATGATCCGGGACTGGTTCAGCGTGCCGCGGGTGTCCGCCGAGGACCGGGCCGCGGTCTTCGGCGTACGCACCCAGGACCCGCGGGTGGAGTTCGTCGCGCTGACCGTCAAGTACTGGATGGACGCCCACGCCACCCGGTCGATGACCCGCGACCGGGTCCTGACCGCGATGAGCGGCCGCATCACCACCGACAACGTCTGGGACCTGGTCGCGATGCTCGCGAAACTGCGGCTGGCCGAGGCGTTCTTCGACCTGGCCGCCTCCGACGTCGACACCGACGGCGCGTTCCGCCGCCACCTGCTCGGCCTCGACCCCGCGCTGCTCGACGCGATGCGGCACTACGCGGCCTGGAACGGGATCAACCCGAAGCTGTTCCTCGACGGGTTCGCGGTGGGTGTCGGGGAGTCCGTCGCGACGGTGGTGGTCGACCTCGGCAAGCTCGTGCAGTTGATCGGCCGGCTCCAGCAGGAACAGTTCACCACGCTCATCGTGCTGACAGTCGATCCCCGCGCCGGTGTGCAGCGCATCGCCGACCAGGCCACAGTCGTACGCCAGGCGCTGGCCGGGATCGTGGCCGCGCTGGACCCGACAACCGTCCCGGAACGGCTGCTGGCGCTGTGGCGCGGCTGGGCGGCCGAGTTCGCCCGGCACCTGGAGAACCTCGACCCGTTCGCCGCCGGCCGGCTGCTCGGGCGCGTCGCCGGCGACCTGTACCAGGTGCTCACCGGACTGGTACATCTCGCCCGGCTGCTCGGCGGCGTCGCGGTGCGCGCCGCCGTCCGGTACGTGCCGCTGCTGCTCGCGGGCGCCCGCGAGGCACGCCTGCTGACCGCCCAGATGGCCGCGCTGCTGGTGGCGATCGGCCGGGCCGCGATCGCCGCCACGCCCCGGGTGGGGCTGGCCGTCCTGCGCACGCTCTTCCCGCCGAAGGTGCTCGACGCGCTGTTCCGGCAGGGCCGGGTGCTGCTGGCCGACGCCGAACTGACGCTGAGCGTGTTCACCCAGGCGGCGCACGCCGAGGCGTTCGCGGGCGCCGGGGCGGGCACCCGGCTCGGCGCGCTGGTCAGCCTCGACGGCCGGCCCGTGCTGATGGCGAGCATGTCCGAGACGGTGTCCTCGGCCGGCCGGGCGGCGACTCGCGCCGAACTGAACGAGGCGCTGGACGAGATCATCAAGCGGGTCGAGGACCTGCGCGAGCTGAAGCCGCCGAAGACACCCCGGGACATCCAGGCCGCCGTCGTGCGCGCGGCCATCGCCCGGCAACTGGAGCAGCGGCTGACCACCGCGTTCAACCGGGCGCTCCAGACCGCCGCGTACGAGGAGTTCCGCGCGCTGCGCAAGGCCGGGCAGGCGCAGCCCTGGCGGCTCGGGCAGCAGGTGCACCGGCGGATGGCCGCCGAGGTCGCCCAGCTCGTCGGCCGGTCACCGGGCCTCGAGGCGTTCGCGGAGAAGTCGCTGGCGACAGTGGTCGAGGCGGTCCGCGCGGCCCATCCGGAACTGGCGCCCGCGCTGCGCGGCTCCGAGGCGGTGCTGCGCCAGACGGTCGCCCAGATGCTGCTCGGCCACCCGGACCGGGACCTGCTGCTGCGCCTCGTCGGGTTCACCGGCAACCCGGCCGCGGCCGGGGCGGAGAAGGCCCTCGCCGGCCACCTCGCCGAGCGGTTCCGGTGGAAGGCGTCCACCACTGTCGGGGACCTCCGTTCCGACCTGCTGCTCGTCGACCCCGATGCGGCCCGCGTCACGAACGTCGACTGGACCTCCTCGACCAAGCTGGAGCGCTTCGAGAAGACCTGGGGCACCGTCGCCGACGACCTCGGGGAGACGTTCGACGGTCGCTGGGAGGCGATCGCGGAGGCGTACCAGCGGGCCGCCAAGGGCGGTGTGCCGGCAGAGGTCGTCGCCGGTCTCGAAGAGCTGACCGCGCACGCCGTACGCGAGACGGTCGTCCGGCAGGCCGCCCTCAGTCAGTTGTTCCCCGGGTTCTTCGTCACCTCGCACGAGATGACGTACCAGGGGCTGCACTCCCTGTTCACCCTGCCGCTGTAGAGGAGCACCGATGGGCAGAGTCGTCGTCGCCGACGCCGATCCGGCGACGCTTGGTTTCAGCACCGCGCATTCCGACCGGTACGTCTACTCGAACTACTTCGTACCGGTCCGGCTCACGTTCGGCGGTGGCGAGACGCCCATCCTGCCGTTCTACGTCAAGCAGGCGCTGATCGAGGCGATCCGCTACGGCGGGCTCGACGGCGACCGGCTGCCCCACCTGCTCAAGCAACTCGGCCTCTACGACCTGTGGAAGGCCAACGAGATGGACGCCGCCACCGAGGCACTGCCCGGCGCCGACTCGGGCATGTCGTACCGGGAGCCGCCGGCGCGGCGCCAGACGCTCCTCGGCGACCAGCAGGCGGAGTTCGTCGCCGGGCTGCTCCAGTCCGACGTGGGCATCGCGTTCCTCGACCGCACCCGGATCCGGCCGGTGGGCTTCGCGCTCGGCGAGCACGTCTACGCGCTGGCGCTCGCCCCCGGTGAGGAGGCGGTGCTGGAGCAGCGCACCTACACCAAGCGCGAGCTGACCCTGGAGGAGCAGAACGAGTCGGAACAGCAGACCGACGTCGAGCTGACCAGCGCGCTCACCACGGAACTCCAGGAGGGCTTCGAGCGGCAGAAGTCGCTCACCGACACCTGGGGGCTCAACGCGAGCCACACCGGCCAGTACACCAGCCCGACCGGCATCTGGGGCACCTTCAACGCCAGCCACACGATCGGCTTCGCCAGCAGCGTCACCGCGGCGAGCCAGGAGACGAGCCGCCGCGCGGTCAAGGACAGCCGGACCGCCACCTCGAAGGTCGCCGCGCGCTACCGCACCCAGCACAAGACCGACTTCAAGCTGGTCAGCGAGACGGGTACGGAGTCGTCCTCGAAGCGCACCGTCCGCAACCCGAACCGGGCCACGCCGATCACGCTGCACTACTTCAAGGTGCTGCAACGGCTGGAGCTGGCCCACGAGCGGTACGGCGCACGGGTCTGCTGGGCCCCCACGATCAAGGATCCGGCGTTCGCCTTCGCCCAGAAGATCGTCGACGGGCGGCAGCGGATCCGCGACAACGCGGTCGCCGCACTGCCCCCGATGCCGGTGAAGCCGGAGCGCCCGCCGCGTGGCGCGCCCGCAGCGGTGGAGACGCGCGTCGTGTACTCCCCCGTGGTCACGCTCGACAAGTGGGGATTCACGGGTGACATGAGCGCGGACTACGACGTCGATGTCCCCGTCGACGCCGGCTGGGAGTGGGACGGCAACGTCGACACGATCCGGCAGAACCTCACGCTGATCACCCGCCGTCCGCCGGACGCGATCGCCGCCCGGGTGGTGGGCGTGCCGGTGGTCACCGAGGCGGACGGACGGCCGGTGCTGCGCGTACGCGTGCACGTCGGCGCCCGGAGCTGGCTGGCGGGTCCGGGCGCGGACGTGCAACTCGCCGCCGGGTTCCGGCGTACCCCGACGGTGGTGGACCAGACCGCCGACGACGCGGCGTACAACGCGCTGGTCGCGGGCTACCTGACCGACCTTCAGGAGTGGCAGGACCGGCGCGACGCGGCGCTGGCGGCGGCCCAGACGGCGGGGGACGAGTTCGAGGCGCGGCTACGGGCCGGCTTCTCGCCGGTCAACGAGATGGTCTCGCAGATCGTGGAGGCGCACTTCCCGGCCAGCGTGCGGGACGAGGCGTGGGAGATCGACTTCTGGCACCGGGTCTTCGACTGGGAGCGCGCGTCGTTCGTGGCGTACCCCGGGTGGTGGTCCGGCGGTGATGCCCGTGCCCCGGAGCGCGACCCCGGCGACTTCGTCAACGCCAGCTGGGCGAAGCTCTACCTGCCGGTGCGGGCCGGCATGGAGCTGACCGCGCTGCGGTGGATCTTCGGCAAGGTGGTGGCGACCAGCCTCGCGCCGCAGGTGGAGCACGAGCTGAAGGCGTTCGTGGACGAGCTGACGGCGTACCGGACCGGCCACCTCGGCACCGGCGACGAGATGCCCGAGCTGACCACCGAGTGCCAGGACGTGCCGGAGCGGGTGTACTGCCTGGCGAAGTGGACCGAGTTGATGCCCACCGACGGCACTCACCTGGAGGTGGTGCAGGGCGCCACCACGGCGGCCGACGCGGTGACCGCCAAGGAGATCAGCGACGCGGAGGCGCTGCGGGCGGCGTTGCTCGACGGCGAGGTGCAGACCAACCGGCTCCGGACCAAGGCGTACGACCAGATGACCGAGCCGGCCGACGTCGGCATCCACCTCGGCACGCCGTCCGGGAGCGGCCCGGCCGCCTGAGCCGCCGGACGCTACCGCTCGTCCACCCCGGTCCCTCGCCTGAGCAGGGGATCGGGGTGGACGATTTCTGGCAAAGTCTGAACTTTCGATTCGTGGCCTAGATGGTCAAAAAGGCGCATAATTGATCCCTTACGGTCGCTCCCCTGAGCGACGACGACGCCGGCCGGCGAACCGTCCAAAAAGAACCGTCTCCCCACCGGTGGGTTGATGGTGCTGGATCCCCAAAGGCACTAGGTTGGCCGGGGCCACTGTGCTCGGCTGGCGTACACGAACCTAAGGAAGACTCATGACTACCGCACCCTTGCGCCAGGAAGAGCCCCCGGTGTCGCTGGGCAAGGTCCGCGCGGAGCCGCTCGACCGGCTCTCCGCCGCGGACATATCCCCCATCGTGCGCCGGGTGATGGCGGCTCACCTCGATCAGACCAGGATCCCGGCGGCGAAATTCGGCTCGTTCATCTGACCTGCGATGTCCCCGGGGCCGGCCCGCGCGGCGCTCACCGAGTTCGTCCTCAAGGTGCACGCCAGGTGTGACCTGGCGTGCGACCACTGCTACGTCTACGAACACGCCGACCAGAGCTGGCGCCGCCGCCCGGTGCGGATGACGCCGGACGTGCTCCGGGCCGCGGCCGGACGGATCGCCGAACACGCGGCGGCCCACGGGCTGCCGGACGTCACAGTCGTCCTGCACGGCGGGGAGCCGCTGCTGCTCGGCCCCGACGGGCTGGGCCAGGTACTCGCCGAACTGCGGCGCGTCATCGGCCCGGTCACCCGGCTCCGAATGGGCATGCAGACAAACGGCGTGCTGCTCTCCGAGCGGTTCTGCGACCTGCTCGCCGAACACGACGTCGCGGTCGGTGTCTCGCTCGACGGCGACCGGGCCGCGAACGACAGGCACCGGCGCTTCCGCTCCGGTGCCAGCAGCTACGACCAGGTGCTGCGGGCGCTCGCCCTGCTGCGCCGCCCGGCGTACCGGCGGCTCTGGTCGGGTCTGCTCTGCACAGTGGACGTGCGCAGCGATCCGGTAGCCGTGTATGAGGCGCTGCTCGCCCAGGAGCCGCCCCGGATCGACTTCCTGCTCCCGCACGGCACCTGGGACAACCCGCCGTGGCGGCCGGCCGCCGGGGACACCGCGTACGCCCGCTGGCTGCGCGCCGTCCACGACCGCTGGCGCGCGGACGGCCGCCCGGTCCCGGTGCGCCTGTTCGACTCGCTCCTGTCCACCGCCCGCGGCGGACCCAGCGGCACGGAATGGCTGGGCCTCGACCCGATCGACCTGGCCGTGATCGAGACGGACGGCGAATGGGAGCAGGCCGACTCGCTCAAGACCGCGTACGACGGCGCGCCCGCTACCGGCATGACTGTCTTCTCGCACACGGCCGACGACGTGGCGGCGAGCGCGCTGCTGGCCCGCCGCCGCTCCGGCCGGGCCGGTCTCAGCGACGAGTGCCGGCGGTGCCCGGTGGTCGACCAGTGCGGCGGCGGACTCTTCGCCCACCGGTACGGCGCCGGGCACTTCGACAATCCGAGTGTCTACTGCGCCGATCTGAAAGAGCTGATCGTGCACGTGAACGAGAACCCACCGGAACCCGTCCGGCTCGACGCCGGCCTGCCCGACGACTTCATCGACCGCCTCGCGGCGCTGACCGGCGACCGGGTCGCCATCGGCCGGCTCGTGGAGGCACAGATCGCCATCGTCCACGCGCTGCTCGCCGAGGTGGCCGACCCCCTGCCGACCGGCGGGGCCGGAGCCGACGGCTGGGCCGCGCTGACCGCCCTGGACCGCAGCGCGCCGGAATCAGTGGCCCGGATCGCGGCGCACCCGTACGTGCGGGCGTGGGCTGTCGACTGCCTCGCCGGCACCGGCACCGGCGCCCGCCAGGGGCCGGACTACCTGAGCGCGATCGCCGCCGCCGCTGCGCTCGACGCCGGCACGCCGGTACACCTGGCCGTGCCGGTGCGCGGCGGCCGCCTGCACCTGCCGACGGTGGGCACCGTCCTGCTGCCCGAGGTGGCCGACGGCACCGCGCGGGTGGAGATCGGCCCGGACTCGCTGCGGGTGCGGGCCGGGGACGTGACAGTGGCGGTGAATCCGGGCACGGCGGGTGGGCCCCGCTGGTGGCCGACCCGCCGTCTCGTCGCGCAGGACGTGTCGGTCCTGCTGGAGGACGGCGACCCGCACCGCGACTGCCACCGGCTGCCCGCCGGTGACCGGCTCGGCGACGAGGGCGCCGCGCGCTGGGCCGCCACGTTCGCGGCGGCATGGCAGGTGATCCGGGACGAGGTCCCCGGCCACGCCGAGGAGCTGCGCGCCGGGCTGCGGGCCGTGGTGCCGTTGCGGCGCAGCGGCGCCGGTGTGAGCGAGGCGTCGACCGCCCGGCAGGCGTTCGGCGGCGTCGCGGCGACGGAGACCGACGCCGGGTCGCTGGCGGTGCTGCTCGTGCACGAGTTCCAGCACAGCAAGATGAACGCGCTGCTGGACGTCTGCGACCTGGTCGACGGCACCCGGCCGATCGACATCACTGTGGGCTGGCGGCCCGACCCGCGTCCCGCCGAGGCCGTTCTGCACGGCATCTACGCGCACGCGGCGGTGGCCGACATCTGGCGGATCCGGACCGACCGTCAGGTCGACGGCGCGCAGGCGGTCTACCGGCGGTACCGCGACTGGACGGCCGAGGCGATCGGCGCGCTGCAACGGGCGGACGCGCTCACTCCGGCCGGGTCGCGGCTGGTCCGGCAGGTCGCCCGCTCGATGTCCGGGTGGCCGTCGTGACCGCCGTCCGGACCGCGCACCCGGCCGGCACGCTCGCCGCCGACCTGCGCGCGCTCGGGCTCGGCCCCGGTGACGTGGTGCTCGTGCACTGCTCCCTGCGCGCCCTCGGACCGGTAGCCGGTGGGCCGGCCACCCTGGCTGCGGCGCTGCGGGCCGCCGTCGGTCCGTCCGGCACCGTCGTGGTCCCGGCGCAGACCCCGGACAACTCGGTGAGCAGCCCCGCGTACCACGCGGCGACCGCCGGGCTGACCGACGGGGAACGCCTGGCGTACGAGGAACGGATGCCCGGCTTCGACCCGGCCGTCACCCCGTCGTTCGGGGTCGGCGCGTTCGCCGAGCACGTACGCCGCCTGCCCGGCGCGGTCCGCAGCCGGCACCCGCAGACGTCGTTCAGCGCGTGGGGGCCGCGGGCGGAGGAGCTGATGCGCGTCCACGACCTGGACTCCCACCTCGGGGAGCGGTCCCCGCTCGCCGCCCTGGAGGCGGCCGGTGCCCGGACGCTGCTGCTCGGTGTCGGTTATGCGACATGCACCGCGCTGCACCTCGCCGAGTACCGGTTGCGCCGCCCGCCGCAGCGGCGTCCGTACCGCTGCTACGTGGTGCGCGACGGCCGCCGGGAACGGCTCGACTTCGAGGCGCCGCACCTGGATGCGGCCCCTTTCCCCGCAATCGGCGCGGAACTCGACCGGGCGGCGTTCACCCGGCACGGGACGGTCGGCGGCGCCCCGGCCCGGCTGCTGCCGATATCCGACGCGGTACGCACCGCCGTCGCCTGGATGGACGCCCACATCGGACGGTGAGGGCCTGGTAACCCGAGCGCAACCTCTCTACCCTGATCGATAGACGCCGTATCGTGTCGACTGGGGAGCAGCACGTGATCATTGACGGTTGGGGGTCAGGCGCTCTTCCCGTGGAACGGTCGGGTCGTCGTGACCTCTGAGCGGCCCGCGCTGCCGGGCCCGCCCTATTTCTTCCTCAGCTACGTCCCCCCGCCGGCACACAACGACCGCACCCCGGGCGACCACTGGGTCCGCCGCTTCTACCACGATCTCAACCTGGCGATCGACGGCCGGCCCGGCGACCGGTTACGCCGGCAGGGCTTCGCCGACTTCATGGTGCGGCCGCCGGAGGCCCGGACGGAACGAAAACGCATCGCGCTGGCCGAGGCCGAGGTGTTCGTCCCGCTGTACTCACCGGCCTACCTCAACCGGAACGACTCGCGCCGGGAGCGGGAGTGGTTCCGGCAACGGCTCATCCGGGCCGGCCGGCAGCCCGACGGCGACAACATCCTCCCGGTCCTGTGGATCCCGTCGCCGGCCGCCGTCCACGCGCCGGACCAGACGCGCGCGCTGGCGATGGCCGCCGACGTGGAGGCGTACGCCGCGAACGGCATGAGCGCGCTCTGCCGGCTCCAGAAGTTCCAGCATGCCTACAAGGAGGTGCTGGGCCGGCTCGCCCAGCACATCGTCGACACCGCCGAGCAGACGCCGCTGCAACCGGCCGAGCCGCCGACCGGCCCGACCGACCTGCCGTCGTCCCCGCCCAGCGAGGTGCCGTTCCGGGCGGTGGTGATCGCACCCGAGCAGCCGGGGGACCCGGGCCGGCTCAACGGACGCTCCGACACGCACGCCGGGCGGTGGCGCCCGTTCCGCGGCCGGCCGCCGGTGGTCGACGACGTGGCCGACGCGGTGCAGCGGTTGCGGATGCCCATCGACGTGCGCGACTTCGTACCGGACGCCGGGCTGTTCCGGGCCTGTCCGGGCGTCCTCATGATCGATCCTCGGGTGGTCGAGACGCCGGACGGCGCGGAGGCCGTCCAGGCCGCCGTCGACTGCCTGCACAGCTGGGTGGGCGTCGTGCTGATCAGCGAGGACGCCCGCCCCGGCCACCGCTCGCACGCGGCGGGACTGCTCGACCGGGCGGCGAGCATCCTCTCCGCCACGACGCGTCCGCTGATGATCACCACGTGGGACGCCTGGCGGACCGAGATCCACGATCTAGTCCGCCGGATGCGACGCCGATACCTGGAGGCGGGACCGAACTACCCACCGCCGGGACCCCCCATCAACAAGCCCCGGCTCTGGGAGAACCCGCCGCCCGACGAGGGAGTGGACACATGACCCGACGTGAGGGACAGGTCGTCACCTTCTACTCCTACAAGGGCGGCACCGGCCGGACGATGGCGTTGGCCAACGTCGCCTGGATCCTCGCCGCGAACGGCAAGCGGGTGCTCGCCGTCGACTGGGATCTGGAGTCCCCCGGCCTGTCGCGCTTCTTCGCGCCGTTCATCGACCGGGACGCGCTGGAGAGCACCGGCGGGGTGATCGACCTGATCCGGGAGTACGAGTGGGCGACCACCACCAAGCAGGACAAGGGCGACGACCGCTGGCACGAGCAGTACGCCCGGGTGCACAAGTACTCGTTCTCGCTGAACTGGTCCAACTTCCCCGGTGACGGGACGCTCGACTTCCTCGGCGCCGGGCAGCAGAACAACGACTACGCGGGCGCGCTCGCCGGGATGAACTGGGACGAGTTCTACGAGCGGCAGGGCGGCGGCTACTTCTTCGACGCGCTGCGCGCCGACATGAAGCGCAACTACGACTACGTGCTCATCGACAGCCGCACCGGGTTCTCCGACGTCGCCGACATCTGCACCATCCAGCTGCCGGACGTGCTCGTCACCTGTTTCACCCTCAGCGAGCAGGGCATCACCGGCGCCGCGAAGGTGGCGCGGCTGGTCGAGCACCGGTACGGGTCGCGGCGGATCCGGGTGCTGCCGGTGCCGATGCGTATCGACCCGGCGGAGAAGGTCAAGGCGGACACCGGGCGGGCCGTGGCGCGACAGCGTTTCAGCGGTCTGCCCAGCGGCATGAGCGAGGCCGAACGGGACCGGTACTGGGCCCGGATGCAGGTGCCCTACCAGGCGTTCTACGCGTACGAGGAACTCCTCGCCACGTTCGCCGACCAACCAGGCGTCAACGGGTCGCTGCTGTCCGCGTACGAGGCGCTGACGCGCGAGATCACCCGGGGCGAGGTGGAGTCGCTGCCGTCGATGAGCAGCGCGGTACGCGAACGGGTCAACGCCCGGTTCACCCGCACCTCCAACTCCGTGGAGAACGAGATCCTGCTCCGGCACGCCCCGTACGACCGGGTGTGGGCGGAGTGGATCGGCCACCTCCTGGTCTCGGCCGACGTGCGGGTGACCGACCCGTGGTTCACCGACGACGAGACGCCCCGGACGGCCCGGGAGCTGATCATCGTCTCCGAGGCGAACGCCACCGAGGAGGCGGTGCTCGCCGCGCCGGACCGCTCGCCCGACCAGGTGCCGCTCGTCGTCTACGTGGCGGACGTGCGGCGCCTGGCGAACGTGCCGGCCGCGCACACCGTCTCGGTGGCCGGGCTGGAGGCGCAGACCGCCGCCGCGCGGATCCTGCGCCTGGTCGGCCGGGAGGGGGTGTCGGCCGACCTGGAACTGCCCACCGGTCCCCGGTTCCCCGGCCGGGACAACACGGTGTTCGAGGTGCCGGGCCGCAACAAGCGCTTCACCGGCCGCGAGGCGGACCTGCGCGAGCTGCGGACGCTGCTGCGCAGCAGCCCGAAAGTGGTGCTCTCCGGCACCGGGCCGGTGGCGTTGCAGGGCATGGGCGGCATCGGCAAGAGCCAGCTCGCGCTGGAGTACGCCCACCGCTACCGCGCCGCGTACGACATGGTGTGGTGGATCGACGCCGACCAGGTGCCGTTCATCGAGTCGGCCATCGGTGACCTCGCGCCCTACCTGGGCGTGCCCTCCTCGGAGTCGAACCGGGAGAACGCCCGGCTGGTGCTCCAGGCGCTGCGCCGCACCGACCTCCGATGGCTGCTGATCATGGACAACGCCGACGAGATCGAGGGCGTCCTGCCGTACGTGCCGGACGGCAAGGGCCACGTCCTGATCACGTCCCGGAACCTCCAGTGGGTCGAGCGGGCCACCACCGTCCAGGTCGACGTGTTCAAGCGCGCGGAGAGCATCCAGCACCTCACCGAGCGGGTGCCGACCATGCGCGTCGACCAGGCCGACCGGATCGCCGCCCTGCTCGGCGACCTGCCGATCGCTGTCACCGCCGCCGCGGCCTGGCTGGCCGACACCGGCCACTCGGTCGACAGCTACCTCACCGAGATCGCCAACTTCGGTCCGGGCGCGGTGATGGAGCCGAACAGCAACGTCTCGGTGGAGGCGACCTGGGAGCTGTCCCTGAACCACCTGCGTACCCGGAACCCGGCGGCCTACCGGGTGCTGCAACTCTGCTCGGTGTTCGCGCCGGAGATCTCCGCCGACCTGGTCTACAGCGACGAGTTCGCCGAGGCGCTCGTGCCGTTCCACCCGCAGGCCAAGGAACGGCTGGTCCGTCAGCAGTTGGTGCAGCAGGCGAACCGGCTCGCGCTGGTCCGCGTCGACCTGCGGGCCGAGAGCCCGTCCGGTGGCGAGCGGGGCCGGGGCGGCCTGGTGCTCATGCACCGGCTGCTCCAGCACGCCGTCCGGTCCCGGATGACCGAGGAGGAACTCGACGAGGCGCGCCGCCAGGTCCACCTGGTGCTCGCCGCCGCCCGGCCCGAGGGCGAGGTGGACGACCCCGACGGCTGGCCCCGGTTCCGGGTCATCTGGCCGCACCTGGAGGCGTCGAAGGCGCCGCTGAGCCACCGGGTGGAGGTGCGGGCCCTGATGATCGACCGGGTCCGCTACCTCCAGTTGCGCGGCGACCTGGAGACCGGCCGGCGGCTCGGCGAGGAGGTCGCGCAGACCTGGGAGCAGATGCTGGCCGAGGAGACCGACGCACGGGCGCGCGACGACCTGCGCCGGCAGTTGCTGCACCTCCAGTTCAACCTCGCAAACATCCTCGCCTTCCTCGGGCAGTTCCAGCAGTCCCGGGCGCTGGACGAGGAGGTCCTCGCGGCCCAGCGGGAACTGCTCGGCGAGGACCACCCGCACACGCTGATGACCGCCGGCGGGCTGGCCCGCGACCTGCGCGGCATGGGCAAGTACAACGAGGCGCTGCGCCTGGACGAGATCACGTTCAACGCGTGGAAACGGAACTTCACCGAGGAGCACCCACGTACGCTCGTCGCGCTGAACAACCTGGCCACCACCCAGCGCCTGATGGGTGACTTCCGGGAGGCCCGCAAGAACGACGAGATGGTGCTGGCCGGGCGCCGCGCGATCCTCGGGGAGGACCACCCGGACACGCTCGCCTCGTCCGCGTACGTGGGCATCGACATGCGCGACGCCGGCGACTACGAGCAGTCCATCGCCCGGCTCCGCGGCGTCCACCGGGACCTGCTGCGCACGGCCGGGGCGGAACACCTGATGACCCTGCGCGCGCAGACCAACCTGGCGGTGTCGCTGCGCTCGGCCGGGCACGCGGTCGAGGCGGGCAAGCTCCTCGAAGCCGCGTACGAGCTGCTGAACGAGCGGTTCGGGCCGGACAACCCGGAGACGCTCACCTGCCGGCTGAGCCTGTCCGTCAACCTGCTCAGCGTCGACCTGTTCCAGCGCGCCAGCCGCGAACTGACCGAGGTGCACCGCGTCTACCAGCAGAACCTCGGCCCGGAGCACCCGCTGACGCTGGTCTGCATGGTCAACCTCGCCATGGTCGCCCGCCGCGCCGGGGACTTCGCCGAGGCCCGGCAACTCGCCGGCCGGTCCGCCGACGCGCTCGCCGACGTGCTGGGCAGCGATCACCCGTATCCCCTCTCCGGGTGGATGAACCAGGGCATCTGCATCGCCGAGCAGCCGGACCCGCCGGAGGGCCGGGAGGCGGCGGACCTGGAGGCGCTGGGGCTGTTGCGGCGCGCCGACGACGGCCTGACCCGGATGCTCGGCCGCGACCACCCGAACACGCTGCGCTCCCGGGCGAATCTGGTGGTGATGCAGGAGCGGATGGAGAGCGGACGGCGGGCGGAGCTGGAGGCGGTCACCCGCGAACTGGCCTACCGGCTGGGCGAGAACCACCCGGCGGTCGAGGCCGTCCGGGAGAACCAGTTGCAGCGGCGCATCATCGACCCGCATCCGATCTGACAGCGGCGCGCTCCACCGGGCCGGCCAGCCAGGCGAGGATCTCCGGCAGCACCTCGACCGCGCCGAAGTGCGCGCTACGCGGCTGCACGTGCAGTTGCGCGCCGGGGATCTGCTCGGCCAGCCAGCGGGTGTGGCTGGCCGGGGCGAAGTTGTCGTCCGCGCCGTGCCACAGCCGTACCGGCATCCGGATGTCCGCCAGCGTGACGCCCCAGTCGGCGCGCAGCGCGAGGACGTCGTCGATCCAGCCGTGCGGCCCCTGGCGCAGCGCCTCGGCGTAGGCGTCGGTCAGCTGCCGGCGGATCGGCACCCCGGCCACCACCCGGCGGTCGGCCGCGGTCATCTGCTCGACCAGCAGCGCGAGCAGCGAGCCCGGGTCGTCCATCGTGCGCTCGGCCCGCAGCCGCAACTGCTCGGCGAGCACCGGCACGGCGCGCTCGGCGGCGCCGTAGTCCCGCACGTTGGCGTCGGTCATGCCGCCGAACCAGTCCAGCCCGGCCGCCCCCGCCGGGGCGAGGCCGACCAGAACGGCCGTGCGCCGTACCCGCTCCGGCAGCAGCGCGGCGCAGGCCAGGGCGTGCGGGCCGCCGCCGGATCGGCCGACCACCGAGAACCCGTCCAGGCCGAGGTCGTCGGCGATGGCCGCGACGTCGGCGGCGGCGTCGGCGATCCGGCGGCCGGGCAGGCGGCTGGAGCCGCCGTAGCCCGGCCGGTCGTAGGAGATCAGGCGTACGCCGAGGCGGTGTAGCACGATCGAGCGTGGTCGCGGGCCGTTACGGCTGCCCGGCGTGCCGTGCATCAGGAACACCGGCCAGCCGTGTTTCGCCCCGGCGATGTCGACCGCCAGGTTCCTCCTTCCCGTCCGGACGATGTGCTCACGATGCGGGGGCGAGTGTGCCAATCGGGGCCTCCGAACGGGTGGTGGCGGTGCGGGTGGCGCGGTCAGACCGCCTCGGCGGCCGGGATCTGGTCGGTCTGCTCGGGCTGGTCGGTCCGGTCGGGCTGGTCGGTCGCTGCGAGGACGCGCAGCGTGTGGAGGGCGGACGCCAGCGAGACCTCGGCCGGCGCCCGGTCGTGCGCCCGCAGGTAGTCCACGAGCAGCCGGCACAGGCTCGCCTCGTCGAGGAACTCGTCCGGCAGCCGGTGGGCGAGCAGCTCGGCCATCGTCCGGGGCGGGATCTTCCGCCAGGCCAGGTCGCCGTACTCGGTCAACGCCATGAGCAGCCACAGCGCGGTGCGGTTGTCGACCCGCGCGGCCGCGAACTGCTCGGCCATCTCGGCCGACACCACGCCGTCCTCCAGCGGCAGCTCCGCGAGCCGCCCCTCGATGTCGGCGAGCACCGCCCGCACCCGGGGCACGTACCGCCGGGGCAGCCGGTCGAGCCCGTGCCGCAGGATGAGCGCGTGCAGCACCGCGTGGTCGTCGGTCGTGCCGAGCGAGTCGACCAGCTCCGGGAACTCGTCGATCAGGTACGGGCACGAGATGATCAGCTCCGGTGGCGCTGTCGGTGAGCTGGGCAACCGGCTCAGCGCCACCCGGGTCAGCCCGCACACCACCTCGCGGGGCAACTGCGCGCCGTCCTCGGCGAGGCATTCCAGCAGGACCGTGGCACTGGTGCTGGACACCGCCTCCGGGAACTCGACGGCGCGCGCCCACAGCCGCCGGTAGCTGCGCTCGTCGTACAGGATCAGCTGGTGCAGTGACGGCACCGGCCAGCGGCGGGTGGCCAGCTCCACCAGATCCGCGTGGAACCGGCCCGCCTCGAAGCTGGTCGGCGCCTGGCCGCGCCACGTCCGCGCGCCGGCCTGCAACTGGCTGTAGGTGGTGACGTCGCCGAGCAGCCGGGCCTCCTCGGCCGCCACGTTCACCTTCTCCCCCCGGCTCTCACGCCGCCGCTCGGCGACGATCCGGCCGTCGGCGTCGCGGCGCAGCCAGCTGATCATCGCGAGCTGGCCCTTCTCGTCCAGACCCGCCCGCCACAGCCGCACCGTGGACATCCAGGTCTCGTCGTCCATCAGGTCGCTGTGCCGCACCCCGTCCGGTGACACGAGCGCGGCCAGCGCGATCAGGTTCGCGGTGTACGCGGCGAGCAGCCGCACCGGGTCGTACGGCGCGGGCCGGTAGCCGTCCACCCCGGCCAGGTTGGTCCGCTGCCGGGCCTCGGCCAGCAGGCCGGCGACCGTCTCCACGATCGAGTCCCGCTCCCCCGGGTGGCGGGAGGCGAGTTCCCGCGCGAAGCCGACCACCGCCTCCCGCTTGACCAGCGGTTGGTGCGAGAGCAGCGCCCGGAACTGGCCGGTGTCCAGCTGATAGCCGAACCCGGCCGGGCTGCGGGTGTGCCGCCGCAGCTCGGCCAGGCTCCGCAGCGCCCCGATGACGTACTCGGCGATCAGGAAGTCGCCGATGGTGGCGTGCAGGAACTCGTACGTGCGCCGGGCGTCCTCGCCCTGCACGTCGTCCGGGCCGTACACCACGAAGAAGGCGGCGGTGACCAGTTGCTCCGGGCCGAGCACGTCGCCGAGTTCGAACCGGGAGCCGTCGCCGGCCCCGGGCCCGAAACAGCCGAGGTCGGCGCGGAGCGCGGCGCGGTTCACGAGTTCCCGGTTGCGGTTGAACATGGCGAACGCGGTGATCGCCAGGTCGCGCCGCAGTTGGTGTTCGCGGGCCTCCCGTTCGTGGTGCGGGAGGGCGGTCGGCGCCTTCTCGCTCACCTGCCGTCTGATGAACGCGGTGAGCAGGCCGGTGAACAGGTCGGACGGGGAGATGGCGGCGCCCGGACGGCGGTCGGCCCAGTGCTCGTTGTAGTAGATGGCGAGCAGCGTGAGCAGCAGCGGCTGGCGGGCCAGCTCGCCGTGCGACAGCAGCTCGCGGGCGGCGAGCCGGCGGTATCCGGGCCGGTCCTCGTTTGCCGCGTTGACGGCGGCCAGCCAGGCCGTCACCTGGGCGTCGGTCAGGTCCTCCAGCCGCACCAGCACGGTGCCCTGCGGCACGCTGGCGCGGTCCATCACCAGGATCCGGGACGTGATGATCGGGATGACGGAGTAGCCCAGGTCCCACTGGGCCTCCTGGAACTCGGCCACCCGGTCGATGTACTGAGAGTGGGCGGTGCCGGTGACCTGGACGAGCTCGTCGAACCCGTCGAAGATCACCACGACTGTGGTGTTCTCGGTGGCCCGCCGCAGGTCCGCCCAGCGGATGCGCTCGTCCATCACCTGCTCGATCGCGGCCTCGATCTGTTCCGTCGGCGACGTGTCCCCGGACATCCGGCGCAGTGGCACCACTATCGCGGTGAACCGGCTCGCCGGCAGCCGGGCCGCGATGACCCGGGTCAGCAACGTCTTGCCGGCGCCCGGCTGGCCGAGGAGCAGCAGCGGACGGTGCAGGCTCGCCGGATCGGTCAGGTACTCGGAGAGGAACCCGACCAGGTCGCCCCGGCGCGGCTGGTCGTCCCACCAGCGCTCCCGCTCCGGCGACGTGTGCTTGCCGTACTCGGCGGCCCGGAAGTCCGGGCTGATGAATCCCTCCTCCACAGTGGGCAGGCGCAGGTGGAAGTCGACGTCCTTGATCCGTAGCAGCGGCTGCCGGAACACCGCGGCCAGCGAGCCGGTGAGCCGGTCGAGGGACTCACGCAGCAGGTCGGGGCGGTCGGCCGGGACCGGGCCGGACAGCTCGGCGAGATTGCGGTACAGCTGCGCCAGCGCGTCCAGCCGGGCCGAGACCTCGGTGGTCAGGTTCCGATTGTCGATCAGGTTGTGCTCGATCGCCTGCCGGAGCATCCGGAACCCGAACTCGGGGAGGTCCGCGGCGAGGCGGTCGAAGCGGTCCTCGTAGTGCCACATGGCCCGGCCCACCACCCGGGACCGCAGCGACGTGAGGTCGAGCCCGCGCCGCACCGACGGCCAGGCGGCGAGGCCCTCGCAGAACGCGATGGTGGCGTCGTAGAGCTTGACGTAGGCGGCCTCGACGTCCCGGCGGGTGTCGTCCATGCCGTGGACCGAGGAGGGCAACGGGAAGTACCCGCCGTCGATCTCCTGCGGCAGCGTGTGCTGACGCCGCTCGGCCGGCACCATGCCGACCTTTTCCTCGTCGGTCAGCTCCAGCCGGTCGAAACCCGGCCCCACCTCGTCCCGGAAACCGTCGAAGAAGGCGGAGAGCGCCAGCACTGTGTGGCTGGCCTCCAGCAGCTTGTAATACGATTTCCCGCCAGTTGTGCGGATACGGCCGGCCTGGTTTCCGGTGGCGTCCCGGACGAGTTGCATGAGCGCGTTCTTCGGGCCGAGCAGAGCGAGCGCCGTGCCCTGGGTGAGCGCCCCGGCGCCCAGAATCCCCGCGCTGACGACCTTGTCGGTCTCGGTGATGCGCGTGCTGCCCGGGGCCAGCAGCTTTAACGCATCTCGATAGCTGAGGCTCGAACGGCGCGGCATGCCGCCCCTTCCGCTGCTGGCGATCGGGATTCTTCAAGGATAGAAACTTCAGTGACGGAAAGCTATCGATTCCTCACCGGGCGGCCGCTTTACGACGACTTTTCCATTCATTCATCTCATTCATCTGCTAAATGCGGCCAACGCGTCGGACCCCTATGGTCGAGCGGTGGACGACACACGGGTACGGCAGGCGTACGGGGCGGTCGCGGAGCTCTACATCGAACTGTTCGGCAGCACCGCCCAGGTGCATCCGGACGACCTCGCCCTCATCGGGCGGCACCTGGCCGGCCGGACCGGCCCGGTGCTCGACCTGGGGTGCGGACCGGGGCACCTCACCGACCACCTCAGGTCGCTGGGCGTCGACGCCACCGGGATCGACATGGTTCCCGAGTTCGTCGCGCACGCGCGGGCTACCCATCCGGGCGGCGCGTACCGGCTCGGGTCGCTGGCCGACCTCGCCGTCCCCGACCACTCCGTCGACGGCGTCCTCGCCTGGTACTCGCTGATCCACCTCCCGCCGCCGGATCTCGACGCGGTGCTGGCCGGGTTCCGCCGCGCGATCGTGCCGGGTGGACCGCTCGTGGCCGGCATCTTCGTCGGCGACGAGGTGAGCGCCTTCGACCACAAGGTCGCGACCGCGTACCGCTGGCCGGTGGACGAGTTCTCCGCGCGGCTGCGGCAGGCCGGGTTCACCGAGGTCGAGCGCCTGTCACGCCTGGACGACGACGCCCACCGTCCGCACTCCGCCGTCGTCGCCGTCGCAACCGGGCCCTGAGCGTCCGCTTCTCCTGCGCGAAAATTGGCGGAGCGAACGGCGGCGACTGTGCCAAGATCGACGCTTGGAGCCCGACCGACCGGAAGGACACCATGCCCGCGTACGTAATCGCCCACCTCCAGGACGCCGCCCCGCACCCGGACATCGCCGAGTACGTCGAGCGCCTTCCGGCCACCCTCGCCCCGTACGGCGGACGGTTCCTCGTGCACGCCACGCCGCACGAGGTCAAGGAGGGCGCCTGGCCCGGCGCGGTCGTGATGCTCGGCTTCCCGGGCATCACCGAGGCGCGCGCGTGGTGGGACTCGCCCGCCTACCAGGAGATCGCGCCGCTGCGCTCGCGGCACATCGAGGGCGACATCATCCTGGTCGAGGGCGTCCCCGACGACTACTCCCCGACCGGCCTCGTGCAGGCGATCCGGGCGGCGCTGCCCTGAGCCGGACCGGCCGGCGCGCCCGGGACCTCGGGATCGTCGTCGGGTCGCTGCCCACCGGACGCCACAACGCCATCACCGACGTCCCGGGCGTCCTGGTCGGTCACACCACAGTCGACAACGGTGGCGACCTGCACACCGGCGTCACAGCCGTCGTACCGGGCCGGCTCGGCCCTGGGCGGTGGACGATGCCGGCGGCCGTGTTCTCCGGCAACGGGCACGGGAAACTCGTCGGCTCGACCCAGGTGGACGAACTCGGCGTACTGGAATCCCCCGTGGTCCTGACCGCGACGCTGTCGGTGTTCCGGGCGGCGGACGCGCTGCTCAGCTGGTTGATGGAGCGCCGGCCGGACGGGGTGTCGTTCAACCCCCTGGTCGGCGAGACGAACGACGGGCACCTGTCGGACATCCGCCGCCGCCCGATCACCGAGGACCACGTCCTGGCCGCCGTCGCCCAGGCGTCCGACGGGCCGCCCGCCGAAGGCTGCGTCGGCGCCGGCGCCGGCACCACCGCCCTGGGCTTCAAGGGCGGCATCGGCACCTCGTCCCGGACCGTGCGGACCGCCGGCCGTACGGGGACGGTCGGCGCCCTGGTCCAGTCGAACTTCGGCGGCGTCCTCACCGTGCTCGGCGTGCCCATGCCGGCCGACAAACTGGTCCCCGCCGCCGACCGGACCGAGCCGCCCGGCAACTCGTGCATGATCGTGGTGGCCACCGACCTACCAGTGGACGCGCGACAGCTCGGGCGGCTCGCCCGCCGGGCGGTCTTCGCCATGGCCCGGGTCGGCGCGTCCTTCAGCAGCACCAGCGGCGACTACGCGATCGCGTTCACCACTTCCGACCAGCAGCCGATCCCGGACGGGGAGATCGACCCGGTGTTCGCGGCCGTGCTGGACGCCGTGGAGGAGGCGCTGCTGAACTCCCTGTTCACCGCGGTCACCACCACGGGCGTGGGCGGTCGTACCAGTCACGCGGTTCCGCACCGCGCCGTGATCGAACGGCTGACGGCGGCCGGCCGGTTGCCCGCCCCTCCGCTGATTCCGGAATCACCGTCGGAAACGCGCCTGCGGACGACGCCGGCGCGCGACGAGCAGGGCTCCTGAGCCCGGCCGGCGCGGTCCTCGCGCTTCCCGCCGCGCCGGCCGTACTCGTCAGCCCGGCTCGGCGTCGAAGGTCCGGCGGGCCTGTTCGATTTGCGGCAGGTGCGCGTCGGCCCAGTCGAGCAGGACGTCGATCGGGGCACGCAGGGTCTTGCCCAGCCGCGTGATCCGGTACTCGACCGCGACCGGACGGGTCGCCACCACGTGGCGTTCGACGATGCCGTTGCGTTCGAGCCGTCGCAGTGTCGCCGTGAGCGATTTCTGTGTCACCGCCGGGATCGCGCGGCGCAGTTCGTTGAAGCGGCACGGCCGCTCGCACAGCTCGTTGAGGACGCTCAGCGACCACTTGTCCAGCACCTGATCGAGCAGCTCGCGGTGCGGCGCGTCGATGCGCAGCTCGGCGGCGCGAACGCCTGCGGTATCGCCCATGAAACCAGGTCTCCTTGAAGTGTCCTTCGTCAACTAGGTATCAATGGTAAACCTAGCTTGGTTCGTGAAGGAGAAACGATGTCTGTCACCCGCTTCAGCCCTGCCGGTCTTCAGCCGCACACGCCGTACCACCACGTGGCGGTGGCCACCGGATCGCGCCACATCCACGTCAGCGGTCAGATCGCGCGGCTCGGCGACGGCTCACCCGTCGCACCTGGGGACCTGGCCGGGCAGGTCGCCCAGGTGCTGCGCAACACGGGCCGCGCCCTTGCCGGAGCCGACGCCTCGTTCCAGGACGTGGTCCGGCTGACCTTCTACGTCACCGACTGGACGCCCGACAAGATCGGGCCGTTCATGGCCGGCATCGAGTCGGTCGTCGAGGAACTCGGCCTGCCGTGGCCGCTTCCGCCGGCATCCCTGATCGGGGTCGACCACCTGTTCGAGCCCGACGTGCTCGTTGAACTGGAGGCAACCGCCGTCTCGCAGAACGGGTGACTTCCTGGGCCAAGTCGACCGAGCTGGTGTTCGCCGCCGCGCTGGGCGCGGTCGAGGAGAGTCACTGGTGAGCTCGAACGTCCTGTTGGTCGTCGACGCGGCCGGGCATCCGCAAGCCCGGCTGCGCCGACACCGATCCGCTGCCGACCGCCCGTTCGGTTCGCACAGCCGGAGGGCGCGCCGATCAGGCCCACTGTCGTCACTTTGAGTGACCACGCCGATAAGGATATCGCGGTGGCTGCCGTTACCGTTACGAGACCGGGACAACGTTGCCGGTCGAATGTGGACTCCCTAACCTCGACCACGACGAGGGAAATTAAACGTCATCTTTATGAGGCGATGACCGCCGATGCCGGTCGGCAGCCGCTTCGGCGTAATGCCACCCGGGGCTGACCGCAGTCCATGCTCACCCAAAGTGAGGGAGGTTGTGGTGAAACCAGTTCCCGAGGCCTCTCCCCAGATCATCGGCGCGGCCGAGGCACGGACCGGAACCGAGTGTCCGGAACCGAGGGCGGAGGGCGGCCGGTACCTGGTGACCGGCGGGCTCGGGTTCGTCGGCAGTCACCTCGTACGGCACCTGCTCGCACTCGGCGTCCAGGTCACCGTGTTGGACAGCGACCGCACCTCGACGCGCGCCGACCAATTGCGTGCCGGCGTGCCTGCCGGCTCGGTGGCACGGCTGAGGATCGTGGCCGGTGACGTCCGGCGTCCGGAGGACCTGCACGATGCGCTCGCCGACGGCCCCTTCCGCGCGGTGTTCCACCTGGCGGCGTACTCGGTGATCGAACGGGCCGCGCAGGATCCGACCGGTGCCATCGCGACGAACGCGATCGGCACGGTCAACTTGCTCGACGCGCTGCGGCGCGCGCCGTCCGCACTGCCCGACGCGGTGGTCATCGCCAGCACCGACAAGGTGTACGGGGAGATGGAGGGGAGCCGGTACACCGAGCAGAGCGCACTGCGGGGGATCGGCATCTACGACGCCGCGAAGCTCGCGGGTGACGTCATGGGGCAGGCGTTCCATCAGTCCTTCGGCGTCCCCACCGTCGTCCTCCGCCTGTGCAACGTGTTCGGCCCGGACGACCGGAACAGCCGCTATCGGCTTGTCCCCCGCTCGCTGTCCCTGATCTTCGACCCCGCCGGCCCACTCCCGCCGGAGTTGTACTTCGAATCGATCGGGCATTGGCGGGACTACATCTACGTCGACGACGTGGTGACCGCGTTGCTGCTCGCCGCGGGTCACCCCGCCTGCCGGGGTGAAGTGTTCAACGTGGCCGGCTGCGTCAACCTCAGCACCCCGGAGGTGCTGCGCCGGGTCGTCGAGGCCGCTGCCGAGTACGAACGCCGCCTCGACCCGGAGCGCGCCGAGCGGATCATGGCCAACGGGTTCCGGGTGGTGGTCCGTGGCCAGACGCCCGGGGTGACCACGATCAGCCGCCAGCACCTCGACGGCACGAAGTTCGCTCAGACCACCTCCTTCCGGGCCCGGACCGACTTCGACCACGGGCTGCGGGTGACCGTCCGGGCGGCCCGGGCGGGGTACCTCGACCCGACCGCCGGCCCGGTGCTCGCCGGCACGACCCGATGACCGCACCACTCCCCTCCGTGGCAGGGCACCCGCCCGCGAGCGTCGACCCGGCGAGATTCTGGGCCGGCCGGCGGGTCATGGTCACTGGTGGCTGCGGTTTCGGCGGTGGTCATCTGGTGCTCCGGCTGGTCGCGCTCGGCGCCGAGGTGGGCGTCTTCGACCGGCAACCGGAGCAGCCCGGCGTACTTTGCGGGGATCCGGCGCGAGCCGAGGTCGACGTGATGCGTGGAGACGTCCGCGACCAGGCGGCGGTGGCCGCGGCACTGCGTCGGTGGCGTCCCGAGGCGGTCTTCCACCTGGCCGCCCAGCCCCTGGTGCCGGAGAGCATCCGTACGCCGGCCGACACCCTCGCGGTGAACGCCGGCGGAACATACACGCTGCTGGAGGCGGTCCGCCGGATCGACCACGGAACCGCCTTCGTCCTCGCCTCCACCGGCGGCTACTACGGCGAGAACCACGACGATCGGCCGTTGCACGAGGACGACCCGGCCCGCGCGGCGGCGAACCTCTACGGCGCCTCCAAAATCGCTGCCGACGTGGCCGTACAGGCGTACGCCCGCACCTTCGGCCTACCCGCCTCGGTGTGCCGGTTCATGAACACCTACGGGCCGGGCGATCGACAGACCTCCCGCCTGGTGCCACACGCACTCCGGCGGCTGCGCGAGGGTGGTCCGTACGACTTCGGCGACCGCGATGACGGCACGACGCGGTTGGACTTCCTGTTCGTCGGTGACATGGTCGAGGGCTACCTGCGGGTGGCCGAGCGTCTCGCCGGGAACCCCGGGAGCTGCTACAACTTCGGCTCCGGCCGTCCCACTGCCATACGGGCCGTCGCCCGGATGGTGAGCGAGGCGTACGACGGTGTGGCGCGGGAGCCGCTGTTCCGGGGCCCGCGCCGGGACCGGCCGATTGTCAAGAGCCTGGACGTCACCCGGGCACGGACCGAATTGGGGTGGGTGCCCACCGTCTCGCTCGCCGACGGGCTGGCCCGCACCGTGCGGTACGCGACGGCGGGACCAGCGGGATGAGTGGCCCGCTGGAGCGGATCCTGCGGGACGCGCACTTCCGAATGGATCTGTTCCCGGTGAGCCGGGATCGGACCTTCCTCGCCCATGCCGCAGTCGCTCCGCTGCCCAGGCCCGTGGTGGAGGCGGTCACCGCCTACCTGGAGCGGGCCGGCCGAGAAGGACAGTTCGACCTGCTCTGCCCGGGCCTGGCAGAAGACGTGCGGTGTCTCGCAGCCGAACTGCTGGGGGTCGACACCGAGGAGATCGCTCTGAGCCCGTCCACCTCGGCCTCGCTGGGCACGGTGGCCGGGGCTCTGCGCTGGCAAGCCGGCGACCGGATCCTGGTGGCCGCCGACGACTTCCCCAGCCTGCTACTTCCCTGGACCAGTCTCCGGGAGCAAGGCGTCGAGGTGGCCACGCTGCCGTACCGGGACACGCCGGTCGGCACCGATGAGGTGCTCGACGCCGTCGACCACCGGACCCGGTTGGTGGTCGTCTCCACCGCCCACTTCGTCACCGGTCGGCCCGTGGCAGACCTGCCCGGCCTGGGCCGCGCCCTGCGCAGACAGTCGGTGCTGCTGGCGGTGGACGCGATCCAGACCCTGGGGGCCGTCCCGGTGGACGCTCGTGACGTCGACTTCCTCGCCGCCGACGGGCACAAGTGGCTGCTGGCCCCGGCCGGAATGGGCGTGCTCTACGTCCGCCGGGCAATGCTCGAGCAACTCCGGGTCCCGGTCGTCGGCTGGCACAGCATGGACGACCCGAAGCGGTACACCGCCGACGGCGTGCTCGCCGCCGGCGCACGGCGGTTCGAGCCCGGTTCGCTCAACGTGCTCGGGCTGCTCGGTTTCCGGGCCGCGCTGCGCCTGCTGCACGAAGTAGGGGTTCCGGCCGTCGCCGACCGGCTCGGGTCGCTGCGCCGGACGCTTGTCGCCGGCCTCACCGGGCGTGGCTACCAGGTGCCCGGAGCCACCGAGGAGCGCTGGAGCGGCATCACGGCGTTCCGCCGGGACGGTGTCGACGCCGAGGACCTGGCCCGGCGGCTGCTGGCCGGCCGGGTGGTCACCTCGGTGCGTCGGATGCCGGGTCCGGGAACCGCCCACATCCGGCTGGCCCCGCACTACTACACCACCGACGAGGATTTGGAGCGGCTGTGGACGAGGCTGTGAAGCCGGGAGCGCCGTACGCTTTCGACGGGCTCGCCGCGCAGTACACGACGCTGGTGGAGACATCGTGGCAACGACTGCGGCACCGGCTGATCGTCGCCAACCTCCGGCGACACCTGACCGACGGGCCACGCCGGTGGCTCGACGCGGGTGCAGGGGACGGTCTGCTCGCCGTGGATCTCGCCGGGGACGGCCATGGGGTCACCCTGGTCGAGCCGGCCGCCGACCTGCGGGACGCGGCCGGTCGCCGACTGTCCCGGGCGGGACTGCTCGCACGGTGCGACATCGTCCCCGGCACCCTCGACGACGTGCCCGCGTTGATCGGGCGGTCCGGACCGCGAGGACTGAGCCTGCACAACGTGCTGGAGTACGTACCCGATTGGGGTGCGGCCCTGGACGGCTGCCTGCGTGCGGTGCCCGTCGGTTGCCTGGTCTCCGTGGTGGTGAGTAATCCGTACGGCCAGTTGCTGGCCGCCGCCGCGCGGGGCGCGGACCCCGGTGATCTGCTCGACCGGCTGCGCTCCGGCACTCTCACAGTGGGCCTCGACGGGCACCGTTTCAGCCGAGCGGCGCTACCGGTCGGGCAGGTCGCGGAGCGGATGGAGGCGGCCGGGCTGCGCCTGGTGGGCCGGTACGGCGTCCGGGTCTTCCACGACGTCCTCGCCGCCGGGCACGGCGACCGGATTCTTGACCCGGAGACGGTGTTCGCGTTGGACGACGCCGCCGGCCGGAACCCGGAGCTGGCCATGCTGGGTCGACACGCGCACCTGGTGGGAGAGAAGGCGTGAACAGCTCCCCGGTGGCCGAGGTGCCGGCCTTCCACACCCTCTGGACCGCGCCGAGCCGAGCCCGAGGTGTGGCGTACGAGTTCACGCCGTGGGAAGTCGTCACCGCCGTCCTGTCGGTTCGTTCGTGGCAACGATTCCACGGGCCGGTCCGCCTTTACACCGACGACGCAGGCGCCCACCAGCTGGACCGGCTGGGACTGCTCGACCTCTATGCCGACGTGTCCACCGACCTCGACGACGTCACCCCGTACGACGTCGACCCGGTGGTCTACTACACCGGCGGGAAGCTGGTGGCGCTGGCCGCCGAGCGCGCCCCGGTGGCCATGCTCGACCTCGACCTGTTCCTGCTCTCCTCCGTCGACACCACATGCGCCGACTTCGTCTTCGCGCACGTCGAGCGTGCCACCGGCGACATCTACCCGCCGCTGGAGCGACTCCCCGGCACCGACCGGGTCGACGGCACCCCGCCGGACCTGGCAGCGAACACCGCGTTGGCGGTGTTCAACAACGAACGGCACCGGGCCGCCTTCACGACCGCTGCCCACACGTTCATGCGGGGCAACGCCGATCCGGCCGGCTGCGCCCCGGTCGCCCTGCCGGCCTTCTGCGAACAACGACTGGTGCTGTGCGAGGCGGAGCGGCTCGGACTGAGCTACGCGCCGGTGACGCCGGCGGTCTGGGATCCCCGGGAGCGAGCCTGGTCGGGCGACACGAGGAGGGCTCCGTTCCACCACACCTGGATCCGCAAGCGTCTGCTCGCCCGCGACCCGTTGCGGCAGGCCCGCTACGTCCGCCGACTGGTCACCGAGGTCGCCCGCAACTGGCCGGCGGACCTGGACCGGCTCACCGCGCTCGCTTCTCTCGCCCCGGCGGTCGCCGAGGTGCGGAGCCGGGGACCGGTGTCGGGGCCATGACCCTGCGGTTCACTGTGCTCGGTCCGGTCGGCGTCACCGTGGGAGCGCGCCCGGCCGAGATCCATCGGCCCCGCCGGCTGGGAATCCTGGCATATCTCCTGCTCCACGCGAACCAGGTGGTCACGGTGGATCGGTTGATCGCCGCGACCTGGGGCGACGCGCCACCGACGACCGCCCGCGCGCAGGTCCAGTCGGACATCCACGGGTTGCGGCGGGCGATCCACGCGGCCGGTTCGTCCGACAATCCGATCTCCACCCAACCCGGCGGGTATCGGCTCGAACTGCGCCCGGAGCAGCTGGACCTGGCCCTCTTCACCGACCAGGCCGCCCTGGCCCGCGCCGAAGCGGCCCGGGGCGAGGCGGAAACCGCAGCCGGCCTGATGCGGTCCGCCCTGTCACTGTGGCGGGGCCCGGCCCTCTCCGGGGCCAGCGGCGACTTCCTTGAACCGGCACAGGCCCGCCTGGAGGAGGCCCGCCTGGATCAGTACGAGTGGCTGGTCGACCTGGAACTGGCGCTCGGCCGGCACCACCGGCTGGTCACCGAGCTGACCGAGTACCTCACCGAGCATCCGCTCCGGGAGCGGCTGCGCATCCAACTCATGCTCGCGCTGTACCGCAGTGGACGGCAGCCGGACGCGCTGCGGGTCGGGCGGCGGGGCCGGGAGATCCTGGTCGACGAGTACGGTCTCGATCCCGGTCCGGCGCTGACCGAACTGGAGACGGCGATCCTGCGTCAGGATCCCGCGCTGAACGCCCCGGGAGGATCACCGGCCGAGCCCGCCGCCACCACGGTCGGCGACCGTCCGGCCGTCTCGACGTCCTGCCGCCCGGCGCAGTTGCCGCCGTTTCCGGTGCCGTTCGCCGGGCGGGCCGACGACGTCGTCCACCTCGGCGCCCACCTGCACGCGGAGGAAGGCCCCGAGAGCCGGCCGGCCCCGCCGGTGCTGCTGCTGCACGGGATGGCCGGTGTCGGGAAGACCGCCCTGGCGGTCCGGATCGCGCACACCGTCCGGGCCGACTACCCGGACGGTCACCTGTACCTCGACCTGCGCAGTGGCGGATCCGAGGCGCGGGCGCCCCGGCACGTCGTCGCCGAGGCGCTACGGGGCCTCGGGGTGGACCACCGGGAGCTTCCCTACTCGCTTGACGAACGCGCCGCCCTCTACCGCAGCCGGTTGGCCGACCGGCGGCTGCTGGTCGTGGTGGACGACGCCGGCTCGGTCGACCAGGTCCAGCCGCTCGTTCCGGCCGCCCCGGGCTGCGCGGTGCTGGTGACCAGCCGATTCCTGCTGGACCTCCCCAGTGCGCGGCGGCACCGGGTGGACCCGCTGCCCGAGTGCGCCGGGCTGGACGTGCTGACGGCGCACCTCGACGACCGGCGGAGTGAGGTGGCGCCGGCCGCCGCGCGGGCGGTGGTCCGGGCCTGCGGCGGGCAGCCGCTCGCGCTAAGGATCGCGGCGGCCCGGGTCCGATCCGGAACGCGGCTGACCGATCTGGCGGAACTGCTCGCCGATCCACGGCACCTGCTCGACGAACTCGCAGTCGACGGGCTCTCGGTGCGGGAGGGCCTGGCCGCCGTTCACCGGTCGCTCAGCCCATCGGCGACCCGGGTGCTGGCGGCGGCGGCCCAGCTGCCGACTCCGTCCGTGCCGGACTGGGTACCGGTCGCCTGCGCCGGTCTCGGTGCCCGCGAGGCGGTTCGCGTCCTGGACGAACTGGTCCGCTGTCACCTACTGACCCTCGCCCCGGGTTCGGCCCCGGGGCCGAACCGGTACCTGGTCCATCGACTGGTCGCCGCGTTCGTGGCCGCCGGGGAGGGCGGCGACCCGCCGGGCGACGATCCGGTGGCCCGTGCCGCGCACACCTGGGGTGTGCTGGCCGGCGAGGCGGTCCGGCGGATCACGGCTTCGCCGCACCCCGCCGAACCCACGCCGCCGCCGGACGTGGACCTGCACAACCGCACCCTCGCCGATCCGGCCGGGTGGCTGCGAAAGGAGCGGGCGAACCTGATCGCGGTGCAGGCCCTCGCCCAGGACCGGGACTGGCCGGAACTGGCGGATCGCATCGCCGCCGCCCTGGCCGACCGGCACAGTCACGTACGCGCCTGCCCGCCGGTGCCGACCGCCGTCGGCCAGTCGAGAAGTTCCTGGTAGGCAGCCACCGTCGCGGCGGCGGCGCGGGCGCGTAGGCCCGGTGCCACCTGGGGGGCGTCGCCCCGTACGGCAGCGACCATTGCCTCCAACCAACGCCGGATCTCCGCAGCGCTCATCGTCACCGCGTAGTCGGCGTCACTGGCCGGCGGGTCGAGACAGACGCCACCGGCGCCGACGGCCTCGGGCAGGCCACCGACCCGGGTCGCCAGGACCGGTAGGCCGTGCAGCGTCGCCTCCCGCGCGACCATGCCGAAGCTCTCCCGCCAGAGGCTCGGCGCGAGCAGGAGATCGGTCTCGGCGTACAGCGCGCAGACGTCCTCCCGGAACGGCGTCACCTCCACGTTCGGGCAGCGGTCCGGGTCGACGCCGACCCGGCGCAGGTCAACAGCGGTCCACCGCCCCTCCACGAGCCGGAACCGGAACGGCAGCCGGCGCGCGGCAGCGACCCCCGCCAGGGTGAGCACGACGCCGAGGCCCTTGGCTGGTTCGGGGTTGACGAAGGTGACCCGGACCGGTCCGCGCCGGCCGACCGGCGGGCGCACCGCCGGGCAGGCGCAGGGGCGCGACATCGGCGCGACGACGTGTGCCCACGGGCCACCGCCGGCCGCGAGCTGCTCCCGGGCGTACGCCGACGGAACGACGACCTCGTCGGCGCGTTCGAGGGTTCTGGCGGCGGGCGGCAGGTCGGCGGCTGGGTGCTCGACGACCAGCCGGACCCCGGCGGCGACCAACCGATCGACGAGCGGCGTCTCCTCACCGTCGGCTCCCGGCCAGAGCAGGGCCGCGTCCGGCCGGTCGGCGCGGAGCAGCCGGTCCAGTTCGGCGCGGAGCGGACCGAGCTCGGTCTGCGGGTCGCTCACCGGCCGGCCCGGATGCAGCGGTCCGTCCAGCACGGTCGTCCGGTGCCCGGCGGCGGTCAGTGCGCGGGTGAGCTCGCGCAGGTGAACGGCCTCACCGGAACGGCCCTCCGCCAGCCGGTACCCGCTGAGCACCAACAGGTGCCTCACCGAGGCGTCCACAGGCCGCCACGGCGGTAAGCGGTCAGGCCGAACGCGGTTCGTATCCGTTCGAACGCGTCCACGCGGCGACGCAGATCGGACCGGCTGGCCGGGTCGCTCTTGCGGTACGTGAACGGGGCCAGCCACACCAGCGCGCGGGAGTCCAGCGGGCGCAGGGTCCACGGACCGTCGGCCAACGCCGGATCGTCCTGGTTGGCCCGCCAGTACGCGACCACGAGCGCCGGGTCGAACGGCAGGCAGGCGGTGTGCCACTCCAGTCCGACCGGGCGGCCGGCGACCGTTTCCGGCTGGTCCGCGCTTCCTCCGACGACCCGCAGGTCGTCAGCGTGGCCGACTGCGTCGAGAGCCACCCGCAGGCCGTGCTGCCCGGCGATCCGCCGGATCTCGGCGACGATCGTACCGAGCATGGGCCGGGAGACGGCGCCGACGGTCAGGTACAGCACCAGACCGTCATGAGCGGTGGTGACGCCCTGCATCTGCCGCCGCGCCACGGGCTGGAGCAGTGAGCCGGTGACCAGTCGATGGTGCAGCAGTTCCCGCCAGCATCGCAGCAGTGCTTCGGTCGGTTCGGGGCCTGCGAGCAGCACCAGTGGCGCGGTGTACGGCACCGCGGGCGGCAGGACGTGCGTCAACTCGACCACCACCGGACCGTGCCCTCCGGTCTGGAAGACCGTCCCGCGCGAGTGCGGACCGGGCGGGTAGGGCAGCGCGCGCCGGACCCGGTCGTCCTCGTCGCCGGTCCAGTCGAGCCGGGACAGTGTGCCCTCCCGGCTGAGCACGAGGAAGTCCCGGCAATGCTGTTCGCGTTCGCCGAGCCCGGCCAGTAGCCCTCGGTCGAGAGCGTTGCCCAGCACCGAGGTGTGCGGACCGGAGCCGGGTGGGGGCAACCGGTACGGTGCACCGGCCTCGTCGAGCGCACGCTGCAGTTGCGCGAAGGTGACCCCGGGCTCGACGGTGGCCAGGCCCAGTTCCGCGTCGAGGTCGAGCCGGTCCAGCCGGGCGAGCCGGACGATCGCACCCGGCTCGGGCACCCGGGCGTCGTCATAGCCCCAGTTGCGGCCGAGTGCGTCGACCCGCCAACGGACCCCGGCGGCGTTGAGCACACCGACGACGGCCATCAGTCCGGCCAGCGATTCGGGCTCGACCAGCCAGTCGGGTCGGTGTCCACGCGGGACGGTGGAGTCGGGGGCCGCGCGGACCACCGCACCGGCGTTGGCCAGCAGATCTGGCAGGGCTGTGGCAGTCATGCCTGCTCCAGGGCAACGCGCAGTTGCCCGGGCGCCACGCCGTAGTCACTGACGAGGATCCGGCGGATCATGGTGAACACCTCGACGATCTGTTCGGCACCGCCGCCTCGTTTCAGGTTCCACAGGTGGCCGAAGGCCGGGGGTGGGCTCAGCCAGCGCAGCGAGCGGGTGGACCAGCGGGCGGCGAAGATGCTGGTGACCGGCTGGCCGGCGCGCACCGTCAGGTCGGTGGCGAGCACCTGCTCGGCAACGGTCATGTGCAGGTGAGGGTCCCGCCCGGGAGTGGCCGGGTTGCCGTCCAGGAAGGCCAGACCGGTGGCGCTGATCCGATCCGCGAGTGCCCGGTCGGCGGCGCGGAACAGGGCGGTGTTGCCGACCAGTCCGGGAGCGTCGGGCAGATCCACCCCGGCCGGGTTGCACAGGCCGCGCAGGCCGGCATAGAAATCACCGTCCCCCACCTCGAGGTGCGCGAAGTGCGATCCTGGGCCGGTGAGCCGCAGCGGCGCGAGCAGGTAGGCGTCGGTGTCGACCAGGACCGCGTCCGGGAACCGGGCCAGGGCGAGCAGCTTCGGCAGCGCGAAGCAGGCGCTCCTGTCGTACCGGTGGTCGAGCCCGGTGTCGTCGAGCGGTGTGGTCCGGTCGTAGAGGTCGAGCCAGCCCAGCCCGGCCAGCCAGTCCGTGGTCGGGGCGTCGGCGTACAACTCGACCGGGCCGGCGTGACGCCGCCAGGACAGCACGCTGAGCATCCAGGTGGCTGCGGCCAGCTGCCGGTACGCCCGGGGTCGCCGGCCCGGCACTCGCCAGTACGCGTGCACACCGCGCAGCCCCTCAGCCATGGTCGGGCACCAGCCGGGAGATTCCGTCGGCGGACCGTTCCACCACGAGGTGCCGACTGCCGAGATGCGCCGCGACCGGCCGGTGGCTGACCACCACGAGGGTCTCCACCCGCTGCTGCACCGCGCGCAGCAGTCGCAGTTCCATCGCCCGGTCCAGGGAGTTCGTGGCCTCGTCCAGGATGAGCAGGGACGGCCGGCGCAGCAGCGCCCGGGCCAGCGCGAACCGCTGCACCTCCCCGGCACTGAAGGTGGCGTTGTCGATCTGGAGGGTGGTGCGCAGTCCCAGCCGCAGCGGTCGCAGCACCTCGTCCAGCTCGAACAGGCGAAGCACCTCGTGCAGGTCCGCCTCCCCGATGTCGTCGGCACCGCTGCACAGACTGTCCCGCAGGCTGGTCCGGGCGAAGTCCGATCGGGGTGGCACGTAGCAGACCATCGGGCGGAGCCGGTCGGGGTCCCAGTCGGCGACGGGGACGCCGTACACCTCGGCGTGGCCGGACGGGACCGGATCGAGCCCGCACACGATCCGTGCCATCGTCGACTTGCCGGCACCGCTCGCCCCGCCGACGGTGACCGTCTCACCTCTCGCGACGTTCAGGTCCAGCCGTAGGTCGAACCCGTCGCGCGGCCGGTGCACCCGGACGTCGCGCAGCACCACAGCGGGGGCACCCGGTACCGGCTCGGTGCGGGTGCCGGCCGGCACCACCGGCAGGTCCATCAGGGTCGCGACGTACCGGAGCTGTCGTTCCAGTTGGGCGGCGGCCGGCAGGCTCTCCGCGACGTTGACCACGGCGAACATCACCGTGCCACCCATGGTGAGGAACCCGAAGAGTTCTCCGGTGCTGACCGCGCCGGCGGAGACGAGCACCGAACCGACCAGCAGAATCGCGTAGAGACCGACGAACCTCAGCGCCTCGGTCGGGCCGGTGACCCAGGAAAGCCGGAAGTTCAGTGCGCGGATCGCCTCGTTGAGCTGGTCCAGGCGGCGCGCGTGGGTGTCTCGCAGGTGTCCGGTCGCACCCAGTCCCCGGAATGTGGACAGCCCGCGGGTGAGGGTGATCAGAACCTCGTGGACCTCACCCTCGAGCCGGAGCCGCTCGTCGTAGTGCCGCACGATCGGCCGCCGGGCCAGCATGGTCAGCCCGACGTGCCCGACGGCGAGCGCGGCGACCACCGCGGACAGCGGCAGCGACATCGACACCATGAAGCTCATCAGGACCAGCACCGCGCAGACGTCGGTGAACACCGCCAGGGCCAGCCCGGTGCTTCCCTCACGGACCTCGCGGACGGTGGTCACCCGGTGCAGCAGGGAACCGGAGGATGTCTCGACGTTCGTGGCGGTCCGGGAGAGCCGGTCCACCAGGTGGTTGAGCAGGGCCCTGTCGAACGCCAGCCCCAGCGTGGTGAGGTGGCGGTGCCGGAACCAGAACATCGCGCTGAGCGCGAGGAAGAACAGAATCAGGCCGGCGACGAGGCCGGGAGCGCTGTCCCCGCCCTGCCCGCTCGCCCGGTTGAGGTACGGCATCAGCACCAGGTTGAGCAGCGTCAGCCCGGTGTAGAGCAACAGGCTGACGGCGAGTACCGGCACGACGTGACGGAACCGGAGGCCTCCTGCCCGTACCAACGGGCGCAGCCACCCGAGCCGGGCCACGCGGGGCCGGACGCTCGGTGCAGGGCTTTCCCGCGGCACCAGCACCCAGCCGGAGCAACGTTCCCGGTACCGGCGCTCGTCCAGCCACTCCGGGCCGGTGGCCGGGTCGAAGATCCTGACGCGGCGGAACCGCCGGCCGATCACTGTCACGAAGTGGTCGGCGCGCAGGTGCACCACCGCACCAGTGGTCAGCGCGTCGAACGGGCAGTCGCGCGTACCCCGGTAGCCGACACCGCAGACCTCGGCGGCGGTGTCCCTCAACTCCCGCATCGATCGGGCGCCCCGGGCATCGAGTGTTTCCCGCAGCCGCGCCTCGGGCGGGTCGTGTCCCAGGAGCCGCAGGCTGACGACCAGGGCTTCCACGCCGCAGTCGTTGTCCTGGCGTTGCAGGGTGAAGGTCATCCTCGCGCTCCGACCACGCTCGCTGTCCCGTCACCCAGGCTCAGAACCGCGCCCCACCACGGCGGTGTCGGTTCGGTCGCCTCCACCAGCGCCAACGCGACGCCCAGCGGACCACTGAGCAGGGCGTGCGCCAGTGGCATGCCGAACACGGCGTTCAGCCCGCCGTCGTCGGTCCGGTCGAGATAGGCGACGAGCCGCGCGGTGAGCCGGACACGCAGGTCATCGGGTACGAGGCCGGCCCAGAGTGGGGCGAGCCTGGCCGCCAGGGCCACTCCGGCCAAGCCGTGACAGAGCGTCTCGTCGCTGGCGGGATCGGCGACCAGGGTGGCCAGCCGGGCAAGCGTCGGGGTGGTGACCGGCGCCTGCGTCACCGAGACGGCCAGCGCGGCGTCCACGTCGGGGCCGAGCGCGACCGCCGTCCCCGGCAGCCCTGAGCACAGGGTGACGCCACCGACACCGAGTTCCCCGGTGTCCAGCGCGGCGGGGGTCAGTCGGAGCAGGTCGCCAACAACCGTCGTGGCCGCGGCCTGCTCGTCCGCGACGTCCGCCAGCATCCGCCGGAGCAGGAGGTTGCCCGGGCGGCCGTGGTACAGGCCGTTACTACGCTGTGCGGCGATCCGCCGGGCCACGTCCGCGAGCGAGGCGGCCATGCTGCCCCGCAACTCGTCGTCGGCGACGTCCCACAGTCGCATGCCCACCCCGCCGGCCCCGTTGATCAGGTCGACGTTTCCGGCTTCCAGGTCGGACCGGTACTGGGCCCGAAGCGCGGCGACGGCGTTCCGGTGGGCAGCCGCAACCAGGCGCGGGTCATCCGGCTCGTCGCCGAGGCACTCCCGGGCCAACCGGTGGAGCAGCCAGGCGGTGCGGTCGTCGGCAGCCGGCCCGGCGCCGAGTGCGACCCGGGTGAGTCCGGCCGCGAGTGGTCGCCGGTGCAGGCGCTGTGCGAGCAGTGCGATGCCGGCCAGGGTCGCCGCAGGAGCCCCGCCGCGCTCCCGCAACTCGACGACGAGCTTGGCGAGCAGACGCCCGGCGGCCTGCGGGTCAGACATCCGCGCCGTCCCGGTCGGGTGTGCGGGTCGGGCACGCCGTCGCCGGTGTGGCGACGCGCTCCGCCGCCGACGACCGGCCGGCCCGACCGGCATCCACGGAGCGAGCCGTACGGGCCCGTAGCAGGCGGGCGGCGGCCATCACGATCTCCGGCTCCCGGGACACCGCCTGGTTGAGCGGGAGGCCCCGGTTCACAGTCATGTGGATCAGGCTGTTGAGCGCCAGTAGGCGCGCGTCCGGCTCCAGCCCGGTCAGGTACGCGAGGGTGGGTTCGGGAACGCGGCTCTCGGTCGCGAACCGGTCTTCCAGCTGGGGCCGGGCGATGCGGTAGCTCGCCATCCACTCCCGTTGGTCACGGCTACTCGGCAGGCGAGGGTCCAGGCCGCGCAACCGGGCCAGGAAGGCCACCGCGTCGGGCCCCGCGAGTTGGTGACACCAGGTGGCGATCCGGGTCACCGCGAGGACGTACCGCGCGGTGGCCTCCGGGGTTCTGGCCAGGCGGCGGATCCACCACGCCGAGTCGGCGCAGAAATGCGCAACGGTCGCGACGCGGGCGTCCCGGCCGCCGTACCGGTGGTCCTCAGGCACCCATGGGTGCGTCTCCACCGGGCAGGGGTGGTGCGGTGACCAGGCGGCGAGGTGGGCGCGCAGGTCGGCTAGCAGCTCCGGGGTGGCTGCCGGCAGCCGCAGCCGCAGCCGCAGGTGTGGGCGGTCGTCCCGGTAACGGATGTGGAACAGCTCACCGCGGTCCATCAGGGCGAGCACCTCTGCACGGGCCAGCCAGGTCTCCACTATCCGGTCCGGCGCGTAGACGTACCAACTGGTCCATTCGGGGTCTGCGGCCGGCGGTCGTCTGACGATCCGGGTGCTCGCCAGCCTCGCGGTAGCCGGGAGGTCGGCGCGCACCCACGGCACCCAGACGTCGTGTGCGTGGTCGCCGAGCCGTGAGGTCACCGGCGTGGCGACGGGCAGTGCCTCCTGCAGGACCAGCCGGTCGGAGCGGCGCAGCCGGCGAACCAGCCACCGGCGGTGGTCGACGTCGGTGACGTCCACCCGCAGCGTCAGGTCCGCGGAGCGCTCGGTCACCTCCACCACCGGGCCGAGACCCACCTCGCCGAGCACCCCGGCCAGCGCGCCCGGGTCTTCGGCGAGAGCGAGCAGGTCGGCACGGTGACCGGCGTCCAGGACCACCCCGCGCCGGGCGAAGAGACAGCGGCCACCGGTGATCCGGGGCACAACCGACCCCGGGGGCAGCTGGAACGCGGGGTCGATCATCCGGCCGGTGGCGTTGCCCTCGACGGCCACCATCCCCAGCAGCCGCACCACCCACGGGTTGGTCGGCTGATCCAGGTTGAGTGGGCTGTCGAACCGCAGTTCGACCAGTCGCCCGTCCGGCAGGTGCACCAGGTGCAGGCGACCGTCGAGCACGGTCACCGCCAGGTCGGCCAGCCCGATGTCGCCGGGCCGGGCCGGCAGGTTGAGGTTCAACCGGGGCAGCGGCCCGGCCGGCCGGCGGGTCAGCGGAGCACGACCGTCGACGGGCGTCCAGCCGAGCTCGACGGTCAGCCGGCCGGGGTCCACCCGCTCCGGCGGCGCCGGCAACGCCACCACGTCCGCCAGCCGTGCACCCGGACCGTGCCAGAGTCCCGACAGGGCCATCTTGAGCCACACGTCCGTCCCGGAGACCGGGTCGGCCAGCACTGCGCCGCAGACCATGCCGTTCGGCGGTTCGACGGCCGCGACCGGACCGGCCGGTCCGCCCGCCCGGGAGGTACGCCGCGGGCGCCAGCGGTCCACGTCCTGAGCGGTCCGCCACCAGTCGACCAACACGCCGTCCCGGTCCTCGGCGGGCACGAACAGCCGACGGGCCGGACCGGGCGGCGGCTCGGTCCCGACCGGCGGCGCTGGTTCCCGGCGCCAGCTACCGAGCGGATGGTCCACCGGTGCGCTCAGCAACCAGGACAGCGGCACCGCCCCACCGCTCACCATGGACTCCAGGTGATTGCGCAGGGATGCCAGCCGGTCCCAGGGCCAGGTCATTCCGAGCAGCCGGGCCGCGCCGGCGACCAGGGCGGTGGCGGCCGTCCGGTCCACTGCGGGACGCACCGCGCTGAACGCGTCGACGAACTGGTCCGGGCGGAACGGCCGCTCGGTGGCCATCAGAGCGCCCACCGTCACCGCGTGCGGCTGCGGATCGGCCGCGGAAAGCCGCGGGCGGTCGAGACGTGGCGTGTCGACGAACGGTCCCGGCGTGTGGACCGGCAGGAGCACCTGCTGCTCGACGCACCTGTCGAACTCCTCGCGGCCTAGTTCACCGATCCAGTCGGCGGCGCCACGAGGGCCGGTTGTCCGGCGCTGCGCGATCAGACGCAGCGCGGGCGTGTCCGGGGCCGACGAGGCGCCGCCCCGGTCCGGACGCAGGTACATCCACCGGCCGGCGTCGGCGGCGAGGGTGGGGTTGGCGAACCACTCGTCGATGCGCCGGGGCACGTCAACCGGATGTACCACGACGTCGGTCTCCAGGTCGACCCGCGTGGGTCCGGGGTCGTCGACCAGGTCGGCCCGGGCGGAGAAGGCGAACAGACCGAACGGGGTGGGACGGTGCCTTGCCCGCGCCGCGTACACGGCCCGTAGGGTCCGATCGGCCCGCCATTCGCCGTCCGGCCCGGAGGACCGGCCGTACGTCGAGGCGTACCCGACCGCCAGGTCGAGCAGCCGCCCGGCCGCCTCGTGCGCGTGTACGTCGGCGGGGTCGACCCGCGGCACTGCAGGCAGCATCGGCACCCGGATCAGGCACCAGTCGCCGACGCTCAGCCGGGGCGCCGTAGCGCCACTCACCCCGACCGTCCGTGCAGGTAGGAACGCATGGCACCGTGCGGGCGCATGGTCTCACCGTCCCGCCGCGCCGTGACCAGCCGGGCCCGCAACGCGGGGTCGGCGGTGTCGCAGGCGGCCGCCAGCGCCAGGACCGCGTCCAGCGCTACGTGGTACGCCCCGGACAGCAGTGCCCGGAACTCGGCGCGCAACGGCGGGGCGAACGGCTTGAGACGCCCGTTACGGGCCAGGGTGTCGAGGTCCCGCAGCATGTCGGTGACGCCGTGCCGAGCCAGGACGCACCTGCTGTAGGCATCGCTGTAGGTGGTCGCCCACGCCGAGGTGCCCGTGACGGTGGGCCCGAGCAGCGCCAGCAGACCTTCGGCCAGGCCCAGTGGCACGCCGGGCATGTTGGCCAGGAAGAGTTCCCCGTCGCCGTAGATGCCGGTGGGCCGGTCCGACGGGAGGTCGGTCAGGTCGACGACGTCTGTCTCATCGACGTGGACGTCATCGGCTCGCAGTGTGTGACTGGTGGTGGCGAGCAGGCCCGGCCCGGCCCAGGGCTCGTCGACGCGGAGCAGGTCCCGGCGCAGCAGCGCACTCCGCCGCCGGCCCTCCACCGGCACGCAGCCCATGGCGAGGTAGGTCGCCCGATCCGCGCCGGAGGCGAAACGCCACCGTCCGTCGATCCGCGCGGTCCCGTCTCCATCGGGACGGAGCACCCCCACCGGTGCGACGACGCCGAACACCTGGTTGTCCCGGGCGTACGTCCGGTCCAGCAGTTCGTCGGACGCGAAGGTCGAGAGGTAGTGCGCCGTGCCGTTCGCGATCATGCACAGCCAGCCCTCGGCGACGTCCCCGGCCGCCACGTGACGGACCAGTTCCAGCCCTTGGACGAGGCTGCGCGACTCCTCCGGGCCGCCTCGAAGCCACACCAGCGGGTACGGCGACTCCGCCCCGGCTCTCGGATCAGCGGTGTCCGGCGAGACAACCTGCTCCACGCGGCCCACGCGGCCTCCCGTGTCGGTGCAAAGGTCAGACATGGTGGATGCTTCCCGCGCCGGAGCGGGCTCCTCGTCTGCGGAACGAGTCTGGTCCGACCCGCTATCCGGCTTCTCCTCGTCCGCTATCCGGCGTCGACCCGGCCACGCGCACACGCCGGGCGGTACGGGGCCGACAATTCGGCAGTGCCCCGTACCGCCCTCAGCCGGGTGTCGGACGGATCAGTACTGCTGACCGTTGCAGCCGGCGGTGGCGCACCTTCCGGTGATCGTGCACAGGTCGGTCGGCCGGAACCCGCCCGCGACATCCTCGGTCGCCTCGACCTCAAGAGCGGCGAAGTCCAGGTCGTCGAGGTCGATGAAGTTCTCGCTGGCGGACGTTCCCGGCACGGCGGCCGAGTTCGTGTCGTACGACATGCGTTCTCCTCGTGGTCGGACCCTGTTGGACGGCCGGCGTACCGGCCTGTGTCAAGTCTCGGGCCCGGCGCTATCCCCGCCCTATCCCGCGGCGATGCGTCGGGTGACGCCCTCGGGCAGGCTGGCGGCTCGACGCGCCAGCTCAACCACCCGCATGACGCGACCCTGAATCCGCACCCTCGGGTACGGGTCAAGCTCCGCACCACGGACCACAGTCACGGCCAGAGCACGCAGTGGGCCCAGCCGGCGATCGAGATCAGCCTTCTGCCGGGGGTGCCCCTACGCTCCAGGGTCAGCTGGACCGTAGGGGCACCTGGTCGACCACACCCACCCGAGCCGTTGCGGTGGCCTGGGCGGGCCACCGGGATCAGCCCGTGGTGCAGGAACGGATCTGAGGTCTGGCGCTGCTGTTGCCGTTCATCATCGTGGTGAAGCCGAAGGTGTTGCCGCTGCCGTTGGACCGCATCGTCATCACGTAACCGGTGCTGTCCCAACTGGGGGAGCCGTTCCAGGTGGTGGAGACCCGCTGCGGCGGGGTCAGAGCCACGACCACGGTCCAGTTGCTGGCCCCCTGAACCGTCACCGAGGTGTTGTACCGGTCACCCCAGACGTTGGGGGTGGTCGCCGTCGCCGTGCACCCGCCGCTGGGAGGCGGAGTGGTCGGCGGCGGAGTGGTCGGCGTGCCGGTCGGCGGCGGAGTCGTCGGCGGCGGGGTGCCGTCCGGGGCCACCGCCCGGCCGGTGCTCGGTGAAATCATGCCCGGACAGAGGTTACGGCTGCTCAGGTTGGCCATGATCTGCGGAATCGCGTCGCGGGTGTTCTGAATGCCGTCGTGCATCAGGATCACCTGGCCGTCCTGAAGGCGGCTGGCGTTGGAGACGATCTGGCTGACGCTGGCGCCGTTCCAGTCCTGGGAGTCGACGTCCCAGATCACCTGGCGCAGGCCGAGCGACGAGGCGACCGACTGGAGGGTCGAGTTCGTCTCCCCGTAGGGCGGGCGGAACAACTGCGGCCGGACGCCGGTCGCCGCCTGGATCGCCGAGTTGGTCTGGGAGAGGTCCGACTGCATCTGGCTCTGGTTCATCGAGGTCATGTGCGCGTGGTTCCAACTGTGGTTGGCCACCCACATGCCCGCGTCGACCTGGGCCCGCGCGGCGGACTGGTTGTTCTGCACGTTCTGGCCGACGTTGAACATGGTCGCCCGTACGCCGTTCGCGCGCAGCACGGACAACAGAGCGCTGGTGCTGCCGGTCGGCCCGTCGTCGAAGGTGAGGCCGACGTACCCGTTGCAGGTGGCGGCGCTGGACGGAGCGGCGGCGACCGCGAGACCGGCGGCGGTCAGCGCCACAGTGGAGGCGAGCACTGCCAACCGGACGGTGAGACGCGATGTTCGGGAGCGGCGGGAGCGGCGGATGCTGGCGTACATGCGCAGGTCCTCCTTGGGACGGGTTAAACCCGACGACGCGTGGCTTCAATCGACACACACTGATGTCGCAGTGCTCGGAGTATTGCAGCGGCGTTTCGAACAGGTCAATGATTTTCCGGAAGTTTTCCGGAAGCACCAGGGCGTGCGGGTTCGAGGCCCGCACGCCCTGGCGGTCAGGGGATGGCGTCAGTGTTCCCCGGCGTCAGCGCAGGAACTTGAGGAGCATCGTGGTGAGCTCCTGCGGTCGTTCCTCGGTGAGCCAGTGACCGGTGTCAGTCATGACCTGAGTCTCGACATTGGCGGCATAGCCCTGCCACTGAGTACCCACGGCGCTGCTGAGGGCTTCTTCGCCTCCGACGGCCAGGATGGGCATCTGGAGCAGCCCCGCCTCGCGGAACTTCTCGTTCTGGGCGATGTCCGTGTGGAGGGCTTGGTACATGTTCATCCACGCCTTGAACCGGCCGGGCTCGCGGAGGTACCGGGCGTAGAACTCGTAGTCGCGGTCGTCAAAAGCCCCGTCCACTGCCAGGTACTGCTCGACGAACCCCTTGATCAGGTCGCGCTCGTGTCCACGGACCAGGTCCTGAGCGAAGTCCTTCTGGAAGAACCCGAGGTGCCACGTCGACAGGCCCCCCTCCGCCGGGAAGGCCGGGAATGTGTAGAGGGACCGGTCGGGGATGGGCCCTTCCATCACCACCATTCGACTGACCTCGTTGGGCCACATTGCGGCGTACGGGTAGGCGATCCATGCGCCGATGTCGTGGGCGACGATCTGGACGCCCTTGTTGAGGTTGAGCCGGGTGAGCAGCTCGTGCACGTCGTCGGCCAACTGGGCCGTGTCGTAGCCCTGCTGCGGGACGGAGGAGTCGCCGGTCCCGCGCAGGTCGACCGCGATCACGGTGTGGTCCTTGGCGAGTGCCTCGAGCTGCGGCTCCCACTCGGCGGAGGTTTGCGGGAAGCCGTGCAGCAGCACCACCGGCGAGCCGCTGCCGCCGCGGAGGTAGTGCATCCGGAAGTCGTTCACCTGCGCGTACTCCGACCGGAAGCCGTCCGGCAGCCGGTAGGGCAGCCGGGCGCTGGCGCCTTGCGCGACAGCCGACTCCGGCCGCAGGTCCACGTCGGCGTTCGTGGAGACCAGTCCGGGCCCGGTCAGAATGGCGATTCCAGCGATGGCGGCGACGGCAGTCCTGATCAGGACCGTCATTCTTTTTCTCATGGTTCTCTCCTGAAGCGTGATCGGCCTTGCGCCGAATCGCTGTCGATCCGGTTGCACGGCGGAATCGTGTGCAATGGACGGTTCTCGGGTGCACGGGCGCACCTGACAGATGAATCGGTCACTTCCTCGTTGCGTCCGGGTCTACCGGCGGACGAGGTGCGGTCGTCGTGGCGAGATGGGGGCCAGGACTGGCTATTGGCTCGTGCGGCTCAGCGAGGTGAGCAGGAGGCCGCCGGCAATGACTGCGGTGGCGCCCGCGATCAAGGGGGCGGTGGCCGACTGCCGGTCCACGAGAACTCCGCCGGCGGCCGCCCCGGTGGCGATGGCGAGATTACATACGGACACGATGACGCCGCTGACCTGCTCGATCCGGGCCGGCTCGGTGTGCGCTCCCCAGGTGAGCACCGTCGTCGGGACACCGCCGAATCCGAAGCCCCACAGCGCGACCGCGAGCACGAGGCCGTGTCCGCGCATGGTGTACATGACGAACATTCCGGCTGCGAGCGTGGCAGGAAAGAGGAACAGTCCTGCGCGCAGTGACCGGTCTGCGAGCGGCCCGGCCAGCAGCGTGCCAAGGAAGTTGGTGACGCCGAAGACGATCAGCAGCCCGGCGAACGAGCCGGGGTCCAGTCCCGCGACGGCGTCGACGGCAGGTCGGATGAACGTGAAGCCGCCGAAATGCCCACTGAAGATGAGGACTATGCCGAAAAGTCCTGCAACAACCGTGCCGGAACACAGGACTCCTCCGAGTGCTCGGAGGCCGCCCGTGGCCGGTGGCGTCACGTGCGGCAGTGTTATGGCCTGGGCCGCGAGCGCGATCCCGGCAATGCCGGCCCCCAGGATGAAGGTGCCACGCCAGCCCCAGAGTTCGCCGAGCCAGGCGCCAAGGGGAACGGCGACGACCGTGCCGAGGGCCACTCCGGAGCTGATGACTGTCAGCGCGCGGCCCAGGTGGCTCTCGTGCACCAACTGTGCGGCGACCGCGGTCGCCATGGCCCAGAAGCCGCCGAGTGCCGCCCCGAGCAGTAGACGAGCGAGCATGACGGTCGCCAGGCTGGGCGCCATCGCAACGAGGAGGTTCGACACCACTGCGAGCAGGGTGAGGCCCATCATCACCCACCGTCGGTCGGCCCGCGGGAGCACCACCGAGAGAAACAGGGCCGAGGCTACGGCGGCGAAGGCGGTCGCACTGACGGCCTGCCCGGCCGCGCCGGTGGACACGTTCAGGCCATCGGCGATATCCGGAAGCAGGCTTGCGGGCAGGAATTCGGCGATGATGAACGCGAAGATGCCGAGACTGATAGAGCCGACGCCGGCCCAGGACGCCAGGCCGCCGGCGGTCGAGGCATCGTTCGATGCCATGTGACGGGTGGTCATGTGATGCCCTTCAAGGCTGTGCGCCGCCTCTTGGGGACGACTGGGAGTGGCGACCGGCTCAGTGGTTGAGGGCGGCCATGTTGGCCTGGTCGTAGCGGTCACCGCTGGCCGGTGTCAGGTTCTGCAGTCGGGTGATCTGGTTGTCGGTGAGGGTGATGCGGTCGGCGGCGGCGTTTTCCTCGAGCCGGTCGATGCGTGTGGTGCCCGGGATGGGGGCGATGTCGTCGCCCTGGGCGAGCAGCCAGGCGAGGGCGACCTGCGCGGGCGTGGCCTCGGCCTCGGCGGCGACGGCGCGGACCTCGTCGACGATGCGCATGTTGCGTTCGAGGTTGCCGCCGGCGAAGCGGGGGTTGGTACGACGCCAGTCGTCGGCGTCGAGGTCGTCCAGGGTGCGGATGCCGCCGGTGAGGAACCCGCGGCCCAGCGGGGCGTACGGGACGAAACCCACGCCCAGCTCGCGCAGGACCGGCAGCACCTCGGCCTCGGGGTCGCGGACCCACAGCGAGTACTCGGACTGCACCGCGGCGATCGGGTGAACGGCATGCGCCCGCCGGATCGTCGCGGGGCCGGCCTCCGACAGTCCGATGTGACGGATCTTGCCCTCGGCCACCAGCTCCGCCAGCGCGGCGACGGTCTCCTCGATCGGCGTGACCCCATCGCCCCGGTGCTGGTAACAGAGGTCGAGGTGGTCGGTGCCGAGGCGGCGCAGCGATCCCTCCACTGCGAGCCGGACGTTGGCCGGGGTGCTGTCATTGCCCGGGCGGCCGGTGTGCGAGAGGTGACCGAACTTGGTCGCGAGCACCACCTCGTCCCGGCGTCCCTTGATGGCGCGGCCGACCAGTTCCTCGTTGACGTAAGGGCCGTACGCCTCGGCGGTGTCGATGTGCGTGACGCCGAGGTCCAGGGCCCGCTGGATGGTGCGGATGGACTGGTCGTCGCGCTGGCCGGCGCCGGTGTAGAAGGCCGACATGCCCATGGCACCCAGACCGATGCGGGAGGTCTCCAGTCCGCCGAGCGAGATGGTTCTCATCGTGGTGTTCCTCTTCCTGTAGTGGGCCCGACCGCTTTAAGTTCCGGTCGGTACAGAACGCTAGCACATCTGGACCGATCGGGAGTAAAGTCGGCTGTGAGGAGAGAAACAGCTGGCGATGGCGGTCCGCCGACCCTGCCGACCCCGATTCGAGGAGGATGCCGAGATGAGTGGATCCCAGAGCACCGCATTCGGCCGCCCCCGGGAGTTCGACATCGACGAGGCCTTGGAGCGGGCCATGCAGGTGTTCTGGGCGCGGGGGTACGACGGCACCAGCCTCACGGACCTGACCAGCGCGATGGGGATCACCAAGTCGAGCATGTACGCCGCCTTCGGCAACAAGGAGCAGCTCTTCCGCAAGGCCGTACAGCGCTACGCCGAAGGGCCGGCCTCCTACGTGACCCGCGCCCTGCGGGAGCCCACCGCCCGCGCGGTGGCCGAGACATTCCTGCGGGGAGCCGTCCGCACGACGACGTCGCCCGGCCGCCCCACGGGATGCCTGTCCGTGCAGGGTGCGCTGGCGCTGAGCGAACAGAGCCGCCCCGCGCACGACGTACTGGTCAGCTGGCGCGTTGACGCCGGCGAGCAGCTCGAGGCGCGCTTCCGGCGCGCCGTCGAGGAGGGCGACCTCCCGCGCCACGCCGACCCGGGACGCCTCGCCCGATACGTCATGACGACGGGATTCGGCATCGCCGTCCAGGCCGCGAACGGCCTCGGGCCCGACACGCTCGACGAGATCGTCGACACGGCACTGCTCGCCTGGCCGACGTGACCACCCCGCACGGCGCAAGCACGCGAAAGGGCGACGAAACGTGATGGGAAAAGCCGGGAGACGCCCGCTCGGCGTCGGGATCGTCGGGCTCAGCACGTCGGGCGGATGGGCGGCCGGGGCCCACCTGCCCGCGTTGTCGGCAGTCGACGGCATGGAACTCACCGCCCTGGCGACGAGTTCCCCCGCGTCGGCCGCTGCTGCCGGCGCCGCGTTCGGGGTTCCCGGCTACGCCTCGGTCGACCAACTCGTGAAGGACGAGAACGTCGACCTTGTGGTCGTCGCGGTCAAGGTGCCCCACCACCGCGAGCTGGTGTTGCCCGCGCTGCGGGCGGGAGTGCCGGTCCTCAGCGAATGGCCCTTCGCCATCGACCTGGCCGAAGCCGAGGAGATGGAAGGCGCCGCCCGCGACACGCGTACCTTCATCGCGCTTCATGGGCGCTCCTCGCCCACCTTCCGCTGGCTGGCCGGCCTCGTCGCCGACGGATACGTCGGGAACGTGCTGTCCGCGACGGTGCTGGCCTCATCGGTCGAGTGGGGCAACCCGGTCTCGGAGCGCATGCGATACACCCTCGATCGCACGCTCGGCGCCACGATGCTCACCATTGCGTTCGGAAATGCCATCGACACGGTGTCGATGGTCGTCGGCGAACTGCAGGACGTGGTCGCCTCGACGGCGACCCGGCGCCCGACCGTTGCGCTCGGCCGCACCGGACAGACGGTCCCGATGACCGCCGAGGACCAGATCGCCATCTCCGGCCGGCTACCCGACGGAGCGATCCTCTCCGTCCATCACCGTGGAGCGACTCTGTCCGGACCCTGGTTCTCCCTGCTCATCGACGGTACCGAGGGAACTCTCGAAATCACCTCCGCGAGCGGATATCCACACCTCGGGCCCGTTACGGTGCGCGGCGCACGAGGCCGCGCCCCACTGTCGCCGTTGACACTGCCCGATGGCCACGACGACTACCCCCACCTGGCCGGAACACCGATCCACAACCTGGCGCACACGTACGCGGCGATCCGGAACGATCTCATCAACGGCACCACGACCGCCCCGAACTTCGCCCACGCCGTCACACGTCACCGGCTCCTGGACGCGATCATCCGATCGTCCGCCGAGGGACGACGCGTGCAGCTCTGACAGGGGGAAGTTCTGGGCGGTGCGAGGTCACGCTCGTAGGCGTCACCGGCATGGCTGGACAGAAAGAAGCCCCCTAGCGGCCGTGGGGCCTGCCAGGGGGCTGTCTGTGCGCCCGAAGGGACTCGAACCCCTAACCTTCTGATCCGTAGTCAGATGCTCTATCCGTTGAGCTACGGGCGCTTGTGCTCGGCCAGTCTACACAACCGGCTTTCGCGCGGAGACTCCGGGATTCGAACCCGGGAGGGGCTTTAAGACCCCAACCGCATTAGCAGTGCGGCGCCATAGACCAGACTAGGCGAAGTCTCCCTGGTGACCCTGAGGTCACCGCGCCCGAGGATACAGGCCCGCACCCGCCCGGGGCAAAGCGGATGCCGGGACCGGCCCACGCGACCGCGTTTCCGTCGTGTGCCAGATCACGTCCACGGCTACGCTCCATCGATATGCAGGAGCAGCCGCCGAGCGATCCGCCCCGTCGCGAGCCTGCCGCGAAGGCCCGGCGGACCCGCTCCCCCCGACCCACGTTCAGTCCGCCACCCACGCCGGAGCCTCCCGCCGGGAGCGCGACGAGCGACACACCACCGCCCCGGCGCCCCCGCCGGGCCGCGCCGACTGTCGTCTTCCAGCCGCCGACGGCGGCCGACGCCGCAGCGCCGGCACCGCGACCACGCCCGCCCGCCGAGGCTCCGACAAACGATCCGGGTACGCCTGCCGCCGCGCAGCCCGACGCCGTGCCCGCCGAGGCCGAAGCGAGTACGCCTCCCGCCAAGCCGGCCGTACGATCACGCCGTCCGGCCGAGGAGTCGGTGCCCACCGAACCGCCGAGCGAGGACGAGGCGCCGAAGCGGACCCGCCGTGCGCCCGCCGCGAAGAAGGCCGTCCCGAAGAAGGCCACTCCCGCGGTCAAGAAGGCCGCCCGGAAGGCGACCCTCCCGAAGCAGGCGGCGCCCGAGACACCGGCCGAGCCGGCAGCGGCCGCGGCCGGGCAGGAACCCGGCGGGACCGACGCGGTCACCGTGGAGACGCCGGGCCCTGCGCCGGCGAGAAGAACCCGGACCACCAAGAGCGCCAATACCCCCACGGCCACGGAGGCCTCGACGGCGGCCACGGACGCCACCGCCGTCACCCGGACTACCCTGGACCCGGCAGCCACGGCCGCCACCCCCATCACGACGACGGCGACCACTCCGGCCACGGCGGCCGCGGAAGCCACCCAGGTCACGCCGGCCACCCTGGCCCCGGCGGCCACCTCTGCCCCAACGGCTACCGGCGTGGCCGCGACGGCCGAAACGGCCAGGCGTGACTCGTCCACCACAGCCACTCCGACACCGGAGACACCCGCGTCAGCGGGTGACCCCGCCAACCCCGCAGCCGTAGCCGGCGATCAAGCCCCGGCCGTCGACCGAACCGCAGCCGACGAGAGCCGGAAGACCGAACCGCCCGTCCTGGACCCGCCGGAAGAAGCGCAGCCGCACGACAACACCGAGAACCTGCCGGCCACCGTCGAGCACGCTGCGCGTACCCAGGAAAAGGGCTGGCGGGCGGTGGGGCCGCAGCTGCGCGACCACCCCGGGTTCGCGCCGGAGCTGCTGGCCCTGGCGGCGGTGGACGCGCTCGGGCCGCGCGCCCGGGACTGGGTGGCGCAGGTCCGGCGGGCCTACCCGGAGGCGGACGCCGACGGGGTGGCCCGGCTGGCGACGCGGCGGTTCGTCCGGATGGCCGGTACGGGTGGGGCGCTGGCGGCTGGCGCCGGGATGTTCGCGCCGGTCGCGGAGCTGGCGGCAGTGCTGTGGACGCAGGCGAACCTGGTGCTGCACCTGGCCGCCGCGTACGGGCGGGATCCGGCGCATCCCGATCGGGCGGCCGAGCTTCTGGTGCTGACGTTGGTGCACCCGGACGACGGCACCGCGCGGGCGGCGCTGGCGGCGGCTCTCGCGGCCGACGTGCCGGCGGACGGGCCGTGGGGGCGGGCGGCGCAGGCGGCGTGGCGGCTGGCGACGCCGGTGGCGGCGCAGGCGGGCGGGTGGCTCGGGCTGCGGCTGGCCGCCCGGCGCCTGCCGGGTGCGGCGGCGCTGGCGGCGGCGATCGGCGGTACGGCGACGGCCGAGCGGGTGGCCGCGCGGGCGGTCGCCCGGTACCGGCCCGGCCGCACCTGATCAACGCGTGTTCGGCGAGGTGGCGGGGTCCGTCGGGCCGCGATACCGCCACCTCGCCGAACCGGCGCGGGCCGACGACCTGCCGGGCCCACGGAACCACCAGGCCGGGCAGGCCGGCAGCCGGGGTCAGAGCCAGTCGAACCAGGACTTGGGCAGCAGCGCGTACCCGACGAACGCGAAGATGTCGAGCAGCGTGTGCGCGACGATCAGCGGGGCGACCCGGCGGGTGCGCAGGTAGAACAGCCCGAAGATCACGCCCATCACGGCGTTGCCGACGAACGCGCCGAAGCCCTGGTAGAGGTGGTAGGAGCCGCGCAGCAGGGCGCTCGTGGCCAGCACCGCGCCGATCCGCCAGTTGAGCTGCCGCAGCCGGGTGATCAGGTAGCCGACCACGATCACCTCCTCCAGCACGGCGTTCTGCACGGCGGCGAGGATCAGCACCGGCACCGTCCACCAGAGGTCGGGCAGCGCGGCCGGGACCAGCGTGGCGTTGAGGCCGAGCTGCGCCGCCGCCCAGAACAGCGCCAGCCCGGGCAGGCCGATGAGCGCGGTCAGGCCCGCGCCCCGGGCCAGGTCCGAGCCGGGCCGCCGGAAGTCCACGCCGAGCGTCCGTGCCGGGTCGCCGGGGTCGCGCGCCAGCAGGTGTACGGCGAGCAGCACCGGCAGCAGCGCGAAGACGATCCCGAGCAGCTGGTACGTCAGGTCGAGGTAGGGCCGGGCCGACGCGGAGGTGTTCAGCGCGGCGGTCTGCTTGGACAGCCCACCGGTCGCGGTGAGCTTCGCGATCAGCGACACCAGCGCGTACACGGCCGACTGGCCGAGGGACAGACCGAGCACGAGCAGCGTCTCGGTGCCCAGCATCCGGCGGGAGACCGGGCGGGCCAGCTCGTCAACCGTCACCGGACCATGAAATCACTTCGGCGTCCCGACCTGGCGATCGCACAGTCTGTGCGATCGGCACACACGCTCCGTGGAGATTCTATTGCTGCCGATCCGCCCGTACGGAGAAGGAGCGTGCCCCTGTGGAGAACTTCGCGCGGCTGCTGAAGGAGAGCTGGGCCCTGGTCGAGGAGGACCGGGAGCGGCTCAGCGGTCACTTCTACGCCCGGCTGTTCCTCCTCGACCCGGAGCTGCGCAAGCTCTTCCCGGTGCAGATGAACGGGCAGGGCGACCGGATCCTGGAGGCGATCGTCACCGCGACCCAGACCGTGGGCGACCCGGAGAGCTTCGACGAGTACCTGCGGGCGCTGGGCCGCGACCACCGCAAGTACCACGTGTCGGCCGAGCACTACGCGACCATGGGCGTCGCGCTGCTCGACGCGCTGCGCAGCACCGCCGGGGACGGCTGGAACCTGGAGTACGACCAGGCGTGGCGGGAGGCGTACGCGAGCATCAGCGCGCGGATGCTGGCCGGCGCGGAGGCCGACGGCAACCCGCCGTACTGGCACGCCGAGGTGCTCACCCACGAGCGGCACGGCCCGGACACGGCAGTGCTGACCGTACGCGCGCTCCAGCACCCGCTGCCCTGGCAGGCGGGGCAATACGTCAGCGTGGAGGTGCCCCGCTACCACCCACGGGTGTGGCGGACGTACTCGGTGGCGAACGCGCCGAACGAGGAGAACGTGCTGGAGTTCCACGTGCGTACGCCGCCCGGCGCGGCCGGCTGGGTGTCCGGCGCGCTGGTCCGCCGCACCAAGCCGGGTGACCTGCTGCGGGTGGCCGCGCCGATGGGCTCGATGACGCTGGACCCGGAGTCCACCCGGGACGTCCTCTGCGTGGCCGGCGGGGTCGGGCTGGCGCCGATCAAGGCGCTGGTGGAGGAGCTGACCCGGGTCAACCGCACGCGCTGGGTGCACGTCTTCTACGGCGCGCGCCGCCCCGACGAGCTGTACGGGCTGCCCGGTCTGGAGGACCTCGTCGCTGCCCACCCGTGGTTGTCGGTGACGCCGTCGTGCAGCGAGGACCCGGACTTCGGCGGCGAACTCGGTGACGTGTCCGAGGTGGTCACCCGGTACGGGCCGTGGACCACACACGACTGTTACGTCTCCGGCTCGGCCGCGATGGTCCGGGCCACCCTGCGGGCGCTCGCCGCCGACGACGTCCCGCCCGATCACATCCGGTACGACACGTTCGGCAACCTCTGAACCTTGCTCCCCCCGAGCCGGGTCGCGTGCCCCTGCCCCCTGGGGCACGCGACCCGGCCCCCCGTTTCAGTAGCGCCAGGGGGTGCCGGTCTCGCGGTACTCCTCCACCGGCACGAGCGGCACGCCGGGCGCCATCCGGTCGACGTAGAGCCGCCCTTCCAGGTGGTCGATCTCGTGCGCGACCAGCCGCGCCATCGCGTACTCGAACGAGGTGATCACCCGGCTGCCGTCCCAGAGCGCGTGCTCCACGTCGATCCGCAGCGGCCGGGGCACCAGGCCGCGGTGGTCGAAGAAGGAGAGGCACCCCTCGTACTGCTCGTCGGTCTCGGCGGCGGTGTCCACGACGCGCGGGTTGAGCAGCACCACCGGTTCGGCCGCGCGGTCGGCGGGCCGGACCAGCGCGGCGGCCCAGCCGATGCCGAGCTGGGGCGCGGCGAGGCCGACGCCCTTGCTGAACGGGTGCAGCTCGTCCAGCCGGGCCAGCATCGCGGCGAGCCGGTCGATGACCTGCCGGGCGTGCGGCTCCTCGGCCGGCAGGTCGAACTGGCGGGCCGGCTGCCGCAGCAGGTCGTCGCCGCGCTGCACGATGCCCACGGCACGCATCCGGTCGCTGGCCCGCACGCGGGCGCCACCGGTGGGGGCGTTGTCCGGCTCGGCGTCCGGCTGTGGGCTGCGGAACCGCCACTGCATCCGGTAGCGGGCGTTGAGCGGCGGGTCGTCGGTCCCCCAGTCGAAGATCACCCGGTCGCCGTCCACGGCACGCTGGATCGGCGTACGCAGCGGTCCTTCCTCGGCCGACAGCGAGGTCTCCGCGCCCCGCACCTTGGGGTCGAGGTCCGCGGGCAGGTCGAGCCGCACCGCCAGGTGCCGGGTGGGCAGGCGTACGGCCCGCTGGAACCAGGGGCCCCACTTGTCCTGGCCGACGCGGTACGCGTACTCGATGGTGACCCGGTCGCCCGGGTAGAGCGGGAAGCGTCCCTCGTCGTTCTCGAAGAGCAGCCAGATCTCCTTGAACGCGTCCCGGTCGTGCTTGGCCCGCCAGTGCATCGGCTCGCGTCCGCTGCCGTCGTCCCGGTACGCGGTGAGTTGCAGCTCGGCGAAGGTGAGCGGGTGTTCCCGGTGGTGCCGGTTGGAGCGGCCCGGGTCGTTCGGGTAGCGGTCGACGGCGACCCGGACCAGGTAGCGGGTGACCGGTTCGGTGCCCGCGTTGTACAGCTCCCGCCGGATCGCGCAGTGGTAGCCGTCGCCGATGTGGGTGAGCGTGGCCACCTCACGCTCGACCACGAGGCCGGTGCCGGGCGGCAGCCACTGCCCGGGGACCGGCGGGTCGCGGTGCGCTCCGCCGGCGCGGCCGTGCCGCAGCTCGTCGTACTCCCGGAAGCGCTGCCAGATCGCGCCGCTGGCCTCCAGGACGGCCTCGGCGCGGCGGGCGAAGTCCTCGGTGGGCCGGTGCCGGCGCCCTTCGACGTGGCTGACGTAGGACGGGTCGAAGCCCATCAGTGTCGCCAACTGCTTCTTGGACAGCCCTCGGCCGGTCCGGTGCCGGGCAAGTTCCGCCGCGAACGAGTCCGCGGCACGCTCGATCGGTGAGGTCGTCATCAGCTTCCTCGTGGCGGGAAGCCCATTTTCACGTTGGGTGGCCGAACGTGTACGGAAACTGCCTCGTATTCGACATACACCTTGACATCTCAACGGAGCGCGTCGATCCTTACACCGTGCGTCGCCGTTTCCGGCGGCGTTTTTCGTCTCCTGGGCCGGGTAGTACGCGACCGGCGCCGGAGTGACCGGGACCTCCCCGCGATACCGCGACGTCACTTCCCCTCCCGCCGCGGGAGTGGTTAGGCTAGCCTTAGCTTCGGTCGACGGCACGCGCCGGCCGACAGGGCGACCAGACAGGGGACGGCCAGGTGACTGCGGTGATGCCGGGGCGCGACGCCGCCACCCCGTTCGCCCCGGTGACCGCGACCCTGCGCGCCATGTTCGGCACCGACGACCTGCCCGGGCTCGCACCCGGCCTGCTGGTCCGCGATGAGTTGGACCGCTGGTCCCCGGCCGCCCGGCTGATCGACGGCACACTGCTTCCCGAGTTCCTGACCCGCGCCGGCCGCCGCTGGGGCGGCACCCCGCACGCCTGTGCCGCGCTCGCGTGGAAGTCCTACAGCTACTGGACGGCGCTACCAGCGGTGCTCGGCTGGGCGTCCGCCCGGCGGGTGCCGCTGCTCGACCCGGCCGACGTGCTCGTGCACTTCGAGGACCACCACCAGCTGCTCACGCTGGGGCTGCGCGCGTCCACCCCGGTGGCGGTGCTGCCCGGCGACCCGCTGGCGCTGACCGGCGCGCCCGGCGTCCGGGTGGTGCCGGACGAGGCCGCGCTGCTCGGCGCGCTGCGCGCGTCCCTGCTCGACGCGCACTTCGCCCCGCTGATCGCCGCCATCCAGGGCGAGGTCCGGATCGGCACCCGTACGCTGCTCGGCTCGGTGGCCTCCGGCATCGCGCACGGCATCCTGCGCGCGGCGGACGCGCTGCCCGGCTCGTCGGTGGCGACCGTCGGCACGCTGCTCGGCGCGCTCGACCTGAGCGACCTGGTCGAGCTGGTGCCCGGCCCGGGCGGCGAGCCGACCGTGCAGCGGCGCACCTGCTGCCTGGCGTTCACGCTGCCCCGGCCCAAGGTGTGCCAGGGCTGCTGCGTACGCCAGGGCTGACCGCTCAGTCGGCCAGCGGCCGGACGTCCCACAGCCACACCCCGCCGGTACGGGTGGGTGTGATCCCGCTCAGCTCCGTCATCGCCCGGCGCAGCGCTTCAGCCTGCGGCAGCCGGGGGTCGAGGATCACCGCGCCGGCTCGCCAGTAACGCAGGTCGTCGACGGCGGCCACCCGGTCCTGCGGGGTGATCGGCGGGACCGCGTCGTTTCGCCGTACCGTCTCGAAGAACGTGCTGGTGGGACGCGGCGGCGCGGTGAACAGGGCGATCCGGTCCCCGCCGGGGCGGGTGTCCGGATAGAGGAAGTAGCCGCGGGCCAGCGGCATGTCCAGCCGGGTCTCGGCGGACCAGCGCAGCGGGACCGCGTACGTGGTGTCGGGCAGCGGCAGCGTGACCACGCTGCGCCCGTCGGCGACGTAGGGGCGCCAGGCGCCGGAGGTGACGAACGCCGGGGTCGGGTCGAGGCGCTTGGCCGGCAGCGGGGTCGGCAGGATCGGCAGCAGCGCCATCGCGAGCACGGTGACGGTGGCGAACCGGATCTGTCCGCGCTTGTCCGGGTGCCGGGCGGCGAGCCGGCGGACCTGCTCCGCGCCGAGCGCGAGCAGCACGCCGATGATCGGGGTGAGCGCGAGCGACCAGCGGGTGGGCACCACCGCGTGCAGGACCGGCAGGTTCTCCAGCGCGGCCCAGGGGCCGGGGATGCCGGTGTCGCGTCCGTCGTAGCGGATCTCCCGGCCGAGCGAGAAGAGCGCGAACACGAGGCCGACCGCGGCCAGGCCGAGCACGACGGCGTTGCGGCGCATCCACCAGACCAGCGCGATCACCAGGATCACCAGTGGCCAGCCGAAGAACGCGTTCTCCTCGGTGGCGTTCTTGACAAGCGGTTCACTGCCCCGGGCGTCACCGGCCACCGACTCCCGCGACCAGGCGACGTACGCGGCGAGGTCGGTGGAGTAGCCCCGGATCAGCGTGGAGAGCCCGCTGTACGCGCCGGGGCCGAAGAACTGGACCCAGAGCGGGTACGCGAGCAGCGCCCCGGCGACCACCGCGGCCACAGCGAGTCCGGCGGCGAACGGGCGGGCCGCCGAGCGCAGCGCGGGACGGCCGAGCGCGAGCGCGAGCACCACCGCGCCGAGGCCGATGGCGGTCATCAGCAGGATCTCCAGGTTGAGGAACGCCTGCCAGACGATCACCAGGGCGAGCAGTACGCCGTTGCGCAGCCACCGGCCGGGTTCGGCCAGGCGCAGGGTGCGCCAGATGATCAGCGGCACCACGAACTGGCTGACGATGTTGGGGTGCGAGTTGGCGTGCGAGATCATCGCCGGCGCGAACGCGCAGAAGGCGGCGCCCAGCCACGCCGGACCGCGAGACCGCACGACAACTCGGGAGAGAAGGAAATACCAGGACACGCCGGTGGCGGCGAGGCCGAGAGTGAGGAAAATCAGGAATGACCAGCGCGGACCCGCCCAGAGCGTGATCGGGGTCAGCGGCAATGAAACGGATAATACGGACGTATTAGCCATGAGATTGACGACATCCGGCACATTCATCCGGTCCGAGGTGAACGGATAGGCAAAGTCCGTGACGATGCGCGCACCATGCGCCATCATCCATTCGAATTGCGCCTGATCTGTCCGATTATCCCGGATTCCATTGCGAGGGTCCACCCACAACCGGGCGGTGACCCAGAGCGCGAGCAGCACGAAGCTGAGCACGGCGAGCGCATCGATCCGCCTGCCCTGCCCCGTTTTCGACGGGTCCGCCGCTGATTCCGGAGTAGTCATGACATTTCAGAGCGTAGTCAGGGTATGACCGGCAGGTGCAATGTTCCGCAGACTCACGTACTATGTGCCGAGTTCGCCGATCGCCGATCAGGCACCCCTCCGCATCACAATTCGGCCCCCCTCCGTCCCCCGATTTCCCCATCAGCCATCCAGATGGTTGACTCTGACGGTCCAGGCGCGGGTCAGTCATATCGTGAGGAATCGACGCATGGCAGAAATCACTGGGGATCAGCGCGTCCAGTCCGAGGTGCTCGAAGGCCTCGCGACCGCGGTCAACCACCGGCAGTGGTTCGTCGAGCTGGCGGTGCCCTACCTCGGTGACAACCCGATCGAGATCGGCAGCGGCCTGGGCGACTACGCCTCCGCGTGGGCCGAGCAGGTACCCCGGATCACCGCCACCGAGGCGGACCCGGACCGGCTGGTCCAGCTCAAGGAGCGGCTGGCCGACCTCCCGGGCGTCGAGGTCCGGCAGATGCTGCTCCCGCACCACGAGCGCGGCGACTACAGCGCGGCCGTCTCGTACAACGTGCTGGAGCACATCGACGACCACGTGGGCGCGCTGCGCAGCATGCGCGACCTGGTCCGGCCCGGAGGCGCGGTGGTCATCATCGTGCCGGCGTTCCAGTTCGCCATGAGCCCCGCCGACATCGCCACCGGCCACGTCCGCCGCTACACCAAGAAGACGCTCGCCGCAGCCATGACCGAGGCGGGCCTCACCGTGGAGCGGATCCACTACGCCAACGCGCTCGGCCTGATCGGCTACTTCATGGCCACCAAGGTCTTCCGGCTGATGCCGAAGGAGGGCCCGATGGTGAAGGTGTACGACACGCTCGTGCTGCCGGTCACCAAGGCCGCCGAGCAGCGCGTCCGCCCGCCGTTCGGCCAGTCCGTCTTCGCGGTCGCCCGCGTGTAAGGAAGGGCCCCTTGTTAACAGACGTCTGTTAACAAGGGGCCCTTCCTTACACCTCAATCCTTGATCTGGTACGTCGGGCGGATGACCGCCCGGGCCAGGGTGTGGAACGCCAGGTTGAAGCCGACGAAGGCCGGGCTCGCCCCGGCTGGGATGTCGAGGCGGTCCACGTCCACGGCGTGCACCGCGAACACGTACCGGTGCGGGCGGTCACCGGCGGGCGGTGCGGCGCCGCCGTAGCCGGTCTCGCCGTAGTCGTTGCGGACGCTGAACGCGCCACCCAGGTCGTCCTCCCGCACGCCGCTGGGCAGCTCGGTGACGGACGCGGGCACGTTCACCAGCACCCAGTGCCAGAAGCCGCTGCCGGTCGGGGCGTCCGGGTCGAAGCAGGTGACCACGAAGCTCTTGGTCTCGGCCGGGAAGCCCGACCAGGACAGCTGCGGGGAGACGTTCTCGCCGCCGGTGCTGCCGTGCGCGTACCGCGCGTCCATCGGCTCGCCGTTGTGCACGTCCTCGCTCGTCAGGTCGAACGACGGCACCGTCGGCAACAGCTCGTACGGGTCCGGGGCGATCGGTCGTTCCAGGGTCATCGAAACGGTCCTTCCGGGTACGCGAATGTCCTGCGCCCCTTCATACCCCGTTGTCCGCGCCGCCGTGCTGTCGGCGCACCATCTCGTTGATCCAGACCGGCGCGTACGGCGACGTGCAGCCCGGCGGCGTCGGGTAGTCCTTGAGCACCCCGAGCCGCTCCCCGATGCCGATCGCCCGCTCCCGGTACGCGGCATGCTCGATCCCGATCTGCGCGAGGCAGTGGTTCATCGCCCACTGGAGGCGCTCCGGCGCGCCCGCCATCTGCGCCTCGATCACGTCGAGCAGGCCGGCCAGGTCCAGCCCGTCCGGATTCCGCGCCTCCCGCTCGGTGGTCAGCGCCCAGCCGGCGCTCGCCACGACGGGATCCCTGTCGGCCGACCAGGCCAGGCGCAGCGGCTCCGCGTGCGGGCTCTTCTTCACCACGTAGTTCACGAGCCAGTCGTGCACCTTCGGCGTACGCGCCTCGCGCAGCATCGCGTCCAGTTCGTCCCGCCCGTACGCCTTCGGCCGGCAGATCAGCAGCGCCAGCAGCCGTGCCGCGCTGTCCCCGGTCGCCCACAGCTCGCGGGCCAGGTCCTGCTGCGTCTTCAGCCGCTTCGCGATCGCCCGCAGCTTGCCCAGGTTGACCCCGTGGTCGTCGCCGTGCCGCTCGTTGACCGCGCGGATTTTCGGGTCGTCGAGCGAGGCCAGCTCGGCCGTCACCTCGGCCACCGTCGTCGTCTCCGCCACCAGGGCCTCCCGCCGTCGCCGCACTCCGCAGCCTACGACCGGCGCGACGCTCCCGTTGTTCCGCCGCCCCGCCGTTCCTTCCCTCCGCCGCACTGCCGCCCCATGCATGCCCCATCAGCGGACAACACCCGTCCTGGAGCATGGGCTGAGCTGCGTAAAAGGCGATCAACTATGGCGGAGGGTGTGGGATTCGAACCCACGAAGACATCGCTGCCTTACCGGTTTTCAAGACCAGCGCCATCGGCCACTAGGCGAACCCTCCCGGCACGCCCCCGAGGGGTGCGCGACCGGGGACCAGTCTGCCACGAACCCCGTACCGGGCAAGCCGCCGTCCCACCACAGTTGCGAGAATGTGTGCATGTGGAAGAGTCCGGCAGTGGTGCTGATCAGCGGAATCATGGCCGTAGGCAAGTCCACAGTGGCCGAAGGGCTGGCCCGGCGGCTACCCCGGGCGGTGCACCTGCGCGGTGACGTCTTCCGCCGCATGATCGTCAGCGGGCGGGCCGACATGACCGCCGAGCCGACCGACGAGGCGCTGCGTCAGCTCCGGCTCCGCTATGACCTGGCCGCGTCGACCGCCGACCGGTACGCCGCGGCGGGCTTCACCGTCGTACTCCAGGACGTGGTCCTCGGCGCGGACCTTCCGGCCATGATCGGCCGGATCCGGCACCGCCCACTCGCCGTGGTGGTGCTCGCCCCACGCGCCGAGGTTGTCGCGGCCCGCGAGCGGGACCGGCCGAAGACCGGGTACGGGGACTGGCCGGTGGCGGACCTGGACGCCGGGTTCCGGGCCGACACGCCCCGGATCGGGCTCTGGCTGGACACCTCCGACCAGACCCCGGAGGAGACGGTGACCGAGATCCTCGCCCGCGCGTGGACCGGCGGGCAGATCGGGTAAGACTGAGTCATGCGCGCAGTCACGATCACGGAACCCGGCGGACCCGAGGCGCTCGTCTGGGCTCACGTGCCCGACCCCGAGCCCGGCCCCGATGAGGTGGTCGTGGAGGTGCGGGCGAGCGCGGTGAACCGGGCCGACCTGTTGCAGCGGCAGGGGCACTACCCGCCGCCGCCGGGCGCGTCCGCGTACCCCGGTCTGGAGTGTTCGGGGACGGTGCGTGCGCTCGGTCCCGGCGTGACCGGCTGGTCGGTGGGCCAGGAGGTCTGCGCGCTGCTCGCCGGCGGCGGGTACGCCGAGCAGGTCGCGGTGCCGGCCGGGCAGTTGCTGCCGGTGCCGGCCGGGGTGGACCTGGTTGACGCGGCGGCGCTGCCGGAGGTGGCCTGCACGGTCTGGTCGAACGTGGTCGACATGGCCCGGCTGGCCGAGGGGGACACGCTGCTGGTGCACGGCGGCGGCAGCGGGATCGGCACGTTCGCGATCCAGCTCGGTGTGGCGCTCGGCGCGACGGTGGTGGTCACTGCCCGCTCGGCGAAGCACGAGCGGCTGCGGGAGCTGGGCGCCGCGCACACGATCGACTACCGCGAGCAGGACTTCGTGGACGAGGTACGCCGGGTCACCGACGGCCGGGGCGCGGACGTGATCCTGGACATCATGGGCGCGTCCTACCTGCCCCGGAACGTGGCGGCGCTGGCCACCGGTGGGCGGCTGGTGGTGATCGGCATGCAGGGCGGCCGCAAGGGCGAACTGGACCTGGGGATGCTGCTGGCGAAGCGGGCGGCGGTGCACGCCACGGCGTTGCGGTCCCGTCCGGTCGAGCAGAAGGCGGCGATCGTCCGGGGCGTACGCGAGCAGGTGTGGCCCCTGGTGGAGGCGGGCCGGGTCCGGCCGGTGGTGCACGCCCGGGTGGACATGGCCGACGCCGCCGCGGCGCACCGCCTGGTGGAGACCAACGACCACCTGGGCAAGGTGCTGCTGGTCCGCTGAGGGTCAGCCCTGGCCGGGGCGCGGGAGCATGAGGCGCGGGCCGGGGCCCTCGACGGCGAGCGAGTCGCCGGGGTTGTAGAGCGTGCAGCGCTGCAACGACAGGCAGCCGCAGCCGATGCAGCCGTCCAGGTCGTCGCGGAGCTTGCCGAGCAGCCGGATCCGCTCGTCCAGCCGGTCCCGCCAGGCGCGGGACAGCGCGGCCCAGTCGTCGGGCGTGGGGGTACGGCCCGACGGCAGCGAGTCCAGCGCGGCGCGGATCTCCTCCAGCGAGACACCGACCTGCTGGGAGATCCGGATGAACGCGACCCGGCGCAGCTCGGTGCGGGCATAGCGGCGCTGGTTGCCGCCGGTGCGGGCGGCGTGGATCAGGCCGAGCCGCTCGTAGTAGCGCAGCGCCGAGGGGGCCACGCCACTGCGGTCGGCGAGCTGCCCGATGGTCAGTGTTGCTTCGTGCATCACACGGCCTTGAGTTGAAGTTCGCTTCAAGTCCGAGGCTATCGGTATGACGACGACCACCGCCACCGAACTGGGCCCGCTGCTGGACCGGGTACGCGCCCGCCGCGAGTTCGGCGCCAACGTGTACTCGACGCTGGACGTGCTCCAGGTGCTCTACGACCGGGTGCTCCGGATCACCCCGGCCACCGTGGACGACCCGAACCGGGACCGCTTCCTGCTCTCCAAGGGGCACGCGGTCGCCGGCTACTACGCGCTGCTCGCCGCGCGCGGCTTCGTACCGCCCGAGTGGCTGGACGACCAGGGCGGCCCGGCGAGCCGCCTCGGCGACCACCCGGACCGCACGCTCGTGCCGGGCGTCGAGATCGGTTCCGGTTCGCTCGGCCACGGCCTCGGGCTGGGCGTGGGCACCGCGCTCGGGCTGCGGGCCCAGGGCCGCACCGGCCCCCGGGTGTACGTGCTGCTCGGCGACGCCGAACTCGACGAGGGCTCCAACCACGAGGCGATCGCGTACGCGGGCGGGACCGGGCTGGGCAGCCTGACCGCGATCGTGCTGGACAACCGCTCGGCCACGTACGGCTGGCCGGGCGGCGCGGCGAGCCGGTTCACGGTGAACGGGTGGAGCGCCGTCACCGTCGACGGGCGCGACCACGACGCCCTGCACGCCGCCCTCACCGGGCACGACGATCACCGGCCGCACGTCGTCGTCGCGGTCGTCACGGACGGGGAGTGAGCATGAGCAGCACCATGCGGGACGCGTTCGTCACCAGCACCGAGGAGGTGCTCGCCGATCCGCGTACGACAGTCGTGCTCGCCGACATCTCCGCCGACGCGTTCGAGCCGGCCGCCGCCCGGTACCCGGACCGGGTCGTCAACGTCGGCATCCGGGAGCAGTTGATGGTCGGGGTCGCCGGCGGTCTGGCGCTGACCGGGCAGCGTCCGATCGTGCACAGCTACGCCCCGTTCCTGGTCGAGCGGGCGTACGAGCAGATCAAGCTCGACCTCGACCACCAGGGCGTCGGGGCGGTGCTCGTCGGCATCGGCGGCTCGTACGACCGGGCGGCGGCGGGGCGCACCCACCTCGGTCCGGCCGACGTGGCGCTGATCGACACGCTGCACGGCTGGACCGTGCACGTGCCGGGGCACCCGGACGAGGTCCGGCCGCTGCTGCGCGACGTCGTGTGCGGGCAGGACTCGGCGTACCTGCGGTTGTCCATCCGGACCAACTCGCAGGCGTACCCGGAGGCGGGTGACCTGCGGGTGGTGCGCGACGCCGGGCCGGGCGCGCCGCTGCTGGTGGCGGTCGGGCCGGTGCTGGACGCGGCGCTGGCCGCTACTGCTGACCGGGCGGTGACCGTGGCCTACACCCACCGGCCGCGCCCGTTCGACACGGCCGGGCTGCGGGCGCTGGCCGGGACCGAGGTGATCCTGGTCGAGCCGTACCTGGCGGGCACCTCGACGCGGGTGGTGTCCGAGGCGCTGGCCGACCGGCCGCACCGGCTGCTCGCGCTCGGGGTGGGCCGCGAGGACCTGCGCCGCTACGGCAGCGCCGAGGACCACGAACGCTGGCACGGCCTGGACGTCGCCGGGCTGCGCCGCTCGGTGGACACGTTCCTCACCTGAGCGTCCCGGACACGACGGAACCCCGCGACCTCGGCTCGTGCCAGGGTCGCGGGGTTCCGGTTCGGGCTCAGTGCGCGGCGGCGGGAGTGGCCGGGCGGCGGCGGGCGCGCTCGCGGGCCAGGATCCAGATCGCCTCGACGCCGTCCTTCCAGGTGATCTTCTTGCCCTCCTCGCGGCCCCGCGCGCGGTAGCTGATCGGCACCTCGTAGGGGCGGATGCGCTGGCGGAGCAGCTTGCCGGTGACCTCGGCCTCCATGCCGAAGCCCCGGGAGCGGACCTGGAGCGAGCGGTACAGCTCCAGCGGCATCAGCTTGAAGCAGGTCTCCAGGTCGCCGATGTAGGAGTTGTAGAGCACGTTCGCGGCGAGCGTGACGCCCTTGTTGCCCATCACGTACCAGAAGCTGTACGAGCTGTGGCTGCCGAAGGTCCGATTGCCGTAGACGACTGTCGCCCGCCCGTCGAGCACCGGCTCCAGCAGACGCGGGATGTCCTGCGGGTCGTACTCGAGGTCGGCGTCGAGGATGACCATGTACTCGCCCTCGGCGCTGTCGACGGCGGTCTTGATGGCCGCGCCCTTGCCGGCGTTGCGCTGGTGGGTGATCACCCGGAGGCGTGCGTCGTCGACCCGGCCGAGAATCTCACCGGTGCCGTCCCGGCTGCCGTCGTCCACGACGACGAGCTCGATCTCGCACGGGTAGTCCACCGCCAATGCCTGCTTGAGGGCATCCGCGATACGTTCTTCCTCGTTGTAGACCGGCATGAGGATCGAGAGCTTCACGGATTCTCCACTGAGGCGATGGCGGGTCGGGGCATAGCGTAGCCTGGCACATTGCTTCCGTCACGACAGCCCAGGCACCTATTCCTGGCGAATCGGAACCACCACCAGCCGGGCCACGTTCCCGCCGCCGTCCTTCGCCCCGGCCACCGCGATCGTCGTACCGATCTTGATGTCGTTCGATCGGATCGCGGTCCGGCGCTCGACCACCCGCAGTTTCTCGCCGAACGTCCAGGTCACTGTGAAACCGTCGGTGGACTTCACGGTCATCGAACTGTCGTCGATCGCCGTCACCTCGCCGCGCTGGACCGCCACGGTCTTCGTGCCGCCGTCCCTGGTCCGCACCACCGCCTCGCCGTGCAGCGTGTTACGCCGCAGCAGCACCCGGGCCCGGTGACGCTTGTTCCCCTCCTTCGCCCGTTCGCCCTTGCCGTCCGGCCCGGCCTGCGGCGTGCCGGCGGGCCCCGGCGCGGCGACCGGGTCCACGTCCAGGTCGCCGGCGTCGAGGCCGAGCGCGGCGAGCGCCTGGCCCTCCGCGCCCAGGGCGGCGCTCACCTCGACCGCCCGGTCGGGTTCCGCGCCGGGCCGGCTCGCGCCGCACCCGGCGAGTCCGAGCGCCGCGGCGGCGAGCAGCGCGGTGGCGCCGGTGACGATTCGCTGACGTGCCATCTGTGGTCCTTCCCTCGCGGTGACGACCCGAGCGTTCCGCACCGACACGAGGGGACGGTCAAGCCGATGTTCGAGACCGGTAAGGATCCGGGGGCACCACGACGGTGAAGGCGGCCCCGCCCTCCGGGGCGTGCCCGGCGGTGATGTCGCCGCCGAGCCGGCGGATCAGCCCGGCGGCCAGCGCCAGGCCCAGCCCGCTGCCCACCTTGCGCACCCCCCGGTACCGCTGGTGCAGCGCGCCCCGCTCGAACGCCACGTGCAGGTCGTCGTCGGTGAGGCCGGGCCCGCCGTCCCGGACCTCCAGCGTCCCGCCGCCCGCCGGGCCGGCGGCCCGGACCGCGAGCACCACCGGCGCCCCCGGGGGTACGACCCGCAGCGCGTTCTCCAGCAGCCCGTCCACCACCTGCCGGATCCGGCCCGGATCGGTGTACGCCGGCACCGGCGCGTCCGGCGTCTCCAGCCGGAACGGCACCCCGAGCGCCGCGCACCGGCCGGACCAGGCGCGCTCCGCGTCGGCGGCGAGCCGGGTCAGGTCGACCGGCACCGGTTCCAGCGGGAAGTCGACCGCCTCCAGCCGGGCCAGCGCCAGCAGGTCGCGGACCAGCCGGTCCAGGTGTTCGGCCTCGGCGAGCACGGTCCGGCCGGTCGCCGGCACCGCGTCGGCCTCGATCACGCCGTCGGACAGCGCCTCGGCGTAGCCGCGGATCGCGGTCAACGGGGTCCGCAACTCGTGCGAGACGGACAGCAGGAACTCACGCTGCCTTCCCTCGCTCGTGGCCAGCGCGGCGGCCAGGCCGTTCAGCGCGTGCGCCAGGTCGGCCACCTCGTCGGGCGGCTCGACCGGCACCCGGACCGCCCGGTCCCCGGCGCGCAGCCGCGCGGCGGCGGTGGCGGCGGTCCGGATCGGCCGGGCCAGCCGGCGGGCGAGCAGCACTGCGGCGGCCGCCCCGGCGGAGAGCCCGGCGAGCAGCGGCAGCCAGAGTCCGCGCAGCACCTGCCGCCACGGCGCGGCGCTCCGGGCACGGGTCAGCACCACCCCGTCCCCGCCGGGCAGCGCCCGCGCCTCGACCAGCCGGCGTTCCCCGTCGACCAGCCGCCGGCCGGAGACGTTGCCGCCGCCGGCCACCCGTGTCACGAGCGGTCTGGGCAGGCCCGGCCGGTCGGCCTGCCCGCCCCGGATCAGGTACACCTCGATCTGCTGCTGACCCAGTTGGCGGATGAGCCGATCCCCGGCGCCGTCGCGCTGGCGTACCGCCCGCACCCGGAGCACATCGGCGGCGAGCCGGGCCTCGGCGGCGAGCGCCTCCTGGTCCCGGCGCTCCGCGCCGCGTACCGCCAGGGGCACCGCCACCAGCGCGGTCACGAACACCGACACCAGCGCCACCGCGCAGGTGGCCAGGACCGCCCGGGCGGTGAGCGTCCGCCCGGGGCGGCGCGGTATCGGTCCGGTCGGCTGCTCAGGCATCGGCGGCGTACCCGACGCCCCGGTGGGTGCGGATCACGCTGTCCGGGCCGAGCTTCGCCCGGACCTGCGCCACGTGCACGTCGACGGTCCGGGTGCCGGCGTGCGCCGCGTACCCCCACACCCCGGCCAGCAACTCCTCCCGGGTGAACACCCGGCCCGGGCGGGCCATGAGGTGGGCGAGCAGGTCGAACTCGGTGGAGGTGAGCTGCACCGGCGTACCGGCGGCGGTCACCGTGCGGCGGGCCGGGTCGAGTGTGACGGCGCCGAGCGTGCGGGGCTGTTCGGCGGGCACGCCGGACGTGCGGCGCAGCACCGCCCGCAGCCGGGCGAGCAGTTCACGGGGACTGAACGGCTTGGTGACGTAGTCGTCGGCGCCCAGCTCCAGCCCGACGACGCGGTCCACCTCGTCGTCCCGGGCGGTAAGGAAGATGACAGGTGTCCAGTCGCCGGCCGCGCGCAGCCGACGGCAGATCTCGGTGCCGGCCAGGCCGGGCAGCGCGATGTCGAGCACGCAGGCCACCGGGCGCAGGCGCCGCGCGGCGGCCAGCCCGGCATCGCCGTCACGTTCCAGGTGTACGCCGAACCCGTCGCGGGTCAGGTAGAGCCGGACCAGGTCGGCGATGGCCGGCTCGTCCTCCACCACGAGGACGAGCCCGGGCGGGGCGGCGGCGGTCACCGGCCCATGATGACCGACCGGCGACCGCCCGGCCGGTCAGGAAATGTTCGGATCCGGTAAGGAGAGCGTCAGCGGGCCGGCGCCGGCCGGAGCACAGTGGGCCGGGCGCCCGCCGGCGGCTCGCCGATCGTGGCGACCACCCGCTCGGCCGGAGTCCGCAGGCGGGTACGGAAGGCGTGGTTGAGCAGCGTGTCGAGCTGCCACACCTGCTTCGGGTGATGGGTACGGATGACGAAACGCTCCCGCGCCCCGTCGATGGCTGTCGCCGCCAGCTCCACACTGTGCGCCCGGGGATCGGGGCTCCACGTCACGTTGCTCAGCTCGCGCAGCTCCGTGTTGAGGTGCAGGCGCAGCCGGTGCAGCACCCGGGTCTGCCGGGTGACCACCAGGCGGCGGTGGGTGAGCAGCATCAGGTAGTCGCCGCCGACCGGGTCGTCCGGGCGGCTGCACCGGGTGACCAGGATGGTGGCGTCGCCGGAACCGACGCAGCGGCGGAACACCGGCATGTGCCGGGTGACGGTCTGGGTCGCCAGGCCGGTCTCGGCGGCGGCCGGAAGGAACGTTCGCGAGAACACGTCCATGCCCGGTCCAACGACGCGATGACCAGGGGTGATATGGGTCACGCCCGATTTCTGGAACTTCCACACGTGCAAGTCGCACCTGCGGTGCGACACCGGCGGCCGGTCGGCTCAGAGCAGCTCGACGATCGTGGCGTTGGCCATCCCGCCGCCCTCGCACATGGTCTGCAGGCCGTAGCGGATGCCGTTGTCCCGCATGTGCTGGAGCATCGTGGTCATGATCCGCGCGCCGGACCCGCCGAGCGGGTGACCGAGCGCAATCGCCCCACCCCGAGGGTTGAGCCGCTCCGGGTCCGCCTCGGTCTCGGCCAGCCAGGCCAGCGGCACCGGGGCGAACGCCTCGTTCACCTCGTACACGCCGATCTCCTCGATGCCCAGCCCCGCGCGGCGCAGCGCCTTCGCGGTGGCCGGGATGGGCGCGGTCAGCATGGTGACCGGGTCGTCGGCGGCGACCACGGCGGTGTGCACCCGGGCCAGCGGGCGCAGGCCGTGCCGGCTGGCCCACTCGGCGGTGGTGACCGCGAGCGCGGCGGCGCCGTCGGAGATCTGCGACGCGGACCCGGCGGTGACCACGCCGTCGGCGCGGAACGGGGTGGCCAGCTCGCCCAGCTTGGCCAGCGAGGTGTCGCGGCGGATGCCCTCGTCGGCGGAGAACTTGCCGCCGTCGGCGAGCGCCACCGGCGCCAGCTCGGCCTCGAACGCGCCGGCGTCCTGCGCGGCGGCCGCCTTCTCGTGGCTGGCCAGCGCGAACTCGTCCAGCTGGGTACGCGAGAAGCGCCACCGCTGGGCGATCAGCTCGGCCCCGACGCCCTGGTTGAACGGCAGCGGCGAGTCCGCCGCGACGCCCTCGACGCCGCGGTAGCGCTCCAGGATCGCCGCGCTGAACGGCATCCCGCCGCCGACGCTGGACCCCATCGGCACCCGGGTCATCGACTCGACGCCACCGGCCACCACCAGGTCGGCCTGGCCGGAGAGAACAGTCGCGGCGGCGAAGTGCAGCGCCTGCTGGCTCGACCCGCACTGGCGGTCGAGCGTGGTGCCCGGGACCGACTCCGGCCAGCCGGCGGCCAGCACCGCGTTGCGGGCCACGTTCCAGGACTGCTCGCCGACCTGCGAAACGCAGCCCCAGATCACGTCGTCGACCAGGCCCGGGTCGATGCCGGTGCGCTCGGCGAGCGCGCGCAGCACGTGCGCCGAAAGGTCGACCGGGTGCACTCCGGCGAGGCTGCCCTTGCGCCGCCCGACCGGGGTTCGTACCGCGCCGACGATGACCGCGTCACTCATGTCTACTCCCGGGTAACCTCGCTTGCCCCGATAGTACGTGCTGACCGACCGGCCGTCCTCCTCCGGCGAGCGGACGGTGCGGCTGGCATGCTGGGCGGATGGATCCACAGTCGCCACCGGTCCGGCAGTGGCGGGTACCGCGCGAGGTGCCGGTGCTCAAGGCGCTCGGCGCGCTCGCGCTGCTGGCCCTGGGGCTGCTCTTCGCCGGCGGTGACCCGGTCCGCCCGGGGCTGGCCGGGCTGGCCGCCGCCGGTCTGCTCGCCTGGGCGCTGCGCGACGTGGTCGCACCGGTCCGCCTCGCCGCCGACCCGGACGGGTTGACCGTGCTGCGGGGGTTCGCCGGGCGACGCCGGCTGCCGTGGGACGCGGTGGAGGCGATCCGCCTGGACCGGCGCGCCCGGCGCGGGATCACCGCCGAGACGCTGGAGATCGACGCCGGGGATTCGCTGCACCTGTTCGGCCGCCGTGACCTGGACGCGCCGCTGGACGAGGTGGCGGCGGCGCTGGACGAGGCCCGCCCCACCGCTGGCTGAGGCTCAGCCCAGCAGAGCGGCGGTACGGACCAGGGTCAGGCCGATCAGCGCGACCAGCACGATCGCGCAGCCCGCCACCTGGAACGCGGTCCGCCGTGACCGCGGGGCGTACGCCAGGATCAGCGACACCACAGCGCCGGCCACCAGACCGCCGAGGTGCCCGGCCACCGAGATGCTCGGCACGGTGAACGTGAAGATCAGGTTGATCACCAGGATCGGGACGATCGCCGACGTGTCCCGGCCCAGCCGCCGCATGATCACGAAGATGGCGGCGAACAGGCCGAAGACCGCCGTCGAGGCGCCGGCCGTGAACCGGTTCGGCTCGGTGAAGACGTACGCCGCGACGTTGCCGCCCAGCCCGGCGAGCAGGTAGAGCGCCAGGAAGCGCAGCGGCCCGAGCACCGCCTCCAGCGTCCGGCCGAGCACCCAGAGCGCCCACATGTTCAGCAGCAGGTGCAGCACGCCGTAGTGCAGGAACATGGCGGTGACCAGCCGGTACCACTCGCCGTCGGCCACCCCGCCGATGTGCCCGTCGGGGAAGCGCGCCAGGCCGAGCACCGAACCCCACTCGGTGAGCGGGGTCCCGCTGCCCATCAGGCCGCCGAGGCCACCGCCGGCCACCGCGTTGCCGCTGCGGGCCGAGGCGATGGAGAGCAGCATCATCAGCACGTTCAGCGCGATCAGCGCCTTCGTGACGTTGCCCTGACGGCCGGCGGCACCGCCACCGAAGGCGGTACGCGCCGGCCGCACGCTGCGGCGTCCCTCGGCGACACACTCCGGGCACTGGTGCCCGACGGAGGCGTCCCGCATGCACTCGGTGCAGATCGGCCGGTCGCATCGAGAGCAGCGGATGTACGTCTCCCGGCCGGGGTGCCGGTAGCAGACCGGAGTGGTCGGCACCGGGTCCCCGGTGGTGTCGCCTGGCTGGCCGGAGCGCTCAGTCATGCGAGCAAAGGTACCCGCGTGTCGCTCAGGCCTGCTGACGCTCGATCTCGACCCGCTCGATCACCACGTCCTGCAGCGGCCGGTCGCTCGGGCCGGTCGGGGTGTTGGCGATCGAGTCGACCACCTTCGCGGACTGCTCGTCGGCGACCTGGCCGAAGATGGTGTGCCGGTTGTTCAGGTGTGGCGTGGGCGACACCGTGATGAAGAACTGCGAGCCGTTGGTGCCCGGCCCGGCGTTCGCCATGGCCAGCAGGTACGGCCGGTCGAAGCGCAGCTCGGGGTGGAACTCGTCGCCGAACTTGTAGCCCGGGCCACCGCGTCCGGTGCCGGTCGGGTCGCCCATCTGAACCATGAAACCGCTGATCACGCGGTGCGAGACGGTGCCGTCGTAGTACGGCCCGCTGCCCGGCTGACCGGTACGCGGGTCGATGTACTCCCGGGTGCCCTCGGCCAGCTCCACGAAGTTGCGGACGGTCTTCGGCGCGTGGTTCGGGAAGAGCTCCAGCCGGATCGGGCCGGCGTTGGTGTGCAAGGTGGCGTAGACAGCCTCGGCCACGGGTACTCCTCACTCGTTGGTCAGTTCCTTGCGGATCCTCCCATGTGCCCGATCTGGCCATGCGGAGGCATCCGAAGGTGGAGGATGACGAAGGAACAACTCCCAGGAGGTGGGACCGTGTTTGGAATCGGGCGGCGAAAGACCCAGGGCCAGCTCGCCAAGGTGGAGCTGAACCAGGGCATCGGTCACCTGAGGCAAGCCGCGACGTACGCGGCGAAGGGTGCCGGCGCCACTGTCGGCCCGCGGGTCCAGGCAGCCCGGGGTGCCGTCGCGCCGACCGCGGTCATTGTCCGGGACCGGGCGTCCAGCGGGTTCGCGTCGACCGCCGCGGCGCTCGCGCCGGTGCTGCTGGCCGTGCGCAACGCCCGGGTCGAGGCCGCCGGTAAGGCGTCGGGCGGCCGCAAGGCGATGGCCGCGAAGCAGTCCGCGATGACGAAGAAGGCGAAGAGCATGAAGGCCGGAAAGAAGAAGCAGCGCAGGTCGCGGGGCATGACCGCGGGCCTGCTGGTGGCCGGGACCGTCGCCGGCCTGGCCGGGGCGATGGCCATGCGGCGGCGCCGCGAGCAGCAGGAGTGGGCCGAGTACGACCCGACCGGCACGCTCGGCGCGACCGGTCGCGACAAGCTGGAGCCGATGCGGGAGGACGTGGACACGATCGTGGTGGAGACCCCGGACGCGAGCGCGAAGGTGACGCAGGCCGGCCCGACCGGCGCCGGCTCCTCGGCGGTGGCGAAGGGCAGCAGCGCGTCGACCGCCACCTCCGGCAGCCAGCCGGTGATCCACCCGAACGACCAGGTCCCCTCCGTCGCCGAGGGCGCCCGGGACGTCTCGGGTCGCCCGGCCGACGACATCACCAAGGCCGTGCAGGCCGGCAAGAACGCCGCGAAGGCCGCCGGTCGTCGCTGACCCCGTACCGTCGGATCGGCGCCGGCACGCGGGACACCCCGCGTGGCCGGCGCCTCCGCGTATGAGGCGTCCGGTTCGGCGCGGCGCGAAGGCTTACAGCCAGCCGTTGCGGCGGAACAGGCGGTAGAGCGTGAAGGACGCGGCGAGCATCAGCGCCCACACGCCCGGATAGCCGTACGTCCACCTCAGCTCGGGCATGTTGTCGAAGTTCATGCCGTAGATGCCGGCGATCGCCGTCCACACCGCACCGATCGCGGCCCAGGCGGCGATCTTGCGCATGTCGTTGTTCTGGTCGACGGTGACCTGGGCCAGCCGGGCCTGGAGGATCGAGTTGAGCAGGTCGTCGTAGGAGTTCACCTGCTCGACGGTGCGGCTGAGGTGGTCCTGCACGTCGCGGAAGTAACGCCGGACCTCCTGCGGCACCCACCGGTTGACCTCGGAGGTGAGCGTCATCAGCGGCCGCTGCAGCGGCACCACCGCCCGCTTGAACTCGACCAGCTCCCGCTTCATCTGGTAGATCCGCTGGATCCGGCCGCTGCTCTGCCGGTCGAAGACGTCCGCCTCCAGCACGTCGAGGTCGTCCTCCAGCCGGTCGGCGACCTCCAGGTAGAGGTCGACCACGCGGTCGGTGATCGCGTACGCGACGGCCCACGGGCCGTGCCGCAGCAGTTCCCGCTTCGCCTCCAGGTCAGCGCGGACCGGTGCCAGCCGGCAGGCGTCACCGTGCCGCACGCTGATCACGAACTGCGGCCCGATGAAGAGCATCACCTGGCCGGTCTCCACCACCTCGGAGTTCTCGGTCAGCTCCGCGTGTTCGCAGTAGCGGGCGGTCCGCAGCACCAGGAAGACGATCTCGCCGAAGTGCTCCAGCTTCGGGCGCTGCTGGGCCTTGACCGCGTCCTCCACTGCGAGCTCGTGCAGGCCGAAGGTGGCGGCGATCTCGGTCATCTCGGCCAGGTCCGGCTCGTGCAGGCCGAGCCAGACGAAGCCGTCCTGCTCCTGCCGGGCGGCGGCCAGGGCCTCGGCGTACTGGGGACGGCCGGGGCGGCGCTCGCCGTCGACGTAGAGACCGCAGTCGACGATCCCGCTGCGCTCCGGGCCGGCCGGCTGGGCGGTACGGGGGGAGCCGTCGGCGTTGAGGATGCGGGACATGGCGCGTACCGGGGCCGCCCAGGCCCGGGGTCGTAGTGCCCGGCCGCCGTCGGGTCCGGCGGTTCGGTCGCGTGCCACCCGGTCCGTCATCTCTCGCCTCCTCTCCCTGGAGCTGCGGCTTGCAGGTTACGCCGACCGGCGGGAGGCGCAGCGCGGGAGCGGGACGGGCGGTGCGACGGAGGTCACGCGCCGGCGCCGGGCGGGCCGGGCCGCGTCAGGGGGGTGAGGGGCGACACGGCCCACCCGGCACCCCTTGGGGGGCGGGAGTGATGCTGGGCGTGCCGTCGGCCCTGGCCGGAGCGGCCGGGTCACCAAAAGGTGAACGACACTCGCAGCATTGTGGGCTGCTGGCCGGTCCAGCGGGAGTGCCGAACCGGCCAGCGGGGCCTTTTTGTCAGAAACCCGACAGATAATCAGCCGCGAACGGCGGCCATCGCCTCCGCGAGCCGCCGGACACCCTCGTCGATCCGGTCCGCGGTGACAGCCGAGTACGCCAGCCGCAGCGCGTGCCGGCCGCCGTCGACCATGAAGTCGCTGCCCTTCACCACCGCCACGCCGCGCTCCGCGGCGGCCGGCGCGAGCCGGTCCACCTCGACGTCCTCCGGCAGCTCGACCCAGAGGAAGTAGCCGCCGTCCGGCTCCACGAACCGGGCCTCCGGGATGTGCCGGCGCAGCGACTCCGCCAGCACCGCCGACCGCTCGCCGAGCGCCGTACGGACCGTCCGGATCGACTCCTCGATCGCGCCGGAGACGCAGAACTGGTGCACGATCGCCTGGGCCACCATGCCGGGCGAGATGTAGAGGTTGGTGGCGCGCTTCGCGATCGTCGCGATCAGCTCGGCCGGGCCGACCAGGTAGCCGACGCGCACGCCCGGGCAGACCGTCTTGGTGAAGCTGGACGCGTGCACCACCACGCCCCGGGTGTCCATCGACAGCATCGACGGCAGCGGCTCGCCCCGGAACCGGATGTCCGCGTACGGGTCGTCCTCGAAGATCGTGAACCCGTACTCGGCGGCCAGGTCGAGCAGCTCACGGCGCTTCTCCAGGGAGAGGGTCACGCCGGCCGGATTCTGGTAGTTGGGGATCACGTGCGCCAGGCGCGGCCGCACCCCGGACTCCAGCAGCTTGCGCAGCTCGGCGGTGTCCAGGCCGTCCGGCTGGATCGTCACGCCGTGCACCTCGCCGCCCATCTGCTGGAGGTTCAGCAGCGTGCGGTCGTACGTCGGGCGCTCGACCACCACCGCGTCACCCCGGCGGACCAGGTGGTCGAAGAGGAACGCGTCGGCCTGCAGCGAGCCGTTGGTGATCAGCACCTGATCGGCCTCGACCCCGTGCTTCTCGGCGATCCACTTCCGCAGGGGCGGGTAGCCGACGGAGGTGCCGTACGCGGTGACCCCGGCGGGGTCGGCGTCGAAGGCGCGGACAGCGGCGGCCTTGAGCCCTTCGACATCGACGATGTCCAGCGAAGGCGCGCCACGGGCGAACGAGATCAGCTGCTCGGCGGTCATGCGCAGAGCCTAGGGCCTGGCCCGGCGGGTCCGACCGCGATACACGCGAAGTTCAACATGCGGGCGGCCGGTGGCGGCGACCTGGGCCGACGGGGGATCCGACAACCGCCCGCGACTGTCTACGATCCGACGGACGCTGGCACCGGTCGCACCGGACGCCGAAGGATGACGGGTCGCGGCAGACCCGGGAGAACAAGGGATGAGGCTCGTGACCGAGGACGAGGCGGGACGGCTCGACGACCAGCGGTTCGCGCAGTGGCTGGCGACCGAGGCCGGCAAGGCGCTCACCGCGCTGCGCGACCGGCAGGGCTTCGCCGACCCGAAGGGGCTCAAGGACGCCGGCGACCGCGCGTCGCACGAGCTGATGACGGCGGCGCTGGCCCGGCTGCGGCCGGCCGACGCGGTGCTCTCCGAGGAGGAGGCCGACGCCCGCCGCGCGTGGGCGGACGGCGAGCGCGCGCCCCGGCACGAGGCGGACCGGGTCTGGATCATCGACCCGCTGGACGGCACCCGCGAGTTCTCCGAGGAGGGCCGGGACGACTGGGCGGTGCACGTGGCGCTCTGGCAGCGTTCCGCCGCGCCCGACGGCGCCCTGGTCGCCGGGGCGGTCGGCATGCCGGCGCGGACCACCGTGGACGGTACGCCGCTCGTGCTCGGCACCACCTGCCCGCCGCCGAAGGCGTCCGACGGGCCGATCCGGATCGCGGTGAGCCGCAGCCGTCCGCCCGCGTTCGTGGGCGAGCTGGTCGAGATGCTCGGCGCGACCGCCGTACCGATGGGCTCGGCCGGTGTGAAGGTCTGCGCGGTGGTGACCGGCGAGGTCGACGCGTACGTCCACGCGGGCGGCCAGTACGAATGGGACAGTGCCGCCCCGGTCGCCGTGGCGCTCGGCGCGGGCATGCACGCGTCCCGGATCGACGGTTCGCCGCTGCGCTACAACCGCGCCGACCCGCGCCTGCCCGATCTGCTGGTCTGCCGGCCGGAACTGGCCGACCAGTTGCTCGACGCGATCGCGCGGACCGGGGTCGAGATGCCCGCTTCGACCGTCACCGACAACCACGGTCAGGCGTTCGGTTGAGTGTCACGGTACATACGGCCAGGTGAATGAGGGTTATCGTCGGGCAGGTATGCGTGGCGATCTGAGCCCGGACACGGGCCGCCGACAGCCAGGGAGGGTCATGCCGGCCGATCGAGAGCCGCACAACGCCTTCGGGCAGCCGACCGGCCTGTGGCCGGGTCAGGACATTCCACGCCAGGCAGGCGGCCCGTCGCTGCCCTGGCCGGAGACCGAGGCCACCTCGTCTCCGCCACCACCGGCCCGGACCGGCGGTGACCTGCCCTGGCCGGAGCACGAGGTGCCCCACACCGGCCACCAGGACGCCGCCTGGACGCAGGACGAACCGACGGTCCACGGTGGCACCGACTGGGCGCCGCAGACCGGACCGGCGGGAGACGGTCACGCCGGCTGGGCGCCGCACGACGAGCCCGGCCGGTCCGGACCCGGCACGGCTGCGGGCGGCCCGGCGGGATGGCGCGCGGGCACGGCGGCGACCGCCACCCTGACCGGACCGCCCCCGGTGCACGCCCCGCACGGGCCGGCCTCCGGTGGGCCCGGCCGGCCACCCGCTCCGCCGCTCGCCCCGGGGACGCCTCCGTCGCCCGGCGGCGCCCGGCGACGCTGGCGCGTGGCGGTCGCGGCGGCGCTGGCGCTGGCAGTGGCCGGCGGCGGGGTGGCGGTGGCCGCGCTGCGGCCCGACTCCGCGAACCCGCAGGCCGGTGAGGCGCCCGGAGCGCTCGGCCCGGCCACGTCGACGGGACCGGGCGCGCCCGGGACACCCGGCGCGTCCCCGAGCGCCGACCAGGGCCTCGGCGGCAAGCCCTCGGCCCGCCCGTCGGCCTCCGAGAACGCGGGACCGGCCTTCGGCGGTACGCGGCTGACGCTGCCCGGCGCCTCGATCGGCGTGCAGAACGGGGAGACGTTCGGTCAGGCGCTGGCCCGCTCCGACCGGACGTTCGGCAAGCTGCGGATGGCCCGGATCTTCTTCCCCGGCCTGCCGCCGGCCTGGTCCGGCAGCCGGGCGGACGTGGTGGACCGGACCGTTGTGGTGTCGTTCAAGGCGGCGCCGCAGGAGATCAACACCGGCAAGTTCGACTCCCGCCTGACCTCCTGGTTCGCCTCGATCCCGCGCGAGCACAACGTCTACTGGTCGTACTTCCACGAGCCGGAGGACGACGTCGAGCGCGGCGCCTTCACCACCGAGGCGTACCGGACCGCGTGGAAGCGGGTGGCCGGCCTGGCCGCCCGGGCGAACAACCCCAAGCTGATCAACACGCTGATCCTGATGTGCTGGACGCTCGACCCGAAGTCCGGGCGCAGCTTCGACGCGTTCTACCCGGGCGGCGACGTGATCGAGACGCTCGGCTGGGACTGCTACAACTGGGGCAAGAAGTGGAAGCGGTACGCCCCACCGCAGGAGATCTACGGCCCGATGATCAGCAAGTCGAAGGCGCTGGGCAAGCCGTGGGGCGTCGCGGAGACCGGCAGTGACCTGGTTCCCGGTGACCCGGGCGCCGGCCGGGCGGCCTGGATCCGGTCGATGACGAGCTTCCTCAACGGCCAGCGGCCGGAGTTCGTGGCGTACTACAACCAGACCGTCAGCCAGGGCGACTTCCGGCTGCTCGACCAGCCGAGCATCCAGGCGTGGAAGTCCTTCTGCACGGCCTGATCGCAGCGGAACGACGACGGGCGGGCGACCTCGGTCGCCCGCCCGTTTCGCGTACGCGTCAGATGCCCCGGCCGCGCTTGTGCAGCGTGCGCAGCACCCGGTCGGCCTGCACCGCCCGGCTCGCCACCGCCAGCGCCAGGTAGGCGCGCGGCTCCTTCGGGTTGCGGGCCAGCGTGCGCCGCGCCCAGCGGACCGCGTCCCGCCGGTTGCCCATGGCGGCCTGCGCGAACGCGATCTGACCGGCCACCCGCGCCTCGCCGTGCGGCACGGTGGCGAACTCCGGGTAGCGGCGCAGCAGCCACTGCAACGCGGTCGAGATGGTCTCCCAGCGCTGCGCGAAGTAGGACCGCTTGTGCCAGCGGACCAGCACGTACGGGCTCTCCACGTTCACCAGCGGGGCGTACCGGGCGGCGCGGAGCAGGAACTCGTAGTCCTCCGCGTAGCTGCCCGGGATCTGCTCGTCGACCAGGCCGATCGCGTCGAGCAGCGCGGCCCGGCGGATCAGGAACGTGGACGGGTGCAGCTCGGTGAGCCGGTCGCGCAGCAGCGCCTCCAGCGAGATCCGGGCCCGGTCCAGCGAGCGGTCCACCGTACGGTCGTCGTAGCTGACCCGGATGCCGCAGCTCACCAGCGCGCCGTCCGGGTGCGCGTCGAGCGCCCCGAACTGGGCGGCGAGCTTGCCGGGCAGCCACTCGTCGTCGTCGTCGCAGAACGCCACCCAGTCGCCGGTGGCCGCCTCGATGCCGGTGTTGCGCGCGCCGGCCAGCCCGGCGGTACGGGTATTGGTGATCACCCGGATCCGGCGGTCACCCCGGTCGGTCTCCAGCGACCGGTCCGGCTCGGACTGGTCGTACACCACAATCGCCTCGATCAGGCCCGGGTGCGCCTGGCTGAGGATCGCGTCGAGCGCCGCACGCAGCAGCTCCGGACGGTCTCGCGTCGGTACGACGACCGAGATGCTCGGCCCACTCATGCTCTCTCCACGGACTCGTCGGATCCCCGCTGGCCCAGATAGCCGTAACGGACCCGCAGGGGAAGCGTGGCCAGGCTGACCACGGCACGACTGCGTCGCGGCAGGCGGTCGCGCCATGCCTCGTCGCGGCGCACTGTCAACGGCCCGCCGCTGAACCGCAACGGGTTGCCGGCGACGCTGTGCGCGCGGAACGGCGCGGCCGGCTCGCTCGCCACGTCGGGCGCGTCCGCCGAGAGGATCCGCAGCGCGGCCGGGTCGTCCGGCAGGCCGGCGAAGTCCCGCACCCGGCGTACGGTGCCGGCCGGGTCGGCGGTGAAGTCCTCGTACCGCAGCCGCAGCACCTTCGCCCGGGAGGCGAGCAGGTGGAACGCCGCGTTCTGCGCGGTCCACAGCTTGCTCACCTCGAACGGCGAGAAGGTCGGCATGAAGTCCTCGCCGTCGACCACCTCGGGACGGCGCACCTGCTTGCCCCACGAGTACGCCACCGCCCGGCTGTCCCGGACAAGGTGCAGCACCCGCAGGTCGAGCCCTTCGGCCCAGCGCAGCGCGAACGCGAGCGAGGCGTGCTTGCTGGAGTCGACCACCACCCGGGCGCCGGTCACCGCGAGCGCGGCACGGTAGATCCGGGTGTACAGGTCCGCGTAGCGGCGCACGTCGGCGAGCTGCTCCGGCGGGAGCGCCTCCTTGGCGAGCCGGGGGATGTGCCGGGTCCGGTCGACCCGGTCCTTGAGCGCCAGCACGTCGTCCCGGTCGACCGCGGACCAGCCGCCGAACGCCAGGTCGCCGACCTGCCGCCAGAACGGGCAGGCGGTGAACCGCTCACCGCAGCCGCACCGCTCGTCGGCCCCGAGCGCCCGCTCCCACAGGTGCACGACCTCACCGACGGCGCACACGTCGGCACTCTGCGCAAGAAGCAGCTCCAGCAGCGTGGAGCCGCTGCGGCCGAGGCCGCCGACGAAGAGGACCCGCGGCGGCGCCTGGTCCGGGCCGCTCATCCGCGCCGCCCGACGGCCCGCTGCCGTACCCGGCTGGCCACCAGGCCGTCGATCACCGCGCCGACCCGGGCGACCGCCTCGGCGCGCGGGTCGGGGCGGCCCGGGTCGGCGGCCAGGACGAACCGGCTCGGGTCGGCCAGGCCCTCGTCCAGCGCGGCGACCAACTCGGCCTCGGACTCGCACAGCCGCACCATGCCGGCCGCGCCCAGGCGGCGGGAGAACAACTGCTGGTGGTTGTCGACGTGCTCGTCGTGCGCCGGGTCGCGGGGCACCACGATCGGCAGGTGGCCGGTGCGCCGGGCCTCGGTGATGGTGGCCGGGCCGCCGTGGCTGACCACGAGCGTGGACTCCGCCATCGCCCGCTGGAGTTCCTCGTGGCCGAGGAACGGGGTGGCCTCGGGCAGGGCCGGGGTGCGGCTGTGGCCGTACTGGAGGACCAGCCGGACCTCGGGCCGGGCGGCGTGCCAGCGTTCCAGCCAGCCGACCAGCCGGTCGAAGCGGTGCACGTCGGTGCCGACCACGACCAGCACGAACGGCCTCGACCGCCGGTCCCGCTGCTGGGGAATGTGCGCCATCAGAGGAGGTTCCCCACGACAGTCGCCTCCGGGTACATCCGGCGCTGCTCCTCCCACTGCACGAGCATCGCGGAGAGGAAGGGCCGGCAGAGCCGGGCGGTGAGCGTCGCGCTGTCGATCCGGTCGTACACCTCGATGTAGACCGTCGGGATCTTGCGCATGCGGGCCGCCACCACGAACGGCAGGGCGACCCCGGCGCCGGTGGTGACGACCGCGTCGACCTGGCGCCGGCGGATGACCTTCAGCGCGAGGAACGCGTTGCGTACCAGGTTCTTGACGTTGCGTGTGGTGGGGTGGTGCGCCCACACCACGTCCTCGCCGGCGAGCAGCGAGCGCGCGTCCGGGGTGTCGAAGGTTACCCATGCGCGGCGCCGATCCCGGTACCACGGTTCCAGGGCCAGGAGCTGGGCCAGGTGCCCGCCACTGGACCCCACCAGCAGTACCTGCCCCGAGTCCTCGGTTGACCCGCTCACCACAAACGTCCTCCCGTACGCGGATGACGCGTCCGGATTTTGTGAATGCTCCTCGGACGCGTCCTGACAACCTACTGGCGCGCCCGTGGGCAACTGAAGGGGCCATTGGACGGATCCTGGCTCGCCGGTCGGCTCACCTCGCGATTCCCGTCAACGGGATGCGCGTCGACCGGCCATCGGGCAGGTCAGCCCGGCCGCACCCGGACGACGGGCCGGGACACCCGGACGAAGTGAGATGTGTCAGGATTCCGTCACCGCTCCGCACGAGAGCCGGCGACGACGTCGGCTTACCTGGGGCAAGTCGGGCCCGGCACCGGGAAACCCGCCGAATGGTCAGCGCCGATCGGCCATTTCTACGCGGGCTGCCCACACCCGGGCAGGCTTACCGGAACGTGAGCAGACTTTCCCTCGTCGTTCGGATCGGGGACACTCAAGGCCACGGTCAGGTCCAGCTGTGCCGTGGACTGCCCGGCTCGGTCGAAAGGGAGCGACAGACTCTGATGCCCTCACCCCATTTGGCCGAGAGCGACGCCGACGGTCTTGCCCTGATGGCCTACCTGGGCTGGCTGCGCCGCCGTTGGTGGATCCTGCTGCTCGCCGCGGTCCTCGGCCTGGGCGGAGGGCTGGCGCTGAGCCAGATCCAGGAGGCGCGCTACACCTCGACCACCTCGCTGCTGGTGCGCCCGCTCGGCTCGGGCGCGGAGAACAACCCCAACGCCAAGGTCAACCTCGACACCGAGGCGCAGGTGGTCCGCTCGCTCGTCGTGGCCGAGCGGGCCAAGGCGCTGATGAAGGTCGACACCGGGGCCGACCAGCTCGTCAAGTCGGTGACCGTCAAGGTCCCGCCGAACAGCCAGATCCTCCAGGTGGCGTACGAGGCGAACAGCCCCGAGGGCGCCCAGTCGGGCTCGCACGCGTTCGCCCAGGCATACCTGGACCTGCGCAAGGCCACCGCGCAGAAGACGCTGGAAAACGAGACCAACGCGCTCAAGCAGCAGATCGCCGACCTGCAGAAGCAGTTGAGCGCGGTCGCCGGGCGGATCTCGGCCGCGCCGTCCAACTCGCCCGAGCGGGAGCGGGCCGAGGCCGAGCGCAACGTCATCACCAACCAGATCACCGGCCTGTACAACCGGCTCAACCCGCTGGCCTCGGCCGGCTCCGACCCCGGCGAGATCATCTCCGACGCCCGGCTGCCGGAGCGGCCCAGCTCGCCGAACCGCACGCTCAACCTGGCCAGCGGCATGGGCGCGGGCCTGCTGCTCGGCATCGTGCTGGCGCTGGTGCTGGACCGGCTCGACACCCGGATCCGGCGCGGACGCGACATCTCCGACCGGGTCGGCCTGCCGCTGCTCGTGGAACTGCCGTCGCGCGCGCCGTCGCTCGCAGTCCTGCCGGCCACCCACCGGGCCTCCCGCGAGCTGGGCCGGCTGCGCAACGTGCTGCTCTCCGCCGTGCCCGAAGCGGCGCAGGGCGGGCGCGGGCGTCAACTGCTGCTCTGTGACGCCTCGGCCGGCACCGCCGCCGGGTTCATCGCCGCCAACCTCGCCGCCTCGTACGCCCGTACCGGCCAGCAGGTCGCGCTGATCACCACGAAGCCCGACTCGGCGGTGGGCGCCATCACCGGCGTCGCCGAGGGGCGGCACAGCCTCGCCTCGGTGCTGCGCCGCGACGTGCCCCCGCTCAAGGCGCTCGCGCCGGTGCCAGGGCTGGGCCAGCTCCGGGTGCTGGTGCCGGGCGACCTGGACGCCGAGGTCGAACTGCCGGTCGCCGGGCTGCTGGAGATCCTGCACGAGCTGTCCGCGCGCTTCGACCACGTGCTGATCGAGACCGCGCAGCCCACGTTCGCCGTGGAGGCCCAGGCCCTGGGCCGGTACGTCGACGCGGTGATCATGGTGGCCGAGGCGGGCAAGACCCGCAGCGGTGAGATCACCGCCGCCCTCCAGCAGTTCGAGCAGGTGAACGCGCCGGTGATCGGCGCCGTGCTGGCTCCGCGCCTGCCGGACCCGCCCGCCGGCGCCACCCGCCCGGCGACGTCCGGCGGGTCGAACGCGTCGAGCGCGCCGGCTGCCCCGGCCAACCGGCCCAAGCCCCGGCCCAGCCCGGGCCCGTCCGCCGAGTCGACCATGGTGCTGCCGCGCATGCAGTCGTCCCGCCCCGCCCCGGCGAAGCCGGCCGCTCCGGCGCCGCAGATGCCCGGCAAGGCCACCCCGCCCGGCGTCCCGGGCAAGCCGGTGCCGCTCAACGGCACGGGCGGCACCTACCGCTCCCGGGGTGACGGCGACGGCCGCAGCTACGCCCTCGACTCCGGCGAGGACCTGGGGTGAACCGTCGGCAGATGCTCCGCGCCGCCATCGCCCCCGCCGTCGTCCTCGGCGTCGGGACCGGGTGCAGCGAGCCCGAGCCCAAGCCGGGCAAGGTCCAGGTGGTGGACCCGGGCGACGTCACCGCCTCGCCGTCCGCGGCCAGCGCCTCGCCGACCCTGCCCAAGGGCCCGCTGACCGGCGCTCCGGTGAGCACCCCGGCCGCGGCGACCCGCCAGGCGGTCGCGGTGCCGCTGCGGGTGAGCCCCGCGACCACACCGGCCGGCCTGGACGCCGCCGACCTGGTCTACGCCGAGTTCGCCGAGGCGGACACGCTGCACCTGACCGCGGTGTTCCACTCCAAGGACGCCACGAAGATCGGCCCGGTCACCGAGATCCGGCCGGTCGACATCCGGTCGCTCACGGTGCTGCGCCCGTTCGTCGGCTACAACGGCGGCCCCACCGGCTTCCTCACCCAGTTCGAGAACTCCGACCTCGACGGCGTCACTCCCGACGACGACAGCAAGGTGTTCTCCGGCGGCTACACGTCGACCGCAGCGCTGCTCAAGGCCGCCCCGAAGGGGGGCCAGCCGCCCACCCCGCCGCTCGACCACGCCACCGACGGCGAGGCGCTCGCCACCCGCGACCTCGCACCCGCCACCGAACTCACCGTCACCGTCTCCGGCGGTCCGCCGATGGTCTGGCGGTACGACCAGGCGAAGTCCGTCTGGGCCGGCAAGATCGGCAAGGTCACCGTGACCGCCGCCTCCGTCATCGTGCTGACGATGGAGTACCGCACGCTCGACGTACGCAACCCGTCCCCGCGCTCGCTGCCCTCGGCGAACGTCTTCGGTGAGGGCGCGGTGGTCGCCGTGTCCGGGCCGAACAGCGCCAAGGGCCGGTGGCGCAAGCCCGGCCTGCCCCTGGTCTGCACGCTCGCCGACACCGGCGGCGACCTCCTGCACCCGCAGCCCGGCAACGCCTGGGTGATCTACGCGCCGACCACCGCCAAGGTCTCCGTGAAATGAGCACCGCCACCCCGCCCCGTACCGCGCGCGGGTCGGTTCCGCTCGCCGCGGTGTCGCCGCCCGGTGGGAACCGCCTCCGCCCGGTGCGGGTACGGCCGGAGGGCTGGTCGTGGCGGCTGCCGACGGCATGGCCGCTGATCGCGGTCTTCCTGCTGTACCCGCTGTGGTGGGTGCTCGGGGTGTCGAGCTTCGTGTTCGTCATCTTCGCGGTGCCGATGGTCGCGCAGATGCGCAAGCGCGGCCCGGTCCGGGTGCCGCCGGGCTTCGGGATCTGGATGGTCCTGCTGCTCTGGGTGTTCCTGTCCGTGCTCACCCTCGACCTCACCGCGCCGAACACGCTGCCGCCCGGCGGCAGCGGCAAGTACATCGGCTGGGGCATCCGGCTCGCCAACTACGTCGCGATGACCGTGACCATGCTCTACGTCTACAACCTGCGCGACCGGGAGCTGTCCCAGCGCCGGATGGTGCGGCTGTTCGGGTTCATGGGCGTGGTCGTGGTGCTCGGCGGCTGGATCGGCTCGCTCTTCCCGAACCTCAAGTTCGTCGCGCCGCTGCGGTTCGTCCTGCCGCAGTCGATCGCCGGCCACCCGTACGTCACCTCGCTCATGGAGATCAAGTTCGCCCAGGTGCAGCAGGTGATCGAGGGGGAGGCCAGCTCGCCCCGCCCGTCCGCGCCGTTCACCTACACGAACTCGTGGGGCCAGAACACCGCGATCCTGCTGGTCTGGCTGATCGTCGGCTGGGTGGTGCTGGGCAGGCCGCTGCGCCGTACCGCCGGCGTGGCCATCGCGCTGGCGGCGATCTTCCCGATCGTCTACTCCCTCAACCGTGGCCTCTGGATCGGCCTCGGCATCGCCGCCGCGTACGTGGCGCTGCGGCTCGCGCTGCGCGGCCGGATGGTGGTGCTCGGCGGGCTCGCCCTGGCGGTCGGACTGATCGGCGTGCTGATCGTCGCGACCCCGCTCGGCCGCACCTTCGACGAACGCCTGCAGAACGGGCACAGTGACGACATCCGCACCACCCTGTCGCAGGGCGCGGTCCGGGCGGCCAACCAGTCGCCGATCCTCGGCTACGGCGGCAACCGGGCGCTGATCGGCAGCAACCGGTCGATCGCCATCGGCAAGTCCGAGGACTGCAAGCAGTGCGGCAACCGGGAGCTGGGCAGCAACGGCCAGGTCTGGGCGCTGCTCGTCGGGCAGGGCTGGATCGGCGCGATCTGCTACAACGCCTTCTTCCTCTACTGCATCTGGCGCTACCGGCGCGACCACAGCGCCATCGGGATCGCCGGCACGCTCGTACTCATCCTCATGCTCTTCTTCCAGTTCACCTACGGTGCGATGGAAGCAACACTCGCCTACGCCCTGATCACTGTCGCCCTGCTGGCCCGCAACGACCGGATCCGCCGGTCGCTCGCGCCCGCGCCACCGCAGGGCACGATCGCCGGGCTCCGGGCCCGACTGGAAACGACCGGTGACCGCTGATGGTGTTCCGCGTACCCCCGGACGGCGACGGCCGTGCCGCGTACCTCGGTGAACTGGCCGGGCTGATCTGGCCCGCGCCGGCCGAGCCCAGCCTGCGCCGCGGCGGCGCCGGCTGGGTGGTGGTGCCCTCGGCGGCCCGCCCCCGGCTGCTCGTGCCCACCGGCTCCGGCCGGGCGGCGGCGAGCGCGGTCCGGCACTCCACCGAGGCCGTCGGTCGCAAGGCCAAGCTGGTCCGGCAGGGCCTGGCCACCGCGTTCCGGCTCGGTCTGGGGCCGCTGGTCTTCCGCGACCGGCTGGTAGTCGACGGCGGCGGGCTGGACGCGCACCTGGCCGAGGTGCTGGGCGAGCCGGCGCTGGTGAGCCTGCACATCGGGCCGGCCCGCGCGAACCGCAAGCCGGTGCTGCAACTGCTCGCCCCGGACGGCCGGGCCCTCGGGTACGCGAAACTCGGCGTCGACCCGCTGACCCGCGCGCTCGTCCACGCGGAGGCCGACGCGCTGCGCCGACTCGCCGAGGTGCCGCTCGGCCCGGTGGTCCTGGCCGGGGTACGCCACCACGGCGACTGGCACGGGCACGCGCTGCTCGTGCAGGAGGCGCTGCCGGTGCGGCTGCCCCGGGCCGCCCCGGCCGCCGCGCAGGCGGGCGAGCGCGCGGCCATGGTGGCGGTCGCCGGCTGCCTCGGCGTACGCCGGCAGCCGTGGGCGGCCAGCTCGCACGCGACCCGACTCACCGCCGCGGTGGACGCGCTCGGGCCCCGGCCGGAGGCCGGGCGGCTGCGCGCGGTGCTGAAGTCCGTCGCGGACGCCGACCCGGTGGTCGCCTTCGGCGCGTGGCACGGGGACTGGAACGGCGGCAACAGCGCGGTGCTCGCCGACGGGCGGGTGTTGGTCTGGGACTGGGAACGGTTCGAGGCGGACGTGCCGGCCGGGTACGACGCGCTGCACCTAGCGGTGCAGGGCGCGATGAGCCACGACGGGGTGGAACCGGTCGAGGCCGCACGTACGCTCGTCGCCGGCGCGGCGGACACGCTGGCGCCGTTCGACCAGGCGGCCGGGGACGCCGACCTGGTCGCCGTGCTCTACCTGGTGGAGCTGGCTGCGCGCTACCTGCGCGACCGGCAGGCGGAGGCAGGTGCGCGACTGGGGCACGTCGACACCTGGCTGCTGCCCGCCGTGGAGGAACACCTGGCCCGCCGGGCCCGGTGAGAGTGAGGAGTGGGGACGTGACGGTGGCCAGGGAGCAGGCGCTCCGCGCGGTGAAGTCGGTGAGCCGGACGGTCGGTCGCTTGACCGCAGGCTCGCGGATGGTGCCGGGATTCCTGATCGTGGGGGCGCAGCGCTGCGGCACCACCTCGCTGTTCAAGACGCTCTCGCAGCACCCCGGCGTGCTGCCGCCCGCGTACCACAAGGGCGTGCACTACTTCGACATGGACTACCACCGGGGGATGAACTGGTACCTCGGGCACTTCCCCACCACGGCCAAGGCCGACGCGGTGAAGGCCCAGATCGGGGTACGCGGGATCACCGGCGAGTCCAGCCCGTACTACATGTTCCACCCGCTGGCCGGGCAGCGGATCGCCAAGGACCTGCCCTCGGCGAAGCTGCTGGTGCTGCTGCGTGACCCGGTGGAGCGCGCCTACTCGGCGCACTCGCACGAGCTGGCCCGCGGCTACGAGACCGAGTCGGACTTCGAGCGGGCGCTGGCCCTGGAGGAGCAGCGGACCGCGGGCGAGCGGGAGCGGATGATCCGCTCGGCCGCGTACGCGAGCGAGCACCTGCAGCACAACGCGTACCTGGCCCGGGGCCGCTACATCGAGCAGCTGGAGCGGCTGGAGGCGCTCGTCGGCCGGGAGCGGATGCACGTCATCGACAGCGACGACTTCTTCGCCGACCCGCGCCCGTCCTTCGACGCGGTCTGCGACTTCCTCGGGCTGCCCCGCTGGGCGGACATCGCGTTCGGCAAGCACAACTCGCGGTCCCGTTCGCCCATGTCGACGGAGCTGCGGGCCCGGCTGGAGGACCACTTCGCCCCGTACTACGAGCGGCTGGCGGCGTGGTGGGGACGCGTGCCGTCGTGGCGGCGGTGACCCGGCCGGACGCCGGCGGCACCCCGACGCTCACCGCTCCGCCGCCCGGTCCGGGCGCGGGGCTCGGCGGCGCGGCCCGGCAGGGCTTCGCCAACCTGGTCGGGGTCGGACTGGCCGCGGTGGCCGGCTTCGGCCTGAACATCGTCATCGCCCGGGGCTGGTCGGTCCGCGAGGCCGGCATGTTCTTCGCGGCCACCAGCGCGTTCATGATCGCCGCGTCGGCGGCCCGGCTCGGCACCGACGTCGGCACCGTCTACTTCGTCAGCCGCCAGCGCACGCTCGACCGCCGCGACCAGATCCGCGGCACGATCCTGGTCGGGTTGCTGCCGGTGCTCGCGGTCGGCACGCTGCTCGGGCTGGCCGGCTGGCTGGCCGCGCCGGCGCTGGCCCGGGCCACCATGCCGGAGGCCGGCCCGGAGGCGGTGACCGCGCTGCGCATCCTGCTGGCGTTCGTGCCGCTGGCCGCGCTCAACGACTACGCGCTCGCCGCCTGCCGCGGCTTCGGCCAGATGCGCCCGCTGCTCACAGTGGAGCGGCTCGGCCGCACGCTGGTGCAGTTCCTGGCCGTGGCGGCGGCCGCCTGGCTCGGCCTGTCCGCCACGGTCGCGCTGCCGCTGGCCTGGGTGGTGCCGTACCTGCTCGCCGCCGTGGTCGCGCTGTTCTGGCTGAGCCGGCTGGTCGGCCGGGCCGGTCGTCAGGTGACCCGGCCGGTGCCGGCGCGTGAGCTGGCCGGACCGTTCTGGCGTTTCACCGGACCCCGCGCGGTCAGCAGCCTGGCCGCGATCGTGGTGCAGCGGCTGGACATCGTGCTGCTCAGCGCGTTGCGTGGGCCGGCCGAGGCGGCCATCTACACGGCGGCGACCCGGTTCCTGGCGCTGGGCCAGCTCTCCAGCGTCGCGCTGTCCAGCTCGGTGCAGCACCGGCTGGCCGCCGCCTTCGCCCGCAACGACCGGGCCGAGGCGGGCCAGCTCTACCAGGTCGCCACCGGCTGGCTCGTGATCCTCTCCTGGCCCGCGTACCTGATCTTCGCGGCCTTCGCCACGCCGATGCTGGCGCTGTTCGGAGGCGACTACGCCGACGGCCGCCGGGTCGTGGTGCTGCTGGCGCTGACCATGCTGCTGGCCACCGGCTGCGGCATGGTCGACATGGTGCTCAACATGGCCGGGCGCACCGCGTGGACGTTCTACAACGCGATGACCGGCACCGTGCTCAACGTGGTCGGCAACCTGCTGCTCATCCCGCGGTTCGGCATCCTCGGCGCGGCCCTGGCCTGGACCGTCTCGATCCTGGTCACCAACCTGGTGCCGCTGACCCAGCTCTGGTGGTCGATGCGGCTGCACCCGTTCGGCGCCGGCACCCGTACCGCGATGGCGCTCGCCGTCGTCGCGCTGGGCCTGCCGCTCGGCGCGGCGACCCTGCTCGACGCCACGACGCCGGTGCTCGCGCTGGTGACCGCCGTCGGCCTGGCCGCGTACGTGGCGGGTGTCTGGCGCTGGCGGCGCACCCTGACCCTCGACGCGCTGCGGGCCCTGCGCCGCGGCCGCAACCGCGCCGGGTCGGACCCGGCCGCCCAGTCCTGACCGATCCTGCGCACCGATGGGACCTTCGATGACCAGCGACTCCCCCCTCGCCCCGCACGCCGGCCTGTCCACGGTGAAGGCCGCGAAGCTCGCCGCGGTCGGCCTGCTGGCGGACCGCAAGGAACGCCGTGAGCTGGAACGGCCGGTGGAGGCGGGCAACCGCCGCCTCACGCTGAAGGTGGAGCGCCCGATCTTCATCCTGGGCGCCCCGCGTTCCGGCACCACGTTCCTGGGCAGTTGCGTCGGCGCGCTGCCGGACGTGTCGTACCACTTCGAGCCGCGCCTGACCAAGGCGGTCGCCCGCTGTGTCTACGAGGGAAGCTGGACGCCGCAGCGGGCCGCCCGCTACTTCCGCGGCTACTACGGCGCGCTGCTCGCCGCGTCCGGGCACGGCGGGTTGCGCTTCGCCGAAAAGGACCCGGAGAACTGCTTCATCGTGCCGTTCCTGACCGAGGTCTTCCCGGACGCGGTTTTCCTGCACGTCTACCGCGACGGCCGGGACGTGGCGGTGTCGCACGCCGAGCAGCCCTGGCTGAACGCCGCGTCCACGGGCACCGGCCGCAGCGGCCGGGGCGGTACGCCGTGGGGCGCCGCGCCGAGGTTCTGGGTGGAGCCGGAGCGGCGCGAGGAGTTCACCCGGGTCTCCGACCTGGGCCGGTCGGCCTGGATGTGGCGGCGCTTCACCGGCAGCGCGCTGTCCCAGCTCGCCGAACTGCCCGCGGACCGGGTCCGGCACCTGCGCTACGAGGACGTCGTCACCCGGCCGGCGGAGGCCGCCGAGGTGGTAGCCGACTTCCTTGAGGTACGCGACCCGGCCGGCCGGGCGGCGTTGCACGCCCGCTTCGCCAAGGCCCGGCCGGGCTCGGTGGGACGCTGGCGGCAGCGACTGACCGAAAAGGATCTGGCCGACGTGCTGGACCAGGCCGGCCCGCTGCTGACCGAGCTCGGTTACCCCGCCTGAACGCGCCTCCCCGGGTAGAGTGCCAGGGGTCGCCCGCCCGGCCCGGCGTGCCTCTCCGCTGACGCGGATCCGTCAGGGCCCACACCGTGCCGGCGACCGTCCTGGGGAGAGGTTGCGGTGGTACGACGGTTACGACTGACGATGGCTGCCGTGCTGGGCCTGGCCTTGCTGGCGCCGGCGGTGACGGCCTGCGAGATCGGCTCCGATCGGTCCGACGAGGGGACCACCGCGGCGCCGCCCCCACCGACTGTGACGCCGCGGACCGCGCCGGTCCGCACCACCGGACGGGGGCCGGAGCCGCCGGAGCAGGGGGCCTGGCTCGGCACCTGGGTCAAGCCGCAGTACCACACCGCCACCGGGCGGGCCGCCGCGTTCGACGAGTTCAACCGGGCCGCCGGCGGCACGCTCGCCATCGCGCACATGTTCCACGAGTGGAACGAGCCGTTCCCGGGCGCCAGCGAGCGGGCGTTCCAGGCCCGGGGCAAGCTCCAGATGATCTCCTGGCAGGGCACCGACACCCGCTCGACGGTCAGCGGCACCTACGACACGCTGATCCGGGAACGCGCGCGGGACGTCAAGGAGTTCGGCGTTCCGGTGCTGCTGCGCTACCGGTGGGAGATGGACCGGCCCAACCTGGCCGCGAGCATGCACTCACCGGAGGACTACGTCGCCGCCTGGAAGCACGTCCGCGGCATCTTCACGGAGATGGGCGTCACCAACGCGGCCTGGGTGTGGTGCCCGCACGCGGACGGCTTCGCCGAGCCGCAGCGACGGGCCGCCGCCTACTACCCCGGTGACGACCAGGTCGACTGGCTCTGCGCCGACGTCTATCCCAGCCCGGAGTGGAACAGCTTTTCCAACCGCATGGACCACTTCATGGCGTTCGCCAAGAAGCACCCGCGGCCGGTCATCATCGGCGAGTACGGCCTGACCCAGGACGGGCGTCCGGGCCAGCGGGCCGACTGGATGCGCGAGGTCGGGCCGTACCTGAAGAAGCACCCGCAGATCAAGGCGGCGGTCTACTTCGCGGCGCGGCAGACGCAGAAGCCGATTTACGACAGCACGTTCGGCGACGACCCGGAGAGCGAGAAGGTCTTCCGGGAGATGGCGACGGATCCGTACTTCCAGCCACCGATGCCCGACCTGAGTGTCTCCTCAGGGCAACCCTCCGTGTCCGGCGAGTGATCGTCGCTCGTCTTTTCGTGTGACCCGGGCCGTTTCCTCGGCCAAAAAGGCCGATCCCGGGTGGACGCGCGACCGGCGAATGCGAGAAGGTATTGCTCTCACGTCTGCGGTCGGTCGAGTGACGCCCCGCCTCAAGTCGGCACCGGCCACGATCGCAGCGCCTCCGACGTATTCCCCCCGGAGTAGCCTGTGGCTTCCTCGATCCTGAGACACCGCTCGGTGTCCGCCTTCGGCGCTGCCGTACTCGGCATCGCCACCCTGTTCACACCGGTGCCGGCGCTCGCCGCGCCGGCCACCGCGCCCGCGCCCGACCACAGCACGATGGTCGGCGAGGTGCCGTCGGACAAGACGCCGAACATCAACGACGGCAACGTGGTGGCCATCCACGACGCCGGCAGCAAGGTGATCGTCGGCGGCTCGTTCACCAACGCGCAGAACCGGGGTTCCTCACCTACCCCGGTCGACCGCCGCGGGCTGCTCGCCTTCGACAAGGCCACCGGCAAGATCGACAACGCGTTCGCGCCGGTGCTGGACAACGACGTCACCGCCATCATCGCCGGCCCGACCCCCGGGACGGTCTACGTCGCCGGCAAGTTCAACAAGGTCGGCGACAAGAACTTCCGCAAGCTGGCGCTGCTGAACGTCGCCGACGGCACCCCCGTCGAAGGCTTCAAGGGCCCGGCGTTCAACGGCACCGTCAACGACATCGCGCTCGTCGACGGCCACCTGCTCGTCGGCGGCATCTTCACCACCGTCACCGCGACGACCAACCGCAACGGGCTGGCCTCGCTGAACCCGACCACCGGCGCGGTCGACGACTACCTGACCGTGGCGCTGACCGAGAACCACAACTGGACCCCGACCAACAACGGGGCCTCGGCCGGTGTCGGCGTGGAGAAGTTCACCGTCTCGCCGGACGGCAAGCACCTCGTGGTCATCGGCAACTTCAAGAAGGCCGACGGCGTCGTGCACGACCAGATCGTGCGGATGAACCTGGGCGCCAACTCGGCCACCGTCGCCGACTGGAACACCGACAGCTACGCCGCGGCCTGCAAGTACACCGCGTTCGACTCGTGGGTGCGCGACGTCCAGTTCTCCCCGGACAGCAAGTACTTCGTCGTGGTCACCACCGGCGCGTCCTACCCCGGCACGCTCTGTGACTCCGCGGCCCGCTGGGAGACCGACGCCACCGGCGCCGGCCAGAAGCCGACCTGGACGAACTTCAGCGGCGGCGACACCTTCCTCTCCGTCGGCATCAGCGAGAAGGCCATCTACGTCGGCGGCCACTTCCGCTGGTCGAACAACCCGCTCGCCCGGGACAAGGCCGGACCGGGCGCGGTGCCGCGTGCCAGCATCGCCGCCCTCGACCCGGTCAGCGGCCTGCCGCTGTCCTGGAACCCGGGCCGCCACCCGCGGGGCTACGGCGTCACCGAGATGCTGGTGACCCCGGAAGGGCTCTGGCTGGGCAGCGACCAGGAGTACATCGGCGACTTCGACTACCAGCGCAAGCGGCTCGCCTTCTTCCCGCTGGCCGGCGGCAACGCCCCGCACTCGACCAGCACCAAGGGCCTGCCGGGCAACGTCTACCAGGCCGGTCGCGCGGCGCAGACCGAGGTGCTCTACCGGGTCAACGCCGGCGGTCCGGCCATCCCGGCCACCGACGGCGGGCCGGACTGGGCCGCCGACAGCGAGGCGTCGCCGAGCCCGTACCACAACACCGGCAACAGCGTGACGACGTACACGACGAACGCGGCCTTCGACGCCACAGTGCCGGCGAGCACGCCGGCCACGCTGTTCAACTCGGAGCGGTGGGACGAGGCGACCGCGCCGGACATGCAGTGGGACATCCCGGTCGCGGCCGGCACCCGGATCGACGTCCGGATCTACATGGCCAACCGCTGGTCCGGCACGAGCAAGCCGGGCAACCGCAAGTTCGACGTCAGCGTCGACGGCGTGCTCAAGCTGAACGACTTCGACCCGGTCGTCGCCGCCGGTGGCACCGACCGCGGCACCATGCAGTCGATCTCCCTGGTCAGCGACGGCGTGGTCGACATCGACTTCGCCCGGGTGGTCCAGAACCCGCTGGTCCACGGCATCGAGATCGTCAAGACCGCGCCCACGCCGGACGCCTCGGACGTGCTCTACCGGGTCAACGCCGGCGGCGACCAGATGGCCGCGCCCAGTGGCCCGGCCTGGGCGGCGGACACCGCCGCCGCGCCGAGCACCTACCACAACACCGGCAGCCAGGTGACCAGCTACACCACCAACGCCGCGCTCGACGCCACCGTGCCGTCCGGCACGCCGGTCGAGCTGTTCAACTCGGAGCGGTGGGACGAGTCGACCGCGCCGGACATGCAGTGGGACTTCCCGGTTCCGGCCGGCACGCCGGTGCAGGTGCGGCTCTACCTGGCCAACCGCTACGCCGGCACCGCCACCGCCGGCAAGCGCAAGTTCAACGTCAGCATCGACGGCGTGGTCAAGCTGAGCAACTTCGACCCGATCACGGCGATCGGCGCCACCAACCGGGGCACCATGCGGGCGTTCCCGGTCACCAGTGACGGCAACATCGACATCGACTTCGGTCGCGTCCTGGAGAACCCGCTGGTGCAGGCCATCGAGATCGTCAAGCTGCCGCCGGTGCCGCCGTCCACCACCGTGGACAGCATCACCAAGCGGACGTACGACGGCGCGTCCTCGGTCGGCAACGCGATGTCGGTGCCGAACGGCGACAACACCGGCTGGTCGAACATCAAGGGCGCGTTCTGGGTCGGCGGCGACCTGTTCTACGGCGTCGGCGGCGACCTCTACAAGCGCTCGTTCGACGGCACCGAGTTCGGTACCGCGAAGAAGCTGGACCCGTACCACGACGCCAAGTGGGACCTGGTCGTCACCGGCTCCGCGCCGGAGGGCTCCACCTACGCCGGCATGACCGGCAACTTCTCCGCCGAACTGCCGAACGTGACGGCGATGTTCTACAAGAGCGGCCGGATCTACTACTCACTGGCCGGTCAGAGCACGCTGTTCTGGCGCGGGTTCGCGCCGGACACCGGCACCGTCGGCGCCGAGCGCAACACGGTCACCGGCACCACCGGCTTCGCCGACGCGGGCGGCCTGTTCCTGGACGGCGACACGCTCTACGTCGTGTCCCGGAGCACCGGCAACCTCGCCTCGATGGCGTGGTCCGACGGCGTGCCGACCGGTACCGCCACGGTGCGTAGCGGCCCGAGCGTCGACGACGTCGACTGGCGCGGCACCTCGGTCTTCGTCGGCCCCTGACGGGCGGGCGCGACCGAAACAGAACAGATACGACGATGGCCCGGCCGGTATCGGCCGGGCCATCGCCCGTTCCGGCACCCGTCGCGCCGGCCCGGTTCAGCTCCGGGTCGGCGCCTGCCGCCCCGCCCAGACCCGCATCAGATCCCGTACCGAGATCACTCCAGCCACCTCACGCCCGTCGAGCACGACCAGGTGCCGGAATCCGCCCCGGGCCATCGCCGCGGCGGCCTCCTCGATCGTCCAGTCCGGGCCGGCGTAGACGACGTCCCAGGTCAGGTGCGCGCCGGTGCGTTCGACATCCGGGTCGAGCCCGGCACCGATCGCCTTCAGCACGTCGCGTTCGGTCATGATCCCGACCCCCTCGGAGTCCGGGTCGATCACGACCGCCGACCCGACACCGCGGGCCGACATCATCCGGGCCGCCTGCCGGAGCGTGTGCTCCGGCCCGACCACGAGTATCTCGCTGGACATCGCTTCCCGTACCTGCATCACACATCACTCCTGTGGGACGGCGACTGAGTACGGACATGGTGAGCCCTCGATGCGCACCGGGACAAGGACGGGCATCGCCGGAAACGGTGCGGATGGCTACTGTCGGAGGGTGCCCCGAGAGCCCCTGCGCTGCGCCGGCGCGCTGATCGTCGACGACGACGGCCGCATCTTCATCCAACGCCGATCCCCCGACCGACGCCTCTTCCCGAACTGCTGGGACATCGTCGGCGGCCACCTCGAACCGGGTGAGGAGATCGACGACGCGCTGCGCCGGGAGGTCACCGAGGAGACCGGCTGGTCCGTGTCGCACGTGCTCGGCCTGGTCGGCGAATACCGCTACACCGCCGACGACGGGCTGACCCGGGTGGAGACCGACTTCCTGGTCCGGGTAGACGGCGACCTGAGCCGGCCCCGGCTGGAAGCCGGCAAGCACACCGAGTTCCGCTGGCTGGCGGAGTCGGACGTCGCGCTGCTCGACGAGCACCGGGACGTCAACGACGGGCTCATCCGGCGGATCGCCGAGGACGGGTTCGCGGCGCTGCGCTCGATCGGGCTGACGGGCTGAACCACTGCCGGTCGGCGCCCGGCGATATCCTCGCCGGGTGGAATCGGGTCGAGAAGAGGAGCGTGTCGGCATGATCGGGATGGTGCTCGCCGCGGGAGCGGGGCGCCGGCTGCGGCCGTACACCGACACCCTGCCCAAGGCCCTGGTGCCGGTCGACGGGGAGACCACCATCCTCGACATCGCGCTGCGCAACCTCGCCGAGGTGGGGCTGAACGAGGTCGTGATCGTGGTCGGCTACGCGGCCGACGCGGTGCGGCAGCTCCAGGCCGCCCTGGAGGAGAAGTACGGCGTCACGCTCACCCTGGTGCACAACGACAAGGCCGAGGAATGGAACAACGCGTACTCGCTCTGGCTGGCGCGCGAGTACTTCTCCCGGGGCGTGCTGCTCGTCAACGGCGACACCGTGCACCCGGTGAGCGTGGAGAAGACGCTGCTGGCCGAGCGCGGTCCGGGCATCCTGCTCGCCGTGGACACGCTCAAGCCGCTGGCCGAGGAGGAGATGAAGACCACCTTCGACGCGGCCGGCCAGCTCACCCGCATCACCAAGCTGATGGACCCGGGCGAGGCGTACGGCGAGTACATCGGCGCGACGCTGATCGAGCCGCAGGTGGCCGAGCCGCTCGCGGACGCGCTGGAGGCGACCTGGCGGCGCGATCCGAACCTCTACTACGAGGACGGTTACCAGGAGTTCGCCGAGCGCGGCGGCGAGGTGCGGGCGGCCCCGATCGGTGACGTCTCCTGGGTCGAGGTCGACAACCACGCCGATCTGGCCCGGGCGCGGGAGATCGCGTGCCGCTACTAGCCCGCAGCGTCCTCACCCCGCTGCACATCGACGTGCGGCGGGGCGCGGTGGCCGACCTGGCGGCGATCCTCTCCGACGGGCGGATCTCCGCCGGTGGCGACGTCGCCGTGGTGGTCGGGCCGGGGCAGGGCGAACGGATCGCCGAGCTGATCCGGCCGTCGCTGCGCTCGGCTGACGTGTTCACAGTCGCCGGGGGCACGCTGGACGCCGCCGACGACCTGGGAGCGAAGCTGCGCAGCCGGTCGTACGACGCGGTGGTCGGCATCGGCGGCGGCAAGACCATCGACGTGGCCAAGTACGCCGCGACCCGCCGTGGCCTGCCGATGGTCTCGGTGGCGACGAGCCTCGCCAACGACGGCATCGCCTCCCCGGTGGCCAGCCTCATCACCGAGGGCCTGAAGGGCTCCTACGGCGTGCACATCCCGATCGCGGTGATCGTCGATCTGGACTTCGTGGAGGCCGGGCCGGAACGGCACAACCGGGCCGGCATCGGCGACGTGGTCAGCAACATCAGCGCGCTCGCCGACTGGGAACTGGCCCGGCGGGTACGCGGCGAGCCGGTCGACGGGCTGGCCGCCTCGCTGTCGCGCGCCGGCGCCGAGGCGGTGCTCAACCACCCGGGCGACATGAGCGACGACGGCTTCGTCACGGTGCTCGCCGACGCGCTGATCTCCAGTGGCCTGGCGATGGCGATCGAGGGCACCAGCCGGCCGTGCAGCGGCGGCTGCCACGAGATCATGCACGCGATCGACGCGCTGTTCCCCGGCACCGCCTCGCACGGCGAGCTGGCCGGGCTCGGCGCGCTGTTCTGCACGTACCTGCGCGGCGACGAGCGCCGGTTCGCCGAGATGGCGGCCTGCCTGGCCCGGCACGGGCTGCCCCGGCTGCCCGCCGAGGTCGAGCTGACCGACGACCAGTTCGTGGAGGCGGTGCAGTTCGCGCCCGCCACCCGGCCGGACCGCTACACCATCCTCGAACACCTCGCGATGTCCGCTACCGAGACGCGGGAGCGGCTGGCAGACTACGCCGGTGCCCTCCGCGACCACATTGGCTGAGCCCCGTCCCACAGTCGCCGACTTCCACCGGGTCAACCGGGGAGGCGGCCTGTTCAGCGAGTCCATCAGCCAGTGGATCGGGGCGGTGTTCGCGCTTGCCGCCCAGCGCCTGGGGCTGCGCCCGACCGCGCTGACGCTGGCCAACCTGGTGCTGGGGCTGGCCGCCTCGATGACCGTGGTGGCGCTCGCCGACGACGTGGCCGCGGGCACCGTACCGGCCTGGGCGGTCGGGCTGTTCGCGCTGGTCGCGTGGCAGATCGCGTACGCGCTGGACTGCGCCGACGGGCAGCTCGCCCGGGTGACCGGTCAGGGCAGCGCGGCCGGCGCCCGGATCGACGTGCTCTGCGACGTGGCCGCCCAGATCGCGCTCGTCGCGGCCATCGGCGCTACAGCCGTGGCACAGCGCCCGTCCACGCCCGTCTGGCTGGTGGCGGTGTTCGCGGGCACCTGGATGGTCAACCTGGTGACCTCGGTGATGCAGTCCGGGCCGAACGCGGCGAGCATGGTCACCTCGACCTCGCTGCCGGTACGCCTGGTCAAGCTGGTTCGCGACTACGGCGCGGTGATCTTCGTGGCCGGCCTGGTGCTGGCCTTCGCGCCCGCGCTGGCGCTCTGGGTGATGGTCGCGTTCACGGTGGTCAACGGCGGCTTCCTGCTGGCGAGCATCGCGTTCTCTGCCCGCGCCTCCCTGCGGTAAGGAAGGGCCCCTTCTTAACGCCTCGTGCATAAAAAGGGGCCCTTCCTAACACCTGGGCTCAGCACACACCTGGGCTCAGCGCGCGGGCCGACCTCCGGGGGCGACCAGGCCGGCGTACACGTCGATCAGGCGCTTGGTGATCACGTCGGGGTGGAACGTCCGCTCGTAGCGGCTGCGGGCCGCCGGGGCCAGCGCGGTCGCCTCGGCGGCGGCCAGTGGCAGCGCCGCCGCCAGCGCGTCGGCCTCCGGCGCCACCACCCAGCCGGCCTCGCCGCGCTGCACGCCGACCGGCAGCGGAACCCGCCCGTCACCCGGCGCCGCGGTGGCCACCTCGGCCGGGCCGGTGCCGGCGGGCTCGCGCGGGCTGTCCGCGCCCACCAGGTACGGGATGCCACCCAGCGCGGTGCCGAGCACCGGCCGGCCGGCCGCCAACGCCTCGATGATCACGGTGGGCAGCACGTCGTGCCAGGTGGAGGTGGCCAGTACCACGGAGCTGTCGGCCAGCGCCGCGCGTACCCCGGAGCGGTCGAGCTGGCCCAGGTAGAGCACGGCGGGCCGCTCGGCGGCGGCCGCCTCGGCGAGCGGGCGCAGCTCGCCGTCGCCGGCGATGCGCAGCGGGCCGAGCGCGCCCACCGGATGCCGCCGCCAGGCGGCGAGCAGCAGATCCAGGCCCTTCTCGGGGCTGAGCCGCCCCATGAAGAGGAAGCCGTTCCCGGCCGGCGCCGGGGAGCCCGGGTCGGGCACCGCGTTCGGCTTGACCACGATCCGCTCGTCCGGGATGCCGTAGTCGCGCAGGTGATCAGCCACAGCCGTGGTGAGCGCGATGTACCGGTCCACCGACTTCCAGGTCGGCCGGTGCACGGCGAGCGTGGTGGCCATCAGCGCGCTCTGCGCCCGCGAGTTGCGGTAGCAGCGGTGCACGATCGCCGGCACGCCCAGCGCCCGGCCCCGGCAGTCCTGGCAGATCACGCCGTCGCGGAAGTAGAGACCGGAGGAACAGACCTGCCGGTAGTTGTGCACTGTCTGCACCACCGGCACCCCGCGCTTGTGCGCGGTCCGCACCACCCAGGGCGAGAGCAGGGGGTACGGGTTGTGCAGGTGCAGCACGTCCGGCCGGTGCTCGGTGAGCAGACGGTCCAGGTCGTGCTGGGCCTTCGGTGCCCAGATCGGCGAGATCGGCAGCAGCGCCTTGGCCGGCTTGGACATCGACGGGATCTCATCCGAGCTGCGCAGGAACGGCAGCACCTCCACGCCGGCGGCGGTGAGCTGGGCGATCTCCGCGTCGACGATGGTGTTCTCGCCGGAGGGCTGGGCTTCCCGGTACCGGTTGTGCGCCACCACGATTCTCACAGAGCTCGCCTTTCGTTCGCGACTGTGCCGATCTCTGCTCGCGACTGCGGGGCTCGCAAGCTCACTCCTCGCGCTCGCGCATGGGACTCGCAAGCTCATTCCTCGCGCTCACGGGAAAGAAGGCTACCGTTGTACCGTGCCCGAACTTCCGGAGGTGGAAGCGCTCGCCGGTTACCTGCGCGAGCGTGCGGTGGGCCGCCGCGTCGAGCGGTTCGAGGTCGCCGCGATCAGCGCGCTGAAGACGTACGATCCGCCGCCGAGCACTGTCGCCGGCCGCACGGTCACCGGCGCCGGCCGGTACGGCAAGTTCCTCGATGTCCGGTTCGACGAGGGACTGCACCTGGTGGTCCACCTGGCCCGGGCGGGCTGGCTGCACTACCGGGAGGCGTTCCCCTCGGCGACGCCGCTGCGGCCCGGCAAGGGCCCGATCGCGGTGCGGGTACGCCTCGACGACGGGTCCGGCTTCGACCTGACCGAGGCGGGCACCCAGAAGAAGCTGGCCGCCTATCTGGTCACCGACCCGGCGCTGGTGCCGGGCGTGGCGAAGCTGGGGCCGGACGCGCTGGAGGCGGACCTGCCGACCTTCGCCGAGCGGCTGCGCAGCCGCCGGGGCCAGGTCAAGGGCGTGCTGACCGACCAGTCGGTGCTCGCCGGGGTGGGTAACGCGTACTCCGACGAGATCCTGCACGCGGCGCGGCTGTCGCCGTTCGCGATCACCGACCGGCTCACCGACGACCAGCTCGCCGGTCTGCACGCGGCCACCCGGACCGTCCTCGGCGACGCGGTACGCCGGTCGATGGGGCAGCGGGCGGCGGAGCTGAAGGGCGAGAAGCGCTCCGGGCTCAAGGTGCACGCCCGTAAGGGCCTTCCGTGTCCGGTGTGTGGCGACACGGTGCGCGAGGTCTCGTTCGCCGATTCGAGCCTGCAGTACTGCCCCACCTGCCAGACCGGCGGGAAGCCGCTGGCTGACCGAAGGTTGTCCCGTCTCGTACGGTGAGTGACGACACCCGGTGATTACTGAGCGGAATCGGCCCGGGATCGCCGAAGGTCCCGGTCCGCCCCTCTACCCGAGTGGTCATCCATCGGTATAGTGGCTCGGTCCCCGGCTTCACAACTGATTCGGAGCCGGCCAGATCTCACCGAGCACCAGCGGCACGGCTTCTTCGCGGGGGCCGGTCCGGGTCGGGCCCGCGTGGGAGACTGGGACGGTGAGCGACCCGGGTCCTTACGGCGAGTGAGGGTGCGGGTCATGCGGGAGGACATGGGTTGAGGTGACGACAAGCCTCCAGCGCCCGGTAACCGACAGAGGCCGGAGCAAGAGCGTGCGGCACGTCGACAGCTTTGAGATCCAGCCGCCGACTCCGCCGTCGCACAACGGCGTACCCCGGTCGGCGTGGGCCCGCGCTCGGCGGCGGGTCTCCCGGTGGCACCGGCCCTACATCCTGTTCCTGCTGCTGCTCGACTTCGGCGCGGCGGCTCTGGCCAGCTTCCTGGCCGTGCAGATCTTCGAGCAGGCCGACTCGGGCTTCCGCAACTCGCCGCAAGCCTGGTTCTACACCGTGGCGTTTGTGCTCCTGCCGCTCGGCTGGCTGCTCTTCCTCTGGGGCAACCGGGCCTACGACCGGCGCTACCTGGGGCTCGGCCCGGACGAGTTCAAGCGGGTGATCCGGGCCGGCGTGGCGGTGGCGGCGGCGGTCTCGTTCATCGCCTTCGCCACGAAGACCTACTCCCTGTCCCGGTGGACTGTCGGCTTCGCGCTGCTCGGCGCAATGCTGCTGATCCTGCTCGGCCGCATGATCGCCCGGGCCGCCCTGCACGGACTGCGCCGCCGGTTCGGGCACGCCGGGCACCGGATGGTGCTCGTCGGCACGCTGCCGGAGTGCCTGGAGGTCTACACCACGGTCACCCGGCACCCGTCCGTCGGCCTGGTGCCGGTGGCCATCCACCTCACCGACGGGTACGCCGCCGCCCGCGGCCTGGAGACCCCGGTGCCGGTGTACGCGGGCCGCGACGTGCTGGCCCTGGTGCGTGAGGTCGGCGGCGACACCATCGCGGTCTGCGGATCGGCCAGCTCCGAGCCGGGCGAGCTGCGCCGGCTGGCCTGGCAGCTGGAGGGCTCCGGCGTCGACCTGGTGGTCGCGCCCCAGCTCACCGACATCGCCGGCCCCCGGGTGCACATCCGCCCGATCGAGGGCCTGCCGCTGCTGCACGTCGAGGAGCCGACCCTGTCCGGGCCGGCGCTGCTGGTCAAGAACCTGATGGACCGGGTCGCCGCCGGGCTGGGCCTGCTGATGCTGGTCCCGCTCTTCGCCGCCGTCGCCCTGGCCATCCGGATCTCCGACCCCGGGCCGGTCTTCTTCCGCCAGCCCCGCGTCGGGCACGAGGGGCGGACGTTCCAGGTCTGGAAGTTCCGGACCATGTACGTGGACGCCGAGGAGCGGCTGGCCGGTCTGGTCGACCGGAACGAGACCGACGGCATGCTGTTCAAGATGAAGCAGGACCCCCGGGTCTTCCCCGTGGGCCGCTTCCTGCGGGCCACGTCGCTGGACGAGCTGCCCCAGTTGATCAACGTGCTGTGGGGCGAGATGTCGCTCGTCGGCCCGCGCCCGCTGCCCGCCGACGACGGCGACTTCCTGGGCGACGTCCGCCGCCGGCTGCTGGTGCGGCCGGGCATGACCGGGCTGTGGCAGGTGTCCGGCCGTTCCGACCTGTCCTGGGACGAGGCGGTCCGGCTCGACCTCTACTACGTCGACAACTGGTCGCTGGCGTACGACCTGAGCATCCTGTGGCGCACAGTGGGCGTGGTGCTGGCCCGCAAGGGCGCGTACTAGCGCCGAGGGCACGGCACCCGGCAGGATCGCTGCGTGGGTGGCAACCTCTCCGCCGTCTTCGCCGTGGTCTCGCTCGTCACCGCGTTGGCCGCGGCGCTCTGGGCGGTACTGCGGCTGCGTGGGCGGCGGGGCATCGCCACGGCGACGCAGCGGGCCACGTACGAGGTGCTGCACACCGCCGGGCTCGCCGCCGGGCCGCTGCGCGCCGGGCTGACCGCCGCGGACGCGGCGAAGGCCGTACGCCATCTGCGGGCCCTGGTCGGCGCGGCCGGGCTGGCGCTGACGGACCGGGACGCGCTGCTCGCCGTCGACGGGCAGGGCGCGCACCACGGCGATCAGCTGGTGGCGGCGGCCCGGCGCGCGGTCGGGAGCGGGCGTTCCACAGTGCTGGGCGAGTCGGAGCTGCGCTGCGACCTGGTCGACTGCCCGGTACGCGGCGCGGTGGTGGCGCCGCTGCGCGCGGACGGGCGGGTGGTCGGCGCGCTGGTGGCGGTGGCCGGCGAGCGCCCGGCCCCGGGTCTGGTGCAGGCCACGCTGGAGACCGCGCACTGGGCGGGTGACCAGCTCGCCCTGGCCGAGCTGGAGTCGTCGCGGGAGCGGCTCGCCCGGGCCGAGGTGCGCGCGTTGCGCGCCCAGATCAGCCCGCACTTCATCTACAACGCGCTCACCGCGATCGGTTCGTTCGTGCGTACCGACCCGGAGCGGGCCCGGGAGTTGATCCTGGAGTTCGCCGAGTTCACGCGCTACTCGTTCCGGGCGCACGGCGAGTTCACCACGCTCGCCGAGGAGCTGCGCTCGATCGACCGCTACCTGACCATCGAGCGGGCGCGGTTCGGTGAGCGGCTCCAGGTGCGTCTTCAGATCGCCCCCGAGGTGCTGCCGGTGACGCTGCCGTTCCTCTGCCTGCAGCCGCTCGTGGAGAACGCGGTCCGCCACGGGTTGTCGCGCAAGCCGGGCACCGGCATGGTGAGCATCGAGGCCCGGGACGCGGGCGCGGAGTGTCACATCACGGTGGAGGACGACGGGGTGGGGATGGATCCGACGACGCTGACCGCCGGGATCGCCGAGGTGTCCGGGGCGGGCAGCGACCCGGCCGACGACCCGGGGCAGCACGTCGGCCTCTCGAACGTCGACGAACGGCTCCGGTCGGCCTTCGGGGACGGGTTCGGCCTGGTCGTCGAGACCGGCCTCGGCTCGGGTACGAAGGTGAGCATGCGGGTGCCGAAGTTCCACCCCGGCGTACGGGTTTCCTCGTGACCACGCCCGGCACCGGGTTCCTGCGGGTGCTGGCGGTGGACGACGAGCCGCCCGCGCTGGACGAGCTGGCGTACCACCTGCGCGCCGATCCCCGGGTGGCCCGGCTGCACACGGCGGGGGACGCGACCGAGGCGCTGCGGGTGCTCCGGGACGACGACGTGGACGTGGTGTTCCTCGACATCCGGATGCCGGGGCTGGACGGCATGGAGCTGGCCCGGGTGCTGCGCCGGTTCGCCCGGCCGCCGGCGATCGTTTTCGTCACCGCGTACGACGACGGCGCGGTGGACGCGTTCGACCTGGGCGCCACCGACTACGTCCGCAAACCGGTACGCGCCGAGCGGCTGGCCGAGTCGCTGCGCCGGGTGATCGGCGCCCGGGTGGTGCCGTCGCACCCGGCCGCGCTGGCGCGTGCGGAGGAGGACCCGACCATCCCGATCGAGCTGGCCGGCACCACCCGGATGCTGCCCCGTTCGGCGGTGCGGTGGGTGGAGGCGCAGGGGGACTACGCGCGCCTGCACACGGCCGAGGGGTCGCATCTGGTCCGGGTCTCGCTGGCGACGCTCGCCGAGCGCTGGGCCGACGCCGGGTTCGTCCGCATCCACCGCTCCTACCTGGTGCAGTTGCGGCTCATCGCGGAGCTGCGTCTGGTGAACTCCGGCTACGTGGTGGTGATCGACGGCTCCGAGCTGCCGGTCAGCCGGCGGCACACCCGGGAGCTGAAGGACAAGCTGGTACGCGCCGCGAAGCAGGACTGGAGTCGCTGAGGGGCGGGCCGCCCGGCGGGCTGACGTACAATGTACGGCAGACCGTACGACAGGGTGGAGGACCACATGTCCGACGACCGCTTCGACGCCGCCGCAGAATTCGACAGCCAGCTCGACCGCCTCGTCCTGCTCGGCTATCCGGCGCTCGCCGGGCAGACCGAGGAGGCGTTCCGTGCCCAGCTCATCCCGCTGCGCGACGCCGCGGTCACCGGGGCGGCCGGGTTGAGCGGCCCCACCGAGGGACGGGTGCCGTTCCTGCTGGTGACCACGCGGGAACTGGTGCCGGTGCCGGAACGGATCGCGCTCACCACGCTCGCCGGCAAGCGCAAGCCCGGCGTCCTCGACCGGAACTTCCCCGCCGACGACCTGCCGGCGTTCCACCCGATCAAGGAACTGGAGGTGCCGCCCGGCCCCGCCTACCTGCTCTTCGACGTGGACCGGGGTGAGGAGTACCGCAACGTGGCGCCGTCGGCCGCGCTGGAGGACATGACCGCGAAGGACCGGCTGCCGATCACCATCGACGAGGGCCTGGCGTTCGTCACGCTGTACCCGGAGGCGCTCGCGAGCAACAGGTGCTTCTCCCTGGTGGGCTCGCGCTGCGGCGACCGGCGGGTGCCGGCGCTGTGGATCAGTCAGGGTGCGCCGAAGCTCGGCTGGTGCTGGTTCGGCAACCCGCACACCTGGCTGGGTTCGGCGACAGCGAACCCGGTACGGGTGGGACTCGGCTGACGCCGAGGCGGGAGCAGGGCGCTCAGAAGATCTCGGCGACCGGCAGGACGAGCGCGAACGGCTGGTCGGCGCGGTACACGTCGGCCGTCGACAGCACTGCCGCCTCGCGGTAGCGGCCGTCGACGTTCTCCAGCACCGTCAGTGTCTCCTTGCGCGGCTCGACGAGCCAGTAACGCGCGATGCCGGCCACGCCGTACTCGTGGCGTTTGAGGACCAGGTCACGACCGGCGTTGCCGGGCGAGACGACCTCGGCCACGAGCAGCACGTCGGCCGGGGCGAGGGCCGGGCCGCCACGCTCCAGGGCCTCCTCGCGAGCGACGAAGACGTCCGGCACGAAGTAGGAGGAGCGCTTCGCGCTGACGCCGACGTCCTGCCCGACGAGCAGACCGGGCGGAGCCTGCCGGTCGAGGAGCCGGCGGAGACGGTTGGCGATCGCGCCGTGCCGGACGTCGGCGTGTGGGGACACGAGCAGGCTCCCGTCGAAGATCTCGTAGTCCTGGCCGTCCTCGGGGAGGTCCTGGAGGTCGTCCACCGTCCAGACGTCGCCGGTGCCGGGCCGTGCCGGGCTGGTCACTGTCACACCTCCTCTCTACCGGCTCACCCTGACACCCCGTTCGGTTGTCCACAACGACTCCGCGCCGTCCACCGGGTTTTCCACAGGCGTGAAGCGTTATCCACAGGTTGTGCACAGGGCGCATCGGCGCGCTCTTGACAATTCGGCTCAGCGGGCGAGACTGCCGGGGGTGACCGGAGCCGAGGAACAGCATCCACCGGGGCGGCCCGTCGAGGCCGTCCCGGTTCCCGGTCCGCGCGCGTCGCCGCCGCCCGTCCCCCGGCAGCCGGACAGCCCGCAGCCGGCCCTCACGCCGAAGCGGACCCGGATCGTGCTGGCCGAGGTCTCCCGGGCCGGCAGCCCGGCCGATCGCACCCGCTCCGAACTCACCCAGCAGACCCCGGTCGGCGAGACGCTGGTGCAGGGACTGATGCGGGCCCAGCTCTCGCTCGCGCTGCGGCTCAGCCTGCTGGTGATGATCGGGCTCGGCGGCCTGCCGTGGCTGTTCGCCATCGCGCCCTCGGTCGGCCGAGTCACGGTGCTCGGGGTCAACCTGCCGTGGCTGCTGCTCGGCGTGGTCTCCTTCCCGTTCCTGATCGTGGTCGGCTGGGCGTACGTGCGGCTGGCCGAACGTAACGAGCAGGACTTCGTCGACCTGATCCGACGGCCGGAACGCTGATGTCCAACGGGTACGTGGTCCCGGCGATCGTCGCCGTCACCCTGGTCACCGTCGGCATCGGCTTCTACGGGCTGCGGCTGGCCCGGACCACCTCGGACTTCCTGGTCGCGTCCCGGGCGGTCAGCCCGACCTGGAACGCCGCCGCGATCGGCGGCGAGTACCTGTCGGCCGCGAGCTTCCTGGGCGTCGCCGGGCTGATCCTCAAGTACGGCGTGGACGTGCTCTGGTACCCGGTCGGTTTCGCCGCCGGATATCTCGCGCTGCTGCTGTTCGTGGCCGCGCCGCTGCGCCGCTCCGGCGCGTTCACGCTGCCCGACTTCTGCGAGGTGCGGCTCGGCTCGCGGCGGCTGCGGACGCTCGCCACCGTCTTCGTGATCTTCATCGGCTGGCTCTACCTGGTGCCGCAGTTGCAGGGCGCCGGGCTGACCCTGGCCACGCTGACCGGCTCGCCGTACCCGCTCGGCGCGCTGCTGGTCGCCGTGGTGGTCACCGCGAACGTGGCGCTGGGCGGCATGCGGGCGATCACCTTCGTGCAGGCGTTCCAGTACTGGCTGAAGCTCACCGCGCTCGCCGTACCCGCGATCTTCCTGGCGTTGCAGTGGCAGGCCGACGCCCGCCCGGCGGTGACCCCGCCCGACGGGCCGACGTTCCGGACCGCGACCACAGTCGTGGTCGAGCACCGCGCGACGCTCACCCTGCCCGACGGCGACATCCGGGAGGTACGCCCCGGCGACCGCCTGGAGTTCGCCGCCGGTGACCCGGTGCCGGAGGTGTCCGGCGCGGCGACCGGCCCCACCGAGTGGCTGCTGCCGGACACCGCGGGCGAGAACGACAGAGGGCTGTTCGCCACGTACTCGCTGATCCTGGCCACGTTCCTCGGCACGATGGGCCTGCCGCACGTGCTGGTCCGCTTCTACACCAACCCCGACGGGGCCGCCGCCCGGCGCACCACGCTGGTGGTGCTGGCGCTCGTCGGCGTCTTCTACCTGCTGCCCACCGTGTACGGCGTGCTGGGCCGCATCTACACGCCACAACTGCTGGTCAGCGGTCAGACCGACGCGGTGGTGGTGCTGCTGCCCGGGGCGGCGCTCGGCGACGGCACCACCGGCCGGCTGCTCGCCGCGCTGGTCGCCGCAGGCGCGTTCGCGGCGTTCCTGTCCACCTCGTCCGGCCTGCTCACCAGCGTGGCCGGGGTGATCTCCACGGACGTGCTGGGCCGCGGCTCGGTACGCGGCTTCCGGATCGCCACGGTGATCGCCGGAGGGGTGCCCGCGGTGCTCTCCCTGAACGTCTCCGGGCTCGACGTGTCGCAGGTGGTGGGGCTGGCGTTCGCGGTGGCCGCGTCGAGCTTCTGCCCGCTGCTGGTGCTCGGCATCTGGTGGCGCGGCCTGACCGACCTGGGGGCCGCCGCCGGGGTGCTGGTCGGCGGCGGCGCGGCGGTCGGCGCGGTCCTGCTCACCGTGCTGGGCCCGCCGCTGACCGGCTGGCCGGCGACGCTGACCACGCAGCCGGCCGCGTGGACGGTGCCGCTGGCGTTCACCGTGATGGTGGTGGTCTCCATGGCCAGCCGACGGCGGCTCCCGCGTGACGTCCGCGCCACCATGCTCCGCCTGCACACCCCGGAGTCGCTGCGCCTGTGAGGCGGGGCCCCGCTCGCTCGGCCCCGCCTCACACCCGAGCACCCGTCAGCAGGTGTCCGTGCCGGCACACAGCCGGTTCGCCACCGACCGGGCGGTACGGCGGGCCTCGGTGGGCGTGGTCTGGGAGTCGAGGCGGAGCTGCGCCACCAGATCGCCCTGCCGGACGACGAGCCAGCGACCGGGCCGCCCTCCGACGTCGCTGCCCACCAGCACCCCGTCGTCGCCGCCGAGCGACTCCGCCATGATCGACAGCGAGTCGCCCGGCTGCTCCATCTCGCAGCCCGTGACCAACTTGCGGAGATTCTTCATCACGGTGGCGGCGGAGGTGCCCGAGTGCCGGGTCACCCGCTGGACGATCCAGTCGCTGGGCGAGTCGAACGCCACCGACCGGGTGGCCACCTCCCCGTCGGACAGCGTCGGCGACTCGTTCACGCAGTAGGAGGACATGAACTCCAGGGACCAGTCCCCGTCCACCTTTCCTGTCCGCATCGTGAAGCCCGTCGGCAGGTCGGCGAGCTGGAGCATCGCCGCCGCCGGAATCGTCCGGCTCGGCGCACGGCTGGTCGGCCCGCCGCCGATGCTGGCGGCCGGCTCTCCTGCGGTGCGACTCGGCGTCGACGTCCCGCTCGCGGACGGCTCGGCCGACGGCGTGGAACTCGGCGTGGGCGCCGGCATCGGCGTGATCGGTTCGACTGTTGCCGGGGGCACCGGTGGCGGTGCGGCGTCCGGACGGGCCAGCACCACCCCGGTCGCCACGACCGCGACGGCGACCGCGGCGGCCAGGCCGGCGGCGAGCTGGGTACGCCGGGCGCGTTGCCGCCCTCGGCGGCGCACCTGCTCGATGGGCGCCCAGATCAGGTCTTCGGTGTCCTGGTAGAGGTCGGAGAAGATCGGGTCAGGCATTGCGGACCTCCTCCGGGAAGTTCACGTCGAGCAGGGCTGCGAGGGCCTTACGGCCCCGGGCGAGACGGGCCTTGACGGTGCCGCTCGGCACGCCGATCTGCGCCGCGATCTCCGCGACCGAAAGGTCGGCCAGGTGGTAGAGGACGATCGCCTGCCGCTGGTCAGCCGACAACTGCCGCAACGCGCTGACCAGCGCGACCGTGTTTTCGGAGGGTGGCTTGACGGGAGGTGGCGGCCCGTGCCGCCGGTAGGCGACGACGCTGTTACGGACCTTCCGCCACCGGTTGACCAGTAGACGGTGCCCGACGGTGCGCACCCACGCCTCCGGGTCGTCGTACGTGCCGACCTGGGACCAGCGCTGCCAAGCCCGCGCGTACGCCTCCTGGGCGGCGTCCTGGGCCTCGCTCCGGTCACCGCCGAGCGCGTACAGCACCGTCACCACGCGTTGTCTGCTGTTCCGGTAGAACTCCTCGAACCCACTGTCCGGATCCATCTCTCTCCCCGCTGCCGTTCGTACGCCTGACACCCCCCGTCGTGGTCGCCGGTTGCACGCCGTCGGCGATCCGACTCGTACCTCTCAGGGATGAGGCGAGATCATCCTGCCGTCCGAGCAGCCGTTGGGCGGGGACCGATACGGTCGGACCATGACCGACCAGCACCCGGCGCTCTCCCTTCGTGGCCTGGCTAAGCGCTTCGACACCAAGGTCGCGGTGGCGGGCGTCGACCTCGTCGTGCCGACCGGCTCGTTCTACGGCCTGCTCGGGCCGAACGGGGCCGGCAAGACCACCACGCTCTCCATGGCCGTCGGCCTGTTGCGGCCCGACGCCGGTGAGGCGCGGGTGCTCGGGTACGACGTCTGGGCCGACCCGGTACGCGCCAAGAGCCTGCTCGGCGTGATGCCGGACGGCGTACGCCTCTTCGACCGGCTGAGCGGGGCGGAGCTGCTGGCGTACCACGGCCTGCTGCGGGGCATGGACCCGGCGGTGGTCGACCAGCGGGCGGCGGAGCTGCTCGACGTGCTGGCGCTCTCCGACGCCGGGCGCACGCTCGTCGTCGACTACTCGGCCGGCATGAAGAAGAAGATCGGCCTGGCCTGCGCGCTGCTGCACGGCCCGCGCCTGCTGGTGCTGGACGAGCCGTTCGAGACGGTCGACCCGGTCTCGGCCGCGCTGATCCGGGACATCCTGCACCGGTACGTGAGCGGCGGCGGCACGGTGATCTTCTCCAGCCACGTGATGGAGGTGGTCGAGCGGCTCTGCTCGCACGTGGCGATCCTGGCCGAGGGCCGGATCACGCGGGTCGGCACGCTCGCCGAGGTGCGCGGCGACCGGTCGCTGGAGGACGTGTTCGTGGAGGTCGTGGGCGGCCGGACCGCCACCGGCGAGGAGCTGTCGTGGCTGTCCCGGTGACCGTCCCCGAGCGGCCAGCCCGGCGCGTTTCGTCCCGGCACTTCGTCCGGCTCAAGCTGCGGGTGCTCGGCAACAACTTCCGGGGCCAGAAGTGGCGGATCGCGCTGTTCGTGCTGGGCCTGCTGCTCGGGCTCTGGTTCGCCGCCGTCGGGTTCTTCCTGCTCGCCACGCCGGGCCTGGCCGACGAGCCCCGGTACGCCCTCATGGTGGCCGCCTTCGGCGGCGGCCTGCTCACGCTCGGCTGGCTGCTCCTGCCGCTCGTCTTCTTCGGCGTGGACGAGACGCTCGACCCGGCCCGGTTCGCGCTGCTGCCGCTGCCCCGCCGCACCCTGGTCACCGGCCTGCTCGCCGCCGCCCTGGTCAGCGTGCCCGCGCTGGCGACGGCGCTCACCGCGGCCGGTCTGGTGGTCACCGCCGGTCTGCTGGGCGGCTGGTCCGCCGCCCTGGTCGGCGCGCTCGGCGTGGTCGCCGGGCTGCTGGTCTGCCTGGCCGGGGCCCGCGCGCTGACCAGCGCGTTCGCCACGATGCTGCGGTCCCGCCGGGTACGCGACCTGGCGGCCGTGCTGCTCGCCGTACTGGCCGCCCTGCTCGGGCCGTTGCAGCTGCTCGTGTTCGCCGCGGTGCGGCAGACCGACTGGGACCGGCTGGACGGCGTGGCCCGGGTGGTCGGCTGGACGCCGTTCGGCGCGCCGTGGACGGCCGGCGTGGACGTGGCCGAGGGGCGGGCCGGCGCGGCGGTGGCGAAGCTGCTGATCGCGGTCGCGACGCTCGGCGTACTCCTGTTCTGGTGGTCGCGGTCGCTGGAGTCGGCGATGGTGGGCACCGCGAGCAGCGGCCCGGCGCGGACGCCGCGCGGTGTGGTCGGCGGCGCCGTCGCGCAGTTGTTCCCCCGCGCGGTGGGCTGGGCGCGGCGGGACCGGTTCGGCGCGCTCGTCGCCCGCGAGTGCCGCTACTGGTGGCGGGACGCCCGCCGCCGGGCCAACCTGATCACCGTGGCCGTGGTCGGTGTGTTCGTGCCGGTGATGGTCAACCTCGGCGGCGTGTCGTTCACCACCGAGGGCGGGGCGGAGCTCGGTGGCGGCGATTCCTCACCGGCGCTGGTCAGCCTTTCCATGATCTTTGTCGGGGCGCTCGCGTCGTTGACGCTCGCCAACCAGTTCGGCTTCGACGGCAGCTCGTACGCCGCGAACCTGGTCGCCGGGGTGCCCGGGCGGGTGGAGCTGCGGGCCCGGATGGCCGCGTTCTCGATCTACGTGGTGCCGATGCTCGTCGTGATCGCGGTCGCGCTGGCGCTCGTGCTGGGGCGTCCCGCATGGCTCGGCGTGATGGGTGGCGCGTTGGCCGCCGCGTACGGCTGCGGGCTGGCGATCAACGGGTTCGTGTCGGTGCTCGGCGCGTACTCGCTGCCCGAGTCGAGCAACCCGTTCGCCATGAACAGCGGCGCGGGGTTCACCAAGGGCCTGCTCACGCTGGTCTCCATGGTCGCCTCCGCGATGACGGCGGTGCCGTTCGTGGTGGCCGCCGCGCTGCTCGGCGACGTGTGGCTGTGGCTGGCCCTGCCGGTCGGCCTCGCGTACGGGGTGGGCGCGGCGCTGCTCGGCGCGTACCTTGCCGGGGACACACTGGATCGCCGGCAGCCGGAGCTGCTGGCCACTGTCACCCCGAGGCGCTGATGCCGGTCGTCGAGGCGGTCACCACTGTCGCGATCCCCCCGGAGCTGGCGTTCGCGGTCTCCCAGACCGTCGCGCCGGTCCGCTACCGCTGGGACCCGTTCGTCCGCGAGCAGCACTTCGTCGACGGCGCGACGGCGCCCGGGCGGGGCGTGCGCACGTACACCCGCTCCCGGCACGGCCTGGTCATGGTCAGCGAGTACGTCTCCTGGTCACCGCCGACGAACGTCGGCATGAAGATGGTGCGCGGGCCGTGGTTCTTCGAGCGGTTCGGCGGCGGCTGGCGCTTCGCGCCCGGCCCCGAGCCCGGCACCACGATCGCGACCTGGCGGTACAACTTCCGCTGTCGGCCGGCGTTCCTGCGCCCGGTGGCCGAGCGGATCGGGGTGTGGCTGCTCGGGCGCGACATCCGCCGCCGGATCGCCGGGTACGCGGCCGGATGCGCCGACCCGGAGGTGCTGGCCGCCGCCCGCCGGTCGCTCGCCGGCGACTGATCCGCGTCAGGCGGTACGGCGCATCGCCGCGTAGACGGTGTGCCCGTCGCCGACGCTCGTCATGGTGACCAGCTCCCAGCCGTAGTTGGACAGGTGCTCGATCGCCTCCGTCAGCGGCTGGAACGCCCGGCGACCCCAGGTGTTGTTCGCCCGGACCAGCAGGTGCCGGTGTGGATAGGCGCGCAGGTCGACCTGCCCGCTGAGGACGGCATCGGCGGCGACGACCCGTTCCTGGGCGAGCTGCTGCGGAGGGATGAGATTCATGCCCGGCAGGGTATGGCGTTCCGTCGAACCCCGCCCGGCAGCGGACGGCACAATGTTTCACGTGAATCCAGAACCGGGCGCGCAGATCCATTCCACCGACCCGTTCGCGGCGCCGGCCGGGCAACGCTCGCCGGTACGACGGCTGCGCGGCCGGCTGGCCGCCCCGGTGACGCTCTGGACCGCGGCCGGGCCGGCCGGGCTGACCGTGTCGTCCACGCTCGTGGCCGAGGGGGAGCCGGACCGGCTGCTCGGGCTGATCGATCCCGAGTCGGACCTGTGGGCCGCGGTCGAGGAGGCCGGGCGGTTCGCGGTCGCCCCGCTGGGCCCGCGCCACCGGCAGCTCGCCGACCGCTTCGCCGGCCTGTTCCCGTCGCCCGGCGGTCTGTTCGCCCTCGACGCCTGGACCGAGACGCCGTACGGGCCGGTGCCGGCGGACGCCGGCGGGTGGGCGGGGTGCCGGCTCGACACCGCCCGCGAGTACGGCTGGGGCCTGTTGGTCGAGGCCACCATCGAGTCGGTGGACCTCCCTGCGGACACCCTCCCCCTGCTGCACTACCGCGGCCGCTACCGCGAGCTGACCGACTGACCCACCGCCGTCGCTTGCCGAGCCGGGGGCGGTGGGAGGAGGTCGGGGTGACCGGTTAGCGGAGTGATGTGGGTCACTCGGCGCAGCCGGGGCGCCGTTCGGCGCAGCCGTTCGCCGCCGGGCGGCGGAGCCTTCCCGGGCGGGGAGGGCGCTCTCTACCGTGCGCGAAACTCCCCCACGCCTGCGAAGGTGGTGATCCACAGATGTCCACGGACACACCCGCGTCCGCGCCCGCCGAGTCGGCGGCGGAACGGTACCTCGCCGTCCAGCGGTCCGACGAGTTCGCCGGGTTGCGGCGCGCGCTGCGCGGCTTCATCTTCCCGATGACCGTCGCGTTCTTCCTGTGGTACGCGCTCTACGTCATCCTCTCCGCGTACGCGCGGGGATTCATGGGCACGAAGCTGATCGGCAACATCAACGTCGCCCTCGTCTTCGGCCTGCTCCAGTTCGTCTCCACGTTCGTCATCGCCTGGCTCTACTCCCGGTTCGCCAACCGCCGGATCGACCCGGTCGCCGACCGGATCCGCGACGAGATGGGGGAGGTGACCCATGAACACGGTCCTCGCGGCTGAGGCGGGCAGCACCACCGCCCGGAACCTCACCATCACGCTGTTCCTGGTCTTCGTCGCGATCACGCTGGCGATCACCGTCTGGGCCAGCCGGCAGACCAAGACCGCCACCGACTTCTACGCCGGCGGCCGGTCCTTCTCCGGTTTCCAGAACGGCATGGCGATCGGCGGCGACTACATGTCGGCGGCGTCCTTCCTGGGCATCGCCGGCATCATCGCGCTCTACGGCTACGACGGCTTCCTCTACTCGATCGGCTTCCTGGTCGCCTGGCTCGTGGCGCTGCTGCTCGTGGCCGAACTGCTGCGCAACTCCGGCCGGTACACGATGGCTGACGTCCTGGCGTTCCGGATGCGGCAGCGGCCGGTCCGGACCGCGGCGGCGGTCTCCACCATCACCGTTTCGATCTTCTACCTGCTGGCCCAGATGGTCGGCGCCGGCGCGCTCGTCGCGCTGCTGCTCGGCATCAAGCCGGGCACCACCTTCCTCGGCATGGACGCCGACACCGCCAAGGTCGCCACGATCATCCTGGTCGGCGCCCTGATGATCATCTACGTGACGGTCGGCGGCATGAAGGGCACCACGTACGTGCAGATCGTCAAGGCGTTCCTGCTCATGGGCGGCGCGCTGGTGATGACGCTGCTGGTGCTCGCCAAGTACAAGTTCAACCTGTCGTCGCTGCTCGGCGACGCGGCCAGCGCCTCGGGCAAGGGGGCGGCGTTCCTCGAACCCGGGCTGCGCTACGGCGTGGAGACGCCCGGCGACGCGCTGAAGACGTTCTACAGCAAGATGGACCTGCTCTCGCTGGGCATCGCGCTGGTCCTCGGCACGGCCGGCCTGCCGCACATCCTGATCCGCTTCTACACCGTGCCGACCGCGCGGGCGGCACGTAAGAGCGTGCTCTGGGCGATCGGCATCATCGGCTCGTTCTACCTGCTCACCCTGGCCCTCGGCTTCGGCGCGGCGGCGATCGTCGGCGGGCAGGCGATCACCGAGCAGGACAAGGCCGGCAACACGGCCGCGCCACAGCTGGCCGAGGCGCTGGGCGTGGACTTCCTCGGCGGGAACCTGGGCGGCGCGACACTGCTGGCGATCATCGCGGCGGTCGCGTTCGCCACGATCCTCGCCGTGGTCGCCGGGTTGACGTTGGCGTCGTCGTCCAGCCTGGCGCACGACTTCTACGCCAACGTGATGAAGAAGGGTGAGGCGTCGGAGCGGCAGGAGGTGAACGTCGCCCGGATCTCCGCGCTGGGGATCGGCGCGGTCTCGATCATCCTGTCGATCTTCGCGCAGAACCTGAACGTGGCGTTCCTGGTCGCGCTGGCGTTCGCGGTCGCCGCCTCGGGCAACCTGCCGGCGATCCTCTACAGCCTGTTCTGGAAGCGGTTCAACACCTCGGGCGCGGTCTGGGCCATCTACGGCGGCCTGCTCTCCGCCGTGCTGCTGGTCTTCTTCTCGCCGGTCGTGTCCGGCGCGCCGACGGCGATGTTCCCCGACCACGACTGGCACTGGTTCCCGCTGTCGAACCCGGGCATCATCTCGATCCCGTTCGGCTTCCTGTGCGGCTGGCTCGGCACGATCCTGTCCAAGGAGAGCGACGAGGAGAAGTACGCGGAGCTGGAGGTGCGCTCGCTCACCGGAGCCGGCGCGCACTGATCAGCACGTCGAGCGGGGCCCCTGCCGTACGCGGGGGCCCCGCCTCGCGTGTATAGGCTGACCGCCATGAAGGTCGCTCCCCGCTTCGGTAGCGGACACCGCATCCTCGTCACCGGCGGCGCCGGTTTCGTCCCGTCCCACCTGGTCGACCGGCTCGTCGAGCGCGGCTGCACGGTAGTGGTGCTGGACAACTTCGTCACCGGGTCCAAGGAGAACGTGGCCCACCTGCTGGACAAGCCGAACTTCACGCTCGTCGAGGCGGACATCTCCGACGGCCTGCCGCACCACCCGGCGATGACGGAGCGGTTCGACGCGATCCTGCACATGGCGTCCCCGGCCAGCCCCACCGACTTCGAGAAGCTGCCGGTGGAGATCCTCCGGGTGGGCTCGGTGGCCACGCTGGCGCTGCTGGAGCGGGCCACCGACGACGGCGCGCGGTTCCTGATGGCCTCCACCTCCGAGGCGTACGGCGACCCGAAGGAGCACCCGCAGCGGGAGACGTACTGGGGCAACGTCAACCCGATCGGCATCCGGAGCGTCTACGACGAGGCGAAGCGCTTCTCCGAGGCGGCCACCATGGCCTACCACCGCAGCCGGGGCACCGACACCGCGATCGTGCGGATCTTCAACACGTACGGCCCGCGGATGCGCCCGGACGACGGCCGGGCCATCCCGACCTTCATCTCCCAGGCGCTGCGCGGCGAGCCGATCACCGTGCACGGCACCGGCAACCAGACCCGCTCGATCTGTTACGTCGACGATCTGGTGCGCGGAATCCTGCTGCTGCTCGACTCGACACAGACCGGGCCGATCAACTGCGGCACAGAGCACGAGATGTCGATGCGGCAACTGGCCGAGACGATCGTGTCACTCACCGGAAGCACGTCCGAGGTGAGCTACATCACTCGCGCCTCGGACGACCCGGAGATGCGCCGCCCGGACCTGACCCTCGCCCGCGAACTGCTGGGATATGAGCCGAGCGTCACGCCGGAAGACGGACTCGGGCGCACGATCGAGTACTTCCGCGGGCGGCTCGGGTACTGAACCCGCCCGGACGCGGCTGACATCGGCGCGCGTACGAGGGCGTCGGTGGCCCGGCCGACCTACCCTCGGTTACATGTCAGCGACCTCGTCTGCCGGCGCCCCCTTCCCGCACCACCTCAACCGGGATGCGGGCCGCGCTTCGGTTCCCGGCTCCGGCCGGGGCGCCACCGGGCGCGCCCGCACCTCGGATGCCCGCTGGTATCCCCCGCACGACGAGGCGCCCCGCTCGGGCCGTACCGGCGGTCCCGTGGGGCCGACCGGACCCGGCGGTCCGGGCGACGGCGGCCCGGGTGGCCCGGGCCGGCGCGGCCCCCGGCCCCGCTGGGGACGCATCGGCCTGGTGGCCGGTGTCGTGGTGCTGGTGCTGGCGCTGCTCGGCGGCCTCGGGGCCTGGTTCTACGCCCGCAACCTCGACGACGACCTGGCCCGTACGGACCCGTTCGCCGGGATCACCGGGGGCCGGCCGGCCAAGCAGGTCGACGGCGCGTTCAACATCCTGCTCGTGGGCAGCGACTCGCGGGACCCGGACGCCCCGGTCGACGGCTCCGGCAAGTGGCGCGCGGACACCGTGATCGTCATGCACATCCCGGCCGACCACAAGCGCGCCTACCTGGTCTCGGTGCCGCGTGACCTGTACGTGCCGATCCCGGAGAACGCCGGCGCGTCCTGCGACTCGGGTTCCCGCAACAAGATCAACGCGGCGTTCGCGTTCGGCGGCCTGCCGCTCGCGGTGAAGACCGTGGAGTGCTTCACCGACGTACGGATCGACCACGTCATGGCCATCGACTTCGGTGGCTTCAAGGAGGTCACCGACGCCCTGGGCGGGGTCGACCTCAAGGTGGAGCGGACCATCACCTCGATCCACAAGCCGTACCGGACGTTCACCAAGGGCGTGAACCACATGAACGGCGCCGAGGCGCTGGACTGGGTCCGGCAGCGCAAGCAGTTCCCGGACGGCGACTTCGCCCGCATGCGGCATCAGCAGGAGTTCCTGAAGGCGCTGATGGACAAGGCGGCGAGCACCGGGACGCTCACCAACCCGAAGAAGCTGAACGACTTCCTCAAGGCGGTGACCGCCGCCGTCACGGTCGACCAGGGATTCTCGTTGACCGACATGGCAGTGCAGTTCCGCAGTCTGCGAGGCGAGAACCTCACGTTCGTCACCAGCCCGCACCTGGGCGGCCAGACCATCGATGGCCAGTCTGTGGTGGTCTCCGACCGGGAGAAGGCGCTGGCGATGTACAAGGCGATCGCCGCGGACCGGATGGCCGAGTGGATGCAGGCCAACCAGAAGGGTTCGGGCGACAGCGCCGGCGGCTGACGGCAGCGCACGAACGACAGAGCCGGTGTCGCGCGTGAGAACCACGCCACCGCGGCGGCAAAACCGCCGACCGGCCCCTTACCCCTGCCCGTTCGGCCACAACCGAGAACGTGGGCCGGTATTGATGGGAATTGCCGCCCTACGAGGTCGCGAGAACGGGAACATATACGTAAAGTGGTCCCGCCCCCGATCACCGAGCTGGAGCACGCATGTCGGTCCAGACCAGCCGTCGCCCGCAGTCACCGGCACCCGGATCATCCGGGCGGGTCCCTCCGGTCATCCCCACACAGCCCGGTCCTGGCGGTCGCGGTTCCGGCGGTGGCAAGAAGAAGCGCACCAAGCGCAAGGACCCACTCTGGGCGAAGCTCACGCTGGTGCTCGGCGCCGTGCTGATGGTGACCAGTGGCGTCGCGATCGTCGGCAGCAAGGCGGTAATCGGCCAGGCCACCGACAACATCGCCCAGCGCAACCTGCTCGGCGGGGCCGGCAAGAGCGAGGCCGAGGGCGGCAACAGCCTCGAAGGCCCGATCGACATGCTGCTGCTCGGTGTGGACGCCCGCGAGCGCTGGGCCGCCGATGACGTCCGGTCGGACACGATCATCATCCTGCACATCCCCGCCAGCCACGACCAGGCGTACCTGATCTCGATCCCCCGGGACACCGAGGCGCGTATCCCCGCGTTCGAGAAGAGCGGCTACAAGGGCGGCACCGACAAGATCAACGCGGCCTTCTTCCACGGCGCCCAGAACGGCGGCGGCTGGGAGGGCGGCGCCCAGTTGATGGCCAAGACGATCAAGTCGATGACCGGGATCGGCTTCGACGGCGCCGCGATCATCAACTTCGGCGGCTTCAAGAGCGTGATCGACGCGCTCGGCTCGGTACGCATCTGCGTGAGCCACGAGGTCAAGTCGCACCACATGTCGTACGTCGACGGCAAGGCGATGTGGAACGCGGACGCGAAGAAGACCGGCAAGCCGTACAAGGCAGTGGTGCACAAGAAGGGCTGCCGGGAGATGGAAGGCTGGGAGGCGCTCGACTACTCCCGCCAGCGCTACGGCCTGCCGAACAGCGACTACGACCGGCAGCAGAACCAGCAGCAGCTCATCAAGGCGATGGCCAAGAAGGCCACCGAGGGCGGCATGCTGACCAACCCGATCAAGCTCAACGGGCTGATGAAGGCGGCCGGCAAGGCGTTCGTCCTGGACACCGGCGGCGTACCGATCGCTGACTTCATCTTCACGCTCAAGAACCTCAACGGGAACGACCTGGTCACCCTGCGGACCAACGGAGGAACGTTCGCCGGCAACGACAACGGCCGGGAGACGTTCAACGAGACGACCATGGACATGTTCCAGGCGGTCAAGAACGACAAGCTGGCCGACTTCGTGATCTCCAACCCGGACGTCCTCTCCACCCGTAAATGACCTGCTGACCTGCGCGAAAGCGCCACCGGTCGGCCGCTCCCCCCGTAGCCTGACGTGAGCGGGTCTCATGTCGCGGCTACGGGGGGATCGTCACGTCCAGGCCAGCACGGAACCGACGAGGGCGGGGCGCACCCGCCCGCTGGGCCCGGTTCCTGCTCGGCGCCGGACTCGTCCTGGTCCTGCTCGCCGCGCTCGGCGTGGCCGGGCTGAACTGGCTCACCCACCGCTACGACCGCACCGTCGCCAAGGAGCAGCTGCTCGACCCGGCCGCCCGGAAGAAGCGGACAGACCTGGACGGCGCGCTCAACTACCTCCTGATCGGCTCCGACCACCGGCCCGGCGCGAACCCCGAGGACCAGCGCTCCGACAGCATCCTGATCGTGCACGTGCCGGCCGGCATGCGGCAGGCGTACCTGATCTCCGTACCCCGCGACCTGCTGGTGGCACTCCCGGCGACACCCGGCTTCCCCGGCGGCCAGGACAAGGTCAACGCCGCGTACGAGCACGGCGGCGGGGGCGAGGGCGGCGCCCGGCTGCTCAGCGCCACCCTGAGCCGGCTCGCCGGAATCCGCTTCGACGGGGCGGCGCTCGTCGACTTCTCCGGCTTCAAGCAGGTGATCGACCAGCTCGGCGGCATCCGGATGTGCGTGGACACGCCGGTGCGCTCGATCCACACCCGGCACCAGTTCGACGCGGGCTGCCAGCAGATGGACGGGGCCCGGACGCTCGACTACGTGCGGCAGCGCTACGACCTGCCGGGCGGCGACTTCGACAGGCAGCGGCACCAGCAGCAGATGCTCCGGGCGGTGCTCGACCGGGCCGGCGAGACGCGCCTGCGCACCGACCCGGTCAAGCTGGACCGGGTGCTGCGCGCGGCCGGCGGGGCGCTGACCGTGGACACCAACGGCGTACCGCTGGACGAGCTGCTCTTCGCGCTGCGCGGGCTGCCCGCGGACGCCCTGCGCGGGGTCCAGATCCCCTCCTACCCGCAGACCATCGACGGAATCTCGTACGTGGTGCTGGACAACGGGAGCGGTGGGCTCTTCGCCGCGCTGCGCGACACACACGTGCCGGAATGGGCCGGCGCCAACCCGCGCTGGGTCAACCGCCTGTGAGCGGTTCGGGCGACTAGGCTTGGTGACCGTGTTCGGAGCCCCGCTACCCAGCGTCCCCGCGTCGGCCGTGCCCGACGACGTCTACCTGCTCGACGTCCGCGAGGACGACGAGTGGGCCGCCGGCCACGCGCCGGCCGCCCATCACCTGCCGATGACCGAGTTGCCCGCCCGGATCGCCGAGATCCCGCAGGACCGCGACGTGGCGGTGATCTGCCGCTCGGGCGGCCGCTCCGCCCAGGTCGTCGGCTACCTGATGCGTAACGGCTGGGACCAGGTGCGCAACGTCGAGGGCGGGATGGGTGACTGGGCCGCCGCCGGCCGCCCGGTGGTCACCGACGACGGGCAGCCGGGCCGGGTCGCCTGAGGCGGTCATGACCGTCCCCCTGGTCTTCGCTCACCGCGGCGCCTCGTACGACCTGCCGGAACACACGCTCGCCGCCTACCTCCGCGCCATCGAGGAGGGCGCGGACGGGCTGGAGTGCGACGTCCGGCTGACCCGCGACGGGCACCTGGTCTGCGTGCACGACCGCCGGCTGGACCGGACCAGCAACGGCAGCGGGCTGGTCAGCGCGCGTACGCTCGCCGAACTCGACGCGCTCGACTTCGGCTCCTGGCACCGGGGCGCGACGCTCGCCGAGGACGACGCGCCGCTGGACGAGTCGCACACCCGGCTGCTCACGCTGGAGCGGCTGCTCGACGCGGTGCTCGACGCCGGGCGGCCGGTCCGGCTGCTGATCGAGACCAAGCACCCCTCGCGCTACCGGGGCGAGGTCGAGCGCCGCCTGGTCGCGCTGCTGCGCCGGTACGGGCTGGACGAGCCCCGCCGGGGGCATCCCGTCCAGGTGACGGTGATGTCGTTCTCGCCACTGGCCGTACGCCGGGTCCGGGAACTCGCCCCGGCGCTGCCCACGGTGCTGCTGCTGGAGGTGCTGCCGCGCCTGCTGCCGCTGGGCCGGCTGCCGTTCGGCAGCCGGATCGCCGGTCCCGGGGTGGGTCTGGTCCGGGCCCGGCCGCGGCTGGTCCCGGCGCTGCGCGCGGCCGGCAACGCGGTGTACGTCTGGACGGTCAACGAGCCGGAGGATCTGGAACTCGTGCTGGAAGCCGGCGTGGACGGGGTGATCACGGACCGGCCGGCCCACGCGCTGGCCCGGTTGGGCCGGTGAGTCCGGTCGATCGGTATCGGGGACGGTCGACCGGCCGGGGGTGTCCGGGAGGGCTGCCGCGCGGCACACTCGGGACATGCCGGAGCGAACCGACTACCCCGCCCTCATCGCCGGCCACACTACTGTGATCAACATGATCAACTCGGGCGAGTCCGGCCCCGCCGTGCTCAACCGCCTGCTCCACGAGGTCGAACCGGCGGTGCGCGCGGCCGGCCTGGTCTTCGTGGAGTTCACTCCGGCCGGCGGACGGGTCATCGCGGCGACCGGCCGCGCCGAGTTCGTGCTCGGCCGACCGCTGCCCGCCACCGACCCGGCCACCGTCTGCCTGCTCGCCGGGCCGCCGGTGCGGGAGGTCCGGGTCGACGCGATCCCGGGCGCGCTCGCCGACGAGGTGGCCGGCCGGGGACTCTGCCGGATGATCGTGGCGCGTGCCGAGATCGGCGGGCTCACCGTCGGCAGCCTGCACGCGCTCTACCCACTGGGCGAGCCGCCGGAACCCGCGCAGCGCGCCGTGATCGGCTACGTGGCCGCGTGCGTCGCGCACATGTACGGCGACCAGACCGGTCTGCCGGTGCACGGGGACGGCCCGGTCGTGGCGGCGCTCGCCGACGGGCTGGCCGTGGTGGACCGCGACGGGCGGATCCGGCTCTGGAACCCGGCGGCGGCCGAGGTGACCGGCCGGCCGACGGAGGAGGCGCTGAACCGCCCGCTGCCGTTCCCGCTGCCGCCGCCGGGTCAGGTGCTCGACCACCGGATGCCCGACGGCCGCTGGCTGCGGATCACCTCCGGCGAGCTGCCCGGCCCGAACGCGCTGCGCGTGGTCACCTTCCGCGACATCACCGACCAGCAGCGGCGCGACCACGACCGCGACCTCTTCGTGGCGGTGACCAGCCACGAGCTGCGCACCCCGGTGACCGTGATCAAGGGGTACGCGGACACCCTCACCGACCACTGGGACTCGCTCAGCGACGACGACCGGCGGCAGGCCGCGCGGATCATCGGCCAGCGCGCGAACGAGCTGGCCCGCCTGGTCGACAGGTTGCTGACCGCCGCCACCGAGAATCGCCCCGGCGGCGAACCGGCCGCACCGTTCGACCTGGTCGACGCGCTGCGCGCCGCGGTGACCCACCTGCCGGCCGACATCCGGCACCGGGTCGTGCTCGACCTGCCGGCCGACCTGCCCAAGGCACTCGGCGACCGGCACAGCCTCGCCACGGTGCTCACCGAGCTGGGCACCAACGCCGGGAAGTACTCGCTGCCGGACACCCCGATCGAGATCACCGCCGAGGCGAACGAACGGACCGTCTCGTTCCGGGTCGCCGACCGGGGCATCGGCATCCACCCGGAACACGTGGAGCGGGCCTTCGACCGGTTCTGGCAGGGCGAGTCCGGCGACCGCCGGCGATACCCGGGCGCGGGGCTCGGTCTCTATCTCGTCCGCCAGATCGTTGAACAGCAGAATGGATGGGTATCCCTCCGGCCCAGAGCCGGTGGCGGTACGGTCGCAGAGGTGCGGCTGCCGCGGGGTTGACCCGGCGCTCGCAGACGGGGAAGGAACGACGTGTCGACTGGTCCGGCCGAGCGGTCGTGGTGTGTGGTGGTGCCTCACGACCCGACCGGCGCGCGCCTGGCCCGGCACCGGCTCGCCGACGAGCTGACCGGCGTCGTACCCCCGGTTCTGCTGGCCGACCTGGTCGCGGTCCTCGCCGAGCTGGTCGGCAACGCGGTCCGGCACGCCGAGGCGCTGCCCGGCGGCGTGGTCCGGGTCGCCTGGCGGCTGCGGGTCACCGAGCAGGGGCCGATCGTCGCGCTCCGGGTCACCGACGGCGGTTCCGGCGCCGGCCCGTGCATGCGGGCCGCCTCGCCGGACGCGGCCGACGGGCGCGGGCTGCACATCGTCGCCGGGCTCGCCAGCGGCTGGGGCGTGGAGCGGGACGGCCTGGGCCAGAGCGTCTGGGCGCGGTTCGACCCGGTGCCGGCGCACCGGCCGGATCTGGTCGCGGCCGGCTGAACGCACGGGCAGGCGGGTCCTGCCCCCGCCCGCGCGGCCCGGCATCTAGGCTGTCTCGCCATGAGCAAGCGTCGGAAGAACCAGCGGGTCGGCGAGAGCACGCCCAAGCGGGAGAAGGTGCGCGACGTCTTCGTGCCCCGGCCGTTCGAGGGCCTGGTCGACGAGCCGGAGTGGATCGCCCTGCGCGAGCTGGTCCCGGCCGCCTCCGCGCCGCTGCGGCTCACCCCGGAGCTGATCGAGGAGTACGGCGACCGGCCGGTCACGCTGGCCACCGTTCTGCCGATGGCCGCCCCGGCGATGACCAAGCCGGACGGGCGCGTCTTCATCGGCCTGCAACGGCACCAGCAGTCCGGCGACGTCTCCCGGGACCTGGCCGACGCGCTGATCTCCGCGCTGCGGACCGAGCCGGGCGGTCAGGTGAGCGTGCCGCCGCTGCCCGGGCCCGGCCCGCGCCTCCAGGACATCCTGGTGGACGGCCCGCTGGAGATCAGCATGCACGACGGGTTCGACTTCTGGCTCGACCCGGGCGCCGCCGACGACCCGAACGTGCAGGCGTCCCTGGAGCGGGCCAACTCGGCGATCTACCCGACCGTGAAGCTGGCCGCCGCGCGGGCCGCGTACTGGTGCCAGGTGCCGGAGAAGGCCCACGTGCGGATGGTCCTGCCCGAGGACGAGGACGCGGCGCTGGACGCGCTGTCCCGGCTCAGCGCGGCCGGCGCGCTGACGCTCGGCGACGACACGAAGTTCGCGGGCATGTTCCGGGCGCACGGGCGCCTCGCACCGGTCTGGGACCTGCCGGAGGACACCCCGGCCGCCGAGTGGGAGGCGCCGCTGGCGGAGTTCGCCAAGCGCTACGCCGAGGCGGTCGCGGAGCAGGCGCCGCTGGACGCGGCGGGCCGCCGGTCCCGGCAGGGTCTGCTCGGCCGCCAGCTGACGCTGCGCTGACGGTCCCGGGAGTCAGGCGGGGTCCGGAACCCCGCCTTTCTCCCGCACCAGCGGGCAGGACATGCACCGCGGGCCGCCCCGGCCGGAGCCCAGCTCCGAGCCGGCGATGGCGATCACCTCGATGCCGGCGCGTTCCAGCTGCGCGTTGGTCTCCACGTTGCGCTCGTACCCGACGCAGAGCCGGGGCGCGAGCGCGAGCGTGTTGTTGCCGTCGTCCCACTGCTCGCGTTCGGCGGTGACCGGGTCGAGGCCGGTGTCGATGACCCGGAGCTGGTCGAGGTCCATCGCGTCGGCGGCGGCCCGCAGGAACGGCGCCGGGCCGTCGACCCGCAGGTCGTCGCCGTCCGCGCCGGCGATCACCGTGTACGCGGACAGTTCGTTGGCGATGTTCGGGTACATCAGCACGGCGTCGGTGTCGACCATCGTGCAGACCGTGTCCAGGTGCATGGTGGCGCGTTCCTGCGCGATCGGGACCACCAGGATGGTGTGCGCCAGGCCGGCGGCGAACACCTGCCGGGCCAGCCGCTCCGCGCCGGCCGGGGTGGTGCGTTCGCCGACACCGACGGCGAGCACCCCCGGGGCGAGCAGCAGCACGTCGCCGCCCTCCAGATGCTCCAGCCGGGGGTGGTAGACGAACTCGGTGCCGACGAACCGGGGGTGGAAGCGGTAGATCGCGTCGGTGAGCGTGGTCTCCCGCCGCCGCGCCGGCATGGCCAGGCTGGTCACCCCGACCCGGTCCCCGATCCACACCGACGAGTCGCGGGTGAACAGCAGGTTGGGCAGCGGGTCGATGACGAAGTCGTGCCGGTCCATGAGGGTCCACACCAGACCGCCGGGACGGTCGCCGCCGATGCGCAGCTCCTCGTGGGCGAGCCCGGCGATCAGCACGTCGGCCAGCCCGGCCGGGTCCAGGTACGTGAGGTGGTCGGCGACCCGGCGTCGCAGGGTTTGGCCGAGCCGGCGGGACCGCAGCACCTGCTCGGTCAGTTCGGCCCGGGCGTCCGGCACGGCGAGCGTCTCGGCCAGCAGGTCGGCCAGGTAGAGCACCTCGACCCCGCGGGACCGCAGCGCCGCCGCGAACGCGTCGTGCTCCTCCTGCGCCCGTCCCACCCATGGGATAGCGTCGAACAGCAACGAGTCGTTGTTGCGTGGGGTGAGGCGGGCGAGTTCGGGTCCCGGGCGGTGCAGCAACACCGTCCCGAGCCGGGCGACTTCGCTGTCCACATAGTGGGTCACCCCCGCAGCCTAGGGCAGGCTTGCGCACCATTCGGAAAAGAAGGGTGGATGAATATGGCATTCATCCGCACTCACTCCGGCGCCCCTGCTTGCCGAGCCCCCGGGTGTGCAACGTAGGGTAGTGGAGACATAACTTCGAGAGACCTTTTGCCGGAGGTCGCGATGACTGTCTTTCCCGCTCGTCGAGCCGTACCGAGCAGGGCACTGCCGCCCCGCACGGTGCCGCACACCCGGGTCGAGCCCACCTCGGTGCTCGAACCGGCCCGACCGACTCCACTGGAGTGGGCCCGGCGTCGCCGGGCGGAGCGGGGGGCCCGCCGGTTGGAAGCCGCCGGGGCCCGCGCCCTCGGCCAGCTCGACCATCTCGGGCCCGCCTGGCACGTCATCGAGTGGCCCCGGACAGACCCGGCCGACATGCTGTTCGACCGCGTCCGCGACGACCGGGCCGGGTTCCTGGCGATCGGCCCGAGCGGCCTGTTCGCGGTCACCATCGCCGACCACGGCCGCGCGCGGGTGCTCGTCGCCGGCGACGTCGTCCAGATCAACGGCAAGCGCCCGCCGTACGTGGCGGAGGCGCGCCGGGACGCCAAGCGGGCCAGCAAGGCCCTCTCCGACGCGGTCGGCCTGCCGATCCCGGTCAGCCCGGTGCTGACGTTCGTCGGTTCCGGGGTGATCAGCGTCTACGGGCTGCCGAAGGACTGCCTCATGGCCACCCACCGGGAGCTGGACCGCCTGCTCGTGGCCGGCGGAAACCGGATCAGCCCGGCCACCGCCGAGAAGCTGTCCCGCGTCGCCCAGGCGCCGTCGACGTGGTTCAACGGCACGTACCGTCCAACCGCCGACTACCGGTGGTACGACGAGGGCCGAACGGCCGCTGACAAGCGGGCCGCCCACCGGTAACGTCTCCGGCGACGCCACGCGGCCCCCGGCTCCGCCCCCCGACTGGTTCCGTCGGTCCGCGTCGTCGCCGGCCGCCCGGCAGCCGATGCTCCCGCCGCACCGACCGGCTAGCGTGGACAGACCGTCGGTGTACATAGGAGGCGCGGTGGCCCACGTCGAACTCTCACTCTCGGACGTGTTCGCGCCCCCGGCGGCCTCTACCGAGCAGGAGTCCGACAACTTCGGGCAGTGGTCCGGCATGGTCTCCCGGGCCGCCGAGCCGTGCCTGCTGATCGACGCCGGCACCACAGTCGTGGCGATCTCCTCGTCCGGCTGCGCGCTGCTCTGCCTGGGCGCGCCGGAGGACGTGATCGGCCTGCCGCTGCTGGAGGGCGGCCTGCGCCTGGTGGACTTCACGGCCAGCCCGAGCGAGCTGACCGAACAGGAGACCGACAAGATCCCGCCGCTGCTCGCGCTGCACTCCGGGCGGCTCGCCCGGGGCCTGCTCCGCGTGCAGGGGCCCGGCTCCGACGCCGGCCGCACCGTCGACGCGATCTCCACCCCGGTACTCACCGACGGCGTGGTGGCCGGCTCGCTCACCTTCCTCTCCGCGGTCTGAGCTGCGACGAGGCCCGGCACGCTTCACCCGGGCCCGCACTCCTCCTACGATGGGCTCGACCCCGCCATACGACGACATCCCTCGATGCCCCGAGGACACCCATCGTGCTCCGCACCCCACACCCCCGTCGCCGGTGCCGCCTGCTGGCGCTGCTGACAGTGCTCACCCTCGCCGCCTGCGGCACGCCGCCCGAGCTGCGCACGCCGCCCGCCGTCGCCACCGGTGCTCCGGTCCCGCCGGCGTCCGCCACGCCCACCGCGAGCGCCACACCGGCCGCGCCGGTCACGCCGTCCGCGCCCGCGCTCTCCCCGTCCACGCCGGTGGCGGCGACGCCGTGCCGGGGCCGGCCGTCCGGCGACCGGATCGTCACGCTGCTGCGCGGGTCCGCCGGAGTGCTGCCCCGCGACGTCCGGGTCACAGTGACCACCGGCCCGCTCTGCGCCGAGGGCTGGCAGTACACCGTGCTGGCGGTCACCGGACACGAGGAGCTGCAGGTGGTCACCCGGGGCGACAGCGGCACGCCGACCCTGGTGACGGCCGGGACGGACGTGTGCGGCGTCGAGGTGCGGACCCTCGGGCCGCCCGGCATCCGTACCCTGGCCTGCGACGGCACGCCGGGTGCGTAGGCTGGTCGGCATGCCGGGAACACCGCCGACCCGCTTCGTCTACCTGGGCCCCGAGGGCACCTTCGCCGAGCAGGCCCTGCGAACAGTGCCAGCCGCCGAGCGCGGGGAGCGCACGCCGGCCCGCAGCGTCGGCGAGGCGCTCGACGCGGTACGCGCCGGCGAGGCGGACGCGGCTCTGGTGCCGCTGGAGAACTCCATCGGCGGCGCGGTCGGGGTGACGCTCGACGAGCTTGCCGAGGGCGACCCGTTGGTGATCACCCGGGAGGTCGTCCTGCCTGTGGAGTTCGTGCTCGCCGCCCGGCCGGGCACCACGCTCGCCGACGTGCGCGGCGTCGCCGCCCACCCGCAGGCGTCCACCCAGTGCCGGGGCTGGCTGCGCGAGCACCTGCCCGACGCCACAGTTGTCGACGTGCTCTCCAACGGCGCCGCCGCGGCCGGCGCGGCGAGCGGCGAGTACGACGCCGCCATCTGCGCCCCGATCGGCGCGACCCGGCACCGGCTCGCCGTCCTCGCCGACAAGATCGCCGACCATCCGGACGCGGTGACCCGCTTCGCGCTGGTGTCCCGCCCGGGACCGCCTCCGCCGCCGACCGGTGACGACCTCACCTCGCTGGCCGTCTACATCGCGCACGACCGGGTCGGCGCGCTGCTGGCGGTGCTCATGGAGCTGGCGGTGCGGGGCGTGAACATGACCCGTATCGAGTCCCGCCCCACCGGTGAGGCGCTCGGCCGGTACGTGTTCTTCCTGGACTGTGCCGGGCACGTCGCCGACGTACGCCTGGGCGAGGCGTTGCAGGGGCTGCGCCGGGTCTGCGCCGACGTGCGGTTCCTGGGGTCGTACCCCCGGCACCGCTGGAACGCGGCGGCGGGTGACCGGCCCGCGCCGGCGCCGAGCGGGCTCTCCGACCTCGACTACGCCGATGCGGCGGCCTGGGTGGCCCGGCTGCGGTCCGGCGAGCTGAGCTGACCGGCCCGGGGCGACCACGGCGGGCGCCCCGGGCACCGGGCCGTCACTGCAGCAGGCCGCCGAGCATGCCGCCCTGCTGCTGGGAGCCGCTGCCGGCCACCGGAGGCTCCTCCGAGGGCTGGACCACGACGAAACCCTGCCCGGCGAAGCTCATCGTGAACGCCTCGCCGGTGCTGCGGCCGAGCAGCGTGCCGAGGCCGAGCTGCTCGGCGCGGTGGTAGCCGGTCTGGAGGTTCGCCGACCAGCAGACCGCCGCCTGCGGGTCCACGTACGTCGGCGCGTCCACGTTGAGCACCACCGGGGTGCCCTTGGTGGTGATGGCGATCCGGCCGTACCCGGTGAAGACGCAGTTGAACAGGCCGGAGGAGGAGGCGATACCGGCGCCGCCGACCATCTTGATGTCGTACTGCAGGGTCGAGTCGAAGGCCAGCACGCTGGAGCCGTTGATGGACAGCGCGTCGCCCGGCTCCAGGTCGATGATGTGCACGTCCTTGGCGAAGTCGGCGAGGAACACGTCGCCGCGCCCGGAGACCTTCATCAGCGGCACGCCCTCACCGGTGAGGCGCTGCTTGATGAACTTGCCGATGCCGCCGGAGCCGAGGGCCTGGAACTGCACCTGGCCCTGGTACGCGACCATCGAGCCGACGCGGGCCATCGCCTCGCCGTTCAGCTCGATCTTCAGCATCTTGGAGTTCTGCAACCGCATGCCCGGCTGCTGGGACTCCTTCTCGAGGTTCTCCGCGGAGAACAGCGCGCTGCGCATGGGTTTTCCTCCTGGGTCAGGATGTGCCTGACCACGGAGATTAGGGGACCGGCGCAACCGCCGGGATCAGCCGGGCGGAGGCACGCCGCGGCCGGTCAGCCCCAGCCGAGGGCGTGCAGACGCTCGTCGTCGATGCCGAAGTGGTGGGCGATCTCGTGCACCACTGTCACCGCGACCTCCTCGACGACGTCGTCGTCGGTGTCGCAGATCGCCAGGATCGGATTGCGGTAGATCAGGATGCGATCGGGCAGGACGCCGGAGTAATCCCAGCCGCGAGAGGTGAGCGCGTGCCCCTCGTACAGGCCGAGCAGGTCCTCGCCCGGCGGCGGGTCGTCCTCGACCAGGATGACCACATTGCTCATGAGCCCGAGCAGTTCCTCGGGCACCTCGTCGAGCGCCTCACCGACCAGTTCCTCGAACCGGTCCCGGCTCATCTCCACGGCCACGCGGCCCGGTCACTCCCCCACAATCGGCACGTCGCACGGCGAGGGCGGCCCGCAGGACGCCCTCGCCGTGCCGTACGTGATGGTCAGGCCAGGCGGGCGTTCAGCGTGATCTGCGCACCCGGCGACAGCAGCCGGGAGATCGGGCAGTTCTCCTTGGCCGCCTCGGCCAGCTTGGTGAACTCGGCCTGGTCGATGCCCGGAACCTGGCCGACGGTCTCCAGGTCGATGCGGGTCACGGTCATGCCGGCGTCGGTCTTGTCGAAGTGCACCTTGGCGGTGGTCTCCACCGCCGTCTCCTGGGCGCCGGCGTCGGCGAGCTGCTTGGAGAGCGCCATCGAGAAGCAGCCGGCGTGTGCGGCGCCGATCAGCTCCTCGGGGTTGGTCCCCTCGCCCTCCTCGAAGCGCGACTTGAAGGAGTAGTTGCCGGACAGGCCGCCCTTGCCGGTGCGGACGGTGCCGGACCCCTCGGTGAGGTTGCCCTGCCAGCGAGCGGATGCGGTACGGATAGGCATGGCACGACGCTAACCGAAAGCGGGCCGCGTCGCACCGCACCTCCGCACGACGATCCGGGCCGGCGGGTGTGTGCTGTGCCATGATTCGACGCAGGCCCGCGTACGGGAAGGGTGGCCATGTCACAGGATCTCCCCGTCCCCCGGCAGGAGAAGCGAAACCCCGTGCGGGACGACCGGTCCGACGACACCACTGTCGTCGAGTGGGGTGACGCCGAGCCGGAGTCCTCCGGCCGGGCCGGACGCACACTCGCCGCGCTGGGCCGGGACCGCCGTCTGCCGACGGTGCTCGCCGGACTCGCCACGGTGGCCGCGGTCGCCTCGCTGATCGGCGAGTGGCTGATCATCACGGTGCCGGCCGAGGCCCGGGACGACGACGCGCCCACCCGGCTGACCAGCGGCATCTCCGAGATCGGCGGGTTCGGGGTCGCGTACCTGGTGGGCCTGCTCGGGTTGTCCGTGGCGCTGGCTCTGGCGCTGCGCGGCGCCCCGGCGGTCCGTCGGCACGCCGCGCTCGCCGGGCTCGCCCTCTCGGCGGGCGTGCTCGGCGTGCTGGTCGCGACCGCCGCGTCCCTCCAGCAGCTGGCCCGGCGCATCCTGTTCTTCGTCGGGGACCAGCGCCTCGACGTGGAGCAGGGGCGCGGCCTGGCCACCGCGTTCCTCGCCGTCGCGCTGCTGGCCGCCGCGCTGCGCCTGGCCGGCCGTCCGGCGGGGGACGCGCCCGTGGACGAGGAGCCGGACGACGACCGGCCCGATGACCGGCCCGCCCGGCGGGGCCGGACCGCCGAGGACGACCTGCCTCCGGCGCCCGCGGACCTGACGGTGCAGCCCACGGTGCCGTTCGCGGACCCCGACCGGTCCCGCTGACGCAGCGCCGGCACCGCGCCCGCCGGCCACCGCGGGGCCGTCGTCGCTTCGTCTCCGATTCGCCGGAAAGCCGTGGTTGCCGCCCGTTCCGCGAGATACGGTTGCTGCCCGCCGTCCCATGGTCGCGGCACCGAGGACCTGGTCGGCCGGCGTGACGGCGGCGGGCGAAGGAGGAACCATGACCCGCCCGGGACTGCCCAAGCTGATCGCCACCGACCTGGACGGCACGCTCGTGCGCAGCGACGAGACCGTCTCCGCGTACACCCATCGGGTGCTGGACCGGGTGCGGTCCGCCGGGATTCCGGTGGTCGGCGCGACCGGCCGCGGACCGCGCCTGACCGAACTCACCCGCAACGACATCCGGGCCGCCGACTTCCTGGTGATGGCCGGCGGTGGCCGGGTGGTGGACCAGAGCGACCCGGAGGGGCCGCTGGTGCTGCGCGACGAGCGGCTGCCCGGCGAGGTGCTGGCCCGGATCCTCACCGACCTGGAGGCGGTGGTCGGCCCGCTCACCGTGATGGTGGAGGCGTCGGACGAACACGACGCGCCGCTGTGGGGCGACTACCACCCGAGCTGGCCCTACCCGGACCGGTTCGAGGCGCGCAGCCGGGTCGAATGCCTGTCCTGCGACGTGATCAAGGCGTTCGCCCGGACCGCCGACCACCACGTGGACGAGCTGCTGGCGGCGGCGCGGGCGATCGTGCCGCCGGAAGTGGCCACGCTCACCCAGGCCGGGCTCGGCTTCGTCGAGATCTGCCCGCCCCGCACCGACAAGGCCAGCGGCCTGAGCGTGATCGCTGAGCGGCTCGGCGTGGACCCGGCCGACGTGCTGGTCTTCGGCGACCAGCCCAACGACCTGCCGATGTTCGACTGGGCGGGATGGGCCCGGGTGGCGGTGGCGAACGCCCACCCGGAGGTGCGCGCCGCGGCGGACGAGATCACCTTGCGCAACGACGACGACGGGGTCGCGGTCTACCTGGACCGACTACTGTCCCGGTGATGGAAGATCCACCTCGTCTCGTCGCCTCCGACATCGACGGCACGCTGCTGCGCGACGACCGGACGCTCAGCCCGCGTACCGCCGCGGTGCTGGCCCGCATCAACGCCGCCGGCACGCCGGTGGTCCTGGTCACCGGCCGTCCGATCCGCTGGCTCCAGATGGTGTACGAGCAGCTCACCGAGCCGCTGCCGGCGATCTGCGCCAACGGCGCGGTGGTGTACGACCCGGTCACCGACCAGGTGCTGCGGGCCGACCCGCTCGCCCCGGAACTGCTGGCGGAGGTGGCCCGGCGGCTGCGCGCCGAGGTGCCCGGGGTGAGCCTCGCGGTGGAGATCGTGGACAGCCGGCAGATGCGCCACGAGGCGCACTACCCGCTGCGCTGGGACGCCGACCTCGACGCGATCCGGGCAGTCGAGTCGCCCGAGGAGCTGCTCGCCGCGCCCGCTGTGAAGCTGCTGGCGCGGGCCGGTGAGCAGGACCCGGACGTGTTCGTACAGGTGGTGGCGGGCGCGCTGGAAGGGCTGGCCGAGGCGACCCACTCGTCGTACAGCGGGCTGATCGAGATCTCGGCGGCCGGCGTGACGAAGGCGGCCGGGCTGGCCTGGTACGCGGAGCGGCTGGGCGTCGGCGAGCGGGACGTGCTGGCCTTCGGCGACATGCCCAACGACGTGCCGATGCTGGCCTGGGCCGGACGCGCGGTGGCGGTCGCCAACGCCCACCCGGCGGTGCGGGAGATCGCACACGAGGTCACCGGGCCGAACACCGAGGACGGTGTGGCGGCGTACCTGGAGAAGGTCTTCGGGGTGGACTGACCGGCCGGCCGGGGCGCTCGACGCGCCCCGGCCGGTGGGTCACAGGTACTGGCCGGGCGCGTGGCCCTCGCCACCGGGGCCGGGCATCCCGGGGATGCCCGGGATCACGCCGCCGGGGCCGCTGGGCAGCGCCTGACGGCCCGAGCGCATCTGCTCCAGCTGGACGCGGGCGGCCATCTGCTGGGCCACCAGCGCGGCCTGGATGCCGTGGAACAGGCCCTCCAGCCAGCCCACCAGCTGGGCGTGCGCGATCCGCAGCTCGCCCTCGCTCGGCGTCTGCTGCTCGGTGAACGGCAGCGAGATCCGCTCCAGCTCCTCGCGCAGCTCGGGCGCGAGGCCCTCCTTCAGCTCCACGATCGAGCGCTCGTGGATCTCCCGCATCCGGTTCCGGCTGGCGTCGTCCAGCGGCGCCGCCTTCACCTCCTCCAGCAGCTGCTTGATCATGCTGCCGATCCGCATCACCTTGGCCGGCTGCTCGACCAGGCGGGTCGGGTCCTCGCCCTTGCCCTCCTCGGTCTGCACCGTGCCGACCGGGCGGCCGTCCGGCCCGACCACCACCACGGTGCCGGGGATGCCATCGTTGCCCTGCTCGTCGTCCCGTCCGGAATGCGCTTCGGTCATGGCACCCATCTTTACCCACGCCGACCGTGCGCACGCGGCCGGACCGGAGGGCGCTACGGTCGCCACATGCTCTCCGACCCGCGCGAGGTGCTGACCCGCCCGTCCCCACCGCCGGACGCGACGGTCGCCTACGGCGATCACCCGGACCAGCTCGCCGACCTGCGCCGGCCAGCCGGCGACGGGCCGCCGCGGCCGCTCGTCGTCGTGGTGCACGGCGGTTTCTGGCGAGCCGAGTACGACAGGGCCCACACCGGCCCGATGGCGGCGGCGCTGGCCGCGCTGGGCCACCCGGTCGCGCAGATCGAGTACCGCCGGACCGGCCAGCCGGGCGGCGGCTGGCCGCACACGCTGACCGACGTCCGCGCCGGGGTCGCCGCCCTGCCCGGCCTGGCCGCCGCGGCGCTGCCCGGCCGGGTGGCGCCCGTACCGCCGATCCTGATCGGCCATTCCGCGGGCGGGCACCTGGCCCTGTACGTGGCCGCGCACGCCCCGCAGACGGTCGCCGGGGTGCTCGCGCTGGCCCCGGTGGCCGACCTCGCCGAGGCGTACCGGCTGGACCTGGACGGCGGGGCGGTGGCCGCGCTGCTCGGCGGCTCGCCGGAGGAAGTGCCGGACCGGTACGCGGACGCGGATCCGGCGAAATCCGTACCCGCACCGACACGCACCGTAGTCATGCACGGCGAGTTGGATGTGCAGGTTCCCGCCTCGATCAGCCGGTCCTGGGTGGCCGCCGACCGCGCCGCCGGCGGCACTTCCACGCTGATTGAGCTGCCCGAATGCGAGCATTTCGGGCTGATCGACCCGGCCTCCACCGCCTGGCCCCGGGTGACACAGGCGTTGCGGTCGCTTCACGATGATCTTCAAGGCATTGACGCAGCGTCGCCGACCAGGTAGAACGCCGAAGGGGTGTGCACCATGGCCACCCCGTCGGGAAGGAAGTCGGTGGCACAGATGAACCGCAGGCGAGCCCTGCAAATGCTGGCCGCACTGGGTACCACCGGACTGGCGGCGGGTTGCGGCTCCGGGGAGGCAGACACCGGGGAGCAGTCCGGGTCCGGCAGCCCGATCAAAGTCGGGCTGATCGTGCCCGGCAGCGGGGCGAACAAGGCCATCGGCGACGAGATCACCAACGGCTTCCAGCTCTACCTCCGCCTGCGCGGCCAGCAGATCGCCGGCCACCCGGTCACGCTGGTGCCCGCCGAGGAGGGCACCACCGCCGCGTCCGGCAAGGCCGCTGTGGAGCGGCTACTCAAGGAGGGCGTGCTCGCGCTCACCGGCGTGGTCAGCCCAGCCGTCATGACCGGCATCAAGGACTCGGTCGAGGAGGCCCGGGTGCCGTTGATCGGCTCCAACGCGTCGCCCTCGACGCTGCAGGGCGTCGTCTACATCTGGCGTACGTCGTACGTGCTGACCGAGCCCGGCGAGGCGCTCGGGGAGTACCTGCGCCAGAAGCTGGACGCGTCGAGCCGCATCGCCATCTTCGGCACCCGCGGCCAGGGCAGCGAGGACGTCGTCGAAGGGCTGCGGCGGGCGTACGAGCGGGGTCGCCGGCTCACCGAGGACCCGATCTTCACCGACGACTCCGACAACCCCACGCGAGAGCTGTACGCCGGGCCGATCCGCAAGGCGCTGGGGCGGAAGCCGGACGCGGTCTTCTGCCACTACTCGGGCACCCAGGCCGTCCAGTTCGTCAAGCAGCTCTACGCCCAGGGCTACCGGGGGCCGATCTACGCCCCCGGGTTCCTCACCGAGGGCACCGCGCTGGACCAGCTCGACGACGGCGAGAAGGGCCGCGACCGCAAGCTGATCGAGGCGAACGGCCTGGAGACCGCGCTCAACTACTCGGCCGACCTGAACAACACCGCCAACCGGATCTTCGCCTCGGCGTACCGGAAGACGTTCAACTCCGCGCCGACCACGTACGCGATGGCCTCCTACGACGCCGCGCTGGTGCTGGACAAGGCGATCCGGCTGGCCGGGGGGAACCCGTCCCCGCAGCAGGTAAACCTGGCGCTGGGCAAGATCGGCCAGGTGGACAGCCCGCGCGGCACCTGGCAGTTCAACCAGACCCGTACCCCGCAGCAGAAGTGGTACCTGCGCCGGGTGCAGACCGACGGCCGGCTGCTGTCCAACATCGTGATCAACGAGCTGGCCACGCTGGGCTGACCGGCTCCCGTACACGTCGAAGGGCGGTCTCCCCGCGGGGAGGCCGCCCTTCGCGTGCCGGGGCTCAGTGCCGAAGCTCGGCGATGCAGCACTTCACGCTGCCACCGCCCTTCTTCAGCTCGGCCAGCTCCACCGGGACCGGGTGGTAGCCGGCCGCCTTCAGCTTGCCGGCCAGCCGGGTCGCCTCGTTGTTCAGCACCACGTTGAGCCCGTCGCTGACCAGGTTGAGCCCGAACGCCAGCGCGTCCTCGTCGTCCGCGACGATCGCGTCCGGGAACAACTGGGCCAGCACCCTCTGGCTGGCCGCGGAGAAGGCGCCCGGGTAGTAGACGATGTTCTCGTCGTCGATCGAGGCGAGCGCCACGTCCAGGTGGTAGAAGCGCGGGTCGATCAGGCGCAGCGAGACCACCGGGCGGCCGAGCGCCTCCTGCGCCTCGGCGTGCGCGGCCGGCTCGGTCCGGAAGCCGTGCCCGGCGAGGATCAGGCCGCCGTGCGCCTCCGGCAGGTACGCGAAGTCACCCTCGCCCTCATTCGTCTCGTTCGGGGCGATGAACCGCCAGCCCTGCTCCTCGTAGAACGCCCGGTGCGCGGCGGCCTCGGCGGTCCGCTGCTCGTGCTTGAACCGGGCGCCGTAGACCGTCCCGTCGACCACGAACCCGCCGTTCGCGGCGTAGACCATGTCCGGCAGCCCCGCCTCGGGGGTGAGCAGATACACGTCGTGACCGAGCCCGACGAGCGTCTCCCGCAGCCGGTCCCACTGCTTCACCGCCAGGTCGGCGTCGACCGCCGTGGTCACGTCCATCCACGGGTTGATCGCGTACTCGACCGCGAAGTGCTCGGGCGAGCACATGAGATATGTCCGCTTTCGCGAGACTCGCTGCTGGTTCACGGTCACCAAGAGTAGGTACGGTACAACTTTGGTAACAGCCACAAGCATTGCTTCCCGGGAGCAGAACGTTGCAGATAGACGCGGTAGACCAGCGAATCATTGCGTTGCTCGTGGCAGATGCCCGCGCCTCGTACGCGGACATCGGCACCCGGGTGTCACTCTCCGCCCCCGCCGTCAAGCGACGGGTCGACCGGCTCCGATCCGCCGGTGTGATCCGGGGATTCACCGCCGTCGTCGACCCCGCCGCCGTCGGCTGGACCACCGAGGCGTTCGTCGAGCTGTTCTGCGCCGGCCGCACCACCCCGGCCCAGATCGGCGCCGCCGCACGACGGCACCCCGAGGTGGTCGGCGCGTACACCGTCTCCGGCGAGGCCGACGCGCTCGTGCACCTGCGCGCCGCGGACATCTCACACCTGGAGGAGGCGCTCGAACGGCTGCGCGCCGAATCGTTCGTCACCTCGTCCCGCAGCACCATCGTGCTCTCCCGGCTGGTCGAGTCGCCCGGCGTCGGACCGTCAACGGTTTGACCTCAACCCGGCTTCATGTCGTGCACTGGTGACCGGCTCGAAGCGAGGGGGCGGTATGCGTGCGGTGTGGCTGCGGGAGTTCGGCGGACCGGAGGTGCTCGTGCCCGGGACGGCACCCGACCCGGCACCCGGGCCGGGCCAGGTGCTCGTCGACGTGGCACACGCGAACATCACGTTCGTCGAGACGATGTTCCGGGCCACCGGCTTCGGCCCGTTCGGCGCCGAACTGCCGCTGATCCCCGGCAACGGCGTCGGCGGGACGATCACCGAACTGGGACCGGGTGTCGATCCGGCGCTCGCCGGACGCGTCGTGGTCACCGCCACCGGCGGCACCGGCGGGTACGCCGAGCGCGTCGTGGTCGACCAGGGCGCGCCTGTCCGCGTACCCCCGGGGTTGGCGCTGGACGCGGCGGTGGCGCTGATGGCCGACGGCCGGACCGCCCTGATGCTGGCCCGTGCGGCCGGGCTGCGGCAGGGTGACCGCGTCCTGGTCGAGGCGGCCGCCGGGGGCGTCGGATCGCTGCTGGTCCAACTCGCCGCGCGGGCCGGCGCCACCGTGGTGGCCGCAGCCGGTGGCCCGGCGAAGGTCACCACGCTCCGCGCGGGCCGGCTCGACGTCGTGGTCGACTACCGGCAGCCCGGCTGGACCGACCGGGTCCGGGACGCCGTCGGCGCGGTCGACGTGGTGTTCGACGGCGTGGGCGGACCGCTCGCCCGGGAGGCGTTCGGCCTGCTCGACCCGGGCGGGCGGATGCTCAGCTTCGGCCTGGCGAGCGGCGCCTGGGCGGACATCCCGGCCGAGTCGGCCGCCGCACGCGGCGTGACGCTGCTACGGCCCCGGCCCGGCCCGGACGAACTGCGCGCCCTCACCGAGGCGGCGCTCGCCGAGGGCGCGGCCGGACGGCTGCGCCCACTCATCGGCCGGCGCTTCCCGCTGGAACGGGCCGCCGAGGCGCACGCCGCGATCGAGGCCCGGGAAACGATGGGCAAGACCCTGCTCGACGTACGCTGACCCGACGGCTCAGAGGTACATGCCGGTGCGGTGCTCCTCGCTGCGGGCCGGCTTGTCGCCCTCACCGAAGAAGCGCTTGCCGCCGAACTCGCCGTGCAGACGGTCGTCCAACTCGTCCGCCAGGCCGGTCATCACCTGCACCGCGAGCATCAGGTGAGTGGCCTGGAAGTTGCGACCGAAGACCGGAATCGACGCCCACACCGTGTCGTCGGCGCAGTAGAGCCGGCCGATCGGCATCCGGTTGGTCAACTCGGAGAGCTTCACGTAGAGACGCTCCGTCGGCTCCACCTCGGTCAGCACCGGCGAGAAGACGTCCACGAGCGGCGGATTGTCGCGGACCCGGACGAACACCATCGCCGAGCCGGCCCGGATGTTGATGTCACCGTCCGAGTCGATCTGGAGCTGGTCGGAGGTGGACTTCAGCATCGTCGACACGACGGTATGCACCCGCTCCGCGAGCGCCTGCACGTCGTTCTCGTCCGCCTGGGCGGTCGCCGCCGCGGCCAGCGCCTCGTCCAGATCGGCCTCGACGTCCCGGTCCGGCCCGAACTCGCTGCGGGCCGTGCCGAGCGGTTCCACCGGCAGCGGCTCACCCTCGACGTCGTGCACCAGATAGACGAGGAAGGCGGGGTGCGGGGCGCCGTAGACGTCACGCAGCGTCCGGGAGAGCACGGCGGCCAGCCGGGTGGACTCGTCGGCGCCGCAGTCCAGGCCGAACTGCTCGCCGGAACCCGCCACCACGCCCGGCGGCGACCAGCCGAGCGCGACCATGTCCGCCACCGCCGCCCGGTCCAGCCGGTAGCCCTGCGGCAGTGTGGCGTTGCCGACCGCCCGCGCCGAGAGGCGACTCTCCTCGCCCGCGTCCACGCTGACCGAGTAGACGGCGTCCCCGGTGCCGGAGGCGGTCGGATCGAGCGTCACCTCAAGGTGACCACCGGCGGGCAGCGCGCGTAGCCGCTCGGCGAGCGCCCGGGCGAACTCACGCCAGGCCTCGGTGACCTTGGCCCGCAGATCGGCAGTGGTCGGCTCGTCCAGCAGGATCGACTCGTGATGATGCTCAGGCGTACCGCCGGCAGAGTGATGAGCCGGCGTGCCACCGGAGCTGTGCTCAACCGGCGTGTCGCCGGCCGGCTGCTCGACCGGCGCCGAGGGGTGGTCTGCCGTCATGATCGCCTCCGTCCGTTCCCGCCACCCTACCCACGCGCGGCGGCGACCGAATCACGCCCGAGGCGCTATTCCGCAGGCGTGGAACCGCCCAGATCCACCGGCCAGGAGCCAGCCAGCGCGCTGAGCCGCTCGGCCGCCACCGCCGGGTCCGCCCCACGCCCCACCGCCAACCCCAGCAGGTACGCGGTGACCGGCGCCCCCGGCCGGACCACCTGATGTGCCACGTCCCGGGCCACGTCCAGCACCGTCGGCACCGGCACCCCGGCCGGGTCCAGGGCCAGCTCGGCACAGACCGCCGTGACCCAGTCGTCCAGCACCGTCATCTCGACCACTCCTCCGCCCGGCGTACGTCCTCGTCAGTGTCGCAGTCGAACCAGGGCGGCGGACCGGAGCCGGACCAGGACACCTCGCGTACCGCGACACCGGCCAGCAGCCCGCGCACCGGCGCCCCGTCGAGCGTGCCGCCCCGCGTCGCGGCGAGCCGGTCGAGGGCGGCCCGCAGAGCCGGCAACCGCCACACCGCGCAGAGCTGCTGGCGGCGGCCGTCGGCGTCCACGTAACAGGCGAGCGCGACTGTCGATCCGTCCGGCGTGAGCGCTGATTCCCGCTCGGCGGCCGGGTCATGGTCCCGCTCGGCGGCGGGGTCGTGTTCCCGCTCGGCGGCTGGGGCGTGCCGCTGCCCGGCGGGCGAGGCGTGCGACTGCGCGGCGCCTGGGGCGTGCGGCTGCTCGGTGGCCAGGTCGTGCGGCTGCTCGGTGGCCAGGTCGTGCGGCTGCTCGGTGGCCGGGGCGTCGAGCGCGCGCCGCAGCTCTGTCACCGCGGCGGCGGTGAGCAGCGGGAGATCGGCGGCGAGCAGGGCGACTGTCGTCGTGGTCGGGTCGAGCAGCGCCAGCCCAGCCGCTGTGGCGGCCACCGGCCCGCCCCCGGGTGGCTCCTCACGTGTCGTCCGGACCCCGTCGGGCAGCGGACCGGACGCGCCGACCACGATCCGCTGGTCCGCATCGGCCACCGCGGCCAGTACCCGGTGCAGCATCGGCCGGCCGCCAACCGGGCGGCCCGGCTTGTCCACGCCGCCCATCCGCCGGGCCGCGCCACCGGCGAGGACCACCGCCGCGTACCCCGTCACCGCCTCACCCTATCCACGGCCACGACCGCCGCATCCCGGCTCGGACCGAGGGCTCGGTTCACACACTCGGGCCTGTGCCCGGCTCTTGTTGGCGGTTTTCCGACGTTGATCAACTCCCTTTCGCCGAAGTGGTGGCATCCGAGGCCCTCCGATACCGCAACTTCGGCGATCTGGTGTCGATCATCATCGGCCCGTGCAAGGCCGGACCGTTCGGGTGAGGCGGGTGCAAGGAGCGGGGGTGAGGTGCGGGCGGCAGAGGGCCCGGGGAGGATGGCGGCATGGGACGGGCAACAGACCGGCGTAGCGTGCTGCGGATCGACCTCGACGCGACAGGCGAGGGCCGGGGCCGGGTCCGCCGCCAGGACACCCTGGCTGCGGAGGAGCCACTGGAGATCCGCGTGGGCGCGGCCGGGCCGGGCCGGCGTCGACCGCTCGCGGTGACTATGCGCACCCCGGGCGACGACCTGGACCTGGCGATCGGCTTCCTGCTCACCGAAGGGCTGATCCGGTCGGCCGCAGACGTGCACACCGCACAGCTCTGCGCCGGGGCGGAGACCCCGAACACCTACAACGTGGTCGACGTGGTGCTCACGCCCGGTGTTCCGGAGCCGGTCACCGATTCCTCGCGCAACTTCTACACCACCAGTTCGTGCGGCGTGTGCGGCAAGGCCAGCATCGAGTCGGTGCGTACCCGTTCGCGGTTCGCCGTGCGGGACGACCCGCTGACGGTCACCGCCGAACTGCTGGCCGCGCTGCCGGACCGGCTGCGGGCCGCGCAGCGCGCCTTCGACCGCACGGGCGGCCTGCACGCGGCCGGCCTCTTCACCGCCGACGGGGAGATGGTGGTGCTGCGGGAGGACGTCGGGCGGCACAACGCGGTGGACAAGGTGATCGGCTGGGCCACCCGGGAGGGGCGGTTGCCGCTGGCCGGGCACGTGCTGCTGGTCTCCGGGCGGGCCAGTTTCGAACTCACCCAGAAGGCGTGGATGGCGGGCGTGCCGCTGCTCGCCGCGGTGTCCGCGCCCAGCACGCTCGCCGTCGAACTGGCCGAGGAGGCCGGGATGACGCTTGTCGGCTTCCTGCGCGGGCCGACCATGAACGTCTACACCGGGGCGGCGCGGATCGGCGGCTGACGGCTCAACGCCGTGGACGGCGACGGCGACGGCTCAGCCGCGTGGGCGGCGACGGCGACGGCGCAGCACCGAGCCGCCGTCGGGACCGGGCCATCCGTCCAGCTGGGACGGGGCCACCCCGCGCCGAAGCGCCTCGTCGAGCAGCACCGCGAGCGAATAGCCGGGGTGGGCGGACAGCACCCGTTCCAGGGCTACCGCCGCCAGCGCCCCGTGCCCGGAGCGCCAGGCGGAGAAGGCGAGCAGGCAGCCCGGCGCGGCGATCAGGTCCGGCTCGGCGCGCCGCGTCACGTCGGTCCAGAGGCTGATGTCCGCGTCCCGGCCGTCGGTCCGGGACCAGGCGTGATCGCGTACCGGGATGTGGGTGAGCAGCACGGTCAGCCAGGCCACCTCGTCGTCGTCGAGCCGCTCGCCACGCCGCTGCCGGCGGAACGCGGCCCGCACCGCCGCCGTGCCCGCGCTCCGCACCGCACGTGGTGAATCCCCCGGCCCGGCACCGTCGGCCCGCACCTCACCGTCCCTCGGCACGGAACTGCCGCCCGCCGGCCCGCCACCCGGCCCGAACCCGCCCGCTTGCCCGCCACCCGGCCCGAAGCCGTCCGCCGGACTGAAGCCGTCCACCGGATCGAAGCCGTGCGCCGGATCGAAGCCGTCCACCGGTCCGCCACCCGGCCCGGAGCGATCCGCCGAACCGTTGCCGACCGGTGCGGTGCCGTCGACCGGCTCCGGGCCGTGCGGCCTGCCGGCCGCGGGGCCGCGGCCGGACTGCGAGGACGTCCCGCCGGTGAGCGCGGCCAGGCGCAGACGGGCCCGGCTGGTGGCCCGGCGCATGGCGAGGCGTACCGGCCCGTCGACCGGGGACACCTGCGCGGCCAGCGCGGCCCGGTCGGGCAGGGCGACCTGACCGGCGAACACGGCCGCGGCGCTGACCTGGCTGGCGGCCGGGTCGTACGGGGTGCCCTCCGGCGGGCAGCAGGACGGCTCGGCGCACAGGTACGACCACCAGCGGCCGTCGGTGACCCGCAGGGCGTCGAGCACGACCAGCCCGGCAGCGGTCAGCGCGTCGCCGATCGCGTCCACGACGCCGGTCACCCGGGCGGCCGGACCGTAGCCGACGACCGTGGCGGCGTCGGCGTCCTGCCGGGCCACCACCTTTGCCAGGTGCCGGGCCGCCGGGCCGGGGTCGGCGCCGGGTGCGGGCAGGTCTCCCCGGGCGGCGAAGACGACCCGCCGGCCGCGTACCGCGACCACCACGACGCTGTCGGCCGGGTGGAAGCCGATCAGGTAGGGCACGGCCGCGACCATGTCGGCGGGCGAGCGGACGGAGAGGCGGGGTTGCTCGGTGGAGTTCATGCCGGGAGCGTGGGCGTTCGCATGCCGCGCTGTCCGCCCCTGTGGACGACACGCGGTCCATCCACAGATACGGAGCGTATCGGTCCAGGTCAGCGGCGATCCGTGGCGTCGCTTGCCCCACGGTTGTCCGGGGTACCCGCTACCTTGCGCTCATGGACCTGGCGTACCTGCGGGCACACCCGGAGCACCTGCCGACCTTCCTGACCCACCAGCGGATCCGCGAGACCCCGGTCTCCGGCGGCGACATCTGCGCCGCCTCCCGGCTCACGCTGGACGACGGGCACTCCGTGTTCGCCAAGACGTGGCCGGAACGTGCGGCGCGTCCGCTGCCGGAGGGCTTCTTCGCCGCCGAGGCGGCCGGGCTGCGCTGGCTGCGCGAGGCGGGTTCGGTGCCGGTGCCGGATGTGCTCGTGGCGCTGCCCGATCTGCTCGCGCTCGACTGGGTGGAGCCGGGCGAGCCGACGCCGGAGGCAGCGGAGGCGTTCGGGCGTGATCTGGCCGGGCTGCACCGGGCCGGGGCGCCGGCGTTCGGCGCGGACTGGACCGGGTTCATCGGCGCGCTGCCGCAGGACAACACACCCGACCCCGGTCCCTGGCCGGACTGGTTCGCCCGGCGTCGCCTCCTGCCGTACCTGCGCATGTCGGTCGACGGCGGCGCGCTCGACGGGTCCGGGGCGGCGCTGGTCGAGCAGGTAGTGGCCCGGATCGGTGAGTTCGGCGGCGACGAGCCGCCGGCCCGGCTGCACGGCGACCTCTGGCCCGGCAACCTGCTCTGGGGCGCCGACGGCCGGGTCTGGCTGGTCGACCCGGCCGCGCACGGCGGACACCGCGAGACCGACCTGGCGCAACTCGCCCTTTTCGGCGGCCCGCCCCATCTGGACCGCGTCATGGCCGCCTACCGGGAGGCGTGGCCGCTGGCCGACGGCTGGCGGGAACGGGTGCCCCTGCATCAGCTGCACCTGCTGCTGGTGCACACCGCGATCTTCGGCGCGGCGTATGCGAACGCGGTGGCCGCCACGGCCCGGGACGCCCTCCGGGGCGTCGAGCGCGCTACGGTCGACGGATGAGCGCCCCGCGGACGACGGCCGACGGCGTCCTCGCCGACCGGTACGGCCGCGTCGCCCGGGACCTGCGGGTCTCGCTGACCGACAAGTGCAACCTGCGCTGCACCTACTGCATGCCAGCCGAGGGCCTGCCCTGGCTGTCCGGTCCGCAACTGCTCAGCGATGACGAGATCGTCCGGCTGGTGGGTGTCGCGGTGACCCGGCTCGGCATCACCGAGGTGCGCTTCACCGGTGGTGAGCCGCTCATCCGACCCGGTCTGCCCGGCATCGTGGCGGCGGTGGCCGCGCTCACGCCCCGGCCGCGCATCTCACTGACCACGAACGGCATCGGCCTGGCCCGCATGGCGCCGGCGCTGCGCGACGCCGGGCTGGACCGTGTCAACGTCTCGCTCGACACGCTGGACCGGGACCGGTTCACCGCGCTGACCCGGCGCGACCGGCTCGCCGACGTGCTCGCCGGGCTGGCCGGGGCGGCGGACGCCGGGCTGACCCCGGTGAAGATCAACTCGGTGCTCATGCGTGGCACGAACGACGACGAGGCGCCGGAGCTGCTGCGGTTCGCGCTCGCGCACGGTTACGAGCTGCGGTTCATCGAGCAGATGCCGCTCGACGCGCAGCACGGCTGGGACCGCTCGACCATGGTCACCGCCGACGAGATCCTGGCCTCCCTGCAGGCCGCGTTCGCGCTGACGCCGGACCCGTCCGAGCGGGGTGCGGCACCGGCCGAGACGTGGCTGGTGGACGGCGGGCCGGCCCGGGTCGGGGTGATCGCCAGCGTGACCCGGCCGTTCTGCGGCGACTGCGACCGCACCCGGCTCACCGCCGACGGCCAGGTCCGCAACTGCCTGTTCGCCACCGAGGAGTCGGATCTGCGCGGCGCGTTGCGCGACGGCGCCGACGACGAGGAGCTGGCCCGGCGCTGGCGCGCCGCGATGTGGGCCAAGCGGGCCGGGCACGGCATCGACGACCCGACGTTCCTCCAGCCCGCGCGCTCGATGTCGGCGATCGGAGGCTGAGGATGGAGCTGACGGTCCGCTACTTCGCCGGCGCCCGCGCGGCGGCCGGACGATCCGAGGAGACCGCATCCGCGGGCCGATCTCTGGACGAACTCCTCGATGACCTGGCCGCCCGCCACGGCGAACGCCTCGCCGTGGTGCTGAAGGCGGCGAGTTTCCTGGTCGACGGCGTCGCCTGTCATGATCGGCGGGCGCTGTTGCCGGCCGGGGTGACGGTGGACGTGCTGCCGCCCTTCGCGGGCGGCTGAGGGGGGCACACGTGCTGGCCATGGCGACATTCCTGGGCTTCGTCGTGCTCGTGATCGGCCTGATCCACTTCTACCTATGGAAGCGGCTGGTCCGGGACACCACGCGCCCGGGGCGGTGGCGCCGGGCCGGCGGGGTGGCGATCGCGGCGCTGGCGGTGCTCGTACCGGTGACCCTCGCGGGCACCCGCAACGGCTGGTACTGGCTGGCCTGGCCCGGCTACCTCTGGGTCGCGCTCATGTTCTACCTGCTGGTGATCCTGCTGGTGCTCGAAGTGCCCACGGCAGTGGTCCGGCTGGTGCTGCGCCGCCGGGCCCGCTCGGTGGTCGCCACCGGCCCGGAGCCCGAGCCCGCACTCGTGGGCGCGGCGACCGCAAAGGGTGGGACGCCGCCGCCGGTCGACAGCGCCGACACGCCGCCGGCCGGAACCGACGCGCCGGACCACGATCCCTCCCGGCGGCTGCTGCTCGCGCGCGGGGCGGCGATCTTCGCCGGGCTGACCGCCGCCGGCGTCACCGGGTACGGCGTCCGCACCGCCATCGGTCCGCCGCAGCTCGACCGGGTGCAGATCCCGCTGGCCAAGCTGCCCCGCAGCATGGACGGGCTGCGCATCGCCACCGTCTCCGACATCCACCTCGGGCCGCTGCGCGGCCGGGCGCACACCGAGCGGATCGTCGCGATGATCAACCGGATGGACGCCGACCTCGTCGCCGTGGTCGGTGACCTGGTCGACGGCACGGTTGCCGAGCTGGGCGAGGCCGCCGAGCCGCTGCGCGACCTGCAGTCCCGGTACGGCAGCTTCTTCGTCACCGGTAACCACGAGTACTACTCCGGCGTGGAGGAGTGGGTTCGCGAGGTGGACCGGCTCGGCCTGCGGGTGCTGCAGAACGAACGGCAGGAGATCCAGGCCCGGGGCGGCGTGCTGGACCTGGCCGGGGTGAACGACGTCAGCGCCGCCGGCACCGGGGTGGCCGCCCCCGCCGACTACGCCGCCGCGCTCGGCGACCGCGACCCGAGCCGGCCGGTGGTGCTGCTCGCCCACCAGCCGGTGGCCGCGCAGGAGGCCGCGAAGTTCGGCGTCGACCTCCAACTGTCCGGGCACACCCACGGCGGTCAGATGGTGCCGTTCAACCTGGCGGTCAAGCTCGAACAACCGGTGGTCTCCGGTCTCGGCGAGGTGGACGGCACGAAGGTCTACGTCACGAACGGCGCCGGTTTCTGGGGCCCGCCGGTCCGGGTGGGCGCGCCACCTCAGGTGACGCTGGTGGAACTGCGCGCTCCATAGCGTGCACGGACCGCCGAGTCCAGCACCGCATTGCTCAGGTCACCCGTACGCGTGGCGACGGGCGGGCGGGGGACCGGACGTGACAGGATGCGGCGTGCCTCCGTTCAGCGCCGCACCCCCCGGTGGCCTCCCGCCGTACGTGGCGGACCTGCACATCCACTCGAAGTACTCCCGCGCGTGCAGCCGCGACCTGACCCTGCCGAACCTGGCCTGGTGGGCCCGGCGCAAGGGCATCGGAGTGCTCGGCACCGGGGACTTCACCCATCCCGCCTGGTACGACCACCTGCGCGAGACGCTGCACCCGGCCGAGCCCGGCCTGTACCGGCTCGCGCCCGAGGCGGAGCGGGACGTCGCCCGGCGGCTGCCGCCCCGGCTGGCGAGCGAGGCGGAGGCGGACCCGGTCCGGTTCATGCTCAGCGTGGAGATCTCCACGATCTACAAGCGGGACGACCGCACACGCAAGGTGCACCACCTGATCTACCTGCCGGACCTGGACGCGGTGGGGCGGTTCAACACCGCGCTGGGCCGGATCGGCAACCTCGGCTCGGACGGGCGGCCGATCCTCGGGCTGGACTCCCGCGACCTGCTGGAGATCACGCTGGAGGCGAGTCCGGACGGCTACCTGGTGCCCGCGCACATCTGGACGCCCTGGTTCTCCGCGCTGGGCTCGAAGTCGGGCTTCGACGCGATCGCCGACTGCTACGCGGACCTGGCCGAGCACATCTTCGCGGTGGAGACCGGCCTGTCGTCCGACCCGGAGATGAACTGGCGGGTCGGCAGCCTGGACCGCTACCAGCTGGTGTCCAACTCGGACGCGCACTCGCCGCCGGCCCTGGCCCGGGAGGCCACCGTCCTCACCGCCGCCCGTGACTACTTCGCCATCCGCGAGGCGCTGCGCACCGGCGACGGGCTGGCGGGCACCGTGGAGTTCTTCCCGGAGGAGGGCAAGTACCACGCCGACGGGCACCGGCTGTGCGGGATCAACTGGTCGCCGCAGCGGACCCGTGAGGCGGGCGGGCGCTGCCCGGAGTGCGGCAAGCCGCTGACGGTGGGCGTGCTCAGCCGGATCGAGGAGCTGGCCGACCGGCCGGCGGGGCATCGTCCGGCGCACGCGCGCGAGGTGACACACCTGGTGCCGCTGGCGGAGATCCTGGGCGAGCTGAACAGGGTGGGCGCGCGGTCGAAGAAGGTCGAGGGCAAGCTGAACGAGCTGATCGCCGCGCTCGGCCCGGAGCTGGAGATCCTCACCCGTACCCCGGTCGAGGAGATCGGCCGCGTCGGCGGCGAACTGCTCGCGGAGGGCATCGGCCGGCTGCGGCGCGGCGACGTGCGCCGGGTGCCGGGCTACGACGGCGAGTACGGGGTGATCACGCTGTTCGATCCGGCGGAGCTGGGCGGTCCGGGTGCCGGGGCGGGGCAGGAGACGCTGTTCGACGTACCCGTGCCCGCGCAGCGGCGGCCCGCGGAGCCGGCGCCGAAGCCGAAGGCCAAGCGCCCGGCGGCGGCCCGGCCGGAGCCGAAGCGGACGCCGCCGCCCGCGCCTCCGATCGCGCCGCCGCCGTCGCCGCACGAGCCGTTCGAGCCGATGCTCGCCGGGATGGAGGAGGTCGGCACCGGCCTGCTGGACCGGCTGGACGCGATGCAGCGGGTGGCCGCGTCCGCGCCGGGTGGTCCGCTGCTCATCGTGGCCGGTCCGGGCACCGGCAAGACCCGCACGCTCACCCACCGGATCGCGTACCTGTGCGCGGAGCTGAACGTCTTCCCTGATCAGTGCCTGGCGATCACGTTCACCCGGCGTGCGGCCGAGGAGCTGCGGCACCGGCTGGACGGGCTGCTCGGCCCGGTCGCCGAGGACGTCACAGTGGGTACGTTCCACTCGCTGGGCCTGACCGTGCTGCGGGAGAACGCGGCGGCGGCCGGGCTGCCGGCGGACTTCCGCATCGCCGACGACGCGGACCGGGCGGCGGCGCGCGCGGAGGCCGGTGACGACGACGAGCGGTACGTGGCGTTGCTGCGCAAGCGGGACCTGGTCGACCTGGACGAGCTGCTGACGCTGCCGGTGGCGCTGCTCAAGGGGGACCGGAAGCTGGTCCGGGAGTACCGCGAGCGGTGGAAGTGGATCTTCGTCGACGAGTACCAGGACGTCGACGCGGTGCAGTACGACCTGCTGCGGCTGCTCAGCCCGCCGGACGGCAACCTGTGCGCGATCGGCGACCCGGACCAGGCGATCTACTCGTTCCGGGGCGCGGACGTGGGCTACTTCCTGCGCTTCTCGCAGGATTTCACCGACGCCCGGCTGGTGCGGCTGAACCGCAACTACCGCTCCTCGGCGCCGATCCTGGCCGCCGCGGTGCAGGCCATCGCGCCGTCGTCGCTGGTGCGAGGGCGACGCCTCGCGCCGGCCCGGCTCGACCCGGAGGCGCCGCTGGTCGGCCGGTACGCGGCGGCCTCGGCGTACGACGAGGCCGACTTCGTGGTCCGTACCGTGGACGAGCTGGTCGGTGGCCTGTCCCACCGCTCGCTGGACTCGGGGCGGATCGACGGGCGGACGACGTCGCTGTCCTTCTCCGACATCGCTGTCCTCTACCGCACGGACGCGCAGGCCGCGCCGATCGTGGACGCGCTGGCCCGGGCGAACATTCCGGTGCAGAAGCGCTCGCACGACCGGCTGCGTGACCGTCCGGGTGTGCCGGCCATCGCCCGCGAGCTGCGCCACGCCGGTCTGGACGGTTCGCTCGCCGCCCGGGTACGCCAGGCCGGGCAGATCCTGGCCGAGCGCTTCGCCGTGCCGACGCTCGACGGTTCCGGCGCGGTACGCCCCGAGGACGTTCGCACGGCGGTGGACCTGCTCACCCCGCTGGCCCGCCGCTGCGACGACGACCTGGAGCTGTTCCTCAACCAGCTCGCCACCGGCGCGGAGGTGGACGCGCTGGACCCGCGTGCCGAGGCGGTCACGCTGCTCACGCTGCACGCCGCGAAGGGCCTGGAGTTCCCGGTGGTGTTCCTGGTCGGGGCCGAGGACGGGCTGCTGCCGCTGCGCTGGCCCGGCTCCGAGCCGGACGACGACGCGGTGGCCGAGGAGCGCCGGTTGTTCTTCGTCGGGCTTACCCGGGCGCAGGACCGGCTGTACGTCAGCCATGCGGGCCGGCGCGCCCGGCACGGCGCGGAACGCGACACCCGCCCGTCGCCGTTCCTCGACGTGATCGACCCGGCGTTGTTCGAGCGGCTGGACGCGGCCGAGCCCCGCCGCCCGAAGGACCACCAGCTCCGGCTGATCTGACCGGCGCGCGTCAGGTGAGGACGGCGGCGAGCCACGCGCCGCCGAGGATCGCCGGGCCGAACGGCACCGGCGTGTCCCGGCGTACCCGGCCGGCGGCGAGCAGGACGAGGACCGCCACGCCGGCGAGCACGTGCGGCAGGAGCAGCCCGAGGCGCAGCGCCGGCCAGCCAAGCCAGCCCAGCGGCAGCCCGAGCGCGGCGGCGAGCTTCACGTCGCCGAACCCGAGCCGGGCCCGGGGCAGCAGCGCCAGCAGCGCGTACCCGATGAAGGAGATCGTGGCCCCGGCGACCGCGACGGTCAGGCGGCGCGGTTCGCCGGTCGCCGCCGTGGCAGCGGCCAGGCTGAGCCCGCCGCCGAGCGCGACCACGGCGACGAGCGGGTCGGGCAGCCGCAGCGCTGTCAGGTCGGTGACCGCGAGGACCAGCCCGGTCGCGGCGATCAGCAGCAACGCGGGCAGCGCCGGATCGCCGCCCCGGGCGGCTGCGAGCCCGCCGAACACCACGACGCCGGCCAGGGCGAACGCGCCGGGGCGCGGAGGGCCGCCAGCGGGAACGGTGACGAACAACCGGCCGACCGGTACGGCCACCCACCCGGCCGCCGCGCCGAGGAGCGCGACCCCCGTCACCAGCAGCGCCGACACGGGCCGGGACGCTACCGCCCGGCGGGTTCCCCGGCTGTCCCGTCGACGGCTGGTGGCGGAGACCGGCGGGGACGCTCGGTGCTCACCACCACCGCCACACCGACCACGATGACCGCGCCGCCCAGCAGCACCTGCGAGGTGATCGGCTCGGCGACGAACAGCGCGCCGAGCGCCACCGCGACCACCGGATTCACGTACGCGTACGTGGAGACCAGGGAGATCGGCGCGTGGGCGAGCAGCCAGACGTACGCGGTGAAGGCGACGAGCGAACCGGCCACCATCAGGTAGGCCAGCGCCGCCCAGGACCGCCCGGTCACCTCGGCGAAGCTGAAGCCGCGCAGCTCGCCACGGGCGACGCCGACCAGCGCGAGCACCGCCGCGCCAGCCGTCATCTCGTAGACGGTGGCCACGAACGGGTCGGCGGGCATCCGGATCCGCCCGGACAGGTACGAGCCGACCGACCAGCTCGTGGCGGCGGCGACCACCGTGAGCGCGCCGGCCACCGGCACGCCGTCCACCCCGTCGCGGGGCAGCACCAGCACGACGAGCCCGGCGAACCCGAGCGCCACCCCGGCGAACGTCCACGGCCGGGGCCGGTCCCCGCCCACGGTCCGCAGCAGCACCACCAGGAGCGGCACGGTGGCCACCAGCAGCGCGGCCACGCCCGAGGGCACAGCGGTTCCGGCCGGACCCGACTCGGCGAGCACCACCAGCCCGTTTCCGCCGGCGAGCAGCAGCACGCCGATCAGCGCGGCGGACCCGACACGGCGCGCGGGTACCCGCAACGCGCCGGGCCCGCGCCGCAGGCGCAGCACCACGGCGAGGACGAGAGCGGCGGCGGCGAACCGCATCGCGGCGGAGATCAGCGGCGGCAGCGACTCGACGGTGACCCGGATGCCCAGGTACGTCGAGCCCCAGAGCAGGTAGACCAGCACGAGTGCGGTCCAGATCAGGGCGGTGCGGGTCGGCGGCGTCGCGGAATCGACAGCGTTCGTCGCACTCGTGGGGCGTGAGCTCATCGAGGGACCACGCTACGGTGACCACGGCGTCGGCGTCCCCAGTTGGTGGCCGGCCTCTCAGCACTGGCGTACGCAGGAGGCGTTCATGTCGAACTTCGGTCCACCGGGCGGCGGCTCCCCCGACCCCTGGGGACGGCCCGACGACGGCTACGCCCCGCAGTCCGATCCCCGCTACGCCCCGCAGGGCGACCCTCGTTACGCCGGGCAACCCGACCCGCAGTACGGCCCGCCGCCGGGCGCGCGGCCGTACGGCCCACCCGAAGATCAGTACGGGCCGCCGACCCACCAGTACGGGCCCGCAGACCGGTACGGCCCGCCGGCGGATCAGTACGGGCCGCCGACGCAGCGCTACGAGCCGGGGCCGGCCTGGTCCCCCGGACCGGCGTACGGCGGGGAGCCACCGTACGCCGAGCCGACGCCGCCGAAGCGGGGCAAGGGCCCGCTGCTGGTGGTAGTGGTCGTGCTGGCGGTTCTGCTGCTCGGGGGCGCCGGGGCGTACTGGATGCTCGGCCGGGACGAGGAGAGTCCGACGGCCGGGACGACGGCGGCCACCGCGCCGGCCGCTGATCCGACCGAGGCGGCGCCGAGCGATCCGGCGGAGGCGACGCCCACGGCGCCGGCGCCGGCCTCCTCGACCGATCCGCGTTTCGTGAAGGCGGGCCAGTGCGTCGCCAACGAGGGCGGCGGCGGGCAGCCGAAGCTGGTGATCGCCGACTGCGCCCCGAAGACGTACGAGGTGCTGCGGCGCGTCGACGGCGCGACGAGCGGCAAGAAGGACGCGGAGGCGAAGTGCGGGAAGGTCGACGGTTACACCGACTGGTACTTCTTCGACAGTGAGCTGGACACGCTCGATTTCGTGCTCTGCCTGAAGCGCCGCTGAGGCTCCCCGGCCCGTCGGTAACCAAAACTAGGGCTGTCTAGCATCCACGCTAGACAGCCCTAGTTTTATGTCGAGGCCGACACGCGGTAGCCGCCTCTACGCACGTCTAGCCTGGTCGCTAGAGAACCCGATACTGTGCGATTCGTGGATCCGGTCCGCAATCCGTACGCGCCGGGCGCCGGCCAGCGCCCGCCCGAACTCGCCGGGCGGGGGCGGGAACTCGACGTGTTCGACGTGGTGCTGGAACGCATCGCGCGCGGCCGGCCCGAACGCAGCCTGATGCTCACCGGGCTGCGCGGCGTGGGCAAGACGGTCCTGCTCAACACGCTGCGGTCCGAGGCGATCAACCACCTCTGGGGCACCGGCAAGATCGAGGCGCGGCCGGACCAGTCGCTGCGCCGTCCGATCGCCGCCGCGCTGCACATGGCGGTCCGTGAACTGGCGCCCCGGCACCGCGCGCCGGATCGGATCGACGCCTTCCTCGGCGTACTCAAGGCGTTCGCGCAACGCTCCGCGCCCACCGGACGCGGTGGCGCGGCGCCCAAGCTGCGCGACCGCTGGCAGCCCGGCATCGACGTACCCGCGAGCAGCGGACGCGCCGACTCCGGCGACATCGAGATCGACCTGGTCGAGCTGCTCAGCGACGCGGCGGCGGTCGCCACCGACGTCGGCACCGGCATCGCGATCTTCATCGACGAGATGCAGGACGTCGGCGCCGAGGACGTCTCCGCGCTCTGCGCCGCCTGCCACGAGCTGTCCCAGCTCGGCGCGCCGCTCATCGTGGTGGGCGCGGGGCTGCCGCACCTGCCGGCCGTGCTCAGCGCCGCCAAGTCCTACTCGGAGCGGCTCTACCGCTACCAGCGCATCGACCGGCTCGACCGGATCGCCGCCGACCAGGCGCTCTGTGCGCCGGCCGAGCGGGAGGAGGTCGAGTACGAGCAGAAGGCCCTCGACCTGCTCTACGAGAAGTCCGGCGGCTACCCCTACTTCGTCCAGGCGTACGGCAAGGCCACCTGGGACCACGCGCCCCGCTCGCCGATCACCGCGGCGGACGTCCGCGTCGCCGCGCCCGAGGCGGAGGCGGAGCTGGCAGTGGGGTTCTTCGGTTCCCGGTTCGAGCGGGCCACCCCGGCCGAACGCGAATACATGCGGGCCATGGCGACGCTGGCGCTGGTGGACGGCGAGGACGCCGGCCGCGACGACATGGACGCCGCGGTGCCCACCGCCGAGATCGCCCGCGCGCTCGGCCGCAAGCCGGCCAGCCTCTCCCCGGCCCGCGACGCGCTCATCAAGAAGGGGCTGATCTACTCCGGGGAGCGGGGGACGGTGGCGTTCACCGTGCCGCACTTCGGCCGCTACCTGCGCACCCAGCCCACCTGACGGCTCAGGCCGCGCCGGCCCAGATGGCGTCGGCTCAGACCCGCGACCACGGTGGCGGGAAGACCACCTCGCCGGACGGGGGCGGCGGCTCCTCGCTCGCCGACGGCGGCAGCACCAGCGCCTGCCACGGCTCGCCCAGCCCGGACCAGGGGCTGGTCAGGCCCAGCCGGTCCGCCCGGCCGAACCCGAACCTCCGGTAGTACGCCGGGTCGCCCAGCACCACCACCAGCCGCTCGCCCAGCTCGGTGGCCGCGTCGAGCGCCGCCTGCACCGCCGCCGTGCCGTGACCGAGCCGCTGCCGGTGCCGCGCCACGGCCACCGGGCCCAGGGCCAGCGCCGGCCACACGCGGCCGTCGTCGGTGCGTACACCCACGCGCGTGAGCAGCGCGTACGCCACCACCTCGCCGCCGTACTCGGCGACCATGGCCAGCTCGGGAATCCATGCCGGGCTGTGCCGCAGCTCCTCGACCAAGCCGACCTCCGGCGGGGTGGCCACGTCGGGCCGGGCGAAGGCGGCGGCCAGCACCCGGGCCACCGCCGGCTCGTCGGCCGTGCCCTCCGGGCGTAGTCGCAGCGTCGTCACCCGCGCGACCTTACCGAACGCGACCGGTCCATCCGCGACTGTCGCTGAAATCGATACCGTCCGGACGTCCACGTCGGCCGATACCTTTCGTGTGTTGCGGGGATGGCGACGCCCGCGACGGGGTAAGACTGAGCCATGAAGCCTGTGCGCTCCCTCGCCCGAGTCATGTTGAGCGGCATCTTCGTGGTCAGCGGCGCCCGCAACCTGCAGAACCCGGAACGGCTGGTGCAGGCCGCGGAACCGGTCACCGGGAAGGTCGCCCCGCTGATCCGCAACGTCCACCCGCGCATCCCCACCGACACCGTGTCGCTCATCCGGGCCAACGCCGCCACCCAGCTCGTCGGCGGCCTGATGCTGGCCACCGGCCGGTTCACCCGCCCGGTGGCGCTGGTGCTCGCCGGCTCCCTGATCCCGACCACGGCCGCCGGTCACGCCTTCTGGAAGAACGACGACCCGGCGGCGCGCAACAACAACCAGGTCCACTTCCTGAAGAACCTCGGCCTGCTCGGTGGCCTCCTCCTCGCCGCCGCCGACACCGAGGGCAAGCCGGGGCTGCGCTGGCGCGCGGGCCACCGGATCGACCACTCGCGCCGGTCGGTCAAGCGTGCGGTCCGCACCGCGCGGCGCGACGCGAAGATCGCCGTACGCTCCGCGGCGACCGCCCGCAGAATGCCTGGCTGACAGCCCTTTCGTACGGCCACCACCCCCCGCAAGGCCACCAATCACCTGAACCGTCCGAGACCCGTTAACGCGGTGGAAATGTCGCAAACACGTGTGGGATCGGACACGGTCGCGTAACGCGGGAGGCAGCAACGTGAGGCGCCGTTCTAGGCTCCGTTCTGGACCTGGACGGGTACGACGACCTTGGTACGGGGGTGGCCACGCCATGCCGACGTCAGTCGGTAGACGGACCAACCGCCTCGCCCCGACCTCCCGCGTCGACCGCCGGACCGTCGTGCGCCTCGGCGTCGTCGCCACCGTGTCGTACGTCGCGTGGCTGGCCATCGGCGCCTTCGGACGGCCGTACAACTTCTTCGACATGAAGATCTACCACGGCGCGGTGGTGTGGTGGGCCAGCGGCAACGAGCTGTACGACTTCGTCGCGCCGTCGACCACACTGGGCTTCACCTACCCGCCGTTCGCCGGCCTGGTCATGCTGCCGATGTCCTGGCTGCCGGTCGACGGCGCCGGTTTCGTCAACGCGCTGGCGAGCATCGGCGCGCTCGCGGTCGTCCTGGCGGCGCTGCTGCGCCCCATCGTGGACCGGCTCGGCTGGCCGCTCTGGTTCACCGTCGGCATCGCCACCCCGCTCGCGGTGGCCATCGAGCCGTCCCGGGAGACGCTCGGCTACGGCCAGGTCAACCTGCTGCTGTTCGCGCTGATCATGGCCGACATGGTGGGCCTGCGTTGGCGCGCCAAGCGGGGCACTCACCACGAGACCGCCGACTCGCCGCTGGCCCGGTTCGTCTACAGCGGCGCCTGGGCGGGCGTCGGCATCGGGCTCGCGACCGCCGTCAAGCTCACCCCGGCGCTGTTCGTCGCCTACCTGATGCTCACCCGGCAGTGGCGGGCCGCGCTCACCGCTGTCGGCACCACGATCGGCGTGACCATCGCGTCGTTCGGTGTGGTCGGCGAGGAGTCCCGCGCCTACTTCACGAGCGTGCTGTGGCAGACCGAGCGGGTCGGTGCGGCGGACATGACCGCCAACCAGTCCCTCGCCGGGCTGCTGGCGCGGCTCTACGACTCGATCGAGACGCCCGGTCTGCTCTGGCTCGCCTTCTCGGTGCTGCTCCTGGCGCTGGGCCTGTCCCGGGCGATCAGCGCCCGCGCCGACGGCGACGAGCTGACCGCGTTCACACTCGTCGGGCTCACCGCCAACGTGATCAGCCCGATCTCCTGGTCGCACCACCTGATCTGGGTCATCCCGGCGATCATCGTGCTGGCCGACGCCGCGGTACGCCGCCGCGACGCCAGCCGTGGCCTGCCCCTGCGCGGCAGCGGGCCCTCCGCCAACGGGGTGCCCGCGCTGCGCCCGCCCATCTGGTACCCGACGCTCACCGGGCTCCGCCACGGCGCGGGCGCGCTCGGGCTCTACCTGCTGTTCCTGATCTCACCGATCTGGCCGTACGAGCACCAGCTCCCCGAGGTGTCCCACTACCAGGACGGCCTGTTCGGCGCGCTCATGGAGAACTCCCTGGCCATCGCGCTGATCGTGCTGGTCGCGGCGCTGCCGTGGCGTCCGGGCGCCGAGCCCGCGTTCTACCACGACCGGTTGAGCCGCGGCGGCGCGCTCGCCGCCCGGCGCTGAGCCTCGCGCCGCCGCCCGGCGCTGAGCCCTCAGGGGCAGTTCACCCATTCCTCGGTGCCGTCGTCGAAGACCTGCCGCTTCCAGATCGGCAGCCGCGCCTTGACCTCGTCGACCAGCCGTGCGCACGCGGCGAACGCCGCCGCCCGGTGCGCCGTGCTGACCGACGCCACCAGCGCCACGTCGCCGATCTCCAGCGGGCCGATCCGGTGCGACACCGCGACCGCGTACACCGCCGGGTCGGCGGCGACCTCGGCCGCCACCTCGCGCAGCACCGCCTCGGCGGTGGGGTGGCCCTCGTACTCCAGACGGGTGACCCCCCGCCCGTGGTCGTGGTCGCGAACCACGCCCTGGAAGGACACCACCGCGCCGGCCCGGCGGTCGGCGACCGCCGCCTCGTGCGCGGCCAGGTCGAGCGGCCGGTCGGTCACCGCGCCGAGCACCACGCCTGCCTCCACAGTCACGACGTCTCCCGTCGGCTCGTTCGTCGCGCTCATCCGGCACGCTCCCCGGGGGTCAGCGGCAGCGGCACGAGCGGCACCCGGTCGCCGGCCGCACCGCTGGTGCCGGGCCGGATCACCGCGAAACCGTCCGCGCCCGCCAGACCCCGCAGCATGGCCGAGCCGACGTGCCGCACCGGGTACGCGGTGCCGGCGATCCGGTCCCAGCGGGCCAGCGCCAGATGGGTGTAGTCGCCGCGCCCGGGAATCGGCTCGGCCAGCGTCACGTGCGGCAGCACCGGCATCGGCCGGCCGGTGAGGCCGGCGAGCAGCGGCGCGACGAGCGACACGAGCGCCACCACCGCGGACTGCGGGTTGCCGGGCAGACCGGCCACGAACCGCACCCGCCCGTCGTCGTCCACCAGCCGGGCGAGCAGCATCGGGAAGCCCGGGCGCACCGCCACCGTGTTGACCACGTAGTCGGCGCCGAGCGCCTCCAGCGTCGGGTGCAGGTGATCGACCGGCCCGTGCATGGTGCCGCCGGTGGTACAGACCAGGTCGGCGTTGGCGAGCGCGCCACGCAACGCCGCCACGTGCGCGGGAAGCGTGTCGGCGACCGGGCCGACCACGTCGGCCGTACGCACCTGGCAGCCGTAGCGGCGCAGCCAGGCGGGCACCGACGGGCCGAGCGCGTCGCGGACCCGGCCCGCGCCCGGCGGACCCGAGGTGAGCAGCTCGTCGCCGAAGACCAGCAGCGCGGCCCGGGGCGGGCGGCGGACCCGCAGCGTGTCGTGCCCGCAGGAGGCGGCCAGGCCGATCACCGCCGGATCCACAGGCGTGCCGGCGGGCAGCAGCTCCTCCCCGACGTTCGCCTCCTCGCCCGGTTCCCGCCACTCCGGCTGGGTACGGGGCGTGCCGGTCACCCGGCCGTCCGCCGTGCGGGCCGAATCCTCGATCCGCAGGATCGCGGTCGTGCCCTCGGGAACCATCGCGCCGGTGGCGATCTCGACAGTGGTGCCGTCGGCCTCCAGCGGCGGCGTGGTGTGCCCGGCGAGCACCCGCCCGACCACCCGCCACGGCCCCGGCCCACGCACCGCCCAGCCGTCCACGCTGGACGTGGGGAACGCCGGCAGGTCGGTACGCGTCGTCAGCGGCTCGGCCAGGGTGTGCCCGTCGGCCTCGGCCAGCGGGCGGGCGACTGCGGGGAGCGCGGCGGACAGGCCCACCGCGTACACCCGGGAGCGGGCCTCCTCCCACCCGGCCGGGGGTGGCGTGGCCGCCTCGGCCGCGGCGGCTTCGGTTTCCGTGCTCATCCGGCGAGCCTAACGCCGGGGCACGCGGCCCGCGGGTTCAGTGGTCGCCGCCGCGAAGCTGGTCGACGGCGTGCCGCAGGATCGGCCCGAGCACCGCCAGGCCGTCGCGGGCGCCGCCCCGCGAACCGGGCAGGTTGACCACGAGCGTCCGGCCGGTCACCCCGGCCAGCCCTCGGGACAGCGCCGCGGCCGGCACGGTGTCGCGGCTGTACGCGCGGATCGCCTCGGCGATGCCGGGGATCTCGTAGTCGAGCAGCGCGCGGGTCACCTCGGGCGTGCGATCGGTCGGGGTGATGCCGGTGCCGCCGCTGGTCAGCACCACGTCGACGCGCTCCTCGCGGGCGGCGAGCAGCGCCTGACCGACCGGGTCGCCGTCCGGCACCACCACCGGCGGGTCGACCTCGCAGCCCAGCTCGCGCAGGCCGGTCACGAGCAGCGGGCCGCTGGTGTCCTCGTACACCCCGGCGGCGGCCCGGTTGGAGGCCACGATCACCCGGGCCCGGATCACGGCCGGTCCTCCGGCCGGACCCACTCGCCGGTCTTGCCGCCCTCCTTGCGGAGCACCCGGACGGCCTCCACCGAGGCGGCCGGGTCGACCGCCTTGACCATGTCGACCAGGGCGAGGCCGGCGACCGCCACCGCGGTCAGCGCCTCCATCTCGACGCCCGTGCGGTCGGCGGTCTTCGCGGTGGCGGTGATCTCCACCGTGTCGGCGGTGAGGTCGAGGTCGACGGTGACGCCGTGCAGCGCGATCGGGTGGCAGAGCGGGATCAGGTCGGGCGTGCGCTTGGCGCCCATGATGCCGGCGAGCCGGCCGACGGCGAGCGCGTCGCCCTTGGGCAGGCCGTCACGGTGCAGCAGCTCGACCACCTCGGCGGTGGTGCGGAGCCGGCCGGCGGCGACCGCGAGCCGGCCCGAGACCGGCTTGGCGGAGACGTCGACCATCCCGGCCGCGCCGGCCGGGTCGACGTGGGTGAGCTGCGCGGGTTCGGTCACGGCCCGACCCTATCCGCCGGGTACGACGAGCGCGGCCGTCGGCGGGGAGGAGCGCCGCTGCTATCGGGTGTCCGCAGCGTTGTCGAGCACCACAATCGCCGATCTCATGGCCACTTCCCGTCGCCACATCTCCAATCGATCGGGCAGTTCCATCGGTATCCGGCCGGTCGGCACACCCATTTGGCGAAGCAGGATGTCAAGCGCTGCGGCAGGCTCGTCCACGTGTCCTCGGTGTGTCCGAGCAGGCCGGCCGCGAGGTACGTGCAGGGCACGTGTCGTCTTGCCGCAGCCCGCCGTGCCGTCGATCAGGCGGATCGTCGGGCCGCTCCCGGATCGCTCGCCCACGTCGTGCAATAAGCGATCGACAATTTCCTTCCGACCGACGAAGTCCGGCACTGTGCGCGGCAGCCAGTCGCGCTTGTGAGTGCCTTTCTGAATTTGTTTCCGCGTCGTGTCCGGAGTCGGGGAGCCGTCGACGGGCGAGCGCGGCGGCGCCCCGTAGCTGCTCCATCTCCTCGCTGGGGTGGCACACCCAGTTCGTCGGTGCGGGCCTCGCGCGGTAGACGGCCGCCACGTCCTCCGGCAACGGGACCGCCTACGCCGGCTCTCCCGCTCGCATCAACCCCCGGGCGTGGCGCCACCGCGCGGTCAGCCGGTACAGGTTGCCGACGTACCTCCGGACATCGGCGATCGCGGAGCGGGGCGGATCGTCGGCCCACAACTCGTCCAGCAGGTCGTGCATCGGGAGCCAAGTGCTGTTCGGGGGTGCCGAGCGAGAGATCCGCGGCGCCGAGCCGCACCGCCAGACCGCCGACAACGTGGATTTCCATGCTGCGGTTCCGGCCTCAGTCGGCTCTTGCCCGCGCCAGGCCGCGGCGTAATCGATTGCCACAAAGCCGATGCCCTCGCCAAGGCCCCTCCGGTCCTCATCCGACCCGACCGCAGAAGCCGCCCAAAGCACGGTTGTAATGTTTCGCCGCCGCGACGACGCTACAGGCGACGTAAGCCACCTCGGCCAATCTGATGGCGCTGAGCGACTGCGCGGGTACGTGAAGGAGACGATCGGCTCCGCTCCGCACACCGCCCGTGGACAGAACGTCATTTAATCGGCGATACTTACTTATATTGCGCATACCGACATTAATTCTTTCGAACCAGTCGGATATCCCCTAATCTGCCTTCAGGCAGTACGGCGCCCATAGGCGCCAAGAAGGCACAGGACGACCGGCGGGCAATTCGCGAAATCAGACCGAAGTAACGGCTTCGGTCCACCGCGATTCCGCCCCGTAGCGAATCCGAAGGGGGCAGCACAATGCGCAGCACCGAATGGGGATGAGTTTCCTGAGTTTCCCGGCCACGGGCGAAGCGGTAGGCTGCCGCTCATCGCATATCGACGGTGAGCGGCGGGTGACTCCGGTTGAGCCGAGCGACGGAAAGCCGAACGGCTGTCGACTCGCGCCTGCGCGGGATCGTCTACACGTTGGTCGCGGGGGCGACGATCGTCGCCCTCACCGCGATCTTCTCCGCCCGCACGCAACACCCTGACTCCGCACGTGACTTCGTCACCGTCACAGCCCTCGTGCTGACGGTGACGCTGGCCACCGTCATCAAGACACGCCTACGGATCCGCTCGACCACCTTCTACTTCGCCTGGGTCGAGACCGCGATCGTCATCGGCCTCGCCGTCGCTCCGCCCTCGTGGGTCATCCTGGCCACCGGGATCGGGGTGGCATGCGGATCGGTGACCCGCCTCGCCCCCATCAAGGTGGCATTCGCCATCGCGAAGCACACACTGGTGGCCGGCGGAGCCACAGTCGCCGCACTGGCCCTGGGCAGCGCCTGGCCACCCCGCGAGCCGCTCGGCATCGTCGTGCTGCTGGGATTCGTCTACCTGGTGGCCGCGATCCTCGACGACGTCCTCGCGATCCCGGTCATCGCGCTCGCCTCCCGCACGCCCGTCCTCCGGCAGTTCCGCGACGACCTCGACCTCCGCATCGCCGGCTTCGGCCTGCGGTTCCTGGTGGCCGCCTGCACCGTACTCATCCTGCGGGTCGACCCCCGGCTGCTGCCCGCCGTACCGGCACTGGTGCTCAGCCTCCACCTGGCCTACTCCAGTCGGATCCGGACCCGCACCGAACAGCAGGCGTGGCAACGCCTCGCCCGCGCCACCGACGCGCTCAACGTGGTCGACCTCGACCAGGTGCTGACCACCGCCGTCACCGAAGCCAGCGAACTCTTCTCCGCCGACGAGATCGAGATCGAACTGCGCGAGGGCGGACGCACCGTCCGCGGCAACGCCGCAGGCATCGCGTACGACGGAACGTCGCCCCGGCCCAGCGACATCGACGGCCGGGTCATGCCGGTCGCGCTGGAAGGCCACAACCGCACCGACGACCTCGGCGTGCTGCGGCTGCGGTTCGCCGGGCCGGTCGAGCTCTCCGAGCGGGAGCAGTACACCCTGCGTACCTTCGCCTCCGCCCTGTGCACCGCGGTCCGCAACGCCCAGGCGTACGCCGAACTCGCCCGCATCGCAGAGGACCACGCCTACGCCGCCACCCACGACGCCCTCACCGGCCTGTCCAACCGGCGTCATTTGCTGGACGAGGGCAGCGCCCAGCTCACCACCCGGCACGCCGACGGCGTCACCGCGCTGGTGCTGATCGACCTCAACCACTTCAAGGAAGTGAACGACACCCTCGGCCACGGCGCCGGCGACCGGGTGCTGATCCAGGTCGCCGAGCGGCTGCGCGACGCCGCCCGCCCCGACGACCTGGTCGCCCGGCTCGGCGGGGACGAGTTCGCCGTGCTGCTGCGCGGCCTGCCCGCCCCGGCCGTCGCCTCCCACCGCGCCGAGGCCCTGCTCAACGCCCTGCACGACCCGCTCGACGTGGACGGCATGCGGATCAGCGTGGAGGCCAGCGGCGGCATCGCCGTCGCCCCCGCCACCGGCGGGATGCCCGAGTTGCTGCGCCGCGCCGACGTGGCCATGTACCAGGCCAAACGCGCCGGCCAACGCCTCGCCACCTACGCGCCCGCCCGCGACACCGCCGACCTGAGCCGGCTCACCCTCGGCGGTGAACTGCCCCGCGCCGTCGCCGACCATGAATTCACAGTCAACTTCCAGCCCATCGTCGACCTCGGCAGCGGCGAGGTGATCGGCGCGGAGGCCCTGGCCCGCTGGCACCACCCCACCCACGGGCTCATCGACCCGCTGCGCTTCCTCGAAGCGGTGGAACGCTCCGGACTGCTGCCCGCGTTCGCCGAGGCGATCCTCGACCAGGCGCTCATCGCCGCCGGCTCCTGGCGCGACGCCGGCTTCGACCTGCCCGTCTCGGTCAACGTGTCCCCCCGCAGCCTGCTCGACGCCCGTTTCCCCGGCGCGGTGCTGGCCCGGCTGCGCGCCCACGACCTCCCACCGGACCGGCTCGTGCTGGAACTGACCGAGACGCTCACGCTCAGCCAGCTCGACGTGGTCGACCGCGTCCTCAGCCGGCTGCGCGACTCCGGCGTCCGCCTGGCGCTCGACGACTTCGGCACCGGATACTCGTCGCTCTCCCTGCTCTCCCGCATCCCCGTGCACGAACTGAAGATCGACCGCAGCTTCGTCACCGCCATGGAGACCGCGCCCGAGGCCGCCGCCGTCATCCGCTCCACCCTCGACCTCGGCCGCAGCCTCAACCTCACAGTCGTCGCCGAGGGCGTCGAGAGCGAACCCCAGCGCCGCGCCCTCTGGGAACTCGGCTGCGCCGCCGGCCAGGGCCACCTGTTCGCCCGGCCACTGCCCGCCGGCGCGCTGCTCGCCAGCCTCCAACGCGGCCACGGCGGGCGGACCGGCGCGCTCGCACCCGCACTGCACGACGCGGGCGCCGTGATCCGCCTCCCCGGACGCCGCGCCGGCGGTGCCCGCACCCGCCCCAACCCGGCCGCCGCCGGCGACTCCCGGCAACCCTGACCCCGCCGGGCCACCGCGCCGGTCTGCCAGACTGGCCCGCGTGACCGCCCACGCCGACCCCGCGACCCCCGTCTCCCGCCGCTGGTCGGCACTCGACACCGCAGCCGGTGGCCTCGCCCTCGACCTGGGCCTCTACACCGCCGCCACCATCTTCGCCGCGATCACCGCCGCCACCTCCACGCTGCCGCCGCACCGCGCTTGGGGCGCCGTCGCCACCTTCGGGTACGCGCTCGCCACCCTCGCGGCGACCGCTCAACTGCTCGCCCGCCGCCGCGCCGCCGGCACACCCCTGGCCGCGCTGCCCGCACGCTGGACGGTCACCGGAATCACCTGGGCCACCACCGCGCTGCTCCCGATCGTCACGCAGAGCCTCGAACGGGCCGGCGGACGCACCGACCGCGCCCAGGAGGAGGTGATCGTCGTGGAGAACGCCGGCACACGCCTCGCCGAGCACGGCACCCCCTACCTCGGCCCCGACGCCATCGCCGCGCTGCCCCCCGGCGAACAACTCCTCGGCTACACCCCCTACCAGCCCGGCATGGCGCTGTTCGGGCTGCCCCGGGCCGCGGTGGACGCCTGGTGGACCGACGCCCGCATCTGGTTCGCCGTGGTCACCGCGCTCACCCTGATCGCCCTCGTCGCCACGCTGCGCGCCGCCGGTGGCCCCGCCGCGCCCCGCCGCGACGCCGCCGTGCTGCGCGCCGTCCAGGCCGCCACCGTCCTGCCCATCTGCGCGCTCACCCTGGCCACCGGCGGCGACGACCTGCCCGTACTCGCGCTCTGCCTGCTCGCCCTCGCGCTCGCCGCCGCCAGACACCCCGGCCGCGCCGGTCTCGCGATCGGCGCCGCCGGCGCGCTGAAACTCTTCGCCTGGCCGATCGCCCTCGTCCTGCTCTTCTGGGCCGCCACCCGCCGCGCCACCCTGCGCACCGCCCTCGGCGCCCTCGGCCTACCCGTCCTCGCGCTGGTCCCGGTACTGCTCGTCGACCGCGACGCCCTCGTCGAGAACGTCCTGCGCTTCCCCCTCGGCCACGGCATGGTGACCAGTCCCGCCCAGTCGCCCTTCCCCGGGCACCTGATCGCCGAGACGCTCCCGGCCGGCCGGGCGATCGCCGCCGCGCTGCTCGTCGCCGCCGGACTCGCGATCGCCGTCCGGCTGCTGCGCCGCCCGCCCCGCACCGCCGCCACCACCACGATCATCTGCGGGTACGGGCTGCTCGCCGCGATCCTCCTCATGCCCTCCACCCGCTTCGGCTACCTGCTCTACCCGGCCGCGCTGCTCGTGCTCGCCCCGGCACTGGCGCTCACCCGACCAGCGGACCCGACGGCATTCCCGGCAACCGCCCCGCGCGACGCGGCCGGAAGGCGTACACCTGAGGGATGACCACCTACCGCGACCGGGCCGAGGCGGGACGGGCTCTCGCCGAGCGCCTGACCGACCTCGCCGGCCGACCCGACGTCATCGTGCTCGGCCTGGTCCGCGGCGGCGTACCCGTCGCCCAGGTGATCGCCGAACGGCTCGGCGCACCCCTCGACGTGCTCGTCGTCCGCAAGCTCGGCGTGCCCTGGGCGCCCGAGGTCGCGTACGGCGCGCTCGGCCCCGGCGGCGTGCAGGTCCTCAACGAGATGGTCGCCGGCCGGATCAGCGAGAACGACCGCGCCCAGGTCCGCCGCCGCGAACAGGCCGAACTGGAACGTCGTGAGCAGCGCTACCGCGGCGGCCGCCCGCCGCTGGACCTCACCGGACGCACCGCCGTCGTCGTGGACGACGGACTCGCCACCGGCGCCACCGCACGCGCCGCCGTCCAGGTCGCCCGCCACCTCGGCGCCGCCCGCGTCCTGGTCGCCGGCCCGGTCGGCTCCGAGCAGGCGTACGAGATGCTCGCGTCCGAAGCCGACACGGTCGTGAGCTGCCAACTCCCGCCCGACTTCGCCGCCGTCGGCGCGTACTACGAGGACTTCCACGAGGTCTCCGACGACGAGGTGACGCAGGCGCTGACCGCCACTGCGTGAAAACACCCGGTACCGTCGTTGTCATGCAGATGACCTGTCCCAAGTGCCGCGGAGAAATGCGCCAGTACGAGCGCAGCGGAGTAGTCATCGACCAGTGCGGCGAATGCCGGGGCATCTTCCTCGACCGCGGCGAGCTGGAAAAACTGTTCGATGCCGAGGCCAACTGGAACCAGCAGCACGGCGGCGCCCGGCAGGCCGCGCCCTCCGGCGCCGGTTACCCGCCGCCCCCGCCGCCCCCGCCCGCCGCCGCGCCGCACCAGCCCGGCTACGGCGCCGTCCCCCCGCCCCCTCCGCCGCCGCCCGGCCACGGCTACGCGCAGCCCGCGTACGGCCACAGCCAGCAGCAGCACTACGGCTACCACGGCCACTACCGCCGGAAGAAGAAGCACGGCTTCCTCGGCGAACTCTTCGACTGACCGCCGCCGACGCCCCACGCCGGGCCGGTGCATCGCATCGACCCGGCGTGCCCGTCGCGCTTCTTCACCCTGCCGGGCGCGGCGGGCCGTGGCAGGCTGCACGACATGAGCCCGATCCGGCAGCACGAGGCGCTGGCCCAGGCGTACGACGGCATCACCGCCGTGGTCACCCCGCTCGACGACGCCGGCCTGCAACGGCCCACCCGGTGCCGCGGCTGGCTCGTCGCCGACCTGCTCTTCCACGTGCTCTGCGACGCCCAGCGCGCGCTCGTCGCCCTGGCCAGCCCCGCACCCGGACCGGCCGACGTGGACGACGTCAGCTACTGGCGCGCGTTCACCCCCGCCGACGACAACGCGAGCGCCCGGCACGCCTGGTGGGCGCGCCGCTCAGCCGTCGCCTTCGACCGGCCCTCGGGTGTGGTCCAACTCTGGTCCGACACCGCGCCCGCCGCCGTCCGCGCGGCCACCGCAGCCGACCCCGACGGATACGTGACCACCCAGGGCCACGTGCTGCGCGTACCCCATCTGCTCGCCACCCTGACCACCGAGGCGGTCATCCACCACCTCGACCTGGTGGTGGACCTGCCGGACGCGCCGCTGCCGGCGGCGGACCCGACGCGGGTCGCGGTGACCACGATGGACGGCCTGCTCAGCGACGAGGCGGTACGGCCGACCGGCTGGGACGACCACGAGTACCTGCTGAAGGCCGCCGGCCGCGTGCCGCTGACCGACCGGGACCGGCTGGAACTGGGCGAGGCCGCCGGCTGGTTCCCGCTGCTCGGCTGACGCCGCTCACACGATGGCCATGTCCACGAAGCGCGACAGGTGCAGCTGGGCCGCGACCGTCACCGTGTCGGTCGGCCCATTTCTGTGCTTGGCAACAATAAAGTCCGCCTCGCCCGCGCGCGGCGACTCCTTGTCGTAGTAGTCGTCTCGGTGCAGAAGGATGACAACGTCCGCATCCTGCTCAATCGAGTTGTGCGCGGCGATGCCGTTGGCGATGAAGTTGTGTGTGCCGAGCACCGTGGCGTCGTAAACGTCCTTCTCGCCGACCGACTCGATCGAGACGATCTCGTCCCAGAAGACATCGTTCGTCGCGTGCAAATCAAGATCCGCAGAGTCCAGCACCGCGGCCACCTTGGCGAGACGAGACCGGCTGGGTGCATGCTTCCACATCGCGCTGCCGGAGAACTGGGTGCCGACCGCGGCCGCAAACTTTCGGTGGCTCATCTTGCGCTCCGCCAGGACCTCTCGAACCCGTGACCACACCTCCGTGGGCACGGTGTCCACGTTGGGGTTGCTGACGACGGATTCGAGAATCACCAGCAGCGCTGCGCAGCCGTTGGCGCGCTCGCCGTGCACACCGATCTCCCGAAGGAAACGGAGCTGGTCATCGCGACCAGAGATGTCCAGGGTGTACTGCGGCCGGTGTCGAGCGACCGGAACCTGTCGCAATCGAGCCGAGATTCCGTAGCGAAGCAGCAGGCGTGAAATGTCCTCCAGCATGCGCCGCGATGTCGAGGAGAAGTAGACCCGTCCGCCTCGACCAGACTTGTTGACGGTTACGGACCCGTCCGTCGCCCAGATATGCCGCAGGAAGAGCGTGATCTGCTCCTTGGGCAGGCCGAACACCGCTTTTGGCACGAACTTTTCGTGGGACCGCAGCCCGAACAGCCCCAACCCGTCCAACCACTCGGCGATCGGATTCCGCCGCCCGCGGGCGAGCCGGAATGGTGCCGGCAGTCGGAGCGTGGTCACTCGGGCGGCCGGATAGTCGTCTCGCACAGCCGTGATCCCGAAATGCGTCGCGGCCTCCGTCACGGCCGCCAGGTTGGCCTCGTCACAACTGGCGTAGCGGATCGGCTGCCGGCGGACGAACGAGCCGTCTCCGAGGAGGTGAGCCAGCATTACCACCTCCGGCTCGGCCCACGGCTGAATGTTCAGTGGCGGCGGAATGTGCCGAGGTGCGGCAAGCCGGGTCCCCACCGTGAGTTCTCCCAGTGGCAGCCAACCACCGAACGTGAGGAATGGGTGGTTGGCGGTCGCTTCCACTTGCTTCCCGGATGAAAGTGTCATCCGGAACACCTCGCGTGTCCCACTGGAAAAGGCGTGCGTGAGCGTCCGGGGGGTATAGCGGAGACCTTCGTCGAGGGCCCAGACTGGGATGTCCCTGACATTCCCGGCCAGGAGTGCTCCGAGGGTGATCTCCGAGTTGTCATCGGCTCTGACGAGTCTCGTATCCGCCGTCAGACAGCCCGACTCACGCAGGTCGGAAAGCTGGGGACGCTTGTCAGTGCGCTGCTCCGGGCCACGGTTCAGCTGACTCACCGCGATCACCGGGCACTCAACTTCCTTGGCCAGCAGCTTCAGGCCACGGGACAGGTCCGCGACCTCCTGCTGCCGACTCTCGGTGCGTTTCGGTGAGGTCATCAGCTGGAGATAGTCGACCACGATCAACTTCAGATCGTGCTTCTGCTTGAGCCGCCGCGCCTTCGCCCGGATCTCCATCAGGTTCATGCTCGGCGTGTCGTCGACGAAGAGCGGCGCCTCGCTGATCTCGCCCATGCAGCGGGCCAGCTTGGTCCAGTCGTCGTCGGAGAGCTGCCCGCTGCGCAGCACGTGCAGCGGTACGCGCGCCTCGGCCGAGAGCAGTCGCATGACGATCTCGACCTTGCTCATTTCCAGCGAGAAGATCGCCGCCGCCTGGTTGGCACGAATTGCCGCGTTACGGGCGAAATCCATGCTCGCCGTGCTGTTGTGCGTCGGAATCATCGAGTGGCCCGCCAGGTAGAGATGGTCGGGATTGTCGACGGTCACGCATCGCACCGGAACGCTCGCCACCGGACGGACGTCCACGATGAACCGCGAGTGGGAGCGGACGTCCGAGGACGTCCGGCGCCGGGCCGCGTGGACGGTCCGCTTCCGATCCAGCCGGAAGACCGTGTCCGGGGTGGAGAAGTTCAGCGTGTACGCGACAGACGATTCCTCGGTACGGCCGCGCACCTTGCGCTCGGTCATGGCGCACCGATAGCCCAGGCTGACGACGAGTTCCCGCACGTCGGCGATCAAGCGCCGCGAGGTGGACGTGTACTGCAGGTTCCCCGTCGGCGCCACCGTGCCGTCGGTGTCCATCAGCCCGGCGAGCAACGCCCGGCGCTGAGGTTCGGAGGCGCGCAGGTAGTCCTGCGGAATGTGCTTGTCGTAGGCCACCCCGACTCGGCGGAGCAGGGCCAGGAAGGAGCCGTTCCGCTTGTGGCACTCGGCGCAGCGGCGGGTGCCGGGGTTCTCCCGCAGGGCACGGGTGGAGCCGCCGCAGTCGACGCAGGTGCGGTCCACCGTCCTGGCCGGCGTGGGCAGGTGCACGCTGTAGACCATGGGCCCGCTCGGGCGCACCACGAAGCCGTCCTGGGCCACGAAGTCGACCATCTCCGCGTCCGCTGTGGTGAAGCGGCTGGCCCCGGTGTGCCCGTCGCCGAGCCACACCCCGAGGGTGTACGGCGGAACGGCCAGATCCCGTTCCGGGAGTCGGAGCGGTGCGCAGTTCCGCACGGCATGGTTGAGACGGCGGTCGGCCGTATCGGTACGTAGCGTGGCCGCGATCTGCGCCGTCGTGACGATCCCGTCATGCTCGGCGCGGGCGCCGGCGTTGACCGGTCGTTCCGCTCGTGCACGGAGGCCGGAGATCAACGCGCCCACCGGGTAGCCCGGCGCCGTCCAGTTGCGCGTCTTGCCCGCCCGGGTCACCGGGCGGGCGATCCGGCCGTTGGAACCCACCGTCTGCGCCACCGTGTGAAGCACGTTGCGGAACTCCGGACCGACCTGTTCGAGGGTTTCCGCGAGGGTGACCAGGCGGTGGGGCTCGGCGGATGCGGTCGCCTCGGCCGCTCGTACCTTCGCCAGCGCCGGCTCGGCCCAGTGGCGCCGTTCGCGTGCCTCGGGCTGGCGCCGGCTGGCCCGGGTCGTGGTCTTCCACAGGTGTTCGGCGTCCGCCACGATGACGGAGCCGTCGGAGAACTCGACCTCGTAGCAGGGGCGGTCGTGCATCACGTCGAAGACGTTGGTGATTGTCGTCGGGGTGCCGTCGGCCGCGAGCAGCTCGTCGCCGACGCGTACCGCACCCATGGTGGTCCACCCCTGCGGAGTGGGCAGTGGGGTGTCGAGCGCGAGCGCCTTTCCCAGACCGGGCCGGCCGGCCACGATGATCAACTGGCCGGCGTGCAGGCCGTTGAGCAGCCGGTCCAGGTCGGTGAAGCCGGTCGGCACACCGGTCATCATGCCGCCCTGGGCGCCGACCGCCTCGATCTCGTCGAGCGTCGGCTGCAGCATGTCGGCCAGGACCGCGAAGTCCTCGCTGACGCGCTTCTCGGTGATCTCGTAGACGGCCTGCTGGGCGAGGTCGACGATGTCGTCCACGTCGCGGCTGCCGCCCTGGCCGGTGCCGTAGCCGAGCTGCACGATCCGGGTGCCGGCCTCGACCAGGCGGCGGAGCACCGCTCGTTCGCCGACGATGCGGGCGTAGTAGGCGGCGTTCGCGGCGGTGGGCACGCTGGCGATGAGCGTGTGCAGGTAGGGCGCGCCGCCGATGCGGGCGAGGTCGCCGGAGTCGGCGAGCGCGGCAGCCACCGTGATCGGGTCGGCGGGTTCGCCGCGTCCGTAGATGTCGAGGATCGCGTCGAAGATGGTGGCGTGGACGGGGCGGTAGAAGTCGTTGGTCTTCAGGATCTCCACGACGTCCGCGATGGCGTCCTTGGAGAGCAGCATGCCGCCGAGCACGCACTGCTCGGCGGCCACGTCCTGCGGCGGTGTCTTCTCGAACGCCGTATCGCGCGGCGGCGGCTCGGACGGTTGTCCCCCGGTCCGTTCCGCACGCGTCTCGTCGGTGACCGACACGGGTGCCCCCCTTGCTGCGTCGGATCGAGTCCAGCTCTATCGCTGGGGTGTGACAACTTCCGCCGACCCCTCCGGTCGATCGGGGGTCATCGTCCGGGCGGTCGGGGGACCACGATACGGAACCCGAGGTCAGCGACTCAACAAGGCCGGTGGATGAGCCTCGGGACAACCTGTGGACGCCTGGGGACCGGCATGTGCGCAGGGTGTGCACAGGGTGTGGAAAAGTGATGGGGAATTCTGGGCGTATCGCCTCTGACCTGGCCTTTTCCTGTCCCCACCCTGTGGACGGAAGATTTCCGGCCGAGCTTTGTCGTCGTTCGTCCCGTACTATCGCTGCGAACGGCGACACCTGGGACAGCGGGTTTACTTTCGGGTTGAGAGAGGTCACGCTCCGGCCGTGAGACACCGGGACTGGGGAAGCGGGGAGGACAGCCCGCGCGAGCGACGGCCGAGCGGTTCCTGGGATGAGCCCGCCGGGCCGCGCCGGGTCGACTCGTACGCGCCGGAGAGCTACCGCACGCCGAGTCGGCGGCGGGCGATCGAGCGCGGCCAGGACGAGCCCGTGGACACCTACCTTCCCCGCTGGGCTCTGGAGTCCGGGGTGAGTCGCGCGGACGGTGGCGGGCGGCACGCGGCGCCCGACGACGACGAGATCGAGGTCGAGACGCCGTCCTCCGAGGGTGTCTGGCGCACGGAGGCGGACCGCCGCCGGCGTGAGCAGCGGGCGATCGGCGCGGGTCCGTTGTCGGACCACACTGCCGAGTGGACGATGGACGCCCCCCAGGAGCGGGGGTACGTGGGAAACAGGCGTGCCGACTCGGACGACGAGCCGGTGTCGGGAATGTCGCCCCGTAGTCGTCCCCGCCGCGCGGCGACCCGACGTCCGCAGGTGACCTGGTCCGGGCTGCCGGAGTCGGCGGGTCCGGGCGACGAGGAAGCGGCGCGGGACAGCGGGCGGGCGGGCCGGCGGCGTCGATCGGCGTCGGGTTCTTCCTCGCCGCCGCCGGTGGCGTCGGACTCCGCCTGGTCGCGGTCGGCGGTGTCGGGCTCGGACCGGTCCCGGCCGGCGACGTCGGATGCCGACTGGCCGGCGTCGGAATCGCGGCGACCGGCGTCGGCGGCGCCGGAGCCGGGTTGGTCGTCGTCGGGCCGGTCACCGTCGCCGGCTTCGGAGTCGACCTGGTCGCGGTCGGGGGCCCCGTCGGGTTCGGACCGGCCCCGGCCGGTGGCGGATCCCTGGCAGCGGCGCCGGGCGGCCGATCGCGAGCCGCCGGAGCCGCCGCCCGCGGTCGACCCGTGGGACGCGTCGGGCGTGCACGCCTGGGACAGGTCGGCGCTCGGTGGCGGCTGGCGGCAGGCGGAGAGCGGGTGGGACCGTACGGAGCACACGGGCGAGTGGGACCGGTTCACCGACACCGGCTATCTGGAGCCGGTGCGCGACGGGGTCGACCCGTGGGACCGTACTGCCCCTCCGGTGCGGGAGGGCTGGGCGTCACCGGAGCGGGCCGAGGCGTTCTGGTCGGGTACCCGGCTGGCCGGGGACGATCCGCGGTGGATGGAGACGCCGACGTCGGCGCCGAGGTCGCCGGCGATGGCGTTCTCGGCTCCGCGTCCGCGTGCCGTGCCTCGCGGCCGGCCGGTGGCGCCGGCCGGGCCGACGCTGCGGCAGCGGGTGGAGACGATCGGTGGCGGCTCGTGGGGCCGGCGACTGGAAGACGACCTGCTGGACCCGGATCCGGGTGGACCGCTGCGGCCGCTCGTCTACACGGTGGCGTGCTACCTGGTTCCGGCCGTGCTGGTCGTCGTCGGCCTGCTGTTCCTGAGCGGTCAGCCTCCGGCGGGTTGCGTCACCGACATCACCGGTGGCGGTTGCGACTCGCCGCGTACGCATGCCCTGGATTCGCTGGTGTCGGCGGCCCCGCGGTTCGGCTTGGCGCTGGTGAGCAGCCTGGTGGTGGCCGTGCTGCTACGGCAGGTCGGGACGACCTGGCGGTCGGCGACGGTGGCGCTCGCGGCGGCCGTGGTGGGCGGTGGCCTGTCCACGGTGGTGATCAGCGCGGTGACGGGTAACCCGCTCGGCTGAGATCCGGCGAGACCGGGGCTACGGTCGGGGTCGTGGTGGCGCAGATGCGGAAGGGCCCGCACCGGCGTCCGGTGCGGGCCCTTCGCGTCGTGCTACGGGTGTCAGCCCTTGACCACGTTCAGGTCGAACTTGGCGGTCACCTCGGGGTGCAGCCGGATGCTGACCGGGTAGGAGCCGAGCGCCTTGATGTGGCCGGGCAGCTCCAGCCGGCGGCGGTCCAGCGTCGGACCGCCGGCGGCCTTGACGGCGTCGACGATCTCGGCCGGGGTGACCGAGCCGAAGAGCCGGCCGCCGTCGCCGGCGCGGGCCTTCAGGTTGACCTTCAGGCTCTCGACCTGGGTCTTGACCTCGGTGGCGTGGCCCAGGTCGCGGATCTCGCGGGCCGAGCGGGCCCGCTTGATGACCGTGACCTGCTTCTCCGCGCCCTTGGTCCAGGCGATCGCGAAGCCCTGCGGCAGCAGGTAGTTACGGCCGAAGCCGTCCTTCACCTCGACGATGTCGCCCGGAGAGCCGAGGCCGGACACCTCCTGAGTAAGGATGATCTTCATGTCCGTGCCTCCCCTCAGCGGGCCGTGGCCGTGTACGGCAGGAGCGCCATCTCGCGGGCGTTCTTGACCGCACGGGCGATCTGCCGCTGCTGCTGCGAGGTCACGCCGGTCACCCGTCGAGCGCGGATCTTGCCGCGGTCGGAGATGAACTTGCGCAGCAGCGCGGTGTCCTTGTAATCGATATAGGTGATCCCGTCCTTGTCGAGCGGGTTCACCTTCTTCTTCGGCTTGCGCAGTGCCGCAGCCTTCGCCATTGCTCTTGCTCCTGGTTTGCGATCGCGGGCGCTCGGCGCCATCAGAACGGGGGCTCCTCGTCGAAGTTTCCGCCGCCCGAACCACCGCGGGAGGGGGCGGGGGCAGCAGAGGCCCAGGGGTCGTCGAAGTTGCCTCCGCCGCCACCCTGGCCGCCACCACCACCGAAGCCGCCGCCACCGCCACCGGAGCGGGACATCTTCTGCACCTTCGCCGTGGCGTAGCGCAGGGACGGGCCGATCTCGTCGACCTCCAGCTCGATGACGGTGCGCTTCTCGCCCTCACGGGTCTCGTACGACCGCTGACGCAGCCGGCCGGACACGATCACCCGAGCGCCACGCTGCAGCGACTCGGCGACGTTCTCGGCGGCCTGGCGCCAGACCGTGCACGAGAGGAACAGCGGCTCGCCGTCCTTCCACTCGCCGGAAGCCTTGTCCATGAAGCGGGGCGTCGAAGCGACCCGGAACTTGGCGACCGCCGCGCCGGAGGGGGTGAAACGCAACTCGGGGTCATCGGTCAGGTTGCCGATGACCGTGATGGTGGTGTCTCCTGCCATGACCATCTCCTCGCGCACTCATCTTTGTGCCGTACAGGCTCTCAGAGCCGTACGACAGCGTGGATGAGGCTTGATCCGGACGTGCCGGGACTAGATGCTCAGCGCATCTCCGGACGGATGACCTTGGTGCGCAGCACCGACTCGTTGAGTCGGAGCTGACGGTCCAGCTCGCCAACGGCCTCCGGCGTCGCCTGGAGGTCGATGACGGCGTAGATGCCCTCGGCCTTCTTGTTGATCTCGTACGCGAGGCGCCGGCGGCCCCACACGTCGGTCTTCTCCACCGAGCCACCCGCGGTCCGGATCACGTTCAGGTACGTGTCGAGCGACGGGGCGACGGTGCGCTCCTCGAGGCTGGGGTCGAGGATCACCATAACTTCGTAATGACGCAAGACGTGCTCACCTCCTGTGGGCTAAGCGGCCACGGTCCTTCCGTGGCAGGAGGTCGTGCGTCGTTGCCGTGACCGGTTCCGGGGGAACCCGGCTGGACACGGGCAACCGGACCAGAATAGCCGGTGCGGACGATCATGGGCGGACCGGCCGACCCGCGCGCCCCGGACGCGGTGACAGGGGCCCACCTGCGGCCTCGCGAGCCGGCAGGCGGACCCCTGTCCACGGGGCCGCGGGGCGTCCCGTCCGCATTCCTTGGGTGGGACCTGGGGAGGAACGACCACACCGATGAGGTTGGATCGAAGACGCCCCGCGGAGCTTTATGGTGTTGTCACCTGCGCTGACCATACAATGGCTCTCGTCACCACTTGAGGCAAATAGAGGATTTAGTCCGGACTCTCGATCGGCGGTGCCGGATGACGAGTGGATCCCGCCCCGTCGTGCCGGGCCGCACGCCGGGGCGTCCCGTTACCGGGTGTCGACCCCTTCACCAGTACGTGCTGTGGACCACGTGCGGGCGGAGCGTCGACCATCGATCCCACCTCGGACAACGACCGCCGGGCCGGGTGGTGACGCCTCCGACCCGCCGGGCGCCTCCGGCGAGCGCGGCGACCGTCGCAGGCGCGACGTAGGCTGCCCTGCATGCGAATCGGAGCCCACGTCGATCCGACCGACCCGCTGGCCGAGGCGGCCGCCCGGCAGGCCGAGGCGGTGCAGTTCTTCCTGGCCGACCCGCAGGGCTGGAAGGCCCCGAAGCCGCGTGAGGACGCCGAGCGCCTGCGCGCCGCCGACGTCGACCTCTACGTGCACGCGCCGTATGTGATCAACGTGGCCACGCTCAACAACCGGATCCGCATTCCCAGCCGCAAGCTGCTGCTCGCCCACGCCACCGCCGCGGCGGCCGTCGGCGCCAAGGGCCTGATCGTGCACGGCGGCCACGTCAACGCCGGCCAGGACGTCGCCGTCGGCTTCGACAACTGGCGCAAGACCTTCGCGTACGCGGCGGAGTCCGGCGGGTTCCCGCTGCCGGTGCTGATCGAGAACACCGCCGGCGGTGACAACGCCTGCGCCCGGCACCTCGACTCGCTGGCCCGGCTCTGGGACGCGCTCGGCGACCACGAGGTCGGCTTCTGCCTCGACACCTGCCACGCCCACGCGGGCGGCGAGGAGCTGCTGGGCCTGGTCGACCGGGTGAAGGCGATCACCGGCCGGATCGACCTGATCCACGCCAACAACTCGAAGGGCGCCTTCAACTCCGGCCAGGACCGGCACGACAACCTCACCGGCGGCACCATCGACCCGGAGCTGCTGGTGGCGGTGATCCGCGCGGCCGGCGCGCCGGTGATCGTGGAGACTCCCGGCGGCGTCGAGGGTCAGGCCGCCGACATCGCGTTCCTGCGCGGGCAGTTGGGCGCGGCGGAGTGACCGCCGAGAAGTCCGGCACGACCGGCCGCCGGTCCGGCGCCGAGACCCGGGCGGACGGGAGCGGCGCGAAGAACGGGCCGGACGACACGGCCGGGGTCGGGCCCGGGAGCGGCTCGCCCGACGAGCGCGCGTCCGGCGCGGAAAAGGCCGGTGAGGACCACGCCGCAGCCACGGCGACGGGTGCCGGCACGGCGAAGCGGACCCGCAAGGCTCGCCGCACCGGCACGGCGAAGGCGGCAGGCGCGGCGAAGACGGCAGGCGCGGCGAGCACCGCCGACAAGACGAGCGCCGCCGACAAGGCGGGGGCTAGTGCCGAAGCCGGGAACGAGGACGAGGCGCGGGACGTGACCGGGAGGAACGGCGACGCCGGGGAAGACCGCGTCACCGTGGCGAAGGCCGGGGCCCGGGACAGCGCGGACGCCGCCAAGAAGGACGACACCGCGGAGAACGGCGACGCCGCGAAGAAGGACGACGCCGTAGAGAAGAGCGACGCCGCCAAGAAGGACGACACCGCAGAGAAGAGCGACGCCGGGAAGAAGGACGGTACGGGCGGCGACAAACCGGCCGACCCGTGGTCCGCGTTCGGTCCGGCACCCGAGCCGGTGCTCGGCCGCCCCCGCCGGGCCATCCGTGCGGTGGGCCGGTTCCTGGTGCACGAGTGGACGCTCGCCGTCGTCGCCGCGCTGGCGCTGGCGGCGGCGATGACCTGGCCCACGCTGCGCTATCCGCGGCACACGCTGCCGCAGGACTACTGGGACCCGAGCCTGCAGGCGTGGCAGATGGCCTGGTCCGGGCACATCCTGCGGACGAATCCCGCGCAGCTGTGGCACTCGAACACGTTCTATCCGGAGAACTGGAGCTTCGCGTTCTCCGACACGCTGCTCGGGTACGCCCCGGCCGGCCTGATCGGGGTCGGGCCGGAGCAGGCCGTGCTGCGCTACAACATCATGTTCGTGCTGGCGCACGCGCTCGCCGCGTTTGGTGCGTACGCGCTGGCCCGGCAGCTCGGCGCGGGCCGGATCGGCGGCGCGGTGGCCGGGGCGAGCTTCGCCTACGCGCCGTGGCTGCTGGCCCAGGCCGGTCACCTGCACATCCTCTCCAACGGCGGCATCCCGTTGGCGCTGGCGATGCTGGCGCGGGGGCACGGCTGGTCGCTGCGGTACGGGTACCGGCCGCGCCGTCGGCACGCGGGGTGGGCGTTCGCCGGGTGGCTGGTGGCCGCGTGGCAGCTGAGCCTCGGTTTCGGCATCGGGCTGCCGTTCGCGTACATGCTGGCGGGGACCGGCCTGGTCTCGGTGGTGCTGTGGTTCGTGCGGCGGCGCAAGGTGAAGCGTCCGTTCGGCTGGCGGCTGTTCCTGGCCGACGTGCTGGGCGGCCTGGTCTTCGCGGCGGTGGGCGCGGCGCTCGCGGGGCCCTATTTCCGGGTCGCCGAGCTGCACCCGAACGCGGAGCGCACGATCGGCGACATCGGCCTCTACTCGCCACCGGCGAGCGGGTTCTTCACCGCGCCGGCCGAGTCCCGCATCTGGGGTGGTCTGCACGAGGGCGCCCGGGCCGTGCTGCCGTGGCATCCGGAGATGACGCTGCTGCCGGGCTTCGTGCTCTACGCGCTCGCCGCCGGGGGCCTGTTCTTCTCGGTGTGGCGGGTCCGGCACCGGATCTTCCTGCTCGCCGGGGTGTTGGTGACGATGGCGCTGGCGATGGGCACCCGGTTCTTCGGCGGCCGGTTCACCTACGTGCCGCTCTTCGACTACCTGCCGGGCTGGAGCGGGCTGCGGACGCCGGGCCGGATGATGCTCTGGACCACGCTGCTGCTGGGCCTGCTCGCGGCCGGCGCGGTCACCGCGTTCTGCATGCGGGTACGCGAGCTGGCCGCCGAGCGGGTGCCGCCGTGGCCGGGCCCGTGGCTGCGGTTGGCGACGCTGCTGCCGTTGGCGCTGGTGCTGGTGGAGGGGCTGAACGCCACGCCGCAGCCGGTGGTGCCGCGGCAGCCGGCGGCGCTGCGGACCGTGGACGGGCCGATGCTCGTGCTGCCGAGCAGCCAGAACCTGGATCAGCCGGTGATGCTCTGGTCCACCGACCGGTTCCAGCCGATGGTCAACGGCGGCAGCGGCTTCACGCCACGGTCGCAGGCCCGGATCCGGGAGGCCACTGTCAGCTTCCCCGACTACGCGAGCGTCGACTACCTGCGGCAGATCGGCGTGAAGAACGTGGTCGTGTTGCGCGACGAGCTGGAGGGCACCCCGTGGGAGGGGATGCTGGACCGGCCGGTCGACGCGCTGGGCGTGGCCCGGGAGCAGGTCGGCGAGGCGGTCGTGTTCCGGCTCTAGGCCGACCTGCTCCCATCACTCAGACCGGCACGGGTTCGGCGGGCTGTTCGGCGGCGCGCGCCCGCCAGCGCTGGTGCCAGGGCGCGTCGGGCGCGCCGTCGAGCACCCCGCCGTCGGGGTCGTCGGCGTAGGTCTGCCGGACCGCGTCGAGTTCGGGCCGCACGATGTCCCGGATGATGAATCCGCAGAGCACCGCCACGGTGATCAGACGCAGGCTCGACGCCAGCACGAAGACGCCCTCGGGGAAGACGGGCCGGGACATGGCCGTGCCGAGCAGTTCACCGTAGAACGCGGCGAAGTAGCCGACCTCGGCGATCTGCCAGGCGAGGAACGCCCCCCAGCGCGGCCGGGCGAGCACCGCGAGCGGCAGCAGCCAGAGCACGAACTGCTGGGACCAGACCTTGCTGAAGATGAGGAACGCGGCGACGACCAGGAAGGCGAGCTGGGCCAGCCGGGGCCGGCGCGGCGCCAGCAACGCCAGCCCGGCCACGCCGAGGCAGGCCAGCCCGAAGAGCAGGTACGACACCCAGTTGAGGGTGGGGATGTTGGCGTTGAGCCATTCGAACGGCCCGAGTTCGCCGGGTGCCGACGGGCTGATCCGGCCGTCCAGGTAGCGGCCGATGTACCAGAGCGTGCCCCAGTCGATGGGTCGTGTGGTGTTCAGGTCGAAGAAGCGTTCCCAGTTCTCCCGGTAGGGGATCGCCACCGGTAGGTTGACCGCCACAAGGGACACCAGCGCGGTGGCCGTGGCGACGAGCCCGGCCGCCAGTTTCCCGGCCCGCAGCGTGAGCACCAGGATCGGGCCGAGGAGGAACAGCGGCCACATCTTGGCCGCGCCACCGAGTCCGATCAGCACGCCCGCCACCGCGGGCAGCAGCATCGCGTACCGGTCGGGGCGGGCGCGTGCCCAGGCCAGCAGGCCGAACGAGGCCAGGCCGATGGCGAGCAGGTCCCAGTTGACGGTGGCGGTGAGCACCAGGGCCGGGGAGAGCGCGAACAACGCGGCGTCCCAGGGTCGTCGGCGGCGCAGGCTGAGGATGACCGCGACGGTGGCGACGGCGAGCGCGCCGAGCACCAGCGCGTTGAGGTTGTAGAACCACTGTCCCTGGTTGATGGCGGGGTTGTCGACGCCGAGGGCGTGCACCGGCAGGCCGAGCGCGCCCATGAAGTAGCCGGTCAGCACCGGGTACTCCACCGGGTGGTCGGCGTAGGGCACCTTGCCCTCGTTGAGCCCTTCGGCGTAGTAGAGCGCCAGCACGTCGGTGTAGCACATGCGGGTGTACTGGATGTTGTTCTGCCAGGCGCCGTCCTGGCAGGGGGATTTCTGCACCCAGTGCAGGGCCAGCGTCAGGCAGACGAGCGCCAGCACGATCCGGCCGGCGGTCCAGAACCGGCTCTCGCGGTCGGCCGGCCGGTCCAGGGCGGCGGCGTGGTCGCCGAGCGGCCCGCCGATCAGACCGGAGGCACCGCGGACGAACCAGTCCGAGCGGGACGGATGGTCCACCGTCTCTGATCGTGGCGCCGCCTCGGACGCGCCAAGCTCATCGATGCCTGCGGGCGACTGGGTGCTCATGGAGAGGCATCCTGCCGTACACAGGGGGTCGCCGTCCCGTCGCGCGCGGAGAAATTCCGGTACGCGAAACGCCGGCGGCGGCCGGACCGTTCGGGTCCGGCCGCCGCCGTCGGGTTGTGCGCGTCAGTTCTGTCGTGTCGGTGGTGTGCTCGGTAGCAGCCCGCCACCGCCGCCACCACCGCCGGGGCGTCCGCCGCCACCGGGTAGCCCGCCCCCGCCGGGGGTGCCGCCCTGGTCGCCGCCACCACCGGGGGTGCCTCCACCGGGCGTGCCGCCGGGGCAGAACAGGCCCAGTGGGTCGCAGCCCGGCCCGCCCGGCTGGCCGGGCTCGGTCGGCGGCGGGGGTGCCTCGCCGTTGCCGGTGTCGTCCTCGCCGACGTTCGCCGCGGGCGGGAACTCTTCCTTGTCCTTGCCCTTGAGCGCGTCGTTCATGAAGCGCTGGAAGATGTCACCCGGCATCCGGGCGCCGCTGATGTCCCGCCCGTCCTTGTACTGGATCGGCTTGCGGTCTTTGACGTTGCCGACCCAGACCGCGGTGGCGAGTTGTGGCGTGTAGCCGATCATCCAGGCGTCGCCGTTGCGGGTGGTCTTGTCGCCGAGTTCCCAGGTGCCGGTCTTCTCGGCGACCTGGCGGCCCTCGTCGAGGCGCTTGTTGATCTGGCCCGGGTACTGCTTCAGGACGGAGGTGACGTCGGCGACGATGTTCTTCTCGATCCGCTGCTGCCCCTTGAGCTTCTCCGCGCCGACCAGGTCCCACTTACCGGTGTCCGGGTTCTGCTTCTCCACCTTCCGGATGAAGTGCGCCTTGTGGTACATGCCCTGGTTCGCGAAGGTGGCGACGCCGTTGGCGTGGTCGAGCACCGTGATCGGGTACTGGCCGTAACCGAGGACGTGGAAGAACGGCGACGGCGCCAGGTCCTTCGGGTCGGCCTTGGTCAGGTCGTGCGCCTTGGCCGGGTTGGTGTCGGTCTGCCACATGGTGGTGACGCCGGCCTGCTTGGCCATGTCGAGCACCTTGTCCGGGCCGATCTTCTCGGTGATGTAGTAGAACGGCACGTTCAGCGACTTGAGCGTCGACAGTTCGAGCGTGCAGGAGTCACCGCAGGAGACCTTGTCCGCGCCGGCGTTGCTGACCTTGAACTTGGTGCCCTTCGGCGTGAACGCCGAGCCCTTCCACCGGGACTTGAGCGAGATGCCTTCCTTGAGCGCCGCGGCGAGCGTGTAGATCTTGAAACTCGAACCCGGCGAGTGGCCGCCGCTCACCACGCCGTTGTCGACGTTCTTCCCGGCGTAGTCGGTGCCGGTGCCGTTGTCGCCGCCGTAGTAGGCGAGCACGCGCCCGGTCTTCGGGTCGATCGCCACCACCGCGGCCATCAGGTTCGACGGCTGGCCGGCGAGTTCGGACTTCTTCCTGGCCCGCTGGGCCGCGTCGAGCGCCGCCTCCTGCATCTTCCGGTTGATGGTGGTGGTGATCTTGTAGCCGCCGCGGCTGAGCGCCTTGGCGCACAGCGGCTTCTTCTCCGTCACCTCGGCCTCGTTGTCGGTGCAGAGCTTCATCTCGCGCAGTTCCTGCGAGACGTAGTTGACGACGTTGCCGTACGCGGTGTCGATGCCGAAGCCACCCGCGCTGCTCTTCGACGGCTTCTGGATGTTCTTCGGGTACTCGGTGGGGTGCTGCGGAGTGTTCGGCGCGTCCAGCCACTTCTCCGTGATCATGCCGTTGATCACGTAGTTCCACCGGTCGACAGCGGCCTGCGCGTTGATCGCCGGGTCGTAGCCCTTGTGCGTGGCGCTCGGCTCCGGCTGCTTGATCAGGGCGGCGAGCACCGCGGCCTCGGCGACGTTCAGGTCCTTCACGTTCTTGGCGAAGTACGTCTGCGCCGCCGACTGGATGCCGTACGCGCCCCGGCCGAAGTAGATGACGTTCAGGTAGTGCTGCATGATCACGCGCTTGTCGTACTTGTCGTTCAGCTTGGAGGCGAGGATCGCCTCCTTCACCTTGCGGCCGTACGTGTCCTGGTTCAGGTTGTCGAACGCGTTGCGCGCGTACTGCTGGGTGATGGTCGAGGCGCCCTGCTTGTCGCCGCCGGTGAGGTTGTTCCACGCGGCCCGGGTGATGCCCTTGTAGTCCACACCGGAGTGCTTGTAGAAGTTCCGGTCCTCCGCCGCGGCCACCGCGTGCTGGACGTGCTCCGGAATCTGGTCGATCGTGACGAGCTGGCGGTTCTGGTCACCGATCCGCGCGAAGGCCTTGCCGCTCGAGTCCAAGACCGTGGTGGACAGCGGCGGGATCGTGTCCTCCGGCAGCACCACCTTGGTGGAGTACCAGGTGAAGCTCACCACGCCGATGCCGGCGAGCATGATGAACACGGCGAAGCCGGCGATCAGCATGTTGATCCGGCGGCGCTTCTTCGCGCGCGCCGGGTCCTCGCCGCGACCGCCCCGGGCGGGGCCGAGCGGGCCGCCGGGACCACCGGGACCGCCGCCGGCGGAGCCGGGCACCCGGGCGCGGCCGCCTACCGCCGCCGCGCCGACACTCGCCCGTGCGCCCACGCTCGCGCGCCCGCCCACGCTCGCCGCGCCGACCGCGGCACGCCCGGCCGGAGCGGCCGGGGAGACCGGAACCGACGCCCGTCCGGCGCCCGCGCGCCCGGTGGCGCCGGGTGCCGGCGAGACGGGCACCGACGCCCGGCCGCCCGCGCCGGCCCGGCCCACCGAGGCCGAGCCCGACGCTGGGCGCGGCGCCGGAGCGGCGCCGCCGACCGAGGCCCGGCCGCCCGAGCCGTACGGTGTCGCGGAGGCGCGCGCCGAGGCGCCGCCGTCCGGGGAGCCGGACCAACCGTTCCCGCCCCGGCTCCACTCGGAACCGGGGTCGCCGTTCGGACCCGGGATCTGGGCCCGCCCACGCGAAGAACTGGGATCGCCGTAATTCATTCCTCACACCCTGCCGGTCGCGGTGGGGCGCGGGGGCGCCGCCACCGGGTTGCCGTGAGCTGGAACACGGGACGTTACCCGCCGGCCGTGCCCGCGGTTGCCCGTCAAATCCGATCTATTCGGACCAATTACGCTTAAAGGCTGTCGATCCCGCCACCCGGGGAATGGGCCGGCAGAGATCGGGACAGCCACGTTCACCGTTGCGCCTCTCGCCTTCGCCGAGGGGTGGAGCCGTTGGCCGCGACGGAATCCTCCGCGCCCTCCGCCTCGCCCACGAGACCGTCCCGGCCGAGCAGGAACTGCTCGACGAGATGGTTCCAGTCGCAGCCGGGGCAGACCTCCACCACGAACACCTGGAACTCACGCAGCGTCATGGCCAGGACGGGCAACTCGGCCCGGGTACGCGCCTGGCCGGCCGACTGCTTGAGTTCGTCACCGTAAATGTAGTGGACGTGGATCAGGTTCTCGCTGCGGCAGATCGGGCAGCGGTGATCGGTCGGCTCGCCGTGGAAGCGAGCAGCGTTCTTCAGGTACGGCGAGGCGTCGCAGACGTCGTACGTGCCGATCCGCCCGGCGAGCAGTTCACGCAGCACCGCCCGCTTCTGGAGCGAGTAGTCGACGACCTGGCGCTGCGTACGCATGCGGCAAAGGGTACGCGCTCCGACGAACCCAGGCGACCATGGTCACGATCAGTGATGATCGCGTCGCCAAAGCGGGGGTTTGCCCCGTACATCGGTCTCCGCTAACGTGCGATGTATCGGTCCGATACATCGCGGTGGTTAGTGCTCCGCGCAGGGGGAAAGAGGGGATGGCCCGTGCTCGAGCTCGCCATCCTCGGCCTCCTGCAGGAGGCGCCGATGCACGGCTACGAACTGCGCAAGGAGCTGACCGCCAAACTCGGCGCCATCCGGGCGGCGATCAGCTACGGCTCGCTCTACCCGACCCTGCGCCGGTTGCAGGCGGCGGGATGGATCACCGAGGCCGCTGAGACACCCGCGACCGCCGAGGAGGTTCCCGCGCTGACCAGCCGACGTGGTCGGGTGGTCTACACCATTACCGCGGAGGGCAAGGAACGCTTCGCCCAGCTGATAGCGCAGGCTGGACCCGAGACGTACGACGACACGGGCTTCGGCGTGCACTTCGCGTTCTTCGCCCGGACCGACCAGGCCACCCGGCTCCGGATCCTGGAAGGTCGTCGTCGCAAGATCGAGGAACGTCGCGAAGGTCTTCGTGACGTGCTCGGCCGGGCAGCCGAGCGACTCGACGCGTACACCCTGGAACTGCAACGCCACGGGCTCGACGCCTGTGAGCGCGAAGTCCGCTGGCTGGAGGAGCTCATCGCCAACGAGCGCTCCGGCCGGGCCCCGGCCGACCCGCGAACCGGGTCGGCCGACGGCCGACGAGACAACGACAGCCCGCCCACGCCTGGAACGTCCAGGACAGAGCGGCCGTGATGAAGAAGAAGGAGGCAGACGCTATGGGCTCCGTCCGCGTCGCCATCGTCGGTGTGGGTAACTGCGCCTCGTCCCTGGTCCAGGGCGTGGAGTACTACCGGAACGCCGACCCGAACGACCGCGTCCCGGGTCTCATGCACGTCACCTTCGGCGACTACCACGTATCCGACGTGAAGTTCGTCGCGGCGTTCGACGTGGACGCCAAGAAGGTGGGCATGGACCTCGCGGAGGCGATCGTCGCCAGCGAGAACAACACGATCAAGCTGTGCGACGTGCCGCCGACCGGCGTCACCGTGCAGCGGGGCCCGACCTTCGACGGTCTCGGCCAGTACTACCGCGAGATCGTCGAGGAGTCGGACGCCAAGCCGGTCGACGTGGCGCAGGCGCTGCGCGACGCCCAGGTCGACGTGGTCGTCTCCTACCTCCCGGTGGGCTCCGAGGAGGCCGACAAGTTCTACGCCCAGGCCGCGATCGACGCCGGCTGCGCGTTCGTGAACGCCCTGCCGGTCTTCATCGCCTCCGACCCGGAGTGGGCGAAGAAGTTCACCGACGCCGGCCTGCCGATCGTCGGCGACGACATCAAGAGCCAGGTCGGCGCCACGATCGTGCACCGCGCCCTGGCGAAGCTCTTCGAGGACCGCGGGGTCGAGCTGCTGCGCACGTACCAGCTCAACTTCGGCGGCAACATGGACTTCATGAACATGCTGGAGCGCAACCGCCTGGTCTCGAAGAAGATCTCGAAGACCCAGTCGGTGACCTCCCAGATTCCGCACGAGATGAGCAAGAGCGACGTGCACATCGGCCCGTCCGACCACGTGCCGTGGCTGGACGACCGCAAGTGGGCGTACATCCGCCTGGAGGGCCGCTCCTTCGGCGACACCCCGCTCAACGCGGAGCTGAAGCTCGAGGTGTGGGACTCGCCGAACTCGGCCGGTGTCATCATCGACGCCGTCCGGGCCGCGAAGATCGCGCTGGACCGGAAGATCGGTGGCCCGATCCTCTCCGCCTCCTCGTACTTCATGAAGTCCCCGCCGGAGCAGTACGCCGACCACGACGCGCACGCCGCCGTCGAGGCGTTCATCGCCGGCGAGATCGAGCGCTGACGCGCTGACACGCAGCAGTGAGGAAGGCTGGGTCCGCACGGACCCGGCCTTCCTTCTTCGCGTACGTCAGGACCAGGCTCGTCGCAGCGCCACTGATGCCTCCAGCTCCAGCAGCGTCACCTTGCGCGGCAGCCCGCCGCCGAAGCCGACCAGCTTGCCGCCCGCGCCGACGATCCGGTGACAGGGCACGATCACCGGCACCGGATTGCGGTTGCAGGCCACCCCGACCGCCCGCGCGCCGCCCGCGTCGCCGACCGCCTTCGCCACCTCGCCGTAGGTCTTCGTCTCCCCGTACGGGATGCGGGTCATCTCCCGCCAGACCGCGCGTTCGAACTCCGAGCCGCGCGGGGCCGACACCGGCACTGTGAACTCGGTCAGCTCACCGGCGAAGTACGCCCGCAGCTCCGCCACCGCCAGCCGCGCCACCGCGTCGCCCGGCTCGTCGGCTGCCCCGTCCACCCGGCCGAAGTGTGCGCCGCGCACCACGTCGTCGTCGGTGCCGACGGAGAACTCCCCGATCGGCGAGGCGAGCACAGTCCAGCGCATGCCCCCCATTGTCGCGCGCCCGCCGACATTCTCTCTCTGAGGGCGGACTGGACGACTGCTGAACGAAGTGGATGTTGCGCGGCGTCGATACCGTGCAGGTCATGGCCACCGGGACGCTCATCTTCCTGATCATCGGCGGGGTCGGTGTGGGCGTGCTGACGCTCGCCCTGCTCGGCTCGGGAGTGCTCCACCTCGGCCAGCCGGACGTCGACGGGCCGGTGTCGCTGGAGGCGGCCGCCGGGTTCACCGGGGCGTTCGGCTTCGGCGGCGCGATCGTCAACGAGCTGCTCGGGGGGCGTACCCCCGGAATGATCGCGGCGGCGGTGGCCGGCGGCGCGCTCGCCGCCGTGCCCACCGGCTGGCTGGCGGCCCGGCTGAGCCGCGCGGCCCGCAACATGCGCACCGACGCCACCCCCACCCGCGACCACCTGGCCGGCGCGATCGGCCTGGTGGTGACGCCGATCCCCAGCGGCGGCTACGGCGAGGTGCGGGTACGCCTCGCGGGCCAGCCGGTGAAGCTCAACGCCCGCGCCGACGGGCCGCTCCCGGTCGGCGCCCGGATCTTCGTGGTCGAAGCACTGAGCGAGACCAGCGTGCACGTCGAAACCTACTGACACCCAACAGACGGGAATGCCCATGCCCCTGCTCGTCGCCATCGGCGGCGCGGTTCTCCTCGCCGTCGTCCTCGTCCTCTTCGTGCTGTCCCGGATCAAGGTGGCCGGGCCGAACCAGGCGTTCATCGTCACCGGCCGCAAGGGCCGCACCACCCAGACCGCCGACGGAGCCCGCTCCACCGACATGTCCGGGCAGAAGGTCGTGCTCGGCGCCTCGGTCTTCGTGCTGCCGGTCGTGCAGAAGCTCCAGTCGCTCGACCTGTCCAGCCGCCGGATCGACGTCAGCATCCGCGGCGCGGTGAGCAAGCAGGGCATCCGAACCGAGCTGCACGGCGTCGCGATCGTCAAGGTCGGCGGCACCGAGGACGCGATCCGCGCCGCCGCCCAGCGCTTCCTCAACCAGCAGGAGGAGATCGACAACTTCACCCGCGAGGTGCTCGCCGGCGCGCTCCGCTCGATCGTCGGGCGGCTCACCGTCGAGGAGATCATCCGGGACCGGGCGGCGTTCGCCAGCGCGGTCGCCGAGGAGGCCGAGCACTCGATGACCAACCAGGGTCTGGTGCTGGACACGTTCCAGCTCCAGGACATCCTGGCCGAGGGTTCCTACCTGCAGGACCTGGGCCGGCCCGAGGCCGCCCGGGTGCTCAAGGACGCGGCCATCGCCGAGGCGCGGGCCCGCCAGCAGGCCGAGCAGGAGCGGCTGCTCGCCGAGGAGGCGATCGCCGAGGCGAACCGGAACCTGGCGCTCAAGCAGGCCGGCATCCAGGCCGAGATCGACGCGGCCAAGGCGAAGTCGGCGGCGGCCGGGCCGCTCGCCCAGGCCGAGCGGGACCAGGCGATCCTCTCCGAGCAGCAGAAGGTGGCCGAGCGCAACGCCGAGCTGAAGCAGCGCCAGCTCGACACCGAGGTGCGCAAGCCGGCCGACGCGGCCCGGTACAAGGTGGAGCAGGAGGCCGAGGCGAACCGCAACGCGGCGGTGCTCAACGCCGACGCGCAGCGGCAGGCGACCATCGCCGCCGCGCAGGCCTCCGCCGAGCAGGCCCGCCTCACCGGTGAGGGCGAGCGGGCCCGCCGGGCCGCGCTGGCCGAGGCGAACGCGATCGAGGGCGCCAAGGAGGGCGAGGCGGAGCAGCGCCGGCGTTCCGCGATCGCCGAGGCGGTCGAGCGGGAGGGCCAGGCCGAGGCCGCGGCCATCCTGGCAAAGGGTCAGGCCGAGGCCGACGCGATGGCCCGCAAGGCCGAGGCGTTCGCCGCGTACGGCGAGGCGGCCGTCCTGGACCTGCTGGTCAAGGTGCTGCCCGAGGTGGTCGGCGCGGCCAGCGCCCCGATCGGCGCGATCGACAAGATGACGGTGATCTCCACCGACGGCGCTTCGTCGCTGACCAAGTCGGTGGCCGGGAACGTCGCCCAGGGTCTCCAGCTCGGCAGCGACCTCACCGGCATCGACCTGGCCGGGCTGCTGGCGCGGCTGGGCAGCAGCGCGCAGAGCAACGGCAAGAACACGGTGGACGGCAGCACCGTCAGCGCGTGACGAACGACGGCGCCCGCCGGATCTCCCCTCGGGGAGCCGGCGGGCGCCGTTTCGGTGTGGCGGGTCAGAGCGCGGTGAAGACGAACTTCTCGCCGGTGCTCAGGCCCAGGGTCTCGCTGTCCCAGTCGATGACGCGGCTGGCGATGAGCTGGCTGCCCCCGGTCGCGCCGGCGGTGACCGCCTTGCCGTTGGCGTTGGCCCGCAGGTAGACCGAGCCGTCGGCGTTGTAGTCGAGGAAGTCGAAGACCTCCCAGGCGTCGATCACGGTGGCCTTGGCGATCAGCGCCCGGTTGCCACCGGCGTCCGCCGTGACGAACTGGTTGTTGGCCAGCGCGCGCAGGGCGAAGAACCCGTCGCCCACGCTGACGACCTCGTACCTCTCCCAGGCCCCGACGGTCGCGGACCGGGCGATCAGCGGCCGGGTGCCGCCGCTCTCGGTGGTCACGTAGTTGCCGTTGGCCACCGCCTTGATGGCGACCACCGAGGGCGCCGCGTCGAAGTCGAACTTCTCCGCCGCGCCGATGGTGGTCTTGCTGGCGATCAGCGGGTTGGTGGTGTTCGAGGCGGTGACGTACTTGCCGTTGGTCACGGCCTTCAGGCTGACCGAGCCGTCGGTGTTCGTGACGATCTGGAACTTCTCCCAGTCGCCGATCGCGGCGGACCGGGCGATCAGCGGCCGGTTGCCGCCGCTCTCGGCGGTGACGAACAGGTTGTTCGTCACCGCACGCAGGCCGTAGTAGCCGTTGCCGGCGTCCACCACGTCGTACCGCTCCCAGGCGCCGACCTCGGTGCCCCGCGCGATCAGCGGACGGTTGCCGCCGCTCTCCGCCGTCACGTACAGGCCGTTGCCGCGGGCCTTGAGGCCGTACGACTCGCGCGCCACCACCGCGTCGCCGACGTGCAGCAGCCGGTCGGGCGAGCCCATGGTGTCGTGCACCGCGCCGCTGACGCTCGTGGCCACCACCGAGTCGCGCACCTGCTGCGGGGTCCAGCCCGGGTGCGCCTCCAGCGCCAGCGCCGCGGCGCCCGCGACGTGCGGGGAGGCCATCGACGTGCCGTTCATCGTCTCCGTGCCGGTGGCGCTGCCAGCCTTGGCCGAGACGATGCCGGTGCCCGGCGCGAAGGTGTCCAGGCAGGTGCCGTAGTTGGAGAACCAGGCCCGGAAGTCGATCTGGTCGGTGGCGCCGACGGTGATGGCCGCCGGCACGCCTGCCGGGGAGGCGCCGCAGGCGTCCTGCATGCTGTTGCCGGCCGCGACGGCGTAGGTGATGCCGGAGGCGATGGAGCGGGCGACCGCGTCGTTCACCGCCTGGTCGACGCCCTCGAAGCCGAGGCTCATGTTGGCCACCGACGGCCCGGTGGCGTGCGAGGTGACCCAGTCGATGCCGGCGAGCACCTGCTCGCTGCTGCCGCCGCCGTCGCAGTCGAGCACCCGCACGGCGACGAGCGCGACGTCCTTGGCGACCCCGTACTTCGTGCCGCCGATCGTGCCGGCCACGTGCGTGCCGTGCCCGTCGCAGTCCTGCGCCACGTCGTCGGACTCCACCGCGTCGTAGCCGTTGCTGGCCCGGCCGCCGAAGTCCTCGTGGTCGATGTCGATGCCGGTGTCGATGACGTAGGCGGTCACTCCGGCGCCGGTCGCCGGGTAGGTGTACTTCCCGTCGGTCTTCGTCCGGGACTGGTCGATCCGGTCCAGCCCCCACGGCGGGGTGGTCTGGGTGCCGGTGGCCTGGTAGCGCTGGACCTGCTGCACGTAGGCGACGTCCGGGTCAGCGGCGACGCGCTCCGCCTGCCGGCGGTCCATGGCGGCGGAGTAGCCGGACAGCGCCTTGCCGAACACCCGCCGCACGGAGCCGCCGTGCTCCCCGGCGAGGGCCGACGCGGTGGACTTCACCCTGGCAGGGCCGGCCTTGCCGTCCTTGAGGACGACGATGTAGCGGCCGGGTACCGCAGCGGCGGTGTCGGCGCCCCGGACCGGGGCACGCTTCGGTTCGGCCGGGTCGGCCGAGGCGGCGCCGCCGGTGGCGGCGCAGATGATGGAGGTCGCGGAGGTGAGGGCCAACCCCACCAGCGCGGAGCGGCGCAGCGCGCCATGACGTGACACTGAATGTTCTCCCCGTGTCCAGCGGCCGTCCCTTGGGGACGGGCGGATGTGATCAGGACAGCCGTACCCGTCGATCCAGGCGGCTGATGATGATGACCATCATCATGCGCGAGACATCGACCGACACGCGTCAACCTTTCGGTCGACACGCCGCCGTATCGTCGTGGAGCTTCCCGCCGGGGGAGATCAGCCGGTGATGCCCTCGTCGCGGGCCCAGCGCAGCAGCTCCGCCTCGGCCTCGTCGCGGTCCAGCGGCCCGCGCTCCAGGCGCAGCTCCTTGAGGTGCTGCCAGGCACGGCCGACCACCGGCCCCGGCGGTACGCCGAGCAACTCCATGATCGCGTTGCCGTCCAGGTCCGGCCGCACCCGGGCCAGGTCCTCCTCGGCGGCGATCCGGGCGATCCGCTCCTCCAGCGCGTCGTAGTCGGCCGCGAGCTGCGCGGCCTTGCGCCGGTTACGGGTGGTGCAGTCGGAACGGGTCAGCTTGTGCAGGCGGGACAGCAGGTCACCGGCGTCGGTGACGTACCGGCGCACCGCCGAGTCGGTCCACTCGCCCCGGCCGTACCCGTAGAAGCGCAGGTGCAGGCCGACCAGCTTGACCACCTGGGAGGTGATCTCCTTGGAGTAGCGCATCGCCTTCATCCGGGCCTTGGTCAGCCGGGCCCCGACGACCTCGTGGTGGTGGAAGCTGACCCGGCCGTCCGCGCCGACCGCCTTGGTGGCCGGCTTGCCGATGTCGTGCATGAGCGCGGCCATCCGCAGCACGAAGTCGCAGCCGTCGGACTCCAGCGCCAGGGCGTTGCTGACCACCGTGAGCGTGTGCTCGTAGACGTCCTTGTGCTGGGCGTGCTCGTCGATGGTGAGCTTCAGGCCGGTCAGCTCCGGCAGGAAGCGCTCGGCCAGGCCGGTGTCGACGAGCAGCCGCAGCCCGGTGATCGGGTCGGCGCCGCAGAGCAGCTTGGTGAACTCGTCCCGGATCCGCTCGGCGGTGATCCGGTCCAGGTCACCGGCCATCCCGGTCATCGCCTCGCGGACGTCCGGGTGGACGGCGAAGCGGAGCTGGGCGGCGAACCGGGCCGCGCGCAGCATCCGCAGGGGGTCGTCGCGGAACGACTCCTGCGGCGTGCCGGGCGTACGGATGATCTTGGCGGCCAGGTCGGCCAGGCCGCCGTACGGGTCGGTGAACCGGTGATCGGGCAGGCTGACCGCCATCGCGTTGACTGTGAAGTCGCGGCGCTTCAGGTCTTCGGTCAGGCTGGTGCCGTACTGCACTACCGGGTTGCGGCTGACCTGGTCGTAGACCTCGGCCCGGAAGGTGGTGATCTCCAGGTTGAGACCGTCGCGCTGGCAGGCGATGGTGCCGAACTCGCGTCCGGTCTCCCAGATCGACTCCGCCCAGCCACGGATCACCTTGACGGTCTCGTCCGGGTGGGCGTCGGTGCAGAAGTCGAGGTCGTTGCCGAGCCGGCCGAGCAGCGCGTCGCGGACGGATCCGCCCACCAGGTGCAGTTCGTGACCGGCCTGGGCGAAGCGCCGGCCCAGCTCGTCGGCGACCGGTGAGACTCGGAGCAGTTCGGCGACGGCGTTGCGCTGCGCGGCGGTCAGCTCGCGGCTGTCGGCGGCGTGGGAGGCGGAGGCTTCGGACATGGGATCGCCAGCCTATCGGGCCGGGGGTGGATCGACCGCGCCGGGCGCGGGTAACGGGCGGAGGTTGACTAAGGTTCCGGATGGGCGGGGCCGGCCGGACCCGGTTGCGACGTACCCCTTGGAGGCTGGCAGATGAGCGGCGGGCTCTACCGCAGCGCGAACGCGCACGGCGACGGCCTGCCGCCGGACGACGGCGCGACCTTCATCTCCGCCGAGCCGCTGAACCAGCCGGCCGTCGAGGCCGTCGCGCCCCCGCAGGAGGTGGTGGCCGAGACCAGCGCCGCGGCGAACAGCGCGGTGATGGCCGTCGGCAGCCTGGTCAGCCGGGGTACGGGCTTCATCCGCAACCTGATGATCGGCGCCGCGCTCGGCACCATGGTCGGCGACGCGTTCACCACCGCCCAGTTCCTGCCCAACCAGGTGTACGAGTTCCTGCTCGGCGGCGTGCTGACGAGCGTCCTGGTGCCGGTGCTGGTTCGCCGTCGCAAGATCGACGCGGACCGGGGCGAGGCGTACGCCCAGCGCCTGCTCACCCTCGCCGTGCTGGCCCTGGCCGCGACCGCGCTGATCGCTGTGGTGCTGGCCCCGGTGCTCACGGCCCTGTACGCGGCCGGCAGCGACGACCCGGCGTACACCACGCTCGTCACCCGGCTGTCGTACCTGATGCTGCCGATGCTGTTCTTCACCGGCATCAGCGCGCTGATCGCCGCGGTGCTGAACACCAGGGGGCACTTCGCCGCCCCGATGTGGGCGCCGATCCTCAACAACATCGTCTCCATCGGCACGTTCGGCCTGTACATCGTCGTCTACAGCGCGAAGGCGCTGCCGCCCGGCGAGGTGGGCTGGGACCGGATCCTGCTGGTCGGCGGCGGCACGCTGCTGGGCGTGGCGGTGCAGGCGATCGGCCTGCTGCCCGCGCTGCGCAAGGTCGGCTTCCGGTGGAAGCCGCGGTTCGACTTCCGCGAGCTGGGGCTGCGCGAGCTGGCCCGGCTCGGCGCCTGGATGTTCTGCTACGTCGCGGTCAACCAGCTCGGCCTCTTCGTGGTGGTCAACCTGCTCAACCGGGCCACCGGCGGCGACGGCGAGAACGCCGGCCTGCTGATCTACAACAACGTCTTCCTGCTGCTGATGATGGCGCACGGCATCATCGCGGTCTCGATCATCACCGCGCTGATGCCCCGGATGAGCGCGGCGGCCGCCGAGAACCGGTTCCACGACGTCACCGCCGACCTGTCCCGGGGCACCCGGATGGTCACGGCGGTGCTCGCGCCCATCGCGGTCTGCTACGCGGTGCTGGCCGCCCCGATCTCGGTGGTGGTGTTCCGGTACGGCGCGTTCACCGGCGACAACGCGGTGGCCACCTCGACGGTGTTGCTGGTGGCGGCGCTCGGCCTGGTGCCGTTCGCGGTCAGCCAGCTCTTCACCTTCGCGTTCTACGCGCTGCCGGACACCCGTACCCCGGCTCTGATCAACATTCCGGTGGTGGCGCTGCGCGTCCTGCTCCAGGTCGGCCTGTTCCTGATCTTCTCGAACACGTTCGCGGCGGCCGGGATGATGCTCGGCAACGCCGTGTCGTACCTGGCGGCGGCGATCATCTCGGCGATGCTGCTGCGACCCCGGGTGGGCCGGATCGGGCTGGGCGGGATCATGCGCACGCTCGGCCGGGTGGTCGTGGCGGCGCTCGGCGCCGCGCTGGTCGGCCTGCTGGTGGTCGCGGTGCTTCCCGGCGACCCGGCGAGCCTGAGCTGGCTCGCCGCCGCGGTCCAGCTGGTGATCGGCGGCGCGGCGATCGGCGCCACCTACCTCGGGCTCGCCATGGTGCTGCGGATCGGTGAGATCACCGAGGTGGTCGGGATGGTCCGGCGGCGCCTCGGGCGTTGACCCCCTCGGTGACCGACGGTGAACGAGGATCACCAGCCTGGGGATACGGCTGTGGATAACTTGGAATTCCCCCGTCCACTGGGCCTCTCGGCCTGTGGACAACCAACCGTACGGACGAGGGAGCGCAGGCCGGAGCGGGGAAACCACCCGGGCGGCACACCGGTACGCCCCTGTGCCGCCTCCTTGCCGTCAACCTTTAGATTGGCGGTGCGTGTCCGGCTCGCCCGCCGGGTGGGCGGGCGGCCCGGCCGGGGCCCGTGGTTGTCTGGCCTTCCGGCCGGTCACAGCGGGAAGATGACATGTCGGAGAACCGGGCATCCCGGGTAAGGTCGCTCTCGACGGGTACGACCGGTCGACACGGGTGTCGAGCCGGCCGGCCGTTCCACCGAAGGCAGAGCGGGAAGCCACATGCCCAGCAGCACGGGTCCATCGATCGACACGATCACCGAGGGAGGACGGGTGACCCAGGTCGGCGAGGGTCAGGAAGCGGAGGAGACCTCTCCTGCGGTCGTGACCTTCGGTGCTCCCACTGTCGGTGAGCTGCTCGCCGAGCGGTACGAGCTGGTCGAGCACATCAACAACGACAGCGCCGGCCGGCTGGTCTGGCGCGGCGTCGACGTGGTGCTCCGCCGTCCCGTCGCGGTGGTCCTCCGCTACCCGGGTGGCGACTCCGCCACCGAGATGCTTCAGGCCGCGGTCGCCGCGAGCCGCGTCATCCACCCCAACCTGGTCGGCGTCTACGACGCGATCGACGAGGACGACCGCGCCTACGTGGTCCGCGAGTGGGTCGACGGGCAGTCGCTGCGCGAGCTGGTCGCCGCCGACGGGCCGTTCGACCCGGCCCGGGCCACGGCGATCGGCAACGCCGTCGCGAGCGCCCTCGCCGCCGTGCACGCCACCGGCATGGTGCACGGCAACGTGCACCCCGGCACCGTGATGATCAGCGACGACGGCCGGGTAGTCCTTGCCGACGCGCGTACCGACGGGGCGGACAGCCAGCAGAACGACCTGCGCGCGGTCGGCGGGGTGCTCTACTTCGCGCTGACCGGGCACTGGCCGCACGGCGAGGCCCCGCTGCACGGCGCCACCGCCGGGCACGGCCGCGCCGCCCTGCCGGACGCGGTCCGGGACGCCACCGGTGCCATCGCCGCGCCCCGGCAGGTACGTGCCGGGGTGCCGGCGTACCTCGACGACCTGACCATGGACCTGCTCGACCGGGAGATCGACCCGCCGGCGTCGGACGTGCTGGCCGCCGAGCTGAGCCGGCTGGACATCCCGGCCGACGAGCAGTTCCTGGAGCAGGCCGGGCCGCTGCGTTTCACCGCCGAGCCCGGCGAGGAGCCCTCGCCGCTGGCCGCGGCCGGCGGGCGCAAGGTCGCCATCGGCATCGCCGGCATGCTGGCTGTGGCCCTGGTCGGGCTGCTCATCGGCATCAACGCGCTCGGTGGCGGCGACGACGGCGACAAGGAGCCGGTCGCCCAGCCGTCGAACAGCGCCCCGGCCAGCCCCGGTGGTGGCGACGAGCCCGTCGCGCAGGTCCGCAAGCTGACCATCCAGGACGTACGGATCATCGACCCGGACGGCGACCGCGCGGAGGTGCGCAACGCCGAGAAGGTCATCGACGGCGACGACGACGAGGGCTGGGAGACCAACACCTACCGGACGAACGCCAAGTTCGGCGGCATCAAGAAGGGCATGGGCGTCTGGATCGACCTGGGCGCCCCGCACACGATCAAGCAGCTGGAGGCGACGCTGTCGGCCACCGGCGCCACTGTCGAGCTGCGCGCCGGCGCCCGCGGCGACTTCCCGTCCAGCTCCGCCGGTGACAAGCAGCTGGTGAACGCCTACTCGACGGTGATCGGGACGCCGAACGAGAACGGCGGCACAAAGATGATCTTCGACGGCTTCCAGGAGGGGGACAAGTATCAGTACCTCCTCTTCTGGATCACCAAGCTGCCGGTGAAGGACAACGGCACCACCTGGAAGCTCGGCGTCCAGGAGATCGTGGTCCAGGGCTCGTGACCCGTCGGCCGCACCCGCCGCGCCACCTCCGCCGGATGTGGTGATGGCGGATCGCGGCGGGCGTACCCCGGACGCGGCGACCGGCGTCGGCCCGCAGCCCGGCCGCTCCGACCTGGACCTGCTCCGGGCACACGTGGAAGGCGACCGGGACGCGTTCACGGACCTGTTCCAGCGGCACCGGGACCGGCTCTGGGCGGTCGCGCTGCGCACGATCGGCGACCGTGAGGACGCCGCCGACGCCCTCCAGGACGCCATGCTCTCCGCCCACCGCGCCGCCGCCCGGTTCCGGGGTGACTCGGCGGTCACCACCTGGCTGCACCGGATCGTGGTGAACGCCTGCCTGGACCGGATCCGGCGGCGGCAGACCCACGCCACCGTCCCGCTGCCGGACGGGGTGCACACCGACGGCGAACCGGGCCGGCACACCGGCGGGCGGGAACCGGCCGCGCCGTCCCGCGACCACGACACCGCGCTCGTGGTCCGGCAGGCCCTCGCGGCGTTGCCGGCGGAACAGCGGGCCGCGCTGGTCCTGGTGGACGTCCAGGGCTACCCGGTGGCCGAGGTGGCACTGATGCTCGGCGTCGCCGAGGGGACTGTGAAGAGCCGGTGCGCCCGGGGTCGGGCGCGGCTCGCCGTCCTGCTCGGGCACCTACGGACCGGCTCCGACTCCCCCGCGGCCGACGTGCCGCGGGTCACCTCCGGGAACCGACGGGGCCGCGAGGGCGTCGGATCCTCGTCGGGAGCGTCCCGTCAGGCCGTCAGCCAGGAGGAGCCGTGACTTCCCGGGAGTTCAGCGAGGTCGACCACGACCTGCTCGCCGACTACCTCGGCGGGGCGCTGGACGGCACCCCCGAGCAGGCGACAGTGGCCCGGCTGGTCGAGCAGGACCCGGCGTGGCGGGTCGCGTACGACGATCTCGCCGAGGCCCTCGACCTGGTGCACACCGACCTGGCCGGCTGGGCGGCGGCGCCCGCGCCGGAGATGCCCGTGGCGGTGGCCGACCGGATCACCGCGGCGCTCGCCGGGGCCGGGCCCGCGCCCGGTCCGGCCGCGCTGCGCGACGGTACGCCCGTCGTACCGGCTCAGGCCGGTGGCGCGTCCCGCCCGCCCGGCACCGCGTCGCGTCCCGAACGGCACAGCGGCCCCGGTCGTCGTCCCCGGCGCTGGGCCCGGATCGCCGGCCCGGTGGCCCTGGCCGCGGCCTCGGTCGCGGCGGTCGGGCTCGGTGTCGGCCGGCTGGCCGATCCGGGCGGCGGCGGTTCGGCCAACCCGGCGGTCGGGGAGCCGGCGCCGATGGCCGCCGCGCCGTACCGGACCACCGGACCGGCCCTGAGCAGCGGCACCGACTGGACGCCGGAACGCCTCGCCGCCGACCGGGTGCCCAGCGGGGCGAAGTCGATGCCGCAGGACATGGCCGGTCCGTCCGGCGCGGGGCGGGAGAACGGCCCGGAGAGGCCCCTGTCCAGCGACAAGTACCGCGTCAGCGCGCTCGAGCTGGACCGGCTGGCCCGGCCGGAGACGCTCGCCGCGTGCCTCACCGCGATCGGCGCGGAGCACGGCGCGACCCCGCTCACCGTCAACATGATCGACTACGCCCGGTACCAGGGCGCTCCGGCGCTCGTGGTGACGTTCGCGGACGCGACCGGTGCCCGCTGGGGCTGGGCGAGCGGGCCGGAGTGCGGCGTACCCGGGTCCGGCGCGGACACGCGCTTCCGTACGCGGGTAGGGTGAAAACGCGGTCATCACGCGTGTCCCGCCACGTGACCTGACCCACCGGATGACCGGCTCGGGAATCCCCGCTTCGTACGATGACGTTCTGCAAGTCAGGCGCCGGCGCCGCTGAGCCGTCGGCACTCGGGATCGACATCGGTGCGGCCGGTGACGAACACACACATCGGGAGACGGCAGTGGACGAGGTCCGCAACCTGATCATCATCGGCTCCGGTCCGGCCGGCTACACGGCTGCGGTCTACGCCGCACGCGCCAACCTGAAGCCGCTGGTGATCGAGGGCGTGCAGTCGGGTGGCGCGCTGATGACCACCACCGAGGTGGAGAACTTCCCCGGTTTCGCCGACGGCATCCTCGGCCCCGAGCTGATGGACAACATGCGCAAGCAGGCCGAGCGTTTCGGCGCCGAGTTCCTCACCGACGACGTGACCCGCGTCGAGCTGAAGGACACCGGCGAGATCGGCTCGGACGCGGTGAGCACCGTGTGGGTGGGCGAGACCGCGTACCGCGCCCGCGCCGTCATCCTGTCCACCGGCTCCGCCTGGCGGCCGCTCGGTGTGCCCGGCGAGCAGGAGTACCTCGGCCACGGGGTGTCGTCCTGCGCCACCTGTGACGGCTTCTTCTTCCGCAACCAGCACATCGTGGTGGTCGGCGGCGGCGACTCGGCGATGGAGGAGGCCAGCTTCCTCACCCGGTTCGCCGAGTCGGTGACCATCATCCACCGCCGCGACTCGTTCCGCGCCAGCAAGATCATGGCGGACCGGGCGCTGCGCAACGAGAAGATCAAGGTCGAGTGGAACTCCGTGGTCGAGGAGATCCTCGGCGACGACGGCAAGGTCAACGGCGTGCGGGTACGCAACGTGCACACCGGCGAGAGCAAGGTGCTCGACGTCACCGGCGTCTTCGTGGCGATCGGTCACGACCCCCGCAGCGAGCTGTTCCGCGGCCAGGTCGAGATGGACGACGAGGGGTACGTGAAGGTCGAGGCGCCGAGCACCCGTACCAGCGTGCCGGGCGTGTTCGCGGCCGGTGACGTGGTCGACCACACCTACCGGCAGGCCATCACGGCGGCCGGCACCGGCTGCGCCGCCGCGCTGGACGCCGAGCGCTTCATCGCCACCATCCAGGGCTGAGAGTTCGACGAGCAAGGTTCGGAGGAGGAGAGTTCATAGTGGGAGCAACCAAGGCGGTCACTGACGCGAGTTTCGTCAGCGACGTGCTGCAGTCGGACAAGCCGGTCCTGGTCGACTTCTGGGCGGAGTGGTGCGGCCCGTGCCGCAAGGTCTCGCCGCTGCTGGAGGAGATCGCCGGCGAAATGAAGGACCAGGTCACCATCGTCAAGCTCAACATCGACGAGAACCCGGAGACGGCACGCGCCTACCGGGTGATGTCGGTGCCGACGCTGACGATCTTCAAGAACGGCCAGCCCGTCCAGTCGATCGCCGGCGCCAAGCCGAAGGGCGAGTTGCTCAAGCTCATCGAGTCGGCGCTCTGAGCCGTACCGACAGCGCCGGAACCCCCGTCACCCAGCCCGGGTGACGGGGGTTCCGGCTTTCCTGACCTGCATGAACACGAGCCCGCTGGGTACCGGTCACGGTACGCTCCGTAAGCATCCGTCGGAGTTCCGGTCCTGCCAACGTCCGTGCATAGGGGGTCGTCGTGCATCCGATCCGACCCGGTGACCAGGGACCGGCGGTGGCCGAGATCCGTACCGTGCTCGTCGGCCTGGAGCTTCTTCCCGCCGACAGCGGGGGCGACGACTACGACGCCGAGACCGAACGCGCGGTCCGGGCGTTCCAGCAGTCCCGCGGCCTCAGCGTCGACGGGCGCGTCGGCGCCGAGACCTGGCGGGCGCTGGACGCGGCCCGCTGGCGGTTCGGGGCCCGCGCGCTCTTCCACGCCGTACCCGAGCCGATCACCGGCGAGGACGTCCGCTCGCTCCAGGAACGCCTGCTGGAGATGGGGTACGACGTGGGACGCGCCGACGCCATCTACGGCATCCGCACCTCCCGCGCGGTGGCCCAGTTCCAGCGGGAGATGGGGCTGAAACCGGACGGGTCGTGCGGGCCGCACACCGTCAACGCGCTGCGCCGCCTCGGCCGCAAGGTGGTCGGCGGGCGCCCGCAGTGGCTGCGCGAGTCCGACGCCATCCGGCAGGCCGGACCGGAACTCGTCGGGCGGACCGTGGTGATCGACCCGGGGCACGGGGGCACCGACCCGGGCGTGGTGGTGCCCGACGGCACGCTGCGCTGGACCGAGGCGGACCTCGTGCACGACCTCGCCAGCCGGCTGGAGGGGCGGCTCGCCGCGGCCGGCGTACGCGTGCAGCTCACCCGGGGCCCCTCGCCCGCGAGCTGCCTGCCCGACGCCGACCGGGCCCAGCTCGCCAACTCCCTCGGCGCCGACGTGTTCATCTCGCTGCACACCGACCACCACGCCAACCCGGCCGCCGAAGGGGTGGCCACCTACCACTACGGCACCGACAACGGCGTCACGTCGGCGACCGGCGAGCGCCTGGCCGGGCTGGTGCAGCGGGAGATCGTGGCCCGTACCGGGCTGCGCGACTGCCACACCCACGCCAAGGCGTGGGAACTGCTCCGGCTCACCCGGATGCCCGCGGTACGCGTCGAAGTCGGCTACCTGACCTCGCCGGAGGACCGGGCCCGGCTGGTCGACCCCCGGTTCCGGGACCGCGTGGCCGAGGCCATCGTCGCCGCTGTGCAGCGGATGTACCTGCCGATCGAGCGGGACGTGCCGACCGGCTCGATCGACGTGACCGAACTGCGGGCGGTACTCGCCGCCGGCACCGTCGTCGACTGACCCCGCTCAGCTGGCCGGCTGCCCCCGCTCAGCTGGTCGGCTGGCCCCGCTCAGCTGGTCGAACGGGTGGCCGGCGCCGGGCGGACCGGCCGCAGCAGCGTCTCCGGGCTCATCGAGCCGAGCAGCTTCTCCAGCGCGTACTCCACGTCCGACTTCCAGCTCAGCGCCGTACGCAGCTCCAGCCGCAGGCGCGGGTAGCGCGGGTGCGGCCGGACCGTCTTGAAGCCCACCGACAGGAAGAAATCGGCCGGCGCCACGCAGGCGCGGGCCGGGTCGTCCGCGTCGTCGCCGAACTTCGCGTCGCCGAACGCCTCGATCGCCTTGATGCCGCGCTTGGTCAGGTCGCGGGCCACGCCCTGGACCAGCATCCGGCCCAGGCCGCCGTCAGCGAAGGCGGGCACCACGTGCGCCGTCATCAGCAGCGCCGCGTCCGCCGAGACCGGCGACGTGGGAAACGCCATCGAGCGCGGGACGTACGCCGGCGGCGCGTACATGACGAACCCGGCCGGCATCCCGTCGACGTAGACGAGCTTGCCGCAGGAGCCCCACTCCAGCAGCGTCTGGGAGACCCACGCCTCCTTCTCCAGGCCCGGGTCACCGGCCGCGCAGGCCCGCTCCGCGGAGACCGGATCCAGCTCCCAGTAGACGCAGCGCCGACACGATCGAGGCAGGTCCTCCAGCGTGTCCAGGGTCAGGCTGACCAGACGTCGCGACATGAGCGCACCCCACCAATAGGCTCGGAGCGCCGGTGTGTCCCGCGCCCTCCTGCTCCCGACGAGCGATCGTACGCTTCCGCCCGGCGCTACGGGAGTGGACGCGCGAACCCCTGCCCGGAAGGCAAACGGCCGGTCCGGGATGTGGACGTGTCCACACGGCGGGTACCGCTACCGTCACCACGGACTACGATCGACCAACCGGCCCTAGCCGCCAATGTCTGTCGGCATCGCGGGTACCACACCGGGCGGCAGCCCCGCCGACACCCGATCGAGGTGATGTCATGACCGGCACGACGCTCGACGACTACACCGACAGGTACGCCCGGCGCGTCCGCGGGATGACCGCCTCGGAGATCCGGGCGCTCTTCGCGGTGGCCAGCCGGCCGGAGGTCGTCTCGCTCGCCGGTGGGGCACCCTACATCGCGGCGCTGCCACTGGACGCGGTCGGCGAGATGCTCGGCCGGCTCGGCGCCGAGCACGGGGCCACCACCCTCCAGTACGGCATCGGCCAGGGCACCCCGGAGCTGCGCGAGCGGATCTGCGAGGTGATGTCCCTCTCCGGGATCGACGCCTCCTGCGGTGCCTCCCCGGAGGACGTGGTGGTCACCGTCGGCGGCCAGCAGGCCCTCGACCTGGTGGCCCGGCTCTTCCTGGACCCGGGTGACGTGGTGCTCGCCGAGGGCCCGACGTACGTCGGCGCGCTCGGAGTGTTCCAGGCCGCCCAGGCCCAGGTCGCCCACGTGCCGATGGACGACGAGGGCCTCATCCCGGAGGCGCTGGAGGTGGCCATCGCCGACCTGGCCCGGGCCGGCCGGCGGGTGAAGTTCCTCTACACCATCCCCACCTACCAGAACCCCGCCGGCGTGACGCTGAGCGAGGAGCGGCGCGAGCGGGTGCTCGACATCTGCGAGCGCGCCGGGCTGCTGGTGGTGGAGGACGACCCGTACGGTCAGCTCGGTTTCGAGGGCGAGGCGCCCAGGCCGCTGCGGGCCCGGCGGCGCGACGGGGTCTTCTACCTGAGCACGTTCTCCAAGACCTTCGCGCCGGGCCTGCGGGTGGGCTGGATCCTCGCCCCGCACGCGGTCCGCGACAAGCTGGTCATCGCGAGCGAGGCTCAGATCCTCTGCCCGAGCGCGTACGCGCAGTCGGCCGTCTCGACGTACCTCGGCACCATGCCCTGGCGGCAGCAGCTCAAGGTCTACCGCGAGATCTACCGCGAGCGCCGGGACGCGCTACTCGACGCGATGGCCGACCTGATGCCCGAGGGCACCACCTGGACCACACCGCGCGGTGGCCTGTTCGTCTGGGCGACGCTGCCCGACGGGCTCGACTCCAAGGCGATGATGCCGCGGGCCGTGGCCGCCCGCGTCGCCTACGTGCCGGGTACCGGCTTCTACGCCGACGGCACCGGCGCCGGGAACATGCGGCTGAATTTCTCCTTCCCGTCGCCGGAGCGGATCCGCGAGGGCGTCCGCCGGCTGGCCGGGGTGATGGAACAGGAGATCGCCATGCGCAAGGTCTTCGGCGCGGTCGGCGGTGCCGGACCCCGCCGTCGCCAGGGCGGCTCGGACGCGCCCGGTCCCGACTTGGCATGATGCCCGCATGTCCGACAGCCCTGCCGCACCGCCTCCCGTGACCGGATCCGCCGTCGACGAGCTGCACGTGCTCGTGCTCGCCGGTGGTCTCTCCTACGAGCGGGACGTCTCGTTGCGATCGGGCCGCCGGGTGCTCGACGCGCTGCGCGCGGTCGGCGTACAGGCGGAACTGCGCGACGCCGACGTGGCGTTGCTGCCCGCCCTGACCGCCGACCCGCCGGACGCGGTGGTGATCGCCCTGCACGGCGCCACCGGCGAGGACGGCTCACTGCGCGGCGTGCTCGACCTCTGGGACGTGCCCTACGTCGGCTGCGACGCCCGGTCCTCCCGGCTCGCCTGGGACAAGCCGTCGGCAAAGGCGGTGCTGCGCGAGGCGGGCATCCCGACGCCCGACTGGGTGGCGCTGCCGCACGACCGCTTCTCCGAACTGGGGGCGGTCGCCGTCCTGGACCGGATCGTGGACCGGCTCGGGCTGCCGCTGATGGTCAAGCCGGCGCAGGGCGGCTCCGGGCTGGGCGCCGCCGTCGTCCGGGAGGCGGCGTCGCTGCCGGCCGCGATGGTCGGCTGTTTCGCGTACGACCAGACCGCGCTCGTGGAGCGCTACGTGCCCGGGATGGACGTGGCGGTCTCCGTGCTCGACCTCGGCAAGGGCCCGCAGGCCCTGCCTCCGGTCGAGATCGTGCCGCGCAACGGCGTCTACGACTACGCGGCCCGCTACACCGCCGGCCGCACCACGTGGCACGCGCCCGCCCGGCTCGACGCCGCGACGACCGCCCGGGTGACCGAGGTGGCGCTCGCCGCGCACACCGCGCTCGGCCTGCGCGACGTGTCCCGGGTCGACCTGATCGTCGACGCCGAGGGCCAGCCGCACGTGCTGGAGGTCAACGTCTCCCCGGGCATGACCGAGACCTCGCTGCTGCCGCTGGCGATCCAGGCGGCCGGACTGGACTTCGGCCGGGTGCTCGGCACGCTGGTGGCCCGGGCCGCCGCCCGCCGCCGCTGAGGTCAGCCCTCCCTGGTGAGCGCCGCCCGCGGCTCGCCGTCCTCGGCCTCGCCCACGGTAGCGGCGCCCTCGGTCTCCTCCTGCTCCTCGGACGCTTCGGGTCCGCCCTCCGGTGCCGGGTCGTCGGCCGACGGGCCCGCCGAGGGGTCTGAGACGTCCTGTGCCGCCTCGGACTCCGGGATCTCATCCGCAGCCTCGATCACGGATGCGGGCTCCTCCTCGGGCTCCTCAGCGGCGTCCACGGCCAAGGCCGGAGAGAAGCTCGACGGGGCCTGCCACTGGATGCGCGGCGGCTCGGCGAGCGGCCGGCCACCGAACTCGGCGAGCCACGCGGCCACCATGGCCAGATTCTCCCGCCACCTGTCCTCGGAGATCGGGGGCAGGATCGAGTCCCACAGCGACAGGAACGTGCCCCGCAGCTGCAGTCGCCCGTACGGCCGGGCGAGGAACCACAGGTGCAGGTGCGCCGAGCCGTCGCCCCAACGGTTCACGTGGACCCGGGCCACACCGTCGAGCGACCGGATGGCCCGCTCCAGGCGCACGGTCATCACGCCCAGCTCGGCGGCGAGCAGATTCGGCAGGTCGCCCAGATCCAGGTGGGACCGGGACTCCAGGATCAGGACCATCGGCAGCCCGGTGGGCCGGTCCATGGCGCGGACCCGCCACCGCTCACCGACCCAGATGTACGCCTCGTCGGGCGCGTTGCAGGCGGTGCACTCCCGATCCGCCTCGCCACGGCGGGGAGGTTCGAACGGTACGGGCTCGTCGAGCGGCTTGACGCGGAGATCGCCCTCGAAGGGAAAGGACGGCCACTGGGTGAAGTCTGGAACTGAGGGAGGGGTGTCCGGCACGACGCTGACCCTAACCGAGTTGGCGACGCCTGTCCCTACCCGTTCCACTGCCCGCGCACAGGTTGTCCACCACGTTGTCCACAGGGTGCCGAGATCACCAGTACGGTGCGTCATCCACTGCTCAGCAAGGGTTTCCGCGCTTTGTTTCACGTGAAACGGGGCGAGCCTGTGGACAACTGCTGTGGATAACTCGGAGGGTGTGCGGATCCGCTCTTCCAACGATCCGGGCGCTCGATCCGTACCGGGTTCGGGAGGCGCTTCTTGCGATCGGTTCCACGTGAAACAGCGGCGGCCCGCTCAGTCGCGCACCGCCGGTCTCGGTGATCCTGGTGCCGGCGGGGCTTGGGCCGGTGGCTCGGGGCGGGCAGCCAGTTGGTTTGCCTTGGTCTGGCGGCTCCGGGCTCCGGGCTCCGGGCTCCGGGCTCCGGGCTCCGGGCTCCGGGCTCCGGGCTCCGGGCTCCGGGCTCCGGGCTCCGGGCTCCGGGCTCCGGGCTCCGGGCTCCGGGCTCCGGGCTCCGGCGAGGATCCTGCCGTTGGTGGGATCGCCGGGCAACGGGACGACTCGCGGCGCTAGCCCTCATCCGGCGCGGGGCGGGCGCGGACGTTGGTGCCCCGTCGAGGAGGCGGAAGATCCGGGAAGCGCGGCCCTAGACGGGCGCTTCCCGGTCCAGGGTCGCTGGCACCCGCTGCCCACCGGGCGTGAGTGGAACGGCGTGGGTGCCTCCGAGGCATTTTGACACCCATGGTGTTCCACCCGGCTTCAGCACCGCTCCAATGGACGGCCGCGTGGGCGATTAACGCGCAGCGACGGCGCACATCTAACGACGGCGGTGGGCTCGTCTCGGAGCATCGGCTACGCGGGCCAGCCTCGACGCGAAGGCGTCATCGTCGACTGGACCGGGGCCTCCAGGGCTGGGCGGGGGCCATCCCGTTTCACGTGAAACGCCGCCCTATCGCTGCAAGGCTCGACCGTTCACCCGGCTCCAAGCGGCGCAGGTCTTCTCAAGCGCAGACCCTCTCCCCACTCCGCCACGGATCAGCCAACCCTCTTCCGGCTCCCGCTCACCCCGTGGACGCCATGCAGCCGCCGATCTTCTTGGCAACTGAATCGGCTGGGTGCCGGCACGCCTCCTTGTCGCCGTCACCCACGCCGACGTCGTCAGATCGCCCACTCCTCCGCCCGCGGAAGCGCACTGTCGTCGTGGGGCGGAGACGGGGACCCGGCGGTGCCCGATCGTCAAGCAGCCGAACTCGACGGAGACACGCAGCCCTGACGTCGACGGGCGGCCCCACAAGTTGGCATGGAGTCATGACCCCGATCCGCCCTCGGCGGTGAGTCACCACGGCCACCGGCATCTGAGTTGTCGTAGGCGCGAGCGCGGCGCGCTACCCGGTGCGCTCCCGGCACCCCGGCTCCTCGCCCACCCGTCAATCGCAGAGGTCAGCCCCGCGACGGGGGGAGCAGAACGACCGACTCTGAGGCCCGCCCGCCGCCTCAGCCCGCCCCGCACCGCCGTCCTCGTTTCACGTGAAACCAGGGCGGGCAGACCAACGGCCGTCCCGCAACCGCCACACCTTAAGCGCGAATCGCAGGAGCCGGATCGCCCCCGGGAACAGCAGCCGGAAGAAACGAGCCGGCCGCACCCCCTCGCGGGCGGTGCGGCCGGCCGTACAAGCACTCGCGGCTACGCCTCGGGCCGCTCCTCCTCGCCCACGCCGATGAGCCCGACGATTCGTTCCAGGTCATCAACGGTGGCGAACTCGATCGTGATCTTCCCCTTGCTCCGGCCGATGTCGACCTTCACGCGGGTGTCGAACCGGTCCGAGAGCCGGTCCGCGAGATCGGTGAGCGCCGGGGCGTGCGGCTTCGGCCGGCGCTTCGCGGCGGACGCCTTCGCCGGTTCCTCGGCGAGCGCCAGGTGCACGAGTTCCTCGGCACCGCGTACCGAGATGCCTTCGGCGACGATCCGCTTGGCGAGCTGCTCCTGTGCCTCGGCGTCGTCGAGGCTGAGCAGTGCCCGGGCGTGACCGGCGGAGAGCACCCCGGCGGCGACCCGGCGCTGCACCGCCGCCGGCAGGTTCATCAGCCGGATGGTGTTGGAGATCTGCGGGCGGCTGCGGCCGATCCGCCGGGCCAGCTCCTCGTGCGTGGCGCCGAACTCCTCCAGCAGCTGCTGGTAGGCCGCCGCCTCTTCCAGCGGGTTCAGGTTGGCGCGGTGGATGTTCTCCAGCAGCGCGTCCCGGAGCATCGCGTCGTCCTTGGTGTCCCGGACGATCGCGGGGATGACTTCCCGGCCGACCGCCTGGGCGGCGCGCCAGCGCCGCTCACCCATGACGAGTTCGTACTTCTCGGGGTCGAGCTGGCGGACCACGATCGGCTGGAGGAAGCCGACCTCCTGGATCGAGGTCTTCAGCTCCTCCAGCGCCTCCTCGTCGAAGACGTGCCGGGGCTGCTTCGGGTTCGGCACGATGGCGTCGACCGGGATCTCGGCGAAGCGGGCGCCGGGCACCGGGCTCAGGTGCGACTCGGGTTCGGCGGCCGGGGGCGGGGCGCTCCCTACTGCGCCGGTGATCGCGGCCGTCGCGCCGGCCACGGGAGCCGACGTGGGGCCCACCGCCGTCGGCGACTCCGGCTCGGTGGCCGCCGGGTCGGCACCCGGTACCGGTCCGGTGGGGATGAGGGCGCCGAGCCCTCGGCCCAGCCCGCCGCGGGGACGGTTCTTCATGCGACGCCTCCCAGCGACATTTCCGCACTACGCATTCCGGCTCACCGGCTCCTTGACGCCTCGCTCCGCGATCTCCTGGGCGGCCTCGAAGTAACTCGTGGCTCCCCGCGAACCGGGATCGTAGGTCATCACCGACTGGCCGTAGCTCGGTGCCTCGGAGACACGCACGTTGCGCGGGATGACGGCCTGGAGCACCTTGTCGCCGAAGTGGTTCCGGACGTCCTGCTCCACCGCGTCCGCCAGCCGGGTACGCCTGTCGTACATGGTGAGCAGGATGGTGGAGACCTCGAGCTTCGGGTTGAGGTGCTGGCGTACCAGGTTGATGTTGTTGATCAACTGGTTGAGCCCTTCCAGCGCGTAGTACTCGCACTGGATCGGGATCAGCACCTCCTGCGCGGCGACAAGCGCGTTGACTGTGAGCAGGCCGAGCGACGGCGGGCAGTCTATGAAGACGTAGTCGAAGTGCCCTGGGTACGCGGCGATGGCCCGCGCCAGGCGGGACTCCCGGGCGACGACAGAGACCAGTTCGATCTCGGCGCCGGCCAGGTCGATAGTGGCCGGTACGCACCACAGGTTGGGGATGCCCTCGACGGCCTGCGCCACCTCTTCGAGCGGCACGCTGTCGATCAGGCAGTCGTAGACGTCGGGCACGCCGGTGTGGTGCGGGACGTTCAGACCGGTGGAGGCGTTGCCCTGGGGATCAAGGTCGACCACGAGCACCCGGTTGCCGTGCAGCGCGAGCGCCACTGCGAGGTTCACGGTGGTGGTCGTCTTGCCCACGCCGCCCTTCTGGTTGGCGACGCACATCACCCGGGTCCGGTCCGGGCGGGGCATGGTGACCTCGCCACTGGGATTCAGGATCTGCACGGCGCGCATCGCCTCCATAGCCAACGGTGGATCATCCTCTTCGCGCGTCGGGGTTTCACGTGAAACGTACGTGCTGGCGTCTACCTCTTCGCCGTACCCGCTCGCCTGTGGCGTGTCGGACGGCGCCACGGCGACCTCGGGTGCGGCCTGGTGCGGCACGGCCGAGACGGGCGGCTGGGGTTCGAAGCGAGCGGGCACCACGGCGTTCGCCCGCACCGCCGGGGGTCGCGGCGCCGGGGCGTTCGCCGGGCCGTCGGCCGGGTCGACCGGGTCCCGAGCCGGCGGGACGTTCGCGGGCGCCGACGACACGGGCCGCACGGCACCGGAGGGCGGCTGCTCCCGCCGCGAGGGCGGCGGCTCGGCCGGCTGGTACGAGGCGGACGGATCGCGGGGCTCGTTCACCGTCCACTCCCGGTAGTTGGTTTCACGTGAAACGGGGCCAGGGGAGTTCCCTCCGGACCCGGTCAACCGTGGATCGTCGTACCTGTCGTCGTCATGCACCTGTCATCCCTACCCGCTCCGGATGGTCGGTCCGCACCCGTCGAATCGAGTCCGCGCCTCGCCCGGCGTGGTCGGCTCGGCGGGAACCCTCGGGTTCGGGTGCCGCCCGGCACCGCCGTTCCACACTATCGACGCGCGGTCAGCCTACGGCCGACGGGCGCAGTGGGTCCATGTCGGGTTGTGATCGATCGCGTCACGTCCACCCGGTCCAACGACCGGGTGGACGTCCGGACAGCCGTTTCGGTCAGCGGTCGCCACGACGGCGGCCGCCACGCGACCGCTTCGGCTTCTTGGCCCGGCGCGGGTTCACCACGCGCTCCCGGACCACCTCGATCACCGTCGCCGGGGACTCGACCATCCCCTCGCCGCAACGGTGCAGCTCCGGCGTACCGCCACCGAGGCGAACCACCGCTTCGGTGTGCTCGGCGATCTCGTCGGCCGCCGAGGCGCCCTTGAGCGCCACCAAACGACCGCCGGAGACCAGCAGCGGCAGGCACCAACCGGCAAGCCGGTCCAGCGGCGCCACCGCGCGGGCGGTCACGATGTCGGCGGACAGCCCTTCCCGGTCCCGCGACCCGGCTGCCGCCTCCTCGGCCCGCCCGCGGAAGACGCGGACGTCGCGGGTCAGGCCGAGGCGTTGCACCGCCTCGATCAGGAAGGAGGTACGCCGCGCGAGCGGCTCTACGAGCGTCACCGTGAGATCGGGACGCGCGATCGCCAGGACCAGGCCGGGCAGCCCGGCGCCGGAGCCGACGTCGATCACGCTCGCCCCCTCCGGGATCCGCTCGGCCACCACAGCGCAGTTGAGCAGGTGCCGGTCCCAGAGCCGCGGCGCCTCGCGCGGGCCGATCAGGCCGCGCACCACGCCGTCGGTGGCAAGCAGTTCCGCGTACGCGGCGGCCAGGTCGAGCCGGTCGCCGAACAGCGCGCGGGCGGCCTCCGCCAGTTCGGGCGGCAGCGTCGCCGACGCCGGGTCGGGCGCGGCGTCACCGTCCACAAGGGAGGGCGCGTCTTCCGCCGGCTCGGCGAAGACCGGATCGGCCGGCACTGCCGGTGCGGCCGACGTCACGTCCGCCGCCGGCTCACCGGAGAAGGCGGGTGTCACGTCAGCGGCCGGGTCGGCGGGTTCGATCCCGGTCACCACCGCCGGCTCGGCCGAGAAGGCGGGCTCGCCCGGGTCGGTCGGGGCCGTTCCCGGGTACGCCGGGTCGGCCGGCCCGTCCTCGTCGGAGAAGACCGGGTCGATTGTGTTGTCGGGGCGCACAGCCGACGGCCCGGGCGGCGTACCACCCGGGCCGGCCACGGCGCCTGCCGTCGTCTCGTCGGAGATCACGGACCTCAGTCCGTCACCGGACGCACGACGATGCGGCGGTCGGGCTCGACGCCCTCGGACTCGCTCTCCACGCCGCTCATCGCGTTCACCACGTCGTGCACGCACTTGCGCTCGAACGCGGACATCGGCTCCAGGCGCACCGGCTCGCCGTGCTCCTTGACCTTCTCGACCGCGTTCTTCGCCACGGCGGCCAGTTCCTTGCGCCGCGCGGCCCGGTAGCCGCCGACGTCCAGCAGCAGGCGGCTCGGCGTGCCGGTCTGGCGGAACACGGCCAGCCGGGCCAGCTCCTGGAGCGCCTCCAGCGTCGCGCCGCGCTGGCCGACCAGGTTCTGCAGCCGTCCGCCGACCACCTCGACGACCGGGCGGCCGCCGGAGACCAACTCGTCGATGTCGCCGTCGTAGTCGAGGATGTCCAGCAGGCCCTCGACGTAGTCTGCGGCGATCTCGCTCTGCCGGAACAGGTCGCTGTCGGCCGGGGCCTTCTTCTCCCGGGACTCGCCCGAGGCGGCCTCGGTCTCGGTGGCGGCGGTAACGGGGGTCTCCTCGTCCAGGGACTGCTCGGCGCTGGGGATGCTGGTCTCGGTCACGGGTCTCATCTCCGTACTCGCTCGGCCGGACCGTTCGGGGGTCCGCTGGTCTCCCGGGGCCGGCGGGAGGTTCGCCGGTTGCCCTCGGGCACGTCTGTACGGGCCAGTTTCGCCCGCGGCCGCGCCTCGCGCGGCGATTCCGGCCCGGCGCCGACTCCTCGGATGGCAGCACGTGGCCGGAACGGGCCACCGCCGGTGTCGCGGCGGTGGCCCGGTGAAACTCAGCCCTGTCGCTTGGCGGGCCGGCTGCCGCCCTTCTTCGGGTTGACCGGCTTGGCGCCCGGCTTCGGTCCGGCCACCTTCGGCGCCGCGGCCGGGGCCTTCGCCGCCGGCTGGGCCGCCTTGCGGCCGAACAGGCCACCGACCTTGGCCGGCTGCACCGGGTTCTTGCCACCGGTGCTCTTGGCGGCGGTGGTGCTCTTCGCCGTGGGCGGCGGCGGGAACTTCCGCAGCACCCACTGCTGCTGACCGAGCGTGAAGAGGTTGTTGGTGACCCAGTAGATGATCACACCAATGGGGAAGATCGCGCCCGAGATCAGCAGGGACAGCGGGATGCCGTAGAGCATCAGGCGCTGCACCATGCGCTGCTGCGGATCCTCGGCCCACCCGGTCTTGAGGATCATCTGACGGCTGGTCAGGTAGGTGGTGGCGATCATGATGATCACCAGGATGCCGGCGACGACCTTGACGGTGCCGGTGTTCGCGCCCAGCCGGCTGAGCTCCTCGGCGGTGGAGCCAAACTTGCCGGAGATCGGCGCGGTGAAGAGCGTTGCGTTCGAGGCGCTGTTGAACTGGTCGACAGTCCAGCCGTACAGGGTCTTGCCCTGGTTGTCCGGGCTGAGGCGACGCAACGTGTGGAACAGGCCCAGGAAGACCGGGATCTGGAGGAACATCGGAAGGCAGCCCATGAGCGGGTTGGCCTTTTCCTTCCGGTAGAGCTCCATCATCTCTTTCTGGAGCGTCTCCCGGTCACCCTTGTGCTTCTCCTGGAGCTCCTTCACCTTCGGCTGGAGCGCCTGCATGGCACGCTGCGACTTGATCTGCTTGACGAAGACCGGGAACAGGATCACCCGGACCGTCACCACCAGGAAGATGATGGCGAGGATCCAGGCCCAGTTCGTACCGATCACGGCCCCGACCGGAACTCCGATGGCGTCCCAGGCCGAGTGCCAGGTCAGCAGGATCCACGAGATCGCGTAGTAGATCCAGTCGAGACTAAACACTCAGGCTCCAGTCACGTCGGCACGGCGGCGGTCGCCCGGCTCCGGAACCGGGTCGTGTCCACCTGGGTGGAAGGGATGGCAGCGCGACAGCCGACGGACCGTCAGCCAGGCGCCCCGCAGCGCACCGTGCCGGGACACCGCCTCCACGGCGTAGGCACTGCACGACGGGTAGAACCGGCAGCGGGCCGGCAGTGCCGGACTTATCCACCGACGGTACGCGATGATAGGCGCCAGCAGCATGCGGGCACCGGTTGTGGGCGACGAAGTCGCGCTCGGGCCGGTCACCGCGACCGCCGTCCCTTGGGGGACCGCGCGGCGGCGAGAGCGGCGTCGAGGTCGGCCCCGAGCCGGGCGTACGTCGCGTCGGCGGCTGCCGGCAGCGCGCGTACCACGAGGGTCGTGCCGGCGGGCAGCTCGGCCAGCCGCTCGCGGACCAGGTGCCGGAGCCGCCGGCGGACCTTGTTCCGGACCACCGCGCCGCCGACGGCCTTGGACACGACGAAGCCGGCGCGGCGTGGTGCGGAGGTCTCCGCACCGCTGGTCCGCGCCGGCTCCGGCGAAGGTGTCGCGGTGGTGCCGATCGGCTCGGGGGTGGTCAGGTGGACCACGACGGTGCCACGGCCGACGCGTCGGCCACCGCGAACCGCTGCGGCGAAGTCGCTACTGCGCCGCAGTCGTTGCGCGGCGGCCAGCACGACTGCCCACGTCCCCGGACCGGACCTGTCGGCCTCAGGCCGACAGGCGGGCGCGGCCCTTGGAACGACGGGTAGCGATGATGGCGCGGCCGGCACGGGTGCGCATGCGCAGCCGGAAGCCGTGGGTCTTCGCGCGCCGGCGGTTGTTCGGCTGGTAGGTGCGCTTGCTCACGTCAGGCTCTCCGTTGTCGTACGCCCCGCGCGGCGGATCGCCCGGGGTCGTGTGCTGGTCCAGGTCACCTTGTCGGTGACCTCCGATCGGCGCTGCCGTGACGCGCTCCCCGGCGATGCGAGGTGACAGCCACGGACAGCAAGCATCAATCACCCTAGCAGAGGGCGAGAGAGCAGCCGCTCCAGCCTACGCACGGGCGCAATGACCGTCAAACATCACACTGCGGCGTCCCACCTGCGTCGGAACCCCGACCGAAGGGGCGGTT